>NZ_CM142709.1:5200000-6709415 GCF_054897885.1 Pseudomonas sp. LB1P83 | reverse complement strand
ATCGCTTCGCCGACCCGGCGTGGAGTCTCAACCCTTTTTATCGCCGCAGCTTGCAGGCCTACCTGAGCTGGCAGAAGCAGGTCAAAAGCTGGATCGACGAGAGCAACATGACCCCGGACGATCGCGCTCGCGCCCACTTCGCGTTCGCCTTGCTCAATGACGCCGTGGCGCCGTCCAACACCCTGCTCAATCCGCTGGCGATCAAGGAGATCTTCAACTCCGGCGGCAACAGCCTGGTGCGCGGCATCAGCCATCTGTTCGACGACTTCCTGCACAACGATGGCCTGCCCCGGCAAGTCACCAAGCACTCTTTCGAGGTCGGCAAAACGGTCGCGACCACCACCGGTTCCGTGGTGTTTCGCAACGAGCTGCTGGAGCTGATCCAGTACAAGCCGATGAGTGAAAAGCAGTATTCCAAACCGCTGCTGGTGGTGCCGCCACAGATCAACAAGTACTACATTTTCGACCTGAGCCCGCACAACAGCTTCGTCCAGTTCGCGCTGAAAAACGGCCTGCAGACGTTCGTGATCAGCTGGCGCAATCCGGATGTGCGGCATCGCGAATGGGGTCTGTCGACCTACGTCGAAGCGGTGGAAGAAGCGATGAACGTCTGCCGGTCGATCACCGGTGCTCGCGAGGTCAACCTGATGGGCGCTTGCGCTGGCGGGCTGACCATCGCCGCGCTGCAAGGCCACTTGCAGGCCAAGCGGCAACTGCGGCGAGTGTCCAGCGCGACGTACCTGGTGAGCCTGCTCGACAGTCAGATGGACAGCCCGGCCACGCTTTTCGCCGACGAACAGACCCTGGAGGCGGCCAAGCGTCGCTCCTATCAGAAAGGGGTGCTGGACGGCCGCGACATGGCGAAAGTCTTCGCCTGGATGCGCCCCAACGATTTGATCTGGAGCTATTTCGTCAACAACTACCTGCTGGGCAAGGAGCCGCCAGCGTTCGACATCCTCTACTGGAACAACGACAACACGCGCCTGCCGGCGGCCTTGCATGGCGACCTGCTGGACTTCTTCAAGCACAACCCGCTGGGTCATCCGGGCGGCCTGGAAGTGTGCGGCACGCCAATCGACTTGCAGAAAGTCAACGTCGACAGCTTCAGCGTAGCCGGCATCAACGACCACATCACGCCGTGGGATGCGGTGTATCGCTCGACGCTGCTGCTGGGTGGCGAGCGACGCTTCGTGCTGTCCAACAGCGGGCACGTGCAGAGCATCCTCAATCCGCCATCGAACCCGAAAGCCAACTTCGTCGAGGGCACGAAACTGAGCAGCGACCCACGGGCCTGGTATTACGACGCCAAGCAAGTCGACGGTAGCTGGTGGACACAGTGGCTGGGCTGGATTCAGGAACGCTCGGGCGCGCAAAAAGAAACCCACATGACCCTCGGCAACCAGAACTATCCACCGCTGGAGGCGGCACCCGGCACTTACGTACGTGTGCGCTGACTGACAACGAACCACGGCACACGTCTGCCGTGGCATGACTCGACCATTAAGAAGACTGGATGAAAACCCGCGACCGGATTCTCGAATGTGCCCTGCAATTGTTCAATCAGAAGGGTGAACCGAACGTTTCGACCATGGAAGTTGCCAACGAAATGGGCATCAGCCCAGGCAACCTCTACTACCACTTCCACGGCAAGGAACCGTTGATTCTCGGATTGTTCGAGCGGTTCCAGGCCGAGCTTGCGCCACTGCTTGATCCTCCGGCCGATGTGGAGTTGGCACCGGAAGACTACTGGCTGTTCCTGCACTTGATCGTCGAACGGCTGGCCCATTACCGGTTTCTGTTTCAGGACCTGTCGAACCTGGCCGGGCGCTTGCCGAAACTGGCCAAGGGCATCCGCAACCTGCTCAATGCACTGAAGCGCACGCTGGCTTCATTGCTGGCGCGCTTGAAGGCTCAGGGGCAGTTGGTCAGCGATACGCAAGCGCTGGGGCAGTTGGTGGAGCAGATCACCATGACGCTGCTGTTCTCACTGGACTATCAGCGGATTCTTGATCGCGAGGGTGAAGTCAGGTTGGTGGTGTATCAGATCATGATGCTGGTGGCGCCGCATTTGCTGCCGCCGATCAAGGTGGCGACGGAGCAGTTGGCGCTGCAGTACCTCGAAGAACACGAGTAACCCGGATCACCACTAACCCTGTGGGAGCGGGCTTGCCCGCGATAGCGATCCCACAGTCGACATCAATATCGAATGTAATGGCCTCATCGCGGGCAAGCCCGCTACCACAGGGATTTACGGTGTACCGGGAAAAACATTCACAAACAAAAACGCCCGACCTTTGCAGGTCGGGCGTTTTCTTGAGCCCTGAAAATCAGGACTGACTGGTTGGCGTCGATGGAGCTGGCGCGGCAGTAGGGGTTGCAGCAGGGGTCGGTGCAGCAGCGGAGTTCGCCGGGCTGACCGGGGTTGCCGGTTTGGCGGCAGCCACTGCTGGTTTTGGTGCGGCAGCTTTAGGAGCGGCCGGCTTTTTCACTGCTGGCTTCTTCGCTGCGGCAGGTTTTGCCGCTGGCTTGGCGGCGGGTTTGGCCGCTGCAGTTTTGGCCGCAGGTTTAGCAGCTGGTTTTGCTGCCGCTTTGGCGGCGACCGGTTTGGCCGCTGGCTTGGCTGCTGCAGGTTTTGCTGCGGCAGTTTTGGTCGCTGGTTTGGCAGCCGGTTTAGCGGCAGCTTTTGCCAGTGGCTTGGCAGCCGTTTTAGCAGCAGGTTTGGCCGCTGCGGTGTTCGCTGCAACAGGCGCCACCTTGGCACCGGTGAGTTTTTCGATTTGCTTGGTCAGGGTATCGACCTTGCTGTGCAGTGCTTTGACTTCATTGCGGCTCGGTACACCCAGGCGCGAAATGGCGCTGTTCAGGCGCTTGTCGAAAGCCCCTTCCAGCTCATCCCACTTGCCCAGCGCACGATCTTTCACGCCACTGATGCGCGACTTGGCCGACGAAGCGGAATCCTTGGCGGCATCGACTTTTTTGTCGACAGCGCTCTTGGTGAGCTTCTCGGCTTTCTCGCCGTCTTTAACCAATGTATCGAAGAGCTTGCTGCCGTCAGTGTCGATCTTCGAGTACACGCCTAAACCAGCCAGCCAGATTTTGCGGGAGTAGTCTTCGACTTTCCCGATCCACGAGCTGCCTTCTTTTTCGGTGTTCTTTTTACCAGCCATCCCGTTCTCCTTAAGATTTACGCGCGACGCGTTCGAGCAATGCCGTCAGCTCATCGAGCTTAGCAGAGAGTGTCTCAACGTCATGTTTAGACGGAATGCCGATACGATTCAAGGCACTTGCGACACGCGAGTCAAAAGCCTTCTCGACCTTGTCGAGTTGAAGTTCGACCTTGGCTTTGAAAGTACTCACTTCACTCTTGGCTTCATCAATCTCTGTGTTAGCGGCTTCAAGTTTCTCGGCAACTACTTTTTTGCCTTTGGTTTCAACAGTTTGACCTGCCTTGACCAACTCTTGAAAGTACTCGCTGCCCTCTTGACCGACCTTGGTGTAGGCACCCAGGCCTGCCAGCCAGATCTTGCGGGCATAGGATTTGACGTCGCCCAGAGCAGTGGTCGATGCGTCGATTTTTTTCTTCAAAATAACTTTGGCCATGGTGCACCTCACGCGCAGAAGGTTTGAGGAACTGCCCGCGAAAGTGTCGGGCTCAGGCACAAAGTAGGGAGAAAAATTAGAAACGGCACCCTAACAACTGACATAAAACTTCGGGCACACCACAAAACAAATGTGGGAGCCAGCCAGCTGGCGATAGCGATTGATCCATCAACATCAATGTTGACTGATGCACCGCCATCGCCAGCAGGCTGGCTCCCACAGGGGATGTAGTTCGACTCGAAAATCAGACCAGCGCTTTATCCAACGCCTTTTCGATTTCCGCTTTGATCATGCCGCTCATGGCCGACATCATCAGGCCCAGTTCCACATCGACGCGGATCGAATCCTCGGCGACATGCACCGCACCTTTCACCCCGGAGCGTTTGAGGTTCAGGGTGTCACCGGACCAATGCGGCTCCAGGCCGTACTGATCGGACAGTTTCTGCGCCAACTGGTCGGCCTTCTCGCGGGCCGCTTCCTTGCCCAGGCCGTGGGCACGCTCAACACTAATACGGGCCATCGAATGACTCCTGTTTTATGGA
The DNA here is from genome assembly GCF_054897885.1 of Pseudomonas sp. LB1P83. Lineage (NCBI taxonomy): Bacteria > Pseudomonadati > Pseudomonadota > Gammaproteobacteria > Pseudomonadales > Pseudomonadaceae > Pseudomonas > Pseudomonas sp. LB1P83. The sequence goes on along the minus strand of NZ_CM142709.1, from coordinate 6,705,273 downwards.
TACTTTCCTGGAGCATCTTGACCGCCGCTGCGGCAAAACGTCCCGGTGATTGCCTATCTTACCTTCAGCCTTGCCAAGACAAAGCAGGCCACCGGGATTAGAATGTCCCGCATTCTCTTTTGGTGACAGCGATATGACTGATCAGCGCAAAGGCAGCGATGCCGAACCCACCACTCACTTCGGCTTCAAAAACGTTCCGGAAAGCCAGAAAGCGGAAAAAGTCGCTGAGGTTTTCCACTCGGTAGCCGCCAAGTACGACTTGATGAACGACCTCCTGTCGGGCGGCATGCACCGTCTGTGGAAGCGTTTCGCGATCGAGCTGTCGGGTGTTCGCACCGGTAACCGCGTGCTGGACATTGCCGGTGGTACCGGTGACCTGACCAAGAAGTTCTCGCACCTCGTTGGCCCGACCGGCCAGGTGGTGTTGGCCGACATCAACGAATCCATGCTCAAGGTCGGTCGTGACCGCCTGCTGGACCTGGGCGTGTCCGGCAACGTCGAGTTCGTTCAGGCCGACGCTGAAAAGCTGCCGTTCCCGGACAACCATTTCGACTGCGTGACCATCGCCTTCGGCCTGCGCAACGTGACGCATAAAGAAGACGCCCTGCGTTCGATGCTGCGTGTACTCAAGCCGGGCGGTCGTTTGCTGGTACTGGAATTCTCCAAACCGACCAACGCACTGATGTCTAAAGCCTACGACGCCTACTCGTTCGCCTTCATGCCGTTGATGGGCAAGCTGATCACCAACGACTCGGAAAGCTATCGCTACCTGGCCGAATCGATCCGCATGCACCCGAATCAGGAAACCCTGAAGTCGATGATGGTCGAGGCCGGTTTCGACCGCGTGACCTACCACAACATGACCGCAGGCATCGTCGCCCTGCACCGCGGCATCAAACCCTGATGTTGCTGGCCAGCCTGCTCGCCAGCGTTGAACTCGGTCTGAACCGGGTGCTGCGTCTCGACAGCACGGCGCTGCCGCGGCTGGCGCATTTGAGCGGCAGAGTAATTGCCGTCGACTGCCGCAGCCCGGCGCTGCAACTGTTCATCCTGCCCAGCGACGAAGGCCTGATGCTCGCCTCTCACTGGGAAACCGGTGCCGACTGCACCTTGCGTGCTCCGGCCTCAAGCCTGTTGAAACTGGCGATGAGCAAGGACAAGACCTCGGTCCTGCATGGCCCTGAAGTCGAACTCGATGGCGACAGCGGCGTGCTGCTGGAACTGGCGGCGATCCTTCAGGACCTTGAGCTGGACTGGGAGTACGAACTCTCGCGCTGGCTCGGCCCGGTCGCTACGCAACTGGTCGGCGGTCACCTGCGCAGCCGCGCACGCTGGTATCAGCAAGGGTTCGCCAGCCTGAATCAGAATCTTGGCGAATACCTGGCCGAAGAATCGCGCACCCTCGTCGGGCAGCGCGAAGCCGAAGCCCGTTTCAGTGAACTGGACCAGATCAAGCTCGATCTGGAACGTCTCGAGGCGCGTTTCGAGCGCCTTTCCCGATCCCTCGACCCAAGCGATAACGCATGAAGCTGCTTGCCGTCCGCCGTTTGTTGCGCATCCAGCGCGTTGTGATTCGCTACCGCCTCGATGACCTCTTGTTCGCCTTGCCGCTGCCGTGGTTTTTGCTGGCGCTGCGCTACGCCTTGCCGTGGCGCTGGTTTCCGCGCAAGACGCTGGACCTGAGCCGTGGCGCGCGATTGCGCCTGGCGTTGCAGGACCTGGGACCGATTTTCATCAAGTTCGGGCAGATCCTGTCCACCCGCCGCGACCTGCTGCCGGAAGACATCGCCGATGAGCTGATGAAGCTGCAGGACCGCGTGCCGCCGTTCGACTCGCAAGTGTCGGTCAACCTGATTGAAGAGCAACTCGGCAAAAAGATCAGTGAAGTGTTCAGCCGGTTCGACGTCGAACCGCTGGCCTCGGCCTCGGTGGCCCAGGTGCATGCCGCGCAGCTGAAAACCGGCGAAGAAGTGGTGGTCAAGGTGATCCGCCCGGGCCTGAAACCGATCATCGCCCAGGACCTGGCGTGGCTGTTCATCCTCGCCCGCGCCGCCGAAAAGCTCTCGGCCGACGCGCGCCTGCTGCACCCGGTGGACGTGGTGCTGGACTACGAAAAAACCATCTACGACGAACTCGACCTGCTGCGCGAAGCGGCCAACGCCAGCCAGTTGAAACGTAACTTTGACGGCTCGCCGCTGCTGTACGTGCCGCAAGTGTATTGGGACTGGTGCCGGCCGAAAGTGCTGGTGATGGAGCGTATCTACGGGATTCAGGTCACCGACCTCGCGACCCTGGCCGACCAGCGCACCGACATGAAAATGCTCGCCGAACGCGGGGTGGAAATCTTCTTCACCCAAGTGTTCCGCGACAGTTTCTTCCACGCCGACATGCACCCGGGCAACATCTTCGTCAGCACCGTGAACCCGTGGAGCCCGCAGTACATCGCAATCGACTGCGGCATCGTCGGCAGCCTGACCCCGGAAGACCAGGATTACCTGGCGCGCAACCTGTTCGCGTTCTTCAAGCGTGATTACCGTCGTGTCGCGCAGCTGCACATCGATTCGGGCTGGGTGCCGGCGGAAACCAAACTCAACGAATTCGAGGCGGCGATCCGCACCGTGTGCGAGCCGATCTTCGAAAAACCGTTAAAAGATATTTCATTCGGTCAGGTGCTGATGCGCCTGTTCCAGACCGCTCGACGCTTCAACATGGAAGTGCAGCCGCAGCTCGTTCTGCTGCAAAAAACCTTGCTGAACATCGAAGGCCTGGGCCGTCAGCTGTACCCGGACCTCGATCTGTGGAACACCGCGCAGCCGTTCCTCGAACGCTGGATGCGCGAGCGCGTCAGTCCCAAAGCCTTGCTCGGCAACGTGCAGAGCCAGTTCGAACAGATCCCGCACCTGGCCAACATGGCCCGCGACCTGCTCGAACGCATGTCCCAGCCCCACGCCAACGATCCGCCGCCACCGTGGCACAAGCGCAAGGATGACTGGTTCCTGCGATTGCTCGGCTGTGCGCACCTGGCCGGCGGCACGATACTCGCGGCGGGTGGACCGTTGAACGAACTGGGTCACTGGCCGGCGGGAATCATGGTGGCCGTCGGTTTGTATCTGGTCGTTCGCCGATAGCCGGATTGAGCTGTAAGCGATAAGCTCCAAGCTTCAAGCGATGTTCGTAGCGCTCACTTTTGGTTTATGGCTGCAGATAGGTACCGCTACACAATACGAAAGAACGATGCAGATTGGCTTTTACTTGTGGCTTGAAGCTCGAAGCTTGCTGCTGCTCCTCGGGAATCGAAGATGAAAAACTGGCTGGACGAGATCAAGTGGGACGCAGACGGCCTGGTGCCGGCGATTGCCCAGGATCACAAGACCGGGCGCGTCCTGATGATGGCCTGGATGAACCGCGAAGCACTGGAACTGAGCGCTGCCGAGAACCGTGCCATTTACTGGTCACGTTCCCGTGGCAAGTTGTGGCGCAAGGGCGAAGAGTCCGGACACGTGCAAACGCTGCATGAGATGCGCCTGGACTGTGACGCCGACGTAATCATCCTGATGGTCGAGCAGATCGGCGACATCGCCTGCCATACCGGCCGCCAGAGCTGCTTCTACCGCGTCTTCGAGAACGGCGACTGGAAAACCGTCGACCCGGTTCTGAAAGACCCGCACGCCATCTATTCCGCAGGACACAGCCATGAGTGACACGTTGACCCGTCTGGCCGAGGTGCTGGAAGAGCGCAAAGGCGCCGCCGCCGACAGCTCGTATGTCGCCAGCCTGTACCACAAGGGCTTGAACAAGATTCTGGAAAAAGTCGGCGAAGAGTCGGTCGAGACCATCATTGCCGCCAAGGACGCCGCCATCAGCGGCGACTGCAGCGATGTGATCTACGAGACCGCCGATCTGTGGTTCCACAGCATGGTCATGCTCGCCCAACTGGGGCAGCATCCACAGGCTGTACTCGATGAACTGGACCGTCGTTTCGGTCTGTCCGGACACGCCGAGAAAGCCTCGCGCCCGTCCGCCTGAACAACTATTAGAGAGGAGCAGCAACATGGGTATTTTTGACTGGAAACACTGGATCGTCATTCTGGTTGTTGTCGTTTTGGTGTTCGGCACCAAGAAACTGAAAAACCTCGGCACTGACGTGGGCGAGTCGATCAAGGGCTTCAAGAAAGCCATGAACGACGACGAAAAACCGGCCGATCCGACTGTTACTCCAGCACAGCCGGTGCCACCGGTTCAGCCACAGCAGTCCGTGAATCAGCCGCACACCATCGACGTGCAGGCGCAAAAAGTCGAAGAGCCGATCCGCAAAGACGTGTGAGCACTGACTAATGTTTGGTATCAGCTTCTCTGAACTGCTGCTCGTCGGCCTCGTCGCCCTGCTGGTGCTGGGTCCCGAGCGTCTGCCGGGTGCTGCGCGCACCGCCGGCCTGTGGGTCGGTCGTCTGAAGCGCAGCTTCAACGCGATCAAACAGGAAGTTGAACGTGAAATCGGTGCCGACGAGATTCGTCGGCAACTGCACAACGAGCACATTCTGTCGCTGGAACAGGAGGCGCGGAAGATCTTCACGCCAACCCAGCAGGAAGCCACACCGGTTCAGCCGGTTGAGCCGATCGCGGAGCAGACGATTCATGCTCCTGCCGCCGTGCCTGCACCGGCGACCACAGAGCCTGCGCCCGTTGTTGCAGCACTTCCGCTTGAACCTGCCACGCCTGCGGCTGCGCCTGTTGCGCCGGCCCCTCATGACCCAACACTGGCGCCGCGAGCCCCATGAGCGATCTTCCTGAAAACGACCAGCACATGCCGCTGGTTTCGCACCTCACCGAGTTGCGTACCCGCCTGCTGCGTTGCGTAGCGGCGATCTTCATCATCTTCGCCGGGCTGTTCGCCTTCACCCAGCAGATCTACACCTTCGTCTCGACGCCACTGCGCCAGTATCTGCCCGTGGGCGCGACGATGATCGCCACTGACGTGTCGTCGCCGTTCCTGACACCGCTGAAGCTGACGATGATGGTGTCGCTGTTCCTGGCGATCCCGGTGATCCTGCATCAGATCTGGGGCTTCATCGCGCCGGGCCTGTACAAGCATGAGAAGCGCATCGCGGTGCCGTTGCTGGTCTCCAGCATCATGCTGTTCTACGCCGGCATGGCCTTCGCCTATTACCTGGTGTTCCCGCTGATCTTCAAATTCTTCGCCGCCGCCACCCCGGCCGGCGTGGAAATGATGACCGACATCAGCAGCTACCTCGACTTCGTCATGACGCTGTTCTTCGCCTTCGGCGTGGCGTTCGAGATCCCGGTGGCCGTGGTGCTGCTGGTGTGGATCGGCGTGGTCGACGTCAAATACCTGAAGAAAATCCGCCCGTACGTGATCATCGGCTGCTTCGTGGTCGGCATGATCCTGACACCGCCGGACATCTTCTCTCAGACGCTGTTGGCGGTGCCGATGTGGCTGCTGTTCGAGATCGGCATCCTGTTCGGCGGCCTGATCAGCAAGCGCGGCGAACACCCGGACGACCAGCCGGTTGACGATCACAACGACCAGCCGCCAGCGACCCAGCCGTGAACCTGCTGCTCCTCATCGATGCCGACTTCATTGCGGCCGACCGGGTGATCCTGCGTGATCGCCGGTTGACTCACATGCAGGAAGTCCATCGCTGTGAAGTGGGTGACAACATGCGCGTCGGGCGTATCGGCGGCCTGATGGGTTCGGCCGAAGTCCTGCGCCTGGACGCCGGTGAAGCCGAACTGCGCGTCACCCTCGACCAGCCGCCACCGGCGAAGCTGCCACTGACCCTGGTGTTGGCCCTGCCACGGCCGAAAATGCTGCGTCGGGTGTTTCAGACCGTGGCGGCCATGGGTGTGCCACGAATCATTCTGGTGAACAGCTATCGCGTCGAGAAGAGCTTCTGGCAAACGCCGTTTCTGGAACCCGAAGCGATTCGCGAGCAACTTATCCTCGGCCTGGAACAGGCACGGGACAGCGTACTGCCGGAAATCGTCATCGAGAAGCGCTTCAAGCCATTCGTCGAAGATCGTCTGCCGGCCATTACTGAAGGCACCCTCGGCTTGGTTGGCCACCCCGGCAACTACCCGCCCTGCCCTCGTGGCCTGGACGAACCGGTGACCCTGGCCATCGGCCCTGAAGGCGGCTGGATCCCTTACGAAATCGACCTGTTGGCCAAGTCCGGTCTGCAACCGGTACAGCTCGGCGAGCGCATCCTGCGCGTCGAAACTGCCGTCACCGCGCTGCTCGCCCGCCTGTTCTAACCCCGGCCCTCACTTTAGACACAGAACCTGTGGGAGTGAGCCTGCTCGCGATAGCGGTGGGTCAGTCAACGCATTGGTTGACTGACCCACCGCTATCGCGAGCAGGCTCACTCCCACATGGAAATTTGTCGTGCCAACTAACGTGCACGCCTACAGATTCGTGCTCGCCTGCCGATACAGTTCCCATAAAACCAATTAGTGGTCCGAGGGAGTAGCAGCATGTACCGTTGGCTAGCCGAGAATATGGGAAACGTAAGCGTCAATCGCAAACTGGGGATCGGCTTCGGTCTGGTGCTGCTGCTGACATTGCTGATCACCTTTACCGGCTGGACCGGCCTGACTGGCGTGATCAGCCGTGGCGACAAGCTCGGGTTCATTGCCAGCGTCAATGAGCTGACCAAAGACCTGCGGCTGGCCCGCATGGACTACGATATGCGCCGTGGTGACCAGGGCCCGGGCGCCGTCAACGATCTGCTCGCCAAACTCGGCGCCGGCCTGCAAACCGCGCGCACACTGATCGAGCAACCTTCTGACGTGGCGATGATTGATCAGCAACTGGCCGCTGTCAGCGAGTACAAACAAGCCTTCACCGCCATGGTCCAGGCCGGCGCCAATCGCGAGGACGCCCGCAGCAAACTCGGCGCCACCGCCGACAACGCCGTGGCCCGCGTCGCTGAAGTCGAAAAATCCTTGCTGCAAGGCGAAAGCGTCGCCGACTTCAACAGCGTGATCGACCTCAGCAAGCTGATCCAGCAAGCGCGCTTCCAGGTCCGCGGCTACACCTATAGCGGCAAGACCGAGGCCGAGCAACCTGCGCTGGACGCCATCGACAACGCCCTGAAGAACCTCGAAAGCCTGCCGTCCAAACTGCCGGAGCAGCACATCGCCAACCTGCAACAGGCCACCGATTCGCTCAAGGCCTACCGCGCCGCCGTCAGCCAGTATCGGGACTCACAAGTGGCCAGCGCCGCCGCGCTCAAACGCATGGCCGCACAAGGCGACATCCTGCTCGACGTCAGCAAGAAGCTCACGGTGTCGCAAACCGTCGTGCGGGATACTGATGCCGCCAGCGCCAAGAACATGCTGCTACTGGCCACTGCCCTGGCGCTCGCCTTTGGCCTTATTGCCGCCTGGGCCATCACCCGCCAGATTGTGATTCCTCTAAGCCAGACCCTCAAAGTGGCCGAACGTGTGGCTGCGGGTGATCTGACCCACAATCTCATCTCCGAGCGTCGCGACGAACTCGGTCAGCTGCAGCGCGCCATGCAGAGCATGACCCTGGGCCTGCGCGAACTGATCGGCGGCATCAGCGATGGCGTCACGCAAATCGCCAGCGCCGCCGAAGAGTTGTCGGCCGTCACCGAGCAGACCAGCGCCGGGGTCAACAGCCAGAAGGTCGAGACCGACCAGGTGGCCACCGCGATGAACGAAATGACCGCCACCGTGCAGGAAGTCGCGCGTAACGCCGAAGAAGCCTCTGAAGCCGCCGTCGCCGCCGATCAACAGGCCCGCGAAGGTGACAAAGTGGTCGGTGAAGCCATCGCCCAGATCGAGCGCCTGGCCCTTGAAGTCGGCAACTCCACTGCTGCCATGGGCGATCTCAAACGCGAGAGCGACAAGATCGGCAGCGTGCTCGACGTGATCAAATCCGTGGCCCAGCAAACCAACCTGTTGGCGCTCAACGCCGCGATTGAAGCCGCTCGTGCCGGTGAGGCCGGACGTGGTTTTGCGGTGGTCGCCGACGAAGTCCGCAGCCTGGCCCAGCGCACCCAGAAGTCCACCGAGGAAATCGAAGAGCTGATCGTCGGCCTGCAAACCGGCACCCAGCAAGTGGCAACCATCATGGACAACAGCCGCAGCCTGACCGACAGCAGCGTTGAACTGACTCGCCGCGCCGGCAGCTCGCTGGAAAGCATCACCCGCACCGTGTCGGCGATTCAGTCGATGAACCAACAGATTGCCGCGGCCGCCGAGCAGCAAACCGCAGTGGCCGAGGAGATCAACCGCAGCGTGCTGAACGTGCGCGACGTGTCCGAGCAGACCTCGGCAGCCAGTGAAGAGACCGCGGCCTCCAGCGTTGAGCTGGCACGGTTGGGGACGCATCTTCAGATGCTGGTTGGGCGGTTCAAGGTTTGAAACCGAGGTGATGCTTTCGCGAGCAAGCCTCGCTCCTACAGGGCTTTGTGTACCGCTCGATTGAGCCACGACACAATACTGTAGGAGCGAGGCTTGCCCGCGAAGGCGTCAGGACAGGCGCTGAAGTTACAGAACCTGCCGCAAGAAGGCCTGCGCCCGCGGATCCTTTGGCGCATCGAAGAACTCGGCCGGCGAGGCATCTTCCAGCAATTTGCCGTGATCGAAGAACAACACCCGATCCGCTACTTCTCGCGCAAAGCCCATTTCGTGGGTGACGCAGACCATGGTCATGCCTTCCACGGCCAGGGTTTTCATCACGTCCAGCACTTCGCCGACCATTTCCGGATCAAGCGCTGAGGTCGGTTCGTCGAACAGCATGACCTTGGGTTCCATGGCCAATGCCCTGGCGATGGCAACGCGCTGTTGCTGGCCCCCGGACAGGCGCGATGGAAACTCGTTGGCCTTCTGCGCAATGCCGACTTTCTCCAGAAGCGCCAACGCCTTGGCCTCGCGCTCTTTCTTGCCGCGCTTGCGCACGACTTTCTGGGCCAGACAGAGGTTTTCCAGCACGGTCATGTGCGGGAACAGGTTGAAATGCTGGAACACCATGCCGACTTCGCGGCGGTAGGCATTCACGTCGGTTTTCGGATCGGCCAGTTGCAGGCCGTCGATGCTCACCGAGCCCGAGTCGAATTCTTCAAGGCCGTTGAGGCAGCGCAGGAAGGTCGACTTGCCGGAACCGGACGGGCCGATCACCACCAGCACTTCGCCTTTGGCCACATGCGTGGTGACGTTGTCCACCGCGCGCACGACCTGGCCACGGGTGTCGAAGACTTTTACCAGATCGCGGACTTCAATCACTTTGCGCGAGCCTCCGCTCAAGCCGGCTGGCGATTTTCGACAGCGGCAGGTTGATCAACAGGTACAACCCGGCCACGCAGAACAGGATTTCGAACGGCGAGAACGAGGTGGTGATGACTTCGCGACCGCTTTTCAGCAGTTCGGTAATCGCGATCACCGACACCAGCGAAGTGTCCTTGACCAGACTGATGAACTGCCCGGCCAGCGGCGGCAGCACACGCTTCAAGGCTTGCGGCAGCACCACGTGGCGCATCGACTGGCCAGCGCTCAAGCCCAGGGAGCGCGCAGCTTCGTTCTGGCCACGGGCGATCGACTGCACGCCCGAGCGGATAATCTCCGCCACATAAGCGCCGGTGAACAGCGACAGCGCGGCGATCCCGGCGAATTCGCGGGACAGGTTCATCACGGTGCCGATGAAGAAGTAGAAGATGAAGATCTGCACCAGCAGCGGCGTACCGCGCACCAGTTCGACATAGATGGTCGAGAGGTCGCGCAGCGTCGGGTTATTCGACAGGCGACACAAGCCAGTCGCAAGGCCGATCAGCAGCCCGAGTACGCCGGACACCACGGACAACCACAAGGTGGTCCAAAGCCCCCACATCAGCGGTCCGGCGGCCCAATGGCGCGTCACGCCAATCACGTCGCCTTCAGCCACATCGTCGCCTTGGGCGACTTGCAGGCTGTTGTCGTCGACGGTCACTCTCTGCTCTTCTCCTGCGTCATTGCGCAAGGTGACTTCGGCCTTGTCGCCCTTGCGCACCAGTTCGCTGACGGTGGAGATATCGGCGGCGCGCTGGGACTCTTCGGCGTGGTAGGCGAAGTACTGCGGCACGCGGTTCCAGCGCCATTCGTAGGACATCAGCGAGGTGGCGTAATACAACGCGCCAGCCAGGCCGATCAGCAGCAGCACGGTTAGCACGTGCCATGGCCATTGGGCTTTTTTCTGTTTCATTTGCTCTGAAGGTTCCGAATTTGTATCGCCAGGAAGGCCGCCTTCGCGGGCAAGCCTCGCTCCTACATTGGAATGCATTTCCCTGTAGGAGCGAGGCTTGCCCGCGAATGGGACGACTCGGTCTGTCTGACCGAGTGTTATTCCATGTCCTTCTGCCAAGCGGTGTCTTTGAACCACTTGTCATGGATGCGATCGTAGGTGCCGTCTTCGTGGATCTGGTGCAGGAAGTTGTTGATGAAGTTGATGCTGTCGTAATCACCCTTCTTCAGACCGAAGGCCAGAGGCTCATAGGTGAACGGCTTGTCGAGAAAGACCAGTTTGCCGGCGCCGACCTTGTTCACCGCCACAACGTTGTATGGCGCATCGTAGATGAAGGCGTCGGCCTTGCCGTTGACCACGTCGAGCACGGCTTCCTGTTCGTTGTCGTAGCCGTGGTACTTGGCTTTGGAGATCAGCTTTTTGGCGACCATCTCGCCGGTGGTGCCGAGCTTGGAGGTGATGCGGTAGTCGGCGGTGTTCAAGTCTTTATAGGACTTGATGGTGCCTTCCAGCTCCTTGCGGATCAGCAGGGTCTGACCCACCACGATGAACGGCTCGCTGAAGTTCAGGCGCAGGTTACGTTCCTGGGTCAGGGTCATGCCGCTACCGATCATGTCGAACTTGTCGGTGAGCAGCGCCGGGATGATGCCGTCGTAACCGGTGGACACCAGCTCCAGCTTGACGCCCATGGCCTTGGTCATGGCTTTGAGGATGTCGACTTCGAATCCGATGATCTCGCCGCGCTTGTTGGTCATTTCGAACGGCATGTAGGTCGGGTCCATGCCGACTTTCAGCGTGCCGCGCTTGACCGCGTCATCGATGGCACCGGCCTGCGCCGCGCTGACTGCAACCAATGCCGTGACGCCGACCAGCAGCATCGACAGATACTTCTTCATCATCAAGTCCCCAAAACCATTGCGTTGTGAGGCGCGCAAACGGCGGATTTCCTTTAGGAAACCAGCAGATACGAACAGAAAATTGTCCGGGCGCACCAATTCGGGGACGGATGCTAACGCACTCACTTGTTTGCACAAGGGTCTGGCAACGATCAGGCAAAAAAAACCCCGCTTTCGCGGGGTTTTCATCAGGCCAACTGAGGCTGCGCACTCAGTGGTTTGAGCGGTAACAGCGGCGCATGGGGATCGGCTTTCACCGATTTGCGCCAGGCTGCCAGCCACTCGGGATGGCTTTCATTCCAGATCTGCTCATGCAAGCGCGCCAATGCCACCGGGTCGCTCAGCAGTTGCACACGCTCATTGTTGTTCAGGCCTTCAGGCCCGACTTTCAATGCGTGACGCACCCGTTCTATCCGCAGCCATTCGATCGGCTCGGCCTGACCGTGACGCGAAGTCGCCAGCGAGCACGCCAATGCGTTCTGCTGTGGATCGACCACCGCGCGGATGAAGCCGTCGTTCAATGCATGCCAACGGTTTTCGTGGGTGTACTGATCGGTTGCCACCAACGCCTGCGGCGGATTGTATTCCTCAGGGATCAGGAACAGGCTCTCGTCACGGGACTTGAGGCCCAGTCCGACGCGGCTGGAAATCACCGACACCGGAATCGACAGCATCAACGAACCGACGATCGGCACCAGCCACCACAGGAAGCTCGGGTTCAGCCAGATCACCAGCAGGGCCCAGAAGAAGCCCAGCAAGGTTTGCGGACCGTGGCGCTTGACCGCTTCGCTCCATGGCGTGGAGTCGTCATCACGTTGTGGCGAGTTCCAGGTCGCAGCCCAACCGAGGAACGCGGCGAGTACGAAACGGGTGTGGAAAATCATCCGCACCGGCGCCAGCAACATGGAGAACAGCACCTCCAGCAGCATCGACATCGTTACCTTGAACTTGCCACCGAACTCTTTCGCACCTTTGGCCCAGATCAGGAGGATGCTCAACAGTTTCGGCAGGAACAGCAGCACGATGGTCGTCGAGAACAGCGCGACGGCCTTGTCCGGATGCCATTGTGGCCACAGCGGATAAAGCTGTCGCGGCTCCATGAAGTATTGCGGCTCCATCAGCGTGTTGACCGCCAGCAGCGCCGTCGACAGCACGAGGAAGAAGAACCACAACGGCGCCGACAGGTAAGACATCACCCCGGTGAGGAATACCGCGCGGTGAACCGGGTGCATACCCTTGACCAGAAACAGGCGGAAGTTCATCAGGTTGCCGTGGCACCAGCGACGGTCACGCTTGAGTTCGTCCAGCAGGTTCGGCGGCAGTTCTTCGTAGCTGCCCGGCAAGTCGTAGGCAATCCACACGCCCCAGCCGGCACGGCGCATCAGCGCTGCTTCGACGAAGTCGTGGGACAGAATCGCACCGGCAAAAGCACCTTTACCCGGCAACGGCGCCAGGGCGCAGTGCTCGATGAACGGCTTCATGCGGATGATTGCGTTGTGGCCCCAATAGTGGGATTCGCCCAACTGCCAGAAGTGCAGGCCGGCGGTGAACAGCGGACCGTACACCCGGGTCGCGAACTGCTGCATGCGCGCATACAGCGTGTCCATGCCCGACGCACGCGGTGCCGTCTGAATAATCCCTGCGTCCGGCGTGGCTTCCATCAAGCGCACCAGACTGGTCAGGCAATCGCCGCTCATTACGGAGTCCGCGTCGAGCACGACCATGTACTTGTAGTCACCGCCCCAGCGACGGCAGAAGTCGTCGAGGTTGCCGCTTTTACGTTTCACACGACGGCGACGACGGCGATAGAAAATCTTGCCGAAGCCCTTGGCTTCACGGCAGACGTCCAGCCAGGCCTGTTGCTCGGCCACGCAGATGTCCGCGTCATTACTGTCGCTGAGGACGAAAAAGTCGAAGCGATCCAGGTCACCCGTGGCCGCAACCGATTCGAAGGTCGCCCGCAAACCGGCAAATACGCGCGGCACGTCTTCGTTGCAGATCGGCATCACCAGTGCGGTGCGCGCGTCCTTGGCGATCGGCTCGTTGCCGGCACTTTTACCGGAGATGCGGTATTTGTCGTGGCCGGTGAGCAACTCGAGGAAGCCCATCAGCGCCGTCCAGAAACCGGCCGACACCCAGCAGAACAGAATCCCGAACAGAATCAGGATGCTGGTTTGCAGCGCATACGGCAGCACTTGCGTGACGGTTTGCAGGATCGGTTGATGCAAGACTTCGTTCAGGTCGACGAACGACCAGCCCTGGTACGGCATGATGCCTTTCATGTACCAGCCGGCGACGATGGTCTGACCGAGCATCAGGACCAGCAGAATGTAACGCCGGATCGAACCGACGGTGCGCCAGCGGGCCGCCGGCAGCACGTTTTCGTCCTTCGGCGGGGCCGGCGGATTGGTGCGACCGGTCAGACGACGCCAGCCACGCACCAGAATGTTGGTACGCCACGGTTCAGGAACGACTTTGGTCCGACGGATCGGCGGGGTTGCCTTCAGGCAAACCCGACCACTGGCGTCGACCGCCAGCATTTCCGCTTCTTCCAGCTCTTCAGCGGTATTCAGGGTCAGGCGACGGCCCACCGAGGCTTGAGCAGCCTCGGCCGGTGCGTCAAATGTCGAAGACGAAAGACGCTGGTGCAATTCGCTGAAGGACTGACAGCCCGCGAGTTCCGCGCGCTGCTGGTCGGTCATCGGTAGATGCGCCAGATACTCGGCAAGAGTCTCTGGCTGTACTTGAGAATTACTCATCGGCAGGCAACTGGTAGCTCCAGGTCTCGGTCAGGACTTCTTCAGTCGATTCCGATTCCGGTGTGGCTGGGGCCGCGTCCGCAGCAGCAGGCTGCTTGGCGTCTTTGTTGTCCTTGTCCTTGGCATCTGCAACTGGCTTGGCTTCGGCCTGCTTGGCCTCGGCGGCCTTCGCTTCCTTGTCCGCTTTTTCCGCTTGCCTGGCAGCCACTTTGTCAGCCTTGGCAACGGAAGAGTTGGACGCTGGAACCGAAGACTTCGCAAGATCGGCAGGCACGACATTCTGAACCAGTGCCGCACGCATCTCGGTAGGCTTGCCCGGATCCTTGATTTTCATCCGCAGGGTCAGGCGCCAGCCCTTGGTTTCAGGGTTGTAACGCACGCTGTTCTCGACCAGTTCGGCATTGTCGCCAACGCTGACCTGACTGCGAACGTCGGCAGTTTCCGGCAGTGCCGCCAGGGACGGACCTTCGAAGTCCACCAGATAGGCAACGCTGCCATCCGGCTGACGGATCAGGTTGGACTGTTTCACGTCACCCGTGGAGCGCAAGGTCTGTTGGACCCAGGCGCTGTCCGGTGCGTGAAGAGCGGCTTCATCGATGGTCCAGTGCAGGCGATAAGCGACGTCCAGCGGCTGACCAGGCTCGGGCAGTTTTTCCGGGCTCCAGAAAGCTACGATATTGTCGTTGGTTTCGTCGGCAGTCGGAATCTCTACCAGATCGACGGAACCCTTGCCCCAATCGCCTTTTGGCTCGATCCAGGCACTTGGGCGCTTGTCGTAGCGATCGTCGAGGTCTTCGTAGTGGCTGAAGTCGCGGCCACGTTGCAGCAAGCCGAAACCACGCGGATTCTCGATCGAGAAGTTACTAACAGACAGGTGTTTAGGGTTGTTCAGTGGACGCCAGATCCACTCGCCGTTGCCGGCATGGATCGACAGACCGCTGGAGTCGTGCAGTTCACGACGGTAGTTGAGCACTTTCGACGGCTGGTTGGCGCCGAACAGGAACATGCTCGTCAACGGTGCAACGCCAAGCTTGGTGACCTTGTCACGCAGGAACATCTGGGCCTTGACGTCGACGATGGTATCGCTGCCCGGGCGCAGGGTCAGGCGATAGGCACCGGTGGCACGTGGCGAATCCAGCAGGGCGAAGATCACCAGGTGCTTGTCACCCGGTTTTGGCTGTTCAATCCAGAACTCGGTGAAACGCGGGAATTCTTCACCGGACGGCAACGCGGTATCGATGGCCATGCCGCGAGCGGACAAGCCATAGGTGTGACCCTTGCCG
Organism: Pseudomonas sp. LB1P83; assembly: GCF_054897885.1. Taxonomy (NCBI): domain Bacteria; kingdom Pseudomonadati; phylum Pseudomonadota; class Gammaproteobacteria; order Pseudomonadales; family Pseudomonadaceae; genus Pseudomonas; species Pseudomonas sp. LB1P83. The sequence continues at coordinate 6,690,074 of NZ_CM142709.1, read as the reverse complement.
ACAACGCGGAAGTAACTCGCGCCGAGCATGGTCATGATTTCGTCTTGCTTGTCGGCCTTGTTGATCGGGTAAAGCACGCGGAAACCGGCATAACCCAGTTGTTCGGTGGCTTTAGGATCGAACTTCACATCGCCAAAATCGAAACGACTTGGGTCGTATTTGATCTCTTCGACGGTGTTGGCCGTGATTTCGTTGATTTTCACCGGCGTATCGAAGTGCATGCCCTGGTGATAGAACGAAAGCTTGAACGGGGTTTTCTGATCGGCCCATTCGGCTTTTTCAGTGCGGAAACGAATTTTTTGATAGTCCGCGAATTTCATTTCGCGGAATTCGTTCGGCAGGTTACTGCGCGGGGCTTCGTATTTTTGTCCGGCCAACTCTTTTGCCTTGGCCGATACATCATCCAGATTGAATGCCCAAAGCTGGCCGGCGCTGAGCAGGCAGAGCAGTGCAGAGCCCGCTACCAGAGCGCTTCGGAACCGTTTGGCAGTCAATTTTGGTGCATTACAGGGACTAACAATCACGAGCAACCCTCGCCGAAAACAGATCAAAAAACCAACGGCCAGCTATCTATATGCCAGGTTGGCGAGCATTGTTCCGACTCCCATGGGGCTAAATGATTCCCCAACAGGTCCCGGACAAGTCTCTACCTAAGTCAAAATGGACCAACGAACGCTGATCCCCGTAGCGCGCGATTATCTAGTAGGCCGCGTTACAACGCATCAGGGGTAACAAAGTATTTATCGCGAAAAACCCCTGTTTTCAGTCGAAAAGCCCTGAAAAACATGTTTCAAGCCCTTTCACGTCTGTAACAGGAAGGTTACCGGGCCATCGTTGACCAGGTGCACCTGCATGTCCGCGCCGAATCTACCTGATGCCACAGTGCCATGCACCTGTTTCGCTTTGGTTAATAGATAGTCGAAAAGCTCCTCGCCCAGGGCCGGAGGGGCAGCGGTCGAAAAACTCGGGCGCAACCCGCTCTTGGTGTCAGCGGCCAGGGTGAACTGCGAGACCAGCAGCAACCCACCGTCCACATCCGCCAAAGACAGGTTCATCTTGCCCTCGGCGTCGCTGAATACTCGATAGTTAAGCAGTTTATGCAGAAGTTTGTCGGCGCTGGCACGAGTATCCTCCGGTTCGACCGCCACCAGCACCAGCAACCCATGATCCACCGACCCCACCACTTCTCCCGCTACCTCGACTCGCGCGCCACGCACGCGTTGCAACAGGCCCTTCATGCTTCTTCGGGCGGCAGGTCGAGCAAGCGGCGAGCCATCTGGCTGGCGGCGCGTACCAGCGCATCGGTAATACCCGGCTCGGACGCGGCGTGACCCGCATCGCGGATCACTTGGAGTTCGCTGTTCGGCCAGGCTTGATGCAGTTCCCAGGCGTTATCCAGTGGGCAGATCACGTCATAACGACCGTGGACGATCACGCCTGGCAAATGGGCGATCTTGCCCATGTCGCGAATCAGTTGGTTCGGCTCAAGGAAAGCATTGTTGGTGAAGTAGTGACATTCGATGCGCGCGATGGACAACGCGCGTTGCGGCTCGGAGAAGCGATCGACCACCAGCGGGTTCGGACGCAAGGTCGCGGTCCGACCTTCCCAGGTGGACCAGGCCTTGGCCGCGTGCATCTGGGCGATCTGATCGTTGCCGGTCAGGCGCTTGTGGAAAGCGCTGAGCAGGTCGTCGCGTTCGTCCAGCGGGATGGGCGCGACGTAGTCCTGCCAGTAATCGGGGAACAGACGGCTGGCGCCACACTGGTAGAACCATTCGATTTCCTGCGGGCGGCAGAGAAAAATCCCGCGCAGAATCAGACCGTGTACGCGCTCCGGGTGGGTTTGCGCATAGGCCAGTGCCAGGGTCGACCCCCAGGAACCGCCAAACAGCACCCATTTTTCGATGCCCAGGTGTTTGCGAATCCGCTCAAGGTCGGCGACCAGATCCCAGGTGGTGTTGTTCTCAAGACTGGCGTGGGGGGTGGAGCGACCACAACCGCGCTGGTCGAACGTCACGATACGGTACAGATTCGGATCGAAGTACCGGCGGCTCTGGGCATCACACCCGGCGCCGGGGCCGCCGTGGATGAACACCACCGGCAAACCTTCCGGTGAACCGCTTTCGTCGACATACAGGGTGTGAGTTTCATCGACGGCCAGATCGTGCCGGGCGTGAGGTTTGATCTGCGGGTACAAAGTCTGCATTGCGCGCTCCGTAAGGGGTCGAGGTCATCCCTGGGGGGACTTCTATTATTCTGCCGTCCGGCATCATAAACCCGATTTACGCCAATGAGCATGCCCCTTGCAGCGTCATGTTTTGTCAGCCAAAAACCCGAGCAGGGTTTCATAGAGCAAGTCGACCTCGGCGACCTGGCCCCGAGCCCGCAAACAGCCGTGAACCAGCCCTTCCCCGTAATAAAGAGTGGCGGGCACGCCAGCGGCCTGCAGTTGCTCGGCGTAGAGCACACCGTCATCGCGCAGCGGGTCAAATTGCGCCACAGCGATGAATGCCGGCGGCAGTCCGCCGAAGTGTCCGGCGAGCAACGGCATGGCATAGGCGCCCGGCTGTCGGCTGCCGCGTAAGTACAGGGCGTGATAACAGTCGACATCGCTGCTGGCGAGCAACGGCGCATCGATGCATTCGCTGCGCGACGGCAGCTGGTTATCACCGCCCAACCCCGGATAGATCAGGATCTGCGCAGCCGGCAACGGCTCGCCCGAATCCCGCAGCGCCAGACAAAGCGCGGCCGCGAGATTGCCACCGGCGCTGTCCCCCGCCACCAGCGTACGCTCGGGATCGAGCTTGAATGGCCCGGTTCGCAGCGCGCGCCAGACCCGCAGGCAGTCATCGAACGCCGCCGGAAACGGATGTTCCGGCGCCAATCGGTAATCGACAGCGATCACCAGCACGCCAAGTGTCGACGCCAGTTCGGCGCAGATGAAGTCGTGGGAATCCAGATCCCCTACCACCCAACCGCCGCCATGCAGGTAGAAGACGCACGGGGCACCATCGGTCGGCGGTGTAACTGGGGGTTGATAAGACCGCACCAGTACACCGGCCAATTCGAAATCGACTACGTAAAGCCCGGCGGGACGTGGCGGGGTGAATGCCCGGCACATCTCGCTGTAGGCCTGACGCAGGCCGTCGAGGCTGCTGTCGGTGCTGTTGAAGCTGACGGTTTTCTCGACGAATGCCGTCATCTGTTCGGATAGCGGGTAAGTTGCCATGAGTCTGGTGTCAGTCAGTTCAGCGGTTGGGGATTGGAACCCGGTTCTGTGGCGAGGGAGCTTGCTCCCGTTCGACCGCGTAGCGGTCGCAGATTTTGGGGGCTGCTTCGCAACCCAACGGGAGCAAGCTCCCTCGCCACAGGACAGTAATTACCCAAGTAATGGTGATCAGTTTTTCAAACTGGCCTGAACGGTGGACACGCCATCCTTGCCATCAAAACTGGTGACACCCGCCAACCAACGCTGCAGGTCCTCCGGATGATCACGCAGCCATTGCCTGGCAACGTCCTGGGGCGTCTTGCGCTCCATGATCGGCACCATCAGCTGGCTTTCCTGGGCCGCGGTGAAGGTCAGGTTTTCCAGCAGGCGATTCACGTTCGGACACCGAACGGCATAGTCCGGGGACGTCACAGTCGAGACAGTCGCCGCGCCTTCGTTCGGGCCATAGACGTCTTCGCTGCCAGTCAGGTAGGCAATCTTCATATTGATGTTCATCGGGTGCGGGGTCCAGCCGACGAACACCACGAACTCCTTGCGATTCACCGCCCGTTGAACGGCGGCCAGCATGCCGGCCTCACCGGACTCGATCAGTTTGAAATCCTTCAAACCAAAGTGATTGCTCTCGATCATGGTTTTGATCGTGGTGTTGGCGCCGCTGCCCGGCTCGATGCCGTAGATCTTGCCACCGAGCTTGTCCTTGAATTTGGCGATGTCGGCGAAGGTTTTCAGGCCTGCTTCGGCGACATATTCAGGCACGGCAAGCGTTGCCTGAGCGTCCGCCAGGCTTGGTTTGTCCATGACCTTCACTTGGTTGGCGGCCACGAACGGCGCGATGTTTTTGTCCATCGCCGGTTTCCAGTAACCGAGGAAGATATCGAGGCGTTTGTCGCGGATGCCGGCGAAGATTATTTGCTGCACGGCGCTGGTTTGCTTGCTTTCGTAGCCGAGGCCGTTGAGCAACACGTCAGCCATGCCGCTGGTGGCGATCACGTCGGTCCAGTTGACCACGCCCATGCGCACGGCCTTGCAAGACGCGTCGTCACTGGCCAGGACGCTGGTGCTCAGAAGAGCGGTGCCGCAGAGGATTGAGAGACAGCGGGTGAACAAACCTTTGGTGCTTGTCATAGAGAGCGTTCTCGTGCGGCAGTTGATTGTTATGGGCCCGGTGTCTTTGTGCACCGAGCACAGAACATTACGCAGCGTCGAGAGGGGAAAAGCGAACTGTGGCGACTGAGATTTGCACGGTGGCGACTTGATAGCCACGTGCTGATCGTTCCCACGCTCTGCGTGGGAACGATCAGTCAGCCGTAGTGGTTTTGGCCCCAGGCCAGCAGGCCTTGCAGCAATTCCTTGAGCACCACTTGCGTCGGCTCGGCCAGGTCCGGGCGATAGCGGAACGGCTCGAACTCTTCCATGTACGTGCACTGCCCCAGCTCCAGTTGCACGGCGTGGATGTTTTCGGCCGGGTTGCCGTAATGACGGGTGATGTGACCGCCCTTGAAGCGTCCGTTCAGCACATGGCTGTAATCGCCGTGACGCGCGCAGATTCCTTCCAGCTGAGTGGCCAACTGTGGATCGCAACTGGCGCCGTTGAAGGTGCCGAGGTTGAAGTCCGGCAGCTTGCCGTCGAACAGGTGCGGGATGATCGAACGGATCGAATGTGCATCGAACAGCAGTGCGTAGCCGAACTCGGCTTTCAGACGCGCCAGCTCGTTCTGCAACGTGGTGTGATACGGCGTCCAGACCTGCTCCAGATACGTCGCTCGTTCAGCCGCCGACGGCTCCATCCCTTCGCGAAACAATGGGATGCCGTCGAACAGCGTCGCCGGGTACAGACCGGTGGTTGCGCCGACATACAAAGGCTTATCGTCAGACGGGCGGTTCAGGTCGATGACAAATCGTGAATATTCGGCAGCCAGCGTACTCGCGCCGAGTTCGATGGCAAATTCATACAGCTTCGGGATATGCCAGTCAGTGTCCGGCAGGCTGCGTGCATCGGGGATCAACCCGGCTTCGACCGCCGGAGTCAGGCGCAGGCCGGCGTGGGGCATGCTGATCAGCAGCGGCACGCGGCCTTGTTTGAAGTTCAGAACCTTATCCACAACTGCTCTCCTAAACGCTCGTTTCGACGCCGTGACGCACGACGCGTTTTTCCAGGTCACCGCCCAGCCAGTACGACAGGTCGGCGGGACGATCGATTTGCCAGGCAACGAAATCCGCGATCTTGCCGGCTTCCAGCGAACCATGCGTGTCAGCCATGCCCAACGCGGTGGCGGCGTGAATGGTTGCGCCGGCCAGCGCTTCTTCCGGAGTCATGCGGAAGCAAGTGCAGGCCATGTTCAGCATCAAGCGCAATGACAGCGCGGGCGAAGTGCCGGGGTTGAGGTCGCTGGCGATGGCGATTTTCACACCGTGTTTGCGCAGGGCATCCATCGGCGGCAACTGGGTTTCTCGCAGGAAGTAGAACGCACCGGGCAGCAGCACCGCGACGGTGCCGGACTTGGCCATGGCGATGGCGTCGTCTTCGGTCATGAATTCCAGGTGATCGGCCGACAGTGCGTGGTAGCGCGCCGCCAGACTCGAACCGTGCAGCGATGACAATTGCTCGGCGTGCAGCTTTACCGGCAGACCCAGTTCTTGCGCGGTGATGAACACACGCTCGACCTGCGCCGGCGAAAACGCCAGGTATTCGCAAAACGCGTCCACCGCATCCACCAGCCCTTCGGCGGCCAGGGCCGGGAGCATTTCAGCGCAGATGTGATCGATGTAGTCGTCGGCGCGATCCTTGTATTCCGGTGGCAACGCGTGAGCGGCCAGGCAGGTGCTGCGCACGCTGACCGGGAGTTCGGCACCGAGGCGACGGATCACGCGCAGGATCTTGCGCTCGCTGGCCAGGTCCAGGCCGTAGCCGGACTTCATTTCGACCGTGGTCACGCCGTCGCGCATCAAGCTCTTCAGACGCTTGGCGGCGCTGGCGAACAGCTCGTCTTCGGTCGCTGCGCGGGTGGCGCGCACGGTGCTGGCGATGCCGCCGCCGGCCGCTGCGATTTCTGCGTAGCTGACGCCTTGCAGGCGCTGTTCGAATTCACCGCTGCGGTTACCGCCGAACACCATGTGGGTGTGGCAATCGATCAGGCCCGGGGTAACCCAGGCCCCTTCCAAATCGTTGACGGCCGGGTACTCGCCCGACGGCAGTTCACTGCGCGGGCCGACCCACTCAATGTGCGCACCGGACGTCACGATGGCCGCGTCCTCGATGATCGAGTAGACGCCTTGCGCCATGGTTGCGACGTGGCAGTGTTGCCAGAGAGTTTTCATCCCGAATTCCTCGTCTTGTTCAAAATCGATTCGCGGGCAAGCCCCGCTCCTACAGGTTCTACGCGATCTCCTGTAGGAGCGAGGCTTGCCCGCGAAGAGGCCATTACAGGCTAGGCAGCAACTTCACCGACACCAGCTCATTCAGGCAACGCGTCGCCAACAACTCGGTTGCCGCATTGATGTCAGGCGCAAAGAAGCGGTCCTTCTCATAGAACGGCACTTCATTACGCAGAATCCCGCGAGCCTTTTCCAGCTTCGCCGAGCTCTTCAGGCCTTCACGCAAATCCAGCCCCTGAACGGCCGCCAACCATTCCACGGCCAAAACGCCGCGAGTGTTTTCGGCCATTTCCCACAAACGCTTGCCGGCAGCCGGCGCCATGGAGACGTGGTCTTCCTGGTTCGCCGACGTCGGCAGGCTGTCTACCGAATGCGGATGGGACAACGCCTTGTTTTCGCTGGCCAGTGCCGCTGCGGTCACCTGAGCGATCATGAAGCCGGAGTTCACGCCACCATTGGCCACCAGGAACGGCGGCAGCTGCGACATGTGCTTGTCCATCATCAGCGAGATACGGCGTTCGCTAAGGGAACCGATTTCAGCGATGGCCAGCGCCATGTTGTCAGCCGCCATGGCCACCGGCTCGGCGTGGAAGTTACCACCGGAGATCACGTCGCCTTCAGCAGCGAATACCAGCGGGTTGTCGGAAACCGCGTTGGCTTCGACGGCCAACACTTCGGCGGCTTGACGGAATTGAGTCAGGCAGGCGCCCATGACTTGCGGCTGGCAGCGCAGCGAGTACGGGTCCTGGACCTTTTCGCAGTTCTCGTGCGAGTCGGACACTTCACTGCGCTCACCCAGCAGATCGCGGTAAGCGGCAGCGGCGTCGATCTGGCCTTTCTGGCCACGTGCGGCGTGGATGCGGGCGTCGAATGGCGAGCGCGAGCCCAGCACCGCTTCGACCGTCAGGGCACCAATCGCCACGGCGCCGGCGAACAGATCTTCGCCTTCGAACAGGCCACGCAGCGCGTAGGCAGTCGACACCTGAGTGCCGTTAAGCAGTGCCAGGCCTTCTTTCGCCGCCAGGGTCAGCGGGGTCAGACCGGCGATTTTCAGCGCTTCGGTCGCTTCCATCCACTCGCCTTTGTAGCGAGCCTTGCCTTCGCCCAGCAGCACCAGCGACATGTGAGCCAATGGCGCCAGATCGCCGGAGGCACCGACCGAACCTTTCAATGGGATGTGCGGGTAAACCTCGGCGTTGATCAGCGCGATCAACGCGTCAATCACTACGCGGCGAATGCCGGAAAAACCACGGCTCAGGCTATTGACCTTGAGCACCATCACCAGTCGAACCAGCGCGTCACTGATCGGCTCGCCGACACCGGCGGCGTGGGACAGCACCAGCGAGCGCTGCAGGTTTTCCAAGTCTTCACTGGCGATGCGGGTCGAGGCCAGCAGGCCGAAACCGGTGTTGATGCCGTAAGCGGTGCGGTTCTCGGCGAGGATCTGTTCCACGCAGGCAACGCTGGCTTCGATCTGGGCGGAGGCGCTGTTGTCGAGGGTGATTTTGACCGGTTGCTGATAGATATCACGCAGTTGGGCAAGGCTCAGTTGGCCGGGAACTAAATTTAGCGCAGTCACTTGTATTCTCCTTTTGAGAGTCTTTTTGTTAACTAACCAGACGCTCCGGAAATGTCCGTTGTCCGTCGCTTCCCGCCTTGTGGGGGGCTGGCGCCTTGGCACGCTGGTTCGATGTAGGAATCAGTTCAGGTTCGGTAAAGCCTTGTGCAGCAAAATCGGGTCTTTCAACACGCCGGCAGCGGCGGCGATATCAGGTGCCAGCCAGCGGTCCTGGTCGTAAGCCGGAACGCGTTCACGCAGCAGACGCCAGGCAGTATCGGTGCCGGCACCGAAGCGTTGTTCCTTCAAAAATTCAAATGCCTGAGCCGCCAGCAAATATTCGATCGCAAGAATCTGCGTGCAGTTTTCCAGCGCACGATGCAGCTTCAGCGCCGCGTTGGTGCCCATGCTCAAGTGGTCTTCCTGCAGGCCCGAGGTGACGTAGTTGTCGAGCACTGCCGGTTGCGCCAACTGGCGATTTTCCGCGCACAGCGAAGCGGCGACGTACTGGACGATCATCATTCCAGAGTTAACCCCCGGGTTGGCCACCAGGAATGCCGGCAAACCGCTGACATGCGGGTTGATCAGGCGATCCAGGCGACGTTCGGCGATGGAGCCGATTTCGGCCATGGCAATCGCCAGCAAATCTGCCGCCAATGCCACTGACTGACCGTGCGGGTTGGCCTGGGACACCACCCGAAAGTTGTCCGGCGTGCCCAGCAGCATAGGGTTATCAGTGACAGAGTTGAGTTCGGTTTCGATCTGCTTTTTGGCGTGCTCAAGCTGATCACGAGCGGCGCCGTGGACTTGCGGGATCGACCGGATACTCAGCGCATCCTGAGTGCGAAAACCTTTACTGCTGGCGATCACTTCACTGCTATCGAGCAGCGCCCGCAAGTTGATGCCGACTTGCTGCATGCCCGGGTGAGGTTTGAGTGCGATGATTTCGGCATCGAACGCGGCGATCTGACCGCACTGGGCTTCGAAGCTCATGGCACCGATCACGTCTGCCCACTGCACCAGATGCGTCGCGTCGGCCAGCGCCAGGCAGCTGAGCCCGGTCATGCACGGCGTGCCGTTGACCAGGCACAGGCCGTCTTTGGCGCCGAGCTGGACCGGTTGCAAACCTTCTTCAGCCAAAGCCTGCTGCGCAGAAACGATCTGCCCGCGATAGCTGACATTGCCCACACCTAGCAGCGCGATGCTGATGTGGGCCATGTGGGTCAGGTAACCCACCGAACCCTGGGACGGCACTTGCGGGGTGATGCCGCGATTGAGCAACGCCAGCAGCGCTTCGACTACCCGGCGGTGAATACCGGATTTGCCGTGGCTGTAATTGCGGATCGCCGCGCACATGATCGCGCGGGTCTGCTCGTCGGCCAGTGGAGCGCCAACGCCACAGGCGTGACTGAGCAAGGTGTTGCGCGACAGTTGGCTGAGCTGCTCGTCTTTGAGCGAGACATTGCACAACGCGCCCAGGCCGGTGTTGACGCCATAGGCACGCTCGCCGCTGGCGACGATGCGCTGGACGATGGCCTGGGCATTTTCGATCCGCGCCCAGGTTTCGCTCGACAGCTCGAGTTGCGCGCCATGACGGGCGACGGCGACCACATCCTGCCAACGCAGGGGGCTGCCGGTGATAACGATTTTTTCATCCTGGGACATCATTGACCTCGTGCGTACAACCTTAAAATTGATGCAGCTTTGCCGACGCCTTCGCGGGCAAGCCTCGCTCCTACGGGTTTTGTGTCGCTCCCACATTTCTGTGGCAAATGTGAAACCTGTAGGAGCGAGGCTTGCCCGCGAAGGGGCCGGGACAGCCTCCGCAAACCTTTAAACCACCGCCGCGCGCCGCTGTACGAAGCGGTCGACATATTCATCCGCTGGCGAATGCAGGATCTCTCGCGGCGTACCGACCTGAATCAGGCGCCCGTCCTTGAGAATCGCAATGCGGTTACCAATCCGCACCGCCTCATCAAGGTCGTGGGTGATGAAGACGATGGTCTTGTGCAGGGTCTTTTGCAGTTCCAGCAACTGGTCCTGCATCTCTGCGCGGATCAGCGGATCGAGCGCACTGAACGCTTCGTCCATCAGGATGATGTCGGTGTCGGCCGCCAAGGCACGGGCCAGGCCCACACGCTGACGCATACCGCCCGAGAGCTGATGCGGGTATTTGTTTTCGTAGCCCTTGAGGCCCACGGTGTTGATCCAGTGTAGCGCGCGCTCGGAGCACATTTGCTTGGTCTCGCCACGCACTTTCAGGCCGTAGGCGACGTTATCCACCACGGTCTTGTGCGGCAGCAGGCCGAAGCTCTGGAACACCATGCTGATCTTGTGCCGGCGAAATTCGCGCAGGGCTTCCATGTCGTATTGCAGGATGTCCACGCCGTCCACCAGGATCGCGCCGCTGGTCGGGTCGATCAGGCGGTTGAAGTGGCGCACAAGGGTCGATTTGCCGGAACCCGACAGGCCCATGATCACGAATATTTCGCCGGTGCCGATGCTCAGGGACAAGTCGTTCACGCCGACCACGCAGCCGGTCTCGGCCAGCACCTGATCCTTGGTTTTGCCCTGGCCAATCATGCCCAGCGCTTCCTTGGAACGGTTGCCGAAAATCTTGAAGACGTTTTTGACTTCGATTTTGCTGATGGCTTCGTTGCTCATTTGCTCACCTCATGCCGTGGCCGACCATACGCCTGAGTAATGCGGTCGATGACCACTGCCAGAATCACGATCGCCAGACCGGCTTCAAGGCCACGTCCGACGTTGAGGGTCTGAATCCCCACCAACACGTCTTCACCCAGGCCACGGGCACCGATCATCGAGGCAATCACCACCATCGACAGGGCCATCATGGTGGTCTGGTTGATCCCGGCCATGATGCTCGGCAGGGCCAGCGGCAGTTGCACGCCAAACAGTTGCTGCCAGCGGTTGGCACCAAAGGCGTTGATCGCTTCCATCACTTCGCCGTCGACCTGGCGGATGCCCAGGTCAGTCAGGCGAATCAGCGGTGGCGCAGCGTAGATCACCGTGGCGAAAATCGCCGGAACCTTGCCCAGGCCGAACAGCATCAGCACCGGGATCAGGTAAACGAAACTCGGCATGGTCTGCATGATGTCCAGCAGCGGCATCAGCACCGAACGCAGGCGATTGCTGCGTGCCGAGAGAATGCCCAGCGGGATGCCGATCAGCACCGAAATGACCGTCGCGACCATCATCAGCGCCAGGGTCTGCATCAGCTTGTCCCAGAGGCCGACCGCTCCCACCAGGAACAGCAGGCCGACGATCACGGCGGTGGTCACGACTTTGCGGGTCGCGTGCCAGGCAACGCCCGCCACGATTGCCAGCATCAGCCACCAGGGCGCTGCACGCAGCAGCCCTTCAAGATTGACGATGGCCCACAACAGGGTGTCGGAGATGCTGCGGAACACGTCGCCGTAGTTGGTGACGAGCGAATCGACCCAACCGTTGACCCAGTCGGCGATGGAAAAGGTAAAGCTTTCGGGAAACATAAGAGACTCTCAATCAAGGGGTTGCGATCAAGCGTCCGACTGCCGTCGCCGGCAGTCGGAGAGGCTCAACCTACAAGGCCGCGTCGATTTTCTTGGCTGCGTCTTCGCTCACCCATGCGTGCCAGACTTCAGGATGTTCCTTCAAGAAGATCTTGGCCAGTTTTGGCGACTCGATCCGCTCTTTGGCCATGCGCCCGAGGTTCTGGTTAAGCAGGTCGATCGGCAGGTTGACCTTTTCCAGCACCGCAACCAGTTCCGGGGCTTGCTCGTGGAAAGTCTTGGACAGGCCGACCTTGATGGTCACGCGCTTGTCCACGCCTGGCTTCTCTTCGAGTTTGACCAGGTCAACCTGGCCCATCAGCGGGGTTGGTGACCAGTAGTAGAACAGGATCGGCTCGCCACGCTTGTAGCTCGACAGCACCGCAGCATCCAGCGCCGGGCCGGTGCCTGGACGGAAGTTGGTGTAGGTGCTTTCGAGGCCGTAGCTTTTCAGCATTTCGCTGTTGTCGAGCTCACAGGTCCAACCGGCCGGGCAGTTGTAGAAACGGCCCTTGGCTGGTTCTTCCTGATCCTTGAACACGGCGGCGTACTTGGCCAGGTCGGCGATGTTTTTCAGGTCCGGGGCCTTGGGTTCCAGCTTGCGCTTGGCGTCGCCTTCGATCACGTAGCGCGGCACGTACCAGCCTTCGATTGCGCCAACGACCGGAGCGCCGACACCGACAACTTTGCCGGCCTTCTCCGCCTTGTTCCAGACTTCGCTGCGGCCAACCCACTCTTCAGCAAACACTTGAATGTCGTTGCTGCTCAGGGCGTTTTCCATGGTGATGGAGTTGCCCGGCAGGCTGTCCGTCTTGCAGTCGTAGCCCTTCTCCAACACGATTTGCATCACGTCGGTCAGCAGCATGCCGCTTTCCCAGTTCAGGCCGGCAAACTTCACCGGTTTGCCCGACTCGCACCAACCCGCAGCCTGAGTGGCGCCGGCGCTGGCGAGCAGGCCCATGGAAAGCAATGTGGTCAGCAGGGTCTTGTTCGATTTCATTGTAGTGACGCTCCTAATCATGAATTGGCTTACGGCAGTCAAGAGGCATCCAGCCCTGTCCACGTCCAATCAGGCCTGCGCCGCAGCGCGACCAGCCCCACTTGTTATAGGTTGCACAACACTGTCCTGCTCGACCGGCAGAATCAGGTGATCGGGTACCGAGCCGTGCCATTTTTTTGCGCACACGTAATACAGGGCTGCGGGCAGCACCAGACCGATGATCCAGGAAATATCCACATCCCCCAGAGCCGCCACCAGCGGACCGGTATAGAACTTGGAGGAGATGAACGGCAGCTGCACCAGCACACCGAACACATAGACGCTGATACCGAGAGCATTCCAACGGCCGTAGCGACCGTTCGGATCGGCCAGCGCCGGCACGTCATAGCGTTCGCGGGTGATGCAGTAGTAGTCCACCAGGTTGATCGCGCTCCATGGCGTAAAGAACGCCAGCAGGAACAGGATGAAGGACTTGAACGCACCGAGGAACGAGTGCTGGCCGAGCAATGCCATCAGGGTCGCAGCACCGACGATGACCAGCACGAAGACCAGACGCTGCAAGCGCGTGACCTTCAGCTCACCACGGAAACCGCTGATGATGGTCGCAATGCACATGAAGCTGCCGTAGGAGTTCAGCGTGGAGATGGTGACCTTGCCAAACGCGATGCTGAAGTACAGCAGCGCTGCGGTGGCACCGGTACCGCCCAGACCCACGATGTAGGCCACTTCATGGCCGGCGAATTGGCCGTTGGCCGAAGCGGCAGCAAACACGCCGAGGATCATCGCCACTTGTGCGCCAATAACCGAACCGGCACCCGCGGCGAAAAAGGTTTTCACCGAGGAGGTCTTGCTCGGCAGGTAGCGTGAATAGTCAGCCACATATGGGCCGAAAGCGATCTGCCAAGACGCCGCGAGCGACACCGCCAGCAGAAAACTGCTCCAACTGAAGTGGCGGATTTGCAGGAGTGCGCCAACGTCGGTCTGGCTCATCAGACGAGCGAACAGGTACACAAAGGCAATCACCCCAATGACACTGGCAACACGGCCAATCCAATGGATCACCCGATAACCGAGCACGGTGACCAGCACGATGACACTGGCGAAAATCAGGATGCCGACACTGTCGCTGACACCAAACAACTGGCCCAGCGCCTGACCGGAAAGCACTGTACCGGTGGCGGTAAAGCCGAGGTACATCAAGCAGACCAGCACGATCGGGATGGCCGCGCCATACACGCCGAACTGCACGCGGCTGGAGATCATCTGCGGCAGGCCAAGTTTGGGCCCTTGCGCGGCATGCAGCGCCATGACGCCGCCGCCAAGCAGTTGGCCGATCAACAGACCGATCAACGACCAGAACACGTCACCGCCCAGCACCACGGCCAGGGCCCCGGTGACAATCGCGGTGATTTGCAGGTTGGCACCCATCCACAAGGTGAACTGGCTAAACAGACGACCGTGTCTTTCCGCTTCCGGGATGTAGTCGATCGAGCGTTTCTCGATCAACGGTTTACTGCCTGCACGATCGTCATTAACAGCCATGATTCAACCTCTGTGGATTGTTGTCGGTGTTGGTGCTCCCTGTAGGAGCGAGGCTTGCCCGCGAACCGCGGTGTGTCAGGTAAGACGCCTTCGCGGGCAAGCCTCGCTCCTACAGGTTTTGCGTCGGGCCACCCATTTCAGTCGGCCCGATCTCTTATTTGCCGGTAATCATCGGCAGGTTCAGCCCTTGTTCCTTGGCGCAGTCGATCGCGATCTGGTAACCCGCATCGGCGTGACGCATAACGCCGGTCGCCGGATCGTTGTGCAGAACGCGAGCGATACGCTCGGCCGCTTCGTCAGTACCGTCGCAGACAATCACCATGCCCGAGTGCTGGGAGAAGCCCATGCCGACGCCGCCGCCGTGGTGCAGGGAAACCCAGGTCGCGCCGCTCGCGGTGTTCAGCAGGGCGTTGAGCAGTGGCCAGTCGGACACGGCGTCGGAACCGTCCTGCATCGATTCGGTTTCGCGGTTCGGGCTGGCAACAGAACCGGAGTCCAGGTGGTCGCGACCGATCACGATTGGCGCGGACAATTCACCGCTACGGACCATTTCGTTGAACGCCAGACCCAGCTTGGCGCGCAGGCCCAGGCCAACCCAGCAGATACGTGCCGGCAGACCCTGGAAGCTGATGCGCTCGCGCGCCATGTCCAGCCAATTGTGCAGGTGAGCGTCGTCCGGGATCAGCTCTTTGACCTTGGCGTCGGTTTTGTAGATGTCTTCGGCGTTGCCCGACAGTGCAGCCCAACGAAACGGACCGATGCCGCGGCAGAACAGCGGACGGATGTAAGCCGGTACGAAGCCTGGGAAGTCGAATGCGTTTTCCACGCCTTCTTCTTGCGCCATCTGACGGATGTTGTTGCCGTAGTCGAAGGTCGGAATGCCCATTTTCTGGAATTCGAGCATCGCTTTAACGTGCACGGCCATCGATTGCTTGGCGGCTTTCACCACGGCAGCAGGCTCGGTCTTGGCGCGAGCGCGGTACTCTTCCCAGGTCCAGCCAGCCGGCAGGTAACCGTTGAGCGGGTCGTGGGCGCTGGTCTGGTCGGTGACCATGTCCGGGCGCACGCCGCGCTTGACCAGTTCCGGCAGGATTTCAGCCGCGTTACCCAGCAGAGCGATGGAAATCGCTTTGCCTTCCTTGGTGTATTTGTCGATGCGGGCCAGCGCGTCGTCGAGGTCGGTGGCTTGCTCATCGACATAACGGCTGTTCAGGCGGAAATCGATGCTGACCTGCTGGCATTCGATGTTCAGCGAGCAAGCGCCGGCCAGGGTCGCGGCCAGAGGCTGAGCGCCGCCCATGCCGCCGAGGCCTGCGGTCAGGACCCAACGACCTTTCAGATCATCGTTGTAGTGTTGGCGACCGGCTTCGACGAAGGTTTCGTAGGTGCCCTGAACGATGCCCTGGCTGCCGATGTAGATCCAGCTGCCGGCGGTCATCTGGCCGTACATGGCCAGGCCTTTGGCGTCGAGTTCGTTGAAGTGTTCCCAGCTCGCCCAGTGTGGCACCAGGTTGGAGTTGGCGATCAGTACGCGCGGTGCGTTGGTGTGGGTCTTGAACACGCCGACCGGCTTGCCGGATTGCACCAGCAGGGTCTCGTCGTCGTTCAGGTTGGTCAGGCTTTCTACGATCTTGTCGTAGCATTCCCAGTTACGCGCCGCACGACCGATACCACCGTAAACCACCAGTTCTTTAGGGTTCTCGGCGACTTCCGGGTCGAGGTTGTTCATCAGCATGCGCAGCGGCGCTTCGGTCAGCCAGCTCTTGGCGGTCAGCTTGTTACCGCGGGCAGCGCGGATTTCAACGTCACGGTACTTTGTAAAAGAGGCGGTAGTAGGTTTCTGGGTATTGTCAGTCACGAAAAAGACTCCTCAGCGATCAATCCAAACCAACCCTGGCGGTGGGTAAGCCAGCCTGTGCACGTCAAAGCGACACAAGCGAATCAGTGGACGCTGCGGAGAGTCTCGGTCGACTCATACGCATACGTCTTTACTTGTACATACAAGCATATGCAATCAAGCGGCCAACTTGTTGGAGGGGTGTTCAAGAAAAGTTTTTGGAACGCTGAAAGGCCCTTGAATCAAGGGTTTTGGCGGAGATGAAATTTTTCGGGGGGATTTTTCGAAGGGGTGATGGCTTGTTACTTGAGCGGGGTTTAGCGCCACGCTGGGGCGTTCGGTAACAAAGTGGTGCGCATTGGGGAACGCGTTTGAGGGGGCGGAAAGCTTCGCGGGCAAGCCTCGCTCCTACAGGTTTTACACTGTACCTGTAGGAGCGAGGCTTGCCCGCGAAAGGATCGACTCGGTGTTGGATCAGCGTGCGGACAGTTCAATCACGCAGCATGGCCCGTTGCTCGAGACATCCAGCAGGCCAGTGTTACCGACGAGTTGCAGGCAATCATGGCGACCCAGCTTCGAGGTGCTGTTACCGACCTTCACTTCCAGCGCATCACTGACACTGAACACCAGCACAGTCCCCGCTTCGCTGAAAAACCGCTGTTCGCCGTCCAGCCACTGCAACCGCGCGTTGTAACGCTGCGGCGCATAAATCAGGTTGAAATCGCGGATCGGCCCGCCGAGCAATGTGCAGGACACCTGGCTCTCGCCACTAAAGGCAAATGGATCGAGCGGTAACAGATGGCGCGTGATCTGGCCGTCAACCGACAAGGACATGCCGTCGCCTTGCAGCACGGTGATCACGCGCTCGTATCCGGCGAAGGTAGAGAAGCCGCCCGACTCGCCAATATCGGCAATCGACAGACGCCAGCCGAAACCATCAAGGCCAGTACCCGCATCACGGGTGATTTCTTCAGTGCTGCCGCCGCCGTTCTTCCACGGCATGCGCGGGTAATCTTTGGCGCGTAAAACTTTCACTTCACTCATTTATGAAACCGACCTTCAAGACGATGACGGGAACCGGGATGGATCAAACGGGCCGCAGTCACCGGTTGACGTCCGGACCAGGTGCGGCGACGAATCAGCAGGCACGGCTCGCCCTTTTCAATCTGCAGCAACTTGCACTCGGAGGCCTCGGCCAGAATCGCCTCGACCACGTGCTCGCCTTCGGTCAGCGGCGCGACCTGGTTCAGATAGGCATATGGCGTTTGCAGGGTGAAGTCCTGCTTGAGGTAGTCCGGCGCCACGAGTGCGTTGACGAAACGGTCTTCGATTTGCACCGGGATATCATTTTCGAAATGCACGATCAGCGAGTGAAAGACTTTCTGGCCTTCACGCATGTCCAGGGCCAGTGCGCGCTCGGAACCAGCCGCCTCTTCCTCGAGGGTGATGACCTTGCAGGTGTGGCGATGGCCACGGGAGGCAATTTCGTCGGCGATGTTGTGCACTTCAAACAAGGCGGACTGACTTTTCGGTTCGGCGACGAACGTGCCGACACCCTGCATGCGCACCAACAGACCGTCGGCGGTCATCTCGCGCAGGGCGCGGTTGATGGTCATGCGGCTGAAACCCAGCTGGTTGACCAGCTCGCTTTCCGACGGAACGCGGTAGTGCGGCGGCCAGTTTCCACTGTCGATTTGCTGGGTGATCATCTGTTTGACGCGGGCGTACAGGGGCGCCGGACTGTCGCCCATGTGTGCGGCCAACGGAGAGACTGCAGGCGGAGTCGGCACGGTTAATCCTTGTTCATTTGGTAGAGGTTGCTAGCTTGCCGGAGTTTACCGAGCAGGCAAACGTCTGTATATGTATATACAAATAACACACGACGGGGTGCTGAACCATGTCCGCCTTCTTTGCCGAACGCGCGCTGCTGCCTAGTGGATGGGCCAACAATGTACGTCTTGAGGTCAGCGCCGAAGGCGTGTTGACCCATATCCAGGCCGATTCCAACGCAGATGGCGCCGAACGGCTGAGCGGTCCGCTGCTGCCGGGCATGCCGAACCTGCACTCCCACGCCTTCCAGCGGGCCATGGCCGGGCTGGCGGAAGTGGCGGGCAATCCGAACGACAGTTTCTGGACCTGGCGCGATTTGATGTATCGCCTCGTCGGAAAAATCAGCCCGGATCAACTCGGCGTGATCGCCCGTCAGCTGTACATCGAAATGCTCAAGGCCGGTTACACCTCGGTCGCGGAATTTCACTACGTACACCACGACACCACCGGCCAGCCTTACGCCGACCCGGCCGAGCTGGCACTGCGTATCAGCCAGGCTGCCAGCTCCGCCGGTATCGGTCTGACCCTGCTGCCGGTGCTGTATAGCCATTCCGGTTTCGGTGGCCAGACCCCGAACGAGGGGCAGCGCCGCTTCATCAACAGCACCGAAAACTACCTCAAGCTTCAGTCACGTTTGCAGCCGATCCTGGCACAGCAACCGGCGCAGTCGCTGGGCTTGTGCTTCCACTCCTTGCGCGCGGTCACACCGCAGCAAATCAGCGAAGTACTGGCGGCCAGCGACAAGCAGTGCCCGGTGCACATTCATATCGCCGAACAGCAAAAGGAAGTCGATGACTGCCTGAGCTGGAGCGGCCGTCGACCGTTGCAATGGCTGTACGAAAACACCGAGGTCGACCAGCGCTGGTGCCTGGTCCACGCGACCCACGCCAACCCGGAAGAGGTCACGCTGATGGCCAAGAGTCGCGCCATCGCCGGTCTGTGCCTGACCACCGAAGCGAACCTTGGCGACGGGATTTTCCCGGCGGTGGATTTCCTCGCGCAGGGCGGGCGCATGGGTATCGGGTCCGACAGCCATGTGTCATTGAGCGTGGTGGAAGAATTGCGTTGGCTGGAATACGGCCAGCGCCTGCGCGATCAGCGGCGCAATCGCTTGTATGGCGCGGATCAGCCGATGGTCGGCCGCACGCTGTACAACGCTGCGCTGGATGGCGGGGTTCAGGCGCTGGGCCAGCCGATCGGTGCATTGGAAGTCGGCAAGCGTGCGGACTGGCTGGTGCTGGACGGTAATGATCCGTACCTGGCCACGGCCAGTGGTGACGGGATTCTCAATCGTTGGTTGTTTGCCGGTGGCGATCGCCAGGTGCGTGATGTGCTGGTCAATGGCCAGTGGGTTGTGCGTGACGGGCGTCATGCCGCAGAAGAAGAAAGCAACCGCGCGTTCACCCAGGTCCTGCGAGATCTCTTGGGTTAACACTGAACAAAAGTGGTAGCGGGCTTGCTCGCGAAGGGGCCATAACATTCAACATCTTCGTTGACTGTTAAACCGCCTTCGCGAGCAAGCCCGCTACAACATTGGTCCCGCGCTAATCCTTAGTTCGAGGTCTTGGCCATCTGCGTATCCGACGCGCGCCAGATCAACCGCGTGGTGTCGTAGCCCTGCTGACGCGCCTTGCTCAGCAGTTCTTCACGCACTACTCCATTAACCGACGGAGTTCGCGACAGCAGCCACAGATACTTGCGGCTCGGGTCGCCCACAATGGCGGTCTTGTAATCATCGCTGACGTACAGCACCCAGTATTCCCCCTTCGCCACACCCGGCAGCAATCGCGAGAACCAGGTATCGAACTCGACCCACAATTTGTCGGTCTTGCCCGGCACTTGCGGATAAGCCACGCCCTTCGCTTCTTCCCATTGCCAATCCGCCGTCAGGCAGCGGTTCAGCACCAATACGTTGCCGTCAGGCTTGAGCGTGTAATGGGCTTCGGATTGCGCGCAGTTGCGCTGGAAATACATCGGCAGACGGGCCAACTCGTACCAGGTGCCCTGGTATTTCTTGAGATTGACGCTGTTGACGGTTTTCGGTGCCAACGGATCTTCGCCAGAAGTGGCGCAGCCAGCCAATACCAGGCTGGCAAAAAGGAGTATCAATAACCGCTTCATTGTTTTTCTCCCGTGGGCGCGTAGCCCCGGATTACTTCAGGCCTTGGCCGGAAAACATCAGTACTTTGTCACCGGCGTACTGCACGCTGATAAAGCTGTTCTTGTCACCCCAGGTGCAACTGGACATGCCGAGCGCGCCCGAGCAATCAGTGGGTTTGCCCAGTAAGGTTTCTACCTCGGCCTTGGGCATGCCTGACGACAGCTTCGAGTAGTTTTCCTGATTGACCTTGCTGCACGCGGCCAACAACACGCAGAACGAAAGCAGGGCGATAGAACGCAGCGACATTGTGTAGCTCCTGGGGCGAATGGGAATGGCATGACTGCCAAGCTGAAGCTTAGAAGAGAAAACCCCTGCCTGGTTCCGTCGCTTGTCGGCTATTTGTGGGGCCGCTCGTCTGTTTTCCGTGAAATATCAGGAACTTTCGTTGGGTGTTGAGCGTTTCGTCGGTTTTCGCAAAAGCCGCTAATCTTTGCCGCCACTCAGTCGACATAGAGGCAGCGCAAAGCCCTCGACTGTGGCAAATTGACGCCCCTCGCTGACCAGCCACTTCGCGGTAGTGCATTTAATGACCAGAAACATGAAATTCAGCCACAAGATCCTGCTGGCAGCCGCCCTCGTGGTCGCCGTTGCGTTCGCCTGCTTTATCCTGTTCAACGACTACCGCCAGCGCCAGACCTTGCGCAGCAGTACCGAATCCTCGATGCAGGAACTTGGCAGCCTGACCACCAGCAACATCCAGACCTGGCTGGAAAGCCGGATGCAGTTGCTGCAATCGTTGTCCCAGCAAATCGCCGTCGACGGCAGTGCACCCGCCAACCTCAAGCGCGCCATCGACTTGCCGGCCTACACCGGCAACTTCCAGCTGAGCTACTTCGGTGGCACTGACGGCGTGATGTTCTCGGTCCCGGCCGGCAATCGTGCGGCGGACTACGATCCCCGCGCCCGTGGCTGGTACAAAGCGGCCAACGGTGCGCAACAGACCATCGTCACCGAACCGTACATCGCCGCCTCATCCGGCAAACTGGTGATCACCGTGGCCACGCCCGTGCAGCATCAGAACCAGATGATCGGCGTTGCCGGTGCGGACATCGACCTGTCGAGCGTCAGCGCGATCATCAACTCGCTTAACTTCGGCGGTCACGGCCACGCGTTCATCGTCAGCGCCGACGGCAAGATCCTGATCCACCCGGACAGCAAACTGGTGCTCAAAAGCCTCGCCGAGGCCTACCCGAACGGCGCGCCGAAAGTCAGCCCGGGCCTGAAAGAAGTCGAGCTCGACGGCAAGACCCAGTTCATTTCCTTCACCCACGTCAACGGTGTGCCGTCGGCCGACTGGTACGTGGCGCTGGTGCTGGACAAGGACACCGCGTTCTCGATGCTCAGCGAATTTCGCACCTCGGCGATCATTGCCATGGTCATCGCCGTGGTGATCATCATCGCGCTGCTGGGCATGCTGATCAGTTTCCTGATGCAGCCGTTGCTGACCATGGGTCGCGCCATGCATGACATCGCCGAAGGCGAAGGTGACCTGACCAAACGCCTGACCATCCACGGCCAGGACGAGTTCGGTGCGTTGGGCACCTCGTTCAACCGTTTTGTAGAGCGTATTCACACCTCGATCCGCGAAGTGTCCTCGGCCACCGGCCAGGTCAACGAAGTGGCGCTGCGTGTGGTGGCGGCCTCGAACTCGTCGATGTTCAACTCCGACCAGCAAGCCTCGCGCACCAGCAGCGTGGCTGCAGCGATCAACGAACTGGGCGCCGCCGCCCAGGAAATCGCCCAGAACGCCGCCCTCGCCTCCCAGCATTCGAGCGACGCCCGTGCCTTGGCCGAGGACGGTCAGCAAGTGGTGGATAAAACCATCGCGGCGATGCAGCAGCTCTCGGCGAAGATCAGTGATTCGTGCGGCAACATCGAAACGCTCAACAGCAACACGGTGAACATCGGGCAGATTCTGGAAGTGATCACCAGCATCTCGCAACAGACCAATTTGCTGGCATTGAACGCAGCGATCGAAGCAGCGCGTGCCGGTGAAGCCGGCCGTGGTTTTGCCGTGGTCGCGGACGAGGTGCGCAACCTCGCCCACCGCACTCAGGATTCGGCGCAGCAAGTGCAGAAGATGATCGAGGAACTGCAAGTCGGCGCCCGGGAAGCGGTGAGCACCATGACCGACAGCCAGCGCCAGAGCGAAAGCAGCGTCGGCATCGCCAACCAGGCGGGCGAACGCCTGGGCAGCGTGACCCAGCGGATCGGTGAGATCGACGGGATGAACCAGTCCGTGGCGACAGCGACTGAAGAGCAGACCGCTGTGGTGGAGTCGATCAACGTCGACATCACCGAGATCAACACGTTGAACCAGGAAGGTGTGGAGAACTTGCAGTCGACACTGCGTGCGTGTGCTGATCTTGAACAGCAAGCAGCGCGGCTTAAACAGTTGGTGGGTAGCTTCCGAATCTAACGCGCTCTCACTGGCCCCTTCGCGGGCAAGCCTCGCTCCTACAGGGTTAGCGTGAACCTGTAGGAGCGAGGCTTGCCCGCGAAGGCGGCATCAATAACAACGAAGATCTAAAAACGAGAGCCAGGCTGCGAAAGAAACACCAACTCCTCAGCCGTAGATTCCCGCCCCAACACCGAATTGCGATGCGGAAACCGCCCAAACCGCGCAATCACCCGCTGATGCTTCTCGGCATAACTTAGGTAATCGGTAAACAGCTTCTGATCGGCCTCTGGCTGCTGCGCAACCAGATCGATATACCGCGAAATCGCCTCGTTCTGCACCGCCAGATTCTCGCAATGCTCAAACACCAGATAGATAAACACCCGCTGGATCGGCCGTAACTGCCGATCGAAATCCGCAGCGATGCCTTGTGCTACCAGCGCCTGAGCCCTGAGATCGCCTGAAAAGGATTTGGGAGTGTCGCGAAAGATCATTCGCGGGAGTTGATCGAGTAGCAGCACCAGGGCCAGCCAACCGTCGGGGCGTTGCGCCCAGTCAGTCAATCCGCCGGCCAGTGCCTGTTCGACCCAGTCCCCGAAACGCGTCTTCGCTTCGAGGTCCTGGCTGCCGCGCTTGCCGAACCATAACTTGCCCTTGTCAGCCGCTATCTCGCTGGGGGATTCGAGGGTTCCGAACCACCAATCGAGCAACGGCTGCCAGGGCGCGGTCATGTTTATTCCTTGTGGTAAGCCGTGACGCGTGCGACTTCTTCTTTCGAACCGAGGTACACCGCTACACGCTGGTGCAGGCCTTCAGGCTGAATGTCGAGGATGCGCTGGTGACCATCGGTGGACGCGCCGCCGGCCTGCTCAACCAGGAACGACATCGGGTTGGCTTCGTACATCAAGCGCAGTTTGCCTGGCTTCGATGGCTCGCGGCTGTCACGTGGGTACATGAACAGGCCGCCACGGGTCAGGATACGATGCACATCGGCAACCATCGCGGCGACCCAGCGCATGTTGTAGTTCTTTTTCAGCGGGCCTTCATCGCCTGCCAGCAATTCGCTGACGTAGCGTTGTACCGGCGCTTCCCAGTGACGCTGGTTGGACGCGTTGATCGCGAATTCCTGAGTGGACTCCGGGATCGTGATGTCTTCGTGGGTCAGTACGAAGCTGCCCATTTCACGGTCCAGGGTGAAGCCTTTGACGCCATTGCCCAGGGTCAGCACCAGCATGGTCTGTGGACCGTAAATCGCGTAACCGGCGGCAACCTGCTGAGTGCCTGGCTGCAGGAAGGCCTTTTCGTTCAGAGGCTCGTTCTGGGTCAGGTATTCGTTCGGGCAACGCAGCACCGAGAAGATCGTACCGACCGGCGCGTTGATGTCGATGTTCGACGAACCGTCCAGCGGGTCGAATACCAGCAGGTACGCGCCTTTCGGGTATTTGCCCGGGATCTGGTAGGCATTGTCCATTTCTTCGGATGCCATGCCGGCCAGGTGACCGCCCCATTCGTTGGCTTCGAGCAGGATGTCGTTGGACATCACATCAAGCTTCTTCTGCACTTCGCCTTGGACGTTTTCAGTGCCCATGCTGCCCAGAACGCCACCGAGGGCGCCTTTGGACACGGCGTGGCTGATTTCCTTGCAAGCACGCGCCACCACTTCGATCAGGAAACGCAGATCGGCAGGGGTGTTGTTGCTACGGGTCTGCTCAATCAAATAGCGACTCAGGGTAACGCGGGACATGGAAGGCTCCGGTGGAATTGGGGGCTAAAAACCCGCGCAGTTTAACGCGAGTCGAGGCGCATTTCCTCCTATCAGACGTGATACGCCCAATAGAGTTCATGCGCCGGGTTGAGCGTAGTTCGAAATGGGCCGGGTTTGGCGGCAGATTCGGAATTCTTGGTGGCTGTGAAGACGCCTTCGCGGGCAAGCCTCGCTCCTACGGACAGATGGGTAAACTGTAGGAGCGAGGCTTGCCCGCGAATGGCGCGCAGCGCCGGCCATTCTCAGGGTTTGACGGGAGGCTTGCGCAGCAAACTGAACGCCATTGCCGCCAAAAACAAAACGCTCAACAGCAACACCGCCCACAACCCGAACTTCTTCCAGTTCGTGTCCGTCGCCGCTGCCGCTGTTCCCGTGGATGTGCTGCTCACCGCCGCCGCACCGTCCACCGAAGCCTTACCCAACGCCGCCCACTTCGCCGCGCTGTAATCCGGAATCAGCGTCGACAACGACAGGTTCGCCGCCTTCACCGTCGCACTCCCCAGCGCCAGCGTATAAGGCCCTGCCCCGCGCGCCAGGAACACCAATTGCGTCGAGCGCACGGCAAACTTCACCGTCGGCGCTTCAGCGCCCAAGCCACCGCCGCGCTCATCCACGACAAGTTTCAACTGCTGCACGGTTTGCCCCGACAGCTGCAATTCGTTCTGCACCACGTCCTGGCCACTTTGGGTCAGGCGATAGAGCAAACCGCTGGTCAGCGGCTGCCACGGCAGACTGCTTTCGCGACGCCCGGACAACGTCACCGGCGCCAGGCTGTTGGGCTGACTCAGCTCGACCTGGACCCGTTCGACATTCAGCCCCATCGGCAACTGCCACGTGTACTCACCCGCCTTCACGCTGCTACCGGCCAACGGTTGCGACCAGACCAACGGCAGCGGCAGGCTGCGGGTGCTCGCGCTTTGCAGCTGCGCAGACGTCAGCGCCGGCGCCGATTGCGGTGAATTCCACAGCAAGCGCAGATAACGTGCCGACTGCCCCGGCAAGCCAACTTCATGCTGCTCGACCCGCTCGTCGGCAAACGTCAGCCGCGCGACCTGCCCTTCGCCCCACGGCTGCCAATGCTGCAAGTCGTCGCTGGCCTCGATGGTGAAACGCTGAAAGCCATCGCGCTCGCTGGTCCAGTCGAGGATTAACTGCTGCAACGGCGCCTTGATGCCACTGGCGTCGAGCAACCAGCCGCGCAGCACTTCTTCGCCCGCCTCCAGCTGACTGGATGGCTGCACTTCAACCAACGTGCCGTTCGCGCTGGATTGCACGCGTATGCCCGGCGCGCGCTCCGTGGCGTCCGCCGAGGTGTACAGCGGGAACCATTTCACGTCGGTCAACGTGAGATTTTCGCGGGCTGATGCCGCTTCTCGAGCCAAAGCGTAAGCCTGGGTCTCGCCGGCAGCGTTGAAGACGCGAACATCGCTGAGGTCCGTTTGCCGCGCATTCAGTTGCACGCTCAAAGGCAATTCGAGGCGATACCAAGGCCCCTCGCCGCTCAGTGACAACGGCACCTGCTTGGCGAAGTCCGCCGGTTTTTCCTGAGCGCTGGCGGACAGCGCCACACCCAGCGCAACAGCGCCCAACCAGCCCAGGTTCAGCTTCTGACTCAAGACGACACTCCTTCGGTTTCAGGGGCCGGCCTTTCAGTATCCGGCACAGCCTCGGCACGTTTGGGCGGCAGCGGCGCAAAATAGCCCACCACCAGCAGCAACACGCCGACGCCGATAAACGACACGATCCGCGCAAGACCGCCGCGGTTACTCAATTCGACAAAGAACAGTTTGGCCACCACCACGCCGATCAGCGCGGCGCCGATCAGCCAGACTTCGCGGCGATGACGCAGATGGCCGCCGATCATCAGACTCAGCGCCATCAAGGTCCAGACGATGGACAGGCCGGCCTGCACCAGCATCGACTCAAGCAACGCCTCCAGCTCGAACGGCACACCACCCCAATGGTGTGCAGTGCGCATCACCAGCACGGTGAAGAAGGCGAACAACGAGACCCCGGCGATCAGTTGCGTGGCGTGAGCAACGTGATCCTTGCGAATCGACAGCTGCGTGACGGCGCTGCGGGACCAGACGTAGACGCCGAACAGCGCAAACAGCAAACCCAGTTCCAACGGGTTGATCAGCGGCACATACGGCAGAGGTTCGGCAGTGCCGTCGCTGACGGTATTCGCCAGCCAGAACCAGCCAAGCATCAGCACTGCCAACGGTGCCGCCGCGTAGAAGCGGTATTCGCGAGGATACGCCGCCACTGGCCATGGCCAATTGCGCGGCGCCGCCATCAGCACCAGATACACACTCGGCAGGATCGCCCAACCCAGCCAGCGCCAGGCGTTGTACTGCTCGGACAACAGCAGCAAACCGTAACGCAGCTCCAGCGCGAGCACGCCGATCAACAACCAGCAGCCGAGTACATGGGCGGTGCTCAGCGCACGCGCGGGCAGCATGGGCGCCAAGCGTCGCAGGGAGACGAAATGCACGACGAACACCGCCGCCCACACCAGCCAGCCGAAATTGGCCGCCGGGTGATAACGCGAGTGCCACGCCGCCAGCAGTACCAGACCGGCAGCAGGAATCAGCAAGGTGCAGAGCAGGCCCAGCGCCGACCATTTCAAACGCAGCGTCAACACCGTCCAAAGCGCCACGCTCACGGCCGCAACAGCCAGCAGCAAGGTCGCTTGCAGATTCAGCGGTGCAAAGCGCAGCACTTCGCTGATCCACGCCAACGCCCACCAACCCGCGCCCCACACCAGCAGCACTTCGGACAAACGCTGCAAGCTCAGCACATCGAAGGCCGAGGCATGGTTGCCGAGCTGCAAGCGCCAGGCCCCGACCATCGCGGCCAGGCCCAACACCAGCGGTGTCCAGAAGCCGCTGTGGGCCAGCGGTTTCAAGCCTTCGCTGGCCAACGACCCGAGCAGGTCCGGCCCGGCGAACAGGAACGCCGCGCCGCCAATCACCTGCAACAGCAGGCCAAACACAAAACTCACGCGCTGCTTGAGGTACAGACTGAGCCAGATGATGAACAAGCCACTGGCCGCCCACACCGCACTCGCGGTTTGCCATGGCAGCACGAACAGCACCGCCAGATTGATCAGCACCAGACCGGCCAGCAACACCACCGACAATCCGCGCAACAGTCGAACGTCGTTGCGCACCATCTCATCGCGAGCCGCGAGCAACATGCCGGCGATCAACGCCAGGCCGATCAGGGACGCACTGAGCAATCCGCTCCAGCCCGCGCTGAACACCGCAGCCGATTCACCGCTGGAACCTTGCAACCGCAGCAGGAACAACGCACCGCCGAGCAATTGCACGGCGAACGCGGTGAACAGGAACGTGCGCGATTGCAGACGCAAGCCGACAAACAACGTCGCCAACCCCGCCAGCGCCCAACTGATCGCGGTGCCGTGGGTCAGGAAGAACAACGGCGCCAGCAGATAGAGAAAGGTCAGGCCGAGGCAGGCCAATACCGGCAGCCCTTTGCGTTCCCATTCCGATGTTTGTTCGGGCAAGGCTTTGCGCAATTGATAGAAGCTGAACAACAACGCCGCGCCGAGCATCAACGCGCCCAGTGGCGCGCCGTCGAGCAAGCTGCTGTCGCCAATGCGCAATTCGCTGACAAACGCCAGCGCCGAGCCCAGTTGCAGCAGCAAGGCAAACGCGCGAGCCAGCGGTCGTTGCTGACGCAGGCCGAGCCAGAAAATCCCGGCGCCTTCCACTGCCCAGGCGGCGGCCGTCCAGCGCGCGTCGAGCCCTAGGGGAATCGCGAGGCTGGCGAAGATCACGCCCAACGCCAGACAGGTTTCCGCGAGCAGCAATGCACGGCCGCTCACCAGCAACCGGGCCAGTCCCATGTAGATCATGCCTAACGCCAATGCGCTGAACGCCGCGGCAAACTCCAAATGCTGAACCAGAGCGAACTGCAAACCGAAGCCCACCAGCGGCGGGCCGAACAGCATCGTGCCGTCAACGTAATCACCCTTACGCGCCGACCAGCGCAGCAGTGCCTCGCGACTGTCGTCCTCGGGGGCGTCGCTCATCTCCAGCAACTTGCGCCGAGCGAACAGCAGCCCGATGGCCAGGTACATCAGGAAGAACAGAATCAGGAACGGTTCGGTGCTCCACAGCAATTCCGGGGTGTAGGAGCGCAGGCCCCAGGCGAAACCGATGCCGAAGGTGCCGACGAAACCGATCAGGTTCAGCAGTCGCCAGGCCTTGAACCAGGCGATGGCGAGGATGCCGGCATTGAGCAGAGCGAAGTAGCTGAACAGCGCGACGTGGTTGCCGGCGCCGGTGGACGTCAGGATCGGTGCGGCGAAACCGCCGAGTGCCGCGGCAGCCGCCAGGCCCAACGCATCCTGAGTGATGGCGAGAATTGCCGAGAACACCGTCACCGCGACCAGCAGGCCCAGCGCTGCTGTCGGATCGAGCAGCGGGTGCAGGCGCATCGCGGCAAACACCGTCAGGTATAACACGGCAATCCCGGTGCCTTGCAGCATCAGCGCGTAATTGCTGTTGCGTGTTCTGAGCCACCAACCCAGACCGAGCAGGCCCAACGCAGCCGCTGCAACCCCGGCGTAACGCAGCTCGATCGGCACTACCATGCCTTCGGTGGCATAACGCAGCAGGAACGCCAGACCGAAGAACAACAGCACCACGCCGACCCGCAGCACGGTGTTGCCACCGAACAGCCAGTTGCGCGCGCCACTGATGGCCCGCTCGATGAAATTCGGGCCGCGAGGGATCGCAGGTTGTTGTGGTTCGCGGGCGACCGGCTCGGGTGTCCAGACATCGTCGGGCAGCGGACGGCTGGTTTGCGCTGCCGTCGCGGCCATCGGTTCGAGTTCGGGTGGAAGCTCCCAGATCATCTCCGGGGCTTCGAGAGGAATTTCATCGAGTGTGAATTCAGGAGACGGGGCGGCTTCGCTGGCAACCGGTTCGCTGGTTTGCGGCGCTGTGACGCCAGTCACCTCCAGCAATGCCAGGCGTTGTTGCACCCCATTCAGCGCAACCTGCGTCTGCTCCAGCAGAAGACGTTGCTCGGCCGCTTCTGAACCCAGGCGGCCGAGGCGAATGGCCTGGCCAATACCCAGCCCGAGCAACGCGCCCAACAGCGCATCGCTGAACGACTCATCGAGTATCCAGCCCAGCACCAGCCCAATCAGCATGAACATCCATTGCATGGTCGATATCCCTAAGCGGCCCATTGCCTTGTGGCGTCTGCGCTGACGCCTTCGCGGGCAAGCCTCGCTCCTACAGAAGAACGCGATCCCTGTAGGAGCGAGGCTTGCCCGCGAAGGTGTTGGCGCAGCACTCACTGAAACTGGTGCTTAGTATATCGATCAGGCCCAACAACCGTCGGGCCTTGCTCGCAATTATTGCTAAAAGTTACTCCAATGCCTTCCAAATCTCCGTGGCGTACTCGCGAATGGTCCGGTCGGACGAGAACCAGCCCATCCGGGAAGTGCTCAACACCGCCGAGCGCCACCAGGCTTCAGAATCGTGCCAATGGGCTTCCACGCGCATCTGCGCGTCCCAGTAGGAATCGAAATCGGCGCAGACCAGAAAGCGGTCGTAGTCGATCAGCGAGTCGATCAAGCCTGCGTAACGGGACGGATCATCCGGCGAGAACACCCCGCCACGAATCGCTTGCAGCACGTCGTTAAGCCGATGGGATGCGGCAATGTCCGGCGTCGCATTGAACTCATGGTTCTGCTTGCGCGCTTCAACCTGCTGGGCGCTGAGACCGAAGATGAACATGTGCTCGACGCCGATGCGTTCGCACATTTCGACGTTGGCGCCATCAAGGGTGCCGATGGTCAGCGCGCCGTTGAGGCCGAACTTCATGTTGCTGGTGCCCGAGGCCTCGAAGCCCGCGGTGGAAATCTGCTCGGACAAATCCGCCGCTGGAATGATGCTCTCCGCCAGGCTGACGTTGTAGTTGGGCAGGAACACCACTTTGAGCAGACCGCGCACCGTCGGGTCGTTGTTCACCACCCGGGCGATGTCGTTGGTCAACTTGATGATCAACTTGGCCTGGTGATAACTGGCTGCGGCCTTGCCGGCGAAGATCTTCACCCGCGGCACCCAGTCGATTTCCGGCTCGGCACGGATCGCCTGGTACAGCGCCACGGTGTGCATCAGGTTGAGCAACTGACGTTTGTATTCGTGGATCCGTTTGACCTGCACGTCGAACATCGCCGCCGGGTTGACCGCGATCCCCAATCGTTCATGAATCAGGTAGGCCAAGGCTTTTTTGCTGTGCAGACGCTGCTCGGCGAAGGCTTTGCGGAACGCACTTTTCTCGGCGAAGGGCTCCAGTTCCAGCAGGCGTTCTTCTGCGTTGTCCAACAGATCCGGACCGAGGGCATCGACCATCATAGACGTCAGTTCAGGGTTGGCCTGGTAGAGCCAGCGGCGGAAGGTGATACCGTTGGTCTTGTTGTTGATCCGCTCCGGGTAGAGCTTGTGCAGTTCGGAGAACACGGTTTTGCGCATCAGCTGCGTGTGCAGCCCGGACACACCGTTGACGCTGTGGGAACCGAGGAACGCCAGGTTGCCCATGCGCACGCGGCGGCCGTTGTCTTCTTCGATCAGCGACACCGCGCGCAGCACATCGAAGTCGTGAATGCCTTTGGCGCGCAGCGAGTCGATGTGCTGGGCGTTGATCAAATAAATGATCTGCATGTGCCGTGGCAACATCCGCTCCATCAAACCGACCGGCCAGGTTTCCAGCGCTTCCGGCAACAGCGTGTGGTTGGTGTACGAAAGCGTATCGACCGTGACCTGCCACGCGGCGTCCCACGCCACATCGTAGACGTCGACGAGTTGACGCATCAGCTCGGCCACGGCAATCGAAGGGTGGGTGTCATTGAGCTGGATAGCCGCATGATCGCCCAGGGTCAGGACCGAGGTGTGCATGTTGCGATGGCGGCGCAGCAAATCCTGCAAGGACGCGGCGACAAAGAAGTATTCCTGGCGCAGACGGAGTTCCTGGCCAGCTTCGGTGCTGTCCGCCGGGTAAAGCACGCGGGAGATACTTTCCGCCCGGGCAACTTCTGCCACAGCGCCCAAGTGGTCACCGGCGTTGAAGCGTTCCAGGTGCAAGTCTTCCATGGCTCGGGCACGCCACAGACGCAGCGTATTGACGCTCGCCCCGCGCCAGCCGACCACCGGCGTGTCGTAAGCAATCGCCCGCACGGTTTCCGCCGGAGACCAGACTTGCTTGGACTTGCCGTTTTCATCGGTCACGGTTTCGACACTGCCGCCGAAGCCGATCGGGTAAACGACCTCAGGCCGTTCAAATTCCCACGGGTTACCGAAATCCAGCCAGTGTTCGGTCTGCTCCTGCTGCCAGCCATCGACGATGGCCTGCCGGAACAAGCCGTGTTCATAACGAATGCCGTAGCCGTGGCCGGCGATGCCGAGGGTCGACATGCTTTCCATGAAGCACGCCGCCAGACGACCGAGGCCGCCGTTGCCCAGGGCCGCGTCGGGCTCCAGCAGGCGGATGCGCTCAATATCGACGCCAAGCTCGGTCATGGCTTCGCGGGCGACGTCAAGCAGGCCGAGGTTGCTCAGGCTGTCGTAGAGCAGCCGGCCAATGAGAAATTCCAGGGAGAGGTAGTAAACCCGTTTCTGACCTTTGCGGTAGATCTGCCGGGTGTGATCCATCCAGTGCTCGACCATGTGATCGCGCGCTGCCAGGGCGATGGCTTCGAACCAGTCGTGGTCGAAGGCGTGATCCGGGTCTTTGCCCACCGCGTAGGTGAGTTTGGTCAAGACGGCATCGCGAAATGCGGCCACCTCTGCTTCGCGAACAAGTGGTTCTTGAGTCATCGATAGGACCTCGAGCGAGCGTTGAGTTGTCTGAGCCTAGACGGTCTGACAGGCGGTCGGGGCTCTGGTTCGGCAGTTTTTCCTGATAGTGCGAGATAGGCCGGCATTACATTGTCGTGTGCCTGAATGAATGCAGGGGCCGTGCCGGATTAACGGTGTTATTGGACGCCACAGAAAAAAACTGGCGAAAGGTTGTTCAAAAATCCACCAGTCCCGGTATGATCGCGCGCCCTGATGCACACGCTGGTAACAACCGATGATGAAGTCCAACCTGATCGCTGCCGCAGAGATCGATCGCCTCGATACCTGGGCAAAATATTCTGCGCCGATGTGCGGCTCGTGTGTATCCAGCTGCTGCACGCTGCCGGTCGAGACCAAGATCAAGGATCTGATCCGTATCGGCATCGTCGACGAGTTCGAGCGCGGCGAGCCAGCGAAGAACATCGCCAAGCGCTTGCAGAAGGAAGGGATCGTCGAGCGTTACAACCAGAAGACCGAGATCTTCACCCTCCAGCGCATGAGCAACAACGATTGCCTGTACCTGGATCGTAAGAGCCGTCTGTGCACTATTTATGAAAAGCGTCCGGATACCTGCCGCAATCACCCGAAAATCGGGCCACGGCCGGGGTATTGCGCTTACAAGCCCAAGGAAGTGGCGCGTGAGACCAGCGAAAGCCGCCGGACCCTCGAGAAGTTCTGATCCAAAACCTCGCTGACTGATAGATCGCTTTCGCGGGCAAGCCTCGCTCCTACAGGTTTTGTAGATCCGTAGGAGCGAGGCTTGCCCGCGAAGGGGCCGGCACAAACACCGCACAAACCCCAGACAAACAAAAACGCCCCCGACCTTGCGGTCGGGGGCGTTTTTTTAGCTGCTAACTAAGTCGAGACTCAGTTACCGCTTTTCTTGGCAGCGCGGGTACGCTCGCTTTCGCCCAGGATCTTCTTGCGAAGACGGATGGACTTAGGAGTGACTTCGCACAATTCGTCTTCTTGAACGAATTCCAGAGCTTGTTCCAGGGTGAAACGGATAGGCGGAACCAGAGCGATGGTTTCGTCTTTACCCGAAGCACGCATGTTGTCGAGCTTCTTGCCTTTGGTTGGGTTGACGCCCAGGTCGTTGTCGCGGCTGTTGATGCCGACGATTTGACCTTCGTACACGTCTTCACCGTGACCCAGGAACAGTTTGCCGCGAGCTTGCAGGGTTTCCAGCGAGTAAGTCAGAGCCTTACCGGTAGCAACCGAAACCAGCACGCCGTTCTGACGGCCGGACATGTCGCCGGACTTCATCACGTCGTAACGGTCGAAGATCGAGGTCAGGATGCCTGCACCGGAGGTCAGGGTCAGGAACTCGTTACGGAAACCAATCAAGCCACGAGCCGGGATGTTGTACTCAAGGCGCACACGGCCCTTGCCATCCGGAACCATGTTGGTCAGGTCGCCTTTACGGATACCGATCTGTTCCATGATCGAACCTTGCGATTCTTCCGGCAGGTCGATGGTCACGTTTTCGTACGGTTCGTGCTTGACGCCGTCAACCATGCGGATGATCACTTCCGGACGACCAACACCCATTTCGAAGCCTTCGCGACGCATGGTTTCGATCAGTACCGAGAGGTGCAGCTCACCACGGCCGGAGACTTTGAACTTGTCGGCGGTGTCGCCTTCTTCAACGCGCAGGGCAACGTTGTAGAGCAGTTCTTTGTCCAGACGCTCTTTGATGTTACGGCTGGTGACGAACTTGCCTTCACGACCGCAGAACGGCGAGTCGTTAACCTGGAAGGTCATGGAAACAGTTGGTTCGTCAACGGTCAGCGGCTTCATCGCTTCGACGTTCAGTGGGTCGCACAGAGTGTCGGAGATGAACAGCGAATCGAAGCCGCTGATGCAGACGATGTCGCCGGCAGCTGCTTCTTCAACGTCAACGCGGTGCAGACCGTGGTGACCCATCAGCTTCAGGATACGGCCGTTACGGCGCTTGCCGTCGGCATCGATCGCCACAACCTGGGTGTTCGGCTTGACGCGACCACGAGCGATACGGCCAACGCCGATGATGCCCAGGAAGCTGTTGTAGTCCAGTGCCGAGATTTGCATCTGGAACGGACCGTCACGGTCAACTTTCGGCGCAGGTACGTTGTCGACGATCGACTGGTACAGCGGGGTCATGTCTTCAGCCATGGCGGTGTGTTCCAGACCGGCAATGCCGTTCAGGGCCGAGGCGTAGACGACTTTGAAGTCCAGCTGTTCTTCGGTTGCACCGAGGTTGTCGAACAGGTCGAAGATCTGGTCCAGAACCCAGTCCGGACGCGCGCCTGGACGGTCAACCTTGTTGATGACCACGATTGGACGCAGGCCGGCTTCGAAAGCCTTCTTGGTCACGAAACGGGTTTGCGGCATAGGGCCGTCTTGAGCGTCAACCAGCAGCAGAACGGAGTCAACCATCGACATTACGCGTTCAACTTCGCCGCCGAAGTCGGCGTGGCCCGGAGTGTCCACGATGTTGATGTGGTAGCCGTTCCAGTTGATGGCGGTGTTTTTCGCCAGAATGGTAATACCGCGCTCTTTCTCCTGGTCGTTGGAGTCCATCACGCGCTCGTCGTTGAGCTCGTTGCGCTCCAGGGTGCCGGATTGACGCAAGAGTTTGTCTACCAGGGTGGTCTTACCATGGTCAACGTGAGCAATGATGGCGATGTTGCGTAGATTTTCGATCACTTGTGTATCTCGATCAGAGGATTCGGTGTGCTGACAGGTCGTGGCAGCGATTAACAGTAGAGTCAGGCCTTGCCGTTACAGCTTGACGGCAGAGTCGGGGGGCCGGTGACGCAGGCCACAGGCATACAGCCCCGGGCTCTTAGCTCGGTCGATAAACGCGCACATTGGCATGCCCCTCACTGAGCAAATGGTGGGCATGCAGGCGACTCATCACGCCTTTGTCGCAATACAGCAGGTACTGGCGAGTAGGGTCCAGTTCCTTGAAACGAGCGTTCAGTGCATAAAACGGCATCGTCTGTACCTCTATGCCAGCGAGCTCAAGCGGCTCGTCTTCAGCGGCATCCGGGTGACGGATGTCGATGATGATCTGGCCCGCCAGTGCATCGCTGACTTCTTCAATCTGCACATCCTGGCCCAATTCGTCGATCACGCGATCGATCGGCACCAGCTTGGCGTTCTCGAGCGCACGCTCAAGAACTGCCATGTCGAACTGTTGTTCTTCGTACTCCACGCGCGGTCGCTTGGCGTGGGTCTTGGGGTTCACCGAGATGACCCCGCAGTATTCCGGCATGTGCTTGGCGAAGTCGGCAGTGCCGATTTCGTTGGCCAGGTCGATGATGTCCTGCTTGTGACTGGCGATCAGCGGACGCAAGACCAACTTGTCGGTCACGCAGTCGATCACGGACAGGTTCGGCAGTGTCTGGCTCGACACCTGGGAAATCGCCTCGCCGGTAACCAGCGCCTCGATGTCCAGCCGATCGGCAATACGGGAAGCAGCGCGCAACATCATACGCTTCAAAACCACACCCATATGACTGTTATCGACTTTCCCGAGAATTTCTCCCAGTACTTCCTCGAACGGCACACTCACAAATAACACGCGTTGGGAGCTGCCGTACTTCTTCCAGATGAAGTGCGCGACTTCCATGACGCCCAGTTCATGGGCCCGTCCGCCCAGATTGAAGAAGCAGAAATGGCTCATCAGGCCGCGGCGCATGATCTGGTACGACGCAACGGTGGAATCGAAACCGCCGGACATCAGCACAAGCGTCTGTTCCAGGGCACCCAGCGGATATCCGCCGATGCTGTTGTGCTGGTTGTGGATCACGAACAACCGTTTGTCGCGAATTTCGATGCGGACTTCGATTTCCGGCTCTTTCAGCGAGATTCCGGCGGCGCCGCACTGACGACGCAGTTGGCTGCCAACGTATTTCTCGACGTCCATCGAACTGAATTCATGCTTGCCGGCACGCTTGCAGCGCACCGAAAAGATTTTCCCGGCCAACGCCTCACCGAAGTGCTGCTTGCACTTGGCGACGATATCGTCGAAGTCGCCCAGCGGGTATTCGTCGACTTGCAGGAAATGCGCGATGCCCGGCATGCAGCTCAGGCGCTCGGTCATCTCCTTCAGGGCTTTGGGCTCGCTGACGCGTGTTTCCAGCTCGAGATTGTCCCACACACCGTTCACCACCACAGCCGGGTCCAGGTCGCGGAGCACGGTACGGATGTTTTTGGCCAACTGGCGGATGAAACGCATCCGTACCGGGCGGCTCTTGATGGTGATCTCGGGGAAGACTTTTACGATTAGTTTCATGAAAACAGCGCGCGCTGGGCCAGCCGAAAAAGGGGGGCGCGGATTATAGCGGAAATTGCTCAAGGTTTAACCAGTTAATGTGCAGAAGGTTTTGAGCGCACCAAAACAGGTCATTTATTGATTTTAACGCTACATTGTAGGGCGAGATTTTCAGCTTACAGACGCTTTGTGCCTTTATAAGCGTGTTATTGGGGCAAAAAACCCATGGTGGGGCACTGGCATGCAATTTGCTCCCTTGTGAGGCAGGTTGCCTTGGCAGAGTATTCGCGCCGGCATCACCCACATTCTAAGGGCATCCACTACTAAGCCCGAAGCCACCCGGAGGACACTATGTCGAAGTCGGTTCAACTCATCAAAGATCATGACGTCAAGTGGATTGATCTGCGCTTCACGGACACCAAAGGCACTCAGCACCACGTGACCATGCCGGCTCGCGACGCGCTGGATGAAGCTTTCTTCGAAGAAGGCAAAATGTTCGACGGTTCCTCCATCGCTGGCTGGAAAGGCATCGAAGCTTCCGACATGATCCTGCTGCCGGACGACAGCACTGCCGTTCTCGACCCGTTCACCGAAGACCCAACGCTGATCATCGTGTGCGACGTCATCGAGCCGTCGACCATGCAAGGCTACGATCGCGACCCACGTGCGATCGCCAAGCGTGCCGAGGAATACCTGAAATCCACCGGTATCGGCGACACCGTATTCGTTGGCCCGGAGCCTGAGTTCTTCATCTTCGACCAAGTGAAGTTCAAGTCCGACATCTCCGGCTCGATGTTCAAAATCTTCTCCGAACAAGGTTCCTGGATGTCCGACCAGGACATCGAAGGCGGCAACCACGGCCACCGTCCAGGTATCAAAGGCGGTT
Organism: Pseudomonas sp. LB1P83; assembly: GCF_054897885.1. Taxonomy (NCBI): domain Bacteria; kingdom Pseudomonadati; phylum Pseudomonadota; class Gammaproteobacteria; order Pseudomonadales; family Pseudomonadaceae; genus Pseudomonas; species Pseudomonas sp. LB1P83. Next base: position 6,652,804 of record NZ_CM142709.1, on the reverse strand, counting down.
ACTTCCCGGTTCCACCGTTCGACCACGACCACGAAATCCGTACCTCCATGTGCAACGCCATGGAAGAAATGGGTCTGGTCATCGAAGTTCACCACCACGAAGTGGCAACTGCCGGTCAGAACGAAATCGGTGTGAAGTTCAACACCCTGGTCGCCAAGGCTGACGAAGTTCAGACCCTGAAGTACTGCGTGCACAACGTTGCTGTCGCTTACGGCCGCACCGCGACCTTCATGCCTAAGCCTCTGTACGGCGATAACGGTTCGGGTATGCACGTTCACTTGTCCATCGCCAAAGATGGCAAGAACACCTTCGCTGGCGAAGGCTATGCCGGCCTGTCCGACACCGCCCTGTACTTCATCGGTGGCATCATCAAGCACGGCAAGGCCCTGAACGGCTTCACCAACCCGTCGACCAACTCCTACAAGCGTCTGGTCCCAGGTTTCGAAGCGCCGGTAATGCTGGCCTACTCGGCTCGCAACCGTTCCGCTTCGATCCGTATTCCTTACGTGTCCAGCCCGCGCGCTCGCCGTATCGAAGCCCGCTTCCCGGATCCGGCAGCCAACCCGTACCTGGCCTTCGCAGCCCTGGTAATGGCTGGCCTGGACGGCATCCAGAACAAGATCCACCCTGGCGACGCAGCTGACAAAAACCTGTACGACCTGCCGCCTGAAGAGGCGAAAGAGATCCCACAAGTTTGCGGCAGCCTGAAAGAAGCCCTGGAAGAGCTGGACAAAGGTCGTGCGTTCCTGACCAAAGGCGGCGTGTTCTCCGATGACTTCATCGACGCTTACATCGCTCTGAAAAGCGAAGAAGAAATCAAAGTACGTACCTTCGTACACCCACTGGAATATGAGCTGTACTACAGCTGCTGATCCGGTAGCGCCTGCGAAAGCGGCGTGACAAAAAGAGGCCTCCTTCGGGAGGTCTTTTTTATGCCCACGATTTGGCCGTCAACAAAGAACCCTGTGGGACCGGTCTTGCCCGCGATAGCGTCGGCACACCCAACAGTAATGTTGGCTGATACACCGATATCGCGGGCAAGCCCGCTCCCACAGGGATTTGTGGTGTTTGGAAGATCTCTGTAAATCATGCCCAAATGTTAACGAGCTGGGTCAATCGCAACCCCCTGACCTATGCTGCAACCCAACGCTTTCGTTTCTGGTCGATTTTATGGGTCGTGGTTTTCTTTTGATGTTGCTGCTGATCGCCCTGCCCGCCGCAGCGCAGATCTATAAGTACACCGACGCCTCCGGCAACACCGCCTACAGCAATCAACCACCCGATGGCGTCAAGGCTCAGCCGGTCGAACTGCCACCGCTCAACAGCGTTGAGCGCCAGACGCCTCCTGCACCCGCTGCCGAAGCCAGCAACCGCGAACAGCCGCGCAGCGCCTATGAGGTGCTGGAGTTGACCGGTTTACCCACCGAAGAGGCCCTGCGCGCCAACAACGGCACGTTCACCGTCAGCGTCATGATCAAACCGCGCCTTCAAGCGCCGCACCTGTTCAGGTTGCTGCTGGATGATCAACCCTACGGGCAGTCGAGCAACGTACCGATTCTGCAGCTGGTGAACATTGACCGTGGCGAACATAGCCTCGCGGTGCAGGTGATTGATGGCGAGAACCTCGTTCAGCAGAGCCCGACAGTGACCTTCACCGTGCAACGGGTGCATAAGCCATGAGGTTATGGCTGCTGATCACCTGCCTGATCGCGCTGCCGGTAACGGCCGAGGTCTTTACCTACGTCGACGCTCACGGCAATCGTGTCTACACCGACCAGCCAGGCCCGGGCAATGCCAAGCGTGTGCCGCTGGCGACGAGCAATCGCATGACCGCCAACCCGACAGGCGCGCGCCCCGTGATTGCCGAGCAGAAGAATGAAGAGCGGCTGTTGTTCCACTACGACATGCTCCGCGTGCTGGTCCCGGAACCGGACGCTACGGTCCGTAGCAATGCCGGTGAGTTGATCGTCAGCGTTACCAACGAACCCGGCCTGCAACGGGGCCATCGCTACCGATTGTTGCTCGATGGCCAACCCACTGCCGAGCCCGGCCTCAGTCCGGTGTTTGCCCTGAGCAACATCGACCGTGGCAGCCACAACCTGTCCGTGGAAATCCTCGACGAACAAGGCCGCACCGTCGAACGCACGGCCAATCAACCGTTCCAGATGCTGCGCATTTCCCTCGCGCAGAAACGCAAGGTCAACCCCTGCACCCTCACCGACTACGGCCAACGGCCGGAATGTCCGCTCAAAGACAAACCCGAAGAAGAAAAAAATCCGTTCCTGCGTTTCTTCTAACCTTGTTCAGGTTTGCGCACTATATTGGTGCAATAGGTTGCACCGTTCCCACATCTCAACCCATTTTGGTTCGAAAGTACCCGCAAAAGCTGGCAGAACGCCACGCAAGCGAGCGTCAAACGCCCGTTTCAGGCCTTAAACGCTTCTTTTCGGAGCCTTGGTTTGGTTTTTGCATTTTCCTCGTATAGGCGCGTTATCCACGCGCATGCCCTGCTCCAAAAGAGGTCCTAATGACCATCAGTGACGCACTGCATCGTCTGCTTCTCGACAACCTGACCACCGCCACTATTCTGCTCGACGCCGAACTGCGCCTCGAGTACATGAACCCGGCGGCGGAGATGCTCCTGGCCATCAGCGGTCAGCGCAGCCATGGGCAGTTCATCAGCGAGTTGTTCACCGAATCTACCGAAGCGCTGAATTCCCTGCGTCAGGCAGTCGAGCAGGCGCACCCGTTCACCAAGCGCGAAGCGATGCTCACCGCCCTCACCGGCCAGACGCTGACTGTCGACTACGCGGTAACACCGATCCTGGCCAACGGCGTCACGATGCTGCTGCTGGAAGTCCATCCCCGTGACCGCTTGCTGCGGATCACCAAGGAAGAGGCGCAGTTGTCGAAGCAGGAAACCAGCAAGATGCTGGTGCGCGGCCTCGCTCACGAGATCAAGAATCCGCTGGGCGGGATTCGCGGCGCCGCACAACTGCTCGCCCGTGAACTGCCGGAAGAAAGCCTGCGCGATTACACCAACGTCATCATTGAAGAAGCCGACCGCCTGCGAAACCTCGTGGACCGCATGCTCGGCTCCAACAAACTGCCGTCACTGGCCATGTGCAACATTCACGAAGTACTCGAACGCGTCTGCCATCTGGTGGAAGCCGAAAGCCAGGGCTGCATCACTTTGGTGCGCGACTACGACCCAAGCATTCCCGACGTGTTGATCGATCGTGAACAAATGATTCAGGCCGTGCTGAACATCGTGCGCAATGCGATGCAAGCCATCAGCAGCCAGAACGAGCTGCGCCTGGGCCGCATCAGCCTGCGCACCCGCGCCATGCGTCAGTTCACCATCGGCCACGTGCGCCATCGCCTGGTGACCAAGATCGAAATCATCGACAACGGCCCCGGCATTCCCGCGGACCTGCAAGAAACCATCTTCTTTCCCATGGTCAGCGGCCGCCCGGACGGTACCGGGCTGGGCCTGGCCATTACCCAGAACATCATCAGCCAGCACCAGGGCTTGATCGAATGTGACAGCCACCCAGGCCACACCACTTTCTCGATCTTTCTGCCACTGGAACAAGGAGCCACATCGACATGAGCCGTAGTGAAACCGTGTGGATCGTCGATGACGACCGTTCTATCCGTTGGGTCCTGGAAAAAGCCTTGCAGCAGGAAGGCATGACCACGCAAAGCTTCGACAGCGCCGATGGCGTGATGAGCCGCCTGGCGCGCCAGCAGCCGGACGTGATCATCTCCGACATCCGCATGCCGGGTGCCAGCGGTCTGGACCTTCTGGCGCGGATTCGCGAGCAACACCCACGACTGCCAGTGATCATCATGACTGCGCACTCCGATCTGGACAGCGCTGTCGCGTCCTATCAGGGTGGCGCATTCGAGTACCTGCCAAAACCGTTCGACGTTGACGAAGCGGTATCGCTGGTCAAGCGCGCCAACCAGCACGCTCAGGAACAGCAAGGTCTGGAAGTCCCGGTCGCCTTGACCCGCACCCCGGAAATCATCGGCGAAGCGCCGGCGATGCAGGAAGTGTTTCGCGCCATCGGGCGCTTGAGCCACTCCAACATCACCGTGCTGATCAACGGCGAGTCCGGTACCGGCAAAGAACTGGTGGCCCACGCCCTGCACCGTCACAGCCCACGGGCGGCGTCGCCATTCATCGCCCTGAACATGGCGGCGATTCCGAAGGACCTGATGGAATCCGAGCTGTTCGGTCATGAGAAAGGCGCATTTACCGGCGCAGCCAACCTGCGTCGCGGGCGCTTTGAGCAGGCGGACGGCGGCACGCTGTTCCTCGATGAAATCGGCGACATGCCGGCGGACACCCAGACTCGCTTGCTGCGCGTACTGGCCGACGGCGAGTTCTACCGCGTCGGCGGTCATACGCCGGTGAAAGTTGACGTGCGCATCATCGCCGCGACGCACCAGAATCTGGAAACCCTGGTGCATGCCGGGAAGTTCCGTGAGGACTTGTTCCACCGCCTGAACGTGATCCGCATCCACATCCCACGGCTGTCGGACCGTCGCGAAGACATCCCGACCCTGGCCAAGCACTTCCTCAGCCGCGCCGCGCAAGAACTGGCGGTGGAACCGAAGCTGCTGAAAAGCGAGACCGAGGAATACCTGAAAAACCTGCCGTGGGGCGGCAACGTGCGTCAGCTGGAGAACACTTGCCGCTGGATCACGGTGATGGCTTCGGGCCGCGAAGTGCACATCAGCGACCTGCCGCCAGAGCTGCTGAGCCTGCCGCAGGATTCGGCGCCGGTGACCAACTGGGAGCAAGCGCTGCGTCAGTGGGCTGACCAGGCGTTGGCTCGCGGTCAGTCGAGCCTGCTCGACAGCGCTGTGCCGGCCTTCGAACGGATCATGATCGAGACCGCCCTGAAACACACCGCCGGGCGTCGTCGCGATGCTGCGGTTTTGCTGGGCTGGGGGCGTAATACCCTGACGCGCAAGATCAAGGAATTGGGGATGAAGGTGGATGGTGGGGATGATGATGAGGGGGATGAGGGCTAATTAGCCTCTAACTCTTCGCCGACAGTAAGATCCATTCGCGGGCAAGCCTCGCTCCTACAGGTCATACGCCATTTTTCGACATTGGCGCACGACCTGAGCGAGGCTTGCCCGCGATGCTTTTGGGGCCGAGTGCACCGCCGCAATGCACCGTGAACCGCAATCGCGCACGGTGGCTGATTGAAAGTCCCGCCTGCGTTCGCAATCGAACCCCTACCGAAAAAACACGAAAGCCCCGCAATACGGGGCTTTCAGCATTCCAGCGCAGCTTTCTGTTTCAACTTGTTAAAACCTGGCACGCCCCCTGCAATAGTCCATTCAGTGATTCAGTTCACTACCCGGTTTCGGGGACCTTGGTACAGGCAGGCCGGGGATTCCCCTCTTTACATCGGGCTCACACCGCACTTGCGACGAGCCCAACCCGTTTTGGGGCCCTTGATACAGGCAGGTCAGGGGTTCCTTCTTTACACCGGGCTCGACGCAATGCGCGAGCCCTGCCGTTTTGGGAACCTTGGTACAGGCAGGCCGGGGATTCCCTCTTTTATTGCTCCCGGAGATGGATCTCCAGCCGCCAGCGGTCATCGACCTCGCTACCGGTCCACTCGCCCTGCAGTGGCCGGGCTGCCACTACCGTCAGCAACAACCCTCCATCACTCAAGCGCGTCCGCCAGTTCACGACCTTGTCGTTGAGCTTGAGCTGACCTTTCTGCGCCTTGCCTTGCGCTTCGAACAGCAACGCGAGGCTGCCATCGACGAACTCGCCATGGGTCTTGGGTTCATTGTTGAACCACACCACCAGCCCATCGGCCGTCACCTCGACCTGTTGCAATTCGCTGGGGTCAGGCGTGGTCAGACGACCGATCATCAGCCCCACCATCAGTCCGACAATCGCCAGCGAAGCCATTACGCGCGGTAATAGTTTCGAACGTGGATCGACTGGCGGCGTAGAATGCCCGCCATCATTACCTTCGGAGCCGTGCATGTTTCACGTCATCCTCTTTCAACCAGAAATTCCGCCGAATACCGGCAACGTTATCAGGCTGTGCGCCAACAGTGGCTGCCACCTGCATTTGATCGAACCGCTGGGCTTCGAGATGGACGACAAGCGCCTGCGCCGGGCCGGCCTCGACTACCACGAGTATGCCACCCTGCAACGCCACGCGGACCTCGCCAGCTGCCTGGAGAGTCTCGGTCATCCACGGCTGTTCGCCTTTACCACCAAGGGCTCGCGACCGTTTCACGATGCCAGTTTTGCCGAGGGCGACGCATTCCTGTTCGGCCCGGAAAGCCGTGGTTTGCCAGCCGAGGTGCTCGATGCACTGCCCGGCGAACAACGCCTGCGCTTGCCGATGCGTGAAGGCTGCCGCAGCCTGAACCTGTCGAACACCGTGGCGGTTGCCGTCTACGAAGGCTGGCGCCAACTCGGATTCAAGTAACCCGATGATCTTTTTCGCCTGACAGAAACAATCGCGGGCAAGCCCGCTCCCACAAGTTTTGCACAATCCTGTGGGAGCGGGCTTGCCCGCGATTTTCAGCAGCGCAGCTTACTGAACGGTCGGAGTCTCGCCAGCCGCCTGCATGCGTTGCAGTTCTTGTGCGTACAGCGCGTCGAAGTTCACTGGAGCCAGCATCAGGGCCGGGAACGAACCGCGGGTCACCAGGCTGTCCAGGGTTTCGCGAGCGTACGGGAACAGGATGTTCGGGCAGAACGCGCCGAGGGTGTGGCTCATCGAAGCGTCGTCCAGGTTCTTGATCAGGAAGATCCCGGCCTGTTGCACTTCAGCGATGAACGCCACTTCGCCGTTCTCACCGTTTTTCACGGTGACGGACAAGGTCAGCACGACTTCGTGGAAGTCGCCTTCCAGGGCCTTTTGACGGGTGTTCAGATCCAGACCGACGCTCGGTTCCCACTGCTGGCGGAAGATGGCCGGGCTTTTCGGGGCTTCGAAGGACAAGTCACGTACGTAGATGCGCTGCAAGGAGAATTGCGGTGCGGTTTCTTCTTCGCTAGCTGCAGTGTTCTGTTGGTCAGTCATCTCAGATCCTTTCTGATCTTGGGGTCTTATAGGGAAGGCATTCAGGCCTTGAGCATGGCGTCGAGCTTGCCAGCGCGCTCAAGGGCGAACAAATCATCACAACCACCCACGTGGGTGCTGCCGATCCAGATCTGCGGCACGGACGTCCGTCCGGCCTTCTGAGCCATGGCGGCACGCACCTGCGGCTTGCCATCGACCTTGATCTCTTCGAAGGCCACGCCTTTGTTCTCGAGCAGGTATTTGGCTCGCGAACAGTAAGGGCAGTAATCGCTGGAATAGACGACGACGTTGCTCATTTCACTTCACCAGCGGCAGGTTGTCGCCTTTCCAGCTGGAAATACCGCCGGAGAGCTTGGCGGCGGTGAAGCCGGACTTCATCAGTTCGCGGGCATGAGTGCCAGCAGTCTGGCCCATGGCGTCGACCAGGATGATGGTCTTGGCCTTGTGCTTTTCCAGTTCGCCGACGCGAGCAGTCAGTTTGTCGTGAGGAATGTTCACCGCGCCAACAATGTGACCGGCGGCGAAGTCCTTGTTCGAACGAATGTCGATCACAACGCCCGCGTCCTTGTTGACCAGCCCGGTCAGTTCACCGGTGCTCAGGCTGCGGCCGCCGCCTTGCATCTGATAAGCGATCAGCAACGCCAGCAGTACGACGAAGATACCGACGAGCAGATAGTGGTTAGTGGCAAATTCAATCAGGTGAGCAACCATCGAAGGAGGTTCCAGGGCGTTAAAATGTCGGCCAGTATACACAGCCACTATGGTGGGCCAAACCCCGTCCGGCGGTGACGTGGATTGAACTTGCCTTTAAACTGCCACTCCCTTTTCCATCGCCCTCTATTAACTCAGCCACGAGTGGAATCCATGACTACCACGCCTAAACCTTTGGTCCTGATTATTCTCGACGGCTTCGGTCACAGTGAGAGCCCTGAATCCAACGCCGTGTTTGCGGCGAAAAAGCCCGTACTGGACCGCTTGTGGGCCACTGTGCCGAACGGCCTGATCTCTGGCAGCGGCATGGATGTCGGCCTGCCGGACGGCCAGATGGGCAACTCCGAAGTCGGCCACATGAACCTTGGCGCTGGTCGCGTGGTGTATCAAGACTTCACCCGCGTGACCAAATCGATCCGCGACGGCGAGTTTTTCGAGAACCCGACTATCTGCGCCGCTGTGGATAAAGCCGTTGCTGCCGGCAAAGCCGTGCACTTTATGGGCCTGCTGTCCGATGGCGGCGTTCACAGCCACCAGGATCACCTGGTTGCCATGGCCGAACTGGCTTTCAAGCGCGGCGCCGAAAAAATCTACCTGCACGCCTTCCTCGATGGCCGCGACACACCGCCGAAAAGCGCCCAATCGTCCATTGAACTGCTCGATGCGACCTTCCAGGCCCTCGGCAAAGGCCGGATCGCCAGCATTGTCGGGCGTTACTTCGCCATGGACCGCGACAACCGTTGGGACCGCGTGTCCCAGGCCTACAACCTGATCGTCGACGGCAATGGCGAATTCAACGCCGCCACCGCACAGGAAGGCCTGCAAGCCGCTTACGAACGTGGCGAGAGCGACGAATTCGTCAAAGCCACCTCCATCGGCGAGCCGGTGAAAGTCGAAGACGGCGACACCGTGGTCTTCATGAACTTCCGCGCTGACCGCGCCCGCGAACTGACCCGCGTGTTCGTCGAGGACGGTTTCAAGGAATTCGAACGCGCACGCCAGCCGAAACTGGCCGGTTTCGTGATGCTGACCCAATACGCCGCCAGCATTCCCGCGCCATCGGCCTTCGCCGCCGGCAGCCTGGACAACGTGCTGGGCGACTACCTGGCGAAAAACGGCAAGACCCAACTGCGTATCGCTGAGACCGAGAAGTACGCCCACGTGACCTTCTTCTTCTCCGGCGGTCGTGAAGAACCGTTCCCGGGCGAAGAGCGCATCCTGATCCCGTCGCCGAAAGTCGCCACCTATGACTTGCAGCCCGAGATGAGCGCCCCGGAAGTCACCGACCGCATCGTCGACGCCATCGAAAACCAGCGTTACGACGTGATCGTGGTCAACTACGCCAACGGCGACATGGTCGGCCACAGCGGCGTGTTTGATGCAGCGGTGAAAGCCGTCGAATGCCTGGACCTGTGCGTTGGCCGTATCGTCGATGCGCTGGACAAGGTGGGTGGCGAAGCGCTGATCACGGCCGACCACGGTAACGTCGAGCAAATGTCCGATGAATCCACTGGCCAGGCTCATACCGCTCACACGACCGAGCCGGTGCCGTTCATTTATGTCGGCAAGCGTGATTACAAGGTGCGTGATGGCGGTGTGCTGGCGGATGTGGCGCCGACCATGTTGATGCTGCTGGGGATGGAAAAGCCTTCTGAAATGACCGGCACTTCGATTCTGGTGTAAACCGGTCGCTCAAACACCGCCAAAACCCTGTGGGAGCGAGCTTGCTCGCGATAGCAATCTAACAGCCAACATCACTGTTGAATGTCAGGATGCCATCGCGAGCAAGTTCGCTCCCACATTGGTTTTGGGGTGTTTTGCGAAGTAACTCTGCCCCGGTTATCACACAACCCCAATTGGGCGTTTTTTTTGCGGCGCTTGGCGGGCATACTAGGCCGTCCCTTTCCCTGGTGTCGCCCGCCTCTATGCTTCGCGTCCTGATAGCCCTTGCTCTGACATGCCTGCTCCAACCGGCCTTCGCTGACGAGCGCGCGCAAACCCAACAACAGTTGGACGCCACGCGTCAGGACATTGCCGAGCTGAAAAAACTGCTGGGCAAGCTGCAGGAAGAAAAATCCGGTGTGCAGAAAGATCTCAAAGGCACCGAGACCGAGATGGGCAAGCTCGAGAAGCAGGTCGATACCCTGCAAAAAGAGCTGAAGAAAAGCGAATCCGAGCTGCAGCGACTCGATGGTGAGAAAAAAAAACTCCAGAGCGCGCGCACTGAACAGCAACGACTGATCGCCATTCAGGCCCGTGCGGCCTACCAGAACGGCCGGCAGGAGTACTTGAAGCTGTTGCTGAACCAGCAGAATCCGGAAAAATTCGCCCGCACCCTCACCTATTACGACTACCTGAGCCAGGCCCGCCTGGAGCAGCTGAAGAATTTCAACGAAACCCTGCGCCAACTGGCCAATGTCGAAAAAGACATCGCCTTGCAGCAGGCGCAATTGCTAGTGCAGAAAAGCAGCCTCGACAGCCAGCGCGACGAGCTCGACAAGGTTCGCAAGGAGCGCCAGCAAGTCCTGGCCAAGCTGAGCGACGACGTGAAGGCTCGCGATCAGAAGCTGGCCGCCCGCGAGCAGGATCAGGCAGACCTGTCTAAAGTCCTTAAAACCATCGAAGAAACCCTGGCCCGCCAGGCTAGAGAGGCTGAAGAAGCGCGCCAAAAAGCGCTCATCGCCCAGCAGGAAGCCGAAAAAAAGCGTTTACGTGAGGCTCAGGAACTGGCGGATGCCACGACTGATGCCCCACGCAAACCCGTTAAATCGACACCTGGCGCACTGGTTTCAAGTTCAGGCGAGACCTTCGGCGGCGCTTTTGCTTCAACTCGCGGCAAACTTCCATGGCCCGTCGATGGTCGACTGCTGGCACGCTTCGGTGAATCCCGTGGCGATGATGTCCGTACCAAGTGGGACGGCGTGATGATCAGCGCCTCTGCCGGCAGCCAGGTGCACGCCGTGCATGGCGGTCGCGTGGTGTTTGCCGACTGGCTGCGTGGCGCCGGGCTGCTAGTGATTCTCGACCACGGCAACGGTTTTTTGAGTCTTTATGGTCACAACCAGACGCTGCTCAAGTCTGCGGGTGACGTGGTAAAAGCCGGTGAGTCCATCTCCACTGTCGGTAGCAGTGGCGGGCAGGACACACCAGCGCTGTATTTCGCTATTCGTCAGCAGGGTCACCCGAGTGATCCGGCGCAATGGTGCCGCGCGCAAGGATAGGCGTTGAGTCACCTACATTAGGAGTTCGTTCGACATGCTGCATTTGTCCCGCCTTACCTCGCTGGCCCTGACGATCGCCCTGGTGATCGGCGCGCCTCTGGCGTTCGCCGCTCAGCCGGCCCCGGCTGTCGCGCCTGCGGGTACTGCCGCGACCACCAAGGCGCCGTTGCCTCTGGAAGAGTTGCGCACCTTCGCCGAGGTCATGGATCGGATCAAGGCAGCCTATGTCGAGCCCGTGGACGACAAGACCCTGCTGGAAAATGCCATCAAAGGCATGCTCAGTAACCTCGATCCGCACTCCGCCTATCTGGGCCCGGAAGATTTCGCTGAATTGCAGGAAAGCACCAGCGGCGAATTCGGCGGCCTGGGCATCGAAGTCGGCGCCGAAGACGGCTTCATCAAAGTGGTTTCGCCCATCGATGACACCCCGGCCTCCAAGGCTGGCATTCAGGCGGGCGATTTCATCGTCAAGATCAACGGCCAGCCGACCCGCGGCCAGAGCATGACCGAAGCCGTGGACAAGATGCGCGGCAAGATCGGCCAGAAGATCACCCTGACCCTGGTGCGCGACGGCGGTACACCGTTCGACGTAACCCTGTCCCGCGCCATCATTCAAGTGAAGAGCGTCAAGGCTCAGTTGCTTGAGTCGGGCTACGGCTACATCCGCATCACCCAGTTCCAGGTCAAGACCGGCGAGGAAGTCTCCAAGGCCTTGGCCAAGTTGCGCAAGGACAACGGCAAAAAGCTCAATGGCATCATTCTCGACCTGCGCAACAACCCGGGCGGCGTGCTGCAATCGGCGGTGGAAGTGGTCGACCACTTCATCACCAAGGGCCTGATCGTTTACACCAAGGGCCGCATCGCCAACTCCGAGCTGCGCTTCTCTGCCACCGGCAAAGACGAAAGCGAAGCCGTGCCAATGGTTGCCCTGATCAACGGCGGCAGCGCCTCGGCCTCGGAAATTGTCGCCGGCGCCTTGCAGGATCAGAAACGCGCAGTGGTCATGGGCACCACCAGTTTCGGCAAAGGCTCGGTACAAACCGTCTTGCCGCTGAACAACGAGCGCGCACTGAAGATCACCACGGCGCTGTACTACACGCCGAACGGCCGCTCGATCCAGGCCCAGGGTATCGTTCCGGACATCGAAGTGCGCAAGGCCAAGATCACCAACGAGCAGGACGGCGAGTACTTCAAGGAAGCCGACCTGCAAGGTCACCTGGGCAATGGCAATGGCGGCGCCGACAAACCGACCCGTGCCGGCGGCAAAGCCAAGGCCATGCCACAAGATGACGATTACCAACTGGCCCAGGCGCTGAGCCTGCTTAAAGGGCTGAGCATCACCTCCGGTCGCTGAGGTGCGCCTGCGGTTCCTGATCGGTCTGCTGTGCTGTCTGGCGGGTGTTGCCCACGCGACGCCCGCCACACCAGCGCCGCAAAAGGCCTACATCACTCTGATCATTGATGACCTGGGGCAGAACCTGCCCCGGGATCGCCGTGTGCTCGCCCTCCCCGGTCCGGTGACTGCGGCGATCATGCCCGACACGCCCCATGCCACCGAATTCGCTCGCGAGGCTCATCGCGCCGGCAAGATCGTCATCCTGCACATGCCCATGGACCCGGCCACCGGGCCGTTCGCCTGGCATCCCGACTTACCCATCGACGAACTTGAGAAACGCCTGAACGCGGCGTTCAAGGTCGTGCCCTATACCGCCGGCATCAACAACCATATGGGCAGCCGCATGACCGCTCAACAACCGGCCATGGCCTGGTTGATGGCGGACTTGCAGCGCCGGCACAAACTCTTCGTCGACAGTCGCACCAGCGCGCAGACGGTTGCGGCGGCCGAGGCGCAGAAAATCGGTTTGGCGAGCGTTTCCCGGGATGTGTTTCTGGATGATGAGCGCACTGAAGCGGCGATTTTCACGCAGCTACAGACGGCGATCAGTTTGGCGCGCAAGCAGGGTTCGGCGGTGATGATCGGCCATCCGTATCCGCAGACGTTGGCGGTACTGGAGCGGGAGTTGCCCAAGCTCAAGGCTCAGGGGATTGAGTGGATCGACATCAAAATGATGATCAGTGTGCGCAGCAACCTAGCGACAGCTGCTCATGGAAAAGACGGGCGCTACCACAGCGCCACTTCCAACTGAAAACTCAGAACAGTACGCGTCGATACACACAGGGCTATATATTCTTACACTTAAGTAATAACAACGCCCACCCTGTCGATATACCCTCTTCGCACCACCCACCCGCACCATAAAATCTCAAGTAGTAAAATTAAAGCCAAGGAATGGCCATGACTATAAATCTGAACCATGCGTTACGCTGCACTGCGACTTTCTTTCTCTTGTCCGGGCTACCCTTACTTGCCTATTCCGGCGATCTGAATCCTTCACCCTCTTTACTATTGAATAATATAAGTGGTGAATCCGTCCAATGGAGCGGCATTGGAAAGATATTTATCGACAATAAACCTCACTGCACCGCGAGCCTTATTGATACTCGAACTACGGGGGGCGAGAGTAACGGTCCCGCCTACATACTGACCGCCGGCCACTGTGCAGTTAACAGAGCGGATAACACCTTCGCCGATGTGCCCTATGAAAATGGCAAAGGTACAATTGCTTTTAATTACTTCAACGACACTCCGAATCAATACAAATTTTATAAAATTTCGACAGTACGCTGGAGCACCCTGCGCGGTTCGGATGTAGCGGTTCTGGAACTGGATACTCCCTTGGCGGCTTTGATAAATGAAGGCATCGAGCCTTTAAAAATTTCACAGAGCCCTGTGACCAGCAGTGAAAAAATTCGAATTGTAGGAGCCCCCGAAGGAATCCCTGAAAAGGGATTGAGGATGGCTACCTGTCGACAGGAACCCGTAGGTGGATCGCTTGTAGAACAACTCAGTACGTTTTATCCAGGCACGTTGAAAAATCAGTGCAACGATATTCGAAAAGGCTCTTCAGGCAGCCCGGTGTTTGATCAGAACACCCGCCAGATCAAAAGCGTCATGTTTACTTCAACTTATGGTTCGACGATCGATAAGCAGTGCAGGACCGATTCACCATGCGAAGTGATCGATGGGCAGCCTCAATGGTTCGAAAACACCCACTACAGTCAAACCGTTGATCATTTGAACGCTTGCTTCATCAACGGAACATTCGACATTCAGTCAGAAGCTTGCACTTTGAAAACCGGCCCCGAATTTGAAGATCTTACAAGGATCCGGATTTATTCGAGAATCAATGTAAATGCTGAGGACCAACCGATTTACCCCACGTGGAAACTGGCTTTTGCACTGAGCACCGAAAACTACCGATATAAGCTCGTCCATGACGCAACCGACTGCAAGGACCCAAACTATTACAGCCACGCGATCAGCACTAACGGTGCACGCATCGATGACATTATCGGTAAAACACCCGGCATTCGTATGTTGTGTATTCTGGGCGTTGAATCTGCGGATGAGCTACCAACAGAAAAGCTGATGGGAAGTGCGATCGTCATTGCCTCGCGAATTGCCGAACCCGGACCAACTCCCTTACCAAGACTGGAATTTTCCATCGATAACAATGGGACGCATCAGGTGAAATGGCTCAACTCAGCACCTGACAGTTTCCTGTCCTATTATCTAGTCGGTACTCCTGAAACCATCGATTGCAACACAAACGATATTCCTCGGTACATCAGTGGAGGGGGCGACCATCAAGGAAATTACGTGATGGCGAACGAGAAGGTTGAATTTTCAGCCGAGCAATTACCCGTTAAAATCTGCAGCTACACGCGCGATGAGTCGAGCCAGGCATCTGCAGTTCGCGAAGATATTCTGCAATAATCCAACATTAAAGATATCGGGCCATAATGTCGTCGACCACACCCTCTTTACGCAGCTGGTCGAGCGCGGCCTGCAGCTTCGCCACCAACTCATCTGGCACATTTTTGTTCAATGCCAGATAAAGCTCCGCACTGTTGAATCGCAGTACCGTTTTGAGCCCCGTGACCCCATCCTGCCGCGCCAGATAGCGGCCGGCGGGGTCACCTGTGGCCCACAAATCAATCTGGCCACTCACCAGCTTCTTCGCGTTGTCCTGATCGCGCAGCACAACAATCGGCTTCAACCCCTGCTTGGCCAGCGTCTCGGCAATCGCATCGCCCTTGTACGCACCAATCTTGTATTTACGCGCCTGCTCCAGCGACTCAATGCTGATCTTGCTGTCCGCCTTGGCCAGCATGATCCAGTCATCCGGGCCAATCGGGCCGACCCACTTGAACAGCTTCTCGCGATCCGGCAAGCGCGCCATCACGAATACCCCATAACCGGGTTTCTCGAGGGCGAGTTTGTAGATTCGCTCCCAAGGGAAACGCAGCGTCAGGCTGTAGGTGACGTCGGCACGCTTGAACATCTCGCGGACGATGTCCACGGCGATACCGTTGATGTTCTCGTCCTGAGCGAAGTTCTTGCCGTTCTTCGCCATGTTGTACGGTGGGAAATTTTCCGTCAGCAACACCAGGTCGGTGTCGGGACTTTCTTCAGCGTGGACTCCGTTGATGAGCAACAGAGAAGCGCTGGCGAGGACAAGAAGAAGGCGTTTGATCATGTCGGGCTACCGAAATCCATGGCGTGCCCAAGAGTGCCTTGAGCCCGCCATGCTGTCCACTGGCCTGCATGGATTTGTTTAGCGCATTACGATCCCGCGATGCGCCATGTAGGCCTTGGCTTCCTGCACGGTGTATTCGCCGAAGTGGAAAATACTCGCCGCCAATACTGCACTGGCGTGGCCTTCGATGATGCCATCGGCCAAATGCTGCAGGTTGCCGACGCCGCCGGAAGCGATCACTGGAATACCCAGCGCATCGCTGATGGCGCGCGTGACGCCCAGGTCGAAGCCGTTTTTCATGCCGTCCTGGTCCATGCTGGTCAGCAGGATTTCACCGGCGCCGAGGCCTTCCATTTTCTTCGCCCACTCAACGGCGTCGAGACCGGTAGGTTTACGACCGCCGTGGGTGAAGATCTCCCAGCGCGGGGTTTCGCCCGGACCAGAAACTTTCTTCGCATCGATGGCGACGACGATGCATTGCGAACCGAAGTGCTGCGCCGCTTCACCAACGAATTCCGGATTGAACACCGCTGCAGTGTTGATAGAGACCTTGTCCGCGCCAGCATTCAGCAAGTTGCGAATGTCCTGCACAGTGCGCACACCGCCGCCCACGGTCAGCGGGATGAACACCTGGCTGGCCATGCGCTCGACGGTATGCAGCGTGGTGTCGCGACCGTCGACGCTGGCGGTGATGTCGAGAAAGGTAATCTCGTCGGCGCCTTGCTCGTCGTAGCGACGGGCGATTTCCACCGGGTCGCCGGCATCACGAATGTTCTCGAACTTCACACCTTTGACGACCCGGCCGTTGTCCACGTCCAGGCAAGGGATGATGCGTTTGGCCAGCGCCATGGTCAGTCCTCAGCCTTTGTACGAATCGCAGAAAGCTTGCGCTTCAGCGACATCGAGGGTGCCTTCGTAGATCGCCCGGCCGGTGATCGCGCCGATGATGCCTGGCGCCTTGGCGTCGAGCAGCGACTTGATGTCACCGAGGTTGTGAATACCGCCGGAAGCGATCACCGGAATGCGCGTGGCAGCGGCCAGCGCAGCGGTGAACGGTACGTTGCAGCCCTGCATCATGCCGTCTTTGGCGATGTCGGTATAAACGATCGCGGACACGCCGTCGGCTTCAAATTGCTTGGCCAGGTCAATCACCTGAATGGTGCTGATTTCAGCCCAGCCGTCGGTGGCGACGAAACCGTCTTTGGCATCCAGACCGACGATAACCTTGCCTGGGAACGCGCGGCAGGCTTCAGCCACGAACGCCGGATCTTTCACGGCCTTGGTGCCGATGATCACGTAGCTCACGCCCGCTTTCACGTAGTGCTCGATGGTTTCCAGCGAACGGATACCGCCGCCGATCTGGATCGGCAGGTTTGGGTAGCGCTTGGCGATGGCGGTAACCACTTCGCCATTGACCGGCTGGCCTTCGAACGCGCCGTTCAGGTCGACCAGATGCAGACGGCGGCAACCGCCCTCCACCCACTTGGCAGCCATGCTCACCGGGTCATCGGAGAACACTGTGGAATCTTCCATGCGGCCCTGGCGCAGACGAACACAGGCACCGTCCTTGAGATCGATAGCGGGAATAATCAGCATGCTTTTTCCTTCGTCAAAAGAGCTGCAAGCTGCAAGCCACTAGCTGCAAGCGTGCGCGGTTCCAAGTCTTGCAGCTTGAAGCTTGCGGCCTGAAGCTGCTTCTATTCTTTCTCAAGCGCCCACAAGTCGCTTTCGATGCTTTCGAACCTCTCTTTGAGGTGCGTCTGCACATCGAAAATCGCCCTGTTGTAATAGTGCGGCGCAATTTCACGGGTAAACAGCTCAAGGATTTCAGCCGCTTCGAACGAACCCAGGTCCAATTCGAAGCGATCTTCCATGAAGCGCTTGATCTTGTGATTGGCCTCGTTCTCCTGTTCAGGAGTGAGGGTCAGGATCGGCGGCTTCTTCTTGACCGCCATTTACCAGCGACCGTCCCACGCGGCGAAGTTCTGCAGCAATTGCAGGCCATGGGTATGGCTCTTCTCCGGGTGAAACTGCACGGCGAAACGCGAGCCTTCGGCCAGCGCTGCGGCGAAATCCACGCCGTAGTGACCGCCACCCACCACCTGCCGTGCATTGCCGGCGGCGATGTAGTAGCTGTGCACGAAGTAGAAACGCGCCAAGTCCGGAATGTTGTGCCACAGCGGGTGATCCACCGTCTGCTTCACTTCGTTCCAGCCCATGTGCGGGACTTTCAGGTGTTCGCCGTCTTCATGCAGGTCTTTGCCGAAGAACTTCACCGCGCCCGGGAACAGGCCGATGCAGTCGACGCCGTCGTTCTCTTCACTGCTGTCGAGCAAGGCTTGCATGCCGACGCAGATGCCGAGGAACGGACGGTCCTGGCTGACTTCACGCACCAGCGAATCGAAGCCCAGACGACGGATCTCCGCCATGCAATCGCGAATTGCGCCGACGCCGGGGAAAACCACCCGGTCGGCTTCGCGAATCACATCGGCATCGCTGGTGATCAGGACCTTGCCGGCACCGACGTGCTCGAGGGCCTTGGCCACCGAGTGCAGGTTGCCCATGCCGTAATCGATAACCGCGACCGTCTGCATTACAGAACGCCTTTGGTCGACGGCATCTGACCGGCCATGCGGTCATCGAGCTCTACGGCCATGCGCAGTGCGCGGCCGAATGCCTTGAACACGGTTTCGATCTGGTGGTGGGTGTTGGTGCCACGCAGGTTGTCGATGTGCAGGCTGACGAGGGCATGATTGACGAAACCCTGGAAGAATTCCTGGAACAGGTCAACGTCGAACCCGCCGACGGTGGCGCGGGTGTAGGGAACGTGCATCTGCAGGCCAGGACGGCCGGAGAAGTCGATCACCACGCGCGACAGTGCTTCATCGAGCGGCACGTAGGCGTGACCGTAGCGACGGATGCCTTTTTTGTCGCCGATGGCTTTGGCGAAGGCCTGACCCAGGGTGATACCGACGTCTTCCACAGTGTGGTGGTCGTCGATATGCAGGTCGCCTTTGCTGACAATATCCAGGTCGATCAGCCCGTGACGGGCGATCTGGTCCAGCATGTGCTCAAGAAAAGGAACACCGATATCAAATCGGGCCTTTCCGGTGCCATCCAGGTTGATCGAGGCTTTGATCTGGGTTTCCAGAGTGTCGCGCTCGACTGACGCCTTACGTTCGGCCATCACCAGCTCCGCAAAATCATTGGGCGAAAAAGGCAGCCATTATAGGGGCGCGGGCCGGAAACAGAAACACGATACGTGATATCCCTGACGGGCTGAATCCCGTGTTGTCGGGGATAGACATGTCCATACAACTCATTTCGCCCCCCCCTAAAACAACTGTAGGAGTGAGCCTGCTCGCGATGGGGCCCTCACATTCAACATTTCTGTCGACTGTCAGACCTCTATCGCGAGCAGGCTCACTCCTACAGGGGTGATGCGTTTACTTAACTTAGTGGAACAGTACTGCCGTTTTCTGCAGGGTCACCCAAACACCCCACGCCAACGGAATACCCACCACCAGCCACGCGGCAACCGCCAACGGCTTGGTGCCTGCATCCGCTTTCCACTCCAGCACGGTGCTGGCATCAGCACCCTTGTCGTGGCCCAGCGCCTGTTCGGCGGCCAGTTCAGCGTCGGTCATGAAGTACTTGTCGGCCACCGGGCGAACCAGCAGGTTGCACAGGAAACCCAACACCAGCAGGCCCGCGAGGATGTACAGGGTGATGTCGTAAGCCGCGGCGCGTTCAACGCCGATGCTCAGCTGATACTCACGCAGGTAGTTCACCAGCACCGGACCCAGTACGCCCGCCGCCGCCCACGCCGTCAGCAGACGACCGTGGATCGCACCGACCATTTGCGTACCGAACAGGTCCGCCAGGTAAGCCGGTACGGTCGCAAAACCACCGCCGTACATCGACAGGATGATGCAGAACGCCGCCACGAACAGCGCAACGTTGCCCAGGTGACCGAGGTTCGGGATCAGCGCGTACAGCGCGAAACCGAGGGCGAAGAACACGAAATAGGTGTTTTTACGGCCCAGGTAATCCGAGAACGAAGCCCAGAAGAACCGACCACCGATGTTGAACAGGCTCAGCAAACCGGTGAAACCGGCCGCAATTGCCGCGATCGAAGCCAGTTGCCCGGCGTCCAGTTGACCGAATGGCAAGTCAACACCGATCAATTTACCGCCGAACACTTCCTGCAACAGCGGCGAAGCCATACCCAGGATGCCGATACCGGCCGAGACGTTCAGGCACAGTACCAGCCACACCAGACGGAATTGCGGAGTTTTCCACGCCACATTCACGTGAACGTGACGATGAGTGATCATCGCGTTCGCAGCTTTTTTCGCCGGAGCGGTCCAGCCTTCAGGCTTCCAGCCGGTTGGCGGCACGCGGTAGGACAGTGCGCCACCGATCATGAACACGAAGTAAATCGCGGCCATCACCAGGAAGCTCTGCCATACGCCGACGCTGTCTGCCGAAGCGAAGTGACCCATCAAGGCTGCGGCCAGCGGAGCACCGACCATCGCGCCACCACCGAAGCCCATGATCGCCATGCCGGTTGCCATGCCGCGCTTGTCCGGGAACCACTTGATCAGCGTCGACACCGGCGAGATGTAACCCAACCCCAGGCCGATACCACCAATAACCCCGGAGCCGATCCACATCAGCCAGATCTGGTGGGTATAGACCCCCAGCGCTGAAATCAGCAGACCACCGCACCAGCACAGCGCCGATACGACGCCAGCCTTGCGTGGCCCGGCGTGTTCCAGCCAACCACCCCAGATCGCTGCCGAGCAGCCGAGGAAGATGAAGAACAAGGTGTAGATCCAGCCGAGCATCGAGATCGGCCAGTCGCATTGCGACGAGAACACTTGCGAGATGAAGCTCATGTCCGGCGCGCAAGCCACTGCCTTGGTCACGCCCAGGGCTTTGGACAGCGGCAACCAGAACACCGAGAAGCCATAGGCCATGCCGATGCAAAGGTGGATGGCCAGCGCGGCCGGTGGAACCAGCCAACGGTTGAAACCGGGCTTGGCGATGATGCGCTCCTTGGACAGGAACGCGGGTTGATCGGCTTTAAGGCCGTCCGCCGTGATGCTCGTGGTCATTGTGTATCCCCCAATTATTAGTATGGTTCGCCAGCCACTCTTCGACCCCAGCCTTATGCGCACGCATGACTGTCTTTTTCAGGTGAAGCTCCATTTTGGTGCGACATCACGTCGCAGAAGGACGGACGAACTGGCAGAGGTTAACATCTGTACGTGACAGAAAAACCAAAGTGATATCACCTTTATGTAAGTTGTCTGTTCTCGTACCACTGAAGGAACTGCCATGCCGATCATTGTCGAGCTGCTGCACGAAGCCACTTACCAGGATCAGCAAGACCTGCAAAAAATTTACCGCGACGCCCCGGACTGGCTGTTCGCCCCGTATTCAGGGGATGTACAGCTGATTGAAGGCTGCCTGGGCGATGGCACTATGATCGCCGGACGCTTCAATGATCGACTGCTTGGGGCGGCTCGTTTGCAGCGCCAGCCTGATGTTTGGCACTTGTCCCAAATATGCGTACGAAAAATTACCCGTCGTCGTGGCGTTGCCGAGCGTCTGGTGAACGAAGCGCAGAAAATGGCGTCGCAATCGGGCGTGACATTGCGACTGCTCGCGCCTGCCGGGCATCTTGAAGCGCAGGCACTGGCCGCCAAGCTGAAAGTGCCGCTGGATGTACTGCCGGCGTGATCGCTGACCGGTCGTCCGCTTCGGAGCGCTATACTCCCCGGCTAAATTTCGAATTCGACTAACTACAAGGACTCGCCCATGAAAGCGTTCGGCAAAATCCTGGGTCTGGTACTTCTCGGGCTGTTGCTGATCATTGTGGCGCTGGGCTTTGCCCTGACCCACCTCTTCGATCCCAACGACTATAAAGACGAGATCCGCCAGATTGCCCGCGACAAGGCCCACATCGAGCTGACGCTCAATGGCGATATCGGCTGGAGCCTGTTCCCGTGGCTTGGCCTGGAATTGCACGACGCCAGTGTCGCGACCCTGGCCAAACCCACCGAGCCGTTCGCCGACCTGCAGATGCTTGGCCTGTCAGTGCGCGTGCTGCCGCTGCTGCGCCGCGAAGTGCAGATGAGTGATGTGCGTGTGGAAGGTCTGAACCTGCGCCTGAATCGCGACAAGGATGGCCACGGCAACTGGGAAGACATTGGTAAAGCCCCGGCGCCAGCCACCCCTCCGGCCACTCCTGGCAAACCTGCTCCAGCGCCGGAAACCACCGCTCAGGCGGAAAAACCGGCCCAGCCGATTCGCCTGGACATCGACAGCCTGACCGTCAATAACGCTCGTGTTGAATACAGCGACGAGAAAACCGGCAAGCAGTTCAGCGCCGAAAGCATCCAGCTGAGCACCGGCCCTATCCACGACTCGACCAACATCCCGGTCAAACTCACGGCGTTCCTCGGCACCAACCAGCCGGTCCTGCGGGTGCGTACCGAGCTCAATGGCGAGCTGCGTTTTGAACGCGCACTGCAGCGCTACAAGTTCGAAGACATGAAACTCTCCGGCGAAGTCGCCGGCGATCCGCTGCAAGGCAAAACCATGACCTTCGCCGCCCAAGGCCAGTTACTGCTGGATAAAGCCGCGAACGTCGCCGAATGGAACGGCATCAAGATTTCCGCCAACCAATTGCGCGCACTGGGCGAACTGAAGGTCAACGACCTCGACAAGACACCGCAAATCAGCGGCGGTATTTCGATTGCTCAGTTTGACCTGGCGAAATTCGTCGACAGCATCGGCCAGAAACTCCCGGCCATGGCGGAAGGCAGCCTGAGCAAGGTCGAGCTGGTCAGCCGTCTGGCGGGCACGCCGACCAGCGTGTCGTTCGACGACATCAATCTGAAAGTCGACGACAGCACCTTCAGTGGCCGTATCGCCGTCGAGGACTTCGCCAAGCAATCGCTGCGCGCGACCCTCAAGGCTGACACCTTCAACGCCGATCGTTACCTGCCACCGAAATCCGCCGAAGCCAATAGCGCAACGCAAGTGCGTCAGGCCGAAGTCGCCAGCACCGAAGCCGATGCCATGGCGGGCGCCGGCAGTACACCGTTGCCCGCCGCACCGACCAAAACCGCTTGGAGTACTGAACGCCTGTTGCCGGTAGAACGTTTGCGCAAACTCGACGTGGACGCCGACCTGACCTTCGGCCTGCTGACCCTCGACAAGCTGCCGATTCAGAATGCAGCGCTCAAGGCTACCGGCCAGGGCGGCTTGCTGACCCTGGAAAACCTGCGCGGCGATCTGTACGACGGCAACTTCGAAGCCAAGGGCACCCTGGATGTGCGCCAGGAAGTGCCGGCGCTGAATATGCAGACGCATATCACCAAAGTGCCTGTGGAAAAGATCCTCGAAAGCCAAGGGAAAAATCCGCCGGTCAAAGGCCTGGTGACGCTCAACAGTGCGTTGACCGGCAGCGGCAATAGCCAACAAGCACTGATCGACACCCTCAACGGCAACGCCAGTTTTGTCATCAATAACGGCGTCCTGCTCAATGCCAATCTCGAGCAACAGCTGTGCAAAGGCATCGCCACCCTGAACCGCAAATCCCTCAGCGGCGAGCCACGGGGCAAGGACACGCCATTCCAGGAGCTCAAGGGCAACCTGACCTTCCGTAACGGCGTGGCCAGCAACCCGGACTTGAAAGTGCGTATCCCGGGCATGACCGTCAACGGTGACGGCGACGTCGACCTGCGGGTGCTGGGCATGGATTACCGCGTGGGCGTGATCGTCGAAGGCGACAAGAGCGACATGCCGGACCCGGCCTGCCAGGTTGGCGAGAAGTTCGTCGGCATCGAGTGGCCGCTGCGCTGCCGTGGCCCGCTGGAACTGGGCGCCAAGGCTTGCCGCCTCGATAACGAACGCATGGGCCAGGTCGCCACCAAACTGGCGGGCGAAAAAATCAGCGAGAAAATCGACGAGAAGCTTGGCGACAAAGTCAGCCCTGAGCTGAAAAATGCGTTGAAGGGGCTGTTCAAGCGATGAGAGCCGAGCAGTTTTCATCGGCGGTGCTGGACTGGTACGACCGCCACGGCCGCCACGATTTGCCTTGGCAACAAGGCATCACGCCGTATCGGGTGTGGGTCTCGGAAATCATGCTGCAGCAAACCCAGGTCAGCACCGTGCTGAATTACTTCGACCGCTTCATGGCCTCGCTGCCGACGGTCGAAGCCCTGGCTGCTGCGCCGGAAGACGAAGTGCTGCACCTGTGGACCGGCCTCGGTTACTACACCCGCGCGCGCAATTTGCAGAAGACCGCGAAGATTGTCGTGGCCGAGTACGGCGGCGAGTTTCCGCGGGATGTCGAGAAGCTTGTCGACTTACCGGGCATCGGCCTGTCCACGGCCGGTGCCATCGCCAGCCTGAGCATGGGCTTGCGGGCGCCGATCCTCGACGGCAACGTCAAACGGGTGCTGGCGCGTTTTACCGCGCAGGAGGGTTATCCGGGGGAGCCGAAAGTCGCCAAACAGCTGTGGGCGAACGCTGAGCGCTTCACGCCGCATGATCGGGTCAACGCCTACACCCAGGCGATGATGGATCTGGGCGCCACGCTTTGCACCCGCAGCAAACCGAGCTGCCTGCTGTGCCCACTGGAAAAGGGCTGCGAAGCGCACATGCTCGGCTTGGAAACCCGTTACCCGATCCCCAAACCGCGCAAAACCGTGCCACAGAAGCGCACGTTGATGCCGATGCTCGCCAACGGCGAAGGCGCGATTCTGCTTTACCGCCGCCCTTCCACGGGCTTGTGGGGCGGTCTCTGGAGCCTGCCGGAACTCGACGACCTCGACGACCTGCAACACCTGGCCTCGCAGCACTCACTGGAACTGGGCACGCAACAAGCGCTGCCGAGCCTGGTGCACACCTTCAGCCACTTTCAGTTGTCCATCGAACCCTGGCTGGTTCAGGTCCAAGAGGCCGGCCATCACGTGGCCGAGGCCGACTGGCTCTGGTATAACCTCGCCACCCCGCCGCGCCTGGGCCTTGCCGCCCCGGTCAAAACCTTGCTCGAACGCGCGGCCGCCGTATTGAACGCAGGAGAGTTGTCATGACCCGCACCATCATGTGCCGCAAGTACAAAGAAGAATTGCCCGCCCTGGAGCGCGCTCCATTCCCGGGCGCAAAAGGTCAGGACATTTTTGACCACGTCTCGGCCAAGGCCTGGGCCGACTGGCAGAAACACCAGACTCTGCTGATCAACGAAAAACGCCTGAACATGATGAACGCCGAAGACCGCAAATACCTTCAGGGCGAGATGGACAAGTACTTCTCCGGCGAGGAATACGCCAAAGCTGACGGCTACGTTCCGCCAGCGGAATAATTCTGCTTTCTCGGGGGTCGGATCGTAAGCGACGGTAATAATTAAATATTTTTTGAAAACTTGCTTGACGACCCCCTGAAAAACCCGTTTAATGCGCCCCGTTGCCCAGATAGCTCAGTCGGTAGAGCAGGGGATTGAAAATCCCCGTGTCGGCGGTTCGATTCCGTCTCTGGGCACCAAATACCGAAAACCCTGAATCGCAAGATTCAGGGTTTTTTTATGCCTGGGATTTGATAACGACAGCCCACCGCAGCGCAGATGCCGAAAAACAATCACGCTTTACTACTCGGGCACGATGATGGCACCGTGCTATGATTTTGCGCGTGCATGGAATAAAGCCAACATTGATCCCGATGCTCCCGCATCCGAATCAGTCGATACAGGATAGAGACAGCGCAAGGAGTGCGTGCTTTTTACCCCTCCCCGCAACACACTGCCCTCCCCCTGCTCGACGACAGCTTTCCAGGCACGCCCCCTTCTCGAAAGCCCTGAACATGGAACAGTTATGTCCGACATCAATGAACTGAAAGACAAGATCAACACCAAAACCTTGAACATGGTCCTGCTGTCGATTGCGACCGCCGGCATCTACTTGCTGTTGTGGTTGTACAAGAGCAACCAGAAGATCAACGAAACGACGAAAATCAAAGTGGTCGACGACACTTACGTTATTTGGATCGCCGTCTGCCTTGGCTGGAGCGGCGCGTTGTCGAACCTGGGCGACGTTTTGTTCGACTCGCTTTC
Source organism: Pseudomonas sp. LB1P83 (assembly GCF_054897885.1). Classification (NCBI taxonomy): domain Bacteria; kingdom Pseudomonadati; phylum Pseudomonadota; class Gammaproteobacteria; order Pseudomonadales; family Pseudomonadaceae; genus Pseudomonas; species Pseudomonas sp. LB1P83. The sequence continues at coordinate 6,627,066 of NZ_CM142709.1, read as the reverse complement.
CGGCATTCTGCTGATCGCATTGAACGCGCTGTACATCGTGTGGGCCTTCAAGGCAAAAAACGCGCTGTCGGAATACGCCCTCAACGAGCACAAAATCGACCTGCGCATGAACGGGTTCTATACCTTCTTCCTGAACATTTTCTACGTGAATTACTGCATCAACGACTTGCCTGAAGAGCAGCGCAAACAACTGATCCTGCGCGGCCAGACGACGCAAGCCTGATCAACTGGCGAGGGGCAGTCTCGACAGACTGCCACCGTCACTCATCACCCTTCCAGTTGAACACCAGATTACGCACGCCAGCGCTGCCGACATCTGTCGTGTCGCGCTTTTCCTCACCATTACGAGTGGCGACCACGGTGTACTTGCCAGCCGGTAACTGGACATACACCAGAGGCCCGGCCTGACTGAGTGTCAGCACTGATCGACCTTGAACACTCTGAATCACCAATTCAACATCCGGTACATATTTGCCCTCCGGCCCAATGGAAAAAGTCATGTGCAGGTTGTAGCCGGTCGTTTGCTGAATGGCCTTCGCCTCATCCTCGCCAATACCGCCGGACAAGTAGGAAATCCCGTTCTGTTCCTGCCGCTGAATCTGCACGCCTGAACTGTCGACGGGCTCGAGGCTGGCGGCAACTGACATTGCAGAAAACATCAGCACACCGACGGTGGCGATGGGCAACATTAGGAAATGGATGAACTTCATGATGACGACTCCTGGGCTCCACAGCGCCCTCCTGGTCCTTCACTTTTGATTTCCCGGGCGACGGCCAAGTTTTAGATTGATTCGGTCTTGAGCTCACTGCGAAATGGACTACGGCATGTATTCCTCATGTCCGGTCTGCCGTCGGCAGGATCCTGCAAAACGAGTCCGGCATTTCCTTCGGCTTTCCCAGCCACGCCCTGCATCGCCACCCGGCCCTCTTTTGCCATCCTCTTTCGCCTGTTCCTCCAGCCGCGGAAGACTCATGAGCATCGTCAAAACCGAAAACAATCAAGACCCACAACTCACCTCTCTGGTGGGCAACCTTGGCGAACTGATTCGTCAGGCGCGACAGAAGGTGCTGCGAGCGGTCGATACCGTTCAGGTGCAAACGTGCTGGCAGATCGGACGGCATATTGTCGAGTTTGAGCAAGAAGGGGCTCAGCGGGCGGAGTACGGCAAGCAGTTGCTGCCGACGTTAGCCAAGGCTTTAACAACGCAGTTTGGGAAAGGCTTTGACGCCTCCAACCTCCGTTACATGCGTCTTTTTTATCAAGCTTTCCCAAAGTGTGACGCACTGCGTCACGAATTGAGCTGGACCCACTACCGCCGGCTATTGCGAGTGGATAACGAACACGCACGCCACTGGTACATGAATGAATCAGCTATCCAGAACTGGTCATCCCGCGCCCTGGAACGCCAGATCAACACTCTCTACTACGAACGCCTGTTAGCAAGCCGCGACCGCCCCGCTGTCAAACAGGAAGCCGCAACCAACATCCAGAAAATGAACGCACACCCTCGGGACTTCATCAGGGATCCGGTGATGCTGGAATTTCTGGGCTTGCCCAACGCGGGCCTGACCCAGGAAACCGATCTCGAACAAGCACTGATCCAGCAGCTTCAAGCCTTCCTGCTTGAACTGGGCAAAGGCTTTGCCTTTATCGCCCGCCAACAACGCATCAGCACCGACAGCAAAGACTTTTACATCGACCTGGTGTTCTACAACTACCTGCTCAAGTGCTTCGTCATCTTCGATCTCAAGCGCGGCGAACTGACCCACCAGGATGTCGGCCAAATGGACATGTACGTGCGTATGTACGACGACCTCAAACGCGGACCGGAAGACGGCCCTACCGTCGGGATCATTCTCTGCGCGCAGAAAGATGAGTCGGTGGTGCGCTATTCAGTGCTGGAGGGCAACGAGCAACTGTTCGCCAGCAAGTACAAGCTGGTACTGCCGAGCGAAGAGGAACTTCGTGCGGAACTGGATCGGGAGCGTGCGGTGCTTGAGGAACGACAGCACAATCGGGCGCTGTGAAAACGACGGACGGATTGTTCACAAGCGATGCGAGGACTATCGTTGGCAACTACCCGCAAAGGTCCAAAGCCGATGAATTTGCAGGACATGCCTTCACTGGCACCGACTCAAATCGAATTGTCGCTGACCACCGACACTGCTGGCGAACCGTTCAAAGAGCCTGCCGCAGACAGCTTCATCCTCGGCGGTTTCACTTGGCGGCACGCCTCTCAGGACAGCGCCCGCCCGGTGGTTATCATCAACGCAGCCACCTCGGTTCGTTGCCGGCACTATTCGCGCTTCGCCGACTACCTGTTCGCCAACGATTTCGATGTCATCACCTATGACTACCGCGGCATCGGCGAGTCGCGCCCGATGTCGCTGAAAGGGCTGGAGGCTTCATGGTCCGATTGGGGCGTGCTGGATTTCGAGGCGATGCTCAAGCGCGCTCAGCGTGAATTCCCCGGCCAGCCCATCGACGTTGTCGGCCACAGCTTTGGAGGCTGTGCTGCGGGCCTGGGAGCGTCCGGGCATCTGATTCGGCACTTGGTGACGGTCGGCGCGCAATTCGCGTACTGGCGCGACTATGCGCCCGCCCATCGCTGGCGGATGTTCGGCAAGTGGCATGTGCTGATGCCATTGATGACCCTGCTGTGCGGTTACTTCCCAGGCAAACGCCTCGGCTGGCTGGAGGACACGCCCGCCGCAGTGGTTCGCGACTGGAGCACGCCCACTGCACGCTACGAAACGCGACCCAGTGGTCGCCTCATGTACACAAAAACCGGGCAGCTTCCCTTCGCATCCGTCAGCGCAAAAACGTTGGCCATCAGCATCAGTGACGATCCTTACGGTACGATTGCGGCCATCGAACGCCTGCTTGGCTACTTCACCGGCAGCACAAACACCCATCTACGAATCACCCCCGAAGACATCGGCGAAGAAGAAGTCGGACATTTCGCCTTTTTTCGCAGCGCATACCAAGCCACACTATGGCCCATTGCATTGTCCTGGTTGCAGACCGGCGAACTGGCCCCCGATACACCCGGGCGGCGAGTGCCACGCAACTGAGCGACCCGCCCCTCTCATCGAATTACGGAAAGACACCCATGGCATCCGCCAACAAGCAGAACAAACGCGCCACCCGCGCGAAAGCCAAGGCCAAGCAGAACCGCACCCAGCGGGCCGCCGCGCCGGTCGAGCTGGACCCGAACGACGATCTAATCGACTTCGAATCGGTGGACTTGACCGAACTGTTCAAGAAAATGATCGACGCTGAAAAAACCAGCCAGCAAGCAATGTGCGTGGCCTTCCTCGAAGACCCGCTGTTGGAACTGGTGTACGAGCAGGAAGGCGAAGAAGGCGCGATGGATTTCATCCTCGCGGCGCTGATCGAGTATCGCCAATGGTCCACCGAAGTCGATGAAGCCGGCGCCCTGGCATGGATCGAATCACCAGCCTTCCAAGCTGACTACGTAGCGGCGTCCGACGTCATTGCGGCTCAAACTCAACAGAAAGCGAACTGAATTTAATGGCATCCCTGAACAAGCAGCAAAAACGCGCCAAGCGCGCCAAGATCAAAGCCAAACAAATCAACATCCACGGCCGAAAACCCGCCGCGCTGGACGATGACCTGGGTGAAATCGGCGAGCCGATCCCGGATTACACCCTGGCGATGTTCAGCAAAATGCGCGACGCCGAAGCCATCAGCCGTAACGACATGCTGCTGGCCCTGCTGTCAGACCTCGCAGGGATCATCAGCGACCATCCAGAACTGCTGGACATGGAAAACGCCGACAACGAAGCCATGGCCGCCACTCACCTGGCCGCCGACATGCTGATCGACTACCGCATGTGGGCCGACGGCATGGATCGCGACGCCGCACAGGCCTGGCTAACCGATCCACAGTTCATCACCGATTTTGGCGATGCGCTGGACAGCTATCGTCAGTCGCTGGATGCGCAGGAAGAAAAGAGCGAGTAAACACTCGCCCTTGAAAGCAAAAACGGCCGCTTGTCATCACTGACAGCGGCCGTTTTTTAAGCCTGAAAAACAACAATCAGGCAGCAACACCTTCCAGACGCGGGATTTCAATACCGATCTTGGCGCTGGCATAGCTCAGATCGCCTTTGGCGATGGATTGAGCCTTGTAACCGGCAGCGATCAGGTCCTGCACGTACAGCTTGTTGTAGATGAACATGAACACGAGGTTGCTGAGGCTGAACGTGAAGCAGGCCACGACGAACATGATCGCAGCCCACTTGAAATCACCACGAAACAAGGCCGGGAAAAAGCCAAAGAAAAACACGGTCCACGAGAAGCCGATTGGCGCTTCTTTCATGGCACCGGTGTTAGGGTTTTTGAACACAACCGATGTAAACGCCATGCCTGACTCCTTGATGCCCCAATGGGTTGGCTGAATGGCCGGGCTATCTCCATGCAGCTCTTTTAAACGGCAAGCACACGCAAACGCATCCGTGACTGACGTCAGATGAGGGAACAGGCAAGAAAGGGTCGGTGCTTTAGCCAGGAAGGCTGGGGGCGTCGAACAATCCGTGTCCTGAAACTCCATCGCATCTCGCAACAGCGAGATACACATTCGGCGAGAAGGCTACTATCTCGCCATCATCGTGTCCATCAGATAGCCGCTCGATAATTCGTCTGAATGAAAGCAAAAACGACCGCGATCATTTCTGATGGCGATCGTTTCTGTGTTTCAGCAGCGTTTGGCTTGAGTCAGAACACTCAGCGCGCTACCGCTGCAATCAACTTCTCGTTGCGACGACGGCGCGCCACAAACAAGCCAGCAGCCACGACCAACAAGCTCAGCAGACCGGTCGCGAGGATTTCCACGCGATGGGCATCCTGGAACAGCATGATGGTCAGCGCCGCGACGATGAAGATGATCACCGCGTAGGTCAGGCCCGGAAACAGCCACATGCTGAAGGCGATTTTTTCACCGCGAGCCATGCGCTGTTTGCGCATACGCAGTTGCGAAATCGCGATCACCAGGTACACCAGCAGCGCGATGGCGCCGGAGCTGGCCAGCAGGAAGTCGAACACAGCGGCCGGGGCCACATAGTTGGCGAACACGGCGAGGAAGGCAGCGCCAGTGGACAACATGACAGCCCAGTATGGCGTGCCGCTTTTGTTGGTGCGCTGGGAAACGGCCGGCGCATCGCCGCGTTTGCCCAGGGAGAACATCATGCGCGATGCGGTGTACAGCGCCGAGTTCAGGCAGCTGGTCACTGCAACGAGTACCACAATGTCGACGATCAGCTTGGCATTCGGGATGCCCATGCGTTCAAGCACGGTCTGGTAGGAGCCGACTGCGGCCAATACCGGGTCGTTCCATGGCACCAGGGCCACAACGATGAAAATCGACACGAGGTAGAACAAGCCGATCCGCCAAATCACCGAGTTGGTGGCCTTGGAGATTTGCTGACCTGGGTTCTTCGATTCGGCGGCCGCGATGGTCACGATCTCGGTGCCCATGAAGGAAAACATGGTAGTCAGAATGGCGCCCAGTACCGCGCCCATGCCGTTTGGCAGGAAGCCCTGGGTGTCGAACAGATGCGAAACGCCGCTGACTTGGCTGTTCGGCAGGAAGCCGAAGATCGCCATAATGCCGAGGCCGATGAAACCGATAATCGCAATGACTTTGACCAGGGCAAACCAGAATTCGAACTCACCGTAGTTCTTCACGCTGAACAGGTTGGTCACTGTCAGCAGCAAAGTGATGACCAGGGTAAAGGCCCAGATGGCCACGTTGGGGAACCAGGCATGCAGGATGGTTGCGGCGGCGTTGGCCTCCAGCGGGATCACCAACACCCAGAACCACCAGTACAACCAGCCGATGGTGAAACCGGCCCAGTGACCGATCGCGCGATCGGCGTATGTCGAGAAGGAGCCTGTATCTGGCGACGCGACGGCCATCTCGCCAAGCATGCGCATGACCAGCACCACCAGTGCACCGGCGGCGGCGTAAGCCAACAGAACAGCCGGACCTGCGGCGGCGATGGCGTGGCCGGAGCCGACGAACAGGCCGGCGCCGATAACCCCGGCGATCGACAACATGGTCACATGACGCGGTTTGAGCCCCTGTTCGAGGCCATTGGAGCTTGGGGTACTGCTCATTGAAACTACCTTTGTAAGGGAAAGCGATTTGCATCCATCCCGTCTGGCGTTCCTTCTCGTAAAAAGAAACCAACGGGGCGTTCCGGATTCTGCACGCAATAATTGCGCCAAAATGTTTCAAACTCCTCAGGCACGGGGCCAGCGGCGTGACCGGACAGTCATCGCAAGTCCTTGAGATTAATGGCAATTTGCCAGAGCGTTACCCTGCGACCCACTTAAGGAACGAAACAGCGCACCGGAAACACACTCATAAATGGGCCGATGCACAATAAAAGTGCAGATCAGGAACGTTTGGCCGGATAGCGCTTCCAACACCCCGTCAAAGCTGGCACCATCGCGCCCTTTTTTACGCGACACCCGCGGGGCAGCTGGTTCAAACGGCTGTTCGGTTGATAGCAGCGCGACAGTCTGCTGTACCGATGCGACAACCTGCCACATGCCACCCGTTTACCGCCCGTAGCGCTGTTGGCTGCCATTCGAACGCTATGCTAGCTTGGCCGCCTCGCCAGGAAGGCCAACCAACAGCAGGAGCGAAACACTATGAGGAACGCACATGGCTGAGGCCACGCCCGCGCTTGAAATCCGCAACTTGCACAAACGCTACGGACAGCTTGAGGTGCTCAAAGGCATCTCGCTGACCGCCCGCGACGGCGACGTGATCTCGATCCTGGGCTCTTCCGGTTCCGGCAAGTCCACGTTCCTGCGTTGCATCAACCTGCTGGAAAACCCGCATCAAGGCCAGATCCTGGTGGCCGGCGAAGAACTCAAGCTCAAAGCCGCCAAGAACGGCGAACTGGTCGCTGCCGACGGCAAGCAGATCAATCGCCTGCGCAGCGAGATTGGTTTTGTGTTTCAAAACTTTAATCTCTGGCCGCACATGAGCGTGCTCGACAACATTATCGAAGCGCCGCGCCGGGTGCTCGGTCAAAGCAAAGCCGAAGCCATCGAAGTCGCCGAAGCCCTGCTGGCCAAGGTCGGTATCGCTGACAAGCGCCACGCTTATCCGGCGCAGTTGTCAGGCGGTCAGCAACAACGCGCGGCCATCGCCCGCACACTGGCGATGCAGCCCAAGGTGATTCTGTTCGACGAACCCACCTCCGCCCTTGACCCGGAAATGGTCCAGGAAGTACTTAATGTCATCCGCGCACTGGCCGAAGAAGGCCGCACCATGCTGCTGGTCACCCATGAAATGGGTTTCGCCCGTCAGGTGTCCAGCGAAGTGGTGTTCCTCCACCAGGGCCTGGTAGAAGAGCAAGGATCGCCACAGCAGGTGTTCGACAACCCGCTTTCGGCGCGCTGCAAACAATTCATGTCCAGCAACCGCTAACGGAGCTACCCGCATGCAGAACTACAAAAAGGTCTTTCTGGCAGCCGCCGTCACCCTGGCCTTCAGCGCCGGTGCCATGGCCGAAACCCTGAAGATGGGCATCGAAGCGGCCTACCCGCCGTTCAACAACAAAGATGCCAGTGGCAATGTCGTCGGCTTCGACAAGGAAATCGGCGACGCCCTGTGCGCCAAGATGAAAGTCGACTGCACCGTGGTCACGTCCGACTGGGACGGCATCATCCCGGCCCTGAACGCCAAGAAGTTCGACTTCCTGATCTCCTCGATGTCGATCACCGACGAGCGCAAGCAAGCGGTGGACTTCACCGATCCGTACTACTCCAACAAACTGCAATTCATCGCCAAGAAAGACGTCGACTTCAAAACCGACAAGGCTTCCCTGCAAGGCAAAGTGATCGGCGCACAACGTGCGACCCTCGCCGGCACCTGGATGGAAGACAACATGGAAGGCGTTGAAGTCAAACTCTACGACACCCAGGAAAACGCTTACCTCGACCTGACCTCCGGTCGTCTGGACGGCATCCTGGCGGACAAGTACGTCAACTACGAGTGGCTGAAAAGCGACGCCGGTCGTTCGTATGAATTCAAGGGTGACCCGGTGGAAGAAAGCGACAAGATCGGTATCGCTGTACGCAAAGGCGACACCCTTCGCGCGAAGCTGAACCTTGCCCTGAAAGAAATCGTCGAAGACGGCACGTACAAAAAGATCAACGACAAGTACTTCCCGTTCAGCATCTATTGATTCTGACTTGCCTGGCTGGCGCCGTTCGCTGACGGCGCCAGTCCCTGGCATTGCCTGCTGCAAAATGAAAAGAAATCCATGACTATCGATCTCTACGGATTCGGCCCGGCACTCGCCGCTGGTGCGCTGATGACTGTGAAACTGGCACTCTCGGCCCTGTGCCTGGGGCTGGTGCTCGGTCTGCTCGGCGCCTTGGCCAAGACTTCCCCGTACAAGCCGCTGCAATGGCTTGGCGGCACTTATTCGACGCTGGTTCGCGGCATACCGGAATTGCTCTGGGTGCTGTTGATCTACTTCGGCACGGTCAACCTAATGCGTGCCCTGGGCGAGTTTTTCGGCAATCCCGACCTCGAACTGAATGCCTTCGCTGCCGGCGTAATTGCGCTGGGGTTGTGCTTCGGCGCCTACGCCACGGAAGTGTTTCGTGGTGCAATTCTGGCGATTCCCAAAGGGCATCGTGAAGCCGGCGTGGCGTTGGGCCTGTCGAAGTTTCGCATCTTCACCCGGCTGATCATGCCGCAGATGTGGCGCATCGCCCTGCCCGGCCTGGGCAACCTGTTCATGATCCTGATGAAAGACACCGCGCTGGTGTCGGTCATCGGACTGGAAGAAATCATGCGTCACGCGCAAATCGGCGTGACCGTGTCCAAACAGCCGTTCACCTTCTATATGGTCGCCGCGTTCATGTACCTGGGCCTGACGATTCTCGCCATGACCGGCATGTACTTCATGGAAAAACGCGCCGCTCGCGGCTTCGCGAGGAGCACGCAATGAACTGGGAAGTCATCATCAAGTGGCTGCCGAAACTGGCCCAAGGCGCGACGCTGACCCTGGAACTGGTGGCCATCGCCGTGATCGCCGGGTTGCTGCTGGCGATTCCGCTGGGCATCGCGCGCTCGTCGCGACTTTGGTACGTGCGGGCATTTCCCTACGGCTACATCTTCTTTTTCCGTGGCACGCCATTGCTGGTTCAGCTGTTCCTGGTCTATTACGGCCTAGCGCAGTTCGATGCGATCCGTAACAGCTCGATGTGGCCGTACCTGCGCGATCCGTTCTGGTGCGCTACGGCAACCATGACCCTGCACACGGCCGCCTACATCGCCGAGATCCTGCGCGGCGCGATTCAGGCGATTCCACCGGGCGAGATCGAAGCGGCGCGTGCACTGGGCATGTCCAAGCCCAAAGCGCTGTTCTACATCATCCTGCCCCGCGCTGCGCGTATCGGCCTGCCGGCCTATAGCAACGAAGTGATCCTGATGCTCAAGGCCAGTGCGCTGGCCAGCACCGTGACCCTGCTGGAACTGACCGGCATGGCTCGCACCATCATTGCCCGGACCTACCTGCCGGTGGAGATCTTCTTCGCCGCGGGCATGTTCTACCTGCTGATGGCTTACGTGCTGGTTCGCGGCTTCAAGCTGCTGGAGCGCTGGCTGCGCGTCGATGCCTGCCAAGGGCGTTGATTCCTGCGTGTTGACGGGCGACGCCTTGCTCGCCCGTTTCACGGCGCTGGATGCTTTTCTGATTGAGCATCAGGCGTTGTGGAAACCTCGTCCGTTCACTCATCTGCAGCTTCCTTGGGAAGCGTCCTACCCGGAACTGGCATTGTGGCTACGCGGACGTTCGCTGGATGAAGCGGAAAGCAGTCATAACCAACCTGGTTTACTGGATGCGCCGGAGCCGTTTGCTTCGTTGGCGGCGCTGTCCCTTGAACTGAGTTTGGTGGGCGAGTTGCCTGCGCATTCGCTGGAAGCGGCCGGGCATCGATTGAATGTCGACGTGCCCGGGCGCAAGTGGCAGCAGATTGAAGCGTTCGCCAGTCGCTTGGTGTTTACCTCACCACCGAAGCATTGGCTGGATTGGTGCTCGGGCAAGGGCCACTTGGGTCGGCGTTTGCTGCAACAAGGGCAACAGCTCACGTGCCTGGAATACGACCAAGCTCTGGTTTCCAGTGGCCAGGCACTCAGCCAACGCCATCGAATGCATGCGTTGCATGTCGAACAGGATGTGCTTGCGCCTGACACTGCTTTTTTATTGAACGCCGATCACACGCCCGTCGCGCTGCATGCTTGCGGTGATTTACATGTGCGACTGATCCAGCTCGCCAGTGCGGCAGGCTGTAAACAACTGGCCATTGCGCCGTGCTGCTATAACCGGACCAGCCTTCCTGCGTATCAGCCGCTTTCCTCGGACGGTATGCGATCCGGCCTACAACTCTCCCTCGACGATCTCTCGCTGCCGATGAGCGAAACCGTCACCGCCGGTGCTCGCGTCCGGCGTCAGCGTGACACCTCGATGGCCCGACGCCTGGGTTTCGACCTGCTGCAACGTCAAATCCGCGGCATCGACGACTACCTGCCCACCCCTTCCCTGCCAAGTGCCTGGCTGGACAAATCCTTCGCCGATTACTGCCATCATTTGGCCGCACTAAAAGAGTTATCCACAATCGGCCGGCAAGATTGGTCCGCGCTCGAAGATGCTGGCTGGCAGCGACTCGCCGAAGTGCGCAATCTGGAGTTGTTGCGCGGCCTTTTCCGACGCTCGCTGGAGCTTTGGCTGGTACTCGATCGAGCACTTTTCCTCGCCGAGCAGGGCTACACCGTTCGCCTCGGTACCTTCTGCGAAACCCCACTCACGCCGCGTAATTTACTGCTCCTGGCAGAACGCCCATAAAAAGCCACAGCCTGTGGATAACTCTGTTGATGGAATTATCGTGGATCCAATATAAGCGCCTGTTTCAGGGGTGAAACGCTACTGTTCAATTTTCGTACACCTGTAAAAAAACCGAAAAAACAGGTATTTGCGGGCAAATGAGAACGGGTCTACAAAAAGGGTAATGAGAGCAGTCAGCACCGCGCCCATTGTGCATAAGCATTTAATGCAAAGGACATAAGTGCCTAATCCGGGACGTCATCTGCGGAAAATCGCACCGCTTACCCAGTCTTGTTATACAAACAGCCAAGGGCGCCGACAGCGCGGCCACGAACAAGAAAATCCGACTGACAGGATGCGACAGTGACGTTCATTTCTTACGCACAGAATTTCGAAGACATCCGCCTGTGGCGCGCCCTCAAAACCGTTGAAAACGGCTTCTACATCGACGTCGGCGCCAACCACCCCAGCCACGACTCCGTGACCAAAGCCTTCTATGACCGTGGCTGGACTGGCATCAATGTCGAACCGATGCCCAATTATTACGAGGCCCTGTGCCAGGAACGCTCCAAAGACACCAACCTGCAATGAGTGGCCGGCGAAAGCGCTGACGACCTGATCTTCTATGGCATTGCAGGCACCGGTCTCTCCACCCTCGACCCCGCCATGGCGCAAAGGCACAAAGACGCCGGCATGGACGTGCGCAGCCAAACCGTCAAATCCCGCACCCTGACCTCCATCTGCGAAGAACACGCCCAGGGCCGCGCGATTCACTTTCTGAAAATCGACGTCGAAGGCCACGAAGAAACCGTCCTGCGCGCCATGGACTTCACCCAATGGCGGCCGTGGGTCATCCTCATCGAAACCCCATGGGACCGCGACCAGGCCTGGGAAACCCTTGTCACCGACGCCGGCTACCACTCCATCCTGTTCGACGGCATCAACACCTACTACCTCGCCAACGATTACCTGAACCTCAAACCCGCCTTCGACATCCCGCCGTGCAACCTGGACGAGTTCCAGTTCTGCAAAGGCCACAACTTCAGCCACCCCGTCAGCGACGCCGAACTCCAGCTCGCCGCCGCCCTGCAACGCGCCGAACAGGCCGAAGCGCAGCTGCGCGCGATGCAAAACAGCCGCACTTGGAAAGCCCTGCAGAAACTCAAGAAAACCCTCCTTCGCGCCTGACTTGAAGGCTGAGTAAAAATAGTCTGAATTCAGGGGTTTACAGAACCATCCCAATCGCTATAATCGTCGCCCTAACACGCCGGTATAGCTCAGTTGGTAGAGCAACTGACTTGTAATCAGTAGGTCCCGGGTTCGACTCCTGGTGCCGGCACCATATAAATCAAAGGCTTGCAGCGATGCAGGCCTTTGTTTTTTGTGTCACACGTAACAAACCACGTAACAAGACGGAATAAACTTTCAGCCAGCCTTTATCTTGGCGGTACAGCTGGGTGCCTTTCGAGGGAACGATGACGGAATTATCGGCCGTACCTGATCCTGGACAAAAAGACAGCGGTGTAGCAGGCATCCAACAGCCTGGCGTGCCAGACGATATCCGACCCACCCCCGCTCCCATGGAAGGCGACTTTCTTCCACGCACTGTCATTCGATTGATCGAGGGCAGTCCCCATCATTACGGTGGAGACCAACTAGGCCCAGTCATTGCCGCCATCATCAGTGATGCCCAGCACGACAAAGAGCAAGCTCGGAAACAGGTTGCAACTATTCAGACTCAACTGGACAAAGCCAACGCATATTTGGTTGAGCAAAGGTTGACGAACGTCAGGCTGGAAGAGCGGCTACGCGCTGCACTGATTCGTTCCTTAATCGAAAAATTCTTGATCTTCTGCAGCCCTATCGCCTTTTCCTTCGCACTCGACCTCTACAAAGCCAGCTCAATTTTGTGGTTGCCGTTGACAGCGTTTGGCTTGGGGCTTCTCGCGGTTAACTTCTTGCCGAGCAAGGGGAAAAACTCATGATCAAACCAATCGAGACTCTTCAGATTGTGGATGTCCAGAATCCTGGAATCCCCAACCAAGAGCGCATAGCTATCTACGTCCACAAGTTCTGCAATCTCGCAGAGTATTGCTTAATCCTTACGTTACCCACGCCAGAAGGCGGCTCCGTCCCTGTGAAGGATCATATGCTGTGGTTTGGGCAAGGCATGGTTCAACCAGGTGATTGGATTTTCGTGTACACGGCCGTTGGCTCCACAACCATCTTACCGAACCCTGCTCCGCAACTTCCGGGAGCAGTGCCCCGTCGCTTTATCAATTTGCATTGGGGAAAAAATCACACCATTTTTCAAAACCGGGCCCTCAGCCCAATGCTCATAGAGATCGGCGGCACAGGCATATTGATTCCACCGGCACCGGCCTATCAGGGAGGTTTGGAAGGTTTGAGTAGCGTTACTCAACCGCGGCTTTTTTAGGAATTTAAGTACTGAAGCCGCGGCATCAGCAATGCTCTGCAGAACTGCTGGGTACAGGCAGGTAGTGCGCAGGTCCAGAGCTCGTGATTAGGGGCACCATCGCGGTGTAACAGTCCGCACTTTTAGAGCCCTTGCTGAGTGAACGCGTGTTACGAAACGCCCCTTATGCGAAGCGCAAAAAAATTAGGGCTGCCCCCTCAAAAGCTTGTCAGTTTTGTCAGATTACTATTCTAACTACTATCTAACCCTTCTAAATCAAGGCTCTCAGGCGTTTTCATTGATGTCAGAAAGATGTCAGCGACCTGTCAAAACCTGACAAAACAGCAGTGTCAGATTCACAGTTACCAAGTAGCTGATTTTTAAAGGTTTTTTATTTCTGATGGCAAAACTGACACAAACATCCAGCCTCGGTGTCAGATCTGAAACCCAGTAAATACGGGGCCTCCAGAGCACTTACTGACAGATATCCATCGTCTGACAGGGATTTGGGGGTCAGGTTAAAAAACTTTAATGGGGCATCCCATAGCTATCCTTCAAAATGCCCCGGCGCGCCCTGATCGAGGAATAAAGCATGCGTAAGACAGCATCCCGAGCAGCAGTACCAATCATCGAAATCATCAAGAACGGCGCGGCTTGGGAGGTGCATTGGGATTACCAGGAAGCACCCGAAAGCTCGATTTTGTTCCAACGCCGCGAATACCTAAGAGGTTACATCGATGGCACCATGGATGACCTGGGCATTCCTCCCGACAATGTGTTGTGTGCCAGCGGACTGACCGGGACCGTAAAGAAGCTAAACGAAGACCAGGCTGCGAAGTTGCGCGATGCTCTGAACCGCGTGCTGATCCCGATCGTGACCAAGGAATTTACGCGCCTGCAGAACATGAGCGACCTACCTCACCTTCGAATGGTTGACGCTGAGGAGGCGTGAAAGCCTCTGAAACGCTGTAATTCTCCTGTAACCCTTGCCGCATATGGGCTATAGGGGAATTCACACCTCCCCCGCATGCAGGCAATTGCCACCCGAAAAGATCGTGCGCGTTTTGGAAAACACACCGAAACCCACATTTTCAAATTTTTAGTCCAATGAAACCGGGCACTCCAGCAATACTCCCTCCCTGACCGCCCCTTGCACCGCTGTGCAACTGCGCTGCATCTCTTTGCAAAACCTCTCACAAAATGAAATGACCGCCCCCCTGCAGAGCCCCACGGCCCGCCTGGGCTGCAGGTTCGTTTGCACTACATCCGGAATTGCACAAAAAAAGGACACAGAGCCCGTCGGCGGGAGGGGGATAAGTGCTTTTTCATAGGTTTTTTTCTTCGCCCGTCGGATTTCTCCAACGCCTGCAGTCGTATGGTTCTGATCTTCGTTTCATCGGACTACCGTTGCCTGGCGACTCCAATCGATATACTGTTTATGCATACAGTATTTTTTGATCAGGAGGAATCGATGAACACGGAGCACTTGGCAACGTCGGGTGTTAGGACCAGCGCGATCGCGCAGTGGGAATTACTCCTACGGGACGAAGCCGCGCTGCTCGAAAACCCTGGACGTCACCATAAAGCTCTCCTAACTCAGGCTCACGCCCTACACCGGAATCAGGTGATCAACCGTGACGATCTTAGCGATCTCCTAGAGCAAGCTGACGGCGCTCTGGCCTATGCAGTGGAAGCACTGATTGATTGTCGTAGTGAAGATCAGGCGGGCTAGCACATGTATATGCTTGTGACCCCTATGAGAAGCCGAGGCGTTGCGCTGACGTCCCAAGAAACGGCGACGCTATCCGGCAATTCGGGGCAATGTGATGGTGAATTCAGAGAACAGCATAGAACTCAGGCGCAGCGCCAATGTCGCTCGAGTTGACGTGGGTATGCCTCGAGACCCTGATCCGTTACCAAGACTGCTGGACGCTACGCTGGCAGGGATGGCAGTTACTGGTTTTGTCTTAAGTGGGATTGAGTACATCGATGGTTGCGCCTATGCGCAATCCTGGTGGTGCCGACTGGAATAGATGAGCATCTGCAGTCGGAAACGAGAGCAGGGGCCAATGACCCCTGCTAGTGCTTTCTTACAGCTGCTGAAGAATCCTGATCAACCGCAGTGACCAATAAGCGGTCTGCAGCAGTCGAATCAGTTCTTCAGGAAGGTATCGGCTAATGAAAATTTTCATTCGCTAATTCTCCAAAGGGTTAGCGGGATCTGCTACTTCTGAGACAACGCCGCAGATATTTCCCACTCACGCAGTGATTAAGCTCATAACAACACCGTAACTAATGGTCTAACTATGCGGTGTAATTAACGTGCTAATTAGCGAATTCGCTAATAGAGCACTGTTGACGGCTTCGTCACTTGGCCATACCCTTTGAGATGCGAGTAACAAAGAAGCAAAGCTGTAAGTGGTTGAAGCGAGATTACCACAGGAATTCCCTCGGGAATCAACCTGAAAATATCTGCCCCGAGGCCCGCCATTGCGCGGGCCTCGTCGTATCTAAGCGAAAGTCGCCACTATGTGATGGCACATACCTCGACAAATGGCGGGTTTGCGTTGATCGGGTACTCAAATTCGATCAACACATGTCAACACTTTGAATATCACAATGCCATCAGAAAAATCCGACGAACGGTATGCACACTTAGGCAACTCTGCCTACGGCAACTTAGGCACATTGTGCCTATAACACCTGCAAGTTGATTTTAAACATAGAAACGCTATTGAAAAGCCACCACTAAGACATTCATACCGGAACAGAAAAACTATGGCACTGCATAAGAAAGCTAAAGCTGCCGAATAAAAGACCGGTAAATCGCAGACATCTTTCACCCTTGTCCATCATGCGTAATGCTGACATGCGAATCAAAGCGTGATCGGTTTCAGCTTCGTCGATAGGGCCAAAGCTTTCGCCGCTTTCGCCGTGAATGCCGCCGCATCAGTCGGGCTCGGCGTCGGCCCTGGTACGTGTGTGTGTGCGGCGAGCTGGGTATTCATCTGCTGCAACAGATCAAGCATGTCGCACACCACCTTGAACAAATTGATGGTTTCCGACCCGATCCAGTTCTTTGGTGCCTGCAGCTGCTGGCTGATCCCGGCCACACTCTTGCGCAAGCCCTGAATCTTCTCCTGCATGTCGCCACCCACCGTGGCGTTGTGCTTCTGCCCCACCACCTGGTTCAAGTCACGGCCGGTGGCCTGGTGCAGATCGTCCACAGCCGCCAGACTTGCGGATCCGCCAGACAACAGCTTGAGCGCGCCCAGCGCCTCGATCTTCTTGATGCCACCCACTGACTCGGTCGAATGATCGTCCACCGTCCTGGTGTGATTCTGAAAGCTCTCGGTGTTGTCCAGAGCTTCGACTTCGCGCTCGATCGCCTTGTCCTGGATCTTGCCATCGGTCTGGCGCAACCAGTTGCCGTCTGCGTCGACGCGCTGCTGACAGGCCTCACTGTGCTGCCACACCTGGTCACCTTTCGGCACCCGGGGCAGACTCAGACCGTGCGGCAGGATCTGGGTGATGAAGGGCTTACTCGGCAGGCCGTAGGCGAAACTGACCACTACGGTGGTGCCCTCCTCCGGAAAGCCGAACATGCCGGCTTCTTGCCCGCCCATCGGTGCCGGCAACGGCAGGCTAGTCAGGATCGGCAAAGCCGGATCCGGCTCGCCATCGGGCAGCAACACTTCGACGTCGACGCCAAAGCGCGGCCGGAAGTCGTCGCACAGACCAGGTGCTGCAGGTGCATCAGGGACCGCCACAACGCGGCCGAAGCGCGGCAGGTGGTAACCGCCACTCAGTTCAGGGAATTGCCGATCTACTGCGCGGCGGATTGCTTCTTCCATCGGATGGCCATCTGGTTGCCGGCGAGCGTCACGGATGTGATGCGATCGCCTTGGTTGATTGATGCACCAGGGCGCAACCCGGGAAGGGCCGCGACCATCGCGCTTTGATTGCTCTGGTAGCCGTCGAACAGTTCGGCCGGCAGCTGCAGCGGCTGACGGGTGCCGAAAAAGCTATCCGCCCAACTGCCGACAAATACCTCGCCGTCGCCTTGCTGCTGCCAGATGAAGTCGGGGATGTTGAACACCGTGGCCAGGCTATCCATCGCCTGGTAACCGGTGGCAAGGCCGTAGAAGTACGGTGCCTTGACCTTGGCATAGGGCCGGTCCGGCACTCGAAAGCGCAACCCGGTCTTGGTGCTAATCTCGGCCAGCACGGCCTGCAGATCCACATGGCGCAGATTCAGCGGCAATGGGTTGGCCAGGATCGCTGCCAGCTCGCGACAGGCCAGCACCTGCTCTGTGCTCGAGGCCGTGGTCGATCGCTCGACATAGCCGATGAAGTGACGCTGCAGCGGAGCGTCGTTGTAGCCGACATCGAGCATGACCAGGCCTGTCACGGCTGCACCGGCTTGAATGGTGAACGTCGCCCGGCCGGGACTTTTCAGATCGAGCCGAACATCCTCTTTGACCAGCGGGTACGTGGTGCCGTTGATGGTGAGCACCTTATGCAGCTTCATGCTCATTGCGCCGTTCCGCCCAGGTAGTTGTCGAGTTTCTTCAGCGTCGCTTCAAAGCCCGACAGTTCCTCTCCCCCGCCCTTGCCATCGGCACCGCCGGCACTATCGCCGGCGACGGCTTGTCCTGGTGCAGATTGCGTGTTCACGCTGTTGCCGGCGCGACGGTTTTCTACGCGCTCAGGGTTGGAGAGTTTTTCGGACAGGGTGAACTGCACCAGCCAGGCGTTCAATGAATCGTCCTCCCGGGCGCTGACGCCTTCCGCGAACTCGACCTCACGAATCCCGAACGCGGCGGCAGTGTCATTGACGATGCGATACTTCTTGAGCTGGCCACCACTGGCCGTGGCTTCCGCCAGGCGCATCAGCGTGCGCACCTGGTCCTTGTCCACAAAGGGGATCATCAGCGTGACTGCCAGGGTCTTGGGTTTGAATCCCTTGTGTCCCTTGTCCGTGTTGCTGGTCTGCCCCGACATGTCGTCGGCTTCGATGCGCAGGTTGGCGGTGACCTTCATTTTTTTGCCGAGGATCTGTTCGCCGTCGAGAAGTAGCGTCATAGGCCCACCAGCTCACGTACAAAACTCAACCCTTCAAGCGATCCAACCAGCAGCACGCCGGCGGACAGCACCCATTCATGCCCCGGGGCGTCGCCCTCGAGCAGTGAGCGGCGCAGCTCGTTGACATCACCAGGACCGATCAGCCGCGCGCGCATGCTGCCGTCAGCCGATCCACCAGCGAGCAAGGCCTTGAGGTCGTTCAACTGTTGATCGCGACCCTGCTGCTGAGCGGCCTTGAGCGTGGCCAATGCCGCGAGATCGCCCATCGGCGAACTGTCGGCTACGTAACCCTCCAGCACCGCCAGTTGGCCCGACATCGATTGTTTGGCGGCCTTTACCACAGTGCAGCGCTCAAGCGGCAGCGATTGCCAGCGCGGTAACGGCCCAGATTTGGGGATTACCCACTTTTCCGTTTCCAACGTCGACAGATGTCGAGCTCGACGCTCAGCGCGTACCAGGTCAGGAATCGGCAGCAATGCATTGAAACGCGACAGTGTGTCGGCCCACTGGGCGAAGTTGGTGCCCAGGAACAGCAACGACAGTGCGTATTGCGGCCCAGTGGGACGACCAGTGTCGGTTCCGTCGGTCAGTTTGCTGGCCAGCTGCTGCAACAAGTTGGGTGCCGACAGAAAACGTTGGTTTCCACGGCCTTGGCCGATACCGCTTTGAAATGGCGTCACTACCAGGCAGGCAGGTGCCTCACCCATTTGTCCAGCCAGCGCCGCCCGCCCCGCCTCGATCGCGACTTTGGCCGCGTCTCCGACCGGGCCTGGGTTGGTGCTGGTCAGACCGTCGAGACTGGTTAGCCGCAACGCGGTACTCGCCAGCTCGCCGCCGGCTAGATCCTTGGCGGCAGAGAGGTCATCCATCCATTGCGTCGCCTGTTCTGGCCAGCGCATGGTCACTGGTGCCCAGGTCATAGCTGTGAGTCCGACCAGGTCACGGCCGCGAGCGCATCGCAGTCGCCGACAGTGAGCGCCAAGTCCAATCGCTGCTTCAAATTATTGGCTCGCTGCAGCAGCTGCAGTTTGAACAAGGTGAAGTCATCCCCAACACGGCGCACCTGGACAACGGTGTGCGGCATGAAGGCTTTGAGTCCCTGCTCGTCTCGGCAAGCATAAAGGCTGTCCAGGCCGCCCAAAATGACGCCCGTCAGGTTCAGTTGATCATCCAGCTGGCTGCTGTAAAAGTGGCGAGCGCCCAGCGCCGACGACCAAAAACCGGCAGTGATGGCGCCTTCGCACTGCCCATTGATTTCAAGCGTTTTAGCCGTATGCAGAGCTGAAGCGTCTTGCACCCATGCCCCACTCTCCCAGCGGTGAGTGGGCGACGGCCGGGGAATATGAGTCAGGCCTGCAGGCAGGTCGCCCAACTGGTCGAACTGCGACGCCGCACCGGTAGTAGTGTCATAGACCTCGCCGCGCAGGTCTGGCAGTTCCACCGGCGCACCTTTGACTGCGCACCAGGTGTGGCCAGCGCGGGCTGGCGGCAGGACGCTAGCCAATTCCACCGCGTTGAAAGGTATTTGCACGCCAAGCCCTGGAACGACCGGCAACTCAACCGGACCTTCTAACGCTCCGGACTTCTGAATAAGGTAAATCACTGTCATGGCGGTGGCTCTCAAATCAGCTTAAGGCGACGGGGATAAGCAAGGTTGGAAGGCCGCGTTTCGCCGGCGTTACCAACCATGGGGCCGGCGATGGCAACGATGGAGCCGGATACGTATGGGCCGTTTGCCAAGTTGACCGTGCCAGTTAGCGAGCCTGCCAACTGACCCGTCGCGGAGTTGGTGTTGTATCCCTGCAAAGATGCCGCCGCTCGGCCCGGATCCAGCCCCCGGCCTTCGTCGGCCGTCCGGAAGAACATGCCGCGCACATCGAGCAATCGAAAGGTGTTAGCGCCGTCGCCGGCGGAAAAGTAACTTTGGTAGCTGGGCCAGTTGGCCTCGGAAGTCATCATTCCGGATGCGGCGGCGTGATCGTAAAGCCAAGGCAAATTTGCGCGAACCTGTAGTGTTCCGTTAGGAATGCCGTAGCCACCTGGTTGAATCGGTGTCGAGGTAGATGTGATCAAGGCACCCAAGGGTGTTGGATCGAGCCTGGCAATCGGCAACCAGCCGCCATTGCCGTCTGAACGCAGGTGCCACCAGTCACCGCCGCCCATCAACAGCAAATGCGGATAACCAACACCGTTCAAATGCATGTGAAACCGGATCTTGTCCCCCGCCTGGGTGTTGACGATCACCAGGTTGCCGCTGTTGTCCAGACGCCTCACCAGAATATCAATCACGCCGACGCTGACTGACGACGGCAACGTGACGGTTCGCTGAGCAGCGCCCCCATCAATGTTCACAATGCCCCGGTGGTCTGCGGTCAGCACCGTATTGGCGGAAAGCGTCGTGACTTTTTGGCGTGTAGCTGACGTGACCAGACCACGCTTGTTCACCAGGACACGATCGTAGAAGCCTTGTTCAACACCAGTGTCTGCCGTGACCAGGGCGATCGCTGCCGCGACCATTTTGGCGGTGGCCAGAATCTCACTATCGTTGATAGTTGGATCATCGGTCTTGGCGTTCGGCAAATTGCCCAGGTCGACGTCGTCCTTGGTGGTCGCCCGCGCCCTTAAATCGGGATAGTCACCAATGCGAGCGGCAAACTGCGTCACCAGCGGCCCGGTGATCGGTTCCACTGAACGGCGATCGGTCACGGTGGCGGCGTTCGGCAGGTCCGCGATCGCCACGCAGTAGTGCCGTGCGCCGGCGCTATCGGTGTAGTCCGCCTTGTCGGGCCCGAAAACGACCGTCCAGGTGGCCGCAACATCGCTCAACTCGCGCTGCAGGCAGACGTCCAGCCAGGCCGTGGTGGGAAATGCCGGCGGCACCACCGCCAGCGCGGCCGAGCGCACCAGGCGAATGCCCTCCACATAGGAGGTGCCGGGTTTGAGTTGATACACGCCGCCGACTTTCTCCAGCTGCAGCGAACTGCCGAAGAAACACGCACGGCCAAAAATGTCTCGGTTGCTCAGGCGTTCACGCTCATCGATGCCGGCCAGGCGCACGGTAAAGTCATGCTGCCAGGTGCTGGCATCAATGCTGATGCCCGTCAGTGCTTGGGCACCGTCGAACACCACCAGGAAGTTGCGCGTCAGGTTGTTGCCGATCTGCAGTGGCGGGATGTTGCGCCGCTTTATCTGCAACGGCACGTAGGCCACGGCGAACAGCACACCTTCGGCCGACTCGAGGCCGATCCAGTTGAAATCCCAGTCGCCGACATCGGAACCGATCTGGGCGCTGTACACGACCTGGTTGGGATTCACATAGCCGGCGTTTTCGTCGGGGATGTCATAGACGTAGACGATCTGGCCGGCTGCCGGTTTCGGCGCAGTCCGATCGACAGGGCCGCCGGGGTCAAGGCCGGGGACGTTGGCAAAGATGAAGCGCGCCACATCAAGGCCCAGCTGGGCGGCATGTTTCGCGGCGATCAGGCTTTCACCCGCAAGGGTAATACTGGCTCCCATGGGGGCTCCTAAAGGCTGGCAACCAGCGTCTGCTGGTCATCGTTGAAGTCGACCAACGCGATGCGAAACGGCACCGGTGTGATGGTCACGAAGTCATAACGGCGGCAGGTGCGGCCATATTGCTGAATCAGCACCCGCAACAGTTCCGGGTTTTGCGAAAGCTGGGTGTCGGAAAAGCGAAGCAGCACCACGTCCCAATCCCGATCGGGCATGCGCTCCTCGATCTCGACATAACCGACGCCGAGGCGCTGCAGGATGCGTTTCATGCCGGCAGTGCTGCCGGCGTCCACCGCGTTGATAAAGGCGTATTTCACGCGCAGCCGGTAAAGCGCCTCCGGCTCATCCTTGAAGCGAGAGATGTCGCGCTGCCAGGCCAGCAGATCGAGCACCACTAGGTGGCAGTTGTCGGCATCGAGCTGCATCAGCGGCCAGCGCAGCCAGCCCTCGACTTTTTCCCACCAGGACTGCGCGGCAGCGGTGAGCTTTGTCAGCTCGGCACCGCCAAGCCAGAAGCGCAGGCTGAGCTTAATCATTGGGCAGCACCTGCAGACTCTGAATCCTGGGGATGTTCAGTTCCGAGAGGATGTCGTCGTTGTCGAAGTGCAGCGACTCGATGCCCGGAAACTTCTGATGGAGTTCTTCGCCGAGGCGGCTGAAGGAAAAGCGCGACTGCGGAAAGGTCAGTGTCGGCTGGTAGTCTTTGGTCGTGCTCTCACGAAAGGCCGCACGGATGAACAGCGCGACTTCTTCCAATAGGGTTTCGCGCTGAGCAGTGGTCAATGTCGAACGGGGCCAAATCGTGACGTGAAGCGCGTGCAGGGTTTCGGGCATGACCATGACCAGCATGTCATCGCCGTGGCCATGGTTGCCGAGGTCACGAATGTGCGCGTTGATTTGCTCCAGGTACGTCGCCGCCGGCACGTCCGCATCGAACAGCACAAAGGCGTTGGCGCTGCCCGGGCCACGTGGGGCCCCGTGCTCGAAATACACGCCGTCCGGACGCACGCCCGGGAAGGCCGAAATCATCGCCCGATACACCGCGTCGGTGTGCCATTGGTTGACCGCGGAAAACTGGTTGCGCACGCGCAGGCGCAGCTCGTCGTTGGGTTCCTTGTCCGCCCCGGGCGTGGTCAACCAACCGTCGGCGTTGGCCACCTGGGCAATGCCCGGGATCGGCACCGGCAATACGGCGTAGTACCCCGGCGCCAGGTTAAAGCCACTGCCGACGTCCACCGCTTCGACCGGGATCTGCAGCTGCATGGCGCCATCGGTGAACGTGCCGATCGCCGTCGTCACCATCTGGTACACGTGGCCATTGATCGCGGCCGACTGCACCACCGTGCCCTTGGCAACCTCGAGGGCGCCGCCGGCGGCGACCCGGGTGAACAGCAAAAAGCCCTGGGCCTTGGTTGCGCCCTTGCGCTCGACATTCACGCCCCAGGCCAACATATCCAGCCAGGCATCCACAGCAGTTTTGACGAAGAAGTTCGGCAGCACCGTGGCAATAAAGAAGTCGAGGATCCACATCACTGGCTTGGTCACCAGTGCGGTGACAACGCGCCAGAACGGTGACCAGGTGCTGGTGTTGCTCAGTTTGCTGCCCTGGGCAACCACCTCGGCTTCCCACGCCTGGCGCAAGCCCTCTTCCGTGGTCGGAATGCCGGCGTCCGCCAGTGCCTGCTTGAAATCTACGTCGCTCACACCGTTACCTCGATCGTGCCGAACTTCATGGTTTTCGCCGTCACCAGGTACTGCCCGGGTTCAAGCTGTGTGATTAGTGCCGTTCCCGGTACCAGACGTTCGTCCGCCTCCACCAGCAGCTCCAGCTGCTGGACGCAGTCGCGCTGTTTCAGGCTATTGCGCTCGGCGACCAAGGTCACCAGCAGGCCGCTGTCGCGGATCATGTGCGCGATGTCCTGGGCGATGCTGGCCCGGTCATCGATGAGCACCGGTTGACGCGACGGATCGAGCACCAGGTCGTTGTCGACGATCAGCAAATCGATGTATTCACTCATCCGCCGACCGCCATGCTCATCATGTTTTCCATCTCCAGCGGGGTCATAGGCTTGTTGTTCTGAATGGTCATGTTCTCCACATGGGTGCCCTTGTTCTGGCTGCTGGTGGTGTTCTGAATGCTGCTCAGCAAGCCGCCCGGGGGCACGGCCGAGGCGCGCGTCGGGGATAAGCTCGGGATCGCCGCGTTGATGGATTGCTGGGTGGCTTGCGCGGCGCTGGCCGAACTGGCCGCGTTCACGGCCGCGTCAGCACCTGGTACTTCCGGCATGCCGCCAAAACGCGCTTCGATGTTCACGCCGGGGATGCTGTTGATCATTTCGATCAGGCTGTTGATCGCCTTGTAGAACACGCTGACGATGCTGTCCCACGCGCCCTTGGCCATGCTCGACCAGCCCCCCATGGAACCGAACCAGTCGGACAGCACCTTGAATTGCTCGCTGACCCACTTAAAGGCCTCGCTGTTCATCAGGGCGGCAGTCCATTCGTCCCAGTAATAGATGGCCACCGCGACCAGGGCGACCAGCGCGGCGATGCCCATCACGACGACCCCGATCGGGTTGGCCGTCAGGGCCACGTTGACCAGCCAAATAGCGGCCTGCCAGGCCAACATGACGCCGCGAACGACCAGCATGGCCGCACCGAACAGCGTCAGAATGGACAGGTAGGCCAAGATGGCCAGCTTCTGCAGCACGAAGCCGGCGATGGTGCGCAGGTTCAGCAGCTGCACCACCTTCCAGACCGTCACCAGCCCGAGCCAGGTCATGCGGCTGATGCCGATCACCATGGTCAGCGCGGACATCGCGAAGATGATCCCGAAGACGGTCAGCGTGACGATGCCGATCACCCGGGCGATGTTCGGGAACAAGTTCGTCCAGCGGGTCAGCGTGGCGCCGATCGCCACCAGCTTGTTCATCAGCGGGGTCAGGATCGGGATCAGCACCTGGCCAAATACCACGCGCAGCGCCTCGACGGCGGCGGCGAACTGCTGCCACGGATCGACCATGGCCTTGGCCATGTTCTCGGCGTTTTCCAGGCCGCGAACCTTGCCCAGTTGATCCATGCCGTTGCGCAGACGATCGGTGTCCTTGGTCAACGCGGTGATGACGCGGGCACCTTCACCGCCGAAGGCCTCGATCAATTTCGCGCCGGCGTCTGCGCTGTTTAGGTCGCCGAATTTGCCCTCGAGCTTGCTGAGGATGTCCATCATCGGCAGCAACTTGCCGTTCTGGCCGGTGAATTTCATCCCCAGCTTTTCCGAGGCGGCGCCGATGTTTTCGAAAAACGCCTTGTAGATCCCGCCGGCGTCCCCGCCTTCCATGGTGCTGCTCAGCGAGCCGATCACCGCGAACTGCTCAGCCAGATCGACGCCGAAAGTGGTAGCGATCGAGCCGACTTCCTTGAATGCGTCTTTGAGCTGGGCGCCGTCGGTGCGAAACAGCTTCACTGCCAGCGCCGTCTGGCCACCGAGTTTTTCAACCCACTCGGCTTTGCCCATGGCGTCGGCCTGGCCCTTGAACAGGTTGTACATGGTGCCCACATAGGCGCCCATGGTTTCGGCGTCGCCCTTGGTCGCCTTGGCCAGCAGGTTGCTGGTGTTTGTGAACGTGGCCAACTGGTCCCCGGTGAGCCCCTTGATTGCGCCTTCGATGCTGTACGCCGACGCGACGAAATCCCGGGCGTTTTCACCGTAGGCCACGGAGAACTCTAGGGATTTGCGATTCAGCGCGTTCAGCGCGTCTTCGGCCACGCCCAGCGATCGGACCTCGCCCAGGGCGCGGTTCATCTCCAAGGCCGGGGCCAACGATTGGGTAATGGCCGCGCCGGCGCCGATCATGCCGCCCAGCCCCATGCCCATCGTCTTGATGTTCTTTTCGCTCTTCTCGGCAAGGTCGGAGAACCCCATTTTCACTTTGCCCAGGGGCGCGGTGACCTTGTCGGTCAGACTCAAAATGAAGGCCAGGCGGGCAGCGCGGTCAGCCATGCGTGTTTATCCGTTCAATGCCTGGGCGATGCCGTTGGCAACGGCGATCCCCATGCGGTGCCAATATTCGTCCTCCAGCCACTTGGCGGTGCCCATCACCTCGGGTGTGGGCGCTTCACCAGGAAACCAGCGACCGGAAAGGGCCAATAGCTGGCCTAGCCCGTCTTCTTTCAGGCGCTCAGCGTGCTCGAGGGCTTTTTTACGATGACTTCAACGTCCGGGCCGTACTCCTCGACCAGTGCGCCGGCGAGTTGCATCACCATCACCGGGTTGCCCAGCAGCTCTTTCAGCCTGGCCCGCTCTTCCTGCTTGACGGTGTTGACCAGCAGGTTATTGGCCGGGGCGACCTTGTTGTTCTGGGTCAGGCTGTTGAAGTACTTGGTCACGTCCTGGGGCGTCAGGGTGAAAGTGAATTCTTTGTCGCCGACTTCCAGGGTGATATCGCGTGTTTCGCTCATGATCTTTTCCGTTGTGGTGGTTGGTTAAAAAGGTGCTGCAGCCGGTTTTCCAGCCGGTCTTCCAGCTTTTCCATGGCCTTATCGATGTGCTCGGCCCGGACGTATCGCTCAGCGACCTCGATGCGAAACTCGAGGTGTTCACGGCGGGCCGCGCTGATCTGTTTAAAGAGGTACACCTGAAAGCCCGCGACACCGGTCAGGACCAGCTCGGTCAGCATCAGCAGTACGCTCACGGTCATGGATGAAAGCTCCATTTCATGCGCTCCAGTTGCCACGGCCGCCAATCCGGACGGCGGCGTACATCAGCCAGGCCAGCGGCTTGGGCATGCCCTCCTCGAGCAGGGCGTCGTAAAACACCTGGTCGGCCTCGGCCTTGGTGAATCGGTCGGTGGCATTGGTGTAGATGAAGTCGTGCACCACCGAAGGCCGGCGGGCGCACTCATCGTCACGCGGGATCAGCCACCAGACCGGCCGGGGTACGCTGGCCAGGTCGGTGCGGTAGCACTGCGGCACCGTCACCCACTGGTTGCGGATCGTCAGGTACATCAGCGGCCGGACCAACTGCCACTGCTTGGTGCCCATCACCGCCTTCACGACCAGCGAGGTTTTAAAGGGCATCGGCGGCGCACTCCACGCGGATCTTGTTCGGTGCGGTGTCATTGGCGATCTGCGCACGCAACAGCACGCGGCCCGTTTCCGGGGCTTTGCAGTACAACGCCACCAACGTGGAAGCGCTGCGTGCCACGACCGTGTGCGTTTCGCTGAAGGCGCAGCCGACCAGGGCGACAGCGGTGAACATGGCAACAATCAACAGTCGAGACATTCAGTAGCTCCAGATCGCAGGGCTGGGGAAGCGGCCACCGGCCGGCGCCATGCCCAGGTGAAGGAAACGAGAGTTGCCGCGCTGGCTGATGCCGAAGCGGGTGAACTTCAGGTTCATCGCCAGGCGCAAGATCTCCACGGCGTCTTCGCCACGGCAGCGCACGTCAACGGCCAGGCCGGTGCAGTGTTCACCTGGTGCAGGCTTGTTCACTTCCACCGGGTGCTTCGGGCAGCGGTAGGCGCTGCTCAGCGCCATCGGCCGACCAAACTGCTGACGCAGGGTCACCAGCTCGGCCATGAACGCCGGATCCATTTCGGCGCCGGTGCTGTTGCATTTGCCGCATTTGCAGCGCAGTTCAGCCGCGGCGAAGTGCGGCCAGGTGATGAGGCTCATCGGCGTTGTCCTTGCTCGGAAAGAGACTCGCAGGGCGTGCAGCGGACTTTTCCGCCCAGGGCACGGCGCTTCTCGGGAATCGGGTTTTCGCAGTCCAGGCAGTGGGTCCGGCTTGGCCCGATCGGGCGCACCTGGGCGAGCTGGGCCGCGATCGCCTGGTCACGCTGGCGTTGCTCCAGCGCCTGGGCACGGTCGAACGGGCACACCATCAGCGCAGGCCCTCAATCTCGGTAGCGTCCAGGTAAGGGACGCCGTTGATGCGGATGAAATCCGGGCTGGTGACGTCGAACGGCACCTTGTGTTTGGATTTCTCGCCGCCCTTGGGATCGATGGCCAGCAGGCTGGACACCTTCAACTTGCAGCTGAAGGCCTCGACGCGCAGCTCCTCATCGCCGGCGGCAGCGAAGAACACCACGTCGAACGGCTCCAGCTTGCGAAAGCTGCCAGCCGATCGGGCGGACTCGATCAGCAAATTGAAGTTGCTGGTGTCGAATTCCATCTCGCCGCTGGCCGAGACGTCGCCGTCGACGTGCCCGTTGGGCACGCCTTTGCTCTGTGCCACGGCGGTGTTGTCGGTGATGTCGAGGGTGATGTTGTCGACGTGTACCTGCAGGTCGCCCAGGTTCACGTCGAAGTTCTTGCCGCCAATACGCGCTGCCATAGGGGCTTACTCCAGATCGTCGTTGGAAAGGTCGAGGGCGATGTTGGCCGTCAGGTCTTTCGGGCAGTTGAGCGGCCGGATCTTGATGTAGATCTCGACCTTGGTTTTGCTGTGCCACACCAGGACGATGTCGCCGTCCTGGGGCGATTCGATCTCACCCGGGAACACCTGGCCGGCGAACGTGGTGGACTTGGCCATCTGACGCAGCGGTTTCATGAAAGCGCTGATCGCGGCGGCCATGCTGTTGGGCGTGTTGTTCAGGCGGCGATCGCCGACGCGACGGATCAGCAGCGGACGAACCTGACGGGCAGCCTTGTCGGCTAGGCGCAAGTACTCGACCACCTGGAAGTCACTCGCCGGTGCATCGAGCATGTTGCCGTCGCCCCAGAACACGCCCGGGTAATCGGGGTAGGTCTGCGACACCGAGAAACGAGCGGTATCCAGCTCGGCGCGGATCGCGGACGGCAGCGGCACGGCTTCCTTGTCGACGGGAACGGGGCCCAGGCCAAGTACTGCGCCGGACGCTACCCGCATGGGGCTGTCGGCAATGCTCACTGCGGCGTTGGCCAAGCGGCCCGCCAGTACGCCCAGGTCGTTACCGTGCAGCTGCGGCACAACCAGGACACGCGGCGCGGCCAAACCGGTGGTGATTACCTTCTGCTCGAGCAGGTATTCCGCCCAGGTCTGCAGGGCGGTGATGCCGGCACTCGCCGCCATGACGAAAGCGCGGCGGCCGTGGGTGTTGTTCAGTGCCACAGCCGCGTCGTGCATGGCAGACAACTGCGCACCGGCGGTCACCGGCTTGGTGATCACCACCGCCTCGACGGAAAACCCTTGCTGCTGGGCTTTTTCCAGGGCTTCGGACCACTCGCCGTCTGCAGCGATCGGAGCGGCCAGGCACGCCCAACGATCGCCACCATTGAGGCGTGCGGCGGTGATCTGGGTTTTCAGGTCACTTGCCGGAATGCCCAGGGCGCCGTCGAGGTCGCTGTCGGTGTTCAGGGCGAGTAGCTGGCCGACGTTCTTCGCGCCGGTGCCGATGAAAAGGAAATAGCGTTCGATCTCAGTCACGGCACCTTGGCCCAGATTGAGATTGTTTACGCTGACTTTGCCGAGTGCCATGCAGTGCCTCGCTAGCGGGGAGAATTAAGGATTTGTTGGAGCACCTGGTTCAGCAGCAAGCCAGTGTCTCGTTCGGTGCTGACGCCGATGAACTGGCGCTTGGGCAAGGTGATATCCCAGCTCTGCGCGCCGCTGCTCTCGGTCTTTTCATCGTCCAAGATGCGGATCAGCAGCCCCGCCTTGGCGTAGTTCACGTGTTCTTGAATCCAGGCCACGGACGGCCGGGTCAGGGCTTTTTTGCCTTCCTGGCGAACCTTGAAGCCCAGGCGACGCAGGCGCTTGGCCTGCTTGTCGGTGGCAGCCAGACCGGCGGGAACATTGTTCCAGCGCTTCATCTGAGCAGCCGTGCGGCGCTCGCTCACGCCGTTGTGTTGCTGCGCCGCGACCCAACTGGTCAGGGCGTTACGCCAGCCCAGTTCGGCTTCATCGGGACTGACGCGAGTGACCAACATCAGCTTGGCCAGGCCCGCTTCCATCTTCTTTTTGCCCTTGCCCGAACCCTTGCGCTCGGCGAAAGGCGTGCCGTCCAGGTTCTGCTGGTCACGCACACGCTTGTGGCTCATCGTCCGCACGCGCTTGGTCACATTGTTCAACAGACGGCGGCGCAGTTGCGGCGGCAGGCTCAGCAGAGCCAGTTGCTCACGCACGCCCAGGTAGCCACGGGCATCAAGCTCGAAGGTGCTACGACCGGCCATGGCTGGACACCTCACCGTGTTCAGCGACCCACAGGTCAAACGGCACGAATGACCAGGTCTTACCGAACGCCAGGATCTCGCCGGCAGGATCCTCGGCCAGATACTGGGGCTCGATGAACTCGAGGGTGATGTCCACGTCGGCCAGGTCGTTGTCGAGCATGGTGATGTCGAACTTCGCCGCCGGCAGATCGTCGCGGTCCTGGTCGTTGCTCTCGAGCCAGCTGCCCACCAACGCCATCAAGCGCCCCGGGTGATCGGCGAAACGCTCCAGGGCGACCGTGGCGCTGTAGCGCATATCACCCATCCGCATGCCGCCGACGTCGGGCTTCCAGATCAGTTCGAGATTCACCTGGTCGGTCCAGCTGTCTAGCTGTTCAGTCGCCACCAGCTGGCGCTCGATCAGGTAGGTGGTCAAGGCGCGCAGTTTGATCACAGCAGCGCCGCCGTAATGCGGCCACGGCCCTGCAGGGAGCGGACGGCCTGCTGGCTGAACTCCAGAAACGTCTCGCCGCGCTCCGGCAGTTCTTTCGCGGTGTTTTCCGCGCTTTCGCGGCGGGTCACGGTGGCGAACTGGGTCAGCAGGCTGGCCTTGGCGCGGCAGTACACAGCACGCTTATACGTCGCTACGTGAAATGTGCGCTCGGGCAGCACTGTAGTGTCCGCAGATTCCACGGTGGTGACGCCCACGTTCTGCCATTGGCTTTTGCGCCTGGCCAGGTCGCGATTGACCTCGGTCATCGCCGTGCTTAGGTCAGTGACCAGCATGTCTACCAGGTACTCCGCCGGCAGGCGGTAACCCTTCTGGAACTCGGTAACGGAGAGGTCCGGCCAGAAGCCGTCGTTCTCGATCGCTTGTTCCACAAAGGTCGTGGGTTTCCCGGAAAAGCTCATTGCTGGGCACTCGAATAGGGGCGGGAAAACTGTTTCAGTGGGTCAGGGCCATAAATGGTTGGCTCACATCCACAGTTTCTCGCCGGGGGGGTAGTCGGGTTATTCGGCGGCTTGGGTAGCCAGTTCTTTTGCCAGGGCCTTGCGAGCGCCCTCCAGGCGAGTGCCCACACCAACACCGGCGTGCAGCTCAGTGGCGCGTTCAAAGTGCGTGATGGCCTTCGTCCACTCCCTGGCGTCCAGGGCGCGGATCCCAAGCAACTTGTGGTACTTGGCCGGGATCTGTTCAGTGAGCTCCCATTCGCCATCGACACGCGGCAGCAGGTCGGATACATACGGTTCCGGACTGCGACCGGCCTTCTGCTCGGCCTCGGCCCACTCGATCACCGCATCGGCGACAAAGGTCGGCACATCGCGCTTGAAGCGCTCAGGCATCGGCTGGTTTTGCTCAATTGCGAAGTCAGCCAGGTCCAGACCCGCTTCGAATTGCACCGTGTCGAACAGCCAGACCAGGACCTGCATCACCACCGAGTTCGGGAAACTCAATCCGGAATCGCGGTAGCGCTGCACATAGTCCAGGTACTTGGGCAGCAGCTCGTCACGCTTGAGCTGCTGACGCAGCTCGCGGCTGTTGATCGCGCTGACGCGCTCCAGGTCCTGCGCCAACGCGTCTTCCATCAGCTTCAGGTGTTTCTTGGCGTTGGCGGGGCTGGACAGCGCGGTGGCGGATGAATACACCACCGCTTCGGCACCGGCGCGTGCAGCGGCTGCAGGGCCTTCGGCTTGAACGCGACGCTTGTGCGCCAGTGCCAGGCTCATCAGATCAACTCCACGTTTTCAGCGGCCGCAAATTTCTCCAGCTGCTCGATCACGTAGCCTTCGTTCCGGCCGTTGTAATCCTCGACGCGGGAGCGTTTCGGGTTCTCGAGCAGGTGACGACGCCAGCTGCTGTCCTGGAAGTAGATCGACAGGTTGTCCCAGCTGGTGACGACCACAGCGTTGACCGGGAAATGCGGCACGGTGAAGGTTGGCAAACCGCCATAGGTCGCAATGACCTGGGCGCTTTCGATGCGTTCTTTCTCGGTGGGCTTGCCCGCCTGGTTGGAATACAACTTGGCCTTGTCGGCGGCTAACAGGTCACTGCCGACGATCGCCACCAGGTCACCACCATCGCGGAACACGGAACTGATCATCTGCTTGGTGTCGTGCACCAGGGCGTCGAGGTTTTCGTAGTCGCCGCCGGCACCGAGGGTGATCTTCCCGGCGACCGCACCTTCCTGCAGCACCTGCTCAGGAATCTGTTCGCGGGCCAACTGCAGCCAACCTTTGTTGACGTCCTGCAGCATCGGGCTGGTGGCCAGATTGGTCTGTGGTGCAGCCGCAACGCCGTGCCAGCCGATCATGATGCGATCGAGGGCAATCTGCTTTTGCACGGCCGCCGAGTAGCGATCGGCGAAGTCCGGAAACTTGGCCCAGCTGTCGATCTTGGCGAACGGCAGCCCGACGTCGGACTCCGTGGCAAACAGCTCGTAACCCAAACCGTTGAGGTCGGAAACGTCTTTGGCTTCGCGGTCGGTGGTCTTGGTGTTGGTGCGGCTGGTCACAGGACCATTCACACCGAACATAACCTTCTGGCCCTTGATTTCAGTGACCGGTACGACGTTGATGCGCTCGAGGAAATCGGCGCGTTCGGTGATCTTGTCGTTCAATTCCTGGGCGATGCTGGGCTCGACGTTGAACTGGCGGGTCACGTCGACGCTGTAGGTTTCGGCGATGGCCAGGCACAGCGCGGAATACTGCAGCAGGGCGCGATTGGAAAGGGATTGTTGGCTCATATCAGAGCACCCGCTTCTTGGCGTCGGCTGAGCCGGTGGAGCGCGGCAGCTGGCGACCTTGGGGAGTGTTCAGCAACGCAGTGAATTGCTTCTGCAGTTGCGCAACGCTGGCCAACACGGCCTTGTTGCCGGTCGTCTGGCGGCTGAGGTTTTTTTCTTCCTCGGCCGTGGTGACGATCGCGTCGACCGCTGCCTGTACGTCATCGATCGGGGCCTGCTCCGGCTCTTCTTCGGTGACGATGGGTTCGATCAACGCTTGCAGGCCAGCGGCCACAATCAGCAATTGCTCGATCAGGGCCTTGGCGGCCTTGGCTGTAGCTTCATCCATTGGGGGTGTGCTCTCGGTGGGGGTTTGCGGGTCAGCGGGGGATTCTTCGAGACCGAAGCGCTTGAACAGCCCGGTGAACATGCCCAGCAGCTTGGCCAGCTCGCCTTGTGGCTGAGGTTCATGAAAAGGGCCGAGCTCATGGGAGGCGGCGAAGTAAGAGTCTTTCTCGGACTTCTTCGAAAAGTAGAGTTCTTGAGTGCCCAGGCTGGCCGGTTCGTCGGTCACAGCCAGACCGGTCAGGTAAGCTTTGCCGGTGTTCGCGAAGTTGGGGGTGATCTCAATACTGGAGAACAGCTTCTCGCCCTGGTCGTTGAGCCAGAGCAATTTGTTGTTGGGCTTCAACTGCGCCTCGAGGGCGATTTGACCCGGTACCAGATCGTCGCCCTCCTCTACCAGGCGCACCGCGAAGACGGTGCCGTGTGAACCTGGCCAGCGTTCGTGGTCGCACCAGATCACGGCGGTGTATAGAGATGGCTTGTAGGTCTCAGCGATATCACGCAGTTCCTGGGGAAGGATCTCGCGGCCATCTACGGTCGGGCCGCTGGTGGCGACACGTTTCCAGAACGAAACAAGGGAACGGGGCATGGGCGATAACTGCGCTCAATCGGTGATTTGAGCCGCCAAGATATGCACCGGCCGACCACCAAACAAATGGTTAACTTTTGCGTTAGTCCTATTTCGTCGATCTAGGTGGAACGCGGATTTTAACCCCGCGTTTCCAGCGTTTTCGCCGCATAGACTGCGGTCATGCCATACGCCCCCGAACTTAAAGAAGCCGCTAAACGCCTCTATTTACGCCGCTGCAAGCCGCGTGAAATTCAGGCGCAACTGTCCCTGCCCAACATCCGGATCGTTTACTACTGGATCCGCCAGGGTGAATGGGACGACATGCTGTCGGATGAAGAACCGCTTACCGCCGTTGGCCGGCGAATCACCCTCCTCCTTGACAAAGCTACGTCGCTGACCAAGTCCGACCTGGACGAACTCGACCGATTGACCACCGTTCGCGAGCGGTTGCTGAAGCAGTCGGCGAAACCGGTACCGGCGCCGATCGGAGAGCCGCCGGTGGACGACGGCCAGCGCAGAGATAGTCAACGTGGTGAGCGCCGGGAACGAAGCGAACGCGGTGAAAAAGGCGGAAAGAAGCGCGAGAAGAATGCCAAAAACGAAGTGGGCGAGCTGACGGAAGTCGACTTTCTCGACAAGTTCATCAGCAAAATGTACGGCTACCAGAAGGAGCTGTTCGCCGCCAAACAGAACCCGCTGACAGCGCGGATCCGCAACATCCTCAAAAGCCGCCAGGTGGGCCTGACCTATTACTTCGCCGGCGAAGCATTCATGGATGCTGTGCTGACCGGCGACAACCAGATTTTTCTGTCGGCCAGCCGCGCTCAGTCCGAGATTTTCCGCAGCTATATCGTGTCGTTCGCTCAAGAGTGGTTCGGCCTGGAGCTGACCGGCAACCCGATAGTGCTGAGCAAAGACGGCAAGCCGTGGGCCGAGCTGCGCTTTCTCAGTACCAACAGCAGCACCGCCCAGGGTCACCATGGCCACGTCTATGTTGACGAATATTTCTGGATCCGCGATTTCGAGAAGCTGAACACCGTGGCCAGTGCCATGGCCACCCACAAGAAATGGCGCAAAACCTATTTCTCAACGCCCAGCGCCGTGTCGCACCAGGCGTACCCGTTCTGGACCGGCGAGAAATTTCGCAACAGCAAACGCAAAAACGCCAAGGATCCGTGGCCCAGTGAAGCCCAAGCCGCGGCTGGCACGCTGTGTCCGGACGGGCAATGGCGCAAGGTCATCACCATCCTCGACGCCATTACCGGCGGCTGCGATCTGTTCGACCTCGAGCAGCTGCAGCTGGAGTACGACGAGGACAAATTCCAGCAGCTGTTCATGTGCAAATTCATCGACAGCACGCAAAGCGCCTTTTCCCTGGTCGACCTCGAACGTTGCTACTCCGACTTGTCGCTGTGGACCGACTACGACCCTGACGACCCGCGTCCATTCGGCAACAGCCCGGTGTGGATTGGCTACGACCCGAGCCGCACCCGCGACGATGCCAGCTGCGTGGTCATCGCCCCGCCGCTCGAGGACGGCGGCAAGTTCCGGATTCTGGAGAAACACAGCTGGCGTGGGCAGTCGTTCAAGTATCAGGCCGAGCAGGTCAAGAAACTTACCGAGCGCTTCAACGTGCAGCACATTGGCATCGATACCACCGGTATCGGATACGGCGTGTTCGACCTGGTGCGCGATTTCTACCCGCGTGCAACCTCGATCCATTACAGCCTCGAAACCAAAAACACCCTGGTGCTCAAGGCACAGGACACGATTCAGGGCAGCCGGATCGAGTGGGATGCCGGCTGGAACGATATCGCTCAGGCGTTCCTGACGATCAAGCGTGGCACCACCGGCGGTGGCCAAGTCACCTACAGCGCATCGCGCACCGACGCCTCCGGTCATGCCGATATCGCCTGGGCAATCATGCACGCCCTGGCCCACGAACCCCTCAACACCAACAAACAGCGGCGCAGCCGCTACACACTCAGCGGACCAAGTACCCATGGGCAAACCAGCAAAAAACCAGCCGCAAAAACCAGCACCAGGTCCGATGCGGGCGTTCTCATTCGGTGCACCGGAACAGGTCCTGACCGAGAACATCGGGCATTACCTGGGCGTTTTCGCCACCCACGACGGGCGAACCTACACGCCGCCGGTGTCACGCCAAGGCCTGGCCAAGCTGCTGCGCGCCAACGCTCACCACGGCGCCATTCCCGGGTTCAAGCGCAACCTGTTGCTGCGTGAGTTCATTGCGTCTGAGGGCTGTTCAGTTCAGACCATGAGCCGCGCCGGGTTGGATTTCATGGTGTTCGGGGAAGCCTACTTTCTGCGCAACCGTAATGCGTTCGGCCAGGTATTGCAGATGGATCACCTGCCGACGATCAACATGCGGGTCAAGGTGGGTGGCGGGTTTGTGATGCTACTGCCGGACGGCAAAGAGGTTGAGTTCGAAGAGCACGAAGTCGAGCACGTCATGAACTACGACGTGGAACAGAACATCTACGGCGTGCCCGATTACCTGGGCGGCATGCAGGCACTGCTGCTCAATGAAGCCGCTACCCTCTTCCGCCGCCGCTACTACAGCAACGGCGCGCACGCCGGCTACATCTTCTACACCAACGACCCGAACCTGACTGAGGAAGACGAAGAGTCCCTGCGCGATCAGATCAGCGCGAGCAAGGGCGTGGGTAACTTCCGCTCGATGTTCGTAAACATCCCGGGCGGCGCTGAGAAGGCGATCCAGATCATCCCGGTGGGTGACTTTCAGGCGAAGGACGAGCTGGAAAAGGTGAAAAACATCACGCGCAACGACGTGATTGCCGCCTGGCGCATGAACCCGGCATTGGCGGGCATCATCCCGGAAAACAGCGCCGGCTTTGGCGACATTGAGAAGATCGATCGCGTCTACACCAGCAACGAGATCCGGCCGATCTGTCAGCTGTTCAACCAGCTGAATGACACGCTTCGCGAAGACAGGCGATTCACCTGGAAGAAACAAGACGAAGCAGTTGATTCCACTACATCCAGTGCGTAGCTAAGAGATTGCCACTACATATTGTGGCAATATAGTGGCGATTGGCTGCCCTGGGGAGGGACAAAATGCGAGTTATATGCAAGTGCGGACACAAGGGACGGATCGCTTCGAGAGAGGAGCTTTCCTTGGATTTTGCGAAGCTCTACTGCCAATGCCTGGACGCAAAGTGCGGGCACACGTGGGTGGCGAATCTGACGTTTTCGCACACCTTGAGCCCATCGGCTCAGTCATTCGAAAGGATGTTGTTCGACCGATTGCGGGATTTGCCCAGGGCAAAACAGCGCGAGCTATTTGAGCAATTGGGATCGCAGGCCGTGGCATGAAGTGCAAACCGCCGACTTTGGACGTCGGCGATCGTTTACCCGGACGACTGCTCAGAGGTTCCGCATCAACTGCTGACCGACTCCTCGGGGATCGTCGCCAACGCATCGGTGAGTCGACGTAGCTGCTTTCGATCCTGTTCAGTCAACTGGCGGTAAGAAGCGATCAAGCGGCGCTCGAGATTCGACAGGACAAGCCATTCAAGCTCAGTGGCGCCGATGTACACGCGTTCCAAATTACTGCGATCCAACATGCTTACTACTCCATAAAGTGCATTGCTGAATCAACGTTATCGGGGCGCCAAACGGCTTTAGAACGGGGGGGATACGAATGTATTACTTGCTTTGTTTCTGCTTAATTCGAGCTCTTCGCTACGTCATCAGCAATCGCCTGCAGGAAGCGACGCACAGATTTTTTGTCATCGAGCGGAAGCGTGCGGTAACGCGTCACCATCACCTCTTCGTCGTCGGTCAACTCGCCAATCTGGGCGGGCGTTCGTACCCCCGTTACTACGTAAAGAACATCGAGGCCAACAGCGTGCAAGGCTTTCAAATAGCCGGTGTCCGGGCGGCGCTCATCCCGCTCATAGCTCCCCTGCGTGTTTCGAGTTACGCCGCCAATCTGGGCCATTTCCTCTTGTTTCAAACCCAATCGGTTCCTTTCTTCGCGCAAACACTCGCCCGCACTCAATTCCGAGATTTCACTAGATGACAACTTTTTCAAACTTTAGCCCCTTTACAGGACAAATAAACTGGTCATAATCAGCGCCGTAGAACACGAATCCACACAAACGCACACGAGCGAACACTATGCCCGCCACCCTTACACCCGAGCAAGCCCGTGAGGCCTTGGATCACAAAGGCATGAGCATTGCGGAATTTTGCCGCACTCATTCACTGAATAAGAATTTGGTCAGCGACCTTCTAAACGGTCGTAAAAAAGGTCGCCGTGGGGAGGCACATCGCGCCGCCGTGTTACTCGGTATCAAAGACGGCGTGATTGAACAGTAATGGCACCGGGCCACAGGGAAAAGCAGAACATGAAAACCTCAGTTCTAAAGACTCGGCGCCAGGTAGTCAGCGCAATTATCTGCGCCTACCCAGGCGGACGCGAATGTGCGGCAGCTCGAATCGGACTATCACTCAAGAAGTTTGACAACCACGCCTATGAGAACAACAGCAGTCGTCCGCTGACAGACGATCAGATCTACCAGCTCGAGCTCGAGGCGGGTACGAACTTTTTGCCCGAATACATTGCAGCCCTTTACAGCGGAATGTTCGTTCCCGTCGCTGAGCCCGATTCGCTGGACAACGTCGAGATGTACGCCCGCTGCGTCCACGCCGCCGCCAAAAAGGGGACCGTCGACCACCTCATTGCCGAGGCGCTGAAGGACGGAATCATCAATGACGCCGAGGCTGAAGCCATCCTTCATGCAGATACCTTGCACCTGGCAGCCAGGCACGCCGAGGTTCTGGCAGTAATCCAACTGCACGCGTCGAAAGCGGGGAGATCGAAATGACTCAGTTGCCTGCAGTACAGGAATATCAGGACGTGCTCAAAGCAGCAGCGCTTGTGTTTTTGGAGCGTCACCACTGTGAACACCTGGGCGACGATCAGCAGTTGTTCGACCGCGCCGTACAGCACCTGGTCAGCGACTACGACGTGCTGACACAGACCGCTGAAAAAATTGTGCATTTGGCCTGCAGCGATATGACCGCCGTCCGCGATCGGCAGCGCCTGGACATCGTCAGCAGTACGTCGACGCATACCGTCATCATCGATCCGGCCACCGGCAACGCCTGGGCCGTACCGGTCAGCCTGATCTACGAACGCATTCTGAACGCACCGGACAACGGTCGTTTCCGCGTAGCCGCACCGTAACTCCCAACCAATAAACCCGCCTGTCCCACCCCCGTGGGTTTGGGTGAGCTGCGCCCGAAATTGAGGTTTGACGATGGATAACGCCATGAACATCAAAGCAAAACTGACGCCCGATCAGGCTCAAGCGCTCTTGGCCAACCTGCGCGAGCAATACCGCCTCAACCTCAATGACCTATGGTACGCAGACCAATACCGCCTGATTCCCGACGGCCTTCGACACGGATCGATCCTCGCCAACAGCCCTGTGATGGCCGCTCAGAAACACCTAATCGGCGCCCTTACTCAAAGCCTCGGCCTCAGCCTTAAAGCAGCGAAAAAATCATGATGAATGAAGACATCCGAACCCAAGTACTTCGGCGGCTGGAAGACGACTTCGGCCTGAAGTTGCGTGTAGGCACGAACTACATGCGAGGCGGCGTTTGCCCTGCCTGCAACAAGAAAGAGCTGTATGCCCGCCACGACAAGCCCTGGCAGATCCGCTGTGGTCGCCCGGAGCGCTGTGGTCATATCGAGCACGTCAAAGAAATCTACGAGGACCTGTTCGAGGATTGGAGCAAGCGAGCGCCGGCAACGGACAACGACCCGACCGTTACGGCCCGTGCGTACTTGGAATTCGCCCGGGGCTTGAACGCTGGGAAAATGACTGGTTGGTTCACCCAAGAGAACTATGTCAATCACGAAACGAACGAGTCCAGCGCCACGATTCGATTCGCCCTTCCGAACGGTGGCTACTGGGAACGCCTGATCGATCGCCCTGCTCGCTTCGGCAAGATGAAGGCCCGTTTCAAGCCCAAATACAGCGCCCAGGGTGAATGGTGGTGCCCGCCGAGTGTGGACCTGGCCACCGTCAAAGAGCTGTGGATTGTCGAGGGCATCTTCGACGCCACCGCCTTGGTGCAAAACGCCGTCGATGCGGTGTCAGCCATGTCGAGCGTGAACTTCCCGATCGAAGCTTTGAAGCATCTGCTCGACCAGCGTCCGGGCAATCTTCCCACTTTGGTCTGGGGCCTGGACAACGAACCAACTGCACGTGGCTACCTGTTGCGCTGGGTGAAACAGGCACGCGAGATGGGCTTCACCTGTAAGGCTGCGCTCATTCCGCAGCGGGATAAGAAAGTCGACTGGAACGACCTCCACCAGCGCTGGCAGTTCGAAGAAGAAGGTAAGGCCCGCAACGACAAGCGAAAGCGTGATCTTGATGCTGCGCGTCATGAAGGCGAATTGCTGCTGGCTCCCTCGCCGAAAGAGAAGGCGCTGCTGATCTACACCTGGGAGGAAGGTTTCCCAGAATTCGCCTTCAATTTCGGCAACCAGACTTACTGGGCAAAGTTCGATCTGTCGAAGCTCGAGGAG
Source organism: Pseudomonas sp. LB1P83 (assembly GCF_054897885.1). Taxonomy (NCBI): domain Bacteria; kingdom Pseudomonadati; phylum Pseudomonadota; class Gammaproteobacteria; order Pseudomonadales; family Pseudomonadaceae; genus Pseudomonas; species Pseudomonas sp. LB1P83. The sequence continues at coordinate 6,586,815 of NZ_CM142709.1, read as the reverse complement.
GAACAGAAATCACTGGCCACAAGCGAGGACCACGAAGACCAGCAGCTCAACGACAAAGCAGCCCGTCGCAAGGCGTTGCAGAACGTTTGCAGCCTTAAGTTGCTCGCCAACTGCCGGTTTGAAGCGCTTTACAAACAGGTGAACGACGTTACCAACGAAGCATGGTTCTACATTCACGTTACCGGCGTCGATCAGGATGATGGTGAAAACTGGACATTCACGCCCAAACAAATTTCGTCGAGCAGTGAGTTCAAGACACGACTCATGTTCTCTGGTGGGACATGGATGGGCACTCAGAAACACCTGGATCAGATCATCGTCCGGCAGACCCTTGGCCTGAAAACCGTCGAAACCATCGACTTTCTGGGCTACAGCCGCGATCACAAGGCGTACATCTTCAACGATGTCGCCATTCAAGGCGGTTCAATCTACAAAGCCAACGACGAGGACTATTTCGAATTCGGCAAACAACGCGTCAAGTGCCTCATGAAGTCGGTGAAGCTCAAGATGGCTTTGGACAGCAAGGGCTACCGCGAAGACTGGTTGCCGAACCTTTGGACCGTCTTCGGCGAGAACGGCATTCTGGCCCTCACCTACTGGTTTGGCTCGCTGTTCGCGGAGCAGATCAGGGCCGAGCATGAAAGCTTCCCGTTCCTGGAGATGTCAGGCGAGCCCGACTCGGGCAAAACCACGCTGATCAAATTCATCTGGAAGCTGTTCGGGCGGAGCTATGAGGGTTTTGACCCCGCCAAAAGCTCTTTCTCGGGGCTGAGCCGGGCGATGGGTCAGGTGGCCAACCTGCCATTGGTGCTCCTCGAGGCTGACCGAAACACCAACGAGGACAATACCAAGGCCTTCGAGTGGGACCAATTCAAGGACTTCTATGGCGGCGGCACCCTGCGTACCCGGGGCGTTAAGTCCAACAGCAACGACACCTACGAGCCGCCGTTTCGCGCTTCAATTGTAATCGCTCAGAACGCCATCGTTACCGGCCACGAAGCGATCATCAGCCGTATCGTCCGGTTACCGTTTCTCAAGCCGGTGATCACCGATGTGAGCCGAAAAGCCGCTGATGCAATCGTCCAGACCGAACTGGAACACGTCAGCCACTTCATGGTGAAGGCAATGCGCGCCGAACCTCTGGTGCTCAAGCGCTTCGCCGAACTGTATCCCAAGTACCGCGCCGAGCTTTGGGCGAGCCGAAACCTGGCATCCGATCGGGTTATCAAGAACCACAGCATGATGCTGGCCCTGCTGGACTGCCTGCAGCTTGTCATCGCCATCCCAGACCACATGATCCAGGCCTGTCGCAAATACCTTCTGAAAGCGGCCAACGAGCGCCAGGCGGCGATCAGCACCGATCCGAAGGAAGTGAACGAGTTCTGGCAGGTGTTTGATTATCTGGAATCGCTGCCATCTGCTCCGATGGTCAACCACAGCAAAAAGGCAGGCGTGATCGCCATCAACCTCAACCAGTTCGCCGAAGTCGCCCTGGAGCACCGCCAGCGCATTCCGGACCTCGCTGTGCTGCGACGCCTGCTCAAAGACTGCCGTGCTCATCAATGTTTGGACACTCAGAAACGAGTGGAAAGCGTGATCCGCGCGCGGCAGCAGGACATGGCACCAACCGCCCACATCCCTACCACCATGCGCTGCTTCATTTTCCGGGAGTAGCCGCCATGCAAATTCAGGTGATCAACGATCAGGATCGAGACAACGCGATCGCAGAGATACGCCGGCTGAATGCGGTAATGGCGCAGTTTGGAGATGAAAGCCGGACGGTCTTCGCCGAAGCGTATGCCCTATGCGGGCTGGTAGATGCGTTAGAGGTCCGAGCCAGCCGTGGCCATCGGGAGATTCTCGTCCTGGACTGCACACATGCGCAGATTCAGGCCGTTCTGGAATGGCAGTCCTGGGATGAGGGCGGGGAGTTTGAGGATTTGGTAATTCACCTGGTGCGAAAGGCTTGAGCCTGACCACCAGATCCAGCGCCGGCGATCGCCGGTGAAGAAAGGCGTCGAGGGGAGGCAACCCCTCGGCACCAACCACCACTGAGGGCAACACCATGCAAGCACAGCACCAAAGCAGCAGCGCCCCGAAGGCTATCACATCACCGGCCGGCGGCGTGCAGGAGGCTCGTCACTTGATGGCCATCCGCATCGTCGGTACCGCGCTTTTTGACTACCAGGTGCGCAAGACGCCCGACGCTCGGATCCGCCTCGAATCATTGGCCACCATGGCTCAAGCCCAGGGTGACTTGACCGACGTTGAAGCACTTGTCGTGGCCCAGGCTCTCGCCACTCCTAATAACTCTATCCAGCAGCTGCAGGACCGAAATCATGTCTGAGCAAACTAACCTAACCCGCATACGCCCAGCGCTGGCGAGCAAGCGGCTTGATCTACCGAGCGTCTGCGATATCTGTGGTTTCGCCCGTTCGACACGTCAGCACAGCCGCTGCAGCAAACTTCGTCAACAACGGAAAGCTGAAGAGTGGACCACCCTGATGGCAGAGAGGCTTGCTGCTCGAACCGCACGGGAGAAACGTTATGTCCGATAACAAACGCCCACTGCGCCGCCATTCACGGTGCGACAAGACCAGCAATTAGCCCTGCAGGTTCTAACCACTTTAACTCCGGCCGCAGTACTACACTGTCCGGGGTGCTTCAGCTTACAGAGGGAATACCATGAACTCCCGATCGGGCACCGTCCTGATATTCGAGGACCTACAACGCATCACCGGCTATCAACGTCGGTCCGATGTCGAAAGGTCGCTGATCGAGCAGGGCATCCGGCTGTTCCGGGGGCGTACAGGCCCATGGACTACATTGGATCTCATCAACCAAGCGGCCGGAATGAAGCCGGCCACATCAGAGCTATACGACGCCGATATCCTATGAGGAAAGCACGGAAGCGAAAGCACAATCCCCACATCCCTGCCCATGTTGATCAGGCCGCTCTCCCGGCGGCCATTTACTTCGACCATCGCGGCAGCGGAGTCTGGTACACCCTTCATTACGACGAGACCGGAAAGCAGCGCCGCAAAAACGTGGCGCCTGCAGACGTTTCACTGGCAGAGCTTCACCGGATTATGGACGAGGCGTCCAACGTCGACAGGGGAACGCTTCGCTACGTGTGCGAGCAGTTCCACCTGAGCGACCGTTACAAAAAGCTCGCTCCAAAGACCCATGACGATTACTGCTACTCCCGGGATGTTCTACTGAACATCCCCACCAAACTGGGCAAGCCGCTGGGCGATCTAGCGGTGAAGAAATTCACCGCCGCCTTGGTGCAACGCATTGTGGATCGGCTGGCTGATGAGGGCACGCCCTCGAAGGCGGCGCACGCTCTGCGATATCTACGCCGCGTGCTGCAGTGGGGACGCAATCGGGGATTCCTTGAGGTGAACCCAGCCCTGGGCATCGAAGCGCCGATTGAACGGAAGCAACGCAGACTGCCACGGTTGAACGTGATGGACGTCCTGATCGATCGCGCAACAGCTCGCGGCCGCCTGGCACGCAATGAACCGGGTGGATGTCCCGAGTACCTAGCCAGCGTGATGGAGCTGGCCTATCTGTGCCGACTGCGCGGCATCGAGGTCGTGACCCTCACAGATGCCAACGAGCTGGACGTGGGGATTTTGACCAATCGGCGCAAGGGCAGTCGAGACAACATTGTCCGTTGGACTCCGCGGCTACGCGCCGTTTGGGATGGCGCAAAAGCTCTACGCGCTAGGACTTGGGAACGCCGGAAGACGGCAATACCGATTGCAGCGTCCAAGCGCTTTATCATCGTGGCGAGTCACGGCGGCCCCCTTCGCAAGACGAGCCTCGACACTGCTTGGCAACGATTCATCACGTTGGCGATCACGGACGGGACCATTGACCTTGAAGATCGCTTCGCACTGCATGACTTGAAGAGGCGCGGCATCACGGATACGACCGGCACCAGGGCAGACAAACAGGAGGCCAGTGGACACCGAGACCCGAAAATGATGGATGTCTACGATCACAGTACTCCGATTGTGAATCCTTCATCCGAGTAGAGCAGTGCCCATCACACTAGGACTTGTAATAGGACGCTGGCTGAAAAAATACAGCCAGTCGCATCCTGCAAGACGACATTTCGCTGCTGATCGCATTGATGCCTGCCTCCAACTCGTCCTGAATTCGCTCATGCTGCCAACTACCTTCAAAGCTCTTCAAAAACTTGAACATCCGCAGTGTTTGTGGGAAGTATCTGCGGAAAAATCTGAACTCATAAATCAGTGCGCACTGCCTGTCGATCATCATGTTTACGTCTTTGGATTCCGCTTGCACAAAGTCTTTAACCATTTTGTGATAGGTCTCAAATTCCTTCCAGCGAGCATCCTTGGATCGCTCCATGAAATACCGCAGCGCTGCCAACATCGCGGTGATGACGCCTGCAAGGGCAGTTAAAACGGCAAGATTTTTCGAAGCGAAATCGAGAAGGGCATCCATGTTTTTTTGTCACCGAGAGCTGGTAGTAAATTTTCAGCCTTTTATACGTGTAGAGCGATCCCCGCGCCAGTCGCCTCCTCCGCATCGGCACACATCTAGTAACGTCATAATTCGCAGATCTCTACGTAAGAAGAGAATAAAAGCTCGCGAAATACGCGCACTTGAGCGTGTCCGCACGTAACGAAAAACCTTATAAGTCATTGATCTTATGGTTTAAAGCACCTTCCTTGTAATCAGTAGGTCCCGGGTTCGACTCCTGGTGCCGGCACCATCCAAGGTTCCATAGAAGGCTTTCAAAATCTCTGGAACCCCCGAAAAACCCGCCTTCTGGCGGGTTTTTTCGTTTTGGCGTTCCGTCGGATTCCGCCAAAATCTTATGGATACCAGCCGTTTTAAGGATAAAGATAGGGGTAAGGTCATTCGATAAGGGAGGAGTACCCTTATGTCGCGCACCACTGCCCCACTCTCCGATTCGGCTTGCCGTTCAGCTAAGCCCACCGACCGCGCCTACAAGCTTTTCGACGGCGACGGCCTTTACCTTTTCGTCCAACCCAATGGCCGCAAAGGCTGGCGATTCAGGTATGTAAAACCTGATGGGCGTGAAGGATTGACCTCGTTCGGCAACTACCCCGTGGTCGGCCTCGCCGATGCGCGCAAGAAGCGCCTGGAGGTCAAGCGGATGCTGGCGGAAGGCATCGACCCCATCGTGTCCAAACACCAAGCCAAGACGCAAGCCGCAATCCGAGGCCGAACCTTTGAGAGCGCAGCCTTGGACTGGCACAAAGCGATGTCTGCCAAATGGGCTCCGGGCCATGCCAAGACCGTCCTGAGCCGCCTCAAAACCCATGTCTTCCCGCTGATCGGCACTCGCTCTATTGTCGATCTGGACACCCATGACCTGATGCAACCTCTGGAAGCGATCCAGAAACGCGGCACGATTGACGTCGCGTTAAGGGTACAAAACTACCTGCAAAGCATCATGCGCGAGGCAAAACGTGCTCGACAGATCGCGGCAAACCCTGCCTCCGACCTTGAAGGTTTGATCAAAGCCCCGAGGGTAGTTCACCGCCCAGCTTTACCCTTATCGCGTCTGCCTGAATTGCAGGAGCGCATCGACACCTACAAAGGACGAACGCTGACTCGGCTGACAGTCATGCTCTCGTTACATGTGTTTGTCCGCTCCAGCGAACTACGCTTCGCCCGCTGGAGCGAGTTCGACCTCAAGCGCGGCACCTGGGAGATACCGGACACTCGACCCGCGCTGGACGGAGTACCCTTTTCAACAAGAGGTACGAAGATGGCCGGGGACATCCACCTTGTACCCTTATCGCCGCAAGCCGTGACCCTGCTTGAACAGATCCGCACCCTCACCGGCAAATTCGATTTGGTGTTTGCAGGCGATGCCAAGCCCTGGAAGCCCATGTCTGAAAACACGGTGAACAGCGCGCTCAGAAAGATGGGCTACGACACCAAAACTGAAATCTGCGGCCATGGCTTTCGATCGATGGCCTGTAGCGCACTGATTGAGTCAGGCTTGTGGTCAGAGACAGCCATTGAACGGCAGATGAGTCACAAGGAGCGCAATAACGTCCGCGCCGCTTACATCCACAAGGCAGAATTCATCGAGGAGCGGAGGCTGATCATGAACTGGTGGAGCCGGTACCTTGAGGCGAATCAACAGGAGCATGTCACTCCACACGAATTTGCGAACCAGACCGGGGCGAACGTCACGCGGCTCAAGGCGAAAAGCCGCTTGAGGGAGTAGGCCGTTAGCCTACTCCTCGTCCTGCCCACCAACGTACGCTTTGTACGCCTGCCTTTCATGAGTCGGCTTGGACGGAAATGCCAACTGAATCTGCCTACTTTTCACCATTCCATTCAGGTACTGCTGACGGAGGGCATCTGGACTGCGCTTTACCAAATTAGCCAACACGTTGAGCGTCAGATAGTGCTCCTTGCATAGGGTGATAATCACCTGTTGCATACGATCCTTTTGCATGCGCTCTCGATTGCGCGGCTCCTCAGCCAGTATTTCGAGCTTTTCTCGAAACCCTGCATCAAGCCTGTCCAAAGCATCGATCAGCGGCGCGTCAATATGATCGCTCAACAAGCAGCCATCATCGTTTCGCTGCATATCCAGCTCGACCTTATGTTCGGAGCTACCTGCGTTATGTTCGGAGCTAGCCCCGTTATGTTCGGAGCTGCCGGCGTAATGTTCGGAGCTCTGTAGCGGACCTGCGAACACTTGCTCCGGCGTAGGCAGTTGCTCACCCGGCAGGTGATAAATCATGCCCCGTGAGCGCCCGTCGGGCACAAGGAATCCCTCGCGTACCAACCGCGCAAGCAGTTGGCTCAAGTCATGAGCATGAGTATCACAAATCTCAAGGAGACGATTATGGCTGACCACCCGCTCAATCGCGGCCGTGGCCAAAATCAACCTGGCAGTATGTTCCAAGCTCTCGAAACGAACCCCAAATCGCTCTCGTAACTGCTCCACCACCCCTTCAGGAAGCAAGTCCAACATGCGAAGCTCAAGAAGGGTTTGCTCGGGCTCGGGCTTTTCATAAAGGGCTGGCGGTCGCCAATGCTGGCTGCGCCACCCGCTGTAGATTTTTGGAACCCCAGAACCACCACGCTCGCCAAGGCCTATAAGAAGAAACATTTGGTGCATTAGCCTGTTCCGGCAATCGCTGGTACCACCTTGCAACACCTGCTCAAGGGGTAAACGTAAGCCGCCAGGATTGCGAAAGCCAAACAAGTCAGGACGCTTCACGACTAACACAGAAACCCGCCCGGTATAGTCGGCATGGACCAAGGTATTAACCAAAGCCTCGCGCAGAGCTTCATGTACCGGTGTGTCATCCTGGCGCTGATCACCTTTGAGAACGAACGGTACCTTTAGGTCCTCAACCAACTTGCGATAAACCCGCCGGTAGAAATCAAACAGATTTCCTGACCAGGTTCCATCAGGGACGAGTCTATCCACCCAACGTAGTTCTGTTTTGGCGTGCGGCCGCTCCTGATAGTCCACAAAGTAATGCGGCACACTCTCTTGGATCGAAAGCCAGCGTCCGAACATTAGTAAACCTGCCAGAGTCAGCCCTTCGACTCCGTTCGCGCGGTCCTTTCGCCAGCCGCCTATCTGTCGGAGAAACTCAATCCCTTGGTGCTCCAGCGCTGGATGGCCTGGCTTTATGTCGCTAAGCATCTGGCGGTAGATACGCAGACTGTCCGGATCGATGTCTGCGAAGTCGTAATTTGGCAAAATCCGCTCGTCCCGACAGTCCTCCACTTGCTCTGCGAACATGCGGCGAACATCTTCCTCAGAGCAACGCCGATCACCCTCATGTAATCGACGATAAGTGTTACCTAGCGGCTGACCATTGAGAAATACCGGCTTCTGCTTACGCGAAGCCGCCGGGATTTTCACTTCAAGTACCTGCTTGCCCTCCAGCTCTCTGACGACCACCTCCCGGTCAGTCAGCAGATTGATACTGACCTTGGCCGGATTGTTGAGGGTATTGAACAGGTCAGTACGTACTTTCTCGATATTTGATAGGCCTGCAACGCTGAACCGCCCATCCTTCTCGCGCACGCCAAGCAGTACTACCCCACCCTGAGTGTTAGCAAAAGCGGAGTAGGTTAACCAGAAATCCTTAGGCAACTCTCCCTTCCCATCCTGCCCCTGAGCGAGCTTGCATTCGAGCTCGACAGATTCAACCAGCGAGGGCAGGTCTTCAAGGGTGTGGGGATTGAGTGACATCAAAGACTTCCTAAATGATCAGCCTGCTTCACGTAGCTGCAAAAGGTCGAAGAAAAGACATACGTGCGGGGATTGTACTCAGTCTTCCATAGTCGCACGCAACTCGACGAGCGGAGACTAATCATGAACTGGTGGAGCCGATTTCCAGTCACCCATCAGCAGGAGGATGTCACTCCTCACGACTCTGCACGAATGTCACACGGCCAAAAGCCAATCGCGGCGCAGCAAAGTAAGCGTACGTTCTCGAAATCTCGATGATCCGCTTGTCCACGCGGGTCCATCCAAACAGGGCTGCAAAGCCGCCCTGCTTGGATGGACCTCACTTAAAAAAACTAAAGCCCACGCAACTGTCTGTGGAAAACCACTGATCTCCACCAGTGGATAATTTCATCCACAGCCGCAGGACTCCCAAAAATTCGAGCCTTGACCCGAATTATCCACAGGCGTAGAAAAGATCGGGCAAAGCGCTGTCGTTGACAGCAACCCCAGGTAGCCAGAACCTTTAAGGCTACGCCATACCGTGGTGGTTCTCCCAAAGTGCGATTAGCGTCCGGCGGCTCGCACGGTCACAGCGATGTGATGGATGCCTACTTTTACCAGTGTGCCCATTATGGCAACTCATCCCCTTTCATAGCTGCACTGCAGCAACCTATCTGCTTGGCCATTCCCGTGCGCCAACCTGCGCCCGTCTCTTTCTCCCGGAAAGAGACGGGCGCTCCTACCACTGCTGCAGCCCACCTCGTACAAGGCTTTGCGGCATTCCCCCACGTGACAATCGGCGTGACAAACACCGAAGTCACCAGCAACAGCGATGCAGATGATGGTGCCGCAGCCCAAGGAATGGACTGCACCTGACTGACAGTCAGGCATGCCCCGGTCATCGCATCACTGCTTCACCTGACTCAGGATCTCGCGGCGCCGGTCTCGACAGCCAGTGCAGCCTCCACCCGCCCACCGCTATCGGTGTTCAGGAGGCCAGATCATGAGATGCCCAAGCTCCCGGTCGTAAAGAGCCGCCAGTCCCGCGTTAGTGGACAACCCTCACAGGTCGCAGGGGCCTTGATCCCTGATAACACTCAACATTCGTGGCGGGATGACGTGGGGAAGGTCTCAAAGATTTTGGCTTCGAGAGGAGTTTGATCATGGCGTTGGTCGGTAAACGAGATGGGCGCAATTTTGGCTACGGTCGGCAGTTGAGCTATGCCGGGCCGCAGGCATTGCGGGATCTGTTTGGCGGCGGGCGTTACGGCACGGTCAGGGCGCACAGTGATCGGTGGCAGGCGCTTGTGCGATGGTGTCGTTCGGAGGATGGGCCGGGGTTCAACGATGCGCGGCAGATCGATCGGCAGACCTTGCTGGACTACGCCGGGCATTTGCGTCAGCAAGTTGAACAGGGCGAACTCGCCATCGCCACTGCGCAAAACCAATTGTCCAGTGTGAATCGGACCATGGCCGCGCTTCGCGGTGATCAATATGTGAAGGTGCCGAGTCCGAGCAAAGCGATAGGAAAGCGATAGGAAAGCGATAGGAAAGCAGCGCACCAGCGTCCGCACCGTAGCACCGAAAGGCCAAGACCATTATCAGGTGAAGCAAATCGTCGATACGCTTTGCGAACACCAACTGCCACGCGCTGCTGCCATCGTGCAACTGGCGCGAGCAACCGGAATGCGCTTACGAGAGGCCATATTGGCCGGCCTTCCGCGTCTAAAACGTGAGGCCGAACTATACGGCAAGATTAACATCCAGGATGGCACCAAAGGCGGCCGCTCAGGCGCGTCGGCGCCTCGCTGGATTATGGTAGATGAGCATATTCGTGATGCATTGAGGTTTGCCAAACAGGTCTCGCCCGACGGTAGCCGCAACCTGCTTTCACCGAACGAACGCTACCTCGATTTCCAACAGGGAATCGCCCGTCCCGCAAGGGACATCCTTCATAAGCACAATCTCAAAGGCTTCCACGAGTTGCGGGCAGCCTATGCGTGCGAACGCTATGAGCAAATCACCCGTCATCCCGCGCCAGTCAATGATGGCAGATGTTATCAACTCGAGCGCCATCTCGATAAAGAGGCTCGAATACAGATCAGTTATGAACTTGGGCACGGCCGTATAGATATTGTTTCGGCTTATATCGGTGGTCGAACATGAGTAAAACCATCGATATGGAGTTGTTCCTGGCGAGCGTACTGATCGGGTCGGATGCCACTCGAGTTCGTCATTTACGTCAAGCGAGGACAATCCAATCCGCTATTTCTAAGCGCTGGAAAATAGATAATCCTTGGAATTGTAAACGAAAACACTTGGTATGGTTTCTAAACTATTACACTAGTGCTAACGCACCAACAACACGCTACTACTACCTACTTTCAGTTAAAATTCTTGTTTTGCGCCTAGACAAGACATGGCAGTTTTAGGCAAGGAGAAGAGAGGCATTACGTTTGCATGGAAAAATAGTGTAGGGTATCCAACCAGTATAGTGTGTGCGGTTGCCCGCCATTCCTTGACCAGCAAATGATTCCATCCCCTCCCCCCTAAAAAGCTCATCCAGAGCCTCCGCGGAAATCGGTTTCGGTTAGCCAACCTTTTCAGGTCGTAAAGCTGATCGGTATACCCTACTCAAAAAATATAGATCACTAGTAACCTTTTAGCAATTCCTTTTTTTCTAGAGCAGATAGAAAGTCTGCATTTTCCCATGATACAAACCAAGGAAACTTTTCCAACCGCAAAGCGAGATCAGCCACCATCGGCGCTGTTGGAATCTTACTATTAATCTGCTTATACAATTTCTCTGCGATTTTATGCTTAAACTTTTTATCAATATAGGGACAGGTCATAATATCTAAGAACAAATAGATTTTTTCAGCATCCGATCTAATATCTGATAGATCTTCAAGCTTTGCCTTAATATTTGAAAACACAGCCCTTTTTATAGATGCATAAGAAGGAATATTCTCTACATAGTAAAGCAACGAAATTATTTCGAAATATGACATTTGACGACCGATTGAAACATCTACAATGCTTTGCAACGTTTCCCGCGGAATCAAATAATCACTACCTAACCCTTTGAGCACAACGAGTAAATTTAACGCCTCAAGCATTGCGTGATCGCTATTGCCAGAGGACATCTTCGCATATTCACTACTCTCAAAAAAGTCACGACATGCAGTGTAGATTTTACTTTTTATTGAGTTCAACTCATTTGGAAGATGTGCCTCGTAGAAAGAACACGAAAGTGTCGCTGCTACAAAAATCTTCACCGTACCTGTATGACTGGGATTTACGGTAAACAAATGGAAAATCACGTCAATAATTACATAATAGAAATCGGAATATTTATTGAGATCTTCGTCATCAGAAAATACTCTACCAATATTCGCCTCTGTCACCTGGACTAAAATCCTCGTCAAAGCGGATATTAAATAACCACAAACCATGCCATATGCATCGACGTCCGCAATACAAGCAGCCTTAACTTCGCTAATAAAATCAACCACAACCCTTCTACGGTTATATATTCGATTAGGAGTAAACTTGCTTGCACCATCGGAACTACCTACAGCGACCATTTTCTCTGAAAATTTAGCCAGCGTATTTTTAACAACTTTCAAAGATCTGGTTTTACCAGTTACAAACGGTCGAGAAGCTTTAATTGTTTTTGCTTTGTTTATGTTTAGTTTATATTTTTTCGCATTGCTCTCTATTGATCTATATACCTGCTGTGCAAAATCTTCACTTATAGCGAAAACAAAAATATCGTCAACATATCTACGAACAGCATAATCCCTTCCTAAGACTAAACCTTTTTTGGCGACTTCTTCCTCTACATCACGATCAATTTGTTGAAAAATAATTTCAGCAAATATCCTACATACTTCAGGACCTATCACAATCCCAGCAGTTTCGTTATAGTTTGACGCCTGCATCAATCGATCAAAAACGGCTCCAAATGTATTTTTGACGCTCGAGTTAGCTTTAGAGAACTCTTTCGTTTTCAACGCCCAAGTTATCGAGTGCGTGTAAATGCTATCAAAAAATCTTGATATATCAATCGACCAAAAAGAAGAGTATTGCTGCTCTAACTGCAAAAAATCGTAGGATTCAAAAAAACGATAAAGCCGTGTATATCCAAAATAAGAGAAGTATGACGAAAGGTATCTGTGCCTGGACTCAGTTGCAGAAACCACCACATTATCGGAGCGAAATTTTTTTATATTGTCATTCTCGCTCTTTGTATAGTACTTACTCGCCACCCCACCTGGCCGGCGGATACTGAACGAGCTTTTTAAGCAAGAAAAAACAATTTGATCACCGTAAGTCTTATAGAGCTCCACAAAGCTAACTTGAGACCTAGGGTGCAATAAAGATAAAGTTCGGACAGACGCCTCATCCTTACGAATCTTATAGGTCAATGGTAAGGTATACTCCGACGCCAAATCTCGATAGAACAAATAATCCATTATGTCCGGAAAGAGACTACTTCCAGCTTCATACTTTTTAAGATGCCAGTAAAAACCGAGATTACTAAAAACTATAGGGACCTCATACGGACACGTCTCAGTTAGCACAACTCTAGCAAAGTCCTCTTTTTTTACTCGACGCATCCCGGGTTTCATTTACGCCAACACTCCTTTATTTTCTTTAGCGTATCATATTTAAATGAATGAAATCTTGCGTTCACAAACCCAGTTCTAAAACCATACCCAGCCAACTGCTTTCTTTTATCAAGGCTCAATGCTGATATAACCCTTCGTGAAAGCTGATGTTTTGTAGAAAATAAGACTCCACGAATAAAGGCGTCCAACTCATCAAGCGCACAACGCCCGACGAAATTTTTCTGGACATAGTTATAATATATGCCGGTTTTAATATCTACTCCGGTCATCGGATCGACGATATAATAATTCCCTGTCAAAGCCCTAACTCTATTTTTTAACAGGACGAAATCAGTAGGATATTGCGAACTAGCAAGATAGCTTGAAAACGAATTAAGCAATCTCTTTTTAATCTTCTCAACTTTTACCTTAGATATATCACAAAACACCTTTCTACGAAAAACACCGTTTACTGTTTCTTCCGAATGCTCGCTGAATATTCTAATGTTATAACCAAGATAATCAAATCCATCTAATTTTTTACCAGCGGCTTCCTTAGCAACTTTCCCTACTGCGATATAATCTCTTTTCCCCGCAGTGTGAAACTCCAGCCCTTGAGGCAATAATTCTTCAACCTGACTTTCAAAGCTACCTCTCGCTATTTGCCCAGATGTAACTATAAGAATATCATCCACAAAACGTGCATAGTAAAAAACTCCTGGGAGCGCGGATACAGCTAGATCAAATTCCTTTAGATAAAACTCTGAAAGAGTAGCGCTAATTCCTAGACCTCGAGGCAATCCAGTCACATCATATGCGGCCAGCGTGTTAAGAAACTGATCCAGTAAAACAATTGTTTGCCACGAACACTTTCCTTCTCCTATCAGCCGCTCGAATAAGAGTTTCGAATCAATACTCTCGTAAAATTTCTTTATATCCAATCTATAAACATCAAAAGGAGACCCCTCCTTAAACATAGACATTGCATTAGATATGATAGTTTGGCGATCAGCTTGTTTAAGTTTATAGTTCACTCTAATATTTTTTGAGACAAGTCGCGCCACCAGATCAGCCGAAGAAATATTGAACACATATCCTTTATCCGACCCAATATTTATCTGCCTTAAACACCCATTGAAAACTTGGCCACGACTTAATAAATTTAGAGTTTTGTTCGCAAGATCCGCACGATTGTTTCTGTCTTGCAAGTGAGGAAATCTAATAATATCTTGAAAGCCTATACATTCAACAAGCTTCCTACTCGTGTATGGTATTTCTATCATCATGACTACATACTCACAAGACGCGGCTTTATGTGCGCGCTTCGAAGCTTCCATTTTCGAGTTAATGCTAGCGATATCCCTAACACTTTGGACGTCGAGCCCCTCATTTTGTCCTATCGACTATCAGTCGAAGCTATCAAAAAGCCATCGCGCCGTCCATCCAAGGTCCCTCACGGATCAATATGAAGTTTCTATAGATGCGGCACCAACCTGAAAAAACAGAGAAAGACGCGCTGATTTTAACTACTCAGCCTTCCTTGATAGCATGAAATGACGTGAAGGGATTAAGGTATTTTTAGGGATACAAAACTAATCATCAATACAATAAATTCTTTAAAAACAATGTATTACGATATAATTCGACTCCTGGTGCCGCACCATACGCAATATCGAAAAAGGCTCACCGAAAGGTGAGCCTTTTTCGTTTATGGGTCTTACGCTCCCGAGATTCCCCTGCTCGCTCCCCGTTTCGTGTTCGCTCCTCTTCCGCCCTTTTCGCTGAAGGTTGGTTATATTCATCAAAGGTGCGAATCGACGCATCCAATTCTGGCACCGAGTGTCTTAATACATCACCAAAACGATGAGCGGTTACGGTCGAAAATCAGTGAAGCGGCATAATGACAGCAGTGCTTATGCACAACCTGCCACTTCACTCCGCCGTTGCGAGCCCCTTTGTAATGAACACCGAACGACGTTACTCGATCATCCTGGAGCACAGCGCCGAGGTGCTGCTTGAACATGCACCCATGGCGCAGATAGAGGCATTTTGGGACGCCAACGATACCCGCTACTTCGGGTTGCGTATGGAGGACGAGCACAGCGCGCACGCACGAGTGATTGTTACGGACGAAGTCCCCGACGAAGAAGATGCAGTGCTTCCTTGTCTGTAGAAAAAAGGGCACGGATTTAGTGTTCCATCTGGTGCCGGCATCACACAAAACAAAGCCCTCGTAGAAATACGAGGGTTTTGTTGTTTCTGGGGTATGGAAACATTCCCCCGGGACGCCGCCTCATTGTGGCGATAGAAGCCAACAAAGCCTTACCTCCATCGCCAGACCAAACATTGTCTGCGCGCCTGCCCCGTTACAAATTCGCGTCACTGCAACGTTGATGGGCTCTCACACTTACCTATAATGCACCCCAACACACCCGCCAAGCCTAGGTTGACCCAGTCAGCAAGCTCAAATCGTGCGGGTTTTTTGGCCTGGAGAAAAGCTACACGAGGCCCTTTGACAAACCGCCCTCAGCGTAGAACAGCAATTGGAACTGCTAAAGCAACGAGGCCTACAAGTCGCCAACGACGACCAGTAAGAGAGGGGACGGATATATTTTCGACTACAAAAAACAAAGCCCTCGTAGAAATACGAGGGCTTTGTTGTTTCTGGCGTTTGAAAAACCAGCTCTTAGTGACCCGCGCTCTGCCCACCATCCACGTGCAGAATTTCACCAGTAACAAAGTTGGCGCTGTCCAGATACACAACTGCCTGAGCGATATCGCTGATCTCACCCATGTGCCCAACCGGATGCAGATTCCCCAGCGCTTCATGAGTTTCCTCACCATGCATCGGAGTCTTGATGATGCCAGGAGAAACCGCATTCACCCGAATCCCGCGCTTGGCGTACTCGATGGCCAGGGACTTGGTCGCAGCGTTCAAACCACCTTTAGTCAGCGAAGCCAGTACCGATGGCACACCATCAATCGCGTGGTCCACCAGGCTGGTGGTGATGTTCACGACGTGGCCTTTGCCTTGTTTCTCCATCTCGGTGATCGCGAGTTGGGTGATGTAGAAGAAGCCATTCAGGTTCACCGACAGCACCGCTGCGTAATCTTCAGCGGTGTAAGCAGTGAACGGCTTGGCAACGAAGATCCCGGCGTTGTTGACCAAGGTATCGATGCGTCCAAAACGTGCGATGGTTTCGCGGATCACTTGCTGCGCAACTGCCGGGTCGCCGATGTCGCCTGCCACGGTGAGGATGTCCGGGTCGGTGGACGGCTTGATCGAACGCGAGGTGGCGACAACTTTGTAGTCCAGATCGCGGAACGCCTTGACCATGCCTGCGCCGAGGCCTTGGGATGCGCCGGTGATTACGATGACTTTTTTCGAATTGCTCATGATGAACCTCTACTAATTAATAAGGGTTTGAAAAACAGGTAATCAGGCTTCGGCGGGGGCATTGGCCATTTGTCTCAACATCTGTTCGTAGTACTCGACCGACTGCGAACCGGACACCAGGTGACGTCCGTTAAGCACCATGGCCGGCACCGAGTTGATGCCGTGCTGGCGGTAAAACGCTTCAAGCTCACGCACTTCTTTGGCAAACGCGCCGGACGCCAACACCTCTTGAGCAGCCGCCGCATCCAGTCCTGCTTCAGCCGCCAGACGAACCAGCGTCTCGCGATTACTCGGGTTCTCGCCGTCGGCGAAATAGGCGCGCAACAGGATTTTCTTCAGTGCGACCTGTCGTCCTTCCTGCAACGCCCACAACAGCAGCCGATGCGCATCAAACGTGTTGTAGAAGTGAGTGCGCTTCTCCAGGTCGAACTTGAAACCGAGGGCCGCGCCACGCTCGATCTGCATCGCTTTGCCAGCGGCGACGTCCTCGGCGGTGCGTCCATACTTGCGCATCAAATGCTCGACCGCTTTTTCGCCGACCGCCGGCATGTCCGGGTTCAACTCGAAGGGCTTGTAGGTCAGCTCCACCGACACTTCACCGGCCACGTTCTCGATCGCTTGCTCCAGCGCCGTCGCGCCCAATGCGCACCACGGGCACACCACGTCGGAGATGAAATCGATGGAGACGGACGCGGTCATGACTTGCCCTCCGCGTCAGCCAGTTGCTTTCGGTACTGGGTGGTGGTGATGCCGGCGTAGCCCCAGTTATCGGTGTCGACTTCTTCGATCACGATGTGGGTCAGGTGCGGATCCTTCTTCAGGACGCGTTCCAGGGTTTCAGTGATTTCGGCGATCACCTGAGCTTTCTGCTCAGAGGTAACGCCATCGCGGGTGATGCGTACGCTTACGAAAGGCATGAGGACTCTCCAGTGACCTTCCCTTCGGAATGAATGGGTCGGCGTTGGAGCTCAATGTATGGAGTTAGCTGGAGGGGATAAAGGTGGGGGCGGGAACATCATTAGTTACGCAGTGTAATGATTGTCTCGATGAAAGACGCTAAAACTGTTTGCGTCGAAAATGATTAATCGGCCAACTTCCATTTACCGCATCGTTTAGATATCGCCAAAAAATGGAGAAATGCTCATGACAATTCGATTTTTCGACAGCCCGTTCCATGTCACGCACGACGAGGAAATCGCCAACAAAATGGTGGGGGAAGTGGAGCTATCGATAGTCACTGATTGCCCTCGAAAGCCAGGCGTCGAAGAGAATGAGGCCGGCGTCAGGTTAGACGTGGGTCATTTACGTATTCCCAAGCCTCAGGTCCCGTAAATCACTGAAGCTCTCACTCTACGCCACCACCTAGCCACGATTGCGCATCTGCGGCCCTCAAGCTACTTTCAACCCGTCGCTGCCAATTCAGCGACCGGGCCTGAGAACTCGAATTTGATGCAGAAACCAACTGGAGTTCTCCTTATGAATGCCCGCAATCCATTCAAAATTTTTGCCATTGCTGCACCAAGTCACGCACACCTCCGCCCAAAAACCGGAGGTGCCCAATGACCAACCCTCAAGACCTGAAAACCATCGGCCTCACCCCTTTCTCCTACCACTCCAACCAACCGCTCTTCCGCATCAACGCAGGCGTCCCGGTCATCGCAGCCCTCTCCCACGCCTCCGATCTGCTCCACGTCGCCAAGCTACTCGCATCAGACGCGGCCATGGTTCGCGACACCGATCGGCATGCCTGGGCATCGCATTATTTGCAGGATATGAGTAAGGCGATCATCGATGATGTGGTGAAGGTGTTGGACGCGCCGATGAACAATCGCAATCAGTAACGCCGTCACGTACATCAAACAACTGCGCGCATAGAAAAGCCCCGATTCAATCGGGGCTTTTTGCGTAAATCGGTCATCGGCCCACTGGCTGATTCGGGTGGTATCGATCACTCACGCTACTGTCTATCGGCTCCTCCCCCCGAACCGACTGAGCCACCGCTTCGATAATGGCAGCCCAAATATCCGGCCTTGCCAGCACAGGCATTTCCTTGGCCAATACGTTGCTCAGCTTCCCTTCGTTCTGCTCTATGGATCGCAAGAGCCGATCAGCCTGTTGATCAGGCATCTCAACGACTTCCTTGATTGCCTGTCTGGCCCTTATGTGGCTGCGCAAATACCGCGACTCTTCACGCATCTGTTCGGTGATGGTGCGGCGAATGACGTTGGACATGAAAACAACGTGTGGCCCCAGGTTCGGATAGCGCCACACCGGGCGGGCCTGATCCTGGCCTGTGAATTCAATATTCGAGACCACGCCGTCAGGGTATTGCGTACGCGTATTGGCGAATGCTACCTGGTCTCGTATGCCCTGCATGAGCGGTTTTGAAACCTGATCCAGCACGCTGTCATAGAGACGCCGTTCAGCAGAGTCGTCAGTGATAACAGCTGATATCGGAAGAATCACCGGGTCTGGAATGGCCCCATCACGACGCAGAATATCGTTGATCAGGAAGCGATGGACTCGGCCGTTGCCATCGGCCAGCGGATGGATATACACAAAAGCAAACGCTGCTACAGCACTGCGCATGACCGGGGACTGCCCTTGAGTGCGATTCAGAAAGACGCGAATGCCTTCCAACATCCGCTCCAGATCGCTCTCCGGGGGAGCGACGTAATAGACGATCTCCTGATAGCGGACAGTTTCGCCAACAAACACCGGAGATTGCCGAATCCCCATACGTGTCAGTGTGGTCACTGCTCCAAGGATTTCTTCTTGCATCTCAGCCAGTGCAGCATCGGTGAGCGGCAGTTCGCCCTGACCGGTTCGTCGTGCCAACACATCTGCGAAACGCTGAATACGCGTAGAACGGTCCGCCTCCCCTTCAATGGCGAAGCTGGCTTTGCTTTCCCTGAGTGTCATCCATGCGGCGGCGCGCAGCAGAAGCGCTTCGCCAAACTCTGCGGTCAGTTGACCAAAGAGGTGAGGCACATCGAGGTCCGCTGCTGACTGGACGGCTGCTGTCTTGACGACGATCGGGCAGAAGTCGCTCGTGCCAGGCAGGTTGTCATGCACGCGCCAACGCGGCACCTTCACCGCCTCTTCGGGTGAAGCCGCCACCATCAGATCGGCGTTGATGGCGTCGACATACTTACCGCCTATAGGTTCTGGCGCCTGCAACCGCTCGCCAGTGAGCCACTCAAACAAGAACGCCGACCTGCGGGCATATTGGCCGGTGGGCTCGTCATTCAACCAGCCTTGTACCGGTGCAGGACCCACCTTGGTAAACAGTCTGGTCAAGAACTCAAGGTTCGGAACTTCATGCCGCAGGTGAAATTGCAGATGGGATGAAAAGTCCGGATCGGGGCGCATGTTCTCCGGATAGGTCTCAAGACGAAACCCGTCTTCGACCTGAGTTGACCGTCGGCTACCGACCTGACTTAACACGGGTAGCCGTGCTATCGGCCGCACGTCGAATGTCGTTGCTAGCCAGGCAGCACCGATGGGGTCTACGGGAAACTCGCTCACGTCACACTCCTTTTAAAACCTCGGCCAAATCAAACTGCCACAAATGGAGAGTAACGATCAAAATCAGGTTTTGCTGCATAAAAATGATTATTTTTCGGGACTAATGCATAAAAACGAATATTTAGAGCACTTCAAATTGAGCTCCACCAATGGGAATTGGGCACCGTCGAACTGACCCCAAACGCATAAAAATGATTTTACTTGCTCAAAAACGATCATAAATCTCGCTTTTTGCACAAAACCGTTTCGAAACCGGACAATTTCACTGAACCCCTCACACGCTGAAACCCGAAACGTCGCTGACTTTTCATCCAAAAAAAATGCCCAAACCTCCCGGCCCGAGCATTTTTTTGACCCTGATCACCCATCACTCCCCAAAAACCTCGACTCTATGTAAGCCTCCAACCATCGGACGCAGCATCATTTCGCTACTAAACTCGGGACAAGCGTGTTCATGTGCAGGATTATAGCCAGCACGAATCGCCCAACCGGCGGCCAGGTACTCAACAATAGCCAGCCCACTTTAGAGGGCATTACCCAATGGATAGCAGAACCCTACGCAACCTGATGCGCATTGTGCAGACCGGCTCTTTGTCGGCGGCGGCAGAGCATTCCTGTTTAACCGTGCAGGCGTTGGCCGCGCAGTTGAACAAGGTCGAAGAGCAGTTCGGTTTTCGGTTGTTTCGTCGCTCCAACAAGGGGTTGACCCTGACCCCGCAAGGCACGGAGCTCACGCCTTACATGGACAAGGTGTTGGTCGCCACGCGGCAACTTGAAGAAAAAGTGGCCGCGCTGAAGGTGCCTGGGCAGCGCACGCTCAAGGTGGCGCTGAACACGACGCTGTCGGCTGACTTCAATCGGCGAATGATCGGACGCCTGATTGAGGTGTTTCCCGACTATCAGCTGGAATTCAGCTACGCCGAGTCGATGGAAAACCTCAGTAAGCTGAAGAATGAAGACTTCGACCTGGCGGTGCTGATCGGCCCGCAGAAGCCCGGATTGCCCAGCATCATCCTGCCCGAGGTCCAGGTGCAGGTGGTCGGTGCGCATTGCGGTCAGGAACATGATCCGCTGGTGTTGCTCGGCAACAAGTTTCAGGTGCGTCCGGCCGACGATTGTCCGTATTCCCACAGCTTCCTGCGCTTTCTCGATGCCGGTCTTGGCAATTACGAATCGGGCAAGCGGATGGTGTATTCGTGCAGCGAAACCCTGACGTTGTCGTTGATCACGCAAATGGACGGCCTCGGCATGGTCTCGCGGGATGCCGCCCAGCGTAATGGCTTGACCATTTTCCCCGGTTTCGAGGATGCCCTCGAAGTGCGGCTGGCGATCAACAATCCGGAGTTGTCGGGTCAGGCCTTGCACGATGTGGTCGACCTCCCGTTACATGAACGAGCCGAGCGCAATGTACGCAGCCGTTCCCACCGCAACGGAGAGAAAGAGGTTTTTGCTGAAATACGCACATAACAACGTCGGAATCGCGGCATAGAATTCCGGGCGATCGAGCTGCACGTGCTGATCCTTGATCAACAACGGCGTAAGGCTGATTGCAGCGACGATCGCCACCGGCAGGTATTCCAGCGCCCGGGCGACGAAGGGCGGCCAATGGTCGGTGTTCACTTGCAGCGGCAACGCGCGCGGCAGGAAGGTCACGACCATCATCAGCGCGACGACCAGAATCAGGAACGTTTGGTCAGGCATACGCCCACCCCGCAGCCCACGAATGTGGCGATGAATACGTTGAAGGGCGAGCTGCCGACCAGGCTCAGCGCGCCCATGCAAGCGACGGCGGCCAGTGCGGCGATGAGTTTGTTACGTGTGTTGCACAACGACACCAGCACGTAGAGCATCATCGCGGTCAGCGCGTAGTCGAGCTGATACTGGATCAAGTGCGCCGCGTACTGCGCGCAAATCGCCCCCAGCAAACCGCCGAGCACCCACGAGGTGTGGCAATACAGATTGAAACCGATCAGGTAACGCACGTTGACGGGCGAACCCTTGCCCAGTTTGACGCTGTGAAAAGCGAAAGACTCATCGGTCAGCCCGCCCGCGTAACACCAACGCTCAAACCGACTGAGACCCATCGCCTGCAACGCCTTGGCCATGTAGACCGACATCAGCATGTGCCGCGCATTGATCAAAAACGTGGTGAGAATAATGGTGGTGAGCGAAGCGCCGCTGGAAATCAGCGCCAGAGCGGCGAACTGTGAAGCGCCGGCATACACGAACAGGCACATCGCAACCGGCAGCCACACGGGCAACCCGGCATTCACCGCCATCAAACCGAACACAAACGACACCGTGAAGTAGCCCGCAATGACCGGGCTGGCCTCGGCGAAGGTGCGCGACGCGTGCGGTTCGACCATCAGCGGCTGGCGGCTGGAGGTCTCATTCATAGGTCCCTCTCAAATGTTCTTTCGCCGCGCGGTTCGCAAAAACCCTGGGCACTCCAAAAGCGTTGGCCGGCAAGGTTAGCATCGTCGACAAACAGGAACATCCGCAGCACGCCCACGCGTTTCATATCGGCCGATGCGGATTCAACCAGTCGTTGACCGACGCCCTGGCTGCGATACAACGGGCTCACTGCCAAATGGTTGATCGTGCCGCGACTGCCGAGCATTCCGCCCAACACCGCGCCGACTATTTCGCCGCTGACATCCAGTGCAATAAACGCGGTAGTGGTCTTCTGCACCAGCACACTGCGCAGGCATTTGGCGTCCTGCCATTCACAGAAAGACACTTCTTCGAATTGCCGAAAGAAGCGTTCCAGGCGCTGTGCATCCTTGGCCGTGGTGCGCCGCAGCATCACCGGTGCAGGGCACTCGGCGAGGCTGGTCACGGAGTTGTACTGTTCAGCGAACAATGTCGAAAGCGGTCCCGGGCCGCGAGAAAGAGATCGCCAGAATCTGCCGGTACGCCATCGCGTGAGAGTGGGTATTGCGTGCCGGTGTCACGTAGTGACGCATGTCGCGATCGAGAAAATAGGTGGTGTCGAGGATTTCCTCGTAGGTCGTCGATGCCACTTGCTCTTGATTTTGAGCTTCGTACAAACGGCTCTCCGCCCCTTCAACGTTATTGCGGCCCCAGAAGTGCACGCCACTGAACGGATAACCGTCGCAGTGAATACCTTCCGGGGTGATTTCCAGCTGTTTGCCAGGCTTGATCTCGATGCGGATCTGATGAATCTGGCATTGCCAGATTTCCTTGTGCAACACCTCCGGCAGCACGTTTTTGTACACGTCGAAGTCGGTGTCGATCAGGCTGCGCATCACTGGCGAATTGATGACCTCATCGGAAAAGTCCTGGAAGTGCCGCACAACCCCGCCCACGTAGCTGTTGTTGGCCTTGGACTGAACATAGGCCCGATGCTCCAGCTGCTTCAGGTCCCGCGTGACCGGGTTGTACTCAAAATCGCTGTAGCGACGGTACCGCATACCTGCCTCGGCCTGACCGTAGTAACTGTCCGGCTCCATGTTTTCCCAACTTCTGGTCAATCTGACGAAATCGTTGAAATGACCGAAAAGATTGAAGTCAGCACCTTGGACGTTGGCATATTTGTTACGCCGTAGCGATTCGCCCACTTCTCTGTTCAAAACGATCATTTTCAAAAATCTCCGTACATTTAGCAGCCTAATCTAGAGAGCACAGGATTTACGTCCATGAGAAAGAATTTGAGGCATATCAAGCGCTGCTTGAAACGGAGCATGACGTTGCTTTAATTCGACTTTTTATGATCGAAAATGGCCGTTTTATGCGTTTTTGAACGGTTGTCAGGCGAAAAAAAACCCGAACGAGTCGGGTTTTTTTATCGAGTGATGAACACTCAATCGATCATCAGAAGATGTTGATCGGGTAATCCACGAACACACGCACTTCGTTACCGCTGACGTTGTACTCGCTGGATTTCTGCGAGACACGCAGGATCGAGCTGCGCAATTTCACGCTCAGGTCTTTGGCCGGACCGCTTTGCACGACGTACTTGAACTGGTTGAAGATTTCGCGCTCGGTGCCGCCTTCGCTGGTGGACGTAGTGATGTTGTCACCGCGCACGTAGGCGAAGTTGTAGCTCAGCCCCGGAATACCGAAGGTGCTGAAGTCCAGGCCGTAGCCCAGCTGCCAGCTGCGTTCGTCTTCGGCGTTAAAGTCGGACCAGTAGGAGTTTGCCAGGTAGATGGTGTTGCCACCGTCACCGACGCGACCTTGATCTTTCTGGTAACCGCCGTAGGCATAGCCCAGGTTGCTGTCGCCGGTGCTGCGCTGGTGAGCGAGGGTGAACGAGTGCGGGCCGGTGGCGAAAGTCGCGGCCAGGCTCCAGATCTTGTTATCGTCGCCGGTGGCGCCGCTTTCGCGGACGTAGGAATCGTCCAGCTTGGTGCGATAGCCGTTGAAGTCCAGGGTCAGGGACTGATCCTTGTCGATCGGGAACACGTAGTTGGCGTTCACGTATTGCTTCTTCAGCACGTCTTCGACGTCGGATGCGTAGAGTGCAGCCTTGAATTGTTCGGTGAACTGGTAGCTACCGCCCAACACGTTGATCGACTTCAGGCCACCACTGTCACGGCCTTCAGCGCTTTTGCGCGATTCGGCGGTGAAGCGACCGGCGTTCAGTTCCAGGCCTTTGATCTCCTTGGAAGTGATCATGGTGCCAGTGAAGCTTTCCGGCAGCAGGCGCCCGTTGTCGTAGCTCAGAACCGGCAGGGCCGGCATCTGGTCGCCGTAGGTCAGCGTGGTGCTGGAGAGACGGAATTTGACCGCTGCGCCGCCTTTGGACAGGTCGTCAGCCGCGTTGCCACTGTCGCCCTTTTTAAAGAAGTCGATGCCTTGAGCGCCGGTACGACCCTTGCCACCATCCAGACGCAATGCGTACAGACCGAAGGCATCCACACCGACACCGACGGTGCCTTGGGTGAAGCCGGACGAGAACGTACCGATGGCCGCTTGGCCCCACTCGGCTTTGTCCGGGTTACCGTCTTTGTAATCACGATTGATGTAGGCGTTGCGCAGCAGCACTTTGAGGCTGCTGTCTTCAACAAATCCCTTGGATTCGGCCTGGTCGTTAGCCATGGCCTGTGTAGCGCTCAACATCCCCAGAGCGATCAGGCTGATTCGCTTATTCAACATGTTGTTCTTTTCCTTATTACCGGTTGATGCGCGCTGTGTCGAACGGCTGAAATGGCGCTATCGCACTCTTTTTTCACCCCAAAACAAAAAGGCCCGCCCACGAGAAAATCGTGGCGGGCCTTTTTATTATTTTGTGAGTCATGGCGGTTAGCCACAGGCGTTGAACGGGATCGTATCCGCGCGCTCAACGATGTGTCAATTTCATGAATCGTCTATGAAACGGTGAAAATCGTCTAAGCAATTACTGGCCGGCAATCGCAAGTTGCACGGTATGGCTGTCGACGAACTGTTCGAAGTGGGTGACTTTGCCATCGGCCAAGGTCCACAAATGCGCAACGCGAGCGTTCATCGGACGGCCGGTGGCTTTATAGATTCCGCTGTAATTGCCGTAGGCAAACACCTTGTCGCCCTGTGCGACGTAGTCCTCGATCTTCAACTGAAAATCGTCCCACTCGGTGGCCAGGCGCTTGAACACGTTCTCGGCGATGGCATCGAAACCGACGTAGGTGCCGGCGTAAGGAAAGCCTGCCGCCTCGGTCCAGCGGACATCAGCGGCCAGGGCCGCCGCGGTGTTGCGTGCGTTTTCATGGGAGTTGGCGCCTTCGTAGGTGCTTTTGATCAGGCTCAGGTTGTCCATGATGACTCCGGATGAATTCAAGGGGCGCAACCGTCGATGCCACAGGCTTGCACGGGTGTTGAAGACGCTGGCGCGGGAAGCGATTGGCTTAACCATTGCGCGAATGCTTGCGGCTTGCCGAGCCAGGGTCCGATATCGACCAGGGTGAATTGGCCATCCTGTTCAAGGACGAAGGTCGGAAAACCCTGGCCGCCGACCTCGGCCAAGAGTGCGCGGCTCTCCCTGACATGCCGATCGGTTTCAGCTTCCTTGAATGCCAGCTGGAAGGCTTGAGTTTCGAGGCCGATATCTTCGGCGAGCTCCACCAAAACCGCTGCATCGGCGATGCGCCGACCTTCCATGTAATGAGCCGTCTGCAAACGCCCCAGCAGCTCAAGTCCACGTCCTGCAAGCTGTTCAGCTGCCAACACAGCAGCAATCGGCGGCGTGGAATCGAACACAGCCGTTTCATCACGCAACAGGCCTTCGAAATACGCTTCGCCGAATGGCTGGCCGGTGTACTCGGCGATACGTCGGTCGTGGGGCATCACGTAGTTGCGCAGTTGTGGGGAAACGGTTTGGCGATTGGCGCCGCTCATCATGCCGCCACCGTGGGCGATCACCGGCAGTACGCCTTGGGCGGCTTGTACCAGCGGTTTAGCGCCGTAGCACCAGCCGCATAAAGGGTCGTAAATGTAGTGAAGGATCATAGGAGACTCCGGCTAACAATCAGGAAAATTCGATGCCGGCAGACTAATCCTCAGTCAGTTTCGGAAAAACGCTGGAATGGCTTTCAGTCTGTTTCAAGAATCGGTCGAATGGCCTCGCCGGGCCTCTGTAGCAATCTCGACACAAATCGAAACAATCCAGCAACAGAGCTTTTCAAGAATAATTAACGGAAGTAAATAACAAGCATTACCATTCGCACCCTCGAATTCTTCCACCCTTTCGGATGCGCTTCAGATGCCTGCCCCCTTCCGCCTTACGCCCGTTACCCTTGGGCTTTCCGCTTTTCTGTCTGCCGGTTTCACCTGCGCCGCGACCACCGTTTTGCCCGAAACCTCAATCAGTGCCGAAGCGGAAGCCGATGACCCGCGAGTGAAGGAAACCAACACCGCAACCCGCACTGCGACACCGGTCCGCTACGTACCTCAAGCCATCGACTCGATTAAAACCTCGAACGTCGTGGATTACGGCACCAATGATCTGGGCACTGCGCTAAGTGGCATCCCCAACGTCAGCAGCGGTGCCGATACGCGTTTCGACAGCCTGCGCATCCGCGGTTTCGACGCCAGCAACGACTTCTACCTCGATGGCATTCGGGACGACAGCCAATACGTGCGCGACTTGCACAACATCGAGCGTATCGAAGTCCTCAAGGGCCCGGCCGCCGTGTTATACGGCCGTGGCAGCCAGGGTGGGATCGTCAACCGGGTCAGCAAATTGCCCGAGTTCGGTCGCCGTTCAACGATTGAAGCCCAGGGCGGCAGCGATGATTTGCGCAGCCTTTATGCCGACCTCAGCACCGATCCATCCGAGAACATCAGCCTGCGCCTGAACATGGGCAACATGGACCAGAACAGCTTCCGTGATGGCGTCAGCGGCAACCGCCAACTGTTCGCGCCGTCGATGAGCTGGCAACTGACGCCGGACCTGAACTGGTTGGTGCAGTACGAATACAGCCGCTACAACCGTACGCCGGATCGCGGTATCCCCGGCGTCAACGGACGCCCGGCAGACGTAGGACGCGATACGACCTACGGCAGCGAGCACGATTTCATCGACGACAAGTCGCAATCCCTGCGCTCCAAACTCAGCTATGAACTCAGCGACAACTGGCAACTGCGCCACACCCTGGGCGTGTTCAAGCTCGACAGCGATTTCGACAACACGTACCTGACCGGTTACACCCCGGCCACCAACAAAGTCACGCGCCAGCACTGGCAGCAGGACCTGACCACCCGCAACGTCTACAACAACGTCGAACTGGAAGGCGGTTTCAACACCTTCGGCCTGGAGCATCGCCTGCTGACCGGCATCGAGACGGGCAGCCAGCGCCGCGATCCGACCTTGTACAACGCGGCCACTACAGGGCGAGGCAGTTCACCGGTGCCGGCGCTGGACCTGTACAACCCGAATCGCGATTTGCGCCACACCGGGCGCATGCAGGTATCCAGCGATAACCACACCGAAGTCGAAAGCCGTGCGGTGTACGTTCAGGATCAATTGCGCCTGAACGATCAATGGCAATTGCTGGCCGGTTTGCGCTACGACACCTTCGACATCGAATCGACCAACAAGCTGCGGGATATTTCCGAAGATCGTGACAGCCACAGCACCAGCCCGCGTGTAGGGCTGGTCTGGACACCGCTGCAGAATCATTCCTTCTATGCGTCCTGGACCAAGACGTTCTCGCCAGTGGGCGGCGGCTTGATCGGCATCACGCCGGGCGTTGCCGGCAACAGCAACGATTTGAGCCCGGAGCTGACCAAGCAGAAGGAAATCGGTGTGAAGAGCGACTGGCTCGACGACCGCCTGAGCACCACCCTGGCGATCTACGAACTGGAACTCTACAACCGCCGCACCAGCGATCCGCTCAACCCGACCATCACGTTGCTCTCGGGCTTGCAACGTTCCCGTGGGATCGAGCTGACCGGTACCGGCAAAATCGCCGGCAACTGGTACGTGCGCGGTGGCGTGGGCGTGCAGGACGCGACGGTCGAAAAGGACAACAACGGCTTTGAAGGCAAACGCATCAGCAACGTGGCCAAGCACAACGGCAGCGTGTTCCTGACCTGGAAACCGGAAATGGGCTGGTATGCGGAAACCGGGTTGACCTTGGTGGGCCAACGTTATGCCGATAACCTCAACACCGTCGTGCTGCCGGGCTATGGCCGTTGGGATGCATTGGCCGGGTTCCGGCAGAAGGATTGGGACTTGCGCGCGGCGCTGAACAACATCAGCGACAAGACCTATTACTCGTCGGCCACCAGTGCCGCGCAGATTCAACCGGGCGAACCGCGCAGCCTGGTGGTGACTGGCACTTACAGCTTCTAAACACCGCTGAAACGGTGTGGATCACAAATAATGTGTCCAAATTCATTAGGCCAGATCAGCCTGCTCGCGATAGCGGTGGGTCAGCTGACATCAATGTTGCCCGTCCAGCCGCCATCGCGAGCAGGCTCGCTCCCACAGTGGTCAGTGTGTAGCTCACAAAACCTTCGCCCATAAAAAAGCGCCGCCCTCCCGGCAGCGCTTTTATCAATCCTTTGTTTTTTTCTTCTTATCCTTCCATCACATCCCACAACGCTTCCAGTTCCGCCTCGCTGAATAAACCAGCGGGGTAACGCTCGATCATCATCCGGCGCGGATCAGGTTCTCTGATCTGACGCGTTCCATTGGACTTCAACCAGTGCGCCAGGACCTGGAGCGATTCGCTATTGACTGCCAGGGGATGCAACGCCCGCTCGCTCACTACGTTCATTTCGGCGTTCATTTCAGCGCTCTCTCCTGGTTCGTGAGCGGCTAACTTATCCAAGGTTTATGACAGAACATCGCAGTCCTCCCCCTCCCTGTTTTACACCTTGAGAGATACAAGAGCTGTGCCAATGTTTCTGAACTGTCGACAAGCGGATACAAAGAAGCCCGCAGTCCATGAGGGCTGCGGGCTTCCACGGTCGACGCGAGGGTTGACCTTTACTCGATGACCTGAACGATAAACTTACGCTGTTACAACCCCACTCACTCCTTGTGCGGAGCCGGTTGCTGTTGGGTAAGGCAGTGGATGTTACCGCCCCCCAGTAACAGTTCGCGGCCCGGCACCATCACCACCTCGTGCTGCGGGAACAGCCCCTGCAAAATCTCTTTCGCCGGGCCGTCCAGCGGGTCGTCGAAACTCGGCGCGATGATGCCGCCGTTGACGATCAGGAAGTTTACGTAAGAACCGGCCAGACGAACGGTAGGATTACGTTCCTGAGTACCGTCCACTGGATCCACGCCAGCACACTCTTCATCGGTCGCATACAGCGGCCCCGGGATCGGCATTTTGTGCACCGTGAATGAGCGACCCTTGGCATCGGTGCTGCTTTCCAGCACTTTCATTGCCGCCTGGCAGCGTGGGTAGTTCGGGTCCTGCGGATCATCGGTCCAGGCCAGCAATACTTCACCCGGACGCACGTAGCAGCAGAAGTTATCCACATGGCCGTCGGTTTCGTCGTTAAACAGACCGTCCGGCAGCCAGATGATTTTATCCACAGCCAGATGGGCGCTGAGTACCGCTTCGATTTCTGCACGATTAAGGTGCGGGTTGCGATTGCGGTTGAGCAGGCACTCTTCGGTGGTGATCAGGGTGCCTTCGCCGTCGACGTGGATCGAACCGCCTTCGAGCACGAAACCCTCAGTGCGATAGCGCTGGCTGCGCTCGATCTCGAGGATCTTGCCGCCCACCTGCGAGTCGCGATTCCACGGCGAATACAGACCACCGTCGAGACCGCCCCACGAATTGAAGTCCCAGTTCACACCACGGACTTCGCCACTGTTATTGATGACGAATGTCGGGCCGGTGTCGCGAACCCAGGCGTCGTCGCTGGACATCTCGACCACACGAATATTCGGCACGTCGAGGCGGGCCCGGGCGTTTTCGTATTGGCCGGCGGAGACCGCCACGGTCACCGGTTCGAAACGGGCGATGGCTTTGGCCACGGCCACGTGCGCGGCTTGCGCGGGTTTGCCGCCCAGGCGCCAATTGTCCGGGCGCTCCGGCCAGATCATCCAGGTCTGGGTTTGTGGCGCCCACTCGGCGGGCATGTAGAAGCCGTCGGCGCGCGGGGTGCTGTTTAAAGTGGTCATGCGATCAGGACTCCAGAGAACCGTCGAGGGTTTTGATCGCATTGTATAGGTTCGGGCGACGATCGCGGAACGAACCCCACGCGCTGCGAATGTGCTCCAGCTCGTCCAGGTCGAAGCTCTGAACCAGCACGCCTTCTTCGGTCTTGTCGAGCTCCTGGACCTTCTCGCCGAACTGGTTGGCAATGAACGACGAACCGTAGAACGTGATGTCGTAGCCATCCTGTTCTTCGTTGCCGATGCGGTTGCTGGCAATCAGCGGCATCAGGTTGGCGCCGGCATGGCCTTGTTGGACGCGTTGCCAGTGGTCACGGGAGGAAATGGTCTTGTCGTGCGGCTCGCTGCCGATGGCGGTCGGGTAGAACAGGATTTCCGCGCCCAGCAACGCCATGCTGCGGGCGCACTCCGGGAACCACTGATCCCAGCAGATGCCCACGCCGATTTTCGCGTAACGGGTGTTCCAGACTTTGAAGCCGGTATCACCTGGATTGAAGTAATACTTTTCGTGGTAGCCAGGGCCGTCCGGGATGTGGCTTTTACGATAAATCCCGAGGTTGCTGCCGTCGGCATCGATGATCGCGATGCTGTTGAAACGCGCGCGGCCGGCCAGCTCATAGAAGCTGATCGGCAGTACCACTTGCAGTTCCTTGGCGACTTTCTGGAAGTGCTTGATGGCGACGTTGTCTTCTACCGTCGTGGCCAGTTGCAGGTAATCCGGGTTCGGCTTCTGGCAGAAGTACGGCGCCTCGAACAGTTCCTGGATCAGGATGATCTGCGCGCCTTTGGCTGCGGCCTCACGGACCAGCCTTTCAGCGGTCTCGAGGTTGGCTTCAAGGTCCCAGGAACAGGCCATCTGGGTGGCGGCGACGGTAACGATACGACTCATGAATCATCTCCGGGCAAGTGCTAATGGGTCGAGTGTGGGCTCGACCGATGACAGAAACGGGAAGCACGGGCGCAGTGATTCACGCCGTGAGCAATGGCGACTTTATAGCCGATAAAAATCGGCTTTAAAAGCAATTAATCTCACATCCGTCTATTTTTAAGCACTTAAACCCGATAACAATCGACATTCTTGAGAAAGCCTTCGCGGGCAAGCCTCGCTCCTACAGGTCATGCGCCAACGTTTAAATCGCGCAATTTCTGTAGGAGCGAGGCTTGCCCGCGAAGGCGATCTCAAGCTTTACAACCCTTCATCCAACACCTTCGCCAGCATGTCGACAAAGAAATCCACACTCCGGCGCGAGGTCACCATCGGCGGCTTGATCTTGAGCACGTTCAGATAATCCCCCGTCGGCTGCATGAAAATCCCTAACTCGCGCAACCGGTCACACAGCGCCGTGGTTTCTTCGGTCGCCGGTTCCAGGGTTTCGCGATTGCGGATCAATTCGACCCCCAGATAGAACCCGGAACCATGCACCGCGCCCACCAGCGGATGAATATCGATCAGCGCCTCAAGCCGCTCCTTGAAATACCCACCCACGACCTGAGCGTTTTCCCAGAGCTTTTCTTCTTCCATCACATCCAGCACCGCCATGCCGATCTGGCAACTGACCGGGCTGCCACCGGCCGACGAGAAGAAATATCCCTCAGCCTCCAGCGCTTCGGCGATTTCCCGGCGAGTGATCACCGCGCCCAACGGCTGGCCGTTGCCCATGCCCTTGGCCATGGTGATGATGTCCGGCACCACGCCTTGCTCTTCGAAGCCCCAGAAGAAATGGCCCATGCGCCCGTAACCGACCTGCACTTCATCGGCGATACACACACCGCCCTGCGCGCGAACCAGCGCATAGACCTGTTTCAGATAACCCGGCGGCAGCGAGATCCCGCCGGCATTGCCGTACACCGGTTCGCAGATGAAACCGGCCAACTGGCGTTTCTGTTCAGCGATTTTCGCCAGGTTGTGTTCGACGCTGCGTACGTAGTCCGGCGCGCTGTCGAGGCCACGAAATTCGCCGCGATAGATGTTCGGCGCCGTTACCGGATGCACCCAATCGGGACGGCTGCTCAAGGCTTGGGGGTTATCGGCAATCGAGGTCGAGACGGCGTCCGCGCCCACCGTCCAGCCGTGATAGGCCTCCAGCACGCTGAGCATGTCGCGACCGCCGCTGTAGGCCCATGCCAAGCGGATCGCCAGGTCATTGGCCTCGCTGCCGCTGTTGACCAGGAACACCCGGTCCATGCCTTCCGGCGACAACTTCAGCAAGCGTTCGGAAAATTCGGCCACCGCGGCGTAGTTGAAACGCGAGTTGGTGTTGAGCAAAGACCACTGACGACTGGCGACCGCCGCCATGCGCGGATGACCGTGGCCCAGCACCGCGACGTTGTTGAGCATGTCGAGGTAGGAGCGCCCCTGCATATCGATCAGGTGATTGCGCCAGCCGCGCTCGATACGCGGCGGGTCGAGGTAATAGTGCTTCTGGGTGCGCGCGAAACTGGCGTCGCGGCGAGCCAGCAATGTCTGCGAATCGAGCTCCGCTTCAGCGTCGCAAGCCAGCCCCAACAACGCCGCCGGTGACGGACACAACGCCTGCCAGGCCGCGGCGCGAGACGGCGTGCAAAACAACGGCGCATCGAACGAAGCGCCTCGGCACAACTGCACAATCAACGGCCCGCTGACCGCACCCAGCACCTGACCTTTGACCAGCGCTGCGCCGGTGTGCAGCGACGGCGTCACGCCCCACAAGCGCACGCTCAGTTGCGGACCGTCCAGTTGCAGAACCCCCGCCGCCGGCTGATGAACCACACCGGCAAACGGCGATTCGACCGCCGTACCGTTTGGCACGCGCAACTCTACGTGCAACGGACACGTGTCGGGCTCTGCGGCGCTGTCCGGTTGGGTGCGGGACAAACGATATTGACCATACCGACTGGCCGCCAAACCATGCGCCGCCGTAGCCTCGGTCAGCAAACGCTGATCGACGCCTTCCTGCTCCCAGTTTCCCGCCTCAAAATGCGGGCTCAGCACGCCCAGATCGATCAAGGCAAATTCACGCCCCACCAGGCTCGGCAGCAACGGCGCGAAACCTTCGCTACCAATGCTCGGCAGTGTCTGGCCGACGGACGTCAGAATCGCCGCTTCCATCAACTCCAGCGGCACCGACGTGGCAACGCGGAAGATCTCCCACTCGTGGGTCAGGTTGTCGCGGCTGTACTCATTGCCCGGATCAATGCTGACCTGCTGCTCGCCACTGAGCACCAGCACCGCCGCCCGCGCGACGATCAGCGGCCAGAGCGCCAGCAGTTCTTCATGAGTGAGCGGATTGACGGCGTGATAAGCCTGGACCGCCGGCAGGATATAGAACGGATCACCATCGGCGTGATGCAGCAACGCCGCGCAGGTGACCGACAGATCGGTAATGCGCCATGTGCGGATCAGGTCGCCGAAATCGATCACGCCCTGCAACTGCCACTGGCGTTGCGAGTCCCGCTGCCAGACCACGTTGTCGTCGGTGATGTCCATGTGAATCGCCTGCACCGGCAGTTTGGCCACCAGCGGCTGCAAATGACGCTCGGCCCGTTCCGCCGCCTCGGCGATCAACCGGCGCTGCGCGTCATCCTTGATAACTGGCAGCAAATGGC
The DNA here is from genome assembly GCF_054897885.1 of Pseudomonas sp. LB1P83. Lineage (NCBI taxonomy): Bacteria > Pseudomonadati > Pseudomonadota > Gammaproteobacteria > Pseudomonadales > Pseudomonadaceae > Pseudomonas > Pseudomonas sp. LB1P83. Next base: position 6,552,892 of record NZ_CM142709.1, on the reverse strand, counting down.
CAATCAACGCATTGGCGTGGCGGGCGTCCCATTGCAGTGTGCGTTCAAGGCCCGGATGCTCGAATGCGGCCAGCGCCAGGTCCATTTCGCCGCAGAGCCGACCGAAACCGGCCACCACGGCGCCGGGCAGATGATCGAGGTGCGTCAGCGACTGGCCTTCGATGTAATCGAGCAGGCGCACATGCACGGCCTGACCACCGACCTCCAGAGTGAGCAGGTCTGCACCGCTCCTGGAGGGAATCACTCGCGGTACGTGCACACCGGAGTGCTCGCCCAATTGCTTGAGCCCGGCATGCTGGGCTTGCAGTTCCAGCGCCGAATAGTCGCCACGGCAGATTTTCAGGACGAAACGCCCCTGGTCGCTGTCGATCCTAAAGTTAAGGTCCTGCTGGCTACCCAGGGCGTGCAACTTTCCACTCAGCCCGTAATGCCCCTTGAGCAGCTCTAGCGCTTGCTCCGCAGACACTTGCGGGCTGGGCAAACTGGCGCGGTGAATCAACGTGGCGAGCGGCATACAACGACCCCTGAAATTTTATTAGGCGCTTATATCGCCACTGCTTGAGGCGATACGCAACCCCTCTCCAAACCAGCCGATCAATGCCTCGCTGTTGCATGGGGGTTTTCTCCTACCGAATAGGTGGAAGTGGTCGACCACATCGGCTAAAGATGGTGATAGCTTCACCCTCTAAGTCCGAGCGCCGACAATTCTGCGAATGGATGGTTAAACGTCACCACTCGCGCCGGCCGGCACTTTGCGCAAGAATGACGGCCATCAAAGCCAATTGCTGGAGAAAGGACATGAATGTAGTCACCACCGACCTGCCCGGTGTTCTGATCATCGAACCCAAGGTATATGGTGACGAGCGCGGCTTTTTCTATGAAAGCTTCAACGCCAAGGCTTTCGAAGAAGCGACTGGCCTGGCCACACAGTTTGTTCAGGACAACCATTCCCGCTCGCGAAAAGGTGTACTGCGCGGCCTGCATTACCAACTGGAAAACACTCAGGGCAAATTGGTGCGCGTGACCGTCGGTGAAGTGCTTGATGTGGCGGTGGACATTCGTCGCAGCTCGCCGCATTTCGGCAAATGGGTCGCCGTGCGCCTGTCCGCCGACAACAATCGCCAACTATGGATTCCGCAAGGTTTCGCTCACGGATTTGTGGTGCTGAGTGATTTTGCCGAGTTTCTTTACAAAACCACCGACTATTACACCCCGTCGGCGGAGCGCAGCATTCGTTGGGATGACCCGGACCTGGCCATTGACTGGCAGTTGGAGGAAGCTCCGCAACTGTCCGGCAAGGATCAGGCCGCTGCGTTCTTCAAGGACGCTGACGTCTTTTCCTGAATTCCTGTCTGAAACTTCGTTGCAAGAACGACTTGACCCAAGGTCCGCAGACTGCGCCTTCAAGCCTAGGCATAATGCGCCTGTACCCACAGGCGCCCGATGCTCATGACTCCGACCCTCCCCCGCAGACCCCGCTGGCGCAGCCTCGCACTGCTTGCGCTGTGCCTGGCGCCGTTGCTGTGGCCGCTGGAGCATCTGGCCGAGCGTTATTACCGCAGCGAGCTGGCCGGGCAGAACCGTCAGACCCTCGACCTTTACGTCGCCAACTTGCTGGGCACGTTGCACCGTTATGAAGTGATGCCGCAGATCCTCGGCGATCTGCCGGCCCTGCGCGCGTTGCTCGGGGCCCCGGACGACAGCGTCACCCAAGGCAATGCCAATCGCCTGCTGAAAAATATCAGCGCCCAGACCGGCGCCGAAGTCATGTACCTGATGGACACCACGGGTAAGACCCTGGCGGCGTCGAACTGGGATAAACACGACAGTTTTGTCGGCCGTAATTTCTCTTTCCGGCCGTATTTCAGCGAAGCCATGGCTGGGCGGCTCGGACGCTTTTTCGGTTTGGGGACAACCTCGGCCAAACGCGGCTATTTCTTCGCCGCCGCCGTGCGCAATGGCGAGAAAGTCATTGGCGTGCTGGTGGTCAAGGTCGACCTGGACCACACCGAAAGCCTCTGGGGCAAAACCCCGGAACAATTGCTGCTGACCGACCATAACGGCGTGGTCATCCTCACGTCGCGGCCCGAGTGGCGATTCCGCTCGACCCGGCCCTTGAGCGAAGAAGAACGCAAAGCGATCACCGCAATCCAACCGTACCCGACCCGCGATCCGAAACCGTTGAAGCTGAACCCCAACGCCTGGCTGACCCAAACCCAGCAGATCGCCGAAACCGGCTGGAACGTCAGCATTCTCGCCCCCCGCACCCTGATCGACCGGCCGGTGCGTACCGTCGTCGCCATTGGCGGCGCGACGTTGCTGGTGTTGATGCTGCTGCTCGGCCTGATGATGCAGCGTCGCCGCCATTACCTCGAACGCATTGCCTTCGAAGCCAAGGCCCGGCGCGAGCTGGAAGGCCGGGTCGCCGAACGGACCAGCGACCTCGAAGGCCTCAACCGTCGCCTGAAACAGGAAGTGCTGGAGCGCGAACACGCCCAGCAGGAACTGGTGCGCGCCCAGGACGACCTGGTCCAGGCCGGTAAGTTGTCGGCGTTGGGGACGATGTCCGCGAGCATCAGCCACGAATTGAATCAACCGCTCGCGGCCATTCGCAGCTACGCGGAAAACGCTGAAGTGCTGCTCGATCATCAGCGCACCGACGATGCCCGCGGCAACCTCAAATTGATCAGCGAACTGACCGGGCGCATGGCGTCGATCATCGCTCATCTGCGCGCCTTCGCCCGACGCGATCGCCATGCGCCGGAAAGCGTCGCCCTGCAACCGGCGCTGGATGACGCACTGGCGTTGCTGGCCAAGCGCCGGCGCAGCATGGAGGTCGAACTGATCCGCGATTTACCGGCGGCCACGCTGTGGGTCGAGGCCGGGGAAACCCGTCTGCGTCAGGTGCTCGGCAACCTGTTGGCCAATGCCCTTGACGCGCTGACCGAAAAAGGCCCGCCGCGTAAACTCTGGTTGAGTGCCCAATCCACCGCGGACGGCGTCACTCTGTACATTCGCGACAACGGCCCCGGCTTTTGCATGGAAGCCCTTGGTCGCGCCAGCGAGCCCTTCTACACCACCAAGACCCGCACCCAGGGACTTGGCCTGGGGCTGGCGATTTGCGAAACCCTGATGCGTGCCTTCGGGGGTGAACTGTCGTTTGCCAACCACAAGGAAGGCGGCGCCCTGATTACCCTGAAGCTGCGCGCAGGCGCACCGGGTGTGAGCCTGCAACCGTCCGAGGACCGAAGTGCATGACGATTGATAACCGTGTCCAGGTCGTGCTGATCGACGACGATCCGCACTTGCGTCAGGCGTTGAGCCAGACGCTGGACCTGGCGGGCCTGAAAATCCTGCCACTGGCCGAAGCCAAGGGCCTGGCCGGGCAACTGGAGCGCGACTGGCCGGGCGTGGTCGTCAGCGATATCCGTATGCCGGGCATGGACGGCCTCGAACTGCTGACCGAACTGCATGCCCAGGACCCGGATCTGCCGGTGCTGCTGATCACCGGCCACGGCGATGTGCCGCTGGCCGTCCAGGCCATGCGCGCCGGGGCTTATGACTTTCTGGAAAAACCTTTCGCCAGCGACGCACTGCTCGACAGCGTACGGCGCGCATTGGCCCTGCGCCGACTGGTGCTGGACAACCGCAGCCTGCGTCTGGCCCTGAGCGATCGTAATGAACTGAGCACCCGACTGGTCGGCCAATCGGCGCCGATGCTGCGCTTGCGCGAGCAAATTGGCGCGCTGGCGGCGACCAAGGCCGACGTGCTGATCCTCGGCGAAACCGGTGCCGGCAAAGAAGTCGTGGCCCGGGCGCTGCACGATTTGTCGAGCCGACGCAGCGGTCCGTTCGTGGCGATCAACGCCGGGGCGTTGGCTGAGTCGGTGGTGGAAAGCGAGCTGTTCGGTCACGAGCCGGGGGCGTTCACCGGCGCGCAAAAGCGCCGCATCGGTAAGTTCGAATTCGCTAACGGCGGCACCTTGTTCCTCGATGAAATCGAAAGCATGAGCCTGGACGTGCAGGTGAAATTGCTGCGTTTGCTGCAGGAGCGGGTGGTCGAACGTTTGGGCGGTAATCAGCTGATCCCGCTGGACATCCGCATCATCGCGGCAACCAAGGAAGACCTGCGCCAGTCCGCCGATCAAGGGCGCTTCCGTGCCGACTTGTATTACCGCCTGAACGTCGCGCCGCTGCGCATTCCGCCGCTGCGTGAGCGCGGCGAAGATGCGCTGATGCTGTTCCAGTATTTCGCCGACGAAGCCAGCACCCGCCACGGCTTGCCGCCCCACGAACTGCAACCGGGGCAGCGCGCCCTACTGCTGCGCCACACCTGGCCAGGCAACGTGCGGGAACTGCAAAACGCCGCCGAACGCTTTGCCTTGGGCCTGGAACTGGCCCTGGACAACAGCACTCCAGACGGCGCTGCCGGCATGACGGTCGAGGTGTTCAGCGGCGGCCTGAGCGAGCAAGTCGAAAACTTCGAGAAGAGCCTGATCGCCGCCGAACTGACGAGGCCTCACAGCTCCGTGCGCAGCCTCGCCGAAGCCCTCGGCATTCCGCGCAAGACCTTGCACGACAAATTGCGCAAACACGGCCTGAACTTCGCCGACGGTGGCGCCAGCAGCCACACCGACGAACTCGATTGAGCTACTGTCCAATCAACATCTTTAAAAAAGAGACCCGTGAATGAGCCGCGACAGTCGTCACCTTGAATCAGTCCTCCATCACGATATTCCGCTGACGCGGGACATGGGCCTCAAAGTGCTCGACTGGCACGACCAGCAACTGCGCCTGCACTTGCCGCTGGACGCCAACGTCAATCACAAAAGCACCATGTTCGGCGGCAGCCTGTACTGCGGCGCGGTGCTGGCCGGTTGGGGCTGGCTGCATTTGCGATTGCGTGAAGAAGGGGTTGAAGGCGGGCACATCGTGATTCACGAAGGACATATCACGTATCCGTTGCCGGTGACCATGGACGCGATCGCGATTTGTCAGGCACCGAGTGCGGCGGTGTGGAAGAAGTTTCTGGCGACGTATCAGCGATACGGACGAGCGAGGCTGGCGTTGCATTCGCGGATCGTCAATAGCGATAGCGATGACGATGCGGTGAGGTTTACGGGGCAGTACGTCCTGCACCGCTAAACCTAAAGAACGCAGCCTCGTTTCACTCGACAGCTGCTACAGGGGGCGGATTTCTCTGTAGCAGCTGTCGAGTGAAACGAGGCTGCGTTCTTTTGATCTTTACGCCCGCGCCAACTCCAGCAGTTTTTCGCGCCAGGCAGCCTTGGCTGGCAACGCCAGGAAGAACTCATTCAACAACGATTCCCGCGCCGGATAGCAAAACGGCGCACCGCTCAAATCCAGCACCTCACCACCTGCCCCTTCCAGCACACCCTGAGCCGCCGCCGTGTCCCACTGCGAAGTCGGCGCCAGGCGCGGATAACAATCCGCCGCGCCCTCCGCCAACAGGCAAAACTTCAATGAACTGCCGATATTCGCCAGTTGCAGCTCACCCAGACTGGCGCTCAATCCGGCCAACAAACGCTCCTGCTCGGGGCTTGAATGCCGACGGCTGGCAACAACGGTGAACGCTTCACCCGGCGCCGGCACCTCGCGAACCTGTATCGGCAGCGCCTCGGCACCTTTATCACCCCGCCACGCGCCCAGGCCGGCACCCCCGACATAAAAGCGCCCGTTGGTCGGCATCGACACCACGCCAAACACCACCCGGCCTTGCTCGATCAGCGCGATGTTGACGGTGAACTCCTCGCTGCCAGAGATGAACTCCTTGGTCCCGTCCAGCGGATCGACCAGCCACCAGCGTTGCCAGCCGGCGCGCACGCTCTGGGGGATGTTGGCGTCTTCTTCGGACAGCACCGGAATGCTCGGGGCCAGCGCCGTCAGCCCATCCAGAATCAGATGATGAGCAGCCAAGTCCGCCGCCGTTACCGGTGAATCATCAGACTTAGCAGTCACTGCCACGCCCGTGCGCCAGAACGGGAGGATCGCTTCGCCAGCCTTCAACGCCAGTTCAACCACCGGCGCCATCAACGGATGCGGGAAATTCATGGCAGAAATACCCCACGTTGAGTCAACAGATCACGGGCCAGGTACAGCGCCGCCAAGGCACGGCCCTCAGTGAATCGCGGGTTCTGCGCCAGGGCCGACAGCTCGTGCAGGTTGATCTTGTCCACGCCCATCGGCTCGGGCTCGTCGCCCTCCAGGCTTTCTTCGTACAGATCGGTGGCCAGCACCACCTGAATCTTCTGGCTCATGTAACCGGGGGACAACGACAACTCGGTCAGGTGCTCCAGCTGCCGCGCGCCATACCCGGCTTCTTCCTTGAGCTCGCGCTCGGCTGCCGCCAGCACGTCCTCGCCCGGCTCGATCAGGCCTTTGGGCAACGACAGCTCATAGGCATCGGTGCCGCCGCAATACTCTTCGACCAGCACCGCGTGATCCGAATCGAGCATCGCCACGATCATCACCGCGCCATACCCGGCGCCTTTGCCGACCAAACGCTCGTAGGTGCGCTCCACGCCATTGGAAAAGCGCAGCTTCAGCTCCTCGACGCAGAACAAACGGCTGGTGGCGACGATCTCGCGGGCAAGTACGGTGGGTTTCTGGCGCATAAGCGGCTCCTTGGCGATAGCGGGTTACTATACCCGGCCTATCCTGATTGTTGACCTCGGATATCTTTATTAGCGCTGGAGAAGTTTTTTATGTCCCTGCTGCCCTGGCGCGACATCGACACCGTTCTGCTGGATATGGACGGCACGCTGCTGGACCTGCACTACGACAACCATTTCTGGATGGAGCACCTGCCTCAGCGTTACGCCGAGTTGCACGGGGTCAGCCGGGCCATGGCCGAGATGGAATTGCAGCCGCTGTTCGAGCGCAACGCCGGTCAGTTGCAGTGGTATTGCCTGGATTTCTGGAGCGCCGAGCTGAAGCTGCCGGTGCGTGAACTGAAGCTGGAAACCGCCCACCTGATCGCTCTGCGCCCAGATGCGGACACGTTTCTGGCGGCGATCAAACAGGCGGGCAAACGCGTAGTGATGATCACCAATGCGCACCGCGATTCGCTGTCGTTGAAACTGGAAAGAATTGAACTGGCGCCGTACTTCGAGCGGTTGATCAGCTCGCATGATTACGGTTTTCCCAAGGAGAATCCGCAATTCTGGGAGGCGTTGCAGGCCGACATCGGTTTCGACCCGGCGCGCAGCCTGTTTATCGACGATACGTTGCCGATCCTGCGCAGTGCGCGCAGTTTTGGGGTGGCGCATCTGTTGGCTGTGAGCGAGCCGGACAGTCGCAAGGGGCCGAAGGACACGGCGGAATTTGCGGCGGTGGTCGATTATCGGGAGTTGATTGCAGGGCTTTAGACCTTATCGTCTGCTTCGCGAGCAGGCTCGCTCCTACATTTGAATTTCAGCGAACACAAAATTTGTGTACGACGGAGATCCATTGTGGGAGTGAGCCTGCTCGCGATTGCGGTCTTAAGGCTTACTCAGGAATCCGCAACGACTGCCCCGGATAAATCTTGTCCGGATGCTTGAGCATCGGTTTGTTAGCCTCGAAGATTTTGTTGTACTTGTTGGCATCACCATACACACGCTTGGAAATGGCACTCAGCGTGTCGCCTTTCTCCACCGTGACAAACTTCGCCGGTGTGGCCGCCGGTCCGGTCAACGTGATCTGATCATCAACACCGCTGATACCGGCCACGTTACCCAGTGCAAGAAGGATTTTTTCCTTCTCTTCCTGACTGGCGGCTTCGCCGGTGGCAATGATTTTTTCACCCTCGACCTTCACCTGGATCTTGGAAGTGTCGATCCCCGTCAGGGCGTCCTTCACGTGCTTGGTCAGCGCCTCGCTGTTGGCTTCGGCCTTGTCCGGCGTCAGCGCATCGAGAATTTTTTCACCGGCATCTTTTAGAAAACTGAAAAGGCTCATCGTTTGCTCTCCTTGGGTTTTAGGTTCCAGACGCAAAAGACTAGACCAAGCTTGCAACCCCCGGTTCCAACCCGACCAATGACGTTGATCCGACGCAAGCGCTAGAATCCCCTCCCTCACCGCGCCCTGGAGCGAAGATGGACATCAAGCAGCTGAAATTCCTCATCGCCCTCGACGAAACCCGGCACTTCGGCCAGGCCGCGGCGCGCTGTCACATCACCCAGCCGACCCTGTCCATGCGCCTGCGCAGCCTCGAAGAAGAGCTCGACCTGCCGCTGGTCAATCGCGGCCAGCGCTTCGAAGGGTTCACCGCACCGGGCGAGCGCGTGTTGGCGTGGGCGCGTACGGTGCTGGCAGCCTATGACGGCTTGCAGGCCGAGGCTGCCGCCTGTCGCGGTAATCTGGTCGGCACACTCAGGCTGGGCGTGGTGCCGCTGTCGAGTTTCGACCCGCTGCCCCTGATGCAACGCCTGCATACCGAGCACCCGAATCTGCGCTTTGAACTCTCGGCCCTGAGTTCCGAACAAATCCTCGAACAACTGGCGAACAATCGCCTGGACCTCGGCGTGTCATATCTGGAGCGTCTGGACGGCGAGCGCTTCGATTCCCTGGCCTTCAGCGAAACCCGCATGGGCCTGCTCTACGATCAGCGCTTCTTCAGCTTCGGCGAGGCACCATTGAGTTGGGAGTCATTGATCGAACTGCCGCTGGGCATGCTCACCAGCGGCATGCACTTTCGCCAGTCCATTGACCACAACTTCCACAGCCGTGGCCTGACGCCACAACCGCTTCTGCAAACCGATGCCGTCCACCAATTGTTACAAGCGGTACACGGCGGTCTCTGCTGCGCAGTGATGCCGCTGGAGGGCGGCCTGGAAAACCTGACCGATCACTTGCGTCTGCAACCCATCGAAAACGCCCAGACCCTTGCCCGGCTGGGGCTGATCATGCGCCGCAGCGCCCCGAGATCAGCATTGGCAGAAGCCTGTTTTGCGATTTATCAACAATCGCTGGCGGCCTCTTGATCGACGCCATCTATCAGCGGATCAGTAATAGCGATTAGACGTGACAACTTGACGCGCATAGGCTTAAAGCTGACTAAACCGTCGGTGATGCCTCATGAACACCAAGCGCCCTGTTGGCGCGGCGCCAGCCCTCGAAACGCCCGCGCCCGCCGCCAGCCAGACGTACCGTTACAGCGACCTTCAGCACACCGAATCGGCCAGCACCGCGCTCGCCGAAGAAGTCGCGTTGGCGATCGCTTATAACGGCATCAGTCAGGCTGTGATGTTGGTAACGCCCACGGATCTTGAAGACTTCATCGTCGGGTTCAGCCTCGGCAGCGGCATCATCGAAGACGCCTCCGACATCTATGACCTGCAACTCAGCGGGTCTGGCTCGGCGCAATACGCGCAAGTGACCATCGCCAACCGCGCGTTCTGGAACCTCAAGCAGCAGCGTCGGCAAATGGCCGGCACCAGCGGCTGCGGACTCTGTGGCGTGGAGGCGGTTGAACAGGCGTTGCCAGACCTCAAGGTGTTGGCCGGCGCACCCTTGCCACCCGCCGAGTGGCTCGATGGTTTGCGTCAGCGCATCAGTGCGTTCCAGCCTCTTGGCCAGTACTCCGGCGCGGTGCATGCGGCGGTGTTCATGAACGGTCAGGGCGAATTGCTGCTGGGCCGCGAAGACATCGGACGGCATAACGCCCTCGACAAGCTGATTGGCGGGTTGATTCGCCAGAAGATCCCGACTGAAGGCGGCCTGGCGATTGTCACCAGCCGTTGCAGCCTCGAATTGATCCAGAAAGTGTTGCGCGCAGGCATCCAGACCCTCGTCAGCCTGTCGTCGCCCACGGGCCTTGCCGTGCAATGGGCCCGCCGCCACAACTTAAACCTTATCCATCTGCCCCAGAAGAATGCGCCGCGGGTCTACAGCCCGGCATTGGAGAATCAAGCGTGAGTCAACACCGTCAAGCCGACCAGAAACCCGTCCCTCGCTACAAGCCCTACAAAGGCCCGGCCGGTGGCTGGGGCGCACTGGCCAGCGTTGCCCGGGCCTGGTTGACCAGTGACAACGCGCTGAAAAACCTGCGCATGATGCTCAAAACCAACAAGAACGGCGGCTTCGACTGCCCCGGTTGCGCCTGGGGCGATTCCAACGAAGCCGGCATGGTGGCATTCTGCGAGAACGGCGCCAAAGCGGTGAACTGGGAAGCGACCAAACGGCGTGTCGACGGCGCGTTCTTCGCCAAGCACAGCGTCAGCTCGTTGCTGGAACAGAGCGACTATTGGCTCGAGTATCAGGGCCGTTTGACCGAGCCGATGAGCTACGACGCCGAAACCGATCGCTACAAGCCGATCAGCTGGGAAGCGGCATTCGCGCTGATCGGTAAACACTTGCAAGGGCTGTCGAGCCCCAATCAAGCCGAGTTCTACACCTCGGGCCGCGCCAGCAACGAAGCGGCGTACTTGTATCAGCTGTTCGTGCGCGCCTACGGCACCAACAATTTCCCCGACTGCTCGAACATGTGCCACGAAGCCAGCGGCGTGGCCCTGGCGCAGAGTGTCGGCGTCGGTAAAGGCACCGTGACCTTCGATGACTTCGAACACGCCGATGCGATTTTTGTCTGGGGCCAGAACCCGGGCACCAACCACCCACGGATGCTCGAACCGCTGCGCGAAGCGGTGAAACGCGGCGCCCAAGTGGTATGCGTCAACCCGCTGAAAGAGCGTGGCCTGGAACGCTTCCAGCATCCGCAACACCCGATTGAAATGCTCACCAATGGCGACAAGCCGACCAACACGGCGTATTTCCGTCCAGCGCTGGGCGGCGACATGGCGTTGCTGCGCGGCATGGCGAAATTCCTGCTGCATTGGGAGCGCGAGGCGCAGCAGACTGGCCAGCCATCGGTGTTCGATCACGACTTCCTCAATGAACACAGCGCCAACGTGCTGGAATACCTGGGCGCCATCGACGACACACCGTGGGCGCAGATCGTTGAGCAGTCCGGCCTGACCCTGGTGGAAATCGAGCAAGCGGCGCGCATGTACGCCAAAGGCAAGAACGTGATCATGTGCTGGGCCATGGGCATTACCCAACATCGCCATTCGGTAGCGACCATCCAGGAAATCGCCAACCTGATGCTGCTGCGCGGCAACATCGGCCGGCCGGGCGCCGGTCTGTGCCCGGTGCGTGGCCACAGTAACGTGCAGGGCGACCGGACGATGGGTATCAACGAGCGTCCGCCAGTGGCGTTCCTCGACTCCCTGGAGCGGCGCTTCCAGTTCAAGGTGCCGCGTGAAAACGGCCACAACGTGGTCGAGGCGATCCATGCCATGGCCGATGGTCGCGCGAAAGTGTTCATCGGCCTGGGCGGCAACTTCGCTCAAGCAACCCCGGACAGCACCCGCACCTTCCAGGCCCTGAGCAATTGCGACCTGACCGTGCAGATCAGCACCAAGCTCAACCGCAGCCATTTGGCCCACGGGAAAGACGCGCTGATCCTGCCGTGCCTGGGCCGTACCGACATCGACATCCAGACCGAAGGCGCGCAAGCGGTGACCGTCGAAGATTCGTTCAGCATGGTCCACGCCTCCAACGGCCAGTTGCAGCCGCTGTCGAACCAGATGCGTTCCGAGCCGTCGATCATCGCCGGCATCGCTGCCGCCACCCTGGGCAGCAAACCGGTGGACTGGAACTGGCTGGTGGCCGATTACAGCCGCATCCGCGACCTGATCGCCGATACCATTGCGGGCTTCCGTGACTTCAACGAGAGGGTCAAAAACCCTGGCGGTTTCTACCTCGGCAACAGCGCCGGTGCGCGCAAGTGGAACACCTCGTCAGGGCGCGCCAATTTCCGGGCGAACGTGCTGCCAAAAGACCTGGTGCACGAACGCACCCGCGCCACGGGCGTGTTGCCGGATCTGATCATGCAGTCAATGCGTTCTCACGATCAGTACAACACCACGATTTATGGGCTTGATGACCGTTATCGGGGCGTGAAAGGTCAGCGGGATGTGTTGTTCGTCAATGAAGCCGACATTATTCGCCTGGGGTTCAAGCCTGGGCAGAAGGCTGACATCGTTTCGATCTGGGATGATGGGCGCGAGCGTCGGGTGAAGGGCTTTACGCTGCTGGCGTTTGATATTCCTGCGGGGCAGGCGGCTGCGTATTACCCGGAAGTGAATTCGCTGGTGCCGCTGGAAAGCACCGGGGATGGCAGCCATACGCCAACGTCGAAGTTTGTGGCAATCCGGCTGGAAATGGCGAGTGAGACTGGGTTGATCATGGCCAAGTCGGCTTGATGCGTCTGTAGGTCTGGCCCCTTCGCGGGCAAGCCTCGCTCCTACAGGTCTTTGTCGTACGCATTTCGTACACGACACAGACCTGTAGGAGCGAGGCTTGCCCGCGAAGGCGTCCGACATGACAACACATGATCGAAACGATTCGGCAACTTTCCAATCGCCCACAAAAAAGGCCGTTTTTCGCAAAAACGGCCCATCCGAAGTAGCTAAAGACCGGCGAAAAACACTTAAGTTCCGCCCAAAAAACAGTAACTTATAGAAATGTGCTCAAGTCGTGTTACTCGTCGGATTTCGATTGTCACGACCATGACACAGCCTCAGGATCGCGCCGTCATCCCCTTGAGGTTCCTCTAATGAAGTTCTCCTCGATTCTCTTGTTGTCCCTTGGCCTGGTCAGTGGCTTCGCTTCTGCCGGAGGCACCACCGAAGCAGGTGTGGGCGGCGCATTGGGCGGGGTTCTTGGCTCGGTCGTCGGTCAGTCGCTAGGCGGCAATACAGGTTCCACCATTGGCGCGGCCCTGGGCGGCGCGGGTGGTAGCGCAGTCGGCGCAGACAAACGCAGCCGTGGCGAAGCCGCCATCGGCGGTGCGTTGGGCGCAGCAGGCGGTAACGTGGTCGGCCGCAGCATGGGCGGCACCACCGGCAGCCTGATCGGCTCCGCAGCAGGCGGCGGTGCCGGTGGCGCGCTGGGTAACTACATGGGTAACAAGAGCGACGAGGACGATGATCGTCGCTCCTATCGCGGCGGCCGTGATGATCGTCGCTACTACCGTGACGGCCACCCGGGCCGTGGTCATGCCTATGGTCACCGCAAGCATCACAAGCACAATCGTCATCATTGAGGCCTGAACGGCATCGCTGACAGCTAGATAAAAAATCGCAGCCCAAGGCTGCGATTTTTTTTGTCCTTCAAACCACCAGGCGTTCCAACGCACCGCGCAACCCGGCAGGAATCGCCACCGGCTGATTCGACGCCCGATCTACAAATACATGCACGAAGCGCCCCGCCGCGCAGGCCTCGTCTTCCCCGGCCTTGAACACCGCCAGCTCGTACTGCACCGAGCTGTTGCTCAACTTGCCCACCCGCAGACCAATCTCGATCCGGTCCGGAAAGGCGATGGAAGCAAAGTAATCGCAAGACGAACTCACCACAAAACCCACCACCTCGCCGTCATGGATATCCAGGCCACCGACTTCGATCAGGTAGGTGTTCACTGCCGTGTCGAAGAAGCTGTAGTAAGTGACGTTGTTAACGTGGCCATAGACATCGTTGTCGTGCCAGCGGGTGGTGATGGGCTGGAAGTGGGGGTAGTCGGTGCGTTGGGGCATCAGCGTCGATTCCTTAAGTTGGATTGCCAGTCTAAGGCGAAAACCGCGTTATCGTTCTTCGCGAGCAAGTCGGATCGCCGCACCGCCGCTCCCACCTTTTGATCTTCAGCGAACACAGATTTGTGCACCACCAGAGTTCATGTGGGAGCGGGCTTGCTCGCGAAGAGGCCTTCACAGGCGCTATATCAATCAGCGATCCGTAAACCCTTTACCTGCCACCTCCAACTCGCCAATCAAGCGCGCCGGTTTCCAGTGATCACCCTGCCGGGTCTCCAGCGCCATCAATCGCTGATGAATATCCGCCAGCCCTTGCTGATCCGCCCACGCCATCGGCCCGCCCTTGTCCCCCGGGAAACCATAACCGTTGAGGTACACCAGATCGATGTCGTGCGCCGACCCCGCAATTCCTTCCTGAAGGATCTTTGCCCCTTCATTGACCAGTGCCAGCAGACAGCGCTCAAGAATCTCCTCGGCGCTTATCTCCCGACGCTGAAACCCAAGCCCTTCGCTGACCTGCAACACCAGTGCATCGACTTCCGGATCGTGTTCAGCCTGTCGACTACCCGGTTCGTAGTGGTAATAGCCGTTGCCGCTCTTCTGACCAAAACGCCCCAATTCGCACAGACGGTTATCTACCTGTACCTCGGGCGCATCCTGCCCTGTGCCCGCCAATTCTCTAGCCCGCCATCCCAGGTCGACGCCAACCACGTCGTACATGCGGAACGGCCCCATGGCAAAACCGAATCCTTGTAGTGCGGCATCCACCTGATAGGGATAAGCGCCCTCCAGCAACATTTTGCGCGCTTCCAGCACATAGGTATTGAGCATGCGGTTGCCGATGAAACCATCGCAGTTGCCGGCCACCACGCTGACCTTGCCCATGCGCTTGCCCAACTCCAGCGCCGCATCGAGCACTGCCGGAGAGGTTTGCGCACCGCGGACGATTTCCAGCAACTTCATGATGTGCGCCGGGCTGAAGAAGTGCAGGCCCAGGACCTGAGCCGGACGGCGAGTCGCGGCGGCGATGGCGTCGATATCCAGTGCTGAAGTGTTACTCGCCAGAATGGCTTCGGGTTTGAGCAGCCCGTCCAGTTCGCGGAAAATCTTTTGCTTGAGTTCCAGGTTTTCGTAAACCGCTTCAATCACCAGATCAACATCGCGGATCGCCGCATAATCAGACGCCGCCGTGACCCGTGCAATACGCGCGTCCGCCTCGGCCTGATCGATCCGGCCCTGTCGCACATTGTGCGCGTAGGTGTCCGCCACGGTGGCCAGCGCCTGTTCCAGCATCTGCGGATTGTTATCGACCCACTGCACCGGAACGCCGGCATTGGCCAGGCACATGACAATGCCACGGCCCATGGTGCCCGCACCGATGACGGCGGCGCGCTGAATGTTGAACGGTGTCTGGCTCATGGTTGTTCTCTTGTTGGCGATCCGAAGACAGCCCTCACCATAGTCAGCCGCTGGGCATTTTTGAAATTTATTCCTGTGATGAGCAACATTCAGCGGATGGATCTACCCGCAGGATCATTGCAAATCCCTGTGGGAGTGAGCCTGCTCGCGATAGCGTCAGCACATTCAACAACGATGCTGGCTGATAGATCGCTATCGCGAGCAGGCTCACTCCTACGTTAGTGGACACGGTTCAGCCCGATAAATGTTGTTCCGCCCATCCGCGCACGTCGGCGTACGGATAGTTTTCCAGTGCTGCGAATCCCGGAATCGAACGCGCCTTCAGCTTGGTAAACAGCGGCACGCTGATCCCGCACAGAAACCGGGTCACCCGCTCAGCCGACGGGACATTGCCGGTGTGCTGTTCATGCCTGTGGATAAAATCACCGCACAGCGCTTCAAAGTTTTTATCCACAAGCGCTGGTAATTCCGGCGGCGTTGGCAGCCGCGCTACGTGCCCATGACACACCGAACAATGGCCGCACTGACGAGGGGCATTGTCGTCGCCGAAGTACTCGGCCAGGCGATAACCCAGGCAATGGTCGGTGGCGAACAGATCCAGCATGGCGTGAATCCGCGCGATCTCGGTGCGTTCATGCTGGGTGAAATAAGCGTGCAGTTCGGCACTCAGTGCCTGACTGTCGACATTCGATTGCAGCAGGCTGTAGACCTCGGTCATCTGCTTGCTTTCCAGCTCGACCCAGCCTTTCTCCTGGAAATAATCCAGCGCCTTGACCACCCGGTTGCGCTCGGCTTGATGCTGTTCAGAGAGCGCGTCGAAATTCACCGTGGCCCAGGTCCGCGCACGGCTGGAGGTCTGGATGATTGCCGCGACAAAGTCTTTTCGCTCGCCCTCGAAGCGGGCCAGCAAGGCTTCCGGTTCTTGCAAATACTTGAAGCGGTATTCGGCGTAATAGGCGTAACGCGGAGCGATCAAACCACGCAGTTCGAGTTGCACCAGCAAGGTCTTGAGCGGCAATTGGCGAATGTTGCTCTGGTCCGCCAAGGGCCCCAATAGAAACTCCCACTGCCCCTCGGGCGCGGCAGCTTGCAACTCGTCGAGCACGCAGCGAATGCCATCCAGCTCAGGCGTGTCGCCGTAGACGAAGTTTTCCAGCACGTTGAGGCTGTCGCGGTTGGCCAATACCAAACAATCCGACGGCTGCCCGTCACGCCCGGCGCGGCCAATTTCCTGGCTGTAGTTTTCGATGGATTTGGGCAGGTCGAAATGCACCACGTTGCGGATGTCGCTCTTGTCGATGCCCATGCCGAAGGCGATGGTGGCAACGATGCAATTGGACTGCCCGCCCATGAAACGTTTTTGAATGGCTTCGCGTTGTTCGTGGGGTAAACCGGCGTGATAGGCCTCAGCCTGAATGCCATTGCGACCCAAGTGTTCGGCGATGTGTTCCGCGGTTTTTTGTAGGGTGACGTAGACGATGCTCGGCTGGCCCGGACGTTCGCTCATCCATTCGACCAAGCGTCGGCGCTTGTCCTGACCGCGTACCGGCTCGACCAGCAGATTCAGGTTCGGCCTGTAGAAACCTGTGGTCACTACATCTTCCGGGGCGATGGCGAATTTGGCCTCCATGTCCGCGATTACTTTGGGCGTCGCGGTGGCCGTCAGCAGCAACGCCTGCGGAATGTTGAACTGACGTTGATAGTCGGGAAGCTTGAGGTAGTCGGGGCGGAAGTTGTGGCCCCACTCCGAGATGCAGTGCGCCTCGTCCACCACCAACAACGATATCGGCACCTGCTGCAAGAAATTGCGGAAACGCTCGTTCTTCAAGCGCTCCACAGAGATCATCAAAATCTTCAGCTCGCCGGACTTGGCCCGGGCCATCACATCGCTTGCGTCGTCACGACTCTGGGCCGAATCAATACTGCCCGCCGCTATGCCGTGGCGTTGCAGGAAGGCCAACTGATCCTGCATCAATGCCAACAGCGGCGAGACCACCAGCGTCAGGTGCGGCAGCAACAGCGCCGGCAATTGATAACAAAGGGACTTGCCCGAGCCTGTGGGGAAAATCGCCGCTGCCGAGCGCCCGGCCAACACCGCGCTGACCGCCGCCTCCTGGCCGGGCCGAAACTGTGGATAACCGAAAACCTGTTCCAGGGTGTTGTGCATAAGCTGTCACTCCGTTGACCGCTGCGAAGCCCAAAGCCTAGCCGGCAAACGCAGCGAGTCGAGAAAAGGTCGGGGACCAAAACGATACGGGATGATACAGCCTCACTCGCTCCAGGGGCCTTTGCCACAGGATGAAACAAACGAAACACTTTGTTCCTCGCGCAGCCCTTGGATCTGACGTTAAGGTCTTCTCGCACAACCACCGTCCGCGCACTTCACATCATGGCAGGACGCCTGATGAGCGCGGCATTTGAACAAGGAACGACCATGCCTCAAAAATCGTTTTTCGCGATCGCCCTGATCCTGACATCCCTGCTGCTGAACGGCTGCGACAGGATTCCCGAAGAACCGCCGTTGCTAGCTACATGCGACACCCTGGAATGCGCAGCCCAACAAGCCTGGCGAACATCCTGACGACTACGCCATGAGTGGCTACGGCACCATCACCGCCACCCGCAGCTGCTCGTTCAATATCTGCTCGTGAAATGTTTGGCTCTTGCTCGCCCAAACCGCATGGGCCGGGCTGATTTCGCCCGTGAAGGCCGCCGCCAACTGACGCAAATCGGCGACACTTCGCACGCGGGGGCAGAAGGGTTCGCCGTCGCAGTTCTGACTGGCGCTGCGGTAGGTGGTCAGTAACCGATCCCACAGCCCGTCACGCACTTGCCTGACCGATTTGAGCTTCACATCCTGCACGCCCAGTCGTTGTTTCAGACCTTGTTCGTCGAGCCTCTCGCTGGCCAGCAGTGCCTTGCCAAACATCAACACCTCGGCGCGGGACGCGGTGTCCACGTTCGCCTGGCTGGTCAGGGCATCTGGCCAACCGGTGCGACCCATGTTGGCGAGTACCATCGAGTTGCTCGCATCGGCCGCGCCCGTCAAACGACAAACACCCGCCCACAGCAACAAAATCGAGGCCATACGTAGCCATTGCATACCTAATTCCCTTTAAGCGTTGGACAGACGTTTTGGAAACGTCCTACAGATTCTGGCGCGCACCATACAGAGGATTGATGCGCTGCGCCTGACAAACACGTAGGAAATTCGACCTCTAGGGGTATTGCTGAAAAAAGCCTCGGGGTACACGTAGGCAAAAGGCCACAGCGCAGGTAAATCCCCTACAAACCCCGTCCATTTGCGCGGTATTGCGACGGCTGAACGCACGCCTCTATAGTTTGCCGCGCCGTTGAACACAGGGACTGACCTCATGCAAGACCGCTATCGCCCGCTCAAAACCAGCTACAGCGAAACGCCCGTGCTGGTCATCGACACCGCCGCCAGCACCGGCGCCGTCCTCGACGCCGCTCACCAACGCCTGCGCGCCGCCAGCGACCTGCTCGAAACACTTTATTGCCTGTGCTTCAAACAGGCTGACGTGAAAGACATTCCCCATATAGTGAATGCGCTTTATTTATTAACTCAGGATGGCTGTGAACTTCTCGAAGTTGCAAGACAAAAAATATAATATTAAAACCACAAATATAGAAACAACTAACTTCTTCAACATCCAAACAACAAACATTAGTCTGCAAGCTCTTAAATCACACTAGAGCACTACAATGACTACATTAACTATTTTCTTTTGCGGCACCGGCTCGACCAAGTTCGACGACACTCATGAGAACTTTTGGGACGGTGAACTGGTCTCCACACTTGCCTCTCACCATGCCGGCCGCGAGTTCGCCGAATGGATTGTGGTCGACGGTCCCGGCAGCGGCAACCTGCAAGCCGACGACCTCTTTACCAAGTCCAAGGACTACGGCCTCAGCGGCTCACTGTTCGGCAAAGGCTGGGCGGAGAACGTTCAACACGCGATCAACATCATCAAAGGCCGATGCGACTGGCAGCGCGAGCAACTGACCGAAGCAGAATATAACCGCCTGAAAGCTGCCGGCATTCCAATCGAAGACGTGAAAGCTGAAGGCTCGTGGTTCTGGCGCAAATATAACTATGGCGACCGCAGCGTGACGCAACAAAAATTACAGGAACAAATTATCAAGACGTTCCGCAAAGACGGTGTTATTCCCACCCAAGTCAATCTGGTGGGTTGGAGCCGCGGCGGCGTAAGTTGCCATATGCTGGCCAATGCCATGCTCAAGGACGATGAACTTAAAAATATTCCGGTGAATATCTTTGCCCTTGATCCGGTGCCGGGCACCGGTAACTTTCAGGATGACAAAGTCAAACTCGGGGCCAACGTCAAAGAGTATGTAGGTTTCTATGCCCGGGACGAACGCTCGAAAGGCTTCAGCTGCGTCATCCCGCAAACCGCCACCGGCACCAAAACCCACATCTACCCCATGGCCGGCCGCCACGCCACCATGGCGGGCAACGCATCCCCTACTGGCACCAACGGCCCGAAAACCCTGGCCGAGCCAGGCCGGATCGTCCGCCACCTCGCCGAAGTCTGCCTCAAGCGTTGGGGTGTGCAGCTGGACAAACCGTTGAACCTGACCCAGGCCGACCTGGAAAACCTCAGCAACGCCGTGGCCCGCGACGAAGCTAAGTACAAGCTGATGCACAAATACTCCTACACCTACTTCACCGAACTGGATCAAGGCGAACGCTACGTTTCGCTGGGCAGCAATGGGGTCAGCTTCTCGGCGGTGAAAGGCACTATCTATGCGCCGGCGACCGGGTTGAGCACTAGTTTGCTGGATGTTTCGGCGTATCAGCACATTCGTTGATGGCGGAAAAACCCGAGAAATCGCGTCGCGGAAAATTCCTATAGAAACGGCCTAGCGAAGGTTCGGCCCGTTCCTACAAGCGGGGACTCTTTGTCGTCTATCGCTGCCTGGTGGGTCGTATCTATAGTCGTGACTGTCGCTGCTAATTCAGCGGCTCGGGCTTGGTCACCCGAATAGCTCATATCTATACGTCCGTTGTATGCTGCCGTCACTTCAAGTGCCTGCACGCTATATGGTGGCTGTGTTTGGGACGCCCTCGGGCGTGCCGGGATGTGAGCCTCATCGGTTGACCAACCCGAACACAGTCCGCCTCCCATCGCTTGGTCACGGTGGTAGCGGTTCTTCCTGATGCATTTGAGGCTAAACCAATGAAGAAATGGAACCCATCTACAAACAATCGCTACCTCCCACTACAAACCAACCTCACCGATTCCCCGCCCCTGATCATCGACACAGAGGCAAACCCTCAGGACATCCTCGAAGCCGCCCTCCAGCGCATCCGAGCCTCCAGCGACCTCCTCCAAACCCTGCATTGCCAATGCTTTAAACACGGCGATGTCGAAGACATCCCGCACATCACCCACGCGGTCTACCTGCTAACCCAGGACGGCTGCGACCTGCTGCAAGTCGCCCAGCAACGCATGATGGGCTGGAAACCGCCAGCCTAAAAGACTGTGTTCCAAGGGCATGCCAGCCTCACTGTGAGCTGGCTGTCCACGAAAAAGGATACTTATTCCTACATCCTCAATGGAGATTGAAGATTGCAAACTATTATTGATTGCGTAGCATGTGAGCCACTGATCAGCCATGGGCTCCTTCTTATGACCACCGAAACGATCGATCACACCGCGCTTGTCAAACTGGTTGAAAGCGGCGCTATTAACGCCACTCACATTTTGGCCAAGCAAGGTGGGTGGGCAGTTCAAGTTCAACATGGATCACAAACACATTCCCTGGCAGCCCAACGCAGCCAGCAAATTCGATTATTCAAACGACTAGAAACTCTGGTGATCTATTTGCAAGGAATAGGCGTCACTCATTTCGATGTCGATAGCTCTGGTTACGACCCACTACAAGTAAAAACCTATTCTCGCCCTGACCGTTCAGAGGCATTGAAGCAAGTTCACGATGCAGCCGCTTACGACGAATGGTTTAGGAAGCAAGTTCAAGCCAGCATCGATGATCCACGGCCAAGCGTAAGCGACGAAGAGGCGCGTCGAATCTTTGCGGCAAAACGTGATGCCATACGTCAACGGGCACGCTAATGCGGGTAATTTGGCGCCCCACGGCGCTGACTGACCGGGACAACATCATGAATTACATTTGCGAGGACAACCCTTATGCGGCCATCGCTTTAGACGAAGTCTTTGAGTCCAAATCAGAGCAAGCTCGCGAGCACCCAAAGCTTTATAGAAAGGGAAGAATTTTTGGCACTCATGAAATAGTCGCCACACCAAATTACGTCATGGTCTATACGGTCCTGCCACAAGCGGTAGTGATTATGCGGGTACTGCATGCGAGACAACACTGGCCATGACTAGGTCAACCGCAGAGGCCCCTTAATTTGAGGCCAACAAGGCTCGGATAGATCGACGCAACTGCTCGTTATTTGAACGGAGGCGCTGAACACATCAGCGCCATCCTTTCCTCCCACTGGACGCCACCATGAACCTCGCCCCCAACTTCCCCGACGATCACACCATGCACCTGCTCATGCAGTTGCTACACGAAGAGCTCGGCCTGCCCGAACGCAAAACCATCAACCTCACCACCTCGATCAACTTCGACCTGGGCTGCAACGGTGCCGATGCGCGACACCTGATGGAAGCGCTGGAAGAACAGTTCGGGATCGACTTCGTGGACTATGACGCCTATCGCTACTTTCAGCCGGAAGGGTTTGATGTGCATCTCAAGCGAAGAGCAAAGGGTCGCGGTGACAAAGTCCCGCTGACCATCGGCATGCTTTATCAAGCGGTCAAGACGCAACGCTGGGATACACAGGAAATGGAAAGCAAAAACAGCAGAAGCGGCGACTGAAAAAGCCCATAACTGCAATTATTCTGGCGCTATCACCTCAGAAGTGAAGGAATATTAGCTGCATGGCTAGAAAAACAGCGCCACTGCTTCCTCGTACAAAACGACTGCTTACCGAGTTCGGCGAACGCCTGAAACTGGCTCGTTTACGTCGAAGGCTGACTGCCAAAATGGTGGCAGAGCGCGCGGGTATGTCTGTCATGACCTTACGCTCACTGGAGTCGGGTGCTGCTGGGGTGACAATGGGGGCGTATTTGTCAGTGATGCAGGTATTGAGTCTGGAGCAAGACTTGAACAAGCTTGGCGAATCCGATGAGATGGGACGTCGATTACAGGACGCTCAGTTAAGTAGAGCCCCAAGTCCAAAGTTAAAAAAAACCAGGCACGAACAAAGCACCACTACCGCCAAGGTAAGCAAACCATTCGGCTCTCAGACAGGTAGTGTTATTCGTGAGTCAGATTACAGCGGGTTTGACCCGGACGACTTCCCACTGAATACCCACGCTTTCTCCGCTTTATTTACGGAAAAAAAGAAGCCTGAATCCAACACATAACGAGGCATGTAGATTGGGGCGCGTGCGAGGCTTTAATACTGTGAAACCGCTCTCCTCGATTTCACCAGCTATCGCCACTTCCAACCCAAGGTTACGATGCGCTCCCCAAACACACCTATAAGGACATAGCGTGGACGTATTGATGGGTTTGCTCGCCGCCTTGCTTTGGGGCGGCACGGATTTTCTGGTGGGTTTGAACGCCCGCGCGGTCGGCGTTAAACGCGCGGTCTATTTCGGTCAGGCGCTGGGCTTCAGCATCATGAGCCTGTTGCTGATCGCCTTCCCTGCCTTCATTCTCAAATCGATGTCGGCGTCGCTCGATGTCTGGCTGATCGGCATTGTCGCCGCTGTGTTGACCGTGTCCGGAGCGCTGGCCTTGTCCAAGGCGTTCGCCCTCGGCCAAGCCTCTATCGTCGCGCCGTTGGTGACCTCTTACGGCGTGGTCACCACGTTGCTGTCCTGGGCGGGCGGAGAACAGATCAGCCTGATCCAACTGCTGTGCATCGCGCTGTGTGTGATCGGGGTCGTCCTTTCCAGCATCCACTCTGACTCGAAACTTCCACACACCACTCAGGCCAGCAGCTCGATTGCCTATGCATTGTTGGCGGCTGTTTTTTATGGCACCAGTTTCTGGCTGCAAGGCCGCTTCGTTCTTCCGGTACTGGGTCCGGTAACGATGCTTTGGCTGGCCTATCTGATTGGGCTGATCGTGCTGGTTGTCATGGTGTTGAAGATCAAGGATGGCTTGAAAATTCCGCCGATGAAAAACTGCATGACGTTAACAGGCGCCAGCCTGATGAACCTCGGTGGGTTCTCTTCATTTGCCTGGGGCGCGGTGGCGGGATCGGTTTCCGTGGTGACGGTGATCAGTACATTGTCCGGCGGCATTGCGGCGATTCTGGGCTACGTATTCTTCAAGGAGAGACTGGCGAAAATACAGGTGCTGGGCGTGGTTTTGGTGTTAGTCGGAGCGTTCGTCTTACACCTGAAAACCTGAACCGAGCGCCCACAAAAAAGCCGCCCTCAAAGGGCGGCTTTTTCACTCGCTAAATCCAAGCCTTACAGCTTAGGCCCAGCAGCCTTGATCGCGTCGCTCACTTCAAACTTCTTGAAGTTCTCAACAAACAACCCAGCCAATGCCTTGGCAGCTTCATCATAAGCAGCCTTGTCAGCCCAGGTGTTACGCGGGTTCAACAGGCCAGTCTCAACGCCCGGCACAACCAGCGGCACGTCGAGGTTGATGGTGTCGAGGTGCTCGGTTTCAGCACCGATCAAAGCACCGCTCTGGATCGCTGCAATCACGCCACGCGTGGTCGGGATGTTGAAGCGTTTGCCGACGCCGTAGCCGCCGCCGGTCCAGCCGGTGTTGACCAGGTAGACCTTGGAGCCGAAGCCGCGGATGCGTTTGATCAGCAGTTCTGCGTATTCGCCGGCCGGACGCGGGAAGAACGGTGCGCCGAAGCAGGTGGAGAAGGTCGACTTGATGCCGCTGCCGGAACCCATTTCAGTCGAGCCCACCAGAGCGGTGTAGCCGGACAGGAAGTGGTAGGCCGCTTGTTCTTCGCTGAGGATCGAGACTGGCGGCAGGACGCCGGTCAGGTCGCAGGTCAGGAAGATCACAGCGTTTGGCTCGCCACCGAGGTTTTTCTCGGAACGCTTGGCAACGTGCTCCAGCGGGTAGGCGGCGCGGCTGTTCTGGGTCAGGCTGACATCAGCGTAGTCGGCGTGCTTGGCGTCATCGATAATGACGTTTTCCAGGACTGCGCCGTGCTTGATGGCTTTCCAGATGACTGGCTCGTTCTTCTCGGACAGGTCGATGCACTTGGCATAGCAACCGCCTTCGATGTTGAAGACCACGCCTTCGCCCCAGCCGTGCTCGTCGTCACCGATCAGGTAACGGCTTTCGTCGGCGGACAGGGTGGTTTTACCAGTGCCGGACAGACCGAAGAACAAGGTAACGTCGCCCGCTTCGCCGATGTTGGCAGCGCAGTGCATTGGCAGCACGTCGGCGGCCGGCAGCAGGAAGTTCTGCACCGAGAACATGGCTTTTTTCATTTCACCGGCGTAGCGCATGCCGGCGATCAGCACTTTCTTCTGTGCGAAGTTGAGGATCACGCAACCATCGGAGTTGGTGCCGTCACGCTCTGGAACGCATTCGAAGTTGGCGACGTTGAGCACTTGCCACTCTTCACGGCCAGCCGGGTTGTACTGGGCCGGGTTGATGAACAGGCAACGACCGAACAGGTTCTGCCAGGCAGTCTGCGTGGTCATTTTCACGGCCAGGTAGTGATCTTCGGACGCGCCTACATGGACGTGGGAAACGAAATGCTCTTGCGCGTTGTTGAAGGCCTCGACGCGGTCCCACAGGGCATCGAACTTGTCGGCCGGGAACTTGCGGTTGATCGGGCCCCAGGCAATGGCGGCCTGAGTGGACGGCTCTTCAACGATAAAACGATCGACTGGCGAGCGACCGGTACGGTGACCGGTGCGAACAACCAGCGCGCCAGTGTCGGCAAGCTCGCCTTCACCGCGATTCAGGGCTTCTTTAACCAGATCATCAACACTCAGATCGGTGTACACGGCGTTATTGGCTTGCGTCATGAGGTTCCCCGTCGGCCAGTGGCCGAGTGCTCCAAACGTTTTGTAGTAGAAAGTCGTGCACTACTACCGCGAAAAAAGTGGGCCGGATTATGCCAGAAAAGCCCAAAAATAGTAGGGCCCTCCCGTCAGAACGGCGTTATTCCGGCGCTGAGCAGTGAATTTACCTGCGCTGAACCGGTTTAGTGCCGGGTATCTGACGGCGTATCGACACCCGCGCCAGCGAACAATTGGCTGATATCGGCCGCATCAAACAGGTACCGCTGGTTGCAGAATTGGCAATCGATCTCGATGTTGC
The DNA here is from genome assembly GCF_054897885.1 of Pseudomonas sp. LB1P83. Taxonomy (NCBI): domain Bacteria; kingdom Pseudomonadati; phylum Pseudomonadota; class Gammaproteobacteria; order Pseudomonadales; family Pseudomonadaceae; genus Pseudomonas; species Pseudomonas sp. LB1P83. Next base: position 6,527,546 of record NZ_CM142709.1, on the reverse strand, counting down.
CGCCGTGCTCGATGACCAGCGCTTGCGCGTCTTCCATACCCAGACTGACCAGAGCATTGCCTGAACGTTCTCGCGAGCAACTGCAACGGAAACGCAGTTTCTGCACGTCGAACAGACGCACCTGCTCCTCGTGGTAGAGGCGATGGAGCACGGTTTCGTTGTCCAGGCTCAGCAATTCGTCGGCGGTCAGCGTCCCGCCCAGCGCGGTGATGTGCTGCCAGCTGGCGGCGCGCTCTTCCTCGTCTTTCAAACGATCGGCAGGCAGTTGCTGCAGCAACAGGCCACGGGCGCGACGGCCATCGGCGTACAGCCAGAAACGGGTGCCCACCTGTTGCGACATCACGAAGTAATTAGTGAAGCACTCCGACAGGGTTTCGCCATCCAGATCCACAATGCCTTGGTAACGCTGGCCTTGTGTCGGGTCGATGGTCAACGCCAGAACGCCGTTGGGCATCAGGTCGGCGAGCGTTGCGTCGGGGGCGATCCGGTCGGCTTCGTAACGGGCCAGGCCACGGATTTCGCGCTCGCTGGAGCACTCGATCATCAGCAGCGGAATCGGGCCGTCGGAACGGGCCTGAAGAATCAGCAAGCCATCGAACTTCAAAGTGCCGACCAGCAACGACGCAGCCGCCATCAGCTCGCCGAGCAATTGCGCGACCGGCTCCGGATACGGGTGTTTGGCGAGGACTTCGGCGTAACTCCGTTCCAACGAAACCAGCTCGCCGCGGGTGTCGCTGTCATCGAAGATGAAGCGTTGGGTGTAGTCGGTATCCGGTAGATCGGTCATAGGTCTGGGTTCTGAAGTAATGACAAATGGTTACAAAACGTGAAATTTGCGCCTGTGCAGCACTACTTGGTAGTGCGCGATGTTCAGCCATGGGAGGCATTTTATGAACAATCCGGGTTTGTTCCAAGCAAGGTGGACCTGCGCCGGTTGGCTCTGTGCAATTTTTTGCCTCTGACGCTGCTGGCCTTCTGGTTATGGCCTACGGGTCAGATGCTGTGTTTGATTTTCGACGAGTGGTTATTTCAGTTGCTGAATGCGCCGCTGGGCAGTTACCCGATATGGCTACGCATCTGGGCGATTGCAAGTCTGCGCCCGGTCGAAGTGGTGCGTAGCGCTTGATTCCATGGCGCTGCCGGCGAGTGCTGCGCACTCGATCGCGAGCAGGCTCACTCCCACAAAGGACTGCGCAATACCTGTGGGAGCGAGCCTGCTCGCGATAGCGTCAGCCCAGCCGACACAGAAGCAACAGGATTACCCGTCGTTGCTACTGCCACGAAACTTGAACAAATCCCGTCGCTGTTTCTTGCTCGGCTTGCCATCGGTGCTCACGCCCAACGCACCGGCCTTGCGCATGGCCGCGGCCGCTTCGCGCTTGGCGATGCTTGCATCGGTCTCCGCGTACAACGTCTGAGCTTCCGGGGCGCCACGGCGCACGATCGATAGCGCCTGAACCACCACAGTGCGTTCTTCGAACCCCACACGAATCTGAAACTCGTCGCCGACTCTCGGCTCCTTGCCCGGTTTGCAGCGCTCACCCCGGCAATGCACCTTGCCGCTTTCAATCGCCGACTTGGCCAAGGCACGTGTTTTATAAAAACGCGCGGCCCACAACCACTTATCGAGACGGACCTTGTCGTCCTCTTCCTGTTTTTGTGCCACTGGAATTCCTCTTTCAGCCAATAGTCGGAACTGTACTACCGTTTCTGTCGGGCGCAAGAACTCGGCCCTCCGGATAGACTGTGATCTTGGCCGGCTCACCGGCATGGAGTGATCGAGTGACTATATTCCCGTCTTCATTGACCTCGCCGCAGGGCGGTTGCCAGGGCTGTCAGCAAAGCGAGCCGCTGGGCTTCGATTTTTCTTTTGCCTACCAACCGATCGTCGATCTGCGCGATCAGTCGATTTTTGCTCATGAAGCCTTGGTACGCGGCGTTGCCGGGGAAGGCGCACTGTCGGTGCTCGACCAGGTCACCGAGGAGAATCGCTACCGTTTCGACCAGCTCTGCCGGACCCGCGCCATTGCAGGGGCGGCCAATCTAAACATGCAGACACACTTGTCGATCAACTTCATGCCCAACGCCGTGTACCGCCCGGAGCTGTGCATTCGTAGCACCCTGGAGGCCGCGAAAAAACACAACTTCCCCATCAGCCGTCTGATTTTCGAAACCCTGGAAAGCCAGCACGTAGATAACTATCGCCATTTGACTAATATTCTGCGTGAATACCGCGAATTCGGCTTCAAGACCGCCATCGACGATTTCGGCGCGGGCTACTCGGGGCTCAATCTGCTGGCTGATTTCCAACCGGACCTGATCAAACTCGACATGGCACTGATCCGCGATGTCGACCGCGATCGTGTTCGTCAGGCTATCGTTCGAGGGATTGTCACAATCTGTGCGGAGTTGAACGTTACAGTCATCGCCGAAGGCATCGAAAGCGCCGGAGAACGGGATTTCCTGGCGGACTGTGGAATATTTCTGATGCAGGGTTACTGGTTCGCCAAGCCTGCATTCAAAGCGTTGGCCCAGGTAACGCCTGAGGCCTGGACGCGTTAATCGCCGGTTTTTTCCTATTGAAGACATTTGACCATTTGACCGTTATCGGTCTGCGCGAGTGGGTGGCGCTCCCGGATTTGGGAGTCGCGGGCCTGCGCGCAAAAATCGATACCGGTGCCAGCACCTCAAGCCTGCATGCCACCGACATCGAGCCGTTCGAGCGCGACGGTGAAAGCTGGGTGCGCTTCACCGCGCACCTGGGCACGGTGGTGCAGTTGCGTCATCGACGCTGCGAAGCGCCACTGGTGACGCGCAAAACCATTAAAAGCTCCAACGGTCACGCGCAGATGCGTTATGTGGTCAGCACTACACTGGCCCTCGGTGATCGGGTATGGCGGGTCGAATTCACCCTCGCCTGCCGCAAATCCATGCGTTATCGCCTGCTACTCGGCTCCAAAGCCCTGATCGACGGCCAACTGGTGGTCAATCCGGGCATCAAGTATGTACAAGACAAGCCGGTGTTCCCGGTATCTACCTCTTCCACAGGTGTTGCATGAAGATCGCTGTGCTGTCGCGGAACCCGCGTCTGTATTCCACTCGTCGTCTGGTCGAAGCCGGTACCGAGCGTGGCCATGAAATGGTGGTGATCGACACCCTGCGCGCCTATATGAACATTGCCAGCCACAAGCCGCAGATCCACTACCGCGGCAAGCCGCTGGAGGGTTTCGACGCGGTGATCCCGCGGATCGGTGCCTCTGTGACGTTTTATGGCTGCGCGGTGTTGCGCCAGTTCGAAATGATGGGGGTTTTCCCGCTCAACGAATCCGTGGCCATCGCCCGCTCGCGGGACAAGCTGCGGTCGCTGCAATTGCTCTCGCGCCGAGGGATCGGTTTGCCGGTGACCGGGTTTGCGCACTCCCCGGATGACATTCCCGACCTGATCGACATGGTCAACGGCGCACCGCTGGTGATCAAGGTGCTGGAAGGTACGCAAGGCATCGGTGTGGTGTTGTGTGAAACGGCGACGGCGGCAGAGTCGGTGATTGAAGCCTTCATGGGCCTGAAGCAGAACATCATGGTTCAGGAATACATCAAGGAAGCCGGTGGTGCGGACATTCGCTGCTTCGTGGTCGGCGACAAGGTGATCGCGGCGATGAAGCGCCAAGCCAAGCCTGGGGAATTCCGCTCCAACCTGCATCGGGGTGGCAGCGCCAGCCTGATCAAGATCACCCCGGAAGAACGCATGACCGCGTTGCGCGCGGCGAAGGTGATGGGTTTGGCGGTGGCAGGTGTGGATATCCTGCGTTCCAATCACGGGCCGCTGGTGATGGAAGTGAACTCGTCGCCAGGGCTGGAAGGGATTGAGACCACCACAGGGAAAAACGTGGCGGGGATCATCATTGAGCATCTTGAGAAGAATGGCGGGCCGAATATGACCCGGACCAAAGGAAAAGGTTAAACCCGGAATCATCTAGCGGCAGGGAGGCCGCCTTCTCGGGCAAGCCTCGCTCCTACAGGAGATGATAAACCCATGTAGGAGCGAGGCTTGCCCGCGAAGAGGCCATGAGCCTCACCAAAGATAACAACCCTTAAACCGCATCCCGAGGCAGCATCAACCCAAGCGGCAACCGCACCCGAGCTTCGAGCCCACCACCGGACCGATTGCGCAACTCAACATTGCCGCCATGCATCGAAGCAATCCGCTTCACGATCGCCAGGCCCAGCCCTGTCCCCTTCCCGCCCCGGGCACGATCACCCCGAGTGAACGGATTAAAGATCGCTTCCAATTCAGAAGGATCAATCCCCGCCCCACGGTCCATGACGCTCAGCACCACGTACGGCGCACTGGTATCGCCAGACACATAAGCCGCCACCTCAACCCCGCTGCCAGCATGGTGCAAGGCGTTGCCGATCAAATTGTTCAGCAAACGCTTCATCGACACCCGACGCAACGGAAACGGCTGGATCGGTTCCAGGCGCAGCCGCACTTTTTCTTCATTCTGGTTGTACGGCGCAGCGACTTCACGCACCAGGTCGCTCAGGTCCACTTCCTCGACAGACTCGTCACGACCATCGCGAATAAACGCCAGGAACTGGTCGAGGATTGCGTCCATGTCTTCGATGTCGCGCACCATCGCGTCGGTGAGGTCGTTGTGGTCGCCCATCAACTCCAGGGACAACCGCAACCGGGTCAAAGGCGTACGCAGGTCGTGTGACACCCCGGCCAGCATCAGCTCGCGCTCGCGACCGGCCTGCTCAACGTCTTCCGCCATCTGGTTGAAGGCGCGGTACACCTCGGTCATCTCGCTCGGCGTGTCGCTGATCGGCAGACGTATGCTACGCCCCTGGCCGAGTTGCCTTGCGGCATAGACCAGACGTTTCAACGGTTGATTGAGCTGGCTGACGAAGATCCACGCCGAAGCGGTGGACAGCAGGCCGATAGCGAGGAACCAGCCGAGCACGTTCCAGATTTTCTGGCCGCGCAACGGATGCGGATAGAGCGGCACTTTCAGCCAGCCATCGCCCAGGCTAGGCGCCCGAACCCACAGGGCCGGCGGCGAGTGCATGCGTAATCGCACTTCGGTGTCTGCACCCAGTTCGGCCTGCATCTGCCGCTGATAGATCTCACTGTAGGGCCAGTGTTGCTCGCCTTCCGGTACACCCGCGCCCACTACCCGGATCAGGGTCGCGGCATCAGCGATTTTCTCACGGTTTTTTTCATCCGCAGCCCAATAGGCGCGCAGCGTCAGGGCGACGCCGTGGCTGTATTGGCGATCCACCAGCACGTCTTCGTTCATCAACAGATAAACCAGGGTCAGCGCCTTGGAGAACAGGACGACGATCAGCACCAGCCACAGGGTGCGGGAGAAGAAACTCTGGGGGAACCAAACGGGGGTTTTCATGGATAACCGCTACACACTTGCAGGAGCGAGCGATGCTCGCATATTGCGGATCGCGAGTCTGCGAACAATCGTGCGCAAGACCCGCTCCTACAAATCGCCGATCACTTGGTGGCGGCGCCATCCGGAACAAACACGTAACCCACGCCCCAGACCGTCTGGATGTAACGCGGTTTGGATGGATCAGGCTCGATCATCCGGCGCAGACGGGAAATCTGCACGTCGATGGAACGCTCCAGGGCATCCCATTCGCGGCCACGGGCCAGGTTCATCAGTTTGTCGCGAGTCAGTGGCTGACGCGCGTTCATGACCAAGGCCTTGAGCACCGCGAACTCACCGGTGGTGAGCATGTGCACTTCGTCACCGCGCTTGAGTTCGCGGGTGGCCAAGGACAGCTCGTAGTCACCGAAGGTCACGCTTTCGTCTTCGCTACCCGGTGCGCCCGGCACCGGTGTCGATTGACGGCGCAGGACCGCTTTGACACGGGCCATCAGCTCATCCGGGTTGAACGGCTTGGCCAGGTAATCGTCGGCGCCCAGTTCCAGGCCCTTGATGCGGCTCAACTCATCGCCCTTGGCGGTCAGCATGATGATCGGGATCTGATTGTTCGCCGTGCGCAGGCGGCGGCAGGCGGTCAGACCGTCTTCGCCGGGCAGCATCAGGTCGAGAACGACCAGGTTGAACACTTCACGCGCCAGCAGGCGATCCATTTGTTCGGTGTTCGGCACGGCGCGGGCACGGTAGCCCTTGCTGACGAAAAAACGTTCCAGCAGGCTGCTCAGCCCCGGATCGTCGTCAACAATAAGAATTTTTTCGCCTTCAGCATTGTTTGCAGTGCTGCTCATTAGATGCTCCTTTGATCTCGGCGCGCATTATGGCGTAGCTGCCGTTATACGCACCGTGTGCATTGTTAGCAGATTTTTCCTTCACCGCCAGAAATCCGGCCTTCGCGCTACCGCCAGTGATGCCCCTGAATGTTAGAACGCTGGTTATAATGCGCGGCCTTTTGTGTCAGGCAACGTCTGATCATGGCTGCAGGTGGCCTGCTTTTTATTTTCATGGCGCGGCAGTCATTGTTCGATTTCACGGGTCAACGGGATACCTGTTGATCCAGGTAGCGGCGCACGCCAGGCCGCTCAACCAGACTCGCCGAGCCTTTATCTCTGCGCCTGCGAGCCTGCTTTCACAATTTGTCAGGTGGTTTTATGGACAGCATCAACAGCCGCATCGCCGAGGAACTCGGTGTACGCCCACAACAGGTCGAAGCGGCCGTCGCGCTACTCGATGAAGGCTCTACCGTTCCCTTCATCGCCCGCTACCGGAAAGAAGTGACCGGCAGCCTCGATGACATCCAGTTGCGTCATCTGGAAGAGCGTCTGCGCTACCTGCGAGAACTCGACGAACGGCGCATCAGCATCCTTGCCAGCATCGAAGAGCAAGGCAAGCTGACCCCGCAACTCGAACGCGACATCAAACTCGCCGACACCAAGACCCGCCTCGAAGACTTGTACCTGCCGTACAAGCAGAAGCGCCGCACCAAGGGCCAGATCGCCCTGGAAGCCGGCCTCGGCGAGCTGGCCGACGGCCTGTTCAACGACCCGAGCCTGACGCCAGACGCTGAAGCCGCACGCTTCGTCGACGCCGAAAAAGGCGTGGCTGATGTGAAGGCCGCCCTCGAAGGCGCCAAGTACATCCTGATGGAACGCTTCGCCGAAGACGCCGGTTTGCTGGACAAACTGCGCAGCTACCTCAAGCAGGAAGCGACCCTCAGTGCCCGCGTCATCGCCGGCAAGGAAGAGGAAGGCGCCAAGTTCCGCGATTACTTCGAACACGACGAACCGCTGAAAAGCATGCCGTCGCACCGCGCACTGGCGATTTTCCGTGGTCGCAATGAAGGCATTCTGAGCTCTGCGCTGAAAGTCGGCGACGAACTGCCAGGCACCATGCACCCGTGCGAAGGCATGATCGGCCAGCAGTTCGGCATCCAGAACCAGAACCGCGCCGCCGACAAATGGCTGGGCGAAGTGGTGCGCTGGACCTGGAAGGTCAAGCTCTACACCCACCTGGAAACCGACCTGCTCGGCGAACTGCGCGACGGCGCGGAAACCGAAGCGATCAACGTGTTCGCCCACAACCTGCACGACTTGCTGCTGTCGGCCCCGGCCGGCCCGCGCGCCACGCTGGGTCTCGACCCGGGCCTGCGCACCGGTTGCAAGGTCGCCGTGGTGGATTCCACCGGCAAGTTGCTGGACCACGCCACGGTTTATCCGCACGTGCCGCACAACAAGTGGGACCAGACCGTCGCGATTCTGGCCGCCCTGTGCGCCAAGCATTCGGTGGACCTGATCGCCATCGGCAACGGCACCGCCAGCCGTGAAACCGACAAGCTCGCCGCTGAGCTGATCAAAAAATACCCAGCAATGAAGATGACCAAGGTCATGGTCTCCGAGGCCGGTGCATCGGTTTACTCGGCATCGGAACTGGCCTCCAAGGAATTCCCGGACCTCGACGTGTCGATCCGTGGCGCGGTGTCGATTGCCCGCCGTCTGCAGGATCCATTGGCCGAGCTGGTGAAGATCGATCCGAAATCCATCGGTGTCGGCCAGTACCAGCACGACGTGTCGCAGCTGAAACTGGCTCGCGGCCTGGACGCTGTAGTCGAAGACTGCGTGAACGCCGTGGGCGTCGACGTCAACACCGCTTCCGTGGCGTTGCTGGCCCGAATCTCCGGCCTCAACGCGACCCTGGCGCAGAACATCGTCAGCCACCGTGACGAGCACGGCGCCTTCAAAACCCGCGCGGCATTGAAGAAAGTCGCGCGTCTGGGCGAGAAAACTTTCGAACAGGCCGCCGGCTTCCTGCGCGTCATGAACGGCGACAACCCGCTGGATTCGTCGGCGGTTCACCCGGAAGCCTACCCGCTGGTGCAGCGCATTGCCGCTGAAACCGACCGCGACATTCGCTCGCTGATCGGCGATGCGAGCTTCCTCAAGCGTCTCGACCCGAAGAAGTACACCGACGAAACCTTCGGTCTGCCAACGGTCACCGACATCCTGCAAGAGCTGGAAAAACCGGGCCGCGACCCGCGTCCGGAGTTCAAGACCGCCGAGTTCCAGGAAGGCGTCGAAGAACTCAAGGACCTGCAACTGGGGATGATCCTCGAAGGCGTCGTCACCAACGTGACCAACTTCGGCGCGTTCGTCGATATCGGCGTGCATCAGGACGGTTTGGTGCACATCTCTGCGCTTTCGGAGAAGTTCATCAAGGATCCGCGCGAAGCGGTGAAGGCCGGTGACGTGGTGAAAGTGAAGGTCATGGAAGTCGACATCCCGCGCAAACGCGTCGGCCTGTCGATGCGCATGAGCGACACCCCGGGCGAGAAAATCGACGGTGCCCGTGGTGCGCGTCCGGGTTCGGCTCCGCGCCAGTCCCAGAACACCGCACCGCGTAAAGAAACCACGGCGGCAGCCCCGACCAACAACGCCATGGCTTCACTGTTCGCCAACGCCAAGCAGTTGAAGAAACGCTGATGGAGATTCCCGCCGGGCTGACCGAAAGCGCGTTTTTCAAGCTGCTGGGGTGTCGCTTGCACAGCCTGGAAACCGGGGTGGCGCAAGTCGCCCTGGCACTTGAGCCAGAACTGCGCAATCGCGGCGGCAAGCTGCACGGCGGGGCCTTGTTCAGTCTGGTGGACATTGCCATGGGGTTGGCCTGTTCCAGCACCCACGGCTTTGACCAGCAGAGCGCGACCATCGAATGCAAGATCAACTACATTCGCGCCGTTTCTGACGGTGAAGTGATGTGCACGGCACGGGTGATTCACCCGGGCCGGCGCACGCTGGTGGTCGAAGCTGACGTGATGCAAGGCGACAAACTGGTCGCAAAAGCACAAGGCACGTTCGCTGTCCTGTAGCTAGATGTCACTCATTTGAGTTAATTTCAGCGCAACGAAACCTGTAGGAGTGAGCCTGCTCGCGATAGCGGTGTGTCAGTCAATATATGCGTTGTCTGACACACCGCTATCGCGAGCAGGCTCACTCCTACAGGGATTGTGCAGTTCATTACTGACCGGCATGGCTTGCGCGGTTGCAAAAACCAGGCGAAAACGCCAGTTTTAACTTCACCCTTGTAGACCGTCTTGCCCACCCCCATATTGGGGCGACTGACGCGTGAAGGAATCCAACTTGAGCGAACTTCTCAACCGCCGCCTGGCTCTGCTCGGCGAGCGCGCTAACCTCTCTCTGCTCGAACAGTGCCTTCATGGCATCGAACGTGAATGCCTTCGCGTGACCGGCGAAGGTCGCCTGGCGCAAACGCCGCACCCGGAAGAATTGGGTTCCGCGCTGACCAATGAACAAATCACCACCGACTATTCCGAGTCGTTGCTGGAATTCATTACTCCGGCCCTGCCAGACCCGGCCGATACGCTGGCGAGCCTGGACAAGATTCACCGTTTTGCCTACAGCAAACTCGGCAACGAGTTTCTGTGGAGTCCATCGATGCCGTGCCCGTTGCCGGCCGAGGAAGACATCCCGATCGCCTATTACGGCACGTCCAACATCGGTCAGCTCAAGTACGTCTACCGCAAGGGCCTGGCCCTGCGTTACGGCAAGACCATGCAGTGCATCGCCGGGATTCACTACAACTTTTCCCTGCCGGAAAAGCTCTGGCCACTGCTGAGAGAGACTGAAGGCTTTGTCGGTACCGACCGCGATTATCAGTCGTCGGCCTACATCGCGCTGATCCGTAACTTCCGTCGCTACAGCTGGCTGCTGATGTACCTGTTCGGCGCCTCTCCCGCGCTGGACGCCGGTTTCCTGCGCGGTCGCTCGCATCAGTTGGAACAACTGGACCCGGACACCTTGTACCTGCCGTACGCCACCAGCCTGCGCATGAGCGACCTGGGTTACCAGAGCAACGCCCAGGCCGGTCTGACCCCGTGCTACAACGATCTGGCCAGTTACACCGACAGCCTGCGCAAAGCGGTCGCCACGCCGTATGCGCCGTATGTCGAAATCGGCACGCATCAGGACGGCGAGTGGGTTCAGCTCAACACCAACATCCTGCAGATCGAAAACGAGTACTACTCCAACATCCGCCCGAAACGCGTGACCTATACCGGCGAACGGCCGATCCAGGCGCTGGTGGCTCGCGGCATTCAGTACGTCGAAGTGCGCTGCCTGGACATCAACCCGTTCCTGCCCATGGGCATCGACCTGCCGGAGTCGCGTTTCCTCGATGCGTTCCTGCTGTATTGCGCGCTGAACGACAGCCCGCTGCTGACCAATACCTCGTGCAGCAATGCGACGTCGAACTTCCTCAGCGTGGTCAAGGAAGGTCGTCGTCCGGGCCTGCAATTGCAGCGCGATGGTCAACCGGTCGACCTGAAGGAATGGGCTGCCGAACTGTTGGAAAAAATAGCTCCGCTCGCGGCGCTGCTTGATCAAAGCCACGGCGGCGATGCCCACAGCAAGGCATTGGATGCGCAGCTGGCCAAGGTCAAGGACCCGTCCCTGACGCCATCGGCCCAGGTGCTGGCGGCGATGGCCGAGCACAAGGAAAGCTTTGCCCAGTTCTCCCTGCGTCAGAGCCGGGTGCATGCGGAGTTTTTCCGCAGCGAACCGTTGAACGGCGAAGACCAGGCGAAGTTTGAAGCACGCGCGCGTTCCTCGCTGGCTGAACAAGTAGAGCTGGAGCAGAACGAAGTCGGCGATTTCGATGTGTTTGTCGGGTCGTATCAGGCGAGCATTCTGGCGATCAGCAACTAACATCGGAAGGTCCTGTGGACCTTTTCGCGGGCAAGCCTCGCTCCTACAGTTTTGTGTCGGTCACCCATTTGTGCCTCGACCCCGAACCTGTAGGAGCGAGGCTTGCCCGCGAAGGCCGCGCCACGGTCCCCTTAGAATTTTCCGCTCATAAGCTCATTCGAAAAAGTTATTTATTTTCGAATTCTTAGATCATTTAGTCTCCTTTCACGCCGACTCTCGGTCGCCTGACAAGGAGCTTCCCAATGAAACTGAATTTCCCTCTTCGCCTCCTGGCGGCCGCGTCTTTGGCTGCGGCGAGCTTCCTGGCCCAAGCGGCCGATGTCACCGTCGCCTACCAGACCACCGTTGACCCGGCGAAAGTCGCCCAGGCCGACGGTGCTTACGAAAAAGCCACCAACGCCAAGATCGACTGGCGCAAATTCGACAACGGCGCCGACATCATCGCCGCCATCGCTTCCGGCGACGTGCAGATCGGCTACCTCGGCTCCAGCCCTCTGACGGCGGCCATCACCCGCAAAGTCCCGGTCGAAACCTTCCTGATTGCCACGCAGATCGGTGCCGCTGAAGCCCTGGTCGCCCGCGACGGTTCCGGGATCAAGACTCCGCAGGACCTGATCGGCAAGAAAATCGCCGTGCCGTTCGTTTCCACCGGCCACTACAGCCTGCTGGCCGCGCTGAAGCACTGGAACATCGACCCGTCGAAAGTCACCGTGCTCAACCTCGCGCCACCCGCGATCATCGCTGCGTGGAAACGCGGTGACATCGACGCTACTTACGTGTGGGACCCAGCGCTCGGTGTTGCCAAGGAAAACGGCAAAGTACTGATCACCTCCGGCGAATTGGCCAAGTTCGGTGCGCCGACCTTCGATGCCTGGATCGTGCGTAAAGACTTCGCCGAGAAGCACCCGGAAATCGTCACCGCGTTCGCCAAAGTGACCCTGGACGCCTACGCCGATTACCGCAAAGACCCAAAAGCCTGGCTCGCCAACCAATCCAACGTCGACAAACTGGTGAAACTCTCCGGCGCCAAGGCCAGCGACATTCCATTGCTGCTGCAAGGCAACGTCTTCCCGCTGGCGGCTGACCAGGTGATCACCCTCGGCGCACCGACCACCAAGGCCATCACCGATACCGCTGTGTTCCTCAAGGAACAAGGCAAGGTCGAAGCCGTGCTGCCGGACTACGCGCCGTACGTCAGCGCGAAGTTCATCACCAACTGATCGGGAGTTAACCGCGATGGCTTTGCTACAGCTGGAGCGCATCAGCGCACAGTACCCCGGCAGCCCGGAACCGGTACTGGCGGATATTTCCCTGAGCCTTGGGCCCCAGCAATTGCTGGTCGCCCTCGGCCCGTCCGGCAGTGGCAAGACTTCGCTGTTGAACCTGATTGCCGGTTTCGTCGAGCCCAGCGCCGGGCGCATCACCCTCGATGGCGTGCCGGTCAAAGGCCCGAGCGCCGAACGCGGCGTGGTGTTCCAGGACGACGCCTTGCTGCCTTGGCAGGACGTCTTGGCCAACGTCGGTTTCGGTCTGGAACTGGCCGGTGTTTCCCGGGACAAACGTGAAATCCGTGCTCGGGAAATGCTCGCGCTGGTGGACCTTTCCGGTTTCGAAAGTCGCCGAATCTGGCAGCTCTCGGGCGGCCAGAAACAGCGTGTCGGCCTGGCCCGGGCCCTCGCCGCCGACCCTCGTGTTCTGCTGATGGACGAACCTTTCGGAGCCCTCGATGCCTTTACCCGCGAACAAATGCAGGAGTTGCTGCTGCAAGTCTGGCAGCGCACCGCCAAACCGGTATTCCTGATTACCCACGACATCGAAGAAGCGGTGTTCCTCGCCACGGATCTGATTCTGCTGGCGCCGAACCCAGGGCAAATCGTCGAGCGCCTGAACCTGGATTTCGGCCAGCGTTACGCAGCCGGTGAGTCGGCACGGTCGATCAAGTCCGACCCGCGCTTCATCGAAACCCGCGAACATGTGCTCGCCAAAGTGTTCTCCCAACGCAGCACCGCCCAGCGGCAGGAGCGCGCATGAGCAGCTATCAAATTCCCGCCGTCGCGGTGAAACCAGGTTCGACGGTCATTCCGGTCCGCCGCAGTTTGAGCACTCGGTGGATCAGCGTGCTGACACTGCTCGCGCTGGTTGTCATTTGGTGGGCCGTTACGGCCACTGGAATGATCGAACCGCTGTTCCTGCCGCCACCGTCTGCCGTGCTGCAAAAAGGCTGGCTGCTGGTCACCACCGGCTACATGGATTCAACGTTGTGGCAGCACTTGGGCGCCAGCCTCAGCCGAATCGGCCTGGGCCTTATCTTCGCGGTGCTGACCGCCGTGCCCGTTGGCATCGCCATCGGCCATAACCGCATCGCGCGCGGCATTCTCGATCCGCTGATCGAGTTCTACCGGCCGATTCCACCGTTGGCTTACCTGCCGCTGATCGTGATCTGGTGCGGCATCGGCGAGTTGTCGAAAGTCTTGCTGATCTACCTCGCGATTTTCGCCCCGATCGCCATTGCCACTGCAACCGGCGTGCGCACGGTTGACCCGGCCAAGTTGCGTGCCGCCCAGTCGCTGGGCGCGACCCGGGCGCAGTTGATTCGCCATGTGATTCTGCCGAGCGCCTTGCCGGACATTTTGACCGGCGTGCGCATCGGTCTGGGCGTGGGTTGGTCAACGCTGGTCGCCGCCGAATTGATCGCCGCCACCAGCGGTTTGGGCTTTATGGTGCAGTCGGCCGCGCAGTTCCTGGTCACCGATGTGGTGGTGCTGGGGATTCTGGTGATCGCGCTGATCGCCTTCGCCATGGAAATGGGCCTGCGCGCGCTTCAACGCAAATTGGTGCCGTGGCATGGCCAGGCTCACTGAAAAATCATCATGTGAAAAACCTTGTAGGAGTTAGCCTGCTCGCGATAGCGCAGTGTCAGTCGACATGGCAGTGGCTGATACACCGCCATCGCGAGCAGGCTCACTCCTACAAAAGCTCTGCACCCCGGATTGAAGAGAAAGACCATGAGTAACCTGACCATCATTCCCCTAAGCTCGGCCCTCGGCGCGCAAATCAGCGGCATCGACGTCAGCCAGCCGCTGAACCTGGAACAACGCGACGCCATCGAACAAGCACTGCTCAAGCATCAAGTATTGTTCTTCCGCGACCAGTCGATCACGCCTCAACAGCAGGCACGCTTCGCCGCGAATTTTGGCGATCTGCACATCCATCCGATCTACCCGAATGTGCCAGAACAACCGGAAGTACTGATCCTCGACACCGCCGTCACCGACGTGCGCGACAACGCGATCTGGCACACCGACGTAACCTTCCTGCCGACCCCGGCCATGGGCGCGGTACTGAGCGCCAAGCTGCTGCCGGAATTTGGCGGCGACACGCTGTGGGCCAGCGGCATTGCGGCGTATGAAGCGTTGTCCGCGCCGATGAAGGGCTTGCTCGAAGGGCTGACGGCGACTCACGATTTCACCCGCTCGTTTCCGCTGGAGCGTTACGGCAACACGCCTGAGGCCCTGGCCCAGTGGGAAGAAGCGCGCCGGAAGAATCCGCCGTTATCGCACCCGGTGATTCGCACGCACCCGGTGAGCGGGCGCCGGTCGTTGTTCGTCAACGAGGGCTTCACGTCGAAGATCAATGAGCTGTCGGAAACCGAGAGCGAAGCGATTTTGAAGTTTTTGTTTGCCCATGCAACGCGGCCGGAATTCACCATTCGCTGGCGTTGGCAGAAAGACGATGTGGCGTTCTGGGATAACCGCGTGACACAGCATTACGCCGTCGATGATTACCGGCCGGCGCGGCGGGTGATGCAGCGGGCTACGGTGTTGGGGGATGTGCCGTTTTTCCGGTGACGCCGGGCGAGGAAGAAACATTCCAAATTGATGCCACCACTCGTCTGGATAACTGTATAAAAAAACAGTCAACTCTTCCAAAACGAATAAAAATGAAGTAAAAATCCGCTTACCGAATAGTGAGTGGTGGCCTGCATGATTACAAAGGAAGAAATCCAAGGTTTTATTCGCGCGCAAGTCGACAGAGAGTTTTTTGACGAACTCGGCATTCTTATTCCTCAAACATTTCAAAAGGCATTGAAGGAAACACAGGAACTCCTGATTCATACCCCTCCAGCAGATCTACGTGGTCATTTACGACATTCGCTTGTTCAAGATGCCTTAGCCGGAATGAAACGCTGGAATCCAATCCTCAAAACAACCGACCCAAAAGGACACAATTACGTACTATTGGAGCTGGGGAATTTGCGTATCACGTCTGTCGTCCTACCTTGGCAAAAAGAAATTCGAACAGCGAAACATCGAAGCGAACTGAAAACGTTGAACGAATCTTTAGCATCCACACAGATGGACTGGATTGATGGATTGACGCAGACAGTCACCGAACAATTGATTCATGCGCTTGTCGTTGTCCATGCACCGCCATCAGGCTCAGAGGATCAATCAGAGCCGCGGGCAATTATGATGGCTGTACCTTATTTCAACGGCAAAGGCTTCCATATGAATTGCACGTTTGAGGACCTTCTTCAGAGCTACTCTGATAATGAAGCTGTTGATCAGAAACCGATTGAATTGGTGAAAATGCGAGATAAGATGCGCCGCGCTGAAGAAATCGATGACAACACTGATGAAGAGCAAAATTCCAAGAGGTGAACCATGAGAACTGGAGTCGCGGGCTTTCAGTCTGAGCGCCTCAAGCAGTTACGGCTCACGTTTGGTATCACCCAAACAGCTTTAGCCGAAATGGTGGGGCGTGCCTCGGGAAACATCTCTAAATGGGAGAACGGACTTCAGGTACCTGAGGCCGACGCCTTCCAACGGTTATGCGAGGTTTTTGGCGTCAGTGAAAACTGGCTGCTAGAGGAGCAGATCGTAACGAGTGAAACCACTCCATTTTTCTTTCGCTCTCAGGTGAGTACTACCACCAACGCGAGAGAGATCGCGGAGGTCCGCTTGGAGTGGCTTCAAGACATTTCCTACAAGCTTCAGGAAAGCCTTGAATTTGTCACAGTTAACGTTCCTCACTTGATGGAAAATAATTGCCAGCTGATTTCTGACCAGGAAATCGAGCGGATGGCGACTGAATGCCGTCAAGCATGGGGCCTAGGAATTGCCCCCATACCCAATGTCGTTCAAGTGCTGGAGAACGCTGGAATAGTGTGCGCTCGAACCACGTTAGGTCACCTGAAAATGGATGGCGTATCAAATTGGTATGAGTTGGACCAGCGTCCTTATGTGCTCCTTGTCGCGGACAAGGCTAACGGCATACGCAATCGATTCGATGCAGCCCATGAACTGGGACATATAGTTCTCCACCGGCATATATCCAAAGAACAATATGAATCAAATTACGCGCTGCTTGAATCGCAGGCTCACCGGTTTGCTAGCGCCTTTCTGATGCCAGCTGAAAGTTTTCTAAGGGAGATTCGTTGGCCAACTTTGGACACGTTGTTGGCACTTAAGCCGCGCTGGAAGGTTTCTGTCGCAGCGATGGTTCGTCGATGCCTAGATCTTGAAATCATCAATGACACCACGACGACAAGACTGTGGAAAGCCAGGTCAGCAAGAGGCTGGGTCAAGGGCGAACCTATGGACGGTGATTTTGACTTTGAAAGGCCTCAGTTAATAGCGCGAGGCGTGAAAATGCTTGTCGAGAACAAGGTGCTTTCCCGATCTCAAGTCAGGCAACTACTGGGGCTACCACTGCCAACCCTTGAAAACCTGTGTAGCTTGGACAGGGGATACTTCAATCTTCCTGATCAATCACAAGTGATCGACATGCAACTCAGAAAGAGATCTGCAAGAGATACATTTTTCAGTGAAACCGCAGAAATACTCGGTTTTCCAAAAAAATAGCACCGCTCAAGCTTCTTGGATGCAATCACAGACAAGCTACCCTATCCGTAAGGGGGGCTTATCTGTGATTTAACCTTCGACTTCGAACAGTTTTATTCAGCCGTCGAAGGCTTCTCCCAAAGATTGATCCCGCCTTCCTGGGCAAACCGGTCAATCTCCGCCAGCTCCTCAGCGCTAAAGCTCAAATTCTTCAACGCCCCGACGTTCTCGATAATCTGTTCCGGCCGGCTCGCTCCGATCAGCGCCGAGGTCACGCGCGGATCGCGCAGCGTCCACGCCAACGCCAGTTGCGCAAGGCTCTGATCGCGACGCTTGGCGATTTCGTTGAGCCCACGCACATGGGCGATGTTGGCTTCGGACAGATGAGATTCCTGCAACGAACCACCGCCCGGGCGATTGACCCGCGCATCTTTCGGAATGCCATTAAGGTACTTGTCAGTCAACAAACCCTGCGCCAGCGGCGTGAACGCAATGACGCCGGTGCCGAGTTCGTCGGTGACATCCAGCAGGTCCTTTTCAACCCAGCGATTGAGCAGGTTGTACGCCGGTTGGTGAATCAGCAACGGTACATTCCACTCTTTCAACAGCGCCGCCATCTCACGGGTTTTTACCCCGGAATACGACGAGATTCCGATGTACAGCGCCTTACCCTGTTGCACGGCGGTGGCCAGCGCACTGGCGGTTTCTTCCAGCGGCGTGTCCGGGTCGAAGCGGTGAGAGTAGAAGATGTCCACGTAGTCCAGACCCAGACGCTGCAGGCTCTGGTCGAGGCTGGCCAGTACGTATTTGCGCGAACCGCCGCCCTGGCCGTAAGGGCCGGGCCACATGTCCCAACCGGCCTTGCTGGAGATAATCAGCTCGTCGCGGTATTGCTTGAAGTCTTCGCGCAGCAAACGGCCGAAGTTGATCTCGGCACTGCCGTACGGCGGGCCGTAGTTGTTGGCCAGGTCGAAGTGATTGATGCCCAGGTCGAAGGCGGTGCGCAACAGCGAGCGCTGAGTGTCGATCGGCGTGCTGTCGCCGAAGTTGTGCCACAGGCCCAGGGACAGTGCCGGCAGCACCAGACCGCTGCGGCCCACGCGGCGGTAAGGGATAGAGTCGTAGCGGTTTTCGGCAGCGGTGTAAGTCATCGAATCCTCTCTTGTCTGTCTTATCTGTCTTATCTGAAATCTGTAGGAGCCAAGCTCGCTGGCGAAGGCGTACTCAAGATCGCCTTCGCGGGCAAGCCTCGCTCCTACAGGGGCGTTACACAAATCTGTTGGAAGGCCTGGCCAGCCCAAGGTTCTGGCGCAACGTGCGGCCTTCGTACTCTGTTCTGAACAACCCTCGGCTCTGCAGTTCCGGCACCACGCCGTTGGCGAAATCTTCCAGGCCTCCGGGCAGATGCGGCACCAGCACATTGAAGCCATCTGCCGCGCCCTGTTCGAACCATTCCTGCAACTGATCGGCAATCTGCTCCGACGTCCCGACGAGGCTGAAATGCCCTCGGCCGCCGGCAATCTTGCGGCCCAACTCAGCGAGGCTGAGGCTTTCCCGACCCGCCAGTTCCGTCAGCAGTTTCTGCCGACTTTGCTGACCGCTTTGCGTCAGCGGCAAGTCGGGCAACGGCCCGTCCAGCGGATACTTCGACAAGTCGAAGTTGCCCAGCATACGCCCAAGTAATGCGACGCCAACCTCGGGTTCGACTAATTGCTGAAACGTTTCATATTTTTCCTGCGCTTCGCTTTCGGTTTGCCCGACCACCACAAAAACGCCGGGCATTATTTTCAGGGAATCGGCGCTGCGACCGTACCGGGGCAGGCGGCCCTTGAGGTCGGCATAAAACGTCTGTGCGCTGGTCAAGGAGGTCTGCGCCGTAAACACCACTTCCGCCGTCTGCGCCGCCAGTTCGCGACCGACCTCGGAAGACCCGGCTTGCACGATCACCGGTTGCCCTTGCGGCGAGCGCGCGACGTTCAACGGGCCTTTGACCCGGAAGTGTTCACCGACGTGATCCAGCACGTGAAGTCTGGCCGGGTCGTAATAGGCACCGCTGGCCTTGTCGCGGAGGAAGGCATCGTCTTCCCAACTGTCCCAGAGCCCGGTGACCACCTGATGAAATTCCCGGGCGCGGCTGTAACGTTCGGCGTGGCCAATGTGTTCGTCGCGGCCAAAGTTCTGCGCTTCGGCCGCGTTGTCCGAGGTCACCAGATTCCACCCTGCACGCCCGCCCGACAGGTGATCCAGCGAGGCGAATTTGCGGGCCACGTGGTACGGCTCGTTGTAGCTGGTGGTGGCGGTGGCGGTGGCAATCAGGCCGATGTGCTCGGTGACGACGCTCAAGGCTGAAAGCAGCGTCAGCGGTTCGAAAAAATCCGAGCGCGCCATGCGGCTTGCGATCTCGCCACTCGGCGCTGCGACGCTGTCGGCGACAAACAGCGCGTCGAACTTCGCCGCTTCGGCAATTTGCGCCAGACGCTTGTAGTGAGCGAAATCCAGCCCCGCGTTGGCCGGCACCTCGGGATGACGCCAGGCGACCACGTGGTGCCCGCCGGCCATGAGAAAGGCGCCGAGTTTCAGCTGTCGAGTCATGCTCAGAAATCCTTGCGCAGTTGCACACCGAAGTAACGTTCGTCGTCACGTGGCACGGCGCGATAAATGTAACTGCCGCCACTGGCCAGCGCCGGTGAATAGGATTTGTCCGCCAGGTTCTTGCCCAACAACGCCACGCGCCAGCCGTTGCTGTAATCGGCCAGGGCGACGCTGGCGTTCCAGACTCCGTAGGCGCCCTGCTTGGTGTCAGGATTCTGGCTGATGTCGTACTGCACTTCGCTTTGCCAGCTGTAGTCGGTGCCCAGTTCGACATCCAGGCCGTTATCCAGCGGGATGGTGTAGTCGGCGCGCACGTAGCTTTTCCAGTCAGGGCTGAAGGGCAGCGGCTTGCCGTTGACGTTGCACGACGCCGCAGCGCCCGCCGGGCAGGCAAACTCATCGATGCGCGCGCGGGTGTAGGCCAGCGCACCGGAAAACTTCAGTTGTTGGGTGGCCTGCAAGGCGTAATCGAGTTCGACGCCTTCGGTGCTGACGCTGCCGGCGTTGATCAGGCGCGTCACCACTTGGCCGGCGACGGTGTCGAAGAAGTTCGCCTGGTAGTTGTCGTAATCGCTGTGGAAGATCGCGAGGTTGGTGGTCAGGCGATTGTTCCAGGACGTGGCCTTGATACCGGCCTCCCAGGTGTTGGAGGTTTCCGGTTTCAGCGCGTCGGTGTCCCGAGGCTGCATGTTGAAAAACACGTTGTAGGCCGGGCCTTTGTATCCACGCGAATAGGTCAGGTAAGTGGTGACCGCATCGCTCAAATCGTATTGCACGCCGAGGCGGCCGGACCAGCCGTCTTCATCCACCGACCCCGAACTGCGGGTGCCCGGTTGAATGCCGCTGACGGTGGTGGCGGACGTCGAAACACGGCGGTGATCGTATTCCAGATCGTCGTGGGTCCAGCGCAGGCCGGCGATGCCACGGAAGTCCGAGGTGAAGTTGAGCGTGCTTTCGCCGAACACCGCGTAGCTGTCGCTGGTGGTGCTGTAATCGGCGACGCCACGGTTGACGCTGGTGGTTGTGGTCAGCGTCCGTTGATAAGTTTCTTCATCCTTGCCGTGCATGTAGAACAGACCACCGACGTACTCGAGAAACTCACCTTTGGGCGAGGCCAGACGCAGCTCTTGCGAGTACTGATCGAACGCCAGATCGCCCTTGTCGGCGGTGCCGGGGAACGCGGCGGTGATCGTACCGAGACGGTCGCCATCCTGATATTGGGTGTTGTCCCAACCGCGCCACGCGGTAATCGAGGTCAGGGTGTAATCGCCGAAGCTCCAGTCGAGTTGCCCGGACAGACCTTTGTTTATGTCATCGACATGGGTGCGCGTATCGGTGTTGATCTTGCGGTTGTCGCTGGACGCCCGAACAGGGTTCAGGGCATTGGCAAAGGCTGGCGTCAGAGACTCGCTGACCACGCCATTCGGCGCATCGTCGTGGGACTGCATGTAGTCGGCGATGAAGGTGAATTTGAGCTCATCGTTAGGCGTGAACTCCAGCTTGCCTCGCGCGCCTTTGTGGTTGTAGCCGTTGACCTCCTGGCCGTTGTGCTCGTTGTCGACGTTGCCGTCGTAGCTGCCGAACAGCGTGCTGATCGACCCCTTCAGGGTGTCTGGAATCAAGCTGCCGCCGAGGCCGAATCGGGTACGGCTTTCGTTGCCGCTGTAATACGACTGATCGATGTAGCCGTGGGTTTCGGCGGTCGGTGCCTTGCTGGTGATGTTGAGCACCCCGGCCGAGGCGTTCTTGCCGAACAGCGTGCCTTGCGGACCGCGCAGCACTTCGACGCGCTCCAGATCCAGCAGGTCGAGGGTCGACTGACCCGGACGGGCGTACACCACGCCATCGATCACCGTGGCCACGGTCGGTTCGACGCCGGGCGAGGTGGAAATCGTGCCCATCCCGCGTACGAACAGCGACGTGTCCTTGTTGGAAGCGCCGGTGCGGAAGTTCAGCGAAGGCACCTGCTGGACGATGCTCGCCACGCTGTTGCGGTTGTCGCGCTCAAGCTGCTCGCCATCGATGACGGACACCGCGACAGGGACTTTTTGCAGCGACTCTTCGCGGCGCGTAGCGGTGACCGTGACGGATTTGAGTGTAGGTTCCTGATCAGCGCTGTCGGCGGCGAACGCCGTGGGCAGCGGCAACGCCGCCAACCCGGAAAGTAACCAGCCGGCGGCGCGAATCGATTGCGCCAGTTTTTGTGTTGCCCCAGGAAAATTGTGCATGGTCTGCCCGCTCGAAAGTGTGCCCTGAACCGCTGCCGTTCTACGACGACAACGCCTGAAATGTGTCTTGGGCATTCGCTCGAGCGAGTAGCAGACAGAACGCTTTGTTAGCGCTAACATCCTCAGTATCTGCAAGCGTCACATAGACCGTCCAATACTGAAAAATTACTTTTATATGCCTTTTGGTTTTTAAGAAGGATGACGAGTTGAGCGAAGACAAACCCCGTAAACGCCGTGGCGCCGGCCGCGTGACGCTGAACACTGTGGCGCGGCAAGCCGGAGTTTCGGCGATTACCGTGTCGCGCTATTTCAACCAGCCGGAACAGGTTTCGCCGGAGCGCCGCGAGCGTATCGCCGAAGTGGTCGCCGAATTGGGCTACGTGCCGAACCTGGTCGCCGGCGGGCTGGCGTCGGCGCGGGGGAAAATCGTCGGCATGGTCATCCCGAACATCTCCGGGCCGATCTTCGCCAACACCATTCAGGGTTTCAGCGACACCCTCAGCCGCCATGGTTATCAGCTACTGCTGGCGTCGAGTTACTTCAGCGCCAAGCAGGAAGAAAGCGCGGTGCGCGCATTCCTCGGCTGGTCGCCTGCAGCGTTGGTACTCACCAGCCATTTCCACAGCGCGGGCACCGAAAAAATGATTGCCGAAGCAGACATTCCGGTGATTGAAACCTGGGATTACC
Source organism: Pseudomonas sp. LB1P83 (assembly GCF_054897885.1). Lineage (NCBI taxonomy): Bacteria > Pseudomonadati > Pseudomonadota > Gammaproteobacteria > Pseudomonadales > Pseudomonadaceae > Pseudomonas > Pseudomonas sp. LB1P83. The sequence continues at coordinate 6,505,026 of NZ_CM142709.1, read as the reverse complement.
AGCCAGAGCGGGAGCCGATGCAGATCGGGTTTTCTCACTTTGAAGTGGGCGTCACCGCTGCGCGCTATCTCCATGGAAAAGGCTATCGACGCATCGCGTTTGTGCAGAACAGCGCGGCCGGAGACTTCAGTGCCCTGGAGCGCCGCGATGGTTATGCGCAGACGGTTCGTGAATTCGGATTGGAGCCTTGGGTGTTCGCACCGGATGTCGATCGGGCGCCGTTCGAGGCCGGGAAGCAAGCAATGGAAGCGCTGATGCAAGTCTCTCCAGCTCCCGATGCGATTATCTTCGCCAACGACAACCTCGCGGCCGGCGGCTTGCTGGCGGGGCAACGAGCCGGGCTGAAAATCCCCGAGGAGTGCGCGGTACTCGGGTTCGGCGACTACCCGTTTGCCGAGATGTTGCTGCCAAGTCTGAGCACCATCAAACCACCGGCGCTGGAGATTGGCGTACTGGCCGCAACGCGGGTATTGGAGAGCCTGGGGGTGCTGCCGGTGGAGGATGAGATTCAGCGGCTGAATTTGCTGGAGTGCCGAGTGATTGAGCGGGAGAGTGCCTGAAAACGGAAGGAGCCGAGCTTGCTCTGGCTCCTGGAGGTTTTCAAGTCAGGCGGATAACTCACGCAACGCGGCAGCAGCCAAAAAGCCAGACCGTGAGTTGTAACGCTGGTCCCGCCTGACCGTTTGATCGATACGCTCAAGCAGCTGTTCCGGCAATGTCGCGTTGAAACGCACTGACTTGCCGAAGTACGGCGTGATATCGAACTCGACCACACCCCACACACCACCCGCGTAATCAGGGTTATCAAGATGAGCATCGATCTCGCGTATCTGCGGCAATGGATCACCATCGGCAACCAGGCCTTCGTAATGCAATGACAATGCTTCTTTCACGTTTTCAAATGCCTGAGCAACAGTAGCGCCTGCGGAGAAGCAACCCGGAACGTCCGGGATAATTACTCCGTAGTCTGAGTCGGCATCCTTGTGCAGAACGACCGGGAATTTCATTTCAGTGAGTCCTTCCTGTGATGTGGCCTCTTCGAGGCTCTCGTTTCCGATCTCGGGCCTCATTTCAGAGCCGCCTGTTTCAATATGCTGTTGATCGTGCCTTTTGGAAGATCCGAGTCAGGGTGTTTTATCGTCACCCTTCCCAGGCTTGCACGGATGCTTGTACTGATGGTGGCTACCTTTCACGGCTACCAGATACCAACCATCCTCTTCGATCATCCTGATCATTTCTCGACTTCGCATCACCTTCGTCCTTGTGGGCAGCTTCTGCTGCGCACATTACGCGACGAACGTCTTTTCAATACACACCATACACACTCTGATAAATATTAGCCGTTCCGGCCCAACGCTTTTTTGCTCTCGGACCGGCGGCTATCGGGCCTCAGCAAACACCTCCCCCAACCAATCCACAAACACCCGAACCCGTGGCGACATGTGTCGGTTGTGGGGATACAGCACCGAAACCGGCATTGGCGGAGGTGGCGTGTCGATCAGGACTTCCTGCACCAGGCCTTGGGCAATCTGAGTTTCCATTCGGTAATGCGGGCATTGGATCAGGCCGAGCCCGGCAATCGCCGACGCTGCGTAAATTTCCGCACCGAACACTGAAACCGTCCCATCGATGGTGACCTCTTTAAGCTCGCCATCGACCATAAATTCGAAGGGGAACACCTTGGCGGTGGTGCGCGAGACGTAATTCACCGCCCGGTGGTGTTTCAGGTCTTCAAGGTTTTTCGGTTCGCCGTATTTGCGCAGGTACGCGGGGCTGGCGCAGGTGATTTGGCGCAGATTGGCGATGCGTTTTCCGATCAGCGCCGAATCGCTCAACGTGCCGGCGCGCAGCACGCAGTCGACGCCTTCTGCGATCAAGTCGACAAACCGGTCGGCCTCGCTGATGGACAGCTCGATGTCCGGGTAACGCGCCATGAACTGCGGTAATGCGGGGATCACAAAATGCCTGGCCAGGGTGCCGTGCACATCGACGCGCAATCGGCCTTTGGGTGCGCGGCCGCGAAAAGCCAGTTCGGCCTCTTCCAGCTCTGCCAGTAACTGCACGCAACGCAGGTAATACGCCTCGCCATCCAGGGTCGGGCGCACCTTGCGTGTACTGCGTTCAAGTAATCGCGTACCGAGCCACGCTTCGAACTGATTCAAGGTGTGAGTCAACGTCGCACGCGGCAGGTTCATGTCTTCGGCGGCCAGCGTAAAGCTGCTGCGCTCGTAGATACGTACGAACACCTTCATCGCTTTGACTTGATCCACGTTGCGCTCCCATCCATCGATTGTTGGCGATTATTGAACAGTCAAGGCAACTCTCGTGCATTTATCGGCTTGAGTAAACATGTGAATCTGGCTTCACCCCAAGCAAACACCTTCAAAGGAATCACCGCCATGACCACTCAAACTTCGAAAGTTGCCATCGTGACCGGTGCCTCCCGCGGCATTGGCGCAGTGATCGCCAGACAATTGGCCCGCGAAGGTTTCGCCGTCGCCATCAACTACGCCAGCAGCGCCACCGAAGCCTCAAAGCTAGTTGTTGAATTGCGCCAGGCCGGCCATCAAGCCATAGCGATCAAGGCCGATGTGGCCAGTGCCGATGACGTGCGCCGGATGTTCGACGAAACCGAAGCGCAACTGGGCAAGGTCGATGTGCTGATCAACAACGCCGGCATTCTCAAGGTGATGCCGCTGGCGCAACACACCGATGAGCTGTTCGACCAGACCTTCAACATCCATGCGCGCGGCACCTTCAACACTTTGCGTGAGGCAGCAACGCGTCTGAATAACGGCGGGCGGATCGTCAACTTCTCCAGCAGCACCGTCGGCCTCAACCTGCCGGGCTACGCCGTGTACATCGCCAGCAAAGCGGCGGTGGAATCCCTGACTCAGGTGTTCGCCAAGGAAATGCGCGGTCGCAACATCACCGTCAACGCCGTAGCCCCAGGACCGGTGGCGACCGAGCTGTTTTTGCATGGCAAGAGCGAAGAGCAGATTCAGAACTTCGCCAAGATGCCTCCGCTGGAGCGTCTGGGTCAGCCGGAAGACATCGCTCGCATCGTGTCGTTTTTGGTTGGGCCGGATTCGGCTTGGGTCAATGGACAGATTCTGCGGGCTAATGGTGGATTGGTTTAAGCTGGTTTGCAGGCAGGCCAGGCGCCTTCGCGGGCAAGCCTCGCTCCTACAGGGATCGCCAGTGAACATAATGCTTGTGTTCACCGGAGACCCTTGTAGGAGCGAGGCTTGCCCGCGAAGGCGGTCTTGAGGGCGACACACATCTGAAGGGAGGACACGCATTATGCACACCACGATCATCATCACCTTCGGCCTGATCCTGCTGGCGCTGATGCTGTTCATCGGCGAGAAAATCGGCTTCAGCCGCCAGACCCTGGCCTACAGCTTTGTCGTGCTGTGGCTGGCACTGACGTTGATCAACGGCGCGGTCGGCATGGTCCATGCCGGCCAGCCGTTGAGTACGGAACTGGTGGTCGGCAGCGCGGTGTTCGGTGTACCGGTGGCGGCGCTGGTGCTGTTCATGGTGCTGAGCACCGAAACGTGAGCGGCACCGCCCCGGCGATCAACGCACCAGATGCAAGAACTGCAAATGCCGTTCGTACTGATCAAGGATGTCGTTGATGATCTGCTCCTTGGTGTAACCCACCAGATCGTAGTCCTGACTGCCCTCGCTCAAATGCACTTCAGCCCGGTAATAACGACGGTTGTTGAGTTCCTTGGAACCCATGCCGCCACGGGCAAACGATGGCGTGAAGTAACCACGCATCTGCACCTGATAGATAAACGGATGCTCCTCGCCGTGACCGATTTCCAGGCTGACGTTGTCGTTGGCCGGGTCCGGCTGAGTGACCACGTTCAAACCTTTCTCGACGAACACCGCCGAGACTTCTTCAATTGCCGGGCGCACCGTCGTATCGAGGAAGCGATAAACCTCATCGCGAGACGGGAAATGCACGGCCTGGGTCAAGCGTTGACGCCAGCCGCCACGCCGCGATCCGGACACCGGTGCCAGGGAATGCAGTTGCGCGATCTGCTTCTGCGACTCCAGATAGAACGCCTTGTGCAGCCCCCACATCATCAGCAGCAAGATCAGCGAGAACGGCAACGAGGTCAGCACCACCGCGGACTTCAGCGCATCGATACTGCCGGAGAACAGCAGCGCACTGGTCACCAGCGCGGTCATTGCGCCCCAGAACACTCGCAGCCATTTCGGCCCGTCTTCATCGGGATTGCCCCCCTTGGCGGACAACGTCGACAACACCACGGTGCCGGAATCGGCAGACGTCACGAAGAACACGAAGCTGATGAACACCGTCACCGCGATCACGGTTTTGCTCCACGGATAGGTTTCCAGCAGCAGGTAGAGGGTCATCGACGGGTTGTCGATGGCCGACATACCGAGCGCGGTCATGCCGTGGTTGAGGACTTGGTCGATGGCGCTGTTGCCGAAGATCGACATCCACGCCAGGGTGAAACCGAGCGGAATCAGCAGCACGCCGAAGACGAATTCGCGGATGGTCCGGCCACGGGAAATCCGTGCGATGAACAGGCCCACGAACGGCGACCACGCGATCCACCAGGCCCAATAAAACACCGTCCAGCCGCCTAGCCAGTCGCTGGGTTTGTCGTAGGCATACAGGTCGAAACTCTTCATCGGCAACGCGCCGAGGTAGTCGCCGATGTTCTGGATCAAGGTGTTGAGCAGGTGCTGCGTCGGCCCGGCAAACAACACAAACAGCAGCAGCGCACAGGCCAGCAGCATGTTGATGTCGGACATCACGCGCACGCCTTTGTCGACGCCGGACACCGCGACGATGATCGCCGCGCCCATCATCAGCGTGATCAGGCCGACCTGAATCCACTGGGTGTGAGCGATGCCGAACAGGTAGTCCAGCCCCGAGTTGAGGTGCAACACGCCGAAGCCCATGTCGGCGCCGAGGCCGAACACGGTGGCGATGATGCCAAAACCGTCCACCGCGTAGCCGATCGGGCCGTTGATGCGCTTGCCGATCAGCGGGTAGAGCGCCGAGCGCAAGGCCAGCGGCAGGTTATGTCGATAAGCGAAGTATGCCAGCGCCATACCGACAAAGGCGAACACGCCCCAACCGTGCAGGCCCCAGTGCAGAAACAGAATCTGCATCGCCTGACGCGCCGCATCCGCCGTGCCGGCCTCGCCTTGCGGCGGTTGCGCCAAATGGGTCAGTGGTTCGGACACGCAAAAGAAAAACAGCGTGATGCTGATCCCGGCGGCGAACAGCATGCCGGCCCAGGACAGGTAACTGAATTCGGGCTCGTCGTGGTCGGCACCGAGCTTGATCTTGCCGTAGCCGGACAAGGCGGTGACCACCACGAAGACCAGATACAGCGTCATCGCGAGCATGTAATACCAGCCGACCGTATTGGCCGCCCAGTTTTGCGCTTCCAGCAACCAGGCGCCGGCCTGTTCAGGCATGGCGATGACGACGATGCCGAACAGCAGAATGAAGGTCGCCGCGAAATAAAATACCGGCGGATTCATGCGGACCTGGCCGCTTGGAGGGAGGGACGATGCACTCATGAAAGGTGCACCTCGAAAGGGTGAAACAGGTCAATCAATAACGGACTCGGCAAGGCAAGCCTCCTGTTGTGAACGGGCAGCAAACCGGCGGTTTAACTTGAATGAGCGTTCAAGTTAAACATGGATAGGGTGCTAAGGACTAATCGCAAGGCTCGGCGGTACTCTGTGGCGAGGGAGCTTGCTCCCGTTGTGCCGCGCAGCGGCACCCGGTTTTTGCAAAGGTACGGCTGCTTCGCACCCGAGCGGGAGCAAGCTCCCTCGCCACAAAATCTTGTGCCTTTACGCTAGCTCAAGGATGGGTATGACGGGGGATTTGGAGGATTCGTTCAGAGGGAAATTAGCTAAATGCCGGTATTGGGCTCGGCTTGAAACCATTCGCGGGCAAGCCTCGCTCCTACAGGTTTTGTGTCGATCACAAAATTGTCGTTCGACATAGACCCTGTAGGAGCGAGGCTTGCCCGCGAAGAGGCCGGGCCAATCAGCCGAGATTTCGGGTCTTATTTCTGCGTCCCATCATCATGCTGCAAATTCGCCTGCGTCAGGTTGCACCCGGCCGGCACACTGCGGGTCAGCCAGACGTTGCCGCCAATGGTCGAACCCTTGCCGATGGTGATCCGTCCCAAAATCGTCGCGCCGGCATAGATCACCACATCATCCTCAACAATCGGATGCCGTGGATGGCCCTTCTGCAACTGGCCGTCCTCATCCGACGGGAAGCGCTTGGCGCCCAGCGTCACGGCCTGATAAATCCGCACGCGCTCACCAATGATCGCCGTCTCGCCGATCACCACACCCGTCCCGTGATCAATGAAGAAGCTGCGACCGATCTGCGCGCCTGGATGAATGTCGATACCGGTGGCCGAGTGCGCGATTTCCGCGCTGATCCGTGCCAGCAGCGGCAGCCCCGCGCGGTACAAATGGTGCGCCAGGCGATGGTGGATCACCGCCAGAATGCCCGGATAGCAGAGCAACACTTCATCGACGCTACGCGCCGCCGGGTCGCCGTGATAGGCCGCCAGCACATCGGTGTCCAACAAGCTGCGCAGCCCCGGCAATGCGAGGGCGAAGTCCTGAATGATCGAAATGGTCTTGGCCTCGACTTCGGTGTCGGCCTCGGCGCTGTGGCGAGCGGCGTAACGCAGTTCGAGTCGCGCCTGCGCCAGCAATGCGTTCAACGCGACGTCCAGCGTGTGGCCGACGTAGAAGTCTTCACTCTCCTCACGCAAATCCACCGGCCCCAGACGCATCGGGAACAAGGCGCCGCATAGCGCTTCAAGAATCTCCGCCATGGCCGCTCGGGAAGGCAACTCGCGACCGCCCTGCTCGCCGCTGGCGCGGCCATTTTGGGCGCGCCACTGGTCGCGCGCTGTACGCAGTTGGCTGACGATGGTCTGCAATTGCCAATGGCTGGAACGTTCGCTCACGGTAAAAACTCCTCACGGGCGGCCGGACTGCCTGGCCACGCTGACGGCGATTACTTTACGGCAAGGTCTTGAAGCCGAATTAAGAACCAATTGTGCTGTGTTCAGCACTTTCGGATATAAGCGATTGGCGGTTGCCCCCACTTATAGCCGTGCCTATAGTCCTGAGATCTTCCTCCGCCAGTACGGACCCATGATCAAACAACAGCTCGCCCGTTTTGACCGCCTCGACCTCCTCGGCCACCCTACCGCGCTTGAAAAACTCGAACGCTTGTCGACCTGGCTCGGACGCGATGTGTACGTCAAACGCGATGACCTGACACCGCTGGCCATGGGCGGCAACAAGCTGCGCAAACTCGAATACCTGGCGGCCGATGCCTTGGCCCAGGGCGCCGACACGTTGATCACCGCTGGCGCGCTTCAGTCCAACCACGTGCGTCAGACCGCCGCCATTGCAGCCAAACTTGGCCTTGGCTGTATAGCGTTGCTGGAAAACCCGTTGGGCACCGACGACCCCAACTATCTTGGCAACGGCAATCGGCTGCTGCTCGACCTGTTCGATGCCAAGGTCGAGCTGGTGGAGAACCTCGACAACGCCGACGAGCAACTGCAAGCCCTGGCCGATCGTCTGCGCAACAACGGCAAGAAGCCGTACCTGGTGCCGATTGGCGGCTCCAACGCACTGGGCGCCTTGGGTTATGTGCGCGCCGGGCTGGAACTGGCCGAACAGATCAAGGACACCGGCCTGGAATTTGCCGCCGTGGTTCTGGCCTCGGGCAGCGCCGGCACCCACAGTGGCCTGGCGCTGGCACTGAGTGAAGTACTGCCGGATTTGCCAGTGATTGGCGTCACGGTTTCCCGTAGCGATGAAGATCAGCGCCCAAAGGTCCAGGGCCTGGCCGAGCGCACTGCCGAGTTGCTGGGCGTGAGCCTGCCGGCGAGTTTCAAGATCGAACTGTGGGACGAGTATTTCGGTCCGCGTTATGGCGAGCCGAATGCCGGGACGCTTGCGGCGGTGAAGTTGCTGGCGGGTCAGGAAGGTTTGTTGCTGGACCCGGTGTACACCGGCAAGGCCATGGCCGGGTTGCTCGACGGCATCGGTCGTCAGCGCTTCAACGATGGCCCGATCATCTTCCTGCACACCGGCGGGGCGCCGGCGCTATTCGCCTACAAAGACTTCTTGTAGACGATGGTTCTGTGGCGAGGGAGCTTGCTCCCGCTGGGTGCGAAGCACCCCAAAACCTGCGATGCGGTGTTTCATTTGAATTGCGGTGATAGGGTTTACGACTGCTGCGCAGCCGAGCGGGAGCAAGCTCCCTCGCCACAGGGAATTGCACCAGCCTTATATTCCATTAAAGAATAACAAACTGAATATTTATTATTTTCCTATCTAAAAGCGCCATCATATAGTCACGCCGCAGGCGAATTTGCAGCGAGACGCATACGCTGCTTTAGGGCAGGATATTGCAGTCGTCCAAATCCCGATTTTGCCAACATTCCTAAAAGCGTCTTCATAAGAAAACACAGGGGCTTGTCATGAATTTTTCCGCACTACGTCGAAATCTGCTGGTCGGTTCGCTGGGCCTGGCGCTGAGCGCCGGTCTTCTGGGGCAAGCGGTTGCCGGTGAGCAGCTGCAAAAAATCAAAGACGCAGGCGTGATCAACGTCGGTCTGGAAGGCACTTACCCACCGTTCAGCTTCGTCGACGCCGACGGCAAACTGGCCGGTTTCGAAGTCGAGTTCTCCGAAGCCCTGGCCAAAGAGCTGGGCGTGAAGGTCAAACTGCAACCGACCAAATGGGACGGCATCCTCGCGGCGCTGGAATCCAAACGTCTGGACGCTGTAATCAACCAGGTGACCATCTCCGAAGAGCGCAAGAAGAAGTATGACTTCTCCGAGCCGTACACCGTTTCCGGGATTCAGGCGCTGGTTCTGACCAAGAACAAAGACACCATCAAGACCGCCGCCGATCTGGACGGCAAGAAAGTCGGCGTAGGCCTGGGCACCAACTACGAACAATGGCTCAAGGACAATCAGCCTAAAGCCATTATCAAGACCTATGACGATGATCCGACCAAGTTTCAGGATCTGCGCGTCGGCCGCATCGACGCCATTCTGATTGACCGCCTCGCCGCACTGGAATACGCCAGGAAGGCCAAGGACACTGTCGCCGCCGGCGAAGCGTTCTCCCGTCAGGAAGCCGGTATTGCCCTGCGCAAAGGCGAGCCTGAATTGCTGGCCGCCGTGAATAAGGCCATCGACAAGCTGCGCGCCGACGGCACGCTGAAAAAGCTTTCGGAAAAATACTTCAGCGCTGACGTCACCAAATAATGGAAGAAGCTTTCCAACTCGCACTGGACTCCCTGCCCTTCCTGCTCAAGGGGGCCTACTACACGGTCATCTTGAGCCTGGGCGGGATGTTCTTCGGCCTCATGCTGGGCTTCGGCCTGGCACTGATGCGCCTGTCGCGCTTCAAGCTGGTGAGCTGGATCGCCCGCATCTACGTGTCGTTCTTTCGCGGAACGCCGTTGCTGGTGCAACTGTTCGTGATCTATTACGGCTTGCCGCAATTGGGTATGGAACTCGATCCGCTGCCGGCGGCCCTGATCGGCTTCTCGCTGAACATGGCCGCTTACGCCTGTGAAATCCTGCGTGCCGCGATCAGCTCCATCGAGCGCGGTCAGTGGGAAGCTGCCGCCAGCATCGGTATGACCCGTGCGCAGACCCTGCGCCGGGCCATCATCCCGCAAGCGATGCGCACCGCATTGCCGCCGCTGGGCAACAGCTTCATTTCGCTGGTCAAGGACACCGCGCTGGCCGCCACCATCCAGGTGCCGGAGCTGTTCCGCCAGGCGCAGCTGATCACAGCACGCACTTTCGAAGTGTTCACCATGTACCTTGCCGCCGCGCTGATCTACTGGATTCTGGCCACGGTGCTCTCGCACCTGCAGAACAAGTTGGAAGAGCGGGTCAATCGGCACGATCAGGAGTCCTGACCCAATGATTGTCGTGGAAAAACTGACAAAGCAGTTCAAGGGTCAAGTGGTGCTCAACGGCATCGATCTGGAAGTGAAGGAAGGCGAGGTGGTGGCGATTATCGGGCCTAGCGGTTCGGGTAAAACCACCTTCCTGCGATGCCTGAATTTTCTGGAGGAGCCCACCAGCGGCCGGATCAAGGTCGGTGACATCGAGATCGATGGCAGCCGCCCGTTGAACCAGCAGCAGAGCCTGGTGCGGCGCTTGCGTCAGCACGTCGGCTTCGTGTTCCAGAGCTTCAACCTGTTCCCCCATCGCACCGCCCTGGAAAACGTCATCGAAGGCCCGATCATCGTGAAGAAGATCCCGCACGCCGACGCCGTTGCCCTGGGTAAAAAGCTCTTGGCCAGGGTTGGCCTGGCGGGCAAGGAAGACGCTTACCCGCGACGCCTTTCCGGTGGTCAGCAACAACGTGTGGCGATTGCCCGTGCGCTGGCGATGGAACCGGAAGTGATCCTGTTCGATGAACCTACCTCGGCGCTCGATCCGGAGCTGGTGGGTGAAGTGCTGGCGACCATCCGCAGCCTGGCCGAAGAGAAGCGCACCATGGTCATCGTCACCCACGAAATGGGCTTTGCCCGGGACGTGGCCAACCGTGTGGTGTTTTTCGACAAAGGTGTGATCGTAGAGCAAGGCGAAGCCAAGGCGCTGTTTTCCAACCCGAAAGAAGAGCGGACGAAGCAATTCCTCAGCAAGTTTCTGAACAACACCAACCACTAATATCGCTTCATTATTTATTAACTTCCATGGATGGAAGTGACAACTATCCCCGCTACTAAATCCTCCCAACACTCTCTCATCGCTCATTCGAACAATGGATTATTTTTTACAGCCGCGTGCGGTACATATATATGTCCTGCAACATATTTACCTCGCCTAAAATTCGCCAAATTCGGCGCCCTCACCCAGCACATGGTCGCCGCCACCCAGCCATGAAAATCGACAAATATGCGGCCAAATTCGACAGAGCGATGCGGCTTATTAACTTCAAAGCGTAGGATTTTTCTGAATAACACTGAATGCACTACTTAACTAGCCAGCTCTATTGACACCTATTCAAGCGCACTCTTATCTAGTCGCCAGCAGGCGTCAGCCATCGTTCCAAGTCATTATTTAAACTTGCAAATAGTGATCAACTTTGTTGCTCGGTAATTCACGCCTTTTGATCTTTCAGAAACGGACTTCGCTGCAAGGCTTCAAGGAGAAACCCATGACAAGCATCTCGAATAAATCCGGACTTGCGGCCCCTACCCTGGCGCAATCTCACAAGACCGGCATCAATGTCACGTCGGCGGCCCATCTGCTGATCGACGTGGCGCCCTACCCCGGCATGGACGAAGGCGACCTGATCGAACTGTTCTGGGACAACTGCTACGTCGCCTCCCGCGCCCTCACGGCCGATGACATCGGCGAAGCCGTCAGCCTGCGTGTGCCGCAAAGCTTCATCGCCAATGGCGCCTCCAGCATTCACTACCGCGTCATGCAGGTTGGCCAAGGGCCGGCGCTGTCACTCGCTGCTCAGGTACAGATCAAGCTCGATTGCCCGGGCGGCCAGCCGCTCACGCTGTGCGGCCACGAAAACGAGCACCTCGCACCGGTGGGCATTCCCGAAACCATTCGCCGCCAGGGAGTCAATCCGAACCAGATCAAGCGGGGTGTACCGTTGACCATCGAGCCTTACCTGAACATGGCCGTCGACGACGAAATCACCCTGCGCTGGGGCGACGTGCGCATGGACCTGCCGAAGCTCAAGGCTGGGGACATCGGCGAGCCGATTCAGGTCTGGGTGCCGCCGGCGATCATTCTCGAAGCCGGCGAAGACCTTCGGCTGGAAGTGACCTACTGCATCCTCGATCGAGTGGGCAACAACTCCGGCTGGGCACCGCCGCGCAGGTTGAAGATCGGTTGCGCCAATCCTTATCTGAAATTGCCGTTCAAAGAGGAATTGAAAGCCGCCGAACCGCGCAAGAAGTGAAAACACCGCCGCCCTTGTAGGAGCGAGGCTTGCCCGCGAAAGCGGTGTGTCAGTCAACATTTACACGGCCTGACACACCGCTTTCGCGGGCAAGCCTCGCTCCTACAGGGGAAAGCAGTGCCCTTCTATGTATATTCCTAAAAGTTAGTTTATTAATTTTTTATACACGCTTAGGGTATATGCACCGGACCACCGGACATTCTTGATTTTCGTTCGCCGCATCCATCGCGGCGACTCCATGAGATGTGAGGTAGGTATGGTCCGGAACACAATCACCCCAGTGCAGATCGCCAGGGCATTGCGTGCAGCCAAGGAGCGGCACTGATGTCCAGTCTGGCAGATGCAATCGTTCAGAGTGATCTGGACATCGCCCCGTTGTTGTTGCCCGCGCAAGTCTTGCGCAACGACGCACAAGCCATCAAGGCCGCCCATGAGCTGGCGCAAGTCGCCCGCCTGCAAGCAGCCAAACGTGACCGGCAGCGCAAGTTGCCATGGTCGGAAATCGAACAGTTCACCCGCAGCGGATTAGGCAGTATTGCCATCCCGCGCGAGTACGGTGGCCCGCAGGTTTCGTTCGTCACCCTCGCCGAGGTCTTCGCGATCATTTCCGCGGCGGACCCGGCACTAGGGCAAATCCCGCAGAACCAGTTTGGCATTCTCAACCTGGTACTCGGCAGCGCGACGGAATCGCAAAAAAAACAGCTGTTCAAAAGCGTGCTTGAAGGCTGGCGCATCGGCAATGCCGGGCCAGAACGCGGCACCAAAAACACCCTCGAACTCAAAGCACGGATCACCGCCGACGGCGACGGTTTTGTCATCAGCGGGCAGAAGTTTTACTCCACCGGCGCGCTGTTCGCCCATTGGGTGGCAGTCAAGGCGTTGAACGATGACGGCAAGCAAGTGCTGGCCTTCGTCCGCCGTGGCACACCGGGCCTGCGCATCGTTGATGACTGGTCGGGCTTCGGTCAGCGCACCACCGCCAGCGGCACCATTTTGCTCAACAACGTGCGCGTCGACGCCGAGTTGGTGGTGGACAACTGGAAGATTAACGACAGCCCGAACATCCAGGGCGCCGTGTCGCAACTGATTCAAGCGGCCATCGACGCCGGCATCGCTCGCGGCGCCATCGATGACGCCATCGAGTTTGTGAAAACCCGCGCCCGGCCGTGGATCGACGCCAAAGTCGAACGGGCCAGCGACGATCTCTACGTAATCGCCGACATCGGCAGACTGAAAATCGAGCTGCATGCCGCCGAAGCGCTGCTGCGCAAAGCCGGGCAAGTGCTCGACCAGGTCAGCGCCGCGCCACTCACGGCCGAGTCCGCCGCGCGCGCCTCGATTGCCGTGGCCGAAGCCAAAGTGCTGACCACCGAAATCTCGCTGCTCGCCAGCGAAAAGCTCTTCGAACTGGCCGGCAGCCGCGCGACCCTCGCCGAATTCAATCTCGACCGCCACTGGCGCAACGCCCGTGTGCACACGCTGCACGACCCGGTGCGCTGGAAGTATCACGCCGTCGGCACCTATCACCTAAATGGCACGTTGCCCGCTCGCCACTCCTGGATCTAACGACCAGAACACTTTTGACCAGATCTCTGGAGAAACACATGACTCTTTCTCACCACGTCGCGGTCATAACCAGCGATGAGCAAGCCCTGATCGTCGCAACCGATCTGGCCGAAGATTTCAAACGCGACAGCGCCCTGCGCGACCGCGAACGCCGCCTGCCGCACCCGGAGCTGGAAGTGTTTTCCCGTTCGGGTCTGTGGGGCATCAGCGTGCCCAAAGAGTACGGCGGCGCGGGCGTTTCCAACGTCACCCTGGCCAAGGTAATCGCGTTGATTGCCCAGGCGGACGGCTCGCTCGGACAGATCCCACAAAACCATTTCTACGCCCTCGAAGTGCTGCGCGTGAACGGCAGCGAAGAGCAGAAAAAACGCCTGTACGCCGAAGTGCTCGCCGGCCAGCGCTTCGGCAACGCCTTGGCGGAACTGGGCACCAAAACCGCCCACGACCGCGTCACCAGCCTGACTCGAGACGGTGACGGCTACCGCATAAACGGCCGCAAGTTTTACGCGACCGGTGCTATCTACGCGCAACGCATTCCGACCTCGGTCGTGGATGAAAACGGCGTGCAGCAATTGGCGTTCGTCCCTCACAGCAGCAAAGGCCTGACCGTCATCGACGACTGGAGCGGTTTCGGTCAGCGAACCACCGGTAGCGGTTCGGTGGTGTTCGAAGACGTCTACGTCGCCGCCGAAGACGTCATCCCGTTTCAAAGTGCCTTCGAGCGCCCGACCACTGTCGGCCCGCTGGCGCAGATTCTTCACGCCGCCATCGACACCGGTATTGCCCGTGCCGCTTACGAAGATGCACTGCACTTCGTGCGCACCAAAACCCGGCCGTGGATCGACGCCACCCATGAAAAAGCCACTGACGACCCGCTGACCATCAAGAGCTTCGGCCACCTGAGCATTCGACTGCACGCGGCTGAAGCCTTGCTGGAACGCTCTGGCGAATTCCTCGACAAGGCCCAGGCCAACCCCAACGCCGAAACCGTCGCCGCTGCCTCGATTGCCGTCGCCGAAGCCCGCGCCATCAGCACCGACATTTCCCTCGCCGCCGGCAGCACGCTGTTTGAACTGGCCGGCAGCCAGGCGACGCTGATCGAACATGGCCTCGACCGCCACTGGCGCAACGCACGGGTGCACACGCTGCATGACCCGGTGCGCTGGAAGTATCACGCCGTCGGCAATTACTACCTCAACGATGAAAACCCTCCGTTGCGAGGGACCATCTGATGGCTGACACCAAAAAGAAGATCCTGCTCAACGCGTTCAACATGAACTGCATCGGGCACATCAACCATGGCCTGTGGACGCATCCACGGGACAACTCCACCCAGTACAAAACCATCGAATACTGGACCGAACTGGCGCAGTTGCTGGAGCGCGGGTTGTTCGACGGTCTGTTCATCGCGGACATCGTCGGGGTGTACGACGTCTACCAAAACTCGGTCGACGTGCCGCTGAAAGAGTCGATCCAGCTGCCGGTCAACGACCCGCTGTTGCTGGTTTCGGCCATGGCCGCGGTGACGAAAAACCTCGGTTTCGGCCTCACCGCCAACCTGACGTACGAGCCGCCGTATCTGTTCGCCCGACGCATGTCGACGCTCGATCACCTGAGTCGCGGCCGGGTCGGCTGGAACATCGTCACCGGTTACCTCGACAGCGCCGCCAAAGCCATGGGCCTGAGCGAACAGGTCGAACACGACCGCCGTTACGACCAGGCCGATGAATACCTCGAAGTGCTCTACAAACTCTGGGAAGGCAGCTGGGAAAACGGCGCGGTGCTCAACGATCCGCAACAACGGATCTACGCCTTACCTGCGAAAGTGCACAAGGTCGAGCACAAAGGCGAGTTCTATCAGGTTGAGGGTTATCACCTGTGCGAGCCATCGCCGCAGCGCACACCGGTGCTGTTTCAGGCCGGCAGTTCTGATCGCGGTTTGCTGTTCGCCGGGCGTCATGCCGAGTGCGTGTTTATCAGCGGGCAGAACAAACCGTCGACCAAGGCTCAGGTGGACAAGGTCCGCGCCAGCGCGGTTGAAGCCGGGCGTAATCCAGAGGACATCAAGGTGTTCATGGGCTTGAACGTGATTGTCGGCGCCACCGAAGAACTGGCGTGGGCCAAGCATGCCGAGTACCTGAGCTATGCCAGTGCCGAGGCCGGAGTCGCGCATTTTTCGGCATCGACCGGGATCGATTTTTCCGAATACGAGATCGACGAACCGATCCAGTACGTGAAGAGCAACGCGATCCAGTCGGCGACCAAAAACCTGCAAAACAACGACTGGACCCGACGCAAATTGCTCGAGCAACACGCCCTCGGCGGCCGCTACATCACGGTGGTGGGTTCGCCTGAACAAGTGGCGGATGAACTGGAATCGTGGATCGCCGAGACCGGGCTGGATGGCTTCAACCTGACGCGGATTGTCACGCCGGAAAGCTATGTGGATTTCATAGAACTGGTGATTCCGGAGTTGCAGCGGCGCGGGTCGTACAAGACGGCTTATGACCACGGCAGCTTGCGGGAAAAACTGTTCCACGGTGAGGCGCATCTGCCTGAGCAACACACGGGCTCCGCGTTTCGCCGCTAAAAGCTTCGCGGGCAAGCCTCGCTCCTACAGGTTCAGAGCGTACCGGTCATTTGTGAACGACCAATACCTGTAGGAGCGAGGCTTGCCCGCGAAGAGGCCCGCCCAAACACCCAAAAATTTATGCACTGACTGGAAAACCCATCATGAAAAAGACCCTCCTCTCCCACCCAGTCAAAGCACTGGCCCTGGCCCTCGGCCTCTTCAGCTCCATCACCTTCGCCGCCGACGCGCCGTTGAAAGTCGGCACCACCGCCGCCTTCGCCATCCCGCTGGAAGCCGCCGTCGAGGAAGCGAAAAAACAAGGCCTGCAAGTCGACCTGGTGGAGTTCAGCGACTGGATCGCCCCCAACGTCAGCCTCGCAGCCGGCGACATCGATGTGAATTACTTCCAGCACGTTCCGTTCCTGGAAAACGCCAAAGCTGCTGCCGGTTTTGACCTGGTGCCGTTCGCGCCGGGGATCATCAACAACGTCGGCCTCTACTCGAAAAAATACAAAAGCTTCGACGAGTTGCCGCAAGGCGCCAGCGTCGCCATTGCCAACGACCCGATCAACAGCGGTCGTGGCCTGCAACTGCTGGCCAAGGCCGGGCTGATCACCCTCAAACCGGGTGTCGGCTACAAGGCCACCGAAGAAGACATCATCGCCAACCCGAAGAAAATCAAAATCCTTCAGGTCGAAGCCGTGCAACTGGTGCGCGCCTATGACGACGCCGATCTGGTCCAGGGCTACCCCGCCTACATCCGCCTGTCGAAGACCTTCGATGCCGGTTCGGCCCTGCTGTT
Organism: Pseudomonas sp. LB1P83; assembly: GCF_054897885.1. Taxonomy (NCBI): domain Bacteria; kingdom Pseudomonadati; phylum Pseudomonadota; class Gammaproteobacteria; order Pseudomonadales; family Pseudomonadaceae; genus Pseudomonas; species Pseudomonas sp. LB1P83. Next base: position 6,488,077 of record NZ_CM142709.1, on the reverse strand, counting down.
CGACGGCCTCGATCACAAGGAATACGTGATCCAGTTCGTGATCCAGCCGAAAAGCAAAACCGACCCGCGCCTGATCAAATTCGTTGATATCTATCAGCATTCGCCGGCCGTTCGTGCCGCGCTGGATAAGGCCCACGGCAAGCTCTATCAAGCTGGCTGGGAAAGCTGAGGATGACGGCCGCCACCCAACTGCGACTGGAAGTTCCAGAGCCCCACAACGCGATACACACTGAACTGCATCCCGCCCTTAACCGTGCTCACGTGCGCTTCATTGGCCTGGGCAAAACCTACACCGGCCAACAAGGCCCGGTGGCGGCGCTGCACGGCATCGACCTGGCGATCCAGCGCGGCGAGGTGTTCGGCATCATCGGTCGCAGCGGTGCCGGCAAGTCGTCGCTGATCCGCACCATCAACCGCCTCGAACAACCGAGCACTGGCCGGGTGCTGATCGATCAAGTGGACATCGGCGAGTTCGATGAAGACCGCCTGGTGGCGCTGCGCCGACGGATCGGCATGATCTTCCAGCACTTCAACCTGATGTCGGCCAAGACCGTTTGGCAGAACGTCGAGTTGCCGTTGAAAGTCGCCGGCGTGCCCAAGGAAAAACGCGAGCGGAAAGTCCGTGAACTACTGGAACTGGTGGGCCTGCAAGGCAAGCACAAGGCCTATCCGGCGCAGCTGTCCGGCGGGCAGAAACAACGCGTCGGCATCGCCCGCGCCCTGGTGCACGACCCGGAAATTCTACTGTGCGACGAAGCCACTTCGGCGCTGGACCCGGAGACCACGCAATCGATTCTCGGCCTGCTGCGCGAGATCAATCAGCGCCTGGGTTTAACCATTGTGCTGATTACCCACGAGATGGCGGTTATTCGCGATATCTGTGATCGGGTCGTGGTGCTGGAACACGGGCAAATAGTCGAGCAAGGGCCGGTGTGGGAAGTGTTCGGCAACCCGCAGCATGAGGTCAGCAAGACCTTGCTCGCGCCGCTGCAACACGCGTTGCCGGAAGAACTGCAAAGCCGCTTGCGCCCGCAACCTCAGTCCTCGGATGCCGCGGTGGTGTTGCGCTTGCAATTCACCGGCAGCGCTAAGGATGAACCGGATCTGGCCGCACTCTTTAGCGCCCTCGGTGGACGCGTGCGTTTGCTGCAAGGTGGTATGGAGCGGATTCAGGGCCATGCGCTGGGGCAGTTGCTGCTGGCAGTGACCGGCTCGTCGCTCGGCGCTGAAGAATTACGTCAGCGTGCCGGCCACTGGGCGCAACAGGCGGAGGTATTGGGTTATGTGGTTTGATCGTTTGCTGCAAGGCTTCATCGACACGTTTTTGATGGTCGGCGTGTCGTCGCTGATTGCGCTGCTGGCGGGTATTCCGTTGGCGGTGATTCTGGTGACCAGTTCCAAGGGCGGCATCTACGAAGCACCGGCGCTGAACCGCGCACTGGGCGCCTTCGTGAACCTGTTCCGCTCGGTTCCGTTTCTGATTTTGATGGTGGCGCTGATTCCGTTTACCCGGTTGATCGTCGGCACCACCTACGGTGTCTGGGCCGCCGTGGTGCCACTGACGATTGCGGCTACGCCGTTCTTTGCGCGCATCGCTGAGGTCAGCTTGCGCGAGGTGGATCACGGGTTGATCGAAGCGGCGCAGGCGATGGGTTGCCGTCGCTGGCACATCGTCTGGCATGTGCTGTTGCCTGAGGCGCTGCCGGGGATTGTCGGGGGTTTCACGATCACGCTGGTGACCATGATCAACTCATCGGCCATGGCCGGGGCGATTGGTGCGGGCGGGTTGGGGGACATTGCGTATCGGTACGGGTATCAGCGGTTTGATAGCCAGATCATGTTGACGGTGATTGTGTTGCTGGTGGTGTTGGTGGCGGTGATTCAGTTGAGCGGGGATCGGTTGGCTCGCGGACTCAACAAGCGCTAACCGAGTTAGCAGCCGCGACGCACCTTTGTAATTGGATGGACTCGCCCAAGCCGAGGCGTCAATGCGCCACGGTGGCAGTCTAAACAGCCAACGACAGCGAGGGCGAGTCCATGAAAAAGCATACTTCGGTTGATCAATCCCTGTCTTCTTCCGATTTGTCGGCCTGCACAACCGTAGCGGTCGATCTGGCCAAGCAGGTCTTTCAGGTCGCCGGGGAAGATGTCCTCGGCCAGGTGCACTACGAGCAACGGATCAAGTCGCGCGAGGCGTTTTATGAGTTTCTACGCCAGTTGCCGCCTCATGTCGTGGTTCTGATGGAGACAGGTCCGGGTGCTCAAGCCTGGGCCCGGCAGCTGCAAGACCAAGGCAATCTGGCGCGGATTCTTCCAGCCGGTTTGGTGGCCACACATCGCAGCGGGCCTAAAAATGATCGCAACGATGCGCTGGCGATTCTGCGGGCTGGTCGCGATGAAAAGATCTACGCAGTGCCGGTCAAAAGCGTTGCGGCGCTGGCAATGCAGGCGTTGCATCGCGCCCGCCAAGGCTATGTGCGTCGACGCACGGCGGTGAGCAATCAGATGCGCGGCCTGCTGCTCGAGCATGGCGTGGCCTTGGCGCAGGGCGATGTTGCGATCAGCCAGAAAATTCCGCGGGTACTGGAAGATGCCACCCAGCCGGTGCCGGGCGTGCTGCGTGAACTGATCGACGAACTGTTGGCCGAGTGGCGCCATTTGGGCGAACGCATCAGCGTGCTGACGGGGCGCCTGGAAGTGGCCGCCAACGCCGACATGACGGCGAAGCGACTGATGACTGTGCGCGGCATCGGCCCAGTCACTGCCACGGCACTGGTGGCCAAGGAAACCAAGCCTGAGCGATTTCCCAATGCCCGCAAGTTTGCCGCGTACTTTGGCATGGTGCCTGACCAGCACAGCAGCGGGCAGACGGTCCGGCTGGGGGGCATGACCAAGCGAGGCGATGTTTATTTACGCAGCCTGATGATCCAGGGAGCCCATGCGGTACTGCAACAACTACGACCTGATTCCCAGCAACCCGATGACCGCCGCTTGTTGCGCTGGATGAGCCGACTGGGCCGTAAGGAGGCTGCGGTCAGGTTGGCCAACCGCAACCTGCGAATCGTCTGGGTGCTTCTACAGAATGACCAGACTTATCGTCGCCAGGCTGGTGATGGCCAGCAAGCGACGATGAGCCACTGAGCGACAGAGTTCTGCCACCGAGGTACTAACTGTCCGGCCCTTTGCTGAAAAAAAAATTGACCCCAGGTAAGACCGGCGTGGATTGATGCCTAAGCTGCTACTGGCCTTCGAGGCCTGACTGTAATCGGCATACCACGAGCTCTTCCAATTTTGGCCAGAAGCCGACGACGACTTCCACGAATAGGCCTTATACATAGATGCAACGGGGCGGCGGTTTTTCAAAAGCGGGTAGACAGTGGGGGCGAGTCCATACATAGCAGCTGGCGAAGCCTGCGTTCGGCTGCGAAGCAGTCGTAAAATCATAGTCCGCGGTGTTTCAGGAAGACTATGCACGCAGGATTTACGACTGCTTCGCAGCCGAACGCAGGCTTCGCCAGCTGCTACAAGATCGCATTGCGGCTTAACTGACTGCCAGCAGGACAATCCTCCTCGCCAAAGGGGAACATTTCCCACAGGAAAATCAGTGTGCCTACAGGCCTGTTCCCTTTCATTTGCAGGACATTTCCTAGATCATTCCGCTCGCTTGCGCCTGCCAATTCCGGTGGCTAGTCTCCGTCCGTCACTGCTCATCAGTGATCGGGTTTAGTCGCCCGGATCTTCCAGGCGCACAGCGCCACCTCATTCCAGGTGTTTTCATTGCCTGAAAGTTATGGTGGCTGTGCGCAGGGCACCTTCGGGTGCGCCGGTATTGCCTGGAGACCGGTCGACTAACCTGCGTGCAGCCGCCACCCCTGTTCGTTTAGTCGCGATAACGGTTGGCTCCAATTATTTCCAGGAGTTTTACCAATGAAAAGATCCGTCCCCGATCCACCTCCCGAAACCTCCACCAAAAATAAACCCGCCGACGACCCGCCAAGAGACCGTTCCGCACTTTATCGTGCAATCGATTTCTATCTCACCGGAGAACAGCCTTCGGCCCCCGATGAATTGCGCTTCTACAACGTCAGCGAAGACGTGAGTTTCGAAGACACCCAACTCTACGTCGCGGATTTGCTGCGCTGTGCCTCGGTCACCGCGTATCAGTGTGGCGATCACCTGAAAGGCGCGGACCGGGCCATGGTGTTCTCCATTTGGCATTTGCTGGAGATTGCCAAAGCCATGGTTGATCGCTCCATTGATTGTTTGGGGATGAAGCAGGGCTGAGTCATCGGTCGTCAGTGAAATTGCCTTCGCGGGCAAGCCTCGCTCCTACAGGGAAATGCGGTCAACTGTAGGAACAGGCTTGCCCGCGATTGGCTGCGCAGCAGCCACCGTCCTCATGGCGTATATTCGGCAAATCCCCATTGCCTGCGCAGCCCACCATGAAACAAACCCCCGACGACCTCGAGCAGATCACCGCCACCACCCTGGGCCATTACAACTCGGTGGCCGAAGGTTTTCGCGAGGGCACTCGCGATCATGATGTCAGCCAGAACATCGATGCCCTGCTGCGGCATATTCAGGGCGAGGCGCCGTTCGACATTCTCGATTTCGGCTGTGGACCGGGGCGTGATTTGCAGACGTTCACGCGCATGGGCCACACGGCTGTCGGGCTGGATGGGTCAGAGAAGTTTGCGCAGATGGCGCGTGAGGACAGTGGTTGTGAGGTGTGGCAACAGGATTTTCTGAAGCTGGACCTGCCAGCCGAGCGCTTCGACGGGATTTTTGCCAATGCGGTGCTGTTTCATATCCCGCGCCAGGAATTGCCTCGGGTGTTGAAGGAGTTGCGCGGGGCGTTGAAGCCGGGTGGCGTGTTGTTCAGTTCCAATCCTCGGGGTGAAAATCAGGAGGGGTGGAATGGGCCGCGGTATGGGGCGTATCACGATCTTGCGGCCTGGCAGCAATTGCTGACTGAGGCGGGGTTTGTGGAGCTGGAGCATTACTACCGGCCGGCGGGGCTGCCGCGGGAGCAGCAGCCTTGGTTGGCGAGTGTTTGGCGTAAGGTGTAAGGCCTTAAGACTTGCGGTGTCTGTACTGGCGCCTTCGCGAGCAGGCTCGCTCCTACAGTTGACCGAGTTGTCCAGACTGACGCGGTCAAATGAGGGAGCGGGCTTGCTCACGAATAGAGCGCGAAGCGCTCGCCTTACTGCACCTCTTTTTTCGGCTCGCGGATTTTGTACCAGGCGACGTACAGCGCCGGCAAAAACAGCAGCGTCAGCAACGTCGCAATGATGATCCCGCCAATCATCGCGTACGCCATCGGCCCCCAGAACACTTCCCGGGCAATCGGAATCATCCCCAGACTCGCCGCCGCAGCGGTCAGCAGAATCGGCCGGCGCCGATGCTCCGTGGCCTGCGCCACGGCATCCCAAGGTGCAACGCCCTCTTTCTCCAGGGCATCGATCTGGGTCACCAGAATCACCGAGTTGCGGATGATGATGCCGATCAGCGCCAGAATCCCCAGGATTGCCACAAAGCCCATCGGCGTCCCCGTCGGGATCAGCGCCAGCACCACGCCAATCAGGCCGAGCGGCGCGACGCTGGCCACCAGGAACAGCTTCTGCACGCTGTGCAGCTGGATCATGAGGAAGGTCGCCATCAGGAACAGCATCAACGGCACCACTTTGGCAATCGGCCCCTGAGCCTTGCCGCTTTCCTCCACCGTACCGCCCGTGGCGACCGAGTAACCCACCGGCAAACTGGCGGCGAATTTGTCGATATCGGGCTTGAGCTGTTTCACCAGGTCGGTCGGCTGAATCTCATCACGCACCGCCGCCTTGATGGTAATCGTCGGCTTGCGGTCGCGGCGCCAGACCAGCGGTTGCTCCAGTTCATAGCGCACCGTGGCGAAGGCCAGCAGCGGAATCGAGGTGCCGCTCGGGGTGACGATCTGCAAGTTCTGCAGGGTCTCCGGCGTACCGCGTTCCGCGTCCACAGCGCGGCCCACGACGTTGATCAGGTAGATATCGTCATCGACCTGAGTGACCTGCGAGCCGACCACGATGCTGTTCATCAGGTTGGCCACGTCTTCCGACGACAACCCCAATTGCCGCGCCTTGTCCTGAGCGATCTCGATGCGCAGGACTTTGCCCGGTTCGTTCCAGTCGTAAATGATCTCGCCGATGTGTGAGTTCTTGTCCAGTTCGGTGGCCAAGGCGATCGCGTGTTTGCGCACCTGATCGATGTCCTTGCCGCTGACCCGGTACTGAATCGGCCGCCCCACCGGCGGGCCCATTTCCAGCGCCTGGACGTAGCTGCCGATGCCGACAAAATCTTTGCGCAGCCGCTCGCGCAAGCGTTGGCTGAGGGCGTTACGCGATTCCAGGCCTTTGCTGACGATCACCAATTGCGCGTAGTACGGGTTCTGCAATTGCTGGTCGAGGGGCAGGTAGAAACGGATCGCACCCTCGCCGATGTAAGTGCTCCAGCGCACGATGTCGGGGTCATCCTTGAGCGTCGCTTCGAGCTTATCCACCGCCTTGCGGGTTTCGGCTATAGAGGCGTTTTGCGGCAGGTTCAGGTCGACGAGGATTTCCGGGCGGTCCGAGGACGGGAAGAACTGGTTTTGCACGAACTGCATGGAAAACACCGACGCGACAAACAGCGCAATTGTGATGCCGATGGCCCACCAACGATTGCGCATCGCCCAGAGCATGCCGTAATTGAACGCACGGCCGATGCGACCCGGCTCGGCGTCATGGGGTTTTACGTTGGCGCTGAGGATGTGCACGCCGATCACCGGCGCGAACAGTACAGCGACAATCCATGACACCAGCATCGCCACGGCGATTACCGCAAACAGGGTAAAGGTGTACTCGCCCGCCGAGCTGGCGTTCAACCCGATGGGCACGAAACCGGCCACCGTCACCAACGTACCGGTGAGCATCGGGAATGCGGTCGAGGTGTAGGCAAACGTCGCCGCCTGCTCCTTGGTCTCGCCCATTTCAAGGCGCGTGACCATCATCTCGACGGTAATCATTGCGTCGTCCACCAGCAGGCCGAGGGCGATGATCAGCGCGCCGAGGGAAATCCGCTGCATGGTGATGCCGCTGTATTCCATGAAGATGAAGACCATCGCCAGCACCAGCGGGATCGAGCACGCCACCACCAGCCCGGCGCGTACACCGAGGCTGACGAAGCTGACGATCAACACGATCACTACGGCTTCGAACAAGGCACTGGTGAAACCGCCGACGGCTTTTTCCACCACTTCGGCCTGGTCGGAAACCGTGTGCACACCGACGCCCACCGGCAAGTCCGCAGTCAGGTCGGTCATGCGCTGGTGCAACGCCTTGCCGAACTCCTGGATGTTGCCGCCCTTCTTCATGGCGATGGCGAGGCCGATGCCCGGATGGCCGTTGAAACGGAACTCCGGTGTCGCCGGGTCAACGTAGCCACGGCTGATGTCGGCGATGTCGGCCAAGCGGTAGAAGCGATCATTGAGCCGCAGGTTGACGTTGGCCAGGTCTTTCTCGGAAGCGAACTGCCCCGAGGTGCGCACCGAAATGCGCTCGGGACCGGCCTCGATCACCCCGGCCGGGGTCACCGCGTTCTGGGTTTGCAGGCTCTGCACCACCTGGCGCTGATCGATGCCCAGCGCCGCCAGTTTACGGGTGGAGAAATTCAGGTAGAGGACTTCGTCCTGCTCACCGATCATCTCGACCTTGCCCAGCCCCGGCACTTCACGAATTTCGGCGCGGACCTGTTCCACGTAATCGCGCAACTGGCGCATTGACAAGCCGTCGGCGGTAAAGGCGTAGACCGAACCGAACACATCACCGAACTCGTCGTTGAACCCCGGCCCTTGCAGGCCCTGAGGGAAGTCGCCGCGAATGTCGTTGATCTTCTTGCGCACCTGGTACCAGATTTCCGGAATGTCCTTGGCACTGGTGGTGTCGCGCAGGTTGACGAACACCGTCGATTCGCCGGGCCGCGTATAGCTTTTCACGTAGTCGAGGGAGTCGAGTTCTTCGAGCTTCTTCTCGATGCGATCCGTGACCTGCTTGAGGGTTTCTTCCTGGGTAGCGCCCGGCCAGCGGGTCTGGATGACCATGGTTTTGATGGTGAACGACGGGTCTTCTTCGCGGCCCAGGTTCATGTACGAGAACACGCCCATCAGCAGCGCGACGAACATCAAATACCAGACAAACGACTGATGCTTGAGGGCCCATTCGGATAAGTTGAAACTCCCTTTCATTGTGGGCTGTCCTCATCGATTTTCACTTTTTGCCCGGGTTTCAGGCTGTTCACACCGGCGCTGACCACCCGCTCACCGGACTTCACGCCACTGGCCAGGATCATCGTTGAGTCTGTGCGGCTGACCAGGCTGACGTCTCGTGGAGCAACGGTCTGGGTCTGCATATCGATGACCCAGATGCGGGTTTTGCCATCGACCTCCTGAAGCGCACTCAAGGGCAATTCGATGCGCGGTTTGATCGCGGAGCTGAGGGTCACGCTGATCGCGGTGCCCAGGCGAAAGCCGGGCGGTGTGTCGGTCAGGGTCAGGCGGGCTCGGCGGGTACGGGTCGCACTCTGGGCCTGGGGCTCGATCTCACGAACGATGGCAGTGGTGGTTATTCTCGGGTCCAGTTGGGCGGCGACTTGAAACACGACGTCGGTCGGCAACTGATCGACCAATGTGTCCGGCAGGTCGATCACGGCTTCCTTGATGTCCGGCTGCGCCAGGGTCACCACTTGCTGGCCGGCGGTGACGACTTGCCCGGCTTCGGCATTCCACGCGGTGACCACGGCTTTGTGGTCGGAGCGCAGTTCGACGTAATTGAGCTGGTCCTTGGCTTGATCGACCGCCGCCTGCGCTTGATCGAGGGAGGCCTGGGTGGTTTTCAGGTCGGTCTGCGCGATGTCGAGTTGCGCCTGGGCGCCGACGCCGCGATCGAACAATTCCTTTTGGCGCCGGGCGTTGGCCTGGGCGTTGATGAGTTGGGCCTGGACGCTGGCCAGATTGCCTTGGGCGGAACGCAACTGGTTCTGCTGATCGCTGGGATCCAGCGTGGCGAGTAACGCGCCCTTTTCGACTTCGGCACCGACATCGACGCTACGGCTGGCGATGCGCCCCGGCACACGGAACCCGGTATTGCTTTCATAGCGGGCCTGTATGCTGCCGGCGAAGCGGCCGAGATTTTCCTCATCCAACGCCTGGACCTTGACCGATAGCACCGGGCGTACTGGCTCCGGCGGCGGTTCTTCTTTCGAGCAGGCCGCCAGCATCACCGCGGTGCACACCAGTAACAGACGCTTCATGGCTGGGCTTCCACTGCTAAATCCTTGTAGGTGTTTTCGGCGATTTCGACTTTCACGCCGGGGTGCAGTAACTGGCCACCCGCGATGACAACTTTTTCGCCACCCTGCAGACCGGCGCTGATGATCACTTTGCCGATCAGGTAGCGACCGACCGTGATGGTGTGCAGTTGCGCTTTGCCCTCTGCGTCCACCAGCCATACCGCTGGATCGCTGAGGTTTTTGGTCAGCGCCGACCACGGCAATTCCACGGCGGATTTGCCCGGCGTCTTCGCCGTGGCGCTCACCACCGAGCCCAATTGCATGCCTTCAGGCAGGCCGTCGAGGGTGACTTTGACTTGCACGGTGCCGGTCTGCGCGGACACGGCCGGGGTGACTTCCCGCACGGTGCCGGTGGTTTTGATCGCCGGGTTGTCGAGCAGGCTGACCACGACTGTTTTATCCTGCGGTGCCTCGGCCAGCAGCGATTCGTAGACGTTGAACACCGCGTCGCGCTCGCCATCGCGTGCCAGGCTGAAAATCGGCACTGTCGCCTGCACCACCTGGCCGACCTCGGCCTGACGCGCAGTAATCACCCCCGGCGCATCGGCAACCAGCGCGGTGTAGCGCAGTTGATCGCGAGCGTTGGCCAGTTGCGCCTGGGCAGCGGTCAACGCGCTCTGACTGCTGCGCAACGCGGCTTGGGCGGAATCGTATTCGCTTTGGCTGGTGTAGCCCTTGGGCAAGAGTTTTTGCTGGCGAACGAAAGCGGCGGCGGTCTGTGTGACCCGGGCCTGCTCGGCGACGACCTGGGCCTGGGCCGAGTCGACGTTGGTCTGCAGGTCTTTGGGATCGAGTCTGGCCAGCACTTGTTTGGCCGACACCCGGTCACCGACATCGACCATGCGCTGAATGATCTTGCCGCCCACGCGGAACGACAATTCGGTCTGGACCCGGGCCTGGACATCGCCGGTGAGCGTCACCGACGCGGCGTAATCCTTGGGTTTGACCTCTTGGACGAACACCCGTGGACGGTCCTTCTCGACCGGTTTTTTATCACCACACGCGGTCAGCAGGGCAAGGAGGCTCAGGCCAACCACTGTTTTCAATCCGGGACCAGCCATGCAGACTCCTTTGCGTTGTACGGACGTGCCAATGGCGATACGACTGTGAGCTTAGAACAGGGTTCCACGGGTGCACTGACTGCAACAAATAAACCGATCACGTCGTAATCCTTGTAGCAGCTGGCGAAGCCTGCGTCCGGCTGCGCAGCAGTCGTCAATCCGGCTTGCACAATCCGCTTGATAGACCGCGTGCGCTGATTTTACGACTGCTGCGCAGCCGAACGCAGGCTTCGCCAGCTGCTACAGGGATCACGGTATTTGTGACAATAAGGCAAACTGGCAGCCTCTGCAGCAGGAAGCGCTTATGCTCAAAACCCTCGCGGTGGCCAATTACCGCTCGATCAATAAATTGGTGATTCCGCTGGGCCGGTTGAACCTGATCACCGGCCCCAACGGCAGCGGCAAATCCAACCTCTACCGCGCGTTGCGGCTGCTGGCGGAAACCGCTCAGGGTGGCGTCGTCAACGCCTTGGCCCGTGAGGGCGGGCTGGATTCGACGTTCTGGGCCGGGCCGGAAACCATCACCCGGCGCATGCGTAATGGTGAAGTCCCGATCGAGGCGACCGTGCGCCACGGCGCCAAACGCCTGCGTCTGGGGTTTGCCGGTGAGGATTTCAGCTATTCGATCGCGCTGGGTTTGCCGGAACCAAGCCTGTCCGCGTTTTCCCTGGACCCGGAAATCAAAAAGGAATGCATCTGGAACGGCCCGTTTTACCGCCCGGCCAGTCTCATGGTGGAACGTAACGGTCCGATGATCCGCGCCCGGGTCGGCCGCGACTGGGACGTGCTGGCCCAGCACACACCGAATTTCGACAGCCTGTTCGATCAGGTCGGCAGCTTCCGTACCTCGCCGGAAGTCATGCAGTTGCGTGAGTTCATCCGCCGCTGGCGCTTCTATGATCACTTTCGCAGCGATGCCGATGCGCCAGTGCGCCAACCGCAACTGGGCACCCGCACGCCGGTGTTGCACCACGATGGGCGCGACCTCGCCGCCGCGTTGCAGACGATTCGTGAAATCGGCGACCCCGAGGCGTTGCAGTCTGCGATCAGTGACGCGTTCCCTGGTGCACGATTGAACATCGCGCCGCTGCAGGGCGGGCGGTTTGCGATTGAGTTTTTTCAGGAAGGGTTGCTGCGACCGTTGTCGGCGGCCGAACTGTCGGACGGTACGTTGCGTTATTTGCTGCTGGTGGCGGCGTTGCTGACGCCCCGGCCGCCGACGCTGATGGTGCTGAACGAGCCGGAAACCAGTTTGCATCCAGACCTGTTGCCGGCGTTGGCACGGTTGATTATCCGGGCGTCGGAACAGTGTCAGGTATGGGTGGTTTCCCATGCGCGGCGGTTGATTTCGGAATTGCAGGAAGATTCGGAATGCAATTGCATTGTGTTGGAGAAGAACCTCGGCCAGACCGGGATTGTCGGGCAGCGGTTGCTGGATGAACCGGCGTGGTATTGGCCAGACTGAATCAGCGTCTGATAAACCGCTATCGCGAGCAGGCTCACTCCTACAGTTGACCGAGTTATCCCGGCGGACACGGTCAAAAGTGGGAGCGAGCCTGCTCGCGATGACGGCTGAGAGAGCACTGCAAAAGCTAGAGAATCACCCCTGCCACTTCCCACCCTCAACAATCACGCTCTCAGGCTTGGTGTCATCGCTCAGCTCTTTACGCACATATTGGTCGTAAAGCTTCAGCAGGTACTTCTCCTCGCCCAGTTTCTCCAACTCGGAATTCACCCAATCACGCAGTTCGATGTTGCCCTTCTTCACCGCCGGTGCAATCGGTGCTTCTGCGCCCAGCGTCTGGGTCAGCACGCGGTAGCCAGGGTTTTGCTTGGCCCAGCTGAACAGCACCAGATTGTCCTGTGCATAAGCATCGCCGCGCCCATTGGCCAGCGCTTGCAGAGACTCGGAGTTTTTCTCGAACTTCAGCAGTTTCCAGTCCGGGTGATTCTTGGTCAGCCAGATATCGGCCGTGGTGCCCGTGGTCACGATGGTGGTGCGCGTCGCCAGGTCATCTAGGTTTTTCACCGTGCTGGCTTGCGGAACCAGCGCCTGCACCGCGACCTTGAGGTTCGGGTTGGTGAATTCCACCGCTTCCTTGCGCTCCGGGGTGACGGTCATGTTGGCCAGGATCAGGTCGACCTTGTCGCTTTGCAGGAACGGAATCCGGCTGGCAGGTTCCACCGCGACGAACTCGACTTTGTTCTCATCGCCCAGCAGGTCCTTGGCGAATTGACGGCCGATGTCGGTATCGAAACCCACATAACGCCCGGCCTCATTGACGAAACCAAACGGCGGTTTGTCGGTGAAGACCCCGACGATCAACTTGTCCCGCGCCTTGATTTTTTCCAGGTAGCTGGCGGTGGCCGCAGGCTTGGCGGGTTCATCGGTTTTGTTGCAACCGGCCAGCAACGCGAGGCCGAGCAGCGGGAGTAGCAGCAGTGAAGTCTTGGCAGTTTTCATAGCGGTTCCAGTTCCTTTGTTTGAGTCGTTTTGGGTAAAGCGGCGACGTAGGAGAACTTCTCCAGGAACTGCTGCGCTCGTGCGGTTTGCGGGTTCGTAAAGAAAATCTCGGGTGGGTTTTGTTCGAGGATTCGCCCGGCATCCATGAACACAATTCGGTCCGCCACGGCGCGGGCGAAGGCCATTTCGTGGGTGACGATCAACAGGGTCATGCCCTCGCGGGCCAGGCCCTGAATGACTTCCAGCACTTCCTTGACCATTTCCGGATCGAGGGCGGCGGTGACTTCGTCGAAGAGCATGACTTTGGGGTTCATGCACAGCGAACGGACGATGGCGATGCGTTGCTGCTGGCCACCGGAGAGCTGACGCGGGAAGGCGTCGCGCTTGTCCAGCAAGCCCACGCGCGCCAGCAAGGCTTCGGCCTGATCCCGGGCTTCGCGGCGGTCGCGTTTTTGCACTTTGACCGGGCCGAGCAACAGGTTGTCGAGCACGCTCATGTGCGGGAACAGGTGATAACTCTGGAACACCATGCCGATCTGCTGCCGCACTTCGCGCCAGTCGGTGCCCTTGTCCAGCAGCTCGCGGCCGGCAAAGTTCAAGCTGCCGCTGTGGGCGACTTCCAGTCCGTTGAGGCAGCGCAGCAAGGTGCTTTTGCCACAGCCGCTGGGGCCGAGGATGACGATCACTTCGCCTGACTTCACGTGCAGGTCGATACCGTCCAGCACTTGCTGCTCGCCGAAAAACTTGTTGAAACCCTTGAACTCAATCAATGCGCTCATGCTTGCGTCCAGCGCCGCTCCAGCACGCGCGAAGCGGCCGACAGCGGGTAGCAAATGAAAAAGAAAAACAGGAACAGCGCGCCGTAGATCAGCACTGATTCATAGGTGCGTTCGATGATTTGCTGGCCGACCTTGATCACGTCCACCACGCCGATCAGCACCGCCAGGGAGCTGGTCTTGATGATTCGCGTGTAGACGTTGATGGTCGGCGGCGTCATGCGTTTCAGGGCCTGAGGCAGCAGCACGTAGCCGTAGAGTTGCGGGCCATCCAAACCAATCGATAACCCCGCTTCACGCTGCCCGCGCGGCAACGAATGCAACGCGCCACGCACCACTTCGCCGACCTCGCTGGCGCCCCACAGCGACAGCACCAACACCGCGCACCAGAAGCTTGGAATGCTCAGGCCGAAAAAAATCGGCAGACCAAAAAACAGCAGGTACAGCCACACCAGTACCGGGATCGCCCGGAACAATTCCAGGTAGACCCGCAGGATCGCGTTCAGCCATTTCGAATTCAGAGTGCGCAATACGCCGTAAAGCACGCCGCCTACGGTGCTGATGGCGATGCTCAAGAAGGAAATCGACAAGGTTTGCGCCGCGCCCTTGCCCAGTTGCGGCAGGGACACCCAGAGCAATTCAAGACCCGAACTGGCCATGCTGGAGCCTCCTTTCCAGGCGGCTGAGCAGCAGCGACAGCGGCAAGAACAACAGCACGCAAATCAACGTCAGCACAGCGAGCATTTCGTAGGTTTTGTAGTAGAGCGCGATGTAGCTTTTGGTGGTGTAGAGAATCTCCGGCACCGCCACCGCCGAGACCACGGTGGTCTCCTTGAGCAGGAAGATGAAATTGGCGAACAGCGACGGCAGGCTGAGAATCCCGGCTTGCGGCAGGATCACGTAGCGCAACAATTGCCCGTGGGACAAGCCAATGGAACGGCCGGATTCGAGTTGTGCCTGGGGCACCGCATCCACGCCAGCGCGCAGTACTTCGGTCAGATAAGCGCCGCCGAGAAAAGTCATGGTGATGATCGCCGCAGCAAACCCCGAGACCTTGATGCCCAGCGCCGGCAAGGCGAAGTACACGAAGAACAGCTGGATGAGCAGCGGCGTGTTGCGCGCCAACTCGACATAGAGTCCGACCAGCCGCTGCAGGTAGGGCGTGCGAAACACTAGAATCGTTGCGTTGATCAGGGCCACCAGCAGCGATGTGCCGATGGCGATAAAACCGACCTGCAGCGTCACGCCCACGGCTTTGAGAAACGCCGGCAGGGTGCTGAGGATAAAAGCGTAATCGAAGTTCATTGAACATCCTGGACGTCGCGGGGGTAAGCGACGGTGGTGCAGTCCATGGGCAGCGGATAACCGCGCGGCAGGCACCGACTTTAAAGGTATAAAAAGAAGAATTTAAATACCGTTAAAGCATATTGATATCACGCAAAAAACTATCCGCCGGATTTGCCCAGGCGAAGGAAGACGACTATTTTCCTTCCAGCTGTAGGAGGGATCCTTTTTTCAAAAAGCCCCTCCAAGGACGCACAGCTTTTGGCCAGACTCCCTGGCCGAACCATCACAAGGAAGAGAAAAATGGCTGACGTGAAAGTGCCACAGCGGCTGGATCCGCAAGAAATCGTGAAATTGTTGGTGGCGTTGCGCAGGGCGCTGGAGGCCAGGGTGGCCTGAGTCTGTAGGAGCGAGGCTTGCCCGCGAAGGCGTTCTCGCGACAGACCGAGTCGCCTGCTTCGCGAGCAAGCTTTGCTCCTACAGAACGCTGTGATTCTTTTGATTTTCACGCGCCATAAAAAACGCCGACGCTTAATCAGCCGTCGGCGCTCGAAACCTTGAAAGGGTTTACCTCGCGAATCAGAACGCCGGCAGTACCGCGCCGCTGTACTTCTTGGCGATGAATGCTTTCACTTCCGGGCTGGTCAAGGCTTTGGCCAGTTTCTGGATGGCAACGCTGTCCTTGTTGTCCGGACGAGCCACCAGGAAGTTCACGTAAGGCGAATCGGCACCTTCGATCACCAGCGCGTCTTTAGCCGGGTTTAGACCTGCTTCCAGCGCGTAGTTGGTGTTGATCATGTCCAGGTCAACCTGATCCAGAACACGCGGCAACATCGCGGACTCAAGCTCCTTGAACTTGAAGTTGTGCGGGTTCTTGGCGATGTCTTTCGGGGTCGCCAGGGCGTTTTTCGGGTCTTTCAACTCGATCAGGCCAGCCTTCTGCAACAGGATCAGGGCACGGCCGCTGTTGCTGCCTTCGTTCGGGATGGCGATGGTCGCGCCGTCCTTCAGCTCAGCCAGGGATTTTACTTTCTTCGAGTAGCCGCCGAACGGTTCGACGTGAACGCCGATCACGGTCACCAGATTAGTGCCTTTGCCTTCGTTGAAGCTTTTCAGGTACGGCAGGGTCTGGAAGTAGTTGGCGTCCAGACGCTTCTGATCAACCTGTACGTTGGGTTGAACGTAGTCGGTGAAGACTTTGATTTCCAGGTCCACGCCTTCTTTGGCGAGGGTTGGCTTGATCAGTTCAAGAATCTCGGCGTGTGGAACAGGGGTTGCCGCAACCACCAGTTTCTCGCCAGCCTGGGCCAGGCCCGCAGTCAGGGCAGCCGCCAGTGTGGTGAACAACAGAACCTTTTTCATGCAGTGTCCTTATCGAATATCACGGTCGTCATCGACGACGGCTAATTAGTACGTGTGCCAGTGAAGTGCTATCGCTGGCGTGAAGCGGACAATACCGGGATTTTTTATTCCCGAACAATATCTTTTATTCACTTTGATATTCCATTTTGTTCATACAGCTCTAGCTCGCGTGCTTTACCTGTAGGAGCGAAGCTTGCTCGCGAAAGCGTCTCCCCTGACACACCCCATCGCCTGGTTCGCGAGCAAGCTTCGCTCCTACAGGGAATGCGTTTTTTCCGATAGATCGCGTCGTCTGCTTCGCTCCTACAGAAGCCCGGTCTGTTTGAGCAGTTGTTTCAAAGCTTCTTTCTCGGCGGCGGAGCCACTTCCGATGATCTGCTTGAGTTGCTGTTCGATCTGCACCAACGACACGGGCACTTCAGGCAGATTTAAATGCTCCGGCAAAATCTCGTCGCCGGTGCTGACCAGCAGCGCAAAGTGAATGACGTTTTCCAGCTCCCGGGTATTGCCCGGCCAACTGTGCCGCTCCAGCACAAGCTGCGCTGCCTCGCTGATCAGCGGCACCGGTAGGTCGAGGCGTTGGCTGTAAATGCCAAGGAAATATTCGGACAGCGAAAGGATATCGCCGACGCGCTCGCGCAACGCGGGCAGTTCGAGCTGGCCTTCGCTGAGGTAGTGATAAAGCCGTTCATGGAATTTTCCGGCCGCCACCGCTTGCGCCAGATCGATGCTGGTGGCGGCGACGAGGCGCACATCCACCGGGCTCGGCTGAGGCGCGCCAACGCGGGTGACTTCGTGGTTTTCCAGGGCGGAAAGCAATTTGATCTGGATCGGCAGCGGCAAGTCGCCGATCTCATCCAGGTAGAGCGTTCCACCGTTGGCCGAACCGAACCAGCCAGCGCGGCTGCTGGCCGCACCGCTGTAACTGCCGGCGGCATAACCGAACAGCTCAGCGTCGGCATAGGTCGGGCTGATGGCGCCGCAATTGACCGAGACGAACAACCCGCCGCGATCACTCGCACGATGGATGTGCCGGGCGAGCAATTCCTTGCCGCTACCGGTCTCGCCACGGATCAACACCGAGATCGAGCGCGGCGCCAGTTGCTCCAGCTCCTGGCGCAACTGGCGAGAGCGTGGATCGACAAACACCAGCGCCTTGGCGCGAATGCTGAGGGGGCTTTTTTCTGCGTCGGGAAAGGTCAGCAGTGGCTGACCGAAAGCTTCAAAACTCATGGCAGACTCCCGCCCAAAACCGCCGGGAGACGGGGGCGTTGTTTTAAATAACAAAAGCAAAAAAGAAAAGGTTCAGGCTCGTCGCAGGGCGTGGTGTTCCATTCGGTTTTGCAGGCGGTAGAGGTAGGCAAAACCTTGCTCCCAGCGCTGGTGTCCGGACTTGACGTTGATGTGTCCGGCACCCGCCAGAATCCCCGCCTCGGCGCCCCAATTGCGGGCCAGTTCGAGGGCTCGCGGCGCACTCACGGCGCTGTCGTTGTCGGAACTGACGACCTGGCTCGGAAAGGGCAACAAGTGGTTCGGGATCGGTGCGAAATTACGCAGCGCCGGCGAGCACGCCGGGCGCTCGACGTCCGCGGGTGCGACCAGCAAGGCACCGCGAACCTGACGCAAAAAATGCAGTGGTGCAGTGGCGGCCCAATGGGCGACGGTGATGCAACCCAGACTGTGCGCAATCAAGATCACTGGCGTGCTGTCGGCGGCAATCGCTTCTGCCAGCGCCGCGACCCAGTCTTCACGACGCGGCGTCAGCCAATCGGCCTGCTCCACCCGCGCGCTGTTCGGCAGGCTGTTCTGCCAGTGGCTTTGCCAATGATCTTCCGGCGATCCTTGCCAGCCCGGCACAATCAGGTAGCGAATTGATTCGTTGCGCATGGGGGAACTCTCCTGCTGCGTGTCTGTTCCCGATCGAGTATAGGGAGGAGAGTTATATTCGTTAAGGAATAAGAAGCTATTTATTAAGACCTATATCGAATATAAACAAATCCCCTGTAGGAGTGAGCCTGCTCGCGAAGGCGGCCTCACATTCAACATTGATGGTGGCTGAAAGGCCGCTTTCGCGAGCAGGCTCACTCCTACAGGGTTTGGTGTTTGCCTGGAATAAAAAAAGGGCCGCACCCTGCCAAGGAGACGGCCCCGGAAATCGAAAATCTGTCAGCGCGCGGTAATCACCGACAACTTGGTAATCCCTGCCCGCTCGATGGACGCCATGGCCCGCGCCACTTCGCCGTAATTCACGCCATCATCGGCCTGCAATTGCACGCGTACTTCCGGGTCCTTGGCCTTCGCCGACTTCAGGTTGAACTCAAGCAAATCCGGCTGGATTTCATCCTTGTTGATAAACAGTTTTCCAGCGCCATCGATACTCACCACCAGCGGGTCTTTCTGCTCCACCGGTGCCACGGCCTCGGTCTTCGGCAGGTTGATCGGTATCGCGTTGGTCAGCAGCGGTGCGGTGACGATGAACACCACCAGCAGCACCAGCATCACGTCCACCAGCGGCGTCACGTTGATTTCGCTCAGCACCTCATCGCTGTCTTGCGTGGAGAAGGCCATATCAGGACGCCTCCTTCACTTTTTGCGCGCCGCCCTGTGCGGCGACTTTATGCGCCGTCGGATGGATCAACACGCGGAACGAGCTCTTCTGCGCCAGGCTGTAGAAGTCATGGGCAAAGTCATCCAGGTCCGCCACGGTCAGTTTCAAGCGCCGCAAAAAGTAGTTGTAAACCAGCACTGCCGGCACCGCGACGGCGATCCCCACTCCCGTGGCGACCAGCGCCGCACCAATCGGCCCGGCGACGGTTTCCAGGCTTGCCGAGCCCGCTGCGCTGATGCCTTTCAACGCCTCCATGATTCCCCACACCGTGCCGAACAAACCAATGAACGGCGACGTACTGCCAATACTCGCAACGACCGCCAAACCGGTTTCCAGGGAGCGCCGCTCACGAACAATCTGTTGGCGTAAGGCTCGCTCGAGGCGGTCCTGATGGTTGATCGCCTGACTCAAATCGGTTGCCTGTGGCGCCTCACCCACCTGAATCGCCGCATATCCTGCCTGGGCCACCCGAGCCGCTGCACCGGGCTGGGTCTCGCTCAACTCGGCCGCCGAATCGAGGCTAGAAGCGGCCCAGAACTGCTGATGAAATGTGCGATCCTGTGCCTTGAGGCGACCAAACTGCACACCCTTGAGCAATGCCAGCCCCCAAGTGGCGACGGAAAAAACCACCAGCAGCCAGATCACCGCGCTTTCGATGGACTCAAGTGGAGATGCCAATAACGTCATGGTGAATTCCTCGTGTAAACATTTCGCGCAATAAAGGTTTCGGTTTAATGAATCTTGAAATCGATGGGCACGCTGACCCAGCCGTCCTGGGCGACATCACCCTGCTTGGCCGGCACAAAACTCCAGCGTTTCACGGCGCTTAAGGCCGCGTCGTCCAGCGCTTCGCGGCCGCTGCTTTTCTGGATCTGGATCTCACCGGGCTTGCCGTTGGCGAGCACATGCACGCGCAACAACACCGTGCCTTCCCAACCACGACGCTGGGCCAGGGACGGGTATTCCGGCGCCGGGTTCTTCAGGTACGCGGCGTTGGCCGAAGCCGGGGTAACCGGTGCGGGCGCGGGTGGCGCGGGTGGCGCCGGGGCCGCGACCGGCGCTGCGGGTTGCGGCGGCGCGGGCGGTTGCTCGACAGCTTTCGGGGCCGGTTTCGGGATCGGTTTGGACACTGGCTTGGGTTTGGGAATCGGTTTTGGTGGCGGCGGTTTCACGGCCAGTTCGTCTTGCACCGGAGGCGGCGGTTCGACAACCGGTTGAACCGGCTGCGGTGGTGGCGGCTCGACCACGGGCGGTGCCGGGCGCGAAAACTCGATGGTCATCGGCGGAATTTCCGGCGGTACGATTGGCAACACCTTGGTCGGCTGTTGATTGACCCAATAGATCACCGCGCCGTGCACCAGCAACGCCAGTACACCCAGCAGGATTGCCTCGCGCCGGCTCAAAATGCCTTTGGGCGCACGCTGCAATCGCAACTGGCCCAAGGGCACGCGGTGCGGCCGGCCGAGGTCGACCAACTCACCGCTCGGTGCCTGGCGCCACAGCACCTCATGCGCACTGGCGGCGGTCTGGACATTGCCCATTGTTTAACTCCCTGCGGTCTCTTTGCGAATAACCCGAAACGCCGTGCCTGATTTCCCCCGCACAACGTGTCGATGGATGAATCATTGGCGCAGACGCTTATCTCCGAAAGTAATCTTTAAAGTTATAGTTAGATCAAAAACGAATATTTAAAACCATCCGTTTGCTGCAGGCCTTGTCCCGTAAGGGCTCTAGGGCGAAGGTAAAAAACCCATGCTTTCCAGGCATTGAAGATATTCCCCGCATGCATGCCTTCGAGACCTCCACTAGAAGTCGTAACGACCGGTCACGCCCAACGTCCTAGGCGTTCCAAGCAACCCCTCATAACCGCCATTGCCACCGGTCCAGAGCGTCGTGTAATAGGTTTTGTCGAAGGCGTTTTTCAGCCACAACGAGACGTCCCACTGACCCTGGTTGAAGTCGCCACGCAGGCCGGTGGACAGGTTGACGATGGCGTAGCTCGGGATCTGGCCGAAGTCGGAATCCTCCACCGTGCCCACCGCTTTGGAGCGGAAGGCGTAGCTGGCGGTGACGTATTCTTCGAAGCCGCTACTCAGGTTCCATTTGTATTCGCCGTTGGCGTTGCCGATCCATTTCGAGGCGCCGACCACTTGATGGCCAGTCAAGTCGCAAGACGCCGGGGCACCCGGCGCGAGGCTGACTTCCGGCGGGCATGGAGCATCTTTGTAGGAGAGGTAACTGACGTCGTTGTAGGAGCCGTTGATGTTCAATGTCAGGCCGCGCAACGGGATCAGCGTGCTCTCGAATTCCACGCCGCGTGAGCGCACGGAGCCGGCGTTGGTCAGGTACTGCACGCGGTTGACGTCATCGTAGGCGTTGGTCTGGTAGGCGTTGACCTGGGTCCAGAAGACGTTGGCGTTGAGTTGCAGGCGACGGTCCCACAGCGTGCTTTTGAAGCCGAGTTCGGCGTTGTTGGCGCGTTCGGTGCCGATCAGCAGCGAGTCGGCGCCAGCGGTGGGCGCCGAACCGACACTGAGGTTGACCCCGCCGGATTTTTCGCCGTGGGACAACGTGGCATAACCGAGCAAGTCATCGGTGAAGCGGTAGCTGAGGTTCAACAGGCCCGATGGACTTGAGCTGTACTGATTCAAATCACCAGAGTCATACGCCCCGGTGCGGCCACGTCGTGCCGTGGCGGCCGCGCCCGTCACCGCTGCACCACCCTGCGGCGCATCACGAGTGACCCAGGCATTTTTCTCTTCATAGGTGCCGCGCACGCCGGCAGTAAAGTCCAGCCGTTCAGTGAGGTGCCAGGTGCCTTGGGCGAACAGCGCGAAGCTGTTGGTTTCGATATGACCGTGACCGACGCTGTCGACGTTGGCCAGTGCGCCACGTGGCGTGCCGTTCCAGATGTCCGCTTGCGGGCCGTAATAGGCGAAGGATTTGTTGTCCAGATCGGAGCCGAAGTAATAAGCGCCGAGCACATAGTCGAAAAATTCGCCCTTGGGCGACGCCAAACGAAACTCCTGCGAGTACTGCTTATCCTCCACCGAAACGCCTGCGTTAAAAGTCGCCGGGACGTTCAAGCCATCGTCGTTGCGCGGGGTGAAATTCCACCAGCGGTAGGCGCTGATGGAGGTCAGGGTAAAGTCGCTCGGCAACGTCCAGTTGGCCTCCACCGACGTGCCGCCCTGATGCACGGTGACGTGCTGGTCGTTGTCCAGATTGACCTTGCGATGCGTGCCGTTGACCAGCGTCGCGCCGGCCGCGTTGGCCCGTGACTGGTAGAGGTTGACCCCATTGATGGTCGGCCCGGTGTTGTACAACACGCGGGTGCCGGCGCTGGAATCCTCTTCGTTGTAGTCGCCGATCCAGCGCAGGTTGAACGATTCGTTCGGCTTGAACAGCAACTGCCCACGGAAGCCTTCGCGCGAGCCGCCGTTCAACTCATGGCCGTTGAATTCGTTCTTGATGTCGCCGTCGCTGCGGGTTCGATAGGCGGAAAAACGCCCGGCGAGTTCATCGTTCAGCGGGCCGGAAATCGTGCCCTTGGTCTGGAAATAGCCGTCCTCGCCCACCGAAGTTTCGATGCTGCGCTCAGGCGTAAATGTCGGTGCACGGGTGCTGATGTTGATCACGCCGGCGGTGGTGTTTTTACCGAACAACGTGCCTTGAGGGCCGCGCAAGACTTCGAGCTGCTCGATGTCCATCAAGTCGAACACTGCCATGCCCGGGCGGCCGAGGTAAACGTTGTCGATGTACAGCCCGACGCTGCCCTCCAGGCCATCGCTTGCCGGGTTGTTACCGAGGCCGCGAATCGACACGCTCGACTGGCGCGCATGCATGTAGGCGACGTTGACGCTGGGCACCAGTTGCTGAAGATCCTGGATGCGATAGACCCTTTGCGTTTCCAGCACCTGGCCGCTGACCACGCTCATTGGCGTCGGCACATCCTGCGAACTTTCTTCACGGCGGCGGGTGGTGACCGTCACGGTTTCCAGTTGCGAACTGTCGGCCGTGGTTTTGCCTGCGGGAGCCGCTTCGGGGGGCGCGGTATCGGCCGCGTAAGCCTGGGCGCTCCCCGCCAGCAACATGGCCAGGGGCAGGTGTTTGAGCCGTCTCGGCGATAGGGGTGACGCAAGGTTCAACGGGCTCATTAAGCGGCTCCTGGTCAAAAAACGCACAGCGACTTTTCAGCCCTGCATATTCTTTAAAGTTATTTATTTATGTTTTTACAAAGATTTACTGCATAAGAGATTGCCTTTATAAGGAGTCGACCTAATGCATATCCAATGCATTTCCCCGATATTTTTTATGTGAAAAATGCATATCGATTTGCGTCAGCTCCGCCACTTCATCGCCCTCGCCGAGCAGCGCAGCTTTGTCGCGGGCGCCATGGCGGTGAACCTGTCGCAATCGGCGTTCAGCCGCAGCATTCAGGCGCTGGAGCACAGCGTCGGGTGTCAGTTGGTGGATCGCGGACGCAAGGACCTGGCGCCGACCAAACAGGGGCAGATGCTGTTGGAGCATGCGC
Organism: Pseudomonas sp. LB1P83; assembly: GCF_054897885.1. NCBI lineage: Bacteria > Pseudomonadati > Pseudomonadota > Gammaproteobacteria > Pseudomonadales > Pseudomonadaceae > Pseudomonas > Pseudomonas sp. LB1P83. The sequence continues at coordinate 6,464,628 of NZ_CM142709.1, read as the reverse complement.
GGCGGCTGGTCAGCGGCGCGCAGCAGATGGCCAACGAGATCAGCCAGTTCAATGGCCTGGAAGCGGGCGAGTTGCGTTTCGGTTGCGGGCCGGCACCAGCGGCGGGATTGATCCCGCGAGCGATCGGCAGCTTCATCGGTCGCTACCCGAAAGCGCGGGTGCAGTTTCAGGTGGATGACTGGCAGAGCCTGAGCAAACGCCTGCTGAGTGAGGAGTTCGAATTCTTCGTCGCCGACACCCGCTATTTCGAGGCGGATCCGGATTACCTGACCCAGCGTTTGCGCCCGCGTAAATGGCACTTCTGCTGCCGTGCGGGGCATCCGTTGGCCGGTCGCGAGAGCGTCAGCGCGCAGGAATTGATGAGCTATCCGATGGCGGTGACCATCCGCCCACCGAACCTGCGCAAAGTCATCGTCGACTTGAGCGGCCGGCCGGATTTCACGCCGAATGTGGAGTGTGAGAACAGCTCCAGTTTGTTGAGTGTGGTGATGCGTTCGGATGCGATCGGCATTGTCGGGGCCTATTCGGATGCGTTGCACAACGCCAAGGGTGAGTTGGTGTGTTTGAAGATTGATGGGTTGGCGGATGATCTGGAGGAGATGTACACCCGCTATGGGATTGTCAGTCGGGCGGGGTATCGGTTATCGCCCTTGGCCGAGGCGATGATTGCGCAGGTCAAGGAGGTTGATGCGCAGGATGAAGAGGTGTGTTCGCTGGACAATCTCGCTGTCTGATCGGGCCTCTTCGCGGGCAAGCCTCGCTCCTACAGGGGATTGGTGAACACTGAAGATCAACTGTAGGAGCGAGGCTTGCCCGCGAAGGCGTCGGTCCAGGCGATGATGCATCTTCTGCATAAAAACCATTCCCCAAATGCACTTGCCCCACCCCCACCTCACCAGCGAAAACCCTCATCTGTCTTCTGATCGGTGAACCCCGTGCCCAACCCTCCAAAACCCGTGCGCAACGTGCTGTACATCATGTGCGATCAACTGCGCCGCGATTACCTGTCCTGCTACAGCCACCCCCATCTGCACACGCCGAACATCGATCGGCTGGCCGCTGCCGGCGTGCGTTTCAGTCGCGCCTACACCCAAGGCACGATCTGCGGGCCGTCGCGGATGTCGGCCTACACCGGGCGTTATGTCAGCAGTCACCAGGTGGCATGGAACGCCGTGCCCTTGCCGCTGGAAGAATTGACCCTGGGCGATTACCTCCGGCCTCACGGTATTCGCACCGCGCTGGTCGGCAAGACCCACGCCACGCCCAATCTGGATGCCTTGCAACGACTGGCCATCGACCGGCTCGGCGAGCAGGCCGAAGCACTCAACGAAGTCGGATTCGAAGCGTACTTTCGCCATGACGGAATCTTCCCCGATGACCCGCTGTTCGACGACAAACGCGAGTCCGCGCCTTACACCCATTACCTGCGCGACCTGGGTTTCGAAGGCCGCAACCCATGGCACGACTGGGCCAATGCTGCGGAAGGTGAACAAGGCGAAATCCTCAGTGGCTGGCACATGCGCAATGCTCATTTGCCGGCCCGCGTCCCGGAACAGCACTCAGAAACCGTCTGCACCACCGACCGCGCCATCGACTTTATTGCCGAGCAAGGCGAACAACCGTGGTGCCTGCACCTGTCGTACATCAAACCCCACTGGCCCTACATCGCCCCGGCGCCGTATCACGCGTTGTATGGTGCTTCGCACGTCGTTGCACCCATCCGCGCAGCGCTTGGCGAAGAAAGCGATCACCCGGTGTACAACGCGTTTCGTCAGCATGAGGAGAGCCTGAACTTTTCCCGGGACGAGGTGCGGTTGAATGTGATCCCGACTTATATGGGCCTGATCAAACAGGTCGACGATCAGCTTGGGCGGTTGTTCGATTTTCTTGAGAGCAGCGGTCGTTGGGACGACACGTTGATTGTTTTTACCAGCGATCACGGCGACTTTCTCGGCGACCATTACCTGGGAGAGAAAGAGTTTCTGCTGGAGCCGGCGGTGGGCGTTCCGTTGATCGTTCGCGATCCTCGTGTGGAAGCGAATATCACGCGGGGTTCGGTGGATGATCGACTGGTGGAAACCATTGATGCGTTGCCGACGTTTCTTGAAGCGCTCGGACTGCCAAGCGCCGAGCATCGACTTGAGGGCCGCTCACTGATCCCCCTGCTACACGGTGTTGAAACCGACTGGCGCCGCTATGCGATCAGCGAATACGACTACGCATTCCAGGCCCCGGCGCGGGAGCGACTGGGACAGCCGATCGACCGATGCCGCATGACCATGGTCCGCAGCGAGCGCTGGAAATACCTGGCGTATGACGGCTTTCGACCGCAGCTGTTTGATCTGCTGAATGATCCGCAGGAGTTGCGGGATTTGGGGGCTGATCCGGTATATGCGTCGGTGCGCGAGGAACATGCGGGGTATTTGTTCGAGTGGGTACGCGGGTTGAAGCGCAGGACGACGATCAGTCATCAGGAGATTGATTTGCGCGGGCAGCGGTTTCGGTATGGCGAACCGCAGACCGAGAAAATGGTCCAGATCGGCGTGTGGTGAAAAAGCATCGCGGGCAAGCCTCGCTCCTACAAGGTCAGTGTCGTTCGGAATATTGGGAACGACACTGACCTTGTAGGAGCGAGGCTTGCCCGCGAAGAGGCCGGATCAGACACCGACGATCTCAGCTCCCTTGATCGTCTGACTCCGTTGCCCCGCCACCCCCACCGGCACCTCACCCTTCAACGTCACCCGCCGCACCACGCGATCCTGAATCCCGTAATCATCCACCGCATAATGCTGGGTCGAACGGTTGTCCCAGATCGCCACATCACCGGCCTTCCAGCGCCAGCGCACGGTGTTTTCCAACCGCGTGACATGGCTCTGCAGCAACCCGAACAAGTGCGCCGAATCTGCCTGGGAGTAACCCTTGATGCGTTTGACGAAATGCCCCAGCAGCAAGCTCTTCTCGCCGCTGATCGGGTGCACACGAACCACCGGGTGCTCGGTTTCGTAAACGGTCGAGGTGAAGATCTTGCGGTAACGCTCCAGCTTCTCCGCCGACACGTCAGGCTTGGCGCCGGCATAGTCATATTCGTTGCTGTGAACCGCCACGAGTTTGTCCGCCAATTCGCGCAGCTCAGGCGCCAGCTCGTTGTACGCGGTCGCGGTGTTGGCCCAGACCGTGTCGCCGCCGAAGGCCGGCGCCACGACCGAGCGCAGGATCGAGGCTTTCGGGTAGGCCTCGACGAAGGTTACGTCGGTGTGCCAGGAGTTGGCGCGCTGACCTTCAGCGCCGTCCAGTTCCAGCAGGTAACGGGTGCCGTCACGCACCGGCACTGTCGGGTGCGCCACCGGCTCGCCGAGCAAGTGAGCGAAGGCCTCCTGGCGCTGATCGTCGAGCTGGGTCTGCTCGCGGAAGAAGATCACTTTGTACTGCACCAGCGCTTGTTGAATGGCTTCGACGGTGCTGGCGTCCAGCTCACCGGAGAGGTGCACGCCACGAATCTCGGCGCCGATCCGACCGGCCACCGGATGGATTTCAAGCGCGTGAACAGCGGGTTTTACAGCTAAAGCGGCATTGCTCATGGGTAGACCCTCGATCTGACTGCTGACGGTTGAACGGCAGCGAAACAACGCTCTATCTATATTCAATTTAGGTCTAATAGATATTCACATGCTTCGTTGACGGAATAAGAGCTTGCATTTAAAACCTCAAGCAACCCTCGTCGCAAATGCCTTCGAGCTATTTTTAGGATGCAGGAAAAGCATATGGATCTTCGTCAGCTGCGCTACTTCATCGCCCTCAACGAACACCGGAGTTTTGTCCGCGCGGCCGACGCCATGGGCATCACTCAACCGGCGTTCAGCCGCAGTATCCAAGGGCTTGAACAAGAGTTCGGCTGCGTGCTGGTGGACCGCGGCAATAAGGATCTTCGCCCCACGCCCGAAGGCCAGGTGGTGCTGCAACATGCCCTGACGCTGGTGCAGGGTGCGGCGCTGCTCAACGCTGAAGTGACGCAGATGACCAAGCTCGACGCCGGTGAACTGCGCTTTGGTTGCGGCCCGGCACCGGCGGTGAAACTGGTGCCGGACGCGGTGGCGCAATTCATCAATGCGCACCCGAAAGTGCGCACCTGTTTTCAGGTGGATAACTGGGAAAAACTCAGCCGCGCCCTGAGCCGTGAAGAGATCGAGTTCTTCATCGCCGACATCCGCCATTTCGAGGCCGATCCGAACTTCCAGACCCAGGCGCTGACACCCAAGCGCGGGGTGTTTTTCTGCCGGCCGGGGCATCCGTTGCTGGCCAAGGAAAGCCTGTCGACCAACGACATGTTCGACTACCCGCTGGCGACCACGCTGATCCCGCCGGGTATTCGTAAATTGCTGGCAAACCTCAGTGGGCGGATGGATTTTTCCCCGACCATTGAAACCGAGCATTTTCCGGCGCTGGTGAAGATCGTGCTGCAATCGAATGCGATTGGCGTGGGGACCGAGGAGGCGTTTGTCGAGGACATTGCCCAGGGCTCACTGGTGTTGCTGCACTGGCGCAATTTGCCGCAGAACATTGAGAGCATGAATGCGCGGTGCGGGATTGTGAGTCGTACGGGGTTTCGGTTGTCGCCGGCGGCGAGGGCGATGATTGAAACATTGGTGGCGGTGGATAAGCAGCAAATTAGCGTCGCCGTTTAGGACCTCTTCGCGGGCAAGCCTCGCTCCTACAGATCATCCGCGATCACTGTAGGAGCGAGGCTTGCCCGCGAAGAGGCCCGCTTAGACGCTAAAGATTCAGAGCTTTGCCGCAGCCAATTCAGGCGCCACCCAATCACTCACCTTGAACGGCTTGCGAATCAGCTTCTGCTGCGAAGCCAGGTCCACCGCATCCTGCAACTTGCCCAGGAACACCGGATCAAGCGTCGACGGGAAAACTTCGCTCAACTTCTGGTCGCTCAGATCCTGCGTCAGGATCACCGCCGGGTAATTCGCCAGCCCCGACACCAACTGAATGTACGCGTCCTTGTTGCTGTCCTGAGTCAGCCACGTTACCGCCTGCTGCTGCGCTTTCAGTAATTTCGCGACTACCTCAGGATTTTCATCGACGAACTTTCCAGTCCCCACCAACACAGCCTGAACACTGCCCGCGCCGCCCAGGTCCTTGGTGTTCAGCGGCAATTCGGCCAACCCTTTCGCCTGCAACGCGGTCAACCCGGAACTGCCCCAGGACGCGTCGATCTGCTTGGCCGCCAGTGCCGCAACGGCGCCGTTGAAGTCGAGGTTGATGACCTTCACGTCCTTCTCGCTCAGACCCTGGCTGGCCAACGCCGCATCGAAGGACAACTGCGTCGCGGTTCCGCGAAAGATCGCCACGCGTTTGCCTTTGAGGTCTTGCAGCGTCTTGATCCCCGAACCCGGCACCACGCCCAGATACTGCTTCACGCCGCGTGCGGTGGCGCTGAGCAGTCGTGTGTCGAGGCCGTTTGACTTGCCAATGATTGCAGCGAGATCACCCAGGTAGGCCAGGTCGACCTGCCCGTTGGCAAAGGCTTCGTTGATCACCGGCCCTGCGCCCTTGAAGAAACTCCACTGGATCTTGATGCCCTGCTCGGCGAAGGCTTTTTCGAAGATCTGCTGGTCGCGCAACACGTCCACGACACCGCCGCCGCTGTGCTGGGTACCCGCGCTGAGGTCCGGCACGGCGATCCTGATTTCCTTGAGTTCGGCGGCGTTGACGGTAAAGGCCAGCAAGCCCGCCAGAGCCGGTGCGGTGAACAGGTTGATGACACGTTTGAACGGGAAATTCATGAGTGCAGCTCCTTGAGGGCGACGGGCGTTGAGGAGCTGAAAGTAGGCCTAATCCGGACCAGCACTTAAATACTATAAATTCACATTTTTATATCTTTTGGAGATAAGCCAGCGAAGACGCGGGCCGCGGCGGGGTATGCATAACCAGCATCGAAAATATTCTTCGAATGCATTGGATGCGTGTGGGCTGTAGGCCTTAAATGGCTTGGCTTATCGCTCAATAGCATTGATTTAAATTTTTATAGATCGATTTTGCATACACCTCAAACCCTGTAGGAGCGAGGCTTGCCCGCGAAGAGGCCATCAAATCCAACGTAGATGTTGGCCATGAAATCGCCTTCGCGGGCAAGCCTCGCTCCTACAGGTCAAGACAGGAGGTCATCCATGGCCCGTGTTTCCCTTCTCTCCCTGCCGCTGGCCGCGCCGCCGCTCTACGGCCGGCGCCTTTGGCCGAGCCTGAGCCAACGACTGTTGCCGTGGTTGTTGCCGATCAGTTTGTTTGCATTGTGGTGGCTGGCCAGCCGCAACCACTGGATGAGCGAGCAGATCCTGCCGGCGCCGTCATTGGTCTGGAGCAGCGCGGTGGAGTTGTCCCAGGGCGAGTTGTGGAGCCACTTGTGGATCAGCCTGCAACGCTTGTTCCTGGGCCTGCTGGCCGGGATCAGCGCCGGTGCAGTATTGGGCGCGGCATTGGGTTTCAATCGACATCTCGAACGTCTGGTGTTCCCGACATTCGCCGGGCTGGCGCAGGTTCCGACTCTGGCGTGGATTCCGCTGTTCATGGTGTTTTTCGGCATCGGCGAAGTGCTGAAGCTAGTGGTGTTGATCAAGGCCATCGTGGTGCCGGTGACGCTGCACACTTTAGTCGGCGTGCGTGATGCACAACCCAAACTGCGTGAAGCCGCTGCGGTCTTGCGCCTGCCACCACGCCTGCTGATCCGGCGTCTGGTGCTGCCCGCTGCGCTGCCGGCGTTCATGGCGGGCGTACGCCTCGCATTGGCCGCCGGTTGGACTTCGTTGCTGGCGGTCGAACTGCTCGCCTCCAGCGAAGGCATCGGCTACCTGATGGTCTGGGCCCGGCAGTTGTTCATGCTCGACATCGTGTTTGTCTGCATCGTGGTGATCGGTTTGATCGGTGTGGCCATGGACCGCGGCATCGGCTTGCTGGATAAAAAACTGGTGCACTGGCCGCACCCGGCCACGGCTGAAATCCGTCGTGGCCCGCGCTATCAAGGATGGCAACGTCTGCAACCCTGGTTGCTGCCGTTGGCGTTATTGGCGTTGTGGCAATTGACGACGGATCAACAGTGGGTCGACGCGAACATCCTGGTCAGTCCGTTGGCGGTCCTCGATACCACCTGCAATGGCCTGCTCGACGGCACGCTGATCAGCGGGATGGCCCTGAGTCTGGGACGCACCCTCGGCGGTCTTTTGCTGGGTGGCGGCCTCGGGTTTGCCTTGGGTTTGTTACTCGGACTGTCGCGCACCAGCGAACGCGTACTGGGGCCGACCCTCGCCTCGATCCGTCAGATCGCAATTTTCGCCTGGGTGCCACTGCTGACCGCATGGTTCGGCCTTGGAGAGTTGGCCAAGTGGGTATTCGTCGCCCTCGCCGCGTTCTTCCCGCTGTTCATCGCCACCCAACGCAGCGTCGCCAACCTCTCGCCGCAACTCAATGAAGCCGCCCAGGTGTTGCGCCTGAACCTCGGTCAACGCCTGCGTCGATTGGTTCTGCCGGGCGCCGCACCGGGGATTTTCGCCGGCCTGCGGCTGAGCCTGATTTACGCCTGGCTCGGCACCATCGGTGCCGAGTATTTCATGCCGTCCAACGGCGGCATCGGCAGCCAGATGATCGGCGCCCAACAACTGCTGCGCATGGACTTGATCATGGCCGGCATGCTGCTGGTCGGCCTGACCGGCGCCCTGCTCAACCTCATTGGCCAACGCCTGGAAATCCGCGCCACCCGCTGGAGACACGCATGAACGCACCGATTGTCAGCTTCAATCACGTGGGCAAATCCTTCGACGTCGACGGCTTTGAGCTGGAGGCGATTCGCGAATTCAACCTGGAGATCGCCGAGGGCGAATTTGTCGCCATTGTCGGTTCCAGCGGCTGTGGCAAATCCACTTTGCTGCGGCTGCTGGTCGGCCTCGACACGCAGTTTCGCGGACAGATCAGCGTCGACGGCAAAGCCGTCACCGGTATTGGCGGCGAGCGCGGCATTGTCTTTCAGGAACACCGCTTGTTTCCGTGGCTGACGGTCGAAGAAAACATCGGCCTTGGCCTGGTCAACGAGCCGCTGAGTGCCGAGCAAAAACACAAACGCATCGGCGACTTCATCGAGTTGGTAGGCCTCACCGATTTTACTCGGGCCTATCCGCATCAACTCTCCGGCGGCATGGCGCAGCGCGTGGCAATCGCCCGAGGCCTGGTGGCCAGCCCACGGATTCTGTTGCTTGACGAGCCCTTCGGCGCCCTTGATGCGCTGACCCGCCAGCAGATGCAGGACGAGCTGTTGGCGATCCGCGCGCGGGCAAAAATCACCACGATTCTGGTCACCCACGATGTCGAGGAAGCGATCTTCCTCGCCGACCGCGTGGTGGTGATGGAGCCGCGTCCCGGACGGATCAAGCAAGTGGTCGACATTGCCCTGCCACATCCGCGCCAGCGCAGCAGTTTCGACTTCCACCTGCTGCGCGAAGAACTGCTTCACGAGCTCACCAGTGACGACCATTACCAACCGACCGTGCCGGTGCAGATCAGTGACCTGCCGCTGTCCTTCATTGCCTGCTGAACAGGAGATTTTTGATGCCGCAACGTCCCAACTTTCTGGTGATCCTGGCCGATGACCTGGGCTTTTCCGATATCGGCGCGTTCGGCGGCGAAATCGCCACGCCGAACCTCGATGCCCTGGCCAACAATGGCCTGCGCCTGACCGACTTTCATACCGCGCCCACCTGCTCGCCGACCCGCTCGATGCTGCTCACCGGCACCGACCACCACATCGCCGGCATCGGCACCATGGCCGAAGCGCTCACCCCGGACCTGATCGGCAAACCGGGATACGAAGGCTATCTGAATGACCGGGTGGTGGCGTTGCCCGAGCTGCTGCGTGAGGCCGGTTACCAGACGTTGATGAGCGGTAAATGGCACCTGGGCCTGACCGCTGAACTGGCGCCTCACGCCCGGGGATTCGAGCGTTCATTTTCATTGCTGCCCGGCGCAGCCAACCATTACGGTTTCGAGCCTATCTACGACGAGCAGACACCCCGACTGCTGAAATCGACCCCGGCGCTGTACATCGAGGATGACCAATTCGTCGACGAGCTGCCGAAGGATTTCTATTCCTCCGATGCCTTCGGCGACAAGCTGCTGCAGTACCTCAAGGAGCGCGATCAGACCCGGCCATTCTTCGCCTATCTACCGTTTTCAGCGCCACACTGGCCGTTGCAGGCACCGGCCGACGTCGTCGAGAAATACCGCGGCCGGTATGACGCCGGTCCCGAGGTGCTGCGGCTTGAGCGTCTGGAAAAGCTCAAATCCCTGGGGCTGATCGATGCCGATGTGGAACCTCATCCGCTGATCCAGCTCAGCGCGCAGTGGGCGGCGTTGAGCGATGAGCAACGACAGATATCCGCGCGAGCCATGGAGGTTTACGCGGCGATGGTCGAGCGCATGGACTGGAACATCGGTCGCGTTGTCGATTACTTGCGCAACCAGGGGCAACTGGACAACACCTTCATCCTGTTCATGTCCGATAACGGTGCCGAAGGCGCGTTGCTGGAGGCGTTTCCGAAATTCGGTCCGGAGCTGCTGACATATTTGAATCAGCATTACGACAACAGCCTCGACAATATCGGTCGCGCCAACTCTTACGTCTGGTATGGGCCGAACTGGGCCCAGACGGCGACCGCGCCGTCGCGGTTGTTCAAGGCGTTCACCACCGAAGGCGGGATTCGGGTGCCGGCGCTGGTGCATTACCCGCAGTTGTCGCTCAAGGGGCAGATCAGCCACGGGTTTGGCACGGTAATGGACATCACGCCGACCATTCTCGACCTTGCCGGCGTGCGGCATCCGGGCAAGCAATGGCGTGGCAAGGAAGTGGCCGAGTTGCGCGGGAAATCGTGGCTGGGGTTTCTGGCGGGCGAAACGGCGCAGGTGCATGACGAGCACACGGTGACCGGGTGGGAGTTGTTTGGCCGGCGGGCGATTCGCCAGGGGCAATGGAAGGCGGTCTACATTCCCGGGCCGGTGGGGCCGGCGACCTGGCAGCTTTATGATTTGGGGAGTGATCCGGGGGAGATTCATGATTTGGCGCTGCTTCAGCCAGAGAAGCTGAGCACCCTGATCGAGCACTGGCAACAGTATGTGAAGGAGACCGGGGTGATTCTCAGTGAGTCGCCGTTTCAGCCGGATTGATGTCGCCTGGACTGCCGCCTTCGCGGGCAAGTCGGACCGCCGCACCGCTCGCTCCTACAGGTCAACGCCACAATTGACGGAAACCTGTAGGAGCGAGCGGTGCGGCGGTCCGACTTGCCCGCGAAGAGGCCTTCAGACGCGCACACTCTCCACGGTCTGCCCGCGGACTTCTTCCTCACGCACAAACCGGTTCGCCCGCCCAAACGTCCCGAAATCATTAAACCGCACGCCCATCTCGCGCATCACTTCATGCGCCACCGGCACGGTCATCTGGCGGATGTAAAACGGTTCCTTCACCACAAAATGATGAATCCCGTGGCTGCTGCCGAAGTTGAAGCAGAACGCCTGCATCGGCCACATCCACCAAGGGTTCAGCACCTGGGTTTGCTGAATCACATTCCCCGGCTCCACGTCACCGTAGTAGTGCATGTTGGAGCTGACAAAGTGCAGGCAAAACGTGCGCAACACGTTCGGGCCGATGATCACCACGACCGCGATATCGATTACCTGAATCACCGACAGCGTGGTCGCCGACCATTCGATCGGTGCACCCAGCAGATAGGCGACACCATTCGCCGCATGGAAACCGAGGAACACATACCACGCCCCCCAATGCACCAACGCCAGCGGCGCGTAGACCTTCAGTGCGCGTTTGATGATGCTGATCTTATGAGTCCAGGTCTTGGCCCGCAGCATGCGAATGAACGCTGACATCACGTTATCGCCGACCATCAACAGCCGCGCAAAACCCCAAGGCTCGCCGTTGGTGATCGCGCGTTCTTCCATGTCGGCTTCCGTACCGGACACCTTGTGGTGATTGAGGTGCAGATGCCGACGAATCCACGGATTGATCGTGCTCGGCCGCGCCAGCCACACCAGGCCCATCATCAGATTGTGCGGCACGCGCTGCTTGCGAAAGTACATGCTATGAATCAGGTCGTGTTCCAGCTCATGGGTCAACGAGGCGAAAAACGCATTGAGCAACAGGCACACCCACCAGGCCATGTGCCCGGTCATGTAGAGCGCCGCTGAACCGATCATTCCAGCCAGTGCGAAGGCCAGAATGCCCGCGCCCATCGCGTCTTGATGGTTGAGAACCGGGTAGCGTTTGCGCAGTTCGACCCCTCTGGCCAGCACCGCTTCGCGAATATGGGATGATCGTTGAGCTGCATTCAGTCGCTGGGGACTTGCAGAAGTACCGTCCATGCTTCCATCCTCTGGTTATTGATGTTCGCATCCTGCCTTGTGAACCCTCACAACGCGGTAGCCGTGAACGCCAACCTGTTGACCGGAAGCGCCAATCAGCATGACTGAACCGACCTCCCTCGCCAGCTGGACCCGCGCCCTGCGCAAGCAACTCGATGCGCTGGGCCTCGACAGCACCGCCCTGTGTCACCAGGCGGGGCTCGACCCGCAATTGATGGACGACCCGAACGCCCGTTACCCGTTGTCGGGCACCACGCGCCTGTGGGAAATCGCGGTGCAGGTCAGCGGCGACCCGGCGATCGGCCTGCGGGTGTCGCGCTTTGTCAGCCCGACCACGTTTCATGCGCTCGGTTATGCGCTGGTGGCCAGTGGCAGTCTGCGCGAAGTGTTCGAGCGCATCGTGCGTTATCACCAAGTGGTCAGCGATGCGCTGGAACTGGAACTGACCCGCGCCGAAGATCGTTACCGTTTCCGTCTGAAAATTCCCGCCGGCAACCCCGCGCCGGCGCTGGAGGCCATCGACGCGTTTGCCGCGATCTACGTGCGCACCTGCCGCAATCGCCTGGGACGAGATTACGCACCGCTGGCGGTGTACCTGCGCCGCCCGGAACCGGCCGACCCGCATCAATGGCACAAAGTCTTTCGTTCGCCGGTGTATTTCGCCGCCGACGAAGACCGGCTGGAATTTGCGCTCGTGGACTTCGACAGTCATTTGGACGACGCCAACCCGGAACTGGCCGAACACAACGAAGCGGTGCTCAAGCGCACCCTGGCGCAACTCAAACCGCTGACGTGGGAGCGCAAGGTCCGCGACGCCATTGAAGAGCAACTGCCCGAAGGCGAACCCGGCGCCGAGCACATCGCCAAGGCCCTGCACCTGAGCTTGCGCAGCCTGCAACGGCATCTGGCGGACGAAGGCTGTCGATTCGACACGCTGCTCAATGAAAGCCGCGAGAACCTGGCGCTGCTGCACCTGCGCGACCCGCAATGCTCGTTGAGCGAAATCAGTTATTTGTTGGGGTTCGCCGATACCAGCAGCTTCAGCCGCGCGTTCAAACGCTGGACCGGGATGACGCCGGGGCAGTTTCGGGATGGGCTGCGGTGACAGATCCGGAAGGTAGGCTGGATTACCGACCTCATCGCGAGCAGGCTCACTCCCACATTGGATCTGTAGCGGATACGAAAATCGGGTAACACCGAGGATCCCATGTGGGAGCGAGCCTGCTCGCGAAGGCGACTTTCAGCTCACCCTAACATCCTCGGTTTTTTGACCAGACTTCGCGCAACACATGATTTTAAAATCTGCCATTGTCCTGCGGCTCAACCATGGAAGCTCTTAGTTTTCAGGGTATCCAGAGTCGGACGTGTCGACCGTCGAGCCACACCCGTGAGTTCAAACCCAAAGCCATTGAGAATCGCCTGAACCTTACGGATACCAACTTCGGCGATAGTGTTGTTCTCGATACCCGAAATGGTAGAGCGGCTCATACCGTACTGTTGCGCCAGCGCCTGCTGAGAGAGCTTTCTCTCCTTGCGCAATGTTCGGATCAGTTCACCAAGGTTTTCCATTTGATAACCTGCATCGTATACCGTGCAAAATTCCACCAATCGTGGGTATGCATTGTATTTAGTGCAGTTCCGATGCGAAGTCCAGTTCGTTTATGACCAGACTCTAGCAATCACCGCCCTCGATCCCGCCGCAACAACTTGCGCACCCGCGCCACCAGCTCGCTCACGGTAAACGGCTTGAGTAAGTAGTCATCGTCATGCAGCTCCAACCCGCGCAGACGATCTTCGATGCCATCCTTTGTCGTCAGGAACAGCACCGGCGTGTCACCGAGCTTGCGGATCTGTTGCTGCAACTGCCAGCCGTTGAGCCCCGGCAGCATCACGTCGAGGATGATCAGTTCGTATTCGCCGGACTCGATAAAGCGACGGCCGTCCATTCCGTTGAGCGCCACGTCGACCGCATAACTCGCCTCTTTCAGGCCGTTGGCCAGGAGTTTGGCGATCTCCGGTTCGTCTTCTACTAACAGCACACCCATGGCACACCTCGATTGTCGTCATCACAGGCTAGGCGCGTTCGCGGACAAAGCCCATCAATAACGCTGTGTTTTAAAAAATCGCCAGTGCCCGCAACCGCTCGGCATCGACAATCTCGATCTCGCCGTACTTCAAATTCAGAATGCCCTGCCCCTGCAAGTCCTTGAGGATCTGGTTGGTGGTCTGGCGCGACAGCGACAACATCGACGCCAATTGCTCCTGGGGCAGTTGCAGCACCCGGCGCGGCGGGTCGAATTCGCCGTAACCCTTGGCAATCATCAGCAAGCGATGAGCCAGGCGTGCCGGGGCAGGCATCAGGCTCAGCTGTTCGAGGCTGATGAAGGTCAGGCGCAGTTTGTGGCTCATCAGCAACGCCAGTTGCCGCCAGTACACTGGTTGTTCATCGAGCAATGCCAGCAGCGCCGCCTGAGGGATGTGCAGCAGGGTGCACTGACCCACGGCGAAGGCATCGTGGGTACGTGGCTGGCCGTCGAACAGGCAGATTTCGCCGAACCAATGGGGCGACTCCACGAGGCTCAGCAGCGCTTCCTTGCCCTGCTCGCTGACCGCGCCGATGCGCACCGAGCCTTCGAGCACCGCGTACAACCCGCACGGCGGATCACCGCGTTTGAACAACAGCTGCCCCGTCGATAACCGCCGCACCCGGGCCGCAGCCAGCAGACTATCCTGTAAGGGAGCAGGCAAATGACTGAACCACTGCCCCGACTCCAGGCGCGCACGCCAAACCTGCATGTCCATCAAAACTCCTGGAGATTGTCGCCTGCCTGACAGAGCGAAAGGTGAACCCGAGGCATGATCAATCACCCTACAGGAGGAATAACAATGAAAAGCCTCGTTGACCATCTCAGTCAATACGCCGCTTACCACCGTGACCCGCGCAATATTGCCAGCCACTTTATCGGTATTCCGCTGATTGTGGTGGCCGTGGCGGTGTTGCTGTCGCGGCCGCAATGGGCCGGGGGCTGGGTTTCGCCGGCGGTGCTGGTGGCATTGGCGTCGGCGTGGTTTTACCTGCGCCTGGAGGTGCGGCTCGGCGTTCTGATGACCTTGTTGCTGGCGCTGTGCGTTTGGGCGGGTCAGGTTCTCGCGCAGCAAAGTACGCTGGTGTGGCTGGCGAGCGGGATCGGGATGTTTGTGGTGGGGTGGGCGATTCAGTTTGTCGGTCATCATTACGAAGGGCGCAAACCGGCGTTTGTCGATGATGTGACGGGGTTGATTGTCGGGCCGTTGTTTGTGGTGGTTGAGTTGGCGTTTTTGCTGGGGTTGCGGCGGGATCTTAAAGAGCAGATCGAGGCGCGGGTTGGAGGAGTGCGGATCAATCCGAATCGCGCTGCGGCATAAGACGCCTTCGCGGGCAAGTCGGATCGCCGCACCGCTCGCTCCTACAGGGGTCGATGTACGCCATAGATTCCCTGTAGGAGCGAAGCTTGCTCGCGAAGCTTTTGATCTTAGATGTTGGCGAGTTTCTGCCAGACCTTTGGTTTGAAGAACAATGTCTCGCCCTTCGCCAGGCCAATCAGGCTGTCGTGATCCTTCACCACTTCAGCTTCGATCAACTCGCTCTGGCCTTCGACCTTCAACGTCACCCGAGTCGTCGCGCCTAACGGACGGATATCCCGCACTTCCGCCGCGTGATGGTCTTCCAGCTCATGCCGCGACAGCGACACTTCGTGCGGGCGGAACAGCACGTGGTTGTCTTCACCCAAATGCAGACGGTTCGAATCACCGAGAAAGTGATAAACGAAATCGCTGGCCGGGTTTTCGTAGACATCACCCGGAGAACCGATCTGCTCGATCACACCCTTGTTCATCACCACAATACGGTCGGCAACTTCCATGGCCTCTTCCTGGTCGTGGGTCACGAATACCGAGGTCAGGTTGATGTCTTCGTGCAACCGCGCCAACCAGCGACGCAGCTCCTTGCGGACCTTGGCGTCGAGTGCACCGAAAGGTTCGTCGAGCAGCAGGACTTTCGGCTCAACCGCCAGGGCACGGGCCAACGCGATGCGCTGACGCTGGCCGCCGGAGAGTTGCTCCGGGTAGCGATCCGACAACCAATCCAGTTGCACCATGTTCAGCAGTTCATGAACCTTCACCGCGATCTGGCTTTCGCTAGGGCGCTGGTTTTTCGGTTTCATGCGCAGGCCGAACGCGACGTTGTCGAACACGGTCATGTGGCGGAACAGCGCGTAGTGCTGGAACACGAAACCGACGTTGCGATCACGCACGTCATGGCCGGAAACGTCCTCACCGTGGAACACGATATTGCCCTTGTCCGGGGTTTCCAGGCCGGCGATGATCCGCAGCAGCGTGGTTTTACCGCAACCCGACGGACCGAGCAGCGCCACGAGCTCGCCGCTTTGAATGTCCAGGCTGATGTTGTCCAGCGCCTTGAACGCATTGAAATTCTTGCTGACGTTACGCACTTCGATCGACATGAATTATTCCTCCGCGGCGCTGGCGCGCAGGCGGTTAATACGGTTTTCGCTCCACTGCTTAAGCAGCAGGATGAAGAGCGCCATGATCAGCAACAGGCTCGCTACCGCGAACGCGGCCACGTGGTTGTATTCGTTGTAGAGGATCTCGACGTGCAGCGGCAAGGTGTTGGTCACCCCGCGAATGTGCCCGGAAACCACCGACACCGCACCGAATTCACCCATCGCCCGCGCAGTACACAACACCACGCCGTAGATCAGGCCCCATTTGATATTGGGAACGGTGACGTGCCAGAACATCTGCCAGCCATTGGCCCCGAGCAAGCGCGCGGCCTCTTCTTCCTGGGTGCCTTGTTCCTGCATCAGCGGGATCAGTTCGCGCGCCACGAACGGCACGGTGACGAAGATCGTCGCCAGCACGATGCCCGGCAAGGCGAAGACGATCTGGATGTCGTGATCCTGCAACCACGGCCCGAACAGGCCCTGCGCGCCAAACATCAGCACGTAGACCAGACCGGCGATCACCGGCGATACCGAAAACGGCAGGTCGATCAGCGTCACCAAAATGCTTTTACCGCGGAACGAGTACTTGCTCACGCACCACGCGGCGCTGACGCCGAACACGAGGTTCAGCGGGACCGAAATCAACACGGCGATGACCGTGAGTTTCAGCGCCGACAACGCGTCGGGTTCAAGGATCGCGGTGAAGAACGAACCCAGGCCATTCTTCAAACCCTGGGACACCACGATCACTAGCGGCAGCAACAGGAAAAGGGCAAACACCAGCCAGCCAAGACCGATCAGGATTCGCCGTGAATTGGCACTGCCACGGCGGGCAGCGTTCGAGGAAGCAGCAGCAATAGATGATTGGGACATTTCTGCGCCTCCTTATGGGGTTTCAATACGGCGTTGCAGCAAGTTGATCAGCAGCAACAGGACGAAGGAAACCACCAGCATCAGTACGCCGATGGACGTGGCGCCGGTGTAATCGTACTGGTCAAGCTTGACCATGATCAGCAGCGGCAGAATCTCGGTTTTCATCGGCATGTTGCCGGCGATGAAAATCACCGAACCGTACTCGCCGACCCCGCGGGCAAAGGCCAGCGCGAAACCGGTCAACCATGCAGGCAGCAGCGCGGGCACCAGAATATGACGGAAAACCTGCAAGGGTTTGGCCCCCAGGCACGCCGCCGCTTCTTCGACTTCACGGGGGATATCGGCCAGTACTGGCTGTACCGTACGTACTACGAATGGAAGCGTTACGAACGTCAGCGCAAGCGTGATACCGAGGGGGGTATACGCGATCTTGAAACCCAGGTCCGCAGCAAACTGACCCACCCAACCATTCGGCGCGTACAGCGCAGTCAGCGCGATACCGGCCACGGCAGTAGGCAAAGCGAAGGGCAAATCGATCATTGCGTCGATGATCTTGCGACCAGGGAAGCTATAGCGCACCAGCACCCAGGCCAGCAGCGTGCCGATGATGCCGTTGATGATCGCGGCATAGAGCGCGGTGCCGAAGCTCAGCTTCAACGCCGCCAGCACCCGTGGCGCCGAGATAATCGCCCAGAACTGATCCCAGGTGAGTTGAGCGGCATGTACGAACATCGCCGCCAGTGGAATGAGCACAATCAGGCTGAGGTACACCAAGGTGTAGCCCAGCGTCAGCCCGAAGCCGGGTATGACGGGGGAGATACGACGCGACATA
Source organism: Pseudomonas sp. LB1P83 (assembly GCF_054897885.1). Classification (NCBI taxonomy): domain Bacteria; kingdom Pseudomonadati; phylum Pseudomonadota; class Gammaproteobacteria; order Pseudomonadales; family Pseudomonadaceae; genus Pseudomonas; species Pseudomonas sp. LB1P83. The sequence goes on along the minus strand of NZ_CM142709.1, from coordinate 6,447,003 downwards.
AAAGTCCTTGGTTGAGAACGCGCAAAGCCCCGAATGTAAATCCGGGGCTCGTTGATGGCTATTTAAAACTATTGCGCCTGGTAGATCTGGTCGAACACGCCTCCATCGTTGAAGAATTTCGGCTGCGCGGATTTCCAGCCGCCGAAGTCCTTGTCGATGGTCACCAGGTCCAGTGTCGGGAACTGTTTGGCGTACTTGGCGGCCACATCCTTGTCACGTGGACGATAGAAGTTTTTCGCCGCAATTTCCTGGCCCGCCGGGCTGTACAGGTGCTTGAGGTAAGCTTCGGCAATCTGCTCGTTGCCCTTCTTCTCGGCGTTTTTGTCGACCACAGCCACCGGTGGCTCTGCGAGAATCGACAGCGAAGGCACGACGATTTCGAACTTGTCAGCGCCGCCATCTTCTTTCAGCGCCAGGAAGGCTTCGTTTTCCCAGGCCAGCAACACGTCGCCCTGACCGTTGTTGACGAAGGTGATGGTCGAACCGCGAGCGCCGGTGTCCAGAACCGGAACGTGTTTGAACAGGGTCTGCACGTATTCCTTGGCCTTGGCTTCATCACCGCCGTTGGCTTTCAAGCCGTAGGCCCAGGCCGCGAGGAAGTTCCACCGCGCACCGCCGGAAGTTTTAGGGTTCGGCGTGATCACCGACACGTCATTCTTGACCAGATCGCCCCAGTCCTTGATGCCTTTAGGGTTGCCCTTGCGCACCAGGAACACGATGGTCGAGGTGTAAGGCGTGCTCGCCTCGGGAAGACGCTTCTGCCAGTCGGCTGGCAGGGACTTGCCGAGTTTGGCGATTTCGTCGATGTCACCGGCCAGGGCCAGGGTCACCACGTCGGCCCGCAGCCCGTCGATCACGGCCCGGCCTTGTTTGCCCGAACCACCGTGGGATTGCTGGATTTTCACGTTGTCGCCAGCGTGGTCTTTTTTCCAGAAGTTAACGAACTCGGCGTTGTAATCCTGATACAGCTCGCGAGTCGGGTCATACGACACGTTGAGCAGCTCGTAATCCTTGGCAACCGCGGAACCCGCAAAAAGGGCACTGGCCAGGGCGGCCAAAGCGAAATGACGAATCGACGACATGGTGAAAGCTCCTGGAATTCTTGGTGTGTTGGCTTTTTTTATGGAGTGCTGGAATCGGGTTGCCGGTTTTTTAGCTCGGTTTGTTGCTCGGGTTCTGCAAACGGAATTTCTCTTTGCGTTCGATCTGGACCACTTGGGCGTTGTGCACGGTGATTTCCACGGCGCCGAATCGCAGGTCGCGCAATGCGCTCTGGATCTCACGCAAAATGGTTGCTTCGTCTTGACCGTCCACGCTACGTAGGGATGCGCTCATAGTGCTGCTCCTTCAACTGAGAGGTTGCCTGGCAGTGGCGGCACTGCTTGCGGCGTGAGAGCAATAGTAGAGACGTGCGGATATTCTTAAAAAGACTATTTAAGAATGTTTATATAACCAAAATAAATTATCTGTCGGGACATAGGTTTGCGCCGGATTTACGTTTTTGAAAGTGGCCCACAACCCTGTGGCGAGGGAGCTTGCTCCCGTTAGAGGGCTAAGCACTCGCTGTTGGGACTGCTGCGCAATCCAGCGGGAGCAAGCTCCCTCGCCACAAAAACCTGAGGCTGGCTTAGCGGATTTCCGGCGTGTACGCCCACCCCAGCAGCTCGGCCGGAACCGGTCGCCCAAACCAGTAGCCCTGCCCCAGATCGCAGTCCTGTTCGAGCAGGAAACGCGCCTGCTCGACCTGCTCGATCCCTTCGGCATGCACTTGCATCCCCATGCTTTGCGCCAGCGCGATAATCACTCGCACGATCGCCGCGTCATCTTCGTCCCACGGTAAACCGGCGACAAAACCCTGATCGATCTTGAGCTTCTGCACCGGCAGACGCTTGAGTCGCAGCAGCGACGAATAACCGGTGCCGAAATCATCGATGGCCAGCCGAACACCCAACTCGCGCAGGTGATGCATCTGCTCCAGCGCCACTTCAGGGTCTTCCATCACCGCGCTTTCGGTGACTTCCAGCTCCAGATACGCTGGATCCAGCCCGGTTTCGTGCAGCACCTGAGCCACCTGTTGATACAGCTCACGACGGGCAAACAACCGCGAGGAGACATTCACCGCGACAAATGACAACGCCACACCGGCGGCTTGCCATTGACACATCTGCTGGCAGGCCTGACGCATGACCCAGGCATCGATCTCGGCAATCAGCCCGGTGCGTTCGGCAATGGGGATGAACTCTGCCGGCGACACCAACCCGCGCTGCGGATGCTGCCAACGCACCAGCGCCTCGACGCCGATCAGGCGGCTGGTCTTGATGTCATGCACGGGTTGGTAATGAACCCGCAACTCCTGCTTTTCCAGCGCGCGGCGCAGCTCGAAACCGATCTCTACCCGTTGCTGGGCATGTGCAGTCAATTCTTCGGTGTACAGGGCGTAGCTGTCGCGGCCGGCGCTCTTCGCCTTGAACAGTGCCGAATCGGCGTTGCGCAACAATTGCTCGGCGCTCAAGGCATCGCTGGGAAACAGGCTGATGCCGATACTGGCGTTGATAAAAAGCCGATGCCCTTCGATATGCAGAGGCTCGCGCAGGCCATCGATGATCCGCTGAGCCAGCGCTCCGGCGTGCACCAGCTGCGGACAGCTTTCGGCGAGTACCGCAAATTCGTCACCGCCCAGACGGGCCAACGTGATGCCCGGGCCGAACATGGCTTTCAAACGCTCGGCCACCGCTTTGAGCAATTGATCACCGATCGTGTGCCCGAGGCTGTCGTTGATTATCTTGAAGTGATCCAGATCGATCAGCAGCAACGCACAGCCGCGCTTGTGGAGTTGCGCCGACGCCAGGGCCTGCTCGGCGCGGTCGGTGAATAGCAGCCGGTTTGGCAACGTGGTCAGCGGATCGTGGTGGGCCAGGTGCTTGAGTTGATGCTCCGAGTTCTTGATCGCACTGATGTCGGAAAACACTGCAACGTATTGGCTGACCTGCCTCTGATCGTCGCGAATGATCCGGATGGTCTGCCACTGCGGGTAGATCTCGCCGCTTTTGCGCCGGTTCCAGATTTCCCCACTCCACTCACCGGTACTGTCCAGCGTGGCGAACATCGCCTGATAGAACGCCGGTGGATGATGGCCGGACTTGAACAGGCTCGGCCGCTGCCCCAGCACTTCCTCGCACTGGTAGCCGGTAATTTCCATGAACGCCCGGTTTACATGGACGATCAGCCCTTCACTGTCAGTGACCAGCACGCCTTCACGGGTGCAATCGAACACCGCGGCCGCCTGGCGCAAACGCTCCCGGTCTTCGCTACGCTCGCGCAGCTTGGCGCCGATCCCCAGACACCGGAACAATCGCGCTCGGGCAACGAAGATCAGCCCGGCACTAAACGCGACCCACACGTAACCGTTGATCAGTTGCCACCGCAGTAACTCAGTGGAGTCATCGAAGAAACTGTTCAATAAGTAGCCGCTAAACTGGAGCCACACTGCGGAAAGCACCAGGTAGAGCAGCGCTGCACGCAAGGCATCGCGAGAGGTGGCAGACATTCGGCCGTCCATGTCCCTACAAAATGGTTGGGATTATAAGTTAAAGAAACATCCGGGCACTCTTATCTGAAAGGGCGACTGGTTTTATCTGTGGGCTTAGTGATAATGCAACGGCTGTTTTTTTCTTTATCGAGGGCCCTATAGCCTATGTGGTACGAAGGTTTTCTCGGCTTGTCGCCCTGGTCACTGGTGGCAGTCACCCTGCTGATGACCCACGTGACGATCGTCGGCGTCACGGTCTATCTGCACCGTTATTCAGCCCATCGCTCGCTTGAGCTCAATGCTGGCCTGAAACATTTCTTCCGCTTCTGGCTGTGGCTGACCACGGCGCAGAACACCCGCGAGTGGACCGCTATCCACCGCAAGCATCACGCCAAATGCGAAACCGTCGATGACCCGCACAGTCCGGTCATCAAGGGCCTGTCCACCGTTCTGCGCAAAGGTGCCGAGTTGTACCGCGCCGAAGCGGAAAACCCGGAAACCCTGCGCATCTACGGCAAGAACTGCCCCGAAGACTGGATCGAACGCAACCTCTACAGCCGCTACCCGCTGCTGGGCGTGGCGATCATGGCGGTCATCGACCTGCTGCTGTTCGGCACCATCGGCATCACCATCTGGGCCATCCAGATGATGTGGATCCCGGTATGGGCCGCCGGCGTGGTCAATGGCCTGGGCCATGCCATCGGTTACCGCAACTTCGAATGCCGCGACGCGGCGACCAATCTGGTGCCTTGGGGCATCCTGATCGGCGGCGAAGAACTGCACAACAACCATCACACCTACCCTAACTCGGCAAAATTGTCGGTGAAGAAGTGGGAGTTCGACCTCGGTTGGGCCTGGATCCAGGTCTTCAGTTTCTTCCGACTGGCCAAGGTCCAGCGAGTTGCGCCGATCGCCCACCGCGTCGAAGGCAAAGGCAGCCTGGACATGGACACCGCCATGGCAATCCTCAACAACCGCTTCCAGATCATGGCCCAGTACCGCAAATTGGTAATCGCGCCGCTGGTCAAGCAAGAGCTGGAAAAGGTCGATCACTCGGTCCGTCACCAGTTTCACCGGGCCAAGCGACTGCTTTCGCGGGAAACCAGCCTGCTGGACGAAAAACACCACCTGCGCATCCAGACCATGCTCGAGCACAGCCAGGCGCTGAAGGTAATTTACGAGAAACGCCTGGCCTTGCAGCAGATCTGGGTCAAGACCAGCTCAAATGGTCACGACATGCTGGCCGCCATCAAGGATTGGGTTCACGAAGCCGAAGCCAGCGGAATTCAATCCCTGCGCGACTTCGCCGACCAGCTGAAAACCTACTCCCTGCGCCCTGCCGCTGTCTGACCTGTAGTCACAGACTTGCCTCTGGAAAGGGGCTTGCCTGTGGCGAGGGAGCTTGCTCCCGCTCGGTTGCGAAGCAACCGCAATACCGGCGACGCGTTTTAACTGAAAAAACGCGTCGCCGATACCGCCCGGCGGGAGCAAGCTCCCACTCCCCCAAGGCCGGGAACCAATCTCCAAATCCTCTATCTCAAAGACACTTCGCCACCCGGCGGGCTTTGCTGTAGCCGCTTTCGAATCTCGAGCGGCGCACGCCCTTTGAGATTTGTCCCGATGGTCCCCAAAAACCCACAAGACTCATCCCTTCCTCAGTGGCCGGACGCCGCTCAAACCCTGATGGCGCTCATGCATGCCCAGGGCGAAGTGGCGCGCCTGAGCGAACGCGAGCAGCTGTTCAGCTCCCTGCTGGTGAGCGTGAACGCGGTGCTTTGGGCATTCAATTGGGAAACCCGTCAGGTGCTCTACGTCAGCCCGGCCTATGAGCGGATTTTTGGCCGTTCCGCAGGCCTGTTGCTGTCCGACTACAACGAATGGCGCGACAGCATTTACCCCGATGACCTGGATTACGCCGAGCGCAGCCTGGCCGAAGTACTGGTCAAAGGCGCCGTTGAAGACCGCGAGTACCGCATCATCGCCGCCGACGGCCAGGTGCGCTGGCTCAGCGACAAATGCTTCATCAACCGTCAGGCCGAGCCGGGCCAACCGGTGATCATCGTCGGCATTGCCGAAGACATCACCGAAAAGAAACGGATGGAAGCCGAGCTGCAGCGCCTGGCGACCACCGACGTGCTGACGCAAAGCAGCAATCGCCGACACTTCTTCGAATGCGCCCAGCGCGAGTTTGTACAAGCGCGAAAACAAGGCGCGCCGATGGCGTTCCTGTTGCTGGACATCGATGACTTCAAAGTAGTCAACGACACCTACGGTCATCAAGCCGGCGACAACGTACTGCAACGAATCGCCGAGAGCGGTCGTGCCGCCTTACGCCGGGGGGATTTTTTCGGACGGATCGGTGGCGAGGAATTCGCAGCGGTGTTCCCGGGCTGCGCACCCGACATGGCCATGCAAGTCGCCGAACGCCTGCAGCGGCAGATTCAGCAATTGAGCTTCAACCATGACGACCAGACATTCGGCATCACCGTCAGCCAGGGCTTGACCAGCCTGACCGCGGAGGACGATTCCCTCGACAGCGTGTTCGCCCGCGCGGATGCCGCCATGTATGAAGCCAAGCGCCAGGGCAAAAACCGTATTATTTCCGGCTGACCGAAATGCCAAATTCCACACAAAACCCCTGTGGGAGTGAGCCTGCTCGCGATAGCGGTGCATCAGTCACCTCTACGCTGGCTGACACACCGCTATCGCGAGCAGGCTCACTCCCACATGTTTTGTGTAGTGCTTACCTTTTGCGCAAACGCATCAATTCCGGCAAGTCGATCTGGAGCAGCCGCGCAGTCCGGCACTTGGCCAATGCCTCAATGCCCTCATGCTCGGTCAGGCGTGCCAATTGCGCGGCCATGTTCATCACCAGCGCTTCCCGGGAGTAAACCCCACCACCGAGCTGATAGACCGCTGCAATCAGCTCTCGCAACTCCAGCGGCAGGCGCCAACGCGCGCGCAGCGCAGAACCGTAGGCCGCGCCAAAGTCGGCCAAGGCCTCTCCCACCTCCGCCCATTCATCCAGCTCGCCACCGGCCTCTTTCCATTCCTGCAAACACCGCAACAAGGCGAGGTCGCCGAGGCAATGCAGCATGCCCGCGCAATAACAGCGCTCCTGATCCAGGTCCAGCAAGCGCGCCAGTGTGCGGGCGTATTCAGCGGTGTGCAGCGACAACTCCCAGAAACGCTCGGCGTAGTCCGCCAGGAACGGATCACTGAGCCGGGCACTGCGCTTGAGCGCCAGTCCCAGAATCAGGTTCATGCTTTGTCCGGTGCCCAAGCGATGCAACGCCTGGGACAGGGTTTGTACGGCGTCACCCAGGTGATGAGCCGCACTGTTGGCGGCGGCGATCAGCACGGCGGTGACCTGCGGATCGGTGCGGATTTCATCTCCCAGCCGGGTCAGATCAAGGCCACTGGGATTGAGGCTGCGTTTGATCGCCACCTGCACGTCGGTCATCAACGGCGCACCTTCCGCCAGTTCACGGCGACGTTCCAGGTACACCGACAAGGTCATGCCGGGCGCCAGCGTTGGCACCTCACAGACAACCTCCTCTCCGGCATTCACCAGCAATTCCTGCAGGCGATGGGTCAGGCCTTCCATGTTCAGGGGTTTGGTCAAGTACTCCGCGGGCGCCAGGGGCAAGGCTTCGCGCACGCTGGCGCTGTCGTTGCGGCTGCTCAAAAGAATGAAGGGCAGCGGCGGATTGCGCTTGCGTTGACGCACATTGCGCAAAACATTCAGGCCATCGACGCCGGGCAGCTCCCAGTCGACGATCACCAGGTCGTAAGGATTTGCCGCCAGCAACTCCAGCGCCTGCTGGCCATCAGCACACAAATCCAGTCGTGCGTCACAGCGCACATTCAACAACACCTGCTTGAGCAGGTCGCGAGACCAGGGGTCGGCCTCGGCAATCAAGACTCTCGGTACAGCGGGTAAATCAACGGCAGTCATGCAGCACGCTCCCTCGCAATGCTTGAACCTTAGTCAACGCTTGCCATTCGATACAGCGCAAATGCCCTCAATGTGTTTCAAGAGGCGAAAAAAAACCCGCCGAAGCGGGTTTTTTGTCGATCAGATCACACTTGGCAATCAGAGCTCCGAGAAGCACTCTTCGATGATTGCCAGACCTTGGTCCAGTTGCTCGTCCGGCGAAGTCAGCGGTACCAGGACGCGCAGAACGTTGCCGTAAGTGCCGCAAGACAGCAGGATCAGGCCCTTGTCTCGAGCCTTGGCCACAACGGCGGCTACCGCTGGAGCGTTCGGCTTGTGGCTGTCGCCATCAACGAACAGCTCGACCGCGATCATCGCGCCCAGGGCACGGACTTCGCCGATCACCGGGTACTTGGCCTGGATGGCTTTGAGGCCAGTGACCAGACGCTCGCCGACAGCCTTGCAGCGATCCAGCAGGTGCTCTTCTTCGAACACTTCCATCACAGCCAGGGCCGCGGCGCAAGCGATCGGGCTACCGGCGTAGGTGCCGCCGAGGCCGCCTGGAGCGATGGCGTCCATGTATTCGGCCTTGCCGCACACACCGGCTAACGGGAAGCCGCCGGCGATGGATTTGGCGAAAGTGGTCAGGTCGGCAGCAACGCCCATCTGTTCCATGGCGAAGAAAGTACCGGTACGGCCAGCGCCAGTCTGCACTTCGTCAGCGATCAACAGAATGCCGTGCTGGTCGCACAGGGCGCGCAGACGCTTCATGAACTCTTTAGGCGCGACGTAGAAACCACCTTCGCCCTGAACCGGCTCGATGATGATGGCAGCGATGTCACGTGGCTCGGCGTCGTTCTTGAAGATGCGTTCGATGCTGGCGATCGAGTCGTCGACGCTTACACCGTGCAGTTCGTTCGGGTACAGCGCGCGGAACACGCCGCCTGGCATCAGACCCATACCGGCCGAGTAAGGCACGACTTTACCGGTCAGGCCCAGGGTCATCATGGTGCGACCGTGGTAAGCGCCGGTGAACGCGATCACGCCAGCACGGCCAGTGGCAGCACGGGCGATCTTCACGGCGTTTTCTACAGCTTCGGAACCGGTAGTGACCAGCAGGGTTTTCTTCTCGAAATCACCTGGCACCTTGGCGTTGATTTTTTCGCACACTTCAACGTACGGCTCGTAAGCCAGTACCTGGAAGCAGGTGTGGGTCAGCTTGTTCAACTGCTCGGTCACGGCGGCGATGATTTTCGGGTGCACGTGACCGGTGTTCAGCACAGCGATACCGCCGGCGAAGTCGATGAACTCGCGACCTTCAACGTCGGTCACGGTGGCGTTCTTCGCGGACTCGGCGAAGATCGGGTGAATCTGGCCAACACCGCGTGGTACAGCGGCTTCGCGGCGTTTCATCAGGGATGCGTTAGTCTTGCTCATAAAGTCCTCATTCACCGCTCATCGGGCGGCGTGGTTCAAGGAAAATGCGGCGGGGAGGCAACTACGGCAGCATGCGATGATCGACTGCCACAGCGTTCCCGGCCACAGAGAAAATTCCGTTTGTTGCACGCAAAGGGTCAGCGCTCTCGTGCCCTTTGCGTTTGAAGCAATGCCCAGCCGACTTAGATGCCCAGGCAGAGGTATTTGATTTCCAGGTAATCTTCGATGCCGTACTTGGAGCCTTCACGGCCCAGGCCCGACGCCTTGATGCCGCCGAACGGCGCGACTTCGTTGGAGATCAACCCGGTGTTGACGCCGACCATGCCGTATTCCAGGGCTTCTGCCACACGGAACACACGACCCAGGTCGCGAGCATAGAAGTACGACGCCAGACCGAACTCGGTGTCGTTGGACATCGCGATCACTTCGGCTTCGTCTTTGAAGCGGAACAGCGGCGCCAATGGACCAAAGGTTTCTTCCTTGGCCACGGCAGCGTTTTTCGGCACGTTGGTCAGAATGGTCGGTTCGAAGAAGTTACCTTCCATGACCTTGCCACCCGCCAGAACGGTTGCGCCTTTGCTGATCGCGTCAGCAATGTGCTCTTGAACCTTGGCCACGGCTTTTTCGTCGATCAGCGGGCCAGTGGTAGTGCCTTCTTCCAGACCGTTGCCGATCTTGAGTTTGGCCACAGCCACTTTCAGCTTCTCGGCGAACGCGTCGTAGACCGAATCCTGAATGTACAAACGGTTGGCGCAGACGCAGGTCTGGCCGTTGTTGCGGTACTTGGAAATGATCGCGCCTTCGACGGCCTTATCCAGATCCGCGTCGTCGAACACGATGAACGGCGCGTTGCCGCCCAGTTCCAGGGACACTTTCTTGATGTCCTTGGCGCATTCAGCCATCAGCTGACGACCGATTTCGGTCGAGCCAGTGAAGGACAATTTACGCACGATCGGGTTGCTGGTCAGCTCGCTGCCGATGTCGCCGGCGCTGCCGGTCACAACGCTGAACACACCGGCAGGAATGCCGGCACGCTGGGCCAGTTCAGCCAAAGCGAATGCCGAGAATGGGGTTTGCGAAGCAGGCTTGAGCACCATGGTGCAACCGGCGGCCAGGGCCGGGCCGGCTTTACGGGTGATCATCGCGGCCGGGAAGTTCCACGGGGTGATTGCAGCAGTCACGCCGATCGGCTGCTTGATCACGATCAGGCGCTTGTCTGGCTGGTGGCCAGGAATCACGTCACCGTAGATGCGCTTGGCTTCTTCGGCGAACCACTCGATAAAGGAAGCGGCGTAAACGATTTCGCCCTTGGCTTCGGCCAATGGCTTGCCCTGTTCCATTGTCATCAGGCGAGCCAGGTCGTCCTGGTTTTCGATAATCAGTTCGAACCAGCGACGCAGCTTGTTCGCGCGGTCCTTGGCGGTCAGTGCACGCCAGGCCGGCAGCGCTTTGTCAGCGGCTTCGATTGCACGACGGGTTTCGGCAGCGCCCATTTTCGGCACAGTGCCCAGAATTTCGCCCGTTGCCGGGTTGTTGACCTTGATCGTCAGACCATTGTCCGCATCAACCCAAGCGCCATCGATAAAGGCTTGCTGGCGGAACAACTGGGTGTCTTTAAGCTGCATGTCGGCTTTCCTTAACAGCACCGCGACCAGCGCGGAGCGAATTATGATTATAGAAAGGCGCCTTATAGGCTGCCGTCAGGGAAATCATTCACCGGGCTGAAGCACATAAATAGCGCACTGATTGAAACTCGTGCGGTTCAGCACCCAGACAAGAGCGTTTGAAATCTCAAACGAATCCTAGGATCAAAGGGGGTAAAGGACAATAGGCTGTTCGAAAAAAAGAACGAAAACGCCGCATTTGCCTAATTTTTCTGATCAACGTAGCAAACGGTTGTTACGCTTGCGAAAACCGCAGTCGATTCAGCAGCATGGACGCCCGCAGTGCATATGAGTATCATGGCGCCCGCTTGCACCAGTAGCTCAGCTGGATAGAGTACTGCCCTCCGAAGGCAGGGGTCGTGGGTTCGAATCCCGCCTGGTGCACCATATAGCAATCTAGACCTGTCTCAGACAGTCTACGAAACACCCCAAGAAGCCCGCCCTGTGCGGGCTTTCTTGTTTCTGGCTATCCATCCCTGTCTACCCCTATAACTTCACGCCGTGTATGCCCACGTGTATGCTTTGAGATTCATTGAACTGGAGGCATACACGCAGTGAAGCGTACTGAAATCAAACGCCGCCCACTGGCCGACACTACTCTTGCAGGCTTGGAGCCAGAGAGTGCGACGTACCGGGAGCAAGACGGCAACGGCTTGTACTTTCGGGTCAAGGCAAATGGGCAGAAGTCGTGGGAGTTGCGCTACAAAAAACCAGACGGGAAATGGTCCTGGCTGGGCTTAGGTGGTTACCCCGAAATCAGTGGTTCGCTAGCCAGGCAGAAGGCGGCGCAACTGCGGGATGACGCATCGACTGGTAAAAATCCTTTAGTCAGTAAGCAGGCTCGTAAGATTGCTGACCGGGTGGCCGCCAACAACACTTTCGAAGCATTAGGCCGCGAATGGTTTGAGGCTAGGCGCTCAAGCTGGGAAGCAGGCACGTCCCGTCGAGTCCTTGGAGCCCTGGAGCTTCACGTATTCCCCGTTTTCGGCAAACGCATCTACACAGAAATACTGCCCCTTGAATGGATGGAGTTTCTGCGCGGCATGGAACAGAAAGGGATCATTGAGCAAATGGGCAGAGTTCGGGCCTTCTGCAAAGAGATCTACGATTTGGCACGCGTGACGGGCCGAGCGATCCACAACCCCCTTGAAGGCCTCAATAAATTTCTACAGACACGCAGTGCTGAAAATTATGCACACGTATCAATAGAAGAGTTGCCTGCATTACTTCGTGCTATCAACTCTTACCCTCACGCGAAGGATGTCCGTCTAGGTCTCCGTTTGCTCGCCTTATTAGCGGCACGCCCGAGTGAAATTCGAGAGGCACGTTGGTCAGAGATCGACCTCAACAAAAAGCTATGGACGATTCCAGCAGAGCGAATGAAGCGTCGTCGCGAGCATGTAGTGCCCCTATCTCGGCAAGCCATTGAAGCGATAACGGAGCTGCGCACGCTGACAGGGGCATACCCCCTTCTATTCCCTGGAAGAAAAGATCGAACCATCCCCCGCAGCAATACCGTCTTTCTGATGGCGCTGCGCAGACTGGGATACGCGGGCCGGCAAACTGGCCATGGTTTCCGCCATATCGCGAGCACGATCCTTAATGAACAGGGCTTTGACGAGAACCACATTGAGGCCCAGCTTTCTCATGTAAAAGATGGGATTGCAGGGGTGTACAACAAGGCGGTGTACCTGCCTCAGCGCAAAGTCATGATGCAGTGGTATGCAGATCACCTCGATGAGCTAGCCACTGGCAACGTGGTGCAAGGTCAATTTGGAAAGGTGATATGAGGGTTCTTATCCATCCCTCCTCCAAAAGCGGTGTAACGCGTGTTACTCGTGTAACACAACTTACCAACCGACTGAATTCGTTGGCTTTTTTTCCTGTAACACGTTCGTGCGACATTCAATACTCTCCGTGTAACGCCGCCTTACTGTGTAACGCCAGAACAAGCCCTCACCTGCTGCAGGCCGACGTTCGGCGCTCGCGGCTAAAGCGCGACTCTCGCTGGTTACGCCTGCAAAACACAGGGCGTGGGATCGAGCATTACACGATGCTAGAGGTACTTAGCGATGACTGACCACCAAATCGCTTCCCGTACGGCGCTGACGTCTGGCTTGATCGCGTATCTCTCCGCTCAACCGCTCTACGAGCTCTGCCGTGAACAGCTCACTGACGTGTGTTACTTGATCGATCAGTGTTGTCTGCGCATCCAGAATGGCGGCATAAATAGCGATCTCAGCAGCATGTGCATCAAGACCACCGTGCATGAGGAGACCATTTACCAGTATGCGTCCACCGACCACAGAGCGCGCCTCGCGCATTGGGTTCGTCAGTACAGCAACTGCTACTCGGCTTCGGATCGCGAGGCGCATGCTGCCTACATCATGGCCTGCGCAGTCAAAGCATTGGGAGTTCTTAACGAGTGGATGCACGCCGCCGATAAAGCAGTCTGGTTGCATATCGCGGTGCCTCCGACCGATTGGCCATGGGAACTTTACTGCCAATTCGTGGAGTCGCAGGTCGATACGGATGAGCGTACCCAGGCACTCGATGAGTATGTCTTTCATCTGGAGCCGATCACCGCCCTACCCTGCTTAATTGATGATGAACTGACGCCCGTCGCTGATCTGGCGATGAGGCGCGCCATCCGCAGCAAAGGCGGCATCATCAGTGCGATGGAGCGTAGCAAGGACACCAGTGCCCGAGACGCCGCAATCGTTAAGCAAGGGGAGCACTATTTGGCAAAAGGCATGTCGGAACGAAATGTCAAAACGGCGGTGCACGCTTGGCTGAAACGTGAGGTCGCTAAACCTCCCAAACAGCGCCCCGAGTGGGTCGCCCTCGAAACCGAAAAGGCACTGACGCGTAAAAGCGTAGAGGCGATTCTCAATCGCAACTTCGTGGTGTAAACCTGAAATTTCAATTGGAAGTTAACTGCTCACCGCCGCTCAATCTCTAGACCATTGCTCTCGTCAGACCAAACCAATCGAGAGCAATGCCAATGACCAAGAACTTCGCCCACCTGTCCGCTCCAACCTTCTCCAATCTTGCCAGCCCCTTCGACTCCACTTCCGCCGTACCTGACTTAGCCACTCCTTTTGATCCCGCCACCACCCTCATTCGCATGCCGCGTCTTGAGATCGCTACGGGACTCAAGCGCTCGACGATCTACAAGCTAATGCAGTGCCCTGAAAGCGGTTTCCCACTGCCCGTCAAACTGAGCAACAGCACCGCACGTGGCGCACCGGTTGCCTGGGTTTTTTCTGAAGTGCAGAGCTGGGTCAAAAGCCGTATTGAAGCCCGTGACCAGGTGGCGGCATGAAGCGCAATTACTGCCCATTCAAGGGGCCGTTTCTCGACTCCTACAGCATCGGATTCCGTCTCTATCAACCCGGCGCGATCAACTGGCGTCATCGCACCATCGCGGGCGTGAGCTGGAACGGCGAAGACCAGGAAGCGTTCTTTTTCAACCCTGACGGTCTCGTTCTCCCACTCAAAGCCAATCCGTGGGAACTGCCCGAACTGATCCGCAAAAACGCGGTGCGCAGAGAATTTTCGAGCGTGCATGGCGCCGGCCATTTCGCCATGAGCGAAAGTCGCCTCGCCTCACTGAAAACGCGCGGCATGAATGGCTGGGTCACCTACTGGCTGGTGGATCAATCGGCGGGGTACGCGAACGATCCGGCGGTCTGGCAACGCATCACGGATGAGGATCTCGCCGTAGAAAAGACCGCTACCGAGAACCTTCACCAAAGCATGCGATTGACTTCGGATCTGACCGAGTATGTGGATGAATGCCTTGCACAGAGCCGCGATTTGCTGGCTGTCGAACACCGCCGACGCTGCGCCGAGGACAGCAAGATTCTGGCTTGGCTCAAAGGCGAAACACCGCCGCCGCTGCTTGCCTTCGCACAGGAGGCAGCATGAGTCGAAAGATCGCCGACTACGCTGTGATGCGGCCATTTTCAGTGCTGCGTCGTATTGGCTTTTCGCCCCGCCTCATGCAGCGCCTTGAGCGCTATCGCAGCCAGCAGGACAAACAGGGCCGTGTCGTTAGCGTACTCAACTGGGCCGACGGCACCTGGTGCGCCCTCTCCCTCCACTGCGAAAAGACCGGAACCGTGATCGTCGACGAAGGCCAGCAAACGCAAGCCTACGAAGACGCACGATCCATGCTCAACGGTGGCTTCCTGCCCCTCCTGTCCCTGCGCTGGGAAGCCCATGCCTGAAACGAAAACGCCTCCGGGAGCGATCCGGAGGCGTTGAGGTAAATCTACATGCACGAACAATTTATGCCGCACCTGAAAAATCCGCAAGTCATCAACGCAGTTGCACTTTCGAAAAACGGGCGTTACTCTCTGGCCATCGCTGCAAATTCAGCGAACGGGTTTGGTCGCCCGAGAAGCAAAAGGCGCAACAGCGCCCCCATTCAGATTGCAGGCGCTTTTTTTGCGTCCGCATTTCCGTTTTATGGCGGCTGTGCGTGGGAGGCCTTCGGGCCTGCTGGGTTCCTTTTGCCCCGGTCGACCAACCCGCGCACAGCTGCCACCCAAATTCGCTTGGTCGCGGACGGTGGTAGCTCCTCAGCAAAAGGAGCTTCATCAATGCACGCCCTCAATCCGTTCAAAAATCGCGCCGCGGCACATCGTGCAATGGCTCTCGCCGCTTTACACGCCAACTCCAGTCTCGCCACTCGTCTTGCCCGCTTCAACAACCACATGGCCAAAGCCCGCGCACTCGAAACCGCAGGCGGTGCCCAATGAACAACGCCCTGAGCTGTGCCCTGCCTGAAGACCTGCTCTGCGTTAATCCGAAAGCGGAAGCCGGTGTACCTATCGACGCCATCACCTGCGCCATTGATCGTGCAGACTCGGTGCTGACGCTGCTGGAGGATCACTTCGAAAGCGAATCCTCGCGCCTTGCCAATCACATCATTGCCGCCGTTCTTTGGGACGTACGCGGCACCCTCGGCCTGATCAAAACCCTCGCCTTGCACGGTGACACCACCTCCATTCCGACTGCGCAGAAAGGCGGTGCGCTATGACCACCTCCACCACCCGTGGTCACGCCACATTTACTCGCGTGAACGCCACCGATTTGAAGTTGTTCCGGGTCAATGCCGGAATACCGGTCGAGGATGCACTGGAGATGGTTTCCCTGCTGCAGCATCACGCCAACCAGCTCAACTTCGACGCCGCCATGAGCGATAACGGCGAGCGTTTCAGTTGGCCTGCTCTGTACCTTGGCGAGATGGCCAAAGCATTGATTGATGACATCAACGACGCGCTGTTTTTGGCGAGGGCTGACGCATGAGCCAACGCCCGAGCAACTCAGCGAAACGTCCCAGCTTCGCCGACGTGAAAACCGCCGCACTGAAAGACATTGATCGTGTCCTGTCGCACTGGCTGCCCAGCGGCAAGCGAATCGACGGCGGCAAGGAATACACCGCACCGAATCCGACCCGCAGCGACAAGCGCGCCGGTTCGCTCAAAATCAGTTTGAGCAAGGGCACGTGGGCCGACTTCGCCACCGGTGACAAGGGCGGTGACCTGATCGATCTGGTGCGCTATCTGGACGGCGGCACCGACGTCGAGGCCTGTAACAAACTGGCAGATCTGCTCAACGTATCGCCCGGCGCCGCCCAGGCCAAGCCAGCGCCCGCCAAGACAAAAGCACCTGAGTGGATTGCCATTCAGCCGATCCCGGCCGAGGCCATGAACAAGTGCCCGGCCAAGCATCGGCAACACGGCGCGCCGTCCAAGGTGTGGATCTACCGCGACGCGCAGGGCCAGCCGCTTATGGCGCTTTACCGCTTCGACCTCGCGCCGGATGAAGACGGCAAACCGAAGAAAGTCTTTGCTCCCCTGACATGGTGTCAGCGCGCCGATGGCCAGACCACGCAATGGCGCTGGCAGGGTCTGCCCGATCCGCGTCCACTGCTGCGCCTTGACGAACTGACCCAGCGCGCTGACGCACCGGTTATTCTCTGCGAAGGCGAGAAAGCTGCCGACGCCGCCGCCGAACTGTTGCCCGGCTACGTGGCCACCTGCTGGCCGAACGGCTCCAACTCCTGGCACAAAGCCGACCTGACACCGCTCAAGGGTCGCGACGTGCTGTTGTGGCCGGACAACGATGTCAGCGGCGAAGCCTGCATGGAAGCCGTTGCCGATAAGCTGCGTGAAATCGGCGCCGCGTCGGTTCGGGTCATCGCGCTGGAGGTGTTCAAACGCAAGCCCACGCTGAAGAACGACCGCGCCGCCTTCGCCAAAGGTGGTCAATGGGATGACGGCGACGATGCGGCCGATGCGCTCGCCAAAGGCTGGATAGCCGCCCATATTGCCGAGCTGGAAAGCAGCGGTGAACTGTTCGGGTTGGCTGTCGTAAAGCCGGTACCCGATCACACCGAGACCAAGCCGGAACCGAAGGCAAAAGCAACAGCCAAGCGTCCCGTAAAATCGAAAAATGACCTGATGCCCGGAGGCTTTCGCTTCACCTCCGAAGGCGTGTTTTATGCCAGCGACGACGGCGAGGCGCGCCCCGTGTGTTCGCCTCTGGAAATACTGGCCCGCACTCGCGACGACAAAGGCCAGAACTGGGGCCTGCTGGTGGAGTTCGACGATCCCGACGGCGCCAAGAAACGTTGGAACATCCCGGCGCGCACCATGACCGGCGACTTCGGCAAAGACGTGCTTGGCCCGTTGGTGGACATGGGTCTGCGTCTCGCCGGTAGTCGCTCCGGACGCAATGCACGCAATGACCTACAAAGTTACCTCGGCGGCTTCGACAGCGCGAAACGGGCACGACTGGTCACCCGCTTGGGCTGGCACGACAGCGCCTTTCTGCTGCCCGAGCAACAGGTCGGCGCACACAGCGAACACCTGCACTTTTACGAGGCGGGTTCTCAGCTTCCGCCGATCAGCGAAGCAGGCTCGCTTGAGCAGTGGCAGGAGCAGATCGGCGCACTGTGCGTCGGCAATCATCGATTGGCGTTCGTCGTCGGCGTGGCCTTTGCTGGCCCGCTGCTGCACATGCTCGGCCATGAGTCGGGCGGCTTCCACTTGTACGGCGACAGTTCAGGCGGCAAGACCACGCACCTGCAAGTTGCTGCCTCGATCTACGGCGGGCCGCGTCTGGTGCGTTCGTGGCGCTCCACCGACAACGCGCTGGAATCCATCGCCGCCGCGCATTCCGATGGGCTTCTGGTGCTGGATGAAATCGGCATGTGCGATCCGCGCATCATCGGCGAGACGGTGTACATGCTCGGCAACGGCACTGGCAAGGCACGCGCCAATGATCGAGGGCAAGCAGGCCGACAGGTACAGGAGTGGCGTCTGCTGTTTCTCTCCACCGGAGAGAA
The DNA here is from genome assembly GCF_054897885.1 of Pseudomonas sp. LB1P83. NCBI lineage: Bacteria > Pseudomonadati > Pseudomonadota > Gammaproteobacteria > Pseudomonadales > Pseudomonadaceae > Pseudomonas > Pseudomonas sp. LB1P83. Next base: position 6,429,076 of record NZ_CM142709.1, on the reverse strand, counting down.
GACGCTGGCTCAGCACATGGCCGAAGCCAACAAGGAACTGAAAGCGGGCATGGAGGTTCGCATGCTCGCCGTTCCGGCCGATGCGAGCAAAGGCCTCGGCATGTTCGATGCGTTGAACGGCTTTGAGGATGCGGCGTCACTCGCCGACGCGCTCAAGGCGCGGGTAGCGAAGTATTACGGCACTCCACTCACCGCTTTCCTCACTGCGCTGTGCGAACCGGGCAAACGTCACGGTTGGTCCGCCATCCTGCGTCGCACGCTGGAAGGGTTTATCGCTCAGTCGCTACCGACCTCGGCCAGCGGACAGGCACACCGGGCAGCCGCTCGTTTCGGCCTCGCGGCCGCAGCGGGTGAGCTGGCCACCGCGATGGGTATCACCGGCTGGCCGGATGGAACCGCCACCACCGCCGCTCGCGTATGCCTCAACGCCTGGATGAACGAGCGTGGCGGCGCCGGGAACTTCGAAGGTGATGCGATCTTGGCGCGTCTGCGCCAGGTCATCGAGCGCTTCGGTGAAAGCCGTTTCACCCGCTGGGAATCGGCGGCGGCAAAGATCGACGAACACGGCCCGCGCACCATCGACCGCCTCGGCTTTCGCAAGACGCTGGAGCACGGCTTGGGCGATTCCCTGCACACCACCAACACCTATTACGTGCTGCCCGAAGCATGGCGCTCGGAGATCTTCCGGGGCATGAACATCAACGCAGTGAACAAGGAGCTGCTACAGCGCGGCGTGTTGGAGCCGGGAGGTGATGGCAAGGCATCGAGTTCGATCCGGTTGCCCGGCCTAGGCACGCAACGCTGCTACGTCGTGAAGACGATTCCGGGAATGGATGAGAGCGAGGCTCGGGCTGCCTGAGGGCATCTCTGCTGATCGAGGTAGCGCCGGCTTATTCCCGGCCTCGCCAGCCACTCAACCCACCCCAATCGAATTGAACAGAGACAAAACACATGAACGAGATTCAAGACCTGAAAGACCGTCGCGACCAACTGCTGAGCGAGGCAGAACGACTGCACGCCGAACTGCTGCCCCTTGAGGCCGTGCTGGAAAGTGAAGAACCCATCGAACCTGATCGGAAACGCGAACTACGGGACAAGTACAACGAGCTGAAAAGGAATTTCGATTCGCGCAACAACAATGCCGACCTTCTAAATCGGAAGATCAGTCGCCGTGAGAACCTCGCAAATTGCGATTCCCTGATGGCGGGTTACATCGAGGCGATGGATAACTGGACCGCTGATGAGCAGGAGCTAAACGAAAAGCGCCAGAGCCTCAGCACCCGCCTGGCACAGATCCAACAACAGGCGGTTGAGGACATGGCCAAAGCCCGTCAGGCCGAAACGGACGCCGCCACTGCGTACGCGCAGGCCGTCGCTTGGGGCGACACCGAAGGCGAGGAGACCGCCAACGCCGACGCCCAAAAGGCCGCGAAGAACCTTACAGCGGCCGCCGAACATAACCGTCGGCAAACACTGATGATGACTGCTCTGGAACAGGAGCTGGTCACCATAGATAAATACATCGCCGAAGCACAAGAAAAGCATAAAGGGATAGAACGCACCGCCCTCTGGCTCTCGCAGACGGTGCTGGAGGAGCAATGGAACGAGGCCGCTAAAGCGTTGTTCGAGGTGGGCGGAAAGCTGTGGGCCAATTACAACCTGCTGGGGCTTGATCAGGTAAACCTTATGAAACTGGCCGTTCCAGAGGAAGGCGAAAACTTCGGGAAGTGGACGTGGCACGAACTTTCCGACCGCTCGCGCCAATACACCGCGCGGGACTTAGTCCAGCTCAACAGTCTGCCAATACCGCAACAGCCCGAAGATCTGAGCAATCCAGAACAACACAAGGATGAACGCAATGAACAAGCCACTACAGAACAGCGCGAGCTGGTCTGACACGCTCAGAACTCGGAAAGCCCATCTGAATGCCTTGCTGAAAACCATCGACGCGCGTCCGGGTAAAACCAGTCAGATACAAACGCTGACCATCAACGCGATTAAAGCGGAAATGGTGCATGTTGAGAGCCAACTGAATCGCCGGATATAGTGCTGAACTTGTAACCAGCATTACTATCTTAATAATCATGCAAGCCCCCACAGAACAAGGGAATCAAAAATGTCCAAACTCGTTGAATACCGTCAGCTGGAAAAACATCTCGCCGAGCAACTCCAAGCATTGGAAGCAATGAAAGGTGATGACGGGCTGAAGAAAGAAATCGAGTTCGAAACCAAGTTGCGCAAGCTGCTCGAGCATTTCGGTTTCAGCCTAAAGCACATCATCAATCTGCTGGAGCCGCAAACCACTGCCCGACACCAATCTGCGTCACCGGTCGCCAGCACACGCAAACCACGCGAACTCAAGGTGTACAAAAACCCGAATACCGGTGAAGTCATCGAAACCAAGGGCGGGAATCACAAAGCTTTGAAAGAGTGGAAAGCAAAGCATGGCGCCGACGTCGTCGAGGGATGGCTTAAGAAGTAAAAACTGCTTCACCTGAAAAAGGGCCCAGAAGGGCCCTTTTTAGTGGCAGCGCTTGACTCAAAGTAAATAATTTCGTCGTCAGCCACAGCCGCGTGGCGCATCTCCCCATATTCGTAGCTTCCTACAGTATGAATGGAAGCCTACATTCGGCCAAAAAACGGTCAGTCAGCCTCGGCATAGCAGGCGTTCCTAGGCGTCGTGAATCAGACCTTTTTCAAAATTCGGATTATCCTTCTGGAAGTGTTTGACCAAATGGTATTTTCCGATGTTTTCAGGGTTCGATAAAATATCAGGGAAGTCGTTGTCAACGACAATGATCTGGCACGCAATATTTTTCTCTTCTGCAAGTTCTACCACGCTCAATAGCTGGGAATATATTTTCTCGTAGATGGCAGGATCTGACACGGAGTCATTGTCATCCGAACTCCTTTTTCGACCAATGTTCTGTCCTGGGGTATCGATCATCAAAAACGGAGGAATATTGCAGCTAGCCTCAAGGGCATAGCTCAGTCGCGTAATATACATGCCAATTGACATGACGGTTCTGACTCCGCCAGAAAGATGGTCGTAGTAAGACATATTTCTAAAGTTAGGCACAAATTGATTACTATAAGAAATTCCTTGCACATTCTGGACGCCACTGTTTTCCATATATCTGGAAAAAGTGCTTCTCAGTTTCGCGATAATTTCCTGTACACCAGTTAGTCCTGCCTCTATATCTTTGATTAACAAATCAAGGTTTGATATGACAGATTGCTTACTGTTAATTTTCTCTTGCGTTTCGCCGTACTTCCTATAGATGGACAGGTTTTTTTTCAATGAAGCCAAATCAACATGGGCCTGAACCTTGGCTTTTTCTGCCGTCTCAATCATCGATATCAGCGGAGATAAGCTTGATAGGTTGTTGGTATCAAAAAGCTGAGTGTGCTGCTGAATCTGAATTTCCAGCGCCGATGCCTCACTCTGCAGTACCCCTGCCCTTTCCAGTGCGTTCTTTATAGTATCGTCAAGACCGGAAAGTTTATTGTTAACGGATCGCTCAACCGCATCGATTTCTTCCTCGGGTATAGCTTGAGTCGCGATGGGCAAGTCTGTACTGCACATAGGACAGGCGATAGTCTTTTCGAGAGGGGTACTGGAGAGAAATGGCCGCGCTAATTTTGAAAGCTGTATGTTATCCAGCTCAATACGATAGGTGCTTTTCAGCTTGGAGAAATCTGTTATGCGCTTTTTAATCGAACTGATATTTCTGTTTTTCTCATCCAACTCGCTTCGCAGCTGCCCGATGGTTTTTCGGAGCTCTATAGAGGCCTTAGAATTGAAGGTAAAATCTATTTTTACTTTTTGTACGGCCTCATCCAGATCTTGAATAAGTTGTTTTGCATCGTCGATTTTATCTCCAAAAGCAAACTCATCAAGAGGCACGCCAACTTCTTTCAGAAATTTAGACAGAGTCTCCTGCGTGCTCTTCAGCTGCCTAAGAATATCGTTCTCCAATTTTCTCTGAGTCTGTAAAGACGCCATCCGTTCGTCATGAATATTATAAACGAACTTTTGGACCGCCACATTCTTGATAAACACCACCTGGTTTTTATAATCAAGAAGCGCATCAGACCCTACTTCCGTTTGTTTTAGAAACATCAACTTCATGAGATCTCTAAAGCTGAGTCTATCTTCATCGGCATTAACCCTAACCAAAGACTCCTTGATTTTGACGCGAGCTATACCGAGCTGTTCAAGTATGAAGTCTGATAGCCATCCATCGGGCATATCTCCAGTAGAGTCAGCGGCCATGAACTGAGGAAAAACGTCGGCTCGATCTTCGTAACCACAAGAGAAGACTTTTACTGCAGTTCTATGCTCGCGAAGAGAGCGTTCAATCGTAAAAATCTTTCCATTGAATGAGACCTCAAGAAAAAGCGTTCTTACCTTCGCCTTTACTTCCTCGTAAAGTATTTTTTTATTCGAACCGCCCAAGCAGTAGTTTATCATGTGAAGGATAGTAGACTTACCAGAGTCCATTGAGCCTCGAATGATATTCAATCCCGCTTTAAAGTGCGATTCGTATGTGCCATTGATACCCATCAGTATCAAGCGATGCACGATTAAAGAGGGTTTGCTATCCATTATTCACCCAGTATGATTTTGTTAACAACTAATTCAGTTTTTTGCGCCAAGCCTTTGACCGCGACTATCTGACTCTCAAGGTGTATTTGTGCTGATATCTCTGGTGCAGGGGGAGAGATTAAACATCTAACAAAAAAAGTCCCATTTTCCTTAACAAGCTCAATGATTCCTTTACCACACAGCTGCATTACCTTAGCGAGAAAGTTTTGCTTGTCGAACGTTTGAGACTTGCTAATTTCAGAGTTATAGAGTGCTTCAGAAATATTTATTGCAGATTGCGGCCCACTCAGAAACTGACAAGCCCTTCTAAATAATTGAGGATTTTTTACTATATAATCAATTTGCTGCGCTTTGTATATGGATAACTGAAGCTTTCCATTTCGATTTGCTGAAAGTATGTGAGCGATAAGCCAAGCACGATAGAGAGCGGAGTAGTGTTCCTCTCGAAGGTCAAAAAATGTGTAATCTATGCTCATTTAAGCATAGCCTTGATGTCATCCATGGTTGTGCCATTCGACCATGTTACAGTGGTGCAAGGCTTGTTAGCCTCTTGGTGCAACAAGCCTTTTTTATGGAGAAAGTTAATATAATTCGCGCCAACCTCAAGCGCATGCCTATCTTCGCTCAGCAGTTTTTGGTGCACCTCTGCAAAAATCATGTTGGGAGTTGAACCAACACTTTCATGATAATTGAATGTTTGCCTATAGAGCGAGATAACTTTGACTCTCAATGCTAGTAGCATTTTTTTGTCCTCCTCGTCGGCTGCCTTGGTTATGATCTCTGCATTGAAAAATGATTCCTTCGCATCCTCCATACCTTTTTCTCCTATATCGCAGAGAATCATTTTTATTACAAATATCTCTTTATCATAATCAGGCGATGCCTCTTCATAAGTTAGCAATGAAAGCTTTTGCATTTTAGTATTTTTGGCGATTTTTTTTAGGAACTTTTGAACCGCCTTGTAAGCACTATCTGCCTTAGAAACTGGCTTGCAGATCGTATTGTGATCATGGGGAATATTCAGAAATTTGCTGATAAAAGGAAGACCGCTTGACTCCGGGACATACTGGTCATGTTGCCCGATAATATAGACAGATTCTGGAAGCGTGCTTTTTTTGTCGACCCATCGATTATTCAGATCGCTATTGTAATAATTTAACGGAACCAACTCCTTGCTGTTGATATTGAGCAAGGCGAACAACATTGAATCCAACGAGCCTTTATGAGGAACAGCAATAGATCCATATCCTATTATATCCGGCCCATCACCGCGCACATGACTCAGTATAACCTCCTTGCAAATCAATCCACCCATACTGTGACCGATGAGCACAACGCCCTCATAGTCATCCAAATTCAGCTGTATGAAGCTTCTGAGCTCATCGGCCAAATTCTTAAGCGGTCGGTTGTATCTGACCTTAGGACGAAACCCGAATAGCGATATGGCCTTCTGTATTAAATCCGCATGAAATATATCTGTAATTTTCGAAAAATATTCGAACTCAACCATATCAAAGACTTCTGATAGATCGTCTTCCGTCAACAATAAGTCTTTGAATTTTTCGCCGCCGACATTTTTCCACGTGCTACTACCGCCCGTGAAACCATGCACAAAAACTACCGCCACGGGTTTCTTCGTTTCGCTCATACCAGCCTCAAATCCCTAGGAAGCTAAACACAACTTCTTGACGTTAAATTATTGAAATGTAGCACCTGTGACGGCAATGAGCCATCTGACGTGTTTTGTAGCAGACCTTGAGGTGTATGCATACGTCATCGTGGCGGACACCAAGAAAGGATTTTTTCCTACGCCAATGCGGCTGGATGGACCATGCTGGGGATACAAATGGCGTTCATACGCTAATTCACTCAGAGGGACTCATGGAATCAGCGCACGTCTCAGCCATCATTTCAGCTGCCGCCGGTATCAGCGGGGTCCTACTCGGTAACATTTTCGTCCTAATCAAAGAATGGTGGACTAAGCGGAAAACGGCCAAGCAGGACACCACTTACCTTGGGATTATTGTCGTCTCTCATTTGGATCGGTTTGCCACTGGCTGCCTTGATGTTGCAGTAGACGACGGGACCCAATACGGCAAGCCCGCTGGTGAGCGCGGTGAATACGTGCCTGTTATTACCCCACCTGATTTTCGGCCTCTAGACCTTGACGTTGAATGGAAGCTGTTACCGATGGATCTGATGTATTCGATTCTTCGACTGCCAGATCAACAAGATCAATTGCAAGGAAACCTTACTGGAATCCATCAGTTCAATTACGACCCGCCGGACCATGTCGAATATTTTCAAGCAAGGCGCCGGGGGTATGCTGTGCTAGGGCTGCAGGCATCTGATCTAGCCAAAAAACTTCGCTCATATGTTGGGCTTCCTGCTGAGGAGCTTGATCTCGGTGAGTGGAGCCGGGATAACAGCATGAAAGACGTAATATCGGATATCGACGCAAGGCTCAGCGAACGTCTCTTGCGAAATGCGGCTCGGCAGCAGCAATAAACGCTGACCAATAACAAACAGAAAGCAGCCACATGTCCGTAGCGTGGTGATTACAGTCAGCTATCACTCAAGGAGCAAGACCGATGGCCATTGAAGACATCAAGCAACTGCGTACCGTGAACGGCGTGACCCAAGCCCAGGGCTTGTTGGATCAGGGGTGGGTGATTTTGGCGGTGTGCGTGATTCAGGACGGCACCAGCCAATACGCCGAATACCATTTGGGCAAGCCGGCCGAGCAGCCGGAGCAAGTCGGCATACTGCTAAAAGGTGGCGGTTTTCAGCAAACGGTGAAGTGAGCCTGCCGCGTTACGAATAACGCTGCTTGTGTAAAAAAGCCCCCACGTCTGAGACACCGTGCAGGGGGCTTTTTTGTGGACGCTGTTTTCCACCCACTGGACGCCCCCTGTAGTCTGTTTTTACGCAAGGGGGCCGCTCACTTGCACAGGACTACGCCGGACATGCACATCAATGACCATCCGGAATTAACCAGGCTGCTCGGTACCGGGTTGGTCCCCGCAATCGTGCTGGATGAAATGATGCAGCGTTGGAATGGGCGCTGGCTAATGCACGGTGACGCCTCACGCTGTCGTCAGTGCCAGGTTCCCCAATGGCCGAGCAGCGCCGAGTAGCCCGTTGAACATCGAGCCCACTGCCCCACGAACCCGTATCAGTACCCTTGGCGCGACCAGGCCGAACTGCTGCGCGAATTGCCCATGGGGCCGTTGTGATCTGGCAGCTAACGTGTGCGGATTTGCGGCTTTAACGATGACCACTAGCACCTTAGCCATGCGAACGCCGATTGACGTAAATCGTTACACCGTTCCACGTTGTTACACAGCACACCCCATACGCTTTCAGCCGGTGTAACAACTATTTTATTGTTTAAAATCAATTCGTTATGCCACTTTGTTACACCTGCAACACGAGTTACACGCCATTTAACAGGTATTTGCCCCACCCCCCCTTATGCAATGCGTACCCTCAGCGAGGAAACTCCGGCAGGAGCCAGGGGCCCCTGAGACAATGAGACAGACACGGGGTCGGAAACCCGCGGGACTGTGTTAGCGAAAAGGTACCCATCTTAGTGAACAGGTGAACCGGGTGAACTCACAGTTCACCAGTGCAATTGGGTAATTGCACAGACTTACCCACCCATTTGCATTCGACCTGACCAGTCATTTGCATCGGATTTGACCAGTACGAGCCGTCGACATGACCGGCAGAGAACGACCCACAGCGGACGGTCACGGCGTTAGGGCATAATCGTGGTCTGACCAAATCTAGACCTCACGTGTTAAATCAATTAAGAATGGTCGCTTAGCGACCTTTCTCATATTTCAAAGAGCGCTTTAACTATTGCTCCCGATATTGATCAGATAGAATTTTGTACATCGCAGCACTATTTGTTGCTGTTGGCTTGCCTGATATAGCTTCGCTTGCAGCTTTGCTTCCAAGTTGCTGTAATTTTTCAGCCTTACTAGCCATCGCCAGAACCAAGTTTGAACAGGCTTTTTCTAGTGTCTCGGTTGAGATAGTTGATCCAGGTGTTGTACGCGCTGTTTGCAAGTGCTGCATACATGTCATTAAATTATCTTCGTTCGCGCCTTCCTTGGTAATGCTTAGGGCAAGCTCTTTCACGGCATTCACGACAGCAGTAACGCTTGCCGGGTCGAGAGCCGGGTTATTCTGCTGTTGAATTGATTTCTCTGTTCCAGACGCCTTAGCTGCTGATCCGCGTGCGTTCTTTAGCTGCTCTTCCAGCGTGGCAATGTTTTTTTCGGTGTTCTTTCCTTCTTCTGAAGCCTTATCCATGGCCTTGTATTTTTCTTTAAGCGCTTCGATTTCATCAGATTGCCTGGTAAGCGATGCTGCATCAGCCGTTGCGGTCGTGGTTATATTAACCTCTGGGGTCTTAAGAACCCCAGTTAGCTGTTCTATTGTCATGAGAATGACTGTGTTTCGCTGATTGCGCGCAAGCAATGACTGATATGAAAATGCGGATAGTCCTCTGTTGGCATAGCCTTGGCAGATTGCATATAGCTGATCGCGAAGTATTTGAATGGTATGTGTGCGGAGTCCAATGTTTGAGCCGTTCTCAGAGTATGCAGCGGCAAGATTCACGCCCGCTTCCGTTTCCCCACTAATGCTTCCTGCAATTAGCGTGAGAGCGTCTGGGCTAGCTTCGGGGCAGACTACTTCGAACTCTTTCCACTCTTGTCCAAGCTGTTCTTGCTTAGTTGTGAAGGAAACGATCCGCTTGTCAGCTTCGAGCACCTTCACAGAGCAGCCGCCCAACATGAGCGCTACGGTCATCACTGCCGGTCCTGCAAATGCATATTTGTTCATAGAGGCTCCGCAAGCTAACGGACGGAGGCTCCAGACCAATCGTGGCCTTCTCTCGTCCTTGAGTTATGTGGTGGAAATTGGATCTCTATCAGCAAAGATCAGGCGTGGAGAAAAAGCAAATCGCTTGTTGGGTCTGCTTGCGTGCTCCTGTCCGTTGTCGATTGAGGGTGGCGCGAGAGTCTAGAAGCACAAGCAAGTGCGCTAGGAATGGATTGAAGTCATCCATGAAGCACTAGATGAGCAGTATCGCGAAAGCCCGCGCATGGAATTGTCCAAGACCACAATTCAGCTATCAGAACGAGTTGCGATGCAAAGCTAGCATTACCCGATTGGATGCCTGGGAGCCTGGTCTCGGTTTTCTAGAGGCTTCACGACATCTAGGAGAGAAGGTCTGCTTTTGGCCGTTCTCTGCCGATCAGCAACACAAAAGGGCATCTTTACCATCGCGGTAACGATGCCACTTTTTCGTCAGGATCCTTTCAATTTCAACGTTGAAATTTCAGTAAGGTGGGATGTCTGTCGCTAGCAAGATGTCGCGGGTTTCCGACCCCGTACTGGTTAGAATTCCTCAGGGGCCCCGGCAGAATCTGTTCCCCCGATCCTTCAGTCTGAGCTCCTGCCCCGTTACAAAACTGAAGGACCCGGGAGCGACCTTATGAGTAGAGTTGTGATTGGACTCTCGATCAGAAAAACCGAAGCTTTCTGTTGGATAATGGAGAAACGAGAACGATGGATATCAATTCTTACCTTTCAGAAATTCAGCATGCTGCTAGCTCGGTTATAGGTCTCGTTTGGGCGGAGCATCAACAGGTTGAAGTGCTTCAGGCTCAAATCGTGCAGCTCAACGCTGAAGTTCGTGACGGCTATCGGAGAGCCTCCGCTTGTAGTGATTCTGAAGACCCTGATGACGTTATGGCGGGTGCAGGGATTCAATGGGCCACCTACTTTGGCCCAGATAAACAGCGTCACGGGGTTTTGGATCACCTCACCCAAGCAAACGAACGGCTCTCGGCTCGAGCATTTTCACGATCTTCAATGGCGGCCAACCTTTTGCAATACGCTAAACAAGGAATATCAATCACTCAATCGAGCGTGGATGCTTGTCCTGACGGTCATGCAATCGGCACCCAAGTGTTAAAGCAGGTGATCTGGCAAGGTAGGAATCAATCCCTACACTGGGAGGAAGGTAAGCCTCATCCACCGGTTAGAAATTGTTTCGATCTGCTTACTGCAGAAGTTGGTCCACAATTTGCCCTCTACAAGACTCAGAATCTTGCGTTTGAGGTCGTGGCCCTTCTAGGGTGGGTGAGTTATGAGGCGTTCGAAGCGGATCTCCGCTCACTGGCCTAACGATGGTCAACATCACCAGTTAAGAGACCCGATGAATGGTGAATGTGCGAGACAATCAAGGTTAGCAAAGGGCAACGTGTATGCCCACGTGTATGCCTAACCGAAACACCACCACTCAAACCCTTATAAACCGGGCTTCACACCCGCCAGTTCAAACGACGCCTGGGCACCATATAGTAGAAACGAGAAAGCCTCAGATCTTAGGGTCTGGGGCTTTTTTGTGGGTGCTGTCTCGTCCTGAAGAAGGTTTACACCTTCCGACTTCTTATCCGGAAGGTGCAGTTTCGTCGGCGTCGGGCTAACCCCAACACGACGCGCGAATGTCTATAAATGTCTAAAAACGTCTAACAATGTCTAGAAATCAGCCTTTAGACATTTGCCACAGCTTGCCCTTGACCTTGATAACACCCTGAATCTTAAGCGCCTGCAGCAGATTTTTGATCTTGTTGGCTTTCTGCTGTCGGTCTAGAACCTCGGGTAGTTTGTCTATGAGTAACTTATCGATGTCGATACGTTTGGCTGAGCCCGATTTTTGGATCAACTCGCAAATCAGACGTTTGTAATGCGTATCGTCGATGCCCCGGTTACGGATGTACTGCGCCAGATCATCACTGTGCTGGGCCACTTGGGCGGAGATATGAAAATTGGGCTTGCGCCCCTCAATCAGCCCCTGCGCCTTGAGATGGAGAGACTGCGCATCGGTCAGCGGTTTGCGCTTCTGCACCCGATCCAGCAGGAGGATGTCTTCCAGTGACAAATTGGGCATTTCCGCCAATTTGCGTGCATAGCTCATATCCAGCACGCGTCCGGTGATGGTGACCTGCACGCGATTCCGCTCAAGCTGATACTCAGGCAGGGGAAAGAAGCGGTTTTTCTGGATCAGGAACATCTTGCGGATGCCACTGCCGATGGTGTCGATCATGTTCAGGTTGACCATGGCATCGGTGAGGAAGCGATTGCGGTAGCGCGTTTCCGGTGCGTCGGCCTGAATCACTTGTTCCACCGAGCCGGGAATGAAGTCGCCGGGGTTGCTGAAGCATAGCCGCCCATCTTCGAATTCAACCACCGAGACCTTGCCACCCAGCTCGTAGTCCTGGTGGGCAATGGCATTGTTGAGTGCTTCGCGGATGATGAAGGGGTCATACTGGTCGACCTCCTCTGGGAACAACGAGCTCTCTGACATATAGCGGTATTTCAGGTTGCGGATTTTGCGGTAAACCTCATCGGCGCTGACCAGCAATGGACAGGAGAAGTGCTGGTAATCACGCTCAAAACCGTCGCGGTCTTTGAGAATTCAGCTGAGGGTGGGCGAGGCTGGGTTGAGCCAATGCGCCGCCTCCGGTTTGCCCAGCAACAAAATGGCAGTTCGGGTGATATGCCCCTGGATGGTTACCTTAGCCTTGTTGAGAAAGGTTTCGTCGCACCAGCCCGCCAGTTCGTCGGTCAACTTAGGATGCTTAGTGGAATACTCGCGCCTGGCCAGCGCAATTGCCTCTTCGCTCAAGTCCGCCAGGCTGGCTCCGGGACAGAGACCCGCGCTCCAATCCTGAAGCCGATTCTGGCGGCGGATGCGTTCAATCTCTTCGAGCGACAGCGGCCCAAGGGACTCACCGTCGCGGCCGTAGAAATGTCCTTCCCAGGCCATCGGCAGACCTTGTGGTGCAGCGGGAATTTCGAACAGCAACACCCGGCCCGCAAGATGCTGAACGGTATGAATCTCGATAAAGGTCAGGCGCTGACTGATCTTGTCAGCCACTTCCTTCTTCAAAGACTGCAACTGCTTGGGCGTCTCTCGAAAGCGTGTTCCCACCACTTGTTGGCGGTCATTGACGCCGAAGACCAGCCAGGCTGCGGACAGCCCCTTGAGGTTAGCCTCGTTGCTCAGCGCGGAGAAATAGCGGCCGAGCTTGTCGAAATCGTAGTTGCTCTTGGCTTCCTTGAACTCCACTACTTCACTCTCGCCATTGCCGGCCAGCAAGCGCTGCAGTTGCTACTGGGCATCCATTAGGCCACCTCCATATCCACTGCAGATACTCCGTATCGAAGACGCTGGCCAACCGGGCGGCTTGGCAGCTCAAGGGTTGAGGAAACGCGGCATCTTAACCAAATGGGGCCGAGACTGAGCTGAAATCTGGCCATGGAACAGCCGTCGATCACTTTGTCCCGTCTCTTTCGGATAAGGATACTTCGCGGGCTCACGCCTAGGGTTGAGCGGACGCTCCCGTCGAAGGCGGGATTACTGCCATGACTAGGCTGGAGGAGCCTCAAATGGTAAAAAGAAAAATCCAGATAATAAAAACCCCTGAGCAGTATCAGCGCCGGAACGCATCAACCGACAGGGGCCGTGTTGACGGCGATTGTAAGGGGTGAGGGCATCTCGGCAACTGCTGGTCGGTCCGATGCAACCGTCAAGGAAAACTTGACGGTTCAAATTGAGCGCACGCGTGCTTTTCATTCAGTCGTCCAATCAAACTCATCGTACTCATCATCGTCTTCTTCGTCCTCGATCAACTCATCATCAAGAACGTCTTCCTCCAGCGCTTCTTCTGCCTGCTTCGCCAGAAGAAACTCTTTACGACTCTCCGTCACTGCTCGCCGCAATTCCTCGCCCTTCACAGGGCAGTTGAGCATTTGGGCGATGCGATCGATTTTTTTCGCCACGGCTTCCTCCAACGCATCGGCTATGGCTCGATAGTGCGCGCTTTCGGGTGTTGATGCCAAATCGCTGGGCGCTTTGCCTCTCAGTTTTTCTGCAGATTCTTGAGTCGGACGGTGAGATTCTCCTTGGGAAAGCGTTTGTGCAACGTCGCCATCAGGTCGTCGGCCGCTTTGGTTTGACCGGCATTTTGCAGGCGGATCACTTCCCGTAATTGGTCGTCGAGGAACTTCGGCGGGGCCGCGAAGCGTTTACTTACCTTCGCTTCTTCAGCCATGTCAGCGCTGATCGATTCGCTCTGCGCGGGCGCGGCAAAATCGGCCATTGGCGCCACAGGCGCAGGCGCTGGTGCGGACATTGCGCCAGCCGGCGCAGCCATTGAGCGGGCAACCGATGCCGGTGCTTCAGCAGCTTCTTTCTTGGCCGCAAAAGATGAGGCTTTGGGCGCCGGGGTGGAATCGTAGGTTGGCACTTGCTCGGGCGTACGTTGCACCAGCGTCAACATCAGCGCGACGCCAACAAGGCTGGCAAACGCGACTTGCCAACGGGGTTTCTGGCAAGCCTGGACCCAGCGTTGCCACAGGTTCGGTTTGTGTGCAGGCGTTTCCCGGTGTGCGGCGGCCAGAATGAACGCGTCGAGATGGGCCGGTGGTTCACCGGTCGCGTGTTCACGAAAATGCTTCACCACATCGTCTTCCGGTGTTTTGCGGGCGTCAGTCATGTCAGTACCTCCTCGGTCAGCAGCCGACGCAGTTTCTGCTGGGCGTAGCGCAAGCGACTCTTGACGGTTTCCAGGGGTGTTTCGGTGAGGGTGGCGATCTGCGGCAGGTCGAGATCGCCGTGGGCGCGCAGCAGGAAGACTTCGCGCTGGTCGGTGGGCAGGTTCTGCAACGCGGCTTCGAGACGCTGGCCGTCGCGGCTCAGGCTCAGCAGTTGCTCCGGATCGGTCGCCTCATCAATCACGGCGTGGGTCTGTTCGTCATAGCTGTCGTGCAAAGGATTGTGGATGCCATGTTTGCGCCAGTGGTCGATCAATCGATTGCGGGCAATCTGAAACAGCCACGTACGAAAATTCGCCCGGCCTTGTGGCTGACTGGTGCTGCGAATCAGGCTCAGCCAGGTTTCCTGGTAAATCTCTTCGGCCAGTTCGGGCTTGCCGCTCAAACCGAAGAGGAATCGGTAGAGGCCCTGGCGATGACGGGCGTACAAAATCTCGAACGCTGGCCCGTCGCCTGCGCGATACCGGGCCAGCAGCGATTCATCGCTCGGTTCAGGCGCTGACATGTCAGTTGTACTCTCCTTTATTCAGCTCACGGTTGGAGGCGGTGGTGGTCCGCAGGCTCTGCGCCAACTCCACCAATTGCACAAACTCTGCCCGCAGACCGAATCGGTCGTCACCCCGTGCACCGCGCGCCAAAGCCTCGGTGTCTTTAAGGTCGAAATCACCGGTATAGCGCCCGTCCTTGAGCTGTTGGGAAAACGCTGCCACGGCCGCTGCAAATCGCAGGTCGTCACTGGCTTTGCCAACCGAACTACCCGCAATCGGCCGTTCGATCAAACGACTGTTCCCACCTTCAGGCAGCTGATAACGCACACGCAACATCGCCAATTCCCCGTTTGTACCGGAAGCAGCCGACTCGGACTTGCCATAGCGCAGCGGCTCCAACCAGCCCTTCTCGCCCTTGGGGACAATTTCGTACAACGCCGTCACCGTGTGTCCTGCACCGATTTCTCCAGCATCGACTTTGTCATTGCTGAAATCCTCACGCTTCAACGCCCGATTCTCATACCCCAGCAGACGATATTCGCTGACCTGCGCCGGGTTGAACTCCACTTGCAGCTTCACGTTCTTCGCCACCACCGCGAGGGTCGAGCCGAGTTGATCCACCAGCACCTTGCGCGCCTCGCGCAGGTTGTCGATGTAGGCGTAGTTGCCATCGCCGGCGTCGGCCAGTTGTTCCATCAGATGTTCATTGTAGTTATCCACACCAAACCCCAGTGTGGTCAGGGAAACACCGGTCTTGCGTTTATCCACAGCCATTTGCTTGAGGCTGTCGAAGTCACTGATGCCGACATTGAAGTCACCGTCTGTGGCCAGCAGGATGCGATTGATGCCTTTGGGAATGAAGGCCTGTTGCGCCATTTGATAGGCCAGCTCGATGCCCGAGGCGCCGGCCGTCGAGCCACCGGCGGTCAATTGATCGATCGCTGTACGAATTTTCGCTTTTTCCCGTCCGGAAGTCGGCTCAAGAACCACGCGCGACTCGCCGGCATAGACCACCAGCGACACCCGGTCCTGCTCGCGCAGTTGATCGACCAGCAATTTCAGCGTGCTTTTGACCAACGGCAGACCTTCGCGACGGTCCATCGAGCCGGACACGTCCACCAGAAACACCAGGTTGGCCGGTGCCAGTTCCGCTACCGCACGGTCCGAGGCCTTGATGCCGATGCGCAACAAACGGGTATGCGGGTTCCACGGCGACGGCGCCAGCTCAGTAGTCACGCCGAAGGGCGAGCCGTCCGTGGGCAACGCGTAATCGTAGGGAAAGTAATTGACCATTTCCTCCAGCCGCACCGCGCCTTCGGGCGGCAGACGTCCCTGATTCAGCAAGCGGCGAACGTTGGCGTAAGCACCGGTATCGACGTCGGCGCTGAAGGTCGAGACCGGCGCCTCGGCCACGCTGTGAATCGGGTTATCCGCCAGCGCTTGATATTGCTCGCGCTGCTCATCCCGATAACCCGGCGCAGCCATCTCAGGCGCAAAACCCGCTATGGGTGCCGGACGCACGCTGCGTTTGGCCATCGAGGCATCTGCCGCAACGGACTCATTGCGCACCAGCGCCTCAGTCTTCATTTCGCCTTGAGCCGGTGGCGACACCACAGCGGAATCAGGTTTAGAGGAAACGCCGCAACCGGCAACGGCCAGCAGCAGCCCGACGGCGAAACCCTGGGCGGCCGGGCGGAGGAAATGCAGAGGGAGGGACATGGGGGCTGACCTCAGGAGGAAATTGATCCATTCATCCTCTGAGACGAGCCCCCATTCAGGTTCGGGTTAAATCGGCCGAAAATAAATTTCAGCGGTGATAACGCCGCACCACGCTGCTGTTTTTCAGCACATGGCCTTTGATTTTCTCCAGCAACTGCGCGCGTGTCAGGCCGGCGGGCAAGGCGTCCGGAGCGAGGTCCAGTGCGTAGAGCTGAATAAGGTAGTGATGCGCACTGTCGCCAACCGGCGGGCAAGGACCGACGTAACCGGTGGTGCCTTTGCTGTTGGTGCCGCCGAGACCTTCAAGGGCGGATTTTGCGCCGACACCGGGCGCAATCTGGTGCGTGGTGGCTTTGATGCCGTAATGCACCCAGTGATCGACACCCTGACCTTTCTGGCCGTCGGGATCGTGCATGACGATGGCATAGCTCAAGGTGCCTGCCGGGCCAGTGCTCCAGTTCAGCGCCGGCGACGCGTTGTGTCCGCCGCAACCTGGGGCATCGCTGGCGGCGGCCGAGGTGAACAGCCGGTCATCCGTGACACCCGGGATATTCAGGGTGAAACGCTCCTGGGCCTGCGCAGGAAATTGCACGCAAAAGGCGACTGCAACGGCCGCCAGCCAAGGGTTCAGAGAGGTCAATCGGGTCATTCCGGAGCACCTTGTGCGGATGGGGACTTTTTCGGCTTGCGAACTATAGCGGTACCGTTCGTGCGGTGGCAGTGGGAATTGGCTGAACCTCGGGTTACGCGCCAAACTCTTAAGTGAATCGCCTGCCTGGAGAGTGATCATGGCCCTGCACCGCGTCGCCCGTTTCGCCGATGTGCCCGAAAACCGAGGCCTGGAAGTACGGATCGCGGACACCAAAATTGTTTTGCTTCGGGTCGGCGATCAATTGCGCGCCTATCAAGGCGAATGCCCCCACGCCGGGGCGCCGCTGGCCGAGGGTGCGGTGTGTCATGGGCGCCTGATCTGCCCGTGGCACAAGGCTGCGTATCGGATCGAGGACGGCGGATTGTGCGAACCGCCAGCGCTGGACAGTCTCAAGCGCTATCCCCTGGAAATGCGCGATGACGAGGTCTGGGTCGACGATCAGCCGCTATCGGATCCCCACACCCCACCGGCCGATGATGAGCGCATGTTTGTGATCATCGGTGCCGGTGCTGCCGGTACGGCCGGGGCCGCGGCATTGCGCGAGAAAGGCTTTGGCGGCCGCGTCGTGTTGATCGACCGTGAAGCGGATGCCGGCTACGACCGGACGGTACTGAGCAAATTCGTGATTGCCGGGGAGATGCCGCCAGAAGAAGTCCCGCCGCTCCGAGACGAAAGCTTTTACCGCGAGCAGCGGATCGAGCGAATCAACGGTGAAGTGGCGAGTCTGGATTCAGCCAACAGAACACTGCGATTGGCAGACGGTGAGTCGCTGACGTATGACGCGGCGTTGCTGGCTACCGGCGGCACACCCAACCCCCTCACGCTGCCCGGCGCCGACTTGCCGCAAGTCTTCCTGCTGCGCTCCAAGGACCAAGCGACGCGGATTCTGAGCGCTGCGAAACCAGGCCAAAGGGCGGTGATCATCGGCGACAGCTTCATTGCCCTGGAGTCCGCATCGGCCCTGCGCGAATACGGTCTGCAGGTCACCGTTCTGGCCCGCCACGCGGTGCCGTTCGCCAAACAGTTCGGCGACGCGGTCGGCAATTCGATTCGTGCGCTGCACGAGGCCAACGGCGTGGTGTTCCATACCGATAGCGAAGCCGCGCAGATCGAAGGCACTAACAAGGTCGAAGCGGTGAAACTGGAAAACGGTCAACGTTTGCCAGCAGACCTGGTGCTGGTCGGCATCGGTGTCAGCCCGGCAACGGAACCGTTTGCCGATTTGCCCAAAGAAAAAGATAGTTCATTACGGGCCGACGGCGGCATGCGCGTGGCCGAAGGGCTCTGGGCGGCGGGAGATATCGCGACCTTCCCGCTCAACGGCCAACCGCAACGGATCGAGCACTGGCGCCTGGCCCAGCAACAGGCGCGGATCGCGGCGGCGAACATGCTCGGTGGCGACGAACACTACCTCGACGTACCGTATTTCTGGACGTGGCACTTCGGAAAAAACTACGACTACCTCGGCCATGCCGAAACCTGGGACGAAGTGGAGTTCAAGGGCAACCCCGACCATCCTCCGTTTATTGGGCTGTTCAGCAGAAACGGCGTGGTCGCGGCGGCTGTTGCCTGCGACAAAGAGCGGGCGATGGCGATGCTCGCTGAGCGGATGAAACAACCGTTGCCGGTGGATGAGGCGTGGCGGCTGATTCGGGACGTGGAATAGGTTTTAAACGCCGGACAGCAATACGCCCGGCGTCTGCGTGTCGCAGAAGCCGGGCGTTTCGTTGAAGCCAGCGATTTTACTGAATCGGTGCAACGCCGCCGAGCTTGCTCATCACGAAGCCGACAAATTGCTCAACGGTCATTTTCTGGCCATTGAATTCCACCTGATTGTTGGCGTAGTGCAATTGGGTGACGATGTCGTTGCCTTCCAGTTTGGCCAATTGCGTGCCGACCGCCATGCTGCTGAACATGTCCGCGGTGGCCGTCGCCTGATCGGCAACAAGCTTGACGTCGGTCTGACCGTCGATTTCCGATTGCACGGTGAGCAGGTCAACGAGCATTGGCTTGGACACTTTCAGGTTGAAATCCAGCAGCGCGATCAGCTGTTGGGTCAGCTGGTCTGGCGGCAGGGCCATGGACTGCGGCTTGGTCAGGTCGAGCACCAGGTTGGCGCGGCTTTCACCATTGTTGGATTTGAACGACAGATTCTCCAAAGCCACCTGCGGGCCAGCGGCGAGCAGTTTTTCCAGATTGGTTTTGACCTGCGCCTCTTCGGCCGGGGTCAAGACCAGTTCTGGAGCCGGTTCACCGGCGGCAGCAGCCTCAGCGGCAGCCTTTTCGTACGGCTGCAGCTTGGTCTGGTAGATCTGCATCAGCGCCATGGTCGCCGGCATATCGAGGTTCTTCAGGCTCATGGCCATCTGCGCAGAGCCGACAGTCTTGCCATTCAACGACACTTCACCAACCTTGTAATCGGCACGTCCCGAACCACTGGTGCCCGATTCTTCGGTCAGGTTCTTCATTTCAAACTTCTTGAGGCCCAACACCGACTGCTTGGCACCGAAGGTAGTTTTGCTATTGGTCAGCTCCAGGGTGTTGTCGCCGATGTAATAGCCGTAGCTGCTTTTGGTCAGGTTGCTGGCCACGGTCAGGCCGTTCAGCTCGACCTTCACCGGCGTCTGGTCTTCAGCCACCGTGGTCAACGTCATGCTGTCCATGTAGCCGTTGGCCTTGACCTTTTGGGCCTGGGCGCTGGCGGCAACGTCGAGGTTCAGACCGGAAAATTTCAGGTTGGACTTGGCATCCAGCGCGACGTCCAGCGGTAGCAATTCAAGCGTGCCGTTGGTGGATTCGTCGTAACCGATATTGACCAGGCCCTTGAGCGGCGACTTGTCCTTGGCAGCGGCGAACCATTTTTCGGTGGCTGGGGTTCTTTCCAGTTCGTAATGACTGGTGGCCATGACCGGCAGCCATTTCAGCGACACCAGACGGGAGAACGGCAGCGGACCGTGTTCGATGTGGTCGACGAACAGCAACTCGACCGGCGCTTCGCCAAACATTTCACCTTCGCCCTTGAGGCGGTAGTGCGCGGTGCTGCTGAACACATGACGCTCCAGCGACACCAGTTCCAGCGACGCCTTGCCGTTGGAACCGACCAGCGCGGCGTTCAGCTCTTTGTTGGCGTCGGCGATCGAGGTGTTCAGCACGCCTTCGATTTTGGTGCCGGTGTACCAGGCACCACCGGCGCTGATTGCACCGATGGCAACGACGATTCCAAGAAGCACGCCTGCTGATTTATTCATGAATTACCCGATCAATGTCCGTTGTTGAAAATGTGGTCGTCTTCCCTGAACCCATGACGGGTTGCGGTCGCGACTGCGCTGAAAGTGCGATGCAGATTAGCATCAGGCGCACGGGGCGGCCCAATGATTAAAGGTTAAAGAGTGTCTATGGACCGCGCATGAGGGTTGAGAGTTTCGGCGGGCATAAAATCGCCATCGCGAGCAGGCTCACTCCCACATGGATTATGTGTCGATCACAAATCCCCCTGTAGGAGCGAGCCTGCTCGCGATGGCGTCAGTACAGACAACATCAATTCAGGAGTATTGGACCTCCATCTCATCCAGCTGATGATCAAAGCTTTTCAGCCGTGCCGTCCACGTATACACCAGCACTTCAAAATCGCGATTGATCACCGCCCCGCCCGTCACTTCCGCGCGCGGATCACAGAAGTCCAGCTGATAGCGTTCGCGGGCCATGGAGTTGGCAACATCGGAGAGTTCGCGGGCATTGTTGAGCCAGTGCCTGTCGTCTTCAGAGACTTGCTTGTCCAGTTCAAGGCACTGTTTTTTCAGGGTCTCAAGGCTTTTTTCCAGCGGCGTGCCGGTGAGTTCGCCCATGACTTCCTGAAACGTACGCCCCGGCTGCCAGTAGCTGCCCCAGAAATACCGGTCAAACACCGTTTCGACCCGACGCAACGCCACCTTGGTGTCCCAGATCAGCACCAGGGTCTTGCCTTGTTCGAGTTGTCTTTTTTTGATCCGCTGGCCCTGGACTGAAGCCCAGGCCACCACAACGATTGCCATCACCGCAATCAGCGCGCTGGCGCTGTCGAGGAACACCAGCGCCTTGTCGATCTGGTGGGCCAGCATGATGCCGTAGAAATAGGTGGCCGACAGCAGAACCAACGCTGCAATAGCGCACCAGAAGCCGGGAGCATAAGGGTTTTTCATTATTAGATCCCCATGACCAACGCGAGCCTTGAACGATGAAATCGACATGCGACCTCATCAAGTCAAAGCATAGCAACGGCCTCAGGGTTTGCCGGGGTTCGTGCCTTGCGTTCGTCCGCTTTCCCAGCCGCCGCCCAAGGCGAGGAACAAATCGATCTGGCTCATGGCAACTTGGGTGTTGGCGGCGGCCAGTTGCGCCCGCACATCGGTGTAAGTGCGGGTGGCTTGCAGGTCCGCCAGGAACGATGCGCGGCCGGCCTGGAAGAAGCGGTGGGTCTGATCGGCGGCCAGTTGCGCCGATTGTTCGGCGTCGGCCAACGCATCGCGGCGTTGCAGCAGCGCGGAGTACTGCGCCAAGCTGGTTTGGCTCTCGCGAATGGCGTTGAGCACCACGCCATCGAAATGCGCCAGCGTGCCTTGGGTCGCTGCTTCGGCTTCGCGGATTCGTGCCCGGGAGCCGTTGGACGGCACGGTCCAGGTCAGCAACGGGCCGAAGCCCCAGCGATTGGTCGCCGGTTTGCCGAGATTTTCGAGGATCCCGACGGTACCGACCGTCGCGCCGATGCTGATGTCGGGGTACAACTCGCCCGTGGCGATGCCGATGCCAGCGGTCGCGGCCGCCAGTCGGCGCTCGGCCTGGCGCACATCGGGTCGGCGCTTGAGCAAGGTTGCGCCGTCGCCGACCGGCAACAATTGGGTGATTTTCGGCAATTCGGCGCAGGTGGCAGTCCCGACAGGCAACTGCTCGACCGGTTTGGCCAACAGCATCGACAAGCGGAACAAGCCGGCCTGACGCGCCGCTTCATAACGCGGCATGTCGGCGCGCAAGGATTTGAATTGGGTTTGCGAGCGAGTGACCTGAGTTTCATCGCCGCGCCCGGCGTCACGCAGACGCTGGATCAGGGTGGTGCCTTGGGCTTGCAGATCGAGGGAATGCTGGGCAATATCCCGCTCCTCGTTGGCCGCGCACACCTGGGTGTAGGCCCGGACCACATCGGCCACCAAGGTGATGCGTGCGGTATCGGCGGCGGCCTGAGTCGCATCGGCATTGGCCTTGGCCGCTTCGATACCGCGCTGCAAGGTGCCGAACAAATCGAACTGATACGAGGTAGTAATGCCAATGTCGCCGACGTTGGCCACGGGCACTTTCTCTGGTAGCAAGAAGGCTTCGCCGGACTCCTGCAAACGCTGGGCGCCGATCTTCACACCACCGCTCCAGCCGCCCGCCGCCTGCGCTTCGTCGACCTGAGCGCGGGCACGGGAAAGGCTCGCAGCGGCTACGCGCAAGTCGGTATTGGACGCCATGGCTTGCTGCACCAGTTGATCCAGACGCGGGTCTTTATATAAGCGCCACCAATCGCTGGGCACCGGAGCCGAAACGACATTTTTACCGTTCACAGCCAGGTCGCCCTGCAAGTCTTCACGGTGGATAGCGGCCTCGTCCGGCAGATGATAATCCGGCCCGACCACCTGACACGCCGACAGCAACAAGCCTAATCCGGCGACGGCCAAACCCGAGGCCCTGCTCATTTCGCGGGCTCCTGCGGTTGGTCATCCATGATCGACACCGTGGCAGTTCGCCCGGCGATCATGCGGAAGTCCGCCGGCACGTCATCGAAGGCAATCCGCACCGGAATACGCTGGGCCAGCCGCACCCAGCTGAACGCCGGATTGACGTTGGGCAGCAGGTTGCTGCCGCTGCTGCGGTCGCGGTCCTCGATGCCGGCGACGATGCTTTCCACATGGCCGCGCAATCGAGCGAGGTCGCCGACCACCCGGATGTCGACCGACTGGCCGACATGAATGCCGTCGAGTTTGGTTTCTTCGAAATAACCGTCGATGTGGAACGAATTGCTGTCCACCACTGACAACACCGGGCGCCCGGCGGTGACGAATTCCTGCGCACGCGGCGCGCGGTCGTTGACGTAACCGTCCACCGGGCTGCGAATGGTCGAGCGGTCGAGGTTGAGCTGGGCGCTGTCCACCGCCACCTGAGCTTCCATCAACGCCACTTCGGCGCAGGCAACCCGCGACTGGCTTTCTTCCAGCTGCTCACCCGGCACCAGATTGCCGAGGCCACGGTTACGCTTGGCTTCGCGTTGCGCCTGGGCCAGGGTTTCCTGACGGTCGGCGACCGCTGCCTTGGCCTGACGCAAGGCCAGTTTGAAACGGTCTTGGTCGATGCTGAACAGCACTTGGCCGCGTTTGACCAATTGGTTGTCGCGTACTTCCACTTTCTGGATCAGCCCGGACACGTCCGGGGCGATCTGCACGATGTCGGCACGGATGTGCCCGTCCCGGGTCCAGGGCGCGAACATGTAATACATCACCATGCGCCAGACCACGACGACGGCGAAGGTCACGATCAGCAGGGTCAGGACCACGCGGCCGAGGGTCAAAAAAGGCTTTTTCATGTCATCAGGTATCGACTGAGTGAGTCCACGGCGCCGAGCAGCAAGGCGTAGAGAGCCACGTTAAACAATGCCCGGTGCCAGACCAGACGGTAAAAGTGCAGGCGCGTCAGCAACCCGTGCACCAGCAGGAACAGCACGTACGTAATGCCCATCAGCACCAGCAGCGTGGGCAGGAACACCCCGCTGATATCCAGATCACCGATCATAAAGGCGCTCCATCGATGCCATGGGGCAGCGGTTCTACGAGTTCACCCGAGGCGACGAATTCCACCCCCGGCAGCAACGACAGACGCAGACCGCTCAAGGCATGCAACAGGTGCAGACGCGCGCCTTCATCACACTCGGTGGTCAGGGCGCGGCGGGTGCGGTCGAGGGTCATCAGCAGCGGACTCGGTGCCGGCAATCGCTCGCTGGCCTTGAGGCAGGCTTTGAAATACTCACCGACCTCGGCCACCACTTGATGCAGCAGCACTTGCGGTGCGCCGAACACTCGCGGCGTGTAAGCGAGCAGGTCGAGCAAGTTCAGCGCTACGCGCACTTCCCGCAGTGCGATGCCGGTGTCTTGCCCGGTCATGGCCAGACGCGGCAGGTGCTGCATCAGGCGATCGAGCATCTGCACGCCCAAGTGCCGGTGTTCGGCCAGCGTGGCCGGCTCGGTCAGGCTGACAATGTCGCGCCAGCTGAAACGGGTCAGGCGCTTGGCCGCCAGTTCCGCACCGAATGGCCGGGCGATCAGCGTCCAGACAAAAGCGAACAGCAAGCCGACGGGGCCGGCCAGGTTGGAGTTGGCAAAGCTGAGGAAATCCGCGTCGTAAGCGCCCTGAATACTGATGAAAGACGAGGTGTTGACCAGGGTCAGCAGCATGCCCAGATAAAACTGCGGCTTGACCGTCAGGGTGCCGATGCAAATGAACGGCACGGCAAACGCCAGTACCAGCATCGGGAAGTCATGCAGGTTGGGCAGGACCAGGAACAGATAAAGACTGGCAAACAACACCGACATCGCGGTCCAGAAAAAGAACCGGAATATCTGCGGTGCCGGGTCGTCCATCGAGGCGAAGAAGCTGCACGCCACTGCCGCCAGAATCACGGCGGCACCACCGTCGGTCCAGCCGAGCAGAATCCACAGCACCGACGCGACAATGATCGCGGTCACCGTGGACGCCGCCGAATAGAGCATCAGCCCACGGTCAAGAAACGGCGACAGGCGACCCAGACGCCAATGCCGGTACACCGCGCGCCAGCTGTGCTGGCTTTCGCACTGAATGGCGTATTGCAGGCTGCGGCAGTCTTGCCACACATCGATCCACTCGCCGAGGCGATACAACGCGTTGGAAAACAGCAGCTGTTTGCGGTCATCCAGCGCTTCGGCGGACGGTTGCAACACCTCAAGTTGATCTTTCAGCGCCTGCCAGCGGTCGAGGTCGGCATCTTTGTAGCCAAGCCATTCGGTGGTCGCAGCCAACAACGGCGCGAACTTATCCACAAGCTCGGGCGTTCTTCGTTCAAGGGCATAGAGCGCGTCGTCGAGGGCGTCGATTACCGGCAGCAGGTGAATCATCCGCCCGCGCAGCTCCTTGGTGTTGCGCACCGTCTGCGGCCGCGCGCCCTCGTGGGGCAATTGACCAATCATCAGCTCCAAGCTGTTGAAGGTCGCCACCATCGCCGAACGCAAGGCACTGACTTCGTCCGGCTGCACGTTGCGGCTGAGGAAGCGCAGGCTGTAGGTCGAGGCATCGGCGAACCATTTGTTCACCGAATCGTTGAACACCGGCGCCAGCCGCCGGGGCCAGAACATGGCACCGACCACGGCCGCCACCGCGATGCCGAGGAAAATTTCTTCGGTTCGCGCCTCAGCGATATCCCACACCGCCAGCGGGTTATCCACCACCGGCAAGGCGATCAGCGGCAAGGTGTAACCGGCGAGCATCAGCGCGTAACTGTTGGCCGTGCGCAGGTGCAGGGACAGAAACAGCAACGTCCCGGTCCACAGCGCGATCACCACCACCAGCACATACGGGCTCTGGACAAACATCGGCACGAAAAACACCGCCGCCGCCGCACCGAGAAAAGTGCCGACCGCGCGGTACAACGCCTTGGAACTGGTGGGGCCGACAAACGGGCTGGAAACGATGTACACCGTGGCCATCGCCCAATACGGACGCGGCATTTGCATGAGCATGGCGATGTACAGCGCAATCATCGACGCCGCGAACGTGCGCACCCCGTAAAACCAGTCCCGCGCCGGAGGAACGCCGGTGAAAAATCCGCTCAAGGGTTGGCCACCGACGGCGGGGTGGCCGCTTCAAATGCTCTCAACACCCGCAACGTCGCTTCCAGATCGCTGCGATCGATGCCTTCGAGCACTTCATTGCGCAACCGCACCAGCTCGATCTCGACAGCCTGCACCAACTCCCGGCCGGTTTCCGTCAGGCTCAGGCATTTGGCGCGCCGGTCATGGGCGTCTTCGGTGCGACAGACATAACCGGCATGACACAGCTGATCGAGCAGACGAACCAGCGACGGACTCTCCATCCCCGCCGCCTGCGCCACCGTCACCTGCCGCACACCCTCGCCCAGACGCCCGATCATCAACAACGGGACGGCGCAGGCTTCGGAGATTCCATAATTGACCAGCGTGGTCTGGCAGATCTTCCGCCAATGCCTGGCGGCCACCACCATGGAGCTGCTGATGTTCATCTGCAGAGCGTCGAGGTTTTTCGGCACGAGGGGAAACACACACTGTTAGTTTGCTAACTATCAATATGGCATTGGAGGGGAAAGTTGGTCAAGTTTTGAAACAATTCTGTGGCCAGAGGGATGCTTGCTCCTTAGCCATCACCCAACAATCTTCGCGCTTCTCCCTCAATAAAATCTAAAACCTCCTCCGACACGCTGTATTGAAACTGCTTGCGTCGGTGTTTTGAAACCTTGCCGTCGTTGTCCAGGCACATCATCACCAGCTTCGACAGATCGCTACCCCGCACATCGAAACGCTGATTGACCGCTTTGACCACACGGTCGTAGCGGTCCAGAAACTCGGTCTCCTCCCGCAGTTCGATTTCTAACGCGCGACGTGCCATCTGCAACGTGAATTCGACGCAACGGGTGGCGTCCCAGAAGCGATAAATGGACGGGTGGCCGATGAATTCGAAGGCCATTTGATCGGCGTCCAGCCAGGTGACGTTCCAGAAGTCGCGAGCTGTCTTTGAGAAGTCCTTCAGCGCTTCCAGGTAGTTCGCCTCCTCGTGTTTCATGGCTACGGAGACGGGCAATAGCAACCCATTTTCCAAGGCGCCGGAATGGCAAAGGGTCTGATGAATCAGAAAACGTGAAAGTCGACCATTACCGTCCATGAACGGATGAAGGAAGACGAATCCGAAAGCGGTTACGGCAGCCGCTACCAGTGGGTCGACTTGCCTTGAAGACTGATTGGCAAAGGTCATCAACTCTTCCATCAGCTCACGGCACAGATCCGGTGCGGGTGGGACATAGCTGACGCCAGCAGCGCCTCGCAAACCGTTATGCAGATGATTCTGTTCATGGCGAAACAGGACAGCTTTGTCGAAAGGATTGGAGACGGTGCTGTTCTGCAATTCGACCAGATAGTCTTCACTCAACTCCCGCCCTTCATGGGCCTGACGTAGCAGTTGAACGAAGCGGCGAGACTTTTCTTCGCTGGGTTCTTCTTTCTCGATGGCGAAGGAATCGCGGGTTTCGTGCAGGTAAGCCCAGTTGATGGCTCGGTCCATCATTTCTGGGGGCAATGTCGCCATAAAAGCTTTAGCTCGGCCGAGAATGTCGAGACTGAGCAAGGCTTCGAGTTCAGATGTACGCTCTACGGTGGCGCAGTAGCGCATAGAACCCAAGCCGTTAAAGTCGACGCGCCAGCGGCTATTGCGCAACGCTGGGCCAGTTACATAGCGTTTGGGATCGAATAGTGCGACAACACTGCCCCGAACCGGGATCGAATACTCAAGCTGTTGCCCGGTGAAGCTCTCCCACAATAAGCAGGCTTTGCGGATAAACACACCATTCGGGGATTTGGCCAGCTCATTCAGCAGTTGCTCAGCAGAAACAGCTTCAAGCGCTTGGGCAAGAATGCAAAGGTTGACGCCTTCGTGCTTGAGGGCAAAGAGAATATGCTCAAGCATCGAACCCTGAGCAGGAGCCACTGATTGGGGAACAGCCAAGCAATCACCGATCAATGTAATACGAGTGACTGGCTTGATCATCGCAGCGCGTTGGGGTGCGAAAGCCTTAAGCTTCAATGCATCATGCAGGTAGGCGTATCCAACAAATGGCATAGCGAGCGTCCACAGAAAAAATTCACTGTGGCGATTAAAGCCCAGATTTTTTTACCACTCACCAGTTTTTTTTACATTTCGCCATTTCCTCTAAGATTTTTTTACACCCCCCGCCCCTTCCTCATCAGCACATCCAGTTGATCCACCACCTCCGCCCAATCTGCATCATCCAGAATCTCCTCCCGCAATAACTGCGCTTGGCCCTCGCTCCAGAAAAACGCATCGGCCAAATGTAATTCGGGCTTGAGCGGTGAATGGGTGGCGATGAATTTATCGATGCTTTCGGCGTCGTCCGGCAGGCCGAGTTGTTTGAACAGGGAAGGGAGGCTGTGGGTTGGGGATTCCATGTCGGGCTCCTTTTTTATGGCAAATGATGGGTGACTGCTGCGCAGTCAATCGCGGGCAAGCCTCGCTCCTACAATGGACAGCGTGACCCTGTAGGAACGAGGCTTGCCCGCGAAGGCGATGTAACTGATACCGCAAAACTCACTGGCTCAACTCTCGCACCTCGGCATGCGGCACCATTTTCAGAAACTCCGGCATGTTCATGTGCAGGAGATTGGTGTGGTTGCCGGCTTCCAGGTAGATGTCTTTTTGCCGGGTCAGCAATGGGTCGATGACCACGTCGATCCCATAGGATTCGCCCAGGGCTGGGACAGCTCCGCGTTCGCAATCATCGAACAGGTGCGGCAGGTTGCTTTCCCGGGAGACTTGCCATTCGCCACTGCTGCGTACTTTGCTCAGGTCCAGATGACGGCTGGCGGGCAGCACAGCCATCAGGAAATGCCCGTGTTGGTCGTCGAGGATCACCGACTTGGCCACCCGTTCGGCAGGAATGTTCGCAAGCCGTGCGGTTTCAAGGCTGCTGGCCGAGTGCGGGTGGGAAATGATGTCATATTCGCAGTGCGCCTTATCCAGGCTGCTCTGCAGGGTTCTTGCCATACGCATGATGCACCTCGGTGTCCGCAACTACTTTCGCGGACGATGGTTAAAGCTTTTCTCTTCACTGAAAGTCTAGGCCCGCTGGCGCATTCCCGGGTGAAATCCGCCCGCCGGGCCAACGCCAACAACTGGTCAAAATTCGTACAATCCACAGCTCAGCTAGACTGTATAAAGAACCATCAATGACTCTCCCGGAGGGTCACGTGAACACTCGTTGCTGGGCAATTGCGCTGCTGTTGGCCTTGAGCGGATCGGTCTTCGCGGCGGACACCGTCGTCCTGCTGGCGCCCAATCCCATGGGGATCTGGCTGATCACGTTCGGCATCGCCTTTCTGATCGCCGAGGCGGCGCTGCCCAATTACGGTGTGATCGGGCTGGGCGGCATTGTGATGTTCGTGATCGGCGCGGTGATCATGACCAACACCGAGGTGCCTGTGCCGTTGATGGTCGGACTCGGACTGATCAGTGCGCTGCTGTTGATCTTCTTGCTGGTCCACGCCCTGAAAACCCGACCGCGCGAAAACGTCAGCGGCGATGCCGGACTGGTGGGCAGCGTGACCCCGGTGATGTCGCTGGCCGGCAATGCCTACAACGGTTGGGTGCACCTGCAAGGAGAAAAGTGGCAAGTCCTCAGCACCACGCCGCTGCAACCCGGGCAAAAGGTCCGGGTGGTCGCGCGCAAGGGATTACTGCTGGAAGTGGCCGCGGCTGATGCGGCGTCGAAGGGAGAATAGACATGGGCGTGCAACTGGGTTTTGCCGCGCTGCTGTTACTGCTGATCGCACTGGCGGGGTCGACCTTCCGCATCCTGCGCGAATACGAGCGCGGTGTGGTGTTCCAGCTCGGGCGATTCTGGCAGGTCAAGGGCCCGGGCCTGATCCTGCTGATTCCGGTGGTCCAGCAAATGGTCCGCGTCGACCTGCGCACCGTAGTGCTCGACGTACCGCCGCAAGACGTGATCACCCGCGACAACGTCTCGGTCAAGGTCAACGCCGTGCTGTATTTCCGCGTGCTCGATCCACAGAAAGCCATCATCCAGGTCGAAGACTTCCTCATGGCCACCAGCCAACTGGCCCAGACCACGTTGCGGGCGGTACTCGGTAAACATGAACTCGATGAACTGCTGGCCGAACGGGAACGGCTGAACATCGACATCCAGCAAGTGCTCGACGCCCAGACCGATGCCTGGGGCATCAAGGTGGCGAACGTCGAGATCAAGCACGTGGACCTCAACGAGTCGATGGTCCGCGCCATCGCCAAACAGGCCGAAGCCGAACGGGAACGCCGGGCCAAGGTGATTCACGCCGAAGGTGAATTGCAGGCTTCGGAAAAACTCATGCAGGCTGCCGAGATGTTGGGGCGTCAGCCGGGGGCGATGCAGCTGCGGTACATGCAGACGTTGAGTTCGATTGCCGGTGACAAGACCTCGACGATCGTCTTTCCGCTGCCGATCGAATTGCTCAAGGGGATGGCGGATTTGTCGTCCAAATCCTGACCTTCCGCGAAAACACCAACGTCTGGTAGCTCCGTCGGAGATTTCCTTCAAGTTGTAGTGGTGTTGGTGAACTTGTTCCGTCCCGGGCCCAGGTCTAGTCTGGCTTTGTCACTGAATAAACGGTGACACGGACGTGCAAGTCCGACGAAACTGTTTAGGTCGCAATTGCCATATCTCTCATTGAGCATTTAAGGGTTCACTGCTTTATGGCGGCTGCGCGCAGGAGATCCTCGGATCTGCTGGGTGTCCTAAACAGTCCCGGTCTTGCACACCTGCGCACGGCCGCCACCCCATTCGCGTGCAAGCGAACGGTGACGGCTCCAACTTAACTGTTTAGGGTGTTTTATATGATCAAAGTAACTCCGAATCCTCCAGAGAACTCTGGAGCCGATTCCGAAGATTCTCTCGAGGCCGAAAAACTCAAAGAAGCCGCTGACCGCGCCTTCGCCCACTACTTCCCCCCGGCTGACGGAAAACCAGCCAGGCGCCGCAAAGGCGCGCTCTTCTCGGTCTCCCCCGACATCGACACCGAAGCCCTGCTGGCCAACGCCTCCGAAGACTTGCTGTCCATCAGCGCCATTGCGGCCGATCTCGCGGACGATGTGGACGGGACACGGCGCTCGGTAGCCCTGGCACTCAGCCGCATGGCCGATGGTGTGCAGTTGCTCGTAGAGCGGGCGCTGGATCATTGGGAGGCGTTGCAAATGGCGAAGGCTCAAACCAAGGTTTAGCCGGATAGATTTGTGGTGACTTGACCGCCGTCATCGCGAGCAGGCTCACTCCCACATTGGATCTCAGTCGTACGCACATATTGCGTTCACTAAAGATGAACTGTGGGAGATTCAGCAGGCTCAGGTCAAGGTTTAGCCGGGTAGATGTGTGGTGAATTGACCGCTGCTATCGCGAGCAGGCTCACTCCCACATTGGATCTCAGTCCTACACATAATTTGTGTTCCCTGAAGATCAACTGTGGGAGTGAGCCTGCTCGCGATGGCGTCAGTACTGTCAATGCATGACTTGGCAACTAGCGCCTTCAAGGCACCTGCGCCCAACGCTCTACCCGCTCACGCAACAACGCCTCAGCGGATACACCGACTCCCATCCCCCACCCAACGCCTTATACAAACCCACCATCGCCAGCGAAACCCCGGTCGAGCTCTCCACAAACTGCTCCTGAGTCGCCAATAACGCGCCTTGAACAGTCAGCACATTTACGAAGTCCACCACCCCTTCCACATATTGCTGCTGCGCGGTGCGCAGGGCGATCTGGTTTTGGCGGACGGCTTCGGCGAGGCTGTCGCGGCGCAGTTGGCTGGCGTTGTAGGCGGTCAGTTGATCGTCGATTTCGTGCCATGCGCGTAGTACGGTTTGTTGGTAGGCGATGGCGGCTTCCTGTTGTTGGGCCTCGCGTAAATTCAGGACCCCGCGCAGGCGGCCGCCATCAAATAGCGGCAGGCTGAATTGCGGGCCGATGCCGAACGAGCGCGAGCCCCAGGAGCCGAAATCGCTCAGCTGCATGGCTTGTGAACCGATGTTGCCCGACAGGGTAATCCGCGGATAGAAGTCACCCTTGGCCACGCCGATGCTCGCGGTGGCAGCGTGCAGGCGAGCTTCGGCCTGACGGATATCCGGGCGGCGTTCGGCCAGTTGCGACGGCAGACCAATTGCAACCTGACGGGGAGTTTGCGGTACGGGTACGTCGGTGGATAAATCGGCGTACAGCGCTTGGGGTGGTTCGCCCATTAACAGGCTCAGGGCGTTGATCAGTTGTGACTGGCGCTGTTGTAGCGCGGGCAGGCGCGATTCGATGGCGGCGACTTGGGCGGCCGCTTCGGCGACGTCCAGGTCAGTGGCAACGCCGTCGGCCAGACGCAGTTGCGAGAGTTTCAGACTGTGCCGGGCGACATCGAGGTTTTGTTCGGTGACAGCCCGTGTGCTTTGTACGCCGCGCAGTTGGATGTAGTCCTGAGCCGTTTCGGCGAGCACCGACAGCAGCACGCCACGGCGATCGTTTTCTGCGACTTCCAGGGTCGCGTCGGCGGCTTCGGTTTCGCGGCGCACACGGCCCCAGAAATCCAGTTCCCAGGACGCGGAGAAGCCTGCGTCCCAGAGGTTGAACGCCGAGTCGCCGTTGTTGCCCGATGGATCGTTCAGGCCTTCGCCGCTGTTGCGTTTGCGCCCGTAACTGCCGTTGGCGGCGGTGTTTGGATAGCGGTCGGCGGTGATCACCTGGCGTGCGGCTCGACTTTGCTGCAAGCGGCTGCTGGCGAGTTTCAGGTCGAGGTTGTCGGTCAGGGCGCGCTGGGTCAGGGCCGAGAGTTTCGGGTCGTTGAAGACGTCCCACCAGCGCTCGTTCATGTCGGTGGGTACGGCTTCACTGGCGGCAGCTTTGGACGGTTTTGACCACTCGGTGATTTGTTGTGGTTGCGGTTTCTGGAAGTCCGGGCCGACGGTGCAGGCTGAAAGGCTCATGACGAGTAAGGCGCACAAGGTGAGTTTAGGCCGCCGGCCTCTTCGCGAGCAGGCTCGCTCCCACATTGGATTTGTGCAATTCACACAATCTCCGCCCAAACAGAGATCACCTGTGGGAGCGGGCTTGCTCGCGAAGGCGTCAGTCCAGTCAACAAAGGTCTTCATTGCTGAACCACCTCACGCAAGGCGGCGCTTGCAGTATCAATCCTCGCCTCCACCGACATCCCCACCCGCAACCGCTCAGCCAATGCCTGACCCGGTTCCAGGACAATCTTTACCGGAATCCGCTGCACCACCTTGGTGAAGTTGCCGGTGGCATTGTCCGGTTTGATCGACGCAAACGTCACTCCCGTAGCCGGCGCGATACTCTCGACGCGCCCCGTTAAAACCTCACCACCGAGACTGTCGACACGCACTTGCACGTCCTGCCCCGGCTTCACGTCGGTCAATTGGGTTTCCTGGAAATTGGCCACCACATAAGCCTGCGCCAGCGGCACCACCGCCAGAATCTTGCTGCCCGGTGTCACGTAAGCACCAACCCGCACCGCCCGCTCGCCCACCATGCCGTCCTGAGGGGCAACGATGCGCGTGTAAGACAGCTCGTAACTGGCCATTTCCAGCGCCGCTTGTGCCCGCTTTAGTCCGCCGTCAGCCGCATCGCGCTGAGCCGTGAGGATCTCCACCTGCTTACGCTCCGCCGCCAGCACCGCCGTGACGTTGGCCAACCGCGCGGCGGCCTGATCGATGCGCGTGCGCGCCTGCTGAGCATTCTGCACCGTGCCGGCACCGACCCCGGCGAGGTGGTTGTAGCGGTTCAATTCATGTTCGGCGAAGGCCAATTCTGCCTTGGCCGACACCACCGTGGCCTGGGCCTGGGCGATCACCGAAGCTTGGCGTTCAAGGGTCGCCCGAGCGTTTTGCAGTTGCGCCCTGGCTACCAACGTCTCGGCGTCGGCGGCTTGGGCGGCGGCACGCAGGTCCCGGTCATCGATCAATGCCAGTAACTGTCCGGCCTTGACCTGCTGGTTGTCTTCCACCAGCACTTCCTTGATGAACCCGGCCACCCGAGGCACCACCAGGGTGAAGTCCGCCGAAACAAAGGCATCGTTGGTGTTCTGCTGCGTGCGCTTGCCGAAAAGCCCTGGCGCCAGCAGGTAAATCAGCACGCCGACAGCCACCACTGCGGCGACGCCGACAGCCACTTTTTGCTTTGTTTGAGTCGTCATAAAAACCTTCTATTTCA
Organism: Pseudomonas sp. LB1P83; assembly: GCF_054897885.1. Lineage (NCBI taxonomy): Bacteria > Pseudomonadati > Pseudomonadota > Gammaproteobacteria > Pseudomonadales > Pseudomonadaceae > Pseudomonas > Pseudomonas sp. LB1P83. The sequence continues at coordinate 6,394,918 of NZ_CM142709.1, read as the reverse complement.
GTGGTGCGTTCAGGTCGGTGCGCGCGGTGGATAAATCCGCGTCGGCAGGCAGAAAATCAGCAGAATCAGCGCCAGCGCGACGCCGGTCATGCACAGATAAAGATCCGATGAGGTCAGCACCACGGCCTGCTCATGCAGACGATGGGCAAGGCCAGCGCTGTCGCTGTCGGCCAGAGGGGAGTTGCCGAGGTTGTCCACCAGCATGGTCGAATGGAAATGCAGCCTCGACGTGCTCAACGCCTCGATCACTCCGGTAGCGATCACCGCTGACAGGCCTTTCACGGTGTTGAACCAGGCCGAAGCGTACGGGCCTTCCATCGGGGTGATGCTGCCCGTGGAGAGCATCAGCAGCGGGAGCACCGCCATGGGCTGACCGAAAATTTGCAGCCATTGCAGCGAGTAGAAATCGTCTCGAATCCACACCGACGTCAGCTGCGAACCACCGAGGCACGACAGCGCCAACATGCTCAGACCGATCCCCAGCACCCAGCGGCAATCGACCCAACGCAGGTTGCACAACGCCGCCACCAGCGGCAGCGCGATCAACTGTGGCAAGGCCGCCAACAACATGATCGGCGCAGTCTGAACCGGTCGATAACCCTGGACCTGCGCCAGGTAGCTGGACGGAATAATGATCACCGCCAGCAACACCACCAATACCCCCGCCAGGGTCAGCAAGGCGAAGGACAGGTTGCGGATACCGAGCATCTGCATCTTGAAAAACGGGATCGGCTGCGACCACTCGTTGATCAGGAACAGCACCAGCATCAACAGCCCACCGCCGAGCAATCCGCAGATCAGGTCCGACTCGAACCAGTCCAGCCGATTGCCCTGCAGAATGCCGATCACCAGCATGCAGATCGCCGGAAAACCCAGCAGCAAACCGCGCCAGTTGAACTGCTTGAAGCGCTCCAGACGCAGCGGATCCTGCGGCAGACCGTAAGCCACGGCCGCCATGGCAATCAGGCACGGTGCGATGATTTGCCAGAAGGTCCATTGCCAGCCGACGTACTCGGTCCACAAACCGGCCAACGGTGTACCCAGCCCTGGGCCGAAGGTGGCCGTCAGCGCATAGCCCGCCAGACCATAAAGCTTCACGTTGGCCGGTAAAAAGCGCAGCGCGACTGTCATCAGCATCGGCGGAAGTGCGCCACCGGCCAGGCCTTGCAAGGTACGCATCAGCAGCAGGCTTTCGTAATTCGGGGCGAACGGGCACAACACGCCCAACAGGGTGAAGGCGCTGATGGCGCAGAGGGTGAAGCGCCGCAGCGAGAACGTCACCGAGCACCACGGCGCGAAGGCCATGGCCGCTACCGAGGTCGCCGTGTAGCAGGCGACCAGCCAGGTGCCTTCGTCGTAGCCGATGGCCAATGCGCCGCGAATGTCAGCCAGGGCGACCTTGGTTACCATCTCGTTGAGGCCCGACACCAGCACCGCCAGCAACACGCCCACCAGACCAATGATGATCCGCGGACCGAAGACGGGCGGCGTAACGGCGGCTGGACTGGCCGCGGCGAGAGGTGCCGTGACCGTGAGGGAAGTCATTTGCTGCAAGCTCCGGAGTTTGAATACCGGAGCAGTTTAAGAAGCGTGGGACCTTACGAAAATTGACTTATTGGCAGGTTATAAATGCGTTCGACGCAGCAATACACCCCCTGTAGGAGCGAGCCTGCTCGCGATAGCGGTGGATCAATCAACATCTAAGTTGAATCTGATGGCCCTATCGCGAGCAGGCTCACAGGGTTTGGGGGTGAACTTCAAGAGGGTTGCGCGGCCAGCCAGGTCTCGTCGCAACAGGCCTTGAGCGTTTCGCGCAGCCAGCGATGCGCCGGGTCCTTGTCGAAACGCGGATGCCAGGCCTGGGTCAGCATCAGGGTGGGCAAGGGAATCGGCAGGGTAAACGAGCGCAGCTTCAAACCCAGGCGCCGTACGCTCAGTAACGCTTCCTTGGGCACCGGCAAAATCAGGTCGGAATCCGGCAGCGCAAACATCGCCGCGTGGAAACTTGGCGCAATCACTGCCACCCGTCGCTCCAGCCCCAAGGTATTCAGTGCCGTATCGATCGGCCCTCGAGCAATGCCGCGACGGGACATGCTGATGTGGGAGAAACCGGCAAAGCGCTCGGCCGTGATCTCTTCGTCGAACAGCGGATGGTCCTCGCGAACCAGGCCAACGAAATGAGTGGAAAACAGATTCTGAACCTTCACTTCCGGGGTCAGCGGCCGGGTGTTGCTGATGTTCAGGTCGATGCGCCCTTCGCGCAGCGCTTCATCGTCGCCGTCGCCTTCGGGGACGAAACGCAGCTCACAATGCGGCGCCTGGCGGTCGAGGGTGTCAAACAGCTTGCCGCCATAGACACCGACGAAGAAGTCATTGGCACGGATGCTGAACCGACGACGCAACGAACCCAACTCCACCGCATCGGCCGAGCGAAACAGCAACGCAGCCTGCTCCACGACGTCGCGCACTTTCTCGCGAAGCTCCAGCGCCTTGGGCGTCGGGACTAAACCACGACCGGCGCGCACCAGAATCGGGTCGCCGATGGCCTCGCGGATACGCGTGAGCGTTCGGCTCATGGCCGCCGGGCTGAGGTTCATCCGCCGCGCAGCGCCCACCACGCTGCCCTCGTCGAGCAAGGCGTCGAGGGCGACCAAGAGGTTCATGTCCGGGAGTTGCATGCTGAGCACTCGTGTCTTGGCTGGATTGTTTCAGACGCAATGCTAGCAAACATCCTTGGGGTGGGTGTTGATTGGGCCGACGCCATCGCGAGCAGGCTCACTCCTACAGGGGTTTTGTGTTGAATACAAAATTTGCATTCGATGGAAATCCACTGTGGGAGTGAGCCTGCTCGCGATGAGGCCAGCTCAGACACCGCAGAACTTACCGCTGCATCCCCCAGCGCTTTACGGTCACCCGCTCCAGCGTGTCAAACACCAGGTTCTCCACCAGCAACCCAATCAAAATCACCACCGCCAACCCGGCAAACACCTTGTCGGTGTACAGCTCATTACGATTCTGAAAGATGTACCAACCCAACCCGCCCTTGCCGCTGGTGGCGCCAAACACCAGTTCAGCGGCAATCAACGTCCGCCACGCAAACGCCCAGCCGATTTTCAAACCGGCAAGGATCGACGGCAGTGCCGCCGGGATCAGGATGAACAGCACAAAACGCATGCCCTTGAGGCCGTAATTACGCCCGGCCATGCGCAGGGTTTCCGAGACGCCGAGAAACCCGGCATAAGTGTTCAACGCCAACGCCCAAAGCACCGAGTGCACCAGCACAAAAATCAGGCTGTTCTGCCCCAGACCAAACCACAGCAGCGCCAACGGCAATAGCGCAATCGCCGGCAGCGGGTTGAACATCGAGGTCAAGGTGCTCAGCAGATCACGACCGAACTGCGTCGACACCGCCAACGTGGTCAGGCCAAACGCCAGGACGATGCCAATCAAGTAACCCTTGAGCAGTACCACCAGCGAAATCCAGACTTTGCCCAGCAGTTCGCCGCTGAGCAAACCGTCATACAGCGCACTGCCGGTTTGCAGAAAACTCGGCAGCAGCAGGTCGTTGTTCTGTACGCGGGCAACCACCTCCCATAGCACCGCGAGCAAAATCAGGATCAGGCTCTTACGCAGCCAGGCCTGTTGCCAGAGGCGCTGGCCGAGCGGCAATTCCCGCTCCACCGGCACGCTGGTCAATGGCTGCAAAACGGTTTCGAATTCTTCACGCGCAGATGATAAATGGCTCATCGGGTACTCCTCTCAATGGCTCAATAAGCGATGCGAATGTCGGAAAAATCCAGCTCACGCTCGGTTTCCGGCGACTGGCCTTCATCGAACAACAGCCGATGAATGCGTCGCGCCGACTCCTGAAATGCCACGCCGCCGAGGCTGTGCAAATCGTATTGATGGCTGTGGACCTCTGCCCGCACCCGACCCGGGTGCGGCGACAGCAACAGAATGCGATTGCCCACCACCAGCGCTTCTTCGATGGAATGCGTGACGAACAGCAGCGTGAAACGCACCTCTTCCCAGAGCAGCAGCAACTCTTCCTGCATCTTGCGTCGGGTCAGCGCATCGAGGGCAGCAAAGGGTTCGTCCATCAGGAGGATCTTCGGCTGCATCGCCAACGCCCGGGCAATCGCCACTCGCGCCTTCATGCCGCCGGACAAGGTGTGCGGATAGGCATCGGCAAACGCCGCCAGACCGACCTTGTCCAGGTAGTGCAGCGCCCGTTCTTCGGCCTCTTTGCGCTTGAGGGTTTTCGAGGCCAGCAGCGGAAACATGACGTTCTGTTTGACGGTTTTCCAGGGCGGCAGTTGATCGAATTCCTGGAACACCACAATCCGGTCCGGCCCCGGCGCATGAACGGTTTGCCCTTGCAGCCGGATCTCGCCCTCGCACGGTTGAATGAATCCGGCGACCGCTTTGAGCAGCGTAGATTTACCGCAACCCGACGGTCCCAGCAGCACAAAGCGGTCTGCCGGATCGATTTCAAAACTGACTTGATGCGTCGCCCGAACCACACGCTGCGGCGTGCGGTATTCCAGGCTGACATTGTCGACGGACAGCAGTGCCTGGGCGGCTGCGATCGGGTTGCTGGCCGTGTGGCCTTGCAAAGGGGCGTTCATCTCGATCAGCTCCCTTGCAGCGGTTTGGCGTCCTGGAAGAAGTAATCCTTCCACGAATCCGGTTTGTTTTTGATCGCGCCGACGCGGTAGAGGAATTCGGCCAATGGGTAAGTATTTTTCGGCGTGACGCTGAATTCGAACTGCGGGTTATCGATGATTTTCAACAACGCGGCACGGTCGATTTTCGCCTTGGTGACACGGATGTACGTATCAGCGGCAGCGCCTTTATCGTTCTGGGCAAACTGCGCCGCTTCGGTCAGTGCGTCGACGAAGGCCTTATAGGTTTTGGGGTTCTCGTCGCGGAATTTCTCGGTGGCGAACAGCACCGTCGGCGAGTTCGGGCCGAGCAGGTCATAGGTATTCAGCACCACGTGCACGTTCGGGTTTTCCAGCGCCTGGTCCTGGAATGGCGGATTGGAGAAGTGCCCGCTCAACTCGGTGCCGCCGGCGATGAGCGCGGCCGTGGCGTCTGGATGCGGTACGGCAATGGTGTACTTGTCGAGGCGATTGAACTCCTTGTCACCCCATTGCTTGGCGGCCGCGTATTGCAGGAAGCGCGACTGCACCGAAACGCCGACCGCCGGCACCGCGATGCGGTCCTTTTCGGTGAAGTCGGCGATGGTTTTGACCTTGGGATTGTTGCTCACCAGGTAGTACGGGAAGTTGCCGAGGGAGGCGACGGCTTTGACGTTTTGCTTGCCGTGGGTGCGATCCCAGATGGTCAGCAGCGGACCGACTCCCGCACCGGCAATATCAATCGAGCCTGAGAGCAGCGCATCGTTGACCGCCGCGCCACCGGACAGCTGGGTCCAGTCGACTTTGATGTCGATGCCTTCCTGCTTGCCATACTTCTCGATCAGGTTCTGATCGCGCACCACGTTGAGCAACAGATAGACGATACCGAACTGCTCGGCGATGCGGATTTCACCTTCGGCGTGGGCCACGGTCGGCGCCACCAGACTGCCGGCGATCAGGCTGAATCCCAAACCGATGGCAGCGGCCAGCGGCGCGAAAGGAAGACGTTTGGACATGGAAGTTCTCCGACAAATCAGAAAGGCGCGTCGCCCTGGATGGTGGTGCGATACAGCTTGCGGCGCAGATGGCTTGGGCATCCGGCGGCGAGGTGGATCAGCGAGCGGTTGTCCCAGAACACCAGGTCGTGGGCCTGCCATTGATGGCGGTAGATGTTTTGCGGCAGCACGCTGTGGGCGTAGAGCTCATCAAGCAGTTGCTTGCTCTCGTCTTCCGGCAAACCAACGATGCGCGTGGTGAAACCTTCGCTGACGAACAAGGCCTTACGCCCGTTTTCCGGGTGCGTGCGCACGATCGGGTGAACCACTTCGGCCACTTGAGCCAGTTGCTCCGGCGTCAGGGTCGGGCGCCAGTTGCCTTCGAATTTGGTCTCGCTGTAGCGCGCCGTGTAGGAATGCGCGGCTGAGCGTCCTTCGACGGCATTACGCAGCGCCTCGGGCAGGTTGTCCCAGGCTTTGTGCATGTCGGCGAACAACGTGTCACCGCCTTCGGAGGGCAGTTCCTGGGCGTGCAGCATCGAGCCCAGGCTCGGCAATTCTTTATAGGAAAGGTCGGAATGCCAGAACTTGCCGGCGTCCCCGAGGCCGAGGGATTGGCCGTTTTCAATGATGTTGGAAACGATGAGGATTTCCGGGTGGCCGGCCAGCAGGAACTGCTTGAGCACATGGATCTGCAACACGCCGAATCGACGGCTGAAAGCGATTTGCTGCTCGGGGGTAATGCGCTGGTCGCGGAACACCACGACGTGATGATCGAGGTGCGCGCGGTGGATGCGGGCGAAATCCTGATCATTGATCGGGCGGGACAGATCCAGACCGATGATTTCGGCACCGACAGCGCCGCTGAACGGACGAATGTCGAAGGTTTGTGGCGCGATTGCGGGTGACGCAGAGACGGCTGACATAAAAATCACTCCCACGCATGGCACGCTTCAAAGCGCGCACGTCGATCAAGAAACTCACGGAGGTCCCGTGTTGGTTCGTGTCGTGCGGCGCGCCGATTGGTCGGCAGGTACGCAGGAGAGTGACTTTATAGGTATAAGAATCTAAATTTAAATACCGTTAGCGAATAACGATATGGCTTTTGAATTGTGACGCTTTTGAGGCCGCCTTCGCGGGCAAGCCTCGCTCCTACAGAGGTTTGTGTCGTATGCCAAATATGTGAACGATACAAATCCTGTAGGAGCGAGGCTTGCCCGCGAAGAGGCCATCAGCCGCGCTCGAGAACTATCGCTCGTGCAACGCCTCGGCCCGCGCCCGAATAATCGGTTTGAGCAAATAGCTGAGAACGGTCTTCTTACCGGTAATGATATCCACCGAAGCCACCATCCCCGGGATGATCAGCAACGGCTTTTCATCCGTTCCCAGGTGACTGCGATCAGTGCGCAGTTTGATGATGTAGTACGTGGTCTTCTTGTCTTCATCGGTGATGGTATCGGCACCGATCTGTTCAAGCCTGGCCTTCAGCCCACCGTAAATGGTGTAGTCGTACGCCGTGAATTTCACCGTCGCTTCCTGGCCTGGATGCAGGAACGCGATGTCTTGCGGGCGGATCTTCGCTTCCACCAGCAAGGTGTCGTCCAGCGGCACGATTTCCACCAGATCGCTGCCCGGCTGGATCACGCCGCCAATGGTGTTCACCAGAAGCTTGTTGACGATGCCGCGTACCGGCGATGTCACCAGCGTCCGGCTGACCCGATCTTCCAGCGCTTTGCCGGTGGCCTGGGCCTTGTTCAGGTCGGTACGCGCCTCATTGAGTTGAGTCAGGGCTTCGCTGCGGAATTTGCCGCGTGTCTCGTCGATCTTGCGCTGCACTTCCTTGATTGCCGATTCGGCGCGAGGGATCGCCAGCGTCGTGGCATCCAGTTGCCCACGGGTTTCGACCTCGGCACGCTTGAGTCGCAACACCTCAACCGGCGATACCGCGCCCTGGGCCACCAGCGGCTCGGACATGTTGATTTCCTGACGTTGCAACGACAGTCCATTGCGGTACTGCGACTGTTTGGAGGTGAATTCGCGCAGCTCTTGCTGACGCTGGATCAACTGCTCCTGTAAACCACCGATCTCATCGTGCAGTTGCTGACGACGGCTGATGTACAACGACTCCTCACTGGCCGCCTGACCGGGAACAGCCTTCAGCACATCGGCGGGGAAGTTCAGCGGACGGTCATCGACCTCGGCGCTCAAGCGCTCCACGCGCAGCAGCATCGACAGACGATCGGCTTCGGTCTCGCCGACGTTGGAGGCAAACCGCGTGTCGTCCAGGCGAATCAGCGGCGCGCCGGCGTCGACAATCTGCCCCTCTGTGACGTACAGCTCGGAGACGATACCGCCTTCAAGGTTCTGGATTTTCTGGATCTTTGACGACGGAATGGCCTTGCCGTCGCCCTTGGTGACTTCGTCGATCACCGCGTAATTGGCCCAAAGCATCAGGAACACGAAGAAACCGATGATCGCCCAGATCGTCAGCCGCACCACACGCGGGGCGTCTTCGATAAGGGCTTTATTGACCTCGGGAAGAGGCTGGCCATGCAGCGACTCGGAGCCTTTGAAGTAACGGCGGATCGAATCCTTGAAACCCGACTTAAGCAACACTGATCTGCCCCTTTTTCAACGCTTCCATCACGGCGGCTTTCGGGCCATCGGCGAGAATTTGTCCACGGTCGATGACGATCAGGCGATCCACCAGCGACAACAGCGATGCCCGGTGCGTCACCAGCACCACGGTCTTGTTTTCAATCACCGCGGCGAGGCGTTGCTTGAGACGTTCTTCGCCGGTGTTATCCATGGCGCTGGTCGGTTCATCGAGTAGCAGGATCGGTGGATTGAGCAGCAACGCACGGGCCAGGGCCACATTCTGGCGCTGACCGCCGGACAGGTTCTGCCCGCGCTCACCGACTTGCAGTTCATAGCCTTGGGGGTGCAGACGGGCGAACTCGTGCACGCCGGCCAGTTCGGCGGCTTGCAGCACCATTTCATCCTCTACATAGCGCGCACCCGAGACCAAGTTGTCGCGCAGGGTGCCGGCCAGCAGCTGGATGTCCTGCGCCACGTAGCCGATGTTGTGGCGCAATTCGCTGACGTCGATCTGACGGATGTCGACGCCGTCCACCAGCAAGGCGCCATCGTCCGGTTGATAGAGACCCACCAGCAGTTTGGCCAGGGAGCTTTTGCCCGAGCCGCTGCGACCGATGATGCCGATCTTCTCGCCGGGCTTGATGCTCAGGTTGATGTTGTTCAGCGCCGCGTTCTGCTGGTTCGGGTAAGTGAAGTTCATCTGCCGGCATTCGATGGCGCCTTGCAGCACCTTGCGGCTCAACGGGCGCTCTTCGAAGTTGCGCTCCTGCGGCAGCTCCATCATTTGATCGACCGAGGTCATGGTCACCCGCGCTTGCTGGTAGCGGGTCAGCAGGCCGGACAACGAAGCCAGCGGGCTGAGCGCGCGGCCACTGAGCATGTAGCAGGCAATCAGACCGCCCATGCTCAAGTTGCCGGCGATGATCTGGTACACGCCGAAGACAATCATGATCACCCCGGCCAGTTGCTGGATCAGCAAGGTGATGTTCATCGCCAATCCGGAGAGCATTTTCACCCGCAGTTCGAGGCGACTGAGGGTGCCGATGGTCTGTTCCCACTGATACTGGCGCTCGCTTTCGGCGTTGTTGACCTTCACCGCATCGAGGCCGGCGAGGGTTTCGATCAGGCTCGATTGACGCTCGGCGCCCAGGGCCATGGTTCGCTCCATGGTCGCCACCAACGGCTTCTGCAGCGCATAGCCGATCAGCAGGGCAATCGGGAACGCCAGCACCGGAATCCATACCAAGTGCCCGCCGAGAATGGCGATGACCATGAAGATCAGCAGCGTAAACGGCAGGTCGATCAGGCTGGTGAGGGTCAGCGAGGCGAGGAAGTCGCGCAGGCTCTGAAACTCATGGATGTTCTGGGCGAAGCTGCCGACCCGGGCCGGGCGGTACTTCATGGCCATGCCGACGATGCGCTCGAACAACGTCGCCGAGATGATCAGGTCGGTTTTCTTCCCGGCCAGATCCAGGCACAAACTGCGCAGGCTCTTGAGGATCAGGTCGAACAGATACGCCCCGGTGATGCCGATGGCCAGCACCCACAGCGTCGATTCAGCCTGGTTCGGCACCACGCGGTCGTAGACGTTCATCACGAACAGCGGCGCGGCCATGGCGATGATGTTGATCAGGAAACTGGCGGCGATGGCGTCGGCGTACAGCCAGCGCGAACGCTTGAGGGTGTCGCGGAACCACGAGCGCGCGCGGGGGATCAGCGTGCCGTGATTGACGTCGAATTTGTGCTGGGGTTGAGCGAAGAACACTTTGCCGATGTAATCGTCGGCCAGCAGTTCGCGACTGACGAGGCTTTCACCGCCGTCGCTTTCGCTGATCAGCAGGCGGGCCTGGTCGTCACCGTGCCAGCCAAGCAGGACGGCACTGCGACCATCCTTGAGCAGCAACAGCGCCGGCATCGCAATCGCCGGAATCTGCTCCAGCTTGCGTACCAGCACGCGCCCTTGCAGGCCGGCACGAGCGGCGGCGCGGGGCAGCAGCTCAACGCTCAGGCGCTGCTTGGGCAACGGCAGGCCGGTGGTCAGCATCGCGGCGCTGGCCGGCTTCTGATGCAAGGTGCAAAGGGCTAGCAGACCATCCAGTAACGGATCGTCGTGCAGCGCGCGTGGATCATGAATGAGTTGAACTCGACTGACTTCTGATTCCACGCTCGGCACTCTTGGCTAACAGTAAAAAGGGAAGACTCAATTCATCCCGGGTAGCTGGACCCTGGGCTTCACGTCGTTCTGCACAACGGACGCCAACGGTGCGACCACTCCCTGGCTCTTGAGCAACTCGCCCATGGTCGCCTTGATTCGGTACTGAGTAAATAACTGAATGTTTTTGATCTCCGCCAGGCGACGGGAAGCGGTGAACAGTTCGTTTTCACTGTCGAGCAGGTCAAGCAAAGTGCGTTCGCCCAAGCTGAACTGCTTCTGGTACGCGGTGCGCACGCTAGTGCTGTGATCGACATATTGCTGGGCGATCGGCACTTGGGCATTGGCGTTGTTCAACGCATTCCAGGCCAGGCCCAACTCTTCGTTCAATACACGCAGCGCGTTATTGCGGATATCCAGTGCCTGGCTGGACAGGTAGGACTTGGATTCCAGGTCAGCCTTGTTACTGCCACCGGCATACAGATTGAAGCGCATGCGCAACATGGCCTGCCATTCGTTGCTGTGACCGTTCTGACCGTCGACATCGTTGTCGGCGGAGCGGCCCAGTTCGGCATCGAAGCGCGGATAGAAGGACGACTTGGCGGCGTCGTACTGTTTTTCGGCCGCGGCGATGTCGGACTCGGCAGAGCGCAGGATCGGGCTGTTTTCCAGCATCTGCGCGCGTGCTTCATTCAAGTTGGCTGGCAACAATGCCAGGAAATCCGCAGGACGCTCCAGTTGATCGGGCATCTGGCCCACGGCGCTGAGGAAGTTGGTCTCGGCGTCAGCCAGATTGGTCTGTTCGGTGATCAGGTTGTTGCGCGCCTGGGCCATACGCGCTTCGGCCTGATCGAGGTCGGCACCGCTGCCGACGCCGCGCTGGGTGCGCAACTTGATCTGGTCAAAAATGCGTTCGTGGCTTTTCAGGTTGTCGGTGGCCAGGCGCACGAATTCGCGGCGGGTCAGTACATCCAGATAAACCTGGGCCACGGTCAGCGCGGTGCGTTCGGACGTGCCCAGCAAAGAATAGGCGCGGGAATTAACGGTGGCTTGTTGACGCCCCACTTCACTGGACGTCGCAAAACCGTCAAAGACCATTTGCGACAGGCGCAAACTTGACTCGCTGCGGTTCAGGGTTTCCCAGTGATTGTTGTTGCCGGCAGCACGCGTGGTGACGTTGTCAGTGCCTTCGCGACCGTAACCGCCCAGCAGATCGACCCGGGGAAGGTATCCACCTTTTGCTGCCTTTAACTGATAATCCGCGGCCAATCGACTATTAACACCTGCCTGGATCTCCGGATGGTCATCCAACGCCTGTTGCATGGCCTCCGGAAGTGACTGCGCCTGAACAAAACTGGCGGCAAGGGCGAAGGGTAAAGCCTTGAACAGGTGCAAACGCATGGTTGGAATTTCCCGGAATTGCTTGTCTTGAATCACTGCAGAACGTGCCGCTGCATCGGATGATGACCATCGGAATGACCGTGTGTCGGAAAGTTGGAATTTGGAACTGGGTCACACTCTTGGAGGCGGGCAGTTACCTAAATATCAATGTGACATTACTGGGACGAGTGTTTAGGATGACAACACTAAGGTCAATAGTTTGGCATATAGTTTATAGCGAAAAAATATAGCCAATTAGTTGACGATTACCCACGTCAAAGTTGGCCTCTAATATTTTGAAAGTACGTCCAGACTGATTGGCTACACGCCATCAGGTTTATGGAAGTCAACTGAACGTGACACCCGGAGAGTCTTCAATGAGCAGTGTTGTTGCCATCGTCAAAAGCATTGTCGGTCAGGTTTTCGCGGTGTCCCCAGAGGGCATTCGCCGCGTACTCGTTGAAGGCGACCGGTTGTTTGTCGGCGATCAGGTAGACACGGGCGCCGCTGGCGCCATTACGCTCGAACTGGCTGACGGCCGGACCCTGGACTTGGGCCGCGACACTCAATGGAGCGCCGCTGACCCGGATTCCAGCACTGACCTGTCAGAAGCCACTGCACAAGCCGCGCCATCGGTTGAAGAACTGCAGCAAGCCATCGCTGCCGGCGCGGACCCGACCACTGAACTCGAAGCCACCGCAGCCGGCCCGACAGCTGCGGGCTCGGGCGGTGCGGCAGGTGGCGGTCACAGCTTCGTGATGCTGGATGCAACCGCTGGCCGGGTCGACCCGACCATTGGTTTCCCGACGGCGGGCCTCACGACTGCGGCACTGGCCGCCCAGAACACCCTCGGCGGGCAGACGGCCAACACCAGCGCCAACGTGCAACGCGAATCGACCCTGAGCCTCAGCGCCACGCCGACCATTACCGAAGCGGGCGGCGTGCTGGTTTACACCGCGACCCTGACCCAGGCACCGCTGACCGACCTGACCATCACTCTGTCTAATGGCTCTGTGATCGTGATTCAGGCCGGCCAGTTGACCGGCACCGTCAACGTCCCGCTCGCACCAAACGACACCGTCTATAACGACCCGACCCAGATCAACGTGACCGTCACCGGCACCACGGGCGGCAACGGCATCACCGTCACCCCGCCGACAACCCCGGCCGTGACCCAGGTTACCGATACCGTCGACACCACCACGGTCACCTTGACCGCTGGTGCCAACGTCACCGAAGGCGGCCAGATCACTTACACCGCCACCCTGACCAATCCGGCTCAAACGCCGGTCACTGTCACCCTGTCCAATGGTTCGACCATTACCATCGAAGCCGGCAAAACCACCGGTTCCGTGAACGTCGACACGCCGGTCAACGACGTCTATCAGAACGGCAGCACCGTCAGCACCACGATCACTGGCGCCACCGGCGGCAATTTCGAGAACCTGGTCCCGAACACTACGCCAGCCGTCACGACCATTACCGACTCGGTCGACAACACCGGCCTGAGCCTCACCGCCACTGGCACCGTCGTCGAAGGTGGCCAGATCACCTACACCGCGACACTGACCAACCCGGCCGGCACGCCGATGACCGTGACCTTGAGCAATGGCTCGGTCATTACCATCGAAGCGGGCAAGACCACTGGCAGCGTTATCGTCGATACCGCGTCGAATGACGTCTACAACAACGGCAGCACCGTCAGCACCACCATCACCGGGACCACTGGCGGCAATTTCGAACAGCTGACCCCGAGCACCACGCCAGCCGTCACCACCATTGCCGACTCGGTCGACAACACCGGCCTGAGCCTCACCGCCACTGGCACCGTCGTCGAAGGTGGTCAGATCACCTACACCGCGACACTGACCAACCCGGCCGGCACGCCGATGACCGTGACCTTGAGCAATGGCTCGGTCATCACCATCGAAGAGGGCAAGACCACCGGCAGCGTGACCGTCGATACCGCCGCCAATGACGTCTACAACAACGGCAGCACCGTCAGCACCACCATCACCGGGACCACCGGCGGCAATTTCGAGCAACTGACCCCGAGCACCGAGCCGGCGCTGACCACCATTACCGACTCCAGGGACGACACCGACCTGAGCCTGTCGGCGTCCACCGAAGTGGCCGAGGGCGGTCAGATTCTGTACACCGCGACCCTGAGCAATCCGGCTGGCACGCCAGTGACCGTCACCCTGAGCAACGGCGCCGTAATCACCATCGCCTCCGGTGCCACCAGCGGTTCCGTGACCGTCAAGGCACCCGCCGACGACGTCTACAAAGACGCCGGCAAAGTCGAAGCGACCATCAAGGATGCGACTGGCGGCAATTTCGAAAACCTGGTCAAAGACCCGGCTGCGGCCGTGACTGATGTGACTGACACCCTCGATACCTCGACGGTCAGCCTGACCGCGACTTCTTCTGTCGCTGAAGGCGGCACCGTGGTGTACACCGCGTCCGTCACTGCTCCTGTGACCGGTTCGCCGGTTGTCGTGACGCTGTCCAACGGCCAGACGATCACCATTCCGGTCGGCGCCAGCAGCGCCAGTGTGAACTTCGTTGCACCGAATGATGCCTTGGCTGGCGGTGGATCCCTGAGCGTCAAAATCGACGACGCCAAGGGCGGCAACTACGAGAAGCTGGATGTCGACGGCAAGTCGGCGGATACCTCGGTGACTGATTCTGCGGACACAACCACTCTTAGCCTGACAGCTACCGATTCGGTCGCTGAAGGCGGTTCCATCGTCTACACCGCCAACCTGACCAATGCGGCCGGCACGCCAGTCACCGTGACCCTGAGCAACGGCGCGGTGATCACCATCGCCGCTGGCGCCACAAGCGGTTCCGTGACCGTCAAGGCACCTGCCGATGACGTCTACAAAGACGCCGGCAAAGTCGAAGCGACCATCAAGGATGCGACTGGCGGCAATTTCGAAAACCTGGTCAAAGACCCGGCTGCGGCCGTGACTGATGTGACTGACACCCTCGATACCTCGACGGTCAGCCTGACCGCGACTTCTTCTGTCGCTGAAGGCGGCACCGTGGTGTACACCGCGTCCGTCACTGCTCCTGTGACCGGTTCGCCGGTTGTCGTGACGCTGTCCAACGGCCAGACGATCACCATTCCGGTCGGCGCCAGCAGCGCCAGTGTGAACTTCGTTGCACCGAACGACACCTTGGCTGGCGGCAGTTCGCTGAGCGTCAAAATCGACGACGCCAAGGGCGGTAATTACGAGAAGCTGGATGTCGACGGCAAGTCGGCGGTCACCTCGGTGACTGATTCTGCGGACACAACCACTCTTAGCCTGACAGCTACCGATTCGGTCGCTGAAGGCGGTTCCATCGTCTACACCGCCAACCTGACCAATGCGGCCGGCACGCCAGTCACCGTGACCCTGAGCAACGGCGCGGTGATCACCATCGCCGCTGGCGCCACAAGCGGTTCCGTGACCGTCAAGGCACCTGCCGATGACGTCTACAAAGACGCCGGCAAAGTCGAAGCGACCATCAAGGATGCGACTGGCGGCAATTTCGAAAACCTGGTCAAAGACCCGGCTGCGGCCGTGACTGATGTGACTGACACCGTCGATACCTCGACGGTCAGCCTGACCGCGACTTCTTCTGTCGCTGAAGGCAGCACCGTGGTGTACACCGCGTCCGTCACTGCTCCTGTGACCGGTTCGCCGGTTGTCGTGACGCTGTCCAACGGCCAGACGATCACCATTCCGGTCGGCGCCAGCAGCGCCAGTGTGAACTTCGTTGCACCGAACGACACCTTGGCTGGCGGCAGTTCGCTGAGCGTCAAAATCGACGACGCCAAGGGCGGTAATTACGAGAAGCTGGATGTCGACGGCAAGTCGGCGGTCACCTCGGTGACTGATTCTGCGGACACAACCACTCTTAGCCTGACAGCTACCGATTCGGTCGCTGAAGGCGGTTCCATCGTCTACACCGCCAACCTGACCAATGCGGCCGGCACGCCAGTCACCGTGACCCTGAGCAACGGCGCGGTGATCACCATCGCCGCTGGCGCCACAAGCGGTTCCGTGACCGTCAAGGCACCTGCCGATGACGTCTACAAAGACGCCGGCAAAGTTGAAGCGACCATCAAGGACGCGACTGGCGGCAACTTCGAAAACCTGGTCAAAGACCCGGCAGCCGCCGTGACCAGCGTCACCGACACCCTCGACACGTCGACCGTCACCCTGACGGCCACCAGCACGGTGGCTGAAGGCGGCACCGTGGTTTACACCGCCTCGGTCGGCGCACCGGTCACCGGTTCGCCTGTGATCGTGACGCTGGCCAACGGTCAGACCATCACCATTGCGGTCGGCGCCAGCAGCGGCACCGTCAACGCCGTGGTCTCGAACGATGTGCAGAGCGGCCATGCGCCGGTGAGTAATTCGATCACCAACGTCAGCGGTGGCAACTACGAAAACCTGGTCGCCGATAAAACCCCGGTCAGTACCAGCGTGACCGACACCATCGACACCACCACTCTTTCGCTGACCGCCACTGGCAACGTCAATGAGGGTGGCTCGATCGTTTACACCGCGACCCTGACCAACCCGGCCGGCACTCCAGTCACTGTGACCCTGAGCAACGGTGCCGTGATCACCATCGCGGCCGGCAAAACCACCGGCACCGTGACCGTCGACGCGCCGAAAGACGACGTCTACAAAGACGCTGGCAAACTGGAAGTCACCATCAAGGACGCCGCCGGCGGCAACTTTGAAAACCTGGTGACCAGCCCGAACCCGGCCGTGACCAACGTCGCCGACACCACTAACACCACACAGCTGACCCTCAGCGCTGACAAGTCTGTACTCGAAGGTTCGCACATCACCTACACCGCGACCCTGACCAACGCCGCGCAAACCCCGGTGACCGTCAAGCTGAGCAACGGCGAAACCATCACCATCGCGGCGGGCAAGACCAGCGGTTCGGTCACCATCGCGGCGCCAAGCGACGACGTCTATAAGGATGCCGGCAAGCTCACCGTCAAGATGACTGACGCCAGCGGTGGCAACTTCGAAAAACTCGACATCAGCAAGGCGTCGGTAAGCACCACCGTCAAAGACACGGTTGACACCACGTCCCTGTCCCTGTCGGCCAGCCATACCGTGAGCGAAGGTGGCCAGATCACCTACACCGCCACCCTGAGCAACCCGACGGACACGGCGATGACCGTGAAGTTGAGCAACGGCGCAGTGATCAACATCGCCGCCGGCGCCACCACCGGTTCGGTCAATTTCGCCGCACCGGCCAACACGCCGTACATCGACGGCGGCAAAGTCCAGGCGACGATCGCCAGCCAGAGCGGCGGCAACTTCGAAAAAGTCGTCACTGATCATTCGCCTGCCGTCACCACCGTTACCGATTCGGCCGACACTACCGGCCTGAGCCTGAGCGCCACCGGCTCGGTCGCCGAGGGTGGTTCGATTGTCTACACCGCGACCCTGACCAATGCCGCTGGCACCGCCATGACCGTGACGTTGAGCAACGGTGCGGTGATCAACATTGCCAAAGGCGCCACCACAGGTTCGGTGAACTTCGCCGCACCCAAGGATGACGTCTACAAAGACGCCGGAAAAGTCGAAGCCAGCATCACCAAAACCACCGGTGGCAACTTCGAAAACCTGGTCGCCGACAAGACGCCAGCGGTCACCGACGTGACCGACACCATCAACAACAGCACCGTTTCCCTGACTGCCACGGCCAGCACGGTCGAAGGCGGCACGGTGGTTTACACCGCTTCGGTCAATGCGCCAGTGACCGGTTCTCCGGTGGTGGTGGCGTTGTCCAACGGCCAGTTCATCACCATCCCGGTTGGCGCGAGTTCGGCTAGCGTTAACTTCGTTGCACCGAACGATGCTCTGGCTGGCGGCGGTTCGCTGAGCGTGAAAATCGACGGCACCACCGGCGGCAACTACGAAAACCTGGTGGCGAATCAAACTCCGGCGGTCACGTCGGTAACCGACGTCAAAGACACCACCACCCTGAGCCTGAGCGCAACGGACTCGGTGGCTGAAGGCGGTTCGATTGTCTACACCGCGACCCTGACTAACGCTGCCGGCACCCCGGTGACCGTGAACCTGTCGAACGGTGCCGTGATCACCATCGCGGCCGGCGCGACTGTCGGCTCTGTGACGGTCAAAGCGCCTGCCGATGACGTCTACAAAGATGCCGGTAAAGTCGAAGCGACTATCAAAGACGCTAGTGGCGGTAACTTCGAGAACCTGGTGCCGAGCACTGTTCCGGCAGTGACTGACGTTACCGACACCATCAATACCTCGACGGTAAACCTGACCGCGACTTCCTCTGTCGCTGAAGGCGGCACCGTGGTTTACACCGCGTCCGTGACCGCTCCGGTCACCGGCTCGCCGGTCGTCGTGACCCTGTCCAACGGCCAGACCATCACCATTCCAGTTGGCGCCAGCAACGCCAGCGTGAACTTCGTTGCGCCGAACGATGCCTTGGCCGGCGGCGGATCCCTGAGCGTCAAAATCGATGATGCGAAGGGTGGCAACTACGAGAAGCTGGACGTCGACGGCAAGTCGGCTGACACCTCGATTACTGATACCGCAGACACCACCACCGTTAGCCTGAGCGCTACCGACTCGGTTGCGGAAGGCGGTTCGATTGTCTACACCGCGACCCTGACTAACGCCGCCGGCACGCCAGTCACCGTGAATCTGTCGAACGGTACCGTGATCACCATCGCGGCCGGCGCCACCAGCGGCTCCGTGACCGTCAAGGCACCAGCCGATGACGTCTACAAAGACGCCGGCAAAGTCGAAGCGACCATCAAGGATGCCAGCGGCGGCAACTTCGAAAACCTGGTGACCAGCCCGGCACCAGCCATCACTGAAGTGACTGACACGATCAATACATCGACGGTCAGTCTGACGGCAACGTCTGCCACTGCCGAAGGCGGCAACGTGGTGTACACCGCTTCCGTCACCGCGCCGGTCACTGGCAAGGACGTGATCGTCACGTTGGCCAATGGTGAAAAAATCACCATCGCGGTCGGTGAAAGTAATGCTTCGATCACCGTTAAAGCGCCGAACGATGCAGTGGTCGGCCACGAACCACTGACCAATGCCATCAAGGATGTAGCCGGCGGCAACTACGAGAATCTGGTCGCCGACAAGACCCCGACCTCGACCGCCATCAGCGATACCCTGGACACCACCAAAGTGACCATGACCGCCAGCGACTACGTGGTCGAGGGTGGCACCATCACTTACACCGTCAAACTCAGCAATGCCGCCGGCACTGACATGACGGTCAAACTGAGCAACGGCGAGAGCGTCGTGATCAAGGCCGGCGAGAAGTCGGGTTTCATCACTGTCCCGGCGCCGGCCGATGACGTCTACAAGGACGGCAGCAAGATCACCGTCGGCATCACCAGCACCGACGGCGGCAACTTCGAAAAACTCGACGTCAGCAAGACCACCCACACCACGACCGTCAACGACACCATCGACACCACCACGCTGAAACTCAGTGCCAATGTGAGCACCGTCGGCGAAGGTGGCCAGATCACTTACACCGCCACGCTGAGCCATCCGGCCGACACGGCCATGACCGTGACGCTGAACAACGGCCTGGTGATCAACATCAAGGCCGGCGAGTCCAGCGGTTCGGCGCCGTACACCGTGCCGAATGACGTCTACGCCGGCGCTTCGCCCGTCAGGGCAGCGATCGCAGACAGCTCTGGCGGCAACTTCGAAAAACTGGACACCGACCGCTCGGCCGTCGTCACCAAAGTGACCGACAGCGCGGACACCACGACGCTGAGCTTGAGCGCGACTGATTCGGTGGCTGAAGGTGGGTCGATTGTTTACACCGCCAACCTGACCAACGCTGCCGGCACGCCAGTGACCGTGACCCTGAGCAACGGCGCAGTCATCACGATCGCGGCCGGCGCTACTAGCGGTTCCATCACCGTCAAAGCGCCTGCTGATGACGTCTACAAAGACGCCGGCAAAGTCGAAGCGACCATCAAGGATGCGACTGGCGGCAATTTCGAGAACCTGGTCAAAGACCCGGCGGCGGCGGTTACCGATGTGACCGACACCGTCGACACTTCGACGGTCAGCCTGACCGCGACTTCTTCCGTGGCTGAAGGCGGCGCCGTGGTTTACACCGCATCCGTCACCGCGCCAGTAACCGGTTCGCCGGTCGTAGTGACCCTTTCGAATGGCCAGACCATCTCCATTCCGGTTGGCGCCAGCAGCGCCAGCGTCAACTACTCCGCACCGAACGACGCCTTGGCCGGCGGTGGTTCCCTGAGCGTCAAGATTGATGATGCCAAGGGCGGCAACTACGAGAAGCTGGATGTCGATGGCAAGTCGGCGGATACCTCGGTTACCGATAAGGCTGACACTACGACTCTTAGCCTGAGCGCGACGGATTCTGTGGCTGAAGGCGGTTCGATCGTTTACACCGCCAACCTGACCAATGCGGCCGGCACGCCGGTGACCGTGACGCTGAGCAACGGCGCGATGATCACCATCGCCGCTGGTGCGACTGCCGGCTCTGTGACCGTCAAGGCGCCTGCAGATGACGTCTACAAAGACGCCGGCAAAGTCGAAGCGACCATCAAGGATGCGACTGGCGGCAATTTCGAGAACCTGGTCAAAGACCCGGCGGCTGCGGTTACCTATGTGACCGACACCGTCGACACTTCGACGGTCAGCCTGACCGCCACGTCCGCTGTTGCTGAAGGCGGCACCGTGGTTTACACCGCTTCCGTCACTGCTCCGGTGACCGGTTCGCCGGTCGTCGTGACCTTGTCTAACGGCCAGACCATCACCATTCCGGTTGGCGCCAGCAGCGCCAGTGTGAACTTCGTTGCACCGAATGATGCCTTGGCTGGCGGTGGATCCCTGAGCGTCAAGATTGATGATGCCAAGGGCGGCAACTACGAGAAGCTGGATGTCGACGGCAAGTCGGCGGATACCTCGGTGACTGACACTGCCGACACCACCACCGTTAGCCTGACAGCAACCGATTCGGTTGCTGAGGGCGGTTCGATCGTCTACACCGCCAACCTGACCAACGTGGCCGGCACACCAGTGACCGTGACCCTGAGCAACGGCGCCGTAATCACCATCGCTGCGGGCGCAACTGCTGGCTCCGTGACCGTCAAGGCACCGGCCGACGACGTCTACAAAGATGCCGGCAAAGTCGAAGCGACCATCAAGGACGCCACCGGCGGCAATTTCGAAAACCTGGTCAAAGACCCGGCAGCTGCGGTTACCTATGTGACCGACACCATCGATACGTCAACTGTCAAACTCACCGCTACCGGCACTGCGGCTGAAGGTGGCATCGTCACCTACACCGCCACCGTCGGCGCGCCGGTCACCGGTTCGCCAGTGACCGTGTCGTTGGCTAGCGGCCAGACCATCACCATCGACATCGGCAAAACCACCGGCTTCGTGACCACCCTCGCGCCAAACGACGCACTGACCGGCCACACACCACTGACCAACGCCATCACCAACGTCAGCGGCGGCAACTACGAAAACCTGGTTGCCGACAAAACCCCGGTCAGCACCACCGTGACCGACACCACCGACACGACCAACCTGTCGCTGAGCGCGACCAACTCGGTCGCTGAAGGCGGTTCGATCGTCTACACCGCAACCCTGACCAACGCGGCCGGCACACCTGTGACCGTGACGTTGAGCAATGGCGCGGTTATCACCATCGACGCAGGCAAAACCACCGGCACCGTGACCGTTGATGCGCCAAAAGACGACGTCTACATCGATGCCGGCAGAGTCCAGGCGAACATCACCACCGCGACTGGCGGCAACTTCGAGAACCTGGTTCCGAACAAAACCGCGGTCGTTACCAGTGTCACCGACACTCTCGACACCTCGACCGTGACCCTGAAAGCCACCGCCTCGGCCGCTGAAGGCGGCACCGTCACTTACACCGCCACAGTTGGCGCGGCAGTGACTGGCAGCCCGGTCACCGTGTCCTTGGCCAACGGCCAAACAATCACCATCGACATCGGTAAAACCACCGGCTTCGTGACCACCCTCGCGCCAAACGATGCACTGAGCGGCCACACACCACTGACCAACTCGATCACCAACGTCAGCGGCGGCAACTACGAAAATCTGGTTGCCGACAAAACCCCGGTCAGCACCACCGTGACCGACACCACCGACACGACCACTGTGTCGCTGAGTGCGAGCAACTCGGTGGCCGAAGGCGGCCAGATCATCTACACCGCCACCCTGACCAACGCCGCCGGCACACCGGTGACCGTGACGTTGAGCAATGGCGCGGTGATCACCATCGACGCCGGCAAAACCACGGGCACCGTGAGCTTTGCCGCGCCGAAAGACGACGTTTACAAAGACGCGGGCACGGTCCAGGCGACCATCAGCAACACCACCGGTGGCAATTTCGAGAATCTGGTCAAAAGCCCGACGGCAGCCGTCACCAACGTCACCGACACCCTCGACAAGACCGAAGTGAGCATCACCGGCAGCACGTCGGTGACCGAAGGCCAGACCGCCAGTTACACCGTCAGCCTGACGAATCCGGCGCAGACCGAAGTCACCCTGAAGATCACCTACAGCGGCACCGCCGCCGACGGTTCGGACTTCACCGGCGTGTACACCGTGAAAATTCCGGCGGGCGCCAGCACGGCGAATTTCAACGTCGCGACCCTGGACGACAGGATCACCGAAGGCACTGAAAACTTCGTGGTCAAGATCGATTCGGCCACCGGCGGTAACTTCGAGAACCTGGCGATCAGCGCGGCCAACGGCAGCGTCAACACCTCGATCATCGACAACGATGCGCCGCCTGTGCTCGACCTGGATGCCAACAACTCCAGCGGTGCCACGGGAGCCAACTACAACGTGACCTTCACCGAAGGCACCACGGGCCAAGGCGTATCGATCGGTGACATCGACCTGAAAATCACCGACGCGGACAGCGCCATGCTGACCGGCGCGACCATCGTGCTGACCAACCGTCAGCCGGGCGATGCGCTGAACCTGGGCAACAGCGTCAACGGCATCACCATCAATGCCAACAGCAAGGATGGCACCGTCACGCTGACGTTGTCCGGCAACGCGACGCTGGCCGACTACATGCAACAGATCAAAAACATCAGCTTCACCAACGGCAGCGAAGACCCGAGCACCGTGCCGCGGATCATCACTGTGACGGTGACCGATGGCAGCAACTACTCCAACACCGCGACCACCACCGTCAACGTCGTGGCAGTGAACGATGCACCGGCCGCCGCACCGGTTAACGTCACCGGCACCGAGGACACCCCGCTGATCCTCGGCTGGTCGACCTTCGGCGTCAGCGATGTCGACAGCCCTGCCGCCAGCCTCGGTGTGAAAATCACCGGCCTGCCGGGCGAAGGCAAATTGCAGTACCTGAACGGCTCGACCTGGACCGACGTAACGACCAACCAGACCCTCTCCAAGGCTGACATCGACGCGGGCAAAGTGCGCTTCCTGCCGGATGCCAACGAATCCGGCGCCAATGGCTACGGCGGCACCGGCGTGGGCAACAATCTGACGGACTACGCACAGATCAAGTTCCAGCCAACCGACGGTTCGCTGCTGGGCAACACCGGCACGATCAAAATCGACATCACGCCCGTTGCCGATGCTCCGTCCCTGAGCGTTGCGGACAACAGCGTCAAATCCACCGGGCTGATCAAAGAAGTCTGGACCGGCCTGTCGGGCCTCGGCACCGATGGCAGCGGCGCCTCTTCGGGCACACTGAAAAGCGTCATCGATGGCGCGGGCAAACCGAACACCAGTGGCACGGTGACCAATGTGCAGTCCGACGGCAGCGTCGCGGCCGGCACGGCGTCGAAAACCTCCGGCCTGATCTACCTCGAAGCAGGCAAGACTTACACCTTCAGCGGTACCGGCGATGACAGCCTGCTCGTGACCATCGGCGGCAAAAACGTCGCGGCGATCACGTGGGGTGCGGGCGGCAAACTGAGCGGTTCGTTTATCCCGACCACCAGCGGTTATTACACGCTGGACATCTACCACCACAACCAGAGCGGCCCGGGCAGCTATGACGTCAACCTGTCGGTCAACGGCGGTGCAGCGGTCGACCTGAGCAGCGCTGGCGTGCCGCTGTACACTGGCGTAGCAGATCTGGCCGCTTCCGGCGTGACGGTTTCCGACCTGCACGGCACAAACGGCGAAGGCTACTACGACGGCTACAAGCTCAACGAAGCGGCCGAAGGCACCAGCGTTCACCTGTCTGCGATCAAGACTGCGCTCACAGATACCGACGGCTCCGAAAGCCTGATCGTGAAGATCAGCGGCATCCCGGCAGGCTCGGTGCTTACCGATGGCGCCGGCCACACCTTCACCGCCAGCACCACGTCGGGTGAAGCCAACGTCACCGGCTGGAACCTCGGTTCCCTGACCGTGACCCCGCCGCCGTACTACAACGGCCAGTTCAACCTGACCGTGACCTCGACCTCCACCGAGGTCCTCGGCGGCTCGGCGACAAGCACCGCGACGATCCCGGTCACGGTTTACCCGACGGTCTACAACGCCGTCACCGCTACCGCGGCCGACGACACCATCACCGGCACCGACGGCAACGACATCATGGTCGCCGACATTGGCGGGCTGACCGTGGTGCCGGGCACCAACTACAACATCGCGTTCATGGTCGACAGCTCAGGCAGCATGAGCGCGTCGTCGGTCAGCGCCGCCAAGGACTCGCTGACCTCGGTGTTCAACACCCTCAAGCAGAGCATGGGTGGCAACTCCGGCACCGTGAACATCTTCCTCGCGGACTTCGACAACCAGGTCAACAAGTCTGTCTCGGTGAACCTGAATGATCCGAATGCGCTGATCCTGCTCAACGCGGTGCTTGATTCCATGGTTTCCGGCGGCGGCACCAACTACGAGGACGTGTTCAAAACCACGGCGAACTGGTTCCAGAGTGCCGACGCCGTGGCGAACACCGGGGCGAAGAACCTCACGTACTTCATCACCGACGGTAAGCCGACCTACTACCAGAGCGGTGAGCAGACTAACCCGACCCTGTTCGGCAACGTGAAGCTCGATGACGTCATCACCACCACCAATTACAAGTTGGGTCAGACCTATTCCGGCTATCTGGACAGCACTCACTACTTGACCATCGATAACTCCGGCACCGTCACGCTGCAGACGTACAAGAACTCGAAGGGCGGTTACTGGAGCAGTGACGAACTGGGCACTATTCGCGCCGAGGGTAACGGCACGTACGAGCTGTCTTATCGCGATGGTAACGGCAGCAGCACCGGCTCCAGCGCCATCGACAACTCCACCGACAGCTTCGCGCTGCTGGGCAAGGTTTCGACGGTAGAAGCCATCGGCCTGAACAAAGACGTCACCCTAAACGACCTCAAGCCGTACGACACGGACAAGACGCCGCAAACCAACATCGATCCGAAAGACCTGGCCAACTCGATCATCGGCCACACCGAAGCAACCATGCCGGGTTCCGACACGGTCAATGGTGGCGACGGCAACGACATCCTGTTCGGTGATCTGGTGAGCTTCAACGGCATTGCCGGCGAGGGTTATCCGGCGATCCAGGCGTTCGTCGCGAAAGAGTCCGGCGTGGACGTCAGCAAAGTCTCGACCAGCAACGTGCACCAGTACATCACCGAGCACTACAGCGCCTTCGATGTGTCCGGTGCCCATGACGGCAACGACACGCTGCTGGGCGGTGCGGGCAATGACATTCTCTTCGGCTCGGGGGGCAATGACCTGCTCGACGGCGGCAAGGGCAATGACATTCTGCTCGGTGGCACGGGTAACGACTCGCTGATGGGCGGTCAGGGCAACGACATCCTGATTGGCGGTTCGGGCGCCGACACCTTCGTCTGGAAGGCTGGCGATACCGGCAGCGACGTGATCAAGGACTTCAAGGCGAGCGAAGGTGATCGCATCGACCTGCGCGATCTGCTGCAAGGCGAAACCGGCAGCACCATCGACAACTTCCTGAAGATCAGCACCGTGGATGGCGTGTCATCGTTGCAAGTCAGTTCCGGCGGCAAGTTCAACTCGGGCGATGCGGCCGCCGCAACGCCGGATGTGACGATCAAACTGGAAGGCAACAACTGGTCCAGTGCCAACATTCACACGTTGATTGCCGGCAGCGACCCGACCATCAAAGTCGACCACAACAACAGCTGATCCAACGAAAAACGGCCGCCCTTATGGGGCGGCCGTCACGTTTGCGCGCATGCCCCCGGTGACGATTTCGTCGCCGCACCGCATACTCGCGTCCAGTTGGCCTATGCTGCTGACAGCATGACGCTGGTTCATTTCTGAGGGATGCTCAATGTTCTACGTGCAACGCGATGCGCAAGGTCAGTTAGTGCGCGTGGAAGCCGCAGCCTACGCCGAGGCCACGGAAACGCTGCCGGCTGACCACCATGAAATCCAGGCCTGGTATGCCAACGAAGTGATGGAAACCAGCCTCAAACAGCTCAAGCAGAGCGACCTGGAAATGATCCGGGTACTCGACGACTTGATTCAGGTGCTGACCAGCAAAGGCGTGATCCGCGTCACCGACTTGCCGGCCGCTGCTCAGGCCAAACTGATGGACCGGAACCAGGCCCGTGAGGCGTTGGGTGGGTTGAGTCATTTGATTGATGATGATGAGACGGGGTTGATTTAAGACTCCGCCTTCGATGTTGGTTTTGCCGACGCCTTCGCGGGCAAGCCTCGCTCCTACAGGTTAACGTGTGCCGCAATCGCGCGAACACCCCGACCTGTAGGAGCGAGGCTTGCCCGCGAACGCGGACTCCCAGACGACCAAATCTTAAAGCCTCACTGCCAGGGCTTCGGTTCACCAAACAGCTGCCCCTGAACCCCATACAACCCCATCTCGCGAATCACCAGCAACTCCCCTTCGGTCTCCACCCGCTCGGCAATCAACGGCAAATCAATGCTATGCGCCGCACGCTGGATCGCCTCGATAAACAAGCGCTTGTCGCTTTCCTGATCAATCGCCCGGATATAACTGCCGTCAATCTTCAGATACGCCAACCCCAGCCGCGCCAGGTTGCCGATCATGCTGAAGCGCCCGCCAAACCGTTGCAGGCTCAGGGAGAACCCAAGCTCATGCAGACGCCGCGTCAGTTCTTCCAGCATCGCTTGCTCGGGCAATTGCTCCTCGCCGATTTCCAGCGTCAGCCGTGGACCGAGATCGGAGTGCACACGCAAAATCTCAAAAATCTTGTTCAGCGCCTGCGGATCGGCCAACGTCGCCGAAGACAGGTTCAGCGCCAGCGACTCTTGATGCTCGGCCATCTGCTCAAGCACCAGCTCCAACATCAGCCGATCCAGGCGCGCGGTCCAGCCAAAGCGCTCGAGCCACGGCAGGAAGCGTCCGGCGGGAATGGTCTGGCCGTCGTCGTCGATCAACCGTGACAGCACCTTGTAATGCAGGACCAGTTGCGTGTCCTGGCTGGCCACCACCGGCTGGAAATACAACTGGAAACGCCGCTGATTCAACGCCTGATCCAGCAAGTTATTCCAGGCGTGATGGTCATCGCCGACGCTGGCCGAGGCGCTGTGGTCGAGGCACGCCCAACTCTGTTCACCCTGCCCTTCAGCCTGAGCCAACGCCTGATCGCCCAACCCGAGCACCGCTTGCGGTGAGTCGCCATGAACAAACGGCGCGAGCCCGATCGACGCCACAGAGGCCACGTCAGTGGCGCCGGTGGCATGCAGGCTCGCCAAGGCACTGTCGAGGTTCTGCGCCAGTTGCAGCGCTTCTTCGCGCACCAGCCCCGGCGCCAGCACGGCGAACTCACCGCCACGGATCCGCGTGACGAGGTTTTGCGTTTCCGGGTACTTGGCGCACTCGCGGGACAGCTGCTCGCCCACCGCTTGCAACAATTGGTCGGTGCGTTGACCGCCCAGCCGCTGGTTCAAACCGGCCAGGTCCTTGACCCGCAACAGCAGCAAATAACCTGAACTCGCCTGCTCCGGATTGCTCACCCGGGCGTTCAACTGCATCTCGAAATAGCGACGGTTGGCCAGGCCCGTCAGGTTGTCCTGATAGGACTCGACCCGCAGCTTTTCACTGCGCTCGGCCTGTTCCTGAAACAGCGCCTTGAGCTTCTCGACCATCTGATTCATGGCCTGCACCACACGGCGCAGTTCCGGAGTGCGCGGCAGTTCCGGCAGGCTGAGGAATTCGCGGCGAGCGATGGCGTGGGATTGCTTGACCATGTAGTCCAGCGGCTTCAGTTGTCGACGCAGCAACAGCGCGCCCAACACCGCGCTCACCGCACCGCAGATCAGCAACCAGCCGAGGCTGCCCAACGCGCTCTGCCACAGTTTGGCCAACGCGAACATCGGATGGCTGACCACTTCGACCCGCGCAGCCTGTTCCCAGCCACGGCTGACCAGCGCATCGCCACCGGCCGGCTCCAGGCCAATCATTTTGACGAACCAGTCCGGCACGTTGTTCACCGCCGGAATGCCGCTGCGCTCGACGATGGTCTGGTCAGTCTTGAGGTCGACCACGCGGATGCTCGCGTAATAACCGCTGTCGAAGATCGAGCTGACCAGCAACTCGACCATCGCCGGGTCGTCGATGTTCGGCGTCAGGGACAGCGCCAATGCGGTCGCGGCGTCCTGGGCGTGGGAGCGCAACTGGTTGACGTACTGGGTGCGCGAGCTTTCCAGGCTGACCATGAAGCTGCCGGTGAAGGCGATCACCAGGAACAGACAGATAGCGATCAACAGCTGTTTGAACAAAGACATCTGAGCGCGTGCTCCTAGTTAGTCGTCTCGACCGGGAAACCTTCGGCCTGCATTTTCTTCAACACGTCCTGCCAACGAGACAAGCGTTTGGTATCACCGACTTTCTTGTTGCCCTTGGCGCCCGGCAACCACAACCCTTCGGCATTGAAAGAGTAGACCGGCAGCAGATCGGTTCGTTGGCTGGCCGGTTTAATCGCATCGATCAGGCTGTCGAGTACCAGCGGCATGGCCTCGGGGCTCGAGTAGTACGTCAGCACCATGTGCGCCCGGTTCAGGCGCAACGCCTTGACGTAGGTGATGCGCAGCTTGTCACTGGAAACGCCGAGATGGCGCAAGCTGAAGTACTTGGCGATTGCGTAGTCTTCACAATCGCCGGCGCCTTTCCACAAGGCTTGGATGGGGGTTTCCCAATAGTCGACCTCGTGCCACAGGTCGATGTCCTCAACGTAGCGCACCTGTTTGTTGAAAAACTGGTTGACCACATTGAGCTGTTCGAGCTCGCTGGCCTGTTTTTGCGTGGCCAGCAACTGCTGCCAGGCATCGATCCGCGGCTTCCCGTCGCCCAACGGCCCGTACAAGGCCTGCGCCTTGCGGCTGATCAGCGAAAAATCCCAATCGGCATGCAGCCCGCCCAGCATGGCGCCGGCCAGCAGCACCGCGCAGCACAGCCAGCGCAAAGTCCGAGGGATCGCGAAACGTACCGCCAATGCGAGGCATCCAGGTCAGGCAGGTGGAATTCGGTTGATGGTGCAGGTTAGCCCGTTAAAAGACAATGGCACGGTGCAATCACCGGCGGCGCGCTAGACTTTGAATGGTGAATGACATGAAAAGTCGCGGGCGGCGATCTTTTGTCCGTTTGACAAGCTGCATGGCAGTCACTAGTGTCCATTTGGATCCAAATATTTCAGCCAAACAGGGTGCGTAGTCGTGACACAGAAGCCCAACCCCCTCAGCAGTATCAAGGTCAACGGGCCGATTCCAGCTCACTTGGCGCGTTCGGTGATTGAAGAAACCCTGCGTTCGGCCATTCTCGACGGGCGTATTCCCTGCGGCACCGCGTTGCGCCAGCAAGATCTGGCCGACCTGTTCGGCGTCAGCCGCATGCCGGTGCGCGAAGCCTTGCGCCAGCTTGAAGCCCAGGCGCTGCTCAACGTTATCGCCCACAAAGGCGCAGTGGTTGCACCGCTGGTTCAGGGCGATGCCGTCGAAACCTATGCGTTGCGAATCCTGCTGGAATCCGAGGCCCTGCGCCTGTCGATTCCCTTGTTGGAGAAGGAAGACTTCGAACAGGCCGCCAGGCATATCGACGACATGGAAACGGAACACGATTACAGCGAGATCGGCCGCCTCAATCGCCTCTTCCACATGGCGCTTTATTGCAAGGCACCTAACGGCCGGCTGTTGCGGCTCGTCGAAGAAGGGCTGAACGAAGAAGAGCGCTTCCTGCGCTTCAACCTGGAAGCCATGGGCCTGGGCAAATTATCCCAGGAAGACCACCGAGCGCTGTTGCTTGCCGTCGAAGACCGCGACATCGAACGCTCGGTGAAGCTGCTCGAAAATCACCTCAATCGCGGTGTAGAGGTGATCACGCGTTACCTCAACAGCCCGGAAGCGCTGAACAAGAAAACATCCAGGTAAATCCCGACGCCAAACCTGGGCGCGCAGTTTGAACTGCGCGTCGGGTTTGCCGTGAATAATCTCCTTACACATCCCCTGTGCTCACACCGAGCTATCCAGCGACCGAACTTCCCTTCCCTAACGCCTTGCCATCGACAGACCTCCCTCAGTTCCATCAATACGCCAGCAAAGATGACGTCCGGGCGATAGCGGCGGCCGTGATTTACGCTCACTCTTGGGCTGCCAACGAATAATGAACGGGCGACGCACCGCATTGGCGGCGCAGTCCTCGCACCAAGAACCTACGGAAGGAGTCTTGTCACGGGAAAGGAAGCACCGGCGTCAATCCCAGCCAACTTCCACCCCTTGAAGCATTCAACGGAACAACTTTGAAAGTTGCTTTGAGTGAGGCATTCACTCTTTATTTGAATTTTGACGATACTTCGTCGAAAGGAGCAACTACGCCCAAATAAAACTGACACTTATAGTTTTATCGGAACTTGTCGCGCGCGAGAAAACACAACTTGCAAATTATATAAAAATAACTTGCCCGACTCTTTGTTCGTGTATTAGTTTTTCTCCGCCGCCAGAAAACACGGCACCGAAACGACTTTATCGCACTTGATGACATCAATTTAATTGAGGCATTCGCTCGCCAATAAAAAACGTTAACGACCGTCACTTATTGATCACAACACCCTTAACGGCATTTCAGATCACTTATAGGCTCGCTCATGAAAACGAATAAAGACCGCCTCATTCAGAAGAAAGCAGAACTTAGTGCGCACCCGATCTTTTCTGAAATTCATTCACTATCGGTACTTCAACGTTTCATGGAAACCCATGTCTTTGCGGTGTGGGATTTCATGTCGCTGACCAAGCGGCTGCAACAGGAACTGACCTGCGTTCAACTGCCTTGGCTGCCGCCGCGAGATCCGCAGGCCGCGCGTCTAATCAATGAGATTGTGCTGGGTGAAGAGTCCGACGATCGTCCGGCCCAGGGTCATTACAGTCATTTTGAGTTGTACCTGGATGCGATGCGCGAAGTCGGTGCCAGCACGGTCGCTGTCGAACGCTTCGTGGCGTTGCAACAAGAAGGCGTGAGTTACGACGTGGCACTGCAAAGCGTTGATGTCGATCCGGCGGCCGCGCAGTTCGTGCGGCACACCTTGCACACCGCGCTGCATGCGCCGGGACACAGTGTCGCTGCTGCGTTTTTGCATGGTCGTGAGAGTGTTATTCCACAGATGTTCCAGCGGATTCTCGACGACTGGGGCATTGGCATCGAGCAAGCGCCGACCTTCCGGTATTACCTGGAGCGGCACATCGAAGTCGACTCCGAGGACCATGGCCCGGCGGCAGAAAAACTCCTGGCACGGCTGGTCAATGGCGATTTGCAACGCGAAGAAGACGTCTACGCCAGCGCCATTGCCGCTGTGGAAAGCCGCATCGCCCTTTGGGACGGTTTGCGTCTGAGCATGAGCGAACCTATGCCTGAGGTGAACGCATGAACGCCGCCGACTACCAATCCTTCGCCGACGCCTGGGAGAGCCGCGCCACCATCCGCACGCGGCCACGGCGAGTGCTGGAGAACGATGACAAGCTGATCTATCCGTTGAGCCGCCAGCCACTGGTACTGAGTGAAACCTTCCTGCGCGAATGCCCGGAGCAACGGGACTTCGCGTTGGTGCAAACGCTCTACAAATTCATCAACGACGTGGTGATTTTCGAAACCGAGATCGTCGACAAGACTGCCCGCAGCATCGCCAAGAATCGCTTCGCCGTGGCGTTCCCGTTCGCCTGTCGGTATGACGCCATGACCGTGGTGGTGGACGAGGATTACCACGCGCTGGTGGCGATGGATTTCATGCAGCAGACCGTCGCCATGACTGGCATCACGCCGATCCAGCTGCCGGATGAAATCGAGCTGAGCCGGGCGATTCCGGCAGCCGTGGCCCTCGCGCCGGAACACTTGCGCAGCGCCGTGGAACTGATTTGCGTGGCCATCGCCGAGAACACCGTGACCGGCGATGTGGCGGCGTTCGCCAAGGACGACACGGTCAAGCAATCGATCAAGGGCCTGATGGCCGACCACTTGCTCGATGAAGGCCGCCACTCAGGGTTCTGGTCGCGGATGGTGCGCATCTATTGGCACACCGCGAGCGAAGACGACCGCCAGCAGATCGCACAGATTTTGCCGGTGTTCATCGGCCATTACCTGACCAACGACATCCAGAAGTCATTCGACTTCCGATTGATCGAATCCTTGCAGATCAGCGACGCGGCACGCCAGGCACTCAAGAACGAAATCTCGGGGATGGCCTTCCCGATCAATCGTCATCACCCGCTGGTCGCCAACATCGTGCGGTTTTTCCGCAGCAGTTCGCTGCTCGATTCGCCGTGCGTGCAAGACGCCCTCAGCGATTACCTGGTTTAACGAGGAGAACATCATGAGACGTCTCGACATTCTGCTCATTGGGCAAAGCCAGGCCTTGACCGACCTGGCGCAGGAACTTGAACAGCATGGTCATTCGCTGGCGCGGCTTGGGGCGTTCGACGAGCCGCCATCGTTTGATTTGCTGATCGATGATGCTAGCCAAGCGTTTTCAGTCCTGAGTGATGCGCCGCAACTGACATTGCAACTGGACGTCGGCGAGTCAGGCATCTGCGGGCTGCCGCCGATAGACCTGCTGTGCATGCACGGATCAAGACTGTTCACTCGCGTGCCGATTGCCGATGAACCTTCGGGAAACGGCCAGGCATTACGCCTGCGAGCTGTGGCGGAACTGGTGGATCACGTCGCGCTGCTGGTCAGCCGGTTCTCCCGGGATGAAGGCTATTTTCTGCACGCCGAACCGGCAGCGGCGGCTCGCTTCGAGCGGGTGGAAAGCCTGCAATTTCTAGAGGGCCTGGCGTTCATCCATCAACTCAACAACACGGCTCAACCGTGGCTGCAGCAACTCGCCCGGATCCCGATGATCGAGCGTCTGGAGCAGCGCTTCGTCGAGTCCGCCGAACGCCCTGCGCTTAACATCGACGGTACCTCGGTCAGCTATCGGCAATTGCACGCCCACAGCCGCGCGATCCAGCAGCGCTTGTTGCCATTGTTCGCTCAGCATCAAGGGCCGCTGGTGGTCGGGGTTTGCCTGCCGAAATGCAGTGCGCTGTATGCGGGGATCCTGGCGATTCTGGGCAGCGGCGCGGTGTACTTGCCGCTGGAGCCGAGCCACCCGCTGCAACGTCAGCAGTACATTCTTTCGAATGCCGGGGCTGTGTTGTTACTGCATGACGGCCAGCATCCCCTCGCCGACGAAATGCCGGGGCTGGACATCAGCCGCATCGACTTCGCAGACGTCGACCTCGGCCAACCCTTAATGCGCCAGCGACCCGACCTCGATGCGCCCTGCATGGCGCTCTACACTTCGGGCACCACCGGGCATCCCAAAGGGGTATTGCTCAGCCAGGCCAACCTCGCGCACTTCACCGCGTGGTACGCAGACTATGTGCAGCTGACCGAGCAAAGTCGGGCCTTGCAGTTTTCATCGTTGAGTTTCGACTCCTCGCTGATCGATATCTTCCCGACCCTGCTTCAGGGCGCCGAGCTGATCGTGCCGAGCGACGACCAGCGCCGCGATCCCTTGCAGCTGGTCGAGCTGATCCGCCATCAACGCCTCAGCCATGCGTTTTTGCCGCCGGCACTGTTGAGCATTCTGCCGCTGGATCAGTTGCAGGTTCTGGATCATGTGATGACCGGCGGCGACGTCTGCGAGCCCTATGTCATCGAGCAGCTCACCCGTCAGGGCAACCTCTACAACCTCTATGGCCCGACCGAAGCCACGGTGCTGATCACCGCGCGTCAGCTGCGCGCCGGCGACAGCAACCGCACACTCGGGGCGCCGATTGCCAACAGCCAGGTGCTGATTCTCGACGAAGCGTTTCAACCGGTGGCCGAGCAGACCGTCGGTGAGTTGTACATCGTCGGGCCGGGGGTGTGCCTGGGTTATCTGAACAACCCGCAGCAGACCGCCGAGCGTTACCTGGACTTGAACTTGCCGGACGGCCAGAGCCTGCGCGCCTACCGGACGGGAGACATGGCGAAATGGACCCGCGACGGTATCGAGCTGTGTGGACGGCGGGACAATCAGGTGAAAATTCGCGGCTTTCGGGTCGAGCCGGAAGAGATCGAACGCTGCCTGCGCGACAGTCAGTTGTACCGCCAGGTGGCGGTGGTCATCGACAGTCAGCGACGGATTCTGGCCTTTCTCGCACAACCTCAGGAGGCACACCCCGGCGTCGCTCGCGAAGCGTTGAAGGCTCATGCGACGCAGTTTTTGCCGGACTACATGCAACCCATCGCCTGGACCGAGCTGCCGAGTATGCCGTTCGCCAGCAACGGCAAGGTCGACCGCAAAGCGCTGCTGGCAATGCCGGTGAATGTTTCCGAACACACGTTGCGGCGCTTGCCCGTCAGTGCCGATGAAGCGCTGTTGCTGGAGATCTGGGCCGAGCTGCTGGAGCTGCCGACCAGTGATATTTCAACCGACGAAAGTTTCTTTAATCTGGGCGGTCATTCAATTCTGTTGTCACGGATGCTGCTGCGATTGCGTGAGGAATTCGGCCGCAGCATCTCGATCAACCGCTTCATTGAATTGCCGACCATTGCGAAGTTGGCAACGTTGGTACGCGGCTCCGGCACCGAGGAAGTCCTGAGCGCGCAGGCGCTGGCGGATGCCTTCCGCGAGCTGGATATTCAGCCGCTGCCCATCAGCCGCCTGGGCGATGTGCACAAGGTAATCGTCACCGGCGCCAACAGTTTTGTCGGTGTGCACATCGTCGAGGCGTTGCTGGCGTGGGGCGTCAGTGAAGTCGCCTGCCTGGTGCGCGATGGCGGCGGGCAATCGGCGGCGGAGCGCTTCGCTCACGCGTTGCGGGAAAACCGTTTGGAGCATCTGGACCTGAGTCGGGTGCAGGTTTACGCGGCGGATATTACGCGCCCGGCATTGGGTCTCGATGCGGACGTTTACGAGCGTCTCGACCGGGAGTTCGGCGCGTTGGTGCACAACGCCGCCAACGTCAATCACGTGCTCGATTACGAGTCTCTGGCGCGGGACAACGTCGAGCCGATTTTCGAATGCCTTCGGCTGTGCGAGGGGCGCAGCAAGAAGATCTTCAATTTTGTCTCCACGCTGTCGGCGTCCAGCACGATTGCCGACGACGGTCGGGTGCTGGAGTTGCCTGCCGCGCAGACCCCGCCGATCTACATCAAGAACGGCTACAACCTGTCCAAGTGGGTCGGCGAACGGATCCTCGAACGGGCGCGCGAGCTTGGGGTGCGGGTCAATCTTTATCGCCCCGGCAACATCAGTTTCAACAGCCTGACCGGCGTCTGTCAGCCGCATAAAAATCGCTTGATGCTGATGCTCAAGGGTTCGATCCAGCTCGGTCAGGTGCCGGAGTTCGCGCTGAACTTTGACCTGATGCCGGTGGACTTTCTCGCCCGCTTCATCGCCTTTCACGCCAGCCGATATTCGCCTGAAAAAGCGGTGTTCAACCTGCACAACCCTGAGCCCCTGAGTTGGGACGACTACGTCGCGTCATTCCGTGAGGCTGGGCGGGAGTTTTCCATGGTCAGCGTTGCCGACTGGCAGCAGCAACTGGGCCGGGTCGACAGCGACAACGCGCTGTTCGGCGTGCTCGGTTTCTACCTAAACGGCTTCGAGGAAGACATCGGCGACATCTCGATGATCGGCCACGACAACGCGCAGGCCGGCGTTCGGCAGATGGGCGCGCACTACCCGGAAAAATCCCCGGCGCTGCTGCGTCGCGGTTGCGATTACCTCAAAGAAATCAATTTCATCTGATTCACTCAAACCCAATGGAGCAAGACCATGAGCACTCTGCAACCCGATACCCTGATCAAAAACCCTCAAGGCTGCCACGTCGTGTCGTCAGTAGAAGTGCCGGCTGACTCAGCGAAGGTCTGGGCAGTGGTCGGCAATTTTGCCGGTTTCGATCAATTCATTCCGGCGCTGTCGCACATCGAGATGACGGGCGAAGGCGTGTCGTCGCTGCGCAAGAAATTCTTCAAGGACGGTAACGTGGTGGTCGAGCAACTCAACTCGCGGGATGACCAGGCGCTGAACATGACGTGGACCACGATTTACAACACGCTGGGCGTGGCCAGTTTGTGGGCGGCGATGAGTGTTGAACCGCTGGGTGCGGGCCAGTCGCGGGCGACCTGGACCATCATTGCCGAGCCGGCGCAGGGGGGTGATGAGGCGTTACCGGGGTTCAAGGATTTTGTGCAGGGGTTTGCGGATGATGCGATGAATAATGTGTTGAAGCTGTTTGCTTAAGGCTTAGGTTCAGCGGTGACTGGTCTACCGCTTTCGCGGGCAACCCTCGCTCCTACAAGGGCATCGTAAAACTCTGTAGGAGCGAAGCTTGCTCGCGAAGAACGATAACGCGGTAGAACTGACCTGAATCAGATCTTGAAGCTATCCACCAACTGCTTCAAACGGTTCGCCTGCAACGACAGCGCATCACAATCCTTCAACGTTTCATTGAGGTTGGCCACGCTCTGCTGGTTCAACAAGTTGATCTGGTTGACGTCGACGTTGAGGGTTTCCACCACGGCGGTCTGCTCTTCGGTCGCCGCGGCCACCGACTGGTTCATGCCGTCGATTTCGCCGATACGCTGGGTCACGCTGACCAGTCGCAGGCCCGCCTGGTTTGCCACTTCGACAGTCTCTTCGCTGGAGACCTGACTGGCGTTCATGGTCGTCACTGCTTCGCGAGAACCGATTTGCAGCGAGGTGATCATCTTGTGGATCTCTTCCGCCGACTCCTGCGTGCGATGCGCCAGGTTGCGCACTTCGTCCGCTACGACCGCAAAACCGCGGCCGGCTTCACCGGCACGCGCCGCTTCGATGGCGGCGTTGAGCGCGAGCAAGTTGGTCTGCTGAGAGATGCCTTTGATCACATCCAGAATGTGCCCGATGTTGTCAGTGCTGGCGTTCAGGGTTTCGATCTGGGTGCAGGACAGGCTGATTTTCTGCGACAGCTCGGTCATGGCCAGGATGGTTTTCTCCACCACCTGACGACCGTCGTCCGCCTGCTCGCTCGCGCCGCTGGCGTGCTGCGAAGCATCGGCGGCATTACGGGCGATTTCCTGAGTAGCGGCACCCAGTTGATTGATCGCCGCCGCCACGCTGTTGGTGCGCGCGCTTTGTTCGTCGGAACCGACGATCGATGCGTTGGACGATGCCATCACGCGCTGCGACAAATCGTGGACCTGACGGGTCGCCGAGGACACTTCGGAAATCGACGCGTGAATCCGCTCAACGAACTGGTTGAACGAACCGCCCAACTCGCCGAACTCGTCTTTGCTTTCCACGGCCAGACGACGGGTCAGGTCACCTTCACCCTGGGCGATGTCCTGCATCGCGCGGCCCATGGTGGTCAGCGGACGCATCAGCACGTTGATCAGCAGGCTCAGCAGCACTGCAATAACGCTGACGGCGATGAACATTGCGATCAGCGCCGAGGTACGGAATTGGCTCAGCGGCGCGTAGGCCTTGTCCTTGTCGATTGACAGACCGATGTACCACTCGGCATTCGGCAAACCGCTCACCGGAGTGAACGAGAGGATGCGGTCCTGCTTGTTCAGGGTGACGTCCTGATTACCCTTCTCGATGCGCACGCCGGAGTTTGGATAAATGTCCTTCAGGTTTTTCATCACCTGGTCTTTGTCCGGGCTGACGATCACCTGACCATCGGCGCTGACCAGGAACGCGTGGCCGATGCCACCGAAGTCCACCGAGTTGATGATCTTCACCAGGGTTTCCAGGCTCAGGTCACCGCCGACCACGCCCAGCAATTGGCCGTTCTTTTTCACCGGCATCGCGATCGTCACCACCAAACCACCGACGGCGGCCATATACGGCGGCGTCAGCATGGTCTTGTCGGCAGCCACGGCTTGTTTGTACCAGGGACGCTGACGCGGATCGTAACCGTCCGGCATCTTCGCGTCGGGGCGTTGCGTGAACACGCCATTGGCCTGGCCAACGTAGGTGAACTGGAAGTTCGAGGTGAAGGCTGGTTGATCAACCAGGCCTGGCAGGTCCGCGCTGGCGCCTTGATGAGCGACGTTCTGTGCGAGGTTTTCCAGCACCAGCACACGGCCGCTCATCCAGTTCTGCACGCTGCTGGCGGTCAGATCGCCGGCTTGCTGGACGGAGGATTCGAGGTTTTGCCGGATGGTGTTTCGCTGCAGATAGTCGTTGTACAAAGTGAACAACGCAAAAGCCAGCACCACGACGCCAGAGGCGGCCAGAAGGATTTTATGGCTGA
Source organism: Pseudomonas sp. LB1P83 (assembly GCF_054897885.1). Classification (NCBI taxonomy): domain Bacteria; kingdom Pseudomonadati; phylum Pseudomonadota; class Gammaproteobacteria; order Pseudomonadales; family Pseudomonadaceae; genus Pseudomonas; species Pseudomonas sp. LB1P83. The sequence goes on along the minus strand of NZ_CM142709.1, from coordinate 6,356,376 downwards.
ATTTGAGATTCATTTCATGGGACTTCTTATGCAAAAAGTGGGGATGCGTTCCAGGTGCAACATTCCATGTAACAGCGCAGGCGGCATTCTTCGTCCGCTCTACTTTGGTGCACGCATGTCTCACCAGTCTGTCGGCACAAATCGGAGAAATCTTAGGGGTTTGTAAGAAATGCCCGGCATTCCCGCCGAACGGCACGCTAGAGCGATCGAATAGTATTTTTGTGATGACGGTTGTTAGACCGGCAGTTGCAAATTCCGTAACCCTTGATGACAATGCGACTAATTATCATTTGTGACGTTAGGGCTGCCGCGTTCATGTCCTCACCTGAGTTTGCCGTTCAGACGCTTTACAGTAGCCATCACGGTTGGCTCAACGCGTGGCTGCGCGATCGCATGCTTGAATGCCTGAAGCCGAAAGTGCGTCAGGCATTTTTGTTGGCTCAGTGCGAAGGACTTATTCACAAGCAGATTGCCGAGCAGATGGGCTTGTCCCTGAGTCGGTGGAACGTTATGTCGCTGATGCGCTGTATCACTGCTATGTCTTGCGGTATGAAGCGTGATGTCTGTGGATAACTCGTCACTTCACCGGCGCGGTGAACCTCAGCAGAAGGTGGTCAAACAGGCCATCAATTGGCTGCTGCGGCTGCGCAACAATGCGGCCAATCCAAGGTTGCGCCAGCAATGCGATGTCTGGCGCGCTGAGCATTTTGAACACGAATTGGCGTGGCGGCGTGTGCAGTCCCTGCAACACGAGTTGAGCAGCAATCTGCGTGCGGTGCCCGGTGCTCAAGTTGCTTTCAACACGCTGGAAAACAGCGCCCAGGGATTGGGACGTCGACAAGCTCTGAAGTTGCTGTCGGGCGCATTGCTGATGGGTTCTGTGGCATGGCTGGGCAAGGATGCGGTGGGTTGGCAACAATGGACCGCCGACTTCGCCACCGCCATGGGTGAGCGACGTGGTTTCCAATTGCCCGACGGCACCCGCCTTGAGCTCAACACTGCCAGCGCGGTGGATCTCGATTACACCGCGCAGCAACGGCTGATCAAACTGACGCGCGGCGAGATCATCGTGACCTGCGGCGGGAGCGATGAAGCGTCTTCATTTGACCGACCGTTGCGGGTACACAGTCGGCACGGCGTATATGAAGGTGTGGGTGCGCGGTTCATCCTGCGCCAGGACGATGACTGCACACGCCTCAGTGTCACCAGTGGCATGGTGGCGATTCATTCGCCACGGGCCGCCGACGGTGAGCCGATTCGGGTACAGGCCGGACAGAATTATTTGATCGATCACAACCAGGCGAAGCTGGCTCCGCCTCTGGATATGGATGCCGGGGCGTGGGTCGATGGCCTGATCGTCACTCGCAACATGCGCCTCGGGGATTTTCTCAATGAAGTCGCACGCTACCGGCACGGTTATCTGGCGTGCTCAGCGGACATTGCCGACTTGCGGCTGTCGGGAGTCTTCCGTTTGAAGAACACCGATAAGCTGCTGGCCATCCTTCCGCAAACCCTGCCCGTGCAGTTGCGCCACCGCACTCGCTGGTGGGTGACGCTGGAGCGGCAAGTCTGAATTATTGTTGGGCGTTGGTGGCTCGCAGAAGCAGTAAGGCGCGCAAAGAGTAGTCTGGAGTGAAGTTTTTAGAACTCCAGAACGACAAAACCCCTGTCTGCGTTAGCAGACAGGGGTTTCGGAATTCAATCTTGACGATGACCTACTCTCACATGGGGAAACCCCACACTACCATCGGCGATGCATCGTTTCACTGCTGAGTTCGGGATGGGATCAGGTGGTTCCAATGCTCTATGGTCGTCAAGAAATTCTGTGACCAGCCCGTTACAGCCGTAACGTGCCAGCAAAATTGGTGACTTCTACTAAAACAAAACCCCAACTGCTTGCGCAATTGGGGTTTCGGAATTTAATCTTGACGATGACCTACTCTCACATGGGGAAACCCCACACTACCATCGGCGATGCATCGTTTCACTGCTGAGTTCGGGATGGGATCAGGTGGTTCCAATGCTCTATGGTCGTCAAGAAATTCGGTAGCCGGGTCGTTCTCTCTTGCGAGGTCACGCTCCAGCGAATGGGTATGCGATAGTTTGGTGTTTTGTGAGTATCTCGAACTTTCGGTTCGTTTCGTCTTCACACACCGCAATCTGGCGCTCTTTCGCTTTTCAGCTCGAAGCATGCAAATTGCTTGGGTGTTATATGGTCAAGCCTCACGGGCAATTAGTATTGGTTAGCTCAACGCCTCACAGCGCTTACACACCCAACCTATCAACGTCGTAGTCTTCGACGGCCCTTCAGGGGACTCAAGGTCCCAGTGAGATCTCATCTTGAGGCTAGTTTCCCGCTTAGATGCTTTCAGCGGTTATCTATTCCGAACATAGCTACCCGGCAATGCCACTGGCGTGACAACCGGAACACCAGAGGTTCGTCCACTCCGGTCCTCTCGTACTAGGAGCAGCCCCTCTCAAATCTCAAACGTCCACGGCAGATAGGGACCGAACTGTCTCACGACGTTCTAAACCCAGCTCGCGTACCACTTTAAATGGCGAACAGCCATACCCTTGGGACCGGCTTCAGCCCCAGGATGTGATGAGCCGACATCGAGGTGCCAAACACCGCCGTCGATATGAACTCTTGGGCGGTATCAGCCTGTTATCCCCGGAGTACCTTTTATCCGTTGAGCGATGGCCCTTCCATACAGAACCACCGGATCACTAAGACCTACTTTCGTACCTGCTCGACGTGTCTGTCTCGCAGTCAAGCGCGCTTTTGCCTTTATACTCTACGACCGATTTCCGACCGGTCTGAGCGCACCTTCGTACTCCTCCGTTACTCTTTAGGAGGAGACCGCCCCAGTCAAACTACCCACCATACACTGTCCTCGATCCGGATAACGGACCTGAGTTAGAACCTCAAAGTTGCCAGGGTGGTATTTCAAGGTTGGCTCCACGCGAACTGGCGTCCACGCTTCAAAGCCTCCCACCTATCCTACACAAGCAAATTCAAAGTCCAGTGCAAAGCTATAGTAAAGGTTCACGGGGTCTTTCCGTCTAGCCGCGGATACACTGCATCTTCACAGCGATTTCAATTTCACTGAGTCTCGGGTGGAGACAGCGCCGCCATCGTTACGCCATTCGTGCAGGTCGGAACTTACCCGACAAGGAATTTCGCTACCTTAGGACCGTTATAGTTACGGCCGCCGTTTACCGGGGCTTCGATCAAGAGCTTCGCGTTAGCTAACCCCATCAATTAACCTTCCGGCACCGGGCAGGCGTCACACCCTATACGTCCACTTTCGTGTTTGCAGAGTGCTGTGTTTTTAATAAACAGTCGCAGCGGCCTGGTATCTTCGACCGGCATGGGCTTACGCAGTAAATGCTTCACCCTCACCGGCGCACCTTCTCCCGAAGTTACGGTGCCATTTTGCCTAGTTCCTTCACCCGAGTTCTCTCAAGCGCCTTGGTATTCTCTACCCAACCACCTGTGTCGGTTTGGGGTACGGTTCCTGGTTACCTGAAGCTTAGAAGCTTTTCTTGGAAGCATGGCATCAACCACTTCGTCACCCAAAGGGTAACTCGTCATCAGCTCTCGGCCTTAGAATCCCGGATTTACCTAAGATTCCAGCCTACCACCTTAAACTTGGACAACCAACGCCAAGCTGGCCTAGCCTTCTCCGTCCCTCCATCGCAATAACCAGAAGTACAGGAATATTAACCTGTTTTCCATCGACTACGCTTTTCAGCCTCGCCTTAGGGACCGACTAACCCTGCGTCGATTAACGTTGCGCAGGAAACCTTGGTCTTTCGGCGTGGGTGTTTTTCACACCCATTGTCGTTACTCATGTCAGCATTCGCACTTCTGATACCTCCAGCAAGCTTCTCAACTCACCTTCACAGGCTTACAGAACGCTCCTCTACCGCATCACCTAAGTGATACCCGTAGCTTCGGTGTATGGTTTGAGCCCCGTTACATCTTCCGCGCAGGCCGACTCGACTAGTGAGCTATTACGCTTTCTTTAAAGGGTGGCTGCTTCTAAGCCAACCTCCTAGCTGTCTAAGCCTTCCCACATCGTTTCCCACTTAACCATAACTTTGGGACCTTAGCTGACGGTCTGGGTTGTTTCCCTTTTCACGACGGACGTTAGCACCCGCCGTGTGTCTCCCATGCTCGGCACTTGTAGGTATTCGGAGTTTGCATCGGTTTGGTAAGTCGGGATGACCCCCTAGCCGAAACAGTGCTCTACCCCCTACAGTGATACATGAGGCGCTACCTAAATAGCTTTCGAGGAGAACCAGCTATCTCCGAGCTTGATTAGCCTTTCACTCCGATCCACAGGTCATCCGCTAACTTTTCAACGGTAGTCGGTTCGGTCCTCCAGTTAGTGTTACCCAACCTTCAACCTGCCCATGGATAGATCGCCCGGTTTCGGGTCTATTCCCAGCGACTAGACGCCCTATTAAGACTCGCTTTCGCTACGCCTCCCCTATTCGGTTAAGCTCGCCACTGAAAATAAGTCGCTGACCCATTATACAAAAGGTACGCAGTCACCCAACAAAGTGGGCTCCCACTGCTTGTACGCATACGGTTTCAGGATCTATTTCACTCCCCTCTCCGGGGTTCTTTTCGCCTTTCCCTCACGGTACTAGTTCACTATCGGTCAGTCAGTAGTATTTAGCCTTGGAGGATGGTCCCCCCATATTCAGACAAAGTTTCTCGTGCTCCGTCCTACTCGATTTCATGACTAAGAGATTTTCGCGTACAGGGCTATCACCCACTATGGCCGCACTTTCCAGAGCGTTCCGCTAATCTCAAAGCCACTTAAGGGCTAGTCCCCGTTCGCTCGCCACTACTAAGGGAATCTCGGTTGATTTCTTTTCCTCAGGGTACTTAGATGTTTCAGTTCCCCTGGTTCGCCTCTTAAGCCTATGTATTCAGCTTAAGATAACCATCTTATGATGGCTGGGTTCCCCCATTCAGACATCTCCGGATCAAAGTCTGTTTGCCGACTCCCCGAAGCTTTTCGCAGGCTACCACGTCTTTCATCGCCTCTGACTGCCAAGGCATCCACCGTATGCGCTTCTTCACTTGACCATATAACCCCAAGCAATCTGGTTATACTGTGAAGACGACATTCGCCGAAAATTCGATAATACTCAATTAAGAGCAACTCACAAATTTTACCTTAGCCTGATCCGTTACCAGTGAAAGTAACGTCCAGTCTATCTTTCTATCACATACCCAAATTTTTAAAGAACGATCTAATCAAAGACTAGAAATCAATATTCACTTCAGAATATTCATTTCTAAACTCTAACAGCAGAAGCAGTTAATGGTGGAGCCAAACGGGATCGAACCGTTGACCTCCTGCGTGCAAGGCAGGCGCTCTCCCAGCTGAGCTATGGCCCCATACAAAATTGGTGGGTCTGGGCAGATTCGAACTGCCGACCTCACCCTTATCAGGGGTGCGCTCTAACCAACTGAGCTACAGACCCAATTTCGAGCGCGTAACTGTTAGCTGTGAGCTATCAGCTTGGAGCTTAAAGCTGCTTCTATCGTCTTCTTCAATGAATCAAGCAATTCGTGTGGGAACTTATGGAGCAGCTGATGTCGTCGATTAAGGAGGTGATCCAGCCGCAGGTTCCCCTACGGCTACCTTGTTACGACTTCACCCCAGTCATGAATCACACCGTGGTAACCGTCCTCCCGAAGGTTAGACTAGCTACTTCTGGTGCAACCCACTCCCATGGTGTGACGGGCGGTGTGTACAAGGCCCGGGAACGTATTCACCGCGACATTCTGATTCGCGATTACTAGCGATTCCGACTTCACGCAGTCGAGTTGCAGACTGCGATCCGGACTACGATCGGTTTTCTGGGATTAGCTCCACCTCGCGGCTTGGCAACCCTCTGTACCGACCATTGTAGCACGTGTGTAGCCCAGGCCGTAAGGGCCATGATGACTTGACGTCATCCCCACCTTCCTCCGGTTTGTCACCGGCAGTCTCCTTAGAGTGCCCACCATTACGTGCTGGTAACTAAGGACAAGGGTTGCGCTCGTTACGGGACTTAACCCAACATCTCACGACACGAGCTGACGACAGCCATGCAGCACCTGTCTCAATGTTCCCGAAGGCACCAATCCATCTCTGGAAAGTTCATTGGATGTCAAGGCCTGGTAAGGTTCTTCGCGTTGCTTCGAATTAAACCACATGCTCCACCGCTTGTGCGGGCCCCCGTCAATTCATTTGAGTTTTAACCTTGCGGCCGTACTCCCCAGGCGGTCAACTTAATGCGTTAGCTGCGCCACTAAGAGCTCAAGGCTCCCAACGGCTAGTTGACATCGTTTACGGCGTGGACTACCAGGGTATCTAATCCTGTTTGCTCCCCACGCTTTCGCACCTCAGTGTCAGTATCAGTCCAGGTGGTCGCCTTCGCCACTGGTGTTCCTTCCTATATCTACGCATTTCACCGCTACACAGGAAATTCCACCACCCTCTACCATACTCTAGCTTGTCAGTTTTGAATGCAGTTCCCAGGTTGAGCCCGGGGATTTCACATCCAACTTAACAAACCACCTACGCGCGCTTTACGCCCAGTAATTCCGATTAACGCTTGCACCCTCTGTATTACCGCGGCTGCTGGCACAGAGTTAGCCGGTGCTTATTCTGTCGGTAACGTCAAAACAGCAAAGTATTAATTTACTGCCCTTCCTCCCAACTTAAAGTGCTTTACAATCCGAAGACCTTCTTCACACACGCGGCATGGCTGGATCAGGCTTTCGCCCATTGTCCAATATTCCCCACTGCTGCCTCCCGTAGGAGTCTGGACCGTGTCTCAGTTCCAGTGTGACTGATCATCCTCTCAGACCAGTTACGGATCGTCGCCTTGGTGAGCCATTACCTCACCAACTAGCTAATCCGACCTAGGCTCATCTGATAGCGCAAGGCCCGAAGGTCCCCTGCTTTCTCCCGTAGGACGTATGCGGTATTAGCGTCCGTTTCCGAGCGTTATCCCCCACTACCAGGCAGATTCCTAGGCATTACTCACCCGTCCGCCGCTCGCCACCAGGTACAAGTACCCGTGCTGCCGCTCGACTTGCATGTGTTAGGCCTGCCGCCAGCGTTCAATCTGAGCCATGATCAAACTCTTCAGTTCAAACATCTTTGGGTTTTTAAGAAACCCTAAACTTGGCTCAGCAATCGTTGGTTACATCTTTGATTTCTCGCGGAGTAACTTGTGATGCTGATAATCTTGTTGACTATCAGTCTGACTCCACAAGCACCCACACGAATTGCTTGATTCAGTTGTTAAAGAGCGGTTGGTTAAGATCTTTCGTCTCAACCGAGGCGCGAATTCTACAGCAGCCTCTGTTGCTGTCAAGCGGTTATTTTCAGAAGCTTTCAAAGTTTCCTTTGCAACTTCAACCACTTGCGCTTCCGATCTCTCGTTAGCGGGAGGCGAATTCTACAGCGTTACTCGCTGCTGTCAACACCTCTTTTTCTCCGCTTTCGACCGAGAAGATCGAACCGTCAATCAAGCCCTACAACCTTGCCTGATCAACTCCTTCTGGGCTTCGATGACCTGAAGCAACTCGCTGTCGAAAACTGCGTAACTCATTGTTTACCAAGGAGTTTTCCGTTTCGACTGCGCCGGAAGTGGGGCGAATTATAGACTTCTAGAATCTGCCGTCAACCCCTAATTTAGTCTTTCTATCAATAACTTGCAGAAAGCCGGAAAACAGACCGATTCCCTTCTATATAGGAGAGCAAAACCACTCCCTCTATATAGAAGAAGTCGTCAGAGCACCCCCGCCACTTTGAAAGCGGCGACCGCATCGGCGTCCAGACCCAATACACGCTGAAGAACCTCCAGCGTGTGCTCACCCAGTAACGGAGGCGCATTACGATATTCCACCGGCGTCTCCGACAGGCGAATAGGGCTCGCTACCTGCGGCACCATCCCGGCCAGCACATGGGGCAGCTCGATAGCCAACCCACGCGCCTTGACCTGAGGATCGGCAAACATCTGGGCCAAGTCATTGATAGGTCCACATGGCACACCCGCCTGCTCCAGCTGCAGCACCCATTCAGCCGTGGTCTTGAAGACCGTAGCCTGACGGATCAGCGGAATCAACACAGTACGATTCGCAACCCGCAGTTTGTTAGTCGCGAAGCGCGGGTCATCCGCCCACTGAGGCTGCCCAGCCACTTCCGCAAACTTGCGGAACTGCCCGTCATTACCCACGGTGAGGATGAAGTCGCCATCCGCCGTAGGAAAATCCTGATAAGGCACGATGTTCGGATGAGCATTACCCAGGCGCTTGGGCGCATTTCCTGTAGTCAGATAGTTCATCGCCTGGTTGGCCAGGCACGCCACCTGAACATCAAGCAACGCCATATCGATATGCTGACCGCCACCGCCATGATCCCTATGAGCCAGCGCTGCAAGGATCGCCACCGTCGAATAGAGCCCGGTCAGGATGTCTGTCAGCGCCACACCGACTTTCACCGGCCCTGCGCCCTCATCGCCTTCAGGCCGACCTGTCAGGCTCATCAGCCCACCCAAGCCCTGGATCATGAAGTCATAACCCGCACGCTTGGCGTAAGGCCCGGTCTGACCAAACCCGGTAATCGAGCAATAAATCAGATTCGGATTGATGGCCTTAAGCGACTCATAGTCCAGCCCATAGGCCGCCAGGCCACCGACCTTGAAGTTCTCGATCAGGATGTCGGACTTGGCCGCCAGATCACGCACCAGCTTTTGCCCCTCCGGACGCGTGAAGTCGATGGTCACCGATTGCTTGTTGCGATTGGCCGACAAGTAATAGGCAGCCTCGCTGGTGTTCTCGCCATAGGCGTCTTTCAGGAAGGGAGGCCCCCAGGCGCGCGTATCGTCGCCATTGCCCGGGCGCTCGACCTTGATCACTTCGGCGCCAAGGTCCGCAAGGATCTGTCCGGCCCAAGGCCCGGCCAGCACCCGCGATAAATCCAGTACCCGTAGATGCGAAAGCGCGCCCATGGACGTTCTCCTATTAATAGAACGCCTGGATGCCGGTCTGCGCGCGACCGAGGATCAGTGCGTGGACGTCATGCGTACCTTCATAGGTATTCACCACTTCCAGGTTGACCAGGTGGCGAGCAACCCCGAATTCATCGGAAATACCGTTGCCACCCAACATGTCACGCGCCATGCGCGCGATGTCCAGGGACTTGCCGCAGGAGTTGCGCTTCATCATCGAGGTGATCTCGACTGCCGCAGTGCCTTCATCTTTCATACGACCCAGACGCAGGCAGCCTTGCAGCGCGAGGGTAATTTCGGTCTGCATGTCGGCCAGTTTCTTCTGGATCAGCTGAGTAGCCGCCAATGGACGACCGAACTGCTGACGATCCAGGGTGTACTGGCGAGCGGTGTGCCAGCAGAACTCGGCTGCGCCCAGGGCGCCCCAGGAAATGCCGTAGCGTGCGGAGTTGAGGCAAGTAAAAGGGCCTTTCAAACCGCGGACATCAGGGAAAATGTTCTCTTCAGGGACAAACACGTTGTCCATGACTATCTCGCCGGTGATCGATGCACGCAAGCCAACCTTGCCATGAATAGCCGGAGCACTAAGGCCTTTCCAGCCCTTCTCCAGAACGAAACCACGGATGTCGCCCGCATCATCCTTACCCCAGACCACGAAGACATCGGCAATCGGGCTGTTGGTGATCCACATCTTGCTGCCGGTCAGGCTGTAGCCGCCTTCGACTTTGCGTGCACGAGTAATCATCGCACCCGGGTCGGAACCGTGGTTAGGCTCTGTCAGACCGAAGCAACCAATCCACTCGCCCGAGGCCAACTTCGGCAGGTACTTCTGCTTCTGGGCTTCAGTGCCGAACTCATTGATCGGCACCATGACCAGCGAGGACTGCACACTCATCATCGAGCGATAGCCAGAGTCGACACGCTCGACTTCACGAGCGATCAGCCCGTAGCTTACGTAGTTCAGGCCGCTGCCACCGTACTGCTCGGGAATGGTTGCACCCAACAGGCCCACTTCGCCCATCTCGCGGAAGATCGCCGGATCAGTCTTTTCATGACGGAAAGCTTCAAGAACACGCGGTGCAAGCTTCTGCTGAGCGAATTGCTCGGCAGTGTCGCGGATCATGCGTTCTTCTTCGGTGAGCTGTTGATCCAGCAGCAGGGGATCGATCCAGTTGAAGCTAGCTTTACCGCCCATGAGTGTGTCCTCTCGAATCGGGTCAAATAACGTGGACTGATCCTAGGCCGGGTTTGGCGCTACGGCAAACGAGGATTTTGCATACTGTTGTGCTAATTTCTCACTCCGTAACGTCGCGAAATAGCCTATATGCGATGTATTAGTGAGGTTGAAGTACATGCGCCGGAAAATCCCTAGCACCACCGCCCTAATCAGCTTCGAAGCGGCAGCGCGCCACGAAAGCTTTACCAAAGCGGCGCAGGAGCTTTCGCTCACTCAAGGCGCCATTTGCCGACAGATCGCCAGCCTGGAGGAGTTCCTCAGCGTTGAACTGTTCCGACGCTCAAGGCGCGGAGTGAAGCTGACGGAAGCCGGACTTTCCTACAGCCGCCGCGTAGCCACCCAACTCGACGCGGTGGAACGCGACACCTTGTCAGTGATGGGGCAACAAGGCGCCAACGTGATCGAACTGGCCGTCGTGCCGACCTTTGGCACCCAATGGCTGCTGCCAAGGCTAAAAGACTTCCAGCACAAACACCCGGAAGTGACGGTCAACCTCACCAACCGCACACGCCCCTTCCTGTTTGCCGACACCGACTTCGATGCCGCGATTTACTTCGGCGATGCGGACTGGTCGGGTACCGAATCCCACAGACTGATGGGCGAAAATCCGATGCCGGTGTGCAGCCCCACGCTACTGGGCAAAAAAACCAACCTGACTCCCGATCAAATCGCCGAATTGCCCCTGCTGCAACAGACCACGCGCCCTTATGCCTGGCGCCAGTGGTTCAACTCACAGCACCTTAATGTGCCGCGAGACATGACAGGACCGCGCTACGAGCTATTCTCCATGCTTGCCCAAGCGGCGATGCACGACATGGGGATCGCGCTGATTCCGCCATTCCTGATTCAACGCGAACTGGCGGAGAAGCGCCTGGTGATAGCCAACCCCCAAGCACTGTCGAGCATCAAGGCCTATTACCTGATGATTCCAGAGCGAAAGGTCGAATCGGCCTCCTTACGGGCCTTTCGCGATTGGCTGGTCACTCAGGCACAAAGCTACAGCCTAGAAGGATAAAGGCTTACACCCATTAGCTGACCCCGTAGTCAGCAAAACAAAAGCACTACAGATGTACGTATTTGTCGCATATTCGCAGACTGTATCGATAAGCAGTACAAACGTCCCACAAGTGCCTGCCGACGTGGCTTTGAGCCGCTATTCATCAGCAATGACGCCTCATTCACCGTGCCGATGTGTAAATTCTTGAAATTCGGCCAGAATCCTTACAAGGCACGGCCTGCAAGGGATTGAGGCGGCTGGTTGCGACATTCGGTCACGGGGTGACTTGTAGTTAATTTTCCGTCACCCGTCATAATCCCTTGAAGGGCACAAAGTTCGCCTGCAAAATGCCGCGCCCCGCCCAGATTTGGCGGGATCGTGCTGATCGGCCGCCCCAGCCGCACCATCCGAAGTGCCTGGGTTTACTCAATAAGATCACGCAGGAGATTTGACGTGCACATTGGTGTTCCTCTCGAAACCCAGACGGGTGAAACCCGGGTTGCTGCAACCCCGGAAACCATCAAAAAGCTGATCGGCCAGGGTCACAAGGTCACTGTACAAAGCGGCGCCGGCATTAACGCCAGCGTTATCGACAGTGCCTATGAAGCGGCAGGTGCAATTATTGGCAACGCCAACGATGCGTTTGGTGCCGAGCTGATTCTCAAGGTGGTCGCCCCCAGCGACAGCGAACTTACGCTGATCAAGAGCGGCACCGTTGTGGTGGGTATGCTCAACCCGTTCAGCAATGAAACCATTGCGAAGCTGGCTGAGTGCGGCATTACCGCGTTCGCGCTGGAAGCGGCTCCGCGCACCTCCCGAGCCCAAAGCCTGGATGTGCTGTCCTCCCAGGCGAACATCGCCGGCTATAAAGCCGTGTTGCTGGCCGCCCACCACTACCCACGTTTCATGCCAATGCTGATGACGGCTGCGGGCACCGTGAAAGCGGCGCGCGTGCTGATTCTGGGTGCCGGCGTTGCCGGTTTGCAGGCGATCGCCACGGCAAAACGCCTAGGTGCTGTGATCGAAGCGTCTGACGTGCGCCCTGCGGTAAAAGAGCAGATCGAATCCCTCGGCGCCAGGTTCGTCGACGTGCCGTACGAAACCGATGAAGAGCGCGAATGCGCTGTCGGTGTCGGCGGCTACGCCCGTCCAATGCCCGCCAGCTGGATGCAACGTCAGGCCCTGGCCGTGCACGAACGCGCCAAGCAGGCTGACATTGTCATCACCACGGCACTGATCCCGGGCCGCAAGGCACCGACGCTGCTGAGCGCGGAAACCGTGGCGCAGATGAAGCCAGGCTCGGTGGTCATCGACCTCGCGGCAGCTCAGGGCGGCAACTGTCCGCTCACCGTGGCCGACCAAGTCGTGGTCGAGAATGGCGTGACCATTTGCGGCCCGACCAACCTGGCCGGCGCAGTCGCGGCAGACGCTTCGGCCCTGTACGCACGCAACCTGCTGGACTTCCTGAAGCTGGTCTTCAATAAAGAAGGCCAGTTCGAGATCAACCTCGAAGACGACATCGTCGCCGCGTGCCTCATGTGCCGCGACGGCCAAGTCATCCGCAAAAACGCCTAAGCAGGGATTCAGACGATGGAAGAGCTTATCTCCCCCGGTATCTACAACCTGATCATCTTCGTGCTGGCGATTTATGTCGGTTATCACGTGGTCTGGAACGTTACGCCTGCACTGCACACGCCTCTGATGGCGGTTACCAACGCGATCTCGGCGATCGTCATCGTTGGCGCCATGCTCGCCGCAGCTTTGACCGTGACACCATTGGGCAAGACCATGGGCACACTGGCGGTGGCTCTGGCGGCAGTGAACGTGTTTGGTGGCTTCCTGGTGACCCGCAGGATGCTTGAGATGTTCAAGAAAAAAGCCCCGAAAGCCGTAAAAGAAGAGGCGCCGAAGTAATGAGCATGAATCTTGTAACGACGCTCTACTTGATCGCGTCGATCTGCTTTATCCAGGCCCTCAAAGGCTTGTCCCACCCGACAACCTCCCGTCGCGGCAACGTGTACGGCATGCTCGGCATGGCGCTGGCGATCCTCACCACCGTGGGCCTCATCTATAAGCTGGGCGCTGAGCTGGCAACCGCCGGTATCGGTTACGTCATCGTCGGTCTTCTGGTCGGAGGCACTGCCGGTTCGATCATGGCCAAGCGCGTTGAAATGACCAAGATGCCGGAACTGGTCGCCTTCATGCACAGCATGATCGGTATGGCCGCGGTGTTCATCGCGATCGCAGCTGTCGTTGAGCCGCAATCGCTGGGCATTGTTAAACAGCTGGGTGATTCGATTCCTGCCGGTAACCGCCTGGAGCTGTTCCTCGGCGCCGCCATCGGTGCAATCACCTTCTCCGGTTCGGTGATCGCGTTCGGCAAGCTGTCGGGCAAGTACAAGTTCCGCCTGTTCCAGGGCGCACCGGTACAGTTCGGTGGCCAGCACAAGCTGAACCTTGTACTGGGCCTGGCAACACTGGCGCTGGGTATCACCTTTATGCTGACCGGCAACCTCAGTGCCTTCGCACTGATGCTGGCACTGGCCTTCGTGCTGGGTGTGCTGATCATCATCCCGATCGGCGGCGCAGACATGCCGGTGGTTGTCTCGATGCTCAACAGTTACTCCGGCTGGGCAGCCGCAGGTATCGGCTTCTCGCTGAACAACTCGATGCTGATCATCGCCGGGTCGCTGGTGGGTTCGTCCGGTGCGATCCTCTCGTACATCATGTGCAAGGCGATGAACCGCTCCTTCTTTAATGTGCTGCTCGGCGGTTTCGGCAACACGGCGGACGTAGCTGGCCCTGCTGGCTCGAAAGAAGCCCGTCCGGTGAAATCCGGCTCGGCTGACGACGCGACCTTCCTGCTGACCAACGCCGACACCGTGATCATCGTTCCGGGTTATGGCCTGGCGGTGGCACGCGCCCAACACTCACTGATGGAGCTGGCGGAGAAGCTAACTCACCGGGGAGTCAACGTGAAGTTTGCGATCCACCCGGTCGCCGGCCGGATGCCAGGGCACATGAACGTCCTGCTGGCCGAAGCCGAAGTGCCTTACGAGCAGGTGTTCGAGATGGATGACATCAACTCCGAGTTCGGCCAGGCCGACGTGGTGCTGGTGCTCGGCGCCAACGACGTGGTCAACCCGGCGGCGAAGAACGATCCGAAATCGCCGATTGCCGGCATGCCGATCCTCGAGGCTTATAAAGCCAAGACCGTGATCGTCAACAAGCGCTCGATGGCCAGCGGCTATGCCGGTCTGGACAACGAACTGTTCTACCTGGACAAAACCATGATGGTCTTCGGCGACGCCAAGAAAGTTATCGAAGACATGGTCAAAGCCATCGAGTAAAACCTGCTCCAAAGCAATACCCAAAACCTCAGCCTTTAGTAGGCTGGGGTTTTTTTATTCCCCGTGAAACCCGACCAAAGGCTCTAAATCAGGGCTCTGCATTCGACCATGGTAGCGGGACGGATTTTTTTCAAATCACTAGACTGCACTCCTTGCTTCCGTTACCCGAGATAACCATCCATGTACCGTGATCGTATTCGCTTGCCTTCGTTGTTGGATAAAGTGATGAGCGCCGCTGACGCTGCCGCTCTGATTCAGGACGGCATGACTGTCGGCATGAGCGGTTTCACTCGCGCTGGCGAAGCCAAAGCCGTGCCCCACGCATTGGCCGAACGCGCCAAAATCACCCCGCTGAAAATCACTTTGATGACCGGCGCCAGCCTGGGCAACGACCTCGACAAACAGCTCACCGAAGCCGGCGTACTGTCACGGCGCATGCCATTCCAGGTCGACAGCACCCTGCGCAAGGCCATTAACGCCGGCGAGGTGATGTTCATTGACCAGCATCTCTCGGAAACCGTAGAGCAACTGCGTAACCAGCAGCTCAAGCTGCCGGACATCGCCGTGATTGAGGCCGTGGCGATCACCGAGCAGGGCCACATCGTGCCGACCACCTCGGTTGGCAACTCGGCCAGCTTTGCCATTTTCGCCAAACACGTGATCGTCGAGATCAACCTGGCGCACAACCCGAACCTCGAGGGCTTGCACGACATCTATATCCCGACTTACCGCCCGACCCGCACGCCGATTCCGCTGGTCAAGGTCGACGATCGCATTGGCAGCACTGCCATCCCGATTCCGCCGGAAAAGATTGTGGCGATCGTTGTCACCAATCAGTCCGACTCGCCATCCACTGTGCTGCCGCCGGACGTCGACACCCAGGCAATCGCGGATCACCTGATCGACTTTTTCAAGCAAGAGGTGGACGCAGGGCGCATGACCAACAAGCTTGGCCCGTTGCAGGCCGGGATTGGCAACATCGCCAACTCGGTGATGTGCGGGCTGATCGACTCGCCGTTCGAAGACCTGACGATGTACTCCGAAGTGCTTCAGGATTCGACCTTCGACCTGATCGATGCCGGCAAGCTGAGCTTTGCTTCGGGCAGTTCGATCACCTTGTCGAGCCGTCGCAATACCGATGTTTTCGGCAACCTTGAGCGCTACAAAGACAAACTGGTGCTGCGCCCGCAAGAAATTTCCAACCACCCGGAAGTGGTGCGCCGGCTCGGCATCATCGGTATCAACACGGCGCTTGAGTTCGACTTGTACGGCAACGTCAACTCCACCCACATCTGCGGCACGCGGATGATGAACGGCATCGGCGGCTCGGGCGACTTTGCGCGCAATGCGCACCTGGCAATCTTCGTCACCAAATCGATCGCCAAGGGCGGCGCGATTTCCAGCGTGGTGCCCATGGTCAGCCACGTCGACCATACCGAGCATGACGTCGACATCCTTGTGACGGAGATTGGTCTGGCGGACTTGCGGGGTCTGGCGCCGCGTGAGCGGGCCCGGGTGATTATCGATAACTGTGTGCACCCGGATTATCGCCAGGCACTGGATGACTACTTTACGGCGGCTTGCGCATTGGGCGGACACACCCCGCACATCCTGCGCAAAGCCCTGAGCTGGCACATGAACCTGGAAGAAACCGGGCGAATGCTGGCGGTCTGATCCAGGGGAAAAAACAGCTGACGCAAACACAATTGCGTCAGCTGGCCGTTGCCACATTCCATTCTGTAAAAAACTGTACTGCTGTACCGGTCTTTTCCTACAGCAATTGCTTACCAACCCAAGCCAAAACACCAATATCGCACCACGTTAGTGCGGACAGGTACAGTTGCCTCAATTTCGACCAGTACACCCCCTATTAACAGTTAACTGGTCCCTCACAATACAGGTGAACTGTATCTACAGAGACTAGCCAAACGAGAGGATCATTGGCATCAGTTAAACCACTACCTAATCCCGCCACAAGCGGAAGGATGTCAACCATGGAACGTACACTCAGTTCCGAACTGTTCTTCGAAGATACCGCTGCAAAAACCCAGGCTTCCATGCCTCTTCGCGTTATTGCCAACCTGATGCTGTGGCAGCGCCGCATCTCCAGCCGCCATCAATTGGCTCGCCTGGATTCGCGTCTGCTGGCTGATGCCGGGATTAGCGAAGCACAACGCTACGAAGAGCTGAGCAAGCCGTTCTGGCGCTAACTTAGCGTCGCTGGCTCTGACCCACCGGGTCCACCGCCAGCACTCCAAATTGAAAAAACAAAGCCCGTCGTGGGAAACCACGACGGGCTTTGTCGTTTTCGGCCTTCGTCAGTGCCGGTACAAAAGGAATAGCCGGCGACAGGTACAGTTCTTACAAATTGATGATTGCATCAGTACAATTTCATGGCGGTGTATCTGTATGTCCAGAAGTGAAGGGCTCAATATGGAAGTCCTGACTCGCCGGCAAAAGGATTGCGCCATGAATAACCTGCTGAATGCTTCTGCTCCCGCCCCCCAAATGAAGCCTCGACTCAACAGGCTTAAACGTTTGCTGAGGGTACTCGCCGCCAACCTTGAGAGAGCTCGAACCCGGCGTTTGCTGGGCCAACTCAATGATCAGCAACTCTCAGACCTGGGCATTAGCCACGCAGATCGGGTCAATGAATTGGATAAACCGTTCTGGCGCTAGGGTCCTGCTTTAACACAAGGGACTGTTCGAACCGATAAAAGCAGGCCTAATATCAAACCAGAACGTGGCGAGCGCTGTACGACAGGCGTCTGACTCAACAGCTACCTCATCACCTTTCAATCGGTTATCCAAAGGAGTTACACCATGTCCCGTCTTCGTCCGCTCAGCGCTGCAGCCCTGCTTGCCGTGGCTGCCAATTCCCATGCGACCAGCTTTATCGTAACCACGGACGCCGTTGTCGGCGCTCTGAAGTCCAGTTCCGATGCAACCTCCGATGTCACTTCTTCCTTTCGCGATGACAAGATCGTGCGCGCAGCCCGTGACGATGCCGCCAGCTTCGTCGCCAGCGAAGGCGCCATTCGTGGCGTGAAACTGGAAAGCGCACTTGACCACATTCGCCACCAGGCTCCTCAGATGAACGCCACCGATGCACAGCTGGCACAGGCCATCCTGACGATCTAAGCAACAGGTCTCACATGGGACACGACGGTCGTGTCCCAATGTTTCGGCACTGGCTCTAAACCGGGCATTGCGCTAGCCTTTGGACTCGCTTTCAGCAATCGAGTCTCATGCGTTTTCTTTCAAAACGGTTTTTCACTTCGGTAATTCTCGCGGCCTGCTGGTCGGGCTCGACCTATGCCTACGACGCGTTCAACCTGTCGACACAAGGCATTGTGGTCACCGGTTACGCTACGAGCATGGTGACCGCCGCCCCCTTCGACCGTAAGCTGCTGATTGCAGCACACGATGACGCTGCGGCGTTCATCGCCAGTGACGCCCAACTACGCGGGGCACAACTGGAATCCGCGCTGATTTACCTGCGCCGGACCCAGCCAAAACTTCATGCAAGCGACCTTGAACTGGCGCAGGCAATTCTCGTCCAATAGTTATCCTTTGTCCTTGCGGAGTCGTTCCATGCGTAGCCCTCTGATTGCTGTTGCCCTTGGCCTGCTTTTATTGGCCGATGTGACCCAGGCGCACACCCTGGTCGCCACCAGTAACATCATCATCAATGCCACCCAGCGCACCCTTGATTTCACGTCCGATACCACCACGTCGATCCGCGATTCGAAGATCATCCGTGAAGCCCACGACGATGCCGCCAGTTTCGTTGCCAGCGATGGCGACATACGCGGCGCGCACCTTGAAGCGGCCATCAACACGTTGCGCACCCGTGTGCCGGAAGCCCGGGATGCCAGTGATCAGGTGCTCGCCGAAGCCATCCTCGCACTGTGAAGTCGCCAAGTGCCTGGCTGCTGGCCGGGCTGATGTTGCTACTCTGCAACACGGCCCAGGCTGACCTGGAATTACGGCTCAAGACCGAGGGTCTGAGCCCCGAGCAACAGCAAGCCAGTCAGGCGTTGCTCGATGAAGCCATGCAAGCCTTGCCGCCACGCTTCATCGAGCGGCTGGATCGGCGCATTGATGTCGGCTGGACCGACGACATGCCGAGCAATGCCTATGGCCAGGCTTCACTGGTGTCCGAACTCGATTTGAACCGCAACCTGCTTGCCAGCCTCACGGACGGCAGCGCCGCGACAAAGAAGACCTATCGCCCCCACGGCACCGTCCGCCGCGAAATGCTCGCAACGGTGTTGCATGAACTCACCCACATTTACGACCGTTCGCGTCTGTGGCCAGACGCGGAGCGCACGCTGATCCAGCGCTGTACCCGGCGCAACAGCAGTTCAGGCCTGATCGGCATCCCGGATGAATGCCGTGGTCAATCCGACCGCCGCTTTACCCTTAGCGATGACCCGCGCCTGCTCGACCTGGCCGGCTGGCCGCAATACGTCGGTCGCCGTGGCGAGCGCGAACAGCACAACCGGCAAATCGCCCGCAGCCCGGACATCTACGAAACGAGCAGCCCCAAAGAGTTCGTCGCGGTCAACATGGAGTATTTCCTCCTCGACCCAAGCTATGCCTGCCGTCGTCCTGCGCTGTATCGCTACTACAAAGAACATTTCGGCTGGGCTCCCGCCGCCAAAGACGCTTGCGGCAAGTCCTTTGCCTTCCTCAATGCCGGCAACGACTTCGCCAAACAGCCACTGGGTCAGGTCGATCCGGAACGGGTGTACGCCGTCGACTATCTGCTGGCCGAAGCCAACCAGAACTGGGTCAGCCGCTGGGGGCACAGCATGTTGCGCCTGGTGATCTGCGCGCCGGGTCGGCCACGGGGACCGGACTGTCGACTCGATCTCGACCAGCATCTGGTCTTGTCCTACCGCGCCTTTGTCGGTGACGTGCAGCTCTCTAGCTGGGATGGACTGGTGGGTAAATACCCATCGCGGCTGTTTGTACTGCCGTTGGCCCAGGTGATCGACGAATACACCAAGACTGAACTGCGCAGCCTGGCTTCGGTGCCGCTGAACCTGTCGCGCAGCGAGATTGAAGACGTCGTGGAACACGCCGCCGAGATGCATTGGAGTTACGACGGCAATTATTATTTCCTCTCCAACAATTGCGCAGTGGAAGGCCTGAAGTTACTGCGCAGCGGCAGCAACAACGCGAAACTGGTCGGGCTCGACAGCATCATGCCCAACGGTTTGCTGGAAGTGATGAAGGGCCGCGGACTTGCGAATACCAGCGTGTTGGATGACCCACGCGAAGCGCTGCGCCTGGGCTATCGCTTCGACTCCTTTCGTGATCGTTATCAAGCGATGTTCGAAGTGCTGAAGAAGCACTTGCCGATCAAGCAGGAAAAAGTCGAAGACTGGCTGGCATTAAAAGCGGAAGAACGTCGGCAATGGTTTGAGCAAGCTGACTTGCGCACCAGTGCCGCATTGCTGTTGCTGGAGCAGGCAAGCTTCCGTCAACAGTTGGTGCTGGCCCAGGATGAAGTGAAACAGCGTTATCTGGGCGCTCGGGAATTGAAGAACGGCGGCATGGACAAGGCGAACGCGACCTTGCAGCAGATCCTCGCCAACAGCGGCTTCCTCAGCCGTCCGGCGGAGCTGCTCGGTACCGGAGGATATGGATTGCCCCAACCGAATGAATGGCAACGTCTGGAATCGGAAAGTAACCTGCGACAGAAGCAGCTTCAGGTGCTGACCGGCGATCTGGACAAGGAAGTCAGGGCACTGCTCGAACCGAGCCGGGCGGCCGAGATGGCCGCCAATGAAGCCAACCTGAAGCAAGTTGGCGAACATTTGCGCAAATTGCATAAAGCAGCGGGCGGATTGGAATTGCCATAAACAAGAAGGCTTCGTGGATGATCCAAGAAGCCTTCTTTTTGCCTGCACGTTAGATCAAAGCACGCCTTCCAGTATTTCATAGACGATCCCGGTGCCCACGGCGATCAGCACAATGTCGCCCCCCGCACGGCGCCATTCGTAGCCCGGGTAATACGGCAGTCGTCCCAAGGCTCGATTGTCCAGACGCTCACCGTAATAGCCGTGAGGCAACGGACGGCCACGGACCAGATGAATGCCGGGAGGAGGTGGTGCACCGCGCACGAAATAGCCGTGGTTATCGTGGATAGTCTGGCGCACCGGGTCGAAGTCGCGTGGCGGAGGGCCGCCGCGATGGTTGTCCTGCGGGCCTCGGTGGTCATCACCATGGTTATCGTAATGACCCTGCTGCGGGCCGCCGTGGTCGTGATCGTCGCGCTGATCGGCGCTCGCGTGCAGCAGCGGGGTGGCACTGAGCATCAGTACACCCAGGCTGGCAATCAGACGTTTCGGCATTTTCATCAGGTCTTCCTCACTGCACATACAGCAAAAAGGGCTTCAGAACGTAGTTCTGAAGCCCTCGGT
The DNA here is from genome assembly GCF_054897885.1 of Pseudomonas sp. LB1P83. Taxonomy (NCBI): domain Bacteria; kingdom Pseudomonadati; phylum Pseudomonadota; class Gammaproteobacteria; order Pseudomonadales; family Pseudomonadaceae; genus Pseudomonas; species Pseudomonas sp. LB1P83. Next base: position 6,335,328 of record NZ_CM142709.1, on the reverse strand, counting down.
CTTGCTGTTTAGTCTGTGCCGCGAGGCTCTAATTCCTCTGTATCAGGAACTTTACCTTCAGCTGACGCGCGCCTTACGCACGCCTTCAGCCAACGCCGAGCAAAGGCTCAGCACGCCATCAACCGCCTGGTCCGGCGTGGTGGCATTGGCGATGTGATCGATCAACGCCGAACCCACCACGACACCATCGGCCAGACGCGCGATGGAAGCCGCTTGCTCCGGTGTACGAATACCGAAACCGATGCTGATCGGCAGATCGGTGTGGCGACGCAGGCGGGCAACGGCCTCTTCAACGTGCTCCAGGGTCGCCGCGCCCGCACCGGTCACACCGGCAACAGACACGTAGTAGACGAAGCCGGAGCTGCCATTCAGAACGGTTGGCAGACGCACATCATCGGTCGTCGGCGTGGTCAGGCGGATGAAGTCCAGGCCCGCTAACTGAGCTGGGTCGCACAGTTCGCCGTTATGCTCCGGTGGCAGGTCGACGACGATCAAACCATCAACACCTGCTTCGACGGCGTCGGCAATGAAACGCGGCACGCCGTACATGTGAATCGGGTTGAAGTAACCCATCAGCACCAGCGGCGTCTCGGAATTGCCTTCACGGAACTCGCGAACCATTTGCAGGGTTTTCGCCAGGTTCTGCTTGGCGCCCAAGGCGCGGATGTTCGCCAACTGGATCGCCGGGCCGTCGGCCATCGGGTCGGTGAAGGGCATGCCCAGCTCGATCACATCGGCGCCAGCACCGGGCAAGCCTTTGAGGATCGCCAGGGAAGTGTCATAGCTCGGGTCGCCGGCGGTGACGAAAGTCACCAGGGCGGCGCGATTCTGTTCCTTGAGTTCGGCAAAACGCGTTTGCAGGCGGCTCATCAGTGTTTCTCCTGCTTTGATTGTTCCATGTGGTGCATCACGGTCTGCATGTCTTTGTCGCCACGGCCGGACAGGTTGACCACCATCAGGTGATCTTTCGGCAGGTTCGGTGCGCGTTTGAACACTTCGGCCAGCGCGTGGGCGCTTTCCAGTGCAGGAATAATCCCTTCCAGACGGCAGCATTTGTGGAACGCATCAAGGGCTTCGTCGTCGGTCACCGAGGTGTACTGAACGCGGCCGATGTCATGCAACCAGGCGTGTTCAGGGCCGATGCCTGGATAGTCGAGGCCGGCGGAAATCGAGTGAGCGTCGATGATCTGGCCATCGTCGTCCTGCAACAGGAAGGTACGGTTGCCGTGCAGTACGCCCGGCACACCGCCGTTCAGACTGGCGGCGTGCTTGCCGGTTTCAATGCCGTAACCGGCGGCTTCCACACCAATGATTTCGACGCTTTTGTCATCGAGGAACGGGTGGAACAGGCCCATGGCGTTGGAGCCACCACCGATGCACGCTACCAGGCTGTCCGGCAGGCGACCTTCCTGGGCTTGCAGTTGATCGCGGGTTTCCTTGCCGATAACGGCCTGGAAGTCGCGAACCATGGCTGGGTACGGGTGCGGACCGGCGACAGTGCCGATCAGATAGAAAGTGCTGTCGACGTTGGTCACCCAGTCACGCAGTGCTTCGTTCATCGCATCTTTCAAGGTGCCGGTCCCGGCCACGACCGGGATCACTTCGGCGCCCAGCAACTTCATGCGAAATACGTTGGCCTGCTGACGCTCGATGTCAGTGGTGCCCATGTAGATCACGCAATCCAGGCCGAAACGCGCTGCCACGGTAGCCGTTGCTACACCGTGCATGCCGGCGCCGGTCTCGGCGATGATGCGTTTCTTGCCCATGCGCCGCGCCAGCAAAATCTGGCCGATGCAGTTGTTGATCTTGTGCGCGCCGGTGTGGTTCAGCTCTTCGCGCTTCAGATAAATCTTCGCGCCGCCGCAAAATTCAGTCAGGCGTTCAGCGAAATACAGTGGGCTTGGACGTCCGACATAGTCGCGCTGGAAGTAGGCCAATTCTTCTTTGAACGCCGGATCTTCCTTGGCCAATTCGTATTCACGGGCCAGGTCGAGGATCAACGGCATCAGGGTTTCGGCGACGTAACGGCCGCCGAACGAGCCAAACAGGCCGTTGGCGTCGGGGCCGTTGCGCAGATTAGTCTGGGTCATGGGTCGCTCCAGTGGGATTCGTGAGATGACAATGACGGTCACTCTACCTCTGACGCCCCAGACTGAAAACCGATAAGATCGCCATAACCTGTCAGGAAAACTCACAGATCCCATGAGCCACGACCTTCCCCCCCTGAACGCTCTTCGCGCCTTCGAAGCCACGGCACGGCTGAACAGCGTCAGTCAGGCCGCCGAACAGCTGCACGTCACCCATGGCGCGGTCAGCCGGCAACTCAAGGTGCTTGAAGAGCACTTGGGCGTGAGCCTGTTCATCAAGGATGGACGCGGCCTGAAACTCACAGATGCCGGCGTCCGATTGCGCGATGCCAGCGCTGAAGCCTTTGATCGTCTGCGCACGGTTTGCGCGGAGCTGACCCAAAGCACCGCCGACGCACCGTTCGTCCTGGGTTGCTCGGGAAGTTTGCTGGCGCGCTGGTTTATTCCACGCCTGGGACGATTGAATGCGGACCTGCCGGACCTGCGCCTGCACCTGTCGGCCGGGGAAGGCGATCTCGATCCGCGTCGACCGGGGCTCGACGCCTTGCTGGTGTTCGCCGAGCCGCCCTGGCCGGCGGACATGCAAGTCTATGAGTTGGCCAGCGAACGAATCGGCCCGGTGATGAGCCCACGCTTCGCGGGTTATGAAAGGCTGCAAGGTGCGCCGGCCACAGCGCTATTGAATGAGCCATTGCTGCACACCACCTCGCGCCCACAAGCCTGGCCGAGCTGGGCACAGCAAAGTGGCCTCGACGCCAAGGCGTTGAAGTACGGTCAGGGTTTCGAGCATTTGTATTATTTGCTGGAGGCAGCAGTGGCGGGCTTGGGGGTAGCGATTGCACCTGAGCCGTTGGTGGCCGAGGACTTGAAGGCCGGTCGCCTGGTTGCGCCCTGGGGATTCAGTGAAACCCCGGCGCAACTGGCGTTGTGGCTACCCAAGCGCGCCGCGGACGGGCGCGCTCGGCAGTTGGCGCAGTGGCTCAAGGCTGAGCTGCACCAGACAGATTAGTCGCCGCGCTTGAACAGCAAGTACGCCGCGAGCAGACCCAGTGCACCCACAGCGACACCGGCTGTAGTCCAAGGGTGTTCCTGGGCGTAGTCCCGAGTGGCAATCCCGGTTTCGCGGGTTTTGACTTTGACTTCTTCATACGCATCGCTGAGCAGATGGCGCGAATGCTTCAGCGCGTTCTCGGCGTTGCCTTTCAGCGCTTTAAGGGTTTTACGCGACTCGTCCGAGGCGTCGTCCTTCAGGTTTTCCAAAGATTTCAGCAGACTCTCGATCTCGGCTTCCATGCTTTGCAATGAGGCTTTACGTAAAGAGGTGTTGGCCATGGTGGCTCTCCTTCATTGGTGATGAGTAGCGTGTGTTGGTTGGGACTTCAGGGGTTCGAGAAAGTGCAGTAAATCTGAACTTCTGCATCGCATGAGCCGACAGAAGTAATACGAAAAATCACTGCTAGGCTGTATTTCACACCCTGAGGAGAACGCCATGACTGATCATCACACCTACAAAAAAGTCGAACTGGTTGGCTCATCCACCAGCAGCATTGAAGATGCAATCAACAACGCATTGGCCGAAGCCAATAAAAGCATCAAGCATCTGGAATGGTTTGAAGTGACCGAAACCCGCGGGCACATCAAGGACGGCAAGGCTGCCCACTTTCAGGTGACGCTCAAAGTCGGGTTCCGGATTGCCAGCAGCTAAGTTTGAGCCAGTGTTCTGAACTTGCGCACTGGCCGCGTGCCATAGGGAATGGCAAAGCGCTATATGAGTACGTCCGGCTGAGGGCTGGATGCTCCCTTTGATCCGACCAGGGAATGCGACCGATGAAGCATTTTATTTTAGCGGTAGGTTTGTTGAGCCTTGCCGGAACAGCGTTTGCTGAGGGCAAGTCGTGCGAAGAGCTGAAAGCGGAAATCGCGGCGAAACTTGATGCCAAGGGTGTTTCCAATTATTCACTGGAAATCGTCGATAAAGGCGCTGAGGCCGGCGGTAAAGTCGTCGGCACCTGTGAAATGGGCAAAAAGGTCATCGTCTACACGAAGTAGGCTGACTCCTGCGCAAATCAAAAAGCCGACGCACTGCGTCGGCTTTTTTATGAGCGTCGTCCGAGCCTCAGCCCTTCATGACCTGCGCCAGCAGTGCATAGGAGTGCACGCGATCGGCATGTTCGTACAGGTCGCAGGTGAAAATCAGCTCGTCCGCTTGAGTCTGCTCGACCAGCACCTCAAGTTTGGCACGGATTTTCTGCGGACTGCCCACCATCGCAAGACCGAGGAAATCACCCACGGCCTCTTTCTCGTGCGGCAGCCACAGGCCATCCATGGTTTTCACGGGCGGACGTTGCACCAGGCTTTGGCCGCGCATCAACGCCAGGATGCGCTGATAGACCGACGTCGCCAGGTAATCCGCTTGTTCGTCAGTATCAGCGGCCACCAGCGGCACGCCGAGCATCACGTAGGGCTTATCCAACACCGCTGAAGGCTTGAAGTGATTGCGGTAGACGCGAATCGCCTCATGCATGAAGCGCGGTGCGAAATGGGAAGCGAAGGCGTAGGGCAAACCGCGCTCACCGGCAAGTTGAGCACTGAACAGGCTAGAGCCCAGCAGCCAGACCGGGACATTGGTGCCGGTGCCCGGCATGGCGATGATCCGCTGGTCCGGCGTGCGTGGGCCGAGGTAACGCATCAGCTCGGCGACGTCTTCCGGAAACTCGTCGGCGCTGCCGGAACGTTCGCGGCGCAAGGCGCGGGCAGTCATTTGGTCAGAGCCAGGCGCGCGGCCCAGACCCAGATCGATCCGCCCTGGATACAGACTTTCCAGGGTGCCGAATTGCTCCGCGATCACCAGCGGCGCGTGGTTGGGCAGCATCACACCGCCAGAGCCGACACGAATGGTCGAAGTGCCACCGGCCAGGTAGCCGAGCAGTACCGAGGTGGCCGAACTGGCGATGCCGTCCATGTTGTGGTGTTCGGCGACCCAGAAGCGGTTATAGCCGAATTTTTCGACGTGCTGCGCCAGGTCCAGGGAGTTGCGCAGCGACTGGGCCGCGCTGCCGTTCTCTCGCACGGGCACCAGATCAAGGGTCGAGAACTTGATATCGGACAGTCGTTTCATAAGCCTGCTTCTCCAATTGAGGGCGCAGGTTTTTCTCGCGAACGAAAACCTGCCGAATCTATAAGCGTGCTTCATGCAATGAGGGCATATACCCGAGTTTCAATAGCCAGGGCAAAAAAACCTAGGAAAACGGTAGGACTAATGAGATCAGGTGAACTTTGCACCACCGTCTATCCTCAGAACCCTAGCAACCGAAAACCACGAAGGTGCGACGTTTCGCGCCGGATCTTGAGGAGGCAGACATGGCTATTACGAAGAAAGCATCGGCTCATTGGGAAGGTGACCTGAAAACCGGTATCGGCTCGATCTCCACTGAAACCGGTGTACTCAGAGAAGCGCCCTACGGCTTCAAGGCACGTTTCGAAGGTGGTAAGGGCACCAATCCGGAAGAGTTGATCGGCGCGGCCCATGCGGGCTGTTTCTCCATGGCGTTTTCGATGATCCTGGGCGATGCCGGGCTCAAGGCTGACAGCATCGATACCAACGCTGAAGTCACGCTGGACCAGGTCGACGGTGGTTTTACGATCACGGCAGTGAAGCTGATCCTCAAGGCGAAAATCCCCGGGGCCACTCAGGCGCAATTCGAGGAGCTGAGCAACAAGGCCAAAGAAGGCTGCCCTGTGTCCAAAGTGCTGAATGCGAAGATCAGTCTGGATGCGACGTTGGTCAGCTGATAATAGGCGCTGAATGCACTGACGCCTTCGCGAGCAAGCTCGCTCCCACATTTTGAAATGCATTCCAAATGTGGGGAGCGGTCCTGTTCGCGAAGGCGATCTTGTAAGCGACTCAATACCTACGGCAAAAACATGCGCTTTGTGAGCGAAGTCAGAACTCGCTTCGCAAAACTGTGGTCGAATAAATGACAGCAGCCGAAACGCAATACCCTGCGCGCTGCCTCAATGGAGCTTCAACCATGAAACGTTTTGCCTTGGCGATTATCTGTTGCGCGCTGGCCACTTCGGCCCTGGCGGCACCGAAATCCTGTGAAGAACTCAAGGCCGAGATCGAGGCCAAGATCCAGGCCAACAACGTCTCGTCCTACACCCTGGAAATCGTCACCAATGACGAAGTACACGATCAGAACATGGTCGTCGGCAGCTGCGAGAGCGGCACCAAGAAAATCATTTACCAGAAGAATGACCGCTGATCGCCTCAGATGAGGCAATAGGACTCCCGATCTTCAGCGACGATCTCCCGCTTGGCGTTGTACAACCGGGCGCCAGGGGTGAACGCGATCGAACGGCCCTCCAGCACATAACGCTGGCCGGCTTCGAAATGATCGTAGTTGATGGTCAGGTAGCACAGCCGTTCCGCAGGAGAGCTCATCATTCCCCCGCCACCGGGCACTTCAAAGTCAAATCTGACGACCAGCTCATGGCTGCCGGGCGTCACCTGGAAAAAACGCCCGTCGCGCAATCGCTGTTTATCCAGTCGCTCCGCCATAAGCAATTTATCGTTGGGAAATGGCGTCGAGAACTCGATCCAGGCCATCTGCGGATTAACCGCCGGCAACGGGCTCTGGCAGCCTGCAACAACACTTGCAGCGAGCAACAGCATCAACCTGCGCATGATGAATGTCCCAAATGATGGTCATCCAGCATAACGCTGATCAGCTGCGTTGGCAGCCCGCCGGTGTACCCTGGCCAATCACTTTTCGTTGCTGATCATAGAGCTTTGCCCACGGCCGGAAACCGATATTCCCCGCTTGCAGCTGATACCGCTCACCGGCGTTGAAGTCGTTGAATTTCACATTCAACTGGCAGTCACGCCATAAAGGTTGCGCGTCGGGGCCAATGTTAGTGGGCTGGACCGGAAACTGGTAACGAACCGTCAGTTCATGACTGCCCGGATGAACCTCGAAATAGCGCTTGTCGGTGGAGATCTTGTCATCGACTTCCAGCGCTTGCAGCGCGGTGTCTTCTTGCTGTGATTCCAGGTCGATCCACGCTTGAGCCGGATCATGGTGAGGTAATCCAAATCCAGCACAGCCGGTCAGCATCAACAAGCCTCCCGTTAGCATCAACTTGCGCATGGCGGAGCTCCAGTCAGGCGGGATAGTCTTGCGGGCAGACTTTCCAGGGATGATTTTATTTTGATCAGGCCGCTTCCAAGCCTTGGGTTACTTGATCGCGTTTTGCGCGTTTTGTTTCCGGGTGTGTTGCTTTTATTGCTCAGCGGCTGCGCGGGCGTCAGCTATTACAGCCAATTGGCCAGTGGTCAGTTGCAACTGCTGCGAGCCAGGGAGCCGGTGGCCGAGGTGCTTGCCGATCCGTCTCGCGATCCTATGCTGCGTGCGCATCTGACCCACTCACAAAAGGCCCGGACATTCGCCAGCCAGCAACTGCATCTGCCGGATAACCAGAGCTACCGCCTGTACGCCGACATTGGCCGACCGTTCGTGGTCTGGAACGTCTTTGCCACGCCGGAATTCTCCCTGACTCCGCAAAATCATTGTTTCCCCATCGCTGGTTGCGTTGCCTATCGCGGTTACTACAGCCAGAGCGCTGCCCGCGGCGAGGCTGCCTTGCAGCGTTTGCAAGGTATGGACGTGTCGATCGGCGGCGTCGAGGCCTATTCGACGCTCGGCTGGTTCAACGATCCGATTATCAGTTCCATGATGGGTTGGGGCGACGAGCGGCTGGCGACATTGATCTTTCACGAGCTCGCTCATCAGCGCTTCTATGTAAAAGACGACACCGAGTTCAACGAGTCTTTCGCCACCTTCGTCGAGCAGGAAGGCACCCGGCAATGGCGCGCATCGCGGGGCTTGGCACCTGACAACGGTGCACAGGCGCAGCAACGGGACCAGTTCATTCAGTTGGTGCTGGACACTCGCGCACGGCTTGAAAAGCTCTACGCCCTACCAATACCCGCCGACCAGATGCGCCAACGCAAAGCGGCGGAGTTTGAACAGCTGCGCCATGAGTATCGACAACTGCGCGACAGCCGATGGGCCGGGGACAAACGCTACGACGCGTGGATCAATGCACCGATGAACAATGCTCGGTTGTTGCCGTTTGGGTTGTATGACCAATGGGTGCCGGCATTTGCGGCGTTATTCAGCCAGGTGGGTGGGGATTGGGTGAAGTTTTTTGAGGCGGTCGAGCAGCTTGGTGCGTTGCCGGTTGGGGAGCGCAAGACAGCTCTGAAGGCTTTGGCGGGATCATAAAAATTCGGCGGCTGAGAGGGCCTCTTCGCGGGCAAGCCTCGCTCCTACAGGAGCCAGGTGAGGCTACATAAATCCTGTAGGAGCGAGGCTTGCCCGCGAAGGCGTCTTCAAACTTCACAACCAAATCGCATCCCACAGCGGATAGTCCCCCACCTTCTCGACCAGGCCCGCTCGCAACGGATTGGCGACGATGTAGCGAGCAACCGCCTGTAGATCCTCTTCCTTACGAATGGCGCGATCGTGATAGCCATGTTGCCAAACCGGACCTTGGCGTCCTGCCAAGCGATTAAGCGTCACTGCGATGCGTGATTTGGTTCGAGCCATCAACTTGGGTAACTGAGTATTATGCAACTCGATCAGCCAATGGAAATGATCGGGCATGACGACCCAGGCCAGTGACGTCGCAAACCCTTCTCGCTCGGCAGTTCTCAGGGCGTCTACTACCAATCGCCCACTCTTGAAGTCGCGGAATAACGGTTCCCGATTCAAAACCACGGCGGTCAGCAGGCAGATCTGACCCGACTCTGAATATCGTCCAGTGCGTAATCGATGTGCATGTTTTAACTCTGGCAAAGATGATCCTCCTTGATCGTGGCCTCAGCTTTTGAGGCTAGGACGATTAGAAGGAACTTGAGTGATAACTGTTACTCAGGATGTGTCTGGGCGGACGCCTTCGCGGGCAAGCCTCGCTCCTACAGGGACGGTGTCGCTGTCATGTGAGCCATTGTAGGAGCGAGGCTTGCCCGCGAAGGCGTACTGATCAGCGCCGCAAAAACGCTTGATGCATCTCTTCAAGCGTTTCGAAGTGATAGGCCGGCGCTTCTGCGCTCAATTCTTCCCGGCTGCCAAAACCGTAACCAACGGCCGCCGCATCCAGCCCATTGCTGCGCGCGCCGATCAGGTCGTGCTTTCGGTCGCCGATCATCAGGGTGTTGGCCGGGTCCAGGCCTTCTTCAGCCATCAGGTGGGCAATCAACTCGACTTTGTTGGTACGCGTCCCGTCCAGTTCGCTGCCGTAAATCACCTTGAAGTGCTTGGCGAAGTCGAAGTGCCGGGCGATTTCCCGGGCGAAAATCCATGGTTTGGAGGTTGCGATGTACAACTGCCGCCCTTGCCCGCTGAGGGTTTCCAGCAGCGGTGTGACGCCGTCGAACACACGATTCTCGTACAGGCCGGTGACCTTGAAGCGTTCGCGGTAGAAGTTCACCGCTTCCCAGGCCTTGGGCTCGTCGAAGTCGTAGAACTGCATGAACGCTTGCAACAACGGCGGGCCGATGAAGTGTTCGAGCCTGGTCAGGTCGGGTTCATCAATGCCCAGTTTGCTCAGGGCGAACTGGATCGAACGGGTGATGCCCTCGCGTGGGTCGGTCAGGGTGCCATCGAGATCAAACAAAACGGTTGGGTAATGCATGTTGAATCCTGAATAAAGGCGCAGGGTCAGAGCTGGTCGTAGCCTTCAGCCAAGTGCAAATTCTTGAGCTTCACGTAGTTCGCAGCGCTGTAGGTGAAAAAGGCGTTTTCCTTGTCCGTCAGCGGGCGGATCTGCTTCACCGGGCTGCCGACATATAGGAAGCCGCTTTCCAGATGCTTGCCCGGCGGCACCAGGCTGCCGGCACCCACAATCACATCGTCCTCAATCACTGCGCCATCCATGACGATGCTGCCCATGCCGATCAGAATCCGGTTGCCGACGCTGCAGCCATGCAACATGACCTTATGGGCAATGGTCACATCGTCCCCGATCAAGCAGGGAAAACCATCGGGATTGAACGGCCCGGCGTGGGTGATGTGCAGCACACAGCCATCCTGAACACTGGTGCGCGCCCCGATTCGGATGCGGTGCATGTCGCCACGAATCACCGTCAGCGGCCAGACGGAGCTGTCTTCGCCGATTTCGACGTCGCCGATCACCACTGCCGAACCGTCGACAAAAGCGCCTTTACCCAGCAGTGGCGTGTGGTTCTGATACTTGCGAAGGGTCACGATAGGGTTTCTCTCTGTTGCCGATAGCTGCGGTGAGCGTCGATTGTAATTAAGATGGCCGCATGTTTCTTCCAGCCAAGGTGCCAACCGTGAGCGTGAACAACCCTCTTTTGCAGTCCTACGACCTGCCGCCGTTCTCGGCGATCCGTGCCGAACACGTGCAACCGGCCATTGAACAGATCCTGGCTGACAACCGTGCCGCCATTATCGAGATCCTCAAGACCCAGGGCAAACAACCGACCTGGGCCGGCCTGGTGCTGGCGATGGACGAACTGAACGACCGTCTGGGCGCGGCCTGGAGCCCGGTCAGCCACCTGAATGCCGTGTGCAACAGCGCTGAATTGCGCGAAGCCTACGAGTCCTGCCTGCCAGCGTTGAGCGCCTACTCCACCGAGCTGGGCCAGAACCGCGAGTTGTTCGAAGCCTTCGAAGCCTTGGCCAACAGCCCGCAAGCCGCCGGTTTCGACGTGGCGCAAAAAACTATCCTGGAACACGCCCTGCGTGACTTCCGTCTGTCGGGTATCGACTTGCCGGAAGCAGAGCAGAAGCGCTACGCCGAAGTGCAAAGCAAATTGTCGGAGCTGGGCAGCCGCTTCTCCAACCAACTGCTCGACGCGACGCAAGCCTGGGCCAAGCACGTGACCGACGAAACCATCCTCGCCGGCCTCACCGACTCGGCCAAGGCGCAAATGGCCGCGGCTGCCCAGGCCAAAGACCTGGACGGTTTCCTGATCACCCTGGAATTCCCAAGCTATTACGCGGTAATGACCTACGCCCAGGACCGCGCCCTGCGCGAAGAAGTCTACGCCGCCTATTGCACCCGTGCGTCGGACCAAGGCCCAAACGCCGGTCAGAACGATAACGGCCCGGTCATGGAAGAAATCCTCGACCTGCGCCAGGAGCTTGCAAAACTGTTGGGCTTCGCCAGTTTCTCGGAACTGAGCCTGGCCACCAAAATGGCCGAATCCAGCGATCAGGTACTGAGTTTCCTGCGCGACCTGGCCAAACGCAGCAAACCGTTCGCCGCTCAGGACCTGGAGCAGCTCAAAGCCTACGCCGCCGAGCAAGGCTGCCCGGACCTGCAAAGCTGGGACAGCGGTTTCTACGGCGAAAAGCTTCGCGAACAACGTTACAGCGTTGCCCAGGAAGCGCTGCGCGCTTACTTCCCGATCGACAAAGTGCTGGGCGGCCTGTTCGCGATCGTTCAGCGTCTGTATGGCATCGAGATCGCCGAGCTGAAAGGCTTCGACGCCTGGCACCCGGATGTTCGCCTGTTCGAAATCAAGGAAAACGGCCAGCACGTCGGCCGCTTTTTCTTCGATCTCTATGCCCGCGCCAACAAGCGTGGCGGTGCCTGGATGGACGGCGCCCGTGACCGTCGCCGCACGATCAGCGGCGTGCTGCAAAGCCCGGTGGCCAATCTGGTGTGCAACTTCACCCCGGCCGACAGCGGCAAACCCGCCCTGCTGACCCACGATGAAGTCACCACCCTGTTCCACGAATTCGGTCATGGCCTGCATCACTTGCTGACCCGTGTTGAACACGCTGGCGTGTCCGGCATCAACGGCGTGGCCTGGGATGCGGTCGAGCTGCCAAGTCAGTTCATGGAGAACTGGTGCTGGGAGCCGGAAGGCCTGGCGCTGATCTCCGGTCACTACGAAACCGGCGAGCCGCTGCCTCAGGATCTGCTGGAAAAAATGCTCGCGGCGAAGAACTTCCAGTCCGGCCTGATGATGGTGCGTCAGCTGGAGTTCTCGTTGTTCGACTTCGAACTCCACGCCACCCACGGCGACGGCCGCAGCGTGCTGCAACTGCTCGAAGGCGTGCGTGACGAGGTGTCGGTGATGCGTCCACCGGCCTACAACCGCTTCCCGAACAGCTTCGCCCACATCTTCGCCGGCGGTTACGCGGCGGGTTACTACAGCTACAAGTGGGCTGAAGTGCTGTCGGCCGATGCCTTCTCGAAGTTCGAAGAAGACGGCGTACTGAATGCCGAAACAGGTCGTGCGTTCCGCGAAGCGATCCTGGCGCGTGGCGGTTCTCAGGAGCCAATGGTGCTGTTCGTCGACTTCCGTGGCCGTGCGCCATCGATTGACGCACTCTTGCGCCATAGCGGCCTGAGTGAGGACGCGGCAGCATGAGTGAGGGACCTGTGATCACCAAGAAACGCTTTATCGCCGGGGCGGTCTGTCCGGCATGCAGCGAGCCGGACAAGTTGATGATGTGGAACGAAGACGAGGTCCCGCATCGCGAATGCGTGGCCTGCGGTTATTCGGACACGCTCAATGAACAAGGTCTGTCGGTGCCCAAGGAATTGGGCACACGGGTCAATACTTCGGCGCTGAAAGTACCGGACGCAAAGGTTCAGGCCGTGCAGTTCTTCCCGAACCCGAAGCTGAAGAAAAAGCCTGACCAGCAACATTGAGTCAACGCTACCTTCCACCCTTTGACGGGGTGGAAGGTGGTATCTATTTACCACCCTTCCCCCGCGCTTCCTCCTAGGCTGATTCCTTCAGCCCTATTCAAGGAAGACGCCATGCCTGATACCAATCCGCTGCTGCAGCACTGGGACCTGCCGCCCTGGACGGACATCCGTGCCGAACATCTGGTGCCTGCCATCGACACCCTTATTGCCGACAACCGCCAGGCCATTGCGAGGATTATCACGAGCCAATCCGCGATCCCGAACTGGGACGATCTGGTGCTGGCCGTTGATGAAACCGATGCGCGTCTGGATGAGATCATGGGCGTCATCGAAACCCTTTCAATGGTGAAACGCGAGGGCAAGGCTTGGGACCTGGCCAGCGGGACTTGCAGCGATGCCGCCGCGCAGTACACATCTGAAAAGATGGGTAATCACGCATTGTTTCGGGCTTATCAGCGGCTGGCGCAGAGTCCGGCCGCGGTGAATTACGATGAGCCGCGCAAAGCAGTTTTGAACAAAATTCTGCGCAGGTTTCGCTTGTCCGGCATCGACTTGCCCAGCGAACAACAGCAGAAGCTGGTCCGGCTGAACACCAACATCGGTCTGCTGCAAAACCTGTTTCTGAGCAACCTGGAAAGCGCCAGCGCCGCCTGGAGCAAGCGCATCGACGACATCACGCAATTGAGCGGTTTGTCCGCGGCGACACTGGAGCGACTGGCGCTCAACGCGAAACAGGCAGGGCATGAAGGCTGGCTGATGCGTCTGGACCAGGACACCTACACTCGCGTCATGGCCTATGCCGAAGACCGATCGCTACGCGAGGAATACTTTGTCGCCTATTCCACCCGGGCTTCCGATCAAGGCCCCCACGCCGGGCAATTCGATAATGGTCCGGTGCTGGAGGTGCTGTTGTCACTGCGTCACCAAAAGGCCAGGTTGCTGAGGTACGAGAACTTCGCGCAACTCAGCCTTGTAACGGAAATGGCCGATTCCACCGAGCAGGTAACCGGTTTCCTGCGGCGGCAAATCATGCAGGCAACGCCGGGCTTCGAGAGGGATGCACAGGCACTCAAGGCGTTTGCTCTGGAGCGCGGCATGACTGAGGTCCACCCTTGGGACCACGAGTTTCTCGCCGAACAATTACGCCAGCAACGTCTGGGCGGGGCGCTGAAAAACCTGCGAACGTACTTCCCGCTGGACGGGACATTGCAGCGGCTCTGCCTGTTCAGCGAACGCATGTTTGGCATCCAGATCGTCGAGCAGTCGGTATTCAGCCGCTGGCATGACAGCGTGCGCTTGTTAGAAATCAGCGAGCATGGCCAGGTCGTCGGGCACATTTACCTCGACCCTTTTCATCGGGATGAAGCGCCGGACTTTGCCTGGACCTCTACGCCACGCAATCGGCGGTTGGACGCCGAAGGTCGACTGACGCTGCCGATCGCTGTGCTTCATGGCAACTTCACACCCGGGAATGCCGAGCGGCCTTGCCTTCTCGCCCACCAGGATCTGCGCGTTTTGTTCCATGAGTTCGGCCATTGCTTGCAGCACATTCTTACCCGCTCGCCTCACCATCGGCTGTCGGGTATCACCCAGCTGGGACACGATACGGCAGAGTTCACGGGGCAATTGTTCGAGCTTTGGTGCCTGTCAGGGGAGTTTCTGCTGTGGCTGGCCGCTCATTACCAGACCGGCGAGCGCCTGAGCGAAGCGCGAGTCGACGCAGCGCTGACCGCCATTCACTCCCAGACCACTCGGCAAACTGCCGAGCTGTTAATGACCTCATTGTTCGACTTCGAATTGCACCGCAGCCAAGGAGATGGCCGCAGCGTTGAGCAAATCTTCGACGACGTGCTGCGCGAGATTCCCCACCTGCAACTGCCGCCCTACTGTCGATTCGCCAACAGCTTCGATTACATGGTGACCGGATACGCGGCGTCGGTTTACGCCTATAAATGGTCGGGTGTACTGGCGACCGAGGCGTTCAAACGGTTTCAACACGAATGGGTGTTCAACCCGCAAACAGGCAGGGCCTTTCGCGAAGCCTTTTTTTCACCGGGCGATTCGCGCTCGTTGCTGGTCGCCCTGGAAGAATTCCTCGGACAGCCGCTCGCCGAAGGTTTTTTCGCAACGCCACCCAGCAGTGGCTGCCGCTGAACTGATGCTTATTCGACGTGGGCAGATTTAAACCAACTCTTCATCGAGCAAGCCGCAAACGGGCTGGTGCTGCAATCACCGTTGGCTAGCGCGGTTCGAAGCTTGTCGGCATCGGCCTGCATCATGTAACGCACGCCATCCTTGAAATGGACACTGTCACCAAAGCCGCCCTGGGTCATTTCGTTCAGGGCGTCTTCCTTGCTCCAGCCTTGCACCACCACCCGATACATCGCCGCCATCAGGCCGGTGCGGTCCGAACCGTGTTTGCAGTGCATGAGCACCGGACCATTGGATTCGGCGGTCTGGATGGCACGAAGGGCCTTGAGCACTTGCGCATCATCGACGTGATTGGTGCGATAGGGCAGCTGCACCTGGGTAATACCCGGCGTGGACAACCAGCCTGAATCCGACTCGGGCAGAAAAGTGATCACGGTGGCGACGTTGAGTTTCTTCAACAACGGTACGGCTCCGCTGTCGGGCAAGGCGCTGCGGTAAAGCGTCGGGGACATCTGATAGAGGTTGTATTGCACCTCGACCGATTGGGCCCATTCCACCGGGCGCGGCAGGTCGGCGTCATCTGCGCGGGCCAGAGTCAGATTGAGCAATGCGATGATCGAAACACACATCACAGGGAAAAGACGCGATAGGGACATGCTCAAGGGTGACCGTCTGGGAGTTGAGGAGAGGCCATTAGATTGAACCTTCAGCGGTCAAAGGCCTGTGAGGCCGCTGTCAAAGAATCGTGAATCCGACTCTCTCTAGAGATGGAGATGCAGATGCCGAACGGCACTGGTCGCCATGCCCGATCTCGAATACTGTATGCACATACAGCAAAGAGTATTGAGCCATGAGCACGCCCTTGCCCCCTCGCGGCCGCGGCACCGCAACCAACCCGCACAACCGCTTCGCACCAAATCGCTCGGTGGCCGAGGATGATGGCTGGTATCAGGAAGCGCCGGTCACCCAAGGCACGGAAGTGCGCATCGAAACGGCGAAAACCATCATCACCCGCAACAATTCCCCGGACTTGCCTTTTGATCGTTCGATCAATCCCTATCGAGGCTGCGAGCACGGTTGTATTTACTGCTATGCGCGCCCCAGCCACGCCTACTGGGACATGTCTCCCGGGCTCGATTTCGAAACCAAACTGATCGCCAAGACCAACGCCGCCGATGTGCTGGAAGAACAGCTGTCCAAACGCGGCTATCAATGCGCGCCAATCAATCTGGGTTCCAACACCGACCCCTATCAGCCGATCGAACGTGAACACAAAATCACCCGCAAGACGCTTGAAGTGCTGCTGCGTTACCGGCATCCGGTCACGATCATCACCAAGGGCTCGCTGATTCTGCGGGATCTGGACCTGCTGGCCGAACTTGCCGAGCAAAGGCTGGTGGCGGTGATGATCAGCCTCACCACCCTCGACGATGAACTCAAACGCATTCTCGAACCGCGCGCGGCTGCGCCCAAGGCTCGGCTGCGGGCCATTCGAGTGATGCGCGAAGCCAGGATCCCGGTGGGCGTGCTGTGTTCACCGATGATTCCGATGATCAACGACAGCGAACTCGAAAGCCTGCTAACCGAGGCGCATGCCGCCGGCGCCCAGAGTGCGGCCTACATGATGTTGCGCCTGCCGCTGGAAGTGGCGCCGTTGTTCGAAGAATGGCTGGCCGCCCACTATCCTCAGCGTGCCGCTCATGTGTTGAGCCTGATCCGCCAGAGCCGTGGCGGGGAGCTCTACGACAGTCGGTTTGGCGCACGGATGCGCGGTGAAGGGCCGTTTGCCGATCTGTTGGCGCAACGTTTTGCCAAAACCATCAAACGTTTAGGGCTCAATCGTCGGGAAGGATTCGACCTGGACTGCGATGCCTTCTGTCCGCCGGGTCGCCAGATGTCATTGATTTGAGGACAATTAGCCTATTGTTGAGGTGTGGGAAAAGCGCTTGGCCATTAGGCTGGTCACGTTTTCTGTGACCTGGAACACACGTCCTAGAGCGCTTGATTCAGTTTGAGTTAAGTTTCGGCAGATACCTTGTTCGTCGAGTGACTGACGGGTCGAGATGTTCGACCTGAATGTTTTTTAAACAGCCACTGGCTTCACACCGGACAAAACGGGACAATTCCCTGACTCCGCCAAAGAGGATGAATCATGAGTGACAAGGATAAACAGCCGTTGGCTGCGTCGGTTCCAGCCCAACCCGAGGCGGAATCCGCCGATGCAGCGTTGAAGCATATTGTTGACGGCTTTTTGCATTTTCATCATGAGATCTTTCCGCAGCAGGAAGAACTCTTCAAAAAACTCGCTACGGCTCAACAGCCACGGGCGATGTTCATTACCTGCGCCGACTCGCGCATCGTCCCCGAACTGATTACCCACAGTTCACCGGGGGATCTGTTCGTGACCCGCAACGTTGGCAACGTCGTACCGCCTTACGGCCAAATGAACGGTGGCGTTTCCACGGCCATCGAGTACGCGGTCCTGGCGCTTGGCGTGCAGCACATCATCATCTGCGGCCACTCCGATTGCGGCGCGATGCGCGCGGTGCTCAACCCCGACAGCCTGGAAAAGATGCCCACGGTCAAAGCCTGGCTGCGACATGCGGAAGTCGCGAAAACCATGGTGCACGACAACTGCAACTGCACCGACGAAAACGAGACGATGCATATCCTCACCGAGGAAAATGTCATCGCCCAATTGCAGCACTTGCGTACTCACCCCTCTGTAGCCTCGCGCATGGCGAACGGTCATCTCTTCATCCATGGCTGGGTCTACGACATCGAAACCAGCGCAATCAAGGCTTATGACGCGGACCAGGGCGGTTTCCTGCCGCTCGATGGCAGCCATCCGATTCCGGTGGCGACGCCCAAAGCGCGCTTCTAAATCTTCCTAAAAATCTGTGTGGTTTGACCCCGGCCGCTGTTTCAGCGGTCCGGCCTTGCCATGCCTGAAGAAAACTTCGGGAGAATTGCCATGCGTGCTGCGCAACTCAAAGCTGTTCTGCCACGGGAGCTGCTCGCTTCAGTGGTTGTGTTTCTGGTCGCCCTGCCCTTGTGCATGGGCATCGCCATTGCCTCGGGCCTGCCGCCGGCCAAGGGTTTGATAACCGGGATCATCGGTGGCCTGGTGGTGGGCTGGCTTGCCGGTTCACCACTGCAAGTCAGTGGTCCGGCAGCGGGTCTGGCGGTTCTGGTGTTTGAACTGGTGCGCCAGCATGGCATTGCCATGCTCGGGCCCATATTGCTGCTGGCGGGTTTTCTGCAACTGGTGGCCGGGCGCTTGAAGCTGGGCTGCTGGTTTCGGGTCACGGCGCCTGCGGTGGTGTACGGCATGCTCGCCGGGATTGGCGTGTTGATCGTGCTCTCACAGGTGCATGTGATGCTCGACGCCGTGCCCAAGCCCTCGGGGCTGGATAACCTGGCAGCCTTCCCGGCCGCCGTCATCCAGGCCTTGCCCTCCCTTGGCTGGCAAGCCGGGTTGCTTGGGTTGTCGACGATTGCAGTGATGTGGCTGTGGGAGAAATTCCGCCCTCATTCCCTGCGTTTCATTCCCGGCGCACTCCTTGGCGTAGGTCTGGCGACAGTCGCCAGCCTGATGCTCGCCTTGCAGGTCAAACGCGTGGAGGTCCCGGCCAACCTGGCGGAGGCCATCGACTGGCTGAAGCCTGCCGACTTGCTCAATCTCGCCGACCCGACCTTGCTGATCGCCGCTTTCGCCGTGGCCTTCATCGCCAGCGCCGAGACCTTGCTCTCCGCAGCGGCAGTGGACCGCATGCACAGCGGCCAGCGCTCCGACTTCGATCGGGAATTGTCGGCACAGGGTGTCGGCAACATGCTCTGCGGTCTGCTCGGCGCGCTGCCCATGACCGGTGTGATCGTGCGCAGCTCGGCCAACGTCCAGGCTGGCGCCACCACGCGAATGTCGGCGATTTTCCACGGTCTGTGGTTGCTGGCTTTCGTGTTGTTGCTGTCCAGCGTGCTGCAAAGCATTCCGGTGGCGAGCCTGGCGGGTGTTCTGGTGTACACCGGTTTCAAACTGGTCGACCTCAAGGCTTTTCGTGGCCTGGGCCGTTATGGCCGGATGCCGATGTTCACTTACGCGGCGACTGCCCTGGCAATCATCTTCACCGACCTGCTGACCGGCGTGCTGATCGGCTTCGGGCTGACCCTGGCCAAACTGGCCTGGAAGGCTTCACGGCTGAAAATCAGCCTGATCGACCTCCCGGCGGAGGGTGAGATGGAGTTGCGACTGACGGGGGCAGCGACCTTTCTCAAGGTACCGGCGTTAACCCAGGTGTTGGGGACCATTCCCGCAGGCGCGACGGTGCATGTGCCGCTCAATAACCTGAGCTACATCGATCATTCGTGTCTGGAATTGCTTGAGGAATGGGGCCGGGCCAATGCGGCCAAGGGGTCGAAGCTGTTGATTGAAGCGCGGGGGTTGAAGCGCAGATTGGAAGGCCGTTTACGAACCACAGTCGGAGTCGGTTCCACCGCGTAGATAACACTCCCTGTAGGAGCGAGGCTTGCCCGCGAAGGCGTCCTCAAGTACGCCAAAAGCTTCGCGGGCAAGCCTCGCTCCTACAGGGGATGTTGCGTCAGGCGGCGGGCTGATCCAGCTCCAGGCCCACGCCTAACCGGCGAGACATGCAAGGCCAGCGTTTCCACGCAGCCCCCGTGTCCGGGCTGCTGAGCTTTCCACGGTAGATTTCCACCGACTCCAGCGCAAAGCTTTCATCGTCGAGCATGTTGTCCACCGCGTGGTGCACCACTTCATCCAGTTGGTTGGCGAACTCCTCACCGATGAGCTGGTGAGCAATCAGGTTGGCGACAGTCATGTCCAAGGGGATCAGTGGCTGGCCAAAGTGCTTGATGTACAGGTCATTGACCTCTTCGACAAACCGATGCGCCAGATAGGCTTCGTCCAGCAGGCTGTCGAGCCCGATGTGCCCCGCCATGATCATCGGCGGCTGGAGGAAGTACTGTTCGGCAATTTTCAGTACCGGTTTGATCTGTGACTCGATACCCGCTTCCCTGGCGACTTCATTGGCTGCATCCAGCAGATCAGGAACTTCTTCGATGTAGGCGGCGACAAAACGCGTCAGCACGCCATTGGCATCAGCCTCCGGCAATTGGATCGACGGGTGCAGATGAGGCAGTTTGCTTTCCAGCTGACGAGTCAGCAGGCCGGTATCGGCCTCGTGTTGTTGGGCTTTTTGGATCTGCTCGCGCAATGCGGCGGTGTTCATGAAAACTCCAGGAAACAAAGGCAATGAAATAGGGAAGACATAACTTAGCTGGCTTATGAAAAATGCTAAGACGCATTTGTCATAATTGTTTCATCCTTGAGACGCCTCCGTTATATCGATTTGCCACCACTCGTCTGCATCCTTCTCCATTCGTGACCTTGAACGCAAGTCCCAGCTGTTTCAGATCATTTACGCCATCACATTGCGAGGTAGCACTCCCTGTCTATACTCGGGTGGGAATGGAGTTAGCTGATGACGCCCGACTGCACATGCAGCAAGGCTCGGCGATTCAAGTTCGTAGTCTGAAAAAGCCGCTCCCTTGCCGCAGGTGAAAGCCGGCGGGATAACAAGAACGATAAGGGGAACCCGCAATGATGCGACATCCACACGTCTGGATGGGCCTCCTGTTGTGGTCGATTTTCAGTCAGGCGCAAGCCGCCTGGACTGTGAATATGGCGCCGGGAGCGACTGAAATCAGTCACGCAGTATTTGACCTGCACATGACCATTTTCTGGATCTGTGTAGTGATCGGCATCATCGTCTTCGGCGCCATGTTCTGGTCGATGATGGTCCACCGCCGCTCCACAGGGCAGGTGGCCGCAAAATTTCATGAAAGCACCACCGTTGAAATACTCTGGACCATCGTGCCCTTCCTGATCCTGGTGGCCATGGCGGTTCCTGCGACGGCAACCCTGATCAAGATGTACGACGCCAGTGAGCCGGATATCGATATCCAGGTCACCGGCTATCAGTGGAAGTGGCACTACAAATACCTGGGCCAGGACGTCGAGTTCTTCAGCAACCTGACGACCCCCGCCGACCAGATCCACAACAAGGAAGCCAAAAGCGAGCATTACTTGCTCGAGGTCGACAAGCCGCTGGTGCTGCCGATTGGCGCCAAGGTGCGCTTCCTCGTGACTTCCGCCGACGTTATCCACTCCTGGTGGGTGCCAGCTTTCGCGGTCAAGCGCGATGCGATTCCGGGGTTCGTCAACGAAGCCTGGACCCGCGTCGACAAGCCCGG
The DNA here is from genome assembly GCF_054897885.1 of Pseudomonas sp. LB1P83. Lineage (NCBI taxonomy): Bacteria > Pseudomonadati > Pseudomonadota > Gammaproteobacteria > Pseudomonadales > Pseudomonadaceae > Pseudomonas > Pseudomonas sp. LB1P83. Next base: position 6,314,122 of record NZ_CM142709.1, on the reverse strand, counting down.
CATCTACCGAGGTCAGTGCGCCGAACTGTGTGGCAAGGACCATGGCTTCATGCCGATCGTGGTTGAGGTCAAGGAAAAGGCCGACTACGAAAAATGGCTGGGCGAGCGCAAGGCCGAAGCCCTGCAGCTTAAAGAGCTGACCAGCAAGGAATGGACCCTCGACGAGCTCAAGGAGCGCGGCGACAAGGTCTACCACACCACCTGCGTCGCTTGTCACCAGGCCGAAGGTCAGGGCTTGCCGCCGATGTTCCCGGCGCTCAAAGGCTCGAAAATCGCCACCGGACCGATCAAGGAACACTTGAACATTGTCTTCCACGGCAAGCCAGGCACCTCAATGGCGGCGTTCGGCAAGCAGCTCTCGGAAGTCGATATCGCAGCGGTCGTGACCTACGAACGTAACGCCTGGGGCAACAACAAAGGCGACATGGTCACTCCTAAAGAAGTGCTGGAGCTGAAACAGGCGGAAAGCAAATGACCCGGTCTATTGCGCAACCAAGGAACCGGTCGGGGCAGCGCGCCCCGGCCTGCCCAGCCCATCTGTTTGCAGGAGACACGCCATGAGCGCCGTCATCGATGACCATGGTCATGCCGATCACGCCCACGGTCCCGCCAAAGGCCTGATGCGTTGGGTGCTGACCACCAACCACAAGGACATCGGCACGTTGTACCTGTGGTTTGCGTTCTCCATGTTCCTGTTGGGTGGCTCGTTCGCGATGGTGATTCGCGCCGAGCTGTTCCAGCCGGGACTGCAAATCGTCCAGCCGGAATTTTTCAACCAGATGACCACCATGCACGGCCTGGTCATGGTCTTCGGTGCGGTGATGCCGGCCTTCGTCGGCCTCGCCAACTGGATGATCCCGTTGATGATCGGCGCGCCGGACATGGCCTTGCCACGGATGAACAACTTCAGCTTCTGGCTGTTGCCGGCGGCGTTCATCCTGCTGGTGTCGACCCTGTTCACCCCTGGTGGTGGACCGAACTTCGGCTGGACGTTCTACGCTCCGCTGTCGACGACCTACGCACCGGAAAGCGTGACGTTCTTCATTTTCGCCATTCACTTGATGGGGATCAGCTCGATCATGGGCGCGATCAACGTGATCGCGACCATTCTCAACCTGCGCGCCCCCGGCATGACGTTGATGAAAATGCCGCTGTTCGTCTGGACCTGGCTGATCACCGCATTCCTGCTGATTGCGGTGATGCCGGTGCTGGCAGGGTGCGTGACGATGATGCTGATGGACATCCACTTCGGCACCAGCTTCTTCAGTGCCGCGGGTGGTGGTGATCCGGTGTTGTTCCAGCACGTGTTCTGGTTCTTCGGTCACCCCGAGGTGTACATCATGATCCTGCCGGCCTTCGGTGCCGTCAGCTCGATCATTCCGACCTTCTCGCGCAAGCCGCTGTTCGGCTACACCTCGATGGTTTATGCGACGGCAAGCATTGCGTTCCTGTCGTTCATCGTCTGGGCGCACCACATGTTCGTGGTCGGCATCCCGCTGGTGGGCGAGTTGTTCTTCATGTACGCCACGCTGCTGATCGCGGTACCCACCGGGGTCAAGGTGTTCAACTGGGCCAGCACCATGTGGCAGGGCTCGCTGACTTTCGAGACGCCGATGCTGTTCGCGGTGGCGTTCGTGATTCTGTTCTCCATCGGTGGCTTCTCCGGACTGATGCTTGCCATCGCCCCGGCGGACTTCCAGTACCAGGACACGTATTTCGTGGTCGCGCATTTCCACTACGTGCTGGTGCCGGGGGCGATCTTCGGGATCTTCGCTTCGGCCTATTACTGGCTGCCGAAATGGACCGGCCACATGTACGACGAAACCCTCGGCAAGCTGCACTTCTGGCTCTCGTTCATCGGCATGAACATGGCCTTCTTCCCGATGCATTTCGTGGGGCTGGCGGGCATGCCGCGGCGGATTCCGGACTACAACCTGCAATTCGCCGACTTCAACATGGTGTCGTCGATCGGCGCGTTCATGTTCGGCGCCACGCAGATCTTCTTCCTGTTCATCGTGATCAAGACCATCCGCGGCGGCGAGCCGGCACCGGCCAAACCGTGGGATGGAGCGGAAGGCCTTGAATGGAGCATTCCGTCACCGGCGCCATATCACACCTTCACCACACCGCCGGAAGTGAAATGAACACTTCAATCGGCGAAGCCCTTGTGGCGAGGGGATTTATCCCCGTTCGGCTGCGAAGCAGTCGTGAAACCCGCCCACACGCTATGCCTGGTACACCTCGATTGCAGGTTTTGGGGCCGCTTCGCAGCCCGACGGGGATAAATCCCCTCGCCACAGGTTTGTGGGCACCACAATTTGGTGTGGAGGGTTCGCACCATGGCTGATTCGATTTCGATGAAGAAGCTGGTCACCCGCCTGCTGTTGGTGGTGGTGGCGATGTTTGTCTTCGGGTTTGCCCTGGTGCCGATCTACGACGTGATGTGCAAGGCGTTCGGCATCAATGGCAAGACCGGCGGGCAGTACGATGGCGAACAAACGGTCGACACTTCGCGCCAGGTGCGCGTGCAATTTCTGTCGACCAATGCCGCCGACATGTCCTGGGATTTCTATCCAAAAAGTGACGAACTGACGGCCAACCCGGGGGCGGTGAACGAGATGATTTTCATCGCGCATAACCCGACCGATCGCCCGATGAGCGCCCAGGCGGTGCCGAGCATCGCGCCGAGCAATGCCGCGGCGTATTTCCACAAGACCGAATGTTTCTGCTTTACCCAGCAAGTGCTGCAGCCCGGTCAACGGATCGAGATGCCGGTACGTTTCATCGTTGATCGCGACATGCCCAAGGAAGTGAAGCACCTGACGCTGTCCTACACGCTGTTCGATATCACCGCCCGACATCCACCGGTGGCTGTAAACACTGGCGGCTGAGCGTGCCCGATAAGGAGAACAATAAATGGCAACTCATGAACACTATTACGTACCGGCCCAAAGCAAATGGCCGATCATCGCCACCGTCGGTATGTTCGTCACGGTGTTGGGCCTGGCCACCTGGTTCAACGACCTGAAGGCTGCGCGGCCGGAATCCCACGGCCCGCTGATCTTTTTCGTCGGTAGCCTGCTGCTGGCGTACATGCTGTTCGGCTGGTTCGGAACGGTGATCAAGGAAAGTCGCCAAGGGTTGTACAGCGCGCAGATGGATCGCTCGTTTCGCTGGGGCATGAGCTGGTTCATCTTCTCGGAGGTGATGTTCTTCATCGCATTCTTCGGCGCCCTGTTTTATGTGCGTCACGTGTCCGGTCCGGCGCTCGGCGGTGAAGGCGCGAAAGGCCTGGCTCACATGCTTTGGCCGAACTTTGAATTTGTCTGGCCGTTGCTGAACAACCCTGACTCGAAACTGTTCCCGCCGCCCAAGGACGTGATCAGTCCGTGGGGCCTGCCGCTGCTCAATACCGTGCTGCTGGTCAGTTCCAGCGTCACCGTGACCATTGCCCACCACGCTTTGAAAAAGGGCCATCGCGGCGCGCTGAAAATCTGGCTGGCGCTGACCGTATTGCTCGGTTGCGCATTTCTTGGTTTCCAGGCCGAAGAATACATCCACGCCTATCAAGAACTGGGCCTGACCCTGGGTTCCGGCATCTACGGCGCAACGTTCTTCATGCTCACCGGATTCCACGGCGCCCACGTGACCATCGGCACCATCATTCTGTTTGTGATGCTGATGCGGATCATGCGCGGGCACTTCGATAACGAGCACCAGTTCGGGTTTGAAGCGGCGAGTTGGTATTGGCACTTCGTGGACGTGGTGTGGATCGGGTTGTTCGTTTTCGTCTACGTGCTTTAAGAGCAGCTTCAAGCTTCAAGCTTGTAGCTTGTAGCTACCACGGAACGTGGGACACCAACTGGCCGCTGAAAAAACCCCAGGCGATCAAGCCGACGGTGATGGCGGCCAGCGCAACACGAACACTCAAGGCAATGACGAGGCGGTTCGAGCTGCTGTCGTCCTTGACCAGAAAAAACAGGCCGCTGAACAGGCTGACAACCGTGGCAATCAGCATCAGGACGATGGCTGCTTTGAGCATGGTGAGACTCCGGGGGAAAGGCGATGCACTTGAGTATAGCTATCGCGATTACTGACTTTCTGGCGACGCCATGAAGCGCTTTCGGCCGGGCATCGTGCCGACCCTGGTGGTCGCGTTGTTGCTGCCCATGCTGGTGTCACTCGGGTTCTGGCAATTGAGCCGGGGCGCGGAAAAAAGCGCGCTGCTGCAAAGCTATGCCGAGCGCCGGGCGGCGGAACCGATGGCCAGCACCGAGCTGCTACACACTGAGGATCCAGCCTTTCGCCGGGTCCGACTGCACGGCCAGTTCGATGCCGCACACAGCCTGTTGCTGGATAACCGCCAACGTGGCGGCAGGGTTGGCGTCGAACTGCTGCAACCGTTTCAGGACCAGGCGACCGGTCTCTGGCTGCTGGTCAATCGCGGCTGGCTGCCGTGGCCGGACCGACGCACCCCGCCGCAGTTCACTACCCCGGCTCAGGCCATGAGTCTCGATGCCTGGGTCTATGTCTCCCCCGGCGCCACCTTCCAATTGCACGCTGACCCGAACACCACCACGTGGCCACAACTGATTACCGCGGTCGAGCCGGCCAGGCTCTGGACGGCGCTGGATCGCGAAGGTTTTGCCTACGAATTACGCGCAGAAACCGGCCCCGCGTCCTATCAGGCCGATTGGCCGGTGGTGGCCATGGGGCCGGAAAAACACATCGCTTATGCCGTGCAGTGGTTCGCCATGTCGATCGCCCTGTTCGGCCTTTATCTCTATCTCGGCTGGCACAACGCAAAGGAGAAACACCATGGGAGCGGCCATGAATCCACCCAGCATGTCTGAGGCGAAAACGCCGGCGAGTCGGCGCAAGGGCCGCTTGCAGTTGCTGCTGATCCTGCTTGGAGTGATCGGTCCGATGATCCTCGCCACCGGCATGTACAAATTGCAGTTCTGGGTGCCGGAGGGCCGCAGTTATCACGGCGAGCTGATCGGCAACGGCCAGACCCGCGCCGACCTTGGCGTGCAGGCGCAAGAGGAGCGTTGGCAATTGCTGGTCACGGCGCCCAAGGAATGTTCGGTGGACTGCCAGCAGCTGGTTTATCTGGCGCGGCAGATCCAGATCGGTCTCGGCCGCGATGCCGGGCGTGCCAGTCACGCCCTGGCCGCGGCGCAACCGCTGACGGCCGATTACGACGCCAAGCTGACCCGCGAATACCCGCAACTGCAACGTTACCCAATGGACCTGACCACCTTCAGCAAGACCACCGGCGACAAAGCCGTGCCCCAGCTGTGGATCATCGACCCCCACGGCAATCTGGTGCTGCGCTACGACCCGACGGTGAAGGGTAAGGACCTGCTCAACGACCTGCGACATCTGCTGAAACTGTCGAACATCGGATAAGGGCATCGTCATGGCCAAACCTGGATTTCGCCTCGCGCTGTTTGCCACCTTGCTGGCACTGATTGTGGTGTTGCTCGGTGCATACACCCGCCTGACCCATGCCGGCCTCGGTTGCCCGGACTGGCCGGGTTGCTACGGCTTTATCAGCGTGCCGAAAAGCGAAGCCCAGTTGGCCCATGCCGAATTGCACTTTCCCGATGCGCCCGTCGAAGCCCACAAAGGCTGGAACGAAATGGTCCACCGCTACTTCGCCGGCACGCTGGGGTTGTTGATTTCGGTGCTGGCCGGTCGCGCCTGGGTGCATCGTCGTCATCCGGGCCAACCGGTGAAGTTGCCGTTGTTTCTGCTGGCGGTGGTGATCGCCCAAGCGGCGTTCGGCATGTGGACGGTGACGCTCAAGCTCTGGCCGCAAGTGGTGACCGGGCATCTGCTCGGCGGTTTTGCGACCTTGAGCCTGCTGTTTTTGCTGACCTTGCGCCTGTCCGGCGTACTGCCGGCGCTGACCGTGCCACGGCGCTTGCAGCACTGGGCGACGGCCGGGTTGCTGCTGGTGATCCTGCAAGTCGCCCTCGGTGGCTGGGTCAGTTCCAACTACGCGGCGGTGGCCTGCATCGACTTCCCGACCTGCCACGGGGAATGGCTGCCACCGGCTGATTTCGCCAATGGTTTTCACTTGACCCAACACATCGGCCCCAATTACCTCGGCGGGCAACTGGACAGCGATGCCCGTACGGCGATTCATCTGACTCACCGAATCGGCGCGTTGCTGGTGACGCTCGTGTTGCTGGGCCTGGCCTGGCAACTGAAAGTGGTCGGCATGACGCGCCTGGCAGGGCTGGTGCTGATCGCCCTCGCGGCACAGATCACGCTGGGCGTCAGCAACGTTCTCTTTCACTTGCCGCTGCCCGTCGCCGTCGCGCATAACGCGGGCGGCGCAGCCCTGTTGCTGACGATGGTGCTGGTCAATTATCACGCGCGGACCAGCCTGGTTCGGGTCAAACAGCAAAACCCTGCGCGCTGGCGTTTCAGCCCGCGTAAACACTCAGCCGGGCCCATAACAATAAAAGGAGAGATGCCATGGCGACTCTGATCGGCGAACGTCACAGCCAGGCGATCTGGCGTGACTACCTGGAGCTGACCAAGCCGAAAGTGGTGGTGCTAATGCTCATCACCTCGCTGGTCGGCATGTTTCTCGCGACCCGCGCCGGGGTGCCGTGGACGGTGTTGGTGTTCGGCAATCTGGGAATTGCCTTGTGTGCGGGCGGTGCGGCGGCGGTGAACCATGTGGTGGACCGGCGTATCGATGCGGTCATGGCCAGAACTCACAAACGTCCCTTGGCCGAAGGTCGGGTGTCACCGGCAGCGGCGCTGACGTTTGCCCTGGTATTGGCGGTGCTTGGGCAAGCCGTACTGCTGGCCTTCACCAACGCGCTGACGGCCTGGCTGACCCTCGCGTCCTTGCTCGGCTATGCGGTGGTCTACACCGGCTTCCTGAAACGCGCGACGCCGCAGAACATTGTCATCGGTGGCCTGGCCGGTGCTGCTCCGCCGTTGCTCGGCTGGACCGCTGCAACCGGTCATATCAGCGCCGAACCCTTGCTGCTGGTGCTGATTATCTTCGCCTGGACCCCGCCACACTTCTGGGCCCTGGCCATTCACCGCAAAGAGGAATACGCCAAGGCCGATATCCCGATGCTGCCGGTGACCCATGGCGAGCACTACACCAAGGTCCACATCCTGCTTTATACCTTCGCGCTGCTGGCGGTCAGCCTGATGCCGTACGTGATCCACATGAGCGGCATGCTCTACCTGATTTGCGCGCTGGGACTGGGCGCAAGGTTTCTGCAATGGGCCGTGGTGCTGTACCGTGGCACTCGACCGCACGCGGCGATCAACACCTTCAAGTACTCTATCTACTACTTGTTCCTGCTGTTTATCGCGCTGCTCGTAGACCACTACTTACTGTTGAACCTATGACTCGAACTCAGAAAACCGTCTTTATACTCGTCGCCCTGATCGCGCTGGTTCTGGGCCTGACCATCAATAAAGTGCTGTCCGGCAAAGGCCAGGGCGATCCGACGGCCCTGATCGACGCCGGGATCATTTTGCTGCCGCAAAGCCGCAACTTGCCGAACGTGACGATGACCGATCAGGACGGCAAGCCAGTCGCGGTCAACGAGCTGAAAGACAAATGGTCGCTGCTGTTCTTCGGCTACACCTTCTGCCCGGACATCTGCCCGACCACCCTCGCCCAACTGCGCCAGATCAAAAGCGAACTGCCGCCAGAGGCTGTGGCCAAGTTGCAGATCATCCTGGTCAGCGTCGACCCGAATCGCGACACGCCCAAGCAGCTCAAGCAGTACCTGGGTTACTTCGATCCGCAGTTTCAGGGCCTTACGGCTTCGTCGGTGGAAGACATCCAGAAACTGGCCAACGCGGTGAGCATTCCGTTCATTCCGGCGGACACCAGCAAGCCGAATTACACCGTCGATCACAGCGGCAACCTGGCGGTCATCGGGCCGGACGGGACACAGCGTGGTTTCATTCGCGCACCGTTGAACAACGCCAAGTTGGTGGCGCAGTTGCCGGTGATGCTTACCCGCAAGTAAGAAACACGCCCCCTGTAGGAGCCAGGCTTGCCGGCGAAGGCGCCCGTAAGACCGCCTTCGCCGGCAAGCCTGGCTCCTACAGGTCGGTGTTACAGGCATAAAAAATGGGGCGCATTCAATGCGCCCCATTTTTCGTTACAGCGTTAAATCAAAACGCCGGCAATACCGCGCCTTTGTACTTCTCGAGGATGAAGGCTTTCACTTCCGGGCTGTGCAGCGCAGCAACCAGTTTCTTCATGTCTTCGCTGTCCTTGTCGTCCGGACGGGCAACGAGGATGTTCACGTAAGGCGAGTCGTTACCTTCGATGACCAGCGCGTCCTTGGACGGATCAAGCTTGGCTTCCAGCGCGTAGTTGGTGTTGATCAGCGCCAGGTCGACCTGGGTCAGCACGCGCGGGATGGTCGCGGCTTCCAGTTCACGGAACTTCAGGTCCTTGGAGTTCTCGGTGATGTCCTTCACGGTCGCCAGGATGTTGTTCGAATCCTTCAACTTGATCAGGCCAGCCTTGGCCAGCAGCAACAGCGCACGGCCGCCGTTGGTGGCGTCGTTCGGGATCACCACGTTGGCGCCGCCTGGCAGCTCGGTCAGCGCTTTGTACTTGCTGGAGTAAGCGCCCAGCGGTTCCAGATGCACGCCGGCAACGGCAACCAGATTAGTGCTCTTGGCCTTGTTGAATTCATCGAGGTACGGCTGGTGCTGGAAGAAGTTGGCGTCCAGACGTTTTTCGGCGACTTGCACGTTCGGCTGAATGTAGTCGGTGAAGACTTTGACCTTCAGGTCCACGCCTTCTTTGGCCAGGGCCGGTTTAACGAATTCGAGGATTTCGGCGTGCGGAACCGGGGTGGCTGCGACGGTCAGGGTATCCGCGTGAGCGGAAAACGCGGCAACGGTAGCGAACGCGACGAGTAGTTTTTTCATTCAGCTAACTCCATGTGAGGCGCCTGTCTTTGGCGCCTGCCAGCGAATGGCCGGCTCAGTCTTATTTACGTGAGAAATGGACAACCAGCTTGTCGCCAACGGTTTGCAGCACTTGCACCAGCACCAGCAGCAACATCACGGTCACGACCATCACATCAGGCTGGAAACGCTGGTAACCGAAACGGATCGCCAGGTCGCCCAGACCACCCGCGCCGACCACACCGGCCATTGCCGTGTAGGACACCAGTGTAATCGCTGTCACCGTAATCGCCGCGAAGATGCCTGGACGGGCTTCCGGCAGCAATGCATTGGTGATGATCTGCCGTGTCGTGGCACCCATCGCCTGGGTGGCCTCGATGATGCCGCGATCCACTTCACGCAGGGCGGTTTCCACCAGTCGCGCGAAGAACGGCGTAGCGCCGATCACCAACGGTGGAATGGCACCGGCAACCCCGAGGGACGTGCCGGTGATCAACACGGTGAACGGGATCATCACGATCAGCAGAATAATGAACGGCAGTGAACGCAGGATGTTCACCATCAGCGACAGCATCGCGTAGACGCCTCTGGCTTCCAGCAACTGACGCGGGCTGCACAGGAACAACAGCACGCCCAACGGCAGGCCGAGCAAAACGGTGAACAACAACGAACCGAAGAGCATCAGCAGGGTGTCGCCGGTGGCCAGCCAGATTTCGAACCAGTCGATGTTTACGAAGAAACTTGTCAGGATTTCCATCAGCGCAGGACCTCCATGTGGACGTCAGCCGCGGTGAAGTGGGCGAACGCCGCCTCCATGTCGCCGCCGGTAACGGCCAGGGTCAACTGCCCGTAGGGGATGTCTTTGATGCGGTCGATGCGACCGGCCAGGATGCTGTAGTCCACACCCGTTTCCCGAGCGACGGTACCCAGCAACGGCGCGTAGGTCGCTTCGCCCTGGAAGGTCAGACGCACGATGCGGCCGGGCACGTGAGAGAAGTCGTCACGCTGTTCGCTTTCATCGATCTGTTCGTCTTCTTGCACGAAACGCTTGGTGGTCGGGTGCTTGGGATGCAGGAACACCTCGGCGACAGAACCTTGCTCGACGATCACACCGGCGTCCATTACCGCGACTTGGTCGCAGACCCGGCGGATCACGTCCATCTCGTGGGTGATCAGGACGATGGTCAGTTTCAGCTCGCGATTGATCTCGGCCAGCAATTGCAGGACCGACGCAGTGGTCTGCGGGTCCAGGGCGCTGGTGGCTTCGTCGCACAACAGGATTTTTGGCTTGGTCGCCAGGGCGCGGGCAATGCCGACACGCTGCTTCTGGCCGCCGGACAGCTGCGCCGGATACTTCTTGGCGTGGTCGGACAAGCCCACCCGCGCCAGCAACTCGGCGACACGCTGGTCGATCTCGCTACGTGACAGTTCACCGGCCAGGGTCAGTGGCAGCGCGACGTTGTCGGCCACGGTCTTGGACGCCAGCAGGTTGAAGTGCTGGAAAATCATCCCGACCTGCTGGCGGAAGCGTCGCAGGCTGTTGGCGTCGAGCGCCGTGACTTCTTCGCCGTCGACGAAGATCTTGCCGCCACTGGACTCTTCCAGGCGATTGATCAGACGCAGCAGGGTACTTTTCCCCGCACCGGAATGACCGATCAGGCCAAAGACCTGACCGTTCTCAATCGTCAGACTGGTCGGGTGCAGGGCGGGGATATCCTTACCGGCGACGCGGTAGGTTTTGTGGACGTTTTGAAACTCGATCACGTAGCGAACCTTGTGGGGCGCGTTGGAATAGGGTCAGCGGTTAGCCGGGCGCGCATTTTAGCCTGTCCGTATAGAGGTTATTAGCATTTATTCCGCATTCAACCTTCCATTTGGCAATAACGCGATCAAAGGTTAGAAAAAAGGAACGGCTAAAAAGCTCATCAGTCACTAATAAGGCAACTCGAAAACGCCCCCGGTGCCGTGCCTGGGGAATGCATATGAGTCCTGGCTACGGGATCGCAACGAGGAGTTTACGACTGATGAGTACTAAAAAGCCTGCCGCCCCCAAAAGCGCAATGGCCGGGACCGATACCCTGGACCGCGGCAACACCAACGCCAAGCTCGATAGCCTGGAAAAATTCCGCTCCGATGCCACCGAACAAGCCCTGCGCACCAATCAGGGCGTGAAGGTGTCGGACAACCAGAACACCTTGAAAGTCGGCGCTCGCGGACCGTCATTGCTGGAAGATTTCATCATGCGTGAAAAGATCACGCACTTTGACCATGAGCGCATCCCGGAGCGCATCGTCCATGCCCGAGGCACTGGCGCTCATGGTTTTTTCCAGAGCTATGAAAACCATTCGGTACTGACCAAGGCTGGATTCCTACAGGATCCGGGCAAGAAAACCCCGGTATTCGTGCGTTTCTCCACGGTGCAGGGCCCTCGCGGGTCGGGCGATACCGTGCGGGACGTACGAGGTTTCGCCGTGAAGTTCTTCACCGACGAAGGCAACTTCGACCTGGTGGGCAACAACATGCCGGTGTTTTTCATTCAGGATGCGATCAAGTTTCCTGACTTCGTGCATGCGGTGAAACCCGAACCGCATAACGAGATTCCTACCGGCGGCTCGGCCCACGATACCTTCTGGGACTTCGTTTCCCTGGTGCCGGAATCAGCGCACATGGTGATCTGGGCCATGTCCGACCGGGCGATCCCAAAGAGTTTGCGTAGCATGCAAGGCTTTGGTGTGCACACGTTCCGCTTGATCAATGCCGAAGGAAAATCACGCTTCGTCAAATTCCACTGGCGCCCTACCGCCGGTACTTGCTCGCTGGTGTGGGATGAAGCGCAGAAGCTCGCCGGTAAAGACACCGACTATCACCGTCGCGATCTGTGGGAGTCGATCGAGATGGGCGACTACCCGGAATGGGAACTGGGCGTGCAGGTCATCGAGGAAGAAAACGAACATAAATTCGACTTCGATATCCTCGACCCGACCAAGTTGATCCCGGAAGAACTGGTGCCGATTACCCCGTTGGGCAAAATGACCCTCAACCGTAACCCCGACAACTTCTTTGCGGAAACCGAGCAGGTTGCGTTCTGCCCAGGCCATATCGTGCCGGGAATCGACTTCTCCAACGATCCTTTGCTGCAAGGTCGACTGTTTTCCTACACCGATACGCAAATCAGCCGACTCGGCGGGCCGAACTTTCACGAAATCCCGATCAACCGCCCGGTGGCGCCGTTCCATAACGGCCAACGGGATGCGTTGCATCGCACCACCATCGACAAGGGTCGGGCGTCCTACGAGCCGAACTCCATCGATGGCGGTTGGCCGAAAGAAACGCCACCCGCCGCGCAGGACGGTGGATTCGAGTCCTACCCGGAGCGCATCGACGCCAACAAGATTCGCCAGCGCAGCGAGTCGTTCAGCGACCATTTCTCCCAGGCGCGCCTGTTTTTCCACAGCATGAGCAAGCACGAGCAGGAACACATCATCTCGGCTTACAGCTTTGAGTTGGGCAAGGTCGAGCGGGAGTTCATCCGGGCGCGTCAGGTGAATGAAATCCTGGCCAATATTGATCTGGAACTGGCCAAGCGCGTGGCACAGAACCTCGGCTTGCCGGCGCCAAAGGCTGGAACCGTCGAAGTGCGTAAAACCTCCCCGGACCGCTCACCGGCCTTGAGCCAGGCCAACCTGCTGCCGGCGGATATCAAAACCCGCAAAGTGGCGATTCTTGCGGCCAACGGTGTCGATGGTGCTGCGATTGATGCGATGAAGAAGGCGTTGAAGGCCGAAGGGGCACACGCCAAGTTGCTCGGCCCGACCTCCGCACCTGTGACCACCGCCGATGGCAAAACACTACCGGTAGATGCGTCGATGGAAGGGTTGCCGTCAGTGGCGTTCGACGCAGTGTTCGTGCCCGGTGGCGCGGCGTCGATCAAGGCGTTGAGCGGCGATGGCGTGGCGCTGCATTACCTGTTGGAGGCGTACAAGCACTTGAAGGCGATTGCGTTGCATGGCGAGGCGAAGCAGTTGCTGGATGTGTTGAAGCTTGAGGTGGATGCGGGGTTGATCGTGGGAGCGGATGCCAAGTTGATCAAACCGTTTTTTGCGGCGATCGGGCAGCATAGGGTTTGGGATCGGGAGCCGAAGGCCAAGGCGGTTCCGGCTTAGGTTTTACATCGATAGGAAGGACGCCTTCGCGGGCAAGCCTCGCTCCTACAGGGTTTCGCGTCGTTCGCCAATGTCGTGAACGATGGGATTCTGTAGGAGCGAGGCTTGCCCGCGAAGCTTTTAGGGTTTACGAGGGCTCAAGACCATCTGCGCCGGAACGTTGCGCAGGATCTGTCTTTCCAGATTCAACTCAAAATTCGAATCCAGCTTCTTCACCCGTTTGGTCAGCAACGTGGCCAACCAAGGGTAATCCTGGGTACGCGGCGCCTGAATACTCACGTCGCACTGGTAATTCACCACATCGGCGGCAATCGCATCCAATTGGCGGCGAAGCTTAGTCATATCGGTGAGGTTTAAAGCAACTGTGGTGCTTTCAGCAGTCGGATCGATCACTTTCGCCTGCGGTTTGGCCTCAGCAGCCAACAGCGCCGCTTCGGCCCTGTCCAGCTCGGCTTTACGCGCATTAACGATGGCGTTGTTGACCCCACCAGTCAGCGCCGGAGCCTTGGGCATCAACGCCCGAGCCCGGGCCAGCGCCGTGGCGGCCGCATTCACATCGCCTTTTTGCAGCACGATCTGGCTGCGGCGCAGATAGGCTTCGGCCAATTGCCGCTGATATTGCACGAGGGACGGGTCGTCGGGCGACTGGGCCTGCAAGGTCGCCAGTTGATCTTCGGCGGTGGCCAGCTCGCTGCTGGCCAGGTTTTGTTCCAGCTGCGCGATCGCCGTGGCGCGAGCATCGGTCGCCTCAGAGGTGGCCGATGGCGTGCTTTGGCAAGCGCCCAGTAGCAGCGAAAATGCGACAAGGAGCAGATAACGGGAGGCTAACAGCTTCATTCCTGCGACTCTCTATTTGCGCAAAAAACGAGCAAGTCTACACCCCTCGACGGGGCAGGACAAAACTCAGCAGAAACAGTGCGGCGGCCGTCACAACAATCGAGGGTCCCGCCGGGGTGTCCTTGAACCACGACAGCGCCAACCCGCCACAGACCGCGAGCATCCCCAGCAGGCTCGCGCCCAGTGCCATCTGCTCCGGCGAGCGGGCGTGACGTTGTGCCGCAGCCGCCGGAATGATCAACAGCGAAGTAATCAGCAAAACACCGACGATTTTCATCGCCACAGCGATCACCACAGCGATCAGCAACATCAGGGTCAGGCGCAGCGCCGGCACCGGCAAACCTTCCACTCTGGCCAATTCTTCGTGCACCGTGATTGCCAGCAATGGCCGCCACAATGTCACCAGCAAGGCTAGAACGGCCGCGCTGCCGCCGAGAATCCAGGCCAGATCGGTCGGGCTGATCGCCAGCAAGTCGCCGAACAGATAAGCCATCAGGTCGATCCGCACTTCGTGCATGAAGCTTAGTACGACCAGGCCCAGAGAGAGCGTGCTCGGTGCGAGAATTCCCAAAAGCGTGTCGGACGCCAGCGGCTGACGCTGTTGCAACGTCACCAGCAGCACCGCCAACAGCAAACAGCCGACGGTGACTGCCACGGTCGGGCTGACATCCAGCAAAAAGCCCAACGCCACGCCGAGCAAGGCCGCGTGGGACAGGGTGTCGCCGAAATAGGCCATGCGCCGCCAAACCACAAACGAACCCAGCGGTCCTGCGACCAGTGCCAAAGCCAGACCTGCAAGCAGGGCGTAGAGCAGAAAATCAGCCATGCTTGCAGCTATCTCCATGGACATGGGTGTGGGCCGCCGGGGCCGCGCTGACTACCGAGCCATGCAGGTCATGGGCGTGGTCGTGGTGGTGGTGATAAATCGCCAGGCTTTGTGCGTTCTTTCCGAACAGCTCGACGAACGCCGGATCACCGCTGACCTGTTCCGGGTGCCCGGAGCAGCAGACATGACGATTCAGGCAAACCACCTGGTCGGTGGTGCTCATGACCAGGTGCAAATCGTGGGAGACCATCAACACGCCGCAGCCGTGACGGTCGCGCAGTCGAGTGATCAGGCTGTAGAGCTCGGCCTGACCGGCCACATCGACGCCTTGCACCGGTTCGTCAAGCACCAGCAATTCCGGCTCACGCAACAAGGCCCGAGCCAGCAGCACCCGCTGCATTTCACCGCCGGAAACACTTTGCACCGGGCTGTCGATCACCTGCTCGGCGCCGACTTCCTTGAGTGCCGCCAAGGCTCGGGCGCGATCCACGCCCGGCACCAGACGCAAGAAGCGCAGCACAGACAACGGCAGCGTCGGATCGACGTGAAGTTTTTGCGGCATGTAACCGACCCGCAATTTCGGCTTGCGCCAGACGCTGCCGCTGTCCGGCTTCAACAGACCGAGTACGGCGCGCACCAGCGTCGTTTTACCCGCACCATTCGGGCCGATCAGGGTGACAATCTGCCCCGGCTCGACGCTCAGCTCGATGTTATCCAGCACGTTTTGCCCGGCAAAGGTGACGGCAACCTGCTCGAGGCGGATCAGCGCGTTGCTCATCAAGCCCCCTGGCAACCCGAACAGAGACCGACGACTTCAACGGTCTGGCCTTCGACGACAAACCCGACATCCTTGGCGCTGCTGATGATCGCGTCGCTGATGGATTTCTGTTCGAGCTCGATGGCGGCGTGGCATTCGCGGCAAATCAGGAACTGGCCCTGGTGGGCATGCTCAGGATAATTGCAGCCAATGAAGGCGTTCAACGAAGAGATGCGGTGGACAAGGCCGTTTTCCAGCAGGAAATCCAGCGCGCGGTACACGGTGGGCGGCGCGGCGCGGCGGCCGTCCTGCTCGCTGAGTACCGCGAGGATGTCGTAGGCACCCAGCGGTTTGTGACTTTGCCACACCAGTTCCAGCACCCGCCGACGCAAGGCGGTCAGGCGCAAGCCTTGACGTGCGCACAAGGCATCGGCCTCCGACAGAGCGCTATGCACGCAATGAGAGTGGTCGTGGGGACGGCTGGCAATCGGTGTTTTAGGCATGAGCGGCGACGAGTTTTGTGAGAGACGTTATTATGTTACCCGTTCTCGCCTCTTCGAGTGGTCATCGTGTCCCGACTTTTTTCTATCTTTGTCGCATTTGTCGCAACTTTTCTGTTGATGGGTTCGGCCCAGGCCGACGTCAAAGTCCTTACCAGCATCAAGCCGCTACAGCTGATTGCCGCTGCGGTGCAGGACGGCGTGGCGATTCCGGAGGTATTACTGCCACCGGGAGCTTCACCGCATAACTATGCCTTGCGCCCTTCCGACGTACGGAAGGTGCAATCGGTGGATCTGGTTTACTGGATTGGTCCGGACTTGGAAGGTTTCCTGCCTCGCGTGTTGAACGGTCGTACGCTGCCGAGCGTCGCCGTGCAAGATTTGCCGGGGCTGAAACTGCGCCGTTTCGCCGAGGACAGCCATTCCCACGCGGAAGAAGCCGACGAACATGACCACGATCATCGTCCAGGCAGCCTGGACGCGCATTTGTGGTTGTCACCGGTGAACGCCCGCGTAATCGCCCGCAAAATGGCTGCTGACCTGAGTGCGGCCGATCCAGCCAATGCGGCGCGTTATCAGAGCAACCTCAAGGCGTTCGATGAGCGTCTGGATGCGTTGGACCTGCGACTGAAGGCGCGCCTTGCGGGGATCGCGGGCAAACCGTACTTCGTGTTCCACGAGGCTTTCGACTACTTCGAAGAGGCTTACGGCCTCAAGCACACCGGGGTATTCAGCGTTGCAGCCGAAGTGCAGCCGGGGGCTCAGCATGTCGCGGCAATGCGCACGCGCTTGCAGGAAGTTGGAAAGACCTGTGTGTTCAGTGAGCCGCCGTTGCGTCCGCGCCTGGCGGAAACGCTGGTGGCCGGTCTGCCGGTGAAGTTGGCGGAGCTGGATGCGCTGGGCGGGTACACGCCGGCGACTGCTCAGGGGTATGAGCAGGTGTTGGAGAAGTTGGGGAATGATTTGGCGGGGTGTCTGGAGTCGTTGTAATTCCAGAATTGCGGCGCCCCATTCGCGGGCAAGCCTCGCTCCTACAGATCACACCAACCTGTAGGAGCGAGGCTTGCCCGCGAAGCTTTTAGAGGGCGAACGGCAGCGGTGTGCTGACCTTCTGCCGCTGCGCCAACCGCTGCTGGAACTCCATCGGATCGTGAATCAACACGTCCTGCCCGGCGAAAGATTCCGCGGCGATCAACCGTGACAACCAAAACCGCACACACGCCACGCGCAGCATGGTCGGCCACAGCTCGGCTTCGGCTGCCGTGAACGGCCGCAATGCCGCATAAGCCCCGAGCAATGCTCGCGCTCGCGGTCCGTCGATCAGACCGTCATCGTCTGAACACCAGTCATTCAAGGCAATCGCCACGTCGTAGAGCATCGGTCCCGAACAGGCGTTGTAGAAGTCGATCAGCCCGGTCAGGTGCGTGCCTTCGAACATCGCGTTGTCGCGAAACAGGTCGGCGTGGATGTTGGCCCTTGGCAACGCCAGAATTTTCGTTTTCTGCTGCGTGATTTCGTCCAGCGCCCGTTGCAGCAGATCGCTTTGCTCGGCATTCAGGTGGGACAGCAACTGCGTGCCCTCCTCCAGCATCCAGTCCAGGCCACGATCGGTTTTGCGCTTGATCATGTTGGCCTGGGTCGCCAGGTGCAGATGGCCCAGCAACTCGCCGACTTGAGCGCAATGCTGCGCGTTGGCGACCTTGATGTGCTTGCCGGCCAGACGTGGCTGCAACAGCGCAGGCTTGCCGGCCAGTTCGCGCAAGGCAACGCCATCGGTGGTGCGCAGCGCGTACGGCACCGGCAGATCGGCTTCGTGCAGCACGTCGAGCAGTTCGATGAAGAACGGCATCTCCTGAACCGGACCGCGCTCAACCAGGGTCAGGACAAATTCGCCCTGCTCCAGACTGATGAAGAAATTGGTGTTCTCACTACCGGCGGCAATCCCCTGGAAATCAAGCAGGCGGCCGAGCCCGTATGGGGCGAGAAAGGTTTCCAGCTCGGGCCGAGCCAGCGGGGTGAACACAGACATGTTTAAACTGCCAGTACGGGCGCCGCTGCTTGAGCCAGCGCCGATTGAAATTAAGAAACTACTTCCACTCAAAAATTTTCCACGACGGAATCAGCATATCCGGCTGATCCGAGCGGATGAAGTTTGCATCTGTACCGTCCGCACGCACCAGAAAATAGGGCGGTGCCCCCTTCGGCGTGACCTTGATCGCGTACAGGAAACCGTTTTGGCGGTATTCCTGAATGACCTTGTCCCCTTCCGTGCGGATCGTGACTTCCGGCTCCGGTGTCGGCGCATCGTCCGCCGCCATGACAGCCAAGGGAACGGTTGCAAACAAGCCAGCCAGCAACAGGCGATTTAGTGTGCGCATGATAACCTTGTCCCTTTGTCGTCAACGGTCCCGCTATTCTAGCGCCGGACCCGCCGAAAAGGTTGATCCTGCTCATGAGCCAAGCCCCCCTCGTCCTGGTGGACGGTTCTTCTTACCTGTACCGCGCCTTTCACGCCCTGCCGCCGCTGACCACTTCCAAAGGTTTGCCGACCGGAGCGGTCAAAGGCGTGCTGAACATGCTCAAGAGTCTGCGCAAGCAGTACCCGGGCAGTCCGTTCGCCGTGGTGTTCGACGCCAAGGGTGGGACGTTTCGCGATGACATGTACGCCGAATACAAGGCCAACCGTCCGAGCATGCCGGATGACATGCGCGTGCAGATCGAGCCACTGCACCAGAGCGTGATCGCGCTGGGCTTCCCGCTGCTGTGCGTCGAAGGCGTCGAGGCCGATGACGTGATCGGCACACTGGCCCGCAGCAGCGCGGCGGCTGACCGCCCGGTGGTGATCTCCACCGGCGACAAGGACATGGCGCAACTGGTCGACGGCCACATTACCTTGGTCAATACCATGACCGGTAGCAGCATGGACGTGGAGGGCGTGAAGGAGAAATTCGGCGTCGCTCCCGAGCAGATCATCGATTATCTGGCACTGATGGGCGATTCTTCCGACAACATTCCGGGCGTTCCGGGCATTGGTCCGAAGACCGCTTCGGGCCTGCTGGTCGGTGTGAACGGCGGCCTGACCGAGCTGTACGCACAGCTCGACATCGTCCCGACCCTGCCGATTCGCGGCGCCAAGACCCTGCCGGCCAAGCTCGAAGAGCACAAGGAGATGGCGTTCCTCTCTTATCAACTGGCGACCATCAAGATCGACGTGCCGCTGGACATCGGCCTCGACGACCTGCAAATGGGCCCGCCGGATCACGACAAACTCGCAGAGCTCTACACCCTGCTGGAATTCAAGAGCTGGTTCGACGACAACCAGCGCGACGCCAAGCGTTCCGGCCAGGAAGTCACCGCTCCGGTGGTTGAAGAAGCCGCTGTCGAGACTGAACTCAAGTACACCACGATCCTCACCCAGGCCGATTTCGACCTGTGGCTGAAGAAGCTCAACGACGCCAAGCTGATAGCCTTCGATACTGAAACCACTGGCATCGATGCGCAGCAGGCGCAACTGGTCGGGCTGTCTTTCGCGGTACAAGCCAACGAAGCGGCCTACATCCCGCTGACCCATTCCTACATGGGCGTGCCGGATCAGCTCGATCGCGATACTGTGCTGCGCGCGCTGAAACCGATTCTGGAAGACCCGAACAAACTCAAGGTCGGCCAGCACGCCAAGTTCGACATGAACATCCTGGCCAACTGCGCCATCGGTGGTGACCAGAGCTGCGGCATCACCGTGCAAGGCATCGCGTTCGACACCATGCTCGAATCCTACGTGCTGGATTCCACCGCGACCCGTCACGACATGGACAGCCTGGCGCTGAAGTACCTGAACCACACCACTACGAGCTTCCAGGACATCGCCGGCAAGGGCGCCAAGCAGCTGACATTCGACCAGATCTCGCTGGAACTGGCTGGGCCTTACGCCGCCGAAGACGCCGACGTAACGCTGCGCCTGCATCAAACCTTGCAGGAAAAGCTCAATGCCATCCCGAGCCTGAGCAAAGTCCTGAGCGAAATCGAAATGCCGCTGGTGCCGGTGCTGGCACGGATCGAACGCCAGGGCGCGTTGGTCGATGCCAACCTGCTGGGCATTCAAAGCGTTGAGCTGGGCGACAAAATGGTCGCACTGGAGCGTGAGGCATTTGCCATCGCCGGCGAAGAATTCAACCTCGGCTCGCCGAAGCAATTGGGCGTGATCCTGTACGAAAAGCTCGGGCTGCCGATCCTCAGCAAAACCGCCAAGGGCCAGGCATCCACCGCCGAAGCCGTCCTCGCGGAATTGGCCGAGCAGGATTACCCGCTGCCCAAAGTGCTGATGCAGTACCGCTCGATGAGCAAACTGAAAAGCACTTACACCGATCGCTTGCCGGAGCAGATCAACCCGCGCACCGGGCGGATTCACACGTCTTATCATCAGGCTGTCGCGGCGACCGGGCGTTTGTCGTCCAGTGATCCGAACTTGCAGAACATTCCGATCCGCACGGCTGAAGGGCGTCGGATTCGTCAGGCGTTCGTCGCGCCTAAAGGCTACAAGCTGCTGGCGGCGGACTATTCGCAGATCGAACTGCGGATCATGGCTCACCTGGCCAAGGACGAAGGTTTGCTGCACGCGTTCCGCAACGATCTGGACGTGCACAAGGCCACCGCCGCCGAAGTGTTCGGCGTGGAACTGGCCGATGTCACCACCGATCAGCGTCGCAGCGCCAAGGCGATCAACTTCGGTTTGATCTACGGCATGAGCGCGTTTGGCCTGGCCAAGCAGATCGGCGTGGATCGCAAGCAATCCCAGGCGTACATCGACCGTTATTTTGCCCGCTACCCGGGTGTTCTGGAATACATGGAACGCACCCGCGCCCAGGCGGCCGAGCAAGGTTTTGTCGAGACGATCTTCGGTCGTCGCCTGTACCTGCCAGAAATCAACGCGAAAAACCCGGCCCTGCGCAAAGGTGCCGAGCGCACGGCGATCAACGCCCCGATGCAGGGCACGGCGGCGGACATCATCAAGAAAGCCATGGTGGCGGTGGATAACTGGCTGACCTCATCGGGCCTGGACGCCAAAGTCATCCTGCAGGTGCACGATGAATTGGTGCTTGAGGTGCGTGAAGATCTGGTCGACCAGGTCCGCGATGAAATTCGCGCGCACATGAGCGACGCCGTGAAGCTGGATGTGCCGCTTCTGGTCGAGGTTGGCGTAGGCAATAACTGGGATGAGGCTCACTGAGCCATCTGAAAAGGCGTTTTCTGCTGCGGCATAGCGCCGCGGCAGAAAGTCGAAGGGCTCTTATTTCGAAAAATGCTTGGACTTATTCCGAATGGATTTTGATCGCCTGAGGAACTAAACCCGTGAACCGCCACTCAGAGTTACTGAATGGCTGGTGAAGCCCTTCGATGCTCCTATGTTGTGTTAAGTGTTGGCAGATATCTGGACCCCGCCCTAACGGTCCGGAACTTGAACCCCGGAACTTCCCCCTCCCCATAAGAAGTCCGGGGTTTTTTTTGCCTGCGATTTATTGCTGGGCAACTTCGGAGCCTTTGTCCGCCAGTTCCATCCAGCCTGCCAGTACAGTGTAGGCGTCTTCCAGGCCCATGCGTTTTGGCGCCGAAAACAGCTGAATACTGATCGCATCGCCCCACCCTTTGCGGATGTCTGTCTGGACCTTGAGCAGGACGTTTTTTGCCGCGCCGTAGGTCAGCTTGTCGGCTTTGGTCAGCAAAATGTGCATCGGCATGCCGCTGGCGACGGCCCAGTCGAGCATCAACAGGTCGAAATCGGTCATTGGATGACGGATGTCCATCATCAGAATCAGACCTTTCAAACTCTCGCGACCACCCAGATAAGCTTCCAGGTGACGCTGCCAGTGCAGCTTCAACGGGATAGGCACTTTCGCGTAACCGTAACCCGGGAGGTCGACCAGACGACGATCATCGTCTAGCTTGAAGAAGTTCAAGAGCTGCGTGCGACCCGGGGTTTTCGAGGTCCGCGCCAGGCTGGCGTGCGTCAAAGTGTTCAACGCACTGGACTTGCCGGCGTTGGAACGACCGGCGAAGGCCACTTCAAAGCCTTCGTCGTCGGGACATTGGTCGACTTTGGCGGCGCTGAGCATGAAGGTGGACTGTTGGCACAGGCCGAGGATGGGGTTCTTGAGTTGCATGGGATTTCCGATGTGGGCGGCGCCGGGAATGGACGCGGCAAGCGGTGTCGTTTCCGTTTCAGTGACGCCAGTATATAATGCCGCAGATTTTGTGTGCGCTTTGTCCCAGCGTAGGATGAAGTTCACGAGAGCGATTGACCTTGATTGCGCATTAGAACGCAGAACGCTCTCAACCCTGAAAAGGTCGTTTTATGACGAAATGGCTGCTAGCTGCCGGTGTCTTGATGCCGCTTTACAGCGCTCAGGCTACACAGGATCCGGAAGCTGTGTACAACCGTGTTTGTGGTGCCTGTCATTCCGGCCAACTCCCCATGGCGCCCAAAAAGGGCGATCAGGAAGCTTGGACGCCGAGGTTGGCGAAAGGTATGGAGACGCTGGTGCAACACGTGACCCAGGGTTTCAAGGCGATGCCGCCGCGTGGTTTGTGCATGGACTGCAGTGCCGAGGATTACCAAGCCATCATCCAGTGGATGAGCGAGTGATCCCGGCCCATAACTCTTTAACCCTTAGCCGTAGTTGGATTAGCTGATGAACAAATTGATCGTGAGTCTGCTGTTGACCGTGGGGATCTCCGGCATAGCCCATGCTGCAGGTGATGCAACTGCTGGTCAGGCGAAAGCCGCAGTATGTGGCGCCTGTCATGGCCCGGATGGCAACAGCATGGCGCCTAACTTTCCGAAACTGGCAGGCCAGGGCGAGCGTTATCTGAACAAGCAGCTGCACGACATCAAGTCCGGCAAGCGCACCGTTCTGGAAATGACCGGCCTGCTGACCAACCTGAGC
Source organism: Pseudomonas sp. LB1P83 (assembly GCF_054897885.1). Taxonomy (NCBI): domain Bacteria; kingdom Pseudomonadati; phylum Pseudomonadota; class Gammaproteobacteria; order Pseudomonadales; family Pseudomonadaceae; genus Pseudomonas; species Pseudomonas sp. LB1P83. The sequence goes on along the minus strand of NZ_CM142709.1, from coordinate 6,291,182 downwards.
GATCAGGACCTGGCCGATATCGCCGCCTACTACGCCAGCCAGAAAGGCAGTGTTGGCGCCGCCGACCCGAAAGTCGTGTCTCGCGGTGAAGCATTGTTCCGTGGCGGCGACCTGGCCAAGGGCCTGCCAGCCTGCACCGGCTGCCACTCTCCGGACGGCAAGGGCAACGCGGCTGCCGGCTTCCCGCACCTGGGTGGCCAGCATGCTCAGTATGTTGCCAAGCAATTGACCGACTTCCGCAAGGAAGAAGGCGGTCGTGCCAACGATGGCGATACCAAACCGATGCAGACCATTGCCAAAAAGCTGAGCGACGAAGATATCGCAGCGGTGTCCAGCTACATTCAGGGCCTGCATTAAGACCGGCGAATCGGGCGCCGCGCGGGGCTTACATCTCCTGCAACGTTAACGCTCCATTAATCCGTCGCAGCAAGTATAAAAAGGGTGGCTCAGGCCGCCCTTTTTTGTGGCCGCTGCCGTTACACTACAGAACTCAAGCCCGCCAGGACCTGTCTGAAAACAGGTCGCGCGAGGCGACCAAAATTGTCCAGGAGTAAAGCATGCGTAATCTGATCATCAGCGCCGCACTCGTCGCTGCCAGCCTGTTCGGCATGACTGCCCAAGCCGCCGAAGCACCCGCCGCCCCTTATGTCGAACTGAGCAACCCGGTTCCGGTCGCCGTGCCTGGCAAGATCGAAGTGGTGGAGCTGTTCTGGTATGGCTGCCCGCATTGCTACGCGTTTGAGCCGGTGATCAACCCTTGGGTCGAGAAGCTGCCTTCCGACGTGAACTTCGTCCGTATTCCGGCCATGTTCGGCGGCCCGTGGAACGCACACGGCCAGCTGTTCCTGACCCTTGAAGCCATGGGCGTCGAAAACAAGGTTCACGCTGCGGTATTCAACGCCATCCAGAAAGAACACAAAAAGCTAGTCGACAAGAATGAAATGGCAGACTTCCTGGCCACTCAGGGCGTAGACAAGGACAAGTTCCTGGCCACCTTCGACTCCTTCGCCATCAAGGGCCAGATCGTCAAGGCCACTGACCTGGCCAAAAAGTACGAAATCACCGGCGTTCCGACCATCATCGTCAACGGCAAGTATCGCTTCGACGTGGGCTCTGCCGGCGGCGCCGAGCAAGCATTGCAACTGGCCGACAAGCTGATCGACAAAGAGCGAGCGGCTAACAAGGCTGCTGCCAACTAAGCGCGGCGACTGCCATGCGCCGCTGGGGTACTGAACGCGTCGTTGGCCTGCATGATCCGCGGGTCAACGAGCATCATCTGGAATCGACGGGCCTGCCCGCAGACAGCCGTCTGCGTTTGCTCAGCTTCAATATCCAGGTCGGCATCAGTACCGAGCGCTATCGGCACTACCTGACTCGAGGCTGGCAGCATCTGTTGCCGCACACCGGTCGTGCCGACAACCTGCAAAAGATCGGCAATCTGTTGGGCGACTTCGACCTGGTCGCCTTGCAGGAAGCCGATGGCGGCAGCCTGCGATCAGGCTACGTCAATCAGGTTGAACACCTGGCGCAGCTCGGCGCCTTCCCCTACTGGTATCAACAACTCAATCGCAACCTCGGTCGCCTCGGCCAGCACAGCAATGGCGTGCTCAGCCGCCTGCGCCCGTGGGCGATTGAAGATCATCCGCTGCCGGGGCCCAAGGGTCGCGGGGCGATTCTGGTACGCTTCGGCGAGGGTCCGGAGGCGCTGGTAGTGGTAATGATGCACCTGGCTTTGGGCGCTCGGGCCCGCACCATGCAACTGGCTTACATCCGCGAGTTGATTGGCGGTTACAAACACCAGGTGCTGATGGGCGACATGAATACCCACGCCAGTGACTTGCTGCAAACCTCCCCGTTGCGTGACCTCGGCCTGCTAGCGCCGCAACTGGAAGCGACCTTCCCCAGCTGGCGCCCGCAGCGCTGCCTGGACCATATTCTGCTCAGCCCCACTCTGACCCTTGAAAAGGTCGAGGTGCTGGCACAACCGATTTCAGATCACCTGCCCGTCGCGGTAGAGATTCGTCTGCCGGGTTCGCTCACGGCCGATGCATTCCCCGCGTTGAGTCCTGCCCCTTCGCGGATCCCATGAATGAGCGACGAAACACAGCGCTGGAAAGAGAAATACCTTAAAAGCATCGAACAACAGGAAAAGCTCGAACGCCGATGGGACGCCCGGCTCGACTTGCTGCGTCGTGGGCTGGTGCGCAGTACGCTGGCCGCAGAAGGCACCGATCGCGCCGTTGACCTATGCATGAAGGAAATGCGCGAAGTCGTGCGCACCGATGACATGGACGCCGGCCTGGCCGCCCTGCTTCCGCGACTGGAAAAGGCCGTACTTGATTCCGAACAGCGCCGGGAAACCCGGGTCAATCAGACCAGCGCCGCACTGACAGCACTGGTCACTCAGCTGCAAACACTCCCGTTGCCTCGCGAAGTCAGCCGACCGCTCAAGAACTTTGCCAAACAACTGGACGGCCGAGTCAGTCAGGCGCGTGAGATTCCGTTGCTACTCAGCGAACTGAGCGGCCTGCAAGGCAAAGCCCTGCGCCAACTGGATACCCCGGCAGAACCTGATCGTCCCGGTTTTCTGCAACGACTGTTCGGCAATCGGGAAGCGGATGAAGCCGCGCCGCAAATCGCCGCTCCTGCGGTGCAAACGGCTACTGTCGAACCCGTTGCCGCGCCGCTGGCCGCAACCCCGAATGAAACGGTCGAACTCGCATCTGCGGTCGAGCAGCCGCCAGTCGTACCGCCAACGGTACTCGACGCCCAACCCGCCGCTGCCACTCCTGAAACCCTTGAGACACAGCCATCAGTCGCAGAGGCACCCTCTCCTGAAGTGGTGGCCTTTGTCCCGCCTGTGCTTCAGCCAGAGACTGCATCTGCGCAAACTGTAGAGCCACACGTACAGCCGAACATTGAACAACTGCAAGAGCCGGCGCTTCCAAACATCGTGCCAGCCGAGCTTCCTCAACAGGCAATCAACCCGGATGAATTGACCCCGGCATTGGCGACCATCGATGTGGGCCACCTCGAGCCAGAGCATATTCTTTACGCCCTGCCCGACTCGCCCGAGCCGTCCTACAGTTCGGTTGCCAAGCACATCGAAGACACGCTCCTTGGCCTGCTCGACGACCTGACGTTGCCCGAACGCCATCGACCGCAAGCCGAAGCAATGCGTGATCGCCTGCAAAACGGTTTGAACTGGTATGAGTTGATCCCGATCCTCGACGATCTGGCGACCTTGATGCTGGCGATCACCGACAGCGGTCAGCACGAATTCGAAGCTTACCTGCAGCAACTCAACGAGCGCCTCGAGTCGTTCCAGAGCAACTTGCAGGCTGCCAGCGACGGCCATGCCGACAACCGCTCTGCCGCGCGCGAGATGGATACGCAAATCCGTGAGCAAGTCGATGGCCTGCAGAGCAGCATGCAGGAGGCGGCGGACCTGGACGACCTCAAGCACGTCCTGGAGAACCATCTCGAAGGCTTGCTGGGCACCATGGATCAGCACCAGAAGCAGCGCGACGAACGTGAACAGGAAGTCGCGGCACGCTTGCACAGCCTGGCCGAACGCGTGGCGCACATGGAACAGGAAGCGCTGGGCTACCGCGAACACCTTGAAGAACAACGGCAGAAAGCCCTGATCGATCCACTTACGAGCCTGCCCAATCGCGCGGCCTGGAGTGAACGACTGGAGCACGAAATCCGCCAATGGCAGCAACACGGCAACACCCTGTTGCTGGCGATGCTCGATCTCGACCATTTCAAACGCATCAATGATAACTACGGCCACCTGGCAGGCGACAAGGTGCTGAAAATCATCGCCAACGTGCTGCGAACACGCCTGCGCGGGACGGATTTCATTGCGCGGTTTGGCGGTGAGGAGTTTGTCTTGCTGATGCCCGACACTTCGCTGCCAAACGGGGCAAAACTGCTGGAATCCCTGCGCGCATCAATCGAAGCCTGCCCTTTTCACTTCAAGGGCGAGCGGGTAACCATCACCATTTCCATGGGTGTGACTGCATTTAAAGCCGGCGAACACAGCGATTTGGTACTGAAAAGAGCCGATCAGGCGCTATACCGTGCAAAAAACGCCGGTCGCAATCGAGTTGAGGCAGGCTGACAGCCAATTGTTCCATTTTATTTAAAACAGCGCTTTTGCCCTCGGCGCGCAAGGCAGTACGTTACACTGTTGCATTACTGTCTTGCGTGTATGCCTTCTTGCCATGAAATGTCTTGCCCTTATCGTATCGCTGCTTCTGTTGGCCGGCTGTGCCAGCGGTCCCCGGATCGACACCCGCCACCCTTCAGCCAATCACGACAGTCGTATTCAGTTCGTGGTGGTGCATTACACCTCCGCCTCGCTCGAGCGCTCGCTGCAATTGCTGACCCACGGCGAAGTCAGCAGCCACTACCTGATCGGCGATGACAAAGGCGCCACCATCTATAAGCTGATGGATGAAAATCTTCGAGCCTGGCATGCAGGCGAAAGCGAATGGCAAGGCCGGACGTGGCTGAATTCCAGCTCCATCGGCATCGAGATCGTCAATCCTGGCTTCAAAGACACGCCCACCGGCCGCCTCTGGTATCCCTACAGTGAAGATCAGGTTCAGTCGTTGATCTTCCTGCTCAAGGACATCAGCAAACGCTACAACATCAACCCTCGCTCCATCATCGGCCATAGCGACATCGCGCCGCTGCGCAAGCTCGACCCCGGCCCGCTGTTCCCCTGGAAGCGCCTGGCCGCCGAAGGGCTCGGCGTCTGGCCAAACGAGCAGGCCGTCGCCCGCCAGCAATCCCAATTTGCAACAGAACTGCCGAGCATCAGTTGGTATCAGGGACAACTGGCTCGCCTGGGTTATGCCACGCCACAAACGGGCGAGCTTGATGTGGCCACGCGTCACGTACTGGCGGCCTTCCAGATGCATTTTCGCCCCTCCCGATTCGACGGCACACCGGACGCCCAGACTGCGGCGCTCCTGCAAATCTTGAATCAGACAAAATAATGACGCCCGCCCGACGGTAAGGGCTTTTTCTCAATCAGCAGCTATAACTCATTGGTAATTCTTCGGATATCCATAATGACTGTAGCTCGAGAGACGCTTCGTAGCTGGTTCTATCGCCCCTGGTTTTTGGCGATGCTGGCTGCTGCCTTGAGCGCAACACTGTTGATGGCCGCCAGCCTGTTTGTAGCGATGAATCAGGTCGAGCAGAGGGAAAGCCAGGAAATGAACGCCCAGGGCGAACGCTTCCTCGCCCGGCTGGAGCAGCTGTTCGGACAGCTGCGCGAAAGCCTCGACGATCTGGAAGCCCAGCCGCTGCGAGGCTGCGATGATGAAATGATCGCGACCTTGCAACAGGTCAGTTTCAACTACCGATTCGTTTACGAAGCCACTTACATGGATGCGTCGCGGATCTGCTCGAATCGCCCTCGCCAGGGAGGGCCGTCAATGATTCGCCCCCCGGACATCAAGGGCCCCACCTACAGTTTCTGGCTGAACACCACCACCGAACCCGATGAAAACCGTGCGGCGCTGATGCTGGGACGCGGCAATTTTCGGGTCGCAACGTCTCGCGGCCATTTGACCGACATGGTCGATCTGTCGCCGGGAAGCAGCCTTCTGGTGGTACTCGACCATGGCACACGCGCGATTCCTGTCCTGGGTGTCCCACAGGCCTGGCCACCCAAAGAGTCCTTGCCCCTGACAAGCCGCGACGCCTTGCAAGTGACACAAACCCGCTTGATTTACCGTATGCCCACCAACAATCCCGAATACCAATTAGTGCTGATCACCCCGCGCACGGGCATGCATGTGCCAGGAGTGTGGTGGTGGTTGCTGCCGGCCAGTCTGGCGCTAGGCATGTTAGTCGGTTTCATGGTGTTTCTGCTGGTGCGCCAGCGTCAGTCATTGGACGCTGAACTGAACGGCGCCATTCGACGAGGCGAATTACAGGTGTTGTATCAACCGATCTTCGATCTCGACAGTCGCAACTGTGTCGGGGCCGAAGCCTTGCTGCGCTGGCGAAGGCCGGACGGCACGCTGACCAGCCCTGACCTGTTCATTCCGATGGCGGAGAATACCGGCCAGATCCGCCAGATGACCGACTTCGTATTGCAGCGACTTCTCGAACAACTAGGGCAACTGCTACGCGCCAATCCGCAGTTGTACATCTCCGTCAACCTTGCAGCTTGCGACGTCATGGTGCCGCGTATCGGCCAGGTGATGGCACGCCTGCTGACCTTGCATCGGGTCGCGGCGAAGCAGATTGCCTTTGAGGTGACTGAGCGGGGCTTGATCGATGTGGTGGTGGCCAGGGAAAACCTGCAAGCCTTGCGCGATGTCGGGCATCAGGTGCTGATCGATGATTTCGGCACGGGCTATTGCAGCCTCGCCTACCTGCAAACCCTGCCGGTGGACTGCCTGAAAATCGACAAGGCGTTCATTGATGCCCTGGGCCATGACGCCGCCAGCAGCGGCGTGGCGCCGCACATCATTCACATGGCCCAGGCCCTGCAACTCAGGGTGATTGCCGAGGGCATCGAACATGAAGCGCAAGCGGCATTTCTGAGCAGCGAAGGGGTGAAGTACGGTCAGGGCTGGCTGTTTGCTCATGCACTGAGCGCCGTGCAGTTCATCGAACTGATTACCCGTGGTCGCCGGCTGAGCAATCGACGCCTGGATGATGAAGCCTGAGGAGACTGCCGGGGTTAAACCGCCAGCGCCATGTAGAACTGCGTACCCTGCCCCGGCCGCGAATAAACGCCCATCCGCCCGCCATGCAACTGCACGATTTCCTTGCACAACGCCAAACCAAGCCCGGCACCGCCCTTCTTGCGACCAACCTGAACAAAGGGTTCGAAGATCCTCCCCTGTTGACCATAGGCAATGCCTTCGCCGTTGTCTTCGACGCTGATAATCACCCGCTCCCCATGGCGTCGCGCCTGCAGACATATCAGTCCATCCTGGGCGGTATGGCGCAAAGCGTTATCGATCAAGTTATCGAGCACCCGGTCCAATTGCGCCTGATCGGCCTGCAATCTGGGTAACGGGCCCTGCACTTCCACCCGCATTTCGATGCCCTTCTGCGCCGCAGCCTCGGCAAAACGCGCCTGAGCCTCACCCAGTAAATCTTCGATTGAACACGGCGCCAGCGTGAGCTTCTGCAATCCGTTCTGGTAGCGAGAGAAATTCAGCAGATCGTTGATCAGCTGCATCAAGCGCTGCATTTCTTCGTTCACAGTGTCCAGCAAGTCGGCTTCGCGGGAATCCTCAGGAAATTTCGCCCGCTCGCGAAACAGGCCGAAGGCCATGTGCATCCCCGTCACCGGGGTGCGCAACTCATGGGAGGCGCGCAAGACAAACTCGCTGCGCACCCGCTCGAAGGCACGCTGTTCGGTGACGTCATGCAACACCATCACGGCGCCGAGGATATGGCCCTGTGTGTGGCTGACCGGGGTCAGGCTGTAAGTCAGTAACCTCGATTCACCATCGACCTCAATGCTCAGGTCTTCCGGCGCCCGCTCCAGGGTCCCGCCGCGCAGTACCAGTTGCAGCTGCTCATCGAGTTCGGGGCGATCGAGCGCTGTGCCCAGCCCTTGGCCGAGACGATCGGAGTCCCAACCCAACTGCCGCTGGGCCACTGGATTGAGGTGCTCCAAATGGCCTTCGCGGTCGATCATCAACAACCCATCGTCGATGCTGTCGAGTACCGCCTGCAAACGTTGCTGACCGGCGAGCAGCTCGTCGATATTCATCACCTGGTGCTCACGCAGCGCCTGCGCCATGATGCCGAAGCGCTTGGTCAGCTGGTTCATTTCCTCGGCGGAGGAAACCGGCAGGGTCACTTCGAAATTGCCCTGGCCGATGTTGTCGGCGGCCTGGACCAACGCTTCGATCGGAGCGCCAAACCGCCGGGCGATCGCGTGAGCAGTCACGAAACCGATGATCAGCACCGCCAACCCCACCAACCCGAGCAGACCGGCAATCAGCAACGCGCGTTCGCGGGCCTTACGCTCGGTATCGTTGATGTTATCCAGTGCGCGCTTTTGTTCAGTGACCAGACCGTTGCGCAAAATATTGAATTTTTCCGTCAGCGCCTCATTGCCGCTCAACGCAGGCGTCGGTGCTTGTGTCTGATCGTAGACCTGAAGAAAGTCGAGGTAGTCAGCCTTGGCCTGTATGAAACCGTAGCCGCCGTTACCGGATTGCTGAAGGGTGATGCCTTCTTTGAGCAACTCGAGGTAGTGTTGCCTGGTAGCCTCGAATGCCGCGGGATCAGGCTTGTCGCTGATCATGATCATGAGCTGGTCGCCCAGGGTCTGACGCAATTTCAACCCCAGGTCCAGCGTAACTAAATTGTTGCGAACCAGCACTTCCTGGGTCCCGGCCATCTGCATCACGCTGACCAGCCCGAGCAAGAGCCCGAGCAGTGCCACGGTGATCAGCGCCGAAATACTCAGAAACAGCCGAGTCCGCAGCTTCATCGCCAGTTTCATCGCAGGCTCACAAGTTGTACTGCTTGCGTTTGCGGTACAGGGTCGAGGCATCGATGCCGAGAGTCTTGGCCGCCTGGTCCAGCGTGTCGGCGGTGGCGAGGACGGCGCCGATGTGGGCTTTCTCCAACTCATCCAGGCTCAACGCCGCACCAATACGCGGCGCGTTATTGGTCGGGGTCTCGGCCATGCCCAAGTGGCTGATCTCGACCCGCTCCTGAGGGCAGATAATGCTCGCCCGCTCCACCACGTTACGCAGTTCGCGAATGTTGCCCGGCCAGCGGTAACCCAGCAATGCTTCACGGGCTTCATCGCTGAAGCCCCGTGCAGGACGCGCGTACTCCTTGACGAAGCGAGCCAGGAAACGGTCGGCCAGGTTCAGGATGTCTTCCCGGCGTTCGCGCAGTGGCGGCAAGTGCAACGTGATGACGTTCAGGCGATAGAGCAGGTCTTCGCGGAAACGGCCGTCGCGCACCATGTCTTCGAGGTTCAGGTTGGTCGCCGCAAGAATTCGCACATCGGCGCGGCGGGTCACCGGATCACCCACGCGCTCGTATTCCTTATCCTGGATGAAACGCAGCAACTTGGGTTGCAACGTCAGGGGAAAATCGCCGATCTCGTCGAGAAACAATGTACCGCCATCCGCTTGGTTGACTCGCCCCAAGGTGCTTTCGCTGGCACCGGTGAACGCGCCTCGGCTATGGCCGAAGAGTTCACTTTCCATTAATTCCGCCGTCAGCGACGGGCAGTTGATGGTGACGCAGGACTTCTTCTGGCGCTTGCTCCAGCCGTGAATGGCTTGGGACAGTTCACCTTTACCGGTGCCGGACTCGCCAAGGATCAGAATGTTGGCGTCGGTGCTGGCGACCTGGCGTGCGGTTTCGAGTACCACTTTCATCGCCGGGCTATGGGAATCCAGACCGTCCTTGGGTTTACGCACTTCGCCTTCAAGTGCTTCCAGGCGGGCCGAGAGCTGCCGCACTTCCAGCTGCTTGGCGGTGGCCAGTCGCAACTGGTCGGGGCTGCAAGGCTTGACGAGGTAATCGGCGGCACCGGCCTGGATCGCGTCCACGGCGGTGTCCACGGCCGAGTGCGCGGTGACGATCACCACCCGCATCCATGGCGCCTGGATGCGCATCTGGGCCAGCACATCCAGGCCATTATCTTCACCCAGGCGCAGATCGAGGAAGCACAGATCGAACACCTGACGTTGCAGCAAAGCATCGGCCTGCGCCGCGCTGTTCGCGGTGGCCACGCTATAGCCTTCATCTTCGAGGCAATAACGGAAGGTTCGCAGAATGGCGGATTCGTCATCCACCAGCAGAATGCGGCCTTGATGCTCAGTGGCTGATTCCATGTTCCTGCGCTCCTTTAATGAATGATCTTGGTCAGTCTAATGAATGATCTTGGTTAGTCCCGGAAAAATCGGGCAAGTTGCATGGTTGATTCTGATCCTTTCCAGCCATGGCAGGGTAGCTGTCTACTCAACCATTAGCTAATGGGCTGATTTCCCTGGTTTTTTACCAAAAGACCGCTTTCGGTGGTTACCCATACCCTTTTCTGACATCTGCGCCCTCCTCGCAATTCAAAAATAATCAAAGTCTCCGGATATCGATCGTGCAATACGCACGACCCTGCGCGGCCCATCGTGCAGGATGCGTCCACCGTGATTTCTACTAACAAACTAACATATTGATTTAAAACAGTTTTTTCCTGTGAAAAAGCTGGCATGCAGGCTGCAATAGTCTGGGTAATCAGGGCCATTTTGAATCGACGCCCTCTAACAAGATCACCACCAGAGTGGGAGGAGTTTCAGGATGAATCGCCAACGTGTCGCCCCATTGCGCATCTCGCCTTTGTATATTCAACAAGGACTGTTTGGCCTCCTGGCGCTGTTGATCACGCTGATCGCCGGCCAGCAGTTCCTTCTGTGGGAGCAGAGCCAGCAACCCGAGGCGCCGCACGTGTCGATTCAACGCGCAACCCAGACCCACTTCAGCGCCGTCAGCAGCCACCAGGCTGACCTCGCCCCAATGCGCATGATGGACGTCGACCAGGCTCAGCCTGTGGATGAGATGCCTCGTCAGGAACGTTGGGTGTTCTGAGCAAACGAACTTGGCGCGCTCGATGCGCCGGGAAAAGCACCTCAAGCAGCATCTCTAATATAGAAGCGTAAGGAGAATCACCATGTTGAGCTGGGCAATCACATTCTTGATCATTGCCATCATCGCCGCCGTACTGGGCTTCGGTGGTATCGCGGGCACCGCCACGGGTATCGCCAAGATTCTCTTTGTCGTGTTCCTGGTGATGTTCATTGCTTCGTTCTTCTTTGGCCGTCGCGGTCGAGGCTGAATATGAGCGTTACGTTAAAGACTCTGGCAGCCGCCCTGCTTCTGGGCGGTAGTGCCATGGCGACCGCGGCCAATGATGGCCAGACGCGGGCCAGCGAATTGCTGAATTCGGACCCGCAGTACCGTGAAACCTGGACTAAAGTCGTTAAAAAGGAAGAACGACTGCCGGAATGGGTGATGAACCTGTCTGGCGATGCCGAACAAATGAATGCTGTTGAAGAGGATGGCGACAAGTACCTGGTCGGGCCGCTTTGCGAAACGCAACCGACGTGCCTGAACAAGCGCCTGATCGTGGCCTTCAGCTTCGACAAAAAGGACGCCTACGCCATGCTGGTCGAAGTGCCTGCGGGACTGCCGGCCGACAAGTCGCCAACGCGACATGCCGATTACCGCTTCCTCGGGAAGCCAGACCAGGGCATGCAGGACCTGTTGATGGAACAACTCAAGAAAGATCCGAACTGGTACTGAGTTTGTAACACGAGAGGAGCAGCATGCTCCTTTCCAGTGCGCCACCCGAGGAAGGCAGGCGCATGACCAAGGGGTCGGGACGTTCTGCCTGTTTCTGGGGCGGAGTGACCTACGGGCACATGGAGTGTCTGCGCAAGGGCCGGGTCAGGTATGTATAAAGCTGCGACGCAAGTTCGCCAGCCCCGAGTGGCTCGACGGACTTGCGAAGAGCTTCAACGTGCAAAACGTTGATCTAGAGCACTGCGCTCATTCCCTTCTGCTGCATATTCCCCGCAAAACCGTTTCGCGGTGTTTCTTCACGACCGTATATCGAGAAACCTTCGACTTTCAGCGTGTGAGTTTTCCCCGTTAAACGTAGGCTTTTTCGCAAATTTTGCCCTGAATTCAACTGTTTAAAAATTGACCAACCTCCTCTGAAATGGCCGGTTCATGGCACTTATGCCTGCCGAAATGTCGTATTCGAACCGGTTGGGACGCGAGTTTCAATTAAAAAAGCTCATGCCGATTCGGCATGGGGTAGGCGTTTACGGCATTAGACGTCGCTTCCTTGCATCGGAATAGTTGCGCCTTTTTTCGCCTGCCAGAGAGCCGTAATAAAGCGCTCCGGGGCACCTTATACGGGGGCAGATGCACAGACTTTTTCGCCACAAGCGTTCCAGTTCTTGCATTCGCCTGAGTCAAACGCAAGTAAGGGTAAAGATATGAAGAAGGCAAAGCTCAGCCTCGCCTGGCAGATCCTCATCGGTCTGGTTCTGGGGATAGCAATCGGTGCGCTGCTCAACCATTTCAGTGCCGAAAAAGCCTGGTGGATCAGCAACGTCCTGCAACCGGCAGGCGATATCTTTATCCGTCTGATCAAGATGATCGTGATTCCGATCGTCATCTCCTCGCTGATCGTTGGCATCGCTGGCGTAGGTGATGCGAAGAAACTCGGGCGTATCGGCCTCAAGACCATCATTTACTTCGAGATCGTCACCACCATCGCCATCCTGGTCGGTCTGGTGCTGGCCAACGTGTTCCATCCGGGCACCGGCATCGACATGAGCACCCTGGGCACTGTGGATATTTCCAAGTACCAGGCAACGGCTGCCGAGGTTCAGCATGAACACGCGTTCATCGAAACCATCCTCAATCTGATCCCGTCGAACATCTTCGCGGCCATGGCCCGCGGCGAAATGCTGCCGATCATCTTCTTCTCCGTGTTGTTCGGTCTCGGCTTGTCGAGCCTGCAATCGGATCTGCGCGAGCCGCTGGTGAAGATGTTCCAGGGCGTGTCGGAAAGCATGTTCAAAGTCACCCACATGATCATGAACTACGCCCCGATCGGCGTGTTCGCACTGATCGCAGTGACCGTGGCCAACTTTGGTTTCGCGTCCCTGGTACCGCTGGCCAAACTGGTGATCCTGGTTTACGTCGCCATCGCCTTCTTCGCCTTCGTGGTACTGGGCCTGATCGCCAAGCTGTTCGGCTTCTCGGTGATCAAGCTGATGCGCATCTTCAAGGATGAGCTGGTGCTGGCTTACTCCACCGCTTCTTCGGAAACCGTGCTGCCGCGTGTGATCGAGAAGATGGAAGCCTACGGCGCGCCGAAAGCCATTTGCAGCTTTGTGGTACCGACCGGTTATTCGTTCAACCTCGACGGTTCGACCCTGTACCAGAGCATCGCGGCGATCTTCATTGCCCAGCTCTACGGCATCGACCTGTCGATCAGCCAGCAATTGCTGCTGGTGCTGACCCTGATGGTGACGTCCAAAGGCATCGCCGGCGTACCGGGCGTTTCCTTCGTGGTGCTGCTGGCCACGCTGGGCAGCGTGGGTATTCCGCTCGAAGGCCTGGCGTTCATCGCCGGTGTCGACCGCATCATGGACATGGCGCGTACCGCGTTGAACGTGATCGGCAATGCCTTGGCCGTGCTAGTCATCTCCCGCTGGGAAGGCATGTACGACGATGCCAAGGGCCAGCGTTACTGGAATTCACTGCCGCACTGGCGCAGCAAGGAAAAGCTGCCGGTAGGCGAAGTCTCCAGCAACTAACGCAAAAACCTGTAGGAGCATGGCTTGCCAGCGAAGAACGATAACGCGGTGTAACTGAAACACCGCGGCGTCCCATTCGCGGGCAAGCCTCGCTCCTACGGTACGAGGTAGCACGCACGTTATGTGTATGACGCAATCTCGCAAACAAACCCCGGAGAAATCCGGGGTTTGTCGTTTCTGGCTACCTCGCTATCATTCGCGGCATTCTTCGGGGGATTTAACTGATGCTCAATGGCCTGTGGCTTGGCTTCTTCATCGTGGCGGCCGTTTCGGCGCTGGCGCAATGGCTGATCGGCGGTAACGCCGGGATCTTCGCGGCGATGGTGGAAAGCATTTTCGCCATGGCCAAGTTATCGGTCGAGGTCATGGTCCTGCTGTTCGGCACCCTGACCCTCTGGCTGGGCTTTCTGCGAATCGCCGAGAAGGCCGGGATCGTCGAGTGGCTGGCCAAGGCGCTGGGCCCTTTGTTCTTGCGCCTGATGCCGGAAGTGCCGGCCGGTCACCCGGCCATCGGCCTGATCACGCTCAACTTCGCCGCCAATGGCCTGGGGCTGGACAACGCCGCCACGCCGATCGGCCTTAAAGCCATGAAGTCGCTGCAAGAGCTCAACCCCAGCGACACCATTGCCAGCAACGCGCAGATCCTGTTCCTGGTGCTCAACGCCTCATCGCTGACCCTGCTGCCGGTGACGATTTTCATGTACCGCGCCCAGCAAGGTGCGCCGGATCCGACGCTGGTGTTTCTGCCAATCCTCCTGGCAACAAGCTGCTCGACGCTGGTTGGCCTGCTGTCGGTGGCGTTCATGCAGCGTCTGCGCCTGTGGGACCCAGTGGTGCTCGCGTATCTGATTCCCGGTGCCCTGGCCCTCGGCGGCTTCATGGCGCTGCTGGCGACGCTCTCGGCGACCGCTCTGGCCGGGTTGTCATCGATCCTCGGCAACCTGACGCTGTTCGGGTTGATCATGCTGTTTCTGGTGATCGGCGCATTGCGCAAAGTGAAGGTCTACGAAGCGTTCGTCGAAGGTGCCAAGGAAGGCTTCGACGTGGCCAAAAACCTGCTGCCGTATCTGGTGGCAATGCTTTGCGCCGTCGGCGTGCTTCGGGCATCCGGGGCGCTGGATTTTGGTCTCGACGGCATTCGGCATCTGGTGGAGTGGGCCGGTTGGGACACGCGCTTCGTCGATGCGCTGCCGACGGCGATGGTGAAACCGTTCTCCGGTAGCGCCGCGCGGGCGATGCTGATCGAGACCATGAAGACCTCCGGGGTGGACAGCTTCCCGGCGCTGGTGGCGGCGACGATTCAGGGCAGTACCGAGACGACGTTCTATGTGTTGGCCGTGTACTTCGGTGCGGTGGGGATTCAGCGGGCTCGGCATGCGGTGGGGTGTGCGTTGCTGGCGGAGCTTGCCGGCGTTCTAGGTGCCATCGGGGTTTGCTACTGGTTCTTCGGCTAACCGAGATCCCCTGTAGGAGTGAGCCTGCTCGCGATAGCGGTGTAACAGTCAACATTTGTGGCGACTGTTACACCGCTATCGCGAGCAGGCTCACTCCTACAGGGGGTTTGTGTTGGCTTTAAGGGCGGGGTGGCGGGGCGACTTTCTGGCCTTGTTCAACCGCCCAACTCACCACCTGCGCCGTCAACTTGTCATTGGCCTGGCCAAACCCGACCACCACCGCCGGCACCTTCACATCGTTCAATGGCTGACGCACTTCAAAGCGTCGGCTGGCGAGTATTCGCTGGTCATACCCGCGCACCAGCAATGCATCCAGGCGCACGACCACGCTCGCGGCGGTGCCTTGGTATTCAGTCTGGAACGCTTGCAGACTTCCGCCCAATTCCAGATCCGCCTGGAAGTTACTGTCATCCGTACTCAGCAACGGCACCCGACCGTCCCGCTGGAAACCATCAAGCAGTCGATTACGCAGCAACACCGGCGCCGGATCGCTCCAGCGCGAGGCGGTGTAGCTGCTGATCAGATCACCTTGCGGGATCACGGCGATTTTCGGGCTGTTCAACGCTTCGCTGGCCTGAGGCTTGTTCAAGCGCAGCGACCAGCGTTGCGGCGCGCCGGGACTGGCCGATACGCTGCTCTGGCCCGACGGCAAGCGATAGACATCGGACGGCTCGGACTTGGGCAAGATCGAGCAGGCACTGACCAACGTGAAGCTGGCGAGGAGGGCGAGGGTCGCAAGCTTCATGGCGTGAACTCCTTGTTCTTGTCATTGCCCAGCAAGTAACCGCTGGGGTTGGCTTCCAGGCGTTGGGAGATGGCGCGCAACGACGTCAGGGTGTCGCGCAGTTCACGCACCGCCGGCGCCAGGCCATTGAGGCCCTGCATGCCGCTGTTCAGAGAATCCTGATTGGTCGTGAGCAAACTGTTGATGGTCGCGCTGCTTTGCTCCAGCGATTTCATCGCCTGCTCGGCGCTGCCGAACATCTGCTTGCCCTGATCGTTGAGCAGGCCATTGGCGTTGCGCATCAACGCCGATGTCTGCTCCAGCATGGCGCCAGCCTGCTTGCCGACCGACGCCAGTTGCTGCATCGCCTGACGAATATCACCGCGCTGATCGGCGATGGTGCCGGTGGTTTGTTCCAAGTGTTCCAGCGTCTTGCTGATGCGCTCGACGTTCTCCGTGGAAAACATCAGGTTGGCGTTATGCATCAGCGTGTTCACGCCGGCCATCAGGTCGCCGCTGTCGTTCAGCAGACGGGCGATGGGCGAGGGCGACGCGATAATCACCGGCAGATTGCCGTCCTTACCCTTGAGGGTCGGACTTTGCGGCGTACCGCCGCTGAGCTGAATGATCGACGTGCCGGTAATCCCCGTCAGCGCCAATATGGCCCGGGTGTCTTCCTTGATTGGCGTATCGCCGCCCAGGCGAATCCGCGCCAATACCCGGCGCGGGTCTTTCGGGTCCAGGCGCAGCGTCACCACGTCGCCGACCTTGATCCCGCTGTATTGCACGGCGCTGCCCTTGGACAAACCGCTGACCGCCTCGTTGAAAACGACTTCGTAATCCTTGAACTCGGTGTCGACGCTGGACTTGGCCAGCCACAAACCGAAGAGCAGGGCGCCTGCCACCACAATCACGGTGAACAGGCCGATCAATACATGATGGGCTCGGGTTTCCATGTCAGACCTCATTCAACTGTTGAGCGGCCGTCAGCGCCGCGCGGCCGCGAGGGCCATGGAAGTATTCGTGAATCCACGCATCGTCGGTTTCCGAAACCTTGTCGATGGCGTCCGCCACCAGCACTTTTTTCTGCGCCAGCACCGCCACCCGGTCGGTGATGGTGTAGAGCGTGTCGAGGTCGTGGGTCACCAGGAACACACTCAGGCCCAAGGCATCACGCAGCGTCAGGATCAGTTGATCAAAGGCTGCGGCGCCAATCGGATCGAGGCCGGCAGTGGGTTCGTCGAGAAACAGAATGTCCGGGTCCAGCGCCAAGGCCCGGGCCAGCGCCGCGCGCTTGATCATGCCGCCGGACAGCGAAGCAGGGTATTTGTCCGCCGCCGACAGCGGCAGCCCGGCCAACGCCAGTTTCACCGCCGCCAGGTGCTCGGCGTCTTCACGGCTCAGGCCGGCGTGCTCGATCAGGGGCAGGGCGACGTTTTCGGTCACGGTCAGCGAAGAGAACAGGGCCCCCTTCTGGAACAGCACGCCGAAGCGCCGTTCGACCATCGAACGCTCGCGTTCGGACAGGGTCGGCAGGTTTTTGCCGAAGACCTTCACCATCCCTTCGCTGGGCTGGCGCAAGCCGACGATGCTGCGCAACAGCACCGATTTGCCGCTGCCGGAACCGCCCACCACGGCAAGGATTTCACCTTTGTACAAATCGAGGTCGAGGTTCTCGTGCACGCTCTGGCTGCCGAAGCGATTGCACAGCCCACGGACTTCGATCACCGCCTCGGAGGGCGCTCGGGGTACTCGACTCACCAACCCATCTCCATGAAAAATAGCGCGGCCACGGCGTCGAGCACGATCACCACGAAAATCGACTGCACCACGCTCGACGTGGTGTGCGCACCCACGGATTCGGCGCTGCCACTGACCTTGAAGCCTTCAAGGCAACCGATCGCAGCGATCAGGAAGGCGAAGATCGGCGCTTTGACGATCCCCACCAGAAAGTGCTGAACGCCGATATCGGTTTGCAGCAGCGACAGGAACATCGCCGGCGAAATATCCAGCGACACCGCGCACACCACGCCACCGCCGATAATGCCCGAGAGCATCGCCAGAAAGGTCAGCATCGGCAGCGCCACCAGCAATGCCAAAACCCGTGGCACCACCAACAACTCCATCGGGTCGAGGCCCAACGTGCGGATGGCGTCGATTTCTTCGTTGGCCTTCATCGAGCCGATCTGCGCGGTGAACGCACTCGCCGTACGCCCGGCCATCAGGATCGCGGTGAGCAACACGCCGAATTCGCGAAGAAAGGAGAACGCCACCAGGTCCACGGTAAAAATACTCGCACCGAAACTCGCCAACACCGTCGCGCCGAGAAACGCCACCACGGCACCGACCAGAAAGGTCAGCAGGGCCACGATGGGCGCGGCGTCGAGGCCGGTCTGTTCGATGTGCGCAACCATTGGCGTGATGCGCCAGCGCTTGGGGCGAAACAGCCCACGAGCGATGGTTTCCAGAATCAGGCCGACGAAGCCCAGCAATTGCAGGGTGTCTTGCCAGACTGCGTCGACTGCGCGACCGATGCGGGTCAGCAGTTGAATGCCGACGCTGATTTCCGGTTCCTTGATCGGCACGCAGAAGTCGCTGAGCGAGCAATAAACCGTCTGCAGCAAGGCACGGTCAGGAGGGGACAACGTGCAATCGGGATGTTCGGCGGATCGGCCCAAACGCTCGGACCCGAGCAATTCGACCAGCAGCGACGCACCGGCAGTGTCGAGCGCACCGAGGCCATTGAGGTCAATGTGCGTGCTGTCGTCGTATTGGCCGCGCAGCTTTTCGCTCAGGTTCTTGAGATCGGCGTAATGGGCGAGCGTCCAGTCACCCGTGACCCGCAGTTGTGCGGGTGAGTGAGAGGCGTCTAGCTGGGCATTGCCGGCCGTAATGCTGTTGGTCATAAGCTCCGTGCTTGTTCGGCTATTTGCGCAGATCTACGTAATAGCACGAACCGGATTACTTTTCTTTGATCGGTGTGCTGTCCGTGATTTTGAAGCGCAACACACCGATCAACTGGCCGTCTTCGGTCAGCACCCGGACCTGCCATTTACCCGCAGGATTGCCCGGGAAATTCCGCTTGTGGGTCCAGGCGCGGTAGCCCTCCTTGCGCCCGCCGTGGATGTCCAGCGGGATGCGATCGACCTCTTTGCCGTTGAACTGCCAGACGTGATAAATCCGCTCATCCAGGCCGCGCGGGGCGTTGATCGCGGTGTAGGCGTACAGGCCGTCGCCACGGATCTGCTCGGCGCTGACTTCTTCCAGGCTTTTGCCGGGCGTGCGGTCCTGCATTTGGGTGCTGATCGCCACATCGGTCATCCACAGGGTTGCCGGCGGCACCCACGAACGCAGCACCCAACCCACGCCGCCGATGCCGACGGTGATACTCAGGATTGCCAACGCGTTGCGCACGGTTCGGATCGGGAAGATCGACGCCAGGCTCGGGAACGACAGGACGACGGCCGTGCCCAGCGCCAGTTTGAAGCTCTGGGAAGTGGTCAGGTGCAGGATGACGGGCAGGGCGGTCAGCAGCGCCGCGAACAAGGTCAGCGTGTGTAACGCCAGGAACGCCCAGCGACGCGGCGCCAGCCATTTGTAGTAGAGCGGATCAGTGATGGAAATCAGCGCGGCGATGCTCAGCAACCCGGTGAAGAACAACTGGCCGCTGTTCCAGGTGGTGGTGATGAAAAAGAACGGCAGGACGAAGAACAGGCTTTCCTGGTGAATCATCTGCGTGGCGTAGCGCAGCAACGGCTGGGGAATTTCGCGTTTGAAGATTCGGGTGAAAAGCTTGGTGAGGCTGTTTTCCAGCATCAGCCAAATCCAGCTGAGCACCATGATGATGGTGATCCAGGTCGCCAGGCCTTGCTGACGATCCACCAGCATGAAGCTGCCGACCCCGGAGATAAAACCGCCGAGCGCAATCACCCCGGGATAGCGCTTCATCAATTCCAGGATGCGCTGGGCGTAAAGGGTCAGAGTAGGCATTCGGCGGTTCACAATAGTCGTGGGAAAAATCCTCGACAGAGTACCGCCCGGGCGCAGGCGTGGCGAGGGTGCCGGTCACTTTGGTTGAACACAAAACCCGGATTGGAAATCTACTGTGGCGAGGGGATTTCTGTGGCGAGGGGATTTATCCCCGTTCGGCTGCGCAGCAGTCGCAGTCCAGTCAGAGCGGTGGGTCTGAAAAAACAGGGTCGCCCATTTTGGGGCCGCTTCGCAGCCCAACGGGGGTAAACCCCCTCGCCACAAAAGCCCCTTCACCACAAAGCTCCTCAGCCACAGGGATTAGCTATCGGCGGCGATGGACGCGCCACGCCAATACCCCGAGGACGAACAATCCAAACACCCCGGCCATCGCCCACATCAACTGGTCATAACTCATGACCGGCTTCTCGATCCGCAGATACCCCGGCTGCATGAGCAGCACGCGCATGGCCTTGTTCGCTTCTTCCAGCGTCACGCCTTGCAGTTCCCTGGCTGGGTCGGCGAAACGCCCGTCCTGGTAGTCCCCAAGCGCGCTCCAGTAATAATCGGCCAGCGCGCTGTTGCCTTGCACCGCCCAGGCCTGGCGGGCGATGGCAGCCTGTTTGAGGCGGTTGAAGGTGTCTGCATTGAGACCGTCCTTGAGCAAACCGGCCTTCAAATCCTCCAGCACTTGTTCGGCTTCAGGCACGTCGTCGCGCTCAAGGTCAGCGTTCAGGCTCATGAAGCCCACTCCGCCAAACACCTCGCGCTCGGCCGAGGGACCGTAGGACAAACCGTGGGACAGGCGTAATTGGCGATAGAGCGCCCAGTCCAGATAGTCCTTGAGCAGGTCGAAGGTTTCGTCGTGCTGATCCTCCAGCACGGGTTCCGGCACCAGCCAGTGCAACTTGGCACCACCGCCGACAAAGCCGTTGCTAAGCGTGCGCTCATGGGCAGCGCTGGCCTGGATTTCCGGCAAGGGCAGGTGATCGCTGGGGTCGACGGCTTCAAGTGCGCCATACGAGCGTTCCAGATACGCCGGCAACAACTTGTCGAGCTCGCCGACCACGATCAGCGTCATGTTGTTGGGCGCATACCAGGCCTTGCGCACCGCCTCCAGTTGCTCGCGGGTCAGGTAATCGACCTCGGCCCGCTCGGGGCATTTGAGGCCCAGCTCCACCGCCAGCTGATTGCTCGCCGTGTGGCCCAGGTCCTGACGGTCCAGCCAACGCTGCAAGTGCGAGTAATGGCCGCCGTCTTCGCGCTCGACCACTTGTTTGGCCGCGTTAATGGCGTTGTCGTCGATTCGGGTCTGCGTCAGCAGCGCCAGCAGCAGGTCGAGCACCTTGCGCTGGTTCTTCGCCGGGGCTTCGATGACGAACGTGGTGTCGGCGTTGCTGGTGAACGCGTTCCACTCACCGCCCAAGGCCTGCATCCGTTCTTCCAGGCCACCTTCGCCGGTGGCATCGATGCCGCTGAACAGCAAGTGCTCAAGCAGATGCGGCAGCTCCTTGTCGGCGCAGCTGAAATCATCCAGCCCAACGCCGACCACCAGACGGATCGCCACATGCCCGCGCTCGGTGCCGGGCTTAAGCAGCAATTGCAGGCCGTTGGGCAGCGTATAGCCCTCGACCTGAAAGCGATCCAGGGCAAACGAAGGAAATGAGCCAAGCAATAGACAGGCGAACAGCAGACAACGCATAGCAAGCTTCCAGGCAACCAATCGGAGATCCGTGTCGTCAGTCATGCCGCCTTCGCGAGCAAGCCCGCTCCCACAGTGGATCTTTGTTGCACTTGGAAACAGTGTCCGACTCAGATCACCTGTGGGAGCGGGCTTGCTCGCGAAGACGGCGTTGAGGCTGAGTACATGTTACTGACTGACCACACCGCCAGACGTTCAAGGCGAATGCGTGATGTCAGCCATATCGTCGACCGCCAGTGCACCCGTGTCCGACGTTTCCAGCACCGCATAAGCGCTGCTGCAGAACAGCGAATTCAAACGCTTCATGTCGGCGATCAGCTCCAGGTGCAGTGAACTGGTCTCGATACTCTGCACAATCTTACGTTGCAACCGGCTGACATGAGCATGGGCCAGGCGGCGTTCCTGTGCGCGAAAGCGACGTTTCTCACGCAGTAACTGGCGGGCGCTTTCCTTGTCCGCACTGAGAAATACCGACAACCCGAGACGCAGGTTTGAGATCAACTGGTTGTGCAACCCGGCCAATTCTTCCAGACCGACCTCGGAAAAAGACCGGCGCTGCGAGGTTTTCTGCTGCTGCACCTTGCGCAGCATGCGTTCGATCAGGTCACTGGCCAGCTTGAGGTTGATCGCCAGTTCGATGATTTCCGCCCAGCGCCGACTGTCTTGATCGCTCAGGTCTTCGCGGGGCATTTGCGCCAAATAGAGCTTGATCGCGCTGTAGAGCGCTTCGACATCATCCGTCAGTTTGCGCATTTCCTGGGTGATGGCGGATTGATTGCCGCGCAGCACGTCGAGCATCGCTTCGAGCATATTGTCGATCAAATCGCCCATGCGCAGGGTTTCTCGCACGGCGTTGGCCAGTGCCAGGCTGGGGGTGACCAGCGCTGTCGGGTCGAGGTGCCGGGGTTTCGCCATGCCGTTGAGCTCCGGCCGCTCCGGCAGCAGCCACGCGCAAAGCCTGGCCATCGGGCCGACGCTGGGCAGCAGGATCAGACAGCGCGCGGTGTTGTAGAGCAGGTGAAAGCCGATGACCATTTCCTGAGGACTGAAGTCGAGGCTGTCGATCCAGTGCACCAACGGGTCCAGCACCGGAATAATCAGCAGCAAGCCGATCAGCTTGTACAGCAGGCTGCCGAGCGCCACCTGGCGCCCGGCGGCGTTTTGCATGCTGGTGCTGAGGAACGCGAGGACGCCGCTGCCGATGTTGGCACCGATCACCAGGCCGATAGCCACCGGCAGACTGATCACGCCGGCGCCCGCCAGGGTCGCGGTCAGCAGGACGGCGGCCAGACTGGAGTAGGAAATCATCGCGAACAGCGCGCCAACCAGGGCATCGAGCAGGATGTCGCCGGTCAGCGAGGCGAAAATCACCTTCACGCCCTGCGCCTGGGTAATCGGCGCGGCGGATTCGACGATCAGTTGCAGCGCCAGAATGATCAGCCCGAGGCCGATGCTGACGCGGCCCATCTGACCCAATCGGGTCTGCTTGCGGGACAGAAAGAAAATCACCCCGAGGAAGATCAGCAGCGGCGACAACCATGACAAATCGAGCGTCAGCACCCGCGCCATCAACGCGGTCCCGACATCGGCGCCGAGCATGGTCGCAAGCGCGGGAGTCAGCGCCATCAGTCCCTGACCAACGAAAGAGGTGACAAGCATGGCGGTGGCGTTGCTGCTCTGGACCATCGCGGTCACGACGATCCCCGAGATGAACGCCAGCCAGCGTTTGGACATGTTTTGGCCGATCACATGGCGCAGATTGGAACCGTAGACCCGCAAGATGCCGGTTCGGACGATGTGCGTGCCCCAGATCAACAAGGCCACGGCAGATAACAAATTGAGCAGGGTGAGCATGCAGGCCCCCTGTGGTGGTAGCGCCCCAAAGGGGCAAGTTGACGGTGCCGCGACGTTCTACGTTCTGTTACTTAAGCTGTAGTTGGCTAACGGTCTGGGCGCCAGCATCGCATAGCTAAAGAAGTGTTTGAAACAAAACTGTCATAAAAACAGGTTCATGCGGAGATGAAAAAGGGATCCGAAGGTCTCAGCCGGACAGTTGAAAAGGTGCGCGGACACAAACCCTGTGGCGAGGGAGCTTGCTCCCGCTGGGCTGCGCAGCAGCCTCGTCTGGAGCGACTCTTCATTCGCTGTAGTAATCCGAACCGACGCTAAGGTCGATTAGGTACTTCGCCGTTTTCGGGTTGCGCTCATCGCACCGTGCGTAGCATTTGACGTTTAGCG
Source organism: Pseudomonas sp. LB1P83 (assembly GCF_054897885.1). Classification (NCBI taxonomy): domain Bacteria; kingdom Pseudomonadati; phylum Pseudomonadota; class Gammaproteobacteria; order Pseudomonadales; family Pseudomonadaceae; genus Pseudomonas; species Pseudomonas sp. LB1P83. The sequence goes on along the minus strand of NZ_CM142709.1, from coordinate 6,267,746 downwards.
CAAGACCATATTTGTGCGGAACCAGAAGCATCACAACAACAACTTGATCGAACAACAGGTTCTGCAAAGCATTTCTATTGACCTCATTACTTACCCTTAACCAAGCGTGGCTTTCATTATCCCGCGGTACCCATCCAGAATTTTTTAACATCTCCTGCAAATGGATGATTAAGGGAGCCAACTGATCGTAGGGTAGAGCCTCCAACATCGGAGAAGTAGTAAGAGTTGATACTTTCTCTCCTTTGTAACCTACAGCACCAAATTTCGTTGGCGGTAAGGTGAAGCCGTGTTGCGGGTCATCAAATTGGACAACAACTGGACTGCTAATCCAAGTTGAGTCCATTTCTGGTGGTTCACTTGGATATATCGCGGTTTTAGCTTTGACTGGAAATGATGAGTCACGCACGACTTCTATGTATGGCTTCCCGATATAAACGTTCAAAAAATCAACCGAATGGTGAAAGGAAGTCAGGCAAATGAACACCATAAAAAATGCTGCAATTTGCAAACATCGACGCCGCCGTCTGGAGCGACTCTTCATTCGCTGTAGTAATCCGAACCGACACTGACATCAATCAAATACTTCGCCGTTTTCGGGTCTCGCTCATCACAGCGGGCGTAGCATTTGACGTTTAGCGCAAGACTGTACTTGTGAGGTATAAGTAGCATCACAATAACAACCTGATCGAACAATTTACTTCGAAGCGAATTTCTTTCAGTTTCATTTGTTGTTACCAGCCAAGCATGATCACTGGTGTCTCGCGGTGTCCAACCTGCTTCTTTCAACATGGTCTGCATTTTGTCTAGAAGGGGCATGAGCTCCTCAAATGTCAAAGTCTCTAGCATTGGAGATGTGGTAAGGGTTGCAACTTTGCTCTTGTTGTACGTCACGGCACCAAATTTGGTTGGTGGCAAGATGAAGCCATGCTCGGGATCATCAAACCGGATTACAACAGGGCTGCTGATCCAGGTTGAACTTGGATGAGGTGGTTCACTGGGGTAAACGGCTGTCTTGGCGTGTACGGAGAACGTTGAGTCTCGTACTACCTCCTCGTACGCTTTACCAACGTGAACGCTAAGCACGTCTATGCTTCTATTTGAGTACGCCGCATAAGCAACGAGAGTAGTAGCGATGCCAACAACTAACAATCGAATATGCTTTGGGAGAATCCTCATTTGACGCCTCCGCCGTGGGATATCTCTGTTATGGATTTCTCCAATTGGGTATGTGTTAAGGAGTCTTTAAGTAAACGATCAAATTGCGCTGCAGCTCGAAGTACAAAAGCCATACGCTGATCTTTGTCCGACAAATCAGAGAATGGATTGCGACCAAATGTGACTTTATAATCAGGAGCCTTACATTGGCTGGCTAGAGTAAGTTGAATTTCTTCAGAAATTCCAGTGAATAAGCCAGTTACCACAGACACAACATCACCGGCTTGAGTGCCTTGCATAAGTCTTGCAAAGCGGGTCACGTCATACATGGCTGGCTGAAGAATATTTAGCTGCTCATGAGCAGCCATAAGCTCAACGCTTGTAGCAATGTCACCGGCCTCGATTGCCTTAAAGGTATCGGATACCTCTGTCCGGAACGCACCGAATTCAACTTTATCTGCAATGGGCCAAAGCACTTCATTTTTTAGACTGCTACGGTCAGGCAGACACTTCTCCATTTCCTTGAATCCTCGCACCATAAAAAACCGATGTAGTGGATACACATCTAGGAAAAGAGCCGTGTTTCCAAGTGCCAGCATTTCGTGAACGTATTGCAACTCTTCTTGCAGAAATGCAATCCCGTCACCTGACAGCGGATCACTCGTCAAGGGAACCGGGTTCTGCTGCTTAGCCTGATCCCACTGGTTCCAAAGCTCAGGATCCGAACGCAATTTGTTGACCACGATGCGTTCATACAAATCCTTAGACTGGCTGTCTTTTAATGTCTGGTATGCCTTTTTTTCCGCTTCGATTCTCTGGTCTAGCGTGGTGGCATGAATCAACCCACACCCCACCTGCTTAGAAGCAAACGCCGCCAACCCCGCCCATTGAAACCGGTTATCCGCCAGCCACAACTGCGCATAGGCCGCGTTGATCTTGCGGTTACGAGCTTGCGGGTCGGCAATCAACACGCCGCCCGGTGCGACCCACTCTTCGGCTTCTTTCTGAAACCTGCGCCACAGGCAGTTACAGGTCAGCAATGGCACTTCGACGCGGGTTTTCGGGTTGGGGCCGGCCTTGGTGGTTTCGCGCTTGCAGGCGGGGAGTTCGCAGGTGCTGTCCCACAGTTTCTTCATGTCCAGGTCGTCTGGGGCCATGCATTGTCCAGTCATTTCATTCTTCCTTGAGGCGTCAGACAGTCCAGCGGACTACGGCGAGGTCGGGCTGCAGGGTGGCGACGCTTTGGGTCATGCCCTCAGCGTTGGTCTGGCCTTTGACGATGCGGCCTTCGGCGGTTTCGATTTCGTAGTCCTGTTGGGCAATCGGCTCGCCATTGCCGGCGCTGACGGCTTTGAACTCGACCAAGGGCTGACCAATGATCGGCAGGGGCGGAGTGAACGGCGTGGGGGTATGAGAGCTGCCGATGATGACGTCGCCGGAGCCGCCAATCACCACACCGCCATGGCTGGTGGTGCTATCGAGCGTCATGGCGTTCAGGCCGTTGATGAACACGGTTGAAGAGAATCAGCCGTTCAGGGTCTGACCGCAGGTGCATGTGTCGCTGACCCGAGCGGCCGCAAGACCGTTGAAAAACACATCGGGAGAACCGCTGGCAATCGGGTTGGTGCCGTGGCCGGGGAGGGGGCAGGTGGTGGGGTCCGTGAGGCGTGCAGCCGGTTTTCCAGACATATGCATTCCTTGTCATGTCGGTTGAAGCGAGCGAGGGACGCTAACCACCAGAGCTCGGTGCGTCAACCTTTTGAAAAAAGCAGTCCGCTGTTTTGATGTGATTCACGCGTTTTTGCAGTGCGTGTTTAAAGACACCCGGCGTTACTTCTCGGAGGCTACAACGCCTTGCGTCGTTGCCTACGGCTACGCCAGAATCCGCCGGCTTGTGCGCCTTGACCCTGCTCTCTATCGTTTGTCCGTCGCTAAAAACAGCGATCGGGTTTGGTAGCCCGGAGTCTGGCGCATAGCCACTTTTGCGGACGCTTTTTCAGGTCGTAGATTATGGTGGCCATGCGCAGGGTCCCTTCGGGGGCGCCGGTTCCAGTACTCCGGTCTACCAACCTGTGTATGGCCACCACCCATCGTTTGGTAGCGAGAGTGAGGGCTCCAAGTAACCAGTACTGGAGTTCTATCTATGTTCAAGGCAACGCCCAACCCACCGGACACCGATCCGGTCGCTCACGACTTCCCACCACGCAAACCCAGCACGATCTTCTTCATAGACCCCAAGGTCGATAACGAAACCCTGCTCGCTCACGCCTGCGAATCGTTGGCGTCAGCCAGTGTCATGGCCAGTGATCTCGCCGCACGAATGGAAGGCACACACCGCAACACCCTGCTGGGGATTCAGCAAAACATCATGTTGGGGGAGTTGGCGGTGAATCGAGTGCTGGATAACCTCGATCCGCCTGGGTAACCACTGAGCAAAAAAAATGTGGGAGTGAGCCTGCTCGCGATAGCGGCCGCTCAGTCAACATTAAAGTTGAATGTAACGGCCTCATCGCGAGCAAACTCGCTCCCACAGGTTTTGTGCACTGACTGACACCAGCCAGTGCACAGGTTCGGGTTACTGCCCCGGAATGTCCTTGCGCAGCTTCACCGGATCTTGCTGTTTGCGTTTTTTCGCAATCGCGGTGCGCATCTTGATGTTGATCGCTTCCACCGCCAGCGAGAACGCCATGGCGAAGTACACGTAGCCTTTTGGCAAATGCACTTCGAAGGACTCGGCAATCAACACGGTACCGACCAGCAACAGGAACGACAGCGCCAGCATTTTCAGCGACGGGTGCTTGTCGATGAATTCGCTGATGGTGCCAGCCGCCAGCATCATCACCAGTACGGCGACGATGATCGCTGCGACCATGACCGGCACATGGGAAACCATACCCACGGCGGTGATCACCGAATCCAGGGAGAACACGATGTCGATAATCGCAATCTGGATGATGGTGTACAGGAAGCTGCCACCCTTGGCGGTCGGTTCCTCGTGGGTCTCATCCTCGCCCTCCAGCGCGTGGTACATCTCTTGCGAGCTCTTCCACAGCAGGAACAGACCACCGAAGAACAGGATCAGGTCTCGCCCGGAAATGCCCTGGCCGAACACTTCGAACAAGTCAGCGGTAAGGCGCATGACCCAAGTGATCGACAGCAACAACAGGATCCGCGTGACCATGGCCAGCGCCAGGCCGAAGATCCGGGTGCGCTGCTGCATGTGCTTGGGCATGCGGCTGACCAGGATCGAAATCATGATGATGTTATCGATACCCAGGACGATTTCCAGGGCGGTCAGGGTAAAGAAGGCAACCCAGATTTCAGGGTTGGTCAGCCATTCCATGTGTATTCCTTTGAGGATGTGTTAAACCACAAAAGGCCCGGGCTTCGAACAGCGAAGCCTGGACCCGTTGTGGTGAGTCTTGGGCTTATAGAGTGCTGAACAGCGGAAAAATCCCCATCAGCAATGCTGCAACCAGTATGCACATGCACACCAGCACTGCCCATTTCAGGGTGAAGCGCTGATGGTCACCGAAATCGATACCGGCCAGGGCCACCAACAAGTAAGTCGATGGTACCAGCGGGCTCAGCAAGTGGACGGGCTGACCGACGATCGAGGCACGTGCCATTTCAACCGCGGTTATACCGTAATGACTGGCTGCTTCGGCAAGTACTGGTAACACGCCGTAATAAAATGCGTCGTTCGACATGAAGAACGTGAACGGCATGCTCACCAGCGCAGTGATTACGGCCAGGTACGGACCGAGGAAATCAGGGATCACCGCCAGCAGGCTTTTCGACATGGCATCGACCATGCCGGTGCCCGTCAGGATACCGGTGAAAATGCCCGCGGCAAAGATCAGACCGACCACCGCCAGCACGCTACCGGCGTGAGCCGCGACGCGATCCTTCTGCTGTTGCAGGCAAGGATAGTTGACGATCATGGCAATACTGAACGCCACCATGAACAGCACCGGCAGCGGCAACAGACCGGCGATCAAGGTGCACATCAGTGCGAACGTCAGGGCGCCGTTGAACCAGATCAGTTTTGGACGACGGGCATCCGGGAACTGCGAAACGCTGATTTCGCTGTGGTCGATTTCGTCGCCCACCAAGTGCAGTTCACCCAGACGCGCACGTTCACGTTTGCCGTAGAAGTACGCGATAGCCAGGATGGCCAGGACACCGAAAGCCATCGCCGGAATCATCGGTACGAAGATGTCCGACGGGTCCACGTGCAGCGCACTGGCTGCACGGGCCGTCGGGCCGCCCCACGGGGTCATGTTCATCACGCCACCGGCGAGGATGATCAGACCGGCCATGATCCGCGGGCTCATGCCGATGCGGCTGTAGAGCGGCAGCATGGCGGCCACGCAGATCATATAAGTGGTCGCGCCGTCACCATCGAGGGAAACGACGAGCGCCAGTACGGCGGTGCCCACCGACACTTTCAACGGGTCGCCCTTGACCAGTTTGAGGATCTTGCGCACGGCCGGGTCGAACAGGCCGGAGTCGATCATCAGGGCGAAATACAGGATGGCGAACATCAGCATCACGCCGGTCGGCGCAAGCTTGGTGATGCCTTCGAGCATCATTGGGCCGATCTTCGGCGCAAAACCACCGAACAGGGCGAAGACGATTGGAATGATGATCAGGGCGATCAGCGCAGACAGGCGCTTGGTCATGATCAGGAACATGAACGTGATGACCATGGCAAAGCCAAGGAAAGTCAGCATGGGATTACTCCAGGCGTAGCGCGGCTAGGGAATGGGCGAACCGGGTGGGTCAGCGCAGAACGGGAAGCACGAGGCGTACGGGCGGAGTTGCAGCGAAGCGGCGGGTAGCAAAGGACATCAGGATCACCATTGTTGTTGTTAAATGGGCTGTGCGAGCGATAAAACACTGGCATTGGCCGACCGGTCTTTTGCCGGCAGTGGGGGCGATCCTAATCGGAGAAGCTTTCAGCCAGCTTTCGCTGGTGAAAGCATTGACCGGATGTGTGACCGGTCGTCGGACCGGGGCAGGGCATTAAACCGGGTTGAGCCCATCGCGAGCAGGCTCACTCCCACATTGGATTTACGTCGAACACAAATCCCCTGTAGGAGTGAGCCTGCTCGCGATGGCGTCGGTACATACGCATCAGGAGGAATGGTCATGAACGAACTTCACACCGGCGGCTGCCACTGCGGACAGCTGCGCTATCAATTCAGCGGTCCATTGCACGACATCGCCCACTGCCACTGCTCGATCTGCCGGCGAGTCAGCGGTGGGATCGTGACGACCTGGATCACCGTGCCCTCGTCGGCCTTCAAATGGCTGAAAGGGAAACCGGCTCAGTACGATTCCTCGACAACCTGCGTGCGCTATTTCTGCCCGACTTGTGGGGCGCAACTGGCGCTGACGACGCACCTCAGCCCCGAGAGCATCGACGTGACCATCGCCACCCTCGATCACCCGGAGCAGGCCCCGGCCGAGCGGCACATCTGGACCGACAGTCGTTTGCCCTGGCTGCACCTGGACGAACATCTGCCGGGCGAAGCCGAAGAAAGCGCCTGATCAAAAAATAGACAGATCCAGCGGCCGGATCGCACCCATCCAGATCGCGTGCTCGGTGTGGTCCAGCAAATCGTTGCCGGTGTCCGGGTGCAGGAACACCACCAAACCCTTGCGGTTGAGCGCCAGCCACGGCAGCACGTCACCGATGAGCTCCGGCCCGAACGCCAATTGGCAACTCCAGTCCGGGTGCGGGCCCACCGGGCGTTCGTGCACTCGGCCCATTTTCAGCGGGAACAATTGCGCCGCTTGCTCACACAACGCTCGCGCCTGATCAATGCTGCTGGCGTCGAAGTAGACATGGGCGTGGTAGCCCTTGATCTGTTGCATCTGAAACCCTCTAAATCCCAGTCGAACCCTCACCGATTCCTACAGGTCACACGACATATACGTCGGAAAACAAGGAATCCCAGCCATGAAAAATGCCGAAACCCCCGTGGTGAAAGTGGTGCTTTATGGTGCCATGAGTAGCCTGGGCAGTGCGCTGATGGCTGAAATGTTGCGGCGCCAACATGAAGTGATCGCGATTCTGGATGACCTGACGGCGCTCCCACCGCGCCCGGGTTTGCGCACCAAGACCGGCGATCTGTTCGAGGCTGAACGGGTCAAGCAAAGCGTGGCGGGCAGTTCGGCGGTTATTTGCCTGCTGGACGCACCAGGATTGCCGTTCAACAGCGAGTACGTGGAAAAAACCATCGTGCCAGGCCCGGTCGAGCAGGTGCTGGCAGTGGATGCCCTGATCGAGGGCATGCAGGCGGCGAGCATTGCCCGACTGTTCCTGGTGGGGGATTTCGCCGAACTCGACGAAACGGAGGCTGAAGCGCTGAATCCCCTTCAGCGGCATGCCGCCGAGGAAATCCTCGATGCGCTGCAAAGCAGTGCCTTGCACTGGACCTTGGTGAATGCACCTCGCGGCGTGCCGGGGCTGACGATCGAACATTTCAGCCATATCAGCAGCAGCCTTGAGCCCGGTCTGGCTGAACCGCTTGAACGGCTGAACCGCGTGGCGGTGGGGATTGCCGATGAGTTGCAGCTCAATCTTCACGTTCGCGAGCACGTGAACTTCGTTGCGACCGACCCTACACCGCGATAGACGGCAGGGGCATGCCTTTAAGCGATTGGGCGCTGCTAGCCTGCTCAGCCATCAACCAGTCCACAAACTGTTGAATCAGTGCCCCACGCCGTTTTCGCTGAGGCAGGACCACGTAATAGCCAAGCCTGGAAATCACCGTGTCGGCAATCGGTCGGCACAACAGACCTTGCGCCAGCAAGTTATCCACAAGGTGCCGCCAACCGATCGCCACGCCTTGGCCGCCGATCGCCGCTTGAATCAGCAGCGTGTAATTGTCGAAGCGCAATTGCCCGGGGGCCGGCGCCGACGTGATCCCCAACTCGCGAAATACGCCGCTCCAGTCGAACCAGTTACTGCTGTTTTCACCGCGCAAATGTAGCAGCGGGAATTCCAGCAATGACTGGGCCGGCAAGGGCAGGGGACGGTCCTTCAATAACAGTGGGCTGCACACGGGGAACACTTCTTCGCTGAACAGCCAATGGCTTTCGCCCTGTTTAAACCGGCCATCGCCAAACAACACCGCCACGTCGATATCGGTGCGCAGCATGTTGTGGCTGCGTTCGCTGGTGACGAGGCTGACATCCACCTGAGGATTGGCGGCGTGAAAACGGTGCAGACGCGGCATCAGCCAATACGCGGCGAAGGCGAAATCGGTCGCAACCTGCAAGACCTCATGTTGATGCTGTGCGCTGATCGCGCTTAATCCTGCATCGATATTCTGCAAACCGAGCTGAACCTGCTCGAAAAGTATGGTTCCAGCCTCCGTCAGTTCGATGCCGCGATAGATGCGATCAAACAGGCGCGTGGCAAGTTGTTCTTCCAGCCGCTTGATCTGCTGGCTGATCGCCGGCTGCGTGGTGCCGAGCTCGACCGCAGCGGCGGTGAAGCTGCGCTGACGGGCCGCCGCTTCAAAGGCACGAAGCAGGTCCAAGGACAAATCACCAAGGGCGTCATACATAAGCTGTGCTTATCCTAGTCATTGCCGCGCATGGGCTTTACCACAAAGTGCGTGGACTCCATGCTCGATCGCAGCACTCTCGCATAAATATTCACTATGGAATGCCGCGATCACATGAAGCGCAAGAATATTCTTTTCATCATGGCCGATCAGATGGCCGCGCCAATGTTGCCGTTCTACGGTCCTTCGCCCATCAAACTGCCTAATCTCAGCCGCCTCGCCGCCGAAGGCGTGGTGTTCGACGCCGCTTATTGCAACAGCCCACTGTGCGCGCCGTCGCGTTTCACCCTGGTCAGCGGTCAGTTGCCGAGCAAGATCGGCGCCTACGACAACGCGGCCGATTTTCCCGCCGATGTACCGACTTATGCCCACTACCTGCGTCGACTCGGCTACCGCACCGCGTTGTCGGGCAAGATGCATTTTTGTGGTCCGGATCAGCTCCACGGCTATGAAGAACGCCTGACCAGCGACATCTACCCGGCGGATTACGGCTGGTCTGTGAACTGGGATGAGCCAGATGTGCGTCCGACCTGGTTCCACAACATGTCGTCGGTGCTGCAAGCCGGGCCGTGCGTGCGCACCAATCAGCTGGATTTCGACGAAGAGGTGGTGTTCAAGGCCCAGCAATACCTGTTCGATCACATCCGAGAGGACGGCGATCAGCCGTTCTGCCTGACCGTGTCGATGACTCACCCACACGATCCGTACACGATTCCCAAGGCTTTTTGGGATATGTACGCCGACGCCGACATCCCGTTGCCCGAAACCCCGGCGCAAACCGAACTCGATCCGCATTCCCAGCGTTTGCTCAAGGTGTACGACCTGTGGGACAAACCGCTGCCTGTGGATAAGATTCGCGACGCTCGCCACGCGTATTTCGGCGCGTGCAGCTATATCGACAGCAACGTCGGCAAACTCGTGCAAACACTCGAAGAAACCGGGCTGATCGACGACACCATCATCGTCTTCTCCGGTGACCACGGCGACATGCTCGGCGAGCGCGGGCTCTGGTACAAAATGCATTGGTTCGAAATGGCTGCCCGCGTGCCCCTGTTGATAAGTGCACCGGGACAATTCGGGGCCGGGCGAGTCAGTGCTGCGGTTTCCACCGCTGACCTGTTGCCCACCTTCGTCGAACTGGCCGGCGGATCGTTGGAGCCAGGCCTGCCGCTGGACGGCCGCTCGCTGGTCTCGCACCTGCAAGGGCAGGGCGGTCACGACGAAGTCTTCGGCGAATACATGGCCGAAGGCACCATCAGCCCGTTGATGATGATCCGGCGCGGCGCCTATAAATTCATCTACAGCGAAGACGACCCTTGCCTACTCTTCGATGTACACAACGATCCGCGTGAACAGGAAGAACTCAGTCAATCGCCGCAACATCGGCCGTTGTTCGAAGATTTTCTGGCCGAAGCACGGGCCAAATGGGACATTCCGGCAATTCACCAACAGGTGCTCGCCAGCCAGCGGCGCCGGCGTTTCGTCGCCGAGGCGCTGACCATCGGCAAGCTGAAGAGCTGGGATCACCAGCCGCTGGTGGACGCCAGTCAGCAGTACATGCGCAACCACATCGATCTCGACGATCTGGAGCGCAAAGCACGTTATCCACAACCCTGCCAAAACCAATAATGTTAAGGGGAAGTCCATGCAAAAGTTATCCACAGTACTGACGGTCGGGCTATTGGCTCTGGGCAGTGCCTCGGCATTTGCCGACCAGAGCTGCGACACGGTGAAAATGGCCGACCCAGGCTGGAGCGACATCGCCGCGACCAACGCCATTACCGGGTTTCTGCTGGACGGCATGGGCTACAAGGCCAAGGTCGACACCCTCGCAGTGCCGATCACCTTTGGCGGGTTGAAGGATGGCCAGGTCGATGTGTTCCTGGGTAACTGGATGCCGGCGCAGCAGGGCTTCTACGACAAGTTCGTCGCCACGGGTGATGTCACGCAACTGGCGAAGAACCTCGACGGCACCGAATTCACCCTGGCAGTCCCGGATTACGTGTGGGATGCGGGTGTGCATAACTTTGCCGACCTGAACAAATACGCCGACAAGTTCGACAAAAAGATCTACGGCATCGGCTCCGGTGCGCCAGCAAACATCTCGTTGCAAGAGATCATCAAGAAGAATGACTTCGACATGGGTCAGTGGAAACTGGTCGAGTCCAGCGAGCAGGCCATGCTGGCCGAAGTGTCCCGCGCGGTGAAGAAACAGAAGTTCGTGACCTTCCTCGGCTGGACGCCGCACCCGATGAACGTGCAGTTGAAAATGCATTACCTGAAGGGCGGCGAGAAGTACTTCGGCGACACCGGCAGCGTTCATACACTGACCCGCAAAGGTTATGCACAGGCCTGTCCGAACGTTGGCAAGCTGCTCACCAACCTGAGTTTCACCCAGGAGATGGAGAACAGCATCATGGCCGAGGTGGTGAACAAGAAAGTCAGCAATGCCGATGCGGCCAAGGCGTGGATAAAGGCCAATCCCGCCATACTGGATAAATGGCTGGATGGTGTGAAAACCGTGGACGGGAAGGATGCGTTGTCAGCCGTAAAAGCCAAGCTCTAACCAATCCTTGTAGGAGCGAGGCTTGCCCGCGAAGAACGATAACGCGGTTCTTTAGAAAAACCGCGTTATCGTTCTTCGCGGGCAAGCCTCGCTCCTACAGAGGGAAGGATCGTCGTCTGTCCTGTTACCCTTGCGCAAAATTCTCAACCGAGAGGACCCATGGCCTTCCCCAGCCGCCATTCACTCTTCCCCTTCCTTTCCTGGTTGCCCCGGCAAACCCGCGCCAGCGTCGGCCGTGACCTGATCGTTGGCCTCAGCGGCGCCATTCTTGCGCTACCACAATCCATTGCCTACGCCTTGATCGCCGGTCTCCCGCCGGAATACGGCCTGTACGCCGCGATCATCCCGGTGCTGATCGCTTGCCTCTGGGGTTCGTCGTGGCATCTGATCTGCGGTCCTACGGCGGCGATTTCCATCGTCCTCTACGCCAGTGTCAGTCCTCTGGCCGTTCCCGCGACAGAGGACTACGTCACCCTGATCCTGCTTCTGACGCTGCTCGCCGGGATTTTCCAGTGGCTGCTCGGTTTGCTGCGCTTTGGCGCCCTGGTGAATTTCGTTTCGCACTCGGTGGTGCTGGGCTTCACCCTCGGCGCGGCGGTGGTGATTGCGATCGGCCAACTGCCGAACCTGCTGGGGCTGGACCTGCCCAATCAGTCCACCGCACTGGACAGCTTTTTGATGGTGTTCCATCACCTCAGCGAAGTCGATAAACCTTCGCTGGCACTGGGGCTGGCCACCGTCATGGTCGGCGTGATCCTGAAATTACTGCTGCCACGCTGGCCGACGCTGTTAATCACCTTGGCGCTGAGCGGCCTACTGGCGTGGTTCTGGCCCTCGATGTTCGGCCATGTGAAGCTGGTCAGTGCGTTTGTCGGGCGGTTGCCGCCTTTCAGTCCACTGCCACTGGACCTGGATCTGATCCTGCGGTTGCTGCCCAGCGCCGTGGCGGTGGGGATGCTCGGACTGGTGACCAGTCTGTCGATTGCCCGTTCCTTGTCGGCTCGCTCACAGCAATTGCTCGACGCCAATCAGGAAGTCCGCGCCCAGGGTTTTTCGAACATGGTCGGGGCGTTTTTTTCCGGCTCGCTGTCAGCCGGCTCCTTCACCCGCTCGGGCCTGAGCTACGAAGCGGGCGCCTGCTCGCCGTTGGCCGGCGTGTTTTCAGCGCTGTGGGTGGCGCTGTTCGCAATCTTCGGCGCGGCGTTGATCGCGCACATTCCGATTCCGGCCATGGCCGGTAGCATTTTGTTGATCGCCTGGGGCTTGGTGGACCATCGGGGCATTCGCGCGCTGTTGCGGGTCAGCCGCGCCGAGTTTCTGGTCATGGCGCTGACCTGCGTTGCCACGCTATTGCTTGAGTTGCAGACAGCAATCTATGCCGGGGTCTTGGCTTCGCTGTTCTTTTACCTCAAGCGTACTTCGCAACCACGGGTCCAGCATTGGCGCGAAGGCGATGAAGACATTCTGCGGGTCGGCGGCTCAATCTTTTTCGGCGCCAGCCATTACCTGCAAGTGCGCCTGCAACGGATGCACGGCACGCGTGTGGTGATCGAGGCGCAGCAGATCAACTTTATCGACTATTCAGGGGTGGAAATGCTGCATCAGGAGGCGCGGCGGTTGCTCAAGCAGGATCGCAGCCTGACCTTGCGGCGCGCACGGCCGCAGGTGGTGGAGGAGTTGCGCAAGCTTGAAGGCGCGGAAAAATGCCCGATCCGGTTTGAGGATTGAAATACCGTCTCCTGTAGGAGCGAGGCTTGCCCGCGAAGCCTTTGGCATTCTTGAGGACGCCTTCGCGGGCAAGTCGGACCGCCGCACCGCTCGCTCCTACAGTTTATGCGGCCAGCTGGCGACGGAGTTCAGCCAGCACCGGCGCTGTATCCGGGCGCACACCGCGCCACAGGAAGAACGCTTCTGCCGCTTGTTCAGCGAGCATTCCCAACCCATCCATCGACACCGCCGCGCCGTGTTCACTGGCCCAGCGGCAGAACGAGGTCGGTTCCTTGCCGTACATCATGTCGTAGCAAACGGTCTTGCCCGGCTCGATCAGGCTGCTGGCAATCGGCGGTACATCGCCTGTCAGGCTGGCGGATGTCGCGTTGATGATCAGGTCCACCGATTCCCGCAGCCAGTCGAAACCGCTGGCCGACACTGGCCCCAGGTCCGCGAACAACTCCGCCAGCAATTCAGCTTTCTCCACCGTGCGGTTGGCGATGATCACCGACGCCGGTTGCTCGGCCAGCAACGGTTCCAGCGCACCCCGCACCGCGCCGCCGGCACCCAGCAGCAGGATGCGTTTGCCCTTGAGGCTGACACCGGCGTTGACCGTCAGGTCCCGCACCAGCCCGGCGCCGTCGGTGTTGTCGCCCAGCAGGCTGCCATCGGCGAGTTTGCTCAGGGTGTTGACCGCGCCGGCTCGCTGCGCCCGCTCCGTCAGACTGTCGGCCAGGCGATAGGCCTCTTCCTTGAACGGCACCGTCACATTCGCCCCGCGACCTTCGAGGAAAAACGCCCGGGCGAAGTCGGAAAAGTCGTCGAGTGGCGCCAACGAGGTGCTGTAGTCCAGTTGCTGAGCGGTCTGCTCGGCGAACAAGCGATGGATCAGCGGCGATTTACTGTGGCCAATCGGGTTACCGAATACGACGTAACGATCCATCAGGATTCCTCTCAGGCCTTGGCCAACCAATCGCGGTCTTGCAGGAAGTATTCAGTCAGGCGGGCTTCTTCGCTGCCCGGCTCGGCCTTCCAGTCGTAGCCCCAGCGGACTTGCGGTGGCAGGGACATGAGGATCGACTCGGTACGCCCGCCCGATTGCAGACCGAACAACGTGCCGCGGTCGTAAACCAGGTTGAACTCGACGTAGCGGCCACGGCGGAATTCCTGGAATTCGCGCTGCTTGGCGGTGAACGCATCGTTCTTGCGGCGCTGCACGATCGGCAGGTACGCCTCGATGTAGGCATCACCGATGGCGCGCATGAAAGCGAAGCTGGTGTCGAAGTCCCACTCGTTCAAGTCATCGAAAAACAGACCGCCGATGCCCCGTGGCTCGTGGCGATGCTTGATGTGGAAGTAACTGTCGCACCAGGCCTTGTAACGCGGATAGACGTCCGGGCCGAACGGCGCGCAGGCCTGCTCGGCGACGCGGTGCCAGTGCACGCAGTCTTCTTCGTTGCCGTAATAAGGGGTCAGGTCGAAACCGCCGCCGAACCACCAGACCGGTTCTTCGCCTTCTTTTTCAGCGATGAAAAAGCGCACATTGGCGTGAGAAGTCGGCACCTGCGGGTTGTGCGGGTGAATCACCAGCGACACGCCCAGGGCTTCGAAACCACGGCCGGCCAATTCGGGGCGGTGGGCGCTGGCGGACGGTGGGAGACCGCTGCCAAAGACGTGGGAAAAGTTGACGCCGCCCTTTTCGATCACAGAGCCGTTTTCGATCACGCGCGTGCGACCGCCACCGCCGGCAGGCCGGGTCCAGGCGTCTTCGACGAATTGCGTGCCACCGTCTTCGGCTTCCAGGGCAGCGCAAATACGGTCTTGCAGGTCGAGCAGATAGGCTTTTACGGCCTCGGTGCGGGTCGTCATGTCATCACCTTGAATCGGGCAAAGCTGCGCGGCGTTTGACGGCCGGCGGCAAATTGCTGCGTAGGATAACACTGCACCTTGCCCCGCCGCAGTTGACGAAGATCAAGCTTAGGAGTCCGATAGGGAGCTTCGCAAATGACCTAAGGAGAGTTCTGATGGCAAAGCGTATCCAGTTCAGCGCCCATGGCGGCCCCGAAGTGCTTGAGTATGTCGACTATCAACCCGCCGAGCCCGGCCCGCAGCAGGTTCGCGTGACCAACAAGGCCATCGGACTCAACTTCATCGACACCTACTACCGCAGCGGTCTCTATCCGCCGCCCGCGCTGCCATCGGGTGTGGGTTCGGAAGGTGCGGGCGTGGTCGAGGCGGTCGGCAGCGAAGTCACCCGTTTCAAGGTCGGTGATCGCGTGGCGTACGGCAGCGGCCCTTTGGGTGCCTACAGCGACGTTCACGTTCTGCCGGAAGCCAATCTGGTGCACCTGCCGGATGCCATCAGTTTCGAGCAGGCCGCCGGCGTGATGCTCAAGGGTCTGACCGTGCAGTACCTGCTGCGTCAGACTTATGAACTCAAGGGCGGCGAAACCATCCTGTTCCACGCCGCTGCCGGTGGCGTCGGATCCCTGGCCTGCCAATGGGCCAAGGCCTTGGGTGTGAAGTTGATCGGCACGGTCAGCTCACCGGAGAAAGCCGCACTGGCCAAAGCCAACGGCGCGTGGGCGACCATCGACTACAGCCACGAAAACGTCGCCCAACGCGTACTGGAATTGACTGACGGCAAAAAAGTCCCGGTGGTGTACGACGGGGTCGGCAAGGACACCTGGCTGACGTCGCTCGATAGCGTGGCACCACGGGGTCTGGTGGTGAGCTTCGGCAATGCTTCCGGGGCAGTGGATGGGGTGAACCTGGGGATATTGTCGGCGAAGGGTTCGTTGTACGTGACCCGGCCGACACTCGCGACTTATGCGAACAATGCAGAAAACCTGCAGCGTATGGCGGATGAGCTGTTTGAGATGATCATCAGCGGCAAGCTTACGGTGGACATCAGCCAGAAGTATCCATTGGCTGAGGCGGCGAAGGCGCAAACCGAGTTGTCGGCGCGGCGTACGACGGGTTCGACTGTTTTGTTGCCTTGAGAACGCCTTCGCGGGCAAGCCTCGCTCCTACAAGTCTCATGTCGTACACATAATTCGTGTTCGACCACAGACCTGTAGGAGCGAGGCTTGGTCTGGGCGGCATTCCGACGAAGAACGATGACTCGGTCTTAGTCCGGGCGAATGACGTTCCCGGTCGCGAGATCGCGAATCACGCTCGGATTCTTGCGCCCGCCAAGGTTACCGCCAAGGATAAAATCCACCTGCCCTCGGAAATACTGCTCGACGCGAATCCGCGTCCGCGCCGCCGGCCGGCCCTGAGGGTTAGCCGATGTCGACACCAACGGCCCCACCATCGCACATAAATCCCGCACCTGCGGGTGGTCGCTAACGCGCAGCGCCACCGTTTCATGCTTACCGGTAATCCACAGGGGCAACAAATTCTGATGCGGCACCAGCCAGGTGTTCGGCCCTGGCCAAGTGCTGGCCATGCGGTCCATCCACAGTTCGGGAAAGTCTTCGAACAGGAAGTCGAACTGACGGATATTGTCGGCCACCAGAATCAGGCCCTTTTCCATAGACCGGCCCTTGATCATCAGCAGACGAGAAACCGCGCTTTCGTCCCACGGATCACAACCCAGGCCCCAGACCGCTTCGGTTGGATAGGCAATCACCGCCCCTGAGCGAACGGCTTGTGCGGCTTGTTGCACACGCCAATTGTTGACCATGAAAAACTCTCCGGAATAAGGCTCTGCGCAGTTTACCGATCTTCCTTGTAAAACCTAGCTCACCCGCGCAAACCAGCGCCCGTTTTCGCACACCGCCAGGCCATCCATTTCCAGTTCCGTCAGCGCTGCCAGCACTTTGGACAAGGTCCAGCCACTGCTGACCGACAACGCTTCACTGGTATGGGGCGCGGCGTGAAGCAACATGAGCAGTGGATGAGTGGGTGCTTGCAGTGTCTCTGTGGAGAACGGCAGCCGTTGCCAGCCGCGCAAGGCTTCGAGGATATGCTCGATGGTTTCAACCAGCATCGCGCCGTCGCGGATCAATTGGTGACACCCCTTGGCGCCCGGGTGATGGATCGACCCTGGAATCGCGTACACCTCGCGCCCTTGCTCCGCCGCCAACCTCGCCGTGATCAATGAACCGCTGGCGACACTCGCCTCGACCACCAGCACCCCAAGGGATAAACCGCTGATGATCCGGTTGCGCCGAGGGAAGTTGCCGGCGCTGGGGCCGGCGTCCAGCGGGAACTCGGAAAGCACTGCGCTGCCCGACGCGATCATGGCGTCGGCCAGCCGCCGATTGCGCTGTGGATAAAACTTTTCAAGTCCCGTGCCAACTACCCCGACCGTTCGCCCACCGACGTCCAGCGCGGCTTGATGCGCGGCGGCATCGATGCCCAGCGCCAGACCGCTGGTGATGACGAAACCGGCGCTGGCCAGACTGCGCGAAAACGCAGCTGCGGTGTCCATGCCCGGCCGCGAGGCGCGACGACTGCCAACCATAGCCAATTGCGGTTTTTCCAGAATGCCCGGATCGCCTGCCACAAATAACAGCGGCGGCGCATCACTGATTTCCGCCAGCAGCGCCGGGTACTCAGGCTGGTCCCACATCAGTAAATGCTGGCCCGGACGCTCTAGCCAGGCCAATGCGTGGCTCGCGCCATCACGCACTTCGTTGGCGCGTCGGGCCTCGGCGCACGCCAGTGGCAAGCCCAGCGAACGCCAGGCACTGGCCGGTGCACTGATGGCTTTTGACGCCGAGCCGAAGGCTTCGAGCAATTTCTTGAAACGCGCCGGCCCGAGTTCCGGCAACCGATGCAGACGTAGACGAGCTTCCAGTTCCGCAGGGGAAACCGGTGTGGCAGCAGACAGCGACATGGATCATCCTTGATCGTTATGAGCCCCGTTCAAACGGGAATAAGCTGTGGATAACTCTGTTGGTAACTTGTGGAGCAGGCTAAGGGTTTCGCACCTTGTCCATGACGGCCAGCGAGCGCGAAGCGTGGAGTACCAACCCGTAGCTGAGCTTGTCGTAAGTGCGGAAAACCATCAGCAAACCGGCACGCTCATCGGGAATTTTCAGCGGTTGGCCAGTGATCCGGTCACGCACGGTTTCACCGGTTTTCATCACCACCAGCACGTTGCCTTCAGCCAGGCCATCGCGTTGACCCTTGTTCAGCGTGACCACATCCAGCGCGCCAATCTGGGTGACCCCGCGCGGCACATCGATGATCAAGCCATTGACCTGGGTTTTTGGCGCACTGGGCATGAAGGTGGAGTTGATGGATCGCTCTTCACCGCTGAACAAACGGTCGCCGAGACGCACTTCCTGAGTCGTGCGTTGCAGCGCCAACGTGGCGACGTCGCCTTCGGTGGCCACAATCTCGCCACCGCCGATATCATCGGCATTGATCCCCAAAAACTCTTTGCTGTCGGGATCGGTGTAAACCTTACCCTGACGGAAGATGCCGTAGACCGGTTGGTTCGGATCGAAATGGCCACGGGCGAAAATACGGTCACCGGTGCCGCTGAGCACGCGTTCGGCATCGCCAGCGACGATGTAAGGCGCCTTGTCGAAGTCCTCGACCTTGTCGACGATGCGGTTGCTCAGCAGAAAGCTGTTGATCGATTGCAGGGGAATGCTCGGAATTGCATCGGCCACCGGCGAGCTGCGCACACGTGGCGAGAGCTTGATGGTGCCGCGCGAAGCCCCGCGATTGAGGGTCAGGCGCGGCTGGCCGTTGACGTAGACCAGCGACAACGAGTCGCCGGGGTAGATCAGATTGGGGTTTTCGATCTGTGGATTGGCCTGCCACAACTCCGGCCACTTCCATGGCTCCCGGAGGTATTTTCCCGAAATGTCCCAAAGTGTGTCACCCGCCACCACTGTGTATTGCTGTGGAAAACCTTCCTTGAGTTGCACTTGCCCGTGCGCCAAACCGGCCGAGGCCAGAAGGAGCAAGGCGAGTAGTGATTTCCTCATGCGGTGAATCCCTTTATTATGTGCGTTCGCGTGAAACGCCAGAGCCCTCGTGGCTCGCTCCTCGTTTCTGAAAAGAAAAGGGAGCTACGCTTCACAACGGTAGCCGGCATCTTCGGACCCGCCAGGCCATCGCCCGACTTTACCTCACACGTGCAGCAATTAAGCTTATGGCCATTTTAGACATCCTCGAATTCCCCGACTCGCGCCTGCGCACTATCGCCAAACCTGTGGCCGTAGTGGACGACGAAGTGCGTCAGTTGGTCGATGACATGTTTGAAACAATGTATGAAGCGCCAGGCATCGGCCTCGCCGCGACCCAGGTCAACGTGCACAAACGTATCGTCGTGATGGACCTCTCCGAAGACCGCAGCGAACCACGGGTGTTCATCAACCCGGAGTTTGAATCCCTGACCGACGAGATGGAGCAATACCAGGAAGGCTGCCTCTCGGTGCCGGGCTTCTACGAAAACGTCGACCGCCCGCAAAAGGTCAAGGTCAAGGCCCTGGACCGCGACGGCAAACCTTACGAACTGATCGCCGAAGGCCTGCTCGCCGTGTGCATCCAGCACGAATGCGACCACCTCAACGGCAAATTGTTCGTCGACTACCTGTCCAACCTCAAACGCGACCGAATCAAGAAGAAACTGGAAAAGCTCCATCGCCAGAACGCTTGATGCCCTTCTTTCAAAGGCTTGCTGCGGCAAGCCTTTTTCTTTTCAGAGATTGCTCCCATGACTGAGCCACTGCGCATCGTCTTTGCCGGCACCCCGGAATTCGCCGCCGAACACCTCAAGGCCCTGCTCGACAGCCCTTACGAGATCGTCGCGGTTTACACCCAGCCGGACCGTCCGGCGGGCCGTGGGCAAAAGCTGATGCCGAGCCCGGTCAAGCAGTTGGCTCTGGAAAACAATATCCCGGTGTTGCAACCGCCAACCCTGCGCAACGAAGACGCTCAGGCTGAACTGGCCGCACTCAAGCCGGATTTGCTGGTGGTGGTTGCCTATGGTCTGATCCTGCCGCAAGCGGTGCTGGACATCCCGCGCCTGGGTTGCATCAACAGCCACGCCTCGTTGCTGCCACGCTGGCGCGGAGCGGCGCCGATCCAGCGTGCCGTTGAAGCGGGCGACAGCGAAAGCGGCGTGACCGTGATGCGCATGGAGCTGGGCCTCGACACCGGGCCGATGCTGCTGAAAGTCACCACGCCAATCACCGCTGAAGACACCGGCGGCAGCCTCCACGACCGTCTCGCCGAAATGGGTCCGCCAGCCGTGATTCAGGCGATTGCCGGCCTTGCCGCCGGAACGCTGGAAGGCGAAGTGCAGGACGACAGCCTCGCCACGTATGCTCACAAATTGAACAAGGACGAAGCGCGCATCGACTGGAGTCGTCCGGCGATTGAGCTGGAACGCCTGGTCCGCGCCTTCAACCCGTGGCCGATCACCCACAGCACGCTGAACGGTGAAGCGCTGAAAGTGCTGGCCGCGAGCCTCGCCGAAGGGCAGGGTGCACCGGGCCAGATCCTCAGCGCCAGCAAGGACGGTTTGATCGTCGCCTGCGGTGAGCAAGCCCTGTGCCTGACCCGTTTGCAATTACCCGGCGGCAAGGCGCTGAACTTCAGCGACTTGTTCAACAGCCGTCGTGAGAAATTCGCCGTCGGCACCGTGCTCGGTCAAGCGGCGGACGCTCAATGAATCCACGTCTGGCCGCCGCCAAGGCACTTGCTGCTGTTCTTAACGGAAAAGCCTCACTCAACAGTTCTCTGCCGACACAAATGGACAAGGTTGAAGACCGTGACCGCGGCTTCACCCAGGACCTGGCGTTCGGCACGGCGCGCTGGCAACCCCGTTTGTCGGCGCTGGCGGCCAAGTTGCTGCAGAAGCCATTCAAGGCCGCGGACGCCGATGTCGAGGCGCTGCTGCTGGTCGGCCTTTATCAATTGCTCTACACCCGCGTCCCGGCCCACGCCGCCATCGGCGAAACCGTCGGTTGTGCCGACAAGCTGAAAAAACCGTGGGCCAAGGCCTTGCTCAATGCTGTGCTGCGCCGCGCCCAGCGTGAAAGCGAAGCATTGCTGGCTGAGCTGGAACACGATCCGGTGGTGCGCACCGCGCATCCGCGCTGGCTGCAAAAATCCCTCAAGGCGTTCTGGCCTGATCAGTGGGAAGCCATTTGCGCGGCGAACAACGCGCATCCGCCGATGATTTTGCGGGTCAACCGTCGTCATCACTCCCGTGATGCTTATCTCGTATTGCTGACTGAAGCCGGCATCGCCGCCACGCCGTGCGTTTACAGTCAGGATGGCATCATCCTCGAAGCGCCGGCCGACGTGCGCAGCCTGCCGGGCTTCGCCGAAGGCTGGATCAGCGTGCAGGACGAAGCGGCGCAACTGGCCGCCGACCTGCTCGACCTCGCGCCGGGCCAACGGGTGCTCGACGCCTGCTGCGCACCGGGCGGCAAGACCTGCCACATCCTCGAAGCCGAGCCAAAACTGGCGGGCGTCGTGGCGGTGGATCTCGAAGCCAAGCGTCTGGTGCGCGTGCGCGAGAACCTCGCACGCCTGGGCCTGAGCGCCGAACTGATCGCTGCCGATGGCCGCGACACCGCCACCTGGTGGGACGGCAAACCGTTTCAGCGCATCCTGCTCGACGCGCCGTGCTCGGCCACCGGCGTGATCCGTCGTCACCCGGACATCAAGCTGACTCGCCAACCGGATGACATCGCGGCACTGGCAGTGCTTCAGGGCGAATTGCTCGATGCCATGTGGATAACGCTGGAGGTCGGCGGGATTCTGCTTTACGCCACCTGCTCCACATTGCCGACCGAGAACACCGAAGTCATCGAAGCCTTCCTCGCCCGCACGCCGGGCGCCCGTGAGCTGGACCTCGCCACGGCGGCCGGTATCAAGCAACCTCACGGTCGCCAGTTGCTGGCCCAGGAAGGCGGCCACGACGGGTTCTACTACGCCAAGCTGATCAAGATCGCCGCCGCGCGCGGTTAATGGGTTTTAAGGGAGTGACTGGATGAAAATCATCATCCTCGGCGCAGGGCAGGTCGGCGGTTCGCTGGCGGAACATCTGGCCAGCGAGGCCAACGACATTACCGTGGTCGACACCGACGGCGAACGCCTGCGCGACCTCGGCGATCGACTGGACATCCGCACCGTGCAAGGCCGCGGCTCACTGCCGACGGTGCTGCGTCAGGCCGGCGCGGACGATGCCGACATGCTGGTGGCGGTGACCAACAGTGACGAAACCAACATGGTGGCCTGTCAGGTTGCCCACACCCTGTTCCACACCCCGACCAAGATCGCCCGGGTCCG
Organism: Pseudomonas sp. LB1P83; assembly: GCF_054897885.1. NCBI lineage: Bacteria > Pseudomonadati > Pseudomonadota > Gammaproteobacteria > Pseudomonadales > Pseudomonadaceae > Pseudomonas > Pseudomonas sp. LB1P83. Next base: position 6,245,462 of record NZ_CM142709.1, on the reverse strand, counting down.
CGAAGCCGCGTACCTGACGCGCTCCGAGCTGTTTGATAACGACGCGATTCCAGTGGACGTGCTTATCAGCCCGGAACAAGTGGTGACCAATTACATCAAGCGCCTGATCCAGCATCCGGGTGCGTTGCAGGTGATCGACTTCGCCGAAGGCAAAGCGCAACTGGTGGCAGTGAAGGCGTACTACGGCGGGCCATTGGTGGGTCAGCAACTGCGCCAGTTGCGTGAACACATGCCCAACGTCGAAACCCGCGTTGCCGCGATTTTCCGCCGTGACCGGCCGATCCTGCCCCAGGGCGATACGGTGATCGAAGCCGATGACGAAGTATTTTTCATCGCCGCCAAGGCGAATATTCGCGCGGTGATGAGCGAAATGCGTCGTCTGGATGAAACCTACAAGCGCATCGTCATCGCCGGTGGCGGGCAGATCGGTGAGCGTCTGGCCGAGGCGATCGAAAGCCGTTATCAAGTGAAGATCATCGAGATGAACCCGGCCCGCTGCCGCCATCTCTCGGACACCCTCGACAGCACCGTGGTGTTGCAGGGCAGTGCCTCCGACCGCGACCTGCTGATGGAAGAGAACATTGCCGACGCGGATATCTTCCTGGCCCTGACCAACGATGACGAAGCCAACATCATGTCCTCGCTGCTGGCCAAGCGCCTGGGCGCGAAGAAGGTGATGACGATCATCAACAACCCGGCGTACGTTGATTTGATCCAGGGCGGCGACATCGACATCGCCATCAGCCCGCAACTGGCGACCATCGGCACGCTGCTGGCCCACGTGCGACGCGGCGATATCGTCAGCGTGCACTCATTGCGGCGCGGGGCGGCGGAGGCCATCGAGGCGATTGCCCATGGCGATGCGAAGTCGAGCAAGGTGATTGGCAAGTCCATCGAGAACATCGGTCTGCCGCCGGGCACTACGATTGGCGCCATCATTCGTGATGAAGAAGTGATCATTGCTCACGACGACACCGTGATCGCGGCGGGTGACCATGTGATTTTGTTCCTTGTGGATAAAAAGCATATTCGGGATGTGGAGAAGCTGTTTCATGTGGGGCTCAGCTTCTTCTGAACCGAGGGCCTCTTCGCGGGCAAGTCGGATCGCCGCACCGCTCGCTCCTACAGGTCCGAGTCGTACACATAATTGGCGAATGACCCTAAACCGTAGGAGCGAGGCTTGCCCGCGAAGGCAATTCCGAACTCCACACATAAACAAAGGTGTTGCCCGATGCTCGAATCCCTGGAAAAAATGCTCGCCAAGGGTGTGGATAACTCGTTGCTGCGCTTCGGCCTGGGCAAGGGCTATCTGGACCTTGGGGAAAACGCCAAGGCTGCCGAGCATTTCCAGCGCTGCGTCGAATTCGATCCAAAGTATTCGGCGGCCTGGAAGCTGTTAGGCAAGGCCCATCTGGCGCTGGCAGACTTTGCGGCTGCGCGTCGGGCGTGGGAGCAGGGTCTGGAAGCCGCCCGCGCCCATGGCGACAAGCAGGCAGAGAAAGAGATGACGGTGTTTCTGAAAAAGCTTGAGCGTCAGGCGCACTGATCAGAGGTAGCGCAGACCAATGCCGTCCGCATCAACAAGCACCACTTCCATGCGTACTCGCGGCGCACCTGTGGGTAAGTCCTGCACCTGTCCATAAACCACCGCGCCTTTAGGCAACGACGACAAGTCCGGATGCTTGACGTAGACGCCCGTGGTCGAGAGGTTGCGGGTCTGGCCGAGGCACTCGCCGAAGCTTTCGTGAGTGATCTTGATGCGAAACGATTTGCGATGGTCGGACATCTTTTGCGCCCTTTCTTGAACAATTGTGGATAACTTGTGTAGGAGCGAGGCTTGCCCGCGAAGACGTCGTTACTTCCGACATTGATGTTGGATGTGACGACGTCTTCGCGGGCAAGCCTCGCTCCTACAAGAAAACGTTAATCCACAGATCGTGCCATTAACGTTAATACCAACGTTCTTCGCCCGGCGGCCGCTTTTTGAAGCGCTTCATGCTCCACATGTACTGGCTCGGATACGCCCGCACGTAACGCTCGACCACCTGGCTCATGGCCGCGCAGGACGTTTCCGTATCGGTGCTGTACATGGCTTCTGGGGCAGCTTCCAGGATCACTTTGTACCCCGAGCCGTCCGGCAGCCGCAGCGCATGCAGGAACACGCCGACCGCTTTGCCGCCGGCGAGCATATTCGGTACGAACTTGCTGGTCAGCGCCTGCGTGGCGAAGAACGGCACGAAGATCCCGGCGGATTCGGACGGTTCCGGGTCAGCGGGAATGCCCACTGCACCACCTTTGCGCACTTCCTTGATGACGCTGAGGATGCCTTCCTTGGTGGAAGCGGCCACACGGTTGCCCAGTTGAACCCGCTGTTTGCGCAGCAAATCATCCACAGCCTTCAGCTTTGGCGGACGATAGAAAATGATCGGTTTGCACTGGTTGCAGTAGAAGTGGTTCAACACTTCCCAATTGCCCAGGTGACTGGTGATGCCGACGACACCTTTGCCGGAGGCGAGGGCTTCCTTCAACACGTCGAGCCCTTCGACTTCACGGACCAGGTCGATGGAACGCTGGGCGGGCCAGATCCACGCGCAGGCGCTTTCAGTCAGGGACTTGCCGATGTCTCTCAGGCTCTGGCCGACAAGACGCTCGCGTTCAGCCGGATCCATCTGCGGGAAACACTTGGCGAGGTTGATCCGCACCACATCGCGGGAACGGTTGGGGGTTTTCCACATCACCCAGCCAATGGCCGAGCCCACTGCCTGCACTGCCCGCCACGGGAGCAGGGCAAACAGCCGCAGAGCGCCTACCAGCAAGGCGCCTTTAAACTTATCCACAGGTCACTCCTGATCTTGTGCTGTGCGCGAGGCGGCTATTCTAACCGCCGTTCGCCAGTGTCGCGTAGCGATCGCAATCGCGGGTGTGGTCCATGACCATGCCCGAGGCCTGCATCAACGCATAGCAAATGGTCGGACCGACGAACGTGAAACCGGCCTTTTTCAGGCCTTTGCTCATCTCCACCGCGACCGGCGTGACCGCCGGCACCTCGGTGCGATCCTTGAAATGATGGATCACAGGCGTGCCGCCGACGAAGGACCAGAGAAACGCTACCGGGTCCTCCAGCGCCAGCCAGGCCTGAGCGTTGCGACGGGCCGCATTGAGTTTGAGGCGATTGCGAATGATCCCCGGATCGAGCATCAATTCATCGATTTCCGCGTCGCTCATCTGCGCCACCCGTTGGACGTCGAAGCCGAACAATACCTCGCGATATCGCTCACGTTTACGCAGCACGGTGATCCAGGAAAGGCCGGCCTGGAACCCTTCGAGCAAAAGCAACTCGAACAATCCCTGCGCATCGCGTAGCGGCGTACCCCACTCCTGATCGTGATAAGCCATGTACAGCGGATCTTCGGAACACCAAAAGCAGCGTGGCATAAGGCTCCAGGGGGCGTGCGCAGGACCGAATCGGGTATACTCCCGCTCTTTAAATCGCAGCCCAAGAAACAGGTGAATTTCGTGAGCCAGCCTACGCCAGCCGTGCGTACCTTCCAAGACTTGATCCTCGCCCTCCAGCAATACTGGGCCGAGCAAGGTTGTGTGGTACTTCAGCCCTACGATATGGAAGTAGGCGCCGGCACTTTCCACACCGCTACATTCCTGCGCGCCATTGGCCCGGAAACCTGGAACGCCGCTTATGTGCAGCCCAGTCGTCGCCCGACTGACGGCCGCTACGGCGAAAACCCGAACCGTCTGCAGCACTACTACCAGTTTCAGGTAGTCCTGAAGCCGAACCCGGACAACTTCCAGGAACTGTACCTGGGCTCCCTCAAGCACGTCGGCCTGGACCCGTTGGTCCACGACATCCGCTTCGTCGAAGACAACTGGGAGTCGCCAACGCTGGGCGCCTGGGGTCTGGGCTGGGAAGTCTGGCTCAACGGCATGGAAGTGACGCAGTTCACTTACTTCCAGCAAGCGGGCGGCATCGAGTGCTACCCGGTGACCGGCGAGATCACCTACGGTCTCGAGCGTCTGGCCATGTACCTGCAAGGCGTGGACTCGGTCTACGACCTGGTCTGGGCTGACGGCCCGATGGGCAAGGTCACCTACGGCGACGTGTTCCACCAGAACGAAGTGGAGCAGTCGACCTACAACTTCGAACACGCCAACGTCGAGAAGCTGTTCGAGCTGTTCGATTTCTACGAAAGCGAAGCCAAGCGCCTGATCGAACTCGACCAGCCGTTGCCATTGCCGAGCTACGAAATGGTATTGAAGGCGTCCCATACCTTCAACCTGCTGGATGCGCGCCGGGCAATTTCCGTGACTGCGCGTCAGCAATACATCCTGCGTGTGCGCACCCTGGCGCGTTCCGTTGCGCAAGCCTACCTGCTGGCTCGCGCCAAGCTGGGCTTCCCGATGGCGACCCCGGACCTGCGTGATGAAGTACTGGCCAAGCTGGAGGCTGCACAATGAGTGCTCAAGATTTTCTGGTTGAACTGGGCACCGAAGAACTGCCACCCAAAGCCCTGAACACCCTGGCCGACGCGTTCCTGGCCGGTATCGACAGGGGCCTGCAAGCCGCTGGCCTGAACTACGAGACCAAAACCGTCTACGCCGCGCCACGTCGCCTGGCGGTGCTGATCACCTCGCTGGCGACCCATCAGCCGGATCGCAGCGTCAACCTCGACGGCCCGCCGCGTCAGGCCGCATTCGATGCCGAAGGCAACCCGACTCAAGCAGCCCTGGGCTTCGCCAAGAAGTGCGGCGTCGACCTGAGCGAAATCGATCAGAGCGGTCCGAAACTGCGCTACAGCCAAAGCATCGCCGGCAAGCCGACCGCGAGCCTGTTGCCGACTATCGTCGAAGACTCCCTGAACGACCTGCCGATCCCCAAGCGCATGCGCTGGGGTGCTCGCAAGGAAGAATTCGTTCGCCCGACCCAGTGGCTGGTAATGCTGCTCGGTGACCAGGTCATCGATTGCACCATCCTCGCCCAAAAGTCTGGCCGTGATTCCCGTGGTCACCGCTTCCATCACCCGGAAAGCGTGCGCATCACCTCGCCGGCCAATTACCTGAGCGACCTGCGTGCCGCCTACGTACTGGCCGACGCCAACGAGCGTCGCGCGATCATCAGCAAGCGCACCGAAGAACTGGCGACGATGCAGGAAGGCACGGCGATCGTTCCGCCAGCCCTGCTCGACGAAGTGACCGCGCTGGTTGAATGGCCGGTGCCGCTGGTGTGCTCGTTCGAGGAGCGTTTCCTCGACGTGCCGCAAGAAGCCCTGATCACCACCATGCAGGACAACCAGAAGTATTTCTGCCTGCTGGATGCCGACGGCAAGTTGCTGCCACGTTTCATTACCGTGGCCAACATCGAAAGCAAAGACCCGCAGCAAATCATCGCCGGTAACGAGAAAGTGGTTCGCCCACGCCTGACCGACGCCGAGTTCTTCTTCAAGCAAGACAAGAAGCAGAAACTCGAGGACTTCAACCTGCGCCTGCAAAACGTGGTGTTTCAGGAAAAACTCGGCAGCGTCTACGACAAGGCCGAGCGCGTTTCCAAACTCGCCGCGTTCATTGCGCAACGCATCGGCGGCAACGCAGCCTGGGCTTCCCGTGCCGGCCTGCTGTCCAAGTGCGACCTGGCGACCGAGATGGTCGGTGAGTTCCCGGAGATGCAAGGTGTCGCCGGTTATTACTACGCCCTCAACGACGGCGAGCCGGAAGAAGTCGCACTGGCACTGAATGAGCAGTACATGCCGCGCGGTGCCGGTGCTGAACTGCCGACCACCCTGACCGGTGCGGCCGTGGCCATCGCCGACAAGCTCGACACGCTAGTGGGCATTTTCGGCATCGGCATGTTGCCTACCGGCAGCAAAGACCCGTATGCGTTGCGCCGTGCTGCACTCGGCGTGTTGCGCATCCTGATCGACAAGAAGCTCGACCTCGACCTGAACGATGCCGTGGCGTTCGCCGTGAATGCGTTCGGTGCCAAGGTCAAGGCTGCCGGCCTGAACGATTCGGTGCTGGAGTTCATCTTCGACCGTCTGCGTGCCCGTTACGAAGACGAAGGCGTGGATGTCGGGACTTACCTGTCGGTTCGTGCCCTGAAGCCGGGTTCTGCCCTGGACTTCGACCAGCGCGTACAAGCGGTAGAGGCGTTCCGCAAATTGCCGGAAGCCGCTGCCCTGGCCGCGGTGAACAAACGCGTTTCGAACTTGCTGAGCAAGGTCGAAGGCTCTGTTCCGTCGGTCGTCGAAGCCAAGTACTTCGACAACGCCAACGAGTTCTCCCTGTACTCGGCGATCCAGCAAGCTGACCAGGCTGTGCAACCGATGGCCGCTGCGCGTCAGTACAGCGAATCTCTGGCACGTCTGGCTGCCTTGCGCGAGCCGGTGGACGCGTTCTTCGAAGCGGTAATGGTCAACGCGGAAGACGCTAAGGTCCGCGCCAACCGTTATGCATTGCTGGCACGTCTGCGTGGGTTGTTCCTCGGCGTCGCCGATATTTCGATGCTGAGCTGAGGGGCTGCTGTTGAAACTGCTGATTCTCGATCGTGACGGGGTGATCAATTACGACTCCGACGCTTACATCAAGTCGGTGGATGAGTGGATTCCGCTCCCCGGTTCGATCGAAGCCATCGCGCAGTTGAGCAAGGCCGGCTGGACGGTGGCAGTCGCTACCAACCAGTCGGGCATTGCTCGTGGCTATTACGACATCGCCACCCTCGACGCCATGCACGAGCGCTTACGCTCGCTGGTGGCGGAGCAGGGTGGCGAGGTCGGGCTGATTGTCTATTGCCCGCACGGGCCGGACGAGGGCTGCGATTGCCGCAAGCCAAAACCCGGGATGTTGAAAACCATCGCCGCGCATTACAACGTATCGCTGACTGATTTATGGTTCGTCGGCGACAGTCTTGGTGACCTGGACGCCGCAAAAGCCGTCGATTCTCAGCCAGTTTTAGTAAGGACCGGGAAAGGCGAAAAGACTTTGGGCAAGACCCTACCGGTAGGCACCTTGATATTTGACGATCTGGCGGCGATTGCCGCAGAACTTATCCACAATTAGAGTGCTTCTGATATTCCTGGCCAAGGATTGTTCGGGGGTGCGCTTTATATAGACGGGCAGAGCCCGCACGGTAAACGTCACCATGTCGATACTGCAGGCCATCAGAACGTTCCTCTTTTATCTGTTGCTGGGCACCAGCTCTTTGCTTTGGTGCAGCCTGAGCTTTTTTATCGCGCCGTTTCTGCCCTTCAAGGCCCGCTATCGCTTCATCAACGTGTACTGGTGTCGCTGCGCCTTGTGGCTGAGCAAAGTGTTCCTGGGCATCCGCTACGAAGTGAAGGGCGCCGAGAACGTGCCTGACCAGCCTTGCGTGATTCAGTCGAATCACCAGAGCACCTGGGAGACATTCTTCCTCTCCGCCTACTTCGAGCCGTTGAGCCAAGTGCTCAAGCGCTCATTGCTGTTTGTGCCGTTTTTCGGCTGGGCAATGGCCATGCTGCGACCGATCGCCATCGACCGCGACAATCCGAAAGCCGCGCTCAAGCATGTGGCGAAGAAGGGCGATGAACTGCTGAAGGATGGCGTCTGGGTGCTGATCTTCCCTGAAGGGACGCGAGTTCCTTATGGCACCATCGGCAAGTTCTCGCGAGGTGGCACCGCGTTGGCGGTCAACGCCGCACTTCCCGTGCTGCCAATTGCGCACAATGCTGGCAAGTTCTGGCCGAAAACCGGTTGGGCGAAGAAGCAGGGCGTCATCACCGTAATCATCGGAGAGCCGATGTACGCCGTGGGCACTGGGCCGCGCGCCATTGCCGATCTGAACGACCGGGTGCAGAGCTGGAACGAGCAGATGCAACGGGAAATGGGCTCTATTCCGCCCGCTCCGCAAGCGCCGACTGCCAGTGATCAGATAGCTGTCTGAGATTCTGTGGATAACCTGTGTACCGTTTTGCTGAAAACTAACGTTTTTTGATTTTATCTTTATGATTTATATACATATTTCTTAAACTCATAAAACTCGGTAAATGGTGCATAAGTTTTTTTCGGGCGCAAAAAACCGGCTGATATAGCCGGTTTTTTTATGGGTGTTATTTGCTGTTCATTAAAGTCTAAAACACAGATACCGCTCATTCCTGAGAAGATTTGTTCTGCAGCTTTTTCACAGCGGACGCTATTTGCTTAATGCTATTTTCAGGGGTGGGGAGATCCTCCGGCATGGTGCCTCCCAAATCTGCGATGGTGTCGCGGACCTTCTTACCAACTTCTAAGTGAACTTGATTTGCGTGCTGCTTGTTCTTGACGTCATCGCGTCGAAGTTTTTCTTCAGCTTGCGTAGCACGGAACAGATTGGCAGCCAATTCAGTAGAACCCATATGATCAAGAATCTTCTGGCTCCTCTTGAGGTCTTTACGCTTGTGGATAGCTTTCTGATCAAGGCCCCCATAGAGCCCCTGATATCCATGGTTTTGAAAAATTGCGAAGTCTAGTCCGGTTTCTACCCCAGCTTGCTGCGCGACCTCCACAAGCTGCTTGTTATGCTCCTTCAACTCATTGCGCAGCAGTAAGCGCTTCTGGTCTTCCTTCAGTTGCTGGAAGGTAGAGTCATCGGCGAGCTCCTGCCGACGTGTCTGAAGGGCGAAGTACGTTTGCCCAGCAGCAATAATTGGCTTGGACGGATCACCGTTCTGGACAACTAGATAGCAGGCGTAGCGCGAAAGCATCACATCCCGCAGTTCCCTTTGAGCCCCTGACCCAATCCTGACCATTACGAGCACATCCTCGAAATGGTCCTCAATAGTAAGACCGCTGTTCGAACATGCCTCTTTAGCTCTACTCAAAACAGACTGAAAATGGCGATATTCAGAATAATCGAGCAGCTTTGAAAGGTTTCTCGCAGACCAATATTCCGCTCCTTGCTCGTCGATCTGCTTTTGCGTTTCAAAAGACTGGTATTGCTCGTCCATTATTCTCATCCCTCGTCGTTCATCAGCTCAATGTCGTGGCGTTCAGGTCAGCGGTCCTATTCTCAACCTATTAACGAAAAAAAACCCCGACCAAACGGCCGGGGTTTATTTTAGTGAGCTACTGAATGTGTCCAGGTAATCCGGATCAGAAGTCCAGGTTGGACACCGCCAGGGCGTTGCTTTCGATGAAGTCACGGCGAGGTTCGACCGCATCACCCATCAGGGTGTTGAAGATCTGGTCTGCGCCAATGGCGTCTTCGATGGTCACTTTAAGCATCCGGCGCTGGCTTGGGTCCATGGTGGTTTCCCATAGCTGATCCGGGTTCATTTCACCCAGACCTTTGTATCGCTGGATGGTGTGACGCTTGGTGCTTTCAGCCATCAGCCATTCAAGGGCTTCCTTGAACTCGGTCACCGGCTTCTTGCGCTCGCCACGCTGGATGTACGCGCCGTCGTCCAGCAAGGTGCTCAGTTGAGCGCCCAGGGATACAACGGTTTTGTAATCGTTGCTGCCGAAGAAGTCGCGGTTGAAGGTGACGTAGTTCGAAAGGCCGTGGGAGATCAGTTCGACCTCTGGCAGCCAGACGTTACGTTCACGGTCTTCACGCAGGCTGGCTTTGTAGACCAGGCCGGATTTTTCGACAGTGCGCAGGCGAACTTCGTACTGGGCCATCCAATCCTGCATTGCTGCGTGATCGGACAATTGCTCCAGGCTGACAGCCGGCAGGTAGATGAAGTGCTCGGTCAGTTCCTGTGGGTACAGGCGCGACAGACGCTTGAGCGTCTTCATTACCAGACGGAAGTCATTCACCAGACGCTCGAGGGCTGGTCCGGAAATACCCGGGGCTTCCTCGTTCAGGTGCAGGCTTGCATCTTCCAGGGCCGACTGCGTCATGTACTCTTCCATGGCGTCGTCGTCTTTGATGTATTGCTCTTGCTTGCCTTTCTTGACCTTGTACAGCGGGGGCTGGGCGATGTAGATGTAGCCACGCTCGATCAGCTCCGGCAACTGACGGAAGAAGAAGGTCAGCAGCAGGGTACGGATGTGCGAACCGTCGACGTCAGCATCGGTCATGATGATGATGTTGTGATAACGCAGCTTCGCGATGTTGTATTCATCGCGGCCAATGCCACAGCCCAGCGCGGTGATCAAGGTGCCCACTTCTTGCGAAGAGATCATCTTGTCGAAGCGCGCCTTCTCGACGTTCAGGATCTTGCCCTTGAGCGGCAGGATGGCCTGGGTGCGGCGGTTACGTCCCTGCTTGGCGGAGCCGCCAGCAGAGTCACCTTCCACGAGGTACAGTTCGGAGAGGGCAGGGTCTTTTTCCTGGCAGTCAGCCAGTTTGCCCGGCAGGCCGGCGATATCCAGCGCGCCTTTGCGACGGGTCATCTCACGGGCTTTACGCGCGGCTTCACGAGCACGAGCCGCGTCGATCATCTTGCCGACGACCAGCTTGGCTTCGTTCGGGTTTTCCAACAGGAAATCGGAGAAGTACTTGCCCATTTCCTGTTCGACAGCGGTCTTCACTTCGGAAGAAACCAGCTTGTCTTTTGTCTGGGAGCTGAACTTCGGATCCGGCACTTTTACCGAAATGATCGCGGTCAGGCCTTCACGGGCATCGTCACCGGTGGTCGCGACTTTGTGCTTCTTCGCCAGACCTTCAGCTTCGATGTAGGTGTTCAGGTTACGCGTCAGTGCGGAACGGAAACCCACCAGGTGAGTACCGCCGTCGCGCTGCGGAATGTTGTTGGTGAAGCACAACAGGTTCTCGTTGAAGCTGTCGTTCCACTGCAGGGCGATTTCCACGCCGATGCCGTCTTCGCGCTGGATGTTGAAGTGGAACACCTGGTTGACCGGAGTCTTGTTGGTGTTCAGGTACTCAACGAACGCACGCAGGCCACCTTCATACTTGAACAGCTCTTCCTTGCCGCTGCGTTCATCCTTGAGGACGATACCGACACCGGAGTTGAGGAAGGACAGTTCACGAATCCGCTTGGCCAGGATGTCCCAGCTGAAGTGGATGTTCTTGAAGGTCAGGTCAGATGGCTTGAAGTGAATCTGGGTGCCAGTGGTTTCGCTCTCGCCGACGATTTTCATCGGCTCTTTCGGAACGCCGTGGATGTAAGTCTGTTCCCAGATCTTGCCGCTGCGGCGAACGGTGAGGACCAGCTCTTCGGACAGGGCGTTAACAACCGAAACACCCACACCGTGCAGACCGCCGGATACTTTGTAGGAGTTGTCGTCGAACTTACCGCCGGCGTGCAGCACGGTCATGATGACCTCGGCTGCCGAAACGCCTTCTTCTTTGTGCACGTCTACCGGGATGCCACGACCGTTGTCACGAACGGTGATGGATTCATCCGGGTGGATAATGATGCTGATGTCGTCGCAGTGGCCAGCGAGCGCTTCATCGATGGAGTTGTCGACTACCTCGAAGACCATGTGGTGCAGACCGCTACCATCGTCGGTGTCACCAATGTACATACCGGGACGTTTGCGTACGGCATCCAGGCCTTTCAGCACTTTAATGCTCGTTGAGTCGTAGGTATTCGTATTTTCTTCGCTCAATGCCTTCACTCCCGATGGTCGTGGGTCTGGGTGATACGGCCCTGTTCCACGTGGAACAGAGCGACTGGCGTTTCCGTCTGCCAGCCTTCCCTCAATAATTCGTGATCTACACAGGTGATAAACACCTGGCAGCGTAAGTCTTCCAGCAAGCGGCAAAGCGCGCGGCGGTGGTGCTCGTCCAGTTCGGACGGCAGGTCATCCACCAGATAAATACACTGACCGCGTCGGGCCTGGCTCACCAGGTGCCCTTGGGCAATCCGTAACGCACAGACCACCAACTTCTGCTGTCCACGGGACAAGATGTCCGCGGCGTTATGTGCGCCCAATCTAAGACGCAAATCAGCACGTTGTGGTCCGGCCTGGGTATGACCCATTTGCTGATCCCGCTGAAGGGACCCGGCGAGCACTGCACTCAGCTCCCGGTCCTTGTCCCAACCGCGGTAATAGCTAAGCGTTAAGCCCTCGAGCTCAACCAGTTCGCTCAAGGTCTGTTCAAAGACTGGTTTCAAGGCTTTGATGTAAGCGCGGCGGTATTCATCTATTTCAGCGCTGGCCTGGCACAGTTCCCTGTCCCAAACCGCTTGCGAAACGGCGTCAAGTGTACCATGCCGCAGCCAAGAGTTTCTCTGGCGCAGGGCCTTCTGCAAGCGCTGCCACGTGGACATGAATCGCGGTTCCACGTGGAACACGCCCCAGTCGAGAAACTGTCGTCGAATCTTCGGCGCGCCCTCCAGCAAACGGAAGCTGTCCGGGTTAATCAACTGAAGCGGCAGGATCTCTGCCAGTTGCGCCGCGCTGCGGGCGTTCTGGCCATCGATGCGGATCTGGAACTCACCCTGACGGTCGCGAGATATCCCCAATGCGCTGTGGCCACCTTCGGCCAATTCAACCTGCCCAAACACCGTGCATGCCAATTGCTCGTACTGAATGACGGGCAACAGACGGGTGCTACGAAACGAACGGGCAAGCCCCAGCAGGTGAATGGCTTCCAGAACACTGGTTTTGCCGCTGCCGTTGGCGCCGTAAAGAATATTGATTCGGGGGGAGGGGGAGATGGTCACCGGGTGCAGATTGCGCACCGCGGTGACCGAGACGCGACTTAAGGACATCTAGCTTCTGCTGAGCATGATTACAGACGCATCGGCATAACAACGTAGGCCGAGTCATCGTTGTCGGACTCTTGCACCAGCGCGCTGCTGTTGGAGTCGGACAGGATCAGGCGAACCTGCTCGGTGGTCATCACGCCCAGCACGTCAAGCAAATAGCTCACGTTGAAGCCGATTTCCAGATTGCCGCCGTTGTACTCAACACCCACTTCTTCTTCAGCTTCTTCCTGCTCCGGGTTGTTCGCCTGGATCTTCAGCTGACCGTTGGCCAATTGCAGACGGATACCGCGGTATTTCTCGTTGGACAGAATCGCGGTACGGCTGAACGCTTCACGCAGGGCCTGACGATCGCCGAGTACCAGTTTGTCGCCGCCTTTTGGCAGAACGCGCTCGTAGTCAGGGAATTTGCCGTCGACCAGCTTGGAAGTGAAGGTGAACTCGCCGGTAGTGGCACGGATGTGGTGTTGACCCAGCACGATGCTGACGATGCCGTCCGGCTCGGTCAGCAGGCGCGCGAGCTCAAGGATACCCTTGCGCGGCACGATGACCTGGTGGCGATCCGGCTGACCGATATCAGCCTTCATCGAGCACATGGCCAGACGGTGACCGTCAGTGGCCACTGCGCGGATGATCCCTTCAGAAACTTCCAGCAGCATGCCGTTCAGGTAGTAACGCACGTCCTGCTGGGCCATGGCGAAGCTGGTGCGTTCGATCAGACGACGCAATTTGCTCTGCTCCAGGCTGCAAGTCAGCGAGCCTGGGCCTTCTTCGACTGTCGGGAAATCGTTGGCCGGCAGGGTCGACAGGGTGAAGCGGCTACGGCCGGCCTTCACCACAAGCTTCTGCTCGTCGACCTTGATGTCGATCAGCGCGTCGTTCGGCAGACTCTTGCAGATGTCCATCAGCTTGCGCGCAGGCACGGTGATGGAACCTGGATCCGCAGGCTCTTCAAGTTGCACACGACCGACCAGCTCGACTTCCAGGTCGGTACCGGTCAGCGACAGTTGCTGGCCTTCGACAACCAGCAGCACGTTGGAGAGCACCGGCAAGGTCTGTCGGCGCTCAACGACGCCTGCGACCAGTTGCAGGGGTTTCAACAGGGCTTCGCGTTGAATGGTGAAATGCATGGTCTAGTCCCTTGCCTTAATAAGCTGCGCTGGTGTTCATCAAGTGGTCAGTGTACGCAGCAGGTTCTTGTAGTCCTCGCGGATGTCCGCGTCGGATTCCTTAAGTTCGTTGATCTTGCGGCAGGCGTGCAAAACGGTCGTGTGGTCGCGGCCGCCAAACACATCGCCGATTTCCGGCAGGCTGTGGTTAGTCAACTCTTTGGACAACGCCATTGCAACCTGACGCGGACGTGCGACCGAACGTGAACGACGTTTGGACAGCAGATCGGAGATCTTGATCTTGTAGTACTCGGCGACCGTGCGCTGAATGTTATCCACAGAGACCAGTTTGTCTTGCAGCGCCAACAGGTCTTTCAGGGATTCGCGAATCAACTCGATGGTGATATCGCGGCCCATGAAGTGCGAGTGGGCGATGACGCGTTTGAGCGCGCCTTCCAGCTCACGGACGTTGGAGCGAATACGCTGGGCAATAAAGAACGCTGCATCGTGTGGCAGATCGACTTTGGCCTGGTCGGCCTTCTTCATCAGGATCGCTACGCGGGTTTCCAGCTCCGGCGGCTCGACGGCAACCGTCAGGCCCCAGCCAAAGCGGGATTTCAGGCGTTCTTCAAGGCCTTCGATTTCTTTCGGGTAGCGGTCACTGGTGAGAATGACCTGCTGGCCACCTTCAAGCAGGGCGTTGAACGTGTGGAAAAACTCTTCCTGGGAACGCTCTTTGCGGGCAAAGAACTGAATGTCATCGATCAGCAATGCATCCACCGAACGGTAGAAGCGCTTGAATTCGTTGATCGCGTTCAGTTGCAGCGCCTTGACCATGTCGGCCACGAAGCGCTCGGAATGCAGGTACACGACCTTGGCATTCGGGTTCTTCTTTAATAGATGGTTACCCACCGCGTGCATCAAGTGGGTTTTACCCAAGCCAACGCCACCATAAAGGAAGAGCGGGTTGTAGCCGTGCTTCGGGTTATCCGCTACCTGCCAGGCCGCAGCCCGGGCCAGTTGGTTGGACTTACCCTCGACGAAGTTTTCGAAGGTGAACGTGCGATTCAGGTAACTGGTGTGCTTGAGCGCGCCTTCGACCTGCACCGTGCGCTGCTCGGAGCGAACCGGTGCCTGTTGCGAACTGGCCCCGGCCATCGGGTCGAAGCTGTCGCGAGACGGCTCTTCACTGACTTCGGCAACCTTTTGCGTTGAACGCTTGGTCTGTGGGGCAGAGGGGGCAGGTACTGGCGCGCTGACCGGTGCTTGAGCGGCCTGAGCCTGGGAAGCAGCGGCGGCCAACGGTGCATTCGGCGCCGCACGGGGCGCCGAACTGCGTTTGCTGCCTATTAATAAGGAGAGCGCAGGCGCCATGCCATTGCCATGCTCATCCAGCAGTTCAAGGACGCGGCCCAGGTACTTTTCGTTGACCCAGTCGAGAACAAAACGATTCGGCGCGTAGACACGCAACTCGTCGCCTTCGGCTTCGACCTGTAGTGGACGGATCCAAGTGTTGAATTGTTGGGCAGGCAGCTCATCGCGCAAAAGCTCCACGCACTGCTGCCAAAGTTCCACTGACACGGATATCCCCTAAGTTGAAAGCCGGTGAGGCAAAAACAAGCGGCCATTGTAGCGGCCAGACGTCCACTTATCCACATGCAGGTTGCGCACAGGGAATGAATTATCAACGCATTAGCCGCAAAAAAGACGACCAATGGTATGTGCATAAGCTCTGTGGATAACCGCCCATGAGGGCACTGGACAAGTGGGGGCGAAACCCGGTGGATAACCTGCCTGTGGATAACTGCCCATTCCACACACAGCTTATCCGACAGCGCAGCACAGGCTGACCACCGTTTTCCACCATAGTTGTCATTCTCTGTACAGCACGAGATAGAAGGGCTAAAGGTAGTTATCCACAGAGGATCGTGTCCCTAGCTTTTATAAGCTTTACAGAAAAGCTTTAAATAACTTCCTTCTTTATTTCTATATCTAGCGAAGGACCTGCGGACGAGAAAACGCCTGGAGATCTATTTATAAGGAAACGCTGGTTGGAAATTGACCTAGAGGCTTGCTTTCTCTAGAATCCCCGGTCTCTTAAAACGGGGGCCATTCCGGCCCGTTGTGGACGAACCAGGTAACACGACAATGAAACGTACTTTCCAACCAAGCACTATCAAACGCGCTCGTACCCACGGTTTCCGTGCTCGCATGGCTACCAAGAACGGTCGTGCCGTTCTGTCGCGTCGTCGCGCCAAAGGTCGTGCGCGTCTGGCAGTTTGATAAGCCGGCACTGGAGGTGAGTCAGGACTTCAGTCGGGAAAAGCGTCTGCTTACTCCCCGGCATTTCAAGGCAGTCTTTGACTCCCCTACCGGCAAGGTTCCGGGGAAAAATCTCCTGCTCCTTGCGCGCAACAACGATCTCGATCACCCCCGTCTCGGGCTGGTTATCGGGAAAAAGAGCGTAAAGCTCTCCGTCGAGCGCAATCGCCTCAAACGTCTGATGCGCGAATCGTTTCGCCTGCACCAGGATTCACTGGTCGGTTGGGACATCGTTATCGTCGCGCGCAAAGGTTTGGGTGACGTAGAAAACCCCGAATTGATTCAGCATTTCGGCAAACTCTGGAAGCGTCTGGCACGTAGCAAGCCGGTACCAGCAGTCAAAACCGAAACTGTAGGGGTAGACAGTCCCGATGCGTAAACTGGCACTCGTTCCGATCCAGTTTTATCGCTATGCCATTAGTCCCCTGATGGCCAGTCACTGTCGTTTCTACCCCAGTTGTTCCTGCTACGCGTATGAAGCCATAGAAAATCATGGCCTTCTGCGCGGTGGCTGGCTGGCCTTTCGTCGTTTAGGTCGCTGTCATCCGTGGAATCCCGGTGGTTATGACCCGGTTCCATCTATCCCTACCTCCCGTTCTTCTTCGATGGCCGAGTAATCATGGATATCAAACGCACGATCCTGATCGTCGCCCTGGCAATCGTGTCCTACGTTATGGTTCTTAAATGGAACCAGGACTATGGTCAGGCTGCCCTGCCGACTCAGAATGTTGCTTCCAGTACTTCCGCACCGGGCCTACCGGACACGGCGACTGGCAATAATGCTTCTGTCAGTGACGACATTCCACGCGCCGCAAGCGATACCAGTGCAACTGCACCTGCTGAAACTCCAGTAGCTGCAAGCAAAGACCTCATCCAGATCAAAACGGATGTACTCAACCTGGCAATCGATCCACAAGGTGGTGATGTTGCCCAGTTGACGCTGCCGCTGTATCCACGTCGCCAGGACCATCCGGACATTCCATTCCAGCTGTTCGATAACGGCAACGAACGGACTTATCTGGCCCAGAGCGGTTTGATCGGCACCAACGGCCCGGACGCAAATCCTGCTGGTCGTCCGGTTTACTCCTCGGAGAAGAAGGTTTACCAGCTGGCTGACGGTCAGGACCAATTGGTCGTAGACCTGAAGTTCAGCAAGGACGGCGTCAACTACATCAAGCGTTTCACCGTGAAACGTGGCCTGTATGACGTAACCGTTTCCTACCTGATCGATAACCAGAGCGCTCAGCCCTGGTCCGGTGCAATGTTCGCGCAGTTGAAGCGCGACGCCAGCTCCGACCCTTCTTCCAGCACGGCCACCGGCACCGCGACTTACCTGGGCGCCGCCCTGTGGACAAGTAACGAGCCGTACAAGAAAGTGTCGATGAGCGACATGGACAAGGCTCAGCTGAAAGAAACCGTTAACGGTGGTTGGGTTGCCTGGTTGCAGCACTACTTCGTGACCGCTTGGATTCCGGCGAAGGGCGAAAATAACGTCGTCCAGACCCGTAAAGACAGCAAAGGCAACTACATCATCGGCTACACCGCCCCGGCGATGACTGTCGCGCCAGGTGCAAAAGCCGAGACCAGCGCCGTTCTATACGCCGGTCCGAAAAGCCAGGCTGTGTTGAAAGAGTTGTCCCCAGGTCTGGAACTGACCGTCGACTACGGCATTTTGTGGTTCATTGCCCAGCCAATTTTCTGGCTGCTGCAACATATCCACGCGCTGATCGGCAACTGGGGCTGGTCAATCATCTTCCTGACCATGCTGATCAAAGGGATCTTCTTCCCCCTGTCGGCAGCCAGCTACAAATCCATGGCCCGCATGCGTGCAGTGGCACCGAAACTGGCCGCGCTGAAAGAGCAACATGGCGACGATCGGCAGAAAATGTCGCAAGCCATGATGGAGCTGTACAAGAAAGAGAAAATCAATCCGCTGGGTGGTTGCTTGCCAATCCTCGTGCAGATGCCGGTTTTCCTTTCGCTGTACTGGGTTCTGCTGGAAAGCGTTGAAATGCGCCAAGCGCCGTTCATGCTGTGGATTACTGACCTGTCGATCAAGGATCCGTTCTTCATTCTGCCGATCATCATGGGTGCAACCATGTTCATCCAGCAGCAGTTGAACCCGACTCCTCCGGATCCGATGCAGGCCAAGGTGATGAAGTTGATGCCAATCATCTTCACCTTCTTCTTCCTGTGGTTCCCGGCTGGTCTGGTGCTGTACTGGGTGGTGAACAACGTTTTGTCGATCGCCCAACAGTGGTACATCACTCGTAAAGTCGAAGCGGCTACCAAAGCAGCTGCCTGATTTACACTGTGAATACCACTCAAAACGCCCCCTAGTGGGGCGTTTTGCTATCTGTCACTTTTGTCTGGATATCGGTTTATGAGCGTTCCTCGTGAAACCATCGCAGCTGTCGCCACCGCTCAGGGTCGCGGCGGTGTGGGCATCGTCCGTATTTCCGGGCCATTGGCGAGCATTGCCGCCAAGGCGATCAGCGGTCGCGAACTGAAACCCCGATTTGCCCACTACGGCCCGTTTCTCAATGAAAACGAAGAGGTGCTGGACGAAGGCATCGCGCTGTATTTCCCGGGACCGAACTCCTTCACCGGCGAAGACGTGCTTGAACTGCAGGGTCACGGCGGGCCAATCGTTTTGGATATGCTGCTCAAACGTTGCCTGGAACTGGGCTGCCGTCTGGCACGGCCGGGTGAATTCAGTGAGCGTGCGTTTCTCAATGACAAACTCGATCTGGCCCAGGCCGAGGCCATTGCCGATTTGATCGAGGCCAGTTCTGCACAGGCTGCGCGAAATGCACTGCGGTCCTTGCAAGGCGCCTTCTCCCAGCGTGTGCATAACCTCACCGAGCAGTTGATTGGCCTGCGCATCTACGTCGAGGCAGCCATCGATTTCCCGGAAGAAGAAATCGACTTCCTGGCCGACGGCCACGTCCTGGCGATGCTCGACAAAGTACGCGATGAATTATCCACAGTGCTTCGTGAAGCCGGGCAAGGAGCCTTGCTGCGCGATGGGATGACCGTGGTCATTGCTGGCCGGCCGAATGCCGGCAAGTCCAGCCTGCTGAATGCCCTGGCCGGCCGAGAAGCCGCGATCGTGACCGAGATTGCCGGCACCACCCGGGACATTCTTCGCGAACATATCCACATCGACGGCATGCCTTTGCACGTGGTCGACACTGCCGGTCTGCGAGATACCGATGACCAGGTGGAAAAAATCGGAGTCGAGCGGGCGTTGAAAGCCATCGGCGAGGCAGATCGCGTTCTGTTGGTTGTCGATGCGACCGCTCCTGAGGCACTTGATCCGTTCGCGCTGTGGCCGGAATTCCTCGAAACCCGCCCGGATCCGGCCAAAGTCACGCTGATTCGTAACAAGGCTGATCTGACCGGTGAAGCCATTGCCCTGGAGGTCAGTGACGATGGCCACGTCACCATCAGCCTGAGTGCCAAGTCTGCTGGGGATGGCCTGGAATTGCTGCGCGATCACCTCAAGGCCTGCATGGGCTACGAGCAGACCTCGGAAAGCAGCTTCAGTGCACGCAGGCGTCACCTTGAGGCGTTGCGACATGCCAGTGCATCCCTTGAGCACGGCCGTGCGCAGCTGACACTAGCGGGTGCCGGTGAGTTGTTGGCCGAGGATTTGCGCCAGGCTCAGCACTCTCTGGGTGAAATCACCGGTGCATTCAGCTCCGATGACCTGTTGGGACGCATCTTTTCCAGCTTCTGTATCGGTAAATAGTCCTTCCGTTATCCACAGACAGGCCATTCGCGCCTGCCTGTTCCCTCCCTTCTCTCAAATCTGCTTCAAGTGCCGAGCAGATTCTTACTGCTTGAGCGGATTTTCCGCGTGCGGAATTTGCTCGATCAGTGCTTTTCTGTGGATTAAGCCCTGTGAGTAACTGCCACTAAGGGCAGTTGATAACAGGGCCTGAAAACTGAAGATAACCGCACCTGTGGATAACCACCCCTTTCATCCACAGGCTTAAACCGGTTATCCAACGGCCTCCTTGGCACATGGCCACAGGGTTTTGAATCTCTATACACATCGAATATAAAGGCCTGTAGAGATCTATCCACAGAAAGGTGCCTCAGTAGAAATAAACATAAAAACAAAGATTTAATAAATTTCTCTTTTTTTAATTTCTATAACCCCGACTTCTCCACAGCTGGTTAAATTTTGTGCAAAGGGTTCTTTAGGAAGGGCGAAGTCCCTATACTTGCCGACCAGGTATAGAAACCTGAGCTCAAACTATTCCTGATTACCTGACTGAAGCAGGCACGAGGTGCGTGGTGGATTTCCCTTCCCGTTTTGAAGTGATCGTCATCGGCGGCGGTCATGCCGGTACCGAGGCAGCACTGGCCTCAGCACGTATGGGTGCAAAAACCCTGTTGCTGACGCATAACGTGGAAACCCTCGGTGCCATGAGCTGCAACCCCGCCATTGGCGGGATCGGTAAAAGCCATCTGGTCAAGGAAATCGATGCCCTTGGCGGCGCGATGGCCATGGCCACCGACAAAGGTGGTATTCAATTTCGCGTGTTGAACAGCCGCAAAGGCCCGGCCGTACGAGCGACTCGCGCTCAGGCCGACCGGGTTCTGTACAAGGCTGCTGTCCGCGAAGCATTGGAAAACCAGCCGAACCTGTGGATATTTCAACAAGCCGCTGATGACCTGATCGTCGAACAGGAACAAGTGCGCGGTGTTGTCACCCAAATGGGCCTGCGTTTCTTCGCGGATTCAGTGGTGTTGACCACCGGCACCTTCCTCGGTGGACTTATCCACATCGGCATGCAGAATTATTCCGGCGGTCGCGCCGGTGATCCGCCATCGATCGCCCTGGCTCACCGTTTGCGTGAATTGCCGCTGCGCGTTGGTCGTTTGAAAACCGGTACACCACCGCGTATCGACGGTCGTACCGTGGATTTCTCGGTGATGACCGAGCAAGCAGGCGATACCCCGATCCCGGTGATGTCGTTCATGGGTTCGAAAGAGCAGCATCCGAAACAGGTGAGCTGCTGGATTACCCACACCAACGCCCGCACCCACGAAATCATTGCCGCCAACCTTGATCGTTCGCCGATGTATTCCGATGCAGGGTTGATCGAGGGCATCGGCCCGCGTTATTGCCCGTCGATCGAAGACAAGATCCACCGCTTTGCCGACAAGGAAAGCCATCAGGTCTTCATCGAACCGGAAGGCTTGACCACTCACGAGCTGTACCCGAACGGGATATCCACAAGTTTGCCGTTTGACGTGCAATTGCAGATCGTGCAATCGATTCGCGGCATGGAAAACGCGCACATTGTTCGTCCGGGCTACGCCATCGAATACGATTATTTCGACCCGCGTGACCTGAAATACAGCCTGGAAACCAAAGTGATTGCCGGCCTGTTTTTCGCCGGGCAAATCAACGGCACCACCGGTTACGAAGAAGCCGGCGCCCAGGGTTTGCTCGCCGGCGCCAACGCTGCACTGCGTGCGCAGGGCAAAGACGCTTGGTGTCCGCGTCGCGATGAGGCGTACATCGGGGTGTTGGTCGACGACCTGATTACCCTCGGTACTCAAGAGCCGTACCGGATGTTCACATCCCGCGCCGAGTACCGTTTGATCCTGCGTGAAGACAATGCCGACCTGCGCCTGACCGAAAAAGGTCGCGAGCTGGGTCTGGTCGATGACGCGCGTTGGGCGGCGTTCTGCACCAAACGTGAAAGCATCACCCTGGAAGAACAACGCCTGAAAAGTACCTGGGTCCGCCCGGGCACCGAGCAGGGCGATGCGATTTCCGAAAAGTTCGGCACGCCGCTGACCCACGAATACAATTTGCTGAACCTCTTGAGCCGTCCGGAAATCGACTACGCTGGTCTGATCGCAGTGACTGGCGGTGGCGCAGAAGATCCACAGGTCGCCGAACAGGTCGAAATCAAGACCAAGTACGCCGGCTACATCGATCGCCAGCAGGATGAAATCGCCCGTCTGCGGGCCAGCGAAGATACAAAGTTGCCTGTGGATATCGATTACACGAACATTTCCGGTCTCTCCAAAGAGATCCAGAGCAAGCTCGGTGCGACCCGTCCAGAGACCTTGGGCCAGGCGTCACGTATCCCGGGCGTAACGCCAGCAGCGATTTCGCTGTTGATGATTCATTTGAAAAAACGCGGCGCGGGCCGTCAGTTGGAGCAAAGCGCTTGAGTTCGTTGGTCACCTCGCAACATGCCGAAGAGTTATCCACAGGTGCTCGCCAGCTCGGTGTCACGCTGACAGAAGCCCAGCACGCGCAGCTGCTGGGCTACCTGGCCCTGTTGATCAAATGGAACAAGGCTTACAACCTGACTGCCGTTCGCGATCCGGATGAAATGGTCTCCCGTCACCTGCTCGATAGTTTGAGCGTGATGTCGTTCGTCGAGAACGGTCGCTGGCTGGACGTTGGCAGCGGCGGCGGCATGCCCGGTATTCCGTTGGCCATCCTGTTTCCAGAGTCGCAAGTGACCTGTCTGGACAGCAACGGCAAGAAAACCCGCTTCCTGACCCAGGTCAAACTCGAACTCAAACTGGATAACCTGCAAGTTATCCACAGCCGTGTCGAAGCGTTCCAGCCTGCACAGCCATTCAACGGGATCATTTCCCGGGCGTTCAGCAGCATGGAAAACTTCAGTAACTGGACTCGCCACCTCGGCGACGCCGATACACGCTGGCTGGCAATGAAGGGCGTTCATCCGGCCGATGAGCTGGTAGCATTGCCGGCAGACTTCCACCTCGATAGCGAACACGCCCTGGCCGTACCTGGTTGCCAAGGCCAACGCCATCTGCTGATACTGCGCCGCACGGCATGATTGGGAACACAAGCAAGAATGGCTAAGGTATTCGCGATAGCGAACCAGAAAGGTGGTGTGGGTAAAACCACCACCTGCATCAACCTCGCAGCTTCCCTGGTCGCTACCAAGCGCCGGGTGCTGTTGATCGATCTCGATCCACAGGGCAACGCCACCATGGGTAGCGGTGTGGATAAACACGGGCTGGAAAACTCGGTCTACGACCTGCTGATCGGCGAGTGCGACCTGGCCCAGGCCATGCACTACTCCGAGCACGGTGGTTACCAGCTGTTGCCGGCCAACCGCGACCTGACCGCTGCCGAAGTGGTTCTGCTGGAAATGCAGATGAAGGAAAGCCGTCTGCGCAGTGCGCTGGCGCCGATCCGTGAAAACTACGATTACATTTTGATCGACTGCCCGCCGTCGCTGTCGATGCTGACGCTGAATGCCTTGGTCGCGGCGGACGGGGTGATTATCCCCATGCAGTGCGAGTACTTCGCGCTCGAAGGTTTGAGCGACCTTGTGGATAACATCAAGCGCATCGCTGAGTTGCTGAACCCGAACCTGAAGGTCGAAGGCCTGTTGCGGACCATGTATGACCCGCGCCTGAGCCTGATGAACGATGTTTCGGCGCAGCTCAAGGAACACTTCGGCGAGCAGCTCTACGACACGGTGATTCCGCGCAACATCCGCCTGGCCGAAGCGCCAAGCTATGGCATGCCGGCGCTGGCGTACGACAAGACATCACGGGGCGCCATTGCCTATCTGGCATTGGCGGGCGAGATGGTTCGCCGTCAACGCAAAAACTCACGCACCGCCGCCGCTCAGGCAACTTAAGGAATCCCCATGGCCGTCAAGAAACGAGGTCTCGGACGTGGACTGGATGCACTGCTGAGTGGTCCGACTGTCAGCTCGCTGGAAGAGCAAGCGGTCCAGGCCGATCAGCGTGAGCTGCAGCACCTGCCCCTGGACCTGATCCAGCGCGGCAAGTACCAGCCGCGTCGGGACATGGACCCACAGGCGCTGGAAGAGCTGGCGCAGTCGATCAAGGCCCAGGGCGTGATGCAGCCGATCGTGGTTCGTCCGATCGGCAGCGGTCGCTTCGAAATCATCGCCGGTGAACGCCGCTGGCGCGCCAGCCAGCAGGCTGGCCAGGAAACCATCCCGGCGATGGTTCGCGATGTGCCGGATGAAACCGCGATCGCCATGGCGCTGATCGAGAACATCCAGCGTGAAGACCTCAATCCGATCGAAGAAGCCGTGGCCTTGCAGCGTTTGCAGCAGGAATTCCAGCTGACTCAGCAACAAGTGGCCGAAGCCGTGGGCAAATCCCGCGTGACCGTGGCCAACCTGCTACGCTTGATCGCGTTGCCGGAAGTTATCAAAACCATGCTGTCGCACGGTGACCTGGAAATGGGTCATGCCCGTGCTTTGCTCGGTTTGCCGGAGAATCAACAGGTTGAAGGGGCGCGACATGTTGTCGCACGGGGTCTGACTGTGCGCCAGACTGAGGCACTGGTTCGCCAGTGGTTGAGTGGCAAACAGGAGCCTGCTGAACCGGTTAAACCGGACCCGGATATCGCCCGACTCGAGCAGCGCCTGGCTGAACGCCTAGGCTCTGCGGTGCAGATCCGCCACGGAAAGAAGGGGAAAGGGCAGTTGGTCATTGGTTACAACTCCCTCGATGAGCTTCAGGGTGTGCTCGCGCACATTCGCTGAAACATTTCCTCATGTAGCGTGCAGTCGGAAATCACTACCTGACAGTTGAATAGGGGCTGAACCGCCCCTATACTCTGCGCGCATTTTGTCGGCACAAATTATGCCAAGTTATTGAATTCTGGCAGCCGATCATTGGGGAGCAAAAACGATGGAGAGCCGCACGCCAAACCGCTTGCCGTTCCATCGCCTGGCAGTTTTTCCGGTCTTACTGGCTCAATTTGTCGTTTTGGTACTGGCCGCTTTGGCGCTCTGGTACTGGCATGGAGTCGTAGCCGGGTACTCAGGACTCTGCGGAGGCCTGATAGCCTTGCTGCCCAATGTTTATTTCGCTCATAGGGCATTTCGGTTTTCCGGCGCCCGAGCAGCTCAAGCCATCGTCCGGTCTTTTTATGCCGGTGAGGCGGGCAAACTGATTTTGACGGCAGTGCTCTTTGCATTGACGTTCGCAGGTGTGAAGCCATTGGCGCCGCTAGCTGTATTCGGCGTCTTCGTGTTGACCCAACTGGTCAGCTGGTTCGCGCCCCTGCTGATGAGAACAAGACTTTCGAGACCTTAGGGCGTTTGAGGCAACCATGGCAGAGACAACCGCTTCGGGCTATATCCAGCACCACTTGCAGAACCTGACCTTCGGTCAGCACCCAACTGGCGGGTGGGGTTTTGCCCACACCGCAGCAGAAGCCAAAGAAATGGGCTTCTGGGCTTTCCACGTCGATACCCTCGGCTGGTCGGTCGCGTTGGGTCTGATCTTCGTTCTTCTTTTCCGCATGGCGGCAAAGAAGGCGACTTCCGGTCAGCCTGGTGCTTTGCAGAACTTCGTTGAAGTATTGGTCGAATTCGTCGATGGCAGCGTGAAAGACAGCTTCCATGGCCGTAGCCCGGTGATTGCACCGTTGGCACTGACCATCTTCGTCTGGGTCTTCCTGATGAACGCCGTCGACCTGATCCCGGTCGACTGGATTCCTCAGTTGGCCATCCTGATCACGGGTGATGCGCACATTCCTTTCCGTGCCGTATCGACCACTGACCCGAACGCTACCCTGGGCATGGCCCTGTCGGTGTTCGCGTTGATCATTTTCTACAGCATCAAGGTCAAGGGCATCGGCGGCTTCATCGGCGAACTGACCCTGCACCCGTTCGGCAGCAAGAATATCTTTCTTCAAGCGCTGCTGATTCCGGTGAACTTCCTGCTGGAGTTCGTGACGCTGATCGCCAAGCCTATCTCCCTGGCACTGCGTCTGTTCGGCAACATGTACGCCGGCGAACTGGTCTTCATTCTGATTGCTGTGATGTTCGGCAGCGGTCTGCTCTGGCTTAGTGGCCTGGGCGTAGTTCTGCAGTGGGCGTGGGCTGTGTTCCACATCCTGATCATCACCCTGCAGGCGTTTATCTTCATGATGCTGACCATCGTTTACCTGTCGATGGCGCACGAAGAGAACCATTAAGACCAGTCTCGACTAGTCTGATGTCCCACTCGGTCAAACGAGTGGGTGCCCGAACAGGGCTATGAAACGATTTGTTTTACCGCTTTAAAATCTAAAAAACCTAAACCATACGACGTAAAAGTCGGGAGGAAAGATGGAAACTGTAGTTGGTCTAACCGCTATCGCTGTTGCACTGTTGATCGGCCTGGGCGCACTGGGTACCGCAATTGGTTTCGGCCTGTTGGGCGGCAAGTTCCTGGAAGGCGCAGCGCGTCAGCCAGAAATGGTTCCAATGCTGCAAGTTAAAATGTTCATCGTTGCCGGTCTGCTCGACGCCGTAACCATGATCGGTGTTGGTATCGCTCTGTTCTTCACTTTCGCGAACCCATTCGTTGGTCAACTCGCTGGCTAATTACTCGAACCTTCGAGTAATTGGTGTGATGTGCAACGAACGAGCGAGGTGTTGGCGTGAACATTAATGCAACCCTGATTGGCCAGTCCGTTGCGTTCTTCATTTTTGTACTGTTTTGCATGAAGTTCGTGTGGCCTCCGGTCATCGCGGCTTTGCACGAACGTCAGAAGAAGATCGCGGATGGACTGGACGCTGCCGCCCGAGCAGCTCGCGACCTGGAGCTGGCCCAAGATAAAGCGGGTCAGCAACTGCGCGAAGCTAAGGCTCAGGCAGCCGAAATCATTGAGCAAGCCAAGAAACGCGGTAACCAGATTGTTGAAGAGGCTGTTGAAAAAGCCCGTATCGACGCTGACCGTGTGAAGGTTCAGGCTCAGGCCGAGATCGAGCAGGAACTGAACAGTGTCAAAGACGCGCTGCGTACCCAACTGGGTAGCCTGGCAGTCTCCGGCGCCGAGAAGATCCTGGGTTCCACAATCGATCAAAACGCGCACGCGGAGCTGGTAAACAAACTGGCTGCTGAAATTTAAGCGAGGGCGATCATGGCAGAATTGACCACGTTGGCCCGACCTTACGCTAAGGCAGCCTTCGAGCACGCCCAGGCCCACCAGCAACTGGCCTCTTGGTCAGCCATGCTCGGCCTGGCTGCAGCAGTGTCGCAAGACGACACTATGCAGCGCGTGCTCAAGGCCCCGCGACTGACGAGCGCAGACAAGGCCGCCACGTTTATTGACGTGTGCGGCGACAAGTTTGATGCCAAGGCACAGAACTTCATTCACGTCGTTGCCGAAAACGACCGTCTCCCGCTGTTGCCGGAGATTGCCGCTCTGTTTGACCTGTACAAGGCCGAACAAGAGAAGTCGGTAGACGTTGAAGTGACCAGTGCTTTTGCATTGAACCAAGAACAGCAAGACAAACTCGCCAAGGTTCTCAGTGCACGACTCAACCGGGAAGTGCGCCTGCAAGTCGAGGAAGACAAATCCCTTATTGGGGGCATTGTCATCCGCGCCGGCGACCTGGTTATCGATGGCTCGGTTCGCGGCAAACTCGCGAGCCTTGCCGAAGCATTGAAATCTTGAGTTTGAAGGGGCAGCAGAGCAATGCAGCAACTCAATCCTTCCGAAATAAGTGAAATTATCAAGGGCCGCATCGACAAGCTCGATGTGACCTCCCAAGCCCGTAACGAAGGCACTGTCGTCAGCGTATCTGACGGTATCGTGCGGATTCACGGTCTGGCCGACGTCATGTACGGCGAGATGATCGAGTTTCCGGGCGGCGTCTTCGGTATGGCTCTCAACCTGGAGCAAGACTCCGTAGGTGCCGTTGTATTGGGCTCCTACCAGTCTCTCGCTGAAGGCATGAGCGCCAAGTGCACCGGCCGCATCCTCGAAGTTCCGGTTGGTAAGGAACTGCTGGGTCGCGTAGTCGACGCATTGGGTAACCCAGTTGACGGCAAAGGTCCGCTGAACAACACCTTGACCGATGCGGTCGAGAAAGTTGCTCCGGGCGTGATCTGGCGTAAGTCGGTAGACCAGCCTGTACAGACTGGCTACAAGGCTGTCGATGCCATGATCCCTGTCGGCCGTGGCCAGCGTGAGCTGATCATCGGTGACCGTCAGATCGGTAAAACCGCTCTGGCGATCGACGCGATCATCAACCAGAAAGACAGCGGCATTTTCTGCGTCTACGTAGCTATCGGTCAGAAACAATCGACCATCGCTAACGTGGTTCGCAAGCTGGAAGAAAACGGCGCACTGGCTAACACCATCGTCGTGGCAGCGAGCGCTTCGGAATCTGCAGCACTGCAATTCCTGGCACCGTACTCCGGTTGCACCATGGGTGAATTCTTCCGCGACCGCGGTGAAGACGCGCTGATCGTTTATGACGATCTGTCCAAGCAAGCAGTGGCTTACCGCCAGATTTCCCTGCTGCTGCGCCGTCCACCAGGCCGTGAAGCTTACCCAGGCGACGTGTTCTATCTCCACTCCCGTCTGCTGGAGCGCGCATCCCGCGTTTCGGAAGAATACGTAGAGAAGTTCACCAACGGCGCAGTGACCGGCAAAACCGGTTCCCTGACCGCACTGCCGATCATCGAAACCCAGGCTGGCGACGTTTCCGCGTTCGTTCCGACCAACGTGATTTCCATCACCGACGGTCAGATCTTCCTGGAATCGGCCATGTTCAACTCCGGGATCCGTCCTGCTGTGAACGCCGGTGTTTCGGTATCCCGTGTGGGTGGTGCCGCTCAGACCAAGATCATCAAGAAGCTCTCCGGTGGTATCCGTACCGCTCTGGCTCAGTACCGTGAACTGGCGGCATTCGCCCAGTTCGCTTCTGACCTGGACGAAGCGACCCGTAAGCAACTTGAGCATGGTCAGCGCGTTACCGAGCTGATGAAGCAGAAGCAATACGCACCAATGTCGATCGCTGACATGGCGCTGTCGCTGTATGCCGCTGAGCGTGGGTTCCTGACTGACGTTGAAATCGCCAAGATCGGCAGCTTCGAACAAGCGCTGATTGCTTTCTTCAACCGCGATCACGCCGATTTGATGGCGAAGATCAACGTGAAGGGTGACTTCAATGACGAAATCGACGCTGGCATGAAAGCCGGTATCGAGAAGTTCAAGGCCACCCAAACCTGGTAAGCCGCAGCGGGGGCCGCAAGGCTCCCGCTTGCTAACCTGATAGGTGTTACATGGCAGGCGCAAAAGAGATTCGCAGTAAGATTGCGAGCATCAAAAGCACGCAAAAGATTACCAGCGCCATGGAAAAAGTGGCGGTCAGCAAAATGCGCAAGGCACAAATGCGCATGTCGGCTAGCCGTCCTTATGCGGAGCGCATCCGCCAGGTTATTGGCCATCTGGCCAACGCCAACCCGGAATATCGCCACCCGTTCATGATCGACCGTGAAGTAAAGCGCGTCGGTTACGTCGTGGTGAGCAGTGACCGTGGTCTGTGTGGTGGCTTGAACACCAACCTGTTCAAGGCCCTGGTCAAGGACATGGCGGTAAACCGCGAAAACGGCGTCGAGATCGATCTGTGTGTTGTTGGTAGCAAGGGTGCGGCTTTCTTCCGCAACTTCGGCGGTAACGTCGTAGCAGCTATCAGCCACCTGGGTGAAGAGCCGTCGATCAATGACTTGATCGGCAGCGTCAAGGTGATGCTGGATGCCTACCTGGACGGCCGTATTGACCGCCTGTCCGTGGTGTCCAACAAGTTCATCAACACCATGACGCAAACGCCTACCGTGGAGCAATTGATTCCACTGGTGGCAACCCCGGAACAGGAACTCAAGCACCACTGGGATTATCTGTACGAACCGGACGCCAAAGAGCTGCTTGACGGCTTGATGGTCCGTTACGTGGAGTCGCAGGTCTACCAGGCGGTGGTCGAGAACAACGCGGCTGAACAGGCTGCGCGGATGATCGCGATGAAGAACGCTACCGACAACGCCGGTGATTTGATCAGCGATTTGCAGCTGGTCTACAACAAGGCGCGTCAGGCTGCGATCACCCAAGAGATCTCGGAAATCGTCGGCGGCGCTGCCGCGGTTTAACGGTTCAAATATTCAGAGGATCCAGCTATGAGTAGCGGACGTATCGTTCAAATCATCGGCGCCGTTATCGACGTGGAATTTCCACGCGACAGCGTACCGAGCATCTACAACGCGCTGAAAGTAGTGAGCGCGGCTGAAACCACCCTCGAAGTTCAGCAACAGCTGGGCGACGGCGTGGTTCGTACCATTGCGATGGGTTCCACCGAAGGCTTGAAGCGCGGTCTGGAAGTCACCGACTCTGGCGCTGCCATCTCCGTACCGGTCGGTAAAGCGACTCTGGGCCGGATCATGGACGTTCTGGGCAACCCGATCGACGAAGCTGGTCCGATTGACACCGAAGAGCGCTGGGGCATTCACCGTCCTGCGCCAACCTTCGCTGAACAAGCGGGCGGCAACGACCTGCTGGAAACCGGCATCAAGGTTATCGACCTGGTTTGCCCGTTCGCCAAGGGTGGTAAAGTCGGTCTGTTCGGTGGTGCCGGTGTAGGCAAAACCGTAAACATGATGGAACTGATCCGTAACATCGCCATCGAGCACAGCGGTTATTCCGTTTTCGCCGGTGTGGGTGAGCGTACTCGTGAGGGTAACGACTTCTACCACGAGATGAAGGATTCCAACGTTCTGGACAAAGTGGCACTGGTTTACGGTCAGATGAACGAGCCGCCGGGTAACCGTCTGCGCGTAGCACTGACCGGCCTGACCATGGCCGAGAAGTTCCGTGACGAAGGTAACGACGTTCTGCTGTTCGTCGACAACATCTATCGTTACACCCTGGCCGGTACTGAAGTATCCGCACTGCTGGGCCGTATGCCTTCCGCAGTAGGTTACCAGCCGACCCTGGCCGAAGAGATGGGTACTCTGCAAGAGCGTATCACTTCGACCAAGAACGGTTCGATCACCTCGATCCAGGCGGTATACGTACCGGCGGATGACTTGACTGACCCGTCGCCAGCGACCACTTTCGCCCACTTGGACGCCACCGTCGTTCTGTCCCGTGACATCGCTTCCCTGGGTATCTACCCAGCGGTCGATCCACTCGACTCGACTTCGCGCCAGCTGGACCCGAACGTAATCGGCCAGGACCACTACGACACCGCTCGCGGCGTACAGTACGTTCTGCAACGTTACAAAGAACTGAAGGACATCATTGCGATCCTGGGTATGGACGAGCTGTCGGAAGCCGACAAGCAGTTGGTAAACCGTGCTCGTAAGATCCAGCGTTTCTTGTCGCAGCCGTTCTTCGTGGCTGAAGTCTTCACCGGTGCATCGGGTAAATACGTTTCCCTGAAAGACACCATTGCTGGCTTCAAAGGCATCCTCAACGGTGACTACGACCACCTGCCAGAACAAGCGTTCTACATGGTCGGCGGCATCGAAGAAGCGATCGAGAAAGCCAAGAAACTGTAATCCCGGCGCCCGGCAACGGGCGCTAATTTAGGTTGAGGCAATCAGATGGCTATGACAGTCCATTGCGATATCGTCAGCGCGGAAGGGGAAATCTTCTCCGGCCTGGTCGAGATGGTGATTGCGCACGGTGCACTGGGTGATCTTGGTATCGCCCTGGGCCACGCGCCGCTGATCACTAATCTCAAGCCTGGCCCGATCCGCCTGGTCAAGCAGGGCGGGGAAGAGGAGGTGTATTACATCTCCGGTGGTTTCCTCGAGGTTCAGCCGAACATGGTCAAGGTTCTTGCCGACACCGTGCAACGTGCTGCCGACCTGGACGAAGCCTCCGCTCAGGAAGCCGTTAAGGCTGCCGAGAAGGCCTTGCATGAGCGGGGCGCGGAATTCGATTACGGTTCTGCTGCCGCACGTCTGGCCGAGGCTGCAGCTCAGCTGCGCACCGTCCAGCAGATCCGCAAGAAGTTTGGCCACTAATAGGCCATTGCTTGTTGTGCGATTGATTAAAAAGGGTAGCCTCGGCTACCCTTTTTTCTTTTCCGATTTTCATAACCTGGTCGCAGCCGCTGACCACCCAGGATTGGTAGCCAGTCATGTCTCTTGAAATCGTTATCCTCGCTGCCGGCCAAGGCACTCGCATGCGTTCGGCGTTGCCAAAAGTCCTGCACCCGATTGCCGGCAATTCGATGCTTGGCCATGTTATCCACAGCGCACGGCAACTTGATCCACAGCGCATCCACGTGGTGATTGGTCATGGCGCCGAAGCGGTGCGCGAGCGCCTCGCGGCGGACGATCTGAATTTCGTCCTGCAGGACAAACAGTTGGGTACTGGTCATGCGGTGGCTCAGGCTGTGCCGTTCATCGAATCCGACACCGTGCTGATCCTGTACGGTGACGTACCGTTGATTGAAGTCGAAACCCTGCAACGTTTGCTCAAGAAAGTCGCACCGCAGCAACTGGGCTTGCTCACCGTTGAGCTTGAAGACCCGACCGGTTACGGCCGCATCGTCCGCGATGCCGCGGGCAAGGTCACGGCGATCGTCGAGCAGAAAGACGCCAACGAAACCGAGCGCGCAATCACCGAAGGCAACACTGGCATCCTGGCGCTGCCTTTCGCGCAACTGGGTGGCTGGATGAGCCGTCTCTCCAACAACAATGCCCAGGGCGAGTACTACCTGACCGACGTGATCGCGATGGCGGTCAGCGATGGTCTGGTGGTGGCCACCGAGCAACCCCATGACGCCATGGAAGTGCAGGGCGCCAACGATCGCAAGCAGCTTTCCGAACTCGAGCGTCACTATCAATTGCGGGCCGGTCGCCGTTTGATGGCTCAAGGCGTGACCCTGCGTGACCCGGCACGCTTCGACGTGCGGGGTGAAGTCACCGTAGGCCGCGATGTACTGATCGACATCAACGTGATCCTCGAAGGCAAGGTCGTCATTGAAGATGACGTGGTGATCGGCCCGAACTGCGTGATCAAGGACAGCACCCTGCGCAAAGGCGTGGTGATCAAGGCCAACAGTCATATCGAAGGCGCGATTCTGGGCGAAGGCAGCGATGCCGGTCCATTCGCACGCCTGCGCCCGGGTACGGTGCTTGAGGCGCGTGCGCATGTGGGTAACTTCGTCGAGCTGAAGAACGCTCACTTGGGCGAAGGCGCCAAGGCCGGTCACCTGACCTACCTGGGTGATGCCGAGATCGGTGCGCGTACCAACATTGGCGCGGGCACCATCACCTGCAACTACGACGGTGCCAACAAATGGAAAACCGTGCTGGGTGAAGATGTGTTCATCGGTTCCAACAACTCGTTGGTAGCGCCTGTGGATATCTCTTCCGGTGCGACGACGGCGGCCGGTTCGACCATTACCCAGAATGTGGATAACGCACAGTTGGCGGTGGGGCGGGCACGTCAGAAGAACATCGATGGTTGGAAACGGCCGGTGAAGATCAAGAAGAGCTGAGTTATCCACAGCGCTTTGCGGCGGTTTTGAGATTGCCTTCGCGGGCAAGTCGGATCGCCGCCCGCTCGCTCCTACAAGTTTTCAGGTGTTCACATAATGTGTGAACGACGCTGAACCGTAGGAGCGAGGCTTGCCCGCGAAGCTTTTTATCCACAGATATTTTTCTTGTGCAGGCTTGACGAAGTTTCGCCAATACGTTTTGATTGCTTTCATTATCTTTCGAATCGAAACTTACCAGATCATGTCGAAACGCAATACACCCCAACGCCGCCACAATATCCTCGCCTTGCTCAATGAACAGGGCGAAGTCAGTGTGGATGAGCTGGCCAAGCGCTTCGAAACGTCGGAAGTTACGGTTCGCAAGGATTTGGCCGCGCTTGAGAGTAATGGCCTGTTGCTGCGCCGTTATGGCGGAGCGATCACCATGCCTCAGGAACTGGTCGCCGACATCGGCCAACCGGTCTCCAAATACAAGCAGGCCATTGCCCGTGCCGCTGTCACGCGGATTCGCGAGCATGCGCGGATCATCATTGACAGCGGCAGCACCACCGCTGCCATGATCCCGGAACTCGGCCAGCAGCCGGGACTGGTGGTGATGACCAATTCCCTGAACGTTGCCAATGCATTGAGCGAACTCGAACACGAACCGGTGCTGTTGATGACCGGTGGCACCTGGGACCCGCATTCCGAGTCCTTTCAGGGGCAGGTCGCCGAGCAGGTACTACGTTCTTACGATTTCGACCAGTTGTTCATTGGTGCCGATGGCATCGATCTGGTTCGCGGTACCACCACCTTCAATGAATTGCTGGGTCTGAGCCGAGTCATGGCTGACGTCACCCGTGAAGTGATCGTGATGGTGGAGGCCGACAAGATCGGCCGCAAGATTCCCAACCTGGAACTGCCCTGGAGCAGCGTCCATACCCTTATTACCGATGAACGCCTGCCGGTTGCGGCACGCGATCAGATTCAAGCCCGCGGCATCAATTTGATTTGCGCGGCTGTCAGTCAGGAGAAATAGCATGTGTGGAATTGTCGGCGCAGTCGCAGAACGTAATATCACCGCCATCCTGCTCGAAGGCCTCAAGCGCCTGGAATACCGTGGCTATGACAGCGCCGGTGTGGCGGTCTTCACCAACGATGAAAAGCTTGAGCGCATGCGTCGTCCGGGCAAGGTCAGCGAGCTGGAAATCGCCCTTGAAGCCGAACCGCTGGTTGGTCGCCTCGGCATCGCCCACACTCGTTGGGCCACTCACGGTGCGCCGTGCGAGCGCAACGCGCACCCGCATTTCTCAGGCGACCTGGCCGTGGTGCACAACGGCATCATCGAAAACCACGAAGCCCTGCGTGAACAGCTGAAAGCCTTGGGTTACGTGTTCACTTCGGACACCGACACCGAAGTCATCGCTCACCTGCTGAACCACAAACTCAAGGACCTGCGCGACCTGACCGTGGCCCTCAAAGCCACCGTCAAAGAGCTGCACGGTGCTTATGGTCTGGCGGTTATCAGCGCCGATCAGCCGGATCGCCTGGTTGCAGCCCGCAGCGGCAGCCCGTTGGTGATTGGCCTGGGCCTGGGTGAAAACTTCCTCGCTTCCGATCAGTTGGCCCTGCGTCAGGTCACCGACCGTTTCATGTACCTGGAAGAAGGCGATATCGCCGAAATTCGCCGCGACAGCGTGCACATCTGGGACGTGAACGGCCAAGCCGTCGAGCGTGAAGCCGTGCAGTACCGTGACGGCGCCGAAGCGGCCGATAAAGGCGAATACCGCCACTTCATGCTCAAGGAAATCCACGAGCAACCGTCCGTGGTTCAACGCACCCTCGAAGGTCGTCTGAGCCCGAATGGTGTGCTGGTACAAGCTTTCGGCCCACAGGCCGCGGAGCTGTTCGCCAAAGTACGCAACGTGCAGATCGTCGCCTGCGGCACCAGCTACCACGCCGGCATGGTTGCCCGTTACTGGCTGGAAGAACTGGCCGGTATCCCGTGCCAGGTCGAAGTCGCCAGCGAATTCCGCTACCGCAAAGTCGTGGTACAGCCGAACACCCTGTTCGTGACCATCTCCCAGTCCGGCGAAACCGCCGACACCCTGGCCGCCCTGCGCAACGCCAAGGAACTGGGCTTCCTCGCCAGCCTGGCGATCTGCAACGTCGGCATCAGCTCACTGGTGCGTGAATCCGACCTGACCCTGCTGACCCAGGCCGGTCGCGAAATCGGCGTGGCCTCGACCAAAGCGTTCACCACTCAATTGGTCGGTCTGCTGTTGCTGACCCTGTCCCTCGGTCAGGTTCGCGGCACCTTGGCCAAAGGCGTCGAAGCCACCCTGGTCGAAGAATTGCGTCGTCTGCCAACCCGCCTGGGCGAAGCCTTGGCCATGGACGGCACCGTAGAGAAAATCGCCGAACTGTTCGCCGAGAAGAAGCACACCCTGTTCCTCGGTCGTGGCGCGCAATTCCCGGTAGCGATGGAAGGCGCCCTGAAACTCAAGGAAATCTCCTACATCCACGCTGAAGCCTACCCGGCTGGCGAACTGAAGCACGGCCCGTTGGCGCTTGTGGATAACGACATGCCCGTGGTCACCGTGGCGCCGAACAACGAACTGCTGGAGAAGCTCAAGTCCAACCTCCAGGAAGTCCGCGCCCGTGGCGGCCAGTTGATCGTCTTCGCAGACGAAAAGGCTGGCATGACCAACGGCGAAGGCACCCACGTTGTGCACATGCCGCACATCCACGACATCCTGTCGCCGATCCTCTACACCATCCCGCTGCAGTTGCTGTCGTACTACGTGGCGGTGTTGAAAGGGACTGATGTTGACCAGCCGCGGAACCTGGCTAAGTCGGTGACAGTGGAATAAGTTATCCACAGCTGACTGAACAATAAAAATCGCAGCCTATGGTTGCGATTTTTTTTATCCAAATGAAGGACATGCCCTATGGACCGATTCCAGGAAATGCAGGTCTTCGTCGCCGTTGCCCAGGACCAAGGCTTCTCAGCGGCAGCCCGGCGTTTGGGGATGTCGGCCGCCAGTGTGACCCGGGCGGTGGCGGCGCTGGAGAAGCGCATCGGCACGCAGTTGCTCACCCGCACCACCCGCAGCGTGCATTTGAGCGAGGCGGGGCAGCGTTTTCTGGAAGATTGTCGGAGGATTCTCGCCGAGGTGCAGGAAGCCGAGGATTCGGCAGCCGGAAGCCACGCCCAGCCCCGTGGGCAATTGACGATCACCGCGCCGGTGTTGTTCGGTGAGTTGTTCGTCACGCCGCTCACGGTCGGTTACCTCAATCAATTTCCTGAAGTCACCATCAATGCGCTGCTCGTCGACCGGGTGGTGAGCATGGTCGAGGAGGGCATCGATGTGGCCGTGCGCATCGGTGAATTGCCTGACAGCAACCAGCATGCAATCCGAGTGGGCGAGGTGCGGCGGGTGATTTGTGCTTCTCCAGCGTTTTTGGCGAGCCGCGGCAAGCCTCGGCACCCTAATGATTTGAACGGGGCGCCGATTATCGCCACCTCGTCCATTGGCCAACTGAGAACCTGGCCGTTTCTTGAGGCGGGGGAGCCGATCAGCGTTCGTCCTGAACCGCGCCTCGTGGTCACCGCCAACCAGGCGGCTATCACTGCTGCCGCCATGGGACTGGGCCTGACCCGAGTCCTGTCGTATCAAGTCGCGAGCAAGGTGGCTTCCGGTGAGCTGGAAATCGTTCTCGCGGACTTCGAACTGCCGCCATTGCCCATTCATGTGGTCTACCAGGGAGGGCGCAAGGCTCCGGTGCGGGTCCGCAGTTTTGTCGACTTCGCGGTGAAGGCGTTGCGTGAGCACCCGGCCCTGCACGGCTGACGGTTTATTGCGTTGGTTGAAATAATGGATTGCGTTTGCTGGTTATTCTGTTGTTTTGGTTGATGGTGGAAGATGACTCCCATCGGCGCTGATCTTTCCTGAACGGCGCCACTACCCAGCGGAGTCGACCATGCAAGCCATCAAACTCTACAACTTCCCTCGCTCTGGCCACGCTCACCGTGTGGAGCTGATGCTGTCCCTGCTGCAACTGCCAACCGAGCTGATCTTCGTTGATCTGGCCAAGGGCGCGCACAAGCAGGCGGATTACCTGGCACTCAATCCGTTAGGTCAGGTGCCGGCAATTGATGATTCAGGCGTGGTGCTGGCCGATTCCAACGCGATTCTGGTCTACCTGGCGCAGAAATACGGCAACGGTCGCTGGCTGCCCACCGATCCGGTCGGTGCGGCCAGGGTTCAGCGCTGGTTGTCGATCGCCGCAGGGCCGATTGCCTTTGGCCCGGCAAGAGCAAGGTTGATCACGGTGTTTGGTGCGTCTTACAACGCTGAAGAGACGATCGCTTACGCCCACACTTGGCTGAAAATGATCGATCAGGAACTGGCCGCAACCCAATACCTCGTCGGCAACGAGCCGACCATTGCCGATGTCTCGGCCTACAGCTACATCGCCCATGCGCCGGAAGGCAACGTGTCACTGGATGACTACGCCAACATCCGCGCCTGGCTGGCGCGCATCGAAGCCTTGCCAGGGTTTGTCGGCATGCCGCGCACCGTCGCCGGTTTGCAAAAAACTGCCTGAAGCTCACGGCCCGACTCAGTCGGGCCGTTTTGGTTGCGCGATGAGCGCAGGGGAGAAGCCGTTATGGACCGTTCACCTTGGCACGCTGGTGAGAAACAGTTGCAGGCTCACGTCGGTGTAGCCGAGCGAATGGATACATTAGGTCGTAGGGTGATTCGCGGCGAGATGCCGGATCAGCACCGCCAGTTCTATCAGCAATTGCCGTTCATGCTGTACGGCGCGGTGGATGCTGACGGCAACCCTTGGGCCAGTATTCTGGAAGGGACGCCGGGTTTTGCTCATTCTCCAGCGCCTGCGCTGTTGCAGTTCGACAGCCTGCCCGGCAGCGACGACCCTGCGCAATTGCAAGAAGGCGCGGCGATCGGTCTGCTCGGCATCGAGCTGCACACTCGGCGTCGCAACCGAATGAATGGCCGAGTCGGCGCTGTGACGGCGAACGGCTTCGGGGTGACGGTGGAGCAATCGTTCGGCAATTGTCCGCAATACATTCAACTGCGCCAGTTTCGCTCGGTGCCCTTGGCGGATCCGGCGACCCGTGTGGCGCAGCACCTCAATGCGCTGGATGACGCAGCCCAAGCCATGATTGCTGGCGCCGATACCTTCTTTGTCGCCAGCTATGTGGACGTCGAGGGCCAACGCTCGGTGGACGTTTCTCATCGGGGAGGCCAGGCCGGTTTCGTCCAGGTGGAAGGCAATCGCCTGACCATCCCGGACTTCGCCGGTAACCTGTTCTTCAACACCTTGGGCAACCTGCTGATCAATCCTCGTGCCGGTTTGCTGTTCATCGATTTCAATTCGGGCGACCTGCTGCACCTCAGCGGCCGCACGCAAGTCATCCTCGAAGGCCCGCAAGTCGAAGCCTTTCAAGGGGCCGAGCGGTTGTGGACTTTCGAAGTGGAGCGCGTGGTGCGCCGGCCTGCGGCGCTGGCCTTGCGCTGGCGCTTTGACGGCGTGTCACCCACCAGTTTGATGACCGGCACCTGGGCGCAGGCGAACGCTCGCCTGCAAGCCAAGGCCCTGGGCGATCGCTGGCGGCCGCTGCGGGTGGCGCGTATCGAACGGGAAAGCCACAACATCCGTTCGATCTATCTGGAGCCTGCCGATGATGCCGGGTTGCCGGTGTTTCAGGCCGGGCAACATTTGCCGTTGCGATTCAACATTGCGGGCGATGTGCATATCCGCACATACAGCCTGTCGAGCGCGCCGTCCGATGACTTTTTCCGCATCAGTGTGAAGCGGGATGGGTTGGTGTCTTCGCACTTGCATGAGCAAATCCGTGTTGGCGATGTGCTGGAAGCCCGTGCGCCTCAGGGGCATTTCACCGTGGCGGCCAATGAGCGGCGGCCGCTGGTGCTGCTGGCTGCCGGCGTCGGTATCACGCCGCTGCTGTCGATGGTGCGTGAGGTGGTTTATCAAGGCCTGCGCACACGGAGCATCCGCCCGACCTGGTTTTTCCAGAGTTCGCGAACCTTGGCCGATCAACCGTTTCGTCCTGAGCTGGATCGCTTGCTTCATGGCCTCGGAGACGCGGTGCGCGTGCTGCGGTTGCTCAGTCAGCCGGAGCCGGACGCCCATGAAGGTGAAGATTTTGACCTGACCGGGCGCATTGACGCCGACCTGCTCAAGACGACTCTTGAGGTGGAAGACTACGACCAAGTGGATTTTGTCCTCTGCGGCCCGGGCAGTTTTACCCAAGGGCTGTACGACAGCTTGCGGGATCTGGACATTCGCGACGCAAGGATTCACGCCGAAACCTTTGGCCCATCGACGCTACGGCGCACGCCGGACCCGGACGCCATAGTCATTGAGCAACCACCGGCCGCCACCGTTTCGGTGCCCGTGGTGTTCCAGCGCTCGGCCAAAGAGGCACGCTGGCAGCCGGACGGCGGCAGTTTGCTGGAGCTGGCGGAAAGCCGCGGATTGCGCCCGGAATTCAGTTGCCGCGGTGGTTCCTGCGGGACCTGCAAGACTCGCCTGATCAGCGGGGAGGTGAGTTACCCACAGCCTCCGGCGGAGGTGCCCGATGCTGGAGAGGTGCTGATTTGTTGCGCGGTGCCGGCGCAGGGTTCACAGCCGTTGGTGCTGGATTTGTGACCAATCTAAAGAACACAGAACATCCCCCGTAGGAGTGAGCCTGCTCGCGATAGCGGTGTGTCAGCCCACTTCAATGTTGAATGTTAAACAGCGATCGCGAGCAGGCTCACTCCTACATTGGGCCGATGTTGGCCTGAAAAATACGTCGAGCGTCCTACAGACTTGAGTGTTCCTGGAGACGATTCCGACACGTTCTAGCGGTTGTCGTGTCGGAAGTCGGGGGGATAGGCTTTGGGTGTCGCTGCACATCAGTGACCGGGCATCGCGGCCCGAATTAGCTTACTTGGTGCATAATCACCCGCCCCAATCGACAGTCTTGAGCGTTCGTCGTTTGGTCTTATGGTGGCTCTGCTGGCGCAGGTGCGAAAAGCCTTCGAGCAGACCCGTCAGATGAGCATCGACGGCTTCAGCGACCCGCTGGAACTGGGCGTCGCCAGCCTCGGCGAAGAGGCCCGCGTGGCACGCACCGCTGGCGACTGGAACCGCGCCATCAACCTGTACGCCACGCAGAATCGTCACGGCTCGGCGGTGGGGTACACCTCGCTGAAGCTGCTGATGGCGGATCTGCTGGCGATGCCTGAGGATCAGTTGACCGAGTTGCTCAAGGGCAAACCGGTGCAGCAACTGGTGACAGCGTCGCTGATCAGTCGCTTGGGCTGGTCATTCGGTGATCAACCGCCAAACGAACTGAAACTGATCAAACTGCTGCAAAGCAGCACGCGCGGCAGCCTGGACATCGCTGACCGACTGGCGGCGATGAATTATCAGCAGGGCGATTACGCCAGCACCAAAGCGTTCCTTGAACACGCTGGGGACGGTGGTCTGGCGTGGTGGCTGCGAGCGAAACTGGCGCTGCGTGATGGCGACAAAAACGCAGCGGCTGCGGCGTATGCCAAGGCTGCCCAGGCCGTCCCGCAGAACGAGTCGTGGGGCGAGCGACGCACGCCGGATTACGATTTCGAAAGCCTGCAGCCCAAGTGTCGGGTCGAGGGTGAAAGCGCGATTCTTGCGTTGCAACGCGGGGACTACCTGCAAGCGTTCGATCAGCTTTATCGCAGCCAAAGTATCTATTGGTTCGATGCCGCGACCGTTGCCGAGCGGGTGCTGACCGTCGATGAACTCAAGCATTACGTCGACACCCAGGTGCCGGCACCGCCAGCGCTGAGCCACCAGCGCTACGTCAAAGAAGGCCCGTATGTGGATTGGGCGGTGGATTTCGGTCACCAGTGCCCGTATCCCGACTTGGAGAATGCCAGCAAACGTTATGTGACCCAGGCGACTGACGCCACCCGTTCGGTGCTGCGACCGTACAAGTGGCCGTTGCAGATCGGTGGCGTCATCGCGGTGATGGCCGCGGCGCTGTTGTTGGTCAGCCGACGCCGTCGCCGTAAAGCGCAGTGAGGCTCAGGCCTGTTGAACAAAGGCCAGCCGCACGGCGAAACCGATCAACAGGCTGCCGAACAACCACTGTTGCAGGCGCTGGGCCGAGGGACTGCGTTGCAGCCAGCGGCCCAGTGCGGCGCCGGTCAATGCGTAGGCGCTGTCGAAGAGTAAACCGACGCCGACCAGCAGCACGCCCAATACTGCAAATTGCGCGAGCACCGGTCCGGCGTGAGGGTTGATGAACTGTGGCAGCAACACCGAGCAGAACAGCAACGCCTTGGGGTTGAGCAGGTTGGTCAGCAAACCGCGCTGG
Organism: Pseudomonas sp. LB1P83; assembly: GCF_054897885.1. NCBI lineage: Bacteria > Pseudomonadati > Pseudomonadota > Gammaproteobacteria > Pseudomonadales > Pseudomonadaceae > Pseudomonas > Pseudomonas sp. LB1P83. Next base: position 6,203,719 of record NZ_CM142709.1, on the reverse strand, counting down.
ATCGCGTCCTGCCAGCGAGGTTTTTCGAGGGCGGCATCGCTGCCATTCAGGTTCGGCAACATCGTGGTTCGCAGGCACTGAATGCCGATCCACAGTATGTAAGCGGCCCCCGCCAGACGCACCACGTCGAATGTCCATGGCGCGGCTTTGAACAGCGCCGCCAGCCCCAATGCGGCCAACGCCACATGACAACCACGGGCAATGCCCAGGCCCACCGCCGTCGCCAATGCCGCGCCTTTGCACTGACGGGCGCCGGTCTGCAGCAGCAGAATCATGTCCGGGCCGGGCAACAGATACACCACCGCCAGCGCCATGAAAAACAGCCAGAGTCCTTCCACGTTGCACCCCATTCGTTGTCGATTCGGTAGCGCCAGTCTAGGACCGAAGGGAGGGGCAGGTGCTTGCGTAGTCAGCTTCTAAAGCATCGATAATTGGCATAACCTGCCACTTCGTCGCGATAAAACCATCAGGATCTGCCAAACCATGAAACTGGACGCCTACGACCGGAAAATCCTCGCAGCCCTGCAACGGGATGGTCGCCTGAGCAATGTGCAATTGGCCGATGAGATCGGTTTGTCCGCTTCGCCATGTTTGCGCCGGGTGCGGATGCTGGAGGAGGCCGGGGTGATTCGCGGCTATCAGGCCAATCTTGATCGGGATGAAGTGGGGCTTGGGCTGACGGTGTTTGTCGGGGTCAAGGTGGAGCGCCACAACGATGAACAGGCCGAAGCCTTTCGCCAGGCCGTGACGGCACTGCCCGAGGTGATTTCGGCGTTTCTGGTGTCAGGGGAGTCGGATTTTCTGCTGCAAGTGGTGGTGCCGGATTTGCGCGGGTATGACCGCTTTCTTACGGAGCGGCTGCTGAAATTGCCGGGCGTCAGTGACATCCGCAGCAACTTTGCGATTCACACGGTGAAGACACCGGGGGCGTTGCCGTTGGGGCATTTACCGGGTTGAGACCGAGTCGACCCCATCGCGAGCAGGCTCGCTCACACAGGGGATTTGTGGCGTTCACAAAACCAGTGTAGGAGTGAGCCTGCTCGCGATGGCGGCCTGACTGACGACATCAATCCATCAGGCTGACTTACATCTGCGTCGCCATCCCCTCCACATTCATCGCCGCCTGACGCAACGCCTCGGACCGCGTCGGATGCGGGTGGCATGTCAGCGCAATGTCTTCAGCCGAAGCGCTGAACTCCATTGCCACACAATATTCACCAATCATTTCACTGACACTCGGCCCCACAAGGTGCACGCCGAGAATCTCGTCGGTGCGCTCATCGGCCAGCACTTTGGCGAAGCCTTCGGTCTCGTGGTTGATCTTCGCCCGGCTGTTGGCGGTGAAGGGAAACTTGCCGACTTTGTACGCGCGACCTTCAGCCTTGAGTTGCTCTTCGGTCTTGCCGACGCTGGCCAGCTCGGGCTTGGTGTAAATGACGTTGGGGATCAAGTCGTAGTTGACTTCGCCCGCCTTGCCGACGATCTGCTCGATGCAGGCCATGGCTTCATCTTCGGCCTTGTGGGCGAGCATCGGCCCGGACGTGACGTCGCCGATCACCCACACGCCAGCGGCTTCGGTGCGGTGGCCCTTGTTGGCGAGCATGCCGCGTTTGTCGGTGCTAAGGCCGACGTTTTCCAGACCCAGACCCTCGGTGTAAGGCCTACGCCCGATAGAAACCAGCACGTAATCGGCCTCTATCGTTTCGGCCGTGCCACCGGCTGCGGGTTCGACGCTGAGCTGAACGCCGGTTGCCGAGGGTGTCGCATGGGTGACTTTTGAGCTCAATTTGAAGCTGATGCCCTGTTTGCTCAGCGAGCGTTGCAGGGTTTTGCCTGCTTCACCGTCCACGCCGGGGCAGATCCGGTCGAGAAATTCGACCACGGTCACCTGAGCGCCCAAGCGCCGCCATACCGAGCCCAGTTCCAGGCCGATCACGCCGGCACCGATCACCACCAGGTGCTTCGGCACTTCGGCCAGTGACAGCGCGCCGGTGGAGTCGAGAATGCGTTTGTTATCGATCTCGACGCCAGGCAGGGGAGTGGGTTCGGAGCCGGTGGCGATAATGATGTCCTTGGCGCTCAGTTCAGTCTTGCTGCCCTGGCTGTCGGTCACCGTCACTTTGCCCGGTCCGTCGATGTGGCCCCAGCCTTTGATCCAGTCAACTTTGTTTTTGCGAAACAGAAATTCGATGCCCTTGGTCAGCCCGGTCACGCTTTCATCTTTCTGCTTCATCATCTGGGCGAGGTTGAGGGTCGGTTTGACCTCGATCCCCAGGTTGGCGAATTCTGAGCCCATGGCCGCGTCGTAGAGTTCCGAGGCATGCAGAAGCGCCTTGGATGGCATGCAACCGACGTTAAGGCAGGTCCCGCCGAGCGTCGCCCGACCTTCCACGCACGCCGCTTTCAAGCCCAGCTGACCTGCGCGGATCGCTGCGTTGTAACCGCCGGGGCCACCGCCCAGAATCACGACGTCATAAGTGCTCATGGATGTACTCCTGGACTGAAAGGGCAATGGCTGGGTAACCGTAGTCTTTGATTAAAATTACGGACGTAATATGTGCGTTTCGGGCTATTTCGGTCAAGGCTTCAGCAAGGCGACAGGTCGAGCGTCTTTAGATAGAACGAATTAGTACAAAAATTTCACCACTTTCGTTATATCGTAACGAACTGCGATGTGGTCAATGATAAACACTGGGGTGGTATGCAAGTCGATCTCGAAGTCGATGGAACACAGGTAGAAGGGCTGCCGCGCTTTCAGCAGGCGGTCTTTCAAGGGCGGCGATTGCGTCAGTTCGCCATCGGCCTGGGCGCCTTGGCGGCGGTCGGTCTGTTATTGGCGTTTTTTGTCGGGCTGTTTGCACCGCTGTCGCTGTGGGCTCCGTTGCTGGTCAGTCAGAGCGCCGGTTTGCTGGTGCTGGTTGCCGGTCTGCAATCGGCTTGGTGGGTGACTCAGTGGCGTGCGCAGGCGATGAGCCCGACGCTGCCGGTGGTGGTCTCGGACGACACCGTTGCCCCGGAAGGCTGGTATGAACGATTGCTGGAGCGACTCAGTCAGCGTTGGGTGCGCATGCTTGGGCAGATCGGCGCGCCGACCCTCTGGCTCGCCGGTTGGGCGCTGTTGACGATCTTCAGCATCAGCCAGTTCTGGAACCTCACGTTACCGCCCGCTGCGTTGGGCTTATCGGCAAGCGTCGGCGCCGCATTGTCGTTATTGCTGGCCTTCGGTTTGCTGGTACTTGAGCGTCAGCTCGCCCAGGAAAACGTCGCCCAATGGCCAGAAGCGGGGCAGTTGGCGCAGATGAGCCGGGTGGCGATCATTGGCCTGGTGTTAAGCGCTTTATGTTTGTTGTTCAGCAACGAAGCATCAGTCTGGCCTGCGCGGTTGGCGGTGCTGATCGGCTTGCTGCCAGGGCTGGTCGCGGTTGAGTTGCTGTTGCGCGCGGTGTTGTCGCTGTTCAGCCCTCGCCGTGAACAACTTGAACCGACATTGCTGGCACGCAGCTTCGTCGCCGACATGCTGCGCTGGCCGCCACAACCGTTGCTGGCATTGCAGCATGAACTGCATAACCGCTTCGGCATCGACTTGCGGCAGATCTGGGCCTTCACCTACATGCGCCGGGCGTTTTTACCGGTGATGGCGGTGGTGGCGATCGTCGGGTGGTCGCTCACCGGCATTCACGAAATACCGCTGCAAGGGCGGGGCATCTACGAGCGTTTCGGCAAACCGGTGGAAGTGTTCGGTCCTGGTCTGCATGCCGGTCTGCCGTGGCCGTTGGGCCGGGTGTTGAGCGTTGAAAACGGTGTGGTTCACGAGTTGGCCACCAGCGTTGGCGAAACGTCGGCGCCGGTGGTCGTCTTGGAACCTGCGGAAGGCCCGGCACCGGCGATTGCCAATCGTTTGTGGGACGCCAGCCATGTCAACGATAAATCCCAGGTCATCGCCAGCAGCCGTGCCGACAAGCAGAGTTTTCAGATCGTCAACATGGACGTGCGTTTTGTCTATCGCATCGGCCTGACCGATCAAGCCGCGTTGGCCGCGACGTACAACAGCGCCGATGTACCGACGTTGATTCGCAGCACCGCCAGCCGGATTCTGGTTCACGACTTTGCTTCGCGAACCCTCGATGGTTTGCTCGGCGAAGACAGGGTAGGGCTGGCCGAAGAGATTGGCCACGCCGTGCAGGCTGATTTGCACAAACTCGACAGCGGCGTGGAAATCCTCGCCACGGTGGTGGAGGCCATTCACCCGCCAGCCGGTGCGGCCAATGCTTATCACGGTGTTCAGGCGGCGCAGATTGGTGCCCAGGCATTGATCTCCCGCGAGCGCGGTGCGGCAGCGGAGGCGACCAATCAGGCGCAGTTGCAGGCCAGCATCGCTCGCGATCAAGCGACAGCCAGTGCGCATGAAATCAACTCCACCGCCCAAGCGGCGGATCTGAAATTTACAGCCGAACAAAAAGCGTATGCCAGTGCCGGCCAGGCGTTCGTGCTGGAACAGTATTTCAGCCAACTGACCCAAGGCCTGGCCAACGCCAAACTGCTGGTCCTCGATCATCGGCTGGGCGGCAGCAACAATGCGCCGACCATCGACCTACGTACTTTCACGCTGCCGGCCGATCCTGCGTCGCCGCGCAATAGCGCTCAGCCAGGAGCTGCCAATTGAGCCAGTCGCATACTCACGATCACGATGATCACGATGATCACGATGACCACGCTGGCCACGATCACGGCCATGGCGGACATCACCACGGTCATCACCACCATCACCACGGTGATCCACAAGAAGCCGGGCCATTCCCGTGGCGGCGCATGGGCTGGGCGGCGTTGCTGGTGGCATTTGCCATCGCGGCAGCGAGTCTGGTGCAAGTGCGCTCGGGGGAGGCCACGGTGATCACTCGCTTCGGCAATCCGTCGCGGGTGTTGCTGGAGCCGGGCCTTGGCTGGCGTTGGCCGGCACCGTTTGAGGCGGCCATTCCTGTCGATTTGCGGCTGCGTACCACCTCCAGCGGTTTGCAGGATGTGGGGACGCGCGACGGTTTGCGCATCATTGTTCAGGCGTATGTGGCGTGGCAGGTGCAGGGCGATCCGGACAACGTGCAGCGCTTTATGCGGGCCGTGCAGAATCAGCCGGACGAAGCGGCGCGGCAGATTCGTACGTTTGTGGGCTCTGCACTGGAAACCACCGCGAGCAGTTTTGATCTGGCCAACCTGGTGAACACCGACGCCAATAAGGTTCACATCGCAGATTTCGAGGCGCAGCTGCGTCAGCAGATCGATCAGCAGTTGCTGACCACGTATGGCGTTCGGGTGCTGCAAGTGGGCATCGAGCGTCTGACCCTGCCGTCGGTGACACTCACCGCCACCGTCGATCGCATGCGCGCCGAGCGTGAAACAATCGCCACCGAGCGCACCGCCATCGGCAAACGAGAAGCTGCGCAAGTTCGTTCTGCCGCCGAGCGTGATGCGCGCATCGTGCAAGCCGATGCGACGGTGAAAGCCGCTGATATCGAAGCTCAATCCCGCGTCGAAGCTGCGCAGATTTATGGCCGTGCCTACGCCGGTTCACCGCAGCTCTACAACTTGCTGCGCTCCCTCGATACCTTGGGCACGATCGTCACCCCGGGCACCAAACTGATATTGCGCACCGATGCCGCGCCTTTCCGGGTGTTGGTGGATGGTCCGCCGACCCTCGATAACAAGTCCGGGTCGCAGCCATGAATTTAGTTCCACGTGGAACACATGAGTTAAGTAGCCCTTGGATTCAGGCCGGGCGATTGGCTTTTCTGGCGCTGTATGCGGTGACAGTTCTCGCCGCGTTGGCCTGGGCATTCTCCAATGTGCGGCAGATTGATCCACAGAATCGTGCGGTGGTTTTGCACTTCGGCGCGCTGGATCGCATCCAGAATGCCGGGTTGCTGCTGGCCTGGCCGCGTCCTTTTGAGCAGGTGATTTTGTTACCCGCAGCCGACCGGGTGATCGAGCGTCGGGTGGAAAATCTGCTTCGCAGCGACGCCGCATCGCAGGCTGATCGGTTGGCCTCTTTCGCTACACCGCTGAGCGATGCGCTTGCCGGCTCGGGCTATTTGCTGACCGGTGATGCGGGCGTGGTGCAACTCGATGTGCGGGTTTTTTACAAGGTCACCGAGCCCTACGCGTTCGTGCTCCAAGGTGAACATGTGCTGCCGGCACTCGATCGGTTGGTCACTCGCAGCGCTGTTGCCCTGACTGCTGCGCGAGACCTGGACACCATTCTGGTGGCGCGACCCGAGCTGATCGGCACCGACAATCAGGCGGCCGAGCGCCGCGAACGCCTGCGGGGTGATTTGGTGCAGGGCATCAATCAGCGTTTGGCGGAGCTGACCGCGACGGGGCAGGGACTGGGTATCGAAGTGTCGCGAGTCGACGTGCAATCGAGCCTGCCCGGCCCAGCGGTGAATGCGTTCAATGCGGTGCTGACCGCCAGCCAACAAGCGGACAAAGCCGTCGCCAATGCGCGTACCGAGGCCGAGAAACTGACCCAGGCTGCGAATGAGCAAGGTGACCGAACGCTGCAAATAGCTCACGCCCAGGCAAGTGAACGGCTGGCCAAAGCCTCGGCCGATACGGCCACGGTGTTGAGTCTGGCCAAGGCGCAACAACAGGGCACCGACCCGCAAATGTTGCTGCGCATTTACCGCGAACGGATGCCGAAGATTCTCGACCAGGCCGGCTCGGTGACGACGGTCAACCCGAAAGACGATTCCCGCCTGATCATTCAGGGAGCAGCACAATGACCGCCCAAACCGCCGCCACACCGAGCCTGTTGTCTTCGGCTGAACAACGCAGCGCTGCGCGCCAATTGACCTTGGCCATGCTCGCACTGGGCTTGCTCAGCCTCGGGTTGATCTGGCGTTGGCTGTCGCCGGAGCAGACCGGCGTCAGTCAATTGCTGTTGGGTTTTGCTTCGTTACTGGTGGCCGTGCCGGTGATGCGTTCGGCGTGGTACAGCCTGCGTTATCCGAGCCTGCACGGGATCACCGATCAGCTGATCGCCCTCGCCATGCTCGGCGCCTGGGCCACGGGAGACCTGCTGACCGCCGCGCTGCTGCCGATCATCATGATCTTCGGCCACGTATTGGAAGAGCGCAGTGTGATCGGTTCCCAGGAAGCGATTCGTGCCCTCGGCAAACTGACACGCAGTCACGCGCGCAAGGTTCAGGCTGACGGAGCCATCGTCGAAGTCGACAACGGCACACTCAAGCCCGGCGACATTGTGGAAGTGCGTGCGGGTGATCGGGTGCCGGCCGATGGTCGGGTGTTGTCCGGTCAGGCGAGCCTCGACACGGCGTCGATTACCGGCGAGTCGGTGCCGATCGAGGCCGGCATCGGCATGCAGGTGTTTGGCGGGGCAATCAACCTCGACGGTCTGCTGCGCATCGAAGTGACGCGCACCGGCAACGAATCGACCCTCGGTAAAGTCATTGCCCTGATGCAAAGCGCCGAGCGTTCAAAGCCGCCGATCACGCGTTTGCTCGAACGCTATGCCGGCAGTTACATGGTGCTGGTGTTGCTGTTGGCCGCGGTGACCTGGTTCGTCACCAACGATGCTCAGGCGATGCTCGCGGTGCTGGTGGCGGCGTGTCCTTGCGCATTGGTGTTATCGGCTCCGGCCACGGCGATTGCCGGCGTGGCGGTGGCGGCGCGGCACGGGATTCTGATCCGCAGTTCAGCGTTTCTCGAAGAGTTGGCGGACCTGACTTCGCTGGTGGTCGACAAGACTGGAACCCTGACGTTTGGCACCTTGCGATTGCAGTCCATCGACAGCCCGCTAGAAGACCGCAGCCATGTGCTGAAACTCGCCGCCAGTCTCGGCTCGGCGAGTAGTCATCCGGTGAGTCGTGCACTCGCCGGGTTGGTCACGCAGGAACATTTTCTGCTGCTCTCGGACATCCGTGAGCGCCAGGGTCTCGGCGTGGTGGCGATGACGGAGCAGGGCGAGGCAGCACTCGGGCGTCCAGAGTTGTTCGCGCAACTGGGCATCGCCACTTCAGTCGTTCCCGAACACGATGGCCCGATTGCAGGGCTTGCACTCAACGGTGAATTCCTTGCCTGGCTGTTGCTGGCCGACAGTGTCAAACCCGAGGCGCGTTTTGCCTTGAGCGAATTGCGAGAGCTGGGTTTGGGTCGCCAGTTGTTGCTCACCGGCGATCGGCACAGCGTGGCGCACACGCTGGCGCGCGATGTCGGCATCAGCGATGTTGAAGCGCAGGCCTTGCCTGAGGACAAACTCAATCGCGTGCTAACAGAAATCGGCAACGGCTTTCGGCCGATGGTGGTGGGGGATGGCATCAACGATTCGCTGGCACTCAAGGCGGGCGTCGTGGGTGTGGCCATGGGCGCGGGTGGCGCGGACATCGCACTGGCGTCGGCGGACATTGTGTTGATCGGCAGCGACCTGCGTCGCCTCGGAACTTGTGTTCGGTTGAGTCGCCAATGTCGACAGACTTTGCAGGTCAACGTGATCATCGGTCTGGGCTGGACCTTGGCGATTGTTGCCTTCGCTGCATTCGGCTGGCTCGGCGCTGCGGGGGCAATGATTGCGGCGTTGCTGCATAACCTCAGTACGTTGCTGGTGCTCGGAAACGCGGGGCGTCTGCTGCGTTTTCAGGAGCCTTTATTGAAAATCAAAGACGAGGCTTGAAAGGCTCTAAACCAAGGAGATGAAGGCAACACTAACTTTTTAGAACTGCACTTCAAGTTCGTAGTCATCTAGGGTAAGGACCATCGCCCACGACGGCTGGTTACGGCGCCGCGAGTTATGCAAAAACGCTATTAAATCGATAGCCAGCTATTTTTCCAGGATGGTCTACCCTCAAATCAGACGTCTGAAACAAGGGGGGATTCTCCATGCTCGCGCAACTTCCACCGGCCTTACAGAATCTGCAGTTACCGTTACGCCTGCGACTCTGGGACGGCCATGAATTCAATCTGGGGCCGACGCCCAGCGTCACGATTGTGGTCAAGGACCCACAAATGGTTTCCCAGTTCACCCATCCAAGCCTGGACGCGCTTGGAGCGGCGTTCGTCGAAGGTAAACTTGAGCTCGAAGGTTCCATCAGCGACGTGATACGCGTCTGTGATGAGTGGAGCCAGAAATTGCTCGGTGACCAAGACAGTCAGCCAGTGCGCACCGCCCATGACAAGGAAACCGACGCGAAGGCGATTTCCTACCACTACGACCTTTCCAATGCGTTTTATCAGCTGTGGCTCGACAGTGACATGGCGTATTCCTGCGCGTATTTCGAGACCGGCAGCGAAACGCTGGAGCAAGCCCAGCAAGCCAAATTCCGCCACCTGTGTCGCAAGTTGCGGCTGCAACCGGGTGAATACCTGCTGGATGTTGGTTGCGGTTGGGGTGGGCTGGCCCGGTTTGCGGCGCGTGAGTTCGGCGCGAAAGTATTCGGAATTACCCTGAGTAAAGCGCAACTGGATTTGGCCCGCGAAAGGGTTAGTGCCGAAGGTCTGGACGATCTGGTCGAGTTGCAACTGCTCGACTATCGCGATCTGCCTCAGGACGGGCGCTTCGACAAAGTGGTCAGCGTCGGCATGTTCGAACACGTTGGCCACGCCAACCTGGCCGAGTACTGCAAAACCTTGTTCGGTGCGGTGAAAGAGGGCGGGCTGGTGATGAACCACGGCATTACCGCCAAGCACACTGATGGCCGTCCAGTGGGACGCGGTGTCGGAGATTTCATCGAAAAGTATGTGTTCCCCAACGGCGAGTTGCCGCACTTGTCGATGATCTCCGCCGAGATCAGCGAAGCGGGGCTGGAGATCGTCGACGTCGAGAGTTTGCGCATGCACTACGCGCGTACCCTCGATCATTGGAGCGAACGCCTGGAGGACAATCTGGAAGCGGCTTCCAGACTGGTTCCGGAACAGGCGCTGCGAATCTGGCGGTTGTACCTGGCCGGGTGCGCTTATGCGTTCGCCAGAGGCTGGATCAACCTGCACCAGATCCTCGCGGTAAAAGCCCATGCCGATGGCAGCCATGAACTGCCATGGACGCGAGACGACATCTACCTTTAGAGAATCGGTGAGATAAGCCGGGCGATCCGCATGCCGACCTGTTGCAGGCGGCGGGTCTCCCGGCTTTCTTCTTTGGCGATCTCGTGGGCCTGGGCGAAGTCCTCGTTGAGCATCTGTTCCACCTCGGCGGCAAACGTGCTGTCGACGGTCAGCAACATCACTTCGAAATTGAGCCGGAACGAGCGGTTATCCATATTGGCGCTGCCTATGGCGCTGATTTCGCTGTCGATCAACACCACCTTCTGATGCAGGAACCCCGGCTGGTAGCGGAACACTCGCACGCCTGCGCGCACCGCTTCGAACGCGTAGAGGCTCGAGGCGGCGTAGACGATTCGGTGGTCCGGTCGTGAAGGCAGCAGCAACCGCACATCCACGCCTCGCAGAACCGCCAGTCTCAACGCGGCGAATACCGCTTCGTCGGGGATGAAGTAGGGGCTGGTGATCCATACCCGTTCTGTCGCCGCATGGATGGATTCGACGAAGAACAACGAACAGGTTTCGTAGGAATCGGCCGGGCCGCTGGCGAGTAATTGGCAGAGCACACCGTCGTCCGGATACTCGTCCGGCAGGATCAGCGGTGGCAATGATCGCGCTGCCCAGAACCAGTCTTCGGCAAAAGATTCCTGCATGCAGGCGACCACCGGCCCGCGCACACGGACGTGGGTGTCGCGCCAGGGCGCCAACGGTGGTTTCTCGCCCATGTATTCGTCGCCGACGTTATGCCCGCCGACGAAGCCCAGAATACCGTCGACCACGACGATCTTGCGGTGATTACGGAAGTTGACCTGGAAGCGGTTGAGCCAGCCGCTGCGGGTGGCGAAGGCTTTGACCTCGACGCCGGCATCACGCAACGGTTGCACGTAGCTGTGGGGCAGGGAATGGCTGCCGATGCGGTCGTACAGCAAGTAAACCGCCACGCCTTCGGCGGCTTTCTTCAGCAGCAGGCTTTGCAGGCGTTGGCCGAGGCGGTCGTCATGGATGATGAAGAATTGAATCAGCACGGCCTCTTTCGCGCTGTCGATGGCTTCGAAAATCGCTTCGAAGGTGGCTTGGCCATTAATCAGCAAGCTCACTTCGTTGTTCGCCAGGCACGGCATGCGCCCCAGTTTCGGCATGGCTCTCAGGGACGCGTAAGCGTTGGAGGCGCGTGCGGTCAACGCTTCTTCCACCCAAGGGCGCCAGTTGAGCTCGGAGATTGCCTTGCGCATCTCTTCGTTGGCCTGGCGTCGGGCCTTGATGTAGCCATCGAAGGTGCTGCGGCCGAAGACCAGGTATGGAATGAGCGTGAGGTAAGGCATGAAGATCAACGAGAGGGCCCAGGCGATGGATCCCTGAGCGGTGCGGACGGTGAGAACGGCGTGGATGGCTGCGATCAGGCCCAGCGTATGTAGCAGTGCGATCGTGTAGCCGAAAATGTGCGGTCCAAAGTAATCCATGGGGCAGCCTTGCTCCTGAAGATTCAATGCTTAACAGACCATGTTCCGTGCAGAATGTCGCTATTTAATTGGCCCATGAACTGAAGCCAATGGCTGACGTCTAACGGCCACTACTGATCAGGAGTTACTCGATGAACGTTCGTCTGCTGGGTTTGGCCGTGGCTTTTGGTTTAGCACTTCCTGTGGCCGCTCAGGCACAGATGCTGCAGCCAGGTTTGTGGGAATTGACCACCAGCAACATGAAGGTCGATGACCAGAACCTGCCGGATTTGCAGTTGATCCTCGGCCAGTTGCAGGGCCAGATGACCCCGGAACAGCGCGCGCAGTTGGAGAAGCAGGGCATCACCATGGGCGGAAAGGGGATTCGGGCGTGTCTGACGCCGGAGCAAGTGAAGTCAGACAATATTCCGCTGACGGATCCGCAATCGGGCTGCAAACAGGAAATCACTGAGCGCAGCGGTAATCAGTGGAAATTCCGTTTCAGTTGCCCAAAAGCGCAGGGTTCGGGTGTTGCCACCTTCCTCAATGATCGTGAGTTCACCACCAAGGTCAACGGCACGTTCAACGCGACTGGTATTCAGCAGAAGGGTAGCCTGGATACCCGCGCGGTTTGGTTGGGGCAGGATTGCGGGACCGTTAAGCCGAGAGCTTAAGAGCCTAAGAGCTTCGCGGGCAAGCCTCGCTCCTACAGGGTTTACGCCGCCCTGTAGGAGCGAGGCTTGCCCGCGAAGGGGCCGGTTCAGACACCCGCAACACCTATTGACCTCAACCAGTCACACACCGCATCAACGTCCATCCTGCCGAAATCCTCCCCGGTACGGCTGCGCACACTGACAAACCCACCCGCTTTTTCTTTCTCTCCGATCACCACCAGATATGGCACGTGCTGACTGTGCTCGCGGATCTTGTGGCGGACTTTCTCGCTGCGCAGATCCGCGCGAGCGCGTACGCCGCTTCGGCGCAAAACCTCGGTTACCGACTGTGCGTAATCCGCCTGACGCTCGTCCATGCTGACGATGATTACGTGCGGCGGCGCCCGCCAGTCTTCCAGTTCCTGTTGGCAGGACCAGCACGTGCCATAGATCCGCTGTGGCGCCGTGCCGCTGATGTGATCGAGCGCGAACACCTGAAGCACTCGGGTTGCGGGAACATGCGGGCCCACCGATAGACACTCGAAGTCCCCAAGGAGATAGGGCAATGACTTTTCCGTGAGCGTTGATCCGGATAACGGTTTGCGGCGTCGGATCGAATGATTGGTTGCCGCCAGTGTCTTCATGCGTGCTTCGATGCCAGCAAGGTCGACCAGGTTTAAAAGGCGCTCAAACGCAAACTCAAAAAAGAAGCCATCACCCAGCGCCGATCCGGTCTGCAATTGCGCTTTTGGATAGAGTTGTTTAAGGGCCACCGCCAGCATCAATGCGCAGGAGCGTCGCAAGATCTCCAGCCCATCGGGCTCTTGAGGCGTGACAATGCTGACCCGGGCGTCGGCCTCGATCATGAATTCACAGTCCACCAAAACGCCGTCCACCCGACCGGCCACGGCCGCTTTGGCCAGCCCGGCACCGATGCTCGCGGCGAACTCATACACCGACAACGGTTGGTCGTATTCACGCAATGAACCATCGCTCAGGGTGATGTGAATCATGTCGGTGCTCTCGAGTGCTTATAAACGCGCGTCAGCGCATGAACCGTAGGGGTAAACCCTGGCAGTTGTCATTAAGACGTTTGGCGTGCCAGGCAATTTGCCCCGATACGATCGTGGTGCTGACGCTGTGGCGAAAAAGCTGTCGGGCAAAAGGCGTCCAGCCGCATTGCGACAGGACCGGCTCCCTGGATACGGCAACGCCGCCGGGCTCGGGTTTGATAAGAACAAGGTCAGCCCAGTAACCCTCACGCAGATAACCACGGTCGGGAATAGCGAACAGATCAGCCACGCGGTGGCTGGTCTTGGCCACGAGGGTAGTTATCGGCAGCACTTCATCAATCACCAGTTCCAGCAGCGCGGGCAGGGCGTGTTGCACCAATGGCAAACCGGAAGGGGCTTGTTGGTAGGGCCGTTGTTTTTCCGCCCAGGTGTGCGGCGCGTGATCGCTGCCGATAACGTCCAGGCGATTACTCAGCAACGCATGACGCAAGGCGTCACGATCAGCCTGGCTCTTGATCGCCGGGTTGCACTTGATCAGGTTTCCGAGGCTCGGGTAGTCGCGATCATCGAACAGCAAATGATGCAGGCAGACTTCGGCGGTAATGCGTTTTTGGGCCAGCGGTTTGTCTTCGAACAGCGCCAGTTCCCGCGCAGTGGTCAAATGCAAAACATGCAGTCGGGTGCCGTGCCGCTTGGCCAGGTCCACGGCCATTGAGGAGGAGCGAAAGCAGGCTTCGGCGTCGCGAATCTGTGGGTGCACTGCGGCGGGAATGTGTTCCCCAAAACGCTCAAGCACCTTCGTGGTATTAGCTTCGATGCTCGGCGTGTGTTCGCAATGGGCCAGCAGAAGGGTCGGCACCTCGGCGAACAGTCGTTCAAGCGTCTGCGGATCGTCCACCAGCATGTTGCCGGTCGAGGCGCCCATGAATACTTTCACGCCGGCCACTTCGCAGGGATTGAGCGCCGCGACGGTGTCGAGGTTGTCGTTGCTCACGCCGAAGTGAAAGCCGTAGTTGGCGACAGAGTTGATCGCCGCTCGACGCTTTTTGTCCGCGAGTGACGCGAGTGTCAGGGTTGCCGGATTTGTATTGGGCATGTCCATGAAACTGGTGATGCCGCCGGCCACGGCCGCCCGCGACTCGGTGTAAAAGCTACCCTTGTGAGGCGCCCCGGGATCTCGGAAATGCACTTGGTCGTCGATCATGCCGGGCACTAGCCACTGCCCGTTTGCATCGATTTCGACGTCGGCATTTTCTCCGTGAATGCTACCGGCTATCTTCACGATCCGGCCGTTGCTCACCAGCAGATCGCCATCGAATTCCTGACCTTCATTCACTAGTCTGGCATTGCGAATCAGCACGCTGCTCATGGTCAAAACTCGTTCTGCAGGGCTTTGTAGCCGCGCACCAGATCGACATTGGTGCGCGCCACGTCCTCGGAAAACTCCGAGGCACTGACGCTCACCGGTGGGAACTCTGAGAGGTCAGTGTTGGGGCCGATGCGGGTGGTGGAGGGCACGTAAAAGTCTTCGGGCAAATCACGACCGTCGACCACCGAGTTGTGCCGCACCACGCAGCCATCGCCGACCGCGCAGTTGAACAGCACGCTGTTGAAACCGATGAACACCCGGTCGCCAACCGTGCATGGGCCATGAACGATGGAGCGGTGAGCGATCGAACTGAATTCGCCAATGGTCACCGCCGCGCCGGACTTGGAGTGAATGACCACGCCATCCTGAATGTTCGAATTGGCGCCGATGGTGATCGGCTCCATCTCGCCTGACGCATCCACTTCATCGGCGCGAATGACTGCGTAAGGACCGACGAACACGTTTTCGCCGATCACCACTTTGCCGCAGATGATTGCAGTTTTATCCACATACGCGGACTCCGCAATCCGTGGCAAATCACCTGAGGGGTTCTTGCGGATCATGGCTTGCTCAACGCGTCGTAGAGGGTGTTGAGGTTGTATTCGAACAATCCGGCAAAGGTACTCGCCGGACCGCTTGCGGCCAGGGCATCGGAGTACAGCGTGCCACCGATGTGCGCGCCGCTTTCGTCGGCAATCTGCTTGAGCAGACGCGCATCCTTGATGTTTTCCATGAACACCGCTTTGACCTTGGCCTGGCGAATCTGGGTAATCAACGCAGCGACTTCGGCGGCTGAAGGTTCGCGCTCGGTGGACAGACCTTGCGGCGCCATGAAGTCGATGCCGTAGGCCTGTCCCAGATAACCGAATGCGTCATGAGAGGTGACGATCTTGCGGTTGCCCGGTGGCAGCGAACCGAGCTTGGCCTTGGCTTCGGCGAGCAGTGCGTAGATCTGTTTCAGGTAGGCCAAACTGTTGCGTTGGTAGTCGGCTTTGTTCGCCGGGTCGGCGGCGATCAGCGCCTTGGTGATGTTGCTGATATACAGCTCGGTGTTGGCCAGGTTGTGCCAGGCGTGAGGGTCGGGCACGGTCTCGCCGTCTTCATCCAGCGCGCGCGGGATGACACCGTGGCTCGCGCTGATCACCGGGGCTTTGGTCTCGGTGCTGGTCACCAGACGGTCCAGCCATGGCTCGAAACCCAAGCCGTTTTTGATGATGAGTCTGGTCTTGAGCAAGGCTTTGGCATCGTCCGGAGTTGGCTCGTACGTGTGGGCATCGGCGTCGGGACCGACCATGTTGGTGATCTGGATATGGTCGCCGCCGACCTGATGGGTCATGTCGGCGAGGATGCTGAAACTGGTGACCACCTGAAGTTTTTCCGCAGCAGACAGCGACATCGACAGCATCAAACTGAACAGCACGAGTAAAGCGCGCATCGGAAAGCACCTCATTGGGATGTGAGCAAAGGCGGGCGGCGCAGCAAACCGTGCACCGGACCGAACACCACGGACAGCACATACAAACCACCCGCCACCAACACGATCGCTGGGCCGCTGGGCAGTGAGTAATAGAACGACAGCAACAAACCGAGCCACACCGAGAGGCAGCCGAGCAGGGCGGCGATCGCGATCAACGTCGGCAAACGGCGACTCCAGAAGCGCGACGCGGCGGCGGGTAACATCATCAGGCCGACCACCATCAACGCACCGATAGCCTGGAAGCCGATCACCAGGTTCAGCACCACCAAGGTCAGAAATACGCCGTGTGCCAATGGACCGAGGCGGCTGACGGTTTGCAGAAAGAGCGGGTCGAGGGTGTCCAGCAATAACGGTTTGTAGATGAGCGCCATGGCGATCAGGCTGAAACCGGAGACCCACAGCATGCCTGTCAGTGTCGGCCCATCGACTGCCAGTGCCGAGCCGAACAACAGATGAAGCAGGTCCAGACGTTTGCCTGCGATGCCGAGAATCAGCACGCCGCTGGCGAGGGAAATCGGGTAGATCGCGGCGAGGCTCGCGTCTTCGCGCAACCCCGTCCGACGGGTGATCCAGGCCGCGAGTCCGGCCATGCTCAGACCTGCACCGAGTCCGCCGAGGGTCAGTGCCGGCAGACTCAAACCGGCGAACCAGAAGCCGAGCGCAGCACCAGGCAGAATGCCGTGAGCGACCGCATCGCCGATCAAGCTCATGCGGCGCAGGATCAGAAACACGCCCAGCGGAGCCGTGCTGCAGGCCAGGACTAATCCACCAAGGAGTGCCCGGCGCATGAACACGAACTCGTGGAAGGGTTGCCAAAGATGAGCGGCAGCGAGCATCAGGCCACCTGCGTTTGCGGTTGTTGATGGATCAGTTCGGTACTCGGTCCAAGGACGCAGCCGCTGCTTTTGATCAGCAAGCTTTGAGGAATGTGTTGGCGAACAGCGGCCAGGTCATGACACACGATCACCAGGGTTCGACCTTCGGCGTGCCAGGCATGGAGGTGTTTCCAGAGCAGCGCTTGGCCCAGCTCATCGAGCGCGGCGTGGGGTTCGTCGAGCAGCACCAACGGCGCTTCGGCGAGACTCAGGCGTGCGAGCAAGGCGCGCTGCAATTCGCCGCCGGAGAGGGCCATCAACGGGCGCTGTTCCAAACCCGTGAGGCACCAGTTTTCCAGCACGGCTTTGAGGCGTTGGCTGCGTACCTCAGGGGATAGTTTGCTGCCCCAGAAACCAGCGGCTACCAATTCCTGGAGGCTGATGGGGAATTGCCGGTCCAGGTGTTGTTGCTGGGGGAGAAAGGAAACCGAACCCTTGCGTGGAACATCGAGGATGATTTTTCCAGTCAGTGGCTTTTGTAGCCCTGCGATGACTTTCAGCAGGCTGCTTTTACCCGAGCCATTGGCCCCGATTACGGCAGTCAGACTGCCTTTGGGTAATACGAAATCCAAGGGCGGTGTGAGCGGTTGCCCAGGCGCGCCCCAGCGCAAAGCGTGGCAACGGATCATGCGGCCACCCAATTCCATCGGCTTTCGGCGACGGCATCGTGGGCATGGAGGCTTTCGGCGTGGACGACGCGTATGTGGAAGGCGTTGATACCGGGGGAGCGTTTCAGGGCCAAATTCAAGCGGCGGGCGGCGTCCTCGCAGAACATCAAATTTTGACCATTGGCCCGAGCGAAGGCTTGCTCATCGGCGCGCTTTACCGCGGTTTGCACGGCGGTCCCCAGTGCGGCTTCGGCGTCATTGATGAACGCAATCAGCGGCAGGTCATCCAGATAATCGTCCAGTCTCAGGTGTAAAAGTGCATGGCTGCGTTGGCTGTGAGGTGTTGCAACGATGCCTTTTGTAGAGCCAAGCCACGCCAATACATCCGCGTGTTGCAGGGACTTGTTGGCGAAGTCGTCGACGAATTGTTGCTGAATCAACTGCCGGGAGAGTGCGGCTGAACACGGGCAGGTTGAGGAATAAGGAACGTCGATTTTTAGTTCCACGTGGAACATCGTGTTTTTCAAACGCGCTTCGATGCTCACTGGATAGGTTTTCCACCCGGCCAATGGGCTGATCAACGCCGGCCTTTTCAGCAGTAAATCTGCACTGATTTTTAAGTAAGCGCTTTGGGACAGTCCTTCATGACTGTCGAGAAAACTTTGTAAAACTCGCCGCAACAGCGCAGGTGTCAGGTTTTCCCGCTCCAGCATTTCCAACGCCAAATACAGCCGGGACATGTGAATGCCGCGTGCTTCTCCATCATCGAGGCTCACGCCTGCGTCAGCCTTTGCGCTCAGCCGTTGACCATCGAATAAAACAGGAAGAGCAATGCCGCACATGCCCACCCATTCGAGTGGCAGGGCTTGGCGTGAAGCCTGCGCGGCGATATCCGGCAGAGTCAGCGCATTCATGAGCAGGTCCATCGTGGGAGTTTGTATCGCATGTTATGTTATTACATTAAAATCGACTACGCCTTTTTCACGAGCGGCTTTCAAAATGCACAGACGTCACTTGCTCAACTGGATGCTGGCCAGCGCAGCCTTCGCTTTACCCTTCGGTGTTTCGGCCACGCAGATTCGCAACGCGCGGCTCTGGCGTTCGGATGACAAGCTACGTCTGGTGTTCGATTTGAGCGGGCCGGTGCAGTACAAGACCTTTTCACTGAGCGCTCCCGAACGACTGATCATCGATCTGAGTGGTGCCACCCTCAGCGGTGATTTCAGTCAGCTGGCGCTTGGCAATACGTTCATTCGGTCGATCCGCTCCGGGCATTTTGGCCAAGGCGATACGCGGATCGTCCTCGACCTCAGCGCCCCGGTGCAGCTCAACAGCTTTCTCCTGCCGCCACAGGATGGCCAAGGCGATCGGCTGGTGCTCGATCTGAAGTCGGCGGCGCCTATGCACATCGCAGTGGCGCCCCAGGCGAGCGTCGACAAGGCTCACCCCAAGCGGGACATCATTGTGGTGGTCGACCCTGGTCATGGCGGCAAAGACCCAGGCGCGGTGGGCGCCAAAGGGGAGCGAGAGAAAGACGTCGTCCTGGCCATTGCTCAGTTATTGGCCAAGCGGCTGAAACGCGAGAAAGGCTACGACGTGAAACTGGTGCGCAACGACGACTTCTTCGTTCCGCTGCGCAAACGTGTCGAGATTGCCCGCAAGCACAATGCGGATATGTTCATCTCCGTGCATGCGGACGCTGCGCCGCGTCTCACCGCTTCAGGCGCGTCGGTGTATTGCTTGTCTGAAGGCGGCGCCACCTCGGCCACGGCGCGTTTCATGGCGCAACGGGAAAACGGCGCGGACCTGTTGGGCGCCACCAGTTTGCTCAACCTCAAGGATAAGGATCCGATGCTCGCCGGGGTGATTCTCGACATGTCGATGAACGCCACCATCGCCGCGAGCTTGCAGTTGGGCAGCACCGTCCTCGGCAGTTTGGCGAGCATCACAACGCTGCATCAAAAACGCGTGGAACAAGCGGGATTCGCAGTACTGAAGTCGCCGGATGTGCCGTCGATCCTGGTGGAAACCGGCTTCATGTCCAACGCCCGCGACAGCCAGCGACTGGTGACCGCGCGCCATCAGCAGGCTGTGGCTGACGGATTATTCGACGGATTGCAGCGCTATTTTCAGAAGAATCCGCCGCTCAACAGTTACATCGCCTGGCAACAGCAGCAGAAAAAAGCGCAGGCCTAGCAGCCGGCAATCCGGCTGCAGGTGAATTTGGCGCTGCTGCCGCCGGAACTGGAGAAGCGGTTGATGGTGGTCCAGCCAACCCGACGGTTGTAACCAACCCAGGCTTCACCGTCGGAGGCGATACCGGTGAAGAAGGTGAGTTGTCCGTAGCGGCTGTTGGTCTGTGCCCAATAGCGTTTGCCCGTCATTTCGAAGCCGCGCAAATAAATCGTGCTGCCGACGGTGTTGACGCTATAGGCGTTGCCGTCGGCATCCACGCAGGCGAGCAGATTGGCGCTTCGGGTGCATTTGGCCAGGGTTGGGATTTGCGCCCAGGCGTTTACGGCGAGCAACAGCGAAAAGCTTATCAGCGCTGATTTCAGGGCAATACGCATGGGATTTCTCTCGGGCCGGACGGGGTTCAGCATCGTGCCCTTTGCTGTTGTGGGCAAGAGCGGGCTGGCTTGATTGCATCGTTATACTATAACATTGAAATCAGCCCGGCACTGCGATCGGGCATCTCTGTGAGGAATTCCTGATGCCCAATCGTCTCCCCGTGACCGTCCTGTCGGGCTTTCTCGGCGCCGGTAAAAGCACGTTGCTCAACTACGTGCTGCGTAACCGCGAGAATCTGCGAGTCGCCGTAATCGTCAACGATATGAGCGAGATCAACATCGATGGCAGCGAAGTCCAGCGCGATGTCAGCTTGAACCGCGCTGAAGAAAAACTCGTGGAGATGAGCAATGGCTGCATTTGCTGCACCTTGCGCGAAGACTTGCTCGAAGAAGTCAGCAAACTCGCCAGGGACGGGCGTTTCGATTACCTTTTGATCGAATCCACCGGCATCTCCGAACCATTGCCGGTGGCGGAAACCTTCACCTTCCGTGATGAAGAAGGGCAGAGCCTGGCCGACATCGCGCGGCTCGACACCATGGTCACGGTGGTCGACGGCATGAACTTCCTCCTCGATTATCAGGCCGCCGAAAGCCTCGCTTCCCGTGGTGAAACATTGGGCGAGGAGGACGAGCGTTCGATAACCGACCTGTTGATCGAGCAGATCGAATTTGCCGACGTGATCCTCATCAGCAAGATTGATTTGATCAGCAGCCGCGAGCGCCAGGAGCTGATCGCGATCCTTGAACGCCTGAACGCTCAGGCAGAAATCATTCCGATGGTCATGGGCGAAATCCCCTTGGCGAAAATCCTCAATACCGGCCGTTTTGACTTTGAGAAAGCTGCTCAGGCACCAGGCTGGTTGCAGGAATTACGCGGAAAACACGTGCCGGAAACCGAGGAGTACGGCATTGCCTCGACGGCCTACCGGGCCCGCCGACCGTTTCATCCACAGCGCTTTTTCAGCTTCATCGATCGGCCGTGGGTGAACGGCAAACTGCTACGTTCAAAAGGTTTCTTCTGGCTGGCCAGCAAGCACATGGACGCCGGCAGTTGGTCCCAGGCTGGCGGCCTGATGCGCCACGGTTTCGCCGGGCGCTGGTGGCGTTTCGTGCCGAGAAACCAGTGGCCACAGGACGAAGAAAGCACGGCCGGAATCATGGACAACTGGACCGCTGCTACCGGAGATTGCCGCCAGGAATTGGTGTTCATCGGGCAGAACATCGACTTTGCGCAACTCACCGCCGAACTCGACAATTGCCTGCTGACCGATGATGAAATGGCGTTGGGTGCCGAGGGCTGGCGCCTGTTGTCAGATCCGTTCGGTCCTTGGCACGAAGAGGTCGCTGCCTGATGTTGGCGCCCAGTCTGAAGTGGCAGCAGATCGTTCATCAGGTTCTAGGTGACATGCCGCAAACCCTGACCCGAATCCTTGATGACGGGGTGAACCTCGCCGTCTGGCGGCGCAAACTCCCTGCGCACATTGATGATTTCGGGCGCTTGCTGCTGTCCCTGAACGAACCGCTGGCCGAGTCTCTGGTCCTGGAGTTGTCCAGCGATGAAGCCGAACCCAATCTGCAGGGATTGGCCTCAGGATTCAGCGATCTTGAAGGGTATGCGGGTTTCATTGCAGACGTGTCCTGGCTGGTCAGCGCCTTCGCCTGTTTGTTGGGCGCCAAGCGCATCGGCCTGCGTGTGCGGGTTCTGGACAAGGCAATGTGCCCACGCTTTCACGTCGATCACGTGCCGGTACGGTTGATCACTACGTATTCCGGCATCGGCAGTCAGTGGCTGAAAGAAGGGGTGATGGATCGCCGGCAACTGGGCAAGTCTGAGGTCGAACCCACAGAAGATTCGCTGATCGAGGATATCGCCAGCGGCGAAGTGGCACTGCTAAAAGGCGAAAAATGGCACGGCAACGAAGGTTTCGGCCTGATCCACCGTTCGCCACAACCCGCGCCGGGCGAACGCCGTTTGATTCTTACCCTGGATTGGCTGGGTTAAGGCTTGAACCAGTTGCCTTGACTCTGGCCTTCGCAAAACGGCTTCAGATACGCTGCATCGGTCGCCACGCCGTAATAGTGAATATCCTGGCGGTAAGGCATATTGGCGACTTGGGCGTTGCTGCACACACCGAACGCGCCGGTGGGGCATTGGTCGACGTATTGCACCTCGACGTTCTGCCCAGGAAGGTTCGGTTGGCAGAAGCCGTCGGCGAAGAGCTTTTCCGGGATGTTGCGGTTCTGCTGGCAGACTTTCACGTCGAGTCTCTCGGCCGTGCTATGTACCACGCAAGCCTGAGCCAGCGCCTCGCCGGAAACGAGCGCCAAGAGCAACGTCCAGCCAATCAACCGCATCCTTTACCTCCTCAGAAAACTTCGACCATGTTGCAGAACATTCCCACTCACGTCATTGCCGGCCCATTGGGCGCGGGCAAGACCAGTTTGATCAAGCACCTGCTGGCTCAACGGCCAGCGAACGAACGCTGGGCGGTGCTGATCAACGAGTTTGGCCAGATCGGCCTCGATGCCGCGCTGCTGACCCAAGACGCCGATGGTATCGCACTGGGGGAAGTGGCCGGGGGCTGTTTGTGTTGCGTGAACGGTGCGCCGTTTCAGATCGGCCTCGGGCGGTTGCTGCGCAAGGCGCGGCCGGATCGGCTGTTCATCGAACCCTCAGGGCTGGGGCATCCGGCGCAGTTGCTCAGGCAATTGAGTGAGGCGCCATGGCAAGGTGTACTGGCGGTACAGCCTTGTGTGCTGGTGTTGGATGCCCAGGCGCTCGCCACTGGCAAACCATTGCCGGAGGCGCAACAGGAGGCGTTGAGCAGCGCAGGTTTGTTGGTGCTGAACAAGGCGGAAGGCTTCGACGTCAATGATCGCCAGCGAATCGCCGCGCAACTGCCTTCTCGTCCTCTTTACTGGACGCAGCAAGCGCTCCTGCCGCTGAGCAAATTACCGGGGCTTGGCGCTCAGGCGGTGGCGGGTGTGGATAACTTCATCGTGCCCAAGGGATTGGCGCAGATGCCGGCCATCTGGACCGATCCTTCGCTGCCGATTTGCTTGAGCCAGGCACAGGAGGGGGGCTGGAGCATCGGCTGGCGTTGGCATCCGACTCAGACCTTCGATGTGGTACGCGTTGGTCAGTGGCTTGAAAGCATTGCCTGGCGGCGAGCGAAGCTGGTTATCCACAACATCGACGGTTGGGTGTCGGCGAATGCACTGGATAACTCGGAACTGGAATGGCGGCCCAGCGAGTGGCGCCAGGATTCGCGGATCGAGCTGATTTTCAGTGAACCGCAGGATGTTGATTCCCTACAAAGAGCGTTGGCCGACTGTCGGTCGGGTTAAGGACGCCACTTGGTGTGTTCCTGCCGCCACTGACTCAATTCGATCACCTCTGCACGGGGTTTCGCGACATCGACCACCACCGGCTCGTCGTCGAACGGCATCGGGTAGGGCGCCAGTTCGATCTGCGCACTGTGGGCGCCGAACTGGGTGATGGTACCGTTGTGCCGGGTTTCGCCAGTCACGGTGAACTCGAAGTTATACACACGGGCCAAGCGCCGCCGGTCGTTGGCGTCTTTGATGAACGCGATCTTTTTCAACGCCACGTTGCCATCCAGCAACTCGATCCCGAGCTTGGTGCAATGCAGCTTGACCCGTTCCAGAGCGCGTTCGCGCAAGCCGTGGTTGTGCCACAGCCACGCGCCGCCCGTGGCGAGCAGCATCAGCACGAAGATATTTCCGAGGGTCAGCATCAACAGGTTGCTCCAACAAGATAGTGCCAGCTTAACTGTGTCGCCGGTCTGTCGTACAGGCCGTGTTTAGTCGCATACTGCGCGGCTCGAATTTCAATCGTTTGACGGAAAACACACCGCATGAAACGTACGCCCCATCTGCTCGCCATTCAGTCCCACGTGGTGTTCGGCCACGCTGGCAACAGCGCCGCGGTTTTCCCGATGCAGCGGGTCGGGGTGAATGTCTGGCCGCTCAACACCGTGCAGTTCTCCAACCATACGCAGTACGGCCAGTGGACCGGCGAAGTGCTGGCTCCGCACCAGATTCCCGAGTTGGTCGAAGGGATCGCGGCGATAGGCGAGCTGGGCAACTGCGATGCAGTGCTGTCCGGTTACCTCGGCAGTGCGGCCCAGGGCCGGGCGATCCTGACCGGCGTGGCGCGGATCAAGTCGATGAACCCCAAGGCGCTGTACTTGTGCGACCCGGTGATGGGCCATCCGGAGAAGGGTTGCAGCGTACCGGCCGAAGTCAGCGATTTCCTGCTGGAAGAGGCGGCCTCGGTGGCGGACTTCATGTGTCCGAACCAACTGGAGCTGGACAGCTTCTCGGGGCGCAAGCCGCAGTCGTTGTTCGATTGTCTGGCGATGGCCCGGGCTCTGCTGGCTCGCGGGCCGAAGGCGGTATTGGTCAAGCATCTGGCCTATCCCGGCAAGCCGGCGGATGGCTTCGAGATGTTGCTGGTCACGGCTGAAGGCAGCTGGCACTTGCGTCGGCCGCTGCTGGCGTTTCCGCGTCAGCCGGTGGGCGTTGGCGACCTGACGTCGGGGCTGTTTCTGGCGCGCGTGCTGTTGGGCGACAGCCTGCTGGCGGCCTTCGAGTTCACGGCGGCGGCGGTGCATGAAGTGCTGCTGGAAACCCAGGCGTGCGCCAGCTATGAGCTGGAGCTGGTGCGGGCTCAGGACCGGATTGCGCATCCGCGGGTGAAGTTCGAAGCGACTGCGATCAGTCTTTAAAAGCTTCGCGGGCAAGCCTCGCTCCTACAGGTCCCAGTCGGACACAAGATATGCGAACGACTGGGACCTGTAGGAGCGAGGCTTGCCCGCGAAAGCGATCTAGAGCCCGAACACGTCAGGCATCACCCTTGATTTCCTGATACCGCTTTTCCAGTTCCTGACGAATCTGCCGACGTTGCTGGGCCTGGATGAAGCGGCGCTTGTCTTCGCTGTTCTGCGGTTGCAGCGGCGGTACGGCAGCCGGTTTGCGGGCGTCATCCACCGCCACCATGGTGAAGAAGCAGCTGTTGGTGTGGCGCACCGAGCGCTCGCGGATGTTCTCGGTCACCACCTTGATGCCCACCTCCATGGAGGTGTTGCCGGTGTAGTTGACCGAGGCCAGGAAGGTCACCAGCTCGCCGACATGGATCGGCTCGCGGAAAATCACCTGGTCCACCGACAAGGTCACCACGTAGCGGCCGGCGTACCGGCTGGCGCAGGCGTAGGCCACTTCGTCGAGGTATTTGAGCAGGGTACCGCCGTGAACATTGCCAGAGAAGTTGGCCATGTCGGGGGTCATCAATACCGTCATCGACAGCTGGGCGTTTCCGGGTTCCATAGCGTTCTCACGGGTCAAGGCAGAATGTCGGAAGGGCGGCACCTCTGCGGGTGCCTGGTCGGTTTTTTACAAACCACCGTTATCGGGACGCCGGGCGGGTGGTCGCCGTCACGCCGGATCGATCTGTTTCCATATATTGCACCGCCTTTCTGGCGGAAGTCGCGGTGTTAACCTCCGAAAGTCCACCTTAAGGAGCCCCACACCATGCATGCCATCAGTTTTATTCAGGACCTGGCGGTGATCATGCTGGTCGCAGGTGTGGTGACGGTGCTGTTCCACCGCTTCAAACAGCCGGTAGTGCTGGGTTATATCGTCGCGGGCTTCATTATTGGCCCGCACACGCCGCCATTCGCCCTGATCCACGACGAACGAACCATCAAGACCCTCGCAGAACTCGGGGTGATTTTCCTGATGTTCTGCCTGGGCCTCGAGTTCAGCCTGCGCAAGCTCTTCAAGGTCGGCGCCACGGCCTTCATCGCGGCGTTCCTGGAAATCGTGCTGATGATCTGGATCGGCTACGAAATCGGCCAATGGTTCGACTGGAACACCATGGATTCATTGTTCCTCGGCGCTATCCTGGCGATTTCTTCGACCACCATCATCGTCAAGGCGCTCAACGACCTGAAGATGAAGAACGAGCGCTTTGCCCAGCTGATCTTCGGTGTACTCATTGTCGAGGACATCCTCGGTATCGGCATCATTGCCTTGCTGTCGAGCATCGCAGTCAGCGGCACCGTCAGTTCCGGTGAAGTGTTTTCCACGGTGGGCAAGCTCTCGCTGTTCATGATCGTCGCGCTGGTCATTGGCATCTTGCTGGTGCCGCGATTACTGGCCTACGTGGCGAAGTTCGAGAGCAACGAAATGCTGCTGATCACCGTGCTGGGCCTGTGTTTTGGCTTCTGCCTGCTGGTGGTCAAACTTGAATACAGCATGGTCCTGGGCGCGTTCCTGATCGGGGCGATCATGGCCGAGTCGCGGCAATTGCTGAAGATCGAGCGCCTGATCGAGCCGGTTCGTGACCTGTTCAGTGCAATCTTCTTCGTCGCCATCGGCTTGATGCTCGATCCAATGATCCTGCTGCAATACGCCTGGCCGATCGCGGTGATCACCGTGGCCGTTGTACTCGGCAAAATGCTTTCCTGCGGCCTCGGGGCTTTTATCGCCGGCAATGACGGACGCACCTCACTGCGTGTGGGGATGGGGCTTTCGCAGATCGGCGAATTCTCCTTCATCATCGCTGCGTTGGGCATGACGCTGCAGGTCACCAGCAACTTCCTCTACCCGGTCGCCGTGGCGGTCTCGGTGATTACCACGTTGCTGACGCCTTATCTGATCCGCGCGGCGGATCCGCTGTCGATCAAACTTGCCGCAGTGATGCCGAAGCGACTGGGTCGGGTATTGGGGATGTACGGTGAGTGGCTGCGCAGCATCCAGCCTCAGGGCGAGGGCGCGTTACTGGCGTCGATGATCCGGCGGATCCTGTTGCAGGTCGGGGTCAATCTGGCGCTGGTGATTGCGATTTTCTTTTCGGGCGCGTTCTTCGCCGAACGCATGTCCGCTTACCTGCAAGACTGGATCAGCGATCCGAGCTGGCAGAAAGCGTTGATCTGGGGTGGGGCGTTGCTGTTGTCGCTGCCGTTCCTGATCGCCGCCTATCGCAAGCTCAAGGCGCTGTCGATGCTGTTGGCGGAGATGGGCGTGAAGCCGGAGATGGCGGGGCGCCACACGCAGCGAGTGCGCCGGGTGATCGCCGAAGTGATCCCGATTCTCTCGCTGCTGGTGATCTTCCTGCTGCTGGCAGCCTTGTCGGCCAGTATTTTGCCGACCAACAAGTTGCTGGTACTGATAACCGTGGTAGCGGCCGCTGTGGCGGCGTTGCTCTGGCGCTGGTTCATCCGTGTGCACACGCGGATGCAGGTTGCCTTGCTCGAAACGCTGGACAACCATAAGGAAACGTCCGGGCATTGAAATTGGACCTGTAGCAGCTGGCGTAGCCTGCGTCCGGCTGCGCAGCAGTCGCAAAATAAAGCAATGAAGTGTTTCAGGCTAACCGAGTCGAGCATTTACGACTGCTGCGCAGCCGGACGCAGGCTACGCCAGCTGCTACAAAGTCGGCGTCAAGCCCGATCAGCTTTCCAGCCAGACGTCCCGCGCCCAGTGCCACACCGATTCCCAGGTTTCTTCGGCAATCAGTTCTTCTTCGGCCTGCCACAGCACCACGGTGCCGTCTTCTTCGACGAGGTAGTAGTCGTCACCATCCTGGCAGATCGGGATCATGCTGCGGTCGACGCCCGCGTCCCAGGCGTTGGCAGCAACGTCCGGCAGGTAGGTGTGAGATTGCGGGTCGGTGACGGTCACCGGCTCCAGGCTGCCGTAGACCACGTCACTGACGGTCAGCAAAAACTCTCTGAAGACGAAGGGAATGTCGATGAACAGTTGTTCCTCGATTTCCACGATCTGGTCTTCGTCAGGCAACTCCAAGGGGACCGGTACCGGTTCGTTGGCTTCACGCAGTTGTTCGATGATTTCTTCCACGTCCGGGATCCTCTTGCTTGATGGCGCGGTTTAGTTGGGGCGGTTTATACAGTAGCTCGCTATAGATGCAACTGCGAAATAGAAAAACCCCGGCTAGGCCGGGGTTTTCATTACAGCATGCGTAGCGCAGAGGGGATCAGCCGTTCTGGCGGATACCGGCTACCAGCCAAGGCTGGTTTTCGCCCTGCGGACGTTCCATGTTCCAGCTTTCGCTGAACACTTCGCCCTGGTCGAAACGCGAAGTCTTCGACACACCGCTGAAGGTCAGGGTGGCGATGGTCTTGTCGGCACGATCATCCACGCCGTCCAGTTGAACATTGAGGTTATCAATGTAAGTGGACTGGAAAGCTTCGCCCAGGTCGGCACGTTCGCGCTTGAGGAACTCCAGCAGTTGCGGGGTCACGAACTCGGAGATCTTGTCCATTTCGTTGGCGTCCCAGTGTTGCTGCAGGGACTGGAAGTGGTTGCGGGCCGCTTCAACGAAGTTCTGTTCATTGAACCAGGCCGGAGCGTTGATCACCGGACGAGCGGCAGCAGGTGCTGCCGAACCGCCGAAGATCGAACCCATGGCTGCTGGCTTCTGCTCGAACACTTCACGCTGCATCGGCGCGCCGGCTGGAGCCATATGCTCCTGCTGCTTGCGGCGACGAGCGGCGATGAAGCGGAAGACCAGAAAGGCGATGACCGCCATGATCAGGATGTCGAAGATCTGCATGCCCTGGAAGCCGCCGCCCATGAACATGGAGGCCAGCAGGCCACCGGCGGCGATGCCGGCCAGAGGGCCGAGCCAGCGTGAAGCACCGCCGGCCTTGGCGGCAGCGCCAGCGGCACCGGCCGCGCCCGCAGTGGCGGCAGCACCACCCGCGGCAGAAGAAGGAGCCATTTGGCTGGTCTGGTGAGTCGGCGCAGCGCCGGAGCTCTTGCCGCCACCAAAGCGCTTGGCGGCATTGGCGTCGAGGCTCATCGTCAGGCCAATGCACAACGCCATGGCGATGCTAAGAAAACGTTTCATAAAGGGAATTCCCATTTGTGGAAGGCACGCGCGCCATGTTGCACAGCTGAAGTGTTACTGGCTAGCGGCAGAGTGTTTCGGGCTTTTGCCTGACAGGTTGCGTTCAGCTTCAGTCAGCGCAATAAGGCCTGTTAACTTTGGTCTGTAAGACGAGTGGATAAGTTCTGTAGGAAGGGTGTCCGGTCGGACGACCCCTGTGTGCGAGCCTGCTCGCGATGGGGAGAGCGCGGTTCATCTAAATGACCGCGTTATCGTTCATCGCGAGCAGGCTCACTCCCACATAAAAGCGGGCAGTTCTTAGATCGCTTCCAGCTTGGCGTAACCGAGCATCAGCCACTTGCTGCCTTCGCCGAAGTTCACCTGGACCCGGGCCTGAGCACCGGCGCCTTCGAAGTTCAGGATCACGCCGTCGCCAAACACCGAATGCCGCACGGCTTGGCCCAGGCTGAACCCGGTGTCCGGAATCTCGCTGCCGCCAAACAGGCTGCTGGAACTTTGCTGCTGACCACCGCCGAACGGACGGCTGACGCTGTTGGACAGCCGCACTTCCTGGATCAGGCCTTTCGGCACTTCACGTACGAAACGCGACACCTTGTTGTAGGTCTCGCTGCCATATAGACGTCTTGTTTCAGCGTAGGTCATCACCAGGTTCTGCATGGCCCGGGTGATGCCGACGTAGGCCAAACGGCGCTCTTCTTCAAGACGCCCCGGCTCTTCGAGGCTCATCTTGTGCGGGAACAGGCCTTCTTCCATGCCCACGAGGAACACGTAAGGGAATTCCAGGCCCTTGGCGCTGTGCAAGGTCATCAGCTGAATGCTGTCTTCGTGCTCGTCGGCCTGAGTATCCCCGGCCTCCAGCGACGCATGACCGAGGAACGCCGCCAATGGCGTCAGGTCTTCGTCTTCTTCAGCGTTTTCGAAGTTGCGCGCGGCGCTGACCAGTTCCTCAAGGTTTTCTACCCGGGCCTGGCCTTTCTCGCCTTTTTCCGCTTCGTGGTAGGCGATCAGCCCCGACTGTTCGATAACTGTCTGGGTCATGAGATGCAGCGGCATTTCCATGCACTTGGCGGCGAGGTTCTCGATCAGCTCGATAAACGCGCCAAGTGCGCCAGCTGCGCGACCGGTCAGGCCTTTATTGGCGACCAGCAGGCGCATGGCTTCCCACATCGATACATCACTGTGGCGCGCATGGTCGCGAATCGCTTCAACGGTTTTCTCGCCGATGCCACGGGCCGGAACGTTGATCACCCGCTCCAGCGCCGCATCGTTGCCGCGACCTTCCAGCAAACGCAGATACGCCATGGCGTTCTTGATTTCTGCCCGTTCGAAGAAGCGCTGACCGCCATAGATGCGATACGGAATGCGCTCGCGCAGCAAGGCTTCTTCCAAAACGCGCGATTGGGCGTTGGAGCGGTACAAAATCGCGATATCGCTGCGGGCCAAGCCGGTTTTCAGCGCGCTTTCGATGGTTTCCACCACGTAGCGTGCTTCATCGTGTTCGTTGAACGCGGCGTACAGGTTGATCGCTTCGCCTTCGCCACCATCGGTCCAGAGCTCTTTGCCCATGCGTCCGGTGTTATTGGCGATCAGGGCGTTGGCAGCCTTGAGAATACCGGCGGTGGAGCGATAGTTCTGCTCCAGACGAATAGTCTCGGCGTCCGGGAAGTCGTCGGAGTACTGATAGATGTTCTCGATTTTCGCGCCGCGCCAGCCGTAGATCGACTGGTCGTCGTCGCCCACCACCATCAGGCTGTCGCCGCCCTTGGCCAGCAGACGCAACCAAGCGTACTGCACGGCGTTTGTGTCCTGGAACTCGTCCACCAGAATGTGCCGGAAGCGCTTCTGATAGTGGGCCAGCAGACCCGGGTGATCGCGCCACAGGTCCAGGGCACGCAGCAGCAGTTCGGAGAAGTCGATAACGCCGGCGCGTAGGCAAGCGGCCTCGTAGGCCTCATAAATGCTGCGCATGGTCGCCAGGAACAGGTCGCCGCTGGCTTGAATGTGTTGCGGACGCAGACCTTCGTCTTTTTGCCCGTTGATAAACCACTGGGCCTGACGGGCGGGCCAGCGTTGCTCGTCCAGCCCCAGCTCGCGGATTACTCGCTTGACCAGCCGCTGCTGGTCGTCGCTGTCGAGAATCTGGAAGGTCTGGCTCAGGCCGGCTTCCTGCCAGTGCGCCCGCAACAAGCGGTGCGCCAGGCCGTGGAAGGTGCCGACCCACATGCCGGCCGGGTTGAGACCCATCAGCTGCTCGATGCGATGACGCATCTCGGCAGCAGCCTTATTGGTGAAGGTCACCGACAGGATCGAGTGGGGCGAAGCGTTCTCGACCTGGATCAACCAGGCGATACGGTGCACCAGCACTCGGGTTTTACCGGAACCAGCACCGGCCAGGACCAACTGACGACCCACGGAGGCAGCTACGGCCTGGCGTTGGGCATCGTTGAGGGAGTTCAGCAGAAGGGAGAGATCATCGCGCATCGGGGCATTCTAGGGTGCGCCGTCACACCGGGCAAACCGAGCTTTGCATTAGCCGATGAAAGAAGCACGAATGACGACCGGTCGGTCACTGGCTGCAAGCGTTGGCGGGGCTCGCTCGAAGGGTTTTCAGGGGGCGGCGGGGGCCGGAAATTTTGTCGAATTTATGATCTGGGGCAGTTTGGTAAGGGCATTGGCTTGTGTATGCTCCGTCCACGTTTCGGGCTCATGCTCATCATTATAAGAACAAGAACATTGCCTATGACCCTCAGCTCTGACCTGTCGGGCCCCTCTGTGGAGCCTCGGGTTATCCGCAAACAGTACGCCATGGAAATGGCGGTCGAGCGCACGCGTCTGCTCTACCAGGGTTCGCTGCTGCCTACGCTGTTCATGCTGACCAACGGTCTGGTCTGCGCCGGACTGCTCTGGAGTCCGCAGCGCTACTTCCTCGTCAGCGTCTGGCTAATCTGGCTGTTGTCGCTGGTGGCCTTGCGGGTGATTCAAGTCGCAGCCTTCGATTCGGCCATTCCTGACCGCCAGGCCCATCCGGTCTGGCGTCGCATGTTCCTGCTGGGCTCCGCCATGACTGGCCTGACCCTGGCCGGTGCCGGCATCGCCTTGGTGCCCGCTGACAATTTCATACAACAAGCCTGGGTGTTTGGCCTGATCGGCGCTGCCGCCCTGTCGGCCAGCGTCGCGTACGCGGTCAGTCTTCCAGCGTTTCTGTCCTTTACCTTGCCCTGCCTGTTGCCGGCCATCGCCTATCTATTCTGGGGTGGCGATGAACAAGGCCGGGGGTGGGGCTGGTTTGGGCTGATTTTACTCGGGGCGTTGAGCGTGGTGGCCTGGCAGGTCAATCGGCTGATCGACAGCGGCTTGCTGCGGCGCTTTCAGAATCAGGCCCTGATCGAACACTTGCAGCAGGCGCAGAGCTGCGGCGACCAACTCAATCACGAGTTGGCCAAAGAAATTGATCACCGCCGGTGCGCCGAAGGCAAACTGCGTGAAGCCCAGGTCGAGCTGGAAAACCGTGTCGCCCAACGCAGCCTTGAACTGGACGCGGCCAACCAGGCCCTGAGCAAGAGCGAAGCACGGTTGGCGCTGGCGTTGAAGGCCAGTGAGCTCGGGCTGTGGGACTGGAACCTGCAAACCGACGAAGTCCACCACACCCAGCTTCAGGAGTTGTTCGGCCTGGAACCGGAATTCGTGACCGCGATGCTCAGCCACCTCAAGCCGCGGCTTCACCCCGAAGATCTGCCGTCGCTGCGCCGTGCCCTGGTCGAGCATTTGAAAGGCCGGAGCGAGGATTACCAGATCGAATACCGTGTGCGGCATGGCGACGGTCACTGGGTCTGGATCGAGGACCGTGGACGGGCGGTCGAGCGCAGCGCAAATGGTCGGGTCATTCGCATGGTCGGCACCCGTCGCGACATCAGCGCGAGCAAGGGCCAGGAAGAACAGCGCCAACTGGCAGCGACGGTGTTCGAGGCGGCCAGCGAAGGCATTGTGATTTTCGACCCGAATTACGCGCTGATCGCAGTCAATCAGGCGTTCAGCCGCGTCACTGGCTACGACATCGAGGACATGATCGGGCGCAACGTCGTCGAGTTGCCGTGTAGCCGCGATGCGCGTCGGCACTACGGCGCGATTCATCATGCGCTGGAACAGCACGGTACCTGGCAGGGCGAGCTGGTGGAAACCCGCAAGAACGGTGAGCTCTATCCTCAGTGGCTGCAACTGAACGCTGTTCGAGATGCTCGGGGAAATGTGAGCCATATTGTCGGCTTCTTCGCCGATCTGTCCGCTCGACGGGAATCTGAAGAGCGTATGCGCTATCTGACCCATTACGACGAGCTCACTGGCCTGGCCAACCGTTCGCT
The DNA here is from genome assembly GCF_054897885.1 of Pseudomonas sp. LB1P83. Classification (NCBI taxonomy): domain Bacteria; kingdom Pseudomonadati; phylum Pseudomonadota; class Gammaproteobacteria; order Pseudomonadales; family Pseudomonadaceae; genus Pseudomonas; species Pseudomonas sp. LB1P83. Next base: position 6,170,417 of record NZ_CM142709.1, on the reverse strand, counting down.
GTTTCGCGAACGGCTGCGTGAGGCACATCAGCGAGTGCGTCAGGGCGGGCGCCGCAGCCTGGCACTGCTGCATATCAACCTGGATCGTTTCAAGCTTCTCAACGACAGCCTTGGCCATGAAGTTGCCGACCAGTTACTGCAGAAAATGGCCCGGCGGCTGGTCAACGCGCTGCCAGAGGCGGACACCATCGCGCGGCTTTCCGGTGACGAATTTGCGGTGATATTCGATGCCTACGGCAACCTGTCGAGCCTTGCGCGAGTGGCGACCCGCTTGTCGACCAAGCTGCGTTCGCCGATTACCGTCGATGGCCACGAACTGGTGGTCAGCGCCTCGATGGGCATCAGCATGCTGCCGGACACCGCGCGGGAAATTTCCGCGCTGGTCAGCCAGTCGAACATTGCCATGCAACACGCCAAGCATTTGGGCGGCAACAACTTCCAGTTCTACACCGAGAGCCTGCAAGCCAGCACCCTTGAGCGATTGCAGCTTGAGAATCAGCTGCGCAAAGCCATCGAAGAAAAGCAGCTGCAAGTCTATTACCAACCGAAACTCTGCCTCGCCACCGGACGCCTGAACGCTGCCGAAGCGCTGGTGCGATGGGATCATCCGACCATGGGGCGCGTGCCGCCGGGGGACTTTATCGGTCTGGCCGAGGAAACCGGGCTGATCGGTCCGATTGGCGAGTTCGTGTTGCGCCAAGCCTGTTGGCAGGCTTGCGAATGGCAGCGCCAGGGGCTCGATCCGATTCGCGTGTCGGTCAATTTGTCGGTGCATCAATTGCGCCAGGGCAAGCTCGTCAGTCTGGTGCGTCAGGTGCTGGAAGAAACCGGTCTGGCGCCGCACTACCTGGAACTCGAACTCACCGAAAGCCAATTGCTGGACAGCGTCGAGCACATCATCGCGACCTTCCAGCAGTTGCGGGATCTGGGCGTGAAGCTGGCGATCGACGATTTCGGTACGGGCTATTCGTCCCTGAGCTATCTCAAGCGCATTCCCGTGGATTACGTGAAGATCGATCAGGCGTTTATCCGCGGCCTGGGGCAGGGCAGCGAGGACGCAGCGATCACCCGGGCGATCATCGCCATGGCGCACGGCTTGTCGCTGAAAGTGGTGGCTGAGGGTGTGGAGCGAACCGAACAGCTTGAGTTTTTGCAGGCTGAAGGCTGCGACGAGGTGCAGGGTTACCTAATCAGTCGCCCGGTCGAGGCAAATGACTTAGGCTGCTTGTTAAAAGAACAAGATGCTAAATGAGATGCTTTGCTGAGTCAGCAGGCAGAGTGCCGACTCAGTAAGGGAGGATCTGCTAAGCAAATCGTCTGATCCACCATGTAATGTAAGATTCAAGTTGGTTGTTTGACCATGAAATATACTTCAGTCCTTGGTAGTTGGTCGAATGCCGGACGCTTGTCTCGTTTGATTCCTTTTCGGGGTATAGGTTAAATACGATTTCTGGATTTTTTGGTGTGTAAATTATTGAAGATAAACGACCATTGATGAATCGAAACTGAGCAACACCGCTATTAGGGTCTCCTTCGATTTTATAGTTGTTTATTTCAAATATTTTGTAATCAAATCTTGCTTTAAATGGGCCTCGGCTTGTATTGGATTTCTCTAAGGTAGCGAGAGTGTAGCCTTCGTGCTCAAGATTGTTTACTACCTGTTCAATGAGGCTGCAACTGTGAATTTTGTTTACCAGTAGTGGCGAGTTACTATCGCATATTTGATCAAGGTTCGCCGGGTAGTAGTATTTTGCCGCTATGAAAGCGAAGGAACAGGCCAGTAGCAAGATAAGTGAGGCGATCTTTAGTGTTGAAATTCTATATTTAATAATAGGCGCCATTCGAAGTTACCTCCTTAATCAAAACATTGTTTTCAAGAAGAGTCATGCAGGTTTTTGGGCAGTCATCAGGGCTTTTCTTGTCTTTGGCCGCACATAATCCAACTTGATTGTTCCAGTCGTCCATGGCCCTCTCGTCTTTGCTTTGTCCAAAGTTCGATACTTCATGTACCCATCCGGCAAATCTGCTTGTTGATTCCCCCCAATTTGATGATGCAATCATGCACGACGCGACACAGTGTCTGAAAGCGTCCCGGGGACCGTTATGTGTTCCAGGTAGCCCGCTTTTTTCGGCTATGTCCTCGGCTTTGGAGGACCATTCAAACACAGATTCCAATCCAAAGGGATCAACGTATTTCAACGGATTGCTTGTGGCATATCCATAGGTGTTAAACCCACCTTTGAGGCCCATTGGATCACTTTCCAAATAGCGTCCTGTCTCCGGGTTATAATTTCTGAAGTAATTGTAATGCAACCCAGTTTCAGCATCGTAGTACTGACCGGGGAAACGGAGGTTTAGAGTCAAAGAGCCGCTGGCTTTCTCCAAACCAAAAGCGTCAGATTTCCATTCCCATATAATTTCCTGAGCCGCGTTAATTACGATACGGGGAGTGTTGAGGTGGTCGCTATGAATGTAGAACGGCATGCTATTAGTAATTACTCCTGTCACATCATAATTAATACTCACACCGCCCAATGGCAGGCCATCAAGCCAGAAGTAGAATTGACTTACGAGTTTGTTGCCTTCGCTACTGAACATCGTTTCGCCTAGCAGTTGTCCATCAAGTCCGTAGAGAAATGTGGTAACGCCTTGTGGGGTGATTTTCTGGGTGCGTTGACCCAGAGCGTTGTAGCGAAACTGAGCCCGGATCATTCCGTCAATTTTCACGCTGCTCAGGCGATTCTGTTCGTCGTATGAGAATTGGCGATTGTCGTGGTCTTTGATCAGATTGCCTGTCGCGTCGGAACTCACCAAATGGTCGTCTATTTGGATCAAACGATTGTTACTGGCTCCATACTGATAAGTCATGACTGCACTGTCTTGCACCTTGCCTTCTGCCAGAGAAGTGAGAGTTTTGTTGGTGCGGTTACCAACAGCGTCATAGGTAAAAGTTTGATGTCGGATGGCATTTGTTTCTTCTGTCAGGCGATCGAGCGCGTCGTAGCTGTAATTTAAATCGCCGAACGAACTGCTTTGTACTTTGGTAACGTTTCCGGTGACATCGTAGGTATAGGCATTGCTCCAGCCGGCGGCGGTTTGTGCAGTTAACCGATAGTCCAGATCGTAGGTACGTTGAAGCGTAGTCCCATTGTTCCAGGTCAGGCTTTTAAGCGGACCGAAAGGTAGGTAAGTGAGGTGCTGTGCAAAGGCGATGGGTTTGTCTGTTCCATGCCGAATTTCAACTTGGTTAACCTGTCCGGCGGCGTTACGAAGATAGTGGATGCTGAATCCGGCGGGATAGTCGATTCGATGGAGTTGATTTGCACTGTCGTAGCCATAGTTAATTAGTTCGGCTTGAGCCACATCATTCATCGGTGGAATGTGCTCCTGAACGATAAGGTTGCCGTGCGCGTCATAGGAGTAGCTCAGTACTCCAGTTATATCCTCCACGGCAGTCAGCCGGCCGATTCCCCTGTTGTTCGCGGCAATCGAGTCGTAGTGGAAACGTGTGTTGAGCGTCGGGTTCGCCGGATACCGATGAGTGATCAAGCGATTGAGAGCATCGTATGTAAAGGACGTGACTACCCCACGTGCATCCGTTTTCTCTGTGATGTTACCGGCTGCGTCATATTTATATTTACTGCTGCCGCTATCGGGACTGTCCAATTGGGTCAGGTTACCAAAACCATCGAAGTGATACTGAGTGCTTGCTCCACGTGCGTCGCGGGCGTGAGTGAGGTTACCTTGAGCATCGTATTTAAACTGCGAAGAGCCGTTTAATGGATCAGTGCTCTTCACTAAACGGTCGAGCGGGTCATAGGCGGCGCTATAGCTAAGGCCACGAGGCGTAACGGTTGTAATGAGATTATTATTAAGGTCGTATTTCATATGGGTTGTTTGGCCACTAGCACCCACCGATTGAAGTAAGCGACCCAGTTCGTCATAAACCCATTTATGCTGTTTTGTCGGATTTCCCCCATTGTCCATCACACGTGCCGCTGTGTGGTTTCCCATTGGATCGAGTTCAAGCTCGACCTGTTCCATTAAGTTGTTTGTAATCCGAATGAGCCGCCTGGCGTCGTCCCAAGTGTAAGCAAGCCAGCTTTCGTCGCCTCGGATTAACTTGGTTATGTCGCCGGTAGCGTTGTATTCGAACTGTGTTTTTATATCTGCAGTACTGACAGACGACAACCATCCTTGGGGCGCATAGCTCAGTAGTGTTACAACTCCATTGGGATCAATAATAGTTTGCGGTTTCCCCATGAAATCAAAATTCGATAGCTCGGTGATGTGTCCAAGCGCATTAGTAACGCGCGTCAGATTTCCCTTCGTGTCGTATTCATAGCGAGTGATATCGTTTACATCAGTTCGTGGCCCATCTGTGGACTCAAGTAAACCTGCACCATTGTAGACGAATGACCGTCCGCGCTCTGGTACTTGCCATAGTGGAACGGTAAGAAAAGATCCGCCTAGTGCCAGCGCCAGAAGGCCTACTCTCAATATCAATGTATTCATGTTCAGATCCTTCTGAATCAACGGGCCCTAATTGCCTGAGTGAGTTGTCGTCCTTCAGCGTCGTAGGTGTAGTGAATTGATCGGTTCGGTTGGGTGATGCGCACGGGAAGAGGCAGGGTCGCGTGCCATTCTGTAATAATGGTTCTGGAGTCGGGTGTTCCGCTTGCTTCCGTTCGGGAAATTTCTAAGCCGCGATCATTGTGGGTATATAGCGTCGTATTCTGGTTGTTATCAGTTTGCGACTTAAGAAATCCGCGTTCGTCATAAGTGAAGGTTGAGTTGCTTCTCGGACAATTAACGCTTGGCTCGCCGTCAATCGATGTGATGCGTTTGATACCCTGAAAATAGCCAAACTTATAAGTTGTACTTTTTCCTAGGGTATTCGTTACAGTGGTTGAATCGTCGATATGGTATTGAATAGTTGTTTTTTCAGCGCCTTCCGCGTGCTCGCTTGAGATAGCGCGACTGTGATCGTCATAGCTCCATGACGCATAGTTGACTCCACGCTCGTCAATTATTGATGTTAATAACCTGCTGTCTCGAGGGTCTTGGTAGAGGTATCTCTTTTTGTTAACTATATTGGGATATGTTTTTGATACTGACATTAGTTGTCGATAGTCATCATACTCATATTCGATCTGCATAACGTCGGACGAAAAGCGCAGAGGCTGACTCTTGTTGTCTTCTGTAAAATTAATAGAATTGCCATAGCTGTCGGTGACGTAAATGTGGTTTTCATAATATTTGATCAGTTGCACTGCTCCCAGTTTTCGGATTTCAGAGAGCCTGCCTTTCTCATCAAAAATGTAAAAGTAATTTTCTGGTGACTGGTATTCCCATTGAGTTTCAGTCTTGATCAAGTACTCAGCGATTGGTTTTCTCGGTAAATAAACGCCATTTATTTTATTAAACGTCGATATTCTTCCATCGGCATGAACAATCGATACGGAGTTTGCATCAGAGAATAATCGAAAAGCGTAATTATGCGTCCATGCACCGTTTTTGCTGGTGTAGTTTCGTGAGAACTCAATTTCGTTGACTTTACGTTTTTCTTTGGTTGACGGGAAGTCTATTTCTGATTCGATTTTATGACCTGTCAGAAAATCAATTGGATTTCCTACAAGGCTTGATGGGCAGCTATCGTTTATATTTTCAACTTCGCACATTCCTGTCAGCTTGTTAAGTGACTGATTCTCTGCGCATGAGTCTCCACTGAGGAGTATTTGAGCTGTAAACGTGCCTGGGTCAGGTCCGCCGTCTTCCTCCTCTACCTCGATTGGTACGTAGTCTATTTTGCATAACCATTTCCAGTCATAAATTTCATGAGGTATTGCAGTGTTATATCCCAGTATTTCCTCATTTTCAGCGCTGAGTTTTTTATGGAGTGCTTGGCATGCTATTTCTGGAGAGTTGTGCTGCGTGGGGTGGTCGTGGAGACTCCATGCTTTCCAGTTATATATTTCAGCTGCTGAATATTGATGGGCCGTTAACGTTAAAAGTAAAATTGTAATTTCAAGAGCTTGTTTAGTCTTCATTTGATCTTCCGTGATCAATATTTATATTTTGTAGGTCGGTTTATTAGGCGCACATTCATTTTGTGCGCTGCAGTTGGCCCATATGCGGTATATATATATTGCAATTGTAAATTCATGCGTCGTTACGGCTTCGTATCACTTTGGCAGGCGAGGCGAAGGGAGGAAAGGGAGGAAAGGGAGGAAAGGGAGTCTAGGAGGGGCTGACCGGGCAGTGGGCATGAGAAACCCTCTGTCGGTGCTACATGGAGCGCATGTGGCGTGGAATGGGGACATCGAGTTACGCATTGAGCAGGCAAAAAGCCGATTCATGTAGTATAACTACAAGCTTGCTACATCTCCGGCACCTGCCAATAACAAAGAGTCCAGCCCTTTGAATCTGCTGCAACACATCGCCCAGTCACGCCACCTCTTACGCAAGTCGGAGCTCAAGGTCGCCGACCACGTGCTGCTTGATCCTGCGGCGGTGATGCACAGCTCCATGGCCGACCTGGCCCATAGCGTGGGCATCAGCGAGCCGACCATCGTGCGCTTCTGCCGCGCCATCGGTTGTTCCGGTTTTCAGGACCTGAAGTTGAAGCTGGCGCAGAGTCTTGCGGCAGGCGCGAGCTTCGGCCAGTTTGCGATTCATGAAGACGATTCGGTCGCCGACTACAGCCTGAAAATCTTCGACACCACCCTGCACACCCTGATGGAGGTTCGCGAGAAGCTCGATCCGGTGGAATTGCAGCGGGCAGTGTCGCTGATGTCCCAAGCCCAGCGCGTCGAATTCTACGGCTTCGGTGCATCGGGCGCGGTGGCGGCGGATGCCCAGCACAAGTTCTTCCGGTTGCTGCTGACGGCGGCGGCGTATTCCGACCCGCATATGCAGGCGATGTCGGCGGTGACCTTGAAGCCGACCGATGTGGCGATCTGTATTTCCCAGTCCGGGCGCTCCAAGGATTTGCTGATCACGGCAAACCTGGTGCGTGAAAGCGGCGCCTCGTTGATCACCTTGTGCCCAAGCCAGACGCCGTTGGCCGAGCTGTCGACCGTCAATCTGGCGATCGATGTGCACGAAGACACTGAAATCTACACCCCGTTGACCTCGCGTATCGCTCACCTGGTGGTGATCGACGTGTTGGCGATGGGCGTGGCCATGGCGCGCGGGCCGAGCCTGGTCAACCACCTCAAGAGCGTCAAACGCAGCCTGCGCAGCTTGCGGCTTTCGCCCAAGTCGGTGAAAGCGCTGGACGACTGATTCAAGACGGCACGGACCCTGTGGCGAGGGGATTTATCCCCGTTGGGCTGCGAAGCAGCCCCCAAACTCGTAAGTACGACGCCGCATGCGATTGTTTTACGACTGCTTCGCAGCCAAACGGGGATAAATCCCCTCGCCACAACATTCATCTCCCTGTAACGCACAAGCCGCCAAACCGTCATCCCGTGCGCCTATCTTGAAACTCCCGTAATCGCCTTGGGAGACTCGAAATGGCCCAGCCCTACGAAGAACGCAACAGCGCCGCCAAAACCCGTCGTCAGCAAGAAGATCAGCGCCGCATGGAATTTCGCCGCGCCATCGAAGATCGCTGCGAACGCCGTCAGCTGCTGGCAGAGATCGGTGATTTCCCCGAGCTGGAGCTCAACTACTGGCAGGCAGCTCCCGCAACTTCCCGTCGAAGCGCTCAACCAGCGCGCTGATCTGCACCCGCTCGCTGCGGATAAACGCAAGGAACGCGTGCGCCACCGGTGACAGCCGTTTCGCCTTGGCTTGCACCAGGCACCAGCTGCGATACAGCGGCAGTTCTTCGACCGGTAACTCGATCAATCCACCGGTCGCCAACTCAAGGTTCAGGGCGTGGCGCGTCAACAGCGCGACGCCCAGACCCGCCAGTACACATTCACGCTGGGCTTCGGCCGATGCGACCTCCTGGGTCTGGTTGAAGTGCACGCGCTTCTCTTTGAAATACTCCTCGCAAGCCATTCGCGTACCGGAACCGGGCTCGCGCAGCAGCAGTGTGTACGGCTCGAGGTCTTGCAAGCGCAGCGGCCCCATGTGGCACAGCGGATGGTCCGGTGGCGCGACGGCAACGATCGGGTTATTCAGGAATGGCAGGAACTCCAGGCCCATGTCCTGCGGCACCATCGACATGATTACCAGGTCGTCGCGGTTATCAGACAGTCGACGGATCACCTGCCCCCGGTTGACCACCGTCAGTTGCAGATTCACCTCCGGATGCTGACGCTTGAACGCGGCAAACAGGTGCGGGACGAAATACTTGGCGCTGGATTCCACCGCTAGTTTCAGCTGGCCTTGCAGCGATCCCTGCATGTCCGAAAGCTGCATGTCGAGGTTTTCCAGTCGCCCGAAAATGTCCCGGCTGGCGCGCTGTAGTGCTTCGGCGGCCTCAGTCATGTAGAGTTTTTTGCCAACGTAATCGAACAAAGGCTGACCAATCAGCTCTTCAAGTTGACGAATCTGTAGGCTCACGGCAGGTTGTGTGAGCGACATTTCGTCGGCCGCTCGGCTGTAGGATCGCAAATCACAGACCTCATTGAAGATCTGCAATTGACGCAATGTCATACGCATCAATGACTTACGCATTTTCTAAGCACTCTCACCACAGGCTGATCAATCAACTATAAGTCTTTACTTATGGCTAACCCAATTATTAATCATTTTTGTTAATCCCTTGTGGGGGCTAGTGTGGGGCTGCGACTAAATCGAAACATTTAGTCACGCGTCGACCTGGTCTAGCAGGTCGTGGGTACCACCGGCTCAAGGGAACCTCCAAGTGATAAAAAAGATCCTGATCGCCAACCGTGGTGAGATTGCCGTACGAATCGTGCGTGCCTGCGCCGAGATGGGCATACGCTCGGTCGCGATCTATTCCGACGCCGACCGCCATGCCTTGCATGTGAAGCGTGCGGATGAGGCCCACAGCATCGGTGCCGAGCCACTGGCCGGCTACTTGAATGCGCGCAAGCTGGTGAACCTGGCTGTGGAAACCGGTTGTGATGCGTTGCATCCCGGCTACGGATTCCTCTCGGAAAACGCCGAGCTGGCAGATATCTGCGCTGAACGCGGCATCAAATTCATTGGTCCATCGGCTGAAGTCATCCGCCGCATGGGCGACAAGACTGAAGCACGTCGCAGCATGATCAAGGCCGGCGTGCCGGTCACGCCAGGCACCGAAGGCAACGTTGCGGACATCGCCGAAGCCTTGGTCGAAGGCGACCGTATCGGTTATCCGGTGATGCTCAAGGCGACTTCCGGTGGTGGTGGCCGAGGTATCCGTCGCTGCGACAGCCGGGAAGAACTCGAACAAGCGTTTCCACGGGTGATCTCCGAAGCGACCAAGGCGTTTGGGTCGGCGGAAGTGTTCCTGGAAAAATGCATCGTCAATCCGAAACATATCGAAGCGCAGATCCTCGGCGACAGCTTTGGCAACGTCGTGCACCTGTTCGAGCGTGACTGCTCGATCCAGCGCCGCAACCAGAAGCTCATCGAAATCGCTCCAAGCCCGCAACTGACCCCGGAACAGCGCGCCTACATCGGCGACCTGTCGGTGCGCGCAGCCAAGGCCGTGGGCTATGAAAATGCCGGCACCGTGGAGTTCCTGCTCGCCGAGGGCGAGGTGTACTTCATGGAGATGAACACCCGGGTGCAGGTGGAACACACCATCACCGAAGAAATCACCGGGATCGACATCGTCCGTGAGCAGATCCGCATCGCATCCGGCCTGCCGTTGTCGGTGAAACAGGAAGACATCCAGCACCGCGGTTTCGCGCTGCAATTTCGGATCAACGCCGAAGACCCGAAAAACAATTTCCTGCCGAGCTTCGGCAAGATCACCCGTTACTACGCGCCCGGCGGTCCCGGCGTGCGCACCGACACGGCGATCTATACCGGCTACACCATTCCGCCGTTCTACGATTCCATGTGCCTGAAACTGGTGGTGTGGGCGCTGACCTGGGAAGAAGCGATGGACCGTGGCTTGCGCGCCCTCGACGACATGCGTCTGCAAGGGGTCAAGACCACCGCCGCGTACTACCAGGAAATCCTGCGTAACCCGGAATTCCGTAGCGGCCAGTTCAACACCAGCTTCGTTGAAAGCCACCCTGAACTGACCAACTACTCGATCAAGCGCAAACCCGAAGAGCTGGCCCTGGCCATCGCCGCCGCCATCGCCGCCCACGCAGGCCTGTGAGGAATAGAACAATGTCCAAGAAAATCCACGTTACCGACACGATCCTGCGCGACGCCCACCAATCGCTGCTCGCCACCCGCATGCGTACCGAAGACATGCTGCCGATCTGCGACAAGCTCGACAAAGTCGGCTACTGGTCGCTGGAATGCTGGGGCGGCGCAACGTTCGACGCCTGCGTACGCTTCCTCAAAGAAGACCCGTGGGAGCGTCTGCGCCAATTGCGCGCGGCGCTGCCTAACACGCGTCTGCAAATGCTGCTGCGTGGCCAGAACCTGCTGGGTTACCGCCACTACAGCGATGACGTGGTCAAAGCCTTCGTCGCCAAGGCCGCGGTCAACGGCATCGATGTGTTCCGCATCTTCGATGCCATGAACGACGTGCGTAACCTGCGTACGGCCATCGAAGCGGTGAAAGCAGCGGGCAAACACGCCCAGGGGACCATCGCCTACACCACCAGCCCGGTGCACACCATCGACGCGTTCGTCGCGCAAGCCAAGCAAATGGAAGCGATGGGTTGCGACTCGGTGGCGATCAAGGACATGGCTGGCCTGCTGACGCCATACGCCACTGGCGAACTGGTGAGGGCATTGAAAGCCGAGCAGTCGTTGCCGGTGTTCATTCACTCCCACGATACCTCTGGCATGGCGACCATGTGCCAGCTCAAGGCCATCGAAAACGGCGCTGATCACATCGACACCGCGATCTCCAGCTTCGCCTCAGGCACCAGCCACCCAGGCACCGAGTCGATGGTCGCCGCCCTTAAAGGCAGCGAATTCGACACCGGCCTGAACCTGGAATTGCTGCAAGAGATCGGCTTGTACTTCTACGCCGTGCGCAAGAAGTACCACCAGTTCGAAAGCGAATTCACCGCCGTCGACACCCGTGTGCAAGTCAACCAGGTACCGGGCGGGATGATTTCCAACCTGGCCAACCAGCTAAAAGAGCAGGGCGCCCTGAACCGCATGGCGGAAGTGCTGGCCGAAATCCCGCGCGTTCGTGAAGACCTCGGCTTTCCGCCACTGGTGACCCCGACCTCGCAAATCGTCGGCACCCAGGCGTTTTTCAACGTGCTGGCCGGTGAGCGCTACAAGACCATCACCAACGAAGTGAAGCTTTACCTGCAGGGCGGCTACGGCAAGGCACCGGGCACTGTGAACGAAAAACTGCGTCGCCAGGCCATCGGCAGCGAAGAAGTGATCGACGTGCGTCCGGCCGACCTGCTCAAGCCGGAAATGACCAAACTGCGTGCCGAAATCGGTACCGTGGCCAAGTCTGAAGAAGACGTGCTGACCTACGCCATGTTCCCGGACATCGGCCGCAAATTCCTCGAAGAACGTGCTGCCGGCACCCTGACGCCAGAAGTGCTGTTGCCGATTCCTGAGGCGGGCGGTGTGGCCTCGGCCGGTGGCGAAGGCGTGCCGACCGAGTTCGTGATCGACGTCCACGGCGAAACCTACCGCGTCGACATCACCGGTGTAGGGGTCAAGGCTGAAGGCAAACGCCACTTCTACCTGTCCATCGACGGCATGCCGGAAGAAGTGGTGTTCGAACCGCTCAACGAATTCGTCAGCGGTGGCAGCAGCAAGCGCAAGCAAGCCACGGCGCCAGGCCACGTCAGCACCACCATGCCGGGCAACATTGTCGATGTGCTGGTCAAGGAAGGCGACACCGTGAAAGCAGGGCAAGCCGTGCTGATCACCGAAGCGATGAAGATGGAAACCGAAGTCCAGGCCGCCATCGCTGGCAAAGTCACCGCCATCCACGTGGCCAAGGGCGACCGGGTGAACCCGGGCGAAATCCTGATCGAGATCGAAGGCTGAGTTAACAGCCGAGATAACACCGCTTTAAACCTCGGGGGGGCATGTGCTCCCCTTTTTTTTCGTCCCGAGTTCCGCATGGCAAAATGTGCGAGCCTGCTCCTGGCGGCGCTCCGACGATTGCGGTGCGACATTCGGCATCAATGTTGACTGATGCTCCGCTATCGTCGGAGCGCCGCCCGGAGCAGGCTCGCTCCCACAGGGACGCGGTGTGTCAGTGGTTGATCAGAACGCCATCCGCCACTGGCCCATCACGCCGTGATTGCGGCTGTCAGTGCCAATCTCACCATTAAGGCCGACTCCCAGCGTATGTTTCGCTGACAAGCCAAGGTCCAGACCTGCATCAACCAGCAGACTGTCACGGTCCAGCGGCGCACCGGAAACAGTGAAGTTCTTCCCGCCCGTTACCAATCGTTGGCGAGTGTCGGTGTAGATATCCCCGTACGTGTGTTTCCAGCCGGCACTGAACCGTGGCGTCAGTTGCATGCCGTTGTCCAGCGTATTGATTTTCGCCAGTCGCAGCCCGAAGGTGCTGTTGAGGTTGTTTTGGGTTTGGCCGTGTACTTTCAATGCTGCCGCGCCACCTTTTTCCGTGTAGCCGTCGCGTTGATAGCGTTGATAGCCAAGGCTGGCAAACGGTTCGATGCTGACATTGGCCCGCCCCAGGTTGTAACCCACTTCCGCAAAGGCCTGTTGGGTGCTGGCATCGTAACGACCTTCGGGACGGTCGCTGAAACCGTTGAAGGCAACCCGACGTTTCGTGCTGCCGTCGTGATTGCTGTAGGTCGCGCCCAGGCGTAGCGACATGGGGCCGTTCTGGCGCAGGGCATAGGCACCCAGGTGCCAGCTGTCGAGATTGCCGTCGAGTTCGCGGCTGTCCAGTCGAGTTTCAGACTTGCCGCTCATCACACCGATGCGCCATTCCTCACCGACGCTCCAATCCGCGCCCAGAACGAGACCCTTTGTGGACGTTTGCAGAGCGTCGTGGTCGCGATCCAGCGTTCCGCCGTGACCCAAGGCTTGTAGCCAGACTCTGCCATTTTCTTCGCTGGTGGCGGCCAGGCGTAGTGCGTTGGTTCGGTGACCGGGCTTGTTGTAGCCGCTGGCGCTGTCCAGTTGGCGCATGGCCGAGAGCAGAGTGGCGCTGACTGGGCTGTCGCTGTTGAGGGTTGCCTTGGCGAGGTTGGCGTTGTTGCCAGCGGCAAGCTGTTCGATTGCGTAGGAGGCGGTCACTTTGTCACTACCGAGCAGGGCTTTGACGGCGGCGTTTACGGGGATGGTTGGTTTTGGTGCGGTGGCGACGGGATTGGTCGCTGTTGATGGAGTTGAGGCGGTGGCAGAGTTGTTGGTGCTTGCCGGTGGATTAAGAGTTTCAGCGACAGGCCGTGAGTTATCAGATGAGGCCTGTTTCTGTGGTATGTCTTCCGGCTCTACGATGCTTTGCGCGAGTTCCTTTCCGTTATCACTGATCGCGGCATTCTCGATGGGCACCTCGTTACGGGTGATGATCAGATCGACTTTGTTTTCTGCGTATTCGAGCTTGGGCGTTAAAAAGGCAAGGTTGTTGAGTACTTTTCCAAATTCACCTTCGACTTTGTTGGCAGTAAGGATGGTGTTTTCGCTGATCAAGGGGTAGTCACCGGGTGCTGCAACGATGTTCAGCGTGGCGTCACCAAGACTGGCGGTGCCACCCACTAATATCGCTTCACTTTTGCGACCGGCATCCACCTCGTAGGTCAGTTCGGCAGTGTTCGAAAGCGTTAAGTCACCTGATACTTTCGGGGCACCGTGCATTTTGTCGACGGAGAACTTTCCGTTTACTTGAAGAGCACCGACTGAACCATTGCCAGCCAATACACCATTTTCATCGATAACAACGTCACCTCGAATATCCCCCGAGTTTTTCAGGGTGCCTCCTGATCGCACCGTCACGCCGCCACCAATCTGGCCAGTGTTGACAAGCGTACCTTGGGCCAGCGCGCCTCCCTCGATATGTCCGTCATTGATTAGCGTTGCATGGGGGCGGATCAGGACACCGATATCGAAGTCACCGGAGCCATTCAAGGTCCAAGTACTTCGTTTGAGCTCCAAACCTGCGAAGCGGTGACTCTTGCCTAACGTGCCTCCACTCTGAGTGTCGAGCTGCATGAAGTTGGTACCGTCACCACCGTCAATTGTTCCGGTGATTTTTCCGCGACCAGAGACAATGACCAGATCATTTCCATCCCCGAGTTTCCGATTAACACCATCCGCTATCTTGCTGATCGAGATCTTGTTGGTGGCGGGATCGTTGATGAATGTTTCAAGAGCGGCAATGAGCTGATCCGGAGTTTCGGCCGAAGGCGCGATGGTCTCGGCAGAGATCTCTTGGGCAAGTGAGATTTCGGTGCAACCCAGCGCAAGCGCAATAGCCAGCGCCAGGTGTTGTGGGCGAAATTTGTGCTGAACGGGCATCGGGTTTGACCTCATTAAACAAGAGGTCAAACTCTAAAGAGCGCGCTTCTGTGCCGATGTCAGCCGGTTCCGGCGTGTTTGCGGGCGGTGTCAGATAGTTGTGTAGAAAATAGTCGCTCGCTTGATCGAGAGGATTTTTGGCCACCCGAGCGAAAGACCTTTCTTACAACTATTCAAGAAGCTGCCGGCTATCGCAAACTTAAAAACACATCTGCCACTGCCCGATCAACCCATGATCGCGGCCATTACTCCCAATCTCTCCGCTGTAGCCAACCCCCACCGAATGCCGCGCCGATATGCGCAAGTCCAGCCCGGCCTCCAGCACCAGACTGTCGCGTTCCAGCGACTGACGTCGACGCTGAACGCGGTGCCCCCGACCACAAACGCCTGATGTGTCGAGCCTAACAATCCTGCATATGCATTTTAATGCGTTCTTGAAGATGTCTAGTACATCACAAATGCACTATATTGCATTCAAGGCTTAAGGGATTCGCAAAAAAATGCATTTAAATGCAGGTGATGACGGCATGTACAACCTGACTTTACAGATTTTCATTACCGGGAAATGGCACGACGCCATGGTCTTGAGCTTCGACAGCCCTGAAAAAGGCTTCGAAAGCCGATGCAATTTCGGCTACGAAACACCCTATCTTGTCGAAAACATTGAGGATATCGGGGCTCCATTTGCCAAGGCAGTGAGTGCGAGGTTTCCTCTGGAATGGGAGGGTAAGCGATCCAATGCACCCGCATTTCTTCACGATATTGCACCTGCCGGTGCCGCCAGGAAATTTCTGCTGACACACATAGGTCGCGACATACCTGCGGACGTCAGTGCCGACCTCTATTTACTGGCCCGAAGCACTCCTGCACCGATTGGCAATATGCGCATAAAGGAATCCGCTGAGGCAGTAGATCAACGCGAGCCTATAGGGTTTAAACGCCAGGACGTCATCAGTCGTGATAACCGGTTTCTCGAATATGCCTATGAGCAGGGCGCCGCAATTGGTGGGGCAACCGGAGCGGGTGGCGAGGCGCCCAAACTTTTGTTAGTTCAGGGTAAGGATGGAAATTTATACCCCGACGCAGTGTTGGACGACGCAGACGCTGCCCAACACTGGTTCGTGAAGTTCTCTCGCAACAAAGGGAACAGAAACGATCAAGACATTCTCAGAAGCGAATACCACTACTACAAAGCACTCCAAAAACTAGGCATCGAAACGGTGGCAGAACAGGGCTTGGCGTTGGAAGAGGCGACCAAGCCTAGTCTGTGGATGCAGCGTTTTGATCGACAAGTGACCCCTCTGGGTGTTGAGCGTTTTGCCGTGGAGTCGATCTACTCTTTGGCACAAGTAACCACGCCCGGTAGCCCTATGGACCACATGGAAGTTATCCGGCTACTTGCGAGACTCTGGCGTGAAGCGGGGCAGGCGGACCAAATCCCGAATCTTGTTGCTGACTACCTGCGTCGGGATCTGCTCAATAAAATCCTCGGCAACTCAGATAACCATGGCCGCAACACCGCAATCATTCGGGACACCGCTTCGTTTCGTTTAGCACCGATCTATGATCTGGCGCCTATGGTGATGGATGACGAAGGTGTGACCCGCACTACCAAGTGGCCAAAAGAGCTGGAAAGAGCAGGTGACGTTGATTGGCGTGGCGTATGTCGAGCATTGGCCGACATTGCAGATCCTAATGATCCATTAGCTGCGTTGAGTGATGCGCCGAATTCTTTCGAACGATTGCGGGAGGATGCCAAGCGTCTGGCAGCACTCCCCGACATTTTGACCGCCAGTGGTTTGCCTGACGCGACAATGAATCACCCACGAATTGCCTTGAAAAATCTGGAGCAACGTTTGAAAGAGTGGGACCTGAAATGAGCATGACCGTTGCTGAACGCACTGTGCTCATCGAAAGCATCCAGGAAGCGCTGGCTCAAGGCACTCTTGAGATAAGCGAGGCGGTCCGTCGATTGCGAGTCGAGGTCACAGGGCTTCACCAGACCCAATTCGCAAAAATGTGCAAAATCTCGGTGCGCACGCTGGTGCATATCGAGCATGGGGAAGGAAATCAGACGCTGAAATCGCTGAATGCAGTATTCAGACCGTTTGGATTGAAGATGGGCGTGGTGCGGATTCGACGCGACTTGAGCTGATTCTGCACCGTGTACGGGCGCTCCATTAAAGATGGTATCTGCAGGGATTAGCGGCCAGTCGAAGGCAGCAATCCTTTCACTGACTCCGACTCAAATATGCCTTCCCATAATGCCGCTCCATCCTTGCCTGAATCAGCTCCAGCCCAATCGACATCACCCAGTAAATAATCGCTGCCGTCGTCAGCATCTCGATGTACCGATAGCTCGAGCGTCCATAAGATTGCGCCAGGAACATCACCTCCCAAACCCCCATCACCGAGATCAGCGATGAGTCTTTGAGCATCGAAATGAATTGGTTGGTGGTCGGCGGGATGATGGTGCGCATGGCTTGGGGCAGGGTGACGCGCCAGAAGATCACGGTTTCGCGCATGCCCAGTGCCAGGGATGCTTCGCGTTGGCCGTGGGGGACACCGAGGATGCCGGCGCGGAAGATTTCGCTCAGGTACGCGCCGTAGTTCAGTGACAGGGCGATGATGCCGGCGGTCACTGCGCCGGGGACGACGCCCAGTTGTGGCAAACCGAGGTAGATCAGTAGGATCTGGATCAGCAGCGGCGTGCCGCGAAAGAACGAGGCGTAGAAACTCGCGATGCCGAAGGCCACGGCGCTTTTTGAAAGCCGCGCCAGGGCGGTGATGAAGCCCAGCAGCGACGATGTCACGATTGAGGCCAGGCACAGAAACAGCGTCAGCGCCGCGCCTTGCAGGAAGCCGTTCGGCGCCAGGTGCAGGCCGATCAGGTTGGGCAGTTTGTCGAGGATGATCGAAAACTTCAGGTCGAAGCTCAGGAAGAAACTGGCGAACAAACCCAGCATCGCCGCCCACGTCAGGTACAGCCGTGTGCGGAAACCAAAGATTCGTTGCAGTCTCGACTCAGCCACCGGTTGCGGCGGCTGAGGAGGTTTTGGGAAAGAAGTCATTGGCTGATGTCGGCGCCAATCCATTTTTGCGAGAGCTTGCTCAGGGTGCCGTCCTGTTTCAGTTGTGCAAACACTTCACGCACCTTGGCGTCCCATTGGGCGTCGCCTTTTTCGATGGCGACCGAGTTCGGCTCCGAGTACAGCGGTTCGCCGGCCAGCTTGAAGCGTTTGTCCTCGGTCAAGCGCGGTTGCGCGGTGACGAGGTTGGTCAGGATCGCATCCAGCCGCACGCCGGCACCAAGACCCAGGTCCTGGAACGCCACGTTGTCGGTGTCATACGGCGCGATTTGCACGTCCTCGAACGGGTACTGCAACTGGGTGTCTTCAGCACCTTCGATCACCAGGTTTTTGTTCAGGTAACTTTCGTAGCTGGAGGCGCTGGTGAGGCCGACTTTCTTGCCGCTCAGGTCCTTGGCGCTGTGAATGCGATCATCCTTGGCATTGACCACGATCACGGCGGGCGACGCGTAGTACTCGACCGGGAAATCGAAGACTTCGGCACGTGCCTTGCTCGGCGTCATCGAGCAGACGCAGATGTCGTAACGGCCGCTCCAGCGACCGGCGGCGATGACGTCCCAGGACGGCGTTTCCAGACGCAGTTTGACGCCCAGTTTGTCCGCCACGGCTTTGGCCACATCAACGTCAAAACCGTCGAGCTGGTTCTGGTCGTTGAGGAACGAGAACGGTGGATAGCTTTCCATCAACACGCCCACCAGTTCTTTCTTCTGCTCGATGCGGTCCAGCGTGGCTCCGCCAAAGGCTTGGGTGGAGGCAGCCAGAATCGTCAGGCCCAAGGCCAGAAGCGGTTGAATTTTCACAGTCGATCCCTGATAAAAAAGTGGTTGTTATTAACCGGGTGGTGCGTATTAAATAGTTATAAGAACTACGTTGGTAGTGAGTTATTTTCATAAGCATATGAGTGAAAAGCATATGAGCGCAGGAAGCACAGTAATTTTGGATGGCGGTATGGGCCGTGAGCTGCAGCGTGCAGGAGCGCCGTTCAGGCAGCCCGAGTGGTCGGCGCTGGCCTTGAGCGAAGCGCCGCGAGCAGTGGAGGCGGTGCACGCGGCTTATATCGAAAGTGGCGCCAACGTGATCACCACCAACAGTTACGCGGTGGTGCCGTTTCATATCGGCGAAGAGCGTTTTGCGGCTGAAGGGCAGGCCCTTGCGTCGCTGGCCGGTGAGTTGGCGCGACGGGCGGTGGATGCTTCGGGCAAGGCCGTGCGTGTGGCCGGTTCGTTGCCACCGTTGTTTGGCTCCTATCGTCCAGACCTGTTCGATGCTACCCGGGTGACTGAATTGCTGACGCCGCTGGTCAACGGGCTGGCGCCGCATGTCGACCTGTGGCTAGCCGAAACACAGAGCTCAATCGTTGAGGCGCGGGCGATTCACGCCGGTCTGCCAAAGGACGGAAAGCCTTTTTGGCTGTCATTTACCTTGAAGGATGAGGACACGGACGAAGTGCCGCGTTTGCGTTCCGGTGAACCTGTGGCTGAGGCCGCTGCGGTGGCCGCTGAACTGGGTGTCGAGACGTTGCTGTTCAACTGCAGCCAGCCAGAAGTGATCGGCGCTGCGATTGATGCGGCGCGGGAAACCTTCCAGCGTTTGGGAGTGAAGATTCACATTGGAGCGTACGCCAATGCCTTTCCGCCACAACCGAAAGAGGCCACGGCCAACGACGGTCTGGACCCGTTGCGTGAAGACCTCGATCCGCCGGGGTATCTGCTGTGGGCAGCCGACTGGAAAGCGCGCGGCGCGAGCCATTTGGGCGGATGCTGCGGGATTGGGCCGGAGCATATTGCGGTGCTTGCCCAGAGACTTGTGTGAAGCCATTCGCGAGCAGGCTCCCACAGGATCTTCGGCTGGCCACAATGCAGTGGTCGTCGCAGGTCAAATGTAGGAGCGAGCCTGCTCGCGATGGCGTCCACCCAGGCTGCGATGATCTACCTGCGGCACTCGGCCAGTGTTTTCACTTGCCCGGAATCCGACTGGTTTTCATCGGATAGCCACCGCTCAAACCCCGCGCCAATCGCCGGCCATTCCGAATCCAGAATCGAATACCACGCCGTATCCCGGTTCTGCCCCTTGACCACCATGTGCTGGCGGAACACGCCCTCAAAACTGAACCCCAACCGCTCCGCCGCGTATTTGGAGCGGGCGTTGCCGTTGTTGCACTTCCACTCCAGGCGCCGGTAGCCCAGTTCAAAGGATTCCTTGGCCAGCAAGTAAACCGCTTCAGTGCTTTTCGGCGAGCGCTGCATGGGCGCACCGAAGGTCACGTGGCCGATTTCGATACGGCCTTGCGCGGGGACGATCGACATCAGGCTGAGAATGCCCTGCACCTCACCACTGACACGGTCGATCACGCTGAAGAAATACGGGTCGCTATTGGCCGCATGGTTGTTCAGCCAATCGTTGAAAGCACTGTGTTCCGGAAAAGGACCGTACGGCAAATAGTCCCAGAGTTTCGGGTCTGATCCCGGGCCTTGCAGGGCTTTCCACAAACCCTCGGCGTGACGCGCCGGGTCGAGTTTTTCCAGGCGAATGAAGCGCCCTTCGATGGTTTGAACCGATGGCGCCGGGACGCCTTTCCAGTCTGCGAGTGAAGTCGACATGTTGTTCTCCTTGAACTTTAAAGGGCTTTGCGAAACTGGATGAAACCGGGGCGTTCGGCGATGCGCTCGTAGAGCTGGATCGCCGTGGCGTTGGTTTCGTGGGTCAGCCAGTGGACCTTGCAGCAACCGTCCGCTTTGGCGGTGGCATACACAAATTCGATGAGCTTGCGGCCAATGCCGGTGCCGCGAGTCTGCGGCGTTACCAGCAAGTCTTGAAGGTAGCAGGAGTTTTCGATGCTCCAGTTCGAGCGATGGTAGATGAAGTTCACCATGCCGACTGCTTTGCCATCGACCCACGCCAACGCCGAATGAGTCGGCTCATTGCGGTCGAGCATGCGCTCCCAGGTGCTGTCTGTGACAGCCTCAGGCAACTCGGTGTTGTAGAAGCGCAGGTAAGCTTGCCACAGCGGCAGCCAGGCGGCGTGATCGTTGGCGGTGACCTGGCGGATTTCAATCTGACTCATGTTCATTCCTTAACGCATCAAGTGGGCGAGGGCCTGGTCGTGCACATCAGGGCTGGCGGCGAGCCCCTCGCGTACACCCGCGATATCTGCGGCGCTGCGGTTCTGGCTGAGCTTGCGTTTGCCTTCCAGACGCTGGATCGGCAGGGCGAATCCGACGATGGCTTTGAGCATGCCGTCGATGTAGTCGGCGGGCGCATCAGCAACTTTCCACG
Organism: Pseudomonas sp. LB1P83; assembly: GCF_054897885.1. Lineage (NCBI taxonomy): Bacteria > Pseudomonadati > Pseudomonadota > Gammaproteobacteria > Pseudomonadales > Pseudomonadaceae > Pseudomonas > Pseudomonas sp. LB1P83. The sequence goes on along the minus strand of NZ_CM142709.1, from coordinate 6,149,544 downwards.
GTTGCGCGCGGCCGGCTTCATGGCGATCGGTCAACGCGCTGACCAGATTGAGCAGGCGATCGGCATCGGTGAACACTTCGGCTGTTCCATAAGCATGCACCGCGACGTAGTTCCAGGTCGGCACGACTTTGCCGTGCTCGGTTTTGCTCGGGTAAAACCCCGGGCTGACATAAGCGTCGACACCGGCAAAAATCACCAGGGCTTCGGCGCCGTTCTGCAATTCCTTCCACTGTGGATTGCCCCGGGCGAAGTGGCCGTAGAGAGTGCCATTCGGGCCCTCGTCAGGATTGAACAACAATGGCAGATGACTGGCTTGCAGACCTTGCTCGCCGTGGGTGACCACCATGGCGAGACGAGTGCCGAGTATCTGCTGGTGCAGTTCATGCAAATCTTTGATGGCAAAGCCACTGGGGTTGTACATGGAAAAACTCCTTGGCGAATGCCTACATCCTAGGCAGGCTATTGGTCTGTTGTAAGAGCCATTAATGACCAATTTCATAGGTCCATTGCCATGAGCGAAGCGCCGCTTTCCCTGTCATTCAACCCAGCCGGTATCGAACTCGACCGTCGCCAAGGCCTGAGTCGTCAGCTGTACCAGGCATTGCGCCTGCGGGTGCTCGACGGTCGGCTGGCCAGCGGCACGCGGTTACCAGCCAGCCGGGATCTGGCGGCAGCGTTGGCGATTTCACGTAACAGCGTGGTGCGAGCTTACGATCAGCTTTACGCCGAGGGGTTTATCGAGGGGCGTGTCGGCGACGGGACTTACGTTGCGCAATTACCCCAAGCCGCGCTCTCGGCGAAAAAATTATCCACAAAAGTATCCACAGGGTTGTCAACAGGCTTATCCACAACCTTATCCACAAATTGGCTTGATTTACCTGTGATTCCATCCAGTAAAGTTATCCACAGGGGGGCGTTGGGCAGGGTTGAGAATAACCATTTGCCGACCCCGCCGAGTGGTCCGCCGAGAGCGTTTCGGGTGGGTGTTCCGGCGTTTGATTTATTCCCCTTTGAGGTCTGGGCCAAGCTGAATGCGGCTTTCTGGCGCAAGCCGGATTTACAGCAACTGTGTTATGGCGATCCGGCGGGTGACGCGCGTTTGCGCGGCATGATCGCCGCGTATTTGCGCAGTTCGCGCGGAATGCAGTGTTCGGCTGAGCAAATAGTGATCACCAGTGGCGCGCAGCAAGGAATTAGCCTTTGTGCACAGCTGCTGGTGGAGCCGGGCGACGGGGTGGCGATTGAAAATCCGGGGTATCGGGCGGCAGGTCATGCGTTCGCCGTGGCCGGTGCGAAATTGCATGGCGTGGCGGTGGACAGTGAGGGTATCGACTGCAACGAATTGAACGGCCTCAGCGATTGTCGGCTGGCCTATGTCACGCCGTCTCATCAATACCCGACCGGGGTGGTGATGAGCCTGGCGCGACGCCTCGAATTGCTGGCCTGGGCCGAACGCACCCAAGGCTGGATCGTCGAGGACGACTACGATGGCGAATACCGTTACAGCGGCGCGCCACTGGCTCCCTTGGCCGCACTCGACCGGCAGGGGCGGGTTTTGTACGTCGGGACGTTTGGCAAAGTTGCTTTCCCGGCGCTGCGACTGGGTTACCTGGTGTTGCCGCCAACGCTGGTGCAGGCGTTCTCGCAACGTCGAGCAGTGGACGTTCGGCATTCCGAAGTGAGCACCCAAGCGGTCATGGCCGAGTTCATGGCCGCCGGGCATTTCCAGCGGCATATCCGTCGCATGCGCCGCGCAGCCCTGAGCCGACGCAATACCTTGCTGGCCGGTTGGCCGCAAAATATTCCCGGCATTGGCAGCCTGCCCAGTGTCGCGGCAGGGCTGCATCTGACGGTGGCGGTCGACTCACAGGCCCGCGAGCGCGAACTGGTGGAGCAGGCGGCTAGCGTCGATGTCGAGATCAATGCGCTGAGCAGCTACTGGTTGCCGGATTCGGCAAAACCTGTGGACGAGCGCGCCGGGCTGGTCCTGGGTTTCGCGGCGGTGCCCGAGGCGGCCATCAGCGCCGCACTCGGGCGACTGGAAAAGGTGTGGCGTCGTTAAGGGATTACGATGCGGTTTGTGCCTGTGGATCCAGGTCCAGAAACAATTTGCGTAGTCCAGGATCTTCTATCTTTCTGAACACCGCATCGATGGGCTCGAAGGTCGTCAACGCCTGTCGCAGTTCTGGTGTCAGCGTTTTCAGGCAGTCATCTGAACAAAGACCCGCGAATGCGGGTCTCGGGTTCGGCACAACGTACGGCTTACGATCCTGAGGCCGAGGCCGGCACTTTTGCGAAGAACAGTGTGGTCGCCAGTTGCGGACTGATCTCGCTGCGGTAGATCGAAATCGCCTGGAGATCGTCGTTCGTGTTGCGGGATTCGGATGCGCCCCCTAGCAGCCGTTGCTGCACGGTTTTCAAGTGCGCTGCGGTGAAGGTTTGTGCAGGCGATGCGGGCTCTGAATAGTGGAAGTGGGCATACCACAGCACTTTTTTTGTGCTGCGATCACGGATCTCATACTCCTCGAGGTAGTCTCTTTTACGGCTTTTAAGCAAGCGTCGGCCGGGGTTCTTGACGATGTCGACCTGACCTTCGGTTTGCAGCCACCGGACGCGCTCCGCCGTCGGCGGCTGTAGTTTGGTCATGCTGATTCGCGTCACGCGTCCCTGGTTGTAGAGTCTGGTTGCCCCATCATTCAACTGCTTGACCAGTGTGACGGCGGAACCCGGACCGCCTTCAGTGGAATTAGCGGCAGTCAGCGCTTCTTCGATTGCGCGGGCGGCTTCCTGCAATCGATGGGTCTGCTGATGAAACATTTCCTCTATTTCCACGGGTATTCGCCGCGTCGCTTTTGAGTGGGCCTCTGTTCGACGAATGAACCCATCCAGCCCGTCCAGCAACGCCTGGCCAAGCACATTGCTTGCATTCAAGTCGGGTTGGACGACGACGGGGGAAACCGGTTTCGGCGCCACTCTTTCAACCCAGACACCCGGAGTCTTCTCATGAAAGGTCGAGATGACTTTGCCGGTCAACGCCGAGGTCACGTCGATCAGTCCTGACCCATGCGCCACGGAATCGGCGCGTAGCTGGCCCACCACCGTACCTTTGTAGCGGGTCTTGATGATTCGCTTGGCGGGAGCGGTCGGCAGGCGGGAAGGGCCCGGTTGCGGCTCGAGTGCCTGGCGTTCCCGCAGCAGCATCGCCAGATGCTTCACGGTGCGCTGTTGAAAACCGTCGATTCGTTGGCGCATCAAGTCGAGCGATGGTTGCAGGAACTGACCGGGAAACTCGGTGGGCAGATCGACGATGCGCTGGTCGGTGATCGTGAGTTGTTCCACCAGATCGCTCAGCCCATCGATCCGCTCCGGTAACCGTCGCACCTCTTCGTCAGCGGCCAGGTCCAGTGAAGCCTGAATGGCGAGGGCTGCGTTTTCGACAACGTTCTCCAGTGCCTGGCGCGCTTCAGGCGCGGCCGCAATGCTGTCGTCGAGGCACAACTCTTGCCCCAGTGTGATCTGGAACAGTTTGAGGTCCTGTAAATCGAAGGACGGCATGTTGGTTTTAACGTCGCGGATCACTTCGACGGCTTCTTTGCCAAGCAGGTTCAGTTGTTCGAAGCGCGAATGCGCAAACTCGATTTTGTTGATGTAGCTTCCAGTCAAATCGCTCATGAGTTGATGGGTTTGCCGGGCGGTCTGTGGGTTTTCCGTTGGCTGGCTGTCGAGCAGATCGAGGGAAAGACGCATTTGATTACCGAAAACCGGACGCTGGTGATCGAACCATTTCTCCAGCAGCGAAAGCTGGAAATCCAGGCGACTGATCATCGCTTTTCGGTAATTGGGAATGGCCTCGCGAGCATTGAAGGCTTTCATCTGCTCCATGTTGGCGCTGATGAACGACATCTGTGCGTCGAGCATTTCAAGGTACAAGCGGCGATGGGTGTCGGTGGCGGCCGTTACCTGCGCTTTTTTTTCAGCTTCCTTGAGTTCTGTTTCACGGGTTTTGGTTTGGCTTTCGAACGCTATCATTTGCTGTTTCAGTTCAGCCTGGCGTTGTCGGTTTTGTTGTTCCAGCCTTTTTTTCTCCTTGCCCCCGGCCCGAAGCCTCAACCGTGTATCGATGAACCATTCGCCTCCGGCGTTCTTGATCAGCAGCGGCCCGGTGCGTGTGGGAGACCGGCGTGAGTCAATGATCTGCACATCGTTATTGTCGTTGAGGGTGACTTCGAACCATCGCTGACCGACCTTCGCGTACCTTTTCCCTTTGAGCGAACTGAGGTGTTGATAAGGACCGGGTTCGCTGGAGGCGGCTGCCATGCCTTTGGGTTCGGCGATGGCCAGTTCATCAAGCAGGACGCCCAAGGATGAGGGCGGCAGCGTAGCGATGGCATGCAGAGACGACTCATGGGAGGGTGGAAGCTGATTGAGTTCGGGTAGATGGGTGATCGTGATTTTGCGGGCGGGCTTGCTTTCGTTTGTCACGGGTGGCGGCTCGACCTTCTCGGGTAACCGCGAAACGGGTTTATGGCGAGTGGCAGCCCGATGGGCCAGTACCATGCCGAGCGTCAACAGCAGATCAGTCACGGCAGACCAGGCGAGTTGGCTGTCGTCGTTCTCAGCGGCATCGGTAATGTCCTGCAAGTCGTCCATGATCTGCCAGATCCACGCGGCAACTCCGGCAGTGCGACCGAGGAAGGGCAACGCGACATTGAACAGCATCCATGTGCCTTGCTTGAGCGTCGCCCAGCGAGCTTGCGCATTGGACACCGATTGACGGTCAGCCAGGGTAATCATCGCGTTGGCGTTGGCTTTGAACAGGGTCGCCAGCGGCGCGTCATCGAGGGCTGCCGCACTGAGCGAAACCGCGCCCATCTTGCCCAGGGCTGAAGTGGGATCTACCAGCAATTGGGTCAGCGTCCAGACCGAAGGCAACTCACCCGAAAACACATACTGGGAGTAGTTGAAGCGCACATCGTCGGACAGCCAGGCCAGGACCGATTGGCGAAGGGGTTTTTCGTGCTTGATCGCATACAGCAGATTGGCCTCGCTTGGGTGCTGCGTCAGCGAGGGGGAGAGCAATGGCCGGTAGAGCAGACACGGTCCTTTGTCGGTGAGCCGAGGACCGATGACGAACATGTTGGCCACTTCATCGCCTTTGCTGTCGGCGGAATCACCGGTAATAAAGGCCAACGGTCGAATGACAATCTCCTGTCCGTTCACCCAGCGATCGGCAGCGTTTTCCTGCATGGCCGCATTGACGTATTGATACCCGCGTTCATCAATCCCGGCCTCCCTGCGCATCTTGTGCTGCAACGCCTGCAAGGGCAGCTGGATGCGCAGATGGCGAGTGTAGAGAGTCTGCCGTCGCAACGTTTCTGGCGGGTCTTCAAGCAGCTTGCGCTTGATCAGTGCCGGGTAAACCGCACCGATATCGACCTGCGTGACGAGCTTTTCCAGATAGGCCGGGGTCATCCACGCGGGCACCGTGTCGCCTTTTTTGGAGTTCACCGTCTTGTTGCCCAGCGGAACGGCAATCAGGTTTTGCAGCGCCAGTTCGACCAGCGACAGCGTGGTGGTTTGCGTCTTGCCGGGTACCACGACGGCGCCCAGCACCACGACGCTGGTGATGTTGATTTCAATGTCTTTCAGATCCAGGTCCGCTGCCGCTGGATGATCCTTGATCATCTGCTCTCGCAGGGTTTGCAGCGCAAATTGCGGCAGTGACGAGATGCCTTCGTCGAAGGTTTTTCCAGCGTCCTGTTCCCGCAGCTGCGCCAGGTCCATCAAATGTCGGCTGTACCGAGTGAGGTCCGCTGACGAAGCGTTTTTCAACCAGCCTGTCAGTAACCCCTGTACCTTGCTGAAGCGCGACGACGGCAGGGCTTCAAACTCAGTGAAGCTTTTTGCCGCGGCGCTGATTTGTGGTGAAAGACTCGTAAAAGAAGCACGTTGAAACGTATTGAATTGACCGATGGCTTCAGCTTCGAGTGCGATCAGCGCGCAGGCCTGGTGGTGGAAGAAGTTGCCCTCGGGTTCATACAGACGCCATTGCAGTGTCAGCTCGACGCTTGACGTTCCAGGGTGGGCGAACAATGTTTTACCCAAAGCCTCAACAGAGTCGTAGCGCCTGAACCCTTCGGCAATCGAGTGTGTCAGCACCAGGGTTCGCGTGCCCAAGGTGCCCACGAACACGGCGATATCCAAAACACGCAGATGTTCGCTCACTGCGTTTTCAACGCGATCGGTGTCGATCAGGCAGGCCTTGGTCAGGTACTTGTCCTGCGACCGTCGTGTTGCGCGATCCGGATGATTGAACACTGCTCGGGCCATCGCTTTTTGGTCCGCATCCCAGTCGGTGGCCTCATCCAGGTTCCAGATGTCCTGCAGCGATTGCGAAAGCGAATGCCAGCGCGGGGTCGAAGGGCTTGTTTCCTGGTTCCAGTAATCAAGCTGCTGTTGCTGATAGGCGATGAACAGCTGCGGTGCCAGCGTGTTGAGCAGGCATCCGATGGCGTCGATTTTCACCGGCAGTTGTGACAGCGGTTCAGCGCCCGGTTGCAGGGTCAGGAAATGTTCTCCATCGATGAGCGTCACCGTCGATCCCGACAAACCGAGTCGCACCAGCACATCGGTGAGCGATTCATACAAGTTGTGGCCGGACACGACATCGGTGCCGGTATCGACCCAGGTCGGGGTGACGACCGTGGCGAGCGTCGGATCAATCTTCAGCTGCGGATAAAGCGCATTGAGCGCAGGACTCAACGCGCTCGAGGCGACCTCTCTGATCGAGGGGCCGGTGACCAGCTGGGTCAGTACCTCTTCTGCACTCGGGGCAACGGTTTCGGGCATGGTCGTCTCCTGACTGAGAGCGCGCCGCCATTGATTGCGCAGCGCTGGATCAGGAAAAGGTATCGGGCGGCCGAAGGCGCCTGGCGGTACATATATATCGCAGGCAAAAAAAGACCCGCGAGTGCGTAATGCCAGACAGTCAAGCCGCAGCGCGATTCGTAGCAGCTGGCGAAGCCTGCGTTCGGCTGCGCAGCAGTCGTGAAATCAGACGATGCGGTGTTTCAGGATGACCGCAAACTCAGGTTTTACGACTGCTGCGCAGCCGAACGCAGGCTTCGCCAGCTGCTACAAAAAATGCGTCAGCGCAGAAATTGCTTAACTGATCGGCATTACGCTTCACGGCGGGTCTTCGGTTTTCAGGCGTAGCTTCAGGTCCCGGACTTGATCTTGGTCCAGGCCCGGGTCCGCGCGCGTTCGGCATCACGCGGCAGCGGTTGCAGGGTGTACAGCGTACCCATCGCCGTCTCGGTCGGGTACAGGTTCGGGTTGTTGCGAATCGCCGGGTCGACCAATTGCGTGGCGTCCTTGTTCGGGTTCGGGTAGCCGACGAAGTCGCTGACCGGCGCGATCACTTGCGGTTGCAACAGGTAGTTGATGAAGGTGTAGGCGTCTTCCGGGTTCTTCGCGCCTTTCGGAATCGCGAGCATGTCGAACCAGATCGGCGCGCCTTCTTTGGGCAGGCGCATGTCGACGATCACACCGTTCTTGGCTTCCTTGGCGCGGTTGGCGGCCTGGGAGAAGCTGCCGGAATAACCGACCGCTACGCAGATGTCGCCGTTGGCAATGTCGGCCATGTATTTGGAGGAATGGAAGTAGGTGATGTACGGACGGATTTTCATCAACAACGCTTCAGCCTTTTCGTAGTCCGCCGGCTTCTTGCTGTTGGGGTCCAGACCGAGGTGTTGCAGGGCCAGCGGCAAGATCTCCGACGGAGAGTCGAGCAGGGCGACGCCGCACTGCTTGAGCTTGCTGATGTTCTCTTCCTTGAAGATCAGGTCCCAGCTGTCCACCGGTGCGTTGTCGCCCAGCGCGGCTTTGACCTTGTCCGGGTTGAAGCCGATGAGGATGGTTCCGTACATGTACGGCACGGCGAATTTGTTCCCCGGATCGTTGCCTTCGAGCAGCTTCATCAGCTTGGGATCGAGGTGATTCCAGTTCGGCAGTTTGCTGCGGTCCAACGGCTGGAAAACGCCTGCCTCGATCTGCTTGGCGAGGAACACGTTGGACGGCACCACCACGTCGTAGCCGGAGTTGCCGGTCAGCAGCTTGGCCTCGAGTGCTTCGTTGGTGTCAAAGATGTCGTAGACCAGTTTGGTCTGGGTGTTCTGTGCCTTGAAGTCTTCCAACGCTTTGGGCGTGATGTAATCGAACCAGTTGTAGACGCGCAACGTTCGCTCTTCAGCGTGGGCGGCGCCACCGAGCACCGTGGCGCATAGCACGGGTGCGATAAAACGCTTGAGTCTGATCATTGTTCTAATTCCTCATTGGGCGCTTTCAAAACCTTCGAGAACGTTCACGGCATTGATGCCGATTTCTTCTACCGCGTAACCGCCTTCCATCACGAACAGCGTCGGTTTGCCGAGCTTCGCGATGCGCGCGCCCATGGCCAGGTAATCCGGGCTGTCGAGCTTGAACTGGGAGATGGGATCGTCCTTGAACGTATCGACGCCCAAGGAGACGACGATGATGTCCGCACCATATTTCTGGATCTCTTCGCAGGCTTGATCCAGCGCGGCACTCCAGGTTTCCCAGCCGCTGCCAGCCGGCAAAGGGTAGTTGAAGTTGAAACCTTCGCCCGGGCCTTCACCCAGCTCGTCTTCGTAGCCGAGGAAGAACGGGAATTCGGCTTCCGGATGGCCGTGGATCGAGGTGAACAGCACGTCGCTGCGTTCGTAGAAAATCGATTGGGTGCCGTTGCCGTGGTGGTAATCGACGTCGAGGATCGCAACCTTTTTGTGGCCCTGATCGAGGAAGGCCTGAGCCGCAATGGCGGCGTTGTTGAGGTAGCAATAACCGCCCATCAGGTCGCTGGCGGCATGGTGTCCCGGTGGTCGGCACAGGGCGAAGGCACTGCGGGCGCCGCGCTGTATGGCGGCTTGCGCGGTGAGGGCCACTTGCGCTGCGCTGTACGCCGCTTGCCAGGTGCCGGCGGTGATCGGTGCGCCGCCGTCGAAACTGTAATAGCCGAGTTGGCCGTGCAGGCTGGTGGGGATGATCCGGCGCAGAGTACGGGCCGGCCAGGTGTAGGGCAGCAAGTCGCCGTCGGTGTTGAATTCGGTCCAGCGCGCCCAGGCGCCTTTGAAGAAGTCCAGGTAGTCGCGGCTGTGGATGCGCGCGATCGGGTCCAGGCCAAAATCCTGCGGCGCTTCGACCGGGCCGAGATTCTGCTTTTGCACGCGCTGCAAAACATGGTCGGCCCGCGAGGGCATTTCGAAGCAGGGCATCAATTGCCCGTCCATCAATTCACAACGGCCGTGGTGCAGGTGGTGATCGTCCGAGTAGATCGTCAGCATTTCTTGTTCTCCGCAGGCTGATTCGGTTGAACACAGTCTTGCGGGAGGCGGCGTTTGGGAGAACGGCAGGAAAGGCCAAAAGGGGATCGATATGGCCAAAAGATTTGACCGGAATTCGCCCTTCTGTGGCGAGGGAGCTTGCTCCCGCTCGGCTGCGCAGCAGTCGCAACCCGGCAAATGCTATCTGAGAGGAGGAATGCGGTGTTTGGTTTGGGTCTGCTGCGCAGACCAGCGGGAGCAAGCTCCCTCGCCACAGGGGCGGTCAAGGTCTGAACTGGCTCGGCGCCACGCCGCTCCAGCGCACAAACGCATGGCGGAAACTCGCGGTTTCGCTGAAGCCCAACGCTTCGGCGATCCGGTAGATCGGCAACTGATCCTCACAAAGCATCAACTTGGCCTGCTCGAAGCGCAGTTCATCGAGCAATTCCTGATAACTGCACCCCAGATCCTTGAGATGGCGACGCAACGTGCGCGCCGAGCAATTCATCTGTAGCGCCAAACCGTCCAGCCCCGGTGCCGCATTCAATTGTGCTCGGAGCAACTGCCGAATCCGCCCCAACCACGCCTGACGCCCGGTGAATTCGGTGTTCTGCTTGCGGCAACGTTCGACCATGGCCTGATGGGTGATGACATCGGCCAGCGGCAAGGGCTGGTCGAGCCAGCCCTTGTCGAAGGCAAAGGCGTTATCCCGCGCGTCGAAGTGCAGCGGGCAGTTGAAGTGTTCGGCGTAGGTCGCCTGATAGTCCGGCGCCGCATGTTCCAGACGAGCCGCGAGTAATGGCAGCGGGTGCCCGAGGAGGTCATCGCAAATGACTTTCAACGACACCAGACAGAACTCGGCATTGAACACGGCCAGCGCCGGGTTCTCCCGGTAATCGGCAGCCACGAACCAGATGCGCTCGCCGTCATCTTCCAGGCTCAACTCGAAAAGTGTTCCCAACAGCGCCGGATAACGCATCGCCAGCCGCAAAGCGTCACCGAAGGTGGCACAGGTTAGCAGGGCATAACCGAGCATGCCGTAGGACGAAACATGCATCCGCCGGCCCAGTTCCAGGCCGATATCCCGCTTGAGCGCGACCGCGTTGGCGCAAACCTGCATCTCCTGGTTGGTGGTGATGCGCGTGTCCGCCCGGCTCAGATCCGCCGCGCTGATGCCACTTCCCGCCAGCAGGGCTTCGCTGGACAAACCTTCGGCCTTGAAGGTGTTGAGCACCAGGGAAACGGCGTTGAGGGTGGTGAGGTGGGAGTGGAGCATGGGATGTTCCAGCGGTTGGATGCTGGAACGGAGCAAGTTGTATGCCGCGTACAAGTCATATGTAGGAGCGAGGCTTGCCCGCGAAGCTTTTGGCGTTATCGAAAACGCCTTCGCGGGCAAGCCTCGCTCCAGGTCCTGCAGTGTGTCAGACCAGTTCGCCGCAGAGGTCGAGCTCGACCAGGCGCCGCACTTCAGTGGTGTCGAGTCCAGCTCCCAGCAATCCATGCAACTTGCCGAACGCCGCCTCACGGGTCATGCCGCCACCCGATAGCACGCCAACGCCACGCAACCGACTACCCGCTTCGTACACATCCAGCTCCACACCACCTTCATGGCACTGTGTAACCGCCACTACCACAACACCCTTGTCCCGCGCCCGTTCCAGGCTGGCGAGAAACTCAGGGTTATCGCTCGGCCCGGTGCCGCTGCCGTAGCACTCGAGGACCAAGCCTTGAATGCCGCTGTTCAGCACGCCATCCAGTTGTTCGGCGCCGATGCCGGGGAACAACGGCAACACCGCGACTTTCGCCAATTGCTTGCTCTGGTTGTAATTCAATTGAGCTGGCAACGAAGTGGCTTTCGCACCACCGCCCTGACGCTCCAGCCGCTTGAACGGATGACGACCGAAGCTACGAATTTTCGCGCAATGGGTCGGGTCCAGCAGTTCGCCATGGAAGTACAGATGCACGCCCGGGGCCAGACCCTGGCCCAGAGCAACCAGCGCGCCGCTGAGGTTTTCCCAGGCATCGCTGTCGGTCACGCCGGCCGGCAGCATGGACCCGGTGAACACCACGCGGGCGTGCAGGCCGAGCAGTTGAAAACTCATGGCCGCGGCGCTGTAGGCGAGGGTGTCGGTGCCGTGCAGGATCAGCACGCTGTCGCAGCCCTGGACATCAACGGCGTCGACCACCGCCTCACGCAGTTGCTGCCAGTACGCCGGGCTCATGTTGGCGCTGTCGATCAGCGGCGACATTTCGCGAAAGCGCCACTGCGGCACAATGAGATCAGGTTGGCTGTGCAAATACTCGCGCATCCGCGCTTCGAAACCGGACGCCGGGGCCAGGCCGTGAGCGCTGGCTTGCATACCGATGGTGCCGCCGGTGTAGAGCACCATGACGTGCTGGGCGGCAGGAAAGGAATTGGGAACCATGGGGGAGTCTCCGCAAGAGATGACATGTGGGAGTGAGACCGGCTTGCCGGCGATGGCGGTCAATCATTCAACATTTATGTCGACCGGCTCACCGTCATCGCAAGCAGGCTCGCTCCTACAAGTTGTGCACTTTAACTGACGGACGCAGGGGATGCGCCCGTCATTCACCCATCAGCGTTGCGCTGCAGGTACGCCTTGCGGCTCAGCTTCGGCCTTGGGGGCGGCGGCTGGTGGATTGGCGGGCCAGGCTTTCAAGTCCAGGTCCAGATCCGGGAACTTGCTCGAATCGAACACGGGCGTCTTGATACCGGCGGCGCGCTGGTCATCGTAGTCACGCAGGATGCGCATGCCGACCTTGAACAGCAGGAACAGCGCGATCAGGTTCACGAACGCCAGCAGGGTCATGGTGATGTCGGCGAAGGCGAACACCGTACCCAGGTTCTCGATCGCACCCCAGAAGATCAACACCAGTACCAGTGCGCGGTAGCCGATCAGCGCCTTGCGGTTTTCACCGATCAGGAACCGCAGGTTGTTCTCGCCCAGGTAGTAGTTGTAGAGGATCGAGGTGAACACGAACAACGACAGGGCCACGGAGATAAAACTCCGGCCCCAGTCACCGACCACGGCGGCCAGGGAATTCTGGGTCAGGGCAATGCCATCGCCTTCAAAGCCAGGGGTGTAGAAGCCCGAGAGCAGGATCAGCAACGCGGTGCAGGTGCAGATCACAAAGGTGTCGAGGAACACGCTGAACGCCTGAACCACACCCTGCGAAACCGGGTGCTCGACCGAGGCCACAGCGGCCACGTTCGGCGCACTGCCCAGGCCCGCTTCGTTGGCGAACACGCCACGTTTCACGCCCATGACAATGGCGCTGCCGATCAGGCCGCCGAAGGCTTGATCCAGACCGAAGGCGCTTTTGACGATGGTCATCAGCATCGCCGGAACGTGGTCGAATTGCAGCACGATCACATAGATGGTCACACCGATGTACACCAGGGTTTTCACCGGCACCAACAGGTCAGCGACCTTGGCGATCCGCTTGATCCCGCCGATGAACACCAGACCCAGTAACACCGCCAGGGCCAGGCCGGTGTAAGTAGGGTCGAGGTCGAAAGCGTTTTTCAGCGAGTGGGTCACGGCGTGGGATTGCAGGCCGTTGAAGGCGAAGCCGAAGGTGATCAGCAGCAGGAACGCCATGATCATCCCCAACCAGCGTTTCTGCAGGCCGTGCTGGATGTAATAGGACGGGCCGCCACGGTAGGTGCCATCGGAATCGCAGCGCTTGTAGAGCTGGCCGAGGGAGCATTCGAAGAAGCTGCTGGACATGCCGACCAGTGCGGTCACCCACATCCAGAACACCGCACCCGGGCCACCCAGGGTCACGGCGATGCCGACACCGGCGATGTTACCCGCGCCGACACGGCCGGCGAGGCTGAGCATCAGGGCCTGGAACGAACTGAGTTGCCCGGCGCTGCTTTTCAGGCTGTCGCGGAACACCGCGAACATGTGGAAGAAGTGGCGCAATTGAACGAAACGCGAGCGGATCGTGAAGTAGCTACCGAGCCCGACAATGAGCACGATCAGTACTTTCCCTGAGAGGAAGTCGTTAATGACTTCGAGCATGGATTATTCCTCGCTGTTTTTTGTTTAGGCAAATGCTGGGCAGGTAGAAACATCGCGTTACACCGGTGTGCACGTGGCACAACAGTGAGGCGAGTGTTCGTCCCGGGCCCATATCGCAGGTTTGTTATTAGTTCGGGTTTCGCATGGGTTTGGGCCTCGTTACCGACGACCGCTCACGCGAAGAGGGGCGGCACTATACCTAGGAGAGTGCCGTCCGTCTGCACGGTTGTGGTGCATTCGGTGAAACGAAGCCTTTGAAACACCTGACTTTTTGAGCCAGGCTTTTGTAGGAGTGAGCCTGCTCGCGATGCAGACACCGCGGTTTTTCAGGTAGACCGCGTTATCGTTCATCGCGAGCAGGCTCGCTCCTACAGTGTCGGAGTCGTAGCTAAATGAGTTAAAAAAAAGGGCTTGGGGAATAAATCCCCAAGCCCTCAAAAGGTGAGAGGTGTCTAGTCCCTCGACCTGGTGAGCGGTGCTACAAGTGACACGTCGGATCAGGCTTTAAGCGGAACCAGACGCGGAGCAATCATGTTTTCCGGGCGCAGGATGTCGGCGAGCATTTCGTCGTCGAGCAAGCCTTCTTCGCGCACCAGTTCCAGCACACCGCGGCCGCTTTCAAGGGCGATACGGGCGATGCGGGTGGCGTTTTCATAGCCGATGTACGGGTTCAGCGCGGTGACCAGGCCGATCGAGTGCTCGACCAGTTCACGGCAGCGCTCTTCGTTGGCGGTGATGCCGACGATGCAGTGCTCGCGCAGCATGTCCATGGCGCGTTGCAGCAGGCGGATCGAGTCGAAGATCTTGAACGCGATCAGCGGCTCCATCACGTTCAGTTGCAGCTGGCCGCCTTCGGCCGCGATGGTCAGGGCCAGGTCGTTGCCGATGATCTGGAACGCCACCTGGTTAACCGCTTCCGGGATTACCGGGTTGACCTTGCCGGGCATGATCGAGCTGCCTGGCTGACGCGCTGGCAGGTTGATTTCGTTGATGCCGGTGCGTGGACCGCTGGACAGCAGGCGCAGGTCGTTGCAGATCTTCGACAGCTTGACCGCCGTGCGCTTGAGCATGCCGGAGAACAGCACGAAGGCGCCCATGTCGGAAGTGGCTTCGATCAGGTCGGCGGCCGGAACCAGCGGTTGACCGCTGATCAGTGCCAGACGCTGAACGGCCAGGAGTTGGTAGCGCGGGTCGGCGTTGATGCCGGTACCGATCGCGGTGCCGCCCAGGTTCACTTCGGTCAGCAGTTCAGGTGCGAGTGTTTTCAGGCGCGCCAGGTCTTCGCTCAGGGTGGTGGCGAAGGCGCGGAATTCTTGACCCAGGGTCATCGGCACGGCGTCTTGCAGCTGGGTACGGCCCATCTTCAATACGTGGCTGAACTCTACACCTTTGGCGGCGAACGACTGGATCAGGCTGTCGAGGCTGGCCAGCAGCGCGTCGTGACCCAGCAGCAGACCCAGGCGGATCGCGGTCGGGTAGGCGTCGTTGGTCGACTGCGCCATGTTCACGTCGTTGTTCGGGTGCAGGTATTGGTATTCGCCTTTCTGGTGACCCATGGCCTCCAGCGCGATGTTGGCGATGACTTCGTTGGCATTCATGTTGGTCGAAGTGCCAGCGCCGCCTTGAATCATGTCCACCACGAACTCTTCGTGGAAATCGCCGCGGATCAAACGTGCACAGGCTTCGCTGATGGCAGCGTGCTTGGCTTCGCTCAGATGACCCAGCTCGCGGTTGGCGTCAGCGGCGGCCTGCTTGACCATCGCCAGACCGACAACCAGCTTCGGGTAATGCGAAATCGGAACGCCAGAGAGACGGAAGTTGTTCACCGCTCGCAGGGTCTGGATGCCGTAATACGCTTGCGCAGGTACTTCGAGTACGCCAAGCAGGTCTTTTTCTGTGCGGAAAGATGCAGCGGAGGACATGATAGAAATCATCTCGATATGGACCCGGTCTGTGCCGGAACACTGCAAATGCTAGGCTTGTGGAGAATTTTCGGCCAATGCTGTTAAACACTGGCCTATGCACATTCGGCATAATGACCATGTGACGCCGTGAGTGCGGCGAGCGTGCGACCTAAATTGGTGCGTGTCCGGGAGGACGTGATGAATCTGGAAAGTAAATGGCTCGAGGACTTCAGCGCCTTGGCCGCCACCCGCAGCTTCTCCCAGGCTGCGGAGCGACGTTTCGTGACCCAGCCGGCGTTCAGTCGGCGGATCCGCAGCCTGGAAGCGGCGCTGGGGTTGCAGTTGGTCAATCGCTCGCGCACGCCGATCGAGCTGACGGCGGCGGGGCAGCTGTTCCTGGTGACCGCACGAACCGTGGTCGAACAGCTCGGCGAAGTACTGCGCCACCTCCATCATCTGGAGGGCGGGCAGGGCGAGGTGATGCAGGTTGCCGCCGCGCACTCATTGGCATTGGGTTTCTTTCCACGCTGGATTGCGCAGTTGCGTAACGAAGGCCTGAACATTGCCACGCGGTTGGTGGCGACTAACGTTGGCGACGCGGTACATGCGCTGCGCGAAGGTGGTTGCGACTTGATGCTGGCCTTCTATGACCCGGACGCGGCCTTGCAGATGGACCCGGAAATCTTCCCGTCGCTGCACCTCGGCCACACCGAAATGCTCCCTGTTTGCGCGGCGGACGCAGACGGCAAGCCACTGTTCGATCTGGAAGGCGATGCCAGTGTGCCGCTGCTCGCGTACAGCGCAGGCGCGTTTCTCGGGCGTTCGGTAAACATGCTGTTGCGCCAGCGGGCGCTGCGCTTCACCACCATTTACGAAACCGCCATGGCCGACAGCCTCAAGAGCATGGCGCTTGAAGGCCTGGGCATCGCCTGGGTGCCGCAACTCAGCGTGCGCGCCGAACTGGCTCGCGGTGAATTGGTGGTGTGCGGCGGCCCGCAATGGCATGTGCCGCTGGAGATTCGCCTGTATCGCTGTGCGTTGGTACGTAAGGCCAACGTGCGGCTGTTGTGGCGCAAGCTGGAAGGCGGGGCGGCCGGTCCTGGTTCCTGAGCCGGGTGGAAGACCAGGCTAATGACCTTCGCCCATGGTTATAAAAATCAGTCGAATTTACTGAGGTAGTTACGGATGTTTTCTCTATTTTTGTCACTGAAGCGGTAGTCATTGCCGTGAAGCGCATTGACAGGTTTCATGATCGTGTCGTGCCACCAGCCGTTGTAGATGACCTCAGCATCTTCATGGGTGGCACCCAACATGTGCCCAATCTCGTGTGCGGGTGTCATGTAGCTAGATATCGAAGCAATTCCACACTCATCTTTTGAATAGGCAACTCCGGCAATTTTTTCGTTAATTGGGTTGCGGGTTAACAAGAGGTGTTTGATCAGTTTTGGGTGGTAAGATTGTGCTGCCGGTATCCTCAAAGACGTCTTGTTAACCAATTGACTCCAACGATGGAGTGAGTATGCAGAACTTACATCTTTGTAGTCAAAATTGGCCATTTCCGGCGATGTGGATTTGGTAATTAGAATCATATCAATATTACGATTGGATATATCCTGCAACTCGGTTCTCGCCCAGGAGAAATAGTCGTGGTTAAGTTCGTTGATGTCGTACTCATCGAGGTCGCTGTGTATATACACCATCAGGAGGATAGGGTTTTTTGATTGCTCAGGATTTTCATCCATCAGCGAACGTTTATCTCGTGCACTTGTTTCATCTTCTTTCACATTATATTCCTTTGTTTTTTGGTGTTTTGCTTAAAATTTAAAATTAAAACTAGCTAAAAAAAGAGGCAAGTTAAAAGTTATCTATTTATGTTTCTTACTTGTCGCTATGAGAGTCTCGTTGAGTCAGTAATGGTTATATTTAATACAGTTCAATTGTGTGGGCAGGGATACTGAGGCCTCTTCGTTTTTTTAACCTCTGAGTCAACAAGTGGGCGTTTTCACGATCCATGACAGATGGTCGCTTGAGGGGCTGTTTATCTGCTTCATTGAGGTATACTGCGCGGCCTTCGGCCGGTTCGACTGGCCATAATTCGTACAATCAAGCCACGCATTTTGCGTGGCTTGTTGTTTTTTGACGCGCCTGCGGGCGCCCAGAGAGAAGAGGCACGACGATGAGTGCACTGGTTGGCGTGATCATGGGCTCCAAGTCCGATTGGTCCACCCTTAGCCACACCGCCGATATGCTGGAAAAGCTCGGCATTCCTTACGAGGTGAAAGTGGTCTCTGCCCACCGCACCCCGGACCTGCTGTTCCAGTACGCCGAAGAGGCCGAGGCGCGTGGCATCGAGGTGATCATCGCCGGTGCCGGTGGCGCGGCCCACTTGCCTGGCATGTGTGCGGCCAAGACCCACCTGCCGGTGCTGGGCGTTCCGGTGCAGTCGTCGATGCTTTCTGGCGTCGATTCGCTGCTCTCGATCGTGCAGATGCCAGCGGGCATCCCGGTTGCCACCCTGGCCATCGGCAAGGCCGGCGCGATTAACGCCGCGCTGTTGTCGGCGAGTATCCTCGGCGCCAAGCACCCGCAATTCCACGCGGTGCTGAAAAAATTCCGTGCTGAGCAGACAGACAGCGTCCTGGAAAATCCAGACCCACGCATCGCCTGAGGTTGTTGACGATGAAGATCGGTGTAATCGGTGGCGGCCAGTTGGGTCGCATGTTGGCGTTGGCGGGCACCCCGCTGGGCATGAACTTCGCTTTCCTGGACCCGGCACCGGATGCTTGCGCAGCCGCGTTGGGCGAACACCTGCGGGCCGATTACGGCGATCAGGATCACCTGCGTCAGCTGGCCGATGAAGTCGATCTGGTGACTTTCGAGTTCGAAAGCGTCCCGGCCGAAACCGTGGCCTTCCTGTCGCAATTCGTCCCGGTCTACCCGAGCGCCGAAGCCCTGCGCATCGCCCGTGATCGCTGGTTCGAGAAGAGCATGTTCAAGGACCTGGGGATTCCAACCCCGGCGTTCGCCGACATTCAATCGCAAGCCGATCTGGACGCCGCCGTTGCTTCTATCGGTCTACCGGCCGTGCTGAAAACCCGCACCCTGGGTTACGACGGCAAGGGCCAGAAAGTCCTGCGTAAACCGGAAGATGTGGTCGGCACGTTCGCCGAGCTGGGTAGCGTGGCCTGCCTGCTGGAAGGCTTCGTGCCGTTCACCGGTGAAGTTTCGCTGATCGCCGTCCGCGCTCGCGACGGTGAAACGAAGTTCTATCCGCTGGTTCACAACACCCACGACAGCGGCATTCTCAAGCTGTCCGTGGCCAGCACCGATCACCCGCTGCAAGCGTTGGCCGAAGACTATTCCAGCCGCGTGCTCAAACAGCTGGAATACGTCGGCGTGATGGCGTTCGAGTTCTTCGAAGTCGACGGTGGCCTCAAGGCCAACGAAATCGCCCCGCGCGTGCACAACTCCGGGCACTGGACCACCGAAGGCGCCGAATGCAGCCAGTTCGAAAACCACCTGCGGGCCGTTGCGGGCCTGCCGCTGGGCTCGACGGCCAAGGTCGGCGAGAGCGCAATGCTCAACTTCATCGGTAAAGTGCCGGAGACCGACAAAATTCTGGCCATCGCTGATTGCCATCTGCACCACTATGGCAAGGCGTTCAAGGTCGGCCGCAAGGTCGGTCACGCCAACCTGCGCTGCGCTGACAAGGCTACGCTGGAGCAACAGATCCTCAAGGTCGAAGCGCTCATCGCCGAATAAATAGTTTCATGTGGCAGCGGCGGAACCATTCAAGGTCCGCCGTTCTCTCATGGCAGGATGCGAAAGTCTGACTAGGCTTCTGCATAGCCACTTACTCAGAGGGAAATGCCATGGGAATTATCGGAACCATCTTTATCGGCTTGATCGTCGGCCTGCTGGCTCGGTTCCTGAAACCGGGCGATGACAGCATGGGCTGGATCATGACCATCCTGCTCGGTATCGGCGGTTCGCTGGCGGCCACCTACGGCGGTCAGGCTCTGGGCATCTATCGCGCGGGCGAAGGTGCAGGCTTCATCGGTGCGCTGGTTGGCGCGGTGGTGTTGCTGGTGGTCTACGGCTTGATCAGAAAGAACTGATTCAAGCGACAAAGTCCTCTCTGCGGCGCACGCGGGGAGGGCTAGAATGCTCGGCGTTACACAGTCCATTCCTTACCGAGCACCTCCATGCGCCGTCTTTTGTTGACTCTCCTCCTTTTGGGCAGTGGTTTGGCCCATGCCGGCGAACTGCCGGAAACCGACTGGCTCGAACTGATGCCCAAGTCGGACCAGAAGGCCCTCGAGGCCATGCCCGAAATCGACCACAACTCCCCTGAAGGCGATGGCACCTTTACCGAAAAAGGTGGCATGAAGCAGAGCAAGGGCTTGCCGGCGGTGATGTATTCGACCAAAACCGTGCCGTCGATGAGCGACAAGAACATCCGCATCGGTGGTTATCCGGTGCCGCTGGAGTCCGACGCCAAGGGGCGCAGCACGCTGTTCTTCCTCGTGCCGTACCCGGGCGCCTGTATCCACGTGCCGCCACCGCCGCCTAATCAGTTGGTGTTGGTGCGTTATCCGAAAGGTTTGAAGCTGGATGATATCTACACGCCGTTGTGGGTGACGGGCACGCTGAAGATCGAGAAGGTCAACAATGACCTGGCAGATGCGGCGTATGCGCTGGATGCAGCGAAGGTGCGGGTGGTGAAAGAATCAGATCTGTAGGTGATCGAATGTAGGAGTGAGCCTGCTCGCGATAGCGGTTTAACAGTCAACATTGATGTTGGATGTTATGGCCCTATCGCGAGCAGGCTCACTCCTACATTGGTTTTGCGGTGTTACAGCGGTTTGCTGGCAATGCTCACACCGAGGGTATGGCTCGCACCCGGCGGCAGTGTCACCACGTCATCCATCACATTCGCCGTCTCGATGCACAGCATCTTCTGCCAGCCATCGTCAGCCATGTCGCTGAACGCCGCGGCACGATCAACCCACGGATTCCAGATCACCGCCGTGCGCGAACCACTGCTGGTCAGCTCGATGCGTCGTTCCCAGGCCGGGTCGACAATGCTCAGCGTCTGCGGAGTATTGAGGTAGATGCGATCAGTCTCGCCGGTAAAACGCAGCTCACCGGTCTGAGCCTTGGTTTTCCAGTCATCCAGGGTTTCGATATAGCTCAAGCCATCCAGCCCTTCGACATGCACATTGCGCACATCACTGACCGCGAAATAGCTGTGCAGCGCCTGGCTGATGGTGACTTTGCCCGTGCCGCGATTGTGGCTGGTCAGGCTGATGTGCAGTTGCTCATCCAAACGAATACTCAGCTTCAAATCCACCTGGTGCGGCCAGCCGGGGAAGCCGCCTTCAGGGTAGGGCAGGATGAATTCCACCTTCAGGCTCTCGCCCTCGGTTTCGATACCGCCCAGTTCCCAATCCATCGCCCGGACAAAACCGTGGGCGGTTGGCGGTTCGTTGCTGACGCGCATCGCCTGGACGCTTTGCGGGTTGCGCGGAAAATTGCCGAACCACGGCCAGCACACAGGCACACCGGCACGGATGCTCTTGCCGGTCTTGAACACAGCCTCGTCGTTGAGCCAGATCAGCGGCGGTTGGCCGGCCAATTGATAACTGAGGATGTGCGCGCCTTGCTGGGCCACCAGCAATTCGGCCTGACCGTGGCGGATGCGCCAGCAGTTCAGTTCATCCAGTTTCACGGCTTCAACGTTGGGCGTGCTCATGGGGCAACTCTCGATCAGGAACAATGACTGCAATGGACCGCAGAAAGGTCGCGGCGTTTAACGCGCGCGCGGCGGAACCGAACGAGTACGGCCGCTGCCATCGATCGCGACAAACACAAACACGGCTTCAGTCACTTTACGCCACTCGCTGGACAGCGGATCGTCGCTCCAGACTTCGACCATCATCTGAATCGAGCTGCGGCCGATTTCCAGCGCCTGTGTATAGAAGGAGAGCTGAGCGCCCACCGCTACCGGAACCAGAAACGCCATGCGATCAATCGCAACGGTTGCCACGCGTCCGCCAGCGACTTTGCTGGCCATTGCGGTGCCGGCCAAATCCATCTGTGCCACCAGCCAGCCGCCGAAGATATCGCCGAAGCCGTTGGTTTCACGCGGAAGCGCGGTAATTTGCAGGGCCAGGTCGCCTTGCGGGATTGGATCTTCTTGTTCGAGCTCTATCATTCCGGGGGTGCCTCTGACCCGTGACTCTTCATAAGTACTTCACGTGAATAGCCGTCTCAAGGAAAAACGATTCAGCCCGAACATACTACGTTCGTCACGTTTTTCGTAAGGCGCCTAAAGGGAAACTCTGCGAAAGCGACTGAACCAGGCAATGACCTTGCCTGACAGCCAGCGCGTTTTCGCACAGCAACCCCTTACAAATGCTGCAACGCAGCGAGTATATCGGTCGGTAGACTCCGAGACGACCGTCCGGTTCTCATTTTGACCGTCAAATACGCACCTCTATGTGCTTTTTCGAACAATTTGCTATCGTGCCGGACCTGCCCAAGCCTCAGCCAGCGTTGTTGGGGTTGCAGATCCGACTATAAGAGAAGCCCTTGCCATGACCACAGCGCCCTCTAGCATCGCGCAGCCGACCCAGCCCGCTCGTCCGTTGACCCGTAACGACTACAAGACATTATCGCTGTCTGCCTTGGGCGGCGCGTTGGAGTTTTACGACTTCATCATCTTCGTGTTCTTCGCCACGGTGGTGGGCAAACTGTTCTTCCCGGCGGACATGCCCGAGTGGCTACGCCTGATGCAGACGTTCGGCATCTTTGCCGCCGGCTACCTCGCCCGCCCGCTGGGTGGCATTGTCATGGCGCATTTCGGCGATCTGCTGGGCCGCAAAAAGATGTTCACCCTGAGCATTTTCATGATGGCGGTACCGACTCTGATCATGGGCTTGCTGCCGACCTATGCGCAGATTGGCATGTGGGCGCCGATTCTGTTGCTGCTGATGCGGGTTATTCAAGGCGCGGCGATTGGCGGTGAAGTGCCGGGCGCGTGGGTATTCGTTTCCGAACACGTCCCTCAACGTCATATCGGTTATGCCTGCGGGACGCTGACGAGCGGTCTGACGGCTGGCATCCTCCTGGGTTCATTGGTCGCCACCGCGATCAACAGCATTTACACCCCGCTGGAAGTGTCCGATTACGCCTGGCGGATCCCGTTCCTGCTGGGCGGTGTGTTCGGGTTGTTCTCTGTCTACCTGCGCCGCTGGCTGCACGAGACCCCGGTGTTTGCCGAGCTGCAACTGCGCAAAGCCCTGGCCGAAGAAGTGCCGCTGCGCGCCGTTTTGCGTGATCATCGCGGCGCGATCGCGATCTCCATGCTGCTGACCTGGCTGCTGTCCGCCGGCATCATCGTGGTCATTTTGATGACCCCGACCGTGCTGCAGAGCGTTTACCACTTCTCGCCGACCACGGCGTTGCAGGCCAACAGCCTGGCGATTGTGTTCCTGAGCTTCGGGTGCGTGGCGTCCGGTGCATTGGCTGATCGATTCGGTGCTGGTCGAGTGTTCGTGTTTGGCAGTGCTGCGCTGTTGTTCAGCTCATGGACTTTCTATCACAGCCTGTTCAATCACCCGGACTGGCTGTATCCGATGTACGCCTTGACCGGTTTCCTGGTCGGCACCATCGGTGCAGTGCCTTACGTGATGGTCAAAGCCTTTCCGGCAGTGGTGCGCTTCAGCGGGTTGTCGTTTTCCTACAACCTGGCTTACGCGATTTTTGGCGGCCTGACGCCGATGGTGGTGACGCTGCTGTTGAAGGAAAGCCCGATGGGGCCTGCCTACTATGTGGCGATTATTTGTGGGGTCGGGATTCTGGTGGGTGCGTACCTCTGGAAGAAAGGTCGCTAAGCCAACTGACGCCTTCGCGGGCAAGCCTCGCTCCTACAGATCCTGTAGGAGCGAGGCTTGCCCGCGAAGAACGATGGCGAGAATTATCCTGCAAAAGATCGAATGCTGGCCTTTCATCCAATTGTCATATTTCAGCCATAGAGTGTTCACACGGCCTGCTGATACTTGGCCCCGACTAACACACCCTATCTGCTAGGAGTAAGGCATGAAACTGAAGCGTTTGATGGCGGCAATGACTTTTGTCGCTGCTGGCGTTGCGACTGCCAACGCGGTTGCCGCTGTTGACCCTGCTATCCCGAGCTACACCAAGATCACTGGTGTGTCGGGCAACCTGTCCAGCGTCGGCTCCGATACCCTGGCCAACCTCATGACCCTGTGGGCTGAGAACTACAAAAAAGAATACCCGAACGTAAACATCCAGATTCAGGCTGCCGGTTCGTCTACCGCGCCACCTGCGCTCACTGAAGGTACCGCTAACCTGGGCCCGATGAGCCGCAAGATGAAGGACACCGAGCTGCAAGCCTTCGAAACCAAATACGGTTACAAGCCAACCGCGATCCCGGTTGCCGTGGACGCCCTGGCTGTTTTCGTACACAAAGACAACCCGATCCAGCACCTGACCATGGAACAAGTTGACGCGATCTTCTCGTCCACTCGTCTGTGCGGCGCTAAAACCGACGTGAAAACCTGGGGCGACCTGGGCGTGACCGGCGACCTGGCCAACAAGCCGGTTCAGCTGTTCGGTCGTAACTCGGTATCCGGCACCTACGGCTACTTCAAAGAAGAAGCCCTGTGCAAAGGTGACTACAAGCCAAACGTCAACGAACAACCAGGTTCGGCTTCGGTCGTGCAGTCGATCAGCTCCTCGCTGAACGGCGTTGGTTACTCGGGCATCGGCTACAAAACTGCTAGCGTGAAAACGGTAGCTCTGGCCAAGAAAGGCAGCACCGAGTTCATCGAAGACACCGAAGAAAACGCCCTGAACGGCAAGTACCCGCTGTCGCGCTTCCTCTACGTTTACGTCAACAAAGCCCCGAACAAGCCTCTGGCCCCGCTGGAAGCCGAGTTCGTGAAACTGGTTCTGTCCAAACAGGGCCAGGAAGTTGTAGTGAAAGACGGCTACATCCCACTGCCGGCCAAGGTTGCTGCAAAAGCACTGGCTGACCTGGGTCTCGCGGAAGGCGGCGCTGACGTCGCAAAAAAGTAAAACCCTAGGTCCGGGGTAAACCCGGACCTGTAGGAGCGAGGCTTGCCCGCGAAAGCGGTGGTTCAGTCAGCATTGTTGTTGAATGTAATGACGCCTTCGCCAGCAAGCTCAGCTCCTACAAATGCCGGTACGCCGGCCCCCAAAATTTCCTATCCACTGCCAGTTCCGCTGGCGGCGGATTTGTTGCGTCACTGCATTGTCATCTTTCTGTCATACAGGATCGCTAGGGTGTGCGCATGAATGATCTGGCCAATTCCACCATGACTACTAATCCTCCCAAGCGAATTGATTTCAATACGCCTGAGCTGCAACGCAAGCGCCGCATCCGCGCGCTCAAAGATCGCCTGACCCGCTGGTACGTCCTCGTGGGCGGCCTGGCCGTTCTCGCCGCGATCACGCTGATCTTTTTCTTCCTCGCCTACGTCGTCTTCCCCCTGTTCCAGGGTGCCGATCTGACGGCCAAGGACTCCATCACGCCCGCCTGGATGCAAGACGCCGGCAAGCCGCTGATGATTTCCCTGGAAGAGCAGAACCAGGTCGCCATGCGGGTTTCCGACAAAGGGCAGGCGCTGTTCTTCGACATCGACAGTGGCGCCGAACTCAAGCGCGTCGATCTGCCGATTCCGGCCGGTACTACGGTCACTTCCATCGGTGAAGACCAGCCCGGTCACCCATTGGTAGCGGTCGGCTTGTCCAACGGTCAGGCCCTGGTGTTCCGTCACACGTATAAAGTCAGCTACCCGGACGGCAAGAAAACCATCTCGCCAGCCGTCGAATACCCGTACGGCGCAACACCGATTGCGCTGAACGAGGCGGGCGGTGCGCTGGAACACGTCAGCCTCAACGCCACTGATTCGACCCTGATGCTGGTCGGTTCCACCGGTTCGCAACTCAATGTGCTTTCGCTGACCAGCGAAGAAAACATGATGACCGGCGAAATCACCAACGAGCAGAAACGTATCGATCTGCCGCAGATGAACGAGCCGGTGAAGAACATCTTCGTCGACCCGCGCCAGCAATGGCTGTACGTGATCAACGGTCGTGCTCAGGTCGATGTGTTCAGCCTGCGCGACAAGAGCCTCAACGGTCGCTACAAACTGCTTGAAAACGGCGATGCCGAAATCACTGCCAGTACTCAATTGGTGGGCGGCATCTCGCTGATCCTCGGCGATTCCAAGGGTGGCCTGGCCCAGTGGTTCATGGCCCGCGACCCGGATGGCGAGCAGCGTCTGAAGCAGATCCGCACCTTCCAGATGGGCACCACGCCCATCGTTGAAATCACCGCCGAAGAACGTCGCAAAGGCTTCGTTGCCCTCGACGCTTCCGGCAAGCTCGGCGTGTTCCACAGCACCGCTCACCGTACCTTGCTGGTGGATCAGGTGGTCGACGGCCAAGGCATCTTCGGCCTGTCGCCACGGGCCAACCGCGTGATCGTCGAAGCGGGCGGCAAGATTCAACCGCTGCTGCTCGACAACCCGCACCCGGAAGTGTCGTGGAGCGCGTTGTGGAGCAAGGTCTGGTACGAAAACTACGACGAGCCTAAATATGTCTGGCAATCGACCGCGGCCAACACCGACTTCGAACCCAAGCTGAGCCTGTCGCCGCTGACGTTCGGCACCCTGAAAGCCGCGTTCTACGCCATGCTGCTGGCCGCGCCACTGGCCGTTGCCGCTGCAATCTACACCGCGTACTTCATGGCCCCGAGCCTGCGCCGCAAGGTCAAACCGGTGATCGAGCTGATGGAAGCGATGCCGACGGTGATCCTCGGTTTCTTCGCCGGCCTGTTCCTCGCGCCGTATGTGGAAGGACATTTGCCGGGCATCTTCAGCCTGTTGATGCTGCTGCCGATCGGCATTTTGGTGGCCGGTTTCGTCTTCAGTCGCCTGCCTGAGTCGATCCGCCTGAAAGTGCCGGACGGCTGGGAAAGCGCGATTCTGATTCCGGTGATCCTGTTCGTGGGCTGGCTCTCGCTGTACATGAGCCCGTACATGGAAACCTGGTTCTTCGGCGGCGACATGCGTATGTGGATCTCCCACGACCTGGGCATCACCTACGACCAGCGCAACGCTCTGGTGGTCGGTCTGGCCATGGGTTTCGCGGTGATCCCGAACATCTACTCCATCGCCGAAGACGCCGTGTTCAGTGTGCCTCGTGGCCTGACTCTCGGTTCCCTGGCCCTCGGTGCCACGCCGTGGCAGACGATGACGCGGGTGGTGATCCTCACCGCCAGCCCGGGCATCTTCTCGGCACTGATGATCGGCATGGGCCGTGCGGTCGGTGAAACCATGATCGTGCTGATGGCCACCGGTAACACCCCGGTCATGGAAATGAACCTGTTCGAAGGTCTGCGAACGCTGGCCGCCAACGTCGCGGTGGAAATGCCCGAATCGGAAGTCGGCGGCAGCCACTACCGCGTGCTATTCCTCTCGGCGCTGGTGCTGCTGTTGTTCACCTTCGTCATGAACACCCTCGCGGAACTGATTCGTCAGCGTCTGCGCAAGAAATACTCGTCGCTTTAAGAAAGGTAGAAGTCTGTGAAACAGAACTCCCTGAATGGATGGTTCAAGAGCGGCGCCCCAGGCGTCTGGATCAGCGGTGGCGCGGTGTCCATCGCGGTCATCATGACCATTGGCTTGCTGGCGGTGATTGCCGTGCGCGGTCTGGGTCACTTCTGGCCGGCGGATTTGATTCACGCCAGCTACGACGTGCCGGGCCAGGCCAATCACCTGGTCATCGGCGAAATCGTGCAGAAAGAAGAAGTGCCGCGCGAGCGTCTGAAAAGTGCCGGTCTGCCGGTGCCCGACGTGGGCCCGGAGTTCATGACCCGGGAGCTGATCAAGGTCGGCAACCGTGACTTGAACGGCAACGACTTCACCTGGATCGTCGGCGAGTGGCTGACCAACCAGAAGACGCCGCCGGAGCTGATGGCCATCGAGCGCCGCGAATGGGGCAATTTCTACGGCTACCTGGTCAACGTCAAACAGGAAGGCAAGGTTATTGCTGAAGGCGAAGCCGCTTGGCCTGAGTTGCAGGCTCGCGTTGCCCGCGTCAACGAGCTCGCCGCACAGCTCAAGACCCTTGAAAAAGTCGACATCGGCGCGATCAACGCCGGCCTCGAACGCATCCGCCTGCACGGTCGCAAGCTGGAACTGGCCGGCACCCTCGACGCCACCGCACAAGCGGACATGGAATCCGAGCGCGCCGAACTCAACGCTCGTTATCAGGACATCGAAGCACGCCTGAACGACCTGCACGCCCAGTTCAACCGCGACAGCCTGACGGCTCGTGACGCGAACGGCAAAGAGATCGAAATCGGTATTGGCAAAGTGGTTCATGCCTACCAGCCGAACGCGATGGGCACCTTCACCAAGATCGGTTTCTACTTCAGCAAGATGTGGGAATTCCTCAGCGACGACCCGCGTGAAGCGAACACCGAAGGCGGGATCTTCCCGGCGATTTTCGGCACTGTGATGATGACCCTGATCATGGCGATGGTCGTGACGCCGTTCGGCGTGCTGGCAGCGGTTTACCTGCGCGAATATGCCAAACAGAACGCGTTGACCCGGATTATCCGCATCGCCGTGAACAACCTGGCAGGCGTTCCGGCCATCGTTTACGGCGTGTTCGGTCTGGGCTTCTTCGTCTATGTGCTGGGCGGCTCGGTGGACCGGTTGTTCTTCCCTGAAGCGTTGCCGGCACCGACCTTCGGTACGCCGGGCCTGCTCTGGGCGTCCTTGACCCTTGCGCTGCTGGCGGTGCCAGTGGTGATTGTGGCCACCGAAGAAGGCCTGGCGCGGATTCCTCGCACCGTGCGTGAAGGCTCGTTGGCCCTCGGTGCGACCAAGGCTGAAACCTTGTGGAAGATCGTGCTGCCGATGGCCAGCCCGGCCATGATGACCGGCATGATCCTCGCCGTGGCTCGCGCCGCCGGTGAAGTGGCGCCGCTGATGCTGGTGGGTGTGGTGAAACTGGCGCCGTCGCTGCCACTGGATGGCAACTACCCGTACCTTCACCTTGACCAGAAGATCATGCACCTGGGCTTCCACATCTATGACGTCGGCTTCCAGAGCCCGAACGTCGAAGCTGCGCGGCCGCTGGTGTACGCCACGGCGCTGCTGCTGGTGCTGGTGATCGCGACATTGAACCTGTCGGCCGTTTATATCCGTAACCATCTGCGCGAAAAATACAAAGCGCTGGATAGCTAATACCGCCGCTCCCTGTAGGAGCCAGGCTTGCCGGCGAAGGCGATTTCAAGGGCGCCTTCGCCGGCAAGCCTGGCTCCTACAGAACGGCAACACCGCTGGCCCATTTTGTGAGGCCAGCGGCCAACCGAACCGAATTTGTTAGCACAGGGAGCCTCCCATGCAGCACGAAGCACATACCCACGGCATCAACATGTCTGCCCTGGGCCGCGACAAGCAGAGCCTGAGTCTTGAACAGGAAACCGTGGCCATTGAAGTACCGGGCCTGAATCTGTTCTATGGCGACAAACAAGCGCTGTACGACGTCAACCTGAACATCCCGAAACAGCGAGTGACCGCCTTCATCGGCCCGTCCGGCTGCGGCAAATCCACCCTGCTGCGGACCTTCAACCGCATGAACGACCTGGTCGATGGCTGCCGCGTAGAAGGGGAAATCAACCTCTACGGCAACAACATCTACCGCAAGGGCGAAGACGTGGCCGAACTGCGTCGTCGCGTCGGCATGGTGTTCCAGAAGCCGAACCCGTTCCCGAAAACCATCTACGAAAACGTGGTGTACGGCCTGCGCATCCAGGGCATCAACAAAAAACGCATCCTCGACGAAGCGGTCGAGTGGGCGTTGAAAGGCGCGGCGCTGTGGGACGAGGTCAAAGACCGTCTGCATGAATCGGCACTCGGCCTGTCCGGTGGTCAGCAGCAACGTCTGGTGATCGCGCGCACCATCGCCGTGGAACCGGAAGTGCTGCTGCTCGACGAACCGTGCTCGGCTCTCGACCCGATCTCGACGTTGAAAGTCGAAGAGCTGATCTACGAATTGAAATCGAAATTCACCATCGTCATCGTGACCCACAACATGCAACAGGCCGCGCGGGTTTCCGACTACACGGCGTTCATGTACATGGGCAAACTGGTGGAATTCGGCGACACCGACACCCTGTTCACCAATCCGGCCAAGAAGCAGACCGAAGACTACATCACAGGGCGGTACGGCTAGCCGTACAGCTGCACGCCGCAAGCTTCAAGCGGCAAGAAAGAAGCGGTGCGATATCAGGACTCATACATAACTGCTTGAAGCTTGCGGCTTGAAGCTTGCAACTTTCGCGGAGCGAAACTGATGATTAGTAAAGAAGGCCTTACCCACCACATTTCCGCGCAGTTCAACGCTGAGCTGGAGGAAGTTCGCAGCCACCTCCTGGCCATGGGTGGTCTGGTGGAAAAGCAGGTTAATGACGCCGTGACCGCGCTGATCGAGGCCGACTCCGGCCTGGCCCAGCAGGTTCGCGAGATCGACGACCAGATCAACCAGATGGAACGCAACATCGACGAAGAATGCCTGCGCATTCTGGCTCGTCGTCAGCCGGCGGCGTCTGACTTGCGTCTGATCATCAGCATCTCCAAATCGGTGATCGACCTGGAACGCATCGGTGACGAAGCGACCAAGATCGCCCGTCGCGCCATTCAGTTGTGCGAAGAAGGCGAGGCCCCGCGCGGTTATGTCGAGGTTCGCCACATCGGCGACCAGGTGCGCAACATGGTTCGCGATTCGCTGGACGCCTTTGCCCGTTTCGACGCCGACCTGGCGTTGTCGGTTGCCCAGTACGACAAGATCATCGACCGTGAATACAAGACCGCGCTGCGCGAGCTTGCAACCTACATGATGGAAGACCCGCGCTCTATCTCGCGGGTCTTGAGCATCATCTGGGTGCTGCGTTCGCTGGAGCGCATCGGCGACCACGCGCGCAATATTGCAGAGTTGGTGATTTACCTGGTGCGCGGTACCGACGTGCGTCACCTGGGCCTCAAGCGCATGAAAGAAGAAGTTGAAGGCACAAGTGCCGAAACCGCTAATGTTCCGGGCAAAGCTGACGATAAGTAAGACTGCCCAAGAAAAACGCCCGGTCCTTTGGCCGGGCGTTTTTTTGTGTGGTTTTCGACTTCAAAAGCAGCACCCGCGAACGAAAAGTCCCGGCGTGACTGAAGGTTTTTGGCAATGTGCCATCAGTAAAACGGTATGCTTGCCGGGATTTTTTCGAGGGGTGATGGATGAGCAAGATCAGTGTGTTGGTGGTGGACGATGCGGCGTTCATTCGTGACCTGGTAAAGAAGTGCCTGCGTAACTACTTCCCGGGTATCCGGACAGAAGACGCCATCAACGGCAAAAAGGCTCAGGCCATGCTGGCCAAGGAAGCGTTCGACCTGGTCCTGTGCGACTGGGAAATGCCGGAAATGTCTGGCCTGGAATTGCTGACCTGGTGCCGCGAGCAAGACAACCTCAAGACCATGCCCTTCGTGATGGTGACCAGCCGTGGCGATAAAGAGAACGTGGTCCAGGCGATTCAGGCCGGCGTTTCCGGCTACGTCAGCAAGCCGTTCACCAACGAACAACTGCTGACCAAGGTCAAGCAAGCGCTGAACAAGGTCGGCAAGCTCGACGCCTTGATGAACGGCGCGCCGACCAAAATGAACTCGGCCTTCGGCAATGATTCCCTGAGCGCATTGACCGGCGGCAAGGCTGCCGTGGTCGCCGCTCCGGCACCGGCGGCTGCACCTTCGCGCGGTTTGCTCAACAGCCCACCGGTCAAGGCACCGGTCGCTGCTTCCGCTTCAGCCAGCGGTCGGGGTCAAGGCCAGTTGCGTTTGCCAAGCGGCATTCAGCAATGCGTGATCAAAGCCCTGAGCATCAAGGAAGCGCTGCTGGTGGTGAAGCGCACCGACACGCTGCCGCAAGTCCTCGACAGCGCCGTGCTTGACCTGGAGCAGGGCGACAACGCCGAAGTCGCCCGCCTCAATGGCTACCTGCACGCCATCGTCGCGTTTGAACCGAAACCCGACAGCGACTGGCTGCAACTGACCTTCCGCTTTGTGGATCAGGATGCGCAGAAGCTCGACTACATCTCCCGCCTGATTGCTCGTGGTACGGCGCAGAAGCATTTCGTTCCAGGCGCTTGATCTTCGTCGCCTGACAGTCCGTCTTCGCGGGCAAGCCTCGCTCCTACAGGTTTTTGTGTCGTTCATGATGACTACCAAAACCGAGGAGCGAGGCTTGCCCGCGAAGGGGCCCTCAAATTCACCACACATCTGCTGAACACCCCATTTTGAAACATCTGCCGACTACCCTGGTCCATTGCAGCTGCTAGGCTCCTCCCCAGGCCTTACTCGACAGACACTTGCCCATGCTCGCGCGCCTGCTGTTTTTCTGTGGTCTTTTCATGGCCTCCACCTCGGCTGTGGCCATGACTATCTACAAGTCCACCGACGCCAATGGCGTGGTCTCCTACAGCGACCGCCCCACGAAAGGCTCCCAGGTGTTCGTTTTCCGTGATCGCATGGTCGAGCACCTTGAGCGCCAGGTGTACCTGGAGATCAAGAAGCAGAAGGGTGTGGACAACGTGTACGTGCGCAACGACCTGTATGCACCGGTCGAGATCGAGCTGAGTTTTGCCGGGCTGAACAACGTCAGCGGCGCGCCGAGCCGACCGATCCGCCGGGTGATGCCGGCCCGCAGCAACATTCGTCTGGCGCTGCTCACGGCGACGCAAGCCGGAAGACCGCTGGCGTACACCCCAAGGTTCGAATATTCCCTTGGCGACCCTTCAGGGGCCGCCATGGCCTATCGGTATCCGCTGCCCTGGCGTGGCGGGCCGTTCCGGTTGAGTCAGGGCGCCAACGGCCAATACAGCCATTTCGGCGCCAAGAACCGTTACGCCATGGACATTGCCATGCCCGAAGGCACGCCGATCATTGCGGCACGTGGCGGGGTAGTCGTGAAAACCGAAAATGCCCAGACCGGGCGCGGCAACGATCCATCCGGCAACTTTGTGCGGGTGCTGCACGATGACGGAACCATGGGCGTATACCTTCACCTCAAGCAAGGTTCAGTCAGCGTCCGCGAAGGGCAACGAGTAGCGGTGGGGAGTGCGCTGGCACTGTCGGGCAATACCGGCAACAGCAGTGGGCCGCATTTGCACTTCGTGGTGCAGCGCAATACGGGGTTGGGGCTGGTGTCGATTCCGTATCAGTTCAATCAACCGGTGGGTGCGTTGCCCAACTTTGCGTTGGGCAAGCAATAGGCGGATCAGCGCGATTACTGTGGCGAGGGAGCTTGCTCCCGTC
Source organism: Pseudomonas sp. LB1P83 (assembly GCF_054897885.1). Lineage (NCBI taxonomy): Bacteria > Pseudomonadati > Pseudomonadota > Gammaproteobacteria > Pseudomonadales > Pseudomonadaceae > Pseudomonas > Pseudomonas sp. LB1P83. The sequence continues at coordinate 6,116,830 of NZ_CM142709.1, read as the reverse complement.
GGCCGATCCGCGCCCGGGCGCAGCAGGCGCAATCCAGCCTATGCAGTCTGCCTGAATAAACTGGGTAGTCGGTTTTGGGGCCGCTTCGCAGCCCAGCGGGAGCAAGCTCCCTCGCCACAGGTACCGCGCTTAATCCAGCATCAACACTTTGGCCAAAATGATCTTCGGCCCTTTCATCTTCTTGATGATGATCCGCAAGCCTTCGACTTCCAGCACCTCTTCCTCTTCCGGCACCCGTTTCAGGGTTTCGTAGACCAGCCCGGCGAGGGTTTCGGCTTCGATGTGGTCAAGATCGATGCCCAGCAGGCGCTCGACCTTGAACAGCGGCGTGTCGCCCCGAACCAGCAGTTTGCCCGGCTGGTAAGCGAGGATGCCGCGCTCAGCCTTGCGGTGTTCGTCCTGAATATCGCCCACCAGCACTTCAAGCACGTCTTCCATGGTCAGGTAGCCGATGATGTTGCCATCGGCTTCTTCGACCAGCGCGAAGTGCGAGCCGCCCTTGCGGAACTGCTCCAGCAGCTGCGACAGCGGCATGTGCCGCGACACACGCTCCAGCGGCCGGGTCAGCTCGGCGAGGTTGAACGACTCGGGAATGTGGTCCAGGGCGGCCAATTCGAGCAGCAGGTCCTTGATGTGCAGCAGGCCGACGAACTCCTGGCTTTCGCTGTCGTACACCGGATAACGGCTGAACTTGTGGCGACGGAACATCGCCAGGATTTCCTTGAGCGGCGCGTTGAACTCCAGCGTCACCAGGTCTTCCCGGGAGTTGGCCCAGTCGACCACTTCCAGCTCACCCATTTCCACCGCCGAGGCCAATACACGCATGCCTTGGTCGCTCGGGTCCTGGCCACGGCTGGAGTGCAGGATCAGTTTCAGTTCTTCACGGCTGTAATGGTGCTCGTGATGCGGGCCGGGCTCACCCTGGCCGGCGATCCGCAGGATCGTGTTGGCGCTGGCGTTGAGCAGGTAAATCGCCGGGTACATCGCCCAGTAAAACAGGTACAGCGGCACCGCGGTCCAGAGCGACAGCAGCTCGGGTTTGCGAATGGCCCAGGATTTCGGCGCCAGTTCACCGACCACGATGTGCAGGTACGAGATGACGAAGAACGCGGCGAAGAACGACACGCCTTTGATCACTTCGGGCGACTGCACGCCGACGGCTTCAAGCAGCGGCTCGAGGATGTGCGCGAACGCCGGTTCACCGACCCAGCCAAGGCCCAGGGAAGCGAGGGTGATACCTAATTGGCACGCCGAGAGGTACGCATCGAGCTGACTGTGAACGGTGCGCAGGATGTGTCCGCGCCAGCCGTTTTTTTCAGCGATGGCCTCGACCCGGGTCGAGCGCAATTTGACCATGGCGAATTCCGCCGCAACGAAAAAGCCGTTGAGCAAAACCAGGATCAGAGCAAAAAGAATCATGCCGAAATCGGCGAAGAGTGTCGCGAGGGTCAAGCCAGGGGAAGGGTCCATGATGGAGTTTTGCGGGTTCCGTGTATTCGAAAAGAGGGTCGATGCGGTGCCTGAAGGGCAGGCACAAGTCAGCCAATGTAGCGGCTGACTTGGTGATTGCCTAGTGGCGAGTGCTGGCCGGTATCAGTCGGCGGTGCTGATGACCCGGGTTTTCGTGACTTGGGCCGGCGCAAAATGGCAGGTAAACGTGCTGCCATGCCCCGGCACACTGCTGATTTCCATCCGCGCGCGGTGCCGTAGCAGTACGTGTTTGACGATCGCCAGGCCGAGGCCAGTGCCACCGGTGTTGGAGTTACGGCTGGAGTCGACGCGGTAGAAACGTTCGGTCAGGCGTGGCAGATGTTTGCTGTCGATGCCGATCCCGGAGTCCTGCACGCTCAGGTGTGCGCCTTGCTCATCGCCCCACCAGCGAATGCGGATATTGCCTTCGGCCGGGGTGTATTTCACCGCGTTGAACACCAGATTGGAAAACGCGCTGCGCAACTCGGCTTCGCTGCCCTTGAGCAGAATCGTCGGATCGGCTTCCAGGGTGATGCGCTGGTTTTTCTGGCCGGACAACTGCTGAGCATCGCTGGTGATCGATTGCAGCAGGCCGTCGATGACCACCGGCTGGTTGTCCGACGGGTAATCGGTGGCTTCCAGTTTGGCCAGCAGCAGCAAGTCGTTGAGCAAGGTCTGCATGCGCCCACCTTGCTGCTGCATTTGCTGCAAGGCACGGGTCCAGCGCGGGTTCACTTCCTCGACGTTGTCGAGCAGGGTTTCCAGGTAGCCGCAGATCACCGTCAGCGGTGTGCGCAATTCGTGGGACACGTTGGCGATGAAATCTTTGCGCATCTGTTCCAGTTGATGAATGCGCGTCACATCGCGCACCAGCATCAAATGTTCGTTGTTGCCGTAGCGGGTGATGTACAGCTGAATGCGTACGCGATCATTGGTCGGCGAAGGGATTTCCAGCGGTTCGGCGTAGCTGCTCTGCTCGAAATATTCCTTGAAGCGCGGATGCCGTACCAGGTTGGTGACCGGCTGGCCGCTGTCTTGCGGTGTCTTGAGGCCGAGCAGGGTTTCGGCGGCGCGGTTCCACCATTCCAGGTTGCCATCGCTGTCGAGCATGATGACGGCGTCTTTCAGCGCGGCGGTGGATTCCTGAACCCGATCGATCACCGCTTGCAGGCGTCCACGCACACGTTGGTCGCGGCGTTGCAGGTGGTAGATGCTGTCGAACACTTCACCCCACAGGCCATAGCCGTCAGGTGGGGCTTCGTCGGGTTTGTGCAGCCGCAGCCATTCGTGCAGACGCAGCAATTGCTTGAGGGTCCAGGCCAGGTAAAGGCCCAGGCCCGCGGCGAGGCTCCAGCCGTAGTAGCCGGTAATCAGGCCGATCACCAAACAGCCGGTCACCAGCAACAGCATGTGGCGAATCAGGGTGCCATGCCAGTTTTGGTTCAATTGAAAACGCGTCCTTGTCAGCTTGTCGGGCGGGAAAGGTCTTGGTCAGGCTTTGGTAGAAAAGCGATAACCTGTGCCGCGCACGGTTTGTACCAGATTTTCGTAGGCGTCACCGAGGGCTTTGCGCAGACGGCGGATGTGCACGTCGACGGTGCGCTCCTCGACATACACGTTGCCGCCCCAGACCTGATCCAGCAGTTGGCCACGAGTGTAGGCACGTTCCTGGTGAGTCATGAAAAATTGCAGCAGACGGTATTCGGTCGGGCCCATCTCGGCCGGTTTGCCGTCGATGGTCACGCGGTGGCTGATCGGGTCGAGCAGCAGGCCGCCGACTTCGATCGGTGTCTCGCCATCGGTTGGGCCGGCACGGCGCAGTACGGCTTTGAGGCGCGCCACCAGCTCACGAGGGGAAAACGGCTTGGTGATGTAGTCGTCGGCGCCGACTTCCAGGCCCTGGATCTTGTTGTCCTCTTCGCCCTTGGCGGTGAGCATGATGATCGGGATGTCCCCGGTCAGCTCATCGCGCTTGAGACGACGGGCAAGCTCGATGCCGGAGGTGCCGGGCAGCATCCAGTCGAGCAGGATCAGGTCCGGCTTGCGGTCGACGATGATGGCATGGGCCTGTTGGGAGTTCTCAGCCTCCAGGCAGTCATAGCCGGCCATTTCCAACGCAACGGCGATCATTTCGCGAATGGGCGCTTCGTCGTCGACGATCAGAATGCTCCTGCCAACCATGCCTTAATCCTCTTGTCATTTAACTGTCTTGCGCCGCATTAGATAACGGAATTATTGCAGTCGTGTGACAGTATTTTAGTCGACCGGCGATTGTCATGATCCTGAACTAAGCTCTAAGTCCGAATCCTGACAACCACAAAAGGAAGGTTTCCATGAAGCACATCGCTCAATCCTGGAAGGCTCTGCTGGTCACTGCTGCGCTGACGCTGCCGACAATGGCCTTCGCTGAAGACCCGGGCATGGTTAAAGACGGCATGATGGTCGACCACAAAGGCATGACGTTGTACACCTTCGACAACGACACTGGCGGCAAGTCGGCGTGTACCGGCAAGTGCGCAGAGAACTGGCCGCCATTGATGGCCAAGGCGACTGACAAGGATGAAGGCAAGTGGACCATCATCAAGCGTGACGACGGCACGATGCAGTGGGCATTCGACGGCAAGCCGCTGTACTACTTCGTTCAAGACAAGAAGCCAGGAGACATGACGGGCGACAAGAAGATGGACAAGTGGCACATCCTCCAAGGGCCGAAGATGTAACGAACTCAGTGTCCGCAGCCTCGCTCTCTGTAGGAGCGAGGCTTGGCCTGGGCGGCACTCCGACGAAGGCGTCATCCGCCTCAGCGCAATCCGTAATCCAGCACAATCCCCACAAATATCGCCAACCCCGCCCAGTGGTTGTGCAAGAACGCCTTGAAGCAACGCATCCGGTCCTTGCCGCGGGTGTACCAGAACTCCCACGCAAAACAGCCCGCCGCCGCCAGCAATCCGAGGTGGAACCAGCCACCCAGCTCGAACTTCGATCCCGCCAGCAGCAGGCAGCCAAGCGCCAACCCTTGCAGGGTCAGAATGATCACCCGGTCCGCCTCGCCAAACAGAATCGCCGTGGATTTCACACCGATCTTCAGGTCGTCGTCGCGGTCGGTCATCGCGTAGTAAGTGTCGTAGCCCACGGTCCACAGCAGGTTGGCGATCCACAGCAACCACGCGGCTGCTGGCAGTTCACCGGTTTCGGCGGTGAACGCCATCGGCATGCCCCAGGAAAACGCCGCGCCCAACACCACTTGCGGGTAATAGGTGTAGCGCTTCATGAACGGGTAGCTGAAGGCCAGCGCCAAACCGCCGAACGACAACCAGACCGTGGCCGCATTGGTACCCAGCACCAGCAGGAAACTCACACCCATCAGCAGCGCGAAGAACACCAGGGCTTCTTTGGAGCTGATCTTGCCGCTCACCAGCGGGCGCTGTTCGGTGCGTTTCACGTGGCCGTCGACCTTGCGGTCCGCCCAGTCGTTGATCACGCAGCCGCCAGCGCGGGTCAGCACCACGCCAAGGACGAAAATCACAATGTTGGCCAGGGATGGTGAGCCTTTGCCGGCAATCCACAGCGCCCACAGCGTCGGCCACAGCAGCAGATAAATGCCGATCGGCTTGTCCATGCGGGTCAACTGAATGAAATCCCAAGCCCGAGGGTTCAAGCGGTTCAGGGACTTGAGCAGGCTTTGGTACATCAGCAATTCTCCGGCTGGGCACGGGTGGCGAGCCACAAGGTCGGCAGGAAGATCTCGGCCACCAGCACGCTCAAGGCGCCACGGTCGAAACGCGAGCGACGGCCCCACAGTTCAGGGGCCCGGAACTCCAGCGGCAGCCATTCCTGAGGATAGTGACAAACCTCGATGGCGCGGCGCTGGAACGCGTGATCACAAAACAGCAATTCGCCCAAAGAGCGGCTACCCAGTTCATCCATGTGCAAGCCGTCACCCTGCAAGGCACTGCGCGCTGCCACGCTACGGGCAAACACCCAGGCCTCGCCGTGCCCACGCAAATACACCTCGCGCACCCAGCCTTCACTGCCTTCGTCCAACTCCAGCGCGGCACATTCGTCGGCGCGCAGCGTTTGCCAGCCTTCAAACAGCGGTGTGACGCTGAAACTGTCATTCGACAAGCGGATCAGTCGTCGGGTCAGGGAGCCTTCGTCGAACAGCCAGTCGAGGGTAGACGTGTCGGGGAGGGGCGCCAGTTGGCTTTGAAGAAGCCACAGAGGAGTCGCGGAGGGGGATTTTGAGTGCGGCACAGTGAGTCATTATTGGCAGCAAATGAGGCGGCGAGCTTACCATGTCAGCCAGCGATTTTGATTGATCCGGGCCGCCGTTACGCCGAACAGGCTTGCATCTGCCGGGCCTGATCAGTACAAAACGCCCCTGAGCCGGACGGCATCGCTCCACCTATCGACCGTCCGCGCCGGCAATAAGCCTGAATCCTGAGGAAGTACTTGAATGAAAAAGTGGCAATGTGTGGTCTGCGGCCTGATCTATAACGAAGCCGACGGCTGGCCGGACGACGGCATTGCGCCGGGCACGCTGTGGCAAGACGTGCCGGAAGACTGGCTGTGCCCGGACTGCGGCGTAGGAAAGATGGATTTCGAAATGATCGAAATCAACTAACAAGACACCAGAGGAGTAAGGAATGAACGCACCTGTCGTGATCGTCGGCACCGGGCTGGCTGGCTACAACCTGGCCCGCGAGTTTCGCAAGCTCGATGGCGAAACCCCGCTGCTATTGATTACCGCCGATGACGGACGCTCCTACTCCAAGCCGATGCTCTCCACCGGTTTTGGCAAGAGCAAAGATGCCGACGGCCTGAGCATGGCGGAACCGGGCGCCATGGCCGAGCAATTGAAAGCCGAAGTGCGTACTCACACGCGCATAAGCGGCATCGATCCGGGCCACAAACGCCTGTGGATCGGTGAGGAAGCGGTGATTTATCGCGACCTGATTCTGGCATGGGGCGCGGAAACCGTGCGGGTGCCCATCGAAGGCGACGCGGCTGATGCGGTGTTCCCGATCAACGACCTGGAAGATTACGCGCGCTTCCGTGCCGCGGCGACAGGCAAGCGCCGGGTGTTGCTGCTCGGTGCCGGCTTGATCGGCTGCGAGTTTGCCAATGACTTGATCCTCGGCGGCTACGAGGTACAACTGGTTGCACCGTGCGAACAAGTCATGCCGACTCTGTTGCACCCGGCGGCAGCCGCTGCGGTTCAGGCCGGGCTGGAAAGCCTGGGCGCGCGCTTCCACCTTGGGCCGGTGCTCAACCGCTTGCAGCGCGTCGCGGACGGCGTGGAAGCGCATCTGTCCGATGGCCAGGTGATTCCCTGCGACGTGGTGGTCTCGGCCATTGGCCTGCGTCCTCGTATTGATCTGGCGGCAGCGGCCGGTGTGCAGGTCAATCGCGGCGTGGTGGTCGACCGCCACTTGAAAACCTCCCACGCCAATATCTACGCCCTGGGCGACTGCGCCGAGGTCGATGGGCTGAATCTGTTGTACGTCATGCCCCTGATGAGCTGTGCGAGAGCACTGGCGCAAACCCTCGCCGGCAACCCCACCGCCGTGAGTTATGGCCCGATGCCGATCACCGTGAAAACCCCGGTCTGTCCGTTGGTGGTTTCGCCGCCACCACGGGGCGCCGAGGGCGTCTGGACCGTCGAAGGGCAGGGCGCGGACATCAAAGTCTTGTGTCGCGATGCCAGCGGAAAACTGCTCGGATATGCCCTGACAGGCGCGGCGGTGATGGAAAAACTGGCCCTCAACAAAGAGCTTCCGGCACTGCTGGCGTAAATACCGGTCGTTCTGTCGGAATCACCCCGCTTTTGCCCCTACAAAGGTCGCGCCGAGACTGGCGCGGCTCTTCCGTGCATGCCATTCTCACTCCCGTCTGCCGCAGAGTAGAGCTCCTGCGGCGCTTTGGGCGCTGTTCCAACGAGAACAGCACGGACATAACAACAAAAAACCGTCAAAGGGGCTTCACTAATGCGTAAACCAGAACTCGCCGCCGCCATCGCGGAAAAAGCAGATCTCACCAAAGAGCAGGCCAACCGCGTTCTCAACGCTGTTCTCGAAGAAATCACTGGCGCTCTGCACCGCAAGGACAGCGTGACGCTGGTAGGCTTCGGTACTTTCCTGCAACGCCACCGCGGTGCCCGCACCGGCAAAAACCCGCAAACCGGCGAACCTGTCAAAATCAAGGCCAGCAACACCGTTGCGTTCAAGCCGGGCAAGTCGTTGAAAGACAGCGTTAATCCATAATTGCGGCGAACTCCCTGAATAACGGGGATAACCGTATTGAAAAATGGGCACACCGATTGAATCGGGTGCCCATTTTTTATGAGCGTTTTTTGTTCTGTGTATGTTTGGTGGACTAATTAATACAGGTTGGAAAACAACTGCCCACACATCCAATTGTTCGCGACCGACCTTACAAAAAAACTGCCTTATATAAAGTGCCATCATAAGGATGGCACTTTCTTAACTCTCTGATGTCGCCCCTCGTTTGTTCGCAGATGACCGCAATCTTTCGGACAGTTCCTACATTCATCCTCCTCTATTGTTGGCATGCTTCACGCCTGCCATTAGGGCGGTGCTGTCCACGATTTGATGAAGGCATCACCAGCCGCTCTGGCTCAAAGGTTTCAGGGCTGCCAGATGAGGGGGAAAATATTAAATCGACATCAGGGAATCCCCTTACACATATAGGGAAATCTCCTACACGCAATAAACAACAGTTCGTCTTGTTGTTTAATTGGATGCTTGCTAGTGGCCATCATTGTGATTACGATGCGCCCACTTGAAAGAGCACGAACTCAATTGGATGAGACTCATCGCAGCTCTTTGATACTGTCCCGCGCCGCTGCAACTGCAATTGGCGTTCGACCGTCATCCTAATTAAAGGCCATGGATGTCCTACTCAAGCAAACTTTCTGCTCATTACCTTGAACTCTCAAAAGCCTCTGTTTCCAAAGAGAATTTCGCGGGCGAGGACGTTCGCTTTTCGAGCGAATATGAAGCGCTGGAAAGCGAGTTGGCAAAAGCTTCGTCCATGCACGAAAGCGGTCAGATCGACTGGCTGAAAATCCGCGAAAACAGCGAAAACCTGCTGCGCACCCAGTCCAAGGATTTGCGGGTCGGCGCCTGGTTGACGTGGGCCTTGTACCAGCGTGAATCGTTCCAGGGCCTGCTGGCCGGCCTCGGTTTGTTGCACCACCTGTGCGAGAACCACTGGGCCGAAGTCCATCCGAACAAGGCCCGTACGCGCTCCGCTGCGATCAGTTGGCTGGTGCCGCGTCTCGAGCAGGTGCTGACCGAAAACGTCGCGATCAAAGAGCAGTTGCCGATGTTCCGGCGGCTGGTCGAACACCTTGAAGGCCTCGACGCCGCCTGCACCGAGCACTTGGGCGACGATGCGCCGCTGCTGCTGCCAATCTCCCGCCGCCTGAAAAACATGGTGCAACGCGCCGCTGACAATCAGCCGGAACCCGGTGTGGTGGGCGCTGCGGTGGCCCAGGTCAAACAGGCCGCCACGCAGCTGTTCACCCCCGGCGCACCGATCGACAACGAAAAAGAAGCCCACAAGGCACTGCGCGCCCAGCAGGAAAGTGCCCGTCCGTTGTGCGCCTGGTGGCTCAAGCAAAAAGCCACCGACCTGCGCGCCCTGCGCCTCAATCGCACGTTGCTGTGGTTGCCCATCGACGCGGTGCCTGAGCGTAACGCCGAGCAAATCACCGTGCTACGCGGCTTGCCCGCCGACAAGCTCAAGGCCTATCAGGACCGTTACGATCAGGCCAAATACGCCGACCTGCTGGTGGAACTGGAGGCGAGCCTGGCGAAGGCGCCATTCTGGTTCGATGGCCAGCGAATGGTCTGGGAATGCCTTCAGGGCCTGAACGCCGAGATGGCAATGCGCGAAGTGGAAATCCACTTCGCGCTTTTGATTCAGCGTCTGCCCGGCATCGTCGAACTGCGTTTCCACGACGGCGCGCCGTTCGCCGATCCGGCCACCCGCGCCTGGATCAGCGCCAACGTCATGCCGCACCTGCAAAGCGCCAGTGCGCCGCGCAAGGTCGAAGTCGCCGACACCCAGCCGGCCTGGGAACTGGCCCTGGAAGAAGTCCTGCCGATTCTGCGCAAGGACGGCCTCAAGGCCGCCGTGCAGATTCTCAAGCAGGGTCTGCAAAGCGCCCAAGGCGGGCGCGTGCGGTTCTTCTGGCAGTTCGCCCTCGCGCGGCTGTGCTTCATGGCCAAGAAATACGAACTGGCCAAGACCCAACTCGAAACCCTCGACCAAACATTACAGGACTCAGGCCTGAACGCCTGGGAGCCCGATCTTGCGCTGGAAGTGCTGCATTTACTGCATAGCTGCTGCGAGTTGTTACCGCAGAACCATGCCGTACGTGAACGCAAGGAAGAGATTTATCGCAGGCTGTGCCACCTCGATCTCGAAGTGGTACTCGAATAGGCCCCAGGGCCACAACCGCAAGGAGAAAAGCCATGGCCAAAGAAGGCTCGGTAGCCCCCAAGGAACGCATCAACGTCACTTTCAAACCTGCCACCGGTGGTGCCCAGGAAGAGATCGAACTGCCGTTGAAACTACTGGCAATCGGTGACTACACCCACCGCAAGGACGAACGCAAAGTCGAAGATCGCAAGCCGATCAGCATCGACAAGATGACGTTTGACGAAGTGCTGGCCAAGCAAGAGCTGAGCCTGACACTGAGCGTGCCGAACCGTCTTCAGGAAGATGGCGAAGCCGACGAACTGGCCGTGCAATTGCGCGTCAACTCGATGAAGGACTTCAACCCGGCCAGCTTGGTCGAGCAAGTGCCTGAGCTGAAAAAACTGATGGAACTGCGCGACGCGCTGGTGGCCCTCAAAGGCCCGCTGGGTAACGCGCCTGCGTTCCGCAAAGCCATCGAAGGCGTTCTCGCCGACGACGAATCCCGCGGTCGCGTACTGGGTGAGCTGGGCCTGAACGCCGCAGCCCAGGACGCTTGAGTCTCCATCAGCCAAGGAAGCCAACACAATGAGCACTAGCGCAGCACAGCAAAAGAGCAAAGAGAACGGCGAATACAGCATTCTCGACAGCATCATCGCCGAGACCCGCCTGACGCCGGACGACGAAGCCTACGACATCGCCAAGCGCGGTGTGTCGGCCTTTATCGAAGAGCTGCTCAAGCCGCAGAACAACGGTGAGCCGGTCAAGAAAGCCATGGTTGACCGCATGATCGCCGAGATCGATGCCAAGCTCAGCCGTCAGATGGACGAAATCCTGCATCACCCTGACTTCCAGTCCCTGGAGTCGTCGTGGCGTGGCCTGCAGTTGCTGGTCGATCGCACCAACTTCCGCGAAAACATCAAGATCGAAATCCTCAACGTCTCGAAAGAAGACCTGCTGGACGATTTCGACGATTCGCCGGAAGTGATGCAGTCGGGCCTGTACAAGCACATCTACACCGCTGAATACGGTCAGTTCGGTGGTCAGCCTGTGGGCGCGATCATCGCCAACTACTTCATGTCCCCAAGCTCGCCGGACGTGAAACTGATGCAGTACGTGTCCAGCGTTGCCTGCATGTCGCACGCGCCGTTCATTGCTGCGGCCGGCCCGAAATTCTTTGGCCTGGAAAGCTTCACCGGCCTGCCGGACCTGAAGGATCTGAAAGATCACTTCGAAGGCCCGCAATTCGCCAAATGGCAGAGCTTCCGCCAGTCGGAAGACTCCCGTTACGTTGGCCTGACCGTGCCGCGTTTCCTGCTGCGTAACCCGTACGACCCGGAAGAAAACCCGGTCAAATCGTTCGTGTACAAAGAAACCGTCGCCAACAGCCACGAGCACTACCTGTGGGGCAACACCGCCTACGCGTTCGGCACCAAGCTGACCGACAGCTTCGCCAAATTCCGCTGGTGCCCGAACATCATCGGCCCACAGAGCGGTGGCGCGGTTGAAGACCTGCCGTTGCACCACTTCGAAAGCATGGGCGAAATCGAAACCAAGATTCCTACGGAAGTATTGGTTAGCGACCGTCGTGAATACGAACTGGCCGAGGAAGGCTTCATCTCCCTGACCATGCGCAAAGGCTCCGACAACGCGGCGTTCTTCTCCGCAAGCTCGGTGCAGAAGCCGAAGTTCTTCGGCATCAGCGCAGAAGGCAAGGCGGCAGAGCTGAACTACAAGCTCGGCACCCAACTGCCGTACATGATGATCGTCAACCGCCTGGCTCACTACTTGAAAGTGCTGCAGCGCGAGCAACTCGGTTCGTGGAAAGAACGTACCGACCTCGAGCTGGAACTGAACAAGTGGATCCGCCAGTACGTGGCCGACCAGGAAAACCCGAGCGCCGAAGTCCGTGGCCGTCGTCCACTGCGCGCTGCCCAGATCATCGTCAGCGATGTCGAAGGCGAGCCTGGCTGGTACCGCGTCAGCCTGAACGTGCGCCCGCACTTCAAGTACATGGGTGCCGATTTCACCCTGTCGCTGGTTGGCAAGCTGGACAAAGAGTAAGCGGAGCCTAACTCATGACTGGATACGGCAGCCTTTTCGAACGCCTGGGTGGCGACGCGGACAAACGCGTCGGCTGGAGCCGCGAGGTCTCCGCCATGGCGTCCGTGGCTGCCCATCTGGCCAAGATGCTCAGCACCCGTGCGGGCAGCGTGCAAACGCTGTCCGATTACGGGCTACCCGATCTCAATGACATGCGTCTGAGCCTGCACGACTCCCTGAGTCAGGCCCGTCTGGCCATCGAAAATTTCATCGAAGCCTACGAGCCACGCCTGAGCAATGTGCGTGTCATCTCTCTGCCGCGTGATCACGATCAGCTTCGCCTGTCCTTCAGCATCGAAGGCCTGCTGGAAGTTGATGGTTTCAAGCGTCAGGTCAGTTTCGCCGCGCGCCTGGATGGCAGCGGTCAAGTCAAGGTCAACTAAGGAGATTCGTATGTCCGGCAAACCAGCAGCCCGCGTATCCGACCCCACCGCTTGCCCGCTCCCCGGCCACGGCACCAACCCGATCGCCGCCGGTTCCGGCGACGTCTTCTTCGACGGCCTCGCGGCCGCCCGCCAAGGCGATGCCTCGGCGTGTGGTGGTGCGTTGGTTGGCGACCTTGCGACGACGGTTTTGATTAATGGGAAACCGGCGGCCACCGTGGGTTCTGTTGGCACTCATGGCAACAAAGTTACGGCTGGGTCCGGGACTGTGATTATCGGGAATTCGCATTCGCCGGTGCCGTTTGTGCCACCGATTCCGTTGATGCTGTTTTCTCATACTCAACATGTCGTGATGAAAGATCAGGACGGAAACCCTCTTCAGGATATTCCCTATCAAATTAGAAATGCGAAAGGTGAAATGATCTCAGGTAGCACTGATGCGATGGGCCGAACTCAACTAGTCGGTGGCAAAGATGGTGAAAAGTTCGATTTCTTCGCAGCCATTAAAGGGGTGATGAGTTGAGCGTAGTCATTACACCGCAGGCTATGAGCAAAGGCATCGAGTTTACCGGTGTCAATCTGACCCCGAAAGCGGAAAAAACGGGCGCGACAGTTGTTCTAAAAGTTTTTTGGAAGACAACTTCATTTTGGTCTGATTCAGATATTGCCGAGTACCACGAGCAGGCTCCGAACATTATCGAGCGTTTGATGGTGGAACAGTACTGGAACAGAGAGGGTGCGGTAAGTAATAACAAATTCACTTGTGAGGACTTTGCGCTCAGAGTGCTCTGTGAGTTTGCGAGCAAGCGAGGGCTTCCAGTTGTGTTGAAGACGGGTGTCAGGACATACAAGAACATGGAAGTCTATAACCCGGGGCAACATGATAAATACAGTTCGACCATGTACGGTTTTTCGGAAATGGTGATGTTGACATATGGTGCGCCAGACATGCAGCGAGTTGACGAAAATACCGTGGCCGTTGCAGAAGTCGGCGCATTGAAACCTGGCGATATTCTCGCGCTCATTCGCGATATTCCCATGAAAACTAGGGCGCACCACATTCAGATGGCTTTCAAGGTGGCCGCCACAAGAGTTGATATCAGGCAGGGAAATACCGGCGGATGGAGTACTCAGCCATGGACCGCTGTCCGCAATGTCATGGGAAAAAACATGGCAGACCCTCAAAATGAGGGTTATGCGGGAATGCCGATTGAGTCTGGTTACTTTGAGAAGGGTGTAGTGGGTTGGGATTATCACAATCTGTCGGCCAATTCATTTAAAAATGATTACCTGCAAAACTTCGACTTGTTTCGTTGGAATTTTTTCGAGTTTAACGGTATGTGCGGGAAACCGGCGTAAGTCGGATGGATTTCACAATAAAGGATGGGTGAGATGGATTTTGACGTTTACCTTGGGGTTGTTGCAGACAGTCTTTTTTTCGGTTGTTTGGCATTGCTTTGTTTGCTCTTGGCTGTCAGCGGAATCTCGTCAAAAATTCGCAATAACTGGATTCACAGGTTCTTGACATTCGTATGTCTGATGTCGATTCCGGTAATCGAATTGGTCGGTAGTTACTACGCTAATTTGCCTCCGGCTTAGAGGCAATTATTGATCTGGTGCGGGTTTTTAACTCAACGCAAAAAAGGGGGCTGTCCCCATTGTTTTGGTTAAGCGAGAGTGGGGAATGATGCCTGGGTTCAGCAGTTTATTTGTTGGTAAGCATCGAAAAGGTATTCGCCGAGCAGTTGTGTTGCTCGTAGCTCTTTCTGTGCTGCTGTTTTCTGTTGTCAATACGATGAAAAACTATCCAGCCAGTTCGACAGTAGTCAGTCCCTCCGGCCGGTATATTTTGGAGAACGTTAGGGTTGGGAGGATCCTCACGCTTGGTGGAATGGCTTACTTGAGAGTGATTGATAGGCAAAACCCACAAGAGGTTTACCGTACACCTCTGTACGACACTCAATCACTGGATATGAGGGTGACCGAAGATGACGAAACTGTCGGAATTGCCTGGATCTATTTCAATCGAGACAACAAAACGTTCGACATCGCCATGCCCCAGTGGGAATCGCATTGGCTGAATATGTTTATCAGCAACACCCCTTATGTACACATTGAAAACTGAGCCCCCGCATGAACCATTGAGCCGGCCCAAGCCAACCTGCAGGTGCCATGCAGGGGGCAAGTCGGATATCGGGCGTAATCCACAGGACAGTTTTTTCATGAGATCCACCACCAGGAAGGTAACCCGTGTCCTTTAACCACTACTACCAAAGCGAACTCACCGCACTTCGCCAGTTAGGTCGTCGATTCGCCGAGCGTAGCCCGGCGTTGGCGCCTTTCCTCGGTCAGGCCGGGCGGGATCCGGACGTGGAGCGGTTGCTGGAAGGTTTCGCGTTCCTGACCGGGCGCCTGCGTCAGAAGCTCGATGACGAACTGCCCGAGCTCAGCCATTCCCTGATGCACCTGCTGTGGCCCAACTACATGCGGCCGCTGCCGGCGTTCAGCATTTTGCAGTTCGATCCGTTGAAGCGTTCGGGGCCTGCGTTGATGGTCGAGCGCGATACGCCGGTCGAGAGCGTGCCGGTCGATGACGTGCGTTGCCGCTTCCGCACCTGTTACCCGACCGAAGTCTTGCCGCTGGATCTGGCCGCGCTGAATTATTCGGTGAAGGGCGACGGTTCGCTGTTGAGCCTGCGTCTGGAGATGAGCGCTGACGGTCACCTCGGTGAACTTGAGTTGAGCCGTTTGCGTCTGCACTTCGCCGGTGAGCGCTACATCAGCCAGATGCTTTACCTCAGCCTGCTGCGTAATCTGGAAGGCATCGAGCTGATTCCACTGGACGGCGCGGGCAAGCCTATCAACGGCGTCAACGGCATGCCGATGGCGTTCAAGATGCCCGGCGACCGTGTGCAGCCGGTGGGTTTTGCCGAAGAAGAAGCGTTGATCCCGTATCCGCTGAACACCTTCCGGGGCTACCGCTACTTACAGGAATACTTCGCCTTCCAGGACAAGTTCCTGTTCGTCGACGTCAACGGTCTGGACATGCTCAAGGCGTTGCCGGAAGACACGCTCAAGCAAATGCGCGGTCTCGAATTGCGCTTCGATATTCGCAAGAGCGGCATCATGCGGATGCGCCCGACGCTGGACAACGTGAAGCTTTACTGCACGCCGATCGTGAACCTGTTCAAGCACGACGCATTGCCGATTCGCCTCGACGGCAAGCAAGACGAATACCTGCTGTTGCCGGCGGAATTCGATCTGGAAAACTGCGGTGTGTTCTCGGTGGAAACCGTGACCGGCTGGAAGCCGGGTGGCCTCGGTTATCAGGAGTACGTGCCGTTTGAATCCTTCGAGCACGACCCGAGTTTCGACGTGCCCACCAGCCGCCCGCATTACAGCATCCGCCAGCGTTCGTCGCTGTTGCACGACGGCCTCGACACGTACCTGAGCTTCGGCATCCGCCATACCGAAGCCCACGAAACCCTGTCGATCGAGCTGATGTGCACCAACCAGAACCTGCCGCGCAAGCTCAAGCTCGGCGACATCAGCCAGGCCTGCGAAGAGACGCCGGAGTTCCTGAGTTTCCGCAACATCACCCCGGCCACGTCCAGTTTTGCGCCGCCGCTGAACCGCGACTTCCTCTGGAAGCTGATCAGCAACATGTCGCTCAACTACCTGTCGCTGGCCGACGTCAATGCGTTGAAGGTGATTCTGGAAACCTACGACCTGCCGCGCTACTACGACCAACACGCTGAAAAAGTCAGCAAACGCCTGCTCGGCGGGCTCAAGTCGATCAAGCATCAACACGTCGACCGATTGCACCGAGGGTTGCCGGTTCGCGGGTTGCGCACCGAACTGACCATCGACCCGGAAGGGTATATCGGCGAGGGCGACCTGTTCGTTTTCGCCTCGGTTCTTAACGAGTTTTTCGCGCTTTACGCCAGTCTCAATTCATTCCACGAGCTGCGGGTAAAAAGCACACAGGGAGAGGTGTACCAATGGACACCACGTATGGGCCTTCAGCCGCTGCTTTAAGCGGACTGACCCGAGGAATACGCGAGTACTCGCTGTTTCAGGCCGTGCTGCTGGTGGTTGACCGGCTGCGCGAGGCCCACCCGCACCTGAGCCAGGATGACTTGTACGACCAGCTGGAATTCCAGGCCAACCCGAGCCTGGGTTTCCCCGGCAGTGACGTCGATCGCGTGGAGTTTTTCCACGAGCACGGGCAGATGCGCGCGCGCCTGCGTTTCAACCTGATCGGCCTGGTCGGTTCTGGCTCGCCGCTGCCGGCGTTCTACGGCGAACAAGCCTTGGGCGACAGCGAAGACGGCAACCCGACCCGCAACTTCCTCGACCTGTTCCACCATCGCCTGCAACGGCTGATGCTGCCGATCTGGCGCAAGTACCGCTATCGCGCCAGTTTCGAAAGCGGCGCCCTTGACCCGTTCTCGGCGCAGCTGTTCGCCTTGATCGGCCTCGGCGGCGAAGAGATCCGCAAGGCCCAGGAACTGAACTGGAAACGCCTGCTGCCGTACCTCGGTTTGCTCAGCTTGCGGGCGCACTCGGCGGCGCTGATCGAAGCGGTGCTGCGTTACTACTTCAAGCACGCCGAACTGACCATCGAGCAGTGCATCGAGCGTCGCGTGGAAATTCTCGAAGAACAGCGCAATCGCCTCGGCCGCGCCAACAGCCTGCTCGGTGAAGATCTGGTGCTGGGCGAACACGTGCGCGACCGCAGCGGCAAATTCCGCATCCACATCCGCGAACTCGACTGGCAACGCTTTCACGAATTCCTGCCGATCGGGTTCGGCTACCAGCCGCTGTGCGCGCTGGTGCGGTTCACCCTGCGTGACCCGCTCGATTACGACATTCGCCTGGTGTTGCGCCAGGAAGAAATCCGCGAACTGCGCATCGGTGAGCAAAACGCCTGTCGCCTGGGATGGACCAGTTGGCTGGGCCGCGAAAAAGCGGACGGCGTGGTGACCCTGGGCAGCAAAATTCATTAAGGACAGATGACCAATGATCAACGTAGACCTGCAACAACTTATCCAGGCGCTGGACGCCGAAACCCGTCGTGATCTGGAAAGTTCTGCCGAGCGTTGCGTCGCCCGTGGCGGCAGCAAAATCCTCGTCGAAGACTTGCTGCTCGGCCTGCTGGAGCGCCCGCAAGGCCTGCTCGCACGCGCGCTGCAAGACGCCGAAGTGGATGCCGGTGAACTGAGCGCCGCGCTGCAATCGCGGGTCGAGCACAGCGCGTCGCGCAACCCGGTGTTCGCCCCGGAACTGGTGCAGTGGCTGCAAGACGCGTTGCTGGTGGCCAACCTTGAACTGGGCCAGAGCCAGGTCGAACAAGCCGCGTTGATCCTCGCGCTGCTGCGCAACCCGATGCGCTATGCGGGCAGCCGCTACCAGTCGTTGCTGGCCAAGCTGAACATCGAACGCCTGAAAGAATTCGCCCTGTCGCAGAAAGAGCAACCGGCCACCGGCAAACCGGCTGTGCCGGGTGAATCGCTGCTGCAGCGCTTCACGCATAACCTCACTCAACAGGCTCGCGACGGCAAACTCGACCCGGTGCTGTGCCGCGATGGCGCGATCCGTCAGATGGTCGACATCCTCGCCCGTCGCCGTAAAAACAACCCGATTGTGGTCGGTGAAGCCGGCGTCGGTAAGACTGCGATCGTCGAAGGTCTGGCCTCGCGCATCGCCGCCGGTGAGGTGCCGCAAGTCTTGAAAGGCGTCGAGCTGCTGTCTCTGGACATGGGCCTGTTGCAGGCCGGCGCCAGCGTCAAAGGTGAATTCGAACGTCGCCTCAAAGGCGTGATCGACGAAGTCAAAGCCTCGCCGAAACCGATCATCCTGTTCATCGACGAAGCGCACACGCTGATCGGTGCGGGCGGCAATGCCGGCGGTTCCGACGCAGCCAACCTGCTCAAGCCAGCCCTGGCCCGTGGCGAGTTGCGCACCATCGCCGCCACCACCTGGGCGGAGTACAAAAAATACTTCGAAAAAGACCCGGCCCTGGCCCGTCGCTTCCAGCCGGTGCAACTGCACGAACCGACCGTCAGCGAAGCGGTGACCATCCTCCGTGGCCTGGCTCAGGTTTACGAGAAGAGCCACGGCATCTACCTGCGCGATGACGCCGTGGTCGCCGCGGCCGAACTGTCTGCGCGTTACCTCGCTGGCCGTCAGTTGCCGGACAAAGCGGTCGACGTCCTCGACACTGCCTGCGCCCGCGTGCGCATCAGCCTCGCCGCCGCTCCGGAAAGCCTTGAGCGCCTGCGTGGCGAACTGGCTGAAGGCGGCCGTCAGCGTCAGGCCCTGCGCCGTGATGCCGAAGCCGGTTTGCTGATCGATCACGAAGCGCTGGACGCTTTGGAAGATCGCCTGGCCGCCGCCGAAGACGAAAGGGGCGCGCTGGAAACCCTGTGGACCGAGCAGAAAGAACTGGCTGAACGCCTGCTGGACCTGCGTCAGCAACTGGCCAAGGCTCGCGAAGCCGCTGCCGTCGAGCCGACCATCACGGTTGAAGAAGATGCCGAAGGCACCGTGATCGCAACGCTGCCGGTGGATGAAGCGCACAGCGTCGAAACTCTGGAAGCCGCGCTCAACGACACTCACAAAGCGCTGACCGAGCTTCAGGTCAAAGAACGTCTGGTGAGCTTCGAAGTGTGCCCGCGTCTGGTCGCCGAAGTGATCAGCGCCTGGACCGGCGTGCCCTTGGCGCAACTGGCCCGCGAACACAATGCCAAGGTCGCCAGCTTCGCCACCGACCTGCGCACCCGCATCCGTGGTCAGGAACAAGCCGTTCACGCGTTGGACCGCTCGATGCGCGCCACCGCTGCCGGCCTCAACAAACCGGATGCTCCCGTGGGCGTGTTCCTGCTGGTCGGCCCGAGTGGCGTCGGCAAGACCGAGACCGCACTGGCCCTCGCTGACCTGCTGTACGGCGGTGATCGTTTTATCACCACCATCAACATGTCCGAGTTCCAGGAGAAGCACACCGTCTCGCGCCTGATCGGTGCGCCGCCGGGCTACGTGGGTTACGGCGAGGGCGGCATGCTCACCGAAGCCGTACGCCAGAAGCCGTACTCGGTCGTGTTGCTCGATGAAGTCGAAAAAGCCGACCCGGACGTGCTGAACCTGTTCTACCAAATCTTCGACAAAGGCGTGGCCAACGACGGCGAAGGGCGCGAGATCGACTTCCGCAACACGTTGATCCTGATGACCTCGAACCTGGGCAGCGACCGCATCAGCGAACTCTGCGAAAACGGCGCACGCCCATCGGCCGAAGTCCTAGAAGAAACCATTCGCCCGGTGTTGAGCAAACACTTCAAGCCGGCACTGCTGGCGCGGATGCGCGTCGTGCCTTACTACCCGGTCGGTGGCCCGGTGCTGCGCGAGCTGATCGAGATCAAACTCGGTCGTCTGGGCGAGCGTCTGAACCGTCGTCAGCTGGACTTCACTTACTCCCAGGACCTCGTCGACCACTTGGCCGAACGTTGCACCCAAAGCGACAGCGGCGCGCGTCTGATCGACCACTTGCTCGACCTGCACGTGCTGCCGCTGGTGGCCGACCGCTTGCTCGACGCGATGGCCACCGGTGAAAACCTCAAGCGGGTTCACGCGACGCTCGACGGCGGCGCCAGTGTGACTTGCGAGTTCGCCTGAGGTGGGTGTGATGTTCACTCAAGTGCCGCAACCGCTGGTCTATGCCGAAGCCTTGCTGGCGCAGTTCGCCAGCCTGTCGCGCGCGGCGGACGGTGCTGCGCTGCTGGGTGACTTCGTGCGCGGGTTGGCCGAGCTCAGTGGTTGCGAATTGACTCAGCTGTACCTGCTGGACGCGACTCACACCTGCCTGGGGATGAATGCCGAGTGCCTCAACGGCATTCTGCAACCCCGGGAAGCAGCGAGCCTGCCGGCGGATTACAACGGTGAGCAACTGCTGCAATTCGCCCTGTGCCAGAACCGCGTGGTGAGCCTCAGCGAGTTGAGCGGCAGCCTGCACGAAACCAGTTTCCTGCCACCGCAGGCCACGCCTTGGCAGTCGCTGTTGTGCGTGCCGCTGGTCAATCAGCAGAAAGCCGTTGAAGGCTTGCTGCTGTGCGCCAGTCGCCGGCACATCGACCTGCAAGGCTTCGCCGAATCCCTTGGGCAGCTGGGTTCGTTTGTACTCGGCCAACTGCATTTACTGCAGCGTTTGCGTCAGCCGAGCGGTGACGTACGACCGATGAAGGTCAGTGTCCCAAGCGCCAGCGGTTACGGCCTGATCGGCAAGAGCAAGGCCATGCGCGAGACCAATTCGCTGATCAGCAAAGTCCTGCACAGCCCGTACACCGTGCTGCTGCGCGGCGAAACCGGCACCGGTAAGGAAGTGGTCGCACGCGCCATTCACGACTGCGGCCCGCGCCGTTCCCAGGCGTTCATCGTGCAGAACTGCGCGGCATTCCCCGAGAACCTGCTGGAAAGCGAGCTGTTCGGCTACCGCAAAGGCGCGTTCACTGGCGCGGATCGCGACCGTGCCGGGCTGTTCGACGCGGCCAATGGCGGCACCTTGTTGCTCGATGAAATCGGCGACATGCCGTTGTCCCTGCAAGCCAAGTTGCTACGCGTGTTGCAGGAAGGCGAGATTCGGCCGCTGGGTTCCAACGATACCCACAAGATCGACGTGCGCATCATCGCCGCGACGCACCGGGATTTGTCGGTGCTGGTCAGCGAAGGCAAATTCCGCGAGGACTTGTACTACCGCCTCGCGCAATTCCCGATCGAGTTGCCGGCCTTGCGTCAGCGCGAAGGCGACATCCTCGACCTGGCCCGGCACTTCGCCGATAAGGCGTGCTCGTTCTTGCAACGGGACGCGGTGCGTTGGTCCGATGCGGCGCTCGATCACCTGTCCGGTTATGCCTTCCCCGGCAACGTGCGTGAACTCAAAGGCCTGGTCGAACGTGCGGTGCTGCTGTGCGAGGGCGGCGAGTTGCTGGCCGAGCATTTCTCCCTGCGCATGGAAGCCATGCCGGAAGACAACAGCCTGAACCTGCGCGAACGCCTGGAGCAGGTCGAACGCAGCCTGCTGCTCGATTGCCTGCGCAAAAACGACGGCAACCAGACCCTCGCCGCCCGCGAACTCGGCCTGCCACGGCGCACGCTGCTTTATCGCCTTGGGCGTTTGAATATCAACCTGGGTGATTTCGATGGTTAATCCAATGTTGAGCCACGCACGACCTGTGGCGAGGGAGCTTGCTCCCGCTCGGCTGCGCAGCAGTCGTAATCCAGCCAACAAGGTCCGCCTGAGTAAACCGGACAGCCGGTTTTGGGGCAGCTTCGCAGCCCAGCGGGAGCAAGCTCCCTCTCCACAGGGGGTTGCGTCAAGGCCCCAGGCTAGAGCGCTCTACTTCAGCCCAATCAATTTCGATAGCGCCGCCCAACCGGGTCGGCGCTTTGTGCTTTGTCTACCCATGGAGACCCTCTGATGCCTGTTCGTCACTGGCAAGCCGTCCTGCTGACCCTCGTCGTTCTATGCGGCCTCGGCGGTTGCAGCGGCAATTACAAATTCAACGACAACACCTATCGCCCATTGGGTGATCCGCAGGCGGTCAATCGCGGCAAGTGACCGCAAGGAGTATCACCATGGAACTGGTTTTCGAAATGCTGAACACCAAGCAGTTCGTGCCCACGGATTTGTGCCAGAAGACCTTCAAGCAGGCCGGTGGCGTGATTGGCCGGGGCGAGGATTGCGACTGGATCATTCCTGATCGCAAGCGTCATCTGTCCAACCACCACGCGGTGATCAGCTACCGCGAAGGCACGTTTTTCCTGACCGATACCAGCAGCAACGGTATCCAGGACAGCGAAAGCGGCGCGCGCCTGCGCAAGGGCGAAGCGATGCGCATCGAACACGGCAGCGTGTACGTGCTGGGTGATTTCGAGATCCGTGCACGACTGGTGCGCGACCCGGCGACCTTCGACGTGGAAGTCGGCCGTCCGCAAGCGGCGGGCAGCATCATTCCGGATGATGCGTTTCTCGACCTCGATCCGCTGAACGCCCTCGATCAGCAAGAGCGCGTGTACTCGGAAATCGAAGAGTTGATCAGCCCGAGCACCACCCTCTCAGACACCCGTCAGCGCGCCGACTACGCGCGCATCGACATGGAAAGTCTGATGGTTCCGGAGCTGATCAATGCCCCGGCAGAACCCGAGCCAGCCCCGGCACCGAAAGCCGTCGTGCGGCAGAGCGAAGGTTTCTGGGAGCACTTCGGCGCGGCACTGGGCGTGGACCTCAAAGGCCTCGACCACGACGCCCGCGAAGCCCTGGCACTGAACGCGGCGCGCCTGCTCAAGCAGAGCGTCGGCGGTTTGCAGCAGAGCCTGCGCACCCGTAGCGAACTGAAAAATGAATTGCGTCTGGCCCAGACCACCGTGCAAGGCACCCACAAGAACCCGCTGAAATTCGCCGTCGATGCCGGTGAAGCGCTGGGCATTCTGTTGCAGCCGAACAAGCCGGGTCAGTTGCCGGCCGAGCAGGCGATCTCTCGTGCGTTCCGTGATTTGCAAGCGCACCAGGTGGCCTTGCTGACCGCCAGCCGCGCCGCCGTTCGCGGCACGCTGGAGCACTTCTCGCCACAGCAACTGACCCTGCGTTTCGAGCGCGACAACAAGCCGTTGCTGGCCACATCCGGCAGCCGCTGGAGAGCGTACGGCCGTTATCACCAGGCCCTGCGCCAGGACGATGACTGGAGCGAACGCCTGCTGGCCCGCGACTTCGCTCAGGCCTATGAAGAACAGATCCGTCTGATTTCCACCCTTCACACCGACCACCAAGGATGATGCGCATGTCTCGCTGCTCGACCGCTTTTTTCAAGACGCTGACGGCGTTCGCGGCCCTGGTGCTGCTGGCCGGCTGCTCGTCGCTGTCGCCGTATTCCCACGTCACCAAGCTCAACCTGAAGCTCACCGCCAGTGATCAGCTGAACCCGGACCTCAACGGGCGTCCGTCGCCGATCGTTGTGCGCCTGTTCGAGCTCAAGCACCCGGTGACCTTCGAGAACGCTGACTTTTTCAGCCTGTACGAGCGCGCCAAGGAATCCCTGGCCCCGGACCTGGTGGCCAGCGAAGAACTCGAGCTGCGTCCGGGTGAAACCATCGAACTCAAGCTCAGCGTGGAGGAGGGCAGCCGCTACGTCGGCATCCTCGCCGCCTACCGTGACCTGCCGGAAACCAAATGGCGCTACACGGTGCAAGTCACCCCGGTGGAAGTCACCGACGCAGACCTGACCCTCGATCAGGCCGGCATTCGCAACAGCAACGAAACGCTCGCCAAGGCGGATGACTGAACATGAATTCCCATAAAGTCATTTGGCAGGAAGGCATGCTGCTGCGTCCGCAGCACTTCCAGCATAACGACCGCTATTACGACCACCAGATGAAGACCCGCACTCAGTTGCTGGGCAGCTACACCTGGGGCTTCCTGAACCTGGACATCGACTTGCAGTTCCTCAACATGGGCAAACTGGTGATCAGCCAGGCCTCGGGGATTCTGCCGGACGGCAGCCTGTTCGAACTCGGTGGCAACACCGAACCGCTGGCGCTCGACGTGCCGCCTAACACCGGCAACACACCGATTTACCTGGCGCTGCCGCTGGTTACCGGCAACCACATCGAGGCCCGTCGCCCGGAGCAATCCGATGTGCTGGCACGTTTCACCGCGTACGAAGCGGAAGTGGCCGACTCCAACGCCGGCGACGACTCCGCCAGCCAGGTCAGCTGCGGCCGCCCGGACTTCAAACTGTTGCTCGGCGAGCAGCAGAGCGACCAGGCCTACGTGAAGCTGAAAATCTGCGACGTGCTCGACACCACGCCTGACGGCGTGATCAGCCTCGATCCGGACTTCGTGCCGACCTACATTCAGGCGCATTCGTCCAGCTACTTGCTGTCGTGCCTGAAAGAAGTGATCAGCATGCTCGGCCACCGTGGCGACACCATCGCCGACCGTATCCGTTCCAACGGCAAGGTCGGTGGCGCGGAAGTCGGCGACTTCATGATGCTGCAACTGATCAACCGCACCGAACTGCTGCTGCGTCACTACCTCGGCCTGGAGCAGGTTCACCCGGAAGAGTTGTACCGCACGCTGCTGACCATGCTCGGTGATCTGGCGACGTTCTCCAGCGACAGCAAACGCCCGCGTCTGGACAGCCGTTACCAGCACAGCGACCAGGGCGCGAGCTTCCGCAAACTGATGGAAGCGATTCGTCAGGTGCTGTCGATGGTGCTCGAACAGCACGCCATCGAACTGGTCCTGCAAGCGCGTCAGTACGGGATCATCGTCTCGCCGTTGCACGACCACAAACTGCTGGGCTCGGCGTCGTTCGTGCTTGCGGCCAGTGCCAACTGCGATTCCGAAGAACTGCGCCACCGCTTGCCGGCGCACCTCAAGGTCGGCCCGGTGGAGCGCATCCGCCAACTGGTCAACCTGCATCTGCCGGGCATCAAGGTCAAACCGTTGCCGGTGGCCCCGCGGCAGATCGCGTTCCACTCCAACAAAACCTATTTCATTCTCGAACTCAGTTCCGAAGACCTGGCACAACTCGAGCGCTCCGGCGGCTTCGCGTTCCACGTGTCCGGCGAATTTGCCGAGCTTGAACTGAAATTCTGGGCCATCAGGAACTGACCGACATGATCAAGGACATGGAACATAACCAGGACGATAAAACCGTCCTGCTCGACCGCCAGGGCCACGGCCCTGCTTCGAGTCCGCTGACAGATTTCGCCGCACCGCCGCGTTTCGAACAGCTCGAAGAACGGATGATTTACGCCGCGCGTTTGCGCCCGGCGGAATCCTTCAATATCAGCCTCAATTCGCTGGTGGCCGCCGCGTCCGATCTGCTGTCGGAAGTGGTGCGGCTCAAGCACAGCGACACCCGCGAAGACATGTACGCGCTCAACGAGCGACTGACCGCCGGGCTGAAACTGTTTGAAGTGCGGGCGCTGCACAACGGCGCCGAAAGCAGCCAGGTGATGGCCGCGCGTTACGTGCTCTGCACCGTGGTCGACGAAGCCGTCGTGACCACGCCGTGGGGCAACGAAAGCGAGTGGTCGCAGATGAGCCTGCTCAGCAGCTTCCACAACGAAACCTTCGGTGGCGAGAAGTTCTTCCAGCTACTGGATCGCCTGTCGAAAAACCCGGTCAAGCATCTGCCGATGCTGGAGCTGATGTACCTGTGCCTGTCCCTCGGTTTTGAAGGCAAGTACCGCGTACAAGCGCGCGGCATGCTCGAACTCGAAGGCATCCGCGACGCCTTGTATCGCCAGATTCGTCAGTTGCGCGGTGACGTGCCACGCGAGCTTTCGCCGCATTGGGAAGGCTTGAACGATCAGCGCCGCAGCCTGGTGCGCATCGTGCCGGCGTGGATGGTGGTGCTGTTCACCGTGGTCTGCCTGGTGGTGATGTATTCGGGTTTCGCCTGGGTCTTGGGCGAGCAACGCGAAACCGTTCTGCAACCTTTTCAGCAGCTAGATCCGGCCGCGGTCCAGCCGCAGTCGCAGCCGTAAACAGGGACGTGTGATGAAAAAGTTTTTCAAGAAAGTCGGCGCATTCTTGCGCAAGACCTGGGTCTGGACCTTGCTGGTGGTGCTGTTTGTCGCACTGCTGGTGTGGTTTGTCGGGCCGCTGCTGGCCGTTGATGACTACAAGTTCTGGGAAGGTTCGACCTCCCGCCTGCTGACCATCAGTGTGCTGTTCCTGATCTGGGGCCTGACCATGGTCTTCGTCAGCTGGCGCGCGGGCGTGCGTAAAAAAGCCGTCGAAGACACCGAAGACGGCCAGGACCGCATCCGCCGTGACGAGCTGATCGACGAAGAGCAGAAAGAACTTCGCGTACGTTTCAAGGATGCGTTGAAAACCCTGAAGACCTCGAGCCTGTATCGCGGTCGCAGCGAACGCTGGCGCAGTGACTTGCCGTGGTACTTGCTGATCGGCCCGCAGGGCAGCGGCAAAACCAGCCTGCTGGACTTCTCGGGCCTTGAGTTTCCGATCAACAAGATCGACCGCAAGCTGACCCGTGACACCCTCGGCACCCGTCATTGCGACTGGTATTTCGCCGACCACGGTGTGCTGATCGACACCGCCGGGCGTTACTTGACCCAGCCGGATGCCGAAGTCGATGGCAGCGCCTGGAGCACCTTGCTCGACCTGCTGCGCAAGCGTCGCCGCAACCGTCCATTGAACGGTGTGCTGGTGACCATCCCGGTTGAGTTGCTGCTGGGCAACAACGAGCAAGACCTCGACACCCTGGCTCGCCAGGTGCGCGCGCGTCTGCAAGACGTCCATCAGAAACTGCACGTCGATGTGCCGATTTATCTTGTGCTGAGCAAGGCTGACCAGTTGCTCGGTTTCGACGAATTCTTCGATCAACTGACCCGCGAAGAAAGCGATCAGGTGCTCGGTACCAGCTTCCGCAAAGACCAGAGCGGCACCGACGTCGCCGTGCTGCGCGCCGAGTTCGAAGAGCTGCTGCGTCGCCTGAACAGCCAGGTCATCATGCGCATGCACCAGGAGCGAGACACCCAGCGCCGTGGTCGCATCCTCGACTTCCCGCATCAACTGGGGCAGATCGGCGAGCGCCTGTGCCTGTTCGTCGACATGGCGTTCACCGGCAACCGCTACCAGCGTGTCAGCCAGTTGCGCGGTTTCTACCTGACCAGCGCACCGCATTTGACTCAAGAGATGGACCAGACCACCGCCGGCATCGGCGCCAGTCTGGGCATGAGTGCCGGCATGCTGCCGACCTTGCGCAGTGGCCGTTCGCGGTTCATTCACCATTTGCTCAGCCGGGTGATTTTCCCCGAGGCCGACCTGGCCGGTCTGGACAAGCGCGAACGCAGCCGCATCCATTGGGGCCAACGTGCGCTGTACGTGGGGGCACTGGCGGCACTGGCGCTGTTCGGCATGCTGTGGGCCGGCGGTTTCTCCGCCAACTACGAGCGGCTGGAAAACCTGCGTAACCTGGCCACCAACTGGACCCAGCAACGCTCGGCGCTGACCGCCCGTGATGATTCCATGGCGGTGCTCAAGACCCTCGACACCAGCTACGCGGCGACCCAGGTTTTCCCGAAAAAAGGTGACGTGTCGTACCACGAACGTGGCGGCCTGTACCAGGGTGAAGAGGTCAATCCGGTGGTCAAGGCAGCGTACGAGCGTGAGCTCGAAGCGCAATTGCTGCCGAAGGTCGCGACGCTGCTGGAAGGGCAGATCCGCGCCAACATGAAGGACCGCGAACGCCTGCTCAACAGCCTGCGTGCGTACCTGATGTTGAACATGAAGGATCGTCGCGATGCGGCGTGGCTCAAGGATTGGGTCGCCACTGACTGGTCCCAGCGTTACGCCGGCAATACGGCGGTGCAGAACGGTTTGAACACGCACTTCGAGCGTTTGCTCAAGCAGCCGTTTATTTACCCGCTGAACGATCAACTGGTGGCGCAAGCGCGTCAGGTGCTGCGCAGCGAATCGCTGGCCAACGTGGTTTACCGGATGCTGCGCGAGCAGGCCCGCAACCTGCCGGAATACCGCTTGAGCCAACACATCGGCCCGCAGGCTTCGCTGTTTGTCGGCGCCGATTACGTGATTCCCGGCTTCTACACCCAGCAGGGTTA
Source organism: Pseudomonas sp. LB1P83 (assembly GCF_054897885.1). Classification (NCBI taxonomy): domain Bacteria; kingdom Pseudomonadati; phylum Pseudomonadota; class Gammaproteobacteria; order Pseudomonadales; family Pseudomonadaceae; genus Pseudomonas; species Pseudomonas sp. LB1P83. The sequence continues at coordinate 6,088,784 of NZ_CM142709.1, read as the reverse complement.
TCAGCAGTATTTCTCGGTTCAGGGCAGTGCGCTGGTCACCGACATCCTGCGTGACAACTGGGTGTTGGGCGAAGGCGCGGGCATCAGCGGCATGGACTTGCGCCGCTTGATGGTCGAACTGGAGCAACTGTACTTCCGCGACTACGCCAACTTCTGGAGCGAAGCGGTCGGTCAGGTTGCGTTGCCACCGATCAACGATGCGGGCGAGGGCGCCGAGCAACTGGCGGGCCTGACTTCCGCCAATTCCCCAGTGCTGCAACTGCTGGTGGAAGTGCGCGAGAACACCCGGTTCCCGGCAGAAGCCGAGCCGGTTGATCAAGCGGCCGATGCCGCTGCAGCGCTGGGTGAGCAGAAAGGCAAGTTGGGCAAGCTGGGCAAACTGGCGTCTGCCGCAGCTGATCAGGCCTCGGACATGGCGGCGATGAAAAACCTGCCGGACACCGCGAAAAAATCCCTGCAACGTCGCTTCGAACCGCTGCACCGTTTGCTGGATGACAACAACGGCCCGGCCGCTGATTTGACCCCGGCACTCGCAGCGCTCAACGACCTGCAACTGCAACTGGCGAGCCTGGCGCGTGCCAGTTCCCCGGATCAGGCCGCATTCGAAATGGCCAAGACCCGCATGAGCGGCCAGCGTGATGCGCTGAGCGCCCTGCGCAATGCGTCGAATCGCCTGCCGCGTCCGGTCAGCGTGTGGTTCAACGTGTTGGCCGAAGATACCTGGCGTCTGGTGCTGAACGATTCCTACCAGTACCTGAACCAGCGTTATCAGAGCGAGCTGTACAGCTTCTATGGCAAGGCGATCAACAAGCGTTACCCGTTCAGCGCCCACAGCACCAGCGACGTCGCGATCAGCGACTTCCGCGAGTTCTTCAAGGCACAGGGCATCAACGATCGCTTCTTCGAGACCTACATGCGTCCGTTCGTCGTTGGCGATCCAGGCAACTACCGCCTGCGCAGCATTGACGGTCACAGCATGCCGATCTCCAAGGTCTACCTCGACCAGATGGCCGCGGCGCAAGTGATTCGCCAGAGCTTCTTCTCGGTCAACCCGGCCGAGCCGCAAGTGCAGTTCAAACTGGAGCCGTACACCCTCGACCCGGCCGTCAGTCGTTCCGAGTTCAAGTTTGGCGACAAGACCATCGAATACCGTCACGGTCCGATCGTGCCGGTGTCGTTCAAATGGCCGACCGACGCTGAAGACGGTCGCACCAGCCTGGTCCTCGACAAAATGGCCGGTCGCCCGATAGGCATCGAGAAGAACACCGGCCCATGGTCGCTGTTCCGTCTGTTCGACCTGATGCAGACCGAGTACCTGAGCGGTCGCGACGTGCTGGTGCTGAAAGCTGACGTGGGTGGCCTGCGCGCCAATTACCTGCTCAGCAGCCAGCGCACACCGAACCCGTTCGACATGGGCGTGCTGCGTACCTTCCGTATGCCGGTGCAGCTCTGATGCTGGTTGCCAGTCCCTGGCGCAGCGCTGCGCGTACCGACGCCGGCAAGGTTCGGGCGCGCAACGAAGATGCTTTTCTCGACTGCCCACAGCAGGGGCTGTGGGTGGTCGCGGATGGCATGGGCGGTCATCAGGGTGGCGACATCGCCAGCCAGTTGATCGTCGCCAGCCTGGCGGAATTGCCGGTGCAAGACGACTTCGACGAACGACTCAAAGGCATTCGTCAGTGCCTGCACTGGTTGAATCGCCGCCTGGGCCAGGAGTTGACCGTCACCGCCGGGCGCCACGACAGCATCATGGGCAGCACCGTGGTGGCGCTGCTGGTGGAAGGCAATCGCGCGGCCTGTATCTGGGCCGGCGACAGCCGTTGCTACCTGTGGCGTGGCCAGCGTTTGTATCAGCTGTCCAAGGACCATTCGCTGCAACAGCAACTGATCGACGAGCAAAACATGAGCATCGAAGACGCCCGTGCGCATCCTTCGGCCCATGCCCTGACCCGTGCGGTCGGGGCAGCCGATGTGCTGACGCTGGACGTGCTCGAACTCGAGGTTTACCCCGGCGATACGTTTCTGTTGTGCAGCGACGGTTTGTACCAAGGGCTCAGCAGCGATGTCTTGGGCAACGCCCTGAGCCTGACCGCGCCGCACGTTGCGCTGGAGCGTCTGTTCGACGGCGCCTTGCGTGGCTCGGCCCGGGACAACCTGACTGCCGTGGTGATCCGACAATGACCCAACTCATGCCGCCGCTCGACGACCTGCTGGTGACCGACGAGGAAGCCAATAACCTGACTTACTTTGCGTTCGCCAAGTCTCACAAAGCTGAGCCGGCGCTGGCGCCAACCAAGGCCAGCGTCGGCGAAATGCCCGACGTGCTTGCAGGCCGTTACCGCATCGAGCGCCTGCTCGGTGCCGGCGGCATGGGCGCGGTTTACCGCGCACGGGACTTGCTGAGCGAACAGTTCGGCGATCCCGACCCTTACATCGCGCTGAAAATCCTCAGCGAAGAATTTGCCGAATCGCCGGACGCCAGCGCCTTGCTCTACAGCGAGTTCGCCCTGACCCGACGACTGCGCCACGACAACGTGTTGCGACCGCACACCTTTGAAGTGGACACCGACTGCCAGCGCGCCTTCATCACCATGGAGCTCATGCGTGGGCTGACCCTGGACAAATTACTCTGCGAGCGCCCACTGGGCCTGCCGTGGAAAGAACTGCGCGACATCGCGCTGCCGCTGCTCGACGCGCTGGCCTACGCCCACGCGCGCGGCGTGCTGCACGGTGACATTAAGCCGAGCAACGTGATGCTCAGCGAAGAGGGCGTGCGCCTGTTCGACTTCGGTCTGGGTCAGGCCGAAGAAGGCATCTTGCCCGGCCTGCCACACTTGAGCCGCGACCGCTTCAACGCCTGGACCCCGGGCTACGCCGCCGCGGAATTGCTCGAAGGCCAACCACTGTCGGCCAGTGCCGACGTATACGGCGTGGCCTGCGTGCTCTACGAACTGGCGGGCGGCAAACATCCTTTCCGCCGCTTATCGTCGATCGAGGCCCGCGACGCGCACCTCGACCGCGAGCTCCACGCTCCACGGAATCTACCGAAACACTGCTGGCCAGCGCTGCGAACGGCGCTGGCTTTCGATGCGGCCGAGCGCACCATCACCGCCGCCCAATTGCGTGACGCCCTGGGCGCCACTTCGTCTTTGCTGCAACGCCTGCGACTGCGGGCGTAACGGATGACTACCGAACAGGGAGCAAGCAATGTTTAACCCGTCTAACGAAACGCATTTCAGCCTGACTGTCGAAGACTACGTCGGCGACCTGCAAGTGCTGTCGTTCACCGGCACCGAAGGCATCAGCCAGCCGTATCGCTTCGACCTCGAACTGGTCAGCGAAAACCCCGATCTGGACCTGGAAAAACTCCTGCACAAACAGGCGTTCCTGGCGTTCGATCCGCAAGGCTCCGGCATCCACGGCCAGATCTACCGCGTCGCCCAAGGCGATGCCGGCAAGCGCCTGACCCGCTACAAAGTCTCCCTGGTGCCGCAACTGCAATACCTGCATCACCGCACCAACCAGCGCATCTACCAGCAAATGTCCGCACCGAAAATCATCGCGCTGATCCTCGACGAGCACGGCATCAAGGGCAATGCTTACCGCTTCCAGCTCAGCCAGCCCTGCCCGGACCGCGACTACTGTGTGCAGTACGACGAAACCGACCTGCACTTCGTCCAGCGCCTGTGCGAAGAGGAAGGCATTCACTACCACTTCCAGCACAGCGAGAAAGGTCACCTGCTGGTGTTCGGCGACGACCAGACTGTGTTCCCGAAACTCGGCCAGCCAACGGCGTACGTGCAAGGCAGCGGCATGGTCGCCGACGAGCCGGTGATCAAAGGCTTCAAACTGCGCCTCGAAACCCGCACCGGCCGCGTCACCCGCCGCGACTACGACTTCGAAAAACCGCGCCTGCAACTCGAAGCCGCCTACAAGCCCGACGGCGAAAGCACCGAACCGGATCTGGAAGATTACGACTACCCCGGCCGCTTCCTCGACCGCGCGCGTGGCAAATTCCTCAGCCAACGCGCCCTCGAACGCCACCGCGCCGACTACCAGCAAGCCGAAGGCCACGGCGACCAGACCAAACTGATCAGCGGCCACTTCCTGGAAATGTCCGATCACCCGCGCACCGAGTGGAACGACCTCTGGCTGCTCACCGAAATCGTCCACGAAGGCAAACAGCCGCAAGTCCTCGAAGAATCGGTGACCAGCGACACCACCGACAACAAGGACGACTTCCACCAGGGCTACCGCAACCGCTTCCTCGCCACCCCATGGGCAGTGTTCTATCGCCCAGCGCTGCAACACCCAAAACCCCGCGTCCTCGGCAGCCAGACCGCCATGGTCACCGGGCCTAAAGGCGAAGAGATTCACTGCGACCAATACGGCCGCATCAAAGTGCAATTCCACTGGGACCGCGAAGGCTTGGCGGATGACAAAACCAGCTGCTGGATGCGCGTGTCTTCGAGTTGGGCAGGGGATCGGTATGGCGCGATTGTCATTCCGCGTATTGGCATGGAAGTGCTCGTCACCTTCCTCGAAGGGGATCCCGATCAGCCGTTGGTGACGGGGTGCCTGTATCACAAGGAAAACCAGGTTCCCTACGAGTTGCCGGCGAACAAGACTCGCACCGTGTTCAAAACCCTCAGCTCCCCGGGGGGCGGTGGGTTTAATGAACTGCGGATTGAAGACAAGAAGGGTGCGGAGCAGATCTTCATTCATGCCCAGCGGGATTGGGATGAAAACATTGAGCATGATCAGAAGATTCGTGTCGGGAATGAACGGCATGACACGGTGGTTAAGAACACCTACACCGAGCTCAAGGCTGAAGAGCATCGCACCACGATTGCTGACCGCAAGGTTGAAACGCGGCTGGATGATCACCTGACGATTGGGCAGAACCAGCATGTGAAGTTGGGGACTGCGCAGCTGACGAGTGTTGGGAAAGAGATACATCTGAAGGCTGGGGCGAAGATTGTTATTGAGGCTGGCAGCGAACTGACCATTTTGGGGGGTGGGAGCTTTATCAAGCTGGATGCCGGTGGGGTGACGGTTGTTGGGCCGGTGGTGAAGATTAATGCGGGTGGTTCGGCTGGGAATGGGACAGGGATTGGGATTAAGCCGCCGGTGCTGCCGGGGGCGGCGGATAAGGATAAGGCGGGGAGTTTGATGGATCAGGCGTTGGGGAATGGGGTGCCGGAGAAGGTTAAGCCGAAGGCTTTTTTTGTGTTTTCTGAGTGATGAGTTTCGTGATGACAACAAACAAACACGTAAGGCAGATGAAGTGGTTTTCCATTGCACTGTTGAGCCTAGGGATGAGCTCCGGTGCCTTTGCCTCGTCGCCCAGCGACGCTCAATGTCCGAGCAGTAACTTTGCTGAGTTCGTCAAAGCTTTTTCATCCGAACCAGAGGTACAGAAAGCTTTTATCACGTCTCCTGTGAAGCAGGTTCACGTAACAGCGGATGGCAAAATACCCAAGGTTGTCGAGCGAAGCCTAAAGGGGTTGGCCACCGATGAATTGAAGATGCTGCTTCCTGAAAATGCGGCCAAGTCGAATCTCACGATCGATATCGTGTTGCCGAACAGGGTGATTGTTCGAGATCAGGTGGGTGGCTTTCTGAAGATTTTCGTCTTCAAGCATGACGACTGCTGGGTTCTAAACCGGGTTGAGGATTGGACGCTTGAGGTGGTCATGGATGCAGTCACTCGGTCGGAGAAACAAACGCCCGGTGAGCGTGAGCTGAAAAAAGGCGTGATATTCGACAGGCTGGTCAATAAGGCATCTCCCGAATCCGGTATCTATTTGTACGCAGCGGCATTGGATAGCTATTTAGATGGGGCTCAAAAAGGTTCGGCACAAGCCGCAGCCGCTGCTGCGGGAATTAGTCTTTCTGGGCAAGCACCGCGATTGGAGAACGCCAAGATTCTGGATCTTTTGGTGCAGGCATCAACGAGCATTCCTGACGTAGGCTTGGCGCTCGCAATGTTCTATTGCGATGAGGGCGAATACGACAATGAACGCGCTTGTATTAATCCACAAAAGTCGATAGAGACGTTGGAAATTGCTGCGCAGCAGGGCTCAACCAATGCAGTTATTCGACTAGGTGAAGTGTACGAAGTCGGCAATGTAGTGCCTGTAGATCTAATTCGGGCAATGGCGTGTTATCGGGAGGCTCAAAAGTCTGACCTTGAGTCCACTACTCTCGCTATTGACCGCTTAGCGGCCAAAGGGGTCGTCATGGATAACTCAACTCAATGTATTAAAGCAGGAAGCTTCCGATGAGTACCGGACTACTTGAGCAACTGGATAAATATCGTAGCGGTTATGAATACGGTCCCCACAAGGGCGAAACCGATATTAATAACAACGGCAAGAAAGAAATCGATTGCTCGGGTCTTGTTTACCGATTACTGCAAGACGCGGGATATACAATTCCTTACCGGACAACATCACAGCTAAATACCGACCGGGAACATTTTGACGAAGTTCCGCTCGCGAGTGCCGAACCCGGTGATATCGCACTTTGGATAAATTTTCACGGGCATACAGGAGTTATTGAAACCCTTATCTCTGGCCAGATTCCAGGAAACTTCTTTGGCTCGCAATCGCACGGTCCGAAAACGGCACTTTACGGACCGAATAGCCTTTACTGGCCTAGACCAGAGAAGATTTTGCGTCCGAAACCTCAATTTAGAGGGGGGCAACCAGCCCCCGCAGCTGCGCCAACCCCAACCCCTGCGCCCGCTCCGGCGGGGCCTGCGCCATTGATGAACTTCCAATATCCGTTCAGAAAAGCTGATGGCAAGCAGTTCGCCAACGCGGAAGAAGTTTACGCTGCACTCGAAGGTGAAACCTCGGGTCACTACCTGCTCGGCAGTAACAAGTTCTGGCACGGAGGCATCCACATCACCAATGCAAGCGCCCCGCAATGCGTACTGAATGAGCCGATACGCTGTATGGCCGATGGCGAAGTCGTTGCTTATCGCCTTAATGAGGATTATCTGGAATCGACCTTCGGTAGCAACGAGAAAAAACTGAAGTATTCCAGTTCCTTCTGCCTGGTGCGTCACGAGTACAAGTCTGCGCCCAACCCGGAAGAAGGGCCGAACAAAGGCAAGCAAAACAAGCTGAATTTCTACAGTCTGTACATGCATTTGTTGCCGTATGCCCGCTATCCGTTAGCTCCGGAAGAAACACCGAAGCCTGTAGTTACCATGAATTTTGGCGACTACAAAGGTTACGACAAGGCTCCTTGGATACCCGGCGCGCACTCCTATGGATTAATAAAAAAGGGTACAAAGCTAGAAATTCTTGATCAGGCTGTTGAGGGAACCAAAACCTACGCCAAGGGAAAGATTCTTGCTGGATCAGTCAAAAGCGGCTCAACCAAAACGCGTAACGTCGGAGATGAAATCTGGTTCGCTTTTAAAGAGAACGACATCCCCTATCAAAACTCGCAGCACAAGGCGATCTGGACTGCGGACAAAGTGCCTCAACGACTGAGGCCCAATTATTGGCAGGGAAAAGTTAAGGCCACCGCGATCAGTAAGCTTGACCTGTACGAGGCGCCAACGGCACTTCAAAATGGCCAACCCGCAGGTGCCCGCATTGGCTCAATGCAGCTTATTCCGGGCAGTGTCGTTGAGTTCGATAGTAAGGAAGTACTGAATCTCAATGTGGCAGGCGTCACTCGACGGATGGCGAAATGTACCAAGGTCAGCGGTGGCTTAGCTGGTGCAGGATCCGTACCTCCAAGTTTTTGGACATGCGTAGAAAACGCCCCGGATTACCGGATGCTTGACTGGACGAATCTGACGCCCAGTAGCTTCGATTCGGTTGAAACGGCAAGTACCGGAATCAAGGCAGGCGATCCGATTGGCTATCTGGGGCAAACAGAGAATCTCACCGGCGAAGACGGCAGTGTGTCCAGTAAGTACCAGGTTCACGTCGAGATTTTTACTGCCGAAGCTGACGTCAAAGATTTCCTCAAGAACGTTGCCGGTTTGAAGATAGGCAAGCAATACCTGCATCTGGTTGCCGGAGCCGAACTCAAGAAAAAAGCGCCTGCCACTGGTTCCACTCCACTCAAGAAGGATCATGCGGTTGACTTGAGCAAGGCTCCAATTGTTAAAGAAGGCACCGAAGATTGGTATGAAGTCAGTGTTGTTGAGGATGATCAACCGCTAGCAGGGCTGGTAAAAAAAACCAGTGCAGAAATCATCACGCAACACGATTGGGAGAAATTGGGCTTCCAGATCGTTGAGGAAAGCAATCCAACAGCAGATGGGTTCCTCGATCCACAAGATATGCCGCAGTTCTTTAAGGACCTCTTCGCGAAGATTGATAAAAACCACGATGGTAATGTGGATCCGGACGAGCTCGCCGACGCCCTGAAGGACGCTGATACGAGAGATCAGTGGGCAAAGCTTATCGCTCACCATCCGACTGAATGGAAAGATAAAGCAGAGTCACCCAAGTGGAGTAAGTTAGATAAGTTGCTGGAGACATCGCCAAAAACGCTGAAGCATGAGAAAGAAAGAATAAGTAAATACGTGTTTTGGGAAGAGCTTACCGGTAAGGCGGCCATGAGTTCAGACGTGATTTGGCATTTTCATCCAATTGAGTTTGTCTCTAACTCAATGCTCCGAGCGGGTATGAAAATAACTCTGGCGATGCTGAAAAAAGTATTTACCACGGGTGATGATGCAAAATTACAGTTGCTTGCTGATGAGCTAAATCCGCGACTAGCGGACTATAAGTTGGATACCCCATTACGCTTAAGTCATTTTTTCGCTCAAGTTAGGGTTGAAGTGGGAGATGGATATGCGCTTGTAGAATCGTTAGCTTATCGTCCTGAAAAACTTGCAAGTTTTTCCTATTTTAGCTCTCGGCCTGATGAAGCCGATTTGTACGGATACAAACCGGGCGAGCATCCAGCTAATCAGATTGAAATTGCCAATCGAGCATATAATGGTGTCACGGGTGTCACTGATCTTGGTAACGGAAATATTGCCAGTGGTGATGGTTGGAAATACCGAGGTCGCGGTTTAAAGCAACTAACTGGGCGCTATAATTACAATGAGTTCACTACACTTTATCCGCAGCTATGGCCTGGAGAAAACCTTAGCTTTATTAATAACCCTGAGTTGCTTGAGCAGCCAAAATATGCAGCTAGATCCGCAGTATTTTTTTGGTTAAAGAATAGTTTGTTTGAAATAGCGGATAAGGGGGATGCGCCTGAATTCGTGAATTCGATAACCGCGAAAATTAACCTCCATACTACTAGCTATGGCGACAGACGAACCCAGTTCACTAGGATTTGGACAAATGAGAAAATTTTTCGGTAAAAAAATGATTGCTGTCGCTTTGCTTAGTAGTTGCATAGGCTATGCGAGTGCCTCTGATTTTTTAGTGCTCAACCGGGATGTCACAGGCGACGGAAATTTAGATCAAGTTAAACTCACGGATAACGACACTGAATTTTACACATTAAGTGTTGTTTCCGGTGGCAGGGAGCTATTAAAGAATGAAGCGCTTGTCCCGAAGGTCATAAAAAATAGTGGTGGATTAGAGGTTTTCCAGGGTTTGTCTGTAGCAGATGGGAGTATTTCAATTCGGTATCGTTTCTGTAGCCCGTCTAGCAGTGTTTGCTATCTAAGAAATGTTGTTAGTATTTTTAAAGATGGGAAGTTTTTTGTTTCGCGAGAAGAGGCTGTGGCCAATGCGGATAAAATTGCATTGACGGGTGTTTTTTATCGGAAGCCAGCCATTCCATTGGACTCGCTGACTTACCAATCGCTTCTGGAAAATAATGACAGTGCAACAAAATTATTTGCCAGCATTTATGGCAATTGCGTGGTCGAAATGGATGGAGATTCGCTGGTGAAAATCTCTGATGAGTTGGAAAAAGATTCACCAAGTGAGTGGGTTCTAAGAAAAGGTTGTATTACTCCTGCATTAGTCTTCGCTTTGCAGGCTCAGAAATTTTTATCGCCTAAGGCTGCGTCCAACTACTTTAGTAAATCTGGAGCCGCTTCAATCGCTGAATAAATAACAAAGGGTGCATATTTACTGTGCTAGGTAGGCATTAGATATGAGTGAAAAGGGGACGGATTTATTTATGATGATGCGGTCGCCAATAAATAAATCCGTCCCCTTCTAGGTTTTCTACTCTTATGCAAAAAATATGCTTAGGGCTAAAAAATATTAGTCATAAGACAAAGGGAAGATTATTAATCCTGTCAGTAAGTATGTTCTGCGTAAGCTCCTGCATCGCTGGCCCAGAAATGGTGTCTACGCCTGTTACTGGTTATAACCATACCGCAGCGGAAATTATACGATTTAGTATCAATGGTGCAGGTGGTCCTAGTATTCCAGCAAATCAAGGTGGAGGGGAGGTTTGCTGCGGCGTACTTCCTGTTCAGTGGACTCCGGGTGTTAGAGCTATTATCGAATGGGACAAAGATCCAAACCCATACGAAAAACTCAAGCGTGATCAGTACGGCCAAATTGTAAAAGAGGCTGCTGTTCGCCACTCTGCTGGCTATTCTCACCATACAGCTACGGTGGAAATCCCTAAGTACGCTGAGAAAGTTTGTGCATTACAGGTTCACTTTTTTCCCTGTGATAAAGTGAAGGTGTCTACAACCTGCTATACGCCCGGAAACCCAAATTACCCAGATAAAGCTTATTTTAAAGCTAAGGAGCCGGCTTCATGTTCGAATCATTGATAGGTGAAAAGGGGACGGATTTATTTATGATGATGCGGTCGCCAATAAATAAATCCGTCTCCTTTTCCTAATAAATAAATCTGCCCCGCGTTTTTAATTTTTTCCTGTGATCGGTCGTAGCGTCGAGGGTCAACCGTGACAACGAAGTTTAAAAGGTTTGCTGTAGCACTGGTGAGCGCCGCTTTCGCGGCATCGATGATTTCGGCTCATGCACAGGAAACCTGCAACCACAACAGCTTTACCAATCCCGATTTGATCACTTGCGGCCAGCAAAGCTTCGAAAAAATCGACGCTGTGCTGAATGAGCAATACAAGAAAACCCTGGCCAGCTTGTCTCCCGCAGACAAGAAGCAACTGACCGATGTGCAAAGAAGGTGGGTGCGCTTCAAAGAAGCGTATTGCGAGGATCTGTATCAAGCGGTTTTGCCGGGAGCGGAGGCGCCCATCGAGAAGCTCGCGTGTTTGGCGTAGACAACCACTGCCCGGTTGGGTGAGCTCATTTATCTACAGACAGGTATGCCGAATGATGGCTTTTACAAAGCTGCTTCGTTGATGGCAGGGCAGGATCGCGAAAACGGCTTGAAGGCCTCAATCAACCTGCTGGGAGGGGGCGAATTCGACGATCCGGTTTGGAAGCAATACGCCGACGCGCAGTGCGAGATGAGTTTCCGTCTGTTTCGTGAAGACCTTGCTTATTGCGCTGTGCGAATGCGTTTTCAGTTACCCATGAATCGCTAACGATATGAACTCACCGCCCCAGACAGGCTGTCAGTGGTGAGTCAGGGATAATCAAGAAAGGGGACCTAAGTCCCCTTTTTCTATCCGTGGTTCCGCTACAGCTTTGCCCGATGCTCCGCCGGATTGGGCGAATCAATATGATCCAGCGCTCGCTCCACCAACAACCGAACCCCATCCGCCAATCTGCTTAGCGCCAAGGCTAAGGAGCGTCGTGCTCCGTCCACGTCGTCGGCCAGGTTGGCGGCGATGGCGCTGATGGACAGCAGGTCTTCCGAGGCGTTGGCCAGGAGGGCTTCGGTGTCGATGTCGGGGGAGACGGCGAAGAGGTTGCCTTTGCGAGGCTTGGGTTTGTCGCCGGGTGGTGGGGCGAAATGGTGGTTGAGGGCGCGCTCGGCGGCTTCGTGGAATTTCTTCGAATCGAGGGATTCGTAGGGGGAGGTGGCTTCGTTTTCTGGTGGATTCGGTGTTGGCTTGATCATAAGTGTTATCCCGTAATTATGGAGCTGACACCTTTTCGCTCGCACTTCGAAAGAGGTGGCAGCTGTGCATAGGTGTGCAAGACCGGCGGGATTACCCGGCAGACCCGAAGGTCTCCCATACACAACTGCCATAACGGTTCGCGAGCATAGGAAAATGCTCGATGAATTGCCATAACCATTGTGTATCCCGCCGGACTTGCACGTCCGTGTCACCGATTTTGCGGCGACGAACAAAGCCTATCGATGAAGCCAAACGCTGCCTAGTTCACGAACAACCCCACGTGTTGAAGGAAACTTCCGATAGCATCGAGCGTAGAGAGATCAAATCTTCCACGCTTTTAAACACAGGCGTTTCGTCAATGACTTGGTAGTCATCAGCGTCAAAAACCACGGCATCTTCTTCTATCGCTGCGCAACAGTGGCGTTCTCGCTTGAAGCCGCTACACTGCGCCGGCCGTTCACTTTTCTCTTGAGGCTGTGCGCATGAAATTTCGTTTTCTACTGTGGATGCTGGGTTTGTTGATGGGTAAGGCCAGTCGGACTAATCCTGCGTTTCAGCAGCAGTTGGGTGACAAGGAATTGGTGTTCCAGCTACAGACCCTGGACGGGAAAGTGGCGCGGCATTTCTTTGTGAAGGATCAGCGCATTACCAGCCAGTCGGGCGTGTATGCCGAGCCGGCGTTTGCGATTGCGTTCAAGGATGCGGCGTATGGCTTTGCCACGATGCAGGCGAAGAACAAGCAGCTGGCGTTTATGACGGGGATTCAGGACAAGTCGATTCAGATCAAGGGGAATCCGGCGCTGGTGATCTGGTTTCAGGGGTTGACCAAGTATTTGAAGCCGCGGAAAGCGAAGGCTAAAGCCTGAGAATCTTGATCCAGTCTGGAGTGAAAGGGGCTTTTGTGGCGAGGGAGCTTGCTCCCGCTGGGTTGCGAAGCGGCCCTAAAGCTTGAGACCTCGGTTGTATCTGAAACATCGCGTTGGCTGGATTGCGACTGCTGCGCAGTCGAGCGGGAGCAAGCTCCCTCGCCACAGGGTTGTGGTGGTTCAGAGATAGCGAGTTGGATTCATCGCGAGCAGGCTCGCTCCTACAAGGGGGGGTGGTGATCCAGGTGGATCGGCGGGGGCTTTTTCGCGGGCAAGCCTCGCTCCTACAGGGATTGCGTAAATCCTGTGGGAGCGTGGCTTGCCCGCGATGCTTTTAGGCTTGGCTGAATTGCGAAGCGAGTTCGCGCAGAAGCACTTCAGCCTCAAGCACTTTGCTGACGACGTCGTTGGCTTTGTCGCGGGTCAGGCCGACGCGTTCGAGTAAGGCGTCCGGGATGTCTTCATCCGGCCCGGAGCCGATGCCGCGTCCACGCAGCAGGCGTACGGCCAGGCACACAAGGTTCGGGTATTCAGCGTAGGCACCGTCGTAGGTTGGGTCGTGCTGAAAGCGCAGCGCGGTGGCGAGTTCGTCGGGCATGTCCCAGTAGCGCATCAACCACGAGCCGATCTGTTCGCGGCTGATGCCGAGCAGGTGTTGCTCGACGTAGCTGTGGCACAGGTGCGGGTTGACTTCGAGGTGGCGGCAGATCAGCGAGAAGTGCGGCGGGAACACGTGGGCCAGCAACAGGTAGCCGAAGTTGTGCAGCAGGCCGGCGAGGTAGGTCAGGCCGGCTTCCGGGCGCTGGGCGCGGGGCATGGCGCGGGTCAGGCCTTCGATGACGGCGGCGGTGTAGATCGATTGCTGCCAGTACGGCGTGGTGTGTTGCGGGTGGTCTTTGGGCAGGCTCAGGGTTTTGCCCAGGGCCAGGCCCAGCGCGAGGTTGATCACCAGGTCGAAACCCAGCACACGCACAATCGCATCTTCTACTGAACGAATTTTGCCCGGTGACGCGTAGTACGGCGACGCGGCCCAGCTGACGACTTGGGCGGCCAGCGCCGGGTCGGTTTCGACCACGCCGGTGATGTCGTCGATGGTGGCGTTGGGGTCGACGCGCAACTTGATGATTTTCTGCGCGGTCTCGGCCAGCGGCGGAATCTCGATGGTCGCTTCCAGGCGTTGCTGGATGCGCCGCGCGGTGAACGCCTGGACGGCCTGGGTGATTTCCTCGCGGTCATCGTCGGGGCGGTCGAGGTTCGGGCGGATGCTGGTCAGGTTCTCGCCGAAGTTCGCGGCGCTGGCCTTGGTCAGCATGGTCTTGAAGTCTTCGCTGGCGATTTCCAGCAGCAGGCCCGGCTCGCCCGAGTTGATCAGCAACTTCGGTACGCGCAGCAGGCTTTCTTCGTACAGGCACGGCGAACTGGTCAGCGCCGGCAGGCCGGGCAGCAGGCTCAGGTTGTGCTTGCCGAGCATTTTGACCAGGCGTTCGGTGGGCACGGCGGTGAGGCGGCGGCCGGTCAGTTCGGCGAGGCGATTGAGGTCCAGCAACTGGCTTTGCGGGAACAGCACCATCAAGGCACCGACCGCGTCGTCCACCAGCACCGCCTGCACTTTGCGCGAGGCGTTGAGGCCGTGGTGGTCGAGTACTTCTTCGTAGGCAATGCCCAATTTGCCCAGCAGCAGCCGAATAACAGACGGAGCGTGCAGGGTGTCGGGGGCGAGGGCAGCTTCTGTCATGGTCTGTATCCGTATTCAAACAATTGCAGGAGTATAACCAGCTTGTTTAAAAGCATCGTCGACAAACTGCGACGGTGCTCACACTTGGCCGTATTGCTGCCCATGGCGCAGCCAGCGGTCTAGCAATGGGCTGACGTGGTCCGGCCAGCGTTCCAGCAAAGCCTGGGCGGCGTCGCGCACGGCGGGCAGCAAGTCGGCGTCGCGCATCAGGTCGGCGACCTTGAATTGCAGCAGGCCGGTCTGGCGCGTGCCGAGCATTTCACCGGGGCCGCGCAGTTCGAGGTCTTTTTCGGCGATGACAAAACCGTCGTTGGTCTCGCGCATGATGCCCAGGCGCTGACGGCCGATCTGCGACAGCGGCGGATGGTAAAGCAGCACGCAGTGGCTGGCGGCGCTGCCTCGACCGACACGCCCGCGCAATTGGTGCAGCTGCGCGAGACCGAGGCGTTCGGGGTTCTCGATGATCATCAGGCTGGCGTTCGGGACGTCGACGCCGACTTCAATCACCGTGGTCGCGACCAGCAGTTGCAGGTTGCCGGCCTTGAATTCGGCCATGACCGCGGCTTTCTCGACGGGCTTCATGCGGCCGTGGATCAGGCCGACCTTCAACTCGCCAAGCGCTGCGGTGAGGTCTTCGTAAGTGGTTTCGGCGGCCTGACAGGTCAGCTCTTCCGATTCTTCAATCAGCGTGCACACCCAATAGGCCTGACGCCCTTCGGCACAGGCGCCGCGTACGCGCTCGATGACTTCGACACGCCGTGTATCGGTAACCAATACAGTGTTCACCGGGGTTCGGCCGGGCGGCAGTTCGTCGAGGATCGAGGTGTCGAGGTCGGCGTAGGCGCTCATGGCCAGCGTCCGCGGAATCGGCGTGGCGGTCATGATCAGCTGGTGCGGACACATCCGTCCGCCGACGCCCTTCTGGCGCAGGGCCAGGCGCTGCTGCACACCGAAGCGGTGCTGTTCGTCGATGATCGCCAGCGCGAGGTTCTTGAACTGCACTTCGTCTTGGAACAGTGCGTGAGTGCCGACCACCATTGGTGCGCCGTTGGCGATCTGCTCCAGCGCGGACACGCGGTTTTTGCCCTTGAGCTTGCCGGCCAGCCACGCGACTTCGATGCCCAGCGGTTCGAGCCAGCGCTTGAAGGTGATGAAGTGCTGTTCGGCGAGGATCTCGGTGGGCGCCATCAACGCGACTTGGTAACCAGCCTCCAGCGCCTGAAGCGCGGCGAGGGCGGCGACCACGGTTTTACCCGCGCCGACGTCGCCCTGGATCAGCCGCAGCATCGGTTCGTGCTGGCTGAGGTCGTAGGCGATTTCGTTGCCGACACGTTGCTGTGCGCCGGTTGGCGTGAAGCCGAGATTGGCCAGGTATTGCGCCGGCAGCTTGGTGGCTTTCGGCATCGCTGGTGCGCGAAGCGAACGCATGCTCTCGCGCAAACGTTGCTGGGACAGTTGATGGGTCAGCAGTTCTTCGAAGGCCAGACGGTGCTGCGCCCAATGATGGCCGAGGGCGAGTTCGTCGACGTCGGCATCGGCGGGCGGGTGATGCAGGTAGCGGATCGCATCGGCCAGCGGCGCGAGTTGATAGTCCCGGGCCAGTTCGGTCGGCAGCCAGTCGGGCAGGCTGGTGGGGCCGAGCATCGTCAGGGTCTGCATGCACAACTGGCGCAAGCGCTGCTGGGTCAGGCCTTCGGTGAGCGGGTAGACCGGGGTCAGGGTTTCATCCACTGGCGGCGGCTCATCACCGGTGATGGCGCGGTATTCCGGGTGGTAGATTTCCAGCCCCGACGCACCGGGCCGCGCTTCGCCGTAGCAGCGAATCCGCGTGCCGCGTTTGAGGCCTTCTTTCTGGGCGTTGCTGAAGTGGTAAAAGCGCAGGCTGAGCCCGCCGGTGCCGTCCTGCAGACGCACAACGAGGCTGCGTCGACGGCCCATGACCACGTCGGCGCCGCTGACGGTGCCTTCGATCACGGCGTCTTGCCCCGGTCGCAAATGGCCGATCGGGACCACGCGAGTGCGGTCCTGATAACGCAGCGGCAGGTGGAACAGCACGTCCTGGAGATTCTCCAGGCCGACCTTGGCCAGTTTCTCGGCCATGGCCTCGCCGACACCCTTGAGTGCCGTCACCGACACTTGCGACAACTCGGTCATGACCGCAACTTACGCCGCAGCCACCGGCGCAGGTGGCTTGGCCACCGAGCACAGGCGAATGGAGTCAGCGAGGATTTCAATTGCCTTCGGCCGCGGGAAGCTTGCGCGCCACGCAATGGCCACGGTGCGGAACGGCACCGGCGGCGACAATGGGCGCACCTCGATGATGCCGGGGGCGTAGTGATGGCTGTCGACTGCTGACAGCGGCAGGATCGAAATGCCGAGGCCGGACGCGACCATGTGGCGGATGGTTTCCAGGGAGCTGGATTCCACGGTGGTGTGCTTGGCGCCGTCATTGCCTTTGGCCAGGGTCGGGCAGGCTTCCAGCACTTGATCGCGGAAGCAGTGGCCTTCGCCGAGCAGCAGCAGGCTCTTGTCGTTGAGCAGGGCGGCGTCGATGGATTCTTTTTGCGTCCACGGGTGCTGGGCCGGCATCAGGACGTAGAACGGCTCGTCGTAGAGCTGCAAGGTCAGGACGTCGGCTTCGTTGAACGGCAGGGCGATGATGATCGCGTCGAGCTCGCCGTTGCGCAGTTTGTCGCGCAGCACGTGGGTGAAGTTTTCTTCGATGTACAACGGCATCTGCGGGGCGACCCGGTGCAGCTGTGGGATCAGGTGCGGAAAAAGGTATGGGCCGACGGTGTAGATCGCGCCGACTTTCAGCGGGGCGGTCAGCTGGTTCTTGCCGGCTTGGGCCAGTTCGCGAATGCCTTGGGCCTGTTCCAGGACTTTCTGTGCCTGGGCAACGATGCCTTCACCGACCGGGGTCAGGCGCACGGCACTCTTGCTGCGCTCGAAAATCAGCACACCGAGTTCGTCTTCAAGCTTTTTCACGCCCACCGACAGGGTCGGCTGGCTGACATGGCAACGCTCGGCCGCGTGGCCGAAATGCTGCTCTTGGGCGAGGGTAACGATGTAGCGTAATTCTGTGAGAGTCATAGCAAGCGTCCATGAAGTTGCGAGCCAAGCATACCGGCTGCAATCGATAGACGCACGTTATCAGACTGAGTGTGCTGAGTGACACTGGGTAATGCCGGTTTGCTGCAGGCAGATATGCAAAAGGCACCTTTTGGTGCCTTTATGCTTGAGCGCAGAGTTTCCTGCTGCAGGAGATCCCTGTAGGAGTGAGCCTGCTCGCGATGAGGCCATTACATTCAACCTCTTCGGTGAATGTGACACCGCTATCGCGAGCAGGCTCACTCCTACAATGATTCGGCGGCGGTCTAGCGGCGGCGTTTTTCCAGGGAGTACAGGAATGGCGCCGTAATTTCGATGGTGCCATTGGTCAGCATGTCGGCCGGCGGCTTGGGCAGCGGTTGGGCGAGGCGGATCATTTCCAGGGTGGCCCGGTCCAGATCGGCGGTGCCTGAGCGGCCCACCAGTTCGTACGACAACACATTCCCTTCGGCATCAACGATGAAGCGCAGACGGTTGGTGCCTTGCTTGCCCCGATTCTGTGCGCTCGCCGGATACTTTTTGTACTTGCCCAAGTGCGCGAGCAGGGTGCCTTCCCAACTGGCTTTGGCAGCCTGTTGCGCTGGCGATGGACCCGGTGCCGGTTGCGCGGATTTCTCCGTCGGTGCCTGGGTCGGTTGCGCGTCGCTAGGCTTCTCCTCGGACGGCTTCTCCTTCGGCGGCTCCGGCTTCTTCTCCACAGGCTTGGGCGGTTGAGGCTTTGGCTTGGGCTTGACCGGTTTCGGCACGACGATCTCGGCCTTCGGCACTTCAGCCAGTTTCGGGATCGGCAGTTCTTCTACCGGGGCCGGTGGTTGTGGCGGCGTTATGACCTTCGGCGGTGCCGGCGGTGGCGGGGCTGGAACCGGTGCCAACTCGACCATCATCGCCTGCGGAGGCAGCTCGATGGGTGGGCGCGCGGTCCAGTTCATCGCCAGCGCAATGGCCAGCGCATGGACGCCCAGCACCACGGCCAGGCTCCCGCTGTAACGCGTCAGCTTATGGCGCGTCGTGATCATTTCTTGACTGCCGTCTCGAGCCCGACCAGACCGACCTTCAGGTAACCGGCGGAGCGCAGGTTGTCCATCACGCTCATCAGGTCGCCGTAATCCACGCCTTTATCGGCCTGGAAGAAGATCGTCGTGTCTTTCTTGCCTTGGGTTTTGGCGTCGAGGGTGGCGCCGAGTGCTTCGGCCTTCACTTCTTCTTCGCCGAGGTACAGGCGCTGGTCAGCCTTGACGCTGAGGAACACCGGTTTCTCCGGACGCGGCGCCGGTTTGGCGCTGGAAGCCGGCAGGTCGACCTTGATGTCCACGGTGGCCAATGGCGCGGCCACCATGAAGATGATCAACAGCACCAGCATCACGTCGATGAACGGCGTGACATTGATCTCGTGGTTCTCGGCCAGATCGTCGTCTGCGCCTTCTTTCAAATGCAAGCCCATGGCTGATTACCCTACTTTGACCATGTGGGGTTGCGCGGAGCGCTCGGTGGTCGGCAGGTGATCGAGGTCACGGCTGACCAGCAGCAGGACTTCGGCCGAGGCATCGGACACTTGCGCTTTGTAACCGGCGATGGAGCGGGCGAAGACGTTGTAGATCACGACCGCAGGAATCGCGGCAACCAGACCCAGCGCGGTAGCCAGCAAGGCTTCGGCGATGCCGGGCGCCACGACGGCGAGGTTGGTGGTCTGGGTTTTGGCGATGCCGATGAAGCTGTTCATGATGCCCCACACGGTGCCGAACAGGCCCACGAACGGCGCGGTTGAACCGATGGTAGCGAGCACGCCGGTGCCGCTGCTCATGTTGCGACCGCACGCAGCCACCAGACGCTCAAGACGGAAGGCAACACGTTCCTTGATGCCTTCTTTCTCACGGCTGTTGACCGACAAACGCATCTCTTCAAGAGCGTCATGCACCAGCAGGTTGGCGAGGGTGCCTTGCTTGGTCGCGGTCACGCTGGCTTCTTTAAGGGTGGTGGCTTTTTTCAGGTGGACGATTTCGCTGCGCAGACGACGCTTGGCGCCCATCAGTTCGAAGCCCTTGGCGATCCAGATGGTCCAGGTGATGATCGAAGCGATGGCCAGGCCGATCATCACGATTTTCACGATAATATCGGCGTTCTTGTACATGCCCCATGGTGACAGGTCGTGGGCCATGCCCAGCGAGTTGTCCTCTTCTTGCGGCTCGTTCATCTTCTTCGCCGCTTCACCGAACTCGGCTAATGCTTTTTGTACTTCTGGAGGCAGAGACGAAGTATCGACACTGCCATCAGGATTTCTTGGTACGTCAGCTGTTGCCTGAGTCGAAACCTCATGGGCGGCAGGTGACGTGGCTTGATCGGCGAAAGCGGCGGTCGGCGCCAGCATCAGGGTGAGCAGCAGGGCGGCCACTGCGCTCCAGGCGCGAGGTCGTTTGGTTGGCGAAGCGGGGAATTGATTGCGTGTCATGCTGGCCGGACCTGAGAGAAAAATAGGGTAAATGTTCTTCCAGGCCTCGTAAGGCCGAGAACAAAAGTGGCGTGCATTATTGCAAGTAATTCTTGTTAACAGAAGTAATAGAGTATCTTTTTTTCCTTCATTGCTAGCCGCTCGTCCTGTGCCGGCGCTAGTCTGTGCCTTTCTGATGGGAGTTTTCTGATGTCTGCGCCTTCTGTTTTGATCGCCGGTTGTGGTGATGTCGGCAGTCGTCTGGCCACGCAATTGGTGTCTTGCGGCTGGGAGGTCCATGGCCTGCGGCGTGATGTTTCACGCCTGCCCGAGGGGGTCATTGGCGTTGCCGGTGACTTGTTCAACGAAGACTGCCCGCCGACCTGGCCGGTCGGTGCGGTGGATTACCTGGTGTATTGCGCGGCCGCCACCGATCACGATGAAGCCGGTTACCGCGCTGCCTATGTCCAGGGTTTGAAGCATGTGCTGGAGTGGCTGGACGACTACGGTCAGGTGCCCGAGCGTCTGCTGTTTGTTTCCAGCAGCAGCGTCTATGGCCAGCAGAATGGCGAGTGGGTCGACGAGACTTCGCCGACCATTGCAGAAGGCTATTCGGGTCGATTGATGCTTGAGGCGGAGCAAGTGGCACTGCAAAGCGGCATCCCGGCGAGCATCGTGCGCTTGACCGGCATTTACGGCCCGGGCCGCGAATGGCTGCTGACTCAGGTTCGTCGCGGTTATCGCGTGGCCGTTGACCCGCCGCTGTATGGCAACCGCATTCACGCCGACGACGCGGCGGGGCTTTTGGCATACCTGCTTGAAGCGGATCGACGCGGGGTGGCGCTGGATGACGTCTACATCGGCGTCGACGACGCGCCTGCGCCGCTGGCCGAAGTGGTGGGCTGGTTGCGTGAGTATCTGGGCGTGACTGAATGGGCTGAAGACGCGAGCGTACGACGCACCGGCAGCAAGCAGTGCAGCAATGCTCGGGCGAAGGCCTTGGGCTGGGCGCCAAAGTACCCAACCTATCGCGAAGGCTACGCCGCCATTCTCGAAGGCCGCTGCTGATTTCCTGTCCCCACATACAACTGTAGGAGCCGGCTTGCTGCGGGCTCCTACATTGGTTTTGCGTGGGGCTTGCGGGTCACTGCTTTTCCAGCAACCACTTGCGATCACCCGGCGTGAACTGAGGCATTTCATCCGCCTGCGCCGTGTTCACCGCCTGCACAATCTCCAGTTCCTTGCCCTTGCGTGCAAAAATCCAGGTATTGCCCTGGCCGTTCACTTGCAGCCACATATTGTCATTGCCACCGCTCATCGACGCGCAATCGCCCGCGAGGCACAGGGCATAGCGATCGGCTCCCGGGAGGCCGGCAACCTGGCCATCGGCCTGGAATTGCACGGAATTGCCTTCGCCCGGGCCGCTGACGATTTTCCAGCTGCCGCCCATGTAGGCGGTGTACAGCGCGCGTTCGAAGCTCGCGCCAATCGGTGCGCCATCCGGCACTGGAATCAGCGCACGGTCAAAGACCTGGTCCGGCTCGTTTTCGCTGGCGGCCTGGCTCAGTTGCTTGCCGTCACGCTTCAGTTCGCTGGCGGAGCTGCCATAAAAGTCGACTTTCCAGGCGCCGGACTCTTCGCCCAGCAGCTTGCCTTCGACATTTTCAAAACCGTTGGTGTAGCGGGCCTGAGCGGCCTTGGTGTTGACGTCCCATTCCAGGTTCGGGCCATAAGCCTGGAGCGCTTCACGCAGGGGGCCGCCTTTGGACGCAGCGTCGATCGCCACCTGATTGATCCAGATGCCGCTGATGTCACGGTCGGCAGGGTTGCTGGCACAACCGCCCAAGAGTAGGGCGACCAGCGAGAGAGCTAGCGCTTGGCGCATGGTGGAATCCTTTCAGAAACGAAGTCGACGCAACCTTGAAAAGGCTGCGCCGGATGTATTACTCGATAACCAGAATGGCATCCATTTCAACCTGCGAACCCTTTGGCAGGGCGGCTACGCCGATGGCGGCGCGGGCAGGGTATGGCTGGTCAAAGTACTTGCCCATGATCTCGTTGACCTTGGCGAAGTGGCTCAGGTCGGTGAGGAAGATGTTCAGTTTGACGATGTCCTTGAACGAACCACCGGCAGCTTCGGCTACGGCTTTGAGGTTCTCGAACACCTGGACGGTCTGGGCTTCGAAGCCTTCAACCAGTTCCATGGTTTTTGGGTCCAGAGGAATTTGACCCGACATGTAAACGGTGTTGCCAGCCTTGATCGCCTGGGAGTAAGTACCGATGGCGGCTGGGGCCTTATCGCTGGTGATAACAGTCTTGGTCATGAATGACTCCTTGTAATAGGTTGGCTTAGGCGCGCATGCGGGTGATGCGGATCACCCCGGTCAGTGCGCGCAGTTTCTTGATCACGCGAGCCAGATGCACGCGGTCGTGCACGCTGACCACCAGTTGGACCACGCTGATGCGACCATCGCGTTCGTCCATGCTGATTTTCTCGATATTGCCGTCGGCCGCGTTGACGCTGCTGGCCAGCAGGGCGATCAGGCCGCGCTGGTGTTCCAGCTCGACGCGCAGCTCGACGTTGAATTCGCCGGTGACATCCTTGGCCCACGAGAGCTGGATGCATTTTTCCGGGTTGTGACGGATTTCGCTGATGTTGCGGCAGTTGTCCAGGTGCACAACCATGCCTTTACCGGCGGACAAGTGACCGACAATCGGATCGCCCGGGATCGGTGTGCAGCACTTGGCGTAACTGAGCACCAGGCCTTCGGTGCCGCGAATTGCCAGCGGGCCTTCCGGACTTGGCAGCTGTTCGCCTTCACCGAGCAGGCGGCGCGCGACCACATAGGCCATGCGATTGCCCAGGCCGATGTCTTCCAGCAAGTCTTCGATCAGTTCGAGACGGTATTCGGCGAGCATCGCCTTGACGCGGTCGGCCGCTACTTTTTCCAGCGAGCTGTCGAAACCATTGAGCACTTTATTCAGCAAGCGCTCGCCGAGGCTGATGGATTCGGAACGGCGCTGCAGTTTCAGCGCATGGCGGATGTGGGTCCGCGCCTTGCCAGTGACCACGAAGTTGAGCCACGCCGGGTTTGGCCGCGCGCCGGGAGCGCTGACGATCTCGACCGTGGAGCCGCTTTGCAGCGGTTCGGACAGCGGTGCGAGACGACGATTGATCCGGCATGCAATGCAGCTGTTGCCCACATCAGTGTGAACCGCGTAAGCGAAGTCGACCGCCGTGGAGCCCTTGGGCAGCTCCATGATCCGGCCTTTGGGCGTGAACACGTAGACCTCGTCCGGGAACAGGTCGATCTTCACGCTCTCGATGAATTCCAGCGAGTTGCCGGCCCTTTGCTGCATCTCCAGCACGCCTTTGACCCACTGCCGGGCGCGGGCGTGAGTGCCTTTTGGCTGCTCGTCACCGCTGGATTTGTACAGCCAATGGGCGGCGATGCCGTTGTTGGCCATCTCTTCCATTTCACGGGTGCGGATCTGGATCTCGATCGGAACACCGTGCATGCCGAACAGCGTGGTATGCAGCGATTGGTAGCCGTTGGCCTTGGGGATCGCGATGTAATCCTTGAAGCGCCCCGGCAACGGTTTGTACAAATTATGCACAGCACCCAGCACGCGGTAGCAGGTATCGACCTTGTCGACGATGATCCGGAACGCGTAGACGTCCATGATCTCGTTGAAGGCCCGACGCTTGCCGCGCATTTTCTTATAAATGCCGTAGAGGTGTTTCTGGCGACCGCTGACCTCGCCCTGAATGCCATCGATGGCCAGGCAGTGGCTGAGGGATTCTTCGATCTTGTTGACGATTTCCTTGCGGTTGCCCCGGGCGCGTTTGACCGCCTGGTTGATCCGCGCGGAACGCATCGGGTGCATCGCCTTGAAGCCGAGGTCTTCGAATTCTATGCGGATGGCGTGCATGCCCAGCCGGTTGGCGATGGGCGCATAGATTTCCAGGGTTTCCTTGGCGATCCGTCGACGTTTTTCGCCGGACAGGACTTCCAGCGTGCGCATGTTGTGCAGGCGGTCGGCCAGTTTGACCAGGATCACGCGAATGTCGCGCGCCATGGCCATGGCCATTTTCTGGAAGTTTTCGGCTTGGGCTTCGGCTTTGGTCTCGAAGTTCATCTGGGTCAGTTTGCTGACCCCGTCGACCAGTTCGGCCACGGTTTCGCCGAACTGCGCTTGCAGCGCTTCCTTGGCAATACCGGTGTCTTCGATCACGTCATGCAGCATCGCAGCCATCAAACTCTGATGGTCCATGTGCATGTCGGCAAGAATATTCGCCACCGCAAGAGGATGCGTGACGTACGCCTCACCGCTACGGCGGCGTTGGCCGTCGTGGGCTTGTTCGGCGTAGAAATACGCTCGGCGGACCAGGTTGACCTGGTCCTTGCCGAGGTAGGTCGATAAGCGATCGGCGAGGGCGTCTATGCTCGGCATGATAACTCCTGCCGTTCGCTGTGACCCCGCGCCGTGCTACGTCGACCAGGCATAGGCTTAGACGGCCTCGTTGGACTCGTCCTCGAACGCTGCGAACAGCGGTTCGTCTTCGACGATTTCAGCATTGGCGATGAACTCGTAGCTCATCAGGCCTTCAGCGATTTCACGCAAGGCTACAACGGTAGGCTTGTCGTTTTCCCACTGAACCAGTGGCTCTTTGCCGCCGGTGGCCAGTTGACGGGCACGCTTGGTGGACAGCATGACCAGTTCAAAACGGTTTTCCACGTGGTTCAGGCAGTCTTCAACGGTTACGCGGGCCATGGTATTCCTCGGAGCGAATGCAATATGCGCGCTGCCCGGGTGGGCGAGCGGACTGAACAGTTTAAAAAATCACCAGCGATTAGGGAAGCGCTGATTTTTTGACCAAGCCCTTCAACGCGCTGCAAGTGCCAATGTAAAGCCCTTGCAACGGTTTTGGGAAGTGCTGATTAGCCGAGCAATTCAGCCAAAAGTTTTCCGTTACGCTGCTGCTGACGCTTCTGATGCAGCTGATTGGCACGGAAAATCGCCTGCAAATCCTTCAGGGCGTGGGCGAAATCGTCGTTGATGATCAGGTAGTCGTAGTCGACGTAGTGGCTCATTTCGCTGACGGCTTCTCGCATCCGGCCTTCAATGACTTCGTCGCTGTCCTGACCACGATTGTTCAGGCGCTGATGCAAGGCTTGCAGGGACGGCGGCAGAATGAAGATCGAGCGGGCCTGGGGCATCAACTTGCGTACTTGCTCGGCACCCTGCCAGTCGATTTCCAGAATCAGGTCGTGTCCTTCGTCCAGGGTTTGCTGCAGGTGGCTTTGCGAGGTGCCGTAGAGGTTGCCGAACACTTCGGCGCGCTCGAGGAAATCCCCGTGCTCGATCATCTTCACGAACTCGCCGCGTTCGACGAAGTGATAGTTCACGCCGTTCACTTCACCGGGACGCATGGCGCGGGTGGTGTGGGAGACCGAGACACGGATCTCCTGATCAGCGTCGGTCAGGGCCTTGACCAAGCTGCTCTTGCCCGCGCCCGAAGGGGCGGAAATGATGTACAGGGTGCCGGTACTGTGGGTCATGTCGGGTTTGCCTTACTCAATATTCTGCACTTGTTCGCGCATCTGCTCGATCAACACTTTGAGGTTGACCGCCGCCTGGGTGCTGCGCGGGTCGAAGGCTTTGGAGCCCAATGTGTTGGCTTCGCGGTTGAGTTCCTGCATCAGGAAGTCCAGGCGCCGACCGGCAGCGCCGCCGGATTTGAGCACCCGGCGAACTTCAATGATGTGAGTGCTCAGGCGATCCAGTTCTTCGGCGACGTCGCTCTTTTGAGCGAGCATGACCATTTCCTGTTCCAGGCGCTGCGGATCCATCTCGGCTTTCATGTCGGCAAAGCGGTCGAGGACTTTCTGGCGCTGAGTGGCCAGCATCTGCGGGACCAGCTCACGCAGGGTCACCACGTCTTTTTCAATGGAGGTCAGGCGATCGTTGATCAACCGGGCCAGCTCCGCGCCTTCGCGCTCGCGGCCGGCCTTGAGTTCTTTCAGGCCTTCATTGAACAGCGCCAGTGCTTCGGCATTCAAGGCTTGCGGGTCGGTGGCGTCGCCGACCAGAACACCGGGCCAGGCCAACACTTCCAGCGGGTTCAGCGCCGCCGGATTCTTGATCAGGCTGGCGATGGTCTCGGCAGCCGCAACCAATTGCGCGGCGCGCTCACGATCCACTTGCAAAGGTTTGTCAGTGTTTTCTTCGGTGAAGCGCAGGGTGCACTCGAGCTTGCCACGGGAGATGCCCTGACGCAGTGCTTCGCGAACCGCGCCTTCGAGGTCGCGAAACGACTCCGGCAGGCGCAGATGGGGTTCCAGGTAGCGGCTGTTGACCGAGCGCAATTCCCAGCTCAGGGTGCCTTGGGCGCCGGCTTTTTCAACGCGGGCGAAGGCGGTCATGCTGTGCACCATGGAGGTACCTCGCAATTCAGGTTTGCGTTACCAAAGGTTTCGCGAGACCCGATATCTGTGAATTAAAGCCGACAGGCAGCAAAGGCGCAGGATTGTAGCGCAGTGGGGCGGATGCGCCCAAACACACGGTGTGACAAAGGGCTGCAGGCCGTCGGTAAAGCGCTGTTCTAAGCTCTAGTCAGCGCCTTCAATCGTCGGGTGGATTTTTTAGAAGTGCCCAGTCTTGGCGCGCGGCTCTATAATGCTCGGCAGTTTTCCGTCCCCCGTACAGGTATTCCCTATGAAACGTCCAAGTGGTCGCGCTGCCGATCAGCTCCGCTCGATCCGCATTACCCGCAACTACACCAAACACGCCGAGGGATCTGTACTGGTCGAGTTCGGTGATACCAAAGTCATCTGCACCGTCAGCGTCGAGAACGGCGTGCCGCGTTTCCTGAAAGGTCAGGGCCAAGGCTGGTTGACCGCCGAATACGGCATGCTGCCGCGCGCCACTGGCGAGCGTAACCAGCGTGAAGCGAGCCGCGGCAAACAAGGCGGTCGCACCCTGGAGATCCAGCGTCTGATCGGTCGTTCCCTGCGTGCTTCGCTGGACATGTCCAAGCTGGGCGACGTCACCCTCTACGTCGACTGCGACGTGATCCAGGCTGACGGTGGCACCCGCACCGCGTCCATCACCGGCGCCATGGTTGCACTGGTCGATGCCTTGAAAGTGATCAAGAAGCGCGGCGGCCTGAAAGGCGGCGACCCGCTCAAGCAAATGATCGCTGCCGTTTCGGTGGGCATGTATCAGGGCGAGCCTGTGCTTGACCTCGACTACCTGGAAGATTCGGCTGCCGAGACCGACCTGAACGTGGTGATGACCAGCACTGGCGGCTTCATCGAAGTTCAGGGCACTGCCGAAGGCGCCCCGTTCCAGCCGGAAGAGCTGAACGCTATGCTGGAACTGGCGAAGAAAGGCATGACCGAGATCTTCGAACTGCAAAAGGCCGCACTGGCCGACTGATCGGATGTTCCACGCAAGGAGGACACCATGAGTGACGAGCAGCAGCTACTTCCCATCCCGAGCAAAGAAGTTCGGCAGTGGGCAATGTTTTGTCACTTGTCCGCCTTGCTGGGGATCTGGATTCCGTTCGGTACGCTGATCGGCCCGCTGATCCTCTGGCAGATGAAGCGCGAGATGGACCCGTTTGTCGATGCTCAGGGCAAGGAGGCGCTGAACTTTCAAATCACCGTCGCCATTGCCTCTGCCATCTGCTTCTTGCTGATGGTGGTGATTATCGGGTTCTTCATGTTCGGTCTGGTGGCGATTGGTGCGTTGGTGCTGACAATCATTGCTGGCGTCAAAGCCAATGAAGGGGTGCCGTATCGGTATCCGTTCACGTGGCGGTTGATCAAGTAGGCGACACCGCCCTGTAGGAGCGAGGCTTGCCCGCGAAGAGGCCGTCACATCCGGCATAAATGTCGACTGTTAAATCGCTTTCGCGGGCAAGCCTCGCTCCTACAGGGTCGAGTCATTGCGCACAAAAAAGCCGACAACGATGTCGGCTTTTTTGTGTCTGCGAAACGACGCTTAGATGGTCAGCGTCCAGTCGTAGTCCACGATCAGCGGTGCATGCTGCGAGAACCGTGGCTGACGTGGCAGGCGTGCGCTGCGTACAAAGCGGCGCAGGCCCGGGGTCAGTATCTGGTAATCGAAGCGCCAGCCCAGGTTGAGCATTTCCGCCTGTTCGTTGTCCGGCCACCAGCTGTACTGGTCGCCTTCGCGGCTGACTTCACGCAGGGCGTCTACATAGCCCATGTTGCCGACAATCTCGTCCATCCAGGCACGTTCAGGTGCCAGGAAGCCCGGGGATTGCTGGCTGTCGCGCCAGTTCTTGATATCCAGCTTCTGTTGCGCCACGTACAGCGAGCCACAATAAATGTACTCGCGACGTTTGCGTCGCTGTTTATCCAGATAACGGGCGAAGTCGTCCATTAGCTTGAACTTCTGGTTCAAGTCTTCATCGCCGTTCTGCCCCGAAGGGAGCAGCAAGGTCGCGATGCTGACCTTGTCGAAATCGGCTTGCAGGTAGCGCCCGTAGCGGTCGGCCGTCTCGAAGCCGAGACCGCTGATGACTGCCTTCGGTTGCAACCGCGAATACAAAGCCACGCCACCCTGGGCGGGAACTTCGGCTTCGCAGGCATAAAGGAAGTAGCCATCCAGTTGGAAGGCTGGATCGTCCAGTTCAAAGGCGGAGGCGCGGGTGTCCTGCAGGCAGATGACGTCGGCATTCTGTGCTTGCAGCCAACTGAGCAAACCTCGCTCCACTGCAGCCTGAATACCATTGACGTTCACACTGATGATCCGCATAAATGGCCCCAAAAATCGCGTGCGTGTATGATACACGGCGTCAACCTAATTAGCTAAATCCGTGGTATTTGGGGTTTTTTTCATGCAAACGTATCAGCGCGATTTCATTCGTTTTGCCATTGATCGCGGCGTTTTGCGCTTCGGCGAGTTCACCCTGAAGTCCGGGCGCACCAGTCCTTACTTCTTCAATGCCGGGCTGTTCAACTCGGGTTCGGCCCTTGCGCAGTTGGGTCGTTTCTACGCGGCAGCCATCGTCGAGAGCGGCATTTCGTTCGACGTATTGTTTGGCCCTGCCTACAAAGGCATCCCGTTGGCGGCGACCACCGCTGTGGCCCTGGCCGAACATCACGACCGCGATCTGCCATGGTGCTTCAACCGCAAAGAGGCCAAGGCCCACGGCGAAGGCGGAAGTCTGGTCGGCGCACCGTTGACCGGCGAAGTGCTGATCATCGACGACGTGATCACCGCCGGCACCGCCATCCGCGAGGTGATGCAGATCATCGCTTCCCAGGACGGCGCCAAGGCTGCGGGCGTTTTGATCGCTTTGAACCGTCAGGAGCGTGGCAACGGCGAGTTGTCGGCGATCCAGGAAGTGGAGCGTGATTTTGGTATCCCGGTGATCAGCATTGTTTCGCTGAACCAGGTACTGGAATTCCTCGCGGATGACCCGCAGCTCAAACAGCATTTGCCAGCGGTTGAAGCCTACCGCGCACAATTCGGCGTCTGACCATAATCCCTTGTGGTTGCGTGTTTGTGTGGCGAGGGAGCTTGCTCCCGCTGGGCTGCGTAGCAGACCCAAGGATTTTGTGAGTGCTGCGCACTCAAGCGGGAGCAAGCTCCCTCGCCACAGAAGGTGGATTGTCACAGGGATCGAACGCAAAAAAGACCCCGCTCAGCCAGTCTGAGCGGGGTCTTTTTTTGTGGCATCAGTGCAGCCTTCGCCATTTACCGATCAGTTTTAGTGCCAATCCCAAGTTGAACAACGCAAACACCAGCAGCGCCAGGACGACTAACACGTAAAGCGTTCGATCCACGTCAAAATCCCACAGATCCAGTGTGCTGCTGCTCATGACTCGGACGGCGGCCGGTAGATTGACGTAGAACAGCGCCATGAAAGCGCTGGTCATGGGCAGCGCGCAGACGAGCAAGACATTGATCACCTTTGCCCTGCCGCGTTTCCTGGCCTGCGGGCCTGATTGGCTTTCATCCAGCCCCAACGCTTCATGCAACTTCGGCCAAGCCAGGTTGAACATGAAGGTGGTCAGGGTCAGCAGCAAGCCACTGACCGCGACGATGTCACTGAACGGCATTCAGGCCGAGTGTCTGGCACAACAGCGCGTGGGAATCTTCGCTGATCTCGAATTGCCCGGCACTGCCTTTGCGTTTGATGATGGGTTTGAAGGTCGGCTCGTTCTGTGTGATCAGCATGTTCAGTTCATCGCGGATGACATCCGAACTGATCACTACCAGATACACGGTCTGAGCATGTTCCGCAGACTCGATCACGGCGCGCATGCTGTGTCGCAAGATCTCGTCCAGTTGGTTGCGAAAGCGTGAGACCGTGTTTTTCAGCAGGGTTTTGCTTTGGCTTTGGGTCAGCTGGAAGATCGTCGATATTTGCGATTCAGTCGGCAACGTCTGCCCGAAGTAGCTTTGAATCAGATACAGCAAGCGATCCTGCTTGGCCTCATCCGCTCTGCTGGGCATGCCTCCTTCGACCAGCATTTTCAAGTATTCGGTCAGACTTGCCTTGGCTATTCGCTGCAGGGCGTGAGCGATTTCGTTGTCGGAAATCCTCAAAGTCTTTTTGACCGGTTCCTTTTGCTCCTGCTCGAAAGCCTGGGCATCGATCGTGAACGAGATCTGCATGGCTCAGTGCCTCCGGCGCTATTTTTTTCTGGCAGGGCTGGAGGTTTCGACCTGTTTGATCCCGGCGGGCTTGACGGCTTTTTCCGGATAGGGATCAATCACGGCGTCGCCCTGGCCGGTCAGCACCTTCCAGCCTTTGCGCGTATGAGTGTCTTTTTTGAAATAGGGGCAGGGCGGGATCGAGGTTTTTGCCTGATTCGAATACGGATGTCCGCAGTCCACGCATTCAAAGGTGCCTGCTGCAACATCGCTGCCATATGGAACGTAATCTTTTTGCATGGGGTGTTCTCCTGTGGATACAGGGAAGATCCTATGCGGACTATTGGTGGCGGGATGTCGGACGTTTCGCTGAGTCAGGTCGGACGTTTCCGGCGCGCATAAAAAAGATCGCGGACTTCGTCAGCTCCTACAGAATATTCGTACATCCGTAGGTGCCGACGAAGGCTGCGATCTTTTGACGTGCTTGAATCAGTGACGCTTGCGATTGCTGATCAAAGTACCCACACCGGTATCGGTGAAGATTTCCAGCAGAATTGCATTCGGAACCCGACCATCGATGATCAACGAGCTGCCGACGCCGCCCTGAACCGCTTCCAGCGCGCAACGGATCTTCGGCAGCATGCCGCCGTAGATCGTGCCGTCAGCGATCAGGTCGTCGACTTGCTGGGTGGTCAGGCCCGTGAGGACGGTGCCCGACTTGTCCATCAGGCCGGCGATGTTGGTCAGCAACATCAGCTTTTCAGCTTTCAGTGCTTCGGCGACTTTGCCGGCCACCAGGTCAGCGTTGATGTTGTACGACTCGCCGTTGGCGCCAACGCCGATTGGCGCGATCACCGGAATGAAATCACCTTTGACCAGCAGGTTCAGCAGGTCGGTGTTGATGCCGACCACTTCGCCCACCTGGCCGATGTCGATGATTTCCGGTTGAGTCATCTCCGGCGTCTGACGGGTTACGGTGAGTTTCTTCGCACGAATCAGCTCGGCGTCTTTACCGGTCAGGCCGATGGCGCTGCCGCCATGACGGTTGATCAGGTTGACGATGTCCTTGTTGACCTGGCCGCCGAGGACCATTTCCACGACGTCCATGGTTTGCGCGTCAGTCACGCGCATGCCATCGATGAAGTGGCTTTCGATCGACAGACGCTTGAGCAGGTCGCCGATTTGCGGGCCGCCGCCGTGAACCACCACCGGGTTAATGCCGACAGCTTTCATCAGCACGATGTCGCGGGCGAAGCCGGTTTTCAGCTCCTCGCTTTCCATCGCGTTGCCGCCGTATTTAATCACCAGCGTCTTGCCGACATAGCGGCGGATGTAAGGCAACGCTTCGGAAAGGACCTTGGCGGTGTTGGCGGCGGCTTCGCGTTCGAGGGTCATTCAGGGCTCCGGGTGAATCAGAACGGTAGTTGGAGATCAGGTGCAACACGTTTCAACTGGACTTTGAAAACGTCCTTGATGCGCTGCAATTCAGCCTCGTCATCGGCCTCGAAGCGCAGCACCAGCACCGGTGTGGTGTTGGACGCGCGAACCAGGCCCCAGCCTTTGGCATAGTCGACTCGCACGCCGTCGATCGTGGTCAGGTCGGCGCCTTCGCCCCACTTCGCGTCGTGCAATGCATCAATGATGCTGAATTTGCTCTCTTCGGTCACATGGATATTGATTTCCGGCGTAGAAATATCGTTCGGGAAGGTCGCAAACAGCTCTTCCGCGGTGGATTTTTCCTTGCTGAGGATTTCCAGCAGACGCGCAGCGCTGTAAATGCCGTCGTCAAAACCGAACCAGCGCTCCTTGAAGAAGATGTGCCCGCTCATTTCGCCGGCCAACAGGGCGCCGGTTTGTTTCATTTTCTTTTTGATCAACGAGTGACCGGTCTTCCACATTAGCGGACGACCACCGTATTCCTTGATCAAAGGCGTCAGGCGGCGGGTGCATTTGACGTCGAAGATGATCTCCGCGTCAGCGTTGCGCGCCAGTACGTCGCGGGCGAACAGCATCAGCAGGCGGTCCGGGTAGACGATGCTGCCGGTGTTGGTCACCACGCCGACGCGGTCGCCGTCGCCGTCGAAGGCCAGGCCGAGGTCAGCGTTGGTTTCCTTGACCTTGGCGATCAGGTCCACGAGGTTTTCAGGCTTGCCCGGGTCCGGATGGTGGTTCGGGAAGTTGCCGTCCACCTCGCAGAACAGCGGGATGACTTCACAGTTCAACGCTTCGATCAATTGCGGGGCGATCACGCCGGCCGCGCCGTTGCCGCAGTCGACCACGACTTTCAGGCGACGAGCCAGTTTGATGTCCTGGACGATTTCGGTGTTGTAGCGGTCGAGGATCTCGACCTGGGTGACGCTGCCCTTGCCGCTGCTCAGGTTGTTGGTCTTGAGGCGGTCGTGCAGGGCCTGGATCTGTTCGTTGGCCAGGGTGTCGCCAGCGATGACGATTTTGAAACCGTTGTAGTTCGACGGGTTGTGGCTGCCGGTCAGCATCACGCCCGATTTCCCAGCCAGTACGTTGGCGGCGTAGTACAGCGCCGGGGTTGGCACCAGGCCGACGTCGCTGACGTGGCAACCGCTGTCGGCCAGGCCTTTGATCAATTGTTCGACCAGTTCCGGGCCGGAGAGTCGACCGTCGCGGCCAACGGAAACGTTCGGTTCGTCCTGGGCCAGGCTCTGGGCGCCGATGGCGCGACCGAGCCAATAAGCGGTCTCAGCGTTCAGGAATTCCGGGACGGTGCCGCGAATGTCATAGGCGCGGAAGATGCTGTCGGGGAACTTGGGTGCGACTTGGGCTGGGCTGCTCATTACTGGAAATGCTCCATCTCGAAGGTGGCTGGACCTGTCTGCGAAGAACTCGTCAGCAGGCGCAAACTGAAGGATATGACGGCGTTTTCCACTGAGAGTTCGTGGTGTGTAAAGGCCATGCCACCTGCGTTTGCGAGGTAATGACCGGTCAATGCCTTGATTTTCGGCGGTAAAACTTCCAGCTGAGCGTTGTGCAAATTTCAGCAGGGCCCGTACCTGTGGCGAGGGAGCTTGCTCCCGCTGGGCTGCGAAGCGGCCCCAAAAACCTGTCAGTCATTACCGATTTTTGTGAGTGCTACGCACTCAAGCGGGAGCAAGCTCCCTCGCCACACAAGCCCCTTCACCACAAGGTTGTCATCTATCCAATCAGTGGCTGCCGGAATGCCCGAAACCGCCGGCACCACGCTCGGTTTCAACGAATTCTTCGACCATCTCGAAGTGCGCTTGAACCACCGGCACCAGGACCAGTTGAGCCAGACGTTCACCAACCACCATATTGAAGTCGGTCTGGCCACGGTTCCAGCACGAAACCATCAGCGGCCCCTGGTAATCGGAGTCGATCAAACCGACCAGATTGCCCAGCACGATGCCGTGTTTATGGCCCAGGCCGGAGCGCGGCAGAATCAGCGCCGCCAGGCCTGGATCGCCAATGTAGACGGACAGGCCGGTAGGGATCAGCAGGGTTTCGCCCGGCTTGATCACGGTGTCTTTTTCCAGCATGGCGCGCAGGTCGAGGCCGGCGGAGCCTGGGGTGGCGTACTGCGGCAGCGGGAATTCGGTACCGATGCGGGGGTCGAGGATCTTGGCTTGCAAAGCGTGCATGTAAATTAAACCTGGTTCAGACGTTCGGCGATAAAAGTGATCAGCTGGCGAGCAATCTTGCTCTTGCTGGTCTGGGCGAAAAGTGTGGCGTGCAGCTCACGGTCGATCACGCTGCAGGCGTTTTCTTCGCTGTTGAAGCCAATACTCGGGTTGGCGACGTCGTTGGCGACGATCAAATCGAGGTTCTTGTCTTTCAACTTGCGTGCAGCGTAATCGAGCAAGTGTTCGGTTTCGGCGGCGAAACCGACACTGAACGGACGGTCGGGGCGCGTGGCGATGGTGGCCAGAATGTCTGGGTTGCGCACCATCTGTAGCAACAAGCCGTCGCCGTTCGTAGGGTCTTTCTTGAGTTTCTGTGGGGCGACGACTTCCGGGCGGTAATCCGCGACCGCTGCCGAGGCGATAAACAGGTCGCAGGGAATCGCGGCTTCGCAGGCAGCGAGCATGTCGCGAGCGCTGACCACGTCGATGCGGGTAACGCGATCCGGGGTCGGCAGGTGCACCGGGCCGGTGATCAGCGTGACGCGGGCGCCGGCTTCCACTGCGGCTTCGGCCAAGGCAAAGCCCATTTTCCCGGAGCTGTGGTTGGTGATGTAGCGCACCGGGTCGATGTTTTCCTGGGTCGGGCCGGCGGTAATCAGCACGTGTTTGCCGGTCAATGCCTGACGCTTGAAGCAGTCCGCCGCGCATTGGGCGAGTTCGACGGCTTCGAGCATGCGGCCCAGGCCGACGTCACCGCAGGCCTGGCTGCCGGAGGCTGGGCCAAAGGCTTTGATGTCGCGGCTTTCGAGGGTTTGCAGGTTGGCCTGGGTTGCCGGGTCGCGCCACATCGCCTGGTTCATCGCCGGGGCAACGGCGACCACGGCGTCGGTGGCCAGCACCAGCGTGGTCAGCAGGTCGTCGGCAATGCCTTGGGCCAGACGGGCGATCAGGTCCGCAGTCGCCGGGGCGATCAGTACCATATCGGCCCATTTGGCCAGTTCGATGTGACCCATGGCAGCTTCAGCCGCCGGGTCCAGCAGGTCCAGATGAACCGGGTGGCCGGACAGGGCCTGCATGGTCAGCGGGGTGATGAACTCGCTGCCGCCACGGGTCATGACCACGCGCACTTCGGCGCCTTGGTCGATCAGGCGGCGAACCAGGTCGGCGCTCTTGTAGGCAGCAATACCGCCGCCGACGCCCAGAACGATGCGTTTCCGATACAGCCGCTGCATAGGTCTGCCTTTCATTTCGTTGATGACTGCGTGGCGATACCCCCTCCCCAGGAGTGAAATCGCTCGCAAAAAAGATGGGCTACGATATCACAGCGACCGCTATGGAACAGCGGCGCCCAAACACACATGGAGGTGCTATGAGCATTCGCGATTGGCCGGCGGCGGAGCGGCCGCGGGAGAAGTTACTGGAGCAGGGTTCGGCGAGTCTTTCGGACGCCGAGTTACTGGCCATCTTTCTACGAACCGGCGTGTCCGGCAAAAGCGCGGTGGATTTGGCGCGGCATCTGTTGCAGCAATTCGGCAGCCTGCGCACGTTGCTCGAGGCCGACCTTCGGACCTTCAGCAGTGAGCTCGGACTTGGGCCAGCAAAGTTCGCGCAGTTGCAGGCTGTGCTGGAAATGGCTCGCCGGCATCTGGCAGAACGGTTACGGCGTGATTCGGTGATGGAGAGCCCGCTGGCGGTGCGGGACTATCTCAAGTCGATGCTGCGTCACGAGCCGCATGAGGTCTTCGGCTGCCTGTTTCTGGATTCCAAACACCGGGTGCTAGCGTTCGAGGTGCTGTTTCGCGGCTCCATCGACAACACCAGCGTGTACCCGCGACAGGTGGTCAAGCGCGCTTTGGCCCACAACGCCGCCGCATTGATCCTCTGCCATAACCATCCGTCGGGCAATCCCGATCCCAGTCAGGCCGATCGATTGCTGACCAAACGCCTGCAAGAGGCGCTGGACCTGGTTGATGTGCGGGTGCTCGACCATTTCATCATTGGGGACGGCGATCCGCTGTCGATGGCGGAGTATGGGTGGATGTAGCTCTGACGGGAGAAGACAAACCCCATGTAGGAGTGAGCCTGCTCGCGATGGCGTCGTGTCAGTCACCTTGTCCGGTAACTGAAAGAATGCAATCGCGAGCAGGCTCACTCCTACAGGTTTTGTGTAGGGCGGGTTATTTGATGTTGACCTTCGAATAGTCCTGGCGGCCGAACGGGCTGACCGAGTAGCCCTCGACGTCCTTGCGCGTCAGCGCGAAGGCAGTCGGGTGAGCCAGCGGCAGCCACAGCGCCTGCTGCTGGATCTGCGCCTGAGCCTGTTCGTAGAGCTTGGTGCGTACACCTTGCTCGCCGGTGGTCTTGCCGGCGCTGATCAACTTGTCCAGGTCCTGATTGCAGTAACGGGCGAAGTTGGTACCGGACTTGACCGCGGCGCAGGAAAACTGCGGTGTGAGGAAGTTGTCCGGGTCTCCGTTGTCACCAGCCCAGCCCATGAACAGCAGGTCGTGCTCACCGGCCTTGGCGCGGCGGATCAGCTCGCCCCATTCGATCACCCGGATTTCGGCTTGGATACCGATTTCTGCGAGGTCGGACTGCAGCAATTGAGCGCCGAGGCTTGGGTTGGGGTTCAGCGTGCTGCCGGAAGGGCGGGTCCAGATGGTGGTCTGGAAGCCATCCTTGAACCCGGCCTTGGCCATCAATGCCCGGGCCTTTTCGACGTCGTGCGGGTAGCCCGGCAAGCCTTTGGCGTAGCTCCAGGTGTTGGGCGGGTACGGGCCATTGGCGGCCTCGGCGGTGTCTTCGAACACGGCTTTGACGTAGTTGGCCTTGTCGAACGCGAGGTTGATCGCCTGACGCACTTCAGGTTTATCCAGCGGCGGATGCTGGCTGTTGATGCCGACGAATGCGGTCATGAAGGCGTCAGTCTTTTCGACTTTCAACGTCGGTTCTTTCAGCGCGGCCTGTACGTCCAACGGTTTGGGCGACAGGGCGATCTGGCACTCGTTGCGGCGCAGTTTCTGCAAGCGCACGTTGGCATCCGGCGTGATGGCGAAGATCAGCGGGTCCACTGAAGGCTTGCCACGGAAGTAGTCCGGGTTGGCCTTGTAGCGAATCGAGGCATCTTTCTGGAAACGCGTGAAAACGAATGGGCCGCTGCCGATCGGCTGGCTGTTGAGCTTCTCGGGCGTGCCTGCCTTCAGCAGTTTGTCGGCGTATTCGGCGGAATAGATCGAGGCGAAGCCCATGCTCAGGGTCGCGAGGAAGGTCGAGTCCGGATGATCTAGGGTGAAACGCACGGTCAACGGGTCGAGTGCGTCGATCTTCTTGATCAGCGCTGGCAACTGCATCGACTGGGCGTGCGGGAAGCCGCTCTGGGCGACCTTGTGCCAAGGGTTTGCCGGGTCGAGCATGCGGTCGAAGCTGAACTTCACGTCTTCAGCGGTCAGCTCGCGCGTCGGGCTGAAGTACTCGGTGCGGTGGAATTTCACTTGCGGGTGCAACTTGAACACATACGTCAGGCCATCGGGCGTGACTTCCCAGCTGTCCGCGAGGCTGGCGACCACTTTGCCGCTGGCCGTATCGAAGTCCACCAGGCGGTTCATCAGCACGTCGGCCGAGGCATTGGTGGTGGTCAGCGAGTTGTATTGCACCACGTCGAACCCTTCCGGGCTGGCCTCGGTGCAGACGCTCAGGGCGGCGGCATGGGCCAATGGGCTCAGCAGAAGAGGGGCGAGCAGCAGCGGTAGGGCAGCGAGGCGCATGGTCGGATTCCTTTACAGATCGAAGGCCCATCTGCAAGTGCAGTCTGGAAAAGGCCTACCCTAGTGGGCTCTTTTGCAAATGACTATCCCCTTTTTCATTTTCAGGGGACTATGGGCGATTGTTTTCGGTGAGTGCTGGCTGAAAAAATCCTGGATTGGCCGGTTAGCCGATTCTCTGCGACGAGCGGTCTCTATCGATGACAGCCTTTATCCAAGGCGCTCGCAGCTCGAAAAACGGGGTTTTTATCAAGTCCGTGCACACGGAATGTTGTTGCTCTTCAGTCTTTCTGGTATAAAGCAGCGCTCTTTTCTAGGGGCCCGGTTCCTTCACTGTAGGTGTAGCCGGTAAGACCTCTAAAGAAACGCGGCGCCTGGCGCCAAATGACTGAGAGATTAAGCGGCCAACCCATGCCGGGTTGGGCATGTGGTTTTAGAGGGCTGAGGCATGTCGAGAGTATGTCAAGTTACCGGTAAGGGTCCGGTGACTGGGAATAACATTTCCCACGCAAACAACAAAACCCGTCGTCGTTTCCTGCCGAACCTGCAGCATCACCGCTTCTGGGTTGAAGAAGAGAAACGTTTCGTGCGTCTGCGCGTATCTGCCAAAGGCATGCGTATCATCGACAAGCGTGGCATCACTGTCGTGCTGGCCGAAATCCGCAAAGCCGGCAAGATCTAAGGGAGCTAATCATGCGTGAATTGATTCGTTTGATTTCGAGCGCCGGTACTGGTCACTTCTACACTACCGACAAGAACAAGCGTACTACCCCGGACAAAATCGAGATCAAGAAATTTGATCCGGTTGTTCGCAAGCACGTGATCTACAAGGAAGGCAAAATCAAGTAATTGATTTTTCCCTCTTACGAAAAAGGCCCGTATCGCGAGATACGGGCCTTTTTTGTTGCCTGTGGATTATGCGGTGCTTGTCAGGGACTCATCGTCGGAACGCCGCCCGGAGCAGGCTCGCTCCTACATTGGAATGCGGTCAACTGTAGGAGCGAGCCTGCTCGCGATAGCGTCGGTCCAAACAACACAAATCTTCAGGCCTTCTGTTCAAACGCCACATAAATCTTGCGGCACGTTTCCAGCACTTCCCAAGTACCCCGGAACCCGGCCGGGATCACAAAACGATCACCCGCACGCACGGTTTTGCTGTTGCCATCGTTGTCGCGCAGCACTGAAACACCCTGAACGATTTCGCAGTATTCGTGCTC
The DNA here is from genome assembly GCF_054897885.1 of Pseudomonas sp. LB1P83. Taxonomy (NCBI): domain Bacteria; kingdom Pseudomonadati; phylum Pseudomonadota; class Gammaproteobacteria; order Pseudomonadales; family Pseudomonadaceae; genus Pseudomonas; species Pseudomonas sp. LB1P83. Next base: position 6,049,464 of record NZ_CM142709.1, on the reverse strand, counting down.
AGTGAAGTTCACATGCCACTGCCCGACGGCGCCTTCCCACACGCCCGCATTCAACTGGCCACAAGGGCTGTTGTAGTGGTTGTAAACCACTTGTTCGGGGTCGCCCTTCAAGATTCTCGCCTGGTCCGGTCTGTAGCGCTCGGGCTCGGTAGTAGCCTGGCTGAAGTCGACGATGTTCTGGATGCTCATTCTTATAATCCCCCGTGATTGCGGCGCGATGGCTGAAAAGACCCAAAGTCTATGTTTATTAAAATGAACACTGCAAGGCCGTTTGCCGACCTTATGTCAAATATATTGAAACAACCCCGGCCACTGGTTTAGGGTGGCGGTTGCCCATGGCCGATTAGCAGACTGGCCGGGCAGAATTCCTGGGGACGTCCGCGAAGACCGCGGGGCGCTCGTATTCAATAAGAGGAGGACACTCGAATGACCACCCTGACTCGTGCCGATTGGGAACAACGGGCTCGCGATCTGAAGATCGAAGGCCGTGCCTACATCAACGGCGAATACACCGATGCCGTCTCCAGCGAGACCTTCGAGTGCATCAGCCCGGTCGACGGCCGTCTGCTGGGCAAGATTGCCAGCTGTGACGCCGCCGACGCCCAGCGCGCTGTTGAAAACGCCCGCGCCACGTTCAATTCCGGTGTCTGGTCGCGCCTGGCGCCGACCAAACGCAAAGCCACCATGATCCGTTTCGCCGGCCTGCTGAAACAGCACGCCGAAGAGCTGGCCCTGCTTGAAACCCTGGACATGGGCAAGCCGATCAGCGATTCCCTGTACATCGACGTTCCCGGTGCGGCGCAAGCTCTGAGCTGGAGCGGTGAGGCCATCGACAAGATTTACGACGAAGTCGCCGCGACCCCCCATGACCAACTGGGTCTGGTGACTCGCGAGCCTGTGGGCGTAGTCGGCGCGATCGTGCCGTGGAACTTCCCGTTGATGATGGCCTGCTGGAAACTCGGCCCGGCGCTGTCGACCGGTAACTCGGTGATCCTCAAGCCGTCGGAAAAATCGCCGTTGACGGCGATTCGCATTGCCGCGCTGGCCGTCGAAGCCGGCATCCCGAAAGGCGTGCTCAACGTGCTGCCAGGCTACGGTCACACCGTCGGCAAGGCCTTGGCCCTGCACAACGATGTCGACACGCTGGTGTTCACCGGTTCGACCAAGATCGCCAAGCAATTGCTGATCTACTCCGGCGAATCGAACATGAAACGCGTCTGGCTTGAAGCCGGCGGCAAGAGCCCGAACATCGTGTTCGCCGATGCCCCGGACCTGCAAGCCGCAGCCGAAGCGGCGGCCGGTGCCATCGCCTTCAACCAGGGCGAAGTCTGCACCGCCGGTTCGCGTCTGCTGGTCGAACGCTCGATCAAGGACACTTTCCTGCCGTTGGTGATCGAAGCGCTGAAAACCTGGAAGCCGGGCAACCCGCTGGACCCGGCGACCAACGTCGGTGCGCTGGTGGATACCCAGCAGATGAACACCGTGCTGTCCTACATCGAATCCGGCCACGCTGACGGTGCCAAACTGGTGGCTGGCGGCAAGCGCACGCTTCAGGAAAGCGGTGGCACTTACGTTGAGCCAACGATTTTTGACGGCGTAACCAACGCGATGAAAATCGCTCAGGAAGAAATCTTCGGCCCAGTGCTGTCGGTGATCACTTTCGACACCGCCGAAGAAGCCGTTGCGATTGCCAACGACACGCCATACGGCCTCGCCGCTGCGGTGTGGACCAAGGACATTTCCAAGGCTCACCTGACCGCCAAAGCACTGCGCGCCGGGAGCGTCTGGGTCAACCAGTACGATGGCGGCGACATGACTGCCCCGTTTGGTGGCTTCAAGCAGTCGGGTAACGGCCGCGACAAGTCGCTGCACGCGTTCGACAAGTACACCGAATTGAAGGCGACCTGGATCAAGTTGTAAGTCAGTGAAGGGGGCCTGCCAAATCAGGCTCCCGAATACAGAAATCCCTGTGGGAGCAAGCCTTTGTGGTGAGGGGATTTATCCCCGTTCGGCTGCGAAGCAGTCGCAGAACCGATGCATGCGGTGTATCTGATACTCCGTTATTGCAGGTTTTGGGGCCGCTGCGCGACCCAACGGGGATAAATCCCCTCGCCACAAGGCTCGCTCCCACATTGTTTTGTGTGGTGCCAAAAATTATCCACAGGAGCGTGGAACATGCGTTGGGCGACTTACTTCGCCGTGTTGGCGTCTGTCTTGAGTGTCGGCCTGGCCCTGGGTGTCAGCATGCCGCTGGTGTCGTTTCGCCTGGAGAGCTGGGGCTACGGCTCATTCGCTATCGGCGTAATGGCGGCGATGCCGGCCATTGGCGTGCTGCTGGGGGCGAAGATCTCCAGCCATCTGGCCTCGCGGCTTGGTACGGCCAATCTGATGCGCCTGTGTCTGTGGGCCGGGGCGGTGTCCATCGGCTTGCTGGCGCTGTTGCCAAGTTATCCGGTCTGGTTGGTGTTGCGGCTGATGATCGGGGTGATCCTGACCCTGGTCTTCATCCTCGGCGAAAGCTGGATCAATCAACTGGTGGTCGAACAATGGCGCGGGCGATTGGTGGCGCTGTATGGCAGCAGCTATGCGCTGAGTCAGTTGGCCGGGCCGTTGCTGCTGGGCGTTCTGGGCACCGAACACGATTACGGATTCTGGGTCGGCGTCGGTTTGCTCACGACGGCGCCGTTCCTGCTGCTGGGCCGCAGCGGCGCGCCGACCAGCGAAGCCTGCAGCGTGACCTTCAGCGACTTGTGGGGTTTCTGTCGAGGGCTGCCGGCGATTGCCTGGGGCGTGGCGCTGTTCGCGGCGTTCGAGGCGATGATCCTGACCCTGCTGCCGGTCTATTGCCTGCGCCAGGGTTTCACCACGGAAATCGCCCTGGCGATGGTCAGCACCGTGGTGGTCGGCGATGCCTTGCTGCAATTGCCGATTGGTGCGCTGGCGGACTACCTGTCGCGACGCACGTTGTTCACCGGCTGTGCTGTGGTGTTGATGCTCTCGAGCCTGGCGATCCCTATGCTGATCGACACGCTGCTGATCTGGCCGTTGTGGGTGCTGTTTGGCGCCAGCGCCGGGGGATTATTCACTTTGTCGCTGATCCTGATCGGCGAACGGTATCGCGACGATGCACTGGTGCGAGCCAATGCGCATATTGCGCAGCTGTGGGGCATTGGTTGCCTGATCGGACCGTTGGCCGCCGGTGCCGGCAGCCAGTGGATCAGCGGGCATGCGTTGCCGTTGTTGATGGCGGCGGGGGCGTTCGGGTTGGTGGTTTTGCTGAGGCGCCAAGGCGCGTTTGGCACGGTTGCCGAGCCTGCCTGACGCCGAAATGCCAACCAAATTTCCCTGTAGGAGTGAGCCTGCTCGCGATAGCGGGGAGTCATTCAGCACCTGTGGTGACTGGCACGACGCCTTCGCGAGCAGGCTCACTCCTACAGGGATGTTTGTTGTCTGTTACAGCATCTTCTCTAGTCCCACGGCGGTGCTCATCCACGCATTGAACCGGCGCCACAAGCTTCCCGGTTCCTTGGTCAGCACGTGCATTTTGCCGTCGTCCTCCGTCTCCCAGACGATCCGGTCGTTTTCCAGTTTCACCTGATAACTCAGGGGCGGCGCCATACCTTCCATGGCCGCTTTGCGCACATAGACGGCGAGCTCGGGGCTGTCCACCAACACACCGACTTCGGTGTTCCACAGCACCGAGCGCGGGTCGAAGTTGAATGAGCCGATGAAGGATTTTTGCTGGTCGAAGATCATCGCCTTGCTGTGCAGGCTGGAATCGGAACCCCGGTAGGATTTGCCGTAGAAAATATGCGGCCCGCTGCCGCCACCTTCGCCGGGTTGGCGGCGCAATTCGTACAACTTCACACCATGCTCCAGCAGCGCCCGACGATAAGGCGCATAACCGCCGTGCACGGCCGGCACGTCCGTGGCTTCCAGGGAGTTGGTCAACAAGTGCACCGACACCCCGGCATCGGCCCGGCCTGTGAGATACACCAGCCCGGGTTGCCCCGGTACGAAGTAAGCCGAGATCATGATCAGTTCTTTGCTGACGCCTGTCAGCTCGGGCGCCAGTTGCGTGGTCAGCAGCAAATGCGGGTCGGGCTCACCGTCTGACAGGACCTTGCTCGGTGCGTCCCACAACGCCTGGTTCCACGCCCAGATCAACTCCCGGCGCCAGATGTCCATGCGTGGCTGTGTGGTGTAAGTCATCAGTTGCTGATACAGCGCGTGATTCTGCTTGCGCGTTTCTTCCAGCGATTCTTCCAGGCGCGTGCGGGTATTTTGCAGGTCTTTTTGCGTTGGTTTGCTCGACAGGAATTCGTCGATCGGTTTGCTCAGTGCGCTGTTCCAGTACTGGTCGAAACTGTGGCCAAGTTGCTCGGCCACCGGCCCGACGCCGAGCATGTCGATGTCGGTGAAATTCAGGTTGGGCTCGACATCGAAGTATTCGTCCCCCAGATTGCGGCCACCGACGATGGCGGCGCTGTTGTCCGCCAGCCACAATTTGTTGTGCATGCGCCGGTGTTGTAGCGACAGGTTGAACAACCGGCCCATGGTACGCGTCACACCGGTGCTGCGGCCCAGGTGCAGCGGGTTGAACAGACGGATCTGAATCTGCGGGTGCGCGGCGAGGGTCGCGATGATCCAGTCCAGGCCATCGCTGGTGGTGTCATCGAGCAGGATTCTCACCCGCACGCCGCGGTCTGCTGCCTTGAGCAACTCGTCCACCAGCATCCGCGTGCTGATGCCGTCATGCACGATGTAGTACTGCAAGTCGAGGCTGCTTTGGGCGTTGCGGATCAGCTCGGCACGGGCCATGAAGGCTTCGCTGCTATTGGACAGCAAACGGAAGCCGGACTTGCCCTCATGGGGCGCGGCCTGGGCCTGGATTGAACGACCGAATGCCGAATCGCTGGCGGGCAGGGTCTGGCTCGGTTCGCGTTGAACGTCGAAGCTGGCGCAACCGCCCAGGAACGAGGCAAGTAACAGAAGAGCGAGCAGGGGCTGTCTGACTCTCATGTGGGATCGTTCCGATTGGCGGCAAATGTCGACATATGGACGCTGGTTTCCTGAGAAAGGTCAGTCGGTGATGCGATCCGTTTCCGCCAGCAGTTTGATCGCCGCGGCGCCGACCTTGCGCACCGCCTCTTCAATCAGCGGTGTTGGCTTGGCAGCGTAGTTCATCCGCAAGCAATTGCGGTACTTGCCCGAGGCGGAAAAGATGCTGCCGACGGCAATCTGTACGCCTTGATCGTGCAGGGCGCGATTCAGTTTCAGGGTGTCGAAGCCGTCCGGCAACTCGACCCACAACATGAAGCTGCCTTGCGGGCGACTGGCGCGGGTGCCAGCGGGGAAGTAGCGGGTGACCCAATCGATCATCATGTCGCGATTGCGTTGGTATTGCGTGCGCATCCGCCGCAAATGCGGTTCGAAATGCCCAGCCTTGAGAAACTCGGCAATCGCAATCTGCGGTTGTGGCGCCGTGGAGCCGGTGCTGATGTATTTCATGTGCAGCACTCGCTCCAGATAGCGGCCCGGTGCTACCCAACCAATGCGCAGTCCGGGCGCGAGGGTCTTGGAAAAGGAACTGCAGAGCAGGACGCGGCCGTCTTCGTCGAAGGATTTGATCGTGCGTGGGCGCGGGTAGCTGTAGGAAAGTTCGCCATACACATCGTCTTCGATAATCGCCACGTCGAAACGCTGTGCGAGCAGCAACAACGCGCGTTTGCGCGACTCCGGCATGATGTAGCCCAGCGGGTTGTTGCAGTTGGGGGTCAACTGTATGGCCTTGATTGGCCACTGCTCCAGCGCCAGTTCGAGCGCATCGAGGCTGATCCCGGTGATCGGGTCGGTAGGGATTTCCAGGGCTTTCATGCCCAGGCCCTTGAGGGTCTGCATGGCGCCGTGAAAGCTTGGCGAGTCCACCGCCACAATATCCCCCGGCTCGCAGATGGCGCGGATGCTGGTGGACAGCGCTTCGTGGCAACCGGTGGTCACCACCAGGTCGTGGGCCGTCAATTGGCAACCGGAATCAAGCATCAGGCGGGCGATCTGTTCGCGCAGTTCGAGGGTGCCGTAGATGTTGTCGTAATACAGGCCGGGCATGTCCTGTCGACGGCTGATTCGCGCCAGGTTGCGCAGCAGCGGTTTCATGGTCGGCGTGGTGATGTCCGGCATGCCGCGACCGAGTTGCACAACGTCCTTGCGGGGGACGGCGCGGATCAGTTCCAGCACCTGATCCCACTGCGAAATATCCACCGGGCGCTGGGCCGGGCGGCCAATGGCCGGCAGCTCCGGCAGTTCGCGACCCACCGGTACGAAGTAGCCGGACTTGGGTTTGGGAGTCGCCAGCCCGCTGTCTTCCAGCACGCGATAGGCCTGCTGCACCGTGCTCAGGCTGACCCCGTGCTCGACACTCAACGCCCGCACCGAGGGCAGCCGGTCACCGGGGCGATAGAAGCCCTGTTCGATACGCGTGCCGAGCAATTCGGCGAGATTGACGTAAAGGGTCATGGTGCAGTCTCGGTATGGGTGATTCGGTTAACCAATACAGATCGGGAAAAAATATAGGATTCAGACGCTAAATCGGTAAATCTGTATGGAGTTAATACAGGTTTGTTGGATCTGTATTGCTTTTTGCCGTCCGCGCATCATGAAAGCTCTGGCTACCCAAGTAAACAGGAGCAATCAAAATGAACGGCTTGAGCGATGTGCGGCTGACGATACACAGTCAGGAACTGGCGGCAGGGCAAAAAAACGGTGCACGCGAGGCAGTGATGCGCAACGCACCGTCCGGCCTGAGTCGCTGGGGCCTGTTCTGGCATCGTCTGCACACGCGCAAGGCGTTGCTGGAGCTCACGCCGGAGCAGCTCAGGGATATCGGATTGAGTCGGGAGCAGGCGCGGGAGGAGGGGCTTAAGCCTTTCTGGCGGATCTGAGTCTTGCGGTGTTCTTGCGGGCCTCTTCGCGGGCAAGCCTCGCTCCTACAGGGTTAGCGTTGATCTTCCGACCGACACTCACCTGTAGGAGCGAGGCTTGCCCGCGAAGGCGTCCGCAAGAACGCTACAACTTCCTCAGACCAACTCTTTAAGCCGATGCCACAACATCCCCAACGCCAACAACGGCGAGCGCAAATGCTTCCCGCCCGGGAAGGTGATATGCGGCACCTTGGCAAACAGATCGAACCCTCCACTCTGCTGACCACTGATAGCCTCAGCCAACAACTTGCCCGCCAAATGCGTGGCATTCACCCCATGCCCGGAATACGCCTGGGCGTAATACACATTCGGCTGATCCTTGAGCCGGCCGATCTGCGGCAGGCGGTTGGCGCCGATGCCGATCATCCCGCCCCATTGATAGTCGATCTTCACCCCACCCAGTTGCGGGAAGACTTCCAGCATCTTCGGCCGCATGTACGCGCCGATGTCCTTCGGATCGTGGCCTGAATAGTGGCAGGCACCGCCAAACAGCAAGCGTCGATCTGCCGAGAGTCGGTAGTAATCCAGGGCCACCCGTTGATCGCAGACCGCCATGTTCTGCGGCAGGAGTGAGTGCGCCAATTCTTCGCTCAATGGCTCGGTGGCAATGATGTAGCTGCCGGCGGGCAGCACTTTGCCGCTGAGCTCGGGATTAAGTTCGTTGAGGTAGGCGTTGCAGCCCAGTACCAGTGTCTTGGCGCGAACCGAACCTTGGGCGGTATGGACCTTGACCTCGGGGCCGTAATCGATGCGGGTCACCGCCGATTGTTCGAACAGCTTCGCGCCCAGCTGCTGCGCAGCGGCGGCTTCGCCCAGCGCCAGGTTAAGCGGGTGGAGATGGCCCGAGCCCATGTCGATCAGGCCTCCGACGTAGCGGTCCGACCCCACCACCGAGTGCATTTCACTGGCTTGCAGCAGCCGGGTTTCGTAGCGGTAGCCGAGGCTGCGAAGCTCTTCGGCGTCTTCAGCGAACCCTTCAAGGTCGCGGGGCTTGTTCGCCAGATCGCAGTAACCCCAGGTCAGGTCACAAGGGATTTGAAAGCGCTCGACGCGCTGGCGCACGATTTCCACCGCTTCCAGGCCCATGAGTTTCATCTGGCGCACGCCGTCCGCACCGACCACGTTGGTGAACTGATCGAGGCCATGGCCGACGCCACGAATCAACTGCCCGCCATTACGTCCGCTGGCGCCCCAGCCGATCTTGTGCGCTTCCAGCAACACCACACTGAACCCACGTTCGGCCAGTTCGAGCGCCGTGCTCAGCCCGGAAAACCCGCCGCCGACCACGCACACGTCCGCTACCAGGTCGCCCTGCAGCACCGGATGATCAGGTTGCGGCAGGCTACTGGCGGCGTAGTAAGAAGCGGCGTGCTGGTGGTTCGGGACAGGTTGCTGAGCACGGGGATTCATGTGCGTGTTCCTGATTCGTGTGTTTAGAAAATTTGACGGAGCATAAGCCGGACCTTTCGGCACGGGCAACACTGGTCGGTTGTAGCTGTCTGGATCGCGGCTTTTGCGTCAGAATCGCGCTCTATTCCGCTTTGGGTCACCGCTTCGATGAGTTGCAACAGCCAGAAAATTCGCACGCTGCGCCAGCAGATCCCCTCGTTCGAGTGCGTGCCCGGCTGCCATGACTGCTGTGGACCGGTGACCACCTCGCCGGAAGAAATGTCCCGCCTGCCGCGCAAGACCCGCGCCGAGCAGGATGCGGCGATGGATGAACTCAACTGCGTGCACCTGGGGCCGAACGGTTGCACGGTGTATGACGAGCGGCCGCTGATCTGCCGGTTGTTTGGTACCACCAAGACCTTGCCGTGTCCGAATGGGCGGGGGCCGGTGGAGCTGATTCATCCGCGGGTGGAGAAGCAGATTCATGAGTACATGGCGTCGACCCGGCAGGTACTTGTTTGAGTTCCCTTAAGTAAACCGAGTCGCCTCAATCGCGAGCACGCTCACTCCTACACTGGATCTGTGTCATGCACAGAATGTGTGTCCGCTGAAGATCAACTGTGGGAGCTAGCCTGCTGGCGATGGGGTCTGAACAGGCACCGCAAAAGCCTCAGTCCGGAATCGGCAGGCACAAGCTCTCTTTCACCTCTTCCATCACGATATAGCTCTTGGATTCGCGCACATGCGGCAGCTTGAGCAGGATGTCGCCCAGCAATTTGCGATACGAAGCCATCTCGGAGATCCGCGCCTTCACCAGGTAGTCGAAATCCCCTGACACCAAATGGCACTCCAGCACGTGCGGAAGTTTCAGCACTGCACGTCGGAACTCTTCGAAAGTATCGCCGGATTTGTAGTCGAGGCTGATCTCGACGAACACCAGGAGACTACCCTTGAGGTGCTGCGGATTGAGCCGGGCGTTGTAGCCCATGATGATCCCTTCGCGCTCCAGCCGCCGGACCCGCTCGGTACACGGCGTGGTCGAGAGCCCGACTTTTTCCCCCAGTTCGGTGAAGGAGATGCGCCCGTCCGCTTGCAGGATCCGCAAGATGTTGCGGTCGATCTTGTCCAGCTCACGTTTGGTTTGAGTGTTGGTACGCATAGGGGATGCGCCTCCGTGAAAAGGGTTTTTGCCGAGAATTCTCGCCAAATATAGGCAGTTATATAGTGAAATGCACTGCCTGATCTTTTTTACACTGCGCACATCAATGCTCTACAACTACGAACGTCAGCGGCGAGCCGCGATGAGGGATATGAAAATGCGCGTTATGGTCTTGGGTAGCGGCGTCATCGGTACCACCAGTGCTTACTATCTGGCGCGTGCCGGGTTCGAAGTGGTGGTGGTAGACCGTCAGCCGGCTGCTGCCATGGAGACCAGTTTCGCCAACGCCGGGCAGGTATCGCCGGGTTATGCCTCGCCGTGGGCCGCACCGGGCGTGCCGCTCAAGGCCATTAAGTGGCTGCTGCAGCGCCACGCGCCGCTGGCGATCAAAGCCACCGCCGACATCGACCAATACCTGTGGATGGCGCAGATGCTGCGCAACTGCACCGCCAGCCGTTACGCGGTGAACAAAGAGCGCATGGTCCGTCTGTCCGAGTACAGCCGCGACTGCCTCGACGAATTGCGCGCTGAAACCGGCATTGCCTACGAAGGCCGCAGCCTCGGTACGACTCAACTGTTCCGCACCCAGGCTCAGCTCGACAACGCCGCGAAAGATATCGCCGTTTTGAAAGAGTCCGGCGTGCCGTTCGAACTGCTCGACCGCGCTGGCATTGCACGGGTTGAACCGGCGCTGGCCGGCGTCACCGACATCCTCGCCGGTGCCCTACGCCTGCCGAACGACCAGACCGGCGACTGCCAGATGTTCACCGTTCGACTGGCCGAAATGGCCGTGAAACTGGGCGTGGAATTCCGCTTCGGTCAGGACATTCAGAAGCTCGACTACGCCGGTGATCGTATCAACGGTGTGTGGATCGACGGCAAGCTGGAAACGGCTGACCGCTACGTCCTGGCCCTCGGCAGCTATTCTCCGCAATTGCTCAAGCCGCTGGGCATCAAGGCCCCGGTGTATCCGCTCAAGGGTTACTCGTTGACCGTGCCGATCACCAACCCGGCAATGGCCCCGACGTCGACCATTCTCGACGAGACCTACAAGGTCGCGATCACCCGTTTCGACAACCGTATTCGCGTTGGCGGCATGGCTGAGATAGCCGGTTTTGACCTGTCGCTGAACCCGCGTCGGCGCGAAACCCTGGAGATGATCGTCAACGACCTTTATCCTCAGGGCGGTGATCTGGCCCAGGCGAGTTTCTGGACCGGTCTGCGTCCGACCACCCCGGACGGCACGCCAATCGTTGGCGCCACGCCGTTCAGCAACCTGTTCCTGAACACCGGCCACGGCACACTCGGCTGGACCATGGCGTGCGGCTCCGGCCGTTTGCTGGCCGACCTGATGGCGAAGAAATCGCCGCAGATCAGCGCCGAAGGCCTCGATATTTCCCGTTACGGCACCAAACTTCAGGAGTCCGCAAAACATGTCAATCCAGCGCCAGCTCACCAATGAGCGCATGAGCCAGATCGTTGTCCACAGCGGCACCGTTTATCTGGCAGGGCAAGTCGGCGACGACATGAGTGCCGGGATTGAACAGCAGACCCGTGAAACCCTGGCCAACATCGAGCGTTTGCTCGATCTGGCAGGCACCGACAAGAGCCGTTTGCTGTCGGTGACGATTTACCTGAAAGACATCGATGCGCATTTTGAAGGCATGAACGCGGTATGGGACAAGTGGCTGCCAAAAGGTGTGGCCCCGGCCCGCGCGACGGTTGAGTCGAAGCTGTGCGAACCGCAAATCCTGGTTGAGCTGTCGGTTGTGGCCGCTCTGCCGTAAGCCTGTCAGAAAGATCCCTCTCCCGGTGCTGTTGGCGGTTTACGCCGTCAGCCAGCGCCGGTTTTTATTCCCATGACCGCCTAGAAGCCTGCCGCCATGCGTCCAGCCCGTGCCCTGATCGACCTTCAAGCCCTGCGCCATAACTTCCAGATTGCCCGTGAACTCACTGGGGCCAAGGCCCTCGCTGTGATCAAGGCCGATGCCTACGGCCATGGCGCGGTGCGTTGCGCCCAGGCGCTGGAAGCCGATGCGGACGGGTTTGCCGTGGCCTGTATCGAAGAAGCGTTGGAGCTGCGCTCCGCGGGCATTCGGGCACCGGTGTTGTTGCTGGAAGGTTTTTTCGAAGCCGATGAACTGTCGCTGATCGTCGAGCATGATTTCTGGTGCGTGGTGCATTCGTTGTGGCAGCTTGAAGCTATCGAGAACGCCGCGTTGAGCAAGCCGATCACGGTCTGGCTCAAACTCGATTCGGGCATGCACCGGGTTGGCTTGCATCCAAAGGATTATCAGGCGGGTTATCAGCGGCTGCTGGCCAGCGGCAAGGTGGCGAAGATTGTCTTGATGAGCCACTTTGCCCGCGCCGATGAGCTGCACGAGCAGGCCAGTGCCGAACAGGTCGCCGTGTTTGAAGCGGCACGTCAGGGGTTGTCCGCCGAGGTCAGCCTGCGCAACTCGCCGGCGGTGCTGGGTTGGCCGCAGATCCCGAGTGACTGGGTGCGCCCGGGCATCATGCTCTACGGCGCGACGCCGTTTGAAGAAGCCAACGCCGTGGCCTCTCGTCTGCAACCGGTGATGACCCTGGAATCGAAAGTGATTTGCGTGCGTGAACTGCCGGCCGGCGAGCCGATTGGTTACGGCGCCAAATTCATCACCCCCAAGCCAATGCGCGTAGGCGTGGTGGCCATGGGGTATGCCGATGGTTACCCGCGTCACGCACCGACGGGCACGCCGGTGATGGTCGCCGGACAGCGCAGCCAGTTGATCGGCCGGGTGTCGATGGACATGCTCTGCATCGATCTGACCGATGTGCCGCAAGCCGGCCTGGGTTCGACCGTGGAGTTGTGGGGCAAAAACATCCTCGCCAGCGAGGTGGCTGCCGCCGCTGACACGATTCCCTATCAGATCTTCTGCAACCTGCGCCGCGTGCCAAAGCTCTATTCCGAGGGTTAGCGGTCAGCAGTCCGTGCCGGAAGTCGCCTCGCTGAACAGGATTCAGGCCAAAGTGTTGTAAATACTGAACGCTGTCGCCATGATAACGCTCAATATTTCTACTACTTGAATCCCTGGAGGCTCCAGCATTGGACGTCGGTGAACGACTGCAATCCATCCGAAAGCTCAAAGGTCTTTCGCAGCGTGAGCTCGCCAAACGCGCGGGCGTCACCAACAGCACTATTTCCATGATCGAGAAGAACAGCGTCAGTCCCTCGATCAGCTCGCTGCGCAAGGTTTTGGGCGGGATTCCCATGTCCATGGTCGAGTTCTTTTCCGAGGAGATCCTGCAGGAAAAACCGACTCAGATCGTCTACAAGGCTAACGAACTGATCGATATTTCCGATGGCGCAGTGACTATGAAGCTGGTTGGTCGGGCGCATCCGAGCCGGGCTATCGCGTTCCTCAATGAAATCTACCCGCCTGGCGCCGATACCGGTGACGAGATGCTCACCCATGAGGGCGAGGAAACCGGCATTTTGGTAGAAGGCCGACTGGAACTGGTAGTCGGACTCGAAACTTTTGTGCTCGAAGCCGGCGACAGCTACTACTTTGAAAGTACTAAGCCACACCGTTTCCGTAATCCGTTCGATGCGCCGGCGCGACTAATCAGCGCAGCTACTCCAGCGAATTTCTAAGAAAAGAGGCGTCCCGCCAGCATTGCGGAGGTGCCCAAGTTGTTTTTCCGCCACGCATAAGACCCCTTCGACTTTGGGGTTGTTTCAGTGCGGCGGGCTTACCGTTATACTTGCGCCCGCCTGCGAACCGTGGCCGTGGGCGTGACTAGCCACCATTGAGGGTGAACGCGTGAACCTAATTATGAAAATGCTGGCTGCACCAGCAACCGTACTGGCCCTATGGGCTGTCAGCGCTCAAGCTGCGACGAACGACGATATTGCCAAACGCCTTGAGCCAGTCGGCCAAGTCTGTGTTCAGGGTAAAGAGTGCAAGGGGATGGAAGTCGCTGCTTCGGCGGGCGGCGGTGATGCCAAAACCCCTGACTCAGTGATTGCAAAACATTGTAACGCTTGCCACGGTACAGGCCTGCTGAACTCGCCAAAAATCGGTGATGCCGCAGCTTGGGGCGACCGCGCCAAGAAAGAAGGCGGCCTTGACGGCTTGCTGGCGAAGGCGATCTCCGGCGTCAACGCGATGCCCCCTAAAGGCACCTGCGCCGATTGCACAGACGCTGATCTCAAAGGCGCCATCCAGAAGATGTCTGGCTTGAAATAAGCGTTCATCTCCAGCGAAAAAGCCGCTCACGAGCGGCTTTTTTGTGCCTGCGATTTGTGTTCGGGGACTATTCTTTGCAGCAAAGGCCCGGCAAGCTCGGTCCAACCCCAATTCACGGAATGTAAGGGAGGATCAGATGGTGCAGCTGTGTTCTATCGAGCAGGCGGTCGATGATGTGTTGGCACGATTGCCGGCGCATATTCACATGGGCTTGCCCCTCGGTCTGGGCAAACCCAACCACTTCGTCAACGCGCTGTTTCAACGTGTCGCGCAACTGCCCGAACGGCAGCTGACGATCTACACCGCCCTGTGCCTGGGCCGTCCTTCATTGGGCGACGGTTTGCAAAAGCGCTTTCTCGAACCCTTCATCGAGCGAGTGTTCGGCGATTATCCGGAACTGGACTTCCTCGCCGGCCTTCACAAAGACAGCCTGCCGGCCAATATCCATGTCCAGCAATTCTTCATGCAGCCCGGCAGCCTGCTCCATAGCGCATCGGCCCAGCAGGATTACGTCAGCAGCAACTACAGCCACGCTGCGCGAGACATCAACGCGGCCGGTTTGAACCTGGTCGCGCAGCTGGTGGCCAGCCATTCCGAGCATCCCGATCGCCTCAGCCTGAGCTGCAACCCGGACATCACCCTCGACCTGTTTCCGATGATCGCCAAGCGCCGGGAAGCGGGGGAGACGATCCTGTTGGTGGGCCAGGTTCACAACGACCTGCCCTACATGCCCGGTGACGCCGAAATCGGCATCGACGCCTTCGACCTGCTGATCGACGAGAAGGACAACACCACGTTGTTCTCCACGCCGAACATGCCCGTGGGTTTCCAGGATCACTTCATCGGCCTGCACGCCAGTACGCTGGTGCGTGACGGTGGCACCTTGCAGATCGGCATCGGTGCAATGGGCGATGCCCTGACCGCTGCGTTGTTGGCGCGCCAGGCCGACAATGACGGTTACAAAGCGTTGCTGGCGGATATCAATCTCAGCCAATGGGCGCAGTTGATCGAGCGCGAAGGCGGCATCGATCCATTCGCCAAGGGCCTTTACGGTTGCAGCGAAATGTTCGTCAACGGCTTGCTGGTGCTGGCCGACGCCGGGATCATTCGGCGCAAGGTCTACCCGGACGTGCCGACCCAGCAACAGGCGAATGCCGGCACATTGGACGAGGCCGCGCAAACCGACGGCATCAGCGTCCATGGCGGTTTCTTCCTTGGGCCGCGCAGTTTCTACGAGCGCCTGCGCGAGTTGCCGCAAAGCAAGCGGCTCGAATTCAACATGACCCGCATCAGCTACATCAACGAGCTCTACGGTCAGGAAGAACTCAAACGCTTGCAGCGCCTGGATGCGCGCTTCATCAACACCGTGTTCACCATGACCCTGCTCGGTGCAGGCGTGGCCGATCAGCTCGAAAGCGGGCGAGTACTCAGCGGTGTCGGCGGACAATACAACTTCGTCGCCCAAGGCCATGCGCTGGAAGGCGCGCGTTCGGTGCTGCTCCTGCGCAGCTGGCGCGAGGCGGGCGGTGAGGTCAGTTCGAACATCGTCTGGGAATACGGCCACTGCACAATTCCGCGGCATCTGCGGGATATCGTGGTCACCGAATACGGCATCGCTGATCTGCGCGGCAAGACCGACGCAGCGGTGATCGAGGCGTTGCTGAATATCAGCGACTCACGTTTCCAGTCGGGGTTGATCGAGCAGGCGCAAAACGTTGGCAAGTTGCCGAAGAGTTTCCGCATCGATCCGCGTTTTGCCGACAACAGCCCGGAACGCTTGCAGGCGATTCAGTCGCGGCATGCGAATTTGTTTCCGGAATATCCGCTGGGGTGTGATTTCACGGCTGAGGAGAAGGATCTGTTGCGGGCGCTGAACTGGCTGAAGAGCAAGTTCAAGTTGAGCGAGATTCTGGAGCTGGGCAAGGCTGCGCTGGATGCGCCTGAGGCGTCGGCGTTTCCCGAGCATCTGGAGCGGATGCAGCTGACCGACCCTGAGGGTTTGAAGGAGGACTTGTTTCAGCGGTTGTTGCTCACCGGCCTCAAGGCCACCGCGCTGCAGTGAGGATGCCTTCGCGGGCAAGCCTCGCTCCTACAGGTTAAATGTCGTGCCAAATTATGTGGTCGACATAAACCCTGTAGGAGCGAGGCTTGCCCGCGAAGAACGATGACGCGATCCATCAGAAAACCGCATCACCCTTATTCGATGAAGGTCACGACGCCGCCGGCCAGGGACTGAACACGAGCCAACGACTCAACCCGATAACCCTGCGCATCAAGCTCCGCACGACCACCCTGGAACGACTTCTCGATCACGATACCCAAGCCCGCCACGGTCGCGCCGGCCTGCTTGATGATCGAGATCAGCGCCTGGGACGCCTTACCGTTGGCCAGAAAGTCATCGATGATCAGCACGCGGTCGCTGCTGGTCAGGTGGCGCGGGGAGATCGCCACGGTGCTTTCGGTCTGCTTGGTGAACGAGTAAACGGTCGCCGACAGCAGGTTTTCGGTCAGGGTCAGGGACTGATGCTTGCGGGCAAAAATCACCGGTACGCCGAGGTTCAGGCCGGTCATGATCGCCGGGGCGATGCCCGAGGCTTCGATGGTGACGATCTTGGTGATGCCCGAGTCCTTGAACAGCGCAGCGAACTCGTCGCCGATCAGCTTCATCAGGGCCGGGTCGATCTGGTGGTTCAAAAAGGCGTCGACCTTCAGGACCTGATCGGAAAGCACGATGCCTTGTTCGCGAATTTTCTGGTGCAGTGCTTCCATGAAGCGTTCCTCTACTGGCGCCGGGTGCGCCTAGCTTGTAAAAAATGTCTGGTTAAAAAGTAGGCAATTCTAGCGCTTTAACATCGCCCGTATATCGGCCAATGCGGTATTGCCGCGAACGGCTTTGACTTCGACCGGCGTGTCGTCGTTGCCTTCCCACGCCAAATCGTCCGGCGGCAGTTCATCGAGGAAGCGGCTCGGCGCGCAATCGATGATCTCGCCGTATTGCTTGCGCTTGGCGGCGAAGGTGAAAGCCAGCGTCTGACGGGCGCGGGTGATGCCCACGTAGGCCAGGCGGCGTTCTTCTTCGATGGTGTCGGCTTCGATGCTGGAGCGGTGCGGGAGAATTTCCTCTTCCATGCCCATGATGAACACGTAAGGGAATTCCAGACCCTTGGAGGCGTGCAAGGTCATCATCTGCACACCTTCGGCGCCGTCTTCCTCTTCCTGCTGACGTTCCAGCATGTCACGCAGGACGAGTTTGCCGATGGCGTCTTCGACGGTCATCTCGCCTTCTTCGTCTTTCTCCAGCGTGTTCTTCAACGCCTCGATCAGGAACCACACGTTACCCATGCGGTAATCGGCAGCCTTGTCGCTGGAGCTGTTAGTGCGCAGCCAGTTCTCGTAGTCGATGTCCATGACCATGCTGCGCAGCGCGGAGATCGGGTCTTCGCCGGCGCACTGCTCGCGCACCTTGTCCATAAAGCGCTTGAAGCGCGACAGGCGATCAGTGAAGCGCGCATCAAGGTGTTCACCCAGGCCGATTTCGTCGGTGGCGGCGTACATCGAGATTTTTCGCTCGGTGGCGTAGTTGCCCAGCTTCTCCAGCGTGGTCGAACCGATTTCCCGGCGTGGGACGTTGATCACCCGCAGGAAGGCGTTGTCGTCGTCCGGGTTCACGATCAGGCGGAAGTAGGCCATCAGGTCTTTCACTTCCTGACGTCCGAAAAAGCTGTTGCCGCCGGACAGGCGATACGGAATCTGGTGGTGTTGCAGCTTCAGCTCGATCAGCTTGGCCTGGTAGTTGCCGCGATACAGGATTGCAAAATCGCTGTAGGGCCGGTCGGTGCGCAAGTGCAGGGTCAGCAGCTCCACGGCCACGCGCTCGGCTTCGGCGTCTTCGTTGCGGCAGCGGATCACGCGGATCTCATCGCCGTGGCCCATCTCACTCCACAGCTGCTTTTCGAATTCGTGCGGGTTGTTCGAGATCAGCACGTTGGCGCAGCGCAGGATTCGGCTGGTGGAGCGGTAGTTTTGCTCCAGCATCACCACTTTCAGGGACGGATAGTCGTCCTTGAGCAACATCAGGTTTTCCGGACGGGCGCCGCGCCAGGCGTAGATCGACTGGTCATCGTCGCCCACCACGGTGAACTGGTTGCGCGTGCCAATCAGCAACTTCACCAGCAAATACTGGCTGGCGTTGGTGTCCTGGTATTCGTCCACCAGCAAGTAGCGGACCTTGTTCTGCCACTTTTCGAGAATGTCGGGGTGTTCCTGGAACAGCTTCACCGGTTGCAGGATCAGGTCGTCGAAGTCCACCGCGTTGAACGCCTTGAGCGTGCGCTGATAGTGGGTGTAGACGATGGCGGCGGTCTGTTCCTTGGGGTTGCGCGCGTTTTCCAGGGCTTCGGCGGGCAGAATCAGGTCGTTCTTCCACGAGCCGATCATGTTCTTGATCTCGTCGACGCCGTCGTCGCCCGAGTATTCCTTCTGCATGATGTCGGTCATCAAGGCTTTGACGTCGGTTTCGTCAAAGATCGAAAAGCCCGGCTTGTAGCCCAGGCGAACATGTTCCTTGCGGATGATGTTCAAGCCCAGGTTGTGAAAGGTGCACACCGTCAGGCCGCGGCCTTCGCCGCCCTTGAGCAGGGTGCCGACCCGCTCCTTCATCTCGCGCGCGGCCTTGTTGGTGAAGGTCATGGCGACGATGTACTGGGCGCGGATGCCGCAGTTCTGGATCAGGTGCGCAATTTTGCGGGTGATCACGCTGGTCTTGCCGGAGCCTGCACCGGCGAGCACCAAAAGAGGGCCGCCGACGTAGCTCACGGCTTCTTGCTGCCGGGGATTGAGTCGGGACATACGAAATCAGGGAGTCATTTGCGAAATGGGCCGGCATTTTAACAGGCTCAGCGAATTGTGCTGCTCTCTCCGACTTGTGACGCAATACGCTATCTCTAATTGCCGGTTTTGATACTTTCAAGCAGGATGCTCGGTGTATTTGCGGCTAATGTTCGTATTCCAGACACAAAGCCACGTTTGATAACTGATGTCATTTGGTCATTGGTTACCGGCGCGGCATAATGCCCGCCGCCTACATCCTTTGCAGAGTCTAGGGAGCTAGCTTGTCTACGCCTGTCGAACCCTTGCGTTTGCTGTTACTGGCCGAAGAGCCGGCGTGGGCAGCGTTGTTGCGCGAGTGTCTGGCTCCGATGGGGAGCTCGGCCGTGCTCATCAGCGCGCCAAGCTGGGAGTCGGTCAGCAGTTTGTTCGATGACAACCGCAGCGCGGTGTTGTTGACGATTCCTGCACTTCAGCCTCTACCTGGCCGTTGCAGCTTGCCGACGGTGTTGCTGCTCGAGCACGAGCCACTGACGCCACCCGATGGTGTGAGCGACTGGCTGGTGCGCGATCATCTCGATCCCGGCATGCTGCGCCGTTGCCTGCGCCATGTGCGCGAACGCGGCTTGCTGGAAAACACCCTGCAACGCCTGGCCGAGCAAGATCCACTGACCGGCATTGCCAACCGCCAGGGTTTCCAGACCTTGCTGGCCGCGCGTCTGGCGGAAAACGACGGCCGCGGCCTGGCCCTCGGTCACCTCGATCTCGACAACTTCCGTCACGCCAACGATGCCCTCGGCCACCAGGCTGGCGACCGGTTGATTCTGCAAGTGGTTGCGCGGCTCAAAAGCCAGCTTGAGGCCGGCGATCAACTCGCGCGGCTCGGCAGCGATGAATTCGCCCTGCTGATAGACACCCGCCGCGCGCCTCAGCGTGCCGAGTGGATGGCCGAACGCATCACCGAGGCACTGGCCGAGCCCTACTGGGTCGACGGCGAAAGCTTGTTGATCGGTTCCAGCCTGGGCATCGCCCACGCCAGGGCCCAGGCCGGTGCCGACCCGCTGATGTGGCACGCGCACATCGCCATGCAGCAAGCTAAGAGCACTCAGGGCTGCACTTTTCATATCTTCAACGAACGCATCAACCGCAATGCCCGCAGCATGGCCGACCTCGAAAGCGAGCTGCGCCGGGCCTTGCGCCGCGACGAGCTGGAGTTGCATTACCAGCCACGCATGAACCTTGAGGACGGCCAGATCGTCGGCCTCGAAGCCCTGGTGCGCTGGCGGCATGCCGAGCGCGGCTTGCTGGCGCCCAGCGAGTTCGTGCCGCTGGCCGAGCAAAGCGGTTTGATCGTGCCGCTGGGTTACTGGGTGATTTCCCGGGCCCTGCGGGACATGCAGGCGCTGCGAGAACGCGGTTTGCCGGCGCTGCACATGGCCATCAACCTGTCGTTCCGGCAGTTTCAGGACAGCCAATTGCTGTCGACCCTGAGCCGGCTGATTGCGGAGCGCGGCGTCGAGGCGCAATGGCTGGAATTCGAGCTGACCGAAACCGCGGTCATGCGCCGCAGCGACCTGGTGAAACAGACCATGGACGCCCTAGGGCGCCTGGGCGTGCGCTTCTCGCTGGATGACTTCGGTACCGGGTTCTCATCCTTCGTACACCTCAACAGCCTGCCGATTGCCTTGTTGAAGGTCGACAAGAGTTTTGTCGGCGGCATGGAGGAGCGTGAAGAGAATCGCAAACTGGTCCACGCCATGATTAACCTGGCGCACAACCTCAATCTTGAAGTGGTTGCCGAAGGCGTGGAAACGGCGGAGCAACTGGATTTGTTGCGCGGGTTTGGGTGCGATCAGGTGCAGGGGTATCTGATCAGCAAGCCGTTGCCGTTGGCGGAGCTCGTTGAATATCTGACCTTCGGCAGCAGCCAGCAGCCCGCCCTGGAAGTCGTGGTCTGACACGACTTCCTTGTAGGAGCGAGGCTTGCCCGCGAAGGCGGCGTGTCAGTCGACATTTTTGTTAACTGACACGCCGCCTTCGCGGGCAAGTCGGATCGCCGCACCGCTCGCTCCTACAGGGATCTCAATCTGGCTGAGGGACTTCGAAACGCTGTACTGAAGGCTCCCGCCGAATCATCCGCTTCATCTTCCACTCAAACGCCAGCGTCAAACTCACCGCCGCGCACGCCAACCCCAGCGCCAATCCCCACCAGACGCCGGTCGGCCCCCAGTTCAAGTTGAACGCCATCCACCACGCGGCCGGTGCGCCGATCAGCCAATAGCAACCCAGCCCGACCAGAAACGTGGTCTTGGCGTCCTTGAGTCCGCGAATGCAGCCCATGGCGATGGTTTGCGTACCGTCGAACAGCTCGAACCACGCCGCCACCGCCAGCAGGCTCACAGCCAGATTGATGACGTCCCGGAATGCCGGGTCATTGTGGTCCAGGAACAAGCCGATCAACTGATTCGGCAAGAACCAGAAGACCATGGCAAAACCGAGCATCGACGCCGCGCCAAAGGCAATCCCGACCCGTCCGGCCAGGCGCGCATCCAGCAACTGCCCGGCGCCGTAATGCTGGCCGATGCGCATGGTGATCGCGTAAGACAGCCCCGCCGGGATCATGAACGCCACCGAGACGATCTGCAGGGCGATCTGGTGCGCCGCCAGTTGCGTACTGCCCATGGTGCCCATGCACAGCGCGGCGAACGCAAACAACCCGACTTCCACTGCGTAGGTGCCACCAATGGGCAGGCCGAGGCGCCACAGCTCTTTCAGATACTGACGGTTCGGCCGTGACAAACCCTGACGCAGCGGATACGCGTCGTAGGCCGGATGCCGACGGATGTGCAGCGCCAATGCCACGGCCATCAGGTTGGCGACAATCGCGGTGACCAGTCCAATGCCCACCAGGCCCATTTTTGGCAGGCCGAACATCCCGGTGATCAACGCATAATTGAGCAGGAAGTTGGCCACGGTGCCGCCGAGGCTGATGACCATCACCGGCGTCGCCCGGCCGATGGCGCTGGTGAAACCGCGCAAGGCCATGAAACTCAGGTAGCCGGGCAGGGCGAACGGCAGGATCAGCAGAAACTGCCCGGCCGCCTGGACGTTGGTTTCGGTCTGGCCAAACAGCAGCAGCACCGGTTTGAGGTTCCATAGCAGCAGACCGGCCACCAACGCCATCAACCACGCCAGCCACAATCCGGCCTGAGTCAACCGAGCGGCGCCGACGATGTCGCCCGCGCCCTGACGGATCGCCACCAGGGTGCCGACCGCCGCGATCACGCCGATGCAGAAAATTGACACGAACGAGTAAGTCGCCGCGCCCAAGCCGCCACCGGCCAGCGCTTCCGGACTCAGGCGCGCCATCATCAAAGTGTCGGTGAGGACCATCAGCATGTGCGCCAACTGCGAGGCAATCAACGGCCCCGCCAGCCGCAGGATGGCCCAGAGTTCGGTACGTGCTGGATGCTGCATGGTCATCACGCCTCGATTATCAGAGAGAACAGGAGAGAGCCGATTCTCGGCGCTCTGCGGGCTTTTCACAAAGGGATAAAAAGGATGGGTGGCATGAGTCAGACTCATGCTGACAAGTTTCTGCTAACGTGGCGTAACCGCGCTATAGGAGCTTTCCGAATGTCCCGTCGTCTTCCTCCCTTGTATGCCCTGCGCGCATTCGAAGCGGCGGCGCGGCATAGCTCGTTTACCCGGGCCGCGGAAGAATTGTCGATCACCCAAAGTGCGGTCAGCCGACACATTCGTACGCTCGAAGAGCATTTTGCCTGCCGACTGTTTCATCGCAGCGGGCGCAACCTGCAACTGACCGAGTCGGCGCGGCTGATCCTGCCCGGCATTCGTGAAGGTTTTACCGCGCTTGAACGTGCCTGCAATACCTTGCGCGCCGAGGATGACATCCTGCGCATGAAGGCCCCGTCGACGTTGACCATGCGCTGGCTGTTGGCGCGCCTGAGTCGCTTCCGGCACTTGCAACCGGGCAACGAAGTGCAATTGACCAGTGCCTGGATGGACATCGACACCGTGGACTTCAACCACGAACCCTTCGACTGCGCCGTCATCCTCAGCACCGGGAATTTTCCACCGGACTGGGAGGCCACGCTGCTGTTCCCGGAAGAGTTGATTCCGGTCGGCGCGCCGAACCTGATGGACGATCAACCGTGGGATGTCGCGCGTCTGGCCAGCACTGAACTGCTGCATCCCGCACCGGACCGGCGTGACTGGCGCACTTGGCTGCAACGCATGGGCCTGGCCGATCAGGTGTCGCTCAAGGGCGGGCAGGTGTTCGACACGCTGGAGTTGGGCATGATTGCTGCGGCGCGGGGCTACGGCGTGTCCATGGGTGATTTGCTGATGGTGGCGGAGGATGTTGCTCAGGGTCGTCTGAGTTTGCCCTGGCCGACGGCCGTCGCCAGTGGCGAAAATTATTACCTCGTCTGGCCGAAAACTCGTCCAGGAGGTGAACGTTTGCGCAGGCTCAGCGATTTCCTGCAAGGCGAGGTCCGGGCCATGGATTTACCGGATGTCGAGCGCCTGAGCTGAATCGTTAGAGCCTCTGCAATAGAGGCCTTGCGCCATATCCCCGCTAATTACTCAAGTATTCAGGTTTGCCGCCGAAAATCTGCAGGTGGAACCTCCGTGCAGGTTCGCCGTAATTCCCATTTGAATTTTTGCCGAGTGCGCATCGTGATCAGGATGATCCGGTCACTCGGCCAGGAGCTGTCATGTCTCAACCTCGTGCCCGGATCGCCTCACAGCTTGGTCTTGCGCTTGCCGTGATACTGGCGATTGTCATCACTGGCAGCACCGTGTTCGCCCTGCGTTCGCTGGACACCGCCAACCTCGCCACCCGCGAAGAGCACCTGGCCAGTGAAGCCCGGTTGCTGGCCGATCAGTTGAGTACCTTTCACGGCACGTTGCGTGAAAGCACCCAGCGCTTGGCCGGTTTGTTCGAGAAGCGCTTCAGCGCGGGTCTGAGCGTGCACCCGGGCGAGCCGGTTGCCGTGGCGGGCACCCAGACCCCTGGCCTGCACCTGGGCAGCGAAGTGTTGAACAACAACTTCAAGGAAGTCGACGAATTCAAGCAAATGACGGCGGGCGTCGCGACAGTGTTCGTGCGCAGCGGCGAAGACTTCGTTCGGGTCAGTACCTCCCTGACCAAACAGGATGGCAACCGGGCCATCGGCACCTTGCTGGATCACGCTAATCCGGCCTATGCACGCTTGATGGCAGGGCAGAGCTACGTCGGCCGCGCCTTGCTCTTCGATCGCTCCTACATGACTCAGTACACGCCTGTACGTGACAGCGGCGGTAAAGTCATTGCCGTGCTGTTCGTAGGATTCGATTACACCGACGCGCAGAACGCGCAGTTCGAAAACCTCAAGCGCTTCCGTATCGGCCAGACCGGCTCGCTGGCGTTGCTCGATGAGCAGAAAAAGTGGCTGGTGCCGATCGCTGGCGTGCAAGCGCTGGATCAGGCAGTCCCGGCCATCGTCGATCTGGCGAAAACCCCGGGCAAGGGCGATTTCTGGAGCGACAAGTCCGAGGACTTCTACAGCGTGGCTGTTCCGTTTGAAGGCGGCCCGTGGTCGGTGGTGGCGAGCATGCCGCAGGACGAAATCAGCGCCGTGACCTGGAGTGTCGGCATTCAATTGGCAATCGGCAGTCTGCTGGCGATGTTGATCGCAGTCGGCTCGGCGGTCTGGTTGCTGCGCAGCAAACTCGCGCCGCTGGGTGATCTGGTGCGTCAGGCAGAAGCCTTGGGCGCCGGTGATTTGAGCGTGCGCCTGAACGTGTCGAGCAATGACGAGATCGGTCAGCTGGCCCGTGCCTTCAATCAGATGAGCCAGGCGTTGTCGACCATGGTCGAGCACATCCGCAAGGCCTCGGGCGAGGTCAACAGCCGTGCCCAGGCCTTGTCCGGCCTGTCCGGTGGTGCCTACGAAGGGATGGAGCAGCAGTCGGGCGAAATCACCAGCATGGCCGGCGCCGTGGAAGAGTTCAGTGCGACGTCGCTGAACATTGCCGACAATATGGGCAACACCCAGCGTCTGGCCCAGGAAAACGCACAACAAACGCAGATCGGTCGTACGTCGATGGACGAGGCTTCCTCGTCGCTGGAGCAAATTGCCGGCGCCTTGAACAGCACCGCGACGGTGATCAACACCCTCGGCCAGCGCTCCCAGGAAATCGGCGGCATCGTCGGGGTGATTACCTCGATTGCCGATCAAACCAACCTGCTGGCGCTGAACGCGGCCATCGAAGCGGCCCGTGCCGGTGAGCAGGGTCGTGGTTTTGCGGTGGTGGCCGACGAGGTGCGCAACCTGGCTTCGCGTACGCGTCAGGCCACTGATGAGATTTCCGGGATGATTCAAAGCATCCAGCAGGAAACCGGCAACGCCATCAGCACCATGGAACAAGGCAATGTGCTGATGCAGGAAGGCCTGTCACGGAACGCCAATGTGGCCTCGGCCCTGGCGCGGATCGATGAGCAGAGCCGTTCGGCGGGGCAGCAATTTGCGGCGATCACCACCGCAACTCAGGAGCAGAGCAGCACCGCGACGTTGCTCAGCAGCAACCTGCAAAGCATTGCACTGGCGAACAGTGAGCAGCGCGAAGTGGTGTCGAACCTGGCCGTGACCGCCAAAGAGCTGGAGAAGCTGGCGGCGGACTTGCGTCATGAGGTTGACCGGTTTCGTTGAGTCTTCGCTGAAATAGCTTTCGCGGGCAAGTCGGACCGCCGCACCGCTCGCTCCTACAGGGTCATGTGTCGTTCCACCTATTTGTGAACGACATATCACCTGTAGGAGCGAGGCTTGCCCGCGAAGGGGTCGGCTCAATCCTCGGACTTATCCCCAAGCCCCGGATCAACCCGCTTGCCGATATCTTTCAACCGCGCCAACTGATCCACCATCGACGGCGCTTCATCCAGGCTGCTGACAAACGTCCACAGATACGTCATTACCGCATACACATGCCCCGCCTTCACCGCCGGCGACAGTGCCAGCTGACTGATGGCGATCACAAACAACACCGCTGCCACCGAGCCTACGAACAGATAGGCGATTGCCTCACGGTCCGAGAGCCAGATTCGCAGCCGCGACAGCACTCGATAGTGGCGCTGCAACGTATCAGCGCCGACCTTCTCGACCAGCCCGATCTCTTTCTCCAGCCGATCATTCAACCGCTCATGCAGCTCCTGATTGCGCCGGGCGAACCGTGGGAGCAAGGTCATGCACAACAGCAACGCCCCCAGGCATGCCAGACCAATCCATGGTTCGATCACCAGCAGCATCACCGCCGCGCCGACAATCGACACCAGCGCCGTGGCAATGGTCGGCACATGCTTCTCGAAGAAATCCACGAATTCGCGCGCCAGCACCACCCGCGCCGCCGATGTGGAAGTGCTCTGGTTTTGCTGGCGCTGATTGAGGATGACCGGCACGGCGAGGTCGGCATAGATTCGCGCAAATGTTCGCGTGTCCACCGCCCTGCGTGCGGCCCCAACCACCCAGAACGCCAGCACCACCAGCGCATAAAACAGCGCACTGGTGGCATCGCCACGGATGATCGAGTCCACGGCAAACCCGGCGAACAGCGGATACGCCAATAGCAGCGCGTTCTCCAGTGCTACCAGCGATAGCGTAATAAACAGCTTTGCGGGATAGGCTCTGGCAATGGCCTTGAGCGTCTGGCTGGCGGATTGCTGACCGAGTTTTTTGCTTTCATCGATCAGGATGTGTGGGGTGACGACTGTCATGGGTGCACCAAAAGGAAGATAAACGCTACTATTGAGCGACTGCTCAAGTATCCTTGAGCGACCGCTCAAGGAGCAAGCGCCGTCCATCTGCCCGGCGCCACGAGGTTATTTCCAAATGTCGCGCATTGACCGTAAAGACCAGATCATCGCCGCCGCACTGGAGCTGTTTCGCAGCAAAGGTTTCGCTGATGTGTCCACCCGTGACCTGGCTGAACACGCGGGATTGTCACGCAGTCACGTTTATCACTACTTCACGGACTGGAAGGAGTTGCGACGCGAAGCCTTCATACGCTTTGCCAACGAACAGCTGGAAGAAGTCCGCGCACCGCTGACAGGCGTTGCACCTCTGATGGCTTTGCAGGGTTTTCTGAAGGATTGCCTGCCGGCCTCCGCTGAAGACGGCTGGGCGCTGTGGCTGGACGCGTGGGATGAGGCGATGCACGACGCCGAACTGGCCGCTGCCTACCTGGCCGTCAACACCCAATGGCAGGCGATGCTGGCGCAGATCATCGAGCAAGGGGTTGTCACTGAAGTGTTTCGCTGTGCTTCACCCGAACGGGCAGCACGGCAGATCTTTGCGCAAGCGATGGGCTACGCCGATGATCTGTTGCTGCAACCTTCAGCCGAGGCCGCCGAAGCGGCCCTGGATGAAGTCATGGAAGTTGCCGCGTTGTTACTGGGGTTTGCCCAGGCAGACGACTAATCGCACTTGGCGTTGCTCGACACTTCCTTGCTCGCCAGTTTCAACTGCTTGCCCAGCTCCGCCGCGTTGGTGCTGCTGTAAACCCGGCCTCCGGTGTTTTCAGCAATGCAACGGGATGGGCCACCGGCTCCGATTTTCACCACGTTGACCCGCAGGCGCGGTTGTTCCCTGGCGATTTGGCGGGAGACCGCGCAAACGTCTTTCTGGCAACCGTCCTCTCCGTCGACGAACATCACGATCACGGCATCGTTATTGCGCCCGTCGACCTTGCTGGCGGCGTAGGCCAGGCTGTCGGCCAGCGGTGTGCCGTCGTTGGGCACCAGGCCTCGAATCCCGTTGATCAGCCGCTGGCGGTCGCCAAACTTGAACACGCCCTGGTCCGGTGTGCTTTCGCAGCCGGCGAAGGTGATGAGGCGCGTGTCGATCTTCGGGTCCAGCCCGTTGATCATGCCGGCCAGCGAATCCTTGGCGACGTCCATGCGGCTCGGCTTGGCAAAAATCTGCGTGGTGCGGTTCACATCCAGGTACTTGTTCAGCTCATTGCCGAAGAACCAGTCCTCGTCGGCTTTCACGGACTTGATGTTCAAATCCATCGAGCCCGAGGTGTCGAGCACCACCACAAATTGTGGGATCTCTGCGTTTGGCGCTTTTTTGCGGCACGCGAAGTTGTCCAGCGTCGGGGCCGGAGGTGGAGGTGGAGGTGGTGGCGGTGGTGGCGGCGGCGCGGCCACGACCGGTTTTGGTGGTGGGACCGGCTTGGGTGGCGGCACCGGTTCTGGCGCGGGTTCTGGTTCCGGAGCAGGTTCCGGTTCCACGACAGGCTCGGGAACCGGCTCAACCGGTTTCTCCACGGGCGTCACCACCGGCGCAACCGGCGCTACCGGTGGAACCACGACAACCGGTTCACGGTGCAGGAACCACCAGAGCCACAGCGCCAGAAGCAGCAACAGCAGCGCCAGCAAGGCCGCCGCGATCCACCAGCCACGGCGCGACGGCGGTACGACCGGCACCACAGGAACCACCGGCGGCACGATCGGTTTGGGCGGACGCTGGTTCCAGCGCACCACCAAAGGCTCACCGTTGAGGCTGTAGAGTTTGTCCAGCTCGGGCGTGCCGAGCAGGCTGCGCAGGTCATCCGCTACCGTGGGTTGACCACGTTTTTGCAGTTCGTCCGCCAGCTGTCCAAGGGACGTCTGACGCACTTCATAGGTTTCCAGCAATCGTCGTTGCGCGTCCTCGTTGAGGTCGGCATAGGGTGTGGGTTGGCCACCCAGTTCGGTCCACCATTCCAGCACCTCGCCGCTGCCCATTCGCGGGATGGCGAAAAGGCTGGCGACGGTCGGCGGAAAGTGTTTCTGGATGAGGGCGACTTTGGCTTGCAGTGCACTCATCCCCTCCGGTGTGGCTTGCGCATCCCTGATGACCCGCTGCATGACGACGATTCCTGAAAAGAGTGCAGGCCTCCATCGGGAAGCCTGCGGGGTGAAAAGTTACTCTTCGTAACCGAGGCTGAATTGCAGCTGATTGACTTTCTTCTGCAACGCCTTCAGCTCTTCCTTCTTGGCCGCCAGCGTCGCTGGCGTTGATTTGGCCATTGGCGCCGCTTGCGAAGCCTTGAGCTGCTGCTCGAGGCCGGCAATCTGCTTCTGCACCTGGCTTTCATTGCCGCGCCGGGCCTTGAGTGAGGTCAGCAGTTGCCCCAGCGACTGATTCAGCGCCGCCTGGGCTTTCTGCTGGCTGGCCAGGTCGGTTTTGGTACTGAGCTGCTGGGCCTGAATGTTCTCGTACACCTGACGGAACATTGCGTTTTGCTGACGGGACTCGCTCAGGGCCAGTTCCTTCTGCTTGACCTGATCGCTGTAACCACCGGAGTAGTCGCAGTTCATCTTGGTCAGCATGCTGCTGTCGCGATTGGTCGCATCGCATTCGCCCGGCTTGGTCGCGCAACCGCTCAAGGCCAGGACGGCAGTGAGGATCGCCAGTTGTCGTAGCGTCATGTGCTTAGCCCAGGGTGATTGCGGAGCGTTGGCTGTACAGACCGTCGACTTCCTTCTGCAGGGCAGCGACTTTCTGGTTCATTTTCATAATGTTCATGTCCACCTGCTTGATCTCGGCGCCGGCGGCGCCTTGTGCACGCTCGGCGTTTGCCACTTTGGTGTACTCGGTGACTTTGATGCGCATGTTGCCGAGGTCTTTACGCAGGCGCGCGATGTTCGAATCGATCTCGGCGATTTGCACCTGGGCCTGGGTCTTGTCGACTTTCTTGTTGGCGATGTCCTTTTTGATCTGGGCGATTTTCGCCTGATCATCATTGATCACTTGCTGAGCGGTCGCGGTACGGGCGATCACGTTCTGGGTGTCTTGTTCGACGTCGCTGTTCATTTTAGCCAAGCGGGTGGTGGTGTCCGAGTATTCGCTGCGACGCTGATCCAGGTAGTAGTTCGCGCCCATGGCCACGCCACACGCGGTAATACCGGCGGCGACGGCGCACACGGCTTTGTTGCTGCTGTTGGACAGCGCGCAAGCGAGGATGCCGACACCGGCGCCGACCGCGCAGGCCTGGTAGCCGGACTTGCTGAAGAACTCTGCGTCTTGACCCTGGGTCAGGCGCGGGTCGGTCCCGTCGCTTTCGCCGAGCATGGAGCTACCGGTGTTGGCGCAACCGGTCAGCAGCAGGCTGCCGGCGACAACGAAAGCGATCTGTAGCTTGAAGCGAGTCCAAAGGCTGCGCGACATGGTGAAACTCCTCGGTGACGGTGTTGATGCGTTGTTATTAAGGTGAGTTATTGAGTAACGGTTTTGCAGCTGTTCAGCCAGGCTTCAGTGTCGATCTTCTGCTTTTGCAGGAACGTCTTCTGATTGGCCCAGTGGGTGCGCAAATAAGGTTTGAGGTCTTGTAGCTGTTTGTTGCGGGTGATGATTTCTTCCATCACCGGGACCTGTGTTTCAAGCAGCGGCTGGCCGTACAAGGTTGCCGATTCCACCAGGCTGCTGGCGTAGTAGCGGCTGAGTTTGTGCAGGCGATCCTTCTGCTCGTCGAGTTTGCCTTTGCGCATGTCGCAACTGGCGTCTTTGTCCGCGCTTTCGCAATTGAGCTTGTAGTTCTTTTGCAGGAAGTCCACGTACTGGCCGTCGTCTAGCATCTTGGTGCACAGGAATGCACCGAGGTTGAGGCTGGCACGAATCGCCTGGTCGCGGGTTTCCTCCTGCTGCTGATTGCTCGCGCGCAGCTGGTTTTCCAGGGCCTGGAGTTTTTCCTTGAGCGCCTTGTCTTCGACGCCCGAGGCCAGGGTGTTCAGGGATTGAACCGTGCCTTTGTCGGCGGATTCGGTTTCCTTGCTGCCAGTGCCGAGTTTCTTCCAGCTGCTTTCGATGCTGGCGACCCGTTCGCGAGAGGTGAGGGTCGGGGAGACCAGCACCAGTCGCAGGCCGGTGGTTTTGTTTTTTACCTGACCTTCGGCGTTGTAGTACGGCTCTTCCTTGCGCAACGCGGTGCGCAGGTCGGCCTGAGCGGTCAGGTAATTGCCGCCACGCACTACGTAGCCGCCGGCCTGACCGTGCTGGCGGTCGAGTTTGTTCAGGCGAAACGGCTCGAACATCATCTCGTCGACGTTGCCGAGCATGTCGTGCAGGCCCAATGGATTGGGTTTTTGCAGGCCGGACAACTGCACTTTTCCGTTGGACGATTGCGCCCCGGCAAACCACTCGTAGGCGTTGATGCCGTCGGGCATCGGGTAACGCGTGTCGCGAAATTCCGCCGCGCCGACTTCCAGGCCGCCGCGAGCGGCGAACTCCCACTCGACTTCCGTCGGCAGGCGCAGGAAGCCCAGCGCGCCGTCTTCTTTCGGCAATTTGCCGGCAGCGTTTTTACGCAGCCACAGGTTGTATTTGTCGGCCGCTTCGACGGCTTGCACCCAGCTCACCGCCGTTTGCGGCACGCGCAGTTTGGTGGCGGCGGTGGGGCAGGTTGCTTCGGTCAGCGCGGCGTATTGCAACTGACTCATCTCGTACTTGGCCATCAGGTAGTAGCGGGATTTGTCGTTTTTCGCGCCGGTGAAACTGCCCGCGATGAAGGTCGGTCGAGTCTGTTCGACATAGCCGTATTCCGCGCCGTCCTGACCGATGTTGATCGGGTAGTCGTCAAGCGGTCCGGCAACCGGAATGAACACCTTGCGAAACACCATCGAACCTTCGCACGGCATCGGCAGCACGACGTCGCTGGCCTCGGGCATCGGGTTGTAATACTTCTCTTCCCAGCCCGCCGCCGAGGCGTCGAGCAGGTAGCCGAGGCTCAGGGGCAACAGCAAGCCAAAACGTTTATAGCTCACGCAGACTCTCCGCAGGTTGGATGTTGATCGCCCGCACGGCGCCGATCACGGCCACCAGTGCAGCGACCAGAAAGGTCAGGAGCAGGGCGGCAAAGCCGTGCCAGAGTGTGATTTGGCAGACGAAGGTGCCGGTGGCCTGGCTGCTGCCCAGCAAGTAGTCGAACAAATGGCTGCCGACGGCGTAAAAACCCAGCCCGCCGACGTAGCCCGCAAAGCTCAGCACCAGCGCCTGCAGGACCACAAAACCGCCTACGGCCCGGCGCTTGAAACCCAGCAGACGCAGGACCGCCAGGCTTTTTCGCTTACGGTCGATGTTGGCCAGGAACGCGCCGACCATCGATGCCACGCAGCCGATCAGCGCTGCCACGGCGATCACGCCGAAGATCAGCCCCAGCACATGGTTGATGGCTTTGACGTTGTCGATGTCGGCCAGCCGGCTCGAGGTTTCGATGTGTTGTTCGTTGAGCCAGCGTTCCAGCGGCGCAACCTGATCGATGTCACGTGCATACACACGGGCGCGGGCGTACAGCGGTTGCAGATTGCCCAGAGGCTTGCCGGTGATAACGCCGAACGCACTGACCTGATAACCGTCGCGAAAGCGCTCCAGATCCAGCAGCAGCGGCGGGGCGACAAACCCGGCCGCGCGGCCGAAGCGAG
This sequence comes from Pseudomonas sp. LB1P83, assembly GCF_054897885.1. Lineage (NCBI taxonomy): Bacteria > Pseudomonadati > Pseudomonadota > Gammaproteobacteria > Pseudomonadales > Pseudomonadaceae > Pseudomonas > Pseudomonas sp. LB1P83. Next base: position 6,017,418 of record NZ_CM142709.1, on the reverse strand, counting down.
CGCCGTCGAGCACCGCCAGCACTGTCAGCGTCATTTCGCCGCGCTCGTTAACACCTTCCAGACGGCGCAAGGCTCGCAGCTGCACGCTGTCGCCGGCCTTGGCCTGCAAACGTTGCGCGGCGCGGGCGCTGAGGATCACTTGATTGCCGACCGGGTTGAGCGGCGCCAGGTTCAGTTGTGGGTCGCCCGGCTCGGTGGCGATGATTTCTGCACCTTCGACAAACCGTTGCATGCCGATCAGCAGGTCCGCCTGGGTATTGAGCGAGCGCGTCTGGCCGAGGGCAAAACCGGTCTCGGGGCGCAGGCGCAAACGCTCGATCCAGGCAGTGTCGTAGTTGCCGTTGCTGAGCATCTTCACTTCAAGGTTGCGCGGGTCGCGCAGCAGTTCGTCCTGCAACTGGCTGACCACGCCGTGCTTGAGACCGAACAGCAGCAGCAACGGCGCGATCACCGCCACCAGGGAGGCGGCGATGCACAGCGAGACCTTGCGGTCGTGCCAGAGGTCTTGCAGCGCCAGTGAGCCCAGCAGGCGCAAGCGATCAGTCCATCGGTTCAAACAGAGTCTCTCCCTGGCGGCTGATAGCACTGAGGCGGGGTAAGCCGAAATCCTTCAGCAAGGCCCAGTCATGGGACACGACGAGCGCACTCAGGCCCATGTTCGATACCAGGCTCAGCAGCAACTCGAACAAACGCCGGGCGCTGTGAGGGTCGAGCGCGGCGGTCGGCTCGTCGGCCAACAGCAGCAGCGGTTCATGGGCAATGGCGCGCACACAGGCAACGCGCTGGCGTTCGCCGATCGACAAGGCCTGAGGTTGTTTATCCAGCAACCCTTGCAGGCGCAACACGTCAACGGCGTGGTCGATGTGCTCGCTCTTCACCGACATCCCGAGCAAACGGCGCGGCAGGCTGATGTTGTCGCGCACACTCAAAAACGGCAGCAATCCGCCGCTCTGTAAAATGAACCCCAGATGACGCGAACGCACGGCTGCCAAGGCTGGCTGGTCGTCGCTGGCCAGCAGTTGGGCGATGTCCTGATCGTGGGTTGCGCCCAGCCGAAAGCGCTCGAGCTCGACCGGCGCCAGCAACAGGCCGATGGCTTCGAGCAGCGTGCTTTTGCCGCTGCCGCTCTCGCCGGTGATGGCGAGGATTTCTCCGGCACCGACCTGCAAATGCGGCAGGCGCACGTGATGGGCCAGCGCGCCTTCACCACGGCGCACCAGCAGGTTCTTGATATCGAGCATCAGCGTCTCGTTAAGGCATCATTTCGAGTGGCACGGGGTACACGTTGTCCCGCGCATCGCTGTCCTTGGCTAAAGCAACCCAGCGGTCGACGTCAGCGTTGTAACGCTGGTAGTGCCGCAGCTTGGTGTTGAGCGTGCGGATGAATTTCTCCTGCGCCAGGCCATCCCAGCTCTTCCAGGTTTCTTCGTCCAGATTCAACACTTCACTCTGATACGGCAGGTCTTCGAGGTACTCGCCGAGCACGCCCATGTCCGCCAGTTTGGCTTTGCTGTTCTGCTTGAGCTGGTTTGGATCGGCGCCCATGGTCGCGGCCACCGAGCGCAAGCGGTCGAACATTTCCGTCGGCGAGATCAGGCCTTCGTTGGCCGCGTCGAGGATCTGCTTCATCACATCGCTCAAGTCGCTGAGCTGGGACTTGGTCAGCAACACCCGCACGTCGGTGGTGGGGATGTTCTGCTTGATCAGGTCGCGGTCGGTGATCCAAGCCTTGAACACCGGCGGGGCCTTGCTGTTGGTCTTCTCGCCGAGATAGGCAAGTTGCATGGCATGGCCGATCAGCGCCGCGTCTTCGAGCATTTTCTTCTCGGCCGGGTCCTGCTTGGCGTTCGCCGCGCTGCCGATGGCGTCTTCGCCCATGTAGGCGGCTTTCACCTGCGTCGTGATCGCGGCGGCCAGTGCGTCGACCTTACGTCCGAACTCATGCACATCACCCGCATTTACCGGGTAGTACAGCGAGGTGTTGGTGCCCGGGTAAGTCGACAGGTTCTGGTACTGCGCCTCGGCCTTGGCGTGGTCCTTGGCCCCGGCCGGGGTTTTCAAGTGCAGCGTATAGATTGCTACACCCGGATTGGCGGCCTCGATACGCACCTGCGCTGCGCTCAACCCGGTCTTCGACAGTTTGTCGTCGCCCTCGATGGCGCCCGCATCGGTGATCAACACCACGTAGCGCGCACCGAACTGGCTCCAGTCGACCTTGTCGATGCTCTCCATGACGCCGGCAAATGAGTCCTCAGCGAAGCGGCTGCTCGACACGGTAGCCTGTTTGAGGTCGGCGATCTTGGCGAAAAAGTCGGCGCTGTCTTTTACCTTGGTAGGGTCGGCGTACATCTTGGTGGTGTATTCCAGCCCCGGCACCGCCTGGGTGTTGGACCGGAAAGCCACGAGGCCGAACTTGACCTGCTTGCCGAGGTTCTGCGCTTCGATCCGCTGATAAACCTTGCGAATCGCCTCGCGGGTGCGGTCGATGTACGGGTCCATCGAGATCGTCGAATCGATGACAAACACCACCGCCGCACTGAATTCCTTCAGTTGGCTGGCAGCCTTGTCTTCGACCTCTTTGCCCCCGGCCGCATTTTTGCCGGCCGCGCCCTTCAAGTCTTTTTCGTCGGGCTTGCTGACCGATGCGACGTTGAGCAGACGCGTGCGGAAACCGCCTTCGGTCATCACTTCTTCGCCGCTGAGGACCGGCAGCAGGTAGAACTGCTTTTGCAGGTCGACGAAGAATTCAGGTTCTTCAGCCAGCACGCCGGGGGCTTGCTTGCCCTTTTTCAGCGTGGCCCGCAGCGGGGCGACTTTGCTCACCGGATCCGGCGCATCGAGGATGCCTTCGACGGTGGCGCGTTCCTTGAAGAACAGCAGCCGGTCGCGGTTGGCCGGGTTGGTGAAGGCCAGGGTCAGCTGCATTTTCCAGTCGGTGGTGCAACTCGCCGGCAACCAGCCAATGGTTTTGCCATAGCTGTCAGGGCCGACTTTCAGCCACTCAACGTTGGCGGCTTGCGCGCGTTCGTACACATAAAAACGGCTGAACACCGGTTGCTCATCGCCCGCAGCACCACCCGCCGTCGGGCTGATTTTGCAACCCGGGGTGGTCAGCACGCGCTGGAACAAGGTTTTTTTGCCGGCCTGGATCAGCGGTTTGTCATCGGCCTGGGACAACGGGCTGATGCACAACGCCAACAGCGCGGCGCTGCTCAGCAGGAAACGACTCAGGGGAGAACGCATCACTTCTGCAACTCCTCGAAACGCTGCTTGGCTTCGGCGTTGTTCGGGTCCTGGGTCAGGATGGTTTCATACCAGTAGGCAGCGGTGGCGTTGTCCGCGGCCGGGAAGCACTCGCTGGCCTTCAGGTATTTCGGGTCGTATTCGCGGGCATAAGCGTTGGCAATCAAAGAGTCACCGGCCTGGGCACGGTTGGCGTACAGACGCTGGGCAACGCCGCAGTGCTTGCCGGCCTTGGCTTCGTTGATGATCTCCAGCAACTTGGCGCTGTCGGGCGCGGCCTTGATGCAGGTCTGGACGAAGGTCAGCTCGGGCAGGCTGTTCATGCTGTCCAGGGTGCAGGCTTGTGCGTCGGCGCCGGCGGGTGCGGCAGCAGCGGCTGTGGCCACAGGGGCAGGCGCCGGGGTGCGTTTGTAGAACCAGAATCCGGCGCCCGCTGCCAGCAGCAACAACACGACAATCAACAGGCCGATCAGGCCTTTGTTGCTTTTTTTCGGCGGTGCGGGAGGCGGCGCGTAGGCGGGCTCGGTGAGCACCGACTCTAATTCTACTTCTGGCTCGGCGGTGGAAAGGATCAGCTCAGGCAGCTCCGGGATCTCCGGGATTTCCGGTGCCGGTGCACTTGGCGCTGTCAGGTCCGCGCCGCCATAAGTCGAGCGTGTCTGGCCGCCCGCCGTGGACGGCAGCACCCCGACGCCTGGCCGAACCACGCCTTTGTCGGTACGTCCCTGGCTCTGTTCGCGCAGTTCGATCTGGAATTGCGAGTTGGCGCCGCCTTCCAGCAGCGGATCGACCACTTCCGGGCCGACCTGTGCTTCAAGAGCGTCGCCACTGGCCGCAGCGCTGAAGCGCGAGACCTTGAACCAGAACGGGTTGTTGCTCCAGGCCTTCTGGTCCTGGAGGTAGAAACCGTCCTGGTTACGCTGAATGGAGAACTCCAGCTGTTCCTCGCCACCCTGCCATTTCTTCACAGTGAGGCAGGCCTGACCAGGCACATTGGGCTCTAACGCGAGCAGGTCGACACGAATTGGCATTGCTTATCTCGCTGTGAAGGCTGTGAGCACATGGCCCAGCCGTTCATTCTGTTCAGGGGTGATTTCGCGACCGGCACCATGGCCGGCGTTATCCTGTGTGATGTAAGCCAGGCCCGAAAGCCAGTCGCCCAGATACCGCTGCGCCTGGTTCGCCGGTTGTGGCGGCAACACCGGCACTTGTCCCGGACCGATATCGGTATAGAACGAGAACAACGGCGCCTTGGCACCCGCACGACTATTCGGGCGCTCGTTGACCGGTTTCTGCAGGTAGCCGAACCAGGACACGAAATCGCGCAACACGCGTTGCACTTCCAGCACCTGGCGCTCGACCAGTTGATCGCGCCGCGCGCCGCTTTGCGCACGCTTGAGCACCGCACGACTCAGTTGGCCCGGCAAGTCCTGGCGGTAACCGGCCGTGATCAGTTCGTCGACCACCGCTTCGATCAGCGCCTTTTCGAGCCCCAACAGATTGAGCAGGCTTTGTCGGGTGGTCAGCTCGCGCAGGTGCGCAATCCAGGCCTTGAAAGCGGCTTTGGCAAAGCGGTGTTCGTTGCTTTGCAGTTCCGGAACTGGGGTGCTGGTTTTGTTGCTGACCGGCGCTTCGTGACTCAGGTCGTCGCCGAAATCGAAGTCGAATCCGGCGTCGTTGCCGTACAGGCTCTGGCTCGGTGTCGGCGCGGCCGGCTCATCGCTGGCGGCGTGCGCGTCATCGGTTTCGTACACACCGCTGAGGTACAGGTCGCGCACCGATTCGCTCGGCATGTCGAGTTCATCGATGAACTCGCCGAGCACGGCCGGGCGACGGCCCAGCCCCGTCAGAATCATCTGCGCCTGGGCTTTCTTGGCGGCTGCGGCGCCGTCACCGTCGGCGTGATACCAGGTGCTCAGGCCGTGAGTGGTCAAGCCTTCGAGGCATTCGCTCAACTGCTCGCGGATGCGCTGCAGTTTGAATTCGATCTTGGCCACACCCTTGAAACTGCCGCTGAAGTGGCTGATGCCACCGTCATCGTTGCGCAGCATTTCGTTCCAGGCGTTGGCAGGGTTGTTGATGTGTTTGCATACCAGCTCGTTGCCGGCGAAGCTTGTGCCCAGGGCGTCGACGCGATCCTGATAGCTGGCGTTGAGGCCGGTTTCGGCGCCGCTGGCGTCTTGCACGATGAACGCCGCATCCATGCGCGGTTTGCGCACCAGGAAGGTGTTCTGGAACGGCGTGCCGGCCCAGTCGTTCATCCAGCTCAGGCTGCCGAAGCGTTCGAGCATGGTCAGCTTGACCATGCCGTTCCAGCTCTCGTCGTACTGATCAGGCGTCAGGCTCAGGGAGTTGGTGATGCGCAGGTCGAGCATGGTCAGCGCCCAGATCAGGCCGGTGTCGCGTTTGCTGCGGGCGGCGGCGTCGGGGCCCTGGGTCTTCTCGATCCAGCGCGTCAGCACCGGGCCGACGTCATTGACGTCGCTCTGTTTGGTCGAACCGGTGCAGACCACCAGCGCGTTCATTTCCTGGTTGTCGGTGTAGCGTTCGAACAGGTAAGCAACCTTGCCGCGCAGAATCAGCTGCGAGACGGAGTTGTCCTTGGTGGCGGACTCCGGGTCATTGGAGTCGGCGATCTCGTGCAGTTTTTTGCGCCCGCGATAACCGGGGAAGTCCAGCAGATCGACCTGGTTGACGATGTCGTCCGCCGGGGCTTCGATCAGGCCGAAGGTCATCTCGGCAGTCAGTGCCGCCAGTTGCGCGACCGGAATGCCCTGACTGTTTTGCAGGCGTCCGTCGATCTGAGGCCGCACGTCGATCGGCAAGTCCCGCGGGCTGCCGAAGCGCTCGAGGATGTCGACGTTCATGATGCTGTCGCGCTGGCTGTAAGTGTCGTTTTCGAAACTCACCAAAGCCTTTAGTGGCGCGAATACAGTCTCGGGCAGGCCCAGCTTGTGCAGCGCGCCAGCCAGTTGCTGGTAAACGCGCGTCAGTTCGCTTTGCTCACCCCACAGGATCGAAAACAGCTCGGCGCGTTCCTGGAAATTCAGCCGTGGCGCCAGTTGCAACGCCGTGGGCCAATACAGGTGCTCAAGCTTCTTCACCGAGTTGCGGAAGTTGTCCCGCAGGTAATCCCACAACGACACCAGATCGTCGGCGCTGACACCCGGTTGCATCGGCCCGGTCTCGCGGCCTTCAAACGGTTTCAGCACACGCTGGATGCGCTCTTCGTCGATCTCGTAGGAGATCCGCTCGAGGTCGAAGTCTTTGAACCAGGAGTTGGCGAGAATCTTCGCCAGCTCGATTTCCTTGAACAGCGTCAGTTCGACCGGGAACTGCGGATCCTGGCTCGGCGTGGCGCGGCGGCTGAAGCGCGTCACCAGGCCGGTGGCTTCCTTGCCGCCACCCACCGGGTTGATGTGCTTGATGAAGTCCAGGCGCTGGCCACCGAAATCGGTTTCCAGTTTGCCGTTCTGACCGGCCGCCAGCGCCGAAATCAGGTAGGACTTGCCGGCCTGTGACAGGCCGAAAAAGCCGATGGTCATCGGCGTGCAGGCCACGCGACCGAGGCTGTGAGCCAGGTTGCGGGCGCGGTGCAGGCGGATATTCAGGTTATCGGCTTCGCTGTCCAGACGTGGCGCGTTGCCGCGCGTCTGGCCAATCCATTCCAGCGCCTGACCGGCACCTTCATAAACAGCGGCCCAACTGGCTGAAAGCTGAGTTTGTTCGGGGGTCAGGTCATTCATTTGCGTTTCACACTTCCACTGTCGAGCCAGTACTTGGTCTCGCTCAGGCCGGCGTCGAGCATGGTGTTGAGTTCCAGCTCGAGGTCGCTGCGCGGGTTGAAGTTGACGTTGTTACTGTTGGATTCGATGTCGCGAACCGAGAGGCGGTCGCTGACCAGATCCTGCTTGCGCGTGTACTTGTCGGCCGCCTTGACCTCGAAGCGAACCTTGAGCAGCGGCGCGCTGCCGTTTTCACCAATCGCGCGGGAGAACTTCTCCCGACCGGCCTTGGTGAAACGCAGGGTGTACAGCGGCGAAGCGGCCCAGCGATCGGCGGCCAACTGACGGAAACCGAGGCGCAGATCGCCGCGCATTTCCAGCTGCGGCGTGTCGGCGTCATCACCCGTGCCAATTTCCGGCAACTTGATTTTGTAATCTTCGGACTGGATGTCGCGGTACAGCACGTCGGCATCCTTGATCACGTTGTTCAGGTCGATGACGCCGATGTGCTTGACCGTCGAATACGGCTTGAGCGCCGAAGAACGGAAGTAGAAGTTCGGCACGCTGTGGTTGGCGCACAACAGGCACAGCATGGCGCCGACCGAAGCGGTACTTTTCGGGTCGTCGATGCGGCCGTTCTTGTGGAACGGGTACCAGCCGCCGGTGCGGTAATTCTGCAGCGCCAGGATGCGCCCCGGTGGCAGCGGCAGCACCTTGCGGATAAAGGCCTGAATGCCGGGCAGCCGCGAAGGGCGGCCGGTCAGCAGCAGGACATCGCACGGGTAATGCGCGACCACTTCACAGAGCGCGCCGAGGATCTTGGTGATGTTGATCTGATCGTTGAGGAACGCGGCGTGGAGCTTTTGCAGGTCGAAGCCGATCAGCGATTCGTACAGGTCGAAACCGCTCTGGCCACCGACATCGCGGCGCACGGCGGCGTTGACGTAGTCGAGCACGGTCTGGCTGATCGCGTTGTCGCCGAGCAACTGGCGGTAACTTTGCGGGCTGACTTCCTGCGGGACTTGCGGGTCGTAATGCTCATAAGCCTTGAGCAACGCCAGGCCCAACGGTGCAAACACCTGAAGGTTCAATTGCTGGCGCAGGATCATGTCCTGGGCGCTGACCGACTCATCACCGCACAGCCGCGACATCAACGAATCCGGGGCTTTCACGCCGGCATTCTGCAAAGCCTTCTCGAAGCTCGGCAGGATGAAGTCCTGAATCACGTCCAGCAGGATGTCGTCGCCGGCTACTTTGAAACCATCGCGAAAACGCTGCTCTGGCACGATGTGCACGTTGCTGCCGCTGCCCGTGTTGCCGGCGCGGTCGAGGCGATAGTCAGTGATGACCAAGTCGGTGGTGCCGCCACCGATGTCGATGGTCGCCAGGGTAATGCGTTCGCGATCGGTCTTGTCCGGCCGGGCGATGGTGTCAAAAAACTCTTCCGGGTGACCGGCGAAGTTCTCGTTGACCTCGGTGTACAGGTACACCAACTGGCCGCAGGAGGCTTCGTCCCATTCCACGCGAATGCTCGGGATCGGCGTGCGCGGGCTGGCGGCCTGATCCTGATGCGGATCTTCCTCGCCGGCGTGCCAGCCGAGGCTTTTCCACACCAGGCCGATGGCTTGCAGCATGCGTTCGTTGAGAATGCTGCGCTCGGCCTGCGGCATGCCCGGTGGCACGGTCAGGGTGATGCTGTTGAGCTGGCGCGGCACGCGGGTGTGACCCTGGCGGGAGCGCTGGGCCGGGCTGTTGATTTGCGACAGCGCCTGGGCCAGCACTTCGGCGAGCATGAAGGTCATCAGCGAACTGCGCGAGTAACGCGGCATGAACACCGGAAGGCGATCGTCTTCTTCGAGGCTGTAAAGCGCCTCGCCGGTTTCATTGATCAGGTGCGAGAACGGCGCGGCCGTGGCGTACGGCTCGTTGTCGGTCTTGATGTACGAGCAGTTGAAACGCCAGCCATGGCCGTAGGCGTTTTCGTCCCACAGGTAACGTTTCGGGCTGGACAGGCCAGTGGAGCCTTCGGTGCCGCGACGACGACTGGCCAGACGGCTGGCCTCATTGCCGACGCGGGCGATCGTCGCCCACTGGAACGCATCGTGACGGCCGCTCTTGACCGAACAATGGTCCTTGCCGAAATACGCTTGGGCGAATTCCACGCGGCTTTCGAACGGCAGGTTGTAGGTGTGTTCGGGGGTGATCAGGTCGCGCAGTTCCAGCACGTAATTCTGCTTCAGCCCGGAGCCGGCCTGACCATGGTTCTCGATCAGGATGCCGCAGGTGCGCGAGTTGCCGACGTCCAGCACCAGGTCCACCGGAATCGGTTTGACCAGGCCATTGCTGTCATTGGCGACCACTTTCAGTTCAGGGATTTCCACCTTCGGCCTGGCCGTCGACTGCGCCGCCGCGGACGGCGTGCTCAACAGACTTAGCAGGTTGAGGTAGTGCGCCAGGTGATGGTTGGCGCGGATGTCGATGTCGAGTTCTTCGCGTGAACGATGGGCGTTGCCCTCGTTGAACACTTCGAGCAGCCATTCGTTGACCCACGGCTGGGCCAGGAACCAACGGGTTTCGCTGGCCTTGGTCGCCAGTTTGAAGGACACGCCGGAGCTGATGTCTTCTTCGTTCGGTGCCAGGTAGGCGGTGCCGTCACGCTTGGGCATGACGCGGCTGTCGAACGCCATCGTCAGGCGATGGGTGTTGCCGTCGATGTCTGGCGTGGAAAGTTTCACCAGGCGCATCCGCGACCAGTTGGTCGGACCTTCGTCGAAACGGTGCGGCGGCATGAAACGGAAAAACGGCGTCGGCAGCCAGACACCGTCCAGCAGTTCTAGGCTGCTTTTCATGTCGACGCTGAACGCCGGTTTGGCCTTCTCGACCTTTTCCGGTTCGGGCTCGTAGAAGTAGAAGTCTTTCTCTTCGTTGTACATCAGGCGGCAGATCAGCCCGCTGATCATCGGCGCGAACTCGCCCGCCGGTTCCTTGCGAGGATCCAGGCGCAGGGCGAAATCCATGAACTGGATACCGGTGTCACTGACGAGCGTGACGGTGTCTTCGAATTGGGTGACTTCAGGCAACATGTCGGGTTATTCCAGTCTTATTCGCCCATCTGCCGCATGGACATGGGGAATTGATCTTTTCCGTAACCGCCGGTGCAGTCCGCGACCGTGGTCGCCCCTTTGCGGCAGTTGACCTTGGGCATGTCGTAAGTGCTGCCATCGCCGCACACGGCCTGGCCCTGGCTGTCGATGGCGAGGCTGCCTCCCTTCATGGTAGCGCTCACTGGCCCGCTGCACTTCGTACCGTCGGCCTGGTGTACGGTGACTTCGCCCTTACCGTCCTTGAGCTGGTATTCCAGACGCAGGGGCTTGCCGGTCCGGCGATCCTGGATGCCGGCGCCGGCGCGGTACTGACCGTCGAGGAACTTGGCGGCACCGTCGGCGGCGTCAGGCGGAATGCTCAGGGCCGGGCCCGGTTTTGCGGTTGCGGCTGCGGCTGTTTGTGCGTCGGGCGGAGTGACGGCAGGCGCCCCGGTTTTGTTTTCGGGTGGAGCGGTTGGCGCGGTTGGGGATTCGGCGGCCGGGTCTTGCGTGACGTCGGCGGGCGCGGCATCAGCTTCGTTACCAGCGACGGCCGGAGCTTCCACGTCATGTGTGCCGTTCACGGCTGTGCCTGTGGTGGAACCTGAAACGGTGCCGGTCACGGGAACGCCATTCACTGTTGTGGCATTGCCGGTCAGTTGCGGCTCTTCCAGCTGTTTTTCCACCGGCACGATGCCTTCAGGCAGCAAGTCCACCGCCACCAACGGAATCGGCACGCAACCGCGCAAGCCGAGCAAAAGCCACAACAGCAGCAACAAGAACGGCAGCAACAACAGCCACCACCAACGACGCCACCACGGACGAGCCACCACCGGCACGACGGGCGCTACAACCGGTTCTTCGACCACGGGTGGCAGCGTGAATACCTGCGGAACCTGATAAAGGCAGTGCAGGGGATCGCGATTGCCGGTACCGGCGTGCTCGAAACCCCAAAAGGTCAATACCGGCTTGCCTTGCACCAAGTAGACGAAGTTTTCGTCAGGGAAATGAATGACGCGTTTGAGCAACTTGCCGAACACGGCTTTATCGCCTTGCTGCTGTTCGGCCGGGTCAGTGCCCAGGAAACGCTGGCTCAATTCATCGAGGGCAGTCTTCAGGGCTTCAAGTTGGCGACGGGCAGGTGCGCGTTCTTCTTCGGTGGCGCTGCTCCACGGGATGACATCGCCGTCGAGGCCGCTGTACCAATCGATCTGGTTTCCAAGTTCGTCGCTTTGAGGAATGGCCAGGTGATCGACCATGTCGGGATTCTTGCGGCGAATGGCTTCGCGCAATTGCAGGGCCGCCCGGTAAACCGGTTGACCTGTCTCGCCCAGGGCAGTGAATGACCCGCTCTTACCGCTGCGTAATAGTGCCCCGCGCATTCAAACTCCATATGTTCCGCTGCGCAAAAATGACAGACAAAGGTGTCTGCTCTTGCTCCTGCAATTAGCTGGCGACCTTAATGTCATAATGATGTCGCCGTCAATCAGAGGAGGTCCCAAACCGTATGAGACTAGCGTAAGTGTGCGGAGGTTGCATGGGGTCAATGTGAATTGACTTTGTAAGGTTCGGACGTCTGCTTTTTTAAGCTTGCTGAAACGTTTCATCAGCGCTATAAAAAATGCACAACTCCAAGAAAGGCTTTCCTCATGACCCCGCTCAAACTCGCCGTCGCCCTTGGCACGCTGACCGCTGCCTCCCACGCCATGGCCTGGGATTACGTGCTGCTCGACACAGACAAGGCTGCCCAGAACTGGCAGATCACCAGCCAACAACTCGGCGTAAAAACCGACAAACCGTTCTCCGTCACCCTGCGCACCTTGCACGGCGGCCGGCAGGAGGGCGTCAGCATCGTCGACATCGATAACGGCACCTTGAAACTCTCGGTGGTACCGACTCGCGGGATGAACGTCTTGCAGGCGTCGGTCGGCGATGTGCGCATGGGCTGGGATTCGCCGGTCAAGGACGTGGTCAATCCGTCCTTCATCGAGCTCAATGGCCGCGGCGGACTGGGCTGGCTTGAAGGCTTCAACGAACTGGTCGCCCGCTGCGGCTACGAATGGGTCGGCCATCCCGGTATGGATAACGGTGAACTGCTGACCCTGCATGGCCGAGCAGCCAACATCCCGGCCAGTAAAGTTACCCTGCATATAGATGAAAAACCGCCGTACGCCATCAGCCTGCGCGGCGAGCTGAAAGAGCAGGCGTTCAAGAAAGTCGACTTCTCGGTGATGACCGAACTGGTCACCGAGCCCGGCAGCGTTGCATTTGCCCTTAACGACACCCTGACCAACAACGGTGACTATCCGAAGGAATACCAGGCGCTGTACCACAGCAACTTCAGCACGCCATTCCTGGAGCAGGGCGCGCGTTTTGCTGCGCCGGTTAAACAGGTGTCGCCGTTCAACGACAAGGCCAAAGGGGATTTGCCGGACTGGCAGACATACCGTGCGCCGACCAAGGACTATGACGAGACGGTTTACAACGTTGTGCCGTATGGCGATGCGAAGGGCGATACGTTGACTGTGTTGCATAACAAGGCGGGCAGCTTGGGCGTTTCGCTCGGCTTCAACACTCAAACGCTGCCAGTGTTTTCGCTGTGGAAAAACACCGATACCCAAGGCCAGGGCTATGTCACCGGGCTCGAGCCGGGGACCAGCTTTTCCTATAACCGGCGCTATCAGCGGCCGCTGGGGCTGGTGCCGACGATTGCGCCGAAGGAACACAAGCAGTTTCAGATCAGCTATAGCTTGCTGGCGGATAAAGGGGCTGTGGATAAAGCTTTGAAGCGGGTGAGTGATATTCAGGGCGGGCGGGAGACTGAGGTGCGGCAGGCGCCGTTGGTGGACCTCACCAAGGAGTGATTTCATCAGCTGGACGTTGGCCGGTAGTGCAGCGCTTCAGCCAGATGGCCACGGGTGATGCCATCCACCTGCTCAAGGTCTGCGAGGGTTCGCGCTACCTTGAGCAATCGATGCGCGGACCTCAGCGACAAGGTCAGTCGTTCACACGCTGTTTCCAGCCAGGTTTCATCGGTTGTGGATAACTTGCAGTGCTTGCGCAGGCCCGGCAGATCAAGGAAAGCGTTCGCGCAGCCCTGGCGTTTGTGTTGCCGCTCTCTGGCGTCGGCGACCAGCAGCGCGGCGGTGGCGGTGTCATCGCCGGGTTTGAGCGCAGGATTCAACGCTGTGGCTTCCCGGGCGACGGTCAGGTGCAAGTCGATGCGATCCAGCAGTGGCCCCGACAGTTTGTTGCGGTAGCGCTGGACCATGTCCGGTGTACAACTGCATTTGCCGCTGGGTTCGCCAAGATATCCACACGGGCATGGATTCATCGCGGCCACCAATTGAAAGCGTGCCGGAAACCTCACGCGATCCTTGGCGCGGGAAATCACGATGTGGCCAGATTCCAGCGGCTCCCTTAAAACCTCCAACACTTTGCGGTCGAATTCCGGAAGCTCATCGAGAAATAGAACGCCATGATGGGCAAGGGTGATTTCGCCGGGTTGCGGCTTCGAGCCACCGCCCACCAACGCCGGGCCTGAGGCTGAGTGATGGGGTTGGCGAAAGGGTCTTTGCGGCCAGTGGCTCAAGGGCACGCAACTGGTGACGGATTGAATGGCTGCGACTTCCAGTGCCTCATTTTCGGCCAAAGGAGGAAGGAGTCCCGGCAAACGACTCGCCAACAGTGTTTTCCCGGTCCCCGGCGGACCGCTGAACAGCAGGTTATGAGCGCCAGCCGCCGCAATCAGTAAGGCGCGCTTGGCCGAAAGTTGGCCCTGCACTTCATTCAGGTCGGGATAGGGCTTGCTGGCGTAGAGCAACCCGTTGGAAACATAGGGTTCGACCGGTGTATGTCCATTGAAGTGCGCGACCGCTTCCAGCAGATGGTCGACGGCAATCACCTTCAATCCCGACGCCAGGCACGCCTCCTCGGCATTCGCACGCGGCACCATCAGCGAGCGCCCGGCCTTGCGTGCGGCCAGCGCAGCCGGCAACACGCCCCTCACGGCACGTACCGCGCCTGACAGCGCCAATTCTCCCAGGCATTCAATGTCATCCAGCGTCAATGTCGGCACCTGCACGCTGGCGGACAGAATCCCCAGGGCGATCGCCAGATCAAACCGTCCGCCGTCCTTCGGTAAGTCCGCAGGAGCGAGATTCAGGGTGATACGCCGCGCTGGAAATTGCAGGCCCGAATTGATGATCGCGCTTCGCACCCGGTCCTTGCTTTCCTTTACTGCCGCTTCGGGCAAACCGACCATGGTCAGCGATGGAAGGCCGTTGGCCAGGTGGACTTCGACGGTGACGGCGGGCGCATCCACGCCGATTTGGGCGCGGCTGTGGACGATGGAGAGAGACATGGTCGTTCCTTGAGCTGAAGAGCACCGCTTCCTGCGGGGTTTTTGAAGGGTAGTCGGGGAGGCCGATTTGAGCCTGGCTGGAAAGGAGAGAAACTTTCGCAGGATGTTGCGAGTACGGGGCGAAATAGTCACGTAGAACAAAAAAAACCGCCATTCAGGCGGTTTTTTTAAGAATTGGTATTTAGGTTCTTCCTCCGGCCAACCATCCGCCGGGCTCAAGTTCTTTGCCGCGCGCGATACCGACTTCAATAAAGCGTCGTTGATTAGCCGATAAATCACCAGCCAAGCGACGTGCTTCGGCGTGAAACTCAGCAAGCTGTAACAGCTTAGCCTTTCGCTTTTTGGGGCTCATGTACACCTCCTGCGATTCGTTTACCTGGATGTTATTGGTCGCTCAAGTAGATGACAAGGCGGTTGGTCTGGTCAAAGTCGAACCCGAGTTCTTGATAGTAAAAAACAACATTTGGATCAGGATCTTGGATTTCGATTTCTCTGCACTCCAGCATACGCGCATAGAATTCTGCGGCCAGTAGTGCGACTGGAGCTATCAAGCCACGAAGCGGATGGGATTTGTCTGGATCCCCCTGCAAAAGTACGATTTTCAGACAGATAGCGCTTCGTCGCGGTGTTGCATAGCACAAGCCGCAAAGATTCTGCTCATACCAAATTGCCAAATCCAAACCCTTGGCATCTTTCCGCTTCCAGTCGGGGATGCGTTCCCACGGGTAGTTTGCTGCTCCTTCCCATAAATGACATTTCTCTATCGCTGCGGCAGTAATCGGCTCAATCCTGACAACTGATATGTCGATGTTTGAAGCGCGAGGCGCGATTTTTTTAATAAACGCTTTGTAGGTGAGCTTCCTTACATCCGATTTAATAGTTTGGTTACGGAGGTCCGTGCCTTTTCCTTTTCTTCTCATTATTGGTGTCTTTCGAAAATCAGAAAGAAAAGGTTAAAGGAGCAGGTGTGCATCGATAAATCAGGCGATGGAGCCGCTTTTTGTAGGACCGTGCCTAGATAGGTGAAGGACGTCAGTGAAAGCTCCCGGATGGTCTTGCCAGATCAAGGTTGCTGCTTATGATCACGGGAAAATGAAGCCATAGGAGGCGTAAATGAACCGGATTGGAATGCGGCCGATTCATCCAGGTGAAGTTCTCAGCGAGGAGCTTCTAAAGCCGCTGGGCATTACAAGCGCGGCTTTAGCTTGCTCGTTGGACGAGCCGGAGGCTGAATTGATCGACGTAGTAAAGCAGCAGAGCGATGTCAGCGCGGGTCTGGCAAAGAAGCTTTCCATTCTGTTGAACACCACGCCCGAATTTTGGCTGAATCTGCAATCGACCTACGATCTGCGAAGCGCCGAAATCGAGCGTGGATGAGCGCTTAAAGCGAATGCAACGCTCGCGAAGCTTTTTTCCACCATGGCACGTTGACCGGGCGCTGCGTCTGCTCTCCGCTCGGCAACAGTTGCGGAACATCCTGCAACCGAATCCACGGCTGGTTATTCCAGTGCAGCAAGCTCAACGACATTTCCGGCCAGTTCAACAGACTCAGGACGGGGCGTTCAGTTGACGTCGGTTGTTGGGCATCTCTGAGGGCTGGCACCACGTCGTGGGTCAGCCATTCGCGCAGGCCTCGGTATTCGGGGCAGTAGTGGTAGACGAGCAGGGCGTAGACGCCGGATTCGCTGATGAGCAATGTGTTTTCGGTGGTGCCGTGGATGACGACTCGCGCGGATTGATGTTGATCGGGATCGAGTTTTCGGACGGCGCGTTCGTCGAGGAAAAGGCGAAGCAGACGGCCCAGGTCTCTGGCGCTGAACCAGGGTTGGTTTTCGATCAAAAGCGCGTGGAGGTGGAGTTTGTGGCGGATGAAGACGTGAGGGATTAGATAGTTTTCATTCATGGTGCATTCTCGGGGTCGAGTGAAGAAAGCTGCTTCTGATCGTCGCCAAACGAAAAGGGTGGCAGCTATGCGCGGGTTGGCGAACCGGTGACACCCGAGAACCGGCAGACCCGAAGGTCTCCCACGCATAGCCGCCATAATTCGTGATGGGAATAAATTCCTCGGTCGAATGTGGTCGCGTTGCGTCGGGGTCTTCCAGGTCGCCAAACCCAGAGCTGATTATTCAGCTGGGGATGAGCTTAGAGGCCGGATACTTGGCGACGCAATCGGACGGCGGTGTGATTTTTGTAGGAAGGTGCCGGGATTTTTGCGGGGCTTAAGATCAAATGTTCTCAGCCTGCGGCAGTTCCTACAGGTAAATCTGAAGGTCGTGCCGACCTTCAATCGCGAGCAGGCTCGCTCCCACAGTGGATTGGGTTTCCACAGTGGGTTTTGCGTGTTACTCGGTCGGTGGATTGAGCTTCGCTTCCAGCTCCGCAACCTTCGCCTCAAGACTCTCCAACCGTGCCCGGGTCCGTGCGAGCACGACCATCTGGCTATCAAACTCTTCCCGGCTCACCAGGTCCAGTTTGCTGAAGCCGCTCTGCAGCAGTGCCTTGAACTGGCTTTCGATTTCGCTTTTCGGCAGTGGAGTGTCGCCGCTGAAGAGGCGGGAGGCGGTGCCGCTCAGGGCGTCGAGGAAGTCTTTGGGTGCGAGCATGGGAAATGTCCTGTCAACAATGGCGGGCAGTGTATCACGCAGTGTCTATAGTCAATTCCGACCGAGGGGATGCACGCTTTTCGCGCATGAGGACGGACGGCCGCGCACTGTTGTTGTGCGTATCCGCCGAACTGTTTGGCTGACGCGGCGGTCGGAAGCGTTCAAGGGATTGAATTCAGTGGGTTTTGGCGAGATGGCAAGCTTTCTGCTTAGTCGGTAGTGACCCATGCACTGATGCAGTCGCTGTGACGAATGCAGTGCGCCAAGCGGAACGGGGAAGTGTTTCGTGCGGAGTGGTTAGCAGGCGTCGGACGGGCAATCAAAGGCCGACGATGCGTTACAAAGCCAGGCACTGCGCTTAGACTTGAGTCGGGTTTGTTTTCCTGGGGCAAGTCCACCAATTCGGGAGAGAGTTTTCATGAAGCTAGTCACTGCCATCATCAAGCCGTTCAAGTTGGACGACGTGCGCGAGTCGCTGTCCGAGATCGGCGTGCAGGGCATTACCGTTACTGAAGTCAAAGGCTTCGGTCGGCAGAAGGGTCACACCGAGCTGTATCGCGGCGCGGAATACGTGGTCGATTTTCTGCCCAAGGTGAAGATCGATGTCGCCATTGACGACAAGGATCTGGACCGGGTTATCGAGGCGATAACCAAGGCTGCCAACACCGGCAAGATCGGTGACGGCAAGATCTTCGTGGTCAATCTGGAACAGGCGATTCGCATCCGTACCGGCGAAACCGATACCGACGCGATTTAAACGCCGCCACAAACCCAACGCCCCAGGAGAAAACAATATGACTCTGCGTAAATTCGCAGGGCTAGGAGCCCTGTTGTCCCTCGTAATGCCCAGCCTGGCTATGGCGGCAGACGAAGTGGCGGCCCCAGTCCTCAACTCCGGCGACACCGCCTGGATGATGACCTCGACAGCCCTCGTGCTGTTCATGACCATTCCCGGCCTCGCGCTGTTCTACGGCGGCATGGTTCGGTCGAAAAATATTCTTTCCGTGATGATGCAGTGTTTCGCCATTACCGGTTTGATCAGCATTCTGTGGGTCATTTATGGCTACAGCATCGCGTTCGACACCACCGGCATGGAGCAGGGCGTCGTCAACTTCAACTCGTTCTTCGGTGGCATGGGCAAGGCGTTCCTCGCCGGTGTCACGCCATCGAGCCTGACCGGTCCTGCGGCGCTGTTCCCTGAGGCGGTGTTCATCACCTTCCAGATGACCTTCGCCATTATCACCCCTGCGCTGATCGTCGGTGCCTTCGCCGAGCGGATGAAGTTCTCCGCCATGCTGATCTTCATGGGCGTGTGGTTCACCCTGGTTTACGCACCGATTGCGCACATGGTCTGGTCCGGCAACGGCGGCCTGATGTGGGACTGGGGCGTGCTCGACTTCGCCGGCGGCACCGTGGTGCACATCAACGCCGGTGTGGCCGGTCTGATTGCCTGCCTGGTACTGGGCAAGCGCAAAGGCTTCCCGACCACGCCGATGGCGCCGCACAACCTCGGTTACACCCTGATGGGCGCCGCGATGCTGTGGGTCGGCTGGTTCGGCTTCAACGCCGGTTCCGCCGCTGCGGCCAACGGCACGGCCGGTATGGCGATGCTGGTGACCCAGATCGCAACCGCCGCCGCTGCACTGGGCTGGATGTTCGCCGAGTGGATCACTCACGGCAAACCAAGTGCGCTGGGTATCGCTTCGGGTGTTGTGGCCGGTCTGGTTGCCATCACCCCGGCCGCTGGCACCGTGGGCCCGATGGGCGCTCTGGTGATCGGCCTGGCAGCGGGCGTGGTGTGCTTCTTCTGCGCAACCACCCTGAAACGCAAACTCGGTTATGACGATTCCCTGGACGCCTTCGGTGTGCACGGTATCGGCGGTATCCTCGGCGCGATCCTGACCGGTGTGTTCGCTGCACCATCGCTGGGTGGATTCGGCACCGTCACCGACATCGCCGCTCAAGTCTGGATTCAGTGCAAAGGTGTCGGCTTCACGGTGATCTACACCGCGATCGTCACCTACGTCATTCTCAAGGTCCTGGACGCTGTCATGGGTCTGCGTATCACCGAAGAAGAAGAGGCTGTCGGCATCGACCTGGCACTTCACAACGAACGCGGCTACAACTTGTAAGCACGCGCATAAAAAACTTGCCCGGCTTGCCGGGCATTTTTTTGTCTGGAGTTTGTCAGTGAAGGGCCTGCTGAAAGGTTTTTTCGTACACGTTTAGGGGCGTTTACGCCGGGCGCTTTTCTGCGGCCAATGGCTTACATGATTGAAGGAATATTAGGGCCTTTGTTTTTTCCCTGAGCGCGCTAGAATGCGCCCCGAACGAGCGGAGAACTGTATGTGGCAACAGACTCTGATTACCCTGCGGGCACGGCCCCGGGGCTTTCATCTGGTAACGGACGAGTTACTCGCCGGCCTGCCTGAAATCAAGGCGTGTCGGGTCGGTCTGTTGCACTTGTGGCTGCAGCATACCTCGGCGTCGTTGACTATCAACGAGAACGCCGATCCGGCGGTACGTCTCGACTTCGAACGATTTTTCAATCGTCTGATCCCACAAGGAGCAGACGGCTATGAGCATAACGACGAAGGCCTGGACGACCTCCCGGCGCACTTCAAGGCCAGCGTGCTTGGCTGTCAGCTCAGTTTGCCGATTTCGGCAGGCCGACTGGCGCTGGGGACCTGGCAAGGCGTTTATCTGGGCGAGCACCGTGATTTTGGCGGTGCCCGTAAAGTCCTCGCCACCGTGCACGGTGAAGAGGCATGAACCGCTGGTCACCAGCGGTTATTGAATTTTTCCGGCGGCTGTCGACAGACGGTGAAGCTGGGCTATAACTAATCTGCTTTTCGCAAGTCATGAGGTAGAACATGAGCGACGATGATCTGGAAAACGACGACCTGGAAGTAGGCGACGAAGACGAAACCGAAGAAGGTCTGGAAACAGCAGCGGAAGACGTTGCTGACGACGATGGCGGTGATACGCCCGTTCCGACCGCCAAAGGCAAAGCCAAGGCAGCGGTATCGGTTGATGAATTGCCGAGCGTCGAAGCCAAAAACAAGGAACGCGATGCTCTCGCGCGGGCCATGGAAGAGTTTTTGGCCAAAGGCGGCAAGGTGCAGGAAGTGGAGGCCAATGTGGTCGCCGATCCTCCCAAGAAGCCTGACAACAAGTACGGCAGCCGGCCTATCTAAGCGTCTGCCCTTGCTTGCTGAAAAAGCCCGCCGTCGCTGCGGGCTTTTTCATGTCTGAAACAATCTTTAGCCATGCGGTGATCCCCTGTAGGAGCGAGCCTGCTCCGGGCGGCGTTCCGACGATGGTGGTGTCTCAGTCAACATCAATTGTGAATGTTACGGCCTCATCGCGAGCAGGCTCACTCCCACAGGGTCAGTGGTGTATTCAAGGTCAGTGTTGGGCATTCCACCGCGCCAGCAACGCCGGCAACTCGGTCAGGCTGCCAATCTCCGCATCCGGCGCCTTCTCCGCTTCCCACACCTTGCCCGCCGGGTTAAACCAGATCGCCCGCAACCCCGCCTGCTGCGCTCCGGCAATGTCATCCCCCGGATGATCGCCGATATGCACCGCCGTCTCCGCCGTGGCACCACCACGCTGCAATGCCTCATGGAACAGTCGCGCATCGGGCTTGGCGATGCCGATGTCTTCGGCGCACAACGCAAACTTGAAGTAATCCGCCAGCCCCAGCCGGCGCACATCGGCGTTTCCGTTAGTGACCACGCCCAAGGCGTAATGCCTGGCCAGTGTCTCCAGTGTCGGCTCGACTTCGGGGAACACCTCGATCTGATGCCGGGCATGCAGGAACACTTCAAAACTCTTGTCGGCCAGGTCCGAAGCCTCGCCGTGGTCGTAGCCGGCTTCCTCCAGTGCATGAAAAAGCACCCGACGTCGCAGCGCACTGATGCGGTGTTTGAGGCTCGGCTCGCCGCTCAGAATCCGTTCACGAATCGCCCACAAATGCTCCACCGGCACCGCGCCCAGGTTCGGTGCGTGCTCGGTCAGCCATTCACGCAGTACGGCTTCGGCGCTGACAATCACCGGGGCGGTATCCCACAGGGTGTCGTCGAGGTCGAAGGTGATCAGTTGGATGGTCATGAATCATCGCCCTTAATGCGTTTGGCCCGTGGATGGGCGCTGTCGTAAACCGTGGCCAGGTGCTGGAAGTCCAGGTGGGTGTAGATCTGGGTGGTCTTGATGTCCGAGTGGCCGAGCAATTCCTGTACGGCGCGCAAGTCTTGTGAGGATTCGAGCAAGTGGCTGGCAAAGGAGTGCCGCAGCATGTGCGGGTGCAGGTTCTGCCCCAGCTCGCGCTCGCCGGCCGCCTTGACCCGCACCTGAATCGCCCGAGGGCCAAGGCGCCGGCCTTGCTGGCTGACAAACACCGCGTCGTCCGAAGGGTTGGTCATGGCCCGCAAGGGCAGCCACAGTTCCAGGGCTTCGCGGGCTTTTTTGCCCACGGGAAGCAGTCGGGTCTTGCTGCCCTTGCCGAGCACCTGAACCATGCCGTCGGCCAGATCCAGCTGATCCAGATTGAGTCCGGTCAGTTCCGATAGCCGCAAGCCCGAGGAATAGAACAGCTCCAGAATCGCCTGATCCCGACGCGCCAGGAAATCATCCTCCACCGCACCTTCTAGCAGTTGCAGTGCGCGGTCGGTATCGAGGGTTTTCGGCAGCCGCCGTTCACCCTTGGGCGGCGCCAGACCATTGGCCGGGTCGTGATCGCAGAGGCCTTCGCGGTTCAGGTAGTGATAGAGCCCACGGACGGCCGACAGCAGCCGCGCCAGGCTGCGGGACGATTGACCTTGAGAATGCAGGCGCGCGATCAGGCTGCGCAGACGCTGGATATCCAGTGCGGCCCAGCTGCTGATGTTCTGTTTGACGCACCAGCCCAGCACTTTGTCGAGGTCGCGCCGGTAGGCGTACAGCGTGTGGGGCGACACCTGTCGCTCACTGCGCAGGTGTTCGCAGTAAGCGTCCAGTTGCCGTTCCATGGTCAGCGTACCGAGCGCAGGGAGCTGTTGACCCGAGGCAGTACGCGGCCCATGACTTCGGCGATGTAGCTCAGGAACAGCGTGCCGACCGAGCTTTTGTAGTGCTGCGGGTCGCGGCTGGCGATGGCCAGGACACCGTGGATGCCTTGAAAGCTGATGGCGACGACGGCGGTGGAGCCGATCTGCTTGCGTTGTTCTTCGCCAAACAGGAAGTCCAGTTCGTGCTCACGCAGGCTGCCGCTGACGCTTTTGTCTTCCGAGAGCAAGCCGCCAATGGCCGTTTGCGCCTCGGCATGGGTGACCCAGCGGCCCACCGGCATCGGGTTGTCGCCCAGCAGGATCAGGCTGACAAAAGGCACCTGGAAGTCCTGACGCAGACTGTCTTCGACGCTGATCACCACGTCTTCCAGGCTGTTGGCGTCCATCAGCGCGAGAATCAGGCGACGGGTTTTGTCGAAAAGGCGGTCGTTGTCGCGGGCCACGTCCATCAGATGCGAGAGGCGATGACGCAACTCGATGTTGCGGTCGCGCAGGATCTTCATCTGGCGCTCGACCAGCGAGACGGTATCGCCGCGCTGGTGCGGAATGCGCAAGGCCGGGAGCAGTTCTTCGTGCTCGACGAAGAAATCCGGATGAGCCTCCAGGTACGCGGCAATCGCCGCCGCCTCAAGGCTTTCGGAAGGGGATTCGTCGGGCTGTTGGGCGGGAACCTGGGGCTTATCTTTCATGGATTCAACTCTCTCAAAGACGCACTTGTCCTTCATAAACGCGCACTGCCGGGCCGGTCATCATGACCGGTTGGCCAGGGCCTGCCCATTCAATGGACAGGCGCCCGCCGGGCAGGTCGATCAATAGCGGCGAATCCATCCACCCCTGGCTGATCGCAGCCACTGCGGCAGCGCAAGCGCCGGTGCCGCAGGCCTGGGTTTCCCCGGCGCCACGTTCCCAGACGCGCAACTGCGCACGGTTCCGGTCGATGACCTGGAGAAAACCGACATTGACCCGCGCCGGGAAGCGCGGGTGGTGTTCGATTTTCGGCCCCAGTTCATGCACCGGTGCGTTGTTGATGTCGCTGACCCGCAGCACCGCATGGGGGTTGCCCATGGACACGGCGGCCAGTTCGACCGTTGCACCCTCGACATCGAGCTTATAACTCAAGGCCTGTTCTGGCGCCTCGAACGGAATCTCGGCCGGCACCAGGC
Source organism: Pseudomonas sp. LB1P83 (assembly GCF_054897885.1). Classification (NCBI taxonomy): domain Bacteria; kingdom Pseudomonadati; phylum Pseudomonadota; class Gammaproteobacteria; order Pseudomonadales; family Pseudomonadaceae; genus Pseudomonas; species Pseudomonas sp. LB1P83. The sequence continues at coordinate 5,994,190 of NZ_CM142709.1, read as the reverse complement.
GCGGTGCGCCCATGTTGACACCGATCTGGCCGTCGCTGCGAATATCCAGTTCGATGATGCCGCTTTTGGTCTCGACGCGAATCTGCCGCTTGGCGGTCAGGCGCTTGTCGAGCACGAAGCGGGCGAAACAGCGCGCACCGTTGCCGCACTGCTCTACCTCGGAACCGTCGGAGTTGAAGATCCGGTAACGGAAATCCACGTCCGGGTTGCTCGGCGCTTCGACGATCAGCAACTGGTCGAAACCGATGCCAGTGTGCCGATCGCCCCATTGCTTGGCATGCTTGGGCAGGATGTGCGCGTGCTGGCTGACCAGGTCAAGGACCATGAAGTCATTGCCCAGGCCGTGCATCTTGGTAAAACGCAGCAGCATGGGATTACTCCGGCAGCAGGCTTTCGCCAGCAAACAACTCGGCTACCGTCTCACGGCGACGCACTTCAAATGCCTGATCACCGTCCACCAACACTTCAGCGGCACGGCCGCGGGTGTTGTAGTTGGAACTCATGACAAACCCATAGGCGCCAGCCGAATGCACGGCCAGCAGGTCGCCTTCTTCCAGAGCCAGTTCACGATCCTTGGCCAGGAAGTCGCCGGTCTCGCAGATCGGGCCGACGATGTCGTAGGCACGAGCCGCGGTAGCGCGAGGGCGCACGGCAGTGACGTCCATCCAGGCCTGGTACAGCGCCGGGCGGATCAAGTCGTTCATGGCCGCATCGACGATGGCGAAGTCTTTGTGTTCGGTGTGCTTGAGGTATTCGACCTGGGTCAGCAGCACGCCGGCGTTGGCGACGATGAAACGGCCCGGTTCAAACACCAGCGCCAGGTCACGACCGTCGAGACGCTCGCGCACGGCTTTGATGTAGTCGGCAGCCAATGGCGGCTCTTCATCGCGATAACGCACGCCCAAACCACCACCGAGATCGATGTGGCGCAGGTAAATGCCGCAATCGCCGAGGCGGTCGACCAGGCCCAGCAGGCGGTCGAGGGCGTCGATGAAGGGCGGCAGGGTGGTCAGTTGCGAACCGATGTGGCAATCGACACCGACCACTTCCAGGTTTGGCAGTTGTGCGGCGCGGATGTACACGTCTTCGGCGTCGGCGATGGCGATGCCGAACTTGTTCTCTTTAAGACCAGTGGAAATGTACGGGTGCGTGCCGGCATCGACGTCCGGGTTCACGCGCAGCGAGATCGGCGCGCGAACGCCCAGCTCGGCGGCGACCACTTGCAGGCGCTCCAGCTCATCGGTGGATTCGACGTTGAAGCAATGGACGCCGACTTCCAGGGCGCGACGCATGTCGTCACGGGTCTTGCCGACACCGGAGAACACAATCTTGTCGGCGCTGCCGCCAGCGGCCAGTACGCGTTCTAGCTCGCCACGGGAAACGATGTCAAAACCGGCGCCCAAACGCGCCAGGACATTCAGTACACCCAGGTTGGAGTTGGCCTTGACCGCAAAGCAGACCAGGTGCGGCATGCCGGCCAGCGCATCGGCATAAGCCAGGTACTGGGCTTCGATGTGGGCGCGGGAGTAGACGTAAGTCGGTGTGCCAAAGCGCTCGGCGATGGCGGACAGGGCAACCCCTTCCGCGAACAGCTCGCCGTCACGGTAGTTAAAAGCGTCCATGGCGTTCCCTTATTGGTAGACGTCGTGCTTGTGTGCTTTGGAAGCAGGCTGTTTTTGCGACGACTTGGCCTGCTCGGCAGGGTCCTGGGAATCGTCGGGCAGGTACAGCGGGCCTTTTTGACCACAGGCCGACACAAGGCAGGCAACCGCTAGGAGCGCGGCAAGGGAAGAGATCAGGCGCTTCATGGCGAAATCCTTGAAAATGCGTTAATTGCGCCGGAGTATACCGGCCACCCGGCAGCTTGCCTATGCGACGGGGGTCCCGTCCGGCGGGGCTTGTGGTGAGGGGATTTATTCCCGTTCGGCTGCGCAGCAGTCGCAAGCACTCCCGTTTAACCTTGAACTGCTGGGGCTGCTTCGCAACCCAACGGGGCGGTGCGACGTTTCGCTAAATCCCCTCGCCACACAAGCCCGCTCCCACATGTACAGCGTTTGATGTACCTATATCGACGCTTGATCGTTATCCTTTGCAATCACCGGGGCTCGCCCGTATCTTGCGGCGCTTGAGCGTGAACAGACACTTTTTGAGGTTGCCGTAATGAGTTTGACCGAAGCCCGTTTCCACGATCTGGTCGATGCCACCCAGCAATCGCTGGAGGATATTTTCGATGAGAGCGATCTGGATGTTGATCTGGAGAGCTCGGCCGGTGTGCTCACCGTCAAGTTCGAAAACGGCAGCCAGTTGATCTTCAGCCGCCAGGAACCGTTGCGTCAGCTGTGGCTCGCGGCCGTGTCCGGTGGTTTCCACTTCGATTACGACACAGAAAGCGAGCGCTGGATGTGCGACAAGAGCGAAGAGCAGCTGGGTGAAATGCTTGAGCGCATCGTCAAGCAGCAGGCCGACGTCGATCTCGACTTCGAAGGTCTGTGAGATTGTGACGTCGCCTGCACCCGTTCGCCCACCCAAGCCGCTCTACAGCAACGTCAGCCCGGCGGTGCCGTCGCCGTGCAGCGGTGTGTGCCGACTGGACGAGCAGAAGGTCTGCCTGGGGTGTTTTCGCCATGTCGAAGACATCCGAGAATGGCGTTCGGCCGATGATGATCGCCGTCGTGTCATCTGCGCCGAGGCGACCCAGCGCAAAACCACCAACTGAAGCTTCACGCGACCTGTAGCAGCTGGCGAAGCCTGCGTTCGGCTGCGCAGCAGTCGTAAAACCTGAGTGCTCGGTATTCCTGATACACCTTATCGCCTGATCTAACGACTGCTGCGCAGCCGGACGCAGGCTTCGCCAGCTGCTACAAAGGGGCTTGGTCGGGCCTGACTTGTATATTTATTGAGCTGTGATAGTGTCCAGAAACGCCTCAACCCATCGAGGCTCGTGAAAACCCCGCCTTTTTCTGGCGGGGTTTTGCTTTTTCTGTGCAGAAGAAAGGAGTCTGCCTCTATCATGACCGCACCTTCCATCACCCTTACCCGTCTGGACGTGCAACGTCTGGAACGCCTGATCGACAGCCTGGATGACACGCTGCCGGGCGTTATCGCGCTGCAAACCGAACTGGATCGCGCCGATACCCTGGTCGGTCACGGAGACGTGCCTGCCGATGTCGTGACCATGAACTCCCGGGTGCATTGCCGTGAAGAAATCAGCGGCAAGGACTACCACCTGACATTGGTTTACCCGAAAGATGCCAATGCCGACGAAGGCAAGATATCGATTCTGGCGCCAGTCGGCAGCGCACTGCTTGGCCTCAAGGTTGGCCAGCACATCGACTGGCCGGCACCGGGTGGCAAGACGTTGAAACTGACCCTGCTGGAAGTTGAATCGCAACCGGCCGAGGGCGGCCACTTTCCGGAATAACCCCCCTCAGACCTGCTCGAGCGCCTCATTCAATGCGCGCTCCAGGTCGGCCTTGTAGCGCAAGTACAGATTGCTTGAACTCTGACCATCACCGAGCAGGCCCGACAAATCCAGGTCGGTGATGTAGCAGCGATAGCGCTCGGTTTCACGGCGCTGCTCGACGATCTCCTGGGCGACCACGCTGAACAATTGGTCGCCATGTTCCAGCTCTGAAAACTCCCGCTGATTGCAATACAACGTGACCTGCACCTGCCCTGGCGCGGCTTTGCCGATGATCGCCTGCACGTCGTAGAACGGTTTGTTGATCGGGGTTTGCGGCGCCGGCCGGGCTTCGACCCGACGCGCCCGACCGGGACCTGACGGCAATAGCTGGTAATACAACGTTTCCAGGTTCAGTGGCTGAACGGTGTTCATCGGCAGCAAGGCGTCGCGTCGGTACTGGATCGATTGCAGGAATCGTTGCAGCGGCACCAGCAGGCTTTGCTCGTCGTGATACGGCAAACGCTGTTGCCACAGGGCATTGAACTCATCCAGGACGTACAGATCAGCCTGCTGCTCGTTGATTCGGTAAAACACCTGAATGCATTCGGGCTGGCCCATGGGCAGGAGCAGCGCCAGGTCGTGGTCTTCCAGTGCCATCGGGTCCAGGTGCAGCGGGCTGTAACTCGCCAGCTCTTCACCGAGGTAATCGAACAGCGCTGGCAACGTGGCGAGGGCAACGTGATTGACGTGGCCGGGCACCAGTTCCAGAACGTGATAATGCTGCTGGACCTGAATCAGGTAACGATGATTGAGCTGGCTCAGCAGCAGATTCTGCGCGGTATCGAGGACTTCTTCGACCCGCCGGGCGATGAATTGCGCACGGTTGTGGCAGAAACAGCGAACCCGCAGCTTGGGCTGTAGGGCCCCGCTCGGCAGGTTATTGAGGTGATCGCGCAGGCAGTCGAGCAGGGCGTGAGGGCCGTCGTAGCGGTTGACCAGTACTTCGTTCCAGCTGTTGAGCGTGACCTGGTCCAGGGTCAGTACCAGATTCTCGCGGACTCCGGCATAGCTCAGGGAGTCGGTGCGTTCGGTGGTCATCAGGATATTCAGGTCGCGATGGTGCTTGAGCGGGTCGACGCCGACGTTCACCAGAATCAGCACTTCGCTCGGCACGCTTGCGCGCAGCAACGGCTCTTCGGCGACGGTCGCCAACGGCAGGGCGATGCTTTGTTGCAGGCTGCCGAGCAGGTTGAACAGTTCAAATTCGCTCAAGTCGCTGGTGCCGGGGTGCAAGGCGAGGCGGGTGCTGCTGTCGATCACGCCGTTGCGGTGGCACCAGGTCAGCAGTTCCAGCAATTGGCGGCTGCGTTTGATCGGCGCGAAATGTTCCCACTCGTGGGCGGTCAGGCTGCCGTTATACAAGCCCCACTGGGTTTGCCCGGGTTCTTTCTTGTTGGGCGCCTGCACCAAGGTCAGGGTGTCTTCGGCCAGGTCCGGGGCGATGCCGGGGTTGATGAACTCGACTTTGTCCGCTTTGCGCTCAAAGGCGGCATACAGCCGGCGACCCAGCACGTTGAGGTCGCGTTTGTTGATCAGGCTGACGGTTTGCTCATTGCGGGCGAACTGGGTCAGGAAGCGGTAGCTGTAGTTGAGCTCGTTGACCAAGGCCCGGCGTTCGGTGCTGACCTGGCGGACTTTCCATTGGCTGCGGCTGTCGAGCAGCGCCAGTTGCCGCTGATCCCAATTCCATTCATGCGCCAATCGCTCAAGCAGTGAGCGCTGCCAGCTCTGGGTGCGACTGCTGCCGGTGAGCTTGCGGTTGACCTTCAGGTACAACGCGCGGCGCACCAGCTCCAGGCGCTCCGGCTCGCCACGCGCGGTGAGGTATTCCTCGATGCGTCGGTAAACGACGATGTAGGGGTCGAGCTCGTCGAGGTCCAGTTGATTGGCGAATACCGCCTGTTTGAAACGCAGGCTCAGGCAGTGAACCTTCGGGTGTTCGCTGGCGTAAACCTCGATCAGCAGAAGTTTGAGCACTGACTTGTAGGGCGACTCGATGCCCTTGAACAACTGCCAGAGCCCGGCACCGATGAATTCGCCTGGCGGGATATAGGCCAGATGTCCCAGGTCCAGCGCCTCGTCAGCACGGATGAAACGCTTGGACAGCAGCGTGTGGGTGTAACGGTCGTAGGCGGCTTCTTCGTAAACCGGCACCAGCCACCAGATCGGTGTGCGACCGGCCAGCCAGATCGCGGTGCGGTAGAACTCATCCAGCAGCAGGTAGTGCTGGGTCGTGCCGCAGTCATCCGAACTCAATTGCGTATCGCGCTCGCCGAGTACGAAGCGGGCCGGGTCGATCAGAAAGAAATGCGCCTCGGCGCCTTGGCTGGCGGCCCAGACCTCAAGCAACTGGCACTTTTTACGCAGCTCGGCGAGTTCGGTCTCGCTCAAGTCCGGCCTGTGACACACCCACACGTCCATGTCGCTTTGATCGGCCTGGGCCAGGGTGCCGAGGCTGCCCATCAGGAACAGCCCGTGAATCGGTCGCGGCGGGTTGCTGCCGTGGCGCGGCTTATAGGAGAACGATCGGGTCAGGCGCTGGGCTTCAGCGAGGGCGTTGGCGTCAGGCTCGAAATTCGACAGCCCGGCCGGCGTGCTGCCCGACACATAGCCCGGCAATAGCGGGTGATTAACGTGGAAAAACAGCGGCAGAAGCGTCAGCACCGTTTGCTGGCGGGTCGACAGCCCTTCCATGGCACGGGCCATGCGGCCTTCGTTGAGCTTCAGAAAACGTGCGCGCAGCTGGCTGAGAACCTTGCGGTCGATTCCCTCGTCCAGATCGGGGCGGATTTCATGGGTGCGGGTCATGTCAGCTCAAACCGGCTCGCGAGGCTCGGACGTGGGTGTCTGCGGATGAGGGGGAGTCTAGCGCCTCGGGCCCGGGACTTTTAAGCTGATTTTGTATTTTTGACGTCAGGATTCTATCGCGTGGCGACCGCAGGTCACGAAGTTTGCCCGCGGAAATCCCGTAGCAGGGGTTTCCGTGGGCTATGCGGTAATACTCAGGCTGTTTCCTGGACGCTCAGAATCGTCAGAACGGTTTGTACATTTTGCGCGGCGTCACGACCCAGACTGGTCAGATAACCACCATCAGGCTGATCGATCAGTTCTTTTTCGTACAGGCGTCGAGCGGCAGCAATGGCTTTCGGGGCAGCGGTCTGATGAATTTTCAAACCTTCCTGGGAACTGTCCAGGTTGAAGAGGGCGAGGATTTCCAGTTCGGCAACCAACTCAGGGGTAAGCGACATAAGGACTCCAGACTTTCTAGGAATTGGACGACAGCGCCCCTAAGGTGAGCCCACTTGTGCGGCATGTCCAGTGCCTGCATCAGGGTTTTTTCGCCTCGGGAAGCATTCCCCGGTGGGTGGTGCGGCAGCGGGGTGCGTAGGAGCGAGGCTTGCCCGCGAAGAACGATGACACGGTTTGTCTGGAAAAACCTCAGTGCACCCTTCGCGGGCAAGCCTCGCGCCTACGGAATCGGGTTTACTTCTTTTCCGGCGGCAATTCCGGTAGGGCACGCAACGCAGTTTCGTACCATTCGGTATTGAACGCGCGGTCTTCTTCGAGGATCGCGTCGATTTCCACCGCCAACACGTGAGCCATCAGATTGAGGATTTCTTCACGCTCGTAACCCACCAGGGTCAGCTTGTTGAAAGTTGCCTTGGCCGCTGGCGGGTTGTCGCTTTCGATCTGGTTTTCGATGGCTTCGATCAGGGTGGTTTCGGTGAATTCTTCTTCGTCGCTATCGATGTCGGTTGGCTCGCTCATGGCAGGCTCCTCAAGTTTAAGGCGGCCAGTTTACCTGCATTCAGCGCTGTGATGCTGCTGGCAGAAATCGCCTCGGCGTTCTATAAACAGGCACTGCCAACCCCGCACGGCCTGGAGGCTATGTGATGCTCAAGCTTTATGGATTCTCCGTCAGTAACTACTACAACATGGTCAAGCTGGCGCTGCTGGAGAAGGGCGTGCCGTTTGAAGAAGTACCGTTTTACGCGGGCACGAGCCCGGAAGCGTTGGCCATCAGTCCACGCGGCAAGGTGCCGGTGTTGCGCACCGAGCAGGGCTTCATCAACGAAACTGCGGTGATTCTCGAGTACATCGAGCAAAGCCAGAAAGGCACGCCACTGTTGCCGAGCGATCCTTTCGAACGCGCCCAGGTGCTGGCGCTGGCAAAGGAAATCGAGCTGTACATCGAACTGCCTGGGCGCGCGTGCTACGCCGAGGCGTTTTTCGGCATGCAGGTGCCGGAGGCGATCAAGGACAAGACCAAGGCTGAGTTGCTGGCGGGTTTTGCGGCGTTGGGCCGGCATGGCAAGTTTGCCCCTTATGTGGCGGGCGACAGTCTGAGCATTGCGGATTTGTATTTCCTGTACAGCGTGCCGCTGGCCTGTGCGGTGGCGCAGAAGCTGTTCGATCTGGACTTGCTGGCTGAGATGCCGGCGGCCAAGGCGCTGTTGAAGCGTCTGGAGCAGAACCCGAACGTGCAGCGGATTGCGGCGGACAAGGACGCGGCGATGCCGGCGTTTATGGCGATGGTCGCGTCCAAGAAGTAGGTTTTGTAGCGCTCTGAAGTCAGTCTTCGCGGGCAAGTCGGATCGCCGCACCGCTCGCTCCTACAGAATTTGTGTCGTTCGAATTGCAGGACGAAACATAACCTGTAGGAGCGAGCGGTGCGGCGATCCGACTTGCCCGCGAAGCTTTTGACTTAGCGGCTGGCGAGCAGTGCCTGGCCGCGAGCCACAGCCTTCTTGACCTGCGCCGGTGCAGTCCCGCCGATATGGTCGCGGGCGTTCACCGAGCCTTCCAGGGTCAGCACGGCAAACACGTCCTGATCGATCTGGTCGCTGAATTTGCGCAGCTCTTCCAGGCTCATTTCCGCGAGGTCTTTACCGCTTTCCACACCGTACTTCACGGCATGGCCGACGATCTCGTGGCAATCACGGAACGGCAGGCCACGACGTACCAGGTAGTCGGCCAGGTCGGTCGCGGTGGAGAAACCACGCAGCGCCGCTTCGCGCATCATCGCGTGCTTGGGCTTGATCGCCGGGATCATGTCGGCAAAAGCCCGCAGCGAGTCGCGCAAGGTGTCGGCGGCATCGAACAGCGGCTCCTTGTCTTCCTGGTTATCCTTGTTGTAGGCCAGTGGCTGGCCTTTCATCAGGGTCAGCAGGCCCATCAGTGCGCCGAAGACGCGGCCGGTCTTGCCGCGCACCAGCTCTGGCACGTCCGGGTTTTTCTTTTGCGGCATGATCGAGCTGCCGGTGCAGAAGCGGTCCGGCAGATCGATGAACTGGAACTGCGCGCTGGTCCACAGCACCAGCTCTTCGGAGAAGCGCGACAAGTGCATCATCGCGATGCTCGCGGCCGAGCAGAATTCAATGGCGAAGTCGCGATCGGACACGTTGTCCAGCGAGTTGCCGCCAACCGCGTCGAAGCCCAGCAGCTGGGCGGTGAATTCGCGGTCGATCGGGTAAGTGGTGCCGGCCAGCGCGGCGCTGCCCAAGGGCATGCGGTTGGTGCGCTTGCGGCAGTCCACCAGACGCTCGTAGTCGCGGCTGAGCATTTCGAACCAGGCCAGCATGTGGTGCCCGAAGGTCACCGGCTGTGCGGTTTGCAGGTGGGTGAAGCCCGGCATGATGCTGCCGGCCTCGCGCTCGGCCTGCTCCAGCAAGCCTTTTTGCAGGCGGGTGATTTCTGCCAGGATCAGGTCGATCTCGTCACGCAGCCACAGGCGGATGTCGGTGGCGACCTGGTCATTACGGCTGCGGCCGGTGTGCAGCTTTTTACCGGTCACGCCGATGCGGTCGGTCAGGCGCGCCTCGATGTTCATGTGCACGTCTTCGAGGTCGATGCGCCAATCGAACTGGCCGGCCTCGATTTCACCCTGGATGGTCTTCAGGCCATCAGTGATGCTATCGCGCTCGGCGTCGGTCAGCACGCCGACCTTGGCCAGCATGGTGGCGTGGGCGATCGAGCCCATGATGTCGTGGCGATACAGGCGCTGGTCGAAAGTGACGGAGGCGGTGAAGCGGGCGACGAAGGCGTCGACGGGTTCACTGAAGCGGCCGCCCCAGGACTGATTGGTCTTGTCAGTGCTCATGAATTCGCTCGTGTCGGCTGGAGAAAAAATGACGGTGGAAGCTGTCGCGGATAATAACAGGGTTGCCAATCCTGTCGTTGACGCTGGTCGACAGGTTTTTTTTCCGGGGCGCGGTCCATACTCAGGACATGACTTGTGGGAAATTGCGCAACGATATTTTTCAATTCAGCAATATCGTCCCGGCAACCGTCTACAGTTGGACAATAGGATCAGCGCACTTCCCGGCGCTGCGGCTGACTATAAGAAGAGGGGGTGTTCATATTGTGTATCGGCAAACCCTACGGCGATACCTCGCTTACGCGGGCCAGAGCCTCCAATCACTCGGTAGATGAAAATTTAGCCGCCGGTCTCGCGGCACTTTTTGGCCCTCGCGCTAGTCTTAGCGTGGATCGCGGTGACGGACGTCACTTCACTTGTCTACGCTATCCTTGTGCGAGACTCACGCAGGAATCCAGCGCAATATGAATGTCCTGATCGTTGATGACGAACCCCTAGCCCGCGAGCGCCTGAGCCGAATGGTCGGCGAACTCGAGGGATACAGTGTCCTGGAGCCCAGCGCCACGAACGGCGAAGAAGCGTTGGCACTGATCGACAGCCACAAGCCGGATATCGTGTTACTCGATATCCGCATGCCGGGCCTTGATGGCCTGCAAGTGGCTGCACGGTTATGCGAACGCGAAACCCCGCCTGCCGTGGTGTTTTGCACAGGGCCCGATGAATTTGCCGTGGAAGCCTTACAGGCCAGCGCCGTAGGCTATCTGGTGAAACCTGTGCGTACAGAACAATTGCATGAATCGTTGAAAAAAGCCGAGCGGCCCAATCGCCTCCAACTCGCCGCCCTGACCCGCCCGGCTGCCGAAAGCGGTAGCGGCCCACGAAGCCACATCAGTGCCCGAACCCGTAAAGGCATTGAGCTGATCCCATTGGGTCAGGTGGTCTACTTCATTGCTGACCATAAATACGTGACCTTGCGCCACGAAGGCGGCGAAGTGCTGCTGGATGAGCCGCTCAAGGCCTTGGAAGATGAGTTCGGCGATCGTTTCGTGCGCATCCACCGCAACGCTCTGGTCGCCCGGGAACGTATTGAACGCCTGCAGCGCACGCCGCTGGGGCATTTTCAGCTATTCCTCAAAGGCCTCAATGGCGACGCCCTGATCGTCAGCCGTCGTCACGTGGCCGGCGTGCGCAAAATGATGCAGCAGCTTTAATTCGCTGATTACAGGCGAACTTCATACCCGTTTGCTGGACGTCCGAGGCCAGGGAGGCCGCGCAGTTTCTGATACAAGTCAAAGTGGATTTGGCTGAGCTGTTATTATCCGCCGTATCTATTCAGTACGGATTGATCCATGTCCTCTCGCGAAATCCGCATCGCCACCCGCAAAAGTGCTCTCGCCCTGTGGCAGGCCGAATACGTCAAGACCCGTCTGGAAGAGGCCCACCCGGGTCTGCTCGTGACGCTGGTGCCCATGGTCAGTCGTGGCGACAAGCTGCTCGACTCGCCGCTGTCGAAAATCGGTGGCAAGGGCCTGTTCGTCAAGGAACTGGAAACCGCGCTGCTGGAAAACGAAGCCGACATCGCTGTGCACTCCATGAAAGACGTGCCGATGGACTTCCCCGAAGGCCTCGGTCTGTTTTGCATCTGCGAGCGCGAAGACCCGCGTGATGCCTTTGTTTCCAATACCTACGCCAGCCTGGATGAGTTGCCGCAAGGCAGCATCGTCGGCACTTCCAGCCTGCGCCGTCAGGCTCAGTTGCTGACCCGCCGCCCGGACCTCGAAATCCGCTTCCTGCGCGGCAACGTCAATACGCGCCTGGCCAAGCTCGATGCCGGCGAATACGACGCCATCATCCTCGCAGCGGCCGGCCTGATTCGCCTGGGCTTTGAAGATCGCATCACCTCGGCGATCAGCGTCGACGACAGTCTGCCGGCCGGTGGCCAGGGCGCGGTCGGCATCGAATGCCGCAGCGCTGACAGTGAAATTCACGCGTTGCTGACGCCATTGCATCACCAGGACACCGCCACCCGCGTGACCGCGGAACGATCCCTCAACAAACATCTGAATGGCGGCTGCCAAGTGCCGATCGCCTGCTACGCCGTGCTTGAAGGCGAGCAGATCTGGTTGCGGGGTCTGGTGGGCGATCCGAGCGGCGGTCTGCTGCTGAGCGCCGAGGCCCGCGCACCACGTGGCGATGCAGAAGCCTTGGGCGTGCAAGTGGCTGAAGACCTGCTGAGTCAAGGCGCCGACGACATTCTGAAGGCAGTCTATGGCGAGGCAGGTCACGAGTGACCGGCTGGCGCCTGCTGCTGACGCGCCCTGCGGATGAGTCGGCGGCGCTGACCAGCATTTTGTCGCAAGTGGGGATATTCAGCAGCAGCTTGCCGCTTCTAGAGATCGAGCCGATCCCTGCCTCTGACACAATGCGCGAGGTGATTCAGGGGCTGGATCGTTACTGTGCGGTGATCGTGGTCAGTAAACCGGCCGCCAGAATCGGCGTTGACCTGCTCAATCAGTATTGGCCACAGCCACCGGCCCCACGCTGGTTCAGTGTGGGCGCGGCGACTGCGCAGATTCTCGCGGAAAACGGGCTGGACGTGAGTTTCCCCGCCGAGGGCGATGACAGCGAAGCCTTGCTTGAGCTTCCCTCGTTGCGCGACGCTGTTGCCCGGCCCGATCCGCGGGTGCTGATCTTGCGCGGGGAGGGCGGGCGCGAGTTGCTGGCTGAGCGTTTGCGCGAGCTTGGTGCTAGTGTCGAGTATCTGGAGCTGTACCGTCGCGGTCTGCCTCAATACCCGTCGACGGTGCTGCCTGACCGGATCGTAGCGGAACGCTTGAACGGGCTGGTGGTCAGCAGTGGACAGGGTTTTGAGCACCTGCGCCAATTGGCGGGCGATGCCTGGCCTGCGCTTGCGCAGTTGCCGTTGTTTGTTCCAAGCCCCAGGGTCGCCGAGCTGGCATGTGCCGCCGGGGCCCAAACAGTTGTGGATTGTCGTGGCGCCAGTGCCGCGGCTTTGCTGACGGCGTTACGGGAGCATCCCGAACCCGTTCTCTAATGCAAAGGATGGATACGTGAGCGAAACAGCCTTGCCGAAAGATGACGTGCTGCCGGTGCTTGAAGCGCCGGTTGAAACTCCACCCGCTGTTGAAGTGCAGCGTCGAGGTAATGGGCTGGCAATCGTCGCGCTGCTGCTGGGCGCCGCCGGCGTTGTCGTCGGCGGTTGGGGTGTCTGGCAGGTGCGTCACCTGCAAGCCACTAACCAGCAGCAGTTGAGCCAGGTCCAGGCGTTGAGCGATCAGGCGCAAAGTCTGAAGCTTAACGAACAGCGCTTGAGCGCGCGCCTTGAGCAAATGCCGGCGGCCGAAGAGCTGGACGCTCGCAGCCGTCTGGTGACGCAGTTGCAAGGCGATCAGCAACGTTTGAATCAGCGTCTGGAAACCGTTCTTGGTGCGAGCCGCAAGGACTGGCGTCTGGCTGAAGCCGAGCACTTGTTGCGTCTGGCCAGCCTGCGTCTTTCTGCGTTGCAGGACATCAGCAGTGCTCAGGCCCTGGTGCAGGGCGCCGATGAAATTCTGCGTGAACAGAACGATCCGGGGTCCTACGCCGCTCGCGAGCAAGTGGCCAAAACCCTGGTGGCACTGCGTAGCACTGCACAGCCGGATCGCACCGGGTTGTTCCTGCGTCTGGGCGCGTTGCGCGATCAGGTCATCGACCTCACCGAACTGGCGCCCGAGTACAAGGACCGTGGGGAATCGTTGCTGGGCCTGACGGCCGACGGCGACGGTGCCAGTCGTTGGGCACAATGGTGGGATCAGATTTCGCGCTACATCCGCATCGATTTCAACGCGGACAAGAATGTTCGCCCATTGCTGGCCGGGCAGAGCCTGAGTCAGGTGCGCCTGGCGCTGAGCCTGGCGCTGGAGCAGGCTCAATGGGCCGCGCTCAATGGTCAGGCAGCGGTTTATACCCAGGCGCTGGCGGAGGCGCGGGATGTACTGACGGGCAATTTCAACCAGGACAACCCTCAGAGCAAAGTCATGCTTGAACAGGTGGGCGAGTTGAGCAAGCAGCCGGTCACCGTGGTCACGCCGGACCTGACCGGCACACTGAGTGCGGTTCAGGGGTATCTGGAGCGGCGTAACGTCAACGCCGAAGACTCGATCAAACCGATGGCAAAACCGGCCACGAACACTGCGCAGGAGGCCACACCATGAAGCGCCTCTATGTGATCGTGTTCCTGGTCATCGCCGCAGCCGCTGCACTGGGCCTGGCGATTGCCGAGCATTCCGGTTACGTGTTGATCGCCTACAAGACCTTCCGCTATGAAGCGAGCCTGTGGGCAACTTTGGCGTTGGTCGCGGTGCTCTGGCTGGTGTTCTGGGGCATCAAGGCATTGGTCGAACTGGTAACGACTTCCAGTGGGGTGGTCAATCCGTGGTCGCGGCGCAATCGCAGCCGCCGGGTGCAAGTGGCGATCGAGCACGGTCAGCTGGATTTGGCAGAAGGTCGCTGGGCCAGTGCGCAGCGTCATCTGCATCGCGCCGCCGAAGCCGAGCGCCAGCCGCTGCTCTACTACCTCGGTGCTGCGCGCGCCGCCAATGAACAAGGTCACTACGAGGAATGCGACAACTTGCTGGAGCGCGCCCTCGAACGTCAGCCCAAGGCCGAGCTGGCGATTGCCTTGAATCACGCCCAATTGCAGAACGACCGTGGCGACACTGAAGGCGCCCTGGTGACGCTGCAAGCCATGCACGAGCGTCATCCTCATAACGTCCAGACCTTGCGCCAGTTGCAGCGCCTGCATCAGCAGCGTGGCGACTGGTCGGCAGTGATCCGCCTGCTGCCGGAGCTGCGCAAGGATAAAGTCTTGCCGCCCGCCGAGCTGGCCGATCTGGAGCGCCGTGCGTGGGGTGAAAATCTTTCCCTGGCCGCGCATCAGGAAGCGGATGGCACGGTCGGTCTGCAGTCGCTCAATCGCGCCTGGCAGCAGCTCACCTCGGCTCAGCGCCATGAACCTCAGCTGGTGCTGGCCTATGCCGAGCAGCTGCGGCAGCTGGGCGCGCAGGTCGAAGCGGAAGAGGTGCTGCGTGCGGCCCTCAAGCGCAAGTACGACAGTCACCTGGCCCGTCTCTACGGATTGGTTCGCGGTAGCGATCCGGCTCGTCAACTGCAAACGGCGGAGGGTTGGCTCAAGGATCATCCGGCCGACCCAAGCCTTCTGCTGACACTGGGCCGCTTGTGCCTGCAAAGCAGTCTGTGGGGCAAGGCGCGAGACTATCTGGAAAGCAGCTTGCGGGTGCAGCGCAATCCGGAAGCCTGCGCGGAACTGGCACGGTTGCTCGCGCAGCTCGGTGACACAGAGCGCAGTAATCAATTGTTTCAGGAAGGTCTGGGTCTGCTGGATGAGCGCCTTCTGGCGGCACCCCTGCCAGCCCCCGTTTACGCTTGACTCGCTTCTTCTGCAGCTGGCGCAGCCTGCGTCGGCCGGTCCGCGCTCGGGCGAAGCGGCCATAAAACGAGCGCCACGGATACATCAGGCAAATCGCGTTTAAATTTATGACGACTGCTCTGCAGCCGGACACAGGCCGCACCAGCGGCTAAAGGGGGCGGGAGCCGTTGTTCGACGCATGAATGTTTAGCTTTCTAGTCCCTGATCGGCATCTTCCTACAGAGGACTACATCAAGTCCTCCCGACGCTGTCGGGAATTCCCTACACTTTTGGTGAAGTGTCCGTGCTGGCCTGCCTTGAAAGGCTGGCGCGCTTTCCTCTACCGTAACCGCCTGTCTCTACTGTTACGGATAAGCCATGTTTTTGGCCTGCTCACGCTCCTTGTTTTTCATGGCTTTTGTTGCTGGTGCCCTGGCCCTGGGCGTTTCCTATTACCTGGAATATGCAATCGGCCTCAAGCCTTGCGGGTTATGCCTGTTGCAGCGAGTCTGCCTGGCGCTGTTTACCGGTACCTGTATGGTGGCTTCGGTGCATGGCCCCGGCCGCTTCGGGACTTTTCTTTATTGGCTGCTCGGTCTGTCATGCAGTCTGGCGGGCATGGTCACGGCATCGCGGCAGGTGTTGTTGCAAAGCGATCCAGCGCATCAGCTATCGACTTGCTCAGCCCATCCAGAAGCGCTGTACGAGAACTTGCCCTGGTTGTGCCAGGTGACGCGGATGTTCAAAGGGGAGGAAGATTGCGCAGAAATTTCCTGGACGCTGTTCGACCTGAGTATCCCGGAGTGGAGTTTGCTGCTCTTCGTGGCGATGTCGATTCTGGGTGTTTATCAGCTGCTGCGCGTGGTCTGGCTTGCCTGCGAGCGACCGCTCAGCGGCATGTCGTCGCACCGGGGATTGGCGGGTGATTAAACACTTGTATGAACTTTATCTCCTGCGTACCTTGAAGCCATTGTCGCGCGGGCATAATCTGGCCCGCACGTGTCATTGGAATTATGTTGCTCGATGACGCTCTGCCTGGCCGATTCTTGATTTTCAAGTCTGCGACAGGTGTAGGGCAGCATGACCCACAAGGGAAGAGAGATCACCATGCTCGAAAGTTGTCAGAATGCTCAGGAACGTTGGGGTGGAGTGCATCTGCTGATCGATCGCTGGTTGCAGGAGCGTCACGAACTGGTTCGGGCCTACGATGCTCTCGGTGCCAAGCCTGAGTCTCTGGGCGAGAACCGCAAGCCGTTGCAGGAATTCTGCGGCGTGCTGGTCGATTACGTGTCTGCCGGGCACTTCGAGATTTACGAACAGCTGACCGGCGAAGCCAAGGCATTTGGCGACACTCGCGGGCTGGAGTTGGCCGAGACGATTTACCCGCGCATCGACGTCATCACCGAGAAGCTGCTGGCGTTCAACGACCTGTGTGATGCAGGCAAGTGCGTCGCGGAGAAATTCAAGGAGCTGGGCGGGCTGTTGCACGAACGCTTCGAACTGGAAGATTGCCTGATCGAAGTGTTGCACACGGCTCACAAGGAAGAGGACTCGGTTCAGGCCTGAACCTCTTCCTGCAAGACCCTCGCCTCTAGCGAGAATCTAAAAACGGTGCGCTATGCGCGCCGTTTTTTGTTTCTGGCTTTCAGTTTTCAGCTTGTGACACCGCGCAATTCAACTTCGAATACCAGCGGCGTGAACGGGGCGATCAGGTCGCCGGCACCGTCCGCGCCATAGGCTTGAGACGATGGAATCACCAGGCGCCATTTCGCACCGACCGGCATGTTTTGCAATGCGCTGCGCCAGCCGCTGATTACGCTATCGAGACTGAACCACTGCGGCTTGCTGTTCTGATCGAACACTGTGCCGTCGGGAAGGCGTCCGATGTATAAAACTTCGACCTTGCCGTTAGGGCCAGCCTTGGCGCCCGTACCCGGTGCCAACTCAGTCAGCAAAATCCCATCCGCCAATTCACGAACACCCGGTTTGGCTTTTTCTTCGGTGAGAAAGCGCTGCTCTTTTTCCAGCGCGACTTCACTTTGCGCGAGGGCGGGTTGCTCGGCGACCTGGGCTTCGTGCTCGGCCAGAATCTGTTCGATCTGCTCGTCTTTCAATGCCAGCGGCTTGCCTTGATAGGCTTGTTGCAGACCTTCGAGCAATGGCTGGAGTTGTAGATCCGGCACCTCTTGGCGCAAGCGCTCACCCAGGCTCGCACCCAGGCTGTAAGCAAGATCGTGAGCCTCATTTGGGGTGGTTTTTTCGGCGGCCTGAGCCACGGAAAAACACACACACAACGATAAAAAAAAGTAGCGCGACATGGGCACACTCCGATCTGAGATGCGGTGGATTATGCCAGTGTGAGTGCGCTTGAAGGTGAACTGGTTTTGCACCAGCGCAGAAGAATTTCAATCCGTTGCAACGCAGCGCTTTCGATACTGTCAACATGCCCTAGCGGCGGTGTCATCAGAGGTCTAGTATGAGCCGCACCCACGTCAGCCAGGAGGTAAACCATGTCGGCCACCAAGAAGCCTGTAAATACCCCGTTGCACTTACTCCAACAACTCTCGGGCAGCCTGCTCGAGCATTTGGAAAACGCTTGTTCCCAAGCCTTGGCCGATGCTGAAAAACTGCTCGCCAAACTGGAAAAGCAGCGCGGAAAAGCGCAGGAAAAATTGCACAAGTCCCGTACCAAATTGCAGGACGCTGCGGCAGCCGGTAAAGCCAAGGCGCAAGCCAAGGCGAAGGACGGAGTGCAGCAACTCGAAGACGTGCTCGATGCCCTCAAGGATCGTCAGTCCGACACCCGTGCCTACATTCTGCAACTCAAGCGCGATGCTCAAGAAAGCCTGAAACTGGCCCAGGGTGTCGGTCGTGTACAAGAGGCTGTCGGCAAGGCGTTGTCCCTGCGTTCGGCCAAGCCTGCTGCGGCACCAGCCAAGAAAGCCGCCGCTAAGCCGGCTGCTGCAAAAGCACCGGCCAAGCCTGCTGCCAAGGCGCCGGTGAAAGCCGCAGCCAAGCCTGTCGCAAAACCTGCGGCGAAAAAACCAGTCGCTGCCAGCGCTGCAAAACCAGCGGCTAAAACGACGGCTGCCAAACCTGCCGCCAAGCCAGTTGCTGCAAAAACAGCTGCCGCTAAACCTGCTGCAAGAACTGCGGCTGCGAAACCGGCTGTGGCGAAAACCGCAGCTGCGAAACCTGCTGCAAAACCTGCCGCCGCTAAACCTGCTGCCAAGGCTGCCGCAAAAACCGTCGCGGCTAAAACTGCTGCAGCCAAGCCTGCCGCAAAACCAGCGGCGAAACCTGCTGCAAAAGCTGCGGCAAAACCGGCTGCTAAGCCCGCTGCCAAAACTGCTGCCGCGAAACCTGCTGCCGCGAAACCTGCTGCAGCGAAACCAGCCGCAGCAAAACCTGCTGCCGCGAAGCCAGCTGCAAAACCTGCTGCCAAGCCAGCCGTGAGAAAACCGGCCGCTGCTGCCAAGCCAGCTACTGCGCCAGTTACCAAGCCAGCGACTGCAACTCCGTCGCCAGCTGCATCGGCTTCGACTGCTCCAGCAGCAACCACCTCGACCACATCGTCTGCGCCAACGCCAGCCGCACCGTCGAGCAACAGCTCCACCCCAACCAGCGCTTCCTAAGCGTCGGTTGCCGCGACGCGCAGCTGATGCAGCGCGTCGCGGTCCAGGTTGGCGGCGCCCGCCGTCACACCTTCCAGCCAGGCCGTTAGATCGGTCGCCTCACACTGCGGCCAGCTCTGCGCCGATCGTTCCAGTCGCAACAACAGATGTCGCTCGGCTTCCAGTTCCAACGCCTTCACTTGTTCGCGCAACGTTTTCAGCTCGGCATCCTCGGTCGCGACAGTTTTCCATTGCATGCGCAATGCTCGCAGCGGTCGCACGACATCGGCGTCCCAGGGCCCGGCCACTTCGCGAAGCTGCTGCAATCGTTGCTCATTGCAGGTGACACGTCGATCTCCCAGCCAGAACCCACAGAGCAGCAGGCACACATTCACGCCTGCCGACTGCAATTGCAGGCACGCGTCTTCAACGCCGGGGCGGGCGTAAGTGGTAAGGGAAAAGCTCCACAGGTCAGAGGACATAGTGCTACTCGCGCCAGTTGCGAGCGAAGCTGGTAGACTCCGCCGCCATTATGATTCGACTTCAGAACCTGACTTTACAGCGTGGCCCGCAACGTCTGCTAGAAGACGCCGAGCTGACCCTGCACGCCGGCCACAAAGCCGGCCTCATCGGTGCCAACGGCGCCGGCAAATCGAGCCTGTTCGCCTTGATCCGGGGTGAGCTGCACCCGGACTCGGGTGATTGCTTCCTGCCGGCCGACTGGCGCATCGCCCACATGCGTCAGGAAATCGAGACGCTCGAACGCCTGGCGGTCGACTACGTGCTCGATGGCGACCTGCGCCTGCGTGAGGTGCAACGCGACCTCGCGGCGGCCGAAGCATCGCATGACGGTGCGGCTCAGGCCCGTCTGCACGCGGAACTCGACAGCGCCGACGGTTACACCGCCGACGCCCGGGCTCGCAAGCTGCTGGCCGGCCTCGGGTTTACCAATGAGCAGATGGATCGCCCGGTAGGAGATTTCTCTGGTGGCTGGCGGATGCGTCTGAACCTGGCGCAGGCTTTGATGTGCCCTTCGGACCTGCTACTGCTCGACGAACCGACCAACCACTTGGACCTCGACGCCATCATCTGGCTCGAAGAATGGCTCAAAAGCTATCCCGGCACATTGCTGCTGATTTCCCACGACCGGGACTTCCTCGATGCCGTGGTCGATCACGTGGCCCACGTCGATCAGCGCAAGATCACCCTGTATCGCGGTGGTTACAGCGCCTTCGAACGCGCCCGTGCCGAACGTCTGGCCCAGCAACAGCAGGCCTACGAGAAGCAGCAGGTGCAACGTGCGCACATGGAAAGCTACATCGCCCGCTTCAAGGCTCAGGCCACCAAGGCCCGCCAGGCCCAGAGCCGGATCAAGGCGCTGGAGCGGATGGAAGAGTTGTCCGCCGCTCACGTCGACTCGCCGTTTGACTTTGTTTTCCGCGAATCGCAGAAAATCTCCAGTCCGCTGATCGATCTGTCGGATGCTCGCCTGGGTTATGGCGACAAAGCCGTGCTGGAGAAGGTCAAGCTGCAACTGACCCCCGGCGCGCGGATCGGTTTGCTCGGCCCGAACGGCGCCGGTAAATCGACCCTGATCAAAAACCTCGCCGGTGAACTCTCGCCGTTGGCCGGTCGCCTGACCCGTGGCGAGAACACCGTCGTGGGCTACTTCGCCCAGCATCAGCTGGATTCGCTGGATTCCAAGGCCAGCCCGTTGCTGCATTTGCAGCGCCTGGCGCCAACTGAGCGTGAGCAGACTCTGCGCGACTTCCTCGGTGGTTTCGACTTCCGTGGCGCGCGCATCGATGAGCCGGTGCTGAATTTCTCCGGCGGCGAAAAGGCCCGTCTGGCCCTGGCATTGATCGCCTGGGATCGGCCGAACCTGTTGCTGCTCGACGAACCGACCAACCACCTGGACCTGGAAATGCGCCTGGCGCTGACCATGGCCTTGCAGGAATTCAGTGGCGCAGTGCTGGTGGTCTCCCACGATCGTCATCTGCTCAAAAGCACCACCGACAATTTCTATCTGGTGGCAGACGGCAAGGTCGAGGAGTTCGATGGCGACCTGGAAGACTACGCCCGTTGGCTGGTCGACTACCGTCAGCGCAATGCCCCGGTCAGCAACACACCGGTCAATCCGGACAAGACCGACAAGAAAGCTCAGCGCCAGGCCGCTGCTGCGTTGCGTCAGCAACTGGCACCGCACAAGCGTGAGGCTGACAAGCTCGAAGCCGAGTTGGGCAAGCTGCACGAGAAACTGGCGAAGATCGATACCAGCCTCGGCGACAGCGATATCTACGAACCGATGCGCAAGAACGATTTGCGTGATCTGCTGGCTGAACAGGCCAAGCTGAAGGTGCGTGAAGCCGAACTCGAAGAAGCGTGGATGGAAGCCCTGGAACTGCTCGAAAGCATGCAGGCGGAGCTGGAGGCGTTGTCCTGATGGAAGCGTTCAAGCTGCCGCTGCCGGCGGGGTGGGGCGAGCCGATCTGGTTCGCCGCGCAAATCCTGCTGATCCTGTTGGCGGGTTACTTCGCCCAACGCTTTGTCGCCAAATGCCTGACTCGCCTGGGTGAGCGCTACCCGTTTCCACCGCAGTTGCTGATGCCGCTGCGGGGCGGTTTGCGCTGGTTGATCATGGGCAGTGCGCTGATTTTCGTGCTGGAGCGCCTGGGGGTCTCGGCCACGGTGCTCTGGACCGCGTTGTCCGGGTTTGTGGCAGTGGCGGCGGTGGCGTTCTTCGCGATGTGGAGTGTGCTCTCCAACCTGCTCTGCGCGATCCTGATCTTCACCGTCGGCCCGTTCCGCATCGGTGACGTCGTCGAACTGGTGGACACCACCGACAAGCCCGGCGTCAAAGGTCGGGTGGTGGCGATCAATCTGCTCTACACCACGCTGATCGAAGCGGAAGAGCTCGGGACCGGCAGTGCGATGGTGCAGGTGCCTAACAGCCTGTTCTTCCAGCGCTCGGTTCGACGCTGGCGTGGTAGCGATGTATTCCCTTCGAGCGGGTTTGAAAAGTAAGGCTTCTGTTGCCTGATAAACCGCCATCGTCGGAACGCCGCCCGGAGCCGGCTCACTCCCACAGTGGATCTCGGTTGTTCACAAAATAGCTGTCCACTGAAGATCCACTGTAGGAGCGAGCCGGCTCCGGGCGGCGTTCCGACGATGGGGGCCGAAAGTTGATAACGCTGGTCGGCCATCTCCCCCCAATCGAAGAAAAACCAGTAGTCATCAGCCCAAAGCCGCATTAGCTTAGACGTCTGTCACGAGTCTGAGTCGAGGTGTGCGATGGAGCTTCAAACATGGCTGGCGTTTTTTGCCGCCTGCTGGGTGATCAGCCTGTCTCCCGGTGCCGGCGCCATTGCGTCGATGTCCAGCGGTCTGCAATACGGTTTCTGGCGCGGTTACTGGAACGCCCTGGGCCTGCAATTGGGCCTGGCCGTGCAGATCGCGATTGTCGGCGCCGGGGTTGGCGCGATTCTCACGGCATCGGCCACGGCTTTCTATGCAATCAAATGGTTCGGCGTTGCGTACCTAGTTTACCTCGCGATCAAGCAATGGCGCGCGCTGCCCAGCGACATGAGCGACGACGCGGCCGTGCGTCAGATCGGCAAGCCGATGGCCCTGGTGTTCCGCGGTTTCCTGGTAAACATCAGCAACCCCAAGGCGCTGGTTTTCATGCTGGCGGTGCTGCCGCAGTTCATTGATCCACACGCGCCGCT
Source organism: Pseudomonas sp. LB1P83 (assembly GCF_054897885.1). Taxonomy (NCBI): domain Bacteria; kingdom Pseudomonadati; phylum Pseudomonadota; class Gammaproteobacteria; order Pseudomonadales; family Pseudomonadaceae; genus Pseudomonas; species Pseudomonas sp. LB1P83. The sequence continues at coordinate 5,971,863 of NZ_CM142709.1, read as the reverse complement.
GCTGGCCCAGTACCTGATCATCGGCGTGACGATGGTCTGCGTCGACCTGATCGTCATGGCCGGGTATACCGGGTTGGCGTCGAAGGTACTGCGCCTGTTGCGCACACCCAAGCAGCAAAAACGCATGAACCGGACCTTTGCGGGGCTGTTCATCGGTGCGGCGGCGTTTATGGCGACGCTGCGCAAAGCGGCGGCGTAAAAACTGTCAGGCACAAAAAAGGCGACCTTTGCAGGTCGCCTTTTTCGTTCCAGAGGTCAGCGCAGAATGACCGGCGCCTTATCGGGTGGTAGGTCATTGTGCTGCGCGGGTTGCCCTGACGGCACATAACTGCCATCCCCCAGCTGTTCGCTCAACTGGCGAGCCACGTCCTCGCCCAACGACCTTGACACGTCCCGCACCACTCGTGGCCGGTTCAGCGAAACGTGGATATCCCGATCATTCACCAGTTTGGTGTCCTGAGCTTCACCCAAGGCCGTGAACGCTGAGGTGATCTCGTAAGTCTTGGTGTTGATCAGGCTGAAGTCCGCCACCAGGGTCAGTGCCAGCACCGCCGAATAGCTGTCAGTGTTGGCCAGCTCATTCATGTCCTGGCTGAAATCGATGTCTGACAGCGTGCCGAACAGCACGTAGTCGGCGCCTTTGAAGTGGCCGGCCTTGATGCGTTTGATCACGTCATACACATCGCTGTTGGCATCGGCGGTGTAAGGCGTGCCCTGAATCAGCTGGAACATCCCGGTCTTGAGCATCTGGCCTTTGATGTCTCCACTGAAGCGGCGGATTTCGCTCTGTTCCAGGTAGCTGTTCTGCGTCGTGTACTCGTCATAACTGGACGAGCCACTGGCGCCGTAATAATCCTGCTGATGATTGTCCCGGGCCGAAACCACGTGAACGTATTGATCCACGCTGGCCTCGTAGGCGAGGTCGGTGACAGCAATTTTCGGGGCCGCCTGGGCGCCAACGGCGCAGGCCAGGGCCATGATGCCAATCCATGCACGCATTGCTCAGCGCTCCGTTGTCTTGCGGATTTCTTTCTCGTCCATCCACTCGGCCAGCCCGCTTTCAACGTCGATCAATTGCAGGCTGAATTTGTAGAAGACGTCCTTGTAATCATTGCTGCGTTTGACGATGGAGCTGATCGAGCCTTCCAGACGATACCGCGCGGCGATCATGTTACCGGTTTTGGCCACTGTGCTTTTTTTGTACAGGCCACTCTGGTTTTGCAGCTTGAGGTGGTCAACCTGGCTCTGCATGTCTGTGTTGTCACTGGCAAAGCGTGCCGTGCCGGTACGCATCAGTTGGGTCTTGATCGATGTGGTGATTTCGCGGGTATCGATGTACTCGCTGGTCTTGTTCATCACGTCGTACACCTGAACTACCGGGCGATCCTTCAGAACGCCGGACTGGGCGAGGGAGCGGGTCATGCTTTCCGCGATCATCTGCAGGTCGGTCGAGCCGAATTCGTTGGTGACCAGTTCCACGGCTTTCGGGTCGCCATAACTGATGTTGCCACTGCCCAACACCGGCGAGCGATTGTCGGCGCAGCCACCAATCAGCAACGCGGCCAGGGCAAGGAACGAAACGCGTACAAGCATGGGCAAAGTCTCAAGTGGGCGGTTCACGGCGTATTGATCTCCAGGCGGAAATCCACTGCTTGTGGCACGGGAGCGATGGCCGGCAGAAAACTGGTCTGCTCGGCATAAAGGGTCAGGCTTTTCCAGGTGTCGGCTTCGGCCACGGGAAAACCTTCCGGCCCCAGCCAGAGGTAGCGGTAATAGAGCGTTCGGTTGCGGGTGTCGGTGTTGCTCAATTGCGTTTTGACCGTCAGGAAGCCGTTTTCCCTGGCCATGCGCATCGGGCCGATGGCCACATTCTCGATTGGTCCGGTGGCCATGACTTTGCTGGCGGCACTGCCCGGTTCCGGCGGTGGCGGCGGGGTGGCGCACCCGGCCAACAGGGCCAGCGCGACAACGGCGAAGCATTTCAATCCCATGAAAATCTCCGATCAGGGTTGAGCAGGGCTGATTGCAGCCTGCGGTGCGGAAGGGGTGTCGAGTTGCAAGGCGACATCGGCGGCGAATCGGCGGTCACCCACCGCGCGCAGGCTGAAGGCCTGGTGTGTCTGATCCACCTTGAACCTGACCGGTGTTGCGTCCGGCGCGTTGGGCAACGTCAGTTGATGCTGGCCTTTCTTGAGTCGCAGGCGGGCAACCAGCGTCTTGTCCGGCAGCGTTCGCCAGCCGCGGGTGTCGGCATCCTCGCGTTGAGTCTGCTGCAGGATCGTTTCTTCAAGCTTCTCGGGTCTGTGCTTTTTCAGATAGGCCAGGTATTCGACATTGGACCGGGCGCGATGCAGCGTGCGTTGAATAATGCCCGGCATGTCATCACGCAAGGTGCGCCGCGACATGTCGCCGAAGCTGTTGAGCAACGTCAGTTTCTGTTTTTTGCCGTCCACCATGACGAAGTCCACCGGTGGCGTGGAGGTGTCAGGGACGAGGATCGGGAAGGACATGTTGGTGATGTAGGTTTCACCTTCGACGTCCACCGAAATCGGCACACGAACGGAGCTGCGCGCTGGCGCCAGGCCGGTTTGCACGATCAGCAAGACGTCGACCTCGCCGGCCTTCAGTGGTGATTTGGCCAGGTTGCGCAGTGATTGCTCGAGCAGCGGCGTGTTGGGGCGCAGTTCGATGGCCTGGCGATAGCCCGGCGCGGCGAGGTCTTTCTCGTTCAGCGATTCATAAATGAAACCGGCGAGATAATGGCTGAACGCACTCTGGTAGCTGTTTTTCAGTGCGACCACTTCGGGGGCGTCGAGGGTGGCCACGGGATAACCCTGAAGGTCCTGGAATTTCAGCGAAACCCCTTGCTCCTTCGCCTGGTTTTCCAGTTCCAGGTATTGCCTGTCACGCTTGTCGGCAATGGTTGCTTCGCGCTCGTGGGTTTTCTTGATCATGACGCGAGCGATGTCCACTTCGCCACTGGAGAGGCTCGCCAGGGCCATTTGCGTGGTCAGGGCGACCTTCTCGAAATCGTAGCCATCGTACAGGCGCACTTTGTCATTGGCGCCGTAACTGTTGAATTCGGTGAATGCTTTGAAGGCGCCGAATCTCGGCGAGTTTTCCCAGCCCTCGATGAGCTTGTCGGCGTAATCCCAGTTGGCGTGATTACCCGTCACATTGGCGCCGAGTCGCAGTAATTCGCCTTTCTCCAGGTTATAGAGCAGGTCGCCCGGAGCGAAAGGATTGTTTCGGTCGAGCACGGCAACCGCGCCGTCGAGCTGACCGGCCTTGAGATATTCGAGTGTTTCGCTCAGTTCGGCGTTGTAGTCGCGCATGGTGGGGCAGCCGCTCAGTAGCAAGCATGCACCGAGTACAAACATGAAGCGCAGGCGGGTGGCCATTTACTGTGTGTCTTCCTTGAAAATAAGCCGCCATGAGGCGGCAAATTATAGACTTGGATGATGGCACTTTGTTCCTGCACTCCAGCGGCCACCGCAGACAAAGCTTGAGTGAAAGTCATTGGAAGTGAACAATGTGTTACTTCGTATTTCCAATTGAGATTCATTCATGACTGCCCCGTCCCGTTTCCTGGCCTGGCTGGTGTTGCCGCTGTTTGCTTTGTGCAGTTTCAATCTGCTGGCCGACACCGTGGAAGGCGCGCCGCAAGCCCTGCATTTGCTCGACTACATTGGCGCGGATTACCCGCAGACGGTGCAAGGGGGCAAGGTCACCGACGACTCCGAATACCGCGAGCAGCTGGAATTCATCAAGGTGTTGCAAGGCTTGATCGCCGCGATGCCGGCCAAGCCGGAAAAAGCCGGGCTGGAGCAGGGCGTCAGCGCGCTGCGCAATGCCATTGCTGCCCGTCAGGACGGCGCGGACGTGGCCCGTCAGGCCCGGCAACTCGGCGCGAAACTGGCCGTGGCCTATGAAGTCAGCCAAGCGCCGATCATTACCCCGGACCCGACTCGTGGGGCGCCGCTGTACGCCCAGCATTGTTCGGTCTGCCACGGCGATACGGGTGCCGGCGACGGTCCGGCGGGTGTCGGTCTGACGCCGCTGCCAGCCAATCTGCGTGACACGACGCGCCTGGACCACCTGAGCCTCTACGCGATTTACAGCACCTTGGGCCTGGGCGTCGAAGGCACGGACATGCCGGCCTTCGCCGATCAGCTGGACGATCGTCAGCGTTGGGACCTGGCAACCTACATCGCCAGTTTCAGCGCCGATCCGGCCGCAGCAAAATCCGAAAAGAGTTACAACATCGCCGACCTGGCACGTCAGACGCCGGCCGAAGTGCAGGCCGCCGATGGCCCGCAAGCCGCCGCGACGTTCCGTGCCCAGCGGGCGCAGCCGCCGCAGGTCAAACGTGGCCCGGCGCAATTGCTCGACTACACCGCTGCAACCCTGGACAAGAGCCTCTTGGCTTACCGTGCCGGGGATCACGACCAAGCTTATGACTTATCGGTAGCGGCTTATCTGGAAGGCTTCGAACTGGTCGAGAGCTCGCTGGACAACGTCGACGCCAACGTGCGCAAGGACACCGAAAAATCCCTGATGGCTTACCGTCAGTCGTTGCAGGACGGTTTGCCGGTAGTCCAGGCCCAGCAGCGTCTGGACGCGGCCAAGGCCAAATTGAAGGAGTCTGCCGGGTTGCTGGGCAGCGACGGTCTGAGCTGGTCCCTGAGCTACATCTCCGGTTTGCTGATTCTGCTGCGCGAAGGCCTGGAAGCGATTCTGGTGCTGGCGGCGATTCTGGCGTTCCTGCGCAATACCGGCCAGCAGTCGGCGGTGCGCAGCGTCAACGTCGGTTGGGGCCTGGCGTTGTTGGCCGGTCTGGCAACCTGGGCGCTGGCGGCTTACGTGGTCGATGTCAGCGGTTCGCAACGCGAATTGCTGGAAGGCGCAACGGCGTTGTTCGCCGCCGTCATGGTGCTTTGGCTTGGTGTGTGGATGCACGACCGTCGCCACGCAGCGGCGTGGCAGGATTACATCAAGAGCAGCCTGGTGGGCGGCGGTGGACGCTTCGGCTTTGCGACGCTGGCGTTCTTCTCGGTGTACCGCGAGCTGTTTGAAGTGATTCTGTTCTACGAGACCCTGTGGCTGCAGGCAGGGCCTGCGGGGCATAACGCGGTGTTGGCCGGTGGCGCAACGGCGTTGGTGCTGCTGGTAGGGCTGGCGTGGGTGATCCTGCGCGGCTCGCAGAAACTGCCGCTGTCGTTGTTCTTCAGCATCAACGCCGGTCTGCTGTGCGCGCTGTCGGTGGTGTTTGCCGGGCATGGCGTGAAGGCGTTGCAGGAAGCCGGGATCTTCGGCACGCGGCCGGTGCCGTTCTTCGACTTCGACTGGCTGGGCATCCACGCGGACGCGTATTCGCTGAGTGCTCAGGCGGTGGCGATCATTGCGATTATCGTGCTGTATGGTCGTAGCTGGATGGCGGAGAAGCGGCGGGTGCAGGTTTCTTAAGAGCAATCGCTGCGCTCACTATCGCGAGCAGGCTCGCTCCCACAGGATTGCGTATAACCTGTGGGAGCGAGCCTGCTCGCGATTTTTTTTGGAAGAGGAAAACACGATGCGTGTCTGGATCGATGCCGACGCCTGCCCACGGGCGGCCAAGGATCTGGTGGTGAAGTTCGCCCTCAAGCGTCAGTTCGAAGTGGTGCTGGTGGCCGGGCAGCCGCAGATCAAGCCGGGACTGGCCCTGGTGAAGCTGATCGTGGTGCCAAGCGGTCCGGATGCCGCCGATGACTATCTGGTGGAACACGCGGTGCCGGGTGAGCTGGTGATTTGCAGCGATGTGCCGCTGGCCGATCGTCTGGTGAAAAAGGGCGTTGCCGCGCTGGATCCTCGGGGTAAGGAATTCGATGCGCAGAACATGGGTGATCGGCTGGCGGTGCGTAACCTGTTCACCGATCTGCGTGAACAGGGACAGATGAGCGGCGGACCGGCGCCGTTTGGCGAGCGCGAGAAGCAGGCATTTGCCAATGCACTGGACCGGATCCTCACGCGGCTGACCCGCAAAACCTGAGCCTTGCGACGAACCCTGTAGGCGTGAGCCGGCTCCGGGCGGCGTTCCGACGATTGCGCCAGCACATTCAACATTGATGTCGACAGACTAACCGCTATCGCGAGCAGGCTCACTCCCACAATTGGACCGCGTCAGGCGTCGTTTTCGTGGGTTAGTTCAAGGACGCGGTCGACCAGTTTGTTGATGCCCGATGCCGCTTCACTGATGCTCTGCGCCAGCATGTACGCCGGGGTGCAGACCAGTTTGCGGGCCTTGTCTTCGACGATGTCGCTCACCGCGCAATCTTTATGGGTGGCGCCCATCTTGTTCATGGCAGCTGCCGTTTCGGCGTCGTTGCCGATGGTGCAGGTCACGCCTGGCCCATAGATTTTCGCCGCCAGCGCCGGCGAAATGCAGATCAACCCCACCGGTTTGCCCGCTTCGGCAAACGCTTCGGTCAATGCCAGGACGTCCGGTTGAACCGTGCAGCCGGCGCCTTCGATGGCGAAGTTCGACAGGTTCTTGGCCGCGCCGAAACCCCCGGGCACGATCAGCGCGTCGAAGTCTTCGACGTCCGCTTCACGAATATCCTTGATGTTGCCCCGGGCGATCCGCGCCGATTCCACCAGCACATTGCGCGACTCGGGCATTTCGTCGCCGGTCAGGTGATTGATCACCTGCAATTGCGAGATATTGGGGGCAAAGCACTGCACCTGAGCGCCGCGCTGGTCCAGGCGCAGCAAGGTAATCACACTTTCGTGGATCTCGGCGCCGTCGTACACGCCACAGCCGGAAAGGATCACTGCAATTTTTTTGCTCATGGGTTTTTCTCCAGATTCATGGCGTTAAATGTCCACTAATTTGTCACTCGTTGCCATAGGGTTAATTCGCGGCTACACCTAGCATCTGTCCTCAAGATTCCGATCAGGGCGCGTCAATGGACTTCATTCTGTATGCGGTGCCGTTTTTCTTTGTGCTGATTGCCGTCGAGCTGCTGGCGGACCGTTGGCGCGGGTTGAGCAATTATCGGGTGGCGGATGCGATCAACAGCATCAGCACAGGGGTGTTGTCGACCACCACGGGCCTGTTGACCAAAGGCGTCGGCCTGGTGACTTATGCGTTTGCCCTCAAGCATCTGGCGCTGTTCGAACTTGCGGCCGACAGCGTCTGGGTCTGGGTGTTTGCCTTCGTCCTCTACGACTTCTGCTATTACTGGCTGCATCGCATGGGCCACGAGCGCAACATCCTCTGGGCCGCGCACTCAGTGCATCACCAGAGCGAGGACTACAACCTCTCCACGGCCCTGCGCCAAACCAGTACCGGCTTCCTGCTGAGCTGGATTTTCTACCTGCCGATGGCGGTGCTCGGCGTGCCGCTGCTGGTGTTCATCAGCGTCGCCGCGCTGAACCTGCTGTATCAATTCTGGGTGCATACCAAACACATTCCCAAGCTCGGCTGGTTCGAGTGGTTCTTTGTCACGCCGTCCAATCATCGGGCTCACCATGCACAGAACGCTCTCTACATGGATCGCAACTACGGCGGGGTGTTCATTATTTGGGACCGTCTATTTGGCTCGTTCCAGGAAGAGGACGACAACGAACCGGTGATTTTCGGCGTGACCACGCCGTTGGCGAGCTGGAATCCGTTGTGGGCGAACGTGCAGTTTTACGCGCAGCTTTGGGATGACGCGCGGCGGGCGGAAAGCACATGGGACAAGCTGCGGATCTGGTTCATGCGCACCGGTTGGCGGCCGGCGGACGTGGCGGCGAAGTACCCGATGAACAAACCGGACCTGAGCCAGTTCCGCAAATTCGAAGTGCCGCTGGACGGGCGTCAGCAGCTGTATGTGGCGTTGCAGTTCTGCGTCTACATTGCGCTGGGCAGCTACTTGATGAACCTGGAGCCGCGTTTGCCGACGGCAGCGCTGGTGTTGGGCTGGGGCGCGGTGGCATTGGGCTTGTTTACGTTGGGCACGGCCCTGGAGAATCGCCCGCAGGCATTGAAGCTGGAGCTGCTGCGGCTGGCATCGAATGTGCCGCTGGTGTGGCTGGCGCCGGTGGTCGGGCTGTGGCCGGCCAGTGCGGTGGGCTGGATCGGCCTGCTCAGTTACAGCCTGCTCAGCGGCATCGGTCTCTACTGTTGCAGGGACCGTTTCACTCGTTTGGCGTCTTAGTCTCGGCGGCCTTGGCCAGCTCGGCTTGCTCGTCGGCGTAGATCTTCTTCGCCAGACGGGCATTCTTGAAGCGCCGGCGCAGCCACAGGCCTAGGCCCAGTAACAGCAGGGCGCCGAGCACCCATAGCTCGTACTTCTTGACGCTGCCCAGCATGCCCTCGAGCACCGCGCCGAAGTGATAAGCCGCTGCGGCCAGTGCAGCAGCCCAGATCGCAGCACCAATCCCGTTCAGCAGCAGATAACGTCCCGGCGGATAACCCGACAGGCCGATCGCCACCGGCATCACCGTGCGCAGACCATAGACGAAGCGGAAGCTCAGCACCCAGATGTCCGGGTGTTTGCGGATGTGCTCCAGCGCCCGGTCACCCATCATTTGCCAGCGTGGTTTGCGCGCGAGCAATTTGCGGCCGTGTTTGCGTCCGAGGAAATACCACAGCTGATCGCCGGCATAACTGCCACAGAACGCCACGATCGTGACGATCTTGATGTCCATGTATCCGCGGAACGCGAGGAAGCCTGCGAGCACCAGGATGGTTTCGCCTTCGAAGAACGTGCCGAGAAAGAGGGCGAAGTAGCCGAATTCCTGAAGAAATTGTTGGAGCATTGTCTGGATGCTGGCGAAATGAACGCGCAGCCTAACCCTTCGTGCACATTCATGAAAGTGTCCAAATGTGTCTCGACGTGAACATTTCCTACAAGGACAATGGAATGCGACTACCTGCCGCAGGGGTGCACATAACTGTCACGTGTTAGTCATAATGGTCGCTTATAACTGTCACGCTCGCACGCCAGCGGGCTCAGGAGTCTGCCGTGAGCTTTACCCCCGCCAACCGTTTGTTCCCTGCAACCCGCCTGCGTCGCAACCGTCGTGATGATTTTTCGCGTCGACTGGTCCGTGAAAACGTTCTGACCGTCGATGACCTGATCCTGCCGGTGTTTGTGCTGGACGGTGAAAACCGTCGCGAAGCGGTGGCGTCGATGCCGGGCGTCGAGCGCCTGACCATCGATCTGTTGCTCGAAGAAGCGGCCAAGTGGGTCGAGCTGGGGATCCCGGCGTTGGCGCTGTTTCCGGTGACGCCTCCCGAGCTCAAGTCGCTGGACGCCGCCGAAGCCTGGAACCCGAACGGCATTGCACAACGCGCCACTCGCGCCTTGCGTGCGCAGTTCCCGGAACTTGGGGTGATCACCGACGTTGCGCTCGACCCGTTTACCACCCACGGTCAGGATGGCATCCTCGACGAAGAAGGCTACGTGCAGAACGACATTACTGTCGACGCACTGGTCAAGCAGGCCCTGTCCCACGCCGAGGCCGGCGCTCAGGTGGTGGCCCCGTCGGACATGATGGACGGTCGCATCCAGGCCATCCGTGAAGCGCTGGAGCTGGCCGATCACGTCAACGTGCGGATCATGGCCTACTCTGCCAAATACGCCAGCGCCTATTACGGCCCGTTCCGCGACGCTGTAGGTTCGGCGCTGAACCTGGGCAAGGCCAACAAGGCCTCTTATCAGATGGACCCGGCCAACAGCAACGAAGCCCTGCACGAAGTGGCGGCCGACTTGTCAGAAGGCGCGGACATGGTCATGGTCAAGCCAGGCATGCCGTATCTGGACATCCTTTACCGGGTCAAGGAAGAATTTAAAGTGCCGACCTTTGTTTATCAGGTCAGCGGTGAATACGCCATGCACATGGCGGCAATCCAGAATGGCTGGTTGAGCGAAGGGGTTATCCTCGAATCACTGACCGCTTTCAAACGTGCAGGGGCTGATGGCATCCTGACTTACTTTGCCGTGCGTGCCGCTCAATTGTTACGAGAGCAGAAATAGCCCTCCCAGGAACATTCCATGAATACCGAAGGACTCACTGAAGTTGCCGTAAAAGACGCTCAACCCGTGGTCGAGCAAATCGCCGAGACGCCGCCGGAGCTGGAGCCCGCTCCACCCGCAGCGGTGACCGAAACCGCGACAGCGGCACCGGCGATTGCCATTCCCGGTCTGGATGACAGCAGCCTGTATATCCATCGCGAGCTCTCGCAACTGCAGTTCAACATCCGCGTGCTGGAGCAGGCGCTGGACGAGTCCTACCCGTTGCTGGAGCGTCTGAAGTTTCTGCTGATCTTCTCCAGCAACCTGGATGAGTTCTTCGAAATTCGTGTGGCCGGCCTGAAGAAGCAGATCACCTTCGCCCGTGAACAGGCCGGCGCCGATGGCCTGCAACCGCATCAGGCCCTGGCCCGCATCAGCGAGCTGGTACACGGTCACGTAGACCGCCAATACGCGATCCTCAACGATATTCTGTTGCCGGAACTGGAAAAACATCAGGTTCGCTTCATCCGCCGGCGTCACTGGACCACCAAGATCAAAACCTGGGTGCGCCGCTATTTCCGCGACGAGATCGCGCCGATCATTACCCCGATCGGCCTCGACCCGACGCACCCGTTCCCGTTGCTGGTGAACAAGAGCCTGAACTTCATCGTCGAGCTCGAAGGCATCGACGCCTTCGGTCGCGATTCCGGTCTGGCGATCATCCCGGCGCCACGCCTGTTGCCGCGCGTCATCAAGTTGCCGGAAGAAGTGGGCGGCGCGGGCGACAACTATGTGTTCCTGTCGTCGATGATCCACGCACATGCCGATGACCTGTTCCAGGGCATGAAGGTCAAGGGCTGCTACCAGTTCCGCCTGACCCGGAACGCCGACCTTTCCGTCGACACCGAAGATGTGGAAGACCTGGCCCGCGCCCTGCGCGGCGAGTTGTTCTCCCGTCGCTACGGCGACGCGGTGCGTCTTGAAGTCGCCGATACCTGCCCGAAACAGTTGTCCGACTACTTGCTCAAGCAGTTCAACCTGCACGAGACCGAGCTGTATCAGGTCAACGGTCCGGTCAACCTGACCCGCCTGTTCAGCATCACCGGTCTGGACAGTCAGCGTGAGCTGCAATACATGCCGTTCACCCCGCAGATCCCGAAACTGCTGCAGAACAGCGAGAACATCTTCAGCGTGATCAGCAAGCAGGACATCCTGTTGCTGCACCCGTTCGAGTCGTTCACGCCGGTGGTCGACCTGCTGCGCCAGGCAGCGAAGGACCCGCATGTATTGGCGGTCCGCCAGACCTTGTACCGCTCCGGCGCCAACTCGGAAATCGTTGATGCGCTGGTGGATGCGGCGCGTAACGGCAAAGAGGTCACTGCGGTGATCGAATTGCGCGCTCGGTTCGATGAAGAGTCCAACCTGCAACTGGCCAGCCGTCTGCAAGCGGCCGGTGCGGTGGTGATTTACGGTGTGGTCGGCTTCAAGACCCACGCCAAGATGATGCTGATTCTGCGTCGCGAGGCCGGCGAGATCGTGCGTTACGCGCATTTGGGTACGGGCAACTACCACGCGGCCAACGCCCGTCTGTACACCGACTACAGCTTGCTGACCTCCGACGATGCCTTGTGCGAAGACGTCGGCAAACTGTTCAGTCAGCTGATCGGCATGGGTAAAACCCTGCGCATGAAGAAGCTGCTGCACGCGCCGTTCACGTTGAAGAAGGGCATGCTCGACATGATTGCCCGCGAAACCCAGTTCGCCCTCGACGGCAAACCGGCGCACATCATCGCCAAGTTCAACTCGCTGACCGATCCGAAGATCATCCGCGCGCTGTACAAGGCCAGTCAGTCCGGTGTGCGTATCGATCTGGTGGTGCGTGGCATGTGCTGCCTGCGGCCGGGCATCGCCGGGGTTTCGCACAACATCCATGTACGTTCGATCATCGGTCGTTTCCTCGAGCACACCCGGGTCTTCTACTTCCTCAATGGCGGCGAAGAGCAGATGTTCCTGTCCAGCGCTGACTGGATGGAGCGCAACCTCGACAAGCGTGTCGAGACTTGCTTCCCGGTCGAGGGCAAGAAGCTGATTATGCGGGTCAAGAAAGAGCTGGAGCTTTATCTGACCGATAACACTCACAGCTGGAGCCTGCAGGCGGACGGTCGTTACATCCGCAACACGCCGACCGGCAACCAGAACCCGCGCAGTGCGCAGGCGACGCTGCTGGAGCGATTGGGCAGTCCGATCCTGACTGTGCGTTAAACTTCGCGCGGCATAAAAAATGGCGATCCCTGCGGATCGCCATTTTTGTTTCCACCGCAGGTCCTGTAGGAGCACAGCTTGCTGGCGAAGGCGTCAGTGAGATCGCCTTCGCCGGCAAGCCGTGCTCCTACAGGACCGTGTACGGCGAGCGTTTATCGGTGGATTATCGGACGTTCAGCGTGAAGCTGACCCGGGTCAGCCATTCCGCTTCCAGGGCGAAGTCGGCCTGGGTCAGTTGGTTTTCGTCCAGCCAGTTTTCCGGGAACAACACATCGAGGCTGTCGCGGTTGGCGTGCAATACCACCTGCGGCATTTCCTGGGTGCCGCGGATGTGATGGAACAGGATCGCAAAGCGCAGCAGCACGCACAGGCGAATCAGCTTGATGCCGTCATCGCCAAAATCGGCAAACCGGTCCCGAGGAATATTGCGGCGGTGACCGCGCACCAGTAGCGCGAGCATCAGTTGGTCTTCGCGGGAGAACCCGGCCAGGTCCGAGTGCTCGATCAGGTAGGCGCCGTGCTTGTGGTACTGATAGTGAGCGATGTCCAGGCCCACTTCATGGACCTTGGCGGCCCAGCCGAGCAGTTCGCGCCAGACGCCGTCATCCAGATCCCAATCCGCGGCCACTTGATCGAAGGCATGCAGGGCTTTGCGTTCGACCCGCACCGCTTGTTCCAGATCGACGTGATAACGCTCCATCAGCGAACTGAGCGTGCGTTCGCGGACGTCTTCGTGGTGATGACGGCCCAGCAGGTCATAGAGCACGCCTTCACGCAGGGCGCCTTCACAGTGGTCCATGCGTTGCAGTTCGAGGGCGTCGAAGATCGCTTCGAGAATCGCCAGGCCCGCCGGGAAGATCGCGCGGCGGTCAGGCTTGATGCCTTCGAAGTCGATTTTCTCGACATCGCCCAGCTTGATCAGTTTGCGCTTGAGCCAGGCCAGGCCTTCGGCGTTGACCTCGCCCGTGCCATGCCCGCCGGCCTTCAGTGCCAGGCCGATAGCGCGGATGGTGCCCGAGGAGCCGATGGCTTCATCCCAGGTCAGACGGTGCAGGGCGTGTTCGATGCTCATGATCTCCAGCCGGGCTGCGGTGTACGCCTGGGCGTAGCGGGCCGGGGTGATCTTGCCGTCCTTGAAATAGCGCTGGGTGTAACTGACACAGCCCATTTGCAGGCTTTCGCGCAGCAGCGGTTCGAAGCGCTGGCCGATAATGAATTCGGTACTGCCGCCGCCGATGTCGGCGACCAGGCGTTTGCCCGGCGTGTCGGCGAGGGTGTGGGACACGCCGAGGTAAATCAGGCGTGCTTCTTCACGACCGGAGATGACTTCCACCGGGTGCCCGAGAATTTCTTCGGCGCGGCGGATGAATTCGCCGCGGTTGCGGGCTTCACGCAGGGCGTTGGTGCCGACGATCCGCACGGCGCCAGGGGGCATACCGTTGATCAGTTGGGCAAAACGCTTCAGGCAATCGAGCCCGCGCTGCATGGATTCTTCGTTGAGGTGGCGCTCTTCGTCGATGCCGGCGGCCAGCTGAACCTTCTCCCCGAGACGTTCGAGAATACGGATTTCGCCGTTCTGGGCCTTGGCCACGACCATGTGAAAGCTGTTGGAGCCCAGGTCGATTGCGGCGATCAGGGACAGATTCTTGGCTTGGGATTGCGGCATGGTCATGGGGTCTCGGTCGATAACCTCGACATCGTGCCACGATCAAACGCTGCCGCCAACGCGCAGGAGTTGTGGAAGGCTGCGATCTTTTGGCGCGGGGACATTTGCAGTGCGGCCGATGGCCTCTTCGCGGGCAAGTCGGATCGCCGCACCGCCCGCTCCTACAGGACGGCGCAAAACCCTGTAGGAGCGAGGCTTGCCCGCGAAGGCGGCCTTACAGGCGCTGAAGAACTATCAGCCCGGCGCTTCAACCGTCCCAATGAAATTCGCCAGCTCCGCCGTCTGCGGGTTGGCAAACAAGATCTTCGGATCCCCCACCTCATGCACCTTGCCCTGATGCATGAACACCAACTTATCCCCAACCTCCCGGGCAAAACGCATCTCATGGGTGACCATGATCAGCGTCATCCCTTCCTTGGCCAGTCGCCGAACCACGCTCAGCACCTCATTAACCAATTCCGGATCCAGCGCCGAAGTGATCTCGTCGCACAGCAGTACCTTCGGCGACATCGCCAGCGCCCGGGCAATCGCCACGCGCTGTTGCTGCCCACCCGACAGGCGATCCGGGAAAGCGTCGAACTTCTCGCCCAACCCGACCCGTTCCAGCATCTCCCGCGCCAGCTCGACAGCCTTGGCCTTCGGCACTTTCTGCACCACTTGCGGCGCAAGCATCACGTTTTCGCCCACGGTCAGGTGCGGGAACAGGTTGAACTGCTGGAACACCATGCCGACTTTCTGCCGCAGGCTGCGCAAGTCGGCGCGGGCGGCGTCGAGGTATTCGCCGTCGACTTCGATCACGCCGTCGTTGATTGATTCCAGGCCGTTGAGGGTACGCAGCAAGGTGGATTTGCCCGAGCCGCTGCGACCGATGATCGCCACCACCTGGCCTTCCTCGACGCTCAGGTCGATGCCTTTGAGCACATGATGGTCGCCGTAATATTTATGCAGGGCGGAAATTCTAAGCAGAGGCATGCAGTCTCCTTTCCAGGTAGCGCGCACTGAGGGACAAGGGGTAGCAGAGCAGGAAGTAACCGAGGGCCACGAGGCCGTAGACCATGAACGGTTCGAAGGTCGCGTTGGCGAGCATGCCGCCGGTCTTGGTCAGTTCGGTGAAGCCGATGATCGAGGTCACGGCGGTGCCTTTGACCACCTGCACCGAAAAGCCCACGGTCGGCGCCACGGCAATCCGCAGCGCTTGCGGCAGAATCACGTAGCGCAGTTGCTCCAGCGGATTGAGCGCCAAGCTCGACGAGGCTTCCCACTGGCCGTTGGGGATGGACTCGACGCAACCGCGCCAGATCTCTGCCAGGTAGGCGCTGGTGAACAACGTCAAGGCCAGCGCCGCCGCCATCCACGGCGAAATCTCCACGCCGGCCAGCGCCACGCCGAAGAACACCAGAAACAGCTGCATCAACAGCGGCGTGCCCTGGAACAGCTCGATGTAGGTGCGGGCAACGTTGCGCGGCAGGGGCTTTTTAGAGATGCGCATGACCATGATCAGCAAGCCGATCAGCCCGCCGCCAATAAATGCCACCAGCGACAGCGCCAGGGTCCATTGCAGGCCGATGAGCAGGTTGCGCACGACGTCCCAGAACGTGAAATCGCTCATTGGCTGCTCCTTGCAATGAATCGACGACCGATCCAGTTCAGCAGCTGACGGATCAACAGCGCCATGCACAGGTAGAGCAACGTGGTCAGGGCATAGGTTTCAAAGGCGCGGAAGTTGCGCGACTGAATGAAGTTGGCGGCGAAGCTCAACTCCTCGGTGGCGATCTGCGAGCAGACCGCCGAGCCGAGCATGACGATGATGATCTGGCTGCTCAGGGCCGGCCAGACTTTGCCCAGCGCCGGCAGCAGGATCACATGGCGGAACGCTTCGAATCGGCTCATCGCCAAGGCAGCCGCGGCTTCCAGCTGTCCTCGGGGAATCGCCTGGATACCGGCGCGGATGATCTCGGTCGAGTAGGCCCCGAGATTGATCACCATCGCCAGCACCGCCGCCTGCCATTCGGAAATCTGCACGCCCAGCGATGGCAAGCCGAAGAAGATGAAAAACAGCTGCACCAGAAACGGCGTATTGCGGATCAGCTCGACGTAGACCCCGAAGATTGCTGAAAACGGGCGGATATTCCACGCCCGTACCAACGCCCCGACAATGCCCAGCCCCACGCCGAGCACTGCGCCGATGGCCGTTAGCTCAAGGGTGAACAGCGCACCGCGCAGCAGCAGGTCGGTGTTTTGCACCACCGGCAGAAAGTCGAACTGATAGGCCATATCAAGTCTCCCGAGCGACGATCAGAGATCGGCCGGCAACGGCTCTTTCAGCCAGGTCCGGGAGTTCTTCTCCAGCGCGCCGTCGGTCTTGGCGGTGGCGAGGATCTGATTGACCTTGCCCAGCAGCGCCGGCTCGTTTTTGTTCACGCCGACATAGACCGGCGAGTCCTTGAGCTTCACTTTCAGCGCAGGCACGCGTTTCGGGTTTTTCTCGCTGATCGCCACCATCACCACGTTACCGCTGGCGATCAGGTCGACTTGCCCGGCGAGGTAAGCGGCGATGGTCGAGTTGTTGTCTTCAAAGCGTTTGATGGTCACGCCTTCGGGAGCGACTTTGGTCAGCTCGATGTCCTCGATGGCGCCACGGGTGACGCTGACGGTTTTGCCCTTGAGGTCGTCCAGGCCTTTGATGTCGGCGTCTGGCGGACCAAACACGGCGAGGTAGAACGGCGCATAGGCGCTGGAGAAATCGATGACTTTCTCGCGCTCGGGGTTCTTGCCCAGGCTGGAGATCACCAGATCGACCTTGCCGGTGGTCAGGAACGGGATGCGGTTGGTGCTGTTGACCGGTGTCAGTTCGAGTTTGACCTTGAGTTGGTCGGCCAGCAGTTTGGCGGTGTCGATATCGAGGCCGCGAGGTTTCATGTCGGGGCCGACCGAGCCGAACGGTGGAAAGTCCTGAGGCACGGCCACCTTGAGGACGCCGCGTTTGACCACATCCTCCAGACCGTCGGCGTGAGCGGGCGTCTGGCTCAGCATCAGGCTGGCAAACAGGGCGGTGAGCAGGGCGCTGTAACGCAGGGTCATGGCAAATCTCCGGATCGGCGAGAAGTGATTTCTGCGGATCGACAGAGCACGGGCCATGCCAAGAAGCGGTTTAGGGTGCCCCAGGCCACGGTTTTACTGTATTCGTTCGGTCTTACTGGTCTGAACAGTGATGGGTTTTTTCGCACCCTCATGGCGCATCCGTGAAACGTGCCGAACCCCCATGGGGCACGACTTGCCGGGCGCTGCGAATAGCTTTACAACTAGCCGCTCATTGTCCTGGTTCGTCTGAAAACCATGAATTCGATTTCCCGAGCCGTACCTGAAGTGGCACTGCAAGCCATCCGTAAACTGATCACTGAGCAGGGTTTCGCGCCGGGCGATGCCTTGCCTTCGCAGCGGGATCTGGCGGTGCAATTGGGGGTCAGTCGGGCGTCGCTGCGTGAGGCACTGTCGTCGTTAAGTGCGCTGGGCGTGATCAGCATCCGGCCGGGTAAGGGCGTGTTCGTGCAGTCGCCGGTCGATTTGCCGCGAGGCGATGCGCAACCGAGTTGGCCCTTCGCGGCCCAGGCCTCGCCGTTGGATATTTTCCAGTTGCGCTATGCCCTGGAAGGTTTTGCCGCGGGTTTGGCTGCTGTGACCCTGAGCACTCAGGAGCTCGACACGCTGGAAGACAACGTTGCCGCCATGCGCAACGAATTGAAGGCCGGCGACTTCGAAGCGGCGGCGCGACTTGATTTCGATTTTCACCGACGCATTCTGCTGGCCAGCGGCAATCAGGCGATGCTGAGCATCCTCACGGCCAGCGCCGACATTTTTCTGGAGAGCCAGAAGCTACCGTTCATCCGGGCCGAACGCGCCATGGAAACCTGGCAGGAACACCGTAAAATCCTTCGCGCACTGGCCCGGCGCTCGTCCGGAGCGGCACAGAAGGCCATGCAGGAACATGTGAGAAATGCTGCGTTGCGCACTGGAATTGCCTTCGTCGCTCCCGCCACCCCATGACTTGAGCTATACCCAAACTCATGCGGCACCATAGCGAGACTCAATCAACTGCACCTTCCTGAACGAGGGAAGGGCGGCTATGATGGGCCACGTTTTTTTGCTTACAACCTGGAGACTTCCATGAGCAGCGATCTTATCAAACACGTCACCGACGCTAGCTTCGACGTCGACGTCCTCAAGGCCGAAGGCGCTGTACTGGTCGACTACTGGGCTGAATGGTGCGGCCCTTGCAAAATGATCGCTCCTGTTCTGGACGAAATTGCTGAAACCTACAAAGGCAAACTGACCATTGCCAAACTGAACATCGACGAAAACCAGGAAACCCCGGCCAAGCATGGCGTGCGCGGTATCCCGACCCTGATGCTGTTCAAGAACGGCAACGTTGAAGCGACCAAGGTCGGCGCACTGTCGAAGTCGCAACTGGCTGCTTTCCTCGACGCCAACATTTAAGCGTTGTTATAAAGCGTCATGAAAAGGCCCCGCACATTGCGGGGCCTTTTCGTTATTGAGGGCTAGACGCTCCGAAACTCAGGTGGTACATTCGGCCCCGCACTGGTTTCTCCATTGCCCCCTGCTAGCCGTCGCCGACGCACTCCTTTTCGAATAAGTACGCGATCCTGTCGCCTTCTCTGCGGCGCGGCCTCATTAAGCCAAAAGCTTAATTTCCCCCCCTCCATAAATGATTACGTCATTCCTATATGAATCTGACTGAACTCAAGCAAAAGCCGATTACCGAACTGCTCGAATTGGCCGAACAGATGGGCATAGAAAATATGGCCCGTTCGCGCAAGCAGGACGTGATTTTCTCCCTGCTCAAAAAGCACGCGAAAAGCGGCGAGGAAATCTCCGGTGATGGCGTGCTGGAGATTCTCCAGGACGGCTTCGGCTTCCTGCGCTCCGCTGACGCTTCCTATCTCGCCGGCCCGGACGATATCTACGTCTCGCCGAGCCAGATCCGTCGTTTCAACTTGCGCACCGGTGACACCATCGTTGGCAAGATCCGCCCTCCGAAGGAAGGCGAGCGTTATTTCGCGCTGCTCAAGGTCGACACGATCAACTACGATCGTCCCGAGAACGCGAAAAACAAGATTCTCTTCGAGAACCTGACCCCGCTGTTCCCGACCGTGCGCATGAAGATGGAAGCCGGCAACGGTTCCACCGAAGACTTGACCGGTCGTGTCATCGACCTGTGCGCCCCGATCGGCAAAGGCCAGCGCGGTCTGATCGTTGCACCGCCGAAAGCCGGTAAAACCATCATGCTGCAGAACATCGCGGCCAACATCGCTCGTAACAACCCTGAAGTTCATCTGATCGTATTGCTGATCGACGAACGTCCGGAAGAAGTAACCGAAATGCAGCGCACCGTGCGCGGCGAAGTGGTTGCCTCGACGTTCGACGAGCCGCCAACCCGCCACGTGCAGGTTGCCGAAATGGTGATCGAGAAGGCCAAGCGCCTGGTCGAACACAAGAAGGACGTGGTGATCCTGCTCGACTCCATCACCCGTCTGGCTCGCGCCTATAACACCGTGATCCCGAGCTCCGGCAAAGTGCTCACCGGTGGTGTCGATGCCCACGCCCTGGAGAAACCGAAACGTTTCTTCGGCGCCGCGCGGAACATCGAAGAAGGCGGTTCGCTGACCATCATCGCCACCGCGCTGGTTGAAACCGGTTCGAAGATGGATGAAGTGATCTACGAAGAATTCAAGGGCACCGGCAACATGGAACTGCCTCTGGACCGTCGTATCGCTGAAAAACGCGTCTTCCCGGCCATCAACATCAACCGTTCCGGCACCCGCCGCGAAGAGTTGCTGACCGCCGACGACGAGTTGCAGCGCATGTGGATCCTGCGCAAGCTGCTGCACCCGATGGACGAAATCGCTGCCATCGAGTTCCTGGTCGACAAGCTGAAAACGACCAAGACCAACGACGAGTTCTTCTTGTCGATGAAACGCAAGTAAGTCGAACGGGCCAAAAAGCCGGGGAAACCCGGCTTTTTGCTATCTGATTTTTGATGAACCGGCAGTTCGTGGTTCTGAATAGAGGGGTTCGGCGCTAAACTGCCACCCCCGAACGGCACGGCCAACACGAGGCTCACGCATGCAGTATCGCGACTTGCGCGACTTTATCAGCGGCCTGGAAAAGCGCGGCGAACTCAAGCGCATCCAGGTTCCGGTGTCCCCAGTGCTCGAAATGACCGAGGTCTGCGACCGCACCCTGCGCGCCAAAGGTCCGGCCCTGCTTTTCGAAAACCCTACGGGTTATGACATCCCGGTGCTCGGCAACTTGTTCGGCACCCCTGAGCGCGTGGCGCTGGGCATGGGCGCCGAGGCGGTCAGCGAACTGCGCGAGATCGGCAAGCTGCTGGCCTTTCTCAAAGAGCCTGAGCCGCCGAAGGGATTGAAGGACGCGTGGTCCAAGCTGCCGATATTCCGCAAGATCATTGCGATGGCGCCGAAAGTCGTCAAAGACGCGGTGTGCCAGGAAGTGGTCATCGAAGGCGACGACGTCGACCTGGCGATGCTGCCGGTGCAGACCTGCTGGCCGGGCGACGTCGGCCCGCTGATCACCTGGGGCCTGACGGTCACCAAAGGTCCGAACAAGGACCGCCAGAACCTCGGCATCTACCGCCAGCAAGTGATTGGCCGCAACAAAGTCATTATGCGTTGGCTGAGCCACCGTGGCGGCGCGCTGGATTACCGCGAGTGGTGCGAGAAGCACCCCGGCCAGCCGTTCCCGGTCTCCGTGGCCTTGGGCGCTGACCCGGCGACCATCCTCGGCGCCGTTACGCCGGTACCGGACAGCCTCTCCGAATACGCCTTCGCCGGACTGCTGCGCGGCAACCGTACCGAACTGGTGAAATGCCGCGGCAACGACCTGCAAGTGCCGGCCACCGCTGAGATCATCCTTGAAGGCGTGATTCATCCGGGCGAGATGGCCGATGAAGGCCCGTACGGCGACCACACCGGTTACTACAACGAAGTCGACAGCTTCCCGGTGTTCACCGTCGAGCGCATCACCCACCGGATCAAACCGATCTACCACAGCACCTACACCGGCCGTCCGCCGGATGAGCCAGCGATTCTGGGCGTGGCGCTGAACGAAGTGTTCGTGCCGATCCTGCAGAAGCAGTTCCCGGAAATCACCGACTTCTACCTGCCGCCGGAAGGTTGCTCGTATCGCATGGCCATCGTGACCATGAAGAAGTCGTATCCGGGCCACGCCAAGCGGGTAATGCTCGGTGTCTGGTCGTTTTTGCGACAGTTCATGTACACCAAGTTCGTTATCGTCACTGACGACGACATCAATGCGCGGGACTGGAATGACGTGATCTGGGCCATCACCACGCGCATGGACCCCAAGCGCGACACGGTGATGATCGACAACACGCCGATCGACTACCTCGACTTCGCCTCGCCGGTCTCAGGCTTAGGCTCGAAGATGGGGCTCGATGCCACGCATAAATGGCCGGGCGAAACCACTCGCGAGTGGGGCCGGGTAATCGTCAAGGACGACGCCGTGACCCAGCGGATCGATGCCATCTGGAATCAGTTAGGAATAGATTGATGCGTGTAACCTTGCAGCCCTCCGGAGCAGTGCTAGAGATTCTGCCCGGCGAGCGGATTCTCGATGGCGCGCGGCGCCTGGGCTATGAATGCCCGCAAAGCTGCCGCAACGGTAATTGCCACGTGTGCGCGGCGTTGCTGGTGGAAGGTCGGGTCGAACAGGCAGGCCATGTGCGCGACCACGGCGAGTTCTACACTTGCATAGCAGAGCCGCTGGAAGACTGCATCGTGCTGTGGGATGGCGTGCTCGCGCTGGGAGAATTGCCGGTGCGCAGCTTGTCGTGTCAGGTCATTGAGTGCAGGGACGTCGGCGGCGATACCTTTCGCGTGCACCTGCGAGCGCCGGCCGGCAAGCCGCCGCGTTATCACGCCGGCCAGTATTTGATGGTCGAGCGTGAGAACGGCGAGAAATCCGCCTTCTCCCTGGCCTCGGCACCCCATGCCGGGCGAGACCTGGAAATCCATGTGCTGGCGCGCGAAAGCAGTGCGCAAAACCTGATCGAACAACTGCAGCGCAACCCGCTGGTGCGTGTCGAGATGCCGTTCGGCGATACCCACCTGGCGGAATTGCCGGACGGTCCGCTGGTGCTGATCGCCGCTGGCACCGGCATGGGCCAGATCCACAGCCTGATCGAACATTGCCGGGCCACGGGCTTCAAGTACCCGGTGCATCTGTATTGGGGTGTGCGTCGGCCGGAAGACTTTTATGAAATCGAGCATTGGGATGAGTGGCTGAAACTGCCCAATCTGTTCCTGCATAAAGTCGTCAGCGATCAATGCGGCTGGCTGGGGCGCTGCGGGATGCTGCATGAGGCGGTGTGTGAGGATTTCCCTGATCTGAAAGCCTTGCATGTGTACGCCAGCGGCTCACCGGCCATGGTCTACGGCACGCTGGATGCTTTGGTTGAAGCGGGGATGGATGCGCATCAGATGCGTGCTGACGTATTCGCTTACGCGCCAAGAGGATGACGCCGACCCTGTAGGAGCGAGCCTGCTCGCGATGGAGGTCAACGATAACGCGCTGCAGCAGGATGAACGCGTTGTCCCTGCCTCCATCGCGAGCAGGCTCGCTCCTACATATAACTCTGTATATAGCCGATCGGTATTTATAAATTTATATAAATACCGGTAGGTTATATATGCACAGGCAATTATTTAAGAACTGTGCCATGGCACTTAAATTGCCTTAAAACATATGTGCCTTATTGTTACAGCGGTGCGTTCTATTAAGTAATTCTTTATCCGCGGGGAGCTGAACGCTATTCGCCATGAGCGCCATTGAATCTTCGTTTTTGAATCTGGCTTACCCTCCGCGGCTCGATCTGGGGCCGCAGCTTACGCACGAACAATTGCTCAGCTCGATGCAGTCGACCATGGCGCGTCACAAGGGCGGGCCGGTCTGGTTGTTCGCTTACGGCTCGCTGATCTGGCGCCCTGAATGCGCGGCGGTGGAGCGGGTGCGCGGTCGAGTGCATGGCTACCATCGCGGCTTGTACCTGTGGTCCCACGAACATCGCGGTACACCGGAAGTGCCAGGGCTGGTCTTTGGCCTGGATCGCGGCGGCTCGTGCAGCGGCTTCGCTTATCGTTTACCCGAAGAACAACTGGAAGCCTCGCTTTATGCGCTTTGGCAGCGCGAAATGCCGTTCCCGTCCTATCGCCCGCACTGGCTCAACTGCCGTCTCGAAGACGGAAGCCAGGTTCAGGCATTGGGATTTGTTTTGGAGCGACACCTGCCCAGCTATGCCGGCAATTTGCCGGATCACGTGCTGAGCCACGTGTTCGAAAACGCTTGCGGGCGTTACGGCACCACTCGCGATTATGTCGAGCAGACTGCCAACGCCCTGCGCAGTCACGCCATGCCAGACCGGAATCTGGAGGCGCGACTCAAGCGCTGCAAATCAAAAGCCGATCAGGCGATTGCTTCGCGGCTCTGACTGGCGACGTTCTTGTGACCCAGCGTGGGTGCCAGGAACGCCATCGCCAGCAGGCAGGCAACGACCAGCAGGATAAAACCGCCATCCCAGCCGAAATAGTCCACGGTGTAACCCATCAGGGCACTGGCTGCGACTGAACCACCCAGGTAACCGAACAAACCGGTAAAGCCGGCGGCTGTACCGGCGGCCTTCTTCGGTACCAGCTCCAGTGCTTGCAAACCCACCAGCATCACCGGGCCGTAGATCAGGAAGCCGATCGCGAACAGCGAGATCATGTCGACCATTGGGTTGCCCGGCGGATTCAGCCAGTACACGATCGTCGCAACAGTCACCAATGCCATGAACACCATGCCGGTCAGGCCACGGTTGCCGCGGAAGACCTTGTCCGACATCCAGCCGCACAGCAGCGTGCCGGGAATGCCTGCCCACTCGTACAGGAAGTACGCCCACGAGGTCTTGTCGAAGTCGAAGTGCTTGACCTCTTTGAGGTAGGTCGGCGCCCAGTCCAGGATGCCGTAGCGCAGCAGGTAGACGAAAACGTTGGCCAAGGCGATGAACCAGAGCATTTTGTTGCGCAGCACGTATTTGAGGAAGATCTCTTTGACGCTGAATTCCAGTTCGTGGCTGGCGTCGTAACCTGGCGGGTAGTCGTTCTTGTACTTTTCGATTGGCGGCAGGCCGACCGATTGAGGCGTGTCGCGCATCGCGAAAAATGCATAAACCGCCACGAGTACTGCCACTGTCGCGGGCACGTAGAACACGCTGTGCCAATCGCCGAACATCCACATGCCAACCATTGCCAGCAGGCCGACGAGGCCACCGCCGACGTTGTGTGCGGTGTTCCATACGGAAACCACTCGACCACGTTCTTTCTGTGACCACCAGTGCACCATGGTTCGGCCACTGGGCGGCCAGCCCATGCCCTGTGCCCAGCCGTTGATAAATAGCAGGGCGAACATCATGGTCACGCTGGAGGTAGCCCAAGGTGCGAAACCGAAAACGAACATCACTGCAGCGGACACCAGCAGCCCGAACGGCAGAAAGTAGCGCGGATTGGAGCGGTCGGACACCAGCCCCATCAGAAACTTGGAAAGGCCGTAGGCGATTGCAATTGCTGACATTGCGACCCCGAGCTGGCCTTTTGTATAGCCTTGGGCGATCAGGTCCGGGATAGCCAGGGTGAAGTTTTTGCGCAGCAGGTAGTAACCCGCATACCCAATGAAAATACCGGCGAAGATCTGCCAGCGAAGGCGCTTGTACGTGTCATCGATTTTTTCTTCAGGCAATGGAGCCTGATGTGCGGCAGGACGAAAGAAAGCAAACATTCAAGAGCTCCAGATTTCTTGTTTTGACTGCGGATGCGAATGTTACAGTTTCGTTACCGAAAATAGCATCGGTTCGCATCAGCCAAACAGCGGAAATGTGGGAGATCGCGTGTTCCTTTATGAACATGTCGCACAGGTATAAGTGAAGGACGGTGTGGGAAACGTCTCGAGAGGTCATTGATGACGCATTTCGGTCTTGAGTAGGACGAGGCTTTGGGAAATGTCCTGCGACCGAACAGGAAGTCACGGCGTTCTGTTTTGGGCCGCTGTCTCTTAACCTTTGTGCTGGTGCCGGGATTGGCATTTCAGTGGTGAAGGGGAGGGGTTATGCGGTGGTTGGCGTTTGTGCTTTTGTTGATTGGGTCGGTAGGTGTTTGGGCTGGGGAGGTATTTTTGATCCCTGAAAACAATCCGAAGCCGATTTACCCCAAGGAACTGTTCAGAGCCGGGGTCACGGGTGAAGTCAAAGTCAGGTTTACGGTGTATGCCGATGGCTCGGTCAACAAATTGAGCATTTTGCAAAGCGATCATCCCGATCTGGCAGAAGCGGCCCGCAAGGCGATTGCGCAGTGGCGCTTCAAGCCGTGGACGGTCGAAGGCGACATACCTTCTGAGCAGGAAGTGGCTGCGCCAATGGTTTTCCGACTGGACCTGGACACGCCCATTCACACTAACAAGTGGCTCAAGCAGTTGAGGTGCCGTGACATCAATGAAGCTTTGAACGATTTTCCGGAGTACGCGTGGGTTGATTCAGCCGTGTTTGATTACACGCGAGCCTATTTGTCGAACGTGATTTATACGACGCAGCTACAGAATGAGGAGCGCCTGGCATTGATTGCCAAGTTGAATAAGCGCGTACCGAAAATTGTCAGGGATTGTCGGGCGAGTCCGGTTCGCAAGTACATGAGCTTGCTGCCGGAGGATATTCAGAAGTTGCTTTAGCCCAACGCAATAAAAAAGCGGCCTGGACTATCCAGGCCGCTTTTTTCAGGCTCAGCGAACCTGAACCACCACTTTCCCGACCGCCTTGCGCTGGCCAAGATCATTGATCGCCTGCGCCGCATTACTCAGCGGATACACCTGCGACACCAACGGCTTCAACTTGCCCTCGGCAAACCAGTCGAACAATTGCTGGAAGTTAGCCGCGTTGTCCTGCGGCTGACGTTGGGCAAACGAACCCCAGAACACACCAACCACGGCCGCACCCTTGAGCAGCGCCAGGTTCACCGGCAGTTCCGGAATTCGCCCGCTGGCGAAACCGACGACCAGCAGCCGGCCGTTCCAGGCGATGGCGCGGATGGCCTGGTCGAACAGGTCCCCGCCGACCGGGTCGTAGATTACGTCGGCGCCCTGGCCATCGGTCAGGCGTTTGATTTCGTCCTTGAGGCTGGTTTCGCTGTAGTTGATCAGCTCATCGGCACCAGCTGCCTTGGCCACCGCAAGTTTTTCGGCGCTGCTGGCGGCGGCGATCACGCGGGCGCCCATGGCTTTGCCGATTTCCACGGCGGCCAGGCCGACACCGCCGGAAGCGCCGAGCACCAGCAAGGTTTCACCCGGTTGCAGGTTGGCCCGTTGCTTGAGTGCGTGCATCGAGGTGCCGTAGGTCATGCTGAACGCGGCGGCGGTGTTGAAGTCCATCGATGGCGGGATCGGCAGCACGTTGTAGCCCGGCACCGCGACCTGCTCGGCGAAACTGCCCCAGCCAGTCAGGGCCATGACCCGGTCACCCACTTTTAGATGGCCGACCTTTTCACCCACGGCGCTGACCACACCGGCCGCTTCGCCACCCGGGGAAAACGGGAAAGGTGGTTTGAACTGGTATTTGCCCTCGATGATCAGCGTGTCCGGGAAATTCACGCCGGCGGCATGCACGTCCAGCAGGATTTCATTCTTCTTCGCGACAGGACTGGCGACGTCTTCCAGCACCAGCGATTCGGCAGGGCCGAAGGCTTTGCACAGCACGGCTTTCATCAGGGCTATTCCTTTGGGAGTGATGGCCGATAAGTGTAGGTGTGTGAGTCGATGGGTCAACGAGCATGCCCGACCCTGATAGTCAGCCATAAGCTTGTGCTTGAGCGGCGGGTCGTTATGCTAGGCCGCAAACCGGATAAGGAGCGAATTGTGAAAGCGTGGATCATGTTGTTGCTGGCCATCTCTCTGCCCGTGGCAGCGATGGCCGAAGAAGCCAAAGAAGGTGAAGCTCCGAAGGTCAATTACATCACTCTGAGCCCGCCGTTCGTGGGCAACTACGGGCTGGACGGTACGCCGAAGCTCAAGGTCTACAAGGCCGATGTGGCACTGCGGGTGACTGGCGACGAGGCGACCAAAGCGGTAAAGGCCAACGAGCCGTTGATCCGTAATCAGCTGGTGGCGTTGTTTGCGCAACAGACAACCGAAGCGATGAGCAACGTTGAAGCCAAGGAAAAGCTGCGTCAGGAAGCGCTGAAGCAGACCCAGCAAGTGATGAACGATGAGACCGGCAAGCCGGTGGTTGAGGATTTGTTGTTCAACAACCTCATCATTCAGTAAGTCTCTCGCTGCTCGGGCCGACCTCTTCGCGAGCAGGCTCGCTCCTACAGGGTTCTGGGTTGGATGCAAAAATGGCATTCACTGAAGATCCCCTGTGGGAGTGAGCCTGCTCGCGATAGCATTCATTCAGTCTCTGCAGTGCTCAAGCCCGTAATGCAATCACGGCAGCCCACTGCTCATTGGTAACCGGCATCACCGAAAGCCGCGAACCCTTCTGCACCAGCGGCATCTCCGTCAGCGCGGTCTGCTGCTTTAAATAATCCAGCTTCAACACCTTCGCAAACGTCTCGACATGCGCAACATCAATCGCGCTCCAGGCGTTTTTCTCTGCCGTAGCCTTTGGATCGTAGTAATGGCTTTCCGGCTCCAGCGCCGTCGGGTCTGGATACGCCGCTTCAACAATTCGTCCGATCCCGGCAATTCCAGGCTCCGGGCAGCTGGAGTGATAGAAGAAAAACTCATCGCCCACTGCCATCGTCCGCAAAAAGTTTCGTGCCTGATAGTTGCGAACCCCGTCCCAGCGCGCTTTGCCAAGCTTCGCGAGATCTTTGATCGAGAGTTCATCGGGCTCGGATTTCATCAGCCAATAAGCCATGGTTTTTGCTCCTTGCGAGGTGGGTGGGCAAGTTGTCGGGCGATTTTATGACAAACCGACAGTCGGTTGACGCCAGCGTTTGCGTGTCAGTTCACGTTGTCGCAAAATGCCGGCCTTCTAAGCTTGACGCTGCTGCACGGCCTACACCTACAACGGAAACCGCTGCTGTCATCGTGTTGATGTGCCTTTGGGGGGCAATCGATGAAACGCAAACCGGATTTACTATGGATTTTGGTTATTTTGTTCGGCCTCGGCGTCGTGACCACTGGCTATGCCCAAAGCTTGTGGAACAACAAGACCGACGCGCCGATTGAAATCGCGCAGCAACAACAGCCGTCGGCCTTCAAGCGCTGAACCTGTCTTTTCAGGCGCCGCTGATTCCAGTGGCGTCTAACCTGCGAAATACCACGCCTTGTCTGTCACCGTTCCTTGCAACGGCACATCCCAGCTCGCCTGAGCCAATCGTTCTACTTTCTGACATTCATGGGCCAGCCCCAGCAGCGTCGGCTTGCGCCAGTTTTTGCGTCGTGCGAGGTACGCCAGGCTTCGATCGTAGAAGCCGCCACCCATACCGAGTCGCCCGCCGACATCATCGAATCCCACCAACGGCAATAGCACCAGATCGAGCGCCCAGACTTTGCGTTGGCGAGCGAGGTTGTGCCGGGGTTCGAGAATACGAAAGCGGTTGGGTTTCAGTTTTTCACCGGGATGAATCCGCTGGAACACCATTTTGGTTCGCGGCCAGGCACTGAGCACCGGTAGATAAGTCGCCTTGCCCCGACGTTGCGCAGCGCGCAGCAACACGCGCGGGTCGATTTCACCGTCGGTGGGCAGATACAGGGAGATGTGTTTTGCGCGGCGAAACAGCGGGTGCTGGGCCAATTGCTTGTACAGCCCGCGAGCAGCCTGGCGCTGCTGACTGGGTGTCAGTGCGCGGCGGGCCTTGCGCAGCATGCGTCGAAGTTGCGGGCGGGGCAGCAGCGCAGGCTCGGTCATGGATTCAGGCTTCGACAGGGCGGATACGTAAAGCGTACCCGTAAAAAAGCCGATGCCGGTATTTAAACCGGCATCGGACTGGAATCAGGCTCCCCGGATGAACCGCTGCTGACTTAGCCCTTGAACCCGAAAGTTCAAGGTGGAAGATGCAGTAGGCTTTAAGGCTTTCCGTCTAGCGGACATGCACACCAGCCCAACGTGCAGCCTCCAGGGTAGTGCGAATCGGCTCAGGGACGTGGTCAACTGGCAAGCACCCCAGGGAGTGTTGCGAGTATACCCCAAGCGGTTTCGTGTTTCAGCCCTTGGTGACGTCCGGATCGGTGGCGAGCACCAGATCGACGCGATCCAGCAGGTCGCGAACCTGCTCGCGAGTCGAGCCGCTGGCCTGCACATCCGGGCGTTCTTCCTTGTGCAGAAGATCGTGGGTAATGTTCAGCGCGGCCATCACGGCGATGCGATCGGCGCCGATGACTTTGCCGCTGCTGCGGATTTCACGCATCTTCCCGTCCAGGTAACGGGCGGCGCTCACCAGGTTGCTGCGCTCTTCCTGGGGGCAAATGATCGAATACTCTTTATCGAGAATCTGCACGGTAACGCTATTGCTTGAACTCATGAGTCTTGCTCCAGGGCCTTGAGGCGCGAAATCATTGATTCGACCTTACGCCGGGCGATTTCGTTCTTTTCAATGAGGTGAGCGCGTTCCTCGCGCCAGGTTTTTTCCTGAGCTAATAGGAGTCCGTTTTGACTCTTAAGTTGCTCGACCCGATGAATTAGCAGTTCGAGTCTGGCCATCAGCGCTTGCAGGTCGGTGTCTTCCATATTGTCCACTGTGTCTGACGGGGTAGCTGGCGGACAGCCTTTAATAGTCTTGGCGAGTCTGTCGATGTAGGATACAAGGCCTTCATTCTAGACATAGCGCCGTCTGGCGCCTAGCTGCCCATGCCCATTCAGAATTCCCCGTACCAAGCCTTCGCCACACTGCTGACTTCCAGCGGTCATAACGTCTCGCCTGCCGAACTGCATGGCCTGCTGCTCGGCCGCAGCTGCGCCGGTGCCGACTTCGATGCAGAAGGCTGGCTGGTTGATGCCGCCGAGCTGCTCGAAAGCGAGCCACAGGACAATGTCCGCAACGCCTTGATCGGCTTGCAGGAGATGGTCAAGGGCGAGCTCACGGGCGACGACGTGACCGTTGTTCTGCTGCTGCCGACCGATGACGAACCACTGGCTGACCGTGCCGCTGCACTGGGCGAATGGTGCCAGGGCTTCCTCAGCGGTTTCGGCCTGAACTGCCGTGACAGCAGCATGCTGAGCACCGAAGCCACTGAAGTGTTGCAGGACCTGGCCGCCATTTCTCAGGTGCAAGACGCCCTGGAAGAGTCCGAAGACGGCGAAAGCGACTACATGGAAGTCATGGAATACCTGCGGGTTGCGCCGCTGCTGCTGTTCTCCGAAACCAAAAAAGCAGATGCGCCGGTTTCGGCCAAGCCGTCGCTGCATTAATCGTTTGCCAGGGAAAGCCATCTGCCCATGATTCATATCCCGAAATCGGAATACAGCCGTCGCCGCAAGGCCCTGATGGCGCAGATGGAACCCAACAGCATCGCCATCCTGCCCGCCGCCGCGGTGGCCATCCGCAACCGTGACGTCGAGCACGTTTACCGTCAGGACAGCGACTTCCAGTACCTCAGCGGTTTCCCCGAGCCTCAGGCCGTCATCGTGCTGATGCCCGGTCGCGAACATGGCGAATACATTCTGTTCTGCCGTGAACGTAACGCCGAGCGAGAACTGTGGGACGGCCTGCGCGCCGGCCAGGAAGGCGCGATCCGCGACTTCGGCGCCGACGATGCGTTTCCCATCACCGACATCGATGACATCCTGCCGGGCTTGATCGAAGGGCGCGACCGGGTGTATTCGGCCATGGGCAGCAACCCGGAATTCGATCGCCACCTGATGGAGTGGATCAACGTGATCCGCTCTAAAGCGCACCTCGGCGCCCAGCCGCCGAACGAATACGTTGCCCTGGATCATCTGCTGCACGACATGCGCCTGTATAAATCGGCGGCAGAAGTGAAGGTGATGCGCGAAGCCGCACGGATTTCCGCTCAGGCGCATATCCGGGCAATGCAGGCCAGTCGCGCCGGGCTGCACGAGTTCAGCCTTGAGGCCGAACTCGATTACGAGTTTCGCAAGGGCGGGGCGAAGATGCCGGCCTACGGCTCGATCGTCGCGGCGGGGCGCAACAGCTGCATCCTGCATTACCAGCAGAATGACGCGGTGCTCAAAGATGGCGACCTGGTGTTGATCGATGCCGGTTGCGAGATCGACTGCTACGCCAGCGACATCACCCGCACCTGGCCGGTCAACGGCAAGTATTCAGCGGAGCAGAAAGCGATTTACGAGTTGGTGCTGGCGTCGCAAGAAGCCGCATTTGCAGAAATCGCCCCGAACAAACACTGGAATCAGGCGCACGAAGCCACGGTCCGGGTGATAACCACCGGTCTGGTGAAGTTGGGACTGTTGCAGGGCGACGTCGACGAGTTGATCGCCAACGAAGCCTATAAGGCGTTTTACATGCACCGCGCCGGCCATTGGCTGGGCATGGATGTGCATGACGTCGGCGAATACAAAGTTGGCGGCGAGTGGCGGGTGCTGGAAGTCGGCATGGCGCTGACCGTGGAACCGGGCATCTACATTGCCCCGGACAACCAGAACGTAGCGAAGAAATGGCGCGGCATTGGCGTGCGCATCGAGGACGACGTGGTGGTCACCAAAAACGGCTGTGAAATCCTGACCCAAGGCGTGCCGAAAACGGTCGCCGAGATCGAGGCCTTGATGGCCGCCGCGCGGGCGCAAGCCGCATGAGCCGAGTCAATCTGGCAATCATCGGTGGCGGTCTGGTCGGCGCCAGCCTCGCGTTGGCGTTGCAGGCCGGGGCCAAGGCCCGTGGCTGGAAGATCGTGTTGATCGAACCCTTTGCCCCCGGCCACACCTATCAACCGAGCTACGACGCTCGTTCTTCGGCATTGTCCTACGGTGCCAAACAGATTTATCAACGGTTGGGCGTGTGGCAGGAAATCTCCCGCCGTGCCGAGCCGATCAAACAGATTCATGTCTCCGACCGTGGACGTTTCTCCACCGCGCGATTGTCGGCGATGGAAGAGGGCGTGCCGGCGCTGGGTTACGTGGTGGAAAACGCCTGGCTCGGCCAATGCCTCTGGCAAGGCTTGGACAAGGACGTGATCACATGGCGTTGCCCGGCGGAAGTCACGCGCATGGAACCGCTGACCGATGGCTATCGCCTGACCCTCAACGATGAAACCATTCTGGAATGCGACCTTGCGGTGCTTGCTGATGGCGGCCGTTCGGGCCTGCGCGAGCAACTGGGGATCGGCATCAAAAAGCGTCCGTACAACCAGAGCGCACTGATCGCCAACATCACCCCGAGCGAAGCGCACAACGGCATGGCTTTCGAGCGTTTCACCGACGATGGCCCGATGGCGTTGCTGCCGCTGCCGGAAAACCGCTGCGCGCTGGTCTGGACCCGATTGGGGATGGACGCGCAACGACTGGCGGCCCTCGATGAAAAGAGCTTCCTCAGCGAGTTGCAGGGCGTGTTCGGTTATCGGCTTGGCACCTTGAAACAGGTGGGGGCGCGGCACCTTTACCCGCTGACGCTGATCGAAGCCGAAGAACAAGTGCGTCCGCATCTGGCGATTCTCGGCAATGCTGCGCACAGCCTGCACCCGATTGCCGGCCAGGGTTTCAACCTCTCGCTGCGTGATGCTCAGGCGCTGGCCGATGCCTTGCTGGCGAGCGAAACATCCCCCGGCGACTTCGCGACCTTGCAGGCCTATCGCGAGCGTCAGCGCATGGATCAGAACCTGACCGTGGGCTTCTCCGATCAGGTGACCCGTTTGTTCGGCAGCACCCAGCCCCTGGTTTCGTTGGGCCGTAACATCGGCCTGCTCGGCCTCGATCTGCTGCCGCCGGCCAAGCGCTGGTTCGCCCGGCAAGCCATGGGCCTGGGTACGCGTCCCGATGCTTAAGTGGCTGGTTGGCACGTTCGGCAAAGCGCGGTTGATGCGTTGGTTCATGTCCTTCTATCCGCCGTACTTGGGCGCCGGCGTTCGAGTGCGACACATCAGCGATGACTTCCGGGACATTCAAGTGTCCATGGGCCTGAGCTGGTACAACCGCAATTACGTCGGTACCCAGTTTGGCGGCAGTCTGTATTCGATGGTCGATCCGTTTTTCATGCTGATGCTGATGGAAAACCTCGGTCACCGGTACATTGTCTGGGACAAAGCCGCTGACATCGATTTCATCGCGCCGGGCAAAGGCCCGGTGTTCGCCCGTTTCAGCATCGACGAGACCTTGCTCGATGAGATCCGCCGGCAGACGGCGGATGGCGAAAAGTACCTGCCGCAATTGCAGGTCGATATTCATGACGGCGCCGGCCACCTGGTGGCGCGGGTCGGAAAAACCCTTTACGTGCGGCTCAAGCCGCAAGCGAGACAGGCTTAAAGCATGGAAATGCGCGCAGATCTGCTGATTGTCGGGGCTGGAATGGTCGGTAGCGCCCTGGCGCTGGCGTTGCAGGACAGCGGGCTGGAAGTCCTGCTGCTGGACGGCAGCCCGATGAGCGTCAAGCCCTTCGACGAACAATCACCGTTCGAACCGCGAGTGAGCGCCTTGTCGACGGCCAGCCATCGGATTCTCGAACGCCTCGGTGTCTGGGACGGTATCGCCAGCCGGCGCAGCAGCCCATATACCGACATGCACGTCTGGGACGGCAGCGGCACCGGGCAAATTCATTTTTCGGCGACCAGTGTGCATGCCGAAGTGCTGGGACATATCGTCGAGAACCGTGTGGTTCAGGATGCCTTGCTGGATCGTCTGCACGACTGCGACCTCGGGATGCTCGCCAATGCGCGCCTGGAGCAGATGCGCCGCTCCGGCGATGACTGGCTGCTGACCCTGGCCGATGGCCGCACCTTGCGTGCGCCGCTGGTGATTGCGGCGGATGGCGCCAATTCGGCGGTTCGGCGCCTGACCGGCGTGGCCACACGCGAGTGGGATTATCTGCACCATGCGATCGTCACCAGCGTGCGCAGTGCAAAACCCCATCAAATGACCGCTTGGCAGCGCTTTACCGACAACGGTCCGCTGGCGTTTCTGCCGCTTACGCGAGACGGTCAGCAGGATTGGTGTTCGATCGTCTGGTCGACCACGCCGAGCGAAGCGGAACGGCTGATGGCGCTGGGCGACGCAGAATTCTGTCTCGAATTGGAACGCGCCTTTGAAGGCCAACTCGGCACAGTGCTCAGCGCCGACCCGCGTCTGTGCGTACCGCTGCGTCAGCGCCATGCCAAGCGTTATGTGGCGGAAGGCCTGGCGCTGATCGGCGACGCGGCGCACACCATTCACCCGTTGGCGGGGCAGGGCGTGAACCTGGGTTTCCTCGATGCTGCCGTGCTGGCCGAAGTGCTGCTGCAAGCGGCGGAGCGCGGTGAGCGGTTGGCGGACGTGAAGGTACTCAGTCGTTACGAGCGTCGGCGCATGCCGCACAACCTGGCGTTGATGGCGGCGATGGAAGGCTTTGAGCGTCTGTTTCAGGCGGATCCGTTGCCGGTTCGCTGGTTGCGCAATGCCGGGCTGAAGATGGTCGACCAGATGCCGGAAGCCAAGGCATTGTTCGTGCGCGAGGCGTTGGGGTTGATCGGCGATTTGCCGGCACTCGCCAAGGCCTAATGGCCTCTTCGCGGGCAAGTCGGGTCGCCGCATCGCTCGCTCCTACATGTCCACGCTGAATCCTGTAGGAGCGAGCGATGCGGCGACCCGACTTGCCCGCGAAGGGGCCGGAACATCCACCACATTTCTCAAATGGTGCAACATCTGGTAACTCCTCCGCCAACTGATCGATTGAGATGGTAAATGTGAGTCCTTATCATTTGGCCTCACTTTTTCCAATCGAGAGATCGCTCCCATGTTGGCACCGAAGCGTCTACTGACCGCACTCGCCCTGACTCTGATCGGCAGCACCGCTGCGCAGGCCGCCGACGAGGTGGTGGTTTACTCCTCGCGTATCGACGAGTTGATCAAGCCGGTCTTCGATGCCTACACCGCGAAAACCGGTGTGCAGGTGAAGTTCATCACCGACAAGGAAGCGCCGTTGATGCAGCGCATCAAGGCCGAGGGCGAGAACGCCACCGCCGACCTGCTGCTGACCGTCGATGCCGGCAACCTCTGGCAGGCCGAGCAGATGGGCATTCTGCAACCGTTCACCTCCAAGGTGATCGACGCCAACATCCCGCTGCAATACCGCTCCTCCGCTCATGCCTGGACTGGTCTGAGCCTGCGGGCGCGGACCATCGCCTACTCCACCGCTCGGGTGAAGCCGGGCGAGTTGACCACTTATGAAGGGCTGGCCGATAAAAACTGGGAAGGTCGCCTGTGCCTGCGCACGGCGAAGAAGGTCTACAACCAGTCCCTGACGGCCACCATGATTGAAGTACACGGTGCCGAAAAAACCGAGAAGATTCTCAAGGGCTGGGTGAATAACCTGTCCACCGATGTGTTCTCCGATGACATCGCGGTGCTGGAAGCGATCAATGCCGGGCAATGCGACGTCGGCATCGTCAACACTTACTACTACGGCCGCCTGCACAAGCAGAAGCCTGACCTGGCGGTGAAGCTGTTCTGGCCGAACCAGGGTGATCGTGGCGTACACGTCAACTTGTCGGGTATTGGCCTGACCAAGCACGCACCGCACCCGGAAGCGGCCAAGGCATTGGTTGAATGGATGACCACCCCTGAAGCGCAGAAGATCTTCGCCGACGTGAACCAGGAATTCCCGGCCAACCCTGCCGTTCAGCCTTCCGCAGAAGTGGCGAGCTGGGGCAAGTTTGTGGCAGATACGCTGCCGGTGGAAATTGCTGGCAAGCGCCAGGCTGAAGCGATTCGGATGATGGATCGGGCTGGCTGGAACTGAGTCTCTATCTTTAAAGCTCAAAAGATCGCAGCCTCGTTTCACTCGACAGCTCCTACATGGCTACGCCATCCCAATGTAGGAGCTGTCGAGTGGAACGAGGCTGCGATCTTTTTGCGTTTTCCCTAAACTTCACGATTTATCCGCGAGAGACCTTCCTTGGCCCACCCCGCCCAACGCCGCTGGTATCCCCTGGTCTTCGCCATCGCCGCGCTGGTCCTGCTGCCCCTGAGCGTCCTGTTTTTCTCCTGGCAAACCATCGATGATCAAATCTGGTCCCACCTCTGGGACACCCAGATGCCGCGCCTGCTGGGCAACACGCTGACGTTGGTGCTCGGCGTCGGTATTGGCGTCACGCTTATGGGCGTCAGCCTCGCCTGGTTGACCAGCCTCTGCGAATTCCCCGGTCGGCGCTGGCTGGACTGGGCGCTGATGCTGCCTTTTGCGATCCCTGCTTATGTGCTGGCCTTCGTCTTCGTCGGCCTGCTGGATTTCGCCGGTCCCGTGCAAACCCTGCTGCGGGAATGGTTCGGCAGCGGCCTCAGGTTGCCGCGAGTGCGTTCCACCGGCGGCGTCATCCTGGTGCTGGTACTGGTTTTCTATCCCTACGTTTACCTGCTGGCGCGCACCGCATTCCTGGCCCAGGGCAAAGGTTTGATGGAAGCGGCGCGCGTGCTGGGGCAATCCCCGTGGCAGGCGTTCTGGCGAGTCGCCTTGCCCATGGCGCGGCCGGCCATTGGTGCTGGCGTGGCGTTGGCGCTGATGGAAACCCTGGCGGACTTCGGTGCGGTGTCGGTGTTCAACTTCGACACCTTCACCACGGCCATCTACAAAACCTGGTACGGATTCTTCAGCCTCTCCACCGCCGCGCAACTGGCCAGCCTGTTGCTGCTGGTGGTGATGGTCGTGTTGTACGGCGAACGTCGTGCGCGCGGGGCCAACCGCACGAGCAATGAACGACCCCGGGTCAAGGCGCTGTACCACCTGCGGGGTTTCAAGGCTTTGGCGGCCATGAGTTGGTGTGGCCTGGTGTTCGCCTGTGCCTTCGTGATTCCGATGCTGCAACTGGTGGTGTGGTTCTGGCAGCGTGGGCGTTTAGATCTGGATGAGCGTTACGCCGGGTTGATCGTCCACACCTTGTACCTGGGCGGCATGGCGGCGTTGATCACCGTCAGCGTTGCCCTGGTGCTGGCATTTGCCCGGCGACTGGCGCCGACCCGGGCGATCCGCGCCGGCGTCAGCCTGGCCAATCTCGGCTACGCCCTGCCGGGGTCGGTGCTGGCGGTGTCGATCATGCTGGCGTTCAGTTATCTGGATCGCGAGCTGGTGATCCCGGTTTCGGGTTGGCTCGGCGGGGCCGGCAAGCCATTGCTGCTGGGCAGCCTGTCGGCGTTGTTGCTGGCCTATCTGGTGCGTTTTATCGCGGTGGCTTACGGGCCGCTGGAAAGCAGCCTGGCGCGAATACGGCCATCTTTGCCCGAAGCGGCACGTAGCCTCGGCGTCAGTGGGCCACGACTGTTTTTCAAAGTGTATCTGCCGTTATTGCTGCCCGGCACATTGAGCGCCGCGCTGCTGGTGTTCGTCGATGTGCTCAAGGAAATGCCCGCGACCCTGCTAATGCGCCCGTTTGGCTGGGACACGCTGGCCGTCCGGATCTTTGAAATGACCAGCGAAGGCGAGTGGGCGAGGGCTTCGTTGCCCGCCCTGACCCTGGTTTTGGTCGGGCTGTTACCGGTCATCGGATTGATTCGACGTTCGGCGCATCGAAACGCCTAGGTGTCAGTCCTACACCTTGAGGCTACAATGCGCGGCATTCGGTGCGGTCCGTCCTACGGACCTGGTAGCTGAGATCGGCTGAAAGCCTTCTATTTCAAGGCCTTCACCCGTTAAGCACCTGCCCGCACCTTCGCCACGCCCGGAAGGAGAAACCCATGGGACAGCGTACGCCTCTGTATGACCTTCATCTCGCCCTCGGCGCGAAGATGGTCGATTTTGGCGGTTGGGATATGCCTCTGCATTACGGCTCGCAGGTCGAGGAACACCACCAGGTGCGCCGCGATTGCGGGGTTTTCGATGTATCCCACATGACCGTGATCGATGTCGACGGCCCTCAGGCCAAGGCCTGGCTCCAGCATTTGCTGGCCAATGACGTCGAACGCCTGCACAGCCCCGGCCGTGCCTTGTACAGCACCATGCTCAACGAGCGCGGCGGCATCGTCGACGACATGATCGTCTATCGCCTCGACGACGGTTATCGTCTGGTGGTCAACGCCTCCACCCGGAATCAGGACCTTGCCTGGATGCAGGCTCACCTCGGCAACTTTGACGTGCGGCTCCATGAGCGCTCCGAATTGGCGATGCTGGCCATCCAAGGGCCACACGCCCGGCACAAGATTTCCGAACTGGTCACCCAGTCCCGTGGCAACCTGATCCAGATGCTCAAGCCTTTTGAAGGCCAGCCTGATGGCGACTGGTTCATCGCGCGCACCGGTTATACCGGTGAAGATGGCCTGGAAATCGTTCTGCCGGCCAATCAGGCCCCAGGTTTTTTCAACGACCTGGT
The DNA here is from genome assembly GCF_054897885.1 of Pseudomonas sp. LB1P83. Classification (NCBI taxonomy): domain Bacteria; kingdom Pseudomonadati; phylum Pseudomonadota; class Gammaproteobacteria; order Pseudomonadales; family Pseudomonadaceae; genus Pseudomonas; species Pseudomonas sp. LB1P83. Next base: position 5,933,412 of record NZ_CM142709.1, on the reverse strand, counting down.
GGGCGCGGGCATTTCTCCTATCGGTCTGGGCGCCCGGGATACCTTGCGGGTTGAAGCCGGCATGAATTTGTACGGCCAGGACATTCATCAAGACGTTTCACCGCTGGCCTCGAACATGGACTGGAGCATTGCCTGGGAACCGGCCACTCGCCAGTTCATCGGTCGCAGTGCCCTGGAAGCCGAGCGGGCGGGTGGTGTGCAGCACAAACTGGTCGGTCTGGTCCTTGAGGAGCGTGGGGTTTTGCGCGCTCATCAAGTGGTCCGCATCGCCAATGTTGGCGAAGGAGAGATCACCAGTGGTAGTTTCTCTCCTACGCTTAGCAAGTCGATAGCACTGGCGCGCGTGCCGATGGCAACTGCCGACCGCGCAGAAGTGGAAATCCGTGGCAAGTGGTACCCGGTCCGAGTGGTCAAACCGACCTTCGTACGCCATGGCAAAACCTTGATCTAACCTTTTTTGGCGGGCAACGACCGCTGACAATTCTCTTGAGGACACAGAACATGAGCGATATTCCTGCCGACCTGCGTTTTGCCGAAAGCCACGAATGGGCCCGTCTGGAAGCCGATGGCACCGTCACCGTGGGCATCAGCGATCACGCTCAGGAAGCCTTGGGCGATGTGGTGTTCGTTGAACTGACCGAAGTCGGAACAGTCTTCGCTGCCGGTGATCAATCCGGTGTGGTGGAGTCGGTTAAAGCGGCTTCGGACATCTACTCCCCGGTTGCCGGTGAAGTGATCGCGATTAACGAAGACCTGAGCGCTAATCCGGAACTGCTCAACTCCGATCCGTACAGTGCCTGGATCTTCAAACTGAAGCCTAGCGACACCGCTGAACTGGACAAGCTGCTCGATGCAGCCGGCTACAAGGCCGCCATCGGCGAGTAAGCCTTCAGCGTCATCCCAAAGCCCCGACTTGTCGGGGCTTTTTTTCGCCTGACGATAATCCCTGTAGGAGCGAGGCTTGCCCGCGAAGGCGGTGCGTCAGCCACTCAGCTATCGACTGGCACTCCGCCTTCGCGGGCAAGCCTCGCTCCTACAGGGTTCGCTGTCGGCAGTGGCTGCTATGCTGGTTTGACCGTGTTGCATCGACGTTGAGCGCCAGTCAAGAGAGAGCCCGTCATGTCCCAGTTGCCGTCCTTGAGCCAGTTACGCGACCCCAATGCCTTTCTTCGCCGCCACCTCGGGCCCGATGCCGCCGAGCAACAGGCGATGCTCGACAGCCTCGGCCTCGGCAGCCGGGTCGAGTTGATCGAGCAGACGGTGCCGCCGGGAATCCGCCTCAACCGGCCGCTCGATCTGCCGCCCGCCCTTGACGAAGAAGCCGCGCTGGCCAAACTGCGCGGGTACGCCGAGCAGAACCAGGTCTGGACCAGTCTGATCGGCATGGGCTACCACGGCACACTCACACCCACCGTCATTCTGCGCAACGTGCTGGAAAATCCCGGTTGGTACACCGCTTACACACCTTATCAACCGGAGATCGCCCAAGGCCGGCTCGAAGCGCTGCTGAATTTCCAGCAATTGACCATCGACCTCACGGGCCTTGAACTGGCCAACGCTTCGCTGCTCGATGAAGCGACGGCTGCGGCGGAAGCCATGGCGCTGGCCAAGCGGGTCGCCAAGTCCAGAAGCAATCTGTTCTTCGTCGATGAAAACTGCCATCCGCAAACCATCTCCGTGGTGCAGACCCGAGCCGAAGGCTTCGGTTTCGAGTTGATCATCGACGTTGTGGATAACTTGAAACAGCACCAGGTGTTTGGCGCGTTGCTGCAATACCCCGACACCCATGGCGAGATCCGCGATCTGCGCCCATTGATCGATCACCTGCATGCCCAGCAGGCGCTGGCCTGTGTCGCGACGGATCTGCTGAGCCTGCTGTTGTTGACCCCGCCGGGGGAATTAGGCGCTGACGTGGTGTTCGGCTCATCCCAGCGGTTCGGCGTGCCGATGGGTTACGGCGGACCGCACGCGGCGTTTTTTGCCAGCCGCGATGAGTACAAACGGGCGATTCCCGGGCGGATCATCGGCGTCTCGAAAGATGCTCGCGGCAATGTCGCCTTGCGCATGGCCCTGCAAACCCGTGAGCAACATATCCGTCGGGAGAAGGCCAACTCGAACATCTGCACCGCCCAGGTGCTGCTGGCCAACATCGCCAGTTTCTACGCGGTTTACCACGGCCCGGAAGGGTTGAAGCAGATTGCCCAGCGCGTCCATCGACTGACCTGCATTCTTGCCGCGGGCCTGGAGCGCCACGGCATCACCCGCCTCAACACACACTTTTTCGACACGCTGACGCTGGAGGTCGGTGGCACGCAGACGGCAATCATCGAAAGTGCCCAGGCCGCACAGATCAATTTGCGCATTCTCGGGCGCGGGCAGTTGGGGCTTAGCCTCGATGAAACCTCTGACGAAACCACGGTGGCGAAACTGTTCGATGTGTTCCTCGGTGCCGATCATGGGCTGAACGTCGACGAACTGGATGCTGAAGTGCTGTCTTCCGGTATTCCCGCAGGTCTGCTGCGCACTTCGCCTTATCTGCGTCATCCGGTGTTCAGCGCCCATCACAGTGAAACCGAGATGCTGCGCTACCTCAAGCAACTGGAGAACAAGGACCTGGCGCTCAATCAGTCGATGATCCCGCTGGGCTCCTGCACCATGAAACTCAATGCCACCAGCGAGATGATCCCCATCACCTGGCCGCAGTTCGCCAATCTGCACCCGTTTGTGCCGAAAGAGCAGGCGGTCGGTTATTCGTTGATGATCGAGGAACTGGAGCGCTGGCTCTGCGCGATCACCGGTTTCGATGCGATCTGCATGCAACCCAACTCCGGCGCGCAAGGCGAGTACGCCGGGCTGCTGGCGATCCGCAAATACCACGAGAGCCGTCATCAAGGGGCGCGAGACATCTGCCTGATTCCGTCCTCGGCCCACGGCACCAACCCGGCGTCGGCGCAGATGGCCGGGATGCGCGTGGTGATTGTCGAGTGCGACGAAGCGGGCAACGTCGATCTGGATGACCTCAAAGGCAAGGCTGCAGAGGCGGGCGACAAGCTCGCCTGCCTGATGGCGACTTATCCGTCGACCCACGGCGTCTACGAGGAAGGCATCAGCGAAATCTGTGAAGTTATCCACAGTCACGGCGGCCAGGTGTACATGGATGGCGCCAACCTCAACGCGCAGGTTGGATTGGCGCGGCCGGCGGACATTGGCGCCGACGTGTCCCACATGAACCTGCACAAGACCTTTTGCATTCCCCATGGCGGCGGCGGGCCGGGCATGGGGCCGATTGGTGTGCGCGCGCACCTGGCGCCATTCGTTGCCAATCACCCGGTGGTGCCGATCGAAGGACCGCTGCCACAGAACGGCGCGGTCAGCGCGGCGCCTTGGGGCAGTGCGAGTATTTTGCCGATCAGCTGGATGTACATCGCGATGATGGGGCCGCAATTGGCGGATGCCAGCGAGGTGGCAATCCTCGCCGCGAATTACCTGGCGCAGCATTTGTCCGGGGCATTTCCGGTGCTCTACTCCGGGCGCAACGAGCGTGTGGCGCATGAGTGCATCCTGGATTTGCGGCCACTGAAGGCGCTGACCGGGATCAGCGAAGAGGACGTGGCCAAGCGCCTGATGGATTACGGTTTCCATGCGCCGACCATGTCGTTTCCGGTGCCGGGGACGCTGATGGTCGAGCCGACCGAGAGTGAGTCAAAGGCCGAACTCGACCGGTTTATCGGGGCGATGCTGAGCATTCGCGCGGAAATCACCGAGGTGCAGAACGGTAACTGGCCGGCCGAAGACAATCCGCTGAAGCGAGCGCCGCATACCCTGGCCGATATCACCGGGGTTTGGGAGCGGCCTTACAGCATCGAGCAAGCGGTAACGCCGGATGCGCACACCAAGGCGCACAAGTATTGGCCGGTGGTGAATCGGGTGGACAACGTGTACGGAGATCGCAACTTGTTTTGCGCCTGTGTCCCGGTCGACGATTACCGCTGATTTCCCGCACTACGCAAATCCATTGTAGGAGCGAGACCGGCTTGCCGGCGATAGCGGTGTCACAGTCGCTAAAGATGTCGAGTGATCCACCGCTATCGCCGGCAAGCCGGTCTCGCTCCTACAGGGTTTTGTGTTGGGCAAAAAAATGCCGCTCATGTGAGCGGCATTTTTGTTTGGCTGGAAAGCTTATTCCGAAGCCACGGCATTCTTCGCCAGGATCGCGTTCGCCAGTTCCATGTCCGTAGCCTGCAGGCCCGATTGTCGGCACGGACTTTCTGCATCGCGGCTTCCAGATAAGGGCCGCGGATCCCGCCGTCACTGGCGACGAAGCTGCCGGCATCGTCCTGTGCGGCAACGATCAGCTTGTGATCCTTGAAGGTCAGGTAGGTCGAACCGGTGGTGGCACCGGACGAGATGACGTTACGCCAAAAGCTATCGGCCATCGCCGAACCGACTGGAAGGGACAACAAGGCGATGGTAGCGACAGCAAGTTTGAGACGCATGATGGGTGACTCCACTGATTAACTACGGGGTTGGATCGCCATTCCCCCAATCCAGTTCCGTGATGGCTCATTCAGCAGATTCGACAAGTTAAAACTTGCCCATTTGATCCGCATGGGGTGCAGGACCATGCGTTGTTTGGCACCATGGCCAATTACTCTCGACGCATGGATGCTCCCCTTGGCTATTGGCGCAGTGCTGTACGTCACTGTATTGAATCTGGTGTTCCTTGCGTTTGTCGGCTTGCCCGTATTGTTGATTGCGCTGTGCGTTCCCGTCTGGCGCCAACAGATGTTGCGCCAACCCCGCAGGTTCAGTGTGCTTGGTTTGGTCTGTTTGAGCGTAGTTGGCGTCATGTCAGGCAAATATTGGCAGGACGATGCCAACGACAGGGCGCGGAAGCCGACCCTTGAGCGAGACGTCCAAGTCGAAGGTCTGCCGCTGCCTGCCGGTGCCAGGCTGCATCTGGCTACGGTCAACCCGCTGGATCAATATGGTCAGCCACAACTTTATGGTCTGCCCAGCCTCTTTGCCGCCGAATTTGTCGCACCGCACCGGATCAAGGGTATTCACGTCACGGCGCTGGAAATGTTTGGCCCGCCGTATGTGAAACTACGGCTGGCCAGCGATCAGGCCGTTGATGGCTGGCCTTGTGCGGACAATACCTGGCTGACTTTCGAGATCGATGAAGAGACTCGCCTGCAACCGGAGCGCTGGCGTTTCGAATCCTGCACGCTCGTGGCGAACACAGAGCTGGGCGGGTTGATCTGGCCGTCCGGCAGCTACGTTCACCGTTACGGTGAGGAATTCGATCTGACGCATGGGAGTAAGCGCGAGCAGGTTGTCCTTCAAGGTGTTCCGATGTCCAGCCCGACCCTGACCCTGAAACTGGATAAACAGCAAAAATCCGTGGGTTGGGAGGGGCAGTTGGATGTGGGGATTACCTTCGGCGATTGGCAATATCCGCATCTGACGAGGGTGCGCCAAGACACGCCGCACACGCTGCTATTCAGCCCGAACAAATCGGATCCTGCACACAACTTGCGCACAGGCGAAACGCTGGGAGTGGGTCAGTCGATCCTTCAGCATAGCCCGGACGGTGCAGTGCTATGGATCAAGCCCAATACCGGATTGGGCCTGGCCGATTGGTAGCGCGGCTATTTCTGCTCACTCTGCGGCGTCACCCGCAATACTTCCTCGATTGTCGTCAAACCCGCCGCCACTTTTTGCGCCCCCGATAACCGCAAACTGCGCATGCCTTCCTTGAACGCCTGACGTCGCACCGCCAGCAAATCGGTGTCCGGACTGATCAACGCTTTTACGCCATCCGTCAGCTGCATGATTTCGTACACCCCGGCGCGGCCGCGATAGCCGGTGTCGCGGCATTCCAGGCAGCCGATAGCGCGCTGGGCGTTCGTTGGTAGAGGCGCTTGCCAGGGTTTGGTCAGGGTTTGCCAGTCTTCTTCACCCAACGTCAGCGGTGCCTTGCAGTGCGGGCACAAGGTGCGCACCAGTCGTTGGGCCATGACGCCAAGCACCGTGGCTTTGATCAGGTAATGCGGCACGCCGAGTTCCAGCAGGCGGCTGATGGCGCTGGGCGCGTCATTGGTGTGCAACGTCGACAACACCAAGTGACCGGTCAGGGCAGCCTGGATCGCCATTTCTGCGGTTTCGAGGTCGCGGATCTCGCCGATCATGATGATGTCCGGGTCCTGTCGCATCAGCGCGCGCACGCCGGCGGCGAAAGTCAGGTCGATGTTGTGCTGGACCTGCATCTGGTTGAACGCCGGTTCGACCATTTCAATCGGGTCTTCGATGGTGCAGAGGTTGACCTCCGGTGTCGCCAGTTTCTTGAGCGTGGTGTAAAGCGTGGTGGTTTTCCCCGAACCCGTTGGCCCGGTGACCAGAATGATGCCGTTGGGCTGGCTCGTCATGTCCTGCCAGCGGCGCAGGTCTTCGGCGGAGAATCCCAGCTGATCGAAATCCTTGAGCAACACTTCCGGGTCGAAGATCCGCATGACCATTTTTTCGCCGAACGCCGTTGGCAATGTCGACAGCCGCAGCTCGACTTCGCCGCCGTCCGGGGTCTTGGTTTTCACCCGGCCATCCTGGGGTTTGCGCTTTTCCGCGACGTTCATCCGCCCGAGGCTTTTCAGGCGGCTGACGATGGCCATGGTCACTTGCGGCGGGAATTGATAGACGTTGTGCAGCACGCCGTCGATGCGAAAACGCACAGTGCCTTGCTCGCGTCGGGGTTCGATGTGGATATCACTGGCGCGCTGCTGGAAGGCGTACTGGAACAGCCAGTCGACGATGTTGACGATGTGCGCGTCGTTGGCGTCCGGTTCCTGATCGCTGGCCCCGAGGTTGAGCAGTTGTTCGAAGTTACCCAGCGTGTTGGTTTGCTGATCGGCATTGGTCGCGCCGCTGACCGATTTGGCCAGGCGGAAAAACTCGACGCTGAAGCGCTGGATGTCGACGGGGTTGGCCACCACACGCTTGATCGGCAGTTTCAGCACGTGGGTCAGGTCGGCTTCCCAGCCGGTGACATAGGGCTGGGCGCTGGCCACGGTCACCGCGTCGCGGTCGACGGACACCGCCAGAATCTTGTGGCGCTGGGCGAAGGCGTAGGACATCAGCGGGGTGATGGCCGCGACGTTGATTTTCAGCGGATCGATGCGTAAGTAAGGCTGACCGGCCTGTTGTGACAGCCACAGGGTCAGGCTTTCCAGATCGAGATGTTTACCGGGACGGCTGAGGTCGTCCAGGTGTTGGCTGGCGATGAATTCCAGTGGATGCATCTGGCCATTGGCGGCGTGGCGGCGGCGGGCATTGAGCGCGTGTTCGGCCGAGTCCTGGCTGATAAAGCCCTGGGCGACCAGTTCACGCAGCAAATCATTGAGATCCAGCCAGCGGTCCTGAATGGCAAGTTGAACGGACATGCGGGCTCCTCATGAACAACAGTTCGCAAAGGATAGTCGCGGACCCACCGACCGTTGGGCCACTACCCGACGAAGCCGTGTCGAGGTTTGTCAGCCTGCCGCCTGAGCCGATGCTTCCCGCATGGAATCAGCCGCTTGCAGGTCGACCGAGCACACGCTGATCAGGTTACGTAATTTTTCCGCGATCACTTCGGCTCGATGCCAACTCAGCCCGTCCATGACGATGTCGATCGACATCAAATCGTCCATCCGCTGCGCATTGACCCGTTGCGGCGTCAGAAACTGTAAAGCGAAAAAGTTGAGTGCCCGGCACAGCAGGTCTGGTTCGGCTTCGGCCAGCAGTTGGTAATGAACGCGGCAGTGAGCGTTGCCGGCGTTCCAGACATCGGCGCGGGTAGGCGAGGTGTTTACAGCTTCCAGGTGCGGCATGGTCGGTCTCCAAATCAATGGAGGAATTTTTACATTCGGCGCGGGGCATTTCTTATCTATGATGGGGCATATTGCCTTATTTTCGAATTGTTTGATTCGTCTGGTTATCAATCACGGGTTTATTTATGCAAAACGAGCTGGATGGCTACGACCGCAAGATTCTCGCGTTGCTGCAAGAAGACGCTTCGCTCTCCAGCGCGCAGATCGCCGAACAGGTGGGGCTTTCGCAGTCGCCGTGCTGGCGGCGGATTCAGCGGATGAAGGAGGAGGGGATCATTCGGGGGCAGGTGACGTTGCTGGACCGGAAGAAGATCGGGCTTAACACGCAGATCTTTGCCGAGATCAAACTCAACGCGCATGGGCGTTCGAACTTCACCGAGTTCACCGAGGCGATTCGCGGCTTTCCCGAAGTGCTGGAGTGTTATGTGTTGATGGGATCGGTGGATTTCTTGCTGCGGATTGTCACGGCGGACATCGAGGCGTATGAGCGGTTTTTCTTTGAGAAGCTGTCGATGGTGCCGGGGATTCAGGAAGTGAACTCGATAGTGGCGTTGTCGGAGATCAAGTCGACGACAAGTTTGCCGGTCTGAGATTTTGTAGTGAATGTTTGGGCCTCTTCGCGGGCAAGCCTCGCTCCTACAGGGGGTTGCGTAAATCCTGTAGGAGCGAGGCTTGCCCGCGAAGGCGTTATTACATACGCAGCAGCATTTTCCAGGCGCGATTCTGATAAACCGCAATCGCCTGCTGCTTGCGCGCATCCAGCGATTCATCGGTGATCGGCTCGTTAGCCAGTTGCGCCAACAGTTTCAGCTCACCGTACAGACGATCCATTTCCGGGATGTCCAGCACGCCACGGGCATGGTGCAGCCAGGCCTGGATGCGCTCGATGCGCGGCAGTTGCTCGGCCAGATCTTCCGGCTGTTGCTGATAACGCTGCAATTGCAGGGACGTCGCTTCTTCACCCAACAAACGCGGCAACCAGCTGCCCAATTGCGCAGCGCCCTGGCGATTGCCACGCACGTTACGATCAGCCGCCCAGGTGCGGGCCAGCAACCAGCGCGAAGTGTTCAGCGAGAACAGGCCCCAACGCGGGTCTTCCAGTTCTTCGAGGAACTGCTCCGGCGCGGCTTTGCGCACGTCTTCGTCGTCGATACCGGCTTGCACCAGTGGACGCCAGTCTTCGAGCAAGGCATCCAGTGCGACCCGCAGATCGTGCGTCGACTGACGCGGTGCGGCCTGGCCCAGGCTGCTGAGCAAGGCGCGCAATTCCGCCAGGTTCTCGACCCAGTCCAGCAACAACCGCCAGTGGCCGTTGAAACGATACTGCTCAGCCAAGCGCTGGCTGCTGCTCAGCAAATGCCAGCTCAGCGCGGCGAACGCATCATCCAGCGGCATTTCGGCAGTGATTTGCGGCGCCGGCAGGCTCAACGAATAGCTGTTGGCGTCGTACAAACGATAACCGCGCTCGGCCTTGCTGATGTCACACGGCATCAGGGCGAGAGTCGCGGCCAGTTCGGCGGCCAGTTCCAGCAGAGCGGCCGGCTCGCCTTCGCGAAGTTCCAGTTCCAGTTCGCAGATTTCTTCTTTCTGCTTGCCGACCACCACGTGGCCGAGGTCCAGCGCAGCTTCGATGACCACTTTGGTCTTGCCACGGCCCCAGGCGATTTCAGCGCGTTCGCGGACGAAATCGGTGGTGAAGATCGGCTTCAGGGTTTTCTTGTCCAGCTCGGCCAACTCTTCAGGCCAGCATTCGCCGTCAAGTTTCTTCACGTCGAGCTTGGCTTTGGGCAGGTTCCAGTCGTATTCGTTACGCTCGGACAAACCGGCAACGCTCTGGCCGCGGGTCTTGAGGGTCTGAATCACTTCTTCGCCATCGCGGCGCAGGCGCAGGGCAACCTTGGCGCGGGCCAGGTCGCGCTCAGGCGTGTCGAAGTACTGGTTCATCAACTCACGGCGTTCCCAGCCACTTTTGTTGCGTTTTTTCAGGAGCGGGTGCTCGCGCAGGGCAGCGAGAGTTTCTCGGCTGACGCGGAGTTTGATTTCGGTTTCTTTCTGCATGGCCGGAAAATCCAGGATCGGGAGCGCAGCCGGGGGGAATGTGTGGCTGCCAAGGTCGTGCAGTGTACAGCACTGGTAAAACCTACGCGTCGCGGCGGTTTATTCCTGTCACCGGATGGTTCTATGATGGACTTCAATTCGGGAGTTGGAGTCAGCGATGCCTTTGCCGTCCATGAAAGATCAGTTCGCTGCGCTGATTGCCGCGCCGTCGGTCAGCTGTACCCAGCCCAGCCTTGATCAATCCAATCGTCCGGTCATCGACTTGCTGGCGACGTGGCTCGGTGACTTGGGTTTCGCCTGCGACATCCAGCAGGTCAGCCCCGGCAAATTCAACTTGCTCGCCAGTTTCGGTTCCGGCCCCGGAGGTCTGGTGCTGGCCGGTCATAGCGATACGGTGCCGTTCGATGGCGCGTTGTGGCAGACCGACCCGCTGAAACTGACCGAAGTCGATGGCCGCTGGGTGGGACTGGGCAGTTGCGACATGAAAGGCTTTTTCGCCCTGGCCATCGAAGCGGTGATTCCTCTGCTCGATCAGCCGTTCAAACAGCCGCTGCTGATCCTCGCCACCTGCGATGAAGAAAGCTCGATGTCCGGTGCTCGCGCCTTGGCCGCAGCCGGCCGTCCGTTGGGACGTGCGGCGGTGATTGGCGAGCCGACCGGATTGAAGCCGGTCCGCATGCACAAAGGCATCATGATGGAGCGCATCGACATCCTCGGGCAGAGTGGCCATTCCTCGGACCCAAGGCTGGGCCACAGCGCCCTCGAAGCCATGCACGATGCCATCGGCGAACTGCGTGGCCTGCGCCTGTTGTGGCAGCGCGAATTCCGAAATCCGCAGTTCGGTGTGCCGACACCGACAATGAACTTCGGCTGCATCCATGGCGGCGACAACCCCAACCGCATCTGCGGCCAGTGCTCGCTGGAATTCGACTTGCGGCCGTTGCCGGGCATGGACCCCAAGGCCCTGCGCGCGGAGATTCTGCAACGGCTCAAACCGGTCGCCGAACGCCATCAGGTGAAGATCGATTACGCGCCACTGTTCCCTGAAGTGCCGCCGTTCGAGCAGGCCGAGGACGCCGAATTGGTCCGGGTCGCCGAAAAGCTGACCGGCCATCGCGCCGAAGCAGTGGCGTTCGGCACCGAAGCGCCTTATCTTCAGCGACTTGGCTGCGAAACACTGGTGCTTGGCCCGGGCGATATCGCCTGTGCGCACCAGCCGGGGGAATACCTTGAAATGTCACGTTTGCAGCCTACCGTGCATCTATTACGACAACTGATTGAACATTACTGCCTGACACCGGCCAAAATGCCGATGCCAGTCAGTTAAGACGCAGAACCCTGTAGGAGTGAGACCGGCTTGCCGGCGATAGCGGTGTGTCAGGCACTTCAGTTTCGACTGACATTGCGCTATCGCGAGCAGGCTCGCTCCTACAGGGGCTGCGTCATGGCTGACAAGCCTTGTAAATTGCCAGTGCCCCAACCCGTATTCATGAGGAGAGCGCGCGTGTCGCCAAGCCTGTTCCGACGATAACCATCAGCCCGCTGTGCGTTTTCAGTTTCGCCCATTTTTTGGCTGCTATTTATTACAGGCCCAGGTTCATGCCCGAATACGTTAATTGGCTTCGTCACGCTTCGCCTTACATCAATGCCCACCGCGATTGCACCTTTGTCGTCATGCTGCCCGGCGACGGCGTGGAGCACCCGAACTTCGGCAACATCGTCCACGACCTGGTGCTGTTGCACAGCCTCGGTGTGCGCCTGGTGCTGGTTCACGGTTCCCGTCCGCAAATCGAAACGCGCCTTGCTGCGCGCGGGCTGACGCCGCATTACCACCATGGGATGCGCATCACCGATGCGGCGACCCTCGAGTGTGTGATCGATGCGGTTGGCCAGTTGCGTATCGCCATCGAGGCGCGCCTGTCCATGGACATGGCCTCGTCGCCAATGCAGGGCTCGCGTCTGCGGGTGGCCGGTGGCAACCTGGTGACGGCACGGCCGATCGGCGTGCTGGAAGGTGTCGACTATCACCACACCGGTGAAGTACGTCGGGTCGACCGCAAGGGCATCAACCGTCTGCTGGACGAGCGCTCCATCGTGCTGCTGTCGCCGTTGGGTTACTCGCCGACCGGTGAGATCTTCAACCTCGCTTGCGAAGACGTCGCCACTCGTGCGGCCATCGACCTGGGGGCGGATAAGCTTCTTCTGTTTGGCGCTGATTTGGGCTTGATCGATGAAAACGGCCGCCTGGTTCGTGAGTTGCGTCCGCAACAAGTGCCGGCGCATTTGCAACGCTTGGGCAGCAACTATCAGGCGGAACTGCTGGATGCGGCGGCCGAAGCTTGCCGGGGCGGTGTTGCCCGCAGTCATATCGTCAGCTATGCCGAAGACGGCGCGTTGCTGACCGAACTGTTCACCCGCGACGGTGGCGGTACGCTGGTGGCCCAGGAGCAATTCGAGATTGTGCGCGAAGCGGCCATTGAAGATGTCGGTGGTTTGCTGGACCTGATCAGTCCGCTGGAAGAGCAGGGGATTCTGGTGCGTCGTTCCCGGGAGGTGCTGGAACGCGAGATCGAGCAGTTCAGCGTGGTTGAGCGCGAAGGCATGATCATCGCCTGTGCGGCGTTGTATCAGATTGCCGATTCGGACGCCGGGGAGCTGGCCTGTCTGGCGGTGAACCCGGAGTACCGCCATGGCGGTCGCGGTGATGAGCTGCTGGAGCGCATCGAAACCCGCGCCCGGGCCCAGGGCTTGAAAACCTTGTTCGTGCTGACGACCCGGACCGCTCACTGGTTTCGTGAGCGTGGGTTCGTGCCGAGCAGCGTTGAACGGCTGCCGTCGGCGCGGGCGTCGCTGTACAACTATCAGCGAAACTCGAAGATCTTCGAAAAAACCCTGTAACCCCGATCCCCTGTAGGAGTGAGCGGTGCGGCGGTCCGACTTGCCCGCGAAGCAGACGACTCGAATTAACGGTTGTCCTTGATGACGCCTTCGCGGGCAAGCCTCGCTCCTACAAAGGCGCGGTGTTACTCGGTGACGAATTTCGCGCTGACATACGCCGAATAATCCGGCAGCACCGTCTCTACCTTCCCTTGCTCCTTCAAAAACTTCGCCGTCTCGCCAATCGCCTTTGCCGTGCCGCCATCCAGAAGCGCGGTGGTCTGTTGGGCTTTGGCATCCGGGAACGCTGAACCGGCCAACAACTCCGGCACATCAGCCGCATTGGCACCGGTCAGTTTGGCGATTTTCTGCACCGGTACCGAGTCAGCGGTCCAGCTGTCTTTATGCGCGGCATAGTCGGCGAAGGAGTCCAGGGTGACCTTGGCGAATTTGGCCACAACGTCCGGATGCTTCTCGGCGTAATCCTTACGTGCAACCCACACCTCGAACGTCGGCGCGCCCCACTGACCCACCTGTGCCGCGTCGGTCAAGGTCTTGCCTGTCTTGCGAATTTCCCCAAGCGCGGGCGACCAGACAAACGCGCCATCGATGTCGCCACGCTTCCACGCGGCAGCAATTTCCGCCGGTTGAAGGTTCACCACTTTGACCTTCGAGGCGTCCAGGCCCCAGTGCTTCAGCGCGCCGAGCAAACTGTAATGGGAGGTTGAAACAAACGGGGTGGCGATGGTCTTGCCGATCAGATCTTCCGGTTTATTGATGCCGCTGCCGTTACGCACCACCAGTGCTTCGGCGGCGTTTATCTGTGCGGAAACAATGAACGCCACAATCGGCAGATTGCGCGAAGCAGCGGCCGCCAGCGGACTTGAGCCGAGGTTGCCGATCTGTACGTCACCGGACGCAATGGCCGTCACCACTTCCGGGCCACTGTTGAAACGACGCCAGTCGATTTTCTCGCCAATGGTCTTTTCGTAAACGCCGTCGGCCTGGGGGACTTTGCTGGGGTCGATGCCGGTTTGATAACCGACGGTGAGGTTCGCCGCTTGCGCGCTGAGCGAAAATAATAGCGATACACAAACTGTAATAATTGGTCTGGATAGTGCGCGTTTGGTCGTCATGGCGTCGCCTTTCGGTAGGGGATTGTTTCCGAATTGCGTCAAAGCTAATCGATCTAAAAAAAGCCTAACAAATACCTTTTAGGAATTAGCTTATGAGCCGACCGCTCTGGCGCGGGACAGTGAGAGTATTCCTAAAAGGTATGAAAAAAGAACTGACCAATTCTTTTTAGGTTTATGACGAACTCATGACCCGCAAGGACCAAAAAACCGGGGATTAGACCATGGTCGTAGACACACATAGTTACGATTGACTTGTGGGTCACGGTCTGGCGCTAATCGCGCATCTTAGGATCTGGGGCATTGACTCCGGGCCAGGAATACAAGAATTAGAATCGAGAGGAGTGAAGCAATGAACAAGTCGACTTTGGCCTTGGCCGTGGCTGTAGGGGTTTTGGCGCAGCAGGCAGGCGCCGCCGGTTTCATCGAAGACAGCAAGGCTTCCGTTAGTTCGCGTACCTATTATTTCGACGCCGACAACCGTGAAGGTGCCAAGACTCCTGCTAACCGGCAGCGAGAAACTGCTGAGGGTCTGAAGTTCGATTACCGGTCGGGCTTCACTCAAGGTGTCGTAGGTTTCGGTTTCGACGCCCAGGCAATGGTCGGTATCCATCTGGACGGTGGCAAGGGCCATCACCCGGACAATAACTCCTTCAATCCTAGCGATTCCGATGGTTCGGCAGAGAGTTCATGGAGCCGTGTGGCGGGCAACGTCAAGGCACGACTCTCGAAGACAGAGGCCCACTACGGTGGCGCTCTGCAACCAAACATGCCGATCCTGATTGCGAACGACAGCCGCGTGCTGCCACAGACCTTTGAAGGTGGCACCATCACCTCGAAGGAAATCGACAACTTCACCTTTAACGTAGGTCAGTTGGAGCACGCGACAGGTCGGGCATCCTCCAACAGCACTGGCCTGGCCGTGGCGGGTGGCACAGAGGACAGTAACCAGTTCCGCTACGCCGGTGCAGACTGGGCGGTCACCAAAGAGCTGACGCTGCAGTACTACTACGCGAACCTGGAAAACTACTACAAGCAGAACTTCCTCGGCCTGGTGCACGTCTACCCGATCGCTCCCAACCAGTCGTTCAAGACCGATCTTCGTTACTTCGACAGCAGCTCCGACGGCAAGAACGGCGACGCCGGCTACCAGTTCAACAACAACAGCGGCTACGCCAAGGAAAGGGGCGTGGTCGATAACAAGACCTGGAGCGCCACATTCACCTATACCCTGGGTGGCAGCGCGTTTCTGCTCGGGCATCAGCGTGTCAGCGATGACGGCGGCTTCGTTTTCCTGAACCAGGGCAACGTGGTTGACGGTAGAGGGCGAAACGAAGGTGCTGGCGGCGCCAGCTTCTACTCGTTCACCGACGCCACGGTCGGCAGCTTTATCCGTGCCGGTGAAAATACCTCGTATGGCCAGTATTCCTATGACTTCGCTTCGTTGGGTGTGCCAGGCTTGAAAGCTTCGGCTGCTTACTTATATGGCCAGGACATCAAGGCCACCAACGGTGTGGGTAAGGACCTGAACGAGCGGGAAACCGACCTGCGTGTGGATTACGTGATTCAAACGGGTCCGCTTAAAGGGTTTGGCACGACGCTGCGTCACGGTATGTATCGCGGCAACACCAGCACCCTTGATCAGGATCAGACCCGTCTGATCTTCAACTACACCTACAGCTTCCTGTAACAAGCTTCGCAAAAGAGCCTCGCCGTTTGGCGAGGTTTTTTTTGCATTTCTTTTCATATTCCAATTAGGCATTACTTAGTAATTTATTATTCTTTTTTGTTTTTAAAATAAACCCCTAAAGTGCATTCCGCCGGGGCCGATACCTAGTGTCCCGCAGCGATTAAAATGCCGTTTTTTATTCCTGTACGGCATGAAAAAGAATGAAATAAATGTATTTACGTTTACCATGCCGGCCCATTCGCCGCGCTCAGACCCTTGACTTAGATGCATCAGTTGAGTGGTGCGCGGATTGCGGTTGGCGGTATCCGCACATTTCAGGATCCAGAGCATTCGACTCAGGACCGAAAAAATTAGAAACGATAGGAGCGAAACAAATGAACAAGTCCACCTTGGCCCTGGCTGTGGCCGTAGGGGTTTTGGCGCAGCAGGCAAGCGCCGCCGGTTTTATCGAAGACAGCAAGGCCACTCTGGGTCTGCGTAACTTCTACATCAACACCGATAACCGTGATGGTCCGGGCGCGAACAAGAACGAAGAATGGGGCCAAGGCTTCGATCTGCGCTTCATCTCCGGTTATACCCAAGGCACTGTCGGTTTCGGTATCGATGCGATCGGCCTGCTGGGCGTGCGTCTGGATTCGGGCGGTGGTACCAACGGTGCCAGCAATAACTCGTACGGCGGCACTGTTTTCCCAAGCAAATCCAACGGCGAAGCAGTTGATAACTTCTCCAGCCTGGGCCTGACTGCAAAAGCCAAGATCTCCCAGACTGAGCTGAAACTGGGCACGTTGCAGCCAAAAAACCCGGTTATCGTGACCAACGACGGTCGTCTGCTGCCACAAACCTGGCAGGGGGGGCAGATCACTTCCGGCGAGATCAAGGACCTGACTCTGGTCGGCGGTCAGATCGAAGCCGTGAAAGGGCGTAACTCCAGCAACAATGAACAGCTGAGCATCGGCGGTGCCAACGCTCGTACCGCCAGCGGTCGCGACAGCAACAAGTTCATCTATGCCGGTGGTGACTACAAAATCACTAAAGACCTGACCGCGCAGTATTACTACGGCAACCTGGAAGACTTCTACAAGCAACACTTCCTGGGTCTGGTGCACAACTGGGCAATCGGCCCGGGCGTGTTGAAGTCTGACTTGCGCTACTTCAACAGCTCTGATGACGGCGCTAACGGGCACGACCCGCTGTACTACAGCTCCGGCAACTACAGCAGCACCTCCAATGGTAAAGGCAAGGTCGACAACAACCTGTACAGCGGCCTGTTCCTGTACTCCGTTGCCGGTCACACCTTTGGTGGTGGTTATCAGGTCAGCAACGGCAGCAGCGACTTCCCTTGGCTGAACCAGGGCGATGGCTCGTCGAACTACACCATCACCGACATGCAAATCCAGAAGTTCGGCCGTGCCGGCGAACGTACCTGGCAAGCTCGCTACTCGTTCGACTTCGCCAAAGTCGGCGTGCCTGGCTTGACCGCCGGTATGGTTTATCTGCGTGGCGACGATATCGACACCAACCGCACCTCTACTGCTGCAGCCGGTAACAACAGCACCGAGTGGGAACGCGACCTGACTGTCGGTTACGTCGTACCAGAAGGCCCGCTGAAAAACGTTGGCTTCATGTGGAAGAACGCTACCTGGCGCACCAACATCCCGGGCGTTCGCTCCCAGGATGAAAACCGCCTGATCCTCAGCTACTCGATCCCGCTGTTGTAATAGCGTGTGGGAGCGAGCCTGCTCGCGAAAACGGTGTGTCATTCAGCACATTTGTGACTGACACGGCGCCTTCGCGAGCAGGCTCGCTCCCACAGTGGCTAATCGATGTAAAAAAAGCCCCGCCCGGCATCTCGCCGGGCGGGGCTTTTGCGTTTTCAAGGCGAGGTCACCCCCGTAATCCCGCCTTGAAATTTTCCCTCTTTGCAGCAACTCAAGGCCTTCTCGAACCTTGTGGGCGATGTTGGTCGGGATGCGCACGAAGGTCCAGTGAACAGATTTTTAATATTCACTTATGATCTAAACAAATCGATATTTATTCTTTTTAATCCACAAGGAACGCAGGCACAGTTGAGCTCAACCAGCACTCACCAGGAGCAGCACCATGAGCCTCAGACTGGGCGATATCGCCCCCGACTTCGAACAGGATTCCAGCGCCGGCACCATCCGTTTCCACGAATGGCTGGGCGATAGCTGGGGCGTGCTGTTTTCCCATCCGGCGGACTTCACGCCGGTGTGCACCACCGAACTGGGCTTCACCGCCAGGCTCAAGGATGAATTTGCCAATCGCGGTGTGAAAGCCATCGCCCTGTCCGTGGACCCGGTGGACTCGCACCACAAGTGGATCGAGGACATCAATGAAACCCAGAACGCAGTCGTCAACTTCCCGATTCTGGCGGATGCCGATCGCAAGGTCTCGGACCTCTACGACCTGATCCACCCGAACGCCAATGACACCCTGACCGTGCGCTCGCTGTTCGTGATCGACCCGAACAAAAAGGTTCGGCTGACCATCACCTACCCGGCGAGTACCGGTCGCAATTTCCACGAGATCCTGCGGGTGATCGATTCACTGCAACTCACCGACAACTACAAGGTGGCCACTCCGGCCAACTGGCAGGACGGTGATGAAGTGGTGATCGTGCCGTCGCTCAAGGACGAAGACGAAATCAAGAAACGCTTTCCCAAGGGCTATCGCGCGGTGAAGCCGTACCTGCGCCTGACGCCGCAGCCCAACAGGTAAGTCTTCAGCAAATGGGGTGCGGCTGATGCCGCCTTCGCTGGCTTGGTCTGGGCGGCATTCCGACGATGACGGCCTGACAGCCACCGCAGAATTCAGATTGAACACTATCCATAAAGCAGGGGATTTCGGGCCGTTTCTACGGCCCGTTTTTTTGCCTGGACAAAGCCGTCTCGCATAGATCTACAACGCATAACCAAATGAATAAATATGATTTATGGATATAACAATCACCTGTTAAGGTCATTTCCATCAAAGCGAGATCGCAAACCGCGAATCGCCAACGTCGTTCAAGGAATCGTCTGAATGCTGGTCGTCTCACTCGGTGGCAGTCCCAGCCAACGCTCCCGTTCCGGGGTGCTGCTGGAGCGCTCTCAACGCTGGTTGCAGGAGCAAGGTGTGGAAGTGGTGAGTTACCAGGTACGGGACTTCCCGGCCGAAGACTTGCTGCACGCACGCTTCGACAGCCCGAAGGTAATCGACCTGCTGCAACAGATTGAAAACGCCGACGGCCTGCTGATCGCCACCCCGGTTTACAAGGCGTCGTTTTCCGGCGCGCTGAAAACCGTGCTGGACCTGCTGCCCGAGCGTGCGTTGGACCACAAAGTGGTTTTGCCCATGGCCACCGGCGGCAGCATCGCCCACATGCTGGCGGTGGATTACGCGCTCAAGCCGGTGCTGTCGGCGTTGAAAGCCCAGGAAATGCTCCATGGGATTTTCGCGGTAGACAGTCAGATCGCTTACGGCGAAGGCAGCGCCCAGGCGCAGTTGGCGCCGGAGCTGGAACAACGATTGAACGAGTCGCTGGAGCTGTTTTTCAGCGCCATGGCGCGACGGCCCAAGCCGCTCGATCCGAACCTGTTGAATGAACGTTTGTTGAGTGCTCGCTGGAGCATTTAAGCCTTACTGATATTGATGTACTGGCCTTACTCGCCCGCTAACGGGCAAGCAGGTGCAGCCAAAACCCAACCGCAAAAAAGGAGAGCGCCATGCGCACTGTCATTTTGCGTCGTGGTCTGGTCGCTCTGTTTGCAGCGGCTGTAACCTTCGGCGCCATTACTCAAGCTCAAGCCGAGACTCTGCGAATCGGTTATCAAAAGTACGGCACCCTGGTGCTGCTCAAAGCCAAGGGCACTTTGGAAAAACGCCTCGCCGCCCAAGGCGTGGACGTGCAATGGACTGAGTTCCCCGGCGGCCCGCAGCTGCTCGAAGGCCTGAACGTCGGCTCCATCGACTTCGGCGTCACCGGCGAAACCCCGCCAGTATTCGCTCAAGCGGCCGGCGCCGATCTGCTCTACGTCGCCTACGAACCGCCAGCGCCACACAGCGAAGCGATCCTGGTGCCGAAGGACTCGACCATCAAATCGGTCGCGGACCTCAAGGGCAAGAAAGTCGTGCTCAACAAAGGCTCCAACGTCCACTACTTGCTGGTCCGCGCGCTGGAAGACGCCGGCCTCAAATACACCGACATCCAGACCGTTTTCCTGCCGCCAGCCGATGCCCGCGCCGCGTTCGAACGTGGCAGCGTCGATGCCTGGGTGATCTGGGACCCGTACCAGGCCGCCGCCGAACAGCAACTGCAAGCGCGCACCCTGCGCGATGGCCAGGGCATCGTCGACAACCATCAGTTCTACCTCGCGACCAAGCCTTACGCACAGAAAAATCCTGAGGTGATCAAGACCCTCGTGGAAGAAGTGCGCGCTGTCGGTGAATGGTCCAAGGCTAATCCGGAAGACGTGACCAAACAGGTGTCGCCACTGCTCGGCCTGCCAGCGGACATCACCCTGACCTCGGTGAAACGCCAGGGCTACGGCGCGCTGTTCCTCACGCCTGAAGTGGTCGCCGCCCAACAGAAAATCGCCGACAGCTTCTACCAGCTCAAGCTGATCCCGAAACAGTTGAGCATCAAAGACGTGATCTGGACGCCACCGGCAGCCGTTGCCAAAGCGCAGTAATTCGATTCCCCAAGGAGACCACTCCATGAGCCTCAATATTTTCTGGTTCCTGCCTACCCACGGCGACGGCCATTACCTTGGCACTGCCGAAGGCGCTCGCGCCGTCGACCACGGTTACTTGCAGCAAATCGCCCAAGCGGCGGATCGCCTGGGCTTCGGCGGGGTATTGATTCCTACCGGCCGCTCGTGCGAAGACTCGTGGCTGGTGGCGGCGTCGCTGATACCGGTGACCCAGCGCTTGAAATTCCTAGTCGCGCTGCGCCCCGGGATCATTTCCCCGACGGTGGCCGCGCGTCAGGCCGCGACACTGGATCGCCTGTCCGGCGGCCGTGCGCTGTTCAACCTGGTGACCGGCGGTGATCCGGAAGAATTGGCCGGCGACGGTTTGTTCCTGACTCACGAAGAACGCTATCAAGCCTCAGTGGAGTTCACCCGCATCTGGCGTCGCGTGCTGGAAGGCGAAACCGTTGACTACGACGGTCAGCACATCAGCGTGAAAGGCGCCAAGTTGCTCTATCCGCCGATCCAGCAACCGCGTCCGCCGCTGTACTTCGGTGGCTCGTCGGAAGCGGCGCAAGACCTCGCGGCCGAGCAAGTGGAAATGGTCCTGACCTGGGGCGAACCACCGGCAGCCGTTGCCGAGAAGATTGAACAAGTACGCGCCAAAGCCGCAAAGCTGGGTCGCACCGTGCGCTTCGGCATTCGCTTGCATGTGATCGTCCGCGAAACCAACGCCGAAGCCTGGCAAGCGGCGGATCGGCTGATCTCCCATCTGGACGACGAAACCATTGCGCGAGCCCAGGCTTCTCTGGCGCGTTTCGATTCGGTGGGCCAGCAACGCATGGCCGCGCTGCATGGCGGCAGCCGTGACAACCTGGAAGTCAGCCCCAACCTGTGGGCCGGTGTCGGCCTGGTGCGTGGCGGTGCCGGTACGGCGCTAGTGGGCGATGGTCCAACCGTGGCTGCCCGCGTGAAGGAATACGCGGACCTGGGCATCGACACCTTCATCTTCTCCGGTTATCCACACCTGGAAGAGTCTTACCGGGTCGCCGAGTTGCTGTTCCCGCACCTCGACATCGAACGTCCGCAACTGCCCCAAGGCGCCAACTACGTCAGCCCGTTCGGTGAGATGGTCGCCAACGACATTCTTCCCAAAGCTGCGTCGCAGAGCTGAGGCGCGCCATGAAGAAAATTATCCACAGCCTCGCGCCCTGGGCGTTGCCGGTGTTGCTGCTGGCGGTGTGGCAGTTGTCAGTGTCGGCGGGCTGGTTGTCGACCCGGATTCTGCCGGCGCCGATCGCCGTCATCGAGGCCGGCGTGAGCCTGGTGCGCAGCGGTGAAATCTGGACTCACCTGGCGATCAGCGGCTGGCGTGCTGCGCTGGGTTTCACCATCGGTGGCGGCATCGGTCTGGTTCTGGGCTTCATCACCGGCCTGTCGAAATGGGGCGAACGCCTGCTCGACAGTTCGGTGCAGATGATCCGCAACGTACCGCATCTGGCGCTGATTCCACTGGTGATCCTGTGGTTCGGCATCGATGAGTCGGCGAAGATTTTCCTGGTGGCGTTGGGCACGTTGTTCCCGATCTACCTGAATACCTATCACGGCATCCGCAACGTTGATCCGGCGTTGGTGGAAATGTCGCGCAGTTATGGCTTGTCCGGTTTCAGCCTGTTTCGTCAGGTAATTCTTCCAGGTGCGTTGCCTTCGATTCTGGTCGGCGTGCGTTTCGCATTGGGCTTCATGTGGTTGACGCTGATCGTGGCGGAAACCATTTCCGCGAGCTCCGGCATCGGCTACCTGGCCATGAATGCCCGGGAGTTTTTGCAGACTGACGTAGTGGTGCTGGCGATCCTTATGTACGCCGTACTCGGCAAACTCGCCGACCTCGCGGCCCGTGGACTTGAACGTGTGTGGCTGCGCTGGCATCCGGCGTATCAGGTTGCCAAAGGAGGTGCCGCATGACCGCTCAACAACCTCCACGCCTGCTGCGCGGGATTCCGCTGGTGGTGCGCAAGCTGCAAAAGACCTTCGGTTCGCGGCTAGTGTTGCGCGAAATCGATCTGCACATTCCGGCCGGACAGTTTGTCGCCGTGGTCGGTCGCAGTGGTTGTGGCAAAAGTACCTTGTTGCGGTTGCTCGCCGGTCTCGACAAACCCACGGGTGGTGAATTGCTCGCCGGCTCCGCGCCGCTGAGCGATGCCCGGGAAGACACCCGATTGATGTTCCAGGAAGCCCGTTTGCTGCCGTGGAAAAAGGTCATCGACAACGTCGGTCTCGGGCTCAAGGGCAACTGGCGGCCGCAAGCGCTGGAAGCGTTGGAGTCGGTCGGGCTGGCAGATCGCGCCAATGAGTGGCCAGCGGCGCTGTCCGGTGGCCAGAAGCAACGGGTGGCCCTGGCTCGCGCGCTGATCCACAAACCCCGCTTGCTACTCCTGGACGAACCCCTGGGTGCGCTGGACGCCCTGACCCGAATTGAAATGCAGCAACTGATCGAACGGCTCTGGCAGAAGCACGGCTTCACCGTGTTGCTGGTGACCCACGACGTCAGCGAAGCGGTGGCGATTGCCGATCGGGTGATCCTGATCGAAGAAGGCGAAGTCGGCCTCGACCTGCACGTTGAGCTGCCACGTCCTCGGGTTCGCGGCTCCCATCGGCTGGCGGCGTTGGAAACCGAAGTCCTCAATCGCGTACTCGCACTGCCCGGCCAACCGCCGGAACCAGAACCTGTTTCACCCTTGCCTACGCAGTTGCGTTGGGCTCAATAGACGCAGCGGCAAGTTGCAAGCTGCAAGCGGCAAGAAGAGGCAGAGCGCTTTTACTTGCAGCTTGAGGCTCGCCGCTTGCAGCTCATTTCGACCCTAGGAGAAATCGTATGACTATCAAAGCCATCAACGTTCGCAACCAGTTCAAAGGCTCGATCAAGGAAATCGTATTGGGCGACGTGCTCTCGGAAATCGACGTGCAGACCGCTTCCGGCATCGTTACTTCGGTGATTACCACCCGCTCGGTGAAAGAGCTGGAACTGGTAGTCGGCAGCGAAGTGATCGCGTTTGTGAAATCCACCGAGGTGTCGATCGCCAAGTTGTAAAGGCGTGCATTGCGAACAACCCCGGAGGGTTTTAGCCCTTCGGGGTTTTTTATGCGCATGCACTCAGGGCTCTGGCGCGCAGCGCCAACCCGCGGCGGGGGCGTAGGTGCCGAGTGACAACAGCAAGCGCGGCTCGCTGAACAGCTCGCGGGCGTTCGGATCAATGTCGACTGGCAATAGTGGCTGGCCGGTCTGTAGGGGCAGGGTGGAATAGTCGATCTGCCACGGGGTTTGCCCAGCGTGGTGGCGACCAAAGGATAGCTCGCAGGCGAGCTGTTTCTGCGCGGTTGCCGCATCAATCTGTTCACGCAAATGACCACCGGGTTCCAGCGCGACGGCCCGGCTGGCGGCGAACAGAAAGTAGTCGCCAGCCAGCACCAGGCACGCAACACGTGTTGGATCATCGACTGCCTGCAACCACTGACCACGGCAGGTGCCGCGAGAGTCGGGCAGTCGCTCCCAGATCTCGTAGTAGTCATCGTCCAGGGCGGTTTCGATCAAGCGCTCGCTGGATTCAAAGTGCATGCGCCCGATATCTGCCTCTGCGCTGGCGGGCTGATAGTCGAGTTTGCGATGCCACTGGCAAATGTCACCTTCGACTTCGGTCACGCCAGCAAAGCCTTTTTGCTCGCTTAAGGTCAGCAGGTCAGCGTGATCCAGTTGTTCCAGAGGCGCGGCGGGGAACGCGGCAGGCGGGATGCGCAGGTCGGCAAACAAGTGCGGGGTTTGCAGCCAGTACACCGCCGTTTCGCTGTCGGCGCGCCCGGACTGGAATTTAATCAGGCGTCGTTGCCATACGCCAAGGTAGTTGTCTGGTACGTGCGCCATGGAGACCTCGTTGGGTTACGCGTTACGCTTCGGCAGGTACGGCGGCAAATACAGCCCCAGATACGCATCAAACACCCGCATCCCTTCCTCCGCCATGCGCGGCGTGATCTGCCCATGTTGCTGCACCGAACGCGCATACACCCGATCCCCCAACTCCATTGCCAGCGCAAACACATCGACATCAGTCGGCAATTTCGGCAACTCGAAGTGATGATCGAACAGTTTGTGCATCAGGAAGCCAAGTTCAATGTCGTGCTGACGGTCGGCCTGAGTGACTTCGGTCAATCCGTGCTGAGCGAGGATCAGTTGCCGGGCGGCGGCGTCTTCGTCGTAGATATCGAGCATGCGTTGTTCAACCAGTCGCGACAGGTCGCGCCAGCCGCTGAGGGCGTTGTGATCGATGGGCGCTTGCAGGCAGGCGCGGAATGCGGCGTGGACGTCCGCCGTCAGGGCTTCGAGCAGGGCCGGAACGCTGGCGAAGAAGTGGTAGACGGAGGAGGGCGGGATCTCTGCGCGTTCGGCGACGCTGTAGATCGACAGACTGGCCACGCCCTCGGCGGCCAGCAGCGTGCGGGCGGCATCGAGTATCGAATCGATCCGGGCCTGGCTGCGGGCGCGGGGTTTGCGAACGGTGGCGGTGCGGGTCATCGGAGTCTCCTGCGGGGCAGCGGGCATTGTACGAGCAGGCATCTATGTTGTCTGCCAGGACGCTTTCGCGGGCAAGCCTCGCTCCTACGGGTCTGTGGCGTGCTCACTTTTTGCGGACGACACAGGCCCGTAGGAGCGAGGCTTGCCCGCGAACCGCCGCAGGCGGCCATAAAAAAAACGCCGCAAGCTATGAGGCCTGCGGCGTTTGTTTTTACTGCAACCGCTTACACGGTATGCAGGTACCAGTTGTACTCAAGGTCAGAGATGGAGTGTTCAAACTCTTCCAGCTCGCTTTCCTTACAGGCCACGAAGATATCGATGTATTTCGGATCGATGTACTTGGCCATGACTTCGCTGTCGTCCAGCTCGCGCAATGCATCGCGCAGGTTGTTCGGCAGGCTTTGCTCGTTCTGCTCGTAGGAGTTGCCTTCCACGGGAGCGCCGGGTTCGATCTTGTTGGTCAGGCCGTGGTGCACGCCTGCCAGAACCGATGCCATCAACAGATACGGGTTCGCATCGGCGCCGGCCACACGGTGTTCGATGCGCACGGCATCGGAGGAACCGGTCGGTACGCGGATCGCCACGGTACGGTTGTCCAGGCCCCAGCACGGCGAGTTCGGCACGTAGAACTGTGCACCGAAACGACGGTAGGAGTTGACGTTCGGGCAGAGGAAAGCCATCTGCGCCGGTAGGGTCTCGAGCACACCGCCGATCGCGTGACGCAGTGCGGCGTTCTGCTCGGGATCCTCGCTGGCAAAAATATTTTTGCCTTCTTTATCAAGAATCGAAATGTGTACGTGCAGACCGTTGCCCGCCTGGCCCGGGTAAGGCTTGGCCATGAAGGTGGTGTCCATCTCATGGTCGTAGGCGATGTTCTTGATCAGACGCTTGAGCAGGACCGCGTAGTCGCAGGCCTTGATCGGGTCGGCCACGTGGTGCAGGTTCACTTCGAACTGCGCCGGGGCACTTTCCTTGACGATTGCGTCGGCAGGGATGCCTTGCTCTTTCGCACCTTCCAGAATGTCCTGGAGGCAGTCGACGTATTCATCGAGGTCGTCGATCAGGTAGACCTGTGTCGAGTGCGGGCGTTTGCCGGACACTGGCGAGCGTGGCGGTTGTGGACGACCGTTCACGTTCTCCTGGTCGATCAGGTAGAACTCCAGTTCGAACGCGGCGCAGATGGTCAGGCCCATGTCGTCGAACTTGCGCACCACATTAGCCAGCACTTCTCGCGGGTCGGCAAAGAACGGCTGGCCTTCAAGTTCGTGCATGGTCATTAACAGTTGCGCGGTAGGGCGCTTCTGCCAGGGTTCATTGCACAGGGTGTCAGGGATTGGATAGCAGATTCGGTCAGCATCGCCGATGTCCAGGCCCAGGCCGGTGCTTTCCACCGTCGAGCCATTGATATCCAGAGCAAATAGAGAGGCCGGCAGGTTGATGCCTTTCTCGTAAACCTTGTGGAGGCTGGTGCGTTCAATGCGCTTGCCGCGCACCACACCATTCATATCCGCAATCAGAAGGTCAACGTACAGAACCTCAGGATGTTCCTTAAGGAACGCGTTCGCTTCGTTAAGCTGAACGGCACGCGGGGGTACCGACATGATGCAACACCTTTGTTGTTAAAAATATCAATCATTGATCTCTTCGGGTTTCAGTCAACCCGAACGGCCTGCCGAAGTCAAGCGAGGCCTTTTTTGCCCTAAAAAAGCGCTCGTAGGGCTTTTTTGAGGCAGTTTGGGGCGTTTTTATGCCTTTGAGCGCTTTAGCGCCCGCGGGCTTGAGCGGGCCGTGTTGTATTTTTTACGGGGGTGTTGTGTAAAAAAATGAACAAGGCTAAGCTCGATTCAAACCCATAACAGCAATAATACCGGGGTGCTTCATGTCTCGCCTGCCGTTAATCGGCGTCGCCATCTGCTCAAGGCAGATCGGTCTGCATGCTTATCACATCAGTGGCGATCGTTGCGTTCATGCCAAGGCAAGCGTTGCCAATGGCGTGCCGTCGACTCTTCCTTCCCCGGCGAATCTGCTGGCACCGTCCGATATTCTGGACGGTCTGCACGACATTCTCTTTACTGGCTCTCTCTTCAATATAGAACTGTTTCACCCTGACAGCCCGACCAACGCGTCGGGTTCTGCTCATCATTCTGCACGCGCAACTACGCCCTCGCTGACCCACGCCATTACCCGTGCGGGTACTTGCGCGCGGCCATTGCAGTGGCAATCTGTATCACGCGACGCCGATGCGTCAAACAACGCCTGACTTATAAGAGTCAGGAAACTCAGCCTAAGAGGCATTTATGAGTCACAACCTCGACCAGCTCACCGATTGGTTGAAAGACCACAAGATCACAGAAGTCGAATGCATGATCGCCGACTTGACCGGGATCACCCGGGGCAAGATTTCGCCGACCAACAAGTTCATTGCCGAAAAAGGCATGCGCCTGCCCGAGAGCGTTCTGTTGCAGACCGTGACCGGCGACTATGTCGAAGACGACATCTATTACGAACTGCTCGACCCGGCCGACATCGACATGATCTGCCGCCCCGACCAGAACGCGGTTTACGTCGTGCCGTGGTCCATCGAGCCGACCGCTCAGGTGATCCACGACACCTACGACAAGCAAGGCAACCCGATCGAGCTGTCGCCGCGCAACGTGCTCAAGAAAGTGCTGAAACTCTATGCCGACAAGGGCTGGCAGCCGATCGTGGCGCCGGAAATGGAGTTCTACCTGACCAAGCGCAGCGACGACCCGGACTATCCGTTGCAACCGCCGATCGGCCGTTCCGGGCGCCCGGAAACCGGTCGTCAGTCGTTTTCCATTGAAGCGGCGAACGAATTCGATCCGCTGTTCGAGGACGTCTACGACTGGTGCGAATTGCAGGAGCTGGACCTCGATACGTTGATCCACGAGGACGGCACGGCGCAGATGGAAATCAATTTCCGTCACGGCGATGCCCTGTCCCTGGCCGACCAGATCCTGATCTTCAAGCGCACCATGCGTGAAGCCGCGCTCAAGCACGACGTGGCGGCCACCTTCATGGCCAAGCCCATGACCGGCGAGCCGGGCAGCGCAATGCACTTGCACCAAAGCATCATCTGCATGGAAACCGGCAAGAACGTCTTCTCCAATGAAGACGGGACCATGAGTCAGTTGTTCCTGAACCACATCGGTGGCCTGCAGAAACTGATCCCCGAACTGTTGCCGCTGTTCGCCCCGAACGTCAATTCGTTCCGCCGCTTCCTGCCGGACACCTCGGCGCCGGTGAACGTGGAGTGGGGCGAAGAGAACCGCACCGTGGGCCTGCGGGTTCCGGATGCCGGGCCGCAAAACCGTCGGGTGGAAAACCGCCTGCCGGGCGCCGACGCCAACCCGTACCTGGCGATTGCCGCGAGCCTGCTCTGCGGTTACATCGGCATGGTCGAAGGCTTGAACCCGAGTGCGCCAGTAGTGGGTCGAGGCTATGAACGCCGCAACCTGCGCCTGCCGCTGACCATCGAAGACGCGCTGGAGCGTATGGAAAACAGCGCGACCGTCGAGAAATACCTGGGCAAGAAATTCATCACTGGCTACGTCGCGGTCAAGCGGGCCGAGCATGAAAACTTCAAGCGCGTGATCAGTTCGTGGGAGCGGGAATTCCTGCTCTTCGCCGTCTGATGCGCCGGGCGCGACTGCACTTGGTCGCGCCCTTCACTGAAATCTTAGGAGAATTCGCATGACCAGCAACAACCCGCAAACCCGTGAATGGCAAGCCCTGAGCAACGATCACCACTTGGCCCCGTTCAGCGACTTCAAGCAGCTGAAAGAGAAAGGCCCGCGGATCATCACCAACGCCAAGGGCGTTTACCTTTGGGACAGCGAAGGCAACAAGATCCTCGACGGCATGGCCGGCCTGTGGTGCGTAGCGATCGGCTACGGTCGCGATGAACTGGCCGATGCTGCCAGCAAACAGATGCGCGAACTGCCTTACTACAACCTGTTCTTCCAGACCGCTCACCCGCCGGTGCTGGAACTGGCCAAGGCCATCGCCGACATCGCGCCAGAAGGCATGAACCACGTGTTCTTCACCGGTTCCGGTTCCGAAGGCAACGACACCATGCTGCGGATGGTCCGCCACTATTGGGCGATCAAGGGCCAGCCGAAGAAGAAAGTCATCATCAGCCGCAAGAATGGCTATCACGGTTCCACCGTGGCCGGCGCGAGCCTGGGTGGCATGACCTACATGCACGAACAAGGCGA
The DNA here is from genome assembly GCF_054897885.1 of Pseudomonas sp. LB1P83. Classification (NCBI taxonomy): domain Bacteria; kingdom Pseudomonadati; phylum Pseudomonadota; class Gammaproteobacteria; order Pseudomonadales; family Pseudomonadaceae; genus Pseudomonas; species Pseudomonas sp. LB1P83. Next base: position 5,904,293 of record NZ_CM142709.1, on the reverse strand, counting down.
CTTGCCGATCCCGGGCATCGTCCACATCGCCCAGCCGTACTGGTTTGCTGAAGGCGGTGACATGACACCGGAAGAGTTCGGTGTGTGGGCGGCCAATCAGCTGGAAGAAAAGATCCTGGAGATCGGCGTGGACAACGTCGGTGCCTTTATTGCCGAGCCGATCCAGGGCGCCGGCGGTGTGATCATTCCGCCAGACACCTACTGGCCGCGCATCAAGGAAATCCTCGCCAAGTACGACATCCTGTTCGTGGCGGACGAAGTGATCTGTGGTTTCGGCCGCACCGGTGAGTGGTTCGGTACCGATTTCTACGACCTCAAACCCGACATGATGACCATTGCCAAAGGCCTGACCTCCGGCTACATCCCGATGGGTGGCCTGATCGTGCGTGACGAAGTGGTCGCAGTACTCAACGAAGGTGGCGATTTCAACCACGGCTTCACCTATTCCGGGCACCCGGTGGCCGCTGCGGTGGCACTGGAAAACATCCGCATCCTGCGCGAAGAAAAAATTATCGAGCGCGTTCATGCAGAAACGGCACCCTATTTGCAAAAGCGTCTACGGGAACTAAACGATCACCCGTTGGTGGGGGAAGTGCGCGGTGTGGGTCTGTTGGGGGCCATTGAACTGGTTCAGGACAAGGCCACTCGCAAGCGTTACGAAGGCAAGGGCGTCGGCATGATCTGCCGCACGTTCTGCTTCGACAACGGCCTGATCATGCGCGCCGTGGGGGACACCATGATCATCGCTCCGCCACTGGTGATTACCAAGGCTGAAATCGATGAGCTGGTGACCAAGGCACGCAAGTGTCTGGACCTGACCCTGAGTGCGTTGCAGGGCTAAGTGCTAGGCTCTGGGCGGGGCTCATGAAACTTTCGCTCAGAGCAGTTCTAAAGGGTGGCCTTTCCTTGAAAGACCGCCTCGGATCTTGCCAGACTAGCCGCGGTTCCAGTTGTCCGGGTTCGGCCACTGAACAAAGTGGTTCTAAAAAGAAAAATTTGGAGCATTACGCATGAAGGCATTAGGAAAAAAGCTTGCTGGCAAGACTCTCCTCGCCATGTCCCTGATGGGCATGATGGCGGGTGCGGTACAGGCGGACGACAAGGTGTTGCACGTCTATAACTGGTCCGACTACATCGCACCGGACACCATCAAGAAGTTCGAAACCGAGTCGGGCATCAAAGTTGTCTACGACGTATTCGACAGTAACGAAACCCTGGAAGCCAAGTTGCTGGCAGGCAAGTCCGGCTACGACATCGTCGTACCGTCGAACAACTTCCTGGCCAAGCAGATCAAGGCCGGCGTTTACCAGAAGCTGGACAAGTCCAAGCTGCCTAACTGGAAGAACCTGAACCCTGACCTGCTTAAAGCGGTGTCGGTGAGCGACCCGGGCAACGAACATGCTTTCCCGTACATGTGGGGCTCGATCGGTATCGGCTTCAACGCCGAGAAGGTCAAGGCTGCACTGGGTGCCGATGCACCCACCAATTCCTGGGACCTGCTGTTCAAACCCGAAAACGCCGCGAAGTTGAAATCGTGCGGTATCAGTTTCCTCGATTCGCCAACCGAGATGATTCCGGTGGCGTTGCACTACCTGGGCTATCCAACCGACAGCCAGGACAAAAAACAACTGGCCGAAGCTGAAGCACTGTTCCTGAAGATTCGTCCTTCGGTGGGCTACTTCCACTCGTCCAAGTACATCTCCGACCTGGCCAATGGCAACATCTGTGTCGCCGTGGGTTACTCGGGTGATATCTACCAGGCCAAGTCCCGCGCGGCTGAAGCCGGTGACAAGGTGAAAGTCAGCTACAACATTCCGAAAGAAGGTGCAGGCAGCTTCTACGACATGGTCGCCATCCCTAAAGATGCCGAAAACGTTGAAGGCGCCTACAAGTTCATGACCTTCCTGCAGAAGCCGGAAATCATGGCTGAAATCACCAACGCCGTGCGCTTCCCGAACGGTAACGCGGCCGCCACCCCATTGGTCGAAAAAGAAATCACCGCCGACCCAGGCATCTACCCGCCAGCGGACGTGCTGGCCAAGCTGTACGCGATCGCCGACTTGCCGGCCGCGACCCAGCGGATCCTGACGCGCAGCTGGACCAAGATCAAATCGGGTAAATAAGTAAAACCCTGTAGCAGCTGCCGAAGGCTGCGTTGAGGTCCGAAGGACCTCCGCTTTTTCAACAGCACAACTGCTCCGCAGTTGAACGCAGCCTGCGGCAGCTGCTACAGATCTCTATAAAGTTTGCTGGAACGGTTTTTCGAGGGTAAGTTGCGCGCCGGTTTTGTTGCTGGGCAGCCACGACTGTCATGTAACGCGGGGCAACTTGGGCCCAACTAATTTTAGAGGACCTCCACTTGCCTATTTTTTCTTTGTTGCGCAATGCCATGCTGGTCGGCGCCGGGCTGACACTCGCTGTCAGTGTTCAGGCGGCCGGCACTGTGCATATTTATAACTGGTCGGACTACATCGGCGAGACCACCCTGGCCGACTTCCAGAAAGAGACCGGCATCAAGCCGGTCTACGACGTGTTCGACTCCAACGAAACCCTGGAAGGCAAGTTGCTGGCCGGGCGTACCGGTTACGACGTGGTCGTGCCGTCGAACCACTTCCTTGGCAAGCAGATCAAGGCGGGTGCTTTCCAGAAACTCGACAAGTCCAAACTCACCAACTATTCCAACCTCGATCCGGTGTTGCTCAAGCGTCTTGAGCAAAACGATCCGGGTAACCTGTACGCCGTGCCGTACCTGTGGGGCACCAACGGCATCGGTTACAACGTCGACAAGATCAAGGCTGTGCTGGGCGTCGACAAGATCGATTCCTGGGCTGTGGTATTTGAACCGGAAAACATCAAGAAGCTGCACAGCTGCGGCGTGGCGTTCCTCGATTCCGCCGATGAAATGATGCCCGCCGTCCTCAACTACATGGACCTCAACGCCAACAGCACCAACCCCGAAGATTACAAAAAGGCCGAAGCCAAGTTGCTGGCGGTGCGGCCTTATGTAACTTACTTCCACTCCTCCAAGTACATCGCGGATCTGGCCAACGGCGATATCTGTATCGCGATCGGGTTTTCCGGCGACATGTTCCAGGCCAGAAATCGCGCGGCTGAAGCGAAGAAAGGCGTGAATATCGCCTACACGATTCCCAAAGAGGGCGGTGCGTTGTGGTTCGACATGCTGGCGATTCCGAAGGATTCGACCAACGTCAAAGAAGCCCACGCCTTCATCAACTATTTGTTGAAACCCGAGGTCATCGCACAAGTCAGTGATTCTGTTGGCTACGCGAACCCCAACCCTGGCTCGGACAAATTGATGGACCAGTCCATCCGCACCGACGAGTCGGTTTATCCACCGCAAGCCGTGCTCGACAAGACCTACGTGTCCGTCGAGTTACCACCAAACATTCAACGTTTGATGACCCGCAGCTGGACCAAGGTCAAGTCGGGTAAATAGCGACAAGGCTCAAACTATCCAAAGTTCGCTCACCTTGAGCGAACTGCACTCTTTTTTTTCTGGGAGTTTCGTAAATGGCAGTTGCCTCCGGCGCCTATAAGAAAGCCCTCGAGGGCGACCAGACACCTAAACAGGTGTTGGTCAAAATCGACCGGGTCACGAAGAAGTTCGACGAGACGATTGCCGTGGACGATGTGTCCCTGGAAATCAAGAAGGGCGAGATTTTCGCCCTGCTCGGCGGTTCGGGATCGGGCAAATCCACGTTGCTGCGCATGCTCGCAGGCTTCGAACGGCCCACGGAGGGGCGCATTTTCCTCGATGGCGTGGACATCACCGACATGCCGCCGTACGAGCGGCCGATCAACATGATGTTCCAGTCCTACGCCTTGTTCCCGCACATGACCGTGGCGCAGAACATCGCCTTCGGCCTCAAGCAGGACAAGCTGCCCGCCGCTGAAGTCGATGCGCGCGTGGCTGATATGCTCAAGCTGGTACAGATGAGCCAGTACGCCAAGCGCAAGCCGCATCAGTTGTCCGGTGGCCAGCGTCAGCGTGTGGCCCTGGCGCGTTCCCTGGCCAAGCGGCCGAAACTGTTGCTGCTCGACGAGCCGATGGGTGCGCTGGACAAGAAGCTGCGTTCGCAAATGCAACTGGAGCTGGTCGAGATCATCGAGCGGGTCGGCGTAACCTGCGTCATGGTGACCCACGACCAGGAAGAGGCCATGACCATGGCCGAGCGCATTGCGATCATGCACCTGGGCTGGATCGCCCAGATCGGCAGCCCGATCGACATCTACGAAACCCCGACCAGCCGCCTGGTCTGCGAGTTCATCGGCAACGTCAACATCTTCGACGGTGAAGTGATCGACGACGCCGAAGGCCACGCGACCATCACCTGCAAGGACCTGGACCGCCAGATCTACGTCGGCCACGGCATCAGCACCTCGGTGCAGGACAAATCCGTGACCTACGCGATCCGTCCGGAAAAACTGCTGGTGACGCCGGTCCAGCCAACCTGCGAATACAACTGGTCCAGCGGCAAGGTGCACGACATCGCCTACCTCGGCGGGCACTCGGTATTCTACGTCGAACTGCCGAGCGGCAAGATCGTCCAGTCGTTCGTGGCTAACGCCGAACGTCGTGGCCAGCGCCCAACCTGGGGTGACCAGGTTTACGTGTACTGGGAAGACGACAGCGGCGTGGTACTTCGCTCATGAACATGCGCAAGTTCAAACGCCGCCTCAATCGAATAATTCCCGGTGGCCGCCAACTGGTCATCGGGGTTCCGTTCATCTGGCTGTTCCTGTTCTTCATGTTGCCGTTCTTCATCGTCCTGAAGATCAGCTTCGCCGAAGCCGACGTGGCCATTCCGCCGTACACCGAGATTTACAGCTTCATCGACCAGAAGCTCCAGGTGCTGTTGAACCTGGGCAACTACGCGATGCTGGCCGGCGACGAGTTGTACATCGCCGCCTACCTTGGCTCGCTGAAGATGGCGCTGATCAGCACCGTCCTCTGTCTGCTGATCGGCTACCCGATGGCCTACGCCATTGCCAGTGCCCGTAAAGAGATGCAAACGGTGCTGGTGCTGCTGATCATGATGCCGACCTGGACCGCGATCCTGATCCGCGTGTATGCGTGGATGGGCATCCTCAGCAACAACGGTCTGCTCAACGGTTTCCTGATGACCATGGGCTGGATCGACGAGCCGTTGCAGATCCTCAATACCAACCTCGCCGTGTACATCGGCGTGGTGTATTCGTACCTGCCGTTCATGATCCTGCCGCTCTACGCCAACCTGGTGAAGCACGACAACAGTCTGCTGGAAGCCGCATCGGACCTGGGTTCGAGCACCTTCAACAGCTTTTGGAAGATCACCATTCCGCTGTCCAAGAACGGCATCGTCGCCGGTTGCATGCTGGTGTTCATTCCGGTCGTGGGTGAGTTCGTGATCCCGGAACTTCTGGGCGGTCCGGAAACCCTGATGATCGGTAAAGTCCTCTGGCAAGAGTTCTTCAATAACCGTGACTGGCCGGTGGCGTCTGCCCTGGCGGTGGTGATGCTGTTGATCCTGATTGTGCCGATCATCCTGTTCAACCGCAGTCAGGCCAAAGAAATGGAGGGTAAAGAATGAAGCGCTTCCGTTTCTCGAGTTTCATGCTGATCGCGGGGTTGCTGTTCATCTACGCGCCGATGCTGATCCTGGTGATCTACTCGTTCAACGCTTCCAAACTGGTGACGGTATGGGGCGGCTGGTCGATCAAGTGGTATGTCGGGTTGATGGACAACACGCAACTGATGGGCTCGGTGGTGCGCTCGCTGGAAATCGCCTGCTACACGGCGGTGGCGGCGGTGGCACTGGGTACGTTGGCGGCGTTCGTCCTGACCCGTATCACCCACTTCAAGGGTCGCACGCTGTTCGGTGGCCTGGTCACCGCGCCGCTGGTGATGCCCGAAGTGATCACCGGTCTGTCGCTGTTGCTGCTGTTCGTGGCGATGGCGCAGATGATCGGTTGGCCACAGGAGCGGGGCATCATCACCATCTGGATCGCCCACACCACGTTCTGTGCGGCGTATGTGGCGGTGGTGGTGTCGGCGCGGTTGCGTGAGCTGGATCTGTCCATCGAAGAGGCGGCCATGGACTTGGGGGCGCGGCCGTGGAAGGTGTTCTTCCTGATCACCATCCCGATGATCGCGCCATCTCTGGGGGCCGGCGGCATGATGTCCTTCGCCCTGTCCCTGGATGACCTGGTGTTGGCGAGCTTCGTGTCGGGGCCGGGTTCCACGACCTTGCCGATGGAAGTGTTCTCGGCGGTGCGTCTGGGGGTTAAACCTGAGATCAACGCCGTGGCCAGCCTGATTCTGCTGGCGGTATCGCTGATGACCTTCCTGGTCTGGTTCTTCAGCCGCCGTGCCGAAGAAGCGCGCAAGCGTGCGATCCAGCAGGCGATCGAAGAAAGCGCTGCCGATTCCTGGAAACAACCGGACGTGCGTCGCGCCCCAGCGCCGGAAGCGGCCTAAACGCAGTGCAGGGTTGACCACAACTGCGTGGCCAACCCAGATCCCATGTGGGAGTGAGCCTGCTCGCGATAGCGGACTGACATTCAACACCAATGTTGACTGTGACGCCGCCATCGCGAGCAGGCTCACTCCCACAGTTGTTTTAGGCGACCCAAGGCGATTTGCGGATGATCTCGACAAAGTTCATCGGCTTGAACCCCGGCTCGCTGTCCACCAGCACATCCGCGTTTACCGTGCCGAACGTGGTGTCCGGCTTGTGTTTGAAGCCATTGGCGAACGCACACAGAATGCATTCCTTGAACCCTTCGCCCCGTGGATGCGCATGCACCACCGCTTCACGTTGCACCGTGGAAAACGCGGCGTAGTCGATGCCCAGTACATCCATTTCCACACCGGCCGTGACCAGCGCAACGTTAGACCGCAAGTGCTGCGGCACACCCGGCGTGGTGTGCAGGGCAATCGACAACCACACTTGCTCGATATCGTCATCACTCAGGCCGTAAGGCTTGAGGAACGCTTTGGCGGCGTTGGCGCTATCGACTTCGAAGCGCTCGTTGTCCGTGCGATGACCTTCCACCAGGCCCAGGTCATGGAACATGGCGCCGACGTAGAGCATTTCCGGATCGTAGGCCAACTGCTTGCGCTCACCGCTCAGGGCACCGAACAGAAACACCCGGCGCGAGTGGTGGTAAAGCAGGTCGGACTCGGCGTCGCGAATGTATTCTGTGGTGGCCCGTGCCAACGCGCTGTCGGGGATTTTGATACCGGCAATGTTGCTGCTCATGGTGCTTTCCTCGTGGGGAACGCCGTGGCGGCGCTGATGGAGCAAGTCTGTTCCCGCCTCCCCAACCGGACAATCGATCCATGGCTGCGATCCCGGCCAATGAACAGGCATATCGCGCCAACCTCGCTTGTTGCGCCCGGATTGGCTAAGTTTGAATCCGGGTTGCACGCATGCCCTGTAGCAGCTGCCGAGTCTGCGAGGCTGCGTTCGGCTGCGAAGCAGTCGTAAAATCAGGCACTGCGTTCTTTCAGGGGAATCGCGTGCGCAGGGTTTACGACTGCTTCGCAGCCGAACGCAGCCTCGCAGGCTCGGCAGCTGCTACAGGTCGTGTGATGGCTCACAATTGAGGCGATTCCTGCCATGAGTAAAACCGTTGCCATCGTGGTGTTTGCAGGCGTCCAGTCGCTGGACGTCACTGGTCCCATGGATGTGTTTTCCGAAGCCAATCGTTTCCTCGAACCACAAGACCATTACCGCTTGGAGGTCATTGGCGTCGAGCGCGGGGTGATGCCGTGCTCCAACGGTTTGTCACTCAATGCTCATCGGCATTTCAGCGAAGCGCTGGACGCTTATGACTTGCTGCTGGTGGCCGGCGGGCCGCAGTTGCCGTTCCTGGATTTTGGCGCGGTGTTCGATACCTGGTTGCGTGATGCCTGCGCGCGGGCGCAACGGTTTGGCTCGATCTGCAACGGCGCGTTCATGCTGGCCCGGGCCGGATTGCTCGAAGGGCGGACAGTCACCACCCATTGGGGCGATGCAGCGGCGCTGGACACGTTGTGCCCGTCGACTCAGGTTGAAGCCGATCGCCTCTACGTTCAGGACGGCGAGCTGTTCACTTCGGCCGGGGTGACGGCGGGGATCGATTTGTCGTTGTACTTGCTCGCGCAGGACCACGGGCCGGAAGTGGCGTTGAGCGTGGCCAAGCGGCTGGTGGTGTTCACCCAGCGCTCGGGCGGGCAATCGCAGTTCAGCCCGTTCCTCACGCCCCACGCCGAACCAACGTCGGCGGTGGCGCTGGTGCAGCTCTACGTTCTGTCCAACCTCACCGGCGACTTGACCATTGCCGATCTGGCGAACGCCGCCAACATGAGCGCACGCAACTTTTCCCGGGTGTTCGCCAAGGAAGCGAAAATCACCCCGGCTGAATTCGTCGAGCGGGCGAGGGTGGATGCGGCGCGGGTGCTGCTTGAAAGCACCCATTCGCCGCTCAAGACAGTGGCGTATCAGTGCGGATTTCGCGATGCCCAGCATATGCGCACGGTGTTCAACCGCAGGTTGGGGGTGACGCCGCAGCAGTTCAGGCTGAATTTTGCAGCGATGGTTTGAGCAGGAATTTGTGTTGTCCTTGAGGGCCTCTTCGCGGGCAAGCCTCGCTCCTACAGGGGTATGCGGTCATCTGTAGGAGCGAGGCTTGCCCGCGAAGGCGTCAGCCCGGCCAGCAAAAATCTACGGCGCAGCCCGCGCCGGCAAGAACTTCAACGTACTGCGCGTATTGGCCGTGACTTCTTCGTCATTGAAATGCGCCTCGTAGTAAATCCCTTCGACATACGCTTCAGCCTGGTCGTCGTAGTGGTTGTTAAACGGCACGCCGCTCTGGCCGACCGGGTTGATGGTCAGGCTGTGGGCCGGGTCGGCAAAGTCGATCAGCCGCCGGGTCGACGGACCATAAGTCACGGGCCACGGTGCCGGGCCGATTTTGGCCGAGAGGTTGTTCGGCACTTCGTGGGTACCGGGCGCCGCGAACGGCCCGACGTTGAGGATCCGGTCCAGCGGCTTCTGCATGCCCAATGGATGACCGTGGGTCAGGGTGTGCGCCTTACCCCACTGCCATTGCGCGAAGTCGGCGCCAAGGGTGGTCTTGAGATGGACGATGCTCGCTTGCCAGGCCACTTTCACCGTGTCGGCGCGGGTTTCCTTGCCGAGGGTATTTCTGTTGTCCCACCACGGTGAATCGGCGGTCGCGGCGAGGCGTGGTAGTGCGGCGTCGATCACACGGGTCGAGAGCAGGGTCTCGAAAAAATCATTGCCCAGCTCATCGTGCATCGTCGCGTCGGCCAGGTTGAACAGGATCTGGTTGAACAGCGTGGCGCTGGTGGAATCCAGCGGGTAGTCGCCTTTCCATTGCGTCAGTTGCTCCACCAGTTTCAGCTCGGCGGGATCGCTGACCACTTCACGCAGCACCGGCAGCAGCGGCGCCAATAGACGCGGGCCGTAGGCGGTGGTGGTACTCAGTTGCAGCTTCTGGCTGGCCTCGTTGTCCCACTTCACGCTCTTGTCGCTGAGCTGGCGATTGAGTTGCTGGCCCCGGTCGGCGAGGTTGTAGTAACCGGGAATCTCCATGCCGGTCGGCGACACCGGTTGGAAGTTGGCCGAGACGATGTAGCCACGGGCCGGGTTTTCTTCCTGCGGGTTGGCGCTGAATGGGTAGAAACCTTCCTTGTCCGCCTGATGGGTGCTGCCGTCGAGGATGAAACCGGGCTTCACCCCGGCGGCGCGTTTGGGCAGCAGCGCCGAGGCCCACCAGCCGATGTCACCCTTGGCGTTGGCGTAAACGATGTTCAATCCCGGCGCCTGCACTTTGGCGGCTGCGGCGCGGGCCTTGGCCAAAGTGTCAGCGCGGTTGAGCTGGTAGAAGCCTTCAAGGATCGGGTTCGGCGTTTCAAGGAACGCCCACCACATGGCCACCGGCGTCTTGCCGGCGGCGGTGCCGAGTGCATCGTTGATGATCGGGCCGTGGGGCGATTGGCGCAGTGTAAGGGTGACCGACGCCTGGCCCTTCACCGCGATTTGCTGTTCGGTATTGACCATGTCGACCCATTTGCCGCGATACCAGACCTGGTTCGGGTTGTCCGGGTTGACCTTCTCGGCGATCAGGTCGAGGTCGTCGTTCTGGAACATCGTCAGGCTCCAGCCGAAATCCAGGTTGTGGCCGAGAAAGGCAAACGGCACCAGTGCCTGATGATGGCCGTACAGGTCGAAGCCCGGCGCCGACAGTTGCGCCTCGTACCACACCGATGGCACCGAGAAGCGAATGTGCGGGTCACCGGCCAGCAGCGGTTTGGCGCTTTTGCTGCGGTTGCCGGAAATCACCCAGGCGTTGCTGCCTTCGAATTGCGGCAGGCCGTTGTCGGCCAGGGCCTGCTCGCTCAGGCGGGCGAGGGCGTTCAGGTCTTTCCAGTCAGCGGCGGCGAGGGTGGGGCCGGGTGTTGAACGGGATTTGGACAATACACCTTTGGGCTGCCAGTCGAGGTCGAAAATGTTCAGGTACTCGGCGCCCAATTGGTCGCGCACAAACGTCAGCAAAGGTTCGGTGCGAAACGCGGCGGCAAAACTGTAAGCCATGTACCCGGCGACGCTGATGCTGTCTTCGGCGGTGAAAGGGCGCTTGTGGATGCCCAGCACGTCGAACTCCATGGGGGCCGCGTGAGTGTCCTGATATTGATTGATGCCATCCAGATAGGCTTCCAGCGCCTTCCACGCCGGTGACTGACGATCCAGCGCGGCCACGTAACTCTCGGCGCGCTCACGGATGCGCAGGCTGCGGAACAGTTTGTCGGTGTCGACCAGTTTCGGGCCGAGAATTTCTGCCAGCTCACCCCGGGCGAGACGGCGCATGGCTTCCATCTGGAACAAGCGGTCCTGGGCCTGCACATAGCCGAGGGTGCGGTAGAGGTCGGTTTCGTTCTCGGCGCGGATGTGCGGCACGCCGCGCTCGTCGTAGCGCACGGTCACTGAACCCTGAAGATGCTGCAACTCCACCTGGCCCTGGCGCGTCGGCTGCTTGATGTACACGTACCCGCCGACGCTGATGACGAGCGTGACGATCAGCAATACCAGTACGGTCAGGACGCGTTTCATGGTGACTCCTTGTTCTTCGGGATTGCCGCCCGTGCGGGCTGCAAACATGTAGCACAGACCTTCTGTGCCGGGCATCGCGGTCCTGGAAAAGTCAGGATTGCCTTACTTCACTTCCTCCGGCCAAGGGCAGTAGCAGCCGACCGCCAGCGTATGGGTGGCGCCCACTGCACGACCTTCGCTGAGTGCTTGCAGGATGGGTTCGATAAAGCTGTTGTTCGAATTGCAGGTCAGGCCTTCGCTGTACGGACCGAAATACGCCAGTTTGCCGCTGCGGTCCCAGATCGCCACCGCCGGGCTGGCGGGGATCTGTTCGGAACCCGGGAGCACGGTGATGGTTTTCAGGCTGCTCAGGGTGCTGGGCAACTGGCCGTGGCTGCCGGGTTTTTGTACTGCGTAAAACTCCACGCCTTGCGGTACGTAGTGCTCAACCAGTTCGGTCAGGTGTTGTTGGTTGCCGACATTGCACGGGCAGGCCGGATCCCAGAAATGCACCAGGCGAATGGCGCCGGGGCCGGCCAGTTCGTCGGGCAGGCGCAGCGGATCGCCGGAAAATAGCGCGGTGTGTGAACTGAAGGCGCGCAGGTAGCGTCCCTGAAACCAGTCATAGGCCGCCCACAAGACGCCGGCACACACGAGGGCGAGCAGGCTGGCAAGCAGTGTGGTGCGGTAGGCCGGACGCATGGGTTTCAATCCTCGAAGGTCGGCTAGCTTGCCATGCTTGCCGCGACAGATGAATATCGCAGGCCCATAAAGTCTGTTTAGCGCTCTGGAATAGTTCATGTCTGCCACTTTCGACCCCGATCATTTGCGCGCCAGCCTGCGGCCACTGGCCGAGTGGCAGCCGCTTTCGGTGGAAGCGCTGGCCTATCAGCGGTTCTACGGTCTGGATTTTCCGGGGCGAACGCAGCGCTGCGGGTTGGGGCGTTTCGAGGTCGATGGCTATGAAGTGGCCAGTCAGGTCTGGTGGCCCGAGCAGGCGAAGGCCACGCTGTTTCTGTTCCACGGCTTCTACGACCACACCGGGCTTTACCGGCATGTGATCGAGTGGGCGCTGGATCAGGGCTTTGCGGTGATTGCCTGCGACTTGCCGGGGCACGGTCTGTCCAGCGGTGAACGGGCGAGCATCAAGGATTTCGCTGAGTATCAGCACACGCTGCAAGGGTTGCTTGCCGAGGCGCAATCGCTGGACCTTCCGCAGCCTTGGCATCTGTGCGGGCAGAGTACTGGCGGAGCGATTGTGATCGATCACGTGCTCAACCAGGGCGCGAACAGTCCGGCGCAAGGCCAGGTGATTCTGTTGTCACCACTCGTTCGGCCGCGCGCCTGGGGTTGGTCGCAACTCAGTTATTACCTGCTCAAGCCTTTCGTCAAAGCCATCGCCCGGCGTTTCAGCGAGAACTCCAACGACCCTGACTTCTTGCCGTTCCTGCAAGCCGATCCGTTGCAACCGCTACGACTGCCAACGGCCTGGGTCGGCGCGTTGGCGCGGTGGATCAAGCGAATCGAGGCGGCGCCGAACAGTCCACGGCGACCGCTGATTGTGCAGGGGCAGGCGGACATGACGGTGGACTGGGAGCATAACCTTGAGGTGTTGAAGGCCAAATTCGATCGGCCGCAGGTGCTGATGTTGCCAGAGGCGCGGCATCATTTGGCGAATGAGACGGAGGAGATGCGGCGGGAGTATTTCGGGTTTCTGAGCAAGCGGATTAAAGGCCGGAATCTTTAGCGATTGTTCCGGCCCCTTCGCGGGCAAGTCGGGTCGCCGCACCGCTCGCTCCTACAGGTCATGCTCGAACCCTGTAGGAGCGAGCGGTGCGGCGACCCGACTTGCCCGCGAAGGCGATGTACCAGGCGCTGAAAATTATGGGTTGAGATTCGAGGTGCTTTGCCCCACCGCCAACCCCGCCCGAATCGCCGCCAACGCGGCCTGGTAATACGCCTTGCCCTCGGTGGACTCGGCAAACGTGGCGAACTCTTCCAGTTCTTCATCCGACAAGTCGCGATAGACATACAACAACGTGTTGTTCAGATCAGCCCCGATCTGGTCCATCAAGCGCTGGCGCTGTCCGTTCAACATGCCCTGCGCCTGTCCACCACCGAGCAAACCGGGGATCATCGAACTCAGGCTGTCAGCCGCGACGCCGGCAATCGCCAGGCTGACTTCCGCGCCGGCCTCGCGAGCGGGCAGGGCCTGGGCCAGATGACCGATGATCAGCATGCGGCTGTCGCTGGCTTGAATCTTGGGTAAACCCTTGGCGTTTTTCGCCAACTGATCGCGACGGGTCGCCAGCAGTTCGGCGGCGACGATTTTCTTGCCCAAGGGTGATTGAAAGAAGGCCAGTGCGGGTTTCGGATCGGAGAGGCTTTTGCGCAATTGCGCTTCGGCGCGTTGGTCCACGGCCTGGGGGGCGAAACGTTGATTGCTGTTGTTCACCAGGGCCTGAAACACTGCCGGTGGCAGGCTGTTCTGGTAGCGCTGCTGGGCGGCTGAGAGGGCGTCGTTAAAATGCGCGCGCTGATCTGGCCAACCGGCGACCTTGTATAACTGGTCGTGGCCGTCTGCCCAAGCGGGCAAAACACAGAGCATCAGCAGTGAAAAAAGCAAACGGCGCATAGGGACTCCTGTCAGCAGGCGACTATTCTCCGTGCGGCTTTCGTACTTGTCGAGAATTCGTATCAGTAATCCGACAAATCCTCCGCTGCGCGGCTCTGTCGGATTTGCAGGCACAGGAATACTATGCGCGCCATGCAAATATCCTCTGATCACCCGCTGCTGTTACGTATCGTCGACGACCTGGCCGAGCGCGGCTGGTCGCAGCAGAATATTTTCCTGCCTCTGGGTCTGACCCGGGAACTGGCGGCTGAGTGCCGTAAACGTGCAGCCGAGGGCGAATTGGCCCCGGCGGCCGTGGGGCGCGGGCCGACGTCGGAGATTCGCGAGGGGATTCGCGGCGACCACATTCAGTGGATCGAACCGGGACAGGCCCAAGCATGTGACCGTTATCTGGGCTTGATGGACAGCCTGCGTGAGGCGATGAATCGCGGGCTGTTTCTAGGCCTGGAAGATTTCGAAAGCCATTTCGCGCTGTACCCGCCCGGTGCGTTTTACCTCAAGCATGTCGATCGTTTTCGTGATGATGACCGGCGCATGGTCTCGGCAGTGATCTATCTCAATGACGCCTGGCTGCCCGAACACGGTGGCCAGTTGCGCATGTACCTGGATGAAGGCGTCGAACACGACGTGGTGCCCACCGGCGGATGCCTGGTGGTGTTCCTGTCGGGCGAGGTGCCCCACGAAGTCCTGCCCGCGATCCGGGATCGCCTGTCGTTGACGGGCTGGTTTCGGCGTCGTGGTAACGAGCCGTTCTGATCATGCAGAAAATTCTGGTAAGCCGCTGTCTGCTGGGCCACCGCGTGCGTTACGACGGCGGCGCGAGCGGGCCGTTCGATCAGCTTCAACAGTGGATCGACGAAGGTCGAGTGGTGCCGTTGTGTCCGGAAGTGGCCGGTGGTTTGCCGACGCCCAGGGCCGCAGCGGAAATTCCGGGCGGGCAGGGTGGTGAAGTGCTGGATGGCCACGCCTCTGTAATGACTGCCGAGGGCGAGGATGTCAGCGCCGCGTTTCTTTCGGGGGCTTATCAGGCGTTGGAACTGGTGCGAGAGCATGGCATCCGGATTGCGGTGCTCAAGGCCAACAGCCCTTCCTGCGGGAATGTGCTGACGTATGACGGGAGCTTCAGCGGCGTGAAGGTCAATGGCGAAGGGGTGACGGCGGCGTTGCTCAAGCGCAATGGCGTGCAGGTCTTCAGTGAGCTGGAGTTGGTTGAGGCAGTGGTGGCTTTGGATGCATTGGGCTGATCCAGAATTCATCCCCTCACCCTAACCCTCTCCCCAGGGGGCGAGGGGACTGACCGAGGTGTCAGACGCTATCCATCGACCTGAAAGATCGAGTCGATTATGGATTCAACACAAAGACTTTCAGGTCGCAAAATTTCTACAGATCCCCACGGTCAGTCCCCTCGCCCCCTGGGGAGAGGGTTAGGGTGAGGGGCGGGATCTAAAGAGCAACAAAACTCTTAAGGCTTGGGCGCCACGCTCGTGTCCGCCCCAAACCACTTCTGCTCCAGTGCCTCCAGCCGCCCATCCGCCTTGATCCGTTGCAGCGCATTCTCCAGGCTCGCGTGAAATGCCGGGTTGCCCTTCTGAAACGGAATCGCCAGGTCCACGGCTGGGGCCGCTTTCGGCTTTTCTTCCGTCAGCGACTGCACCAGCAGCATTGACCGTGGCTCTTCTTCTTTCTGCGCGATCAATTGCGCATTGGTGTGAATGTAAGGCTCGGTGAAGTCGAAACGATCCTTCAGTTCCGGGGTCATTGCTATGTGGTTGATGGCGATGTCGTACTTGCCGGTTTCAACACCAGGCAACAGATCGCTGGAATCGGTGACGACAAAGTCGGCCCGCACATCCAGTTCGTTGGCCAGCAGTTGGCCCAATTCGACTTCGAAGCCGGTGAGTTTGCCGTCGTCCTTGAAATTGAAAGGCGGTGTATTAGCCTCAAGAGCAATGCGCAATTCGCCACGATCGAAGACATCGTCAATCAGTTCGGCATGAGCCAAAGGGCTCAAAAGGGGTAGCAGGCAGATCAGGCCAGGCAAAAAGCGCATGGTCACTCCTTTGAATTCATTATCGCGACGCTCAGTTCAGGCTCGCTTTGCTATGGTTGTCGAGATCCTTCGACAACGAATGGCCGTGAAGTTGTCTCGGCCACGCGGATTTTACGGAAAAACTGGAGAAGAGAATGAAAACGTTTATGTCACGTGCAGCATTGGCTGGCCTATTGATGGGCGTTTCGGTGCTGGCCAGTGCTGCAACGCCTGCCCCCAAAGGGGCCGAAGTGTCCATCGTTTCTCCTGAAGATGGTGCTACTGTCCCGCAAACTTTCAAGATTAAATTCGCTGTTGAGAACGTTGCGTTGGCGCCAGCGGGCGATACCACCAAGAATACTGGCCACCACCATTTGCTGGTCGATGCCAAGGATGTAGTTGCAGCAGGGGCAGTCATCCCGGCAGATGCCAATCACGTTCATTTCGGCAAGGCGCAGACAGAAACCGAGCTGACGCTGACACCTGGCAAGCACACCTTGCAGTTGGAGTTGGGCGACATGAACCATATGGCCTTCGATCCACCGATCGTGTCAGAGAAAATCACCGTCAACGTTAAATGACAGTGTAGTACCCATGAAAAAGGAGCCCCGAAGGGCTCCTTTTTTTGTCGCTCAAGTCGCTATCAGAACAACACGCGGCAACGAATGGTGCCGTTGATGTGCTGCAGCTTCTCTTGGGCAATTTCCGAGTAATCGGCGTCGACGTCGATGACCACGTAGCCGACTTTCTCGTTGGTCTGCAGGAACTGACCGGAGATGTTGATGCCGTTTTCGGCGAAGACCTTGTTGATCTCGCTCATCACACCCGGAATGTTCTCGTGGATGTGCAGCAGACGGTGCTTGCCAGGGTGAGCCGGCAGAGCCACTTCCGGGAAGTTCACCGACGATACCGAGGTACCGTTGTCGCTGTACTTGACCAGTTTCTCTGCCACTTCCAGACCGATGTTGGCCTGCGCTTCTGCGGTGGAACCGCCGATGTGCGGGGTCAGGATCACGTTGTCCAGGCCACGCAGCGGGCTTTCGAACTCTTCGTCGTTGGAGCGAGGCTCCACCGGGAACACGTCGATGGCCGCGCCGATCAGGTGTTTGTCCTTGATCGCGTCTGCCAAAGCTTGCAGTTCGACGACCGTGCCGCGAGCGGCGTTGATCAGGATGCCGCCCTTCTTGATGGCGCGGATTTCCTTCTCGCCGATCATCCACTGGGTCGCAGCGGTTTCCGGAACGTGCAGGGTGACGATGTCGGACATGCCCAGCAGCTCGGTCAGGTTGCCGACCTGAGTGGCGTTGCCCAATGGCAGCTTGGTCACGGTGTCGTAGAAGTACACCTGCATGCCCAGGCCTTCAGCCAGGACCGACAGTTGAGTACCGATCGAGCCGTAACCGACGATGCCCAGCTTCTTGCCGCGGATCTCGAAGGAGTTGGCTGCGCTCTTGATCCAGCCGCCACGGTGGCAGGAAGCGTTTTTCTCAGGAATGCCGCGCAGCAACAGGATCGCTTCGGCCAGCACCAGCTCGGCAACGGAGCGAGTGTTGGAGTACGGAGCGTTGAACACCGCAATACCGCGTTCGCGAGCTGCGTTCAGGTCGACCTGGTTGGTGCCGATGCAGAAACAGCCGACAGCGACCAGTTTCTTCGCGTGATCGAAGATCTCTTCGGTCAGTTGAGTGCGGGAGCGAATGCCGATGAAGTGCGCATCAGCGATCTTTTCCTTCAGCTGGGCTTCCGGCAGAGAACCTGTGAGGTACTCGATGCTGGTGTAGCCCGCCGACTTGAGAACGTCGACAGCCGATTGGTGGACGCCTTCGAGAAGAAGGAACTTGATCTTGCTCTTATCGAGAGAAGTCTTGCTCATCTGCGTAAACCTGTATCCCGGAGAAAAATGGCAGGAAATGGTCAACAGATGCTGACCCCGACGGCAACAATGCCGTCGCCGCAGAACAGCCGTTGGGCACTATGCTGCGGGGTCGGTATGCTAGCATATGCACCCCGCTAAACACTCATTCCTGCGACGTGAAGCGTTCTCAGGATGACCATGAATTGTTCGAGAGTTCTGTCGATGACCAATCCTGCCCTGATTGAAGAGCTGAAGACCCTGGTTGAGCCTGGTAAGGTCCTGACCGATGCCGACTCCCTGAATGCTTACGGTAAGGATTGGACCAAGCATTTCGCCCCGGCCCCAACGGCCATCGTGTTTCCCAAGACCACTGAGCAGGTCCAGGCCATTGTGCGTTGGGCCAATGAGCACAAAGTGGCGCTGGTGCCGTCCGGCGGTCGCACCGGGCTGTCCGCTGCTGCCGTGGCCGCCAATGGCGAAGTCGTTGTGTCCTTCGACTACATGAACCAGATTCTCGACGTGAACATGACTGACCGCACGGTTGTGTGCCAGCCGGGCGTGGTGACCGAGCATCTGCAGAACGTCGCCGAAGAAAAAGGCCTGTACTACCCAGTGGACTTCGCTTCGGCAGGTTCGAGCCAGATTGGCGGCAACATCGGCACCAATGCCGGCGGGATCAAGGTTATTCGCTACGGCATGACCCGCAACTGGGTGGCGGGCATGAAAGTCGTCACCGGCAAGGGCGATCTGCTGGAGCTGAATCGCGATCTGATCAAGAACGCCACCGGCTACGACCTGCGTCAGCTGTTCATCGGCGCGGAAGGCACTCTTGGATTTGTGGTCGAAGCGACCATGCGCCTGGACCGTGCGCCAAAAAACCTCACCGCAATGGTCCTCGGCACCGCCGATTTCGACTCGATCATGCCGGTGCTGCACGCGTTCCAGAGCAAACTCGACCTGACCGCCTTCGAATTCTTCTCCGACAAAGCCTTGGCCAAGGTCATGGCGCGCGGCGACGTGCCGGCGGCGTTTGAAACCGATTGCCCGTTCTACGCGCTGCTGGAATTCGAAGCGACGACTGAAGAAGTGGCCAACCACGCCCTGGAAACCTTCGAACACTGCGTCGAGCAGGGCTGGGTGCTGGACGGCGTGATGAGCCAGAGCGAAACCCAGTTGCAGAACCTGTGGAAGCTGCGCGAATACATCTCCGAAACCATCTCCCACTGGACGCCGTACAAGAACGACATTTCGGTCACTGTGTCGAAAGTCCCGGCATTCCTGAAGGAAATCGACGCGATCGTCGGCGAACACTACCCGGACTTCGAAATCGTCTGGTTCGGCCACATCGGCGACGGCAACCTGCACTTGAACATCCTCAAGCCAGAAAATCTGAGCAAGGACGAGTTCTTCGCCAAGTGCGCGACCGTCAACAAGTGGGTGTTCGAAACCGTCGAGAAGTACAACGGCTCGATTTCCGCCGAACACGGCGTGGGCATGACCAAGCGTGATTACTTGACCTACAGCCGCTCGCCGGTTGAGATCGAGTACATGAAAGCCGTCAAAGCGGTATTCGACCCGAACGGCATCATGAACCCGGGCAAGATCTTCGCTGTTTGATTTTCGAATTTAAGCGCTACGAACCAGGAGTCGGTCCATGAGCTATCAGCACCAGTATGTCGACGGTACGCGTATTCACTTCCCGCTCGGGAAGGTGGTGTGCATCGGCCGCAACTACGCCGAACACGCCAAGGAACTGGACAACCCGGTGCCTACAGAGCCGCTGTTGTTCATTAAGCCGGGCAGTTGCGTAGTGCCGCTGGAAGACAGTTTCAGTATTCCGACCGAGCGTGGCTCGGTGCATTACGAAGCGGAAATCGCGGTGTTGATCGGCAAGCCTTTGTCGACCAAGCCCAGCCGTGAAGAAGTGCTGGATGCCATCTCCGGTTTCGCGCCGGCCCTGGACCTGACCCTGCGTGACAAACAGGCCGAGCTGAAATCCAAGGGACTGCCCTGGGAAATCGCCAAGTCTTTCGACGGTGCGGCGGTGATTGCTCCGTTCGTGTCCGGCAGCACCTTTGCCGACCTGACCGACATCGGCATCCGCCTGACCATCAATGGCGAAGTGCGCCAGGATGGCAACAGCAGCGCCATGCTCAACCCGATCGTGCCGATGATCCAGCACATGGCCGGCTGCTTCTCGCTGCAGGCCGGTGACGTGATCCTGACCGGCACGCCGGTGGGCGTTGGTCCGCTGAATGTCGGTGATGAACTGGTGATCGAACTGCCGGGCGCCAGCAGCTTCACCAGCAGCGTCCGCTAGCCGAAACACTGCAATACCCTGTGGGAGTGAGCCTGCTCGCGATAGCGGTCTGTCATCCAACTTAAATGTTGAATGGCAGACCGCTATCGCGAGCAGGCTCACTCCCACATTGGGTTTTGTGTTCGGTAGTAGAAGGGCAATCCCGCCATTTCCCGTTTTTTTCACATGTTGTCTGGATAATTCCGCGGATTCTGGCGTCTGAGCCGGTCCCAATTGTGCTATTACCCATAGCCTGAATTTCTGGAACGCTTCCTGAATGGCCACCCGACCGCTGCCCACTGTCAAAACTGCCCGCCGCTCGCGCTTTGTCATGCGTTGGTATTCCTGGCTTTTGCTGGTGGCCGCCGCCGCTTATGGCCTCGCCTTTGCGATGCATTGGGATGATCGCGGTGTGCTCTGGCTGCATGAGCGTTTTGAAAGCCCGGCCGAGCGTCAGGAAAGTATCTGGCTGCCGGATTACCGCGCGGTAATCGACGCCAAGCTGCTACCGGGCATGGAGAAGGACGAAGCGTCGGACCTGGCCTACGACCCGCAAACCAAAACCCTGTTTTCGGTGATGGGCAAAAACCCGTTCCTCGTTGAGCTGACCTTGCAGGGCGACGTCTTGCGCAAGATGCCGCTGGTGGGCTGGAGCAACCCGGAAGGCGTGACCGTGATGGGCAACGGCCTGCTGGCCATCGTCGATGAGCGTGAACACATGCTCTCCATCGTCAAGGTCGATGCCGAGACTCGCGAACTGAACCGCGATAACTTCCCAAAATACGACCTCGGCCCTTCGACAGACCAGAACAAGGCCTTCGAAGCCATCGCCTATGACCCGCGCAACCAGCAACTGCTGCTGGGTGAGGAGCGCCCGCCGGCGCTGTTCAGCTGGAAAAGCGACGGCAGTCAGATCCTCAAGGGTGACAAGCAGAAACTCGCCAATGACGAACTGGACATCCGTAACCTGTCGGGGCTGGCCATCGATCCGCGCACTGGCCACACCCTTGTGCTGTCTGCCGACTCCCACTTGCTGCTGGAGCTGGATGAGAAGGGCGAGCAGGTCAGCTTCATGACCTTGCTGGGCGGCTTCAACGGCCTGAAGAAGACCATTCCGCGTGCCGAAGGCGTGACCATGGACGATGCAGGCAACCTGTACATGGTCAGTGAGCCGAACCTGTTTTACCGTTTCGAAAAGCAGAAATAGGCGCCCCGAATCCAGCAGTTGTGGTCCAAGGCAACTGGCCATTAAGCTTGAATTCATACAGGCGTGATATTTCATCCGCCTGTTTCTGTTTCCGAGCTCGCCTGAATGCGCCGACTTGCCCGTCCCAAACCCCTCATTCTGATCCTGACAGTGATTGCACTGGCCGCGCTGGTTGCGGTCGGTCAATACATGCGTCTATTCGAGCGCGCCTGGTTCAACCTGAACACCCTCTGGCAACCGCTCAGCAGCGAGTCCATTGGTCTGGATCAATACCGGGTGGAGATCGAAGCCCGGGTCATCGATGGGCTCAACGACGATGTTTCGGCGCTGACCTTCGATCCGGTGCGCAAAAGCCTGTTCACCGTCACCAACAAAAACGCCGAGTTGATCGAGCTGTCGCTGGACGGGCGGATCATTCGACGCATTTCGCTGGTTGGCTTCGGTGACCCTGAGGCAGTGGAGTTCATCAGCGCCGACACGTACGTGATCACCGACGAACGCGAGCAACGACTGATCAAGATTCATCTGGAGAAGGACACCACGTTCCTCGACGCGGCGGATGCCGAGCAGATGACCCTCGGTGTGCACATGAGCGGCAACAAGGGTTTCGAAGGCCTGGCCTACGATTCGGTGGGCAAGCGCCTGTTTGTCGCCAAGGAGCGCGACCCGATGCTGATCTACGAAGTGCAGGGTTTCCCGCATTACAACCCGGAGAAATCCTACGCGGTGCACGTGGTCAACAACCCCAAACGCGATGCCGGGATGTTTGTACGAGACCTGTCGAGCCTGCAATACGACGAGCGCAGCGGCCATCTGCTGGCGCTGTCCGACGAGTCGCGGTTGATTCTGGAGCTGGATGTGGACGGGCGACCGCTGAGTACCATGTCATTGAGCAAAGGTCGTCAGGGGTTGCAGAAGACGGTGCCGCAAGCGGAAGGCATCGCCATGGATGACGACGGCACCATGTACCTGGTGAGCGAGCCGAACCTGTTCTACGTCTTCAAAAAACCACCGCAACCCTAAGCAACACCTCAAAACCAATTGTAGGAGCGAAGCTTGCTCGCGAAGAGGCCCTGACAGTCGAGATAAATATGTTGAATGTCAGGGCCTCTTCGCGAGCAAGCTTCGCTCCTACGGGGGGGGCGGCGAACTATCAGGCCTTGAGGGTTTTCACACCTTCGCTAGTACCCAACAACAGCAAATCCGCCGGACGCGCCGCGAACAAGCCATTGGTGACCACGCCAACAATCGCGTTGATCTGCGTCTCCAGCTCAACCGGGTTGGTGATCTGCATGTTGAACACGTCGAGGATGATGTTGCCGTTGTCGGTCAGCACGCCTTCACGGTAAACCGGGTCGCCGCCCAGCTTCACCAGCTCGCGGGCCACGTGGCTGCGGGCCATCGGGATCACTTCGACCGGCAGCGGGAACGCGCCGAGCACCGGCACCAGTTTGCTGCCATCAGCGATGCAGATGAAGGTCTTGGCCACGGCCGCGACAATCTTCTCGCGGGTCAGGGCAGCGCCGCCGCCCTTGATCAGGTTCAGGTGCGCGTCGCTTTCATCGGCGCCGTCGACGTAGAACTCCAGGTCGCTGACAGTGTTCAGCTCATACACCGGAATGCCGTGGCCCTTGAGGCGGGCGGCGGTGGCTTCGGAACTGGCGACCGCGCCATCGAACGCGCCTTTGTGCTTGGCCAGTGCGTCGATGAAGCAGTTGGCGGTGGAGCCGGTGCCGACCCCGACGATGCTCTTGTCGTCGAGTTTCGGGAGGATGAAGTCGACGGCGGCCTGAGCCACTGCCTGTTTGAGTTGATCCTGGGTCATGCGGGCTCCGAGGTGCCGAAGGAGGGAACGAAAGGCCGGCATTATAGGCCCCGGGGCGGGGAAGGTCATTGCCCGATTGGCAGGTTGTGACTGTTCTCTGCATCCGTAACCCTAGCCGTGACCGTTACCCGTAGGAGCGAGGCTTGCCCGCGAAGAGGCCGTTACATCCAGCATAAATGTTGGCAGTTAGATCGCTTTCGCGGGCAAGCCTCGCTCCTACAAGTGTGGTCGCCCGCCCGAAAGCCGGGTTAGACTCCTTGACCCTGCCCAACCCGCTCAGTGATGCTTTCCGATGCTCGAACAGTACGTCAAAAAGATCCTCACCTCGCGCGTTTATGACGTTGCCGTAGAAACCCCATTGCAGACTGCCCGCCAGCTCTCCGAGCGGCTGGGCAACTCTATTTGGCTCAAGCGCGAAGACTTGCAGCCGGTGTTCTCGTTCAAGATTCGCGGCGCCTACAACAAGCTCACTCAGCTGAGCGATGAAGAACGCGCTCGCGGCGTCGTCACCGCGTCGGCGGGCAACCACGCGCAGGGCCTGGCCCTGGCGGCCAAGGTGTTGGGTGTGAAGGCCACCATCGTGATGCCCAAGACCACCCCGGAAATCAAAGTCGAAGGCGTGCGTTCGCGCGGCGGCAAAGTGGTGCTGCACGGGGATTCGTTCCCGGAAGCCCTGGCCTACTCGCTGAAACTGGTCGACGAAAAAGGCTACGTCTACATCCACCCTTACGACGATCCCCACACCATTGCCGGGCAGGGCACGGTGGCGATGGAGATTCTGCGCCAGCACCCTGGGCGTCTGGATGCGATCTTCGTCCCGGTGGGCGGCGGCGGGCTGATCGCCGGGATCGCGGCGTACGTGAAGTACCTGCGCCCGGACATCAAGATCATCGGCGTCGAGCCGGACGATTCCAACTGCCTGCAAGCGGCCATGGCGGCCGGCGAGCGCGTGGTACTGCCGACCGTGGGCCTCTTCGCCGACGGCGTGGCGGTGGCGCAGATCGGTCAGCACACCTTCGACATCTGCAAAGACTACGTCGATGACGTCATCACCGTGAGCACCGACGAAATCTGCGCCGCGATCAAGGACATCTACGACGATACCCGCTCGATCACTGAGCCTGCCGGCGCCCTGGGTGTGGCCGGGATCAAGAAATACGTCGAGCAGAATGGCGTCACCGGCCACACCTTTGTGGCCATCGACTCCGGTGCCAACGTCAACTTCGACCGCCTGCGCCATGTTGCAGAACGCGCCGAACTGGGCGAAGGTCGCGAGGCGATCATCGCCGTGACCATCCCCGAGAAACCGGGCAGCTTCAAGGCGTTCTGCGAAGCCATCGGCAAGCGCCAGATCACCGAATTCAACTACCGCTACAACACCGGTAGCGAAGCGCACATCTTCGTTGGCGTGCAGACGCATCCGGAAACCGACCCGCGCAGTGCGCTGATTGCCAGCCTCGGCGAGCAGGGCTTCCCGGTGCTGGACCTGACCGATAACGAACTGGCCAAGTTGCACATTCGCCATATGGTGGGCGGTCGTGCGGCTCACGTGGTCGATGAAGTGATTCTGCGCTTCGAATTCCCGGAGCGTCCGGGTGCGCTGTTCAACTTCCTCAACAAACTCGGCGGGCGCTGGAACATCTCGATGTTCCACTACCGCAACCACGGTGCGGCGGATGGCCGCGTGGTCGCGGGGCTGCAAGTGCCCCATGACGAACGTCATCTGGTGCCGGCGGCGCTGGAAGAAATCGGTTACCCGTACTGGGACGAAAGCGACAACCCGGCCTATCAGTTGTTTCTTGGCTGAGCGGCTACTCTGATGGGCAGGTCATAAGGAAATCGAACCATGGAAACGTTAACCGCCCTGAAAATGGCGCACACTGCGGCGACGGCCATATTGTTGGGCTGTGCGCTGGGCCTGGGGATATGGGTTTGGCAAACGCGGCGTAGTGGCGATGCGACTGCTGCGGCACGCACGCTACAGCGGCCACGGGTGTTTGTCTGGCTGTTGATGGGCCTGGCGTTGCTGAGCATGCCGTTCACCGGCTGGTGGATGGTACATCTGGTGGGTTGGCCGCTGGGGCAGACCTGGTTGCTGGCGTCGAGTGTGCTTTACACCGTGGCGGCGTTGGGCTGGTTTTGGTTGTTGGTGCGGCTTAACAAGTTGCGCACGGCACCGGGAGGCAGCGGCAAGTTCACCTTTGCCCTCGCATTGTTCAGCTTCGTCTGTTTTATCGCGATTGCGGGGTTGATGGGCGCGAAGCCGGTTTAAGGCTCGGAACCGAGTCGACTCATTCGCGGGCAAGCCTCGCTCCTACAGGATTTGTGTTGTTCGCCTAATTTAGGCGTGACGCAAAACCTGTAGGAGCGAGGCTTGCCCGCGAAGGCGATTTCAGTCGCGCAACGACATTACCGGCCAACCACGCTTCTCGGCTTCGGCGCGCAGATTCGGATCCGGATCGACAGCAATCGGATTCGCCACCTGCTCAAGCAGCGGCAAATCATTCATCGAGTCGCTGTAGAAGTAACTGTCTTCCAGCGAATACCCGGTCTCTTCCAGCCAGCGATTCAACCGCGTGACCTTGCCTTCACGGAAGCACGGAACATCGGTGCTGCGTCCGGTATATCGGCCATCGACCATCTCGCACTCAGTGGCGATCAAGGTTTCAACGCCCAGGCGTTGGGCAATCGGCCCGGTCACAAAACGGTTGGTTGCAGTGATGATCACCAGTTTGTCGCCAGCCTCACGGTGCTTGGCCAACAACTCAATAGCTTTGGGCAACACGATCGGTTCGATGCAGTCGCGCATGTAATCGCTGTGCCACTGATCCAGCGTGGCCATCTCGGTGCGGCCGAGGACTTCCAGGCAGAAGTTCAGATAGGCGTCGTTATCCAGCTTGCCGGCCAGGTAGTCCTGATAAAACTCGTCGTTGCGTGCCTTGTAGGCGACGGCGTCGAGGAAGCCGCGTTCGCACAGGTAATCGCCCCAGGCGTGGTCACTGTCGCCGCCCAAAAGCGTGTTGTCCAAGTCGAATAAAGCCAGCCGCATTGCAGTTACTCGCTGAAAAGTCTGTAGAAAGGCGTCCAGAATACGGACTTTTCACAAGAGTGCACATAAGGTAGGTCGGCTCGTTGCTGCCTTCACAACCTTTGTGGAACAATGCGGCGACATGCGTTTGCGAGGTTGTTGCCGTGATCGACCCCGATGGTTTCCGCCCCAATGTCGGGATCATTCTCACGAATGATGCCGGACAGGTGCTATGGGCTCGCCGTATCAATCAAGATGCCTGGCAGTTTCCACAGGGCGGGATCAACCCCCAGGAGACGCCGGAAGACGCCTTGTATCGCGAGTTGAATGAAGAAGTGGGTCTTGAGCGCGAAGATGTTGAAATTCTCGCCTGCACCCGGGGCTGGTTGCGCTATCGTTTGCCGCAACGTCTGGTCAGGACGCACAGCCAACCGCTGTGCATCGGCCAGAAACAGAAATGGTTTCTCCTGCGCCTGATCTCCAACGAGCAGCGGGTGCGGATGGATTTGACCGGTAAACCGGAGTTCGATGGCTGGCGCTGGGTCAGTTATTGGTATCCGTTGGGCCAGGTGGTGACATTCAAGCGCGAGGTGTATCGACGCGCTCTCAAAGAGCTTGCCCCGCGCCTTTTAACGCGCGACTGACGACGGAGTTCGACCCCGAGCCATGCTCAATACGCTGCGCAAGATCGTCCAGGAAGTTAACTCCGCCAAGGATCTCAAGGCGGCGTTGGGGATTATTGTGTTGCGCGTCAAAGAGGCCATGGGCAGCCAGGTCTGCTCGGTCTACCTGCTTGACCCTGAGACCAACCGCTTCGTGCTGATGGCCACCGAGGGCTTGAACAAGCGCTCGATCGGCAAAGTCAGCATGGCACCCAACGAAGGTCTGGTCGGCCTGGTCGGCACGCGTGAAGAACCCCTGAACCTCGAGAACGCCGCGGATCACCCGCGCTACCGTTACTTCGCCGAGACCGGTGAAGAACGCTACGCCTCATTCCTCGGGGCGCCGATCATTCACCACCGTCGCGTCGTCGGCGTGTTGGTCATTCAGCAAAAAGAACGCCGTCAGTTCGATGAAGGTGAAGAAGCCTTCCTCGTGACCATGAGTGCGCAGCTTGCCGGTGTTATCGCCCACGCCGAAGCCACCGGTTCGATCCGGGGCCTGGGCCGTCAGGGCAAAGGCATTCAGGAAGCCAAGTTCGTCGGCGTACCGGGCTCGCCGGGTGCGGCGGTCGGTACCGCGGTGGTCATGCTGCCGCCGGCCGATCTGGACGTGGTGCCCGACAAGACCATCATCGACATCGAAGCCGAACTCGGTCTGTTCAAGACCGCCATCGAAGGCGTACGCGCCGACATGCGCGCCTTGTCCGCCAAATTGGCCTCGCAGCTGCGCCCCGAAGAGCGGGCCTTGTTCGACGTCTACCTGATGATGCTCGCCGACGAGGCGCTGGGCAACGAAGTGACCACGGTGATCAAGACCGGTCAGTGGGCCCAGGGCGCGTTGCGCCAGGTGGTCACTGAACACGTCAACCGTTTTGAATTGATGGACGACGCCTACCTGCGTGAGCGCGCCTCGGACGTCAAGGACCTTGGTCGCCGCTTGCTCGCCTACTTGCAGGAAGAGCGCCAGCAGAATCTGGTCTACCCGGAAAAAACCATTCTGGTCAGCGAAGAGCTCACGCCAGCGATGCTTGGCGAGGTACCGGAAGGCACGCTGGTCGGTCTGGTTTCGGTCCTCGGCTCAGGCAACTCCCACGTCGCGATCCTCGCTCGGGCGATGGGCATTCCGACGGTGATGGGCCTGGTCGATCTGCCCTATGCCAAGGTCGACGGCATCGAATTGATCGTCGATGGCAATCGCGGCGAGGTCTACACCAACCCCAGCGACGTGCTGCGCAAGCAGTTCGCCGAGGTGGTGGAAGAAGAGAAACAACTGGCGCTCGGCCTTGATACCCTGCGCGACTTGCCGTGCGTGACCCTCGATGGCCACCGCATGCCGCTGTGGGTCAACACCGGCCTGCTGGCGGACGTTGCGCGAGCGCAGAAGCGTGGCGCCGAAGGCGTCGGCTTGTACCGCACCGAAGTGCCGTTCATGATCAACCAGAGGTTCCCGAGCGAAAAGGAGCAGTTGGCGATCTACCGCGAGCAACTCGCCGCGTTCCACCCGCAACCGGTGACCATGCGCAGCCTGGACATCGGCGGCGACAAGTCGCTGTCGTACTTCCCGATCAAGGAAGACAACCCGTTCCTCGGCTGGCGCGGCATTCGCGTCACCCTCGACCACCCGGAAATCTTCCTGGTGCAGACCCGCGCCATGCTCAAGGCCAGCGAAGGCCTGAACAACCTGCGGATTCTGCTGCCGATGATCTCCGGCACCCACGAACTCGAAGAAGCCCTGCACCTGATTCACCGGGCCTGGGGCGAGGTGCGCGACGAAGGCACCGACGTGCCGATGCCGCCGATTGGCGTGATGATCGAGATTCCGGCGGCTGTTTATCAGACCAAGGAACTGGCGCGGCAAGTGGACTTCCTGTCGGTCGGCTCCAACGACCTGACCCAGTACCTGCTGGCGGTCGACCGGAACAACCCGCGTGTCGCCGACCTTTACGACTACCTGCACCCGGCAGTGTTGCAAGCGTTGCAGAACGTGGTGCGCGATGCCCATGCCGAAGGCAAACCCGTGAGTATCTGCGGTGAGATGGCCGGTGACCCGGCGGCGGCGGTGTTGTTGATGGCGATGGGCTTCGACAGCCTGTCGATGAACGCCACCAACTTGCCGAAAGTGAAATGGATGCTGCGTCAGATCAACCTGAGTAAAGCCAAGGAATTGCTGGCCGAGCTGATGACCATCGACAACCCGCAAGTGATCCACAGCTCCCTGCAACTGGCGCTGAAGAACCTTGGGTTGGCGAAGATGGTCAATCCGGCTGCGGTCAAAGCTCTCTAAAAGGCTGATGGCCCCTTCGCGGGCAAGTCGGATCGCCGCACCGCTCGCTCCTACAGATTAGGTTATTCCTGTAGGAGCGAGCGGTGCGGCGATCCGACTTGCCCGCGAGGGCGTCCTCAAATACGCCGCAAATCTAAACCCTGATCACCACTTCCCCAAGATGCCCGCCATACGGCCCGAAACTCCTTTCGACCATATGCCGCGTGCCATCCGCCTGAACAATCAACGCCGTACTCGCCCGCGTCCCGTAAGTGGGACTGGCAATAAACACACTCGACAACAACGTCTCGGTCGCCAACCCCACCCCGGTATCCGGCAACTCGGCAAACGACGCGGCTTGCGGGTCGTTCAGCAAAGCCAATAACGCCTCTGGCTGCGGATCCTCCAACACTTCCTCCAGCGCCGCCCGCGCCTTGAGCAGTTTCGGCCACGGCGTGTCCAGCCCGGCATTCGACAACCCGTAAACCCCGGGTGGCAGCATCACCGCCTCAGACTCCCGTGCATTGAAGTGCCACAGTTCGTTGGCATTACCGATCAGCAGGTTAAATCCAGCATATTCCAGCGAACGTCCGACAACATCGCTTAAGTAATCATCAATTGGCATGTCGCCCAAGAGAAAACCTGCCACCAGCTCACCTCGGGATTTTCGCGACGGTGGCTGATGCGGATCACGGATATTGGTCAGCGCAGCGAAGCGCCCATTGGCTCCGATACCGAGCCAGGTGCCGCCGGCTTCCAAGTCGCGACCGGCGTAGACCTGAGGCGCTTCGGGCCATTGCGCCAAGGGCAGGCTGGGTCGGGCATAAAACTCGTCGCGGTTGGCCGCCACAATCAACGGCTGGGCGTGGCCCGGTCGCCAGGCGAAAACAATCAGGCACATAAGGTGGTCCCAGTGTGTTTTTTGCCCACTCTACGCAGTCGTCGCCTGTCGATCCATTGCCATCCGCAGTGGAGCCTGAGGCCACGCATCCGTTACCATGCCGCTCCGGTTTTGGCTAAGCATTGGGATCGTCCATGGAATTTCTGCTCTATCTGGCGCTGGGCTCCTGCGCGGGCGTGCTGGCCGGGCTGTTCGGGGTTGGCGGCGGGATCATCATCGTCCCGGTGCTGGTGTTCAGTTTCACCTTGCAGGGCTTCGACGCGTCGATCCTGACCCACCTGGCAGTCGGCACGTCCCTGGCGACGATCATCTTTACCTCGGTCAATGCCGTCCGCGAGCATCACCGTCGCGGCGCAGTGCGTTGGCCGATATTCGTGTGGATGACCGTTGGCATTCTGATGGGCGCCGGTTTCGGTGCGCTGACGGCCGAAGCGATTTCCGGCCCGAACCTGCAAAGGATCATCGGTGTGTTTGCATTGATCATCGCCGCGCAATTGGCGCTGGACGTCAAACCCAAGGCCAGCCGAACGGTGCCCGGCAAACTCGGTCTCACCGTGGCCGGCAGTGTGATTGGCTGGGCCTCGGCGATTTTCGGCATTGGCGGCGGCTCGCTGACCGTGCCGTTCCTGACCTGGCGCAGCGTGCCGATGCAGCAAGCGGTGGCGACGTCGTCGGCCTGCGGTCTGCCCATCGCCCTGGCCAGTGCATTAAGTTTCATGATTCTGGGCTGGCACGATCCCTTGCTACCGGCCCATAGTCTCGGTTTTATTTATTTGCCGGCGCTGCTGGGGATTGCCCTGACCAGCATGTTCTTCGCCCGCATCGGCGCACGATTGGCCCACAGGCTGTCGCCGAAGTTGCTGAAAAGGCTGTTCGCCGCTTTGCTGTTCTGCGTAGGCCTGAGCTTCCTGCTCTAGCTCGCAATGCTGGCTTAATCCTGAGGTGGCAGCGTCGCCCGGGAATTCTGGTTTCAACTTAACAAGGAGTCGCAATGCTGCCTTACCCGCAGATCGACCCGGTGGCCCTGGCCATCGGTCCGCTGAAAATCCACTGGTACGGTCTGATGTACCTGATCGGCATCGGCGGCGCCTGGCTGCTGGCATCGCGCCGGCTCAACCGCTTCGACCCGACCTGGACCAAGGAGAAGCTCTCCGACATGGTCTTCTGGATGTCGATGGGCGTCATCGTCGGCGGACGCCTGGGCTATGTGCTGTTCTACGATCTGCACGCTTACCTGGCCAACCCGACGTTGATTTTCGAGGTGTGGAAGGGCGGCATGTCGTTCCATGGCGGCTTCATCGGCGTGATGCTGGCAGCGTTGTGGTTCGGTAAAAAGAACAACAAGTCGTTCTTCCAGCTGATGGACTTCGTCGCGCCGATGGTGCCGATTGGCCTGGGCGCCGGGCGCATTGGCAACTTCATCAACGCCGAGTTGTGGGGCAAGGCGACCGACGTGCCGTGGGCCATGATCTTCCCGCCGTTCAGCGATCCGGCGCAGCTGCCGCGTCACCCCTCGCAGCTGTATCAGTTCGCCCTGGAAGGCGCGGCGCTGTTCGCCATTCTCTGGCTGTTCTCGCGCAAGCCGCGGCCGACCATGGCGGTGTCCGGGATGTTTGCCCTGTTCTACGGCATCTTCCGTTTCATTGTGGAATTCGTCCGCGTACCGGACGCGCAACTGGGCTATCTGGCCTGGAACTGGCTGACCATGGGCCAGGTACTTTGCGTTCCGATGATCGTCGGCGGGCTGTTCCTGATCTGGCTGGCGTATCACCGCGCCCCGGCGACTCCGGCGGCCGCTGTATAAATTCGAATCCCGGGGTGACGACCCCGGGTTCAAGGACACAGGTAACTCATGAAGCAATATCTCGAACTGGTCGCCCACGTCATCAAGAACGGCACCAAACAGGCCAACCGCACCGGCGTGAACACCATCAGCTTTCCGGGCGCGATGCTGCGGTATGACCTGAAAGAAGGTTTCCCGGCGATCACCACGCGCAAGATGGCCTTCAAATCAGCCATCGGCGAGATGTGCGGTTTCCTGCGTGGGGTGAACAACGCTGCCGACTTCCGTGCGCTGGGCTGCAAGGTCTGGGATCAGAACGCCAACGAAAACGCGCAGTGGCTGGCCAATCCGTTCCGTCAGGGCGAAGACGACCTCGGCGAAATCTACGGTGTGCAATGGCGCAAATGGCCAGCGTACAAGCAGATTCCGGTCAGCAATAAAGCCGCCATCGAGCAGACCCTGAGCCAGGGTTATCGTCAGATCGCCGAAGGCGAAGAAGACGGTCAGGCCTACGTCGTTCTGTACAAGGCGATCGACCAGATCCGCCAGTGCGTGGACACCATCATCAAGGACCCGGGCAGCCGCCGCATCCTGTTCCACGGCTGGAACGTCGCCCAGCTCGATGAAATGGCCTTGCCGCCGTGCCACCTGCTGTACCAGTTCCACCCGAATGTAGAGACCAAGGAAATCTCCCTGACCCTCTACATCCGCTCCAACGACCTGGGCCTGGGCACGCCGTTCAACCTCACCGAAGGCGCCGCGCTGCTGAGCCTGATCGGGCGCCTGACCGGCTACACGCCGCGCTGGTTCACCTATTTCATCGGTGATGCCCACGTCTACGAGAACCATCTGGACATGCTCAACGAACAGCTCACGCGCGAGCCGTTCCCGATGCCGAAACTGGTGATCAGCGATCGCGTGCCGGAGTTTGCCAAGACCGGTGTTTACCAGCCGGAGTGGCTGGAGTTGATCGAGCCGGGTGATTTCTCGCTTGAGGGGTATCAGCACCACGCGCCGATGACCGCGCCGATGGCGGTCTGATCGTTTGGCGGGTAGGGCTTTTTTATTAGAAAAGGTTCTACCTGACTGTCATTTCTGACAGTAGGCGAATGAATGAGAGGGTGTTTGACTGATCACGAGGCCACCAGGCCGTGGTCAGCAACACCCTTTCTTTGTTTCTGGAGCCTTGTCATGAAAAACACTGCGGCCGGTGGAACTGTCGGCTTTTCGGAGCAACGTTTCCGCACCTTGCCTCTAAGTACCGGTTTGACAGGTATGCCGCTCATTGGCTGTGAAAGCCAGTCGGGGCTCTTTCATTTCATTCCGAGCCTCGATCCATGGGGATGCGTGGTGCCCATGGAGATATTCACTGGCGCACCTATCTTCGTCGATTCACTGCGTGTTGTCGTACCCGTAAACGATAGGGAATTTCAGATCGGCGATCAGGTTCGCGTGCAATGGCAGGCGTTTGGCGGGACCGGGAACTGTTACCGGTCGCTACCCCAGCCGGCAGTGAACTTCACCTCGCTGCATTTTACTGTTCCCGATGAAACGGCCAGGCAGTTTGAAGGAGACCGGGTAGAGGTGATTTTTGTGATCGAAAGGGGGGCGATTACCCTACCTTCCGCTTCGTTGTTCATGACGTTCGCCCCGGCACTCATTCAAACCGGTCCTATTGCTATTGAGGGTGTCTCGGAGGGTGTTCTGGAGATTGATCAATACCCCGATGGCGTTTTTCTAATCATTCCAACGATAAAAAACCTGCGAACAAACAACGCCATTGAAGTGTCCTGGAGAAGTAGCGCGAATGGCGGGTCGGGCGGAGCCTGGCGGGATTATCAGCGCAAGTTGGCGGTCAGTACCGATTCACCCACCGGGTTTCGCATTGAGCCTTCTGTCTATCAGGGGCATCGGGGTGAGTCGGTTCACCTGTTCTGCAGCCTTTTCCTGGGCTCGGGCATGGTCCCGGGGATCAGTTACGGCATGGGCCCCCGAGGCACCCTGGAGTTTAAATTGATCTAGGCGCTTGATGTGGCGATGCTGGAAGGTTAATAGCACTACGCGACGATGGCGGTTCAAGCCTGAGCAACAAACCCCTGTAGGAGTGAGCCTGCTCGCGATGAGGCCATTACATTCGACATAGATGTTGACTGTATGACCGCCATCGCGAGCAGGCTCACTCCTACATATGATTTGAGGTGTTCTTAGTGGCCGTGGCTGCGGCCTACATGCGAATGCTCGACCTCCGTCGCCACAACCCCGCCACTCACTTCCAGTCGCTGCAAAATCCCGCATTGATCAATATCCGGCCCCTCGCTGCAGCGTTGGCGCAGGTCGAGCAGTTGCGTTTGCAACGCCAACAACCCATCAATCCGCGCCTTCACGTGATGAATGTGCTCGTCAATCAGCGCATTCACACTTTCACACTGATCCTGAGGACTGTCGCGCAGGGCCAGCAGGCTGCGGATCTCTTCGAGGGTCATGTCGAGGGTGCGGCAGTTGCGGATGAAGGTCAGACGTTCGGCTTGGGCCTGGGTGTAGACGCGATAGTTGCCGTCGCTGCGAGCCGGCTCTGGCAATAGGTTTTCGCGCTCGTAGTAGCGAATGGTTTCCACGGCGCAGTCGGTCAGTTTGGCCAGTTCTCCGATCTTCATCGCGACAATCTCCAAAAGGGTGCTTGACCCTATAGTGGCTACAGGGTCTTTACTTGGCAACAGGCACCTTCATGGACGCAACCAATGAGCGATTCCCTTCACACCCACAAACCCGAGGCTGATCACGATCACGATCACGATCACGATCACGGCCACAAGCTGCAGCCTGTGCAGAAACACGAGCATGGCGGCCACGGGGACTCTTGCTGTTCCTCAAAAGCGGCAGCGCCATCGCTGATCAAGTTGAGCGACAAGCCGACCGACGGCGCACGGCTGAGCAGTTTTCGCATCGACGCCATGGATTGCCCGACCGAGCAGACGCTGATCCAGAACAAACTGGGCAAGCTGGCGGGTGTGCAGCAACTGGAATTCAACCTGATCAATCGGGTACTGGGCGTGACCCATGACCTGCCGAGCACTGCGCCGATTATTGAGGCAATCAAGTCGCTGGGTATGGTGGCCGAACCGATGGAGCAGGGCGTCGAAGCGCCCGCTCCCGCGCCCGAGAAAAAGCCGTGGTGGCCATTGGCGCTGTCCGGCGTGACCGCGCTCGCCGCCGAAGTGATTCACTTCACTAGCGCGGCGCCCAATTGGGTCGTGGCGGTTATCGCGTTGATCTCGATCCTCAGCGGCGGTCTCAGCACCTATAAGAAGGGCTGGATCGCCCTGAAAAACTTCAACCTGAACATCAACGCGCTGATGAGCATCGCGGTGACCGGCGCGATTCTGATCGGGCAGTGGCCGGAAGCGGCGATGGTGATGTTCCTGTTTACCGTGGCTGAATTGATCGAAGCCAAGTCCCTGGACCGCGCGCGCAACGCTATCAGCGGTTTGATGCAGATGACGCCGGAGCAGGCCACGGTGCTGCAGGCCGACGGCAGCTGGATTTTGCAGGACGTCAAAACCATTGAGCTGGGCGCGCGGGTGCGAGTCCGTCCCGGCGAGCGAATTGGTCTGGACGGCGAAGTCGTGTCGGGCAGTTCGACCATCGATCAGGCGCCGATCACTGGTGAAAGCCTGCCGGTTGAGAAAACCATTGGCGACAAGGTGTTCGCCGGCACCATCAACCAGGCCGGCTCCCTGGAATACTCAGTGACCGCCGCCGCCAACAATTCGACCCTGGCACGGATCATCCACGCCGTCGAACAGGCCCAAGGGGCACGGGCACCGACCCAGCGCTTCGTTGACCAGTTTTCGAAAATCTACACACCCGCGGTGTTCATCTTCGCCCTCGCGGTGGCAGTGATTCCGCCGCTGTTCATGGACGCCGTCTGGTTCGACTGGATCTATCGCGCGCTGGTGTTGCTGGTGGTCGCGTGCCCCTGCGCATTGGTGATTTCCACCCCGGTGACCATCGTCAGCGGCCTCGCGGCGGCGGCGCGCAAAGGGATTCTGGTCAAGGGCGGCGTCTATCTGGAGGGAGGTTACAAACTCGACTATCTGGCGCTGGACAAGACCGGCACGATTACCCACGGCAAGCCGGTGCAGACCGATTATCTGTCGCTTGATCCCACGGCCGATGCCTCGGCGCCGGCAATTGCCGCAGCGTTGGCCGGACGTTCGGACCACCCGGTGTCGCTGGCCATCGCCAACGCGGCTGTGGATAAACAATTGGCGCCACTCATTGTGGATAACTTCGAAGCCTTGGCCGGTCGCGGTGTCCGCGGTGAAATCAACGGTCAGGTCTACCATTTGGGCAATCACCGCTTGGTAGAAGAGTTGAACCTGTGCTCGCCTGCGCTGGAAGAAAAGCTGTTTGCACTGGAAAAACAGGGCAAATCCGTGGTGCTGTTGCTCGACACGTCCGGCCCGCTGGCCCTGTTCGCCGTGGCGGATACGGTCAAAGAGTCCAGCCGCGAAGCGATCCAGCAACTGCACGATCTGGGCGTCAAAACCCTGATGCTGACCGGCGACAACGTCCACACCGCTCAGGCGATTGCCGCGCAAGTCGGCATCGACGAGGCCAAGGGCGATCTGCTTCCGACCGACAAGCTGCAAGCCAT
Source organism: Pseudomonas sp. LB1P83 (assembly GCF_054897885.1). Taxonomy (NCBI): domain Bacteria; kingdom Pseudomonadati; phylum Pseudomonadota; class Gammaproteobacteria; order Pseudomonadales; family Pseudomonadaceae; genus Pseudomonas; species Pseudomonas sp. LB1P83. The sequence goes on along the minus strand of NZ_CM142709.1, from coordinate 5,868,050 downwards.
CGAGGCGCTTTATGCACAGGGCCATAACGTCGGTATGGTCGGCGACGGCATCAACGATGCGCCGGCGCTGGCCCGGGCCGAGATAGGTTTTGCCATGGCCGCAGCCGGCACCGATACTGCCATCGAGACCGCCGATGTCGCCCTGATGGACGACGATCTGCGCAAGATCCCCGCGTTCATCCGCTTGTCGCGGCAGACCTCGAGCATCCTCAAGCAGAACATCGCGCTCGCTTTGGTCATCAAGGCTATCTTTCTTGGGGTAACCTTCGCCGGGATCGCCACCATGTGGATGGCGGTGTTCGCCGACATGGGCGTGAGCCTGTTGGTGGTGTTCAACGGTTTGCGTCTGCTGCGCAAATAAGCGATGAGGAACGGGTGTGCTGAGTGCCGAGCTGAAGGCGTTTTATATGGTTGCCCGCTTGGGCAGCATTACCCTGGCGGCGAAAAAGCTCGGCCTGAGTCAGCCCACCGTGACCACGCAAATCCGCAATCTGGAAAGTCAGTACTCAGTCGAACTGTTCTACCGTGGCGGCCGCCGCCTCAGCGTCAGCGACGAAGGCGCGCGGTTGTTGCCGATGGTCAAGGCGCTGTTGCAGCAGGAAGCCGACATCGAGTTTTTCCTGCGTAACAGCGGCCAGGTCCAGGGCACGTTGCGCATCGCCGCCACGGCGCCGTATTACATTCTCGATCTGGTGAAGACCTTCCGCGAGCGCTTGCCGCAGGTGGAAGTGTCGGTGGAAATCGGCAACTCGCAGCAGGTGCTGGAGGCGCTGGAGGATTACCGGGTCGACGTCGCCGCTTCCTCGCAACTGCTCGATGACGCACGGCTGATTCGCCGGGTGCTCGGCAGCGATCCGCTGGTGTTGGCGGTGCATCGCAATCATCCGTTGGCGGTGCACGATCATGTGCCGCTCAGCGCGTTGGCCGGGCATACGTTATTGATGCGTGAGTCCGGCTCGACCACTCGGCGATTGACCGAAGAGTTGCTGGCGAGCGCCGGGGTGAGTTTCGGACCGTTGCTGGAGATTGGCAGCCGTGAATCGATTCGTGAGGCGGTGCTGCGCAACATCGGCATCAGCATCATCGCCCGGCAGGAAGTGCCGCATGATCCGCAACTGCGCGTGCTGACCATCGAGAATGCGCCGCAGATTCCCGAGTATTTGTACTGCCTCAAGGAACGCAAAGGCGCACGGCTGCCGGCGGCGTTTCTGGGTTTGGCGCAGGAAATGGCTCCGGCCTAAAAGTTGTGGTGACTGGTCTGGCCTCTTCGCGGGCAAGCCTCGCTCCTACAGGGGAATGCGATCGACCTGTAGGAGCGAGGCTTGCCCGCGAAGGCGTCAGATCAGCCAACGCATGACTTGAACCCCCAACCCAAATCCCTGAATACCACTATCAGCCGTTTTTGCCTCACTGCCACATGACGGACGCATTACAAAACTAGGATGGCTCTCATCTGCTTGATGAGGCCCACCCATGAACCACTCGATCGCAACTGCCCTGACCAACCCCGGCGCCCCGATGAAAGTGCGTGGCGTGCAGAAACGCTTTGGCGCGTTCACCGCGCTGGATAACGTTTCCCTCGACGTGGCGGCCGGTGAGCTGGTGTGCCTGCTGGGCCCGTCGGGCTGTGGCAAAACCACCTTGCTGCGCTGCATCGCCGGTCTGGAGAAGCAGGACGACGGCGAATTGTTCCTGGGTGATCGCAACGTTTCCCATCTGGCACCCCAGGCGCGGGACTACGGCATTCTCTTCCAGTCCTACGCGCTGTTCCCCAATCTCACCGTCGAAGCGAACATTGCCTACGGGCTCGCCGGCAGTGGCCGTGATGAAGTGCGCAAGCGTGTGGGTCAGATGCTGGAACTGGTCGGCTTGATCGGCAGTGAGAAAAAGTACCCCGGTCAATTGTCCGGCGGCCAACAGCAACGTGTTGCACTGGCTCGGGCGTTGGCGCCGGCGCCGTCGTTGTTGCTGCTCGACGAACCGATGTCGGCCCTCGACGCTCGAGTTCGCGAGCATCTGTGCACCGAATTGCGCCAATTGCAGCGCAACCTCGGCGTCACCACCCTGATGGTCACGCACAATCAGGACGAGGCCATGCTGATGGCCGACCGCATCGCCGTGATGAACAACGGCAAGGTCGAGCAGTACGCCACGCCGCAGGAAATCTACGACCGCCCGGCGACGCCGTTTGTGGCGGAGTTTGTCGGCCAGGGCAACTGGCTGCCGTTCAACCGCAGCAGCGACAGCCACGCCCAAGTCGGCGGGATGAGCATGCGCCTGGCGGATGGCAGCGCTAAAACCACGTCGGGTCGTCTGTTCTGCCGCCCGGAAGCGATCAACGTCAACCCGCTGGTGCATGAAGAAAACCTGTTCCCGGCCAAGGTTCGCGAGATCACTTTCCTCGGCAACCGCTGCCGCATGAGCTTCGAACTCGATCAACTGCCCGGCCACGCATTGCTGGCAGAACTGGCACCGGAAGCCATGCCGCGTCTTGGCGCGCAGCAGATCATGGTCGCCTTGCCACCGCGCAGCCTGCAGGTGTTTGCCTGATGAGCACGAACATCGCGCTGCCGATACCGCACAAGCAGGTTCGGCAGACCTCCCGTGCTGAAATCGGTGACCGGGTGTTCGTGGTCGGCGGCAAAGTCCTGTTGCTGGTGTTGCTCGGCATCGCGGTGTTGATGCCGTTGCTGGCGATCTTCTGGCGTGGTTTCAGTTCCGAGGCCGGGCAGGGCGGTGGTCTGGTGGCTGCGCGCGAATTGGTCACCAGTGAAAATTTTCACTGGTTGCTCGGCAACAGCCTGAAGGTTTCCCTCAGCGTCGCCGCCATTGTCGTACCGCTGGCCTACCTGTTTGCCTACGGCCTGCAACGCACGTTGATTCCGGGCAAAGGTATCTGGCGCGGCATGTCGCTGTTGCCTCTGATGGCGCCGTCGATGCTGCCGGGGATTGCGCTGGTTTATCTGTTCGGCAACCAGGGCATGTTGCGTGGTTTGCTCTCGGACAATATTTACGGCTTCTGGGGCATTGTGCTGGGTGAGGTCATCTACACCTTCCCACACGCGCTGATGATTTTACTGTCGGCGCTTTCACTGGCGGATGCGCGACTGTTCGATGCCGCTTCCAGCATGGGCGCCAGTCCGGCCAAAGCCTTCCGCAGCATCACCTGGCCGGCGACGCGTCAGGCAGTGTTCGCCGCATTCTGTCTAGTGTTCACCTTGACCATCACCGACTTCGGCGTGCCCGTGGTGGTCGGTGGCGACTATCAAGTGCTGGCGCTGGAAGCCTACAAAGCCGTGGTCGGCCAGCAACAGTTCGGTCGCGGCGCGTTGATCGGCATGGTCCTGCTGCTGCCGGCGCTGTTTAGCTTCGCAGTGGATGCCTGGCTGCGTCGCCGTCACGGCGATTCCATGAGCGGTCGGGCTCAGGTGTTTCAACCGGCACCGTCGAAGCTGCGTGACGGCTGTTACCTGGCCATCGTATTGCTGATCTGCGCGGTGTTGCTGCTGGTGTTCGGCATGGCGGTGTTCTCCTCGCTGGTGAAATTCTGGCCGTACAACCTGTCGCTGTCGCTCAACCATTACCAGTTCAACGACACCGCGGGCGGCGGCTGGCTGGCCTACGGCAACAGCGTGAAGATGGCTTTGTGCACGGCGTTGATCGGCAGCGTGCTGATCTTCACCGGCGCCTACCTGATGGAAAAAACCAAAGGCCAGCGCGGATTGAACCTGACCCTGCGCATGCTCAGTTTCGTGCCGATGGCGGTGCCGGGTCTGGTGCTGGGCCTGGGTTACGTCTTCTTCTTCAACCTCACCGGCAACCCGCTGCATGTGCTGTACGGGACCATGACCCTGCTGGTGGTCTGCACCATTGCTCACTATTTGACCACCGCGCAAATGACCGCGACCACCGCGCTGCGCCAACTCGACGCCGAGTTCGAAGCCGCCGCATTGTCGCTCAAGGCTCCGCTGTATCGGCACTACCTGCGCGTCACCGTGCCGATCTGCCTGCCGGCGCTGCTGGACATCGTGCGCTACCTGTTCGTCTCGGCGATGACCACCGTCTCGGCCGCGATTTTCCTCTACAGCCCCGACACCATCCTCGCGGCGGTGGCGGTGCTGAACATGGATGACGCCGGCAATGTCGGCGGCGCGGCGGCGATGTCGACTCTGATTCTGTTCACCTCGGCGGGCGTATCCCTGCTGCTGGCCTGGGCCTCGCGCGGTTTGCTGCGCCGTTCCCAGGCCTGGCGGCAGACCGCGCCTGGCCACTGATTCACACCCTCAACTCACAAGACAGGAAACCGATCATGTTCAAGCCTATGGCCCTGGCCGCTGCTGTGCTCGCTACTTTCAGCCTGAACGCCTTCGCGGCGCAAACCGAGTTGACGGTGTACACCGCCCTCGAAGCCGAACAACTGAAGACCTACAAAGAAGCCTTCGAAAAAGCCAACCCGGACATCGAGATCAAATGGGTGCGCGATTCCACCGGCATCATCACCGCCAAACTGCTGGCCGAAAAAGCCCGCCCGCAGGCTGATGCAGTCTGGGGCCTGGCGGCGTCGAGCCTGGCGATTCTCGATCAGCAAGGCATGCTGCAAAGTTACGCACCAAAGGACCTGGGCAAGATCGGCGGCAATTACCGCGATGCGGCCAACCCGCCAGCCTGGGTCGGCATGGACGTCTGGGCCGCGACCATTTGCTTCAACACGGTCGAAGCCGAGAAGCAGGGTTTGACAAAGCCTGTGAGCTGGCAGGATCTGACCAAGCCTGAGTACAAAGGCAAAATCGTGATGCCGAACCCGGCCTCGTCCGGCACCGGTTTCCTCGATGTCAGCGCCTGGCTGCAAACCTTCGGCGAGAAGCAGGGCTGGCAGTACATGGACGACCTGCACCAGAACATCGGCCAGTACGTCCACTCCGGTTCCAAGCCTTGCAAACTGGCGGCTGCGGGCGAATTCCCGATCGGTATTTCCTTTGAATACCCGGCCGTTCAGTTGAAGCGTCAGGGTGCGCCGCTGGACATCATCCTGCCGAAAGAAGGCCTGGGCTGGGAAATCGAAGCGACCGCTGTGATCAAGGGCACACCGCACGAAGAAGCAGCGAAGAAACTGGCGGACTTCTCGGCAAGTCCGGCGGCGATGGATTTGTACAAAGAGAACTTTGCTGTCCTTGCACAGCCTGGCATCGCCAAACCGCAGACCGAATTGCCGGCGGATTACGAGCAGCGTTTGATCAAGAACGACTTTGCCTGGGCCTCGAAGAATCGCGACGAGATCCTGACCGAGTGGCGCAAGCGTTATGACGGCAAGTCCGAGAAAGTCGCTGCCAAGTAACTGACTCACACATCCTGTGGCGAGGGAGCTTGCTCCCGCTGGAGCGCGAAGCGGTCCCCAGTGCACCGATTTTACGACTGCTGCGCAGCCGAACGGGAGCAAGCTCCCTCGCCACAAAAGCGGGATTATCTTCATGACACAACACAATGACATGCTGATCGTAGGCGCCGGCATCCTCGGCCTGTCCCACGCCTACGCCGCTGCCAGACGCGGTCTCAAAGTCACGGTTTTCGAACGCAGCGAAACCCCGCTCGGCGCCTCGGTCCGCAACTTCGGCCAGGCCCTCGTCACCGGTCAGCCACCGGGCCCGATGCTCGAACTGGCCAAAGCCAGCCGCGAGATCTGGGGTCAATGGGCACAACGGGCCGGCCTGCAACTCAAGCGCAACGGCTCGTACCTGTTCGCCCGCAGCGAAGCCGAAGAACACTTGCTGGAAGCCTTCTGCGCCGGCCGCGCCGTGGAACACGGTTACCGCGTCGACCTGCTGCGCGGCGCTGCTCTACGCGATCTGTACGGCGGCCAGTTCCGCCATCACCGGGCTGCGTTGCACGGCATGGACGATCAGCAACTGTATTCCCGCGAAGCGATTCCGGCGCTAATCGACTACCTGCGCCGCGAACTCGGCGTCGAGTTTCACTTCTCCACGTTGGTGCGCGACATCGAACCGGGTCGCCTGCACAGCACCGCCGGCACTTTCAGTGCCGAGCAGATCATCGTCTGCTCCGGCCACGACTATCAGACGTTGCTGGCCGAGCCGATTGCCGCGCTCAACCCGCAAATCTGTCGCCTGCAAATGCTCCGCGCCCGACCGCAAATCAACCTGAACCTGCAACACGCTTTGCTCACCGGTTTGAGCTGCGTGCATTACGGCGCTTTCGCCGATCTGCCGGAAGCGGCGGCGGTGCACGCGCAAATACTGCGGGACGAGCCGCACCTGCATGAAAACGGCATCCATCTGCTGATCAGCCCGACGCCGTACGGTGAGTTGATCATCGGCGACTCCCACCATTACGGCAGCGATCCGTCGCCGTTCAATGCCGAGCAAGTGGACAACTGGATGATTGAACTCTCTGAACAAACCCTGGGTTGCAAGGTGCAAGTGGTCGAGCGTTGGCAGGGTGTCTATGGTTCTCGGGGCCCGGGGCCGTTCTCGTTCTTGCGGCCGATGCCAGGTGTGAGCGTGGCACTGATGCACACCGGGGTCGGCATGAGTGTTGGGCCGGCGATGGCTGAGCGTAATGTCGCTCAAGTGTTGGGGGAAGATTGATGGCGGGTCATGAGCAAGTGATTGCCGAGGTGTTCGGTTTGTACGAGCGTTTTGGCGACAGCGATTACATCGGCGAGCCGGTGTCGCAGATCGAGCACATGTCCCAGGCGGCTGAACTGGCCATGGCGGAAGGCTTCGATGATGAAGTGGTGCTGGCCGCTTTCTTCCACGACATCGGGCACATCTGTACAGACAGCGCGCAAAACATGGGCGGTTTCGGCGTGGTCAGCCACGAGCGTCTGGGCGCCGACTACTTGCGTCGCGCAGGTTTCAGCGAGCGCATGGCGCGGCTGGTGGAATACCACGTTCAGGCCAAGCGTTATCTGACACTCAAAGAGCCCGGGTACTACGAGCGATTGAGCGAAGCCAGCCGCCGGACCCTGGAGTATCAGGGCGGGGTGATGACGCCTGCCGAGGCTGAAGCCTTCGAACAAGACCCGTTGTGCGAAGTCAGTTTGCGCATGCGGCACTGGGATGAGTTGGCCAAGGAGTTGTGGGTGCCGGTGATTGATCTGGGGGTGTTGAAGGACAAGGCGTTGCGGTTGTTGGCTGCGTAAAGCCTCGAAACCGAGTCGCTACCATCGCGAGCAGGCTCACTCCCACAGGTTCCGTAGTGACCACAGAACTTGTGTCCACCACAAATCCTGTAGGAGTGAGCCTGCTCGCGAGGGGCCGGTTCCGACACCGCAGAGTTAAAGTTGCTGCGCCAACGCCTCTATCTGCTCTTGTCGCTCCGCCTGACTCAACTTGGGATGAGGATTCAACGACGACCACTGCGGATGCGCCCGAGCCTTATTCAGTGCTTCGGGCAATTTGCCTTCGCGCCAGGTCTTGTCCTGTGGCGTGGCCACCTGAATGCTGTCCATCGCCGCGTGCCCGCGCACATTCAGCGCTTGCAGCAGTTGCCGCTGACGCAATGCCAACAACCTCAACACACTGTCGTCGACCGTCAACTCTCGCTGGCCTCGGATCTTGCCCATCAATCGGCCGCCATAACTGCGGGCGGTTTGCAGCGCACCGCCGGCAATCGCGCCGGCCAGTGCCGCCGCGCCGAGGGTCAGGCCGCCCACCAACAAGTCGATCCCGGCACCGGCGGCCGCGCCAGCAGCGATACCACCGCCGACTCTCACGCCGAGTTGCTTGAGGGTTTCGGGGTTGAACAAATCATCGCCCCAACGACCATCGAGCAGCGGCAGATCACTGGCGGCCGCGTCCTGTGGTCGGAATGCGTAGAGCTTGAGCAAGGCTTCGACGCAGCGCTGTTCCCGTTGGCGAACGGCTTTGCGCAGTTCGTTGATGGCCTGCTGTTCCTGCTCCGCATCGCTGACCACGCTGCGTCGGCACGCGGCGCAATCGATCAGCAACTCGCCAATCAGCCGCGCCGCACTTTGCTGGCGGGCCAGGCGTTGGGCCTGTTGATCGGCGATCAGGCGCTCCAATTGTTCGCGGGAGTTTTCCAGCAGCAAAGCGAGACTTTCATAGAGTCGACGTTCGCCATCCTCGGGCGGCGCGACGCTGTCGAAACGCACCAGGGCATGCAAGCCCAGCCGTGCCAGGGCTTCACGCCAATCCGGCTCGCGATGGTTGGCGCTGCTGACGAAATTCAGCACCGGCAGCAGCGGTTTGCCGCAACTGGCCAGCACTTCCAGTTCGTCACGGTACTTGGCCAGCACCGGCTCACGGGCGTCGATCACATAGAGGCCGGCGTCGCAGGTGAACAGTTGTCGCAGCACCTTGGCTTCCTGTTCAAAACGCTGCCGCGCTTCGCTGCCTTCAAGAAATCTTGCGAGCCGTGCCGGCCCGTCGAGCCGTTCGCCGGGACGCTCCAGACGTTCGAGGTAGTCGAGCAGGGCGATGGCGTCTTCAAGGCCAGGCGTGTCGTAGAGATCGAGCAACGGCTCGCCGTCCACCGACAATCGCGCGCCTTCGACGTGGCGGGTGGTACTGGGGCGATGGGACACTTCACCGAAACCGACATCCCGGGTGAGCGTGCGCAGCAACGAGGTTTTACCGACGTTGGTGTGGCCGACCACGGCCAGCTTCAAGGGCGCTTTCCACGGATTAGTCATGACCGGTCTCCAGCCAGTTCACGGGCACGCAATCGGCGAACGGCAGGTCCAGCTGTTGCAGCGCCACATGCCAGTCACCGAGGCGTTCGGCATCCAGTGCCTCGCCGCTTGGCGCTTGCAGCAGCCAGACCCGGGTCGCGGCAGCATTACGCGCCAGTTCGGCGATCAGTGCCAGGCTGCCTCGATCTGGTGAGCGGCGCGGATCGCAGGCAATCGCCAGGCGGGCCGGCGGAAAACGACTCAGCTGTTCGAGGAGTTTGTTGCGCGACTCGCGACTGTCGAGGATGCCGGCGTTGTTCACGGTTTTCGGCAGTGGCGGCGGCCATGGGCGTTGATCGTCCAGCTCGATGGCCACCAGCAGCGCGCCATCGCTTTGTTGTTCACTGACACCGCTTTCGACACGATGAAGTTGTGCAGGCGCGGCATCGCTGATGCCGAGGCGCTCGCTGGTGGGCATCAGGCGTTCGCGCAGTTGGGCATAACCGGGCAGGTTCAAATCCAGGCGCAACGCCGCTTGGCCGGATTTCCAGCGCCACCGGCAAAACACCACCAGCAACAGACGCGGCAACACGCCGTAGACCAGCAACACGCCCACCAGCCATGCCGCCCAGGCCTGGCGAGCGCTTTCGATATTCAGCGCGGCGTCGCCACTGGCGCGGATCATCTCCACACTCGGCACGCTGAAACCGAGCAAGGCCGGCAGGGCGCCGAGGGCCTGGGTCATGGCGACGAAGGTGTCGCCGCTGAGGAGGGTGGTTTCCCAGACGAAGCCGTAGCGCCGGGTCGCCATCAACGTCAATAAGATCGCCAGGGCGCTGAGCATCGCCAGCAACCACAAACCGTTGACCAGCACGCCGATTGCCCAGCGATTGAGTTTGCGGCGCTGCAATAACAGCAGCAGGGCCGGTGCCAGTTGCGCAGCTTTGGCATCGCGAGCGAGTTTTTCGCTGAGCCACAGCCACAAGCGTCCAAGGCTGGCGCCGTGTTCACCGGCAAACACCAGTCCCAACGCCCAGCTCAACAGCAGAATCAGATTAAGCCCAAGCAGACTGCCCAGGGCCCAGAACACATTCACCGGGGTCTGGCCGTCACCCAGCGCGGCAAACGCCAGGCCCGCGCCGCTGACGACGGCCAGCACCGCCATGACGATCAGCGCCAGTCGCGCGCCTTGCAGCCAATGGTTGAGGGCGTCGGCCAAACCGTCGCGCTCGGCCAGCCACACCGCCCGGCGCTGAATCCGCGTCGGCAGATCGCCGCCGGCGCTGCGGGCCAGTCGGTTGGCTTCCAGATCATCCAGGGCCCCGGCGTGTTCTTCACGCAGGCGCACCGTCTCGGTCAGCCAGAGGTTTTGCAGTGGAGTCAGTTCCGTCACGCGCCATCCCGTCGCTCAATTGAGCTGTGAGCATAACCGCTGTGGCGCTTATCGGGGTACGGGAGGCTCTGGTATCCTCGCGGCCATGACTAAATCACTCCCCCTCAGCCTGATCGCAGCCCTCGGTGAAAACCGTGTGATCGGCGTCGACAACAGCATGCCCTGGCACTTGCCGGGGGACTTCAAATACTTCAAGGCCACGACCTTGGGCAAGCCGATCATCATGGGTCGCAAGACCTGGGATTCCCTCGGTCGTCCGCTGCCTGGACGGTTGAACATCGTGGTCAGCCGTCAGGCGGATCTGGTGCTGGAAGGCGCGGAGGTTTATCCGTCGCTGGAGGCTGCCGTGGTTCGTGCGCAGGAATGGGCGAACGAGCAGGGCGTCGACGAGGTGATGTTGATTGGCGGGGCGCAGTTGTATGCGCAGGGTATGGCTCAGGCGGATCGGTTGTACCTGACGCGTGTGGCGTTGAGTCCGGAGGGGGATGCGTGGTTTCCGGAGTTTGATTTGAAGCAGTGGAAACTGGTGTCGAACATCGAGAATCCGGCTGAGGATGACAAGCCGGCGTACAACTTCGAAGTTTGGGAAAAAGCCTAAAAGCTTCGCGGGCAAGCCTCGCTCCTACAGGATTACGCTATTTTTCCAAATTGGCGCATGACCTGTAGGAGCGAGGCTTGCCCGCGAAGAGGCCCTCCCAGTCGCTGAAAGACTTAAGCGTGAGCCAACTCCGCATGCTCATCCGCACCCAGCAATTCTTTATCCGTCTGCTGCATCATCTGGCTGGTAATCGCCCCGGCCGTGATCGAACCACTGACGTTCAACGCCGTGCGGCCCATATCGATCAGCGGCTCAACCGAAATCAGCAACGCCACCAGTGACACCGGCAACCCCATCGCCGGCAACACGATCAGCGCGGCAAACGTCGCCCCGCCACCCACGCCCGCCACACCGGCCGAACTCAAGGTCACAATCGCCACCAGCGTCGCGATCCATAGCGGGTCCAGCGGATTGATGCCGACAGTTGGCGCAACCATCACCGCCAACATCGCCGGGTACAGGCCGGCACAGCCATTCTGGCCAATGGTTGCGCCGAACGAAGCGGCGAAACTGGCGATGGACTGCGGGATGCCCAAGCGGCTGGTCTGCGCTTCGATGCTCAACGGAATCGTCGCAGCGCTGGAGCGGCTGGTGAAGGCAAACGTCAGCACCGGCCAGATCTTGCGGAAAAACCGCAGCGGGTTGATCCCGGCCGCCGACACCAGCAGGCCATGGACCACAAACATCAGGCCCAGGCCGAGGTAGGACACCACCACAAAACTGCCGAGCTTGATGATGTCTTGCAGGTTGGAACCGGCGACCACTTTGGTCATCAGCGCCAATACGCCGTAAGGGGTCAGCTTCATCACCAGACGCACCAGACGCATCACCCAGGCTTGCAGGGTGTCGATGGCGTTGATCACTTTCTGACCTTTCTCCACGTCATCCTTGAGCAGTTGCAACGCAGCGACACCCAGGAACGCAGCGAAGATCACCACGCTGATGATCGAGGTCGGCTTGGCGCGAGCGAGATCGGCGAACGGGTTTTGCGGAATGAACGACAACAGCAGCTGCGGCACATTCAGGTCGGCAACCTTGCCCGCATAGTCGTTCTGGATGGTTTGCAGGCGAGCCATTTCCTGTGTCCCGGCGACCAGGCCTTCAGCGGTCAGACCGAACAGGTTGGTCAAACCGATACCGATCAGCGCCGCAATGGCGGTGGTGAACAGCAACGTGCCGATGGTCAGGAAGCTGATCTTGCCCAGCGAAGACGCGTTGTGCAGGCGCGCCACGGCGCTGAGGATCGAGGCGAACACCAGCGGGATCACGATCATTTGCAGTAACTGCACATAACCGTTGCCCACCAGATCGAACCAGCCGATCGAGGCTTTCAGCACCGGGTTGCCGGCGCCGTAAACGGTGTGCAAGGCAACACCGAATACCACGCCGAGCACCAGCGCGAGCAAGACTTTTTTCGCCAGGCTCCAGGTGGTGTGACGGGTTTGGGCGAGACCGAATAGTAGCGCGAGGAACACCAGCAGATTGAGGATCAGCGGCAGATTCATGAGAACTCCGAAAGTGACTTGTGCCAGCCACCTTCCGGGGCAGCTGCGAACCGGCAAGCCTAACAGCTTGAAAACTAATGAATTAATATCAAAAAAGTCTGTTAACTGTCGTTTTTGGAATAAGAGGGTGTCGTTGTCGGGGATGCAGCTGACGCGGAAGGGACGCGGGCGGTCGCAGGCAGACGGGGACTGTCACACTAATTTGATAGCGTCGATATCTTTGAATCAGGGAGAAATGCCAATGAAGCTTGCACCGAAATTTCTGGCTGCCGCACTCTGTCTGGGCCTCGCTGGCCAGGTGTTTGCCACGGATCTGAAGCACTGGCCAGCCGATCAGGCCAAGGCGCTGGACGCGATGATTGCGGCCAACGCCAACAAAGGTAACTACGCGGTGTTCGACATGGACAACACCAGCTACCGCTACGACCTTGAAGAGTCGTTGCTGCCGTTCATGGAGAACAAGGGCCTGATCACCCGCGAGAAACTCGACCCCTCCCTGAAACTGATTCCGTTCAAGGACACCGCCGACCACAAGGAAAGCCTGTTCAGTTACTACTATCGCCTCTGCGAACTCGACGACATGGTTTGCTATCCATGGGTCGCCCAGGTGTTCTCCGGTTTCACGCTCACAGAGCTCAAGGGTTATGTCGATGAGTTGATGGCGTCCGGCAAACCGGTGCCGGCCACTTATTACGAAGGCGACGTGGTCAAGAAACTCGACGTCAATCCGCCGAAAGTCTTCACCGGTCAAACCGAGCTGTACAACAAGCTGATGGAGAACGGCATCGAGGTCTACGTGATGACCGCGGCCTCCGAAGAGCTGGTGCGCATGGTCGCTTCCGATCCGAAGTACGGCTACAACGTCAAACCGCAAAACGTCATCGGCGTGAGCCTGCTGCTCAAGGACCCCAAGTCCGGCGAGTTGACCACGGCGCGCAAGCAAATCACCGCGGGCAAGTATGACGAGAAGGCCAACCTCGGCCTCGAACTGACCCCGTACCTCTGGACCCCGGCGACCTGGATGGCGGGTAAACAAGCAGCGATCCTGACCTACATCGATGAATGGAAAAAACCGGTGCTGGTGGGCGGCGACACCCCGAGCAGCGACGGTTTCATGCTGTTCCACGGTGTCGACGTGGCCAAGGGCGGCATCCACTTGTGGGTCAACCGCAAAGACAAATACATGACCCAGATTAACGGCATGATGGCCAAAAACGCTGCGGCTCAGGCCAAGGAAGGGTTGCCGGTGACGGCGGACAAGAACTGGGTGATCGTCAAGCCTGAAGAGATTCAGTAAGACCGAGGTGCTGCCTTCGCGGGCAAGCCTCGCTCCTACTTTGGATCTGTGATGTTCGTTCCCACGCAGAGCGTGGGAACGATCAGGCAAAAAAATACCCCGCACATGGCGGGGTATTTTTTTGTTCGACGGTTAAGCCTTACAGCCCGTCAAGCATCGCCTTGTTACGCACCGCACCCTTGTCGGCGCTGGTTGCCAACAGAGCGTAGGCTTTCAGTGCGGTGGTCACTTTACGTGGACGTTTTTCCACAGGTTTCCAGCCTTTCTGATCCTGCTCGGCACGGCGCCCAGCCATTTCTTCGTCGCTGATCAACAGGTTGATCGAGCGGTTCGGAATGTCGATCAGCACCTTGTCGCCGTCCTGCACCAGACCAATCGCGCCGCCCGCAGCCGCTTCTGGCGAGGCGTGGCCGATGGACAGGCCCGAGGTGCCGCCGGAGAAGCGACCGTCGGTGAGCAGGGCGCAGGCTTTGCCCAGGCCTTTGGATTTCAGGTACGACGTCGGATAGAGCATTTCCTGCATGCCCGGGCCGCCTTTCGGGCCTTCGTAACGGATGATCACGATGTCGCCGGCCTTCACTTCGTCCGCGAGGATGCCGCGTACGGCGCTGTCCTGGCTTTCGAAGATCTTCGCGTTGCCTTCGAAGACGTGGATCGACTCGTCGACGCCTGCGGTTTTTACCACGCAGCCGTCCAGCGCAATGTTGCCGTAGAGAACGGCCAGGCCGCCTTCTTTCGAATAAGCGTGCTCGACACTGCGGATGCAGCCGTTCTCACGGTCATCGTCCAGGGTTTCATAGCGGGTCGACTGGCTGAACGCGGTCTGCGTCGGGATGCCCGCAGGACCGGCCTTGAAGAAGTGATGCACCGCTTCGTCGTCGGTCTGGGTGATGTCCCACTTGGCGATGCCTTCGGCCAGGGTCTTGCTGTGCACCGTCGGCAGATCGGTGTGCAGCAGACCGCCACGGGCCAGGGAACCGAGGATGCTGAAGATCCCGCCGGCACGGTGCACGTCTTCCATGTGGTACTTCTGGATGTTCGGCGCGACTTTGCACAGTTGCGGCACGTGGCGGGAGAGGCGGTCGATGTCGCGCAGGTCGAAATCGATCTCGGCTTCCTGGGCGGCGGCCAGCAAGTGCAGGATGGTGTTGGTGGAACCGCCCATGGCGATGTCCAGCGTCATGGCGTTTTCGAACGCCTTGAAGTTGGCGATGTTGCGCGGCAGGACCGACTCGTCGTTGTCGTGGTAGTAGCGCTTGCACAGCTCGACGATGGTGCGGCCGGCCTGCAGGAACAGCTGTTCGCGATCGCTGTGGGTGGCCAGGGTCGAACCGTTGCCCGGCAAGGCCAGGCCCAGGGCTTCAACCAGGCAGTTCATCGAGTTGGCGGTGAACATGCCGGAGCACGAGCCGCACGTCGGGCAGGCGCTGCGCTCGTACTCGGCAACTTTCTCGTCAGAAGCGCTGGAGTCGGCGGCGATCACCATGGCGTCGACGAGGTCGAGACCGTGGCTGGCCAGTTTGGTCTTGCCGGCTTCCATCGGGCCGCCGGAAACGAAGATCACCGGAATGTTCAGGCGCAGGGCAGCCATCAGCATGCCAGGGGTGATCTTGTCGCAGTTGGAGATGCAGACGATGGCGTCGGCGCAGTGGGCGTTGACCATGTATTCGACGGAGTCGGCGATGATCTCGCGGCTCGGCAGCGAATAGAGCATGCCGTCGTGGCCCATGGCGATGCCGTCATCCACGGCGATGGTGTTGAATTCTTTCGCTACACCACCGGCGCGTTCGATTTCGCGGGCGACCAGCTGGCCGAGGTCCTTGAGGTGGACATGGCCCGGTACGAATTGGGTGAACGAGTTGGCAATGGCGATGATCGGCTTTTTGAAGTCGTCATCTTTCATCCCCGTGGCGCGCCACAGTGCGCGGGCGCCGGCCATGTTGCGGCCATGGGTGGACGTTTTCGAGCGGTAATCAGGCATGAAGCACTCCGGGCGGCTAATCAGGTATCAAAAGGGAAGTGAGCTTCTATTGACGTCTGGAACACCCAGAAATGGCCGTGTGTCCGGAAGTTGCCGATAACTTTGCGGGATCGCCGCGCGCTTCAGCTTGAGCTCATAAACCCGCCGGGGGATGACTGGCGATGAATGCCGCGATTCTACACGGCTGGCGTCAGGAGGGAATGCCGGGAAGCGTTGATCCAGCGCTGACACAACGTGCGGGATGACGACTGGCAGGTTTCACCCGCTACTCAGTGCCTGATGCCGGCGGGTAATCAGGGCACTGATGCCGACGCCGAGGGTGCTCAATATCAGGAAACTCAATCCAAGAGTCGTTTGCAGATGACTCCCGCTCAAGTTGATGAGGGCGCTGATCAGCCCACCGAAGGTAAACACCAAGGTATTGCCCGCCGAGGCAGCAGTGCCGGAGTTGTCCGGGAATACGTCCATGGCTTTGGACGTGGCCACCGGGCGAGCGATGGTGGTGCCGGCGGTGCAGATGATCATCGGGACCAGCACCGTCAGGATCGAAAGCCCCACCAGGGTGGAGAGCAACAGCATCACCAGCCCCGAAATAAAGATCAGGCCCAGCCCTGCGATGATCTGAGTGTCGGGCGCTACCCGGTTGGCGAGGACGCGAGCGACGACCCCTCCGACGAGGTAGGCCGCACCGTAAAGCAACAGGGTCAGGGAAAATTCATAAGGCGAAAGCTGCAACTGTTCCATGAAGATCAATGGCGAGATGACGATGAAGGAAAAGTGGCAGGTGAAGGCAATGGCGGCGATCAGCCAATAGCCGAGGAAACCTGCATCGAGACAGATCTTGCGATACGACTGGATGATGCTTTGGCGCGGAGCCGGCACGGGACGCAGGTTTTCCAGAAAGAAACAGGCCTTCAGGAACACCGCAGTGGCCAAAGCGATAAAGGCTATGAAGCTTCCGGGCCAGTCCATGGCCTCTTGCAGCAAAGTGCCCGCCAGTGGCGAAACCGAAATGAAGACTCCGCTGGCGGTGACCATCATGATCCGCAATTGATCGCGCTCCTTGCCGCTGAACAGGTCTTGAACCAGCGCCTGTGAGAGCACAAAGCAGCCGCAGCCGATGGCCTGGATCACCCGGAATATCAGGAACCAGGCGTACTCGGTCGACAGGACACACCCTGTTGCGCCGATAATCGAGACAGCCATTCCTGCGAGCAACAAACCCTTGCGCCCGATGGCATCCGACAGCGGCCCGATCAGCAGTTGAGAAAGGGAAATGCCGATGGCAAACAGGCTGATCGAGAACGCGATGTCGGCTGGCGTGGTCTGGAAGTGTTCGGCCAGGGCCGGGAAGGAAGGCAGCAGAACATCGAGGGGAAAAACACCGAGCATCACCATCGTCATCAATAGAGTCACCGCGCCCCTACGTTTTTTGCCGCCGACTGCATCGCTTTCTTCATTCATCGAGAAGCCCCGCCCTGGAGAAGAGTTGCCGATTGGCAGGCAGGTCGAAGAACCCCGCCTTTTTCATTGCGTTGAGCGTGGCACCAGCACCTGATCGGGTACGCAGGCGTTGTGCTTGCGCGCCGGTCAGATCACAAAGGATTTGCGCCACAGGCGTTTCACCCAGGCCGGCGCTACGCAGGCTTTCGCCAAGCCAGCGTTCATCGACTTCAAAGAAGATCAGCAGGATTTCCAGGAGCAACCTGGCGGTGAACGTGCGTTGGCCGCAGCTCAGTTGCAGCCACAGATAATGGAACACTTCGCAAAAGTAGCGACTGTGTCGCGCCTCGTCGGCGAGGTGGTCCCTGAGCATTTCCTGAACGCTGCTGACCAACGTGTCGCGGCAAACGTCGAGCAGTTCCTTGGCGATAATCGTTTCCGAGACGAAGCCGACGAGAAACCACGCCAGTGCTTTGTGCCTGTCCGGTGTGCGGTCGAGAAGGGCGTTCAGCCGGGCTATCCGCTGGGGCATGACCGGGCGATCAGTCATGCCGTAAATGTCAGCAATCTGCTCGGCGAGGCTATTGGAGAACAGCGCGTGATAAGCCTCATCGGTGTAGAGCTGCAGCGCGGCCGTTTTCATCCGTTGGGGGATGGAGACCCCCAGTTCATTGTGAACGATGGTTTCCACGGATCGGTTGACGATGCGGTGTTCGAGCAGGGTGGTGTAGTCAAGGAAATGCACCAAATGGTTGGCGGTCAGGCGATGAATGACCCCTCTGCCTGCTGCTTTGACCGCCGGGTGATTCAGGTAAGGCAGAAAGGCCGGTGGAAACCAGTGGCGGGTTTCCAGTTGCTGTTCCAGGTCCGAGGGCAATTGATAGGCGTGTTCGCTGATGCGCACCGAGGCTCGGGTATTCCAGTCTCCAAGGGTAAAGCGATTGGCCCAAGAGGCAGGGTCGATGAGGGGCTCTGTCATTGTTCCTGCCCCCGATTGCTCAACAGCGCTTTCAACTCCTTGCACATCACTTGCCCGTCGCTCTGGCCGCAGCCGACAAAAAACAACGGTTGTTCTGCACTGTCCTCAAGTCCCAGCAACGCTTCGACCTGATCATCCGTCAAGGCACCGGTCAGCCAGGTGTTCAATCCCAGCGAAGTGGCCGCCAGTTGAAAGGTCTGAGAAATATGGCCGGCCTCGACGTAGGCCATTCGGTAGGCCCGCGAGTGCTCATATTTCCACCACAGCTTGTCGAATCGACTGGTGATGAACAGGCCTGCGGGCAGGTTATTGATGAAATGTTGCCCGCACATCAGTTGCCCCAAAGGCTGACGAGGCAGCGGATTAACGAAACTCAGTGCGTGCCCGATAGGGTGGTAGGCGTAGAGACCGGGTTGCAGGCCGCTGACGTTTTGCACCAGCAGAAAACCTTCGCAGGCATTCAGCCCTCCACCGGACGGGCTGCTTCGTCGGGCGCCGAGGCCTTCGACAATGCTTTCGTCGACGTCGTTTTCGCGCTCATGCAGATAGCCGAGGGACAGGTACAGCAATGTACTCACCGCTTCGAGGGAAACGGCTTCACCCGTGAAGGTGCGGCAGGTTTTCCGATTGACCAAGGCGTTTGCCAGGGAGCCCTCCGGCAGGCAGGAAGGTTTCGGCAGGGCAATCAGCTCGCCTCCCAGTCGTTCCGAACGCCTGGGTTTCGGCGAAGGTGTGCTCAGCACGTCGGTGCAATGATCGAGGTATTGTCTTGACCATTCATTAATGTCTTGTGGGATATGTTCGCAAGGAATGTTCTTGGTGCCGATATGATATATCTTCGATAGTTCGTCCCAACCCCATTCAATAGTATCTGCTGTTGATGTTGTCAGTATTCCGGCGTTGAGTAGCTGAGTGTCAATTGTATTGCTGAGGTTGAACTTTTCGGGATTGTCGATGAGTTCGGCCAGTCGAGTGGAATACTTCAGGTTCAGTTCAAACTGCTTGTGGTTCTTGTAGTCCCAGACTATTTGACCGGGCGTACGAGGAAGTATGAATAAATGAGGGCTGATCTGCATGATGGGCGGTTCGCTCTGGGCAATGCCATAGAAAACGCTGGGTAGCCGGCACTCCCCAGCGCCTCATTTACTTAGCGGGCTTTAGGGGCAACCAGAAAAGCCAGGTTGGCGATGCTGTTAGCTTCCAGAGTAATTGCTTTCATTTTGGAACTCCTTGTAATTGAAAGTGAGTGTCACTTCGTTGTGACACTTTCAATCATAGAGCGTAATGAGCGCTTATCAAGGCGATATTGGGTAGGAATCTTCCAGAAATTTTGTCGGAACGATCTTGGGTGTGAATAAGTTTTGTCAGTCGTATTCTTTAAAGTTCAAGACGCAGAGAAACGTCCTGCAAGTTCGTAGGATTGCAAGTGTAGGAAGTTTGATAGGGGGGCAATAACAGATAATAAAACGGGGAGCCGGCTGGCTCCCCGTCAAACCGGCGTCATCAGCTGTTTGGCAGCAACCGGCAGGTGATGCTCTTGATGTAGCGGGTTTCGGCGATGGCCGGGTGGACCGGGTGATCCGGACCTTGACCGCCACGCTCGAGCATCTGGATGTTGCGGTCCAGGTGACGTGCGCTGGTCAGCAGGATGTTCTGCAGATCGTCTTCCGGCAGGTGCATCGAGCACGATGCGCTGACCAGGATGCCGTCCTTGCTGAGCAGGCGCATGGCTTGCTCGTTCAGGCGACGGTAGGCGCCTTCACCGTTCTTCATGTCTTTCTTGCGTTTGATGAAGGCGGGCGGATCGGCAACGATCACGTCGAAGCGTTCTTCGCTGGCTTTCAGCTCTTTGAGGGCTTCGAACACGTCGCCTTCGATGCAGGTCATTTTCTCGGCGACACCGTTCAGCGCGGCGTTGCGCTCGACGCCGTCGAGGGCGAAGGCCGAAGCGTCGACGCAGAACACTTCACTGGCGCCGAACGCGGCCGCTTGCACGCCCCAGCCGCCGATGTAGCTGTACAGGTCCAGCACGCGTTTGCCTTTGGCATAAGGGGCCAGGCGCGCGCGGTTCATGCGGTGGTCGTAGAACCAGCCGGTTTTCTGACCCTGGATGACCGGTGCTTCGAATTTCACGCCGTTCTCTTCCAGCGCGACCCACTCCGGCACCAGCCCGAACACGGTTTCGACGTAGCGGTTGAGGCCTTCGGCATCACGGGCAGCGGAGTCATTCTTGAACAGGATGCCGCTTGGCTTGAGCACTTGGGTCAACGCCGCGATCACGTCTTCTTTATGGGCTTCCATGGTCGCCGAAGCGATCTGCACCACCAGGATGTCGCCGAAACGGTCGACCACCAGACCTGGCAAAAGGTCGGAGTCGCCGTAGACGAGGCGATAGAACGGCTTGTCGAACAGGCGATCGCGCAGGGACAGCGCAACGTTCAGGCGATGGACCAGCAGCGACTTGTCCAGCGGCAACTTGATGTCGCGCGACAGCAGGCGGGCGCAGATCAGGTTGTTCGGGCTCATGGCCACGATGCCCAGCGTCTTGCCGCCGGCGGCTTCGAGGATCGCCTGATCGCCGGCCTGAAAGCCGTGCAACGGGGTGGCGGCTACATCGATTTCGTTGCTGTAGACCCACAAGTGGCCGTTTCGCAGGCGACGGTCGGCGTTGGCTTTGAGGCGCAGGCTAGGCAGGGACATGACGTCGCTCCGGAAAAAAGAGCGGGAGTATAGCGTGTTGAGGGTTGGGGCGGGCCGGGTGGGCGATGAAACGCTGATGACGCCTTCGCGGGCAAGCCTCGCTCCTACAGGGCATAGGGTGCTTTTGTAGGAGCGAGGCTTGCCCGCGAAAGCGATTTCGATTGCTATGCAGAAATGAAACTTTGGCCGATGTGCAGGCCGGTGTGTCGGATCCAACTTTATAAAGGTTAGAATCGCCCCTGGCCCAGAGTGTGTACTTATGTCCCAAGAGCTGACTTCCGAACAGATTCAACAGTCCCTGCAAGGCATCAGCGTGCCTGCTCAGCCGCAAATCATGGTGGATTTGCAGATGGAGCAGTACATGCCCGACCCGGATCTGGAAGTGATTGCGAAGCTGATCTCCCAGGACCCGGGGCTCTCTGGCGCCTTGCTGAAGATCGTCAACTCGCCGTATTACGGCCTGAGCAACAAGATCGCCTCGATCCAGCGTGCGGTGAACCTGCTGGGCAGCCGTTCGATCGTCAACCTGATCAATGCGCAGTCGATCAAGGGCGAGATGAACGATGACACCATCGTCACCCTGAACCGTTTCTGGGATACGGCTCAGGACGTGGCGATGACCTGCCTGACGCTGGCCAAGCGCATCGGCGCCCAGGCCGGCGATGAAGCGTACGCGCTGGGGCTGTTCCATGACTGCGGCGTGCCGTTGATGTTGCAGCGCTTCCCCAATTACATGACCGTCCTGGAAGAGGCCTACGCCAAAGCCGGTGCCGAATGCCGGGTGGTCGACACCGAGAACCGGGTGTTCAACACCAACCACGCGGTGGTCGGTTATTACACGGCCAAGTCCTGGCGCCTGCCGGAGCATGTGACCGCCGCAATCGCCAATCACCACAATGCCCTGGCGATCTTCAGCGACGAGTCTTCGCGCAACGCTCAGCTCAAGAACCTGCTGGCGATCCTGAAAATGGCCGAGCACATTTGTGCGTCTTATCGGGTGCTGGGTAATCAGACCGAAGACCATGAATGGAACAGCATCGGGCATCTGGTGCTCGATTATGTCGGCCTCTCGGACTACGACTTCGAGTCCCTCAAGCAAACGATCCGAGACCTCGGCGCTCACCGCTGAGCACCGGACAGCCTGATTCGAGTACACCATGCCTGAACTGCCAGAAGTCGAAACCACTCGCCGCGGGATTGCGCCGCACCTGGAAGGCCAGCGCGTCAGCCGGGTGATCGTCCGTGAGCGGCGCTTGCGCTGGCCGATTCCTGAAGACCTCGATGTGCGACTGTCCGGCCAGCGCATTGTGCTGGTGGAACGGCGCGCCAAATACCTGTTGATCAACGCCGAAGTCGGCACGTTGATCAGCCATTTGGGCATGTCGGGCAATCTGCGCTTGGTGGAAGTTGGCATGCCGGCGGCCAAACACGAGCATGTGGACATCGAACTGGAATCCGGCCTGGCCCTGCGTTATACCGACCCCCGCCGGTTTGGCGCGATGCTCTGGAGTCTCGATCCGCTTAACCACGAACTGCTGATTCGTCTGGGGCCGGAGCCGTTGACCGACCTGTTTGATGGCGACCGTTTGTTCCAGCAATCCCGGGGACGATCCATGGCGGTCAAACCGTTCATCATGGATAACGCGGTGGTGGTCGGCGTCGGCAACATCTACGCGACCGAAGCCTTGTTCGCCGCCGGTATTGACCCGCGTCGTGAAGCCAAGAGCATTTCCCGAGCGCGCTATTTGAAGCTGGCGATCGAGATCAAGCGCATTCTGGCCGCCGCCATCGAGCGTGGCGGTACTACGCTGCGGGACTTTATCGGCGGCGACGGTCAGCCGGGTTATTTCCAGCAGGAATTGTTCGTCTACGGACGTGGCAGTCAACCGTGCAAAGTCTGTGGCACCGAGTTGCGGGACGTGAAACTGGGCCAGCGCGCCAGCGTCTTTTGCCCACGCTGTCAGAGCTGATACGTCCTACGGTCTATAGTCAGTGTTCTGACTGCCTAGCCGAAGGACCGCGCCATGAATTCGTTTCGAACCCTTGTTGTTGCGCTGATGCTGAGCGTCGGTGCGCCTGCGCTGGCGGCAAACAGCGGCAGCGGTGATCCGCGCTACACCATCCAGAACCCCCCGGCCTACGCCATGCTCGGCGACTTGCTGATTGCCCGACCCTTGTTGGTCGTGGCGACGGTGATCGGTGCCGGGGCGTTTGTGGTGTCGTTGCCGTTTACCGCGTTGGGTGGCGGTATTGGCGATGCGGGGCAGGCGCTGGTGGTTGATCCGGCGAGAGCAGCGTTTGTGCGGTGTCTGGGGTGTATCGGGGAGGGGTTTGAGCAGCGGGAGTGAAGCCTTCAAAGCTTCGCGGGCAAGCCTCGCTCCTACAGGATCGTGTAAACCTGTAGGAGCGAGGCTTGCCCGCGAAGGCGTCCTCACAGACGCCAAACAATCAAGCCTTCCCGGTAATCACCCGATACTTCGCCATCAACTGCTCTTCAGTCTCCGGATGCGCTTCATCCAGCGGAATGCAATCCACCGGGCAAACCTGCTGGCACTGAGGTTCGTCGTAGTGGCCGACACACTGTGTGCACAGGTTCGGGTCGATCACGTAGATCTCTTCGCCTTGGGAAATGGCGGCGTTCGGGCACTCGGGTTCGCAGACGTCGCAATTGATGCAATCGTCGGTGATGATCAGGGACATGCTAACTCCAGCCGGGGCGCGAGGCCCGGGCGCAATAAACCAATGCGCGCAATTGTGCCGCATTGGCGCCCGCAGTGCACGCGGGCGCCGCTTGAGCGGTCGTTACTTCTTGAAGCGTTCGGTGAGGGCGTCCGCCACCACAGGGTGGACGAACTTGGTGATATCGCCGCCCAACGCTGCGATTTCACGAACCAGCGTCGAGGAAATGAACGAATAACGCTCGGACGGTGTAAGAAACAGACTTTCCACATCCGGAGCCAATTGTCGGTTCATGTTGGCCAGCTGGAATTCGTATTCGAAGTCCGACACCGCGCGCAAACCACGGAGGAACACGTTGGCGTTCTTCTCTTTGGCAAAGTGCGCCAACAGCGTCGCGAAGCCGACGACTTCAACGTTCGGCAGATGTTTAGTGACCTCGCGGGCCAGCTCCACACGTTGTTCCAGAGGAAACAACGGGTTTTTCTTCGGGCTGGCAGCGACGGCGATGATCACATGATCGAACAGGCGCGCGGCGCGTTCGACCAAGTCGCCATGGCCCTTGGTAATAGGGTCGAAGGTACCTGGGTACAACACTCGGTTCATCGCGTCGTCCTGGCGGGAGTCCGTTGGGGAGTCGGATGGTATCGCAGCCTTCCCGGTCGGCCAAGTCGCCTGTTGGGTAAGAAAGCACTATAGACGATTGGGATATTCTCCGTTTTCATGGGTTTTTCAAACGTTCGGCGAGGGAAGTTGCCAGTTGCGCCGTCAACCCGTAGACCGACAATTGCGGGTTTGCGCCAATGCTGGTGGGGAACAGCGAGCCGTCGTGGATCGACAGATTGCTGATCTGGTGATGCCGGCCAAGGCTGTCGGTCACGGCGTTTTTCGGGTCTTCACCCATGGCGCAACCGCCCATCACATGAGCGCTACCCAAGCGGGTGCGGTACAGCTCAAGGCTCAAACCGTCGATCAACGTGCGCGCTTCGGCCAGGGTTTTCACATAACGCGCGTCGGCGTGCATCGGCATGACCGCGTTGGCGCCACCGGCAAACTGGATTTCGGCCATGCTGTGGAAGGCCCGGCGCAAGCCGTCCCAGGCATAGGGTGAAACCTGGTAGTCGAGCACCGGCGTGTTGTCGCCGCGTAATTCGACGCTGCCACCCGGGCTGTCCGGGTGGAAACCGTCCCGCAACAACGCCAGCATCGCGTGGGTGTGGGGCAGGTTTTCCATGTGCGCGGCGTTTTCCTTGCCGAAACCGCCGAGCAGGGTGGAGGCGAGCGCCGGGTGCAGCGGCGGCACCTCCAGTTTGTAGGACATCTTGCCGGTAGTGCCGTCCTGCCATTGGAAGTGGTCGGAATAGATCGACTGCGGCGCACCGTAGAACGGGTTGATCACCTCGTCGAACAGTCCGGCAGACATGTTTACCAAGTGCAGGAACGTCCGTTTGCCCAGCCGTTTGTGCGGATCGGGCGCGTCCGAACGCAGGAGCAGCGCCGGGCTGTTGATCCCGCCGCCCGCCAGCACGTAATGCCGCGCCTTGACCGTGATCGTGCGTCCGGTCGGCGCGACGCAACGGTCGTCCATTGCCACACATTGCAGGCCGGTGACCTTGCCGTCCTTGATCGAGAGCTTCTCGGCGCGGGCCAGATAAAGCAGCTCGCCACCTTTTTCCAGGGTCGCGGGAATGGTCGTGACCATCATCGATTGCTTGGCGTTGGTCGGGCAGCCCATGCCGCAATAGCCAAGGTTCCAGCAACCGCGCACATTGCGTGGAATCGCATGCCAGGAATATCCGAGTTTGTCGCAGCCTTTGCGGATCACGTCGTTGTTGGCGTTAGGCGGCACCATCCAAGGTGCGACGCCCAGGCGTTGTTCCATTTTCTCGAACCACGGCGCCATCTCAGCCGGGCTATGGCCTTTGACATCGTGTTCTTTGGCCCAATGTTCGAGCGTCGGGTCGGGGGTGCGAAAGCTTGATGTCCAGTTGATCAGCGTGGTGCCGCCCACCGCGCGGCCCTGGAGGATGGTGATCGCGCCGTCCTTGCTCATGCGGCCGATGCCTTCCTGATAGAGGCTGGTGTAGGCCTGGTCTTCAAGCATCTTGAAGTCGCTGCTGGTCTTGAGCGGCCCTTCTTCGATCAGCAACACCTTGTAGCCGGCGGCGCTGAGGATTTCGGCGGTGGTCCCGCCGCCCGCGCCGCTGCCGATGATCGCCACGTCCGCTTCGAGGGTCAGGTCCTGGGTCAGTTGCGAGCCGTTGTAGGTTTTCCAGCCACGGGCCATGCCTTCGCGGAACGGGTCGGGTACGGGCATCTTCGGGTTCTCTTGTTGTTATTGTTGTTATTGTTGGGATCGGTGGTGAGGCGGCTGACGTCTTCGCGGGCAAGCCTCGCTCCTACAGGTTCCGGGTTGTTCACAAAAGGGTGGTCCGCCTCAAATCCTGTGGGAGCGTGGCTTGCCCGCGAAGGTGGCGACTCGGTCTCAAACGGTGGGCGGCCCGGGATACCCGCAATGCACCCACGATTGCGCGCGGCTGTACCAGGCCATCATCACCAGTTGCAGCAACGAGCTATGCCCCATGCGCAACAGGCTCAACGAGCTGTTTTCCCAACGATCGAGAAAATGCCGGATCTCATCGGCACTGGCGTTTTCCCAGCTGCCCCAGATCCCGGTCAGTGGCCCGCGAGTCACCGCCATTCCCAGCACGTCGAACAATTGCTGGGTCAGCTTGAGCATTTCCGGCGACAAATGATTCAGGTCGTTATCCAGGGTTTTAAGCGTGCCATCGACGGCCGACGGCATTTTCTCGACGGCCACGGCACCCTCGAGCATCACCGGCACCAATGCCCGCAGAAACAGCAGGTCGCCGCTACGCAAAATCGCGAAACCACTGGCCGGGATACTCGATGAGCAGCCGCTGAGGCTCGCGCCCAGTCCGGCCGTGGCCAGAAACGCAGTCGCGCCGAGGCTGAATTTAAGCAGGCCGCGCCGTGACAGCGCGGGTGTATCGGACAGGCTTGGGCTCATTATTGTTATTACCCGAAGGGTGTGATCGTTAGCGGATAAACAACTTCTGGATCAGTTTCTGAATGGATTTTCCGTACGGCGGGTAAATCAGTTTCGCCGCGTTGAAGCGTTGTTTGATCAGCACGCCTTTGGCCTTGCTGAAAGTCAGGAATCCTTCGTGGCCGTGGTAATGGCCCATGCCCGAAGCGCCGATGCCGCCGAACGGCATATCGTCCTGAGCCACGTGCAGCAAGGTGTCGTTGAGGCAAACGCCGCCGGAATGGGTTTCGTGGAGTACGCGATTTTGTTCGCGCTTGTCGTAGCCGAAGTAATACAGCGCCAGCGGACGAGGTCGTTGATTGATGTAGGCAAACGCCTCATCTAGATCTTTGTAGGGAACAATCGGCAGCAGCGGGCCGAAGATTTCGTCCTGCATCACGGTCATGTCGTCACTGACGTTGAGCAGCACGCTATGGCTCATGCGTCGGCCCTGGCCTTGGTCGAACAGCGGAATCAGCAGCGCGCCCTTGCTGGTGGCGTCGCTGACGTAGCCGTTGAGCCGCGCCAGTTGCCGGTCATTGATGATGGCGGTGTAGTCCGGGTTGTCGGTCAGTGTCGGATAAAACCCGCGAACCGCCTGGCGATAGGCTTCGACGAAAGCGCCGACGCGATCTTCCGGTACCAGCACGTAGTCCGGGGCCACACAGGTTTGTCCGGCATTGAGTGTCTTGCCGAAAGCAATGCGTTCGGCGGCATCCTTGAGCGGCACGTCGAGGGAAACGATGGCCGGGGATTTGCCACCCAGCTCAAGGGTCACCGGCGTCAGGTTCTCTGCCGCCGCGCGCATCACGTGCTTGCCGATGCTGGTGGCGCCGGTGAACAGCAGGTGATCGAAACGCAGTCGGGAGAACGCGACGCCGATATCGGCTTCGCCCAGTACCACGCAGACCAGGTCTTGCGGGAAGATCCGACCCAGCAACTCTTTGAGCAGCAAACCGGTGGCGGGGGTCGACTCACTGAGTTTGAGCATCACCCGATTGCCCGCCGACAACGCACCCACCAACGGCCCTATGGCCAGATACAGCGGGTAGTTCCACGGCACGATCACGCCGACCACGCCCAGTGGTTGGTAAACAACCTTGGCCGAAGCCGGCTGAAAAGCGATACCGACCTTGCGCCGCGAGGCTTTCATCCAGCCTTTGAGGTGCTGACTGGCGTAGTGAATACCGTGCAGACTGGGCATCAACTCGGCGAGCAGGGTTTCATCGGCACTGCGGTGACTGAAGTCCTGACTGATGGCATCGATCAAGACCTGCCGTTCATTGCTCAGCAGATCCCGCAGGGCCTTGAGCCATTGCTGGCGCTGGGCGGCCGGCGGCATCGGGTTGGCTGCATACGCCGCACGCTGCGCATCAAACAGGGCCTGGAGCTCGTCCAGAGGCTGTTGCAGGTTCTGCAAGTACGCGATGTCGGCGGTCATGATCGGCTCCGGTTTTTGTTGTAATGAGGCACTTTTTAGAGTCTATGCTCTATAAAGTCAAATGACATCCTGATGCAGCAGTGTTTTATCCACTCGCCGATAGGTCGTAAGATGCCCGCCAACGCACTCTGAATTAAAGCTCAAGCCATGGCCCCTCGGATCAAAACCAGCGAGCGCATCGTGCAGAACAGCCTGGAGCTGTTTAATCAACAGGGCGAGCGCAGCATCAGCACCAACCACATTGCTGCCCACATGGAGATTTCTCCGGGCAACCTGTACTACCACTTCCCCAACAAGCAGGCGATCATCGCCGTGCTGTTCAGTGAGTACGAAAGCCTTGTGGACAGCTTCCTGCGCCCTCCACAGGGCCGCGCGTCCACGGTGGAAGACAAGCGCTTCTACCTTCAGGAACTGCTGGCGGCGATGTGGCGCTACCGGTTTTTGCACCGTGATCTTGAGCATTTGCTCGACAGCGACCCAGAACTGGCCGCCCGTTATCGGCGTTTCTCCCAGCGCTGCCTGATCCATGGCACCCACATCTACGCCGCCTTCGTTGACGCCGGTATCCTGCAAATGGACAAGGTCCAGATCGAATCCCTGACGCTCAATGCCTGGATTATCCTGACGTCCTGGGTGCGTTTTCTGTGCACCACGCGGGAAAACTCCAATCACCTGAGTGAGCAGGCGATTAAACGTGGGGTGTATCAGGTGCTGGTGCTTGAGGCCGGTTTCGTCACGGACCAGGCGCGCGACGCGGTCAACGCGCTGTACGAAGAGTTTTACGTGCCGCTGGCCCAGGCCCTTGAAGAAGTGCAGTAGGATTCAAGACCGACTTAATCACAGGAGCCCGTTATGCCCATTGCGCAACTGATCAGCCCGCAAGCGTTGGACCTGAAAAAGGATGCGCCCGGGCTGGTGATTCTGGATTGTCGTTTTGCCCTCGAAGACCCGGACTACGGTCAGCGCAGTTATGCCGAAGGGCATATCGCCGGGTCGAGTTTTGCCGATCTTGAACGTGATTTGAGCGGGACAGTCATTAAAGGTGTGACCGGGCGCCATCCACTGCCTGAACCTGAAGACTTGATCGAGCGCCTGCAAGCCTGGGGCATCAACGCCGACAGCGAAGTGGTTTTGTACGACGACGGTCCCGGTGCCTACGCGGCGCGGGCCTGGTGGTTGCTGGCCTGGCTGGGCAAGCGTGATGGCGTGTTCATTCTCGATGGCGGGCTCAAGGCCTGGCATGCGGCCGGGCTGCCGCTGAGTCTGGATCGGTGCGATATCAAGCGCGGCACCTTCAGTGGGACGCCGGACAATGCGCTGCTGTTGAGCGCCGAACAGCTTCAACAACGTCTCGGCCAACCCGCGCTGACCTTGCTCGATGCCCGTGCGTTGCCGCGTTTCAAGGGCGAAGTCGAACCGATCGATCCGATTGCCGGGCACATTCCCGGTGCGCAATGTGCGGCTTTCACCGAGAACCTGGGCAGTGACGGCCGCTTCCTGCCGGCTGAGCAGCTCAAGCAGCGCTTTGCCGCGAAACTCGGCGATCGTGCACCGACCGATCTGGTGGCGTATTGCGGTTCCGGCGTGACGGCTTGCCATAACCTGTTCGCGCTGTGTCTCGCCGGGTATCCATTGGGCTCGTTGTATGCCGGCTCGTGGAGCGAGTGGATCAACGATCCAGCACATGGCATCGCCACCGGCGAATAAACACAAATCCCCTGTGGGAGTGAGCCTGCTCGCGATAGCGTAGTGTCAGTCAACATTGATGCTGACTGACACTACGCTATCGCGAGCAGGCTCACTCCCACAGGGGTAATAGAGTGTCTTTGAGAATTCACGCTAACCGCGCACTGCGATACGCCCCCGGTCCAACCCCGTAAACCTGCTTGAACTGCCGACTCAGATGACTCTGGTCAGCAAATCCCAGCTGCATCGCAACTTCCAGCGGCAAACAACCGTTCTGTAACAGCGCTCTTGCCTGGGCGATGCGTTGCTGCATCAACCAGGTGTGCGGTGGCATGCCCGTGGCGCGGCGAAAGACCCGGGCGAAGTGGAACGGTGACAGGTTGACCGCTGCCGCCAGTTCTTCCAGCGAGGGCGGCGCTGCCAATTGTGTTTGCAGCACGTCCTTGGCCAGCGTCACCGCCCGGTGCTCCTTGCCGGGTTTGCCGGCGATCGGCACGGCTGCATGACGTTGCAGCAGCAACAGCATCATTTCCCGCCAGACCGTTTGCTGTTGCAGGGCCGTGGACGGACTTTCCAGCAAGCGATGCAGTTGGCAGAAACCCTTCACCAGATCCGGATCGCGATACAACGTCGCGCCAAACCCCGGCAGGTTGTTGGTCGGCAGCTCCAGCTCGTCCAGCAGTGAGAGAATCTGCCCGCTGTCCGGATAAAACGCCCGGTACAGCCAACCGTCCTCTGTGCCCTTGTGGCCAGTGTGTAGCTCATCGGGGTTGATCAACACCAGGGTGCCGCTGCCGGCCAAGTGTTCGGCGCCGCGATAGCGATAACGCTGGGCACCGGCCATGATCATGCCGATCACATAACCGTCATGCACATGGGGCGCGAAACGGTGTTCTATGTAGCGTGCGGACAATAACTCGACGCCAGCCAATGGCGCCGTTTGCCAGAAGCGGATCGACTCGCCCTGATCGGCGTCCATGGCTTATCCGCGGCCCACGGCGCTCAGCCACTGCGGAATGCGTCGTTCCAGGTAATAACCCGGTTGCCGGAACGAGCCATCGACAAAACCGACATGCCCGCCCTTGGCTTGCAGCTCGAATTGAGTGGAGGCGGACAATTCCGACGTTTGCGGCAAGCTATGGGGGAACACGAAGGGGTCGTCAGCCGCCTGGATGATCAGGGTTGGCGTGCGGATCTCGCCCAGGAAATACCTGCTCGAAGCGCGGCGATAGTAATCCTCGGCATCGACGAAACCATTGAGCGGCGCCGTGATCCGGCCATCGAAATCCCAGAAGGTGCGCATGTTCTCCAGCGAGCCCAGCGCCGCCAATGCCGCCAGTCCATCCTCGCGTCCGTCATGCTGGAACTGGCGCTGCTTGTTCTTGATGTAGGCCACCATCTCGCGCATGAAATGCGCCTGATAGACCTTCGAGAAACCCTGGCCGATGCGATCGGCGCATTGATCGAGACGAAACGGCACCGACACCGCCACCGCGCCTGACACGCCGCTGTCACTGCCGGTTTCTCCCAGATGCTTGAGCAAGACATTGCCGCCCAGGGAATAGCCGACCGCATACAGCGGTGCGAGAGGGCGCTTGGCCCGCAGGTGTTTGATGGCTTCGGCGAGGTCTTCGCTGGCGCCGGAATGGTAGCTGCGCGCCAACAGATTCGGCTCGCCGGAACAGCCGCGCCAGTTCAACGCGACGCTGGCCCAACCCTGGGCAGCGAACGCCTTTTGCACTCCGGCCACGTAAGGCGAATTCGAAGAGCCGGTCAGCCCGTGCAACACCAGCACCAACGGCGCATCGGCGGTGTGCGGGCCGTGCCAGTCCATGTCGAGAAAGTCGCCATCCTCAAGCCACAAGCGTTCGCGCTCGCGTTCGATGTGCGTGGTTTTGCGCCACAGCGGTCCCCACAAGGTTTGCAGATGCGGGTTGCCGAGGCCGAAGGCGGGGGTGAAGCGTTCTGACGGAAAGGACACGATTGCTCTCGATGCAGCGGTGCGCAACCTGTGCGCACCTTTTCAGGCCGGTCGATTAACCGGCGATCTCTGCCATACGTTGCCACAACGCGTAATACACCCGCCCGGATTTCTGCTCCCGGTGCAGGCGCCAGTTGCCTGGCAAGCCAAGGCTCGACGGCGCGTTTTCGCTTTCAGTGTAGATCCAGGCCTCATTGGCCAGCCACTGACGCTCCTCAAGCAGGGTGCAGACGGTCGGCAACAGGTCCTGGTTGAAAGGCGGGTCGAGGAACACCAGGTCGTAGGCGGTCGCTGTCTGGGTTTCCAGGTAGCGCAGGGCATCGGCGGTCTGGATCTGGCCGGTGGTGCAGCGCAGCGTGCCGAGATGCTCCTTGATGCTGGCGACCGCGATGTTGCTGGCGTCCAGCGCCTGTCCCATCGCCGCGCCACGGGACAAGGCCTCGAGGAACAACGCGCCGCTGCCGGCGAATGGATCAAACACTTTGGCCCCGGCAACGTACGGCGCGAGCCAGTTGAACAGGGTCTCACGCACCCGGTCCGGGGTCGGGCGCAGGCCCGGGGCGTCCGGGAAGCTCAGCTTCCGGCTGCCCCATTCGCCGCCGATGATGCGCAGTTGGTTCACGCCGTTGTGTACGTTGTGAACGGGTTTCTTAGGACGAGTGGCCATTAATGCTCCGGAACCCCGAGCGGCTGCTCGGCAGGTTTATCAGTTGGGGCCGGTAACGGCTTTTGCGGCACGGTCGGGCCAGCGCTGACGATGACCATTTTGTCCGTGCTCAAGTGTTTGTTCAGTGCGGCTTTGACCTGCTCGACGGTCAGGCTCTGCGACTCACGCATGAAGTCGTTCAGGTAACTCAGCGGCAGGTTGTAGAAACCCATGGCGCCGAGCTGGCCGACGATATCGGCGTTGCTGGCCGTGGACAGCGGGAAGCTGCCGGCCAATTCACGCTTGGCGTCGTCGAGTTCTTTCTGGGTCGGGCCGGTTTTAAGGTAGTCGGCGAGAACATCCTGCACCAGTTTCAGCGTGCCTTCGCTCATTTCTGCGCGGGTTTGCAGGTTGATCATGAACGGACCGCGCGCCTGCATCGGGGTGAAACCAGAATAGACGCCGTACGCCAGGCCACGCTTCTCGCGCACTTCGCTCATCAAGCGGGTGCCGAAACCACCGCCGCCGAGGATCTGGTTGCCCATGGACAGTGCGGCGTAGTCCGGATCGTCACGGTCGATGCCCAGTTGCGCAAGCATCAGGTTGGTTTGCTTGGACGGGAACTCGATGTGGCCGACGCTGGCTTTTGGTTCTTCAGGCTGCGGGATTTTCGCCAGCGCCGGGCCTTTTGGCAGCGCGCTGGAGACTTGCGCGGCAATCGCTTCGGCTTCGGCGCGGGACAAGTCGCCGACCAGTGCAATCACCACGTTGCCGGCTGCATAGGCTTTCTCGTGGAACGCCTTGAGTTGCGCCACGGTAATCGCCGGGACGGTTTTCGCCGTGCCGTCACTGGAATGCGCGTAAGGGTGATCGCCGTACAAACGGTTCATCAACTCCAGGCTCGCCAGTTTGCCCGGGTTCTGCTTCTGGTATTCGAAACCGGCGAGCATCTGGTTCTTGATGCGCGCAAAGGAGTCGGCGGGGAAGGTCGGTTTGCCGACGACTTCAGAGAACAGCTTCAGTGCGGGCTCGCGCTTGTCTGCGGCGCTAAGGCTGCGCAGGGAGGCCAGTGCCATGTCCTTGAACGCGCCGTTGCCAAAGTCTGCGCCCAGGCCTTCGAAGCCCTGAGCAATGGCGCCGACATCTTTACCGGCCACACCTTCGTTGAGCATCGCGTTGGTCAGCAGGGCGAGACCGGGCGCGTTGCCGTCCTGGCTGCTGCCGGCGGCGAAGATCAGGCGCAGGTCGAACATCGGCAGCTCGCGGGCTTCGACGAACATCACTTTGGCGCCTTCGGCGGTGTTCCAGGTCTGTACGTCGAGTGAGCGGTGGCTCGGCGCCTTGCCGTCGAGTTCGGTCAGCGATTGCAGCTTCTGGCTGGCCTTGGCCTTGTCGAGGGCCTCGCTGGCCTTGGAGTCTTCGCTTTTCGACAAATAGAACGCAGCGGAGCCGATCAGCGCGACAGCGATCAGGCCGATCAGGACCAGACGGGGTTTCTTACGCTCACTCATGAGTCGTCTCCAGTGGCAGTACATGGGCGACGCTGAGACGTTCGCGGGTGAAATACAGCTTGGCGGCTTTCTGGATATCTTCCGGGGTCACGCTTTCCAGGTCAGCGAGTTCGGTGTCCATGAGTTTCCAGGACAGGCCGACGGTTTCCAGCTGGCCGATGGAGGTGGCCTGGCTGGTGATCGAATCACGCTCGTAGACCAGGCCGGCGATGACCTGGGCGCGAACGCGTTCCAGCTCTTCAGCGGACGGTGCGGTGGTTTTCAGCTGTTCGAGCAGCTTCCACAAGCCGGCTTCGGCCTGCGCCATGGTTTTCTTTTTCTGGGTGTTCGGCGTCGCCGACAAGGTGAACAGGCTGTCGCCGCGGGTGTAGGCGTCGTAACTCGACGAGCCACCGGACACCAGCTCTTCGCCGCGCTCCAGTTGCGTCGGGATGCGTCCGCTGTAACCGCCGTCGAGCAGGGCCGAGATCAGGCGCAAGGCGTTCACCGAGCGTTTGTCTTCGGCGGTGGCGATGCTTGGCACGTTGAAGCCCAGCATCAAGCTTGGCAGTTGGGTCTGCACGTGCAGGGTGATCTGGCGCTCGCCGGGTTCGGCCAGTTCCAGCGGGATTTTCGCCGGCGGCACATCACGTTTGGCGATCGGGCCGAAATAGCGCTGGGCCAGGGTTTTGACCTCGTCCGGGGTCACGTCGCCGACCACCACCAATGTGGCGTTGTTCGGCACGTACCAGGATTGGTACCAGTGGCGCAGCTCCTCGACTTTCATGCGGTCCAGGTCCGCCATCCAGCCGATGGTCGGCGTGTGGTAACCGCTGGCCGGGAAGGCCATGGCCTTGAAGCGTTCGTAGGCCTTGGACATTGGCTTGTCGTCGGTGCGCAGGCGACGTTCTTCTTTAATGACTTCGATCTCGCGGGCGAACTCGTCGGCCGGCAGGCGCAGGCTGGCCATGCGGTCGGCTTCCAGTTCGAAGGCCACGCCGAGGCGATCGCGGGCCAGCACCTGGTAATACGCCGTGAAGTCATCGCTGGTGAACGCGTTCTCTTCGGCGCCGAGGTCGCGCAGGATCAGCGACGCTTCGCCGGGGCCGACTTTCTCGCTGCCCTTGAACATCATGTGTTCAAGCGCGTGGGACAAACCGGTCTGACCTGGCGTCTCGTAGCTGGAGCCGACCTTGTACCAGACCTGGGAAACCACCACTGGTGCACGATGGTCTTCGCGCACAACGACCTTCAGACCATTATCCAGAGTGAATTCGTGGGTGGGTTGTGGATCGGCAGCCAGGGCCGAGAGGGGCAGACAAACTGTGCTGAGCAGCAGGCCTGCAGCGCGGCGGGCTAAAGCATTCATTCGTTTTTAAACCTTTGGGGCTGCCCGCTTGTTCTTAGCGTCAGCGGGCGAGAGGGTGCTAGGATACTGATCCGTTTTACTGGCGGCCACGCCTATCAGGCCTTTGATCGGCCGGAAGGTTGCATGGGTTACCTGCGGAAGCTTTGAGTTTGTCAGCTAAACTCTGCGTTTTCGCCGACGATGCCGTTCCAGTCCTTCGTATTAGTCAACCTTTGAGGCGCTGTTTGCACCTCGACAAAATGTTGCGCGTGAACAAGCTGGGTCAATCGCAGTCTGTTCTGCATCGAATATTTATTTGCCGGGGCGCCCTTTGGCGCGTCGCTACCGTGAGATAGCCGTCCTCCATGTTTGGTTCCAACGACGACAAGAAAGCCCCAGCTGCGGCTGGTGAGAAGAAAGGCCTGTTCGGATGGCTGCGCAAAAAGCCGCAGGAAACCGTCGTCGAACAGCCACAACCACTTCCTGAGCCAACACCTGCGCCGGTTATAGAAGAAGAGCCAGCGCCGATTGTTCTGCCGATTGCCGAGCCGGTGCTGCAACCGGTGGCTGAGGCTGAACCCGAAGTGGTTGCCGAGCAGCCACTGACACCCGCTCCAGAGCCGTGGCTGACGTTGCCGGTGGCGGAAGAACCGGTGGCCTTGGTTGAAAACGAGATGGCGCCGCATGTGACGCCGCCGATTCCTGCGCCGACTGCCTTTGCCCCTGAGCCCGTTCAAGTGCCGGTTATTGAGCCTGTCGTTGCGCCGGTTGTCGTGGCCGAACCTGAGCCGATTGCTCCAGAACCGGTGATTCCTGCGTTCGTCGCTCCTGTGGTTGACGTGCCTGCGCCTGCTCCCGTAGTTGCTCCGGTAGTCACCACGCCCGACGTTCCCGTCGAAGTCCCGGCCGAGACGCCGCGTACCGAAGAAGCCAAAGCCGGTTTCTTCGCCCGCCTCAAGCAAGGCCTGTCCAAGACCAGCGCCAGCATCGGCGAAGGCATGGCCAGCCTGTTCCTGGGCAAGAAAAACATCGATGACGAGCTGCTCGAAGACATCGAAACCCGTCTGCTGACCGCCGACGTTGGCGTCGAAGCGACCTCGGTGATCATCCAGCGCCTGACCCAAAAGGTTGCGCGCAAAGAGCTGGCCGATGCCGACGCCCTGTACAAATCCCTGCAAGCTGAACTCGCGGCGATGCTCAAGCCTGTCGAGCAGCCGCTGAAAATCACCTCGCAGAACAAGCCATTCGTGATTCTGGTGGTTGGCGTCAATGGCGCCGGCAAGACCACCACCATCGGCAAACTGGCGAAGAAGCTGCAACTCGAAGGCAAGAAAGTCATGCTCGCGGCCGGCGATACCTTCCGCGCCGCCGCCGTTGAGCAATTGCAGGTGTGGGGCGAGCGCAACAAGATCCCGGTCATCGCCCAGCACACCGGCGCTGACTCGGCTTCGGTTATCTTCGATGCCGTGCAAGCCGCCAAGGCCCGTGGTATTGACGTGTTGATCGCCGACACCGCTGGTCGCCTGCACACCAAAGACAATTTGATGGAAGAGTTGAAAAAGGTTCGCCGGGTCATCAGCAAGCTTGACGCCGATGCGCCGCACGAAGTGCTGCTGGTGCTTGACGCCGGCACCGGTCAGAACGCCATCAACCAGGCCAAGCAATTCAACCAGACCGTCGAACTGACCGGCCTGGCGCTGACCAAGCTCGACGGCACAGCCAAGGGCGGGGTGATTTTCGCCCTGGCCAAGCAATTTGGTTTGCCGATTCGCTACATCGGCGTCGGTGAAGGCATCGATGATTTGCGTACTTTTGAAGCAGAACCCTTTGTCCAGGCACTGTTTGCCGAGCGGGAGCGTTCATGATTCGTTTCGAACAGGTCGGTAAACGCTACCCGAACGGTCACGTCGGCTTGCATGAGCTGAGCTTTCGAGTCCGTCGGGGCGAGTTTTTGTTTGTGACCGGCCATTCCGGCGCCGGTAAAAGCACCTTGTTGCGGCTGCTGCTGGCGATGGAGCGTCCAACCACCGGCAAATTGCTGCTGGCCGGCCAGGACCTCGCCACCATCAGCAACGCGCAGATTCCTTATCTGCGCCGGCAGATCGGCGTGGTGTTCCAGAATCACCAGTTGCTGTTCGATCGCACGGTGTTCAACAACGTCGCGCTGCCGTTGCAGATCCTTGGCCTGTCCAAGGCCGAGATCGTCAAGCGCGTGGATTCGGCGCTTGAGCGCGTGGCGCTGTCGGATAAAACCGATCTGTACCCCGGCGACCTGTCCACCGGCCAGCAACAGCGCGTCGGCATCGCCCGCGCCATCGTCCACCGTCCGGCCTTGCTGCTGGCGGACGAACCGACCGGTAACCTCGACCCGCGTCTGGCGGCAGAGATCATGGGCGTGTTCGAAGACATCAACCGTCTGGGCACCAGCGTGCTGATCGCCAGTCACGACCTGGCGCTGATCGCCCGCATGCGCCATCGCATGCTGACCCTGCAACGCGGCCGACTGATCGGTGACGGGGAGGCGGGCGAATGAGTGCGACACGCAGCCCCAAGGTTTCCGAACGTGTGGCGCCAAAAGCCGCCGATCCGCAACCGCAGAAGAAAAAACGCGACGATGACGACGGCCCGGACTTCGCCACGCTGTTTCGCGCCTGGATAGAAAGCCACCGCGCCAGTTTGCTCGATAGCCTGCGTCGGTTGGGTAAACATCCAATCGGCAGCTTTTTCACCTGCATGGTGATGGCAGTTGCCCTGAGTTTGCCGATGGGCCTGTCACTTTTGCTAAGTAACGTGGAACGTCTGGGCGGATCCTGGCAGCGAGCGGCGCAGATTTCCCTGTACCTGCAACTCGAGGCCAGCCCTGCTGAAGGCGAGTCGTTGCGCGAACAGATCAAAGGCATGCCCGGTGTAGCGGATGCGGAATATGTCGGTCGTGATCAGGCGCTGGAAGAGTTCCAGCAACAGTCCGGTCTGGGCGAGGCGCTCAAGGAGCTGCCGGAAAACCCGCTGCCAGGCGTGGTGCTGGTGACCCCGAACGAAGTCGACAAGCCTGCGCTTGAAGCATTACGACAAAAACTTTCCGAGTTGCCGAAGGTACAACAGGCACAACTTGATCTAGTCTGGGTCGAGCGTCTGGCAGCGATCCTCAAGCTGGGTGACCGTTTTGTCTTCGGTCTGACCGTGCTTCTGGTTTCTGCATTACTTTTGGTGATAGGCAATACCATTCGTCTTCATATTGAAAACCGCCGCACAGAGATAGAAGTGATTAAACTCGTCGGCGGCACGGACAGCTATGTGCGCAGGCCCTTTCTGTATATGGGCGCGCTGTATGGCTTCGGTGCGGGGATACTTTCCTGGGGTGTATTGGCGTTTGGCCTTGATTGGTTGAACGACGCGGTAGTCGGGCTGGCCGGTTTGTACGGCAGTGATTTCGCGCTGGCCGGAGTGCCAGTAGCCGACGGTCTGTCTCTCTTGCTTGGCGCAGTGCTGTTGGGGTATATCGGTGCATGGATTGCAGTCGCACGCCACCTGAGGGAGCTTGCGCCTAAGTAGTATCATTTTGCTCGTATTGACCTTTCAGCGTTTATGGGAACTTGTCTTTCGGTTTCCGGTCAATTTTCGCAGTGCTGAACTGCACGAGTTTGTAAGTGGGAGGTTTTTTCGTATGACCAATTCTTTGCAACCTGCATATGCTCTGGTCCCGGGTGCGAACCTGGAGGCCTATGTGCACACCGTGAACAGCATTCCATTGCTGACGCCGGAGCAGGAGCGTGAACTGGCCGAGAGTCTCTATTATGAGCAGGATTTGGGGGCGGCTCGGCAGATGGTGCTCGCCCACCTGCGTTTTGTTGTACATATCGCCCGTAGCTATTCCGGCTACGGTCTGGCTCAGGCTGACTTGATCCAGGAAGGCAACGTCGGCCTGATGAAGGCGGTGAAGCGCTTCAATCCGGAAATGGGTGTGCGTCTGGTTTCGTTCGCGGTGCACTGGATCAAGGCGGAAATTCACGAGTTCATCCTGCGCAACTGGCGCATTGTGAAAGTCGCGACCACCAAGGCCCAGCGCAAGCTGTTCTTCAACCTGCGCAGCCAGAAGAAACGCCTGGCGTGGCTGAACAACGAGGAAGTCCACCGTGTGGCGGAAAGCCTCGGCGTAGAGCCGCGGGAAGTGCGCGAGATGGAAAGTCGCCTGACTGGCCATGACATGGCCTTCGACCCGGCCACAGAAGCGGACGACGACAGTGCTTTCCAGTCGCCGGCCAACTATCTGGAAGACCACCGGTACGACCCGGCCCGTCAACTGGAAGATGCCGACTGGAGCGACAACTCCAACCACAACCTGCACGAAGCGCTGGAAGTGCTGGACGACCGCAGCCGCGACATCCTTTATCAGCGCTGGCTGGCAGAAGAGAAAGCCACGCTGCACGACCTGGCGCAGAAGTACAACGTGTCGGCCGAGCGGATCCGTCAGCTCGAGAAGAGCGCGATGAACAAGCTCAAGTTGTCGATTGCCGCTTAACCTGGGCGCCCGGCAATAAAAAACGCCCCGATCATTGATCGGGGCGTTTTTGTTTGTGCCCACTGATGACACACCGCCCCCTGTAGGAGCGAGGCTTGCCCGCGAAGGCGGTGTATCAGTCGAAGAAGAAGTTGGCTGATAGACCGCCTTCGCGGGCAAGCCTCGCTCCTACAGGGATTGCATCGTCGCGGAAGTAGTTACTGGGTCCAAGGCGCACGCCGCGAATCGTTGAGCCCTACAAGGTAGCTGTCACCTCCGAGTTGACTCATCTGCTGCCGAATCCAGCCAGCCCGGCGCGCAACATAGTTGGTCGGATGACTCGCACTCCACACCCGCGGATTAGGCAGCACCGCCGCCAGCAAACTCGACTGTTGCCGGGAAAGAGACTTGGCACCCACGCCAAAGTGATGCCGGGCTGCCGCTTCAGCGCCAAACACCCCGTCATCCCACTCGACGCTGTTCAGGTACACCTCAAGAATCCGCTGCTTGGGCCAGAACACCTCGATCAATCCGGTAAACCACGCTTCCAGGCCTTTGCGCAGCCAGCTGCGCCCAGACCACAAAAACAGGTTCTTCGACACTTGCTGGCTCAAGGTACTGGCGCCGCGAACCGAACCGCCCAGTTCGTTGTGGGCCAGTGCGGCGCGGATCGCACCCAGGTCAAAACCCCAATGCTCCGGGAATTTCTGATCCTCGCCCGCAATCACGGCGACTTTCAGGTCGTCGGAGATTTCATCCCAAGGCTTCCAGGTGCGTTGCAGGTCAATCGGTTCACCGTCGAACCAGGATTCGATCTTGCGCTCGACCATCAAGGCCGTTCCCGGTGGCGGTACCACGCGAAAAATCAGCACCAGCAATACGCTGCCGCCCGCGAACCAGAGCAGGGCCTTTGTGAATCGTCGCAAAAATATACGCAGCATAGAGATGGCTTGGCCGAACCCGTTGAGCGGGCCATTATACAGACCCTGTTGATCGAGTCTGACTGGAGTTCTTCATGCTGCGTGGCTTTCTGATGCTGGCCGCTTTCTTCGGCTTCACTGGCGTTGCCCTTGGCGCGTTCGCCGCCCACGGCCTGAAAAACCGTCTGACCCCTGAGTATCTGGCGATCTTCCACACCGGCGTCACCTACCAATTGGTGCATACCTTGGCACTGTTGGGTGTGGCGCTACTGGCTACGCAGATTCCGGGTCGCCTGATCACCTGGGCCGGCGCCTCGTTTGCCATCGGCATCCTGCTGTTTTCCGGCAGTCTGTACCTGCTGACCCTGACCGGCGTCAGCAAGCTGGGGATCATCACACCCTTCGGCGGCCTGGCATTCCTGGTCGGCTGGTTCTGCCTGGGGCTTGCCGCCTGGCGGTTGAGCTGACCGGGCGGTCCATTTCATGACGAATGGCTTGGGTCGCCAAGACTGATCGGGCTAGAATGCCAGCCCCTAAAAATGATGGCGGCATTCGGCATGCGCATTCAGTTGAACGGCGAATCCCTTGAACTGCCCGACGGTGAAACCGTTGCGGCCCTGCTGACCCGTCTGGAGCTGACCGGACGCCGGGTGGCGGTCGAACTCAATCTGGATATCGTCCCGCGCAGCCAGCACGCAGACACCACGCTGAACGACGGCGACAATGTCGAAGTGGTTCACGCCATTGGCGGCGGCTAGTCGCCCGGCCCGCAAGGGCACAGAATTCTGCAAGAACCTCACCCCTACAGAGGATTTCCCATGAGCATCGTTCGTAGCGACAAGCCCTTCGTCCTGGCCGGTCGTACTTACCAGTCGCGTTTGCTGGTAGGCACCGGCAAGTACCGTGACATGGAAGAAACCCGCCTGGCCATCGAAGCCTCGGGTGCCGAGATCGTCACCTTCGCCGTGCGCCGCACCAACCTCGGCCAGAACCCGGGCGAACCGAACCTGCTCGAAGTCCTGTCGCCGGATCGCTACACCTTCCTGCCGAACACTGCCGGTTGCTTCGACGCTACCGAGGCTGTGCGCACCTGTCGCCTGGCCCGTGAGCTGCTCGGTGGCCACAACCTGGTGAAGCTGGAAGTACTGGCCGACCAGAAAACCCTGTTCCCTAACGTGATCGAGACCCTCAAGGCCGCCGAAGTGCTGGTCAAGGAAGGTTTCGACGTGATGGTCTACACCAGCGATGACCCGATCATCGCCCGTCAACTGGCGGAAATCGGTGTTATCGCGGTGATGCCGCTGGCCGGTCTGATCGGCACGGGCCTGGGGATCTGCAACCCGTACAACCTGCAGATCATCCTCGAAGAAGCCAAGATTCCAGTGCTGGTGGATGCCGGTGTCGGCACCGCTTCCGACGCCACCATCGCGATGGAGCTGGGCTGCGAAGCAGTGCTGATGAACTCGGCCATCGCCCACGCCCAGCAACCGATCATGATGGCCGAAGCCATGAAACATGCGATCGTCGCGGGCCGCCTGGCCTACCTCGCCGGCCGCATGCCGAAAAAACTCTATGCCAGCGCCTCCTCGCCGCTGGATGGTCTGATCAAGTAAGAGCCATTGATGACTGAATCAAACGACACGCCTATCACGCCTGCAGAAGGCGAAGAGCGCCAACACCGCCGCATCAAGAGCTTCGTGATGCGCGCCGGGCGCATGACTGAAGGCCAGCAAAAAGGCCTGGAGCAGGGCACGCCGCTGTTCGTCCTGCCGCTGGCCGACGCACCGGTGGACTTCGACCAGGTGTTCGGCCGCTCCGCGCCGCGCTCGCTGGAAATCGGTTTCGGCATGGGCCATTCGCTGCTGGAAATGGCCGCAGCCTCGCCGGAACAGGATTTCATTGGCGTGGAAGTTCACCGTCCGGGTGTCGGCGCGCTGCTCAATGGCGTGCTGACCCAGGGCCTGACCAACCTGCGTGTCTACGATTGCGACGCGATCGAAGTGCTCAACCGTTGCGTGGCTGACAACAGCCTCGATCGCCTGATGCTGTTTTTCCCGGACCCATGGCACAAGAGCCGTCACCACAAGCGCCGTATCGTTCAGGCGTCCTTCGCTGAACTGGTGCGCAGCAAGTTGAAAGTCGGCGGCATCCTGCACATGGCCACCGACTGGGAACCGTACGCCGAGTACATGCTGGAAGTGATGAATGTCGCACCGGGTTATCGCAACCTGGCCGAGGATGGCAAATGCGTCCCGCGCCCGACCGAACGCCCGATCACCAAGTTCGAACGCCGTGGCGAACGTCTTGGGCATGGCGTATGGGACCTGAAGTTCGAAAAACAGTCCTGAACTATCTGAAACCTGTAGGAGCGAGGCTTGCCCGCGAAGGGGCCGAGTCAGTCACCATCATCATTGACTGACACACCGCCTTCGCGGGCAAGCCTCGCTCCTACGGGTTTTTGTGTGTTCGGAAATCAGCGGCGGTCGGCGACTACGCCGATCAACACCAGCACCACCAACAACACCGGCGCCAGGCTGTAGTTGTTGAACTGGCTCAGGCCTTTGATGATCCACGGCGTGGCGTAGATCAGTGCCACGCCGCTCCCGATCATGCACACCAGAGCGAGCAACGGAACGCGCAAGGCGCCGGCGATGCTGCCCAGGCGTTGGTCGACCCAGCCTTTGATGTCGGCGCCGAACAGCACCAGCAGACAGCCCACCAGCGCCAGAGAGATTTCCGACAGGTTGCTGCGGCTCCAGCGAGAGACGGTGGCGAGCAGGTCGAGTATCAAATCCATTCGTTTTCCCCTAAGGCTGAAATCAGCTCAGAAATGTTTGCAGCAAGTCATTGAGAAACAGCTGTCCGCGATCAGTCGCCGCCAGACGTGACGGTTCGACCTGCAACAGGCCGCTTTGTTCGGCTTCACGGCGGCCTTCGGCGAGGCTTTCCAGGCTCAGTCCGGTGCGTTCCGGATACAGCCGCGACTCGACGCCCTCGGTCAGGCGCAAGGCATTCATCAGGAAGTCGAACGGCAGCTCCTCGTTGGTCAGCGCTTTCTCGCCGGCCTTGAAGCTTTTGGCCGGATTCAGGTAATCCTTCGGCAGGCGAGTTTTCCAGGTGCGCACGATGCGCCCGTCCGGATGACTGAGCTTGCCGTGGGCGCCGGCGCCGATGCCAATGAAGTCGCCGAAACTCCAGTAATTGAGGTTATGCCGCGCCGGGCGACCAGGTTGTGCATAGGCCGAGACTTCGTATTGCGCGTATCCGTGT
Source organism: Pseudomonas sp. LB1P83 (assembly GCF_054897885.1). Classification (NCBI taxonomy): domain Bacteria; kingdom Pseudomonadati; phylum Pseudomonadota; class Gammaproteobacteria; order Pseudomonadales; family Pseudomonadaceae; genus Pseudomonas; species Pseudomonas sp. LB1P83. The sequence goes on along the minus strand of NZ_CM142709.1, from coordinate 5,824,499 downwards.
TCGGCGAGCAGCGCCTGGCCGGCTTCCTGAATGTCCCACAACGTGTCGTCTTCCGGAAGCACAGGCGGCTGGTTCCAGAACACCGTGTTCGGCTCCAGCGTCAGTTGATACCAGGACAGATGCGTCGGATTCAGGGCGATGGCCTGACGCAGGTCGCTCAACGCATCGTCCAGCGACTGATCCGGCAAGCCGTGCATCAAGTCCAGGTTGAAGTTATCGAACCCGGCCTGACGCGCCATGCCGGCAGCACGCACCGCTTCGTCACCGTTGTGAATTCGTCCCAGCGCCTTGAGTTTCTCTTCCTGAAAACTCTGAATGCCGATCGACAGGCGATTGATGCCCAGGGCGCGGTAGGCGAGGAATTTCTCTTGCTCGAATGTCCCGGGATTGGCTTCCAGGGTGATTTCGATGTCGCTGGCAAACGGGATGCGCTGTTCGACGCCTTTGAGCAAACGGCCCAAGGATTCGGCACTGAACAAGCTCGGCGTGCCGCCTCCGAAGAAGATTGAACTCAGTTCGCGACCGTAGACCGCGTGCAAATCCTGATCGAGGTCGGCCAGCAACGCGTCGACGTACTCTTCTTCCGGCAGCACTGGGCTGGCGGTGTGGGAGTTGAAGTCGCAATAAGGGCATTTGCGCACACACCACGGGATGTGGATGTACAACGCCAGAGGCGGCAGCACGGGGAGCGCGGCTCGGGGCGATGGAGCGGCACCGCCGAAAATCAGCGGTGACGCGGATGATTCAAGGGTCATATCAAGCCTAGACGCTGGCGCAGCAGATCCATTGCACGGGCGCGGTGACTGATGAGGTTCTTCTCGCTCGGGCTCAGCTCGGCGCTGGAGCAATCGCGCGACGGCACCCAGAACAGCGGGTCGTAGCCAAACCCGTGTTCGCCGCTGGCCTGGGTCAGGATGCGGCCGTGCCACAGACCTTCGCAGAGGATCGGCAACGGATCGTCGGCGTGACGCACCAGTGCCAACACACAGACAAACTGCGCACCGCGTTCGGCTTCCGGCACGTCTTTCAACACGTCGAGCAGTTTGGCGTTGTTTGCCGCATCGCCTTTGCCATCGGCGTAACGAGCCGAATAGATCCCCGGCGCACCACCAAGGAAATCCACCGCCAGCCCGGAATCGTCGGCCAGCGCCGGCAGACCGGAGATGCGCGCGGCATTGCGGGCCTTGAGGATGGCGTTCTCGACAAACGACAGGCCGGTTTCTTCAGGCTCGACGCTGCTGAACTCGCCGATCGAGCGCAATTGCACCGATTCGCCGAGCATGGCCTGGAGTTCCTTGAGTTTGCCGGCGTTGTGGCTGGCCAGTACGAGTTGCGTGAAGTTCATCATTCGCCGGGGAAAAGCTCTTGGTTGAAATTGATGGTGTTGGTTTTATCGCCGTTCTGCACCTTGATCTCGAAGGTGCGGATTTCCTGTTGATCAACCGGGAACTGGGCGATGTAGTAGATCGCGCCTTGTTCGGTGATCTGTTTGAACTTCAGCGGCACACTTTGGCTGGTCAGGTCTTTGACCGTTCCACTGACTTGAGCCATCAGCGGCTTGCCTTCCTTGATCACCGAAACGTTGATCACGCCTTGGTTCTTGCTACGGGTGAGCTCCGCGGCTTTAGCGATATCGGGTGTCAGGAAGGTGGAGTTGAAGGTGTTGTAGTGCACCGTCACATCGCCAAACTTTTCCTGACGATCACCTTTGATGACGTCGGCGGCCATCGCAGTGACGCTCAGGCAGGCAGTAAGTACAAACAGCGCTAGACGACCCATGATCGTTCTCCTTGGAATGTCGTGGTTCAGACCGCGATTTTGTGATCCTGCAACCCTGGGCTGCTGACGCGGTAAATACCGATTTCACCTAATAGATTAGGCCATAGCTTACTGGCCCACCCGTGCCGATGCTGTTGATCCACGGCAAGGCGATCAATGACCTTCGCTTCACGTTCGCGGCACAACGCTTCAAAGTCTTCGAAGGTGCAGAAGTGGATGTTCGGCGTGTTGTACCAGGTGTACGGCAGAAAGTCGGATACCGGCATCCGGCCCTTGCTCGCCAGGTACCAGCGGCAGCGCCAGTGACCGAAGTTGGGAAAGGTGATGATGCACTGGCGGCCGACCCGCAGCATTTCGTCGAGGATCTTGTCCGGGTAATGCACGGCTTGCAGCGCCTGTGTCATGACCACGACGTCGAAGCTGTTGCTGGCGAAGTTGCCCAAGCCTTTGTCCAGGTCCTGCTCGATGACGTTGATGCCTTTGGCCACGCACTCGGCGATGTTGTCCGGGTCGTTTTCCAGGCCATAGCCGGTCACTTGCTTGTGATCGCGCAGCCAGGTCAGCAGCTCGCCGTCACCGCAACCGAGGTCGAGTACGCGGCTGCCGGCGGGGATCCATTCCTGGATGATTTCCAGATCAGCTCTCATGGCTTTCTCACAACGTAATACGGTTCATGTAATTGCTGAACGCCTGCAAGTAGCGCGGGATCGGAATCAGGAAGGCGTCGTGGCCTTGCGGAGCATCGATCTCCAGGTAGCAGACGTCTTTCCTGGCCGCCATCAGCGCGTCCACCAGTTCCCGCGAACGGGCAGGGGAGAAGCGCCAGTCGGTGGTGAAAGACATCACGCAGAACTTGGCCTGGGCATTGGCAAAGGTTTTCGCCAGGTCGTCGTCGAAGTTGGCCGCCGGATCGAAGTAATCCAGTGCCTTGGTCATCAGCAGGTACGTGTTGGCGTCGAAACGCCCGGAGAACTCTTCGCCCTGATAACGCAGGTAGCTTTCGACCTGGAACTCGACGCTGTGGAAGTCGTAGTTGAGCTTTTCACTCTTGAGGCCACGGCCGAATTTTTCGCCCATCGAGTCATCGGACAGGTAAGTGATGTGCCCGACCATCCGCGCCAGCATCAAGCCGCGCTTCGGGATCACGCCCGCCTCCTGGAACGAACCGCCGTGGAATTCGGGGTCGGTGAGGATCGCCTGGCGCGCCACTTCGTTGAAGGCGATGTTCTGCGCCGACAGCTTGGGGGCCGAGGCGATGGCCAGGCAGTGACGAATGCGATCGGGGTAGGTGATGCTCCACTGCATCGCCTGCATGCCGCCGAGACTGCCGCCAATCACGGCGGCCCATTGGCTGATGCCGATCCGGTCGGCCAGCCGCGCCTGGCTGTGAACCCAGTCTTCCACAGTCAATACCGGGAAGTCGGCGCCGAAGGGCTTGCCGGTCTCCGGGTTGACGCTGCTTGGGCCGGTGGAGCCGTTGCAGCCGCCGAGGTTGTTCAGGCTGACCACGAAGAACTTGTTGGTGTCGATCGGCTTGCCGGGGCCGATGCAGCTGTCCCACCAACCGGGCTTGCGGTCGTCAGGGCTGTGGAAGCCGGCAGCGTGGTGGTGACCCGACAGGGCGTGGCAGATCAGCACGGCGTTGCTCGCCGTGGCGTTCAGCGTGCCGTAGGTTTCGTAAATCAGGTCATAAGCTGGGAGCGAACGGCCGCAGGCCAGGGCCAGGGGTTCACTGAAGTGCGCCACTTGCGGCGTCACCAGACCAACAGAATCGGCGGGAAAGGCAGTTGGCATCGACCCTGCTCTCGTTGAAATGAGGCGTAAGTCTAAAGACCGGTGGGGTTAGCGGCAAGCAAAGGCCGGGCCTGATTTCATTCAGTCAGACCGAGGTGCGGCATTCGCGGGCAACCCTCGCTCCTACAGGGATTGCGTCATCTTGTAGGAGCGAGGCTTGCCCGCGAAGAACGATGACGCGGTCAACCTGCCAGACGCAGCAGATCCGGCAAATCCGGCAGCTTCTTCGGCGAGCAAATCCGCACCCGTTTCTGCCGGTTCAACTCGCCACTGATCAAACTCACCTGACTCTTGGACACCCCAAACGCCTTGGCCAGGAACGCCATCAGATACGCATTGGCCTTACCTTCAACCGGCGGCGCCGTCAGGCGGATCTTCAGTCGATCACCGTGCAGCCCGCAGAAATCATCGCTGCGGGCCGCCGGTTGCAGGTGACACTCCAGAATCAGGTCGTCACCGTCCCAACGGAAGTAGCTCATCAGATCAGGCCGAGCAGCCCCTGCGGCATTAAGGCAAAGTGCGCGAGGCGTGGGATCAGCCAGCTTTGCAGCAACTGGATCACGATAAACGCGAAGATCGGCGAGATGTCGAGGCCGCCCAGGTTCGGAATGATCCGACGGAACGGGGCGAGTACCGGTTCAGTAATCTGCGCGACCAGCTCTGCGCCCGGATTATGGCTGCCCGGTGCGACCCAGGACAGAATCACGCTGATGATCATCGCCCAGAAAATAATGTTCAAAAACAGCGAGAAGAGGGCGATCAGTGCCCAAGGCACCAGGAACAGCCAGTCGACCATGAAGCCTTTGAGCAGCAGGATCACTGCGATCAGCAGCATTTGAATGATCAGTGCCAATACCAGCGACGACATGTCCAGCCCGAACATGCTCGGGATGACCCGGCGCAGCGGCTTGAGCAGCGGTTGAGTGGCTTTCACGATGAACTGGCAGAGCGGGTTGTAAAAATTCGCCCGAACCAGTTGCAAGATAAAGCGCATGAGCACGATCAGCAGGTACAGGCTGCCCAGGGTTTTAATTATGAAAATGGCAGCGTCATTGAGTCCAAGCATCATTGATTCCTTTGTAAGAGCTGATTAGCGGCCAAGTTGCTCAGCCATCTCGGCCGAGCGGTGCGCAGCGGCGCCGAGTGCTTTTTCGACCAGCGCTTCGAAGCCGCCGGCCTGGAACGATTTGATTGCAGCTTCCGTGGTGCCCGCAGGCGAGGTCACGCGACGACGCAATTCTGCCGCGTCGACATCGCTGGCCACGGCCATGTGCGCGGCGCCCAAAGCGGTTTGCACCGTCAATTGTGCGGCGATGTCCGCTGGCAGACCGAGCTTCACGCCAGCGGCGGTCATGGCTTCGATCAGCAAAAAGAAGTACGCCGGGCCGCTGCCGGAAACGGCGGTGACCGCGTCCAGTTGCTGCTCTTCGTTCAGCCACAGGGCAATGCCGACGGCCGACAACAGTTCTTCAGCTTGCTGGCGTTGTTCAGCATTCACTTCTGCCGTGGCAAACAAACCGCTTACACCCTGACGCAGCAGCGCTGGGGTGTTGGGCATGCAGCGCACGATCGGCTGGGCGCCGAGCCAGTTGTTCATGCTGGCGCAGGTGATGCCGGCCGCAATCGAGACCACCAGTTGATTCGGTTTCAGGCTTGGGCGAATCGCTTCGCACACGGCTTTCATCGCCTGGGGTTTGACTGCCAGCACGACGACGTCTGCGTCTTGAATGGCATCGGCGTTGTCGGCGAAAACTTCAATGCCATGTTCGGCCTGCACTTTGGCGCGGGTTTCGGCGCCCGGATCGCTGGCGCGGATCTGTGCGGCGTCCAGACCTTTGGCGCGCAGGCCGCCGATCAGGCTCGCGGCCATGTTTCCGGCACCGATAAAGGCAATACGAGTCTTGCTCATGTCAGGTCCTTATAAATAGAAGAGTCAGCCATTGCTTATGGCTGGCCATGCATTTGTTGAGAGCCGCGAGCTCCGAACAGGGCTGTTCCGATGCGGACCCAGGTGGCGCCCATGGCGATGGCCGACTCGAGGTCGTGGCTCATGCCCATGGAAAGTGTGTCGAGCGGCAGATTCAGGCTGGCTTGCAGGCTTTGCACGGCAGCGAAAGCAGCGTCCTGGGCGGCGCGATCTTCAGTCGGCTCAGGGATCGCCATCAACCCGCGCAACTTGATGCGCGGCAGTTCGCTGATGGCTTTCGCCAGGGCTGGCAGGTCGGCCGGAGTGCAGCCGGACTTGCTGGCTTCACCGCTGACGTTGACCTGGATGCAGATGTTCAAGGGAGGCAGATCGGCAGGACGTTGTTCGGACAGGCGTTGTGCGATTTTCAAACGATCCACGGAATGCACCCAAGCGAAGTGCTCGGCGATAGCGCGAGTCTTGTTCGATTGAATGGGGCCGATGAAGTGCCAGATCAAGGGCAGGTCAGCCAATTCGAGCTGTTTGCTCAGGGCTTCCTGCAGATAGTTTTCGCCAAAGTCGCGCAGACCGGCGGCATAGGCTTCGCGCAGGGCCTCGGCGGGCTTGGTCTTGCTCACGGCGAGCAATTGAACACTGTGCTCGTCGCGGTGAGCAGCCTGGGTCGCTGCCTGGATACGCGAACTAACCTGGAGAATGTTGTCTGCTATCGTGGACATCAAGAGGCGCCGGCGGTTTGAAGGTTGGCGGCATTCTACTGGAATTGAGGAGCGCTATGGATATCACTGAGCTGCTGGCCTTCAGCGCTAAACAGGGCGCGTCCGACCTGCACCTGTCTGCCGGCCTGCCACCGATGATTCGCGTTGACGGCGATGTGCGGCGCATCAACTTGCCGGCCCTGGACCACAAACAGGTGCATGAACTGATCTACGACATCATGAACGACACCCAGCGGGTGGACTTCGAGAAACACCTGGAAACTGATTTTTCCTTCGAAGTGCCAGGTGTGGCGCGTTTCCGGGTCAACGCCTTTAACCAGAATCGGGGAGCGGGTGCGGTGTTCCGGACCATTCCGTCGAAGGTCCTGAGCATGGACGATCTCGGCATGGGCGAGGTGTTTCGCAAGATTACCGAGGCCCCGCGAGGGCTGGTGCTGGTGACGGGGCCGACCGGTTCCGGCAAGTCCACCACCCTGGCGGCGATGATCGATTACCTCAACAACCATCGCCATCACCACATCCTCACCATCGAAGACCCGATTGAGTTCGTCCACGAATCGCGCAAATGCCTGATCAACCAGCGCGAAGTCCATCGCGACACCCGCAGCTTTGCCACGGCCCTGCGCTCGGCGCTGCGGGAAGACCCGGACGTGATTCTGGTGGGGGAGATGCGTGATCTGGAGACCATCCGCCTGGCGCTGACCGCCGCCGAGACCGGTCACCTGGTGTTCGGCACGCTGCACACCACATCAGCGGCGAAGACCATCGACCGCGTGGTGGACGTGTTTCCCGGGGACGAGAAGTCGATGGTGCGTTCGATGCTGTCCGAGTCTTTGCTGGCGGTGGTGTCGCAGACACTGGTGAAGAAGATCGGTGGCGGGCGCATTGCGGCACATGAAATCATGCTCGGTACTTCGGCGATCCGTAACCTGATCCGCGAAGACAAGGTGGCGCAGATGTACTCGTCGATTCAGACCGGGGGCAATCTGGGGATGCAGACGCTGGACATGTGCTTGAAGGAGTTGGTGACCAAGGGCTTGATCAGCCGGGAGCATGCGCGGGAGAAGGCGCGGTCACCGGATAATTTCTGAGGAGTCAGAAACGCCTTCGCGGGCAAGCCTCGCTCCTACAGGTTATTTGTCGTTCGCCAATATCGCGATTGACTGGAAACCTGTAGGAGCGAGGCTTGCCCGCGAAGAGGGTCTCACGATCAAAGCAAATCCCGGGTCAGGCCGGGGACTTCAAATCAGCGCTGAACAACCTGAAGGGTGTTCTTCTCTTTAGGCAGAACCCGCTTGGCAACCACGTAGTGGCTTTCCCAGTACGGTTTCTTCAAGGTGTCAATGGTCACCGACTTGCCACGACGCGGTGCGTGGATGAATCGGTCGTTGCCCAGGTAGATGGCAACGTGATTGACTCGACGGCTCTTGATGTTGAAGAAAATCAGGTCGCCCGGCTTCAGATCCTTGCGATCGACTTTCTCGCCATGACCGCTAGCCATGGCATTGGACGTGCGCGGCAGGTCAAACGTGGCGTCGTTGAACGCATATTTCACCAGGCCGCTGCAATCGAACCCTTTACTTGGGCTGCTGCCGCCCCAACGGTAAGGTGTACCGAGGACATTGACCGCGCGACTCAGCACGTTGCTGCTTTCCTTGGTCGCCATTGGCGGAACAAGGCTGCTTTTGCTGACCAGCTGTGGAGCACGTTTTTCGGATTTCTTGTTTTTGCTCGAAGGAGCAGAAACATGGGATTTTTGGGTGTAACCATTAACGTTTGGAAGACGTTGCTCACGATTGGTGGCGTGGGCGGCCAGTGGCATCAAAAGGCAAATGGTTAGCCATGTCTTGAAAAATGGACGCATTAGGCAAGGCTCATATGGGTTGGCGCGCAACTTTATAACAGCTTTTTTTGACGTTCCGAGGCCGTTGGTCGATTCAACTTGGAGGCAACGGAACCAAATAAGCGGCAAATGGACGCAATTGTCTGACAGAAGTCAGGTGGTATAAGGCTTTGACGGAACCCACGTTAACATTTGCCATACGTCGGCAACCTGTAAAAAAGTCACAAAGAATTCAAGAATATTTATCTATCGTGTGAATCGAGGTCCTTCATGAACACCTATCAACAGGCCGGCCCGCAGCAAGACACGCACAGCAAAATGATCGGCTATCTGCTGTGGATTTTTGGTTTTACCGGGGCTCACCGCTTCTATTACGGCAAGCCGGTGACCGGGACGATCTGGTTTTTCACGTTAGGATTGTTGGGTATCGGCTGGCTGATTGACGTGTTTCTGATCCCGGCCATGGACCGTGAAGCGGACCTGCGTTTCACCGCCGGGCCGATCGAGTACAACGTTGCGTGGATTCTGCTGACGTTTCTCGGGGTATTCGGCGTACACCGGATGTATCAGGGGAAGTGGATCAGCGGATTGCTGTACCTGGTGACGGGCGGGTTGTTCTTTCTGGGGGTTTTGTATGACTTCTGGACGCTGAATGATCAGGTTTCTGTGCGTAACGCGCAGAACAGAGGCACCTTCCAGTAAGTTGTGGCGAGGGAGCTTGCTCCCGCTGGGTTGCGAAGCGACCCCAAAAACAGGCCTGCTGCGCAGTCCAGCGGGAGCAAGCTCCCTCGCCACAGTGTTATGCCTGGTGGGTGATGCGCCCATCCACCAGGGTGTAACGCACAACGCCCGGCAAACTATGCCCAATAAACGGGCAGTTCTCACCCTTGGACAGCCAGGTTTCACCGGCCACGGTCGAAGCCGCCGGATCAAACAGCACGATGTCCGCCGGCCCACCTACGGCCAACTTGCCCGCTGGTAGTCGCAACGCCTCGGCAGGTCCGGTGCTGAGTCGTGCCAACAGCGTCGGCAGATCCAGCAACCCATCCTCCACCAACGTCATCGCCAACGGCAGCAACAGTTCAACACTGCTGATCCCCGGCTCGGTCGCGCCAAACGGCGCCAGTTTGGCGTCCCGTTCGTGCGGCTGGTGATGGCTGGAAATTGCCGAAACCACGCCTGACTTCACCGCTGCACGCAAGCCATCGCGGTCGGCGCGTGTGCGCAGCGGCGGCTGGACGTGATAGAGGCTGCTGAAGTCGATCAGCGCTTCGTCGGTCAGGATCAGCTGATACAACGCCACATCGGCGGTCACCCGCAAGCCACGGGCCTGAGCCTGGGCGATCAGGGCCACGCCGCGAGCGCTGGTGAGCTGGCTGAAGTGCGCACGCACGCCACTTTGCTCGACCAGCAGCAGGTCCCGGGCCAGGGCCACGGTTTCAGCGGTTTCCGGAATGCCCGGCAAGCCGAGGAAACTCGCGGTCGGGCCTTCGTGGGCCAGGCCACCTTCGGCGAGGTCGTGGTCCTGAGAGTTGAAAATCACCGTCAGGTCGAAGGTCGCTGCGTATTCCAGCGCCCGGCACAGCGTGCGGGTGTTGCGGAAACTGTCCAGGCCATTGCCGAAAGCTACGCAACCGGCATCGCGCAACGCAACGAGCTCTGCAAGCTGTTCGCCGTCCAGACCTTTGCTCAGAGCGCCGATCGGGAAGACTTTGGTGTTGCCGGCTTCGCGGGCGCGGTCGAGGATCAGTTCGGCCACGGCCGAGGTGTCCAGCACCGGTTTGGTTTTCGGCGGGCAGCACAGACTGGTCACGCCACCGGCCGCGGCGGCGCGGGTTTCACTGACGATCGAGCCTTTGCGGCTGTAACCCGGCTCACGCAGGGCGACGTTCAGGTCAACCAGGCCAGGGGCGGCCACCAGGCCTTTGGCGTCAAGGGTGTCGACGGGCACAAAACCAGCCGGCGGGGCGCCAAGGGCGACGATCTTGCAGGCTTCAATATGAATGTCGGTAACTTTATCCAGGCCAGTGGCTGGATCGATGACACGGGCGCCGAGAATGCTGAGCTTCACTGGGCGTTCTCCTGCTCGAATTGGCGCTGGGCAGTCTGCCCACTCATGGCCATGGACAGCACGGCCATACGAATCGCGATGCCGTAGGTAACCTGGTTGAGGATCACCGAGTGCGGACCGTCGGCCACCGCCGACTCAATCTCCACCCCACGGTTGATCGGCCCCGGGTGCATGACGATGCAATCCGGTTTGGCCCCGGCCAGGCGCGCAGTGGTCAGGCCGAACAGGCGGTAGAACTCACCTTCACTCGGCAGCAGGCCACCGGTCATGCGCTCGCGTTGCAGGCGCAGCATGATCACCACGTCGACGTCTTTCAGGCCTTCGGTCATGTCGGTGTACACCTTCACGCCGTATTGCTCGATGCCGATCGGCAGCAGGGTTTTCGGTGCGATCACGCGGATGTCCGGGCAACCAAGGGTTTTCAGCGCCAGCATGTTCGAGCGTGCCACCCGCGAATGCAGGATGTCGCCGACGATGGCCACCGAGAGGTTCTCGAAGCCGCCCTTGTGCCGACGAATCGTCAGCATGTCGAGCATGCCCTGGGTTGGATGCGCGTGACGGCCGTCGCCGCCGTTGATGATCGCCACTTGCGGGCAGACATGTTCGGCGATGAAGTGCGCCGCGCCGGAATCACCGTGACGCACGACGAACATGTCGGCAGCCATGGCTTCCAGGTTGCGCAGGGTGTCGAGCAGGGTTTCGCCTTTGCTCGCCGACGACGTGGACACGTTCAGCGTTATCACGTCGGCCGACAGGCGCTGGGCCGCCAGTTCGAAGGTAGTGCGGGTGCGGGTGGAGTTCTCGAAGAACACGTTGCACACGGTCTTGCCGCGTAACAGCGGGACTTTCTTCACCGCCCGGGCGCCGACTTCGAGGAATGAGTCGGCGGTGTCGAGGATTTCCGTCAACAACTCGCGGCGCAATCCGTCGAGCGAGAGGAAGTGTCGCAGCTGGCCCTGATCATTGAGCTGCAGCGGGCGCTTGGTTTCTAGAGGCGTCATCGCGAGGGGGACTCTCAATAGGGCGAATTAAAGGGCGAGGTCTTGCAGTTCGAGCTTGAGTTCCGGGCCGGACAGCTTCACCCGCTCATGGGCAGCCAGCGCCAGCGTCGCGCCGACCACATTCGGGCGGATCGGCAGCTCGCCGGCGTCCAGGTCCAGCAGGCACACCAGCGTCACGCTGGCCGGGCGGCCGTAGTCGAACAGTTCATTCATCGCAGCACGGATGGTGCGGCCGCTCATCAGTACGTCGTCGATAAGCACCAGGTCCTGGCCTTCGATCTCGAACGGCAGCGCCGAGGGGCGCACTTGCGGGTGCAGGCCGTTCTGGCTGAAATCGTCGCGGTAGAAGGATACGTCCAGGGTGCCGAGGGGCGAATCGCTGCCCAGTTCATCGAGCAACGCCTGGGCGACCCAGACACCGCCGGTGCGAATGCCGATGTAACGCGGTTCGCTGATGCCACGGTGTTCCAGATGTGCCTTGAGACGGATCGCCATCTGGCTGATCAGTTCGGCGGGATTGGGCAGGCTCATGGTTGCTCCTTCTTGGGCCCGAGCCGGTGTGTGCGGGGTTTGGCTCGGGTTGTAGCTAAGAGAGACGCCGTGACGGCTCTTCAGGATTCGAACAGTGCGGTGTTTTCGTCGAGCCAGCCTTGCAACAGCAGGGCGGCGGCGATGGCATCGACCGGGTTGTCGCGGTAGCTGCCCTTTTGTCCGCCACGATCACGCCGTTCACCCTTGGCTTCGAAGGTGGTCAGGCGTTCGTCGTGGGTATAGAAGGGCAGGTTGTAGCGGCCATTGAGGCGGCGGGCGAATTTCTCCGCGCGCAGGCACATGTCGCTCGGCGTGCCGTCCATGTTCAGGGGCAGGCCGACGACTACCGCGTCGGGCTTCCACTCTTTAATGAGGGCTTCGACCTGGTTCCAGTCGGGAACCCCGTTTTGCGCTTTCAAGGTACACAGCTCGCGGGCCTGGCCGGTAATCACCTGGCCGACCGCAACGCCGATCTGTTTGGTGCCGTAGTCGAAGCCCAGAATCAGTCGCAGGGCCATCAGGCGTGGCCCGCCTGGCTGGTGAGCAGGCTGAGATTGACCCCGAGGTGCTTGGCCGCCGCTTCCAGGCGCAGCTCGCTGCTGGTGTTGAACAGGATGTCGGCTTCGAACGGGCAGGTCAGCCAGGCGTTCTGCGCCAGTTCGGCTTCAAGCTGCCCGGCTTCCCAGCCGGCGTAACCGAGGGCAATCACGCTTTTCGCCGGGCCAACGCCGTCAGCGATGGCGAACAGCACATCCTGGGAGGTGGACAAGGAAAGGTCGCCTTCCAGATCAACGGTCGCCTGAAACGTCTTGCCCGAGGGGTGCAGGACAAAACCGCGATCAGTCTGAACCGGGCCGCCGATAAAGATCGGCACATGCTGGCAGAGCACGGGCGGTTCAATGTCGGGACGCAATTGCTCGAGGATATCGGCCAGATTCAGGTCTTGCGGCCGGTTGACCACCAGCCCCATGGCACCATTGGCCGTGTGCTCGACGATGTAGGTCAAGGTGTGCGCAAAGTTCGGGTCGGCCATGTGAGGCATGGCGATCAGGAAGTGATGCTTGAGGTAGCTGGGGCTGACGTTCTTCATGAGCGCTAGTGTGGCGTTGGAGGGGCGAACTGACAAGCTGGGGATGCGTCAGAATTGCCTTGGCGGGTGTCTTTTGATCCGGGTTTTGTTATGAGGGCCTCTTCGCGGGCAAGCCTCGCTCCTACAGGTTTGGTATGCACTTTGAAAATGGCGCATTACCTGTAGGAGCGAGGCTTGCCCGCGAAGCCGTCGGCTCAATCACCACAAATCAATCGGTCAATTACTGGACAACCGGTCCCCACGAGCGAATTTCCACGTGCGGATGATTTCCAGTCGGTCAATATCCGTCAAATCCCCGGTAAACGGCGAAAACGGTGCCGCCAGCCGCACAATCCGCTGCGCCGCTTGGTCCAGCAGCGGTTGCCCGGAGGATTCCAGCACCAGCACTTCATACAACGAGCCGTCGCGGTTGATCGAGACCATTAACCGCAAATTGCCGTAGATCTGCTTGCGCCGTGCTTCGTCGGGGTAGTTCAGGTTACCGATGCGCTCGACCTTCTTGCGCCATTCGTCCTTATACCAGGCGCCCTTGTCTTTCATGGTCGAAGCAGCGCTCAGGCGGTGGATGCGCGGGCGCTTGGCGTACAGCTGTTGTTCGTTGGCCAGTTCCGCTTCCAGGCTGGCGATGTCGCTGGACAGCTGTTCGGTGTCGAACGTCGGCGCCGCCACGGCGGGTTTGGTTTGTGGCTTGACCTCTTCGTTCTTGGCCGGGGCTTTTTTCGGCTTCGGCGCAACCGTGGTCACGGCAGCCTTGGGCGCTGCTTCCGGCACTTCGGGCTTGGCAGCCGGCGGTGGCGTGACTTTCTGCACCTTGTTGTCCTGGAACGGCGCGACCTCGGTGGTCTTGGGAATTGCCTTTTTATCCAGGGTGCCGCTGCCTTCCTGATTTTCCTGGGCGAGGAAATCAGCTTTCGCAGGCTTCTTTTCGCTTTTGAAGGTGGCGAGGGTGATTTCCAGGGTTTTGCTGATCTGCTGGGGTTCGACCATCGTAAAGCCGACGCCCAACAGCAAGGCCAGGTGAATCAACGCCGCGAGAAACAGGGTAAATCCGAGGCGATCGACCGGGCGCACGCCACGATGGGCGAGTTCAGCGGGCAGATCGGACGGGAGAGTCATGAGGGAAAAACCAACATCGCGATTTTATGGGCTCGGCATGATAGCGCAATGTTGGTTTTTAGCTTCAAGGTACAAGCTTCAAGCGACAAGCTGTATGCCGGGTGTTTCAAACTTGCGGCTTGTGGCTTGCAACTTTCAACTTCTTCTCAATGGCATCCATCAGCAGGCCGCCGATGTCGGTGCCGAACGCGTTATCAATCTCGCGAATGCAGGTCGGGCTGGTGACGTTGATTTCGGTCAGGTGTTCGCCAATCACGTCCAGGCCCACGAACAGCAGGCCTTTTTCACGCAGGGTCGGGCCGACCTGGGCGGCGATCCAGCGATCCTTGTCGCTCAGCGGACGGGCTTCGCCACGGCCACCGGCGGCGAGGTTGCCACGGGTTTCGCCAGCGGCAGGAATCCGCGCCAGGCAATAATCCACCGGTTCGCCATCGATCATCAGGATGCGTTTGTCGCCGTCCTTGATCGCCGGCAGGTAAGCCTGGCCCATGATCTGCTGGGTGCCCAGCGCGGTCAGGGTTTCCAGAATCACCGACAGGTTCGGATCGCCGGCGCGATGACGGAAGATCGAGGTGCCGCCCATGCCGTCCAGCGGCTTGAGGATCACGTCGCCATGCTTGGCGGCGAATTCGCGCAACACGTCGGCGCGGCGGCTGACCACGGTCGGCGGCGTGCACTGCGGGAACAGCGTGGCGAACAGCTTTTCGTTGCAGTCACGCAGGCTTTGCGGCTTGTTGACCACCAGCACGCCAGCGCGCTCGGCTTGTTCCAGCAGGTAAGTGGAGTAGACGAACTCCATGTCGAACGGCGGATCCTTGCGCATCAGGATCACGTCCAGATCGCTCAGCAGCGCGTCGGTCTCGGCTTCCAGTTCAAACCATTTTTCCGGGTTGGCGAAGACTTTCAACGGACGCATCCGCGCCCGGGCCTCGCCTTCGCCCTGATACAAATCGCGCTGTTCCATATAGAACAGTTCCCAGCCGCGCTTCTGTGCGGCCAGCAGCATGGCCAGCGAGCTATCCTTTTTATAGGAAATGCTGGCAATAGGATCCATGACAATCCCGACGCGAACGCTCATGGGTTTTTCCTCGAATTTGGGGTGGCTTAACAGCTATCAAAAAGTGGCGTCAGAGTGGCGCTCAGTGTGTTCCCGGTCAAGGAAAAACCACCGCACCAGTCGCCCGATAGATTGGTTTTAGAGACTGTGCTAAAAAGGCTGCCATATCGTTCTGGCCCTTAAACATCAAGGGTTTCGAGCCTCCGGTTATCGGAAATGGACAATTTGATTCGCAAAGGCGACGGCAGAGCATTTATGGACCAGCATTCCAGCGCCTTGAAGGTCATGGTGATCGACGATTCGAAGACGATTCGTCGCACCGCCGAAACGCTGTTGAAGAACGTGGGTTGTGAAGTCATCACGGCCATCGATGGTTTCGATGCCCTGGCCAAGATTGCCGACAATCACCCCGGCATCATCTTTGTCGACATCATGATGCCGCGCCTGGATGGCTATCAGACCTGCGCGCTGATCAAGAACAACAGTGCGTTCAAGTCCACGCCAGTGATTATGCTGTCGTCCAAAGACGGGCTGTTCGACAAGGCCAAGGGGCGCATCGTCGGCTCCGACCAGTTTTTGACCAAGCCTTTCAGCAAGGAAGAACTGCTCAACGCGATCCAGGCCCATGTACCGGGCTTCGCCGCCGTTTTGCCGCAGTAGGACACGCACAGTGACGCTCGGCCAGCGGGCCCGGCGTCGACAAGAATGGGGAAGACCATGGCACGTATTCTGATCGTCGATGATTCGCCGACCGAAATGTACAAACTGACCGGCATGCTGGAAAAGCACGGTCATGAAGTGTTGAAAGCCGAAAACGGCGCCGACGGCGTGGCCCTGGCCCGCCAGGAAAAACCAGACGCCGTGCTGATGGACATCGTCATGCCCGGCCTCAACGGTTTCCAGGCGACCCGCCAGCTGACCAAAGACCCGGACACCGGGCACATTCCGGTGATCATCATCACCACCAAGGATCAGGAAACCGACAAGGTCTGGGGCACGCGCCAAGGCGCCAAGGATTACCTGACCAAACCGGTCGACGAAGAGACCCTGATCAGAACCCTGAACAACGTGCTGGCCGGTTGATCGTCCGGCCATGACCGAGTCGCTGACGGCTTTCGAACTGCTGCTGCAGATCGACCAGCGCTGTCGTCTGCTGGCGGCGGATTTGCCGTCCCAGCCGACCCGGCAGGACCGCTGGAGCGGCATCGGTTTTCGCCTGGGTGAACACTGGTACGTCGCGCCCATGGGCGAAGTCAGCGAGGTCTTGCACGAACCGCGTTTCACCCAGTTGCCGGGCGTCAAACCCTGGGTCAAGGGTGTGGCCAACCTGCGCGGGCGGTTGCTGCCGATCATGGATTTGTGCGGCTTCTTCGGTCATGAACAGTCGACCCTGCGCAAACAGCGGCGGGTGTTGGTGGTGGAACACGGCGAAGTGTTTGCCGGGCTGATGGTCGATGAGGTCTTCGGCTTGCAGCACTTTGCCCAGGACACTCTGGAGCCGGTGGTGATGGCTGATCTGCACGGGCCGATTTCAGCGTTCGTCAAAGGCCGGTTTCAGCGTGAACAGACCTGGCAAATATTCAGTCCGTTTACGCTGGCGCAGTCGCAGAGCTTCATGCATGTAGCGTTGTAATCAAGGCGACATGCAACTTTGTAGGAGCGAGGCTTGCCCGCGAAGCAGGCGACGCGGAGTTACAGAAAAAACCGCGTTTTCGTTCTTCGCGGGCAAGCCTCGCTCCTACAAGGGCGTCGTTGAATTGGGCAGTACAGGCGAGGACCGATGATAAAAACAAAGACAGGCAAGCCAGAAGGATCGCGCAGCCGCTCGCAGATCATCGTGCTGTTCATCGCGCTGATCATCTTCATCATGCTGCTGTTCGCCAACTTCGCTTACCTCAACACTCAAGCCACGTACGACAAACAGTACATCGGGCATGCCGGCGAGTTGCGCGTGCTGTCCCAACGCATCGCCAAGAACGCCACCGAAGCCGCCGCCGGCAAGGCTGCCGCGTTCAAGTTGTTGAGTGATGCGCGCAACGATTTCGCCCAACGCTGGGGTTACCTGAAGAAAGGCGACCCGGCCACCGGCCTGCCGCCGGCACCGTCTACCGTGCGCCCGGAAATGCGCGCCGTGCAACTCGACTGGGAACGCCTGCTGAAAAACACCGATGCGATCCTCTCCAGTGAGCAGACCGTTCTGTCGCTGCATCAGGTCGCCGCGACGCTGGCCGAAACCGTGCCGCAGTTGCAGGTCGAATACGAAAAAGTCGTCGAAATTCTCCTGCAACGCGGTGCTCCGGCCGGTCAGGTGGCCATGGCCCAGCGTCAGTCGCTGCTGGCCGAACGCATTCTGGGCGCGGTGAATACTGTGCTGTCCGGCGATGAAAACTCGCAGCAAGCTGCCGACGCTTTTGGTCGTGACGCTGCGCGATTCGGTCAGGTGCTCAATGGCATGCTCCAGGGCAATACGACCCTGCGGGTCAGCCAGGTCGAAGACCGCGATGCTCGCGCCCGGTTGACCGAGATTTCCGAACTGTTCGAATTCGTCTCCGGCTCTGTGGATGAAATCCTCGAAACCTCGCCGGAGCTGTTCAAGGTTCGCGAATCGGCGAGCAACATTTTTACCTTGTCGCAAACCCTGCTCGACGAAGCCTCGCACCTGGCCACCGGGTTCGAAAACCTGGCCGGCGGACGCGACACCGACACCATTGGCGGCTACGTATTGGGCCTCTTGGCGCTGATGTCGATCATCCTCATCGGCCTGGTGATGGTGCGCGAAACCAATCGCCAGCTGCGTGAAACCGCCGAGAAGAACGAGCGCAACCAGAACGCGATCATGCGCCTGCTCGACGAGATCGAAGACCTCGCTGATGGCGACCTCACCGTGACCGCCTCGGTGACCGAAGACTTCACCGGGACCATCGCCGACTCGATCAACTATTCCGTCGATCAACTGCGCGACCTGGTGGCAACAATCAACCTCACCGCCGGCCAGGTCGCCGCCGCCGTGCAGGAAACCCAGGCCACCGCCATGCACCTGGCCCAGGCTTCGGAACATCAGGCGCAACAGATCAGCGAAGCCTCGACCGCGATCAACGACATGGCGCAGTCCATCGACCAGGTCTCGGCCAACGCTGCTGAATCCTCGGCGGTGGCCGAGCGTTCGGTGGAAATCGCCAACAAGGGCAACGAGGTGGTGCACAACACCATCCACGGCATGGACAACATTCGCGAGCAGATTCAGGACACCGCCAAGCGCATCAAGCGTCTGGGCGAGTCCTCTCAGGAAATCGGCGACATTGTCAGCCTGATTGATGACATTGCCGACCAGACCAACATCCTCGCGCTCAACGCGGCGATCCAGGCCTCCATGGCAGGTGATGCCGGGCGCGGTTTTGCGGTGGTGGCCGACGAAGTGCAGCGGCTGGCCGAGCGATCGTCCGCCGCCACCCGGCAGATCGAAACCCTGGTACGGGCGATCCAGACCGACACCAACGAGGCGGTGATTTCCATGGAGCAAACCACCACCGAAGTGGTGCGCGGCGCGCGTCTGGCGCAGGATGCCGGAGTGGCCCTGGAAGAAATCGAAGGGGTATCGAAGACCCTTGCAGCGCTGATCCAGAGCATTTCCAACGCAGCGCAGCAGCAGACGTCGTCGGCCGGTCAGATTTCCCTGACAATGAACGTGATCCAGCAGATCACCACGCAGACCTCGTCCGGCTCAACCGCCACCGCTGAAAGCATCGGCAACCTGGCGAAGATGGCCAGCCAGCTGCGGCGTTCGGTGTCCGGCTTCACCTTGCCGGCCAAGTCCGCAAACAACGTTTGAACCGCCTCAGGGCGTACGCATTTGATTGGAGTAGTTATGGGTGATCGGCACGACTATGTGGCCCTCGAGTGGGTCAAAGGCGAGATTGCCGAAACGCTGAAAGTGGCTCATCAAGCGATCGAAACCCTACTTGATGACCCTCAGGCGACGCACGCCCTCAGCGAATGCCTGGCGTGCATCCATCAGGTTCACGGCAGTTTGCAGATGGTCGAGTTCTACGGCGCGGCCCTGCTCGCCGAAGAAATGGAACAACTGGCCACCGCCTTGCAGCAGAACCGCGTCAGTCATCGCGACGAGGCGCTTCACCTGTTGCTGCAAGCCATCGGGCAACTGCCGATCTACCTCGACCGGGTGCAAGGCGCGCGCCGTGACCTGCCCTTGGTGGTGCTACCGTTGCTCAACGACTTGCGCAGTGCCCGGGGCGAAAGCCTGTTGTCGGAAACCAGTCTGTTCAGCCCGCAATTGCTCGACCTGCCGCCGCTGGACGAAGAGTCTCTGGCCCTGCTTGAACCGGCGGATTTTCCCAATGTGCTGCGCAAGTTGCGGCAGATGCTGCAAATGGCTTTGGTCGGATTGCTGCGTGAACAGGATGACGACACTAACCTAGGTTATCTGACCAAGGTTTTTTCACGCCTTGAAGGGCTGTGCGGCAACGCACCCTTGAGCCCGTTGTGGCAAGTCGCCTCGGCGCTGGTCGAAGGCATGCGCGGTGGCTCGATTGCCAACAGCCCGGCGCTGCGCAGCCTGTTCAAGGACGCCGACAAAGAACTCAAGCGCCTGCTCGAACAGGGCATACGCGGCATCAATCAGCCGGCACCGCCGGAGTTGCTCAAGAGTTTGCTGTTCTACATTGCCAAGGCCGAACATCCCACCGGGCAGATGCTGACCATGAAAGATCGTTACTCACTGGACGACGCGCTGCCTGACAGCGCAATGGTCGACGAAGAACGCGCCCGCCTGGCCGGTCCCGACCGTGACGCCATGCGCTCGGTGCTGGCCGCGCTCTGTGAGGAACTGGTGCGAGTCAAGGAACGCCTCGATCTGTTCGTGCGCAGCGACCGCCAGCACACCTCGGACCTTGAAACCCTGTTGGCGCCGCTGCGGCAAATCGCCGACACCCTGGCGGTGCTGGGTTTCGGCCAGCCGCGCAAAGTCATCATCGATCAACTGGCGGTGGTGCTGAGCCTTGCTCAGGGCCAGCGCGAACCCAACGACGCCATTCTCATGGACGTCGCCGGGGCCTTGCTCTACGTCGAAGCGACGCTCGCCGGGATGGTCGGCACCGTAGAGCCGGAGAGCCAGGAAGAAAGCCACCTGCCGACCACCGACCTGACGCAGATCCACCAGATCGTGATCAAGGAAGCGCGCATCTGCCTGCAACAGGCCAAGGACATGATCGTCGACTACATCGACGCCGACTGGGATCGCCAGCATTTGCAGGCATTACCGGCGTTGCTGACCCAGGTGCGCGGCGCGCTGTCGATGATTCCGTTGAGCCGTGCGGCGAGCCTGATCGAAACCTGCAACCACTTCATTCGCGAGCATCTGCTGCTGGACCCGGACCAACCCGGCTGGCAGGAACTGGACAGCCTGGCTGACGTCATCACCAGCATCGAGTACTACCTGGAGCGTCTCAGCGACGACCCCGAAGCACCGGGCGAACAATTGCTCGACGTGGCGGAAAAAAGCCTGGCCTCACTCGGGTTTTTCCCCAGCGAACAGCATGTGCCGATGCTTGAGGATGTGCTCAGCCCGAGTGAAGCCCAGGTCATGCAAGACATGCAGGCACTTGATGATCCCGATACCGTCCAGTCGCTGGCCGATGTCTTGGCCAGCCCGGTTTCTTCGGTCAATCCACCTGCCCTGACCACCCCGGGCAGCCTGTTGCCACCGCCCGCCGGCGAAGAACCGGTGGACGATGAGCTGCGGGAGGTCTTCCTCGAAGAGACCGATGAAGTCCTGGATATCCTCCGGGAATACTTGCCGCGCTGGGTCGCCAATCCCGACGATGAAGCCGCCTTGAGTGAATTGCGCCGGGCGTTCCACACCTTGAAAGGCAGTGGCCGGATGGTCCGTGCGCTGGTGCTGGGCGAGCTGGCGTGGGCAGTGGAAAACCTGCTCAACCGCGTGCTGGAACACAACGTTGCGCCGGGCGCGGCGGTGCAACAATTGCTCGGCGATGCACTGAGCCTGCTGCCGGAGCTGGTGGCCGAATACGCCACCAATGCCCAACGCCAGCGCAACGACGTCGACCAGTTGGCCGCTCGCGCCCATGCCCTCGCCAAGGGCGATACGCCTGCCAGCGATGAAGACACCCAGGACGTCGCGGCCCTCGATCCGCTGTTGCTGGAGATCTTCCGCAAGGAAGCCGAGACCCATCTCGCCAGCCTCAACCGCTTCCTCGATCAGGCCGCCGAGCATGTGCCGCTGCAAGCCAGCGACGAGTTGCAACGGGCGTTGCACACGTTGAAGGGCAGCGCCTCGATGGCCGGCGTATTGCCGATCGCCGAGCTGGCAACGCCGCTGGATCAACTCGCCCGCGAGTACAAGGCGCACCTGATCGCCCTCGACCTCGACGAAGTCGAACTGCTGCTGGAAGCCGAAGGTCTGTTCCGCCTCGGGCTGCGGCAGCTCAAGGGTGATCCGCTGGCCGAGATTCCGGGTGCTCATTCGTTGATCGAGCGCACCAAGGCGTTGCTCGCCGAGCGTCTGGACGCGCTGTTGAAAGCGCCGAACACGACGTTGCGGACCAAGCGTGATCCGCAACTGATCAACAACTTCCTGGCCCAGGGCATGGACATCCTGCTGGACGCCGAAAGCCTGTTGCAACGCTGGCAGCAACACCCCGGCGAGCGTCAGGAACTCACCGCGTTGCTGGATGAATTGACCACGTTGGGCGAAGGCGCGCATCTCGCCGATCTGCACCCGGTGGATGAACTCTGCGAAGCGTTGCTCGACCTGTATGGCGCCGTGGAGGAGAGCAGTCTGGCGGTCAGCGACCGGTTTTTCCATGAGGCGCAAAGTGCTCACGAAGCGCTGATCAACATGCTCGACGAACTGGCTGCCGGCCAGGAAGTCAGCCCGCAACCGGAACGCATCCGGGCCTTGCGCGGCTTGCTGGATGAAAGCCTTGATCCATCGTCCATGGGCCTGATCCGCAGCGATGGCAGCCGCACCCTGAGCATCCGGGAACTGGGCAGCGCCACCGCGGAACTGGAACAGACCGCGACCCAGGTCGAGCTGGACGATGAGATCGTTTCGATCTTCCTCGAAGAAGCGGTGGATATTCTCGAGAGCGCCGGTCAGGCCTTGCAGCGCTGGCTGAACGACCCGGAAAACGCCGCGCCGCTGTCGTCCTTGCAGCGCGATTTGCACACGCTCAAGGGCGGCGCGCGGATGGCCGAGGTCGAGCCGGTCGGCGATCTGGCCCATGAATTGGAAAGCCTTTACGAAGGCCTGGTGGACCGCCGTTACAGCCACAGCGAAACCCTGGCGCAGCTGCTGCAACGGAGCCATGACCGCCTCGCGGTGCTGCTTGAACAGCTGCAGAACCAGCACGCGCTGGGTGCCCCGAACGAGCTGATCGAAGCGATTCGCGAGTTCCGTCAGGGCAACGCCAACACCGCCGAAGTGGTGGAGCCCGCGCCGGCCAATGACTCGCCGGGGCATGACCCCGAACTGCTGGAGATCTTCCTTGAGGAAGGTTTCGACATCATCGAAAACTCCGGCGCGGCCCTCGTTCGTTGGCAAGCCGAGCCGTCGAACCGCCAGGAAGTGGAAACCCTGTTGCGCGACCTGCACACGCTCAAGGGCGGCGCGCGGATGGTGGAAATTGCCCCCATTGGCGACCTCGCCCATGAGCTGGAATTTCTCTACGAAGGCCTGTCCGCTGGCGTGCTGCAACCGACCCCGGCGCTGTTCGGGCTGCTGCAAAGCAGTCACGACCGACTGGCGCAAATGCTCGATGCCACCCGCGCCGGTCAGCCCTTGCCGCCGGCCGACCGGTTGATCGATGCGATCAAGAACTTCAGTCATCCCGCCGCTCTCGATGCGCCAGTGGTGCTGCCCGCCGCACCGAAACCCGACACGCCCGCGCCGCAAGCCGAAGCGGGCGCCGACATGGTCAAGGTCTCGGCAGAACTGCTCGACGATCTGGTCAACCTGGCCGGTGAAACCTCAATCTTCCGTGGCCGTATCGAGCAACAGGTCAACGATGCGCGGGTGGCCCTGAGCGAGATGGAAACCACCATCGAGCGGATGCGCGATCAGTTGCGCCGGCTCGATACCGAAACCCAGGGACGGATTCTCAGCCGCCAGCAAGTCGAAGCCGAACGTCTGGGCTACGAAGAATTCGATCCGCTGGAAATGGACCGTCACTCGCAGTTGCAGCAGTTGTCGCGGGCGCTGTTCGAATCCGCCTCCGACCTGCTCGACCTCAAGGAAACCCTCGACCGCCGCAATCAGGACGCGGAAAACCTGCTGCAACAGCAGGGCCGTATCAACACCGAATTGCAGGAAGGTCTGATGCGTACGCGCATGGTGCCTTTCGAGCGCATGCTGCCGCGGTTGAAGCGCATCGTCCGCCAGGTTTCCAGTGAGTTGGGCAAAGACGTCGAGTTTGTGGTCGGCAACGCCGAAGGCGAGATGGATCGCAACGTGCTCGAGCGCATGGCTGCACCGCTGGAGCACATGCTGCGCAACGCCGTGGACCACGGTCTGGAATCGGCCGAGGTGCGTATCGCGGCGGGCAAACCGGCTCAGGGTCGGATCACGCTCGACTTGTCCCGCGAGGGCGGCGACATCATTTTTGACATCCGAGACGACGGCGCGGGTGTGCCGCTGGACGCGGTGCGGCGCAAGGCGATCAAGCGCGGCTTGCTGGCCCCGGACGCCGACATCAGCGACCGCGACGTGCTGCAATTCATCCTGCAACCGGGGTTCTCCACCGCCGAGAAAATCACCCAGATCTCCGGGCGTGGCGTGGGCATGGACGTGGTTCACGAAGAAGTCCGGCAGCTTGGCGGTACGATGGTCATCGACTCGACACCGGGGCAGGGTGTGCACTTCCGCATTCGCCTGCCGTTCACCGTTTCGGTCAACCGCGCGCTGATGGTGCAGTGTCTGGAGGATCAATACGCGATTCCGCTGAACACCATCGACGGCATCGTTCGCGTGTTACCCAACGAACTTGAAGGGCATTACCGGCTCGATCCGCCGACCTATGAATACGCCGGGCAGCGTTACGAACTGTGCTACCTCGGTGAGTTGCTGAAAACCAGCACCCGTCCGAAACTGCTGGGCCAGAGCCTGCCGCTGCCGGTATTGCTGGTGCAGTGCAACGAGCGACATATCGCCGTGCAGGTTGACTCCATGGCCGGTACTCGGGAGATCGTGGTCAAAAGCCTCGGCCCGCAGTTTGCGTCGGTGCAGGGACTGTCCGGGGCGACGATTCTTGGCGATGGCCGGGTGGTGCTGATTCTCGACTTGCTGGCGCCGATCCGCGCCATGCAGGCGCAAGTGCCGCAACGGACGCAGACCCAGGATGCGGAAGTCGAGCCGCATAAACCGCTGCTGGTGTTGGTGGTCGACGATTCGGTCACTGTACGCAAGGTCACCAGCCGTTTGCTGGAGCGCCACGGCATGAACGTGCTGACTGCCAAGGACGGGGTCGACGCCATGCTGCTGCTCGAAGAACACATGCCCGACCTGATGCTGCTGGACATCGAAATGCCGCGCATGGACGGTTTCGAAGTGGCGACCCAAGTGCGCAGCGACGAACGTTTGCAGCACTTGCCGATCATCATGATCACCTCCCGCACCGGCCAGAAACACCGCGACCGCGCCATGGCCATCGGCGTCAACGACTACCTCGGCAAGCCGTACCAGGAATCGGTGCTGCTCGACAGCATCGCCCTGTGGAGCAAAACCCATGCTTGAGCACCGCACCAGCAATCTCACCGGGCTGCTGTTGCCCTTGGCCGACCGCAACCTGATCCTGCCCAACGTGGCGGTGGCGGAGTTGATCGACTATCAACCGGGGGCGTTCGATCTGGACACGCCACCGTGGTATCTGGGGCTGGTGAAGTGGCGGGATCGGCAGATTCCGTTGCTGAGTTTCGAATCGGCGTGCGGCAATAAAGTCGTCATCGGCGAGCGGGCGCGGATCGTGATTCTCAATGCCCTCGGTGGGCGCCCTGAGCTGAAGTTTATTGCGCTGCTGGTGCAGGGGATTCCACGGTCGTACAAGCTCGACAGTCAGTTGAGTTATGTCGATGTGCCGTTGTGTCCGCTGGAACAGGCGGCGGTGCAGGTGGGGGAGCAAGTGGCCAAAGTGCCTGACTTGTTGGCGCTGGAGGAGTTGCTTGTTACAGCAGGGTTAGCCCACTGATCGTTCCCACGCTCCGCGTGGGAATGCCTCTTCGGACGCTCCGCGTTCGGCTGTTGAAGGGACGCAGAGCGTCCCGGGCTGCATTCCCACGCAGAGCGTGGGAACGATCATGACCTGACGGCTAAACCTTGGCCTGAGCCCGCAGCTGCATCTGCAACGCCTCGTTATGGTCCAGCGCCCGCTCCACCAACAACTGCACACCATCGGCCATTCGACTGAGCGCCAGGGCTACCGAACGGCGCGATCCTTCCACATCGTCCGCCAGATCGGCCGCAATGGCGCTGATGGACAGCAAGTCTTCAGAGGCGTTGGCCAGAAGGGCCTCGGTATCGATATCGGGGGAGACGGTAAAGAGGGGATGCTTGCGGCGCTTGCCCGGTTTTTCCTGGGCAGGGGGAAAGTAATAAGAGAAGACGCGGTCGGCGGCTTCCTTGAGTTTTTCGGCTTCAAGGATTGCTTCGGGATCGGTGTCGGTTTCTGGGGGGTTGGGAGTGGCTTTGAACATTGTGAGTCTCCGTGCTGGGGTAAGGCTGACCCATTCGGTTTCCAAGCGAATAGGTGGCAGCTGTACGCGGCTGGAAACCCGGGGTAACGGAGAAACCCGGCAGACACTTAAGTCTCCCGCGCACAGCCGCCATAACGGAGTGCACACAATAAAGGTGCGCAAGCATACGTTATGAAGGACGCTTTTGCGCCCCGTTACTTATGGGGTTTCCAGCCCCGGTCGCTGAATTGGCAGCGACCCATAAACGATAAAGATCAGCGCAAAAACCCACCAGTCAGCGGCTTCCGGCATTGCTGTAGGCAGTGACGCCGGACTGCGTAGCCTCTCACCGTTCCTGCGGACAAATGTTTAAACACAAATCCCCATTCGGCTCGCGACAGGTTGAAGATTCCCAAAAAGGGACCTATCGTTCCCTTTTTGGGACTCATCGGTTGCCACTGTGAAAAACCTTTCCCTCAGCGAAGCCCTGTTCACGACCACTCAGCAAAAAGTGCTGGGCTTGTTGTTCGGCAAACCCGACCGCAGTTTTTACGCTAACGAGATCGCCCGCTGGGCTCAAGTGGGTAAAGGCAGCCTCATGCGCGAGCTGGATCGATTGCAGCAGGCCGGTGTGCTGACCCTGAGCTGTCAGGGCAACCAGACCCACTATCAAGCCAATCCGCAATGCCCGATCTATACCGAGCTGTTGGGCATTGCCCGTAAAACTTTTGGTATCGCCGAGCCTTTGCGCCAAGCCCTGCAACCCTTTGCCGAACAGATCACCTGGGCATTTGTGTACGGTTCAATCGCCAAGGATTCGGCAAACGCATCCAGTGACATTGATCTCATGCTGATCGGCGAAAGCCTCCACTACAGTGAAGTGATGGAGCGGCTCATGCCTCTGGAGGAACAACTGGGCCGCGTCCTCAACCCGACGCTCTACACCCCCGACGACTGGGCCGCAAAACTGGCGGCTGAAAACAGCTTTGTGGTGCGGGTGGCGCAGCAGGACAAGATCAACCTGATGGGGGGAAACCCTTTGGAGTCCAAGGATGGGCAGCAACGAGAATCTGGAGAACCTGTTACGTAGCGGTGGATTGAAAGCCGAGCCACCGGACCGCAAGGAATGCGAAGGGCTGATGCGTTCCGCTGTGGATCGATTGAAAGATGCGCAAACGTCTTCGCTTTCCTTCGCGAGCCGTTTTGACCTGGCTTACAACGCTGCCCATGCCTTGGCTCTGACGGCTCTTCGCTTGTGTGGTTACCGTTCAGACAAGAGATACCTGGTGTTTCAGTGTCTGGTTCATACCGCTGATATTGGCAAAGTGCAGGTTCGGTTATTCGCGCTGTGCCATGAGCGACGAAACCTGGCGGAGTACGAAGGCTATATGGATGAAGATCCGGCGTTGTTGGCGCAGTTGTTGGAAAGCGCTGAGCAGTTGCTGGTTCGTGTGCAGCAGCAGATGACGAGGTCGTAATACTCAGATCTGCGGTGGATGTTCGGGCCCCATCGCGAGCAGGCTCACTCCTACAAGGTTTGTGTACGCCGCCGATCCAGTGTGGGAGTGAGCCTGCTCGCGATGGCGTCCGCCCAGTCAACCATTACTCTGACCGTAACGATTCGTCTCTCTGCTTGATTGATGCCCCCCACCCAACACTCCTAAGGTGACTCCCACGACAGCGAACCCGTGGAGTGGTCATGACAACAACAATATCCCCCGACTCGCGATGGACGCGGCGGCGCAGCGAAAAGCAGCGGCGTCTCGAGCTTGTGCGAGGCTTGGCCGACGGTGTGGTGCTGCCCACCGACAACATCGTCGCCGCGCTGGAGGCCTTGATCCTGCCCGGCGACCGCGTGGTGCTGGAGGGCAATAACCAGAAGCAGGCGGATTTCCTCTCGCGCTCCCTGGCCAAGGCCGATCCGGCCAAGCTGCATGACCTGCACATGATCATGCCCAGCGTCGGCCGTTCCGAGCACCTGGACCTGTTTGAACGCGGCATCGCCCGCAAACTCGACTTCTCCTTCGCCGGCACCCAGAGCCTGCGCATCAGCCAATTGCTGGAAGACGGCCTGCTGGAAATCGGCGCGATCCACACCTACATCGAGCTCTATGCGCGGCTGGTGGTGGACCTGATTCCCAACGTCGTGCTCTCGGCCGGTTTCATGGCCGACCGCGCCGGCAACATCTACACCGGGCCGAGCACGGAAGACACGCCTGCGTTGATCGAACCGGCCGCGTTCAGCGACGGCATCGTCATCGTCCAGGTCAATCAACTGGTGGACGACGTCAGCGACTTGCCTCGTGTCGACATCCCCGCGTCCTGGGTCGATTTCGTGGTGGTGGCCGACAAGCCGTTCTACATCGAACCGCTGTTCACCCGCGACCCACGGCACATCAAGCCTGTGCACGTGTTGATGGCGATGATGGCGATCCGCGGGATCTACGAAAAACACAACGTGCAGTCCCTGAACCACGGCATCGGATTCAACACCGCCGCCATCGAATTGATCCTGCCGACCTACGGCGAATCCCTTGGCCTCAAAGGCAAGATCTGTCGCAACTGGACGCTCAATCCGCACCCGTCCTTGATCCCTGCGATTGAAAGCGGCTGGGTCGAAAGCGTGCATTGCTTCGGCACCGAACTGGGGATGGAAAACTACATCGCCGCGCGGCCGGATGTGTTCTTCACCGGGCGCGACGGCTCGCTACGTTCCAACCGGATGTTCTGTCAGCTCGCCGGGCAATACGCGGTGGACCTGTTTATCGGCGCGACTTTGCAAGTCGATGGTGACGGCCACTCCTCCACCGTCACTCGGGGACGTTTGGCTGGTTTCGGCGGTGCGCCCAACATGGGTCACGACCCGCGCGGTCGCCGCCATAGCACCCCGGCCTGGCTCGACATGCGTCACGACGATGCGCCCGAAGCCTTGCTCGAACGCGGCAAAAAACTCGTGGTGCAAATGGTCGAGACCTTCCAGGAAGGCGGCAAACCGACCTTCGTCGAAACCCTCGACGCGATAGAGGTGGCGAAAAAAAGCGGCATGCCACTCGCGCCGATCATGGTCTACGGCGACGACGTCACCCACCTGCTGACCGAAGAAGGCATCGCCTATTTGTACAAGGCGCGTTCGCTGGAAGAACGCCAGACCATGATCGCCGCCGTGGCCGGGGTGACCGCCATCGGCCTGCGCCACAACCCGAAAGACACCGCGCGCATGCGCCGCGAAGGCCTGATCGCCTTGCCCGAAGACCTCGGCATCCGCCGCACCGACGCCACCCGCGAATTGCTCGCCGCTAAAAGCGTGGCCGATCTGGTTGAGTGGTCCGGTGGCCTCTACAACCCGCCCGCCAAGTTCAGGAGCTGGTAATGCACGCATTCAACCTGCAACCGAAAACGCTTTCCCTGGCTGAACGGCTGGCGGACATGGCCGTGGACGCACTGATCGACGAAGCGGACCTGTCGCCGAAACCGGCATTGGTCGACCGTCGTGGCAATGGCGCTCACACCGATTTACACCTTGGGCTGATGCACACCTCGGCGCTGTCCCTGTGGCCGGCGTTCAAGGAAATGGCGGAAGCAGCCGGCGAGTACGGCGAAGTCTGCTTGCCGCTGCGCGAAGCCGTCGGGCGTATTGGTCGGGAAGGGGAGCACGCGATGCTCGCCACCACCGGCGGCGTGAACACTCATCGCGGGGCAATCTGGGCCTTGGGTCTCTTGGTCACTGCCGCCGCGCTGGAACCTGAGTCCAGCACCGCAAACGCGGTCACTTTGCGCGCCGCACGCCTCGCGTTACTCGACGACCGTTACGCGCCACGTCCACTCAGCCATGGCGCCCAAGTCGCCCAGCGTTACGGCGCTCGCGGTGCCCGTGAAGAAGCTCAGCTCGGTTTCCCGGCAGTGCTGCAACGCGCGCTGCCGCAACTCAAACGCAGCCGTGCCTTGGGTCATGGCGAGCAGAACGCCCGGCTCGATGCCTTGCTGGCGATCATGACGAACCTGGCCGACACCTGCGTGCTCTACCGCGCCGGCGAACACGGTCTGCACGCCATGCAACGCGGTGCCCAGGCCGTGCTCGATGCGGGCGGCAGTGCCAGCCTCGCCGGTCGCCGCCGTTTGCATGAGCTGGACGAACACTTAATCGCATTGAATGCGTCGCCCGGTGGTGCAGCGGATTTACTCGCCGCCTGCCTGTTTATCGACCGCATCGAGTCCGGAGCTTGCTGATGGAAACCTTATCCTTTGAATTCCCCGCCGGGCAGCCGCCACGCGGCCGCACGCTGGTGGGCTGTGTCGGCTCGGGCGATCTGGAAGTGCTGATCGAACCGGGTCAGGCCGGCAAATTGACGATCAAGGTGCAGACCTCGGTCAATGGCGCGGAACAACGCTGGCAGCATCTGTTTGCACGGATGTTCGACGGCCAGACACCGCCGGCGATGGCCATCGATATCCACGATTTCGGCGCGACCCCCGGCGTGGTGCGCTTGCGCTTGGAGCAGGGTTTTGAGGAGATCGGCCATGACTGATCTCCTCCAGCCATCCCTACAAAGACGCAACTTCGTCGAACTCGGCGCCCGGCAACGGGCGAAAGCCTTGCTCGACGCCGGCACCTTCCGCGAACTGCTCGACCCGTTTCAACGTGTCATGTCGCCGTGGCTGTCGCGCCAGGGTGTGGTGCCGCAAGCTGACGACGGCGTGGTAATCGCCAAGGGCAGCATCGGTGGATTGCCGGTGGTGATTGCCGCCATCGAAGGCGCGTTTCAGGGCGGCAGCCTCGGCGAAGTCGGCGGGGCGAAAATGGCCGGTGCGCTGGAATTGGCCGCCGAAGATAACCGCAACGGCATCCCGACCCGCGCCGTGTTGCTGCTGGAAACCGGTGGCGTGCGCTTGCAGGAAGCCAACCTCGGACTGGCCGCGATTGCCGATATTCATGCGGCGATTGTCGATCTGCGCCAATACCAGCCAGTCGTTGGTGTCGTCGCCGGCAGCGTGGGGTGCTTTGGCGGGATGTCGATTGCTGCCGGGTTATGCAGCTACTTGCTGGTGACTCAGGAAGCGCGGCTTGGTCTGAACGGTCCGCAAGTGATCGAACAGGAAGCCGGGCTTGAGGAATATGACTCTCGCGACCGTCCTTTCATCTGGAGCCTGACCGGTGGTGAGCAGCGTTTTGCCAGTGGTTTGGTGGACCGTTATGTCGCCGATGATGTGGCGCAGATTCAGCAGCAGATTAGTGAATTGCTCAAGCAAGGTTTGCCGGAACAACAACGCAGCCGTCAGGCCGACCTGTTCCTGCAACGGCTGGCCCGTCTGGACGCCGAGCCGCAAATCGAGCCGGCAACGGTTCGCGATCTGTATCAAGGAGAGCGCTCATGAGTTCGTATTCCCTGAGAGGCTTGAACTGGTTCAGCGCCCTGAGTTCGGGCGCCAAATCGGTCGAAGGTTTGCCGGCTTCGTTGAAAGTCGCTGATGGCGTGTTGGACGACCAACCTGTTCGGTTTATCGCGGTGGTTACCGACCCCGACAACCGCTTCGTCCGCGCCCGCAATGGCGAGGTCGGTCTGCTGGAGGGCTGGGGTCTGGCCAAGGCTGTGGATGAAGTCATCGCCGCAGACGCGGATAAACCGCACAAGCGCGCCTTGATCGCCATCGTCGATGTGCCGAGTCAGGCCTACGGTCGGCGCGAAGAAGCGCTCGGGATTCATCAGGCCTTGGCTGGCGCGGCGGACAGCTATGCCCGCGCCCGGTTGGCCGGCCATGCGGTGATCGGTTTGCTGGTGGGCAAGGCGATGTCCGGGGCGTTTCTGGCGCACGGGTATCAGGCCAATCGCTTGATTGCCCTGCGTGACCCCGGCGTCATGGTGCACGCGATGGGCAAGGCTTCAGCTGCGCGGGTGACCTTGCGCAGCATTGAGGAGCTTGAAGCGCTGGCCGCCAGCGTGCCGCCGATGGCCTATGACATCGACAGCTACGCGAGCCTTGGATTGCTCTGGGAAACCTTGTCGGTGGAACAGATCGAGCAACCGACGGCGGCGGATCTGACTCGCGTGACTGAATGCCTGAACCAGGCGATTGGCGATGTTGCCGCCAGCGGTCGCGATTTGAGCAGCCGTTTGGGCGCGAGTAACCGCGCGGCATCGAGCAAGGTTCGCCAACTGCTGAGAGCGCAGTGGTGAACACGTTTCTGGCCCACGACCTGCTTTGGGGCATGACCCCGGAGCAGCTGCCGGTGGACGCGCCTGCGTGGGTGATCGAGTCGATCAGCGCGGGTCAGCCGGTGGTGGTTCGGCGTGCGTTGAGTGCGCCGGATTACGTCGCGGTCGGGGTGCGTGGGCGGTTGCGTGAGCAGCGCTTTGCAACGGTGATGTCGATCGATGCGATTTCGCGTCGGGTTAAACCGGAAGAACTTTGTCATGTCGTGATTGATCGGGATGTACCGGCAGTGCACGCCCTCAATCAACTGCGGCCACTGCTGGATGATTGTGGTTGGGTGTGGGGTGTCAGCGGCAGTGCCGGGTTTGAATTGGCCAGCGGTTTTCAGGCGTTGCATGAGCGCAGCGATCTCGACTTGATCCTGCGCACGCCGCAACCGCTCGACCGATTGAAAGCGCAGGCGCTGATGAAGATTCTGGACACGGCTGCGTGCCAGGTAGACATGCAGTTGCAGACGCCTTTCGGCGCCATCGCCCTGCGCGAATGGGCTGGTGCTGCCCGCCGGGTCTTGCTGAAAAACGCCCGTGAAGCCTGCCTGGTCATTGATCCGTGGGAGCAAGCAGCGTGAGCAGTTTGCTGGTGTTCCCCGGCCAGGGCGCGCAGCAGCCGGGCATGCTCCATCGTTTGCCTCGCGAAACGGTGATCGAGGCAAGTGAAGTGCTAGTCGAAGACACGTTGCTGCTGGATTCTGCCGAGGCGTTGAAGTCAACTCGGGCGGTTCAGCTGTGCCTATTGATTGCCGGTGTCGCCGCTTCACGCCAGTTATCAATGGCACCGGATTACGTGGCGGGATTGTCCATCGGCGCCTACCCGGCAGCGGTGGTGGCCGGCGCCTTGAGATTCAGCGATGCGCTGCATCTGGTCAGTCTGCGCGGCGAACTTATGCAGCAAGCGTATCCGCAGGGCTACGGCATGACTGCGATCATCGGTCTTGATTTATCCACAGTGGAAGATTTGCTGGCGCAGGTTCACAGCGTCGACACCCCGGTCTATCTGGCCAATATCAATGCCGATAACCAGGTGGTCATCGCTGGCAGTGATACGGCGATGAAAGCCGTCGCTGAGCTGGCCCGAGTGCGCGGTGCAGGTCTGGCCAAGCGTCTGGCCGTCAGCGTGCCGTCCCATTGCCCGTTGCTGGAAGCCCCAGCGAAAACCCTGGCCGAAGCCTTCGCCAACGTGCAACTGAAAACCCCGACAGTGGGCTACCTGAGCGGCAGCCGCGCCCGGCCTGTCATCAGCATTGAAGCCTTGCGCGATGACCTGGCATTCAACATGTGCCGCGTCGTCGACTGGCGCGGCACCGTGCAAAGCGCTTACGAGCGTGGCGTGCGTCTACAGATCGAACTGCCGCCCGGTGCGGTGCTGACCGGGCTGGCGCGCCGGGTGTTCGAGCAAGGCACCGTGATCGCTTTCGACGGTGCTCGCCTCGATACCTTGCAGGCGCTGTTGCGTGAGGAGGGAAGCCGCCAACCCTAGACCACCGACTCAGGCCTTCGAACAACAAAAACAACATTCGACGATGCACTTTGAGGACAACAACAATGATTATTTACGGTGTGGCGCTGTTGGCGATTTGTACGCTGGCAGGGGTGATCCTGGGTGACATGCTCGGCGTGTTGCTGGGGGTGAAATCCAACGTGGGCGGGGTCGGGATCGCGATGATCCTGCTGATCTGCGCACGGTTGTGGATGCACAGGCACGGCGGCATGACCAAGGATTGCGAGATGGGCGTCGGCTTCTGGGGCGCGATGTACATTCCGGTGGTGGTCGCGATGGCCGCGCAACAGAACGTCGTCACCGCTCTGCACGGCGGCCCGGTGGCGGTGCTGGCGGCGATTGGTTCGGTGGTGATTTGCGGTTGCACCATTGCCTTGATCAGCCGGACCCACAAGGGCGAACCGTTGCCCGATGAGCCGGTGGACATCACTCCGGTTGGCACGCCAGTAGGAGGTCGCTGATATGTGGGAACTCATCGAGAAAGGCCTGGCCAATAACAGTCTGGTCACGGCGTTCGCGTTCGTCGGCGTGATCATGTGGGTGTCGGTGGTGTTGTCCAAACGCCTGACGTTCGGACGTATTCACGGCTCGGCCATTGCCATTGTCATTGGGCTTTTTCTGGCCTGGGTCGGCGGTACCATGACCGGCGGGCAAAAGGGCCTGGCAGATCTGACGCTGTTTTCCGGCATCGGTCTGATGGGCGGCGCCATGCTAAGGGACTTTGCGATCGTTGCCACGGCGTTCGAAGTGCAGGCCACCGAAGCAAAAAAGGCCGGTTTGATTGGTGTGATTGCGCTGCTGCTGGGCACGATTCTGCCGTTCATTGTCGGCGCGAGCATGGCCTGGGCGTTTGGTTATCGCGATGCGATCAGCATGACTACCATTGGCGCGGGTGCGGTGACGTACATCGTCGGGCCGGTGACCGGTGCGGCGATTGGCGCCAGTTCGGATGTGGTCGCGCTGTCGATTGCCACCGGGTTGATCAAGGCGATTCTGGTGATGGTCGGCACACCGATGGCGGCGCGCTGGATGGGGCTGGATAACCCTCGCTCGGCGATGGTGTTTGGCGGGTTGGCTGGCACTGTCAGCGGTGTGACGGCCGGGTTGGCGGCGACGGATCGGCGGCTGGTGCCTTATGGCGCGTTGACGGCGACGTTTCATACCGGGCTTGGGTGCTTGCTTGGGCCTTCGTTGTTGTACTTCATTGTTCGCGGGATTGTGGGGTAGGGCTCAAAAACCACCCCTCACCCTAACCCTCTCCCCAAGGGGTAGAGGGGACTGACCGAGTTGTTCTTGGAGCTGCATCGACCTGAAGTATCGAGTCGAACTCAGGTCTTGAAAACCATAGAGATCGGCTCCCTTTCCCCCTCTCCCCTCTGGGGAGAGGGCTGGGGTGAGGGGTGGTTCTTAGTCACACCGCAGCATTGCGATTGGCATACATCCGACACTCCGCCAGCAACGCCAGCAGATTCGGATCGCGCTCCTTGGCCTTCAAGAACACCACCCCAATGTGCTGCTGCAATCGATACTTTTCCTGCAACGGAATCAGCTTCACCCGATTCTCATACACCGCCGCAATCCGTCCCGGCAGCAACGCATAACCCACGCCCGAGCTGACCATGCTCAGCAGGGTGAAGATGTCGTTGACCTGCATCGCCACCTTCGGCTCGAACCCCGCCTGCTTGAACACCCGATTACCGTCCTGGTGCGTGGCAAAGCCCTGAGTCAGCGTAATGAATGTCTCATCGCGTACTTCGGCAAGGTCGACTTCGGTCCGTTTGGCAAACTTTGAATCAGCCGGTGTGGCGAGAAAGATGTCGTCGGAAAACAGCTGGATTTGCTCGCAGTCCGGGTCGTTGACGCTCTCGTCCAGCGACACCAGGATCGCGTCGACTTCCATGTTCTTGAGCTTGTACAGCAGGTCGAAGTTCGAGCCGAGGATCAGGTCGATATTGAGCTCGCTGCGGCGGATCTTCAGGCCCATGATCAGCTGCGGCACCGTCTTCACCGTCAACGAATACAGCGAGCCCAGCTTGAAGCGCTCGGCGGAGAAACCGGCGGCTTCGCGGGTCAGGCGCACGGTTTCGACCACGTCCTGAATCAGCTTCTGCGCTCGTTCTTCCAGCACATAAGCGCTTTCCAGCGGCGTCAGATTGCGGCCTTCGTGCTTGAACAGCGGGCAGCGCAGGGCGCTTTCCAGGGAATGGATCGCCCGGTGCACGCTGACATTGCTGGTCTGCAACTCGGCGGCGGCCCGGGCCAAGTTGCCGGTGCGCATGAAGGCCAGGAACACTTCGAGTTTTTTCAGGGTCAACTCTTCGTCGATCAGCATGGGCGTAGCTCTTATTCGAATGGCTCGATTGTGCACGTATGAGGGAATTTGTGATCTGAAACATTGCGCTTTTAATCTCAAGGCCTGAGCCTTGCGCGATGTTGCAATGAATTTTGAGGTGAGCAACACATGTATCACGGGGAAAGATTGAACGCCTGGACGCATTTGGTCGGGGCAGTGGCGGCGTGTGTCGGGGTGGTGTGGATGCTGGTGATTGCCAGCATGGACGGCAGCCCGTGGAAGATCGTCAGCGTGGCGATTTACGGATTTACCTTGATGGTGCTTTACAGCGCATCGACCGTGTACCACAGCGTGCGCGGGCGCAAGAAAGCGATCATGCAGAAGGTCGATCACTTTTCGATCTACCTGCTGATCGCCGGCAGTTACACGCCGTTTTGCCTGGTGACCTTGCGCGGGCCTTGGGGCTGGACGCTGTTCGGGATTGTCTGGGGACTGGCGCTGATCGGCATCCTGCAAGAGATCAAGCCGCGGTCGGAAGCGCGGATTCTGTCGATCGTGATTTATGCGGTGATGGGCTGGATTGTGCTGGTGGCGGTCAAGCCGTTACTCGCGGCGCTGGGCAGTACAGGGTTTGCCTGGCTGGCGTCGGGTGGGGTGTTGTACACCGTGGGGATTGTCTTTTTTGCCCTGGACAGCCGTTTGCGGCATGCGCACGGGATCTGGCATTTGTTCGTGATTGCGGGGAGTGTGCTGCACTTTGTCGCGATTTTGTTTTATGTCCTTTAAACCGCGTCGCGGCCAATCGCTAGCAGGCTAGCTCCCACAGGAGATCTCCGGTGAACACCCAAAATTCAATGTGGGAGCTAGCCTGCTAGCGATGGCGGCCTAGAAATCTCCCCAAAGCTGCTGGGCCACCGCCAGTGCAACCACCGGCGCGGTCTCTGTCCGCAACACCCGAGGCCCGAGGCGGGCGGCATGGAACCCGGCGCTCTTGGCCTGATCGACTTCAGCATCCGACAGTCCACCCTCAGGCCCGATCAGGAACGCCAACGTCCCAGGCTTCTCATGGCTCACCAACGGCTCAGCCACCGGATGCAGCACCAGTTTCAATTCAGCCTCGGTCTGCTTCAACCAGTCTGCCAACAACAGCGGCGGATGAATCACCGGCACCCGTGAACGCCCGCATTGCTCGCACGCGCTGATCGCCACTTGGCGCCAATGCATCAGGCGTTTGTCGGCGCGTTCGTCCTTCAAGCGGACTTCACAGCGGTCGCTGAAAATCGGGGTGATTTCAGTGACGCCCAGTTCGGTGGCTTTCTGAATGGCCCAATCCATGCGCTCGCCACGGGACAAGCCCTGGCCGAGATGGATCGCAAGCGTCGATTCGATCTGCCCGGCGAAGCTTTCATCGATCTGCACGACGACGCGTTTCTTGCCGACCTCCGCCAGCGTGGCGCGAAACTCATGGCCCGAGCCGTCGAACAGTTGCAGCGCATCACCCTCGGCCATACGCAGCACGCGGCTGATGTAATGGGCCTGGGCTTCCGGCAACTCGTGTTGGCCGATGCTCAGGGGGGCGTCGATGAAGAAGCGGGACAGTCTCATGCTGGGTCTCTGTAAAAAGTCGAATGTAGCAGCGTACGCAATCAGCTTTTGTGGCGAGGGAGCTTGCTCCCGCTGGACTGCGCAGCAGTCCCTCTATTTGGGCCGTTTCGCGACCCAACGGGGGCAAGCCCCCTCACCACAGGGTTTCTCGGTGACTGTTAGCCCGGATCGCGGAAGTCGGGGTGGAAGTCTTTCGGCACCGACACGCTGACGCCATCACGGGTCGCGATGTCGATGCCTTCACTGGCCACTTCAGCCAGAAAATCGATCTGCTCCGGTGTAATCACGTACGGCGGCAGGAAGTACACCACGCTGCCCAACGGTCGAAGTAAAGCACCGCGCTCCAACGCATGCTGAAACACCTTCAAGCCGCGGCGTTCCTGCCACGGATACGCTTCTTTCGTTGCCTTGTCCTTGACCATCTCGATGGCCAGCACCATGCCGGTCTGGCGCACTTCCGAGACGTTCGGGTGATCGACCAGGTGGGCGGTGGCGGAGGCCATGCGCTGCGCCAGGGCCTTGTTGTTCTCGATGACGTTGTCTTCTTCGAAGATATCCAGCGTCGCCAATGCCGCCGCGCACGCCAGCGGATTGCCGGTGTAACTGTGCGAATGCAGGAAGGCGCGCAGGGTCGGGTAGTCGTCGTAGAACGCGCTATAGACATCTTCGGTCGTGACGCAAGCCGCCAGCGGCAGGTAGCCGCCGGTCAGGGCCTTGGACAGGCAGAGGAAGTCCGGGCGGATGCCGGCCTGTTCACAGGCGAACATCGTCCCGGTGCGGCCGAAGCCGACGGCGATTTCGTCGTGGATCAGGTGTACGCCATAACGGTCGCAGGCTTCGCGCAGCAATTTGAGATACACCGGGTGATACATGCGCATGCCGCCCGCGCCCTGGATCAGCGGCTCGACAATCACCGCAGCGACGGTGTCGTGGTTCTCGGCCAGGGTCTGTTCCATGGCGACGAACATGTTGCGCGAGTGTTCTTCCCAGCTCATGCCTTCGGGGCGCAGGTAGCAATCAGGGCTCGGCACCTTGATGGTGTCCAGCAGCAACGCCTTGTAGGTTTCGGTAAACAGCGGCACGTCGCCCACCGACATCGCCGCCATGGTTTCGCCGTGGTAGCTGTTGGTCAGGGTGACGAAGCGCTTTTTGTTCGGCTGGCCGCGGTTGAGCCAGTAGTGAAAGCTCATCTTCAGCGCGACTTCGATGCAGGACGAACCGTTATCGGCGTAGAAGCATCGGGTCAGGCCTTCCGGCGTCATCTTCACCAGGCGCTCGGACAACTCGATCACTGGCTGATGGCTGAAACCGGCGAGGATCACGTGTTCCAGCTGATCAACCTGGTCTTTGATGCGTTGGTTGATCCGCGGGTTGGCGTGGCCAAACACGTTGACCCACCAGGAGCTGACGGCGTCGAGGTAGCGTTTGCCTTCGAAGTCTTCCAGCCACACGCCTTCACCGCGCTTGATCGGGATCAGCGGCAGCTGTTCGTGGTCTTTCATCTGGGTGCAGGGATGCCACAACACCGCGAGATCGCGTTGCATCCACTGATTATTCAGGCCCATGTTCAGTCTCCTCGAGGCGGCTCGCTGGTTTCGCGGGCAAACAATCGCGCAAGCCTATGCAATGCATCGCACGGGGACAACCCATTGTGTCGATTGAGCTACTTTGTATAGGTCGATAGACGTCGCTGGCGGCGTTTTGATGGCTGACGTATTCTTCGCGGTTCTTTGAGTCGTCTGACTCGTAAAACCGCTATTTCCTCGTGTATTTCCGGAGTTCGCTGAATGTCTGCTGGTTGGCTGCGCGCCTGTGCGCTGGTGATGTTAGGGCTGTTCAGCGTGTCTGCGCTGGCCAAGGATAAAACGGCGATCGTGATCGGCGGCGGGCTCTCGGGTCTGACGGCGGCTTACGAACTGCAGAACAAAGGCTGGCAGGTGACCCTGCTGGAAGCCAAGCCGAACCTGGGCGGTCGCTCCGGCATGGCCACCAGTGAGTGGATCGGCAACGACAAGACTCAACCGGTGCTGAACAAATACGTATCGACCTTCAAGCTGAGCACCACGCCAGCCCCTGAATTCGTGCGGACCCCGAGCTACCTGATCGATGGCGTGTATTACACCGCTGCCGATCTGGCCACCAAGGAACCGGCCACTGCCGAAGCACTCAAGCGCTACGAAAAGACCGTGGATGATCTGGCGCGTTCGATCGAAGATCCTCAGAACCCGGCGGCCAACAGTACGCTGCACGCTCTGGATCAGATCAACGTCTCGAACTGGCTCGACCGTCTGAGCTTGCCAGCCACTGCACGTCAGTTGGTGAACCAGCAGATTCGTACCCGTTACGACGAGCCTTCGCGTCTGTCGCTGCTGTATTTCGCACAGCAGAGCCGTGTTTACCGTGGCGTCTCCGACCGTGACCTGCGCGCTTCGCGTCTGCTTGGCGGTAGCCCGGTGCTGGCCCAGGCCTTCGTCAAACAGCTGAAAACCATCAAGACCAGTTCCCCGGTGTCGTCCATCACCCAGGACAAGGACGGCGTGACCGTCAAAGTCGGCAGCGTTGGCTATCAGGCTGACTACGTGGTGGTGGCCGTGCCGTTGCGTGCACTGAACAAAATCGTGATGACCCCGGCGCTGGATGCCCAGCACCTGGGCGCCATCAAAGGCACCAACTACGGCTGGCGCGACCAGATCATGCTGAAGTTCAAGACGCCGGTGTGGGAAAGCAAGGCGCGCATGTCCGGCGAGATCTACAGCAACACCGGTCTTGGCATGTTGTGGGTCGAACCGGCGCTGAAGGGCGGCGCCAACGTGGTGATCAACCTGTCTGGCGACAACGCGCGCGTGATGCAGGCGTTCGGCGACAAGCAAATGGTCGACCAGGTGTTGATTCGTCTGCACGCGTTTTATCCACAGGCGCGCGGCTCGTTCACCGGTTATGAAATCCGCCGCTACAGCACCGACCCGTCGATGGGTGGCGCTTACCTGGCTTTCGGCCCGGGCCAGATCAGCAAGTACTGGCGCTTGTGGGAGCGTCCGCTGCAACGTGTAGCGTTCGCTGGCGAACACACCGACACCTTGTACCCGGGCACGCTGGAAGGCGCATTGCGCACCGGTCAGCGCGCGGCCAGTCAGGTTGAAGACCTGGCGGCGGGCAAGTCGTTTGAACCGGCGAAGGTTGTTCCGGCAGCGACTGCTGTGGCGGCCGGCGCGGTGGCGGCTAAGAAAGGCAACTTCTTCACCAACCTGTTCGGCGGTTCGTCCGATGACGACAAGAAGCCGGAACCGGTCAAGGCACCAGAGCCTGTCACTCCGCCTGCACCGGCTCCTGCTCCAGTGCCAACGCCGGCCCCTGCGCCTGTTGAAGCACCGAAGCCTGCTGTGCCGGTAAAAGCCGAGCCTGCCAAAAAGGCGGCGGCCAAGCCTGCGGCGAAGAAGCCAGCGGCTAAAACCGAAGCCAAAAAGGCTCCGGCAAAAGCTCCGGCGAAAAAAGCTGAACCGGCGAAGAAGCCAGCGGCCAAGCCTGCTGCAACAACTCCGGCAGCTACGGAAACCAAAGCGCAATAAGCTTTGGGCTGATCAAAAAGCGCGGCAGTGATGCCGCGCTTTTTTTATGCGTGACAGATTTTCATAGGACGCCGAAATTTGGCTTTTCAACGATGGATCAGGGCGAGAGTGTCCATGACACATACGGAGTTCTTCGAATAGTCGCTGAAATATAGCGCGCCGTTAGCGTAGGTGACATTCCAGGGCGCGATAGCACCAACGATGGCTAATTTGCGTTGGACTTCATGGCTGACAGTGTCAATAACCACTACCTCTTTCGCACTGAAATCCAACAGGTAGGCGTATTGTCCGTCAAACGCTAATTGCCCCTCTGTGTAAACCGAGTCGGCCACT
This sequence comes from Pseudomonas sp. LB1P83, assembly GCF_054897885.1. Taxonomy (NCBI): domain Bacteria; kingdom Pseudomonadati; phylum Pseudomonadota; class Gammaproteobacteria; order Pseudomonadales; family Pseudomonadaceae; genus Pseudomonas; species Pseudomonas sp. LB1P83. The sequence continues at coordinate 5,783,369 of NZ_CM142709.1, read as the reverse complement.
TTTAGCTGAAATTCAGCGTCGACTACGGCAAGTTTTCGTTCAAATTGGCACATGACATAAACGTTGCCATTGTTCGGATTCACTGAAATCCACCAAGGATCTTGAGGCGTCTTCACTGACTTGATGATTTCCAGCGTTTGGCTATCAATGATGGTCAGGGTTTCCTTCGGGAAAATGCCTTCATAGCCGGAACCGGTCACGTAGAGTTTTGAGCCGTCCGGGCTGATGCCGATGTCTCTGCACTCCAGTTGTGATTCCCAAGCGTGGGTCACATCAAAGGTGTCTGTGTTTAGAATGGCCAGTGATTTTCTACCCTGCACATGGGTGTAAACACATTTCCCGTCCGGACTGGATACGATGCCACAAGGGTGAACGCCGACGTCGATATCACGAATACACTTGAGCGTTTGGGTATTCACCACCGAAATCGAACCTGAACCGTAATTGGTCACGAAAGCGAGACTTTCATCTGGACTGAGGGCAACCCGTTGCGGGTACTCGCCGACTTTAATAGTGGCAATGACTGTTCTGTCCTTGGTGTCGATAACTGACACATCACCTGAGATGTAGTTGCCGACATAGACGCGTGATCCATCCTTACTCACGGCAATCCCTCGCGGCCCCTTTCCCACTTCAATTGCAAATTGACGGCTAGACTCGCTATTCATGGTTGAACTCCTGTTCGGGGCGCACGGATTGAGCCCGTCCTGTTTAAGTTGATGTTTTGGCAAGGGTGAAATCTACTGTCAGATCTGACAGTTCAGACGGGTGGAGTGAGCGGTCAGAGCAGGAAGTCTGAAAGGTCTACGCTTGGACGAATGTCGATTTTTTTGTGGGTTAACATTTTCTTAACGTGTTGGATTCAAGGTCTTGATCGTATTTCTCGATATTTCAAAGCGAAATTTTCCGCTTTAAATCGATAGATAACTCGATAGTCTTGGTCGCAGTTCTCACAGGATTTGGGCAATGCAGCTACGTAACTCTTCTTCCCGCTACGGTTGGGTCAGCATCTTCATGCACTGGGGCGTGGCGCTGGCGGTCGTTGGTTTGTTTGCGCTGGGCTGGTGGATGGTCGGTCTCGACTACTACAGCACCTGGCGCAAAGACGCGCCGGAATTGCACAAGAGCATTGGCCTGGTGTTGTTGACCGTCATGGTTCTGCGGGTGTTGTGGCGCGTTGTCAGCCCACCACCGCCGGTACTGGAAACGTATAGCCGCATGACGCGTCTTGGCGCCAAGTTCGGTCATTCGTTTCTTTACCTCAGTCTGTTTGCTGTGATGATTGCCGGATACCTGATTTCTACCGCAGACGGTGTCGGGATTTCGGTGTTTGGCCTGTTTGAAGTTCCTGCGCTGGTTTCCGGACTACCGGACCAGGCAGACACCGCCGGTGTGATTCATCTGTATCTGGCGTGGGCGCTGGTAATTTTTTCCGGTCTCCATGCGTTGGCAGCATTGAAGCACCACTTTATCGATCGTGATGCGACCCTCACTCGAATGCTGGGCCGCAAAGCCTGAAGTTCAACCTCGACTCCAAAGGAATAGAAAGCATGTTGAAAAAAACACTCGCTGCTCTGTCAATCGGTTCGGCTCTGCTGTCCGCTAACGTAATGGCGGCTGACTACGTCGTCGACAAGGAAGGCCAGCATGCCTTCGTTGACTTCAAGATCAGCCACTTGGGCTACAGCTTCATCACCGGTACCTTCAAGGATATCGACGGCACGTTCAGCTTCGACGCTGCCAAGCCAGAAGACAGCAAGATCGAGTTCAACGTGAACACCGCCAGCGTGTTCACCAACCATGCCGAGCGCGACAAACACATCGCCAGCAAAGACTTCCTGAACGGCTCTAAAGCCAAGTTCGTCTCCACCAGCGTCAAATCCACCGGCAAAAACGCCGCTGGCAAAGACACTGCCGACGTGACCGGCGACCTGACCATCCTTGGCGTGACCAAGCCAGTCGTGGTCAAGGCCACGTTCCTGGGTGAAGGCAAGGATCCATGGGGTGGCTACCGTGCCGGCTTCGAAGGCACTACCAGCATCAAGCGTTCCGACTTCGGCAAGCAGAAAGACCTGGGCCCAGCGTCCGATGCGGTCGAGCTGTACGTTTCGTTTGAAGGTGTGAAAGCGAAGTAATATTCGCGCCTGACACAAAAACGCCCCCGATCTCACGATCGGGGGCGTTTTTTATTGCCGAACATAATCTGCGCCGCACCACAAATCCTGTAGGAGCGAGGCTTGCCCGCGAAAGCGCCAGCGGCCTCACCACAGAAATCCGGTTGACCCCTTCGCGGGCAAGCCTCGCTCCTACAGGGTCATGATGAAGCATAAAAAAATGCCCCGGATCGTGAGATCAGAGGCATTTTTCATTGCAGCGTTAAATCAGCGATTGCGGGTCAGCAACGCTGGTTTCTCACCGCGCGGACGGCCTGGCAGTTGATCCAGTTGCTCAGGAGTCGGGAACCGATCGGTCTTCGACTCTTTATGGATGATCTTCGGTGCCGGGCCGCGCGGGTTCTGCACGGCGGGTTCCGAACGCGGCTGATCGTCGGTGCGGGCCGGGCGACGGTTGCGCGGCTCTTCGCGACGGGCCTGGCCCTCACGTGGAGCGCCGTTGCGTGGACCGCTGCGCTTGGCCGGCGGCGTGCCGGTGGTGGCGCCGTCGCTGCTGCGCGGACCACTTTGGCGACCCTGAGGCTTGCCGCCGGTGCGCGGAGCACCTGCGCCAGCGCCAGCAGCCGAACCTTGTGCCGGAGCACCCGGACGGCGGCCACGGCCCTGAGCCGGTTTGGCTTGAGGCACGTAGTCGACGCGGTTACCGAAGTTATCGACGTCGTCGTCCAGAAACTCGTCCGGAGCACGGTCAGCAGCGGCGCGAGGAGCCGGGCGCTGTTGCTCGCGAGCCGGGGTGCCTTCGCGTGGCTTGTGTTCACGCGCCGGGCGATCGCCACGGCCAGTGGCTGCCGGTTTTTCCTTGCCGCCCTTGTCCTTGCCCTTGTCTTTACGACCGCCGCCACCGCCGGTGCCGGTTGGACCGTCGCCGCGCGGGCCACGTGGATTGCGCGGGTTACGCACATCCGGACGCTCGCGGACTTCTGGTTTCTCGGCTTCTACTGCGCTGGAGTCGAAGCCCATCAGGTTGCCGTCGGCAATCTTCTGCTTGGTCATGCGCTCGATGCTTTTCAGCAGCTTTTCTTCGTCCGGAGCGACCAGCGAGATCGCCTCACCCGAACGACCGGCACGGCCTGTACGGCCGATACGGTGAACGTAATCTTCGTCGACGTTCGGCAGTTCGAAGTTGACCACGTGTGGCAACTGGTCGATGTCGAGGCCGCGAGCGGCGATGTCGGTGGCGACCAGGATGCGCACTTCACCGGCCTTGAAGTCGGCCAGTGCTTTGGTGCGGGCGTTCTGGCTCTTGTTGCCGTGGATCGCGACGGCGGTGAGACCGTGTTTGTCCAGGTATTCGGCCAGACGGTTGGCGCCGTGCTTGGTGCGGGTGAACACCAGGACCTGTTCCCAAGCGCCAGCGGTGATCAAGTGCGCCAGCAGCGAACGCTTGTGGTTGGCTGGCAGACGGAAGACACGTTGCTCGATGCGCTCGACCGTGGTGTTCGGTGGCGTGACTTCGATGCGTTCCGGGTTGTGCAGCAGCTTGCCGGCGAGGTCGGTGATGTCTTTGGAGAACGTCGCCGAGAACAGCAGGTTCTGGCGTTTGTTCGGCAGACGAGCCAGGACCTTCTTCACGTCATGGACAAAGCCCATGTCGAGCATGCGGTCGGCTTCGTCCAGCACGAGGATTTCCACGTGGGACAAATCGACGCTGCCTTGACCGGCGAGGTCGAGCAGGCGGCCAGGGCAGGCCACCAGCACGTCAACACCACGGGACATGGCCTGAACCTGCGGGTTCATGCCGACGCCGCCGAAGATGCAGGCGCTGACGAACTTCAGGTCACGGGCATAGACCTTGAAGCTCTCGTGTACCTGGGCCGCGAGTTCGCGGGTAGGGGTCAGCACCAGTACGCGCGGTTGGCGCGGGCCGTGACGCTGGGATTTGTCCGGGTGACCGCCCGGAAACAACCGCTCCAGAATCGGAAGGGCGAAACCGCCGGTTTTACCAGTACCTGTCTGAGCCGCAACCATCAGGTCGCGACCTTGCAACACGGCGGGAATAGCCCGCTGTTGCACCGGAGTAGGCTCGGTATAGCCCGCTGCCTCGATGGCGCGGACTAAAGCCTCGGAGAGACCGAGGGAAGCAAAGGACATGAGTAATCCTGTTCTAGTTAGGGCTTGGCCCAATGGGAGTCTTGCCTGGCGCGAATGGCGTTTAAGAAGAACGCAATCCCGTCCGGTCCTGCTGGGCCTTGAAGGCTCGTCTGGAGCGCTCGCGCGGGCTGAAAAGCTGCGCTGTAGCGGATCGAGATGCCTTGAACAAGTCCGAGCGTCCGGGCGTGAGCCTGGCGGGAACGCCGGAGTATAACAGAGCAATCACTGCGCGCCGCTTTCCTGCTGCTCAACGGTTTTTACCGTGGCCGTGGTGGCGGTGGTGGCTTGCCCTCCTGTGCCCGGCCCCGCGCCGTAACGGGCGCTCAGCTCAGCGTAGGCGGGCTCGCGCTTGAAACGCTTGAGCTCGGCACCGAAACGCTGCACCAGCAAATCCATGCCGGCGTTGCGCCGTACCGCCAAAAACTGGCTCTGGTGGCTGATGACGGTCGGGTTTTCGGTGATCTTGTCGCGGATGCCCAATTCATCGAGCAAGTGCTGGCCCACCCGGCGATCGGTGATCAGCAGGTCGATTCGCCCGCGTACCAGTTTGCCGAAGTTGGCTTCATGGGTCGGCGCCGGCTCCCGGGTGAACAGGGGCGATTCGCTGAAATCCTTGCTGTAGAGATAGCCCGGCGAGGTGCCGACGGTCAGGCCTTTGAGATCGTCCAAGGTGCGGAATGGATGGGGGCGCTCGTTGGCGTAGAACATCACGAACTCGACTTCCGACAGCGGTTCGCTGGGGTAGAGCAAGGTGGCGTCGCGTTCATCGCTGTGAAAGATGTCCAGCGCGCCATCCGCCTGGCCCGATTCAAGCATCGACAGGCAGCGTTTCCACGGCAGGAACTGCCAGTCCACTTCGATCCCCAGGCGTTTGAAGACGATGTCCGTGGTTTCGTAATCCAGGCCCAGGGATTTTCCGTCTTGCTCATAGACATAAGGCGCCCACGGCTCGGTGACAATGCGCAGCTTCTCGCCCCGGGCGGCGAAGCTCAGGCAAGTGAAAAGAAACACGGTCAGTAACTGGGCGATCAAAGGCATGGCTTGAGATTACGACGAGAAGTCACAAAGAGCCAGAAACGGGATCCACAAGCTCTATCTCCGTGTGTTGCTGCGCAATAAAAGTGCGCTGAATGCAAAAGATCGCAGCCTCGTTTCACTCGACAGCTGCTACAGGGAAATGAGTACTCTGTAGCAGCTGTCGAGTGAAACGAGGCTGCGATCTCTTGATCTTGCTCTTAGCGCGGCAGCTTCAGGTTGTTCCACACCGCCAGACTCGCTTCAGCCTGATTCAGTGTGTAGAAGTGCAGCCCAGGTGCGCCACCTTGCAGCAGGCGTTCGCACATATCGGTGATGACGTGCTCACCAAAGCCTTGAATGCTCTGGGTGTCGTCGCCGTAGGCTTCCAGCTGCTTGCGGATCCAGCGCGGGATTTCCGCACCGCAAGCGTCGGAGAAACGCGCAAGCTTGCTGTAGTTGGTGATCGGCATGATCCCCGGCACGATCGGGATGTTCACGCCCATCGCCCGTACACGCTCGACGAAGTAGAAGTAGCTGTCGGCGTTGAAGAAGTACTGGGTGATCGCACTGTTGGCGCCAGCATTGGCTTTGCGCACGAAGTTGTTCAAATCGTCTTCGAAATTGCGCGCTTGCGGATGCATCTCCGGATAAGCGGCGACTTCGATGTGGAAATGATCACCGGTCTCTTCACGAATGAATTGAACCAGGTCGTTGGCGTGGCGCAATTCGCCGCTGGCCATGCCCATACCCGAAGGCAGGTCACCGCGCAGGGCAACGATACGCTTGATGCCGGCTGCCTTGTACTGAGTCAACAGGCCGCGCAGGTCGTCCTTGCTGTCGCCAACGCAGGACAGATGCGGTGCGGCCGGGACTTTGACTTCGCTTTCGAGCTGCAACACGGTGTTGAGCGTGCGATCACGGGTCGAACCGCCAGCGCCGTAGGTGCAGGAGAAGAAATCGGGGTTGTACGTAGCCAGCTGACGAGCAGTGGCGAGCAGTTTTTCATGCCCAGCGTCGGTCTTCGTAGGGAAGAACTCGAAGCTGTAGCGACGGTCTTGGGACATGGGAATACCCTTGAAAACGCGTGAGCCTTGCAGTCGCCGCGCTTACTGTAGGAGCGAAGCTTGCTCGCGAAAGCAACGACGCGGTGCTTCAGGAGTAACGCGGTGATGCGTTCGCGAGCAAGCTTCGCTCCTACAGGGGAGCGTGGATTGTGCATAAGTCCGCTCCCATGGGGAGCGGACAGCAGGTCCAATCAGTAGCGGTAAGCGTGCGGCTTGAACGGGCCTTCGACGGTCACGCCGATGTAGTCGGCCTGGGTCTTGGTCAGTTGAGTCACAACGCCGCCGAAACCGCGGACCATTTCCAGGGCCACTTCTTCGTCGAGTTTCTTCGGCAGTACTTCAACCGTCAGGCGCTCGGCTTTCTGGGCTGGCGACAGGTCGGCGTACTTCTGACCGAACAGGAAGATCTGCGCCAGAACCTGGTTGGCAAACGAACCGTCCATGATGCGGCTTGGGTGACCGGTGGCGTTACCCAGGTTAACCAGACGACCTTCGGCCAGCAGGATCAGGTAGTCGTCGTTCTGGGCGTCGAACGCGCCAGGGCCGGTACGGTGGATTTTGTGAACCTGTGGCTTCACTTCTTCCCACGCCCAGTTCTTGCGCATGAAAGCGGTGTCGATTTCGTTGTCGAAGTGGCCGATGTTGCAGACAACAGCGCGCTTCTTCAGGGCTTTGAGCATGTTTGCGTCGCAAACGTTGACGTTACCGGTGGTGGTCACGATCAGGTCGATCTTGCCCAGCAGCGCTTTGTCGATGCTTGCTTCAGTACCGTTGTTGATACCGTCGATGAACGGCGAAACCAGCTCGTAGCCGTCCATGCAGGCTTGCATGGCGCAGATCGGGTCGACTTCGGAAACTTTAACGATCATGCCTTCCTGACGCAGGGACTGGGCCGAACCCTTGCCCACGTCACCGTAACCGATGACCAGCGCTTGCTTGCCGGACAGCAGGTGGTCGGTACCGCGCTTGATCGCGTCGTTCAGGCTGTGACGGCAGCCGTACTTGTTGTCGTTCTTGCTCTTGGTCACCGAGTCGTTGACGTTGATGGCCGGGATTTTCAGCTCGCCCTTGGCCAGCATGTCCAGCAGGCGGTGAACGCCAGTGGTGGTTTCTTCGGTGACGCCGTGGACGCGGTCCAGGATCGCCGGGTATTTCTTGTGCAGCAGCTCGGTCAGGTCGCCGCCGTCGTCGAGGATCATGTTGGCATCCCAAGGCGCGCCATCTTTGAGGATGGTTTGCTCCAGGCACCACTCGTACTCTTCTTCAGTCTCGCCTTTCCAGGCGAAAACCGGGATACCGGCAGCAGCGATAGCGGCAGCGGCCTGGTCTTGAGTCGAGAAAATGTTGCAGGACGACCAACGCACTTCGGCACCCAGGGCAACCAGGGTTTCGATCAGCACGGCAGTCTGAATGGTCATGTGGATGCAGCCGAGGATCTTGGCGCCTTTGAGCGGTTGCTCACCAGCGTATTTGCGGCGCAGACCCATCAGGGCAGGCATTTCGGATTCGGCGATGATGGTTTCGCGACGGCCCCAGGCAGCCAGGGACATGTCGGCAACTTTGTAATCGTTAAAATCTGCAGGCGTGATAACAGCGCTCATGATGAGCCTCCATTCGTAATGTATGCGAATGGGCGCCGTTGTGCGTTTAGTGTCCGGCCGATAATGGCCAGTCAACGCCCCATCCGAGCCTGACAGGTCGAACCTGCTGCAGCGCCCCTCGGACAGGTGGCGGGAAAACGGTAGTAGCCGTTCTGAATCGGTGGCGATTATAGCTTTCTTTATCCGGCTAGTGGCAAGTGACAAGCTCCAAGCGGCAAGTAAAAGCGAATCTGCTTTTAACTTGCAGCTTGTCGCTTAAAACTTGAAGCTGGGGGGCGATAAGGTATCGCCCAAGCACCTCAAGCCCGGAGCCCCCCATGAATTTCCACACCCGCAAATGGGTAAAACCCGAAGACCTCAACCCCAACGGCACGCTGTTCGGCGGCAGCCTGTTGCGCTGGCTCGACGAAGAAGCGGCGATCTACGCCATCGTCCAGTTGGGCAATCAGCGCGTGGTCACCAAGTACATTTCCGAAATCAACTTTGTCAGCGCCTCGCGCCAGGGCGACATCATCGAACTGGGCATCACCGCCACCGAGTTCGGCCGCACCTCTATCACTCTGAAGTGCGAAGTGCGCAACAAGATCACCCGCAAAAGCATCCTGACGGTGGAGAAGATTGTCTTCGTCAATCTGGGTGAAGACGGCTTGCCAGCGCCGCACGGCCGGACCGAGATCACGTACGTCAAAGACCAGTTCAAGGACGACGTCGCCAGCGAGTAATGCGAGCCCTGTAGGAGCAGAGCTTGCTCGCGAAGGCTTCACCTCGGTTTCCGTTGTGTCGCAGATGACGCCTTCGCGGGCAAGTCGGAACGCCGCACCGCTCGCTCCTACAGACCCGGTTTCGTTTGGGCGGTCAGTGAACAGCTCCGAACCGCGCGTGTCGTACCTACATGACACGCCACCGGTTCAGGACCTTTATGGACACGCAAAAAGACGGCAAGACCCCAAACCTGTCGCCGGAAGAACGGCACGAGGTCGACAAGAACCAGCCACCGCGAGCGGCGGTGCTGCACGAAATCATCCGTACCCAGGGCGATCAGGAACTCGAGCGCAGCGTCGCCGCCCTGTGGTGGTCGGCGCTGGCCGCCGGCCTGACCATGGGCCTGTCGCTGATGGCCATGGGGTTGCTCAACTCCCGACTGCCGGACGGTGAAGGCTTCAAGGTCATCGCCAGCTTCGGCTACTGCGCAGGCTTTCTCGCGGTAATCCTCGCCCGTCAGCAATTGTTCACCGAGAACACCCTGACGGCCGTGCTGCCGATTATGACCAAACCCACGCTGAACAATTTCGGCCGGTTGCTGCGCCTGTGGTCGGTGGTGCTGGTCGGCAACCTCTGCGGCACGTTGCTGGTGGCCTACGTGATGCTGAATCTGCCAATTTTCGACAGCAAGACCGACCTGGCTTTCCTCGACATCGGGCGCAAGATCATGGAGAACGACGCCAGCCAGATGTTCGCCAAAGGCATCGTTTCCGGTTGGATGATTGCGACCATGGTCTGGATGATCCCGTCCATGGAGAGCGCGAAGATGTGGATCATCATCCTCATCACCTACCTCATGGCGCTGGGGGATTTCACCCACATCGTGGTCGGTTCGGCCGAGGTCTCGTATCTGGTGTTTGCCGGTCAGTTGCCGTGGAAGGATTTCTGGCTGGTGTTCGCCGGGCCGACGCTGGCGGGGAACATCATCGGCGGCAGTTTCATCTTCGCGCTGATCAGCCACGCGCAGATCCGCAGCGAGAGCGGGCCGCCGAAGAAGACTGCGGATCAGGGCCAGGAGCCCGATCCGCAGAAGAGCAAAAAGTAATCAGTGATGCTCGGCCTGTGCCGCTGGCGCAGGCTCATCCAGGGCACGTGCGGGCAGGCCGATGAAGCGGAAATTGACGTAGGTGAGGAGGGTGGTGGGGCAGATAAAGGCAGCGACAAATTCAAGCCTCCGGGCGGCGTTCCGACGATAGCGGTGTCAGCAGCGATGCAGCAATTCAGCCGGACACATTGACCGCAGCCGCACCGCGACGTTGCAGATAGATGTAGAACAGCGCAGTCAACACAGTCAGGCCACTGACCTGCGCGCCAGTCCACGGCAGGTCCGCCAGATCCGCACCGCTGGCAACCACCAGCCCGCCGATCCACGCTCCCGCCGCGTTGCCAAGGTTGAAGGCGCTCTGGTTCAGCGTCGAACCGAGGTTCGGGGCTTCATGCGCCTGATCGATGATCAGCAGTTGCAGGATCGGGCACAGGGCAAACGCGAAAATCCCCCACAGCACCAGCGTGATCGCCGCCGGAATCACCGAGTGACTGGTCTGGCTAAAGGCAGCCAACACCACCATGACGGCCAGCGCCATGCCGACCAATGAAGGCAACAAACGACTGTCCGCCAGGCGACCGCCGAGCATGCTGCCCGCCGTCAATCCCACGCCAAACAACAGCAGCATGATCGTCACGCCATGGGGGCTGACACCGGTGATGTCCTGCAGAATTGGCGCGATGTAGGTGAACACGCTGAACAGACTGGTCGACGCCAGCACACTCATGCCCAACGCCAACAGAACATTGACCTTACCCAGCACTTTGAACTCGCTGGCGAGGTTGGCCTTGTCCATTTCGATGTCCTTCGGCAACCAAAGCCACTGCGCGATCGCTGCAATGACACCGATCACGGAGACCGCCCAGAACGTCGAACGCCAGCCGGCGTATTGCCCGAGCGCGGTGCCCAATGGCACGCCGAGCACGTTGGCGAGCGTCAGGCCGGTGAACATCATGGCAATTGCCTGCGCCCTTTTGTTCGGTGCAACCAGGCCAGCCGCGACCACCGAGCCGATGCCGAAGAACGCACCGTGGCACAAAGCGGTGACCACCCGCGCGGCCATCAACGTGGCGTAGTTCGGCGCCAATGCGCACAGCACGTTACCGAGGATGAACATCAGCGTCATGCCCAGCAGCGTGGCTTTGCGCGGCATGTTGGCGGTGCCGATCGCGAGGATCGGCGCGCCGAACACCACGCCCAGGGCGTAGCCGGTGATCAGCAGGCCTGCGTGGGGGATGCTCACGGCGAGGTCGCGGGCGACGTCGGGCAGCAAGCCCATGATGACGAATTCAGTGGTGCCGATGCCGAACGCGGCAACAGCAAGGGCAAGCAAGGCGAGTGGCATGCGCAAGGTCTCTGTCGGTAGTCTTGACGCTCTGATCAGGCATACGCATGCCGATGACCGTTCTCGATGAGCGCGGGCAGGGGCAAAAATTATTGGAATTGGTCTGTGCGCAACTGAGTGCGGCGTGGTCGCTTGCAGTATAAACAGCTGCTGACATATGGCGAATCAATTATCCACCCGGTTCTTGTAGGAGCCAGGCTTGCCGGCGAAGGCAATGTCAAGGACGCCTTCGCCGGCAAGCCTGGCTCCTACAGGGGCGGAGCGGTTAACAAAAGGAGTGTGCCGTGCTTGCGACGGCTCTGGTGTTGGTGGCGGCGCTGTTGCACGCGGCGTGGAATACCCTGATCAAATTCAGCGCCGAACGGCTGCTGGTGGTGGCGTGCATGGACAGCGTCGCGATGCTGTTTGTCGCCCTGATGCTGCCGTTCGTGGCGCTGCCGCCGATTGAAATATGGCCGTGGATTCTGGCGTCGGCGGCGTTCGAATTGCTCTATCGCTATCTGCTGATCCAGGCCTATCGGGTTGGCGACCTCGGGTTGGTCTATCCGCTGATGCGTGGACTGTCACCGCTGGTGGTGCTGGCACTGACGCTGATCTTCGCCGGCGAAGTGCTGACGAATCAGCAGATTTTCGGAATTCTTTTAATCCCGTTCGGGATGCTGTGCCTGCTTTGGCAGGGCGGTGGCGGTGCGCGTCTGCCGTGGTCGATGTTGCCGGTGGTGGCGCTGATCGGCTTGTGCATCGGCTGCTACACCTTCATCGATGGCCAGGCGCTGCGGCGCTGGTCGCACCCCCTGGACTATCTGGTTTGGGTCACGTTGCTCAGCGCCTGGCCGTTCCCTTTACTGGCGTGGGTGCGCAAGCGCCCGGCGTTCATGCTGTTCTGGCGTGAACAGTGGCGACTGGGGCTGGCGGTCGGGTTCTGCGTGTTGTTCAGCTACGCTCTGGTGCTGTGGGCCATGCAGCTGGGGTCGATTGCCGAAGCGGCGGCGTTGCGCGAGATCAGCGTGATCCTGGTGGTGGTGTTCGGCATGCGCTACCTGAAAGAACCTTTCGGCAGGCCAAGGCTCTTAGCCTGTGGGCTGGTGCTGGTCGGTATTTTGGTGATGAAGTTCTGACGGCTGCTCAACATTCTAAAACTGAAGAAAGGACTGCTTTATGACGGTTGCTCTGTGGTGCATTTTGATCGCGATCTTCCTGCCCTATGTCTGCACGGGCATCGCCAAGGCCGTTGGCGGGTACAGGCTGAAAGACAACCATGACCCCCGGGACTTCCTCGAGTCGCTGAATGGTTTGGGTAGACGCGCACATGCGGCGCAACTGAACAGTTTTGAAGTAACCCCGGCGTTTGCGGCGGCGGTGATCGTTGCGCATCTGGCCGGCAATGCCGAGCTGGTGACGATCAACGTTTTGTCGGTTTTGTTTATCACCAGCCGGCTGCTCTACATTATTTGCTACCTGGCGGACTGGCATATTTTGCGGTCGTTGGTGTGGTTTGTGGGGATAGGGTTGATTGTCAGTTTCTTTGTGGTTTCGGTCTGACGGATTTGCGGTGTTTACTCTGGCCTCTTCGCGGGCAAGCCTCGCTCCTACGGGGATCTGCGTCGAACACACAATGTGTGTTCGACGGTCATCCCTGTAGGAGCGAGGCTTGCCCGCGAAAGCTATCTGACTGCCAGTGCAGATTTCAGGGCTTATCTTTTTCCGCATTGGCAACTTGAGGCACTTGCGGCAACGCCGCGCCTTTAGGCCACAGCATCCAGATCTGCCCCTGCTGTTTCATGTCCCCGGCCAATTGCCCGGCCGCCTCGCCGGTGCCCCAGAACAGATCCGCACGCACTTCGCCGGCAATCGCGCCGCCGGTATCTTGCGCTGCCACCGGCCGTACCAGTGCGGTGCCGTCCGGTTTAGTGGTTGATAACCAAAGCAGGCTGCCCAGCGGAATCACTTTGCGATCCACTGCCGCGCTGTAACCGGCCGTCAGCGGAACGTTCAGCGAGCCGCGAGGGCCTTCGTTGCTGTCCGGGTTGCGAGTGAAGAATACATAACTCGGGTTACTGCCCAGCAGTTCCGGAATGCGCGACGGATTAGCCTTGGCCCACGTGCTGATGGCACCCATGGTCACGTCTTCTTTCTTCAGCTCGCCTTGCTCCACCAGCCAGCGCCCGATCGGCCGATACGGATGGCCGTTCTGGTCGGCATAGGCAATGCGCAGTTGGCGGCCGTCGTCGAGCTGGATACGACCCGAACCCTGGATTTGCAGGAATTGCAGGTTCATCGGGTCGGTCAGCCAGGCAACCACCGGCGCCTTGACCCCTTTGGTCTCAATTGTTGCCGCATCGTCGTAAGGTTTGAGCACGCGACCTTCGAGGCGACCGCGTAGGCGTTTGCCCTTGAGTTCCGGATAGATGCTGTCCAGAGAGACGATGATCATGTCCTCGGGCACGCCGTACACCGGAATGTTCGCCACTTCGGTCTGGGTCAGGCTGCCAGGGTAGACAGGCTCGTAATAGCCGGTGATCAAACCGTTGGGATTGTCATTGGCGGCGCGCAGGCCGTAGACGTCGAGGTTCTGCTTGAGAAAGCCGCGGATGTCGTTGGCAGTTTGCGGCACATTGGCGGAAGCCGCACAGGTCGAGCCCCAAACCGGGTCGGCCTTGAGACGGGTGCAGGCGCTGCGCCACGAGCCGAAGCCGGCGACCAGATCGCTGTCGGATACGGCCGGCAGCGCTTCCCAAGTGGCACTGGAGTAGGTCGCCAGCGCGTGGGTTTTTGGGGTGTTTTTATCGCCGCCGGTGCAGCCAGCGAGCACGGCCACCATTGGAAGAGTCCACACGAGGTGGTGACGCCATGCCTTGAAACGGCTGTTCATGGAGTAATTCCTTTGCCGGTTGCCTGAGTGCTCCATGCGCTCAAACAACCCGTATTGATAATAGGGCTATTGGTCTTTGCCGATGACGCGAGGATACTGGCCGCCGTTTCCCGTGACCTGAAGCCACCATGACTCTTAAAAGACTTTCCGTTGTATTGCTGGCCTGCCTGACCTTGTCTGCCTGCGGTGGAGTCGACCCGAATTCTCCGCTTGGCCAACGCAAGGCGATCTTCAAACAGATGCTCAAGACCGGTGAAGACCTGGGCGGCATGTTGCGTGGTCGTATCCCGTTCGACGGTCCGAAATTCGCGGAAGGCGCTGTGAAACTCGACGCCTTGTCCCGTGAGCCGTGGAAACATTTCCCGCAAGTGCGCGAAGAAGATCACACCAGCGCCAAGGACAATGTGTGGCAGCAGCAGGCACGTTTCCAGGAAATGGTCCGCACCCTTGAAGCCGCCACCGGTGACTTGGTGATTGCCAGCAAGGTTCAGCCCTACAAGGCCAGTAACCTGGGCCCGGCGGTGCAGAAAGTCGAAGATGCGTGTAGTGCCTGCCATAAAGAGTTTCGGGATCATTGATTTTCGGATTGCTGGCTTTTGTGGCGAGGGAGCTTGCTCCCGCTCGGCTGCGCAGCAGTCGTATAATCAGCGACCGTGTAAATGCTGACACTGCGCGATTACCGGGTCGGGGCTACTTCGTAGCCCAGCGGGAGCAAGCTCCCTCGCCACAACGTTTGCTCTCTAATTCTGTGTATTACTTATCCAGCTCGTCGAGCGCGTCCTGCAATTCCTTGCGCGACTCGGCGAGTTTGTTTTTGCGCTTGTCGATCTTCTCCGGATCGCCTTTCTTCATGGCTTTGTCCAGGTCGGCCTGACGCTTGCTGACTTCATGCTTGGCGTCGAGCACCTTGTTTTCCCGTTCCTTCTTCAGCGAGGCGTCGGTGCAATGGGCGGTGACTTCGCTCAGGGCCGTTTCGAGGCCTGCCTGTTGATCGGCGTTGCCGTGAGATTTGGCCAGTTCGATCTGATTCATGATGCCCTGTTTCTTCGCGGCGCAACCGGTCAGCTCAGGGGCTTCTTCGGCGGCCATCAGGGGAGCGGCCATCACGCTGCAAAGGGTCAACAAGGCGAGTGGTGAAAGAAATTTCATAAAAGCTCCATGTGCAAAGACAATCGGGTCGATGTGGCGATGGGCGTTTGAGCCCCTCGGTACCTTTGGGTTCCCGGGCTGCCGGGTGTCGGCGGTGTTTAAAAGCCGTCGATCCCTGCCATGCGTAATGTTTGGCTCAGTGCCAGGACGTGCGGGTCGCGAAAAAATGCGCTCAATTGCGCCGCGCGTCCCGGGCCGATACCTGCTTCTGCCTGCCATTGTTCGGTGTTTCGATTCGCCAGTTCCTGCCATGAGTCGGCAAGCCGTGCCTGGCCGGTCGGCGGCAACCCCAAGGCTTTGAGCCAGTGAGCAAACGGGCGTTGCCGGGCGATGTTGAAACTGTTTAAAAGGCGAGCCGTGCTGCGCTCACCGAAGCCATCAATGTTAGCAAGCTCTTGAGCATCGAGGGTCAACCAATCCAGCAGGCTGTTGAGGCGGCCTGTTTCGAAAAGTTTCTCCCAGGTGCCAGGGCCGAGATGGGGCAAAGCCAGCCCCTGCTTGCTGCTGAGCCAGGTCAGGCGCGCGAGGAATTGGCTCTCGCATCCTGATGTCGGTTGCCAGCAACTCAGATGATGAAAGTCTGCTGCCGATGGCACATTCAAATCAGCGCGTTCGGTACTGCGCAGCACGACACCGTCGAGCCTTGGAATGGTCAGTCCCGCCAGGCTGATGGACACCTGATCCCCGGGGCGGATATCCAGTTCCTCCCAGCGTCGCAGTGAGCTGACGCTCACGCGCTTGATCTGTCGGTCATCGAGCTTCACTGGCGTCAGATCCAGCACCGGTGTAATCCGACCTGTCCGCCCGATTTTGAAGTGGACCTTGCGCACTTCGGCCAGGGCCTGGGCGAACGGATACTTCCAGGCGACGCTCCAGAAGGACGGCCGCGCCTGCCAGCGCTCGGCCGGTGGGCGCTGGCTCTGGCGCAAAACCACGCCGTCGCTGGCGAAGGGCAGGGGCGTGCGATACCAGTGATCGCGCCATTGTTCAGCGTCGGCAAATACCTTGATTGGCTGACTGTAAGGCGCAGTGCTCGGGAAGCCCATTTCATCGAGAGCCGCCGCCCGGGCGGGCAGGCTTGCCGGACCTTGCGGCCAATCCCAGACAAACAACCCGATTCCACCGGCCTGTTCGGCGTTCAGCTCTTTGCGAGCCATCAATCCAGCCACCGTGGAGCGGGCGTTGAGGCTGCCTGCCTTGGCTTGCACATGATCGGTCAGGCGCCAATAGAGTTCGCCTTGCACCAGTAAATCCAAGGGTTGCGGCAGTTGTCGGGGGATGGCTTCGATCAGTCGGGCCGAAGCGGTCCAGTCCTGGCCGTTTACCCCGTCACCTCGACTGATTGCCTGATGCAGTGCGCCGTTGCGATAGATCAATGTCACGGCCACACCGTCGACCTTGGGTTGTATCCAGAGGTCATTACGCTCGCGCAGCCAATGCTCGACCGCACGACCGTCACGCAGTTTTTCCAGGCCCGTGTGGGCGATGGGATGGGTAATCTTGCCGCCCGCTGTGCGCAAGGGTTCGGGTGCCAGACTCAAGTCAAAACACTCACGCCATTCGCTCAATCGCTCGCGAGATTGATCATAGATTTCGTCGGCGACCAGTGAGCGTCCGTTGCGGTGGTAGTTGTCGTCCCAGAAGTCGATCTGTTTTTGCAGGGCCGTGATTTCGTCCAGGGCGCGGGCGGGTGACCAGTCGGGGCAGTCGTTGGCAATTGAGTTCAGGCAAAACAGGGTCAGGCACAAAGCGGAAAACAGGCGCAGAAGCATCGTGAGCGTCCTTGCTCAAGGGGAATGCTTTCAAGGTTAGTCAGCTTTCGGGCGTCGGCAGCAGGGATGTTTTTCGGTGTGTTTCGAGACAAAAGAACGCAGCCTCGTTTCACTCGACAGTTGCTACACGAATCTCTGTAGCAGCTGTCAAGTGAAACGAGGCTGCGTTCTAAAAAACTGCGCACAATAAAAAGCCCCGCACGGCGAACCGTGCAGGGCTTTTGGTACCGCCAGGAAAGTCTTACAGGCCGGCTGCAGTACGCAGGTCGTCGGCGCGGTCGGTTTTTTCCCAGGTGAAGGTGGTGAAAGTGTCTTCGCCCACAGTCTTGGTCGCCGGGGTGCGACCGAAGTGGCCGTACGCAGCGGTTTCCTGGTACATCGGGTGCAGCAGGTCGAGCATGGTGGTGATCGCGTATGGACGCAGGTCGAAAATTTCGCGTACCAGTTTGACGATTTTGTCGTCGCTGATTTTGCCGGTGCCGAAGGTGTTCAGCGAGATCGAAGTCGGCTGGGCAACACCGATCGCGTAGGAAACCTGAATCTCGCAACGCTCGGCCAGGCCGGCAGCGACGATGTTCTTGGCAACATAACGACCGGCGTAGGCCGCCGAACGGTCAACCTTCGATGGATCTTTACCGGAGAACGCGCCGCCGCCGTGACGGGCCATGCCGCCGTAGCTGTCGACGATGATCTTGCGACCGGTCAGACCGCAGTCGCCAACCGGGCCGCCGATGATGAACTGGCCAGTCGGGTTGATGTGGAATTGGGTGTCTTTGGTCAGCAGTTCGGCAGGCAGCACGTGCTTGACGATCAGCTCCATCACGCCTTCGCGCAGGTCTTTGTACGACACTTCAGGGTTGTGCTGGGTCGACAGAACAACGGCGTCGATACCGACAACCTTGCCGCCTTCGTAACGGCAAGTCACTTGCGACTTGGCGTCCGGGCGCAGCCAAGGCAGCAGGCCGGATTTACGGGCTTCGGCTTGCCTTTGTACAAGCTGGTGCGAGAACGTGATCGGTGCTGGCATCAGCACGTCGGTTTCGTTGCTGGCGTAGCCGAACATCAGGCCCTGGTCGCCGGCGCCCTGATCTTCAGGCTTGGCACGGTCAACACCCTGGTTAATGTCAGGGGACTGCTTGCCGATGATGTTCATCACGCCGCAAGTGGCACCGTCGAAGCCGACATCGGAGCTGTTATAGCCGATGTCCAGAATGACGTTACGCACGATTTCTTCCAGATCGACCCAAGCCGACGTGGTGACTTCACCTGCGATGATTGCCACGCCGGTTTTAACCAGCGTCTCGCACGCTACGCGGGCGAACTTGTCTTCAGCAATGATGGCGTCCAGCACCGCATCGGAAATCTGGTCGGCGATTTTGTCCGGATGCCCTTCGGACACGGACTCGGAGGTGAAGAGGGAGTATTCGCTCATCTCGATTTTTTCCTGAATTTACCGATGGTGAGTGTCGCCAGCCGGTCGCTGAAAATGGCGGACCTGGATCTGGAAACCATTACGTAAGCCTACATAGAGGCTTTCCCCGGGAACGAGTCCCGCAGCGGTGGCCCAACGGGCCAAATCGTCCTGTTCAAACCCCAACCAAAGATCACCGCAGGCCTCCCTGGCCCAACTCTGGTTGTGGCTACATAACTCTGTCACGAGCAGGCTACCGCCCGGTTGCAGCAAGTCGGCCATGTGCTTGAGCGCTTCGGCCGGCGCGGCGAAATGGTGCAGCACCATGTTCAGTACTACGCAATCGGCCTTAAGGCTGACGCCATTCAATGCATCGGCCAGTTGCAGGCTGACGTTAGCCAGCGTTTCACGTTCGCAGACCTGGCGCGCCAGCTCGAGCATTGCCGGGCTGTTGTCCAGCGCCGTGACCTGGGTGAAGCGGCGCGCCAGTTCCGGCAGAAATTCACCGTCGCCGGGGCCGACTTCAATGGCCGTCGCGCCTTCACTGAAACTCAGCTTGTCGAGCAGTGCCACCACGCTTTCGCGGTATTGCGGCAGGCCGGCGATCAAGTCTTGCTGGGCGCGAAACTTCTCCGCCACCCGTGAGAAAAAGTCCTGGCTGGCGGCGGCTCGTTGCCCGTGGACCTGAGCGATCCGCGATTGCACATCGGCCGGCAGGGTCAGGTTGTCCACTTCTTCGAGCAAGGCGGCGTGCAGCTTGCCGCCCAACAGATCGGTGTGGGGCAGGGCGCGACGGTAGAAAATCGCGTTGCCTTCACGGCGAGTCGCCACCAGGTCGGCCTGGGCCAGGACCTTGAGGTGGTGACTCATGCCCGACTGACCCATCCCGAAGATTTGCGCCAGTTCCAGTACGCCAAACGAATCGTTGGCCAGCGCGCGCAATACATTCAGCCGCAGAGGATCGCCGCCGGCCTTGCACAGGGCCGCCAGCTCATCGCACTCGTCATGTTGAATGGAAGGCACGCGTAAATTCATAGGGCCAGCAGTCTAGTGATGGTCAGAAACCACCGCAAGGGCAATATCAAAAAGTTTTGATATTGCTCGATAGATGGCACTTCTCGGCGTTAGGTTCAGTCAACAAACGAACAGCGGAAAGGTTTCATCAGTCGAAACCGCTGTTAACAATTGGAAAAACGCCTTCAGATGACTATCTGTCATTGCCCCGAGGCGGGTGGGTGAGGGAAAATGCTCGCCTTTTTTCCGTTTCGTTTTATTCAGCCCCCAGGAGATCAGCGATGCCCAGCCGTCGTGAGCGTGCCAACGCCATTCGTGCCCTCAGCATGGATGCCGTGCAAAAAGCCAACAGCGGCCATCCCGGTGCCCCTATGGGTATGGCGGATATCGCCGAAGTACTTTGGCGTGACTACCTGAAGCACAACCCGAGCAATCCATCGTTCGCCGACCGTGACCGCTTCGTGCTGTCCAACGGCCACGGCTCGATGTTGATCTACTCGCTGCTGCACCTGACCGGCTATGACCTGTCGATCGATGACCTGAAAAGCTTCCGCCAACTGCACAGCCGTACCCCGGGTCACCCGGAATTCGGCTACACCCCGGGCGTAGAAACCACCACCGGTCCACTGGGCCAAGGCCTGGCCAACGCCGTAGGTTTCGCCCTGGCTGAAAAAGTCCTGGCGGCGCAGTTCAACCGTCCTGGCCACAACGTTGTCGATCACCACACCTACGTGTTCCTGGGTGATGGCTGCATGATGGAAGGCATTTCCCACGAAGTCGGCTCCCTGGCCGGTACTTTGGGCCTGGGCAAACTGATCGCCTTCTACGACGACAACGGCATTTCCATCGACGGCGAAGTCGAAGGCTGGTTCACCGACGATACCCCGAAGCGTTTCGAAGCCTACAACTGGCAGGTGATCCGCAACGTCGACGGTCACGACCCGGAAGAGATCAAGATCGCGATCGAAACCGCGCGCAAAAGCGATCAGCCAACCCTGATCTGCTGCAAGACCACCATCGGTTTCGGTTCGCCGAACAAGCAAGGTAAAGAAGACTGCCACGGCGCCCCATTGGGTGACGCGGAAATCGCTCTGACCCGTGCTGCACTGAAATGGAACCACGGCCCGTTCGAAATCCCGGCTGACATCTATGCCGAGTGGGACGCCAAGGAAGCCGGCCGCGCGGCCGAAGCCGAGTGGGATCAGCGTTTTGCTGCCTACTCCGCGGCTTTCCCTGAGCTGGCCAACGAACTGGTCCGTCGCCTGGGCGGCGATCTGCCGGAAGACTTCGCGGAAAAAGCCTCGGCTTATATCGCTGAAGTCGCGGCCAAGGGCGAAACCATCGCCAGCCGTAAAGCCAGCCAGAACGCACTGAATGCCTACGGCCCGCTGTTGCCTGAACTGCTCGGCGGCTCTGCTGACCTGGCCGGTTCCAACCTGACCCTGTGGAAAGGTTGCAAAGGTGTTTCGGCTGAAGACGCCAGCGGCAACTACATGTACTACGGTGTTCGCGAATTCGGCATGAGCGCGATCATGAACGGCGTGGCTTTGCACGGCGGTCTGGTGCCTTACGGCGCGACCTTCCTGATGTTCATGGAATACGCCCGCAACGCTGTGCGCATGGCCTCGCTGATGAAGAAACGCGTGGTGTTCGTCTACACCCACGACTCCATCGGTCTGGGCGAAGACGGCCCGACTCACCAGCCGATCGAGCAACTGACCAGCCTGCGCAGCACGCCGAACCTCGACACCTGGCGTCCAGCCGATGCCGTTGAATCGGCCGTTTGCTGGAAGGAGGCCATCGAGCGCAAGGACGGCCCTTCGGCGCTGATCTTCTCGCGTCAGAACCTGCAGCATCAGGATCGCAGCGCGCTGCAGATCGCCGACATCGCCCGTGGCGGTTACGTGTTGAAGGACTGCGCAGGCGAGCCTGAGCTGATCCTGATCTCTACCGGTTCGGAAGTCGGTCTGGCGGTTCAGGCATACGACAAGCTGACCGAACAAGGTCGCAAAGTGCGCGTTGTTTCGATGCCTTGCACCAGCGTGTTCGATGCTCAGGACGCGGGCTACAAGCAAGCAGTTCTGCCATTGCAGGTCAGCGCCCGTATCGCTATCGAAGCCGCTCACTCGGACTTTTGGTACAAGTACGTGGGCCTGGAAGGCCGCGTGATCGGCATGACCACCTTCGGCGAGTCGGCGCCTGCGCCAGCCTTGTTCGAAGAGTTCGGCTTCACCCTGGAAAACATCCTGGGTCAGGCTGAAGAGTTGCTGGAAGACTAAGTCCGAAAGCTGCGTTGTCTGTGCTGACGTCTTCGCGGGCAAGCCTCGCTCCTACAAGGGATTGCGTTGTTGGCGGAATTGGGGTCATCCCGATCCCCCAACAATCGCAAACCTGTAGGAGCGAGCGGTGCGGCGATCCGACTTGCCCGCGAAGGCAATTGAACATTCAACGCAGAACTTGACGGATTCACCACGGTAATCGAGAACCCCATGCCTCAACCGCGTCCCTACAAAGTTGCACTCAACGGCTACGGCCGGATTGGTCGTTGCGTCTTGCGTGCGTTGTTTGAGCGAGGCGAGAAAGCCGGGTTTGAAATTGTCGCGATCAACGATCTGGCTGACATGGCCAGCATCGAATACCTGACACGCTTCGACTCCACGCACGGGCGTTTTCCCGGCGAAGTGCGGGTTGAGGACGATTGTCTGCATATTCAAGGCAACTGCGTGAAGGTCCTGCGCAGTGCCACCCCCGAAGGCATCGATTGGGCGTCCCTGGGCGTCGATCTGGTGCTGGAATGCTCCGGCGCTTACCACACGCGTGCCGATGGCCAGCGTTTCCTCGATGCCGGCGCGCCGCGTGTGCTGTTTTCCCAGCCGATGGCCAGCGAGGCGGATGTTGACGCCACCATCGTCTACGGCGTGAACCAGGATTGCCTGACCGGCGACGAGTTGCTGGTGTCCAACGCGTCCTGCACCACCAACTGCGGCGTGCCGCTGTTGCGCCTGCTGGACCAGGCCATTGGTCTGGAATACGTGTCGATCACCACCATCCACTCGGCAATGAACGATCAGCCAGTCATCGACGCCTATCATCACGAGGACCTGCGCCGCACACGTTCGGCGTTCCAGTCGGTGATTCCGGTGTCCACTGGTCTGGCGCGTGGCATCGAACGCCTGTTGCCGGAACTTGCCGGGCGAATTCAGGCCAAAGCCGTGCGGGTGCCGACGGTGAACGTGTCTTGCCTCGACATTACGATGCAGACCGTCAGCGACACCGACGCCACCGAGGTCAACAGGATTCTGCGCGAGGCCGCCACCAGTGGCCCGCTCAAAGGCTTGCTGGCCTACACCGAGCTCCCGCACGCAAGCTGTGATTTCAACCATGATCCACATTCGGCCATCGTCGATGCCAGTCAGACCCGAGTTTCCGGCCCACGGCTGGTGAACATCCTGGCCTGGTTCGACAACGAATGGGGTTTTGCCAACCGAATGCTGGATGTTGCAGAGCATTATCTGCAGACAGCTGCCTCTCCAAAACAGTAGGAATTGCGACCCATGACCGTGTTGAAGATGACCGACCTCGATCTGCAAGGTAAGCGCGTACTGATCCGCGAAGACCTCAACGTCCCAGTCAAGGATGGTGTAGTCACCAGCGATGCGCGAATCCTGGCTTCGCTGCCGACCATCAAGCTGGCCCTGGAAAAAGGCGCGGCCGTGATGGTCTGCTCGCACCTTGGCCGTCCGACCGAAGGCGAGTTCTCGGCCGAGAACAGCCTCAAGCCAGTCGCTGAATACCTGAGCAAGGCCCTGGGCCGCGAAGTGCCGCTGGTTGCCGATTACCTGGGCGGCGTCGACGTGAAAGCCGGCGACATCGTGCTGTTCGAAAACGTGCGCTTCAACAAAGGCGAGAAAAAGAACGCTGACGAACTGGCCCAGCAATACGCCGCCCTGTGCGACGTGTTCGTGATGGACGCCTTCGGCACCGCTCACCGTGCCGAGGGCTCGACCCACGGCGTGGCCAAGTTCGCCAAAGTCGCCGCTGCTGGCCCGCTGCTGGCTGCTGAACTGGACGCACTGGGCAAAGCCCTCGGCGCCCCGGCCCAGCCGATGGCTGCCATCGTTGCCGGTTCCAAGGTGTCGACCAAACTCGACGTACTGAACAGCCTGAGCCAGATCTGCAACCAGCTGATCGTCGGCGGCGGCATTGCCAACACCTTCCTGGCCGCTGCCGGTCACCCGGTCGGCAAGTCCCTGTACGAACCGGACCTGCTGGACACCGCTCGCGCAATCGCCGCCAAAGTCAGCGTGCCGTTGCCGGTCGACGTTGTCGTCGCCAAGGAATTTGCTGAAAGCGCCACTGCCACCGTCAAACTGATCGCCGACGTGGCTGCAGACGACATGATCCTGGACATCGGCCCGCAGACCGCGGCGAATTTCGCCGAGCTGCTGAAGTCGTCCAAGACCATTCTGTGGAACGGCCCGGTTGGCGTGTTCGAATTCGACCAGTTCGGTAACGGTACCAAGGTCCTGGCCCAGGCCATCGCGGACAGCTCGGCGTTCTCCATCGCTGGCGGCGGCGACACCCTGGCCGCCATCGATAAATATGGCGTTGCCGATCAGATCTCCTACATTTCTACCGGTGGCGGCGCGTTCCTGGAGTTCGTGGAAGGCAAGGTGTTGCCGGCCGTTGAAGTCCTGGAAAGCCGGGCCAAGGCCTGAGGTCGTCCTTTTGACC
The DNA here is from genome assembly GCF_054897885.1 of Pseudomonas sp. LB1P83. Taxonomy (NCBI): domain Bacteria; kingdom Pseudomonadati; phylum Pseudomonadota; class Gammaproteobacteria; order Pseudomonadales; family Pseudomonadaceae; genus Pseudomonas; species Pseudomonas sp. LB1P83. The sequence goes on along the minus strand of NZ_CM142709.1, from coordinate 5,759,318 downwards.
ACACAAAGGAGTGTTCTCATGGTCAAGCCGTTAGCGCTGTTGATCGTAGCGGGTATGCTGGCGGCTTGCGGGAGTAACCCGAAAGCCAAGCCGGAACCTGCGCCGCAATCGGTGGAAAAAGGCTGTTACCAGGCCGACTGGCAAGCAGAAACCAACCCGGTGATCAACAAGCGCTCCGGGCCTGATGGCCTGGAGAAATACGAGACACAGACTCCGGCCAAGGAACATGGCTGCCCTTGACGGGTCTGACACATTACTCAGGGCTAGCGGCGTGCGCCGTCAGTCGAGGAACATGGATGAAAGGTTTTATCGCCGTTATGGCGTTGGCATTGCTGGCCGGTTGCTCGAATTTCAACCTGTTCAAGCCTGCCGAATCCACGGACAACTGGACCACCTGGACCTGCGACAGCCAGGCCAAAGTGCTCTGGCGCTACACCGACGACAGCCGCAAGGAAGTCGACGTACGCCTCGGCGGGGCCGATCAGGTCTACCGTTTGAAGCTCGAACCGGGCGCCGAAGGTTCGCTGTACAGCAACGACATGCTGGCGTTTCACGTAAAAGGTGAGGAAGGCCTGGTTTACTGGGTCGCCACCAATGATTTGATTGGCCGCGGTTGTAAAGCGCAGTAATTGAAAGGCTTTTGCGAAACCTGTAGGAGCGAAGCTTGCTCGCGAAGACGTCATCACATTCAACACCTGTGTTGCCCGTTAAACCGCTTTCGCGAGCAAGCTTCGCTCCTACAGAGATCGATGCACCACCGAATTCGCAGCCCAGGGCCAACCCCCGATCTGCAATAACTTGAATAGCCGCCGCCGCTACGGCAGGCTGGCACGATTAACGACCCAAACCGGGAGAGACACACACAATGGCACTTATCAGCATGCGCCAGATGTTGGACCACGCAGCCGAGTTCGGCTACGGCGTTCCAGCTTTCAACGTCAACAACCTTGAGCAGATGCGCGCCATCATGGAAGCCGCTGACAAGACTGACTCCCCGGTGATCGTCCAGGCTTCGGCCGGTGCTCGCAAATACGCCGGCGCACCGTTCCTGCGTCACCTGATCCTGGCCGCCATCGAAGAATTCCCGCACATCCCGGTGTGCATGCACCAGGACCACGGCACCAGCCCTGACGTCTGCCAGCGCTCCATCCAACTGGGCTTCAGCTCGGTCATGATGGACGGCTCCCTGGGCGAAGACGGCAAGACCCCGACCGACTACGACTACAACGTCCGCGTCACCCAACAAACTGTAGCCCTGGCTCACGCCTGCGGCGTCTCGGTAGAAGGCGAGCTGGGCTGCCTGGGTTCGCTGGAAACCGGCATGGCCGGTGAAGAAGACGGCATCGGCGCCGAAGGCGTTCTGGACCACAGCCAAATGCTGACCGACCCGGAAGAAGCCGCTGACTTCGTCAAACGCACCCAGGTCGACGCCCTGGCCATCGCCATCGGCACCAGCCACGGCGCGTACAAGTTCACCAAGCCGCCTACCGGCGACGTGCTGGCCATCGACCGCATCAAAGAAATCCACAAGCGCATTCCGAACACCCACCTGGTCATGCACGGTTCTTCTTCGGTTCCGCAAGAGTGGCTGGCGATCATCAACCAGTACGGCGGCGACATCAAAGAAACCTACGGCGTGCCGGTTGAAGAGATTGTTGAAGGCATCAAGCATGGTGTGCGTAAGGTCAACATTGATACTGACCTGCGTCTGGCTTCTACCGGTGCGATGCGTCGGTTGATGGCTACCAATCCTAGCGAGTTTGATCCACGTAAGTTCTTTGGTGCGACGGTTACTGCGATGCGTGATGTTTGTATTGCTCGTTATGAGGCTTTCGGTACTGCGGGTAATGCTTCGAAGATCAAGCCGATCTCGTTGGAAGCGATGTATCAGCGGTATTTGAAGGGTGAGTTGAACGCTAAGGTTAACTAAGTCTTAAGCGTTTGAGTTGCATAAAAAAACCCGCCGAGAGGCGGGTTTTTGTTGAGTTTAATAAATGGATAAATAGGGTAATTAATTCAAACCCCTCATACTTTATGCTCTGTTGAAGGTGATGTCGTATGTTTTACCCACATTCGGCCCCCCGCGTGAGACATAAACTTTGCCGTTCAAGGTGGTATAACTTCTGTCAGATGATGTCAAAGTAATGTTGAGTAGAATGTTTTCTCCGCTTTTGACTTCTGCTCGAAGAGTTAAAGATACCGAAGACTGATCGGTTAAGTTTTGATAAGCGAAGGTTCCATCAACGACGAATTTGTGTCCGTAATATAACATGTTGGCTACAGCTATGTTGCCCGTCTCTGGGTCTGACGAGGTGATTGTCAAGGTGGCGTCATTGCTCTCGCCGGAATCATATACACGCCCTTTGTAAGTACCGTTCAGATTGTTGCTCATGATTTTAACCCTTTTATATAAGATATTTAGGGAGGATATATTTATCCGTCCTATCTGAGTTTTTTCATATTGCGTCGATGAGGTTAGTTTATAAGTTGTTTTTGGTGACCTGTTAAAAATGACAGTTTTTTATACCGTTTTGCGATAGTTTGGTAGAAAAAGCGAGCTGAGTTATATGGATACTAAAAGCACTAAGGCACTTCCTTAAAGGGGACAGATTTATTTAATGGCCAGATTTATTTAATCGTACCCTAGTGCTTCTATTGAAGTTGTTTCGCAGGCCTGCCTCGCGCTCGATGTGATATTCGCAATCCAGTGATTTTTTCAATCTCATCTGTGAACCGAGGATTCCCCGTCAATTGTCCACGCTGAAGGGCACCTCTGATCAGCTGTAACTCCGTAGATGGGATCGTCTGTTCCATAAATGAGGTATAGCGAGCAAGGCGTTCGTTGTGAGTTTTACCGAGTTCGGTGAAACAGAGATCTTCATCCAGCCAATTATTCTCAGCCGTTTCATTGAGGCGCAGGTGCAAGCTCGACCAAGGGTAATCCTGTGCTTGCTGGACCATTGCGCTCGTACCGGATTTAGCTCGATGTATCGACTACAAGCCAGCAAATAGGTGTCGGTTTGAACCACGCTGGATTTGTATCGACTCTCCCACAAGGTGCCAGAGCGTCCTTCCAGCTTGTTGCGATAGCGCGTCATGCGGCCTGCCAGACCTTTCATCAATTGTCCGAGACTCGCAACGGAGTTTCCTGGTGCGAGCAGTAGATGGACATGATTGGTCACAGCTTAAAGGGGACAGATTTATTTAATGGGCGGATTTATTTAATCGTCCCCTGGTGCTTCTATTGAAGTTGCTTCGCAGGCCTGCCTCGCGCTCGACGAGATATTCGCAATCCAGTGATTTTTTCAATCTCATCTGTGAATCGGGGATTACCTGTCAATTGTCCACGTTGAAGGGCTCCTCTGATCAGCTGTAACTCTGTAGACGGAATCGTCTGTTCCATAAATGAGGTATAGCAAGCAAGGCGTTCGTTGTGAGTTTCACCGAGTTCGGTAAAACAAAGATCTTCATCCAGCCAATGATTTTCAGCCGTTTCGTTGAGGCGTAGGTGCAAACTCGACCAAGGGTAATCCTGTGCACGCTGAACCATTTGCGCTCGCACAGGATTCAGCTCGATGTAGCGACTACAAGCCAGCAGATAAGTGTCGGTTTGTACCACGCTGGATTTGTATCGGCTCTCCCACAAGGTACCGGAGCGTCCTTCCAGCTTGTTTCGATAGCGCGTCATGCGGCCTGCCAAGCCTTTCATCAATTGTCCGAGACTCGCAACGGAGTTTCCTGGTGCGAGTAGTAGATGGACATGATTGGTCATCAAGCAGAAGGCATAGACTTTGACGTCGTATAGCGTTTTGAGCTCTCGCAGATCTTCGAGATAGCGCTGGTAGTCGCCAGGCTCGGCGAACACCACCTGTTTGTTGTGGCCTCGTTGCACAACATGATGCGGATAATTGGGTAACACAACACGTCCCATTCTGGGCATATAGCCTCCTACGTCCTTGTAGTGATGGGTGAAGCATAGCAGCAGACAATCGATTTAATAAATCTGTCCCCTTTGTTTCTGCAAGAGTGGCTGGCGATCATCAACCAGTACGGCGGCGACATCAAAGAAACCTACGGCGTGCCGGTTGAAGAGATTGTTGAAGGCATCAAGTACGGCGTGCGTAAGGTCAACATTGATACTGACCTGCGTCTGGCTTCGACGGGTGCGATGCGTCGTTTGATGGCGACCAATCCTAGCGAGTTTGATCCGCGTAAGTTCTTTGGTGCGACTGTGACTGCGATGCGGGATGTTTGTATTGCTCGTTATGAGGCTTTCGGTACTGCGGGTAATGCTTCGAAGATCAAGCCGATCTCGTTGGAAGCGATGTATCAGCGGTATTTGAAGGGTGAGTTGAACGCTAAGGTTAACTAAGCCTTAGTGTTTGAATAGCGTTAATAAAAAACCCGCCGAGAGGCGGGTTTTTTGGTGGGATAAATAAAACTGTCGCCTTTAGCGCGGTTTGCGGCTTGGACCTCCACCAGGCTCTCTTGACCCATGGAACTGGTCCATGCCTCCTTTGGAAGACATTACAGGGTAGCTCGACTTTATAGTGCTATGGTTAACATTCTTAACGCTTCCATCAGCAATCTTGATACTAAGAGTGCCTAGCTGCTTCTCAATGGATACTATCTCTCCCTGTAACGTTGTGCCATTCTCGAGTTCGAAGTTGACTAATTCCTTGGGGCTAAATTCAGATATTTCTTTAATGGTCATTTTAAGTATTCCATTACAAGTTAATGAGGCTGGTAGCGGAAAGAAGACAGAATTATTTCCACTGTTCCACTGTTCCACTGTTCCACTGTTCCACTGTTCCACTTTTTCCTGTTGCGTGGAGAAGGATAGGTGGTGAGTCTTGTTTAGGTACCTGTAATAGTTGACAGTTTTTAATACTTTTTTGCGATAGTGAAAGTAGCTAACTGGAAGAAGAGAAAGAAAGGGGGGCGGGTTTAATCGCCCCCTCTTCAAAGGATTACCCGTCAATAATTAAAAGGTAATTAAAAGGGGGCACCCATTAGCTGGTCTCAAATCAAGGCTAATGAGTGTCACCTTTGTTTCGCTTTGTTTTCCGCAATAGGATATGTCTGGTGCTATTTGTTATTTCGAAATTGTATGAAAACTGTAATTTCTTACAGGTGATCCGCAGGCTGTTTTTGCCATATCTTTCATATGCCGTATCCGAGGGGCAAGCGATGTGGGTAAACCCATGCGGTTGCTCTACTGATTTACAATTATGGAGATTTATATAATGTTGAATGGAACATACGAAGGCGTGATGGTGACACCAAAGCTGTTTTGAAGATCACAGACTCCGATGCTAGTCGCGATATTATAAATGTCGGAATATATGAGTATGGGGGGAGAGTCTATGACGTTAGGGGTAATTTTTATTATATGAGTCAGCCAAACACGAAGGTTGTTATTAATCTGACGTTGGCATCTCGTGATGGCTCTCCGGATTTTGAGATGAAGTTAATGTCCCCCGATAAATCTTATTCACTGCTGCAAGGTACTGTGTCGTATTTTGGCGACGGTGCCGCCGTATTTAGTGCAAGTCTTGGTAAGACAGCATAAGAAGGAAGATCAAAGAGGGCGCCCATTAGCCGATATTGGTCAAGGCTATGGGTGTCCTCTTTGTACGTTATTTATTAGTCGGCTTATTACAAAGCAACCACTGATGCGGTCTTTTTAAGATGCAAAATATAGTTTCTTGGGTGATCGATAAGTCAATTAAAAAACGTTGGTGGATTAATATGTGTGCGTCTTTGGATGACAAAATCAGTTTATCCTTCTTCACCTTTTTTGGAATAGGCTACATTGAGGTTGTGTATTTCAAACCATTCTGAAAAGTTTTTTCCAATTTCATCGCTTGTGCGAAGCGCAAAATTATATTGCTTTCCGGGTAGGCCAGAAGCCGTCAAAACGAAATCACCATTTCTAGTAAAAACTCTTGCGTATTCTCCTCCCTCTCCAGCCGCATGTAGATACACATGTTTTTGTCGTTCCGTGCGTCCTGAAAATGTAAATACGCCATCGGAAAAATTACCTGTGTAACTCATATCTATTGTAATGGTCATGATTTGCGTTCCCTGCGATGATTTACGATGATAACGAGAAAGAATTATTCCTGCTCAGCCTGTTTGTCGTGCTTTCGTCGATGAGGTTAGGATGTTTGGTGTAATCGGTCACCTGTAAGAGTTGACAGTTTTTTATATTTTTTTGTTATAGGCAAACAAACGTGCACTTTGAATGCAAAGAATACGAACGAAAAAAACCCGCATAATGCGGGTTTTTATTGCCTGAAAATCGGCTACTTGGCTTTAGATGTATCAAACCCACGTTGTTCAATCACCCCGAACACATCGGCAATGTCCTGCACCATGATCCGGGCGATGTTGGTGACGGTGTTGATGTCGTTCTCGGCGTAGTCCGGCAGGCTGGTGCAGGCCATCAGATTCAAATACTTGAGAACGGCGTTGAGGCGTTCGCTCACGCAGTTGTGGAGTTCGCGTAGAGGTGCGTCGCTGTCGATGAGTAGGACGGGGTAGTCGGTGGCGAGTTGGGACATGGGCGTGAAACGGCGTGTCGGGTTGTTCATTGTCATAAGTAAGGCTCCTCGAATCTAAAAGAAGAGCTACTGCCGTTCGCTGCGAAACGAATTGGGTGGTAGCTGTGTGCGGGTTCGCAGACCGAGGATACGAGGAACCCGGCAGACCCGAAGGTCTCCCACACACAGCCACCATAAAAAAGGAGGACGAGTGCTGAGGCGCCCGTCTTTTCGAGGCGCTAGGTTACTACACGTATCGTTAGGGCTGCGAAACCCTATCGCCAACGGTGTCAGCGACAGGCCAATTTTAGGCAGCAATTCCGGCTCCCGCAACCGACCTGTAGGACGCCTGTCCTGGCCTTTTATTTAGGTGGCGTGGTTTTGGTTTACGGCGTCACCGCAATAAAACAGTGCGCTGTGGGGAGTCATCAGAAATTGATGGCAGGATTTTGAGATGCTTCGCCGTCCAGCGGGAGCAAGCTCCTTCGCCACGGTCAGAGGCGTCCTACGAGTTTTTCAGATGCTTAGATGATTGGTTTGTAGCAGCTGTCGAGCTTGCGAGGCTGCGTTCGGCTGCGGAGCAGTCGTAAATCATGCGACGTATTCATACAGGTATATATAGATTGCCGGACTTGCGAGGACTTTGTCCTCGGACGCAGCCTCGCGTTGCTCGGCAGCTGCTACATGGGCAGAGGTGTTTGTTGGAGGGTTGGGACGCGGAGCGTCCCGGGATGCAGTACCACGCGTGGGAAGGATCAGAGCGCTACTTATCGTGATCAATATCCAGCTTGCTGAACGTCACTTTCCCGCCTTCGCTGGTGTACCCGGTGTGGTCTTGCACATAAACCCCGGCCTTGAAGTACAACGGCTTGTCGCGCCAGGTCGCGCTGATGTCGGTGTCCCACTGATAACCTGCCGCACTGATGCCCAGCGCTCCGCCCGGGCTCAGGTGAATGAGGTAGGAAAACTCGCGATCAAGTTTCACCCCGGTCGCAATCGTGATGACCCGACCTTCGCCGTCATCCGGGCGCATCCGCACTTTGGCGACGATGTTGCCCGACTGCGTACTGGTCTTGTACTGATACTCGAGTTTCACCATGGGTTTCTGGCTTTCATAGGCGTGGATCTGGCCGATGACGATTTTGCCTGAACTCGGAACCTGGTTGACCGCGAGGGTGGCGCGCAGGGAGTTGTCGGCGTCCGGGTAGAGCCAGTTCTTCAGGGTGCCATTGCTGTAAGTTTCGCGAAGTTCGGTGCGGGGGTACTTTGCGTTTGCGGTTTTGGAACCGGTCACCGGGGACCAGAAAAACAGGGTGCCGGTGTCGGAGTGGAAGTATTGATCCTTGAAGCCGTTCACCAGTTTTGGCGTGTCAACGGTGTACGGCGGATTGCCGACAGGAACGCTGAGGTTCCAGGTTGCGAGATCGATCATAGACAAAAGCTTCCACGAATTTTTACTGCACGCGCGTGCCAGAAGCTCTGGCTCGCGCCTTGGGGACAATCCTTATAAGCGCAGAAGTTCAATTTGTTAATGCGCAAATGACAAACGGATGACGTCAAAATCCTGTTAAAAGGCCATCTTTCCCGGTTTCAGCGGGCTGTAGAAGCGACCGTTAGTCGGTAAATGTACGTGATGGTTAAATGATGGCTCACTGATAGCTTCTGCTTTTGCGGATCCCGGTCTAGAGTGAAGTCTCAGTATTTGTCCGGTTTTCACGAGAAACCGGCCTGACGCCCCGAATATGAGAAGCAGCATGGAATGCGCGCAACCCACGCCAGCTGAAGGCAGCTCGATCCTTTTAATCGTCGATGATTACCCTGAAAACCTGATCAGCATGCGCGCGTTGCTCCAGCGCCAGGATTGGCAGGTCATTACCGCGGCTTCCGGTTTTGAAGCCCTCAGTCTTTTACTCGAACACGATGTCGACCTGGTGCTGCTGGATGTGCAGATGCCGGGCATGGACGGTTTTGAAGTCGCGCGCTTGATGCGCGGCAGTCAGCGAACCCGCCTCACACCGATTATTTTCCTCACCGCCAACGAACAGTCCCAGGACGCCGTGATCAAGGGCTACGCCAGTGGTGCCGTGGATTACCTGTTCAAGCCGTTCGACCCGCAAATTCTCAAGCCCAAGGTTCAGGCGTTGCTTGAGCATCAGCGCAATCGCCGTGCGTTGCAGCGCCTGAGCCACGATCTGGAGGTCGCTCGCGCGTTTAATGCCTCGGTGCTGGACAACGCCGCCGAAGGCATCCTGGTGGTGGGTGAGGACGGTCTGATCCGCTTTGCCAACCCGGCGATGTCGCGGCTGCTCAATGCCACCGTGCAAGACCTGCAAGGCAGGGAATTTCTGGATTTCCTGCAAAAGCCGCATTTCCCGGTCTGGGCGGACTCCGATTTTTATACCGGTTACAGACGCGGCGAAACCCTGCGCCTGCACGACGCGCTGTTGCGAACGGCGCCCGGCCAACAAGTGCCGGTGGCGCTGTCGTGCGCGCCATTGCCCAGCGAACAGCATGCGATGGTGGTGACGGTGCTGGACATGTCGGTGGTGCGCCATCTGCATCAGCAACTGGAATTCCAGGCAGTGACCGATCCGCTGACCGGGCTGCTCAACCGCCGCGGCTTTTATCAGACGGTTGAAAATCTGCTGTTGCGCGGCGAACGCTCCGATGGCGCCTGGGTGTTGCTGTACCTGGACCTCGACGGCTTCAAACGCGTCAACGACTCCCTCGGTCACGATGCCGGCGACCGGGTGCTGCGCTGGGTGTCCGAGCAATTGAAAGCCTGTCTGCGGCCCTTCGACATTCTGGCGCGCATGGGCGGCGACGAGTTCACGGCGCTGCTGGATCTGGAATTTCCCGAGCAAGCGGCGAAGATTGCCGAGAAGCTCATTGAACGGGTGTCGATCTGTCAGCAGATTGATGGCCTGGACATCGCGTTGGGCGCCAGCATCGGCATCGCTGCTTACCCGGATTGCGGTGCGAATCTCGACGGGTTGCTACGTGCGTCGGACATTGCGATGTACGAAGCCAAACGCGCCGGCCGGCAGCAATACCGTTTTTACGATCACGACATGAATGGCCGGGCGCGCTCACGGCTGATGCTCGAAGAGAGCGTGCGCACGGCCATTGAAAACCGTGATTTCACCCTCGTGTATCAGCCGCAAGTGGCGATCAGCAGCGGGCAGATTCGTGGCTTTGAAGCGCTGCTGCGCTGGCAGCATCCGAGCGTCGGCGACGTCCCGCCGGGGCTGTTTTTGCCATTGCTGGAAGAGGCGCGGCTGATCAGTCGTCTGGGCAGCTGGATTTACCACCGCGGCGCCGGCCAGCGTAAAGCCTGGGAAACCTTGTTTGCTGAAGATCTGGTGCTGGGCGTCAGCTTGAGCAGCACTCAATTTGGCATGCCCAACCTGGTCACGGAATTGCGCCAGGTGCTGGAACGTCACGGCCTGCAACCGCGTTATCTGGAAGTCGAAGTGACGGAAGAAGCGTTGATGCAAAACCCCGAGGAAACCCGCAAGACACTGCGCTTGCTGCGCAATCTCGGGGTGCGGGTGGCGCTGGATGACTTCGGCTCCGGGCCGTGTTCGTTGGCACATCTGCGCGATCTGGAATTGGATACGCTAAAGCTTGATCGGCATTTGATCGCCCGGTTGCCGGCGTCCGAACGGGATGCGGCGCTGGTGCGCAATGTGATCGACCTGTGCAAGCAATACGGGATGCTGGTGATTGCCGAAGGGGTGGAAACCGTTGCGCAATATGAATGGCTGCAAGCCAATGGTTGCCAGTATGTGCAAGGTTTTCTGGTGGGCCGGCCGATGATGGCCGAGGACGCCGGTGACTTTGTCGCGCCGTTTGACTGGAGCGCGCTGACCCGCTGAATTCGCTACACTGGCGACCTTTTCGTGATTCGTGTTGCCGCCTCCAATGACCGCGTTGAAATACCTCCAGGCCTATCCCGCAGCGTTGCAAGACCAGGTGCGCCAGCTGATCGCCGAAGGTCGGCTGGGCGACTACCTGAGCAAACGCTACCCGGAAAAGCATGCCGTGCAGAGCGACAAGGCGCTGTACACCTTTGCCTTGGACCTCAAGCAGGAATACCTGCGCAACGCGCCGGCCATCGACAAAGTGCTGTTCGACAACCGCCTCGACCTGACCCATCGCGCCCTTGGCCTGCACACGACGATCTCGCGGGTGCAGGGTGGCAAGCTCAAGGCCAAGAAGGAAATCCGCGTGGCCTCGTTGTTCAAGGAAGCGCCCTCCGACTTTCTGAAAATGATCGTGGTGCATGAGCTGGCGCACTTTAAAGAGTCGGATCACAACAAGGCTTTCTACAAGCTCTGCGAACACATGTTGCCGGGGTATCACCAGGTGGAGTTTGATCTGCGGGTGTACCTGACGTGGCGGGATATGCAATAAAAAGAACAAGGAGTGCACAGGTGGATGTGAGCAAGACCAAGAGCAGTTTCTACCGCCGTTTGTACGTGGCGTACCTGATCGACAGCGGGCTGGCGATCAGCGTCCCGGCGCTCACCGAAGTGACCGGCATGCCCCGGCGCACGGCGCAGGACACGATTGCAGCGTTGGCGGATCTGGACATTATTTGCGAGTTCGAGCAGGAAGAGGGCGCGCGCAACCATGCGGGGCGTTATCGGATTCGCGAGTGGGGGGCGATTGATCGCGGGTGGATCGAACGGAATCTGCGGCAGATTAAAGCGGTGTTGGAATATCCGTAAGATTTTCGGTGTTGCGGCTGAAGTCTTCGCGGGCAAGCCTCGCTCCTACAGATCACTCGAATCCTGTAGGAGCGAGGCTTGCCCGCGAATAGGCCCTTAAGTACGACGCATCCCGATATGCGGAATGTCATCCTCAAGGTATTCCTCACCCGTCACAACAAACCCGTACCGCCCGTAATACCCCTGCAAATGCGCCTGGGCCGAGAGATAGATCGGCATTTGCGGCCAATGCTTCTCGGCCTGCTTCAACGCCTGCGCCATCAACTCATGCCCAAGCCCTGTGCCACGCGCTCCGGGTGCAATAATCACCCGCCCAATCACCACGTCGCCGCCCTGTAGCTCAGGATCGAGCAAGCGCAGATAGGCCACCAGTCGATCCCCGTCCCACGCCATTAAATGGCAAGTGTCACCTTCCAGGTCCTGGCCATCGACATCCTGATAAGCGCATCTCTGTTCGACGACGAACACCTGTGCACGTAACTGCAGAATGGCGTACAGCTGCTCTTTCCCAAGATCGCTGTGGTGTTTGCAGACCCAATCGATTGTCATCTTCACTTTCCTTGAGCAACGTCGTTCCGATACTAAGCGCCCCGGCGAAATATGTCTTTATGGCGAAGAAATCTGTGACAAAGGCCAAAATGCCACCATTCATTTCGCGCGGCGCTGTCTTCTTTGTGTAATCTTCGATGAAGCGCTGTGCAGTGGCTCCAATGAGCTAATGTTGAGTACCTGAGTGTCGGTACATGGGTCTTGGAGTTTTGGCAGAAAAATACGCCGGGCAGCCCGCCCGCTAAGGATTTTCTAGCATGCCGCGATTGCATCGAGCGTTTGCTTTGATTGGATTGCTGTTGCTGACACAGAGCGCGGCAGCGGAAAAGCTGCGTCTGGTCGCCGACGCCTGGCCACCCTTTACCGACGCCACGCTGGTCAACGGAGGCTTGGCCACTGACATCGTCAGCACCGCGCTGGCCCGGGCCGGTTATGCCAGTGATTTCGAACAGGTGCCTTGGGCGCGAGCGTTGCTCGGGGTGGGCGAAGGCCGTTACGACGTGCTGGTCAACGCCTGGTACACCGATGAACGGACCAAACTGGGCCAGTTCTCTGGTGAGTATCTGCTCAACCGCGTGCGCTTTCTCAAGCGTAAGGACGCGCCGATCGAATTCAACAATCTGCAGCAACTGCACACTTATCCGATTGCAGTGGTGCGTGGTTATGCCTACTCACCGGCTTTCGACGATGACGTGTCGCTGCAAAAGGTCCCTGTGCATAACTTCGCCATGGCCGTGCGCATGGTCGCGGCGGACCGGGTCAAGTTGACGTTGGAAGACGAATACGTCGCCCGTTATTACCTGGCTCGGGAATCATCCAAGGTGCGCAATGCCGTGGAGTTCCTGCCCAAGGCGTTGAGCGAGAACAGCCTGCATATCTTGGTTAGCCTGAAGAATCCGCAACACAAGCAAATCGTCGCCAATTTCGATCGCGAGATTGCCGAGATGAAGGCTGATGGGAGCTATGAGCGGTTGATGAAGCAGCATGGGATGTGAGGATTGGTTTTTGTGGTGAGGCTGATGGCCTCTTCGCGGGCAAGCCTCGCTCCTACAGGACTTACGCGATCTCTGTAGGAGCGAGGCTTGCCCGCGAAGAGGCCCGCCCAGCCACCACAGATCTCAGGCCTCGCTGGTGTCCTTGATGAGATGCGCCGCCAACGTCCGCAACGGCCCCAACTGCCGGCAAATCAACGCCAACTGCGTCTGCACCAACCGCTGCCCTTCATCGATCTCATCCGGCATCTGCTCAAGCGTATTGGCCAGCGCCTCTTCCTCATCGCTCTGAATCGCAATCGGCTGTTTGCTCGCCAAGCCTTGGGCTATTTCATCGATGCTGGCCGCCAGGCTCACGCCCGCGCCGTCGATCAAGTGCTCGCGCACATCCGGCGGTAGTTGGGTTTCACGGTGCGCACCCAATCCCGACAAGTAGCTGAGCAGCGTGTGCGACAGCACCAGGAAGCGAAACCCGACATCCGCTTCCTTACGGAAATGCCCCGGTTCCATGAGCATGTTGGCCAGCGTCGTCGACAGTGCCGCGTCAGCGTTGTGCGCGTTGCGTCGGGCCAGGCGATACGCCAGGTCGTCGCTTTTGCCGGCGGCGTATTGCTGCATGATCTGGCGCAGGTAAATGCTGTTGCAGGTCAGGGTGTTCGCCAGCACTTTGTTCAGGCGTCGGCCCTGCCAGTCCGGCAGGAACAGGAACACCGCGAGCCCGGCGATCAGGCTGCCGAGCAAGGTATCGAACAGTCGCGGCAGGAACAGCCCGTAACCATCCCCGACCTGATTGAAGCAGAACAGCACCATCAGGGTGATCGCGGCGGTGGCCAAGGTGTAGCGGGTGGTGCGGTTGATAAAGAACACCACCCCGGCGGCGATCGCGAAGCACGACTGGACCAGCGGATTGGGGAACAGGTCGAACAGTGCCCAGGCCACCGTCAGGCCAATTGCGGTGCCGATGATCCTCTGCCCCAGTTTGCGGCGCGTGGCGCCGTAGTTCGGCTGGCAGACAAACAGGGTGGTGAGGATGATCCAGTAACCCTGCGACGGGTGAATCAAATGCACCATGCCGTAGCCGATGCTCAGCGCCAGGGGCAGACGCAGTGCATGACGGAACAGCAGCGACGTCGGCGTCAGCTGCGTGCGCAGGCGAATCCACACATCCTTGAGGCTGCGTGGCGAGCGGTCGAGCAGGCTGCTGTCGGTGGCGTCGGCCAGGGCATCGGGGTTGCTGGCGTCGCTGAGCAAGCGGTCGAGGGTGCCGAGGTTGGCCGCCAGTGCCCGCAAAGAACGCAGCAAGCCGCGCCAGGCCGGGTTGCTCTGGGTGCGCAGGTGTTCGATGGAGGCGTGCAGGTCGTTCAACGCTTCGGCGAAGCTGGCGTCATAGATGAACGGCTGACGCATCTGGATCGACTCGGCCAGCGCCCGGCAGGCTTTGCCTTGTTGACGCAGCAGGCGCTGACAGCGGAACAGCACGTCGCTGTGGAAAAACGCCTCGGCCAGCGCGTTGTAAGGGTAGTGCGAAGAGCTGGCGCGCTCGTGGATGTCTTGAGCGAGGAAATACAGCTTGAGGTAACGGCTGACTTTCGAGCCCGGTCGACCGTTGCCGACCCGGTGCAGGATGATTTCCTTGGCGGCGTTGAGTGCCGCCACCACCCGACCATTTTGCTGGGCCAGTTCCAGTCGGCGCGCTTCGACGTCCATCTGCCGGATCGGTTCGAACAGCGACGCTTTGAGTTTCAGGTAAAAACCCAATTCACGGAACAACCGCGCCAGGCTCTGCTGCACCGGCTGGTTGGAAAACATCGCCTGCCACAGCACCGAGAGCAAACCGTACCAGGTCGCTCCCGCCACCAGCAGCACCGGTTCGTGCCAGAAGTCAGTGACCGCACCACCGCGCTGGTCCACGCCGATCATGGTGTAGACCGACAGGATCAACGTCGCCGAGGCTATCGCGCCATAGCGTTCGCCCAATGCGCCGAGCATGGTCAGGCAGAAAGCGGCCAGGGCGAAGGCGATGATGAAAAAGACGGGATAAGGGAACAGCAGTTCGACCGATAGCGCGGCGACCAGAAAACACACCAGCGTCACGGCCAGCGCGTTGAGGCGACCCTGCCAACTGTCGTCGGTCTCGGCCAGGGCGCTGGCGATAATCCCCAGGAACAACGGGATCAGCAGCCCCATTTCATCCTGATACCAACAGACGGCCATGCTGCCGGTCAGGGCGATGAACACCCGCACGCTGTAGCTGAATTTATCCAGCGCCCAGAGACGGCGCAGAGACTGACGAAATGAGGTCGATGACATGAAGTGCGAAGGCCTTCCGAGGCAATGCCGCTAAATTGAGCCAGTAATGACGCCGACGCAATGGCGCCGATCACATCTGACAGCAAAATCTGTTCCTTAAAGATCAACACATCACCCATGTGGGAGCGGGCTTGCTCGCGAAGGGGCCAGCACATTCAACATTGATGTTGCCTGTCAGGCCGCTATCGCGAGCAGGCTCACTCCTACACTGGAAGTGTGCCAATCACTATTTTTGGGGCCAGTCAAAAAACCTGTGGGAGCGAGCTTGCTCGCGATGAGGCCGACACATGCAACATCGATGTTGCCTGTTAGGACGCCTTCGCGGGCAAGCCGGATCGCCGCACCGCTCGCTCCTACAAGTTTTGCGTCATTTCAAAATTGGCGTATGACCTGTAGGAGCGAGCGGTGCGGCGATCCGACTTGCCCGCGAAGAACGATGACGAGGTATATCAGACGAATTGCGCGGCGGCGTAGCCGGAGGCCCAGGCCCACTGGAAGTTAAAGCCGCCCAAATGTCCGGTCACGTCGAGCACTTCGCCGATGAAGTACAAGCCGGGGCTTTTCAGCGATTCCATGGTCTTGGACGACACCTCGTTGGTATCCACGCCACCCAGCGTCACTTCGGCGGTGCGGTAGCCTTCGGTGCCGGCAGGAACCACTTTCCAGCTCGCCAGTTTTTCGGCGATGTCGGCGATTTCCGCGTGGGTGTACTGCTTCATCGGTTTGGAGACGAACCAGTTGTCCGCCAGCAGGCTGGCCATCTTCTTGGTGAAAATTTCACCGAGCAGGGTTTTCAACTCGCTGTTCGGACGCTCGGCTTGCTGCTGTTGCAGCCAGGTCGGCACGTCGTGGTCCGGCATCAGGTTGATCTCAACCGTGTCGCCGGATTCCCAGAACGAGGAAATCTGCAAAATCGCCGGCCCGCTGAGGCCGCGATGGGTGAACAGGATGTTCTCGCGAAAGCTCTGGTCGTTGCAGCTCACCAGACAGTCCACCGACGTGCCGGACAGCTCGGTGCAAAGCTCCTTGAGCTGATCGGTGATGGTGAACGGCACCAGGCCGGCGCGGGTCGGCAGCAAGTCATGGCCGAATTGCTTGGCGACCTGATAACCGAAACCGGTGGCGCCCAGGGTCGGGATCGACAGGCCGCCCGTGGCGATCACCAAGGATTCACAGGTCAGTTGACCGAGCGTGGTGTCCAGCAGATAACCGCTTTCGAGCTTCTCGATGGTCTGGATCGAGGTGTCCAGGTGCAGGCTCACGCCAACCTGATCGCACTCATTGAGCAGCATCTCAAGGATGTCGCTGGATTTGTTATCGCAGAACAACTGGCCGAGTTTCTTCTCGTGGTACGGCACGCCGTGCTTGGCGACCATGCCGATGAAATCCCACTGGGTGTAGCGCGCCAGTGCGGATTTGCAGAAGTGTTCGTTCTGCGAGAGGAAGTTGCCGGGTTCGGTGTACATGTTGGTGAAGTTGCAGCGGCCACCGCCCGACATCAGGATTTTCTTGCCGGCCTTGTTCGCATGGTCGAGCAACATCACTTTGCGCCCACGCCCGGCGGCAGTCAGCGCACACATCAACCCTGCGGCGCCAGCGCCAATGATCACGACTTCGGTAGAGCGCAAAACGGTGTCCTCACACAGATCTAGAGCTAACCCGGATCCTGTAGGAGCGAGCGGTGCGGCGATCCGACTTGCCCGCGAAGAACGATAACGCGGTGACTCAGATGCACCGAATTTTCGTTCTTCGCGGGCAAGCCTCGCTCCTACAGGGGGCGGTGGTGTTTTTACAGGATGCGAACGCGCAGCGAGCGGCCTTTGATCTTGCCGTCGTTCAGGCGCTGCAAGGCTTGCTTGGCGATCCCTCGTTCCACGGCCACATACGCCTGGAAATCGAAAATCGCGATCTTGCCGACCTGCGCGCCCGGAATGCCGGCATCGCCCGTCAGTGCGCCGAGGATGTCGCCCGGACGCACCTTGTCTTTACGGCCTGCGCCGATGACCAGTGTGCTCATCAACGGCAGCAGAGGACCGCCGCCCTGGGATTTGAGGTTGTCCAGCTGATCCCAGCTCAACGGCGAATTCTGCAGTAGCTCGATAGCCTGGGCGCGGTGCGCTTCGGACGGCGCAACGAGGCTGATCGCGATGCCTTTCTCGCCCGCACGACCGGTACGGCCGACACGGTGAATGTGGATTTCCGAATCACGGGCCAGCTCGACGTTGATCACCATGTCCAGTGCATCAATGTCCAGACCGCGCGCGGCGACGTCGGTGGCAACCAGTACCGAAGTACTGCGGTTGGCGAACATGGCCAGCACCTGGTCACGGTCACGCTGTTCCAGATCGCCATGCAGGCCGACGGCGGAGATGCCTTTGGCGGTCAGGTGATCGACGGTTTCCTGAACCTGCTGCTTGGTGAAGCAGAAGGCGACGCAGGATGCCGGACGATGATGCGCGAGGACTTTGACCACCGCGTCCATGCGCTCTTCCGGGGAAATTTCGTAGAAACGCTGCTCGATCTGCGTGTCGTCATGGAACGCCTCGGCCTTCACGATCTGAGGGTTGCGCATGAACTTCGCGGCCAACTGCTTGATGCCCGTCGGGTACGTGGCGGAGAACAGCAGGGTCTGGCGACGCTCCGGGCACTGGGCGATGATTTCTTCGATGGAATCGTAGAAACCCATGTCGAGCATGCGGTCGGCTTCGTCGAGGATCAGCGTGTTCAGGCCATGGAGCACCAGCGAACCTTTGCGCAAATGCTGCTGAAGGCGGCCCGGGGTGCCGACGATGATGTGCGCGCCGTGTTCCAGCGAGCCGATCTGTGGGCCGAAGGACACGCCGCCGCACAGGGTCAGGATCTTGATGTTGTCTGCGGCGCGGGCCAGACGACGGAGTTCCTTCGCGACCTGGTCAGCCAACTCACGCGTCGGGCAAATGACCAGCGCCTGGCAACCGAAGAAGCGCGGATTGATCGGGTTCAACAGGCCGATACCGAAGGCGGCGGTCTTGCCGCTGCCGGTCTTGGCCTGGGCGATCAGGTCCATCCCCTTGAGGATCACCGGCAAGCTTTGCGCCTGGATCGGCGTCATCTGGGCATAACCGAGGGAGTCGAGGTTAGCCAGCATGGCGGCGGACAGCGGCAAAGTATTAAAAGCGGTGGCGATGGTGGTCACGGGACTGGCCTGCAAAACAAAATGTCGCGCAGTGTATCAGTCCCGCGCTCTCCACCTGCAACTTCTGGACGAGTAACCCTGTAGCAGCTGCCGAGGCACGAGGCTGCGTTGGGCTGCGAAGCGGCCCCCGAGGACCCCGGGCGGTCCTGCGGACACGCAACGCAGCCTCGTGCCTCGGCAGCTGCTACAAGTCAGTGCTCGATATCGTGCTCGCGGCTGACCGTCCGTCGGCCATCCTTTGGTGAGAGCTGCGAGAAGATCGTCGCGGCCAGCATCGCCATGATTCCGACCGTTACAAATGTCAGCTGGAACGCGCCCAGCACCGTATCCACACCGTCATTGCCGATCTCTGCGGTAAAGCCGCCAAGCAAGGCTCCGGCACAGGCAACGCCGAGGCTCAGGGACAATTGCGCGACCACCGACAGCAGGCTGTTGCCGCTGCTGGCGCTGGCGTCGTCGAGGTCGATCAGGGGCACGGTGTTCATTGCGGTGAACTGCAAGGAGTTGATCGCGCCGAGAATCGCCAGCATCCCCAGCAGCAGCCAGTACGGCGTCTGTTCACTGACCAGGCCCATGCTCGCGAGCATCAGCCCCAGCGCCAGGGTGTTGCCGGTGAGCACGATGCGATAACCCAAGCGCTCGATTAGCGGTCGTGCCACCGACTTGGCGACCATCGCCGCAGCCGCCAGCGGCAACATGCTCATCCCGGCCTGGGACGGCGAGTAACCCAGCGCCACTTGCAGCAGCAACGGCACGAGGAACGGCAAGGCGCCGCTGCCCAGGCGGGCGAACAGGTTGCCCAGGATGCCCACGGCAAACGTTCGGGTCTTGAACAGCGAAGGCGCGAACAGCGGATTATCGATATGCCCGGCTCGCAACCAATACGCCGCCAGACACGCCATGCCACCGAACAGCAGCAACATCACGCGCAAGTGCGGCAGGTGCAGTTCGCCGAGGCCTTCCATGGCGATGGTGATCAGTACCATCGCCGCGCCAAACAGCAAGAAGCCGAGGCTGTCGAAACGCGTGCGTTCGCTGCCGCGCAGGTCGGGGATGAACCTCCACACGGCGTAGCAACCGACGGCGCCCACCGGCAGGTTGATCAGGAAGATCCAGTGCCAGGTCAGGTATTCGACCATCCAGCCGCCCATGGTCGGGCCGATCAACGGGCCGAGCAGACCGGGAATGGTGATGAAACCCATGATCCGCACCAGTTCCGAGCGTGGATAGGCGCGCAGCACCACCAACCGCCCGACCGGCAGCATCAGCGCACCGCCCAGGCCTTGGATCACCCGCGCGCCGATCAGCATGCTCAGGGTGCTCGACAACGCGCAGAGCAATGAGCCGAGGCTGAACAGCAGAATGGCGCCGAAGAAGATTTTCTTGGTGCCGAAACGGTCGGCGATCCAGCCGGAAGCGGGGATCAGCAACGCGACGGTGAGCATGTAGGCGATGATCACGCCCTGCATGCGCAGCGGATCTTCGGCCAAGTCCCGGGCCATGGCGGGCAGGGCGGTGTTGAGGATGGTCCCGTCGAGGGATTGCATGAAGAAAGCGATGGCGACGACCCACGGCACCCAGCGGGCGGTGACAGCGTCGAGAGGCAGGCGGTTGGGCATGGGACCTCTTGTCAGTGTGGGTCAGGAAATCCGTGGTGACTTCTTCGCGGGCAAGCCTCGCTCCTACAGGTTCAACATCGGCTGAGAAACCTTTGGCAACCCCCGATCCGTAGGAGCGAGGCTTGCCCGCGAAGCTTTTACAAGGTCAAGGTCAGCTTGCTGACAAGCGCCCCCGGCAGTAACGCCGACGCCGTTGCCCGCTGACTGTACGTGCTGGCCGACAACATCAGCTCGCGCTCTTCGGTTAACGCTTCCAGCTGTGAACCCAGCAAGCTGTAAGCACTGTCATCAAAGCGCATCGTGCTCACCGGTGCCTGAATCTCGCCGTTCTCGACCCAGAAGGTTGCAAACCGGGTCATGCCTGTCAGGCGCGCCGCCGGCTGGTCCGAGTAGTTCAGGTACCAGAGGTTGCTGATGTATAAACCGGTGCCCAGTTGCTTGAGGATCTCTGCGTCAGGCAACGTACCGGCAGCCATGTTCACTGCGCTCGGCATTTCACCGCCGCCGGCGCCGTTGGCGGTCAGGCCGTACTCGGCGGCACTGCGTGAGCTGACCATCTGCGCGCCAGCCTTGCCCTCGACGATCAAGCCAAGATCGCTGCGCGGATACCCTTCACCGGAAAACGCCGGGCTCAAGGATCCGCTGACCTTTTCATCGACCGATACCAACGGACTGAACGCACTGTCGCCCGCGTAAAGCTTCTGCAGCGGACTGTTTTTGCTGGCAATCGACTGTGCCGAGAAACCGCCCCAGCCGAGCATGTCCATGATTTCTCCCAAGGCCGCCGGCGCCAGGTAGGCGCGATACTGACCCGGCGCCAGGGTGCGTTGCGGCCTGCCCAGGAACGCCAACTGCTCGCGGGCCTGCGCAAAACGCTTGGCAAACCCTTCGCTGTTCCAGTCGTGCCCGGCGTAGCTGGCCTTCACCGCTTGGCCATTGTCGTGAAACAGGCTGAAATCGAAATTGAAGCTGTTGGCCTGATGCCATCCGAACGCGCCCGAAGAACTGGCGAAACCGCGACTGATCGGCCCGGCTGCATAGAAGCCCACCAGATCCAGCCCTTCGGCCGCCTGGGTGATTTCAGCGACCACTTGCTCGGTGTCCGGCAGCGGATGTTCCTGCACGTTCTTGCTCTGCCAGCCATTGTGGTTGAGCAGCAGGTACGGGTCCTGCGGCAGCAAAGGCAAGGTTTCGCGCAGCTGTTGCAGACCTTCGGCAAGCCGCTGAACGTCGACTTCTGCATCGCCGGCCAGCGTGATGTCGAGGTCGGCGTGCCGGCCATCGTTGATCAGTTTGAAACCGACGCTCGCTTGCTGAACCTGACCGGCCTGGCGCACCTTGGCGTGGTTGAAACGCACGAAGGCCGAGGACTCGGCGGCGTAGCTGAGGGTGAACTGTTCCGGCTCGCGAATCGCATCGCGCAGCCAGTTGACCAAAGCCTTGAACGACTCGGCCTGATTGTTCGACGTACTCATCAGGCGTCTCCCCCAAATACATCCACATTGCTGAACACGCAGGCCGGTGAGGCGTGGCCGACGCGAATCACCTGATTCGGTTCGCCCTTGCCGCAGTTCGGCGTGCCCAACACCTTGAAGGTGCTGGCGTCGCCGACGGCGCTGAGGCTTTTCCAGAAGTGCGCGGAAATCGCCCGGTAGTTCGGGTTTTTCACCACACCTTTGAGTTCGCCGTTTTCGATCAACTGAGCCCATTCACAACCGAACTGGAATTTGTTGCGCGCATCGTCGATGGACCACGAGCGGTTGGTCGACATCATGATGCCGTGTTCGATGTTGCCGATCAGTTGTTCCAGCGGCTGATCGCCGGGCTCGATATTCAAGTTGGCCATGCGGTCTATCGGCGGGCGATTCCAGCCACAGGCGCGGCTGTTGGCGACACCGTCCATGCCGGCTCGGAATTGCGACAGCGCGCCGCCCAACGGACGCAGCAGCAGGCCTTCTTTGATCAGGAATTGCTTGCTTGCGGCGGTGCCGTCGTCGTCATGGCCGTAGCTGGCGAGCTGCTCGGGGATGTCCGGGTCGAAGGTCACGTTCAGCAGTTTGGAGCCGTATTGCAGGCTGCCGAAGTCTTCTGCCTTGACGAAACTGGTGCCGGCGTAATTGCGTTCATCGCCGAGGATGCGGTCCAGTTCCAGCGGATGGCCGATGGACTCGTGGATCTGCAGCATCATCTGGTCGGGCATCAGCAACAGGTCGCGCTGACCTTGTGGAGTGTTGGGTGCCAGCAGCAATTGCAGCGCCTGATCGGCGATTTTCGGCCCGGCACCGACCAGGCCGCAGCGACTGATCACATCAAAGCCACCCTGCTGGCCGAAGTTCTCGCGGCCGAGGGTGCGAGTCTGGCTGTCGCTGCCGTCATAGGCGGTGACTTCCAGGCTCGGGTAGACGAAACGCTGGGCCTGACGCAGTTCGGCGCCAGCGCTGCTGAGGTAGATTTGCTCGACGTTGGTGATGCCGATGCTGACCTGCCAGTTCACCAGCCGCTCGTCCTTTGGCACGGACGCGGATTCGGCGCCGAGCAGTTGGTAGCAATCGCTCAGGGACGGGAAGGGTTGGTCGAGGTTCGGCGACAAGTAGTCGGCGCGGTCGCTGGAGACAATCTGCGCGCTCAGGTCGAGCAATGCGTGGGGCTTGAGTCGGCGGGCTTGCTGCTCGGCCTTTTCCAGCGCGGCTTGCAGGCCTTGTTGCGACAGGTCGTTGGTCGCGGCGTAGGCTTCGACGCCGTTGACGCGAACGGTCAGCATCGCGCCTTCGTCACGGCTCAGGCTTGGAGGTTCGGCGACGTTCTTGCGCACTGACAGGTACTGGCCGGACTCGCGCACATAACGCAGCGAAAAGAATTCAGCGCCCGTGCGCAAGGCAGCGAAGCGCTGCTTGAGCTGGGGGTGGAAATCGAACATTCGGGAACCTCCTTGGTATGGAGTGGCGGTGTAGCGGCGTTGCGAAGGGGGGTGAAACGTTTGCGTGGCGCTAGATTAGGCCGGGGCGGGGGTAGGATCAAGGGCGGAGCGGTGTAGGAGGGGATTACCGGGGTGTGTCAGGCATATATGTTTTGTTTGGTCAGGCCCCTTCGCGGGCAAGCCTCGCTCCTACAGGAGAATGCGATTCCTGTAGGAGCGAGGCTTGCCCGCGAAGGCCGCGACGCGGTGTAACGGTATTACTGAGCAGTAAGGCTCACATCACGCATCGGCTTGCCACGCACTGGCGCATCGCCGGCCACGTAGTAATCAGCCTTGCTACGCGGCAACGGCTGCCGACCACGAATCTTGTCCGCGATTTTCTCGGCGATCATGATCGTTGGCGCGTTCAGGTTGCCGGTGGTGATGATCGGCATGATCGAGGCATCGACCACACGCAAGGCTTGCATGCCATGCACACGACCTTCGCCATCGACCACGGCCATTTCGTCGGTGCCCATCTTGCACGAGCAGGACGGGTGGAACGCGGTTTCGGCGTGCTCGCGGATGAACTTGTCGAGCTGCTCATCGGTTTGCACGTCGATGCCCGGGCTGATTTCTCGGCCACGGAAAGCGTCCAGTGCCGGCTGCTGCATGATTTCACGGGTCAGGCGGATGCCATCGCGAAATTCCTGCCAGTCCTGCTCGGTGGCCATGTAGTTGAACAGGATGCTCGGGTACTCGCGCGGATCCTTGGACTTGGCCTGGATGCGACCGCGGCTTGGCGAGCGCATGGAACCCATGTGCGCCTGGAAACCGTGCTCTTTCACACCATTGCTGCCGTTGTAGTTAATCGCAACGGGCAGGAAGTGGTACTGAATGTTCGGCCAGTCGAATTCTTCGCGGGTACGGATAAAACCGCCGGCTTCGAACTGGTTGCTGGCGCCGATGCCGGTGCCGTTGAACAGCCACTCGGCACCGATGGCTGGCTGGTTGTACCAGAGCAGCGACGGGTACAGCGAGACCGGTTGGGTGCAGGCGTACTGCAGGTACAACTCGAGGTGATCCTGCAGGTTTTCGCCGACGCCTGGCAGGTCATGGACCACCGGGATGTCGAGTTTGTTCAGCAGTTCGGCCGGGCCGACACCGGAGCGTTGCAGAATCTGCGGCGACGCGATGGCGCCGGAGCACAGCAGCACTTCTTTGCGGGCGCGGGCTTCAACGCGCTCTTCAGCGGCGCCGATCAAGTAACGCACGCCTACGGCACGCTTGCCTTCGAACAGGATCTTGTCGGTCAGGGCGTGGGTGACGATGGTCAGGGTCGAGCGCTTCTTGGCGACGTCCAGGTAACCGCGAGCGGTGCTGGCGCGACGGCCGTTCGGCGTCACGGTACGGTCCATCGGGCCGAAGCCTTCTTGCTGGTAACCGTTCAAGTCTTCGGTGCGCGGGTAACCGGCTTGCACGCCTGCTTCAACCATCGCGTGGAACAGCGGGTTGTTGCCCGCTTTCGGGGTGGTCACGCTGACCGGACCGTCGCCACCGTGGTAGTCGTTAGGGCCGATGTCGCGGGTTTCGGCCTTGCGGAAATACGGCAGGCAGTTCAGGTAATCCCAGTCTTCCAGACCTGGCAATTTGGCCCAGTTGTCGTAGTCCATCGCGTTGCCGCGGATGTAGCACATGCCGTTGATCAGCGAAGAACCGCCGAGGCCCTTGCCGCGACCGCACTCCATCCTGCGACCGTCCATGTGTGGCTCTGGATCGGTTTCGTAGGCCCAGTTGTAGCGACGACCTTGCAGCGGGAACGCCAATGCCGCTGGCATTTGCGTGCGGAAATCCAAACGGTAGTCCGGGCCGCCTGCTTCGAGCAGCAGGACGGTGACGCCTTCGTCTTCAGTCAGACGGGTCGCCAGGGTGTTACCGGCCGAGCCGGCACCGATGATGATGTAATCGAATTCTTGGGACATAGGCCCTCCGGAGTTTCAAGCGGCAAGCTTCAAGCTGCAAGAGAGCAGCGAGCGGTGCTGAGATGGAGCGGCAAACCAAACTGCTTTTACTTGCAGCTTGAAGCTTGCCGCTTGTAGCTGGATCAGCTAATCAAAAAACCGAAACGTACTCACCCAGTTCGACTTGCACGGACTTAATGCGCGTGAAGTTGTTGAGAGAGCTGATCCCGTTCTCACGGCCCACGCCCGACTGCTTGTAGCCACCGACCGGCATCTTGGCGTCGGACTCGCCCCAGGCGTTGATCCAGCAGATACCGGCTTCCAGTTGATGAAT
The DNA here is from genome assembly GCF_054897885.1 of Pseudomonas sp. LB1P83. Taxonomy (NCBI): domain Bacteria; kingdom Pseudomonadati; phylum Pseudomonadota; class Gammaproteobacteria; order Pseudomonadales; family Pseudomonadaceae; genus Pseudomonas; species Pseudomonas sp. LB1P83. Next base: position 5,734,204 of record NZ_CM142709.1, on the reverse strand, counting down.
CACGCGGTGAGCGCGGTTCAGGTCCTTGGTGACGACGCCAGCGGCCAGGCCGAAGTCGGTGTCGTTGGCACGACGGATCACTTCTTCTTCGGTGTCGTAAGTCAGGATCGCCATCACCGGGCCGAAGATTTCTTCGCGAACGATGGTCATCTCGTCGGTGCAGTCGGTGAACACGGTCGGTGCCACGAATGCGCCTTTGGCGAATTCGCCTTCGGTCAGACGGGAGCCGCCGCACAGAACGCGAGCGCCTTCTTCCTTACCTTTGGCGATGTAACCCAGCACGCTTTCCATGTGGGCGAAGCTGACCAGCGGGCCGAAATTGGTGTTTTCGTCTTCCGGGTTGCCGATGCGGATGCGCGCAACGCGCTCAGCGATCTTGGCTTCGAAAGCAGCTTTCAGGTGAGTCGGTACGAACACGCGAGTGCCGTTGGTGCAGACCTGACCGGAGCTGTAGAAGTTGGCCATCATCGCGGTGTCGGCGGCGCGATCGAGATCGGCGTCGTCAAAGATGATCAGTGGAGATTTGCCGCCCAGTTCCATGGTCACGTCTTTCAGCGAAGACGCGGAAGCGCTGGCCATGACCTTCTTGCCGGTGTCGGTGCCGCCGGTGAAGGAGATTTTTTCGATGCGTGGGTGCTCGGTTAGCCAGGTACCGACTTCACGGCCGCTGCCGGTCAGCACGTTGAACACGCCTGCTGGCAGGCCTGCTTCGGTGTAGATCTCGGCCAGTTTCAGCGTGGTCAGGGAAGTGACTTCGCTTGGCTTGAAGATCATCGCGTTACCGGCTGCCAGGGCAGGGGCGGATTTCCACAGGGCGATCTGGATCGGGTAGTTCCACGCGCCGATACCGGCCACAACGCCCAGTGGCTCGCGACGGGTGTAGACGAACGACGTGGTGCGCAGCGGGATCTGCTCGCCTTCGATGGCCGGAACCAAGCCTGCGTAGTATTCCAGCACGTCAGCACCGGTCACGATGTCGACATACTTGGTTTCGGAGAACGACTTGCCGGTGTCCAGGGTTTCCAGGGCGGCCAGTTCATCGTTGCGCTCGCGCAGGATGTCCACGGCACGACGCAGGATGCGCGAACGCTCCATGGCAGTCATCGCGGCCCAGATCTTCTGGCCTTTTTCGGCGCTGACAACGGCGCGCTCAACGTCTTCTTTGGTCGCACGTTGTACTTTTGCGAGGACTTCACCGTTAGCCGGGTTGATGGCTTCGAAAGTGGCGTCGCTGCTGGCGTCGCTGTAGCCGCCATCGATGTAGAGTTTTTGCAGTTCGAAACGGGCCATAAAGTCCTCGCAAGTGCATAAGTGGTTGGCGTTGGCCACCGGGCGTGCCCTATAGCTTTGGGCAACGCTGATCAGTGACGGTTCAGGGGTTGAGCGGTTATGTGTGCTCTAACTCACCTGCTTGGCCAGTTGAAAATCCATGTATTCGTAAGCGATCTGGTGCGCCTGCCCGGTGTCGAAAGCATCTCCCGACAGCGCGCCGCGCAACCACAAACCGTCAATGAGGGCTGCCAGGCCCCGGGCTGCACTGCGCGCGTCATCGAGCGGCAATACACGGCGGAACTGGCAGCACAGGTTGGAATACAGGCGGTGATCGTTGATCCGCTGCAACCTGTGCAAAGACGGGTGGTGCATGCTGGTGGCCCAGAAGGCCAGCCAGGTTTTCATTGCCGGGCCATTGACCTGGCTGGCGTCGAAGTTGCCTTCGATGATCACCTGCAGATGCGCCCGCGGGCTGTCATCTGTCAGCGCCTGACGGCGCGCGGTGACGTTCTCGCTGAGGACACTCATCAGGTACTGCGCCGTGGCAGCAATCAGGCCGTTCTTGTCCTGAAAATAGTGACTGATGATGCCATTCGAGACACCGGCCAAACGGGCGATCAGCGCAATGCTGGCGTCCCCCATTCCGACCTGATCGACGGCCTGCAATGTGGCTTCGATCAATTGCTGGCGGCGGATGGGTTGCATACCGACCTTGGGCATCTTGCACATCTCCTTAGGCCTTCCGATGGGCGTCAAACGTCTATCGGATTGAGGGCCAGTCTATTTTGTTTTGATTGAACGTTCAATCAACAAAGAATAAGATCTGCGACAAATCGTCGCTGCCTACAGGTTTTTCCTACGTGTAGTGGGCGGAAAAACGACATCCGAAATCGCTCGAAACCCACGCGCAATGGCGCTCCCGGGCTTCGGGCTTTTTTCGGGGTGTCTTTATATCACCCGTCGGTCGGCTGCCAACTAACCGATTAGTCGGGTACCGCGTTGCCTTGTGTTCTTCTCTCGCACTGCCTGGAGCATCTGTGCCATGAGTTCTGCCTCTCTTATAAAGACCCCACCCGAGAAGGTGACGGTCAACGGTTGGGTGTTCTACACCTCTACCGCGCTGATCCTGTTGTTGACCGCCATTCTGATCATCGCCCCGCAAGAGGCCGGCAGATTGCTCGGCATCGCCCAGGCCTGGTTGTCCCGCAGCTTCGGCTGGTACTACATGGTGGTGATCGCCGCCTATCTGGTATTCGTCGTTGGCCTGGCGTTTTCGTCCTACGGCAAACTCAAGCTGGGCAGCAAGGATGACACCCCGGACTTCAGCTACGGCGCCTGGGCGGGGATGCTGTTCTCGTCGGGTATCGGCATCTCGCTGTTGTACTTCGGTGCTTCCGAGCCGCTGGATCACTATTTCAACCCGCCGGAGGGTGTGGCCGCCAGCAACATGGCCGCACGTCAGGCTGTACAGCTGACGTTCCTGCACTGGGGCCTGCATGGCTGGGCGATCTACGCCTTGGTCGGTTTGGCCGTTGCTTACTTTGCCTACCGTCATAACCAGCCGCTGGCGTTGCGTTCGGCGCTGTACCCGCTGGTCGGCGAGCGTTGGGTCAAAGGCGCGGCCGGTCACGCGGTGGACGGCTTCGGCATGTTCGTGACCCTGCTGGGTCTGGTGACGAACCTGGGGATTGGTTCGCTGCAAGTGTCCTCGGGCCTTGAAAACCTGTTCGGCATGGAGCACAACAACACCAACCTGCTGATCGTGATCATCGTGATGAGCACCGTGGCGACCATCGCCGCCGTGTCCGGGGTGGAAAACGGCATTCGCCGTCTGTCCAACCTGAACATCGTGCTGTTCAGTGGCCTGCTGATTTTCGTGCTGCTGTTCGGCCCGACCCTGCACCTGCTCAACGGCTTCGTGCAGAACATCGGTGACTACCTCAACGGTATCGTGCTGAAAACCTTCGACCTCTATGTGTACGAAGGCAGTGGCGAGAAGAGTGAGCGTTGGATGGGCCTGTGGACCCTGTTCTACTGGGCGTGGTGGATTTCCTGGGCCCCATTCGTGGGCATGTTCATCGCGCGTATTTCCCGTGGCCGCACGGTGCGTGAACTGGTGGCCGGCGTGCTGCTGATTCCGCTGGGTTTCACCCTGGCGTGGCTGTCGATCTTCGGTAACTCGGCCCTGGACCTGGTGATGAACCATGGGGCGGTGGAGCTCGGGAAGACGGCGCTCGAACAGCCGTCGATGGCGATTTATCAATTGCTTGAGCATTACCCGGCGTCGAAGATTGTGATCGGCGTATCGATCTTCGTCGGTTTCGTGCTGTTCCTGACCCCGGCGGATTCCGGCGCGGTGATGATGGCCAACCTTTCCTGCAAGGGCGGCAATGTCGACGAAGATGCGCCGCATTGGCTGCGGATCTTCTGGTCGGCGGTGATCACGCTGGTGACCATCGGCCTGCTGTTCGCCGGTAACTTCGAAGCCATGCAAACCATGGTGGTGCTGGCCGGTCTGCCGTTCTCGGTGGTGCTGGTGTTCTTCATGTTCGGCTTGCACAAGGCCATGCGCCAGGACGTGCAGATCGAACAGGAGCAAGCGGAACTCGCCGCGCGCGGTCGTCGTGGTTTCAGCGAGCGTTTGACGCAGCTGGACCTGCAACCGAACCAGTCGATCGTTCAGCGTTTCATGGACAAGCAAGTCAGCCCGGCGCTGGAAGATGCGGCGGTGCAATTGCGTGGTCAGGGTCTGGACGTGCAAACGTTGCTGGGCAAGTCCAAGCGTTGCATGGGCGTGCGGATCGAGATGGAAGAGGGCAACCCTTTTGTCTACGAAGTGAGCCTGGATGGCTATCTGGCGGCGGCGAGCGACACGGTCTCGGCTGAAAGCGCTGATGAACCGCGTGCACGTTACTACCGCGCCGAGGTGTACCTGCACAACGGCAGCCAGGATTACGACTTGATGGGCTTCACTCAGGATCAGATCACCCGTGATGTGCTCGATCAGTTTGAAAGCCATCGGCAGCTCCTTGGCCGGGTTTATAGCTAAGTTGTGAATTGATGCGGTGTTTCGGTCTGAAGCACCGCGTCGAGTTCTTCGCGGGCAAGCCTCGCTCCTACAGGATTTGCGCGATCCCCTGTAGGAGCGAGGCTTGCCCGCGAAGGGGCCAGATGGGTCAATACACACCTACCCCGATACCCCATAAACAAAAACGCCGCGATCCTCTCGCGGCGTTTTTGTGTCTGCTGCCTTACCCCAGGTTCTTGCCGAGCAGCGCGTGGTACAGCTCGCTGTCACCCAGAATCCCGACCACCTTGTTGTTGTCGTGCAGCACCAGCTTGTTGCCCGTCTGATAACGAATCTGCAGCGCATCGCGCATGCCGATGTTCGAGTCCACCAGCGTCGGCCGACGACCCAGACCTTCAACCGCTTGCCCTGGAATCCAGTTCTGCAGGTCCAGGCTCGCACCGTTCTGGCGTGCGCCTTTGATGGTGTTGCCTTCGGCCAAGTCCAGCCACGAATCGCCGCCCGGATCGAGGCACACCGAACCGTTGATGCGTTTGCAGTTGTCCAGGGTGCGCATCAGGCTGCGACCGCACAGAACATTCAGCGGGTTGGTGTGCGCGACGAAGGTCCGCACGTAGTCGTCCGCCGGGTTCAGTACGATCTCTTCCGGCTTGCTGTACTGGACGATCCGACCGTCTTTCATAATGGCGATACGGCTGCCCAACTTCAGTGCTTCATCGAGGTCGTGGCTCACGAACACGATGGTTTTGTTCAGCTTGCTTTGCAGTTCCAGCAGTTCGTCTTGCAGGCCCTGGCGGATCAGTGGGTCGAGTGCCGAGAACGGTTCGTCCATCAGCAGGATGTCGGCGTCCATCGCCAGCGCGCGGGCCAGGCCCACACGTTGCTGCATGCCGCCGGAGAGCTCGTCGGGTTTCTTGTTGCGCCACTGGGTCAGGCCCACCAGCTCAAGCTTGTCGTCCACCAGTTTGCGCCGTTCTTTTTCCGGGCGACCCTGCATTTCCAGACCGAAACTGATGTTCTCGCGCACTGTCAGCCAAGGCATCAGGGCGAACTTCTGGAACACCATCGCGATGCGCTTGGTGCGCATCATTTTCAGTTCTGCCGGGGTGCAGGAAGCGATATCGATCTGCTTGCCTTCGTGCTCGACGAACAGCTTGCCGCGGCTGACGGTGTTGAGGCCGTTGATGCAGCGCAGCAGGCTCGATTTGCCGGAGCCGGACAGGCCCATCAATACGCAGATTTCACCTTTTTCGACGTCCAGGCTGGCTTTTTCAACGCCGACAATCTGCCCGGTCTTTTTCAGGATCTGGTCGCGGGTCATACCCTGGTCGAGAAGCTTGAGCGCCTCACGCGGGTCTTTGGAAAAGATTACGTCGACGTCTTCGAAGCGAATAATGCTCATGCGTCACCCCCTACTTTAGCGTCGGGTTGCTTGCAGATACGGTCGAGCATGATCGCCAGCAATACGATCGCCAGGCCGGCTTCGAAGCCCAAGGCGATATCAGCAGTGTTCAGTGCGTTGACCACGGGTTTGCCCAGGCCGTCGGCGCCCACCAGTGCCGCGATCACCACCATCGACAACGACAGCATGATGCACTGGGTGATGCCGGCCGCGATGCTTGGCATGGCGTAGGGCAGTTCGATGCGTGCGAGCAGTTGACGGCGAGAGCAGCCGAAGGCTTTGCCGGCGTCCATCAATTCTGCGGGAACATCACGGATACCCAGGTAAGTCAGGCGGATAGGCGCGGCAATCGCGAACACTACCGTCGAGATCAGACCCGGGACCACACCCAGACCGAAGAGGGTCAGGGTAGGAATGAGGTACACGAAGGTCGGCACGGTCTGCATCAGATCGAGCACCGGCCGCATCAGTGTGTAGAACATCGGTTTGTGCGCGGCGACGATGCCCAACGGCACGCCGATGACCACGCAGACCAGGGTGGCGAACAACACCTGGGCGAGGGTTTCCATGGTTTCCTGCCAGTACCCCAGATTGAGGATCAGCAGGAAGGAGGCGATGACAAAAACAGTCAGGCCCCACTTTCGTTGAATGAAGTGTGCCAGTAGCGCGATGAGGCCGATCAATGCCAGCGGGTTGAACCAGGTCAGCGCGAAAGTCACGCCGTGGATCATCGTTTCCAGTGACACGGCGATTGCGTCGAAGGTGTTGGCGCCGTGTTGCGTCAACCATTCAACGAAGCCCGCGATGTACTGGCCTAGAGGTATTTTCTGATCAATCAGCATGGTAGTGAACGTCCGCATGCAAGGAAATAAACAGCCCGGACGACCGAAGTCGTCCGGCGTAAGCGATGCTACTTAATTCAAGGCTGCGCGAGCTTGGCTTTCACGGCCTCCAGGCCTGGTTTACCGTCAATGGTGGTCACGCCAGCGAGCCAGGTATCGAGCACCTGTGGATTCTTTTTCAGCCAGGCCTTGGCGGCCGCGTCAGGCTTCATTTTGTCGTCCAGGACGTTGCCCATCAGCGTGCTTTCCATGTCGAGGGTGAACTGCAGGTTTTTCAGCAACTGACCCACGTTGCTGCATTCCTGGGCGTAACCCTTGCGGGTGTTGGTGAAGATGGTTGCCTGACCGAAATTCGGGCCGAAAAAGTCGTCGCCGCCAGTCAGGTATTTCATCTTGAAGCGCGTGTTCATCGGGTGTGGTTCCCAGCCCAGGAACACCACGGCGGTGTTGCGGCGCTGGGCGCGATCGACTTGCGAGAGCATGCCTGCCTCGCTGGACTCGACCACCTTGAAGCCGGCGTCTTTCAGGCCGAAGGCGTTCTTGTCGATCATGCTCTGGATCAGGCGGTTACCGTCGTTGCCTGGTTCGATGCCGTAGATCTTGCCGTCGAGTTCTTTCTTGAACTTGGCGATGTCGGCGAAATCTTTCAGACCCTTGTTATACAACTCTTCGGGCACGGCGAGTGTGTATTTTGCGTTTTCGAGGTTGGCGCGCAGGGTTTCCACGGTACCGGCATCGCGGTAGGCCTTGATGTCGTTTTCCATGGTCGGCATCCAGTTACCCAGAAACACGTCCATGTTCTTGCCGTCGGCCAGGGATTTGTAGGTCACCGGAACGGAAATCATCGTGGTTTTGGTTTTGTAGCCCAGGGCATCGAGAACGACGCTGGTGGTGGCGGTGGTGACAGTAATGTCAGTCCAGCCGACATCGGAGAAGTTTACGGTGCTGCACTGAGCGGGATCTGCAGCTTGAGCCAGCAACGGCAGACTCAGCATGGCGGCCAACAACAACGACGGGGAACCTTTCATGGATGGACTCCTTGGTGTTTTTTTTGGCAGTGTTCCGACTGGACCACCGCACTTATAGGTTGCGGTTGGATGGCGTTTTGGAGACTGCTCTACCACGGCGCCTTGCAATCGAGTCGATACGATCATGTACCAGTGAAAATCTGACGCCTACAGGGTGCGTCGTAACCAGTACAGGGATGGTCGCATCCAGTGTCGGTGACGTCGTTTACAGCTTTTTTCAGCCCCCTTTATCCCTCTGATCCGCAAAAAAACGGCGAAAACGCAGCGTAAAACGCCCGCGGCGTTGGTGAGCATGAGTGCGTCGGTGTGAGACGTCGAACGACACCGCAAAAGCCTGATGATGCGGCCATCTCGGCGGATTGCAGCTTGAGCGTAGCAGCTCCGTCACTGGGCGCTTTTGCGCCTGGAGTTGGCACATCCAGGAGTTCGGCAGTAATGGCTATCAGTGTTTTCGACCTGTTCAAAATCGGCATCGGCCCTTCCAGTTCGCACACCGTGGGACCGATGCGGGCCGCCGCGCTGTTCGTGCAAGGTTTGCGCGAGCAGGGTCTTTTGGAACAAGTGCGGCGCGTTGAAGTTCAGCTGTATGGGTCGCTGTCGGCCACCGGCATCGGTCACGGCAGCGACAACGCGGTGATCATGGGCCTGATGGGCGAGTGGCCGGACGCGATCGATCCGTCGCAAATCGGCATCCGTATCGAAACCCTGCGCGAGACCCACACGCTGTTGCTCGACGGTCGCCTGTCGGTGCCGTTTATCTGGGCTCGCGACATGCGCCTGATCGACGAAAACCTGCCATTTCACCCCAACGCCATGACCCTGATTGCCGAAGGCGATGACGGTGAGCTGCATCGCGACACCTACTATTCCATCGGCGGTGGTTTTGTCGTCGATGAGGCACAGGCTTCAAGCGGCGTGGTCGATCTGGATCGCACCGTGCTGCCTTACGATTTCTCCAGCGCCGTCGAGCTGCTCAGCCTCTGCAAGCAGCACAACTTGCGCGTTGCAGAGTTGATGATGGCCAACGAGAAAGTCTGGCGCAGCGAAGAGGAAATCCGCGCAGGCCTGATGACACTCTGGCGCGCCATGCAGGATTGCGTGGAGCAAGGCCTCAAGCACGAAGGCATCCTGCCCGGTGGGCTGAATGTGCGCCGTCGTGCGGCCAAGTTGCACCGCAGCCTGCAAGAGTTGGGCAAGCCAAACGTGATCGGGTCGACCTTGAGCGCCATGGAGTGGGTCAACCTGTTCGCCCTGGCGGTCAACGAAGAGAACGCTGCCGGCGGGCGTATGGTCACGGCGCCGACCAACGGCGCGGCGGGGATCATTCCGGCGGTGCTGCACTACTTTATGAAGTTCAGCGAGGTGGTGACCGACGCCAACGTGGTCGACTATTTCCTCAGTGCGGCGGCGGTAGGGATTCTGTGCAAGAAGAACGCTTCGATTTCCGGTGCGGAGGTTGGTTGTCAGGGCGAAGTCGGTTCAGCCTGCGCGATGGCGGCAGCAGGGTTGGCGGAGATTCTCGGCGCGACACCAGAACAGCTGTGCAACGCGGCGGAAATCGGCCTGGAACACAACCTCGGCCTGACCTGCGACCCGGTGGGCGGGCTGGTTCAAGTGCCGTGCATCGAGCGCAATGCGATTGCCGCAGTGAAAGCCATCAACGCGGCGCAGATGGCGTTGCGCGGCGATGGTCAGCACTTTATCTCGCTGGATCGGGTGATCCGCACCATGCGCGATACCGGCGCCGATATGCATGACAAATATAAAGAGACATCGCGGGGCGGGTTGGCGGTTAGCGCGGTTGAGTGCTGATACCGAGTTGACCTGTGGTGAGGGGATTTATCCCCGTTCGGCTGCGCAGCAGTCGTAGAGATTTTTGGGGACGCTTCGCGACCCAACGGGGATAAATCCCCTCGCCACAACAGACAGCATTGCACCACGCCAGACCAGTCAAAACTGCGCGCTAAGTGAACACCCGATTCAAAACGCGCCATGTTTTGGCGCGTCGCTTACAGATAAGCACCTTCACCCAGATCAGGGATCCAGGTTGGCCATTACCGCCTGTCACCTGTGCTTGCGGTGACACTCTCCGCCAGGTCGCTGTAGCCCTGTTCCCACAAGTGCTACCGATTTGCTCAAGCCCAACAGGGCAGAGCGCCTCCAGTCGATAATGGCACTTATAACCCCCACTCGCGACGTGGCTTATATAGACACGCCGCGACGTCGTTTTCAGGAGTTATTGAATGGCCATTCAACTTTAGGCATGGCAATTGCTCTGTCATTACAAAGCCCGTCTCCCACGCGAGAACGATGGCAATAACAAGAGCCTCCGCCTGAGGCCATCACCCGCTTTGTGTGAGGAGATACCGCGATGACGACGTCCAACTCCGGGGCCCAACCCCAGAACCGTGCGCCTCAATCCATCGGCTTTCTGCTGTTGGACAATTTCACGCTTATTTCTCTGGCCTCCGCAGTAGAACCCCTGCGTATGGCCAACCAATTGTCCGGTCGCGAGCTGTATCGCTGGACCACACTCACCGTCGATGGCGGTCAAGTCTGGGCCAGTGACGGTCTGCAGATCACCCCCGATTGCTCCATGCACAAAGCGCCCCCTCTGGACACCATCATTGTCTGCGGCGGCATCGGCATCCAGCGCACCGTTACCCGCGAACACGTGTCGTGGCTGCAAAGCCAGGCGCGTCAGTCCCGCCGTCTCGGCGCGGTCTGCACCGGCAGCTGGGCCCTGGCCTGCGCCGGCCTGCTGGACGGTTTTGATTGCAGCGTGCACTGGGAATGCCTGGCCTCGATGCAGGAAGCGTTCCCGCGTGTGGCCATGAGCACGCGCTTGTTCACCCTCGACCGTAACCGTTTCACCAGTTCCGGCGGCACCGCGCCGCTGGACATGATGCTGCACCTGATCAGCCGCGATCACGGCCGTGAATTGTCCGCCGCGATCTCGGAAATGTTTGTCTACGAGCGCATCCGCAATGAGCAGGATCACCAGCGCGTGCCGCTCAAGCACATGCTCGGCACCAACCAGCCGAAGCTGCAGGAAATCGTTGCGCTGATGGAAGCCAACCTGGAAGAGCCGATCGACCTCGACGAACTGGCGGTATATGTCGCTGTTTCGCGCCGTCAGCTGGAGCGCCTGTTCCAGAAGTATCTGCACTGCTCGCCGTCGCGTTACTACCTCAAACTGCGCCTGATCCGTGCCAGGCAGCTGCTCAAGCAAACGCCGATGTCGATCATCGAAGTGGCGTCGGTCTGTGGCTTCGTGTCCACGCCGCACTTCTCCAAGTGCTACCGCGAATACTTCGGCATTCCGCCGCGTGACGAGCGCGTAGGTTCCAACACCACGCAACAAGTGGCGATGATGCCGCTGCCGCAAGCGCTGGTGCTGTCGCCTTTGTCCGGGCCGTTGTCGGCGTTGAGTCAGGCTCGTAACGAGTCGACGTTCGCTAGCGTAAGGCTCTAAACCGTTGTGGCGAGGGAGCTTGCTCCCGCTGGGCTGCGAAGCAGCCCCCAAAACCAGTAAATACATTCCTTCAGACAGATAGCATTTGCTGGTTTTGCGACCGCTTCGCGCTCGAACGGGAGCAAGCTCCCTCGCCACAGATCAGGCGCTACGACTCTGCTGATACTCCGCCAACGCAGGCAGCAACTGCCTGTCAATGGCCTGGCGCACGGCCGGCAGGATGGTCGCGCTGCTGGTGTACATCTGCTTGACCATGGTCCGCAGTTCCATTGCCCGCTCGTTGTTCAAACCCCGTACCGCGCATTCGCAGGCCTGCTCAGCGGTGGCGCCAGGGGGCACGGCAAATCCCAACGCCTTGAGCTGGCCCAGCAGGTCTTCCTGGTCTATCAAATCGGCGTACATCATGACGCAATCCTTCTTCAGGGAACGGTGTCGTGGCTCGATTCTCGTAGGGGCCGTGGGTGTCGGCAAGGACGATTTGTCGCAATGGCCGCGATACCTATGAACAGGTCGTTTTCGGCTAACTTGCCAGAGGTGAGAGTGGGCACACTGGATTCAGCTGGCTTCACGAAGGTTTGGTCACCCTCGCGCAACGGCTCCTCAACAGTACCCTCCTCAGCTCCGATCTTGTCACGGCTTGATCGGGGTTTTTTTTGCCTGTGAATCAGGGAGATATGGGGTGTCTGGGCTGGAGCCTTCGCGGGCAAGCCTCGCTCCTACAGGGATCGCGTGGTCTTCTGTAGGAGCGAGGCTTGCCCGCGAAGAACGATGCCGCGGTCAACGCTGTAAAACGAGGATCCGCGACAGCAATTCATCACGGTCGACATAACAACCCTGGAAATGCCGGGCACCGCTGGCGGGGTCGAAGGCGTTGCGGGCGTGGAGGGTGCGGCGGTTGTCGAAGCACCACAACTCGCCGGGATTGAGCCGCGTCATCACCCGGAATCGTGCTTCGCGGGTCATCGCAATAAAGCGGCGATAGGCGTGGTAAAGCTTGGGCATGTCCTCGATCGACGCATCAAATGGCCCACGCAGAAAGTTCGCCATGCGGATCTCCGAGACCTGCCCCAACGCATCCAGGGCGATGATCGACGCCAGGCAGCGGTAGTCGCTGTGGCGGTCCTTGTTGCGGAACTCCACGGGGATTTCACACAGGGCTTTGAACGACTCGGGATCTTCCTCGCGCAACGCTTGGGCGATGGCAAAGCCGTCGACGAATATACTTTCGCCACCGTCGGCGTCATTGACGAGGCAATGCAGAAATTGCAGCCCCGGTTGCAACTCTCGGGTCGGCAAGTCGCTGTGCAACGGAAGGTTGAAGGCGGTGTAGGCGTTGCTGTCGGCATCGGCCTTGGATTGCACGTTGAACAGCACGCCGAAATTGCTCTCGCGGATGAAGGAAATCCGCTGGGCAATCAGCTTCAGTGAGCCGGGTTCGGTGGGCACGCCGCGCACTTGAGTGAGGCCGATATCGCGCACTGCCAGCAGCCATTGCAGCAAGGCGTCGTTGTCGTTCATCAGCGCCTGGTATTCGAACACTGGCAGCTGTAAGTCGCTTTTCCACAGCCTGGGTTTTGGCTTGCCGGCCCGACGTTCGGCGCGGGACTCTTCGTCATAGGCGTGAGCGCGTAACCAGCCCGGATCGAAGCGGCTGAGGTGGCCGTCCTGCCATTCGACGCTAAGGCAACCATCGGCATCGACGTTTGCCGCTGTCGGCGTCAGGTCTTCTGCGACGTCGACGATTTCCAGCACTTGCTCGCGGGTCACGGTGTAGACGCATAGCGGGCACGGGCAGTTGTCCCGCAGCCATTGATGATGAAAGGGACTGACCCGACCGTCGGCCCACTTCACTTGAATGCGATCCGCCAGGGTGTGCACGGCGGTCAACGCGCTGATCAACGGGTAGGTACGGAAGTCGGCAAAAGCGGCGGTGTTCAATGGCGATCTCCTTGTTATTTTTTAGGGGGTAATGCGATCACTCGGCCGATGTAGGCGGGGGCGGGCAAGTCGGTTTGTTCGGCGATGATGGCTTGCAGCTTGCTTAAGGTGTCTTCGCTGAAGGGCGCGGATCGTGGCCCGTCGAGGTCGACGTGCAGCAGCATTTGTTCGTTGCCTGCCAGTTCCTTGTCATCGCCGACCCGATGCAGGCTGTGATAGAGGTGCAGGCGTTTGCTGTCGTGGCCGATGATTTGGGTGTGCACTTCGACGTCGGCGTCGAGCTTCACTTCGTGCAGGTAATTGAGGTGCAGTTCGAGGGTGAACAGCGAATTGCCGCTGGCTTCGCGGTTGTTGCTGTCCATTCCCAGGCGATCCATCAGCGCGTCGGTGGCGTAGCTGAAAATCAGCAGGTAGAAGGCATCGCGCAGGTGGCCGTTGTAGTCGACCCAGTCGGGGATGATTCGGGTTTGGTAGGTGGTGAGGGTGGGCATGATGGGTGTCCGCTTGAGGATTTGGTTGTAATTCAAGATCCACCCCTCACCCCAGCCCTCTCCCCATAGGGGAGAGGGGGAAAGGGGGCAGATCTGCGTTGCGGTCAGAACCTGAGTTCGACGCGATATCTCAGGTCGATGTAGCTCTAAGAACACCTCGGTCAGTCCCCTCTACCCCTTGGGGAGAGGGTTAGGGTGAGGGGTGGATCTCAAGCAAGCTGCAATTACTCACTAAACGCCATCCCATGCTTCTCTTTGGTAGTCTTCACCGCCTCCAGCACCGCCAGCAAGCAATCATCACGATAGCGCTCCAGCGCGGAAATGCTGTGTTTGCCCAGTTGATCACTGGTGCCGTCCACCACGTCATCAATCAACTTGTCGGTCAGTTCCGGGGCTGGCAGGTATGTCCACGGCAACTGCAACGCCGGGCCGAACTGCGCCATGAAGTGCCGCATCCCCGCATCGCCGCCCGCCAGGGTGTAGGTCAGGAACGTGCCCATGAACGACCAGCGCAAACCCGCGCCAAAGCGGATCGCATCGTCAATTTCGCCAGTGGTCGCCACACCGTCGTTAACCAGGTGCAGCGCCTCACGCCACAGCGCTTCGAGCAAGCGGTCGGCGATAAACCCCGGTACTTCCTTGCGCACATGCAGCGGACGCATCCCCAGGGATTCATACACTTTCATCGCGGCTTGAACCGCTTCAGGCGCCGTGTTTTTGCCTCCGACCACTTCCACCAGCGGCAGCAGGTAAACCGGGTTGAACGGGTGGCCGACGACGCAGCGTTCCGGGTGCGTCGAGCTCTCGTAAAACTCGCTTGGCAACAGACCCGAAGTGCTGGAGCCGATCAGCGCATTCGGCTTGGCCGCCGCGCTGATTTTGCTGTGCAGTTCCAGTTTCAGATCGAGGCGTTCCGGGGCGCTTTCCTGAATGAAATCCGCGTCGCGAACGCACTCTTCAATGGTTGCGACGAAGCGTAGCCGATTCTGCGAGGCGCCAGGCGCCAGGCCTTGCTTCTCCAGCGCACCCCAGGCATTGGCGACGCGTTTGCGCAGCGCGGCTTCGGCACCGGGCGCCGGGTCCCAGGCGACAACGTCGAGGCCGTGGGCGAGGGCGCGGGATACCCAACCGCTGCCGATGACACCGCTGCCTAACGCTGCGAAGGTTTTGATTTCGGTGATAAAAGTCATGGCAACTTCCTGAAAGAATTCGGTGATCCCTGTAGGAGCGAAGCTTGCTCGCGAAGACGGTGTTTCAGCCACAGATTATGCGGCGGATGTACCGGCCTCTTCGCGGGCAAGCCTCGCTCCTACAGGTTTTGTGTTTGGGGTTAACCGCGCTTGGTCAGGCCCATTTTTGCCCGGCCTTCCGCCGGCGTCAGAACGCGGGCGCCGAGGCGGCTGAGGATCTCCGAAGCGCGTTCGACCAGTTGGCCGTTGGTCGCCAGCACGCCCTTGTCCAGCCAGATGTTGTCCTCCAGACCGACCCGCACGTTGCCGCCGAGCAGCACTGCTTGCGCGGCCATCGGCATCTGCATGCGACCGATGCCGAAACCGGCCCACACCGCATTCGCGGGCAGGTTGTCGACCATGGCTTTCATGGTGGTGGTGTCGGCCGGTGCGCCCCACGGGATGCCCAGGCACAGCTGGAACAGCGGGTCGTCGAGCAAGCCTTCTTTGATCAGCTGTTTGGCGAACCACAGGTGACCGGTGTCGAAGATTTCCAGCTCGGCTTTCACGCCCAGCTCTTGAATACGTTTGGCACCAGCGCGCAACTGAGCAGGGGTGGACACGTAAATGGTGTCGCCGTCGCCGAAGTTCAGGGTGCCGCAATCGAGGGTGCAGATTTCCGGTAGCAGTTCTTCAACGTGAGCCAGGCGGGTCAACGGGCCGACCAGATCGGTGTTCGGGCCAAACTCCATCGGGTTCTCGCCCGCACCGATTTCCAGGTCGCCGCCCATGCCAGCGGTGAGGTTGACGATGATGTCGACGTCGGCCTCGCGGATGCGCTCCATCACTTCGCGATACAGCGCCACATCACGGCTGAATTTGCCGGTTTCGGGGTTGCGCACGTGGCAGTGAACGACGGTGGCGCCGGCCTTGGCGGCTTCTATCGCGGCGGCGGCGATTTGTTTCGGGGTGACCGGCACATGTGGGCTCTTGCTGGTCGTGTCGCCAGCACCGGTAAGTGCGCAGGTGATGATGACGTCGTGGTTCATGAGGCGGTTTCCTTGCAGGCGTGATGGTTCCGTTCGCAGCCCCGTAGGGCTGCGAGTCGGTGGTTCAATCTGGTTTTATTTGCTGGTCAGTTTCAAATTCTCAGCCGCCGGTTTGCCATCGAAGGTGGTCACGCCTTCGAGCCAGCGTTGCTTGTCTTGCGGGTGATCTTTGAGCCATTGCTTGGCGGATTCGAAGGCGTCCTTGTGATCGAGCAGCGGCTGCATCATCCGGCTCTCGTCTTCGGCGGTGTAGGTCAGGTTGCTCAGCAATTTGCCGATGTTCGGGCACTGCTGTGCATAGTTCGGCGAAGTGACGGTCCAGACCGTGGCCATGCCTTCGTTCGGGCCGAGCGCGTCTTCGCTGCCGGTGAGGTAGGTCATCTTCACGTTGACGTTCATCGGGTGCGGTGCCCAGCCGAAGAACACCACGGCTTCTTTGCGGCGCACGGCGCGATCCACTGCCGCAAGCATGCCGGCCTCGCTGGATTCGACCAGTTGGAACTTGCCGAGGCCAAACTGGTTCTTGGCGATCATCGCCTTGATCTGGGTGTTGGCGCCCGAGCCTGGCTCGATGCCGTAAATCTTGCCGCCCAGTTCTTTTTCGAACTTGGCGATGTCGGCGAAGGTTTTCAGGCCCTTGTCGGCGAGGTAAGTTGGCACGGCGAGGGTGGCGCGAGCGTCTTTGAGGCTTGGCGCTTCAAGGACTTTGACCTGCTTGCCATCGACGAACGGCGTGATGGTCTGAGTCATCAGCGGGTTCCAGTAGCCCAGGAACAGATCCAGGCGCTGGTCGCGGATCCCGGCGAAGATGATTTGCTGGGAAGCGCTGGTTTGTTTGGTGTTGTAGCCGAGGCCATCGAGCAGGACCTGGGTCATGGCGCTGGTGGCGATTACGTCGGTCCAGTTCACTACACCCATGCGCACGTTCTGGCAGGAGGCAGGTTCGGCGGCCATGACGCTGGCGCTCAGGAAAGCGGTACCGCTGAGTGCAAGAACACAGCTGCTGATCAGTCGTTTCATCTCAGGTTTCCTCGGCAGTTCGTTATTGTGGGTCCGGGCGTCTTCGTGCGCCGGTGATGCCAAGTTACGCAGCTTAGGGCCCGCTAAAACGCACTACGGCGACCAGCTCTTGCACTGCAGCGACCTGTCCTCTTGAATGCCGTCGGCAAGTGGCGTATCAACGTCCACACGCTCCCCGCCCTCTCGCTACCTGCCAATCGAGTGCGCTCCATGTCCCAGGATTTCTACTTCATGTTGATGCCGGGTTTCTCGGCCATTGGATTTATCTCGGCCATCGAGCCGCTGCGGGTCGCCAACCGCTTTCGCGGCGAGTTGTATCGCTGGCATGTACTGAGCGCGGACGGCGGGGCGGTGCTGGCCAGCAACGGCATGTCGGTCAACGCCGATGCGGCTCTCGAGCCGTTGAAGAAAGGTGCAACCTTGCTGGTGGTCGCCGGCTTCGAACCGCTGAAGTTCGCCACGCCTGCGCTGGAACACTGGCTACGCCGCCTGGACAACGAAGGCGTGACCCTCGGCGCCATCGACACCGGCAGTTTCGTCCTCGCCGAAGCCGGCCTGCTCGACGGCCATCGCCTGACCCTGCACTGGGAAGCCATCGACGCCTTCAAGGAGTCTTATCCACAGCTCAGCGTTACCCAGGAACTGTTCGAGATCGACCGCCGGCGCATCACCTCTGCTGGCGGCACGGCGTCCATCGACCTGATGCTCGACCTCATCGCCCAGGCCCACGGCCCGGAACTGGCGATCCAGGTCAGCGAACAGTTTGTGCTCGGCCGTATTCGTCCGCGCAAAGACCACCAGCGCATGGAAGTCGCCACGCGGTATGGCATCAGCAACAAGAAACTTGTTCACGTGATCGGCGAGATGGAACAACACAGCGAACCGCCGCTGAGCACGCTGGAGTTGGCGGAATCGATCAAGGTGACGCGGCGGCAGCTCGAACGCCTGTTTCGCCTGCATTTGAACGACACGCCGAGCAATTTTTACCTGCGATTACGGCTGGAAAAGGCCCGGCAGCTGCTGCGGCAAACGGACATGAGCGTATTGGAGGTGAGTATTGCGTGCGGGTTTGAATCGCCGTCGTATTTCACCCGCAGTTATCGGGCGCGGTTTGAGCGGTGCCCGCGGGAAGATCGCCGACAAACCCAGAAGGCATGAACCGTGGCAATGGTGCCAAGCCGAACCCTGTAGGAGCGAGGCTTGCCCGCGAAGAGGCCGGTACATTCAACTTCACTGTCGCCTGACACACCGCCTTCGCGGGCAAGCCTCGCTCCTACGAGTGGTAAGACGTTACTTCTTCATCAGAGCGGAGCAGGCCGCCTTGTAAGCCTCATGCTGATACTTGTTCAGCGTACCCGGCAGTTCGAAGTTGTGCTTTTTAGCCTGCGCATTAATCGTCTGCGGCGACAACAACGTCACCTCACAACTCTCCAGCAACTGAAAAACGCCCTCGATCTTGAACGTGGTCGGCCCACCGGCGAACTCACCTTTCTTGCTGCGTTTCTTGATCGCGATCCGGTCGATGGAATTCTCGCGCACAAACGATGCCACTTGAGCAGCAAACACTTTGACGTTCGCGGCTTCGTCGTCATCGTCGAGGGCGATTTTCTTGGTGGGCAGGGCTACGTGGCTCAGCGTCTGACCATCCAGGGAGGCCACGGCGATGATCGCTTCGCTGCCTTTGATTTCGATGCCGCAGATTTTCATGTCGATCCCTTTCACAAATGGTTGTGTGCAGCCTACAGCTCAAGTTGATTAGCCGTGATGCCAAACGCCGCGGCAATTTTCTCGCGGGTGGCCTTGCGTGGCTTCGCGACGGTCTCTTGCTGGGCAAAAGCCGGTTGAGAAATGCCCATGCGTTTGGCCACTTCATCCTGTGTAAGGTTCAAGTGTTCACGCCAGGCGCGAATCGGTGTAGCGCCATCGACGATACGGCTGACCACTTCGTGTGGGATCAGGTCGGGCTCAATTTTTTGTGCCACGTATTGCGCGTAAGGGATAACCACGAATGCCGGGTTTCCGTCTGCGTCATTGATGATTTGAACGTCAATAGGTGCGTTCATCGCGTTTTTTGACCTCTTGAATACTGACCACTTTGATTGCGCCATCCCCGCAATTTCAGAAGCTGCTTAACGGCCTTTCGAGTCCAGTGAATGCTGTTCATGGGAGAATATAAGTCTTTTATAAGATTTGCGAATATTTGCTTATATTTTCTATCCCGCCAACAAACGAACCCTATCGGCATGTTGCACAAGAAAACGTTCGAAGCCGCAGCGGACGGGTGCTGTAGGTTTGATCTGATGGGAATGTGGGAAAAAACATCCGATCAATTTGACGGAAAGAAGTCATGTGCCGAATCTAGTTTATTAGAGATCAAATATTGTCCTTTGTATTTATTTAATCGCTACAACGGACAATATATAAGCTTATAAACGTAGCTTGGCGCTAGCACTGCTACACTTGCTCACACTCCAAATGAGGTCGACTCATGGCCCTTACCCATATCCTCTATTCCCCCGGAGAGATCGCTTTACAGATCGCCGGAAATGCCAAGCGTCTGAGACTCAGTAAAAACCTTTCGCGGCGCACGCTTGCGCAAAAATCAGGTGTCCCTGAGTCAAATATCAAGCGCTTTGAAACGACCGGGAAAATCTCGCTGGACGGTTTGTTGCTGATTTCGATCTGCCTCGGGGTAGAGGAACCATTGACGAATTTGTTCGCCTCTACCCAGTCGCTGACGCTTCAAGAACTGAAAAACTACGAAAGGGCTCGGGGCCGACAATGAAATCCGTCAACGCACTCAGCGTCATGCTTCAAGGCTCACGGGTCGGTGAACTGGTCGCGATTCCTCGTCAGGGTGTGTTCTTTTCCTATGACCCGGGCTGGTTGGCGAAAGGATTCAACCTTGCGCCGTTTCATATGGATTTCTCGGTCAAACCCCAGAGGGCGGCTGACCTGCTGCTGTTTGACGGCCTGCACGGTGCCTTCAGCGATTCGTTGCCCGATGGCTGGGGATTGCTGCTCATGGATCGATTCTTCCGAAGTCAGTTGAGAATCGAGCGCCACGCCATCGGACCGCTGGATCGCCTGGCCTACATGGGCAATCGCAGCATGGGCGCGCTTGAATACGTGCCGATGTTCGAAACCGTTGAAACAGACGAAGACCTCGATCTGGCCGCCCTCTATGAAGCATCACAAACGATACTTTCAGGTAGCGCTGACGAGGTCATCAATTCTCTGCGACTGGCGGGCGGCTCCCCCGGTGGTGCCCGGCCCAAAGCGGTCATTGGTCTTTCGCCGGACAAGCGGCGCGCCGTTTCGTCATTCGGTGAAATGCCCGAGGGATATGAGCACTGGTTGATCAAATTTCGCTGCGAAGAGGACCATCGTGATAGCGGTGCTATTGAGCAGGCATATGCACTGATGGCGCGTCGGGCCGGGGTCGAAATTTCCGAGTCGAAACTGTTTCAGGTAGAAACCACCAAGGGTGCAGAACAATTCTTCGCCACGAAACGCTTCGATCGAGAAACAGATACCAAGCGCCACATGCTGACCGCTGCAGCAATTCTATACGCCGACTTCCGTACGCCAAGCCTCGACTACAGCGATTTACTGCGAGCGACCTGGGCAATGACCAAAAACGCGGTCGAGGTCGAGAAAATGGCCCGGTTGATGGTCTTTAACGCGCTCGCTCATAACCACGACGATCATGCGAAGAACTTCTCGTTTTTTGGTGACAAGGACGGCTGGAAAATGGCGCCGGCCTACGACCTGACCTTTTCCAGCACTGCAGGGCGTGGCAACGAACACACCACGGCATTCGCGGGAAAAGGCATGCCCTCACGCAAGGCGCTTGTTGAGGTGTGCAAAACTTTCAGTTTCCTTGAGCCCGAACGTTACATCGAACAAACACTGAATGCTTTTTCCGACTGGAGTATCTGTTGCGCCGATCTGGAGATCGATAAATCGGAGAGCAAAAAACTGCTGACCGTTCTTGAGTCAGTGTGGCAGGCGTTCTAACGGTCTATTCCTGCCCAATCGACTCCAAAAACTCCGACCGCTCATCACTCATCCGCGCCACGCAATCATTCTGCGCAATCGTAAACGCCTTGCTACCACTGGTCGCTGGAAACGCCTCGACTGCGCAATCCGCATCCCGGGTCTTCAGCCACTGCTGTTGCGCAGCCTTGAGCTTGGCGGTGATGTCGGCCAGTTGCGCCTGATTCTTGCCGTAGGCCGTTTGCATGCGCTCGTTCAGGCTTTGGTAGTTGTCTTTGAGCAGGTCTTCGGCGGTGGTTCGGCTGTAGGCGGAGCATTCCAGGGTCTGGACGTCGTTTTCGACTTTGTCGCAGGGGTTGTCGTCAGCCTCTTCCGCCGCGTGTACGCCGGTCGCTATCAGTGTCAAAGCCAGGAAGATCGTTCTCATTGCGACGCAGCCCCTTTTTTTCAGTGCCAATTCAGTAATACAGCGAATTCTGGCCCAAGCGGCGGCCCTTGAACAGGTGGGCGATTGCGTCCATCAACGACCCTTTGTCGCGGATTGACGCTTTCGGCAAACCCCCTGTCGTTTTTGCACCCGGCTGCACCGGTACTCAGGCATATGCTGGCCCCAAAGCGCCGGCACACGATTCGGCGCATGAATCGCTAATAGGGGACAGCCTGATGAGCCCAGCCGAATTGCACGCCGACAGCATCGTTATCGACGGGCTGATTATTGCCAAGTGGAACCGTGAGCTGTTCGAAGACATGCGCAAGGGCGGTCTGACCGCGGCCAACTGCACCGTGTCGGTGTGGGAGGGCTTCCAGGCCACCGTCAACAACATCGCCGCCAGCCAGAAGCTGATCCGCGAGAACAGCGACCTGGTAATTCCGGTACGCACCACCGCCGATATCCGCAAGGCCAAGGAACAGGGCAAGACCGGCATCCTGTTCGGCTTCCAGAATGCTCACGCCTTTGAAGACCAGATCGGCTATGTCGAGGTGTTCAAGCAGCTCGGCGTCGGTATCGTGCAGATGTGCTACAACACCCAGAATCTGGTGGGTACCGGCTGCTACGAGCGCGATGGCGGCCTGTCGGGCTTCGGTCGCGAAATCGTTGCCGAGATGAACCGCGTCGGGGTCATGTGCGACCTGTCCCACGTCGGTTCGAAAACCTCCGAAGAAGTCATCCTCGAATCGAAGAAACCGGTCTGCTACTCCCACTGCCTGCCGTCGGGCCTGAAAATCCACCCGCGCAACAAATCCGATGAAGAACTGAAGTTCATCGCCGATCACGGTGGTTTCGTCGGCGTGACCATGTTCGCGCCGTTCCTGGCCAAGGGCATCGATTCGACCATCGACGACTACGCCGAAGCCATCGAATACACCATGAACATCGTCGGCGAAGACGCCATCGGCATCGGCACCGACTTCACCCAGGGCCATGGCCAGGACTTCTTCGAATACCTGACCCATGACAAGGGCTATGCCCGCCGTCTGACCAGCTTCGGCAAGATCATCAACCCGCTGGGCATCCGCACCGTCGGCGAGTTCCCGAACCTGACCGAAACCCTGCTCAAGCGCGGCCACTCCGAGCGCGTGGTCCGCAAGATCATGGGCGAGAACTGGGTCAACGTTCTCAAGGACGTCTGGGGCGAATAAATCCCCTTTGAAAAAACGATTCCTGTAGCAGCTGCCGAGGCACGAGTCTGCGTTGCGGTCCGCAGGACCGCCCTCGGGGGCCGCTTCGCCGCCCAACGCAGCCTCGCAGGCTCGACAGCTGCTACGGCTACCTATCGCCTCAACATTATGAATTTCGGAGTTTTACCCATGGCCAAGATCGCCCCGCAATTGCCAATCGAAGTCGACAGCGAAACCGGTGTCTGGACCTCTGACGCCCTGCCGATGCTGTACGTGCCGCGTCATTTCTTCGTCAACAACCACATGGGCATCGAGGAAGTGCTGGGCGCCGAAGCCTACGCCGAGATCCTTTACAAGGCCGGCTACAAATCCGCCTGGCACTGGTGTGAAAAAGAAGCTGAATGCCATGGCCTGGAAGGCGTCGCGGTGTTCGAGCACTACATGAAGCGCCTGTCGCAGCGCGGCTGGGGCCTGTTCAAGATCCAGGACATTGACCTCGACAAAGGCACCGCCAGCGTCAAGCTCGAACACTCGGCATTCGTCTACGTGTACGGCAAGGTCGGGCGCAAGGTCGACTACATGTTCACCGGTTGGTTTGCCGGTGCCATGGACCAGATTCTGCAGGCTCGCGGCAGCAAGATCCGCACCGTTGCCGAACAGGTTTACGGTGGCTCCGAAGAAGGCCACGACGACGGTTTGTTCACCGTCAAGCCGTTGTAAGTCGAGGAACCCGCCATGGCTTTCGAAGCAATGTTCCAGCCGATCCAGATCGGCAAACTGACCATCCGCAACCGCGTGCTCAGCACCGCGCACGCCGAGGTCTACGCGACCGACGGCGGCATGACCACCGACCGGTACGTCAAGTATTACGAAGAGAAAGCCAAGGGCGGGATCGGCCTGGCGATTTGCGGCGGTTCCTCCAGTGTGGCCATCGACAGCCCGCAAGGCTGGTGGAAGTCGGTCAACCTGGCCGATGACCGGATCATTCCGCACTTCCAGAACCTGGCCGATGCCATGCACAAGCATGGCGCCAAGATCATGATCCAGATTACCCACATGGGTCGTCGTTCCCGTTGGGACGGCGAGCATTGGCCAACCCTGCTGTCACCGTCGGGCATCCGCGAGCCGGTGCACCGTGCGACCTGCAAAACCATCGAGCCGGAAGAAATCTGGCGGGTGATCGGTAACTACGCTACCGCGGCTGGCCGCGCCAAGGCCGGTGGCCTGGACGGCGTGGAATTGTCGGCTGTGCACCAGCACATGATCGACCAGTTCTGGAGCCCGCGGGTCAACAAGCGTACCGACGAATGGGGCGGCAGCTTCGAGAACCGCATGCGTTTCGGCCTGGAAGTGATCAAGGCTGTGCGGGCCGAGGTCGGCCCGGATTTCTGCGTCGGCATTCGTCTGTGCGGTGATGAATTCCACCCGGACGGCTTGTCCCACGAGGACATGAAGCAGATCGCCAAGTATTACGACGACACCGGGATGATCGACTTCATCGGCGTGGTCGGCTCGGGTTGCGACACCCACAACACCCTGGCCAACGTTATCCCCAACATGAGTTATCCACCGGAGCCATTCCTGCATTTGGCGGCGGGTATCAAGGAAGTGGTGAAGGCCCCGGTGCTGCACGCGCAGAACATCAAGGACCCGAACCAGGCGACCCGTATTCTGGAAGGCGGCTACGTGGACATGGTCGGCATGACCCGCGCCCACATCGCCGACCCGCACCTGATCGCCAAGATCAAGATGGGCCAGATTGACCAGATCAAACAATGCGTCGGCGCCAACTACTGCATCGACCGTCAGTATCAGGGCCTGGACGTGTTGTGCATCCAGAACGCCGCGACTTCCCGTGAATACATGGGCGTGCCGCACATCATTGAGAAATCGACCGGTGTGAAGCGCAAAGTTGTGGTGGTCGGTGCTGGTCCTGCCGGGATGGAAGCCGCTCGCGTGTCGGCCGAACGTGGCCACGACGTGACCCTGTTCGAGAAGAAAGAATTCATCGGCGGCCAAATCACCACCGCCTCGAAAGCGCCACAGCGTGACCAGATCGCCGGTATCACCCGCTGGTTCCAGCTGGAACTGGCGCGTCTGAAAGTCGACCTGCGCCTGGGCGTGGCGGCCGATGCGGCAACCATTCTCGACCTGCGCCCGGATGTCGTGGTGCTCGCCGTTGGCGGTCATCCGTTCCTGGAGCAGAACGAACACTGGGGTGCGGCTGAAGGCCTGGTGGTCAGCAGCTGGGACATCCTCGATGGCAAGGTCGCGCCGGGCAAGAACGTGCTGGTCTACGACACCATTTGCGAATTCACGGGGATGTCGACCGCCGACTTCCTTGCCGACAAGGGCAGTCAAGTCGAGATCGTCACTGACGACATCAAGCCGGGCGTAGCGATTGGCGGCACCTCGTTCCCGACGTACTACCGCAGCATGTACCCGAAAGAGGTGATCATGACCGGGGACATGATGCTGGAGAAGGTCTACCGCGAAGGCGACAAGCTGGTGGCGGTGCTGGAAAACGAATACACCGGCGCCAAAGAGGAGCGGGTGGTGGATCAGGTCGTCGTCGAAAACGGCGTGCGTCCGGACGAAGAAATCTACTACGCCCTGAAGGAAGGCTCGCGCAACAAAGGCCAGATGGACATCGAAGCCTTGTTCGCGATCAAGCCGCAACCTTCGCTGAGTCAGGCGGGCGACGGCTACTTGCTGTTCCGCATCGGCGACTGCGTGGCGCAGCGCAACACCCACGCGGCGATCTACGACGCGTTGCGGTTGTGCAAGGATTTCTAAGAGCTTGTGGATAACCCTTGTAGGAGCAAGGCTTGCCCGCGAAGGCGTCATGACATTCAACATTGATGTCGGCTGATCCATCGCTTTCGCGGGCAAGCCTCGCTCCTACAGGGAATCGGGCAAGGCATCCAGGTAGTTTGGCCTGCAAGACCCCGAGGTCTTTGGGAGCTCCACCATGTTGAACACCCTTCTTCCAATCCTGTTGTTCGCAGCCCTGGGTCTCGCTGTCCTCGGCGCGTTGCGGCGGGTGGCTATGTGGCGCCGGGGCCGGGCTTCGAAAGTCGACCTGATCGGCGGCCTGTTCGCCATGCCAAAGCGCTACATGGTCGATTTGCACCATGTCGTCGCGCGGGACAAATACATCGCCAACACTCACGTCGCCACGGCTGGCGGTGCGGTGGCGTCGATTGTGCTGGCGATCCTGGTTCACGGCTTCGGCCTGCATAACCGCATCCTCGGTTACGCGCTGCTGTTGATGACGGTGGTGATGTTCGTCGGTGCGATCTTTGTGTACCTGCGTCGTCGCAATCCGCCGGCCCGCCTGTCCAAAGGGCCGTGGATGCGCCTGCCGAAAAGCCTGTTGGCGTTCTCGGCGAGCTTCTTTCTGTTGACCCTGCCGGTCGCCGGCATCCTTCCGGAAAACTTCGGTGGCTGGGTAGTGGCGGCGATCCTCTTCGTCGGTGTGCTGTGGGGCGTTAGCGAACTGTTCTTCGGCATGACCTGGGGCGGGCCGATGAAGCATGCCTTCGCCGGTGCCCTGCACCTGGCCTGGCACCGTCGCGCCGAGCGTTTTGGTGGTGGTCGTTCCACTGGTTTGAAACCGCTGGACCTGAACGACCCGACCGCGCCGCTGGGCGTGGAAAAACCCAAGGATTTCACCTGGAACCAACTGCTCGGCTTCGATGCCTGTGTGCAGTGCGGTAAATGTGAAGCCGCGTGCCCGGCGTTCGCCGCCGGCCAGCCGTTGAACCCGAAAAAACTGATTCAAGACATGGTCGTCGGCCTCGCCGGTGGCACCGACGCCAAATTCGCTGGCAGCCCCTATCCGGGCAAAG
Source organism: Pseudomonas sp. LB1P83 (assembly GCF_054897885.1). Taxonomy (NCBI): domain Bacteria; kingdom Pseudomonadati; phylum Pseudomonadota; class Gammaproteobacteria; order Pseudomonadales; family Pseudomonadaceae; genus Pseudomonas; species Pseudomonas sp. LB1P83. Next base: position 5,708,020 of record NZ_CM142709.1, on the reverse strand, counting down.
CGATCGGCGAACACGCCGGCAACCCGCATCAACCGATCGTCAACGGTCTGGTGGACGCCGAAACCCTGTGGTCCTGCACCACCTGCCGTGCCTGCGTCGAGGAATGCCCGATGATGATCGAGCACGTCGACGCCATCGTTGACATGCGCCGCCATCTGACCCTGGAAAAAGGCGCAACCCCGAACAAGGGTGCCGAAGTCCTGGAAAACCTGATCGCCACCGACAACCCTGGCGGTTTCGCTCCAGGCGGGCGGATGAACTGGGCGGCGGACTTGAACCTCAACCTGCTCAGCGAGAAGAAGTCGGTCGACGTGCTGTTCTGGGTCGGCGACGGTGCCTTCGACATGCGCAACCAGCGCACCTTGCGCGCCTTCGTCAAAGTGCTGAAAGCGGCCAAGGTCGACTTCGCGGTGCTGGGCCTTGAAGAGCGTGACAGCGGTGACGTGGCCCGCCGTCTGGGCGACGAAGCAACCTTCCAGCTATTGGCCAAACGCAACATCCAGACCCTGGCCAAGTACAGCTTCAACCGCATCGTCACCTGCGACCCGCACAGCTTCCACGTGCTGAAAAACGAGTACGGCGCCTTCGACGGTAACTACCTCGTACAGCACCACAGCACCTACATGGCGGAAATCATCAACGCTGGCGCCCTGAATCTCGGCCAGCACAAAGGCAGCAGCGTGACCTATCACGACCCGTGCTACCTCGGTCGCTACAACGGCGAATACGAGGCGCCGCGTGAAGTGCTGCGCGCCCTCGGGATTGAAGTGAAAGAGATGCAACGCTCCGGCTTCCGTTCGCGCTGCTGCGGCGGCGGCGGCGGTGCGCCGATCACCGACATTCCGGGCAAACAACGGATCCCCGACATGCGCATGGAAGACATCCGCGAAACCGGCGCCGAACTGGTGGCCGTGGGTTGTCCACAATGCACCGCGATGCTCGAAGGCGTGGTCGAACCCCGTCCGCTGATCAAGGACATCGCCGAATTGGTGGCCGACGCGTTGCTCGAAGATGCAGCCCCGAGCAAACCGACTAAACCGGCCCAACGTGAACCTGCGGAGGCCCACTGATGAGCGACATTATCCGCCGCGACCCCCGCGCCGAATGGATTGCCCGTAACCGCTTGCACCCGCTGCACGCGGCCATGCAACCGGCGCAACACAGCTGGATGGGCCCGAACGGCGTCATTCGCAAGAATTTGCACGGCATCGGTTTTATCGGCCCCAACGGCATCAAGCGCATCGACCGCAGCGGCGCTCAGCAGGGCGGGGCGACCAAACGCTCGGCCACCGTTGAAGTGCAACTGCCGCTGCATCAAGTGCCTGCACCTGCGTTTTACATCAGCGTGGTACCGGACATGGTCGGCGGCCGCCTGAGCAGCCACGACAAGGACTTGCTGGGCCTGGCCCACCAGTTGGCCGGCAAGGACGGTGCGGTATTGGCCGTGGTCTTCGGCGAGCACAAGGAAAACGCGTTCACCACCGCAGGCGTTGATCGCTTGCTGGTACTGGATGGCGACGAATTCAGCGGTTATGCACCGGAACAAAGAGTCCAGGGCCTACGGGCTGTGGATAACCAGTTCAGCCCGCGCCGCTGGTTGCTGCCGGACAGCCGCAGCGGTGGCGGTGAGCTGGGTCGGCGCTTTGCCGCAGCACTGGGCGAACGCCCGGCCACGCGGGTCTGGCAGGTCAAGGATCAGGAATGCATCGGCCGCGCCGGTGCCGGGTTACAAGACCTTGCGCGCCCGGTCGCCCGGTTGATTCTGGCCGCCGTCGAATGCGCCGAACCCGTCAGCGAAACCCGTCACGAAGCGTTGCCGGTGGAGTTATCCACAACGGTCGCGCGCAGCCTGTCGCGCATCGAAGATTTGGGCGCGGTGGCAGTGGACCCGGCGGCGATTCCGATGGCCGAAGCCGAATTCATCTTCTCCGGCGGCAACGGGGTCAAGGACTGGGGACTTTTCCACAGGACGGCCGAAGCGTTGGGCGCTACCGAAGGCGCATCCCGGGTGGCGGTGGACGATGGCTTCATGGCTCGTGACCGCCAGGTTGGCGCGTCCGGCACCTGGGTCACCGCACGGGTTTACGTGGCTGTGGGGATTTCCGGGGCGATCCAGCACCTGCAAGGCATCGGTGCCTGCGACAAGGTGGTGGCAATCAACCTCGATCCGGGCTGCGACATGATCAAACGGGCCGACCTGTCGGTGATCGGCGAGAGCGCCGAGATTCTTCAAGCCTTGATCGCGGCGGTAGAGGCTTACCGCAACGAAGCCAAGCGCGATGCGGCTTAAGGGAAGGAAAGGGTTATGAGCACGAAAATCATCAGCCTGGTGTCCATCGGCGCCCACCCGACCTCCGGCCGGCCACGTCGCGCGGAGCAGGATGCGCGGGCGGTGGAGCTGGGTCTGCAGCTGGCTGGGGATAACTTGCAAGTGCTGCATGCCGGCGATGTTGCCGAACCTGCATTACGCGCTTATCTGGGCATGGGCCTGGAACAACTGCATGTGCTGGAACAACCGGAAGGCGCCGACGCATTGCCGGCACTGACCGCGTATTTGCGTGACGCCGGAGCACAGGTGGTGCTGACCGGCAGCCAGGCGGAAACCGGTGAAGGCTCGGGCATGTTGCCGTTCCTGCTGGCGGAAAGCCTCGGCTGGCCGCTGGTGGTCGGGCTGGCTCAAGTGGAATCCATCGATGGCAGTTCTGCGTTGGTGCTGCAAGCCTTGCCCCGTGGTCAGCGCCGTCGTTTGAAGGTTCGGTTGCCGTTTCTCGCCACTGTGGACAACGCAGCGCCGAAGCCTCGGCAGAGCGCCTATGGCCCGGCGCGGCGCGGGGTGCTGCAGGCGGATGAAGTCGAAGTGATTGGCGATGAATTGCTGGCAGTTGCCACGTTGCAACCGGCCAAGCCACGGCCTAAACGTTTGAAGGTGATCAAGGCCAAGAGCGGCGCCGATCGGATGAAGGCCGCGACAGCCAAGGCCAGTGGCGGAGGCGGGCAGGTACTTAAAGGCGTGACTGCGCAAGCGGGCGCCGAGGCGATCCTCAAATTGCTGATCGAAGAAGGCGTTGTCCGCTAACCGAAAATCAACGCAGAACTAATAATGTGGGAGCGAGCCTGCTCGCGATAGCGGTGGTTCAGCCGCCTGGGATGTTGACTGACTCACCGCTATCGTCGGAACGCCGCCCGGAGCCGGCTCGCTCCCACAGGGGGAAAAATGGCAGTTGAATTTCGTTCGGCAGTGCGCGCGGATGCGCGGGAAATTGCGCGTCTGTTTCAAATCACATCAGAGGGGGCTGCCGATTACATCTGGAGCCAACTGGCGCAGCCCGGTCAGGATCTGCTGGACGTAGGCGCCATTCGTTACGCCCGTGACGACGTAGATTTTTCTTATCAGAATTGCCTGATTGCCGAGGTCGATGGCAACGTCATTGGCATGCTGCACAGCTACGTGATGCGTCACGATCCGCTGGCAGAGCCGACGACCGATCCGGTCCTGGCACCCTACGCAAAGATGGAAATCCCCGACACCCTCTACATTTCCAGCCTGGCGCTGCATGAGGGCTGGCGCAATCAGGGCCTGGGCAAGCAATTCCTCGCCTACGCTTACGACCGTGCCAGCCAGCTTGGGCTCAATGGCTTGAGCCTGATCGACTACGCCGCCAACACCGGCGCTCGCCGGTTTTACGAGCGCCATGGCTTTCGTATCGTCGACACCTGCCAGATCACGCCCCATCCGATGATTCGGGTCACGGGTGAGGCCTACCTGATGTATCGGCCCTAGTGAGCTACATTTCACTGTGAGTTGCCCAACGCGGCAGCAGCGCTAATTCATAAAACGCGTGTTCAACAATGGGTTGACCATGAACGCGGTCAGTCGGCGTGAGACATGTCTGATCTGTGCCGTGATGGTGCTTATGTCCACGTGTTCGACAGCTGGCGTCAGCAAAGAAGAACCGGATTTTTACCGATGGTTAGCGTCGGAACAGGGGCAAAAAGCCTCCCCGGCGCAGATGCACCAGCAGTGCGACAAAGTCTTGGCTGCTGATGAAAACCTCAATTGTTCAGTGTCCGTCTTCGCCCGAATATTCGAGACCAAAGCCGCCAACCAGCTTCCCGATTACTATCTGGCGATCAAGCGTCGTCATGCCCGAGCGATAGCGAGCGACCCAGAACTCAACGTGTTGTTTTCCATGTTCGGCAGCCAATCGATCGCGATGTTACGCACTGTCGCCGATTTTTCCGTGGAGAGAACGAAGCGTCACGAAGTCCTGGCGATTTACCCTTACGCCGACGACGATTACGTGATTGACGAAGTGTTGCCCTACATCGATGTCCAAGCGGCCAATGGTTTCTCGTCACGCTTCATTCTGGACACGGGCGCCCCTCAAACCCGGGTCAACGCCGCAACCGCGAAGCGAATGGGGATCAAGCTGTTAACCGACTCCCATTATGGCTACAGCACGTTTTATGGTGAGCGCGACCTGTCGGCCAAACTCGGGATCCTCAAGTCGTTAAAGATCGGCGCAAGCGAATTCAGGAATGTGCTGGTGTTTGTCAGTGACCGGGACAACCTGTTGGGGCTGGACCTGATCGGTAAGTTGGGGCGCCTGAAAATCACCAAGAAAACCCTGGAGCTTAACGCCCAGCCTCCCACCCGATGTGATTCGCCGATCACGTATACGCGCATGGACATCAATCAACGATTGACCATTGCCGCACGGCTTGATCGTCGGGCAACCCTGGCGATTATCGACACCGGGAACGTTGATTACCTGACGTCCGCCACGCCGGGCAACTCACCCGTTCACGTCGCCGCCAAACCCCACTATCAAACCTTCCAGGGCGAGTTGAATCTGTCAGGGCACACCGCAACGGTCACTTATAAACACTACCCAAACTTTACGATTCCACTGTCGATATTGGCGGGGCGGTACGTGCCTTCGATTTTGTTCGGGTGGCGGGCATTCGACGACTATGAGCTCAATCTGGACATCGACTCGGGCCGGTCGTGTTTCAACAGGCGCTGATTATGGCTAAGATTTTTTCGTAGGAAAGAAGAATATTATCTGTCAGCTCTATTGGTTATTAGCGTAACTCCTTTCTTATAGTGCATGTCTTAAGATGTTTATTGGGCGAAAGTTTTGCTAATTATCTTTGCCTTGTTTGACGTTTACCTATTTATATATCAATGACTTGCCTTTGTTTTGTCAGAGTTTGCAGCTGTTTAAATTCAATCTGATGGCGTCCTACAATGCCCCAGAGTGGATCTTCGGATTAGATGATTGAGGGCTTGTTCAATGATTTTTGTTGAGCTATATTTTTTCAAGCGCTGTTACATGGTGACTATTGAATCAGCTTTTAAAGTGTGCTGAATAAGTTGTTCGAAGATTCGTGTGTATACAAAAACCAAAAGGCTTTGCCGATGTTGAAGGAATGCAGATGCGGTAATTGCAAACGACTTCTTGTAAGAATCGGGGAGTTTACCGAGCTCCAGATAAAGTGTTCTCGATGTGGCACATTGAATCATGTGAAGGCCCAGAGCCTCGAGCGATCGCCTACGAGCGAAACACATACAGCATCTGCTGTGAAAGATCATCAAACTTCGTAGGAATTATATATGAATGGAATCGTACTCCCACCTCTTGATATTACTGCAGTCGCGCCTGGTTACACTCCGCCGGCAGCTGGCGGCGCATGGCCCGCTCCTAACCCCGCATTGATTTTTGTTGCTCAGCAACAAGAGCGGAACCAGTTTTACAGTCAAGGTTTGTGGCGAGAGATGATCATAAAGATCACTAATGAGCAACAGGCTTCTATTAGAAATGGGGTTGCTGTCAGTCTTGTCGCTTCCGTTGTGCGAGACATGCAGGCTATCCCGTTTGCGGATAACTACATTTGTTTGAACCCTAATATGTCGCCAGCACAAGCTTTGCATTATACCTCGCGTTACTTCAAGGCGGGTTCCGTACCTGAGTCCACTGGCTTATCGGGTGGCGTTATAACTCCAATTGCTGCCTTGGGGCATTTTCTTTATGGCAACGGGGCATCTGCTGAGGCCAACATCAATAGCCTAGGACTAAATCTGTCTAGAACACCAATCCCGATGCTGGAGGCTGCATTTGCTGCGGCACCCATAGGGCGAACTGTAATTACCTTGGATAAGGTGCCTTACAATACGTCTTCGGATTCATGGATGACTGCATCCTGGCTAGGAAATATTACTTTAAAAATAGAAGGGACCATGATCAAGCAAGAAAACGGAAGGATGAACTTTAATGGGGGTGCAAGAGCATATAATGACATCTACGATGCGAATCCAAGCACTTTTAGGAGTGCGGTGGGTGAAAATGCGACTAGCGTGCTTGCTGCTATCGAGAAATATTTGAATGCTACGCCGTATGAGATTTCCCTTAAAGGAACAAATTTGATCTTCATTGAGCGTTAGTCTCCAATGAAGGCGTTCGCAGAATAGCTAATCGTTTAGTATTATGAATCTGTATTGGTCGTGCATACCCTGGCGACCAGTTAAATTTTCTTTGGAAGAGGAACTGTTCATGCACCAATATCGACAATTATTAATTGCGATTTTATTATTCATTGGTGCTTGGTTCTGCTTGTTGTCGGCAGGGGTTGATTCTCCAGAGAACGTGGATGACCTTTCTGACACGAGAGGTTTGCCCGCAATAATAATTTACACGGTGGCTCTTCAAGTTATAGGCCTGTTAGCTATCATATTTACAGGGTTGGGAATGCTTGTCGCGCTGAAGATAAAGCCGAAATCGTTTGGTATAGGGCTAGCTGTTTTTTTTACTTCGAACCTCCTCCTTTTGCTTGCCTCGTTAATGGGTATTTTTGTAATTGGCTCGTATGCTCTTGGAACGTTTTCTGGAATCGCGGGCATAAGCCTATATTTTGGTGTGATAGGGTTGGTCGTAATCGCTGCCCCAAAACGAACGTAGGCGTCCTTGACGAGAGTGTCTATAGGTGACCGATTGCAGAAAAGCACATCGGCCATTGAATCTGATCGGGTTACCCACAATCCCTGTTAGCGCTTCTGTGGATAACATGTTCGTCCTTCGCTGCACCCCATACAAACCAAGCCCTGCAACCCTTCGTACAAAAAACAACCAGGCTAACTCACGGTTTTTTCGAGCTTTTTGCTGAGGATAACTTTTCACGCACGCCAATACTTGCCCCCAATCCCTGTTAGCGCATCTGTGGATAAGATGTTCGCTGTCCTCTACAGGCCTTATTTAACGGGCTTATCAGGAGATCGATCAAAAAACGATCAAATGATCGTTTTAGCGTGATAAACCACTCGCAAACCCCGATTTATCGCGGTTTCCGAGGGTTTTCCACAGATCCGATAAAGTTGCCCCCAAAGTCTGTTGGCGCTTCTGTGGATAAGGTGTTTGCGATCTGCTGCAAGCCACGTAGAACGTGCCTTTCAAGCTATAGATCAAAAAACAACCAATCGTTGTTCAAAACCCTGCCTCTGGATAAGTCACGAATTTTATTCACTTTTCGAGGAGAAAGTTTCGAGCAAAACCTGACTTGTCCCCATTAGCTGTGGGTGGAGGTGTGGATAACTTGTTTGCGAATCTCTACAGCCCCATGCCAGCGGCAGCTCTAAAGCGATTGGTCGAAATTTGAACAATAAAAAACCGCGAAACATGTTCGCGGTTTTTTGTCTCAGCGGATCGGTCAGCCCTGAACCGGCACGCCTTTGAGATAAGGCGCAGGCTCGGCCCCCAGGTTGTTCAGCAAACGCTCGCTGTACCAATCGACAAAGTTGACCACGCCAAACTCATAGGTCTTGGAGTAAGGCCCTGGCTGGTACGCCGTGGAGTTGATGCCGCGTTGGTTCTCTTCTGCCAGGCGACGGTCCTGGTCGTTGGTGGCGTCCCAGACCTGGCGCATTCGATCCACGTCATAGTCCACGCCTTCTACCGCGTCCTTGTGGACGATCCACTTGGTGGTGACCATGGTTTCCTGAGCGCTGATCGGCCACACCGTGAAGACGATAATGTGGTCGCCCATGCAGTGGTTCCACGAGTGCGGCAGGTGCAGGATGCGCATCGAGCCCAGGTCCGGGTTTTTGATGCGGCCCATGAGTTTGGCGCAGCCCTGTTTGCCGTCGAGGGTCATCGACACGGTGCCCTTCAGCAGCGGCATGCGCACGATGCGGTTACGCAGGCCGAAGCTGGCGTGGGCGTAAGGAATCTTCTCGGCTTCCCAGGAAGCGGCGGAGGCGGCGACATGGTCCTTGAAGGCCTGGTCGGCACGCGGGTCGGTGACGTCGTCCCATTCCAGCAGGGTTTTCAACAGTTCCGGGTGCGATGCGTTGCAGTGGTAGCACTCGCGGTTGTTTTCCAGCACCAGTTTCCAGTTGGCCTTTTCCATCAAGGTGGTGGTAATCGCCACCTTGGTGTTCTCCATGTCGTACGGTTCCATGTAATGGTTCAGCGTCGACAGGAAGTCATCAATGGCCGGCGGGTTCTCCGCGAGGCTGATGAAAATGTAGCCGCCGGCGGTCTTCACGTTCACCGGTTTAAGGCCGTACTCCTTCATGTCGAAATCGGCGCCCATTTCGGTGCCGGCGAACAGCAGGCGACCGTCCAGCTCGTAGGTCCACTGGTGGTAATGGCAGACCAGCTTGGCGACCTTGCCTTTTTCACTGGTGCACAGACGCGAACCGCGGTGACGGCAGACGTTGTGGAACGCATGAATCACGCCTTCGGCGCCACGAATCACGATGATCGGGTTCTTGCCGACTTGCAGAGTCAGGTAGTTGCCCTTGGTCGGTATTTCGCAGGCCATGCCGGCGATCAACCACTCTTTCTGGAAGATTTCCTGCATGTCGATATCAAACAGCCGCTCGTCAGAGTAAAACGGCTGCGGCAGCGAGAAAGTACGCTCGCGCTCTTGCAGCATCTGCGCGGTGGCCTTGCGTGCGGGTTCCAGCGGATCGCCCAGGCTGATTTTTGCGGTGACGTCCATCGATTTGATCCTCAAGGCCATTCTGTGTGGCCGGCGAAAGTGGCTAATCAGGTTTTGCTACGCAAGGTGTAAAGATTGTGTCTTGGTATGGGGCGAGTGTGGGGCCGGCGCTTGCCAGAACCTTATCCATGGGCGACATGGCCCAATCTGTTCCCGACGCGCAACCCCCGGTAGTTGGGGCCTGGTCGCGATAAGTATGTGAATGTCGCAGATAGGTAAATGGGTGGCTCGCGCTATACGCAGAATCGCCAACATAAGGCCGACCATCGGCGGTGGAGAACAGCATGTCCAACAGCTTCCTGAATCCGGTAACCACCCAGACCTGGGCCAACGGTCGACACATCGTCCGTTGCGTCAAAGTCATCCAGGAAACCTGGGATGTGCGCACCTTCTGCTTTATGGCGGACCAGCCGATTCTGTTCTTCTTTAAACCGGGGCAGTTCGTCACCCTGGAGCTGGAAATCGAAGGCGTGCCGATCATGCGCTCCTACACCATTTCCAGCTCGCCGTCGGTGCCGTACAGCTTTTCGGTCACGATCAAGCGTGTGCCGGGCGGCAAGGTCTCGAACTGGCTGCACGACACCCTGCATGAAGGTCAGGAACTGGCGGTACACGGGCCGGTCGGGCTGTTCAACGCCATGGACTTCAGCGCGCCGAAGGTGTTGTACCTCAGCGGCGGCGTCGGCATTACGCCGGTCATGTCCATGGCTCGCTGGTTTTACGACACCAACGGCAACGTCGACATGGTGTTCATCCACAGCGCCCGCTCGCCCAAAGACATCATTTACCACCGCGAGCTGGAACACATGGCGTCGCGGATCGACAATTTCAGCCTGCACCTGATCTGCGAGAAGCATGGCCTGGGCGAGCCGTGGGCCGGTTATCGCGGCTACTTGAACCACAAAATGCTCGAACTGATGACGCCGGACTTCATGGAGCGCGAAGTGTTCTGCTGCGGCCCGACGCCGTACATGAACGCGGTCAAGCGCATGCTCGAAGCGGTCGGCTTCGACATGTCGCGTTATCACGAGGAATCGTTCGGTGCGACGCCGCCGGAAGCCCGTGCGGATGCGGTGGAGCAGGCCGAAATTGCTGCGGATGCGCCGGAAGTCGATCTGGCGGACCTGCATCAAGTCGAATTTATCTCCTCCGGCAAGAGCATTCGCGTGGCCCCGGGTGAAACCGTGCATGCGGCGGCGGCCAAGCTCGGCCTGCTGATTCCGAAGGCCTGCGGGATGGGCATCTGCGGCACGTGCAAGGTGCTCAAGCTGGGAGGCGAGGTCGAGATGGACCACAACGGCGGGATTACCGAGGAAGACGAAGCCGAGGGCTACATCCTGTCGTGCTGCAGCGTGCCGAAGGGCGACGTGCGGATCGAGTTCTGATATACGCCGCGCGACATGTAGGAGTGAGCCTGCTCGCGAAAGCGATGGTGAATGTACCGCCGCTATCGCGAGCAGGCTCGCTCCTACAAGGGATGGCATTTCAGTCCACAAACAAGTCCGGCATCAGCTTGTCGTTGGTGCCGGGCTCAAAGCGGTAATGCTCGAATTCGGTCACGCCATGCTCCCGCAGAATTTCCTCATCAATCAGCAACCGCCCGGTAATGCTGCGACCGCTGCTGTCCAGAATCACGTGGGCGGCATCCGCCATGATCGCGGGCGTGCGCGCATGCTTGAAGGACTCCCGTGACCCCAGCTGAAACTCGATGGCGGCGGTGGCAATCATGGTCTGCGGCCACAGCGAGTTGACGCTGATGCCGTAGTTCTTGAATTCCTCGCTCATGCCCACCGTCAGCATGCTCATGCCGTATTTGGTCACGGTATAAGGGCTGTACTGGGCGAACCACTGGGTCGCCAGATTCAGCGGCGGCGACAGGTTGAGGATGTGACCGCTGCTCTTCTTCAAGTAAGGCAGCGCCGCCTGACTGCAGAGCAACACGGCGCGGGTGTTGATCTGGTGCATCAGGTCGAAGCGCTTGAGCTCGATGTGTTGCACCCCGGTCAATTTGATCGCCCCGGCATTGTTGATCAGCGCATCAATACCGCCGAAATGTTCGTTGGCCTGGGCCAATGCTTCACGCACCGCGACTTCATCGCGTACATCCACCTGCAAAGCCAGGGCCTTGCCTCCCGCGGCTTCAACTTCCTGCGCCACGCTGAAAATCGTCCCCGGCAATTTGGGATGGGGCTCGGCGCTCTTGGCGGCAATTACGATATTGGCCCCGTCCCGCGCAGCCCGCAGCGCGATCTCGCGACCAATCCCGCGGCTGGCGCCGGTGATGAACAGGGTTTTGCCTTGTAATGACATGCGTACGCTCCTGATTATTGTTATCTGAGCGAATCGAGTGGCTCGCAGGACAATGTAGACCAAGACGCGTGATGAGCGGTGAGTGAGCTTTTGTGGCGAGGGAGCTTGCTCCCGCTCGACTGCGCAGCAGTCGTAAAACCAGCCAATGCGGTCTGCCTGATAGACCGCATTCTCAGACTTTGGGTCTGCTTCGCAGCCCAGCGGGAGCAAGCTCCCTCGCCACAGGGGGATCGGTTTTCTGCTTAGTGGGACATCACTTCGCGGATATCCCGAGCCAGTTCCCGCACACGTTCTTCTTCGGTGTCCCACGAGCACATGAAGCGTGCGCCGCCGTTGCCGATGAAGGTGTAGAAACGCCAGCCCTTGGCGGTCAGTGCGGCGATGGCCGGTTCCGAGAGTTGCAGGAACACGCCGTTAGCCTGCACCGGGAACATCAGTTCAACGCCTGGAATGTCGCTCACCAATTCAGCGAGCAGCTGCGCGCAATGGTTGGCGTGGCGGGCGTATTTGAGCCAGGCGTCGTTTTCCAGGATCCCGACCCAAGGGGCTGAGAGGAAGCGCATCTTGGATGCAAGCTGCCCGGCCTGTTTGCAACGGTAATCGAAGTCTTCAGCCAGTTTGTGGTTGAAGAACAGAATCGCCTCACCCACCGCCATGCCGTTTTTCGTGCCGCCGAAGCACAGCACGTCGACGCCGGCTTTCCAGGTCAGATCGGCCGGGGAGCAGCCGAGGAATGCGCAGGCGTTGGAGAAGCGCGCGCCGTCCATGTGCAGGTTCAGGCCCAGCTCTTTGCAGGTGGCGCTGATGGCGCGGATTTCTTCCGGGGTGTAGACGCTGCCGACTTCCGTGGCCTGGGTCAGGGTCACGACACGCGGTTTTGGGTAGTGGATGTCCTGGCGCTTGAGGGCGACTTCGCGGATCGATTCCGGGGTCAGCTTGCCGTTTTCGGTGCGGGCAATGAGCAGCTTGGAGCCGTTGGAGAAGAATTCCGGCGCGCCGCACTCATCGGTTTCGACGTGGGCGGTTTCCGAGCAGATCACGCTGTGGTAACTCTGGCACAGCGACGACAGGGCCAGCGAGTTGGCCGCAGTGCCGTTGAAGGCGAAGAACACTTCGCAGTCGGTTTCGAACAGTTTGCGGAAATCATCGGACGCGCGCGCGGTCCATTCATCGTCGCCATAAGCGCGTTGGTGGCCGTGGTTGGCCTGTTCCATGGCAGCCCAGGCTTCAGGGCAGATACCGGAATAGTTGTCGCTGGCGAATTGTTGGCTCTTATCGGTCATGGCCGGCTTCCGTGGTCGAGACTCTTATGGTGAAGAGTTTCGTGGTCAATGATGGTGCGCACTTTACCGAAGATCATCCGGTGAGCACACGCGCTGTGTCTGACAGAAAAATACAAAGACGACGGGCAATTATGCACATGACGCAACGGGATGGGGCACTGGATCTGCTCAAGTGGCTGGCGCTGCTGTGCATGGTGCTCGATCACCTGCGATATGTCGGTTATTCCGTTGATCTGCTGTATTTGCCGGGGCGACTGGCGTTTCCGTGGTTCTGTCTGGCGATGGCGGCGAACCTGGCGCGGTCCCGTGCAGTGCCGACCGACGGCCAGTGGCGCTATCTGGGTTGGTTGCTGCTGTTCAGCGCGATCAGTGAAATTCCCTACCGGATGTACATTCCAGATACCGACACCTTGAACGTGATGCCCACGTTGGCCTTGGGTTTGTTGGTGGCGCGTGGCTGGCAGGACAAGACGCTGCAATCGCGACTACTCGCAGTCGGATCCCTGACCCTGGCGGCGCTGTTTCCGGAATGGCTGATGTTTGGCTTTTTCGGGGTGCTGCTGCCGCTGGCGATGTTGCTGGTGATCAAGCGGCCCTGGTACTTCAGCCTGTTGCCGGGGCTGGTGTGTCTGGCGGGCAATCAATGGGAGGTGCTTTATCACGCCGCGCGGTTCGGTAACAGTGCAGCCATGCTTGGCATTGCCACTTGTCTGATTGCGCCAGTGCTGGGGCTGGTCTTGTTGCGACATGCCCGACATCTAAAGCCACCGCCGATGCGGCGTTGGGCGTATGCCCTGTATCCGCTGCATTTCCTGCTGCTATTACTCGTCCGCGAGATCGCCGCATAACCCTGTGGGAGCTGGCTTGCCAGCGATAGCGGTGGGCCAGCCGCCATCAATGCTGTATGTGACGCCGTCATCGCTGGCAAGCCAGCTCCCACAGGGTTTCTCGCTGATTTGAGAACCGGGCTTGGCCTGTCATTTCCCGCCATGTCGTAAACGCACCTTTGCGTGGCGTCCGTAGGCATTTGGCCTGTCTGCGCCGGTCATACCATCGCATCAAAGGGCACTGTCGAAACACCAGTGCCTTACCGAGACGAATGGCGCATAGATGCCGCTGGGAGAGACGCGATGTTCAGCAAGCAAGACCAGATCCAGGGTTACGACGATGCACTGCTGGCGGCGATGAATGCCGAGGAGCAACGCCAGGAAGATCACATCGAGCTGATCGCGTCCGAGAACTACACCAGCAAACGCGTCATGGAAGCGCAAGGCAGTGGCCTGACCAACAAATACGCCGAAGGCTATCCGGGCAAGCGCTACTACGGTGGCTGCGAGCACGTCGATAAAGTTGAAGCCCTGGCCATTGAACGCGCCAAGCAACTGTTCGGCGCCGATTACGCCAACGTCCAGCCGCACTCCGGTTCCTCGGCCAACAGCGCCGTTTACCTGGCCCTGCTGCAAGCCGGCGACACCATTCTCGGCATGAGCCTGGCCCACGGTGGTCACCTGACCCACGGCGCCAAAGTGTCGTCCTCGGGCAAGCTGTACAACGCCGTGCAGTACGGCATTGACACCAAAACCGGGCTGATCGACTACGACGAAGTCGAGCGTCTGGCCGTCGAATGCAAGCCGAAGATGATCGTTGCCGGTTTCTCGGCCTACTCCAAGACCCTCGACTTCCCGCGCTTCCGTCAGATCGCCGACAAGGTCGGTGCGCTGCTGTTCGTCGACATGGCCCACGTCGCAGGTCTGGTCGCTGCCGGTCTGTACCCGAACCCGCTGCCGTACGCCGATGTGGTCACCACCACCACCCACAAGACCCTGCGCGGTCCGCGTGGCGGCCTGATCCTGTGCAAGGCCAACGAAGAAATCGAGAAGAAACTCAACGCGGCAGTCTTCCCGGGTGCCCAGGGCGGCCCGCTGATGCACGTGATCGCCGGTAAAGCGGTGTGCTTCAAGGAAGCTTTGGAGCCCGGTTTCAAGGCCTATCAACAACAAGTGATCGACAACGCCCAGGCCATGGCCGGCGTGTTTATCAAACGCGGCTACGATGTAGTGTCCGGCGGCACCGATAACCACCTGTTCCTGGTCAGCCTGATCCGTCAGGGCCTCACCGGCAAAGAGGCGGATGCAGCACTCGGTCGCTCCCACATCACCGTGAACAAGAACGCTGTCCCGAACGACCCGCAGTCGCCGTTCGTGACCTCCGGCCTGCGCATCGGCACCCCGGCGGTGACCACGCGCGGCTTCAAGGTTACCCAGTGCGTCACGCTGGCCGGCTGGATCTGCGACATTCTCGACAACCTCGGCGACGCCGATGTCGAGGCCAATGTCGCCCAGCAAGTGTCGGCACTGTGCGCGGACTTCCCGGTTTATCGCTGAGCGCGGTTTTGGAGTAAATGACTATGCAACGCTACTCGGGCTTCGGCCTCTTCAAACACTCCCTCAGCCATCACGAAAACTGGCAGAAGATGTGGCGCACGCCGACCCCTAAAAAGGTCTATGACGTGGTCATCGTCGGCGGTGGCGGGCATGGTCTGGCGACCGCCTACTACCTCGCCAAAGAGCACGGCATCACCAACGTGGCCGTGGTCGAAAAAGGCTGGCTGGGCGGCGGTAACACCGCGCGCAACACCACCATCGTTCGCTCCAACTACCTGTGGGACGAGTCGGCGCACCTGTACGAACACGCAATGAAATTGTGGGAAGGCCTGTCCCAGGACCTGAACTACAACGTGATGTTCTCCCAGCGCGGCGTTTACAACCTGTGCCACACCCTGCAGGACATTCGTGATTCCGAGCGTCGGGTCAGCGCCAACCGCCTCAACGGCGTGGACGGTGAACTGCTCGATGCCAAACAAGTGGCCGACGAGATTCCTTACCTCGACTGCTCGAAGAACACTCGCTACCCGGTGATGGGCGCTACCGTCCAGCGTCGCGGCGGCGTGGCTCGTCACGATGCCGTGGCCTGGGGCTTTGCCCGTGCCGCTGACGCCTTGGGCGTGGACTTGATCCAGCAGACCGAAGTGATCGGTTTCCGCAAGGAAAACGGCGTGTGCATCGGTGTTGAAACCAACAAAGGCTTCATCGGCGCCAAACGCGTCGGTGTAGTGACCGCCGGTAACTCCGGGCACATGGCCAAACTGGCCGGTTTCCGTCTGCCGATCGAATCCCACCCGCTGCAAGCGCTGGTGTCCGAGCCGATCAAGCCGATTATCGACAGCGTGATCATGTCCAACGCCGTACACGGCTACATCAGCCAGTCCGACAAGGGCGACCTGGTGATCGGAGCCGGCATCGACGGCTACAACGGCTACGGCCAGCGTGGTTCGTACCCGGTGATCGAACACACCATCCAGGCCATCGTCGAGATGTTCCCGGTGCTGTCGCGCGTACGCATGAACCGTCAGTGGGGCGGCATCGTCGACACCACGCCGGACGCCTGCCCGATCATCTCGAAAACCCCGGTCCCGAACATGTTCTTCAACTGCGGTTGGGGCACCGGTGGCTTCAAGGCAACACCCGGCTCGGGCAACGTGTTTGCCGCGAGCCTGGCCAAGGGTGAAATGCACCCATTGGCCGCACCTTTCTCCATCGACCGTTTCCACAACGGTGCGTTGATCGATGAACACGGCGCTGCTGCGGTTGCCCACTAACAGGAGAAATCCCCATGTTGCATATCTTCTGTCCTCACTGCGGCGAGCTGCGCTCTGAAGAGGAATTCCACGCATCCGGCCAGGCGCACATCCCGCGTCCACTGGATCCGACGACCTGCACCGACGAGGAGTGGGGCGACTACATGTTCTTCCGCGATAACCCTCGCGGTCTGCACCACGAGCTGTGGGATCACGTCGCCGGTTGCCGTCAGTACTTCAACGCCACCCGCGACACCGTGACCTACGAGATTCTCGAGACCTACAAGATCGGCGCCAAGCCGCAGTTCACCGACAAGACCGATAGCCCGAAAGCGGCCACGACGGCTCTGGGAGAGAAGGTATGAGCCAGATCAATCGCCTGTCCAACGGCGGACGGATCGACCGCAACAAAGTGTTGAGCTTCACCTTCAACGGCCAGGTCTACAAAGGCTTTGAAGGCGATTCGCTGGCCGCTGCCTTGCTGGCCAACGGCGTCGACATCATCGGTCGCAGCTTCAAGTATTCCCGTCCGCGCGGCATCTTCGCCGCTGGCGCCGAAGAGCCGAATGCCGTGCTGCAGATCGGCGCGACCGAAGCCACGCAAATCCCGAACGTACGCGCCACACAACAAGCGCTGTATCAAGGTTTGGTCGCCACCAGCACCAACGGCTGGCCGAGCGTGAACAACGACATGATGGGGATTCTCGGCAAGGTCGGCGGCAAGCTGATGCCGCCGGGCTTCTACTACAAAACCTTCATGTACCCGCAATCATTCTGGATGACTTACGAGAAGTACATTCGTAAGGCCGCCGGCCTTGGCCGTTCGCCGACCGAGAACGATCCGGACACCTACGACTACATGAACCAGCACTGCGACGTGCTGATCGTCGGCGGTGGCCCTGCTGGCCTCGCCGCCGCATTGGCAGCAGCTCGCAGCGGTGCTCGCGTAATCCTCGCCGATGAGCAGGAAGAGTTCGGCGGCAGCCTGCTCGACTCCCGAGAAAGCCTCGACGGCAAGCCTGCGGCCGAGTGGGTCGCCAGCGTCATCGCCGAATTGAAAGACACCCCGGACGTGCTGCTGTTGTCGCGCGCCACAGTCAATGGTTACCACGACCATAACTTCCTGACCATTCACGAGCGCCTCACCGATCACCTCGGCGACCGCGCACCGATTGGCCAGGTGCGTCAGCGTATCCACCGGGTTCGCGCCAAGCGTGTAGTGCTGGCGACCGGCACTCACGAGCGTCCGCTGGTTTACGGCAACAACGACGTGCCGGGCAACATGCTCGCCGGCGCGGTGTCGACTTACGTTCGTCGTTACGGCGTGGCACCGGGCAAAAAACTGGTGCTGTCGACCAACAACGATCACGCCTACCGCGTGGCGCTGGATTGGCTCGATGCCAGCCTGCAAGTCGTGGCCATCGCAGATGCGCGCAGCAATCCGCGCGGTGCGCTGGTTGAAGAAGCACGCGCCAAAGGCATCCGCATCCTGACCGGCAGCGCCGTGATCGAAGCGCGTGGCAGCAAGCACGTGACCGCCGCTCGCGTTGCCGCGATCGATGTCAAAGCCCACGCCGTGACCAGTCCTGGCGAGTGGCTTGAATGCGACCTGGTCGCCAGTTCCGGCGGTTACAGCCCGGTGGTTCACTTGGCTTCGCACTTGGGTGGCAAGCCGATCTGGCGTGAAGACATCCTCGGTTTCGTACCGGGCGAAGCACCGCAGAAACGCGTGTGCGTCGGTGGCATCAACGGCGTCTATGGCCTCGGCGATTCGTTGGCCGATGGCTTTGAAGGTGGCGCTCGCGCAGCCAGCGAAGCCGGTTTCAGCGTGGTCGAAGGCACGTTGCCGAAAGCCCTGAGCCGTCTCGAAGAGCCAACCCTGGCGCTGTTCCAGGTGCCACACGAAAAGAACACCGCACGTGCGCCGAAGCAATTCGTCGACTTGCAAAACGACGTCACCGCGGCGGCCATCGAACTGGCGACCCGCGAAGGCTTCGAGTCGGTCGAGCACGTCAAACGCTACACCGCGCTGGGCTTCGGCACTGACCAGGGCAAGCTCGGCAACGTCAACGGTCTGGCCATTGCCGCCCGTTCGCTGAACGTGACCATCCCGCAGATGGGCACCACCATGTTCCGTCCGAACTACACGCCGGTCACCTTCGGCGCCGTGGCCGGCCGTCACTGTGGGCATATCTTCGAACCTGTGCGTCACACCGCGCTGCATCACTGGCACGTGAAGAACGGCGCCGAGTTTGAAGATGTCGGTCAGTGGAAGCGCCCTTGGTACTTCCCGAAAAACGGTGAAGACATTCACACCGCCGTCAAACGCGAATGCAAAGCCGTGCGCGACAGCGTTGGCCTGCTGGACGCCTCGACCCTCGGCAAGATCGACATTCAAGGCCCGGATGCGCGTGAGTTCCTCAACCGCATCTACACCAACGCCTGGACCAAGCTCGACGTGGGCAAGGCCCGTTATGGCCTGATGTGCAAAGAAGACGGCATGGTCTTCGACGACGGCGTCACCGCCTGTCTCGCCGACAACCACTTCGTGATGACCACGACCACGGGCGGCGCGGCACGCGTGCTGCAATGGCTGGAAATCTACTCCCAGACCGAATGGCCAGAGCTGAAGGTGTACTTCACTTCCGTGACGGATCACTGGGCAACCATGACCCTGTCCGGGCCGAACAGCCGCAAGCTGCTCAGCGAAGTCACCGACATTGATCTGACCAACGAAGCCTTCCCGTTCATGACCTGGAAAGAAGGTCTGGTCGGCGGTGTGCCGGCGCGGGTGTTCAGGATCTCGTTTACCGGTGAGCTGTCGTATGAAGTCAACGTGCAAGCCGACTACGCGATGGGTGTGCTGGAAAAATTTGTTGATGCTGGCAAGCAGTACAACCTGACGCCATATGGCACCGAAACCATGCACATCCTGCGGGCCGAGAAGGGCTTCATCATCGTCGGTCAGGACACCGACGGCTCGATGACCCCGGACGACCTGAACATGGGCTGGTGTGTCGGTCGCACCAAACCGTTCTCGTGGATCGGCCAGCGTGGCATGAACCGCGAAGACTGCGTGCGTGATCAGCGCAAACAGCTGGTGGGCCTGAAGCCGATCGATCCGACCAAATGGCTGCCGGAAGGTGCGCAACTGGTGTTCAACACCAAGCAGACGATCCCGATGACCATGGTCGGTCACGTCACCTCCAGCTACCTGCACAACTCCCTCGGTTATTCGTTTGCCATGGGCGTGGTGAAGGGTGGTTTGAAGCGCATCGGTGAGCGTGTGTTCGCACCGCTGGCGGATGGCAGCGTGATCGAGGCGGAAATCGTTTCTTCGGTGTTCTTCGATCCGAAAGGTGATCGCCAGAACATTTAACACCACAGCTCCCGTAGGAGCGAGGCTTGCCCGCGAAGAACGATAACGCGGTCCCTCAGATAAACCGCGTCGCTGCCTTCGCGGGCAAGCCTCGCTCCTACAGGGAATGCGACCAGCCACCACAAGGGCCGGAACCAACAGAATTCAAGAACAGGTGCTTTATGACCACAGCCAATGTTTACCAACAACGCCCAACCACCGGGGCCAAGGCCGAGTCGTCGCTGCATCACGCAGGACTGCATAGCCTGGTGGGCAAGGGCCGCAAAAGCGCCGGCGTGACCGTGCGTGAGAAAAAACTCCTCGGCCACCTGACCATTCGTGGCGATGGCCACGATGCCGCCTTCGCCGCTGGCGTGCACAAGGCCCTCGGTATCGAACTGCCGGCTGCGTTGACCGTAGTGGTCAAAGGCGAAACCAGCCTGCAATGGATGGGGCCGGATGAATGGCTGCTGATCGTGCCGACCGGTGAAGAATTCGCCGCCGAGCAAAAACTGCGTGAAGCGCTGGGCGATCTGCACATCGCGATCACCAACGTCAGCGGCGGCCAGCAGCTCCTCGAACTGAGCGGCCCGAACGTGCGCCAGGTGCTGATGAAGTCCACCAGCTACGACGTGCACCCGAATAGCTTCCCGGTCGGCAAGGCTGTGGGGACCGTGTTCGCCAAGTCGCAACTGGTGATCCGCCACACCGCCGAAGACACCTGGGAACTGCTGATCCGTCGCAGCTTCTCGGATTACTGGTGGTTGTGGTTGCAGGATGCGGCGGCTGAATACGGGCTTAGCGTTCAGGCTTGAGATCGCCCCCTCACCCCAGCCCTCTCCCCACGGGGGAGAGGGAGCCGATCTCTGTCGTTTTCAAAACCTGAGTTCACCTTGATGTTTCAGGTCGATGTCGCTCTAAGAACAACTCGGTCAGTCCCCTCGCCCCTTTGGGGAGAGGGCTAGGGTGAGGGGTGGATTTCCCTGACACCCAGCACAACGAACAGGAGTCACCGCACTATGAGCCGCGCCCCAGACACATGGATTCTGACCGCCGACTGCCCAAGCGTCCTCGGCACCGTGGACGCGGTGACCCGCTTTCTGTTCGAGCAGGGCTGCTACGTCACCGAACACCATTCCTTCGATGATCGGCTCTCGGGCCGTTTTTTCATTCGCGTGGAATTCCGTCAGCCCGACGGCTTTGACGAACAAGCCTTCCGCGCGGGCCTCGAAGAACGTGGTCAGGCCTTCGGCATGATCTTCGAACTGACCCCGCCGCACCATCGGCCAAAAGTGGTGATCATGGTTTCCAAGGCCGATCACTGCCTCAACGATTTGCTCTACCGCCAGCGCATCGGCCAGTTGTCGATGGACGTGGCCGCCGTGGTCTCCAACCACCCGGACCTCAAGCCGTTGGCCGACTGGCACCAGATTCCGTACTACCACTTCCCGCTGGACCCGAACGACAAGCCGTCCCAGGAGCGCCAGGTGTTGCAGGTGATCGAGGAGTCCGGCGCCGAGCTGGTGATTCTTGCCCGTTACATGCAGGTCCTGTCGCCGGAGCTGTGCCGCAAACTCGACGGCAAGGCGATCAACATTCACCACTCTCTGTTGCCGGGTTTCAAGGGTGCCAAGCCTTATCACCAGGCCTACAACAAGGGCGTGAAACTGGTCGGCGCCACGGCGCACTACATCAACAACGACCTGGACGAAGGCCCGATCATCGCCCAGGGCGTAGAGGTCGTGGATCACAGCCATTACCCGGAAGACCTGATCGCCAAGGGGCGGGATATCGAAGGGCTGACGCTGGCGCGGGCGGTGGGTTATCACATTGAACGACGGGTGTTTTTGAACGCCAATCGCACGGTCGTTCTTTAGATCGCCTTCGCGGGCAAGCCTCGCTCCTACAGGATTGAGGCAAGCCGCAAAAAATGTGGCCGACTCCATCCGTGTAGGAGCGAGGCTTGCCCGCGAAGAGGCCCTGACAGACAACGAAAAGACACACAGGCAACAACCCGAGCAATCAACGCGCCGCCGATCCATGGCGACGCGACCGCTACATAAAAACAACAGCGAGGTGAAAGCATGTCTGGCAATCGTGGTGTGGTGTATCTCGGCAATGGCAAAGTCGAAATACAGAAAATCGACTATCCGAAAATGCAGGACCCGCGCGGCAGGAAGATCAACCATGCTGTCATCCTGCGCGTGGTTTCCACCAACATCTGTGGTTCGGACCAGCACATGGTGCGCGGTCGTACCACCGCTCAGACCGGTCTGGTGCTGGGCCACGAAATTACCGGTGAAGTGATCGAGAAGGGCAGCGACGTCGAGAACCTGCAGATCGGCGACCTGGTTTCCGTACCGTTCAACGTGGCTTGCGGGCGCTGCCGTTCCTGCAAGGAAATGCACACCGGCGTTTGCCTGAGCGTGAACCCGGCGCGTCCAGGCGGTGCTTACGGTTACGTCGACATGGGCGACTGGACCGGCGGCCAGGCCGAATACGCGATGGTGCCGTACGCCGACTTCAACCTGCTGAAGCTGCCGGATCGCGATCGCGCGATGGAAAAAATCCGCGACCTGACCTGCCTCTCCGACATCCTGCCCACCGGTTACCACGGCGCAGTGACCGCCGGCGTTGGCCCGGGCAGCACCGTGTACATTGCAGGTGCCGGCCCGGTCGGCCTGGCCGCTGCCGCTTCCGCTCGCCTGCTGGGCGCGGCGGTGGTGATCATCGGCGACGTCAACACCGTCCGCCTGGCACACGCCAAGGCCCAGGGTTTCGAAATCGCCGACCTGTCCCTGGACACCCCGCTGCACGAACAAATCGCTGCACTGCTGGGCGAGCCAGAAGTGGATTGCGCCGTCGACGCCGTAGGCTTCGAAGCGCGCGGCCACGGCCATGACGGCGTGAAACACGAGGCCCCGGCCACCGTGCTCAACTCGTTGATGGGCGTGGTGCGGGTTGCCGGCAAAATCGGTATCCCGGGCCTGTACGTGACCGAAGATCCAGGTGCTGTGGATGCCGCCGCAAAAATGGGCAGCCTGAGCATCCGCTTCGGTCTGGGCTGGGCCAAATCCCACAGCTTCCACACCGGCCAGACCCCAGTGATGAAGTACAACCGCCAGCTGATGCAGGCCATCATGTGGGACCGCATTCACATTGCCGACATCGTTGGCGTAGAGGTTATTAGCCTCGATGATGCGCCACGCGGGTATGGCGAGTTCGATGCGGGCGTGCCGAAGAAGTTTGTGATTGATCCGCATAAGTTGTTTAGTGCGGCGTAAACGTTCAGCAATAAAAAACGGCGCCTCTTGAGGCGCCGTTTTTTTTGCATTGCCAATCAGCAATCAGCGCACGGTAAATGTGCAAGCCGATACAGAGGTTGCTTTACATTCTTTGTTAACGGTACCAGCACTGTTTTTATTGTTGCCGCTTGTTGATTTGTTCTCGTCTGCCCAGATACCTGTTTCACCGCTCGCCATTGTTGGCGTTCTCAGCGAAAGCCTGACGCGGTCGTTTTTTCCTTTACCTTCGTAATTGCATTTTACGAAGCTGATGACGCTATCTGGTTTATCGGCGGGATCCTCACCCTGCGAACCAACCTTGCGCTGGGCGAGCATCACATCGGAGAATTTCATACCGTCAGCTTTCGTATAGTCAACATTCGCTGGGTCGGCGCCTGTCTCTTCGTTGGTGCCTTTCCATTCGTCGACGCTGTATTCATAAATACCGTTAACGTTTGTAGCTTTGACAGTGCTTAGTGCCGGGCAACTTTCGGCGAGCGTGTAGGTGCTTGCCATCAGCGTCATCAACGTTAATGCACCGAGCTTCAGGCCTTTTAGTGCGTTGTTTGATTGGGTGAAAAACTGCATGGGTTGTACTCCGTTATATTGTTGGAGTACTAATGCTATGGGGATACGATTCTATCGCCAACTGTCATATCTGACAGTTATCTATACCTTTATGTTTTTTACAGTTGGTATTTTAGAACAATTATGAATAACACTTGCTCAGAGAGACAACCTTGCGCGGCGGTCAGTTGGGTCCATTTTTTATTCTTTAAACGAGTTGCTTATTGCCCCATGGAGAATGAGCATGTTCTGATCGACTCAATACAGATATTGTCTTTGTCCCATTTTCCGGAGATTGGCTTCCACTTGGCTGCATAGTGATCCATAGACAAGTTTCCGTAACGGCAGCTCATTTGACTGACCTCTTTGATCAAACCGTCTTCGCCTTCGTCTTGGGTTATGTATCTCGCGCTTTGAAAGCCAAAGTCGGGTTTTTCGTCTAGAAAGTATTCACCTTCCCACTTCCGACCAGACTCGTCTGTCGCGGTATATCCGTTGCTGATCTTTACGAAAGTTGACGGATCCGGGCAGGTATCTGCGTAGGCGTAACTGGCAGTGGTCAGAATTGTAAACAGGCCGGCAATAATCCTTGTTCGCATGGTAGTTTCCTTGTTTGTATTGTTTGTCTGTAATAAGCAGTATTGTTGATACCTATTGCCAGCTAATTGCGGTGATTCAAGAAAAGCCCATGCTTCAGGTGATGTTCGGAAGAGGGGCCGAAATAAACAGGTTTAATGGGGCTGTTGGTCGCTAACCACTTTGATGTTGTCTGCGTACCACTTTCCGTTATCGCCTTGGACGAGGTCATACGTCACCTTGTCGCCGACCTTTGGATGACGGTCATCTGGGGCGATGCTAAAGATAATTGGCTGAATCTCCAGATCTATGTTTTCCAAACTTGTCGATGGCGCCGAACTAGAGTCGTTCATGAGTGAGTGATCGAACTTTCCTGTTTTTCGCCTCATCGCTGCATCTCCAAAATGAATGGCCCGCGCTAACCATCAGGCAGCGCAGGTCTGATTGAGTTTTCAATCATTCGGGCTTTTACCATCGGGCCATACCTGCGCAGCCTGCATTCCTTTCTGTCCCTTTTCTGCAACAAAACTGACGAATTGCCCCTCCTTCAAACTTTTGAAGCCGGTTGTTTCTATCGCTTTGAAATGCACGAAAAGATCATCGCCTCCACCTTGTGGAGTGATAAATCCAAAACCCTTCTCATCATTGAACCATTTGACCGTACCGTCCTGTCTGTTCGACATATTAATGCTTCCTACATATTCGAAAACGAAGAGGTGTGAGCAGCTATTTAGCGGCTTATACCCAGTTGCCGTGTCACGAATTAAGCTTAAGTTGCGCTGCGGATGGGTCGCAACTGTCAGATCTGACAGGTTTTTATGCCAGTTCGACGTAATGAAAATATTTTTTATAGCTCGCAAGTAAGTCACTTATTCCGAGCGATAAACAAAACTTGTGGCAAAGGAGTTAGTCGGGCCGCCGCATCGCCCCGTCTAGTTGCGATGCAGTCCCATCGCCATTCTGCGTTTTGTGTCAGGAGTATTGAGTCGGCTGAATTTACGACGGCTACGGCACCGAACGGGGCGTGCGGCAGGCTGATAAGCCCCCACGCCACAAAAAGCGCGTCCCACCGCCGTGGTTTACAGAGCCGCCAACGCCCCTTGATACAACACCGGCCCCGTTGGTTGCCCCGTCGGCGAACCGCCCTTCGGCTCAAGACTCACCGCCAACGCAATCGGCTTGCCGATCAACGTCTTCTGCGCATCGCTCAGCTCTACGCGACCCTTGCCGCCCGCCGGGATCACCCCAAGGGAAACCGGCTTGCCGTCCGCCGGAATTGCCCACAATTCCAGACTGCGGCCTGGATCAACCGCTGCCAGCGTCAGCGGTTCGACTTTCAGATAATCCTCATGCGCTTCGACCTTCAGTGCAGGCTGCGCGTCGGCGCTCAGCAATGTGGCGCTGTAACGCGCATTGTCGCGGTTGTAGAGCACGCCCAGCGTCACTGCGATCACCAGCGAACATACCGCCGCCGTCACTCGCAGCCAATTCCAGAACGGACGTTTCTCTGGCACATGCAGTACTTGCGGCTCAATCCGCGCCGTAATGGCCTGCCAGACGCGATCCGGTACCGGTTGTTCGGGCAATGCATCGGTCAACGTGGCCAGGCTTTCCTGCCACTGCGCCAGTTCTGCGCGAAGGGCCGCATCCTCCAGCAGCAACTGTTCGAAACGTCGCCGAGCGGCAGAAGGCATCAAGCCAATCGCGTAGTCGGCAGCGAGGGCGCGGCGCAGGGTCGGGGTTTGATAGTTCATGACTCAAGGCACCTGCGCAGGCGCTCCATACCGCGGCGGATCCAGGATTTCACCGAGCCCAGGGGCGCGGCCAGATGTTCGGCCAGCTCAGAGCACGACAGCCCCTGAAAGTACGCCACGGTGATGGATTGGCGCTGCATGCCTTCGAGGCTTTCCAGGCAGCGGTTCAAGGCGCTGGCCTCGCGGGCGCTGCTCAATTGTTCATGGGCCGATGGGCTTTCATCCTCCAGCGCCTGTTCTTCCAGTTCGCTCAATGATCGGTCGCGATGTTTGCGTAACTGGTCGATGGCTTGATGGCGGGTGATGTTGATCATCCAGGTTAACGGTGCCGACAGGTGCGGTTCGTAGCGCGAGGCGTTGTTCCAAATGCGTACGAAGCTTTCCTGCAGGACTTCTTCCGCCAGGTCGGGGCGCTTCATGAAACGCAGTGCTACGCCATGCAGCCGTGGACCGACGCTGCGGTAAAGCGTCTCGAAAGCGCGGCGGTTGCCCAAAGAACACTGGGCCAGAAGCTGCCTGAGCTGATCGGCGTCGGCGATGGGAATAACGGTTCTCCAGACAGTCGACGTGGACTGCGCATGGTGCCGGTTGCAGGCAGAGGTTAGTTCACGGCGCGCTGTTGTTCCATTCACGGTGGACACCTCACAAAACCGCCGGCCCTGATGCGCAGAGCCGGCGGCACGGCTCAGCTTTTGGGCATCAGCACTTTGTCGATGACCTGAATCACGCCGTTGGACTGGTACACGTCATAGGTGGTGATGTCGGCGACGTCACCTTTCTCATCCTTGATCGTGATGTTGTGCGGGCCGTTCATCATCACCCACAACTTGCCGCCCGCGACGGTGGTCAGTTCGGCTTTGCCACCACCGGCCTTGATCTTCTCGGCCAGGGTCATCATGTCGAGTTTTCCGGCGACCACGTGGTAGGTGAGAAGGTGGCTCAAGGTTGCCTTGTTGGCGGGTTTGAGCAGAGTGTCGACGGTGCCGGCGGGCAGGGCGGTGAAGGCCGAATTGACGGGGGCAAAAACGGTGAACGGACCTTTGCCCTTGAGGGTGTCGACCAGGCCTGCGGCTTTCACGGCGGCGACCAGGGTGGTGTGATCGGCCGAGTTAACGGCGTTATCGATGATGTCCTTACTCGGCAGCATGCTCTGGCCGCCGACCATGACCGAGTCGTGGCTCATGGTGGCTGCTTGCACGGTGTTCAGGGCGAATCCGCCGCCAAGGGCCAGGGTCAGCAGGCTGGCAATCAACGGCATTTTGATCGAAGTGCATTTCATGGTGATGATCCTTGTGCAGGGAATCGGCCAGGAAAGTCTGTCCGTGCTTGATATACGCAGGCGGGGTTAGACTGGATGCAGCATCAGGAAGATCTTTTTTGACGCGCATGATCCCTGTGGGAGTTGGGAACAATCCCGGGGGATGCCAGTCGAACGCACAGTTTTTCGCCGCCCATGGGTGGGCGGTTTATGCCTAAAGAGGTTGTCTCGATGAAGATTTCACGCGGTTTTGCACTGGCTTCGCTGATGACCCTGGCGGCCGGCCCGGTC
The DNA here is from genome assembly GCF_054897885.1 of Pseudomonas sp. LB1P83. NCBI lineage: Bacteria > Pseudomonadati > Pseudomonadota > Gammaproteobacteria > Pseudomonadales > Pseudomonadaceae > Pseudomonas > Pseudomonas sp. LB1P83. Next base: position 5,680,702 of record NZ_CM142709.1, on the reverse strand, counting down.
TTCGCCGGGTTCAGCCTGGACGATGTGACCAAAGCGGCCTCGAGCATGCAGGGCGGTAATGCAGCCGCCGCCGCGGCGCCGACTTCAGAAACAGCCGGTTTGTTGAGCGCGCTCAGCCAACTGAACGTAACGCCACAACAAGCCGTTGGCGGAACAGGGGCGATGCTGGGGCTGGCAAAAAATCAATTGAGCTCGACCGATTACTCGGAACTGGCCAAAAGCGTTCCGGGGATCGACAAGTTGTCCGGCGGCGGTGAGCTGGGTGCGCTCGCTGGATTGCTCGGGTCGTCCGGTAAATCGGCCGGTCTGGAAAACGCGTTGGGCGCCGTAAAGAACACCAACGATCTGAACAACGCTTTCAGCGCGTTGGGTATGGACAGCGGCATGATCGGCCAGTTTGCCCCGGTGCTTTTGCAATACCTGGGTCAACAGGGCGTCGGCGGTTCGCTGCTGGAAAGCCTGGGCGGGATCTGGGGCGCCGGCACCGGCAGTTGATTCAACGGCGTCCGGCGCGCAAGGCGTCGATGCGTTGATCCTTCTCGATCCAGAGTTGGTTGACCCAGTTCTGGATCGTTTCGCGAAACTGCGGATCGTTTTCGTAATCGCCTTGCCACAGCGCCGGGTCGAGTTCGCGGGTCTTGATATCGATGATGACCCTCGGCACGGTGCCGCTGATCAAGTCCCAAAACCCCGGAATCTTCTGCTGCGGATACACCACCGTCACATCGAGAACAGCGTCCAGCTGTTCGCCCATCGCCGCCAATACAAACGCCACGCCACCAGCCTTGGGTTTGAGCAGGTGAGTGAACGGTGATTGCTGTTGAGCGCTTTTCGCAGCGGTGTATCGGGTGCCTTCCAGGTAGTTGACCACGGCCACCGGCTGACGCTTGTACAGCTCGCACGCCGCTTTAGTGATTTCCAGATCCTTGCCGGCCAGCTCAGGGTGCTTCGCCAGAAATGCCTTGGTGTAGCGCTTCATGAACGGGTAATCCAGTGCCCACCACGCCAGCCCCAGGAACGGCACCCAGATCAGTTCTTTCTTGAGGAAGAACTTGAAGAACGGCGTGCGGCGGTTCAGCGTCTGGATCAGCGCCGGGATATCGACCCAGGATTGATGGTTGCTGATCACCAGATACGACGTGTAGCGGCGCAGATCATCGCCGCCGCGGATGTCCCATGGGGTGGGGATGCACAGGCGGAAGATCAGCTTGTCGATTTCGGCCCAGGTTTCGGCGATCCACATCACCGCCCATGAGGCGTAGTCGCGAAAACGGCCGGGCAGGATCAGTTTGAGCAGGGCAAACACCATCAGTGGCCCGAACAGGACCAGGGTGTTGAGCAACAGCAGCAGGGTAACGAAACAGCCGGTGAGCAGGCGGCGCATAAGTAACTCTTGAAAGCGTTCGGGCGCGCAATGATAAGCAGCTTCGGGCGACAGGCCAAATCGGCGGTGACGAATGTTTCACTTTTACATCGTTATGCTGCAGCCTCATCAGATCTCTGTGGCGAGGGAGCTTGCTCCCGCTGGGCTGCGAAGCGGCCCTAAAACCATACGACGCGATGTTTCTGTTACACCGTATGAACCGATTTTACGACTGCTGCGCAGCCGAGCGGGAGCAAGCTCCCTCGCCACAAAGTTATGTGGTCGTCCAACTATCGTTGTTGTTTGCGGTCTAGAATTCGGCTACGCCCCAATTCCCCAAGGAAGCCCATTACGTGAAATCCCTCCTTGCACTGCTCTCCCTCGTGGCCCTGCCGGTCCTGGCCGCTGAGCCAACGCTGTACGGGCGTTACGAATACATTGCGCTGCCGGAAATCGGCGGCGAAGTCCTTAAAGCCAAAATGGACACCGGCGCCCTGACGGCATCGCTGTCGGCCAAGGACATCGAAACCTTCACCCGTGACGGCGACGAGTGGGTGCGTTTCCGCCTCGCCACCAAAGACGCGAGCAACAAGGTCTACGAGCACAAGGTCGCGCGGATCAGCAAGATCAAGACCCGCTCCGAAGAAGACGAGGATGACAAGGAAGCCATCGAGCCCACCAAGCGTCCGGTGGTCGATCTGGTGCTGTGCCTGGGCAACGTCAAGCGCACCGTCGAGGTCAATCTCACCGACCGCAGCAGCTTCAATTATCCGTTGTTGATCGGCGCCAAGGCCCTGCGTGAATTCGGCGCGGCGGTAAACCCGGCGCGACGTTTCACCGCCGACAAACCCGACTGCTGATTGACGGAATGTGAGGCTTGGGGCACCGTTCGCCCACTTAACTGCCGGGCTCGGACGCCATGCCTCATATCCTGATAGTCGAAGACGAAGCGGCGATTGCCGACACCCTGATATTCGCGTTGCAGGGCGAGGGGTTCACCACCACCTGGCTGAGCCTCGGCGCGGCTGCGCTGGAGCATCAGCGCCAGACCCCGGCCGACCTGATCATTCTCGACATTGGCCTGCCGGACATCAGCGGCTTCGAGACCTGCAAGCAGCTGCGGCGTTTCAGCGAAGTGCCGGTGATCTTCCTCAGCGCCCGTGATGCGGAAATCGACCGCGTGGTGGGCCTGGAAATCGGCGCCGACGATTACGTGGTCAAGCCGTTCAGCCCCCGGGAAGTCGCGGCGCGGGTCCGGGCGATTCTCAAGCGCATGGCGCCGCGACCGGTGGCCGAAGTCTCATCGACGTTGTTTCGGATCGACAGCGAACGCGTGCAGATCAGTTATCGCAATCAGCCATTGAGCCTCACCCGCCACGAATTCCGTCTGCTGCAATGCTTGCTGGAACAACCCGAACGGGTCTTCAGTCGCGAGCAATTACTCGATGCGCTGGGTGTCGCCGCCGATGCCGGTTACGACCGCAGCATCGACAGCCACATCAAAAGCGTGCGCGCCAAATTGCGTCTGGTGAAGGCCGACGCCGAGCCGATCCAGACCCATCGCGGCCTCGGTTACAGCTACAGCCCGGGGCACAGCTGATGCCGCTGGGGATCCGGATTTTCCTGGTCTACGTGCTGTTCATCGGCCTGACTGGTTACTTCGTGCTCAACACCGTGATGGAAGAAATACGCCCCGGGGTGCGTCAGTCCACGGAAGAAACCCTGGTCGACACCGCTAACCTGATGGCCGAGATCCTGCGTGACGACTTCAAGGCCGGCACCCTCAACCAGAACCGCTGGCCCGAGCTGCTCAAGGCCTACGGCGAACGGCAGCCGAAGGCGAGCATCTGGGGTTTGCCGAAGAACCAGGTCAACCACCGCATCTACGTCACCGACGCCAAAGGCACCGTGGTGCTGGACTCCAGTGGCGCGGCGGTGGGGCAGGATTACTCGCGCTGGAACGACGTCTACCTGACGTTGCGCGGTGAATATGGCGCGCGTTCCACCCGCAGCGATCCGAACGATGCGAACTCCTCAGTGATGCACGTCGGCGCGCCGATTCGCGACAACGGTCAGATCATCGGCGTGGTCACCGTGGCCAAGCCCAACAGTTCACTGCAGCCTTACGTTGATCGCACCGAACGTCGATTGCTCGCCTATGGCGCGGGGCTGATCGGCCTGGGTCTGCTGTTCGGCGCGCTGTTGTCGTGGTGGTTGAGCGCGGCGCTGCGGCGGTTGACGGCTTATGCGCAGGCGGTGAGTGAAGGGCGGCGCGTCGAGGTGCCGCATTATCGTGGTGGGGAGCTGGAGCAGCTGGCGACGGCGGTGGAACAGATGCGAACGCAGCTGGAAGGCAAAGCCTACGTCGAGCGTTATGTGCACACCCTGACCCATGAATTGAAAAGCCCGTTGGCGGCGATTCGTGGTGCGGCGGAGTTGCTGCAAGGTGAAATGCCGTTGGCTCAGCAACAACGTTTCGTCAGCAACATCGACAGCGAAAGTGTGCGGATGCAGCAGTTGATTGAACGGTTGCTGAACCTGGCCCAGGTTGAACAGCGACAAGGGCTGGAAGAGCGAGTGGCGGTGTCGTTGGCGGGTTTGGTCGATGAGTTATTGAATGCCCAAGCTGCGCGTATCGAAGGTAAAAAGTTGCGTGTGGAACAGCAGATTTCGCCGGACATGAATCTGCATGGCGAGCCGTTTCTGTTGCGTCAGGCGGTGGGGAATCTGCTGGAGAATGCCTTGGATTTCACGCCTGCCAACGGTGTGCTGCGGTTCAGTGCCGAGCATGTCGGGGAGCAGGTCGAGTTCAGGCTGTTCAACCAGGCTGAGGCGATTCCCGACTATGCGTTGCCGCGTTTGAGTGAGCGTTTTTACTCGCTGCCGCGACCGGATAGCGGGCGCAAGAGCACTGGGTTGGGGCTTAACTTTGTGGAAGAAGTGGTCAAGTTGCATGGCGGGTCGTTGAGCATTGGCAATGTCGAGGGTGGGGTGGAAGTCGTATTGCGCCTGGCATAGGACCGAGTTGTGGCCAATCGCGAGCAGGCTCACTCCTACAGGGGATCGCGGTCAAATGTAGGAGTGAGCCGGCTCCGGGCGGCGTTCCGACGATTGGGCCGGCCCAGTCTCCACACACTCTCCATATTCCCCCCATAAATCCCCCACACACCCATTCCAGACTCTCCCCCATCCAAACAGGGAGAGTCCCATGAACCGCAGCCTGACCATAAAACTCGGGGCCATTGCCCTTCTGATTCTGTTATTGCTCATCCCGTTGCTGATGATCAACGGCGTCATCCAGGACCGCCAGCAATTGCGCGACGGTGTGCTCGAAGACATTGCCCGCAGTTCCAGCTACAGCCAGCAATTGAGCGGGCCGCTGATGGTGGTGCCGTACCGCAAAGTGGTGCGCACCTGGAAACTCAACGAGAAAACCAACGAGCGCTACCAGGAAGTCGGTGAAGAGCGCGGTCGTCTGTATTTCCTCCCAGAACGCTTCGAACTTGATGGCCAGGTGCAGACCGAACTGCGTTCCCGAGGCATTTATGAGGCGCGGTTGTTCCATGCCGATAACCGCATCAGCGGGCATTTCTCGGTCCCGGCACAACTGGGCATCAAGGAAGACTTCGCCGATTACCAGTTCGATCAGCCGTTCTTGGCCGTCGGCATCAGCGACATTCGCGGCATCGAAAATGCCCTGAAACTCGAACTCAACGACCAGCGTCTGGACTTTGTTCCGGGCAGTCAGGTGGGCTGGTTAGGCGAAGGTGTACACGTAACGCTGCCGGCGCTGGATGCCAGACAAGCGACGGAATTGACCTTCGGTTTCGACCTGCGGCTGCAAGGCACCGGTCAGTTGCAGATCCTGCCGGTGGGCAAGACCAGCAAAGTGTCGCTGAGCGCCAACTGGCCGCACCCAAGCTTCATCGGCAATTACCTGCCGGCCCAGCGTGAAGTCACCGATCAGGGATTTACCGCAAACTGGCAGACCTCGTTTTTCTCCACCAACCTGCAAGAAGCGCTGAGCAGTTGTGTGTCCGGCGGTGGTTGCGAGGCGTACAACGGCCGCAGCTTTGGCGTGAGTTTCATTGATCCGGTGGACCAGTACCTGAAGAGCGATCGGGCAATCAAATATGCGTTGCTGTTCATCGTCCTGACCTTTGCCGGATTCTTCCTCTTCGAAGTGCTGAAAAGCCTCGCGGTGCACCCGGTGCAATATGCGTTGGTGGGCGTGGCGCTGGCGTTCTTCTATCTGTTGCTGCTGTCGCTGTCGGAGCACATCGGTTTTGCCTTGGCCTATCTGTTATCGGCGGGCGGCTGCGTGCTGCTGATCGGGTTCTATGTCTGCCATGTGCTGCGCAGCGTGCGTCACGGCTTGAGCTTTTCGGCGGGGTTGGCGGCACTGTATGGCTTGCTCTACGGCTTGTTGAGTGCCGAGGATTACGCGTTGTTGATGGGCTCGTTGTTGCTGTTCGGCTTGCTCGGCGTGTTCATGGTGCTGACCCGCAAGCTGGACTGGTACGGGATCGGGCAGAAATCGGCCAAGCCTTTAGCGTTTGATATTGGAGCGGTGGAATGAGCCGGTCGCTGGGGTTGCGCGAGGATCAGCGGGAAGGGGAGGTATTGGCGACGTTGATTGCGGTGTTGTTTCCTGTGGATCCGGTGTGCCGCCATCGCGAGCAGGCTCGCTCCCACAAAGGATCTCCAGCGAACACAAACCCTGTGAACACCAAAAAACCACTGTAGGAGTGAGCCTGCTCGCGATGAGGCAGGAACAGTCAGCGAAGATTCAAACCTTCGGCATCGTCGCCAACATCGAAGGCCGCTGACTCACCTCGAAATACCACGCCGCCAACTGCGGATTCGCCTCGCGCCATCCCAGATCCGGATGGCGCAAGTCGAGGTAACCCAGCGCACACGCCACGCTGATCGCCGCCACATCGAAATGGCTGGTCAGCTCGGCAATCGCGTCCTTCTCCAACAGCGCCAGCGCGCGACGAATCTTGTCGCGCTGGCCATCGAGCCATGCGTCCCAGTGTTTCTCTGGGGCGCGCAGGGCCACTTCATAGCGAACCATCACCGAAGCATCCATGATCCCGTCGGCCAGGGAGGCCAGGGTAAGGCGCCGCCAGCGGGCCGAGCCATCGCGGGGGATCAGCGGGTTGCCGACGTGTTGGTGATCGAGGTAATCGAGGATCACCCGGCTGTCATGGATGACGTTGCCGTCGGCCAGGCGCAGGGCCGGGATCTTGCCCAGCGGGTTGTCTTCGTTGAGGGTCTGGTCCGGGCTTACCGGCGTGAGCACGCAGTCTTGCAGCGCCACGCGGTCGGTCTGACCGGTTTCGTGCAACAGCACCATGACTTTGCGAACGAAGGGCGATAACGAATTGTGGAACAGGGTCATGCTGGGGGCGGACATGGCAACGTCTCGGTATTGGGCAGTGCTGGGCAGCATAGCGCGTTGATCCGGGAGCTCAAGCGGATGGTGGTCAAACCCAAGCGCCTGCCGTCATGTGACGCCAATGACTTGTAGCAGCTGCCGAGCAGCGCGAGGCTGCGCAGCAGTCGTAATCCTGCAATCGTGATGTTTCAGGTACACCGCGCTTGCCGGACTGCGGCCGCTGCGCAGCCGAACGCAGCCTCGCGTTGCTCGGCAGCTGCTACAGGATGCTCCAGTGAGTTCAAATCAGCGGCGTTGCAGAAGGCCGCGCAGGGCAAGGACGGCAGGGACGCCCAGGCCGAGCCAGCTCAAGGCATCCCACACGCCATCGCCCAGTAGCGCGGCGAACAACCCTGCGGCGCTGAGCAGGGCGATCACGGTGGGCGTGGCGAAGACCTTCCAGAAGTTCGACTGTCGCGGCCTCATGCTTGCGCCTCCGCTTGTTCGAGCACAGGTTTTTTTGCCGCTTTGCGCCGCACCACCCAAAGATAAACCCCACTGCCCAGCACGATGATGGTCAGCACATCCAGGGTCGCCCAGAGGATTTTCATCGGCATGCCGCCGTAATCACCGAAGTGCAGGGGTTGCGACATGCCCATGGCGTCCATGTACCACGGTCGTTCGGCCACTGCTGTGACGTGCAGGGTACTGGCGTCGATCAACACCGGAGTCAGCAAGTGCGAAGTCAGGTGGGTGCTGCCCTTCATGAATACGGCGTAATGGTGTTCGCTGGAAAACCGAGTGCCGGGGAAGGCAATGAAATCGGGTTGCATGCCCGGCGCGACTTCCTTGGCGATGTCGAGCAAAAGGGTCGCCGGTGCCAGGTGCGTCAGTGGTGGTGCATCGCGGTACGGCGCGATCATCGCGCTCAGGGCGTCGTTGCGCCATGCGGCGATCAGCAGGTCGGCGCAGGCACTGATCACGCCGGTTACACCGACCACCAGCGCCCAGGTCAGGGTGACCACGCCGATCAGGTTATGCAGGTCGAGCCAGCGCAGACGCGTGGATTTGTCCTGGCGCACGGTGGCGAATTTCAAGCGACGCATGAACGGCAGGTACAGCACCGTCCCGGAAACGATCGCCACGACAAACATCAGCCCCATGAACGCCAGCAGCAATTTGCCCGGCAGGCCGGCGAACATGTCCACGTGCAGGCGCAGCATCACCATCATGAAACCGCCGTTGGCCGACGGCATTTCCAGCGCTTCGCCGGTGCGGGCGTCGAGCATGAAGGTGTGCGACGAATTGGGCTCGGTGCCAGCGGTGGCTGCCATGATGGCGATCGCCCCGTTGGGTTCTTCCTCGTCAAAGCCGAAATACTGCATGACTTCGCCGGGACGATGCTTTTCAGCCGCCTGCACCAACTGCTGCAAATTCAGTTGCGGGGTATCCGCCGGCATTTGCTTCAACTCGGCGGCATCGCCCAGCAGATGGTCGATCTCGTGGTGAAAGATCAACGGCAGGCCGGTCAGCGCCAGCATCAGCAGGAACACCGTGCAGATCAGGCTGGTCCAGGTGTGGACGAACGACCAGCGGCGAATTGTTTTACTTTTCATTTCATGGCCTTTAGAAATACCAAAGCCGTCCTCGAAGGACGGCTTGGGTCTTGGAGCGTTTCAGCTCAGGCAATTACCACTTGTAAGTGGCACTGGCGACGACGCTGCGCTGGTCGCCGTAGTAGCAGTAGAAACTGTCACAGGTGGAAATGTAATCCTTGTCCAGCAGGTTGGTGGCGTTAAGCGCCAAGGACGCGCCTTTCAGGCTGTTGTCCAGACGGCCGAGGTCGTAATGGACGGCGGCGTCGAACACGGTATAGGCATCGGCCTTGCCCAAAAAGGTGTTGGCCTGGTCGCCGTAGGTGTTGCCGGTGTAACGCGCGCCGGCACCAAGGCCGAAGCCGTCCAGCACGCCGTTGTGCCAGGTGTAATCAGCCCACAGCGAAGCTTGTTGGTTAGGCATCAGTTGTAGACGGTTGCCCTTGTTGTCGCCTTTTTGCACTTCGGACTTGGCCAGGGTGTAGGCAGCAATGATCTTCAGGTTTTCGGTGACGTCGGACACCGCTTCCAGCTCCAGGCCCTTGACCTTCACTTCGCCGGTCTGGCTGGTGATCGGTGTCGCGCCGACGGTGGTGGTGACCGAGACGTTTTTCTGGGTCAGGTCATACACCGCCGCGCTGAGCAGGGTGTTGCTGCCCGGTGGCTGGTACTTGATGCCCAATTCCCATTGCTTGCCTTCGGTTGGCTTGAACGATTCGGTGGTCGAGGCTGATGCGCCGGTGGTGGGTTGGAAGGATTCGGCGTACGACAAGTACGGCACGAAGCCCGAGTCAAATACGTAACTGATCGCCGCGTTGCCGCTGAAGGCCTTGTCGCGTTCGGTGTTGGTGGCGTCGCCCTTGTTGAAGAACTCGGTGCTGGTGTGGACCCAATCCTCACGTCCGCCGACGGTCAGGCGCCATTGGTCGAGGGCCATTTGATCCTGCACGTACAGGCCGGTCTGGTAGGTCTTCTGGTTGTAGTCGTAGAACGCGGTGGAGCGCGGCGGACGAACGATTGGCTGGCCATAGATCGGGTTGTTGACGTTGGTGGTCAACCCGTTGCCGAAAATCGAGGTGTAGTTGGTGTTGCTGCGCTGGTGGTCGAGACCCAGCAACAGGGTGTGACGGACATCGCCGGTGGCGAAGTCGGCCTGGAAATTGTTATCCACGGCGAACTGGCTGATGTCTTCATCGACGATGGTGCTGGTGCGCCCGACGTTGCCTTGGTTATCAACCTGGGTGAACGGATACGAGCCGACAGTGAGCCCCTGGAACGACAGATCGGATTTGGTGTAACGCAGGTTCTGCTTGAACTGCCAGACGTCGTTCAGGCGATGTTCGAACGCATAGCCCAGCGCGTAGTAGGTGCGGTCGTAGTATTCCCAATCCGGGTCGCCGAGGTTCTTGTGATGGGACACCTTGCCGAACGGCATGTCGATCTTGGTGCCTTGCACCGGCAGGAACTGGCTGGTAATGCCGGTATCGTCGCGGGTGAATTGCGTGAGCAAGGTGAACTTGGTGTCTTCGTCGATGTTCCAGGTCAGGCTCGGCGCGATGTTGTAGCGCTTGTTGTCGACGTGGTCGATCTGCGTGCCGCTGTCGCGCACCACGCCGCTCAAGCTGTAGAGGAACTGGCCTTCGTCATCGATCTTGCCGGTGCTGGCGAAGTTGATCTGGCGCTGGTTGTCGCTGCCGTATTGCAACTGGATCTCGTGGCTGTCTTCAGCGGTTGGACGGCGGCTGACCATGTCCAGCAGGCCACCCGGCGGAGTCTGCCCATAAACCGAGGAAGCCGGGCCGCGCAGCAGGGCGAGGCGATCGAGGTTCCAGGTTTCCTGTTTCGGGTTGGCGTACGTGCCTTTTGGCAGAGGCAGGCCATCGAGGAACTGGGTCGGTTCGAAACCCCGTACGCGCAGCCAGTCGGCGCGGGTGTCGCTGCCGTAGCTGCTGGCGACGATGCCGGGCATGTAGCGCACGGCGTCATCGAGGTTCTGCACATTGCGATCTTCCATTTGCTGGCGGGTCGCGACCGAAATCGAGCGCGGCGCTTCGACCAGCGCGGTGTCGGTCTTGGTGCCGGCGGCGGTGCGCGTGGCGACGTAGCCTTCCACCGGGCCCCAGGCGCTTTCAGTATTTTCGACACCGATGACGGCGGTTTCCGGCAGGGCCAGCGTGCCTTCGGGAATAGCAACCAGGCTGTAGGTGCCGGCGCTGCTCTGTTCCAGTTGCAGACCGGAGCCGCGCAAGGCTTCACGCAGGGCGCCGGCCGCGTCGAACTGGCCCTTGACCGGCGCGGAGTTCTTGCCTGCTGCGAGCGATGGATTCAACGAGAGCGCGAGGCCCGCCTGGCTGGCGATCTGGTTCAGGGTGCTGGCCAATGGCGCGGCCGGCAGGTTGTAGGCGCGAACGCTGGACGCTTGTTCAGCGGCGATCAGCTGAGTGCTGGCCAAGGGCGTGCAAAGGGCAATGGCGACTGCCAGCAAGCTGGGGCGCAACAAGGTGTCTAGCGAACGGGACATACAGCGGCTCCTGAATGGAAATATTTCTCAATTGCCTAGGTGCCGAACGAGAATCCAAAAGTGATAGGGCTGGATGAAAATAATTTCGATTCAGTAAGTGATAGGGCTGAATCAAGAGATGTGCTGTTGTTGAAGGACCCTTCGCGGGCAAGCCTCGCTCCTACAGGTTTTGTGTCGATCCGTGGAATGAAGACATCCTGTAGGAGCGAGGCTTGCCCGCGAAGGCGGCATATCAGGCGCAACACCTCTCAGGGCTTGGTTTCAGCCTTCGCCACGGTCACCCACCAAGGCGTGTGCTGTTCAATCTGCACCGGCAGAGTCGGCAGCAACGCGCTCAGGGCCTTGTCGGTGTCGTGCAGCGGGAAGCTGCCGGTGATTCGCAGGTCGGCGATCTCCGGTGCAACCCCCAAGTGCCCGCGTCGATAACGACCGAGTTCGTGCACCAGATCCTCCAGTCGTGCGTTGTCCACCACCAGCATGCCGCGGGTCCAGGCATCGGCACCGAGGTTCAGCGCGACGATGGGCCCCAGGCCATTGCTGCGCATCAGCACTTGCTGGCCTTCACGCAGGATCTGCTCTTCAGGACTCGTCTGCGGATGGGCGGCCACCGCTGACTGCAACACGCTCAGTCGCGTGCCGTCATCCTCGCGCTTGACCAGGAACCGCGTGCCCAGTGCGCGCATGCTGCCTTCACGGGTTTCGACGATAAACGGCCGGGCATCGCCGTGACCGGTTTCGACAAGAATTTCCCCTTCCTGAAGGATGATCAGCCGCTGCTTCTCATCGAAACGCACGTCCACGGCGCTGTGGGTGTTGAGGTTGATAAGCGTGCCGTCGGTGAGGCGCAGGGTGCGCTGCTCGCCGGTGGCGGTGCGCTGGTCGGCCAGCCAATAGTCGATGGGCAGATAACGATCACCGGCGAACAGCGCCAAGCCGATCACCGCGACGATACTGGCCAGGCCGCTGCCGAGCTTGCGTACCCGTCGGCGGATGCTTTCGCGCGATTGCAGTAACGCCGTGCGAGCCGGGCCGCTGGCGACGCTGAATCGCTGGTCGAGCATGCCCAGTTGGCGCCAGGCCCGGGCGTGGTCCTCGTGGGCCGCGTGCCATTTGGCGAATTCTTCGCGCTCCACCGTGCTGCCGGAATCCAGGGATAATTGCCAGGCAATCGCGGCATCCAGCACTTGAGCTGATACCGGCTTGGAGCTGACCGGGCTCATACCGGCTCACCGTACAGCGCGATGTAGCACTGACGAATGCCTTGGGCCAGGTATTGGCGAACCCGAGGCACAGACACGCCCAGACGTTCAGCGATTTCCGCGTGGCCGAGGCCGTCGAGACGGTTATAGAGAAACGCTGCTCGGGCCTTGCTTGAAAGCTTGCTGAGTAGGCGGTCGATGTTTTTCAGGTCTTCGAGGATCAGTTGCTGTTCTTCTACGGACGGTTGTTCGCCTTCGGGGATCAGCATCAATTCGGTGAGGTAGGCCTGCTCCAGCGCTGCGCGACGGAAATAGTCGAACAACAAGCCCTTGGCGATCGCCACCAGAAACGCCCGCGGTTCGCGAGGCTCTTTCAGTTCATCACGGCCCAGCAGACGCAAGAAAGTGTCCTGACTCAGGTCTTCGGCCCGTTGCGGACAGGCCACATTGCGTCGCAGCCAAGCCAATAGCCAACCGCGATGGTCGCGATACAACGCACCAACGAGCTCACTTTGGGGGCTTTGGACTGACGACACGCAGCATCACCGATTGGGAAGTGTTAACTAACGAGAATTGTTCGCGATTGTGGCAGAGGCGGGGGAGGTAAGCAATTGGCCACTGGTCAGGTGGTTTTTGATGGGGAGGGCTTCAGTTGGACCGCGTTATCGTTCTTCGCGGGCAAGCCACGCTCCTACAGGTTATGCGCAATTCCAGAATTGACGATGACCCGTAGGAGCGAGGCTTGCCCGCGAAGAGGCCAGAACAGGCACCGCAAATCTAAAAGGACGGCGCGCGCTGTCTGCGTTTCCACTGACTCAACCGCTGCTGCAAATTCAACGGGCTATGAATCTGCTGCTGCCGCGCCCGGCTGAACAGAATCAGCGCCAGCTCCGCTGTCGCCAACGCATCAGCACTGGCATTGTGCCTTTCGAAAACTTCCAGCTTGAACCAGTCGATCCACTCATCCAGCCCGGCATCGCGAATGTGCGCCTGCGGACACAGCAGCGGTGCGATGTCCGCCACGTCCAGAAACGGATGCTGCAATTTGTAGCCCAAATGGTCTTTCAGCGAGCGCCCAAGCATGTGTTGATCGAACGGCGCATGAAACGCCAGCACCGGACTGTCTCCCACGAATTCCATAAGCTCAAGCAGCGCCAGCCCCGGATCGCTGCCGGCGGCAATCGCACTCGGTCCCAGACCGTGAATCAACACGCTGGGCCCCACCTTCATATCGACGCATTGCAGCGTGCGTTCGAACTGCTGGCTGAAATCAATCGCTCCGTCCTCGATCACCACCGCACCGATGGACAGCACCCGGTCCTTGTTCAGGTTCAGCCCGGTGGTTTCCAGGTCGAGCACCACCCAGCGCTGCTCGCGCAGGCTGCATTCGCTCAGCTCGGCTACTACAGGCAAGCGTTCCAGACGTTGTTGCAGCTCGCCGGGCAGGATGGGAATGGCCGGGCGCAGCCATGAAAACAGGCTCATAGCTGATACCGCAGGGTCAGGCTGCTTTGCAGGCGTTGCGCTTGGCGCAGGGATTCACGCAGGATCCGTCGGTCCAGATGATTGAGGCTGTCCGGATCGACCCGGTTGGAGTAGGGCAAGTTCTCCCGGGTCTGTAGTTGATGTTGCTGCATGCGGGTTTGCTGGATGAAGTGATAAGCCTCTTCGTACGCGGCACCGTCCAGCCGTTCAATGACCTCTTTGGCCACCAATTCTCGAAAGCGCTCCAGGGTATTGTTGGCCTCGATGCCATGGGCCAGAGCCAGCAATCGCGCGCCGTCAACGAACGGCGTCAGCCCCTGGACCTTCAGATCCAGCGTGGCTTTCTCGCCATTCTTGCGCGCCAGCACGAATTCACGGAAACGTCCTACCGGTGGACGGTTGCGCAAGGCGTTCTCGGCCATCATCCGTTGGAACAGCCGGTTGTCATTCACCTGATCGAGAATGCCCTGACGCAGCTGATCGCAGCCTTGCTCGTCGCCCCAGACCACGCGCAGGTCGAAATAGATGCTCGAACCCAGCAGGTTTTCCGGCGTCGCCTCACGAATAAACGCTGCAAAGCGCCGCGCCCATTCGGCCCGGGACAGACACAGTTCGGGGTTGCCGGCCATGATGTTGCCCTTGCACAGCGTGAAGCCGCAGAGCGCCAGGCTCTGGTTGATCTGTTGGGCGATGGGCAGCAGTTTGCCGCGAATTTCCGCCGCATGGGCCGCGTCCCGGGCTTCGAACAGAATGCCGTTGTCCTGATCGGTGTGCAGCGTCTGTTCACGGCGGCCTTCGCTACCGAAACACAGCCAGCTGAATGGAATGCCGGGGTCACCTTTCTCGGCGAGGGTCAGTTCGATCACTCGGCACACGGTGTGATCGTTGAGCAACGTGATGATGTGGGTGATCTGGGTCGAAGAGGCGCCGTGCGCCAGCATGCGCTCGACCAGTTGGCCGATCTCGCCACGCATCGCCACCAGGTTTTCCAGTTTCTGCGCGCTGCGAATGGTCCGCGCCAGGTGCACCAGATCGACCCGTTGCAGGGAGAACAGATCCCGCTCGGACACCACGCCGCACAGGCGATGGTCTTTCACCAGGCAGACGTGGGCGATGTGTCGCTCGGTCATGGCGATCGCCGCATCGAAGGCGCTGTGGTCCGGCGACAGGAAAAACGGCGCCTGGGTCATGTGGCGCTCGATTGCTTCGTTGAAGTCGTTAGTGCCCTTGGCCACCACATGGCGCAGGTCGCGCAGGGTGAAAATGCCCAGCGGGGCTTTCTGCTCGTCGACAATCACGATGCTGCCGACCTGCTGCTCGTGCATCAGGGTCACGGCTTCACGCAACGGCGTGGCGGGGCTGCACGTCACCGGATGTCGCATGGCCAATTCGCCCAGTCGCGTATTCAGCGAGTATTGAGTGCCGAGGGTTTCCACAGCTTTTTGCTGGACTTGCTGATTGACCTGATCCAGCAGGCTGCTGACACCGCGTAGGGCAAAGTCGCGAAACGTGGTGGAAAGTGCGAACAGTTTGATGAACGCCAGCTTGTTCAGCTGTAGGCAAAAGGTGTCTTCGGCGGCCAGGTGTTCGGTGCGAGTCGCGCGCTCGCCCAGCAGCGCGGCGAGGGGGAAACACTCGCCGGTGGTGATTTCGAAGGTGGTTTCGGTGCCACCCTTGGCCGTATGTGGGCGTTCACCCACGACCCGGCCTTGTTTGACGATGTAGAAATGCTCAACCGGCCCATCGGCAGGTTTGATGATGCTCTCGCCGGGGGCGTAGAAACGCATCTGGCATTGTTCAACCAGGTACGCCAGATGGGCGTGTTCCATTTGATTGAAGGGCGGGAAGCGCTGAAGGAATTGCAAAGTGCCCTGGATGTTCTGCAACACCGCGGTTTTCCCTGCCTGTGTGAAGGCGTCCGCTTTACTCATAACCATGACCGCAGTCTTTTTTTGAATTGTTGTTGTCGGATGACTCAGCCATGGTCGGCCCCTGCGGGCAGAGTGCCCATTGGACGTAAGTCTAGGTCGGGCGTTGCAGGCGTCGGAAGTTAGGAAATGTCTGACGCGAATGCGGGAAAAACCTCCTACATTGGCTATAGGAAAACTTTCCGACGAAGGGCACATTGTAGGTCTGCTTAGCGATGTCTGACGGATGTGCTAGGGAATTGAAATGAAAACGTAGAGAAAGCCATGTCCGACCACGATATTTTGAGTGACGCCGAGCGCGAGGCGCTGAGTGCCGTCATGCTGGAACCTGACCTGCCACCGCAGCGGGTGCTGATCGTTGATGACGATAAAGACGCGCGGGAGCTGTTGTCAGAGATTCTTGCATTGGACGGTATTCGTTGCATGACCGCCGCCAGTGGTGAAACTGCACTCAAGATGTTGGAAACGACGCCATCAATCGGCCTGGTCATTACGGATCTGCGGATGAGGAATATTGATGGCCTGGACATGATTCGTCAGGTGCGTGCATCGGAGCGGGCGGCAATGCCGTTCATCATTGTCTCCGGTGACGCCGACGTAAAAGATGCAATCGCAGCCATGCATTTGAGCGTGGTGGATTTCCTGCTAAAGCCAATCGATACGGGCATATTGCTGACGCTGGTCAAGCGTGAATTGGGGATGGAGCCTTAACTTCAGTTTTTGTTTTGTCCGTTAAATCGCTTTCGCGGGCAAGCCACGCTCCCACAGGTCTTGTGTCGTATACAGGATTACCGTTCAACACAAAACCTGTGGGAACGTGGCTTGCCCGCGAAGGCAGCACCACCGATTTCAAGCCAACAAAAAGGCCCTGATCTTTCGATCAGGGCCTTTTTTGTCCGGCGCAAGCGCTCAGTTACAGGCCATTGGCAGCCTTGAACTCGCGGCGACGACGGTGCAGGACCGGCTCGGTGTAGCCGTTTGGCTGCTTGGTGCCTTCGACCACTAGTTCGACCGCCGCCTGGAAGGCGATGTTGCTGTCGAAGTTCGGTGCCAGCGGACGGTACAGCGCGTCGTTGGCGTTCTGACGGTCAACCACCGGCGCCATGCGCTTGAGGCTTTCCATGACCTGATCTTCAGTGACGATGCCATGACGCAGCCAGTTGGCGATGTGCTGGCTGGAAATACGCAGTGTCGCACGGTCTTCCATCAGGCCGACGTCGTTGATATCCGGCACTTTCGAGCAACCGACGCCCTGGTCGATCCAGCGCACCACGTAACCGAGAATGCCCTGGGCGTTGTTGTCCAGTTCGTTCTTGATCTGTTCCGCGGTCCAGCTCGGGTTCACTGCCAACGGGATGGTCAGGATGTCGTCCACCGAAGCGCGAGCACGTTTGGCCAGCTCGGCCTGACGGGCGAACACGTCAACCTTGTGGTAATGCAGCGCATGCAACGCAGCGGCAGTCGGCGATGGAACCCACGCAGTGTTGGCGCCGGCCAGTGGGTGAGCGATTTTCTGTTCGAGCATCGCGGCCATCAGGTCGGGCATGGCCCACATGCCTTTACCGATCTGGGCGCGACCTTGCAGGCCGGTGCTCAAACCGATATCGACGTTCCAGTTCTCGTAGGCGCCGATCCACTTCTCAGCCTTCATGTCGGCCTTGCGCACCATCGGGCCGGCTTCCATGGAGGTGTGGATTTCATCGCCCGTGCGGTCGAGGAAACCGGTGTTGATGAACACCACGCGCTCGCTGGCCGCCTTGATGCAGGCCTTGAGGTTGACCGTGGTCCGGCGTTCCTCGTCCATGATCCCGACTTTCAGGGTGTTGCGCGGCAGACCGAGGACTTCTTCGATGCGACCGAACAGCTCGTTGGTGAACGCAGCTTCTTCCGGGCCGTGCATTTTCGGCTTCACGATGTAGACCGAACCGGTGCGGCTGTTCTTGCGCGAACTGTTGCCGTTGAGGCTGTGGATCGCTGCAAGGCTGGTCACCAGACCGTCGAGAATGCCTTCCGGCACTTCGTTGCCGTCTTTGTCGAGAATCGCGTCGATGGTCATCAGGTGACCGACGTTGCGCACGAACAACAACGAACGACCGTGCAAGCTCAGCTCTTTACCGTCGACTCCGGTGTAGGTGCGATCAGCGTTCATGGTGCGGGTAAAAGTCTGACCGCCCTTGGAGACTTCTTCCGACAGGTCGCCCTTCATCAGGCCGAGCCAGTTGCGGTAGATCACCACTTTGTCATCGGCATCGACGGCGGCGACGGAGTCTTCGCAGTCCATGATGGTGGTGAGCGCGGCTTCCATCAGGATGTCTTTGATACCGGCAGCGTCGGTCTGGCCGACCGGGGTGCTGGCGTCGACCTGGATTTCGAAGTGCAGGCCGTTGTTTTTCAGCAGGAGCGCGGTCGGTGCAGCCGCATCGCCGTGGAAACCGATCAGCTGAGCGTCGTTGCGCAGGCCCGTGCTCTTCAAATCCGAGCTGCTGCCGCCTTTAAGGGCGACCACCAGTTTGCCGTCAGCGATCTTGTAACCGGTGGAATCGACGTGGGAGCCGGCCGCCAATGGCGCGGCTTCGTCGAGGAAGGCGCGAGCGAAGGCAATGACCTTGTCGCCGCGAACCTTGTTGTAGCCTTTGCCTTTTTCCGCGCCGTCAGCTTCGCTGATGGCGTCGGTGCCGTAGAGCGCGTCGTACAGCGAACCCCAACGGGCGTTCGAGGCGTTGAGCGCGAAGCGGGCATTCATCACCGGCACCACGAGCTGTGGACCGGCCATGCGGGCGATTTCGTCATCGACGTTTTGCGTCGTTGCCTGGAAATCGGCCGCTTCTGGCAGCAGATAACCGATGTCTTGCAAGAAGGCTTTATAAGCCAAGGCATCGTGCGCCTGGCCGGCACGGGATTGGTGCCAGTCATCGATACGAGCCTGGAAATCATCGCGTTTGGCGAGTAGGGCTTTGTTCTTCGGCGCCAGGTCATGAATGACCTTGTCGGCACCGGCCCAGAACTTATCGGCGGTGAGGCCGGTACCGGGAATGGCTTCGTTGTTCACGAAGTCGAACAGGACTTTGGCGACCTGCAGGCCACCGACTTGAACGTGTTCAGTCATTGCTTGCCTCACTCTGCTCAGCTATTTCGCTTTTCAGCTCTTCAAATTAACAATGAAGCCTCTGGCTATTTAAACCACAAACCCCTTCCACCAGTACATGCCATTTCGGGCGGCTGGAATGGAACCGATCAACGGCGTTGAGGCCTTGCTGATAGGGCTTTCAGGGCTGCGACTGTGCCGGTGGCAGACATCGATCCAACGTTATGTAGTGCGCGCTGCGGCATACTACATGATGAATTGCGCTTGTGAAAATTAGACTAATTACGTCGTTCTGCGACCCCATGACGCATTGCAGTCACGTCGGGGATGGTGATGTTCTCAAAAAAGTATGAGATTGTTCCAGTTAAATATATGAAGTTGTACACATAATCTTTGATGCGCTGCTATAGGGCTTAGCTTTCGTGGCGAGGGAGCTTGCTCCCGCTCGGCTGCGAAGCAGTCGTAAAATCAGCCAATGCGGTTTGTCTGGATTATGCAGGGGGCCGCTCCGCGCCCCATCGTGAGCAAGCTCCCTCGCCACAAAAAAGCAGTGCCGGGCTGATTCCGGTCCCTTGCCTATACTTGCTTTTCTATAACAAAAGTCATGACTAGAGGGCTGCGCCATGGACCACCTCGTACTCACTGTATTCGCTCCGGACAAGCCAGGGCAGGTCGAGCGCATTGCCGAATGCATTGCCGAGCATGGTGGCAACTGGCTGGAGAGCCGCATGTCGCGCATGGCGGGTCAGTTCGCCGGGATTCTTCGGGTGGGCGTGCCGGCTGAGGCGTACGATGAGCTGGTCGATGCGCTGAAGGCGTTGTCCGCCCACGGCATTCGCGTGTTGATCGCCGAAAGTGGCATCGAGCAATCGTGCACCTGGAAACCGATTTCCATGGAATTGGTGGGCAATGACCGCCCGGGGATCGTCCGTGACATCACTCGCCTGCTGAGTGAACAAGGGGTGAACCTGGAGCGTCTGGTGACCGAAGTGCGGCCGGCGCCAATGAGCAGCGAACCTTTGTTCCATGCCGAAGCGATTCTGGCGGTGCCGCTCACCTTGTCCCTGGACGTGTTGCAGTCACGACTGGAAACCCTGGCCGACGATTTGATGGTCGAATTGGTACTGCGCAGCGAACCGTGACAGGGTTATCCAAGTTATACGTGCACCTGCCTGTGGATAACCTGTAGAGACAGCCCGCCAGCCCACGCCGGCCGGGCTTCTTCGGGATCTGATCAAAAAACCAGCAGTTTCAACAAGTTGCGCACAAACGGCGGGGATCACGCTGTGGATAACCTTGGGAAGGATCAATGCAGGCCACGAAAAACGTGGCCTGCAGGTTTTTGTGCGTTTTTTGATCAGCTGCGACGACGCAGACTTATCCACGCATCCACGCTGTAAACCGCCAAACCTGCCCAGATAAAGATGAATGCGACCAACGTGCTGGAAGACAAATGCTCGCCAAACAGCAGAACGGCTTGCAACAGCACCAGCGTCGGTGCCAGGTACTGGAGAAATCCCAGCGTCGTGTAGGGCAAATGCCGTGCGGCGGCGTTGAAACACACCAGCGGCACCAGCGTCACCGGCCCGGCCGCCACCAGCCACCAGGCTTCGGATGTAGTCCAGAACTCGGGCTGAGCGCTGGTGGCCGTCTGATTGAACAGCAGCCAGGCAATGGCAATCGGTACCAGCATCCAGGTTTCCACCACCAGGCCGGGCAGCGCTTTGACGGGCGCTTGCCTGCGGATCAGGCCGTAGAACCCGAACGTCAACGCCAGCACCAGCGACACCCAGGGCAAACTGCCGACTTGCCAGACTTGCTGCGCCACACCGACCGCTGCCAGACCCACCGCCAGCCACTGCATGCGCCGCAGCCGTTCGCCAAGGATCAACATCCCCAGCAGCACGTTTACCAGTGGGTTGATGTAGTAACCGAGGCTGGCCTCGAGCATGCGCCCGTTGTTCACCGACCAGACGTAGGTCAGCCAGTTGGCCGCAATCAGCGTGCCGCTCAGGGCCAGAATCGCCAGTCGGCGCGGGTTCTCCCGCAGCTCGCGCCACCAGCCCGGATGCTTCCAAACCATCAGCAGTAAGGCGCCGAACAGCGCGGACCAAAGCACGCGGTGGATGATGATCTCCACGGCGGGCACGTTGGCGATGGCTTTGAAGTAGAGCGGGAAAAGTCCCCAGATGATGTAGGCACTCAGGCCCAGGATGTACCCGCGACGCGGGTTGGCAGCTTGCATGCAGAATCCTTGCTTAGGCAGCTAACAAAGAGGGGATTGTAAGGAGATTTGTCTACGGATGTCCTGCCTGATTAGGTTGGGCAATTGTGAACACAATACCTGTGGGAGCGAGCCTGCTCGCGATGGCGGTGTATCAGACAAAAATCAGTGACTGACAGATCGCCATCGCGAGCAGGCTCGCTCCCACAGGGGGGTTGTGTTGGTCAAAAGAGCTTCAGCGGTTCTTCATTCAGCGCCGCCAGTTGTTCTCGCAACGCCAACACCTGATCACCCCAATACCGTTCACTGCCAAACCACGGAAAACTGTGCGGGAACGCCGGATCGTCCCAGCGGCGGGCGAGCCAGGCGCTGTAGTGCATCAGGCGCAAGGCGCGTAGCGGTTCGATCAGCGCCAGTTCCCTCGGGTCGAAGTCGTGGAATTCGTTGTAGCCGTCCATCAATTCCGACAACTGACCGAGACACTCCTGACGATCGCCCGCCAGCATCATCCAGATGTCCTGCACCGCCGGGCCCATGCGGCAGTCGTCGAGGTCGACGATGTGGAACATTTCGTCGCGACACATCATGTTGCCGGGGTGGCAATCGCCGTGCATGCGGATGTTCTGGTGCGGGGTGGCCTTGTATACCTCTTCCACCCGCTTGAGCAGGTCGCGGGCCACGGACTCGTAGGCCGGCAGCAGGCTTTTGGGTACGAAATTACCTTCGAGCAAGGTGGTCAGCGAGTCATGACCGAAATTCTTCACGCCCAGCGCTTCGCGGTGTTCGAACGGCTTGGTCGCACCGACGGCATGCAGACGGCCGAGCAATTGGCCCAGGCGATACAGCTGGTCGAGATTGCCCGGCTCCGGCGCGCGGCCGCCACGGCGAGGAAACAGGGTGAAACGGAAACCGGCGTGTTCGTGCAGGCTGGCGCCGTTGTGGATCATCGGCGCGACCACGGGAACGTCGCACTCGGCGAGTTCGAAGGTGAACTGGTGTTCTTCGAGAATCGCTTCGTTGGTCCAGCGCTGCGGACGGTAGAACTTGGCGATCAGCGGCTCGGAGTCTTCGATGCCGACCTGATAGACACGGTTCTCGTAGCTGTTGAGCGCCAGAATGCGCGCGTCGCTGAGAAAGCCGATGCTTTCGACGGCATCGAGCACGAGGTCTGGGGTGAGGGTTGCAAACGGGTGGGCCATGCTGACTCCTGCGCGCAGCAGGCTGCCGCGTCCGGCCAAGCATGGTAGCGCAGACGGGGAGGCTTTAGGGGTTGGGCTTGAGGTAAGTGTTGTTTGGGATAACGCCTTCGCGGGCAAGTCGGATCGCCGCACCGCTCGCTCCTACAGGTCATGCGCGATGTCAAAATTTGCGCATGACCCGTAGGAGCGAGCGGTGCGGCGATCCGACTTGCCCGCGAAGAGGCCGTATCAGGCGCCGACGATCCCGCCGTCTTCACGGGAAATGGCCATCACCGAAGACCGTGGCTTGCCATTCGGCAGATGCTCAGGGAACGTCGATCCACCGTTTTCCCCCGGATGCTGAATCCCCACAAACAAGGTCTTCTGATCCGGCGAAAAGCTGATCCCCGTGACCTCGCAACCCACCGGTCCGACCATGAACCGGCGAATCTCCCCGCTCACCGGATCGGCACACAGCATCTGGTTGTTGCCCATGCCGGCAAAATCACCGGCGTTGCTCGAATCGCCATCGGTGAGAATCCACAGCCGCCCAGCGTTGTCGAAGCCCAAGCCATCCGGGCTGTTGAACATGTTTTGCGGCGTGATATTCGACGAGCCGCCCTTCGGCGTGCCAGCGTGGAGGCCCGGGTTGCCAGCGACCACAAACAGATCCCAGGCAAAGCTTTTCGAGCCGTGATCGTCACGGTCGGTGCGCCAGCGCAGGATTTGCCCGTAGACGTTCTTCTCACGCGGGTTCGGCCCGCCCACCGGTTGACCGTCTTCACCGCGCTTGGCGTTGTTAGTCAGCGTGCAATAGACCTGGCCATCCTTGGGGCTGACGACGATCCATTCCGGACGGTCCATGCGGGTGGCCTTCACCACGCTGGCCGCGAGACGCGCGTGGATCAGTACTTCGGCCTGATCGGCAAAACCGCTGCTGGCGTCGATGCCGTTTTTACCGTGGGTCAGTTCGATCCACTCGCCCTGGCCTTTCGGGTGATCGGCGTTGCTGTCGCCCGCATCGAAGCGCGCCACGTACAAGGTGCCGTGGTCCAGCAGGTCGCGGTTGGCCTTGGGGTTTTTGTGATTGATCTTGTCGCGGCTGACGAACTTGTAAATGAATTCGCCGCGCTCATCGTCGCCCATGTACACCACGGCGTGGCCGTCTTTGGTTTCGGCCAGGGCAGCGTTTTCATGTTTGAAGCGACCCAGCGCGGTACGTTTGACGGGCGTCGATTGCGGATCGAACGGGTCGATTTCCACGACCCAGCCGTGACGGTTTAGCTCGTTTGGATTTTTTGCCAGGTCGAACCGCTCATCGTGTTGATGCCAGTTGATCTCTTTGCTGGTCGCCACTGCGCCGTAGCGCTTCTGCGCGGCGTCGAACTTCTGCTCGGCATTGTTGCTACCGAAGCAATCGGTGAAGTTCTCTTCGCAGGTCAGGTAAGTGCCCCACGGTGTCTTGCCGTTGGCGCAGTTCTGAAAGGTGCCGAGCACATTTTTGCCGTGGGGGTCGGCGCTGGTTTTCACCAAGGCGTGACCGGCGGCCGGGCCGCTGAGGCTGATTGGCGCGTTGCCGTGGATACGGCGGTTGTAGCGCGAGCCCTGGACGAATTGCCACTGACCGTTCTTGCGCTGCACTTCGATCACCGACACACCTTCACAAGCCAAGGCTTTATGTACGTCATCGGCCGATTGCGGCATGCCACCGTGGGGATAGAGGTAGCGATAGTTGGTGTATTCGTTGTTGATCGCCATCAGTGCCCGGTCTTTTTCACCGGGAAATTCGAACAGGCTCATGCCGTCGTTGTTGTCGCCGAACTGCACTTCCTGCTGCGCGGCGGTGCCGTTGCCACTCGGGTCGAACGCCGGGCCGTTTTTCTGCAACGGCTGGCCCCAGCTGATCAGCACCGAGGACTTGTAACCCGGCGGTAAGGTAATAGCGTCGCTGGTGGCGGCGGGGATGCTGTCAAACCCCAACAGTTTGCTGGAACCTGCGCTGACACTCGCGGCCAGCACGCTGCGGCTCAGCAGGTTACCGCCGAGGAACATTGCTGCACCGCAGAGGGCGCCGGCGCTGATGAAGCCACGACGGCTGAGGCCGACCATTTTTTCGAGGTCGGTGGACTGGTTTTCTTCTAATAGGCTCACATCAGGCTCCCTGCTGGTTTTGCAGCCACCTTAAAGAGCGTCGATGAAGCTTTTGTTTCAGAGCGGAGTGCCGAGCAAAACGTTGGACGGCGCGAACTGCACCAGCACCGGTTTGTCAGCGGCAAGCCCCAGGGTTCTCAAGTGCAGCGGCTCGGCCAACGCGCAGAGGGTCTGGCCGTTGGGAAGGCTAATGCGCACTTCACTGGGGCCGTCTTCGGCGTCGAGAATTTCTTCGATGATGCCCTTGAGGCAGTTGTTGCCGGGTGTTGCTTGTTGATCGATGCCCAGCAATTCCAGCCAACCGGCCTTGATCAGGGCCACGACTTCGGTGCCGATATCCAGCTCCAGGCGCAGGGTGCTGTCGTGAGTGATTTGCGCATCAAGGGTTAAGCCTTCGGCCAGTTCAAGACGGATTCGGTCGTTGTGGCCTTGGTTATCGATCGCCACGACCTTGCCATGCAATTGATTGCGCGCGCTGGTTCTGAGCATCAGCCGACCGAGCAGGTCCAGGTCGCTGGCATCTTCGGCGGCTTCCAGCACCTGGGCCTGCAAGGCTTGCAGCTTCTGATACAGGCGCAGCACGCGCAAGCCTTCTTCGGAGAGCCTGGCGCCACCGCCGCCCTTGCCGCCGACGCTGCGTTCCACCAGCGGTTTCTGCGCGAGGTTGTTCAGCTCATCAATGGCGTCCCATGCCGCCTTGTAACTCAGCCCCGCGCTTTTGGCGGCGCGGGTAATCGAGCCTTGTTCGGCGATGTGTTGCAGCAACGCGATGCGTTGCGGGCGACGGACAATGTGCTGGGACAACAACGTGGGCAAGGACATGGTGAGGCGCTTTGGGTTGTGGCGATGAGGTGGAAGTTGGCGGCTTGGGCTGCGGGAGTCAAGTCAGGCCACATCCTTGTGGGAGTGAGCCTGCTCGCGATGGCGATGCATCGGTCACATCAATGTTGCCTGTAATGACCTCATCGCGAGCAGGCTCACTCCCACAGGTTTTGTGTTCTTGAGTCAGACCGTGTCGCCGGGTTTTGGCGTGCGGGCCAGGCAGTAGACGTCGACCCGTGCCGCGCCGGCGTCCATTAACAGCCGGGCCAGGGCCTGAGCTGTGGCACCGGTGGTCAGCACGTCGTCCACCAGCGCGAAGTGACGCCCCTTGATCGGTGTATCGGGCACCAGGGCAAAGGCGTTGCGCAGGTTCTTTTTGCGCGCGTCGGCATTCAGGTTCTGCTGCGCGCTGGTGTCCTGAATCCTCAGCAGCAGTTTTTCATCGCAAGGTATATCGAGGCTGTTACCGAGCCAGCGGGCAAGCATCGCGGCCTGATTGAAACCCCGTTGGCGCAGGCGTTTGGCGGCCAGCGGAACAGGGACCAGAGCGTCGGGACGATCTAGGTCCTCATCAAAGCGATGTTGCAGGAACTGGGCGAGAAGTTCGGCGAGCAGGCGGCCAAACGGCCACTTCGCAAAATGTTTGAAGCGGGTGATCAGAGTGTCCACCGGAAAGCTGTAGTTCCAGGGTGCGGCGACCCGTTCGAAGGCCGGCGGCATTTTTAAACACTGGCCACACGTCAGGCCCGCCGCAGGCAAGGGCAGGGCGCAGGTCTGGCAGTGATCGCCCAGCCAGGGCAGGTCGGTTTCGCAGGCCATGCAGATGGGCCTGACTTCTTCGGTGGCTTCGCTGCAGAGTAAGCAGCGTTGGTTATTGTTTAACCACTTGTAAACCAGTCCTACGTATCGAGGTTGACAGCGCATCGCTCTTCCTTAAATATGCCGAACATCCGTGTCGCGTTTGTGGGTATTCCATTCCCCAGCCGCGTGCAAAGCATAAAACAAAGGAAACACCATGAGCGCCAGCACCTCTGCAACCCTGCGTCATGACTGGTCTTTGGCCGAAGTCAAAGCACTCTTCGTACAGCCATTCAACGACCTGTTGTTCCAGGCGCAGACGGTGCACCGCGCGCATTTCGACGCCAACCGCGTCCAGGTTTCCACCCTGCTGTCGATCAAAACCGGCGCATGCCCGGAAGATTGCAAATATTGTCCGCAGTCCGGTCACTACAACACCGGTCTGGAAAAAGAAAAACTGATGGAAGTGCAGAAGGTCCTCGAAGAGGCCGCTCGCGCCAAGGCCATCGGTTCGACCCGTTTCTGCATGGGCGCAGCGTGGAAACACCCGTCGGCCAAAGACATGCCGTACGTGCTGAAGATGGTTGAAGGCGTGAAAGCCATGGGCCTGGAAACCTGTATGACCCTCGGTCGTCTCGATCAGGATCAGACGGAAGCACTGGCCAAGGCCGGCCTCGACTACTACAACCACAACCTCGACACCTCGCCGGATTTCTATACCAGCATCATCACCACCCGTACCTACAGCGAGCGCCTGCAAACCTTGGCCTACGTGCGTGACTCGGGGATGAAGATCTGCTCCGGCGGCATCCTCGGCATGGGCGAGTCCCTTGATGACCGCGCCAATCTGCTGATCCAGTTGGCCAACCTGCCGGAGCATCCGGAGTCGGTGCCGATCAACATGCTGGTGAAAGTCGCCGGTACGCCGCTGGAAAATGCCGAAGACATCGACCCGTTCGACTTCATCCGCATGCTCGCCGTCGCGCGCATCCTGATGCCGCAATCCCACGTGCGCCTGTCCGCCGGCCGCGAAGCGATGAACGAGCAGATGCAGGCCCTGGCGTTCTTCGCCGGTGCCAACTCGATTTTCTACGGCGACAAACTGCTGACCACCGCCAACCCGCAGGCCGACAAGGACATGCAACTGTTCTCGCGCCTGGGGATCCTGCCGGAAGCGCGCGAAGAGCACGCCGACGAAGTGCATCAGGCCGCGATCGAGCAAGCGCTGGTTGAGCAGAAGAGCAGCGAGCAGTTCTACAACGCTGCTGTTTGATCGACGCTGATCTCCGTAGGAGCGAGGCTTGCCCGCGAATGAAGGGCCTCGGTCAATCTGAATGACCGCAGCGCTCCCTTCGCGGGCAAGCCTCGCTCCTACAGGGTTGTGTGTTTTTTCCTACTCACGAGGCCTGCATGTCTTTCGATCTCGCCGCACGCCTTGCTGCCCGTCGTGCCGAAAACCTCTACCGCCAACGCCCCCTGCTCGAAAGCCCTCAAGGCCCGGAAGTGGTGGTCGACGGCCAGCCGTTGCTGGCGTTCTGCAACAACGACTACCTGGGCCTGGCCAATCACCCGCAAGTGATCGAAGCCTGGCGCGCCGGCGCTGCCCGTTGGGGCGTCGGTGGCGGGGCATCGCACCTGGTCATCGGCCACAGCACGCCACATCATGAGCTGGAAGAAGCCTTGGCCGACCTGACCGGTCGCCCGCGTGCGCTGCTGTTCACCACCGGTTACATGGCCAACCTTGGCGCGGTCACCGCGCTGATCGGGCAGGGCGATACGGTGCTGGAAGACCGCCTCAATCACGCATCGTTGCTGGATGCCGGTTTGTTGTCCGGCGCGCGCTTCAATCGTTATCTGCACAACGACGCGGCCAGTCTGGCCAAGCGTCTGGAGAAGGCCACCGGCAATACGCTGGTAGTCACCGACGGCGTGTTCAGCATGGATGGTGATATCGCCGACCTGCCGGCACTGGCCCGGGAAGCCAAGGCCAAAGGCGCGTGGTTGATGGTCGATGACGCCCATGGCTTCGGTCCGCTGGGCGCCAATGGCGGCGGGATCGTCGAGCATTTCGGCCTGAGCCAGGAAGACGTGCCGGTACTAGTCGGCACCCTCGGCAAGGCGTTCGGCACGGCGGGTGCGTTTGTGGCCGGCAGCGAAGAGCTGATCGAAAGCCTGATCCAGTTTGCCCGCCCCTACATCTACACCACCAGCCAACCGCCGGCCTTGGCCTGCGCGACGCTCAAAAGCCTTGAGCTGCTGCGCACTGAACATTGGCGACGCGAGCATCTGAAAACCTTGATCCGCCAGTTCCGCCATGGTGCCGAACAGATCGGCCTGGAGTTGATGGACAGCTTCACACCCATCCAGCCGATCATGATTGGCGATGCCGGGCGTGCGGTGCGGCTGTCGCAGATGCTGCGCGAGCGGGGGCTGATGGTCACGGCGATTCGTCCGCCGACCGTGCCCGCCGGCAGTGCCCGTCTGCGCGTGACCCTGACCGCCGCCCACAGCGAGGCGCAGGTGCAGCTATTGTTGAATGGACTGGCCGATTGTTTCCAACAACTTGGACCGGAGCCAAACCATGCGTGATCGACTGATTCTGCTACCCGGTTGGGGCCTCGGAATCTCGCCGCTGGAACCGTTAGCGGCCGCCTTGCAGGGGCTGGATGAGCATCTGCGGGTCGAGATCGAGCCGTTGCCGGAACTGGAATCGAGTGATCTTGAAGAATGGCTCGATGAGCTGGATTCGACGATCCCGCAAGACGCCTGGCTCGGTGGCTGGTCCCTCGGCGGCATGCTGGCGTCTGAGTTGGCGGCGCGTCGTGGTGATCGGTGCTGCGGTTTGCTGGCCCTGGCCAGTAATCCTTCTTTTGTCGCCCATGAGCAATGGCCGAGCGCGATGCCCGGCGAAACCTTCGACGCGTTTCTCGCCGGTTGCAAGGCCGATCCGCGGATGACGTTGAAGCGCTTTTCACTTCTCTGCGCGCAAGGGTCAGAAGACCCGCGCGGACTGTCGCGCTTGTTGCTCGGCGGCGCGCCGCATACCTCTGAAGCGGTGCTGATGAGTGGTCTGGAAGTACTCGCCCAACTGGATACCCGCCAAGCGTTGCAGGCATTTCGCGGTCCGCAACTGCATTTGTTCGCCGGGCTCGACGGCCTGGTCCCGGCCGAAGCGGCGGGCGACCTTCTGGCCTTGCTGCCGGATGTCGAAATCGGCCTGATTGAACAGGCCAGCCACGCGTTTCTTCTGGAAGACCCCCACGGTGTGGCGGGGGCGATTCAGGCCTTTTTGCACGAGTTCGGTGATGACTGATTTATCCCTTCCCGATTTACCCGGCGGTTTGCCAGACAAGCGCCAGGTGGCGGCCTCCTTTTCCCGCGCGGCGGCGAGCTACGACAGCGTGGCTGAACTGCAACGCGATGTCGGCAGCCAGTTGTTGAGCCGTCTGCCGGGCGATTTTGTGCCGGGTGTCTGGCTGGACCTGGGTTGCGGCACCGGGCATTTCAGTCGGGCATTGGGCGAGCGATTTCCCGCAGGTAGCGGACTGGCAATGGACATCGCCGAAGGCATGCTCAATCACGCCCGGCCATTGGGCGGTGCCACCCATTTCATCGCTGGGGACGCGGAGCGTTTGCCGCTGCAGGATTCGACCTGTGATTTGATCTTCTCCAGCCTGGCGGTGCAGTGGTGCGCGGATTTCGAATCAGTGCTCAGTGAGGCGTATCGGGCACTGAAACCGGGCGGGATTTTCGCGTTTGCTAGTCTTTGTGTAGGGACGTTGTTTGAATTGCGTGACAGCTGGCGTCAGGTGGATGGCATGGTGCACGTCAATCGCTTCCGCGAGCTGGGTGTTTATCAACAGCTGTGCGCCGCTAGCGGCTTGAAGGTTGTCAGCCTGCAAACCCGTGCGCATGTGCTGCATTACCCGGACGTGCGCAGCCTGACGCATGAACTCAAGGCGTTGGGCGCGCACAATTTGAACCCTGGTCGGCCGGGTGGTTTGACCGGTCGGGCGCGGATCCTCGGCTTGATCGAGGCTTATGAGCAGTTTCGTCAGGCCAATGGATTGCCAGCGACTTATCAGGTGGTCTACGCCGTGTTGGAGAAACCCGTATGAGCGCAGCCTATTTCATCACCGGCACGGACACTGATGTCGGCAAGACCACCATTGCTGCAGGCTTGTTGCACGCCGCGCGGTCGGCGGGCATGAGTACGGCGGCGGGCAAGCCGGTCGCTTCCGGCTGTGATGTGACGCCCAAGGGGTTGCGTAATGCCGATGCGCTCGCGCTGCTGGCCGAGTGCTCATTGCCTTTGACTTATGCACAGGTCAATCCGGTGGCGTTCGAACCGCCGATCGCACCGCACTTGGCCGCGCGAGAAGCCGGCGTGGCGCTGACGGTGCAATCACTGTTGACGCCGATGCTCGAGATTCTCGACATGCAGGCGGATTTCACCTTGATCGAAGGCGCGGGCGGCTGGCGCGTGCCCTTGGCGGATCAGGACAATCTGTCGGATCTGGCGATGGCACTGGGCCTGCCGGTGATCCTGGTGGTCGGCGTGCGCCTGGGTTGCATCAATCATGCGCTACTGACGGCCGAGGCGATTGCTCAGGACGGCTTGCAGCTGGCGGGTTGGGTGGCCAATATCATCGATCCGAAAACCTCGCGTCTGGAGGAGAACCTCGCGACCCTCGCCGAGCGGATTCCCGCGCCTTGTCTTGGTCGAGTGCCGAAACTCAAATCGGTAACCGCAGAAGCGGTGGCGGAACATCTGCAGCTGGATTTGCTGGATTGAGATTTTGCCTATGACAAGGCACTGTGCCATTAGTGTTTTTGTCGGGCCTTTTGCCATCAAGTCTGGTTCAATGGCCGCCATTGATCCTTTGTAGGACGAGTTCCCGTATGGAAATCTCAGGAAACACCGCTTTCTATGCCGGTCTGAGCACTATTCAGACAGGGCAGAACCGTGTCGATCAGGCTTCCAGCCAGATCGCCAGCAGCACCATTGAGCGTTCGGTGACCAGCCAGTCTTCCGAGTTTCAAGTGGACCGCCTGCGTTCGGTCGACCGCAGTCAACAATCGGACCTGGCCAGCAACATGGTCGAAATGGCACAGGGCAAGTTTCAGGTTGAGGCCGGTGCCAAAGTCGCCAAGGCTTCCGATGAAATGCTGGGAACGTTGATCGATACCTTCGCTTGATCCCTCGCTGAATCCGTACAACCAACGCCGCGATTATTCGCGGCGTTTTTGTGCGTAAGTCCTTCTCCCTCAACTAATCTTTTCTGCATGGCCTGTTGCGTTGTCAACGGCGGCAGTGCGGCCGCGTGTCCGGCATTTGCGCAGCGTGATGACGAACGGCAAAAGATCGGCGCTTGACAAGATTTGGGCGTAAACGTATGTTTCAAACAACTGTTTGACCGTCACAACAAATCAACACGGTCGTTCATTCCCGGTTACATCAGCAGAGGTTTATCGCTATGCCTGACTACAAGGCCCCCTTGCGTGATATTCGCTTCGTTCGTGACGAACTGCTCGGCTACGAAGCGCACTATCAGAGCCTTCCGGCTTGTGCAGACGCAACTCCGGACATGGTTGACGCCATTCTCGAAGAAGGCGCCAAGTTTTGTGAGCAGGTGTTGGCTCCGCTGAACCGCGTGGGTGACACCGAAGGCTGCACCTGGAGCGAGTCTGGCGTTAAAACCCCGACTGGCTTCAAAGAAGCCTACAAGCAATTCGTTGAAGGCGGCTGGCCAAGCCTGGCCCACGACGTAGAGCACGGCGGCCAAGGCCTGCCGGAGTCTCTGGGTCTGGCTGTCAGCGAAATGGTTGGCGAAGCCAACTGGTCGTGGGGCATGTACCCAGGCCTGTCGCATGGCGCGATGAACACCATTTCCGAGCACGGCACGCCTGAGCAGCAAGAGGCTTACCTGACCAAACTGGTTTCCGGCGAATGGACCGGCACCATGTGCCTGACCGAACCGCACTGCGGCACCGACCTGGGCATGCTGCGCACCAAGGCTGAACCTCAGGCCGACGGTTCCTACAAAGTCTCCGGCACCAAGATCTTCATCTCGGCCGGTGAACACGACATGGCCGACAACATCGTCCACATCGTGCTGGCACGTCTGCCGGATGCACCGGCCGGCACCAAAGGCATCTCGCTGTTCATCGTTCCGAAGTTCATGCCGAACGCTGACGGTTCGATCGGCGCTCGCAACGCCGTGACCTGTGGTTCCCTGGAACACAAAATGGGCATCCACGGTAACGCCACGTGCGTGATGAACTTCGACGCGGCCACCGGTTTCCTGATCGGCCCGGCGAACAAAGGCCTGAACTGCATGTTCACCTTCATGAACACCGCACGTCTGGGTACCGCTCTGCAAGGTCTGGCTCACGCCGAGATCGGCTTCCAGGGCGGCCTGAAATACGCTCGTGATCGTCTGCAAATGCGTTCGCTGACTGGCCCGAAAGCGCCGGAAAAAGCCGCTGACCCGATCATCGTTCACCCTGACGTACGTCGCATGCTGTTGACCATGAAGGCTTTCGCCGAAGGCAACCGTGCGATGGTTTACTTCACCGCCAAGCAAGTCGACGTCGTCAAATACGGCGTAGACGAAGAAGAGAAGAAGAAAGCCGACGCACTGCTGGCCTTCATGACGCCAATCGCCAAAGCCTTCATGACTGAAGTCGGCTTCGAATCCGCCAACCACGGCGTGCAAATCTACGGCGGCCACGGCTTCATCGCCGAGTGGGGCATGGAGCAGAACGTTCGCGACAGCCGCATTTCGATGCTGTACGAAGGCACCACCGGTATCCAGGCACTCGACCTGCTGGGCCGTAAAGTGCTGATGACTCAAGGCGAGGCCCTCAAAGGCTTCACCAAGATCGTCCACAAGTTCTGCCAGACCAACGAAGGCAACGAAGCCGTCAAAGAGTTCGTCGAGCCATTGGCTGCGCTGAACAAAGAATGGGGCGAGCTGACCATGAAGGTCGGTATGGCTGCCATGAAGGATCGCGAAGAAGTCGGCGCGGCGTCTGTGGACTACCTGATGTACTCCGGTTACGCCTGCCTGGCTTACTTCTGGGCTGACATGGCGCGCCTGGCTGCCGAGAAACTGGCTGCCGGCACTTCCGAAGAAGCGTTCTACACCGCCAAGTTGCAGACTGCGCGCTTCTACTTCCAGCGCATCCTGCCGCGTACCCGCACTCACGTTGCAACCATGCTGTCGGGTGCCAATAACTTGATGGACATGAAAGAAGAGAACTTCGCGCTGGGCTACTAAGTCTTAACGTCGTTCTTCGCACAGCCGCTATCTCTTTGGGGGTAGCGGCTTTTTTGTTCCTGGGAAAAGTAAAAGCTGTCGCCTGCGATCTTTGATGAGATCCAGGCACTGCCCATCCGGTCTGTAGCCACTGACGCGCCCGATAAAAAAACCTGACAATTGACTCAGTAAGTCGGCATTTCTGCCGTTACAGTAGGTGGGCACAATGCCATCTATTGTCATGACGGTCGGAGCTTTACCCTTGCCGCGTTCTTCCGCTGTACGTTTCAGCCATTTCCTACCGTCGTTACTGCTTTTACTTGCGGGGCTTGCGGCCGCCTACATCAAGGATCTCAACGTCTTCTTCACCTCGCTGTTCAACGTGCTGCCAACTCTGGTGCTGTTGCTCGGCGGCGCGTACTGCGCGGTTTACCGACGTCAGCGCGAGCTGTTTCTGATGGTCACGGTGTACATCGCCTACTTTCTGCTCGATACCCAGACCGACTATTACCGCGACAACGGCAAGGTCCGTGATGACGCGGCGGTGGTTTTCCATCTGTGTTGTCTGTTGTTGCCGCTGTTGTTTGGCGTGTTTGCGGCCTGGCAGGAGCGCACGCATTTGTTTCAAGACATGGTGGCGCGCTTCGCGGTGTTGCTGGCCGTCGGCAGTGTGGCGTTGGGGCTGGAGCAAAGTTATCCCCAGGCCGTGCTGATGTGGCTGTCGGAAATCCGCTGGCCGGCGCTGCATGGCGCCTGGATGAGCCTGATCCAGCTGTCCTATCCCGTATTCATCGCCTCGTTCCTGCTACTGAGCTGGCAGTACTGGCGTAACCCGAGACCTTTGCACGCCGCACAGCTGGTGGGTTTGCTCGGGTTGTTCTGGGCGTTGCCGAAAACTTTCATCCTGCCTTTTACGCTGAACATCATGTGCAGCCAGGTGATGTTGATGATTGCGGCAGCGGTCGCCCACGAGGCCTATCAAATGGCCTTCCGCGACGAGCTCACCGGTCTGCCGGGGCGCCGCGCCTTGAACGAGCGGATGCAACGTCTGGGGCGCAATTACGTGCTGGCCATGAGCGACGTCGATCACTTCAAGAAATTCAACGACACCCACGGACACGATGTCGGCGACCAGGTACTGCGACTGGTCGCCAGTAAGCTGTCGAAAATCGGCGGAGGCGGTAGGGCGTATCGCTACGGCGGTGAGGAATTTGCGCTGGTGTTTGCGGGCAAGACCCTCGAAGAGTGCATGCCGCACCTGGAAGTCATCCGCGAATCCATTGCTACTTACAGTATTCAACTGCGCAACCAAGACGCCCGCCCGCAGGACGACCAACAGGGGCGTCAGCGTCGCGCGGGCTCCGGCGCTTCAAGTGTGTCGGTCACCGTGAGCATCGGCGTTGCCGAGCGCGTGGAGCAGCGAACCCCCGAAAAAGTGCTCAAGTCCGCTGACGAAGCGCTCTACAGCGCCAAGGGCGCCGGGCGAAATTGTGTGGTGGCATTCGGTCAGACTCGCCGTGGCGCGGTGCGCATGGACGGCGCTGCGGGTTGAGTGATGATGGCGCATTCAGCGTCTGGACTGTGATTGTGAGGCAGGGTGGGCGGCAGTAGGTTTGAACGATCTGCTGACGGAGAAACGACCATGCCTGAGTACAAAGCCCCCCTGCGCGACATGCGCTTTCTGATCGACCACGTCTTCGACTTCCACACCAACTACGCCGCGCTGGGTGCCACCGATGCCAGTCCGGACATGGTCAATGCGATCCTCGAAGAAGGCGCGAAGTTCTGTGAGAACGTTCTGGCGCCGCTGAATCGCAGCGGCGACGAAGAAGGCTGCCATTTCGACAATGGCGTGGTGACAACGCCTACAGGTTTCAAGCAGGCCTTCGCACAATACGTGGAAGGCGGCTGGCACGGTCTGGCAGCTGATCCGGCTTACGGCGGCCAGGGTTTGCCAAGCTCCCTGGGCCTGGTCATCAGTGAAATGGTCGGCTCCAGCAATACGTCCTGGGGCATGTACCCCGGCCTGACCCACGGCGCGATGTCGGCCATCCACGCCCACGGCACCGAAGCGCAAAAGAGCACCTACCTGAGCAAACTGACGGCCGGCCAATGGACCGGCACCATGTGCCTGACCGAGGCTCATTGCGGCACTGACCTGGGCATCATCAAAACCCGAGCCGTGCCTTCAGCGGATGGCAGCTACGCGATTTCCGGCAGCAAGATCTTCATCTCGGCCGGCGAACACGACATGAGCGACAACATCATTCATTTGGTGTTGGCCAAACTGCCGGACGCTCCGGCAGGCACCCGGGGCATTTCCCTGTTCATCGTTCCCAAATTCCTACCCGATACCCAGGGTGAAGCCGGCGAGCGCAACGGCGTTTCCTGCGGCTCGATCGAACACAAAATGGGCATCAAGGCCTCCGCCACCTGCGTGCTGAACTTCGACGAGGCCAAGGGATTCTTGATCGGCGAGGCGAACAAGGGCCTGAACTGCATGTTCACCATGATGAACCACGCGCGGCTCGGTACCGGCATGCAGGGTTTGTGTCTGGGTGAGGCGAGTTTCCAGGGCGCCATCAAGTACGCCAACGACCGCCTGCAAATGCGCTCGCTCACCGGCCCGAAAGCGCCGGAAAAAGCCGCCGACCCGATCATCGTGCATCCTGATGTGCGCCGGATGTTGCTGACCATGAAAGCCTTCAACGAAGGCAACCGTGCGCTGACGTATTTCACCGCGCAGCTGCTGGACGTGGCGCATCTGAGCCCGGATGAAACGGCGCGCCAGGACGCCGAAGACCTGCTGGCGTTCCTGACGCCGATCTGCAAAGCCTTCATGACCGACACCGGTCTGGAAGTCACCAATCACGGGATGCAGGTGTTTGGCGGTCACGGCTTCATCCGTGAATGGGGCATGGAGCAGCTGGTCCGCGACTGCCGCATCGCGCCGATTTACGAGGGCACCAACGGCATTCAGGCGCTGGATTTGCTCGGGCGCAAAGTGCTTGGCAGCCAGGGCAAACTGCTGCGTGGTTTCACCAAAATCGTCCACAAATTCTGCGCGGCGAATGCCGAGCACCCACAACTTGCCAGCTATGTGGCGCAACTCAATGGCCTGAATCAGCAGTGGGGCGAGTTGACCACCAAGGTCGGCATGGCCGCGATGAAAAATCCGGATGAAGTCGGTGCTGCGTCGGTGGATTACTTGATGTACAGCGGTTACATCATCCTCGGCTATCTGTGGCTGCGCATGGCGTTGGTGGCCCAGGCGCAACTCGACGCGGGCAGCGGCGATGCTGATTACTGCCGGGGCAAACTGGCAACCAGCGAGTTTTACTTCAAGCGGTTGCTGCCGCGCACCGCCGCTCATCGCGCGGCTATTGAAGCAGGGAGTGATTGCTTGATGCAGCTGCCGGCGGAGATGTTTGCGCTCTGACGATTATTAAAAGCTTCGCGGGCAAGCCTCGCTCCTACAGGTCATCGCCATGCGCAAATTGCGTGATTGACACCGACCTGTAGGAGCGAGGCTTGCCCGCGAATGCGTTCTGGCAGGCGAGAACTATCTCAGCAGAAACTTTGATGACTAAAAATTACAAAAGGGTCATGAGCTGACCCTATGTGTCGTAAAAGTTGTTGGGTTACACTCGGACCCAACGAAAACACCATTCCTACGAATCACCTGTTTAGATCTGCGAGGTTTGCCATGGCTGACTACAAAGCGCCCCTGCGCGATATGCGCTTCGTCCTCAATGAAGTTTTCGAGGTCGCCAAACTCTGGGCCGAGCTGCCTGCGCTGGCCGAAACCGTCGATGCGGAAACGGTCGAAGCCATTCTCGAAGAGGCCGGCAAAGTCACCAGCAAGAGCATCGCGCCCCTGAGCCGTGCGGCTGACGAAGAAGGTTGCCATTGGGCGGACGGTGCCGTCACCACGCCGGCAGGTTTCCCACAGGCTTATCAGACTTATGCCGAAGGCGGTTGGGTCGGTGTCGGTGGCGATCCGACTTACGGCGGCATGGGCATGCCCAAGGCCGTTTCGGCGCAAGTCGAAGAAATGGTCAACTCCGCCAGCCTGTCATTCGGTCTGTATCCGATGCTCACCGCCGGCGCCTGCCTGTCGATCAACGCCCACGCCAGCGAAGCGCTGAAAGCTGCTTACCTGCCAAACATGTACGCCGGGGTCTGGGCCGGTTCCATGTGCCTGACCGAGCCGCACGCCGGCACCGACCTGGGGATCATCCGCACCAAGGCTGAACCTCAGGCCGACGGTTCCTACAAGGTCAGCGGCACCAAGATCTTCATCACCGGCGGCGAACACGACCTGACCGAGAACATCATCCATCTGGTGCTGGCCAAGCTGCCGGACGCGCCGGCGGGTCCGAAAGGGATTTCGTTGTTCCTGGTGCCGAAGTTCATGGTCAACGCCGATGGCAGCCTGGGCGCGCGCAACCCGGCGAACTGTGGTTCGATCGAACACAAGATGGGCATCCAGGCGTCCGCGACCTGCGTGATGAACTTCGACGAAGCCGTGGGTTACCTGGTCGGCGAGCCGAATAAAGGTTTGGCAGCGATGTTCACCATGATGAACTACGAGCGTCTGGGTGTTGGCATCCAAGGCCTGGCTACCGGCGAGCGCTCGTACCAGAATGCCGTCGAATACGCCCGCGATCGCCTGCAAAGCCGTTCGCCGACCGGCGCGCAGAACAAAGACAAGGTCGCTGACCCGATCATCGTCCACCCGGACGTGCGTCGCATGCTGCTGACCATGAAAGCCTCGAACGAAGGCGGCCGTGCATTCTCCACGTACGTGGCCATGCAACTGGACACCGCCAAGTTCAGCGAAGACGCGACCACCCGCAAACGTGCGGAAGACCTGGTTGCACTACTGACGCCAGTGGCCAAGGCGTTCCTGACCGACCTCGGTCTGGAAACCACCGTTCACGGCCAGCAGGTTTTCGGCGGCCACGGTTACATCCGTGAGTGGGGCCAGGAGCAACTGGTGCGCGACGTGCGTATCACCCAGATCTACGAAGGCACCAACGGCATTCAGGCGCTGGACCTTGTAGGACGCAAGATCGTCGGCACCGGCGGGGCGTTCTATAACCTGTTTGCTGACGAGATCCGTCATTTCACCGCGACCGCCAGCGATGAACTGGCTGAGTTCACCAAGCCGCTGAACGATGCCGTCACCACCCTCGACGAACTGACCTCGTGGCTGCTGGACCGGGCGAAAAACAACCCGAACGAAATCGGCGCCGCGTCGGTCGAGTACCTGCAAGCCTTCGGCTATGTGGCGTACGCCTACATGTGGGCATTGATGGCCAAGGCGGCCTTCGGCAAAGAAGCGCAGGACGATTTCTACGCGAGCAAGTTGGGCACGGCGCGTTTCTATTTCGCACGTCTGCTGCCGCGTATTCACTCGTTGAGTGCGTCGGTGAAGGCGGGTAGCGAGTCGCTGTTTCTGCTGGACGCTGCACAGTTCTGACGAAGTCGCGTCATGTAAGCATTCTCTTACATGACGTGCTGCTGTTTTCCCATAGGCGTCGATTGGATCCAGAGCTAATCTACTTCACATGGACGTCGCGCAGGAAGCGCAAAGCAACAACACGGACACGTAGGATTCTGCCAGGACGGCGGAGTGAAATGGATGTCAGGGAAACAGTCTGCAAAGCCCCGCTTCGGCGGGGTTTTCTTTTGCCCGCAGAAAAGTCGTCAGCTCAGCCCGTCGAGCGTAGGCGAGCTGTTCAAGCGGTCGTCCGGCCCGTCATCACTTCCTCCAACAGCGTGCGCAGTAAGGCCAGCGAGGCTTGTTGCCGTTGCACATCCCGACACACCAATCCGACTTTCAGCGGCACTCGCGGCTCGGTCAGCGGTTTCCACAGCAGCTCTTGATTGCCGAGCGCCTTTTGCGAGCGCCCAGGCAGGACGGTGGCCAGTCGGGTGTGGGGCAGACTGTCGAGAATCCCCGCCATGTTGTTCAGTTCTGCCTGCACCTGCGGGCGTCGTCCCAGATTGGCCAGTTGCGTCTGCCAGATCTGCCGCACCTGGAATTCCTCTCCCAGCAACAGCATGGGCAACTCGGCCGCCTGACTCATCGAGACTTTCTTGAATTCGCGCAGCGGGTGGTCCGCCGGGATGACCAGGGTCAGTTCATCTTCGTACAGCAGGACGCCCTGCAAACCGGGCTGACGGGGCGGCAGGTAGCTGATGCCGATGTCGAGTGAACCATTGAGCAGCCGTCGCTCGATTTCCAGACCGGTCAGTTCATAGATCTGCACCACCAGATGCGGCTGCGCCTTGCGCACACGTTCGAGCATCTGCGGTACCAGACTGGTGTGAACCGTCTGCAACACGCCAATGGCCAAGGTGCGTAATGCCTGCCCCTTGAAGTTGCCCAACGCCTCGCGTGCCCGTTGCAGGCCATCGAGCAAGGGCAGTGCGTGGTTGTACAAAGTGTGGGCGGCCAGGGTGGGCAGCAGACGCTTGCTGCTGCGTTCGAACAGGCTCACATCGAGGTTTTGTTCGAGCTGGCGGATCTGCTGGGACAGTGCCGGTTGGGAGATTGAAAGTCGCTCGGCCGCCCGGCCTACGTGGCCTTCTTCGTAGACCGCGACGAAATAACGCAGTTGCTTGAAATCCATAAGGTGCGCTTATCGAAAATGCTGGGAAATCGAAATGGCTCGACGCCTTGCCTGAGCCTAGTCTAACCGCATTCACAAGGCTTACAGGGCCAGAGCGCACGATGAATACCGTTTATGCCGATGGTGTTTACATAGGTAAGGCAAAAAACCTCAAGCGAGGTTTGTCCCGATGAATCTGTTCAACTTGCGTCGCACTCCGCCGAGCCTCGATGACTTGGTCGCAGACACTTTCCAGTCGTCCAGAAGCGACAACTTTTCCAGCGAGTGCCTGATGCCCAGTGTCGAGCGGCCGAAACAGATTTTCGTCCGCGGCCAAGGTTCATGGTTGTGGGACAGCGATGACCGTGCTTACCTGGATTTCTCACAGGGTGGCGGCGCCAATAGCCTGGGCCACAGCCCCTCAGTGCTGGTCAACGCGATCTCGGAACAGGCTCAATCGCTGATCAACCCCGGTTTTGGTCTGCATAACCGCGGCATGCTCAACCTTGCCGAGCGGCTCTGCACCAGCACCAGCAGTGATCAGGCGTACCTGCTCAACAGCGGCACCGAAGCCTGTGAAGCAGCGGTCAAACTGGCACGTAAATGGGGTCAACGCCATCGCGGTGGGGCTTCACGGATCATCGTTGCGAGTAACGACTGCCATGGCCGTAGTCCCGGGACGATTTCACTGTCGGACTTCCACCACGTTCCCTTCAATGATCTTGCAGCGATGCACGCAGCGGTCGATGCCCGGACCGTGGCAATCATGCTCGAACCGATCCAGAGCGAAGCCGGGGTGATTCCGGCCTCCGAGTCCTACCTCAAGGGGGGCGAACGCCTGTGCCGGGAACTGGGGATTCTGTTGGTCCTTGACGAAGTGCAAACCGGTATCGGTCGCTGCGGCACCTTGCTTGCCGAACAGTCCTGTGGCGTTCGAGCAGATATCGTCGTCCTCGGCGAAGGGCTCGGCGGTGGCGTGCCATTGGCCGCGTTGCTGGCGCGAGGCAAGGCCTGCTGTTTCGAGGTGGGCGAACTGACGGGCACGCATCATGGCAATGCGCTGATGACGGCGGCCGGTCTTGCCGTGCTCAACACCATTCAGGACAAAGGGTTTCTCGAGCATGTGAGCGAAACCGGCCAGCATCTGCGCGAAGGCCTGAGTCGTTTGTCCCATCGCTATGGTCACGGCGAGTTGCGCGGGCAAGGGCTGCTCTGGGGACTGACCCTGTCCGACGATTCGGCTGATGCCGTCGTCAAATCAGCGTTGTACGAAGGCTTGTTGCTCAACGCCCCGCAACCCGATTGCCTGCGCTTTACCCCGGCCCTCACCGTCAGCAAAGCCAACATCGACGAAATGCTCCTGCGCCTGTCCCGCGCCTTTTCCCGCGTGCGCACCGCGCAACTGCAGTGCCGCAAAGGGATTGCGGTCTGATCAGACCTTTCCCGCACGAATTCCCGAACCGTCTCGCGGTAATAACGCATCGCCCCACGTTTGATTTTTTCGCGTGGGGCGTTTTTTTGTCTCTGCGTTTTGCCAGATGCAATCAGCGCTTGAGTGACTGCTGGATCAGTGGCTTTTTAGAGCGAGCCGGCAAGGAGTGCCCCGCCAGAGAAACAACAAAATCCAGCGCTTGCTGGATATGAAGGAATTCGTGGAGATACATCATGAGTAAAAAATTCAGAAGTGAAATATCGGAATCGATCCACGAGTCGGCTAGTGCCTTGTTTGCCATCGGTGCAATCAGCAAGGCAACCATGCGCGAATTCGATGAATCATGTCTTGCGACGGTTCCGGACGCGATCCCGGCGGAGCAAATCAAAGCCCTGCGTGAGCGAAACAACGTAAGCCAGCCAGTATTTGCGCGTTATCTAAACACCAGCGCTTCTACGATCAAACAATGGGAGGCCGGTGACAAACATCCCAGCGGCATGGCGCTCAAGTTGCTGAGCATCGTTCAGAAACACGGTCTAGAGATACTTGCGTGAAGAACCGCGCTGAACCCTGACGAACGGCGCGGGTCGATTAGCTGTAGGGCTCACACGAGCCCACTTCAAATCAGGAGCTGCCCCATGGATTTCATTCGCATCATCATCGCCATTCTGTTGCCACCACTGGGTGTGTTTCTGCAGGTCGGTTTCGCCGGCGCGTTCTGGCTGAATATTCTGCTGACGTTGTGCGGTTACATTCCGGGGATCGTGCATGCGGTGTACATCATCGCCAAGCGCTGAAATCTGCGGTGTCAGATAGATCGCTTTCGCGGGCAAGCCTCGCTCCTACGGGGATAACACCGTACCTGTAGGAGCGAGGCTTGCCCGCGAAGGGCGCGACGCGGTTTCAGCTGGCGAGCCCCATCACCCGCCGATAAAACAACCACTCCTGCTCCAGCGCATGAGCCTGATTACCGGCCTTGCGAAAGCCATGGCGTTCGTCCGCGTAGTAATGCGCGTCAACCAGAATGCCGTTGTCCTGTAGCGCCTTGACCATATCGCGAGTCTGTTGCGGCACCACCACGGCATCCAGTTCGCCCTGAAAGAAAATCACCGGAACACTGATGTTGCTCGCATGTAGCAACGGAGTGCGCGCGGCGTAGCGCTCGGCGTCCTGTAGCGGATCGCCAATCAGCCAATCCAGATAATCGCCTTCAAACTTATGGGTCGCCCGGCCCAGTGCAACGGGATCGCTGACACCGTAAAGGCTGGCGCCGGCGCGGAACACCTGCTGAAAGGCCAGCGCACAAAGGGTGGTGTAACCACCGGCACTGCCACCGCGAATAAACGCCTTGTCGCCGTCGATCAAATCCCGTTCTGTGAGATGCGCGACGACTGCGCAGGCGTCCTCCACATCGACGTCGCCCCAACTCAAATGCAACGCCTGGCGATAAGCCCGGCCATAGCCACTGCTGCCGCGATAGTTGAGATCGGCCACGGCGAAGCCGCGTTGCGCCCAGTACTGAATGCGTGGATCAAGCATCGGGTAGCAGGCCGAGGTCGGACCGCCGTGGATGAACACCACCAGCGGCGGTTTCGCCTCGCCGGTCATCGCCGGATAAAAGAAGCCATGAGCCTCGCCCGACCCGCTCGGGTAGCGCAGGGTTTGCGGGACGCTGATCTTCTCAGCCGGTAACGGTGCCAGCCCGCCGGCCAATACCGTGACCTGTCGGGTCTCGCGGTCGATGGCAATGACCGCCGAAGAACTGACCGGCGATGCCGCGATGCAGTAAATGTATTGTTCATCGAGCGCGATATGTCGAAAGCGGCTGTAATCACCGGTGAAATCTTCAGCGGCGTCACCGCAAAGCCCCAACTTGCCAAACCCGCCTTCGGTCCAACTGGCCAGGAAGCTGTCTTCGCCCAGCGGCAACCACGTGCTGCCACCCAACTGCCACGGTGCCGGCCCGTGATCAGCGGCGGCACTCGGAAGTGGGCGCATACCCTCTGCGGATTCCACCCAAGGCTGCCAGTAGCCGCCGCGATCCGTCAGGCAAAACAGTTGGCCGCCGCCATCGAAACGAGGTTGTTGCAGCGACTCTTGAACCGCCTCGCCAGCCACACAACGCGGTTGAGCAAAGCCCCCATCGTTCTGGCGTTCGGCAACCATCAGGCGAGTCGCGGTCCATGGCTGATCCGGGCGGCTCCATTCGATCCACGCCAATCGTTGCGAGTCAGGACTCAACGTCGGTGCGGCATAGAAATCGGCGCCTTCGGCCAGCAGATGACGCCTGCCGTCAGGCACGTCGATCACGACCAGACGATGCCGATCACGGTTCTCTTCAACCGCGAGCACCTGGCCATTGGCAAACTGCAGATCGCCGTAACGGCATTCCCCTGAAGTCAGCACCTCAGGCGTCTCGCCCGCCAGCGATTGTCGATAGAGTTGTTGGTCCGTTTCGTTGACGAAAACGATCCCGTCATCGGTCAGACAAAACGCGCCACCGCCATATTCGTACACTCGGCTGCGCACGCTGAAGCCTGCCGGCGTCAGGCAATGGGCCTGGCCGTCGCGCCAATGCCAGATCCTGCAAGCAGCATCCTCGGGTCGGTACTCGTTCCAGAACAGGCCATGCTTGCCGACCAGCAACTCGGCGAAGTCGATGCCGGCCGCGACGGCCCGGGAGGCGCTGAAGGGTTCAGCTTCTAGCGATGAGGCGTGAATTTCGTTCATTGCGAAAGGCCAGTTGTTCGATGGTCTGGGTCGCGTGCTCGGCTTCTTCGCGGGCCTTGAGAATCACGCCGTGATGTTCCGACTTGCTGCACACCGGGTCGGCATTGCTCGCGTCACCCGTGAGCATGAACGCCTGGCAGCGGCAGCCGCCGAAGTCTTTTTCTTTCTCGTCGCAGGAACGGCACGGCTCGGGCATCCAGTCGTAACCGCGGAAGCGGTTGAAGCCGAACGAGTCGTACCAGATGTGCTGCATGCTGTGGTCGCGCACGTTGGGAAATTGCACCGGCATCTGTCGGGCGCCGTGACAGGGCAGTGCGGTTCCGTCCGGCGTGACCGTAAGAAAGATGCTGCCCCAGCCGTTCATGCAGGCTTTCGGGCGTTCTTCGTAATAGTCCGGCGTGACGAAAATCAGCTTGCACGGATGCCCTTCGGCTGCAAGTTTTGCGCGGTATTCGTTGGTGATGCGCTCGGCGCGGACCAGTTGCTCTTTGGTCGGTAGCAGGCCGACCCGATTGAGCTGTGCCCAACCGTAAAACTGGCATGTCGCGAGTTCGACAAAGTCGGCCTCAAGGGCGATGCACAGCTCGATGATCCGGTCGATCTTGTCGATGTTGTGCCGATGGGTGACGAAGTTGAGCACCATCGGATAACCGTGGGCTTTTACCGCGCGCGCCATTTCCAGCTTCTGCGCGAAGGCCTTTTTCGAACCGGCCAACAAGTTATTCACTTGCTCGTCGCTGGCCTGAAAACTGATCTGGATGTGGTCCAGACCGGCCTTCTTGAAGTCGCTGATTTTCTGCTCGGTGAGGCCAATGCCGGAGGTGATCAGGTTGGTGTAGAAGCCCAGTTTTCGCGCCTCGGCAATCAACTCGGCGAGGTCCT
The DNA here is from genome assembly GCF_054897885.1 of Pseudomonas sp. LB1P83. Classification (NCBI taxonomy): domain Bacteria; kingdom Pseudomonadati; phylum Pseudomonadota; class Gammaproteobacteria; order Pseudomonadales; family Pseudomonadaceae; genus Pseudomonas; species Pseudomonas sp. LB1P83. The sequence continues at coordinate 5,636,047 of NZ_CM142709.1, read as the reverse complement.
GGCGCACCAGCGGCTCACCGCCGGAAAAGCCCAATTGCGCAGCGCCCATTTCCCGCGCTTCGCGGAACACTTTGATCCACTGTTCGGTGCTCAGCTCTTTGCCTTGCTCGGCGAAGTCCAGCGGGTTGGAGCAGTACGGGCATTGCAGCGGGCAGCGATAGGTCAGCTCGGCCAGCAGCCACAAGGGCAGTCCGATTTCTGGTTTGGGCGGTAACTTGTCTGACGCAGAATCAGGCAAGTTCGATCCAGTGCTGAGCACGGGCAACCTCCATGAATTGCTCGATGTCCTCACCGAGCTCGGGCACACCGGGGAACTGCGCATCCAGTTCGGCGATGATCGCCGCGACATCACGCTGGCCATCGATCAAACCGCCGATCAGCGCGGCGCTTTCATTGAGTTTGATCATGCCTTCCGGGTAGAGCAGCACATGGCCTTTCTGCGCCGGTTCGTACTGGTAGCGGTAGCCCTGACGCCAGGTCGGGGTCTTGCTGCGATCAAAACTCATAAGGTGATTCCTTTATGCCAGACCCGTTGTTCGGTCACGCTGTGATACGGCGGGCGGTTCAATTCGTAGGCCATGCTCATGGCATCGAGCATGCTCCAAAGGATGTCCAGTTTGAACTGGAGAATTTCCAGCATGCGCTCCTGGCCTTCACGCGTCGTGTAATGCTGCAACGTGATCGCAAGGCCGTGCTCCACATCCCGGCGTGCCTGGCCGAGGCGCGTGCGGAAATACTCGTAACCGGTCGGGTCGATCCACGGGTAATGCTGCGGCCAGCTGTCCAGGCGCGATTGGTGGATCTGCGGCGCGAACAACTCAGTCAGCGAGCTGCTGGCGGCTTCCTGCCAACTGGCCCGGCGGGCGAAGTTGACGTAGGCGTCCACGGCGAAACGTACGCCGGGCAATACCAATTCCTGCGAACGCAGCTGATCCGGGTCGAGGCCGACCGCTTGGCCCAGACGTAGCCAGGCTTCGATACCGCCGTCTTCGCCGGGGGCGCCGTCGTGATCCAGCAGGCGCTGAATCCACTCGCGACGGATCTCGCGGTCCGGGCAATTGGCGAGGATCGCGGCATCCTTCAGGGGAATGTTCACCTGATAGTAGAAACGGTTGGCGACCCAACCCTGGATCTGCTCGCGGGTCGCCCGGCCTTCATACATCGCCACGTGGTAGGGGTGATAGATATGGTAATAGGCGCCCTTGGCGCGCAGGGCCGCTTCGAATTCGGCGGGGGACATTGGGGTGTCAGTCATTGCGGTTCTCCGGGAACAACCGGTGGATTTTGTCGTGTCTGGACCGGTCTCATCGCCAGCAGGCTGGCTCCCACAGTTGATCGTATTCCCCTGTGGGAGCCAGCCTGCTGGCGATAGACCGCGCAGCGGTCTCGATGCCCTACAACACAATACTCATGCCGTCATAAGCCACTTCAACATTGCGCCGAGCCAGTTCTGCACGCTCCGGCGAATCCTCATCAAGAATCGGGTTGGTGTTGTTGATGTGGATAAGCACCTTGCGCTGCTTGGGCAACTGCTCCAGCACTTCAAGCATGCCGCCGGGGCCGTTTTGCGCCAGATGGCCCATTTCCCGCCCGGTACGCGTGCCGACGCCTCGGCGCTGCATTTCGTCGTCATCCCACATCGTGCCGTCCACCAGCAGGCAATCGCTGCCGGCCATGATGTCCAGCAGCGGCGCATCGACTTTGCCCAGACCCGGCGCATAGAACAGTTTGCCGCCGGTGTTCAGGTCTTCGACGATCAGGCCGATGTTGTCCCCCGGGTGCGGGTCGAAGCGGTGCGGCGAGTACGGCGGCGCCGCGCTGCGCAGCGGCAACGGGGTGAAGCGCAGGCTCGGGCAGGCCGGGATGGTGAAGCTGCGGTCGAGTTCGATGCGGTTCCAGGTCAGCCCGCCGTTCCAGTGGGTGAGCATTTTGAACAGCGGAAAACCGGTGCTCAGGTCTTCGTGGACCATGTCGGTGCACCAGACCTGATGCGGGCAACCTTCGCGCAGGCTGAGCAGGCCGGTGGTGTGATCGATCTGGCTGTCCATCAGGATGATCGCGCTGATGCCGGTATCGCGCAGGGCGCGGCCCGGTTGCATCGGGGCGTAGCTCTGGAGTTGGACACGGATGTCCGGCGACGCGTTGCACAGAATCCAGTTCACGCCGTCATCGGAAATTGCGATGGACGACTGGGTCCGCGCCTTTGCGTTCAGGCTGCCGTTGCGAAAACCTGCGCAGTTCACGCAGTTGCAGTTCCACTGGGGGAAACCACCGCCGGCGGCAGAACCTAGAATCTGGACAAACATGGGCGCTCCATCATTTCAACGCTGAAAATAAAAACGCCTCGGCAATACCGAGGCGCTGAACCACACGACAACCTTAGCGGCTTGCGAAGTACATGGTGACTTCAAAGCCGATACGCAGGTCGGTGTAAGCAGGTTTGGACCAGGACATGGGAGCGCTCCTTCAGGTGATAAAACAGTTGAGACCTATACATATAGTCCACCTCCAGCCGGAGATGTTCAGATAGTTAGGTGGCTATGTTACTCAAAATTTCAGAGCGATTGGCCGCGAATCTTTGAGAAAGCTAATTGCAGCGTCGGTAATGATCATTTTGCCGCTTGCCAAGGCGCCTTTGCGCAAGCACTGCTGGCCAGGCAGCGCCAGCCACCTTCGGCATGATTCAGTTGTCGGGCGGCGGCTTTCAACGCGTCGCGATCGATCATCAGGATTGCTTCAGGCAGACGCTCCAGATAATCCGACGAGTGGCCGGCCAGTTTGCCCTGCCAGAGCAGTTCGGCTGCCTGAGTGTGGGGCAGTGCGGTGCTGTGGAATTGATCGGCCAGGGCCTGGCGCTGGGCGATGAAGGTCGCGGCATCGATGCCTTCAATCATGGCGGGCATTTCGCTCAAGAAGCGTTCTATGTGTTCCAGCAGATCCTGTGGGGCAACGCTCGGTGATTGAACGCCGAACAGCAGCCCGGTCTGCCCATGAATCTGACGCAGGCCGCTGAACACGGCATAACCCAATTGCAGCTCGACCCGCAGGCGCTGGTAAAACGGCGTCTGGCAGAAGTGGGCGAGTAAGCGCCACGCGGCTTCGTCCGTGATGTCCCGTGTGGCCGTCGGACAAAACAGCAACAACGCGTGTTCGCTGGAGCCGGTGTCGATCGCGCTCCAAAGGTGCAGCGAGTTTATCGAAGCGGGCGGCGACGGCTGATCGTCCGCAACACCGGGCACGCGGCTCAGTGCCAGGCCCATCGCTGCTTGAGTCTGCTCCGACAAGCCCGTCGCCAGACCTTGCCAGCGCGCGCTCGCCCACAACTGCTGGACGTCATCGGTGTCAGCGGTGCGCTCGAGGCACTGCTCGGGCAGCGTCTTCAACAGCTGTTTTATCGGCATCAACGGCACGCTGGTCGGTTCTTCCTGTGAGAAACCGGCCTCTGGTTGTGTCAGCTCTTTCAGCGCATGTTCGAGGACGGTCGGCATCGGCTCCTGCAGTCCTGTCATCTTCAGCAACCATTCATTGCCTGACGCACTGAAGGAAAAGTCGACGCCCGCCTGACGGGCATCTTCACGCAGAGGCTGCAGGCGATTTTCCAGGCTCGACTGAAGACGGCTGTGAGGTTTGGACAGCAGTCGCCAGCGCAGATAAATCGCACCTTCATCCGTGTTATCAGGCAACGCCTGACTGAACTGCATCGGGGAGTTTTCGCGACGGCTGCGCGAACGATCCTGAGCAAATGTCCGCAGGCCCCGGTGTTTGCTGGTCTGGCCGCGAATCAATCCGGCATTAGCCGCAGGTGCTTCAGCACGTAAAAACGGATTGGGCGTCGGCAATTGCCATTCGCCGGAGAAGTTATCCACAGCACCGATTTTCTTCAGGATGTCCATGAGCGCTACGACGCCCTGTTCGGATAAGCCTGCTTCAAGCTGCTCGCTGTCCAGACGGGCCAATTGCAGTGCGCCGCTGACTTGTTGCTGGCGGTCGAGCAGGGCGGCGTACTCGTTGCGCAACTCTGTCCAGTTTTGGTGAGAAGCAAAAAAGCCCAGCCAATCCATCAGTCGCTCGCGGATCGCGTTCGCCGATTGGGCCGTCGTGAATTCAATGTGCAGCAAGGCTTGCCCGGCAAACTGATACAACGGCGCAGCTTTCAGGCTTTCCGCCAGCCCGCGTGTGCGCAACTCAGCCAGCAGACCACCAGGTTTCGCGGCGTTCAGCCAATGGCACAGAAACGCTAATGCTTCGCGCGATGAGTCAGGTAACGCTTCGAACGCGAATAGAAGATCGAGCCGACGCTCGCCAACCTGTTGATAACTTTTATCGGAAGAATCCATCAGCGGTGCAGGCGCTTCTTGCTGGACCTTTTCCCCGACGCTAATAGCAACGTCGAAACGCTGGGCCATTGCCCTCAACTCATCGAGACTTTGCGGGCCGGCCAGGCTCAATGTCATCTGCCCGGTCTGATAAAACTGCTGATGGAAATCCTTCAACGCTTGCTGAAACTCCGGCTGCGGCACCGGCAGGCTGTACCGGTTGCCCGCATGAAACGCCCGGAGCGGGTGAGCGGCCGAAAGCCCATCGAACAACGCGAACTGCTGCTGGGCCGTGGCATCCCGGGACCATGCGACAAATTCGGCGTGCAGCACTTCCCGTTCCCGCCGCTGATCGTCCTGATTCATACGTGGATGAGCGAGCATGTCTGACAGACGCTCCAGCCCATCGGCGAATGCTTGCGGCGGCAGTTCGAAAAAGAAGTCGGTCGTGCGTTCACTGGTGCGCGCATTGACCTGTCCGCCGTGACCTTGCACGTAGGCCATCAGCCCTTGCCCTGCGGGAAAGCGCTTGGTACCCAGAAACAGCAAATGCTCAAGAAAATGCGCGAGGCCGGGCCATGCCAGCGGCACGTCGTGACTGCCCGCGCAAACCCGCAACGCAGCAGCGCAGCGCTTCAAATCGGGAGCATGACGCAGCGTCACCCGCAGGCCGTTGGCCAGGGTTTCAGTGTGGGGGCGAGGGTGATTCAGCGCAGGCATGAGCACTTCCAGAACAGAGAAGCGCTAATGCTAGCGGATTACGGTGGATCAGCGCTTGTTAAGGTCGCCGTAAAGCTCGGGACGGCGATCGATCAAGTAGCGATTGGCGGCGCGGGAATCGACCATCAACTGACGATCCAGCTCGCCGACAATCAGCGCTTCATCCAGGCCCGCCTGGGCGATGCGGCTGCCATCCGGCGCGGCGATGCTGCTCTGGCCGCAGTAATTGATTTCGCCTTCATGCCCGCAGTAGTTGGCGTAAGCCACATAACACTGGTTTTCGAAGGCGCGGGAACGGACGGTAACGTCGGCAACGAAGTCGAAAGGAATCATGTTTGCCGTTGGCACCAGGATCAACTCGGCGCCTGCCAAAGCGAGGCGTCGGGCGTTTTCCGGGAATTCCAGGTCGTAGCAGATCAAAAAGCCGAGTTTCCAGCCATTGAGTTCCACCAACGGAAACTCACCCTGCCCGGCGCTGAACATCGAGTGATCGAGGTCGCCGAACAGGTGAGTCTTGCGGTAGTTGCACAGGCGCTCGCCGTTGGCGTCGATCAACTGCACGGCGTTGTAGATCTGCCCGTCCTCGGTACGCTCGGGGTAGCCATACAAAATGGCGATCCCCGCGGTCTTGGCAATGCGCGCGATCTGCTGCGCCGACTCACCGTTGTGCACTTCTGCCAGCACGTTGACCGCATCGATGCCGATGTTGTAGCCGGTCAGGAACATCTCAGGCAGCACCAGCAAGTCTGCGCCTTTGGCCTCCAGTGCCAATTGATGCAGGCGTTGCAGGTTACCTGCGACATCCAGGGGCAGCGGTGGGCATTGGTAAAGGGCTACGCGCATTTAGAACTCCTTTTACTCGGGCAGGGCGATCGGACCGATCTCGTTGAACACATCTCCTGGACCCGGGTTCTCGGCGTGAGTTTCACCGCCGAAGTGTTTCATGATGCCCCACACCGCGTTGAGCGAGGTTTGCACAGCGCCTTCAACCCACGCCGGCGTCCACGAAACGTCGTCGCCGGCGATGAAGATCCCGCGTTGCTCGGCCGGCATGTCGTCCTGCATGAAGTGCGCGTACATGCGCTGGTTGTAGCGGTAGTGGCCGGGCAGGGCGCCTTTGAACGCGCCGAGGAAATGCGGGTCGGCTTCCCACGACACGGTGATCGGATCGCCGATGATCCGCGCGGCGATGTCGACTTTCGGGTAGATCTTTTTCAACGCGTTCAGCGCCAGTTCAACGCGTTTCTCCACCGGGTGCGGCAGCATTTTCAACGCATCGCTCATCCACGAGTACGACAGGCAAATCACGCCCGGCTTGTCGTCGCCGTTGTCGAAGAGATAGGTGCCGCGGGTCAGGCGATCGGTGAGGGTCATGCTCATCAGGTCGCGGCCGGTTTCCGGATCCTTGTCCTTCCAGAATGGCCGGTCGACCATCACGAAGGTTTTCGACGACTGCATGTAGCGCGTGCGGTCCAGGGCCATCCACATCTTTTGCGAGAACAGTGTTTCATCGCATTCAATCTGGGTGGTCAGCAGCCAGCTCTGGCAGGTAGTCAGTACTGCGGCGTACTCGCGGGTGTCGCCGTTGTTATCGGTGACTGCAAAACGGCCGTCCGGGGCGTGAGCGATTTTCTTGACCCCGGAGCGTGGCGCGCCTCTGTGCAGCGACTTGAGGCTGGTGCCTTCAGGCCAGTGCACGCAACGTTCTGGCACATGGCGCCAGATGCCTTGTGGCACTTGTTCGACGCCGCCGACGACCAGATGTTGGTGATCGTCGCAATTGGTCATCACGACGCGGAAGATTTCCAGCATCGAGTTCGGGAAGTCCGAGTCCCAGCCGCCGGTGCCGAAGCCGACCTGGCCGAACACTTCGCGGTGATGGAACGAAAGCTTGGCGAATGCTTCGGAGGTGGCGACAAAGTCGTAGAAGGTGCGGTCATCCCACAGCGGAACCAGCGTGTTCCAGAGCTCTTTGAGACGCGGCACGTCACGGTCGCGGATCGCTTGCTGGATATCGGAGAACTGCGAGCCGGCCTCCAGCGCATCCGCCCACGCGTCAGCCACTTCCTGGAACAGTGCAGGAAGATCCGCCAGTTTCTGTGCGTAGTGGGTTTTGCCTTCCAGGTCGATCACGGTGCTGCCAGAGGCCGGCGTCAGCGGATTGGGAAAAGGTTTGGTCTCGAGACCGAGCTTGTCGACATAGTGGTAAAACGCCGTGGACGACACCGGGAAGCGCATGCCGCCCAGTTCGGCGACGATGCCATCGGTCCCGTTGAACGCCTGGGAGCGCAGGCGGCCACCCATTTTCGAGGCTTCGTAGACGACCGGCTTGAGGCCCAGTTTCATCAACTCGTAAGCCGCCACCAGGCCGGCGATACCCGCGCCGACAATCGCCACTTCGGCGCCATGATTGTGCGCAGGAATGCTGCCCAGGCCTGCCGGGTGTTCGATCCAGTCGTCAAAGCCGAAAGGAAAGTCCGGGCCGAAAATGGTGACTGGTTTTTTACCGTCTGCAGGATGGCGATTGTTCTTGTTCATGGCTGACCTTACTGGCGACCCGACGCGGAATGCGCATCTGAGTATAGGAAAAGATGGCAGCCATTCTAGAGAGCGTAGAACACGTTAATAAGACGCAATGTGTCGTCGTTTTGCCAATAAACTGATCAATATGACGAGCTAAAGCTACACACCGTCAGTGTAGGAGCGAGGCTTGCCCGCGAAGAGGCCCTCAAGAACACTGCCAATCAAACCGGCTGCCCCCGATCAATCTTGCTACTCAAGATGATCGAAGTCGTGGTCTTCTCCACCCCATCCACACTGCCAATCTGATCCAGCAACTGATCCAGCTGCTCCGGCGAGTCTGTGCGCAACCACGCCACATAATCAAATTCGCCACTCACCGCACATAACTGCTGCACCTGGGCCATGGCACTGAGCCGACGCAACACTTCCTTGCCCGACCGTGGTTGCACCGTGATCCCGACATACGCCTGCAATCCACCGTCCACCACCCGTTGACCCAGGCGCACGCCGTAACCGGTGATGACTTTAGCCTTCTCCAGCCGCGCCAGACGTGAAGTCACCGTGGTCCGTGCGATGCCCAATTGGCGAGCGAGCATGGCCACGCTCTCGCGAGCATTGATCTGCAGGGCCGCGATCAATTGGCGGTCGATTTCGTCAAGAACGGGCGGGCGGGTGTCAGGCAAGGGGCGTCTCCGGCAACACAAATCAGTGGGTTGGCATGTTACAGCACGGCTGGCACAGCGGATGTCTGATCTGTTTTCGGAACATCAGATGGCGTGCGGAAGACAGGATGGACACCAGCAGTCAGTCATAGTCGAATGAGAAATCGAGGGATGCGAGGTGATAAAAATGACGCAGAAGATGCCACCCGCTGTACGGGATCATGCAGTGCAGATTGCCCATCACGAAATGGGGCATTACGTCGTTGCCCGAGCCCTGGGGTTTGAAACGGGTGACGTGAGCCTGAAAGTGACCATGGACTTGAGGCATCAAGCGGGCGCTTCCATTACCATGGCTCGTTCAATTTCGTCGATTGAGGCAATGAAGGAGCATCTGGAGGCCCGGATAATGGTGCTCTTTGCGGGCTCCATGGCGCAGTCATTGGCTTCAAAGCGTTCGGCCGGCAAACGCGTCGACAAGCCGAAAGCCGCCGCCATCCTGAGGGGAGAGCTTGGGGCGGAACAGGACTACGCAAAAATCAGGGAGTTACGGCACTTGCTGCGCAACATCACTTACCCCGATACGGATCCGGCTTTGCCTGACCGCATATCGGCCGAGCTGAAAGAGATTACGGATCGTCTGTGGGGCCGGACTCAAACAATCGTGGAGGCATTGGCCGATACGATTACCGGGTTGGGCGAGGCGTTGGTAGATGCCATGGGTATCGTCGAGCAATGGGGCAGGGCGGCGGATACGTATGAGGGGGTGTTGACGAGGGAGGTGCTTGAGCGGATGGGGTTGGTGCAGGGGATTCCTGTGTTGAGTGTCTGGTCTGGTAGTGGTGATGCCGATCCGCACAGTAAATAACGACATGCCCGGCGCGCATTGCGCGCTCGATCACGATTTGGAAGCCCCGAATAATCGGGGCGTATTTCAGGGGGATTTGCCGAGCTATTCCTCGGATTCCGTCGCGGTCCGAACCGGTCTCGGTGTCAGCACTTTCACCACATCATCAATCACCGCCTTACCCATCGCCGTCAGGTAGTGCGCGGCCCAGGCGTGTCGGTCGGTGTCTCTTGCGTAGGCTGCGTCCTCGGCAAATGATTTGGCGAGGAACAGCAGATCGGAGGCTTGTGACAATGCATCAACGATGGGGACGCCGGCACGGACGTTAAACAACGCCTGATCCGAGCAGTAGATGAGTGGGGTGAAACCGATGGTTTTCAGGTCAGACGGTGCGGACGGATTTGCTTTGCTCATTGTTTCGCTCCTTAAAACGAGGAGCTGCCGCATTCGTTACCACACGAATGGGTGGCAGCTGTACGCAGGGTGGTAAACCGGGAAAGCAAAGAAACCGGCAGACCCGAAGGTCTCCCACGCACAGCCGCCATAACACAGGATTACAGGCGTAAAAACGCATGAAATCGTAATGGGGAGCGCTGTTGCACTTTGCCTAGCCGGGTTACCACACCCGATCACTGCATTTGCAGCGACGTCCGGAGAGTATCCCTTCGAAGAGAACGCCAACAAGGCGGCAAAGTGCCCAAACGCACCCATTACGCAATTCTCGGAGTTTGCCTACAACCTTGACGGACGTCATCCGATAAACCGATGTGCGCGTAAAATTTAACCTAGGCGGCAGACAGGAAATATGACGTACACCCGCTGCGGAGCCGCGCATACGGCACCACTCGTGATCCATATAGGAAGACGCAATATGTCCACACCACCCACGACTCAAACCAACATTGAGCAGTTGCGCCGAGAGGTGGCCGCCTTGGCCGAAGACATGCGCAGCCCGGCTCCGACTGCCACCCGTGCGATCCTACTGCCGTTTGGGCTTGGTGCCGCGCTGGCCCTGGTGACCTATGTTGTCGTTACCTTGGTGGTTCCGCTGGTCTAATTTCGTTGCCAATCTCAGAAAGCAAAAAGCCGCGTATTTACGCGGCTTTTCGCTTGGTGTTGTCTCGTCCTGAATAAGGTTTACACCCGTTTCAGGGCTAGACACTCTTTTTAATTACAGAGAGATTTTTCTACGGCTGGATTTGTAGCTAGGATGGAGGGGCATTAGGTATGTTTTTTCGGAGCAAGGCAAACTTGATGGTCCGCGTCAAACCAAAGTACCCGCATTACCTCTCTTTCCCGTATACAGAAGACCCTCTTGGGACCAGTCACTCGAAATGACATAAGAGAATCGATATCGTCTTGTTGTATCTCTTGAAGACGCTGCTGGGCATCTCTTGAAAGTCTACTCAGCTCAATGTCATGGGATCCGCTTTTGGCTATCTCTTCAAGGCTCATCGTTTCAAAGCAGTGAAGTCGCTCCATTACAGCTTTGTAGTCAGCAGCATCCGCCAAACCACTCCAAGCAAAGGGCCCCCCCTTATCTGCACGACTGAATCTCCAGGATATGTCGCTGGCAGGGATTTGACGGGAATGAGGTTGTTTGGCTGGTTTTTCGGCTGGAGTCTGAGATGGTTTGTGTTAGCTATCTTTTTGCCATTTCCCTTAGCCATGTAGCCTCACAGTGAGCTGTAATACTCAGCCATCGCCGCTTGGGTGATCTCTGTGGTTCCACGTGCGCCATCGGGAAGACCAGCTTCTTTGCGAGCATACTTCCAAGGATCTTCTGCATGCGTGAGATCACTCAGCCATTGAGAGTGCTTATCACCGTAGTGGCTAAGGACTGCCTCAACAGTTTCACGCTGATCTTCATCGAGAGCGGCAGGGTTCCCTTCTATTTCGCCAGGAGCCACCGTGTATTTGCCCTTGTGTGCAAAGTAGAGTTCTGGGACAACCGGGCCATTCGCCCAGGCCTGAATTTTCTCGTGGATCAACGGTGCCTCATCCCAAACCAAGGACCATGCCTGACTGTAATAGACAAGCTTTTGCAGCTTCATCGCAGTAATTTCTCCCTGTTTCTCAAGGACAAAGGCTGCAACGTCCGCGGCATTGACAGGGGTGTGTTTCACGGTCATGTATACCTCCATGAGCATTGCGAGGCGACTATACCTCGCACAAATCCATATAGGGGATATAGCGCATATATTCCCGATACGCTCTCCTTGCATCCTCTCCGGTAGGACCATGGCTAGCACGCTTTGTTATTTTTACTGTATGTACGTACAGTTTTTTTGTCACCTACTTCGCACAGCTGATCGGGAGGCTTGGAAAGGGTCGTGCCTCTAGTGACGCAAGGCTTACCCGAGGGGCGGTGGCGAATCGAGGTGGACACGTTTTGGACACTTCGGCTGCTTCTAAAGAAAAACCCCCTCGGAAACCTAACTGCCAGATACACGAAAGCCGCGCATCAGCGCGGCTTTCTTGTTTGGTGGGCCCACACGGATTTGAACCGTGGACCAAAGGATTATGAGTCCTCTGCTCTAACCAACTGAGCTATAGGCCCTCAGTAGGCCGCGGATTATAGCGATGGTTTCTCGGCTGTGCTATCCGAAAAATCCGATACGGCTATACGAAGAAATGTCGCGGCGAATTCGTCGGGGGGAAGAGGCAGGCTGACGATATAGCCCTGGATCTGTTCGCAGCCTTCTTCGGCAAGGAATTGTTGCTGCGCCAGGGTCTCGACGCCCTCTGCAATGATGGTGAATTGCATGCTGCTCCCCAGTGCGATGATGGCGCGAACAATGGCCGCATCGTGGGGATCGTCAGGCAGGCCGCGGACGAAGGACTGGTCGATCTTGAGGATGTCCAGCGGCAGGCGCTTGAGGTAGCTCAGGGACGAGTAGCCCGTACCGAAGTCGTCGATCGCCAACTGCACGCCCAGTTGTTTGAGTTGGTGCAGCACTGCCAGCGCTTCTTCGGCCTGGCTCATGATGAAGTTTTCGGTAATTTCCAGTTGCAGAAAATCGGGTCTGAGGCCGTTGTCCTTGAGCAATTGTTCGATCCGGCCCAGCAGATTCGGCTGACGCAATTGGGCTCCTGCAAGGTTGACCGACAACGGCCCCAGGCTTTCGTAGAGTTGATTCCACTCAAACATCTGCCGGCAGGCAGTCTCCAGTACCCAGTCGCCGATTTGCAGGATCATGCCGTTTTCTTCTGCCAAAGGAATGAAGTGTTCCGGCGGCACCGCACCGAAGGTTGGGTGATGCCACCGAATGAGTGCTTCGGCGCCGACCAGTCGGTGGTCGGCGAGGCTGATTTTCGGTTGGTAATAGAGAAACAGTTCATTGCGCTCGATGGCGCGCCGCAGTTCATGTTCCAGCGCCACGCGCTCGCTGGCCTGGGCCGTGAGGTCGCGGGTGTAGCTTTCCACCCGGTTACGACCTTTGGCCTTGGAGCGATACATCGCGGCATCGGCGTTCTTCACCAGCGTGGCGACGTCACAGCCGTCCTTGGGATACAGGCTGGTGCCGATGCTGGCGCTGATGAAAAACTCGTGCTCGCCGGCCTGGAAGGGGGCGGCGAAGCAATTGAGCAGCTTGGTGGCAATGTTGTCGGCATCGCTGGATTGTTGCAGGCCGGGCAGCAGGATGATGAATTCGTCGCCACCCAGGCGCGCAACGGTATCGATATCGCGCAGTTGCTCTTTGAGGCGCACGGCGATGCCTTTGAGCAGCAGGTCGCCCACCGGGTGACCGAGGCTGTCGTTGATGTGTTTGAAGCGGTCCAGGTCGAGGAACAGCACCGCGCCCTGGCCACCGTTTTCCTGTTGGGTGTTGAGCGCGGTCTGCAGTCGGCTCTCGAACAGTGTGCGGTTTGGCAGGCCGGTCAGCGGATCGTGGTGCGCCTGGTAGTCGAGTTTGGCCTGCGCGTGTTTGAGGCTGGAAATGTCCGCGAACACCGCCACGAAGTGGGTGATGAACTTCTCCCGGTTGCGCACGGCGCTGATGGTCAGCCAACTCGGGTAGAGCTCGCCATTTTTGCGTCGGTTGGAAATCTCGCCTTGCCAGTGACCTTCGTCCGTCAGTTGGTGCCACATCGCCGCGTAGAACGCGCTGTCGTGGAGGCCCGAGGCGAGCAGGCGAGGGGTGTGGCCCAGTGCTTCGCTTTCGCTGTAGCCAGTGATTTCGGTGAACGCTCGGTTGACCGCGCTGATGTGCTGTTGGGTGTCGGTGATCAACACGCCCTCGGCGGTGCTCTCGAACACCGTGGCAGCCTGTTGCAGTTTCTCCTGCATCAGGTGCCGCTCGGTGATGTCCCGGGCAATGGTCAGCATACAGTCTTCATCGCCGATAGGCAGTGGACGGCTTGAAACCTCGCAGAGACGGATCTGCCCGTCACTGCGGCGGATGTGGCAGCTGAAGTCGCGAACGAACCCGTCACGGTGCAGCAAATCGAGCATTTGCTTACGTTCGTTGAGATTGACCCATATCCCCAATTCCAGGACTGAACGATCAACCGACATCGCGCTGTTGAAGCCTGTGATGCGGCTGAAACCCTCGTTGACCTCCAGCAGCAGCCCGTCGCTCTGCCGGGACAGCAGCAAACCGTCCGGGGAGGCGTGGAAGGCCTTGGCGAATTTTTCTTCGGAGGTTTGCAGTTGTTGCTGGGTCTCCTTGAGCTGACTGATATCGCGCACGACGACGACCAGGGCGGGGGTCGTATCGAGGTCGAAGGGCTCGGCGGAAATCAGGCCGGTAAACACTTGGCCATTGTTGCGGCGAAAGGGCATCTCCAGGTTGCGGATGCTGCCGGCCTGCAAGCGCTGCAGCAAACCCGGACCAACACCGGGGATGCCCCAGATGTTCAGGTCGGTGGCGGTCTGGCCAATGACGTCTTCGGCCTTGAGACCAATTTGTTCTTCGAACGCCTTGTTGACTTCCATCAGGCAGCCATCGGAAAGCCGCGCGATCACCAGGATGTCCGGGCATTGCTGAAACACCGAGGCGAATTTTTGCTCGGACAGGCTCAGCGCCTCTTCAGTGCGCTTGGCGTCGCTGATGTCGATCATCAGCCCGCGCATCACCGGCTCATGACCATGCTCGATCAGGCTGACGATATCGCGTACCCACAGACAGCGGCCATCGGCGGTGATCACCCGGTAATCGACGCTGTGATCGCGCCCGGCCAGTACCTCGTGGTCGCAGAACGTCTGGGCCCGGGTCAGGTCCGCAGGGTGGATGATGTTGCGCCAGAAGCCGGGAATCAGCCAGTGGGACAGGGGATAGCCAAGGAGTTCTTCGGCATGCGGTGACACATAACTGTAGGTGAAGTCGCTGATCCGCGCTTCCCAGGCAATCGCGGAAAGGCTCTCTACCAGCCCGCGGTAATGGTATTCGCTGCTGCGTAGTTCTTGCTCCAGATCGACCCGCCGGGCAATTTCCGAACTCAAACGGCGGTTAATCCGGATGACCACTGCCAGCATGATCATCAGAAACAGCAGCCCCGGCAGACCGTAAGCCAGCAAATCCGACCAGAAGGTTCGATGATCCAGGACATTACCGACCCAGTGTTCCTGGATGGCTTTGATTTCACTTGGGGTCATGTCGGCCAGGACTTTGTCCAGGATACCGACCAGCAACTTGTTGTCGGGGGGCACGGCCATCGCCAATTGATAGCGATAGGGTGTTTCACCGCTGACATACAGGCCGTCGAGCTTGAGCTGACGCAGGCTCCAGACACTGGAGGCGAGATCACCCACGACCGCGTCCACTTCATCGGTGGCCAGCGCCTGCAAGGCCGAGGCGACATTGGGCATCGCCACCAGATTCAGGTCGGGGTGATGCGTGCGTAGCAGCTCGTGGGGCGCATAGTTTTCCACCACGGCGACCTTCAGCCCGTAGAGCTCTTCGAGTTTGTGCGGCTGGGGGCCTCCGACATGGGCGAGGATGACGATCGGAAAGTCCAGATAGGGACGAGTGAACGACAGGTACGACTGACGCTCCGGGGTCGACATGATGCCCGGCAGGATGTCGAGTTTTCCTTGCTTGGCCTGCTGCAGGACTTCGGTCCAACTGATCGGCTCGATTGGCGTCAGTTTGGTGCCCAGCCGTTGACGGATCACGTTGATATAGTCCGCCGCCAGGCCCTGATAACGGCCCTGTTCATCACGAAATTCGAACGGCGGCCAGGACGCGTCGACACCCAGGCGCAAGTCCGGGTGAGCCGCCAGCCAGCTACGTTCTTCGTCGGTCAGAGTCAGCGCGCCAGCCGTTGCGGTCCAGGTCATCAGCGACAGCAAAAAAAGCACGGTCGGCAGTCTGGGCATAACGGTCTCGTTATGGCTCGGGGGAATGTTTCGAGTGTAGACGGGCAATTCGGCGGGGGGGAGGTGCGGGGGATTTAATCTGCACAAAGCAAAACCCCCGGCCTGGGCCGGGGGTTTTGTGATCACTCGTCGAGGAAGGAGCGCAGATGCTCGCTTCTCGTCGGGTGGCGCAGCTTGCGCAACGCCTTGGCTTCGATCTGACGAATCCGTTCACGGGTCACGTCGAACTGCTTACCAACCTCCTCGAGGGTGTGGTCGGTATTCATGTCGATACCGAAGCGCATGCGCAGAACCTTGGCTTCACGGGCAGTGAGGCCGGATAGAACTTCGCGAGTCGCTTCTTTAAGGCTCTCAACAGTGGCGACATCGATTGGCGACTGCATGGTCGAGTCTTCGATGAAGTCACCCAAATGGGAGTCTTCGTCATCACCGATCGGGGTTTCCATGGAGATCGGCTCTTTAGCGATCTTCAATACCTTGCGGATTTTGTCCTCAGGCATTTCCATGCGTTCGCCCAGCTCTTCCGGGGTCGGTTCGCGACCCATTTCCTGCAACATCTGCCGGGAAATACGGTTGAGCTTGTTGATCGTCTCGATCATGTGCACCGGAATACGGATGGTGCGGGCCTGGTCGGCGATCGAGCGAGTGATCGCCTGACGGATCCACCAGGTGGCATAAGTCGAGAATTTGTAGCCGCGGCGGTATTCGAACTTGTCTACCGCTTTCATCAAACCGATGTTGCCTTCCTGGATCAGGTCGAGGAATTGCAAGCCACGGTTGGTGTACTTCTTGGCGATGGAGATCACCAGACGCAAGTTCGCTTCAACCATCTCTTTCTTCGCGCGGCGGGCCTTGGCCTCACCGATCGACATGCGACGGTTGATGTCCTTGATCTCGGCGATCGTCAAACCGGTTTCGGTTTGCAGTGCGGTCAGCTTTTGCTGGCAACGAACGATGTCCGGTTGCAGGCGACCAATGGCTTCAGCGTATTTGCTTTTGCCTTTGGCCAGTGCATCGGTCCAGCTTTCGTCAACTTCGTTGCCCGGGAACTGGCGCAGGAAGTCGGCACGCGGCATGCGGGCATCACGAACGCAAAGTTGCATGATCGCGCGCTCTTGCTGACGCAGACGATCCAGGGCACTGCGAACACGCTCGACCAGGCCTTCGAATTGCTTCGGAACCAGTTTGATCGGCATGAACAGCTCAGCCAGCAGCACCAGCTCGGCAATTGCCAGCTTGTTGCCACGACCGTGCTTTTTCAGCGCCTTGCGGGTGATTTCCATCTGATCGGAGACAGCGCCAAAGCGCTGAGCTGCGATGACCGGATCCGGACCGCTTTCGGCTTCTTCTTCGTCATCAGTCGTCGCTTCGGCGTCATCGTCGTCGGTATCGTCGTCCGCTTTCACGGCTTTCGGATCGACAGGCGGCGGCACTTCTGCAGCAGGCGGCGCAATGCCGTCGTCCGGGTCGATATAACCGCTCAGGACGTCGGACAGGCGGCCACCTTCGGTGGTGACGCGAGTGTACTCGGACAGAATGTGGTCAACCGTGCCAGGGAAGTGCGCAATTGCGCCCATCACTTCACGGATACCCTCTTCAATACGTTTGGCGATTTCAATTTCGCCTTCACGTGTGAGGAGCTCTACCGTACCCATTTCACGCATGTACATGCGCACTGGGTCGGTGGTGCGACCAATGTCGGTCTCGACCGCTGCCAACGCTGCTGCTGCCTCTTCGGCCGCGGCTTCGTCGGTATCGGCGTCGGCCAGCATAAGGGAATCCTTATCTGGCGCAACCTCGAATACGTTGATCCCCATGTCATTGATCATGCGGATGATGTCTTCCACCTGTTCCGGATCTGAAATATCCTCCGGCAGGTGGTCGTTGACCTCCGCGTAAGTCAGGTAACCCTGCTCACGACCAAGTGTGATCAACTCTTTGATACGAGACTGCTGTTGCGCTTTTCCGGACATAACACCCTATCCACTGAAGGTCTTGGCGGGCAAAAAACAAGCCGAGGATTATACCTGAGCTATGACCTCACGCGCCAGTTGAGGTCGGGTCTGATACAGCCATATTGCGTTTTAATAGGTCGCGCATCTGATTTGCGATCTGATTTGCTTCCTCCGCAGTCAATCCTGGCTGCCTTGCTTTCCTGATAAGTACTTCCAGGCTATCCGTGTGTTGACTTGCCGATAACCTAGTAATGGTGTCTAAAAACTGTTGTTCAAGGTTGTCGCCGTCAATCAGCCATTCCTTTTCCGCCAAGGCCTTGAGCAATCGGCCCTGTTCAGTCCCGTGCCAGCGGGCCATCAACTGAATAGAGTTTAGCTTAGGATTTTTCTGCACCGCCCCGATGAGGGCTACCAGCAGTTGCGCGTATGTGTTGCTCTCATTCGCGAAGTGATCGGCGGTTTCTACCTTGCCCGCCAGTTCCGGGTGATGAATGAGGGTGCGCAGTGCTATCAGCGTTGGCGCTTCGACAGCGATCGGTGTGCGTGGTGCGCTATGTTGGTCGCGATCACCACCGCGCTTGCCGTTCTTGTCCCACGGTTTCTTGTCCCATTTCTTGCCGCCGGCCCCGGGTTTCTTCGGCGTCCATTCCTGCTGCGGCACATACATCTCTTGTGCCTGCGGCTGATGGTAGTCGCTGTAATCCGGCATGGCGTCGTAATCGATGCCCGGGTCGTACGCGGGTGGCGCATCCTGAGGAGCGCTTTGCACCAACTGGCTCACGGCTTCGCCGCTAAGCCCGGTAATTTCGGTCAGGCGCTGACGCATCAGGATGCGCAGGTTCGCGCCCGGGACCTTGTCGATCAGCGGCGCAGCGAGGGTGGCCATGTGGGCCTTGCCTTCGAGCGAGCGCGGATCCGATTCCTCGGTGAGCTGCTGGAAGAAATAATCCGCCAATGGCTGGGCGTGCTGGTTGATTCGCGCGCGGAACGCGTCAGTGCCTTCGGACCGGACCAGCGTGTCCGGGTCTTCGCCTTCGGGCAGGAACAGAAAGCGCGCGCGCCGGCCGTCCTGCAGGCAGGGCAGCGCCGCTTCCAGTGCGCGCCACGCAGCGTTGCGGCCGGCCTGGTCGCCGTCGAAGCAGAACAGCACGTTGGGCACGACGCGAAACAGCCGCTTCAAGTGCTCTTCGCTGGTGGCGGTGCCGAGTGTCGCGACGGCATTGCGCAAGCCTTGCTGGGCAAGGGCGATGACGTCCATGTAGCCTTCGACGACGATGATTTCGTCAAGATTGCGGTTGTTCTTGCGTGCTTCATAAAGGCCGTAGAGTTCCTGGCCCTTATGGAATACCGGGGTTTCCGGTGAGTTCAGGTATTTCGGTTTGTCATCGCCCAGTACCCGGCCGCCAAAAGCAATGATGCGCCCGCGGCTGTCGCGTATCGGGAACATCACGCGATCGCGAAAGCGGTCATAGCGCTTGCCGGTTTCGGCGTTCTCGATCAGCAGGCCGGCATCGACCATGGCTTTCTGTTGCAGGGTGTCGCTGCTCAAGTGCTTGAACAGATTGTCCCAGCCAGGTGGGGCGAAGCCGAGGCCGAAATCCCGGGCAATTTCGCCGGTCAGCCCGCGACCTTTCAAGTAATCCACGGCAGCCTTGCGCGATGGATGGCTTTTCAGGGCCTGCCGGTAAAAGTCGGCGGCAGCAGTGAGAAGCGGGTACAGCGGCGAATCGGTCGGCTGCCGCGTTTTGTGCGGCCGGCCGCTTTCTTCGCGGGGGATTTCCATGCCGGCGGCTTTGGCCAGTTCTTCGACAGCCTGGACGAAATCCAGGTTGTCGTGGTCCATCATGAAGCCGAGGGCGTTGCCGCCAGCGCCGCAGCCGAAGCAGTAATAGAACTGTTTGTCGGGGCTGACGCTGAAGGACGGGGTTTTCTCTTTATGAAAAGGGCAGCAGGCGGTGTAGTTCTTGCCAGCCTTTTTCATTTGCAGGCGCGAGCTGACCACATCGACGATGTCGGTGCGGTTCAGAAGGTCGTCAATGAAGCTCTGGGGAATTAGCCCGGCCATGGCGTTCTCGTCATCTGCGCTTAAATGGACCCAAAACGAAGAGCGGCCGAACGCGGGTCGTTGTTTGAGGCGCGCAAAATGTGCGGCTCGACCGGTGTCGTCTGCGTAATCGCTGTCGGGAAGTGTATCTGCCGAAAATCCACTGACGTTAGTGCCAATCAGTATTCGACTACATGAAAGTGTTTCGCTGAATCCGGCTGCGGCCAGTCGAGGGCCTCGGATAGCTCATAAGCGGGCACGCAAGAAGGTGCCTTGGGCTGATCGTCGTGAGAGGAATCAGTGGGTGTGCTCGTCAGTAGCCTTGGAAGGCTCGTCAGAAAAGACGTGCACTGCTGGCAAAAGAGCCAGGTCTGACGCTGTGAAGCAGGTTTGTCTCGGTCGCGTCTGCGGCTTTGACGGTGAAGCATCAAGCGTTTTCCGCAAATGCCATTAGCCCGGCTGAGGGCCGGGCTTGGCAGAAGCTTGCTACGAACGTCTGTGTATTAGTACAGACGAACGGCGCGGCGCTGTTCGCGCTGTACTTTCTTGGCGTGACGCTTAACAGCGGCTGCTGCTTTACGTTTACGCTCAGAAGTAGGCTTCTCGTAGAATTCGCGGCTACGAACTTCAGCCAGTACACCGGCTTTTTCGCAGGAGCGCTTGAAACGACGCAGAGCTACGTCGAAGGGTTCGTTCTCTTTTACTTTGACGGCTGGCATCCAGAGCTACCTTCATTCATTACCGGGGTCAACATCCTCGTGGCAAAAGAGCACTTGAAGACGTCGGTTTTTAAGGGTTGCGGATGTTAACTCCTCATCGACCGGAATGCAAAGCCTCTGATCGAAAACCGCTAGTCGGGGCATCCCATGGCGACTATTATGCGCGCCTTCGAATTCAGCCTAAACAAGGCGCAAACCCATGCTAGTACTGGGATTAGAAACCTCCTGCGACGAAACCGGTGTCGCATTATATGACAGTGAACGCGGCCTGCTGGCCGACGCGCTGTTCAGCCAGATCGACCTGCATCGCGCCTATGGCGGCGTGGTGCCGGAGCTGGCCTCGCGCGACCACGTCAAACGCATGCTGCCCTTGATCCGTCAGGTGTTGGCCGAAGCTGACTGTGTGCCGACCGAGATCGACGCCATCGCTTATACCGCGGGTCCTGGCCTGGTCGGTGCCTTGCTGGTGGGCGCTTCCTGCGCTCAGGCACTGGCCTTCGCCTGGGGCATTCCGGCGCTGGGTGTGCACCACATGGAAGGTCACTTGCTGGCGCCCATGCTGGAGGCGCAACCGCCGGAATTCCCGTTCGTCGCTTTGTTGGTGTCGGGCGGTCATACGCAGCTGGTTCAGGTCGACGGGATCGGTCACTACACGCTTTTGGGCGAGACCCTCGACGATGCCGCCGGCGAAGCGTTCGACAAGACCGCGAAGATGATGGGCCTCAATTATCCGGGCGGTCCGGAAATCGCAAAGCTGGCAGAGCGGGGCGTTGCAGGACGTTTCACCTTTCCGCGTCCGATGTGTGACCGTCCGGGCCTGGCTTTCAGCTTCAGTGGCTTGAAAACCTTCGCCCTCAACACTTGGCAGCAGAGCGTCAGCGCCGGGGACGACAGCGAGCAAGCCCGTTGCGACATCTCGCTGGCGTTCCAGCAGGCTGTGGTGGAGACTTTGACCATCAAGTGCAAGCGTGCCCTGAAACAGGCAGGCATGAAGCGTCTGGTGATCGCTGGAGGCGTCAGCGCCAACAAGGCGTTGCGCACGTCCCTGGAAAAAATGCTCGGCGACATGAAAGGCGATGTGTTTTATGCCCGTCCGGAGTTCTGTACCGATAATGGCGCGATGATTGCGTTTGCCGGTTGCCAGCGCTTGCAGGCCGGTCAGCACGAAAGCCTGGCAATCAGCGTGCAGGCGCGCTGGCCGATGGAGCAATTGTCGGCGCTGTGATGAGCGGTGCTCATGTCCGGTATTTAAAAATGCCGTTCGCGCCCCGCAAACAGGTCGCGTAGATTGCCGCGATGACGCCAGACGATCAGTCCCGTGAGTGCGCTCATGGGCAGCAGTGCCGCCGGTTCCTGCCAGGCCAGCAGTGGCAGGGTCAACGGCGTGGCGATCAGCGCGGCGAGTGAGCTGGTGCGGGTCAGGTAGAACGTCAGCAGCCAGGCGCAGACCGCCAGCAAAGCCGCAGGCGGGTACAGGCCCAGCAGCATTCCGGCAGCGGTGGCGACACCCTTGCCACCGCGAAAGCGGAAGTACAACGGGAACAGGTGACCGATGACGGCGAAGACGCCGATCCAGGCCTGTTCCTGCAGCGAAAGCCCTGCAAGACCTGCGATCAGTACCGGCAGCAGACCTTTGCAGAGGTCGCCGATCAAGGTCAGGATGGCGAGTTTCTTGCCGGCCAGGCGCAACATGTTGGTGGCACCGGCATTGCCCGAGCCACTCATTCGCGGATCGGGGTTACCGGTCAGGCGGCTGAGCAAAATGGCGAAGGACAGAGAGCCAAGCAGGTAGGCGAGAGTCGCCAGTAACCAAAACATGCTAACTATTCCGGGCGAGGACGCCCTGATTCTAACGGCGCATTGCGCCCTTGTCGTGCAGCGGAGAAAAGTGCTTGGACAGAGTGTTTATCGAGGGCCTGGAAGTCGACACCGTGATTGGTGCCTACGACTGGGAGCGAGGCATCCGACAGTGCCTGCGACTTGATCTGAGCTTCGCCTGGGACAATCGCCCGGCCGCTGCCGGGGATGACCTGACCCTGGCGCTCGACTACGCGAGCGTTTCGTCACGTATCCAGGCGTTTGCCGAGCAGGCGCAGTTCCAGCTGGTCGAGACGTTCGCCGAGCGTCTGGTTGAAGTGTTGATGAGCGAATTCAAGATCACCTGGATGCGCCTCAAGCTGACCAAGCCTGGTGCCGTCCCGGCGGCCACCGGTGGCGTGGGCGTGGAGATCGAGCGCGGATGTCGCTGACTCAGGTCTATCTCGGGCTCGGTAGCAATATCAAGCGCGAAACCCATTTGCAGGCTGGCCTCGAGGCCCTGGCAGGGTTTCTGGTGGATATTCGTTGCTCGGCGGTGTTCGAAAGCCAGCCAGTGGGGATCAAGAGCGGGCCGTTCTTCAATTTCGTGGTCTCGGCTTACACCGATCTGCCGCTGATGGAGTTGGACCGTCGATTGAAATTCATCGAGGCGGACAATGGCCGTTATGCGCCTGACCGCAAGGGCTTGCCGCTGGATATCGACGTGCTGCTGTTCGGCGATCTGGTGGGCAATTTCGACGGATTGATCCTGCCACGGGCAGAAATTCTAAAAAATGCCTTTGTGCTGTGGCCGCTGTCGCTGATTGCGCCGGACAGAGTGCACCCAGGCGTAGGCAAAAGCTTTGCGACGTTGTGGGATGAAGCAAAGATTGATCAGGTGTTGGCGCCAGTGGCGTTCGAGTGGCGCGGAGAGCAGCTGACACCCTTGAATTTGTTGTGATTCGACTGACGCCTTCGCGGGCAAGCCTCGCTCCTACAGGTACGAGCACGAATCTGTAGGAGCGAGCGGTGCGGCGATCCGGCTTGCCCGCGAAGCTTTTCAGTCAAGCGACGCCGACGCCTCTTTGTAAGCCTTAAGTGCTTTAAGCCGCTCGCGCTTGATCGCTTCACCCAACTCCGGCCCCTTGAATCCCTTCTCCAGCAACGGCTGTACCGCCACGCTCCGGGCCGCAGTCGCCGCCTCGCGCAAATAATCCGCCTGTGGATAACTTCTTTGCTCCAGCCCTTTGCGGCCCCGCGCATCCATCTCACACGCAGCAATGAACTCTACAAACCGCTGAGGCCGACGGTAAACGTCAAAACTCTGCAGTAACTCCAGCAAAGTCGAGGGTTTCAGCTCCAGGGCGCGGTGGCCATGGGTGTGATATTGGCCCACCAGCAATGCCAGTTCCTGACAATCCTTCGGTGCCTTGAAGCGTTCGTTGACCGCTTTGATTAGCTTCAAACCCGTGTGTTCATGAGCAATGTGGCGTGGCCACTCTTCTTTGGGCGTCAATCCTTTGCCCAGATCATGCAGCAGGCACGCCCAGCGCACGGTCAGCGGTTGTTTATGCAGCGCGGCTTGTTCGAGCACGCTCAGGGTGTGCACGCCAGTGTCGATCTCCGGATGATGGGCTTCGGGCTGGGGCACGCCAAACAGGGCGTCGACTTCCGGCATCAACACCTTGAGCGCTCCGCATTCACGCAGCACCTCGATGAACACCTGTGGCTGGTCTTCCATTAGCGCACGGGATATTTCTTTCCAGCTGCGTTCCGCAGTCAGCGCCTCCAGTTCGCCTGACTCACTGAGTTGGCGCATGAGCTCCATTGTTTCAGACGCGACGGTGAAACCCAGTCCGGCATAACGGGCGGCGAAGCGCGCAACGCGTAACACACGGAGCGGATCTTCGGCGAACGCGGGGGAAACGTGACGAAGTACACGAGCATCGAGATCGCGCTGGCCGTGGTAAGGGTCGGTCAGGTTCTGCTGATCGTCTTCGGCCATGGCGTTGATCGTCAGGTCGCGACGGATCAGGTCTTCTTCGAGGGTGACTTCAGGGCTGGCGTGAAAGGTAAAGCCGCCGTAACCGCGTCCGCTTTTGCGTTCGGTACGGGCGAGGGCATATTCCTCACCGCTCTTGGGGTGAAGAAATACCGGGAAGTCAGCACCCACGGGGCGATAGCCCTGAGCGAGCATTTCTTCAGTGGTGGCACCAACCACGACCCAGTCGATATCGGTGACAGGCTTGCCCAGCAGGCGATCGCGTACCGCACCGCCGACTTTATAAATCCGCATAAAAAACCTCCGTTAGCTCGACAGAATAACCTTTGCGTCAAACTTCCGGAGGCAGAAACAGGTTCAAAGATGGATGACAGCCAAGTCGAGCCGGCCGTAATCCCCCTCGGCGTGTTCACTTCTGGGTGGAACGTGCTGAACTTTCATGACCTGGTCGCCTTGCAGGGTTTCCAGGTGAATGTCGAAGCCCCAGAGGCGATGCAGGTGTTTGAGTACTTCCTCAGTGGACTCACCCAGTGGTTTGCGGTCGTGCTGCTGGTGACGCAAGGTCAGAGAGCGGTCGCCGCGCCGATCGATACTGTAGATCTGTACGTTGGGTTCGCGATTGCCGAGGTTGTACTGGGCCGCCAGGGTTTCACGGATGATCCGGTAGCCCGGCTCATCGTGAATGGCCGGCACCAGCAGATCGTCCTTCTGGTCGTCATCGAGAATGCTGAACAGTTTCAGGTCGCGGATCACCTGGGGCGACAGGTATTGGAGGATGAAGCTCTCATCCTTGAAACTGCTCATGGCGAACTTGATGCTTGATAGCCAATCGGTGCCGGCAATTTCCGGGAACCAGCGGTAGTCCTCTTCGGTTGGGTGTTCACACATGCGCCGAATGTCCCGGTACATGGCAAACCCCAGGGTGTAGGGATTGATGCCGTTGTAGTAGGGGCTGTCGAAGCCGGGTTGGTAGACCACGCTGGTGTGGGACGTCAGAAACTCCATCATGAAGCCGTCGGTGACGAGCCCTTCGTCATACAGGTCGTTCATCAGCGTGTAATGCCAGAACGTGGCCCAGCCTTCGTTCATCACCTGAGTCTGGCGTTGCGGGTAGAAATATTGAGCAATCTTGCGCACGATCCGCACGATTTCCCGCTGCCATGGCTCCAGCAGCGGCGCGTGTTTTTCGATGAAATACAGGATATTTTCCTGAGGTTCGGCGGGGAAGCGCGCGTTGTCCTTGTCGCTGTATTTGTCCGCGCCTTTTGGAATGGTCCGCCACAGATCGTTGATCTGCTTCTGCAAATGCTCTTCCCGATCCTTCTGCCGACGGCGTTCTTCTTCAGCCGATATCGGATAGGGGCGTTTGTAGCGATCGACTCCGTAGTTCATCAGCGCATGGCAGGAATCCAGCAGATCCTCGACCGCGTCGATGCCATGGCGCTCTTCGCACTGCATGATGTACTGCTTGGCGAAGACCAGGTAATCGATGATCGAGCTGGCATCGGTCCAGGTGCGGAACAGGTAATTACCCTTGAAGAAGCTGTTGTGGCCGTAGCAGGCATGAGCAACCACCAGCGCCTGCATGCAGATGGTGTTTTCTTCCATCAGGTACGCGATGCACGGGTCGGAGTTGATCACGATCTCGTAGGCCAGCCCCATCTGCCCACGGCTGTAGGACTTCTCGGTGCTGAGGAAGTGTTTGCCATAGGACCAATGGTGATAACCCAACGGCATGCCGACGGAGGCGTAGGCGTCCATCATCTGCTCGGCGGTGATCACTTCAATCTGGTTGGGGTAGGTATCCAAGGCATAACGAGCCGCCAGGCGACTGATTTCTTTGTCATAGGCCTGGATCAGCTCGAACGTCCATTCGGAGCCGGTGGAAATGGGTTGGCGCTTCTGCTCTTTGGCGGTCATGTCACTAACCTGCGCTGGAAGAGTTCACGGAAGACCGGATAGATATCCCCGGCCGAGACCAGTTGCTGCTGGGCGAAAGTGTCAGAGAAGGCTTCGGCAATGCGTTCGTACTCGAACCACAGGGCCTGGTGTTCGCGCGGGGTAATCTCAACGTAAGTGTAGTACTGCACGAACGGCATGATCTGGTTGATCAGAATATCGCGGCAAATCGGCGAGTCGTCGTTCCAGTTGTCGCCGTCGGACGCCTGGGCTGCATAGATATTCCATTCATTGCTCGGATAGCGCTCGGCCATGATCTCCTGCATCAGTTTCAAGGCGCTGGAGACGATGGTGCCGCCGGTTTCCCGGGAGTAGAAGAACTCTTCCTCATCCACTTCGCGGGCACTGGTGTGGTGGCGGATGAACACGACGTCGATCTTGTCGTAGTTACGCTTGAGAAACAGGTACAGCAGGATGAAGAAGCGCTTGGCGATGTCCTTGGTCGCCTGGGTCATGGAGCCGGACACGTCCATCAGGCAGAACATCACCGCCTTGGAGCTTGGGTTAGGCTGCTTGATGAGCAGGTTGTACTTGAGGTCAAAGGTGTCGAGAAACGGCACGCGATGGATGCGCGCACTGAGTTTTTCGATTTCCGCTTCGATTTCCTGAATATCGCCGAAGTTGTCCGGTTCATCCCGCTTGAGTCGCAGCAGTTCGTCTTTGGCTTCGCGTAATTTTGCCCGGCTGCTACCAGACAGGGCGATTCGCCGGGCATGGGCCGAGCGCAAGGTTCGGATGATGTTGATTCGCGACGGATTACCTTCGTTGCTGATACCCGCGCGCACGGTCTTGAAGGTGTCGGTGCCGGTCAGGTGACGCTTGACCAGGTTCGGCAGCTCGAGGTCTTCGAACATGAATTCGAGAAATTCTTCCTGGGTGATCTGGAAGACGAACTCGTCCATCCCTTCGCCCGAATTGCCGGCCTTGCCTGGGCCTCTGCCGCCACCACCTCCGGGTGGGCGCGCGATGTGCTCGCCGCTGGTGAATTCCTTGTTGCCGGGGTGCACGACCGTCTGCTTGCCACCGCGTCCGTGGTGAAGCACCGGCTCGTCGATGTCGCGGCCGGGGATGCTGATCTGTTCGCCGTGTTCCATATCGGTAATGGAACGCCGACTGACCGCCTCTTCGACGGCTTTCTTGATGTGATCACGATAACGCCGCAGAAACCGCTGACGGTTCACCGTGCTCTTGTTCTTGCCATTGAGACGTCGGTCGATCACATAGCTCATAGGCCCCTCCGGGGAGCTTCAAGTCGTAAGCTTCAAGCTGCAAGCGAAAGCGCCATTAACTCCCGTGGCCGGGATTCAACCGCTTTTCCCTTGCAGCTTGTAGCTAGAAGCTTGCAGCTGCTTCACTGCGATTTCCGGACCCGTAGGTACCATTCAGAAAGAAGCCTTACCTGTTTGTCGGTGTAGCCCCGCTCGACCATCCGTGTGACGAAGTCGTTGTGCTTCTGCTGATCCTCTTTGCTGGCCTTGGCGTTGAAGCTGATGACCGGCAGGAGGTCCTCGGTGTTGGAGAACATTTTCTTCTCGATGACCACCCGCAGTTTTTCGTAGCTGAGCCAGGTCGGGTTCTTGCCATTGTTGTTGGCCCGGGCGCGCAGGACGAAATTGACGATTTCGTTGCGGAAATCCTTCGGATTGCTGATGCCGGCCGGTTTTTCGATTTTCTCAAGCTCTTCGTTCAGCGCAACGCGGTTGAGGATCTCGCCGGTTTCCGGGTCGCGGTATTCCTGGTCCTGGATCCAGAAGTCGGCGTACAGCACGTAGCGATCGAAGATGTTCTGGCCGTACTCGCTGTAAGACTCGAGGTAGGCAGTCTGGATCTCCTTGCCGATGAATTCGATATAACGCGGTGCCAGGTATTCCTTGAGGAAGCGCAGATACCGTTCGCGGGTCTCGGCCTGGAATTGTTCCTGTTCGATCTGTTGTTCCAGCACGTAGAGCAAGTGCACCGGGTTGGCGGCGATCTCGTGCGGATCAAAGTTGAAGACCTTGGACAGGATCTTGAACGCAAACCGGGTCGAAAGGCCGTTCATGCCTTCGTCCACACCGGCGTTGTCGCGGTACTCCTGGATCGACTTGGCTTTCGGGTCGGTGTCCTTGAGATTCTCGCCGTCATACACACGCATCTTGGAGTAGATGTTGGAGTTTTCCGGCTCCTTGAGACGTGAGAGCACGGTGAACTGGGCAAGCATTTTCAGGGTGTCGGGTGCGCAATGGGCCTTGGCCAGGGAGCTGTTGAACAGAAGCTTGTCGTAGATCTTCACTTCGTCGCTGACCCGCAGGCAGTACGGTACTTTGACGATGTAGATCCGGTCGATGAAGGCTTCGTTGTTCTTGTTGTTACGGAAGGTGTGCCATTCCGATTCGTTGGAGTGAGCCAGCAGGATCCCGGTAAACGGAATCGCCCCGAGGCCTTCGGTACTGTTGTAGTTGCCTTCCTGGGTAGCGGTCAGCAATGGGTGCAGCACCTTGATCGGCGCCTTGAACATTTCGACGAATTCCATCAGGCCCTGGTTGGCCCGGCACAGCGCGCCCGAATAGCTGTAGGCGTCGGCGTCGTTCTGTGGGTATTCCTCCAGTTTGCGGATATCGACCTTGCCCACCAGCGCCGAGATGTCCTGGTTGTTCTCATCGCCCGGTTCGGTCTTGGCCACCGCGATCTGATTGAGGATCGACGGGTAGAGTTTCACCACGCGAAACTGGCTGATGTCGCCGCCGAATTCGGCCAGGCGCTTGGTGGCCCATGGCGACATGATGGTATTGAGGTAGCGCCGCGGAATGCCGAAGTCTTCTTCGAGGATCGCGCCATCTTCCGTGGCGTTGAACAGACCCAGCGGCGACTCGAATACCGGCGAGCCCTTGATGGCGTAGAAGGGCACTTTCTCGATCAGCTGTTTCAGCTTCTCGGCCAGGGACGATTTACCGCCACCGACGGGGCCGAGCAGATAGAGGATTTGTTTCTTCTCTTCCAGGCCCTGAGCGGCATGGCGGAAATACGACACGATCTGGTCAATGCATTCTTCCATCCCGTGGAAGTCTTCAAAGGCCGGATAGCGGCGGATCACCTTGTTGGAGAAGATTCGCGACAGTCTCGAATTGGTCGAGGTGTCGAGCAGCTCCGGTTCTCCGATGGCCAGCAATAGACGCTCGGCGGCGGAGGCGTAGGCGCTGCGGTCACTTTTGCACAGCTCAAGATACTCTTGCAGCGAGAGTTCTTCCTGGCGTGTGGACTCGAAGCGTTGTTGGAAGTGGCTAAAGATACTCATGACGTCACCTCGCTCGATACGTGGAGCCGACGCCGGATCATTCAGTCGATGCTGGCAGCAACCGGATATGCAGTTGCTGTTTACCCCCCAGAACTCTTTCGGAGCTGACTCCCCCGAAAGCTACTCCCGATGACCCGCGCGCCGGTGTACCGGCTCTCCCCTGTTTTGGATGGCCTGCGCTTAAGGATAGTTGGGAATTCGGGAGGTAAAGGCGAGATACGTAATTAGTTGTGGCAGACCGTTCGTCTGCCACCGCGCGAGCCCGCGGGGGCCGGGGCTTGCACGTTACAAAAAAATTATTCGGACGTGCCTTGCGCCGTTTCCGCAGGATAAGTCGTACGCCACAGCTCAAAACCGCCATCCATGCTGTACACGTCGGAGAAGCCCTGGCTTATCAGGTAAGCGGCGGCGCCCTGGCTGGAATTGCCGTGATAGCAGACCACCACGGTGGGTGCATCCAGATCGGCCGCCTGAATGAAAGTATGAAGAGAGTGATTGTCCAGGTGCTTCGAGCCGCTGATGTGCAGCGCGGCATAGGTAGCAGGGTCACGGACATCGACCACCACCGCGCCTTGTTCGCGCAGGGCTTGTGCCTGTTCCGGGGGGATGCGTTTGAATTCGCTCATGGCGGGCTCCTGTGGCTCGGCTGAAAGCGCAGTCTAGCGCTGGGCGCTGGCTGACGTTTGTTCGGGGATGGAGGGGGCGACTGGCGGTAAGGTGTGGCCATGTTCGTCACATTTGCACAGCAGGCGTTCACCGGTGTCGACATTCATCAGGGTCATGGAGCCGCCCCAGACACACCCGGTGTCGAGTGCGAAGACGTCTGGCTCGTCACACTGGCCTTCGAGCGCCGCCCAGTGGCCGAAGATGATCTTCAGGCCCTTGGTCTTGCGATCCTTGTGCTTGAACCACGGCGCATAACCCGGCGGGGCGGTGTCGATACCTTCTTTGCCCTTGAGGTCGAGTTTGCCCTCGCTGGTACAGAAGCGCATACGGGTGAAATAGTTGGTGATCACGCGCAGGCGGGTCACGCCTTTGAGGTCGTTGTCCCATTTCACCGGTTCGTTGCCGTACATGCCGTCAAGGTAGGCCGGGAAACGGTTGTCGTCGCGCAGGGCTTCTTCGACTTCAGCGGCGCATTTCATGGCTTTGCGCAGCGACCACTGTGGCGGGATACCGGCATGGACCAAGGCAATATTGCGCTGTTCGTCGTAGTGCATGAGCTTTTGCTGACGCATCCACTCCAGCAGTTCAGGGTGATCGGGTGCGTCGAGAATCTCGCGCAGGGTGTCGGCTTTCTTCAGGCGTTCAATGTTCTGCCCGGCCGCCAGCAAGTGCAGGTCATGGTTGCCGAGCACGCACACCAGCGATTCGCGAATGCTATAGAGAAAACGCAACGTCGCCAGCGACTGCGGGCCACGGTTGACCAGATCGCCCACCAGCCACAGACGATCCTTTGCAGGGTCGAACGCGACTTGTTTGAGCAGGCATTGCAGCGGCTCAAGGCAGCCTTGAAGGTCGCCGACGGCGTACGTCGCCATTAGTGCAGGGCTCCGGGCACCGCCAGGCGGAAGGGAGCGATGATGGCGTCGAAATGTTTGCCGTCGTCGGCGACCATCTCATAAGTGCCTTGCATCGTGCCGACCTTGGTGGTCATGACCGTGCCGCTGCTGTAAGTATGACTTTCACCGTTCTCAATCAACGGTTGCTGGCCCACCACACCTGCGCCACGAACCTCCTCGACATGCCCGTCGCCATCGGTAATCACCCAGTGCCGCGACAGCAGTTTGGCTGGTAGCTCGCCATTGTTGTGCACGGTAATGGTGTAGGCGAAGGCAAAGCGGTTGTGCTCGGGTTGCGATTGTTCTGCCAGATAGCGGGTGACGACGCTGACGTCGACCTGATAACGAGGATCGGACATGCAAGAGGCCTTAAAAACGAAGCGGGACGCGGGGCGTAGCTGATTGAATCAGTCTAGGCCAAGTATCGGGTAGTAAACCAGACATGAGGGCTGGTGTCCTACCCGATCACGCTCGCCAACTGTCAGTCAGCGGCAGGGTATTGCAGGACTTGTTCGCTGAGCTTGTCGGCCAGGCGCACGAAGGCGGCGAGGTCGAGCTGCTCTGGACGAAGGCTGCCGTCGACACCGGCGGCGGTGATTTCGTCGTTGCTCAGCAGCAATTTGAGGGTGTTGCGCAGGGTCTTGCGGCGCTGGTTGAAGGCTTCGCGCACGACACGTTCCAGCAGCTTGTGATCCTTGGCCGGGTGCGGCAGCACAGCGTGTGGCACCAGGCGAACGATGGCTGAATCGACTTTCGGTGGCGGGTTGAACGCGCCCGGGCCAACGTTGAACAGATGCTCAACCCGGCAGTGATATTGAACCATGATCGACAGACGACCCCAATCACCACCACCAGGGCCTGCCGCCATGCGCTCGACCACTTCCTTTTGCAGCATGAAGTGCATGTCGCGAATCAGGCTGGCGTTATGCAGCAAGTGAAAAATCAGCGGCGTAGAGATGTTGTACGGCAGGTTGCCGACGACCCGAAGGCTGCCCGGTGCTGCATTCAGGCTGTTGAAGTCGAACTTCAGCGCGTCGCCCTGATGCAGGTTGAAGTTGCTCTTGCCGGCGAACTGCTGATTGAGGATCGGGATCAGGTCTTTGTCCAGCTCCACCACGTCCAGTTGCGCGCCGCTGCCCAGCAGGCCTTGGGTCAACGCACCCTGGCCCGGGCCGATTTCCAGCAGGCGGTCTTCGGGCTTGGCGTGGATGGAGCGCAGGATGCGGTCAATAACGCCAGCATCGTGCAGAAAGTTCTGGCCGAAACGCTTGCGCGCCCGGTGTTGGTAATGCTCGGTCATAAACGGGTCTCGGCCATCTGGTAGGCGGTTTCCAGGGCGACTTGCAGGCTGCCGGTGTCGATGTTGCCGCTGCCGGCCAGATCCAGGGCAGTGCCGTGGTCGACCGACGTGCGGATGATCGGCAAGCCCAGGGTCACGTTGACTGCCGCGCCGAAGCCTTTGTATTTCAGCACCGGCAGGCCCTGGTCGTGGTACATCGCCAGCACCGCGTCGCAGTGCTCCAGATATTTGGGGGTAAACAGAGTGTCGGCGGGCAGGGGGCCACGAAGGTCCATACCCTCACCGCGCAGGCGCTCTAATGTAGGTTCGATGATGTCGATTTCTTCATGGCCCAGGTGTCCGCCTTCACCGGCGTGCGGGTTTAGCCCGCAAACCAGGATGCGTGGCTGGGCGATGCCGAACTTTTGTTGCAGGTCTGCGTGCAGAATGCGCGTGACCCGTTCCAGACGCTCCGGCGTGATCGCGTCGGCAATCTCCCGAAGGGGCAGGTGAGTGGTGACCAGCGCCACGCGCAAGCCGCGGGTGGCAAGCATCATCACCACTTGCGCGGTATGGGTCAGGTCAGCGAGAAATTCGGTGTGCCCGGAGAAGGCAATTCCGGATTCATTGATCACACCCTTGTGTACAGGGGCGGTGATCATGCCGGCGAAATGCCCGTCGAGGCAGCCTTGGCCCGCACGGGTCAGGGTTTCCAGAACGAAAGCTGCATTGGCCTTGTCCAGTTGCCCGGCGATGACCGGTGCATTAAGCGGGGTATCCCAGACATACAGGCTGTTGGCGGGTGCCGGAGCATCCGGCCAGCTGTCCGGCGCAACCGGGAGCAAGTCGACGACCACGCCCAGCTGCGCGGCCCGCTCGAGGAGCAGGTCGCGGCTGGTAATGGCAATCAGGGGGTGTGGCTGGGCTTGCGAGGCGAGCAGCAGGCACAGGTCAGGACCTATGCCAGCCGGTTCGCCGGGTGTCAGCGCAAAACGCTTGGGTTTCACTGCGCTGCCTGGTCTGCACCAGGGAGTTTGATCTCTACGTACGCTTCGTCACGGATCTGACGCAGCCAGGTTTGCAGCTCTTCGTCGTATTTGCGGTTACGCAGTACGGTCATTGCTTGCTGCTCACGGGCCTGGGTGGTGCTGTCGGTGGCGCGGCGGCCAAGGACTTCCAGTACGTGCCAGCCGTATTGGGTCTGGAACGGCTTGGACAGCTGACCTTGCGGGGTCTTGGCCATCACTTCGCGGAACTCAGGCACCAATGCGTTCGGGTCGATCCAGTTCAGGTCGCCACCGTTGAGGGCGGAACCCGGATCTTCCGAGAAGCTTTTCGCCAGTTCGCTGAAATCTTCGCCCGCTTCGATTCGGGTGTAGAGCGATTCAGCCAGGGCTTTGGTTTTTGCTTCGTCACGGATCGGGCTAGGTTTGACCAGGATATGACGCACGTGCACTTCGTCACGCGTCTGGGTTTCACCGCCACGCTTGTCGAGGATCTTCAGGATGATGAAGCCGCCCGGCGTACGCATTGGCTGGGTAATGTCGCCAACCGTCATGGTGCTCAGCATGCGATCGAACGGAGGTGGCAATTGAGCAGCTTTACGCCAGCCCATGTCGCCGCCTTCCAGTGCGGTTTCGCTGGCGGATTTAGCGATTGCCAACTGACCGAAGTCAGCGCCTTGCTTGAGTTGCTGGTAGACCGCATCAGCCTGTTTGGCCGCACTCTGAATTGCGTCGGAGTTGGCGCTTTCCGGTGTAGGAATCAGGATGTTGGCTAGGCGGAATTCTTCGGACAGCTGCATTTTGCCAAGGTCGGAAGCCAGGAAGTTCTTCACTTCCTGTTCAGACACCTGGATGCGCTCTGCCACGCGACGCTGGCGCACACGGCTGATGATCATTTCGCGACGGATCTGTTCGCGGGCGTCGTCGTAAGACAGACCGTCGCGAGTCAGGGCGGCGCGGAATTGATCAATCGACATGTTATTGCGCTGGGCAATGGTGCCGACGGCCTGGTTCAGTTCTTCATCGGTGATGCGGATGCCGGAACGCTCGCCGATCTGCAGTTGCAGGTTTTCGACGATCAAGCGCTCAAGCACCTGCTGATCCAGCACGCCGGCCGGCGGCACGGCAGAGCCGCGTTTGGCGATGGTTTGCTGAACTTCATGAACACGCTGGTCCAGTTGGCTCTGCATGACCACGTCGTTGTCGACAATGGCCACCACTTTATCGATGGACTGTACCGCGGCGTTCGCCGCAGTACCCAGGAACAGCGCGCCCAACACTAGCGGGCGCAGACAATCAGAAAGCTTGGTCTTCACGTTCACGATAACCTTGGATGCCTTTGTCGAGGAAGCTCTCTACTTTGGCGCCGGTGAGGCCGCCGAGACCTTTCAGAACGATTTGTAGGAAAATGCCGTGGTCGCCTTTTTCGTTTTCCGGGGCGTTCTGACTGAATTCGTCATACGAAACCCAGTAACGGTTGATCAGGCGCAGTTTCCAGCAGCAGTTGTCGTACTCGAAACCACCGAAGGCTTCCAGGGTACGGTTGCGGTTGTAGTCATACTGCCAGCGGCTGATAGCGTTCCATTGCGGCACGATCGGCCAGATCACCGAGAAATCGTGCTGTTGGATTTTGTAGTAGTCCTTCACATAGCCAGGTTGGCCAGGGGTGCCATAGTCACCACCGCCCACCGACCATTTACCGGTGTTCTGATCGTAACGGACCTGGTCGTTGCGATAGCGATAACCGGCGTTGATGACCTTGTTCGGGTTGTCTTCAGGCTGGTAGTGGAACATCGCGCTGCCTGAGCGAGGGCTGCGGCTGTCCGGGTCCCAGTTGTAGTCGGCTGTGGTGCGCCAATCGCGGTTCCAGCGATACTCGTATTCCAGCGCATACGGTGAAACGTTGGACTGCGCATCGTCGCGGGTTTTTGCATCGATACCCGGCAACTGGACTTCGCGGTCCTTGAAGTACAACGCCTGGCCTACACTGATCCGTTGACGTTCGAAACCGTCCTCTTCGATCCAGCGGTTGGTAACGCCCAGGGACAGCTTGTTCTCGTCGCCGACACGGTCGGAGCCCGAGAACCGGTTGTCACGGAACAGCGACGCATAGTTGAAGGTGTATTCACCGGTGTCGAAAACTGGAATGTCTTCCTGATCTTCTTCTGGAACGTAGAGGTAGTACAGACGTGGTTCCAGGGTCTGGCGATAGTTCTTGCCGAACCATTGGGTGTTGCGATCGAAATACAGGCCGCTGTCGATACTCGCGATTGGCACGCCACGGTTCTGGTTGCTCCCGAAGGTGCCGTTGAGTTTGTCTTGCTCAGCGTTCTGTGCGGCAATCTGGGATTTACCGGTCCCGTCCAGGTCCAGCTGATACTGAGTGTATTGGTACTTGAGCGATGGCTTCAGGAAACCATATGTCCAGTTCAGCGGCAGGCTGACGGCCGGAGCAAGGTTGAGGCGGTCGCCAGTGGCGCGCGCAAGACCTGCAACGTTAGTGTCGAGACGCGGGGACACATTACCGTCTTCATCGGTGAAGGTGCCGTTTTCCAGATCCCGGTCAAATCGCACAAGTTCAGTGTTGTACGAGAAATCCAGCCCGCCCGGGTGATACGGCAGAGCGCCATCGAAGGTGATCTGTGGCAAACGGTTGTAAGGCGTGATGTTCGACACGGTCGCCAGCTGATAGGCCTGGGCATTGAGTCGAGCTGTGTAGCTATCTCCACGGTACGTAACGGAACCCTGCTGGTTGACGTAATCTGCACTTTTGACACCAATCTGATCAGTCTGCAGATCCTGGAAGTAATACGGATCGCTGATCTTGGTGTAATCGACCTGCGTGAGAACACGCGAATCCAGACCACCCTTGTGCTGCCAGTTATACATGTAGCGGTTTTTCTGGTAGTCGGTCTGCTTGCTGCGATCGGTGTCTTCGTCGTTGAGGTACGCGGCGCCGAACTGACCTTCGCTGGACGGGGTCAGGTAGCGGAACTCGCCTTCCATCAACAAGCCGTGCTTGCTCATGTAACGCGGGTACAACGTGGCATCGTAGTTCGGTGCCAGGTTGAAGTAGTACGGTGTCACCAGCATGAAGCCGGTATCGCTGCCGGTGCCGATAGTCGGCGGCAGGAAGCCGGACTGGCGACGGTCATCGATCGGGAAGTAGATGTATGGCGTGTACAGGACTGGAATGTCCTTGACCCGCAGTGTCACGTTGGTCGCGGTACCGAAGCCGGTCGCCGGGTTCAAGGTGATGTTGTTGCCCTTGAGCTGCCAGGCGTTGCTGTTCGGTTCGCACGTGGTGTACGTACCATCCTTGAGGCGGATGATCGCGTTTTCGGCACGTTTGGCGTACAGCGCGTTACCGCGGATACGGGATTTGTGCATCACGTATTCGGCGTTATCAACCTTGGCTTCACCGGTATCGAGCTGCACGTCGGCGTGGTCGCCCACGATCAGCGCGCCGTTGTCGCGAATGCGCACGTTGCCGCTCAGTTCGCCACGGCTTTCAGCCTGGTAAAGGTTCGCTTCGTCGGCTTCGACCTGCATGCTGCCCTGACGCATGACGACGTCACCGGCCAGGGTCGCAATTTGCTCATCCTGCTTGTAGCGAGAGGCCTTGGCGCCGATAAAGGTCGGGGCGTCACTTTTATTCGTCTTGTCATTCATGCCAGGACGAATCGGTTCGATATAGGAACCAGAGCAGTAAGGACCGGTCTCGGCCAGTTGCGCTGCCGTGAGGTTCTCGCGCGGAACCCAGTCGAGGTGACTGTAGTCTGCACTACGCGACTTCAGGCCGCGGCCTTTGGACTCGGTAACCAGAACAGGCTTGGCGCCGGTGTCTTCACTGGTGCCATTCTCGGTCGCAGGTTCGCCTGTGGCGGAAACTGCGCTGCCGTCATGGACGGGACGCGGTGGCAATGCCGCCGCTGGCGCTTTTGGCGCACAGTCCCAGGCACCCGAAGCAGAGACTGAGCAGTCATACTGTTCCGCGGCGACCACGAATGAAGTGGCTAGAGGTTGCAGGGCCAGCAGACTGCCGGTAACCAACAACGGAAATTTTTTACGAAACGCGGGGGATTTCAATGCCATCTTATTAGTCCGGGCTTCCTGCGTGCCATCTGCCCGCGGTGTGGGCCGCACGCCTCTCGATGGTCTGAAAAAGATGCTGGATAATAAAGCATGACCCGCTTGACGGCTAGCGCCGTCGGAGACCCTTGCAATGCCTGACCAAGATGTACGTTTGCAACACCTGAAAGTTTGGCTCGATGAGCAGTTGGCAACCCTCTTTGCAGAACAGGGCTGGGGCGCCGTACCCCCGGCCACATTGACCGCGGCCAGTAGCGACGCAAGTTTTCGGCGCTATTTCCGATGGGAAGGCGAGGGCCGAAGTTTCGTCGTGATGGATGCTCCACCGCCCCAGGAAAACTGCAAACCCTTCGTGGATATCGCTTTTTTGCTGGCGAAATCCGGAATAAATGTTCCGAAAATTTATGCCGAAGACCTCGAGCGCGGTTTTCTTTTGCTCAATGACCTGGGCAACAAGACTTATCTGGACGTAATCGACAGCGAAAATGCCGACGATTTGTTCAAGGATGCCCTGCAAGCATTGCTGGCTTTTCAACAGTTGCCGATGGTTGCGCCGCTGCCAAGTTATGACGTGGCATTGCTGCGTCGCGAGCTGGAACTGTTCCCCGAGTGGTACGTGAAACGCGAGCTGGGCATCGAGTTCGATTCGGCGCAGCAGATGCTCTGGCAGAACGTGACTGAGCTGCTGATCGACAGCGCACTGGCTCAGCCGAAAGTGCTGGTGCATCGCGACTACATGCCACGCAACCTGATGCTCAGCGAGCCGAACCCTGGCGTGCTGGATTTCCAGGACGCGGTCTATGGTCCGGTGACCTACGACGTGACCTGTCTGTTCAAGGACGCCTTCCTCAGTTGGCCCGAGGAACGTGTGCGTGCCTGGCTGGAAGATTACTGGCAGCAAGCAGGCGCTCTGGGCATTCCCGTACAGCCTGATTTCGAAGACTTCCGGCGCGCCAGCGACCTGATGGGCGTGCAGCGTCACCTGAAAGTGATCGGCATCTTCGCTCGCATCTGCCATCGCGACGGCAAGCCGCGCTACCTGGCCGATGTACCGCGCTTCTTTGCTTATGTAGAAGCGGTGATCGCCCGCCGTCCAGAACTGGCTGAGCTGGATGTGTTGCTGCTAAGCCTGCGTGCTGGAGCCCCTGCATGAAGGCGATGATTCTGGCAGCCGGTAAAGGCGAGCGCATGCGCCCGCTGACCCTGACCACTCCAAAGCCGCTGGTTCGTGCCGGCGGCGTGCCTCTGATCGAGTACCACTTGAAAGCCCTGGCGATCGCCGGGTTTACCGAGATCGTGATCAATCACGCCTGGCTCGGTCAGCAGATCGAAAGTTACCTGGGTGACGGTTCGCAATACGGCGTGCGTATTCAGTACTCGCCAGAAGGTGAGCCACTGGAAACCGGCGGCGGGATCTTCCGTGCGTTGCCGTTGCTGGGCGATGAGGCTTTCCTGTTGGTCAATGGTGACATCTGGACTGACTACGACTTCAGCGTGCTGCATCAACCCATCGCCGGGTTGGCGCATCTGGTGCTGGCGGCCAACCCGGCCCATCACCCCACCGGCGATTTCACGCTGGTCGACGGGCAAGTGCGCGATGGTCAGCCGGACACCGACACCCTGACCTACAGCGGCATTGCCGTGCTGCATCCGCAATTGTTCGACGGTTGCTCGGCCGGTGCCTTCAAACTGGCACCCTTGCTGCGCAAAGCCATGGACGATGGACAAGTAACCGGTGAACGCCTGAAGGGGCACTGGGTGGATGTCGGCACGCACGAACGCCTGGCTGAAGTTGAAACTCTGATAGAAGCGAGACGCTGACATGCTGTGGCCAGGGACTCTGATTGGAGCCGGAGCGGGCTTTGCCATAGCCAGCATTCCGGGGGCCATGCTCGGCGCTTTGTTGGGACAGGCGCTGGATCGGCGCTTGCACCTGCAAAGCTGGGGGCATTTGCGTGAAAGGCTCGGCGGTCGTCCGATGCTGCGCAACGATGAGCTTTTGTTTGTGTTGCTGGGACGGCTGGCCAAGAGCGATGGGCGAGTGGGGGAAGGACATATCCTGCAGGCACGTCAGGAAATGCATTCGCTGGAAATGACCGAGCCTGCAAAGCGGCGGGCAATTGCTGCATTCAATCGCGGCAAGTCAGGCAACGACCGGTTGCGCGGCTATCTGCGGCGCTTGAGCGCTCAGCCACATGCAGCGGAAGGTGTGCTGCGCGCCTGTTGGCGGATGGTCTGGGCCGATGGGCGCGCGGGCAATGCCGAGCGTGAACTGATTGCGCAATGGGGCAAGTGGTTGGGCTGGACGCGCCATCAGGTGCAGGCGCTGGCGGCGGACTATGAGCCGCACCTGCGGCCACAAGTCAGCAGTGCTCTGACGTATCAGGATGCCTTGCGGCTTTTGGGGGTGTCGGCGACCAGCGAGCCGGCGCAGATCAAGCGTGCCTATCGACGCCTGCTGAGTCGTCATCATCCGGACAAGATTGCCGGCAGCGGGGCGACGGCGTTGCAGGTGCGTGAGGCGACTGACAAGACTCGCGAACTGCATACGGCCTACACGTTGATTCGTGAGCGGCGGGATTTTCGGTAGCAGGAAAGATTCGTGTCGCCGGGATACCGTCTTCGCGGGCAAGCCTCGCTCCTACAGGTTTCGCGTCATACGACACAGAAACCGTAGGAGCGAGGCTTGCCCGCGAATGGCGCGACGCGGTCTATCAGTCCGCCTCATTCTGCGGATTCAACCACCCACGCACCCGGCGCACCAGTTGCTCTTGCTCAGCCTTGGCATTACCGGGCAACGCTTTGAGCGATACCTGGCTGAACGCCGAAGTCTTCAACCGCTTGCTGGCCTGCATCCGTTCCAGCGCTGCGTTGCGATCCAGCGGCTTATCCATGTAGAAAATATCGACGGTCGGCAGCTTCAACGTTGGCGTCAATTGCGCCAGCTCGGGTTTCGCCGCAGCGGGTGTCTGCACCGCCACCATCACAAACTTCTCCACTTGCGACGGCTGCTTTTCGCTCAGATAACGCGCTGCCCAATAAGCGCCGGTGCCATGTCCCAGCACGACGATGCTGCGAGCGCTTTGCTGTTCGGCATAGGCAATGGCGGCATCAATTCGAGCAAAGATGCGTTCAGCGTCGGCCTTGGACTGCTCCTCGGTGGTTTCGGCGATGGCCTTGTCGGCAACTTCCGCTTCGCCACCGGCCGCTTGCTCGATGGGGGCCGCCGTGGTCGAGTCCTTGCTGCCGGTTTCCGGCGCCTTGAGCGTTGGCGGCATTTCCACGACGCGGGGCGCAATGGCATCGCTTTGCAGGTCGGGCAAGGTGATACTCAGGCTGCTCCACTTCGCGTCGGGCAATTTATTACGTAACGGGCCGATAGCTTGCGGCCAGTCAACGGTTTCACCGGCGCCCGGGATGATAATCACCGCACCTTTGGGCTCGGCGGTATTGGCCGGTTTCCACAACGCAAGAAAGGTGTCGGCACCGGCTTGCAGTTGTTGCTGCTCCTGCGCCGGGATTTTTCGCTCAAGTGCTGTCGCTTCTTCCTGACTACGCTCAAGCA
Organism: Pseudomonas sp. LB1P83; assembly: GCF_054897885.1. NCBI lineage: Bacteria > Pseudomonadati > Pseudomonadota > Gammaproteobacteria > Pseudomonadales > Pseudomonadaceae > Pseudomonas > Pseudomonas sp. LB1P83. Next base: position 5,595,408 of record NZ_CM142709.1, on the reverse strand, counting down.
GTGGCTGGCGTTCGACCGGTTTTTCTTCTGCAGGTTTTTCTGCAGTGGCAGGCGCCGGGTCGGCCGCCTCGACGGAAAAGGCGCAAGGCAGGATCAGCGACAGGCACAATGCTGGCAGTGCCAGGCGGTAGACAGGGGGCATCGGATATTCCAGGCCAGAAGTTATTCCGGCAGCCTAATGGGTTGGTCAGTATTTGTCAGTGTGTGAGACTTCGATGATGCGTTTTCGCTGCCTGTGGGTTATCGGCTGTTTGTGGTTTCCCTTGATGAGTTGGGCGGCTTCCGCGCCACCGACGCACGTCGCGCCCTTGTCGCCCAAGCAACAACTGTGGCTGGCAACGCACGGCGAATTGCGCGTGGGGCTGGTGTTGCAGGCGCCGTACGCGCAATACGATCGCCGCTTGCAGCGCTTGTCCGGGGTCAACGTCGAGTTGATGAAATGGCTGGCCAAGGCCCTCAAGGTCGAGCTGAGCTGGCGTAACTTTCCTGACCTTGAGCAACTGGAAGCCGCCGCACGCGAGGGTGAAATCGACATCGCCCCCGGGCTGACCCAAACCCCCGCCGGCCTGCGGCTCTGGCAATTTTCCGACCCCTACATGCGGGTGCCGCAACTGGTGGTCAGCGACCAGAAAAGCACCGGTGCCGTGGAGTTGGAAAAACTCGACAGCCAAACCCGCGTCGCTGTGCGCATGCCCAGTGCGACGGCCGATTATCTGCGCGGCAACTATCCCCATCTGAATCTGCAAGGCGTGCCGATCGAGCGTCAGGCCTTGCAGCTGTTGCTGAGTCAGCAGGCTGGTTACGCCGTGGTCGATGAGGCGCAATTGGGGCGCTTGTCCGTCGAGCCAGAGTTCGCCGGGTTGGTCGTGGTGGGTGACATCGGCCTGCCGCAATTGCTGCGTGTGGCCACGCGCCGGGACCAGCCAGAGTTGGCCGGTATCGTCGAAAGCGCCCTGCGGGCGATCCCGGCCAAGGACCTGGAACACCTGCACAACCAATGGCTGCAACCCAAATACCCGCGCCTGACTGAGTCCCCGGGCTTCTGGCAAAACCTCTGCCTGCTGATGGCGGTGTTGACGCTGAGCAGCATGGCCATCGTGTTCTGGCAACGCCGCCAGCAGCACAGTCTGGAGCAGCGTCTATTGGCGGCGCGCGAGGACATCGCCCTGCGCGAGGCCAGTGAAGAGGCGTTGCGTCTGACGCAGTTTTCCATCGATCAGAGCACCGTCGGCATCCTCTGGGTCAACTGGGACAGCCACGTGCGCTACGCCAACCGCGCGGCTGAAACCATGCTCGGTTATCCGGCCGGAGGAATCATCGATCGGCCGTTGATCGACTTCGAGCCGGGCCTGCACATGGACCGCTGGCTGAACCTGTGGAAGCGCGCCCGGACCAGCGAAGAGGGACCGCAAAGTTTCGAAACCAATTGCGTGCGAGCGGATGGCAGCATCCTGCCGACTGATGTTTCGTTGAGCTTTATGCGTTTTCGCGGTGGCGAATACCTGGTGGTCTACCTCAACGACGTCACTGAGCGTCGTCGCGCCCTGGCGGCGTTGCAGGAAAGCGAAGCCCGGTTGCAGGGGATTGCCGCCAACGTCCCGGGATTGGTCTTTCGCCTGGAGCGGGCGCCGGTGACAGGGCAGATCGACTTTGCCTACATCAGTGAAGGCAGCGAGAGTCTGGTGGGCTACTCGCCGGCGACCCTGGCCCATCGTGACAAAGGCCTGCGCAGTCTGGTGCATCCGGACGACAAGGCCAGCTATCACCAGACTCAGGACCATGCACTGGATACGGACAGTGACTGGTCGTGGCAGGGGCGGATTCTCACGCGTTCGGGCGAGCAACGCTGGGCCGAGATCAAGGCCATCACCCGCCGGCTCGAAGACGGCGCCTATGTCTGGGACGGGATTGTCTGGGACATCAGCGAGAGCAAGCGCATCGAACTTGAACTGGCCAGTTCCCGTGAGCAACTGCGTGAGCTGTCCGCTCACCTGGAGAGTGTGCGGGAAGAGGAAAAAGCGCGCATCGCCCGGGAAGTTCACGACGAGTTGGGTCAGATGTTGACCGTGCTCAAACTGGAAACCTCGATGTGCGAATTGGCCTACGCCCAGCTTGACCCTGGTCTGAATGAGCGCTTGAACAGCATGAAACGCCTGATTGCGCAGCTGTTCCAGCTGGTGCGCGATGTGGCGACCGCGTTGCGACCGCCGATTCTCGATGCCGGGATCTCCTCGGCCATCGAGTGGCAGGCCCGGCGCTTCGAGGCGCGCACGCAGATTCCGTGTCTGGTACAGGTACCGGAGAATCTGCCGGTGCTCAGTGATGCCAAGGCGATTGGACTATTCCGAATCCTCCAGGAAGCCCTGACCAATGTCATGCGGCATGCCCAGGCGCATACTGTCGAACTGACATTGACGCTGGAAGGCGACGAGTTGTGTCTGACGGTCAGCGATGATGGCGTAGGATTTGTCCCCGCCACCGGCAGGCCGACGTCGTTTGGCGTGGTGGGCATGCGTGAGCGGGTGTTGATCATGGGGGGGCAGTTGTCGCTTGAAAGTGAGCCGGGGGAAGGCACGACGTTGAGTGTGCGAGTGCCGGTGGATGAGGCCTGAAGAATTTTTGTTGTCTGTACTGACGCCATCGCGAGCAGGCTCACTCCCACAAGGGATTTGTGAGCGCCGCAGATCCACTGTAGGAGCGAGCCTGCTCGCGATAGATTTTGGCTCTGATATAAAAAGAATGGAGAAGACTGTGATCCGTGTACTGGTAGCCGAAGACCACACCATCGTCCGTGAAGGCATCAAGCAGTTGATTGGCCTGGCCAAGGACTTGCTGGTGGTGGGGGAGGCGAGCAATGGCGAGCAGTTGCTCGAAACCCTGCGGCATGTGCCCTGCGAGGTGGTGTTGCTGGACATCTCCATGCCGGGCGTGAATGGCCTGGAAGCGATCCCGCGGATTCGCGCGCTGAACAACCCGCCGGCCATCCTGGTGCTGTCGATGCATGACGAAGCGCAAATGGCCGCCCGGGCGCTGAAGGTCGGCGCGGCGGGTTACGCGACCAAGGACAGCGATCCGGCGCTGCTGCTGACGGCGATCCGCAAAGTCGCGGCGGGCGGGCGTTACATCGACCCGGACCTGGCCGACCGCATGGTCTTCGAAGTTGGCCTGACCGATTCGCGACCGTTGCACTCATTGCTCTCGGAGCGCGAATTTTCGGTGTTCGAACGTCTGGCCCAGGGCGCCAACGTCAACGACATCGCCCAGCAACTGGCCCTGAGCAGCAAGACTATCAGCACCCACAAGGCGCGGCTGATGCAGAAACTCAACATCACCTCCCTGGCTGAACTGGTGAAGTACGCCATGGAACACAAACTCCTCTAAACAACACCGCGGTCCCTGTAGGAGCGAGGCTTGCCCGCGAAGCTTTTGGCGTCGGTGCGGACGCCTTCGCGGGCAAGCCTCGCTCCTACAGGAATCCCGTCGTCATATCCATTTGCGACATCTCTCCAAACCGCTTTTGCCCGTTCTTGTGGCTTGCAGCTTGAAGCTCACCGCTTCCCCTATCCATCCCCGCCATCCTTGTAGGGCAATCCCTACCCCCAACCTTCCATCCGGCTGAGGCGATTCTCTCCTGCGCCCCGATTTGCGTGGTCGGCAGTGTCCACTAGGCTTAGTCCACAGCAGTCATCAACAAAAAAGGTGTGGGTATGAGCCAGGTCGATTCAAACGCAGGGGCCAGCGATATTCTGGTCAGCTTTCGTGGAGTGCAAAAAAGCTACGACGGCGAGAACCTGATCGTCAAAGACCTCAACCTGGAGATTCGCAAAGGCGAGTTCCTCACCTTGCTGGGGCCATCGGGCTCCGGCAAGACCACCAGTTTGATGATGCTCGCCGGTTTCGAAACGCCGACCGCTGGCGAAATCCAGCTGGCCGGACGCTCCATCAACAACGTGCCGCCGCACAAGCGCGACATCGGCATGGTGTTCCAGAACTACGCGTTGTTCCCGCACATGACCGTGGCCGAGAACCTGGCGTTCCCACTGACCGTGCGCGGTTTGAACAAGAGCGATGTCAGCGACAAGGTCAAGAAAGTTCTGAGCATGGTTCAGCTCGACGCCTTCGCCCAACGCTATCCTGCGCAACTGTCTGGCGGTCAGCAACAGCGTGTGGCACTGGCCCGCGCGTTGGTGTTCGAACCGCAGCTGGTGCTGATGGACGAACCGCTTGGCGCACTCGACAAACAACTGCGCGAACACATGCAGATGGAGATCAAACACCTGCACCAGCGCCTCGGCGTGACCGTGGTCTACGTGACCCACGACCAGGGTGAAGCCCTGACCATGTCTGACCGTGTTGCCGTGTTTCACCAGGGCGAGATCCAGCAGATCGCTGCGCCGCGCACTCTCTATGAAGAGCCGAAAAACACCTTCGTCGCCAATTTTATCGGCGAGAACAACCGCCTCAACGGCCGCTTGCACAGTCAGACCGGCGACCGTTGCATCGTCGAACTTGGTCGCGGTGAGAAGGTTGAAGCCCTGGCGGTCAACGTCGGCAAGACCGGCGAACCCGTCACGCTATCGATTCGCCCGGAACGCGTGAGCCTCAACGGCTCCAGCGAGTCCTGCGTCAACCGCTTCTCAGGGAGGGTGGCGGAATTCATCTATCTGGGCGACCACGTCCGGGTTCGCCTGGAAGTCTGCGGCAAGACCGACTTCTTCGTGAAACAACCGATTGCCGAGCTCGATCCCGAGTTGGCGGTTGGCGACGTGGTACCGCTTGGCTGGCAGGTCGAACACGTTCGTGCGCTCGACCCACTTCTAGAGGCGAACTGATCGCCCCGGCTTCAACAACACCAACCCTGCACGTGGAGAGAACAATAAATGTTGAGATCCCTGAAATTCACCGCTTTGGTCATGGGCATGATCGGTGCGGCACACGCGATGGCGGCGGGCCCGGATTTGACCGTGGTGTCCTTTGGCGGGGCGAACAAGGCGGCGCAGGTCAAAGCCTTCTACGCACCGTGGGAAGCGGCAGGCAACGGCAAGATCGTGGCGGGCGAATACAACGGTGAGATGGCCAAGGTCAAAGCCATGGTCGACACCAAAAGCGTTTCCTGGGACCTGGTGGAAGTTGAATCCCCGGAACTGTCTCGCGGTTGCGACGAAGACATGTTCGAGCAACTCGATCCTGCGCTGTTCGGCAAATCCGAAGATTACGTCAAAGGTGCGATCCAGCCCTGCGGCGTAGGTTTCTTCGTGTGGTCGACCGTATTGGCCTACAACGCCGACAAGCTGGCCTCCGCACCGACCAGCTGGGTGGATTTCTGGGACACCAAGAAATTCCCGGGCAAGCGCGGCCTGCGCAAAGGCGCCAAGTACACCCTGGAATTCGCACTGATGGCCGACGGCGTTGCGCCGAAAGACGTCTACAAAGTGCTGGCCGGCAAGGACGGTCAGGACCGTGCGTTCAAGAAGCTTGATGAACTCAAGCCAAGCATTCAGTGGTGGGAAGCCGGCGCGCAACCGCCGCAATACCTCGCTTCCGGTGACGTGGTCATGAGCTCGGCCTACAACGGCCGGATCGCCGCCGTGCAGAAAGAAAGCAACCTGAAAGTCGTGTGGAATGGCGGTATCTACGACTTCGACGCATGGGCCATTCCGAAAGGTCTGGACGCCAAGCGCGCCGAAGCGGCGAAGAAATTCATCGCGTTCTCGGTGGCTCCGCAGCAGCAGAAGACCTACTCGGAAAACATCGCTTACGGCCCGGCCAACGTTCAGGCCGTACCGTTGCTGTCCAAGGATGTCCTGAAAGACATGCCGACTACCCCGGAAAACATCGCCAACCAGGTGCAGATCGACGTCAGTTTCTGGGCTGACAACGGCGAGCAACTGGAGCAGCGCTTCAATTCCTGGGCTGCCAAATAAGACCACCCCGTGGGCTTATCCACTCCTGTAGGAGCGAGGCTTGCCCGCGAAGACGTCAGCACTTTCAACATCAATGTTGACTGACACGCCGCCTTCGCGAGCAAGCTTCGCTCCTACGGGGGAATGTGTAGTTATCAAGAACAGTGGCGGCCTCGCGGTCAAAGGATGCCGCCTCTGTAACGATCAAAGATTTCCGGAGTACGCCATGGCCACCGCCATTCCCCTGAACGCGGGCACTGACCCCACCTTGAAGCAGCGGCTCAAGCACGCCGAGCGGATCAACCGCTGGAAGGCTCAGGCCTTGATCGCGCCCCTGGTGCTGTTTCTGTTGCTGGTGTTCCTGGTGCCGATCGTGGCGCTGCTCTACAAAAGCGTTGGTAACCCGGAAGTGGTCGGCGGCATGCCGCGCACCGTGGCAGCCATCGCCAGTTGGGACGGCCGAGGCCTGCCCGCAGAACCGGTTTACAAAGCGGCCAGCGAAGACCTCGCTGAAGCTCGCAAGAATCAGACTCTGGGCGATCTGTCCAAGCGCTTGAACATGGAATTGGCCGGCTACCGCAGCCTGCTGACCAAAACCGCCCGCGCCTTGCCGTTTGCCACCGAACCGGCCTCCTATAAAGAAGCACTGGAAGGCCTCGACGAACGCTGGGGCGACCCGGCCTATTGGCAAGCGGTGCGCCGCAACACCAGCAGCATCACGCCGTACTACTTGCTGGCGGCCGTCGATCACCGCATCGACGACCTCGGCGAAATCGCCCCGGCCACCCCCGATCAGGCGATCTACCTCGACATTTTCGCCCGCACGTTCTGGATGGGCCTGATCATCACCGTGATCTGCCTGGTGCTGGCTTATCCGTTGGCCTACCTGCTGGCGAACCTGCCATCACGTCAAAGCAACCTGCTGATGATTCTGGTGCTGCTGCCGTTCTGGACTTCGATCCTGGTGCGGGTCGCCGCGTGGATCGTGTTGCTGCAATCCGGCGGGCTTATAAACAGCGGCCTGATGGCGATGGGCATCATCGATAAACCGCTGGAGCTGGTGTTCAACCGCACCGGGGTTTACATCTCGATGGTGCACATCCTGCTGCCGTTCATGATTCTGCCGATCTACAGCGTGATGAAAGGCATCTCGCCGACTTACATGCGTGCCGCAATTTCCCTGGGCTGCCATCCGTTCGCCAGTTTCTGGCGGGTGTACTTCCCGCAGACCTATGCCGGTGTCGGCGCCGGTTGCCTGTTGGTGTTCATCCTCGCCATCGGCTACTACATCACCCCGGCCTTGCTGGGCAGCCCGAACGATCAGATGGTCAGCTACTTCGTCGCCTTCTACACCAACACCAGCATCAACTGGGGCATGGCGACCGCACTCGGTGGGCTGCTGCTGTTGGCGACTGTGGTGCTTTATCTGATTTACAGCTGGCTGGTAGGCGCCAGTCGCCTGCGCCTGAGCTAAGGGGAGAATGAAATGCTGAGTCCTTATATGTCGCCCATCGAACGGGTGTGGTTCTACAGCTTGCGGATTCTCTGCGGCCTGATTCTGTTGTTCCTGATTCTGCCGGTGCTGGTGATCATTCCGCTGTCGTTCAACTCGGGCAGCTTCCTGGTGTATCCGCTGCAAGGCTTCTCGCTGCAGTGGTATCACGACTTTTTCGCTTCGGCGGAATGGATGCGAGCACTGAAGAACAGCATCATCGTTGCCCCGGCGGCGACGGTGCTGGCAATGATCTTCGGTACGCTGGCGGCGATCGGCCTGACTCGCGGTGATTTCCCGGGCAAGGCGCTGGTCATGGCCCTGGTGATTTCGCCGATGGTGGTGCCGGTGGTGATCATCGGTGTGGCGAGCTATCTGTTCTTTGCGCCGCTGGGCCTGGGCAACAGCTTCTTCTCGCTGATCGTGGTGCATGCGGTGTTGGGCGTGCCGTTTGTGATCATTACGGTGTCGGCGACCTTGCAGGGGTTTAACCACAACCTGGTGCGCGCCGCTGCCAGTCTGGGGGCTTCGCCGCTGACGGCGTTCCGCCGGGTGACGTTGCCGCTGATTGCGCCGGGTGTGATCTCGGGTGCGCTGTTTGCCTTCGCGACGTCGTTCGATGAAGTGGTGGTGACGCTGTTCCTCGCCGGTCCCGAGCAAGCGACCTTGCCACGGCAGATGTTCAGCGGTATCCGCGAAAACCTTAGCCCGACGATTGCTGCCGCTGCGACGCTGCTGATCGCTTTCTCGGTGATCCTGTTGCTGACCCTTGAGTGGCTGCGTGGCCGCAGCGAAAAACTGCGCACCGCGCAGGTCTGATTAGCTTTTGATTTTGTAGGAGCGAAGCTTGCTCGCGAGAGGCCATAACATTCAGCATCAATGTTGACTGACATGGCCTCTTCGCGAGCAAGCTTCGCTCCTACATTAGATTTGTGATATTCCCATGTTTGGTCATTCACAGCCTGAATAGCAGACAAACCCCAATCCCCAGCTACTATTGTGCCCAGCTCCCCTACTCATAAGAGGCTGCGCACGATGAGTCTTTCCTCTTTCAAAATCGCTCACAAACTGATCACCGGCGCAGGTGCCATCGAGCAACTGGCCGCCGAACTCACCCGCCTGGATGTCGACAACCCGCTGATCGTCACCGACGCTGCATTGGTCAAGTCTGGCACGGTCGAGCTGGCGCTGGCGCAATTGGGTGATCGGACCTACGAGATTTTCGACCGGGTGCTGCCGGACCCGGAAATCGCCATCGTCGAAGACTGCATGCGGGTTTACCGCGAGGGCGGGCACGACGGCCTGATTGGCCTCGGCGGCGGCAGCGCCATCGACATCGCCAAAAGTGTCGCGGCCTACGCCGGTTATCACGGCGCGCTGGAGGATTTGTTCGGCATCGATCAGGTACCTCGTAAAGGCCCGCCGCTGATTGCCATCCCGACCACGGCCGGCACCGGTTCGGAGGTGACCAACGTGGCGATCCTCTCCGACAAGGTCGCGCAGCTGAAGAAAGGCATTGTCAGCGACTATCTATTGCCGGACGTGGCGCTGGTCAGCCCGCAGATGACCCTGACGTGCCCGCGCAGTGTCACCGCGGCCAGTGGCGTCGACGCGCTGGTGCATGCCATCGAATCCTACCTGTCGCTGAACGCCTCGCCGATCACCGATGCCTTGGCCATCGGCGCCATCAAGCTGATCGCCAACGCACTGCCCAAGGCCTACGCCAACCCGTCCAACCTGCAAGCCCGGGAAGACATGGCCACCGCCAGCCTGATGGCCGGCATGGCATTCGGTAATGCCGGGGTCGGCGCGGTGCATGCGTTGGCGTATCCGCTGGGCGGGCGTTTCAATATCGCCCACGGGGTCAGCAACGCCTTGTTGCTGCCGTACGTCATGACCTGGAACAAGATGGCTTGCGTGGAGCGCATGCAGGATATTGCCGAAGCCATGGGGGTCAAGACTGCGCACCTGAGCGCCAATGAAGCGGCGGACAAAGCCGTGGAGGCCATGACCGCGTTGTGTGCGGCGGTAGAGATCCCGCCAGGCCTGCGCAGCTTCGGTGTGCCCGAGGACGCCATCCCGGCCATGGCCGTGGAAGCCGCGGGGATCGAGCGCCTGATGCGCAACAATCCACGCAAATTGAGTGCCGTCGATATCGAGAAGATCTACAGAGCGGCGTACTAGAGCCTGTCGTGACTTATTGATCGAAGGCAGCCCAATCATCGCGGTCACAGTGCGCGCGTCAAAGCATGAGGTATACAATGCGCGCCATCGTGATTCTGCTCAAAAAAGGTGCGTCATGCAGCCCTTCGTCATTGCTCCGTCGATTCTCTCCGCCGACTTCGCCCGCCTGGGTGAAGAAGTGGACAACGTCCTGGCCGCCGGCGCCGACTTCGTGCACTTCGATGTCATGGACAACCACTACGTGCCGAACCTGACCATCGGCCCGATGGTCTGCGCCGCGCTGCGCAAGTACGGCGTGACCGCGCCGATTGACGCCCACCTGATGGTCAGCCCGGTGGACCGCATCGTCGGTGACTTCATCGAGGCCGGCGCGACCTACATTACGTTCCACCCGGAAGCCACGCAGCACGTCGACCGTTCCCTGCAACTGATCCGCGAGGGCGGTTGCAAGTCGGGCCTGGTGTTCAACCCGGCGACGCCGCTGGACGTGCTCAAGTACGTGATGGACAAGGTCGACATGATCTTGCTGATGAGCGTCAACCCGGGCTTCGGCGGGCAGAAGTTCATCCCCGGCACCCTCGACAAGCTGCGTGAAGCGCGCGCGCTGATCGATGCCTCCGGCCGGGACATCCGCCTGGAAATCGATGGCGGCGTCAACGTGAACAACATTCGTGAAATCGCTGCGGCTGGCGCCGACACCTTCGTCGCCGGCTCGGCGATCTTCAATGCACCGAACTACCAAGAGGTGATTGAAAAGATGCGTTCCGAACTGGCGTTGGCTCGTCCATGAGTGGCTTTGAGCAGCTGTTCCCGGGGCGTCTGCCGCGGCTGGTGATGTTCGATCTGGATGGCACGCTGATCGATTCGGTCCCCGACCTCGCGGTGGCTGTGGATAACATGCTGCTCAAACTCGGGCGTCAACCTGCCGGCCTCGAGTCGGTGCGTGAGTGGGTCGGCAATGGCGCGCCGGTGCTGGTTCGCCGTGCGCTGGCCGGTGGTATCGACCATTCGACGGTCGACGACGGTGAAGCCGAAGGCGCACTGGAGATTTTCATGGAGGCTTACAGCGAGAGCCATGATCTGACCGTGGTTTATCCCGGTGTGCGTGACACCCTGAGATGGCTGCACAAGCAGGGTGTCGAGATGGCGCTGATCACCAACAAGCCGGAGCGCTTCGTCGCGCCGCTGCTGGATCAGATGAAGATCGGTCGCTACTTCAAGTGGATCATCGGTGGCGACACCCTGCCGCAGAAGAAGCCCGACCCGGCGGCGCTGTTTTTCGTGATGAAAATGGCCAACATCCCGGCCTCGCAATCGCTGTTTGTCGGCGATTCGCGCAGTGATGTGCTGGCGGCGAAAGCGGCGGGGGTCAAGTGCGTGGCCCTCAGCTATGGCTACAACCATGGCCGGCCGATTTCGGAAGAGTCGCCGGCGCTGGTGATCGACGACCTGCGCAAGCTAATTCCCGGTTGCCTGGATCCGGCCGCTGAGATAACGTTGCCCGACGCTGTTCAACCCCCTTCTGGAAACGCCATCGTGGTGGTCACTCGCAAACTCTGGATGAAAGTCATCAAGGCCCTGGCCCGCTGGCGTTGGCGCGCCTGACTCGATTCTGGCCGGCTTTCCGGCGCGTTTGCATACCTGACTGTTAGCACCTCAAGCCACGAGGCTACCCCATGATCCGCGAAGAATTCCTGCGTTTGGCCGCTGCCGGCTATAACCGTATCCCGTTGGCCTGCGAAACCCTGGCCGACTTTGACACGCCGCTGTCGATCTACCTGAAACTGGCTGACGAGCCGAACTCCTACCTGCTGGAATCGGTGCAGGGCGGGGAGAAGTGGGGCCGTTATTCGATCATCGGCCTGCCGTGCCGCACTGTGCTGCGGGTTCACGATCATCACGTCAGCGTGACCCACGACGGCGTCGAGATCGAAAGCCTTGAAGCCGAAGACCCGCTGGCCTTCGTCGAAGAATTCAAAGCCCGCTACAACGTGCCGACCATCCCTGGCCTGCCTCGTTTCAATGGCGGTCTGGTGGGTTACTTCGGTTACGACTGCGTGCGCTATGTGGAGAAGCGTCTGGGCAAGTGCCCGAACCCGGATCCGCTGGGCGTGCCGGACATTCTGCTGATGGTCTCCGACGCGGTGGTGGTGTTCGACAACCTCGCCGGCAAGATGCACGCCATCGTGCTGGCCGATCCATCGCAGGCAGATGCCTTCGAACAAGGTCAGGCACGCCTGGAAGAGCTGCTGGAAAAACTCCGTCAGCCGATCACCCCGCGTCGTGGCCTGGATTTCAGCAAGCAACAGTCGGCTGATCCTGTCTTCCGTTCGAGCTTCACCCAGGACGATTACGAAAAAGCCGTCGACACCATCAAGGAATACATCCTGGCCGGTGACTGCATGCAGGTCGTGCCGTCCCAGCGCATGTCGATCGACTTCAAGGCGGCGCCGATCGATCTTTACCGGGCGCTGCGCTGCTTCAATCCGACGCCTTACATGTACTTCTTCAACTTCGGCGACTTCCACGTCGTCGGCAGTTCGCCGGAAGTGCTGGTGCGGGTCGAAGACAACCTGATCACCGTGCGCCCGATTGCCGGCACTCGCCCACGCGGGGCCAACGAAGAGGCGGATCTGGCACTGGAAAAAGACCTGCTGTCGGACCACAAGGAAATCGCCGAGCACTTGATGCTGATCGACCTGGGCCGTAATGACACCGGTCGGGTTTCGGAGATAGGTTCGGTGAAGCTCACCGAGAAAATGGTCATCGAGCGTTATTCCAACGTGATGCACATCGTCTCCAACGTCACTGGCCAATTGAAGGCCGGGCTGACGGCGATGGACGCACTGCGGGCGATCCTGCCGGCGGGCACGTTGTCGGGCGCTCCGAAGATTCGTGCGATGGAAATCATCGACGAACTGGAGCCGGTCAAGCGTGGCGTCTACGGCGGGGCGGTGGGCTACTTCGCCTGGAACGGCAACATGGACACCGCAATTGCGATCCGCACGGCAGTGATCAAGAACGGCGAACTGCATGTGCAGGCCGGTGGCGGCATCGTCGCCGACTCGGTGCCGGCGCTGGAATGGGAAGAAACCCTGAACAAGCGCCGCGCCATGTTCCGCGCCGTGGCCCTGGCCGAACAAACCCCGGATAACTAATTCACATAAAAAACGCGGCGCCTGCGAGGGCGCCGCGTTTTTTATGCCTGCCATTCCCCCGCAGGAGCTGCCGAAGGCTGCGATCTTTTGATCTTGTTCCTCGGTCACCCCCAATGCCGCCAAAAGATCGCAGGCTGCGCCAGCTCCTACGCAAACCGATGCGTCCTTTGGCGTGCGACGGATCAGAAGTCCAGCGCAACGCCAACGGTAAGCCCTTGCTGGGTAAAGTCATCATCCTTGCGGAACGTGTATCCGCCACGCAGCGCCAGATCAGCCGTCAACTTGTGGCTGACTCCCAGGCTCACGCGATTCAAGTGGCTTTGCGGTGTATAGCCGTCCAGTTTGAAGTCCAGGGACGGCAGGCTGTTGAGCGCGATGTTTACTTTCTGAGTGTCATCCTCGTATTCACGCTCATACGCGTATTCGCCGAACACTTGAGTCTGCGCGGTGATCTGATACTTACCCTGCAGACCGGCGCCCAGACGTTTTGAATCGCGAGTCTGATCATCAAAGGTCAGCGCCGTGGAACGAGTGCTGTTTTCCGAATAGCCATCAACTTCCACTTTTGCGTAATCGGCGCTGATGAATGGCGACAGGTGCCACTCGCTGCCCGGTTGCGCAATGTCGTAGCCAAGGCGAGTGCTGAAGGCCCAGAGATCTCCATCGGTATCACCTTTCTCCGCACCTTCGCTGGCACCCAGGTCGAATTTGCGTTTGAGGTTGTCGTAATCCAGCTTGCCGCCGGTCAGCGCGGCATCGGCCCACCAGCGATTCTGCTGGAACTGGGCGAAGGCGGTGGCCAGGTAGCTGTTGAGTTTGTAGTCCGAATCGTTATTGCCTGCTTCCAGGTTCTGACGATAGGAACCCGCCGCCACACCGACGCGCCAGGCGTCATTGAGACGATAGCTGCCGCCGATGTTCAGGTTGTAACCGTCGCCGTCGGCGCTTGCTCCGCTGTTTTGGCTATCGACATCCAGATGCTGGCCGCCACCGGCGACAATGGCGCGCCATTGACCGACCGCCTGCCAGTTCTCCCAGTCCGATTGCCATTGGCTGCGCAGTTCATCCTGGTGCGCACGCAAGGTGGCGTGGGCCATTTCCGGCAACAACGTCAGCTCCCAAGGCGCTGCCAGTAAGGAATAGGCGTAGTCGGAAATCAGTTTTTGCCCGGCTTCGGTCGGATGAACCCCATCGTTATAAATCAGCTTGGTGGGATCCGGGGTGGCACTGTTGATGCCATACGCAGGGTTTTCGGTGCAGCTGTTACCGCTGAAGCAAGTCGCCGTCAGGCTCTGGCCGGTAGCAAAACCGAATCGAGCCGGATCGGCGAAAGTTTCCTGCAACAACAGCGGAATGTTCAGCGGGATGATTTCGGCATTGATCCCTGCGAGTCGAGTGACCAGTTGCCGGTTGAAGGCAGAGCTCAGTAGTGAGGTGGGTGTCTGCTGGGGCGTGCCATTGATGGCGGGCGTCAAACCCAGGTCGGGCAGCAGCCATACCGCGATGTACCGGGCGCCGGCGGTGTGCAGAACCTGGACGCTGTCGGCCAGTCGATCCGCAGCGGCATTCGCCTGAGCGCCACTTTGGACACGTCCCTGAAGAAAATCGTTACCACCCCCGGAAATGTAATACAGCGCATTCGGATCGGCGCTGAAGTTGTTTGTCGGCAGATAGCCCGGGCGTGTGCGTTCGCCCGTGGCGGATGCGCTGGTGATAGAGGTGAGGATCTGGTCAGTGCGGTAACCGCCAACGGCCCAGTTATTACCATCCGGTAGACCCTGGCTCGCCCGTGCTGCCGAGGTTGAAGCGGCCGTCTGGTCCGGTGAAAATCCGAGCCTTCCACCCAGCAGTTGGGTCGAGTTGGCGGAGTAGACTTCGCCGCTGCCGTCCAGGTAAACCGGTCCGGTGCGGTTGGTGAAGCGCAGGGTCGAGCCGGGAGGGCCGCCCGTGTCGGTAAACTGTCCGGCATCGTTGAGGCTATCGCCGAAGACGATGAAATTCGAATAGGGGTTGGGCGCCGCGATCGCCTGGGTGCAGGCCATAGTGAGCAAGCAGCCGGCAAGCGGTATAGCCAACGTCTGTCTGATCATGAGCAAGTCCGTTTGTTATTGTTGTAGTGAGCAAAACGATAGTGCCAAAAACTATAGAGCCTGTTGCCGTTCGGCGCGAACCCGTCAATTGTTTCAAGAGCTTCCATCGCCCCATATTGCACGCTCTGCCCAGCTAAGTTACTGTGCCAAGACGTATAAATGAGACCTTCCCCGTGTTGATCGTCAGCAAACTTCTGGATCAAGTCATCAAGGCACACGCCCGTTGGCGTTGGCGCGCCTGAATCCTTCTGCCGGCCTGGCCGGATCTTTACCGCTTTGCCTTCTTTACCCGCAAGACAAACCGCTTTGCAGCGCGACTCCAGCGACTGACAAAGTGCAGGACGCTGCGGGTAACTCATTCGAAGGCTGTATTCAAAGTCAGTAAATTCAAGAGGTTCTTAACGCCATGTTGCTGATGATCGATAACTACGACTCTTTTACTTACAACGTTGTGCAATACCTCGGTGAGCTCGGCTCCCAGGTCAAAGTCGTGCGCAACGATGAGCTCACCATCGCCGAAATCGAAGCCCTCAATCCTGAGCGGATCGTCGTTTCCCCCGGCCCTTGCACGCCGAACGAAGCAGGCGTGTCGATTGATGTGATCAAACATTTTGGCGGTAAATTGCCGATTCTGGGCGTCTGCCTGGGGCATCAGTCCATCGGCCAGGCCTTTGGCGGCGATGTGGTCCGCGCCCGTCAGGTCATGCACGGCAAAACCAGCCCGGTGTTCCACGAGGACAAGGGCGTTTTCGAAGGCCTGAACCATCCGCTGACGGTCACCCGCTATCATTCACTGATCGTCAAACGCGAAACCCTGCCCGATTGCCTGGAACTGACCGCATGGACCCAGCTCGAAGACGGCTCGGTTGACGAGATCATGGGCTTGCGCCACAAGACATTGAACATCGAGGGTGTGCAGTTCCACCCCGAGTCTATCCTCACCGAGCAGGGCCACGAGCTGTTCGCAAACTTCCTCAAACAAACCGGCGGCACGCGCTAAGGACTTTTCATGAATATCAAGACAGCCCTGAGCCGTATCGTCGATCACCTCGACCTCAGCACCGATGAGATGCGCGATGTGATGCGCGAAATCATGACCGGCCAATGCTCGGATGCGCAGATCGGCGCGTTCATGATGGCCATGCGCATGAAGAGCGAAAGCATCGACGAGATCGTCGGCGCGGTGTCGGTCATGCGCGAGCTGGCGGACAAGGTCGAACTCAAGACCCTCGACGGAGTAGTCGATGTCGTCGGCACCGGCGGTGATGGTGCAAACATTTTCAACGTTTCGACGGCGTCCTCCTTCGTGGTGGCGGCAGCGGGTTGCACCGTGGCCAAGCACGGTAACCGTGCGGTGTCGGGCAAAAGCGGTAGCGCTGACTTGCTTGAGGCAGCCGGTATCTACCTGAACCTGACCCCGGTCCAGGTGGCGCGCTGCATCGACAACGTCGGCATCGGTTTCATGTTTGCCCAGACCCATCACCGTGCCATGAAGTACGCCGCCGGCCCGCGCAAGGATCTTGGCCTGCGTACCCTGTTCAACATGCTCGGCCCGCTTACGAATCCGGCCGGCGTGAAACATCAGGTGGTGGGCGTGTTCAGTCAGGCGTTGTGCCGGCCATTGGCCGAGGTCTTGCAACGACTGGGCAGCAAGCACGTGTTGGTGGTGCATTCAAAGGATGGCCTGGACGAGTTCAGTCTGGCGGCGCCAACCTTTGTGGCAGAACTGAAGAATGACCAGATCACTGAATATTGGGTCGAGCCAGAAGACCTGGGTATGAAAAGTCAGAGCCTGCACGGCCTGGCAGTGGAAAGTCCGGCGGCGTCCCTTGAGCTGATTCGCGATGCCTTGGGCAAGCGCAAGACCGAGAGCGGTCAGAAAGCCGCCGAGATGATCGTGCTCAATGCCGGTGCGGCGCTGTACGCGGCCGACCTGGCGACCAGTTTGAAAGAAGGCGTTGCCCTGGCGCACGATGCGCTGCACACAGGCCTCGCTCGGGAAAAACTTGAGGAGTTAGGTGCATTTACCGCGGTATTCAAAGTGGAGAATGAGGGATGAGTGTACCGACGGTTCTGGAAAACATTCTGGCCCGCAAAGTCCAGGAAGTTGCCGAGCGTAGCGCCCGTGTGAGTCTGGCGGAGCTGGAAAGTCTGGCCAAGGCGGCCGATGCACCCCGTGGTTTCGCCAAGGCACTGATTGCTCAGGCCAAGCAGAAACAGCCGGCAGTCATTGCCGAAATCAAGAAAGCCTCGCCGAGCAAAGGCGTGATCCGCGAGCACTTCATTCCCGCCGACATCGCAAAAAGCTACGAGAAGGGCGGCGCGACGTGTTTGTCGGTGCTGACCGATATCGATTATTTCCAGGGCGCCGATGCGTATCTTCAACAGGCCCGGGCGGCGTGCAACCTGCCGGTGATCCGCAAGGACTTCATGATCGATCCTTACCAGATCGTCGAAGCCCGAGCCTTGGGCGCTGACTGCGTGCTGTTGATCGTCTCCGCGCTGGATGACGTGAAGATGGCCGAGCTGGCGGCCGTGGCCAAAAGCGTCGGTCTCGATGTGCTGGTGGAAGTCCACGACGGCAACGAGCTGGAGCGGGCCCTGAAAACCCTCGACACGCCACTGGTCGGCGTGAACAACCGCAACCTGCACACCTTCGACGTCAGCCTGGAGACCACGCTTGACCTGTTGCCACGGATCCCGCGTGATCGTTTGGTGATTACTGAAAGTGGCATCCTCAACCGGGCCGATGTCGAACTGATGGAAATCAGCGACGTGTACGCGTTCCTGGTGGGCGAAGCGTTCATGCGCGCCGAGAGCCCGGGCACCGAGTTGCAACGTCTGTTCTTTCCTGAACGCGGCGGTCCGGTCGGCGGTTCTACGCTCGACTGATTCAACGCAGACCGAGTCGACCCCATCGCGAGCAGGCTCGCTCCCACAAGAGATCTACTAGCACCGCAGATCCAGTGTGGGAGCGAGCCTGCTCGCGATGGCGGCATAAGTAGCACCACAGACTTTATGCCCCATGGATTACCTTATGACCTCAATCGTCTCTTTGACTGTCGAAGCCGGCCTACAGGCCGAACAGAATCTGCTGGCATCGGTCTGTGCCGGCGACGCTGAATTTGGTCTGCTGTTCTGGCAACCCAATGACCGCGCACTGGTCATGCCCCGACGCTTGAACCGTCTGCCAGGCTTCGAAGCAGCATGTGACGTATCAGCCGCCGCCGGTTGGCCAGTGCTGTTACGTGAAACCGGCGGTGAGCCAGTGCCGCAATCGGCCTCCACCATCAACATCGCACTGGTCTACGCGCCACCGCGCAGCGAGGGCGACCAGAATCGGATTGAAACCGCTTACCGCCGTCTCTGCGACCCGATTTGTCAGTTACTCGATGAGCTGGGCGGTGTTTCGTCTTTGGGCGAAGTCGACGGCGCATTTTGCGATGGTCGTTTCAACGTCAACCTCGACGGCCGCAAAATGGTCGGCACCGCTCAGCGCTGGCGCCAGAGCAAGGGTGGCCAACGTCCGGTGGGATTAGTGCACGGAGCTTTGTTGCTGGATAACGAGCGTGAATCGATGGTCGCCGCGGTCAATCGCTTCAACGAAGCGTGCGGTCTTGAACAGCGGGTGCGCGCCGAAAGCCACATTGCCCTGCATGAGAAGTTTGCCGCGCCCGATGCGCTCGGGCGGCTTGATACGCTTTATCGCCAGTTGCTGGCAGATATGCTCGCCGTTTAGCGCGTACCGAAGACCACCATGGTCTTGCCTTTGACGTCCACCAGGTTGCGTTCTTCCAGATCCTTGAGCACGCGACCGACCATCTCACGTGAACAACCGACAATACGGCCGATTTCCTGACGGGTCACTTTGATCTGCATGCCGTCCGGGTGGGTCATCGCATCCGGCTGTTTGCACAACTCCAGCAGGCAGCGGGCGACGCGACCCGTTACGTCGAAGAACGCCAGGTCACCGACCTTGCGCGTGGTGTTGCGCAGGCGCTGTGCGATTTGTCCGCTGAGCACGTAAAGAATGTCTGGATCTTGCTGGGACAGTTCGCGGAATTTTGTGTAACTGATTTCCGCCACTTCACACTCGATCTTCGCGCGCACCCAGGCACTGCGCTCCTGTTCGAGCCCCGCTTGTTCAAACAGACCCAGCTCACCGAAAAAGTCCCCGGAGTTCAGGTAGGCGATGATCATTTCGCGACCGTCGTCATCCTCGATCAGGATCGTGACCGAGCCTTTGATGATGAAGAACAGCGTTTCCGAGCGATCACCGGCGCAAATGATGTTGCTCTTGGCCGCATAACGACGGCGTTGGCAATGCATCAACAGCTTGTCGAGGTTCTTGATCTTGGGGGTTGGGGCAATAGCAACCATGGTTGTATCCCGAAAAGACTTCACGGTGTGTTTGGTTTTTTTATGAGTCGCTGATGACGGTTGCGGCAAAGGCTGGCCATGCGCCAGCGAATTGGCGCCAGCTTAACAGACACTTCCTGTAATATTCGAGCATTTACCTACGGCTCGGAAGGTTATGCCTACAAATGCCGGGCACTGTCAATCCGGGGCCCTGTGCTAAGCTGGCGACCCTTTTTTTATGCAGTGGAGTCTGGCGATGAAGGCACGCATCCAATGGGCTGGCGAAGCCATGTTCCTCGGTGAATCCGGCAGCGGTCACGTCGTGGTCATGGACGGTCCGCCCGATGCAGGCGGTCGCAACCTGGGTGTCCGGCCGATGGAAATGCTCCTGCTGGGTGTCGGTGGTTGCAGCAATTTCGACGTGGTCAGCATCCTCAAGAAGTCCCGTCAGGCCGTCGAAAGCTGTGAAGCCTTCCTCGAAGCCGAGCGTGCGACCGAAGATCCCAAAGTCTTCACCAAGATCCACATGCACTTCGTGGTCAAGGGCCGCGGGCTGAAAGAAGCCCAGGTCAAACGCGCTATCGAACTGTCGGCCGAGAAGTATTGCTCGGCGTCGATCATGCTTGGCGCGGCGGGCGTGGCGATTACCCACGACTACGAGATCATCGAACTCGGTTGAATCGACATTCAACTATCATAAAAGCAGTGCAGACTCTGGCGATCCCAAGCTGACGTCTGCATAATGCGCCACTTTTTTCAGGGTCGTGGTCCGTCATCGACAGGCTGCGAACCCGAACAGACAACCAAAATCGCCATCGCGAAGAGGTGTTAACCGTCCTACGCAGGTGCGTTGTTCGCATCTGACGGGCATGCTTGATCACGCGGCCCGGGCCGCAATACATAGAGAGTTTTTAACGGTGAAAAGCAAACTCAAGCTCCACGGGTTCAATAACCTGACAAAGACCTTGAGCTTCAACATCTATGACATCTGCTACGCGGAAACCCCGCAGGACCAACAGGCTTACGTCGAGTACATCAATGAAGAGTACAACGCGAAGCGCCTGACGCAGATCCTCACAGAAGTTGTCGATATCATTGGTGCCAACATCCTGAACATCGCCAGTCAGGACTACGATCCACAGGGTGCCAGCGTCACGATTCTGATCTCGGAAGAGCCGGTGACCCCGACCGACAGCCAGATCGAAGAGTCGCCGGGTCCGTTGCCCGAGATTATCCTGGCCCACCTCGACAAGAGCCACATCACGGTGCACACCTACCCGGAAATCCATCCGGACGACGGCATTGCGACATTCCGTGTGGACATTGACGTGTCGACCTGTGGCGTCATTTCACCGCTTAAAGCGCTCAACTTCCTGATTCACCAGTTCGATTCGGACATCGTGACCGTGGATTATCGCGTGCGCGGTTTCACCCGTGACGTCGAAGGCAATAAGCACTTCATCGATCACGAGATCAACTCGATTCAGAACTACCTCTCCGACGACACCCGCGACGCGTACCAGATGACCGACGTGAACGTGTACCAGGAAAACCTGTTCCACACCAAAATGCTGTTGAAGAACTTCGAACTGGATAACTACCTTTTCGGTGACGCGACCAACAACCTGTCCCCTGAGCAGCGTGCTCAAGTGACTGATCGTGTGAAACACGAAATGCTCGAAATCTTCTACGCGCGCAACATGCCGAGCTAAGATTTTCGGGTACAAAAAAAGGCGACTACCTCACGGCAGTCGCCTTTTTTATGTCTGTCGCAAAAAAAACCTGTAGGAGCGAGGCTTGCCCGCGAAGAACGATAACGCGGTGTTTCGGTAAGACCTCGTAACGGCCTTCGCGGGTAAGTCGGGTCGCCGCATCGCTTGCTGCTACGAAAAGCCCCTTGAATCAGATCCGATAAGTACTCTTGGTCATCACCTTGGCCATCAAGCTCATCCCGAACTTCACCGGTGCCGGAAAACGAAAGCCTCCAGCCTCCAGCGCACTCTCGGCATGATGTTCTTCATCAACCCGCATCTGCTCAAGAATCGCCCGGGATTTTTCGTCTTCCGCGGGCAATTGCTCAAGGTGCTCGTTCAAGTGCTTGCACACCTGATGCTCGGTGGCGGCCACGAAACCCAGGCTGACCTTGTCGCTGATCAATCCGGCCACGGCGCCAATCCCGAACGACATACCGTAGAACAGCGGGTTGAGTATGCTGGTGTGGCTGCCCAACTGTTTGATGCGTTGCTCGCACCAGACCAGGTGATCAATTTCTTCTTCGGCAGCATGTTCCATGGCGGCACGCACGTGCGGCAGCTTGGCAGTCAGGGCCTGACCCTGATACAGCGCCTGGGCGCAGACTTCACCGGTATGGTTGATGCGCATCAAACCGGCAACATGGCGGGTGTCTTCGTCACTCATTTGCGCATCCGGCTGCACGATGGCGGGCGACGGACGGTACGGCTGGCCACTGAAAGGCAGCAATGTACGCATCGCGGCATCGGCTTGCAGCAGAAGACGGTCAATCGGCGAGTAGTGACGCTGGGTAGTCATGCTGACCTCCGGGAAGAATCTCGGCGGCCAGTTTAACCCAATCGGCCGGGGGAAGGTTTGCGCTGGGTCATTGGAGTTTCCCGATCCCTGTAGGAGCGAGGCTTGCCCGCGAAGGCGGTGTACCAGGCGACATCTATGGTGACTGTCAAATCGCTTTCGCGGGCAAGCCTCGCTCCTACAAAGGGCAGGGCCTTTGGATCAGCCCGGCGGCCAGTGCATCTGGCGCTGACCCAGCACATGCATATGAATGTGATAGACAGTCTGCCCACCTTCTTCATTGCAGTTCATGACAACGCGGAAACCTTTTTCGCAGCCCAGTTCCAAGGCGAGGCGCTGGGCAGTGAACAGAATGTGCCCGGCCAATGCCTTGTCGTCCTCGGTGAGGTCGTTAAGGGTGCGCACCGCTTTTTTCGGAATGACCAGAAAATGCACAGGTGCCTGTGGGGCGATGTCGTGGAAGGCCAGTACTTGGTCGTCCTCGTAGATGATCTTTGCCGGGATTTCCCGGTTGATGATCTTGCTGAACAGAGTATCCACAGCTGTTTCTCCGTTGTTTGGGCTGGCCTGAGTGTACTCATCGGTTATCCCCGAGCCCAGCCTTTTACCTTGAGACATGGTCAGCGCGGGCAGTAGGCCTTGTTGACCATGCCAGCGACTGTCCGGATCAGCCAGCGAGAGCCGAGCCGTGGCAGAAAAGCGCGCCAGCGGTTCCCGCGACCCGGAATGATGATCGCGCGATTTTTCTCCATGGCCCGCACGGTATACAGCGCCACTTCTTCGGGACTCATCAGCATCGTGCTGTCGGCCAGTTTGGCGGTGTCCAACTGCGCGGTGCGGAAGAACCCGGTGCGTGTCGGGCCGGGGCAGAGCACCGAGACTTTGACCGCGCATTTCTTCAGCTCGACGCGCAACCCTTCGGAAAAGTGCAGCACATAAGCTTTGCTGGCGTAGTAAGTGCTCATCCATGGGCCGGGATGGAATGCCGCCATTGAAGCGACGTTCAGAATCTGCCCGCCCCCTTGCAAGGCCATGCTGTTTCCGATGGCATGGCACAAGCGGGTGAGTGCCAGGATGTTCACTTCGATCAGGTCCTGCTCGGTCATCCAGTCCTGGGCCAGAAAGGGCCCGCAGGTGCCGATGCCGGCGCAGTTGATCAGCAAATCGATTTGCCGGTCACCTTCTTCCAGTTCCAGCAGGAACCCGGACAGCCGTAACGGCTCGCCGAGGTCACAGGCGCGGAACAATACTTCCACGCCGAACCGTTGGGTCAGTTCAATTGCAATACTTTCCAGCTGATCACGCTGTCGGGCCACCAGAATCAGGCTACGGCCACGGCGGGCCAGCGCTTCGGCCATCGCCAGGCCGATGCCACTGGAAGCGCCAGTGATCAGAGCGTAACGGGTCATGCAGTTCTCCATCGCAACAGCTCCGCGCCAGCGACGCGGGTGTCACGGGCGGGGAGCGCTGTTCATTCTTTCGCAGAGTCTACAGGGGCCGGGGCTTATTCGGCTTCTTCCTCTGCGGAATCCGCTGCTTGCTCCGCCTCTTGCGCTGGCTCGACTTCAACTTCGTCGGTAGTTACCGAGCTGCTGTCATAGCTGGTTTCGGCAGCACTTTCGTATTCCTGCTGGATGGCAGTAATGCCGCCGGCCAGTGCGCCAATGAAAACGAGCGCGATGAACACGACCCAGAGCGAAGACAGCACCTTGACTGCGGTAGTGTTAGGCGGAGGCGGCGCGCCGTATTGATTGGGAATGTTGGTGCCCGGAGCGATCATGATCACAAACGGGAAGAAGCTGCCCACGAACGGCACAAGGTTCAGCAACCAGAGCCAGCCAGACCAGCCGATGTCGTGCAGACGCTGCACGCTGATCTGAATGCTGACGACCGCCATGGCAATGAACAGGATGAACGCAACCAGGCCACCGAGAATCAGGCCTGCGGTCGAATCGGCGCTGATGATGGCGAAGGCGAAAATGGCCAATACCGAACCGACGGCCAGCGTGACCAGCGTCAGGGACATCGTCCAGGCCAGATAGCGCAAACGACCGATGCGGCCTTCGACGCTGAATGGCTTGAGTGGAGCATACGCGGGCAGGCTTTCGCCGACCGTGGCCCGGGGCGGTGCGTAAGGGGATGCGGGGTCGGCGAATACCGGTTGGCTGCTGGCGGGCGTATGTTCGCGGGCGTCGGCCAGGTTCAGCTCTATGGGCGATTCGCTTTCGATGCGAGCATCGATGCCGGTTTTCTTCAGCGCCTGAAGGTAGGTTTGCGCGTCGACCTGCGACAGGTCTTGTTTGAGCGTAACCGTCTTGCCAGTGAACAGTCGCTCGACAGCTGCGACTTCGCTTTTGTACAGCGCGGCGAGATTCTGTTTGGCAGTGGTGGCGTCAACGCCTGGCAGCAGAGCGCCGTCGAACACGATCTTGAAACGGTTGTCGCCCATTGCGAGGCATCCTTGTCGCGAGTTTTTGAATGAGGAAATGTTACAGGCGTGGAGTGTAAGGCCAGCCGGGGCGGGCTGGCCAAACATTCATCTCAGCGCGGCCAGCGTTTAGGCAGCTCCGCCGCCAGTTCCAGTGCCTTGCGGTACTCCGCGTCCAGCCGTGCGACCAATTGATCGACGCTCGGCAAGTCATCGATTTCCCCGACACCCTGGCCCGCGGACCATACGGTTTTCCAGGCTTTGGCTTCATCGCTGATCGGCTTGAGTTTAGAGCCGAAGTCGACCTCGCCTTTGCCTTGCAGTGCCGCCATGTCAAAACCGGCAGCCTCCAGGCTTTGACGCATGAAACTCGCCGGTACACCCGATACCGCCGGAGTGTGGACGATGTCCGCGGCTCTGGAAGTCAACAACATCTCTTTATAGGCGTCAGGTGCATGACTTTCAGTGGTGCCGATAAATCGCGTGCCGAAGTAGGCCAGGTCCGCGCCAAGCAATTGCGCCGCAAGAATCTCGTGGCCGTGGTTCAGGCAGCCTGCCAGCAGCAGGGTCTTGTCGAAGAACTGGCGAATCTCGGCAATCAGCGAGAATGGGCTCCAGGTCCCGGCGTGTCCACCGGCGCCTGCTGCCACGGCAATCAAACCGTCCACACCGGCCTCGGCGGCTTTCTCTGCATGGCGACGCGTCGTCACGTCATGGAACACCAGGCCGCCATAGCTGTGGACGGCATCGACCAGTTCTTTTACGGCGCCGAGGCTGGTGATCACGATCGGTACTTTGTGCTCGACGCAGATCGCAAGGTCCGCTTGCAGTCGCGGGTTGCTGTTGTGGACGATCAGGTTCACTGCGTAAGGCGCCGGGTTCTCCAGTGTCGCCAACCCTGCCTCGATCTCTTCCAGCCAGGCCTTGAAGCCGCTGCTCTCACGCTGGTTCAGTGCGGGAAAGCTGCCGACCACGCCGTTACGGCAGCAGGCGAGCACCAGTTGCGGATTGGAAATCAGAAACATCGGCGCTGCCACCACGGGCAGACGCAAACGTTGTTCGAGCAAAGCGGGCAGCGACATTGGAAGTACCCCGGTGAGTTGTGCCTATTGGAGTTAGAACGGCCGAACGACGACCAGAATTACGATAGCCAGCAATATCAGAACCGGCACTTCATTGAACCAGCGATAAAAGACATGGCTGCGGGTGTTTTCGCCACGGGCAAAACGTTTCACCTGTGCGCCGCACATGTGGTGGTAGCCGATCAGGATCACCACCAGGGTCAGCTTGGCGTGAATCCAGGCACCTTGACTGAAAATGCCTGGGTTAAGCCAGATCAGCGCGATACCGAAAATCAGGGTGGCGATCATCGCCGGGCCCATGATGCCGCGGTACAGCTTGCGCTCCATGAGGCTGAAGCGTTCCTTGCTGACGGTGTCTTCGCTTTGGGCGTGATAAACGAACAGGCGCGGCAGGTAAAACAGGCCGGCAAACCAGCAGACCATGCTGATGATATGAAGCGCTTTGAGCCACAGATAAAGCATTTTAGTTATTCCCAGGTTCACGGTAGCCCGAATAGTAGAGGCTTGAGCGGCCGCACGTCACCTAAGCGGTTGTCGCAGGACGATGCGGGCCCTATTATCGACGGCTTTCCAGTGGGTTCGTTGAGGGCAGGTTTATGGTCAAGGTCGGTATCGTCGGCGGCACGGGTTACACCGGTGTCGAACTGCTGCGTCTGTTGGCACAGCATCCGCAAGCTGAAGTGGTAGTGATCACTTCCCGATCCGAGGCCGGTCTGGCCGTGGCTGATATGTACCCGAACCTGCGAGGCCACTACGACGGACTGGCCTTCAGCGTTCCGGACATCAAGACGCTGGGCGCCTGTGATGTGGTGTTCTTCGCCACGCCTCACGGTGTTGCTCATGCGCTGGCCGGCGAACTGCTGGCGGCCGGGACCAAGGTCATCGACCTGTCGGCAGACTTCCGTCTGCAAGACCCTGTCGAGTGGGCCAAGTGGTACGGCCAGCCGCACGGTGCGCCGGAACTGCTGGAGGAAGCGGTCTACGGTTTGCCGGAAGTCAATCGCGAGCAGATCAAGGACGCTCGCCTGATCGCCGTGCCGGGTTGCTATCCAACGGCGACGCAATTGGGTTTCCTGCCGTTGCTCGAAGCCGGCCTGGCCGATACCACCCGTTTGATCGCTGACTGCAAATCCGGTGTCAGCGGTGCTGGCCGTGGCGCCTCTGTGGGGTCGCTGTACTCCGAGACGTCGGAAAGCATGAAAGCTTACTCCGTCAAAGGTCACCGTCACTTGCCGGAAATCCGCCAGGGCCTGCGTCGCGCAGCGGGCAAGGACGTCGGTCTGACTTTCGTTCCGCACCTGACGCCTATGATTCGCGGCATTCACTCGACGCTGTACGCGACCGTCGTCGATCGCTCGGTGGATCTGCAGGCGTTGTTTGAAAAGCGTTACGCCAACGAACCGTTCGTCGATGTAATGCCGGCCGGCAGCCATCCGGAAACCCGCAGCGTGCGCGGTGCCAACGTCTGCCGTATCGCCGTGCATCGTCCGCAGGACGGTGATCTGGTGGTGGTGTTGTCGGTGATCGATAACCTGGTCAAAGGTGCGTCGGGTCAGGCGGTGCAGAACCTGAACATCCTGTTTGGTCTGGATGAACGTCTAGGCCTGTCCCACGCCGGCATGCTGCCTTAGAAGCAGCTGCAAGCGGCAAGCGGCAAGTTGTAAGCCGCAAGCTTGAAGCTCACAGCTTGAAGCTTGTCGCTGCCCCTCAAATAGTTGACCGATTTTCTAGGAGAAGCGGATAATGCGCGTCATCACGCATTATGGCGGCGTAACGCCGGGAGATAGTCAGCATGAGCGTCGAATCCTTCACCCCCACCGCTTTGCAATTCACCCACGGTGCCGCGCACAAGGTGAAGAGCCTGGTCGATGAAGAGGGGAATGATCGCTTGAAGCTGCGCGTATTTGTTACGGGCGGCGGTTGTTCAGGTTTTCAGTACGGCTTCACCTTCGATGAAGAAGTGGCCGATGACGACACCATCGTCGAGCGCGAAGGTGTGAGTCTGGTCGTAGACCCAATGAGCTTCCAGTACCTGGCCGGTGCCGAGGTGGACTATCAGGAAGGTCTGGAAGGTTCGCGTTTCGTGATCAAGAACCCGAACGCCAGCACTACTTGTGGCTGCGGCTCTTCGTTCTCGATCTGATCGCGCTTCACCGCATTATCAAGCGCCGCATGGCTTCAGGGCTTTGCGGCGTTTTGCTGTGTGGGATTTGATCTGGGATAGTCAGGCCGGGTAGATGGCGCCGAGTACGCGCAGGCCGCGGGCGCCGGTGACGCTCGGGCGATTGGCCGCGATGCCTTCCAGGCAGCAATGGGCCAGCCAGGCGAAGGCCATGGCTTCGACCCAATCCGGGTCCACGCCGTAAGCGGCGGTGCTGCTGACCGTCGCGTTCGGCAGCAGGCTGGCCAAGCGCTTCATCAGTGTGGCGTTGTGTGCGCCGCCACCGCAGACAAGCAGTTCCTGAGTATCCGATTGGGCGTGCTGCAGTGACTCGACGATGGTCAGTGCGGTCAGCTCAAGCAGAGTTGCTTGCACGTTTCCAGCGGCGAAGGGTGGCAGTTTTGATAGATGCTGTGTCAGCCATGGCAGGTTGAACACTTCGCGGCCGGTGCTTTTCGGGCCTTTGGTGACGAAGAAAGGATCACTCAGCAATTCATTCAGCAGAACCGGTTCAACCTTGCCGCTGGCAGCCCATTGGCCGTCGCTATCAAAGTTGTCGCCGCGCTGCTGATGAATCCAGGCATCCAGCAGGACGTTCCCCGGGCCGCAGTCGAAACCGGCGACAGGTTTGCCGGGCTCGATCAGGCTGAGGTTGCTGAATCCGCCAACGTTCAATACCGCGCGATTGCCGGCACGTTCTTCAAACAAGGCTTCGTGAAAGGCTGGAACCAGAGGTGCGCCTTGCCCGCCAGCAGCAACATCACGGCTGCGGAAGTCGCTGACCACGGTGATTCCGGTCAACTCGGTCAGCAGCGCAGGGTTGCCGATTTGCACCGTGAAGCCGCGTGTCGGTTCATGGCGAATGGTCTGGCCGTGGCTGCCAATCGCGCGAATGTCTTCGGGCTTCAGGTTGTGCTGGTGGAGGAGGGTGTTAATGCCCTGCGCTGCCAGTTTCACCCAGTTTTGCTGGGCGATGGCGGAACGGGCAATCTCGTCCGGGCCGCTGGCGCACAAGCCAAGCAACTCGGCGCGCAGGGAATCAGGCATTGGGGTGTAGTGCGTGGCGATCAGGTTGATCACCGGGGCCAGCTCGATCAGCGCAATGTCCAGGCCATCGAGGCTGGTCCCGGACATCACACCTATATAGAGCGTCATGAATTAGCGCTTCGAAGCCAGCATGGTGGCTTTCTCTTGGTCCATGCGGGCCATTAACGGCTGGCTCTGCGCGAGGAAGCGTGCGCGTTCCGCTTTGGAGATTGGGTCAGCCATCGCAACCTTCTGGCCCAGTGGGTCGACGTGCACGCCATTGACCTGGAACTCGTAGTGCAAGTGCGGGCCGGTGGAGAGGCCGGTAGTGCCGATGTAGCCGATCACTTGGCCTTGTTTGACGGTGCCGCCTGTCTGCACGCCTTTGGCAAAGCCTTGCATGTGGCCGTACAGCGTACGGTAGGTATTGCCATGCTGAATGATCACGGTATTGCCGTAGCCGCCGCGGCGACCTGCCAGCAACACCTTGCCGTCACCGGCCGCTTTGATCGGCGTGCCGCGTGGTGCTGCGTAATCCACGCCTTTGTGGGCGCGGATCTTGTTCAGGATCGGGTGCTTGCGGCCCATGGAGAACTTCGAACTGATGCGGGCGAAGTCGACCGGAGTGCGGATAAACGCCTTGCGCATGCTGTTGCCATCAGCGGTGTAGTAGCTGCTGTTGCCTTGCTTGTTGGTGTAACGCACGGCGGTGTAGGTCTTGCCGCGGCTGGTGAACCGTGCCGAAAGGATCGGGCCGTTGCCGACAGCCTTGCCGTTGACGACCTTCTGCTCATAGATCACATCGAACTCGTCGCCCTGGCGAATATCCTGGGCAAAGTCGACGTCATAGCCAAACACACTGGCCATGTCCATGGTCAGGCTGTGGGACAGGCCGGCACGCGCGGCAGACTGCGACAGCGAGCTGTTGATCACGCCATGCGCGTAGGCGGAGCGCACGGTAGGCTTGGCGGTCATGCGGTTGAACGTGTAACCCTTGTCATTCTTGGTCAGGCTGATGCTTTCGAGGTCGCTGACCTTGCTGTGCAAGTTGGTCAACTGGCCATCGGGGGTCAGTTCGAATTCGAGTTTCTGGCCGTGTTTGAGTTGACTGAATTGCTTGGCCTGCTTATCACTGGCCAGTACTTCATGCACGGCGGTGGCTGGAAGGCCGACTTTCGCGAATAGGGTGGAAAGGGTATCGCCTTTGGAAACGATCACTTCCCTGTGGCCTGGTGCCTTCTTTTCTTCGACGACAGGCGCCGGCGCCGGTGCCGGCGCAGCCTGGGCGGTTTCCTGAGGTTCTTCTGCGTTGTTTTCGATCTGCGCAAAAGGGGAGGCTGCCGGCTCATTTGTGGCTTGAACGGCTTCAGCAGCGTCTTGATCTTGTGTCAGTTGTTCAGCAGGGCTTTCCAGTTCAAGACTCAGGGTCGTCTTTTTGGCTTCTACATCACTGGAAGGGAATACCAGAAGCGCCAGGCTCAGAAGAGCGGCGATACCACTTGCTGCGAGCAGGTGGGTCTTCGGGTAAAGCGGTGGCGCTTTAGACGATTCTTTGGTCATAGGTAATTTTTGACTTTGAAAAAGATGAATTGGAAAAGATGAATGACATGATGAAGATGAAATAACTGTATAAAATATAACCAAATCATCTCTGAAGCAAGTCCGTGGTCACTCTGCCAGTGGATTGGCGTCATTGCGCCGGCCAAACTTTGTATTTGACGCGTGATCTTGTATGGTTGGTTCCCTTTGAATTCGAGCCTTGCGGGTCTGTTATGAAGTCGGTTGAAGAGCAGCTAGCGCTGATCAAACGTGGTGCGGAAGAACTGTTGGTCGAGTCCGAGCTGATCGAAAAGCTCAAGCGTGGACAGCCGCTGCGTATTAAGGCCGGCTTCGATCCGACCGCGCCGGATTTGCACCTGGGTCATACCGTGCTTATTAATAAGCTGCGCCAGTTCCAGGAACTGGGTCATCAGGTGATCTTCCTTATAGGTGACTTCACCGGGATGATCGGTGACCCGAGCGGCAAGAGCGCGACACGTCCTCCGCTCACCCGCGAGCAGGTTCTCGAGAATGCCGAGACCTACAAGACTCAAGTCTTCAAGATTCTTGATCCGGCCAAGACCGAAGTGGCGTTCAACTCCACTTGGATGGATCAGATGGGGCCGGCGGACTTCATTCGTCTGACTTCGCAGTACACCGTGGCTCGCATGCTTGAGCGCGACGACTTCGACAAGCGCTACACCACCAACCAGCCAATCGCTATTCACGAGTTCCTCTATCCGCTGGTTCAAGGGTATGACTCGGTCGCTTTGCGCGCGGATGTCGAGTTGGGCGGTACCGATCAGAAGTTCAACCTGCTGATGGGGCGTGAGCTGCAGCGCAGTTATGGTCAAGAGGCTCAATGCATCCTGACTATGCCGCTGCTCGAAGGTCTGGATGGCGTGAAGAAGATGTCCAAGTCCTTGGGCAACTACGTCGGTATCCAGGAAGCGCCGGGTGTCATGTACGGCAAGCTGGTCTCTATTCCGGATGCGCTGATGTGGCGCTACTTTGAGTTGCTCAGTTTCCGCTCCATGGATGAGATCAATGCATTCCGTGCCGATGTCGAGGCGGGTGCCAATCCGCGTGATATCAAGATCAAGCTGGCCGAAGAGATTGTCGCGCGTTTCCATGGTGAAGAGGCTGCGGCCAATGCTCACCGTGCGGCGGGCAACCGTATGAAGGAAGGCGAGCTGCCGGACGATCTGCCAGAAATCGAATTGACCGCGACTGAAGACATGCCGATCGCTGCTGTCCTTAATAAGGCGGGTCTCGTCAAGAACTCGGCTGTCGCTCGAGACCTGCTGGGTTCCGGTGGTGTGCGTATAGATGGTGAGGTTGTCGATCGCACCTTTATATACGTACTGGGCGCGACCCATGTTTGCCAGGCAGGAAAGAAGGCATTTGCGCGTATTACGCTCAAATCCGAATAAAGCTGAAATTAGGGGTTGACGGCAGATTCTGGAAGTCTATAATTCGCCCCACTTCCGGCGCAGTCGAAACGGAAAACTCCTTGGTAAACAAAGAGTTACGCAGTTTTCGGCAGCGAGTTGCTTCAGGTCATCGAAGCCCAGAAGGAGTTGATCAGGCAGGGTTGTAGGGCTTGATTGACGGTTCGATCTTCTCGGTCGAAAGCGGAGAAAAAGAGGTGTTGACAGCAGCGAGTAACGCTGTAGAATTCGCCTCCCGCTAACGAGAGATCGGAAGCGCAAGTGGTTGAAGTTGCAAAAGAAACTTTGAAAACTTCTGAAAATAACCGCTTGACAGCAACAGAGGCTGCTGTAGAATGCGCGCCTCGGTTGAGACGAAAGATCTTAACCAACCGCTCTTTAACAACTGAATCAAGCAATTCGTGTGGGTGCTTGTGGAGTCAGACTGATAGTCAACAAGATTATCAGCATCACAAGTTACTCCGCGAGAAATCAAAGATGTAACCAACGATTGCTGAGCCAAGTTTAGGGTTTCTTAAAAACCCAAAGATGTTTGAACTGAAGAGTTTGATCATGGCTCAGATTGAACGCTGGCGGCAGGCCTAACACATGCAAGTCGAGCGGCAGCACGGGTACTTGTACCTGGTGGCGAGCGGCGGACGGGTGAGTAATGCCTAGGAATCTGCCTGGTAGTGGGGGATAACGCTCGGAAACGGACGCTAATACCGCATACGTCCTACGGGAGAAAGCAGGGGACCTTCGGGCCTTGCGCTATCAGATGAGCCTAGGTCGGATTAGCTAGTTGGTGAGGTAATGGCTCACCAAGGCGACGATCCGTAACTGGTCTGAGAGGATGATCAGTCACACTGGAACTGAGACACGGTCCAGACTCCTACGGGAGGCAGCAGTGGGGAATATTGGACAATGGGCGAAAGCCTGATCCAGCCATGCCGCGTGTGTGAAGAAGGTCTTCGGATTGTAAAGCACTTTAAGTTGGGAGGAAGGGCAGTAAATTAATACTTTGCTGTTTTGACGTTACCGACAGAATAAGCACCGGCTAACTCTGTGCCAGCAGCCGCGGTAATACAGAGGGTGCAAGCGTTAATCGGAATTACTGGGCGTAAAGCGCGCGTAGGTGGTTTGTTAAGTTGGATGTGAAATCCCCGGGCTCAACCTGGGAACTGCATTCAAAACTGACAAGCTAGAGTATGGTAGAGGGTGGTGGAATTTCCTGTGTAGCGGTGAAATGCGTAGATATAGGAAGGAACACCAGTGGCGAAGGCGACCACCTGGACTGATACTGACACTGAGGTGCGAAAGCGTGGGGAGCAAACAGGATTAGATACCCTGGTAGTCCACGCCGTAAACGATGTCAACTAGCCGTTGGGAGCCTTGAGCTCTTAGTGGCGCAGCTAACGCATTAAGTTGACCGCCTGGGGAGTACGGCCGCAAGGTTAAAACTCAAATGAATTGACGGGGGCCCGCACAAGCGGTGGAGCATGTGGTTTAATTCGAAGCAACGCGAAGAACCTTACCAGGCCTTGACATCCAATGAACTTTCCAGAGATGGATTGGTGCCTTCGGGAACATTGAGACAGGTGCTGCATGGCTGTCGTCAGCTCGTGTCGTGAGATGTTGGGTTAAGTCCCGTAACGAGCGCAACCCTTGTCCTTAGTTACCAGCACGTAATGGTGGGCACTCTAAGGAGACTGCCGGTGACAAACCGGAGGAAGGTGGGGATGACGTCAAGTCATCATGGCCCTTACGGCCTGGGCTACACACGTGCTACAATGGTCGGTACAGAGGGTTGCCAAGCCGCGAGGTGGAGCTAATCCCAGAAAACCGATCGTAGTCCGGATCGCAGTCTGCAACTCGACTGCGTGAAGTCGGAATCGCTAGTAATCGCGAATCAGAATGTCGCGGTGAATACGTTCCCGGGCCTTGTACACACCGCCCGTCACACCATGGGAGTGGGTTGCACCAGAAGTAGCTAGTCTAACCTTCGGGAGGACGGTTACCACGGTGTGATTCATGACTGGGGTGAAGTCGTAACAAGGTAGCCGTAGGGGAACCTGCGGCTGGATCACCTCCTTAATCGACGACATCAGCTGCTCCATAAGTTCCCACACGAATTGCTTGATTCATTGAAGAAGACGATAGAAGCAGCTTTAAGCTCCAAGCTGATAGCTCACCGCTAACAGTTACGCGCTCGAAATTGGGTCTGTAGCTCAGTTGGTTAGAGCGCACCCCTGATAAGGGTGAGGTCGGCAGTTCGAATCTGCCCAGACCCACCAATTTTGTATGGGGCCATAGCTCAGCTGGGAGAGCGCCTGCCTTGCACGCAGGAGGTCAACGGTTCGATCCCGTTTGGCTCCACCATTAACTGCTTCTGCTGTTAGAGTTTAGAAATGAATATTCTGAAGTGAATATTGATTTCTAGTCTTTGATTAGATCGTTCTTTAAAAATTTGGGTATGTGATAGAAAGATAGACTGGACGTTACTTTCACTGGTAACGGATCAGGCTAAGGTAAAATTTGTGAGTTGCTCTTAATTGAGTATTATCGAATTTTCGGCGAATGTCGTCTTCACAGTATAACCAGATTGCTTGGGGTTATATGGTCAAGTGAAGAAGCGCATACGGTGGATGCCTTGGCAGTCAGAGGCGATGAAAGACGTGGTAGCCTGCGAAAAGCTTCGGGGAGTCGGCAAACAGACTTTGATCCGGAGATGTCTGAATGGGGGAACCCAGCCATCATAAGATGGTTATCTTAAGCTGAATACATAGGCTTAAGAGGCGAACCAGGGGAACTGAAACATCTAAGTACCCTGAGGAAAAGAAATCAACCGAGATTCCCTTAGTAGTGGCGAGCGAACGGGGACTAGCCCTTAAGTGGCTTTGAGATTAGCGGAACGCTCTGGAAAGTGCGGCCATAGTGGGTGATAGCCCTGTACGCGAAAATCTCTTAGTCATGAAATCGAGTAGGACGGAGCACGAGAAACTTTGTCTGAATATGGGGGGACCATCCTCCAAGGCTAAATACTACTGACTGACCGATAGTGAACTAGTACCGTGAGGGAAAGGCGAAAAGAACCCCGGAGAGGGGAGTGAAATAGATCCTGAAACCGTATGCGTACAAGCAGTGGGAGCCCACTTTGTTGGGTGACTGCGTACCTTTTGTATAATGGGTCAGCGACTTATTTTCAGTGGCGAGCTTAACCGAATAGGGGAGGCGTAGCGAAAGCGAGTCTTAATAGGGCGTCTAGTCGCTGGGAATAGACCCGAAACCGGGCGATCTATCCATGGGCAGGTTGAAGGTTGGGTAACACTAACTGGAGGACCGAACCGACTACCGTTGAAAAGTTAGCGGATGACCTGTGGATCGGAGTGAAAGGCTAATCAAGCTCGGAGATAGCTGGTTCTCCTCGAAAGCTATTTAGGTAGCGCCTCATGTATCACTGTAGGGGGTAGAGCACTGTTTCGGCTAGGGGGTCATCCCGACTTACCAAACCGATGCAAACTCCGAATACCTACAAGTGCCGAGCATGGGAGACACACGGCGGGTGCTAACGTCCGTCGTGAAAAGGGAAACAACCCAGACCGTCAGCTAAGGTCCCAAAGTTATGGTTAAGTGGGAAACGATGTGGGAAGGCTTAGACAGCTAGGAGGTTGGCTTAGAAGCAGCCACCCTTTAAAGAAAGCGTAATAGCTCACTAGTCGAGTCGGCCTGCGCGGAAGATGTAACGGGGCTCAAACCATACACCGAAGCTACGGGTATCACTTAGGTGATGCGGTAGAGGAGCGTTCTGTAAGCCTGTGAAGGTGAGTTGAGAAGCTTGCTGGAGGTATCAGAAGTGCGAATGCTGACATGAGTAACGACAATGGGTGTGAAAAACACCCACGCCGAAAGACCAAGGTTTCCTGCGCAACGTTAATCGACGCAGGGTTAGTCGGTCCCTAAGGCGAGGCTGAAAAGCGTAGTCGATGGAAAACAGGTTAATATTCCTGTACTTCTGGTTATTGCGATGGAGGGACGGAGAAGGCTAGGCCAGCTTGGCGTTGGTTGTCCAAGTTTAAGGTGGTAGGCTGGAATCTTAGGTAAATCCGGGATTCTAAGGCCGAGAGCTGATGACGAGTTACCCTTTGGGTGACGAAGTGGTTGATGCCATGCTTCCAAGAAAAGCTTCTAAGCTTCAGGTAACCAGGAACCGTACCCCAAACCGACACAGGTGGTTGGGTAGAGAATACCAAGGCGCTTGAGAGAACTCGGGTGAAGGAACTAGGCAAAATGGCACCGTAACTTCGGGAGAAGGTGCGCCGGTGAGGGTGAAGCATTTACTGCGTAAGCCCATGCCGGTCGAAGATACCAGGCCGCTGCGACTGTTTATTAAAAACACAGCACTCTGCAAACACGAAAGTGGACGTATAGGGTGTGACGCCTGCCCGGTGCCGGAAGGTTAATTGATGGGGTTAGCTAACGCGAAGCTCTTGATCGAAGCCCCGGTAAACGGCGGCCGTAACTATAACGGTCCTAAGGTAGCGAAATTCCTTGTCGGGTAAGTTCCGACCTGCACGAATGGCGTAACGATGGCGGCGCTGTCTCCACCCGAGACTCAGTGAAATTGAAATCGCTGTGAAGATGCAGTGTATCCGCGGCTAGACGGAAAGACCCCGTGAACCTTTACTATAGCTTTGCACTGGACTTTGAATTTGCTTGTGTAGGATAGGTGGGAGGCTTTGAAGCGTGGACGCCAGTTCGCGTGGAGCCAACCTTGAAATACCACCCTGGCAACTTTGAGGTTCTAACTCAGGTCCGTTATCCGGATCGAGGACAGTGTATGGTGGGTAGTTTGACTGGGGCGGTCTCCTCCTAAAGAGTAACGGAGGAGTACGAAGGTGCGCTCAGACCGGTCGGAAATCGGTCGTAGAGTATAAAGGCAAAAGCGCGCTTGACTGCGAGACAGACACGTCGAGCAGGTACGAAAGTAGGTCTTAGTGATCCGGTGGTTCTGTATGGAAGGGCCATCGCTCAACGGATAAAAGGTACTCCGGGGATAACAGGCTGATACCGCCCAAGAGTTCATATCGACGGCGGTGTTTGGCACCTCGATGTCGGCTCATCACATCCTGGGGCTGAAGCCGGTCCCAAGGGTATGGCTGTTCGCCATTTAAAGTGGTACGCGAGCTGGGTTTAGAACGTCGTGAGACAGTTCGGTCCCTATCTGCCGTGGACGTTTGAGATTTGAGAGGGGCTGCTCCTAGTACGAGAGGACCGGAGTGGACGAACCTCTGGTGTTCCGGTTGTCACGCCAGTGGCATTGCCGGGTAGCTATGTTCGGAATAGATAACCGCTGAAAGCATCTAAGCGGGAAACTAGCCTCAAGATGAGATCTCACTGGGACCTTGAGTCCCCTGAAGGGCCGTCGAAGACTACGACGTTGATAGGTTGGGTGTGTAAGCGCTGTGAGGCGTTGAGCTAACCAATACTAATTGCCCGTGAGGCTTGACCATATAACACCCAAGCAATTTGTGCGTAAAAGCCAGATTGCGGTGTGTGAAGACGAAACGAACCGAAAGTTCGAGATACTCACAAAACACCAAACTATCGCATACCCATTCGCTGGAGCGTGATCTCGCAAGAGAGAACGACCCGGCTACCGAATTTCTTGACGACCATAGAGCATTGGAACCACCTGATCCCATCCCGAACTCAGCAGTGAAACGATGCATCGCCGATGGTAGTGTGGGGTTTCCCCATGTGAGAGTAGGTCATCGTCAAGATTAAATTCCGAAACCCCAATTGCGAAAGCAGTTGGGGTTTTGTTTTGTCCGCAGGAAAGTACTGGCTCTCGGGTTTTCTATGCAACAGCCCGGGGCATGGCTATCATGCGGGCCTCATTGTGAGGCGAGACTTGCATGCTGACGTTGTTAAAGCTTCTTAAGGATGGCAAGTTCCATTCGGGTCAGGCCTTGGGCGTAGCCTTGGGTATCAGTCGTAGTGCGGTATGGAAGCAGCTTCAGCATTTAGAGGCTGAGCTCGGCTTGTCCATCCACAAGGTGCGCGGTCGCGGCTATCAAATGGCTGCGCCATTGATGCTGCTTGATCCTGCCGACATAAAAGAGCAGGCGCCCTCTTGTGACTGGCCTATTCTGGTCTTCGACTCAATTGACTCCACTAACGCCGAAGCCTTGCGCGCAATTGGACGTGGCCAGGCTGCGCCATTTTTGGTGCTCTCCGAGCGGCAGACTGCGGGGCGCGGCCGTCGTGGTCGCAATTGGGCCAGTCCTTTCGCGGAAAACATCTACTACAGCCTCGTATTGCGTATCGAAGGTGGAATGCGTCAGCTCGAGGGCTTGAGCCTTGTGGTTGGGCTTGCTGTCATGCAGGCTTTGCGAGATCTCGGTATTCCGGGCGCGGGCTTGAAGTGGCCCAACGATGTTTTGGTTGGCCAGAAAAAGATTGCCGGAATATTGCTCGAATTGGTGGGGGATCCTGCTGATGTGTGTCACGTGGTGCTGGGCGTTGGAATTAATGTGAACATGCAGGCGACCGATGAGATTGATCAGCAATGGACATCCATGCGGCTGGAGTCGGGCAGGGTATTTGATCGCAATCGCCTCGTCGCGCAATTAGGGTTAATGCTTCAGAAGTACCTGGCTCGTCATCAGATCGATGGGTTTTCCGCTATCCAGCGGGAATGGGAGCAGAACCATCTTTGGCAGGGGCGGGCAGTCTCATTGATTGCTGGTGTTAACCAGATAGATGGTGAGGTGTTGGGTATCGACAGTCAGGGTGCCTTGCGCTTGAAGGTAAATGGTGTGGAAAAAGTCTTTAGTGGTGGTGAGCTCAGCTTGAGGTTGCGTGATGATTCTTGAGCTCGACTGCGGAAACAGTTTTATAAAGTGGCGCGTTCTCCATGCGGATGCCGAGCGGGTGTTTGGTGAGGGTGTGGTGGATTCAGATCTCGCCTTGCTGGAAAGCCTGAATGGGCTTGAAGGGCTGGCTCTCAAGCAGTGTCGGTTGGTCAGTGTCAGAACGACCGAAGAAACCGGCGCGTTGACTTCTCTGCTGACGCAAGCGTTCTCTGTGTCCGCCATATGCGCTGCTCCGGCGCGCGAAGTGGCTGGCGTACGAAATGGTTACGAGGAGTTCGAGCGGTTGGGGCTTGATCGCTGGCTCGCGATGCTTGGTGGATTTCACCTGGCCGCAGGAGCGTGCCTGGTGCTCGATTTTGGTACCGCTGTGACTGCTGATTTCATTGCGGGGGATGGGGAGCATCTTGGTGGGTTTATTTGTCCTGGGATGCCTTTGATGCGCAACCAGTTGCGAACCCATACCCGCAAGATTCGCTACGGCGATATTGCTGCCGAGCGCGCCCTGGAAAGCCTTGTGCCTGGCCGCACAACTGTCGAGGCGGTTGAGCGAGGGTGTTCGCTTATGCTGAGGGGCTTCGTCCTGACTCAGCTGGAAATGGCGCGTAGTTATTGGGGGGGGGATTTTGCTGTATTCCTCACGGGAGGTGATGCGGCACTCGTCTCTGAAATTGTGCCCGATGCCAGGCTGGTTCCGGACCTGGTGTTTGTAGGTTTGGCAATGGCATGTCCTTTGTCTTGAGGTTTTTATGCGTTGGTTGTTTCTGCTGCTTCTTGTTCTCAATGTCTTCTATTACATCTGGCATCAACAAGAAGCTCCGCTGCGTGCGAAAGACGTCACGCCATTAAGTTTGTATCGAGGATCGCAGCAGGATATCCGCTTGCTGAGCGAGACGACTGATGCGGCTCGTGAGAAAGGAAAGTCAGCGTCGACGGACAGTGGGTGCCTCTATTTGGGTGGCTTTACTCGTCAGGAGATCGCGCTGGCAGCTGAGCGGCGATTGAGCGGGATGGATATCAAATTTCAGTCTTTGCCAAAAGACTCCTCTGATTCTGCTGGTTACTGGGTCCGTGTAGCGCCCGAAAGCCGGCGTTTAGTGGATGATCTTCAGCTGCTAAACCTTTCCAGAGAATTCAATGAGTTAAAACATAAAATAATGCCGTGCGAGGGGGTTGCGCCTGCGGAATAGTTTGCATAGAATGGCGCCCGCTTCGCAGTGAAGACCTTTAAGGGTCAACGGTGCAAAGCGGTGTCAACGCAGCTAACCTCAGGTTTTTAATGAGAAAATGCTTGACAGAAGGTCGGCATGATATAGAATGCCGGCTCGCTTAGGAGGGGTTCCCGAGCGGCCAAAGGGATCAGACTGTAAATCTGACGTCTACGACTTCGAAGGTTCGAATCCTTCCCCCTCCACCATTTTTAGCGAGAGCTGCAAGCTCCGCGGGTATAGTTTAGTGGTAGAACCTCAGCCTTCCAAGCTGATGATGCGGGTTCGATTCCCGCTACCCGCTCCAAGTTTGCAGATCCTGCAAAGTGTTACGCTCTTGTAGCTCAGTTGGTAGAGCACACCCTTGGTAAGGGTGAGGTCGGCGGTTCAAATCCGCTCAAGAGCTCCATATAACAAGGCAGATATGAAAATATCTGCCTTTGTTTTAATGGTTGCGGTCGCATCTTGTTGTTTTTGCTGGGTGATCGTGCGGGTGGTTTTGGTGATGAAGTCAAGGCTGCCGAGTAAATTGTTGTAATGTCTTTTTCGGGTCGGCATAATGGTCGGCCTGATTTTGTTTTAGGTCAGTAGCTCAATTGGCAGAGCGACGGTCTCCAAAACCGTAGGTTGGGGGTTCGATTCCCTCCTGACCTGCCAGATTCACTAGGTGTGTCTGGCTTTCTTTTCACAGGATCTTCATAGATGACTCCTAAAGCTGAAGCTCAAGGCTCTCGCTTCGATCTGCTCAAGTGGCTTGTAGTAGTCGCCTTGGTGATTGTTGGCGTTGTTGGCAACCAGTATTATTCTGCTTCGCCAATCCTGTACCGCGTACTTGCATTGCTCGCCATTGCTGCTGTAGCTGCCTTTGTAGGTCTGCAGACAGTCAAGGGCAAGTCTTTCTTTGTATTGGTTAAGGAAGCTCGCACCGAAATTCGTAAAGTCGTATGGCCAACTCGCCAAGAAACCACGCAGACCACGCTGATTGTTGTGGCTGTTGTTCTGGTTATGGCGTTGCTGTTGTGGGGGCTTGATTCCCTGCTCGGCTGGCTTGTTTCCTTGATTGTCGGCTAAGGGTGTCCCGTGGCTAAGCGTTGGTACGTTGTGCATGCTTACTCCGGTTACGAGAAGCATGTCATGCGCTCGTTGGTTGAGCGCGTAAAGCTGGCTGGCATGGAAGATGGCTTTGGCGAAATTCTGGTTCCCACTGAAGAAGTGGTTGAAATGCGTAATGGCCAGAAACGCAAAAGCGAGCGCAAGTTCTTCCCAGGTTATGTGCTGGTTCAGATGGATATGAATGAGGGTACTTGGCACTTGGTCAAGGATACTCCTCGGGTGATGGGTTTCATCGGCGGTACCGCTGATAAGCCTGCACCGATCACAGATAAAGAGGCAGAAGCGATTCTGCGTCGCGTTGCTGATGGTAGCGACAAGCCGAAGCCGAAGACGTTGTTCGAGCCGGGTGAGTCGGTGCGTGTCAATGACGGTCCGTTTGCCGATTTCACTGGCACGGTCGAAGAGGTTAACTACGAAAAGAGCCGGATCCAAGTGGCGGTGCTCATTTTCGGTCGCTCTACTCCGGTAGAGTTAGAGTTCAGTCAGGTCGAAAAGGTCTAGCTGAACAAGTATCCCAACCCCGCAGCCTAGGCTGTGGGGTTTTGTCGTCACTGGGATAAACGCGCAAGTAACCGGGGAGCCTTTCGAGGCGTTCGAACCCGTAATTGGAGTGCCTCATGGCCAAGAAGATTACCGCTTACATCAAGCTGCAAGTGAAGGCCGCTCAGGCTAACCCAAGCCCACCTGTTGGTCCTGCTTTGGGTCAGCACGGCGTGAACATCATGGAATTCTGCAAGGCTTTCAACGCCCGTACTCAGGGTATTGAACCAGGTCTGCCGACTCCAGTGATCATCACTGTCTACAGCGACCGTAGCTTCACTTTCGAAACCAAATCCACCCCTGCTTCGGTTCTGCTGAAGAAGGCTGCCGGTCTGACTAGCGGTTCCGCTCGTCCGAACACCGTTAAGGTTGGCACTGTGACCCGTGCTCAGCTGGAAGAAATCGCGAAAACCAAAAACGCGGATCTGACTGCAGCTGATATGGACGCAGCCGTGCGTACTATCGCCGGTTCTGCTCGTAGCATGGGCCTTAACGTGGAGGGTGTGTAATGGCTAAGTTGACCAAGCGTCAAAAGGCTATCGCCGGCAAAATCGAAGCAGGCAAGTCCTACAACTTTGTAGACGCTGCTGCTCTGCTGGCTGAGCTGTCGACTGTGAAATTCAGCGAGTCGTTCGACGTTGCTGTAAACCTTGGCGTTGACCCGCGTAAATCTGACCAGGTTGTTCGTAGCGCTACTGTGCTGCCACACGGCACTGGCAAGACTGTTCGCGTAGCTGTGTTCACTCAGGGTCCAGCTGCTGAGGCCGCTTTGGCTGCCGGCGCTGACCGTGTAGGTATGGACGACCTGGCTGCCGAAATGAAAGGCGGCGACCTGAACTATGACGTAGTTATCGCATCCCCGGATGCCATGCGCGTTGTTGGTCAGTTGGGTCAGATCCTGGGCCCGCGCGGCCTGATGCCTAACCCTAAAGTCGGCACTGTAACCCCAGACGTAGCTACCGCGGTTAAAAACGCCAAGGCTGGTCAGGTTCGTTATCGCACCGACAAAAACGGCATCATTCACACCTCCGTTGGCAAAGTCGGCTTTGATGCCGTCAAGCTGAAGGAAAACGTTGAAGCCCTGATCGCTGATCTGAAGCGTATCAAGCCTGCTTCCTCGAAAGGTATTTACGTCAAGCGCGTTACCCTGAGCACCACCATGGGTCCAGGTCTGGTCATCGACCAAGGCTCGCTCGACGCGTAAGACAATGGTTGGCGCAAGCGATTGCGCCAATTGAAAGATTGGGGTCCCTGCCTGGCGGGGGCTATCCAAGACCGTAGGCGACGCAAGTCTTAAACCTCAAGCCTACGCAGATGGTGCTCCCGGTTCCTTACCGAATCAGACACCAAAACGACATCTGGCCTCGGTTGGATGAAACGGTAACAAGCAGGAGTTTTTCCCGTGGCAATTAAACTTGAAGACAAGAAGGCCATCGTCGCTGAAGTCAACAAGGCTGCCCAAGTTGCTCTGTCCGCTGTCGTGGCTGATGCCCGTGGCGTAACAGTAGGCGCTATGACCGGACTCCGTAAAGAGGCTCGTGA
The DNA here is from genome assembly GCF_054897885.1 of Pseudomonas sp. LB1P83. Classification (NCBI taxonomy): domain Bacteria; kingdom Pseudomonadati; phylum Pseudomonadota; class Gammaproteobacteria; order Pseudomonadales; family Pseudomonadaceae; genus Pseudomonas; species Pseudomonas sp. LB1P83. The sequence goes on along the minus strand of NZ_CM142709.1, from coordinate 5,552,734 downwards.
AGCTGGCGTTTACGTACGTGTTGTACGTAACACCCTGCTCAAGCGCGCCGTTGCTGGCACTCAATATGACGTGCTCAACGACGTGTTCACTGGCCCGACCTTGATTGCATTCTCCAAAGAACATCCGGGCGCTGCTGCCCGTATCTTCAAAGAGTTCGCAAAAGGTCAGGATAAGTTCGAGATCAAGGCAGCTGCGTTCGAGGGCAAGTTCCTCGCAGCTAATCAGATCGACGTACTGGCAAGCCTGCCGACCCGTGACGAAGCAATTTCTCAGCTGATGAGCGTGATTCAAGGCGCAACCAGCAAATTGGCTCGTACTCTGGCGGCTCTTCGCGACCAGAAAGAAGCAGCTGCAGCCTAAGGCTGAGCGACTCCTTTCAGCGTTTATTGTTTATTTCGATGGCCGCGTAGGCTGTCACCCCAATACAGGAATTTATAGTCATGTCTCTGACTAACGACCAAATCATCGAAGCAATCGGCGAAAAATCCGTTCTGGAAATCGTTGAGCTGATCAAGGCCATGGAAGAGAAGTTCGGCGTATCCGCTGCCGCTGCTTCCGCTGGTCCAGCTGCTGTCGCTGCTGTTGTTGAAGAACAAACTGAATTCAACGTCATGCTGCTGGAAGCTGGCGAGAAGAAAGTTAACGTGATCAAGGCAGTACGTGAACTGACCGGTCTGGGCTTGAAAGAAGCCAAGGCTGTAGTTGACGGCGCTCCTGGCATGGTTCTGGAAGCTGTTTCGAAAGACGCAGCTGACAAAGCCAAAGCCACTCTGGAAGAAGCAGGCGCTAAAGTCGAGCTGAAGTAAGCATCGACTTTGCTCCTCCAGCCCGAGCGTTAAGCGAAAGGCTGATGGCTGGTGGCTCTTGCCACCGGCCTTTTTCCGTTATTGGCAGCCGACTGGGTCGGTGCTGGTAACGAGCTGTAACCACCCGATGCGGTGGCGCAAACCATGGGGTTTGCACGATTTTCTGGCTGCTCCCGTCGGGAGGGGCCAAACAAGCAGGTGACCAAGCTGGGGAACGCTGATGGCTTACTCATATACTGAGAAAAAACGTATCCGCAAGGACTTTAGCAAGTTGCCGGACGTCATGGATGTGCCGTATCTCCTGGCCATCCAGCTGGATTCGTATCGTGAATTCTTGCAAGCGGGAGCGACTAAAGATCAGTTCCGCGACGTGGGCCTGCATGCGGCCTTCAAATCCGTTTTCCCGATCATCAGCTACTCCGGCAATGCTGCGCTGGAGTACGTCGGTTATCGCCTGGGCGAACCGGCATTTGATGTCAAAGAATGCGTATTGCGCGGTGTAACTTACGCCGTACCTTTGCGGGTAAAAGTGCGCCTGATCATTTTCGACAAAGAATCGTCGAACAAAGCGATCAAGGACATTAAAGAGCAAGAAGTCTACATGGGTGAAATCCCCCTGATGACTGAGAACGGTACCTTCGTAATCAACGGTACCGAGCGTGTAATCGTTTCCCAGCTGCACCGTTCCCCGGGCGTGTTCTTCGACCACGACCGTGGCAAGACGCACAGCTCCGGTAAACTGCTGTACTCCGCGCGCATCATTCCTTACCGCGGTTCGTGGCTGGACTTCGAGTTCGACCCGAAAGACTGCGTGTTCGTGCGTATCGACCGTCGTCGCAAGCTGCCTGCATCGGTACTGCTGCGCGCGCTCGGCTATACCACTGAAGAAGTGCTCGACGCGTTCTACACCACCAACGTTTTCCATCTGAGCGGCGAAACCCTCAGTCTGGAACTGATTGCTTCGCGTCTGCGTGGTGAAATTGCTGTTCTGGATATTCAGGACGAGAAGGGCAAGGTCATCGTTGAGGCTGGTCGTCGTATTACTGCGCGCCACATCAACCAGATCGAAAAAGCCGGTCTCAAGACCCTGGAAGTGCCTCTGGACTACGTCCTGGGTCGCACTACCGCCAAGGCCATCGTGCATCCGGCAACCGGCGAAATCCTGGCAGAGTGCAACACCGAGCTGAACACCGAGATCCTGGCAAAAATCGCCAAGTCCCAGGTTGTTCGCATCGAAACTCTGTACACCAACGATATCGACTGTGGTCCGTTCGTCTCCGACACCCTGAAGATCGACTCCACCAGCAACCAATTGGAAGCGCTGGTCGAGATCTATCGCATGATGCGTCCAGGCGAGCCGCCAACCAAAGACGCTGCCGAGACTCTGTTCAACAACCTGTTCTTCAGCCCTGAGCGCTACGACCTGTCTGCGGTCGGCCGGATGAAGTTCAACCGTCGTATCGGTCGTACCGAGATCGAAGGTTCTGGCGTGTTGTGCAAAGAAGACATCGTCGCGGTACTGAAGACTCTGGTCGACATCCGTAACGGTAAAGGCATAGTCGATGACATCGACCACCTGGGTAACCGTCGTGTTCGCTGCGTAGGCGAAATGGCCGAGAACCAGTTCCGCGTTGGCCTGGTACGTGTTGAGCGTGCGGTCAAAGAGCGTCTGTCGATGGCTGAAAGCGAAGGCCTGATGCCGCAAGACCTGATCAACGCCAAGCCAGTGGCTGCGGCGGTGAAGGAGTTCTTCGGTTCCAGCCAGCTTTCCCAGTTCATGGACCAGAACAACCCGCTGTCCGAGATCACCCACAAGCGTCGTGTTTCTGCACTCGGCCCTGGCGGTTTGACTCGTGAGCGTGCTGGCTTTGAAGTTCGTGACGTACACCCGACTCACTATGGTCGTGTATGCCCGATTGAAACGCCGGAAGGTCCGAACATCGGTCTGATCAACTCCCTGGCTGCCTATGCGCGCACCAACCAGTACGGCTTCCTCGAGAGCCCGTACCGTGTGGTTAAAGACGCTCTGGTTACCGACGAGATCGTGTTCCTGTCCGCCATCGAAGAAGCTGATCACGTGATCGCTCAGGCTTCGGCCACGATGAACGACAAGAAAATGCTGATCGACGAGCTGGTAGCTGTTCGTCACTTGAACGAGTTCACCGTCAAGGCGCCGGAAGACGTCACCTTGATGGACGTATCGCCGAAGCAGGTAGTTTCGGTTGCAGCGTCGCTGATCCCGTTCCTCGAGCACGATGACGCCAACCGTGCGTTGATGGGTTCGAACATGCAGCGTCAAGCTGTACCAACCCTGCGTGCTGACAAGCCGCTGGTCGGTACCGGCATGGAGCGTAACGTAGCTCGTGACTCCGGCGTTTGCGTCGTGGCTCGTCGTGGTGGCGTTATCGATTCCGTCGACGCCAGCCGTATCGTGGTTCGTGTTGCTGATGATGAAGTTGAAACCGGTGAAGCTGGTGTCGACATCTACAACCTGACCAAATACACCCGCTCCAACCAGAACACCTGCATCAACCAGCGTCCGCTGGTGCGTAAAGGTGATCGGGTTCAGCGTAGCGACATCATGGCTGACGGCCCGTCCACCGACATGGGTGAGCTGGCGCTGGGTCAGAACATGCGCATCGCGTTCATGGCCTGGAACGGTTACAACTTCGAAGACTCCATTTGCCTGTCGGAACGAGTTGTTCAAGAAGACCGCTTTACCACGATCCACATTCAGGAACTGACCTGTGTGGCACGTGACACCAAGCTTGGGCCAGAGGAAATCACTGCAGACATCCCGAACGTGGGTGAGGCTGCACTGAACAAACTGGACGAAGCCGGTATCGTTTACGTAGGTGCTGAAGTTGGCGCAGGCGACATCCTGGTTGGTAAGGTCACTCCGAAAGGCGAGACCCAGCTGACTCCGGAAGAAAAACTGCTGCGTGCCATCTTCGGTGAAAAAGCCAGCGACGTTAAAGACACCTCCCTGCGCGTGCCTACCGGCACCAAGGGTACCGTCATCGACGTACAGGTCTTCACCCGCGACGGCGTTGAGCGTGATGCTCGTGCACTGTCGATCGAGAAGACTCAACTCGACGAGATCCGCAAGGACCTGAACGAAGAGTTCCGTATCGTTGAAGGCGCCACTTTCGAACGTCTGCGTTCCGCTCTGGTCGGCCACAAAGCCGAAGGCGGCGCCGGTCTGAAGAAAGGTCAGGAAATCACCGACGAAGTTCTCGACGGTCTTGAGCATGGTCAGTGGTTCAAACTGCGCATGGCTGAAGATGCTCTGAACGAGCAGCTCGAGAAGGCTCAGGCCTACATCGTTGATCGCCGCCGTCTGCTGGACGACAAGTTCGAAGACAAGAAGCGCAAACTGCAGCAGGGCGATGACCTGGCTCCAGGCGTGCTGAAAATCGTCAAGGTTTACCTGGCAATCCGTCGCCGCATCCAGCCGGGCGACAAGATGGCCGGTCGTCACGGTAACAAAGGTGTGGTCTCCGTGATCATGCCGGTTGAAGACATGCCGCACGATGCCAATGGCACCCCGGTCGACGTCGTCCTCAACCCGTTGGGCGTACCTTCGCGTATGAACGTTGGTCAGATCCTTGAAACCCACCTGGGCCTCGCGGCTAAAGGCTTGGGCGAGAAGATCAACCGGATGATCGAAGAGCAGCGCAAAGTCGCTGAGCTTCGTAAATTCCTCGACGAGATCTACAACCAGATCGGCGGTCGTAACGAAGATCTGGATAGCTTCTCCGACCAGGAAATCCTGGATCTGGCGAAGAACCTGCGTGGCGGCGTTCCAATGGCCACTCCAGTGTTCGACGGCGCCAAGGAAAGCGAAATCAAGGCCATGCTGAAACTGGCAGACCTGCCAGAAAGCGGCCAGATGCAGCTGACCGACGGCCGTACCGGCAACAAGTTCGAGCGCCCGGTTACTGTTGGCTACATGTACATGCTGAAGCTGAACCACTTGGTAGACGACAAGATGCACGCTCGTTCTACCGGTTCGTACAGCCTGGTTACCCAGCAGCCGCTGGGTGGTAAGGCGCAGTTCGGTGGTCAGCGTTTCGGGGAGATGGAGGTCTGGGCACTGGAAGCATACGGTGCTGCTTACACTCTGCAAGAAATGCTCACAGTGAAGTCGGACGATGTGAACGGCCGTACCAAGATGTACAAAAACATCGTGGATGGCGATCACCGTATGGAGCCGGGCATGCCCGAGTCTTTCAACGTGTTGATCAAGGAAATTCGTTCCCTCGGCATCGATATCGATCTGGAAACCGAATAACACGTGACGCGAATCGAGAGCGGGGCAGGATTGCCCGCTCTCTGCTCCGCCAGGAGGAAAGGCCTTGAAAGACCTACTGAATTTGCTGAAAAACCAGGGTCAAGTCGAAGAGTTCGACGCCATCCGTATTGGATTGGCATCGCCTGAGATGATCCGTTCGTGGTCGTTCGGTGAAGTTAAAAAGCCGGAAACCATCAACTACCGTACGTTCAAACCTGAGCGTGACGGCCTGTTCTGCGCCAAGATCTTTGGCCCGGTGAAGGATTACGAGTGCCTGTGCGGTAAGTACAAGCGCTTGAAGCACCGTGGTGTGATCTGCGAGAAGTGCGGCGTTGAAGTCGCACTGGCTAAAGTTCGTCGTGAGCGCATGGCGCACATCGAACTGGCTTCGCCAGTTGCCCACATCTGGTTCCTGAAATCGCTGCCGTCGCGTATCGGCTTGCTGATGGACATGACCCTGCGTGATATCGAGCGCGTTCTCTACTTCGAGAGCTATGTCGTTATCGACCCAGGCATGACCACCCTTGAAAAAGGTCAGCTGCTGAACGACGAGCAGTACTTCGAAGCGCTGGAAGAGTTCGGCGACGATTTCGATGCCCGCATGGGTGCCGAAGCTGTCCGTGAACTGTTGCACGCTATCGACCTGGAACACGAGATTGGCCGTCTGCGTGAAGAAATTCCGCAAACCAACTCCGAAACCAAGATCAAGAAGCTGTCCAAGCGTCTGAAGTTGATGGAAGCCTTCCAGGGTTCCGGCAACCTTCCAGAATGGATGGTGCTGACCGTTCTGCCGGTACTGCCGCCAGATCTGCGTCCACTGGTCCCGCTGGATGGCGGTCGCTTCGCGACTTCCGACCTCAACGATCTGTATCGTCGAGTGATCAACCGTAACAACCGCTTGAAGCGTCTGCTCGATCTGTCCGCTCCGGACATCATCGTGCGCAACGAAAAGCGTATGTTGCAGGAAGCCGTCGATGCACTGCTCGACAACGGTCGTCGTGGTCGCGCTATCACCGGTTCGAACAAGCGTCCTCTGAAATCCCTGGCTGACATGATCAAGGGTAAGCAAGGTCGTTTCCGTCAGAACTTGCTCGGTAAGCGTGTTGACTACTCCGGTCGTTCGGTAATTACCGTAGGTCCGACCCTGCGTCTGCACCAGTGCGGTCTGCCGAAGAAGATGGCTCTCGAGCTGTTCAAGCCGTTCATTTTCGGCAAGCTGGAAATGCGTGGTCTCGCGACCACCATCAAAGCTGCCAAGAAGATGGTCGAGCGCGAACTGCCGGAAGTTTGGGACGTTCTCGCTGAAGTGATCCGTGAGCACCCGGTTCTCCTCAACCGTGCACCGACCCTTCACCGTCTGGGTATCCAGGCGTTTGAACCGGTACTGATCGAAGGTAAGGCTATCCAGCTGCACCCGTTGGTCTGTGCTGCGTACAACGCCGACTTCGACGGCGACCAAATGGCCGTGCACGTACCGCTGACACTGGAAGCCCAGTTGGAAGCGCGTGCGTTGATGATGTCGACCAACAACATTCTGTCGCCAGCCAACGGTGAGCCAATCATCGTTCCGTCGCAGGACGTTGTATTGGGTCTGTACTACATGACTCGTGAAGCGATCAACGCCAAGGGCGAAGGTCGTGTGTTCGCGGATCTGCAAGAAGTTGACCGTGTGTTCCGTGCCGGCGAAGCCGCACTGCACGCCAAAGTCAAAGTGCGGATCAACGAAACCGTCAACGATCGTGATGGTGGCAGCGTCAAGAACACCCGTATCGTCGACACCACTGTCGGCCGTGCGCTGTTGTTCCAGGTAGTTCCACCTGGCCTGTCGTACGACGTCGTCAACCAGCCGATGAAGAAAAAGGCGATCTCCAAGCTGATCAACCAGTGCTACCGCGTGGTTGGTTTGAAAGAGACCGTGATCTTCGCTGACCAGTTGATGTACACCGGTTTTGCCTATTCGACCATTTCCGGCGTTTCCATCGGTGTTAACGACTTCGTTATCCCGGATGAAAAAGCCCGCATCATCAATGCTGCTACTGATGAAGTGAAAGAGATCGAAAGTCAGTACGCCTCCGGCCTGGTAACCCAGGGCGAGAAGTACAACAAAGTGATCGACCTTTGGTCCAAGGCGAACGATGAAGTTTCCAAGGCGATGATGGCCAACCTCTCGAAAGAGAAAGTCATCGACCGCCATGGCGTCGAAGTCGACCAAGAGTCCTTCAACTCGATGTACATGATGGCCGACTCGGGCGCACGGGGTTCTGCTGCGCAGATCCGTCAGCTCGCCGGTATGCGTGGCCTGATGGCCAAGCCGGACGGTTCCATCATCGAAACGCCGATTACTGCGAACTTCCGTGAAGGTTTGAGCGTACTTCAGTACTTCATCTCCACTCACGGTGCTCGTAAAGGTTTGGCGGATACCGCGTTGAAAACTGCGAACTCCGGTTACCTGACTCGTCGTCTGGTAGACGTGGCGCAGGATCTGGTTGTGACCGAGATCGATTGCGGCACCGAACATGGCCTGGTAATGACTCCGCACATTGAAGGCGGTGACGTTGTTGAGCCGTTGGGTGAGCGCGTATTGGGTCGTGTCATTGCTCGTGACGTGTTCAAGCCGGGTACCGAAGAAATCATCGTTCCTGCCGGTACTCTGGTAGACGAGAAGTGGGTCGAGTTCATCGAGCTGAACAGCATCGACGAAGTGATCGTGCGTTCGCCGATCAGCTGCGAAACCCGCTACGGCATTTGCGCCAAGTGCTACGGCCGTGACCTGGCTCGTGGTCACCAGGTGAACATCGGTGAAGCGGTCGGCGTTATCGCCGCCCAGTCCATCGGTGAGCCGGGTACCCAGCTGACCATGCGTACTTTCCACATCGGTGGTGCGGCAAGCCGGACCTCCGCAGCTGACAGCGTTCAGGTGAAGAATGGCGGTACCGTCCGTCTGCATAACCTGAAGCACGTTGAGCGAGTGGATGGTTGCCTGGTTGCTGTGTCTCGTTCCGGTGAGCTGGCGATCGCTGATGACTTCGGTCGTGAGCGCGAGCGTTACAAGCTGCCGTACGGTGCTGTGATTTCGGTTAAAGAAGGTGACAAGGTCGACGCTGGCGCAATCGTGGCCAAGTGGGATCCGCACACTCACCCAATCGTTACCGAAATGAAAGGTACCGTGACCTACGTGGGCATGGAAGAAGGCATCACGATCAAGCGTCAGACTGACGAATTGACCGGTATGACCAACATTGAAGTACTCGACGCCAAAGACCGTCCAGCTGCCGGTAAAGATATCCGTCCTGCTGTGAAGATGGTTGATGACAACGGCAAGGATCTGTTGCTGCCAGGCACTGACGTTATCGCTCAGTACTTCCTGCCAGCCAACGCCCTGGTCGGTGTTGCGGATGGTGCGAAGATTGCGATCGGTGATGTTATCGCTCGTATCCCGCAAGAGACTTCGAAGACCCGTGACATCACCGGTGGTCTGCCACGTGTTGCCGACTTGTTCGAAGCACGTCGTCCGAAAGAAGCCTCGATTCTGGCTGAAGTCAGCGGCACCATCGCGTTCGGTAAAGAGACCAAAGGCAAGCGCCGTCTGGTTATCACTCCGAACGACGGTACCGATCCGTACGAAGAGCTGATTCCGAAGTGGCGTCACCTGAACGTCTTCGAAGGCGAACAGGTAAACCGCGGCGAAGTTATCTCCGACGGCCCTAGCGATCCACACGACATCTTGCGTCTGCTGGGTGTGAGTGCGCTGGCCAAATACATCGTGAACGAAATCCAGGACGTTTATCGTCTGCAAGGCGTGAAGATCAACGACAAGCACATCGAGACCATCCTGCGTCAGATGCTGCGTAAAGTTGAAATCGCTGAATCCGGCGACTCGACTTTCATCAAGGGCGACCAGATGGAGTTGACTCACGTTCTGGTAGAGAACGAGCGTCTGGCTGGCGACGAGAAATTCGTTTCCAAGTTCACTCGCGTGCTGTTGGGTATCACCAAGGCGTCGTTGTCCACCGAATCGTTCATCTCGGCGGCTTCCTTCCAGGAAACCACTCGCGTACTGACCGAAGCGGCGGTAACCGGCAAGCGCGATTACCTGCGCGGCCTGAAAGAAAACGTGGTCGTGGGTCGCCTGATCCCGGCCGGTACCGGTCTGGCTTATCACAGCGAGCGCAAGCGCCGCCGTGATGCTGACAAACCGTTGCGCGTAAGCGCCAGTGAAGTGGAAGCTGCACTGACCGAAGCGCTGAACTCGAGCGGTAACTGAGTTCTGCGATAAATGAGCGTAAGGCCCTGATCGTTCCGTTCATCGAATCAAGACAATTTGTCGAGGTTCGATGAACGGGAAGGTCGGGGCCTTGCCTTGACTGGGGGCAAGATCCTCTTTAGACTCTTGTACCCCTAAATTTGGCGGGAATTCGTTCCTGCCATTTTGCTTTTCTTGCAAGACAATAGCGTCGCAAGACAACAGTGGAGCTAGTAGATGGCAACTATCAACCAGCTGGTACGTCAGCCGCGTAAGCGTATCGTCGAGAAATCCGACGTACCTGCGCTGCAGAACTGCCCGCAACGTCGTGGCGTATGCACCCGTGTGTATACCACCACGCCGAAAAAACCTAACTCGGCACTGCGTAAAGTATGCCGCGTGCGTCTGACCAACGGTTTCGAGGTTTCCTCGTACATCGGCGGTGAAGGCCACAACCTGCAAGAGCACAGCGTCGTACTGATCCGTGGCGGCCGTGTAAAAGACTTGCCAGGTGTTCGTTACCACACCGTTCGCGGCTCTTTGGATACTTCCGGCGTTAAAGGTCGTAACCAAGGTCGTTCGAAGTACGGTACCAAGAAGCCTAAGTAGTAGTGGCTTTTTGTAAAACTGATTTTCTATTTTTCTGAGTCGATAAGAGTAAGGTCGGAGGCGTCCCGAAAGGGCACCGATTCCGAGCGAACCTGAAGACCGTTTGAGGGCTTATCCATGCCAAGAAGACGCGTAGCAGCCAAGCGCGAAGTGCTTGACGATCCAAAATACGGCAGCCAGATCCTGGCCAAGTTCATGAACCACGTGATGGAAAGCGGCAAGAAAGCCGTTGCCGAGCGTATCGTTTATGGCGCGCTGGAAAAGGTTAAAGAACGCAAGAACAGCGATCCCCTGGAAATCTTCGAGAAAGCTCTCGACGCCATCGCTCCGCTGGTCGAAGTAAAGTCGCGCCGTGTAGGCGGTGCTACTTACCAGGTTCCGGTCGAAGTTCGTCCGTCCCGTCGTAACGCTCTGGCAATGCGCTGGTTGGTAGACTTCGCCCGTAAGCGCGGCGAGAAGTCTATGGCTCTGCGTTTGGCTGGCGAACTGTTGGACGCCGCTGAAGGCAAAGGTGCTGCAGTTAAGAAGCGTGAAGACGTGCACCGTATGGCTGAAGCCAACAAGGCTTTCTCGCACTACCGCTTCTAATTTTAGCGTCACTAATTTTGCGAGGGCTTTATGGCTCGTACAACACCGATTAACCGCTACCGTAACATTGGTATCGTTGCTCACGTGGATGCTGGTAAAACCACCACCACCGAGCGCGTCCTTTTTTACACTGGCAAAAGTCACAAAATGGGCGAGGTGCATGACGGCGCCGCGACCACAGACTGGATGGTTCAGGAGCAGGAGCGTGGTATTACCATTACTTCTGCTGCCATTACCGCCTTCTGGCAGGGTTCCGAGAAGCAGCACAAGGACCAATACCGTTTTAACGTCATCGACACCCCGGGCCACGTTGACTTCACTATTGAAGTTGAGCGTTCCCTGCGTGTTCTCGACGGCGCGGTCGTTGTGTTCTGCGGCACCTCGGGTGTTGAGCCTCAGTCGGAAACCGTATGGCGTCAAGCCAACAAATACGGCGTTCCACGTCTTGTTTACGTAAACAAGATGGACCGTGCTGGTGCGAACTTCCTGCGCGTGATCGGTCAGATCAAGCAGCGTCTGGGTCACACCCCGGTGCCAATCCAGTTGGCCATCGGTTCCGAAGACAACTTCCAGGGTCAGATCGATCTGATGGCTATGGAAGCTGTTTACTGGAATGACGCTGACAAAGGTATGGTTCCAGTTCGCAAGCCTATCCCTGCTGAACTGCAGGAACTGGCTGACGAGTGGCGCGGTAACATGGTTGAGGCTGCGGCCGAAGCCAGCGAAGAGCTGATGAACAAGTACCTCGAAGGTGAAGAACTCACCAACGCGGAAATCAAGGCCGCTCTGCGTCAGCGTACTATCGCTGGTGAGATCGTTCTGGCTGTTTGCGGTTCTTCCTTCAAGAACAAGGGCGTTCCCCTGGTTCTCGACGCCGTTATCGACTACTTGCCTGCGCCTGTTGATATTCCTGCCATCAAGGGTACTGACCCGGATGACGAGACTATCGATCTGGAGCGTCATGCAGACGACAACGAACCGTTCTCCGCTCTGGCATTCAAAATTGCCACCGACCCATTCGTGGGTACCTTGACCTTTGTTCGAGTTTACTCGGGCGTGTTGGCCTCCGGCGACGGCGTGATCAACTCGGTTAAAGGCAAGAAAGAGCGCGTGGGTCGTATGGTGCAAATGCACGCAAACGCCCGTGAAGAAATCAAGGAAGTACGCGCTGGTGACATCGCGGCCTTGATCGGCATGAAGGACGTCACCACCGGTGAGACTTTGTGCAACGCTGACAAGCCAATCATCCTGGTTCGCATGGACTTCCCGGAGCCGGTTATCTCGGTTGCCGTAGAGCCTAAGACCAAGGATGACCAGGAAAAAATGGGTATCGCTCTGGGCAAGCTTGCTCAGGAAGACCCATCTTTCCGCGTCAAGACTGATGAAGAGACTGGTCAAACGATCATCTCCGGCATGGGCGAGTTGCACTTGGACATCCTGGTTGACCGGATGCGCCGCGAGTTCAACGTCGAAGCCAACATCGGTAAGCCTCAAGTTTCGTACCGTGAGCGCATCACGAAGAGTTGCGAAATCGAAGGCAAGTTCGTTCGTCAGTCCGGCGGTCGTGGCCAGTTCGGTCATTGCTGGATTCGTTTTGCTCCTGCTGACGAAGGTCAGGAAGGTCTGCAATTCCTGAACGAAGTAGTGGGTGGTGTGGTTCCTAAGGAATACATCCCGGCTATCCAGAAGGGTATCGAAGAGCAGATGAAGAACGGCGTTGTTGCCGGCTATCCGCTGATCGGCCTGAAGGCTACCGTGTTTGATGGTTCCTACCATGACGTCGACTCCAACGAGATGGCGTTCAAGGTGGCTGCTTCCATGGCGACCAAGCAACTGGCCCAGAAGGGTGGTGGTGAGTTGCTCGAGCCGATCATGGCGGTAGAGGTTGTTACACCTGAAGACTATATGGGTGACGTGATGGGCGACCTTAACCGTCGTCGCGGCATGATCCTGGGTATGGAAGACACGGTCTCCGGCAAAGTAATTCGTGCCGAAGTTCCGCTGGGCGAGATGTTCGGTTATGCGACCGACGTCCGTTCCATGTCCCAAGGTCGCGCAAGCTACTCTATGGAATTCAAAAAATACAATACGGCTCCGTCGCACATCGTCGAAACCGTTACCAAAAAACAAGGCTGATTCAGCCCCTTTAGGCTAGGAGTTAATTGTCGTGGCTAAAGAAAAATTTGTACGTGACCTCCCGCACGTCAACGTTGGCACCATCGGTCACGTTGACCATGGTAAAACCACGCTGACCGCTGCTCTGACTCGCGTCTGCTCCGAAGTTTTCGGTTCGGCCGTTGTTGCTTTCGACAAGATCGACAGCGCTCCGGAAGAAAAGGCTCGTGGTATCACCATCAACACCGCGCACGTTGAATACAACTCGCTGATCCGTCACTACGCTCACGTTGACTGCCCAGGTCACGCTGACTATGTGAAGAACATGATCACCGGTGCTGCTCAGATGGACGGCGCTATCCTGGTTTGCTCGGCCGCTGATGGTCCAATGCCGCAAACCCGTGAGCACATCCTGCTGTCCCGTCAGGTTGGCGTTCCGTACATCGTTGTCTTCCTGAACAAGGCTGACATGGTAGACGACGCTGAGCTGTTGGAACTGGTTGAGATGGAAGTGCGCGATCTGCTGAGCACTTACGACTTCCCGGGCGATGACACTCCGATCATCATCGGTTCGGCTCTGATGGCTCTGAACGGCCAAGACGACAACGAAATGGGCACCACTGCCGTTCGTAAACTGGTTGAGACTCTGGACAGCTACATTCCAGATCCAGTCCGTGTTATCGACAAGCCGTTCCTGATGCCAATCGAAGACGTATTCTCGATCTCCGGTCGCGGTACTGTTGTAACTGGCCGTATCGAGCGCGGTATCGTCAAGGTTCAGGATTCGCTGGAAATCGTTGGTCTGCGTGACACTACCGTCACCACCTGCACCGGTGTTGAAATGTTCCGTAAGCTGCTCGACGAAGGTCGTGCTGGCGAGAACTGCGGCGTTCTGCTGCGTGGTACCAAGCGTGACGACGTTGAGCGTGGCCAGGTTCTGGTCAAGCCAGGTTCGGTTAAGCCGCACACCAAGTTCGAAGCTGAAGTCTACGTTCTGAGCAAAGAAGAAGGCGGTCGTCACACTCCGTTCTTCAAAGGCTACCGTCCACAGTTCTACTTCCGTACTACTGACGTGACTGGTAACTGCGAACTGCCGGAAGGCGTTGAAATGGTAATGCCAGGCGACAACATCAAAATGGTTGTCACCCTGATCAAGACCATCGCAATGGAAGACGGTCTGCGTTTCGCTATCCGTGAAGGCGGTCGTACCGTCGGCGCTGGCGTCGTAGCCAAAATCATCGAGTAAGCTCTTTTTGAGTAAGCTTTGATGAATTGAAAAAGCCCCCGCTTAGCGGGGGCTTTTTTATTGGGTTGACACCTATATGGGGCGTCTATAGAATTGCGCCTCCTTTTAACGGGCGTATTGCGCTCGGTGGGAATAGCAGCCGGAGTCTGAAATCCAATGCAAAATCAGCAAATCCGTATCAGGTTGAAGGCTTTTGACCATCGCCTGATCGACCAATCCACCCAGGAAATCGTGGAAACCGCGAAACGTACTGGTGCTCAAGTGCGTGGTCCAATTCCACTGCCTACCCGTAAAGAGCGGTTCACCGTTCTGGTCTCCCCGCACGTCAACAAAGACGCGCGTGACCAGTACGAGATCCGTACTCATAAGCGCGTTCTGGACATCGTCCAGCCAACGGATAAAACCGTTGATGCTCTTATGAAGCTTGATCTTGCGGCCGGTGTGGAAGTACAGATCAGCCTCGGCTAAGACTCGGTCTTAGTCGTGTAACGCTCTGAAATGGGCGGCCATAGCGGGTGAAAGCCCCGTACACTCATGAGGTTTACAACATGACTATTGGTGTAGTCGGTCGTAAATGCGGTATGACCCGTATTTTCACCGAAGAAGGTGTCTCCATTCCGGTCACGGTCATTGAGATCGAGCCGAATCGCGTCACCCAGTTCAAAACTGAAGAGACCGATGGCTATCGTGCAGTGCAAGTCACTGTAGGCGAGCGTCGTGCTTCGCGTGTTACAGCTGCTCAAGCTGGCCACTTCGCTAAAGCGAACGTTGCCGCTGGTCGTACCGTAATGGAATTCCGCCTTGAAGAAGGCGAGTACCAGGCCGGCGATCTGATCAACGCTGAAATCTTCGCCGCTGGTCAACTGGTTGATGTAACCGGTCAGTCCAAGGGTAAAGGCTTCCAGGGTACGATCAAGCGTTGGAACTTCCGCGGGCAAGATAATACCCACGGTAACTCCGTGTCCCACCGCGTTCCAGGCTCTATCGGCCAGTGCCAGACTCCTGGTCGTGTATTCAAGGGCAAAAAAATGTCCGGTCATATGGGCGCTGAGCGCGTGACCGTGCAGTCCCTCGAAGTAGTGCGCGTGGACGCTGAACGCAATCTGTTGTTGGTCAAGGGCGCTGTTCCTGGCGCTACTGGCGGCAACTTGGTTGTACGTCCAGCAGCCAAGGCTCGCGGTTAAGGGGAAGCTGACATGCAATTAAATGTAAATGACGCTCAAGCGATCGAAGTTTCCGAACTGACATTTGGCGGCGAATTCAACGAGACGCTCGTTCACCAAGCAGTCGTGGCCTACATGGCCGGCGGCCGTCAAGGTAGCAAGCAGCAAAAGACCCGTTCCGACGTTCGTGGTGGCGGTAAGCGCCCATGGCGTCAGAAAGGTACTGGCCGTGCTCGTGCCGGTACTATCCGTAGCCCAATCTGGCGTGGCGGCGGTACCACTTTCGCAGCTCGTCCTCAGGATCACACCCAGAAGCTGAACAAGAAGATGTATCGCGCAGCAATGCGTTCCATCCTTGCTGAGCTGGTGCGTACTGATCGTCTGGTTGTGGTTCAGGACTTCGCTGTTGATGCACCGAAGACCAAAGATCTGCTGAACAAACTGACCGGCATGGGCCTGACTGACGTCTTGATCGTGTCTGAAGTAGTTGATCAGAACCTGTACCTGGCTGCTCGTAACCTGCCACACGTTGATGTACGTGACGTGCAAGGTTCCGATCCAGTTAGTCTGATCGCATACGACAAGGTGTTGATCACCGTGTCGGCCGTGAAGAAATTCGAGGAGCTGCTGGGATGAACCAGGAACGCGTATTTAAAGTTCTGCTTGGCCCGCACGTTTCCGAGAAGGCTACGGTTCTGGCTGACAAAAAAGGCCAGTTCGTTTTCAAGGTTGCAACTGACGCAACCAAGCTGGAAATCAAGAAGGCCGTCGAAAGCCTGTTCAGCGTGAAAGTAGAGCGTGTTACTACCCTGAATGTTCTGGGTAAGAGCAAGCGCACTGCTCGCGGTCTGGGCAAGCGTAATGACTGGAAGAAGGCAGTTATCTCCCTTCAGCCAGGCCAAGATCTCGATTTCAGCAGCAGTGCTGAGTAAGGAAGGGGTGCATCATGGCAATCGTTAAATGCAAACCGACTTCCCCTGGCCGCCGTTTTGTGGTCAAGGTGGTCAACCAGGAGCTGCATAAAGGCGCTCCTCACGCACCGCTGCTCGAGAAAAAATCGAAGACTGGTGGTCGTAACAACAATGGTCGCATTACCACTCGTCACATCGGTGGTGGCCATAAGCAGCATTATCGTCTGGTCGATTTCCGTCGCAACGACAAAGATGGCATCTCTGCCACTGTCGAGCGTATTGAATACGATCCAAACCGTACTGCTCACATCGCTCTGCTGCTGTACGCAGATGGCGAGCGTCGCTACATCATCGCCCCTAAAGGCGTGAGTGCTGGTGACCAGCTGATCGCAGGTGCTTTGGCACCGATCAAGCCGGGCAACGCTCTGCAACTGCGTAACATTCCAGTTGGTAGCACCGTACACGGCATCGAATTGAAGCCAGGTAAAGGCGCGCAAATCGCTCGTTCCGCTGGTGCTTCGGCTCAGCTGATCGCTCGTGAAGGTGTCTACGTGACCCTGCGTCTGCGTTCTGGTGAGATGCGTAAAGTGCTGGCTGAATGCCGCGCGACCCTGGGTGAAGTCTCGAACTCCGAGCACAGCCTGCGTTCGCTGGGTAAAGCTGGTGCCAAACGCTGGCGTGGCGTTCGCCCAACCGTTCGTGGTGTTGCCATGAACCCGGTTGACCACCCACATGGTGGTGGTGAAGGTCGTACCTCTGGTGGTCGTCATCCGGTATCGCCATGGGGCTTCCCGACTAAGGGCGCGAAGACTCGTGGTAATAAGCGTACCGACAAAATGATCGTCCGTCGTCGCAAGTAAATAGAGGGATACGACAGTGCCACGTTCTCTGAAAAAAGGTCCTTTTATTGATCTTCACCTACTGAAGAAGATCGAAGTGGCGGCGGAAAAGAACGATCGCAAACCAGTTAAGACCTGGTCGCGCCGTTCCATGATCCTGCCACAAATGGTCGGTTTGACCATTGCTGTGCATAACGGTCGTCAACATGTTCCAGTTCTCGTGAACGAAGACATGGTCGGCCACAAACTAGGCGAGTTTGCCGGTACCCGCACATATCGTGGGCACGTGGCAGACAAGAAAGCCAAGCGTTAAGGGGTAAGGAACGATGGAAGTAGCCGCTAAGTTGTCGGGCGCTCGAATCTCCGCCCAGAAAGCCCGCTTGGTCGCCGACCAGATCCGCGGGAAGAAGGTGGGCGAAGCGCTCAACCTGTTGGCTTTCAGCAGTAAGAAAGCCGCCGAGATCATGAAGAAAGTGCTGGAGTCGGCCGTAGCCAACGCCGAGCACAACGAAGGCGCAGACGTTGATGACCTTAAAGTCAGCACCGTTTTCGTCAACGAAGGGCGTTCGCTGAAGCGAATCATGCCACGTGCCAAAGGCCGTGCTGATCGCATCGTCAAGCGGTCTTGCCATATCACTGTCAAGGTTGCTGACAAGTAACGGAGTCGAAGAGATGGGTCAGAAAGTACATCCCATTGGCATTCGCCTGGGAATCGTCAAGGAGCACACCTCCGTCTGGTACGCAGACGGTCGGACTTATGCGGACTATTTGTTCGCTGATCTGAAGGTGCGCGAGTATCTCCAAGACAAACTAAAAAGCGCGTCCGTAAGCCGTATCGATATCCATCGTCCGGCTCAAACTGCACGTATCACCATCCACACCGCTCGTCCAGGTATCGTTATCGGGAAGAAAGGTGAAGATGTTGAGAAACTGCGTCAGGACCTGACCAAGCAAATGGGTGTGCCTGTGCACATCAATATCGAAGAGATCCGCAAGCCGGAGCTCGACGGTATGCTGGTTGCGCAGAGCGTAGCTCAGCAGCTGGAGCGTCGCGTAATGTTCCGTCGCGCTATGAAGCGCGCTGTTCAGAACGCCATGCGCATTGGTGCCAAAGGCATCAAAATCCAAGTGAGCGGTCGTCTCGGCGGTGCTGAAATCGCACGTACTGAATGGTATCGCGAAGGTCGTGTGCCACTGCACACCCTGCGTGCCGACATCGACTATGCCAACTACGAAGCTCACACCACTTACGGTGTGATCGGTGTAAAGGTTTGGATCTTCAAAGGCGAAGTAATTGGTGGTCGCCAAGAAGAACTGAAACCACAAGCACCAGCGCCTCGTAAAAAAGCTGCTAAGTAAGGGGTACGCCAAATGTTGCAACCAAAGCGTACGAAGTTCCGCAAGCAGATGACAGGCCACAACCGTGGTCTGGCTCAGCGCGGTAGCAAAGTCAGCTTCGGCGAATATGCGCTGAAGTCTGTAGCTCGTGGTCGTCTCACCGCTCGTCAGATCGAGTCAGCGCGTCGTGCACTGACCCGTCACGTTAAACGTGGCGGCAAGATCTGGATCCGTGTATTCCCGGACAAGCCTATTTCCAAAAAGCCACTCGAAGTTCGGATGGGTAAAGGTAAGGGTAGTGTGGAGTACTGGGTTGCCCAGATTCAGCCAGGCAAAGTCCTGTATGAAATCGAGGGTGTTACTGAAGAGCTGGCGCGTGAGGCTTTTGCCCTGGCTGCTGCAAAGCTGCCGCTCGCCACCGCCTTTGTTAAACGGACGGTGATGTGATGAAAGCGAATGAACTTCGTGAAAAATCCGCACAGCAGCTGAACGAGCAACTGCTCGGCTTGCTGCGCGACCAGTTCAATCTGCGTATGCAGAAAGCAACTGGCCAGTTGGGGCAGTCTCATCTGCTCTCGCAAGTTAAGCGTGACATCGCTCGCGTGAAGACTGTGCTCAACCAGCAGGCAGGTAAGTAATCATGGCTGAAGCCGAAAAAACTGTCCGTACGCTGACTGGCCGTGTTGTCAGCGACAAGATGGACAAAACCATCACCGTTCTGATCGAGCGTCGCGTAAAGCACCCGATCTACGGTAAATACGTTAAGCGTTCGACTAAGCTGCACGCGCACGACGAAACCAATCAGTGCCACATCGGCGACAAAGTCACTATTCGTGAAACTCGTCCTTTGGCCAAGACCAAGTCTTGGGCGCTGGTTGATGTTCTCGAACGCGCTGTGGAAGTCTAAGGACTAGGGGTCGGAGAAATTATATGATTCAGACTCAATCCATGCTCGATGTGGCCGATAACAGCGGCGCTCGCCGCGTTATGTGCATCAAGGTGCTGGGTGGCTCCCATCGTCGTTACGCTGGTATCGGTGACATCATCAAAGTTACCGTGAAGGAAGCAATTCCTCGCGGTAAAGTGAAAAAAGGCCAAGTGATGACTGCTGTTGTAGTCCGCACTCGTCACGGCGTACGTCGTGCTGATGGCTCCATTATCCGCTTTGATGGCAACGCTGCTGTTCTTCTGAACAACAAGCAAGAGCCGATCGGCACCCGTATCTTTGGGCCAGTGACCCGTGAACTTCGTACTGAGAAGTTCATGAAGATCGTCTCGCTCGCCCCAGAAGTGCTGTAAGGAGATCCGACATGCAAAAGATTCGTCGTGACGACGAGATCATCGTGATCGCCGGCAAAGACAAAGGTAAGCGCGGTAAGGTGCTTAAGGTTCTCGCTAATAACCGTCTGGTTATTGGTGGTCTGAACCTGGTTAAGCGTCATACCAAGCCAAACCCGATGTCGGGCGTACAAGGCGGTATCGTCGAAAAAGAAGCTCCACTGGACGCTTCTAACGTCGCCATTTTCAACGGCGAAACCAACAAGGCTGATCGCGTTGGTTTCAAAGTAGAAGACGGCAAGAAAATTCGTGTCTTCAAGTCGACCCAAAAAGCGGTTGATGCTTGAACACTGCTAGGTAGAAGACCATGGCACGACTAAAAGAGATTTACTGGAAGGAAATCGCACCGAAGCTTAAGGAAGAACTTAAGCTTTCGAACGTGATGGAAGTTCCACGCGTTACAAAAATCACCCTGAACATGGGTCTGGGCGAAGCGGTCGGTGACAAAAAAGTCATCGAGCACGCTGTTGCCGACCTGGAAAAGATCACCGGTCAGAAAGTCGTTGTGACTTACGCTCGGAAATCCATCGCTGGCTTTAAAGTCCGTGAAGGTTGGCCGATCGGCGTCAAAGTGACTCTGCGCCGTGAGCGTATGTACGAATTCCTGGATCGTCTGCTGTCGATCTCCCTGCCTCGGGTTCGCGACTTCCGCGGCCTGAATGCCAAGTCCTTCGATGGTCGTGGTAACTACAGCATGGGCGTCAAAGAGCAGATCATCTTCCCGGAAATCGACTACGACAAGATCGATGCTCTCCGCGGTCTGGACATTACCCTGACCACCACTGCCAAGAACGATGATGAAGGTCGCGCGCTGCTGCGTGCTTTCAAATTCCCGTTCCGCAACTGATTGGAGTAGGAAAATGGCCAAGATGAGCATGAAAAACCGCGAGCTGAAGCGTCAGCTCACGGTTGCCAAGTACGCCAAAAAGCGTGCAGCACTGAAAGCTATCATCGTTGATCTGAACGCAAGTCCAGAAGCACGTTGGGAAGCTACAGTAGCTCTGCAGAAGCAGCCACGTGATGCAAGCGCCTCGCGCATGCGTAACCGCTGCCGCCTGACCGGTCGTCCACACGGCGTTTACCGCAAGTTCGGCCTCGGCCGTAACAAACTGCGTGAAGCTGCAATGCGTGGTGACGTACCTGGTCTGGTTAAAGCCAGCTGGTAAGCACTATCAAAGTCTCGGTGGTCGGAATCGCAAGATACTGACCACCGGTGACCTTGAACTTGAATCAAGCCCCTTTTGGGGCTTGATTCATTTGTGGGGTGTGTCTAGAATACCCGGCTCGCCTGAGCCCGTGCTTTTTTCGCATGGATGTCCTCGGCGACAAGTAGTAGCCGCAAGGCTAATTTTTTTGTATTAGGAGCGTCTAGCCCATGAGTATGCAGGACCCGTTAGCGGACATGCTAACTCGAATCCGTAATGCCCAGATGGCTGAAAAGTCCGTCGTAAGCATGCCATCTTCTACTTTGAAGGTAGCTGTTGCCAAAGTCCTGAAGGACGAAGGTTACATTGCGGGTTATCAGATCAGCAGCGAAATCAAACCACTGCTGTCCATCGAGCTGAAGTACTTCGAAGGCCGTCCGGTCATCGAGGAAGTGAAGCGCGTTAGCCGTCCAGGCCTGCGTCAGTACAAGTCCGTCGATGATCTGCCAAAAGTTCGTGGCGGTCTCGGTGTGTCTATCGTCTCCACCAACAAAGGTGTGATGACGGATCGTGCTGCGCGCGCTGCCGGTGTCGGCGGCGAAGTTCTTTGCACTGTGTTCTAAGGGGGGATAAGCATGTCACGCGTCGCTAAGAACCCCGTTAAGCTGCCAGCCGGTGTCGAAGTAAAATTCGCAGGCCAACAGCTTTCGGTGAAGGGTGCCAAGGGCACTCTCGAACTGAACATCCATTCGTCCGTTGAGATCGTTGAAGAAGCTGGTGAGCTGCGTTTCGCTGCTCGCAATGGCGATCAACAAACTCGCGCAATGGCTGGTACCACTCGTGCGTTGGTAAACAACATGGTCCAAGGCGTAAGCCAAGGCTTCGAGCGTAAGCTCCAGCTGGTCGGTGTTGGTTATAAAGCGCAAGCAAAAGGCACAGTGCTGAACCTGGCTCTTGGCTTCTCGCACCCAGTGGATTATGAACTGCCGGAAGGCATCACCGCTGAGACTCCTAGCCAAACCGACATCCTGATCCGGGGTATCGATAAGCAGCTGGTAGGTCAAGTGGCCGCCGAGATCCGCGACTTCCGTCCACCAGAGCCGTACAAAGGCAAAGGTGTGCGCTACGCGGACGAAGTCGTCCGTCGTAAAGAAGCCAAGAAGAAGTAGGGCATAGCAAATGACCGACAAAAAAGTTACTCGACTGCGTCGCGCTCGCAAAGCACGCCTGAAAATGCACGAACTCGAAGTCGTGCGTCTCTGCGTGTTCCGCTCGTCGCAGCACATCTACGCCCAGGTCATTTCGGCCGACGGCAACAAAGTCCTGGCATCTGCCTCGACTTTGGATAAAGAACTGCGTGATGGCGCCACTGGCAACATCGACGCGGCCACTAAGGTTGGCCAGCTGGTCGCTACGCGTGCTAAAGCCGCTGGCGTCTCGCAGGTGGCTTTCGACCGCTCTGGCTTCAAGTATCACGGCCGCGTCAAGGCGCTGGCTGATGCTGCTCGTGAAGCTGGGCTGGAGTTCTAAGTTATGTCAAATAACGACCAAAAGCGCGACGAAGGCTACATTGAGAAGCTGGTTCAAGTTAACCGCGTAGCCAAAACCGTTAAAGGCGGCCGTATCTTCACTTTCACCGCGTTGACCGTGGTTGGTGATGGTAAAGGGCGTGTTGGCTTCGGCCGTGGCAAGTCACGTGAAGTGCCTGCCGCGATCCAGAAGGCAATGGAAGCTGCTCGTCGCAACATGATCCAAGTTGATCTGAACGGCACCACTCTGCAGTACGCAATGAAGTCCGGTCACGGCGCTTCGAAGGTGTACATGCAGCCTGCTTCTGAAGGTACCGGTATCATCGCTGGCGGCGCTATGCGTGCTGTCCTCGAAGTTGCTGGCGTTCAGAACGTTCTGGCCAAGTGCTACGGCTCGACAAACCCGGTAAACGTGGTTCACGCCACTTTCAAAGGTTTGAAAGCTATGCAGTCTCCTGAATCCATTGCCGCCAAGCGTGGCAAAAGCGTCAAGGAGATCTTCTGATCATGGCTACCGTTAAAGTTACGCTGATCAAAAGCATGACCGGCCGCATCCCTAACCACAAACTGTGCGTTAAGGGTCTGGGTCTGCGTCGCATCGGTCACACTGTAGAAGTACTTGATACTCCCGAGAATCGCGGGATGATCAACAAGGCTTACTACATGCTGCGTGTCGAGGGTTAATCGATGAAACTCAATGATCTGAGTCCAGCGCCGGGTTCCCGTCGCGAAAAGCATCGTCCGGGCCGTGGTATCGGTAGTGGTTTGGGCAAGACCGGTGGCCGTGGCCACAAAGGTCAGTCCTCCCGCTCCGGTGGCACCATTGCTCCAGGCTTTGAAGGCGGTCAACAGCCGCTGCATCGTCGCCTGCCGAAGTTCGGTTTCGTTTCCCTGAAGGCCATGGACCGCGCAGAAGTGCGTCTGTCCGAACTGGCTAAAGTGGAAGGCGACATCGTCACCGTGCAGTCCCTGAAAGATGCCAACGTGATCAACGTCAACGTACAGCGTGTGAAAATCATGCTGTCCGGCGAAGTTACTCGCGCTGTGACCATCGGAAAGGGAATCGGCGCCACCAAAGGTGCGCGTGCGGCTATCGAAGCAGCTGGCGGCAAGTTCGAGGAATAAATGGCTAAGCAAGGTGCTCTCTCTGCGCTCGGCAAAGGCGGTATGTCTGAACTCTGGGCTCGTCTGCGTTTTCTGTTCCTGGCGATTATCGTCTACCGAATAGGCGCACACATCCCGGTTCCAGGTATCAACCCGGACCGACTCGCGGACCTGTTTCGACAGAATGAGGGGACCATTCTTAGCTTGTTCAACATGTTTTCCGGCGGCGCGCTGGAACGGATGAGCATCTTTGCACTGGGGATCATGCCGTACATTTCGGCATCGATCATCATGCAGCTGATGACCGCCGTCAGCCCGCAGTTGGAGCAGTTGAAGAAGGAAGGTGAAGCTGGGCGTCGCAAGATTGCCCAGTACACCCGCTACGGCACTGTCGTCCTCGCTCTCGTTCAGGCAATTGGCATGTCCATTGGTCTGGCGGGGCAGGGCGTATCGTTCACTGGTGACTTTGGCTTCCATTTCGTCGCGGTATCCACTTTTGTGGCTGGTGCGATGTTCATGATGTGGCTGGGTGAGCAGATTACTGAGCGTGGTGTTGGCAACGGTATCTCGATGTTGATTTTCGCAGGTATCGTCGCCGGTCTTCCGAGAGCGATCGGGCAGTCTTTCGAGTCTGCGCGTCAGGGTGACATCAACATTTTCGCCCTGGTTGCGATCGGTTTGCTGGCAGTAGCGATTATCGGTTTTGTGGTGTTCATTGAGCGTGGTCAGCGTCGTATTGCTGTTCACTACGCCAAGCGTCAGCAGGGCCGCAAGGTCTTCGCTGCGCAGACTAGCCACTTGCCGCTGAAGGTGAACATGGCCGGTGTTATTCCGGCTATTTTCGCGAGCAGCATTTTGCTGTTCCCGGCTTCGTTGGGTACCTGGTTCGGCCAGTCTGAAGGTATGGGCTGGTTGCAGGACATCTCGCAGTCGATCGCTCCTGGTCAGCCGTTGAATATTCTGCTGTTTAGTGCAGGGATTATTTTCTTCTGCTTCTTCTATACGGCGTTGATGTTCAATCCGAAAGACGTAGCGGAAAACCTGAAGAAGTCCGGTGCCTTTATTCCGGGCATCCGTCCAGGCGAGCAGTCGGCGCGCTACATTGATGGCGTTCTGACCCGTTTGACCCTGTTCGGTGCTCTATATATGACGGCCGTGTGTCTGTTGCCCCAGTTCCTGGTGGTTGCAGCAAACGTACCGTTCTACCTTGGCGGGACCTCGTTGCTGATCGTCGTCGTGGTTGTGATGGACTTCATGTCCCAAGTACAATCGCACCTCGTTTCGCACCAGTACGAATCCCTGATGAAGAAAGCCAACCTGAAGGGTTACGGCAGCGGCATGTTGCGCTGAGTACCCATAAGGTTCGAGGAGTTGGTGATGAAAGTTCGTGCATCGGTGAAAAAGCTGTGCCGTAACTGCAAAATTATTCGCCGCGAAGGTGTTGTTCGAGTAATTTGCAGCGCGGAACCGCGTCACAAACAGCGCCAAGGCTGAGTGTGATTGTGCTTCAAGCCCGGTAGCTAGTGCGCTACCGGGTTGATTATTTGTTATTACAGCGATATTATCTCGCGCCCTATTTCTTGGCTTCCGGGGCGTAGGTAGCTGTCAATTGGAGTCCCACTGAATGGCCCGTATTGCAGGCGTTAACATTCCAGATAACAAGCATACTGTTATCTCGCTGACCTACATCTATGGTGTTGGTCGCACTACTGCGCAGAAGATCTGTGCAGTGACTGGGGTAAACCCAGCCGCAAAGATCAAGGATCTGAGCGACGAGCAGATTGAACAGCTGCGTGGCGAAGTGGCGAAGTTCACCACTGAAGGTGACCTGCGTCGCGAAATCAACATGAAAATCAAGCGTTTGATGGACCTCGGTTGCTATCGCGGTCTGCGTCATCGTCGTGGTCTTCCAGTGCGCGGTCAGCGTACCAAGACTAACGCGCGTACCCGTAAAGGTCCGCGTAAGCCGATCCGCAAGTAATCGCCCCAGCGAATCGACAGGAAATTAATCATGGCTAAACCTGCTGCTCGTCCTCGTAAAAAAGTTAAAAAGACAGTGGTTGATGGCATTGCCCACATCCATGCATCTTTTAACAACACAATCGTGACCATCACCGACCGTCAAGGCAACGCTCTTTCCTGGGCTACCTCCGGTGGTTCGGGTTTCCGCGGTTCCCGCAAGTCCACCCCGTTTGCTGCTCAAGTAGCTGCTGAACGTGCTGGTCAAGCTGCGCTGGAATACGGTCTGAAAAACCTCGACGTTAACGTCAAAGGTCCAGGCCCAGGTCGTGAATCTGCAGTCCGCGCTTTGAACGGCTGTGGCTACAAGATCGCCAGCATCACCGACGTGACGCCAATCCCGCACAACGGGTGCCGTCCGCCGAAGAAGCGCCGCGTGTAATCCAGGAGATTGTAAAGAATGGCTCGTTACATTGGTCCAAAATGCAAACTCGCTCGTCGCGAAGGCACCGATCTCTTTCTGAAGAGCGGCGTGCGCGCGATCGAATCGAAGTGCAACATCGAAGCAGCACCTGGTATCCACGGCCAACGCCGCGGTCGCCAGTCCGATTACGGCACCCAACTGCGTGAAAAGCAGAAGGTCCGTCGTATCTACGGCGTTCTCGAGCGTCAATTCAGCGGCTACTACAAAGAAGCTGCTGGCAAGAAAGGTGCAACCGGTGAAAACCTGCTGCAACTGCTCGAATGCCGTCTGGACAACGTTGTATACCGTATGGGTTTTGGCTCTACTCGTGCCGAATCCCGTCAGCTGGTATCGCACAAATCCGTCAGCGTTAACGGTCAGACCGTAAACGTACCGTCCTACCAGGTTCGTGCTGGTGACGTGGTCGCGATTCGCGAGAAAGCAAAGAACCAACTTCGCATTGTCCAAGCTCTCGATCTGTGTGCCCAACGTGGCCGCGTAGAATGGGTAGAAGTAGACACTGAGAAGAAGTCGGGCGTTTTCAAGAACGTTCCTGCTCGCA
Organism: Pseudomonas sp. LB1P83; assembly: GCF_054897885.1. Lineage (NCBI taxonomy): Bacteria > Pseudomonadati > Pseudomonadota > Gammaproteobacteria > Pseudomonadales > Pseudomonadaceae > Pseudomonas > Pseudomonas sp. LB1P83. The sequence goes on along the minus strand of NZ_CM142709.1, from coordinate 5,526,481 downwards.
GTGATCTGTCCGCCGACATCAACGAAAGCCTGATTGTCGAGCTCTACTCCAAGTAAGGGCTAGAAAATAGGTGCATCCATGCAGATTTCGGTAAATGAGTTCCTGACACCCCGCCATATTGATGTGCAGGTTGTCAGTCCAACCCGCGCCAAGATCACTCTCGAGCCTCTCGAGCGTGGTTTCGGCCACACCCTGGGCAACGCGCTGCGACGCATCCTGTTGTCCTCAATGCCCGGCTGTGCAGTAGTCGAGGCCGAGATTGACGGTGTGCTCCATGAGTACAGCGCCATCGAAGGCGTACAGGAAGACGTAATTGAAATCCTGTTGAACCTTAAAGGTCTGGCTATCAAGCTGCACGGTCGTGACGAAGTTACGCTGACCTTGTCGAAGAAGGGTTCGGGGGTGGTTACCGCTGCCGATATTCAGCTGGATCATGATGTCGAGATCGTTAACCCCGATCACGTAATCGCTAACCTGGCGTCTAACGGCGCCCTGAACATGAAGCTCACCGTAGCTCGTGGTCGTGGTTATGAACCGGCAGACTCGCGTCAGAGCGATGAAGACGAAAGCCGCAGCATCGGTCGCTTGCAGCTTGACTCTTCGTTCAGCCCGGTTCGCCGTATCGCATACGTGGTGGAAAACGCCCGTGTCGAACAGCGTACTAACCTGGACAAGCTGGTTATTGATCTGGAAACCAACGGTACCCTGGATCCTGAAGAGGCTATCCGCCGCGCTGCAACCATTCTGCAACAGCAGTTGGCTGCGTTCGTCGACCTTAAAGGTGACAGTGAGCCAGTGGTTGTTGAGCAGGAAGACGAGATCGATCCGATCCTGCTTCGCCCGGTTGACGATCTGGAACTGACTGTACGTTCGGCTAACTGCCTTAAGGCGGAAAACATCTACTACATCGGTGACCTGATTCAGCGTACCGAAGTAGAGCTGTTGAAGACTCCGAACCTTGGCAAGAAATCCTTGACTGAAATCAAGGACGTTCTGGCCTCCCGCGGTCTGTCCCTCGGCATGCGCCTCGACAACTGGCCGCCTGCAAGTCTTAAGAAGGACGACAAGGCGACTGCCTGATCGTCGTAATCACCGAACGTTGTGTTTGGTAAGGAATGAACCATGCGTCATCGTAAAAGTGGTCGTCACCTGAGCCGCACTAGCTCGCACCGCAAGGCCATGTTTCAAAACATGGCAGTGTCGCTGTTCGAGCACGAGCTGATCAAAACTACACTGCCGAAAGCTAAAGAACTGCGTCGCGTTGCTGAGCCGCTGATCACTTTGGCCAAGACAGACAGCCTGGCTAACCGCCGTCTGGCTTTCGACCGCACTCGTTCGAAAGCTATCGTTGGTAAGCTCTTCAACGACCTGGGCAAGCGTTACGCTACCCGTGAGGGTGGCTACCTGCGCATCCTCAAGTGCGGTTTCCGCACTGGCGACAACGCGCCTATGGCGTACGTCGAGTTGGTTGATCGTCCTGCCGGTGGTGAAGCTGTATCCGCTGAGTAAGACGTCAGTCTGAAACGAAGAACCGGGCCTAGTGCCCGGTTTTTTGTGCGCGCTCGAAAAGCATCGCCATCGATACAAAACCAAAAACGTAATTAGAAATTTTCTATCGATACCCGCAAGTTAATGAATTTGTAGCTGTAACGTTCGTGATCAATACTCCCTCTCTGCCGATTAGCCGGCCGTTAAAGACTGACAGAGGAAGAGATCGCATGAGCCAAAATAAAACGCTTACCACCGCCAGTGGCGCTCCTGTCGCCGACAACCAGAATTCCCGTTCCGCCGGCCCTCGTGGCCCACTGCTGCTCGACGACTTCCACCTGATCGAGAAGCTTGCCCACTTCAACCGTGAGAACATCCCTGAGCGCCGTGTACACGCCAAAGGCTCGGGTGCTTACGGCACGTTCACCGTTACTCGCGACATCACTGAATACACCAGTGCCAAACTGTTTGAATCGGTCGGCAAACAAACCCCGACGTTCCTGCGGTTTTCCACTGTCGGCGGCGAACGCGGTTCGGCCGACACTGAGCGTGATCCGCGTGGCTTTGCCCTGAAGTTCTACACCGAAGAAGGTAACTGGGACATCGTTGGCAACAACACGCCCGTGTTTTTCATTCGTGATCCGCTGAAATTCCCGGACTTTATCCACACCCAAAAGCGTCTGCCGCAAAGCAATCTGAAAAGCGCGCAGATGATGTGGGACTTCTGGTCGCACTCGCCTGAGGCCCTGCACCAGGTCACCATTCTGTTCTCCGACCGTGGCATTCCTGACGGCTATCGTCACATGCACGGCTTCGGCAGCCACACCTACAGCCTGATCAACGCCAATGGCGAGCGGCACTGGGTGAAGTGGCATTACAAGACCCAGCAAGGGATCAAGAACCTGGCGCCTGCGGACGCGGCACGTTTGGCCGGCACCGATCCGGATTACGCGCAGCGTGATCTGTTCGGGGCGATTGAGCGCGGTGACTTCCCGAAATGGCGTGTGTGCATCCAGATCATGACCGAGGACCAGGCCGCCGCACATTACGAAAACCCGTTCGACGTGACCAAAACCTGGTCGCAGAAAGAGTTTCCGCTGATCGAGGTGGGTGAACTGGAACTCAACCGCAATCCGCAGAACTACTTCGCTGAAGTCGAGCAAGCGGCGTTCGGTCCGAGCAACATGGTCCCGGGTGTTGGTCTCTCGCCGGATCGCATGCTTCAGGGCCGCGTGTTCGCTTACGCGGACGCTCACCGCTACCGCATTGGCACCAACCATCAACAACTGCCAGTGAACGCACCGCGCAGTCCGGTCAATAGCTATCAGCGCGATGGTTCGATGGCGTTCGGCAGCAATGGCGGTGCGGCACCTAACTATGAGCCGAACAGTTACGTCGAGTCGCCAAAACAAGCGCCTCGCTTTGCTGAGCCACCTTTGGCATTGAGCGGCGCCGCTGATCGTTACGATCATCGTGAAGACACCGACTACTACAGCCAAGCCGGTGCGTTGTTCCGACTCATGAATGACGAGCAGAAAACGCTCCTGGTCAACAACATTGCCGGGGCGATGGGCGGTGTTTCCAGTGATGTGGTCGATCGTCAGTTGCAGCATTTTTTCAAGGCTGACCCGGCGTACGGAGAAGCAATCGCAAAGGCACTCAACGTACAGCTTAACGAAGTCTAAACGAGAAGCAGAACCGCCCTCATTTGGGCGGTTTTGGCGTTATTTAAACCATTTTTCTCAGAATATCTTCGCTTTTATCGCGCAAACGAAGTGACCAAACAGTCGCCTTGGTTCAAACTACAGACTTTCAAGCAGGGAGATGTAGGGCGATGCAAGGCCACCCAGACGTAATCGATTACCTCAACACGTTGCTGACCGGCGAACTGGCCGCGCGTGACCAATATTTCGTTCATTCGCGGATGTATGAGGACTGGGGATTCACCAAGCTCTACGAACGAATCAACCACGAGATGGAAGAAGAAGCAGGGCACGCCGATGCCCTGATGCGTCGTATCCTGATGCTGGAAGGCACGCCGCGCATGCGTCCGGACGATCTAGATGTCGGCACCACGGTGCCTGACATGCTCGCCGCTGACCTGCGCCTGGAATACAAAGTGCGCGCCGCACTCTGCAAGGGTATCCAGCTCTGCGAGCAGCACAAGGACTATGTCAGCCGCGAGATGCTGCGGGTTCAATTGCATGACACCGAAGAAGACCACACCTACTGGCTTGAAAAGCAGATGGGTCTGATCAAGTTGATCGGTCTTGAGAACTACCTGCAATCCCACGCCTGATTGCTCCCGATACAAAAAAGCCCCTGTCACCGATAAAGTGACAGGGGCTTTTTCATGGGCCCGAATCAGTCCCTGTCGCGAGCCAGTAGCGGCTTGAGGTAGAAGCCAGTGTGAGACTGCTTCATCTCGGACACTTCTTCCGGCGTCCCGACAGCAATGATCTGTCCGCCCTTGGAACCGCCTTCCGGCCCCAGGTCCACCAGCCAGTCGGCAGTCTTGATCACATCCAGGTTGTGTTCGATTACCACCACGGTGTTGCCGTGGTCACGAAGGCGATGCAGTACGTCCAGCAATTGCTGAATATCCGCGAAGTGCAAACCCGTGGTGGGTTCATCGAGGATGTACAGCGTCTTGCCGGTATCGCGCTTGGACAGCTCGCGGGACAGCTTCACCCGCTGGGCCTCGCCCCCCGACAGCGTCGTCGCCGATTGCCCCAGCTTGATGTAGGACAGACCCACGTCCATCAACGTCTGAAGCTTGCGTGCCAGCGCGGGAACCGCATCGAAGAACACCCGCGCTTCCTCGATGGTCATCTCGAGGGTTTCGTGGATGCTCTTGCCCTTGTACTTGATCTCAAGGGTTTCGCGGTTGTAGCGCTTGCTCTTGCAGACGTCGCACGGGACATAGATATCCGGCAGGAAGTGCATTTCCACCTTGATCAGGCCATCACCCTGGCACGCTTCGCAACGTCCACCCTTCACGTTGAAGGAGAAACGTCCCGGGCCATATCCGCGTGAGCGGGACTCCGGCACGCCGGCGAACAATTCACGAATCGGTGTGAACAACCCGGTGTAGGTCGCAGGGTTGGAGCGCGGCGTACGGCCGATCGGGCTCTGGTCGATATCGACGACCTTGTCCAGATGTTCCAGGCCTTTGATGCTGTCGTGAGCGGCCGCCTCAAGCGTCGTTGCTCCGTTGAGTGCCGTAGCACTCAACGGAAACAGCGTGTTGTTGATCAGTGTCGACTTGCCCGAGCCAGACACGCCGGTCACGCACGTCAACAGGCCAATCGGAATGTCCAGGTCGACATTGCGCAAGTTGTTGCCGCGAGCGCCCTTGAGGGACAGCGAAAGCTTTTTGTTACGCGGGGTGCGCTTGGCTGGAACGGCAATCTTCACCCGACCAGACAGGTATTTACCGGTCAACGAATCAGGATGGGCCATGACCTCGGCCGGCGTACCTTCGGCGACAATATGCCCACCGTGGACACCCGCACCCGGTCCGATATCGACCACATAATCCGCCAGGCGAATCGCATCTTCGTCGTGTTCGACCACAATCACCGTGTTGCCGATGTCGCGCAGGTGCTTGAGCGTGCCGAGCAACCGATCGTTATCACGTTGATGCAGGCCAATCGAAGGTTCATCGAGGATGTACAGAACTCCAACCAGACCGGCGCCAATCTGACTGGCCAAACGAATCCGCTGGGCTTCACCACCGGACAACGTGTCGGCACTGCGATCCAGCGAAAGATAGTCGAGGCCAACGTTGACCAGGAACTGCAATCGCTCGCGAATCTCCTTGAGAATTTTGTCGGCAATTTCGCCGCGGCGCCCCGTGAGCTTCAGCACACCGAAATACTCACAAGCATCGCCAATCGGCAGATTGGTCACCGCCGGCAGCGTCTTCTCACCTACCCAAACGTGCCGCGCCTCACGACGCAAGCGCGTGCCGCGGCAATCCGGGCAAGGCTGGGTGCTGAGGAACTTGGCCAGCTCTTCACGCACAGAAGCCGACTCGGTTTCGCGATAGCGGCGTTCCAGGTTCGGCACGATCCCTTCGAACGGGTGCGAGCGTTTGACGATATCGCCGCGGTCGTTCAGGTATTTAAAGTCAACGTTCTGCGAACCGCTGCCGTGCAGGATGTATTTCTGCTGATCGGCCGGCAAGTCGTTGAACGGCACTTCAAGGCTGAATTTGTAGTGTGAAGCCAGCGAGCCGAGCATCTGGAAGTAATAGACGTTACGCCTGTCCCACCCGCGAATCGCACCCTCGGCCAGCGTCAGCTCGCCGTTCACCAGTCGCTTGATGTCGAAGAACTGCTTCACCCCCAGCCCATCGCACGTCGGGCAAGCGCCGGCCGGGTTGTTGAAGGAGAACAGCTTGGGTTCCAGTTCGCTGATGGCATGACCGCAAATCGGGCAAGCGAAGCGCGCGGAGAAGATGATCTCTTCGCCGGGCTCGTCGTCCATCGGTGCGACCAGGGCAATGCCGTCCGCCAGCTTCAGCGCGGTCTCGAACGACTCGGCCAGGCGCTGTTGCAGATCGGCGCGGACCTTGAAGCGGTCGACCACGACATCGATTGAGTGCTTCTTCTGTTTATCCAGCTTCGGCAACTCGTCCAGCTCGCAGAGCCGGCCATTGACCCGGGCCCGCACAAAACCCTGGGCGCGCAGTTCTTCGAAGACCGACAAGTGTTCGCCTTTGCGCTCGCGAATCACCGGGGCCAGCAGCATCAGTTTGCTGCCCTCCGGCTGGGCGAGGACCAGGTCGACCATTTGGCTGACGGTTTGCGCTTCCAGCGGAATGTCGTGATCCGGGCAGCGTGGAATACCAACGCGTGCGTAAAGCAGGCGCAGGTAGTCGTAGATTTCGGTGATGGTGCCGACCGTCGAGCGCGGGTTGTGCGAGGTCGATTTCTGCTCGATGGAAATGGCTGGCGACAAACCTTCGATGGTGTCGACGTCAGGTTTTTCCATCATCGACAAAAACTGCCGGGCATAAGCCGACAGTGATTCGACGTAGCGGCGCTGGCCTTCGGCATACAGCGTGTCAAACGCCAGGGACGATTTGCCGGATCCGGACAAGCCGGTGATGACGATCAGTTTGTCCCGTGGCAGGGTCAGGTCGATGTTCTTCAGGTTGTGGGTTCGGGCCCCACGAATCAGGATCTTGTCCAAAGTGGCCTCGCTTGGCGGGCGTCGAAAACGTAGGAGTATACGGCCAAATACTGGATGGATGCACACTATCAAACGAGCGGGTTGATGTCTTACATGAAGAGTCTGTCAGCGGAGCGCGTCAAAGCGTCGCGATATACCCCGTCAATCGATGGGACTGGTAGAATCGCCGCCGGTTCACATGAGGTTTTTCCATGCACGATCCCCACAGCGAACGCATGAGTGGCAGTGAGACCCGCGCAGCAAGCGGTCTGGCACTCGTGTTCGCCTTCCGTATGCTTGGCATGTTCATGGTGTTGCCGGTACTGGCGACCTATGGGATGGATCTGGCAGGAGCGACCCCGGCCCTCATCGGGCTGGCGATTGGCGCTTACGGCCTGACCCAGGCGATCTTTCAGATTCCGTTCGGTTTCATCTCCGACCGCATCGGCCGCCGTCCGGTGATTTACCTGGGGCTGATCATCTTCGCCCTCGGCAGCGTGCTGGCAGCCAATGCCGATTCGATCTGGGGCGTGATCGCCGGGCGAATCCTGCAAGGCGCCGGGGCGATTTCCGCCGCAGTGATGGCGCTGTTGTCAGACCTGACCCGGGAACAGCATCGAACCAAAGCCATGGCCATGATTGGCATGACGATTGGTCTGTCGTTTGCAGTGGCCATGGTTGTAGGTCCATTGCTGACCCGCGCCTTCGGCCTTTCCGGGTTGTTCCTCGCCACGGGCGGCATGGCGCTGTTTGGCATCGTGATCGTGATGTTCATGGTGCCGCGCTCCACCGGCCCGTTGCAGCACCGAGAATCCGGCGTCGCACGTTCGGCGCTGATCCCGACGCTCAAGCATCCGGACCTGCTACGCCTGGACCTGGGCATTTTTGTGTTGCACGCGATGTTGATGTCGAGCTTCGTTGCATTGCCCCTGGCCCTGGTCGAAAAAGCCGGGCTGCCCAAAGAGCAGCACTGGTGGGTCTACCTGACCGCGCTGCTGATTTCCTTCTTCGCCATGATCCCGTTCATTATCTATGGCGAGAAGAAACGCAAAATGAAACGAGTTTTATTGGGCGCGGTGCTGACGCTGATGCTCACTGAGCTATTCTTCTGGCAGTTCGGCGATAGCCTGCGGGCTCTGGTGATTGGCACGGTGGTGTTCTTTACCGCGTTCAATTTGCTGGAAGCTTCGTTGCCATCGCTGATCAGCAAGGTTTCACCGGCAGGCGGCAAGGGCACGGCGATGGGGGTTTATTCAACCAGTCAGTTCCTCGGTTCGGCGCTGGGCGGGATCCTCGGCGGCTGGATGTTCCAGCACGGCGGTTTGTCGGTTGTATTCCTCGGATGCGCCGGCCTGGCTGCCCTCTGGCTGGCCTTTGCTGTTACCATGCGCGAACCACCTTACGTGACGAGCCTGCGCTTGCCGTTGTCGCCCGAGGCGATCCGCGAAGCGGGTCTGGTCGAGCGCCTGAAGGCCGTCGTAGGGGTAACAGATGCAGTGATCGTCGAAGATGAAGCGGCGATTTACATAAAATTGGACACCGAACTATTGGATCGCACCACCCTTGAACGCCTGGTGAACAACCCGGCCGGGGCAGCGTGCGTAGCCTAGGAGAACGTTATGGCCCGTGGGGTTAACAAAGTCATATTGGTCGGCACTTGCGGCCAGGATCCCGAAGTTCGCTACTTGCCTAACGGTAACGCCGTGACCAACCTGAGTCTGGCGACCAGCGAACAGTGGACCGACAAGCAAACCGGTCAGAAGGTCGAGAAGACCGAATGGCACCGTGTTTCGATGTTCGGCAAGGTGGCCGAGATCGCCGGCGAATACCTGCGTAAAGGTTCGCAGGTCTACATCGAAGGCAAGCTGCAGACCCGCGAGTGGGAAAAAGACGGTATCAAGCGTTACACCACCGAAATCGTGGTCGACATGCAAGGCACCATGCAACTGCTCGGCGGCCGTCCACAGCAGGGCGACCAACAAGGCGGGGGCAACAACTATCAGCAGTCCGCTCCGGCTCCACGCCAGCAGGCGCCGCGTCCGCAGCAGTCGGCACCCCAGCAATCGGCTCCGCAACAGTCGCGTCCAGCACCACAGCAGGCTCCGCAACCGGCTCCGGATTTCGACAGCTTTGATGACGATATCCCGTTCTGATCCGCAGCTTTTTCAGAACCGTAAACAAAAAAAAGCGAAGCCATATGGCTTCGCTTTTTTGTTGGCGCTGTTTAACGGGATAAAGCGGTCACGTTGGCTCTCGCGGTGTGCAGTTTCTTGTAGCTGTCGATCAAGCGCAGGTGCCTATCGAGCCCCTCCAGTTTCATGCTGGTCGGCGTCAAACCATGGAAGCGCACGCTGCCATCCACCGAGCCGATCGCTGCATCCGTGCGCTCGCTGCCAAACATCCGGCGGAAATTGGCCTCGTAGTCTTCGAGTTCCAGGTCTTCGTCCAGCTTCATCTCCAGCACCACATTGACCGCCTGGTAAAACAAGCCGCGCTCGACCGTGTTGTCGTTGTACTGCAGGAACATTTCCACCGCCTCTTTTGCCTCTTCATATTGCTGCAAGGCGAGATAAATCAGCAGCTTCAACTCCAGGATCGTCAGCTGGCCCCAGGCGGTGTTGTCGTCAAATTCGATGCCGATCAAGGACGTGATGTCGGTGTAGTCGTCCAGTTCACTTTCCACCAGACGCTCAACCAGCGCTTTCAGCTCCTCTTCGTCCAGGCGATGCAGGTTCAGGATATCGGCGCGGAAGAACAGCGCTTTGTTGGTGTTATCCCAGATCAGATCGTCCGCAGGATAGATTTCCGAATAGTCCGGCACCAGGATGCGGCAGGCCGTCGCGCCGATATGCTCGTAGACCGCCATGTACACTTCTTTGCCCATGCCTTTGAGAATGCCGAACAAGGTCGCGGCTTCCTCGGCATTCGAGTTTTCACCCTGGCCGGAGAAGTCCCACTCCACAAATTCGTAATCGGATTTGGAGCTGAAAAAGCGCCACGACACCACGCCGCTGGAATCGATAAAGTGCTCGACGAAGTTATTCGGCTCGGTCACCGCATGACCTTCAAACGTCGGCTGAGGCAAGTCGTTGAGGCCTTCGAAGCTGCGGCCCTGGAGCAGTTCGGTCAGGCTGCGTTCCAGCGCCACTTCCAGGCTCGGGTGCGCACCGAACGAGGCGAACACACCACCCGTACGCGGGTTCATCAACGTGACGCACATCACCGGGAATTCACCGCCCAGGGACGCATCTTTCACCAGCACGGGGAACCCTTGCTCTTCCAGTGCCTGAATACCGGCCAGTATCCCAGGGTACTTCGCCAGCACGTCGGCCGGCACATCCGGCAGGGCAAATTCACCTTCGATGATTTCGCGTTTGACCGCGCGCTCGAAGATCTCCGACAGGCACTGCACCTGGGCTTCGGCCAGCGTGTTGCCGGCACTCATGCCGTTGCTCAGGAACAGGTTTTCAATCAGGTTGGACGGGAAATACACCACCTCGCCATCGGACTGGCGCACGTAAGGCAGCGAGCAGATGCCGCGCTCTTCATTGCCCGAATTGGTGTCGATCAGATGGGAGCCGCACAGCTCGCCGTCGCGGTTGTAAATCTTCAGGCAATACTCGTCGAGAATTTCCGTCGGCAGTGCATCTTTACGGCCAGGCTTGAACCAGCGTTCGTCCGGGTAGTGCACAAACGCGGCGTTGGCGATGTCTTCGCCCCAGAACTGGTCGTTGTAGAAGAAGTTGCAGTTGAGTCGCTCGATAAACTCGCCCAACGCCGACGCCAACGCGCCTTCCTTGGTTGCACCCTTGCCGTTGGTGAAACACATCGGTGAGTGCGCATCGCGGATATGCAGCGACCAGACATTGGGCACGATGTTGCGCCACGAGGCGATTTCAATCTTCATGCCCAGGTCCGCCAGAATGGCCGACATATTGGCGATGGTTTGCTCCAGCGGCAGATCCTTGCCCGCGATGTAAGTGCTCGCCTCTGAACTGGATGCCGGCATCAGCAAAGCCTGGGCATCGGCGTCGAGGTTTTCCACTTCTTCGATCACAAACTCAGGCCCGGCTTGCACCACTTTTTTCACGGTGCAACGGTCGATGGAGCGCAGGATGCCTTGGCGGTCCTTGTCGGAGATGTCTGCCGGCAACTCGACCTGGATCTTGAAAATCTGGTTGTAGCGGTTTTCCGGGTCAACAATGTTGTTCTGCGACAGGCGGATGTTGTCTGTGGGGATGTTGCGCGTGCTGCAGTACAACTTCACAAAGTACGCCGCGCACAACGCCGACGAAGCCAGGAAGTAGTCGAACGGGCCCGGTGCCGAGCCATCGCCCTTGTAGCGGATTGGTTGATCGGTCACCACCGTGAAGTCATCGAACTTGGCTTCAAGTCGAAGGTTGTCGAGAAAGTTGACCTTGATTTCCATGGGGGATTACCAGAATAACGGCTAGACGATTGGCCGCCATTATCCGGTATTTCAGCGGTAAGTCTTGCGAGCGTCTTGCGATATGTCCCCAACGGGCCTTTTTTAGCGGTCAGTCGAGGATCAGATGCGGCAAGAAGCGACTCGAATCCTTGGTGATCAGGCTGTTGTCCTCTCGCACGCCGATGCCTGCCGCCTGATCGCCGATCACCCAAGAACCGATCAGCGTATAGCTGTCGCCAAACTTCGGCAGTGGCGCGAATTCCTGAAGGATAAACGGCGCATCGGTGTAGGGGCCGTCCTCTTTCACGATCAGACCGTCAGCGGTTTGCAGCTCGATATTGGCACCTTCCCGCGAAAAGAACGGCTTGCGCACCCAGCCCTTGGGCACCGCTTTGTTCGGATCGGTATCCAGGTGAGCCGCGAGCAGGTTCGGGTGACCTTTGTTGAATTCCCACAACAGCGGCAGGATGCCTTTGTTGGAGATGATGGATTTCCACGCTGGCTCGAAAAACTGCGTATCACTCTGGGCAATCGCTGCGCCAAAGGGCTCGTGGAAGATGAACTCCCAGGCGTGCAGTTTGAAAAGGTGCGGAATCCAGCGATCCTCAAGGTCCACGAAACGTCCATCACTGGTCAGGCCGATGTCTTCGATATCGATGTGGCGTGATTCGATGCCGACCTTTTCCGCCACCAGCCGCAGGTAGTCGGTGGTGCCCTTGTCTTCGACCGAGTCTTTCATCGAGGCGAAGTAGAAGGGTTGCTTGAGCTGCAATTGAGCGAAGGCCTGATGCAGTTTGGTGTCGATGCTGTTGAACTGGTCGGCATGCTTTGGCAGCACACCGCGTTCGATGCATTGCTCCAGCCAGCCCCACTGAAACGCCGCCGCCTCATACAGGCTGGTCGGCGTGTCGTAGTTGAGTTCGAGCAACTTGGCGGGGCCGGTGCCGTTGTAGGAGAAGTCCATGCGCCCGTACAGGTGCGGATGACCTTCGAGCCATGAGGTGCGAACCATGTCGAAGAATGGCGTGGGGATGCTCAGGCGCTCCAGCAACTCCTCGCTCTGCACCACGCGGGCCACCAGGTCCATGCACATCTCATGGATCTCGGTGGTCGGGTCTTCGAGATCGTTCTCGATTTGCTTGAGCGTGAATTGGTAATACGCGCTCTCGTCCCAATAGGGTTCGTTGTCGATGGTATGGAACAGAAAGCCGAGACCCTCGGCCGTCTGTTTCCAGTCAGGACGCTCTGCGCAGTGGATTTTCTTCATGCCCGGTCCCCTTAACTGCTCGATCCGCCGCCGCCCCAGCCGCTGCGTGCGCTGGCCTTGCTGCCGAAGCCGCCACGGGAGGTGGACGAGGCAACGGAAACCGGTTTGCTGGTAGAAGAACGGATCGAGTCGGCGTAGTTGCTGCTGCCGTACCTCGCCTGATTGGACTTGTTAAACGTCGAACCCTTGGAAATCCGCTGGCTGAGGGTCGAGTTCGAATAGCTGCCGCGATCATCGCGATAGCGATACACCGGCTCCGAGTAATAGCTGTTGCGGTTGCTGCTCAGCATATTGCCGATCAGCAGGCCGGTCAGCAGGCTGCTGGTGGAGAAGCCCGAGCCGCCACTGTTCGCCGCTTCCGAGGCGGGTAATTGCGCCTTGGCCGCGTCCACCTGGGATTGGGTGACCTGGCCATCGGCGGTCAGTTCGAAACCGCCCAGCTTGGGGATGAACTTGCCGGCGGAATCCTGCTGGCACCAGTCGGCGACAAAGTCGGCATCGCAATCGGCCTGGCTGTCGTACACCGGCGCAATGCGGCGATGCTCGGCCATGGCGGTCATGTAGGCGTCCGAGCAGACGTCCACCGGGAGTTTTTCATCGGAGCATTGCTGAACGGACTGGAAGTTGTATTTCTTCTGCACCGGGTAGGTTTTTTCCGTCGGCCCGCAGCCTGATATCGCCATGGCGACCGAGGCTGCCAGCGACAGTTGAACGTACTTGCTTCGTTTCATCGGGAGCTCCGTGCGCAATCAGTTCGGGGTTGGGGTCATGCAGGCGGCGTTCAACATGCCAACGCTGATGGCCACGGCCGCGACATAGACACCCGCCGCGATTTCGCCTTTCTTGATCCGTTCAGAAGTGCCTTTCAACACCAGGCTGGTCACCAGGAACGCCAGCAGTTGCACGACTGCCGCGATCAGCGACCAGACGACGAAGTCGAGCAGGCTGATCGAGTAGGCAATCACATTGCTGGCCGGAATCGCGAAACCGATGAGGGCGCCGCCCAGAGCGATTGCGGCGGCGACGTTGCCCGAGCGGATCAGTTCGAATTCCTTGTGCGGTGTGATACGGGTGTAGATGAACTGGAACAGCGCGAACAGCACCGCGGCGCCGAGGATGTACGCGACAAACCCGAACACGGCGGCTTTGTTCAGGGAGATGGAAAGTGCTTCTAGCATGGACTTCTTCCTTTTTAGAACGTATTCAGGTCGGTTGTGTACAGCGAGATGCCCAGCGACGTGCTCAAGCTGATGGTGCCTTCGGCGTCTTCTTCGACGGAAAACAGCAGGAACTCCCGGCGATCGGTCAGGCCTGTTTCGCGGGCGTACAGCATCGAACGGTGCTCGATATTGTAGGACTCCTCCGGATTTTTCAGCTGTTCGCTCAGCGCCACCAATTCTGTCTGGCCATTCTCGGTGCCCCATTCGCGGGTGTATTCGACGCCGTTATGGGTGTAGGTCGGCAGCCCGATCAGGCTTTGCGGACCGGCCAGCCGACGCAGCTCCGCTTCACTGCTGATGGTGATGTAGCTGAGGTAATTGAACAGGATCACCGACTCGACCTGCCCGGCAATTTCGCCGGTGGTGTGCACCTGCAGCCAGTAATCTTCGTCGTTCATGTAATAGCGCGACAGCCAGGTCGATTGCCCGAGGTCGACGGTGCCGTTGCTCCAGATCTGCTGGGAGCCGGGGATGGTCACCGTGGTGTTGCCGTCGAGCAACAATCTCAGGGAGGTGTCGAACATCACGCCTTTGCCCAACCCCAGGCCCAATGGGCCGGTAGCCGACGGCGGAGTTTCGTTGGCGGTCCATTTCGACTCTGGGGTCGCGTTCGGGGCCTCAAGCCCCATCAACTGTTTAAACCATCCCATTGGAGATTTCCTTGAGGCGAGTGGAGGCGATGTAGAAGAGTTCGCCGCCCTCAACGCGCGTAGCGCTGGGCGGGTTGATCGACGGTTGTTGGGCGCCTTTGGCGCGATAGCCGATGAGCGTGGCGTTGTGGTGTTCTTTCATCCGGGTGTACAGATCGCCGAACGTGGCTTCGAAGGCCTCGGGCAGTTTCATCAGGTATTGGGTGGCGCCCTGGCCCACGCACAGCAATTCATTGATGACCACTGACGAGCCCGGATCCTGAGAGGCGCGCACCAGCATCTCGATGGCCATGCTTGAGGTGCATTCCAGGCTGGGTGCGTAGGCGCTGGCGAGCGCAGCGACTTCACTGTCATTGAAATGGGCGACCACATGCCCGACAGGTTTCAGTTGATTGACCGCCAGCACGGTGGCCAGGGTCAGGTCGTCAGAATGGGTTCGCACCAGGACGCGTTCGGCACCCGGAACGCCGGCGCGCAGCAGCAACGCCACCGAGGACAGGCTTTCACCTTTGATAAAGGTCGCTTTGCCCGGCATCGGGTTTTCTTCAAGGGTGCAATCGCAAATGACGATCAGGTTGTCGTTCGAGGTTTCGTCCTGAAGCAATAATTCAATGACCCGCTCGCTGGACGCACCTTCCCAGCCGATGAGAATCGTATGGCCGACCTTGCCGGTGAAATCGCCTTTGCCCTTCATGCCTTTTCTCCATGCATCGATGACACTGCTGGTGGTTTTGCCGATGGCTGCCGTCAGCAGCGCAATGCCCCCGAGCATGACCCAGGTGGCCACGAAAATTCGCCCGGCCGGTGTCTGCGGCGCGAGATCGCCATAGCCGACGGTGAGTGTGGTGGTGAGATAGAAGTAAGTAAACGTGGCGGGGGCGGTGAGGTGTTGTTCGCCCAGAAGCACCAGGCCCAGATAAGCCGTGATCAGGTGTACGCCCAAGGCAATGACCAGGCCTGCCCAGCCGAAGCGGTGGAAGAGGGACGAGGCGTACATGCGCAACAAAAGGAAAATCGACATTTCGTCCCTGACTCCGTGGGTACTCGTTCCGGTGAAGTAATCGCCCCGACTTCTGAACGCTTAAGTGTGGTTACCGGGCGGCATTAAACCTGCTGCGCGACGCGGAGAAAAGTACCTTGGCTGCAATAAACCCGGCGAGCGCCCCGAAGAGATGACCTTCGAAGGAGACACCCTGGCGAGGTAGGAAGCCAAATATCAGGCCGCCATAGAGCAGGGCCACGACGCCGGCCGTGATCAGGTTGCCCCAGCTCCTGTGAAACCAGGCACGGGACAAGAGGTACGCCCAGAGCCCGAACACCCAGCCGCTGGCGCCGATGTGTACGCCTGCAAAGCCGAACAGCCAGACCAGCGCGCCGCCCAGCAGAATAATGATCGCGCTGACCGCAATGAACCGGTTGAGTCCTTCGATGATGACCAGAGTACCCAGTATCAAAAAGGCAATCAGGTTCGCGCTCAGGTGCGCAAAGGAAGCGTGGAGGAAAGGCGAGGTGATGATGCCGAGCAAACCGTGCACGGTTCTCGGAATCAGACCGAAGGCCATGAGGCTGTAGCCGGTCGCGACATTGAACAATTGCAGCGCGACCATGAAGAGGGCCAGTCCGGCGATTGTCTTGAACCCTTTCAGGGCATCCATCCTTGACCTCGAATCAATGAAAACTGAAGCGCAATCCATTGTGGGAGCGAGCCGGCTCCGTGCGGCGTTCCGACGTAGAGGGAGTGCCAGTCGACATCAATGTCGCCTGACAAACCGCAATCGCTGGCAGGCTAGCTCCCACAGGTTATGCGTTTGGCGGCGGAATCGGTTACTCAGCCGATTTTTTCTTCAGGCGTTCCAGAATCGCATTGGCGCTGCCTTCGTTCGGCGTAATGCCGGCTTCGCGCAGTTTGCGTTCCAGGTCAGTGCCGGTCGACGCATCGGCGAGTTGGTCCTGGGCTTCCAGTTCAGCCGCGCGTTGCTGCTGCTTGGCCTGCAGGCGGTTCAGCGTACCGACGGCGGTTTCCAGCTTGCCGTTGGCGCCGCCACTGGCAATCGAAGCGCTGACCTGGGCTTTCTGTACGCTTTCACGGGCCTTGGCCATGTCCACTTGCTGGCGCAGGCTTTTGATGCGGTTTTCGGCCTTGGTGATGTCTTTGCGCATGTTTTCAGCGTAACCGCCGAATTCGGTGGCCTGCTTTTGCTCGACGTCCAGTTCGTTGGTCAGGGTCGAAATGGCTTCGGCCACTTCCAGCGCCAGGTCTTCACGGTTGGCCTGGATCGCGGCCAGGGCCTTGGATTCCAGGTCCTTGATCTTGGCGTTGTACTCGCTGACGCGGTCAGCCGACAGTTTGTGCTTGGCCATGATGGTGACCAGCTCACGCTTGGCGTTGGCCAGGGCGCTGTCCGCATCGCGGATTTCCTGGTCGAGGATGCGCAGGGCCTGTTGGTCGACGATCGATTCGCCAACTTCAGTGGCACCGCCGCGCAGCGCGGTGAACAATTTGCTCCAGATGGACTGAGTCATTGAATATTCCCTATTTCCGAATAATTAATTGAAGAAACGTTCGAAGGCTTCGCTGGCGCGCTGGACGTTGTCGACGAGGGTTTTGGCCTCGGTCACGATGTTCGTCAGGCTGGAGTCGGAGCTCAGGGCGCCGAACATGTTGTAAACAATCTGCCCGTTGGGCATGGACTCGATACCGATCGAGGACAGCGGGAACATCTCCCGGCTGCGCAGCACGGCGTCATTGAAGGCCGGTACGTCGTTGATGGACTCGACGTCGACCAGAACGGTATCGACGATGATCTGTTCGCCCACCACCGCGATGTAAATCGGCAAGCCTCCGAAATCGTTCATTTCCAGCTTGATGCTGGACTCGGAGCCTTGAACCAGAGAAAGCGTGATGTCGTTCGAAACCACTTCGTCCAGGGCTTGAAGGGCGGTGAAGAGTCGATCGATGTTCCAGTTAGTACCTGCGCTCATGTAATTCTCCGACATGAATGAGCCAGCCAGAATCGGTTGGCGAAGCTGTTTCTCCATCTGCTTGAGCAGGCTTCGGTTTTCGGGAAGCACCCAAGTCTCGTGTTTCACATAACCGGCGGCACCCAGGCCCGCGCGCATCTGCTTCATGTAAAAGCTCGATGGTTTTTTCGCGGACGGTTTCGCGCGCTCTCCCTTGCGGCTTGCTGTATCGGTATCGGACCCGGTTGGAGGGCTCGATGGAGAGCTGCTTTTCATGGGGCTGACCTCGTAGTGAAAAACTCACGCGTGGGAAACACTACAGGCAATTTTTGCCACTCTCAATAGCTCACGCGTGAGATTTTTTGTATTACTTTTCCTGACCCACGAAAAAGGCCCGCAGCGCTGAAACGCGGCGGGCCCTTTTTCGGAATTTGATCAATAGGTTAAGACGTTAGTGGCTGGCCGCCAGGAATTCGTCAGTGGAGATCACGCTCGCATAGGCAAAACTCAGGGCTGACATGAAGGCAGCGTGAACATGGGCGGCGGGTACCGTGACGCCGTTGAATTCCAGGTCGCGTGAGGCACAGGCATCGTGGACCACGGTGACGGTGTAGCCGAAATCGGCAGCGGCGCGAGTGATGCCATCGACGCACATGTGGCTCATGCTGCCGACAACCACCAGTTCCTTGATGCCTTGCTCGTCGAGGATCGACTTCAGTTCGGTTTCACGGAACGAGTTGACGAAGTGTTTGAGCACCACCGGCTCATCGGCGCGGTTCAAGACTTTGGGGTGCAGCTTCGCGCCTTCCGAACCCGGGGTGAAGAATGGGGCTTCTTCGGAAGTAAATTCGTGACGGATGTGCACCACCGAATCACCGGCATCGCGAAAGGCTTTGAGCAGACGGACTGCGTTGTCGGCGGCAGCATCGGCGCCGACCAGCGGCCACTTGCCTTGGGGGAAGTAGTCGTTTTGGATATCGACTACGATGAGTGCTTGCTTGGCCATGACTGATTCCTCGAAATGTGTGTGTTGGGTGTGGAACGAAGTATTGGCTCTGGCCGACCGACCGGGGATTGGCCGCACCGACAATAGAAGGGGGAAAACTGACAATGGACGCAGAAAGGGCAATCGCTGAGCTCGGCGTGCTGATTTATCCCGGCGCGCAGATGGCGGCGGTGCATGGGCTGACGGACTTGTTCGGGGTGGCCAACAGAATTGCCGCCGAGCATCAGTCTGCGCAGTTGCCGTTGCTGCGGGTCAGCCATTGGCGGGTTGATGGCGAGCAGGCGCCCGAGCGGGTGTACGACAGTCATCCGGCGCCCGGCCGCCCGTTGGTGGCGGTGTTGATTCCACCGTCGATCGCAGGATTCTCCGAAGGCCAGGCGCCCCAGGCGTTGATCCGGTGGATGCGTCAGCAACATGCGCAAGGCGCGACCCTCGGTGGCGTCTGCGTAGGCTCGATTCTGCTGGCGGAAAGTGGCTTGCTCGACGGCCGCAGCGCCACCACCCACTGGACCTCGGCCAAAACCTTCGCCGAGCGTTACCCGGCCATCAAGCTCAAGGCGGATACGCCCATCGTCGACGACGGCGACCTGATCACCACCGCCGGGCTGATGGCCTGGTCCGAGCTGGGCTTGCGCCTGGTAGACCGTCTACTCGGCCCGAGTATCGCCACCGGCACCGCGCGTTTCCTGGTGGTGGAGCACAGCGACAGCGCGAGTGAATGCGGCAGCAATTTTTCACCGATTCTCAGCCATGGCGATGCGTCGATTCTCAAGGTTCAGCATTGGCTGCAAAGCACCGGGGCTACTGATGTGTCGTTGACGGCAATGGCCGAGCGGGCGGGGCTGGAAGAGCGCACGTTCCTGCGTCGATTCCGCGCGGCGACCGGGTTGAAACCGACCGAATACTGCCAGCACCTGCGGGTCGGCAAGGCGCGGGAAATGCTCGAATTCACCAACGGCACCATCGATCACATCGCCTGGACCGTGGGCTATCAAGACCCGGGGGCGTTTCGGTCGACCTTTAAGAAAATCACCGGGTTGGCGCCGAGTGATTACCGGTCACGGTTTGGCGTGACGCCGAGCGCTGCAACCCGACCGGCGTAAAACACCAAACCCCCTGTAGGAGTGAGCCTGCTCGCGATGAGGTCATAACCGTCAACATTGATGGCGCCTGACAGACCGCTATCGCGAGCAGGCTCATTCCCACATTGGCCCTGTGCAAGGCTTGGATCGTGCAAAATGCCGGAGTCGCGAATGGGAGTCGTGCAGAATCAAGCTGGCGTCGTGCTACCGCTATTCCTGCAACTGACTGATTTCAAGCCTGTTTCTATCCAGGCATCCTTGGCTTGATCTCTGCACCCCATCAACTACATTCATCAAACGCAGATTGAAGGGGGACGCATGACCCCAACAAATCGCAAGAAGCTGGTGGTCGCCCACTCGGTCCGCTCCGAGGCGCCCTTGCACGAGGTCGAAACCAATCGCGCGCTGGCCCGTTGGCTGGCGCAAATCCTGGGGCTCAAGTTCGGCGGCAGTTACGATCCCGAATTACACAACGGCCGGGATCTTTATCTATTGCCGACCCAAACCCTGGTCGGCGTCGCTGCCGCGCGGGCATTGGACGTCAAGGGGCCCGAAGATTTGTGGGGCGGTTACGTCGACCACGATTTCATCTGCACCAAAGCCATTAGCCACGGATTGCGCAACAAAAATGCGCATGCCCCGCAAGGCTGGTCTGCTCTTTTTTCCGAACGGGTGCGCAACGTCGTGCTTAATGGTCTCAGCGTGTTCTCGCTCGACGATGCGCGACCGGCTGCGGAGCATTTGCTCTGCGCCGGCCCTGTCCGCATCAAGCCTATTCATGCCTGTGCCGGACGTGGGCAGGAAGTGATCAAAAGCCTCGACCAATTCGATGCCGTACTGGCGCGCCCCGATGCCAAGGCACTGTTCAGCGAAGGCGTGGTGCTTGAGGAGGATCTCGACAAAGTGATCACCCACAGCGTCGGCCAGAGCTTTATCGGCGGCAAGGTGCTGAGTTATTGCGGTGATCAATACTTGACCGAGGACGGTCAGGGCGAGCAGGTTTATGGAGGTTCCAATCTGCTGGTGGTGCAGGGTGATTACGATGACCTGCTGGAACTGGACCTGCCTGACGATGTGCGACTGGCGATCCAGCAGGCGCAAGTGTTCGACAGTGCAGCGGACGAAGCCTATCCCGGTTTCTACGCCTCGCGCCGCAACTACGACATTGCCCAAGGCCTGGACAGCCACGGCAAACAACGCAGCGGCGTGCTCGAACAATCCTGGCGCATGGGCGGTGCCAGCAGCGCCGAAGTGGCCGCGTTGCAGAGCTTCGTCAACGACCCGGGGATGCGCGCAATTCGCGTGTCCTCGGTGGAAACCTACATCGATCAACCGTTGCCGGTGGATGCCATCGAGGTGTATCGCGGGCCGGCGGAGAACAGTGACTTTCTTCTCAAGTACGTAACGGTCAAATCCTATGACGGCTAGAAGCGAAACCATTCAGATCGACATCGACGATGAACAGATGAGCGGCACTTTTCTGAGCCCCAAATCGAAAGTCCCCGGCGTGTTGTTTGTGCACGGTTGGGGCGGCAGCCAGGAGCGGGACCTGGAACGGGCCAAAGGCATCGCCGGCCTGGGTTGCGTGTGCCTGACGTTCGACCTGCGCGGGCACACCGGCGGCACCGGCATCCCGCTCACTCGCGTAACGCGTGAAGACAACCTGCGTGACCTGCTGGCGGCGTACGACCGCTTGCTCGCCCACCCGGCGCTCGATACTTCCGCCATTGCGGTGGTGGGCACCAGTTACGGCGGTTACCTGGCCTCGATCCTGACCTCGTTGCGCCCGGTGCGTTGGCTGGCGCTACGGGTGCCGGCGCTGTATCGCGACGATGAATGGCACACGCCCAAACGTGAACTGGACAAGGCTGATTTGCGCGATTACCGCAACACGCTGGTGCGCGCCGACAGCAATCGCGCGCTGCATGCCTGCTCGCAATTCACCGGGGATGTGCTGCTCGTGGAGTCCGAGACCGACGACTATGTGCCCCACGCGACGATCATGAGCTACCGCGCCGCATGCCAGCAGACGCATTCACTGACGCACCGGATTATCGACGGCGCCGATCACGCGTTGAGCGAGCCGGTTTCGCAGCAGGCGTATACCTCGATTCTGGTGGACTGGATTACCGAGATGGTCGTGGGCGAGCGGTTGAGCATTATTCAATCGAAGTGAAATCGGCGTTGAATTCTTCGCGGGCAAGCCTCGCTCCTACAGGATTGTGCAAAACCTGTGGGAGCGAGCCTGCTCGCGATGGCGTCATCCGCCTCACTACACATCTCAGGAAGGCTTCTTGGCAATCCGCAGCGACTTCGCTTTGGCCTCAACGATCAAATACATCACCAACGTAATCAACAACGGCAAAATAAAATAGATCGCCCGATACGCCAGCAACCCCGCCACCAGGCTCCCTCGCGAAGCCTCATGCTGCAGCAACGCCACAAACACCGCCTCCAAGACCCCAAGCCCGGCGGGAATGTGGGTGATCACCCCGGCAATCGCACTGATCAGCAACACGCCCAGCACCAACGGATAATCCAGCTTGCTCGGCAGCAGCGTGAATATCACCGCCGCCATCAGCGACCAGTTGAGCGCCCCGAGGGCCAGTTGCAACACCGCCATGCGCAAGGAGGGCAGGTTGATTTCCACCCCGCGTATCGACCATTCCCGCCGCTTGGAGAACCGGCACGCCGCCAGATATCCGGCGCTCACCAGCAGCAACAACACCCCCACACCTTGCAATGCACCGCTGCTCAACTTCCAGCCCGGGGGCATTCTGACCAGTCCGCTGCTGAACACCGCGCCGGCAATCACCATGTAGCCGAACCAGTTTGTCGCCAGGCTCAACCCGAGGATTTTCGCGATGTTGCTTTTGCTAACCCCGAGTCGCGAATAGAGGCGATAACGCATGGCTATGCCGCCGACCCAGGCACTCAGATTGAGGTTGAAGGCGTAGCTGATGACCCCTACCGGTAAGATCTGCTTCCAGGTCAGGTCCTGACGGATGTAGGTGCGACCGATCAGGTCGAAACAGGCGTAGACCAGAAAACTCACCAGCGTCAGGCCCGATGCAATGATCAGCGTACGCATCTTGAAATTGGCCAGGGTGTCGAAGACTTCGTTCCATTCGATGCGCTGGGCGAGCATCGTGAACAGCACGATCAGTGCCAGGAAAAACAGCATCGTCAGCGGTTTTTTCCAACGACTCCAACGTGTTTTTTTTACCGGGGCGGATGTTGCGTTGTCGGCCTGAGGCGCCGAGTGCGCTTCAACGCGGTTCATGGTTGGTCGCTCCCGGCCGAGTGAGTAAAGGGTTTCAGGCGCGGTTTATGTGCCGGCAGCCAACCGGCCCATGCCGGGAAGTGGCGCAGGAAGTGAAACACCAGAAAACCGACGGTCATGTGCCAGATCCGTCCGCGTGGAGACTTGTCCGCTGACATCGCTTTGCAGTGGTTATTGCTCAGCACCTCAAGCCGTTCGAACAGATCGTGGTTGAAGGCACGGTCGCGGATCAACACATTGGCTTCCAGGTTCATGGACAGGCTCAACGGGTCGAGATTGCTCGAACCGACGGTGCTCCAGTCCTCATCCACCAGCGCGACTTTGCCGTGCAACGGGCGTTCGCAATACTCGTAGATCTGCACACCCGACTTGAGCAAATAGTCGTAGGTCATGCGTGCGGCCAGTTTGGCCACCATCATGTCCGGTTGCCCCTGCAGAATCAGCCGCACGTCCACGCCACGGCGAGCGGCGTTGCGGATTTCGCGCAGCAAGCGGTAACCCGGAAAGAAGTAGGCATTGGCGATCACGACGCGGCGCTGGGCACTGCGCAGCACCTGCCGGTAAACCTCTTCGATGTCCGTCTGATGGTCGCCGTTGTCGCGGTACACCAGCCGAATCTGGCCGTCGTGGTCACTGAACGCCATTTCCGAACGCCGCTGCCGGCGGCGTTGCCACCAGTATTTGGCGCGGGCCGGGCGACCACTTTGCAGCAGGGCGAAATGATGTATGTCAGCCACCGCCGGACCTTGCACTTCAACGGAATAATCCTGCTTGGCCTCGGGACCGAAGTCGGCCAAATGGTCAGCGGAAAAGTTGATCCCGCCGATGAACGCAATCGTACCGTCCACCACCACAATCTTGCGGTGCAGGCGGCGGAACCAGTTGGTGCGGATGCCCAGTCGCTTGGGCGCCGGATCAAATATTTGCAGGCGTACGCCGGCCTGGCTCAAGGCCGCGAGATACCCGGTACTCAACTCGCCACAGCCAAACCCGTCGAGGCTGGCCGTGACCCGCACGCCGCGTTGGGCGGCGTCGATCAGCACTTGCTGCAGCTCATTGCCGACCTTGTCCTCGAACACAATGAAGGTTTCCAGGAGGATTTCCGTCTTGGCCTGGCGCATGGCCTCGAACACCCGCGGGAAATAGGCTTCGCCGTTTTCCAGCATTTCCACCAGGTTGTTGCCCTGCCAGCCGTATTCAACGTCGACCACGCCGGGTTCACGCACCGGCGGGGTGGTGGGTATGCGATCAACGGTTTTTCCCATCGGTGCGCTGCTCATAGTTCGATCTCCACCGACAGCGGTGCGTGGTCGGAAAGGTGTGACCAGGGGCGCGCCGCCAGCACTTTCGGACGGCTGGCCTTGAGGTTGCGCACGTAGATGCGGTCCAGGCGTAACGCCGGCAACCGCGCCGGAAAACTGCGCGCCGGTTTGCCGTGGTGCTCGGCGAACACCTCGCGCAGACCGCAGGGTTTGAGCAACGCATCGGCACGCTGGCGCCAATCGTTGAAGTCGCCGGCGACGATCACTGGCGCATCGGCCGGAAGGTCCTCAAGGCGTCGCGCCAGCAACTTGAGTTGTTCCGTCCGGTGGGATTCACGCAGCCCCAGATGCACGCAAATCGCGTGCACTTCCCGGCCATCGCCGGGCAGGCGCAGCACGCAGTGCAGGATGCCACGGTTCTCATGGCCGCTGATCGAGACGTCGAGGTTTTCATGGCGAGTGATCTGGAATTTCGACAGCAGCGCATTACCGTGATCACCCGCCGGGTACACGGCATTGCGGCCGTAGGCAAATTGCGGCCACAGGGTGTCGGCGAGGAATTCGTACTGCGGCACTGCCGGCCAATTGGTGTAGCGCTGCGGATGATGTTCGTGGGTGCCGTGGACTTCCTGCAAAAACACCACGTCGGCGGATACGCTGCGCACCGCGTCGCGCAATTCCGGCAGGATGAAGCGCCGGTTGAGCGCGGTGAAACCCTTGTGGGTATTGACCGTCAGCACGGTGAAACTGCGCACGGCGGTGATGACGGGTTGCTGTTCATCGGTGATGCCCACCGGCTCGGAAATACTCATGACAGCACTCCTTCGGCGACCGGTTCACCGGGACGGGTGGCGAGGTCTTTGTCGAGATGGAAGTGCTCAAGCAAGCGCCGCGCATCGAAGGGCGCGCGCACTTTGATGTCGTTGTCGAAATAGCAGAACACTTCCCGGGACTTGCGCGTTTTCGGCTTCTGCCGAGGTGCGATCAGTTGCGGATCCGCCGGTTGCTGGCCGTGGTTCCAGGCTTCGATTCGCTCGCCCCAACGTTCCAGCGCCTCAGGCGTGTAACCGCTGGCATAGAGTTCTTCGGCGCCATGCAGGCGCAGGTAAACGAAATCACTGGTGACGTCTTCGCGATACGGCCATTTGCCGGCGGTGTCGGCGATGACCAAGGCAACGTTGAAGCGCTTGAGCAGGCGCACGAACGACGGATCAACAAAGGTTTCGTTCCTGATTTCAACGGCGTGGCGCAGCGGCTTTTTCCTGTATGCCTTCAGGCTGGCGGGGCCGTGCAGGTGCGAATCGTGCTGGCGGGCGAGGGCGGCCGCCTGCTGGGTGTCGTGGGGTAGTTGCTCGAGGAAGCTTTCGAACAGCTCGACGTCGAACTTGAAATTGGGTGGGAACTGCCAGAGGATCGGGCCGAGTTTTTCCTTGAGCTCCAGGATCCCGGAGGCAAAGAAATTCGCCAGCGGTTTGTGAATGTCCCGCAGACGTTTGATGTGGGTGATGAAACGTGGGGCTTTGACGCTGAACACGAAGTCCACCGGGGTTTCGGCGTACCACTGGGCATAACGTTCAGGCCGTTGCAGGGCGTAAAACGATCCATTGATTTCTATGCTGTTGACCGCCCGTGACGCGAATTGCAATTCGCGCTTCTGGATCAACCCCTTCGGGTAGAAACCTCCCCGCCAAGGCGTGTAGCGCCAGCCTGAAATACCAATGTGAATCGCCGCCATGTCGCCTCCCGTCTAATGGTCCTCGGTTGCCCCGTCTTTTGATGACCGTGGGGCAAGCGAGAAAGTTTCGACGGGGCTACGGATGGTGTGCGTTCCTGAAAACCACACCGACCTACTGTAGGAGCGAGCCTGCTCGCGATAGCGGTCTGTCAGCCACATTGATGCAAGATGTACCGCCGCCATCGCGAGCAGGCTCGCTCCTACAGGGGTCTAGTGACTGGCGACTATGCGGGTTGAGCTCTCGGCATAGACCGGGCCGAGGCGATCGAGGCGACCGCTCCACGCCGTCAGCGCCAGCGCAACCAACACCACCAGCCCGCCAATCCACGCCGTGTGGATCAGGCCCATATGAGCAACGATCAAGCCACCGCCCCACGCGCCACCGGCGATGCCAAGGTTGAAGGCCGCGATGTTCAGCCCCGACGCCACGTCCACCGCATGCGGCGTGTGATGCTCGGCCTGGCGCACCACATACACCTGCAGCCCTGGCACGTTACCGAACGCAACCGCGCCCCAGACCAGCACGGTAGCCAGCGCGAGCCATGGGTTGCCAGCGGTAAAGGTCAGCACGAACAACACGGCAGCGAGCAGGGCGAAGATGACTTTCAGCGCGCTGATCGGGCCGCGCTTGTCCGCCAGCTTGCCGCCCCAAATGTTGCCGACCGCCACCGAGATGCCGTAGACCAGCAACACCAGGCTGACGGTGCCGGCGCTGAAGCCGGAAATGTCCTGAAGAATCGGCGCCAGGAAGGTGAAGGCGATGAACGAGCCGCCGTAGCCGACCGCGGTCATGGCGTACACCAGCAGAAGGCGCGGTTGCTTGAGCACCTGCAATTGCTGCAACAGCGAAGCAGGTTTGCTGTGGGCAATGCTTTTCGGCACATAAAGCAGGCTGCCGATAAAGGCGATCACGCCCAGCGCAGACACGGCGAGAAAGGTTTCACGCCAGCCGAAATGCTGGCCGATGAACGTCCCCAGCGGCACGCCGGTGACCAGCGCCACGGTCAGGCCGGTGAACATGATCGCAATGGCACTGGCGGCTTTTTCCTTCGGCACCAGGCTGGTGGCGATGGTCGAGCCAATCGAGAAAAACACCCCGTGAGCCAGACCGGTGACGATCCGCGCAAGGATCAGCGACTCGTAGCTGGGGGCTTTCCACGCCAGCAAGTTGCCAAGGGTGAACAGCACCATCAGCGACAACAGCAACAATTTGCGTGGGACTTTGCCGGTCAGGGCGGTCAGCACCGGGGCGCCAATGGCAACGCCCAGTGCGTAAAGGCTGACCAGCAGGCCGGCGGACGGCAGGCTGACGCCGAGGTCGGCGCCGATGGTGGGTAACAGGCCAACGATGACGAACTCGGTCGTCCCGATGGCGAAGGCGCTGAGGGTCAGCGCGAGCAAGGCAATGGGCATGACTGCAACTCCGGTGCGTTTGATTGATGGAGCGCAGTGTCGGGGTTTGGGGTGTGCGGAAAAATAGAGGGGTGGGCATTTGATATTTGCGCTGAGGTCAAATATCTCGGGGCGAATGAAACCCTGTGGCGAGGGAGCTTGCTCCCGCTCGGCTGCGCAGCAGTCGCAAAACTATATAGCGCGGTGTACCTGGAGAGCTCGGGTTTGCATGTTTTTGGGGGTGCTTCGCACCCCAGCGGGAGCAAGCTCCCTCGCCACAGGGGGATGTGTTGGCTGTTATCTCGCGGTGAAAACCGAACTTGCCCGCCGTTTGCCGATCAGTTCCTTACAGACCCTTCCCAAGGAGCTTCCCGTTTTGCTCAAGTTCAAGACCGCGATACTACTGGGGGCGTTGCTGTTTCTGGGCAGCAACGAGTTGGAAGCCGTCACGCTGCCGGGTGTTCCCGCTGCTGCCGAGGAACCGGCAAAGCCTGAACCACTGGTCCAGGGCGGTCTGCTCGGGGCCATCAGCTCCAGCATCGACGACGTTCAGGACAAGCTCGACCTCAACGAAAACCTGGTCGACGCCTGGCGCCTGCGGGCCGATCGGGCGGCGGATGAGGTGGACAAACTGGTCAATCGACCCTCGAGCCGTTCAGGCTGGAGCGTGATCGGCGACTTCCTGATGTTGTCCGGCGTCTGGCTCGGGACTTTTGCCTTGCTCACCGTACTCGGCGGGATCCTCGCCAAACGCTTGAACCAGGGCCGCTGGCTGCGCACCCGTCAACGCAGTCAGGATTTGCTCAATTATGTGTTGCCTTACACGCTGCCGGCGGTGATCTGTCTACCGCTAACCCTCTACGTCAGCCATTTCCTGCCCGCCTCGGTGGGCCGCGCGCTGGCGCTGTGTTTCGCCTATGCCACCAGCAGCGGTATTTTCTCCACCTCGATGCTGCTCTGCGTGATCGTCATGTTCAACACCGGCCACAAGCGCACGGCGGTGCAGATCATTCGCGATTACTGCCCTCGGCCGCTGTTTCTGATCGGCTTTCTCGCCGCGCTCAGCGATGCGTTGACCAGCCCGCAAATCGCTCGGCAACTGGGTGGCAACATCACCAGCAGTGCAGCCGTGCTCACCGGTTTTTTCGTCTCGATCATCTTCGGGTTATTGGTGATTCGACTAAGGCGCCCTGTGGCGCATCTGATCCGTAACCGTCCGCTTGCCCAACGCCTCAAACAGCCGTCACTGCAAGAATCCCTGCGGATCTTTTCCGGGCTCTGGTACTGGCCGATCCTGCTGATGGTGATGGTCTCGGCGATCAACCTGCTTGGCGTAGGCGATGACAATCAGAAAGCCCTGCGCTGTGCGTTGTTCACCACCATTTTGCTGATCGCCACGGTGTTTCTCAGCACGATTTTCCAGCACATGTTCAAGTCGCGGCAGGTCACAGCGATCCAGCAAAGCAGCGCCTACAAGGAGCGTTTCCTCAGTCTGCTGCATGCGTTGCTGCGGATCGTCATGGCCGTTGCCTTCATCGAAATCCTCGGGCGGATCTGGGGTGTGTCACTGTTCGAATTCGCCGAGCGCAACTCGGTGGGACGGGCGATCAGTGAGTCGTTGAGCAGCATGGGCCTGATCTTTCTGGTGACCTGGTTGCTGTGGGTGGTGCTTGATACGGCGATCCAGGAAGCGCTGAAACCGCCGCTCAACAAACGCACGACGCAGCCCAGCACGCGGGTCAAAACCATCCTGCCGCTGCTGCGCAACGCGATCAAAATCATCCTGGTAGTAATTTGCGCGATCACTACCATGGCCAATCTCGGGATCAACGTCGCGCCGTTGCTGGCCGGTGCCGGGGTGGTCGGCCTGGCCATCGGTTTTGGTTCGCAGCAACTGGTGCAGGACGTGATCACCGGGCTGTTCATCATCATCGAAGACACCTTGTCGATTGGCGACTGGGTGGTGCTCGATTCCGGCCACGCCGGCAC
The DNA here is from genome assembly GCF_054897885.1 of Pseudomonas sp. LB1P83. Taxonomy (NCBI): domain Bacteria; kingdom Pseudomonadati; phylum Pseudomonadota; class Gammaproteobacteria; order Pseudomonadales; family Pseudomonadaceae; genus Pseudomonas; species Pseudomonas sp. LB1P83. Next base: position 5,497,539 of record NZ_CM142709.1, on the reverse strand, counting down.
GGTCGAGGGCCTGACCATCCGCACCTTGCGCCTGCGTGACGGCAAGGGTTTCGTGCACTCGGTGCCGTTCGGTCAGATCAAGGCTGTGACCAACCAATCGCGGCAGTTCGCTTATGCGTTTTTCTCGGTGCAGTTCACCTACGACACCGATGTCGACAAGGCGATAGAGTTGATCCGTGAGGCAGGGGATTCGATTCGGGAAGACGCGTTTCTCAAGTACAACCTGCAAGGTCCGCTGGACGTATTTGGCGTCGATAAAATGGACCTCAACGGCGTGGTGCTGACGGCGCAGTTCCGCACGGTGTCGGGTGGGCAGTATGCGGTGAGTCGGGCGTTTAACCAGCGCTTGAAAAAGCTTGTGGATAACAGCCCGTGGGTGCATTTCGCGCAGACTTATCCACAGCAGGTTTTGATGCCGAGGCAGGCGATGGCAGATGATGGGCCGGCGGTCGAAAATTCGCCGATGATGCTACCGGATCAACCTCGCCCCCAATAACACCGTAACCCCTGTAGGAGCGAGGCTTGCCCGCGAAGGGCGCATCGCGGTGTATCAGTAGGACCGTGTCTTCGTTCTTCGCGGGCAAGCCTCGCTCCTACAGGGACTGGTGTCGGTTAGACAATTTTGCTCAGACACCGATTACCTGTGGGAGCGAGCTTGCCCGCGATGAGGCCCGCCCAGACACCATCAATGCCGGGTCAGTTTGTTGTGCAACTCGGCAGCCAATTGCTGATCCAGCTCCCCCCAGAAAACCTGCTTGCCGGCAATCTCGGCAGCCGCTGGCAACCCATCCCGATACACCAGCCGATTACTCGCCAACGCCGGCACTTTCGCACCGGGCAATAACGTCCCGGCAAGGTTCAGCGGATCAACCCCGCACACCGCAATCAGGCTCCCGTCATGCGGCCGGCGTCGCACTTCACGCAGCAGCGCAATTGCCTCAGGCAACGCAAACTGCTCCCCGGCCAAACCACTGACAAACCGTCCACCGCGAATCTCTCCCCGAGCCTCTAGACGATGGAACGTGCGCAGCAATTCCCGCCAGCTCGGCAGCCAATCCGCTTCCCGTTCCAGCAAGCGCCAGAACACCACGCCATAACGCCTCAGCAAGGTCATTGCGATGTGTTCAAGCGTGTCGCTCGGCGTCGGGGCCGGTCGTTTGTTATCCACAACCGGCGCGGCGGGACCGCGTCGCAGCAAGGCCCAGCGCCCGGCATCGTCCATCCCGCCGACAAACGCCCCACGCCCGCGACGGCTGCTGCGATTCTGCCGTTTGCTGGTGGGCGTGATCAGTGCCCGCAGGCCGGCGAAACTGTCAGCGTTTACCAGCCCGGCGCCGACCAGTTCCTGCAAGGCAATTTCCAGCTCGGCGCGCAGCAGATGCGCCTCATGAATCAACTCATCGAAAAACAGCGCGCCATGTTGACTGAGTGCTTCGTAAACCTTTTGCGTCTTGGGCGACAGTTCACTGACCGGGGTCTGCTCGGTGAGGCTGCTCCACAACCCGACCTGACTGCGCGGCAGCAACAGAATCGGTGTGCTGCGCAGCGCCGTGCCGGCGCTCTTGTTGCGCGCCGTCAGACGCGTCCAGACCAGTTTGCCGCTGCGGCACAGGTCGTCCAGCCAACTCGCCGAATAGCCTTTGATGCGCATCGGCAGAATGTCGCTGTCCCAGGCTGAAGCGGCGGCGGGGTAGCCTTCGAACTGAGCGACGATGGCGGGCAACACCGCGTTGCCCTGGCCTTGAGTCGCGGTGGAAAGATGCTGCCAGTCGAACAGAAACCGCATGAAATCCTGCAACGCCACCGGCTCGATTTCCCGCCGCAGACGTTTGACGGTGTAGCGATGAATCCGCGCCAACAGATGCCGTTCGCACCATTCATCCTCGCTGGCGCCCGGGGTGAATTGTCCGCGTAGCACATAACCTTCGCGCTCCAGTTGCGCCAGCGCCTGGGTGACTTCAATGGCCGGCAATCCCAAGGGTTCGGCAATCGCTTTTAACGGCAGCGGGCCAAATGCGCTGAGCCGCGCGCGAATCACTTCCAGCAGCGCTTCATCCGGCTCCCAGACTTCATCGAACCCTGGCAGCGCCTCCAGCGGTGGATGCAAAGTCGCTTGTGGATAAACCGCGCGCAGGCAGGTCAACCGCTCCAGCGCCAGCCACAGCGATTGCTCGGCATTGATCTGCAAACGGCTGGCGCGGCCGCTTTCAGCGAGAGCGTTCAGCCAGTCGGGCCAATGCGCATTGGCCCGCGCCTCGGTATCGGTGATGCCCGTCAGGCTCATCAAGGCCTCGTGCATTTCATCTACGCCCGTTGGGGTTGGCCAGGCTTCGTCGCGCACCGCTTGAATCGCCTCGGCATCCAGCGCGCCGAGGTCGTCGGTGGACTGCGGGTCGGTCCAGCGCCGGTTGAGCACCGCCTGAGTACGGCGTTCCTCCAGCGGCGCATCGTCGAGAAAGGTGTAGGGACGGGCGCTGAGGATTTCTGCTGCCAATGGCGAGGGCGCCGGCAAATCACGGCTGATCAGCCGGACCTCGCCACGTTCCATGCGCCGCAACAGCGCCAGCCAGCCTTCGCAGTCCATGGCCTCGTGCAGGCAGTCGTCGAGGGTTTGCTCCACCAGCGGATGCTCGGGCACTTCACGTTCGCCGGCGAGGTTTTCCGCGCAGGCGATCTGGTCGGGAAATACGCTGGCGATCAGGTCCTCGCTTTTCATCCGCTGGATCTGCGGCGCGACTTTGCGTCCGCCCGTGTAACGCGGCAACGCCAGCGCGACCCCGGCGTTCCAGCGCCAACGCACGCCAAACAGCGGCGCATCGAGGATTGCCTGGATCAGCAAGTGTTCGGCCGTGTTGCTGTGCACATAGCGCCAAACGTCTTCGAGTTCGAAGCTGTGGCTGGAGGACAGCGAGAGCACGATCGCGTCTTCGCTGGCGGCGGCCTGCAATTCGAAGTTGAAGGTGCGGCAGAAACGCTTGCGCAGGGCCAGGCCCCAGGCGCGGTTGATGCGACTGCCGAACGGCGTGTGGATGATCAGTTGCGTGCCGCCGGATTCGTCGAAAAAGCGCTCCATCAGCAGCGTGTCTTGCGACGGCAGGGCACCGAGCGCCAGGCGCGCCCGGGCCAGGTAATCCACCAGTTGCTCGGCGCTCGCGAGGTTCAGGCCGAGGGTATCAGTCAGCCAGTCGATGGCCGGCTGCAAGTCGCCCGGTGTGGCGCCGAGCAGTTGGTCGAGCTGCGCTTGCAGGCGCGCCACGGCGAACGACAATTCTGCGCTGCGTCCCGGTGCTTCACCGAGCCAGAACGGGATAGTCGGTGGCTGGCCCTGCGCGTCTTCGACCCGGACCTTGCCGGTTTCGACGCGCAGGATTCGGTACGACGTATTGCCCAACTGGAAGATATCCCCGGCGATGCTTTCGACTGCGAAGTCTTCGTTCACGCTACCGATGTTCAGCCCTTGAGGTTCCAGTAAAACGCTGTAGTCGGCGTTGTCCGGAATCGTTCCGCCGCTGGTCACGGCCGTCAATTTGCTGCCCCGACGACCGCGCAATGTGCGGGTTACGGCGTCGCGGTGCACGTAAGCGCTACGGATGCCCTGCCGACCGTTGTAGCCCTCGGCGAGCATGTGCAGCAGCGCCTGGTAATGTTTTTCGTCGAGTCCGGCGTAGGGCGAGGCTTTGCGGAACATCTCCAGCAGCGCCTGCTCTTGCCATTCCTGGCAGCTGACTTCGGCGATGATCTGCTGAGCCAGGACATCCAGCGGCGCCTTGGGAATCTGCAAGGTGTCGAGTTCGCCACGACGCACGCAGTCGAGCAGGGCGGTGCATTCGATCAGGTCATCGCGGGTGGTGGCGAACAAACGGCCCTTGGGCGTGCCGCCGACCTGATGCCCGGAGCGACCGACCCGTTGCAGAAAACCGGCAATCGAGCGCGGCGAGGCGATCTGGCACACCAGGTCGACGTCGCCAATGTCGATCCCCAGCTCCAGCGAGGCCGTGGCGATCAATACTTGCAGGTCGCCGCGCTTGAGCCGCTGTTCCGCGTCGAGGCGAAACTCTTTGGCCAGGCTGCCGTGGTGCGCGGCGACGGCTTCTTTGCCGAGGCGTTCGCTCAGATGCCGGCTCAAGCGTTCGGCGAGGCGCCGAGTGTTGACGAAAATCAGGGTGGTACGGTGTTCGCGGGCAAGGGCGGCGAGCCTGTCGTAGACCAGTTCCCAGACGTCGTTGGACATCACCGCCGACAGCGGCACTGGCGGCACTTCAATGTCCAGATCCCGCGGGCGGGCGTGGCCGATGTCGATGATTTCGCACTGGCGATCACGACCAACGAGGAAGCGCGAGACCGCTTCGATGGGTTTTTGCGTGGCGGACAGGCCGATGCGCATCAGCGGGACGGCGCACAGCGCCTGCAAACGTTCGAGGCTCAGGGCCAGGTGACTGCCACGTTTGCTGGCGGCGATGGCGTGGATTTCGTCGACGATCACTGTGCGCGTGGTGCCGAGCATCTGCCGGCCGGAGTCGGAGCCGAGCAGTACGTAAAGGGATTCCGGGGTGGTCACCAGGATGTGCGGCGCATTTCGGCGCATGGCCGAGCGGTCTTTCTGGGGCGTATCGCCGGTGCGCACGGCGGTGTTGATCTGCAATTCGGGCAGGCCCATGACACGCAATTGCTCGGTGATGCCGGCCAGCGGGGTTTGCAGGTTGATCTGGATGTCGTTGGACAGGGCTTTGAGCGGTGAGACGTAGACCACCAGGGTTTCGTCGGGCAGATGGCCGCCGTTGTCCAGACCTCGGTGGACCAGGTCGTCGATGACCGCGAGGAAGGCCGTGAGGGTCTTGCCGGACCCAGTGGGCGCGGCGATCAGGGTCGAGCGGTGCTGGCGGATCAACGGCCACGCCCGGGCCTGGGCGGCGGTGACCGTCGGGAACGTGTTGCTGAACCAGGCGCTGACGGCGGGGTGGAAGCCTGCCAGGGCCGCGTCCGTGGGAATGGGCAGATTCATGGGGTAATTTATGCGGGCGGGGGGATGAAGATGCAAGTACCGCTCAAGAACTGCGCCGATTTTGAGGGCCTCTTCGCGGGCAAGTCGGATCGCCGCACCGCTCGCTCCTACAAGGGGACCGCGGTGTACGCAAATCCCGTGTAGGAGCGAGGCTTGCCCGCGAAGGGGCCGGAACAGGCACCACAAATCCCGCAGATCTACACTTTACGGATGACGGTTGCGCACTAAACCCGCAAAATGCAACGATTCCGGCAACTAACAACGACATCGCCCGTGGGTGCTGTCGATAAAGCCATCGTTCCAATCAGACTGGGCCTGCTGACTCTATGCGAATGCGCCTTATGTTACTGGGCGGCGGAAATGCCCTTGGGCAGGCGCTGATTCGCCTCGGTGCGGAGGAAGACATCGGTTTCCTCGCCCCCCGCCCACCGCAAGACGGCTGGGATGCCGCGAGCCTGACGCAACTGCTCGACGACACCCGCCCGGACGCGCTGATCAATCTCGCCTACTACTTCGACTGGTTTCAGGCGGAGACGGTCAGCGAACAGCGTCTGGCCGGGCAGGAGCGGGCGGTCGAGCGTCTGGCCGAACTGTGCCAGCATCACAACATCGTTCTGCTGCAACCGTCGAGCTATCGCGTGTTCGACGGCTCCCGGGCGACCGCTTACAGCGAAAAAGACGAACCGGTGCCGCTGGGCTTGCGGGGTCAGTCCTTGTGGCGGATCGAACAAAGCGTTCGCGCCACCTGCCCGCAACACGTGCTGCTGCGATTCGGCTGGCTGCTCGATGACAGCCCCGACGGCACCCTCGGGCGTTTCCTCGGTCGCGCCGAACAGCCTGAAGAGCTGCTGTTGGCCGACGACCGCCGGGGCAACCCGACACCGGTCGACGACGCGGCGCGGGTGATCATTTCGGTGCTCAAGCAACTTGATTGTGCCGCACCGCTGTGGGGCACTTATCATTACGCCGGGCATGAGGCGACGACGCCGCTGGCGCTGGGTCAGGCGATTCTGACCGAAGCACGCAGCCTGCATCCGCTGGCCATTGAAGCGCCGACCGCCCAGGCTCACGCCGCGCGCCCGGACGCCGCCGAAGAGCCGCAACACGCGGTGCTGGCCTGCAAGAAAATTCTGCACACTTTCGGGATCAAGCCCCGCGCCTGGCGCGCGGCACTCCCGGGCTTACTGGATAGGTTTTATCGCCATGGCTGACGGCCCTGTTTTAATCACCGGCGGCGCCGGTTTCATCGGCTCGCACCTGACCGATGCCTTGCTCGCCAAGGGGCATTCGGTCCGTATTCTCGATGACCTGTCCACCGGCAAACGCAGCAACCTGCCGCTGGACAATCCCAAGGTCGAACTGGTTGTGGGCGACGTCGCCGATGCTGCGCTGGTGGCTCAGGCGATGGTCGGTTGCAGCGCCGTGGCGCATCTGGCGGCGGTAGCGTCGGTGCAGGCCTCGGTGGACGATCCGGTGAAGACTCACCGGAGCAATTTCATCGGTTCGCTGAATGTCTGCGAAGCCATGCGTCAGGCCGGGGTCAAGCGAGTGCTGTACGCTTCCAGTGCCGCCGTTTATGGCAACAATGGTGAAGGCGAGTCGATCGACGAAGACACGCCGAAGGCACCGTTGACGCCGTATGCGTCGGACAAGTTGGCCAGCGAGTATTACTTCGATTTCTACCGTCGCCAGCATGCATTGGAACCGGTGATTTTCCGCTTTTTCAACATTTTCGGCCCGCGTCAGGACCCGTCCTCGCCGTACTCCGGCGTGATCAGTATTTTCAGCGAGCGTGCGCAGAAAGGCTTGCCGATCACCGTGTTTGGCGATGGCGAGCAGACCCGCGATTTCGTGTACGTCGAGGATCTGGTGGACTTGCTGGTGCAAGCCATCGAGCAACCGCAGGTCGAAGTCGGCGCGGTCAATGTCGGCTGGAACCAGGCGACCTCCCTCAAGCAAATGCTTGAAGCGTTGCAGGCGGTGGTCGGTCAATTGCCGCCGGTGAGCTATGGCCCGGCACGTTCCGGTGACATCCGCCACTCGCGAGCGAACAACCGGCGGTTGCTGGAGCGGTTTACCTATCCGGAGCAGACACCGATGAGTGTTGGCTTGGCGCGGTTGTTGGGACGCTGAGTTTTTTGCCGTCATGAAAAAGGCGCCTTTCGAGGCGCCTTTTTTGTGAATCAGACAGCGCTTGTTTGGATGGTGCGGTCCCCTGTGGCGAGGGGGCTTGCCCCCGTTCGGCTGCGCAGCAGTCGTGAACCCGGCATGCAGGGTGTAACTGAAGAAACGGGACGGATAGTTTTGGGGCCGCTTCGCAGCCCAACGGGGGCAAGCCCCCTCGCCACAGGATCTTCTTCAACCTTACGGTTGGGTGTTAGAACTTGTAACCCAATCCAACCATGTAGATGAACGGATCAACATCCACATCGACCTTGGCCCGAGTGCCCGGAGCCACGGCGTTGTTTTCCACGGTCGCCGTGGTGTCGATGTCGATGTAGCGCACCTGGGCGTTGATCATCACGTTGTCGGTCAGCATGTAGTCGGCGCCGACCTGAAACGCCATGCCCCAAGAGTTATCCGCCTTGAAATTGCTGAAGCCGTTGGCCTGCGCTTCGCTGCCGACGTGCTCGTCGTAGATCCAGGTGTAGTTGATACCGGCGCCAACATACGGCTGGAACGCGGATTTCCCGTCCAGTGGGTAGTACACAACGCTCAAGGTCGGCGGCAGGTGTTTCAGGGTGCCGAGTTTACCGTTGGCTGCGCCGAGGGCGGTGCCTTTGAGCTTCACGTCATGCTCGAACGGCGAGGCGGCCAGCAGCTCGATCCCCCAGTGGCTGTCGATCATGTAGGCGAAGTTCAAACCCAGTTGCGTGTCGCTGCTCATGGTGGCCTTGCCACCCAGGTCGGCGCCGGCCAGCGGGCCTTGATCGACCTTGACGCTGGAGCTGTCGGCTTTCGGGTTGACGGTGATTGCACCGGCACGAACGATGATGTCGCCGGCATCGTGGGCATAGGCGAGCGGGGCTGCAAGCGCGAGGGCGAGCAGCGAAGCGCTAAGCAAGGACTTGTGCATGGGGGCTCCAAAGGACGTTGAAAATGTTCGATGTCCAATGGTACGGAGCTGTCTGATACGGTCTTTTGATGCAGCTCAATGAAACAGTGATGGGCCTGATTTTTGTGGAACCTTTGAGGGCCACTTCGCGGGCAAGCCTCGCTCCTACAGGGATTCGTGATTACCTTGTAGGAGCGAGGCTTGCCCGCGAAGGCGTCCTCAAAAGCAACACAGAACTGCCGGATTCACTCCGGCAGTTCATACACATAAATCTTGTCCGCCTCCATCTGATACCCCGCATCCGCCAACTCGCTGCTCGACGCTTTCACCTGCAACGCTCCCTCGATCCAGTACGGCTGATACAGCTCATCGAGCTTCACGCCCACTTCGCTTTTCACATGCACGATCTGGTTCGACGGCGGTGGCGGCACATGGATGCAGGCGCCGAAATACGGAACCAGCAAAAACTCCGTGGTGCGACCTTCTTCACTCACTTCCAGCGGCACGATGTAGCCGGGCAGGCGAATGTTCTGCCCGTCGAGGCTTTTCACCACCGGTGCATTGGGCATGTCCTGCTTGGCAGCGGGCGCCGATTCCAGAGCGCTGCTCATCTGCGACAGGTCGTGCAGCGGTGTCATGTTCGGCACTTCCGGTGCGGCGTCCGGCGGGATCATCTCCGACCAGGTCAGGTCTTTCGGCTCGGCCGCCCACAGCGGCAGGGAGACCAGCATCAATAGCGCAAGCAGAGCGCGGGGCATCATTAACGTCCTCATAGTCGGATCGACAGGCCATCGGCCAAAGATTGGCGATACGCGCGCCAGGCCGGCACGCTGCCCATTAGCAACGCGGCAATCAGGATGCCACCGAGCAGCGTCCATTCATATTCACTGGGCCAGGCGAGTGGCAGATACAAGCCGTAATTGGATTGCACGTACCCCTGGGCCAAGGCGATGCCCACATACAAAAGACCCAATCCGGCAATCACACCGGACAGCGCCAAGGCAAATGCCTCCAGCACCAGCAACGTTGCGATGTGCCACGGCCGAGCGCCCACCGAACGCAGAATCGCCATCTCGCGACGTCGTTCGTTGAGGCTGGTGAGGATCGCCGTGAGCATGCCGATCAAACCGGTCAGTACCACAAACAGCGAGACCACGAACAAGGCTTTTTCCGCCGTGCTCATCAAACTCCACAACTCTTGCAGCGCCACGCCGGGCAGGATCGCCAGCATCGGCTCGCCGCGGAATTCGTTGATTTCACGCTGCACGGCGAAGGTCGAAATCTTGCTGTTGAGGCCGAGCATGAACGCGGTAATCGCTTGCGGCGTCAGGTCCATGTTGCGTGCCTGATCGGCACTGATCCGGCCTTTGCCCTGGGCCGGCACACCGTTGTGCCAGTCGACGTGAATCGCTTCCATGCCACCAAGGCTGATGTGCAACGTGCGGTCCACCGGGGTGCCGGTGCGCTTGAGAATGCCAACCACAGTGAACGGTTTGTCGTCATGTTTGACCAGGCTGATCACCGCCACGCCGTGGGCCAACACCAGTTTGTCGCCGAGTTTGTAGTGCAGCGCATCCGCCACTTCGGCTCCGAGCACTACTTCGAACGGATCGCTGGCGAAGGCGCGGCCGTCGGCGAGTTCCAGGTGTCGTTGATGACCGTACTGGTAATGCTCGAAGTACGCCTCGGTGGTGCCCATCACCCGATAACCGCGATGCGAATCGCCGAGGGACATCGGAATCGCCCACTTCACTTTCGGGTTGTTGGCGAAGTGTTCGAAGCTGTCCCAGCGGATGTTGTTGGTGGCGTTGCCAATGCGGAACACCGAGTACAGCAACAGGTTCACCGAACCGGAACGGGCGCCGACGATCAGGTCAGTGCCGCTGATGGTGCTGGCGAAACTGGCCTTGGCTTCGGTGCGCACCCGTTCCACGGCCAACAGCAGGCAAACCGACAGGGCAATGGCAAAGGCGGTGAGAATCGCGGTGAAACGGCGATTAGCCAGACTGGCCATGGCTAGACGAAACAAATACATCTCAGACCTCGAACGGAGTGGCGGCGCGATTGAGTTCGGCCAGCGACAGGTGGCGATCGAACAGCGGCGCGAGGCTTTGGTCGTGGCTGACAAACAGCAGGCTCGATCCGGCTTCGCGGCATTCGGCGAACAGCAGGCGGATGAAGTTTTCGCGAGCGTCGTAATCCAGCGCCGAGGTGGGTTCGTCGGCGATCACCAGTTCCGGCTGACCGATCAATGCGCGCGCGGCGGCGACCCGTTGCTGTTGGCCGATAGACAGCGAATCGGCACGGCGGCCGAGGATGCTTTCATCCTTCAGGCCCAGGTGCGCGAGCAGGGTGGCTGCGGCCTGGTCGACACTGCCATGGCGCTGTTTCGCCCGTTCGGCCCGCAGTCTGGAGAAGTGGCAGGGCAATTCGACGTTCTCGCGCACCGAGAGAAACGGCAGCAAGTTGAACTGCTGGAAAATGTAGCCGGTGTGATCGACGCGAAAGCGGTCACGCGCGCCGGCGCCGAGTTCGGTCAGTTCCTGGCCCAGCAGGCGAATGCTGCCGCGATCGGGCTTTTGCACACCACCGAGCAGGCCGAGCAGCGTGGTCTTGCCACTGCCGCTGGGACCTTTGAGGAACAGGGTTTCGCCGGGCTCCAAGCGAAACGCCGGGATATCCAGCAGCGGCGGGTGACCGGGCCAGCTGAAGCCCAGGTCGGACAGTTCGATGAGTGCTTGGGTCATGTGAAACCGGTCAGAGTAGTGGTGAGCCCTGTAGGAGCGAGGCTTGCCCGCGAAGGCGATATTCCAGTCAACATCGATGTTGAATGTGATGGCCTCTTCGCGGGCAAGCCTCGCTCCTACAGGGTTTTGTGGTGGATTCAGAATTTCAGGGCGGCAGCCTTGGCCGTCACTTCAACCCCTTGCTGCCCACTTGGGCTGATCAGTTGTACCTGAATTTTCTGGGTGGCCGGGAAGGTGTTGAAGATGTTCGCCAGGTCCAGGGTTTTCAGCGCGCCCGGGGCCGCGCAGGTGAATTGATAGTGGGCGTGGATTTCGCTGTGATCGTGGTGATGCTCGTCTTTGGCATCTTCATCGTGATCGTGATCGTGATCGTCATCAGCGTCTGGCTTGTCACCGAACAACGGGCTTTCCAGTTCCTGTGTCGCGACCACGCAACCGGCGGCTTTTGGCAAGTTGAACAGCGCCAGCGGCTTTTCGAGCTGCGCACGGGCAGCGGCGACTTTGGCCTTGTCGGCATCGGAGGTGGCGGCGTGTTCGAAGCCCACCAGGTTCATCGCCGGGCTTTCCAGCTCCAGCTCCAAGGTCTGACCGTCCAGCGCCGCGTTCAGGCGACCGACGCCATGTTCGTGGGCGCTGAGGCTACCGTGCTCATGGTCGTGATCATGTTCATCAGCTGCGTGGGCGACGGCCAGCGGCAACAGGGCAAACGGCAGAGCGAGAAGCAGACGGCGCATGGAGGGTCTCCGAAAGTAAAATGAAGAGTTTGTTATGTAATCTTATAACGAAAGCGCGGGGAGTTTGACCGTCTGCTTGGCGTTGTGCAAGTCGCATGGGAGCATGCAAGTCAGAAATGTGCGGGAGCAGACTTATGTTGCGAATTCGCGGAAGCATCGGCGACTGGCCGGTGGATTTGACGTTGGAGATGGATGATGGCGATTGGGCGCGGCTCGGCGCGCAGTTGCAGGCGGTCAAGCCTGAGGCCAGTGTCGCCCCGGCCAAACAGGTGAATCAGGATGATGCGCTGTGGCAGGTCGCCAAAGACCTGCTGCGCAAGGCTGGGCAATTGAGCGGGCCGGATTTGCTGGAACAGCTGGAAGGACTGACTGGCAGCGCGGCATCGGGCAAACGCCTGCTGGTGCGCCTGCGCCATTGCGCGGATGTGAAGGTGGTGAGCGGCGGGGATACGCCGCTCTACAGCTGGATCGAGTGAAACGCAAAGATCGCAGCCTCGCTTCGCTCGACAGCTCCTACAGGGAAACAAGATCCCATGTAGGAGCTGTCGAGTGAAACGAGGCTGCGATCTTTTGATCTTTTAATAAAGAGCAGCAAACAACTTGCGGCGATAGGTGGTCACCAGTGGGTGATCATTGCCCAGCAGTTCGAACACCTGCAGCAAGGTCTTGTGCGGCAAGCCTTCGCTGTAGCTGCGATTGCGCACAAACAGTTTGAGCAACGCATCCAGCGCAGCGTCGTACTGTTGGCGGGCCAACTGCTGGATTGCCAGTTGATACACCGCTTCATCGTCCTGCGGGTTTTTCGCCAGGCGCGCTTTTAGGTCTGCCGCATCCGGCAAATCCTTGGCCTGGCCAAGGAATTGGATCTGCGCCTTGGCACCGGCCAGCGCGGCTTTGTGCTCGTCGCTTTTCACCGCGTCGAGCACGGTTTGTGCTTCGCCCAGTTCGCCGCGTTCAGTCAGGCAACGGGCGTAGAGAATCAAGGCGCCAGCGTTGGTGTTGTCTTCGCCCAGCAGCACTTTGAGCGCGGCTTCGGCGTCGGCGAAACGGCTGTCGTCGAACAGGGCCTGAGCCTGTTCGAACGGATCAGCCGCCGCTGGTGGCGGCATTTGTACGTGAGGCTCAAGCATCGCCCGCACGGCGGATTCCGGCTGCGCTCCGGCAAAACCGTCCACCGGCTGACCGTCCTTGAACAACACCACCGTCGGCAGGCTGCGAATGCCGAAACGGGCGACGATGTCTTGTTCGAGATCGCAGTTGACCTTGGCCAGCAGCAATTCGCCCTGGTAGCTCTCGGCAATGGTTTGCAGCATCGGCATCAGCACTTTGCAGGGCGCACACCATTCGGCCCAGAAATCCACCAGCACCGGTTTGTGGAAAGAGTTCTCGATCACCGACTGGTCGAAATCGGCGGTCGTGGCGTCGAAGATGTATGGCGTTTCCTGACTCATGGGGGATCTCTTGGAAGCGTGAATGGGGCAACTATACGGCTTGGTAGGGGGCGGCCGGAAGCGGGGTGGCCTTTGAGATGTGTGTTGCCTGACCGGACGCCTTCGCGGGCAAGCCTCGCTCCTACAGGTCCACACCGATTTGAAGAACGACGCCGAACCTGTAGGAGCGAAGCTTGCTCGCGAAGCTTTTAAGAGCGCCGCGCGTGGTACAGGCTCACATGCCGAAACTCTTCAGGCTCGGCCAGATCCGGCAACGTCATCGCTTCCAACATCTCAATGCGCTGATACAACGGGTGACGAAAATCCCTGACACGCGAATCGGCCACCAGCGCCTCTTGGCCACGACTCAAAAACTCGTCGAGCAACGGCAGGTTCGCCCGGTCGTACAGCACGTCGGCCACCAGAATCAGATCGAACCGATCCGCCTCGGCGAAAAAGTCCGCCGAGTAATTAAGCTGTACGTCATTGAGTTCAGCATTCGCCCGACACGCGGCAATCGCCAGCGGGTCCAGGTCACAGGCCACCACTTCCAGCGCTCCGGCCTTGACTGCCGCGATACCCGCCACCCCGGAACCGGCGCCGAAATCCAGCACGCGTTTACCTTTGACCCACTCAGGGAATTCGGCGAGGTAGCGGGCCACCGCCAGGCCGCTGGCCCAACAGAAACTCCAGTACGGAGGCTCATGCAGAATCCGTCGGGTCTCTTCCGGGCTGAACGCGCGGTCCATGTTGTCGCCGTCGATCAGCCAGAGCTTCAGCTCGGTATCAGGCAATGCGACAGGCACAAGCTGCGCATCACCGAGCAATTCACCCAACGCCTGTTGCAGGTCGAGCGGTGCAATCATGGCGCTTTGACGAATTGCAGCTGGCCCAAAACCTGGGTCGTCGGCTGGGTGATGACCTGCGACGGCAAGTGCAAAATCAGCTGGCCGGACTGGCTGGCACGGCCGCGCAATTCAACGCGAACGCCCGCCGGGAACGATTCCGGGTTGAAACGCAGGTGAAACGGCAGAATCTGATTGGTGCCGATCAGGCTGGAACTGGCGAGCAATTGTTGCGGGCGGTCCTGGGCATCGATCACCAGCAGCGCCAGTTCGACTTCGGCACCGGCCGGCACGCCTTGCAGGGTGCCGCTCAATTCACGCTGATACGCGGGCAGCGGGCCGAGGTTGGCCGATTCCTTGGCCTTCTTCTGCGCCTGTTGCGGCGCGGGACCCGGCGTCGGCGGCTGGGGCTTGGGCGCATCGCTGCTGCAGGCCACCAGCAGGCTGAAAAGACTGAGCAAGACGAGCGGTCTTAGGGACATTTGCGGCTCCAGCAAGGTGAAATCCATGAATCAGGCATATAGCCCGTCTGTATACCGTAAACCCTATGGCTTGTCTTGCCACGGGGATGCGCTACCATGGCCCTCCCTTTTTTTGTTGCCTGCCACCATGCACTGTCCCTTCTGCGGTGCCAACGACACCAAGGTCATCGACTCGCGTCTGGTCGCCGAGGGCGAACAGGTGCGCCGCCGGCGTGAATGCCTGGCCTGCGGTGAGCGTTTCACGACGTTCGAGACTGCCGAACTGGTGTTGCCGCGCCTGATCAAAACCGACGGTAGCCGTCAGCCCTTCGACGAAGAAAAACTGCGCGCGGGCATGCAGCGTGCGCTGGAGAAGCGCCCGGTGAGTGTCGAGCGCCTCGAATCGTCGCTGGTGCACATCAAACACAAACTGCGCGCCACCGGTGAGCGCGAGGTCAAATCCCTCGTGGTCGGTGAACTGGTGATGGCCGAGCTGCAAAAGCTCGACGAAGTCGCCTACATTCGTTTCGCCTCCGTGTATCGGCGCTTCCAGGACCTCAACGAGTTCCGCGAAGAGATCGATCGCCTGGCCCGTGAGCCGGTGAAAGAATGACCACTTCCCCAGAACAAGCCATCCTCGACGCCCATTACATGGCCCGCGCCCTGGAACTGGCGCGCAAAGGTCATTACACGACGCACCCCAACCCGCGTGTTGGCTGTGTGATTGTGAAGGAAGGGCAAATTGTCGGCGAAGGCTGGCACGAGCGCACCGGCGAACCCCACGCCGAAGTCCACGCCCTGCGTGCCGCGGGCGACAAGGCCCGTGGTGCCACGGCTTACGTGACCCTCGAACCGTGCAGCCACCACGGCCGCACGCCGCCCTGCGCCGATGCGCTGGTGAATGCCGGCCTCGCACGCGTCGTCGCGGCGATGCAGGACCCGAATCCGTCGGTGGCCGGTCGCGGCATGCAGCGCCTGGCCCAGGCTGGCATCGCCATCGAAAGCGGCGTGCTGGAAGGGGAGGCGCGCAAGCTCAATGAAGGCTTCCTCAAACGCATGGAACACGGCTTGCCGTTCGTGCGGGTCAAGCTGGCCATGAGCCTGGACGGTCGCACGGCGATGGAAAGCGGCGAAAGCCAATGGATCACCGGCCCGGCGGCGCGTTCGGCGGTACAACGTCTGCGCGCGCAGGCCAGCGTGGTACTGACCGGCGCCGATACGGTGCTGGCGGACAACGCCCGACTGACCGTGCGTGCCGATGAACTGGGCCTGGACGCCGAGCAAACGGCCTTGGCCATGAGCCGTCCGCCGCTGCGCGTGCTGATTGACGGCCGTTTGCGCGTGCCGCTTGATGCGCCGTTCTTCAAGGCCGGTCCTGCGTTGGTCGCCACGTGCATGGCGGTCGAAGAGCAATACGCCAACGGTCCGGAATGTCTGATCGTGGCCGGTGACGATGGCTTGGTTGACCTGCGCAAGCTGCTGGTCGAACTGGCCAATCGTGGGGTCAACGAAGTATTGGTCGAAGCGGGTCCTCGTCTGGCGGGAGCGTTTGCCCAGCAAGGTCTGGTGGACGAATTCCAGATTTTCATCGCTGGCAAGTTCCTTGGCTCCTCGGCACGGCCGTTGCTGGACTGGCCGCTCGCGCAAATGAAGGATGCGCCCGAGCTTAAAATCACCGAAATTCGCGCGGTTGGCGATGACTGGCGAGTCATCGCCATTCCTGCGCCAGCGGCGAGCGTATAATTCCCGGCCTGCGCCACGCGACGGCCCTGTTCTCGAGGAGGACTCCATGTTTACCGGCATCATCGAATCCATCGGCAGTATTCGTGCATTGACCCCAAAAGGCGGAGATGTGCGAGTACACGTAGAAACCGGCAAGCTCGATCTGAGCGACGTCAAACTGGGCGACAGCATCGCGGTCAACGGCGTGTGTCTGACCGCCGTTGAATTGCCGGGCAATGGCTTTGCGGCGGACGTCAGTCGCGAGACCCTCGACTGCACCGCGATGAATGACCTGAAAAGCGGCAGCCCGGTGAACCTGGAAAAAGCCCTGACCCCGACCACTCGCCTCGGCGGGCATCTGGTCAGCGGGCATGTCGATGGCGTGGGCGAAGTGGTTGCCCGTACCGAGAATGCCCGTGCCGTGGAATTCCGCATCCGTGCGCCGAAAGAACTGGCCAAGTACATCGCCCATAAAGGCTCGATCACCGTCGACGGCACCAGCCTGACCGTGAACGCGGTCGATGGCGCCGAGTTCCTGCTGACGATCATTCCGCACACCCTGAGCGAAACCATCATGGCGTCGTACCAGCCAGGTCGCCGGGTGAACCTCGAAGTCGACTTGCTTGCCCGTTATCTGGAGCGCCTGCTGTTGGGCGACAAGGCCGCAGAGCCGACTTCTGGAAACATCACCGAAAGCTTTCTGGCCGCCAACGGCTACCTCAAATCCTGACCCAAGGGGGTGCCTTGTGGCGCTCAATAGCATCGAAGAACTGGTTGAAGACATCCGCCAAGGCAAGATGGTCATCCTCATGGATGACGAAGACCGCGAGAACGAAGGCGACCTGATCATGGCCGCCGAGTGCTGCAAGGCCGAACACATCAACTTCATGGCCAAGCACGCCCGCGGCCTGATCTGCATGCCGATGAGCCGCGAGCGCTGCGAACTGCTCAAGCTGCCCCTGATGGCACCGCGCAACGGTTCCGGCTTCGGCACCAAGTTCACCGTGTCCATCGAAGCGGCCGAAGGCGTGACCACCGGCATCTCCGCAGCTGACCGTGCCCGTACCGTGCAAGCCGCCGCCGCGAAAGACGCCAAGGCTGAAGACATTGTCAGCCCTGGCCACATTTTCCCGCTGATGGCTCAGGCCGGCGGCACCCTGGCGCGCGCTGGCCACACCGAAGCGGCGTGCGACCTGGCGCGCATGGCCGGTTTCGAGCCGAGCGGCGTGATCTGCGAAGTGATGAACGACGACGGCACCATGTCCCGTCGCACCGAACTCGAAGCCTTCGCGGCCGAACACAACATCAAGATCGGCACCATCGCCGACCTGATTCACTACCGGATGATCCACGAACGTACCGTTCAGCGGATTGCCGAGCAGCCTTTGGACAGCGAACTGGGCCAGTTCAACCTGGTGACCTATCGTGATTCCGTGGAAGGCGACGTGCACATGGCCCTGACCCTGGGCACCGTGTGCGCTGAAGAACCGACCCTGGTTCGCGTGCATAACATGGACCCGCTGCGCGACCTGTTGATGGTCAAGCAACCGGGTCGCTGGAGCTTGCGCGCCGCCATGGCCGCGGTGGCCGAGGCCGGCAGCGGCGTGGTGCTGTTGCTTGGTCACCCGCTCGATGGCGACGTGTTGCTGGCGCATATCCGCGAAACCGCGGATCAGACCGCCGTGAAAAAACCGACCACCTACAGCATCGTCGGTGCCGGTTCGCAGATCCTTCGGGACCTGGGCGTACGTAAAATGCGCTTGATGTCTGCGCCAATGAAATTTAATGCGATATCCGGTTTCGATCTGGAAGTTGTAGAATACGTGCCCTCCGAATAATGACCGGTTGTTTCCAGTCATTGATTCGCGGCTAACACATCACCGAGGGACGCGTAGAAAACGCGTCCCGGCTCTTTAAGAGATCTAACGAATGACCCTGAAGACCATCGAAGGTACCTTCATCGCCCCTAAAGGCCGCTACGCTTTGGTAGTGGGCCGTTTCAACAGCTTCGTCGTTGAAAGTCTGGTCAGCGGTGCAGTTGATGCCCTGGTTCGCCACGGCGTAAGCGAAAGCGACATCACCATCATCCGCGCGCCTGGCGCCTTCGAAATCCCGCTGGTTGCGCAGAAAGTCGCTCAGAAGGGCGAATACGCGGCAATCATCGCCCTGGGCGCGGTCATTCGTGGCGGCACTCCGCACTTCGAATACGTGGCGGGCGAATGCACCAAGGGCCTGGCCCAGGTGTCCATGGAGTTCGGCGTTCCGGTCGCTTTCGGCGTCCTGACCGTTGATTCCATCGAGCAAGCCATCGAACGTTCCGGCACCAAGGCCGGTAACAAAGGTGCCGAAGCTGCCCTGTCCGCTCTGGAAATGGTCAGCCTGCTGGCGCAGTTGGAGGCCAAGTGATTAGCGACGAAAGCGATCGTTTCAACCCGCGCGAACCGCGTCCAACGGACGCCGGCAAGCCTTCGAAAAGTGAAAAGCGCCGCGCTGCCCGTCAGTTGGCGACTCAAGCGTTGTATCAGCGCCACATGGCCAGTACTTCGCTGAACGAAATCGAAGCGCAGTTTCGCGTCGACAACGATTTCACCTTCGCCGATGCCAGCTACTTCCACGACATCCTGCACGGTGTCCCGGCCAGTCTGACCGAAATCGACACTGCGTTGGCGCCGTGCCTGGACCTGACCATCGAAGAGCTGGATCCGGTTGAACTGTGCGTACTGCGCCTGTCCACCTGGGAACTGCTCAAGCGCGTCGACGTGCCGTACCGCGTTGTGATCAACGAAGGGATCGAACTGGCGAAAGTCTACGGTTCCACCGACGGCCACAAATTCGTCAACGGTGTACTCGACAAGCTGGCCCCGCGTCTGCGTGAAGCTGAAGTGAAGGCGTTCAAGCGCTGATTTGCGCTTGGACAATGCCAAATGGGCGAGTTTGAGCTGATCCGCAACTTCTTCGCCGCCGCGCCTTGTGCGCAAGGCGGCGAAGGCGTTGCCCTCGGGATCGGCGACGATTGCGCCTTGCTGGCTGTTCCCTCTGGGGAACAGTTGGCGATTTCCACCGACACGCTGGTTGCCGGCGTGCACTTCGCAGATCCTTGCGACCCGTTTCTGCTCGGTCAGCGTTCGCTGGCTGTGGCCGTCAGCGATCTGGCTGCCATGGGCGCCACCCCCGTTGCCTTTACCCTTGCCCTGACCTTGCCGACGGTGACCACCGATTGGCTGGATGCCTACGCCCGTGGTTTGAACCTCATGGCGCAACGCTGTGGTGTGGCGCTGGTGGGCGGTGATACCACGCGGGGGCCGCTGAGCCTGACCATGACCGTGTTTGGTCGTGTGCCGGCGGGCAAGGCGTTGACCCGCAGCGGTGCGCAGCCCGGCGATCTGCTCTGCGTGGGTGGTGAGTTGGGCAATGCGGCGGGTGCCTTGCCTCTGGTGCTGGGGCAGCGGACGGCTGAAGCCGCCATCGCCGATCCATTGCTGGCCCATTACTGGTCGCCGCAGCCGCAACTGGCGTTGGGTCAGGCGCTGCGTGGCAAAGCCACCTCGGCGCTGGATATCTCCGACGGCCTGCTCGCTGACTGCGGGCATATCGCCCTGGCGTCGAAGGTCGGCATACGGCTTGAACGTGACAGGTTGCCGCTGTCGAACGCTTTAGTGGCCTTCCTCGGTCAATCGGCCGCCGAAGAGGCAGCGCTGAGCGGCGGAGACGATTACGTGCTGGCCTTCACCCTACCGTCCGTCGAGTTGCCTGCGTTGCTGGACGACGGTTGGCCGATCCACGTGGTCGGCAGAGTAGAGGCGGGGCAGGGCGTGACGCTGCTGGATGCCGTTGGGCAAGACATCACCCCGCAAACCCGGGGCTATCAACATTTTCGGGAGACACCGTGACAGATCATCCCAAACAGGTCCCGGCGGAATTCGTACCGCCTTCGGTCTGGCGCAATCCATGGCATTTCCTGGCGTTCGGCTTCGGCTCGGGCACCTTGCCAAAAGCACCGGGCACCTGGGGTTCGTTAGTTGCGCTACCCTTCATCCCGTTGTGGCAGATGCTGCCCGACTGGGGTTACTGGCTGATGCTTGGCGTCACCATGCTGTTCGGCTTCTGGCTGTGCGGCAAGGTCGCCGACGATTTGCGGGTACACGACCACGAAGGCATCGTCTGGGACGAAATGGTCGGGATGTGGATCACCCTGTGGCTGGTGCCGGAAGGGTGGTACTGGTTGCTGGCGGGGTTCCTGGTGTTCCGCTTCTTCGACATTCTCAAGCCTTGGCCGATCCACTGGATCGACCGGCATGTGCACGGTGGCGTCGGGATCATGCTCGACGACGTGTTGGCAGGCGTGTTTGCGTGGTTGGCGATGCAAGGGCTGGTATGGATTTTCGCCTGACGGGCGAAACAGGGGACTAGGGATGGCTCGACGCTGGTTGGCTGTGATGGTGTTCGCCATGCTTTGCCCGTTCGCCCAAGCGGGCGATCCCACGCCGACGCCGTCCGTGATTTACCTGGCCAGCGAAGACTGGGAAGACTACACCTCCGCTGACGGTCATGGCCTGGGGTGGGACGTGCTGCGGGAAGTGTTCGAGCCTGCCGGCGTCAAACTGGACATTCGAACCGAGCCTTACACGCGCTCCGTAGGGTTGGCTCAGCGTCGCGAAGTGGACGCCTGTGTTGGCTCTTACCGCGACGAGACCAGCGATCTGCTTTATCCGCGCTGGAATTTCGATACCGATCACATCTATGCCCTGGGGCTGGCGAGCAATCCGGCGCCGACTCCGCAGACGCTGGGCAACTATCGACTGGCCTGGGTCCGCGGCTACGACTATCAGGATTACCTGCCCAACGTGCGTCGCTACAACGAAGTTGTTCGGCGCACCGGCATTTTGTCGATGCTGACCCGCAACCGCGCCGACTACTACATCGACGCGCTGACCGAAGTCGACTATGTCCTCAAGTGGGCCAAGGATCCTTCGCAGTTTCGTCGCACTCATATTGCGGAGTTACCGTTGTACCTATGCTTTGCCGATACGCCCAAGGCCCGCACGTTGATGGCGCTGTTCGACCAGCGCATGGAGTTGCTGGTGAAAAGCGGGCGGTTGAAACCCATCTTCGAACGCTGGAAACAACCGTATCCGTTTGACCCGAACTGAACATTAACGGTGGGGCTGACACCGATCCCCTGTAGGAGTGAGCCTGCTCGCGATAGCGGGCTGTCTGTCGCCATCGATGTCGACTGGTAGACCGCTATCGCGAGCAGGCTCACTCCTACAGAGGGCTGTGGCGGCCTGAGATCTAACTTTTTGATCGTTATGCCCCATAATTCAGCCTAAGCGTCTGCAGGAACCTGCTGTTACAATGCCGCCTCTGCGAATCTCCAGTACTTATTGATCAGGAGCACACCGGTGCCTGTCGTTTTTGTCGCCGCTTCCAAGCTGCCAACGCCTTTTGCGCAATTCACCATGCACGGCTTTCTCGATGAAGAAAACGGACGCGAGCACGTAGTGCTGAGCCTGGGTGAGTTCGCCGACGGTGCCCCGGTACTCGGCCGGTTGCACTCCGAATGCCTGACGGGCGATGCCTTGTTCAGCCAGCGTTGCGACTGCGGCTCGCAACTCGAGGCCGCCTTGCAGGCCATCGCCCGTGAAGGCCGTGGCGTGTTGCTCTACCTGCGTCAGGAAGGCCGTGGCATTGGCCTGCTGAACAAGATCCGCGCCTATGAATTGCAGGATGGCGGTGCCGACACCGTTGAAGCCAACGAACGTCTGGGCTTTGCCGCCGACCAGCGTGACTACGCCATGTGCCTGCCGATGCTGGAACACCTGGGCGTGAAATCCCTGCGGCTGATGACCAACAATCCGCGCAAGGTCAAAGCCTTGACCGACATGGGCATCGTGGTCGCCGAGCGCGTGCCGCTGCACACCGGCCATAACCCGCACAACAAACTCTACCTGGCCACCAAGGCCAGCAAGCTCGACCACATGATGGGCAACGAGCATCAGGGCGAGGCAGACCGGGCGTGACGCGCGGTCAAGTACGGCGGCGATTGTCCTTCAGTTGGTGGCAATACCTGGCTTTGGCCTTGCTGCCGCTGTTCGTGATCAATGGCTTGTTCGGCCAGGGCGAGGCGATTTTGCCAGTGCTGGCGATGCCATTGTTCATCGCCGGTGTCGCCTCGATGTTTGTCAGCCTGAAGTTTTTTGGTGGCTACAAACACGCATTGATTGCCACCCAAAAAGCCCTCGACACCCCTGAGGAACCCGCTGCCTGGATCACCCTGGCTGCCAAACGCCGCACGGCGTTGCTGGTCGCTGGCTTGCCGGCGTGGATCGGTGCGTTGGCAGTGTTCGTCGGCCTCGAAGCGGTGCCGTTGGTACTGTTGGCGCTGTCGACCACGGTGCTGTTTTACCTCTACCGTATCCCGCGTCAGCTCGGCTGATGTTTCGCCTCTGGCTGGCGGTGTTGCTGCTGGCCATCGGCGGCTCGGCTTTTTCCGTTGAACGGGTTGTCAGCCTCGCGCCTTCTCTCTCAGAAATCGTTGTCGAGCTGGGTTCGGCAGACCTTTTGGTCGGTGTGCTGGACGCCGGTGAGCGTCCTGCCGAACTCAAAGGTCTTCCTTCAGTTGGCCGCTACGGCCAGTTGGACATGGAGCGGTTGCTCAGCCTCAAGCCCGATTTGTTGCTGCTCTGGCCTGGCAGCGTTGGCCCGGCCCAGCGCGAGCAGCTCAAGCGATTGAGCATCCCCACCTATGTCGCCGAACCTCACAACCTCGAACAACTGACCGCGCAGATCGAAGCGATTGCCAAGCAGCTAGGTCGGCCTGAGCGTGGCGTTGCATTGGCCGCGCAATTACGCCAACGACTGGATGTGCTGCGCCAGCGTTATCGCCGGGATGAACCGTTGCGGGTGTTTTATCAAGTATGGGATCGACCGCTGTACACCGTTGGCGGCGGGCAGATCATCAGTGATGCGCTGGAAGTGTGCGGGGCGCGTAATGTGTTCGCCGACCTGACATTGCCGGCGCCGCAGGTCAGCGTGGAGGCGGTATTGCAGCGTAATCCCGAGGTGATTCTGGCCAGTGATCAGGCGCAGCTGGATGCGTGGAAAGCGTGGCCGCAGGTGGCGGCGGTGGTGCAGGGGCGGCTGTTGTTGGTGACGGATAAGGGGCTGGAGCGGCCGAGTGGGCAGATGATCGAGGCGACGGCCAAGCTGTGCCAGCTTATAACGTCTTCACGCTGATCGTTCCCACGCTCCGCGTGGGAATTCCGCCATTGGACGCTCCGCGTCCGCTTTGGATGTGACGCAGAGCGCCACGGGATGCATTCCCACGCGGAGCGTGGGAACGATTGTGGGTCAGAGCTCCGGCGTCCAGGTCACCCCAAACATCCACGCCCTACCTTCCTCGCGATACCCATACTGACTGCCGTCATGGCTGTACAACGCCCGGCTGTACCCCTTGTCCAGCAAGTTATCGACCTTCAGCTCAAGTTTGATCTCACGATTCAATTCCCAGCTGCTACGCAACCCCAGCAACGCATACCCGCCTAAAGGCTGCTGATTGTTCTCATCGTCATAGCTGCTGCTCACCGCTTGCCAGCTGGCGCCGAGCCCGAGCCGATCGAACTGTCGATCGAGATCCAGGCTCAAGGTCCGTCGCGCCCGACGCGCCAGGGTGTGGCCGCTGTCGCGATCCCTTGGGTCGATAATCGCCATGCCCAGGTTGCTCTGCCAGCCGAACAGTTCCTGTTTCAATGCCGCTTCGAAACCGTTGATCCGCGCCGATGCAACGTTCTGTGGCCGTGAATGGCTGCCGAAAATAATCGCGTCTTCAAGGTCGGTGCGATACAGCGAAGCTTCGAGGCGACTGGTCTCGGTCAACTGGCTGCGCCATTGCAGCTCGTAGCTTTTCGAGGTTTCAGGCTTCAGGTCCGGATTGCTGAAGTCCGGGTAGTACAAGTCATTGAAGGTCGGTGCGCGAAAGCCTTCGCTGTAGGTCAGCAGTACGTCGTTGTCCGGGTTCAGCGGCAGCGTGAAGGTGCCGCTCCAGCTGTTCTGGCCACCGAACTGCTGGTTCTGGTCCCGGCGCAAACCCAGTTCCGTGGAGAAGCTGTCCGCCTGATAGCGATGCTGGATAAACGCTGCGCGGTTCCAGCGGCTGTCTTCGTCGAACGGGGTGCTGCTGTTGATCCGGTCTTCGTACCAGTCGCCGCCGAGAATCAGGCTGTTGCGCTCATTCAGCGTCAGGTCGTTCTGCCAGTTCACCGAATCACGGTACGTGTTGAACACGCTGCGTTCATCGCTGAGCTTGTCCAGGGTCTTCTCGCGGTTTTCGCTGTGACCGAATTCGACGCGGGTTTTCCAGGTATCGTTGACCCGGGCATCGACATAGCTGCTGATGCTGCTCACGGAAAAGTCGCTGTAAGGCTGCTGCTGGAGCGATTCGAAGGTGGTCGTGTCGAAGCGCCCGAACGGATTGTCGAACTCGCTTTTGCCACGGTTATCCAGCACGTTGGCGCCGATTTCGATGTCATCGGTGAGGGCGTGGCTCAGGCTCAGACTCACCGATTTATTGCGGTACTCATCGTGATCGCCATCGCTGGGATACGACTCGCGGGTGCGATTGATGCCGGCGGTTTCATCGAGGCTGGCGCCGAGATTGAAGCGGGTTTTGTCATCACCGCCGGATAATCCGAGGCTGCGCTCCCAGGTCTGGTTGCTGCCGAAGCCGACGTGCAGACGCGGTTGCAGGCCTTGTTCGCCGCCACGCCGGGTGAAAATCTGAATCACCCCGCCAATTGCATCACTGCCGTAAATCACCGAACGGGAGCCGCGCAGCACTTCCACGCGCTCGACCTGTTCGATGTTGATGTGTTGCAGGTTGCTGTCGCCGGAGGTCGAGTTGCCGATGCGTTGACCGTTCACCAGCACCAGACTCTGCGCCGACTTGGTCCCGCGAATGTAAATTCCCGGCAGGCTGCCGCGTCCACCGGTTTGCCCGACCTGCACACCTGGCACCCGACTCAGCAGGTCTGTGACGCTGTTCGGTTGCAGGCGGTCGATGTCTTCGCGGGTGAACACGGTGTTGGCGGCGCTGCTGTCGTTACGCGCTTCGACCTGACGGTTGGCGCTGATCAGCACTTCGGGGAGTTTCAGGGCTTGATCGCGTTCGAAGGTTTCAGCCAGGAGTTGGCCGGCCGGCAGCAGGGTCAGCGTCAGGGCGAGAGGGGAGAGTTTCATCGGCAGTCCGTTGGTGCTTAAAGCGAACACAAATTTTGAAAGGCACAGAAACCACTGTGGGAGCGAGCCTGCTCGCGATGACGGTTTGTCAGTCAACGAATATGTCGACTGTCAGGCCGCTATCGCGAGCAGGCTCGCTCCCACAGGGTGATGCGTTTAAATATTTAGCAGTGTCAGGCGTTCACGTACCGAAGCTTCGATCCCTGCTTCATCCAGCCCACACTCGGCCAGCATTTGCGCAGGCTTCGCATGCTCGACATAACTGTCCGGCAAGCCCAGGTGCAGAATCGATTTGAGGATGTTTTCACGCGCGAGGAATTCGCTGACCGCGCCACCGGCGCCGCCCATGATCGCGTTTTCTTCGATGGTCACCAGCAATTCGTGGCTGCCAGCGATTTCGCGAACCAGTTCCTCATCCAGCGGTTTGACGAAACGCATGTCGACCACGGTCGCATCCAGCTTATCGGCGACTTTCAGCGCCTCGGCCAGTTGCACGCCGAATACCAGCAGGGCGACTTTGCTGCCCTGGCGACGGACCACACCTTTGCCGATTTCGATCGGTTGCAGGTCTTTCTCGATCGTTGCGTTCGGGCCGGATCCACGCGGGTAACGCACCGCCGCCGGCCCGTTGAACAAGTGACCGGTGGTGAGCATCTTGCGCAGTTCGTTTTCGTCGCTCGGGGTCATCACCAGCATGCCGGGGATGCAACGCAGGAAAGACAAGTCGAAGCTGCCCGCATGCGTCGGGCCGTCTTCGCCCACGAGGCCTGCGCGGTCGATGGCGAACAGCACGTCGAGGTTTTGCACCGCGACGTCATGAATCAGTTGGTCGTAACCGCGTTGCAGGAACGTCGAATAAATCGCCACAACAGGTTTCGCGCCTTCGCAGGCCATGCCGGCGGCGAAAGTTACGGCGTGTTGCTCGGCAATCGCCACGTCGAAGTAGCGCAGCGGGAAACGCTCGCTGAACGCCACCAGGTCGGAGCCTTCTTTCATCGCCGGGGTAATGCCCACCAAACGCGGATCGGACGCGGCCATGTCGCACAGCCATTCGCCAAATACGCCGGAATACTTCGGCCCACCGGATTTCTTCGGCGCAGCGGCCGGAGCATCGACGGGTTCGAGTTTGGTGATGGCGTGGTAACCGATCGGGTCGACTTCCGCCGGGGCGAAGCCTTTGCCTTTTTTGGTGACGACGTGCAGGAACTGCGGGCCTTTGAGATCGCGCATGTTGCGCAGGGTGGCGATCAGGGTCGGCAGGTCGTGGCCATCGATCGGGCCGATGTAGTTCCAGCCCAGCTCTTCGAACAGCGTGCCGGGAACCAGCATGCCTTTTGCGTATTCTTCGGTGCGACGGGCGATTTCCCAGGCGCCGGGCAGGCGCGACAGGACCTTTTTGCTGCCTTCACGCATGCTCGCGTAAGTGCGGCTGGAAAGGATCTTCGCCAGATAATTCGACAGCCCGCCGACGTTGCGCGAGATCGACATGTCGTTGTCGTTGAGGATCACCAGCATGTTGGCGTTGACTTCCGGCGCATGGTTCAGCGCCTCGAAGGCCATGCCGGCGGTCAGAGCACCGTCGCCGATCACCGCAATCGCCTTGCGATCACTGTTTTGCAGGCGGGCGGCAATCGCCATGCCCAGCGCTGCGCTGATCGAGGTGCTGGAGTGGCCGACGCCGAAGGTGTCGTACTCGCTCTCGGAACGACGCGGAAAGGCTGCGACGCCGTCCTTCTGGCGCAGGGTGCCCATGCGCTCGCGACGGCCGGTGAGGATTTTGTGCGGATAGGCCTGATGACCCACGTCCCACACCAGCCGGTCGTCCGGGGTGTCGAAGACGTAATGCAACGCGATGGTCAGCTCGATGACGCCCAAGCCGGCACCGAAGTGCCCGCCGGTCTGTCCGACCGTATAGAGCAATTCCAGGCGCAACTCATCGGCCAGGGTTTCCAGCTCGGCTTCGCCTAACCGGCGCAGGCCGTCCGGCGTGTTGGCACGGTCGAGCAGGGGCGTGGTCGGGCGCTTGCGGGGAATCTCATGAAACGTCGTGGGCATCAGGCGAATCGTTATAGGTATAAAAGATGCGGCAGTTTACCTGATGCATCGCCCCCTGCCCACGCGTTGGTTTTAACTTGGCGGATACGCCGTCAGCTGCGCCGTTCGACGATGTAGCGGGCCAGATCGCGCAACGGCTCGGCGGCCGCGTCAAACGGTCGCAGCGCGTGCAGGGCCTGATCGCGCAGTTCCAGGGCGTAAGCCTTGGCCGCGTCGAGGCCGAGCAGGGCCGGGTAGGTCGGCTTGTCGCGAGCGATGTCGGCGCCCTGGCGTTTGCCGAGGGTTTCGGTATCGCTTTCAACGTCGAGAATGTCGTCCTGCACCTGAAATGCGAGGCCGATGGCTTGTGCATAGGTCTGTAAAGACTTCAGTTCGTCCTTCTCGGCGCGGCCGCTGGCCAGGGCGCCGAGCTTGACGCTGACTTCGATCAGCGCGCCGGTCTTGTGCCGGTGCATGGTTTCGAGGGCTTTTTGATCGAGCTTCAGACCGACTGAGCCGAGGTCGATGGCTTGACCGCCGACCATGCCGGCCGGGCCTGCCGCCAACGCTAGAGCGCTGACCATTTGCAGGCGGATCTCTGCGTCCGAGTTACTCAGGCGCGGATCAAGCAGGGCGCTGAACGCCAGGCTTTGCAAGCCGTCACCGGCCAGGATCGCGCAGGCTTCATCGAATTTCTTGTGCGTTGTCGGCTGGCCGCGACGCAGATCGTCGTCGTCCATGGCCGGCAAATCGTCGTGCACCAGGGAATAAGCGTGAATCAGCTCCACCGCACACGCCGCGCCGTTGGCTTGCTCAGCCTTGCCGCCGAGCGCTTCGCACGCCGCGTAGGCCAGCAGCGGGCGCACCCGTTTGCCGCCATTCATCACGCTATAGCGCATGGCTTCGTACAACCGCGCGAGCTCGGGGCTCGGCGCGTTGAACAGGGTTTCCAGCGCCGCGTTGACGCGGGCCTGGCTGGTCGCCGAATACGCTGCAATCATTCTGGCTGATCCGCGTCGAAGGGTTCCTCGGCCAACTCGCCATCACGCTCGAGCAGCACTTGAACCTTCTGCTCGGCCTGGGCCAGGGCCGCCTGGCAATCGCGAGTCAGACCGATGCCCTGCTCGAAAGCCGTCAACGAGTCTTCCAGCGACAATTCGCCGTTCTCCAGTCGCTCCACCAGCGTTTGCAGGTCAGCGAGGGATTGTTCGAAATCCAGTGCAGCTTTTTTGCGGGCCATGGCGGCTATTTCCGGTTGACGTTAAACCGGCGCGACACTAGCAGACATGGGGGTTATGGGCAAATGAGGGCGGTTGTTTGAGCCTTGATCCCAAGTTGAAAACAACCCTTGTGGCGAGGGAGCTTGCTCCCGCTGGGTCGCGCAGCGGCCCCAAAACCGTTTACCCAGGTTTTTCAGGAATACCGCATTCAGCAATTTGCGACTGCTGCGCAGCCGAGCGGGAGCAAGCTCCCTCGCCACAGGACCGCGTTGATCCTGATTAATCGGTGGAGGCATCGGGATAGCTGATCTGGTATCGAGTATTGCGCCCACCACCGGGCAAGCGCCTCAAATATCCCTTTTCCAGCAACTCCGCCAAATGACGAGTCGCAGTAGACTTCGAAACCTTCGCCACGGCCTGATACTGCGCGGCACTAATGCCATTCTCGAAACCGCGTTCCCCGCCATCCAGCAAACGATTCAGTACTTTGGTCTGCTCCGCCGTCAACGCCGACGCCTGATGTGCCTGCCAGAAACGCGCCTTGCCCAGCACTGATTCGATCCGCACCATGGCCTGTTGCAAGCTGCGCGATAGCGTCTTCAGGAACCATTCCAGCCAATCAGTAATATCCGTCGTCGCTTTCTGGCTGGCTTCCAGTACCCGGTAATAGCCAGAACGATCTTCAAGAATGCTCGCCGACATGGCGTAGAAACGGATGGCTTGCGCCTCACCTTGAGCCAGCGCCAGATCGGTGAGGGTGCGTGTCAGGCGGCCATTGCCATCGTCGAAGGGGTGCAAGGTAACGAACCAGAAGTGCGCAATGCCGGCCCGCAGCAATGGATCGAGCCCTTCCTGACTCCGGCTGGCTTCAAACCAGGCAAGGAACGTATCGAGTTGTTGCTCAAGGCCACGACGGGGCGGTGCTTCGAAGTGAACGGTCGGCCGGTCGAGGCGCCCTGAAACAACCTGCATGGGTTCATCGCCACGCAATGCACCGACATGCATCAATCTGGCAGCGAGTTGAGTGTCCTGATCCGGAAACAGCCATTCGTGCCATTCCAGCAGTCGCTCCAATGTCAGCGGTTTCGCAAAGTGCTGAGTGGCATCGAGCATCAACTGCGCCAGTCCTTCGCTGCGCTGGCTGACGTGATCGCCATCGATCTGTTCCAGACCCAAGCGCCTCGCCAGCGAAGAGCGGACCGAGCCAACATTCAGCTGTTCACCCTCGATAGCCGAAGACGTCACGATGTTCTGCAATAACGCATCCAGTTCGCTCTGCGCACTGAGTGAGCTATTCACGGAACTGACCATGCCCATCAGCCGACCTTGTGCCTGCACGCACTCGCGCAGTAGCGGTGTCAGGCGCTCGGCTTGCCAAGTGAAATTCGGCCAGTCGGGCTGTTGCCAGATCCAGTGAGGTGCCATGAATTCAGGTGCTCCGAGGTCAATGAGCCGAATATTAGTCGTATTCGGCTCATTTCGTGAGCCGAATAAACTCGCTATTCGGCTCACGGACTCAAATGTGCGTGATTCCTACCGCAAATGTAGATGTATCCGATTGTTAAAAAACCGCCAAATGGCTAACCTTCGCGCCTTCTACGACCCAATAGTCACGGGTCTTTCTGACGAAACGCAGTTTTTGGATCTGTAACGCGCCGAGGATCGGGCGCAAGGTTTCGTTATGCATGGCAGGAGGCGTCACATGCGTTCATTTCTTCTAGTGCTGATGGTGTGGGTCTGCACGACCGCTGCCTGGGCCGAGCCGACGGCTGAGCTGTCGGAACCCGTCGGCGGCTGGCGCTACAACGGCCTGCTGGACCGCAGCGAATACCCTCAAGTCGCCTATCCGACACCGCCCATCGACCGGGGCGTGCAGCGCAATCGCACGATGATTGAGGGCCAGCTCAAGGCCATCGGCACGCAACGCGGGCCGCACACGCTGGCGGTCAACGGCAATCCCCTGAACCTGTACACCGACGACCAAGGGCGTTTCGCCCGGCCGTATGCGTTCGGTGCGGGCTCCAACAGCGTCGAAGTGCGAAGTGCCGAAGGCAAATCCCTCAAGCGCGTTCAATTCTATGAAGCCAACAACCTGCGCACACCGGCACGGATTCGCGTGGTGCTGGGGTGGGACGATCCGAAAGCCGAACTCGATCTGCACATCGTTACCCCCGATGGCCAGCATGCATTCTGGGCTCGCCCGGCGATGAGCAATGGCGGTGGCCTGGACCCGGACGGCGTCGATGGCCCCGGCCCGGAAATGTTCACCATGACCGCGCCGATGCATGGCACCTATCTGGTTTACGTCAACTATTGGGGCAACTTCGGCAGCGGCGGCTATAACTTCGATGAGACCAGCAACCAGAACGAGGTGATCACCTCGCAAATCAACCTGGTACTCAACGAAAACACCGTCGACGAAAAACGCGAGACCTTCATCGTGCCCTTGCGGGCCATCGGTGACCTGCTGCTGGTCAAGACTTTCAACTATTAAGCATCCCGCTCCACGGATGAATTGCCGAGCTTTGGGAACATGAGCGTGAAGATGAGCGATAACACTGTTACTCCAGCCGCCGAAGCACCTGCTGCAAAACCTTCTCGGCGCTGGCCGTTGCTGTTGGGCGGGCTGATCCTGGTAGCTGGCGTGGCGGCCGGGCTTGGCTGGTTCATGCACAAACCCAAGGCGCCACTGGCAGAATTGGCCAGTGACAAACTGGGCATGAGCCGCCCGGACGGTCTGCTCGAAACCCATTCCTTGAGCCAATTGCCCAAGGACTTGCTGGCCGTGCCGTTCCTCAAGGAAACTCTGACTGAAGATTTCGTCTTCTATTACGAAGCCCATGCCGATCGCCTCGGCTTGATCGGCAGCCTGCGGCGGATCATTTACGAGCACGACCTGAAGTTGCAGGACAGCCTGATCGAGCAACTCTTCGATCAACCGGCGGATGTCGCGTTGTGGCGCGGGGCAGATGGTCGCCTGAAAGACTTTTTGTTGGTGATGGATCGCGGTGGTCTGGCCAAGGTGCTGGAGCCGCTGGCGAAAGTGGCGCTGGATGATTCGCAGCTGACCCAACTCGGTGACATCAAGGTCGCCGGCGATACGGTGCCGCTGTATCAGCTCACCTACAACAACAGCAAAGCGCTGCTGTTTGCCTCTCATGGCGACAAGCTGGTGGTGTTGTCCAATCCTTCGAAACTGTACGACAACAGTAATGGCCCGATCGATGAGCGTGGGATGGTTTCGACTCAATCGCTGGAAGCTTTGCTCGGCGGTCAGAAACTCTTCCCTGAAGCCTTCGGCCTGCCACCGCGCGCGCCGGAAGTGAAACAACGCCTCTCGGTCAACGCCAACGTTCTGGCCATGGGTTACCAGCGTTTCATCCCGAACTTCGCCGGCCTGCGCTTCGACATGGACGATAAGGGCTGGCACAGCTTCCTGGCCATGGACGAACTGGAAAACCAGCCGGACTTCGATTTCAAACCAATCTGGCAAGCCATGCCGATGGGCGCCAGTGCTTGCGTGGCCCTGCCACTGGCCGCCGAACAGCAGAAGCCGCTGCTGGTGAAGCTCGGCGCCGAA
The DNA here is from genome assembly GCF_054897885.1 of Pseudomonas sp. LB1P83. NCBI lineage: Bacteria > Pseudomonadati > Pseudomonadota > Gammaproteobacteria > Pseudomonadales > Pseudomonadaceae > Pseudomonas > Pseudomonas sp. LB1P83. The sequence goes on along the minus strand of NZ_CM142709.1, from coordinate 5,465,475 downwards.
GAAACCGTGGCCCAGGCCCTGACCGAACACATGGCCGGTGCTGCCGGGCTGTGCTGGTACGCCGATTCGCGGCTGTACACGCCGCTGCTGGTGGCCAGTCTGAACGATGATGACAACGCCAAACTTGACGGTGACTTGGGCAGCCTGTTCGGTTCGATGGTCGGTGCCTACGAAGGCAACGTTGAAGAACATGCGTTCCCGGTGGTCGAGAAACAGGAAGGCCAAAGCCATCAGTGGCAGCGCCAGGTCAGCTCCAACTTCGGTCCTTACAAGGCCAAGGACGCCGAGAACCCGGATGCGATCACCGGCAAGGCGTTCATGAAAGTCAGCTTGGCGCGTCACGGTTCGACGCTGCTGTTCTCCCTCGACGACAAGCTCGTGGACAAGGCGCTCGGCACCCTCGACAAACGCTTCCCGCCAATGGCCGACGTGGTGCCGAAAGACCTGCTGATGCCGGTGTATTTCGGCCCGGATGCGATGGCGCAACTGATGCAGCAGGAAACCCTCGACAGCCTGCCGCAGGACATGGAACCGGTGTTTTACAACGCCGCGCAAACCTACCTGATCCCGAAACTGCGCAAGCTCGGCGGCTACGGCAAGTACGCCCTGACCTTGCCCGAGGGCAGTGAACCCGACGGCCATTGGCAGTGGCTGCCGCTGGAATGGAAAGCCCTGTGACCGCACTCATCCGAGGCCTCGGCCTGCTGGCGATGTTGCTGGGCAGTCGGGTATTTGCCACTGAAGCCGCGCCGCTGGATCCGCAGCAATCCCAGGTGTTTCGCGCCTGGTTCGTGCGCATCGCCCAGGAACAACTGACCCAAGGCCCAAGCCCGCGCTGGTATCAGCAGGACTGCGCCGGGCTGGTGCGCTTCGCTGCCAACGAAGCACTGAAAGTCCATGACGACAAATGGCTGCGCAGCAATGGCCTGTCCAACCGCTACCTGCCGCCCGAGTTGCAATTGAGCGAAGCCCAACGCGGCCTCGCCCAGCAATGGCAGCAGGGCGGCGGCAAGGTCGGGCCGTACGTCAACGCGATCAAACTGATTCAGTTCAACAGCCATCTGGTCGGCCGGGATCTGGCGCAAGCCCGGCCCGGCGACCTGATGTTTTTCGATCAGGGCGATGACCAGCACTTGATGATCTGGATGGGCCGCTACATCGCCTATCACACCGGCACCACCACCCCCACAGACAACGGCATGCGTTCCGCGAGCCTGCAGCAACTCATGACATGGAAGGACACCCGATGGATACCCGACGCAGCCAACCCCAACTTCATCGGCGTCTATCGACTGAACTTTCTCTCCCAATGATCGGTGCCCGCATGTTGCGTTTTCTGCCTCTGCTGTTGGTCTTAGGGCTGCCATTTTCGGCGGTCAACGCCGAAGACACCGTCGAGCCAAGCGGCTACACGCCGGTGGCCGGTGAAAGCTTTTTCCTGCTGGCCGACAGCAGTTTCGCCAGCGATGAACAGGCGATGGTGCGTCTCGAAGCGCCGGGCCGCGACTATCGTCGGTTCCGTATGGAGCCTTACGGTGGCGCGGACATTCGCGTGTATCGCATCGACAAACCGCTGGATTTCCTCAAGCGCCAGAAGAACCTGCACCGCGTGGTCAGCGACGGCCAGTTCAAGGGCGAAGGTCTGTCGAACACCCTCGCGTACCTGTGGGACAACTGGTACCGCAAATCCCGTCGGGTGATGCAGCGGGCGTTTTCCTACGAGTCGCGAAAACAAGTCACCGAGGAAGTGCCTGAGCTGAAGATGGGCACTGCGATTGCTGCGCCGACGCCTTACGACGCACAGCCGCAATTCGCGCTGATTCCGGGCCTGCCGGTGGTCAGCCAGTTCCGTTATCCGCTGTGGCAAGCCAAGCCGATCCAGCCGCCTGAAGGCGTGAATCTCGCCGGTTCTTCCAGCGAATTCGTCAGCGTCGCACCGGGCAACGTGTACATCCCGTTGGGCAATTTGAAACCCGGCCTGTACCTGGTGGAAGCGCTGATCGGCAAGTACCGCGCGACCACCATGGTCTTCGTCTCCAACACCGTGGCCGTGAGCAAGATTGCCGGTGACGAGCTGGTGGTCTGGGCCGCGCGCAAACACGAAGGCAGTTCGGTGCCGAAGGTGAATGTGCTGTGGACCGATGGCCTCGGCGTGATGAGCAGCGGCGCCACCGATACCGATGGTTTGTTGCGCCTGAAGCACGTCAGCCCGGAGCGTTCGTTCGTGATCTGCGAGGACGAAGAGGGTGGGGTGTTTGTCTCCGAGAACTTCTATTACGACAGCGAAATCTACGACACCAAACTCTATGCGTTCACTGACCGGCCGCTGTATCGGCCGGGGGATTGGGTGTCGCTGAAAATCGTCGGTCGCGAGTTCAAGAGCGCGCGGGATTCGGTGTTGCCAACTGCGGCAGACGTCAACGTGACCGTGCTCGATGCCACGGGCACCGCGCTGCAATCGCTGGCGCTGAAACTCGATTCCAAGGCCGGCACTCAAGGCCGTTTCCAGTTGCCGGACAACGCCGTGGCCGGCGGTTATGAACTGCGTTTCAGCTACAAGGACCAGGCCTACAGCAGCGCCTTCCGCGTGGCCGAATACATCAAGCCGCACTTTGAAATTTCGCTGAACCTGGCCAAGCAGGATTACCGCACCGGCGAACCGGTGAAAGGCAGTCTGGTGCTGCTGTACCCCGACGGCAAACCGGTGGCCGATGCCAAATTGACCCTGAGCCTGCGCGCCCAGCAACTGTCGATGGTCGACAACGAGCTGCAATACCTCGGGCAATTCCCGGTGGAACTGACCAGCACCGAACTGACCACCGACGCCAAGGGCAATGCGACCCTTGACCTGCCGGCCGCCGAGAAACCGAGCCGCTACATGCTCACCGTGTTCGCCAGCGATGGCGCGGCGTATCGGGTCAAGACCACCAAGGAAATCCTCATCGACCGTGGCGCCGCGAGTTTCCGCTTGAGCGCGCCGCAGCGCTTCAGTGCAGTGGGTGACAAGGTTGCGTTCAGCTACGCCAACGAAGGCGGCAGCGAGGAGAGCAAAGCGGTCACGCCGGGCATCTACAGCTGGGTACGCCTGGAAGACCAGAGCACGGGCGAGGGCAAACTTGCCGCAACGGACAAAGGCTTCACCTTGGCCTTCGACCGTCCGGGCACCTACAACCTGACGTTGAAGGATGACCATGGCCGAGTCGTCGGCGCCACCGGCCATTCGGTGACTGGCGACGGCGTCAAAGCGGTGCCGGGCACCGTGGAAATCGTCCTCGACAAACCCGAATACAAAGCGGGTGACGAAGCTCTGGCGTTGATCACCTTCCCCGAGCCGGTCAGCGATGCCTTGCTGTCGCTGGAACGCGACAAAGTCGAGGCCACGGCGTTGCTGTCCAAGGGCGGCGACTGGCTGAAGATGGAAAAACTCAGCGACACCCAATACCGCGCGCGCATTCCGGTAAAGGATGACTTCGCGCCGAACCTGACCTTCTCGGTGCTGTACACCAAGGGCGGTCAGTACAGCTTTCAGAACGCTGGTATCAAGGTGATTGCGCCGCAGATCGACGTTGCCATCGCCACTGATAAAGAGGCCTATCAGCCGGGCGAAACCGTGTCGGTCGACCTGACCACCCAGTTCGCCGGCAAGCCGATCCCGGCGCACCTGACCGTCAGCGTGGTTGATGAAATGGTCTACGCGTTGCAACCGGAAGTCGCGCCGACCATCGACCAGTTCTTCTACCACCCGCGCCGCAACAACGTGCGCACCAGCGCCAGTCTGTCGTTCATCAGCTACGACGTTGCGTTGCCGGGCAGCCCTGGCGCACCTGGCAAAGCCAACCGCAGCGAACGGGGCGTGAAAGTGCTGGAGCGGCCGCGTCGTGAAGACGTCGACACCGCCGCGTGGGAACCTGAGTTGATCACCGACGCCAACGGCAAAATCCGTTTCACCTTCAAGATGCCGGACTCGCTGACCCGCTGGCGCATCACTGCGCGGGCCATCGCCGATGACGGTCAGGTCGGGCAGAAGAAGCAATTTGTCCGCTCGGAAAAACCGCTGTACCTGAAGTGGAGCGGCCCGACCAAATTCCGCAATGGCGACAAACCGGACCTCGGTGTGTTCGCGTTCAGCCAGGCCGAACAACCGGTCAAGGCTGAGCTGGTGATTCATTACGCAGGCGCCGAACAGCGTGTTCCGGTGACGCTGAACAACGGCATCAACTACATCGCGCTACCGGCGTTCGCGCTGGCCTCGGGCGAGTGGACTGCCGAGCTGGTGCAGGACGGCAAAACCGCCGATGCCCTGGCCGTGCACCTGACTGCGACCGGCGAAGGCTGGCAGGTCACGCAAAGCCAAAGCCTGGACTTGGCCAGCGGTGACACGCCGCTGACCTTGCCGGCAGACGCCAGCGATATTCGCCTGCGTCTGGATGACAGTCCGCAAGCGCTGTTCCGTTCGGCGCTCGATGATTTGCTGAGCTATCCGTACGGCGGCGTTGAACAAACCGCTAGCCGCTTGCTGCCACTGAGCATCGCGTATCCGACCTTGTCGTCGAACCCGCAGATCCGCGATCGCTTGCGCCTGATCATGCAAAACAGCCGTCTGCGCCTGGTGCAAATGGCCGGGCCGTCGGCGAGTTTCACTTGGTGGGGCATGGACGGCGAGCCGGATGCTTTCCTCACTGCCTACGCCTATTACGCCGACTGGCATGCCAGCAAAGCGCTGGAACTGAGCCTGCCGCCGGAGCATTGGCAGCGGGTGCTGGAGGTCTATTCGAAGCAGGCGAAAAATACCCCGTTGTTGCAGCGGGCGCTGATTCTGTCGTTCGCCAAGCAGATGCAATTGCCGGTCAACACGTTGCTCAGCGGGTTGATGGAAGATCTGGCGAAAGCCGGCGAGGGCAATGCTGCGAACCTGATGGAGGATGGCGAGGACAGCCTTGTCATGAGCGATCCGGATTCGGCGCTGGGATTGGCGGCGGCGCGTGCGTTGACCGCTTCCCTTGCGCGTCAGTCGAAGGTGGTTTTGCCCGACGCATTCAATCGTCAACTGCCGGATGCGCAACAGCGTCTGGCCGTCAGTTCTCAACCGTTTGCCGAAGCCTTGAATCTGTCGCTGCAACCCTTCGATCAGGCTCACGCTCAAGCGTTGTTGCAACGTTTGCTGCCACAGCAATCGACCCTGGAACGCGCGTTGGCGCTGACCTGGTTGCAGCGCAGCATTGAGCAAGCGTCGCCGACGATTGCACTGGCACCAGGTGACGGCTGGAAGAAAGAACACGGTGCTACCGGCGAGATGTATTGGACGTGGCAGGGTGCCTCGCCTGTGCCGGCCGTGTTGACGCTGACCGGGACACAGGAACGTCCGTTGCGCGCCGCGCTGAGTTTCCAGACTAAGCAGCCGCCGGTTGATCCAATGGCTGTGACCATCACTCGACGCCTGTCGCGTCTGGTGCCGGGTGACGAAGCGTTCACCTTCAAATTGGAAGCAGTCGGCACCAAGCCGTTGTCCAGCGACAGCCTGTACCTGGACGAAGTGATCATCACCAGCAAAGCCGCGAAACCGCTGCGCTACGGGATGATCGAAGTGCCGCTGCCGCCGGGTGCTGATGTCGAGCGCACCACGTGGGGCATCAAGTTGATGGGTAAGGCCGGCACCGAACCGACGGCGCTGGAGAAGGCCCGTTTCGAGCCGGGGCAAATGGCCTATGCGATTCCTGTCGATGCCTTGAGCGGCGAATTGCGTCTGCGTCATCTGGTGCGCTTCTCGCAGAAAGGCCAGTTCAACCTGCCGCCGGTGCGTTTCACTCAGGTCTACGCGCCACAACACCAAGCTCAGGAACAGAAACCGGCCCTCGGCCAGGTCACGGTCAACTGACATGACTCGCCCGCTGGTCTGGTGGCTGCTGTGTTTGATTCCTGCGCTGGCAACAGCGCAGGAGGAACCGCTGCGACTGGGCTTCAAGGGTGAGTTGATTTCGTTGAGCCCGACTCAGGTGATTTCCCGCGAGCCGATGCCTGCTGATGTGCAGGCGCCATTGGGCAGTTTGTGGAAGTTATTTGTGTACGGCTGGCTGGTGGACACCGGCGCCCGTGAGCTGGCGTATGAGTGTCGCGGGCAGTCGAAAGAAGAAGTTTATTGCTGCACCGCAGGCGGCAAGATTGAGCGCGATCAAGCGTTGGTGAAGTCGTGCGGTTTGTACTTTGAGTCTGAGCGATTGGGTATTTCTGATGCTGGATGGCGGGAGTATTGGCAGGCGCGGCAGGCTCCGGAGTGGTTGCTGAACTTGCCTTCGTTGCAGCCTTCTACGCGGGTGTCGGTGACGGAATTGCTGAAGGTGCTGGCCGTAATGCCGGCGCAGGAACAGGCGCGGCGGGTGTTGCTCGATGTGGTGCTCAACGCGGCTGACGGCAATGTCGTCGGCGAACTCGGTGGCCGACTGCGGGTGAAAACCTGGAGCTGGTTGGGCGATCAGGATCCGTCGTCGCGCCAGGGCGGATTTGCCGGATGGATGGCGGATGGCACGCCGATCTGGGCGGGCGGACGGGGGACCAGTCAGATGGTGCTTCGTCATTATGGTGCTGCGTTGGCTTCGGTGTTACCGGTGGATTGGCCTTTGGATGCGGGTCGCTGTGTTGAAGTGGGTTTGTTTTCGCGTTATCCGATCGGGCGTGTTCTGACCGGGGATCGGGTTGCTGCTTCCGGGCTTTTGCAAGGCGATTACCGCGTCGAATTTGCCAACGGCAATCAGCTCGATATCCACAGCGACGGCGAACTGTTTTTGGTGGGTGAAAAACTGGTCGCACGCCTGGATCGCGAAGAATACGTCGCCCGCGTCCTGCAACGCGAAGCCAACCCCGAACCTGCTGAAGCCGCTAAAGCACTGGCCGTCGCCATCCGCACCTACCTGCTGCAAAACGCCACGCGCAACGGCGACTGCCTGAGCATCGACGACAGCAGCAGCCGACAACGCGTCGCCCCACGCCCGGCCACCCCCGAATCACGCAACATCGCCGCCTGGACCAGCGACCTGGTCCTCGCCGGCAGCACCGTCACCTATCACTCCGACCAACCCGGCCCGGACAAACTGTCCTGGCAGCACGCCGTCGAACAAGCCAATGCCGGCCAGCGCTACGACGCCATCCTGCTGCACGCCTACCCGCGCGCCAGCCTCAGCCGATGGGACAACCCCGTCGCCTCCTGCGAAGCACTGCCCGCCGCGCAAGACTGGCTACAGAAGCAACGCCGCGGCTGGCGCTCGCGTTTGGAAGGCGAGATCGGCTACAACGACGTCAGCACCTTCGCCGTCTGCCGCCTGGCCTTCGGCCGCCCCTATGTCGACCGCGAACGCCAACGCATCTACGTGCGCGGTGTGCTGTCGCTGCAGGATCGCCTCGACCTGACCCACGAATACCTGCACCTGGCCTTCGAAGCACACCCCAACGGCCAGGATGAAACCTACATCGAAGGGCTCGCCCGCCACCTCTTGCTGGAATAGGCCATGAAACTCCGTTATCCACAGGTCCTCCTGTTCCTTTGTATTTTTTGCGTATTGCCGACGGTTTTTGCGGCTGAAAGCGGCGTGAAGATTGATACGCCCGTTGGTGGTTGGCGCACCGGCGCGTCCGAAGGTGAAGGTGAAAGCTTTCGCCAGACCGTTAACTACCCGGCCTCATCGGTGAATACACCGGTGGGGCAGGCCAATACGGCGCGTATCACGGGTCAGATCAAAGCCGCGTCCAAATCGAGTGAGCCGGGACGGTTGATCGTCAACGGCGTCAGCATGCCGCTGAAGATTGATCCGGCTGGGCGCTTTGATCGGCCGTTCTCGTTTCCCAATGGCAGCAATAGCGTTGAGGTTCGCAGCCCGGATGGGCAGCAACGGCATCGGACGCAATTTCTCAACGCCAGTGGCGGCGCTACGCCAGCCAAGTTGCGGGTGCTGCTGGCCTGGGATAGCGATGGCACGGATCTGGATCTGCACCTCATCACACCCGACGGTGCGCACATCTGGTACGGCGATCGCGTTGCACCGAATGGCGCGGCGCTGGATGTCGACGTGACTACGGGGTATGGCCCGGAGATTTTCGCTATGCCGGCGCCGATCAAGGGGCAGTATTTGGTGTATGTGAATTATTTCGGGGGCGGGTATCGGAGTGATGAGGAAGGGCAGGAGGAGGCGGTTCAACCGCTGACCACGGCGCAGGTGACGGTGATTACGGAGGAAGGGACGCCGAATGAGAAGATGGAGACTTTTCTGGTGCCAATGCGGGCGGTGGGGGAGTTGACGTTGGTTAAGGGGTTTAGTTATCCGTGAGCGAGTGATCGTCCAACGGTCGTTGGACGATCATCGTGGGCAGCGAAGTTATCAGGCAGCCATTTCAGGCCTGAAGCTACTGGATGTCAGGCGTTTGAGGGCAATATCAAGCGCCGAGTCGTCAAACAGTCTGCTCTTGCGAGCGGCAGCGCTGGTGCCACCATCCCAACGCTTCAACGCTTCAACGCTTCGCGCACAGCGGGAACAGTCGGGGATACCCCTTCCTGGTTCAGCAACCAATCAACCGTTGCAAGCAATTCCATACCGAAGGGCGACTCGAAGCCGTCAATCAGATCGGCTGTGCGCTCCAAGGCTTGGGAATACTCCTTGGCCTCTGTTTTTAGATAGGTTTGCAGAAAAGCTTTGCGTTCTTGGTCAAACCAGATCACGTCACTGATACCCGCATCACTGATGCGCTTGTCGCAATGCAGATAGCTGCCATCCAGGTTATTGAGCAGATGCTCCAACCGATTGGCATACGGCCCATATTTATGAGCAACAAACTTAAGGTTCAGCGGGTTTTCGGTGTCCGGTAGCTTCTCGATAGCGCGCTCCAGGAACCAGGCCAACTTCTGAATCTCAAGCAGGCTGCATTCCATACCCAAAACCCAGTAGCGTCGGACCAGTTCGGCAATGAGTGCACGAGCAGGCGTGAGCTTTTCCACGCCGCTACGTTTGGCGACATTCAGATACTGGTTGGAAGGTTCGAATATCAACACATCGACATCCAGATCGCTCAGGACATCAACAATCTGTTCGCGAACTTCTGGCCATTTCAAACCACCATTACCCGCTCCTAGCGGTGGAACTGCCACGGACTTCACGTCGTTTTCAATCAGGAAGCGACGCAGATCGTGCAAGCCTTCGGTAATCCACGCCATCTGCGACGGTGATCGCCAGTGACGTTTGGTAGGAAAGTTTACGATCCAGCGAGGGCCGTCCAGTTCGTTGACTGCCGTTACGTGAACCTTGCCAGTCTCTACCTCGCCAGCTTTGCAGGCCGCCGAATACAGACGGTAGTTCTCCGCGAAGCGCTCTTTGAACATCAGAGCGATACCTTTGCCCATCACACCTACGGTATTCACCGTATTGACGAGGGCTTCGGTTTTGGCTTCCAGAAGGTTGCCTTGGGTAAATCTGATCATTGGAAATACCATCCCGGACGCGCATGAACAGACAACGTCAGGCCTCTAGCTGCCACGTCCTGCTCTATGCGTTCTTTCATTGCATCGGTGTAGCACATGATGCCAAGGAGTCCTGTAATCGGTAGGTGATGGTGAATCAGCGCTTCGGCCTGATAACGCTCCATCTTTCGAGGGTCATCAGGATCACGTTTGAAGTCGCGCCGTTGAAGGATAGACCAATCGATCTGGGCGAGATTCGCCAGATCACGGTAATAGTTTGTCCAATCCGGGTAGGCGTGTGCGTTTGTGAAGACGAATGGTAGACCCAGCTGTTCTACGCGGTACAGGCTGGAGACCAGAATCACGATCTCGTCGTTGCTGCGCTGCTGAACGCTCCACCCGGAGTGAATGTTTTTCATCATCACAGAGAAGGGGGTGAAATAGAAGGGTACGTAGTCGGCCAAAAAACCCTCTGGTGCGATGGGCACACGGCGGGATCGGCGCTTGTCGATTAAATCGACGTGCCGATATTCACGTACTGGGGGGCCAGCACTTTGGAGTTCGCGCAATGAAGCCCATTGTCCAGAATCCACGGCAGGTTATCGCGATGGACGATCCGCCAAATCAGAGCCTTCTCTGGATTCAGACTGCTGTAGTTCATTTACGAAACATTCCCGGATTTACGCTGAGGCGTACCTTAACACCCGCGTCACGCATTTTTTCCGAGCAGAGCGTCTCGACCTCAGAATTGGGGACGAAAATCATAAAGAAGTCTTTCGGAGAGACTACGTTGGGCGATAGGCACTCTGCCATGCAGATGCTTTTGCAATCAGCATTCAGATAATCCCTTGTGCTCATCAGCTCCCAATCGATTGTTTCGAACCCTTCGTTGTAATTGAATATCTGAATATCATCGCTAGCCAGAGGGTGGCGAGGAATTATCTTCCAGCCGTTTTGTTTAGCAAATGATCTGTAAACCGAGATCAGTACGAATCTTGATTTTGGCCTGCTTAGCTGCACGCTCCCATCAAATGGATTCGCAGCAAACCAATGAAATGGCACATAGCGGTCAAGCTCAAAGACTTTGCGTTTATTAAGAATTTCAATGTCAGCTACGTCGGTGAAATCAGTGAGGTCGGCAGATATTGACCCTTGATGCTTTTGACGTCCGACATTGTGGTCTCCTTGACCTACACATCTATCTAAACGGGCTTCAGTCCTAGCTGTTCCCCAACCCTCATTCCGTGGGGTTTAGTAAGGCATGCGTCGTGATTCTAGTGTGCCATCATCTAAAGCCGCAAGTGTCATATGGGCATTGGCCTGTTTACCAGAAAGACCTACAGCTCACTCCTCATCAAAGTAATCGCGATCCAGCGCCGGCAACCGTAACAGTCGCGATGTAACGCCCACTTCATGATCCATCATCAGATGCACCAGTCGTGTGCCATCCACCAACACAATGCCAGCCACCGACTTAGCAAAGTCGACGCCGTGCGCCGTGAAACCAGAGGTTGTGATGAACACTCCGCGCTTAGCTTTTTGCCCGGCGAGTGCACCGTAGAATGCCTGCAGCTCAGGGCGGCCGACGGTGTTCTGCCAGCGCTTGGCTTGGACATAAACCTTCTCTAGACCTAACTTATCAAGGGAGATGATGCCATCGATTCCCGCATCCCCTGAGCCGCCGACACGCTGCAAGTCATTGCGACTAGCGCCATATCCCAGGCGATGAAGCACATCCAGTACGATCACTTCGAAGCGATTGGGGCTGACCTGTAACAAGTTATCCAAAAGGTCGGCTGCTGTAGCGTCGCGCAATTCCTGGAGGGCTTGTTCAAGTCGATCATCCGGGCTGGCAGTGGCGGAGATGACGTCAGGTTCAACAGGTGTTTCGTCATCAAGCGGTGCCGCGTCCGGTGCAACCTTCAGCTTCACATTCATATAGCCAATGGCTAAATGTTCCACTGCGCCGGCCGGCAAGGGGGCTTGATGTTCCTTGGCGTAGTCCACGCCCGCGTCAGTCAATTTCCAATACCCGCGTTTGGCACTGCTGGAAAGGCCGGCACGCTTGAGTCGGTCGTGTGCCCATCCCGCTCTATTCTTATAGGTTGTCTGCCCACTGGCTATCAGTTCTTCACGCTGCTCTAAAGTCAGTTGCAACATTTTTGCTGCAGCTTCATAGGCATCCCTGGCGGGTCATCCCTGCATTGGGGGTCAGCAGACGAGCTTAATTTTTTCCCTGTCCACAAACTCGCTTTGATAAGCATGCCCTTTATCCAGTACCAGCAGGCAGCACGCGCTTCGATGGAAGAGCTGGAAAGTTTTTAAGCCAAACGACAGGCATTAAAAAGCCGGCTTGTGGCCGGCATTTCTTTAGTCCGCAGCTTTTCGCGTATTTCCTCAAAGCCTAGATTTTACAGTGCTTTAAGCCTAATATCAGTTCGTAAGTGTCCGCCGTTGATCGCTGGAAACCGCGATTAGGGTGTGGGTCAAAGTGTGGGTCGGACTGAGGAGGCTTTATGGGCAAGCTGACAATCAAGGCAATCGAATCACTTGCCCGATCTGGAGACGCAGGCAAAACCAACGACGGTGATGGTCTGTATTTCCAGATAAGCAAAGCTGGGGTATCCAGTTGGATTTTCCGCTACAAGATTGAGGGCAAAGGTCGTGAAATGGGCCTGGGGCCTTATCCAACCATCACTCTTGCGAAGGCCCGCGAACTGGCCGCAGATCAACGCAAGGTATTGGCTGCTGGCGGTGACCCTCTGGCCGCCCGTGATTTCGAGCGAGAAGGGAAGCGCGAAGCCGAGCGACTGGCGCAATCGCGTCGTGTGACTTTTGAGTCGCTTGCGACTGAATACCGCAACGCTCATGGTTCTGCCTGGTCGGAAAAGTGGCGTAAAGGCTGGCTGCGAAAACTGGAGCTGTATGCCTTCCCCATCATCGGCAAGCTGCCTGCTGCTGAGGTTCAGACCGAGCAGGTCCTAAAAGTACTTCGCCCAATCTGGGCAACCAAGACCCGCACCGCCGACGAGGTGCGTGGACAAATCGAGCAGGTCCTAGATGCTGCCAAGGCGCACAAGCTGCGCGATGGTGACAATCCGGCGCGCTGGCGCGGGCATCTGGACAGCCTGCTGAGCAAAGTAGAAAAGAAAAAAGCCCGGCAGCGCCAGCATTTTCCTGCGATGAAGTGGAAGGATGTGCCGACGCTTATGGTCAACCTGGCGAAGGACGAATCTCGCGCCTCTGTGGCGGCTCGACTGCTTATCCTCACTGGTGCGCGCGCACTTATGGTCCGCTTTGCAAAGTGGTCGGAGTTCGACTTGAAGGCCGGTGTCTGGTCGCTGCCTGCCGAGCGGATGAAAATGCGCCAGGCCTTCAATATTCCCCTGGCTCCCGAGGTTGTCGAGCTGCTAAAAGCTTTGCGGTCCGACGAGGACAGCTCTTACCTTTTCCCTGGTCAGGGCAAGACTGGCGTTATGCATGCCAACGCCATCCGCAATCTGTTGCACGGCTTAGGGCATGACGACGTGACCCGTCACGGCTTCCGGTCCAGCTTCCGTGACTGGGCAAGCGAATACACCCAGTATCCGCGTGAAATCTGCGAAATGGCCTTGGCTCACGACGAGCGTGACCAGACCGAGGCCGCCTACTCCCGATCCGACTTCATCGAGAGACGCCGCTCCTTGATGGCCGATTGGGCGAAATTCATAACCACGCCGCCAACGGCAAATGTCATTCAAGGCGACTTCAAACGCGCTTGAAAATCGAGGACCAAAAAATGAAGAAGCTCGGTCGCAAGGAGCCGATGGACGTCACTCTCGCTGATTCGAAGATGAAGTGGCTGGATTGCACGCGCGAAGATTTAGACGCGGCATTGGCTTCAATCAAGAATCGCCATGATCCGGAAGCTGCTCGAAATATCATCGAGTACTACCACGAGCGTATGAGCAACGGTTTTGCCTACGATGAAGGCTTCTTGCATACGCTGATGGCGTACGTTTTCGCAGGAATCGTGGAAGGCAATAAAAACGCAGACCAGGCTTTTGGTTTGAGTTTAGAAAGGGGCAAGTACGATCGTGAGGATACGACAGACCGTGATGTGACAGCGACAGCTTGCATCCTTCTGCTGATGCGAAAAGGCGCTGATTGGCTGGAGGCAAAAGGTCATACAGCAAATCTTTTGTTTCCTGAAGGCACAGGAGACAGGGCGGTCGACGCTGCTTACTCGCAGTATCGACATGAGCTTCGGCACTGCTCTGACGACTCCCTTTTAGAAATACTTGGGCCGTTTGCCGGCACTGCGGTCATAAAGCGCTTTATGACCGCTTAGAGCCTGCGTCACCTCCAGATGAAATGCCATCGTCCGCCCTGAGTCGGACTCATCCTTAGAGGAAGTGTCGATGGCAGCAACCAACCAAGAATACGCCCAACAGAAAGCCACCCAGCGCCAGCAGCGCCGCATCCTGCGGTTCCCTGATGTGAAGTCTGCAACGGGTTTGGGTCGTACCAAAATCTATGATTTGATGAAAGAGGGCCGCTTTCCGAAGGCCCGCCGCATTGCCGGTGCGAATGTTGTTGGCTGGGACTCGCTGGAGATCGAGGCCTGGATTTCCGAGCAGTTGGAGTGCCAATAATGAAAAACGGCCACTCCCTGTTGTTTCTTGATGATCTGCAAGCCGTTTATGGCCCACTTGATTGCCTTCCAATTCCTGATGGCAAAATCCATCGCTTCCACGTCCCTGGTGATAAGCCTGGCAGTCTGAGCGGCTGGTATCTGCTGTATGCCGAACCCAGCGTTAAGGGCTGCTTCGGTAGCCTGAAGGCTGGTGGCGTTTACACTGGCGAGGTGCTCTAAATGAAAAAGAGCCGCCCCCCATACCAGCAGAGCCGCCCGTCGCGTGGTCAGTTTATCACCCTCATCGGCGCCTTGTCGGTTATTGAGTACGCCCTCCGCCTGCCTGTGCTGCTGACTTTTGTAGCTCTTCTGTATCGGCTGATCACGGAGGCAGCATGAACAAGATCGCCTTCCACAACCACGGTGAACCACTCGGCGTGGTGCTTTCGCGTATGAAAGGTGTCAAGCAACACGGCGACAGCTTCATGGCTGTATGCCCCGCACATCAAGACAAGTCTCCATCCCTGAGCCTGTCGCGGGGCGGGGATGGCCGCGCACTGGTTCACTGTTTTGCCGGCTGCGATCCCCATGATGTACTGGCCGCGGTTGGCTTGGAGATGCGAGACCTGTTCCCTGAGAACATGAGCCAAGACCAGCGCCGGGAGTTCCGGCGCATCAAGCTGGAAGGCGAGCGCGATTCTGAGCGTTTGATTCTCGATATTGCAAAGGCAGAGGCTGAGGCCGGCCCCATGAGTGAAAAGAACACCGCACGGCTGGCACTGGCACACGAACGAGTCGACCAGTTGGATCGTCAGCTGGTAGAGCTGGAGAGCGACGCCACACCGCCGCGCCGTGCGTTGCTGGAGGTGAAATTGAACGACGTCATGAGCGCCAGCCCGGATGTTGTGCGCTATGCCGTGAAACCGTTGATGCCTCGCCGTCATGTGACTCTGTTCGGGGGGCATGGCGGTATCGGTAAGTAGAGCCTCGCATTGGCTATCAGCGCGCATGTTGCATGCGGTCTTCCCTTCGCAGGTCAGGAAGTCGAGCAATCCCCCGTGCTGTTCGTAAGCTTGGAGGATGAAGCCAGCATCGTGCGTCTGCGCTTGCGCAGTATCATTGAGGCATACGGGCTGCCCGCAGAGCGCGTGCTTGCCTCCCTTCGCCTGTTGGACGGCACGCAAACCATCACCGCTCTGATGACAGAGGGCGATGGTTTTAGCGCGCAACCCGTTTTCACCCAGGCATACCGGGAGCTGGAAGCGGGTGCTCATGGTGCGGGGTTGATCGTGATCGACAACGCTTCTGATGCGTTCGATGCGAACGAAAACAGCCGCCGTATGGTGCGTGCCTTTGTGCGTGGTTTGGCCGACATTGCCCGCAAGCACAATGCTGCTGTGGTTCTGCTGGCGCATATCGATAAGAGCGCTGCCAAGGATGGTGCGCGGGGTAATACCTACAGCGGTTCGACCGCTTGGCACAACAGCGCTCGCTCGCGTTTGGCACTGATGGAACGGGATGGGCGTATTCTGCTCGTACATGAGAAGGCCAACCTTAGCGCACAGGCTGAACCCTTGCCTTTTATGTGCGTGGATGGGGTTCTCGTGCCTGAGGCTGGAACTCAATGCGAGGGCCTGACCACTGAGAATTTCGATCACGCCGAGATCATCCGTGCCTTAACGGCTGCCCATGACGCGGGTATCAAAGTATCAGCCAGTTTGGCACCTGGCGCGTATTCGGCCATGAAAGCGTTGGAGCCGCTCCCAGAATATAGCCTGACCTTCCGGGGCAAGGCGGGTAGTCAGCGCGCCGCACGCGCCATTACTGCTCTGATCCGCGACGGGCGCATTCAGCGGGCCGAGTACAAGGCGCCCCATCGTAAAATTCGCGAGCGTCTGGTGCTGGTCGAACTGCTGGTGAAACCCGCAGACGCGCTCGAAAATGTGCCCATTCAGTGCGTTTAAAGTGCGCCGCGCCACCCCCCTATAACCCCCCCCAGCACATCGGCGCAGCGCATTGGGATGCTTGCGCCAGTGTGCCAAACATGACCGGCGCAGCGCCGAACACCATCGGCGCAACCAGCGCAAATTAGAGCCCACCCCAAGTGCCGCCCAATCTTCAAATTATGCGGCCGCGGGTATGTAATAAGTTGAGACTGAGGAGTAAGCGATGAGCAAGAACCGCCAGTTCAAGAATCAGCCAAAAATCCGCCTGATCGTGTCCGTTGAGGGGCATACGGTGGAAACCATTGACGAGCTTATTGGTTATCCCCTTGGCGGCGGGCACCCGGCTAAGGGCAACCGTTCGGAGTTTGTGCGTCAGGCTATCGAAGAGAAGCTGGAGCGTGACATGGTTCAGTCTCAGAACCGGGTCTCAGCGATTGCCTAAGCGTATTTGAGACGGACGGATGATTTTCGTACGCCTTTCAGCGTGGAAACTTTGATGCTTTTTGTACCAGTACGCGCGCAGGAGCGCGCGATTAGTCCATTACAATGCGACCTGTCAACCCCATAGCAAAGTGAGGGAGAAGACGATCACTTTCCCGTTGATTTGATGCTGACCGCCGTTTTCACCTAGATTGCCCCTTGCACGTCGAGGTTGCGACCGGCAGCGAGCGGCCGATTCTGTTGAAAAAGTCGGATTTTCAGATCGCCTGAACTCAGGCACGACCGCCACCGGAGAACCTACTCGCCACATTGAGTGGTTTTTCGGCCCTTCGTTGACCTTTGCGGCTCTGTTATTGGGTTAGTTTGAGGTTTTTTGCTTAGTGCAGGCGCACCTATCCCGTAACTGGCGGACCTTGAGATGTAAGTTTGGCCAGCCGTCGCAGGTTCTGCACCGCAGCGGCCAGCGTGAACTCATCGGTCGCGCCGCTCATGCCACGTAGTCGCAAGCGATCCAATCTCAGGATGCGCTTGAGGTGGGCAAACAACATTTCGACCTTCTTACGTTCGTGGCGAGAGCGCACGTACTCCGGCGTCGCTGCGATGCGTCGAGCCACATCACGAGCGGCTTCATGGACGCTGCGAGCGATCTTTCGGAACGCAGTGTTCGGGCAGCACTTGGCTTTCATCGGACATGTCGCGCAGTCGGTCTGTCTAGATCGGAAGATGATGGTGTTGGCTTTTGTGACATGCGAACGCTCGTTTTTGAAGGCTCGCCATTCGCTACGTAATACGTTGCCGGCTGGGCAGCGGTATTCCTCGGCCTCTTCATTCCAGTGGAAATCGTTACTCGAAAAGCTGTCGTTCTTGCGCTCAGTTTTGTCCCACACCGGCACATGCGGTTCGATGTCTTTTTCCTCCACCATCCAGGCCAGCATCGGCGCGGTACCGTAAGTGGCTCACAATTTATAAAGGAACGTGACTGACGTATTGCTCGGGGGAGATCCGGGCACTGCCATAACCTGCCACCGCCAGATGCCACAGATTTCCTTTGCCCGGGTACCGGTTGGAGGCGGTGACCAGACGTGCAGTTATGCCAGACGGTTCTCGATAGACAATGAAATCATTCACACGCATTTCCTGGGCTGGCACGCTCGACGGTGTAGTGGTGCCGGCCTGGTCGGCCATCTCGATGTACACCGACTGCAGGCAGGTGCTGCAGGTCCAAGTGCGGAAGTCAAGGTCGGTAGGGTGGTCTGGGTAATCATGGCAGTAGGGCAGGCTTGATGCTGATCGAATACTGTTTCAATGCGGAATTTCATAGGAGCCCTCCCAGGCTAAATATGGTGATAACGGTTTTATCACCAATTATTTGTGTCCAAAAAACAGTTCAAAAAGAGTTCGGATGACTAACTGTCATTGATATCATTAGTGATACCAGATATGGTGTGTTCAACAAACCATAGGAGCCGAGCCCATGACAGACATCCTCACGCTGATAGAAAATTCCAAAAAAGCCAAAAATGAGTCGATTGCTTCTACCGTCAGAATTCCCGAGCCGCTGCATGACTTCATCGAAATGTTGGCGATTGATTTAGACCTTTCGAAGCACGAGGTCATACTCAAACTGCTGCAGCAGGGCGCTGATGCTGCCCAGAATGTGTTGGACGAGGTGGATAAAGCTGAGATGGCTAAAGCAGCTCAGTTAGCTCTGGCGGAGAAAGCCGATTCGCAACCAGCGGCCGGCTTCCATATCTTGAACACCAACAAGAGACATTCCGACGACGATCAAGAGTGGATGCTAGCCAATGAGGCAGCCGCGGCGTTTTATGACCCCTGGAAGTTCAGCATCAACCGCATCAAGAAGGGTGAAGTGGTGTTTTTATACCAAAATGTCAAAGGTATCGTGGCCTATGGCCGAGGGACCGGCCAGGTGCAGATGCGTGACCATGAGGGTGAAAAGGACGAATGCCACTACCAAGTCCTGGAGGGGTTCACGATTCTAGAAAAACCCCTTTCGGCAGCCGCCATCAAGAAAGCGCTGGAACGCAACGTCGTGTTCCTGAGGACCATGTCGGGCATGCCTGACGGGCAGAAAGTGCTCAACCTCATCGATTCGAAAAAAGCGAAGGCTTGAGCAAAGTACCGTACCGCCACTAATCGTCTTACGGTCAGTCCACACAAAAAAGCCCGCTTTCGTGGGCTTTTTTGCGCGCGTCTGGGTGACTCACTGCGGAAGAGCCCTACGGGGTGCCGGCCACCGATGATTCGTCGATATGAAAGTCCGCAAAATGCTTAAGCCAGCAATTTTTTTGGGAGCGCGCGCCCCACAACTGACTGCTGACGACGAACGTGAAGGGCTCCAGATGCGATAAATCGATTAGCTCGCCGCTGATCGCTAGATGTGAAAAATAGGGCTGATCGGCCACACAAGTTGAAGTTATGGCGGTTGTACTGGAAAAAATGCGGTGTTTGTCTGTACCTAGATCTTTACTGGTTGGGGATTGGTGGATGCTTTTTGGCGGGGATTTCAGCGGAAATTTTAACGGTGCGCGGGCTCGGCTTTGGGGCCGGTGAGCTGCGGCTGATCAGCGACAGAAGATTGCCAACCTGACAGGCGAAGTGCTGTACGATTTTTTCTATTTTCTCTATCGTCCCCAACCAGAGCGTTTGTGATGGGACTGCGCCTTGATCTGCACTGAACCTCATACTGACAAGGAGTAGCCATCTGGCTACACATGGGACTATGATCAATAAGAAAAAAAAATTTGATATCCAGAAAACGCCAGATTTTGACGATTGGCTTGATGGTGTGAAGGATGTTCAAGGAAAAGCGGCCATCCTTGGCCGTCTGGATCGCGCCGGAGATGGCAATTTCGGAGATTGCGAACCTGTAGGCGAAGGTATGAGCGAAATGCGTGTTTTTGTTGGACCTGGGTACAGAATTTACTTTGTGCGCTCGGGACAAGCTGAGTTCTTGATGCTTAGTGGAAGCGACAAAACGGATCAAAAGCGAGGTATCAAGCGAGCTAAAGCAATCCTCGATGCCCTGAGAGGAAAATTGACATGACCGATACGAAATTTAACCCTGAGGATATGCCAATCCTCAGTCTTAACGCTTCTGGCACGACTCGTTATGAAGCTTCGCGCTTTCTCGACAGTCCTGAAGCTATGGCGGCTTACTTGGCCGAAAGCATGAAAGCGGATGATACGGAAGGTCTCATCCACGCTTTGGCAGAAGTCGCAAAAGCCAAAGGCGTAAACAAAGTCGCAAAAGATGCTGGGGTCAATCGTGAAAGCCTTTATAAAGTTTTGAAAGCAGGCGCGAAAACGAGATTCGAAACCATCAAAAAATTGATGACCGCGATAGGCGTAGAACTCACGGTACAACCTATTGCAGCACTTGCGCTGGGTTCAAATGCTGCTCCCAGGGCTGGAAAACCAGCCGCTGCCGCCAAGCCTGCTGCAAAACCTGCTGCGAAAAAACCAGTTGCAGCGAAGGTTGCAGCGGCTAAACCTGCTGCAAAACCTGCTGTGAAAAAACCAGGTGCAGCGAAGGCTGCGGTGGCCAAGACCGCTGGAAAACCTGCTGTGAAAAAACCAGCTGCAGCGAAGGCTACGGTGGCCAAGGCTGCTGGAAAACCTGCTGTGAAAAAACCAGCTGCAGCGAAGGTTGCGGCGGCCAAACCTGCTGCGAAACCCGCCGTGAAGAAACCAGCCTCACCCAAGGCGGTGGCACCGGTAGCTGCGGCAAGACCTGCCGTGCCTAAGCCTGCGAAACCTGCGGTACCTGCGGTACCTGCATCTTCGGCAACACCTCAGGTAGTACCTGCGAAAGCTCTAGGCGCGGGCCAAGATGGCCTCGCTAGAGCGTAAAAAGGTTTTGATGTTAGAGCTGCATTATCTACCGGCAGGCGACCGTCCATAATTGGTCGACCCGAGTGGTGTAGCTCTGGCTCATCATTTCGCGCCGCATTGCCCCCTCGGGACTGGTTGGCACACTGGCGGATCTCAGTGTGCCTATACCTGAGCTGATACGCGCAAAATCGAATTTATTTGCACTTTCCGCTTGATAAGTAACACCCATAGTGCAGCAGTATTAGTAGAGCACTTTAACTGATACAGGCACCCATCATGTTCATCCGCGCATACCTCCGAGCATCCACCGAAGAACAAGACGCCAGCCGTGCCCGGGCCTCACTTGAGCAGTTCGCCAGCGACCATAACGAGGTCATTGCGAGCGTGTATCTGGAGAATGCCAGCGGCGCCTCCGCAGACCGGCCCGAGTTGTGCGTCTGCTCAAAGATGCGCGCAAGGGTGACGTGCTGCTGGTGGAGTCGATAGACCGGCTCTCCCGTTTGCCGGTGGAGGACTGGCAGAAGCTCAAGGCCACGATTGATTCCAAGGGCCTGCGCATCGTCGCGCTCGATCTGCCGACCAGCCACCAGGGAATGCAGGACACGAAGGGCGACGAGTTCACTGGGCGGATGCTGGGCGCTATCAACTCGATGCTTGTGGAAATGATGGCCGCCATTGCGCGCAAGGATTACGAGCAACGCCGCGAGCGCCAGGCCCAGGGTATCGAGAAGGCCAAAGCTGCCGGTAAGTATCAGGGCCGGCCGATTGATGAAGATCTGCACAAGCGCGTTACGGAACTGCTCGGAGCAGGCCTTGGCATCCGCGCAACGGCCAGGCACGCCAACTGCTCAACTACCACGGTCCTCAGAATCAGGGACTTGGCTAGCGCCTGAAAGCACCAATAAAAAGGCTTAGCGGCCACTTGTCGCGACCTAAAAGCCAGCACTGCGCTGGCAGCTTCGATCTGCGTTGGCGATATGACAAGGCCGTTGCATCACGCAATGCCTGGACAGGCGGGATGAGGCCGCTGCTGCGAGAACTGGCCGAACAGCTGCGGGAGCAGGACAAGATTCGTCGCGAGATTCTGGACTGAGCGAAACACCACGCGCGAGTGCCGGGCGCTGCCGTACTAGGCGCGTGCGAGAACATTTATGACATTCCATTTGAGGAGAAACTGGAGCATGACGTGGTTCGAATTCAAAACCGTTGAACTGTTTTCAGCAGCCGTCACCAAGAGATTGATAACTCTTTGAGCTGCTGTGATAAAGACGTGAGTCGTCCAGTAGCTGATCCAGCAGTGAACGAGCCGCCTCGGATTCAAACAGGTCCTGTTGAAGCATCATGGACTTTCGCTCCCATATACCTGCTGCGAACTCGACTGCTTTCGCTAACAGTCGAGCTCATCGTTTGTGCTTAGAGTAAACCTGGGTTACGGATTAGCGAGATTCGTGCGGTGATTTGCTCGCTCAGGTCTCTTGTTTGGCCATCCTCCTCGGTGGTGATCAGGATGCCTGTCGACTGCCCAGACACGTATTCTTCTATGGGAACAATTCCCTGTGCTTCGTAGGCCTTGCGCTTGATTTCCCAGCGTGCACGGTAATCCGGCTTGTCCATACGCCCCAAGTGTTCCCAGTACCAAGTTAGACCGCGACGATCGTCATTGATGACGAAGTCTGGCCAGCGCTCGGTGCCGCCCAGGTTCATCCGATACTCATAGATGTATCGGATTCCAGCTGCGTGCAGCTTGTCGGCAATGATCCATTCACTCTTCGAACGGACCAGTTCGTCACGATCTGTACGATAGATCAGCTTGTCATCAAGAGTGACAGTGCGGTTGCCGAGCTGCAATGTCACCGGAGTGGAGGTCTGAAATAGATTGGTCATGCGCCGCCGAATTTCGGAGGCAGAATCCTGGCTGTAGCAGAATAGGTCCGACAGCTTGCCCTGGATTAGTAGCACCACCTTGTTCCTGTGCCGGGTCAGAGCCGTATAGAGCATTTCCCTTGTTAGCAGTCGGCAATGCTTTGGAATCACGATGAAGGTGATGCCAAACTCGCTGCCCTGGGTTTTATGCACCGTCAGAGCGTATGCCAACTCGAGCGGCGCTGTCCTATCGGCTCCAAATTCAGATGGTTTGTAGTGAAACTCCACTCCGGGTTGGGTGGCCATTTCGACCTGAAGCTGTTCGAAGAAATACTTGCTATCCCGACGCCGGAAATGACCGGTTGCCACGCCTATCTCGCCATTGGCCACATAGGAGTCAGGATTCTTCGGATAGCAAGCGCGGCCTGACCTGTTTTGCACGTTTATGACTTTGTCACCCCACAGCAACCGACTTGATCCCATAGGTCTCGGAATGCGGCGTTGCCAACCGCTGCGTCCGCTGAGTTCCAGGGCAAATGTCCGGTAATGGGTCTGCAGTTGTCGATTGAGCGCGTCCGAACCAACTGCCGAGTGACGCAGCGGCGTTAGGACCTGCCAGTCCTCAGCTTTCTCTGCTGCGCCACCGCTGCTTTGCTCCTGCGTTCGAGGCCAGAAGAACACCTTGCCTTCGTACAAGCTGCCGCCGTAGCTCTGCTCAAAAGTGAGACTGTCATCAGGTGAAGAGAACTTCAGCTCCCGGGCCATCGCTTCGCACAACAGGGATGCTAGATGCTCGGTCGACTCCCAGGTCAGTACACCCATCCTGGGTGAATTAGCAGTAATGAGTTGGTTCCAGGCCGCATCGGCGCCGGCATCCTGTGCCTCGCCCTTGAACAGATTGGCAAAGGCCAAGTCGTCGCGGTCCTCACCGGTTTGTTGGCGGCGCGTGACCAGTAGCTCGGCATAGCCATCGACGACTCGAATTCCAGAGCTGGCAACTTGCTCCGGTTGAAGCCAGTGGCAAATGTCGACGAAGGGGCGGCCTGCGCCAATCGGAGGCAACTGATTCGGATCGCCGACGAGTATCAACCGATCGACACCCTGCAGGGCGTCCAGAGTTGCCGCTAGCTGATCCTCTGTCAGCATGGATGCCTCGTCGATCACAACGGTTTTGTACCCTGTTGCGCGGCGGCCATATGAGTTCATGAAATAGCGGCCTTGTGTACCGTCGTAGCGATCGAAGCGATTCAGGAATTGGGCGATGGTTTCGCCCTGTCCGGGCATTCCGCTGGCTTGCTCCAGTCGCACCCGCGCCTTGCCGGTTGGGGCGAGTAACAAGATGCCACTGTTCTGGATTGCCGGGATGCGGCACAGGGCTTTGATTAGGGTGCTCTTTCCAGTGCCTGCAGCGCCCAGTAGCACGCTGATGCGGCGCTGGTGGAGCATTCGAAGTGCCGCTGCCTTCTCCTTTCTGGCCTCTTCCTCTTGGATGTCGGCTGCTGGGTTGTCCATTCCCTTGCCAATTGCCGCATCGACCAGATCAGCCCAATCAAACTCTTCAGTCTTGCTAGCACGCTTATGGCGGTACTCCACCTCGTCGGCGATGCAGATTCGGGTCTGTTCGTAGCGCTTGAGCTGATAGCTTCTTCTGCCCTCATCTTCGATTAGTACAACGAATGGCAGCAGGTCTTCGTCGAAGAGAGGCAGGAGGTCGGCATCCACCGGACAGGCTGGCTCGATAGCTCGTGAGCGGATGCGCTCTATCGTCCAAGTTTCAGGGAGAATTGTATGGCCTTCCTCAATCGCTGCTTGCTCCAGCAGATCGACTATCAGCGCTCGGACGCGTCGCGGATCAGTGGCTTCGAACAAGCAACTTTCAGCTGGGAGAGCGTTGGGGCCTTCTAAGTCGCGCGCGCCGAAAAGCCCGCGATCGACAACGTTAAAGGGTAGGGCGTGCTCGTGTGAGTTTTCGAATAGTAGATAGGCGTTTTCGCGTATGGCTTGGTCTGAGTCCTTGATGCCAGAAGCTTTACGCATCTCGGCGGAATACCAGAATTGCGCCTGGTCAGAGCTGAGCTCGAAGCGGCTGAGCAGCATAAGCAGCGCCTTCCGGCCGCTGTCCAGCCCTTCCCATTTGCCTGCAAGGGTTGGGCCAACAGTGTTCTGTAGATGCCGTGGCAAACGTTCGGGCTGCTGCAGGATCGTCTCAAAGTGCTCCCACGCCGACTGCGTGTCACCTTCCTGACCCTGGGCGGCCAAGTGCCAGGCTAGGAGGTTGCCTCGCTCAACGCCGAAGGCGCACAGAGCCGCACCGATTCCTGGGAAGGGGCCGCGCAGCTTCCAGATTCTATTGAGCTCACGATCGACCCGGGACCGGTATTCCGCCCAAGGCCCTGGCATGAGACGAGAGGTCTCTAGCAGAGCGTGTTCTATGGCTAGCAGAGAGGCGATCGCATTGTCATGGTGAAGCAGCTCCGAGCCGTACGAGTACTGCTCGAAAGCTTCGTCCGGGGCGAAGGCGATGCAGCGCTCAAGCTCCAAGTGCTCGTTTTGTTCGGCCAGCGCCAATAGATCATGGTAGGGAAGCAGAAAACCATCGTGCTTCCCTTTGCCGTCAATCCGGATGGAGTGGGCCAATGTCCGCTCCCATAGGAAGCCCGACATCTGATTCTCGCGTCGCTTGCCGCCTGTGTAGTGGTATTCGACCGGTTTACCTACACCCGTCACCCGTCCAACGCCGACAATGACGCGGCGCGGCGACTCCGACAGCGGTGTTCGCTTGGCATAGAAAAAGACTAGGGAGTCCTGTGGCTCAATGGCGCTGAAAAAGGTGTCCAGCATTACCTGCTGGTTAGTACCTTCCTGTATCCATGTATCCATGTATCCATGTATCGGGAATCGACTCCGGTATGGTCGGTTCCCTGGCGGGGTTGTAGCCAAGCGCAAGGGATTTAGCTAGGCCAGACAGCATGTCACGCTTGACGCCTTCGACGTTGTTTTTCAGCATCCAACGAAAAGGAATTGCCGCAGCAGCGAAAGGATCTAGCGTGACTGGCGTCTCAGCGAAATGCATATGTGTTTCAACGTTGCGGTAAGGGTGTTCCTTAAGTTTGCTAAGCCCAAATTCCGCCATAAAGGTTCCATGTTCGTCGACACATGGTGGAAGTTCGCTTTCGGTCAAGCCTTGCAGTGATTGTCCAGCACACTTCTGTTCGAAAACATCATCTCTGCCGGTACCTACCCGTGGCAGCACCATGCATGAGGTGTTGGCGCAAGGATCTTTACAGAGCGTCCCGTTCCAACGCTGGTCGTGCCAAGGCACGCGAACGGTAATGTGCTGAGTTGGGAGAGAGCGAGCGCCGTCAATAAGAGCCATCGGTTGGTTCCTTCAAGTTCGTGGCGACGGGCGGTTAATCCGCCTCTGTCCTGTTCGCAATCTTAGTGCCGTAAAGTAACGCGCTTTGTCGTTGAGGCTCTCGGGAAGTAAGGCAGCTTGGCTTCGCTGCTCACCCTGGATAAAACGCTTCATGGGCGATCCCTGCGATGAGATCCTCAGAAATCATAGCAAGGGTTCGCGAAGACGTTTTACACACTATGGCCAGAAGCTACCGACCAAGAGTACGGAAAATAAATCTGTCCCCTATGCCTTCTGGTTGATCAATGAAGTGTTGCGTCGCTGCATGGACGCAGGCTTGGTCAAGGGCGAAGGCTTTGCCGTGGACGCCAGCATCATTAAAGCGGATACGAGCCGGCAGCGCGGCGTACCGGGTGATGAACTGGTCAAATGGAGCGATCCGTCCTTGAGCACTCGGGCCGTGCGTGAGTACCGTGAGGGCACTTGATGAAGAGGCTTCGGCCGAAACGCTGCCGAAGCGTTTATCACTGACGGATCCTCAGGCTCGCTGGACAGCTGCTCTGGGTGGCCCAGCTCCACGAATTATCTAATCGATACCGAGCACGGCGTTATCGTGGATGTGGAACCAACTCCGGCTCATCGCACGGCCGAGGTCGAGAACACCAAGACGATGATCGATCGCGTTGAAGCGCAGTTCGACATCAAGCCGGATCGACTCATCGGCGATACGGCTTACGGTACAGCGCCGATGCTGGCTTGGATGGTGGAGAAAAAAGATATCGAACCGAACGTGTCGGTGTGGGACAAAGCCGAGTGCAAGAAGACAGTTTTTCGAGCAACGATTTCCACTGGAATGAAGAGGTTGAGGAATACTGCCGCCCGCCGCCCGCCCGCCCGCAATGCATTCGCAACGAATGGCGAGCCTTCAAGAATAAGCGTTCGCACGTCACCACAGCCAACACCATCATCTTCCGATCCAGGCAAACCGACTGCGTAGCCTGCCCGAAGAAAGCCAAGTGCAGCCCGAACACATCGCTCAGCAAGATTGCTCGCAGCATCCATGAAACCGCGCGTGATGTGGCTCGGCGAATCGGAGCGACACCTGCAACGTGCGCTCTCGCCACGAACGCGAAAAGGTGGAAATTTTGTTTGCCCACCTCAAGCACATCCTGAAATTGGATCGCTTGAGACTACGCGGCATGAGTGGTGCGACCGATGAGTTCGCGCTGGCCGCTGCGTACAGAACCTGCGACTGCTGGCCAAATTGACCTCTCAAGGGCCCACCAGTCACGGGATAGGTGCGCCTGCACTCAGCAAAAAAACTCAAATTAACCCAATAACAGAGCAACAACGGTCAACGAAGAGCCGAAAGCCACTCAATGTGGTGAGGCGGTTCTCCTTTGGTAGCCATGCCTGAGTTCAGGCGATCTGAAAATCCGACTTTTTCAACAGAATCGGCCAGAAGCGGTCACTGCGCGTCTACAAAAGCAGGGGCTCTTCAGCTTGCAGCTGGGCAACAATGAAGTCTAGATTGGCCCAAATTCCCGTTGCCTCGAAGAGGCGTATTAGTCGTGGCGTCACGCGTCCGAACTCCCGGAAATCGCCTCCAATGTGCAGCTTGCCCTTGGCGATCTGCTTGTAGAACTCCTCCTGATCTGTATGCGCCCATTCCCAGATAGTGCGGTATCCCACTGCAAAAATGACTGGCTTTAGAGCTTCGATTTCCGCAGGCATGTCGCTCCCAGGAGAAATAATGCCCGATACGGTTGAGACGCTCCGGTTGGCCACGTCGAATGCCAACCACGTAGTATCCTTGCCACTCTCCTTCATAATTCCGATGACGACCGATCCCTTGAGACCAAGCGGCCAGGCATCTTTGGGGCACTTCAAGTCAATGGTCTTCATTTATTCGTCCACTAGGCGCAATAGGCTGAGCACTTCATCGCGACGAGAGTTGGATACCTCGTAAAAGCAATCCAAAAGCTCGTCATAGGTATCGTCAGAGTTGCCAATGAAGTTCCAAAGCCCCTGCCCCATCAAGGGCATTCCCCTGGCTTTCCAATCGTGCTCTGGATCCAGGAAGTAGCGAAGTGGAGGCCAGGCGTATGCCCCGACAAGGCCATTCGGGTTGTGTGGGAAGACGGCAAGCGCCCTCACTTTCTCATGGACACCATGATGCATTGCTCGAATCGTCAAGATGCGTGTCTTCATCTTGTCGCACGTGTCGTAGTTGGGTTGGACCGTCTTGATCTCCAGGAAATTTCGGTAGCCTTCGTGGTCTACGAAATAGACGTCGCTTTTCACGTCACGCTCGAGGGACCGGTCATTTGCTTCTATAACGCCGACGAGCTCACGCATCTCTGCCTGCGCGTCGGGCATAGCGCGATGCTCCCGTTTCGCTTTGTACCGAGCAACAATATGTTCGATAGCGATAAGTGTCTCGGGCGCAATGGTGCCTGTAAGGTGGTAGTCGTGTTCGCCGTTTCCGTATGTTTTGCGCGCAATAGCGGCGCCGATATAGTCGAAGGCTTTCCCCAGTGACGCACTAAGAGAGCGCTCGAATGAAGAGAAAATTTTTGCCTCGGGAACCAGTAGCTTCTGAAATGGCGACGCGCCTCCGTTATCGTTGCTGGCGATCTCTGACGTGAAGAGCTCTTCAGCTCGTTCCGTGACACGCTGGATTGCAACTCCCACCGCCTGATTGATGTGGCCAATGATCTCTTCGCGCGGTACCGTCATTGCTCTAGCATCCATTCTTTGTTTTTGGGGGAAGCGATTTCGCCAGTCACAAGCGTGGCTTCACGGAAGCCAGCAACGGATAGGAGGAGGTTGCCTACCGCGCGGCCCAATCGCGCCGGAACGGCATTCCCAATCTGCTTGTATTGGCTGGCCTTGTTTCCAGCGAACTTATAGGAGACTGGGAAATCTTGGAGAACAGCGTATTCCGGCACGGAAAGCGGCCGCTCAACTTCTGGGTGACAAAGTCCAGTCGCCAAGTGCTGTGGTTGGGTCGGTAGTGTGGGCGATGGTCTGTCCCACCCTAGGCGTCGCCAGTAGCCCACCTTGCCTCCGCCCGACTTGAACGCGCCCTTCAGAAAGCTTTCAAGTCCCTCGGGAAACATGTCTGGGTTATCGCGAATGTATGTCCAGTATTTTCCAGGAGGAATTCGTTTCCAGATTTCCCTCCGTTCATCGCTGTAGCTGAACGTCTGATCGATGGTCGGCTCGGAAATCCCTTCGATTGCATCTCGAAGCGTTCTCCAGGGCTTGATCGGCGAATATGGCGCGAACTTATGATGCGTCGGAGGAAGGAGGTCCTTAAGCGTCATTGTCTCCCCCGTAATCTTGCGGAACGTGCCGGATCCGAACTCCTTGTCTCGACTTCCGATGAAGACGAGACGATGACGTATCTGTGCCGTTCCGTAGTCCGCCGCGTTAACAAGCCCGAAGACAATTTCGTAGCCAAGGCTCTTCATCTTGGGCCAGAAAACTTGGTCAAATACCGAGCCGAGGCGCTCATCATCTTCGAGGTCAGGCTCTCCAGGATTAGCTCGCTCGCTCGCGATGCGATCCACGTAGAGCCTGTGCTTTATAGCCACGGACGCCAGCCCGCGCACGTTCTCGAATACGAAAAACCGAGGTTTCGTCTTGCGAATCACGTCGAAGTAGTGATCAACGACTTGGCCGCGCTCTTCGTTAATGGAGCGACGGAGGCCGGCGGTGCTAAATGCCTGGCAAGGCGGCCCTCCAGCAACGAGGAATGTCTCGCCCTTTTTGACGCCGGCAGCTTCCATCAGTTGCTCAGGCGTCACCATTGTGATGTCGCCAAAGATGGCGCCTTCGGACCCAGGATGATTCAAAGCCAAGGTCTTTCGGCAGTCCTCATCCAGTTCGACCCAGGCCTTAAATTGGATTCTGCCGTCGCCCGCATTCTCAAGCCCCAAGTCAAGTCCACCAGCGCCTGAGAACAGGGAGATGGCCGTTAAGCTGCAAGTGGTACTGC
This sequence comes from Pseudomonas sp. LB1P83, assembly GCF_054897885.1. Lineage (NCBI taxonomy): Bacteria > Pseudomonadati > Pseudomonadota > Gammaproteobacteria > Pseudomonadales > Pseudomonadaceae > Pseudomonas > Pseudomonas sp. LB1P83. The sequence goes on along the minus strand of NZ_CM142709.1, from coordinate 5,435,958 downwards.
TGTTGTCTGGATCTTCGGTCGTCGAGCGCTTATCCGATGTTGGACGTGTCCACATATTCACGGCTGGCGCCACCTAGGCTTGTCAAAATAGCCGTAGATCTTAATGAACTGAGCCTGCTTTGTGTAGCGGTTTCTCAGGCCGGTTGCTCGGCCTCCTTGATTGCTTATTTTGATGCCAATGGAGGTGCAGTTGGCAGCGGGGCCAGGCGTCCAGCTAAAATTTGGACACAAACCGGTGTTTTGAAACTCACCAATTTGTGAATGATGCTCCCTATAGTCTGTGGTGCTTCCGGTCTATCTTTGAGCGCCTTCCAACACTTTGCTGCTGCATATCCAGTAAGGCCGGGCTGGGCTGCCCGCACTGGCTTTCGACTAGTGCGAGCGCGTTAACCGGCGTCCGAAACGGGAGGCGCGGCTCCTGCTCACCTGTGGCAATTCGGGCCAGGGGCTCTGGACTATGACGTGCTGGTTTCAGAGGAAGATGAATCCGCCTTGATTCGTAGAAATCTCCAGGGCCGTAGTGAAGCTCCTCAACCAATGACAGATCTTTGTCTGCCGATGCTTTCCGTCGGCAGCTTGGGGCGATTGCAGCCCATCGCGACAGGGTGTAATCGGCCAGAAGTGGACCGCTATGAACGTCCGCTCCTGGCCGATTCTGTTGAAAAAGTTGGCCTTGGTTTGCGCATCATAAAAGTACGCGTCCGAGATTGAAATCTTTGCTTTTGGCAGAGGCTTCCGGGCTCGGACTTCACGTAGCAGCGTGCAAAAAAGGCGTTTTCACCAGGCAATGATCAGGCAATTTGGGTAGGACCGACTTTTTCAACACAATCGGCCGGTTGCTGCTTGTCGTGAAGGCCTGCAACCGGTCGCTCTCTGCCGGTCGTGTAAACAACCGGTCAATACCAAACCAATTTTTTGGTAACGGTCCAATTCGACCAATTGGTGTGCCGTAGGAGGGCCGTCTGGTGATGATCCACGCCCGTACTGTTTAAGAAACTATCAAATCCTCTTGCCCTTTTGGGGCTCCTGAATCATCAATCTCTTTGTGGCGACTGCCGAAAACAGCTCAATGGTTCTGTATTTGAACCACGTGACAATTAACCTTCTTCTTGAACGTGCCCAGTACGGCAGCGCTCAGGCACTCCGGAGTGGCAGTTTTTGACTGTCGCCACCGACAGCTACTGGTCGAGCGCAGCCGGCTGTTGTCGAAGAAGTCGAGTCGATAGAGCGGCAGCTAACCAAGTGTTTGGGTGTGGGTCATAGTGTGGGTCAAAGATGGTGTTTTGAATGCGGCCCTTATTTTACAAGGCTTTCAGGCATTAAAAAGCCGGCTTGTGGCCGGCTTCTCGGGGACTGACTTGGTTCATTTTTGGTAAACCGCGCCAGCCTTCAAAACGTACACCCGGATCTTGCGTCCGGCTGTGGGACTCGGCGAGAAAATCATCTGCCTTGTCGGTGCGATCAGAGCCGCGGGGCGGGGTGATGCGCAAATGTGGGGCGCAGCATACTGATTTTTTTGCGGGATTCCCAGCTTGGTGTGCGTATTAGAGCTGTCGGGGCTCGGGATCAGGGAGTCCATCCGAATTTTTGGGTGAATGAACCATCGCTTTCGCGGGCAAGCCCGCTCCCACAGGGATCGTGTGATGCCTGTGGCAGTGGGCTTTCTACTCAGGTGTTACAAGAACGGCACCGCCGGCCGTCGCTTGTTCAGCGTCGACCACCAGAACACCCACCCCAACACCCTGATGTTCTGCTTCTCAATCTGCTCGGCATTGAAGATCTCATCTGGATGCTCAGCCTTGTTGTAACTGCGCAACCGCAGGGCATTGCCGGGCATCCGGTGCAGGTATTTGATTCGCAGCATCCCGTCGTGCTCGATGGCGTAGATTTCCCCGTCAATCACCTTGGTCAGTCCTCGGTCGATGGCGAGTGTGGAGCCGTCTTCAATCCTGGCTCCCATGCCGTTGCCGAGCATGTGGACGCAGAACACATCCGCATGGTTGATTTCCAGGGAGTCGAGGTGGCTTTTGGGCAGGCGGATGAATTGGCCGGGGTCTTCGATGACGTGGGTTTTATGGGACCCCGGGGCGATGGGCATTTCTTTGTAGACGGGCAGCTCGACATCGGTGGGTTCGATCACCGTGTAAATGCCGCGGATGGCCTGGGCGTCGAAGGTGTTGCCTGACTCGTCGATCAGTCGCAGGTGTTTTGAGCTTTGTGGACCTTCGCCGGTCTTGAGCCAGTCGCTGTTTACCGACAGTAGTCTGGAGACCTCTTCCATGCGGTAGGCGGGCACGCCGCGGGTGTACCAGTTATGGATATTTTGCGGCTCCGTGTCGAAGAAAGCGGCAAATCCTGTCGTCGTTATTTTCGCTTCTTCGAGGAGCGTCTTAAACCGTGGGCCGCTAGTGTTCTTTTTCATAAACACGAGTCTACGGGCGCTGGGCCGGGCTTTGAATAAACGAACCGTTCAAATTTCGAGGGAAATTTACGACCGGATGTAAGACGTATTTGGAACAAATTAAACAAGAAAAAACTGAGGCAGCTTCAAGTAAACGCCCTGTTTAAAAAGCGCTTTATGAGCGCCCACAAAAAACCCCGGATCAACCGGGGTTTTCTTCAAGTCGTCACAGCCGCGAGGCCAGTGGCGTCTCAGCCTTTGTAGGCAGCAGCCGACTTTATGATCGCATCGCGAGCGGCATCTGCGCCGGCCCAGCCTTCGATCTTCACCCACTTGCCTTTTTCGAGATCTTTGTAGTTCGCGAAGAAGTGCTCGATCTGCTGGATCAGCAGCGGTGGCAGATCGGTGTATTCCTTCACGTCGACGTACAGCTGGGACAGCTTGTCGTGTGGGACTGCGATGACTTTGGCATCGCCGCCGCCGTCGTCGGTCATGTTCAGGATGCCAACTGGACGAGCGCGGATCACCGAACCTGGCGCAACCGGGTAAGGGGTCACGACCAGCACGTCGAGGGGGTCACCGTCGTCAGCCAGGGTGTTCGGGATGTAACCGTAGTTGGCCGGGTAGAACATCGGGGTGGCCATGAAACGGTCAACGAACAGGCAATCGCTGTCTTTGTCGATTTCGTATTTGATCGGCGCGTGGTTGGCCGGAATCTCGATCGCGACGTAGATGTCGTTCGGCAGGTCTTTGCCAGCCGGAATCTTGCTGTAGCTCATTGGGCGGTGCCCCCGTTAGTTGACCAAAAACACTTGGCCGGATTGACCAAAAAGTGGCGGCGATTATAGGCATATTCCTGCGCCGACGCCACGTACCAGAGGTCGTGTAGACCCGAGTGCCCAGCCTCACAGATACTGTTGCTTTTTGACGGCGTCCGTTGCGGTCATGCTGCGTTGCCGCTCCTCGCCATAGCCAGCTATGACTCGTCGCGGCGCCTTGCCTGACCACAACGGCCACTCGTCAAAAGAGCAACGTATCTGTGAGGCTGGGCACTAGTCGTGTGCCTGATAGACCGGGTTCTCGGCCAGAAGTTGCCGCAGCCGGGCCAGCGGGTCCTGGCGGTAAAACAGCTTCAGCTGCTCATAGACCTGAGGATACGCCTCGTGCAGCAAATCCGGGGCGCTGAAGAAATATTCGCTGGTGACCGCGAAGAACTCGGCGGGGTTTTCCGCCGCGTAGGGGTCGATGGCCGTTTCGGCATCCGGATTGCGGTCAAGTTGGCGATTGAGGTCGTCGTAGGCCTGCTGCATGACCTTGGCCCAGTCACTGACCCGCATATCGGGGTGCAGCGGCGGCAAGCCGTTGGCGTCGCCGTTGAGCATGTCGAGTTTGTGCGCGAGTTCGTGGATCACCAGGTTGTAGCCTTCCCAGCCGCCACTGGCCATCACGCCGGGCCAGGCGAGGATGATCGGGCCTTGCTGCCAGGCTTCGCCGCTGTGTTCGCCGTCCCACTCGTGTTCGACGCCGCTGGTATCGCGATGACGTTGGGGGCTGAGGAAATCGTCGGGGTAGAGGACGATTTCGTGGAAACCCTGGTACCAGTTCAGATCGCCCAGATGCAGCAGTGGCAATTGCGCTTGAGCGGCAAGCAGCAGGCGTTGCTCTTGGTGGAGTTCGACGCCGGTCAGGGCGGTCAGGTGTTTATCTTCGAGGAACAGCACGCAGGCTTCGCGCAGCCATTGATCTTCGGCGGTGCTGATGCCATCGAGAAAACTCAAGTGCTGGCGCACCCGCTGCCACAGTTCGTCGGCAATCGGGTGTCTGGCCAGGATGCGCCGGCGACGCCAAGCGCTCAGGGACCACATCGCGAGTCAGCGCGATTGGGCTTTAGAAGCTCTGTTGCCGAAGCGGCTGCGGACCACACCGATGATCATCGGCACCAGCGACAGCAGGATGATGCCCACCACCAGCAGCGAAAGATTAGTCTTGATGAACGGTACGTTGCCGAAGAAGTAACCGAGGGTCACCAGGCCGCCGACCCACAAAATGGTGCCGAGGACGCTGAAGGCAAAGAACCGCAGGTAAGGCATTTTGGCTACGCCGGCGACGAACGGTGCAAAGGTGCGGATGATCGGCAGGAAACGCGCCAGGGTCACGGTTTTGCCACCGTGCTTGTCATAGAAATCGTGGGTCTGTTGCAGGTAGTCGCGGCGGAAGATTTTCGAGTTCGGGTTGCTGAACAAGCGTTCGCCCGCCGTTCGGCCGATGACGTAGTTGGTGCTGTCGCCGAGGATCGCCGCCAGCATCAGCAGGCCGCCCAGCAACACCGGGTCCATGCCGCCGCCGGCCGCTACAGCGCCCGCGATGAACAGCAGGGAGTCGCCCGGCAGGAATGGCATGACCACCAGACCGGTTTCGCAGAAGATCACCAGAAACAGGATGGCGTAGATCCATGGCCCGTAGTTGTTCACCAGCAAGTCGAGGTAAACATCGAGGTGCAGGATAAGGTCGATCGGGTTGAAATCCATGGAGAGCACCTGTGGTGACGGCCAGACTCAGCGGGCCTGTGCGGATGACTTCGCGAAAGCCTACAGATGAGTGTAGTTTTTCTTACAAGCCGAAAAGGCCGGCATTATACGGGCTGAGTTGTGAAACGCGCGTCGAGATTGTAGCGGGGGATGTCCATGGCGCGATCGGAAGTCTGGTGACAATAAATAACCCTTCTGTGATGAGGGCGCACGATCCCTCATCACAGAAGCCGGCAAGCATCAGAGCTCGTCGCTGATCGGCAGCACGTAGTTCTTGAACTCGGTGTCTTCCTTGAACCCGATGGATTCGTAGGTTTTCTGCGCGATTTTGTTGTCGCTGCTGGTGGATACACGCATGCGCACGGCATTGGTTTCCTTGGCCATTTTTTTCGCGGTGCGCATCAGGTTGTCTGCGACTAACTGACGGCGCGCGTCTTCGGCGACGTAGATGTCGTTGAGGATCCACACGCGTTTGAGCGAAAGGGACGAAAAGCTCGGGTACAACTGACAGAAACCCATCAGTTTGTCGTCTCCATCGGCCAGCGCCAGGTAAATCACCGATTCCTTGCGTCGCAGGCGTTTTTCGAGGAACGCCCGGGAGGAGTCCGGATAGGCCAGTGAGCCATAAAACTCGCGATATTTGACGAACAACGGGGTCAGCAGGTCCAGGTGTTCGAGGGTCGCTTGGATAATCCGCATTGATAGGTCTCGTCTTCAAGTGGCTGTCTTCACGTGCTCTGACGGCGAACGGTTCTTCACTCGGGCAGCCGTGCATCGATCCTGCCTGAAATCGGAACAGAAACGCAATGCGGAAACGGTTCAGGCATTCGGCAGGCTCAGTAGGAAATTACCTTTCATGGCTGCACCGGCGTCCGACTCCAGCGTCTGAACCTGGGCTTCGTCCTTCAAATTGACCCCCGACAACTGCCGACGGCAGGCCTCGCGCATCAGGTACAACAAGCGGTGTGCCGCCATTCCGTAGCTCAGCCCCTCAAGCCGCACATTGGAGATGCAGTTGCGGTAGGCATCGGTCAGCCCGACCTTTGGATTGTAGGTGAAATATAACCCCAGACTGTCCGGCGAGCTGAGGCCAGGGCGTTCACCGATCAGAATCACCACCATTTTTGCGCCCAGCAACTCGCCGATTTCGTCGCTTATCGCGACCCGGCCTTGTTCTACCAGAATCACCGGTGAAACCGTCCAGCCATCGACTTCGATTTGCTCTCGCATGCGTGAAAGGAAGGGCACGGTGTGACGGTGCACAGCCAGTGCCGACAAACCGTCGGCCACGACAATCACCAGATCGACGCCGCCGGGATAGGCAGAAGCATGGTTGCGCAGGATTTGCGCGGACTCATCGCTCAATTTTCGCCCCAAGTCAGGGCGCTGCAAATAACTGTCCCGGTTTGTGGCGGCGCTGTGCAGGAGCACACTTTCGTATCCGCATTCAGCCAGTTGCGAGCTGAGCCCGGCATGATCGAACGGTAAGTGCACCGCGTCCCGAGCCTGTGCGTGGGCGTACTGGAAATCCAGTTGCGCACTGGTCGGCATGCTGGTACCGGTGCGGCCCAGGGCAATCCGCGCCGGGGTCAGGCGACGCAGTTCCAGCAATGGATTCTCTGGATCAACAGGTGGTTTATCCATTTCAACACTCATCTCAGTTGCGCCATCGCTTGGCGGAAGGCGGGCGGCAGGCTGTCGCCGAAGTGAATCTTGCCGTCCGCCTGAGTGAAGATGCCCATTTTCGCCAGCCATTGTTCGAACTCCGGCGCCGGTTTCAGGCCCAGCGTCTGGCGGGCGTAAAGGGCGTCGTGGAACGAGGTGGTCTGGTAGTTGAGCATGATGTCATCGGAGCCCGGGATGCCCATGATGAAGTTGATGCCGGCCACGCCCAGCAGGGTCAGCAGGGTGTCCATGTCGTCTTGATCGGCTTCAGCGTGGTTGGTGTAGCAGATGTCGCAGCCCATCGGCACGCCCAGCAGCTTGCCGCAGAAGTGGTCTTCGAGGCCGGCGCGAATGATCTGTTTACCGTTGTAGAGGTATTCCGGGCCGATAAATCCTACGACGGTGTTGACCAGGAACGGTTTGAAATGGCGCGCCACGGCGTAGGCTCGGGTTTCGCAGGTTTGTTGATCGATGCCGTGGTGGGCGTTGGCTGACAAAGCACTGCCCTGGCCGGTCTCGAAATACATCAGATTCTGGCCCAGGGTGCCGCGATTCAGGCTCAAACCGGCGTCATAACCTTCCTGCAGGACATTCAGGTTGATGCCGAAACTGGCGTTGGCCGCTTCGGTGCCTGCGATCGACTGGAACACCAGGTCCAGCGGAACACCGCGATTGATCGCTTCGATGGACGTGGTGACGTGGGTTAAAACGCAAGCTTGTGTAGGAATTTCGTAGCGCTGGATGATCGCGTCGAGCATTTCCAGCATGGCGCAGATCGACGCGATGCTGTCGGTGGCCGGGTTGATCCCGATCATCGCGTCGCCGTTGCCGTACAGCAGACCGTCGAGAATGCTCGCCGCAATGCCGGCCGGTTCGTCGGTGGGGTGGTTGGGTTGCAGGCGTGTGGATAACCGTCCGCGCAAACCCATCGTGCCGCGGAATTTCGTGATCACGCGGATTTTTTGCGCCACCAGAACCAGGTCCTGCACGCGCATGATCTTCGACACGGCGGCGACCATCTCCGGGGTCAGGCCGGGCGCCAGGGCGCGCAGGCTCTGTTCGTCGGCCGCATCGCTCAGTAGCCAGTCACGGAAACCGCCGACGGTAAGGTGGCTGACAACTGCGAAAGCGTGTTTGTCGTGAGTGTCGATGATCAGGCGGGTGACTTCATCGGCTTCGTAAGGAATCAGTACTTCCTGCAGGAAGTGAGTCAGTGGAATGTCAGCCAGGGCCATTTGCGCAGCCACGCGCTCGCCATCGTTGAGGGCAGCGACGCCGGCCAGAAAGTCCCCGGAGCGCGCCGGACTGGCCTTGGCCATGACGTCCTTGAGACTGGCGAAGCGGTAGGTCTGGGCGCCGACGGAATGGGCAAATTGTGCCATGGGACGGTGTCCTCTTGATGTGTAGAAGTCTTGATTACCCTGACATTCCCTTGTGGGAGCCAGCCTGCTGGCGATTGCAGTGTGTCATTCAAAATCTATGCTGACTGTCAGACCGCAATCGCCAGCAGGCTGGCTCCCACAGGGGATTGGCGTGCACTTCAATATGGCAGGCGCCGGGCAACAGGCCCGGCGCCGGTGCAACTCAGACGCCTTCGAGCATCGCATCCGCTGGTGCATCGAAGCGCTGTTTGGCGGTCAGCTGGAAATACAAGTAACCGGCCGCCATGAAGCCGAGGAACACACACCCGATCAGCGGGTTGAACCACGCCATCGCCACCAGGCACACCACCGCCAGAAACAGCGCGATCCCCGGTACGATCGGGTAGCCCGGTGCACGGAAGCTGCGTTCCAGGTTCGGCTCGGTTTTACGCAGTTTGAACAGGCTCAGCATACTGATGATGTACATCACGATGGCGCCGAATACCGACATGGTGATCATCGCCGCCGTCAGCGTCATGCCTTGCAGGTTGACCAGGCCATCGCTGTAGATCGCGGCGATGCCGATCACGCCGCCGGCCAGGATCGCACGGTGCGGGGTCTGGAAGCGCGAGAGTTTGGCCAGTGAGCGAGGCAGGTAACCGGCCCGGGCCAGCGCAAAGAATTGCCGGGAGTAACCGAGAATGATCCCGTGGAAACTGGCCACCAGACCGAACAGGCCAATCCATACCAGCATGTGCATCCAGGTCGAATTGTTGCCGACCACCGCTTTCATTGCCTGAGGCAACGGGTCGTTGATGTTCGACAGTTGACGCCAATCGCCAACGCCACCCGCCATTACCATCACGCCGATGGCCAGGAACACCAGGGTCAGAATGCCACTGACATAAGCCCTGGGAATCGTGCGTTTCGGGTCCTTGGCTTCTTCGGCCGCCATCGCCGCGCCTTCAATCGCAAGGAAAAACCAGATCGCAAAGGGGATCGCCGCAAAGATGCCAGGGATCGAGCCCATGGTGAACTCGTTGGCGCCCGACCAGCCGTTAAGCGCGAAATTACTGAAGCTGAAGCCCGGCGCAACGACGCCCATGAACACCAGCAACTCGGCGACCGCCAGCACGGTGACTACCAGTTCAAACGTCGCGGCGATGCTGACGCCGAGGATATTCAAGCCCATGAACACGAAATAGGCGCCAACGGCGGCGATCTTGGGGTCCAGTTCCGGGTATTGCACGTTGAGGTAGGCGCCGATGGCCATGGCAATCGCCGGGGGCGCGAAGACGAACTCAATCAGGGTGGCAATGCCGGCGATCAATCCACCTTTCTCACCAAAGGCCCGCCGGCTGTAGGCAAACGGCCCGCCGGCGTGGGGAATCGCGGTCGTCAGTTCGGTGAAACTGAAGATGAAGCAGGTGTACATCGTCGCCACCATCAGTGCGGTGACGAGAAAACCCAGGGTTCCTGCGGTGCCCCAGCCGTAACTCCAGCCGAAATACTCGCCGGAAATCACCAGGCCGACGGCAATGCCCCATAAATGCAGGGTGCCGAGTGTGGGTTTGAGCTGTGTGGAAGAAGTCATAAGTCCTCGCTGTCTTTTTTATTGTTTGATCTGTTGGACTTTCGGGTACGACGTTTACGTGTGGAGCGGGCACGCAAAGCCCGTGCCAGAGGGGCAGGGCGAGGTTTGGTGTGTCATTGAGGGCGCCTTCGCTGGCAAGCCATACTCCTACAGGTACGGCGTGATCCTGTAGGAGCGAGCGGTGCGGCGATCCGACTTGCCCGCGAAAGCCGTTACGCGGTGTCGCGCCGGTTTAGAAGAAGCCCAACGGATTGATGTCGTAGCTCACCAGCAGGTTTTTGGTCTGCTGATAGTGATCGAGCATCATTTTGTGGGTTTCACGACCGACGCCGGACTTTTTGTAACCGCCGAACGCGGCGTGCGCCGGGTACAGGTGGTAGCAGTTGGTCCACACACGACCGGCCTTGATGGCGCGGCCCATGCGGTAGGCGCGGTTGATGTCGCGGGTCCAGAGGCCGGCGCCGAGGCCGAACTCGGTGTCGTTGGCGATGGCAAGGGCTTCGGCCTCGTCCTTGAACGTGGTGATACTCACCACCGGGCCAAAGATTTCTTCCTGGAACACGCGCATTTTGTTGGTGCCCTTGAGCAGGGTTGGCTGGATGTAATACCCGGTCGCCAGGTTGCCCTCGAGTTTTTCAATCTTGCCGCCGGTCAGCAGCTCGGCGCCTTCGCCCTTGGCGATTTCCAGGTACGAAAGGATTTTGTCGAATTGCTGCTCGGACGCCTGGGCGCCGACCATGGTGTCGGTGTCCAGCGGGTCGCCACGTTTGATCGACAGCACTTTTTTCATTACGACTTTCATGAAGTCGTCGTAGATCGACTCTTGCACCAGTGCGCGAGACGGGCAGGTGCAGACTTCGCCCTGATTGAAGAACGCCAGCACCAGGCCTTCGGCGGCTTTTTCGATGAAGGTTTCTTCAGCTTGCATGATGTCGGCGAAGAAGATGTTCGGTGACTTGCCACCCAGCTCCACGGTGGACGGAATGATGTTTTCAGCGGCGCATTTCATGATGTGCGAGCCGACCGGGGTCGAGCCGGTGAAGGCGATTTTGGCGATGCGTTTGCTGGTGGCCAGGGCTTCACCGGCTTCTTTGCCGTAGCCTTGCACCACGTTCAGCACGCCTGGCGGCAGCAGGTCGCCGATCAATTCCATGAGCACGGTAATGCCCAGCGGAGTTTGCTCGGCAGGCTTGAGCACCACGCAGTTACCGGCAGCCAGGGCCGGGGCGAGTTTCCAGGCGGCCATCAGGATCGGGAAGTTCCACGGGATGATCTGCCCGACCACGCCCAGCGGTTCGTGGATGTGATACGCCACAGTGTTGCCATCGATTTCGGCGGCGCTGCCTTCCTGAGCGCGGATGCAACCGGCGAAGTAGCGGAAATGGTCCGCAGCCAGAGGGATGTCGGCGTTGAGGGTTTCACGCACGGCTTTGCCGTTGTCCCAGGATTCGGTGATTGCCAGGACTTCCAGGTTCTGTTCGATGCGGTCGGCGATTTTCAGCAGCACCAGCGAGCGCGCCTGGGCGGACGTGGCGCCCCAGGCATCGGCAGCGGCGTGGGCAGCGTCCAGGGCTTTGTCGATGTCTTCGGCCGTGGAGCGCGGGAATTCGGCAATCGGTTGGCCATTTACTGGCGAAGTATTGGTGAAGTACTGACCTTTGACAGGCGCGACGAACTCGCCGCCGATGTAGTTACCGTATTTGCTCTTGAACGAAACGATAGCGCCTTCAGTACCGGGGTGAGCGTAACGCATGGTGATTTCTCCTTGGCTTTTGTGCTTATAAGGGAGAGCGCATGTGCGCTTGTTATAAGCGTAGAGCAAAGGTCGGGCCACTGCCTTGCAGGTCAGGCAAATCAAGGCCTTGCGTGATTTTTGTCGGACCGGCGGATCGTGCCTGTGACGCTTTCGGTACAGTGCCCGTGACAGTTTGTATCGCTTTTGGCACAGCCTGTGACTGCTCGGTCTTGCCAGCATTGCAATGCGGGCTAGGCTGGAGGATGCTCGGCCTCGTGTGAGGGCATTGTTCTTGTAGCAGCTGCCGAAGGCTGCGTTCGAGGCCGAAGCACTCGCCTCGGTTTGAGCAACAAATCCGAGACTCAGGTTTTACGACTGCTTCGCAGCCGGACGCAGCCTTCGGCAGCTGCTACACGGAAGCGGACCGGACTCTGCGCAGAGAATAATAAGAAATGCACGACAACCATTTGAGTCGCCATGCCCAGCAAGTCTTGACCGTCACCCAAGGCAAGTCCCACCTGCACGGTCCCGGTAGCGATCCGTCCATTGCCCGTTCCTGGCTGCGCTGTCTTGAGGACTATCACCTCGACCCGGCCCTGACGATGGCGCCGACGGTGCTGGAACATGGCCGCGTGCTCGAAAGCCGCGAACGCTTGCAGCAGGTGCTGCACATCGCCGGCAACGAAATGACCAGCCTTCATCAGCAACTTTCCGGCGCCGGCCACGCGGTGCTGCTGACCGACGCCCGCGGGGTGATCCTCAACTGCGTCACCGCCCCCGCCGAACGGAAAATCTTCGAACGCGCAGGCCTGTGGCTTGGTGCCGACTGGAGCGAAGCGTGCGAGGGCACCAATGGCATCGGCACCTGCCTGGTGGAGCGTCAGTCGCTGACCATTCATCAGGATGAGCATTTCCGCGGTCGCCACACGGGCCTGACTTGCTCGGCGAGTCCTGTGTTTGACCCTCACGGCGAACTGCTGGCGGTACTGGACGTGTCCTCGGCGCGTCACGAGGTCTCGCGTCAAAGCCAATTCCACACCATGGCCCTGGTCAATCTTTCGGCGAAGATGATCGAGAGCTGCTATTTCCTGCGCTACTTCGACAATCAATGGTTGCTGCGTTTTCATCTGCAGGCTGAATCCGTCGGGCTGTTCAGCGAAGGGTTGCTGGCGTTCGACGGGGAAGGGCGGATCAGCGCGGTCAATCAGAGTGCGCTGAACCTGCTGGGGCATATTCGCGGCGGATTGTTGGGGAAGCCGGTCGAGGCGTTTTTCGACTGCTCGCTGGATGACCTGCTCGGCCGCGCGAGTGTCAACGCCAGCGCCAGTTGGCCGTTGCGCACCCGTGACGGGCGGAGTCTGTTTGCCGTGTTGCGCGGGCAGCCGCGCAGCATTCCAGTGCCGGTGGCGCCAAGTCCGGTGATTGCCGAACGTCCGCGCTTGTCCGGCATCTGTCTGGGCGACACCGCGTTGCAGGAAGATTTCCGCAAATCCTTGAGAGTCTTCGAACGAGACGTGCCGCTGCTGATCAATGGCGAAACCGGTTCCGGCAAAGAGGCCTTTGCCAAAGCCGTGCATCAGGCCAGCCAGCGGGCCGAAAAAGCCTTCGTCGCCCTGAACTGCGCGGCGATCCCTGAAAGCCTGATCGAGAGCGAACTGTTTGGTTATCGCGGCGGCAGCTTCACCGGCGCGCGCAAGGAAGGCATGCGCGGCAAGCTGCAGCAGGCGGATGGCGGAACCTTGTTCCTCGATGAAATCGGCGACATGCCTTTGGCGTTGCAAACCCGGCTATTAAGGGTGCTGGAAGATCGTCAGGTGGTGCCGATTGGCGGTGAACCGGAGTCGGTCAATGTGCGAATCATCAGCGCCACTCACCGGAATTTACTGGATCGGGTGCAGGACGGCAGCTTCCGGGAGGATTTGTATTACCGGCTCAACGGGCTGGAGATTGCGTTGCCGGCGTTGCGTGAACGCAGTGATAAATCGCAGTTGCTTGATTTCCTGCTGGCCGAAGAGGCGGGCGGTGAAAACGTACTGATCGACGCCCCGGCACGCCAGGCGTTGCTGGGTTTCGCCTGGCCAGGCAACGTGCGGCAGTTGCGCAATGTGCTGCGCACGTTGGCGGCGTTGTGTGACGGCGGGCGGATCGGGCTGGAGGATTTGCCAGCGATGATTCGTCAGGCGCGGCCGGTGCCGGTTGTTGCGGTTGAAGTGTCGTCGGAGCATCCGCTGGAGGATGCCGAGCGGTTGGCGTTGCTCAATGCGCTGGAGCAGACGCGTTGGCATATGACTCATACCGCTGAACACCTCGGTGTAAGCCGTAACACCCTCTACAGAAAACTGCGTAAACACGGGATTGAGCGGTAGGCCCGAGATCCAGCCCTCACCCTAACCCTCTCCCGGAGGGAGAGGGGACTGATCGAGGTGTTCTTGGAGTACATCGACCTGAAATAACGAGCCGAGCTCAGGTTAGGAAAAGCACGGAGATCGGCTCCCTTTCCCCCTCTCCCCCGTGGGGAGAGGGCTGGGGTGAGGGGTGGATCTCAAGCCATCACCTAAAGAGTGCGGTTTTCCCCTCCCTACGCTAACCTGCGGCCATGTTTTACGAGGTCGACTATGCACATTCATATTCTTGGTATCTGCGGCACTTTCATGGGTTCGATGGCGGTTCTGGCCAAAGAGCTGGGCCATCACGTGACGGGCTCCGATGCCAACGTCTATCCGCCGATGAGCACTCAGCTTGAAGCGCAGGGCATTGAGTTGACCCAAGGCTACGATCCCGCCCAACTCGATCCGGCGCCGGATCTGGTGGTGGTCGGCAACGCCATGTCTCGCGGCAACCCCGCCGTCGAATACGTGCTGAACAAAGGCCTGCCTTACGTCTCCGGTCCGCAATGGCTGGCGGATCACGTGCTGCAAGGTCGCTGGGTCCTGGCCGTCGCCGGCACCCATGGCAAAACCACCACCAGCAGCATGCTCGCCTGGGTCCTGGAGCACGCGGGCATGAGCCCGGGCTTCCTGATCGGTGGCGTGCCGCAAAACTTCTCGGTGTCGGCGCGCCTGGGCGGTACGCCGTTCTTCGTCATCGAGGCCGACGAGTACGACAGCGCATTCTTCGACAAGCGCTCCAAGTTCGTTCACTACCGCCCACGCACGGCCATCCTGAACAACCTGGAATACGATCACGCCGACATCTTCCCCGATCTGCCCGCCATCGAGCGTCAGTTCCACCACTTGGTGCGGACCATCCCGAGCGAAGGCCTGGTGATCCATCCGACCACCGAGCCGGCATTGCAGCGTGTGATCGAAATGGGTTGCTGGACCCCGGTGCAAACCACCGGTGCCGGCGGTCAGTGGCAGGTCAAACTGCTCAGCGAAGACGGTTCGAAGTTCGAAGTGATGTTCGAAGGCGTTGCCCAAGGCGTCGTCGATTGGGACATGACCGGCCAGCACAACGTGGCTAACGCCCTGGCGACATTGGCGGCGGCTCGCCATGTTGGCGTAGTACCTGCCATGGGCATCGCCGCGTTGAGCGCGTTCAAAAGCGTGAAACGCCGGATGGAGAAAGTCGCCGAAGTGCGCGGCATCACCATCTACGACGATTTCGCTCACCACCCGACGGCGATTGCGACGACCCTCGACGGCCTGCGCAAACGCATCGGCGATGCGCCGTTGATTGCGATCATCGAGCCGCGTTCCAACTCCATGAAGCTCGGTGCTCACCGCGACGGCTTGCCGGAAAGCGTGGTCGATGCCGATCAGGTGATCTGGTACGCCCCCGCCAACCTCGGCTGGGACCTGGGCGCGACCGCAGCGTTGTGCACCGTGCCGTCGATTGTCAGCGATTCGCTGGAAGGCATCATCGAGCGCGTGAAGAGCCAGGCCCAGCCCGGCACTCACGTGGTGATCATGAGCAACGGCGGCTTCGGCGGCCTGCACGGCAAACTCGCCGAGGCGCTGCAATGAACAACGGCCCGGAACGCATCACCCTCGCGATGACTGGCGCTTCGGGCGCCCAGTACGGTCTACGCCTGCTCGACTGTTTGATACGCGAAGACCGCGAGGTGCACTTTCTGATCTCCAAGGCTGCGCAACTGGTGATGGCCACCGAGACGGACGTCACGCTGCCGGCCAAACCGCAGACGATGCAGGCCTTCCTCACGGAATACACCGGCGCGGCCGCCGGGCAGATCAAGGTGTACGGCAAGGAAGACTGGATGTCGCCGGTGGCCTCGGGCTCCGGTGCGCCGGCGGCGATGGTGGTAGTGCCTTGCTCCACCGGGACCTTGTCGGCGATCGCGACCGGTGCCTGCAACAACCTGATCGAGCGTGCTGCCGATGTGACATTGAAAGAGCGTCGCCAGCTGATTCTGGTGCCGCGCGAGGCGCCGTATTCGAGCATTCACCTAGAGCACATGCTCAAGTTGTCGAACATGGGTGTGACGATTTTGCCGGCGTCGCCGGGCTTCTATCATCAGCCGCAGACCATCGATGACTTGATCGACTTTGTGGTGGCGCGGATTCTCAACCTGTTGAACATTCCGCAAGACATGCTGCCGCGCTGGGGCGAACATCATTTGAGCAGCGATGAATAAGCTGCTGATTGTTCTGCTGGTGCTGCAACTGACGGGCTGCGCCACGGCGCGCACGCTGGACGCGGCCAAACCGGGGGCGCCAGTGGTGTACTCGGGGACGCGTCTGGATTTGTATGCCTTGAATGGTGGGTGCTGCGCGATGGACCGGTTTGGCGCCGAAGCGCCGAGCTACCCCGGCGTCGACCTGCCGGCTAGCGCGTTGCTCGACACGCTGTTATTGCCGTTGTCGGTGCTGACGGTGATCGGGGTGAGTTTTCAGGCGACGGGCGGGTTGTAGCGTTCTGCAATGAGTCGGTGTCGCGCCCTTCGCGGGCAAGCCTCGCTCCTACAGGTTCTCCGTTGCCTGTGTAGGAGCGAGGCTTGCCCGCGAAGGCACCCTCTCAGGCTTCACAGGTTATTTGCCTAACTTACGCAACTCATCCGACTCGACAACCCGCACCCCATCCTGTTCTTCCAGCGCCAGCCTCCACATCGCGCGGGCCAGTTGGCAGGCTTCGATGCCGTGGTACTTGCCCGGAATCAATCGCGACAACGGACCGGCGACTTTCTCGCCCAGTCGCGGCTTTACGCGATCGCCCAATAACAGCGAAGGTCGGCAAATGGTCAGTTGCGGCCAGTCCTGCGCACGCAATGCATACTCCATTTCGCCTTTGACCCGGTTGTAGAAAACCGAGGATCTTCGATCCGCCCCCAAGGCACTGATCACGATCAAATGCCGTGCACCCATCTCCCGCGCACGTTTGGCGAACGCCACCACCATGTCCAGGTCGACCGCGCGAAAGGCTTGTTCGGAACCGGCCTGCTTGATCGTGGTGCCGAGGCAGCAATAGGCGATGTCGACGCGACCGTTCAGTTGCGGCAGAAACACGGCCGGATCGCCGACCGGGTTTTCCAGATGCGGATGCTCGGCCAGTGGCCGGCGTGAGGGGGCTAATACCCTTGAAATCGTTGGCTCATTGAGCAAGCGATCAAGCAGATGTTCACCGGTTAACCCGGTAGCTCCGGCAAGCAATACATGCTGAGGCGTCAAGTACATAGTGTTTCTCCCTTGATACTGTTCAGCTTAGTTGCTCTTTGCATCCTTGCTGCTGACAGAGACACTTTGTAGTGCTTTTCGTGCCTGCTGTTTGCGTAAAAGTTGCCAGTGAGAGAGGACGGTTTTCGGTGCCCAGATCTGCGGTTCAGAGGCTTCGAAGCCGTCGGCCAGTTCGCGCTCGGCCACAGTGGCCTTGGCCAGCTTGAAGGCCTGTTCCAGGTCATCGGTCTGGTTCAGTGCCTGGGCGAACAGCGCGTCCCCGAAGTAGGTGAAGTTGGCTTCCTCCGAGCAACCGAAGGACACGCGATCGGCGCGAGAGGCGGTCATGATCAGCGTGCGTTCGTCCTTGAGGGCAGGGATGAAACCACCGGAATAGCAGGATGAAATCACAACGATCTTGTCGCGATTTTTCAGGGGGGCGAGCACGGCGGCGAGTTCGTCGGCCGGCAGGTCGGCCAACTCCATGCGCGGCTGGTCGAGCACCAGTTCATGTTCGCTGCTGCCGTGGCTGGTCAGGTAGATGAAGATCAAGTCTTCCGGGCCACTGCGTTCGGCCAGGGTCATCGCGGCGCGGCGCAGGTTTTCCCGCGTGGCCATCGGCCGGTCGACCAGGTGATCGCGATGGTTCACCAGGCGAATCTGGCCGAAGGCGCCAAAGCGGCTGCTGAGCATGTTGCTGACGTAATCGGATTCACGCAGGAATACGCTCTGCTTGCCGTCACCGCCCAGGGTCAAGGTGTACAGCTCCACCACCGGGGTCGAGGCCGGCACACTGGACAGGGCGTCATCGAGTAACCGGCCCTGGGCCAGTAACCCGAGTTCGAGGGTGTCGGGCAGCAACTTGCCATCGGCATCGCGAACACGCTGGCCATTGATCCACGTACCGCTTTGCACCGTGCCGTCGGTGAGCACCAGGGTGCCTCGCCCCGAGTAGCTGTCGCCATCGAATTGGCCGATGTAGAAGCTGCCGTCCGGCAGGTTCAACCGCCCTTGGCCGGTGAAGCGCCAGTCGCTGAACTGGCCGATGTAATGGCTGCCGTCGGCGCCGATCAACTCGCCCTTGCCGTTCAGCGAGCCTTCCTTGAATTGCCCCAGCCAGACATCGCCGTCGGCGTTCTCGTAGCGGCCCTTGCCGTGCAGTTGATTGTTCTTGAAGCCACCGACATAGATGTCGCCGTCGGCGCTGTTGAAAGTCCCGTTGCCTTCCAACTGTCCGTCTTTGAAGTGCCCGGTGAACTGATTGCCACTGCCATCGCCGCGCTGGCCTTCGCCATTGGGTTTGCCGTGGGCGAACTTGCCCTGGTAGGAGCTGCCGTCGTCGAGTTCGAGACGACCGAGCCCTGAATATTGATCGGCCTTGAATTCACCGCGATAGGTCATCGCGTTTTCTTTGAGCGTGCCTTCACCGTCGCGGCGGCCGAGCTTGAATCCGCCGGTGTAGCTGCTGCCGGGGGTGGTCAGCGTGCCTTGGCCGTCGAACAAGCCTTGATTGAATTGTCCGCGATAGACCTCGCCGTTGCTGCCATGCCATTCGCCCTTGCCATGCCATTGGCCCTTGTCGAACTCGCCGGCGTACCAGCTGCCGTTCGGGTAGTCGATGCGGCCCTGGCCTTGCAGCAAGCCGTTGACCAGATCACCGCGATAGCGCCCGCCGTCCGGCAAGCGGGCATCGGGGGGCAGCAGCGATTCGCCATCGCCGCAAGCGGTGAGCAACAGGGTCAAGGCGAGGAGTGCAAGTGAGCGCATAGCGGGATCCGGGCAATTATGCGACGGAGTATGCCGCAGCTATGTGTCGCATTTATAGAGACACGGCAGAGACACGGCGCGAAACAGCGTGAGCTGTTTCGCAATCAGGCATGTGTCAGACGAAACAGAGGGACAGCGGCTCGGCGATATACGCCGGTTTGTCCGACCCTTCGATTTCAAGCGTGGCGGTGGCTTTGAGCAGCCATTGGCCGGGTTTCTTCTCGATGACTTCGTTCATGTCGACCTTGAGCCGAACCCTGGAGTTGACCTTCACTGGCTGGATGAAACGCACGCTGTCCAGGCCATAGTTGACCACCATCTTCGCCCCTTGAGGGAGGATCAGGATGTCTTCCATCAGTTTCGGGATCAGCGACAGCGACAGGAATCCGTGTGCAATGGTGCTGCCAAATGGCGTTTGCGCGGCTTTGACCGGGTCGACGTGAATAAACTGATAATCGCCTGTGGCTTCTGCGAACAGGTTGATGCGGTCCTGGTCGATGGTGAGCCATTCGGAACGTCCGAGTTCCTTGCCGACATAATCTTTGAGCTCTGCAACGGGAACATAGGGCATTGAGACTCTCCTTGGGTTTCATCGGATTTATAGTTTTTCGAGTGGGGGGATTTGACCTCCCTGTGAACCACTTTAGATCAACATGGCAAATTGCTCCGGTCAACTGACCATGCTTTTGGCGAATGCCGATCCATAGCGATGACGTGCTTATAATGCCCGGCCACTTTTTGGTGGGGAGCGCGTGCGGGAGATGCTGATGTTGTTACGTGGCCTGACCTGGCTGGTGCTGTTCCAATTGCTGGGCACAGCCATCAACCATTTGTTTTTACCGGTGCTGCCCGGGCCGATTGTCGGCCTGCTGCTGTTGCTGGTGTACATGATTTCACGCGGACAAGTCGGCGAGCCGTTGAGCCTGGCCGCCAGCAGCCTGCTGCGATACTTGCCCCTGCTACTGGTGCCGCCGGCCGTGGGCGTCATGGTTTACGCCAAGGACATTGCCGCGGATTTCTGGGCCATCGTCGGCGCGCTGGTGTTGTCGCTGGTGCTGTCCATGGCGTTTGCCGGGGTGCTGATGCAGCGCATGGTCAAGCGGCATACCCATCGCGGAGACAGCCAATGATCCTCGATTGGCACGGCGCGCTGGACTCGGTGATTCATCATCCGTTGTTTGGTATCGGCATTACGCTGGGCGCTTATCAGTTGGTGCTGGCGGCCTTCGAGAAAACCCGCTGGATCTTTCTGCAGCCGGTGCTGGTCTCCATGCTGCTGGTGATCGGCGTGCTGGTGGCTTGCGGGATCAACTTTGCCGAGTACCGCAAGAGCACCGAGATCCTCAGCATCTTGCTCGGGCCTGCGACCGTTGCACTGGCCGTGCCGCTCTATCTCAATCTGCGACGAATCCGGCAGTTGTTCTGGCCGATATTTACTACGCTGGTGATAGGCGGCGTGGTTGCCACGGGCATGGGCGTGTTGCTGGGCTGGTGGTTTGGCGCCGAACACATGATCCTGATGACCATGGCGCCGAAGTCGGTGACGTCACCGATTGCCATGTTGGTGGCCGAGCAGATTGGTGGTGTTGCGGCGCTGGCGGCAGTGTTCGTGTTGATCACCGGCGTGATCGGTGCGATCTTCGGCCCGAGTCTGTTGACCCGGCTGGGGGTGCACAGCCCTGAAGCCCGAGGCATGGCGCTGGGCATGACCGCCCATGCGGTTGGCACTTCGGTGGCCTTGCAGGAAAGTGAAGAGTGCGGCGCCTTCGCGGCGCTGGCGATGAGTCTGATGGGCGTGGCCACGGCGGTATTCCTGCCGTTGGCGGTGTCGATGGTGGTGTAAGGAAATGTCTATGAGCTTGCCGCTTTTCCCGCTGAACACAGTGCTGTTTCCTGGCTGCATCCTCGACTTGCAGATCTTCGAGGCGCGCTACCTGGACATGATCAGCCGCTGCATGAAACAGGGCGGCGGCTTCGGCGTGGTGTGCATTCTCGACGGCGAAGAAGTGGGCATCGCGCCGGCGGGCTATGCACTGGTGGGCTGCGAAGCGTTGATCACCGATTTCAAGCAGCAAGACAACGGCCTGCTGGGCATTCGCGTGCAGGGCGGGCGGCGTTTTCATGTACTGCGCACCGAGGTGCAGCGCGATCAATTGACCGTCGCTGACGTCGAGTGGCTGGAAGACGAGCCCGAGCAACCGCTGCAGGACGAGGACGCGGACCTGGTCGCACTGCTCAAGGCCCTGGCCGAACACCCGATGGTCGAAGCGTTGAACATGGGCACCGAAGCGACCGGGCAACAATCCTTGGCCAATCAGCTGGCCTACCTGCTGCCGTTTGCTGAGCTGGACAAGATCGACCTGCTGCAACTCGATGATCCCCAGCAGCGACTGGATGCGATTCAGGCGCTGCTGGATGAATTGCAGGGTGAGTTGTTTTCTTAGTTGCATCTTGTCGTAACTTGGTGAATGCAAGATCATTGCGTTGAAGTTCTGACTACATTAAATTAAGTCTTGTTCACATGATGTGGATATTTAAATTAACTAAAGGAATGTTTGCGTGACTATTTATTCTTATGATCATGAACTTTGGGACGCTGTTGCTGTTGGGTATATGCTCAAAAACTATTCCAGTGGTAGCACCCGCGAGGTAACCGCTGAACACGCAGGCAAGTTAGCCGATGCATTAGTGCTGGAGAAGCGCAAGCGTGAGCGTGCTTGATCTCGCTCTGTCTTGAGATGATCAAGTAGTGACAAAAGCCCTCGACTATTAAGGTCGGGGGCTTTTTTATTTATGATCGGGTGATGTCTTAGTTGTATCGAGTGATATCGAAAAGTTCGGTGTCAGTATGCATACCGCAACATTGCATGGGGCAAATGCCGCAAAGTAAAGAAGCTGAACAGTGCCACCAGCGCCGGCAGCACCAGCCACCAGACTTTGGGTGGCATGGCGTTGAGCGGTGTCTGGCGCTGACTCAAGCCCAGGCTCGCCGCACACACGCACGCAGCCAGCATGGCGCCGGCCAGCACATCGGTTGGCCAGTGCGCGCCCAGGTAGACGCGCGACAAGGCAATCGACAGCGCCGGCAGGCAACCCACCAGCAACCAGGTCAGGCGCATCCGCGGCGGTTGTCCACGACCGGCCAGCACGGCGAGGGTCAGGAATAGCGCGAAAGAGCCTGAGGCATGGCCGCTGGGCATGCTGTAGGTCACCAGCGGATCGCTTAACACTTCCGGGCGCACACGGGCGAAAAACTGTTTGGTGAAGGTGTTGCCGAGCGCGGTGATGAGCAGGGTGCTGCCGGCGAAAATCGCCTGTCGCCATTGCCGGGTCAGCAACAGTAAAGCTGTCAGCAGGGCGCTGAACACCAGCATGTTGCGGAACTCACCGATCAGCGTGAAGGTGACGGCCACTTCATCGAGCATCGGGCTGCGGTGTTCCTGCACCAGGGTCATCACGCCCTGATCGAGCGCGGTCAGGTGCGGGTAACCGATAAACAGCCCTGCCAGAATCAGCAGGCCGAGGCCGGATATATACGCGGTGGCGTGGCGATGACGGCGCAGGCTGCTGGTCACGCTCAAGCCGATCATTACCGCAATGCTGCCGGCGACGATCCCCGCTTCAGGCCAGAACCCGTCGGGCAATGGCAGACGAATCGCTGCACCCGTGGCCCAACCGGGTAGCAAGTACGCGATGCTCCAGCCCGCGGCGGCCAGCAAGCTGACAGCGGCGAACCGCGGGAACGGCATGTCGAACATCCCGGCGACCATTGGCAGCATCGGGCGAAGTGGGCCGATAAAGCGTCCGACCAGCAGGCTGGCGATGCCGTAGCGCTGGAAATACGCCTCGGCGCCGGCGATCCATTCCGGATGATGGCGCAACCCCGGCAGGCGCCGGATGTTCTGGTGGAAATGTCGGCCGATGAAGTACGAAACGATATCGCCCAGCACCCCGGCGACGAACCCCAGCAAAAGCGTTTCGCTCAATGACAGCGCGCCGCTGCCGGCCAGTACCGCCACGGCGAACAGCAACACCGTGCCGGGCACGATCAACCCGGCAATTGCCAGGCATTCCACAAATGCCACTATGAACACCGCCGCGGCCAGCCATTGCGGGTTAGCCGCGAGCCAACCCGTCACGCTATCGAGCCATGGGCCCATAAAAACAACTCCCTCTGATGTTCAATTGGCCCCGAAAGGGGCGCACGCAACCTTCCAGACGCCACAAGTCCCCTGTAGGAGCGAGCCTGCTCGCGATAGCGGACTGACATTCGAAACCGATGTCGCCTGATACTCCGCTATCGCGAGCAGGCTCGCTCCCACAGGGATTGTTCCATCTTCAAGTCAGCAAAAAATAATCGCGACCTTCGACCTGCCCCCGTCGCAGCGGGTTCCGTGTGCAATACGGCGCGTAAGCCGCATCGACGAAGCGATACATCAAATGCTCATCACGTCCGTGGGGAATCCCCAAACGCGTGGTTTGAATGATATGAGCAGGCGCCGGGCCGACGTCTTCGACCAGCAACACCTCATGGTCAAAACGCTTGGCATCCCAGACCGGCACCTTCAAACCCAGCGACTTGCAGAGCAACGTCTGCCCGGCGCAGAGTTTTTGCGAAGGGCGAGGGCGGCCTTGTGCGTCGGGATTGTTCAACAACATCTGCGCCAGGCTCGCCGACCCGCTCAACTCATCGACCCATGGATAGGCGGATTTGATCAGCACTGCGTTGCCCGGCCCCTGGGCGCTGAAGTTCAGGGAATCACCGCCGCGGGCGTAATACATATAGATATGCCCGCCATCCAGAAACAAAGCCTTACGCTTTTCTGTGTAGCCGAGGGACGCATGGCTGCCTTTTTCTTCGCAGTAATAGGCCTCAGTCTCAATAATCCGGGCGCTGAGCCACAGATCGCCGACCCGATGACGGATGACTTTGCCGAGTAAATCCCGGGCCAGGGTTTGGGCGTCTCGGTCGAAAAACGCGTCCGGGAGCCCCGTGGGCAGGCTTGCTGCGGACGCTCGAACAGTCAGGTTGGACATGATGAACGGTGTTAATCAAGGCTGATTGAGTCGTGATGATAACAATTTGCAGCTTAATCCCGGCTGAACGTCGGCAAATTGCCCTCCATTTCGACCATCCGCCCGTCACCGCTGTTAGTCCCGGGACGCGACAGCTATAATCTGCCGCTTTACTCTTTACCAAGACCTTAGCAAAGACCACCACAGACAATGACTGAGTCCGTTCTTGACTACATGACCCGCCTGGGTCGCGCCGCCCGCGCGGCTTCTCGCGTCATTGGCCGTGCCAGCACCGCGCAGAAAAACCGCGCGTTGCAGGCTGCTGCCAATGCGCTGGACGCTGCACGCGCCGAGCTGACGGCTGCCAATGAACTGGATTTGGCCACAGGTCGCGCCAACGGTCTTGAGCCAGCATTGCTTGAACGTCTGGCGCTGACCCCGGAACGCATCGACGGCATGATCGTCGGTTTGCGTCAGGTGGCGGCATTACCGGACCCGGTCGGCGCGATCCGCGACATGAGCTTCCGGCCATCGGGCATTCAGGTCGGCAAGATGCGTGTGCCCTTGGGCGTGATCGGGATCATCTACGAATCCCGGCCGAACGTGACCATCGATGCAGCGAGCCTGTGCCTGAAGTCCGGCAACGCGACGATCCTGCGTGGCGGTTCAGAGGCAATTAATTCCAATCGCGCCATCGCCGCCTGCATCCAGCGCGGGCTAGCCGAAGCCGAGCTGCCGGCCGCCGTGGTGCAGGTGGTCGAAACCACCGATCGTGCGGCCGTTGGCGCGTTGATCACCATGCCGGAATACGTCGACGTCATCGTGCCTCGTGGTGGCCGTGGCCTGATCGAACGGGTCAGTCGCGATGCCCGCGTGCCGGTGATCAAGCACCTGGACGGCATTTGCCACGTCTACGTCAGCGCCCACGCTGATCTGCCGAAAGCCCAGCGTATCGCCTTCAATGCCAAGACTTACCGTTATGGCATCTGCGGCGCCATGGAAACGCTGTTGGTGGATCAAACCGTGGCCAAAGATTTCCTGCCGTCGATGGCTGCACAGTTCCGCGAAAAAGGCGTCGAGCTGCGCGGTTGCGAACGCACCCGGTCGATCATCGAGGCTGTCGCGGCCACCGAAGAAGACTGGGGCACCGAATACCTTGCGCCGATTCTCTCGATCCGCGTCGTCGACGGGCTGGACCACGCCATCGAACACATCAATCGGTACGGCTCGCATCACACCGACTCGATCGTCAGCGAAAACCTTGCCGACACACGGCGTTTTGTGGCGGAAGTCGATTCATCGTCGGTGATGATCAACACGCCGACCTGCTTCGCCGATGGCTTCGAATACGGATTGGGTGCCGAGATTGGCATTTCTACTGATAAGCTGCACGCCCGCGGCCCGGTCGGCCTCGAAGGGCTGACCTGCGAGAAGTACATCGTGGTCGGTGATGGCCAGTTGCGCGGCCAGGCGTCGGTCTGACTTGGGCGACCTCAAACCGTCAGCCCCGCAAACCGCCAGCGAGCCTGCGCCTCGACGCATTGGCGTGCTGGGCGGGACGTTCGACCCGGTGCACATCGGCCATTTGCGCGGTGCGCTGGAAGTCGCCGAATCGTTGGCGCTCGATGAGTTACGCCTGACACCCAGTGCCAGGCCGCCACATCGCGGTACGCCGCAGGTGTCGGCAAAGGACCGTCTGGCGATGGTCGAGTGCGCGGTGGCCGGTGTGGCGCCGTTGGTGGTTGACGCCCGCGAATTGCAGCGGGACAAACCGTCCTACACCATCGACACCCTGGAACTGATGCGAGCCGAATTGGCCGCCTCCGACCAGGTTTTTCTACTTTTGGGCTGGGACGCATTTTGCGGCCTGCCCACTTGGCACCGCTGGGAAGAGTTGCTCCAGCATTGCCACATCCTGGTGCTGCAACGCCCGGATGCCGACAGCGAACCGCCGGATGCCTTGCGCAATCTGTTGGCGGCACGCTCGGTGAGCGACCCGCTGGCCCTCAAAGGGCCGAGCGGACAGATTGCATTCGTCTGGCAGACGCCGCTCGCGGTATCCGCCACCCAGATCCGTCAACTGCTGGCCAGCGGTAAGTCGGTACGTTTCCTGGTGCCCGACGCGGTCCTGGCCTACATCGATGCGCACGGACTCTACCGTGCGTCGAACTGAAAAAGGGAGCGCTTCAAAACACGTGAACGCGTGTGCCGAAGCGCCCGAACATACGAGCAAAACGAGTTTTATATGACGAACAAAGACGTAACTAAAGTAAAGCGCAAAGGCACGTTCAAGAGCGCCCCGCTGCCTGAGCCGGTTCTCACCACCGAGCCCCTGAAGGGTGATGAGCTGGTCAAGGTTGCCGTAGCCGCCCTGGAAGACGTCAAGGGCCAGGACATCCAGGTCATCGACGTTCGTGAAAAGCAGAGCATCACTGACTACATGATCATCGCTACCGGTACTTCGAACCGTCAGATCGGCGCGATGCTGGACAAGGTTCGCGAGGCCGTCAAAGCCCTGGGCGTCAAGCCGTTGGGTGAAGAAGGCAAGGGCGACAGCGACTGGGTACTGCTGGACATGGATGATGTCATCGTTCACATGATGACTGCCTCGGCTCGTCAGTTTTACGACCTCGAGCGTCTGTGGTCCGGTGCGGAACAGAGCCGTGCTCTGAACGCGGCTCACCACAGCCCGGAAAACACCCATGAGCATTTCATCAAGCTCAACAAAGACCAGCAATAAGGGACCGCTGTGCGACTGCGACTGATCGCCGTCGGTTCACGCATGCCCAAGTGGGTGGAAGAAGGCTGGCATGAATATGCCAAGCGTCTTCCGTCCGAGCTGGCGCTGGAACTGGTGGAAATACCGCTCAACACCCGTGGCAAGAACGCCGACGTGGCGCGCTTCATCCGTCAGGAAGGCGAAGCCATGCTGGCGAAGGTCGGGCCGAATGAGCGTGTTGTGACCCTCGAAGTCCACGGCAAACCCTGGAGCACCGAGCAGTTGGCGGTCGAGCTCGATCGCTGGCGGCTGGACTCGCGCACGGTGAATTTCATGGTCGGCGGCCCCGAGGGGCTGGCGCCGGAAGTGTGTGCGCGGGCCGATCAGCGCTGGTCGTTGTCGCCGTTGACGTTGCCGCACCCGCTGGTGCGGATTCTGATCGGCGAACAGCTGTACCGTGCCTGGACAGTCTTGTCCGGCCACCCTTACCACAAGTAGTTCTGCCCTCATGCCCCAGCCGATCCGCATCAAGGACCACGAAAAAGACGCCCGTCTGGTGCGTGGCCGCGTCGTGTTCGGGGCAATTGCGGTGGTGCTTCTGATCTGTGTGCTGATCGCGCGGCTGTATTTCCTCCAGGTGATTCAGTACGAGTACCACTCGACCCTGTCGGAAAACAACCGCGTCCATGTGCAGCCGATTCCGCCAACGCGCGGGCTGATCTTCGACCGCAATGGTGTAGTGGTGGCCGATAACCGGCCCAGCTTCAGCCTGAGCATGACCCGCGAACGGTCTGGCGACTGGCAGCAAGTGCTCGACGTGATCGTCGAAGTGCTGGGGCTGACGCCCGAAGATCGGGTGATCTTCGAGAAGCGCATGCGTCAGGGGCGCCGGCCTTTCGAGCCGGTGCCGATCCTGTTCGAGCTGACTGAAGAGCAGATCGCCCGGATTGCGGTGAATCAGTTCCGTCTGCCGGGGGTGGAAGTGGTCGCGCAGTTGGTGCGTCACTACCCGCAGGGCCCGCACTTTGCGCACTCGGTGGGCTACATGGGGCGGATCAACGAGAAAGAGCTGAAGTCCCTCGACCCGGTCAATTACAGCGGCACCCACCACATCGGCAAAACCGGCATCGAGCGTTTCTACGAGCCCGAGCTGCACGGCCAGGTGGGTTACGAAGAAGTCGAGACCAACGCTCGGGGCCGCGTATTGCGCGTGCTCAAGCGTACCGATCCGATTCCCGGCAAGGACATCGTCCTGAGCCTGGACATCAAATTGCAGGAAGCTGCCGAAGCGGCACTCGGCGGTCGTCGTGGTGCGGTGGTGGCGCTGGACCCGAAAACCGGCGAAGTGCTGGCGATGGTCAGTGCGCCGAGTTTCGATCCGAACCTGTTCGTCACCGGCATCAGCTTCAAGGCCTATTCCGAGCTGCGCGACTCCATTGACCGTCCTCTGTTCAACCGCGTGCTGCGAGGTCTGTACCCGCCGGGCTCGACCATCAAGCCGGCGGTGGCGATTGCCGGCCTGGATGCTGGCGTCGTGACCGCGTCGAGTCGGGTGTATGACCCCGGCTATTACCAGTTGCCCAACTACGATCACAAATACCGTAACTGGAACCGTACCGGTGACGGCTACGTCGATCTGGACACGGCGATCATGCGGTCCAACGACACCTACTTCTACGACCTGGCCCACAAGCTGGGAATCGATCGCTTGTCGGCGTATATGACCAAGTTCGGCATCGGCCAGAAGGTCTCGCTGGACATGTTCGAAGAGTCGCCGGGGCTGATGCCGACACGGGAATGGAAGCGTGCAACCCGACGTCAGGCCTGGTACCCGGGCGAAACACTGATTCTGGGGATCGGCCAGGGCTACATGCAGTCCACGCCGCTGCAACTGGCCCAGGCCACGGCGCTGGTGGCCAACAAAGGCATCTGGAACCGTCCGCACCTGGCCAAAACCGTCGAAGGCGAGCGGCCCAAGGATGAAAACCCGATGCCGGACATCGTCCTGCGTGACCCGTCCGATTGGACCAGGGTCAACCACGGCATGCAGCAGGTGATGCACGGTGCTCGGGGTACGGCGCGCAAAGCGGCGATCGGTGCGCAATACCGCATCGCCGGGAAAAGTGGTACGGCCCAGGTGGTTGCGATCAAGCAGGGCGAGAAGTACGACCGCTCCAAGGTTCAGGAACGCCATCGCGACCACGCCTTGTTCGTCGGCTTCGCACCGGCCGACGACCCGAAAATCGTAGTGTCGGTGATGGTCGAGAACGGTGAGTCCGGTTCCGGCGTCGCCGCGCCCGTGGTGCGTCAAATCATGGACGCCTGGCTTCTGGATCAGGACGGTCGGTTGAAGGCCGAATACGCCAGCCCTATCAGTGCGGAGGCTACGGCCCGTGAAGAGTAATTTCGATCGGATCCTCTCCAGTGAGGATGTGATGCGTCGCCGTGCGACGCTGTTGCAACGCCTGCACATCGACGGCCCGTTGTTGATTCTGCTGCTGACCCTCGCGGCCGGTAGCCTGTTCGTGCTGTATTCGGCCAGTGGCAAGAGCTGGGACCTGCTGGCCAAGCAAGCCACTTCGTTCGGCATCGGCCTGGTGTCGATGATCGTCATCGCCCAGTTTGAGCCGCGTTTCATGGCCCGCTGGGTGCCAGTCGGTTATGTGGTCGGCGTGCTGTTGCTGGTGGTGGTGGACGTCATGGGCCACAACGCCATGGGCGCCACGCGCTGGATCAACATTCCGGGCGTGATCCGCTTCCAGCCTTCGGAATTCATGAAGATCCTGATGCCGGCGACCATCGCCTGGTACTTGTCCAAACGCACCTTGCCGCCGCAGCTCAAGCATGTGGGCGTCAGTCTGTTCCTGATCGGTTTACCGTTCATTCTGATCGTGCGCCAGCCGGACCTCGGCACTTCGTTGCTGATCCTCGCTGGCGGCGCATTCGTGTTGTTCATGGGGGGCCTGCGCTGGCGCTGGATCCTCAGCGTGCTCGCCGCGGCGGTGCCGGTGGCAGTCGCCATGTGGTACTTCGTCATGCACGATTACCAGAAGCAGCGAATCCTGACGTTCCTCGACCCTGAGAGCGATCCGCTCGGCACCGGCTGGAACATCATTCAGTCCAAAGCCGCGATCGGTTCCGGCGGCGTGTTCGGCAAAGGCTGGCTGCTCGGCACCCAGTCGCACCTGGACTTCCTGCCGGAAAGCCACACCGACTTCATTATTGCGGTGATGGGCGAAGAATTCGGCCTGGTCGGCATCTGCGCGCTGCTGCTGATTTACCTGCTGTTGATCGGCCGCGGGCTGGTGATTACCGCCCAGGCCCAGACATTGTTCGGCAAATTGCTCGCGGGCGCCCTGACCATGACGTTTTTTGTTTACGTTTTCGTCAACATCGGTATGGTCAGTGGCCTGTTGCCGGTCGTGGGGGTGCCGTTGCCGTTCATTAGCTACGGAGGAACTTCGCTGGTAACGCTGCTGTCAGCGTTTGGGGTTTTGATGTCGATCCATACCCATCGTAAGTGGATCGCACAGGTTTGAATAAGGTGAAGATGTCAATGCAAGTAATGCGTGGCTGGGCGACTCGATACGCGCCGTGGGTCGGCCTGGTAAGCATCCTTGGCACAGCGCAGGACGCGTTGGCCGGCGATTACGAAGGCTCACCCCAGGTGGCCGAATTCGTCGGTGAAATGACCCGCGACTACGGTTTTGCCGGTGAACAGCTGATGGGCGTGTTCCGCGAAGCCGAGCGTAAGCAGTCGATTCTGGACGCGATCTCGAAACCCGCCGAACGGGTCAAGCAGTGGAACGAATATCGCCCGATGTTCATCACCGACGCGCGCATCGCCCGTGGTGTGGACTTCTGGCGTCAGCACGAAGCTGTTCTGGCTCGAGCGGAGCAGGAATACGGCGTGCCGGCGCAGGTGATCGTCTCGATCATCGGCGTTGAGACCTTTTTTGGACGTAATACCGGTAATTTCCGGGTGATCGACGCCTTGTCGACCCTGGGTTTCGACTATCCTCCCCGTGCCGAATTCTTCCGCAAGGAATTGCGTGAGTTCCTGTTGCTGGCCCGTGAGGAGCAGGTCGATCCGCTGACCCTCAAAGGCTCTTACGCCGGAGCCATGGGTTTGCCGCAGTTCATGCCGAGCAGTTTTCGCGCCTATGCGGTGGACTTCGACGGTGACGGCCACATTAATATCTGGACCAATCCGGACGATGCCATTGGCAGCGTCGCCAGTTATTTCAAGCGTCACGGCTGGGTCGCCGGCGAACCGGTAGTCAGCCGCGCCGATGTGCGTGGCGCGCAGGTGGACGAAGGTTTGACGACGGGCATCGAGCCGACTAAAACGGTCGGGGAGTTGCGAGCCTTGGGCTGGTCGAGTCATGATGCGCTGCGCGATGACATGCCGGTCACGGCGTTCCGCCTGGTAGGTGACAATGGCCCCGAATACTGGATGGGCCTGAAGAATTTTTACGCAATCACGCGTTATAACCGCAGCGTGATGTACGCCATGGCGGTACATCAACTGTCTGAACAGCTGGTCCAAGCACGGGGCGTCAAGTAATGCGGGCATTGCCTATGAATAAACCCCTGAAGCTGATGGCTTTCGCCGCGTTGGCGGTGCTGGTCGCCAGTTGTTCGACCAGCCGCGCGCCGGCTCAGAAGTCCTCATCCACCGCCGTGCGCTCGACGCCGGGGCTGGACATCAACCGCGCTCACAAAGATGGCGCGCCGTGGTGGGATGTCGACGTATCGCGTATCCCGGATGCCACGCCGACCCTGCACTCCGGTCCTTATAAAGCCAACCCGTACACCGTGCTGGGCAAGACTTACTTCCCGTTGCAGGAATCCAAGACCTATGTCGCCTCGGGCACGGCGTCCTGGTACGGCACCAAATTCCACGGTCAGAACACCGCCAATGGCGAGGTGTATGACCTGTACGGCATGAGTGCCGCGCACAAGACTTTGCCGCTGCCAAGTTACGTTCGGGTGACCAACCTGGACAACAACAAAAGCGTGATCCTGCGGGTCAACGATCGCGGGCCGTTCTACTCGGACCGCATCATCGACTTGTCCTACGCTGCTGCGAAAAAACTCGGTTATGCCGAAACCGGCACCGCGCGGGTCAAGGTTGAAGGCATCGATCCGCAACAGTGGTGGGCACAAAAGGGCCGTCCGGCGCCTTTGATGCTCAACGAGCCGCAAGTAGCGCAAAATGCCGCGCCGACGATTACCGCTTCGGCCGGCACCGTCGAGCAATGGACGCCACCGCCGCAGCAACACGCTGCGGCCGTAGTGCCAGTGCAGATGGATGCAAAAAAAAACGCTTCTGTACCAGCCTCTGGCCAGTATCTGCAGGTGGGCGCGTTCGCCAACCCGGACGCTGCAGAACTCCTGAGATCGAAGCTCAGCGGGATGGTGAGCGCTCCGGTGTTCATCAGCTCGATCGTGCGCAATCAACAGACCCTGCACCGGGTGCGCCTGGGGCCGATCGGTTCGCCGGGTGAAATCCAGCAAGTGCAGAACAGCGTGCGCCTGGCCAATCTCGGTTCGCCGAGCCTGGTCACCGCCGAGTAATACGTAGTACTTGATTGACGGTTCACTTGCGGTTTGGGGGGTGAACCGGGTTGTTGGCTCGTTGAAGAACAAAAGCCCGGCAAGGGTTGCAGAGTGAGCAACTGAACACGCGACAACTTTTTAGAGAGTTGTCTGATTAGTTTTGCCCTAGGGCAGTTTCCATTAGCGATTTCGAGAGACGGATGAACATCACCACCTTTGCCAAACGCCTGTGCCTTCTAGTCCCGCTGCTCCTCTCGCCTGCGGCTTTCGCGGTCGAGATGATGCCGTCGCCGCCACAACTGGCCGCCAAAGCCTATGTGCTCATGGATGCCAGCAGCGGCAACGTGCTGGTCGAGAACAACGGTGACCAGCGTCTGCCGCCGGCCAGCCTGACCAAGCTGATGACCGCGTATATCGCGACCCTGGAAATCCGTCGTGGCCAGATCGGTGAAAACGATCCGGTGACCGTCAGTGAAAACGCCTGGCGCACCGGCGGCTCGCGGATGTTCATCAAGGTCGGCTCGCAAGTCACTGTCAGCGACCTGCTGCACGGCATCATCATTCAGTCGGGTAACGACGCCAGTGTTGCGCTCTCCGAGCACATCGCCGGCAGCGAAGACGCGTTCGCCGACATGATGAACAAAACCGTGGCCGACCTGGGCATGACCAACAGCCACTTCATGAACCCGACCGGTCTGCCGAACCCTGAGCACTACTCGTCGGCTCACGACATGGCCGTGCTGGCTCGCGCGATCATCCACGAAGACCCGGCTCACTACGCGATCTACTCGCAGAAAGAGTTCTTCTGGAACGGCATCAAGCAACCTAACCGCAACCTGCTGCTGTGGCGTGACAAGACCGTCGACGGTCTGAAAACCGGTCACACCGACGAAGCCGGCTACTGCATGGTGTCTTCGGCCGTACGTGATGGCATGCGCCTGATCGCGGTGGTGTTCGGCACCAACAGCGAAGTGGCTCGTGCTTCCGAAACCCAGAAGCTGCTGACCTACGGTTTCCGCTTCTTCGAAACCCAGACCTTCTATCAGAAAGGCGCCGAGCTGGCTCAGGCCCCTGTCTGGAAAGGCAGCACCAATCAAGTCAAGGCCGGCCTGGCTGAAGACCTGACCATGACCCTGCCAAAAGGCCAGCTGAAAAAGCTCGCCGCCAGCATGACCATGAACCCGCAACTGGTTGCGCCAATCGCCAAGGGCGACGTGATCGGTAAAGTCGAAGTGAAACTGGACGACAAGGTGGTGCACAGCGCCGACCTGATCGCCCTGGACGCTGTCGAGGAGGGTGGTATCTTCCGCCGCATGTGGGATAGCATCCGTCTATTCTTCTACGGCTTGTTCAACTGAATTAGTGTGGACTTGCATGGCCTCGTTCCAATCCGGAGCGGGGCCATGTCTGTTGCCACGGCTTACGAGGCCGTTACGCCATGACAGATACCGAAGTAAAGGCGCCAAAGATCGAATTCCCTTGCGCGGATTACCCCATCAAGGTGATCGGCGATACCGGCGTGGGTTTCAAGGACAAGATCATTGCAATCCTTGAGAAACACGCGACCGTTGACCACGAGACCCTGGCCGAGCGCCAGAGCACCAACGGCAAGTACACCACCATCCAGTTGCACATCATCGCCACCGGTCAAGAACAGCTGTACGACATCAACAGCGAGTTGCGGGCTACCGGTTTCGTGCACATGGTGCTGTGATGCCGGGCACGCTGGGCTTTCGCGAGCTTGGCCAGATGGCTTACGAGCCGGTCTGGCATGCCATGCAACGCTTCACCAACGAACGTGGCAGCGATGCCGCGGACGAAATCTGGCTGGTCGAACACCCGCCGGTGTTCACTCAAGGCCAGGCTGGCAAGGCCGAGCACTTGCTGCTTCCGGGGGATATCCCGGTGGTGCAGGTCGATCGCGGTGGTCAGGTGACTTACCACGGTCCCGGCCAATTGGTGGCCTATCTGTTGCTCGACGTGCGCAAGCTCGGGTTCGGTGTGCGTGACCTGGTCACCCGCATGGAACACTGTCTGATCGAACTGTTGGCCAGCTACGGCGTGACCGCAGCGGCCAAGCCTGATGCGCCAGGTGTCTACGTCAACGGGGCGAAAATCGCGTCCCTGGGTCTGCGGATCCGCCACGGTTGCTCCTTTCATGGCCTTGCCCTGAACGTGGACATGAACCTGGAACCGTTTCGACGGATTAATCCCTGCGGCTACGCCGGGCTGGCGATGACCCAGCTGAGCGATCACGCAGGATCGATTGAATTTGCCGAGGTAAGTGCCCGGCTGCGCGCGCAGCTCGTCAAACACCTCGACTATGCTGAGCAGACGACCCTAACGGGCGGAATCGACTGATATGACTACTGATGCAGTGCAAACCATGATCCCGACGCTCGATGTAACCGAGCGTCCGGCCCCGCGTGCCAAGGTTGAAGCCGGCGTCAAGCTGCGCGGCGCCGAGAAGGTTGCACGCATCCCGGTAAAGATCATTCCGACGACCGAACTGCCCAAGAAACCTGACTGGATCCGCGTGCGTATCCCGGTTTCGCCGGAAGTCGACCGCATCAAGGCCCTGCTGCGCAAACACAAGCTGCACAGCGTCTGCGAAGAAGCGTCCTGCCCGAACCTCGGCGAGTGTTTCTCCGGCGGCACCGCGACCTTCATGATCATGGGCGACATCTGCACCCGTCGCTGCCCGTTCTGCGACGTGGGCCACGGTCGTCCGAAGCCACTGGACGTCAACGAGCCGCAAAGCCTGGCCATCGCCATCGCCGACCTGAAACTCAAGTACGTAGTGATCACCTCGGTAGACCGCGACGACCTGCGTGACGGCGGTGCCCAGCACTTTGCCGACTGCATCCGCGAGATCCGCAAGCTGTCGCCGAACGTTCAGCTCGAAACCCTGGTCCCGGATTACCGTGGCCGCATGGACGTCGCGCTGGAAATCACCGCCGCCGAGCCGCCGGATGTGTTCAACCACAACCTGGAAACCGTGCCGCGCCT
This sequence comes from Pseudomonas sp. LB1P83, assembly GCF_054897885.1. Classification (NCBI taxonomy): domain Bacteria; kingdom Pseudomonadati; phylum Pseudomonadota; class Gammaproteobacteria; order Pseudomonadales; family Pseudomonadaceae; genus Pseudomonas; species Pseudomonas sp. LB1P83. Next base: position 5,400,992 of record NZ_CM142709.1, on the reverse strand, counting down.
GTACAAGGCCGCGCGTCCGGGTTCGGATTACCAGTGGTCGCTGACCCTGCTGCAACGCTTCAAGCAGATGATGCCGCACATTCCGACCAAGTCCGGCCTGATGCTAGGCTTGGGCGAAACCGACGAAGAAGTCATCGAAGTCATGAAGCGCATGCGCGAACACGACATCGACATGCTGACCCTGGGCCAGTACCTGCAACCGTCCCGCAGCCACTTGCCGGTCCAGCGTTTCGTGCACCCTGACGTGTTCGCCTGGTTCGCCGAGGAAGGTTACAAGATGGGCTTCAAAAACGTCGCTTCCGGCCCGCTGGTACGTTCCTCGTACCACGCCGACGAGCAGGCGAAGCTGGTTAAAGCTGAATTGATGTCGTCTCTGTAACAAAGCGCCCGCAAGGTTCTTCAGCCTTGCGGGCGTTTTTGTTGGCCGTTCCTACGGCCGCTACAGTCTTTTCCTGCAACCTGCGGGGCGATTGATCCTCTTCTGTTTGTCCCCGTTCCTGACTACTGTGTGCTGAAGCTTTTCGCGCAGGGAGATTCATGGATGACCGTTCGACCGACTCACACTCTTTTTCCCCACTCACCCGTTCCGGCCTTGCCCTCGGAAGGGCTGATCGGTGTCATTGCGCCCGCCGGTCCTGCCGGGCTGGACACCGATAAAGCCGTGGCGTGGATGCGCGCTCGCGGTTATGCGCTGCGAGTGTTTCCCGGGGTGTACGAACAGGATGGCTACCTGGCCGGTAGCGACGACATGCGACTCAATGACTTGCACGCGGCGTTCGCCGACACCGAAGTCGACGCGATCATTTGTCTGCGCGGCGGTTACGGTACGCCGCGTTTGCTCGATCGCATCGATTTCGAATTGCTGCAAAACAACGCCAAGCCGTTCATCGGCTACAGCGACATCACGGCGCTGCACGTGGCGATCAGTCGTTATGCCGGTTTTGTGACCTTTCACGGTCCGTTGCTCAATGCCGATCTGCTGGGCGAGAAGCAAAAACCGACCGAGTCTTCGTTTTTCAACATGCTCAGGGGGCAGGTGAAGGCGGGCAGTGTGATTTCGCACCCGGTGGCTTACCCGTTGACCACGATCGAGCCAGGCATCGCTCACGGGCGTTTGCTGGGGGGCAATCTGTCGATGATTGCCGCGACCATGGGCACGCCTTACGAAATAGACGCCGAGGGCGTGATTCTGCTGATCGAGGATATCAACGAGCCGTTGTATCGCATTGATCGGTTGCTGACTCATCTGCGTCTGGCCGGCACGCTGGGCAAGCTGCGAGGGGTCCTGGTGGGGGATGTGGCCGGGGTTGATGCGTCGGGGCTGGAGCGTTTGCTCAAGCAGACATTCGAGCCGTTACGGATACCGGTGCTGGCCGGGTGGCGCAGTGGGCATTGCGATCCGAACCTGACATTGCCGATGGGGGCATTGGTTCGGTTGGATGCGGGGAAGAAGGAGTTGATGTTGGAGCAGGATGTAGTGGTCAAACGGTAGTCATTCGTCGCCTGATAGTCAGTCTTCGCGGGCAAGCCTCGCTCCTACGGATAACGCAATCTGTAGGAGCGAGACTTGCCCGCGAAGCTTTTAACGGTTACGCAAGCCTTCAAGCAGCTTGTGCGTCGGATACCCGTCCGCCGGCCAGCCAAACGACTGCTGTGCACTGCGGATCGCCTTGCGAGTATTCGCGCCGATGATCCCGTCAGCGGTGCCCGCATCGTAATTCTGCGCGCTCAGCAGGCTTTGCAGTTCGATCCGCTCGGTACGGCTCAACGGCAAATCGTCTTTTGGCCAGGCGCCGTTGATCAGCCCCCCTCCATTGAAACGCTCAGACAACAGGCTCACCGCCAACGCATAAGACGACGAGTTGTTGTACTTGAGGATCGCGCGGAAGTTGTCGAGCACCAGGAACGCCGGGCCACGATAGCCTGCCGGCAACAGCAGGGCGGCGGACAGGTGTTCGGAGCCCGCCGGAACCTGGGCGCCATTGGGCAGCGAGACACCCAATTGCAGCCATTCGGCGACGCTCTTGCGAATCGTGCCGTCGGCCAGAACGTAGTTGAAGCTACCCGGCAACTGCACTTCAAAACCCCACGGCTGGCCTCTCTGCCAGCCGGAGCTTTGCAGGTAGTGCGCCGTCGAGGCCAGGGCATCGGCGGGGCTGTTCCAGATGTCGCGGCGGCCGTCACCGTCGAAATCCACGGCGTGAGTGTTGTAGGTGGTCGGGATGAACTGGGTCTGGCCCATGGCGCCGGCCCAGGAACCGAGCATTTTCTCCGGCTCGATATCGCCTTGTTGCAGGATTTGCAGGGCGGCGATCAGTTGCGCATGAGCAAAGCCGGGACGCCGGCCTTCGTAGGCCAGGGTCGCGAGGGAGTTGATCACGGACTTGTTGCCCTGGAACTGACCGAAGTTACTCTCCATGCCCCACACCGACACCAATGCCTGGCGATCGACGCCATAGCGCTGTTCGATGCTTTGCAGAATGTCGGCGTATTCGCTGACCAGCGCCTGACCTTTACGGACCCGCAGTGGCGACAGGGCGCCATCGAGGTATTCCCACACCGGGCGGGAGAATTCGGGCTGGCTTCGATCGGCGCGGATCACGCTGTTGTCCAGGCTGATATTGGCGAAGGCGCGGTCGAACAGATTGGCGCGGATGCCGGCGGCCAGCGCGTCCTTGCGGAACCCCGCCTGCCATTCGGCGAAGGTCTGGGTGGGCTGGATGTCGAGGTTTTCACCGGTCGGCACCACGGGCGGAATGACCGCAGGGGCTGTCGCGACGGGGAGGGTCTGAAGCGGCTGGGCGTCGGCGGCGGTCGGTTTTTCCGCGCAGGCAACAAGCAAAATGAGGCTGGAGGCAGCGATCAGTTGGCGCAGGGGCCAACGACGGGAAAGACTAAGGGGCATGCACAGGTCCAGGGAATACGAATCAGGTGCAGACCTTAACATGTTGAGCGGGCGCTTGCCTTTCAGGCCGCCAGAAAGTAAGAAGCCTCCCAGCTATTAGACTGGAAGGCTTCGCGGCGGTAGCTGCCTTTGCCCTTGCCGGCTCGTTCCTGACGGCTGCGGAACAGGGGCTGGGCGATGATGGATTTGGCCTTGTTGGGGCCATGCTTGGATGGCTTTTTGCTCATAATGAATGCTCGCGAGTGAGGTGGGTTTTGCGGTGCAAATCATCGGCCGAAGTTGGGGTTCTGTCTAGTCCCCACATTGCGTAGGACCTTTCACCGATCGCCCCGTAGCAGCTGGCGAAGCCTGCGTTCGGCTGCGAAGCAGTCGCCAAGTCAGGCGGCACGGTGTGTCAGGAAGATCCCGGATTCAGGGTTTACGACTGCTTCGCAGCCGAACGCAGGCTTCGCCAGCTGCTACAGAGAGCGTGCTTACTCGGCGGGCAACGACAGGCGTTGACCAGCCATCAACAACGACAACCGACTCAAACTCATCCACGGCGACCCGGCCGCCTGACCCTTGATCTGCGCATCAATCCGTTGCGCTTCCAGCAATAACTGCGCCCAGCGTTGCGCCGGGTAGCGTTGCAGGGCTTTGCTCATCAACGGTTTGCGCTTGTCCCAGACCGGCGGACGGGCCTGGCTGAAGGCTTTGTCCAGAGGCACACCCTGACTGTACTGCAGCGAAAGGTTGGCCAACAGACGCAGTTCCCGGGCCAGCGCCCAGAGAATAACGGGTGGTTCAACGCCTTCACCGCGCAGCCCTTCGAGGATACGCAGGGCATGGGCGGCTTCGCCGTTGAGAATCGCATCGGTCAGGCCAAAGACATCGTAGCGTGCACTGTCGGCCACCGCCGCTTGCACGGTTTCGACGGTGATCTGGCCACCTTCGGCCATCAGCTTGAGCTTTTCGATTTCCTGGGCGGCGGCCAGCAGGTTGCCTTCGACCCGCGCGGCGATCAGTTCCACGGCGTCCTGGCTGGCGGAAAGCCCGGCCTGGGACAACCGTTGACGAATCCAGCTCGGCAACTGGTTGGCATCCACCGGCCAGATCTGCACGAACTGCGTCTGCTGTCCTTCGACCAGCGCCTTGCCCCACTTGGTTTTCTGCGCGCTACCATCCAGCTTGGGCAGGCTGATCAGCAGCACCGTGTCTTCTGCCGGGCGCGAGCAGTATTCGATGAACGCGGCGGCACCTTTGTCACCCGGTTTGCCGGACGGCAAGCGCAGTTCCAGCAGGCGCTTTTCGGCGAACAACGACATGCTGGCGCCGGCTTGCAGCAACGTACCCCAGTCGAAACTGGCGTCGGCGGCGAAGACCTGGCGTTCGTCGAAACCCTGTTGGCGAGCGGCGGCGCGAATGGCGTCGGCGGCTTCCTGACACAGCAACGGGTCATCGCCGCTGATGATGTAGACCGGCGCGAGAGTGCCTTGCAGGTGTTTGGCGAGTTGGGCGGGGGCGAGTTTCATAAGAAAGGGCGAACGGGGCGCCTGGGCGCCCCGTAAGTCTTATTGCTGCGGGATTTCGATGGGCGACTGACGCGGGGTTTCCGCTTCAGCCTTCTGCGCTGCTTCCAGTGCCTGGGCTTCGGCTTTCGCTTTCGCGTCGGCGGTCTGTTGCAGCTGGTCCAACTGAGTCGGAGTAAGCTGTGACAGGCGCAGCATCATGCGCTGAACCAACTCGCGCCGGGTTTCTGTACGAGCCGTATTGGCTTCCTGGTCGGAGCCCACCAGGTTGTTGCCGTCGTGAATAAAGATCTTCTGCACTTCGAGTTTGTCGCTCATCAGCGGCAGGTCGTGCGCACCACGGATGTCGTAGCTCAGCACGGTGCTCACCTGATATTCGCCAGTACGGCCAGCACCGGCGTAGCTGAGGATGCGCTGGCTTTCCTGCTCATCGGTCAGCACCAGTTTGTACGGAGCTCCGGTGTAAACCTTGACGCCGCTGCTTTGCAGTATCTGACGCAATTGCGTCACGGTTTCGCCGTAAGCGTTGCGGGCGCTCAGGTCGAGTTCCTTGATCGCCATTTCATTGGTGCCGGTGCCGCGCAGCTGGAAACCGCAGGCGCTCAACAGGACTGCGAGGCCCATCACCAGCAGATTGCGTTTGATCATCTTGTTGCTCCCCTTGAAACCATGTGGGCCGATCATGCGGCCCGAAAGGTTTAACTCGGCGCCAGGCTTGCCTGGCGCCTGATCCAATTTAGCTGGCGACGATATTGACCAGTTTCCCGGGCACTACGATCACTTTACGAATAGTCAGGCCATCGACGAAGCGCAGCACGTTCTCGTTGATACGGGCAGCGGCTTCGACTTCTTCGCGAGTCGCTGTGGCCGGCATTTCGATCTGGCCGCGCAGTTTGCCGTTGACCTGGATGACCAGGGTCAGGCTGTCCTGCACCAGCGCGGTTTCGTCCACCACCGGCCAGCCGGCGTCGATCACTGGGCCAACGTGACCCAATTGATTCCACAGCTCGTGGCTGATGTGCGGGGTGATCGGAGCCAGCAGCAACGTCACGGCTTCCAGGCCGTCGTGAACCAGTGCGCGATCCTGTTCGGTGCCTTGCGCGGCTTTTTCCAGCACGTTCATCAGCGTCATCACCTGAGCGATGGCGGTGTTGAATTTGTGGTTCTGGCCGACGTCGTGGCTGGCCTGCTTGATGGCCAGGTGGATCGAACGGCGAATGGCTTTCTGCTCGTCGTTCAGGCTGGCGATGTCCAGTTTGCCCGGCAGGCCCTGAGTGACGTGCGCTTGAGCAAGGCGCCAGACGCGCTTGAGGAAACGATGCGAACCTTCGACTCCGGAGTCGGACCATTCCGCGCTCATGTCAGGTGGCGAGGCGAACATCATGAACAGGCGGCAGGTGTCTGCGCCGAACTGGTCGATCATCGACTGTGGGTCGACGCCGTTGTTCTTCGACTTGGCCATCTTCTCGGTGCCGCCGATTTCCACCGGCAGGCCATCTGCGATCAGCTTGGCGCTGATAACCTTGGCCTTGCTGTCGCGTTCGAGTTCGACATCCGCCGGGTTGAACCAGGTGTAAGCACCGTTGGCTTCGCGACGATAGTAAGTCTCGGCGATCACCATGCCTTGGGTCAGCAGGTTCTTGAACGGCTCGTTGGAGCTCACCAGACCTTCGTCGCGCATCAGCTTGTGGAAGAAGCGCGCGTAGAGCAGGTGAAGAATGGCGTGTTCGATACCGCCGATGTATTGATCCACCGGCAACCAGTGGTCGGCCGCCGATTTTTCAACCAGACCGCCTTCATAGTGCGGCGAGGCGTAACGGGCGTAGTACCACGACGACTCGACGAAGGTGTCCATGGTGTCGGTTTCACGCTTGGCAGGCTGGCCGCATTTCGGGCAGTTGCACTCGTAAAACTCAGGCATGCGCGCCAGCGGCGAACCAGCGCCGTCCGGCACCACGTCTTCCGGCAGTACCACAGGCAATTGATCTTCCGGGACCGGCACATCACCGCAGGTGGTGCAGTGGATGATCGGGATCGGGCAACCCCAGTAGCGCTGACGGCTGATGCCCCAGTCGCGCAGGCGGAACTGGGTGCGCGAGGCGCCGAGGCTCTTCTTGATCAGCGCGACTTCGATGGCGTCGAATGCGCCGGCGAAGTCCAGACCGTCGAATTCACCGGAGTTGATCAGCGTGCCGTGCTCGCCGTAGGCGTCTTGCCACGGGGCCGTGTTGGTCTCGCCAGAGCTGGTGCGCACCACCGATCTGATCGGCAGGTCGTACTTGTGGGCGAATTCGAAATCGCGCTCGTCGTGAGCCGGTACCGCCATGACCGCACCATCGCCGTAGTGCATCAGCACATAGTTGGCGACCCACACAGGCAGTTTTTCGCCAGTCAGCGGGTGCTCGACGAACAGGCCGGTCGGCAGGCCTTTCTTCTCTTGGGTGGCGACGTCGGCTTCGGCAACGCTGCCGCCCTTGCATTCAGCGATGAACGCTTGCAGCTCAGGGTTGTTCTGCGCGGCCAGGGAGGCCAAATGGTGTTCCGCAGCCACGGCAACGTAAGTTGCGCCCATCAGGGTGTCTGGACGGGTGGTGAAAACCTTCAGCGCGCCGGTTTCGCCAATGGAATCGACGTTGTACGGGAACTGCACTTCCATGCCACGGGACTTGCCGATCCAGTTGCGCTGCATGGTCTTGACCTGCTCAGGCCAGCCCGGCAGATCGTCGAGACTCTCCAGCAGTTCATCCGCATAGGCGGTGATCTTGAAGTAGTACATCGGGATTTCGCGCTTTTCGATCAGCGCGCCGGAACGCCAGCCGCGACCGTCGATCACCTGTTCGTTGGCCAGGACGGTCTGGTCGACCGGGTCCCAGTTCACGGTGCCGCTTTTTTTGTAAATCACGCCTTTTTCGAACAGGCGAGTGAACAGCCATTGTTCCCAGCGGTAGTAATCGGGCTTGCAGGTGGTCACCTCGCGGGACCAGTCCACCGCCAGACCCAGGCTGCGCAGCTGGGTTTTCATATAGGCGATGTTTTCGTAGGTCCACTTGGCGGGTGCTACGTTGTTCTTCATCGCGGCGTTTTCCGCCGGCATGCCGAAGGCGTCCCAACCCATGGGTTGCAGGACGTTCTTGCCTTGCATGCGCTGATAGCGGGAGATCACGTCGCCGATGGTGTAGTTGCGCACGTGCCCCATGTGTAGCTTGCCGCTGGGGTAAGGGAACATCGACAGGCAGTAGAAAGTCTCCTTGCCTGGCTGTTCACTGACTTCAAAGGACTTTTGCTCGTCCCAGAACGACTGGGCGGCGGCTTCGATTTCACGGGGCTGATATTGTTCGTGCATGGCTACTTTTGAACTGAATAGGGGTGGCCTAATCCTCTTCAAAGCAACGCTGGACGGTGACGACGCCAAATTGGCGTTTCGGTGCCCAGACGAGCTGGAAGTGGAGTTACAGGAAGCGCCGTAGCATACATGACCGCGCTCTACCGAGGGAAACCCTGATTGCACCCCGAGGGCCGTTGGTCGCGGCACTCAGCCGGTTTGTTCATGGAAGCTAAGCTCTAAATGGGGAGTGAGTCTTATCTTCAATGAGGTGAGGGATGGTTGAGTCACAGCAAAAAGTCACGAAACCGGTGCTGTACGAAAGACTGATCGATCGTCTGGGGATGGCCCTGGACGCTGCAAAAACCGCTGACCGGCTACGCGATGAGCGTCCCTTGGAGCTGGAACTGCGTGGGTTGAGCCCCGCAGAGTTTGCACTGGTCAAAGCCTATCTGGATCGCAGTGAACGTGAAACACACGGATGCTTGTCCGCAGCAGTGAAGCAACTCGACGCACCACGTTCGGCCAAGATCATCTGGCTCAAGGACAAGGCACCTGGCAGGGGCGCGGAAAAGGTCCGGTCTCTGCAATTCAAGTAACGGTTGCAAGCCATGACCCATGGTTTATTCAAAGCATAATCCTTCCGCATTTGTTGTCGCATTGCGTCAACCCACTTAGGCTTCGGGCATCTTATGGAGATGCTCGATGCCTTTTCGCTATTTCGTGAAACAACTTCTGTTGCCACCCGGCATTCTTTTGCTGTTGCTGGTTCTTGCGTGGTGGTTGCGCCGCTCAAGGCCGAGGCTTGCGGGCGTGTGCTTTGCCTTGGGTTTCGGCGGCTTCTTTTTGATGAGTCTGCCGGTCGTGGTGCAGTACGGTGCCAAGGCCCTCGAAAGTGAACCGCCACTGGCACGCGAGGAGTGGGCCACCCTGAGTCAGCGCGCGGATGCGATTGTGCTGCTGGGTTCCGGGCGTGAACGTGGCGATATTGCCTGGGGGGCTGATCAGCCGACGGGTATTGGCCTGGAGCGTGAACGTTATGCGGCACGCCTGGCCAAGGCTTCCGGGTTGCCCATTCTCACCAGCGGCGGCCTGCATTACGGCACGCCGCCCTCTGAAGCGAAGTTGATGGCGGATTCGTTGCTCGATGATTTCGGCGTGACCGTGCGTTGGCAGGAAGGGCGCAGCCGCACGACTTGGGAGAACGCACAGTTCAGCGCTGAGGTGTTGTTGCCGCAGGGAATCAAACGGGTAGTGGTGGTGACTCAGGCCTGGCACATGCCGCGATCGGTCTGGAGTTTCAAGCAGGCGGGATTTGAAGTGGTGCCGGCGCCGGTGGGGTTTCTAGGTGTGGACAATGCCCGCCCGCTGGGTGGCTGGATGCCGGAATTCAAGTCGATCTGGCAGAGCGGGCAGTTGCTGAATGAGGCGGTGGGGCAGATCGGTTACTCGATGTTTTACCGCTGAGCATCAAAAGATCGCAGCCTCGTTTCACTCGACAGCGGCTACAGAGTACGCAATCTCCTGTAGCCGCTGTCGGGGAAACGAGGCTGCGATCTTTTACTGGCACCACAAATCCTCAGACGGTTTTCGCCATCCGGCTCGCCACCAGTGCCCAGCCAAACAACAATACGCAAACGATGATCAGCGGCCACGAACGCCATTCCAGGTAAGGCGTCAGGTTGTGCATTGGCACGACTTCGCCGTACAGGATGCCGCGTTCGAACTGCGGAATCTGCACCGTGATCTGACCGAACGGGTTGATCAGGCCCGTCACGCCGTTGTTGGTGGCGCGGATCATCCAGCGGCCCGCCTCAAGCGCGCGCATCTGCGCCATCTGCAAATGTTGCAGCGGGCCGATGGAGGTGCCGAACCAGGTGTCGTTGCTGATGGTCAGCAGCAAATCACTGCGAGCCGCCAGGCTGGCGGCGAATTCCGGGTAGACCACTTCGTAGCAGATGAACGGTGCGATCTGATAGCCCTTCGCTTGCAGCATGGCCTGGTCCGCCGGGCCACGGGCAAAGTCGGACATCGGCAGATCGAAGAATGCGATCAGCCCGCGCAACACGTCCTGCAACGGAACGTATTCGCCAAACGGCACCAGCTTCTGCTTGAGATAAGTGCCGTCACCTTCACCGATGACGGTAATGCCGTTGAAGAAGCGTTTCTCGTGGCGGACTTCCTGGCGGATCGGTACGCCGGTAATCAGCGCAGACTTACGCTCTGCGGCGAAATTTCCCATCATGTTCAGGTAGCCCTCGGCGGACTCCTTGAGCACCGGGACGGCCGTTTCCGGCCAGATCAGCAGGTCGACCGGTTTGGAGCTGAAACTCATGTCGCGGTACAGCGCCAACTGCGCGTTGAGCTGCGCCGGGTCCCACTTCATGCTTTGTTCGATATTGCCCTGAATGGCGGCGACGCTCAGCGCCGGGCCCGCCGGACTGGTCCAGGCGTGCTCTTTCAACGCCATGCCGGCCACCCAGGGGCCGACTAACAGCAAGACACCGGCGGCGATGAAACCTTTACGGCCCGTACGCACCAGACGCAAAGCGTTGTAGATCAACGCAGCGGTCAGGGCCAGGGTGAAGGAAATCAGCCACATCCCGCCGACGGGCGCGAGCCCGGCCAACGGGCCGTCGAGCTGGCTGTATCCGGAGTAGAGCCATGGGAACCCGGTGAGAAACCAGCCACGAAAGGCTTCCTGGCCGACCCACAGCGCGGCAAACGCCAAGGCATCCGCCAGCGGCGCTTCGTTACGACGCAGCCAGCGCGCCCAAATCCAGGCGGGCAGGGCGAAGAACCAGGCAATCGCCGCCGTGAAGATCAGCATCAGGAAACCGGCCAGCAACACCGAAGCGCCGCCGAAGTGGTGGATGCTGTAATAGATCCAGCTGGTGCCGGCGCCAAACAGGCCGAAACCGAAACACCAGCCACGGCCCAAGGCCTGACGGGGGCTCAGCTCGCGTAAACCGGCATAAAAGAAGCCGACTGCCAGCAATGCCAGCGGCCAGATATCGAATGGCGCCAGGGCCAGGGTTGTGAGTGCACCGGCCGCCACGGCCAGCAGGTTACCGGGCCAGCCGGGACGGGTCAGACGGTGCATTTCAATCCTTAGGAATTACCGAGCAATTGGAGTCAGGCGCAGCAAGTGAATCCGACGGCTGTCGGCGTTCAGGATGCGGAAGCGATAAGGGCCGATTTCAGTGATTTCGTTGCGTTTTGGCAAGTGCCCGAACGCACTCATCACCAGGCCGCCCACGGTGTCGAATTCGTCGTTGGAGAATTCGCTGTCAAAGAACTCGTTGAAGTTCTCGATCGGCGTCAGGGCCTTGATCAGGAAGTCACCGCTGGGCAGCGGCTTGATGTAGCTGTCTTCTTCGACGTCGTGCTCGTCTTCGATGTCGCCGACGATTTGTTCCAGCACGTCTTCGATGGTCACCAGGCCCGCCACGCCGCCGTATTCGTCAATGACGATGGCCATGTGGTTGTGGTTGGCGCGAAATTCACGCAGCAGCACATTCAGGCGCTTGGACTCCGGCACGAAGGTGGCCGGGCGCAGCAGATCCTTGATGTTGAAACTGTCGCCGTTCTCCTTGAGGATCAACGGCAGCAAGTCCTTGGCCAGCAACACGCCCATCACGTCATCGTGGCTTTCGCCGATGACCGGGTAGCGGGAGTGGGCCGAGTCGACCACGGCAGGCAGGAACTCGCGAGGTGTCTGGGTCGCCTTGATGCTGATCATCTGCGAGCGCGGGACCATGATGTCCCGTACTTGCAGGTCCGCAACCTGGATGGCACCTTCGACGATGGCCAGCGCTTCGCTGTCCAACAGTTTGTTCTGGTGTGCGTCGCGCAGCAGCTCCAGCAGCTCCTGGCGGTTCTTCGGCTCGTGGGCAAAAGCCTGGGTGAGCTTACCCAGCCAAGACTTTTGCCCGTTGCTCGATCGATCTTCGCTCATAGCGATTACTCTGAATCCTTTGTTGTCACGATAGGGGTTGTGTCTGTTTCGTCGTCCGCATAAGGGTCGGGATAGCCCAACTCGGCAAGCAACGTTCGTTCCAGTGCTTCCATTTCTTCGGCTTCGTCGTCATCTATATGGTCGTAACCCAGTAGATGCAAGCAGCCGTGAATCACCAGATGTGCCCAATGGGCCTTTAGTTCCTTTCCTTGCTCGGCGGCTTCGCGCTCGACCACCGACACGCAGATCACCAGATCGCCCAGCAGCGGGATGTCGAGAAACTCGTCAGGCACATCGGCAGGAAACGACAGGACGTTGGTGGCGTAATCCTTCTGCCGCCAGGTGTGGTTCAGCTCACGGCCTTCGGCTTCGTCGACCAGGCGAATGGTCATTTCGGAGTCGGCGGTGCGCTGGCGCAGGGCCAGTTCACACCATTGGCGGAATTCGGCTTCGCTGGGGGCAGGCGCTTGGGTAGCCAGTTGCAGATCAAGCTCAAGCATCGCGGCGACTGTCCTTTGGCGTTTCGTCTGCCACGCGATTCTCGAAGCGCTCGTAGGCTTCGACGATGCGTTGCACCAGTGGATGGCGCACAACGTCCTTGGATTCGAAATGGGTGAAGCTGATGCCCGGTACGTCCTTGAGCACTTCAATCACATGGTGCAGCCCGGACTTGGTGCCTTTCGGCAGGTCGACCTGGGTGATGTCACCGGTGATGACGGCCGTGGAGCCGAAGCCGATCCGGGTCAGGAACATCTTCATCTGTTCGACGGTGGTGTTCTGGCTTTCGTCGAGGATGATGAAACTGTTGTTCAGCGTGCGACCGCGCATGTAGGCCAGTGGCGCCACTTCGATCACCTGACGCTCGATCAGTTTGGCGACGTGTTCGAAGCCGAGCATTTCGTAGAGTGCATCGTAGAGCGGGCGCAGGTACGGGTCGATCTTCTGCGACAGGTCGCCCGGCAGGAAGCCGAGCTTTTCGCCCGCTTCAACCGCGGGACGCACCAGCAGGATGCGCCGAATCTGCTCGCGTTCCAGCGCGTCGACCGCACAGGCAACGGCCAGATAGGTCTTGCCGGTACCGGCCGGACCGATGCCGAAATTGATGTCGTTACCGAGAATTTCCTTCACGTAGCGCAGCTGATTCAAGCCGCGAGGGCGAATCATGCCTTTTTTGGTGCGCAGGGCGACGGAGGGTTCAGCGGGGGAGACATTGTCCAGCTCTTCGACGGCCGATTCCTGCAGGAACAGGTGAACCATGTCCGGCGACAGCTCGGTACCCTTGGTTTCCCGGTACAGGCGGCGCAGGAGGTTTTCCGCGGAGGTGGTGTGCTTGGGGTCGCCGATCAGCTCGAACTGGTTTCCGCGGTTGCGGATCTCGATGGTCAGGCGTTGCTCGATCAGGCGCAGGTGCTCGTCGAACATCCCGCACAGATTGGCGAAGCGACGGGCCTCAAAGGGCTCGAGGATAAAACGATGTGGTTCTATGGGTGCGTTCAAGGTCGTATTTAGCCGCCCTGGGGCAATTGAGATGAAATCAAGGATAACGCCAGCGGGCTGGGTGCGAAAGCTCTTAAATAACCCAAGGCCAAACACCGTCCTGTAGGAGCGAGGCTTGCCCGCGAAGAACGATAACGCGATCTGTCAGACAGATCGCGGCGCGACCTTCGCGAGCAAGCATCGCTCCTACAACAGCGAGCCGCGCAGCGAGTGCGGCTGCGCGGCGTCGATGTGCACGTCGGCGAACTGGCCAATCAAGGTCGGAGTGTCGCAGCGGAAGTTGACGATACGGTTATTCTCGGTCCGTCCTTGCAGCTCGCCGGGGTCTTTTTTCGAATAATCGGTCACCAGGATCCGCTGGATCGAACCGACCATTTGTCGGCTGATTTCGAAGCCTTGCTGGTTCAGGCGATGCTGCAGCGCGTTCAGGCGTTCTTTTTTCAGTTCTTCCGGCGTCTCGTCGGCCAGGTCTGCCGCCGGGGTGCCCGGGCGCTGGCTATAGACGAACGAGTAGGAGAAGTCGAAACCGACGTCTTCGATCAGCTTCATGGTCTGTTCGAAGTCTTTTTCGGTCTCGCCCGGGAAGCCGACGATGAAGTCCGAGCTGATGCAGATCCCCGGCACGGCGGCGCGCAGTTTGCGCAGTTTGGATTTGTATTCCAGCGCGGTGTGGTTGCGCTTCATCGCCGAGAGAATGCGGTCCGAACCCGATTGCACCGGCAAGTGCAGGTGTTTCACCAGTTCCGGCACATCGGCGTGGGCCTGGATCAGGCTGTCGGAGAATTCCAGCGGGTGCGAGGTGGTGTAGCGAATCCGGTCGATGCCATCGACGGCGGCCACCACGCGGATCAGCTCGGCGAGATCCGCCAGACGTCCGTCGTGAGTCTTCCCGCGATAACCGTTGACGTTCTGACCCAGCAGCGTCACTTCCCGCACGCCGTTTTCGGCGAGGTGAATGATCTCGGCAATCACGTCATCAAACGGCCGGCTGACCTCTTCGCCGCGGGTATAAGGCACCACGCAGAATGTGCAGTACTTGCTGCAACCTTCCATGACCGACACATACGCGCTCGGGCCATCGATGCGCGGCTCGGGCAAGTGGTCGAACTTTTCGATTTCCGGGAACGAAACGTCAACTTGCGGCAACTTGGTGGCGCGTGCGGCGTCGATCATTTCCGGCAAGCGGTGCAGGGTCTGCGGGCCAAAGACCACGTCCACATACGGGGCGCGATCGCGGATGGCGGCGCCTTCCTGGCTGGCTACGCAACCGCCGACGGCGATCACCATGTCCGGGTTGGCCAGTTTCAGTTCGCGCCAGCGGCCGAGTTGGGAATACACCCGGTCCTGGGCGCGTTCACGAATGGAGCAGGTGTTGAGCAGGATCACGTCGGCGTCTTCAGCGCGAGCGGTAACTTCCAGGGCCTGATGTTCACCCAGCAGATCGACCATGCGCGAGCTGTCGTACTCGTTCATCTGGCAACCGTGGGTTTCGATGTAAAGCTTCTTGGCCATGGACACAGTCATCACGTGATTCAAAGAACCGCGCATTATAGGGAACATGTCCCCAGGTTCCTACCGCTGTGCGTCCGGTGGCTATGCTATAGTTCGCGCCCTCATTTTTATCCCCGATGTGTTGCCCGCCCACCATGACCAAACGTGAAGCCCCAATCTACAAGGTGATTTTCCTCAATCAGGGCCAGGTGTACGAAATGTATGCCAAGCAGATCTATCAAAGTGATCTGTGGGGCTTCCTGGAAGTGGAAGAGTTCGTCTTTGGCGAGCGCACACAAGTTGTCGTCGACCCGAGCGAAGAGAAGTTGAAAGCTCAATTCGAGGGCGTGGTGCGCAGTTTCGTGCCGATGCATTCGATTGTGCGCATCGACGAAGTAGAACGCCTGGGCACTCCGAAAATCAGCGAAGCCCGCGGCGCGGTCGGCAATGTCATGCCGTTTCCGATGCCGATGCCTGAGAAGTAAGACCGAGTCGCACCCTTCGCGGGCAAGCCTCGCTCCTACAGGACTGACGCTGCTCTTGTAGGAGCGAGGCTTGCCCGCGAAGGGGCCAAAAAGATCGGCACAGAAATCAGGGAAGGGGCGAAAACGGCGTACGCCCATCGGCGCTTTGCAATTCCATCAGGTATTTGCGAAAGATTTGCCCGAGCACCTGAGTAGCGACTTCGAGATCTTCGCGGGGCATCTTCTCGGCCACTTCGTCGGCTGTATCCAGCGCATCTTCCGCGCCGTTGACCGCGGCCATTTTCAGCACGATATACGCCTGAACGTTATTGGCCGGCACGCCTTCGCCGTGAAAGAACATGGTGCCGAGTTTGAATTGCGCCTGTGCGTGGCCTTGCAGCGAGGCCTTTTCGAAATAGCCCAGGGCTATCTTGAGGTCGCGCGGGGTGTTTTTGCCGTCGTAGTAGAACTCACCCAACTCGTATTGCGCTTGTGCATCCCCTTCATCCGACGCTTTCTGGCAGGCAGCGAGCGCTTGCGTCAGGTCTTGCGGCTGAGTATTGAGGGTGCAGCGACCCATCGCTGGGATTAACAACGAGTTGCCGCCTGCTTGTGCGAGCGCAAGCAAGGGCTGAAGGAGCAACAGGCAGCCCAGTGAAAGGGCGCGGCCGGTGCGGTTCATGGGAATCGACTTACCTCTGAAGGGCGCGCGGACCCATCGAGGGGATCCAATAAGCGCGCATTATGAAATAAGCAGGGCCAACCTTACAAAGTCTTTACTCGTTTTTCTGCTGCGCGGGGAATATATCGCCCCATTTGCGGGGGATTATTAGCAGAAGCACAGAAATAAGGGTGCAAATCCAGGTGAAAGCTGACGCCGGCAGTCGCCAACGTCAGCGGCACAACGTTATTTCAATGCGGCGAATGCACGTTCGGCGGCATCCAGCGTCAGTTTCAACTCGGTGTCGCCATGAGCGATCGAGGTGAAGCCCGCTTCGAAAGCACTCGGCGCCAGGTACACGCCGCCTTCGAGCATCAAGTGGAAGAAACGACCGAACAGTGCGGCGTCGCTGGCCATCACGTCATCGAAGGTCACGATGTCGTCGGCACCGCTGAAGTACAGACCAAACATACCGCCGGCCTGAGTGGTCACGAACGGAATGCCCGCGGCATCGGCGCGCTGTTGCAGACCATCGAGCAGGCGGCTGGTGTAGTCGCTCAGTTCGTCGTGGAAGCCAGGACGGCTGATCAGACGAAGCGTCGTCAGGCCCGCAGCCATCGCCAGCGGGTTACCCGACAGAGTGCCAGCCTGATAGACCGGACCCAGTGGCGCGATGTGCGACATGATTTCGCGCTTGCCGCCGAAGCAACCGACCGGCATGCCGCCACCGATGATCTTGCCGAAAGTGCTCAGGTCCGGCGTCACGCCGAAGTGCGCTTGTGCGCCGCCGAGGGCAACCCGGAAACCGGTCATCACTTCGTCGAAAATCAGCACCACGCCGTGCTTGTCGCACAGGGTCCGCAGGCCTTCGAGGAAACCTGGCGCCGGGGGTACGCAGTTCATGTTGCCAGCCACCGGCTCGACGATGATGCAGGCCACGTCCTGGCCGACGTCGGCGAGCATGGCTTCGACTGCGTCGATGTCGTTGAACGGCAAGGTCAGGGTGTGCTTGGCGAAATCCGCCGGCACACCGGCCGAGCTCGGCACGCCCTGGGTCAGGGCGCCGGAACCGGCCTTGACCAGCAGGCTGTCGGAGTGACCGTGGTAGCAGCCCTCGAACTTGATGATGTTGTCGCGACCGGTGAAACCACGGGCCAGACGGATGGCGCTCATGGTCGCTTCGGTGCCGGAGCTGACCATGCGCACCATTTCCATCGATGGCACGATCGAGCAGACCAGATCCGCCATCTCGGTTTCCATCGCGGTCGGGGCGCCGTAGGACAAACCGTGTTCCAGCTGTTTACGCACCGCGTCCAGCACGTCCGGGTGGCTGTGGCCGAGAATCATCGGACCCCAGGAGCCGACGTAGTCAACGTAACGTTTGTCGTCTTCGTCGGTGACGTAGGCGCCTTCCGCGTGCTTGAAGAACAACGGCGTGCCGCCCACGCTTTTGAATGCGCGAACAGGCGAGTTCACGCCACCGGGGATGTGTTTCTGGGCATTGGCAAACAGGGTTTCGGAACGAGACATGATCGGGCTCTCAAATCAGATTTTCAGTAATTCATTAAAGACGCGGGCGCGGCGGGTCACTTCAGCCGTGCTGTCGGCACCAAACAGGCCATGCACCACCGCCAGCAAGTCGACCCCGTGGGCCACCAGCGGCGCGGCGTTGTCCAGGGTGATGCCGCCAATCGCGCAGATCGGCAGGTGCAGTTTGCTGCGGGCCTGGTCGAGCAGGTCGAGACTGCAAGTCGGTGCGCCGGGTTTGGTATTGGAGTTGAAGAAACGGCCGAAGGCGACATAACTCGCGCCTTCCTTGGCCGCTTGTTCGGCGAGTTCGAGCTGCGCATGGCAGGTCGAACCGATAATTGCCTTGGAGCCGAGCAGGGCGCGAGTCGGTGACAGCGGGCCATCGGTCTGGCCCAGGTGTACGCCCACGTTCAAGCGAGCGGCCAGTTCGGCGTCGTCGTTGATGATCAGCTGTGTCTTGTAGCGGTCGCACAGATCGCGCAGGGCTTCGGCCTCTCGCAAACGCCGGGCCTCGTCGCTGCTCTTGTCGCGGTATTGCAGCAGGGTGACGCCGCCTTCCAGCGCCGCCTCCACGTACGAAAGAAATTTACCGGCCAGCAACTGGCTGTCGGTAATGGCGTACAGGCCACGTAGTTTCATCGGACAAGCCTCACCGCAGTGCGAATAGAAAGTTACGAACAGAAATCCAGCGGCAGGCGACGCGGCACGAACTGGCCTTTGCCCAGCTGCTCTGCATCACGCAGGGTACGCCAAGTGTAGTTAAGTGCGGTCTGCACGGCGCTGGCGAGGTTTTCACCTTGAGCCAGGCGACCGGCGAGGGCGCTGGCCAAGGTGCAACCAGAACCGTGATAACTGCCGGGCAGGCGTTGGCAGGTAAAGGTTTCGCGATGGCCGTCGCGGCTGTACAGGCGGTTGTGGATTTCGTGTTCGTCGCCATGGCCGCCGGTGATCAGCAGGTGTTTGACGAACGGCAAGAGTTTTTCAGCGCATTCGTCCGCGGTGCCTTCGGGCAGTTCGGCGAGGATGCGCGCTTCGGGAAGGTTAGGGGTCGCGATGATCGACAGCGGCAGCAGCCGTTCGCGCATGGCGTAGCCGACTTCATCTTTGCCCAGTCGTCCGCCGCCACCGGCGCGCAGCACCGGATCACAGACCACCGGCAAATGCGGGTGCGCCGAAAGCAGTTCGACCACGGTGTCGACCATCTCCAGGGAACCGAGCATGCCCAGTTTCACGGCAGCGACTTCGGAGTCGTTGAGCACGGCATTGGCCTGGGCCAGCACCCACTCGCGGTCGAGCACGCGAAAGTCAGTGACGTTGACCGTGTCTTGCACGGTCAGGGCGGTGACGGCCGGGGCCGCATGACAACCCTGAGCGAGCAGGGCTTCGATATCTGCCTGCAAGCCGGCGCCACCACTTGGGTCGTGGCCGGAGAGACAGAGGACAACGGGGCGAGAGCTGTAGATATTCATGGTGCGCGAGCTTACCACCAGTCGACCAACGAGTCATGAGAGGGACTGGTAATTGGATGGACTCGCCCAAGCCGAGGCGTCAATGCGCCACGGTGGCAGTCTAAACAGCCAACGACAGCGAGGGCGAGTCCATGAAAAAGCATACTTCGATTGATCAATCCCTGTCTTCTTCCGATTTGTCGGCCTGCACAACCGTGGCGATCGATCTGGCCAAGCAGGTCTTTCAGGTCGCCGGTGAAGACGTCCTCGGCCAGGTGCACTACGAGCAACGGATCAAGTCGCGCGAGGCGTTTTATGAGTTTCTACGCCAGTTGCCGCCTCATGTCGTGGTTCTGATGGAGACCGGTCCGGGTGCTCAAGCCTGGGCCCGGCAGCTGCAAGACCAAGGCAATCTGGCGCGGATTCTTCCAGCCCGTTTGGTGGCCACACATCGTAGCGGGCCTAAAAATGATCGCAACGATGCGCTGGCGATTCTGCGGGCTGGTCGCGATGAAAAGATCTACGCAGTGCCGGTCAAAAGCGTTGCGGCGCTGGCAATGCAGGCGTTGCATCGGGCCCGCCAAGGCTATGTGCGTCGACGCACGGCGGTGAGCAATCAGATGCGCGGCCTGCTGCTCGAGCATGGCGTGGCCTTGGCGCAGGGCGATGTTGCGATCAGCCAGAAAATTCCGCGGGTCCTGGAAGATGCCACCCAGCCGGTGCCGGGCCTGCTGCGTGAACTGATCGACGAACTGTTGGCCGAGTGGCGCCATTTGGGCGAACGCATCAGCGTGCTGACGGGGCGCCTGGAAGTGGCTGCCAACGCCGACATGACGGCGAAGCGACTGATGACTGTGCGCGGCATCGGCCCAGTCACTGCCACGGCACTGGTGGCCAAGGAAACCAAGCCTGAGCGATTTCCCAATGCCCGCAAGTTTGCCGCGTACTTTGGCATGGTGCCTGACCAGCACAGCAGCGGGCAGACGGTCCGGCTGGGGGGCATGACCAAGCGAGGCGATGTTTATTTACGCAGCCTGATGATCCAGGGAGCCCATGCGGTACTGCAGCAACTACGACCTGATTCCCAGCAACCCGATGACCGCCGCTTGTTGCGCTGGATGAGCCGGCTGGGTCGTAAGGAGGCTGCGATCAGGCTAGCCAACCGCAACCTGCGAATCGTCTGGGTGCTTCTACAGAATGACCAGACTTATCGTCGCCAGGCTGGTGATGGCCAGCAAGCGACGATGAGCCACTGAGCGACAGAGTTCTGCCACCGAGGTACTAACTGTCCGGCCCTTTGCTGAAAAAAAATTGACCCCAGGTAAGACCGGCGTGGATTGATGCCTTAGCTGCTACTGGCCTTCGAGGCCTGACTGTAATCGGCATACCACGAGCTCTTCCAATTTTGGCCAGAAGCCGAAGACGGCTTCCTCGAATAGGCCTAATACATAGATGCAACGGGGCGGCGGTTTTTCAAAAGCGAGTAGACAGTGGGGGCGAGTCCATACATAGCAGCTGGCGAAGCCTGCGTTCGGCTCGGGCCGCGTTCGGACGCAGCAGTCGTAAAACCGGCATACACGGTTCGCCTGACAAACCGCACTGCCTGATTTCACGACTGCTGCGTCCGAACGCGGCCCGAGCCGAATGCAGGCTTCGCCAGCTACAGGAATGGGTGAAGCGGCCGATGCATTGACACAAGCTGACCGTACAAACAGGTCTGCTCCAATCATACCGCTGGAACGCCCGTACTAGAGCCTTTGCAGGAAAAATTTCAATGGTGCTCAATGGCCATCAACGGCTATGCTAGAGTGGATCCAACCAATAACAGGTAATACCGGTTTTACGTCTACTCAAAGGGAATGAGGGGCTTCCTGAGATAACCGGACAGGCCACGCTGGGGCTTAAATGCGCTATTTGCTAATGTTGCTGTTGTGCTTGCCCCTCATGGCGAGCGCCGTCGAATTCGATGAGTTCACCCAGAGCCTTCCGTTGGGCCGAGCCCTGCAGGTGTACGAAGACGCGGGCGGTCAAGCGACCATCGCCGATGTTCGTGCGCAGGCCGCGGCCGGAAACTTCAAGCCCCACGATAAAGCCACCCTCAACGCCGGTTATTCGCGTTCGGTGTTCTGGCTGAAAATCGATCTGCATTACCGTCCGACCAACCCGGCGGCGCAACGGACCTGGCTGTTGGAACTGGCCTATCCGCCCCTCGATCACCTCGATCTCTATTTGCCCGATGCTGGCGGTGACTTTCAATTGGTCCGGCAAACAGGCGATGCGCTACCGTTCGCCAGTCGCGAACTGCGCCAGAACAACTACCTGTTCGATCTGAATTTCATCCCTGACCAGGTGCAAACGGTGTACCTGCGCCTGCAAAGCGAAGGGTCAGTTCAGGCACCAGTCACCTTGTGGTCGAGCACCGCTTACCTGGAAGAACAACCGGTGCGCCTTTATGTGCTGGGGCTGATCTATGGCGTGTTGTTGGGGATGGTGGTCTACAACCTGTTCATCTACCTCAGCGTGCGCGACACCAGCTACCTCTATTACATTTTCTACATCGCTTCATTCGGCCTGTATCAGCTGTCGGTGAACGGCGCCGCGGTGGAATATTTCTGGCCCGACAATCCATGGTGGGCCAATGCCTCGACGCCGTTTTTCATCGGTTGTGCAGGTCTGTTCGGCAGCCAGTTCGCCCGCAGCTTTTTGCAGACGGCCAGCCACAGTCGCTGGCTCGACCGTTTACTGCTGGCGTTAATTGCGTTCAGTGCGGTGGTGATCGGCTTGTCATTAATGGCCAGCTACGCCCTGGCCTTGCGTCTGGCGACCGCCTTGGCGCTGGTCTTCACCGTGGTGATTTTCATCGCCGGGTTGTGCGCCTGGTTGCGTGGGTTGCGGGTGGCGCGGTATTTCATCATTGCCTGGTCGGCGTTCCTGCTCGGCGGCATCGTCAACACCATGATGGTGTTGGGTTACCTGCCGAACGTGTTCCTGACAATGTATTCCAGCCAGATCGGTTCGGCCATCGAAGTGGCGCTGCTGTCACTGGCCTTGGCCGACCGCATCAACGCCATGCGCGAGCAGCAGGCGCAGACGCTGTTTGATGCCGGTCAAAAACTCGAAGTGCTGAACCAGCAGTTGGCCCACAGCAACAAGCTCAAAGACGAGTTCCTCGCCACCCTGACCCACGAATTGCGCACGCCCATGAACGGTGTGATCGGTTCACTTGAATTGATGCAGACCGTCGAGATGGACCCGGAACTGGAGCAATACCAGCAAACCGCCGCCGGTTCTGCGCGAGACATGATGCGCATGGTCAACGGCATCCTCACCCTGACCGAATTGCAGGCCGGCAAGCTCAAGGCCAGTCCGGCAACGTTCAGTTTGCGTGGCGTGGTCGAAACCTTGCGCACCCAGTTCGAGAGCAATGCTTCAAGCAAGTCGCTGGACTTCAAAGTCGAAGTGATGCCGGGCTTGCCGGATCGCTTGAATGGCGACAGCGTCAAGCTGGCGCAATGCCTGGAGTGCTTGTTGGACAACGCCATCAAGTTCACCCGGGTCGGCGGGCTGGCACTGCGCGTGACGGGCAAACCGGTAGAAAGCGGTCGGGTGTCGTTGTCGTTTGCGGTAATCGACACCGGTATCGGTTTCACCGATCTGGGGGAGGCGACGATGTATCAGCGCTTCTTCCAGCTCGACGGTTCCATGACCCGCGAATACGGCGGTCTGGGGGTAGGCCTGGCGATCTGTCGGCAACTGGTCGAGTTGCTCGGCGGGCGTCTGACCCATCGGTCCGAGCCCGGCAGCGGTAGCCGTTTCCAGCTGGACGTCGAGTTTGAATTGCCCGTGGTCGAGCGCCCGGCCGTGCCCTTGATGACCCGTGAGTTTCCCCGTCTTCGATTGCCTCAGGACTGCACGGTGCTGCTGGTGGATGACAACAGCATCAATCAACTGGTGATGCGTGGCATGTTGCTCAAGCTCGGTTTCCGGGTGCGCGCCACCGACAGCGGTGCTGCCGCGCTCGATCTCTTGCAGCGTGAAACCTTCGATGCGGTCTTGCTCGATAGTCAGATGCCGACGCTGGATGGCACCTCCCTGTGCTGCCAGATCCGCGCCTTGCCGGGTTGTGCCGAGTTGCCGGTGTTCGTGGTTGCCCTGAGCGCCGATCGGGAGCGCTGCCCGACCGGCGCCTTGATCGATTACCTGAACAAACCAGTGAAATTCGAGGATTTGCAAGCGGCGCTCTATCGGCGTGTGCTCAATCCGGGGCAAGGCGAAAGCGCCGACATTTAGGCGGATATGACACTTTGTTCGGTCAGGGGGCGGTGCTTAACTGAATGCCTTGGCTGACCAAAGGAGCCCCGTCATGAACCTGCATCAGTTCGCCGAAACCCACGAAGTCACCAACCAGCCACCGTCGCTGGACGGCACCAACCTCTACCGCATCGACCTGCCCTTGCAGGAGTGGTCGCGGCGTTTTGGTGCCGGTTGGGCCGAGTCGCGGATCGACGCGTATGGCGCATTGGCCGGCGGGCCGCTGATGGAAGCAGGGTTCCTGGCCAATCAGAACAAACCGGTGTTCGTCAGCCATGACCGTTACGGCCATCGCATCGACCTGGTGGAATTTCACCCGGCGTATCACGACTTGATGCGCACGGCGGTCGAGCACGGTCTGACCTCGTTGCCCTGGGCGCATCCGCAGCTCGGTGCCCATGTGGCTCGTGCGTCCATGACTTACCTGCACAGCCAGGCCGAAGCCGGCAGTGGTTGCCCGCTGACCATGACCTTCGCCAGTGTCCCGGCGATGCGCCTGCAACCGGATCTGGCCGAGCAGTGGCTGCCGAAAATCCTCTCGACCGAATACGACCCGCGTAATGTTGGCATGACCCACAAGGCCGGTGTCACCATCGGCATGGCGATGACCGAGAAACAGGGCGGCACTGACGTGCGGGCCAACACCACCAAGGCGTATCCGGTTGGCGCCAGTGGCCCGGGCCAGGCCTATGAGTTGGTGGGTCACAAGTGGTTCTGTTCCGCGCCGATGTGCGATGCCTTCCTGACGTTGGCGCAGACGGACAAGGGTTTGACCTGTTTCCTGCTGCCACGCCATCGCCCGGACGACACACGCAATCAGTTCTACATCCAGCGCCTGAAGAACAAGCTCGGCAATTGCTCCAATGCCTCCAGCGAGGTGGAGTTCCGCGGTGCGCTGGCGTGGATGGTCGGCGAAGAAGGGCGCGGCGTTCCGACCATCATTGAAATGGTCGCCATGACTCGCTTCGATTGCATGGTCGGTTCAAGCGCCTTGATGCGTCAGGCGCTGACCCAGGCCAGCCATCACTGCGGTCACCGCAGCGTCGGCGGCAAGCTGCTCAGCGAACTGCCGTTGATGCAGAACGTACTGGCCGATCTGGCGCTGGAAAGCGAAGCGGCCCTGGCCTTGAGCCTGCGCATGGGCAAGGCGCTGGACCATCTGGATGACAGCCATGAAGCCAAGTTCGCCCGACTGGTGACGGCGGTGGGCAAGTACTGGATCTGCAAACGCGCGCCCGCAATGATCAACGAAGCCGCCGAATGCATGGGCGGCGCCGGGTATGTCGAGGAAAGCATCCTGCCGCGCCTGTACCGTGAGGCGCCGGTCAATTCGACTTGGGAAGGTTCCGGCAACGTGCAATGCCTGGACGTGTTGCGGGCGCTGTCGAAGGAGCCGGGTGTGCTCGATGTGTTGTTCAGCGAGTTGGGCGATGGTCACGGCGATAAACGCTTGGCCGCGCACATCAGCCAATTGCAGACGGCGTTCAAGGACACCAGCGACATTCAATACCGCGCACGGCAATTGACCGAAGACATTGCTCTTGGGTTGCAGGCCAAGTTGTTGCTGGAGGCGGGCAACTCTGTCGTCAGCGATGGGTTTATCGCCAGTCGCCTGGATGGCGGTGGCCGGGTATACGGTGCGTTGCCGCGAGGGGTGGATGTGGAAGCCATTGTCGCCCGCTCGACACCGCAGGCACTGTAAAAATCTGTAGGAGTGAGCCGGCTCCGGGCGGCGTTCCGACGATGACGGATTGACATTCAACAGTGATGTTGACTAACACACCGCTATCGTCGGAACGCCGCCCGGAGCCGGCTCACTCCTACAGGTGTTCTCTGTACACATAGACAACACACCACTGTTCCCGTGAAGCGACGATGCAGGCAAGATGAAGCTCTGCAAGTCAGAACACAGGATGCTGATCGTGACCGAAGCTTTTATTGTCGTTCAAACCGCCGAGCAAGCCGTGGACCGGCTTGCGCTCTTGCACAATCGTGCAACCACTGCGCTGAACCAGGCGCTCAAGCGTTATCTCAAGGATCGAGTTGAACCGGACGCGGAACAGCGTGCGATGTTTCGTTATCCCGAACTGCGTCTGACCTACCACTGCCAGGGCGAAGTCCCGCAGACCACGCGCGCCTATGCCAAGGTTCAGCTGCCCGGAACCTACAGCGTCACCGTCACCCATCCGGCGGCCTTCCGTAAATACCTGCTGGAACAACTCGTGCCGTTGATGCACGACTTCACCGTAACCGTGGAAGTCGGCATCAGCCAGCAAAACATTCCTTATCCGTACGTGGTCGAGCAGGGCGATGAGCTGGCCGGCTCCGGCGTCACCGCGGCCGTGCTGGCGCGGGTGTTCCCGAGCACCGACCTGTCAGCCGCGACCGACGGCATCGCCGATGGTCTGTACGATTGGGAAAACACCGATCCACTGCCACTGGCCCTGTTCGATGCCGCGCGGGTGGATTTCTCGCTGCGCCGTCTGGTGCATTACACCGGCAGCGACTGGCGTCATGTGCAGCCGTGGATTCTGCTGACCAACTACCATCGCTATGTCGACCAGTTCATCGTCCATGGCCTGGAACAGTTGCGCAGCGATCCGCGTTTCGTGCGCATGGTGTTGCCGGGCAACGTGATCATCGAAAAAAGCATGGACCACGGCGAAGCCTCGGCCATTGCTGCCGGAGTGGTGTGGCACCGCTATCAAATGCCGGCCTATCACCTGATCGCCACCGATGGCCATGGCGTGACCCTGGTGAATATCGGCGTCGGCCCGTCCAACGCCAAGAACATCACCGACCATTTGGCGGTGCTGCGTCCACATTGCTGGTTGATGATCGGCCACTGCGGTGGCTTGCGTCAGTCGCAGACCATTGGTGATTACGTTTTGGCTCACGCTTATATGCGCCGCGACGGGATTCTCGATCGCGTAGTGCCGCCAAACATTCCGATCCCGGCCCTGGCCGAAGTGCAGATGGCCTTGCAGCAAGCGGCGGCCAACATCACCGGCGAGAAGGGCGACGAGCTGAAGAAACGCCTGCGCACCGGCACCGTACTGACTTACGACGACCGTAACTGGGAGTTGCGCTGGGCTCAGGAGCGTCCGCTGATCAACTTGTCCCGCGCCGTGGCGGTGGACATGGAAAGCGGCACCATCGCAGCGCAAGGCTATCGCTTGCGGGTGCCGTACGGCACGTTGCTCTGCGTTTCGGACAAACCGCTGCACAGCGAAATCAAGCTGCCGGGTTCGGCCAACGCCTTCTATGAGCGCGCGGTCAGCCAGCACTTGAAGATCGGCATCGAGGCGGTGGATCTGTTGCGCACCGAACTCAACTCGCTGCACTCACGCAAACTGCGCAGCTTCGACGAGCCGCCGTTCCGCTAACAGTCATGGCCATTTAGCGGTCGGGGCACTAGCATTAGCAGCCCTGACCGTTAGATGTTCCTTTTCCCATGTCGCGTCCTCAACGTCCCGTTTCTCGCCGCCCTGGCGCGAACAACCCGCCATCAGCCCCGCGCCGTGTCGCCAAAGCGCCACCGGCCGAGCCGAAGCTGATTCTGTTCAACAAACCGTTCGATGTGCTGACGCAGTTCAGTGACGGAGAAGGGCGGGCGACGCTCAAGGATTACATCGAGATTCCGGGGATCTACCCGGCAGGACGGCTGGACCGTGACAGTGAAGGTTTGCTGCTGCTGACCAACGATGGCCAGCTTCAAGCGCGAATCGCCGACCCGAAACACAAACTGGCGAAGACCTACTGGGTGCAAGTGGAGGGCGAGCCGAGCGCTGAGCAGTTGCAGCGTTTGCGTGAGGGCGTCGAACTGAATGACGGCATGACCTTGCCCGCCGAAGCGCGGCAGCTTGAGGAACCCGAACTGTGGCCACGCAACCCGCCGGTGCGCTTTCGCAAAAGCGTGCCGACCAGTTGGCTTGAGCTGGTGATTCGCGAGGGGCGCAACCGTCAGGTGCGGCGCATGACGGCGGCGGTCGGCTTGCCGACGTTGCGTCTGGTACGGGTCAGAATCGGCGACTGGACGATCGAAGGGCTCGATCAGGGCCAGTGGAAGGAAGTGCCGGCGCGCTTATAACGCGCCGGATTCGATCAGGCCGATCACCACGCTTTTGATCACGAACGCGGCCACGCCCAAGCCCAGTACGGAGAACAGGATGACCGAGCCAAAGCGTCCGGCCTTGGATTTCTTCGCCAGATCCCAGACGATGAAACCCATGAAAATGATCAGGATGCTGACCAGTCCAGTCATCATCCACTCTTCGAATACTGCAGGATCCATTGAATATCTCCAGCGCGGGCGGGGCTAAAACGCGCTGGAGTATACGTCACGTAGTATTCGCGCAGTATTGACCTGCGGCAGTGTGTCGCAGCTATTCGTCGCCTGTAACGGCCCCTTCGCGGGCAAGCCTCGCTCCTACAGGTTTTGCTCGAGCCCTTGTAGGAGCGAGGCTTGCCCGCGAAGGCGTCCTCAGCTACGCAAATGAGTCAACGGCAGCTCAGTACTGTTCAACACCTGGTTCAACACAAAACTCGACCGCACACTCGTCACCCCTTCAATCCGGGTCAAATGTCCCAGCAGCAGTTTCTGGTAGTGATCCATGTCCGGCACCACCACCTTGAGCTGATAATCCGCATCCATCCCCGTGACCAGACTGCATTCCAGTACCTGCGGCAACGTGCGAATGGCGGCTTCAAAGTTCTCGAAACGCTCCGGCGTGTGTCGGTCCATGCCGATCAGCACGTAAGCCGTGAGGCTCAAGCCGAGCATCTTGCGGTCCAGCAGCGCCACCTGGCGGGTGATGTAGCCGTCGTCTTCCAGTTGCTTGACCCGGCGCGAGCAAGGCGACGGCGACAGGCCGATGCGTTCGGCCAGCTCCTGGTTGGAGATGCGCGCGTCACGCTGCAACTCCGCCAAAATGCTCAAGTCGTATCGGTCGAGTTTGCTCATCAATCAGGCCTTTGTCATAACTATTGCGGCAGATTATCTATCCAGGGTTAAAAATTGCGCAAGTGATGTTTAATTGAGCAATCTTCGCAATCCTCTGTCGGCGCGTCCGGCCTATTCTTATCACCAGAATCACTGCTCGGACAAACAGTCCACAGCCGCTCGCCGAATCAGGCCGGCGGCGGCCGCCACCCCCACAGGGGATGTGCCGGCCCCCGAGCTACACACTGTCCAGAAGACGGCGTGAGGTGAGCCGACGTCATAAGCGTCGAGCACGGACGAAGTTCTCAAAGGGAGGCCGACGGGTCTCCCTTTTCTTTTGCCCGGAATTTGTCGGCCACCCTCAATAAATAAGTTGCGCGACTGATAACCTGTTGCAGAACCGCCCTGTACTTTCCCAGTCTTACGTACAGGCCCTAACCCGCAGTGAGGAAAAGCATGAAGTCGCGCATCTGGCGTTTGGCCGGTGTTGGTTTGCTGTGTGTGAGTGTCACTGCGCAATCGCTGGCCGATGATCAGCAAAACCGTGGCCCCGATGACGGGCAGCGTGGATCGGACGGCCGTCAGGGCAACAATCAGGGGCATGGCGGCAATAATCAGCCGCGCCCGCAGAACAACGACATCATTCGTGGCGACAACAGCCGCCAGTTCGAGCAAAACGGCCAGAATCAGAACAACGGCCAATGGCAGAACCGTCAGCAGCCCAACTACAACAATCCTGTTCGCTCACCGCCGCCACCGCCGCAGCTACCGGCCAATGACCTGCCGATCCAGAGTCGCCCCGACGCCGTGCGCCAGACCCAGCAGCCGCAACGTGGTTACTATCAGGACGTTCCGAGACGCAACGATTACAACCAGCACTGGCAGAACAACGGTCCGCGTCCCGATGATCGCCGTTGGGCCGGTCGTCCGGACGGGCACGGTAATGGCTGGGGCCCCGGCCCGCAGTATCGCCCGGGTCATGTGATCGACCGCTTCCCGGACCGCGACTACCGCGTGCCTTATGGTGGTCGGGATTATTTCTTTTCCGGCGGCTACTGGTATCGCCCGCAAGGCCCGCGTTATGTGGTGGTTCAACCGCCTCGGGGAATTAGGGTCAGCTACTTGCCCGATTACGCGCGTGAGGTGTGGATCGGCGGGACGCTGCTGTTCCTGGCGGCCGGTTCGTATTACGCCTATCAGGAAAGCTCTCAGGATTACGTGGTGGTCGAGCCGCCGATGCAGTCGCAACCGCAGCCGCAACCGGTCAGCAACAGTTACGACGTGGAGGCCTATCCGGCCAACGGCCAGTCGCCGGAGCAGGTCACCCGGGACGGTTACGAGTGCTATCAATACGCGGTGCAGCAGAGTGGCTTCAATCCGCGGACGGCCACCTACCAGCCAGACCCCTCAGTGGTGCAAGCTTACCGACAGGCCCAGGGTAATTGCCTGAGCAGTCGCGGTTATCAGGTTTCCTTCTGAGTCCTTGCCGCCAGTACTACTTCCTGCGGGTCGGCGTGCACCAGCACTTCGGCTCGCGGGTAAGCGGCGTGAATCGCATCGGCGGCTTGATCGCTGATGCCATGGGCGACTGACAGGGTCAGGTCTCCCGGCAATTCCAGATGCAACTGCACGAACCACTGGCTGCCGGAAATTCGCGTGCGCAGGTCATGCGCACCCAGCACCCCCGGTACGCCGCAGGCCAGTTCGAGCATGTGCTGGCTCACGTCCGGTGGCAGCTCCTCATCCATCAACACCGTAAAACTCTCCCGGGCGATCTGAATTGCGCTCCAGAAAATGTACGCAGCGATTCCCAGCCCGAACCAAGGGTCGACCTGATGCCAGCCCAACCCGGCCAACACCAGCGCCACCAGAATGCTGCCATTGAGCAGCATGTCCGAGCGGTAGTGCAGGGAGTCGGCGCGCACCGCGTTCGAGCCGGTGGCCTTGACCACCCGATGTTGCAACATCAGCAACGCCAGGGTCAGCGCCAGGGAGAAGACAATCACCCCGATGCTGATCCACGGCGCTCCCACCGGTTCCGGATGTTTCAGCCGCTCGATCGCCTGCAGGGCAATCAACACCGCACTGCCACCAATGAACAGCGCTTGAGCCATGCCCGCCAGCGACTCGGCCTTGCCATGCCCATAACGGTGATCGTCATCGGCCGGGCGCAAGGCGTAATGCACCGCCAGCAAGTTGAGCAGTGACGTGACGCCGTCGAGCGCCGAGTCGGTGAGCCCGGCGAGCATGCTCACCGAGCCGCTCAACCACCAGGCGATGGCTTTGGCGACGATCAGCGTACACGCCACCGCCACCGAGGCACGGGTCGCCAGCCGCAGCAGGCGGGCGTGTTCGGAGCTGGAAATCATAGGTGCGGCTATTCCTTTACATGCACGGGTTACGCGGCAGGTTGCAGGCCGAACATGGCCAGTTGCTGGGCGCTGCCCTTGTGTTGAATCAGGCGTGGGTCGTCCAGCGGGAAGCTGCGGCCCAGTTCGGTTTCGAGAATGGTCTGCAACTTATGGTTATCGACCTTGCCGTCGGCGCCGATCGCTTCCTTGAGTTTTTCCGGGGCCACCTGGGCCGTGCGGCCAGGCTCGAAGTAAATCGCACCGGTGGCGAAGTCCACGGCAAACGCGATCAGGCCGGGGATGATGTAGAACAGCAGACCCACGGCATCCAGCGCCGCGATGGCCGGGTCGATCTTGCCGTCAATCTGCCCACGGCGATCAGGGTAGAAAATCGATCCGCAAGCGGTCACTTGGGTGAGCAGGGTGGCGACCAAAACACCGCCAATCAGGCGAAAGGGAACACGCATAGGAAATCTCCTGAGTCATCTGGTAAACGAAGCGTCGTCTATATGAATTAGGACCGCGACGAACGCCGAGCAGTTCGCCGTTATACTCGCGGCGGCAGGGCGTGCCCACAGTAAATTGCGGCCGCGTCTCACCCCTTCCTGGAATAGTTGAGTACTGAAGTTGTTTTTTCCAGATCAACCACGTGTAACGGCTGATAAATTTTATCGGGGTTCGGCCCTACGGGCTGAAGCTGTGGACGCGCCATGCTGCGTTGCGAGACTTGGTAAGGAAACGACCCTTACCAGCGTCCCGCGCCTTGCCTGGCACGCCCACAACTTCAACGCGACTCGCAATTTACTGTGGGCACGCCCTGTGGAGCCAGCATGATTTCTCTGCCGATTGATGAAGTTTTACCCGCCCTGCGTGAAGCCTTGGCTACACGCCACGAAGCCGTGCTCGAAGCACCGCCCGGTGCCGGTAAAACCACCCGTGTTCCGCTGGCCTTGCTCAACGAGCCGTGGCTGGCCGGGCAGACCATTCTGATGCTTGAACCGCGCCGTTTGGCGGCGCGGGCGGCGGCGGAGCGGCTGGCCAGTGAGCTGGGGGAGCAGGTCGGTGAAACGGTTGGTTATCGCATTCGACTCGACAGCAAAGTCGGCCCCAACACCCGTATCGAAGTGGTCACCGAAGGCATTCTCACCCGCCGCTTGCAGGATGATCCTGCACTTGAAGGCGTTGGCCTGCTGATCTTCGACGAGTTCCACGAGCGCAGTCTCGACGCGGACCTGGCCTTGGCCCTGAGCCTGAATGGCCGCGAGCTGTTTCGCGACGATCAACCGCTGAAAATCCTTTTGATGTCGGCAACCCTGGAGGGCGAACGCCTTGCCGGGTTGCTCGATGATGCGCCGATTCTGCGCAGTGAAGGCCGCATGTACCCGGTAACAATGCGCTGGGGCCGGCCATTCCAGCCCGGTGAGTTCATCGAGCCGCGTCTGGTGCAGACGATTCTCGAAGCGTTGAATGATGAGACTGGCAGCGTGCTGGTGTTCCTGCCGGGGCAGGCGGAAATCCGGCGTGTTCATCAGCAGGTGGCGGATGCGTTGGGCGAGAGCACACAGGTTTTGCTTTGCCCGTTGCACGGTGAACTGGACTTGTCTGCTCAACGCGCCGCCATCGATCCGGCCCCGGCGGGCAAACGCAAAGTGGTGCTGGCGACCAACATCGCCGAGACCAGCCTGACCATCAACGGCGTGCGCGTGGTGATCGATGCCGGGTTGGCGCGGGTGCCGCGTTTTGATCCCGGCAGCGGCATGACCCGGCTCGATACACAGCGAATTTCCAAAGCCAGTGCCACTCAACGCGCGGGTCGGGCAGGGCGTCTGGAACCGGGCGTGTGTTATCGGTTGTGGTCACAGGATCAGCACGAGCAACTGGCGGCCTATGCCAGCGCGGAAATTCTCTCGGCCGATCTCGCCGGTCTGGCCTTGCAGCTCGGACGATGGGGCGTGACACCGACGCAACTGGTGTGGCTCGACGTACCGCCCGTGGCGGCTTATGCACAGGCTCAGGATCTGCTTGATCGCCTGGGCGCGCTGGACGGCGAAGCGCTGACCCGTCACGGTCAGGCCATGGCTGAACTGCCGGCCCATCCGCGCATCGCGCATTTGTTGTTGAGCGGGCAGGCGCTCGGTTTGGCCGACATGGCTTGCGATGTCGCGGCATTGCTTGGCGAGCGGGATATCTTGCGTGGCGCCGGAGCGGATCTGCACAGCCGATTGGTGTTGTTGTCCGGTGAAGAACGGGCCGCTCGTGGTGCTCAGGGCGGCGTGCAACGCGCCCGGCAACTGGCGCGGCAGTATCGCGGTTACTTGCGTGGCAAAGCGTCGGAGCCGGTCAGCGATCCCGATCATCCGCGCTGGCTTGGCGCCTTGTTGGCGTTGGCCTATCCCGACCGCGTCGCCCAGCAACGTCGGGCCGGTGGCGCTGAATATCGGCTGGCCAACGGCCGTGCGGCGTTGTTTGCTGAAGCGGACAGTTTGATGAAGCAATCGTGGTTGGTGATTGCTGATCTGGGCAGCCGTCAGGGCCAGCGTGAGGAACGGATTTACCTGGCGACGGATTTCGATCCGGCGCTGTTCGATTCGGTGTTGGCCGAGCAAGTGCGCGTGGTCGATCAACTGGATTGGGATGAGCGCGAAGGCGTGTTGCGTGCCGAACGTCAGCGCAAGGTCGGTGAATTGATCCTCAGCCGTGAACCGTTGACGGGCCTCGACGAAACCGCGCGCAGTCAGGCGCTGGTCAATCTGGTGCGCCGCAAGGGGCTGGAGCTGTTGCCGTGGACCCCGGAGCTGCGTCAGTGGCAGGCGCGGGTGGCGTTGTTGCGCCAGCTGGACCTTGGCAGCAAGGGCGAAAGTGAATGGCCGGATGTCAGCGACGCCGCGTTGCTTAAAAGCCTTGAGCACTGGTTGATGCCATATCTGGGGAAAGTCTCGCGGCTCAGTCATTTCGCCAATCTGGACCTGTCGAGCATCGTCCACAATCTGCTGCCATGGCCGCTGCCGCAACGCCTGGATGAACTGGCGCCGCACCATCTGAGCGTGCCATCGGGTTCTTCTATTCGTCTGGATTACAGCGAGCAACCGCCGATTCTGGCCGTGCGTTTACAGGAGCTGTTCGGCCTGGCCGAAACCCCGCGCATCGCCGGGGGCCGGCAAGTGGTGAAGCTGCATCTACTGTCCCCGGCACGGCGGCCGGTGCAGGTGACTCAGGACCTGGCGAACTTCTGGCGCAGCACGTATGCCGAGGTGAAGAAGGATTTGAAGGGGCGGTACCCGAAGCATTACTGGCCGGATGATCCGTTGGTGGCTGAGGCGACTGCGCGGATCAAACCGCGTAAGTAATCTCTGGGGCCGAACACAAAACCTGTGGCGAGGGAGCTTGCTCCCGTTGGGTCGCGAAGCGGCCCCATCATCCGCCACCCAGGTGTGTCAAATACAACGCTTACAATGGTTATGCGACTGCTGCGCAGCCGAACGGGAGCAAGCTCCCTCGCCACAGAGGACTCACCTGACTCAGGTTCTTGTCGTGGCCTTTGCAGTGAGCTGCTCCCGACAATAATCCGCAAACAACTGCGCCGGCTTGGTCAGTTGCCCACGCTTGAGCCACGCTGCCACCAATCCAGATCCAGTGACATCTTCGATGATGTCCACGCACACCACCTTCTTGCCATCGTAGGTGCATTCCGAATGCGGCCGCGTCACCAGGATCGAGAAGCCAAACCCTTGTCCAACCATCCCCCGCACCATCTCGATCGACGGTGAGCTGAAGGCAATGTTCGGCGACAGGTTCAGCTCTTCGAACAGGCTGACGAAGTAGGTCCGGCTCGGTTGTACGTCCAGGAGAATCATCGGCTCCAGGCACAGGTCTCGCAGTGACACTTGCTTGAGCTGGGCAAAGCGGTGATCCGCCGGCAGCAGCGCATAAGGCCGCTGCGCCGGCATCAGCGGTTCGGTTTCGATGGTGGCGTCGAGGTCGTGCTCATAGAGGATCGCCAGGTCGAAGGTGCCCGAGGTGAGGCCTTGCACCAGCTCTTGCTGCTCGCCGTCGCGGATGCGGATTTTCACCCCCGGGTACAGCGCCGAGAACCCGGCAATCAACTGCGGCAGGTACAGCGGGGCGACCGTTTCGAAGCAGCCGATATCGATTTGCCCGGCCACCACGTCATTGTCGGCCAGGGCGTTCTGTTCGAACTCCTTGGCCATGCGCAGCAGTTCCTGGGCCTTGCGATAGAAGCGCGCGCCGCTCGGCGTCAGGGACACGCCCTGGGCGTGATGACGGATCAGCAGTTGCACGCCGAAGCTGTCTTCCAGGCCTTTAATCGCGGTGGAGATCGCCGGTTGGGCGATGTACAGCTTGCGCGAGGCCTCGGCGACGCTGCCGCATTCGACGGTGGTGATGAAGTACTTCAATTGACGCAGGTTGTAGGCAGCCACGGCAAACCTCGGGGTGGATGGACTCGACATCCAGGCAATTTTTGCGCCGACTGCATCCGTTCTGACGACGGTGTTGTTGTGTTTGAACAATAACCACATACCGCGCCACCGGGGAGATTGGCTGCCCAGTTTTTTCATGGTCTGCGAAGACATTTTTACTATTTTTACTGGACTCGGGCCTGGGCCACCATCCAAAACACAAGAAAAGCCCATGGAGCATCTGAACGTGTTCGAGCTTGCATATTGGCAAAACAAAGCCGTCTCGCTGCGGTTTCCCGATCAGGCCGTGATCGACGGCAACCCCCGTTCGGCGCAGTCGGGGCAGACTTTCACGGCGATCAACCCCGCCACCGGCCAGCGCCTGGCTAACGTGACCGCTTGCGGTGATGAAGACGTGGACGCGGCGGTACACAATGCGCGGCAAGTGTTCGAGGCCGGCACCTGGTCGGCGCGTTCACCGAGCGAGCGCAAGCAAGTGCTGCTGCGTCTGGCCGATCTGATCATGACCCACCGCGAAGAACTGGCGCTGCTCGATTCGCTGAACATGGGCAAACCGGTGATGGACGCTTACAACATCGACGTGCCGGGCGCCGCCGGGGTGTTTCGCTGGTACGCCGAAAGCCTCGACAAACTCTACGACCAAATCGCCCCGAGCGCACAGAACGTGCTGGCGACCATCACCCGCGAAGCGCTGGGCGTGGTCGCCGCCGTGGTGCCATGGAATTTCCCGCTGGACATGGCCGCGTGGAAACTCGCACCCGCGTTGGCGGCCGGCAATTCGGTGATCCTCAAACCCGCCGAGCAATCACCGTTCTCCGCCTTGCGTCTGGCCGAACTGGCGCTGGAAGCCGGCCTGCCACCGGGTGTGCTGAACGTGCTGCCGGGCCTCGGTGAACAGACCGGCAAAGCCCTCGGTTTGCACCCGGACGTCGATTGCCTGGTGTTCACCGGCTCGACCGAAGTCGGCAAATATTTCATGCAGTATTCGGCGCAATCGAACCTGAAACAGGTGTGGCTGGAGTGCGGCGGCAAGAGCGCTAATCTGGTGTTCGCCGATTGCCAGGACCTGGATCTGGCCGCCGAGAAAGCCGCGTTCGGCATCTTCTTCAATCAGGGCGAAGTCTGTTCGGCCAACTCGCGGTTGCTGGTGCAGCGTTCGATCCATGATGAGTTCGTCGAGCGCCTCAAAGAGCAAGCCGAGCGCTGGCAGCCGGGTGATCCGCTGGACCCGTCGAGCAGCGCCGGGGCGATTGTCGACAGCCGCCAGACCGCGCGCATCATGAAGTTTATCCAGCAGGCAGATCGCCAGGGCGCGACCAAGGTGTGTGGTGGTCGGCAGTCGATCTTCAACGGTTCCGACAATTTCATTCAGCCGACGATTTTTACCGGCGTGAGCCCGGACATGCCGCTGTTTCGCGATGAAGTGTTCGGCCCGGTGCTGGCGGTCACGGCGTTCGATGATGAGGCCCACGCTTTGCAGCTGGCCAACGACAGCGTCTACGGTTTGGCCGCGTCGCTGTGGACCGACGACCTCAACCGCGCCCACCGCGTGGCGCGGCAATTGCGAGCCGGCACGGTGTCGGTCAACAGCGTCGATGCGCTCGACGTGACCGTGCCTTTCGGCGGCGGCAAGCAGTCCGGTTTCGGTCGCGACCTGTCGTTGCACTCATTCGATAAATACACCCAGTTGAAGACCACCTGGTTTCAGCTGCGCTAATAACAAAACGGAGAACTGGCGATGACCACACCACGTGAAACCCGCGACTACCAGGCCGCCGACGCTGCGCACCACATCCACGCATTCGTCGATCAGAAAGCGCTCAACGACGAAGGACCCCGGGTGATGGTCCGTGGCGAGCGCCTGCACCTGTGGGACAACGATGGTCGGCGTTACCTCGACGGCATGTCCGGGCTGTGGTGCACCAACCTCGGTTACGGCCGCAAGGACCTGGCGGCAGCGGCGACCCGACAGCTGGAGCAATTGCCGTACTACAACATGTTTTTCCACACCACCCACCCGCAGGTGATCGAACTCTCTGAGCTGCTGTTCAGCCTGTTGCCGGGGCACTACAGCCACGCGATCTACACCAACTCCGGCTCCGAAGCCAACGAGGTGCTGATCCGCACTGTGCGTCGTTACTGGACGATCCTCGGCAAGCCCGAGAAGAAAATCATGATCGGCCGCTGGAACGGATACCACGGCTCGACCCTGGCGGCGACGGCGCTCGGCGGCATGAAATTCATGCATGAAATGGGCGGCATGATCCCCGACATCGAACACATCGATGAGCCGTACTTTTTCGCCCACGAGGGCAACCTGACCCCGGCCGAATTCGGTTTGCGGGCGGCGCAGCAACTGGAAGCGAAGATTCTCGAACTGGGCGCGGACAAGGTCGCCGGGTTCATCGCCGAGCCGTTTCAGGGCGCGGGCGGGATGATCTTCCCGCCAGAGAGTTACTGGCCGGAAATTCAGCGGATCTGCCGCAAGTACGATGTGCTGCTGTGCGCCGACGAAGTGATCGGCGGCTTCGGTCGTACCGGCGAATGGTTCGCTCACGAGCACTTCGGTTTCGAGCCGGACACCCTGTCGATCGCCAAGGGTTTGACCTCCGGTTACATCCCCATGGGCGGCTTGATCTTGTCGAAGAAAATGGCTCAGGTGCTGGTGGAGCAGGGCGGGGTATTTGCCCACGGCCTGACCTATTCCGGGCACCCGGTGGCCGCGGCGGTGGCCATCGCCAACCTCAAGGCGTTGCGCGATGAAGGGGTGGTGACGCGGGTCAAGGATGACATCGGGCCGTACCTGCAACAGTGCTTGCGTGAGGTGTTCGGCAATCACCCGTTGGTGGGTGATATTCAGGGTGTCGGCATGGTGGCGGCGTTGCAGTTGGCCGAGGACAAAAGCAGTCGCAAGCGCTTTGCCAACGAGAACGACATTGCCTGGCGTTGCCGCACGATCGGCTTTGAGGAAGGGGTGATCATTCGCTCGACGCTGGGGCGGATGATCATGGCGCCGGCGTTGATTGCCACTCGGGAAGAGGTTGATGAGCTTGTTGGCAAAACCCTGAAAGCAGTGGATCGTACGGCTCAGGAATACGGCCGGCTTTGATTTTGTAGCGCTCTGCGGTCCTCTTCGCGGGCAAGCCTCGCTCCTACTAGGTTATGTGTCGTGCCCAATTCAGAGGCCGATATAAGCCCTGTAGGAGCGAGGCTTGCCCGCGAAAGCTATAGCCGACTCAACCCATTTTCAACCTTTTGCACCCACCCCGTGCACCCCCCGCCAATCCCGCCCTTTTACGGCGCACGCTACCCAGTTTTTTCATCACTCCCAACGACATATTTCCTGATTTTCCTATTCCCGGTCCTGGTCCAACATCGACCTCGCCAGTCAGCCGAACGCTGCCCACAAAAAGGTCCATCAGAGGCCACCCGTGGCAGCGCTTATCCAAGGCCACTGGCCGTACTGCCCATGACAAAACTAAATCAACAGCTTTGGGAGTGCTCCATGATCAAGTCCTTGCTTACCCGCGTCGCTCATCCACTGGCGGTCACCGCCATCGCCGCGACGGTCGCCACCAGCGCCCAGGCCGGCACCCTGTCCATCGGTCACACCACGTGGGTCGGTTACGGCACGCTCTACCTGGCCCAGGACCTGGGCTACTTCAAGGAAGGTGGTTTGACCGTCGAATTGCCCGTCGTCGAAGAGGCTTCGATGTACATGGCCGCCCAGGCGTCGGGCGAGTTGTCGGGCTCGGCGTCGACCATCGACGAAGTGCTCAAGTACCGTCCGCAATTCTGTTTCAAAGCCGTCGCCGCACTCGATGACAGCCATGGTGGCGACGGCGTGCTCGTGGGCAAGGACGTCAAAAGTTTGCAGGAGCTCAAAGGCAAAGCCGTGGCGGTGAACGAAGGGTCGACCTCGCAGTTCTGGCTCTCTTATCTGCTGAAAAAACACGGCATGAGCATGAGCGACATCACCGTGCAGAACATGACGGCTGACGACGCCGCCACCGCGTTCATCGCCGGTCGTGTGCCGGCCGCCGTAACTTGGGAGCCGCACCTGTCGATGGTTCGCAACAAGCAGCAAGGCAAAGTGCTGATCGACAGCAGCAGTACCCCAGGGGTGATTGTCGACGTGGTCGCGCTCAACTGCACGGTCATCGAGAAACAACCGGAAGACGTCAAGGCATTGGTCGCCGGTCTCTACAAAGCGGTGCAGTACACCAAGGACCATCCGGAAGAAGCCTACAAAATCATGGCCAAGGGCGTCGGCGGTTACCTCGCCGATCCGAAGGAGCTGGCCGCCGCCGCGAAAGGCGTGCGCTTCTACGATCAGGCCATGAGTGAAAAACTCCTCGGCTCGCCGGGCAAACCGGGCGACAGCGAACGGCTGATCAAACTGGCCAACGAAACCGCCAGCGAATTGCAGGGCAAACCCTACAACGTCAGCAATGACGACCTGATCGACAACCGCTTCGTCAGCCCGCTGTAGGAGGTCCGCATGTTCAAGCGCAATTCATGGCTGAGCCGCTGCATCACGCCCAAGACCGGCCTGCCGGTGCAGGTGATCTGGAGCGCGAGCGGTCTGGCCTGGGTGTTGTTGATCGGCCTGTGGGCCGGGTTGTCTTACGGTGGCGTGGTGCCGGGCATGTTCCTGCCGACACCGGGCGCGGTGGTTGAAGCCGCCGTGCGCCTGAGCCGCGACGGCACCCTCGGTTTGCACGTGTGGGCCAGTCTCGAAGTGGTGATGGTCGGTTTCATCATCTCGTCGCTGGTGGCGGTGCCGCTGGGGCTGCTGATGGGCAGCTTTCGCATCGTCCAGGCGTTCCTTGAGCCGATGGTCAATTTCATCCGCTACCTGCCGGTCACCTCGTTCGTGCCGCTGTTCATTCTGTGGATCGGCATCGGTCTGGAGCAGCGGGTCTCGGTGATCATCTTCGGTGTGTTTTTCCAGCAACTGGTGATGATCGCGGACGTCTCCAAAGGCATCTCCAAGGACCTGATCAACGCGTCCTACACCTTGGGTTCGACTCGCCGCGATGCGGTGCTGCATGTCATCGCTCCGGCGTCGTTGCCGGGTGTGCTCGACACACTGCGCGTGACCATGGGCTGGGCCTGGACCTATCTGGTGGTCGCCGAGTTGGTCGCCGCTTCCAGTGGCCTGGGTTACTTGAGCCTTAAAGCTATGCGCGGCTTTCAAGTGGATGTGATTTTCCTGGCAATCGCGATCATCGGCCTGCTGGGCCTGGTCACCGATCAACTGTTCCGTTTTCTACGTCTGAGGATCGCCGCATGGGCTCAGTAAGCGCCGTCAACCCGCGTTTCGTCACACCCACGGCCGCCCCGGTGCAGGCCGCGCCACGGCTGCAAGTGGACAAGGTCAGCCTGCGCTATCAGAAACCTGACGGCGGCATGTTCACAGCGCTCGAGCAGGTGTCGTTCGAAGTGCCGGATCAACAATTCGCCGTGCTGGTCGGGCCGTCGGGCTGCGGCAAGTCGAGTCTGCTGTACCTCACCGCCGGCCTGAATGAGCCCACGGAAGGCGAGATCTACGTCGGCGGCCAGCAAGTGCAAGGGCCGGGTGCGGATCGCGGCATGGTGTTCCAGAGCTACACATTGTTCCCGTGGCTGACCGTGCGGCAGAACGTCGAATTCGGCCTCAAGCGGCGCGGCATGGCGGCCGCTCAGCGCAAGGAAATCGTCGACTATTACGTCGATGAAGTGGGCCTCACCGGCTTCGCCGACAACTACGCCAGGCAGCTGTCCGGCGGCATGATGCAGCGTGTGGCGATTGCCCGGGCGCTGGCCAATGACCCGCAAATCCTGCTGATGGACGAACCCTTCGGCGCGCTCGACAGCCAGACGCGCCTGCAAATGCAGCAGCTGTTGTTGCGGGTCTGGGGCAACAGCAAGAAGACCGTGCTGTTCGTGACCCACGATATCGACGAGGCGATTCTGTTGG
This sequence comes from Pseudomonas sp. LB1P83, assembly GCF_054897885.1. Classification (NCBI taxonomy): domain Bacteria; kingdom Pseudomonadati; phylum Pseudomonadota; class Gammaproteobacteria; order Pseudomonadales; family Pseudomonadaceae; genus Pseudomonas; species Pseudomonas sp. LB1P83. The sequence continues at coordinate 5,360,203 of NZ_CM142709.1, read as the reverse complement.
GTGATCGGGTTTACGTGATGGGCGCCAGGCCGGGTCGGATCAAGCAGATTCTGGACGTGCCGATCGAACGCCCACGGACCCTGGACATGGTCATGGAGCGCTCGTTCATCGACATGAAGCGCAGGATCTTCGGGCTATTGCATGATGAGCTGGAGGAAGAACATTGATGCCAGCCATGCACAATCCCTGTGGGAGTGAGCCTGCTCGCGATTGCAGTGTGTCAGGCAATGGTGATGTCGTCTGACCCGCCGCTATCGCGAGCAGGCTCGCTCCCACAGGTTTTGCGTCATCTAAGGGATTGCCGGCAGGAGAAACCGCGCAATCACCGGCAAATGATCGGAGATGCGCAAGGTGTCGTCCTGCCTCACCATGGCCTCGACCCGTTTGATCCGCGGGCTGTAGAAGAGGTAGTCAACCGTCCGGTCCGGGCCGTTCAAGCCTGGATCATTCGGGTAGTGGGTCAGCCACCGTGCCCGATCGACCCCGCTGGCTTCGTTGTTGGTCGGGATCATCGGGTATTTGTCCCACAGCACATGCAGTGCGCTGTCGACGGAGTAGGGCGTGCGTTGTTCGTCGGGCAGGCGTCGATACTGGCCCAGCGGCAACAGGTTGAAGTCGCCACCGATCAACCACGGGGTGCCACGGCTTTCAAGCTTGTCGAGCACCTTGGCCACTGCGGTCACTTGGGCTTGCAGGGTCTCGTCGGGCTGGATGGCTCGGTCCAGATGGGTATTGAGCACGGCGATCTGCCCACCGTCACTCAACGGCAGGTATGTCACCAGCAAAGCGTTTTTCGGTTTGAATTGACGGCTGATGAGGTTAGCCGACGCGACCGGCAATTGCAGGCGTTCGGCGTGTTCGATCTGGAAACGGCTGAGGGTGGCCAGTTGCCGGCCGACGCTGCCGAGGATGTGCGGCAGCGGCACGAAATCGGCTTTCCAGTCGAAGGCGTGAGCGCTGCACGGATAAAGGTCGGCGACCCGTTCCTGAAGCAACTTGAACTGGTTCTGGTAATCGCTGGCCTTGGCGCCGTCATCCAGTTCCTGCAACAGCACAACGTCCGGTTGCTCGTCGCGAATCACCCGCGCCACCTCATCGAGGCTGAAGGCCATGTCTTCGGGGGTGGGGCTTTCGTCATCGCCTTCGGCCTGATCATTCCAGAACACGTAGCGTTTACCCGCCAGGTACTGGACGTTCCAGGTCATCACTTTCAGCGCCTGGCCGGGTACCAGCGTGGGCGCCTGAGTGCTGCAGCCGACCGGCAATGCTTCCTTGGATTCGGGACGCCAGGTCAGGTTGTAGACCAGCAAGGCAATCAGGCTTGCCGCGATCAGCAGGCCCAGCAGGGTGTAGCGCAGTAGACGGGTCATGGCTCGGCTTATAGCGTTACAAAAGATGAGCCCGAGCATAAACGGCATGCCCATCAATAAGCCATACCACATGACCCTGTAGCTGGCGAAGCCTGCGTTCGGCTGCGCAGCAGTCGCAAAACCGGCACCCGCGGTTTGCCTGATGCACCGTGATGACTGATTTTACGACTGCTTCGCAGCCGGACGCAGGCTTCGCCAGCTGCTACAAAGGGATCGTGTTGTTCTTTTAAAGAGGTCGATCAATCTTTTCCGGCGCATCGGCGATCAGCATGAACAACCGAAACAACACCACGCTGGTGAACAGTTGCAAAAAGCTGTGCGCGCTGTCGATCAGCAGGGAAATCACCGGGTTCTGCGGCTCGGGGTAAATCGCCAGGGTCGCGCCTTTGAGCACCCACAACGGGCCCATCACACACAGGATGCACACCAGGATGCGCAGGAAATGGCCGCGGGTCAGGCGCAGGCTTTCCTTCATCGCCGCCAATGGGGCCAGGCCGCGCAGCACCAGCAGGTACTCGCCAAACGCCAGGGTCACCATCAGCCAGATGCCTGGCAGGAAGTACAGCGACAACCCGATCAGGATCAGCAAGGTGTTGAGGGCTGTGAGCAGGGCGAAGCGCGGCCACAGGTAGGCCGACCTCGACAGGAGCTCGCGGTTGCTCGGCGATTCGCCACGGCTGCGGGCATCGAGAAACAGGATCAGCCCGGCGGTGTACAGCGGATACACCAGCAAGCCGACCATCACGCTGATACCGGGAAAGCTGTCCGGCTCGGTGGACTGGTCGACGACTTGTTGCAGCAGCGCTTCGAAGATCACCAGCGGCAGGCACAGCCGCACAATCTGGCCCAGATTGCGTTTGAAGAAATACAGAGAGTCACGCAGCACATCTAACGAATTCATCAGTCGGTATCGCAGGTTGAAAGCAGTGGCCCACTTTAACCGATGAAGCCCTTTGGGGCGCAAACGTAAACGTTCGGTAAAGACCATTGAAACATCCTGCATCAACCTCCATTAGGGTTGTGTACCTCATCCACAGTGGAGGAGGACGACGATATTCCCGGCAATCTACGAGGTCGCCATGAACAGCGAAGAACAAACCCTGATCGATGGACTGTTTTCCCGGCTGCAACAGGCCGAAACGGATTCAGCCCCACGCGACGCCCAGGCTGAGGCGCGGATCAAGGAACACCTGACTCGCCAACCTGCGGCAGGCTATTTCATGACCCAGGCGATTCTGGTGCAAGAAGCCGCCATCAAAAGCCTCGACGAACAGAACAAGCAACTCGCTCAGCAAGTGCAGCAATTGCAGGCCGAACTGCAATCGGCCAAGACTCAGGCGCCGGCACCCGCCCCCGCCAGCGGTGGTTTCCTGTCGAGCATCTTCGGTGGCGGTTCCCGCGATCCGCAACCGGCACCGACGCAGAGCGCGCCGCCCTCCAATGGTGGATGGCGTGAGCCGGGGCGGCCGTCGGTCAACTCGCAGCCGCCACAGCAAAACTTTGGTGCAGCGCCACCTCAGCAGAATTACGCGCCGCAACAACAACCTGTTGGCAACGGCTTCCTCGGCGGTGCGCTGAAAACCGCGGCTGGCGTGGCCGGTGGCGTGATGCTGGCGCAAGGCATCAGCAGCCTGTTCCAGCACAATCAGCAACCGGAAGTGGCGGAAGTCATCAAGGAAGAGCCGGCTCAGGTCAACGATCAGAGCGGTGATAAAGGCTGGGGCGATGAGCAGCGTGTAGCTGACAACTCCAGTGATCAGGGCGGCTTTACCGACGCCGACTATAGCGATGACAGTTCATCGTTCTTTGGTGGCGACGACGACTCCTTCGTCTGATTCATCTGTGGCGAGGGATCAAGCTCCCTCGCCACATGGCCGATTATTCGCGGAACAATCCTTCAGGCTGGCATACTGGGCCACTTTTCGGGCCTGGTGCCTGACCCAGCCTGCGCGCAACTGCGCCAAAGAGGATGCACGGTGAAAAAAATCGCAGTGTTCGCCGATGTCCAGAACCTCTATTACACCGTGCGTCAGGCCTATGGTTGCCACTTCAACTATGCCGCGCTGTGGGCTGACATCAGCAAACAGGGCGAGATCGTCGAGGCCTATGCCTACGCGATCGATCGCGGCGACAGCAAGCAGCAGCAATTCCAGCAGATCCTGCGCAACCTCGGCTTCATCGTGAAGCTCAAACCCTACATCCAGCGCAGCGACGGCTCGGCCAAAGGCGACTGGGACGTGGGCATCACCCTCGACATCATGGACGCCGCCGATCATGTCGACGAAGTGGTGCTGGCTTCCGGTGACGGTGATTTCGACATGCTGCTGGAACGCATCATCACCAAGCACGGCGTGCAAGCCGTGGCCTACGGCGTGCCGGGCCTGACCGCCAACTCGCTGATCCGCGCCGCCAGCCGCTACGTGCCGATCGAAGGCGCGTTGCTGCTCAAGAATTGATTTTTACGGAGTTGAAACAGGTTTGGAACGCATAGCAGTCATCGACTTTGAAACCACCGGGATCTCCCCGAGCAGCAGCTGCCGGGCCACGGAAATTGCCGTGGTGATCCTTGAACAGGGGCGCATCGTCGAGCGTTACCAGAGCTTGATGAACGCCGGCGTGCGCGTCCCGGCCTTCATCGAACAACTCACCGGCATCAGCAATGCCATGCTGCGCACCGCGCCATCGGCCGAGCAGGTGATGAACGAGGTCAACGAATTCGTCGGCATCACGCCGCTGCTGGCGCACAACGCCGCGTTCGACCAGAAGTTCTGGGACTTCGAACTGGGCCGCATCAAACGCACCCGCTTGCAGAACTTCGCCTGCTCGCTGCTACTCGCCCGCCGCCTGATGCCCGCCGCACCGAACCACAAACTCGGCACCCTCACCACTTTCGCCAGCCTGCCCAATACCGGCAAGGCTCACCGCGCCATGGCCGATGCCGAGATGGCGGCCAACCTGACGGCGCATCTCGCGCAGGAGTTGCGGCAGAAGCATGGGTTGCGCGAGTTGTCCCATGATCTGCTGGTCAGCTTGCAGAAAGTGCCGGCGGCGAAGATCAATGAGCATCTCAAGCGGCATCGCGGGTTTTAGGATTTGTGGTGTTCTGGCGGGCCTCTTCGCGGGCAAGCCTCGCTCCTACAGGTTTTGCGGTGTTCATTCGGCCCGCGTAAATCCTGTAGGAGCGAGGCTTGCCCGCGAAGGCGTCATCCGCATCGCTACTTACCATTGCCTTCCAACTGCCCCAACGGCACGCGCTTTTCGATGGCGCTCGACAGCACGATCGAGGTCTTGCTGAACCCGAACTTGGCAATCCGATTGATCAACTCTTCCAACTCCGGCATCGACCCGACCGCCGCTTGCATGATCACGCACGGATCCCCCGTCACCCTGTGGCATTCCGTTAGCTGTGGGATTTTGATCAGGTCGTCGTAGGCCTTCTGGTTGCCGTGCTGGTTCAGGCGCAGTTCGATCACGCACTGGATCGGTAGCCCCAACTTGGCCATGTCGACTTTCGCCTGGTAACCGGTAATCACCCCGCAGGCTTCGAGTTTGGCCACGCGCTCGGCCACGGCCGGGGCGGACAGATTCACCTTGCGCGCCAGGTCGGCGTAGGACGCACGACCGTTTTCCAGCAGGGCGCTGAGGAGCATGCGGTCGTATTTATCCATGGTCGTATTCCTGAAAAATGACTGACTTACGAAAACACGGTTTATAACGCTGATCTCCGTGTTTTGAAAAGTGTACCGGCGCTATAAACAGGTTTTGTAACTTATTTTACGCCGCTGGCCTTTCTAGAATAGCTGTTCACATCGTCCTGTCATCGAGCTGCCCATGTCTGGCTTACGTCGTTTTCCCTTACCGTTGATCGCCGCCTTTTTCGCGTTGTACGTGATTTGGGGTTCGACCTACCTGGTGATTCGCATCGGCGTGGAGTACTGGCCGCCGTTGCTGCTCGCCGGTATCCGTTTCGTGATCGCCGGGACGTTGATGTACGCCTTCCTACGCTGGCGCGGAGCACCGGCACCGACCTGGGCGCAGTGGAAAGCCGCCGGGATCATCGGGATCTTGCTGCTGACGTGCGGTAACGGTGCGGTCAGCGTGGCTGAACACACGGGGGTCGCCTCCGGTGTTGCTGCGTTGGCGGTGGCGACGGTGCCGTTGTTTACCTTGCTGTGCGGCTATTTCTGGGGCGCGCGTAATACCCGTCTCGAATGGGCCGGGATTGTGCTCGGGCTGATCGGTATCGCCATGCTCAACCTCGGCTCCAACCTGCAATCGAGCCCGCTGGGCGCCGCATTGCTGATATTCGCGGCGGCTTCCTGGGCCTTCGGTTCAGTCTGGAGCAAACACTTGCCGCTGCCTCAGGGCGCGATGGCCAGTGCCGTGGAAATGCTGGTGGGCGGCGTGGTCCTGTTGATCGGCAGTGCACTGAGCGGTGAACATCTGGAGGCCATGCCGCCGATCGAAGGCTGGGCGGCCCTGGCCTACCTGACCTTCTTCGGCTCGATCATCGCTTTCAACGCTTATATGTATCTGTTGAAAAACGTGCGGCCGGCGGCGGCCACCAGTTATGCCTATGTCAACCCGGCGGTCGCAGTGTTGCTGGGGATCGTGTTTGTCGGCGAGACCATCGGGATCGAAGAAGCGCTGGCCATGTTGGTGATTATCAGCGCCGTGGTGTTGATCGGGTTGCCGCAGTGGCGCCGGGCTCCGGAACGACCTGCTGCCGTGGTGCAGACAGAATCGAGCGTGAATTAGGGTAAACTGCGCGCCATTGCACACTCGTTTTGCACAACCGCGCTGAATTTTCCTACGGTAATCCCATGACTTTCGCCACCCTTGGCCTGATCGAACCCTTGCTGCGCTCTCTCGAGACGCTCGGCTACCAGACCCCGACGCCGGTTCAGGCGCAAGCCATTCCGGCGGTGCTGGCCGGTCGCGACCTGATGGCCGCCGCCCAGACCGGCACCGGCAAGACCGCCGGTTTCGCGCTGCCGCTGCTGCAGTTGCTGGCCATGGAAGGGCCGAAAGTTGCCTCCAACTCGGTGCGCGCCCTGATCCTGGTGCCGACCCGCGAACTGGCCGAACAGGTTCACGAAGCCGTGCGTCAGTACGCCGAGAACCTGCCGCTGAGCACTTACGCGGTGTACGGCGGCGTCAGCATCAACCCGCAAATGATGAAGCTGCGCAAAGGTGTCGACGTGCTGGTGGCGACCCCGGGTCGTTTGCTCGACCTGTATCGCCAGAAGGCCCTCAAGTTCAATCAGCTGCAAACCCTGATCCTGGACGAAGCTGATCGCATGCTCGACCTCGGTTTTTCCGAGGAGCTGGGGAACATTTACCGCGTGCTGCCAAAGCAGCGTCAGACGCTGTTGTTCTCCGCGACCTTCTCCGACGCGATCCGTTTGCTGGCCGGGCAAATGCTTAACGATCCGTTGAGCATCGAAGTCAGCCCGCGCAACGTCGCCGCCAGCACCGTCAAACAATGGGTCGTGGTGGTGGACAAAAAGCGCAAGCCGGAGCTGTTCATTCACCTGCTGCGCAAGGGCAAGTGGAAGCAGGTGCTGGTGTTCGCCAAGACCCGCAATGGCGTGGACGCGCTGGTGGAAAAACTCCAGGGCCTGGGCGTCAACGCCGACGGCATCCACGGAGACAAACCACAGGCAACCCGCCAGCGTGCGCTGGACCGGTTCAAGGCCAGTGAAGTGCAGATTCTTGTCGCCACTGACGTGGCGGCCCGTGGTCTGGATATTGAAGACTTGCCGTTGGTGGTCAACTTTGACCTGCCGATCGTGGCAGAGGACTACATCCATCGGATCGGTCGTACCGGCCGTGCGGGTGCAACTGGGCAGGCCATTTCGCTGGTGTGCGCCGATGAAGTGAATCTGCTGTCGGCCATCGAGACGTTGACCCGTCAGACGTTGCCTCGGCAGATGGAACATGACTTCGAGCCAGAGCATCGGGTGCCGGATACCGATGCCAGCGGTCAGGTGGTGAAGAAGCCGAAAAAACCGAAGAAGCCGAAGACGTCCGGTGGCGGTAAACGCAACCTGGGCAAGTGGGTGGAGAGCGGGGATGCTTCGGCGCCTGAGCCTTCGATCAAGCCTGTGCGCAAAGTGCCTGTGTTCAATACCGGGCCCCGTAAGCGTAAGCCTTAAAAAGCTTCGGCGTCTGTCAGGACGCCTTCGCGGGCAAGCCTCGCTCCTACAAGAGCACCACCAATCCGTAGGAGCGAGGCTTGCCCGCGAAGGGTGCGCCTCGGTCTTCAGCCCTTGCGCTTCAACCACTCCACCATCCCCAACCCCGCCGCTCGCCCACTGGCGAAACACGCGGTCAGCAGATAGCCGCCCGTCGGCGCTTCCCAATCGAGCATTTCCCCCGCGCAAAATACGCCAGGCAATTGCTTGAGCATCAAACGTTCATCCATCGACTCAAACATCACGCCACCGGCGCTGCTGATGGCCTCGTCCAGCGGACGGGTTTTCACCAACGTCAGGGGCAACGCCTTGATCGCTTTGGCCAGCACCGCAGGATCAGCGAAGCGTTCGGCCGGCGTGAGTTCGCGCAGCAGCGCCGCTTTCACACCATCAATTCCAAGCTGGCTGTGCAGATGTTTGGACATGGAGCGCGAGCCACGCGGTTTGCTTAGCGCAGCCTGCACTTTATCCACAGGCCGACCCGGCAGCAGGTCGAGGTGAAGGGTCGCCGAGCCGTGCTGGTTGATGGCTTCGCGGATCGGCGCCGAAAGGGCGTAGATCAGACTGCCTTCAATCCCGGTCGCGGTGATCACACATTCGCCCAAGCGCGGCACGTCGTCATTGAGGCCGATGGCGATATTTTTCAGCGGCGCTCCGGCGAATTTGCTGACCATCAATTCGCTCCAGGCCTGCACCTCGAAGCCGCAATTACTCGGTTGCAGCGGCATCAATCCTACGCCGCGCTGTTCCAGTGGCAGCGTCCACGCGCCGTCTGATCCGAGGCGTGACCAGCTGCCGCCGCCTAGGGCCAACAAGGTGGCGTCAGGCTTGACGATTTTTTCGCCCTCGGGGCTGTTGATGCGCAATCCACCGTTGTCATCCCAGCCGAGCCAACGGTGGCGGGTGTGGATAACCACGCCGGCCTCTCGCAGGCGTTTAAGCCAGGCACGCAACAGGGGCGCAGCTTTCATGTCGGTCGGAAACACCCGGCCGGAACTGCCGACGAAGGTTTCGATGCCCAGGTCATGAATCCATTGGCACAAGGCATCAGCGCCGAATGAGCGAAGCAGCGGTGCAATCTGCGGCGCGCGTTCGGCGTAGCGTGAGAGAAACGCCGGGTAGGCTTCGGAATGGGTGATGTTCATGCCGCCGACACCGGCCAGCAGGAATTTTCGCCCCACTGATGGCATGCCGTCGTACAGGTCGACCTTGATCCCGGCCTGACTCAACACTTCGGCCGCCATCAGACCGGCGGGGCCGCCGCCGATGATGGCGACTTGAGGGGGGAGGGGAGTCGAGGGTTGAGTCATGGAATGCGCTGCGGTATGGCGGAATAAGCCGGGCATTCTATCAGCCCGGCCCCCTGTAGGAGCGAGCCTGCTCGCGAAAGCGGTGGGTCAATCGACATCGATGCTGGATGTGAAGGCCTCATCGCGAGCAGGCTCACTCCCACATTTGATTTTCGTGGTTTCAAAATAGGTGGTTAAAAAACAACCACCGAGTTGCAGGCTAAGTACGCCATGGTCTGCAGGACCTTTCACTCAGGTTATCCACAGGCAGTTCCACAGGCATTGTGGGTAAAGACTCACGTCTCAATGACAACCTGATGACTGCCAGACCCGTTGCGCGCTGTGATGCAGGATGCCGTGGCGGCGCGCCAAGGCCTTGCGGTCCTTGCTGTAGCCGCCGCCGATCACCCCGACCACCGGAATATCCCGCCCCAGGCAATGGCGCATCACGCTTTCATCCCGAGCGGCCACGCCTTCGTCGGTCAGCTTCAGGTAACCGAGTGCGTCATCCTTATGCACATCGACCCCGGCGTCATACAACACCAGATCCGGTTGGTAGAGCGGCAGCAAGTAATTCAGCGCATCGTCCACCACCTTCAAATAATCGGCATCGCCCATGCCTTTGGGCAGCGGAATGTCCCAGTCACTTTCAGCCTTGCGTGCAGGAAAATTCTTTTCGCAGTGCAGGGAAACGGTTATCGCGTCCGGGGTGTTGTGCAGAATCCGTGCAGTCCCGTCGCCCTGGTGCACGTCGCAATCGAAGATCAGCACCCGATTCACACGACCGCTTTCCAGCAGGAAATGGCTGATCACCGCCAGGTCATTGAAGATGCAGAACCCCGCCGGATAGTCGTAATGCGCGTGATGGGTGCCTCCGGCCAGATGACAGGCCAGCCCGTGTTCCAGCGCCTGTTCCGCCGCCAGCAACGAACCGCCGACCGCCCGTACTGTGCGCCGGGCCAGCGCTTCGCTCCACGGCAGGCCTAGGCGCCGCTGGTCTTCGCGGGACAACTCGCCACTCATGTAGCGTTCGATATAGGCAGCGTCATGCGCGAGGGCAAGAATCTCCGGGGGGCAGAGTTCCGGGCGCAGCAGGTCGGCGTCCCTGGTCAGGCCGCTGTCCACCAGGTGATCGCGCAGCAGGCGAAACTTGTCCATGGGGAAGCGGTGATCCGCCGGGAACTCGGGGCTGTAGTCTTCGTGGTAAATCAGCGGCAGCGGCATAACGAATTCAGGCAGGAATGAGTGAAGGATCCTACCAGCGTTGTAGACTTGCGGCATGGAAAGGGGAGGACACGATGGAGCCGATACTGGAACTCGAGAGCGCGCGACTGCTGTTGCGGCAGTGGCGCGATGAGGATTTGCCGGAGTTTGCGGCGATGTGTGCCGATCCACAGGTCATGCGCTATTTTCCGGCGTCTTTGAGTCGTCTCGAAAGTGCTTCGCTGATCGGACGGGTTCGCGGGCATTTTGCCGAGCATGGCTTCGGTCTCTGGGCGCTGGAGCGTAAAGACACCGGGGCATTCATCGGTTTTACCGGCCTCGGTGTGGTCGGTTTCGACGCCCCGTTTACCCCGGCCACAGAAATCGGCTGGCGCCTGGCGCGCGAGCATTGGGGCCTGGGTTATGCCAGTGAAGCGGCGTGGACCGCTCTGCGCTGCGGGTTTGACCGGATGCCGCTGAAAGAAGTCGTGTCGTTCACCACTGTAACCAACATGCCGTCGCAGAAAGTCATGCAGGCGATCGGCATGCACCATGATTCAGCCGATGATTTTGAACATCCCAAGCTCGCGGCCGATCATCCCCTGCGTCACCATGTGTTGTATCGCATCACCCGTGAACAATGGCTGCAAACCTTGCATGGATAAGCAGGCACGGACGTTTACAATGGCTGCCATGGGCCCTGGCCATAAACTGAATCGACCGTCGCAGCCAAGACTGCGCGGCATGCTTTGTGTGAGGAGAGTCTGAATGAGCCAAGTGTTGGATGATCTGGTCGACTTGCTGACCCTGGAACCGATCGAAGAAAACCTGTTCCGTGGCCGCAGTCAGGACCTGGGTTTTCGTCAGTTGTTCGGCGGTCAGGTGATCGGTCAATCCCTGTCGGCGGCCAGTCAGACAGTCGAAGAAGCGCGCCATGTGCATTCGATGCACGGCTATTTCCTGCGCCCGGGCGATTCTGCGTTGCCCGTGGTGTATCAGGTTGACCGGGTGCGTGATGGCGGCAGTTTCAGCACGCGTCGGGTGACGGCGATCCAGAAGGGCAACCCGATCTTCACTTGCAGCGCCTCGTTCCAGTACGACGAAAAAGGCTTCGAGCACCAGGCACAGATGCCGACCGTGGTCGGCCCGGAAAACCTGCCCTCGGAACTGGAGCTCACCCAACAGCGTGCGCACCTGATTCCCGAGCACATGCGCGAAAAGTTTCTGTGCCCCAAACCGATCGAATTCCGACCGATCACCGAGAAAGATCCCTACAACCCGCAACCGTCCGATCCGGTCAAGTACGTCTGGTTTCGCGCCGACGGTGCCTTGGCCGATTCGCCGGCGCTGCACAAATACCTGCTGGCCTACGCCTCGGACTTCGGTCTGCTGACCACCTCGATGCAGCCCCATGGCAAATCGGTCTGGCAGAAAGACATGCAGGTCGCCAGCCTCGATCACGCGCTGTGGTTTCATGCGGATCTTCGCGCCGATGACTGGTTGCTGTACGCGATGGACAGCCCGTGGGCCGGCAACTCTCGCGGGTTCACACGTGGCAGCGTGTTCAATCGTGCCGGGCAATTGGTGGCTTCGGTGACTCAGGAAGGCTTGATTCGCCACCGCAAGGATTGGGCATGAGCCTGGCCGAGGTGCGGCACTGGGTGTTCGACATGGACGGCACCCTGACGGTGGCCGTGCATGACTTCGCGGCGATTCGCGTGGCGTTGGCGATCCCGGCCGAAGACGACATCCTGACCCACCTCGCCGCGCTGCCGGCCGACGAAGCGGCCGCCAAACATGCGTGGCTGCTGGAGCACGAACGGGACCTGGCGCTGGGTTCGAAAGCGGCGCCGGGTGCAGTGGAGCTGGTGCGTGAGTTGGCCGGGCGCGGTTATCGCCTGGGCATTCTCACGCGCAATGCCCGGGAGTTGGCGCACGTGACACTGGAGGCAATCGGCCTGGCTGACTGCTTTGCCGTGGAGGATGTGCTGGGGCGTGATGAAGCACCGCCAAAACCGCATCCCGGTGGTTTGCTGAAGTTGGCCGAGTCCTGGAACGTGCGGGCGAGCGAGATGGTGATGGTCGGTGATTACCGCTTTGATCTGGATTGCGGTCGAGCGGCGGGGGCGCGGACGGTGTTGGTGAATTTGCCGGATAATCCGTGGCCTGAGCTGACGGATTGGCATGCGGCGGATTGTGGGGTGTTGCGGGAGATGCTCTCCGCTTGAGGGACCCTTCGCGGGCAAGCCTCGCTCCTACAGGGTTGCGCGCACCCTTGTAGGAGCGAGCGGTGCGGCGATCCGACTTGCCCGCGAAGGCGTCAGATCAGGCGATACAAAACTTACTGACCAAACAAAACTTTCTGCCCCTCCGGCGACGTCAACATCCCATCCCCGTTATGCCCAACCCCCGGCACTTCAACCAGCCGCTGATTGACCCCTTTCGGATTCCGACGCAGCAGGTAATTAAAAAAATTCTGCCCGCGAACCAGACGATAAGCACCCTGGGCTTTGGCCTCACAACCTTTGTCGAGCGCCGGATGCTGCGGATCGGTATCTTGCTGCCCGAGCAGATAAGTCACGTCCCGTTTGACGTAATTGCCTTCAATTTGCGGTGCCGTTTGCCCACTGGCATAAACGGGTAAATCCGTCAGCCCGTACTTCCAGCGATTGAAACCGGGACACGCCGCATGGTTGAACGCCACCGGCCGCTGCTCATTGAAGTACGCGTAGGACGAAGGGTTGGCGACGACGTAGCGAAGCTTCACGCCGGCGGCCGTCAGGGACGGTTGCTCACGCGCCAGCAGCGCATAGCGCTGAACCACCTGAGCGCCGCCGGAGTGCCCGGCGATAATGATTTGCTTCACATCCGGAAACTGCCGACGGTCGCTGATTCTCTCGATGATTTGATCGAGGGCCGCGTAGGAGCTCAGCGCAAATGGAGCGGTGGATAAACCTCCTGCCATCCAGTCATTGCCCTGCCAGCGCAACACCGTGTCCGCCACCGGATGAAGCGCGATGTCGGTTTCGTTGAGGAACTGCGGGGCGATCACCAGGGTGCTTGCACTTTGCCCGGCCAGTTCCGCCGCGCGCTCGGCGCTTTGGCGATAGGTTTCAGCGTTGCGTAGGCGACCATGGATGATGATCAGCACGCGTTCGATTTTCGCTGGCGCCGGGCCGAGGCTCACCGCCATCTCGCCTTCTTTCAACAACAATCGCCCGGGGCTGAGCTCCTTGACGCCATGCTCCGCGGCCTGGGTGCTTGCGCACGTGAACAACACAATCAACAGCCAATTTTTCATTTACAGAGTTTTCGCCGCAAAGGTATCGCACTGGCCCACCTGGCCTTGCGCAAATCCGGTTTTAAACCAGCGCACCCTTTGCGCCGATGTGCCATGGGTAAACGAGTCCGGTACCACGCGGCCCTGACCTTTTTGTTGCAAGCGGTCGTCGCCGATAGCGTTGGCCGCATTCAAGGCTTCTTCGATGTCACCCGGTTCCAGCCAGTTCAGCCGCTGCTGTGCATTGTTGGCCCAGACACCGGCCAGGCAATCGGCCTGCAACTCCTGACGCACCAACAGTCCGCCATCACCTTCCATCTGCCGGCCTTGCTGACGGGCTGCCTGAATTTTCGCGGAAACGCCGAGCAACGTCTGAACGTGGTGTCCGACTTCGTGAGCGATCACGTAGGCCTGAGCGAAGTCGCCTGCGGCGGAAAAGCGTTGCGACATTTCCTGGAAAAAAGCCGTGTCCAGGTAGACCTTCTGGTCGGCGGGGCAATAGAACGGCCCGGTCGCCGATGTCGCCAGGCCGCACGCCGAGTTCACCTGGTTGCTGAACAGCACCAGCGTCGGGTTCATATATTGTCGACCCGCCTGCTGGAAAATCTGGCCCCACGTGTCCTCGGTATCGCCGAGGATCGAGCGCACGAATTCGGCGCTTTCATCATTGGCCGGCGGGGCCTTGCTGCTCTGGTTGGTGGCCGGAGCCGATTGCTCGGTCATTTGCCCGGTCAGTTGTCCGAGGATTTGCATCGGGTCCTGGCCGGTGATCCAGCCGATCCCGACAATCAGGATGATCGCGGTCAGGCTCAGGCCTTTGCCGCCACCAAAGCGCATCCCCCCGCCACCGCCGCCATCACCACGGGCGTCGACCACGTTGTCGCTGCGTCGGCCTTTTTTCCATAGCATGTGGGAATCCTCTGATTGTCCGTGGTGATGAGTGTTGCTGGTGTGTGGGGGCGGCGCCAGTCCGGCTGTCCGGCTTCTCGCACTGGCCGGTAGGCTTTGCTGACTGTAGGAACATGGATAACCCGTCGAATTCCGTCAGGGGGTGGTTTTTTATCAAGTAAGCGAGTCGCTGAGTCTATCGAGCATCGGGTTCCAGATTTCGCATTACACGGTACATCTTCTAGAATCAGGCAAATTGTATGTGGAACCTCCCATGGCCGGCAGTCAGATCGAACGCGTCTTCAGCGTGCTGGAAAGCCTCACCAGTGACCCTCGTGGTCTGCCGATGCAGATGCTCGCGGAGCAACTGGACATCCCCAAAAGCGCAACCCACCGTTTGCTCGCGGAGCTGATCCGGTTGGGTTACGTGCGGCAGAACCCGGAGAACCTGCGGTATCACTTGTCCACCAAACTGGTGGCCATGGGTTTCCGTTACCTGTCGGGCAGCGGCGCCGATATCGTTCAGCCCGTGCTGGATCGCCTGGCCCAGGAAACCGGGGAACTGGTGCGTCTTGGGGTGATTGAAGGTGAGCGGCAGGTCTGGATCGCCAAGTCCCAGGGGGCTCGTTCCGGCCTGCGTTACGACCCGGAGATGGGCCGTGATGCGCCGTTGTTCTATACCGCGTCGGGCCATGCGTGGCTGGCGTGCATGAGTGATGCCGAGGCGTTGTCGCTGGTGGAGCGCCAGGGTGGCGAGCGGCCTGAAGACCTTGGGCCGAATGCACCGCGTTCGAACATCGAATTGCTGGAACGTCTGCGTCTGGCGCGGGAGCAGGGCTACGCCTGGGTAGAGGAAAGCTCGGCGGTGGGCACCTCGGCGATCGCGGCGGTGGTGCGGCATCCGAGCGAGGGGCGGGTGATCGGTGTGCTGAGCATCGCCGGGCCGAGTGCGCGGATGCCGGGGGCGCGGTTGCATGAGTTGGCGCCGCTATTGTCGAGGTATGCCGAGGAATTGTCGGCGGCGAGCCTGGCGTCGGAGTTGTTCAGTTAATTCATCCAGCACAACTCCATTGTGGGAGTGAGCCTGTGGTGAGGGGATTTATTCCCGTTGGGCTGCGAAGCGGCCCCAAAATCGCCAGTCATGTTGGATCAGGTCCACCGTAAGCAACGTTTTTACGACTACTGCGCAGCCGAACGGGAATAAATCCCCTCACCACAGGCTCACTCCTAGTTGATCGTTGGTCGTGTTGAAAACCGTGCGTTATTCGAACACTTTCGGCCTATGCTTGTGTTGGAATCTGGAACCAGGTTCTAAATTATTGGAATTCGCCGCCAGCGACACGTTTCACTTCGCAAGGGATACCCATGACAGCAAGCACTCCGCTCTCCGGCGTAAACCAACCCTTCAAAGGGATTTTGCTGATCGTCGTCGCTACCTTCCTGTTTTCCAGTCATGACGCCTTTTCGAAGTACCTCTCGGGGTTCTATCCGATCGTAATGGTGGTCTGGGCCCGCTATGTGGTTCACACCTTGTTGATGGCCGGGATTTTTCTGCCGCAATCCGGGCTGCGCGTCCTACGGACCAAACGGCCGATGCTGCAATTGGTGAGGGCGTTGTGCCTGTTGGGCACCAGTTTGTTTTTTACCACCGGCTTGCAGTACATCCCGTTGGCCGAGGCGACGGCGGTCAACTTTCTTGCACCGGTTTTGGTGACCGCGCTGTCGGTGCCGCTGCTGGGTGAGCGCGTGACGCGTGGTCAATGGATTGCAGTGATCTGCGGATTTGTCGGCGTGTTGATCATCGTCCATCCTGGTGGCGATCTGTTCACGCCAGCGGTGCTGCTGCCGCTCTGTTCGGCGCTGTTTTTCTGCTTCTATCAGTTACTCACTCGCAAGCTCAGCAACATCGACAGCCCGACCACCAGCAACTTCTTCGCTGGCCTGTGCAACACCTTGGTGATGAGCGCACTGGTGCCGTTCTTCTGGCAAATGCCGAGCGTTGGGCATGGCTTCATGATGGTGGCGCTGGGCGCGTGCGGAATGACGGCGCACTTGTTTCTGACCCAGGCATTCCGCTACGCCGCCCCTGCGCTGTTGGCGCCGTTTGGCTATTGCCAGATTGTCTTCGCCGGTTTGCTGGGCTGGCTGCTGTTTTCCCACACACCGACCTTGACCACGGTGATCGGGATCGCGGTGATTTGCTGCAGCGGATTGGCGGCGGCGTGGCAGCAGAGTCGTCGGTAGGAAAAACAAAAAGGCAGGCCTGGAATCAGGCCTGCCGAGGGAGGGGATTTTATTCGGTAACGGTAGGAATCTTGCGTGGCGCCATGAAGTACATCCAGGTCAGGGCAATGAAGTACATCGCCGGAATCATGGTGAAGAGCACGGTATAGTTGTTGTTGGTGATGGTCAGGATATGGCCGACCAATTGGGTCATGAACATCCCGCCGATGGCTGCGCACATGCCGCCGAAGCCGAACACCGTACTCATCATGTGCTTAGGCGTGTAGTCCATTACCAGGCTCCAGATGTTCGCAGTCCAGGCCTGGTGTGCACCGATGGCCAAGGAGATGGCGAATACCGCGACCCACAGGCTGCTGGAACCCGCCGCCATGACCACGCCGATGATGCAGCAGGCGAACAGGAACATGGACAACAGTCGCGCCTTGATCGGATTCATGCCGCGGCCGATCAGGAACGAAGAGAGGATTCCGCCGCCGACGCTGCCGAAGTCAGCAGTCAGGTAAATAATGATCAGCGGGATACCCATCTGGGTCACGTTAATCCCCAGGTTGTATTGCTGATTGAGGAACGGTGGCAGCCAGTACAGGTAGAACCAGAACACCGGCGCGGTCATGGAGTAGGCGAGGGCAAAGGCCCAGGTGCCACGCATGCGCAGGATTTTCGAGAACGGTACGCGGGTCTGTTCCGGTTCGACTTCCTTCTGGATGTAGTCCAATTCCGATTGTTTCACGCTCGGATGCTCTTCCGGGTTGTAGTACTTCAAACCCCAGAACAGCAACCAGATCCCGCCCAGTGACGCCATGCACAGGAACGCGGCCTGCCAGCCCCACACGTGAAGAATCAGCGGCAACAACATTGGAGTAAACATCGCGCCGACGTTGGTGCCGGCGTTGAAGATGCCGGTGGCCACGGCGCGTTCGCCGGCCGGGAACCACAACCGCGTGGTTTTCACGCAGGCCGGGTAGTTGGCGGCTTCGGTCAGACCGAGGATAAATCGGCAGACCATGAAGCCGACCGCCGAAGTGGCCAGGCCGTGGGCGCCGGTCGCCAGGCTCCAGAGCAACACCGCGCAGAAGAACACGCGCTTCACGCCGACCCGGTCGATCAGCCGGCCTTGCAGCACGAATCCGATGGCGTAGCCGACCTGGAACCAGAAGTTGATGTTGGCGTAGTCCATCGCCGTCCAGCTCATTTCCTTGGCGAGGATAGGCTGCATGACGCCCAGTGCGGCGCGGTCGATGTAGTTAAGCGTGGTGGCGAAAAACACCAGCGCCAGCATGCCCCAACGGGTTTTGCCGACCGCCATGGCGCCGCGGATCTTGTCGCCGATGCCGCCGGAGGCAGGAGTCATGGAGGAACGCTCCACGGGAGAGCTTTGAGAAGGAGTCATGTAGGCCACCGATTATTTTTATGTGGTGTTCTGGGTCTTTGGTCACCGAGACCGATGTGTGCGACCGGACTCAATGTGTCGTCGATGTTGGGCAGTGGACGAAAAATCGTCAATTCACCAATGGGCATTGTGTTCGATAATCGCACGCAAAACTAACCGGGTAGTACACTTTGAATTGCTGTGAGAGTTCGTCGGGCCAATAATTCCCCCCAAGATAAACGCGGTCCCTGTAGGAGCCAGGCTTGCCGGCGATGGCGTCCTCAAAATCGCCTTCGTGAGCAAGCTTCGCTCCTACAAAAAGGGGGCGATGCCTCTAACAAGATTGTCTCCACCACCGGGAGTCGAAACATGCAGCGTTCCATTGCCACCGTTTCCTTGAGCGGTACCCTGCCGGAAAAGCTCGAAGCCATTGCCGCCGCCGGTTTCGACGGGGTGGAGATTTTCGAGAACGACCTTCTCTACTACGACGGCAGCCCGCGGGAAATCAAACAGATGTGCGCCGATCTCGGGATCGCGATCACGCTGTTTCAACCGTTCCGCGACTTTGAAGGCTGCCGCCGCGACCGCCTGTCGCGCAATCTGGAACGGGCCGAGCGCAAGTTCGACCTGATGCAGGAACTGGGCACCGACCTGGTGCTGGTGTGCAGCAATGCCTCGGCCGACTCCATCGGTGATGAGCAGATTTTAGTCGATGACTTGCGCCTGCTGGCCGAACACGCGGGTGCGCGTGGCTTGCGCATCGGCTACGAAGCACTGGCCTGGGGCCGGCATGTGAACACTTGGCAACAGGTGTGGAACATCGTCCGTCAGGCCGATCATCCAAGCCTTGGCGTGTTGCTGGACAGCTTTCACACGCTGTCGCTCAAGGGTGATCCAAGCGCGATCGCCGAGATTCCCGGTGACAAGATCTTCTTCGTACAAATGGCCGACGCGCCGATTCTGGCCATGGACGTGTTGGAGTGGAGCCGACATTTTCGCTGCTTCCCGGGCCAGGGCGAATTCGATTTGCCGGGTTTCCTTGCACCGATCATCAAGAGCGGTTACACCGGGCCGCTGTCGCTGGAAATCTTCAACGACGGTTTCCGCGCCGCACCGCCTCGGGCCAACGCCGCCGATGGTTTGCGTTCGTTGCTGTACCTCGAGGAAAAAACCCGCCAGCGTCTGGCGCAGGAAGCGACACCGGCAGCCAGCCTCGACATTCTGTTCGAGACGCCCAAGGCCAGCGAATACAACGGCATCGAGTTTCTCGAGTTCGCAGTGGACGAGAGCCTTGGCGCCAAGCTCTCCCATTGGCTGGAGCGACTGGGTTTCGTCAAGGCCGGTCAACATCGCTCCAAGAGCGTCAGCCTGTTGCGTCAGGGCGATATCAACCTGATCCTCAATTCCGAGCCTTACTCGTTTGCCCACAGTTTTTTCGAAGCTCACGGTCCTTCGCTTTGCGCCACCGCCGTGCGGGTCAAGGACAGCCCCAGTGCGCTGGCGCGGGCTGTGGCCTATAAAGGTCAGCCGTATCGCGGGCTGGTTGGCCCCAACGAACTGGAACTCGCTGCAGTACGCGCGCCAGATGGCAGTCTGATCTATCTGGTGGATCAGGAAGCTGATGTCTACGGCACCGACTTCAATCTGCAACCGGCCGCCGCGGCCAGTGGTGGCCTCAAACGCATCGATCACATGGCAATGGCGTTGCCCGCCGACAGTCTCGACAGTTGGGTGCTGTTCTATAAGAGCTTGCTGGATTTTGAAGCCGACGACGAAGTGGTGTTGCCCGATCCGTATGGCCTGGTAAAGAGCCGTGCCTTACGCAGTCGTGACAGCTCGATTCGCTTGCCGCTGAACATTTCCGAGAACCGCAACACCGCAATCTCACACGCGCTGTCGAGTTATCGCGGCTCCGGCGTGCATCACATCGCGTTTGACTGCGATGACATCTTTGCCGAAGTCAGTCGTGCCAAGGAGGCGGGCGTGCCGCTGCTGGACATCCCGCTCAATTACTACGATGACCTCGCTGCCCGGTTCGACTTCGACGATGAATTTCTCAGTGAGTTGGCGTATTTCAACGTGCTTTATGACCGTGATGCCCAGGGTGGTGAGCTGTTCCATGTCTACACCGAGCCGTTCGAAGGGCGGTTCTTCTTTGAAATAATCCAGCGTAAAAATGGCTACGCCGGTTATGGCGCGGCCAACGTGGCGGTGCGACTGGCGGCCATGGCCAAATCCCGAAGCGGTGCCGTACGTCAGGCAAAGTTGTAGGAAAATCGTAAACACGGCGACAAACCGCTGCCGCGCGGCTTCCTTCACTGTGCAGCGCGGCCCATAATCGCCCACCTGTGCAGTGATGGCCGTGAGCCCGCAATGACGATAACTTCAGAACTCTCCGCAGCGCCCGCCGAACCCATTGCCGGGCCGCGCAAGAGTCGCAAGAACAACCCGGAAAAGACCCGCGAGAACATCCTTCAAGAGGCGATTGTCGAGTTCGTCCAGCAGGGGCTTTCCGGTGCTCGCGTCGATGCGATCGCCGAGCGCATCCACACCTCCAAGCGCATGATCTATTACTACTTCGGCAGTAAGGAACAGCTCTACGTCGAGGTGCTTGAGAAACTCTACGGTGACATCCGCAATACGGAAAACCATCTGCACCTGGCCGAACTGGCACCGGTGGAGGCGATTCGGCGGCTGGTGGAGTTCACCTTCGATCACCATGATCGTAACGTCGATTTCGTGCGCATCGTCAGCATCGAAAACATTCACAACGCTGAATACGTGAAGCGCTCCGATGCGATCAAGGCGATGAACAACACCATCCTCGATTCACTGGGCGTGATTTTGCGTCGCGGAGCCGAAGAGGGTGTGTTCCGAACAGGGCTTGAGCCGCTGGATGTGCATTTGCTGATCAGCTCGTTTTGCTTTTATCGGGTGTCGAACCGCCATACCTTCGGTGAGATCTTTCAGATCGACCTGCCGGACGAAAGCATCAAGCAGCGTCATCGGGAGATGATCTGCGAGTCGGTTTTGCGATACCTGCAGGCTTGACGCCTTCGCGGGCAAGCCTCGCTCCTACAGTTCAACACAATCCTGTAGGAGCGAGGCTTGGTCTGGGCGGCATTCCGACGAAGCTTTTCAGCCATTCATGCTCTGAAAATGTTCCAGCATCCGCTGCACATCCGGCACCACGCCGCTAAACAATTCAAACGCCTTCACCGCCTGAAACACCGCCATGTTGCCGCCATCCAGCGTCCGGCAACCCAGCGCGCGGGCGTTGCGTAGCAGTTCGGTTTCCAGCGGAAAATAAACAATCTCCGCCACCCACAACTCAGATCGAAGCAACTCCACCGGCACGGGCATTCCCGGAAGTTTCTTCATGCCCATGGGCGTGGTGTTCACCAACCCATCCGCTTGTCCCAACGTGCTCGGCAAATCATGCCCCGCGACGGCCCGGCCAGCGCCGAAATGTTGATTGAGATTGTCCGCCAGCGCCTGCGCGCGGCTGATCTCCACGTCGAAAATACTCAACTGCTGTACGCCTTCGCTCAACAGCGCGTGGGCCACTGCCGCACCCGCGCCGCCAGCGCCCATCTGGACCACACGCTCACGGCCAACGTCCTTCAATCCCCGACGAAAACCTTCGGCAAAACCCAGGCAGTCGGTGTTGTGGCCGATGCGCTTGCCGTCCTTCAGCACGACCGTGTTCACCGCCCCGATACCACGAGCTTCCGCCGACAATTCGTCGAGCAGCGGGATGATCGCCTGCTTGCACGGGAAGGTGATGTTCAACCCGGTGAAGTTCATGCGCTCGGCGGCCATCAGCAAGTCGGGCAGGGCGCTGCTGTCGAGTTTCAACTGATCGAGGTCGATCAAGCGATAGAGGTAGCGCAAACCCTGGGCATCACCTTCGTGCTCATGCAGCGCCGGGGTGCGGGAAGCCTGGATGCCGGCGCCGATCAGCCCGGCCAGTACCGCGTTGTTCTGAGTCACGGCGTTCACCCCTTCAAACGTTGGCTGAGATAATCCAGCGCCAGGCGATAACCATGGCTGCCGAAACCCGCCATCACAGCGGTGGCAATGGCTGAAACAAAGGAGTGATGCCGGAAGGGCTCGCGGGCGTGAACGTTGGACAGGTGAACTTCGATCACCGGCAATTCGCTGGCGATCAAGGCATCACGGATCGCGACTGAGGTGTGTGTCCAGGCCGCCGGGTTGATGACGATCCCGGCGCAACGGCCACGGGCCGCGTGAATCCAGTCGAGCAATTCGCCTTCGTGGTTGGTCTGGCGAAATTCCACCGCCAGGCCGAATTCTTCGGCGGCGCGTGCGCACAGCGCCGAGATGTCTGCCAGGGTCTCGTGACCGTAAGTCGTCGGTTCGCGAGTGCCAAGCAGGTTCAGATTCGGGCCGTTGAGCACCAGAACGATAGGGGACATCGAAGTCTCTCCACTTATTATTTTTGGAATGGGCTGGGGTGTTCAGCCTGTGGAGATAAATTGTACTAGCTGGTTAGTTCGGTCAATTGAAGAGCGCTTTCATTGAGGTTTTGTGTGCGGTGATCGGACAGTCGCGATGTTTATCGCGGCAGATGTTCAACCAGAAAATCGATAAATGCCCGCAGCCTCAACGGCATATGACGGCTCTGTGGATAGAGCAGGGTGAATGGCCGGGAGCGTCCACCGTAAGGCTTGAGTACTTCCACCAATGAGCCAGCGGCCAGTTCGTTTTCAACGATGAAACGGTAGGTTTGAAACAGTCCCGCCCCATGCTTGGCCAACGTTACGCCGCCGAGCACATCGTCAGAGCAACTGAAGCTGCCCTCGGCCAGAATCTCCCGCGGTACGCCGTTGTCGTTAAAAAGCCAGGCAATGCGCCGACCGCTGCTGGGCAGTTCGTACTGAATGCATTCGTGCTGCGCAAGGTCGTCGAGGTTTTGCGGGACACCCGCGCGCTTCAGGTAATCGGGACTGGCAATCATCACCAGCGCGGCGTCCTCAAGGTGACGGGCGATGAGCCCGGAATCCGGAATTGCTCGCACGCGGATCGCCATGTCATACCCTTCACCCACGAAATCGATGTTGCGATTGCTGATGTGCGACTCGACTTTCACGTCTGGGAAGCGCGCCCGAAACGCCGGCAGCAACGGCAAGATCCGGTGGTGCGCATACGTCGTGGGAATACTGATGCGCAGCGTGCCGGACGGTTGCTGTTGCTGGCCCATGACCTCGCGCTGAGCCTCGACCAGCTGCGCCAGTGCCTGACGACATTCCTCGTAATAACGGCGGCCACTGTCGGTCAATTTGACGCTGCGGGTGGTTCGCGCAAACAGCCGCACGCCCAAGCGTTCTTCCATGCGCGACACTGAACGACTCACGGCTGCCGGTGTTACGCCGGCCACCAATGCGGCAGCGGTAAAGCTGCCGGCCTCGGCCGCCAGGCAAAACAATTCGATGCTGCCCAACTGAAGATCGTCGAATACTCGCTGCATGATGGATGACACCAAGGATCAAATGAGGGACTGCGTCACTGTAGATGAAATCGTCGAAGCGGTGCTTTACTTGGCCGGCGTCTCATTTGATAACCGGACAGGAGCAGCATCATGCCTTTCGTCAGCGTACGAATCACCCGTGACGGTGTCACCCGGGAGCAGAAAGCCCAGGTCATCGCCGAAATCACCGACACCTTGAAACGCGTTCTCGGCAAGCCACCTGAGCTGACCCACATCGTGATCGAGGAAGTCGATACCGATAACTGGGGCTATGCGGGCATCACCACCACCGAGTATCGGAAGCAGCCGAAGTGAAATTTCGGAGCAACAAAAAAGCCGTCAAATGACGGCTTTTTTATCGCTGCAACTGCCATTCAACGACGCGTCAACAACACCCCGGATTCCATGTGATGCGTCCACGGAAACTGGTCGAACATCGCGCACTGGGTGATGCGATGGGTGTCGTGCAACTGGGCGATGTTGGCCGCCAGGGTCTCCGGGTTGCAGGAAATGTAGAGGATGTTGTCGAAGCGCCGGGTCAGCTCGCAGGTGTCCGGGTCCATGCCGGCGCGAGGCGGGTCGACGAAGACGCTACCGAACTCGTAGCTCTTCAGGTCGATGCCGTGCAGGCGCCGGAACGGGCGGACTTCGTTCAGGGCTTCGGTCAGCTCTTCAGCGGACAAACGCACCAGGGTGACGTTATCCACAGCGTTTTCGCTGAGGTTGCTCAGTGCGGCATTGACCGAAGTCTTGCTGATTTCGGTGGCCAGCACTTTGCGCACACGGGTGGCCAGCGGCAGGGTGAAGTTGCCGTTGCCGCAATACAGCTCCAGCAAATCGTCCGGGCGATCACCGAGGGCGTCGTAAGCCCAGTTGAGCATCTTCTGGTTCACGGTGCCGTTGGGCTGGGTGAATGCGCCTTCGGGCTGGCGATAGCTGAACGTGCGGCCACCGACTTCCAGTTTTTCGACCACGTAATCATGGCCAATCACTTCGCGTTTGCCTTTCGAGCGACCGATAACGCTGACGTTCAGGTCAGCGGCCAGTTTCGATGCCGCCGCGTGCCAGTGTTCGTCCAGCGGGCGGTGATAGCACAGAGTAATCATCGCATCGCCGGCCAGGGTGGTCAGGAACTCCACCTGAAACAACTTGTGGCTCAGCGCCGCACTGGCTTTCCATGCTGCCTTGAGCTGCGGCATCAGCTCATTGATGCGCAGGCTGGCAATCGGGAACTCTTCGATCAGGATCGGCGTGCGTTTGTCTTCCTGGGAAAACATAGCGTAGTGACGCTCTCCGCCTTCGCGCCACAGGCGGAACTCAGCACGCAGGCGGAAGTTTTTCAGCGGCGAGTCAAACACCGCAGGTTCCGGTGCATCGAACGGGGCCAGCAGGTCGCGCAGGCGCGTGACCTTTTCTTCGAGCTGAACAGCGTAGGCCTGGGAATCAAAAGTCATGCGTTGAACCAACCCAACTTGATCACAAACAGAATCGACAGAATCACCAGCGCAGAATTCAGCTCACGGCCGCGGCCGGACAGCAGTTTGATCGCGGTCCAGGAGATGAAACCGAAGGCGATGCCGTTGGCGATGGAATACGTGAACGGCATGGCCAGCGCGGTGACCACGACCGGTGCGGCAACGGTGATGTCATCCCAGTCTATTTCGGCCAGGCCGGATGTCATCAACACCGCGACGAACAGCAGCGCCGGTGCGGTAGCGAATGCCGGGACGCTAGCGGCCAATGGCGAGAAGAACAGCGCCAGCAGGAACAGAATCGCTACCACGACAGCGGTCAGGCCGGTGCGGCCACCGGCACTCACGCCTGCGGCGGATTCGATGTAGCTGGTGGTGGTCGAGGTGCCCAGCAGCGAACCGGCCATGGCCGCGGTGCTGTCGGCGATCAGGGCGCGGCCCATTTTCGGCATGTGGCCGTCCTTGCCCATCAGGCCGGCGCGCTTGGCAACGCCGATCAGGGTGCCGGAGTTGTCGAACAGGTCGACGAACAGGAAGGCGAAGATCACGCTGACCAGACCGATGTCCAGCGCACCTTTGATGTCCAGTTGCAGGAAGGTCGGCGCCAGGGACGGCGGCATCGACATCACGCCGCCGAACGGGGTGAAGCCCAATGCGATCGACGCGATGGTCACAACCAGAATGCCGATCAGTACCGCGCCACGAATTTTCAGCGCTTCAAGTGCCACGATCAGGGCAAAGCCGAGGGTCGCGAGGATCGGAGCGGGTTGCTTCAAGTCACCGAGGCCGACCATGGTCGCCGGATTGCTGACCACGATGCCCGCGTTGTGCAGGGCGATCAGCGCCAGGAACAGGCCGATACCGGCGGCAATCGCCGAGCGCAGTGGCAGCGGGATGCTGTTGATGATCCATTCGCGGATGCGGAAGATCGACAGCAGGAAGAACAGCACCGCCGAGATGAACACCGCCCCCAGCGCCACTTGCCAGGTGTGGCCCATGTGCAGGACCACGGTGTAGGTGAAGAAGGCGTTCAGGCCCATGCCCGGCGCGAGCGCGATCGGGTAGTTGGCGATCAGGCCCATCACTGTGGAACCGATGGCCGCTGCCAGACAGGTAGCGACAAACACCGCGCCCTTGTCCATGCCGGTCTCGCCGAGAATGCTCGGGTTGACGAACAGAATGTAGGCCATGGCCAAGAAGGTCGTGACGCCCGCCAGAATCTCGGTACGCACGTTGGTGTTGTGTGCCTTGAGTTGAAACAGCCTTTCCAGCATGTCTGCTCCCCGTGGCGCGCCCGGCGCCGTGAATGTATCGACCTCAACAGCAAAGCACAGACCTTTGAAGGCGCCTGGTAATTTTCTGTGGGTCGGAAAAAGCCGCGCATCATACCAGCAGCGTGGGGCTGTGGCTGCTTATGGCTGCGATCGTCGTCGATGTTTTGCCGTAAAGCGAAGTGAGCCATACTGCGCGCTGGTTTTGGGGGGCGTTATGGATTGCATTAAAAAGTGTGGGGTTGCGGTTATTGGCGTCGTGATGGCGTTGTTGCTGGGGGCGCAAACCGCCTCGGCCGCGATGGCGCCGCCGTTGAGCCAGGTAAAAGTGGTCAACGTCGAATCACCGGGCTGTGGTTTTGAAAACATTGTCGAGAAACAAGAGCAGACGAGCTGCGACCACAGTGGTCCGAGCATCAAGGTCTACGTTCTGGAGATTGGCTATGGTCGCGCCCCGCATGTCGCACTGGACGGTTTTGAAGTGAACGGCACCCGGACGCCGGTGTGCGCCTTTCAAACCGGCAACTTGAAGGACTGCGCGCCTGGGGAAAAAACCGTCGGCTATCTGTATATCTTCAATCTTGCGGGCAAACAGAACGGCATCTTCACCTTCAGCAACACCTCGATCAACGCGCCGGGCAACACGATGTCGACGCAGCTTTACATCAAGTAACGGCTGCGCTCGAACAAGGGTCAGGAAAGCTGACTACGCTTTAAAGATCATCCTGTGGACCGTGCCCATGACCTTTAGAGCTTTGATTACCCTCGCCGAGGGCATCGATGACCTGCAAACCGTGACCTTGATCGACGTGCTTCGCCGCGCCAAGGTTGAAGTGGTGGTGGCGAGCATCGAAGGGCGGCGAATGCTCACGTGTGCCCGTGGTACCCGCCTGACCGCCGATGCAATGCTGGTGGATTTGCTGGCCCAGCCATTCGACCTGATCGCTCTGCCTGGCGGAGAGGTCGGCTCACAACACCTCGCCGCGCATCAACCCCTGCAACAGTTGATCAAGGACCAGGCCTCTGCCGGGCGTCTGTTCGCCGGCATCGCCGAATCCCCGGCGCTGGCGTTGCAAACCTTTGGCGTATTACGTCAGCGGCGCATGACCTGCCTGCCATCGGCCAGCCATCAATTGTCGGGCTGCAATTTTGTTGACCAGCCAGTGGTGGTCGACGGCAACTGCATCACCGCGCAGGGATCGGGTGCGGCACTGCAGTTTGCCCTGACGCTGGTGGAGCAACTCTGCGGTAAAGCCACGCGGACTTCTGTGGCGCGGGAGTTGGTGGTTTG
The DNA here is from genome assembly GCF_054897885.1 of Pseudomonas sp. LB1P83. Taxonomy (NCBI): domain Bacteria; kingdom Pseudomonadati; phylum Pseudomonadota; class Gammaproteobacteria; order Pseudomonadales; family Pseudomonadaceae; genus Pseudomonas; species Pseudomonas sp. LB1P83. The sequence continues at coordinate 5,332,838 of NZ_CM142709.1, read as the reverse complement.
AATAACGTCAGGCGTGAATGGCAATAGGTTCGATAAACGGTTGCTCACGATGCTCCGCTTGCCAGAGGTCGTAGTCGGCCTGAACCCCTAACCACATCCGCGCCTTGCCAATTCCGGCTCGCTCGAGACGCACCGCCAGATCCGGACTAATCGGTGCGTGGCCATGCAGTACGCGCGAAAGATGCGGACGAGCGAACCCCAAGTGGCGGGCCAGCTCTGTGACACTGATGCCTAGCTCGGGCAATACATCCATCAAAAGCGTTTCGCCAGGGTGCGGCGGGTTGTGCATAGGCATGTCCTGCCTCCTTTCAGTGGTAGTCCAGATAATCGATCAGTTCGATATCCGAGCCGATAAAACGAAAAATAACTCGCCAGTTCCCCGAAACGCTCAATGACCAATATTCGGCCAACTCCCCCCGGAGTGGGTGCAATCGCCATCCCGGCAGATCGAGGTCGCCAGGCAGCGCTGCACGGTCCATGAACTGAAGCATTCGAGACAGACGCTTCGCATGGTCTGCGCGGATCCCACGAGTCGAACCTGTTTCATAGAAGCCTCGAAGGCCTTTGTGTTGAAAGGATTTGATCATGGGGGGAAGTGTAAGGCGATACATTACACTTAATGCACTATTTATGTAGTGCACCTGGTCGACAAAACTGTGAACGGAACCTGCTTCAGACCCTCACTTCTTCCACCGGCACATGCATGCGGTCGCGGTTGGCCAGGGTCGGGAACAGTTTGATCCACGTCCCCGTCACCACCAATGTGCCAATCCCACCCATGACCACCGCCGGCACAGTGCCGAACCAATGGGCGGTGAGGCCGGATTCGAATTCGCCCAACTGGTTCGAAGCACCGATGAACAAACCGTTCACGGCGCTGACCCGGCCGCGCATTTCGTCCGGGGTTTCCAGTTGCACGAAGGAGGCGCGGATCACCATGCTGATCATGTCCGCCGCGCCCAACACCACCAGCACGGCCAGTGAAAACCAGAACGAGGTCGAGAGGCCGAACGCGATGGTCGCGACGCCGAACACACCGACAGCCGTGAACATCACCCGCCCGACCTTGCGCTCCACGGCAAATCGCGCGAGGTACAGCGACATCAGCAGCGCACCGACGGCCGGGGCTGAACGCAACAGGCCCAGGCCCCATGGGCCGGTCAACAGGATGTCCTTGGCGAACACCGGCAGCAGCGCCGTCGCACCACCGAGCAATACCGCAAACAGGTCCAGGGAAATCGCCCCGAGAATGTCCGGGCGACTGCGAATGAAGCGGATACCCGCGAGCAACGAATCCAGGGTCGCCTTGCCCTTGTTCAGCGGCGTTTGCCGGGCCGGCAGGTTGAGCATCAGCAGGCAGGCAATGATGTAGAGGATCACCGTCGGGCCATACACCCAGACACTGCCGAAGGCATAGAGCAAACCGCCAAGGGCCGGGGCGACGATGGTGGCTGATTGTTGAGCCGACTGCGCGGCGGCGACGGCGCGGGGGAACAATGCGCTGGGGACGATGCTCGGGAGCAAGGCCTGGGTGGTCGGCATCTCGAAGGAGCGCGCGGCGCCGAGCAGGAACGCGAGGATGAAAATCATCTCCCGAGTGACATGATCGGTCGCGCTGCCGATGGCCAGGGACAGGGCGATCACCGCTTGCAGGGACTGACAGATCGCCGCGACCTTGCGCCGGTCATAGCGGTCCGCGACATGCCCGGTATGCAGCATGAACAGCACCCTCGGGGCAAACTCCACCAACCCCACCAGACCCAGGTCAAGCACATTGCCGGTCAGTTGATACAGATTCCAGCCGATGGCCACGGTGAGCATCTGAAAACCACTGGCGGTAAACACCCGAGCCAACCAGAACGCGATAAAAGGACGGTGATGACGTAACAGCAAGGGCGCTTGGCTGGGCATCTGGGGGCAAGTCTTGAGCGAGGGGAGGGTCGAGATTATCACCAACCTGTAACCAGAAGTTGCAGGGTTGGAAAAATTAGTTAGCTAGACACCGATCTCGGAAACACTGACATCACCCTGTGGGAGCGAGCCTGCTCGCGATGGCGGCGTATCAGTCGATACCCCTTCGTCTGACACACCGCTTCGCGAGCAGGCTCGCTCCCACAGGTAATGTGTTTCAGTTCATGAGCAGACCTGTGAGGCAACCTGTCACGCGTCAAAAGACCACACCGTCCATCGTCAAAAATGGGACTACTCTTTTAACCATTGCTTGATCCAGATCAAGACCCTTGTGGAAATGATCCGGCGGCCAGATGGCCAGACTCCCTACGTTGTGATGTTTGTAAAAAAAGAACGAATTCAAATTCGCCACACTCCATATCCGTGGGGGCCGTGGGTGCAGGCCGCAAGCCTTCAGCCGGTATTACCTGACAGAGGAAGACTTATGTTCGGTTTGGAGGCGCTTGATCTCGCCCGAATTCAGTTCGCGTTCACCATCTCGTTCCACATCCTGTTCCCGGCCATCACCATTGGCCTGGCGAGTTACCTGGCGGTACTCGAAGGCCTGTGGCTGAAGACGAACAACGACACTTACCGCGATCTGTACCATTTCTGGTCGAAGATATTTGCCGTCAATTTCGGCATGGGCGTGGTTTCCGGGTTGGTCATGGCCTATCAGTTCGGCACCAACTGGAGCCGCTTCTCGGACTTCGCCGGTTCCGTGACCGGGCCGTTGCTGACGTACGAAGTCCTGACAGCGTTCTTCCTTGAGGCCGGTTTCCTGGGGGTCATGCTGTTCGGCTGGAACAAGGTCGGGCGCAACCTGCACTTCTTCTCCACGGTCATGGTCGCCATCGGTACGCTGATCTCGACCTTCTGGATTCTCGCCTCCAACAGCTGGATGCAAACCCCGCAGGGATTCGAAATCATCAATGGCCAGGTCATTCCAACCGACTGGTTTTCAGTGATTTTCAACCCGTCATTCCCCTACCGCCTGATGCACATGGCAACGGCCGCGTTCGTCGCGACCGCCTTCTTTGTCGGCTCCTCGGCGGCCTGGCACTTGTTGCGCGGCAAGGACAACCCGGCGATTCGCACCATGCTTTCGATGGCCATGTGGATGGCCTTGATCGTGGCGCCGATTCAGGCCGTCATCGGTGACTTTCACGGTCTCAACACGCTTAAGCATCAGCCGGCGAAAATCGCCGCGATCGAAGGTCACTGGGAAAATCACGGCGATGAGCCAACCCCGCTGATCCTGTTCGGCTGGCCGGACATGAAAGAAGAACGGACCAAGTACGCGGTAGAGATTCCGTACCTGGGCAGCCTGATCCTGACGCATTCCCTGGACAAGCAAGTGCCGGCGCTCAAGGACTTTCCCCCTGAAGACCGGCCGAATTCAACCATCGTTTTCTGGTCGTTCCGGATCATGGTGGGTCTGGGCATGCTGATGATCTTCACCGGTCTGTGGAGCCTGTGGCTGCGCAAAAGCGACAAGCTGTACACCTCGCGACCGTTCCTCTACCTGGCATTGTGGATGGGCCCGTCCGGCCTGGTCGCGATCCTCGCCGGTTGGTTTACCACTGAAATCGGCCGTCAGCCGTGGGTGATCTATGGCTTGATGCGTACGGCGGACGCGTCCTCCAATCACAGCTTCATGCAGATGAGCATCACGCTGATCCTGTTCGTTGTGGTGTATTTCGCGCTGTTCGGTGCCGGTCTGGGCTACATGATGCGCCTGGTGCGCAAAGGACCGAAGATCGACGAAGGCAAGGAAACCAACGACGGTGGCCCTGGCCAGAAACGCACTCCGGCCCGTCCGCTTTCCGCCGCCGACGACGATGGTGCGGACGCTGACCACAGCCCCAGCCTGACCAAGGAGATTTGAGTCATGGGTATTGATCTTCCGCTGATCTGGGCCGTGATCATCATCTTCGGCATCATGATGTACGTGGTCATGGACGGCTTCGACCTGGGGATCGGGATTCTCTTTCCGTTCATCCCGGGCAAGACCGACCGTGACGTGATGATGAACACCGTCGCCCCGGTCTGGGACGGCAACGAAACCTGGCTGGTCCTGGGCGGCGCGGCGTTGTTCGGCGCGTTTCCGCTGGCCTATTCGGTGGTGCTCTCGGCGCTGTACCTGCCGCTGATTTTCATGCTGATCGGGCTGATTTTCCGTGGTGTCGCGTTCGAATTCCGCTTCAAGGCCAAGGATGACAAGCGCCATCTGTGGGACAAGGCGTTCATCGGTGGTTCGATTGCCGCCACCTTCTTCCAGGGGGTGGCGCTGGGTGCATTCATCGATGGCTTGCCGGTGGTCAATCGCCAGTTTGCAGGCGGCTCACTGGACTGGCTGACACCGTTCACCCTGTTCTGCGGCCTCGCGTTGGTGGTGGCTTATGCGCTGCTCGGCTGCACTTGGCTGATCATGAAGACCGAAGGCAAGTTGCAGGAGCAGATGCATAATCTGGCGCGGCCGTTGGCGTTCGTGGTGTTGGCGGTGATCGGTATCGTCAGTATCTGGACCCCGCTGACCCATGCCGAGATCGCGGCTCGCTGGTTTACCCTGCCGAACCTGTTCTGGTTCCTGCCGGTGCCAATTCTCGTGCTAGTGACCATGTACGGTCTGATCCGTGCCGTGGCCCGCAATGCGAACTACACGCCGTTTCTGCTGACCCTGGTGCTGATCTTCCTGGGTTACAGCGGACTGGGCATCAGCCTGTGGCCAAACATCGTGCCGCCTTCGATCTCGATCTGGGACGCCGCTGCACCGCCGCAAAGCCAGGGCTTCATGCTGGTCGGTACGCTGTTCATCATCCCGTTCATCCTGGGTTATACCTTCTGGAGCTACTACGTGTTCCGCGGCAAGGTGACTCACGAAGATGGTTATCACTAGAACGCACGACAATGGCGCAGGGTCGATTCCTGCGCCGTTTCAGAGGAGGTCACGATGATGGCTGGCAAACATTCCCTGGAGGAAATCAAGGCAGCAGAGCAAAAACCGCTCTGGCAGCGGCTCGGTTGGCTGGCCTTGATCTGGGTCGGTAGCGTGGGGGCCCTGTTTATCGTGGCCAGCCTGATGCGCATGTTCATGAATGCCGCAGGTCTGTCCACGCACTGAAATACCTGCATTCCCATCCCGTTGCCTTGTGGCGCGGATTCAAACCCTCCTGTCACGGAGGGTTTTTTTTACGTGCGATTATCTACGGGCTTTGAGAATGACGAATTTCGGCGTGGCCGCCACTTGCTCTACGCCACGGAACAGCCGCGCGAGCTTGCTGTGGTAGCCGAGGTGACGGTTGCCGACGATGTACAGCGCACCGCCTGTCACCAGGGCCTCGCGCGCCTGCTGGAACATCCGCCAGGCGAGAAAGTCGCCGACGACTTGTTGCTGGTGAAACGGTGGATTGCACAGCACCACGTCCAGCGATTGCGGTTCTTGCCCGGCCAGGCCATCGCCGGCGCGCACGATCACGTCACGATCACCGAGCGCAGCGCGCCAGTTTTCAGCCGCTGATTGCACTGCCATGAATGACTCGTCCACCAGCGTGTAATGGGCATCAGGGTTTTGCAGAGCGCTGGCGATTGCCAATACACCGTTACCGCAACCGAGGTCGGCGACTCGCGCTGTACCGAGGTTCTGTGGCAAATGTGGGAGAAAGGCTCGTGTGCCGATGTCCAGCCCTTCGCGGCAGAACACATTGGCGTGGTTCAGCAGTTCGATCGCCGGTGTGTCGAGTTGATAGCGTGAAGGGTAGGGGGACACGGCTGGGGTTTTGGCTTCAGGCGTTGCGATCAGCAGCCGGGCCTTTTTCACCGCCAACGAGGCTTGCACCGTGCCGATGTAACGTTCCAGCAGATCACCCGCGGCACGCGGCAGATGCTTGACCATCGCTGCAGCAATCAGCTGAGCGCCTGGAGCCAGTTGGCCCTGCAGGCGAATAAGCTGTTCTTCCAGCAAGGCCAGGGTTTTCGGCACCCGGATCAACACACGGTCAAACGGGCCGGTGAATGCTTCGTTCGCCGGAACAACCGGTACCGCATCAAATGCCTGGCCGTTGCGGATCAGATTCTTTTCCAGGCCCTGGAAGGCCAGGAAAGAGTCGCCGCTGCTGGTCACCAGGACTTTTCCCGCCAGGCTCGCTGCCAACGCGCCGAAGCTATCGTTGAGCACCAGCACTCGGGTGTCCGCGGCCGGCTGCTGCTCGGCCAGATGATTGAGCAGGTATTCATCGGCGGCATCGAACGCTTGCAGTGGTTCGTTCTGCTGTTCTGGCTGACGGATCAGATCGAGTTGGGCGAAGGGCGTTTCGAGCAGGGGCATGAGGCGGGGCTCTGGGTAGTCAACGGGTGTGGGGTCCCGCTGCCTGAAGCGTTGTAGCGGCGGGGCCGTCCGAGTGGACTGCGACGGATGTTTCACTCGTCATCACTCTGGAGGAACCGCAAATGGTACGTTTTTTTCTTTTGGAATACTCGCGGGTTTTTCGTCCTAGGGTATTTGGGCGCACTGCTCAGATCATGCAGGCCCTTGCCGCTGCGATGACGGCGGCGATCTTGTTGTTGACGCCCAGTTTCTGGATCGCTCTGTGAATATGGAAATTGGTAGTGCGTTCAGTGATGCTGAGGATCATGCCTATTTCACAGGCGGTTTTGCCATCCGCGGACAGCTTCAGTACCTCGACTTCGCGTGCCGATAAATGAGGTTTGCAGAGGTCTCTCACGCGCTCAGGCAGTTTTTTAGCGATGAGGCCATGCAGGTGGTGGCTGATGAAGATCGTGTAACCCAGATTTTCATAAAACTCATAGGGGGTGATGGGGCAGTTGCTTCTGGCCAGGCTGAACATGCTGCGCAGCCCGTTGTCGTCATGAAGCGATTGCGACCAGCCGTGCCGCATGCCGGTTAGTTGTAGTGCTTGCCACAGCCTTGGGATTCTCGAGTAAGCCTTTTCTTCCCATATTTTTGGCATTGTCGAGCGATTGCAATGTGCCAGTATTGGATCTGTTTCGCTGAAGTTGTTTTGGTCATACTCCACGTTCCACTCGCGTGGGTAGTTATTGAGATTGACCCTCTCGAAGTGCGGGCCCCGTGAATGAGATGTTATTGAAAAGGCACAGAAATTAAATCCAAGCTCTTGAACGAGCTTAAGTGAAATTTCGTATGCAGATTCAATATCCCTCGCGTTAGATATTTTGCACAACTGTGATTCCTTCCACATTTCCATTTGGTGTAACTCCATGCGGGCATCTTTGGGGTGCAGATTGGATCCGAAATCCAGCACGCCACGAGTGTAGGAGTATTCCTACGCATATGCTGCAATTTTTTCGCTCTTGAAAAGACTGAAAATTACATAACTGGTTCTTAGCGAGAAAAGGAAAAGTTGTATGTTGTACGCAATTCAATTATTTAAACTTTGTCTTGTAGTGCGAAAAAGAGAGGATTTCAACCGCGATAATGGCGGCAGCATAGGGGGGGCTTGTCTAAAGCCACTACAAATCACCGGTGTTTACATCCCCCGCTTTGCGGGACACTGGGCCATCTGTTGAATGGAGTAACCCATGACTGCCAGTGCAGAAAAATTTACTCGCCAGACCCTGACCGACGTTCAGCCGTTGACCCCCAACCTGTTCACGTTGCGGGCCGGCAGAGACCCCGGCTTTCGCTTTCGTGCAGGGCAGTTCGCCCGGCTTGGTGTGACCCGGTCCGATGGCAGTACGGTGTGGCGCGCCTATTCAATGGTCTCTTCGCCTCATGACGAATTCCTCGAGTTTTTTTCCATCGTCGTGCCCGGCGGGGAGTTCACCAGTGAACTGAGTCGGCTAGAGGTCGGCGATACGCTGCTGGTAGACCGCCAGGCCTTTGGTTACTTGACGCTGGATCGTTTCGTCGATGGGCGAGATCTCTGGTTGTTATCCACAGGCACGGGCGTGGCACCGTTCCTGTCAATCCTGCAGGACTTCGAGGTGTGGGAGAAATTCGAGCGGATCATCCTGGTCTACAGCGTACGCGAGGCCCGCGAGCTGGCTTATCAGGAGCTGATCGCGGGGTTGGCACAGCGCGACTATCTGGCCGAGTACGCGCACAAGTTGCAGTTCATCGCCACCGTCACGCGCGAGCAGCACCCCGGCGCCCTGAATGGGCGAATCACTACGCTGATAGAAAATGGTGAACTGGAGCGGGTGGCCGGGGTGGCGCTGACGGCCGAACACTCGCGGGTCATGCTCTGCGGCAACCCACAGATGATCGATGACACGCGCAAGTTGCTCAAACAACGCGATATGCACTTGAACCTCAGCCGACGACCCGGCCAGGTGGCGGTGGAGAACTTCTGGTAAAAAAAACGGCGCCCCGAAGGCGCCGTTTCTGTTTGCAATCAGCCTTCAAGGCCGGTTGTTCTGGGCTTTGAGCAGATCACGGATCTCGCTCAACAGCTCTTCTTCCTTGGTTGGAACCGGCGGCAGGGTTGGCGCAACGGCCTCTTCGCGTTTCAGACGGTTGATGGCTTTGACGCCCATGAAGATCGCGAAGGCGACAATGATGAAGTCGATCAGGCTCTGGATGAACTTACCGTAGGCCAGCATTACCGCCGGGACCTCCCCGTTGGCTGCCTTGAGCGTAACGGCCAGGTCACTGAAGTCCACCCCACCGATCAACAGGCCGATTGGCGGCATCACCACGTCGCCGACAAACGATGAAACGATCTTGCCGAAGGCGGCGCCGATGATGATACCAACGGCCATGTCGACCACATTACCTTTGACCGCGAAGGCCTTGAACTCACTTATCACGCCCATAGGTTATTTCCTTGTTACAGATGAGGTTGGTGGATCGCAGTGTAATTCAGCAGGACGACTCTTGCTCGAAACACCGTCTTACAATGCCCGTGTTTATCGACACATTTGCAGTCATTTAGTTTTCAAAGTGCCACCAATCGCGCGGGAACTACGCGCTAACAAGCTGATTAGCCACACAATTTTCTGAGTCATCGCATTACGTTCTTTCTATTTATGTTCTGCGGTCCGGGCCTCTAGCCTCTGGGCAGCGCACTTGGAGTGCGCCTTGAAAACAGAGGAACCTGATATGACTTCAACCATTGGCCTCGGGGCTTTTCCCCATCGGCGTACCCTTGGCGTGTTAACCGCCAGCCTGCTGTCCTTCTCCGTCCATGCTGCGCCACTGACCCGCGATAACGGTGCTGCCGTCGGCGACAACCAGAACTCGCAGACCGCCGGCGCCAACGGCCCGGTGCTGCTAAAGGACGTGCAGCTGATCCAGAAGCTCCAACGCTTTGACCGTGAACGAATTCCCGAGCGCGTCGTGCATGCCCGCGGCACCGGTGCCCACGGCACCTTCACCGTGACGGAGGACCTGAGTGACCTGACCAAGGCCAAGGTATTCGCTGGAGGGCAGAGCACGCCGGTATTTGTGCGTTTCTCGGCGGTGGTCCACGGCAACCATTCGCCAGAAACCCTGCGTGACCCCCGGGGCTTTGCTACCAAGTTCTACACGGCGGACGGCAACTGGGACCTGGTCGGCAACAATTTCCCGACCTTCTTCATTCGTGATGCCATCAAATTCCCGGACATGGTCCACGCCTTCAAGCCGGACCCGCGTACTAACCTGGACGATGATGCCCGCCGCTTCGATTTCTTCTCTCATGTGCCAGAGGCCACCCGCACCCTGACGGAGTTATATTCCAATTCCGGCACACCGGCCAGTTATCGGGAAATGGACGGTAATGGTGTCCATGCTTACAAGTTGGTTAATGCCAAAGGTGAAGTGCACTATGTGAAGTTCCACTGGAAAAGTCTGCAGGGAATTAATAATCTCGATCCAAAAGCATTAACCAACGTTCAAGGTCAAGACTACAGTCATATGACCAATGACTTGGTCAGTCATATTAACAAGGGTAACTTTCCGAAATGGGACTTGTACGTCCAGGTGTTAAATCCTCAAGACTTGTACAAGTTTGATTTTGATCCATTGGACGCAACCAAAATCTGGCCCGGAGTTCCTGAGCGAAAAGTTGGACAAATGGTGTTGAACCGTAATCCGGAAAATGTCTTCCAGGAAACGGAGCAAGTTGCCATGGCACCGGCCAATCTTGTTCCAGGTATCGAGCCTTCAGAAGATCGCTTGTTACAGGGCCGGGTGTTCTCGTATGCCGATACTCAACTGTATCGCCTGGGCGCCAATGCACTGCAATTGCCGATCAATGCACCCAGGGTCGCCGTGAACAACGGCAATCAGGATGGCGCGATGAACATCGGCCACCGCAGCAGCGGTGTTAATTATCAGCCGAGCCGTTTGCTGCCGCGTGACGAGCCGCAAGCCGCGCGGTACAGCCAGTCGGCCCTGTCGGGCAGCACGCAGCAGGCGAAGATCCAGCGTGAGCAGAATTTCAAGCAGGCCGGCGATCTGTATCGCTCGTTCAGCAAGAAAGAGCGCAAGGACTTGATCGAGAGCTTCGGCGGTTCACTGGCCACCACCGATGACGAGAGCAAGCACATCATCTTGTCCTTCCTTTATAAGGCCGACCCGGAGTACGGGAGCGGCGTGACCAAGGTGGCCAAGGGGGATCTGAGCCGGGTCAAGGCATTGGCGGCCAAGCTGGCTGATTGATCGCGTTTGCCTGAACAGCGGGGCCTCTGACGGGGGCCCGTCAGACCAAGGAGCTTGCCATGCGTTTTTGTCTATCGTTGTTACTGGCGTGCGTTTCGTTCAGCGTCTTCGGCGGGCCGGCCGAAGATCCCGCAGCGCTGAAGGTTCAACTGCAGGATTACTACTTCGACGCCGCCCGCCGTGGCGATGTGCCGATGCTCGATACCTTCATCGAGGCCGGTTACTCCCTCGATACCCGCGACGGCAAGGGTTACACCGCGCTGATACTTGCCGCCTATCACGGCCAGGCAGCCGCCGTGGACCGTTTGCTCGCGGCCGGGGCCGACGCCTGCGCGCAGGATCAACGCGGCAACACCGCCCTGATGGGCGCCATTTTCAAGGGCGAAATCCAGATCGCCAAAACCCTGTTGGCCGCTCATTGCAGCCCCGACCAACGTAACGGCGCCGGCCAGACTGCCGCGATGTATGCCGGATTGTTCAAACGGGTCCAATTGCTGGATGAGCTCAAGGCCAAGGGCGCCGACCTGAATGCTGAAGATCCATTGGGCAACAGCGCCGCGCGTCTGGCCAAGGGTGAAATCCGCACAGCAGCGCCGCGCTGATCCGCGTCAGCTGAGCTATCATCGCGGTTTTTGCCGGGAGTTCAGATGGCCAAGGCCAAGCGCATGTACGGCTGCACCGAGTGCGGCTCCACCTTCCCCAAGTGGGCCGGCCAGTGCGGCGAGTGCGGGGCCTGGAACACGCTGACCGAAACCATGGTCGAGAGCGGCGGTGCCGCAGCACCCAGCGGTCGCACCGGTTGGACAGGCCAACAGGCACAGATCAAGACCCTGGCCGAAGTCAGCGTCGAAGAGATCCCGCGTTTCTCCACCGCGTCCAGCGAGCTCGATCGGGTGTTGGGCGGCGGCCTGGTGGATGGTTCGGTGGTGCTGATCGGCGGTGATCCGGGTATCGGTAAATCGACCATTCTCCTGCAAACCTTGTGCAACCTCGCCAAAGTCATGCCGGCGCTGTACGTCACCGGCGAAGAATCCCAGCAACAAGTGGCCATGCGCGCCCGCCGTCTCGGTTTGCCTCAGGACCAGCTGCGGGTGATGACTGAAACCTGCATCGAAACCATCATTGCCACCGCCCGGGTCGAAAAGCCCAAAGTCATGGTGATCGACTCCATTCAGACGATCTTCACCGAACAACTGCAATCGGCACCGGGCGGCGTGTCGCAGGTTCGGGAAAGTGCGGCGTTGCTGGTGCGTTATGCCAAACAGAGCGGCACCGCGATTTTCCTGGTCGGCCACGTAACGAAAGAAGGCGCATTGGCCGGCCCGCGAGTGCTGGAGCACATGGTCGATACGGTGCTGTATTTCGAAGGCGAGTCCGATGGGCGGTTGCGTCTGTTGCGTGCGGTGAAAAACCGGTTCGGCGCCGTCAATGAATTGGGCGTTTTCGGCATGACCGACAAGGGGCTGAAGGAAGTCTCCAACCCGTCGGCGATTTTTCTGACCCGTGCACAGGAAGAAGTGCCGGGCAGCGTGGTCATGGCGACGTGGGAAGGGACGCGGCCGATGCTGGTGGAAGTCCAGGCGCTGGTGGATGACAGCCACTTGGCGAATCCGCGTCGGGTCACGCTGGGGCTGGATCAGAATCGTCTGGCGATGTTGCTGGCGGTGCTGCATCGTCACGGCGGCATTCCGACTCACGATCAGGACGTATTCCTCAACGTGGTTGGCGGGGTGAAGGTTCTGGAAACGGCCTCCGACCTGGCGCTGATGGCGGCGGTCATGTCCAGTTTGCGCAACCGGCCACTGCCGCATGATTTGCTGGTGTTCGGTGAAGTCGGGCTGTCGGGTGAAGTGCGCCCGGTGCCAAGTGGCCAGGAACGCTTGAAGGAAGCCGCCAAGCACGGCTTCAAACGCGCCATCGTGCCCAAGGGCAATGCGCCTAAGGAAGCACCGCCGGGTTTGCAGATTATTGCCGTAACCCGACTGGAACAGGCCCTCGACGCGTTGTTCGAATAAACATTCTGGCAGGACACAATCCCTGTGGGAGTGAGCCTGCTCGCGATGGCGGACGATCAGTCAACATCATTGTTGAATGATAAACCGCTATCGCGAGCAGGCTCACTCCTACAGGGATTAGTGTCGGGCTGTCAGATTTCGATCAGGGCGCCCAATTCGCGCTCCAGCTCCTCGGGATCGCCCAGGTTGAATTCGATCAACCGCCGCAGGCGCTCGATGGATTCCAGGCTGATGTGCTTGCAAACAAACCCGAGCTGGCCATGATCATCGTGGGTCAGCATCACATCCATCTTGATCTCGACGTCCTCAGTAAGATGAATATCGACCAGAAAATGCCAATCCGGATTGCCCAGCCACGGCTCGGGCTTTTCGATCAGCAGCCCCTTGAGTGACAGGTCGATCAACTTCACTGGCCAGATGAATTCCCCTTGGCTCAGTTCGGTTCGGGCATCGAACGCAATACGTTTGAAGCGGCGGCGATCGGCTGGGTGTTCGCTCATGGCGCAATCCTCTAGATGTTCGCTGACTATAGACCCGCATGGTTAAAGCCTGCCAGTCAGGTCAGGCCTCTAGACCAATGTTGGGGTATGGCCTTTGCCGTCAGGCGAGCTAAACTCGGGGTGGCTGTCTTTCTTGTCCACCCTGGCTGGAATCATAAAATGAAAAATAATAATAGCCTGCTACGCCATATACCTTGGCTGCTGCTGGCAATCGTAGGAGCGTGCGCCCTTGGTGTCGTGGCATTGCGCCGAGGTGAGGCGATCAACGCCTTGTGGATTGTGGTCGCGGCCGTGGCCATTTATCTGGTTGCCTACCGCTATTACAGTCTGTTCATCGCCAACAATGTGATGCAACTTGACCCGCGACGGGCCACCCCCGCCGTGATCAACAATGACGGTCTGGACTACGTGCCGACCAACAAACATATCCTCTTCGGTCACCACTTCGCCGCCATCGCAGGCGCGGGGCCGCTGGTCGGTCCGGTATTGGCGGCGCAGATGGGCTATTTGCCCGGTACGTTGTGGCTGATTGCCGGCGTGGTGCTGGCCGGTGCGGTTCAGGACTTTATGGTCCTGTTCATGTCCACCCGCCGCAACGGTCGTTCCCTGGGCGACATGGTCCGTGAAGAAATGGGCCGCATCCCCGGCACCATCGCGCTGTTTGGCTGCTTCCTGATCATGATCATCATCCTCGCGGTGCTGGCGCTGATCGTCGTGAAAGCCCTGGCCGAGAGCCCGTGGGGGATTTTCACGGTAATGGCGACCATTCCGATCGCGATGTTCATGGGCATCTACATGCGCTACATCCGCCCGGGCCGCATCGGTGAAATCTCCGTGGTCGGCGTGTTGCTGCTGCTGGGTTCGATCTGGCTGGGTGGGCAGATTGCTGCCGATCCGGTCTGGGCCAAGGCGTTCACCTTCACTGGCGTGCAGATTACGTGGATGCTGGTCGGTTACGGTTTCGTGGCTGCCTCGTTACCGGTCTGGCTGATTCTGGCACCGCGTGACTACCTGTCGACGTTCCTGAAAATCGGCACCATCGTGGCCTTGGCGATCGGCATTCTGATCACCATGCCCGAGCTGAAAATGCCGGCACTCACTCAGTTCATCGACGGCACCGGGCCGGTGTGGAAGGGCGGTTTGTTTCCGTTCCTGTTTATCACCATCGCCTGTGGCGCGGTCTCCGGTTTTCACGCACTGATCTCCTCCGGCACCACGCCGAAGCTGCTGGATAACGAAGTCAACGCCCGTTACATCGGTTACGGCGGCATGCTGATGGAGTCCTTCGTGGCCATCATGGCGATGGTCGCGGCTTCGGTGATCGAGCCGGGCGTGTACTTCGCCATGAACAGCCCGGCGGCAGTCGTCGGCGGTGACGTGGTGGCTGTGGCCCAAACTGTTACCAGCTGGGGGTTTGCAATCACTCCGGAAGCGTTGCAAGCGGTGGCCAAGGACATCGGTGAAACCACCATCCTGGCCCGTGCTGGCGGTGCGCCGACCCTCGCGGTCGGTATCGCGCAGATCCTGCACAGTGTCCTGCCGGGTGAAAACACCATGGCGTTCTGGTACCACTTCGCGATCCTGTTCGAAGCGCTGTTCATCCTGACCGCAGTCGACGCCGGTACCCGTGCCGGCCGATTCATGCTGCAGGACTTGCTCGGTTCCTTCGTGCCGGCGCTGAAACGCACCGAGTCCTGGACCGCCAACCTGATCGCAACCGCCGGTTGCGTGGCGATGTGGGGCTGGTTGCTGTACCAGGGCGTGATCGATCCACTGGGCGGCATCAACACCTTGTGGCCGTTGTTCGGTATCTCCAACCAGATGCTGGCCGGTATCGCGCTGATGCTCGGCACCGTTGTGCTGATCAAAATGAAACGCCAGCGCTACGTTTGGGTGACCATGCTGCCAGCCGTGTGGCTGCTGATCTGCACTACCACCGCAGGCTTCATCAAGCTGTTCGACGCCAACCCGGCGATCGGCTTCCTGTCGCTGGCGAAAAAATACAGCGATGCCCTGGCCAACGGTCAGATCCTCGCCCCGGCCAAGGACATCACTCAGATGCAACACGTGATCTTCAACGCCTACACCAACGCAACGCTCACTGCGCTGTTCCTGTTCGTGGTCTTCAGCATCTTGTTCTATGCGCTCAAGGTCGGTATTTCCGCCTGGGGCAGCAAAGAGCGTACGGATAAAGAAGCACCGTTCCAGGTACTGCCGGATGCGTAATCGAGGAATGCACCATGTTCAATGACCTGAGTCGCCTCGGTAAATACCTCGGTCAGGCCGCGCGCCTGATGGTCGGCATGCCCGACTACGACAACTACGTCGAGCATATGCAAACCAAACACCCGGACAAACCGGTGATGAGCTACGAGATGTTCTTCCGGGAACGCCAAGAGGCTCGTTACGGTGGCAAGGGTGGGCCGAAGTGCTGTTGACCCGGTTGTCGGGTTAACAGCAATTCGTGTGGGAGCTAGCCTGCTGGCGATGACGGCTGAACATTCAACATCACTGTTGATTGACGGTCCGCCATCGCTAGCAGGCTAGCTCCCACATTTATTTTGTGTTGATACTTTAATTTTGTGAAACAGGAGATTCCAGTTGTCCTCTCCCATCCCAGTCACGATCCTCAGCGGCTTTCTCGGCGCGGGCAAGACCACGCTGCTGCGCCACCTGCTCAAAGCCGAACACGGTCTGAAAATCGCCGTAATCGAGAACGAATTCAGTGATGCCGGTATCGACACCCAGCTATTGGGCGACGAACCCGTGCAAGTGATGACGCTGTCCAACGGCTGCGTCTGCTGCACCATCCACACCGACCTGACCAAGGCCTTGTACCTGCTGCTCGAACGCCTGGACAGCGGCGAAATCGCCTTTGATCGTCTGGTCATTGAATGCACTGGCCTGGCCGACCCGGCGCCAGTGGCGCAGACTTTTTTCATCGATGAAGAGCTGCGCGAGCGTTACATCCTCGACGGCATCATCACCCTGGTAGACGCGGCGCACGCCGACACTCACCTGACCCAGACCATCGCCCAGGCACAAATCGGTTTTGCCGACCGTTTGCTGGTGAGCAAACGCGATCTGGTGGACGAGCCGACGTTTACCGCGTTGAGCGAACGCCTGACCCGCATCAACCGTCGCGCGCCGATTCGCGTGGTCGAACACGGCAAGATCGACCTGGCCGAACTGCTCGACGTACGCGGTTTCAACCTGAATGCCGACCTCGGCGGCGTGAGCCTGCGCCCGGTGAGCAAAGCGCCCTCCATCGACCGCATTTCCAGCCTGGTGCTGCGCACCGACAAGCCGCTGGATATCGACAAGCTCAGCGAGTTCATGAACGAATTGCTGGAAGACCATGGCAAGCAATTACTGCGCTACAAGGGTGTGTTGAGCATTCTCGGTGAGCCGCGGCGGATGGTGTTTCAGGGGGTGCTGAAGCTATATGGGTTCGACTGGGATACCGAATGGGCGGACGATGAAACGCGTGAAAGCGTGATCGTGTTTATTGCCGATGATTTGCCGGAAGAGAAGATTCGTGAGGGGTTTGCGCGGGTGGCAGCGGATTGAAAGAGTGTGTTCATCGGTGATGACGCCTTCGCGGGCAAGCCTCGCTCCTACAAGGGCTATGAATTACTTGTAGGAGCGAGGCTTGCCCGCGAAAGCGATCTAACCAGCAACACGATTCTGGCGGGGTATCGGTTGTGAGTTCAGCAGTACCGCCTCCAAATGATCCAGATGCCGGCTCAACAATGCCTCGGCAGTCACTGCATCCCTACGCTCCACTGCATTCACAATGTCCTCATGCACCTGCCACCCGCAATAACCCTCCACCTGCGCATCAAACTGCGCAATCGCCAGCGAAGTCAGCGGCACCAGACTGCCAAGAAAATGCGCCAACGGTGCATTCCCCGCCATTTCCGCCAACTGCAAATGAAACTCCCCTGACAATCGAATCGCCGGTCCACGGCCGGTACAGCTGCGCTCGCGATCGATCAGGGCATGCAAGCGAGTCAAGTCTCGCGCACGGGGTTGTCGGCACGCCAGACGCACCAGCGTGATCTCCGTCAGCCGTCGGGCATGTAACGTTTGCCGTGTCTGCTCGGCATCAAGCGCGGCAACGCGGGGCCGATGGTTCGCCCGAAGGACGATGATCTGCTGATGGGACAGGCGCGTCAGCACGCCACGAATCTCACTGCGACGAACGCTGAACATCTGCGCCAGGCTTTCCTCGGTAAAGCGACTGGTCGCATCAATGCGCTGTTCGAGAATGGCGTCGAAGATCCGCGAATAGAGATCGTCCGCCAGCGGTGGAAAGGGCAGGGCAGTGAGTGTTTGCGGTGAGGCGAAGCTATTCATGGCCTGTCTCCGGTTCGAAGAAGTTTTAGCTGCCGAGGTTGTCGTCCGGGATATTCAATTCGATGCCCATCCGCTGGCCTTCCCGAAGGATGTGCCGGCGCATCTCGGCGCTGGCCTGGGCGCTGTTTTTGCTGCGGATCGCCCGCACCACGGCTTCGTTCTCTTCGAGACGTTCGGCCAGATGCTCGGGGGAGTTGCGCAGCACCTCGGCGCTTTGCTTCAGGGCATTGCTGGTCTGCTGCACCACGCTCTGGAAGATCGGGTTTGAGGTCAGGGTGAACAGCTCTTCGTGGAAGGCGATGTAGGCATTCGCCCCGGCCTCGCTGTCGTTGGCCTCCAGCGCTTCGCGCATGTCCATCAGGGTCAGGCGCAGTTGCCCGACTTCCTTGCTGCTGATCGATTGCGCGACCAGGCCGACGATGAACGGCTCGAGGGTGTAGCGCAGTTGCAGCACGTCTTCCAGGCTGGCGCCGGCGACTGCGCTGTCGTGGCTTTGGCTGTCGCTGAGATTGGCCTCCAGCACCACCACGCCTTTACCCGGCATGGAGCGCACCAGCCCAAGGGTTTCGAGCACGATGACGGCTTCACGCAGGCTCGGGCGGCTGATGCCCAGTTGTTCCGCCAGTTCACGCTGCCCCGGCAGCATTTCGCCGGAGCGCCACTGACCACGGGCCAAAGCGGCCCGGAGTTTTTCTACGACTGAGTTCACAACGGTCGACGAGGTAATCACTGTTCGCTCCATGAGCATCCAAAACGATTGATGGCCGTGCCTGCCCGCAGGCAGGCACGGCGATGATTCAAAATTCCTGCTGATGCGCCGGGGCAACCGGTTTTCTTGCCTGGAAGGTATAACCCACCTGGCCGGAAAGCACTTTGTTCGCCCGTTGAATATCGATGTCCTTCTCCCAGCGGGCGATGGCCACGGTAGCGACGCAGTTGCCGATCAGGTTGGTCAGCGCCCGGCCGATGCCCATGAACCAGTCCACCGCCAGCACTAGCACCAGGCCCACCACCGGAATCGCCGGGATCGCCGTGAGTGTCGCCGCCAGAATCACCAGCGCCGAGCCGGGAATCCCGTGAGCGCCTTTGGAGGTGATCAGCGACACCAGCAGAATCGTCAGCAGGTCGGTCATGGCCAGCGGCGTGCCGGTGGCATTGGCGATGAAGACGATGGCGAGGGTCAGGTAGATCGAGAAACCGTCGAGGTTGAACGAGTAGCCGGTAGGAATGACCAGCCCGACCGTCGAACTGCCGATGCCCAGATGCTCAAGCTTGCGCATGATTTGTGGCAGCACAGCGTCGGAGGAGGCGGTGCCCATGACGATCAGCAGTTCTTCGCGCAGGTACTTGAGCAACGGCCACATCTTCAGGCCCGAAAGGCGCATCACCAGGCCGAGAATCAATGTCACAAACGCCACACAGGTCAGATAAAACAGGCCGACCAGGCTGCCCAGGTGCTGCAGCGAATCCAGGCCATATTTGCTGGTGGTGAAGGCAATGGCTCCGAATACGCCGATCGGCGCCAGGCGCACGATCATGCCCATGATGCGGAAGATCACGTGGCTGAGTTCGTTAATCAACCGTGAGATACCGGAGGCCGCCTCGCCCACCAGGTTCAGCGCGCTGCCGAACAGCACCGAAAACAGCAGCACTTGCAGAATATTGTTCTCCGCGAAGGCGCCGATCACCGAGGTCGGGATCAGGTTCATCAGGAACTGGGAGGTGGTTTGCATGTGCTGACCACGCTGGGCGATGTCGCCCATGTCGGCAGCGGAAAGCTGATCCAGATGAATGTTCGCACCGCTGCCGATCCCGGTGGTGAAGGCGAGCACCAGGCCAATTACCAGGGCGATGGTGGTCAGGATCTCGAAGTAAATCACCGATTTCAGGCCGATGCGGCCGACTTTCTTCAAATCTCCGGCACCGCTGATGCCGCTGACCACTACGCAGAACACGATCAGGCCGATGAGCATCTTGATCAGTTTGATGAAGCCGTCGCCGAGCGGTTTGAGCTGGGCAGAGTATTCAGGAAGGGTCAGCCCGCAGACGATGCCGAGCACCAGTCCGAGAACCACTTGGAGGAAGATTGAACGCGAGCACCATCTGAGCATGGGAGGAATCCTGGTCGGTGTCCTGGCTGCCGTGCGCTTGAGTGGGCGCATCAGATTAAGGACTTAATTATTGTGGTCTTACCGGTATGTCCAGTGCAGGCGCAGTCTAGGCGCTGTTTTTGGGTGATCGCAAGCGGAAATTGTGGAATTGGCATGACCGGTCTTACCAGTTGAGCGCAATAGCCCGACCTTGAGCCTTTTCGTCCTTTGAAAATAATCCAGACGAAAAAAAACCGGCCATCACGTGGCCGGTTTTTCAGTGCTGCGGTTCAGCGGTGCAATTAAGCGCCGTACACCGGCAGCTTCTTGCAGATGGCCTTGACCTTCTCACGAACGGCGTCGATCACCGCTTCGTTGTTCAGGTCCGCCAGGATGTCGCAGATCCAGCCGGCCAGCTCTTTGCACTCAGCTTCCTTGAAGCCGCGAGTGGTCACAGCCGGAGTACCGAAGCGCAGGCCGGAGGTGACGAACGGGGAGCGTGGATCGTTTGGCACGGAGTTCTTGTTCACGGTGATGAACGCTTTGCCCAGAGCGGCGTCAGCGTCTTTACCGGAGATTTCCTGCTTGATCAGCGACAGCAGGAACAGGTGGTTTTCAGTACCGCCCGATACCACGTCGAAACCGCGCTCGATGAACACGCCGGCCATGGCCTTGGCGTTCTTCACCACTTGTTGCTGGTAAGTCTTGAACTCAGGCTGCAACGCTTCTTTGAAGCAGATCGCTTTGGCGGCGATCACGTGCTCCAGCGGGCCACCCTGGGCGCCCGGGAATACGGCGGAGTTCAGCTTCTTCTCGATGTCGGCGTTGGCGCGAGCCAGGATCAGGCCGCCACGTGGACCGCGCAGGGTCTTGTGCGTGGTGGTGGTCACGACGTCAGCGAAAGGCACCGGGTTCGGGTAGACGCCAGCGGCGACCAGACCGGCCACGTGAGCCATGTCGACGAACAAGTAGGCGCCAACTTTGTCAGCGATTTCGCGGAAGCGCGGGAAGTCGAGGATCTGCGAGTAGGCAGAGAAACCGGCCACGATCATTTTCGGCTTGTGTTCAACGGCCAGGCGCTCGACTTCGTCGTAGTCGATCAGGCCATTGGCGTCGATGCCGTACTGAACGGCGTTGTACAGCTTGCCGGAGGAGGAAACACTGGCACCGTGGGTCAGGTGACCACCGTGGGCCAGGCTCATGCCCAGGATGGTGTCGCCCGCTTGCAGCAGGGCCAGGTACACGGCGCTGTTGGCTTGCGAACCAGCGTGCGGCTGAACGTTGGCGTAATCGGCGCCGAACAGTTCTTTTGCACGGTCGATGGCCAGTTGCTCAACGATGTCGACGAACTCGCAACCACCGTAGTAGCGCTTGCCCGGGTAGCCTTCGGCGTACTTGTTGGTCAGTACCGAGCCTTGAGCTTCCATCACCGCTGGGCTGGTGTAGTTTTCCGAAGCGATCAGCTCGATGTGTTCTTCCTGGCGCTGAGCTTCTTGCTCCATGGCGGCAAAAAGATCGGCGTCGTACTTGGCAATAGTCAAATCACGGCTGAACATGGCGGTCCTCAAGGATCGGGGGCAGAAAAGGGGGGCATTCTAACCCAACCGCTTTTAGAAGGGATATGAAACGCAGTCAGGTTGTGGATAAGCGGGCTTCAAGCAGCAAGCCCCAAGCGGCAAGCAAAAGCCGATTTGCTCTTACTTGTAGCTTGCCACTTGAAGCTTGCAGCTCTTTTCATGTTCGATTGATTGGAGCCAACAGCTCCGATCAGTCGAACATGAACAGCGCATCATTGCTGAACTGCGCCTCAAACCGGCTCGCCGGCATCGGCCGCCCGAACAGATACCCCTGAACCTCATCGCAGCCATGCTCACGCAGGAAGTCGAGTTGCTCGTGGGTTTCCACGCCCTCGGCGATCACCGCCAGATTGAGGCTGTGGGCCATGGCGATGATCGCCCGGGCAATCTGCGCATCCTGTTCACCCGACGGCAGGCCATCAACGAAGGTGCGGTCGATTTTCAGCACGTCGATCGGGAATTGCTTGAGGTAGTTGAGCGATGAATAACCGGTGCCGAAGTCGTCAACCGCGATGCTCAGGCCGAGATTTTTCAGCCCGGCGAGAATCTGCATCGCTTCGCTGACTTCACGCATCAGGATACTTTCGGTCAGTTCCAGCTCCAGGCATGCCGGCGGCAGGCCGGTTTCCTTGAGGATGTTAGCGATCCGCGTGCCGAGCTGGCCGTCGGAGAACTGCCGGGCCGAAATGTTCACCGACACCTTCGGCACCCGCACCTTGGCCTGATGCCAGGTCTTGAGCTGACGGCAGGCTTCACTGATCACCCAGTCGCCGACATCCACCACCAGACCGAGCTCTTCGAGCACCGGAATGAAGTCTCCCGGCGGCACCAGACCGCGTCGCGGATGGCGCCAACGCAGCAAGGCTTCGGCACCTGTCAGGCGTTTGCCATCGCCGCTGAACTGCGGCTGGTAATACAGCACAAATTCGTCTTGCTCCAAGGCATGCCGCAAGTCGCTTTCCAGCTCCAGGCGCTCCAGGGCGCTGGCGTTCATGTCCGCCTGATAAAACTGGAAGTTGTTCTTGCCGCGCTCCTTGGCGTGGTACATCGCGGTGTCGGCGTTCTTCATCAGTTGACTGAGCTCGTTGCCATCCTGCGGGCTCAGGGCGATACCGATACTGGCGGTGACGAAGAACTCCCGGCCTTCCAGCACGAACGGTTTCACCAGGCTGGCGAGGATCTGCTCGGCCACATGAATCGCCCGGTTCAAGGCGATTTCACGGTTGACCCGCGGTTGCAGCAGCAAGGTGAATTCATCGCCGCCCATGCGCGCCACGGTGTCGTCATCGTCGACGCAACCGAGCAGGCGCGTGGCCATTTCCTTGAGCATGCGGTCGCCGGCGGCATGGCCGAGGGAGTCGTTGATCGGTTTGAAACGGTCGAGGTCGAGGAACATCAGCACCACCCAGGACTTCTGCCGCTCGGCCGATTGCAGCGCGGTGTGCAGACGGTCCTGGAACAGCGTGCGGTTGGGCAGGTGGGTCAGGGCGTCGTAGTAGGCGAGGCGGTGAATCCGCTGTTCGCTGGCCTTGCGCTCGCTGATGTCGCTGAAGAAGCACACGTAACTGGCCAGATCACCTTCATCGTCGAGCACCGCGGTGATGCCGACCCAGGCCGGGTAATGCTCGCCATTGCGCCGCTTGAGCCAGACTTCGCCCTCCCAGGTGCTGTTCTCATGCAGTTGCTTGAGCACATAACGCAGATGGGCTTCCTGCTGCTCGTCGACGGTCAGCATGTTCGGCAACTGGTCCAGCACCTGCTCCACGGCATAACCGCTGACGCGACTGAACGCTTCGTTGGCCTGGACGATGTAGCCGGCCGGGTCGGTGATCAGGATCGCCGAGGTCGAATGCTCGAATACCGTGGCGGCCATGCGCAGGTCTTTCTCGGCCCGGCGTTGCTGGCTGATGTCGCGACCAACCCCGAGCACGCCTTCGAATGCACCGTGCTCGTCCCAGACCAGCACCAGCCGCAGCTCGATCGGGATCTTTCGCCCGTCGGCCCGCAGGCAATCGAACAGGAACAGTTGGGTCTGCACCTGGCTGCGCAACAACGCCAGTTGCTCGGGTTTATCCAGCGCTTTGCTGACCCGGTCCATCAGGCCGTAAATGCCGGTCAGTTGCTGCGGGTTGGCGATGGTCGATTGCCAGCCGTTCTGGAAGATCCACTCGGCGTCGTAGCCCAGCACGGCATGCACCGACGGGCTGACGTAATTGAGCGACATCTTGCTGTCGGTGGAGAAAATCACGTCGCTGATGCTTTCGGCGAGCATCCGGTAGCGCTGCTCGCTGTCACGCAGGGATTCACTGGCTTCGATCTGTTCGGTGATGTCCTTGGCCACGCCGATGATCCGCGTGACCTGATCGTGTTTGTCCCGCGCCAAAGCCTGTTCGCGAATGTCGAAGCGCCGCCACTTGCCGTCGCGATGACGGAAACGCAGTTGGCATTGCAGCAATTGGGTGTAACCCGCGTGGCGCTGGGTTTGGCGCGAGCGGTGGTAGTAATCGGCGTCTTCGGGGTGCAGGAGGATTTCCCAGAAGTACTCGCCCATCTGTTGCAGCTCGGTGCGGTTGTAACCGAGGGTCTGGCCCAGGTGATGGTTGCTGAAGATCATTCGCTGGCTGATCACGTCCTGCACGTACAGGTGATCCGGCACGGTGCGCACTACGTCGGACCAGAATCCTTCGCGTTCCAGCAGCGACAGCTCGATGAGTTTGCGGCTGGTGATGTCGGTGATGCTCAGGATCACCGCTTTGTAGTCGTCCTGGTCTTCCGGCAGGCGCAGCACCAGCCACAGGTGCTGGTCGCGGCCATTGGCATCCTGGAGTTGGATTTCCAGTTCAAGCTGTTTCTGCTGGTTGAGCACGGTTTCGAGCACTTGGTGGCCAATGGCAGTGCCGTCCAGCGGGGAGCCATCAATCAACAGTTTCCAGGCCTGATCGCAGGAGTTGACGTTCAGCAGTTGCAGGGCGACCTGGTTGACCTCGGTGATGCGCAGCTCCGAAAGCAGCTGCCCGCGCTGCTCCGGTATTTCGAGCCAAGCCTTGAGTTGCTCGCTGTTGTGCAGGTGGGCCTTGTCGAAGAAGGTCTTGAGCCCCGAGACGTCAAGTACGCAAAGGGCAACGCCGGTGCCTTCGAAAATATCGTGATAGCGCCGGCGGCCTTCATGCAACTGTCGTTGACGGCGGCGAATGTTCAGCAGCGCGATGAACGGCAACAGGGAGAAGGCCAGGCCCAACAGGCATTTGCCGATGAACGCCGGCAACAATTGTTCGAGCACTTGCTGGCGATCGAACAGCCCGCGCAGCTGCCAGTCGCTGCTGCTCAGGGGCACCGTCAGCACGCTGTTGGCCAGATCGTCCGGGGACAACGCGCTCGGTTTGACCGAAGGTGACGCTTCATCGCGGCTGATGATCTGGTGATTGACCCGGTTTTCCACCAGCCACAGCGGGCGGATGCCGGCTTCGTTTGGTTTGGTCAGTGACGAGAAAAATGTCGGCGTCAGGCGCAGGGCCCAGTAACCACGGCTGCTGCCAATGGCTTGATGCAGCAGCAGGTGCACCACTGAACCGTCATCAGCATTGCTGAAATAGTGGGCCTGAGCGCGGCTGCGCCGGACCAGCTCGCTCAGGTAGTCGGCGTCCTGGCTGTCGGCGGCGCTGTCGCTGAGGACTTTGCCGGAAGGACTGAGCAACGCCAGGCTGCGCAGTTCTGGCAGCGACTGTTGCAACTTGCGCAGCAACGCCTGCTGTTCGTCGGCAGTTTGCGGTTGTTCGACGATTGGTAGCAGGTTGAGGGCAATCTGGGCGTTGAGCGCCATGTTCAGGCTGACTTGCGCGGCCAGGTCGGCGGTGTAGTCGATGGTGTATTGGCGCTGGTGTTTCTGTGTTTCGCGAAGTTGATCCAGCAGCTGCCAGAACAGCAGCGCGAGCAGCAACAGCACGAGCGTCGCCAACGCACCCTTCAAGGATCCGCGCAGGGGCGAGCCGGTCGCAGGACTGGCTGCGCTCACGGACGATGGCGGAGAGACATTAGACAAACTGTAATCCTGCGGTTTGGCTGGACTGGCGCGACGTGCACTATAAGCCGGACGCCCGAAGGGCGGCTAGCATGCCTTGAGTTGTGGCGAAGTGCCAGCCCCTCACGGCTGGACTGCCATCTGTCATTAAGGTAGCTTTGCCGGTTACGCGGGAGCGTTCCAGCTCCTAGAATCAGACTTTTTCAGCGCGCACGCATTGATAACCATCAATCGGACGACGCGCACAGTCTGGCCGGGCTTCGCCTGCGCTCCAATCATTCATCTGTCACTGACCCAAGGTTCTCCATGGCTCAATACGTATTCACCATGCATCGGCTGGGCAAAGTTGTTCCGCCGAAGCGGGAAATCCTGAAAAACATTTCGCTGTCCTTCTTCCCCGGCGCCAAAATTGGCGTACTCGGCCTCAACGGTTCGGGTAAGTCCACGCTGCTGAAAATCATGGCGGGCGTCGACACCGAGTTCGAGGGCGAAGCCCGTCCGATGCCGGAGCTGAACATCGGCTACCTGCCACAGGAACCGATCCTGGACCCGACCAAGACCGTACGTGAAGTGGTCGAGGAAGCGGTCAGCGTGATCAAGAACGCCCAAGCGCGCCTGGATGAGGTCTACGCCGCTTACGCTGAGGAAGATGCCGACTTCGACAAGCTGGCCGCCGAACAGGCCAAGCTCGAAGCCATCCTGCAAGCCAGCGACGGTCACAACCTGGATCGCCAACTGGAAGTCGCCGCCGATGCGCTGCGTCTACCAGCGTGGGATGCCAAGGTCGAATTCCTCTCCGGTGGTGAAAAGCGTCGTGTGGCCCTGTGCCGTCTGCTGCTGTCCGCCCCCGACATGCTGCTGCTCGACGAACCGACCAACCACTTGGACGCCGATTCTGTCGCCTGGCTGGAACACTTTCTGCACGATTTCCCGGGCACCGTGGTCGCGATCACGCACGACCGGTACTTCCTGGACAACGTCGCCGGCTGGATCCTCGAGCTCGACCGCGGCGCCGGTATCCCGTACGAGGGCAACTATTCGGGTTGGCTTGAAGCCAAGTCCGATCGTCTGGCGGCTGAATCCAAGTCGCAGTCGGCCCACGAAAAAGCCATGAAGGAAGAACTGGAGTGGGTGCGCAAAGGCGCCAAGGCCCGCCAGTCCAAATCCAAGGCTCGTCTGCAACGCTTCGAAGAAATGCAATCGCAGGAATTCCAGAAGCGCAGCGAAACCAACGAGATCTACATCCCGGCCGGTCCGCGCCTGGGTGACAAGGTCATCGAGTTCAAGAACGTTTCCAAGGGTTATGGCGATCGCGTGCTGATCGACAACCTGTCGTTCTCCATGCCTAAAGGCGCCATCGTTGGCGTGATCGGCGGTAACGGTGCCGGTAAATCGACCCTGTTCCGCATGCTGATGGGCAAGGAAACACCGGATTCGGGCAGCATCGAAGTCGGCGAAACCGTGCAACTGGCGTGCGTCGACCAGAGCCGCGAAGACCTGGATGGCAGCAAGACTGTGTTCCAGCAAATCTCCGACGGTTCCGATCAGATCCGCATCGGCAACTACGAGATCCCGTCGCGCACCTACGTCGGTCGCTTCAACTTCAAGGGCGGCGACCAGCAGAAGTTCGTCAAGGACCTGTCCGGTGGTGAGCGCGGTCGCTTGCACCTGGCCCTGACCCTGAAAGAGGGCGGCAACGTCCTGCTGCTCGACGAACCGTCCAACGACCTCGACGTTGAAACCCTGCGTTCCCTGGAAGAAGCCCTGCTGGACTTCCCGGGCGCCGCCATTGTGATCTCTCACGATCGGTGGTTCCTTGACCGCGTCGCGACGCACATCCTGGCGTACGAAGACGACTCGCAAGCGGTGTTCTTCGAAGGTAACTACACCGAGTACGAAGCCGATCGCCGCAAGCGCCTTGGCGAAGCCGCTACTCAGCCGCATCGTGTACGGCACAAGAAACTGGCCTGATAGCGGGTGGGTTGCATGAAAAACGGAGCCTTCGGGGCTCCGTTTTTTTATGGGTGTTATTCAGCTAAAACGCGGCGCGGCCTTCGCGGGCAAGCCTCGCTCCTACAGAGGAATGCATTCCAAATTGTAGGAGCGAGGCTTGCCCGCGAAGGCGTCCTCCTGATCACCCGATCTCAATGCCCAGAACCTCAATCACCAAATCCCCCACCGGCCGCTTCCACACAACTTCATCCCCGACCTGCGCGCCCAGCAACGCCCGCCCCAGCGGCGAACCCCAGTTGATCAGCCCGCTCGCAGCATCCGCCTGATCCTCGCCCACCAACTGCACGCGTTGTTCGTTGCCCTGTTCATCGGCAAAGGTCACCCAGGCGCCCATCTGCACTTTGTTCGTCGAGGAAGCCGGGACGACTAGCTGAGCACTTTGCAGGCGTTGATTGAAATACCGCCAGTCACGCTCAAGGTCGGCCTGGCGTTGTTTGTCCGCCAGTTCACCCTTGGCACTTTGTTCATTGAGCAGTTTTTGCACCTCGGCGACTTTCGCCTGAAGCTGCGCAAGCCCGGCGGGCGTGACGTAATTGGGCTGCGCGCTGATCTGCCGTTCGACGGGCTGATCGGCTTGCGCGGCGGCGTTATCTTCATTGACGAAAGCGCGACTCATGGTTTTCTCCCGTTATAGGGTTTGGGCCATGGTTGCAGGCTTTTAGTTTCGAGGGATGTCTGTCAGCGACTCATTGCGAGCGATAGGCACGGGCAGCATCCTGGTCTTTCTGTTGCTGCCAGGCTTTGTCGCGGTCGTCCCAATGGTGGCTGCGATAGTCCTGGCGATCCTCGCTTTCGCGCATGGCCTGGCACTGGCGAAAGCCGTCGCTCCAGCCTTCGGCGTACTGCTTGTCCTTGAGATAACGCGGGACGTTCTTGCGAAATTCCCCGGTGATTGCCCCCGCGGCTTGCCGGCCACTGCTGCAACCGTCATCGAAACCATCGGCGAACGCCGGTGGATAACCTTTGGCGATCAACTCCTCGTGGGTCGTCTGGCAACCCGCGATCAACATCAACAACCCCAGCACACCTGCGTAACGCGACATCTTGGACTCCCGGGCCGTTAGACGGCTTACAGGGAAAGTCTAGGACCGGATTCGTGAGGCGCTTGTGAAATGAGCGTGATGAATCTGTTGGTCAACGATATCCCCTGTAGGAGTGAGCCTGCTCGCGAATGCGGTGGATTAGTCAACATTGATGTCGACTGACACTCCGCCTTCGCGAGCAGGCTCACTCCTACAGGGGAACTTGCGTTAATAGTGATACCACTTCACCTCAAGCATCACCTCGTTCTCGGGCGAGGCGAGGTGGCTGAATTCGCGCTGGGCACTCAGGCGTACACCGAGGTTGCGCGACAATTCCCACTGCTGATTCAGGCTCATGCTGCGGCGCACTTCGCCATTGGTGAAGAAATCGCCCTTGGTTTCGAGGCTGAAGTTGCCCAACGGGTTTTTCCACAGCAGACCACTGTTGAAACCTGCCGCCGGAGCAATAAAGCCCGCAAAGTCGTTGTTGTGCTCGACACGCACGGTGCCCAGTGCAAAGCCCAGCATGTCTTCGCCCAGTTGCCAGGTGCCGCCGCCGCCACCGTTGACGTGGCTGACCAGCGTTTCATCGTCATGCTTGCCCGGTACGCGCTCCAGACCACCCGTGACTTGCCACGACAACGGCTGCAACAGCTCATTGCGCGGCGTCAGGGAGCGAATGGTCGCCAGGTCCAGTTGCTGGAACTGCCAGTGATTGCCTTCGTACTGGCGCAGTTTCATCTGCAGGATTTCGATCTGCGCACCGAGCGGGAAGCTCTCGGCGTTATCGTTGAGGTCGTGATAAGCCATGCGCAGGCCATATTCGCCGAACGCCTTGTCACCCCGGGTGCCGATACCGGCCTGCCAGGTGCGGGATTCGTGTCCGTCTTCGGGCAAGCCGGGTTGCGGGATGGCCAGCTCAGGCGGTGGGTTCTGATTGATCGCGCGCAGCAGTTCGAAACTGCGTTGCGCCTGCTCTGGATCGCGTTCCTGACCGTTGGCGCGGTAACGCTCCAGTCGGTAGGCCGCATCGATGATCAGCGCCTGGCGCTCGCGGGGCTGGGCCTTGAACGCAGGCGTCTGCAATTGCTTCTGGTCGGCGCTGACTTTCAGCACCCAGTCCTGCTCGTCGCGGGTTAACGGCTCGGCGCGGCTCAGCAGCTCTCGTTCACGGGACGGCCGATACTGAATGGATTCCACCAGCCCGGCTTCCTTCACTGCTTTGACGGTGTCGGTCGGGATCGCGGTCAGCGGGAACTGTTCGGTCAATCGCAGGCTCGGGCGGGCGACTTGCAGCAATTCCAGCAGCCTATAAGAGCAGTTTTCGTCGAAGAAAAAATAGTCGAACTGGATCTGCTTCAACTCCCAGACGTGCTCGACCATGCGCTCGGTTTCTGCCTGCGTCAGGTTCAGCCTGTACTCCCACAGGTCCCGGTTCTCGAGGCTGCGGTATTCCGAGAGTTTTTCCTGATACGGCACCAGCGCAAACAGACCCGGATAGCCACCCATCAAACCTTTCCAGGCGTACAGGATGCTGTTGTCCGAGCCTTCGATGTACGCGCCGAAGTTGATCGCATAACTGAGCAGGGCGGTTTGATCGCTCTGCACATTGGCCTGGTCAATGCGCAGCAAGGTATGGCCGAACATCGATGATGGACTGTTCAGATAAGCCGCCGGGAAAATCATCACCGCACTATGGGGCGAAACATCCTTGAACCATTGCTTGAATTCGCTGCAATCGAGCGTCGGCAAATCAGTCAGGTTGAGCTGCGCCTTCAGCCAACGGGTGCGTGCCGGATAGACGCATTGCGCATGTTTTTCGCCGGCACTGGCCGGGGCGTACAGCGCCTGCACGGTGGCGGCCAGTTCGCGGTCGGGGTGTTCGTTGCCGTCGGGTGCGAGAAAGAACTTCCTGTCGCTGACATAGCTGCGCCAGCCGCCCAGCTTGGCGGTTTCGTAATGGCCCAGGGAAATCCAGAAGGGGTCGTTGGCCAGTTGCTGCAAACGTTGATTGTCGACATGTGGCGCGGCGGACAGCGGGGCGCAGACACAGAGCGCCAGCCAGGCAAGGCGTTTGAGCATAGTGGGCAACTTAAGTCGAAAAAAACAAAGACCCAGTACGGAAGATACGTCGTTGTAGGAGCCGGCTTGCTGGCGATGGCATCGACACGGTATTTCTGAATCACCGCGGTGATGCCATCGCCAGCAAGCCGGCTCCTACAATTGGACGGTATGGCCGAAAGAGGGGCAGGTCCAAAAAAACAAAACCCGCTCCCCGGAAGGAGCGGGCGGGTCGAGCTTAAGCTTGAGTCGCGTACTTGGCCAGACGCGGATCGCTCTTCAGAACGGCCAGGGTGTTGGTATGCACGTCGTCAGCGGTCACGTCAGCCTTGCTGAAGATCTGCTGGAAGTGCTCGTGAGTCACGGCAGCGAAGTGCGCACGGTCTTCCGGCGCTACGCCCAGTACCACAGCGTAGGTCGTCAGCGCTTCGCCGTTACCTTTGGCCATGTCTTCGGACAGCTCGTTCATCATGCCATTCATGGCAATCCAGGATTTGCCGCCATAGGTCAGCGACGCATTAGTCGAGCAACCGTTGGTACCGGAGGTCATACCGAAGGTTGCGTTACCGGAAGTGCCGTTGGTGGTGGATGCCAGGAAGTGAGCCGGGGTGCCACGCTGACCTTCGAACAGCATGTTGCCCCAACCGCAATCCGGGCCGCCTGGCGCCTGTGCCATGGCGTTGATGGATACAGCGGTGAAGAGAGTACCGAGAAGAATCCGTTTCATAGCTTTGTTCTCTTTATGTGCATACCAATGGACAAGGGGTCTGGCCCGATCTGGCGCCAGTGGGCCGGTTATTGTTCCAGCCGCGCAGTTTGGAGTTTAGGCACGTTCCTGAGGTTCCGTGATTTTTTGCAAAACATTTGCTGAAATCATTGATTTTCCCCCGGCGGGCCTGGAGATGACGGTTTGTCTATGCTTTGGCTGGAGGCGCGCCTTGCAAGTGAGGTATGGGCAGCGCCAGAATGCCGCTATCTGCCCCGCCTGATGTAAGGAAGCCCGATGCCTGATCCTGTTGCTGCCAGCTTGCGTCTAGCGCCTGAAGCGCTGACCCGTCCGTTTTCCGCTGAACAGTTCAGCTTCTCTACCACCAATGATCTGGAGCCCTTCCGCGGTGTGCTTGGCCAGGAGCGTGCGGTTGAAGCGTTGCAGTTTGGCGTGGCCATGCCGCGCCCCGGTTACAACGTCTTTGTCATGGGCGAGCCCGGCACCGGCCGGTTTTCGTTCGTCAAACGCTACCTGAAGGCCGAAGCCAAACGCCTGCAAACCCCGGCGGACTGGGTCTATGTCAATAATTACGATGAGCCTCGCGAGCCTCGCGCGCTAGAACTGCCATCGGGCACGGCCGGTGCCTTCATCGGTGACATCAACGGTTTGATCGACAACCTGTTGGCGACCTTTCCGGCGGTGTTCGAACACCCGTCCTACCAGCAGAAGAAAAGCGCCATCGACCGCGCCTTCAACCAGCGCTACGACAAGGCACTGGACGTGATCGAGCGCCTGGCGCTGGAGAAGGAAGTCGCGCTGTATCGCGACGCCAGCAACATTGCGTTCACGCCGATGGCCGAGGGCAAGGCCCTGGACGAAGCGGAATTCGCCCAGCTGCCGGAAGCCGATCGTGAGCGTTTCCACGACGATATTTCCGGTCTGGAGGAGCGACTGAACGAAGAGCTCGCCAGCCTGCCGCAATGGAAGCGCGAGTCGAGCAATCAACTGCGCCACCTCAACGAAGAAACCATCACCCTGGCCTTGCAGCCGTTGCTGTCGCCGTTGTCGGAGAAGTACGCAGAAAACGCGGCCGTTTGCGGTTACCTGCAAGCCATGCAGGTCTACCTGCTCAAGACCGTGGTCGAGCAACTGGTGGACGACAGTAAGACCGACGCCATCGCCCGCAAGCTGCTGGAAGAACAATACGCCCCGAGTCTGGTGGTGGGGCATTCGTCCAGCGGTGGTGCGCCGGTGGTCTTCGAGCCGCACCCGACTTACGAAAACCTGTTTGGCCGCATTGAATACAGCACCGATCAGGGCGCGCTCTACACCACGTATCGGCAGCTGCGCCCCGGTGCGCTGCACCGCGCCAACGGCGGCTTCCTGATCCTTGAAGCGGAAAAAATGCTCAGCGAGCCGTTCGTGTGGGATGCGCTCAAGCGCGCCCTGCAATCGCGCAAACTGAAAATGGAATCGCCGCTGGGTGAGCTGGGCCGTCTGGCCACGGTAACCCTGACGCCGCAACACATTCCGTTGCAGGTCAAAGTCGTCATCATCGGTGCGCGTCAGCTGTATTACACGCTGCAAGACCTCGATCCGGACTTCCAGGAGATGTTCCGCGTCCTGGTGGACTTCGACGAAGACATCCCGATGGTCGACGAGAGCCTGGAGCAGTTCGCCCAGTTGCTGAAAACCCGCACCTCTGAAGAGGGCATGGCGCCGCTGACGGCCGATGCCGTCGCACGCCTGGCGACTTACAGCGCGCGTCTGGCCGAACACCAGGGGCGTTTGTCGGCACGCATCGGTGATCTGTTCCAGTTGGTCAGCGAGGCGGATTTCATCCGCCACCTGGCGGGTGACGAGATGACCGATGCCGGGCATATCGAGCGTGCGCTCAAGGCCAAGGCCACCCGCACCGGGCGCGTCTCGGCGCGGATTCTCGATGACATGCTGGCCGGAATCATCCTGATTGACACGGACGGCGCCGCCGTCGGCAAATGCAACGGGCTGACCGTGCTGGAAGTCGGCGACTCGGCGTTCGGTGTCCCGGCGCGGATTTCCGCCACGGTCTACCCGGGCGGCAGCGGTATCGTCGACATCGAGCGCGAGGTCAACCTCGGTCAGCCGATTCACTCCAAAGGCGTGATGATCCTCACCGGGTATCTGGGCAGCCGTTACGCCCAGGAATTCCCGCTGGCGATTTCCGCGAGTATCGCCCTGGAGCAATCCTACGGTTACGTCGATGGTGACAGTGCGTCGCTGGGCGAGGCGTGTACGCTGATCTCGGCCCTGTCGAAAACGCCGCTCAAGCAGTGTTTTGCGATCACCGGCTCGATCAACCAGTTCGGTGAAGTGCAGGCAGTGGGCGGGGTAAACGAGAAGATCGAAGGCTTCTTCCGACTCTGCGAGGCCCGCGGGCTGACGGGTGAGCAGGGGGCGATCATTCCGCAGGCCAACGTGGCCACGCTGATGCTCGACGAGAAGGTGTTGTCGGCGGTGCGGGCGGGGCAGTTCCATGTCTATGCCGTGCGCCAGGCTGACGAGGCGCTGAGCCTGTTGGTCGGCGAACCGGCCGGTGCGCCGGATGCCGATGGCCAGTTCCCTGAAGGTAGCGTCAACGCGCGGGTGGTGGAACGCTTGCGGGTGATCGCGGAAATGATCAGCGAGGAAGACCTCAAGGAAGCCGAGAAAGAAGCGGCGCTGGAAGCATTGGTCGAAGCCAAGCCGGCCTGACACAAACCTGAGGTCACCCTCAATCCCTTGTGGGAGTGAGCCTGCTCGCGATGAGGCACTGTCATCCAACACATAGGTTGGCTGGAAGTCCGCTATCGCGAGCAGGCTCGCTCCCACATTTGTTTGAAGTGAACCCTGAAAAAGTGCCATCACTCTGACGTCAACATTCACACAATGACCATTCGGCGCCTTCTGGTCTCACTTGACGTGCTAGTCAGACTTTTCTTCTATTCTCAGCTCAAGGATATCGACAGTAATCACTGGATCGAGACAGCCTTCCCGTGGGGGCTGAATACCGGATCTACCGAGGGTCGCCGCCATGTCGCGCAACCTCTGCCTCACCCGTCAATGTTTGGGCCTTGTGACCCGTATCGAGTGTGCCATCCGCCCATTGGCGGGGGATACGGGCATGTGGACCTTACTCTTTGCCGCCGGAATGGCCGGCGAACAACCTTCCGCCATTAAGGCGCAGGGCCCGTTCCATGGTCCTTTCGTGGCTGAATCCATCCTCGACACGATTGTTGAAAGCTTGACTCTGCATGGCTACGAGCTGGCCGATGACCCACAGATCTGGTGCCTGCACCTGCAAGCCCAACTGCGGGAAATCAACGGCGGCCGTTGCCGCAACCTCGGTGGCTGAGTTTCGGCCCGAGCACTGAACCGGCTATTGATCAAGGTGGGTCAGATCAGCCTTGGCCAGTTTGAGCTCGAAACCATATTGCACCGTGGTGAGGTCGGTTCGCTGATAACTTTCCAGACGTGTTGGCTGGCCGTAGAAGTAATGCACGGCAAATAACGCCGGGCCTTCTGCGCTTGCGTCGTGAGTGACCGAAAGAATTTCTTTCAGATAGTTTCCAGAACCGTCCTTGGCGAAAAATCGCCAGTCCTGGGCAGGAAACAGCTTCAAATCCACCACCAGCGCATTGCCCTTGAGTTCCAGGCCTTTGGGTAGCGCATGGGCATCGAGCGTTTGTTTGGCCACTGTCGCCAGGAACAGCGGCATGGAGCCCACCGCATAGGCTGGCGTTTCCGGAAACAGATTCAGGTCATAGGTAATGACGCCGCGTAGGGGATCGACCTCGTAAGCCTCTGTTGGCAGCTCGATCGGCTCATCGCGTTTGCCGCTGCCATTCTCTGTAAAGAAAGTGACTGGGCTATCGCCAGGACTGAACGATGTGCCGAGCAGTTCATCATTGAAGCTTCTGGGGTGATCGAACTCGATGCGCGCGGCGCTGGGGTCATCCACCGACTGACTGACGAGAATGCCCTTCTTCAGCTGTTCCTCGCTCAATGTCGCGCCCTTGAGCCAAATCGGGGCCTGATCGTCATACACCACCACCGGCAAGGTCAGTGGCTGGATGGTTTTTTCCGTGGTGTGTGAGTCGAAGCGGCGCACCGGCAGGTTCAGGTCCTTGCGAGTCACCGTGGCGGCCGAGAAGTCCAGCACGCTGACCTCAACAGTTTCGACCGGTCCGTTGAAATACACTTTGCTGTAATGATTCTTCTGCTGCGCCTCGAAGCTGCGCTGTTCTTCTTCGATCTGTTTTGCGAACGTCTCGCTCCAGGCCTTCTGTTGCTGCAATTTCGCCAGTTGTTTTTGATAGAAGGTGATTTGCGCGGCGGTTTCATTGATCGAGCCCGAGCGCGAGAGGAATTGCCCAGTGGAGTCTTTGGCCTGGACGATCAGCGGATTCAACGGTGTTTCGCTGACTTCCGGGGCCAACGGCGCGCTGTTGTTGAATTCGATTTCGGCGTAATTGTTGCCAAGTTTCAGCAGGGTGACGCTGAGGTTATCGTTGGTGCGGGTCTGGCCAACGTCTTTTTTCGTCAGGTCGAAGGTGTAGAGCTTGCGCGGGGCAATGACCTCGACCTTGCCTTGTAGGCTTGCGGGTTGGGGCTGGTTCTTGTTGTCCACGTCCAGGCCGTCGATGAACGGATAGGTCACCGTCAGATCATCCGGGTTGGTCAGGTTGGAACTCGACGGGCTCAGCTGAATGCCGGGATCGGTTTCCGACCATTCCGGCTGGAACGCGATGACGCGTTTGTTGCTCAGGGTCACCGATTGCCATTCCAGGCCATGGGGAAACAGAAACGCAGCCGGATTGTTGAAGTTGAAGGGGAACACCGGTTGCAGATCGGTCAGGTAGTCGGAGCTGGAGTCTTTGTGCAGCACGAACAAACCATTGATGTAGGTATCCACCAGGGCCTGTGGCGTGGGGTAGTGCTTGAGCACGGCAAGAACGTCTTCGCCGTATTCGGTTTCCACGGGTTTACTGTCGAGCTTGAGTTGCGCACGCTCAAGCAACAACAGCGAACCGCCGAGTTCGGCGACGGCATCCTTGAGTTTCGGGTCCTGAATCGCGTCCAGAGACTTCTCGAACTGCGCGGTCTTTTCCTCGAGGCTGGTCTGGCGCTTCTCATCGCTGGGTGAGCAGCCGCTCAGCAGCAGAGCCAGGCAAATGCCGGCACTCGTTATTGGCAATCGCACATCCATTTCCAGTCTTCCTGTCCGATGTCGCTGAGCTGTCAATAGTCTGGACACTAGCAGAAAAACTTTGTGACACACGCGCAGGTGGCGGATTTCCCGACGGTTTCTGGCTGTAACGGGGGGCTGTTATACTCGCCGCCATTTCCAGCCCACGTGTGAGATTCAATGGAACGCTTTATCGAAAATGCAATGTACGCATCCCGCTGGCTGCTGGCGCCGATCTACTTCGGTCTGTCCCTCGGGCTACTGGCGCTGGCGCTGAAATTCTTCCAGGAAGTGTTCCACGTCATTCCCAACGTATTCTCGATGGCCGAGTCGGACCTGATCCTGGTGCTGTTGTCGCTGATCGACATGGCGCTGGTGGGTGGTTTGCTGGTGATGGTGATGATTTCCGGTTACGAGAACTTCGT
This sequence comes from Pseudomonas sp. LB1P83, assembly GCF_054897885.1. Lineage (NCBI taxonomy): Bacteria > Pseudomonadati > Pseudomonadota > Gammaproteobacteria > Pseudomonadales > Pseudomonadaceae > Pseudomonas > Pseudomonas sp. LB1P83. The sequence continues at coordinate 5,296,270 of NZ_CM142709.1, read as the reverse complement.
TTCCCAACTGGACATCGACGACGGCAAGGAAAAGCTCAACTGGCTGGGTACCATGGATTCGTCTTCGCTGAAGATGAAAGTGGCGGCCTCCATCGTGGCGATTTCGTCGATCCACCTGCTGCGGGTTTTCATGGACGCCAAGAACGTCGATCCCGAGCATTTGAAGTGGTACGTGATCATTCACATGACCTTTGTGGTGTCGGCGTTTGCCATGGGCTATCTGGACAAACTCACCAAGCACTGATCCTGCCAGGAACGCTCCCTGTGGCGAGGGAGCTTGCTCCCGTTGGGCTGCGAAGCGGCCCCGCTTTATCTCCAGTGGTTTCCCTTGCAGCATTGACGACTGCTGCGCAGCCGAGCGCGAGCAAGCTCGCTCGCCACAGGTTCTGTCAAACCAGACGGGCGGTGTCGTTCGTGGCTTGTACTTTGAGGCATCAAGGCATATGCCTGTAAGTATCTTGGCTCGACACCGTATGAGGTGCCTTCATGAACTTCGTTGAGTTGCGTGCTTATGCCATCGCTGGGAAAATCGATGAGCTGAACCTGATCTCCATGGAAGGCGGGATCTACCTGCTGGAAGCGCGCATGCATGGTGCGGCGTATCCCTTGAGTGATGCCCGCGGGGAAATGTTTCACCTTCGCTCGGTCGAGCACGCGCGCGAAGTGCTTCACGATTTCCCCTCCTTGTCATTCAACCTTGTCCACACGTCCGTTCATGACGAGATGTGTGGGATGGGCTCCGGTGCAGAGGAAAGCCTGAAGGTACCGATTGCCTTCCGTTCTGCCTGGCACCACTGACACCTCTCATCAGCGCAACGACATCTGTGCTAGTCTGCTGGCCCTTTTGGTTCCGGGCGCTCCGGGACGCGCTGTGCACGCACGGCAAGTTCCAGGGCCGTCCGCACAGCGGAGCAGTGTCATGTCCGAAGTAAATCTGTCCACCGACGAAACCCGCGTCAGCTACGGTATTGGCCGTCAGTTGGGCGACCAACTGCGCGACAACCCGCCACCGGGCGTTAGCCTGGACGCGATCCTGGCTGGCCTGACCGACGCATTCGCCGGTAAGCCTAGCCGTGTGGGTCAGGAAGAAATGTCCGCAAGCTTCAAGGTCATCCGCGAAATCATGCAAGCCGAAGCCGCTGCAAAAGCTGAAGCGGCCGCTGGCGAAGGCCTGGCCTTCCTGGCTGAAAACGCCAAGCGTGACGGCATCACCACCCTGGCTTCGGGCCTGCAATTCGAAGTGCTGACTCAAGGCGAAGGCGCCAAGCCAACCCGTGAAGATCAAGTGCGCACTCACTACCACGGCACCCTGATCGACGGCACCGTGTTCGACAGCTCCTACGATCGCGGCCAGCCTGCAGAATTCCCGGTCGGTGGCGTGATCGCTGGCTGGACCGAAGCCCTGCAACTGATGAATGCCGGCAGCAAATGGCGTCTGTACGTGCCGAGCGAACTGGCTTACGGCGCTCAAGGCGTTGGCAGCATTCCGCCGCACAGCGTTCTGGTGTTCGACGTCGAGTTGCTCGACGTTCTGTAACACATGACCTCGTAAACCTGTAGGAGCGAGGCTTGCCCGCGAAGGCGGTGTGTCAGTCGCATTGATGTCGACTGATAAATCGCATTCGCGAGCAAGCTTCGCTCCTACAGGGTTTTTCAGTACTTCTCATACTTCGATCTTATGGTTCAGATCGCTCGTCGGGCGCAACGCCCGGGCATAGCAGAACAGAAACAGATTACGCACCAGTTCCTTGAGCACCACCGGCTCGCTGGAACTCAAGCCGTTGACGTCCAGATCACCCTGATCCTGCAGCTCGTTCAAGGCTTCTTCTTCAAGCACTGCACAGACTTCTCCGGTTTCCCGATGCAGGATCCTGAGGTACGGGTGTGGGCGGTCCAGCCAGGCATCGATCAAATAAGTCATGGGTCTCATCTCCATTGATGGGTTTCAATGAGAATAATTCTTATTCATCAAATAGCAAGGGCCTATTGGCAGTTTGTGATTTTTTTCGGGTAAAGATTGCGTAAGGTCAAAACGACTGGCGTTTGGCTATTGCGAGGGATGGCTGGGCGAAGCGAGGGAAGGTGAAGCACCATCCCACGCAGGGCGCGGGATGGAAGACAGCAGATTCAGACTTTTCTGACGAACTCGGATTTGAGCTTCATCGGGCCGATGCCGTCGATTTTGCAGTCGATGTCGTGATCGCCATCGCACAGGCGGATGTTCTTGACCTTGGTGCCGACCTTGACCACCAGTGACGTGCCTTTGACCTTCAGGTCCTTGATCACGGTGATGGTGTCGCCGTCCTGCAGGACGTTGCCGACCGAATCCTTTTTCACGGTGTCAGCGGAAGCCGCTTCGGCTTCGCCACTGGCGGACCACTCGTGGGCGCACTCAGGGCAGATCAGCTGCGCGCCGTCTTCATAGGTGTATTCGGAATTGCATTTTGGGCAGGGTGGCAACGTGCTCACTAAAGCTCCTTGGATTCAGGATCGCTAAAAAGCGCACATTATATAGGGTTTATACGGGGTAAAGGGCAGCGCGTGATTTTGTAGGAGCGAGGCTTGCCCGCGAATGCGGTTTGTCAGTCCGCATCGATATCGCCTGACGCGCCGCCTTCGCGAGCAAGCTTCGCTCCTACAGGGCCGGGGCTAGTGCGTGCGGGCTACCGCAAACTCACTCAATTCGACCAATGCATCACGATATTCGCTGGCTGGCAGCGCATCGAGGCATTCGATTGCACGGGCCACGTAATCACGGGCTAGCTGCGCGGTGTAATCCAGCGAACCGGACGCTTCCACGGCTTCGCGAATGCTTTCCAGGTCTTCGATGCCGCCTTTCTGGATCGCTTTGCGCACCAGTGCCGCCTGTTCCGGTGTTCCTTCGCGCATGGTGTAGATCAGCGGCAGGGTCGGCTTGCCTTCGGCCAGATCGTCGCCGACGTTCTTGCCCAGGGTTTCCGCGTCACCTTTGTAGTCCAGCAGGTCGTCGACCAACTGGAAGGCTACACCAAGGTGATCGCCAAACGTGCGCAGGGCTTCGGCCTGTTCCGGTGTCGCTTCGCACAGGGCCGCCGCACTGTGGGTCGAGGCTTCAAAGAGCATCGCGGTTTTACCGCGGATGACTTCCATGTAGGTTTCTTCAGTAGTGCTGGCGTCACGAACCTTGGACAGCTGCAACACTTCGCCTTCGGCGATGATGCGCGTGGCTTGCGAAAGGATTTTCATCACCGGCATGGAGCCCAGTTCGACCATCATTTCGAAGGAGCGTGAATACAGGAAGTCGCCAACCAGCACGCTCGGAGCATTGCCCCACATGGCGTTGGCGGTCGAGCGGCCACGGCGCATGCCGGACATGTCGACCACGTCGTCGTGCAGCAGGGTGGCGGTGTGCAGGAACTCGATGGTCGCGGCGAGCAGGCGCAGGTCGTCGCCTTCGCGACCCAGAGCCTTGCCACACAGCAACACTAATAGAGGACGCAGGCGTTTACCGCCAGCCGAGGTAATGTAATCGCCGATTTTCGATACCAGCGGCACTCGGGAAGTCAGCTGCTTCTTGATGATGCCGTCGACGGCGCTAAAATCGTCCGCCACCGCGCGGTAGAAAGCTTGGGGTTGCATCAGCGACAGTTGCTCCAGAAGGGTTGCGCGGCATGCTAGGACCCACGTCGGCGGGTGTCAAGGCACGATGGATGGCCTCTTGCATCGCCCCGGCAGCTTGCGTACAATCGCGCACCCTGAACTTCCTGGGCAGCACCTGCCTTACGCAATTGCAAACAGGCCTTCCAGCCTTATGCAGCCATGCCAGCCAATACCTCTTCTTATAAAGAGCTGGGTGAGCAGGATTATCGGAGAAATACCATGTCGTACGCAGTAATTGTTACTGGTGGCAAGCAATACAAGGTCGCCCCAGGTGAATACCTGAAGATCGAAAAACTGGAAATCGCTACCGGCGAATCCGTTACTTTTGATCGCGTTCTGTTGGTCGCCAATGGCGATGACGTGAACATCGGCGCTCCAGTTGTTGCCGGCGCTACCGTTGTGGCTGAAGTGATCTCCCAAGGTCGTCACGATAAAGTCCGCATCATCAAGTTCCGTCGTCGTAAGCACCACATGAAGCGTATGGGCCACCGCCAGTGGTACACCGAGATCAAAATCACCGGTATTCAGGCTTAATTTCAGCCTAATTCCTCACTAGGAGAATTGACTCATGGCACACAAAAAAGCTGGTGGTAGTACCCGTAACGGTCGCGACTCAGAAGCCAAACGCCTTGGCGTGAAGATGTATGGCGGCCAGGTTATCATTCCGGGCAACATCATCGTGCGTCAGCGCGGCACCCAATTCCACGCCGGTTACGGTGTTGGCATGGGTAAAGATCACACTCTGTTCGCTAAAATCGACGGCGTGATCAAGTTCGAAGTAAAAGGCGCTTTCAACCGCCGTTACGTGAGCATTGTCCCGAAGACTGAAGTCGTCGCGGCATAATTACGTAGTTGCTGGAAAAGCCCTGTCTCGCGACGGGGCTTTTTCGTTTGTGGGGTGAGTCTCTTGCAAAGCTGTTTGTGATGGGCTCCAGCGCTGGATTTTCGGTCGTTGATTGAGGTCGCTGCGCTCATTTTTGCAAGAGTCTTATGTCTGGATTTTTTCGGCTCGTCCGTATGACGAGAGGCGTTTTGTTATGAAGTTTGTTGATGAAGTATCGATTCGAGTAAAGGCCGGTGACGGCGGCAACGGTTGCATGAGCTTCCGTCGCGAGAAATTTATTGAAAACGGCGGCCCGAACGGCGGTGACGGTGGTGATGGCGGCTCGGTCTACATGATCGCCGACGAAAACCTCAACACCCTGGTGGACTACCGTTACACCCGGCACTTCGATGCCGAGCGCGGTTCCAACGGCGGCAGCACCGACTGCACCGGCAAAAAAGGTGAAGAGCTGGTGCTGCGTGTTCCGGTTGGCACCACCGTCATCGACTCCGCGACTCAGGAAGTGATCGGCGACCTGACCAAGGCCGGCCAGCGTCTGCTGGTGGCTCATGGTGGCTGGCATGGTCTGGGCAACACCCGTTTCAAATCCAGTACCAACCGTGCTCCGCGCCAGACCACTCCGGGTAAGCCGGGTGAGGCGCGTGACCTCAAGCTGGAAATGAAAGTGTTGGCTGACGTCGGCCTGCTGGGCTTGCCGAACGCCGGTAAAAGTACCTTCATTCGCTCTGTTTCGGCTGCCAAGCCGAAAGTCGCCGACTACCCGTTCACCACGCTGGTGCCAAACCTGGGTGTGGTCAGCGTCGATCGCTGGAAGAGCTTCGTGGTCGCGGACATTCCGGGTCTGATCGAAGGCGCTTCCGATGGCGCGGGCCTGGGGATTCGCTTCCTCAAGCACTTGTCGCGTACCCGTTTGCTGCTGCACCTCGTCGACATGGCGCCGCTGGATGACGCCAGTGCTCCGGATGCCGCTGAAGTGATCGTCAGCGAGCTGACCAAGTTCAGCCCGTCCCTGGCTGAGCGTGATCGCTGGCTGGTGCTGAACAAGTGCGACCAGATCCTTGAAGAAGAGCACGATGCTCGCGTCAAGGAAATCGTTGATCGCCTGGAATGGACCGGTCCGGTTTACGTGATCTCCGCCATCTCCAAGCTGGGCACCGAGCGTCTGTGTCACGACATCATGCGTTACATGGAAGATCGTGCTGACCGTCTGGCTAACGATCCGGCCTACAAAGAAGAGCTGGCCGAACTCGATCAGCGCATCGAAGACGAAGCCCGTGCCCAGTTGCAGGCCCTGGATGACCAGCGTGCCCTGCGTCGCAGCGGCGTGAAGTCGGTCCATGATATCGGCGACGATGATTGGGACGAAGAAGATGTGGATGATGAAGACGGTCCGGAAATCATTTACGTGCGTGACTGATCCGTTGCGATAAACTTGAACGCCGCTCAATCGAGCGGCGTTTTAGTATCTGGAAATCGATCGTTGGTCAGTAATAGCCACGATTAACGTCACGGGCAGCGCTGGGTCGCGCTGTCCTCAAGCTAAGGTTGAAGATGATGCGGAGCAAGGTGACAGGTGCGCAGCGTTGGGTCGTGAAGATCGGCAGCGCTTTGCTGACGGCGGACGGCAAGGGGCTGGATCGCACGGCAATGGGTGTCTGGGTCGAGCAGATGGTGGCTTTGCATGAAGCTGGCGTCGAACTGGTGCTGGTGTCCTCCGGGGCGGTAGCGGCGGGGATGAGCCGTTTGGGCTGGACTGTACGACCCAGTGCGATGCACGAGCTGCAGGCCGCCGCTGCCATCGGTCAAATGGGCCTGGTGCAGGCCTGGGAGTCGAGCTTTGCCGAGCATGGCCGGCATACTGCGCAGATTCTCCTGACTCACGATGACTTGTCTGACCGCAAGCGCTACCTGAACGCCCGCAGCACCTTGCGTGCGCTGGTCGAACTGAAAGTGATCCCGGTGATCAACGAAAACGACACCGTGGTCACCGACGAGATCCGTTTCGGCGACAACGACACCTTGGCAGCGCTGGTGGCCAACCTGGTCGAGGCTGACTTGCTGGTGATCCTCACCGATCGCGACGGCATGTTCGACGCCGATCCGCGCAACAACCCTGACGCTCAGCTGATTTACGAGGCGCGCGCCGATGATCCGGCGCTGGACGCAGTCGCTGGCGGTACCGGTGGTGCGTTGGGTCGTGGCGGTATGCAGACCAAATTGCGTGCTGCGCGTCTGGCGGCGCGCTCCGGTGCGCACACCATCATCGTCGGCGGGCGCATTGAGCGCGTGCTGGATCGTCTGAAGGCTGGCGAGCGCATCGGCACCCTGTTGTCGCCTGAGCGCGGCATGCTGGCAGCGCGCAAGCAATGGCTGGCTGGTCATCTGCAAACCCGTGGCACGTTGGTGCTGGACGCGGGCGCAGTGACGGCGCTGTCCCAGGGTAACAAAAGTTTGCTGCCGGTCGGCGTCAAACTGGTCCAGGGCAGTTTCCGTCGTGGCGAGATGGTGGTGTGCGTCGCGCCGGACGGTCGTGAGATCGCCCGTGGCCTGGCCAACTACAGCGCGCTGGAAGCACAAAAAATCATCGGTCAATCGTCCGAGGCGATAGTCGGTCTGTTGGGTTACATGGCGGAGCCGGAACTGGTCCACCGCGATAACCTGATTCTGGTCTGAAGGAATATTTGAATGCGTGTAGCAAAAGGATTGTTGGGTCTGCTGTTGGCAATGCCGCTGCTGGCCTCGGCCGAGGAAATTGGGCAGGTGTCGACGGTGTTTAAATTCGTCGGCCCGAACGACCGAATCGTCGTCGAGGCGTTTGATGATCCGAAGGTTGAAGGCGTGACCTGCTATCTGTCTCGCGCCAAGACTGGTGGCGTGAAGGGCGGGTTGGGGCTGGCGGAGGATCGTGCCGAGGCGTCCATTGCGTGCCGCCAGGTGGGGCCGATCAACTTCAAGGGTGAGCTGAAGGATGGCGAGGAGGTGTTCAAGGAGCGCACCTCGCTGGTGTTCAAGACCATGCAAGTGGTGCGCTTCCTCGACAAGAAGCGCAACACGCTGGTGTACCTGGTCTACAGCGATCGCTTGATCGAAGGCAGTCCGCAGAATGCGGTAACGGCAATTCCGATTTTGCCGTGGACACACGCCCAATAAGCTAACGAAGATCCAAATTGTAGGAGTGAGCCTGCTCGCGATAGCGGTCTAACAGTCGACATCACTGTTGAATGTTAAGCCGCTATCGCGAGCAGGCCCACTCCTACCTTTTTTTGCGCGCGTTTGTTAAATCGCAGGCAATAAAAAACCGACCCGGGGGTCGGTTTTTTAACAAGCTTATCGCTTATGCGGCAACAGCAAGGTTCAGAGCCTTGACGTGACCGTTCAGGCGGCTCTTATGACGAGCTGCCTTGTTCTTGTGGATGATGCCTTTATCGGCCATACGGTCGATAACTGGCACAGCCAGAACGTAAGCTGCTTGAGCTTTTTCAGCGTCTTTTGCGTCGATGGCCTTAACTACATTCTTGATGTAGGTACGAACCATGGAACGCAGGCTGGCGTTGTGGCTGCGACGCTTCTCAGCCTGTTTTGCACGTTTTTTGGCGGAAGGTGTGTTGGCCACCGTCGAGCTCCTCGAAAGACTTTTTAGGAAATAGCAAACAAAATAGGCCGCGAATCATGCCGATGAGTTGATGTCTTGTCAAGGGCGGTTGAGACGTTCCGCTAAGTGGTAGGTATAAAGAGGCGGGATATTTATTTCCGGCGCTTGACCTGTAAACTCGCGAGCTTTGGCTCTGTGCTGCTGCGGCGCGGAGTATCGCATAAGTAGGCGCTTTGTTCGCCTGCTGTTTATCGACAGGCACAAACTCTTTCAATGAATCTGCTCAAATCGTTGGCCGCCGTCAGCTCTATCACGATGCTTTCCCGGGTTCTGGGGTTCGTCCGTGACACTCTTATCGCGCGCACATTTGGCGCCGGGATGGCGACTGACGCCTTCTTTATCGCCTTCAAACTGCCCAATCTGTTGCGACGAATCTTCGCCGAAGGGGCTTTTTCCCAGGCATTCGTGCCGATTCTTGCCGAATATAAAAGCCAGAAGGGCGAGGAGGCGACGCGAACTTTCATTGCTTACGTTTCCGGCCTGCTGACGCTGGTGCTGGCCCTGGTCACCGCGCTGGGCATGCTCGCTGCGCCGTGGGTGATCTGGGCGACAGCGCCGGGTTTCACCGACACCCCGGAAAAATTCGAGCTGACCTCCAATCTGTTGCGGGTGACTTTTCCTTATATATTGCTGATCTCCCTGTCTTCATTGGCCGGTGCGATCCTCAATACGTACAACCGCTTTTCGGTGCCGGCCTTCGTGCCGACCTTGCTCAACGTCAGCATGATTATCTTTTCGGTGTTCCTGACACCGTACTTCGATCCTCCCGTCATGGCCTTGGGCTGGGCAGTACTGGTGGGTGGCCTGGCGCAGTTGCTCTATCAGCTGCCGCACCTGAAAAAGATCGGCATGCTGGTGCTGCCACGCCTGAATCTGCGTGACAGCGGCGTCTGGCGGGTCCTGAAGCAGATGTTGCCAGCGATTCTCGGCGTGTCTGTAAGCCAGATTTCGCTGATCATCAACACCATTTTCGCCTCGTTCCTGGTCGCCGGCTCCGTGTCTTGGATGTATTACGCCGACCGCCTGATGGAGTTGCCATCTGGCGTTCTGGGCGTGGCATTGGGCACGATTCTGTTGCCGACGCTGGCCAAGACCTACGCCAGCAAGGATCGCCAGGAGTACTCGCGCATCCTCGATTGGGGGCTGCGCCTGTGCTTCATGCTGGTGCTGCCGTGTTCGCTGGCGCTGGGAATCCTGGCCGAGCCGCTGACGGTTTCGCTGTTCCAGTACGGTCAATTCAGTGCGTTTGACGCCTCCATGACCCAACGGGCGCTGATCGCCTATTCGGTCGGGTTGCTCGGGATTATCGTGATCAAAGTGCTGGCGCCGGGCTTTTATGCGCAACAAAACATTCGCACGCCGGTAAAAATCGCGATTTTCACCCTGATCGTTACCCAGTTGTTCAACCTGGTGCTGATCGGTCCGCTGGCTCACGCCGGTCTGGCCCTGGCCATCAGCGTCGGTGCCTGCATCAACGCCGGGCTATTGTTCTATCAGCTGCGCAAGCAGCAGATGTATCAGCCGCAACCGGGCTGGGCCAAATTCGGCCTGAAGCTTGTGATTGCGGTGCTGGTGATGTCTGCTGTGCTGCTGGTCGGCATGCACTTCATGCCGGCCTGGGATCAAGGGCATATGCTGGAGCGATTCCTGCGTCTGGGCGCGTTGGTCGGTGCCGGCGTGGTCAGTTATTTCGGCATGCTGCTGTTGATGGGCTTTCGTTTGCGCGACTTCAATCGCAAGGCGTTGAGCTGAGGCTTGGGCCTCGATAAACATGGGCGAACCGACGGTTTTGTCGGCTCGATTACTTTGGGTTACGGTGTTGCCTGTCGTCGGCCGCCGGGTGTGGTTATAATCGACCACTTTATGAGCAAGAAGCGCGTTATGCAGCTGGTTCGAGGCCTCCACAACCTGCGCCCCCAGCATCGGGGCTGTGTCGCCACTATTGGCAACTTTGACGGTGTTCACCGTGGCCACCAGGCTATCCTGGCGAGGCTGCGTGAGCGCGCTATCGAGTTGGGCGTGCCCAGCTGCGTGGTGATTTTCGAGCCGCAGCCGCGAGAATTCTTCGCCCCGGACACGGCCCCGGCCCGTCTGGCCCGGCTGCGGGACAAACTGCAGCTGCTGGCCGACGAAGGTGTCGACCGGGTCCTGTGCCTGGCCTTTAACCAGCGTCTGAGCAAGCTCAGCGCCAGTGAGTTCGTCGATACCATTCTGGTCGACGGCCTCGGCGTCCAGCACCTGGAGGTCGGTGACGACTTCCGGTTCGGCTGTGATCGGGTCGGGGATTTCGATTTCCTGCAACAGGCCGGCATCGTTCAGGGCTTCACCGTTGAAGCGGCGCAAACCGTCGAGCTGGACGGCATTCGTGTCAGCAGCACCCAGGTCCGCAATGCCTTGGCCGCTGCCGATTTTGCCTTGGCCGAGCGGTTGCTCGGTCGTCCGTTCCAGATCACCGGGCGGGTCCTGCATGGCCAGAAGCTGGCGCGTCAACTGGGTACGCCAACCGCCAACATTCAACTCAAGCGTCGCCGCGTGCCGCTGACCGGGGTTTACCTGGTCGACGTCGACATCGACGGCAAGACCTGGCCCGGCGTCGCCAACATTGGCGTGCGGCCCACGGTCCAAGGGGATGGCAAAGCCCACCTCGAAGTACACCTTTTAGATTTTGCCGGCGATCTGTATGACCGGCGTTTGACGGTGGTTTTCCACCACAAGCTGCGTGAAGAGCAGCGTTTCGCCTCTCTGGAGGCGCTTAAGACGGCGATCAATGCGGATGTTGCCGCCGCCCGTGCCCTGTCGCACCTAGCGCCAATCGCTAATGAAGAGCCTTAAATGACCGACTATAAAGCCACGCTAAACCTTCCGGACACCGCCTTCCCAATGAAGGCCGGCCTGCCTCAGCGCGAACCGCAGATTCTGCAGCGCTGGGACAGCATTGGCCTGTACGGTAAGTTGCGCGAGATTGGCAAGGATCGTCCGAAGTTCGTACTTCACGACGGTCCTCCGTACGCCAACGGCACGATTCACATCGGTCATGCGCTGAACAAGATTCTCAAGGACATGATCATCCGCTCGAAAACCCTGTCGGGTTTCGACGCGCCTTATGTCCCGGGCTGGGACTGCCACGGTCTGCCGATCGAGCACAAAGTCGAAGTGACCCACGGCAAAAACCTGGGCGCGGACAAAACCCGCGAACTGTGCCGTGCCTACGCCACCGAGCAGATCGAAGGTCAGAAATCCGAATTCATCCGTCTGGGCGTGTTGGGCGACTTCGCCAACCCGTACAAGACCATGGACTTCAAGAACGAGGCCGGTGAAATCCGTGCACTCGCCGAAATCGTCAAAGGCGGTTTCGTGTTCAAGGGCCTGAAGCCTGTGAACTGGTGCTTCGACTGCGGTTCGGCCCTGGCTGAAGCGGAAGTCGAGTACGAGAACAAAAAATCCTCGACCATCGACGTGGCCTTCCCGATTGCCGACGAAGCCAAACTGGCTGCCGCTTTCGGTCTGCCGTCGCTGGGCAAACCTGCTTCGATCGTGATCTGGACCACCACCCCGTGGACCATCCCGGCCAACCAGGCGCTGAACGTTCACCCGGAATTCAACTACGCCCTGGTCGACGTCGGCGACAAACTGCTGGTGCTGGCTGAAGAGCTGGTCGAGTCGTGCCTGGCCCGTTACAGCCTGGAAGGCTCGGTCATCGCGACCACCACCGGTAAAGAGCTGGAGCTGATCAACTTCCGTCACCCGTTCTACGATCGCCTGTCGCCGGTTTACCTGGCCGATTACGTTGAACTGGGCGCTGGCACCGGCGTGGTTCACTCCGCTCCGGCCTACGGCGTGGACGACTTCGTGACCTGCAAGAAATACGGCATGGTCAACGACGACATCCTCAATCCGGTACAGAGCAACGGCGTTTATGTGACGTCGCTGGAGTTCTTCGGCGGCCAGTTCATCTGGAAGGCCAACCCGGCCATCGTCGACAAGCTGACCGAGGTCGGTGCGCTGCTGCACACCACCATCATCGAACACAGCTACATGCACTGCTGGCGCCACAAGACCCCGCTGATCTACCGCGCCACCGCGCAGTGGTTCATCGGCATGGACAAAGAGCCTGTCAACGGTGACACCCTGCGTAAACGCGCGCTTAAAGCCATTGAAGAGACTCAGTTCGTCCCGGCCTGGGGCCAGGCGCGCCTGCACTCGATGATCGCCAACCGTCCGGACTGGTGCATCTCCCGTCAGCGCAACTGGGGCGTGCCGATCCCGTTCTTCCTGAACAAGGAAAGCGGCGAGCTGCACCCACGTACAGCCGAGCTGATGGAAGAAGTCGCCAAGCGCGTTGAAGTCGAAGGCATCGAAGCCTGGTTCAAGATGGACGCTGCCGAGCTGCTGGGCGACGAAGCGCCGCTGTACGACAAGATCAGCGACACCCTCGACGTCTGGTTCGATTCGGGTACCACGCACTGGCATGTACTGCGCGGTTCGCACGCGATGGGCCACGAGACCGGCCCGCGTGCAGACTTGTATCTGGAAGGCTCGGACCAACACCGTGGCTGGTTCCACTCGTCGCTGCTGACCGGTTGCGCCATCGACAATCACGCGCCGTACCGCGAGCTGCTGACTCACGGCTTCACCGTCGACGAGTCCGGTCGCAAGATGTCCAAGTCATTGGGCAACGTGATCGCGCCGCAAAAAGTCAACGACACCCTGGGCGCCGACATCATGCGTCTGTGGGTGGCTTCCACCGACTACTCGGGTGAAATGGCGGTTTCCGAGCAGATCCTGCAACGCAGTGCGGACGCCTACCGGCGTATCCGTAACACCGCGCGCTTCCTGCTCTCCAACCTGACCGGGTTCAACCCGGCCACCGACATCCTGCCGGCCGAAGAAATGCTCGCGCTGGACCGTTGGGCCGTGGACCGCACCCTGCTGCTGCAACGCGAGTTGCAAGAGCACTACGGTGAATACCGCTTCTGGAACGTCTACTCCAAGATCCACAACTTCTGTGTGCAGGAGTTGGGCGGTTTTTACCTCGACATCATCAAGGACCGTCAGTACACCACTGGCGCCAACAGCAAGGCCCGCCGCTCGGCGCAAACCGCGCTGTACCACATCTCCGAGGCACTGGTGCGCTGGATCGCGCCGATCCTCGCGTTCACCGCCGATGAACTTTGGGAATACCTGCCAGGCGAGCGTAACGAATCGGTGATGCTCAACACCTGGTACGAAGGCCTGACCGAACTGCCGGAAAACGTCGAACTGGGCCGCGCCTACTGGGAGCGGATCATGGCGGTGAAGGTCGCTGTGAACAAGGAAATGGAAATCCAGCGCGCGGCCAAGGCCGTCGGTGGCAACCTGCAAGCCGAAGTGACGCTGTTCGCCGAAGACGCGCTGAGCGCCGACCTGGCCAAGCTGAGCAACGAATTGCGCTTCGTTCTGATCACCTCGACTGCCAGCGTTGCGCCTTTTGTTCAGGCACCAGCGGACGCGGTAGTGACCGAAGTCAGCGGCCTGAAGTTGAAAATCGTCAAGTCGGCTTTCGCCAAGTGCGCCCGTTGCTGGCATTGCCGTGAAGACGTCGGCGTGAACCCGGAGCATCCGGAAATCTGCGGTCGTTGCGTCGACAACATCAGCGGCGCAGGCGAGGTTCGTCACTATGCCTAACGCTGCTGGCCGTTTCGGACGGCTGAGCTGGCTCTGGTTGAGCTTGCTGGTCCTGGTCATCGACCAGGCCAGCAAGTTCTACTTCGAAGACAAGCTCGAGATGTACCAGCAGATCGTGGTGATCCCCGACCTGTTCAGCTGGACACTGGCCTACAACACCGGCGCGGCGTTCAGTTTCCTGGCCGACAGCTCTGGCTGGCAGCGCTGGTTGTTTGCCCTGATCGCTGTGGTGGTCAGTGCCGTGCTGGTGGTCTGGCTCAAGCGCCTGGGGCGCAATGAAACCTGGCTGGCCGTTGCGCTGGCCCTGGTGCTCGGCGGCGCGCTGGGCAATCTGTATGACCGCATTGCCTATGGCCATGTGATCGATTTCATTCTTGTGCATTGGCAGAACCGCTGGTATTTCCCGGCGTTCAACTTTGCTGACAGCGCAATTACTGTCGGTGCCGTGATGCTTGCGCTGGATATGTTCAAAAGTAAAAAGACTGGAGAAGCCGTTCATGACTGAACAGGTATTGGCTGAGCAACGCATCCGCCAGAACACGGAAGTCACCTTGCACTTTGCACTGCGCCTGGAGAACGGCGACACCGTCGACAGCACCTTCGACAAAGCCCCGGCGACCTTCAAGGTAGGCGACGGCAACCTGTTGCCAGGTTTCGAAGCAGCGCTGTTCGGCTTCAAGGCGGGCGACAAGCGCACGCTGACGATTCAACCGGAAAACGCGTTCGGTCAGCCGAACCCGCAGAACGTACAGATCATTCCGCGCTCGCAGTTCAAGGACATGGAACTGTCTCCGGGCTTGCTGGTGATCTTCAACGATGCGGCCAATACTGAGCTGCCAGGCGTTGTGAAGGAATTCGATGACGAGCAAGTGACCATCGACTTCAACCACCCGCTGGCCGGCAAGACATTGACCTTTGACGTCGAGATCATCAACGTCGTGGGTCTTTAACTTGTAGGAGCGAAGCTTGCTCGCGAAGGCGTCATCACATTCAACGTTGATGTCGAATGAGATACCGCCTTCGCGAGCAAGCTTCGCTCCTACAGGGATGTAATGTTCTAACTTCTTGCGCGCAAGACACGAGGCACAGCATGCAAATCAAACTCGCCAACCCCCGTGGCTTCTGCGCCGGTGTGGACCGGGCGATCGAAATCGTCAACCGCGCCCTGGAAGTCTTCGGGCCGCCGATCTATGTGCGCCACGAAGTGGTCCACAACAAATTCGTCGTCGAAGACCTGCGTGCTCGCGGGGCGATCTTCGTCGAAGAACTGGATCAGGTGCCAGACGACGTCATCGTGATCTTCAGTGCCCACGGCGTTTCCCAGGCTGTGCGCACCGAAGCCGCTGGCCGTGGCCTGAAAGTGTTCGACGCGACCTGCCCGCTGGTGACCAAGGTGCACATTGAAGTCGCGCGCTACAGCCGCGACGGTCGTGAATGCATCCTCATTGGCCACGCCGGTCACCCGGAAGTCGAAGGCACCATGGGCCAGTACGACGGCAGCAATGGTGGTGCGATCTATCTGGTTGAAGACGAGAAAGACGTCGCCTCGTTGCAGGTGGTCAACCCCGAAAAACTGGCGTTCGTGACTCAGACCACCTTGTCCATGGACGACACCAGCCGCGTGATCGACGCCCTGCGTGCACGTTTCCCGGCGATCGGTGGTCCGCGCAAGGACGACATCTGCTACGCCACACAAAACCGTCAGGACGCCGTGAAGCAACTGGCCGACGAATGTGACGTGGTACTGGTGGTCGGCAGCCCGAACAGTTCCAACTCCAATCGCTTGCGTGAACTCGCCGAACGCATGGCCACCCCGGCTTACCTGATCGACGGCGCCGAAGACCTGCAAAAGAGCTGGTTCGACGGTGTCGAGCGTATCGGCATCACCGCTGGCGCCTCTGCTCCGGAAGTGCTGGTGCGTGGCGTGATCCAGCAGTTGCAGGCCTGGGGTGCCACCGGTGCCGATGAATTGGCCGGTCGCGAGGAGAACATCACGTTCTCCATGCCTAAAGAGTTGCGCGTGCGCTCCCTGCTTTAACTGTTTTCCCTCCCGGACACAGCGCCTGCTCAGCCTTATCGCTGCGCAGGCTGACGCGACCGGTCGCGGCCAGCACCACCTGGAGCTGGCTGACCGGTTCGCGGGCTGCGCAAATGTGCAGCGTCCCCGCTTGAAAGGCCCGCCCAGGCATCTGTGGTTCGCCGATACGGCTGAAACGTACGTATCGCTTGACCGGCCAATTGCCGACAACGGGCACCCTGGCGCTACTCGCGTGTTCAACAAGCAGCGGATTGCTGCTGTCCTCCGGCCCTTTGCCGCTGATATCCAGAATGATTCGCCAGCCCTGACCCCAGTCGTCGTTGATGCCATGAATGACGACGGTCTGATTACGCGCGAGTGCTTCGCTTCTGGCACTGCGAATACCACTGGCAAGAGACTTCGCCGCCTCCTCACGATGATTCGATTCTGTCAGTGATGCGAACGCCGGACTGACCAACAGCAGAACAATCCCGGCAATTGTCAGTCCCATGAGCAGTTCGATCAGGCTGAAACCTCGCTGATGCATGTCATCTCCCTCCATGGAGTGGTGCGGCCCGCGCAATCCGTGCGCGAGTAATGGCAAATCAACCGTACGCCGCTCGGTCGAATGTTCTAGCGTGTAGAAGCAGGTATAGCCGACGGCAACGGAGGGCACCGATGGATCATCGTACAAAAGGTTTCACGCTGATCGAGCTGCTGGTCTCGCTCGCGGTATTTCTGATCCTGATTACCCTAGCCGTGCCGGCGTTTACCCGGTCGGTGCAAGGCACCAAGGCCGACACCGAAATCGGCGACCTGCAACGCGGACTCAATTTCGCACGACTTGAGGCCATCGACCGGGGCGTCGCCACTCGGGTTCGTCCGACAGCGGGCGGCAGCGTCTGGACGGGAGAGCTTACGGTCTATGACGGTACTGGCAATCTGGCCAATGTATTGCGGGTTGTTCCAGCGATGAGCAGCGGCGCGACTCTGACGCTACCCTCAGGAGTGACCGCCATCGATTTCAATAATCTGGGCGGTTTGTCGGCGCCGCCCACACCCGTGGTGATCAGCTATGTATTGGGGGCGCAGAGCAGGACGCTGAATGTGTGTTTGAACGGACGAATTCTACTGGGTGGAAATTGCGGATGAGGGAACGAAGTAAACATGCACAGGAGGGCATGACGCTGATCGAAGTGCTGGTCGCGTTGGTGATTCTGACCGTGGGCCTGCTGGGCGCGGCGGCAATCCAGCTCAACGCGCTGAAATACACCGACAGCTCGCGGATGACCAGTCAGGCGAGTTTTATCGCCTACGACATGATGGATCGCATCCGCGCCAACTCCGGCGCCGATTACACCGTGACGCCACCGACGTCCGGCAACCTGAACGTCGCCCGCGATCAGGACCTCTACGATTTCACCACCAACATCGTCAATTTCGGCGGTGCGACAGCCACCGGCACCGTTACGCTGAGTCAGCGGGTGTACACCATCGCCATCACATGGGATGACTCGCGCGCCGCCAATACTGCCAATTCACGCCGCAGCTTTGTCTTGACCAGCCGCGCCGCTGTCGACCCGGTGGCAACACCATGAGGCGGTCCAACAGCGGTTTTGGGCTGATCGAATTGTTGATCGCCCTCGCATTGAGCCTGGTTGTCGTGCTGGGCGTGGCGCAGATTTTCATCGCCGCCAAGAACACCTACGTCAGCCAGAACACCGCCGCCGCCATGCAGGAAGACGCGCGATTCGTGCTGAGCAAGATGATTCAGGAAATCCGCATGGTCGGCATGTTTGGCTGCCTGGGGACGATCACCGACTCAAGCACTGCCGGCGATTTCAACACCAGCCAGATAGCGCCCATTAGTTGGGATAACGCCAACCTCAAGTTGACGCTGGTCACCGCCGATGTCGGAAGCAGTGGCGGGGTGCCGGCCTGGACGGTGATCTCCGACTGTCGAAACACGGCAACGGCCTACACAGGTGCGCGAATTCCGGCCTCGGGGTTTCTTGCATTTCCGATCCGGCGGCTGATCTACAGCTTCAGCAATAACAAAATCATGATGGGCTCCGGTATCGGCACGCCGGCCCAGTTCGTGCTGGTGGATAACGTCAGTGCCTTCAGCGTGAGCTTCGGCCTCGCCAGCTCAGCCACTGACGTAGCCGCTACCAGCTACAGCACGAATCCGTCCGACCCCGCACGAATTCGCAGCGTACGTCTGAGCTTGACCCTCACCGACCCGAACAACCGGGTGCGCAATCAAACCTTCAACGTGGTTGCCGCCTTGCGCAACAGGTTGCCATGAGAAAGGCCTCCATGACCGCTCACACCCAGCGGGGCATGGCGCTGCTGGTCAGCCTGGTGTTTCTGCTGTTGCTGACCTTGATCGGCCTTTCATCGATGCAGAACGCCACCCTGCAGGAA
This sequence comes from Pseudomonas sp. LB1P83, assembly GCF_054897885.1. Lineage (NCBI taxonomy): Bacteria > Pseudomonadati > Pseudomonadota > Gammaproteobacteria > Pseudomonadales > Pseudomonadaceae > Pseudomonas > Pseudomonas sp. LB1P83. The sequence continues at coordinate 5,278,027 of NZ_CM142709.1, read as the reverse complement.
AAAATGGCCGGCAGCGTGAGCTTGCGCAACCAGTCGTTTCAGGGCGCCGAAGCGGCGTTACGTGTGGGAGAAAGCGCGGTGCAGCTGGACAGCTATTCATTGCCGGTCTGCAGCCAGTGCGCACCACCGGCCGACGCGCCGACGATCACCGCCGCCGGCGCCAGTTCCACCTCCGGAGTGACCTGGATCGCCTCTGGCAGGGGATTTTACGGGGTGCAGAACATCGGCACCACGGTCAACGCCGTGAATGTGCCGAGCAACACCTCGGCGACGCTTTACCGGGTGACTGCCGTCGGCATCGCGGGCAACTCGCGCAGCGTCGTGGAGAGTATTTATGCGAAATACTGAAAGGCGTGGTGGCGTGTGGCAGCTGATTTGCGGCGTGATACTGGGGCTTTACCTGACGGCTCCGGCCTACGCCTTCACGCCCTCGGACTCTCCGCTGTTGAGTGCCGCGGCCGTCGCCCCGAACGTCATGCTGCTGATCGATGACTCGGGGAGCATGAACAACATTATCTGGGCGCCGGATTTCGATCCGACTGTCAGCCGCGCGCAAATTGCGAACTGCAATTCAAACGGCTCATGTTTGAACGGACAGAACCTGGACATGGAAGATAACAATATCGCCTTATCGAGCCTTAAACGCGGCAACTGCTCCAACAACGGCAACTGGTACGGTTTTTATCGGGGGTTTTTGGGGTTGTCATCGATATGCCTGAAGCTGCCCGACCCTGTGGGTAATGAAAACACGCGTTATACGGCTAACTATCTGTCTTATCTGGTGAGCCTGGCCAATGGTTCGAACAGGGATTTCACCACGGGCACTGGTGCCATCCCAAACGATTACCGCATGAACGTAGCGAAGGATGTTTCTACGAATCTGGTCACCAGCAATCGCGAGCTGCGTATCGGGCTTGCGACATTCAACCCGCCCACGGGCAGTAATTCCGGCCCCGGCGGGTTTATCCCCCGCGCTGTCAGCGATCTATCTGCTGGCGGGAGCATCACCCAGGGGCAGGCGCAAACCAACTTCAACAATCTTATTTCATCGATCGATGGTTTGAGTGCAATCGCCAATACCCCGTTGGCGGAAACCTATTACGAGATCACGCGGTACATGCGCGGCATGGCGCCGTACTACAACTCGACGCCAACCACTTACACCAGCCCGATCCAGTATCGCTGCCAGAAAAACTATGGCGTCGTGATCACCGATGGCTTGCCGACCTATGACCGGACGTTTCCGACTACCGATCCACTGGGTGGTACTCGCTTGCCCAACTGGGATGACGTGAATAACGATGGTGACAACCTGAATGGTGACGGGGAAGGCGACACGCTGTATCTGGACGACATCGCCAAGTTCTCCTTCGACATCGACATGCGCTCTACAGGTAACGATCTGGCAGGCAAAAGCTGGAATGCAGCGGATTTTCCCAAGCAGAACTTGAACACCTACACCGTGGGTTTTACCGCCGCGAATCAGATGTTGTCGGATGCCGCCAGCTATGGGCAGGGCAAGTACTATCAGGCGACCGACAGCGCAGGACTCAACAGTGCATTGTCCTCGGCTCTGAGCGATATCACCTCCAAGTCCGGTTCCGGTGGTAGCGGCGTCACCAGCGGCACCACCCTGGCCAGCAACTCAAGTTACTTCCAGACCAGTTATGACCCGAAGGACTGGCGCGGCACGATCAAGTCCTTTGGCTTCACCTCGGCGGGCATCGTGAACACCGCCGCAGCGCTGTGGACCACCGACACCACCATCGTTCCCGGTGCTACAGCGCCGACTTACCAGTCCTGGAACACTTTGACCAACGCCGCCGTCACCTTGGCGTATGCCAGTTTCTCCCCGGCGCAGCAGACCTCCCTCAGCCAAAGCCTGCCCACCGGCATCACCGGCAGCGATCTGGTGGAGTGGAGCAAGGGCACCAACAAAACCGGGCTGAAGGTGCGCAGCGTACTGCTCGGCGACATCATCAATTCGCCGCTGGTACTGGCGTCACCCACGGATAAAACCGCCTCCGATCTGGTGGGCGACACCACCTACAGCGCCTACCTGACCACCAAATCCACCACCATGAGTCCCAGCCTGGTGGTAAATGCCAACGACGGGTTCGTGAATGTCATCAACTCGGCCAATGGCGTCCGGCGTTATGCCTATATGCCTTCCAGCGTGTTGCCATCGCTGCGCTTTATCGCCGACCCGACCTACATCAACGGTGTGAGCCACAAGTTTTTGGTCGACGGTCAGGTCGGGGTGTTCGATGCCCAATTCAGCGGCGCCTGGAAAACTGTCGCGATTGGCGGAACAGGGGCGGGCGGCAGGACCTTTTATGCGTTGCAGCTGTTCGATGCGTCAGCGGGTAACGTGTTCAAGGCGTTGTGGGAAATCAGTGCGCCGGCCACTGCCAGCACCGCGAACGCTTTCAATGATCTGGGTTATGCCTATGCACGACCGGAAGTGGCACGCTTGGCTGATGGTCGATGGGCCGCGTTCATTTCCAACGGTTATGGCAGCAACTCCGGGGTGGCAGCGTTGTACGTGGTGGACATTCGTGACGGCTCGTTGATCAAGAAAATCGTGGTCGACAGCACCGATACCACCAATGGGCTGTCGTCGGTGAAGCTCAGGGTCAACTCGCAGAATGTGGTGCAGGCTGCTTATGGTGGCGACTTGAAAGGGCGGTTATGGAAGTTCGATTTAAGCGCTACCGCGCCCGACACCTGGGGTGTGGCATTTTCCGGCAGGCCGCTGTTTACCACCGCGGGTGGCGCCACCCAGCCCATCACCGTGCAGCCATTGCTGGCGGACAACTCGCTGGGCGGCAAGGAGGTGTTTTTCGGCACCGGCAAATTCAACGAGACTGCCGACAAGACCAACAAGGATTTGCAGGCGTTCTACGCCGTGTGGGATGCGGAAGGCGGAGCCGGTCAGATCACCGTGTCCAGTTTGCAGGCGCAAGCGGTGACCGGTGTGTTCTCGGGCAGCACCGGGCAATTCATCACCACCAGCCAGAACGAAGTGACCTATCCGGCGGAGAAGGGCTGGTACTTGCCGCTGGTGTACAACAACGTGCTCACGGGGGAGCGGGTGATCAATCAGGCCAATCTGGTGTTGGGGCGGATCGTCTTTACCACGGCGAGTGTGGACACCACGGACCCGTGTGCCAGCTTCGGCACCGGCAAACTGGTCGAACTGGATGCGTTCAGCGGTAAGATGCTCAACTACGCGGTGCTCGACACCAACAACGATGGGACGGTCGACAGCACGGACACGGTGTCCAGCGGAGTGATTTTCACCGGTGGCATCCCGACCCTGAACGCCATCGTCAACGGCGCGTCCCGTAAGATCGTGAACGATTCCAGTGGCGGCATCAGCACCCTGGTGGAAAAATCCGGCGGCGGCAGCCGTCGCATCATGTGGCGACAAATACAGTAAGTGAGAGTTGAGGAATGCACAGATCCAACCGAGGTTTCACCCTGATCGAAATCATGATCGTGATTGCGATCATCGGGATCGTCATGACCATTGCCGCCCCGAGCCTCACCGAGTACGTGAAAAAGGGCCGCCGCACCGAAGTGGCCGGGCTACTTTCCGAACAGGCGCAGATCCTTGAGCGGTTCTACTCGAAGAACAATGTCTATACCGCTGCCACCGGACTGAGCGCCGGCAATGACTTTTACACCATCACCCCGACCCTGACCGACCAGACCTTCCTGCTGACGGCCGCGCGCAAGACCGGCGCAGCGATGGCGACCGACAAGTGCGGGGATTTCACCCTCACCAACACCGGCGTCAGAAGCATGGTCAATGCGACGTCCGGGCTCGTCACCAAAGATTGCTGGGGTCGCTGAGTTCCTTTTTCGGGCGCCTTTTTGCGCCTTCTGTCTATTTATCGGTTGGATCAGAACATGAGCAGGCAACAGCAAGTGGTGATTGTCGGCGGCGGCGTGATTGGGCTGCTGACGGCATTCAATCTCGCGTCCGAAGTGCAAAGTGTCGTGTTGCTGGATCGTTCGAGCGTCGGTCAGGAATCGTCATGGGCCGGTGGCGGAATTGTCTCGCCGCTCTATCCGTGGCGCTACAGCCCGGCAGTCACCGCGCTTGCGCATTGGTCCCAGGATTTTTATCCACAGCTCGGTGAGCGACTGTTTGCAGCGACCGGGGTTGATCCTGAAGTGCACACCACCGGCCTGTACTGGCTGGATCTGGATGACGAGGCCGAGGCGCTGGCCTGGGCCGAACGGGAAAACCGTCCGCTGCGGGCGGTGGATATCTCGGCAGCACACGACGCCGTACCCGTGCTGGGTGGCGGGTTTTCCCGGGCGATCTACATGGCCGACGTGGCCAACGTGCGTAATCCGCGGCTGGTGAAGTCCCTCAAGACTGCGTTGCTGGCGCTGCCGAACGTGACGATTCGTGAGCAGTGTGAAGTCAGCGGGTTTATTCGTGAAGGCGATACGGTCGTCGGTGTGCAGACCTCGTCGGGCCCTGTTCACGCTGATCAGGTGGTCCTCACGGCTGGCGCCTGGAGTGGTGACTTGCTGAAGAGTCTGGATCTGGAGCTGCCGGTTGAACCGGTCAAAGGGCAGATGATTCTTTACAAGTGCGCGGCGGACTTCCTGCCGAGCATGGTATTGGCCAAGGGACGCTATGCGATTCCCCGGCGCGACGGTCACATCCTGATTGGCAGCACGCTGGAGCATGAAGGCTACGACAAGACGCCGACCGATTCGGCGCTGGAGAGTCTGAAAGCATCGGCGGTGGAGTTGATTCCTGCGCTGGCGGATGCCGAAGTGGTGGGGCATTGGGCCGGATTACGGCCGGGTTCGCCGGAGGGGATTCCCTATATTGGCCGAGTGCCGGGGTTCGACGGGCTTTGGCTCAATTGCGGGCATTACCGTAATGGGCTGGTGCTGGCGCCAGCGTCGTGTCAGTTGTTTGTGGATGTGATGCTGGGGCGGGCGCCGATCATTGATCCGGCGCCGTATGCGCCGACCGGGCGGATCTAGTTTGGACCGCCATCGCGAGCAGGCTCACTCCCACATTGGTTCTATGAACGACACAAAACCCCTGTAGGAGCGAGGCTTGCCCGCGAAGGGGCCCTCAATCCAACCCCAATTTCTTCAGTCGATAACGCATCGATCTGAACGAAAGATTCAACCGCTGAGCCGCCGCCGTGCGGTTCCAGCGGGTTTCCTCCAATGCCTGGAGGATGAGTTTGCGTTCGACGTTTTCCAGATAGTCTTCCAGGTTGTCGATCTGCGTCAGGTCCGCCACACCATTCTCTGCCGTGCAGTTACCTTCGGCCAGTCGCAGGTCGCTGGCCTCGATCTGTCTGTTCTCGCACAAGGTGTAAGCCCGTTCCAGCACATTTTCCAGTTCACGCACGTTGCCCGGAAAGCGGTAGCTTTTCAGCGCATCCAGGGCGAGCGGGTGGAGTTTTGCGGCGGGTTGTCCGCTGCCGGCTGCCAGACGCTTGAGCACATGGCTGGCCAGCGGTTCAATGTCATCGCGGCGCTCACGCAAAGGAGGGACGCGTAGCTCGATCACGTTCAACCGGTAGTACAAATCCTGGCGAAAGCGTTCGGCGGTGACTTCGGCGTCGAGGTCTTTGTGGGTGGCGCAAAGGATGCGGACGTCGACCACCATTTCTTGCTGCCCGCCGACGCTGCGAACGGCTTTCTCCTGAATGGCCCGAAGCAGTTTGACTTGCATCGCCAATGGCAAATCGGCCACTTCGTCGAGAAACAGTGTGCCGCCATGGGCGGCCTGAAACAGCCCGGGTTTGTCTTCGATGGCGCCGCTGAAACTGCCTTTGCGATGACCGAAGAACTCGCTTTCCATCAGCTCCGACGGAATGGCCCCGCAGTTGACTGGGACGAACGGCTGATTCGCCCGCGGACCCTGTTCGTGAATCAGCCGGGCGACCAACTCTTTGCCGCTGCCCGATTCGCCGCTGACATACACCGGTGCCTGGCTGCGCGCGAGTTTGTCGATTTGTTTGCGCAGGTTACGCATGGGCAGTGAGTCGCCCAACAACCGGCGATCGATGGCGGTACTGGTGCCGCCCGGTGCCGGCAAGCGCAGGGCGCTGGTGACCAGTTCGCGCAGGCGTGTCAGGTCGACCGGTTTGGTCAGGAAGTCAAAGGCGCCTGCCTTGAGGGCGTTGATCGCCGTTTCGAGGTTGCCGTAGGCGGTGATCATTGCCACCGGCACTTGTGGGTAACGTTGCTGGATGTACTGCACCAGCTCAAGGCCGGTGCCGTCGGGCAGGCGCATGTCGGTCAGGCACAGATCGAATGTCTCCCGCGTCAACAAGGCCTGGGCTTCGCCAAGGTTGCGGGCACTGTAGGTATCGAGTTTCATCCGTCCCAGGGTGATTTCCAGGAGTTCGCGGATATCCGGTTCGTCGTCGACGATCAGGACTTTGGGCCGTGGGCTCGTGTTCAACTTTGTTTCCGTCCGTGAGCAAAAGTAATGCGAAAGCAGCCGCCGCCTTGGCGTGGTTTGAAGTCTAGGCGGGCCTGGTTGCTTTCGCACAGCTCACGGGACAGATAAAGCCCCAGGCCAGTGCCCTGGCTACTGGTGGTGAAGAAGGGTTCGAATAAATGCGTCTGTTGGTCCAGCGCCACGCCAGGGCCGTTGTCCAGGACTTCAAGCGTCGCCAACTGGCTGTCAGGGTCGACAAACAACTCGAGCCAGACCTGCGCCAGGTCGTGATTCAGGGCGCTATGGCGCCAGGCATTGCGCAGCAGATTGTCGAGAATCTGGGTCAGCTGATTGGGGTCCATCAGGGTTTTGAAGTCCCCCGAGCCGATGCGCAGGTGAATCAGTTGGCGATCGGTCGCCCCTTCGCGGGTTTCGGCGACGAAGTGCTCCAGCCACGGCTTCAGATCGAGCCTTTGCGGCACGGTTTGCTGACGGCGGGACAGTTGCAGGACGTTTTCGATAACCCGATTCATTCGCTGAGAGTGGTCTTGGATAATCTGGGTCAGACGCCGATCCGCGCCGTTCAGTTCCTCGGATTCCCGTAATAGCTGCGCGGCATGACTAATGGCGCCCAGTGGATTACGGATTTCATGGGCGATACCGGCCGTCAGGCGACCGAGTGCGGCGAGTTTCAGTTGCTGGGCTTGTTGAGCGATCTGGGCCAGGTCTTCGAGAAACACCAGGGTCTGATGATTCGGGCTTTGGTCCAGGGCAATGAAGCTGGGTTGCAGTTCCAGGCCACTGCTGGCGATTTTCAGGCTTTGCGGGCGCAACGACGGATTGTTGAACCACAGTTGAAGGCGTTCGACCAATGTCGGCGAATAATCGTCGATCAACCGACCGTCGAGGTTTTTCTGCCCCAGCAAAATCAAGGCGCTGTGGTTGGCCAGTTGCACCCGCCGCTGATCGTCCAGCACCAGAATGCCCGTGCGCATGCGATGCAGGATCAACGCGTTGAGCGCTTCCAGACCAACCACTTCACTGGCCCGCTGTTCGGCCAGGCTTTCGCTGTCCTCCAGGCGCCTGATCAGCCCTTGCACCAGTAACGCCGCGGCAAAACACAACGCGCCGAGGGTGCCGACTTGCAGGTATTCGCTGGGACTGATCGGGTGACTGAAGCTCAGGAGGAAACTGAAACCGACGATGCCAAGGGCAGCGACCGCCGCTATCAACAGGCCGATACGCCCGCGCAACAGGGTGTTGCTGATGGCCACCGACACGATCAGCAGGTTGCCGATGGCGCTGGCCAATCCGCCAGCGGCGTAGAACAGGCCGCACAGCAGCAGGACGTCGATCAATGCGAGGCTGAAAAGTTGTGCCGGCCGTCGGGTGTTCTCCCAAAAGACCACCAGCAAGATATTCAGCACCAGGTACAACCAACTGCCACTGCGCAGCAGGTCGTCCTCGGCGAAGGCCAGCAACTGATTGTCCATGTTGCTGGAGATCAACAGCACCAGGGTGATGCCGACGCTCAAACGGTAGAGATGATAAAGGCGCAGCAGTCGCAGGGCCTGTTTGCCGCCGGGACTGGACGTCTCAGCGATCACTTGAGCCTGGGCCTTGCTCAAGGTGAGCCTGGCTGCAATACCACTGTTGTTGAAGGCTCAGCGCGCGGTCGCGGGGCAGGTGAACGCCGCAATGAGCGCAGCGGACCATGGGCGCCGCATCCAGCTCGGCGGAGGATTTTGGAGCGGAAGTCGAAGCCTTGTACTTGCGCCAGAACCATACCGCAGCGGCAATCAGGGCAATCCAGAACAATAAACGAAGCATGGTGGGCGGCTTTATTAGCTAATGAACAGGCAGTTTAGCCAAGGACCCGACCCGCGCACAGCGTTATAGCGCTGCGTAACCTTGTAGGAGCGAGGCTCGCCCGCGAAGAACGATAACGCGGTGATTCAGGAACACCGCATTGGCTTCTTCGCGGGCAAGCCTCGCTCCTACAGAGTCTCCGTTTATCAGTCGAACACGCCGAAGGTCATGTAGCTGAACCACGAGCGGTCTTCGTTGTTAGCTTCGGATTCGTGTTCCTCTTCTTCGATCACGTCGCCATCTGCGTCTTTAGGCTTCAGATCGCTTGGAATCGCGTCCTTGGCATCCTGGAACTGCTTCTGGACATCCTGGTTGGCGCGGGTTTCGCCCGGCGGCAGCGGCGGACGGGATTCGATCAGGCCCAAAGTAGCCTTGCTCAGCCACGAACGGTTGTCGGCTTCATCGACCGAAGGCTTGAACTGTCCGTCCACCAGGGTTGGGTGGTTCGGGTAGTTGAGCTTCAGGGTTTCGAGGCTAGTGGCTGCCAGGTCGTCCAGGTGCAGACGCTGGTAGGCTTCGGTCATCACCGCCAGGCCGTCACCGACCGAAGGGGTTTCCTGGAAGTTTTCCACCACATAACGGCCACGGTTCGCGGCTGCGACATAGGCCTGACGGGTCAGGTAGTAGTCGGCAACGTGAATCTCGTAGGCCGCCAGCAGGTTGCGCAGGTAAATCATGCGCTGCTTGGCGTCCGGCGAGTAGCGGCTGTTCGGGAAACGGCTGGTCAGCTGGGCGAACTCGTTGTAGGAGTCGCGAGCGGCACCCGGGTCACGCTTGGTCATGTCCAGCGGCAGGAAGCGCGACAGCAGGCCAACGTCCTGGTCAAAGGAAGTCAGACCCTTGAGGTAGTAGGCGTAATCGACGTTCGGATGCTGCGGGTGCAGGCGAATGAAACGCTCGGCAGCAGACTTGGCAGCTTCTGGCTCGGTGTTCTTGTAGTTGGCGTAAATGAGCTCGAGTTGAGCCTGATCGGCGTAGCGACCGAACGGATAACGCGACTCCAGCGCCTTCAGCTTGGCTGTGGCGGCGGTGTAGCTATTGTTGTCCAGATCGTGCTGAGCCTGCTGGTACAGCTCGACTTCGCTCAGGTTTTCGTCTACGACTTCCTTCGATGAGCAAGCAGCGGTCAATGCGAGGATGGCGATCAGCAGCAGGTGTTTCACTTGCATGGCGGCTTGCGTCCCTATGACGGCCGCTGTCTTGGGCGGGGCCGTCCTGTTATGATGAGCGCCCCGTTGAATAGCCTCGGGGCAAAAGACGCCGTATTTAACCACAAGCGCGCAGCCGAAACCAAAGGCTGTGCCGACGCCTAGTCTGAGCATGTCCGATAAAATTGAACTTCGCGCAGAGGTGCCGTCCGAATTGGGCGGCCAACGCCTCGATCAAGTCGCCGCACAATTATTCGCTGAGCACTCGCGCTCGCGCCTTTCCGCCTGGATCAAAGACGGCCGCCTGACTGTGGATGGGGCGGTTATCCGCCCGCGAGACATCGTTCATGGTGGCGCCATTCTTGAACTGACTGCCGAGCAGGAAGCTCAGGGCGAATGGATCGCTCAAGATATCGAGCTGGACATCGTCTATGAAGACGACGACATCCTGGTGATCAACAAACCTGCGGGCCTGGTGGTGCATCCTGCCGCCGGTCACGCGGACGGCACCTTGCTCAACGCCTTGCTGCACCACGTGCCGGACATTATCAATGTGCCCCGCGCCGGTATCGTGCATCGCCTGGACAAGGACACCACCGGTCTGATGGTGGTGGCCAAGACCATTCAGGCGCAGACACAGCTTGTCACGCAATTGCAGAGCCGTAGCGTAAGCCGGATCTACGAATGCATCGTGATCGGTGTGGTGACTGCCGGCGGCAAGATCAACGCGCCGATCGGTCGTCACGGCCAGCAACGCCAGCGCATGGCCGTGATGGAAGGTGGCAAGCAAGCCGTCAGCCATTACCGCGTGCTCGAGCGTTTCCGCTCCCACACTCACGTGCGGGTGAAGCTGGAAACCGGTCGTACGCACCAGATTCGTGTGCACATGGCTCACATCAACTACCCGCTGGTCGGAGATCCTGCCTACGGCGGTCGTTTCCGCATTCCGCCGGCAGCCAGTGTGACCATGGTCGAATCGTTGAAGGCTTTTCCGCGTCAGGCCCTGCATGCGCGGTTCCTGGAGCTGGATCACCCGACCACCGGTAAACGCATGAGCTGGGAATCGCCACTCCCGGACGATTTCGTCTGGTTGCTGACCCTGCTCAAGCAAGACCGTGAGGCGTTCATCGGATGAGTGACTGGCTGATTCCCGACTGGCCTGCGCCTGCCGGGGTGAAAGCCTGTGTGACCACCCGTGCGGGCGGCGTCAGTCTGGCGCCGTTCGACAGCCTCAACCTCGGCGATCACGTCGACGACAGCCCCGAAGCTGTTGCCGAAAACCGCCGTCGCCTCACCGATCACTTTTCTATTCAACCGGCCTGGTTAAAGCAGGTTCACGGCATTGTCGTGGCTCATGCCGACCCGAGTCTGGTCGCTACCGCCGACGCCAGCTGGACGGCAACCCCCAGGATTGCCTGCACCGCAATGACCGCCGATTGCTTGCCGGCCTTGTTTTGCGACCGTGCCGGTACACGCGTTGCGGCGGCCCATGCCGGATGGCGTGGATTGGCAGCGGGTGTGCTCGAAGCCACCCTCGACAGTCTCGACGTGCCACCAGAAGAAGTGCTGGTATGGCTCGGCCCGGCGATTGGCCCGCAAGCCTTTGAAGTCGGCCCCGAAGTGCGCGAAACCTTCGTCCAGCAACTGCCCGAAGCGGCCAAAGCCTTTGTGCCCAGCCAAAACGCTGGCAAGTTCATGGCTGATATCTATGAGCTGGCGCGTTTGCGTCTGGCAGTTCGTGGTGTCACCGCTGTCTATGGTGGCGGATTCTGCACCGTGACCGATCCTCGCTTCTTTTCTTACCGCCGCAGTCCTCGCACCGGTCGGTTTGCCTCCCTGATCTGGCTCGAAGACTAGACTTCTCTGATCTGCATCAACTGATCGACGCTTGAAACTCCCAGAATCGACCGCATCTATAACGGTATCTGGCAGGTTTCTTCATTCAGGATGTTTTATAGGTCCGGCCTGCTCAAAAGGAAGGTGACCCATGCGTATAGATCGTTTAACCAGCAAATTGCAGTTAGCTCTATCCGACGCCCAATCTCTGGCCGTCGGCCTTGACCACCCCGGCATTGAGCCGGCGCATTTGATGCAGGCCATGCTTGAACAGCAGGGTGGTTCGATCAAACCCCTGCTGATGCAGGTCGGTTTCGACGTCAACAGCTTGCGTAAAGAGCTGACAAAAGAGCTCGACCAGCTCCCGAAAATCCAGAACCCGACTGGCGACGTGAATATGTCGCAGGACTTGGCGCGCCTGCTCAACCAGGCCGATCGCCTGGCCCAGCAGAAGGGCGATCAGTTCATCTCCAGCGAATTGGTGCTGCTCGCCGCGATGGATGAGAACAGCAAGCTCGGTAAGTTGCTGCTCGGCCAGGGTGTCAGCAAAAAAGCCCTGGAAAACGCCATCAACAACCTGCGCGGCGGTGAGGCCGTCAACGACGCCAACCACGAAGAGTCGCGTCAGGCGCTGGATAAATACACTGTCGACCTGACCAAGCGTGCCGAAGAAGGCAAGCTCGACCCGGTGATCGGCCGTGACGACGAAATTCGCCGGACCATTCAGGTGCTGCAACGCCGCACCAAGAACAACCCGGTGCTGATCGGTGAGCCTGGCGTGGGTAAAACCGCCATTGCCGAAGGCCTGGCCCAGCGCATCATTAACGGTGAAGTGCCGGATGGTCTCAAGGGCAAGCGCCTGTTGTCCCTGGACATGGGGTCGCTGATTGCCGGTGCCAAGTACCGCGGTGAGTTCGAAGAGCGCCTCAAATCCTTGCTCAATGAGCTGTCGAAGCAGGAAGGGCAGATCATTCTGTTCATCGACGAACTGCACACCATGGTCGGCGCCGGTAAAGGCGAAGGCTCGATGGACGCGGGCAACATGCTCAAGCCTGCGTTGGCTCGTGGTGAGCTGCACTGCGTCGGCGCGACCACGCTCAACGAGTACCGCCAATATATAGAGAAGGATGCGGCCCTCGAACGGCGCTTCCAGAAAGTCTTGGTGGACGAACCGAGCGAAGAAGACACCATCGCGATTCTGCGTGGCCTCAAAGAACGTTACGAGGTTCACCACAAAGTGGCGATCACCGACGGCGCCATCATCGCCGCGGCCAAGCTCAGCCATCGCTACATCACGGACCGTCAGTTGCCGGACAAGGCCATCGACTTGATCGACGAAGCGGCCAGCCGTATCCGCATGGAGATCGACTCCAAGCCGGAAGTACTGGATCGTCTGGAGCGCCGTCTGATTCAGCTGAAGGTGGAATCCCAGGCACTGAAAAAAGAAAGCGACGAAGCGGCTATCAAGCGCCTGGAAAAACTCCAGGAGGAAATCGTTCGTCTTGAGCGTGAGTATTCGGACCTCGAAGAAATCTGGAACTCGGAAAAAGCCGAAGTTCAGGGTTCTGCGCAGATCCAGCAAAAAATCGAACAGTCCCGTCAGGAGCTGGAAGCCGCACGCCGTAAAGGCGACCTGAACCGCATGGCCGAGCTGCAATACGGGGTTATCCCGGACCTGGAGCGCAGCCTGCAAATGGTCGATCAGCACGGCAAAAGCGAGAACCAGTTACTGCGCAGCAAGGTGACTGAGGAAGAAATTGCCGAAGTCGTTTCGAAGTGGACCGGCATTCCGGTGTCGAAAATGCTCGAAGGCGAGCGCGACAAGCTGATGAAAATGGAAAGCCTGTTGCACCAGCGCGTCATCGGTCAGGACGAAGCGGTGATCGCCGTTTCAAACGCAGTGCGTCGTTCGCGAGCCGGGTTGTCCGACCCGAATCGCCCGAGCGGTTCGTTCATGTTCCTCGGCCCGACCGGTGTCGGTAAAACCGAGCTGTGCAAGGCGCTGGCCGAGTTCCTCTTTGATACTGAAGAGGCGATGGTGCGGATCGACATGTCCGAGTTCATGGAGAAACATTCCGTGGCCCGACTGATTGGCGCGCCACCGGGCTACGTGGGCTATGAAGAAGGCGGTTACCTGACCGAGGCGGTGCGTCGCAAGCCTTATTCGGTGATCCTCCTGGACGAGGTCGAGAAGGCCCACCCGGATGTGTTCAACATCTTGCTGCAAGTGCTAGAAGATGGCCGCCTGACCGACAGCCATGGCCGCACGGTGGATTTCAAGAACACCGTGATCGTCATGACGTCCAACCTGGGCTCGGTGCAGATTCAGGAGTTGGTCGGTGATCGCGAGGCCCAGCGTGCGGCGGTGATGGATGCGATTTCCACGCACTTCCGGCCGGAGTTCATCAACCGGGTCGACGAAGTGGTGATCTTCGAGCCATTGGCGCGGGATCAGATCGCGGGCATTACCGAGATCCAGTTGGGTCGTCTGCGCAGTCGTCTGACTGAGCGCGAGCTGAAACTGGAACTCAGCCCAGAGGCCATGGACAAGCTGATCGCGGTGGGTTACGACCCGGTGTACGGCGCGCGGCCGCTCAAACGAGCGATCCAGCGCTGGATCGAGAACCCGTTGGCGCAGCTGATTCTGTCCGGTCGTTTCATGCCTGGCGACACGGCTGTGGGCACGGTGGAAAACGACGAAATCGTATTTGCCTGACCCGCAACAGCAGTGAAATAAACAAGGCCTCGCATCGCGAGGCCTTTTTTTCGTCAGGTTGTTGAACTGAAAGGAAAAGGCTTGTAAAGTGCGCCCCGCAGTAAGTCACCCGGAAGGGTTTCTGCTCCCCAAGCAGGAATCTGAAATAAGTTGCAAATCATTAACTTGAATGCAATTTAAGGGGTTGACAGAGGTGCTTAAGATTGTAGAATAGCGCGCCTCAGACACACGAACGCAGCGATGCGAACGGGTCGAAGAGGTGAAGCAAGCTTCACAGTTGTAAATTGAAATGTGTAGTTCCGTGATAGCTCAGTCGGTAGAGCAAATGACTGTTAATCATTGGGTCCCAGGTTCGAGTCCTGGTCACGGAGCCAATTTCAAACCGGGGTATAGCGCAGTCCGGTAGCGCGCCTGCTTTGGGAGCAGGATGTCAGGAGTTCGAATCCCCTTACCCCGACCATTTTTGGGTCGTTAGCTCAGTTGGTAGAGCAGTTGGCTTTTAACCAATTGGTCGTAGGTTCGAATCCCACACGACCCACCATTTTTGAAACCAGTTAACGCTGGGATCAGATCTTAAGATCAGAGGCCAAAAGCCCTGATCGAAGAAGGCGACTTGCGAAGGTCGCCTTTTTTTTACCGGGGTATAGCGCAGTCCGGTAGCGCGCCTGCTTTGGGAGCAGGATGTCAGGAGTTCGAATCCCCTTACCCCGACCATATTAAAAATCCTCGTATCGAAAGATACGGGGATTTTTTTTGTCTTCGATTTTTTGTTTTCGATTTTTTGTTTTCGAGAACCAACACTTCAGTCATCGTACAACTTGCCGATAACGAGGCGACGGGGTACTGCCGAAACAACGCCCCTTTTCCAGGCCATTACAAGAATAGGGCGTTCGTTATGCTACTGCGTCAGTTGAATATTGCTCCTCGGGCCGCCTTGGGGTTTGCCCTGATTGCCGTGTTGGTTGCCTTGCTCGGGATTTTTGCACTGGGGCAGATGTCGAGCATTCGCGACAGCGAAGTGGCCGTGGAGAAACAATGGCTGCCGAGTATCCGCGGCGGTGACGAGATCCGCGAGATCATGCTGCGCATCCGCACCATTTCCCTGCGCATGGCGCTGGATCAGGACCCGAAGAACATTTCTGTGTACCGCGGCCAAATGGATACCCGCGACAAAGAATTGAGCGAGAAGATTGCGGCCTACGACAAGTTGGTCAACACCGTCGAAGGCAAGGCGTTGTATGACCAGTTCAAAACCACCTTCGCGGCGTATCGTGCCGGCATTGCCCAATCGTTCTCACTGGCGGAGCAGGGACGCCGTGACGAACTGACCAAGCTGCTGCTGGTCGACATGAAAACCGTGGTCGATGGCTCCGGTAAACAGCTCAATGACCTGGCGGACCTCTTCGCCAAACAGGTTGCCGCCGAAAGCCAGAAATCCGAGGCGCATTACGAAACATCGCGGATGATCGTCAGCCTGTTCATCGCGTTGGCTGCGCTGGCCACCGTTGGTCTGGCCATGCTGTTGACCCGTAGCATCGTCAAACCGCTGGGCGAAGCGTTGCACGCCGCAGAAAACGTAGCCCGAGGCGATCTGACTCGCCCCATCGAAACCCATGGCAACGACGAAGTCAGCCGTTTGCTCAAGGCCCTCGCGACCATGCAACAGAACCTGCGGGAAACCCTGCAAGGTATCAGCGGTTCGGCGGCGCAATTGGCCACGGCAGCGGATGAATTGAACGCCGTCACCCTCGACAGCACACAGAACCTGCAACAACAGAACAACGAGATTGAACAAGCCGCCACCGCCGTCACTGAAATGACCACCGCGGTGGAAGAGGTTGCGCGCAACGCGGTGTCGACCTCCGACGCCACGCGCCAGTCCAGTGAGTCCGCGCACGTTGGCCAGGAGCGCGTCAGCGAAACCGTCAGCGCCATCGGCGCACTCGCCAGCGATGTGCAGATTACCGGCGGGTTGGTGCAATCCCTGGCCAACCAGTCGCAGGACATCGGCAAGGTGCTGGATGTGATTCGGGCGATTGCCGAGCAAACCAATCTGCTGGCGCTCAATGCGGCCATCGAAGCGGCGCGGGCCGGGGAAAGTGGTCGAGGTTTTGCGGTGGTGGCGGACGAAGTGCGTGCGCTGGCCTATCGCACGCAGCAATCGACCCAGGAAATCGAGCAAATGGTCCAGGGCATGCGCAGCGGCTCAACCCAGGCGCTGGACTCCATGCAAGCCAGCTCGACCCGGGCGGCCAGCACGTTGGCCCTGGCCGAGCGTGCGGGCGAGGCGTTGCAGACCATCACTGAGTCGGTGCATCAGATTCACGAACGTAACCTGGTGATCGCCAGCGCCGCTGAAGAACAGGCGCAAGTGGCGCGGGAAGTTGATCGCAACCTGGTGAACATCCGCGATTTGTCCGTGCGCTCCACTGCCGGTGCGGATCAAACCAGTGCCTCAAGCCATGAGCTTTCACAGCTGGCCAATTCGTTGCAATCCATGGTGCAGCGCTTCCAGGTGTAAATCCGCCAGACGAAAAAAAACCGCGCTTCCCGACGGAAAAACGCGGTTTGATGCTTGGAAGCTTAAGCGCCGTCTTGGTCTTTCAAGTGTTCGAACAGACCTTTTGGCATTTTCTTGCCGTTGGCTTCGTAGTTGGCTTTCACGTTATCAAATGCTTCTTGCTCGTCGATGAAGCCGTCATGGTTAGTGTCGATCTTGTCGAAATTGGACTTCGGCGCGACTTTCAGGAATTCGGCGCGGGATACCTTGCCGTCGCCATCGGTATCGGTTTTTGCCATCGAGGCATCGCCACACTTGCCTTCGCCACATTTGCCTTCCGGGGTTTTCACCACCTGTTCAGCCGAGGCCAGCAGGTAGCCCTGAGTCAGAGGCTGCGCAGCGAATACGGAACCGGACAACATCATGCCACCCGCCAGAACAGCGCCGAGCAGACCAATAGTGTTCTTGGTAGTACGGGACATTTCAATACTCCTGGGTTGCACGACACAACCGTTCGATAAAGGACGCCACGTGAGTGCGGCGATAACCGTAGCGGGCGAGTTGCCTTGCTCGGATGTGGCCATTTAAAGGGCGGGGTGTATCGCTACTGTGTCGCGCAAGGGGGGAGTTTGTAAGCGAAGGGGGAAAATCGCGGGGGAGATACAGTGAGACACATCTCTGCAGATCGATGAAGAGCGGGGGGGGGGCTTGTGATGGTAACTTGATTGTCAATTTTTGTGAAAATCAAGTTGTCATCGCAAGCAGGGTTGAGGCCATAAGGGGGGGCGATTAAAGCCCTTTATGGCACCGGTGGTGGGCTTTGTGGAAAGTAAGTACGCAGTCGGGCTGGTCTTAAAGCCCAGTGCACTCCAGGCATCCCAAGTCGACGCAGGATCCAGCCAAGCGGTCCTCGAGAGGGTTCCATAAGTCGGTTATGGTCAGTCACTGCATTGCTTAGCGTCGAAAAGTCTGGATTCGTAAATGTCCTGCCTTGAGCACTCACCACAGGACGGTTCAGGGTGTTGGAAACTTGCTGCGCAGCGCCACTTCGTCCTGCGTAGCAAGCCCTTAGAAACAATAGTTGCTCAGGCGGATATCCTACTAATCTCGGTGCGATATCAAGGCGTGCCACATCAACTGCTGAGCTAACCTCTCCAGCTGCATTAAGCATATTCCCTGAACGATCACCGTGAGAGAAAAACATAAGATTTCCTTCGCCGTAGAGATTGTCAAAGAAAGCTACCCCCGGCGCGCTGTTTGGGGGGGGAGACTCCATTATCATTTCAACGCCATTGGGTAGGCGACGAGACCCACCTGCGTGTTGCAATTTGTACTGCCATCGGCCAACAAATCTCCCGAGTTTGGACGTAGCCTGCACTGCTGCGGGTGCCAAACCGACAACCGCTGCTGCCAGCCCTGTCCCCAACGATATCTTGCCCAGTGTTGCCGCGGCCTGTTTGTTACCTGTTGCTTCCAGCACGGGAACGGCCAGTCCAGTGCCTGCTGATGTTGTTTCCAGTATGAGTACCCCGACTGCAATCGCGCCCACTGCAGTCGTCGCGATGGCGACGATGGCTCCAATCACAAGCCCTGTGATGACGGCCCCAGAGACAGTGCCTGCGGCAACAGCTGCGCCAAGAGCAGCCACAGCAACTGCTCCCGCCAACGCACCAAATGTTACGACGACGCCTACAGCACCTAGCACGACGCCGGCAATCGCGCCAAACCAACTCCAGAAACTATGCCCGTCCGGATCGACTCGATTCACCGGATCCCCGCCACAATAGGCATAGCGGTTCAACCCGCCTTTACCCAGTGGACTGGCACTGTCGGGTGCCAGGAACAACATCAGCTCAGGATCGTAAGGGCGATAGCTGCCGGGATGGTAAAGCCCGGTTGCCGTGTCGCGTAACTCCCCGGCAAACCCCACTCGACTTTGCGCGGTTTCATCGTCGGCGCCGTGGGCGGTGTAACTCACCAGGCGGTTTTCGCCGTCGCTCTCCAAGCGGACGGAGCCTTGATCATCGGTGCCGGTCAACAATACGGAGCGTATCGATTGACTCAGCCGGCTTTCGGCAAACACCGCGTCGGCGGAACGTACCAGCGTCAACATGGCGCCATCGGTTGTGCGTTCGTTCACGACCTGATTGCCTGCATAAAAACGGCGGGCGATACCGGCGATTGTTTCTTGTTCACCCAATTGTCCGAAGGGGTTGTAGCGATAAAGACTGCTTGCACCGTTTTCGATGATTTGGCGCAGGCGGCCATTGGTGCCCCATTCGAGTTTGCGATACAGCACGCCGTTGTGGCGCTCTTCCACCAGCCGGCCGGCACGGTCCCAGACCAGTTCGATATCGGTGTCTTGAACGCCACGGTGCGTGATGGAAACGGGACGATCCGGTGCGACAGCGTCATAGCTGAACGTCATGGTGTTGCGGGTGGAGTCTGCGTAGGTGGTGTCGAGCTGTTGATAACCGTCCAGTGCATTCAGGGTGAAGACCTGTTGGCTGATCCGCTTGCCCGTCCGATTGTCCAGCGGTGCATTGGGACCTGTGGCCGTGGTTTGCAGCAAGCGGCCACGGCAGTCGTAGGTATAACGCTCATCACTCTGAAGGCTGCCGGCCAGTTCCCAGCGGCGTGACGACACTTTGTCACGCCCGGTGAACGACAGCGTCTGCACGGTTTTCTGTAGGGGGCCATTGCCGGTGTTTTCCCAAGTGCGGCTCAGCTCGCGGCCATCGGCATCGTAGATCAGTGTCTGCTGAAGGCTGCTGCCTTTGGCGGTGTCGGTGGTGGTGATTTGATGAACCCGGCCAAAGGCGTCATAGGTCGACTTCACAGTGATCGAGCCTGCCTGTTGCGCATCCGGGCGTCCGAACGCGTCATATTGAACCCGGTGCTCCGTTCCCCCTACATCGGTAAAGATCAGGGCTCGCCCCTGAAGCGATTGGCTCGATGTATTGGAGTGCGTTTCGTTTCCCACCGTCCAGTGTTCTGCGAAGAGTCTTCCGGCTGCGGAATACTCTTGTTTGATCATCCCCAGTCCGCCCTTTATTTCGGTGAGGTAACCCTCAGGTGGGCGATAGGTATAGGACGTGCCGTAGCTGCCCTCCGGTATTGCTGCAATAAGCTCGTAATTGAGTGCCTGCTCATAATGCAGATTGACCCGGGTGCCGTCGGCTTGAATGGTGGAGGCGGGAGGGAGCTGGCCTTTGAGGTATCCGAGGCTTTCGGTCTGGCCGCCTGCACGCCGTTCCATCGGCCGGCCGAGGCCATCAAAGGATTGTTCGGCCAGCAGCTGTTCGGTGCCGCCGGGGGCGGTAAGGGTGATCTTGACAGGATGGTCGCCGTCGCTGTGAGGCGCATAGGTCCAGCGTACAACGCTGCCATCTTCGCGAGTGAGGCGCGTCGTTCGGCCAAACACATCACGTTCTGTTTGAGTCGAGGTGGTAAGACCATCGGCTTCAACCCGATGGCTGATTGGCCGGTACAGACCGTCGAATGTCCAGCTTTCAACACGCAACACGTCGCCTGGACTTCCGTTGTCAGTCCGTGGTCCCCGCAGGGTGACTTTTTCGACTTCTCCTGCCAGATTGCGCGCCACCTCTGTTTCGCCACCGCGCTCGCCGCTCCGGCTCTGCTGCCAGTGACGACTGATCAACGTGATGGGGTCCAAAACGGTGTGACTACTGGTGCCATCGGCTTGGTGTAGAACGCTGACTTGCCCCCAACCGTCTAACTCGTTGGTGGTGGTCAGGCGGATGGGATCGGTTTGACCGGGCAGCCAGTCGAGAACGGTTTCAGTACTCAAGTTGCCGTCATGGTCGTAAACGCCGGACCACACTTCGCAAAACGCCAGGCCGGTGATGTCGGCGTCCTGGCGCTCCTCGCGCACGGTTCGACCGTTGCCGTCCAGATACTGGCGACGTTTCTGCCCGGCAATGTCGATTTGCTCCACCACCACCGTACGCTTGTGATCACTGCCTGCGGTGGTATAGCTGCAGGTAGTGGTCACGGCATAGGGAGTTCCTGCCGACGCAGTACGGCGCACGACTCGGCCAAGACTGTCATAGGCAAACGTGGTCAACACAGCGTTTTCATTGCGCTCGGACAGCGTCAGGCCCGTCAAGGAATTGCGCATTGTGCTGGTATTGATGACCAGACCGTCATGCCCGGTCTGAGTTTGTGTCTCGCTCAGTCCCTCGACGCCGATCGTGCGAATGTAGTCTGTGGTTGTGGCGAAACCGTTCAGGGTATTGACGCTTTGAACCGTCTGACCAAAAAAAGCGCTAGTAATGTCGGTATCCCAGATCTGTTCGGTTTTCCCGATCAGCTGTTCCTCTGTGTCAGTGAGTGCTACGGCTATTTCCTGATGGGCTACCAGATTCTGAATATCGTCGGTTTTTCGCTTGGGCAGCAGTGAGTATCGATAGCGTGACTCGGTGGTCAGCGCGCCCCCGGTCAGCTTCGCGGGGATCAGGGTTTTGCTCTTTACCCAGCGTATGAACTGGCTGCCATCATCCGGGCATCCATCCCCCCCACCCAATGGGTACCAGGCCGAGGTTTCGACGCGACCATCCGGGTAGCGTTTTTGCAGTACGTTGCCATAGTCGTCGTAGTCAGTTTCCTCGCGCACTTCCCGCGGTGTTTGTTCACCGTCTTCATAGCGAGTCACTGTCGCGACGGGGAGCTGGCACCAGGCGGGTTGATCTTCCCAGCTCTTGTCCGGATCGTCGCCGTAGACAGTTTTTCGGGTGATGGTTTTTTGCTGAGCTACGGTCACCCCTTGTTGCACGCGGGTGCTGTGGCGAATCATCTGCTCATCGGTTTGCAGGTGAAAGCGGTTCCAGGTACGCCTTGCAGTAGCCAGGATTTCACCTTTTGCATTCAGAACCGTCTCGATGCCGGTGTAGCCATAGTTGGTCATGCGGTAGAGGTTGTCGGTGCCGTCCTGCCAGCCGCCCGGTGGGGCGACATCTCCGCCGAGGAAATTGGAGGTGCCGACATACGTGTAGTGGCGGTAGATTTCCGGTTGCCCGGCACCGGGGACATGACGGTGGCTGATGATCCTGGGCAGCCACGCCAATGGGGCACCCGGGGGCAAGATATGACCTTGATTGCCGATGGCGTATTGCACCGTGTCTTCGCTGCCCAGCGGCCCCAGCACCTTGTTGGGAAACAACAGGCCACTGTCCGGATCCGGCAGGTATTGAAAGGTCCAGCGGCTGTCGCCATCGGGCAGAATCAAATGGGTCAGTTGCCCGTTAACCACTTTCAGGGTGATAGTCGATTCACTGTCACTGCCGGGGAGCATAGTGAATATCACGGCTTCACTGCTCATTGCGACCCGCAGTAGCGGGTGATCCGGGCCACGCTCATCCCATACGCTTTGCAGGCCAAACTGATCATTGCCCCGGGGTATCCACTCGAAGAACGCCTGCCGTCCTTGCGGTGAGCGCATTTGCACCACCATCGCCAGCCCACTGCGTTCCTGGATTTCCAGCCATTCGGTATCACCGCTTTTGTGTTCAACGCGAAACAATCTGCCGTCCATGCCAATCTGACGTACCACGAAACTGCGCAACTTTTGATCATGAAAGGCCAGCAAACCACCGTCAGAGAATTCAGATTTATGCCGGTCAAGACGAAATTGTTCGCCGGTACTGAGGCTGATGCGGTTGGCATTGAGGTCCAGGGTAGAAACGCCCAATTGCCAGCCAAGGCCAAAACCGACATCGGAGTGAGAGGCCAGCGGACTGAAGTGCAGTGCCGGTGAGATGACCGGGCCGGAGAGGGCGTTGGCCTGCAATCCGGGCAGTTTGACAGCAAGGGTGAATTGACCGGTGCGGGGGTCAACGCCGGTGCTGACATGACTGAGAAAATTGCCAGCCTGGGAGTACAGGCCGCCGTCGCTCAGGCGGGTGGAGGAGTGACATGGTGTATTACATGACATAAAAGTACCTCGAAGCACTTATATGGGTTGTTCGTCAGTTGTTTGGGTTCGAGATGATCACGCAAAGTGGACCGCCGGGATAAGCCATTTTTGTTGCCTTTCGCATATTCTTAATACCTGGAACGATTTCTATATTTGGATCCATGCCAATACCGGCGTTAGTAGGGAACGGAGGTGTTTCCTCTCCGTCACGAAGGTCTGCTAATGCATATTGGGGGGTTCCCTGTGTGTCACATCTTTCGGTGATGAAGTCGTTATTGCCTAGGGTGAAAGTGATCCCTTCTCTAGGGTTTACAATGACGAGATATTCTATGGGGATATAGGTTCTTGGGCACGTGGCGCGTTCAGGTGGGTTTGATGAGTAATGTGTTCCGGAAGTCATTGTGAACGCGCATAGCAATATGCCGTTTTTCTCACGTAGTTCAAGTATGGGATAAGCAGCCGAGGTGACGGATGCATACATTATTGCAATTAGTGCCAGAGTCGATTGTTTTGTTGTGATGTTCATTGTCGTTTTCCGATGTTTTTAGTGTTGGCTCGTCGGCGTTATATGTGCAGAAGGAGACTGTTCAATTGTTATTTAAAATATGCAGGGTGGTAGTATTGAGAAGTGGTAGTATGTTGCTGGAGGGGCTCGGTTGATTAGTCCAGATTCCTCGAACTGTTTCGACATTTGCGGGTAGTGTAGCACCGGCATTTATTGACATGATTTTGGTGGGTTTCCCGTGTGAAGGATTGTGTATTTTGTAGCTGTATTTCCCCGGATCAGGGTCTAGAAAACTAAGCGTGGTAAATGTGAACGACACACCTTCCCGCGGATTTTCGATTATAAAGAAATAAGGAAACGCATTCTTCGTATTTGGACATATCGTATATAAATAGTAATCACCTGTTGTCATGGTTTTGTTACACAGGAACTGTCCATAAGCACCGTACAATACCAATATTGGGTAGGACAGAGGATCCTGTTGTTTCTCTAGTGCTCGGTTCGATTGTATTTCGCTACAGGCGGTGAGGCTGAATACTATTGTGAGAAGTGACATAAAATTTCTGGGGAGGCGCATTTTTGGAACTCCATGTCAGTGCTGGTGTGGATGTGACGTGTGTACTAAGTGTTTCCAGGGTTCGAAGAATTATCGATAGGTATATTCCAAAAAACGACATCTGACACCTGTCAGAAATTACAGTGCCGACGAGTGGGGTGCGCGGAGCAAGCATTAATAATGGAATTGCTAAATTGCCCGATTGGCTTTGATTTGCTAATTAAATATGTAATTAGAACAGTTGGTTGTGGCGTTTTTTATGAAATGGCCATGGCTGTACCGTTCGTCGGGACTGTAATTTCTGACAGGTGATATTTGTTGTTAATCAATCTATACATCTGACATCCAGGTGCGTGATTTGCCAGGTGTTCTAGTTAACTCAGAGATGATGTTTGGCCAATAAAGACTAAACTAGGGGGGATTTCATGAAAAAAATAGACTCTGACTCTGCCCAGACAAACGAGCCCGTGAGTATCAGCTATCTGCTGATAGAAACCGCAGCCTTTCAAGGACAACAGGACGCTCAAGCGCGTGTATTCGCTAATGGAGTGCAGAAATGTTTCGCGTTGATTACGGTCCAAGCTCGAAATAGCAATGGGGAGGTAGTGACACTTCCTGACGATGTGAACATCAACGTTGTCCCCTACACTTCAGCCTCGGGAAACTGGGTAAGTGATCGCACACCGCCGGCGGCCGGTATTTTGCAGTTTCCCGAGCAAATGATTGCATCTGCCGACAGTGAAAGTTCATTCGATTTGCCTGTCGCGCGGCCTGACAGTTTTCAGCAGTTTGTTCGATACGTCAGTTACAAGGATATTCCAGAAGGTTCGGTGATTCAGTTTGCTGCCCGGGTC
Organism: Pseudomonas sp. LB1P83; assembly: GCF_054897885.1. Lineage (NCBI taxonomy): Bacteria > Pseudomonadati > Pseudomonadota > Gammaproteobacteria > Pseudomonadales > Pseudomonadaceae > Pseudomonas > Pseudomonas sp. LB1P83. The sequence goes on along the minus strand of NZ_CM142709.1, from coordinate 5,253,672 downwards.
AAGTTGCCGAATGTCGAATACGTCAGTAATCACCGCGATGTAGCCTATGGCGGCGCGGGTGAAAATGGACGTTTCAACAGCAGCTTTCGTTTGAAGTCGGTCAAGCCGCCACAGTATGCTTCTTACAATGGTGGGCTCGTGGTGACCGAACCTGCGGAGGTATTCAGTGAGACGATCGAGGGGTACACTGCAAAAGTTCAGAACTTGTACATCAGTTTGCGCTATCCCGGAACTTCGATACCTATGGCTATTCACTCGAGTTCAAGTTCCGCTGCCGATTCATCCTTGCACGAGAACAAGGCGACCGCGTTCGGTGATCCAGGAAGTGGTGCCGCGAAAAAGAATATACCTGCCACCCATCAGTTGGGTCGATCATTAAATCAGGCATTATCGACGATTCGCCAGCCTCGTGCGGGTGCAATAGCGCTGGCCGTCGCGATGTATGCCCGGATAACCGAGTTTTTTTCAGGGTCGGCAACTCAGTCATTACTCCAACGGCATGGATGTATACGGCAACCCGCTTCGGTTTGCAGTCACCTTGACGTCGGATCGACCTCATCGAGATCCGTGGGTTTACCAATTAAGCGTTGAATCGGCAGGCACCCAAGTGCAGAGCGAGACGGATCAGTTAAACCCTTCAGGTGTGTGATCAGGATTTATCAAAGGGAGTTTGTATGAATACTGTCAAAGCCAGACCGCCGCTCGGGAGTTGGTTGACCAAACTGACTATCGCCGTCAGTTCCCCTTCGAACCGTGTGTATCCGAACGGACGTCAACAGTTGGAGGTGACGGTGGTGGTCGAGCCACTGATGAGTCAAACCGTAAAACCCGAGGAGTTGGCCAGTGTAAAACTCATGGTGCGGGATGCCCTCGGTCGGTTTCTGCCTCTAAATGACGATAACAAGGCGCCGTGGTTCTTCAGTCTTGTGCGCAACGCCTATCTCGAGTATCCGGGGTCGAGGAGCACCGTTTCGTCAGAGGATGAAACGTCGGTGTACACCCGAAAGTTTTATGTCATGGCCAGTAACACTGCCGGTAGCGGTCCAGGCATGGAAACCTTGTATGTGGGTATTAGCCGACATATAGGCGGGGAAACGCATGATTACGTTACCGATGGTTCTGAGTCAGGTTTTAGTTCGACCGCTGAAGTTCGCACGGCCGAGATTCCGAAATATCAGGTACCGGGCAATTACACCTTTGAGCGCACGCTGATTGCGGGAAATGGAGATTCAGATATTTTCACCTGGCTGTATGCGCTGGCTGGGACCAATGTGCAGCAGCCGGTAGTGGGGTTTGAATCTGCCAGCATGCAGCGCGAAGGCATGATTCAGTGGGATGACAAGGCGCCAAATGTAACCCGGGCGTCTCATGTGGGTTACGCAGCACCGGGTGCGACAGCCGTTCAATACAACACCGCGATTCAGTTAGGCGGCGTCTTTCAGCCGCTCCCTCAGTTGGACAGTCCGAAAAATGGCTATGTCCTGCTGGTGCTGCAGGGCGACAACACCATTCCTTACGACAGCGAGAGTGCGATTAATCACAATGGCCCGTGCGTGATAAATGCTGTTGATGTCTATGGCAATGATCACCAGCTACGGATCCGGTTCAAGGATTCATCAGCTCAGGGGCGTCATGAATTGGTGCTGTCTTGAGTCTGTACAGTCAGGAGAACTGTGGGAGCGGGCTTGCTCGCGAGAAAGGAGTGTCAGTCGACATAAATGTTTGCCTGATTCACCGCTTTCGCGAGCAAGCCCGCTCTCACACTAGACCGAGTTAGTGCAGCTTGAGCCGCGGCTCAGTCCCGCGCCCGATCTTGCTGCCCAGCATCAGCATCGCCGTGCGAAACGCGCCATACAGCGCCATCTGGTGCATGCGATACAACGACACGTAAAACATCCGCGCCAGCCAGCCCTCAAGCATCACGCTGCCGGTCAGGTTGCCCATCAAGTTACCCACAGCCGAAAAACGCGACAGCGAGATCAGCGAGCCGTAGTCGGTGTATTTGTATTCCGGCAAGGTCTTGCCTTCGATCCGCAGCTTCAGCGATTTGGCCAGCAACGAAGCCTGCTGATGCGCTGCCTGCGCGCGCGGCGGTACGTTGCGATCGGTGCCCGGTTGCGGGCAGGCCGCGCAATCACCGAAGGCGAAGATGTTCTCGTCGCGGGTGGTTTGCAGGGTCGACAACACTTGCAGTTGATTAATGCGGTTGGTTTCCAGGCCATCGATGTCCTTGAGGAAGCCCGGTGCACGAATGCCGGCGGCCCAGACTTTCAGGCTCGCATTGATCACTTTGCCGTCGGCGGTGATCAAGCTGTCGGCGGTCACTTCGCTGACCGCCGAATTGGTCATGACGTTGACCCCGAGTTTCTCCAGGGTTTTATGCACAGGCCCGCCGATGCGTTCCGGCAGGGCTGGCAGCACCCGTGGTCCGGCTTCGATCAGGGTGATGTGCATGTTTTCCGGTTTGATCCGGTCAAGACCATAGGCTGCCAGCTCGTGTGCGGCGTTGTGCAGCTCTGCGGCCAGCTCAACCCCGGTGGCACCCGCGCCGACGATGGCGACGCTGATCTGCTCGACTTTGTCGGTCTGTCCGGCATGGGCGCGCAGGTAGTGATTGAGCAGTTGCTGATGGAAACGCTCAGCCTGCTTGCGCGTGTCGAGGAACAGGCAATGTTGCGCCGCGCCTTGAGTGCCGAAATCATTGGTGGTGCTGCCGACGGCAATCACCAGCGAGTCGTACGCCACTTCACGCGCCGGGACCAGTTCCAGGCCGGCTTCGTCATAGGTGGCGGCCAGCTGGATTTTCTTCTGCGTGCGATCGAGCCCGCTCATGCGCCCCAGCTGGAACTCGAAGTGGTTCCATTTCGCCTGGGCAACATAGTTGAGTTCGTCTTCGGAAGAGTTCAGCGACCCGGCCGCCACTTCGTGCAACAACGGCTTCCAGATGTGGGTCAGGTTCGCGTCGACCAGCATCACACTGGCCGTGCCACGTTTGCCCAGAGTCTTACCCAGACGGGTAGCCAACTCCAGACCGCCGGCGCCGCCGCCAACGATGACAATACGATGGGTCATAGGGATATCTCGCAAGGCTAAAAGAAATCGGTGCAGTCAACCGAGCGAGCGCGAGGCAGCTCATAGCGTCAGGTAACTGATAAATCGGCTCAACAGGCCTAAACCAATGGTCACTGCCAACACCACTACCAGGAGCATCCACGGCCGGAAAGGCCGGCGCTCGACTCGGTGCTGGGACAGGTGCAGGTACTCTTCGACATGCTTCTGGTCGTCGGGGTTCAGGCGGCTGGTCATATTGGGCCTCGTCAGGTAGACGTTGCTGAATGTGTAGAAGCTACAGGCTGATTCAACGAACGTTGAACGGAGCATAGCCGCTGGCTGGAACAGGCTCGACGCTCACCGTATCGTCCAGGCGAATGATTCCACCTTGTAACACTCGGGCAGTGATTCCGCCATGTCCGCGAACGGCCTGAAACGTCCCGGCGCCGAGGTTGTTCTGCAGGCGTGCGCACGGCTGGCACCAGCCGGTGGTTTCGAAAATCGCCTGGCCGATGCGGAAGCGACGACCCTTGAGGCTGAACAGGTTGATACCGCTGATAACGAGGTTGCGCCGCAAATCATTAGGCAAGACCGGTTTGTCGTCGGCACGGCCCATCAGCGAACTGATCACCGCCAGATGCTCCCACTGAATCAACGTCACCTGCCGCGCGTTACGGATACCGGGGCGGGCTCGATCGCCGGTCAGGCCGGCTTCAAGTCGTGCCTCCACGGCGTCAAGTTCGATCATCGGCACGTGAGGTTCCGGGCGCACACCGATCCAGCGCACGCGGCCTGTTTGCGGAACTTCGGCGATTAATGCCTGCAACGGGCTCAAAGGCTGATCCCGACGTCGAAGACGATGCTGCGGCCGAGGTTATTGCGCAGGAAGTCCGGCGCCTCAGGATGAGCGAACAGCACCCGGGCGAACGTCGGGCCGACCAGCGACAGCGAACGCCAGCCCTGGCGCAGGTATTCGGTCGGCGGCGGGAAATGGCTGTTGAGGTCCAGCACTTCGCGCTTGAGGCTGGCGAACGCAATGATGTCCAGTTCCCCCAGGTCCATGCCGCGTTCTTTGTAGTTATGGGCTTTTTTGCGCAATGTCGGCGCCAGTCTCAGCAGAAACTCATTGGCCGGAATGCGCCGTGGCTTGGCCTCGCGACGCACGAGCTGGCTCAGGGAAAACGCGCTGCGCCGGCGTTGCAGCTCATCGCGCCATTCGTCGTTGAGGCGCCGGCCTTCGTCGAGGACGAAGAACACCTCGAAACTGGCGTCACGAAACAGCACGTCCGGAGGTTCTCCTGCGGGGGCGAATTCGTCGGCGCGATAGGGAATGTTCAGGCCTTGCAGCAGGCGCTGGCAGACCCAACGCTCACGCTCCCATTTGCGGGCATTGGACAGGAACGCGTTGGCTTGCTCGGCCGCGATGGTCAGCAGGCGTAAATAATCTGAGTCATCCATAGGCCCAAGCTTAGCGTTCAAATGCGACAAGCAGAAAGCTTTGCATCAGGTGGAGCGACTTTTGCGCCGGTGTAGACTGCTGGGCATAAAGCCGTAATCACACAAGGAGCCTGCGGTGGCGTTCAAGGGGTTGCCCACATGATCGGTGCAGAGTTGCTGTCACCTCAGACGCTGACCGTCGGCTGGCTGATTTATGTGCCCGTGCTGCTCTGGGCCATCTGGCGTGCGCCGTGGGTTGAGCTATTCACCGACAGCCGTCGTCAGCATTTGCTGTTTGGCACGGTGTTCGCGCTGTTTATGCTGTGGCTGGTGCGACGTGATTTTGATACGGGCGTGTCTTATCACTTCATTGGCATGACGGCCGTGACCTTGTTGCTGGATTGGCCGTTGGCGATCGTCGGGGCGTTGGTGGCGCAATGTGGGCTGGTGCTGCTCGGGCGCCAGGATCTGGTGGCGATGGGGGTTAACGGCGGGCTGTTCATTCTGCTGCCGGTGCTGGTCACCGAGTGCTGCGCAATCCTTGTGGAGCGAGCGCAGCCGCGTAATCCTTTTGTGTACATCTTTGTTTCCGGCTTCTTTTCTGCAGCCCTCTCTGCGTTGTTGTGCCTGGTGTTGGCGCTGACATTGCTATGGTTTGACGAACGTTTTGCCATGCCCTATTGGCTTGAGGATTTTGTCGGTTATCTGTGGCTGCTGATTTTTCCGGAAGCTTTTATCAACGGAATGATTGTCAGCGCGCTGGTGGTGTTCAGTCCGGAGTGGCTGGAGACCTTCAATCGCACGCGCTACCTTTCGGCGCCCTGGAAGGACGACGATCCCAATTCTTGATCCACATCAAATCCATAAAACGCAGACGCTTCCATGCTCCGCAAAACCTTCAGGAGCATCGATATGAGTGTCTACGAATGGGCAAGGCAAGAGTTGCGTCAGAGTCTGGATGGCGCGCAGGAAGTGGGGTTTGATCCGGGATTGAGCTTGCGCGCCTTGCTCAGTGCGGTGGTGCAGCAGAGCAAGGCCGTGCGCAGTGCCGAAGACCTGGCCGACGAGTTGCGTTTTCTTGCGGAAAACCTCGATGAAGGCCAGGACTACGGCTTTATGCGGCCCTGAGGGTCAGTGGCGCGGTTCGAAGTCTTCGCTGAACAGGTCGTCTTCGGCATCCGGGCTGACCGGGATCTTGTGCTCTTCCGACGCCCAGGCGCCCAGGTCGATCAGTTTGCAACGGTCCGAGCAGAACGGCCGGAATTTGCTCTCCGGGCTCCATTCAACGGGGGCGCCACAAGTTGGGCATTCGACGGTTGGGGTTTGGCTCATGACTGGCCTCCACGCAAAGTAAGGTAAAAGTGATGCAGGCGTTCGACCTCGCTGTGCAGCCAGGCGAGGTCGCGGTCGTTGACCACCACATCGTCGGCGTGGCTCACGCGGTCCTGGCGGCTGGATTGCGCCTTGAGGATCGCCTGGACCTGTTGCTCGCTGGTCTGGTCACGCTGCAAGGTGCGTTCGATCTGTAGCTGTTCCGGGGCATCGATCACCAGGACCCGTTGGGTCATGGCGTACTGGCCGGACTCGATCAACAGCGGCGAAACCAGAATCGCGTAAGGCGATTGTGCCTTGGCCAGGTGATCGGTGATTTCCTTGGCGATCAGCGGATGCAGCAACGCTTCGAGCCAGCGGCGCTCCTCCGGCACTTCGAAGATCAGCTTGCGCAACGCCGCACGATCCAGTTGCCCGTCGGCTTGCAATACGCCGGGGCCGAAATGTTCGGCGATTGTTGCCAGCGCCGGGCGACCCGGTTCCACCACCCAGCGCGCCGCATGATCGGCGTCCACGACGTGCACACCGAGGTCGATGAAGTGCTGGGCCGCCGCGCTTTTGCCGCTGCCGATGCCGCCGGTCAGGCCGAGAATCCAGGGTTTTTCCACAGGGGTATTCATTTCAAACCGACAAACTGCCAATAGAAGCCGGTTATTTGACCACCCCAGAGCAAGGCAATCCAGCCGGCAATCGCCAGAAAGGGGCCGAAGGGGATCGCTGTCGAGTTTTTCGCGTTACGCAGTCGCAACAAAATCACCCCGATGATGGCCCCCACAAGCGATGACAGGAGGAGGGTCAGCGGCAACATCTGCCAGCCGCCCCAGGCCCCGAGCATGGCCAGCAGCTTGAAATCGCCGTGGCCGATGCCGTCCTTGCCGGTGAGCAGCTTGAACAGCCAGAACACCGACCACAACGTCATGTAACCGACCACCGCGCCCCACAGCGCTTCATGCAGTGACACGAACAGCCCGAAACTGTTGACGATCAACCCCAGCCACAGCAGCGGCAGCACCAGCACATCCGGCAGCAGTTGGTGCTCGGCGTCGATCAGACTCATCGCCAGCAAACCCCAGGTCAGTACCAGAACCATGCCTGCCTGCCAGCCGAAACCAAAATGCCAGGCGATAAACGCCGAGAGCAGACCACAGGCCAGTTCGGTCAGCGGATAGCGCTTGCTGATCGGCGCGGCGCAGTTCGAGCACCGACCCCGTAAAAACAGATAACTGAGCAGCGGAATGTTTTCCCAGGCGCGGATGCGATGGTCGCAATGCGGGCACTGCGAATGAGGCAGCATCAGGTTGTAGGCCGGGCCCGGCGCTTCTGGCGGTACGCCCAAAACATCATGGGCTTGCAGCCGCCATTCGCGGTGGAGCATTTTCGGCAGGCGCCAGATCACCACGTTGAGAAAACTGCCCATCAGCAGGCCGAGCGCCAATGCGATGACCACGAAGACCAGCGGATAGAAAGTCAGGATTTCATTCAAGGGCATGTCAGATCGCTGCGCCGAGTTGGAAGATGGGCAGGTACATCGCAACCACCAGGCCACCGACAATAACACCCAGCACCACCATGATGAACGGCTCCATCAGGCTGGTGAGGTTGTCGACCATATTGTCCACTTCATCCTCGTAGAAGCTCGCGACCTTATCGAGCATGTCATCCAGTGCACCGGACTCTTCGCCAATGGCCGTCAGCTGAATCGCCATGCTGGGGAAGATGCCGGAGGTGCGCATGGAAAAATTCAGCTGCATGCCGGTCGACACATCCTGCTTGATGCGCAGCACTGCACGCTTGAACACGATGTTGCCGGTCGCGCCCGCCACCGATTCCAGGGCCTCGACCAGCGGCACGCCGGCGGCGAACGTGGTCGACAAGGTGCGGGCGTAACGGGCCACGGCGGACTTGTACATCAGCGTGCCGATCAGCGGCAGCTTCAGTAGCCAGGTGTCCATCCGGTCCCGAAAGGCCTGGGATGTTTTAAGGGCGTGGCGCACACCGAAGGCGGCCGCGATCAACGCGCCAAGCATCATCCACCACCAGGCCTGCATGAACTCCGACAAGCCGATGACCATCACGGTGAAGGCCGGCAATTCGGCGCCGAACCCCTTGAACACCGACTCGAATTGCGGCACCACCTTGACCAGTAGAATCCCGGTCACAATGATTGCCACGAAGACCACTGCCAGCGGGTAAGTCATGGCTTTCTTGATCTTGGCCTTGAGGCTTTCGCTTTTTTCCTTGTAGGTCGCTACCCGTTCCAGCAGGGTGTCCAGAGCGCCGGCCTGCTCACCCGCGTCCACCAGGTTGCAGTACAACTCATCGAAATACTGCGGCTTTTTGCGCAAGGATGCTGCGAAGCTGTTGCCCGCCGCGACTTCCTGTTTCACCTCGTCCACCAGCTTGCGCATGGCCGGGTTGTCGAAGCCTTCGCCGATGATGTCGAACGACTGCAGCAGTGGCACGCCGGCTTTCATCATGGTCGCCATCTGCCGGGTAAACAGGGCAATTTCCTGAGCTTTGATGCGTTTGCCGAAGCTGAAAATCGACACTGACTTCTTGCGCACCTTGCCTGGGTTGATCCCCTGCTTGCGCAATTGAGCCTTGATCAGCGCCGGGTTGAGTCCGCTCAACTCGCCGGTCATTGAAGAGCCTTTCCTGTCCGTGCCTTCCCAGGCGTAGACGCTGATTTTTGCTGCTTTGACCGCCATGTTCAGTCCTTGGTAACCCGGTTGATTTCTTCAAGGCTGGTGACGCCTTGCATGGCCTTGATCAAGCCCGAGGTGCGCAAGTCATTAAAACCGTCCTTGCGCATCTGGATGTCGATTTCCAGTGAATTGCCTTCGGCCATGATCAGCCGCTGCAGGTCCGGCGTGTTCTTCACCACTTCATAAATCCCCAGTCGCCCTTTGTAACCGCCGTTGCACTGATCGCAACCGACCGGCTCATAGATCGTGAAAGAACCGATGCGTTCCTCGGGGAAGCCTTCCTTGATCAGCGCTTCGCGGGGAATATCGATGGGTGTCTTGCAGTGGTTGCACAGTTTACGCGCCAGGCGCTGGGCGATGATCAAAGTGATCGACGTCGCGATGTTGAAGCCCTGAATGCCCATGTTGTGCAAGCGGGTCAGGGTTTGCGCCGCGCTGTTGGTGTGCAGGGTGGAAAGTACCATGTGCCCGGTCTGGGCGGCCTTGATGGCGATCTCGGCGGTTTCGAGGTCGCGGATTTCACCGACCATGATCACGTCCGGGTCCTGACGCAGAAACGAGCGCAGCGCCTGGGCGAAATCCAGCCCTTGCTTGGGATTGACGTTGACCTGGTTGATACCTTCCATGTTGATTTCCACCGGGTCCTCGGCGGTGGAGATGTTGATGTCCACGGTGTTGAGGATATTCAGCCCGGTGTAGAGCGACACGGTCTTGCCTGAACCGGTGGGCCCGGTGACCAGGATCATGCCTTGTGGCTGCTTCAGCGCAGCCATGTACAAGTCCTTCTGTTCAGGCTCGTAGCCGAGAGCGTCGATGCCCATTTGCGCGCTGGACGGGTCGAGGATCCGGATCACCACTTTCTCGCCCCACAGGGTCGGCAGGGTGTTGACCCGGAAGTCGATGGACTTGGTCTTGGACAGGCGCATCTTGATCCGCCCGTCCTGGGGTTTGCGCCGCTCGGAGATGTCGAGGCTGGCCATGACTTTCAGCCGCGCCGCGATGCGGTTGGCCAGTTGACTCGGTGGCTTGGCGACTTCTCGCAGCATGCCGTCGGTGCGCATCCGCACCCGGTAGGTTTTTTCGTAGGGCTCGAAATGCAGGTCGGACGAACCGCTTTTGATCGCATCGAGCAACATCTTGTGGACGAAGCGCACCACCGGCGCGTCATCGGCATCCTGACCCGGGATGGAGTCCTTTTTGTTGTCATCGACCGACTCGATGTCCAGCCCATCAAGGTCAACATCAGCCATGTCTTCCAGGCCGGTCGATTGGCTGTCGAAGAATTTCTCGATGGCGTCGCTGAGCTTGTCGTCCTCCACCAGAATGGCTTCGGTGTTCAGCCCGGTGCTGAACTGGATGTCATTGATGGCTTGATGATTAGTCGGGTCGCTAATCCCCACGAACAGCTTGTTGCCGCGTCGCCAGAGGGGCAAGGCGTGATGCTGACGAATCAGTTTCTCGCTGACCAGCTCTCGGGGCTGGGTTTCCTTGTCCAGGCAATTGAGGTCAAGCAGCGCCATGCCGAAATGCTCCGAGGCAATCTCCGCAACCTGTCGGCTCTTCACCAGTTTGTTTTGCACCAGGTAACTGACCAGGGAAATTTTAGTGCGTTGGGCTTGCTGATACGCCTGTTGCGCGCTTTGGTCAGTTAGCAATTCGGCCAGGACCAATTGCTTGGCCAGACCGCTAAGGGCGATGTCATTCATTGGGATACCGGACGCAGACAGTTCATGACTTATAGCCTAGTCAAGGAGCTGAGCCAAACCAGCGGCCATCAGGTGACAAATAGTGTCAGATAGTGCGGATCCTGAGGGTAGGAAAGGTCTTTGCCCCGGTTTTGCGCCCCGCCAACAGGGGCCGGGGCGCTTGGCACGGGCTGTGCTGAAGCTATTTCAGATCATGAGATTTCGACTCATGCATGGAGCCTGTCTATGAATACTCAAAAAGGTTTTACCCTGATCGAACTGCTGATCGTGGTGGCGATCATCGGGATTCTGGCGACGTTTGCGTTGCCGGCTTACTCGAAGTATCAGGCGCGGGCCAAGGTGACGGCCGGTCTGGCGGAGATCACGGCGTTGAAAGTCCCGTTCGAGGACCTTATGAACTCCGGCACCAATCCGGATCTGACGAAGGTCGGCGGAACCGCCACAACCTCCAACTGCACAACCACAGCATCGGGTACCGCGACTGATGGTACCGGCTCTATTGGTTGCACGATTCTGAATGCGCCCGGTCCGGTATTGAGTAAAACAATCACCCTGTCGCGCACGTTGACTGGCTGGACATGCGCCACCACGGTTGCACCTGATTACGCGCCGAAAGGTTGTAACGCCACCGGGACGTAGTTTCTCGACGGTTTAATGAGTGCCCTGTCGGCAGAGACGGGGCATTTTTTTGTCTGTCAGAAAGTAAAACCAGGCCAAAGAAAGAAAACCCCCGACAATTCATGGCCTTAGGCCCACGGTAAAACCTGCAACTTGCATGTAGATAAATTCCAAGTCATGCATTTTGCATGATTCCGAAAATCAGGAGATTCAATAAGTAATTGTTTTATAACGATTTATTGTCTGTCTCAAAGTTGGCACAGCGTTCGCAATATCTCTGGTAACCCTGCTGACAAGACATGCAGCAGACTTTCTAGAAAAACAGGAGTTACTCGTATGAAGAAGTTCGCTATCGCTGCCGCTACTGCTACCGCGCTGACCCTGACCATGGCCAACGCTGCATTCGCTCAAACCCAGGCGACCCAGGCTCCAATGGTCCTGGCTGCCGGTGAAGTCACCGAAGCAAAAGCAGATGTCTCCGATACCTGGATCACTACCAAAGTCAAAGCAGACCTGGTGACCGAGAAAGGCATTCCTGGCACCGACATCAAGGTTGAAACCAACAAAGGTGTTGTTTCCCTGTCTTCCACCACTGCCGTGACTGAATCTCAGAAAGACGTCGCAGTGGCTATCGCCAAGAAAATCAAAGGCGTGAAAGACGTATCCGCTGCCGGCCTGAAAGCCGAGTAAGGCAAGACTTCTCGCCTGGACTGGGAGAAGGCGCGACAGGCGGGCTGAGCAATACGCCTGTCGTTTCTGGAGAGTTCATGCGAAAGGCCACAAGGATGTGGTCATTACAGGCCTCCGACATTCGTGTCGGGGGCCTGTTCTATTGTGGGCGCCGCAAAAAAACAAATGTGGGAGTGAGCCTGCTCGCGATAGCAGTGTGTCAGCCAACATCAAGGCTGAATGACACACCGCTATCGTCGGAACGCCGCCCGGAGCAGGCTCACTCCTACATTGAAATGTGCCCACATAAGATTTAAGTGGGTTCAGTTACCGCGCTTGCTGGTGATCTGTCTCAGCCGATTACCTTCAAACCGCAGGTACTGATACATCCCGCCATTGGGCCCGTAGGTCCATTCCTCGACCTGAAACTCTTCCCGTCGGTTGGCGCTGCGCTTGTACCCCAGCAGATCGCGGCTGACCGGTTCGCCGCACTTCTGCAGCACTTCGCTGGAGCGGTCGCCGACGCTGACCAATTGACTGCCGCAACGCAGGGTATCGGCCGCCGAGGCCTGACTGGCCGCCAGTGCGAGGGTCAGGCTGATCAGTAATCGCCTGATCATCACTCGGCATCCAGGTGCATTGGCGTCACCACCCGACCGTCACTTTGCGCCTCGCCCAGTTGGGCGTCGATGAAGTAGACGCGGTCGTCGGCCATCTGCGCCTTGTCCACCAGGTAGTCCTTGATGCTACTGGCGCGCTCCTGACCGAGCTGGCGCAGCAGCACATCGCTGGAACTCCAGAACTTGATCACGTCTGCGCGCATTTTTGCGGTGCGTTCTTCCTTGCCCAGATCCTTCCATTCAGCCGGTGGCTGGGTCTTCAGGCGGGTGCGATAAATCCCTTCCAGCAGCGGAGCTTTCTCGCCGTCCGGCACTTGCAGCAATGAAGCCTGGGCCGGAACCTTGTCACCGCGTCGCTGAAGCATTTTGTAGTAGTTGTACTGGTATTCGCGTTCAAGACGTTGCTCGGCAATCAGCGGGCCGTCGCTGCTGGCGGCCGCCGTGCCTTCGATTTCCAGGCGCAGGGCAGGACGTTCCTTGAGCGCCTGGGACAGTTTGATCAACGAACCCTCGGCGTCTTTGCTGAGCTCGCTTGAACCCGGTGCAAACGAGACCGTGCCCAAATCTTCAGAACCCCCGCCGCTGACCAGCCCGCCAATCATTTTGAACGGTGCGGCAGCGGCCTTGACGATCAGGTTGCGCAGGGTCTGCCACACAATGGGCATGACGCTGAACTGCGGGTTGTTCAGGTCGCCGGTCACCGGCAGCTCGATGGAAATCTTGCCGTCGACGTCCTTGAGCAGGGCGATTGCCAGTTTCAGCGGCAGGCTCGTGGCGTCCGGGCTGTCGACTTTCTCGCCCAGTTGCAGTTGCTCGACCACCACTTTGTTTTCGGCCTTGAGCTGGCCCTTGGTGATGATGTAATGCAGGTCGAGATTGAGCCGGCCCTTGCGGATGCGATAACCGGCGAACTTGCCGGAGTAGGGCGTCAGCGTGGTCAGTTCCACACGTTTGAAACTGGTGGCGATGTCGAGGCTGGCCATTGGGTCGAACGGGTTGACTGAACCCTTGATCGTCACTGGCGCGTAGCGGTCGACCTTGCCTTTGATATCGACAGTGGCCGGCTTCGCCTGACGGCTGTCGATGGTGCCGATCTGCCCGTTGAGCTGTTGCACGGCCGTGGCGAAGTTCGGGGTCAGGCTGAAGTCGGCGAAGTTCGCCGAACCGTCATTGATGGCAACGCCGCCAACGTGGATGCCCAGCGGTTTTTCCTTGCTGGCGGGTTTGGCTGCTGCGGTCTTGGGAACTCCAGTATCGGCCGGTTGCGGGATCAGCAGGTCATCGATGTTGGTGGTGCGGTCATCGTTGATCATGAAGCGCACGTAAGGCTGGAACAGATTGACCTTGTCGATCGACAGGCTGTCGCCGTGTTGGTAGTTCAGGCCTTCGAGCACCAACTGCTGCCACTTGAGGAAGTCGCGGGTCTTGAGGGTGTCGAGGGTATGCAGCTGATCAACCTGTGCTTTACCGGTGACGCTGAATGCCAATGGCTCGGTGCTTTTCAGATCGACCGCCAGGTCGCTGCCAAGCATGCCGCTGCGCAGTTCCAGGCGAATGAACGGGTTGATGTAGGACTGGGCGATACGCAGGTCGATGTCCTTGGTCTGCACGTTCAGTTTGGCGCTGACCGGTGCCAGATTGACCACACCGTCCGCCATGAGCTTGCCCTGTTTGCCCACGCCGGTGTCGAGCTTGAGGTTGAAAGGCGAGCCGTTGAGGCTGTCGAAATTCTGCAAATCAAGGTTCAGCGGGCCAATGTCCAGTGCTACGGCGGGTTGCGCTTTACGGTCGGCCAGATGCACCTGGTAATCGCGCAGTTGCACGTCTTTGAGGAGCACTTGCCAAGGTTTGCTTGGCGGGACCGGCTCGGCTTTCGGTGAGTCGGCGGCCGCTGGCGTGCTGGTTGGTTCGGCATCAGCCTTCACGGCTGCCTTGGACGGTTGGCTGGCGAACAGCTTCTGCCAGTCGAGTTGCCCATCGGCTTCGAGGGCGGCCCAGGTTTCGAGCTTCTGGCTGCGGATCTTGCCGACCACCACTTGCTGCTTGGCCAGGTCCACGGTGGTGTCGCTGATGTCCAGACGCGCAAGCTTTGCCAGTGGACGACCGTCCGGTGCGTTGATGGCGAATGGCGCGATGCTGACCGCGACATTGCTCAGCAGCAGTTCGGTTTCCTTGGATAAGTTGAGTTTGTAGTCGGTGCTGAGGTTGATGACGCCGTCTTTGAGCACCAGTGGCAACGCGTCACGCACATACGGCCAAAAGGCTTTCATCTTGCCGTCGGTGATCTTCAGCTTACCTTCTGAGGCAATCGGGATCAGGCTGAAGTTACCGGTCCAGTCGATCTGCCCGCCTGCCGGGCCGATGGCCACCAACGTCATGTCGGCACTGTCTTCGGGCAGGGTGCTGAGGTTCTTCAGTTCGAAGTCCAGCTTGTCGTAGAGGAATTCAATGGGTTCGCTGGGGCGTGCATCCAGGAAGTGCACATTACCGCCTGCCAGTTTGATCCGCTCGATACGCAACGGAAACGGCTTGGCGTCCGGGTCGGCCGGGGTCGGTTCGCTGGCGGGGATTTTGAACAGGCCCAGCAGATTGAGTTTGCCGTCCTTGCCAAAGAGGATTTCGGTCTTGGGTTTGTCCAGTTCGACATCGGACAGGTGCAGCGCTTTGGTCCACAGGCTGTCGATCTGCAAGTTGGCGTACAGGCGTTCAAAACCGACCTGTTCTTTGCCCGGCTCGCCGATGATCAGGCCCCAGAGGGTCACTTCCAGGCTGAAAGGGTTGAGTTCAATACGGGAAATCGTGGCGGGTGTCGTGGCGTAATTGGCCAATTGCTGGTTGGCGACCCGCAACGCGATGCCCGGCAAAATCAGAAACCCCAGCAGGCTGTAAAGGGCCAGAGCAGTCAACAATGCGCCAATAGCGCGAATCAATCCTTTGGGCATGTGCGGCTTCATCTGTCTGAATCGGAGTGCGTTGGAGTATGGCACGCGTTTCCGGTTCCGAAGTGATCGCACTGTTCTGCTTTTTCAGAAAACAGCGTAGGAAATTTCCTGCGTGCTCAGAGTTGCAGAATCAATGTTTTCAACGGCGGTTGCTGATCCATCGACGGGAAATCGCCACCCGGTTTCATCACGGTCCACTCACGCACCGGACGCCCGGCCTTCTCCGCGCAACGCAAAACCTGTTCGCGCCAATCGTCCATGCTGACCTTTGCCAGGTTGTTGCAGCAGATCAGCACGCCGTTGTCGGCGGTAGACAACAGCGCCGGTTTGAGCAGGCTCTGGTAGTCGCGCAGCAGGTCGACCGTGCCAAACGCGCTCTTGGCCCAGGCCGGTGGATCGAGCAGTACCAGGTCGTACTGACGCTGTTCAAGACGTGGGTAACTTGGCAATTTCTGCCCGCGCCGCTGACTGATCGGCAGGCCCGCCAGTTGGCGGATGGCCGGGAAGTAATCGGACTGGATGAATTGCATCGCTGGCAGCTGCGGATTGAGCAGACCGTTCTCACGACCAACCGCCAGATTGCCTTCGGCGAAATCCAGGTTGCACACCTCGCTTGCCCCACCGGCCGCAGCACTCAGGCCGACACCGCAGGTGTAGGCGAACAGGTTGAGCACGCTTTTGTTTTTGCTGTGCTCCTTGACCCAGCCGCGGGTGTTACGCAGGTCGAGGAACAGCAGCGGATCCTGACCGGCGTGACGCCCGCGAACCCGGTAGTTCAGGCCCCATTCGTGGCCGATCAGGTCTTGCAGGGCGGCTTCGTCGGCGCGGTAAACGGTGTCTTCACGGTCGATGCGCGAATTGCCCCGGGAGCGGTCGTTGTAGACCAGCAGGGTTTCGAGGCTCAGGTGTTGATTGATGGTTTCGTGCAGTTGCAGCAGGGCATCACGTTCCAGCGCCTGATGGAAGCTTTGCACCAGCAGTTGCGGGCCGTAGCGGTCGATGGTCAGGCCGCCGGCACCTTCCTGGCTGCCGTGGAACAGGCGATAGCAATCGGTGTCTTGCTGATGCAGCTCGGCGAGCAGGTCCTGGCGATGTTCGAGGGCGGCGCACAGCGCCTGATTCAAGGAAGACATGCTGGGCGCCTTGCAGGAGGGAATTTGGCGCGGGAGTTTAACACTGTGGCGAGGGAGCTTGCTCCCGCTGGGCTGCGAAGCGGCCCCAAAATCTCAGACTTGTCGGAGTATTTTGCGAGCGCTTCGCACTCGAGCGGGAGCAAGCTCCCTCGCCACGAGTTTTGCGGCGCAGGGTGCGGAGCGTCAGGTCAACAACCCCATCCGCCGCTTGGCCCGCTGTACCGAGCCATTACGCATTGCCCAGCGCAGCATTGGCGCACTGCGCTTGACGCTGGCGCGGATCAGTTGACGTCGCAACGGGTTCTGATTGACGTCGAGCATGTCACTGGCCCAGTCCGGCAGCAGATCGATCCCGGCCTGCATCATCAAGCCGCCAAACGGTTTGGCCAGGCGACTGGGGGCAGGCGCATTCAACAGCAGACGCAGCACCTCGCGACTGCGTTGGTCGCACAGCAATTGCGGGCGGATTCGTTCAAGGTAATCAGCGATTTCCTTGCGGCTGCGCGGCACATCGCGGGCGCCCAGGCGTTCGGCCACCCGTGCGATTTCGCCGTAGTAACGGTCCTGATCAATCAATGAAAGGTGCGGATTGCGATAACGCAGATGCGCGGCGAGGAAGTTGCTGACCTCGGCCACGTGCACCCACGTCAGCAAGTCGGGATCGCTGGCGGCGTAAGACCGGCCGTCTGGTGCAATGCCGACCACTTGCAGGTGAATGGTGCGAACCTTCTCGATCAGCCAGTCGGCGTCCTTGCTCGAACCGAAAGTCGTCCCGGAGATAAACTGACTGGTGCGGCGCAATCGGCCGATCATGTCTTCGCGAAAATTCGAGTGATCCCAAACCCCGGCCAGGGCCAGTGGATGTAGAGCTTGCAGCATCAGCGCGCTAATGCCGCCGATGAGCATGCTGCTGAAATCACCATGGACTTGCCAACTCACCGAATCGGGACCGAACAGGCCGGGATCGCCTTTGGGATTTTCCAGGTCGAGCTTGCCCAATGACAGACCGGTCAGGCTC
The DNA here is from genome assembly GCF_054897885.1 of Pseudomonas sp. LB1P83. Lineage (NCBI taxonomy): Bacteria > Pseudomonadati > Pseudomonadota > Gammaproteobacteria > Pseudomonadales > Pseudomonadaceae > Pseudomonas > Pseudomonas sp. LB1P83. The sequence goes on along the minus strand of NZ_CM142709.1, from coordinate 5,236,441 downwards.
ATGAGCTGGCTTTCGATGCGGGTACGGATGAATTCCATGGCAACTCAGTGGCGAAAATAAAACGCGGCCATGACTGGCCGCGCGGGGCTTATTGGTTCAGGCGTTTGTCGACCAACTCCTGGACGACACTCGGGTCAGCAAGGGTCGAAGTGTCACCCAGACTGTCCAGTTCGTTGCAGGCGATCTTGCGCAGGATGCGCCGCATGATCTTGCCCGAACGGGTTTTTGGCAAGGCCGGGGCCCACTGGATCAAGTCCGGTTTGGCGAAGCTGCCGATTTCTTTGCTGACATGGGCCAGCAGTTCTTTCTTCAGTTCGTCATTGGGCTCGGTGCCGTTCATGGGTGTGACGAAAGCGTAAATGCCTTGGCCCTTGAGGTCGTGGGGATAACCGACCACGGCCGCTTCGGCGATGCTGTTGTGCAGCACCAGCGCGCTTTCTACTTCCGCAGTACCGATGCGGTGCCCGGAAACGTTGATCACGTCGTCGATGCGCCCGGTGATCCAGTAATCGCCATCCTCGTCGCGCCGCGCGCCGTCGCCGGTGAAGTAGTAGCCGGGGTAGGGCTTGAAGTAGGTGTCGACCATTCGTTGCGGGTCGCCATAGACGCTGCGGATCTGCGCCGGCCAGCTGGATTTGATCGCCAGCACGCCGCTGCCGGCGCCTTTGATTTCCTTGCCCGTTTCATCCAGCAACACCGGTTGCACGCCGAACATCGGTTGTGTGGCGCAGCCGGGTTTGATCCGTTGAGCGCTGACCAGCGGGCTGAGCATGATCCCGCCGGTTTCGGTCTGCCACCAAGTGTCGACGATCGGGCAACGCTGCTCGCCGACGACGTTGAAGTACCAGTCCCACGCTTCCGGGTTGATCGGCTCACCAACACTGCCGAGTAATCTGAGACTCTGGCGAGAAGTTTCCTTCAACGGTTCCGGACCTTCACGCATCAGCGAGCGCAGCGCAGTCGGGGCGGTGTAGAAAATGTTGACGTGATGCTTGTCGATCACCTGCCAGAAGCGCGAACTGCTCGGGTAACTCGGCACGCCTTCGAAGATCAGCGTGGTCGCGCCGTTGGCCAGCGGGCCATAGACGATGTAACTGTGGCCGGTGACCCAGCCGACGTCGGCGGTGCACCAGAAGACTTCGCCATCGCGGTAGTCGAGCACGTACTTGAAGGTCATCGCCGCTTGCAGCAGATAACCACCGGTGGTGTGCAATACGCCTTTGGGTTTGCCGGTGCTGCCGGAGGTGTAGAGGATGAACAGCGGGTCTTCGGCGTCCATGGGTTCCGGCGGGCAGTCGTCGCTGACATCGCGCAGCGCCTGGTGATACCAGAGGTCGCGACCTTCAACCCAGTCCACTTCGCCCTGGGTGCGCTCGACGACGATGACGGTGCTGACGTTCGGGCAACTTAGCAGCGCCTGGTCGACTTTCTGCTTGAGCGGTACGAATTTTCCGCCGCGCACACCTTCATCGGCGGTGATCACCGTGCGGCAGTCGGCGTCGAGTATCCGGTCGCGCACAGAGTCAGGTGAGAAGCCACCGAACACCACCGAATGCACCGCGCCAATCCGCGTGCAGGCGAGCATGGCGTAGGCCGCTTCGGCAATCATTGGCATGTAAATACACACGCGGTCGCCTTTTTTAACGCCTCGGCTTTTGAGCACGTTGGCCAGGCGACAGACGTTGTGATGGAGTTTTTTGTAGGTGATCTGCGCGGACTCGGCGGGGTCGTCGCCTTCCCAAAGGATTGCGATCTGATCGCCGCGTGTTTCCAGGTGACGGTCGATGCAGTTGTAACTGACGTTCAGTTTGCCACCGGCAAACCAGCTGGCCTCGCCGGTTTCCAGGTTATAGCGCTGGACGGTTTCCCACGGGGTACTCCAGTCGAGAAAGCGGGTGGCCTGCTCGGCCCAGAACTCACTGGGGTGTTCGATGGATTGGCGGTAGAGGCGGTGGTAGTCGTCTTGACTCAGGTTTGCAGCCCGGCGGACGGCATCGGCTTTGGGGAATGTGCTGATATCGAACATGACGGTTCCTTATTCTTGTTTTGCGACAAGATCTAAAGATGCGCCGAGTGACAAACGGGTTCAAGTCATACACAAAACAACTGTAGGAGTGAGCCTGCTCGCGATAGCGGTGGATCAGTCAACATCGATGTTGAATGACAAACCGTTATCGCGAGCAGGCTCACTCCTACAGTGATTGGTGTTGCCCACAGAATGTGTGCTTGGCACAAACCCTGTGGGCGGGGCGTCAGGTTAGCCGCGGTGACGACCGCGGAAGTAGTTGATCAGGCCTTGGGTTGACGCATCGTCAGCCGGGGTTTCTTCGCTGCCAACCAGGCGGTTGTAGACGCCTTTGCCCAGTTCTTTACCGAGCTCCACGCCCCACTGGTCGAAGGCGTTGATGCCCCAGACCACGCTTTGCACGAAGACTTTGTGTTCGTACATCGCCACCAGCGCACCGAGACGACGCGGACTGATGCGCTCGACCACCAGGGTGTTGCTCGGACGGTTGCCCGGGATCACCTTGTGCGGCGCGAGTTTGTGCACTTCTTCTTCGCTCATGCCTTTGTCACGCAGCTCGGTTTCCGCTTCGGCAAGGGTCTTGCCGAGCATCAATGCCTGGCTTTGCGACAGGCAGTTGGCGTACAGCCACTGGTGGTGGTCGGAGACCGGGTTGAAGCTGACAATCGGCACAATGAAGTCGGCCGGAATCAGTTGGGTGCCCTGGTGCAGCAACTGGTGATACGCGTGCTGACCGTTGCAACCCACGCCACCCCAGATCACCGGGCCCGTGTCGGTGGACACCGGCGTGCCGTCCTGACGCACGCTCTTGCCGTTGGATTCCATGTCCAGCTGTTGCAAGTGCTTGGTGATGTTACGCAGGTAGTGGTCGTACGGCAGGATCGCGTGGCTTTGCGCGCCCCAGAAGTTGCCGTACCAGACACCGAGCAAGGCCAGAAGCACCGGCATGTTCTGCTCGAATGGCGCGCTCTGGAAGTGCTGGTCCATGGTGTAGGCACCGGACAGCAGTTCCTTGAAGTTCGACATGCCGATGGCCAGGGCGATTGGCAAGCCGATGGCCGACCACAGCGAGTAACGGCCGCCGACCCAGTCCCACATCGGGAAGATGTTTTCTTCACGGATACCGAACGCCACGGCCGCCGCGTTGTTGCTGGATACGGCGATGAAGTGACGATACAGCTCGGCTTCCGAACCACCCTGGGCCAGGTACCAGGCGCGAGCGGCCTGAGCATTTTTCAGGGTTTCGAGGGTATTGAAGGATTTCGACGAAACGATGAACAGCGTGGTTTCAGCGCGCAGCTTCATGGTCAGTTCGTGGAACTCACTGCCATCGATGTTCGCCAGATAATGGCAACGCACGCCTTTATGGGCATAGGACAGCAGCGCTTCAGACACCAGCTCAGGGCCGAGGAACGAGCCACCGATGCCGATGTTGACCACGTCAGTGATTGGTTTCTCGGTGTAACCGCGCCACAAACCGTCGTGGATGCGGCCAACGAGGTCGGTGATCTGGTTCAGCACTTTGTGCACTTCAGGCATCACGTTGACGCCATTGACCGACAGCTTGTCGCCTACCGGGCGGCGCAGAGCGGTGTGCAGGGCCGGGCGCCCCTCGGAGGCGTTGACGATTTCGCCTTCAAACAGCGATTTGATCGCGCCTTTGAGGTCGACTTCATTGGCCAGGCCCACCAGCAGATTGCGGGTCTCGGCGTTGATCAGGTTCTTCGAGTAGTCGAGAAACAGGCCGCAGCTGCTGAGGGTGAATTGAGTAAAACGCTGCGGATCGGCATTGAAGGCCTCGCGCATGCTGAAATCCTGCATGGCTTGGCGGTGGTCATTCAACGCTTGCCAGGCGGGCAGAGCGGTAACGTCGTGAGGAGTGCGGTAGTACGCCATCGCTGCGGGTTTCCTTTTTACTTGAACGGCTTTTTTGAACACTGAAAATCCCGGAGCACCGTGGGCAGGCGTCCGGTCAACTGCGTCGACTCGAATTCAAAGACACAGGGCGAATACAGTAAACCTCGCGCTGCGATCTGTCTTGACTTTGTCTAACACGTTCCCGGTACTTTTTTATACACACAGCAGTGAACGTTTCGACAAGCGGGAGAGGCGTCGGTTCGATCAGGCGACCTGAACCGGAATGGCATTGCTGGTGTGGCTCAGTTCATTGCCCGGCGCCATGTAAAGCATGCGCGGCTTGAAGTTGAGTAGCTCGGCTTCGCTGTAATGCGCGTAAGCGCAGATAATCACACGGTCACCGACCTTGGCCTTGTGCGCGGCAGCGCCGTTGACCGAAATCATGCGCGAGCCTTCTTCGCCACGAATCGCGTAAGTGGTGAAACGTTCGCCGTTGTCGACGTTATAAATCTGGATCTGTTCGTATTCACGGATGCCGGACAAGTCCAGCCATTCGCCGTCGATGGCGCAAGAACCTTCGTAATCGAGTACTGCATGAGTGACTTCGGCGCGATGCAGCTTGGCTTTGAGCATGATGGCGTGCATGAGTGTTTTCCCAGGTCGGAATCGAACGGCGGGCAGTTTGCCCGAAGGCTTAAAGGGCAGCAATAAGGGGGCGAAGCCACGCATATCCTGTAGGAGCGAAGCTTGCTCGCGAACGCGTCGTATCAGTCGACGCAAATGTCGAGTGTGACTGCCTCTTCGCGAGCAAGCTTCGCTCCTACAGTTGTTCTGCGGTGTTCAGGCGGGGGCGTCGAGGTTCAAGTGCAGGTTGTCGATCAACCGCGTGGTGCCCAGGAATGCCGCTACCAGAATCACCAGATCCCGATCCTCCGGGGTCGCCGGGCGCAAGGTTTGCGCGTGACGAATCTCCAGGTAATCGGTGCGCAAACCCGCCGCTTCAAGCTGCTTGATCTGTGTGTCGATCAACGCCGGGAAATCCCGCTGACCCTGTTTGATCGCCTCGGCCATCTGGCTCAGGACGCGATACACCACCGGCGCAACGGCCCGTTGCTCTTCACTGAGGAAACCGTTGCGCGACGACAGCGCCAGGCCATCGGCCGCACGCACGGTCGGTTCGCCAATGATCTGGACCGGCATGTTCAGGTCATGGACCAGGGATTTGATCACCGCCAGTTGCTGGAAGTCTTTCTGGCCGAAGATCGCCAAGTCCGGCTGAACCATGTTGAACAGCTTGCTGACAACCGTCGCCACGCCTTCGAAATGCCCGGGACGGCTGGCGCCGCACAGGCCTTCGGAGAGTTGCGGGACGCTGACGCGGGTCTGGCCGGCCATGCCGTCGGGGTACATTTCTTCGACGGTTGGCGCGAACAGCAAGTGGCAACCGGCCTGGAGCAGTTTCTCCTGGTCAGCGGCGAGGGTGCGCGGGTACTTGTCGAGGTCTTCGCCGGCGCCGAATTGCAGCGGGTTGACGAAAATGCTCGCGACCACGAAATCCGCCCGCTGGGACGCTTTGGTAATCAGTGCAACGTGGCCGCTGTGCAGGTTGCCCATGGTCGGCACGAAGCCGATGCGCTTGCCTTCGCTGCGGGCGCGGGCCACGGCGGCCCGCAGTTCGCGTACGGTTTTTACGGTGTTCATGCAGAGAATCCGTGTTCGATCCCAGGGAAAGTGACTGCTTTGACTTCAGTGACATAGGCGCTGAGTGCAGCGTGAATGCTGGTTTGGCCGTTCATGAAGTTCTTTACGAATTTTGGCACGCGGCCGGTAATCGACAGGCCAAGCATGTCGTGCAAAACCAGGACCTGGCCATCGGTGTCACTGCCGGCGCCGATGCCGATCACCGGAATACCCACTGCCTGGGTGATTTCCTGGGCCAATTCGCTCGGTACGCACTCAAGCAGCAACATGGATGCACCAGCCTGTTCCAGCGCTATGGCGTCGGCGCGCATCTGTCGCGCCTGGTTCTCGCTGCGGCCCTGGACTTTATAACCCCCGAGAATGTTCACCGATTGCGGCGTCAGCCCCATGTGTGCGCACACAGGTACACCACGTTCGGCCAGCAGGCGGATCGAGTCCGCGAGCCACAATGCCCCTTCAACCTTGACCATGTGCGCACCGGCCTGCATCAACAGGGCGCTGTTGGCCATGGCTTGTTCGGTGGTGGCGTAGGCCATGAACGGCAGGTCGGCGAGGATCAACGCATCGGCGTTGCCGCGTTTGACGGCTGCCACGTGGTAAGCCATTTCCGCGGTGGTCACCGGCAGGGTGCTGTCGTGACCTTGCAACACCATGCCGAGGGAGTCGCCCACCAGCAGCACTTCGACGCCAGCCTCATTACAGGCGTGGGCGAAGGTCGCGTCATAGCAGGTCAGCATGGTGATTTTTTCACCTTTTTGCTTCAGACCTTGCAGAGTGGTCAGGGTGATGGCTGGCATGAAAAGTTCCTCATTCAGGCGCTTGGAAACTACTGCGAGTAACGCGCGTGATTCTTCGTTAAATACAGGCGCACGCTCTGTTGTCGTGCTTTTAAGGCCTGGATTGCGCCCTTCAACGCCGTGTTGGCGGCAGCGGGACGCCTATAGTCGTGAGGAGAACTCGGGAAGTCAATTGCATGTGTTACCGCATTGTTACGCGTGGGGTGTTACCGGGGTAACTGATGCGTTTCAGCAGTCGGGATCTGGCTATGCACTATTTTTGTAGGAGCGAAGCTTGCTCGCGAAAGCGGTGTGACAGTCGACATAAATATTGGATGTCAGTGCGCTTTCGCGAGCAAGCTTCGCTCCTACAGGGGAATGGCGGCGTTCAGGGGAGGCGTTCCAGGCCGACGAACGGGCAGGCTGCGAGTAATTCGTTCAAGCTGCGGCCATCAGGTAGGCGCAGATCTTCAGGCACCAGTTCGGCCAGTGGATAGAGAACGAAGGCCCGCTCCTGCATATGGTAGTGAGGCACCTTGAGGCGCGGTTCGTCGATCAGCCGATTGCCAAACAGCACGATGTCGAGGTCCAGCGTACGTGGGCCCCAGCGTTCAAGACGCTCGCGGCCTTGTTCGTTCTCGATGGCTTGCAACGCATCAAGCAGGTCCAGCGGTGGGAGCGTACTTTCGAGGGCCGCGACTGCGTTGGTGTAACGCGGTTGGCCGGGCAGGAGTGAGTCGCTTTGATAAAACCCGGACACTGCGACCAGCTCGGTCTGCGGCAACTGCGCCAGCGCCTCGACGGCACTGCGCAATTGTTCGGCGGGGTCAGCCAGATTGCTGCCCATGCCGATGTAGATGCGTTCCATGGATTACTCGCCCGTGGCGCTCGGTGCGCCAGCTGCGCGTTTACGCTTGGCGCCACCGCTGCGGCGACGTTTGCGTGGAGCGCCGGTGCCGTCATCCTTGCCGCTGAGGTCGCGGATCATGTCACGACGTTCGCTGTCGTTGGCGTCCTGATAGTCGGTCCACCATTCGCCCAGGCCATCGGTCTGCTCGCCGGCGCTTTCGCGCAGCAGCAGGAAGTCGTAACCGGCGCGGAACCGCGGGTTGTCCAGCAACAGGTCGGCACGCTTGCCGCTGCGGCGCGGAAGACGCTCCTGCATGTCCCAGATCTCGCGGATCGGCATGGTGAAACGTTTCGGAATCGCAATCCGCTGGCACTGTTCGGCAATCAGCTCGTGAGCCGCTTCCTGCATCGCCGGAATCGGCGGCATGCCACGTTCTTGCAGACGCAGTACGCGAGCCGGCAGGGCAGGCCACAGTAGGGCTGCAAACAGGAACGCCGGGGTCACCGGTTTGTTCTGTTTGATCCGCAGGTCGGTGTTGATCAATGCTTCGCTGATCAAGGTGTGGGTGTAGGTCGGGTTGTATTCCAGCGCCTCGGCACTGGCCGGGAACAGCGGGTCGAACAACTGCAGGTCGACCAGCATCTCGAAGGTGTCCGCGGCATGGCCGGAGAGGAACAGCTTGAGCACTTCTTCAAACAGGCGGGCTGACGGGATCTCGCGCAACATCGGCGCCAGGTCACGGATCGGCAGGGCGCTGTGTTTTTCAATGCCGAAATTCAGCTTGGCGGCGAAACGCACGGCTCGCAGCATCCGGACCGGGTCTTCCTGGTAGCGTTGCTTCGGATCGCCAATCAGGCGGATCAGGTGATTGCGGATGTCGTGTACGCCGTTGGCGTAATCGAGGATGCGTTCGCTGACCGGGTCGTAATACAAGGCGTTGATGGTGAAGTCGCGGCGTTGCGCGTCTTCTTCCAGCGTGCCGTAGACGTTGTCGCGCAGGATACGCCCGCTCTCGTTACGGGAAGACTGGTTGCTGTCTTCTTCCTCGTCGTTTTGCGGGTGATTGGCGCGGAAGGTCGCGACTTCGATGATTTCGCGACCGAAGTGGATATGCACCAGTTTGAAGCGGCGACCGATGATCCGTGCGTTGCGGAATTCGGCTCGAACCTGTTCAGGCGTGGCGCTGGTGGCGACGTCGAAATCCTTGGGCGTGATGCCCAGGAGCATGTCACGCACACAGCCGCCAACCAGGTAAGCCTGGTAACCGGCGTTCTGCAGGCGCTCGACGATGTTCACCGCATAACGGCTGAATTGGGCCTTTTGCAGCGAATGTTGGCCGCTGTTGAGCACTTCAGGCGTACTGCGAATGTGTTGCGTATGACGCTTGGGAGAACGGAATGACTGGAACAACTTCTTCAGCATGGGATGCACTGTTTGAAGGAATGTTCGGCCATAACGAAGAATGACCGCATGATGGGCCGGGATTCTAGCATTTAGTCGGGGGATGGTGTAGGAAGCTGCGCAAGCGCTTGAAGGGCATATCTGGGAAGGGACTGTGTAGCGGCCCCTGTAGCAGCTGTCGAGCAGCGCGCTGTGGCGAGGGGATTTATCCCCGTTCGGCTGCGAAGCAGTCGTGAATTCATACTGCGCGGTGCTTCAGATAGACCGAGCGTTCAGGTTTTACGACTGCTTCGCAGCCGAACGGGGATAAATCCCCTCGCCACAGTGCAGCTGCAAGGCTCAAACGCCAGAAACTACAAGGGGAGCCGAAGCTCCCCAAGAAAGTAGTTGCATGCTCTATTTTTATTTTTGATTCGGGCTTTTTGTTTTTGTTAAGTGCCCTCGCCATGAAGTTTTTCCTTCATGACCCTCCCAATCGGGAGCCAAGAGCAAACGGATTGCTTTGGTCGCTGTGCTGCAGTGATCTTTCGATCCAACCAGTTCAGGCACTGTCTTATGACAGCTTTTTATTATTCTCGGCCTGGTCGTGGGGCAAGCCCCAAATACAACGCCTCTCCAAAAGAATCAGTTAGCTGCGCCTCTCGCCGTCTTGTTTTTATTGTGCGTGAGTCGATTCGTCTTATTTTTATTGTCTTGTGCATTGCTTGTTATTGTTCTTGTACTGAACATATAGCAGGGTGCGTGCCAACTTTTGCGAGGCCCAGTAAAACAAGGGGTTAGGCAGGTTGCTGGGGTTTTTCGAGGCCCAAAAAAACCGGGGCTTCGTTACCGTAAGCCCCGGCTTCTGTTACGTGAAATACGTGAGGTAACAGTTTTTTCACAAAGTCACGTGTTACCCACACATCAGACAGGCGCGGTTCAGCTCTCGCTGGCCACCCCGGTCTTGCGCCGCGGGATACCCAGGCGCTGACGACGTTCCCACAGGCATTTGCGACTCACCCCGAGTTTGCGGGCCAGTTCGGTTTCCGTCATGTGGTCCTGATGCTCAAGTACGAAGTGCTGGAAGTAGTCTTCCAGTGACAGGTCTTCAGTCGGCTCGTGGCTGTTATTGCTGGCGTTGTTGCCCTGTTGCGGGGGCAGGCCGATGAAGTCGTCGTCTTCCAGATCGCTCAGTTCGATGTCGATCCCCAGCAACTCGGCGGAAATCTCCGGGCTCTCGCACAGGATGACAGCGCGCTCTACTGCGTTTTCCAGTTCGCGCACGTTGCCCGGCCAGGAGTAATGACGAATCGCCTGTTCGGCATCCGCAGCGAACTTCAGGTCGGTGCGGTTGACCCGCGCGCTCTGTCGCGCCAGGAAGGCATTGGCGATTTCATTGACGTCTGCACCTCGCTCACGCAGGGCCGGCAGTTTCAGGGCGATCACGTGGAGGCGATAATACAAGTCTTCACGGAACTGGCCGATCTTCGCCAGGCTCTTGAGGTCCCGGTGAGTCGCAGCGATCAAACGCACATCGACCTTCTGCGACTGCACCGAACCGACCCGGCGAATTTCACCTTCCTGCAACACGCGCAGCAAGCGGGCCTGGGCTTCCAGCGGCAGTTCGCCGATTTCGTCGAGGAACAAGGTGCCGCCATCCGCCGCTTCCACCAGACCGGCACGCCCGGCGCTGGCGCCGGTGAACGCGCCTTTTTCGTGGCCGAACAGTTCGGACTCGATCAGGCTTTCCGGAATGGCTGCGCAGTTCACCGAAATCATCGGCGCCTTGGCGCGTTTGGACAGGTTGTGCAGGGCGCGGGCCACCAGTTCTTTACCGGTACCGGATTCGCCCTGGATCAGGACATTGGAGTCAGTCGGCGCGACTTTGCGGATCTTGCTGTACAGGTCCTGCATCGGCGGGCACGAACCAATGATGCCGATTTCGCCGTTGCTGTTATCGACACCCGGTTTCGCCGCGCCATTGCCGGCTTTGCCGACGGCAGGTTCGCCGCTGGCTTGCACAGCTTGACGGTCACGCAGGATTCGCGCGACGGCCTGGAGCATTTCATCGTGATCGAAAGGCTTGGCGATGTAATCCACCGCGCCCATCTTCATCGAGTCGACGGCTGAACGCAGGCTGGCGTAGCTGGTCATGATCAGCACCGGAGTGCCCTGGCCGAGCTTGATCAACTCGGTACCCGGAGCGCCCGGCAGACGCAAGTCGCTGACGATCAGGTCGAACGTGGGAATAGTGAAGCGTTCTTGTGCTTCCTGCACTGAACCGGCTTCGCTGACCTGGTACTGGTTGCGTTCCAGCAGGCGGCGCAAGGCGGAGCGGATAATTGTTTCGTCTTCGACGATCAAAATGTGCGGCATTGATTCGATACTCTCGACGGTCTCAGTTCACAGCGGACGTCGCTTCGACATGACGCGGCAAGGTCACCCGGATACGGGTGCCGCGTTGGCTTTGTACATCAGCCGGGCTGTCGATGGTGATTTGTCCATAATGCTCTTCAACGATGGAATAGACCAGTGCAAGGCCCAGACCGGTGCCTTCGCCAGGATCCTTGGTGGTGAAGAAAGGTTCGAACAATCTGTCCATGATGTTCTTCGGAATTCCGCTGCCTTCGTCTTCCACGATCAAGTCGACCGTGTGTTCGCCGGCTTCGCTTTTGACCCGCACCGCACTGCCGGGAGGCGAGGCGTCACGGGCGTTTGAGAGCAAGTTGATCAAGACCTGGGCGAGGCGCTGCGGATCGCCTTCGACCCAGTGATCGGGGTCACACAGATTATAGAACTGCACTTCGAAATTGCGTCGGTTCAGGGCCAGCAAACCGATGGCATCCTGAGCCACTTCGGCCAGACAGACGGGCTCGTCGCTGTGCTGATGACTGCCGGCGTGGGCGAAGCTCATCAGCGATTGAACGATGCGTGACACGCGTTTGGTCTGTTCAAGGATCTGTCCGCTGATTTCCTTCAGTTCGCTATCGTCTTCACGCTCTTCGCGCAGGTTCTGCGCCAGGCACGCGATGCCGGTGATCGGGTTGCCGATTTCATGGGCCACGCCGGCGGCGAGTCGGCCGATGCTGGCCAGGCGCTCGGAGTGCACCAGTTTGTCTTCGAGCATCTGCGTTTCGGTCAGGTCTTCCACCAGCAATACCAGACCACTGTTGCCCGGCGCGAGCGGTTCATCGATCGCTGCTTTGTGCAGGTTCAGCCAGCGGGTCTGGCCATCGAGGGCCAAGTGTTGTTTGTGCAAATGCTCGTCCGGCAGATTGATGAAGCCTTGCAGCAGTTCTTTCCACGGATCGGCGATGGTGCTCAGGCGCGAACCGACCACACGCTGCGCCGCAATCCCGGTCAGCTCCTCCATGGCTTTGTTCCACATGAGGATTTCCTGATCCTTGGCCAGCGAGCAAACGCCCATCGGCAATTCCTGCAAGGTCTGGCGGTGATAGCGGCGCAGGGCATCGAGTTCGGCGGCAAGGCCGGTGAGGCGCGAGTGGTAGTCCTCGAGGCGGCTTTCGATGAAGTGGATGTCTTCGGTAACGTAGTTTTCGCCGCCGGCCTTATACGGCAGGAAGGTCTCGACCATGTCCTGAGCCACGCTTGGCCCCATCAGGCCGGAGAGGTTGGCTTCGATACGGTCACGCAGACGGCGCAAGGCATAAGGCCGGCGCTCGTCGAACGGCAGATAGAGATCGCGCAGGGCTTGCTCGACCTCTTTCTGAGCGGCCTTGGCACCCAATGGTTTTGCAAGCTGCGTGGCGAATTCCTGGGGCGAGGCGGCGTGCAATTCACGGCGTTGCGGGCGACGCACGTTGTCCACGGCGCAGGCTTCGGCGGCGCTGGCCTCTTCGGGGCTGGCGTTGGTGAACAGCGAGATCAGGGTGAACATCAGCACGTTGGCGGCCAGGGACGCGATCGCGGCCATGTGCCAACTGGTGTCGTCCAGCACGTAGATCATGTTCAGCAGTGGAATGTAGAAGCCCTGCAGATTGCCGACCAGCGGCAACAGCATGGTCACCAGCCACACCAGAATCCCCGCCAGCAAACCGGCAATGAAGCCGCGACGGTTGGCGGTCGGCCAATACAGGACCGACAGCACGCCCGGAAGGAATTGCAACGTGGCAACAAACGCGACGATGCCGAGGTTGGCCAGATCCTGTTCGGCGCCCAGTAACAGGTAGAAACCGTAACCGGCCATGATGATCGCAACGATCAGCGCCCGGCGAGTCCACTTCAGCCAGCGATAGATGTTGCCTTCGGCCGGTGGTTGATAGAGCGGCAGCACCAAATGGTTCAGCGCCATCCCGGACAGCGCCAGGGTGGTGACGATGATCAGGCCGCTGGCCGCCGACAATCCGCCGATATAGGCCAATAGCGCCAGGGCCTTGCTGTTGGCGGCGATGCCGATGCCCAGCGTGAAATATTCAGGATTGGTGGTGGCGCCGAGTTTCAGGCCGGCCCAGAGAATCAGCGGCACCGCCAGGCTCATCAGCAGCAGGAACAACGGCAAGCCCCAGCTCGCACTGACCAGCGAACGCGGGTTGAGATTCTCGGTAAAGGTCATGTGGTACATGTGCGGCATCACAATCGCCGAGGCGAAGAACACCAGCAGCAACGTACGCCACGGACCTTCCTGCAACGGCGTGTGCAACGCGGCGAGGGCGGTCTGGTTTTGCAGCAGCCACAGTTCCAGCTGTTGCGGGCCGTCGAACACGCCATAAAGGGCATAGAGGCCGACGCCGCCAATGGCGATCAGCTTGATCACCGACTCGAAGGCAATCGCGAACACCAGGCCTTCATGTTTTTCTCGGGTGGCGATGTGGCGCGATCCGAAGAAAATCGTGAACAGCGTAATCAGTGCGCAGAAGCTCAGGGCCACGCGATGTTGCACCGGCTCGCGGGTCAGGATGCCGATGGAGTCGGCCACCGCCTGAATTTGCAAGGCCAGCAATGGCAGCACGCCGATCAGCATGAAAATGGTGGTCAGCGCCCCGGCCCAGGTACTGCGGAAACGGAAGGCGAACAGGTCGGCAAGGGACGACAACTGATACGTGCGGGTGATTTTCAGGATCGGGTACAGCAACACCGGCGCCAGCAAAAACGCCCCGGAAACCCCGAGGTAACTGGACAGAAACCCGTAGCCGTACTGATAGGCCAGGCCCACCGTGCCGTAAAACGCCCAGGCACTGGCATAAACACCCAACGACAGGGTGTAGGTCAGCGGGTGGCGAATGATCGCCCGGGGGATCATGCCCCGTTCGCTGATCCAGGCGACGCCGAACAGCACCGCCAGGTACGCGGCGCTGATCAGGATCATCTGGGTCAGGCTAAAGCTCATCGGCATCTTTTTGGCTCTGCAGGATGAAGGTCACGACGATCAGAATCAGCCAGAGCAGATAAGGGCGATACCAGGCGCCAGTGGCGTCGATCCACCAATCCATGATGGCCGGGGAGAACAGATAAATCCCCACTACCAGGAGCAGGACCAAGCGATAGATGTACATCCCGGCCTCTCTTTTTTATGCGCGTGCCCGAAAACGTGCGGCGATGGTAACGGATGGGCGCGCCACTGCAAGTGTGATCACTGTAGTTGCGCTTCGGGCAGGGTCAGTGTGCGCGGGATTAATAACGCATCCCAGTGGGCGATGCCCCAATCCAGCACTTCCCGTGGTGTCGCATACGCCAGTTCCTTGCCCGGGTTTTGCCCCAGTGCACGCAACGCACGCAGCAACAAAGGCGTGGCCTGGTCTTCGGTCAGCGGCGGCGAGCGATAGGATTTGCCCAGTTTGTTGCCATCGGGCTGGGTAATCAGCGGGATGTGCAGGTAGCGCGGTTGCCGCAGGCCCAGCAGTTCTTGCAGATAGAGCTGGCGCGGCGTTGAGTCCAGCAGATCAGCGCCACGGACGATGTCGGTGATGCCTTGCCAGGCATCGTCCAGCACCACCGCCAGTTGATAGGCGTAGAGCCCGTCGCGGCGGCGGATCACGAAATCGCCGACCTCCCGCCCCAGATGCTGGCGGAACTCGCCTTGCACGCGGTCGATGAAGTGGTAGTCCAGCTCGGGCACGCGCAGTCGAATCGCGGCGTCTTCAGTGCCATGGCCGGCATTTCGGCACAGGCCCGGGTAAATGCCGTGATACGGCTCCAATTGTTTGCGCGAACAGGTGCAGGCGTAGGCGAGGCCCTGATTGAACAGGCGATTGAGGACTTCGGCGTAAGCCTCGTGCCGGTCGCTCTGGAGGACCATTTCACCGTCCCACTCGAAACCGTAGCTTTCCAGCGCTTTCAAGATGGCTGCCTGAGCGCCGGGTTCTTCCCGTGGCGGATCGAGATCCTCCATGCGCATCAACCAGCGACCGCCCACCGCACGGGCGTCGAGGTACGAGGCCAGCGCTGCGACCAGCGAACCGAAATGCAGATGGCCGCTGGGCGTGGGGGCGAAGCGCCCGATGTAGGTGGGGGAGGCGATGGCGGTCATAAGTGCAATTTACGTTGTCCGGGCGTGCGCAAGTCACTTGTGGGAGTGAGCCTTTGTGGCGAGGGGATTTATCCCCGTTGGGCTGCGTAGCGGCCCCAAACCTGTAATCGCGATGCGTAAGATTGATCGCATTCAACCAGCTTGCGACTGCTCTGCAGCCGAACGGGGATAAATCCCCTCACCACAAAGGCTCGCTCCCATAGGTTTTCTGCGGGGCAAATTTCAGAAACAAAAACGGAGCGTTCTCACGCTCCGTTGTTCGTTCAAGGCGACATTACTTGCCGACTTGTTTTTCCTTGATTTCCGCCAGGGTCTTGCAGTCAACGCACATGTCGGCGGTAGGGCGGGCTTCCAGTCGCTTGACGCCGATCTCGACGCCGCAGGACTCGCACCAGCCATATTCTTCGTCTTCGATCAGCTGCAGCGTCTTGTCGATCTTCTTGATCAACTTGCGCTCGCGGTCGCGGGCACGCAGTTCAAGGCTGAACTCTTCTTCCTGGCTGGCACGGTCTGCCGGGTCAGGGAAGTTGGCCGCTTCGTCCTTCATGTGATCAACCGTACGGTCGACTTCCTGCATCAAGTCCTGTTTCCACTTATTCAGGATCTTGGTGAAGTGAGCGCGCATGGGCTTGCCCATGTACTCCTCGCCCTTTACTGCCTGGTAGGGTTCGAAGCCGCTGATCGACGTATTTTGCTGCTTTGCTTGGGTGGGCATGAAATGGACCGCCTCTACTCTTGTAATCCATTGCGCAGGATTGCTCCATCACCGACACCTGCCGGCCCTGCGGCTGCAAGCGGGCGAACTTACCAGATCAAATCGGGGCGCGCTACTCCCGGATGTCGAGGTAGTGGCCCCAAGGGCTTGCAAATGATTGCAAAGCCTTGTCTGGCGGCGTTGGAGACCTGATCAATTATTGATTTTAGTCAAACCTGGGGTACACGCTTGAGTCGTTTACGGTCAGGGTTATAACGCCTCTGACCGCTTTAGGTTCTCGCTCGTTCCGGCGCTTGGGTAGAATCGATTCTTTTCTCCGTTGTAAGGAAGGCTAATGGCTCAGTCCTACAGTGCCCGCAGTCGCGCGATCGAACCTTTCCATGTCATGGCGCTGCTGGCGCGGGCCAATGAATTGCAGGCTGCGGGTCACGATGTGATCCACCTGGAAATCGGCGAGCCGGACTTCACCACCGCCGAGCCGATCATCCAGGCCGGCCAGGCGGCACTGACGGCGGGGAAAACTCGTTATACGGCAGCGCGCGGCATCCCCGAGTTACGCGAAGCGATCTCGAATTTCTATCAACAACGTTACAGTTTGAACATTGATCCGCAGCGAATCCTCATCACGCCCGGCGGTTCCGGTGCGCTGTTGCTGGCCAGCGCCTTGCTGGTGGACCCGGGCAAACACTGGCTGCTGGCTGACCCGGGTTACCCGTGCAATCGGCATTTTCTGCGGTTGGTCGAAGGCGCAGCGCAACTGGTGCCGGTCGGCCCGGATGTGCGTTATCAGCTGACGCCGGACCTGGTGGCGCGCCATTGGGATCAGGACAGCGTCGGCGCCTTGGTGGCCTCGCCCGCCAATCCGACCGGGACGATTCTGACCCGCGATGAACTGGCAGGCTTGTCGGCTGCGATCAAGGAGCGCCACGGTCACCTGGTGGTGGACGAGATCTACCATGGCCTGACTTATGGCACTGATGCCGCCAGTCTGCTGGAAGTCGATGACAGCGCCTTCGTCCTCAATAGTTTTTCCAAGTATTTCGGCATGACCGGTTGGCGGTTGGGTTGGCTGGTCGCGCCTGAAGCAGCTGTCGGCGAACTGGAAAAACTCGCGCAAAACCTCTACATCAGCGCCCCAAGCATGGCCCAGCACGCTGCTTTGGCTTGCTTTGAGCCGGCCACGATCAGCATTCTGGAAGCGCGTCGCGCCGAATTCGGGCGTCGTCGGGATTTCCTCTTGCCGGCTCTGCGAGAACTGGGCTTCGGCATCGCCGTCGAACCGGAAGGCGCGTTCTACTTGTACGCCGATATCAGCAAGTTCGGCGGCGATGCCTTCGCGTTCTGCCGATATTTCCTCGAAACCGAGTACGTGGCAATTACCCCGGGACTGGACTTCGGGCGCTATCAGGCCGGGCATCACGTGCGTTTTGCGTACACCCAAAGCCTGCCGCGCCTGGAAGAAGCGGTCGAGCGGATCGCTCGTGGTTTGCGGAGCTGGCAAGGTTGATGCGTTTTCATCCTCCCCTCGAAGAAGGTCGCCTGATCCGCCGCTACAAGCGTTTTCTCGCCGATATCGAAACCGTTGGCGGCGAATTGCTGACCATCCATTGCCCGAACACTGGCTCGATGCTCAATTGCCAGGTGGAAGGCGGCCAAGTCTGGTTCAGCCGCTCCAATGACCCGAAACGCAAATTGCCTGGCACCTGGGAAATCGGTGAAACCCCACAGGGTCGTCTGTTTTGCGTGAACACCGGGCGCGCCAACGGGTTGATCGAAGAGGCGTTACGGGCCGGCGTTATTACCGAACTGAACGGCTTTACCGAGTTGAAACGCGAAGTGGCCTACGGGCAGGAAAGCAGCCGCATCGATTTCCGCCTCGATTACCCGGACGGGCCGGCGTATGTGGAAGTCAAAAGCGTGACCCTGGGCTTCGACGGTTCATCGGTGGCGGCGTTTCCTGATGCAGTGACGCAACGGGGCGCCAAACATTTGCGGGAACTGGCTCATCTGGCTCGGGACGGGATTCGTGCGGTGCAGTTGTATTGCGTAAACCTCACGGGGATCGACGCCGTGCGTCCGGCAGAAGAAATCGATTCGGCCTACGCGGCGGCATTGCGTGAGGCGGTGGTGTGCGGAGTCGAGGTGCTGGCCTATGGCGTGCGATTGACTCACGAAGAAATGGTGGTCGATCGGCGTCTGGATGTGCAGCTGAACGGCTAAAGGCTGATCCAGATCCCTTGCGCGTCTTCGCGGCAGGCAACGGTGGCGAGGGATTGCCCGGCGCACGGGCCGGCGACGCATTCGCCGTCTTCGATCAGGAACAGTGCGCCGTGGGTGGCGCACTGGATCAAACTGTTGCTGGGGTCGAGAAACTGGTCGGGTTTCCATTCCAGGCCAACACCCCGGTGCGGGCAGCGATTGATGTAGACATACACGTGGCCGCCCCGGCGCACGGCGAAGAGTTTCTGGTCGTCGACTTCGAATCCGCGACTGCTGTTGTCAGCCAATTCGGCACCTGTGCAAAGCAGCTTCATGTCTATCCTCAACGCCGGCGGCTCGTGACCGGATATGTCCGAGCTTGACGTTCAAATGCAAACAATTATCAAATGGCCGCTTCGCCCGTCGGGTGCAGGTGCCGGATGCCGAGGATACTTGGCCTGACATCTCGATGCCTGGGAAAACTTAAAAGGAAGCTGTTTATGCGCCTGAGTACCCGCGTTGCTGCGCTGTGTGTCGGACTCCTCGTCAGCCATCACGCCGCAGCGGCCGAGTTGCCCCAGCGTTGGGTCAGTGCCGGCGGCGCCCTGTCGGAGTGGGTGAGCGCGCTGGGCGGGGAGTCGAAACTGGTCGGAGTCGATACCACCAGCCAGCATCCGCAATCGTTGAAGGCGCTGCCGAGCATCGGTTATCAGCGGCAACTGTCGGCGGAGGGCATCTTGAGCTTACGCCCGCAGATTCTGGTCGGCACCGAAGAAATGGGGCCGCCGCCGGTGCTGTCGCAGATTCGAAGCGCGGGCGTGCAGGTTGAGTTGTTCTCGGCCCAGCCAGATCTGCCGACGTTGCAGGGCAACCTGGCGCACCTGGGCAAGTTGCTCGGTGCCGAGGACAAGGCTGCGCAATTGATCCAGTCTTATCAGCAGCAACTTGACCAGCAGAAGGTCCGGGTCACTCGTACGCAGTTGAAGGAAAAATCGCCGGGTGTGCTGTTGCTGCTGGGCCATGCGGGCGGCAAGCCGCTGATCGCCGGCAAGGACACCGCCGCCGATTGGTTGATCCAGCTAGCCGGTGGGCACAATCTGGCAACGCATACCGGCTACAAACCCTTTTCTGTTGAGTCGCTGGTCAGTCTTGACCCGGACGTGTTGGTGTTTGCGGACCGAGCGCTGACCGGCGATGCCGCGCGTGCGGCGTTGTTCAAGGAGAACCCGATTCTGTCTTCGACCCGTGCAGCCAAGGATGGGCGCGTCATGGAACTCGATCCGACATTGCTGGTAGGTGGTCTCGGTCCACGGTTGCCCGATGAACTGAAAAAGCTCTCTGACAGCTTCTTTCCCGGTAAACCCGCCCAATGACCATTCTGGTTAAACCCCGCACGTTGTTCATTGGTTTAAGCCTGCTTTGTTTAGTGGCGATCTGGTTGTCGTTGGCGCTCGGACCGGTGAGCCTGCCTTTGTTCGATACCTTGCGCGCGGCGATGCGCCTGATCGGCCTGCCCATTGCGCCCGACGGGCTGGAGCAGGCCGAGTTGATCCTCGGGCAAATCCGCCTGCCTCGAACCTTGTTGGGCCTGGCGGTGGGTGGTGTGCTGGCGCTTTCCGGCGTGGCGATGCAGGGCTTGTTTCGTAACCCTCTGGCTGATCCCGGGTTGGTAGGCGTGTCCAGCGGTGCTGCGTTGGGTGCTGCTATCGCGATTGTCGGTGGTTCGATATTTGGTGGTCTGCCTGAATCGTTCGGACCTTATCTATTGTCGGTGTGCGCATTTCTCGGTGGCTTGGGCGTGACGGCGCTGGTGTATCGGCTGGGTCGGCGCAACGGGCAGACCAATGTCGCAACCATGCTTCTGGCCGGTATCGCATTGACTGCGCTGGCGGGTTCCGCGGTAGGTTTGTTCACTTATCTGGCCGACGACGCGACCTTGCGCACGCTGACGTTCTGGAACCTGGGCAGCCTCAACGGCGCCAGCTATTCGCGGCTCTGGCCGTTACTGCTGGTGAGCGCCGGTGTGGCGCTGTGGTTGCCGCGCCGGGCCAAGGCCTTGAATGCGCTGTTGCTGGGCGAATCGGAGGCCGGTCACTTGGGCATCGACGTCGAAGGGCTCAAGCGCGAACTGGTGTTCTGCACTGCGCTGGGCGTTGGCGCGGCGGTGGCGGCAGCGGGGATGATCGGCTTTGTCGGTCTGGTGGTGCCGCATCTGATGCGACTGCTGGCCGGTCCTGATCATCGGGTGTTGTTACCGGCCTCGGTGCTGGCGGGTGCCAGTCTTCTGCTGTTTGCCGATCTGGTGGCGCGGCTTGCCCTGGCACCGGCGGAGTTGCCGATCGGGATTGTCACGGCCTTCATCGGCGCGCCGTTCTTTCTGTATTTATTGCTTAGAGGGCGTGCCTGATGTTGCGAACCCAGCGCCTGCAAATCCGTCGAGGCACGAAGATCGTTCTGACGGACATCACACTTGAGCTCAAACCAGGCGAAGTGCTTGGCGTGCTGGGGCCCAACGGTGCCGGCAAAAGCACCTTGCTCGGCGCCTTGTGCGGTGAGTTGAAGGCTGATCATGGCAGCGTCTGGCTCGATGAGCGCGAGTTGAGTCATTGGACCGGCGCGCAGCGAGCCCAGCGGCTGGCGGTATTGCCGCAGGTATCGACCCTGGACTTCGCCTTTCGTGTCGAAGAAGTGGTCGGCATGGGGCGATTGCCTTACCAAAGCGGACGGGTCCGGGATGACGAGATCGTCGCCGCTGCCTTGCACGCTGCCGATGCCGGGCACCTGAGTGGTCGCAGCTATCTGGCCTTGTCCGGCGGCGAGCGTCAGCGGGTGCATCTGGCGCGGGTGCTGGCGCAGCTCTGGCCAGGCGAAGCGGGGCAAACGCTGTTGCTCGATGAGCCGACCTCGATGCTCGATCCGCTGCACCAGCACACCACCCTGCAAGCGGTGCGCGAATTCGCCGATCACGGCGCTGCAGTGCTGGTGATCCTGCATGATCTGAACCTGGCGGCGCGCTATTGTGATCGCCTGTTACTGCTCGAAGGTGGGCGGCCGGTGGCGCTTGATACGCCGGAGCAGGTATTGCGTCCGGAACCACTCAAGGCCGTGTTCGGGCTGGAGGTGCTGGTGCAGCAGCACCCGGAACGTGGGCATCCGCTGATCATCGCCCGCTGAGCAATTCATCGAGGTGAGCACATGCGTGTGATTTTGCTGTTGGCGCTGCTGGTCTTGAGTGGCTGCCAGCACCTATCGAGCCCGCCGCCGGTCACCGGTGAGATTCGTGACCTGCGCAGCGGTCAGGTCCTGACACCTCGGGAACTGGTCGCACGGCTGGCCGAGCCGACGCGGCTGATCGTCGGCGAGCAGCATGACAATCGTGATCACCATCAACTGCAATTGTGGTTGTTGCAGGCGCTGGGCGAGCGTCGACCACAGGGCAGCCTGCTGCTGGAGATGCTTACGCCGGATCAACAACCGCGCGTCGATGACGTTCGTCGTGCCTCGACACTGCCCGCTGATTTGCCCGGCGCGTTGAACTGGCAGTCGGGGTGGGACTGGAGTCTGTACGGACCGATCGTGGGTTTTGTGCTGACTCAACCGTACCCTCTACTGGCGGCCAATCTGGATAATCCTGAAATCCGTACCGTCTACGCCAAGCCACCGACACTGAGCGGTTCGCGTTCCAACGCTGATTCGGTCAAGGATGAGTTGCTTGCACAGATCAACGACTCCCATTGCGGCCTGCTGCCCACCTCACAAATGCCCGCGATGCTGGCGGTCCAGCAGCAACGTGATCGGCGGATGGCCGCGCGTTTGCTGTCGGCACCGACGCCTTCGCTGCTGTTCGCTGGCGCCTATCACGCGCGCAAGGATGTTGGCGTGCCGATCCACGTGCTTGATATTGGAGAGCCGCAAGCACCCACGGTTTTGATGCTGGCGGAGCAGGGCGGTGAGGTAACACCGGCCATGGCTGATTACGTCTGGTATACGCCCGCCACGCCGGCTCAGGATTACTGTGCAGAAATGCGTAAGCAGTTCGGTCAGTAAACGACCACTTTTTCACAGGCAAAAAAAGACCCGACAAGAGTCGGGTCAAATAACCGTGATTAGCCTGATGAGGAGATATCTGAGAGTCCGAACCAAGGGCTTTTCAAATATCGACCAGTCTCGCGACCAGTTGTGATAATCATAGCGATTCTCATTACCAAGTCAACCGCTGTTTTTTGATTTCTTTGAAATCCTCCATCCTCTTGCTGAATAGCCCCGAAATCATTGCGCTTCAGGCGGTAATCCTGAGGCGAAATCTGCCTGTTCAATTCTTGTGACGTGACGAGATGGCTTCCAGTTGTTTGTTCAAGGCTTCTTTGCGATCAGCCGGAATGTCATTCCAGTGCACGTCCATCAGTGCGCCTTCGATCGCATACAACAACACCTTGGACGCCCGGAATCCGCGCGTACGCACGGCCCGATAAGCATCCACCGCCCCGAGGCGACGCAAGTCCGAGGCGCTGTGGATGCCCACGGCATGCAGCCACTGCGCCGACGTCTTGCCAAGATTCTTCAGGTGTTGCAGTTCATCATTCATCAAGCCTCCTTGCGACGGCCGATCGGTGCGTGGGCGAGCCTCTCAGGAGTGTAGCCATCAGTAGGAAAAGCGTGATTGTTTGGTCGGTTTCGACGCAAAAGCTTCTAAGAGGAATACTCAAAGAGCCGCGTAAAGGTCTGCGGGTGCAGTAGGGGGAGGCGCGGAGGAATCAACTTTCGCGACAAAAAAACCAGCGTCCAGCGCAAAGCAGGGGCGCTGGACTTGTCAGGCAGAAGGTCGTTTTTAGCGAGTGCGGTAACGCAGGCGCGTACCGAAATTCATCGACATCAGGATCTCGTCAGCGCTCAGTTCTGGCGGAAAGTAGGCGCCGGAGATCTGTGCGTGAGCCAGGCTCGCACCTTCCAGGCAAGCGTTGCGAAAGTCGATGCCGCGCAAATCGGCGGAGCGGAAATAGGCATCGGTAAAGTCGACACCCTCGGCGTTCAGTTCACGCAGGTCCAGGCCACGAAAATCGCCGCCGACCATGTCGACGGAGGCGTGACCGGCACGTTCGGCATTGAAGCCTGCGATGTCGTCTTTGTGCAGCAAGGCATAAAGCGGGGTGTCGAGAAGTTTCGGCTGGCTCATGTCGCATCACCTGATGGTTTTATGACGCCAGTATAGTGCCACTATTTGACAGCCGTGAAGCCGGCGAAGGCTTCACGGCTGAAATAGTTTTTTACAGACCTGGCATGCGCTGGCGAATCTGCGCAACGACGGTATCGAGGGTTCCGCTTTCATTGGTCTGGACGCGTTTGCTGCACAGAATCTCGGCAGGCGTCAGGGCTTCACGACTGGCTTGCTGCGCGGCGATGACAGCCAGGTTGGCGTCGGACGGATCCTTTTTGTCTGCCTGACGCAAAGCCAGCCAGCTCTCGATGACCGCTTGTGGTGCGTTGCAATCGAGGATCAGGAACGGTGCACCGGTGGCCTCGGCGATTTTCGCCGCGCCGTCGCGCTGGTCGCGTTTGAGGTAAGTCGCATCAATGACCACCGGGAAACCGGCACGCAGGATGACTGCGGCAATCTCATGCAAGCGGTTGTAAGTGGCGGCGCTGGCGTCGGCACTATAAATGCCGGCCTGCGGGTCATTCGCTACGGTTTGCTCGCCGAACAAGCGCTTGCGTTCAACATCCGAACGCAGGCGAATGGCGCCCAGCGCTTCCACCAGGCGCATGGCTACGTGACTCTTGCCGACGGCGGAAACACCGTGGGTTATCGCCATGAAACGCGAAGGAATGGTGCTGTAGCTTTCCGCCAGGTTGGCGTAGTTGCGGTACTGGCGCAGGGTGGTTGCGCGTTGCACCGGGTCGGCCTCGGCCGGCATGCTGAACAGGCTGACCTTGGCGCGAACCAGTGCGCGGTAGGCTTTATAGAAGTTCAGCAGCTCAAGGCCCTGATAGTCACCGGTCAGTTCCAGGTACTGGCTGATGAAACGACGTGCCAGGCTCTTCAGGCCGCGGTCTTCCAGGTCCATGGCCAGGAAACCGGTGTCGGCATAAACGTCGGTGAAGCGGAACGGTTCGTTGAACTCGATGCAGTCGAAGATCACGACCTTGCCGTCGATCACGGTGGCGTTGCCCAAGTGGATATCACCGTGGCATTCGCGGATGAAGCCTTCAGTCTTGCGCTGGGCAAACAACGGCTTGAGGCGTTCGAAGCTGCTTTCGGCCCAGGCTTGCAAAGCATCGAGTTGCAGCAGATCGGCCTTGTCGCTGAGGAACGGACGGATCTGTTCGAAGTTCTGGCGTACTGGCGCCATCACGCTATCCGGGGTGCCGGCTTCGTGTTCGCCAGGCACTTTCGGTGCAGTGAGGTGGAATTGGGCAATCTGCGCGGCCATCTCGTCGATGTGCGCGGTGGTCAGCTCGCCGTTGGCTTGCAGGGTGCTGAGCAACTGGCTTTGTGGGAATTGACGCATTTTCAGCGCGAAATCGACAACCGGACCGTCGCCACCCAACTGAGGTGCTGTTTCGCTGCCAGTGATCGGCAACACTTCCAGATACAAATCGTTGGTCAGGCGCTGGTTAAGGCGCAATTCTTCGCTGCAGAAATGCTCACGAGCGTCGAGGCTGGTGAAGTCGAGGAAGCCGAAATTCACTGGCTTCTTCACTTTATAAGCAAAGGGGCCCGTGAGAATGACCCAGGAGATATGGGTCTCGATGACCTGGAACCCGTCTACCGGATGCGGGTAGAGGGCCGGGTTTTGCAGGGCGGCGATCAGGGACTGGCTCACAGGCGATCCTTCAAAGTCTTGGGAAAATTCACGGTCGCCATTATGGCTGCAAGTCCGCCTGACGCAAACCTCGGAGGGCTCCTGTTGAGTATGAATAAAGTGCGTATAATCCGCCGCCATGACTCGTACTCGATCCCCCCGCACCCCCAAAAAACCACCTTCCAAGGGCTTGAGCCCCTGGCTGGGCTGGGCCCTTAAACTCAGTCTGGTCGGCCTCGTGGTGCTCGCCGGGTTCGCGGTTTACCTCGACGCCGTGGTCCAGGAGAAGTTCTCCGGCAAGCGTTGGACCATCCCGGCCAAGGTGTATGCGCGCCCGCTCGAGCTGTTCACCGGCCAGAAGCTGAGCAAGGAAGACTTCCTGACCGAGCTCGATGCCTTGGGCTATCGCCGCGAAGCCGTGAGCAACGGCCCCGGCGCTGCGGCGGTCAACGGCAACACCGTCGACTTGAATACCCGCGGCTTCCAGTTCTATGAAGGCCTGGAGAACGCTCAGCCGGTGCGCGTGCGCTTCTCCGGCGACTATGTGGCCGAACTTTCGGCGACCAACGGAGCGAAGCTTTCTGTCGTGCGGCTGGAGCCGCTGCTGATCGGCGGGATTTACCCGAAAAATCTCGAAGATCGCATTCTGATCAAAATCGATCAGGTCCCGCCGTATTTGCTGGAAACCCTGGTGGCCGTGGAAGACCGGGATTTCTATAGCCACTGGGGCGTGTCGCCCAAGTCGATTGCCCGCGCCGTGTGGGTCAATACCTCTGGCGGCAAGATGACCCAGGGCGGCAGTACGCTGACGCAGCAGTTGGTGAAGAATTTCTACCTGACCAGCGAACGCAGCCTGACCCGCAAACTCACCGAAGCCATGATGGCGATGCTGCTTGAGCTGCATTACGACAAACGGGAAATTCTTGAGGCGTACCTCAATGAAGTGTTCGTCGGTCAGGATGGCCAGCGAGCGGTGCACGGTTTCGGCCTGGCCAGCCAGTTCTTCTTCGGGCAGCCATTGTCCGAGCTGAAACTGCATCAAGTCGCCATGCTGGTGGGCATGGTCAAGGGGCCGTCTTATTACAACCCGCGCCGCAATCCGGAACGGGCGCTGGAGCGGCGCAATCTGGTGCTTGATGTTCTTGAACAGCAAGGAGTCGCCACGGCCGAGCAGGTCGAAGCCGCAAAGAAAATGCCACTGGGTGTGACAACTCGCGGCAAGCTGGCGGACAGTTCTTTCCCGGGCTTCCTCGACCTGGTTAAACGTCAGTTGCGCGAAGACTACCGCGACGAAGACTTGACCGAAGAGGGCCTGCGGATCTTCACCAGTTTCGACCCGATCCTGCAGATGAAAGCCGAGGCGTCGGTCAACGACACCTTTAAACGCCTGGCCGGGCGCAAGGGTTCCGATGAAGTTGAGGCGGCGATGGTCGTGACCAACCCGGAAACCGGTGAAGTCCAGGCCATGATCGGCAGCCGTCAGGCGAGTTTCGCCGGCTTCAACCGTGCGCTGGATGCGGTGCGGCCGATCGGCTCGTTGATCAAGCCTGCGGTGTATCTGACAGCCCTTGAGAAACCGAGCCAGTACACGCTGACCAGTTGGCTGTCGGACGAATCCTTCTCGATCAAAGGCGCGGATGGCCAGGTCTGGAAACCCCAGAACTACGATCGCCGTTCCCACGGTACGGTGTTCCTGTACCAGGGCCTGGCCCATTCCTACAATCTGTCGACGGCGCGCCTCGGGTTGGCGGTGGGTGTACCGAATGTCCTGAAGACACTGGCACGCCTGGGGGTCAGTCGCGAGTTTCCGGCGTTCCCTTCGATGTTGCTGGGGGCCGGTGGTTTGACCCCAATCGAAGTGGCAACCATGTACCAGACGCTGGCCAACGGTGGTTTCAATACGCCGATGCGCGGGATTCGTAGTGTACTGACCGCCGAAGGCGAGCCGCTCAAGCGTTATCCGTTCCAGATCGAGCAGCGTTTCGACCCGGCCTCCATTTACCTGATCCAGAGCGCCATGCAGCGGGTCATGCGTGAAGGTACCGGCAGTTCGGTTTATAACGTGCTGCCGAAAACCCTGACCCTGGCGGGTAAAACCGGTACCAGTAACGATTCGCGTGACAGCTGGTTCGCCGGTTTCAGCCAGGACTTGCTGGCGGTGGTGTGGCTGGGCCGCGATGACAACGGCAAGACGCCGTTCACCGGTGCCACCGGAGCGTTGCAGGTCTGGACCAGTTTCATGCGCAAGGCCGATCCGCTGCCGCTGGACATGCCGCAGCCGGACAACGTTGTTCAGGCCTGGGTCGATTCGCGTACCGGACAAGGTTCCGAAGGCAGCTGCCCAGGTGCCGTGCAGATGCCGTATATTCGCGGCAGCGAACCGCCTCCCGGCGCTGCGTGCGGTGGCGAAAGCCCGGCATCCGGTGAAACGGTGATGGATTGGGTCAAGGGCTGGATGAATTAAGCAAAGAGGGTTTCAAGTGAACAAGTGGTTGATTCCAGCGGTTACCGCCGTGGCTTTGCTCAGCGGTTGCTCCTCCGTACAACGCGGTTCGATCCCGGTTGTGGATTCTGGCAGCGCGGTCTCCAACAGTGAGCGAGTGTCGGCCAATGGCGGTTTCCGTCAGACGACGTCAAAACGCCCTGTGCAAGCCCAGACTCAGGCGATTCCACAAGGTGACACCGGTGTCGTCGTGATGGTCCCAGGTGGCGGCGCAGTGGCGTCGGCACCGATCAGCACCGGGCCGATCACGCCGGGCCCGATTACCCCTGGGCCGATCGACACCTCGCCGGTGCAATCGGCACCGATCAATCAGGGCAGCTACAGCATGCCGTCGACGCCGAGCGGGATTCCTCCGTCGAGTTCCGGTGGCTTGTCTGCCGATGAGCAATTGGACGGTCCGGTACTGGCATTGTTGACCACTGCTCAGCAGCAACAGGCCGGCGGTGATCTCAACGGTGCGTCCTCCAGTCTCGAGCGCGCCCAGCGTGTTGCACCGCGTGAGCCGCAAGTGCTTTATCGATTGGCTCAGGTGCGCATGGCCCAAGGCGATGCACCTCAGGCTGAACAGTTCGCTCGTCGTGGCCTGACATTCGCCAATGGTCGTCCGGCGCTTCAGGCCAGCCTGTGGGATTTGATCGCCCAGGCGCGTGAGAAGCAGGGTGATTCCTCCGGTGCTGCACTGGCCCGTCAGAAGGCCAAGGTTTCGCTGTGATGGATGCACGTTTCCCAAAGATTGCCGAACAACTGCTGTTGATCGAGCGTGAATTGCGGGTTCAGGGCTGGTGGGACGAGGTTTCGCCATCCGCTGAAGCGTTATCCAGCGTCGAACCGTTTTCGGTGGATACGCTGAATTTCGAGCAGTGGCTGCAATGGATCTTCCTGCCGCGGATGAAGCTCATCCTCGAACAGGATCTGCCGCTGCCCAACGCGTCGGGGATTCAGGAGATGGCTGAAATGGTCTTCGCTGCCCGCGATGTCCAGGGCAGGGATCGGCAGTTGCAGGTCTTGCTCAAAGAGTTCGATCTGCTGATCACCGCTTCTCGCTGACTCCGATCCGTGTAGCAGCTGTCGAGTGAAACGAGGCTGCGATCTTTGTTTGTAAAAAGCAAAGTCAAAAGATCGCAGCCTCGTTTCACTCGACAGCTCCTACACAGTTATCCGCAATCTGTTTCTGTGCTTCGGTTGTGCGCTCCTGACGTTGCTCGTCGGTCAGGCGGCGCCGCTCGCCGTCGACATCCTCCCGCAATCGCGGATTGTTCTGCAGCTGGGCCAGGTTCGTTCGCGCCTGCTCGCAAAACACCTTTAGCTGGGCTTGCTGCTCGGCGACCTGCTTTTTCACTGTGTTGTCGATGGCCTGTTGATCGCCAATCGCCGTGCTGCGCATTGGCGCAGCGGGTTTGCCGGCAGGCGGAGAGGGCGTCACCATCGTGGCGGCCTCCTGGCCTCGCGGCGGTTGTGCGTCGAAATGGGTAACGCCTTGGGCGTCGACCCATTTGTAGATATGACCGGCCATACACAAAGGGCTGATCAGCAGACTGACCATTAAGAACGTTCGCATGCCATTTCCTTGCCAGAGTTGCGCAATTGAAGCTAACACAGTTGCGGTTTAGCGGTTTTTTCTTGCTTTCTCATGTGCTTACTTCAATAAAGCACATAGACGGCTTGACTTGCAGAGGACGAAACAGAAGAATCCAAAGTCCGCTGTAGAGGGACTGCCAGAAGCAGGCCCACTCAGCAGATCATGAGGCGCACATCCGCGCCGACCTGTTACACCCGCAACGCGTTACCTCGCGCTGGGTGGGAAAGCCCCGCAACACTTGGGACGATCCCAATACTTGCTCAGTCAGTGCTGACGTAGTCGGCGACCACCGTCGCTCATGCTCTGCTGAGAAGTAAACCTATTAAGACCCGTCCTCTTTGATGTGGGCGGTATTCTGGCGTTTTAGAGGTGAACAACGTGGAGCTTTTATCTGGCGGTGAGATGCTCGTCCGCTTTTTGCGTGACGAAGGCGTTAAATATATCTATGGGTACCCGGGTGGTGCCGCATTGCATATCTACGACGCACTGTTCAAAGAACCAGCCGTTCAACATATTCTCGTTCGTCATGAGCAGGCTGCCACTCACATGGCTGACGGCTATGCGCGTGCCACCGGCAAGGCCGGCGTCGTACTGGTGACCTCGGGTCCCGGTGCGACCAACGTCATTACCGGTATTGCTACTGCGTACATGGACTCCATCCCGATGGTGATCTTGACCGCCCAGGTGCCTAGCACCATGGTCGGTACCGATGCCTTCCAGGAAACCGACATGATCGGTATCTCCCGGCCGATCGTGAAACACAGTTTCATGATCAAGCATGCTTCGGAAATCCCGGAAGTCATGAAAAAGGCGTTCTACCTGGCGCAATCCGGTCGTCCTGGTCCTGTCGTTGTCGACATCCCGAAAGACATGACCAACCCGGCCGAGAAGTTCGAATACATTTTTCCGAAAAAAGCCAAGCTGCGTTCCTACAGCCCGGCGGTTCGTGGCCACTCCGGCCAGATCCGCAAAGCGGTGGAAATGCTGTTGGCGGCCAAGCGGCCGATCATCTATGCCGGCGGCGGCGTCATTCTGGGCAACGGCTCCGCGCCATTGACCGAACTGGCGCAACTGCTGAACGTGCCGGTCACCAATACCTTGATGGGCCTCGGCGCCTATCCGGGCAGCGACCGTCAATTCCTCGGCATGCTCGGTATGCACGGCAGCTACACCGCTAACCTGGCGATGCACCATGCGGACGTGATCATGGCCGTGGGCGCGCGTTTTGATGACCGTGTTATCAACGGTGCATCGAAGTTCTGCCCAAGCGCCAAGATCATCCACATCGATATCGACCCGGCTTCGATCTCCAAAACCATCAAGGCCGACGTTCCTATCGTAGGTCCGGTGGAAAGTGTGTTGACCGAAATGGTCGCTACCTTCAAGGAAATCGGCGAGACCCCTAACAAGGACTCGGTCGCCGCTTGGTGGAAGCAGGTTGAAGAGTGGCGCGGTGATCGCGACATGTTCCCTTACAACAAGGGCGACGGCAGCATCATCAAGCCGCAGACCGTTATCGAAACCCTGCACGAAGTGACCAAGGGCGATGCCTACATTGCTTCCGACGTAGGTCAGCACCAGATGTTCGCGGCGCAGTACTACCGCTTCAACAAGCCTAATCGCTGGATCAACTCCGGCGGCCTGGGCACGATGGGCTTCGGTTTCCCGGCAGCAATGGGCGTGAAACTGAGCTTCCCGGAAGCCGATGTGGCGTGCGTGACCGGTGAAGGCAGCATCCAGATGAACATCCAGGAGCTGTCCACTTGCCTGCAACATGACCTGCCGGTGAAGATCATCCTGCTCAACAACGGCGTGCT
Source organism: Pseudomonas sp. LB1P83 (assembly GCF_054897885.1). NCBI lineage: Bacteria > Pseudomonadati > Pseudomonadota > Gammaproteobacteria > Pseudomonadales > Pseudomonadaceae > Pseudomonas > Pseudomonas sp. LB1P83. Next base: position 5,205,751 of record NZ_CM142709.1, on the reverse strand, counting down.
CGGCATGGTCCGTCAGTGGCAGGACATGAGCTACGGCGCACGTCACTCGCACTCCTACATGGAATCGTTGCCGGACTTCGTCAAGTTGGCAGAAGCCTACGGCCACGTCGGTATGCGCATCACGGACTTGAAGGATTTGAAGCCGATGATGGAGCAGGCATTCGCGATGAAGGATCGTCTGGTGTTCATCGACATCAAGGTCGACGCCGGCGAACACGTCTACCCGATGCAGATCAAAGACGGCTCCATGCGTGATATGTGGCTGAGCAAGACGGAGCGTACTTAATCATGCGACATATTATTTCCCTGCTTCTGGAAAACGAACCCGGCGCTCTGTCTCGTGTAGTCGGCCTGTTCTCGCAGCGCAACTACAACATCGAAAGCCTGACTGTGGCCCCAACCGAAGACCCGACTCTGTCGCGTCTGACGCTGACCACTGTTGGCCACGATGAAATCATCGAGCAGATCACCAAGAACCTGAACAAGCTGATCGAAGTGGTCAAACTGGTCGACCTGTCGGAGAGTGCTCACATCGAGCGCGAACTGATGCTGGTCAAGGTCAAGGCCACCGGCGCCCAGCGCGCCGAGATCAAGCGCACCACCGATATTTACCGTGGGCAGATCGTCGATGTCAGCGCTAGCGTGTATACCGTTCAACTGACCGGTACCAGCGACAAGCTCGACAGCTTCATTCAGTCCATTGGCACCGCCTCGATCCTGGAAACCGTCCGTAGCGGCGTCACCGGTATCGCTCGCGGCGACAAAGTACTCAGCATCTAAACCAAATTAGCGAACGGCCTGAACGGCCTGGATATATAGGGGAATTTCATGAAAGTTTATTACGAAAAAGACTGCGACCTGTCGATCATCCAGGGCAAGAAAGTTGCCATCATCGGTTACGGCTCCCAGGGCCACGCCCAAGCGTGCAACCTGAAAGACTCCGGCGTTGACGTTACTGTCGGTCTGCGCAAAGGTTCGGCCACTGTTGCCAAAGCCGAAGCTCACGGCCTGAAAGTGACCGACGTTGCTTCCGCTGTTGCGGCTGCCGATCTGGTCATGATCCTGACCCCGGACGAGTTCCAGTCTGCCCTGTACAAGAACGAAATCGAGCCAAACATCAAGAAAGGCGCCACCCTGGCCTTCTCCCACGGTTTCGCGATCCACTACAACCAGGTTGTTCCGCGCGCTGACCTCGACGTGATCATGATCGCGCCGAAAGCACCGGGCCACACCGTGCGTTCCGAATTCGTCAAAGGCGGCGGTATCCCTGACCTGATCGCTATCTATCAGGATGCTTCGGGCAACGCCAAGAACGTTGCACTGTCCTACGCCGCTGGCGTTGGTGGCGGTCGTACCGGCATCATCGAAACCACCTTCAAGGACGAGACCGAAACCGACCTGTTTGGCGAACAAGCCGTTCTGTGCGGCGGTACCGTTGAACTGGTCAAAGCCGGTTTCGAAACCCTGGTTGAAGCTGGCTACGCGCCGGAAATGGCCTACTTCGAATGCCTGCACGAACTGAAGCTGATCGTTGACCTCATGTACGAAGGCGGTATCGCCAACATGAACTACTCGATCTCCAACAACGCTGAATACGGCGAGTACGTGACGGGTCCGGAAGTGATCAACGCCGAATCCCGTCAGGCCATGCGCAACGCCCTGAAACGTATTCAGGACGGCGAATACGCCAAAATGTTCATCAGCGAAGGCGCAACCGGCTACCCTTCGATGACCGCCAAGCGTCGCAACAACGCCGCTCACGGTATCGAAATCATCGGCGAGCAACTGCGCTCCATGATGCCGTGGATCGGTGCCAACAAGATCGTCGACAAAGCTAAAAACTAAGTCGCGCACTTGTACGAAAAACGCGGCTTAGGCCGCGTTTTTTCGTTTGGGTAGCCGGTTCTGGTATAAAGCTGCATCGTTTGCGGCCGAACCGTCGTCCCAGACACCTGTCGAAACTTTCCACCCCGTTGCAAGGTAATGTCCATGAGCGAACGTCCCGAAGAGCCAAACAAGGCTTCTGACGCCGAAAGCCTGCTGCCCATCGATGAACACATCGAGGAAGGGCATGACGCTGAAGGCCGTAAAGTCCGGCATCGTGGTATCTATCTTCTGCCGAATCTGTTCACCACTGCGAACCTGTTTGCAGGGTTTTATTCCATCATCAGCTCGATGAGCGCCCAGAGTGCCTTGAGTGCCGGTGATTCGATTGGCGCGAGCAAGTATTTCGCGTTTGCCGCGATCGCGATTTTCGTCGCCATGGTGCTCGACGGCCTTGATGGTCGCGTTGCCCGCATGACCAATACCCAGAGTGCTTTCGGCGCCGAGTACGACTCGTTATCGGACATGGTCGCCTTTGGCGTTGCGCCGGCATTGCTGGCGTTTGGTTGGGCCTTGGGTGACATGGGCAAGGTCGGCTGGATGGTTGCCTTCATCTATGTAGCGGGGGCGGCGCTGCGTCTGGCGCGTTTCAACACTCAAGTCGGTACTGCGGACAAACGCTACTTCATCGGTCTGGCCAGCCCGGCTGCCGCGGGTGTGGTGGCGGGGATTGTCTGGGCGTTCAGCGATTACGGCATTCAGGGGTCGAAGATGTCGTTCCTGGTTGCGCTGATGGTTGCCGCCGCCGGCATGCTGATGGTCAGCAACATCAAATACAGCAGCTTCAAGGAGCTGGACTTGAAGGGGCGAGTGCCCTTTGTCGCGATCCTGGCGGTGGTATTGGTGTTTGCCGTGGTCTTCAGTGATCCACCGCGCATTCTGCTGTTGGTTTTCCTCGCTTACGCGGCGTCTGGTCCGGTGCAATACCTGTTGCATCTTCGTCGGCACAAAAACGCCGAGTGATGTAATTTCCCTCATACTCCGCAGTCTATTGGTGCATCTGTCCTCCAATGCTGCGGAGTTGCCATGCTGATCAAAGTCCCCAAAGCGTCTGACTGCCATGAGTCGGACGTCACGCCTGAAGCCTTCTATCTTTCTCGACGCAATCTATTGGGTGCAGCCGCTGCCGGTCTGGCTGTGAGCAGTCTGCCGCGATGGGCCAGTGCTGACGAAGCCGCTCGTTACGCCGATGTCGAGCCTGGCAAGGCACCTTCCTGGTTTGCCGAAAAGCTTCCTTCTACTAAGTGGGGGGCGGTCAACGTCAAGGATGAGGCGATCACGCCCTTCAAGGATGCGACCCACTACAACAACTTCTATGAGTTCGGCACTGATAAAGGCGACCCTGCTGCCAATGCCGGTTCGTTGAAGACTGAGCCTTGGACCGTGGTGGTGGACGGGGAGGTAGGCAAGCCGGGGCGGTATGCGCTGGAAGACTTCATGAAGCCTTATCAGTTGGAGGAGCGGATCTACCGTCTTCGCTGTGTTGAGGCTTGGTCGATGGTCATTCCCTGGATCGGTTTTCCCCTTTCGGCTTTGCTGAAGGAAGTCGAGCCGACATCAAAGGCTAAATTCATCCGCTTTGAAACACTGCAAGATCCGAAAAGCATGCCGGGGCAGCGATCCGGTTTTGCCTTGATCGAGTGGCCCTATGTAGAGGGTTTACGCCTGGATGAGGCGATGAATCCTTTGGCCATTCTTGCAGTGGGCATGTATGGGCGCGAACTGCCGAATCAGAATGGAGCGCCGCTGCGTTTGGTGGTGCCTTGGAAGTACGGCTTCAAGAGCGTTAAATCCATCGTGCGGATCAGCCTGGTCAGTGAACAACCGAAAACTACCTGGCAGAGCATTGCCGCGGATGAGTATGGTTTCTACGCGAACGTGAATCCTACGGTTGATCATCCGCGCTGGACCCAGGCGCGGGAGCGTCGTTTGCCGAGCGGTCTGTTCAAGCCGAATGTTCGGGACACGCAAATGTTCAACGGCTACTCGGATGAAGTTGCCTCTCTCTATACAGGGCTCGATCTGCGGAAGAACTACTGATGCGCTATCCGTTTTGGCGAATTGGCGTCTTTATAGCTGCAGCGGTGTGGCCGCTGTTTTGGTTGTATCAGGCCTGGCAGGATGTGTTGGGTCCAGATCCGGGCAAGGTGCTGGTTGATCGGCTAGGGCTGGGGACGCTTGTCCTGCTACTAATAACGTTAAGCATGACGCCTTTGCAGAAACTCACCGGTTGGGCGGGGTGGATTGCCGTACGGCGACAGCTGGGTTTGTGGTGTTTCGCTTATGTGGTTCTGCATTTGAGCGGCTATACGGCGTTCATTCTTGGGTTTGATTGGTCGCAGCTGGGTGTCGAGTTGCGCAAGCGGCCGTACATTATTGTCGGGGCGTTGGGGTTTCTTGGTTTGTTGGCGTTGGCAGTGACCTCCAATCGTTACAGTCAGCGACGCCTGGGTGTTCGCTGGAAGAAGCTGCATCGTCTGGTGTACGTGATTCTCGGGCTTGGATTGCTGCATATGTTGTGGATCGTACGTGCCGATCTGAAGGAATGGGCTATCTATGCCTCTATAGGGGCGTTGCTATTGGTGCTGCGCATTCCCCCGATTGCCCGTCGAATCCCACGTTTAATAGCTAAAAAGGCCCCTTCTGCAAGAAAGGCGTAATTAGGGGTTGACGGCAGATTCTGGAAGTCTATAATTCGCCCCACTTCCGGCGCAGTCGAAACGGAAAACTCCTTGATAAACAATGAGTTACGCAGTTTTCGACAGCGAGTTGCTTCAGGTCATCGAAGCCCAGAAGGAGTTGATCAGGCAAGGTTGTAGGGCTTGATTGACGGTTCGATCTTCTCGGTCGAAAGCGGAGAAAAAGAGGTGTTGACAGCAGCGAGTAACGCTGTAGAATTCGCCTCCCGCTAACGAGAGATCGGAAGCGCAAGTGGTTGAAGTTGCAAAGGAAACTTTGAAAACTTCTGAAAATAACCGCTTGACAGCAACAGAGGCTGCTGTAGAATGCGCGCCTCGGTTGAGACGAAAGATCTTAACCAACCGCTCTTTAACAACTGAATCAAGCAATTCGTGTGGGTGCTTGTGGAGTCAGACTGATAGTCAACAAGATTATCAGCATCACAAGTTACTCCGCGAGAAATCAAAGATGTAACCAACGATTGCTGAGCCAAGTTTAGGGTTTCTTAAAAACCCAAAGATGTTTGAACTGAAGAGTTTGATCATGGCTCAGATTGAACGCTGGCGGCAGGCCTAACACATGCAAGTCGAGCGGCAGCACGGGTACTTGTACCTGGTGGCGAGCGGCGGACGGGTGAGTAATGCCTAGGAATCTGCCTGGTAGTGGGGGATAACGCTCGGAAACGGACGCTAATACCGCATACGTCCTACGGGAGAAAGCAGGGGACCTTCGGGCCTTGCGCTATCAGATGAGCCTAGGTCGGATTAGCTAGTTGGTGAGGTAATGGCTCACCAAGGCGACGATCCGTAACTGGTCTGAGAGGATGATCAGTCACACTGGAACTGAGACACGGTCCAGACTCCTACGGGAGGCAGCAGTGGGGAATATTGGACAATGGGCGAAAGCCTGATCCAGCCATGCCGCGTGTGTGAAGAAGGTCTTCGGATTGTAAAGCACTTTAAGTTGGGAGGAAGGGCAGTAAATTAATACTTTGCTGTTTTGACGTTACCGACAGAATAAGCACCGGCTAACTCTGTGCCAGCAGCCGCGGTAATACAGAGGGTGCAAGCGTTAATCGGAATTACTGGGCGTAAAGCGCGCGTAGGTGGTTTGTTAAGTTGGATGTGAAATCCCCGGGCTCAACCTGGGAACTGCATTCAAAACTGACAAGCTAGAGTATGGTAGAGG
>NZ_CM142709.1:3530000-5197500 GCF_054897885.1 Pseudomonas sp. LB1P83 | reverse complement strand
GAGTCGGCCTGCGCGGAAGATGTAACGGGGCTCAAACCATACACCGAAGCTACGGGTATCACTTAGGTGATGCGGTAGAGGAGCGTTCTGTAAGCCTGTGAAGGTGAGTTGAGAAGCTTGCTGGAGGTATCAGAAGTGCGAATGCTGACATGAGTAACGACAATGGGTGTGAAAAACACCCACGCCGAAAGACCAAGGTTTCCTGCGCAACGTTAATCGACGCAGGGTTAGTCGGTCCCTAAGGCGAGGCTGAAAAGCGTAGTCGATGGAAAACAGGTTAATATTCCTGTACTTCTGGTTATTGCGATGGAGGGACGGAGAAGGCTAGGCCAGCTTGGCGTTGGTTGTCCAAGTTTAAGGTGGTAGGCTGGAATCTTAGGTAAATCCGGGATTCTAAGGCCGAGAGCTGATGACGAGTTACCCTTTGGGTGACGAAGTGGTTGATGCCATGCTTCCAAGAAAAGCTTCTAAGCTTCAGGTAACCAGGAACCGTACCCCAAACCGACACAGGTGGTTGGGTAGAGAATACCAAGGCGCTTGAGAGAACTCGGGTGAAGGAACTAGGCAAAATGGCACCGTAACTTCGGGAGAAGGTGCGCCGGTGAGGGTGAAGCATTTACTGCGTAAGCCCATGCCGGTCGAAGATACCAGGCCGCTGCGACTGTTTATTAAAAACACAGCACTCTGCAAACACGAAAGTGGACGTATAGGGTGTGACGCCTGCCCGGTGCCGGAAGGTTAATTGATGGGGTTAGCTAACGCGAAGCTCTTGATCGAAGCCCCGGTAAACGGCGGCCGTAACTATAACGGTCCTAAGGTAGCGAAATTCCTTGTCGGGTAAGTTCCGACCTGCACGAATGGCGTAACGATGGCGGCGCTGTCTCCACCCGAGACTCAGTGAAATTGAAATCGCTGTGAAGATGCAGTGTATCCGCGGCTAGACGGAAAGACCCCGTGAACCTTTACTATAGCTTTGCACTGGACTTTGAATTTGCTTGTGTAGGATAGGTGGGAGGCTTTGAAGCGTGGACGCCAGTTCGCGTGGAGCCAACCTTGAAATACCACCCTGGCAACTTTGAGGTTCTAACTCAGGTCCGTTATCCGGATCGAGGACAGTGTATGGTGGGTAGTTTGACTGGGGCGGTCTCCTCCTAAAGAGTAACGGAGGAGTACGAAGGTGCGCTCAGACCGGTCGGAAATCGGTCGTAGAGTATAAAGGCAAAAGCGCGCTTGACTGCGAGACAGACACGTCGAGCAGGTACGAAAGTAGGTCTTAGTGATCCGGTGGTTCTGTATGGAAGGGCCATCGCTCAACGGATAAAAGGTACTCCGGGGATAACAGGCTGATACCGCCCAAGAGTTCATATCGACGGCGGTGTTTGGCACCTCGATGTCGGCTCATCACATCCTGGGGCTGAAGCCGGTCCCAAGGGTATGGCTGTTCGCCATTTAAAGTGGTACGCGAGCTGGGTTTAGAACGTCGTGAGACAGTTCGGTCCCTATCTGCCGTGGACGTTTGAGATTTGAGAGGGGCTGCTCCTAGTACGAGAGGACCGGAGTGGACGAACCTCTGGTGTTCCGGTTGTCACGCCAGTGGCATTGCCGGGTAGCTATGTTCGGAATAGATAACCGCTGAAAGCATCTAAGCGGGAAACTAGCCTCAAGATGAGATCTCACTGGGACCTTGAGTCCCCTGAAGGGCCGTCGAAGACTACGACGTTGATAGGTTGGGTGTGTAAGCGCTGTGAGGCGTTGAGCTAACCAATACTAATTGCCCGTGAGGCTTGACCATATAACACCCAAGCAATTTGTGCGTAAAAGCCAGATTGCGGTGTGTGAAGACGAAACGAACCGAAAGTTCGAGATACTCGCAAAACACCAAACTATCGCATACCCATTCGCTGGAGCGTGACCTCGCAAGAGAGAACGACCCGGCTACCGAATTTCTTGACGACCATAGAGCATTGGAACCACCTGATCCCATCCCGAACTCAGCAGTGAAACGATGCATCGCCGATGGTAGTGTGGGGTTTCCCCATGTGAGAGTAGGTCATCGTCAAGATTAAATTCCGAAACCCCAATTGCGAAAGCAGTTGGGGTTTTGTTTTGCCCGCAGGAAAGTACTCCTACAGTTACCACACAAATTTGCACAGTTATTTTCGACTCATAACACTAGAATAGGCCCAACTTTTTCGGAGCCAGAGCCCTTATGCCAGATCCGGTTGACACCCCTGGGCTGTCAGAATTACCGCTGGACGATTTGGTGGCGTGCCATGAGTGTGACTTACTGATGCGCAAACCCGAGCTCGCCCATGGCGAGAAAGCCCTGTGTCCGCGTTGCGGTTACGAGCTCTACGCCCATCGGCACAACGTGGTGCAGCGCAGTCTCGCTTTGGTCATCGCCGCTCTATTGTTGTATATCCCGGCGAACTTTTTACCCATCATGCAGCTCAATCTACTCGGGCAGTCGTCGCAAGACACTGTCTGGACCGGTGTTGTCGGTCTGTTCGATACCGGCATGCAAGGCGTCTCGGTGATTGTGTTCCTGTGCAGCATGGGAATCCCGCTGCTCAAACTGCTCTGCCAGTTGGCCGTGCTGTTGAGCATCCGCTTTGATGTCGGACGTGGATATGGCTTGCTGCTTTACCGTATTTATCATCATCTACGCGACTGGGGGATGCTCGAGGTTTACCTCATGGGCGTACTGGTGGCGATCGTAAAACTGGCAGATATGGCAGCCATCACCGTTGGTTTTGGTTTGGCATGCTTTATCAGTTTGTTGTTGGTCCAGGTCTGGTTAGAGGTTGTGATGTCACCTCATCAGATCTGGCAGGCTTTGTCAGGAGAGGATGCCCATGCGGGCGATTGATGCAGGCATTCTGATTTGCGCCGAATGCCATGAATTGAACAAGCAGGAAGCTGACACCGACGAGCAGACGTGCACCCGTTGCGGTGCGCTGGTGCACGCCCGTCGCCCAAACAGTCTGGTGCGTACCTGGGCGTTGCTGATCACCGCAGCGATTCTCTACATCCCGGCCAACGTGCTGCCGATCATGACCGTCAGTTCACTGGGTCAGGGCGATCCCAGCACCATCATGTCCGGTGTTATCCAGCTGGTTCAGCACGGCATGATACCCATCGCTGCCGTGGTTTTTATCGCCAGTATCGTGGTACCAACGTTCAAGCTCGTGGGCATCGCGCTGCTGCTGTTTTCAGTACAACGCCGCCAGCCACTCTCTGCACGTCAACGAATCTGGATGTACCGCTTTATCGAGTTCATCGGCCGCTGGTCGATGCTGGACATCTTTGTGATCGCCATTCTGGTGGCGGTCGTGAATTTTGGACGGCTTGCCAGCGTCGAAGCCAATCTTGGCGCCATCGCGTTCGCCAGTGTGGTGATTCTGACGATGCTTGCCGCAGTTACTTTCGATCCCCGACTGATTTGGGATAACACGGAGTCGGACGACGACCATGACTGATTTGCCTACAGCTAAAACCCGACCGGCCTCGAACTGGTCTGCCATCTGGGTGTTGCCCCTGATCGCCTTGATCATCGGCGGCTGGCTCGGCTGGCGTGCCTACAGCGAAACCGGCATCGAGATTCAGGTACGTTTCGAGAGTGGTGAAGGCATTCAGGCCAACAAGACTGAAGTCGTCTACAAGGGCATGTCTGTCGGTAAGGTAAAGACCCTCAAGCTCGATGACGAAGGCAGCTCAAAAGGCGTGATTGCCACCATTGAAATGAACAAAGACGTCGAGCAATACCTCCGGACCAGTACGCGCTTCTGGCTGGTCAAACCGAGCGTGACCCTGGCCGGTATCACGGGCCTGGAAACCCTCGTGTCGGGTAACTACGTCGCCGTCAGTCCCGGCGAAGGCGAACCCGTTCGCAAGTTCAAGGCACTGGCCGAAGAACCCCCGCTGTCGGACGCTCAACCTGGCTTGCACCTGACGATCAAGGCTGATCGACTCGGGTCGCTGAATCGCGGCAGTCCGGTGTTCTATAAGCAGATCAAAGTCGGCCAGGTCAAAAGCTACTTGCTGTCGCAAGACCAAAGCACTGTTGAACTGAAAGTATTCATCGAGCCCACCTACGCCAATCTGGTGCGCAAACACACCCGTTTCTGGAACGCCAGTGGCATCAGCATCGACGCCAACCTGTCCGGCGTGAAAGTGCGCAGCGAATCGCTTGCCAGCATCGTCGCCGGTGGTATCGCGTTCGCCACACCTGAAAATCGCAAGGACAGTCCGCCCACCGATCCGAGCCTGCCGTTCCGTCTCTACGAAGACTTCGATGCTGCTGCCGCCGGTATTCGGGTCAAGGTCAAACTGAGCGATTTCGAAGGCTTGCAGGCCGGCCGTACGCCGGTCATGTACAAAGGCATCCAGGTCGGCAACCTGAAAGCCCTGAAGGTGGATCCGGACCTGAATGCCGCCACTGCCGAATTGACCCTTGATCCACTGGCCGAGGATTACCTGGTCGAAGGCACTCAGTTCTGGGTGGTCAAGCCATCGATTTCACTTGCAGGCATCACCGGACTGGAAGCCTTGGTAAAAGGTAACTACATCGCCGTGCGACCGGGCGACAAAGGTGCCGCGCCGCAACGCGAGTTCGTGGCCAGGCCCAAGGCGCCGCCGCTGGACCTGCGTTCGCCCGGCCTGCACCTGGTGTTGCTCACCGAAAACCTGGGTTCACTGGAAGTCGGCAGTCCGATTCTCTACAAGCAGGTCAAGGTCGGTTCGGTGCAGAGCTATCAGTTCTCCAAGAAGAAGAAGCAACTGGTGATCGGTGTCCACATCGAGAAGGAGTACGAAGGGCTGGTCAATGCGTCGACACGCTTCTGGAATGCCAGCGGCATCACGCTCACGGGCGGATTGACCGGCGGAATACAGGTTAAAAGCGAGTCGCTGCAAAGCCTGATGGCCGGCGGTATCGCTTTCGAAACTCCGGAAGCCAAAGCGCCGCTGCAGAAGCGCATCCCACGTTTCCGCTTGTTCGCCAACCATGAGGAAGCCAATCAGAAAGGCACCGTGGTGACGATCAAGGTCGACCGTGCCGATGGCTTGCGCAGCGGCACCCCCGTGAGGTTCAAAGGCCTGGATGTCGGCAAGATTGAAGACGTCGACCTCAGTGATGACCTGCAATCGGTGCTGCTCACCGCTCGAATCACCGAAGTGCCCGAGCGTATTGCCCGGGTCGGCAGTCAGTTCTGGGTGGTCAAGCCTGAGCTGGGACTGATCAAGACCTCGAACCTCGAAACGCTGGTCACCGGCCAATACATCGAAGTACAGCCGGCAGCGAAGAACCTCGGTCCGCAGAAGAACTTCGTCGCCCTGGCCACTCCACCGGAGTCGGCCAAACAAGAAGCCGGTTTGAGTCTGGTCCTGAGCGCTGCTCGTCGTGGTTCGTTGAAAACCGGGGTGCCGGTGACGTATCGCGAGGTCACCGTGGGCAAAGTGACGGGCTACGAATTGGGCCAGACCGCTGATCGTGTGCTGGTACACATTCTGATCGAGCCGAAGTACGCGCCGTTGGTGCGCAGTGGCACGCGTTTCTGGAACACCAGCGGTTTTGGTTTCGACTACGGCTTGTTCAAAGGCGCGACGGTACGTACTGAATCCCTGGAAACACTGATTCAGGGCGGCATCGCCTTCGCTACGCCGGATGGTGATCGCATGGGTAGTCCAGCGCGGCCTGAGCAGACCTTCCCGCTGTTCGACAAGTTTGAGGATGAGTGGCTGACTTGGGCGCCGAAGATATCGCTGGGTAAATAATCTGTTGGCGGCTGTGAGGACGCCTTCGCGGGCAAGCCTCGCTCCTACAGGGTTCGGTGTCGATCACAGCCAATCCCTGTAGGAGCGAGGCTTGCCCGCGAAGAGGCCCTCAAGTTCACTTGAAGTCTCAGGTCAGCCCACAAAAAAGGCCGCGATCCATTTGGATCGCGGCCTTTTTTATTGCTCTGAATTAAGTCAAATCAAACCGCATCCAGCTCCGGCTCATCCGCTTCAACGTTAACCACAGCCTTCACCTCATCGTGACGACGGATGTACTTCCAGTCCGCCTCATCGATGTAGATCCCGTTCGGCCCGCTGCCACCTTCCAGGTCAATCGCCACACTGGCGCAAACCTGCGGCTTCACACTCGCCAGGATCGGCACGAAGCCCAGTTGCAGGCTGGTTTCCAGCAACGCGGCCTGGTTCTTCTCGTCGATGTCCGCCGCCTCGTCGAGGTAGTACGGCAGGCGCACGCGACCGGCCTGGTCGCGGTCCATCAAGTGCAGCAACAAATACATGTTGGTCAGCGCCTTGATCGTCATCGTCGTGCCGTTGGAGGCTGCGCCGTCGATGTCGGTGTGGATCACCGGTTGACCATTGACCTTAGTGATCTCGAACGCCAGCTCGAACAAATCCTTGAGGCCGAGCTGGTTGTGGTTCGCCGCCACCAGCCGCGCCAGGTACTCCTTGGCTTCTTCGTTCTTGTTGTCCTGATCGGCGCTTTGGCTCAGGTCGAACACGGAGAGGGTTTCGCCTTCTTCGTACTGGCCGGCGCTGTGGATGATCTGGTCGATGTGCTTCAAAGCTTCCTTGTTCGGTGCGAGCACGATGCGGAAGCTCTGCAGGTTGGAGACCTGACGCTTGTTGATCTCGCGGTTGAACAGCGCCAACTGATGCTCGAGGCTGTCGTAGTCGCTGCGGATGTTACGCAGGGTCCGGGCGATGTCGGTGACCGCCGCACGACGTGCCTTGCCGAGGGTCAGGGCTTCGTCGGTGCGGTGCGCATACGCGTTGATCAGCAGTTGCAGACGACGCTCCATATCGTCTTCGCTGTCGAACTTGGCCACGCCCTTGAGGCGGACCTGAGCGTACAGCGCCTCGATCTGGCCATCGCTGCGCTGCAAACCCTGCCAGCTGTCCTGATAGTCGTTGAGCAGCGGCAGGAGGTTGTCCATGGAATCGTCGATCGGGTCCATGAACGGCGTGCCGAACGGCATGTCAGCCGGCAGCAACTGGCGACGGCGCAGGGCGTCGTCGAGGGTGCGTTGCTTGGCTTCCATGTCGCCGATCTGCCGGCCAACCAGTTGCAGCTTGGCCGACAGTTGCTGGACGCGCTCGGTGAAGGCGTCGCTGGAACGCTTCAATTCTTCCTGAGCCGCTTCCATCTGCGCCAATTGCTCAAGCTTGTCGTCTTCCTCCGCGCTCAGGGTTTGCGCGCGACGGAAATCTTCCAGGGCTTTCTGCGCGTCCAGCACTTGCTGATACAGCGCTTCGGTCTGGGTCTTGCTCGCGGCGCGGTCGGCGACCACGGCCGCTTGGCTTTTCAGTTGCTTGAGTTCTTTTTCCAGACGCTCTTTCTGATCGCGCAATGCGGCACGATCCGCCAGGGCTTGCAGCGCTGGAGGCTCGATGTGCGAGATGTCGATGGACAGGCCCGGCACGTCGAAACGCTCACCTTTGAAGCCATCGAGGATCAGCTCCAAAGATTTGACCCACTTGCCGTCCTCGTCCAGCGTAATGCCGTGCTCACCCAGCGGAAGGCTGAACAGCGCGCTGTTGAACAGGCGCATCAGGCGTTCGACGTCCTGTTGCGAGAACTCTTCGCGCAGACGGGCGTAGCTGTTGTTGTCGGCGTGATCGAGTTGCTGCTTCACCGACTTCAGGCGTTTTTCCAGATCCCGAAGGCGTTCTTCCAGGTCTTCAGCACTGAACTGCCGCGACTGAGCCAGCGCACCGGCCAGTTCATCGTGGGCATCCTTGGCCGCGAGCAGTTGCTGCTCCAGCACTTTGACGTCAGTGACCAACGCGAAGCGATGCTTGAGCACCGACAACTCGCCGAGCCAGCGCTGGATGCCGGTGATTTCCCGCTCCAGACGCATCAGCTCCTGAGTGCCGCCGCGCTGATCGTTTTGCAGCGCGTCCTGCTCGTTGCGGTAATGCTCGGCTTGAATCGTCAGCTCTTCCTTGCGCGCACTGGCGTAGTCCGACCAGGTGCCGAGCAACGAATCGAGCAGCGGTGAGATCCGGTGCAGTTTGCCGCGCAGAATATTGCGCTGGGTCACGCCTGCCGCGAGGGCTTCAACCAACGGGCCGGCGGTGACCAGCGAGTTGTAGTCCTGCTCCATGCGTCGTACATCGCGGAACGCTTCTTCGCACGCAGCAATGTAATCGACGCTGCCGGAACGCAGGCTGTGTTCGAAGGCGTCGAGAAACAGCTGCTTGAGCTTGGCCGCGGTGATTTCGCGCATGTGCAGCAGGTTGATGAACAGTGCGCGGAAGGTCTTCAGGCTCTGCTCGCTGGTGGAGCGCAGCGGGATCAGCGTCAGGTCCAGCGGGATCGAGGTGTGACCGCCGACCAGCAAACGGCGCAGTTCATCCGGTTTCAGTTCGTAGGCTTTCAGGCCTTCGCGCTCAAGGTTAGTGAACAGCTCTTTCTGGCGCAGGCAGGTGTCGTTCTTCTGGTAATGCGCCAGATCCAGTTTGCCGGCATAGGCAAAGAACTGGTGACCGAAACCACCGCCCGGGCCGCGACCGACCACGCCGATCACGTGCGGACCGTGGGGCAGCGAGACTTCGACCAGGATGTAGCTGGTGTCCGAGGCGAAATAGAAACGTCGGGATTGTTCCAGGCTGTACTTGCCGAAACTCATGTCCGACATGCGCGCCAGAATCGGGAACTGCAACGCGTTGATCGACGCGGATTTACCGAGGTTGTTCGCGCCGTAGACCGACAGCGGTTCTTCCAGCGGAAACAGGCCAAGGCTGTAACCGGCGGTGTTCAAAAGGGCAAAGCGGCGAATGCCGTAGCGTTCCTTGCTCATGCGTCGGTCTCCTGTTCTTCGGCAATGGCGCGGGCCATGGCGTCTTCTTCGCTTTCTTCTTCGAAGTCGCTCAGATCCAGCGGGTCATCGGTTTGCAGCAGCTTTTCATCGCTGTCGTCATCGATCAACACCGGAACCGGCAGTGGCAAGACGCTGTGCAGGCTGGCCGCCAGATCGCGGTCCTGCTGAACCGACAGGCAGACATCAAGGAAGCGGTGCATCGGCGGCAGGAAGCGGTAGATGCCGTTTTCTTCGCCGGCGAAACCGAGTTGGGTCATGCGGCGCATGATTTTTTCTTCGAGCTCTTCAACGGTCTGCACTTCGGCCTGGATGAACAGGTCGCGGTACTTTTCCAGCAGCGACGGCAACTCATCGCGGCCGAGGCTGCCACCGTCCAGCACGGCGACCGGGTCGCGGCCCTGGTCGGCCAGATGCTCGACGAGGATGAAGGTGAACAGTGCCAGGCGTTGTGCAGTCTTGTTCACCGCCGCCGCCGCGAGGTCCGGCACAAAGTAGTAGAAACCACGGGTGTCGCAGACCAACTCATAGCCCAGCGCCCTGAACAGCGTGCGGTACTGGTCCTGGAAGTTCGACAGTTGCGCGTACAGCTCCGGGTCGCGGCGGCTGACGTGGTAGCCCTTGAACAGCTCACGAAAGATCGGCGCCAGCTGGGACAGTTCGGATAGATCAAGATGCATTAGGGATGCTCGCAGAATCCTCGGCGGCGGTGTCGCGGGCCGAGAGCAGGGCGAAGGAGCGCAGGCTGACCTGGTGCTCATGAGTGTGGTAATCGCGGCGTTCCAGACGCTCGCGTTTGAAGCGCTTTTCCCGCGACAGGCGCGAGAACCAATAAAGCAATTCGTCGGTAGCGCCGTCCGGTTCCTGCTCCAGCAACCAGGTCATCAGGTCCGGCATCGGCAGGGCGTCTTCGCAGCGTTCAAGCATTTCGCGCACGGTGCGTGGCGCGCGCGGTGCTTCACCTTTCTGCGTCTTGTGGGCCTTGGGGAAGCGCGCCGGTTTCGGCTCGAAACGGGCCAGCGCGTACACATAGGCTTCGACCTGACTGGCGCTGCCGAGGAAGGTGCTTTGCGGCCGGGTGAACATTGGCATCGCGGCTTGTGGCACCGCATCGATGCCTTTGCGACGGATGGCCGACAAGGCCAGCGCCGCGCCACGGGTCACGGCGTTGTGACGGCGGGCTTCTTCACGCAGCGGCAGCAGCAGTTCGCGGGCATGACGCAGGGTCAACTGGGCGCTGGTCTGCATTTCGAGGATGCGTGCGTGGGTACGCAGCAACATGTCGTCATCGACCAGATGGCCAAGTCGCTGCTGCTCGGTGAGCATTTTCAGCAAGACGTTTTCGACCTTGCGCACGCCTTGCTCGAAGGCACCGTCGGCGTTCACCAACTGAATCATTGGCTCGACGTATTCGTCCCAGGTCGCCAGCACTTCGGCGTAGCGCTGACGCAGCGGGATCTGCCGGTCGCTGGTCTTGGCGCGTTCGGCGACGGCCACCAGGGCTTGTTCGTCGTTGGCCAGTTTCTTCAGAACATCGCGCACACGCATGTCGAGCAGGCGCAGTTGACGCGCAAGATCGTGGCCGTCGCGGATGTCGAAGGCGTCCTGGATGTAACCGGCCAGGCGTTCGAGGTGGCGCAAATAGGCTTCGATCTCCAGGCACAGGCCCAGACGGTGCTCACGGCGCAGGTAAGCGAGGAAGTCGTGGATCTGCGCGTTGAGCTCGAAACGGTTCGGGCTTTTCGCCACGGGAACCAGAATATCGAGGCGGATCCACACGTCCAGCAGGCTGGTGATGTCCTGCGGTGTACTGTCCAGTTGCTGGGCGGCCAGTTGCGTGCGCAGTTCGTTGAGGCTCAAGGTGCCCTGGTCGAAATGCTCGCACAGTGGCTCCAGAAGTGCCCAGTGTTCAGCGAGGGCGCGCAAGACGCGCTTGGGTTCGATCATCGGAATGGCCGGCTGGTTGGCGATTAAAAGCCGCGATTGTACTGCATCGGGACCGATGCGATTCACTCTCGGGACGGGCTGTAGCTGTTTCTAAGGGAAAGAGTATCGATCAAGCGCGGGCGATCTTGAGCGAAGGGCGGTAGAATCACCGCACTTTAGTTATCCACAAGTGGCCGACCTTTGCTTATCGAGTCCCGTCGCCGCGCCTATTTGACCGCCATGCAGGTGGTCAACTGGCTGCCGCGCACCGAATTGCCCTTTGCCGCGCCCTCGCGCCCCGAGTTGCTGGAGCTGCCTGAGCCGCTGGTCGTCGCGCCGGTTGTGCCGGCCTCTGCGCCCGCACCTGCCGCCAAAGCCGTCGCTGCACCGGTTGTAGCGCCGACGGAGCGGGTCAAGATCGAGGTGCCGCGTCCATCGTTGGCCAGCACGCGCACGAACGCCAAGGTCGAAGAAGAGGCCGCGCCGGTCGTCGCTAAGGCGCCAGTCGTGCCGCCACCGCGTTTCTCCCTGCAATTGCTGCGCGCCGGTCGTTGCCTGCTGTTGGTCGAGTTACCCACAGGCGAAGCGTTCCAGACCCGCGATCCTGCCTATCTGTTGCTCAAGGACATGCTGCGCGCCGCCGGTCTGCCGGACAGCCCGCAGATCATCGGCGAGCCGGTGCGCTGGCCGCTGCTGGTCCGGGGCAACATGGATCAAGGTCCGGAAGCGGCTCGGGACTTCGTGCAAGGTTTCCTCTCGGCCCGACTGGAAGACGCCCCGTGCGTCTGCGTATGGCTGATCGGCCTGCCAGCCGTGCGTTTTGCTGGCGAAGCGAACGCCGAATCCTTCAACCGTGAACTCCAGGTCGAAGGCCTGGGCTCGGTCTGGGCCCTGCCGGGTCTGGAATTATTAATGGAAGAGCCACAGCGTAAGGCTGATGTCTGGCAAGCCATGCGTCGGCTGATGGCGCGCTGGAAAGAATCGAATGAGTGACGCTGTATCGTTCCGCCCGATGACCGAGGCGGACCTCGACGCTGTACTGAAAATCGAATACGCGGCGTACAGCCATCCCTGGACCCGCGGGATTTTTCTTGATGGGCTGGGCAAGTACCAGATCTGGCTGATGTTCGAAGGCCAGCAGCAGGTCGGTCATGGTGTGGTGCAGATCATTCTGGATGAAGCGCACCTGCTGAACATCACCGTCAAACCGGAGAATCAGGGCCGTGGCCTGGGTTTGACGCTGCTGGAGCATTTGATGTCCCGGGCGTATGATGCCAAGGCGCGGGAGTGCTTTCTGGAAGTGCGCGACAGTAACCGTGGCGCCTTTCGGTTGTATGAGCGGTATGGGTTTAACGAGATCGGACGGCGGCGGGATTACTACCCGGCGGTGGGTGGGCGGGAAGATGCTGTCGTCATGGCCTGCACTTTGGTCGACTAAGAGATTTTAAAAGCATCGCGAGCAGGCTCACTCCTACAGGATTTATGTCAGTCACAAAATATGTGTACTCAACAGATCCACTGTAGGAGTGAGCCTGCTCGCGATTGCGAACTGTCAGGCGCTACAAATCAACGATTACCATCCATCGGATCCTGCCGCGCCAGTTCCTCTTCATCCAGCCCATTGCCCCCGCCAATATCGTCCTCATCGACAATACTCAAATCCCAATCCGCCTGATTGCCTTCACCCGCCTCATGAGCATCCCGCGCGCCGTCTTCACGGATCAATGTTTCCGGGCTCATGTCATCGTCGGTAGACTCATGGTCATCGGTCGAAGCCCCGGTCATACCGGCTTCAAGCACACGCCGCCGTGGCATCAGCTGTCCGCGTTCGGTTTGCTGCAGTTCATCGCCGATTTTCGCGCTGGGCTCTTCCTCGTCGAAATCCAGCTCATTTATCGATCCCATGCGGTCTTCGTTGTCGTCGATGGGCTCGGGTTGCACCGCATCGTACGGACGTCGTGAATCAGTCATGGCAATTCCTCATACTGTGGGCCTTACTACGGTGGACCCACTGGGCTCCTGAGAATTCCGCCGGCCATACTTGCATCAAGCGCGTGACCCCGACGGGCGGTTGTCTGTCAAACCAGCGCATCATTCTTGAGGCTTTACAGCATGAACGAATTACAAGATCTGATTGATAACAACGAACGCTGGGCCGAAGCGATCAAACAGGAAGATCCGGACTTCTTCTCCAAGCTGGCCCGTCAACAGACGCCGGAATACTTGTGGATAGGCTGTTCCGACGCCCGGGTGCCGGCCAACGAGATCGTCGGCATGCTGCCCGGCGACCTTTTCGTCCACCGCAACGTGGCGAACGTAGTGCTGCACACCGACCTCAATTGCCTGTCGGTGATTCAGTACGCGGTCGACGTGCTCAAGGTCAAACACATCCTCGTGACTGGCCACTACGGTTGCGGCGGTGTGCGCGCCTCGATGCAGGATCGCCAGCTGGGCCTGATCGACGGATGGCTGCGCTCGATCCGTGATCTCTACTACGAAAAGCGCGAAGAACTGGCCGAGTTGCCGACCGAAGAAGAACGAGTCGACCGTCTCTGCGAGCTCAACGTGATCCAGCAAGTGGCCAACGTCGGCCACACCAGCATTGTGCAAAACGCCTGGCATCGCGGGCAGAACCTGTCGATCCACGGTTGCATCTACGGCATCAAGGACGGTCGCTGGAAAAGCCTGAACACGACCATCAGCGGTTTTGAGCAATTGCCGCCGCAGTACCGACTGCGTCCGGTCGAGACGTTGTAACGCCGCTCAACATAGGCTGCGCCGACGCCAGTGGTGGTAATACAACTGGCCGTCGGCGTTCGGCGGCTCATCGTAACCGGTGATCCAGCCTCGGCACTCCGGTGACACGCACTGACAGGCGAACTGGCGTAGCAGTTTGTCTTCGGTCGCGGCGTAGTCCATCGTCAGGTTGTCGCCTCTTTTAATATCCTTCAGTGCCCACAACGACAGTTCGCTCATGTCGAAAAAGACATTGGGGTCGCAGGAGTGCCTCAGCAGTCCGCTGAAGTGTGGGTCATAGACGTGGATGCCCAGCGCCAGTTGCCGGGTATGTCGATGGCGATAAGGCAGGAGATGCCCCGACACGCGGCAGATTCGGCTGATCCGTGGGAAATCGCGCAGGGCCGCAACGGCCACTGCCGATCCACTGGCGTTGTAGATGATTTCGAAGTCGGCCCGGGAGGGAAATCCAAGGCTCAGCGCAAGCTCTGCGAAGGGGTAGATTCCACCGAGAGGTTGCGTAACGGCCCCGTGCTGGGGATGAGGTTTCATAACGATCCTTGTCGGCAGCGCGTTGCGACTTCCAAAACTGACGACCCTGTCAGCCCTGCAACACAGGGTATGCCTCAAGATTCTCGCAATTGAAACGACGGGTCTACTGTCAGAACTGACAGGAGGAAAGTGCGCGTTTGCGCGTAAGCCTTCGCTCACGCGCAAAAGTGCAAGGGCGATTACAGCGCAGGCACAGGGATCGCCGTCACAGGCGCCGGGGCTTGCAGCTGGGTGAGCTGGGACTGGATCGGCGTTGTCGCGCACTTGGCCACGGCTTGTTCAGGCGTCAGGTTGCGAATCGAGGTGTAGAACAGCTCGCAGGTTTTTTCTTTCTGGGTCACTTGCCACGTCTGCGTGCAGCTTTTCAGCTGAACGGCAGGGTCGGTCCCCGGTTTGCTGCCCATGCCGGCCTGCCAGCAGGCGGCACTCAAGTCCTGGCCCATGACTTTCAGGCCCGTAGCGTCGGCTTGGGCCTGAGCATCGTCGCCGGTGTAGCTCTCCGGGTTGGCGGCGTACCAGATGTAGCTCGGGTGGTTGGAGCCCAGTACGGGCACTTTCACCCCGGCGCTCGGGCTGATCGTGGCCAGACCCAGCACATTGACGGTCGGCCCGTATTGCTGCTTGATCCAGTTACGCACCGGTGCACCGAACGCAACCATCGGCAATGCGTCACCGCGGGCGTTCTGGCTGACTTCCTTGACCATGGTGGTCTGGTAGTCCTTGAAGTAGTCGTAGACGCCTTCCAGATCCTTGCCGGCACTGGCCGGCGCCGCAATCGGCGCAATGTCGATGATGGTCTGGTAGCCCGGCGTCTGATCGGCGGGGATGCCGTTGTCCGTCAGCAGCGTGGCCCAGCGATCCGTGGTGGCGGAGCGCAGGTAATCCTGGGCCTGAGTCAGGGAGTAATCCGGCGGGAAGTGCAGCAGCTCGACACTCTTGCGGTTTTCCAGGGCCATGCCCAAAGGCAGAAACAAGTACCAGCTGTAAGCCCACTTGCCATCAACGTTGAGTTTTTTGGCGCCGGTGTAGGCCAGATCGCCTGCATCGAGCAGCGCGACCAACGGTTTTTCGTAGCCTTTTGGCACGCCGCTGATGTCGGCATAGAGCTGACCGTTATCGGTTTTGACCCGCACTTTCGCAGCGCTGTATCCATCGCGCTGCACGCTTTGGGTCAGGTAGTGCTCTACCGTCTGCTCAAGTGTCCAGTTGCGGAAGCAGACCACGTTGCAGTTGTTGGGGTAGGCAAACAGCCGGGTGACGCGTTCGGTGCTGCCCAGTTTCAGATCGACATTGGCGTGGGCGGCGGCGCTCAGGGTGAGGGCCGCGAGGGTAAGTCCTGTCAGTTTGAACATGCTCAGATCCTTTTCAGCGTGGGACCGCGTTGATCGCGGGCGATAGTTACTAAAGCAGATCGGCCGGTAATCGCTCAGCTGAACATCAAATGAGTCAGGTGATACTCCGGAAAATACATCCGGCACACGAAGATGACGCCGACCATCACCAGCAAAAACACCAGCTGCAACGGACTGAAGTGCGCCCAATGCAACGCGGTCAACCAAGGGCGCCGAGCGGCGAGTTCAGGATCAAGCTGACCGATACGGCGCTTGTGCAAGAGACCGATCAGCGTAAAACCGACATAAGTCGCCATGCCCGGCCAGCCCAACAGAAGCCCGAACAGCAGCGTAAGGACGGCTTGCGGAACACCGTGTCGCATCACCAGCCAGCGGGTATCCGGGTTCCAGTGGCGGGGGACCAGGCCTTCGGTCAGCCACAGGTCCTGGACAATGGCATGCGAGATGATCGGCACCCACCAGCTCATGGCGAAACGGAGGAACCAGACCGGAACGCAGGCGAATACCAAAGAGGTGAATATCATTGGGATGCTGATGCTGTAGCCATGGGATTTGTACTGGGCCGGGAAACAAAACAAAAACAGCGCCAGTGCGATGCCGGCCCAGACACGCACCCAGGTTTCATCGGTGATGGGGCGCGGCAGATAACGTCGCCAGTGAAAAACATCGGCGTGTGGCAACCGTAAGCGCAATTCCGGGTAACGCCACTTAAGGGTTTGCGCGAGGTCATGACAGGCCTGCCATTCGTTTCGGCCAAAGCCGTCGATCATTTTCTTCTGTTGCCCGGCCTTCATCGGGTTCATCAGCAAATGCGCGGCCTGAACGTCCGCGGCCCATGTCCGGCTGTCTTGCGCCTTGGCCCGCAGGTTTTCGTAGAAGCTTTCCTGATTGCAGCGCTCGATCAATGCCCTCCACGTCGACGCAGGTTCCGGATGAATGCCTTTTTTATCGTCCCAGCCAAACACCTGACCGACGCGGTCGAACAGCGGCAGACTCCATTCAGTGTCGTTGAGCAGTTGCAGAAGGATTCGCTGCCATTCCTGGCGTCGATCGAACACCTGCAGCCAGGGTTGTGCGGTGTAACTTTTGAGCAGGGTAAGAAACTCACGTTCTTTCTTGTCTTCGAGCAATTCCTGCAACGTCTGCCGATAATCCTGCTGCAAACCGCTGGCGAGAGCGTCTCGCTGCCAATCGGTCATTGCGACGTTTTGCCAGGGCGCGAGCCAATCGAGGTGCTGGACCGCCCAGGCGGCAATCGAATTGCGCAGGCCGGGGTGATCGAAGCACAACGCCAGCAGCAATTTTTCAAACGCCTGCGCACAGTGCTGTTGTTGTGCTCGCGCCCAGCGCTCGGTCAGATTTTGCTCGGAGAGCCCGTCGAGCAGTGCACGCGCTGCCAGCTCGTCCGGCGCGATGTCCGGTTCGTGCAGGGATTGGGGCGGTGCAAGGTTCAGCGAGCGAAGAGGGGGCGGACTTTCAAGGTTCAAGGGGCGAAGCGGAGGCGGGCTTTGAAGGCTCAGCGGACGCACGTCGAGCAACTCGGACCACGCCTGGAGGTTGGCGTTATTCGGTAATTCGACGACTTCGGCCGTTGCGACTTCAAGTTCTTCGGCGGCGTATTCGGCCCTCCAATGGGCAACATCCAGCGCTTGCTCATAAGCTTCGCGCAAGCGTTGAAAGCCTTCCGGATCTTCATCAGGCCGGAAGGTTTTCAACAGCCGCGCATAACTTCGCTTGATAGTGCGCGCATCGGCGTCTTCGGGCAGTTCCAGCACAGACCAGCAATCCATGTTGCCGCTCCTTACTGCCAGAGGCCGTTGTCCAGCGTGCCCAGTTGCTGCGTCAGTTCGCTGCGCGCTTCACGGATCCGGCGCTCGTCCTGGGAATCAAGCACGTGCTGAAACTGTTTGGCCCAATGACCGATCTGTTCACGCATCTGCCCCAGGCTTTCCTGATAGAGACGCTCAAGACGTGCGGTCAACACTGTGTTGACCTGCTGATCGCGCGGATGAATCTTCAACAGCGCCAGACCCTCCAGTCGCTGTTGAATCTCCTCGGGTGTGAGCACGCCGGGATTGTTTTCGATGACCAGGGAATGCTTGTCGCCCGTCAGCGGGATGACCACCTGGGCTTCGAGCAAACCGTTGTTGTCGTAGGTGAAGCGCACATCAAGGGCGACTTCACCGGCCTTGCGTTTCGGTACCTTGATGTCCAGTTCGCCCAGCGCCACGTTGTCTTTGACCAGGCGACTTTCGCCCTGAAAGATCTTCAGCAGCACGTGTTCCTGATTATCTTGCAGCGTGTACACCGTCTTGACCCGGCTCACCGGCACGATGCTGTTGCGCTCGATGATCGGCAGGTAATGCCCGCTTTCGTATTGCTGGCCGATTTGGGTAGTAGTCTCAATGCCCAATGTGTAGGAACAGACGTCCGTCAGCACCACTTCTTCCAGGGCTGCGGAGCGTGCTTTCAACGCCGCCTGGATCGCCGCACCGTGGGCCACCACTTCGTCCGGGTCGAGACTGATCGAAGGGAAACGCCCAAACAGGCCAGCCGCCAGTTTGCGAACCAGCGGCATGCGCGTCGTACCGCCCACCAGCAGTATTTCATCGAGATCACTGACGCGAATGCGCGCGTCTCTCAGGGCCCGTTCGATCGGTGTGCGCAGGCGTTCGAGCAGTGGCGAATAGAGCGTGGCCAGTTGGGATTGGGTGATGGTCTGCGTCCATTGCTGGCCGTCGACCCGCAGGCTGAATTCGGCGCTGCTGTCCTGGCCCAGGGCTTTGCGCACGCGCTCGGCCTCGCGACGTAACGGCTGGATGATGCTCGCGCGGTCAGGAAAGTTGTCGGTGTTGCGATGATGCTCGAGAAAATGTTCCAGCAGCACGCTGTCGAAATCTTCGCCGCCCAGAAAGTTGTCGCCCGCGCTGGCGCGCACCTCCATGACGCCGTCGAAGAGTTCCAGGATCGACACGTCGAAGGTACCGCCACCGAGGTCGAATACCAGGAACGAGGTTTCCTTGTCCCGTTGGTGCAGTCCATAGGCCAATGCAGCAGCGGTCGGCTCGTTGATCAGTTTTTCAACCTTCAGACCGGCCAGTTCACCGGCAATGCGCGTCGCTTTGCGCTGGGCGTCGCTGAAGTAGGCCGGCACGCTGATCACCGCTTCATGTACGGTTTCGCCGAAGGTCCGTTCGACGTCTTCCTTCAGACTCTTGAGCACCAGCGCCGACAGCTCCTCGGGACGGAATGACCTGTCTCCCAAGCGTACTTCCGTGGCGCTGCCCATGTGCCGCTTGAACAGCGAAGCGGTCTGGCGCGGGTGAGTGTGCAGACGCTCGCGAGCGGCCTGACCGACCAGAACTCGGCCCTGATCATCGAGACCCACCACGCTGGGGGTGAGGAACTGGCCCAGGGCATTGGGCACCAACTCGCTGGACTCCCCACGCCAGACGGCGACGAGGCTGTTGGTGGTCCCCAGGTCAATCCCTACGATCATTGCGATGAACTCCCTTTGCGGCCTGCAAAAAGTTGAAACAGATAATATTCGCGCAAGGATATTACCGGAGCAGCGGGGCGGTAAAGGAAAGTAGTGGCACTGAGCTATTATTTGCGGCGGGACGTCGTTTGGCCCGTATGGCGTGGGATGTGACAGAGGGTTACAAGTAGTGCAGTGTCTACCGTTTCCGAGCACTGCTAGACTGGCACATTACTGGACTTGGCAAAGGTCAACCATGAAGCCTTCTACTGCACTGGATCTAAAACGAGCAGCCGTCCGCGAAGTCGTCGGTCGATTTCGTACGTCCAACCCTCGTGTATTTGGTTCCGCGTTACTCGGGACAGATAAAGAGGGGAGTGACCTTGATTTACTGGTGGACGCTCTCCCTGGGGCCACGCTTTTCGATCTCGGAGGGCTTCAAGTCGAGCTTGAGGATTTGCTGGGGGTCAGTGTTGATCTGCTGACGCCGGGAGATCTTCCGCTGAAATTTCGTCAGCAAGTACTCGAACAGGCTCGTCCGGTATGACTGTTAACCGTCTCGGCGATTACCTTGACCCTATGCGACAAGCCGCTGGCGATGCGCTGATCTTTGTCGAGGGCTTGAGTAAAGAAGAGTTTTTTGAAGACAAACGTACCCAGCAAGCGGTGATCATGAGCCTCATCATTATTGGTGAAGCAGCCACTAAAGTAATGGATGGCTATTCGGATTTTGCGAGAGAAAACTCTCAGGTGCCGTGGCGCAGCATGCGAGGTATGCGCAATCGCATTGCTCACGGCTACTTCGATATCAATCTTGAAGTGGTGTGGGATACCGTTCAGACGGCACTGCCTGAGTTGTTGAAGGTTTTACCCATCGATCAAACCTGATTGCACCTGCCCCAGCAGGTGCAATCAATTTCGTTTACGGCATCACCGGCGCCGTATACGTCAACGTCGTCCCCAGCGCCCACAGCAGAAACAGCACCAGCGGCGTGTGCACCAGCAGTTGCACGAACGAGAAGCCGATCAAGTCCCGCGCCTTCAGCCCGAGCACGCCCAGCAGCGGCAGCATGTAGAACGGGTTGATCAGGTTTGGCAGGGCTTCCGCCGCGTTGTAGATCTGCACGGCCCAACCCAGGTGGTAGTTCAGGTCGGTGGCCACTTGCATGACGTACGGCGCTTCGATGATCCACTTGCCGCCGCCGGACGGGATGAAGAAACCGAGAATCGCCGAGTAAACGCCCATCAGCACCGCATAGGTGTCGTGGGACGCAATACTGACGAAAAAGGTCGAGATGTGGTGCGCCAGGGTCTGAGCGTCGGAGCCTTTGACCGTGGTCATCAGCGCGGCGATCGAGCCGTAAAGCGGAAACTGGATCAACACGCCGGTGGTGGTCGGCACCGCGCGGGACACGGCATCGAGGAAGCTGCGCGGACGCCAGTGCAGCAGCGCGCCAAGCATGATGAACAGAAAGTTGTAAGTGTTCAGGCCCGAAATCGCGCTGATCGCCGGTTTGGTCGAAAACTCGTGGAACAACCATCCCGCCGCCAGCAGCACCAGCAGAATTGTCAGCAGCGGACTGTGCTCCAGCCATTCGCCGGGACGGGTGCGCGGTTGCAGCGGCGGCAGGTTGAAACTCGGGTCGATACCGCAGGCTTCGGCGTCGCGGGCTGTTTTTGGCCCCGGCGCGGTCGCGTAGGCAATGATCAGCGAGATCACGATAAGCGCCAGCAACATGACGCCGGACTGCCAGAGAAAGATCGTTTGAGTGAAGGGAATGACACCGGTGATCGACAGAATCGATGGCGGCAGGCTGGCCGGGTTGGCCTGCAATTGCGCGGCGGACGACGACAGGCCCAAGGCCCACACAGCGCCAAGGCCCAGATAGGCCGCAGCACCGGCGGCGCGGTAGTCCATTTTCAAATCGGTACGGCGGGCGAGGGCGCGCACCAGCAGACCGCCGAATACCAGCGACAGGCCCCAGTTCAGCAGTGACGCAACCATGGAAATCAACGCGACCCAGGCCACGGCCGAGCGACCGTTTTTCGGGATCCGGGCCAAGCGGTCAATGAGTTTCACCGCAGGCGGGGAGCTTGCGACCACATACCCGCCGATCACCACGAACGCCATCTGCATGGTGAACGGGATCAGGCTCCAGAAACCGTCACCGAAGGCCATCGCTGCATCGGTGGGTTTCGCACCCATGAACAGGGTGGCAACTGCAACGATGATCACCGCCAGCGCGGCAAATACCCAGGAGTCGGGGAACCAGCGTTCGGCAAAACTTGAACAGCGCAGGGCAAAGCGGGCGGAGCGGGTATCTTCGATATCAGCGGCCACGGGAGTACCTCGAATTTTTATGTTTATTATGGTCTTTGGGGCCGCGAAGGCCCGTCTGGACAGGTGTCAACAGTAAATCAATCAGTCATATCTTGTGACGAAGATTAACCAGTCTGAGACTTTGGTCTAACGGGTTGTCCGTGGGCGCGTTTGCGTAGACCATGGGCGCCTTGGTTTTTTGCCCATGCCAGAGTTCTTTCATGACTGCCGACACCCACTCGCGCCCGGCGCCGTTCAGCCGCTCGGACTACAAGACCCTTGGCTTGGCGGCCCTTGGCGGCGCGCTGGAAATCTACGACTTCATCATTTTCGTATTTTTCGCGCTGACCCTCAGCCAGCTGTTCTTTCCGCCGGACATGCCCGAGTGGCTGCGCTTGCTGCAAAGCTTTGGCATCTTCGTGACCGGTTACCTTGCGCGGCCGTTGGGCGGGATTCTGATGGCGCATTTCGCCGATCGGCTGGGGCGCAAGAAGGTTTTCAGCCTGAGCATTCTGATGATGGCGCTGCCGTGCCTGCTGATCGGGATCATGCCGACTTACGCCCAGATCGGCTATTTCGCACCGCTGCTGCTGTTGGCCTTGCGGGTCTTGCAGGGCGCGGCGGTAGGCGGTGAGGTACCGAGTGCCTGGGTGTTCGTCGCCGAGCACGCGCCGGCCGGGCATCGCGGTTATGCCCTCGGATTCCTGCAGGCCGGGCTGACTTTTGGCTACCTGATCGGCGCCCTGACGGCGACCTTTCTGGCGCAGGCGTTCACCCCTGCGGAAATCCTCGATTACGCCTGGCGTTACCCGTTCCTGCTGGGCGGCGTGTTTGGGGTGATTGGTGTCTGGCTGCGCCGCTGGCTCAGCGAAACCCCGGTGTTCATGGCGATGCAGGCCCAGCGCGATGCCACCGTCGAGCTGCCGTTGCGCACCGTCTTGCGTGAACATCGTCTGGCGATATTGCCGGCGATGATTCTCACCTGCGTACTGACATCGGCGGTGGTGGTGTTCGTGGTCATCACCCCGACCATGATGCAGAAAACTTTCGGCATGACCGCCAGCCACACGTTCGCCTTGAGTGCCTTGGGCATTGTGTTCCTGAACATCGGCTGCGTACTCGCCGGGCTGCTCGTTGATCGCATCGGTGCCTGGCGCACGGTCATGCTCTATAGCCTGCTGTTGCCCCTGGGCATTGGCGTGCTCTACACGTGCCTGATCAGCGGCGGCCAGTGGATTGGCTTGGCGTATGCGGTTGCCGGGCTCGGTTGCGGGGTAGTCGGCGCGGTGCCGTCGGTGATGGTCAGCCTGTTTCCGGCGCGTATTCGCGTCTCGGGGATTTCCTTCACCTACAACATTGCCTACGCGGCATGGGCAAGTATCACACCGTTGTTGCTGATCGGTCTGATGCCGTGGAGTCCGTGGATTTGCGTGATCTTCAGCGCGGTAATGGGGGCGGTGGGCGTGAGCAGCGCGGCGTATTTCGGTGCGCGGATGCCACGGATCGAACGCTGCCCGTCCGCCGGCGCGGCATAAATGAAAAGTCCGGTAGGCGTGCCGCAACTATTTTTGTAGGACAACCCTGAAACGCTCTTCAGAAAATATCCGCAAGGCCGATGGCTAGGCTGCATGCCGCTTTCTATCCCTGTCCATCGGTGCTTTCCATGTTCAACAAACGCTTGAAGCAGGAGCTGTCGGCTCTTCGCGAAGAACTCTCCAGCCTTCAGCAAGTGAAGGAAAGTCTGGAAAGCGAGATGCTGGTCCTGACCCTGGATCCTGATGGACGGATTCAATCGGTCAACCAGAACTTCCTCGGTGAGATGCTCTACAAGAGCAGCGACCTGATTGGCCGGCACCTCGAAGACATCGTCCCGGCCCATGTGAAATCGGACGAATTCCACCACCGCTTCAAGGCTGCGCTGACCCGTGGCGAGCACTTCGCCGGCACCGTGCGTCTATTACGAGGCAATGGCCAGGAAGCCTGGCTGCGCTCGATCGCGCAGCCAGTGCGGTCTTCGGAAGGTCGGATCAAGCACTTCTCGATTTACTCCAGTGACCTGACCCGCACCATCGAGGCGTCCCGCGAGCATGAAAACCTGATCGGCGCGCTGGTGCGTTCGACGGCGGTCATCGAGTTCGACCTCAATGGCAACGTGCTGGCGGCCAACGAGCGGTTCCTCAGCGGCATGGGTTACAGCCTGGCGCAGATCAAAGGTAAACATCACCGAACGTTCTGCGAACCGGAGGATTACAACAGCGCTGAATATCAGAATTTCTGGCGACGCCTGAACGCCGGCGAGTTCGTGGCTGGCCGGTTCAAGCGTGTGGACAACCACGGTCGAGTGGTCTGGCTGGAAGCGTCCTACAACCCGGTGGTGGATGCCAACAATACGCTCTACAAAGTGGTGAAATTCGCCACGGTGATTACCGATCAGGTCAATCAGGAGCAGGCGGTTGCCGAAGCGGCCAATATCGCCTACAGCACCTCCCAGCAAACCGATCAAAGCGCCCAGCGCGGTACCGCCGTGGTGACTCAGGCGGTGGACGTGATGCGTGACCTGGCCAGGCACATGCAAACCGCCGGCGAAGGCATCGAAGCGCTGAACGAGCAATCGCTGGTGATTGGCACCATCGTCAAAACCATCAGCGGCATTGCCGAACAGACCAACCTGCTGGCGCTTAACGCGGCCATCGAAGCGGCGCGCGCCGGTGAACAGGGCCGCGGTTTTGCCGTGGTCGCAGACGAAGTCCGGCAACTGGCGTCGCGCACGAGCCAGGCCACCGATGAAATCGTGGGCGTGGTGCGCCAGAACCAGGACATGGCGCGCAATGCCGTGGCCCTGATGACCGACGGTCAACTCCAGGCTGAACAAGGCCTGGCGCTGGCGGCGGAGGCGGGCACGGTGATTGTCGAGATCCAGGACGGTGCACAGAAAGTGGTGAATGCGGTCGGGCAGTTTGCCAATCAGTTGTCGACTTGATACCTGACCTCCTGGTGGAAATCGCTACAATCGGCGTTTTCCCCAGGAGCAGCCTTTATGAGCGTTTCCCATCGCCGTCCGGTTCCTTTGTCCAAGGCTTATCGCTTGCTCAATCACGGGCCGACCGTGCTGGTCAGCGCGGCGCATGACGGCCAGCGCAACATCATGGCCGCTGCCTGGGCCA
Source organism: Pseudomonas sp. LB1P83 (assembly GCF_054897885.1). Taxonomy (NCBI): domain Bacteria; kingdom Pseudomonadati; phylum Pseudomonadota; class Gammaproteobacteria; order Pseudomonadales; family Pseudomonadaceae; genus Pseudomonas; species Pseudomonas sp. LB1P83. The sequence goes on along the minus strand of NZ_CM142709.1, from coordinate 5,173,138 downwards.
TGCCGCTGGACTTCGAACCGCCGAAAATCGCCGTGGTGCTGGACAAGTCCACCTGGACCCGACAGCTGCTGGAAGCGTCGGGAACCTTTGTGTTGAACGTTCCCTGCGCCGCCCAGGCCGATATCGCACAGACCGTTGGCTCGACGTCGGGCCTGGAACTGACTCAGGGCCAGGGCCTGGACAAGTTTCAGGTGTACGGCCTGCAGACGTTCAACGGTGAGTTGATCGACGCACCGATGCTTGAAGGTTGCGTCGCCTGGCTGGAATGCCGACTGCTGCCGGAGCCCAACAATCATCAGCAATACGACCTGTTCCTGGCCGAGGTGATTGCCGCTCAGGCCGATGAGCGTGTGTTCAGCGAGGGCCGTTGGCACTTCGAAGGGCACGAGGCCTTACGCACCTTGCACCATGTCGCCGGCGGACATTTCCTGACAATCGGCGACCCGGTGGACGGCAAGACCTTGCAGCCGTAAACCGGCTGCCTTTCACACCCACACGTCATTTTGCGCCGTGCGTTCGCCGCCTTCGCTGCCCGTGTTCAATACACCTTTGGGCTCGATCAGCAGCAGTTTCACTTCTTGCGCGGCGGAGGGTTTGTGCTCGATACCCTTTGGCACCACATACATTTCTCCCGCGTTCAGCAGAACGTGGCCATCGCGGAAGTCGATGCGCAATTGCCCTTCGAGCACGATAAAGGTCTCGTCGGTGTCCAGGTGATCGTGCCAGATGAAATCCCCCAGCAGCTTCACCACCTTGAACTGGTAGTCGTTCATCTCGGCGATGACCCGAGGGCTCCAGTGCGAGTCGATCCGGGCGATTTTTTCAGCGAAGTTCAGGCTTTGATAAGCGGTCATGACGCAAGCTCTCGTGGTTGATCGTGACTCCACGATAGTCAGCGCGACAGCGGGTTTCTTGTACGATTGTGCGCGGCTCAGCGGCGGTGCATTTTCATCCACCGGGCCGGCGACAGACCGTAGGTCTTGCTGAATTGCCGGGTCATGTGGCTCTGGTCGGTGAAGCCGGCGATCAGTGCGGCACTGACGAGTGCCTGGCCTTGGATCAGCAGGGCACGGACCAGGTCCAGGCGGCGCATCGTCAGGTATCGATAAGGGCTGGTGCCGAACAACAGGCGAAAATCCCTCGACAGACCCCAGCGATCCCGGCCGCTGTGTTGCGCCAGTTCCTCCAGGGTCACGGTGCGATCCAGGGCGCTGTGGATGAACTCCCGCGCACGTTCCGCCGCCACGTAGTCGAAGCGCTGGTGTTTGCCGGGCGCGCCGCAGACGCTGCTCAAGGCGTGTGCCAGATCGAACAGCGCGTCCTGTTCTTCCAGTGGGTCGAGCGGGTCATCCAGGCTTCGCATCAGCACATCGGTGGCGGCGAACAAGCGTGGATCGGTGGACAGGCCTGTCTTGATAAACGGCAATGGCTGGCCGCCGAGTATCTGTTGGATCAGCGCCGGCTCGATGTACATCATTCGGTAGTGGAAACCGCTGTCGGTGCCGGCCTCGCCATTGTGCAGTTCATCCGGGTGCAGCACCAAGGTGCCGCCCGGCAGGCTGTGACGCCAACCGCCGCGGTACTGAAAGCTCTGCACCCCGGCCAGCGTGCGGCCGATGGCATAGGTGTCGTGGCGATGAAGGTCGTAGCCGTGACCGGCAAAAAACGCCTCGATACGGTCCAGCCCGCCGATGTTGGGCGCGCGGTGGAACCAGTCGATGGGAGGCGTGTGCTTGGCCATGGTGTCGTTGTCTTGAACTCGGTGCAGAACACGGTAACCCAGTGACCGGTCACCTGTCTGCGGGCGACAAAACCCTTGGGACCGGTAGAAAACCTCGGGCAAATGTAGCAAGGTATCGGACATTCTCTAAAGCCACGAAGGCGCCTCACCCCATGGAAATGACTCCTCTGGGCTACGCTGCACCGCTGTTGTCTCTGGCGCTGTTATGGACGGTCGCGGTAGTGACGCCGGGGCCCAATTTCTTCAATACCGCGCAATTGGCCGCCAGTTGCTCCCGCCGTCATGGCGTGGTGGCCGCATTGGGCGTGGCGACTGGCACTGTGCTCTGGGGACTGGCGGGAGGCTTGGGCATCAAGTCCCTGTTCAGTGCGGCGCCGACGCTGTACTTAAGCTTCAAGATTGCCGGTGGTTGTTACCTGATCTATCTGGGCTTGAAGCAGTTCAAGCACAAACCGGCGCTGATGCCGGGCGATAGCGTCTCGTTGAACGGGGCGGGGCGCACGCTGCTCTCGGCTTATGGCCGGGGCTTTGTCGGCAATATGACCAATCCCAAGGCAGCGCTGTTCGTCGCGACGATTTTCGCCACGGCCATGCCTGCCTCTCCGCCGCCGATGTTGCTCGCGCTGGCCGTGCTGACGATGGCGACCTTGTCGTTCAGTTGGTATTGCAGCGTCGCACTGCTGTTTGCCAGCCGTCGGGTCGCGGGCGCCTATGAGGGTTCGCGCAAATGGCTGGATCGCTTCGCCGGCAGTTGCTATCTGCTGTTCGGCGCGCATCTGGTGGCCAATCGTTGAGGTGTATGGAATGAGCAAACTGCGGGTAGGCATTATTTTTGGTGGCCGTTCGGCGGAGCATGAAGTGTCGCTGCAGTCGGCGAAGAACATCGTCGATGCGCTGGATCGGTCGCGCTTCGAACCGGTACTGATCGGTATCGACAAGCAAGGCCATTGGCACCTCAACGACCCTTCTAACTTCCTGCTCAACCAGGAAAATCCGGCGCTGATCGCCCTCAACCAGTCCAACCTCGAACTGGCCGTGGTGCCGGGCAAGGCAAGCCAGCAATTGATCGAAACATCCGGCCAGGAACTGCTGGGGCACGTCGACGTGATCTTCCCGATCGTGCACGGCACGCTGGGTGAAGACGGTTGCCTGCAAGGCTTGCTGCGCATGGCGGATTTGCCCTTTGTCGGATCCGACGTGCTCGGCTCGGCGGTGTGCATGGACAAGGACATCAGCAAGCGACTGCTGCGTGATGCCGGGTTGGCAGTGACGCCGTTCGTGACCCTGACCCGTGCCAGCGCCGCACGCATCGGGTTCGCCGAGGTCCAGGGTAAACTCGGCTTGCCACTGTTCGTCAAACCAGCGAACCAGGGGTCGTCCGTGGGCGTCAGCAAGGTCAACGACGAAGCGGAGTACACGGCGGCAGTGGAGCTGGCCTTGGGGTTCGATGAAAAAGTACTGATCGAATCCGCCGTCAGCGGCCGCGAGATCGAGTGCGCCGTACTCGGCAACGAGGACGCCGTCGCCAGCGGTTGTGGCGAGATTGTGGTGCGCAGCGGCTTCTATTCCTACGACAGCAAATACATCGACGCTCAAGCGGCAGAGGTCGTGGTGCCGGCAAACATCAGCAGCGAAGCCAGTGAGCGCATCCGTGCCTTGGCCGTCGAGGCGTTTCAAGTGCTCGGCTGCTCCGGGCTGGCGCGGGTCGATGTGTTCCTGACCGACAGCGGCGAAGTGCTGATCAATGAGATCAACTCGTTGCCCGGCTTCACCCGAATCAGCATGTACCCCAAACTCTGGCAAGCCACCGGCATGACATACAGCGAACTGGTGAGCCGCTTGATCGATCTGGCGCTGGAGAAACACAAGGCACGGCAAGCGCTGAAGATCACTCGCTGAGCGGCGCGCGACTATTCAATCAAGGATTTATGGATGAGCGATTCAACGGTGTACCTGTTTTCCTACGGCACCTTGCAGGACAAAGCCGTGCAACTGGCCAATTTCGGGCGTGAGCTGACCGGCAGTGCCGATGCGATGCTGGGTTACGAGCAGTCCTGGGTGGAAATTACCGACCCTGAGGTGTTGGCCACCAGCGGCAAGACTCACCATCCGATTCTTCGTCCGGGCAGCGACAGCAGCGCGCCGATTCCGGGGATGGTGTTCCAGATCACCCCCGAGGAATTGGCCGCCGCCGACAGCTATGAAGTGTCGGATTACAAGCGGGTCAGCGTGGTCCTTCAATCCGGGATTGAAGCGTGGGTGTATGTGAGCGTGTAGTGTACCTGCGTGATATCCGGTGAGCCGGCGAGGGGAAGTTTTCCGCGTCGGCCAGTACGATTCGGCCGACGCTCGATCAAGCTTGTTTCATAGGTTTAATCAGGCTCTCTGCTGGTATCCCGAACAGATCATGTAGTTTCCATATCATCGGGAGCGTCAACGCGCGCTTACCATTTAGCACTTCGTAAACCCGGTTTGTCCGGCCAATGGCAGGCGCAAGGTCCGCTGCGGACAGACCTGATTGCTCCATCCGAAATTTTATCGCATCGATTGGATTGGGCAGATCAACTGGAAACTGCTTTGATTCATAAGCTTCGATCAGTGTGATCATGATGTCGAAATAATCCCCTTCAGGGGTGCCAGGCTCTGGCTCATTGTCGAAGAGGGCAGATACATTCTTGAGGGCTGCGCGGTAGTCCTCATCGGTGTGGATCGGATGAATGTTCATTGATTACTCCATCTCGACGGTATCGGCGTCGATTGCGTCGTACTGTCTGTGAGTGCCGACAAATTTTATGTAAACGGCGCCGAAGCGATAAGCGACCGCGACTACCAACCGAAAGTCATTACCCTTGATGTTGAATACGACTCTACGGCTCTTGAGAATGCTGGCGGTAGCAAAGTGCTCTTTTATGTCCGCAGGTGTTTTCCACTCAGCATTTCTTGCCTCGTCAATCCAGGCCAGGAAGGATTGTTCCGAGTCTGGGTACTTCCTCCAAAAACTTTTAAGCTGACTAATGGCGATAATTCTCATGGCGTGATCCTAGTCCCGTGATGGGACTGATGCAAGTCTGTGGAGGTGTGGCCGATGGGAGGAGCGGATTCGACTTTGTACTTAGGTGCTTCGGGTAGCCGAACTGATGCGAAAAATGATCTTTGAACTTTATCGAAGAAGCAGTGGTTTGCAGGTAGGAAAAGTCGGCGCTAGATAGCCGATCAGGACTCATTGCGTACAAAAAAGGCCTACCTCCCGGTAAGCCTTTTCCACCCTCTGTAGGACTCAATCCCCCAACGCCGCCCCCTCACGCCGAGGATCCGCCCCACCCGCCAACGAAGCCTTCCCCTGAGCATCCTTCACCCGAACAATCGCCTGGGTGCCGCTGGTCATGTCGATCTCGTTCACGCTGTGCCCTTTGTCCTTCAACGCTTGAATCAGCCCGGCGCTGAACTGGCCTTCTTCCAGTTCCGTCGGGCCATTGCGGCTACCGAAGTTGGGCAGGTTGATGGCTGCTTGCGGATCGAGGTTCCAGTCGAGCAGGCCGATGGTCGATTTGGCGACGTACTCGATGATCTGCGAGCCGCCGGGCGAACCGAGGGTGGCGAGGAATTCGCCGCTCTGTCGATCGAAGATCAGCGTCGGAGCCATGGACGAGCGGGGGCGTTTGCCGGGTTCGACGCGGTTGGCGACTTTCTGCCCGTTTTCTTCAGGGATGAACGAGAAGTCGGTCATCTGGTTGTTGAGCAGGAACCCCTGCACCATCACGTGCGAGCCGAAGGCGGATTCGACGGTGGTGGTCATGGACACCGCGCCCCCGTCGTCATCGACCGCCACCACTTGCGAGGTGGAGATGCGCAGCGGCGAGCGGTCCGGTGCGTAGGCGACCTTAATGCCCGGCGGGGTGCCGGGTTTGGCCGTGCCCATGCTGCGATCACCGATCAGGGCTGCGCGGCTGGCCAGATACGTCGGGTCCACCAAGCCTTTGACGGGGACGGGCACGAAGTCGGCGTCGGCCAGATAGAGCGCGCGGTCGGCGTAGGCCAGGCGTTCGGTTTCGGAGATCAAGTGAACGGCTTCAGGCGCCGGTTCGATGCCGGCGGCTTTGTCAGTCTTGACTGGCTTCATTGATGCCAAGGCAAAGCGCGGATCGCGAGCCTCCAGCGCCTGGAGTGTGCCGAGGATCTGTGCCACGGCGATCCCGCCCGATGACGGCGGCGGCATGCCGCAGACCTGCCAGCGTTTATAGTCGGTGCACAACGGCGCGCGTTCCTTGGCCTTGTAGCCCTGAAGATCGTTCAACGACAGGCTGCCGGGGTTGGCGTGGCCCTGGACCTTGGTGACGATTTCTTGCGCAATCGGCCCTTTGTACAGCGCATCCGGCCCTTCTTTGGCGATGCGTTTGAACGCTGCGGCCAGTGCCGGGTTTTTCAACTGCGTACCAGCCGCTTTCGGGCTCCCATCCGCATTGAGGAAGTACGCCACCATGTCCGGCGAGCGCCGCATGGACAAGTCTGAAGCGATCAGCTGATGCAGGCGCGGCGAGATGGCGAAGCCTTGCTCCGCGAGTCTGATGGCCGGTTCGAACAGCTGCGCCCATGGCAGGCGACCGTGTTTCTGATGGGCCAGCTCAAGCGCCCGCAACACCCCCGGCGTTCCCACTGAGCGACCACCAATCTGCGCCTGGGTAAAGGCCATCGGTTTGCCGTCGGCCTGTAGGAAAAGTTTCTCGGTCGCGCCGGCCGGTGCCGTTTCGCGACCGTCGTAAGTGCGCACGTTCTTGCCATCCCACAACACAATAAACGCGCCGCCGCCGATGCCCGAGGATTGTGGCTCCACCAGCGTCAGCACCGCCTGCATGGCAATCGCGGCATCAATCGCCGAACCGCCCTGACGCAGCATTTCCCGCCCGGCTTCGGCTGCCAGTGGATTGGCCGCCGCGGCCATGTGTTTCGAGGCGTGGCGGGTTTGCAGGTCGGTGCGATAACCCGAGGCGCTTTCTGGTGCGACCGGCAACGTTGACGTCGGCGGGGCGTTGCAGGCAGCGAGGGTCAGCGCGGTGGCGATCAACGACACGGCTGACAGGCGATAGCGGCTCAAGTGAAAGGCTGAGAACACGTTGGGCACTCCGTCCGTGGGAAAAGATCAGGGAACTTTATCGGCCGACAGGGCGAGGTGCAAACCACGGACTACAGCAAAGACGCTTTTGTCCTTCATGAGTCAACGGATTTTCTGTAGGGTCTAGAGAACAGACGAGCCAGAAGACCAACAAGAGGCAGCCATGCAGACGGAGTTTCCTACCCAGCCGAGTTACCGCGCACAACGTGAACAATTCCTCGCGGCAGCGACGGCGGCCGGAGCGACACTGACCGCGTATACGCATCCACTCAAAGGGCCCTTCGGCGAGACCCTGAGCACCGATGTGGCGGTGTTGGGCGATCCGGGTGCCAAGCGACTCCTGATCGCGTTGAGCGGCACCCACGGGGTGGAAAGCTTCTATGGCTCCGGTTGTCAGATCAAGTGGATGCAGGAGTTGGGCAAGCGTTCACTGCCGGCCGATGTCGCGGTGGTGATGATCCACCTGATCAACCCGTGGGGCACCGCGTGGCTGCGCCGGGTCAACGAAGACAACATCGACCTGAACCGCAATCACCTGAACTTTACGGGCCCGCTGCCGGACAATCAGGCTTACGCAGCGCTGCATGAAATCTATGCCTTCACTGAGTTGCGAGGCCCGGAGCGTGACCGCGCCGATGCCTTGCTTGACGGGCAGATTCGCGAACACGGCTGGCCGGCGGTGATGTCGATTGTCGAGGGCGGCCAGCACAGTCATCCCGATGGTCTGTTTTATGGCGGGCTGGCGCCGAGCTGGTCGAACCGCACGCTGCACGAAATCATGCGAAAGCATATTTCCCACGCCGAGGTCGCGATGTGTTTCGACTTGCACACCGGTGCGGGCGAGTATGGTCATCCGATGTTGCTGACCATCACCGAGGCCGCTTATCCCGCGCTGCCTGATGCGCAGGCCATTTACGGTCCGTGGCTCTACACGTTGCTCACCGGCGCCGATACCTTGAGTGAAACCGGTGTTGCAGCAACCGCTACGGGCTACACCTCGCAGGCACTGATCAATGCGCTGCCGCAGGTAAAACTGATGCCATTTGTGATCGAGTGCGGGACTTACCCGGGGGCGGACGTTCATCGTCATTTGCGCGATGACCATTGGCTGCACCTGCACGGTAATCCGAGTGATGCAGTGGGGCGTGAGATCAAACTGAACCTGCTGGAGCAGTTCTATCCTGCCGACAGCGACTGGCAGGAGATGGTCTGGCTGCGGACCTGGCAGATTTGGGAGCGAGCGTTGTCGGCGTTGCCGACGGTTGGTTCCTGACGTGCTGTTCGAGGCACTTTTCTCGGGGCATAAAAAAACGGCCTACCTTTCGGTAAGCCGTTTTTAGTACTTGGTGGCTACACAGGGACTTGAACCCCGGACCCCAGCATTATGAATGCTATGCTCTAACCAACTGAGCTATGTAGCCAAGTGGCGCGCATTATTCACCGGTAATGCAGATGCGTCAAGCGTAAATCTAAAATATTTCTCTACGCTTTCAACCGCTTATCCACCTGACCCGAAAATTCGAACCAGGGGAGGGCGTCAACTGAGCTGAAATCTCCCGGTATTGGCACTCAGGGCCTTGCTGCCCTGGCTCAAGGTTTCCGCCGCCAGGTTCACCGCCCGTGCACCTTCGAGCAATCTTACCGCTGCCTGATCGACCTGCTGGATGTTGCCGCTGACTTCATCGGCAGTACTGGCCTGTTCCTCCACTGCCGTGGCGATTTGCGCCAGGGTGTCGGTCACGCCTTGCACTGCGAGGGCAATTTCGCCCAGGCGTTCACCCAGGCTGGTGACTGACTGGGCATCACTTTGTGCCTGGCTACAGGCCGCTTCCATCAGGCTGACCGCCTCATTCACCGTGCTGCGCAGGCTGTCCACGGTGCCGGCGATCTGCGCCGTGGAGGACTGGGTGCGTTGCGAGAGGCTGCGCACTTCATCCGCCACCACCGCAAAACCACGACCCTGTTCGCCAGCGCGAGCTGCCTCGATCGCCGCGTTGAGCGCCAACAGGTTGGTCTGCTCGGCCACGCCGCGAATGGTGTCGACCACCAATTGAATCTGCTGCCCTTGTTCGCTGACCCGCCCGAGTGCCGCCGCCGTGTCGTTCAAACGCTGATTGAGCTGCTGAATGCTCGCCGTGGTGCGCTGACTGTCGCGGCTGCTGTCGGCCGCAATCCTTTGGGTGTGCTGAGCGCTGCCGGACGCCTGTTCACAACTCTGGGCGACCCCTTGAGAGGTCGCCGCCAATTGCGTGGCCGCTGCGGCGATCTGGCTGATCTGCAATTGCTGCGCTTCAACTTCGCCCAAGGCGCCGCTGGAGTGATGGTTGAGGGTGCGCACCGCATTGCTCACCTGCAAGGTTTCGTGATCGACCCCCAGCAAACTGTTGCGCAGTTGCACTACCGCGACGTTCAGGGCGGTGCTGATGGCCGCCAGTTCGTCGCGTCCCTGCACCGGCACTTGCAGGCTGAGGTTGCCGTCGCGCAAGGCTTCGGCCAGCAAGGTGATGCCACTGGCGCTGCGACGGATCGAGGCCTGCAAACAGATGAACAGGTACAGCGCGGCCAGCAGCAGACAGCCGAAGATCGTTGCCACGAGAATGAACTGGCGAATCGCCGAGCCGTGGTAGTAATCCAGACGCTGATCCAGCGACACCAGCGACTGCTGGCGCAGCGAGGCAAGGTCGGTGAGCAGGGCGTCGAGGCTGCGTTCGAACTCTTCCGGTTTGAGCTTGATGCTGCCGCCGAAAACACCGTCGTCGAGGACTTTCAGTTCGGCGTCCAAATGCTTGAGGCTGTCGTGGTATTGCCCGGCCCAGCTTTGCAAGGCGCTGGGCAGGCGTGCTTCCAGAAGGCTGGCAGTTTTCGCCAACTGTTCACGGGCATCGCCGATACGGCTGCGCAAATCGCGCAATTGCAGACGGCTTTGCAGGGTGAACTGCCCGGACACCACCGACGCCTGACCGACACTGGCGAGGCGGCCGACCCGTTCAATCAGGTCCGGTGCGTGTTGCGTGGAAATCTGCGTCAGCAGATACGTTTCCAGCCAGGGCGCGAGCGTCAGGCGATTGTCCATGGCGATCTGCTCGCGCAAGGCTTGCAGCGCACTCAAGGCGTTGGTGAAACGATCGTAGCCATCCGGCCACCAACCGACACTGCTCAGGCTTTTCGAGTCGAGGCCGTTGAGAGCGGTTTGCAGGGCCTGGTAACGGGCCAGGGTTTCGCCCTCGGCGCCTTCGGTTTTCAGCGCATTGCCGAGGTCCGAGGTGGCTTGGGCGACGGCGGGTTGTACCGCATCGAACGCAGCCATCGCGGCAAGGGTCGCAGGCGTTGGCTGGCGATTGGTTTCCGTCGCGCGCCAGCGGGCAGCGCGGTCACGTTGCGCGGCGAGCAGGTTATCGAGCGCATCCAGGGCGAGCAGTTGCCGAACGCCGGCACGTTCGCCGGAGATCAGGTTCAGTTTGGCGCGATAGTCCTGACCGATCATCAACAGGCTGCCCGCCAGCGGCAGGATAAACAGCAGAAACAACAACTGAAATTTGCGTGCGAAGCCAAAACGCCCCAGCAATCCGATCCCCGGTGATAAAAAAGCCTGCATGCCCCATGACTCCTCTGGATACCACGCACCATTGGCGTGCGTCGAGGTCTTTGCGACCGCGACTTGTGCCCCTTTAAAAGGCCTCGAAAGTTCACCTTTGTCAGCTCTGTAGGCCGACTCTGTGGCGAAACTTCCCATTCTCGGTCCCCTTTGTAAGGGGCCGCGTTGAAGCGGATTAACAAGGCAAGATTCAGACCATGGCGTTGAGCTATCAACGACTGAATTTAGTTCGTTAGCTGGCTAAGGGGATGGCGCTGCTGCACTGAAAAATGGCACATTGACCCACCTGCCCGTGTGCACCCATCTGTTGTACGGAAACTCTCATGGCTATCAGCAATGCCCAGACCGGCGCGACGCCGGCATCCGCGACTCCACAAAGCAGCCCGCTGGTCATGCGCATCATCGGCGCGGTGGCGCTGGCGCATTTGATCAATGACCTGATTCAGTCGGTGCTGCCGTCGATTTATCCAATGCTCAAGGCCAACTATGGCCTGACTTTTACCCAGGTAGGATTAATCACCCTGACCTTCCAGCTGACAGCGTCATTGCTACAGCCATGGGTCGGCTACCACACCGATCGCCATCCCAAACCCTGGCTGCTGCCGGCGGGAACGGTCTGCACGCTGATCGGCATTTTGATGATGTCGGTGGTCGGCAGCTTCCCGATGATTCTACTGGCGGCGGGGTTGATCGGTATCGGCTCCTCGACCTTTCACCCGGAAGCTTCTCGTATTGCGCGGTTGGCCTCGGGCGGGCGATTCGGCCTGGCGCAATCGACCTTTCAGGTTGGCGGTAATGCCGGCTCAGCCTTTGGTCCGTTGCTGGCGGCGGCGATCATCATTCCCTTCGGGCAGGGCCACGTAGCCTGGTTCGGCTTGTTCGCTGTGTTTGCGCTGTTCGTGCTCTATCGGATCAGCCGCTGGTACGCCAACCACTTGAACCTGTTCAAGCTCAAGCAAGGTCAGGCCGCCACTCACGGCCTGTCAAAACGCCGGGTCATCAGTGCGCTGGTGGTGCTCGGGCTGCTGGTGTTTTCCAAGTATTTCTACATGGCGAGCTTCACCAGCTACTTCACCTTCTACCTGATCGAGAAGTTTGATCTGTCGGTGGCCAGTTCGCAGCTGCATCTGTTCCTGTTTCTGGGCGCAGTGGCGGCGGGGACGTTCTTTGGTGGACCGATCGGCGACAGGATCGGGCGTAAGGCGGTGATCTGGTTCTCGATCCTTGGTGTTGCGCCGTTCACGCTAATCCTGCCTCACGTTGATCTGTTCTGGACCAGCATCCTCAGCGTGGTGATTGGCTTCATCCTCGCGTCGGCGTTCTCGGCCATCGTGGTTTATGCCCAAGAACTGGTGCCGGGGAATGTCGGGATGATTGCTGGGGTGTTCTTCGGATTGATGTTCGGTTTTGGCGGGATTGGCGCGGCGTTGCTCGGGCATTTGGCCGATATTCACGGCATCGAATACGTGTACTTCCTGTGCTCGTTCCTGCCGTTGTTTGGCGTGTTGGCGATCTTCCTGCCGAGAACCAAAAAGCCCTAGCACCGCCGGACCGGTAGAAGCGAGCGGTGCGGCGGTCCGACTTGCCCGCGAAGAACGATGACGCGGTGCTTCAGTTCAACCGCGTTATCGTTCTTCGCGGGCAAGCCTCGCTCCTACAGGATTGTGGGTTGCCCGGGTTTCAGGCACAAAAAAGCCGCGTATCAAACGCGGCTTTTTCTTGTGCGGCTGCTTCGTCTTGAAAAACTTACACGTTGAAACGGAAGTGCATCACGTCGCCGTCTTTAACGATGTAGTCCTTGCCTTCCAGACGCCATTTACCGGCTTCTTTGGTGCCGGCTTCGCCCTTGTACTGGATGAAGTCGTCATACGCGATGACTTCGGCGCGGATGAAGCCTTTTTCGAAGTCGGTGTGGATCACGCCAGCAGCTTGCGGCGCGGTGGCACCGACGCGGACGGTCCAGGCGCGGACTTCTTCGACACCGGCGGTGAAGTAGGTCTGCAAGTGCAGCATTTCGTAGCCAGCACGAATCACACGGTTCAGACCTGGCTCTTCAAGGCCCAGGGCTTCGAGGAACATGTCTTTCTCTTCACCGTCATCCAGCTCGGCGATTTCGGCTTCGATCTTGTTGCAGACCGGAACCACCATGGCGCCTTCTTCTTCGGCAATGGCCTTGACGATGTCCAGCAGCGGGTTGTTCTCGAAACCGTCTTCAGCGACGTTGGCGATGTACATGACCGGCTTGGTGGTCAGCAGGTGGAAACCACGAATCACCGCTTTATCGTCGGCACCCATGGTCTTCATCAGCGTGCGCGCTGGCTTGCCGAGGGTGAAGTGAGCGATCAATTGCTCCAGCAGGCCTTTCTGGACGACGGCGTCCTTGTCACCACCCTTGGCGTTGCGGGCGACTTTCTGCAGTTGCTTCTCGCAGCTGTCGAGGTCGGCGAAGATCAGTTCCAGGTCGATGATTTCGATGTCGCGTTTCGGGTCGACGCTGTTGGAGACGTGAATTACGTTCTCGTCTTCGAAGCAGCGGACTACGTGAGCGATGGCATCGGTCTCACGGATGTTGGCGAGGAATTTGTTGCCCAGGCCTTCACCTTTCGAGGCGCCGGCTACCAGGCCTGCGATGTCGACGAATTCCATGGTGGTCGGCAGGATGCGCTTTGGATTGACGATGGCCGCCAGGGCTTCCAGACGCGAATCCGGCATCGGCACGATGCCGGTGTTCGGCTCGATAGTGCAGAAGGGGAAGTTCTCGGCCGCGATCCCGGATTTGGTCAGGGCGTTGAACAGGGTGGACTTGCCGACGTTAGGCAGGCCGACGATGCCGCAATTGAATCCCATGGTGTTTCCCCTCGGATTAGAGTCAGGCCTTCTGGCTGTGCAGGTTTTTCATCGCGCGGTTCCATTCACCGGCGAGGATATCCGGCAGCACGCCGAGGGCAAAGTCGATGCTGGCATCGAGTTTTTCCTGTTCGGCGCGTGGCGCACGACCCAGGACGAAATTTGAAACCATACTGGCAACGCCCGGGTGGCCAATGCCAAGCCGCAAGCGGTAAAAGGTATTCTGATTGCCCAGTTGCGCAATGATGTCGCGCAACCCGTTGTGACCGCCATGGCCGCCGCCCTGTTTGAGTTTGGCAACGCCCGGTGGCAGGTCGAGTTCGTCATGCGCCACGAGGATTTCTTCAGGCTTGATGCGGAAGAAACCGGCGAGTGCCGCGACGGCCTGGCCGCTGCGGTTCATGTACGTGGTGGGAATCAGCAGACGAACATCCTGACCCTGATGCGAATAGCGCCCGGTCAGGCCGAAATATTTGCGATCGGCCACAAGGCTGACACCCTGTGCGTTCGCGATGCGCTCAACAAAAAGGGCCCCTGCGTTATGCCGGGTCTGTTCGTATTCAGCGCCTGGATTTCCCAGGCCGACGATCAGTTTTATGGCAGTCACGATAGGGGCCCTTCCTTGGAGTGGTGGGTAACATCGCCGAAATCAGTGTGTGCGGCGAAAGTGGACGACAAGTGCTCATTTACCATTATGTAAACTCCGCGTTCTCGCCCGCTTTCTCGCTACGTTCCAGTCCGCGATGTTACCGGGTCACTCCGGCATGACAGAGTAAATTACTCTGCAGTACCTTCAGCAGCAGCTTCTGGAGCAACACGTGGAGCGTGGACGTTGGCAACAGCCTTGTCATCGCCGTGTGCCAGAGCAACAAACTCAACGCCTTTAGGGGCTTTGAGGTCGGACAGGTGAATGATCGAACCGATTTCGGCGTTAGCCAGGTCGACTTCGATGAATTCAGGCAGGTCTTTTGGCAAGCAGGTCACTTCGATTTCCGAAACAACGTGCGAAACTTCGCCGCCTTTCTTGATCGGAGCTTCTTCACCAACAAAGTGTACAGGCACGATAGCGGTCAGTTTCTGGCCAGCTACAACGCGTACGAAGTCAGCGTGCATCACGTGGCCTTTGGCCGGGTGACGTTGCAGAGCTTTGATGATTACGTTTTGCTTGGTGCCGCCAACGTTCAGCTCGATGATGTGGCTGTAAGCCGCTTCGTTTTCGAGCAGTTTGGCAACTTCTTTAGCCAGCATGCTGATGGATTCAGGGGCTTTTTCGCCACCGTAAACTACAGCTGGTACCAGGCTTGCGAGACGACGCAGGCGGCGGCTCGCACCTTTCCCCAGGTCGGAACGCACTTCAGCATTCAGAGTAAAATCGTTCATGTTGTATCTCCAAAATAACCACATTCGCCCCAGCGGTTGCGACCAGCGCTAAAGGCGATATGGGCAAAAAAGCCCCGCCCCGACAGGAATGCCGGGGCGGGGCGCTTTTCGTCAACGAGACAGTCGAGAAGGGCAGGGCCCTTAACGGAACATCGCGCTGATCGATTCTTCGTTGCTGATGCGGCGGACCGCTTCGGCAACTACCGGCGCGATATCCAGTTGACGGATACGCGAACAGGCTTGAGCAGCAGCGGACAACGGGATGGTGTTCGTCACCACCAGTTCGTCCAGCATGGAATTTTCAATGTTTTCGATCGCCCGACCGGACAGCACAGGGTGTGTGCAGTAGGCGAAAACCTTGGCAGCGCCATGCTCTTTCAAAGCCTTGGCCGCGTGGCACAGAGTGCCGGCGGTATCGACCATGTCATCGACCAGAATACAGGTACGCCCTTCGACATCACCGATGATATGCATCACTTCAGAGTGATTGGCTTTCTCACGGCGTTTGTCGATGATCCCGAGATCCACGCCCAGGGATTTGGCAACAGCACGTGCGCGCACGACGCCGCCAATGTCCGGGGACACGATCATCAGGTTTTCGAAGCGCTGATCTTCAATGTCATCCACCAGAACCGGGGAGCCGTAGATGTTATCTACTGGAATATCGAAGAAACCCTGGATTTGGTCAGCATGCAGATCAACCGTGAGAACACGGTCGATGCCGACTACGGTAAGCATGTCAGCAACGACTTTCGCGCTGATAGCCACACGTGCGGAACGCGGACGGCGATCCTGACGGGCATAACCAAAGTAAGGAATAACAGCAGTAATACGAGTAGCCGAGGAGCGGCGGAAGGCATCAGCCATCACTACCAGTTCCATCAGGTTATCGTTGGTCGGAGCGCAAGTCGGCTGAATAATGAAGACATCTTTACCGCGGACGTTTTCATTGATCTCGGCTGTAATTTCGCCGTCGGAAAACTTGCCGACAGAGATGTCACCGAGAGGGATATGCAGCTGACGTACGACACGCCGAGCCAGATCGGGGTTAGCGTTCCCCGTAAAGACCATCATCTTGGACACGCGCAGTACCTAGAGGCTGAGGGTAACCTGGATGAGTATAGAAAATGGCAGGGGCGGCTGGATTCGAACCAACGCATGGCAGGATCAAAACCTGCTGCCTTACCGCTTGGCGACGCCCCTGTATCTGTTGCAACGATTACCCAGTAATCGGTTCCTTTAGAGCAGACTTTGCAGCTTGCGATGCAACATCGAAACGTTGCTTCCTTTTGCTACAAACCCTGTAAGGGTCTCTGTAAGAAGGGCCGAGACTTTATCAGCTTCAGCTTTGCTTGGGAAGCCCCCAAACACACAACTTCCAGTTCCGGTGAGTTTTGCTTCGGTAAATTTACCTAACAAATTCAATGCGTTACGTACATCTGGATAACGCCTTGCTACCACCGGTAAGCAGTCATTTCGACTGTTTCCCTTGGGAACGGGGCGCACTTTAATGGGAGAAGAGTTACGTGTCAACAACGGATCTGAAAAAATTTCTGCTGTACTTACAGAGACTTGCGGCACCAGCACGACATACCACGGTTCTTCGGGGTCTACAGGGGTGAGTTTCTCCCCCACGCCTTCGGCAAAAGCCGCGTGTCCACGCACGAAAACCGGGACGTCGGCCCCCAGTGTCAGGCCCAGCGCAGCCAGTCGATCCTCATCCCAGTCCAGTTGCCAGAGGTGATTCAGGCCGAGCAACGTCGTCGCGGCATTTGAGCTGCCGCCGCCGATTCCCCCGCCCATGGGCAGAATTTTTTCGATCCAGATGTCGATGCCGAGTGAGCAACCGGATTGCTCCTGAAGTTTTTTCGCGGCTTTGACGATCAGGTTGCTGTCGTGAGGAACGCCGACGAATTCGGTGTGCAGTTGAATCACGCCGTCGTCGCGTACGGCGAAGGTGATTTCATCGCCGTAGTCGAGAAACTGAAAAATCGTCTGCAACTCGTGGTAACCGTCTTCACGGCGACCGAGGATGTGCAGCATCAAATTGAGTTTGGCCGGGGAGGGCAGCGTCAAGCGCGGAGCAGTCATGTTCACTGCCCCAGTTTGCGTGGTTGCCATTCCTTGATCACCAACGTGACATCAAGGTCGGTGCCGTGCAGTTTGATCCGCTCGGGCAGCCAATAGCCGTTTTGCTCGGCGTAACTGAGGTATTCCACTTGCCAGCCATCCTGTTCGAGATTGGCCAGGCGGCTGTCGGCATCCAGGGTCAAGCGACTTTTGCTGTCCGGCGCCGGAAGTCCGCGAACCCACCAGGCCAGATTGGACACCGGCAGCTTCCAGCCGAGCTGTTCTTCGACCAGCGCTTCGGGAGTCGTTGCGTCATAGCGGCCCTGATTGGCCACTTCCAGCGAGACTTTGCCGGGGCGACCGGTCAAGCGAGCAGCACCGCGACCCAGCGGGCCGGAAAGGCGAATGTCGTAGTAGTCCTGTCGTTGCAGCCAGTACAGCGTGCCGCTGCCCGAATCCTTTGGCGCACGAATACCGATCTTGCCGTTGATCTGCCAGCCATCGAGCCCTGCCAGCTGTTGCTTGTACTCGCGCCATTGGGCCGGGTTGCCTTGACCCTGGACCGATTCGCGAGCGCCGAAGCCCGCGCAACCGGCGAGCAGGGCGATGAAGCTGAAAACAATGAGGTGGCGCAAAAACATAATCTTAAAGAGTCTCTGATCCGGTCAGGCGCTTGATGGTGCTGCGCAGGATGGGGCTGTCGGGTTGTTCCTTGAGGAACTTGCCCCAGATTTGCTTGGCTTCGCGTTGCTTGCCATTGGCCCACAGGACTTCACCCAGGTGCGCGGCAACTTCCTGATCGGGGAAACGCTCCAGGGCCTGACGCAGGTAGCGCTCGGCTTCATCGAGATTGCCCAGGCGGAAATGCACCCAGCCGAGGCTGTCGAGTACCGCCGGGTCTTCCGGGTTGATCTGGTGCGCTTGTTCGATCAGGGCCTTGGCTTCGGCGTAACGCGTCGTGCGGTCGGACAGGGTATAGCCGAGGGCGTTCAACGCCATCGCATTGTCCGGGTCGCGCTTGATGATCAGGCGCAGGTCTTTTTCCATCTGCGCCAGGTCATTGCGTTTTTCCGCCTGCATGGCGCGGGTGTAAAGCAGGTTCAGATCGTCCGGGTATTTTTGCAACGCGGTTTGCAGAACCTTCCAGGCCTTGTCGGGCTGATTATTGGCAGACAAGGTCTCGGCTTCGATCAGGTACAACTGAATCGCGTAATCGGGTTGCTCATCGCGTTCGGTAGCCAGACGGCTTTGGGCTTCGGCGGTCTTGCCGTTGTTGATCAGGATGTCGGTCTGGCGCAGTTGTGCGGGCAGGTAGTCATTGCCCGGGCCGACCTGGGCGTACTCGATCAGCGCGCCTTGTGGATCGTTGCGTTCTTCAGCGATACGGCCGAGGTTCAGGTGCGCCGAATCGACGTGGCTTTCCCGGGCAATCAAATCTTCCAGGTAACCCTTGGCCTCGTTCCAGGCCTTGGCTTCCAGGCACACCAGCGCCAGGGAATAACGCAGTTCGTCGTCTTCCGGGTATTGCTGAACCAGGCTTGAGAACTCGACTTTGGCGTCATCCATGCGGTCCTGTTCAACCAGCATGCGCGCATACGTCAGGCGCAGGCGTTTGTCGTCGGGGTATTTCTTGATGCTTTTTTGCAGCAGCGGCAAGGCTTCGTCGCCACGGTTGAGCCCTTGCAACAGGCGCGCGCGCAGCAGGATCGGGGCAATTTCGCCGTCGTCCGGTGGATTGTCTTCCAGCAGGGTCAGCGCGCCTTTGGTGTCGCCGTCCTGTTGCAGCAGCAAGGCCTTGCCGAAGATCAACTGGCTATTGTTCGGGTGGCGCAGCAATAAACGGTCAAAACTTTTCATCAAGCCGTTGCGCGTGTCCTGGTCGGTATCGGCCGCGGACAGGGCGAGGAAGTCGAAATGGGTGTCGCCCTTGCCTAACAGGACTTTCTCCATATAGGCCATGGAGTCGTCATAACGCCCGGCGCGAGCCAGCTGCACGGCCGCCGCACGTTGCGCCTCGAGATCGTCCGGGGCGTTTTTTGCCCAGATCAATGCTGTATCCAGGGCGGCCTGATCGGCGCCCAGGTACTCGGCGATGCGGAAAGCCCGCTCGGAGATACCCGGATCCTGGGTATTGATGGCCTGGGTCACGTAATTGTCCAGGGCAATGTCGAAACGATTGCGCTGGCCAGCCAGTTCGGCGCTCAACAGGCTGAATACGGTTTCTTCACTGAATGAGCTGTAAACCTTGGGCTTTTCAGGGGCCGGAGTGCTGTCTTCGACCGGCGGCGTACCGTCCGACGAGACGGGTGCCAAGACCTGGCAGCCGCTGAGGAAGACAAAAGCGAGGAGCAACGCGGAAGATCTATTCATATAGGAAGAGGACGACTAACCTGCGGTCGGATCATCATGACACAAGCCTTCGGCCAAACATAACCGAGTCTCGATTGATGCCTTTATAGAGGCAGGTCAATGGGACAATAGTCAGCGGTAGTTGTTCTGGCTCTGTCGAAGTAGGACAATTGCCGGCTTCACGTCACCATCAGCGACCTTGAATGGCCTTCCTTGCACTCGGTATCAACCACAAGACTGCGTCAGTAGACGTCCGCGAGCGCGTGGCCTTTACCCCTGAGCAACTGGTGGAGGCCTTGCAGCAGCTCTGCCGACTCACCGACAGCCGCGAAGCTGCGATCCTCTCCACCTGCAATCGCAGTGAACTGTATATAGAACAGGATCACCTTTCGGCTGACATCGTGTTGCGCTGGCTGGCCGATTATCACCATTTGAGCCTCGAAGAGCTCCGTGCGAGCGCTTATGTGCACGAAGATGATGCGGCAGTTCGTCACATGATGCGGGTGGCCTCCGGGCTCGATTCGCTGGTGTTGGGCGAACCGCAGATTCTCGGTCAGATGAAATCGGCCTACGCCGTTGCGCGTGAGGCCGGCACCATCGGGCCGCTGCTCGGGCGTTTGTTTCAAGCGACGTTCAATGCCGCCAAGCAAGTGCGCACTGACACGGCCATCGGCGAAAACCCGGTGTCCGTGGCGTTTGCCGCGGTCAGCCTGGCGAAACAGATTTTCAGTGACTTGCAACGCAGCCAGGCCTTGCTGATCGGCGCTGGCGAGACCATCACCCTGGTCGCCCGCCATCTGCACGAACTGGGTGTGAAGCGCATCGTGGTCGCCAACCGTACCCTGGAACGCGCGAGCATACTGGCCGAGCAGTTTGGCGCCCATGCCGTATTGCTCTCGGACATCCCGGCGGAGCTGGTGCGCAGCGACATCGTTATCAGCTCCACCGCCAGCCAGTTGCCGATCCTCGGCAAAGGCGCCGTGGAAAGCGCCTTGAAACTGCGCAAGCACAAACCGATTTTCATGGTGGACATCGCCGTCCCTCGGGATATCGAGCCGGAAGTCGGCGAACTGGACGACGTTTACCTGTATAGCGTCGACGATCTCCACGAAGTGGTCGCCGAGAACCTCAAGAGTCGCCAGGGTGCAGCCCAGGCGGCCGAAGAGATGGTCTCGGTCGGTGCCGAAGATTTCATGGTCCGCCTGCGCGAACTGGCGGCGGTGGATGTGCTCAAGGCCTATCGACAACAAAGCGAGCGCATGCGCGACGAAGAATTGCAAAAGGCCCAGCGCATGCTGGCCAACGGCAGCAGCGCCGAAGAGGTGCTGGTGCAACTGGCGCGCGGCCTGACCAACAAACTCTTGCATGCACCAAGCGTGCAGTTGAAAAAGCTGTCTGCCGAAGGCCGCCTCGATGCGCTGGCCATGGCCCAGGAACTCTTTGCCCTGAATGAGGGCTCATCGGATAGCTTTTCGGATAAGAAACCGCAATGAAAGCGTCACTGCTCAATAAGCTGGACATCCTCCAGGATCGTTTCGAGGAATTGACCGCCTTGCTTGGCGATGGTGAAGTCATTTCCGATCAGGCCAAGTTCCGCACCTATTCCAAGGAATACGCGGAAGTCGAACCGATTGTCGCCACCTATAAACAGCTGCTCAAAGTGCAGGGTGACCTCGAAGGCGCCCAGGCACTGCTCAAGGACAGCGACCCGGACATGCGCGAAATGGCCGTGGAAGAAGTTCGCGAAGCCAAAGAGCAACTGATCGACATCGAAGCCAGCCTGCAACGCATGCTGCTGCCCAAGGATCCGAATGACGGGCGCAACGTGTTTCTCGAAATCCGTGCCGGCACCGGCGGTGACGAGGCGGCGATTTTCTCTGGCGACCTGTTCCGCATGTATTCGCGTTACGCCGAGCGGCGTGGCTGGCGGGTGGAAATCCTCTCCGAGAACATCGGCGAGCACGGCGGCTATAAAGAAGTCATCGCCCGGGTCGAAGGCGAGAACGTCTACGGCAAACTGAAATTCGAATCCGGCGCGCACCGCGTGCAACGGGTTCCGGCCACCGAATCCCAGGGTCGCATCCATACCTCGGCCTGCACCGTGGCGGTGTTGCCCGAGCCGGACGAACAGGAAGTGATCGAGATCAACCCGGCGGATCTGCGGGTCGATACGTATCGCTCCTCCGGTGCCGGTGGTCAGCACGTCAACAAGACCGACTCGGCGATCCGCATCACGCACTTGCCGTCCGGTATCGTCGTGGAGTGTCAGGAAGAACGTTCACAACACAAAAACCGCGCACGGGCGATGTCCTGGCTGTCGGCCAAACTCAACGATCAGCAGACCAGCGCCGCCGCCAATGCGATCGCCAGCGAGCGTAAGTTGCTGGTCGGTTCGGGTGATCGCTCCGAGCGCATCCGCACGTACAACTTTGCCCAGGGCCGGGTGACCGATCACCGAGTCAACCTGACGCTGTATTCCCTCGACGAAATCCTCGCGGGCGGCGTCGAAGCGGTGATCGAACCGTTACTGGCCGAGTTCCAGGCCGATCAATTGGCAGCGATAGGTGAGTAAATGACGATCATTGCCAGTTTGTTACGCGCCGCCGATTTGCCCGACTCGCCCACGGCGCGTCTGGATGCCGAATTACTGCTGGCCGCTGCCTTGGGCAAGCCCCGCAGTTTTCTGCACACCTGGCCGGAACGCATTGTGCCGAGCGACGCCGCGCTGAAATTCTCCGAGTACCTGCAACGCCGTCGTGGCGGTGAGCCGGTGGCCTACATCCTCGGCCAGCAAGGTTTCTGGAAGCTCGATCTGGAAGTCGCGCCGCACACGCTGATCCCGCGCCCGGACACCGAATTGCTGGTGGAAGCCGCGTTGGAATTGTTGCCGGCAACACCGGCCAAAGTGCTCGACCTCGGCACCGGCAGCGGCGCCATTGCGTTGGCTCTGGCCAGTGAGCGTCCAGCGTGGAAAGTCACTGCCGTGGATCGCGTACTCGAAGCCGTGGCCCTGGCCGAGCGCAATCGCCAGCGCCTGCACTTGAACAATGCCACCGTGCTCAGCAGCCATTGGTTCAGCGCCCTGGAAGGTCAGGGTTTTCAACTGATCATCAGCAACCCGCCTTACATCGCCTCCGCCGATCCGCATCTGGTGGAAGGCGATGTGCGCTTCGAACCGGCCAGTGCCTTGGTGGCTGGCGTCGATGGGCTCGACGATCTGCGTCTGATCGTCGATCAAGCGCCGGATTATCTGGAGGCCGGTGGCTGGTTGATGCTCGAACACGGCTACGATCAAGCGGTGGCAGTCCGTGATTTGCTGCTGACCCGCGGCTTTGAAGAAGTCCACAGCCGCACTGATCTGGGCGGTCACGAACGTATCAGCCTGGGGCGTCTGCCGTGCTGAATGATCAGGAATTGTTGCGCTATAGCCGGCAGATTCTGTTGCAACACGTCGACATCGACGGCCAGTTGCGGCTGAAAGAAAGCCGCGTGTTGATCGTCGGCCTCGGCGGTCTCGGCTCACCGGTTGCGCTCTATCTGGCGGCGGCCGGTGTCGGCGAGCTGCACTTGGCGGACTTCGACACTGTTGACCTGACCAACCTGCAACGCCAGATCGTTCACGACACCGACAGCGTCGGCCTGAGCAAAGTCGATTCGGCGATTCGCCGTCTGAGTGCGATCAATCCCGAGATTCAATTGATTGCCCATCGCACCGCGCTGGACGAAGACTCCCTGGCGGCCGCCGTGGCTGCGGTGGATCTGGTGCTGGACTGCTCCGACAATTTTTCCACCCGCGAAGCGGTCAACGCTGCGTGCGTTGCTGCCGGTAAGCCGCTGGTCAGCGGCGCGGCGATTCGCCTCGAAGGGCAATTGTCGGTGTTCGACCCGCGCCGCCCAGAGAGTCCGTGCTACCACTGTTTATACGGTCACGGCAGCGAAGCTGAGTTGACCTGCAGTGAAGCCGGCGTCGTCGGTCCATTGGTTGGGCTGGTTGGCAGCCTCCAGGCGCTGGAAGCCTTGAAACTGTTGGTGGGTTTCGGCGAGCCTCTGGTGGGGCGCCTGTTGTTGATCGATGCCTTGGGCTCGCGCTTCCGTGAGTTGCGGGTCAAGCGTGATCCGGGCTGCAGCGTCTGTGGTTCGAAACATGCGTGAAGCGCCTATCGGCGTGTTCGACTCCGGTGTCGGTGGGCTTTCGGTGTTGGCCGAGATCCAGCGCTTGCTGCCCAACGAGTCTCTGCTGTACGTCGCCGATTGCGGCAATGTTCCCTACGGTGAGAAAACCCCGGCGTTCATCCAGCAGCGTTGCAGCGTGATGGCCGAGTTTTTTCAGCAGCAGGGCGCCAAGGCCTTGGTGCTGGCCTGCAACACGGCGACCGTATCCGGTGTTGCGGATCTGCGCCGCGATTTCCCTGAGTGGCCCATCGTCGGCATGGAACCCGCCGTCAAACCCGCCGCTGCCGCCACCCGCAGTGGCGTGGTCGGCGTACTCGCCACCACCGGCACGTTGCAGAGCGCCAAGTTTGCCGCCTTGCTCGACCGTTTCGCCACCGATGTAAGGGTCATCACTCAGCCGTGCCCCGGCCTGGTGGAGCTGATTGAAAACGGCGATCTGCACAGCGAGGCATTGCGTCAGTTACTGGCCGGGTATGTCGGGCCGCTGCTCGGCGCCGGGTGTGACACAATAATTCTCGGCTGCACGCATTACCCCTTCCTAAAGCCGTTGCTTAAGCAGATGATCCCGGATGACATCAGCTTGATCGACACGGGCGCCGCTGTAGCGCGGCAACTTCAGCGCCTGTTGGCCGAGCGTGAATTGCTCGCCGACGGGCCTGCACGTGCTGCGCAGTTCTGGACGAGTGCCGATCCGGAGCATTTCAGAAATATCTTGCCGATCCTGTGGAATACCGCTGGCGTTGTGCAAAGCTTCAAGGGGTAAACAAAATTCTGGGGCACACGAATAATTGGGGTGAACTTCTGATTAAGCGTCGACTTCTATTGCGGTGAGCAACAAAAAAAACCTTACGAAATTGTTCGGAAAAGGATGTTTCTAATGAAGCGACTATTCTGCTTGGCCGCGATTGCGGCCGCACTGATGGGGCAAAGTTTTACCGCACAGGCGGCAGGCGTGGAGTTCGCGGTCGGGCAGACCAGCGAGTCGACCATGACCTACCGACTGGGCATGCAATTCGATTGGGACAAGAGTTGGTTGCAGAGTGATGTCGGTCGTTTGACCGGGTACTGGAGCGGCGCTTACACCTACTGGGACGGCAAAGAGACCACCAGCAACCACAGCCTGTCGTTCTCACCGGTGCTTGTTTACGAGTTTGCCGGCCAGACCGTCAAGCCTTACGTGGAGTTGGGCGTTGGCGTCGCGGTGTTCGCCAATACCGAAGTCGAAAACAATCAACTCGGCAGCTCCTTCCAGTTTGAAGACCGGTTCGGTTTTGGTCTGCGCCTTGCGGGGGGGCATGAAGTCGGCATTCGTGCGACACACTATTCCAATGCAGGGCTCAGTAGCCCGAACAACGGTGTAGAAAGCTACGCGCTGCACTACACGATGCCGTTGTAAGACTTGCTACTTTAAATGTGGGAGCGAGCCTTGTGGCGAGGGGATTTATCCCCGTTGGGTCGCGCAGCGCCCCCAAAACCTGCAACAGCGGAGTATCAGATACACCGCGTGCAGTGGTTCTGCGGCTGCTTCGCAGCCGAACGGGGATAAATCCCCTCGCCACAAGGCTCGCCCCCACATTTGATTTTCAGTGACGTCGAATTCAGCGATACGCCGTGGTAATCCCCTGGCGCTCTTCAATGCATTCCGGTGCGCCCATCTCGAACTCGCGGCAGATCAGCGGGCGTTTTTCGTAGATGGTGCACATCATGCTGTTGCGATCCAGCGCAGCGCACCAGCCGTCATCCAGGCGCAGCATGACTTCCCCGCCCCAATCATCGGTATCGATAAAACGCTCGGGCACGCCCGTGTCGGTGATCAGCATGACTTCGAGCTGACAGCAGCAGGCTGCGCAGGTCGAGCACGTGACGGCCGGCTCGGTGATTTGCGTGTGGGGAATGGTTTTCATGGCGCGCAGTGTAAGGCAGTGGGTCGATGCTGTGTGAAAGGCCTGACGGACGCTTAGCTGCGGGTGTCTGCTGCCAGTCGTTGAGCCATGAAATGCAGCGCGGGAAACAGCAAGGCCCAGAGCAGTCCGATGCCCACCAGCGTGGGCACCTGACCGTAAGGAAACTGCACGTCTGCCAGTTTCCCTCCCGCGAAATACGACACCGGTCCACCCACAGCGCCCAGCAGGCTGCCGAGCCACCAAGGGTTCGCGGTCCATTGCAGGCAATGGCGCAAGGTCGTTGCCAGTAACGCCCACAACAGCATCAGCCACAACGGAATCAATGGCGCGACGTCGGCGAAGTCGAACACCCCCAGCCAGCGCAACGAACTGTCGACGGTGGTGCCCAGCAGCACAACACTGAGGATCAGTCGGCCTTCATCGGCCCAGCGACTTATCCACAGCAGATGAATGGCCAGCACCGCCAGCGCCACCAACAGCCACAAACTGTTGCCGCCCGCCACACAGGCAAACCAGCCGAGCTGAAACAGCACGGCATTGGCCACGCGCTCAAGCATCGAAGCGACCCAGCAGCGGCGCGGGCATCGCCGACGGTTTGGCCAGCAGCAATTGCGCGGTGCCGATGGTGCGCTCCAGAAATCCCCCTTCGCAGTAGCACAGATAAAATTCCCACAATCGCAGGAAATAATCGTCGTAGCCCAGTTCGCTCAAGCGCCCTTGGGCCCGGCGAAAATTCTCATGCCACAGACGCAGGGTTCGGGCGTAGTGCAGGCCGAAATCCTCCATGTGCAGCAGGTTCATGTCGGTGTCGCGGCTGATGACTTCCAGCATCTTCTGCACACAGGGCAGGGCGCCGCCGGGGAAGATGTAACGCTGAATGAAATCGACACTGCCCTTGGCCTGTTCGTAGCGTTGTTCGCGGATGGTGATCGCCTGCAACAGCATCAAGCCGTTGCTTTTGAGCAGATGTGCGCATTGTTTGAAATAGACCGGCAGGAAACGATGGCCGACGGCTTCGATCATCTCGATCGACACCAGTTTGTCGTACTGCCCGGTGAGGTCGCGGTAATCCTTGAGCAGCAACGTGACCTGGTCTTGCAGGCCGAGGGCTTCGATGCGTTGTGCCGTAAAGGCGTACTGTTCTTTTGACAGCGTGGTGGTGGTGACCTTGCAGCCGTAATGCTGCGCCGCGTAAAGCGCCATGCTGCCCCAACCGGTGCCGATTTCCAGCAGGTGATCACTTGGTTTCAGCGCAAGCTTCTGGCAGATCCGTTCCAGCTTGTTCAACTGCGCCTGTTCCAGGCTGTCTTCGTCGGTCAGGAACTGCGCGGCGGAATACATCATGGTCGGGTCGAGAAACTGTTCGAACAAGTCGTTGCCCAGGTCGTAGTGGGCCGCGATGTTTTTCTGCGAGCCCTTGCGCGTGTTGCGATTGAGCCAGTGCAGCCCTTGAACGAAAGGTCGGCCGAGTTTCGCCAGGCCACCTTCCAGTGCATCCAGCACCTCAAGGTTACTGACGAAAACGCGAACCACCGCGGTCAGGTCCGGTGAGCTCCAATAGCCGTGGATAAACGCTTCGCCAGCGCCGATCGACCCGTTACCCGCCACCAATCCCCAGGCAGCAGCGTCGAGAATATGGATCTCGCCGATCAGTTGGCTGCCTGCGGTACCGAAGACATGCCGTTCGCCGTTTTCGATGACCACCAATTGTCCATGTTTGAGCTGCGTCAGTTGCCGCAGTACGCCACGGCGCAGCAACGATCCGGTCAAACCGTTGGTGCTAAGCAGATTGACTTTGGCCGAGGCGCTAGTGGATTTCATGACGGCGATCCTTGGGCGGAACCCTGGCTGTTTGAAAGCTGCCATCGGCAGCCTGATGAGCGAATAGCGGTGCGCGTTTGAGCAGCAAGCGCAGGGCCTGCCAATAGATCGCCAGGCAGGTTTTCGCCGTCATCCATGGAAAGCGCCGCAAGTAACGGTGCAGGCTGGTGCGATCCAGCGCTTCGCGTTCCAGGTTGAGCGTGGCGTCGAACAATTTCAGTTCGCCTTGCCAGTCCGCCATGTGCACGCCGAGCTTTTGCGCCGCGGGACTGAAACTCATGCGGTACTCCAGATCCGGCGGCAAAAACGGCGATACGTGAAAGGCTTTGGCCACGGCGAAGTGTTGATGGAAATCAGACAGATTCACCGGGGCCTTGGCGGGTAATACGTAGTGATAACGCTCGCGCCACGGGGTGTTAGTGACTTCGCAAAGAATCGCCGCCAGTTGCCCGTCAGCTTCATGGCAGTAGAAAAAACTCACCGGGTTGAACGACAGGCCCCAACTGCGGGCCTGGGTCAGCAGGCAGATCGAACCTTGCGGTGCATGGCCGATGGCCTGGCCGACCAGTTGGCGCACGGCGTCGATCAGGCGCGTGCCGTTGCCGGTGTAGGCTTTGAGGTAATCGCTCTCGCGAAACGAAAACGGGGCGAAGCGACTGGCGCCTGAGAGCGGCGACAAACCGAGCACGGCGTCCTGTTCGTCGAGGTCCAGATACAACAGGCCGATCCGGTAGCGGAAGGCATGGGGCTTTGGGGCGAACCGTCGATGGGCGATCCAGCCGCTGTAGAGGGCGCTGTTCATAACACTTCGCCAAACGAACGAGCGACGCGCAACGCGCTGACCACGCCGTCTTCATGGAAACCGTTGGCCCAATAGGCGCCGCAATAGTAAGAGTGTTGCGCGCCGTCCAGTTCTTCCCAGCGGCTTTGCGCGGCGATGGCCGCCAGGCTGAATTGCGGATGGGCGTATGTGAATTTGGCGAGCACTTTGCCCGGTTCGATGCCTGCGCTCTGGTTGAGGCTGACGCAGAACGTGGTATCGCTCTGGATGCCTTGCAGGATGTTCATGTCGTAGGTGACGGCGGCCCGTGTGTGGCCCGGGCCACCGAGGCGATAATTCCAGCTGGCCCAAGCGAGTTTTCGTGTCGGCAGCAGGCGTGTGTCGGTGTGCAGCACCACTTCGTTGTCGGCGTAAGGCAGGGCGCTGAGGATCGAGTGTTCGGCATCGCTCGGCTTGGCCAGCAGCTTCAGGGCCTGGTCGCTGTGGCAGGCAAACACCACTTTGTCGAATCGCTCGCTGCCGGCCGCGCTGTGGACAATGACGCCATCCGCATCGCGTTCGACCTGGGTCACTGGGCAGTTGAGGCGGATCTTCTCTTTGAAGGTCGCCGTCAATGGCCCGATGTAAGCACTCGATCCGCCTTCGATCACCCGCCATTGCGGGCGATTGCTGACGGACAGCAGGCCGTGATTCTTGAAAAACCTGACAAAAAATTGCAGCGGAAAACCCAGCATGTCGGCCATGGACATCGACCAGATCGCCGACCCCATCGGGACGATGTAATGCAGGACGAAGCGCTCGCCGTAGCGGCCGTTTTTCAGGTAGTCGTCCAGCGTGGTGTCGGCGTCGATCCGCCCCTCGACCAAGTCGCGCTGAGCCTCTTTATTGAAGCGCTGGATGTCGCGCAACATACCCCAGAATCCTGGCGACAACAGATTTCGACGTTGGGCGAACAGGCTGTTGAGGTTATTGCCGTTGTACTCCAGGTCCGAGTCCGGATCCGTCACTGAGAAACTCATTTCAGTCGGTTTGAACCCCACGCCGATCTGGCCCAGCAGGCGTATGAAATTCGGGTAGGTCCAGTCGTTGAACACAATGAAACCGGTGTCCACGGCATATCGCTGGCCATCGGCGGTCACGTCCACGGTGTGGGTGTGACCGCCGATCCAGTCGCTGGCCTCGAACAGGGTGATCTCATGCCTGCGATTGAGCAGGTAGGCGCTGGTCAGCCCCGAGATCCCGCTGCCGATGATGGCGATGTTCATGGCACATCCCGAATAGGCGGACTGCTGCGCACCATGCGTTTGCCGATGGCCAGTTTCACGCAGTTAGGCATTTTCGACAGCGGCCAGAGAGCCGCCATGAACAATCCCGGGAAGGCGATTTCCAGTGGACGGTTCTTGAGCTTGGCGAAGATGTGCCGGGCGGCTTTGGCCACTGGCCAACTGAGCGGCATCGGGAAATCGTTTTTCGCTGTCAGCGGTGTCTCGACAAAGCCCGGGCTGACCACCGTGACTTCGATGCCTTCTGGCGCAAGATCAATGCGCAGGGATTCAAACAGGTAACGCAACCCGGCCTTCGACGCGCCATAGGCTTCGGCCCTGGGTAGCGGCAGGTAGGTCACCGAACTGGCGACGCCCACCAGATGTGGCGCCGTGCCCTTGCGTAACAGGGGCAAAGCGGCCTCGATACAATAGGCGCTCGCGAGCAAATTGGTGCGCACCACGTGCTCGACGATTGACGAATCGAACTGCTGAACGTCGACGTATTCGCAGGTGCCGGCGTTGAGGATGACCGTGTCCAGAGAGCCCCAGGCATAAGCAATTTGTTCGCCGATTTCGCGCACCGTCTGACTGTCGGTGAGATCGCCCGGCACGACCAGCACTTGCCCGGGATAACGCAGGGACAAGACTTTCAGTGCCGCTGTGGAGCGCGAACTCACGGCCAGATGTGCGCCGGTTTTCAGTATTTCTTCGGCCAGCGAAGCGCCAATGCCGCTACTGGCGCCCGTCAACCAGTACCGCCGTGGAGGTGTAAGGCTCATCCCATTCTCCTTTTCAGCCAGGCAATCGCCCGGCCCAATACGGGTAAATGTTCGTAAAGCAGTGCCCCGGCATCGAAGTAATCCCGGTGGCAATAAACCTTGTCGCGCCAGCGCAGGTGCGAGCACCCGTCAACGCGAATCAACTGGCCACCGCTCAGGCGCGGATGGCGGTAACTCATGACCCAGCGCAGATACCCTTCGCCTTCGCCGGTCTGGTCGAAGCCATGAAAATCGAAGCGCAGTTCACTGACGTTGGCGTAGAGCTCGGCGAAGTAATTGCGCAACTGTCCGAGTCCTTGCACTTCGTGCAGCGGATCGGTGAAGCGCACGTCTTCGGTGTAGAGCTCACCGAGGCGTTGCAAATTGTCTTTGTCCAGCTGCGCGAACTGCCGGGCAAAATGCCGCAGGAAATCACTCATAAGCACCTCCTGCGCTCTGTCGCGAGGGCAGGTCCTTGAACGCAGCCAGGGCACGTGCGCGACTGGTACTCAGGTTGACGATTGGCGATGGATAATCCGCAACCCCGAACAAGCCGCCGAGGTTCGCCGGGTTGTGCACTTCTTTCTTGTTCAGCCCGGCCAGTTCCGGCAGCCAGTGCTTGATGAACACGCCTTCGGCGTCGAATTTTTCCGACTGGCTCAGCGGGTTGAAAATACGGAAATAAGGGGCCGAGTCAGTGCCCGTGGAAGCACTCCACTGCCAGCCGCCGTTGTTCGCCGCCAGGTCGCCGTCGATCAAGTGGCGCATGAAAAAGCGTTCGCCTTCGCGCCAATCGATCAGCAGGTTCTTGGTCAGGAACATCGCCACCACCATGCGCAAGCGGTTGTGCATCCAGCCGGTTTCGAGCAATTGGCGCATGGCCGCATCGATGATCGGCAGGCCGGTACGGGCTTGCTGCCAGGCCAGCAGTTCCTCCGGGGCATCGCGCCAGGCCAGGGCTTCGGTTTCCGGGCGGAAGGCGCGATGACGCGAAACCCGTGGGTAGCCCACCAGAACGTGTTTGTAGAACTCGCGCCACAGCAACTCGTTGATCCAGGTGACCGCACCAACTTTGCCACTTTCGAACTCGCCTTGATTACTTTGCAGGGCCGCGTGCAAACACTGGCGTGGGGAAATCACCCCGGCGGCGAGATAGGCGGAGAGCTGGCTGGTGCCGGGTTTGGCCGGGAAGTCGCGCTCGTTTTTGTAGTAGTCGATTTGGGCGTCGGCGAAGGTGTCGAGGCGGCGCCGAGCTTCGGCTTCACCGGCCGGCCAGAGCTTGCGCAAGCTGTCGCTCGGCATTTCGAAACCTTCAATGCTCGACGGGATGTCGTCGCTGCTGATGTTCAAAGGATCCTGTATGGCCGGCGCAGCAACCCGTCCAGGCAGTGAGCGGTGCAGGCGTTCGTAACAGACTTTGCGGAACTGGCTGAAGACCTGGAAGTAGGTGCCGGTCTTGGTCAGCACGGTGCCCGGTTTGAAAAACAATTGATCGAGGTAGCTAAAGAAATCGATGCCATGGGCCTTCAGCGTTTCGGCCACCGCCGTATCGCGACGGTTTTCATGAATGCCGTATTCCTCGTTGACGTGCACTGCGACAATCTTCAATTGCTGACACAGATCGAGCAGAACGTTCGGCGCCTCATCCCAGCGAGAGGCCTGGCGGATCAACAGGGGAATGTTCAGTTCGCCCAAGGCGCGGCTCAGTTCACCCAGATTGCGCAGCCAGAAATCCACTTTGCAGGGCGCGTCATCGTGTTCCAGCCATTGCTCCGGGCTCAACAGGTAGACCGCCACCGTCGGGCCGCGCGCTGCGGCAGCCGAGAGGGCGGTATTGTCGTTCTGGCGCAAGTCGCTGCGCAGCCAGATCAGTTGCATGGTGGTGTCCGTACGTTTCATTAAATAAGCCCACGCTCGACCAGTTCCTGATGAGCCGAAAGCGGGTCTTCAGCCAGGAACAAATCAGCCATTTCGGAAATTCTTACGGACAGCTCGGCGTGGTGGATGCATACCGTTGGTCCGGCAATTATTTTTGGGCAACTGACGCCATTCAAAAGTTTCGGCAACTGCAAAAGATTCATGGCTTTGCTGGAGTACAGCAGTACGCCGCGGGCTTGCAGGTGATCGACCGCCAGCGCGAGTTCGCCCGCCGGCAGCGGCCAGTCGAAGACTTCCACCGGGCAATCGGCGCTGCTGATCAGCCACGCGGTCAGCCACAGATGAGGTTCCAGTGGCAGGTCCGAATGATTGATCAACAGGAGTGGCGCGGTGCGTAACTGACGATTGTTATGGTAGATGCGTGCGCCGAACTTGCTGCGCAGCCAGGAGAAGAAAAACACTCGCTCCATCTGCGCACCGAACTGGCCCTGCCAGCGTTGTTCCAGTTCCGCCAGCAACGGCATCAGCAGTTGTTCGCACAAGGTGCGTGGCGGGTACAGCGCCATGGCTTGATTGACGGTGTCATCCAGCGTGCGTTCATTGAGTTGAGTCACCGCTTGCAGCAACGTCTGGCCCAGCACCTGCCAATCGTTTTCGATGGCTTCGGTAAAGGCCTGAGGCGTGTCGAGCAGTTGCTTGACCTGGCTGACGGCCACGCCGCGATTGAGCCAGGTGAGGATCGTCAAGATTCGTTGCACATGCTCGGCAGAGAACAGACGATGCCCCTTGGGCGTGCGCTGGGGCACGATCAGCCCGTAGCGTCGTTCCCAGGCGCGCAGGGTCACGGCGTTCACGCCGGTCTGCCGCGCCACTTCACGGATCGGCAGCCAACCTTCATCCAGGGCTTTCTTGAAGTCATCGCCGAGGTCTTCCTGGGCGCTGGTGTCGATTGGGGTCTTCATTAGATTGCGTTTCGCAGGCTGAGGTTTTCCGGGTGCGGCTGAAGGTAAACCTGCTGCGCAATGTACGGATCCGGGTGTTGGCGGAAGTAGTGTTTGAGCAGAGTCATTGGCACCACCAGCGGCACGATGCCGTGTCGGTACTGGCCGATGACGTGCTGCACTTCCTGCTTGTCTTCAGGGCTGATGACCTGTTTGAGGTAACCACTGATGTGTTGCAGCACATTGGTGTGAGTGCGGCGCGTGGCACATTTTTTCAATGCGACCATCAGCTCACTGAAATAGCGCGGGCCGAGTTCGCCTGGATCGGTCTGGCCCATGTTGCCCAGCAGGTTGCCCAGGGTTTTGTATTGCACCGGGTTGTGGGCCATCAGCAGGTATTTGTAGCGCGAGTGGAAGTCCGTGAGGCCGCGTCGGGTCAGGCCTTCTTGCAGTAAATGCTGCCAGGCGCTGTAGGCGAACACGCGGGTGAGGAAGTTTTCGCGTAGCACCGGGTCGTTGAGCCGGCCATCTTCTTCCACCGGCAAATCCGGGTGCAGGGCGCAGAACGCCTGGGCGTAGATGCCGCGTCCACCACCGTCCACCGGCGCGCCGTTGGCGTGGTAGACCTTGACCCGGTCGAGGCCGCAGGAAGGGGATTTCTGCATGAAGATGTAGCCGCAGATATCGTCCAGTTCCGCGGCCATTTTCTGACCGTACTCAGCGAGCGGTCGGGTGACATTGATTTCAGAGGTGACGGTGCCGACTGCCTCGGGATGTTCGGGGTCGCCGATCAGGCGGATCGGTTCACGAGGAATACCCAGGCCAATGGCGACTTCCGGGCACACCGGGACGAACTCGAAATAGTCGGTGAGGGTGCGACTGCACAGCCGTGATTCCTTGTGCCCGCCGTTGTAACGCACCTCGGCCCCCATCAAGCAGGCGCTGATGGCGATTTTCGGTTGGGTCGTTGGCTGTTCGCGCATCGGAGCACCTCGAATCTAAACCTGTACAGGGTGATTGTTCTGTACAACATGTTCTTCATCATAGATTCAAAGGTGTACAAGTCAAATTATTTGTATAAGTTTTCGAGAAGGATCCATTCCCTTGTGGGAGCGACTTATTTCCAGCCCAACACCCAAGCGTCGCTATCTTTCAGGGTCTGCCAGGTCAAACGCTGATTACGTTGGGTCAGCACCGCCTGCAACTCGACCTCCAGCACCGTGCCTTCCTCATCTCGGAACAACTCGGTCACCAGAAAATGTTTTTCGCGGTTTTGCGGATGGGCTGCTGTCCATTTCGACAGCAGCAATTTACTCGGGGAAATGCGATTCACTGCAAGTGCTCATGCAAGCGGCGCGCGGCTTCCTGGCCGCTGAGCCAGGCACCTTCGACACGTCCGGACAAGCACCAGTCGCCGCACACATAGAGGCCCAGGTCGGCATCGGCCAAGGCGCCCCATTCGTGACTGCTGGCGGGGCGTGCATAGAGCCAACGGTGTGCGAGGCTGAAGGTCGGGGCGGGCATGGCACTGTGCAACAGCTCGGCAAACGCACCGTGCAATTGCTCGATCACTGCCTCCTTGGGCAGGTCTATATGCTGACGACTCCAGGCACTGGTCGCGTGCAGCACCCACGTGTCGAGGGTGTTGTCGCGCCCGGGTTTGCTGCGGTTGCGCGCGAGCCAGTCGAGCGGGCTGTCCTGCACGAAGCAACCTTCCATGGGGGTATCCAGCGGAGTCTCGAACGCCAGCGCTACCGCCCAGGTCGGCTCCATTTTTACCCCGGCGGCGGCCCCGGCGAGTTTCGGCGCGGAAGCCAGCAGCGCAGTCGCCTGAGGCGCCGGCGTGGCGATCACCACGTGACTGAACGGACCATGGGTGAAGCCCTCGGCGTCTTGCAGATGCCAGTGTTCTTCACCGCGATACACCTCGGTGATCCGGCAGGCGAAATGCACTTCCAGATCGCCGAGCAGTCCACGAGTGATGGCGCTCATGCGTGGCGTACCGACCCAGCGCGTCTGTTCATCCGGCGACAGGTTGAGCTGGCCGCCGTGGAAGGTATAGAGCTGCGGCGTCCATTCGGCGACCCAGCCGTTGGATTGCCAGCGCTGGACTTCGGTGACAAAACGACGGTCGCGGGCAGTGAAATACTGGGCGCCCATGTCCAGGGCACCCGCATCGCTGCGCTTGCTCGACATGCGTCCGCCACTGCCGCGGCTTTTATCGAAAAGTTGAACGACATGCCCTGTATCTGTCAGGGCTTGCGCGGCTGAGAGCCCGGCGATGCCGGTGCCGATGATTGCGATAGGTACAGTCATAGGGGCCTCGTTTACCTTTCTGTACAGACTACGCCGTGGATTAAACCTGTACAATATTGTTTTTCGGTATAACTTTTAGCGTTCTCGATCTGACAGCTTGGCCTATTGTTAAACACAGACACTGCCCGATATCAAAGATCCCTGCTTATAAAAATAGACTAGTGAACAGGGTAAAACGCCACGCGAGGAAGAAGTCATGCACATATTGCTGACCGGCGGTACTGGTTTGATAGGACGTCAACTCTGCCGGCACTGGTTGAGCCAGGGACATCGCCTGGCAGTCTTGAGCCGCACGCCGGAAAAAGTCGCAAAAATCTGCGGTGCCCAAGTTCGCAGCGTCGCGTCGCTCGAAGACCTCGGGCAAGAACCCGTGGACGCAATTATCAACCTGGCGGGCGCGCCCATTGCTGACCGGCCGTGGACGTCCAGACGCAAAGCCTTGCTCTGGAGCAGTCGGATCACCCTGACCGAAACCTTGTTGGCGTGGCTCGAAACCCGTGAGCAGAAACCGCAGGTACTGATCTCGGGATCCGCCATTGGCTGGTACGGCGACAGTGGCGAGCGGGAGCTGACTGAAGCGTCTCCGCCGTCCATCGATGATTTCGCCAGTCAGTTGTGCATTGCCTGGGAAGAAACCGCCCAGCGCGCCGAGGCCTTGGGCGTTCGGGTGATTCTGATTAGAACCGGGTTGGTGCTGTCCGCCGAGGGCGGCTTTTTGTCGCGGCTGTTGCTGCCGTTCAAGTTGGGGCTGGGCGGGCCTCTGGGCAGTGGTCGGCAGTGGATGCCATGGATTCATATCAACGATCAAATCGCCCTGATTGATTTTCTTCTGCATCGCAACGACGCCAGCGGTCCTTATAATGCCTGCGCGCCTAAACCGGTGCGCAACAGCGAGTTTGCCAAGACATTGGGCAGCGTGCTGCACCGCCCGGCGTTCATGCCGATGCCGGCCCTGGCCCTGAAAGTGTGCCTGGGCGAGTTGTCACTGCTGTTGCTGGGCGGCCAGAAGGCCGTACCGGCGCGCTTGCTGGAAGCGGGTTTCACTTTCCAGTTCACTGATTTGCGCGCGGCCCTGGACGATCTGTCCAGCCGCCTTTGAAATAGGACGTTGCATGACCGATCACGCATTGCTTCTGGTTAACCTGGGTTCACCTGCTTCCACCTCGGTGGCGGATGTGCGCAGCTACCTCAATCAATTTCTGATGGATCCGTACGTGATCGATCTGCCATGGCCAGTGCGACGTTTACTGGTGTCGCTGATTCTGATCAAGCGTCCGGAGCAGTCGGCCCACGCCTACGCGTCGATCTGGTGGGAGGAGGGCTCGCCGCTGGTGGTGCTCAGCCGTCGCCTGCAACAGGCCATGACCGCCCAGTGGACCCACGGCCCGGTGGAGCTGGCGATGCGTTATGGCGAGCCGTCGATTGAGTCGAAACTGGTTCAGCTGGCGGCGCAGGGCTACAAAAAAGTCACCCTCGCGCCGCTTTATCCACAGTTCGCCGACAGCACCGTGACCACCGTGGTCGAAGAAGCCAAGCGGGTGTTGCGCGAGAAAAATCTCAATGTGCAGCTGTCGATTCTCCAGCCGTTCTACGATCAGCCGGAATACCTCGATGCCCTGGTGGCCAGTGCCAAGCCGCATTTGCAGCAGGATTATGATCACCTGTTGCTGAGCTTCCACGGTTTGCCGGAGCGCCACCTCACCAAGCTCGATCCGACGGGTAAGCATTGCTTCAAGAATGAGGATTGCTGCAAAAACGCTTCGCCAGAGGTCTTGGCTACCTGCTATCGCGCGCAATGCCTGCGCACGGCGTCGGAGTTCGCCAAGCGCATGGGGCTGGCGAATGGCACGTGGTCAGTGTCGTTCCAGTCCCGTCTGGGCCGTGCGAAATGGATCGAACCCTACACCGAAGCACGCCTCGATGAATTGGCGGGAATGGGCGTGAAGAAGGTGCTGGTGATGTGCCCGGCGTTCGTTGCCGATTGCATCGAGACGCTTGAGGAAATCGGTGATCGCGGGAAGGAATTGTTCCGCGAAGCGGGGGGGGAGGAGCTGGTGCTGGTGCCGTGCCTCAACGATGATCCGCAGTGGGCCAGGGCGTTGAATACTCTATGTGAACGAGCACCGTTGGCGCTTTAAAAGCTTCGCGGGCAAGCCTCGCTCCTACAGAGGCGTGTCGCTCAACATAACGACGCACTCTGTAGGAGCGAGGCTTGCCCGCGAAGGCATTCTCAAGGCTGACTACAACAACGGCTCATCCGCCTTCTTGTGCTTCCAGCTGTCATTGCCCGGCAGCAGCAGATTCAGCCCGATCGCCACCACCGCGCACAGCGCGATGCCTTTGAGGCCGAAGTCGTCCGGGCCAGTCCCGGTGCCGACCAGCACACCGCCTATCCCGAACACCAGCGTCACCGACACAATCACCAGATTGCGCGCTTCGCCCAGGTCGATCTTGTGGCGAATCAGCGTGTTCATCCCCACCGCGGCAATCGAACCAAACAACAGGCACAGAATCCCGCCCATCACTGGCACAGGAATGCTTTGCAGCAGCGCGCCGAACTTGCCGACGAACGCCAGGCTGATGGCGAAAATTGCCGCCCAGGTCATGATTTTCGGGTTGTAGTTCTTGGTCAGCATCACCGCGCCCGTCACTTCGGCGTACGTGGTGTTGGGCGGACCGCCGAACAGGCCCGCCGCGGTGGTGGCAATGCCATCGCCGAGCAGGGTGCGGTGCAGGCCGGGTTTCTTCAGGTAATCGCGGCCGGTCACGCTGCCGACGGCGATCACGCCGCCGATATGCTCGATGGCCGGCGCCAGGGCCACCGGAACGATGAACAGAATCGCCTGCCAGTTGAACTCCGGTGCGGTGAAGTGCGGAATCGCGAACCACGGTGCCGCGGCAATCTTCGCGGTGTCGACGACACCGAAGTAGAACGCCATGGCAAAACCGACCAGCACGCCGGAAATGATCGGCACCAGGCGGAAAATGCCTTTACCGAACACCGCGACGATCAGGGTGGTGAGCAGCGCCGGCATCGAGATCAGCATGGCGGTCTGGTAATGAATCAGCTCGGTGCCG
This sequence comes from Pseudomonas sp. LB1P83, assembly GCF_054897885.1. Taxonomy (NCBI): domain Bacteria; kingdom Pseudomonadati; phylum Pseudomonadota; class Gammaproteobacteria; order Pseudomonadales; family Pseudomonadaceae; genus Pseudomonas; species Pseudomonas sp. LB1P83. The sequence continues at coordinate 5,135,131 of NZ_CM142709.1, read as the reverse complement.
TCGCCCGCCTTGCCCATCGCCATGTTGGCGGCAATCGGTGCCATGGCCAGGCCGATCGAGATGATCACCGGACCAATCACCACCGGTGGCAGCAGGCGGTCGATGAAACCGGTGCCTTTGATCTTCACGGCCAGGCCTAAGAAGGTGTAGACGAAGCCCGCCGCCATCACGCCGCCCATGGTCGCTGCGAGACCGAACTGGCCCTTGGCGAGAATGATCGGGGTGATGAAGGCAAAGCTCGACGCCAGGAACACCGGCACCTGACGCCCGGTGACGATCTGGAACAGAATCGTCCCCAGGCCTGCGGTGAACAGCGCCACGTTCGGGTCGAGGCCGGTAATCAGCGGCATCAACACCAGGGCGCCGAAGGCCACGAACAGCATCTGTGCGCCAGACAGTACCGTGCGCCAGAGCGGATCGTTGAACTCTTGCTGCATGCTCAAGCGTCCTTCTGCTTGGTGCCGAAGATCTTGTCACCGGCATCGCCCAGGCCCGGGATGATGTAACCGTGTTCGTTGAGTTTTTCGTCAATGGAGGCGGTGTAGATCATCACGTCGGGGTGCGCTTTTCCTACCGCTGCGATGCCTTCCGGCGCGGCAACCAGCACCATGGCGCGGATGTCGCGGCATCCGGCCTTTTTCAGCAGGTCGATGGTCGCGACCATGGAGCTGCCGGTGGCGAGCATCGGGTCGATGATCATCGCCAGGCGTTCGTCGATTTCCGGAACCAGTTTTTCCAGGTAAGTGTGAGCTTGCAGGGTCTGTTCGTTGCGGGCCACGCCGACGGCGCTGACTTTGGCGCCCGGGATCAGGCTCAGCACGCCTTCGAGCATGCCGATACCGGCGCGCAGGATCGGCACCACGGTGATTTTCTTGCCGGCGATTTTCTCCACCGACACCGTGCCGCACCAGCCTTCGATGTCGTAGGATTCCAGCGGCAGGTCTTTGGTGGCTTCATAGGTCAGCAGGGCACCGACTTCCTGAGCGAGCTCACGGAAATTCTTCGTGCTAATGTCGGCGCGGCGCATCAGGCCGAGTTTATGACGGATCAGCGGATGGCGGATCTCGAGGATGGGCATGGGAAAGGCTCCGGCGGCGGGCAAAAAAACCGGCCTAGATTAATCTATCCGAGGGTGTTGTCCTATAGACAATAGAGTACGTTAGTCCACAAACGCTTGATCTGGCCTCGCTTGATGCGTACCTTTGCCCGCTTTTCCTGAACCGTCCCTCCCTTTCAAACCCCCTGGAGAGCGCCATGTCCGCTGATCTCGAGCATATCCGTCAAATCATGCGAGAGGCTGACTGCCTGTACACCGAAGCTGAAGTTGAGGCGGCCATCGCCCGCGTCGGTGCACACATCAACGAACAGATGGCAGACACTAACCCTGTGGTGTTCTGTGTGATGAACGGCGGGCTGATTTTCGCCGGAAAGCTGCTCACCCATCTGCAATTCCCGCTGGAAGCGTCCTATTTGCACGCTACCCGTTATCGCAACGAAACCAGCGGTGGCGACCTGTTCTGGAAAGCCAAGCCCGAAGTGTCGTTCATCGACCGCGACGTGCTGATCATCGACGACATCCTCGACGAAGGTCACACCCTGGGCGCGATCATCGACTTCTGCAAACACGCCGGCGCGCGCAAAGTGCACACCGCCGTGCTGATCGACAAGGACCACGACCGCAAGGCTCGCCCGGACCTCAAAGCCGATTTCGTCGGCCTGCCGTGCATCGACCGTTACATCTTCGGTTACGGCATGGACTACAAAGGCTACTGGCGTAACGCCAACGGGATTTTTGCTGTTAAAGGAATGTGATCATTGGCCACGCCGAGCTTTCTTGATCAAACGCTGTTCACTGAATTGGCCGAGAAAGCTGCGGCCAATCCGCGCGGGCGCCACCATCACAACTTCCATCAGATGGAAGAGCCGTGCCATCGCATGGCCGTGGGCTTGCAGCCGAGTACGTACATTCCCCCTCATCGGCACTTGGGCGATAACAAGGCCGAAACCTTGTTGGTCCTCAAAGGCCGGCTCGGTTTGCTGATCTTCGATGAGTCCGGCGTGGTCGTGAAGAAGCAAATCCTCGTGGCGGGTGGTGACTGTGTCGGCGTGGACCTGCCAACCGGTGTGTTCCATGGCCTGGTAGTCCTGGAAGCCGACAGCCTGATGTTCGAGTGCAAGGCCGGTCCTTATCGTCCGGTCGGCGAGAGTGAGCTGGCGCACTGGGCTCCACGCGAAGGCGAGCCGGGTGTGGCCGAGTATCAGGCGTGGATGCGCGCGCAGTTTGATTGATCTTCGCCCTTTGTAGGAGCGAGGCTTGCCCGCGAAGGCGTCGTGTCAGTCAAAACAGTTATCGCCTGACACACCGCCTTCGCGGGCAAGTCGGATCGCCGCACCGCTCGCTCCTACAGGGAATGTGAACAGCCATGCTAGAGTGCTCGGCCCCGCCCTCCGGAGCCCGTCATGAGCCTTTTGATCCGCAGCTGCGCCGCCCTGTTGCTGACCCTCAGCCTGCCTCTGGCGGCCGCCCCGGCGCCGATGCACGCGCAGTTCCTGCCGCCTGACGACCTGACCCTGCGTGATGCGGAGCCCGAGCAGCAACAACTGTTGCAGGTTACCGAGTATTCGGTGGTGGTCGGCAGCCAGCGTCAGTCCAATCAACAGCCTATTCCGGTCACTTCACCGTTACTGATCCGCCTCAAGGGCAAATCCTTGAACAAGGGCGCGACCATCAATCAGGTGCTGGTCAACTTCGATGGCGAAAGCAAAAGCCTGAAGAAGCCGATCTACGACGAAAAGAGCAAGACCCTGACGCTGTTTTACCCGATGGCGCAGTACCGGGTGGTGATCGACTTGTTGCGCAATGACACGGTGTATTGCCAGTTCCTCAGCTACGCCAACGGCCATATCTGGGCCGATCTGCACACCGGGGCTGTTCGTCCGCGTTGAGCCTTGTGCCCGGGCAGGGGTAAACTGCCCGCCCCGTGAAATGTCTGCGAGCTGGAGTCGGCAATGCGTAAAGATAAGAAACAAGTGATTGGTGACGAGATCGGCGATGAGCAGATCAAGTTGTTTCTCGATTTCGAGCCGGTCGACGCCACTTCGCCGTCCCTGCACAAATTGATCAAGGCCTACCGTGGCCTGCGCATCGATGACTTCGAGCGTTTTCTGACGTTCTTCGTCGAAGCCGGCCTGGACCTGGATGGCAAGGATGAACACGGCAATGACTTCGTCGCCCTGATCAAGGATCAGCGCAATGCGGCCGACTACATCGAGTTGATCGCCAAGGCGCGCGGTTAATCTCGAAAGTAAAGATCAAGAGATCGCAGCCTCGTTTCACTCGACAGCTCCTACAGGTATGCGCAATTACTTGTAGGAGCTGTCGAGTGAAACGAGGCTGCGATCTTTCAAAGGCACAAAAAAACGCCCCGCTCTCAACGAGAACGGGGCGTTTTTTATGCAGCCGAATCAAGCGTAGCTTTCGGTCTCGTTACTGGCTTCAACCAGTTCCAGCGCGACGTTGTTGTGCGCATTGATCTTGCGATACAGCGCAGCGTCGGTTTCCAGAACCTTTTCCCGAGCCGGGAAGATTTCCGCCAGCTTGGCTGCCCACTCACCGGACGCCTTGTTCGGGAAGCATTTTTCGATCAGTTCAAGCATGATCGAAACGGTCACCGACGCGCCTGGGGAGGCACCGAGCAGGGCGGCAAGGGAACCGTCCTTGGCCGCGACCAGCTCGGTACCGAACTGCAGAACGCCGCCCTTTTTCGGGTCTTTCTTGATGATCTGCACCCGTTGGCCAGCCACTTCCAGGCGCCAGTCTTCGGCTTTCGCTTCAGGGTAGAAACGACGCAGGGAATCGAGACGCTGTTCCATCGACTGCATCACTTCGCTGACCAGGTACTTGGTCAGGTCCATGTTGTTTTTTGCCACGGCCAGCATCGGGCCGATGTTGCCGGCGCGAACCGACATCGGCAGGTCCATAAAGGAGCCGTGCTTGAGGAACTTGGTGGTGAAACCGGCGTAAGGTCCGAACAGCAGGGACTTCTTGCCATCGACCACACGGGTGTCCAGGTGCGGCACCGACATCGGTGGCGAACCCACGGCTGCCTGGCTGTAAACCTTGGCCTGGTGGTGTTTGACCACTTCCGGGTTGTCGCAACGCAGCCACTGGCCACTGATCGGGAAGCCGCCGAAGCCTTTGCTTTCTTCGATGCCCGACGCCTGCAACAGCGGCAGTGCCGCGCCGCCTGCGCCGAGGAAGACGAACCTGGCGTCGACTTCACGGGAGTTGCCGCTGTTGACGTCCTTGATGCTGACGGTCCAGCCACTGCCGTTACGCTTGAGGCCGGTCACGCGCTTGCAATACTTGACCTGGGCATCGGGTGCGCTGGTCAGGTGCTTGAGCAGTTGGTTGGTCAGGGCGCCGAAGTTGACGTCGGTGCCGTTCATCACGCGTGTGGCTGCGACGACTTCGTCGGCGGGGCGGCCCGGCATCATCAACGGCATCCACTCGGCCATGGTGGCCTTGTCTTCGGTGTATTCCATGTCCGAAAACGCGTGGTGCTTGCTCAGGGTCTTGAAGCGTTCCTTGAGGAAGGAAACACCATCATTGCCTTGCACGAAGCTCAGGTGCGGCACCGGGCTGATGAACGTCTTGCACGAGCCGAAGGTGCCTTTTTTGGTGAGGTAGGACCAGAACTGCTTCGACACTTCAAACTGAGTGTTGATGTGCACGGCTTTCTTGATGTCGACGTTGCCGTCGGCGGCCTGCGGCGTGTAATTGAGCTCACACAGCCCGGCGTGACCGGTACCGGCATTGTTCCACGGGTTCGAACTCTCCGCGGCACCGGAATCCATCAGCTCGACGACTTCCAGCTTGATCGCGGGGTCGAGTTCTTTGAGCAGTACGGCAAGGGTGGCACTCATGATGCCGGCCCCAACCAGTACTACGTCGACTGCTTCGTTATGCGCCATTTAACGCGTCTCCAAAATCTGCAGCACCAAATTGTCGGCATGGCTGCCAGGCGTTCAGGGGCGTGTCAGTGATGCCCCAGGAACCCGTGGTCAGTGTCGCCATGTCCGAATCTTCGCAATTTTTCGCAACTTCGACGGATGCATGCGGCCGGGCCTAAAGAGTTACATGAACTCATCTCAGCGCGCGGCTGGCAATTCGACTTATGGTCGAGACATCCGTTTGTGCAACCAAATCCGTAGCGGACAGGCTTCAGGCTCCGGTGTTCGAGGAGTACTCGGTCCTGTGTCGTTGGGCTGTTTCAGACGCTAATGGTGCATGTTCAGACGCAAAACTATTCATTTGCTCGCCACACTCTTGTGAAGTTGTGAAAACCCGTTTTTTTCACGCTCTTTTGAAGACGTGAACCTCAAAAAAGGGCTGTCCCAGCCTGGCACTGTGCCCGGATGGATTGCCGTCATGGGGTACATGACAGGCAAAACGGGCAAACAGCTCAGTAACCGAGCGTAATGACAGCTCTGCAGATTCGCGAAAAGTGGGGTTTTTGCTCAAGGAACAGCAAGCGCGCCAGCTTCACTCGATCTGTGTGGGCGGCTCTCTGTGGGCGGTGCGGGGTGCCAATACCGAAGCATTGACGATGCTGCGAGGCCCGATCAGGAGACGTCCTTATAATCGGGGGGAGATTGTATCTAAGAAACGCAGGGAAATGGACGTGTTTAATGACTTTTATTAGGCGTCTGGTCAGGTGGTCAACAGATGTTGCACCCGTGCACGTGGCTGGCGCTGGCTGACACGGGCGCTCGGGGGCAGGGGATGGTGCAGCCAGTTGAGGCGGATTTCCTCGATTTCGACCCAGCCATCGCCCATCGGCTGGAGGCTGCACTGCTTGAACGCCTGGCAGTGGCCATTGCGGTCGAGCAGGGCGAAGCTGCGGTGCAACGGACGTGGCGCGAACAGCGAGATCAGATAACGCATGGGGAAGTACCTTGTGGGTGACCTGCTGTGAAGGTTGCCAGCGAGCCGTGACGTGAACGTGTATGGGCGATGACAGATGTGTGACACGAGGCGGTTTCTGATGGGTTTGTAGGAAATTACTTCAATCATTGCGCTGCCCTAGTTAGCGACAGTGGCGCACAGCTATACTGCGGGCCTGTTTGTGCCTGATTCTGGAGAGAAGAGCATGTTGCAACGCCTGTTGTTCGGTTTGATCACTGTGACCAGTTTGACCCTCGTCGGCTGCGCCCACAGCCCGCAACAACTGAACCCTGAACCCAAGCTGACGACTCAGCTGGCGCCGGTCGGCCATGGTCAGCCAGTGGTGGTGCGTGTGGTGGACGGTCGTCCGTCGCCAACCCTGGGCACCCGTGGTGGCTTGTACCCTGAGACCAGCGCAATCACCGTGCAGGGCGCGCAGGTCCTGCCGAAGTTGCAGGCTCAGGCCGAGGCGGCCGTGCGGCTGCTGGGCTTTACCCCGACGTCGAATGCGCTGAATGCTCCGCAGTTGACGGTGACCCTGGCCGAGCTGAAGTATCAGTCGCCCAAAGAAGGCATGTACGTGACCGAGGCGACCATTGGCGCGACGTTCCGCTCTGATGTGCAGAATGCCAACCGTCGTTACAGCGGTCGTTATGGCGCGTCCCTGGATCAGCGTTTTGGTATGGCGCCAAATCAGGAAACCAACACCAAGCTGGTCAGTGATGTGTTGAGCGATGCGTTGACGCGTCTGTTCAAGGACCCGACGATTGGTCAGATTCTCAGCGAGTAATGGTTCGCGAGATTCAAAAAAGCCCGGTGCCAGCAATGGCCCCGGGCTTTTTCATGCCTGCACCGCAGATCCTTTGTAGGAGCGAGGCTTGCCCGCGAAAGCAGTGTTTCAGGCGACTCTAATGTTGAATGTCAGACCGCCTTCGCGGGCAAGCCTCGCTCCTACAAGGGATCTGCGGTAGTCAGGCAGCTTGCGAATAAAAATCCAGCACACTCACCCCTGTCAGCAAATCCGTCTCCGGCAAATCCGCATGTTGATGCCCGCCCAACGCGCAATAAACCAGCCAGTGGCGGTCCTGAACGTTAAAGGCGAGGCTTCCTACGAGGTTTTGTTGTTCGTCGCTCTGCGCGATGAGGTAGAGGCGGTCCTGGTTTTCGGCGTGAAGCATGACGGTTTCCGTGTCGGTTTCGAGGGCGGCCAGACTGGCGTATTCAGATGACGGAGCCGTGACACAGGGCAGCATTCGGTCAGATGTTTCGTTATTTATCGGAAAGGCAGGGCAGGTGGACAGGCTTTCGGTAGAATCCGCGCCGCAGTCGTCGGTTCGGCGTCTGCCACACCTGTTTTGCCGAGGTCCGTGATGTCGTTGCATTTGATTTCGCTGTTCACCCACCATCCCGCCAAGTTGATCAACCTGCTGGCCTTGCTGTTGGCCTTCCCGGGCGGTTGGCTGCTGCACGCCACTCGTCGCCGCGAACAGCGCGCCATGGCCAGCCTGGTAGCACAGCGCCAGAGCCGCCCGAGCGAAGAGCCCACTCTGGATTGGGCGACCTTGCGTATGAACCGGTTCTTCTACCGTTTCGGTTTCGCCTGCCTGGGGTTGGCGTTGCTGGTGTCGTGGATCAGCACCCGGTTCTGACTGTGGCGAGGGGGCTTCTGTGGCGAGGGGATTTATCCCCGTTGGGCTGCGAAGCGGCCCCAAAATCTGCAACCACATTTTTTCAGACATACCGTGGGTACCGACTTTACGACTGCTGCGCAGCCGAACGGGGATAAATCCCCTCGCCACAGGGCGCCGTTGTTGTATCCAGTCAAAAACCTTACAGCGGCAATCCCGCTTTCACCCGGTACTGATTACGCACCGGCGTCGCATATTGCAGCACCATGAATGGACGATGTTCCTCAGGACAGGCTTCCAGTCGCCGTTGCCATTCTTCCTGCGCCTTGGCCAGTTCATCCGCCGCAAACACTTCGGCGGCTTTCGGCACCTGCAATTGCGGGTCGGCGTCCTTCCACTGCGCGTAGGCCAGGTAGTGCACCGGGAACAACCGGTAGCCGCCGAGGATCTGCCGGTCCATCTCGATCGCCAATTGCTTGGTGTCGTCGAACAGTTCGGTGATCGGCGCGGCGAAGTTCACATGCACCCGGCCCTTGTAGCCGGTGATGCCCTTGGCGATGCTGACGTCGTCCTCACCCGGGACTTTGGTGTAGCTGCCGGTGGTGGCGCGGATGAACAGCTCGCGAGCCTTGGCCTGGTCGCACGGGTCGTATTCGTAGCTGATCGACACCGGGCTGACGTTCAGCGAGCGGATGACTTCGCCGAACGGCTCGTCCTTGCGGCTCATGTGGAACATTTTCAGGATCGCCGACTCGGTGCGGTCGTCGCCGTCCTTGGCCCGGCCTTCGGCCTGGGCGATCCAGATAGAGGCGCAATCGTTGCGGATCGAGTGGTTGATGTAGGCCGACAGCAGCTGATACGCCGCCATCTTCTCGCGACGACCGGTGATCGAACGGTGCACGATAAAGCTCTTGTTCAGGCGCATCAAATCGCTGACGAAGGGCTTTTGCAGCAGGTTGTCGCCGATCGCGATGCGCGGTGTCGGCAAGCCGGCATGGTACACGGCGTAGTTGACGAAGGCCGGGTCCATCACGATGTCGCGGTGGTTGGCGATGAACAGGTACGCACTGCCGGACTTGAACTGCTCGACGCCGGTGTACGTCACACCGTCCGTGGCCCGTTCGATGGTGTGGTCGACATACATCTCGACTTTGTCCTGCAACGTGGCCACCGATGTGACGCCGGCGAACTCACGGCGCAGCCGATGAGCTATAAGAGGTTTGAGCGCCCAGCCGAAAGCTCCGGCAAAACGCGGGAAGCGGAAGTGGATGAGGATGTCTAGAAACGCCTTGTCGCCGAGCAGCCTGTCCAGCACCGCTGGGACTTCGCTATCGTCGTACGGTCGGATGGCATCGAATTCGCCCATCATGCTCTCTTGTTAGAAACGGCTAGGGTAAGTAAAGGTTTTGCTCGAAAACCAACGGGGCACGGTCTGAAAAGGTAGCCAGACAAAAATAGCCCTGCAAATAGACCGGCGATTATACGCACAAGTCACTTGGGAGACCGCGATGCTGGAAACTGCGCTGTATGAATGTCCGTATTGTGGTGAAGAGGTTGAGACGACCGTGGATCTGTCCGGGGGCGATCAGACCTATATCGAGGACTGCCAGGTGTGCTGTCGCCCGATAACGTTTGTGTTGCAGGTTGACGGAGCGGAATGGCATCTCGAAGTGTTCAGCGAAAACGAGTGAGGGGCGTCTATGCAGCGAATCTACGAGCCGGAAAACCTGATGGAAGGCGAGTTGCTGCAAGGCATGCTGGCCAGCGAGGGCATCGAAGCGCATCTGGTGGGGCGCGATTTGCTCGGCGGGACCGGCGAATTGCCGGTCTATGGCCTGCTGGGCTTGTCGGTGGATAACGACCAGGCCGAATACGCCCGCGAGCTGATCACCGCGTACAATGCCGCGCTGCCACTGCCCGGTGATGAACCAGACAGTTTTCCCGGCACGCTGGTCTGTTAGGCTGGCGTTCGTTTTATTGAGAGTCGTGTTGCCCCATGTGTGGACGTTATGCCCTGTTTCGCTGGAACCCTGCCTTCGCGGCCCTGCCTGGCTTCCCTGCCGATCAGCAGGCCCAGTGGAATATTTCCCCTAACGATTCGGTGCTGATGCTGCGTGCAGGCACAGACGGTCAGCGTGAGTTGGCGCGGGCGCGTTGGGGTTTGACGCCGCCGTGGCTGACCGATCTGTCCCGTACCCCGGCCCATGCCCGGGCCGAAACCGTTGCCGAACAACCGATGTTTCGCCAGGCCCTGCGCGAACGCCGTTGCCTGCTGCCGGCCAACGGCTTTTACGAATGGCGTGGCACCACCCGCAAGCGGCCGTACTGGCTGACGCCGGGGGAAGGTTCGACATTGTTTTTCGCGGCAATCTGGGAAGCGTATCCGGTGCAGGAGCAGGTGTGGTTGAGCACGGCAGTGATCACCCAGCCGGCGGCGAGTCAGCGTCGACCGTTGATTCTGGATGCGGCGGGGCAGGAGACGTGGCTGAATCCTGAAACACCTTTGCATGCGTTGCAGGCGTTGCTCGCCAGTGAGCCCGCCGCATTGCGCGAGCGGGTGTTGGCGAATCTGGTGAATGATCCGAAGCTGAACGGGCCAGAGTGTTTGACCCCCGGCTGATGGTTGCCTGGGCTGACGCCTTCGCGGGCAAGCCTCGCTCCTACAGGGGGATCACTTAACCCGTAGGAGCGAGGCTTGCCCGCGAAGAGGCCCTCGGATCAAACCTTGAACTGATTGATCAACCGCCGCTGCTGTTCAGCCAGCTTGGTCAAATCCGCACTCGCCGCACTCGATTCATCCGCCCCGCCAGCCACTTCATTGGCCACTTGCCCAATGTTGATCACGTTCCTGTTGATGTCATCCGCCACCGCACTCTGTTCCTCCGCCGCGCTGGCAATCTGCGTGTTCATGTCATTGATCACCGACACTGCCTGAGTAATTGTCTCCAAGGCCTCGGCCGCTTTCGCCGCATGCTGCACGCTTTCGTCTGTACGGTTCTGGCTGTCTTCCATTACCCGCACCACATCGCGGGTGCCTTGTTGCAACTGCTGGATCATGGTCTGGATTTCTTCCGTGGCCTTCTGGGTTTTCTGCGCCAGGTTGCGCACCTCATCGGCCACCACCGCAAAACCACGGCCCTGTTCGCCAGCGCGGGCGGCTTCAATGGCCGCGTTCAAGGCCAGCAGATTGGTTTGTTCGGCGATCCCGCGAATGGCGGTCAGGATCGCGTTGATGTTCTCACTGTCCTTGGCCAGGGTCTGGACCACGCCGACAGCCTTGCCGATTTCCACCGCCAGCACGCCAATCGAGTTCGACGTGTCGCGCACGATCTGCATGCCTTGGGCCGCTGCCTGATCGGCATGGCTGGCGGCTTGCGCGGCCTGGGTCGCGTTGCGTGCCACGTCTTGCGCGGTAGCGGTCATTTCATGCACGGCGGTGGCCACTTGATCGATCTCGGCCATTTGTTTCTGCACACCGATGTTGGTGCGGATGGCAATGTCGGCGGTGTGTTCAGACGAATCACTGACGCTCTGCACCGACGTCACCACCTGGGTGATCATCGCCTGCAACTTGGCCAGGAAGGTGTTGAAGCCTTTGGCGATCGAGCCCAGTTCGTCGGCGCGGTCGCTGGTCAGGCGGCGCGTCAGGTCGCCTTCACCTTTGGCAATATCGTCGAGCATGGCGACCATTTGCTTCAGTGGGCGGGCAATGCCGTGGCCCACCAGCCAGATCACCAGCAAACCGATGCCCGCGATCAACAAACCGACCATGGCCATGCCGAAGGTGTCGGACTTGCGCTGGGCGTCCAGGTCGCCCTGAAGTTTTTGCAGGTCGGCCATCACTGCGTTCAATGGCAGCTGCAGCATGAGGGTCCAGCGCGCATCGGTCTGGCCGATGCCAAACGGCAGGTACAACTCGATCCGGCCCTGGGTCTTGTCGACGGTGTAAGTCACTTCGCCGCGCTTGAGGTTGGCCATGTTGGCGATCTGTTTGCTGTCGAGGATGTCGCTGACCTTCTCACCGAATTTGCTCGGGTCTTTGGTGTAGGCAACGATCCGGCCGTTACCGCCGATCAGCGCCATTTCCCCTGCGCCGCTGTACAGTTTCTGATTCGCGCCCAGCAACATTTCCTGGATGAAGTTCACCGACAGGTCGGCACCGACGATGCCCTGAAACGCGCCGTTGAGCATGATCGGTTCAATAAAGGAGGCGAGCATGACGATCTTGTCGCCGACCTTGTAGGGCGCCGGATCGATCACGCAGGATTTTTTGGTTTCTTTCGAGCACAGGTAGTACTCGCTGGCGCGGACCCCGGTGGACAGGGTTTTCTGGTCGTCGACGTCCACCAGTTTGTCCAGGCCCAGGGTGCCGTCCTCGTTGCGGAACCACCACGGCAGAAAGCGCCCGTTGCTGGCGTCGATGCCGACCACTTTTGTGTCGACGTAGGCTGCGTCGTTGTGGTCGAGCGCGTCTTTTTCCCAGCCTATATAAATGCCGAGAATCTTCGGGTTCCTGGCCACGTTTTCCTTGATCAGGCTGATCAACTGCTCACGGCTCAGGCTCAGCTGCGGCTGGCCATCGGCGCCCGGTGTGCCGATCAGCGCGTTGACCCGCACCAGGCCGCCGGCGATCAGCAGCGGCGCTTCGAGTTCGCGCTGGATCTGGCTGACTTGGGTTTGCGCCAGAGAGGTCAGGCGTTGCTCGATCACTTGCTCGAATTGCGCCTGGGTCCGCTCCTGGACCATGTCTTGCGTCCGGGCACCGGAAAACAGTGCGTACAGCACCAGCGCGGCGACTACGCTAAGAACGATGGCGCCGGCGAGGGCTGCCACGGAAAACTGGATCGACTTGAATTTCATGGGTGCTCCGCACGCAAGAGGACGTCTGCGGAGGTGTATCGGCAGAGCCTGCGCGGGGCATGAGCGGTGAAGGGGCAAATGGCTGTTTTGGACGGTTCGATGTCGCTATCAGACAGGTGCCGAACCTTTGTGCAGTCAGGCAGTCAGTGCTGTATGAATCTTTTGCTACGACCGTCTCTCGATCGGGTGGCGGATTAAAGGGAGTGTCTTGATGAACAAGTCTCTGGTTGCGTGCGTGTTGGGCTCGGCGCTGTTGCTCAACGGCTGTGAGACCGTGAACACTACCAGTGCCGGTGAAGTCGGTGTCGTACGCCAGCAAAAGATGTTTACGTTGCTGTCGAGTGAGCAGGTCAACCAAGCGTATGCGCAGGACTACCAGCAGACGTTGGGCGATGCCAGCAACAAAAACATCCTCGATAAAACCAGTGCTGACGCCAAGCGTGTTCAGATGGTTGCCGATCGTCTGATTGCTCAGGCGCCAATGTTTCGCCCTGATTCTGCGCAATGGAAGTGGGAGGTCAACCTGATCAAGAGCGATGATCTCAACGCCAACTGCGGTCCTGGCGGCAAAATCATTGTCTACACCGGGTTGATCGACAAACTGCAACTGACCGATGACGAACTGGCGGCAGTGATGGGCCACGAAATCGCCCACGCCCTGCGCGAGCACGGCCGTGAAGCGCTGTCCAAGGCCTATCCCGTGGCTTTTGCGCAGCAAATTGCCGTAGCGGCCGGGGCGCCAGTGCAGCTCGTGGAGGTGGGAAGTAACGGCGTGAACCTGTTGATGACATTGCCCAACAGCCGCACCAATGAAAACGAAGCCGACCTGATCGGTCTGGAACTGGCGGCTCGCGCCGGTTACAACCCGAATGCCGCGCTGACCTTGTGGGACAAGATGAGCAAGGCTTCTGAAGGAGCTCCACCGGAATTTCTTAGTACGCACCCGTCTTCGAGCAGCCGGACATCGGCGTTGCAGGCAGCGATTCCGAAGGTGATGCCGTTGTATGAAAAAGCGCCGAAGTCCTGAAAGTAGGCATTGACGCCACTGACGCCTTCGCGGGCAAGCCACGCTCCCACACGTTTTGTGTTGTACACAAATTATGTAATTGACCAAAAACCTGTGGGAGCGGGCTTGCCCGCGATGAACGATTACGCGGTCTACCAACCTAGCGCGTCAAACCCACCCGCTGCTCTGCATCGCCTTGTACACCGCCACAATCGCCAGGACAAAAAACGCCGACGCCGCCAGGCGACGGATCAGGGTGAGCGGCAATTTGTCCGCCGCAAAGTTACCCGCCAACACCACGGGCACGTTGGCAATCAACATCCCGGCGGTGGTGCCGATGATCACCAGCCACAGCTCCGGGTATTGCGCGGCGAGCATCACCGTGGCGACCTGGGTTTTGTCGCCCATTTCGGCAAGAAAGAATGCAATCAGCGTGGTCAGGAACGGCCCGAATTTGCGGGCGGTGCTGGCTTCGTCGTCGTCCATCTTGTCCGGCACCAGGGTCCACAACGCGGTCGCGGCGAAGCTCGCTGCGAGGATCCAGTGCAACACTGCATCCGAGAAGAAACTCCCGAACCAGGCACCTACCGCGCCGGCTGCCGCGTGGTTGGCCAGGGTCGCGGCGACGATGCCGGCGATGATCGGCCAGGGTTTGCGAAAGCGCGCAGCGAGAATGAGCGCGAGCAGTTGCGTCTTGTCGCCGATTTCGGCCAAGGCAACGATTGCGGTGGGAACGAGCAGAGAGTCCAGCATCAGGGGTTTTCCTAAGGGGCGGGTCGACACGGCTATGACACGTACAGCCTTCCCGCCCCGGGTAAGGTGTTCGTGTCATAGGTCTTGTCAAACCCTGCGATCCGTCTGATGCGGACGCTTGGGTCGCATACGCCATGGTCTGTTGACCAAGTATGTTGACGTATGCCGGACGAGCATGGCGCTCGTGGGAGACTACTCCCCTAGGACGGAGCGGATTCTGCCTAGGCGAATCCGATTGGGCAAGCAGAAAGTTTTATCCACGCTTGGCCCGGTAGATCCTGAAACCTTGTCCTTCAGCCTTGATCGCGCACACGCCCAGATGCTCTTCGATCAGCGGTTGATACTTCAGGAAGCTGTTCGCAACCAGGCGCAGTTCGCCGCCGTTTTTCAGATGTTTAGCCGCTTTTCGCAGCAAGTTCTCGGTGGCGAAGTAATCGGTATGGACGCCGACATGGAACGGTGGATTGCTCAGGATTGCACTCAGGCCCATCGGTGCCGCATCGATGCCGTCGCCGGTAATCACATCGGCTTCCAGACCGTTGGCGGCAAGCGTCAGGCGACTGCTGGCGGCAGCGAATGCGTCGACGTCGAGCAAGGTGACCTGATTGTGCGGATAACGACGCTTCACCGCGGCGCCCAACACGCCCGCGCCGCAACCGAAGTCGAGCAAGTGGCCGCTCGGCAACTTGTCCAGATGCTCCAGAAGCAGCGCGCTGCCACGATCCAGCCGACCGTGACTGAATACGCCCGGTAGGCTGATGACTTTCAGCGGACCTTCGGCCAGCGGCAATTCATACGTCTGGGCCAGGCTTTCCAGCGACTTGGCTTCTGGCGCGTTGGCCACGGTGACCAGCCAGAGTTGGCAATGCCGCGCGCTGTCGAGCTTGCGTGGCTTGCCGAACGGGTTCAGTTGCTTGGCCGCGCCTTCGATGCCGCTGCGTTTTTCACCCACCAGGTACAACTCTCGACCGGCCAGGCGCGAGGCGAGGGCGTTGAGGATGTAGTCGGTCAGGTCCTTGGACTTGGGTAAAAACACCACGGCTGTCTCGAACTCACGCTCGGGCGCGTTCACACCAAAATGGCTGCGCTCGGTAAAACGCGCGTCCAGCGCCGCTTGATCGCCGGCGTGCCAGCACCAGCCGTGGGCATCGGGCAGTCGGCCCAGCAAATCGTCGGCGGGCAAACCGGCCAGCAGCACCGAACCCTGGAATAACTCGGCCTGACGAAGCAGTACTTCACTGCGCGGATCCATAACTGCTCCTGTGAAAAAAAGTGCCGCAGTCTATCAACTGACGACCCGCAGCGCTTTACCGCTGAAGTAGCCCAGCGCGTTTTCGGTCAATTGACCGACGATCCGCTGCCGCGCCTCACGACTGCCCCAGGCGTTGTGCGGTGTGACGATCAGCCGTGGGATGTCGTGGGCCAGCAAGGGATTGCCGGCAGTCGGTGGCTCGACGCTCAGCACATCGGTGGCCGCGCCGCCCAGATGACCGTTGCGCAAGGCATCGGCCAACGCCTGTTCATCGATCAAGCCGCCGCGCGCGGTGTTGACCACGAAAGCACCTGCTTTCATCGAGGCCAGTTCTCGGGCACCGATGAAGTGCCGGGTGTGTTCGTTGAGTGGGCAATGCAGGGTGAGGGCGTCGATTTGCGGCAGCAGTTCATCCAGCGGCAAGCGATCCGACCGGGCAGGGCGCCCCGGAATCTGGCCCAGCAGCACGCGCATACCGAACGCTTCGGCCAGCCGCGCGACTGCGCCACCCAATTCGCCATGGCCGAGCAGGCCGAGGGTTTTGCCCTCGAGTTCGACAATCGGGTAATCCAGCAGGCAGAACTGTTTCGCCTGCTGCCAGCGGCCTTCACCGACGGCTTTCTGATAATCGGCCAGGCGCGTGGCCAGGTTGAGCAGCAACATGATCGTGTGCTGCGCCACCGACGGCGTGCCGTAACCCTGACAGTTGCAGACAGTGATGCCGTGGACGCGAGCGGCCGCGAGGTCGACGTTGTTGGTGCCGGTGGCGGTGATCAAAATCAGCGTCAGGTCCGGGCTGGCGGCGATGGCGGCCGCATCGATCAGGATTTTGTTGCTGATGGCCACGGTGGCGCCCTTGAGGCGTTCGATCACCTGATCCGGCGCGGTTTGTGCGAACAGCTGCAAGTCGTCGAAGCAGTCGCGCAACGGGCTGAGGTCGAGATCGCCCAAGTCCAGCGACGGATGGTCGAGGAAAACGGCGCGGCGAGAGTTCGTCATCAACTGTACCTTTTGTGCAGTGAACTGAAGGCGTAATCTGCCGAGCCTACCAGATGAAACAAATGGTTACGCAGTGCCAAGCTGGACACTGGCCCTGTAGGAGTGAGCCTGCTCGCGATGACGGAGTGTCAGGCGACATTTGTGTCGCCTGATAGACCGCTATCGCGAGCAGGCTCACTCCTACAGGGGATGGCGTTACCTAGTGTGTTTCATTTCGACCGATCTGCCCCAGAGGAGCCCCCATGTACTGGACAGAGTTCTTGACCGTTGCCCTGATTCACTTGCTCGCCGTCGCCAGCCCCGGCCCGGATTTCGCCGTGGTGGTGCGTGAGAGCGTGACTCACGGCCGTCGCGCCGGGACCTGGACCGCGCTGGGCGTCGGTACGGCGATTTTCCTGCACGTCGGTTATTCGCTGCTCGGCATCGGCTTGATCGTGTCGCAGTCGATCGTGCTGTTCAACGCCTTGAAATGGGCGGCTGCCGCTTACTTGCTGTACATCGGCTACAAGGCCTTGCGCGCGCAACCGGCCAACCCGGTTGCCGACGATCTGCACAAAGAAGCCGGCGAACGCACACCTCGCGGAGCCTTTACCTCAGGTTTCGTGACCAACGGCCTGAACCCGAAAGCCACGCTGTTCTTCCTGTCGTTGTTCACCGTGGTGATCAACCCGCACACGCCGCTGGCGGTGCAGGCTGGCTACGGGATCTATCTCGCGGCGGCGACGGCCGTGTGGTTCTGCCTGGTGGCAAGATTGTTCAGCCAGCAACGCGTGCGCGCCGGTTTCGCCCGGATGGGTCATTGGTTCGACCGGACCATGGGCGTGGTACTGATCGCCATCGGCGTGAAACTCGCCTTCACCGAGATGCATTGATCACACGCGCAACCGTTGTTGCTGTGTAGGAGCAGCCTCGTTTCACTCGACAGCTCCTACATGTTCGGGTTGCCAGTGAATGCTGGCGCAAAGCTAGCATTTGTACGGCTCTGCAAATCATTCCTTTGGCTGATTTGGTCGGCGTATAAGGGTTCTAGAGTGGTTACCTCTAAAAGCCAACACCGTGCAGTCAGAAAAGGGATTCTTATGTTGCAGACTCGCGTTATCCCCCCAGCCGAAGGCGCTTACCAGTATCCGCTGCTGATCAAACGGCTGCTGATGTCCGGCGCTCGTTACGAGAAAACCCGCGAGATCATTTACCGCGACCAGTTGCGCTACAGCTATCCGACCCTGATCGAGCGGGTTGCGCGGCTGGCCAATGTGCTCACGGAAGCCGGGGTCAAGGCCGGCGATACCGTGGCGGTGATGGACTGGGATAGCCATCGGTATCTGGAATGCATGTTTGCCATCCCGATGATCGGTGCGGTGATTCACACCATCAACGTGCGCTTGTCTCCGGAGCAGATCCTCTACACCATGAACCACGCCGAGGACCGCTTCGTGCTGGTCAACAGCGAGTTCGTCGGGCTGTACCAGGCGATTGCCGGGCACCTGACCACGGTCGAGAAAACCCTGCTGCTGACTGATCTACCGGAAAAAACCGCTGACTTGCCGAACCTGGTCGGCGAGTACGAGCAGTTGCTGGCAGCCGCGAGCACGCAATACGACTTCCA
Source organism: Pseudomonas sp. LB1P83 (assembly GCF_054897885.1). Taxonomy (NCBI): domain Bacteria; kingdom Pseudomonadati; phylum Pseudomonadota; class Gammaproteobacteria; order Pseudomonadales; family Pseudomonadaceae; genus Pseudomonas; species Pseudomonas sp. LB1P83. Next base: position 5,117,080 of record NZ_CM142709.1, on the reverse strand, counting down.
GGATTTCGACGAAAACTCGGTCGCGACCACGTTCTACACCACGGGCACCACCGGTAACCCTAAAGGTGTGTACTTCACCCATCGGCAACTGGTGCTGCACACCATGGGCGTGTCGACCATCATGGGCGCTATCGACAGCGTGCGCCTGCTGGGCACCAACGACGTGTACATGCCGATCACGCCGATGTTCCACGTGCATGCCTGGGGCTTGCCGTATGTGGCGACCATGCTTGGGCTCAAGCAGGTTTATCCCGGTCGTTACGACCCGGAATACCTGGTGGAGCTGTGGCGCAAGGAGAAGGTCACCTTTTCCCACTGCGTGCCGACCATTCTGCAAATGATCCTTAACTCCAAAGCCGCGCAAACTACTGACTTTGGTGGCTGGAAAATTGTGATCGGCGGCAGTGCGTTGAACCGCACGTTGTACGAAGCCGCCAAGGCCAATGGCATTCAGCTGACCGCCGCTTACGGCATGTCGGAAACCGGACCGCTGATCTCGTGCGCGCACCTCAACGACGAGTTGATGGCCGGCACCGAAGACGAACGCACCACGTATCGCATCAAGGCTGGCGTACCGGGGCCTTTGGTGGAGGCAGCGATCGTCGATACCGATGGCAACTTCCTGCCCGCCGATGGCGAGACTCAGGGCGAACTGGTGCTGCGTGCGCCGTGGCTCACCGAGGGCTACTTCAACGAGCCGCAGAAGGGCGCCGAGCTCTGGGCCGGGGGCTGGCTGCACACCGGCGACGTGGCGACGCTGGACAGCATGGGCGTGATCGACATACGCGATCGCATCAAAGACGTGATCAAGACCGGCGGGGAGTGGATCTCCTCCCTGGACCTCGAAGATTTGATCAGTCGCCACGTGGCGGTACGCGAAGTAGCAGTGGTGGGCATCGCCGATCCACAATGGGGCGAGCGCCCGTTTGCGCTGCTGGTGATCCGCGAAGGGCATGAGATCGGGGCTAAAGAGCTCAAGGAACACCTCAAGCCATTCGTGGAATTGGGGCACCTGAGCAAGTGGGCGATCCCGAGTCAGATCGCCCTTGTTACTGAAATTCCCAAGACCAGTGTTGGCAAGCTCGACAAGAAGCGTATCCGCCTCGACATCACTGAATGGCAGGCCAACAACAGCACCTTCCTTTCGACGCTTTAAGCGTCTTCTGGCGTGCCCAAAAGGGCACGCCAGCCCCACCAAGCAAGCGCTTGGCTTGTGAAATCCGAATTTTCAGCCATCCTTGCGGTGCCGACATGCGTCGGACTGGCGAAAGGACTGTTCCAGAGTGGCCGGCAGGTGCAAATCACACTTTAGAGGGATCAAGCTCTACTACCTGCTGGCTATAGTCCGCTCAAGGATTTTTAAGAACGGAGCAAACGCACAAAACGGGGCGATGCAATTTTGGAGTGACTTCGGGACGCCTTGGCTCCCCGTCACCCACAACGTTTTTAGAAGTGCTAACTGCCATAACAATAATGCACATGGAGTAGCGTCGATGACATCAGTAAACCAGTTCTGGCGCCGGGCGAAATTGCCCCTGGCGGTCAGTCTCGCCTCTTCGCTCGCCGGGCCTGCATTCGGCGTCAGTTTCAACGTTGGTGAAATCGAAGGTCAGTTCGATTCATCCTTGTCGATCGGTGCCAGTTGGTCGACCGAGAGCGCCAACAAGAACCTCATCGGCGTCAACAACGGTGGCCGCGGCCTCTCCCAGACCTCCGATGACGGTCACTTGAACTTCGAGAGCGGTAAAACCTTCTCGAAGATCTTCAAGGGCATCCATGACCTTGAATTGAAATACGGCGACACTGGCGTTTTCGTCCGTGGCAAATACTGGTACGACTTCGAACTCAAGGACGAAAGCCGTCCTTTCAAGGACATCAGCGACAGCAACCGCAAGGAAGGCGCCAAGTCCTCCGGCGGCCAGATCCTCGACGCTTTCGTCTACCACAACTACTCCGTTGCCGATCAGCCGGGCTCCGTGCGTCTGGGCAAGCAAGTCGTCAGCTGGGGTGAAAGTACCTTCATCGGCAGCGGCATCAACTCGATCAACCCGATCGACGTTTCCGCGTTCCGTCGCCCAGGTGCCGAGGTCAAAGAAGGCCTGATTCCGGTCAACATGTTCTACGTCTCGCAGAGCCTCACCGATACGCTCTCGGCCGAAGCCTTCTACCAGCTGGAATGGGACCAGACCGTCGTCGACAACTGCGGCACGTTCTTCTCCCAGCCCGACATCATTGCCGACGGTTGCGACAACAACCTGCGCGTGCTGAACAAGCGTTCGACCCTTCCTGCCGCGGCACTGGGCCCATTGACCGCTCTTGGCGTCGACGTCAACAACGAAGGTGTTCTGGTGCGTCGTGGCCCGGATCGCGATGCGCGAGACAGCGGCCAGTGGGGCGCGTCCCTCAAATACATGTTCGAGCCGCTGGACACCGAGTTCGGTGCCTACTTCATGAACTACCACAGCCGTGCGCCGATCTTCAGCGCAACCGGTGCCCCGGCATCGACCTATGCCCGGGTGGCGGCTTTGCCAGCGTCGCTGCGTGCTCTGGCGCCACTGGTTGTCGCGGGTAACTCGAACTACTTCGTCGAGTATCCGGAAGACATCCGCCTGTACGGCTTGAGCTTCTCCACCACCCTGCCTACCGGTACGGCGTGGAGCGGTGAAGTCAGCTACCGTCCGAACGCACCGGTGCAACTCAACTCCACCGACATTCTGTTTGCCGGTGTACGTCCTTTGGGCGGCGCGCTGACCAACGCTTCGTTGCTCACCGGCGTACCGGGTCAGGACTTGCACGGCTATCGCCGCAAAGAAGTCACCCAGTTCCAGACCACCCTGACGCACTTCTTCGATCAGGTCATGGGCGCCAGCCGTCTGACCCTGGTGGGCGAAGTAGGCGTGACCCATGTCGGTGGCCTGGAAAGCACCTCCGACGTCCGTTATGGCCGTGATCCGGTCTACGGCCCTGGTGAACTGCCTGCCACCGGCGGTGCCAACACCTGCTCGGCAATCCTCAACACCAGCACCATCAACGGTGCCGGCCCGGGTACTGCGACCAACAACCGCAGCCGCAACTGCAACGATGAAGGTTTCACCACGTCCACTTCGTGGGGTTATCGCGGTCGTGCCATCTGGGAATACAACGACGTGTTCGCCGGTGTGAACCTCAAGCCGAACGTGGCCTGGTCCCATGACGTTGAAGGTTACTCGCCAGGCCCTGGCGGCAACTTCGAGGAAGGTCGCAAAGCAGTGAGCCTGGGTGTCGATGCCGAGTACCAGAACACCTACACCGCGAGCCTGGCGTACACCAACTTCTTCGACGGCAAGTACACCACCGTGGATGACCGCGACTTCGTTGCGCTCAGCTTCGGCGTGAACTTCTAAGCACTGATTATCAGGACGAACACACCTATGAAAATAACCAAGAGTCTGTTCCAAGTCGGTGTTCTGGGGCTTTCGCTGCTGGCGACCGGCGTGATGGCGGCGGTCCCTGCAGCCGAAGCGGACAAACTGGGCAAGAGCCTGACCCCGATGGGCGCCGAAATGGCCGGCAACGCCGACGGTTCGATCCCGGCCTGGAAGCCGATGGCGAAAAACGCCGGCACCGTTGACGGCAAAGGCTTCCTGTCTGACCCGTTTGCCAGTGAAAAGCCGCTGTTCACCATCACGGCGCAGAACGTTGACCAGTACAAGGACAAACTCGCTCCGGGCCAGTACGCGATGTTCAAGCGCTACCCGGAAACCTTCAAGATGCCGGTTTACCCGTCCCATCGCGGCGCGACCGTGCCGGACGCAGTGTTTGCCTCGATCAAGAAAAACGCCACCAGCACTAACCTGGTGTCCGGCGGCAACGGTCTGGAGAACTTCGAAACAGCCGTGCCGTTCCCGATTCCGAAGACCGGCGTTGAAGTCATCTGGAACCACATCACCCGCTATCGCGGTGGCAGCGTGACCCGTCTGGTGACCCAGGCTACGCCGCAGCCGAACGGCTCGTACAGCCTGGTGTATTTCCAGGACCAGTTCGTGTTCCGCGACAAGATGAAGGATTACGATCCGGCGAACCCGGGCAACATCCTGTTCTACTTCAAGCAGAAAGTGACCGCGCCGGCACGTCTGGCCGGTGGTGTGCTGCTGGTGCACGAAACCCTCGATCAGGTTAAGGAGCCGCGTTCGGCGTGGGTCTACAACGCCGGTCAACGTCGTGTGCGTCGTGCGCCACAAGTGTCCTATGACGGGCCGGGTACTGCGGCGGATGGCCTGCGGACCTCCGACAACCTGGACATGTACAACGGCGCGCCGGATCGCTACGACTGGAAACTCGAAGGCAAGAAAGAGATGTACATTGCCTCCGACAGCTACAAGCTCGACTCGCCTCAACTCAAGTACGACGACATCATCAAGGCCGGTCACATCAACCAGGACCTGGCTCGCTACGAGCTGCGCCGGGTCTGGCATGTGGTCGCCACCCTGAAGGAAGGTCAGCGTCACATCTACGCCAAACGTGACTTCTACATCGACGAAGACACTTGGCAAGCTGCGGTGATCGATCACTACGACGGCCGCAATCAACTGTGGCGTGTGGCGGAAGCTCACTCCCAGAACTACTACAACGTTCAAGTGCCTTGGTACACCCTGGAAACCTTGTACGACCTGCAATCGGGCCGTTACCTGGCGCTGGGCATGAAGAACGAAGAGAAGTCGGCTTATGACTTCGGCTTCACCGCGACCACCAGCGATTTCACACCCGCTGCACTGCGTCAGGACGGGGTTCGTTAACCTGCACTGAACAGAGGCCGCACCCTCGAAAAACGCCCCGACTGGTTCGGGGCGTTTTTTTTGCCTGGCCATCCATGCATCCGTAGGAGCGAAGCTTGCTCGCGAAGGCGTCCGTATCTACATCGCATGTTTTCAGATACACCGCGTCATCCCCGATCGCGGGCAAGCCTCGCTCCTACATTCTTTTTGTAGCCATTTGTAGCAATAACCTTCATTCCCTCTTCGTTTACCGATAGTCTGCGGACATCTGCAACGCCGCCACCCGCAATTCAAACAAGAGCCGGCCATGACTGATCTGTTCCCACTCCTGGGCCCTGCAAGCGTTGCCGTCGCGGCACTGGACGGGCGCTTTTTTCGGCCCCCTTTGCCCGACGGCCATGTGCTGCGGCCTCGTCTATGCGAGCGCCTGAGTGCCGGCCTCGGTGGCAGGCTGTTGCTGGTCAGCGCACCCGCCGGCTTCGGCAAGAGCTCATTGGCGGTGGAGTTCTGCCAAGGGCTGCCGGCCCATTGGCACAGTCTGTGGCTGGGGTTGAGTCCTCGAGACAGCGATCCGGGGCGTTTCCTCGAACGGTTGCTGGAAGGTCTTCAGGATTACTTTCCGAAGCTCGGCAGCAAGGCCTTGGGCCTGCTGAAAATGCGTCAACGCCATCAGCCATTCGCCTTTGAAGAATGGCTCGACGGTTTGCTTGATGAGCTGGCCATCCACCTTTCGCCGATGACGCCTTTGCTGCTGGTGCTGGATGACTATCATCTGGCCCAAGGCCCGGTGCTCGATCGCTGCCTGCAGTTTTTCCTCAATCATTTACCCGATGGCTTGCTGGTCATGGTGACCAGTCGACAGCGTCCGGACTGGCACCTGGCGCGTTTGCGCCTGTCGCGGCAACTGCTCGAATTGCATGAGCAGGACCTTCGCCTGACCCACGATGAAGCCCTCACGTTGCTTGATCGACACAGCACCTCCTTGCGTGGCGAGGCCTTGGAAAGCCTGATCCAGCGCAGTGAAGGCTGGGTCGCCGGTCTGCGTTTCTGGTTGCTGGCGGCCTCTGAGGCGGGCACCGACGGTGCGTTGCCGCAGTCCTTGCATGGCGGGGAAGGGTTGATTCGCGATTACCTGCTCGAAGAAGTCATCGATTGCCTGCCCGCCGAAGTGCAGTCATTCCTTTACGACACCGCGCCTCAGGAACGTTTTTGCAGCGAGCTCTGCGATGCGGTTCGCGAGGCCCATGACAGTGCCGAAATTCTGCGTTTCCTTCAGGCGCACCAGGTGTTCCTGGTGCCGCTTGACGAGCACGGCCACTGGTATCGCTATCACCACCTGTTTTCCGACCTGCTGCGAACCCGGCCCACCGCTCAGTCGATAGTGCCGGCCGCTAGCCTGCATCTGCGCGCCTGTCGCTGGTTCAATGCTCAGGGGTTGCTCGACGAGGCGGTGGAGCAGGCGTTGCGCGCCGGGCACCTGGACGTTGCGGCGAACCTGGTGCAAAACCTCTCTGAAGAACAACTGCTCGCCGAACAGAACGTCGGCATGCTGCTGCGCTGGAAAATGGACTTGCCCGACAGCCTGCTGATCAGCACGCCGCGGCTGATCGTGCTTTACAGCTGGGCCTTGGGGCTGGCCTGTCAGCTGGACGCTGCCGAGGAGCTGGCGGCCCACTTGAGCCGCTTCCTGCCAGCCCCGTCGGCCACCGCGCAGAAATCCATGCTGGCGCAATGGCTGGCGCTGAGCGGCATCATCGCCCGGGGCCGAGGTAATCGCGCGCTCACGCAACTGTACTGCGCCGAAGCGCTGGAGAGCCTGCCGGCCAAGCGCTACGGGCAACGGCTGATGTGTCTGTCGACCTTGTCCAACCTGGCGATTGCCGATGGCGACATGTGGCGCGCACGCAGCTTGAACCGCGAATCGCTGGAGTTGGCGCAGCGGGTCGGCAACCCACTGTTCGAAGCGCTGGCCCATTACGACCGCGCGCGAGTGCTGCAAGCGCGGGGGGAAATCATGCGCTCGCTGCAAGAAGTCCGCCAGGGCCTGCAACGGCTGCAAGGGTTATCACCGCAACGGCTTTACGCCGTGCGCGCGCGCCTGACCTTGTACGAGGGCTTTTTGCTGGCCGTGCGCTTGCAACCGCAAGCCGCACGGGCGCGTTTACAAGCCGGGTTGAGTGAGGCCCGAGCCTGTCGCGATATCAGCGTTTTGATTGGCCATTGTGTGATCGCCCGGCTTGAGGGCAGCAGCGGCGAGTTCGCCAAAGCCTTCGCCGAACTCGCTGAAGCTGAACGCCTGATGCACATCTGGGATGTGCCGCCGATTTACTATCTGGCGATGATCACCCTGGTCAAATGCGAACTCTGGCTGGCTCAGGGGCGTACCGATCTGGCCGAAGCCTGGCTGGCGCGACTGGGCCAGACCTACAACGGCGACCACGCAGCAGCGCCGCCGGAATTCCATCCACAGCTGCCGCTGCATATCGAATTGCAGCAAGCCTTGCTGGAGGTGATTCAGGGGCAACCGATGCTGGCCGAGGGGCGTTTGAACGCGTTGCTTGAGCATGGGCAGCAAACCGGCAGGCAGATGCTCAGCGTGATGGCGTTGACTCAGAAAGTGACGTTGTTGCTGGGGGGCGGGCGCGAACCCGAGGCCCGCAAAACGTTGGCTCAAGCCCTGGAGGCGGCGGCCGGTGGTGTGCTGCAACCGTTTGACGGGTTGTTGGCTGAACATCCGGACTGGCTGCGTAACCAACTTCAACTCGGTGTGCCGACCCCCGTTTCATTGAGCCTTTCGGAAAAACTTCCGGCAGTGACAGCCCGTCCCGCAACAGAGTCATCCGCGGCGGCGGAACAACTCAGTGCGCGGGAAATGGCCGTCCTGCGACTGATCGCCCAGGGCTGTTCGAATCAGGAAATCAGCGATCAACTGTTTATTTCGCTGCACACGGTGAAAACTCATGCCAGCCATATCAACAGCAAGCTGGGCGTCGAACGGCGTACACAGGCGGTCGCTCGGGCGAAGGCGTTGGGCGTGTTGGGCTAGCTGAAGATAAAGCGACCTCACCACAGCAAAACACCCCGAACCAGTCGGGGCGTTTTGTTTGCTCCCCCGGTCTGATTGACAGATCGGGTATTGCTCTCAAGATGAAACCGTCAGGCCACCAGGTCGTGGGCACTGAAGGTGTTGACCCCCACCAGTTGGATTTCGAAGTCTGCGCCGGCGTTGCCGCTGACGTTGCCCGAAAGCACATGGTCGACAAAGCGCAGCTGTCCTGCACCGGTGAAGTCATCGGCACCAATGAAGGTGAAGCCGTTGAAGCCACCGCTCAGCAAATCGGCGTCGAACTTCGTCAGATCGATCTTATCGCCCTGCAGACTGCTGAAGTCGGTGATGACATCACGATTGGCGCCTGTGCCCATTTCGTTCACAGCACTGAAAACAAACCTGTCGGCACCTGCGCCGCCGATGAGGGTGTCCGTACCCGCGCCGCCGTTCAGAACGTTGGCATCGGCGTTGCCGGTCAGGGTGTTGTTCAAGCTGTTTCCCAGCGCTGTAAAGGCCCCGTTGCCGAGCAACAGCACGTTCTCGACGTTGTGCAGGTTGCTCAGATTCAGATCGACAGTGTTGGTCTGGGCAGTGGCGTTGTAGAGGACGTAGAGCGTATCGGTGCCTTCATTGATGTTGTCCTGGACCAGGGCCAGCTCGCCGGCCTGATCAAGGCCGTAGTCGTCGTTGCCCTTGCCCCCGATCAGGGTATCAAGACCGGCGCCGCCTACGAGCTGGTTGTTGCCATCGTTACCGGTGATGACGTTGTTTTGGGCGTTGCCGATGCCATCGATGTTGGCCGCGCCGGTCAGCGTGAGGTTTTCCAGATTATTGCCCAAGGTGTAGGTCACCGAAGAGCGCACGGTGTCGATCCCTCCGGCCAAGGTATTGGTCTCGACGACCACATCACCGATGTTGTCGACGATATAGGTGTCGTTGCCATCGCCGCCGTTCATCAGGTCAGCGCCGAGGCCACCGTCCAGGAGGTTGTCGCCGATGTAGCCGTTGATGACGTTGTTCAGGGCGTTGCCGGTGCCGTTGAGGTTGGTGCTGCCCACCAGCATCAGGTTCTCGACGTTGCTGCCCAGGGTGTAATCGATCAAGGAATAGACGGTGTCGATTTCGCTGCTCAGGGTGCTGGTCTCGACGACCACATCGCCGACGTTGTCGACGCTGTAGCTGTCGTTGCCGGCGCCGCCGATCATGAGGTCAGCACCGAGGCTGCCATCGAGGACGTTGTTGGCACTGTTGCCGGTCAGGGTGTTGTTCAGGTCGTTGCCTATTACCGTAAACGCGCCGGCGCCGAGCAACAGCACGTTCTCGACGTTGTGCAGGTTGCTCAGGTTCAGGTCGACCATGCTGGGAAGGCCCGTGGGCTGGGTCACGGAGGCGTAGGTGACGTAAAGGGTGTCGGTGCCTTCATTAGCATTTTCCTGGATCAGGTACAGCTCTTCGGCCTGGTCGAGGCCGTAGTCGTCGTTGCCCTGGCCACCGATCAGGGTATCCAGACCGGTACCGCCAACCAGCTGGTTGTTGCCATCGTTGCCGGTGATGACGTTGTTTGAGGCATTGCCGATGCCATCGATGTTGGCCGCGCCGGTCAGCGTGAGGTTTTCCAGATTGTTGCCCAGGGTGAAGGTCACCGAAGAGCGCACGGTATCGATCTCGCTGACCAGAGTGCTGGTCTCGTTGACCACGTCGCCGATGTTGTCGACGACGTAGGTGTCGTTGCCGGCGCCGCCGATCATCAGGTCAGCGCCGAGGCCACCATTGAGGACGTTGTTGGCACTGTTGCCGGTCAGGGTGTTGTTCAGGTCGTTGCCCAGCGCGGTAAAGGCTCCGGTACCGAGCAACAGCACGTTTTCGACGTTGTGCAGGTTGCTCAGGTTCAGGTCGACGACATCAGTCTGTGCAGTGGCGTTGTAGAGGACGTAGAGCGTATCGGTGCCTTCGCTGATATTTTCCTGGACCAGGGCCAGTTCGCCGGCCTGATCAAGGCCGTAGTCGTCGTTGCCCTTGCCCCCGATCAGGGTATCCAGGCCCGCGCCGCCAACGAGTTGGTTATTGCCATCGTTGCCGGTGATCAGGTTGTTCAGGGCGTTGCCGATGCCATCGATGTTGGCCGCGCCGGTCAGCGTGAGGTTTTCCAGATTGTTGCCCAGGGTGAAGGTCACCGAAGAGCGCACGGTGTCGATCTCGCCGGTCAGGGTGCTGGTTTCAACGATCACATCGCGGGTGTTGTCGACGATGTAGGTGTCATTGCCGGTACCGCCAGCCAGGTAGTCGGCACCGATGCCGCCGTCCAGAATGTTGTTGCCGGTATTGCCGATGATCACGTTGTTCAGGGCGTTGCCGGTGCCGTTGAGGTTGGCTGCGCCCAACAGTGTCAGGTTCTCGAGGTTAGTGCCCAGGGTGTAATCGAGGGAGGACGAGACCGTGTCGATCTCGCTGACCAGGGCGCTGGTCTCACTGATCACGTCGCCGATGTTGTCGACGACGTAGGTGTCGTTGCCGGCGCCGCCGATCATCAGGTCAGCGCCGAGGCCACCATTGAGGACGTTGTCGGCATTGTTGCCCGTCAGGGTGTTGTTCAGGTCGTTGCCCAGCGCGGTAAAGGCGCCGGTACCGAGTAACAGCACGTTCTCGACGTTGTGCAGGTTGCTCAGATTGAGGTCGACGACATCAGTCTGTGCAGTGGCGTTGTAGAGGACGTAGAGCGTATCGGTGCCTTCGTTAATATTTTCCTGAACCAGGGCCAGCTCGCCGGCCTGATCGAGGCCGTAGTCGTCATTGCCCTTGCCCCCGATCAGGGTATCCAGGCCCGCGCCGCCAACGAGTTGGTTATTGCCATCGTTGCCGGTGATCAGGTTGTTCAGGGCGTTGCCGATGCCATCGATGTTGGCCGCGCCGGTCAGTGTGAGAACTTCCAGGTTGTTGCTCAGGGTAAAGGTCGCCGAGGAGCGCACGGTGTCGATCTCGCCGGTCAGGGTGCTGGTTTCAACGATCACATCGCGGGTGTTGTCGACGATGTAGGTGTCATTGCCGGTACCGCCAGCCAGGTAGTCGGCACCGATGCCGCCGTCCAGAATGTTGTTGCCGGTATTGCCGATGATCACGTTGTTCAGGGCGTTGCCGGTGCCGTTGAGGTTGGCTGCGCCCAACAGTGTCAGGTTCTCGAGGTTAGTGCCCAGGGTGTAATCGAGGGAGGACGAGACCGTGTCGATTTCGCTGACCAAGGCGCTGGTCTCACTGATCACGTCGCCGATGTTGTCGACGACGTAGGTGTCGTTGCCGGCGCCGCCGATCATCAGGTCAGCGCCGAGGCCACCATTGAGGACGTTGTTGGCACTGTTGCCGGTCAGGGTGTTGTTCAGGTCGTTGCCCAGCGCGGTAAAGGCTCCGGTACCGAGCAACAGCACGTTTTCGACGTTGTGCAGGTTGCTCAGGTTCAGGTCGACGACATCAGTCTGTGCAGTGACGTTGTAGAGGACGTAGAGCGTATCGGTGCCTTCGTTGATATTTTCCTGGACCAGGGCCAGTTCGCCGGCCTGATCAAGGCCGTAGTCGTCGTTGCCCTGGCCACCGATCAGGGTATCAAGACCGGCGCCGCCTACGAGCTGGTTGTTGCCATCGTTACCGGTGATCACGTTGTTTTGGGCGTTACCGATACCATCGACGTTGGCCGCGCCGGTCAGCGTCAGGTTTTCCACGTTGGCGCCCAAGGTGAAGGTCACCGAAGAGCGCACGGTATCGATTTCGCTGACCAGAGTGCTGGTCTCGTTGACCACATCACCGATATTGTCGACGACATAAGTGTCGTTGCCGACTCCGCCGATCATCAGGTCAGCGCCGAGGCCACCATTGAGGACGTTGTCGGCATTGTTGCCCGTCAGGGTGTTGTTCAGGTCGTTGCCCAGCGCGGTAAAGGCGCCGGTACCGAGTAACAGCACGTTCTCGACGTTGTGCAGGTTGCTCAGATTGAGGTCGACGACATCAGTCTGTGCAGTGGCGTTGTAGAGGACGTAGAGCGTATCGGTGCCTTCGTTAATATTTTCCTGAACCAGGGCCAGCTCGCCGGCCTGATCGAGGCCGTAGTCGTCATTGCCCTTGCCCCCGATCAGGGTATCCAGGCCCGCGCCGCCAACGAGTTGGTTATTGCCATCGTTGCCGGTGATCAGGTTGTTCAGGGCGTTGCCGATGCCATCGATGTTGGCCGCGCCGGTCAGTGTGAGAACTTCCAGGTTGTTGCTCAGGGTAAAGGTCGCCGAGGAGCGCACGGTGTCGATCTCGCCGGTCAGGGTGCTGGTTTCAACGATCACATCGCGAGTGTTGTCGACGATGTAGGTGTCGTTACCGGTACCGCCAGCCAGGTAGTCGGCACCGATGCCGCCGTCCAGAATGTTGTTGCCGGTATTGCCGATGATCACGTTGTTCAGGGCGTTGCCGGTGCCGTTGAGGTTGGCTGCGCCCAACAGTGTCAGGTTCTCGAGGTTAGTGCCCAGGGTGTAATCGAGGGAGGACGAGACCGTGTCGATCTCGCTAACCAGGGCGCTGGTCTCACTGATCACGTCGCCGATGTTGTCGACGACGTAGGTGTCGTTGCCGGCGCCGCCGATCATCAGGTCAGCGCCGAGGTCGCCATTGAGGACGTTGTTGGCACTGTTGCCGGTCAGGGTGTTGTTCAGGTCGTTGCCCAGCGCGGTAAAGGCTCCGGTACCGAGCAACAGCACGTTTTCGACGTTGTGCAGGTTGCTCAGGTTCAGGTCGACGACATCAGTCTGTGCAGTGGGGGCGTAGGTAACATACAGGGTGTCGATGCCTTCGTTGGCATTTTCCTGGACCAGGGCCAGTTCGCCGGCCTGATCAAGGCCGTAGTCGTCGTTGCCCTTGCCGCCGATCAGGGTATCCAGACCGGCGCCGCCGTTAAGCTGGTTGTTGCCTTCGTTGCCGGTGATCACGTTGTTCAGGGCGTTGCCGATGCCATAGGTGTTGGCCGTGCCGGTCAGCGTGAGGATCTCCAGGTTGTTGCTCAAGGTGAAGCTCGACGAAGATCGCACGGTGTCGATTTCGCCGGCCAGGGTACTGGTTTCAACGATCACGTCGTTGATGTTGTCGACGATGTAGGTGTCATTGCCGGTGCCGCCAGCCAGGTAGTCGGCACCGATGCCGCCGTCCAGGATGTTGTTGCTGGAGTTGCCGGTGATCACGTTGTTCAGACCGTTGCCGGTCCCGTTGAGGTTGGCCCCGTCCACCAGTATCAGGTTCTCGAGGTTACTGCCCAGGGTGTAGTCGATGTAGGAATAGACCGTGTCGATTTCCGAAGTCGATGCGCCGCGTTCGATGACCACATCGCCGACGTCATCGACGATGTAGCTGTCATTGCCAGCCCCGCCATCCATTGTGTCCGCGCCGGCCATGCCATTGAGCAAGTTACTCAGTGCATTGCCGATCAGCGAGTCGTCAAATGCCGAGCCATAGGCGTTTTCAATCTTGGCGCCATAGGCAATCGCCAGCCCTTCATTGAAAGCATCGCCATTCTGGTCGGTGAACGCTTTGCCGATCTGGCTGAACTGACCTTCGTTGAGGTTGATGCGCACTGCGGCCAACTGATTGCTGGCGTCGATACTATCGTTACCGCCAGCGTCCCAGATGGTTTCGAACACCGACTGGGTGGGGGCCCAGGAGTAAACGTTGTTACCTGTCATCCAAAAGTTATTGACGCCATAAAGACTCTGGATCGCCAGAATGTCGAGCACCATTGGGGTAGTGGGCAGATAAGAGTAATTATTGTTGTAGCTCATGACGGTAAACGCAACGTCGTCCAGCGCCGGATCGAGCGTGATCGAGTTTAAACCACCCGGCGCGAACGAGTGCTTGAGGCCTATCGAATGACCAATTTCATGGATAAACGTCATGAAGTCATAGCTGCCTTTATCAGGCGTCAGGTCGTTGGTGTTCGGTCCGATCCAGACATCGCCGCCAACGGGGTCGTCGGAGGGGTAATAGGCCCAGCCTGCCGAATCGTCGTCCAGCTTCGTGTAACCACCGAAGCGCAGATCGCCCACGTTGAATGCATTATCGGTGGTCAGCTGGAAGGTGATGTTGGCGACTGCACTCCATGAGGCGAGTGCCCCGGTGGCCGCCGTCTGCTGCGCAGCCGTCAATGCGTACATGTCTTTGTACTCATTGTAGGGGCTGTAGTTGTAGGCGAACTTGGAGATGGCGGGTGATATAAAACTGTACGTCAGATTGGTCACAGCCCCAGGCATCCACCACTTGGAGCTTTCCCATTGGAAGCCGGAGATTAGACTGTCAACGGCTTTAATACCGGTCAGCGAAGAAGACAAGCTATCTGTATAACCAGTGGGACGTGGCATGTGAAATTCCTGGGAGTAGGTTGCGACCCTTCCTGAATGTGGCCGCTACAATCTGCAATTTTGCATGATAAATAGTGCCATTGACATCATATGGCCACTATTTATTTTGATGAGGCCGACGTATGGCGGCTCCGGTCTTTTGTATCGGCCACCGCCGTATAATCCTGAGAGCCTCAATTTCTCTGTACAAGACGGCCTTGCCCTCCCAGGACTCTTATGAACACCGTAAAACCCACCCTCATCCGCGAAACCTTCCCCGTCGGCCCTTTGCAGTGCAACTGCACAATCATCGGCGATCCGATCACCAAAAAAGCGATCGTGGTCGACCCGGGCGGCAATCACGAACTGATCCTCGCGCGCCTCGATGCCTTGGGTCTGAAGGTGGTGAGCATCATCCACACCCATGCGCACCTGGATCACTTCCTGGCCTCCGGTCAACTCAAGGAGAAAACCGGCGCGACCTTGCACCTGCATAAAGAAGATCAGTTTCTTTGGGACAATCTGGAGATGCAGTGCCAGATGTTCGGTGTGCCTTACACGCCGGTGCCATCGCCGGATCGCTGGCTGGCCGACGATGAAGAACTGGCCTGCGGTTGTGGCGTGGCGTTGCACACGCCGGGTCATACGCCGGGTTCCATGAGCTTTTGGTTTTCCGAGGCCAAGCTGCTGATCGCCGGTGACACGCTGTTTCGGCGTGGGGTAGGGCGTACGGATTTGTGGGGTGGCGATCAGGCGACCATCGTGCGGTCGATCAAGCAGCGGCTGTATACGCTCGACGAAGAAGCGACGGTGGTGACCGGGCATGGTCCGGACACGCGCCTGGGCGATGAAATGCGCGAGAACCCGTTTGTGCGGGCTTAGATGTAACCAACGGAATTTTTGTCGGGCAAAATGATCCAACGCCCGCAAAGGTCTATTGCCTTTGTCCGTTGCACCCCAGAATGCAAAAAAGTAGGAGCTCTTCATGTTCACCAAGCAGCGTTTGATTATTGTCGCTACGGCTGTGGCCTTGCTGTCTGGCTGCGCCTCGCCTAACCCTTACGACAACCAGGGCCAGGCCGACGGTGGCTCCACGGGCATGAGCAAAACCGCTAAATACGGTGGCCTCGGCGCTCTGGCCGGTGCTTTGGCCGGTGCCGCCATCAGTCACGATAACCGTGGCAAGGGCGCGCTGATTGGCGCCGCCGTGGTAGGTGCTTCCGCTGCCGGTTACGGTTATTACGCCGACCAGCAAGAGAAAAAGCTGCGCGCCAGCATGGCCAACACCGGTGTCGAGGTGCAGCGTCAGGGCGATCAGATCAAGCTGATCATGCCGGGCAACATCACGTTCGCCACCGATTCGGCGAATATCGCCTCCAGCTTCTATCAACCGCTGAACAATCTGGCAGGCTCGCTCAAGGAGTTCAGCCAGAATCAGATCGAAATCGTCGGCTACACCGACAGCACGGGTGCCCGTCAGCACAACATGGACCTGTCCCAGCGTCGTGCCCAGAGTGTGACGACTTACCTGACCTCGCAAGGTGTCAGCGGTGCCAACCTGTCGGCTCGCGGTGCCGGGCCGGATAACCCGATTGCCAGCAACGGCGACGTCAATGGCCGGGCGCAGAACCGTCGGGTCGAGGTCAACCTGAAGGCGATTCCGGGCCAGCAGTATTCGCAACCGACCCAGTAGTGACGGCAAAAGCCTGACTGAACCCCAGGCGTAAAAAAGCCCGCCCGATCCTCAGCAGATCGGGCGGTTTTTTTTGTGTCGCCAGTTCTGGCCCCATCGCGAGCAAGCGATGAAAACTTCAGAATTAAAAAAGCCCCCGGACAATCACTCGTCCGAGGGCTTTTTTGTTTCGCGCGAAACCTGATTACTTTTTCAGGCCGTAATGTTCATCGAGCATGCCCGGCGCGTTCGGGGCTTTGGGGGCGTAGTCGCGAGGCGGCTCCTGATTGCGCGGTGGCGTCAGGCGTTCCCGTGGTGCCACGGCAGCATCGGCGTGCAGGGCGGCCAGCAAGCGTTGACGGGTCTGCTCGTCCAAGGCCAGGCGGTTGGCACCCTCGGCGAGGTGATCCTGCACTTCCTGATAGCTCGCAGTGAGTTTCTTGACCAGTGTTGCAGTGCTGTTGAAGTGGGTGACCACCTCGTTCTGATAACTGTCGAAACGTTCCTGAATGTCATCCAGCTGACGTTGAGTGCTGCTAGGCGCGGCATTCGGCACCAGGCGAGCGATCAGGAAACCAATGGCGACACCCACAACCAGGGCAAGAGTCGGCAACAACCAAACTAAGAGCGAGTGTTCCACGAGTCCTTCCTCTATAAACGGCTTTGCTTTACGTTAACGGCTCGAACCTGCGCTGTATACCGCGATTCACTCGCAATAGATTGGCACAGACAATTTGCTAGACGAGTCGACCCGATTCGAGGTCACGGAGTTCCTTCCTTGCTTATGCGCGAAACCCCTGTAGTGATTGATGGCCCGGTCGGCCAATTGGAAGCCCTTTACCTCGACAACGAGCAGTCGCGCGGCATCGCGCTGATCTGTCATCCGAACCCGGTGCAGGGCGGCACCATGCTCAACAAAGTGGTCTCGACCCTGCAGCGCACCGCGCGCGACGCCGGTTTGATTACTTTGCGTTTCAACTACCGTGGCGTCGGTGCCAGCGAAGGCAGCCACGACATGGGTACCGGTGAAGTCGATGACGCCCAGGCAGTTGCCGAATGGCTGCGGGCCAAACACCCGGATTTGCCGCTGACCCTGTTCGGATTCTCCTTCGGCGGTTTTGTTGCAGCAAGTCTCGGCGGGCGCCTGGAAGCCAAGGGCGAACAGCTGAAACATCTGTTCATGGTCGCGCCCGCTGTCATGCGCCTCGGCGATCAGGATCAACTGCCGCAACACGGCGAGCTGACCCTGATCCAGCCGGAAACCGACGAAGTCATCGATCCGCAAGCCGTCTACGATTGGTCCTCGACACTCGAACGTCCCCATGAGCTGCTGAAAGTGGCAGAATGCGGACACTTTTTTCATGGCAAGCTGACCGATCTCAAGGATCTGATCCTGCCACGTCTTTCGAACTGATTGCAGTCTGACAAGCGATTACCCATGACGACTCGTACCCGTATCCTCACCGGCATCACCACCACCGGCACGCCGCACCTGGGCAACTACGCCGGTGCCATCCGCCCGGCGATCGTCGCCAGCCGTGACAGCAATGCCGATTCGTTCTACTTCCTGGCCGACTACCACGCCCTGATCAAATGCGATGACCCGCTGCGCATCCAGCGCTCGCGTCTGGAAATCGCCGCGACCTGGCTGGCCGGTGGCCTGGATGTGGACCGCGTGACCTTCTATCGCCAGTCCGACATCCCGGAAATCCCCGAGCTGACCTGGCTGCTGACCTGCGTTGCCGCCAAGGGCCTGCTCAACCGCGCCCACGCCTACAAGGCCTCCGTGGACAAGAACGTCGAAACCGGTGAAGACCCGGATGCCGGCATCACCATGGGCTTGTACAGCTACCCGGTGCTGATGGCCGCGGACATTCTGATGTTCAACGCCCACAAGGTGCCGGTCGGTCGTGACCAGATCCAGCATGTGGAAATGGCCCGTGACATCGGCCAGCGCTTCAACCACCTGTTTGGCCAGGGCAAAGAATTCTTCACCATGCCTGAAGCGCTGATCGAAGAAAGCGTCGCCACGCTGCCAGGCCTCGACGGTCGCAAGATGTCGAAAAGCTACGACAACACCATTCCGTTGTTCAGCAGCGCCAAGGAGATGAAGGACGCGATCTCGCGGATCGTCACTGACTCCCGCGCGCCGGGCGAAGCCAAAGATCCGGACAATTCTCACCTGTTCACCTTGTTCCAGGCCTTCGCTACGCCGGCGCAGTCCGACGAGTTCCGCAGCGAACTGTTGCAGGGCCTGGGTTGGGGCGAGGCCAAGAATCGTCTGTTCCAGCTGCTCGACAGCGAACTGGGCGAATCCCGTGAGCGTTATTACCAGCTGATTGAGCGTCCGGCTGATCTGGAAGACATCCTGCAAATCGGCGCGAAAAAGGCGCGTTCGGTCGCCACGCCGTTCCTCCATGAACTGCGTGAATCGGTCGGCCTGCGTTCTTTTGTGGCCCAGACCCAAGTCGCTGCCACCACCAAGAAGAAAGCCGCGAAAGCTGCGCGTTTTGTCAGCTTCCGTGAAGACGATGGCAGTTTCCGCTTCCGTCTGCTGGCGGCCGATGGCGAGCAACTGCTGCTGTCGCGCAACTTCACCGACGGCAAAACCGCGGGCCAGGTGACCAAGCAATTGCAATCGGGTCAGCCGTTGGATGTGCGCAGTGAAGACCGCAGCTTCAGCGTCTGGCTGGAAGGCGAGTGCGTGGCCGACAGCCAGACCTTTGCTGACGACACCGCTCGCGACCTCGCCATCGACGCCTTGCGGGTTGCTCTGACGCCTGTTCAGGAATAATCAGCGGCTCGGTCCGACCAAGGGCCGATTGCCATTCTTACGGGCCGTCGCTACAGTGACGGCCCGTTTTTGTTGCCTTGCTAACGAATTATGACGCCCCTAGAACGATATCAAGCTGATCTGAAACGCCCGGAATTCTTCCATGACGCCTCGCAGGAAACGGCGGTGCGCCATTTGCAGCGCCTGTACGACGATCTGGTCGCTGCGTCGAACAACAAACCGGGCCTGCTCGGCAAACTGTTTGGCAAGAAAGACCAGGCACCGGTCAAAGGTCTGTATTTCTGGGGCGGCGTTGGCCGCGGCAAGACTTACCTGGTCGACACCTTCTTCGAAGCGCT
The DNA here is from genome assembly GCF_054897885.1 of Pseudomonas sp. LB1P83. NCBI lineage: Bacteria > Pseudomonadati > Pseudomonadota > Gammaproteobacteria > Pseudomonadales > Pseudomonadaceae > Pseudomonas > Pseudomonas sp. LB1P83. The sequence continues at coordinate 5,098,117 of NZ_CM142709.1, read as the reverse complement.
GCCGTTCAAGGAAAAGGTCCGCACTCACTTCCACCGCTTCATGAAGCGTGTGCACGAAGAGATGAAGACCCTTGGCGGCGAGAAGAACCCGCTGACCATTATCGCCAAGCGTTTCTCTGACGAAGCCCGGGTGATCTGTTTCGATGAATTCTTCGTGTCCGACATCACCGACGCGATGATCCTCGGCACGCTGATGGAAGAGTTGTTCAAGAACGGCGTGACCCTGGTCGCGACCTCGAACATCGTGCCGGACGGTCTGTACAAGGATGGCCTGCAGCGTGCGCGCTTCTTGCCGGCCATTGCGCTGATCAAGCAGAACACTGACATCGTCAACGTCGACAGCGGCGTCGATTATCGTCTGCGTCACCTCGAGCAAGCCGAGCTGTTCCATTTTCCGTTGGACGAAGCGGCTCATGAAAGCCTGCGCAAGAGCTTCCGCGCCCTGACACCGGAATGCACGGCCGCCATCGAGAATGACGTGCTGATGATCGAGAATCGTGAGATTCGCTCGGTGCGTACCTGTGACGACGTGGCCTGGTTCGACTTCCGCGAACTGTGCGACGGCCCGCGTAGCCAGAACGATTACATCGAGCTGGGCAAGATCTTCCACGCCGTGTTGCTCAGCGGTGTCGAGCAGATGAGCGTCACCACCGACGACATCGCCCGACGCTTCATCAACATGGTCGACGAGTTCTACGACCGTAACGTCAAGCTGATCATCTCGGCTGAAGTCGAGCTCAAAGACCTCTACACCGGCGGTCGCTTGAACTTCGAGTTCCAGCGCACCCTCAGCCGACTGCTGGAAATGCAGTCGCACGAATTCCTGTCTCGGGCGCATAAGCCTTAAACAGATTCGGCATACAAAAAGGGCCTTGCAATTGCAGGCCCTTTTTTATGTCCAGAGTTCACCGCAAACCTTGTAGGAGTGAGCCTGCTCGCGATAGCGGTGTGTCAGTCACATCAATGCTGATGGACGGGCGCGATCGCGAGCAGGCTCACTCCTACATGGGTTTTGTGTGTGGATAGAGAGCTACGCAGCCTGCTGAAACTGCTGCCGATACTGGTTCGGTGACAATTCGGTGTGCTGGCGGAACAGCCGCGCAAAGAAACTCGCATCGTCGTAGCCGACTTCATAACTGATGGTCTTGATGCTCTTGCGGCTACCCGACAGCAAACCCTTGGCCGTCTCGATGCGCAGGCGTTGCAGGTAATGCAGCGGCTTGTCGCCGGTGGCGGTCTGGAAGCGGCGCATGAAGTTGCGGATGCTCATGCCGTGTTCGCGGGCGACGTCTTCGAAGCGGAATTTGTCGGCGAAGTGCTCCTCGAGCCAGTGCTGGATCTGCAGGATGATCACGTCCTGGTGCAACTTCTGCCCGCCGAATCCGATGCGTCCCGGCGAATAGCTGCGCTGCACTTCGTAGAGAATGTCCCGGGCCACGGCCTGGGAGACGTTGGCGCCGCAGAACCGTTCGATCAGGTAGATGTAGAGATCGCACGCCGAGGTGGTGCCGCCCGCGCAATACAGGTTGTCGGCGTCGGTCAGGTGCTTGTCCTGATTGAGCTGGACCTGTGGGAAGCGCTCGGCGAAGGCATTGAAGAAGCGCCAGTACGTGGTCGCTTCCTTGCCATTGAGCAGCCCGGCCTCGGCCAGCCAGAACACCCCGGTCGCCTCACCGCAAAGCACGGCGCCGCGAGCATGTTGCTGACGTAACCAGGGCAGGACCTGTGGATAACGTTGGCAAAGGGTATCGAAATCGTCCCAGAAGGCGGGAAGGACAATGATGTCGGCGTTTTCCAGGCCGCCGTCCACCGGCATGATCACATCACTGAAGCTGTTCACCGGTTTGCCGTCGGGGCTGACCAGTCGGGTTTCGAACGCCGGAGTCAGGCCCTGACCCAGTTGTTTGCCATAACGCAGGCTGGCCAGGTGGAAGAAATCCTTGGCTTGCATGAGGGTGGAAGCGAAAACCCGGTCGATAGCCAGGATGCTGACGCGCCGCAAGGGCGTGGAGACTTGGTTAGACATAATTCAACTTTATTCTTATAGGGGAAAGTGGTCACCAGACGGCTGGATCGTCTTATTTTTTGTCTGATGTGTCCAGTGTCCTGTATCGGATGCGAGGCTTAGTCTCTGAAGGTCAACTCCTTCTAACAATTAACGACAGGTGCCGCATGATCCCCAGAACCTTGTTCAGTTCCGAGCACGAATTGTTTCGCGACAGCGTGCGAACGTTCCTCGAAAAAGAGGCCGTGCCGTTCCATGGGCAATGGGAAAAGCAAGGCTATATCGACCGTAAACTCTGGAACAAGGCAGGGGAGGCGGGGATGCTCTGCTCGCACCTGCCGGAGGAGTACGGCGGGCTGGGGGCGGATTTTCTCTACAGCGCGGTGGTGATCGAAGAGGTCGGTCGTCTCGGCCTGACCGGCATTGGTTTTTCTCTGCATTCGGACATTGTGGCGCCGTACATCCTGCATTACGGCAGTGAAGCGCTGAAGCACAAATACCTGCCGAAACTGGTCTCCGGCGAGATGGTGACAGCCATTGCCATGACCGAGCCGGGCGCCGGTTCCGACTTGCAAGGGGTGAAAACCACCGCCGTGCTGGATGGCGACGAGTACGTGATCAATGGGTCCAAGACGTTCATCACCAACGGCTATCTGGCTGATCTGGTGATTGTCGTGGCCAAGACGGATCCGAAGGCAGGCGCGAAGGGCACCAGTCTGTTTCTGGTCGAGGCCAATACGCCGGGCTTCGACAAAGGCAAGCGCCTGGAAAAGGTCGGCATGAAGGCTCAGGACACTTCGGAGCTGTTCTTCCAGGATGTGCGGGTACCGAAGGAAAACCTGTTGGGGCAAGCCGGAATGGGCTTCGCTTACCTGATGCAGGAATTGCCCCAGGAGCGCCTCACTGTCGCCATTGGCGGGCTTGCGTCGGCCGAAGCCGCGCTGAAATGGACGCTGGATTACACCCGTGAGCGCAAGGCGTTCGGCAAGGCGATTGCCGACTTCCAGAACACTCGCTTCAAGCTGGCGGAAATGGCGACTGAAATCCAGATCGGCCGGGTGTTCGTGGATCGCTGCCTGGAGCTGCATCTGCTAGGCAAGCTGGATGTGCCGACGGCAGCGATGGCCAAGTACTGGGGCACCGACCTGCAATGCAAGGTGCTCGACGAATGCGTGCAGCTGCATGGCGGTTACGGGTTCATGTGGGAATACCCGATCGCCCGGGCGTGGGCGGATGCGCGGGTGCAGCGGATTTATGCGGGGACCAATGAAATCATGAAGGAGATTATTGCGCGGTCGCTGTAATTTGCAGTGACTGGGCTGACGCCATCGCGGGCAAGCCACGCTCCCACAGGAAATCACATACCTGTGGGAGCGTGGCTTGCCCGCGAATGGGCCTATGAATCAATCAAGGTGCAGGATTCGGGTGATCCTTGTGAATCACCTCAATACCCGCCAACACTTCATCGGTAAGTTTCAGCTCGAAACTCGCTAAATTGCTTTCAAGCTGCTCCATGGTGGTCGCGCCGATGATGTTGCTGGTCACAAACGGCTGTTGAGTGACAAACGCCAACGCCATCTGCGCCGGGTCCAGACCGTGTTCACGGGCCAGTGCTACATAACGACTGCACGCAGCTTCCGACTGTGGGTTGAAATAGCGGCTGAAGCGGCTGTAGAGACTCAGGCGACCTTTTGGGGGACGGGCGCCACCTTCGTACTTGCCCGACAGGAAACCGAACGCCAGCGGCGAATAGGCGAGCAGGCCGCATTGTTCGCGGATGGCGATTTCCGCCAGGCCGACTTCGAAGCTGCGGTTGAGCAGGTTGTACGGGTTCTGGATCGACACCGCGCGCGGCCAGCCACGGGCTTCGGCCAGGGCGAGGAAGCGCATGGTGCCCCACGGCGTTTCATTGGACAGGCCGATGTGGCGAATCTTGCCGGCCTTGACCTGCTCGTCCAGCGCTTCGAGGGTGTCCTCCAGCGGCGTCAGGTTGGCTTCGATCTTGTGTTTGTAGCCCAGTTGGCCAAAGAAGTTGGTGCTGCGTTCCGGCCAGTGCAGCTGATAGAGGTCGATGTAGTCGGTTTGCAGGCGCTTGAGGCTCGCGTCCACGGCTTCGGTGATGTGCTGGCGGTTGTGACGCAGGTTTTTGTCTCGGATGTAATCGATGGTGTTGCCGGGGCCGGCGATCTTGCTCGCCAGGATCCAGTCGGCGCGATCACCGCGACTTTTGAAGTAATTGCCGATGTAGCGTTCGGTGGTGGCGTAGGTTTCGGCCTTCGGCGGCACCGGGTACATCTCGGCGGTGTCGATGAAATTGATCCCGGCGCTCTTGGCTCGTTCAATCTGTGCGAAGGCTTCAGATTCAGTGTTTTGCTCGCCCCAGGTCATGGTTCCGAGGCAGAGGGCACTCACGTTCAGATTGGTTCGGCCTAGCTGGCGATAGTCCATCGGGCGCTCCTTGGGCAAAACAATCATAAAAGCAGGTTGAAATATTTTTCGCAATCTGCATAATTGCGCACCTCTTTCTGCAGTGGAAGTGATGCGCCGCCGCCGAAGAATCTTGCCGTTGAACGGACGCGCCGACCCGAGCCCCCGAAAGCGTCTGTATCCGGCTGCCTTTGACTTGTCAAAGTACGCACTATTCAGTAAGATCCGCCGTCTAATTTACAGGGCGGCCCCTGAGGCTATAAAGAATGAAAACTTTTACTGCTAAACCGGAAACAGTACAGCGCGACTGGTTTGTCGTCGACGCTGCAGGTCAGACCCTGGGTCGTCTGGCCACCGAAATCGCGAGCCGTCTGCGTGGCAAGCATAAAGCTGAGTACACTCCTCACGTTGACACCGGCGATTACATCGTCGTTATCAATGCCGAGCAGATTCGTGTAACCGGTGCTAAAACCACCGACAAAATCTACTACTCCCACTCCGGTTTCCCGGGCGGCATCAAGTCGATCAACTTCGAAAAGCTGATCGCTAAAGCCCCTGAGCGCGTGATCGAGACCGCGGTCAAGGGCATGCTGCCTAAGAACCCGCTGGGTCGCGACATGTATCGTAAGCTGAAAGTCTATGCGGGCGCTGTACACCCTCATACTGCTCAGCAGCCCCAAGAACTGAAGTTTTAACGGAATAGTTCATTATGTCGGCGACTCAAAATTACGGCACTGGCCGTCGCAAGACCGCAACCGCACGCGTTTTCCTGCGTCCGGGTACTGGTAACATCTCCATCAACAACCGCACCCTGGAAAATTTCTTCGGCCGCGAAACTGCCCGCATGGTAGTTCGTCAGCCGCTGGAACTGACTGAGACTGTCGAGAAATTCGACATCTACGTCACCGTGATCGGTGGTGGTGTAAGTGGTCAAGCTGGCGCAATCCGCCACGGTATCACTCGCGCACTGATGCAGTACGACGAAACCCTGCGTGGCGCTCTGCGCAAAGCTGGCTTCGTTACTCGCGATGCTCGTGAAGTTGAACGTAAGAAAGTTGGTCTGCGTAAAGCGCGTAAGCGTCCGCAGTACTCGAAGCGTTAATTCGCTTTCGCGTTCAAAAAGAACGCCCAGTTTCCTCGCGAAGCTGGGCGTTTTTTTATGGGCGCGATTTATCAAAGAATTGCTCTGTGACAACTTGCCACAGCCGTAGAAGCCCTATACTGCAAGGCTTGGCAGTGGAGCCCCTCGGTAATTACCTTGTCAGAATTGGGGCTTTTCATTACCATTCGGCAAAATTTTTATAAGTTCAGATTTTTACTTAGTAGACGCCTGATTTAACAGGCCACAAAGCTGATGGGAGAGGACTGAATGAGCAATGACGGCGTGAATGCAGGCCGGCGTCGCTTCTTGGTAGCAGCCACATCCGTGGTGGGTGCTGCAGGAGCGGTGGGGGCTGCGGTCCCGTTCGTGGGGTCATGGTTTCCCAGTGCCAAGGCGAAAGCCGCAGGTGCACCGGTGAAAGTGAATGTCAGCAAAATCGAACCAGGTCAGCAGATGATTGCTGAGTGGCGCGGTCAGCCGGTGTTCATTGTCCGCCGTACCGAGGAAATCCTGGGCAATCTGAAAAAGATCGAGGGCCAGCTGTCTGACCCGACCTCCAAGAACTCGACACAACCGACCTATGTCGACCCGGAAACGCGTTCGATCAAGCCAGAAGTTCTGCTGCTGATCGGTATCTGCACGCACCTGGGTTGCTCGCCGACCTTCCGTCCAGAAGTGGCACCTGCGGATCTGGGCAAGGACTGGGTAGGTGGTTATTTCTGCCCTTGCCACGGTTCCCACTACGATCTGGCTGGCCGCGTCTACAAGTCGCAACCTGCGCCTTTGAACCTGCCAGTTCCCCCGCATTCCTATGAGACCGATGACATCATTGTCATTGGCGTCGATACGGAGAAAGCGTGATGAGCAAGTTCATGGATTGGGTTGATGCGCGCTTTCCCGCCACTAAAATGTGGGAAGACCATCTCAGCAAGTACTATGCCCCGAAGAACTTCAACTTCTTCTATTTCTTTGGCTCCCTGGCACTGCTCGTTCTGGTCAACCAGATCGTTACCGGTGTCTGGCTGACCATGAGCTACACCCCGTCAGCGGAAGAAGCATTCGCCTCCGTCGAATACATCATGCGCGATGTCGAGCACGGCTCGATCCTGCGTATGTTGCACGCGGTCGGCGCTTCGATGTTCTTCATCGTGGTTTATCTGCACATGTTCCGTGGCTTGCTCTACGGTTCGTACCAGAAGCCGCGTGAGCTGGTGTGGGTCTTCGGCATGCTGATCTACCTGGCGCTGATGGCTGAAGCCTTCATGGGTTACCTGCTGCCGTGGGGCCAGATGTCCTACTGGGGGGCTCAGGTGATCATCTCGCTGTTCGGTGCGATCCCGGTCATCGGTAACGACCTGACCCAGTGGATCCGTGGTGACTACCTGATTTCCGGTATTACCCTGAACCGCTTCTTCGCCCTGCACGTTGTTGCCCTGCCGATCGTGATTCTCGGTCTGGTGGTGCTGCACGTTCTGGCGTTGCACGAAGTCGGCTCGAACAACCCGGACGGCGTCGACATCAAGAAATACAAAGACGAAAACGGCGTACCGCTGGATGGCATTGCCTTCCACCCGTACTACACCGTGAAAGATATCGTCGGCGTAGTGGTGTTCCTGTTTATCTTCTGCTCGATCGTGTTCTTCTTCCCGGAAATGGGCGGCTACTTCCTCGAGAAGCCGAACTTTGAAGTGGCGAACGCCTTCAAGACTCCTGAGCACATCGCACCGGTCTGGTACTTCACACCGTTCTACGCGATTCTGCGGGCGGTTCCGGACAAGCTCCTGGGCGTAATCGCCATGGGCGCGGCCATCGCTGTGCTGTTCGTCCTGCCGTGGCTGGATCGCAGCCCCGTCAAGTCGATGCGCTACAAAGGCTGGATGAGCAAGATCTGGCTCTGGGTATTCTGCATCTCGTTCGTGATCCTGGGTGTGCTGGGTGTTCTGGCTCCGACTCCAGGTCGTACGTTGCTGTCGCAGGTATGTACTTTCCTGTACTTCGCCTACTTCATTCTGATGCCGTTCTACACCAGGCTCGAGAAGACCAAACCGGTTCCGGAAAGGGTGACTGGCTGATGAAAAAGCTATTTGCTGTACTGATTCTTGCTGCCATGCCTGTGTTCTCGTTCGCGTCGACAGCGGGTGCTCCTGAGCTGGAAAAGGTCGACATCGACGTTTCTGACAAAGCGGCGATGCAGGATGGCGCGCGTACGTTCGCCAACTACTGCATGGGCTGCCACAGCGCCAAGTTCCAGCGATACGAGCGTGTCGCCGATGACCTCGGCATCCCGCATGACCTGATGCTGTCGAAGCTGGTGTTCACTGGTGCCAAGATCGGCGATCACATGAACATCGGCATGCAGCCGGCAGACGCCAAGACCTGGTTCGGTGCGGCTCCGCCCGACCTGACCCTGGTTGCTCGCGTTCGTGGTACTGACTGGCTCTACGGTTACCTGCGTTCGTTCTATGAAGACCCATCGCGTCCCTGGGGCGTGAACAACAAGGTCTTCCCGAACGTCGGGATGCCTAACGTTCTGGTCGGCCTGCAAGGCCGTCAGGTGGTAGGCTGCAAACAAGTTCAAATCGTCGAAGACGGCAAGAAGCAATACGATCCGCTGACCGGTACGGCTCTGACTCATGAGGCGTGTGACCAGCTGACCGTGGTGCCAAAAACCGGCACGCTGAACGCAGAGCAGTTCGACGAGAAGGTCAAGAATCTGGTGACCTTCCTGGCCTACTCGGCCAACCCGGTGAAGCTGCAGCATCAGCGCATCGGTACCTATGTGTTGCTGTACCTGGCGTTCTTCTTCGTATTCGCTTACTTGCTCAAGCGTGAATACTGGAAAGACGTCCATTGATAAAGCTGTAAGCAATTGCTGTTAATCGCACGCGCCCAGGGGCGTCTCTGAAGGTGTAACGAGTCTGGCCAGCCAGACGTTACGGGAGGCGTCCTCTGGGCGTGTGCGTTTTTCCGTTTCCGATAATTTCAACAAGCGAGGAGGACCGCCATGGGCGTGACCAATCGGTTGGCCTGTTACTCCGACCCCGCCGACCACTATTCCCACCGAGTGCGCATCGTACTTGCAGAGAAGGGTGTCAGCGCAGAGATCATTTACGTGGAAGCTGGTCGCCAGCCGCCTAAACTGATTGAAGTGAACCCTTACGGAAGCCTGCCCACCCTGGTCGATCGTGACCTGGCGTTGTGGGAGTCGACCGTGGTGATGGAATATCTGGATGAGCGTTACCCGCACCCGCCCTTGCTGCCGGTTTATCCTGTGGCGCGTGCCAACAGCCGTCTGCTGATTCATCGTATTCAGCGTGACTGGTGTGGTCTGGTGGATCTGATCCTGGATTCGAAGACCAAGGAAGCCGCCCGCGTCGTGGCTCGTAAAGAGTTGCGTGAAAGCCTGACTGGCGTGTCGCCGTTGTTCGCCGACAAGCCGTTTTTCCTCAGTGAGGAACAAAGTCTGGTGGATTGCTGCCTATTGCCAATACTCTGGCGTTTGCCGATTTTGGGTATTGAACTGCCGCGGCCTGCCAAGCCGCTGCTTGATTACATGGAGCGCTCGTTTGCGCGTGAGGCTTTCCAGGCGAGTCTGTCTGGCGTCGAACGCGATATGCGCTAAGGCTTAAGGAGCCGCTATGAACTCCAGTCGACCTTATCTGGTCCGCGCGCTCTATGAGTGGATTGTGGACAACGATTGCACCCCGCACATGCTGGTCAATTCCGAGTATCCGTCGGTGCAGGTGCCTCAGGGTTTTGCCAGTGACGGACAGATTGTCCTGAACGTATCACCGGCTGCCGTGCGTCATCTGCACATGGACAACGAGGCGGTCAGCTTCGAAGGGCGCTTCGGTGGCGTGCCACACACCCTGTACGTGCCTATTGCATCGATCCTGGGTATTTACGCCCGGGAGAATGGTCAGGGCATGGTGTTCGATCTGGAATCGCCTATGGAAGACGACGAAGAGATCGAGCCGGATGATGATATTCCGCCACCCGACAGCGAGCCGCCGCGTCCCAGCGGTCGACCCAGTTTGAAAGTGGTGAAGTAATAAAAAAGGCGATCCGCAAGGATCGCCTTTTTTATTACGTGTAGGAGCCAGCGGTGCGGCGATCCGACTTGCCGGCGAAGGCGTCTTCGAAATCGCCTTCGCCGGCAAGCCTGGCTCCTACAGGTCAATGGCGATCTCAAGGGTCGCCATCACCGGTCAGCAGATATCAGTCAATGTACTCAAACAACTTCACAATCTTCTGCACACCGGAAACGCTCTGCACCAGATTGGTAGCCTGCGCCGCTTCCTGCTTGGTCAACAACCCCAGCAAGTAAACGATGCCGTTCTCGGTGACGACCTTGATGCGCGAACCCGGGATGTTCGGGTCGGTAAGCATCTGGGTCTTGATCTTGGAGGTCAGCCAGGTGTCGTTCTGGCGAGCAAGGAAGCCGGAGGGTGGCAGGACCTGCAGTTCGTTATGAACCTTCTTAACGCGCTGGACGGCGGAAGCAGCCTGTTCGGCCTTGGCCTTGAGGTCTGCGGTCGGCGTTTGCCCGGCAAGCAGCACGACACCGTTGAAGCTGGTGACGACGATGTGTGAGTCATTGTCCAGGGCCGGATCGGCCTTGGCGACGTTCACGCCGACCTTGGTGTCGATCAGGGAGTCGTCGATCTTGCTGCCGAAGGTGCGCGTACCGCGGTCATCTTCAATCGGCGCTTCACGACTGGCGTTCACCACCGAGGTGCAGCCGCTGATGCCGAGGCACAGGGTCAAGGCCAGAAGGCCTAGGCGATTAGGGGTCATTCTTCACTCCCGAACAGTTGGCTGTCGATCAAATCGCAAAGGCAATGGATCGCCAGCAGGTGGACTTCCTGAATACGTGCGGTGACGTTGGCCGGTACGCGAATCTCGACGTCCTCAGGCAATAGCAGCGACGCCATGCCGCCGCCATCGCGACCGGTCAATGCTACGACAATCATTTCGCGATCATGTGCGGCCTGGATCGCTTGAATAATGTTCGCTGAGTTGCCGCTGGTGGAAATTGCCAGCAATACGTCGCCCGGCTGGCCAAGGGCGCGGATCTGTTTGGAGAAGATTTCGTTGTAGCTGTAGTCGTTGGCGATCGAGGTGATCGTCGAGCTGTCAGTGGTCAGCGCAATGGCGGGCAGGCTCGGACGTTCGCGCTCGAAGCGGTTGAGCAGTTCGGACGAAAAGTGCTGGGCGTCACCGGCGGAGCCGCCGTTGCCGCAGGACAGCATTTTGCCCTCATTGAGCAGGGCGTTGACCATCACCTGGCTGGCTTGCTCGATGTGCGGTGCAAGTACGTCCATCGCCATTTGCTTGGTGTCGATACTGGCCTGAAAAAGCTGGCGAATTCGGGATTGCATGTCCATCTGTGTGACCTTAATTAGCGCGGCTACTCGGCACATGAATGTGCAGCCCGCAAAGCAAAGAGCAAAAGTGTTGGGTAAAGGTGTCCGCTTCGGGGCACACGCGATCAGCTGTCGAAGGCATTCTGCAACCAGTTCAACTGATCGAGGTTGCTGTCGATGGCAACCACGTCGAAGCGGCAGGGGGAATTGGCCCAACGTGACTCGCGCTGAAGAAAATACTGCGCGGCGAAAATCAGTTTCTGCCGTATGCGCCCATCGATGCTGTCGAGCGCTCCACCCCATTGGGTGTTTTTTCTGTAGCGGACTTCAACGAATACTACTGTATCGCCATCAAGCATGACCAGATCAAGCTCGCCGCGTTTACACAACCAGTTCTGCGCCAGCAGGCGCAGACCCTGTTGTTGAAGATGCTCGAGCGCATGGCGCTCGGCATCTTTACCGCTTTGCTGACGTGACCTGTCAGGCATCAGCGCGGGGTATCCGGAAGGCGTTGAACCTGACCGCTGACGAACTGTGCCCACGGCAACTGCCGCACCACGCGCTGGTTCTGAGTCATGCCCAGACTGCCCGACTGGCCTTCAATGCGGCTGTCCGGCAGCGCCTTGAGTTGCCCCAGTCGCGGCGCCAGGCGATACGCATCCACGCCCATCGCGTACAGGCGGCCCAGGCTGCCGGCGGCTTGTGGCCATTGTGCGGTGACCTGTTTGCGCAGCGGATCATTGGCGTCCAGCAACCACGGGGTTTCGCAGAAACGGATGCCGTTCATGTCGTTGTACTGATTGACGTCACCGCTGGCACTGAAAACGTGGGAGGTGGCGTAAACCGGCACATCGCCCGCGTACTGGAAGTTCAAAGTCGGTTTGATCTGCTGGGCCTGTTGCGGAGTCGCAGCCAGGAAGATGAACTCGATGTCCTGACGACGCGAAGGCTGGGCTGCTACCTGCGAGCCAACGGTGCTTTGCAGGCTCTTGGCGCGACCTTCGCTCTGACGCAGCTGGAACATGTCGGCAATCTGCTGAGCCAGTTGAACCGGTTGGTCAACGCGTTCGGTGGCGACGATGCTGCCGCCGTTGGCTTGCCAGTCCTGGCTGAACGCTCGCATCACGCGATCGCCCCATTCGCCTTTCGGCACCATGATGGCGGCACGTTGCAGGCCGTCGGCGCGAGCACGACGAGACACTTCGCGGGCTTCATCTTCAGCGGCCAGTCCAAACTGGAACAGCTGAGCCGGACCTTGTTCGCCTTCGCTGTAGTTCAGGGCCAGGGTAGTGATCGGCAGTTGTGGGCGAGCACTCAGCTGTTTGACCAGCGGTTTTTCCAGCGGGCCAACCACCAGTTGCACGCCGTCGGCCTGGGCCTTGCGGTAGAACTCGTCCAGAGAAGTCAGTTTCGAGCTGTCATAGAACTCAATGGCTGGCGGCTTCTGCCCGGCTTGTTGAGCCTGGTAGTGAGCGGCCATGAAGCCTTCCCGCAGTGCTTTGCCGACCGAGGCCAGTGGGCCGTCTTGCGGCAGCAGCAGGGCGATCTTGCTCAGGGGTTGGCTGGCCAGTTCCTTGAGTTTGGTCAGTGGCAGAGGCAGCTGAATGGCGGCCGGGTGCTTAGGATTCTGGGCGCGCCAGGCGTCGATAGCGGCCTGCTGCTGTTCCAGGGTGCCGGCGGTTTTCACGGCCAGCGCCAGAGCCATCCAGCCGCCGAGGTCGTCGGTGGTGGTTGGCTGCAATTGGTCGGTCGGCAGCGAGGCGACCAGGGTCCAGATCGCCTCGTGGTTTTTGGCGGCCGCTTCACCTTCGAGCATTGGCGCGATGAAGATGCGCTCCCGTGCGGCGGCCAGCGTCTGCCCGTCGGCTTCAAGGGCGCGAGCATGGACAGTGCCAGTGCGAACCTGTTGCTCGACCGGCAACTCGTCCAGGCGTTGCAGGCTCGGATGGCTCAAGGCAGTCAGCGCCGCCTTGGGCTGATTGCGCGTCATGGCCAATTCAGCCGCCAGGGTGCTGGCGAAGACTTGTTGGCCGGGCTTGAGTTGTTCCACCGGAACCTGTTGCAGGATTTGCGCGGACTGACCGGCATTACCCTGACGATAGGCCAGGTCTGCCGCGCTCAGGCGCAACAGCGAGGCTTTTTCCGGATCCTTGCTTTGAGCGGCCTGTTCGAGCAGTTGCTCGATACTGGCGTCCGGGGTCCGTGGAAGTTCGCCAAGGCTGGAAGAGGGCGAGCTGGCGCAAGCCGCCAGCAAGGCAGCGAGGCAGAGGGCAGTGAACAGCCGCAGGCAAGCGATCATGTAGTGTTCCTGATACTCGATCAAATTAGCGTGGAATTGTACCCAAGCACTGGCCGGGGCGCGATGTTACTGGCGTGAATCGATCAATTTAGCTCGTGCAAATGTTGCAACGCTGCACAAACGCCTGAAAAACCCGAGGAGGGCGGGGCGATCGCAAGCGCCGCTACGCGCTACAATGTCGCCTTTTACCGATCATGAGGTGTGCGCTTTGACTGCTCCAGGTGCTTTGAATTCCGCTGCTGGCTCGCTTTATGTGGTGGCGACGCCCATCGGCAACCTGGACGACATCAGTGCACGTGCGCTGAAGATCCTGCGCGACGTCGCGTTGATCGCCGCCGAAGACACTCGTCACTCCCAGCGCTTGATGCAGCATTTCGGCATTCCCACGCCGCTGGCGGCCTGTCATGAACATAACGAGCGAGATGAAGGCAGCCGCTTTATCACCCGTTTGTTGGCGGGCGACGACGTGGCGCTGATCTCCGATGCCGGCACGCCGTTGATTTCCGATCCGGGTTATCACCTGGTGCGTCAGGCCCGTGCGGCCGGGATCAATGTGGTGCCGGTCCCGGGTGCTTGTGCATTGATCGCGGCGTTATCGGCGGCGGGTCTGCCGTCGGACCGCTTCATCTTCGAAGGCTTTCTGCCGGCCAAGGCCGTCGGCCGGCGCGCTCGTCTGGAGCTGGTCAAGGAAGAACCGCGCACGCTGATTTTCTATGAAGCGCCACATCGCATCCTTGAATGCCTGCAAGACATGGAGTTGGTGTTCGGCCCCGAGCGTCCGGCGTTGCTGGCGCGTGAATTGACCAAAACCTTCGAAACCCTTAAAGGATTGCCGTTGGCCGAGTTGCGTGAGTTCGTCGAGTCGGACAGCAATCAGCAGCGCGGCGAGTGCGTGGTGTTGGTGGCAGGCTGGTCGGCACCCGAGACCGAGGACGCGGTCAGCAGCGAAGCCATGCGCATCCTCAATCTGTTGCTCGAAGAAATGCCGCTCAAGCGTGCGGCGGCATTGGCGGCGCAAATTACCGGTGAACGCAAGAATGTGCTCTATCAGGTTGCGCTGGATAAACAGAAGGGCGAGTAAAAAACCGACGCGCAGGAGTGGCCTGGGGCGTTTAGCGCTTGTTCTTCGGCCGCTCTGCCGTTAACCTTCGCGGCGGAGAGTCGATTGGACAGTCGCTGCCCTCTATGAAAATTAGGGGGGGGAGGAAAGTCCGGGCTCCATAGGGCGAAGTGCCAGGTAATGCCTGGGAGGCGTGAGCCTACGGAAAGTGCCACAGAAAATAACCGCCTAAGCGCTTCGGCGCCGGTAAGGGTGAAAAGGTGCGGTAAGAGCGCACCGCACGTCTGGCAACAGTTCGTGGCTAGGTAAACCCCACTTGGAGCAAGACCAAATAGGGTCCCAAGGCGTGGCCCGCGCTGGGACCGGGTAGGTTGCTAAAGATGTCCAGTGATGGCCATCGTAGACGAATGACTGTTCAAGACAGAACCCGGCTTACAGATCGACTCTCCACCTTTTTTCCCTCCCTGCTTTAATCATTGAGCAGGGCGCTGGTAGTAGCAAAATCCCTCCTTCCAGAATCGTTGCCAGAACACTTTCGTAATACCGAAAAAATCTTACTCTTAACAAATTACTTTAACTTTCGAACGCAGCCTTCTGTGCTGATTCAAGTTATCGGACAAATTCATCTGCCAGATTCTCGAATCACCTCCTCCTACGCTCCTAAATCTCAGTTCTGTAAGGGTTTTCCTTTAATCCGCGCCTTGACGGTGCGGTAGCCGCATTCCTATAGTGTGCGCAAGTGGCGGAAAGTGGCATGAAGTGGGTTTTTTGAGCGTAAAACGCTAATATTTGGAGAAACGCTGACGTGTTTCGCGGAGCTAACGCTATCAGTCTCGATGCAAAGGGCCGTCTCGCCATGCCGAGCCGGTACCGTGACGAGCTCGTTTCGCGTAGTTCCGGTCAGTTGATCGTCACAATTGATGCCGTTGATCCGTGTTTGTGTGTTTACCCGCTCGATGAGTGGGAAATTATCGAAACCAAACTGCGCGCACTGCCTTCGCTTCGCGAAGAAAACCGCCGCCTGCAACGTTTACTGATTGGTAATGCCGTCGACCTCGAGCTCGATGGCAGTGGTCGTTTTCTGGTTCCACCGCGTCTTCGTGAATATGCCAAGTTGGATAAGCGCGCGATGTTGGTAGGCCAACTGAACAAGTTCCAATTGTGGGACGAGGATGCCTGGGACGCGGTTTCTGCCGCTGACCTGGCTGCTATTCAACAACCGGGCGCCATGCCTGATGAACTGCGTGATTTGATCCTGTGACTATTGATAGCGGCTTTAACCACATCACCGTACTGCTTGACGAAGCCGTGGAGGCTCTCGCCGTACGTCCTGATGGCTGCTATCTGGACGGCACGTTCGGACGCGGCGGGCATAGCCGGTTGATCTTGAGCCAGCTCGGCCCCGATGGTCGGGTCCTCGGATTCGACAAAGATCCTCAAGCGATTGCCACCGGGCAAACGCTAGCGGCCGAAGACGGCCGCTTTGTCGTTGTGCAACGCAGCTTTGCCGAGCTCGGTTCAGAAGTGGCCGAACGCGGTCTGCACGGCAAGGTCAGCGGTGTTTTGCTCGACCTGGGCGTGTCTTCGCCGCAACTCGACGACCCTGAGCGCGGCTTCAGTTTCCTCAACGACGGCCCGCTGGATATGCGCATGGACCCGTCCCGCGGGATCAGCGCTGCCGAATTCGTCAACACCGCACCGGCGGAAGAAATCGCCCGGGTGTTCAAGGAATACGGCGAAGAGCGTTTCTCCGGGCGCATGGCCCGTGCCGTGGCCGAGCGCCGCGACATCAAGCCGTTCGAGCGCACGGCCGATCTGGCTGAAGTCCTGAAAGTCGCCAACCCGGCATGGGAAAAGGGCAAAAACCCTGCCACCCGCGCGTTCCAGGGCCTGCGCATTCACGTCAACAACGAACTGGGCGATCTGGAAGCCGGCCTCGAAGCCGCGCTGGACTGCCTGGAAGTGGGTGGCCGCCTGGTCGTCATCAGCTTCCACTCGCTGGAAGACCGTATCGTCAAACTGTTCATGCGCAAGCTGGTGAAAGGCGAAGCCGACAACCTGCCGCGCAACCTGCCGGTCCGTCACGTCGCTTTCGAACCGATCATGAAAATCCATGGCAAAGCGCAGTCCGCCTCCGAGGCCGAACTCAAAGCCAACCCACGTTCCCGCAGCGCCGTCATGCGCGTCGCGGAGAAGCTGCGGTGAGCAAGCTTTTCGCCAAGCCACTGCCCGGCGGCAGCTTTTTCATGCTGCTGCTGTTTGTCGGCGTGCTCGTGTCGGCTATCGGCGTGTCGTACAGCGCTCACTGGAACCGTCAGTTGCTGAACGCGCTGTACGCCGAGTTGAGCGTGCGCGACAAGGCGCAGGCGGAGTGGGGCCGGTTGATTCTCGAGCAGAGCACCTGGACCGCCCACAGCCGTATCGAAGTCCTGGCGACCGAGCAACTGAAGATGCGCATTCCTGGCGCCGCTGAAGTGCAGATGGTGGCGCCATGATGAAACTCGAGGGCGCACTCTTTCCATGGCGGTTCCGCCTGGTGCTGGGTTTGCTCGGCGTCATGGTCGCGGCGATTGCCTGGCGTATTATCGATCTGCAAGTAGTTGACCGTGCCTTTCTTAAAGGTCAGGGCGATGCGCGCAGCGTTCGTCATATCCCGATTCCGGCTCACCGTGGTCTGATCACCGACCGTAACGGCGAGCCTTTGGCTGTGAGTACCCCAGTCACCACCCTTTGGGCCAATGCCAAGGAAATGCAAACGGCCAAAGAGAAGTGGCCAGCACTGGCGGCCGCCTTGGGGCAGGACCCGAAAGCCCTGGCCGAACGTCTCGAAGCTCAGGCCAACAAAGAATTCATCTATCTCGTGCGTGGGCTCACCCCCGAGCAGGGCCAGTCTGTGCTCGACCTGAAAGTGCCGGGCGTTTATGGCATCGAAGAGTTCCGGCGTTTCTACCCGGCCGGCGAAGTCACCGCCCACATGGTCGGCTTTACCGACATCGATGACCACGGACGCGAAGGCGTCGAGCTTGCCTACGACGAATGGCTCGCCGGTGTCCCCGGCAAGCGACAGGTGATCAAGGACCGGCGCGGCCGGCTGATCAAAGATGTCCAGGTCACCAAAAACGCCAAGGCCGGCAAGCCCTTGGCGTTGTCCATTGACCTGCGTCTGCAATACCTGGCCAACCGCGAGCTGCGTAACGCGATCATCGAGAACGGCGCCAAGGCCGGCAGCCTGGTGATCATGGACGTGAAGACCGGCGAGATCCTCGCCATGGTCAACCAGCCGACCTACAACCCCAACAACCGTCGCAACCTGCAGCCGGCGATGATGCGCAACCGCGCGATGATCGACGTGTTCGAACCGGGTTCGACCATGAAAGCGATTTCCATGAGCGCCGCGATTGAAACCGGGCGCTGGAAGCCGACCGATACCGTCGAGGTATACCCGGGCACCTTGCAGATTGGTAAATACACCATCAAGGACGTATCCAAGAGCGAAGGTCCGGTGCTCGACCTGACTGGTATTCTGATCAACTCCAGTAACGTCGGCATGAGTAAGGTTGCCTTCGATATCGGCGGCGAAACGATTTTCCGTCTGGCGCAAAAAGTCGGCCTCGGCCAGGACACCGGCCTGGGTTTCCCGGGTGAACGCGTTGGCAACCTGCCGAACTACCGCGAATGGCGCAAGGCTGAAACCGCCACGCTGTCGTACGGATACGGTATTTCCGTGACCGCGATCCAGTTGGTCCACGCCTTCTCGGCCCTGGCCAACAATGGTCGCCTCGCGCCGCTGACCCTGATCAAAACCGACAAGGCGCCGCAAACCACACAGGTATTGCCGGAAGCTGTCGCGAAAACCATGCAAACCATGCTGCAACAAGTGATCGAAGCCCCGCGCGGTGTATTCCGTGCGCAAGTGCCGGCGTATCACGTGGGCGGCAAGTCGGGTACTGCGCGTAAGACGTCGGTGGGCACCAAAGGCTACGCCGAGAATTCCTACCGTTCGCTGTTCGCCGGCTTCGGCCCGATGAGCGATCCGCGCTATGCCATCGTCGTGGTGATCGATGAGCCAACCAAGGCCGGTTACTTCGGTGGTCTGGTATCGGCGCCGGTGTTCAGCAAAGTGATGTCCGGGACACTGCGCCTGATGAACATCACGCCGGACAACCTGCCACCGACCCAAACCGCTAACGCCACACCGGTCGTTCCGCTGAAAGCCAATGGAGGGCGCGGCTAATGTCTCTGAGCCTGAACAAGATTTTTGCCCATGCCGGCCGCGATCTGTTGATCCGCGAACTGACCCTGGACAGCCGCAACGTGCGGGCTGGTGATCTGTTTCTCGCCGTCCCTGGCGGCAAGTACGACGGTCGCGCGCACATCGCCGATGCCTTGCAACGCGGCGCTGCTGCCGTGGCTTATGAGGTTGAAGGCGCAACGGTATTGCCGATCACTGATGCGCCGCTGATTCCGGTCAAAGGCCTGGCGGCGCAGCTGTCGGACATCGCCGGTCGCTTTTATGGCGACCCGAGCCGGCACCTGAACCTGGTCGGTGTAACCGGCACCAACGGCAAAACCAGCGTGACGCAATTGGTCGCGCAAGCCTTGGACCTGCTCGGTCAACACTGCGGCATTGTCGGCACCCTGGGCACCGGTTTCTACGGCGCGCTGGAAAGTGGCCTGCACACCACGCCGAACCCGATTGCCGTGCAAGCGACCTTGGCTGACCTGAAAAAGGCTGGTGCCAAAGCTGTGGCCATGGAAGTGTCTTCCCACGGTCTGGATCAAGGCCGCGTCACGGCGCTGGCGTTTGATGTGGCGGTGATGACCAACCTGTCCCGCGATCACCTGGATTACCACGGCACCATGCAAGCCTACGGCGAAGCCAAGGCCAAGCTGTTTGCCTGGAACGATTTGAAGTGCCGGGTGATCAATCTCGACGACGAGTTCGGCCGCCAGCTGGCTGCGGACAAGCGTGAGTCGCGCCTGATCACCTACAGCCTTGAAGATTCGAGCGCCTACCTCTATTGCCGTGAAGCGCAGTTCAACGACGAAGGCGTGCGCGCCACGCTGGTCACGCCTCAGGGCGAGCACCACTTGCGCAGCACCTTGCTCGGTCGTTTCAACCTGAGCAACGCGCTGGCCGCGGTCGGCGCCTTGCTTGGCCTGGACTACGCGCTGGACGAAATCCTCAAGGTCCTGCCGAAACTTGAAGGCCCGGCCGGTCGCATGCAGCGTCTTGGCGGCGGTAGCCAGCCGCTGGTGGTGGTCGATTACGCCCACACCCCGGATGCGCTGGAAAAAGTATTGATGGCCCTGCGTCCGCACGCCAAAGGCCGCTTGCTATGCCTGTTCGGCTGCGGCGGTGATCGTGATCGCGGCAAGCGTCCGCTGATGGCGGAAGTGGTCGAACGTCTGGCCGACGGTGTGCTGGTGACCGATGACAATCCGCGTACCGAAGACCCGGCAGTTATTTTCGATGACATCCGCGCCGGCTTCACTGCTGTGGATAAAGTTACTTTCGTCGCTGGCCGTGGTCAGGCGATTGCCCAGTTGATCGCCAGCGCTTCGGCGGATGACGTGATTGTCCTGGCCGGCAAAGGTCACGAGGACTATCAGGAAATCAACGGCGAGCGTCACGACTTCTCTGATCTGGTCGAAGCCGATCACGCCTTGACCGCGTGGGAGGTGGCTCATGCTTAAAGCCTTGAAACTGAGCGAGCTGACCGGCGCACTGAATGCACAATTGATCGCGGCCGATGCTACGTTCGATGGCGTCAGCATCGACAGCCGCGCGATCAAGCCGGGCCAACTGTTTATTGCCCTGACCGGTCCACGTTTCGACGGTCACGACTATTTGAACGACGTCGCCAGCAAAGGCGCGGTCGCCGCACTGGTCGAGCGTGAAGTCGCCGACAGCGCGCTGCCGCAATTGCTGGTCAAGGACACCCGCCAGGCGTTGGGCCAACTGGGTGCGATGAACCGTGCGGCGTTTACCAACCCTGTTGCAGCGATCACCGGTTCCAGCGGTAAAACCACGGTCAAGGAAATGCTCGCCAGCATCCTGCGTACGCGCGGTCCTGTGCTGGCGACCCGTGGCAACTTGAACAATGACCTCGGCGTGCCGCTGACCCTGCTCGAACTCGCGCCGGAGCACACCGCCGCCGTGATCGAGCTCGGGGCTTCGCGTCTGGGCGAAATTGCCTACACCGTCGGCATGACCAAGCCACATGTGGCCGTGCTCAACAACGCCGGAACCGCCCACGTCGGCGAGTTCGGCGGGCCGGAAAAAATCGTTGAAGCCAAGGGCGAGATCATTGAAGGGCTGGATGCCGATGGCGTCGCCGTGCTCAATCTTGACGACAAGGCGTTCGACATCTGGAAGACCCGCGCTGCCGGTCGCAAAGTCCTGACGTTCGCCCTGAGCAACGTCAGCGCCGACTTCTACGCCAGCGATCTGGATCGCGATGCGCGCGGTTGCCCGGCCTTCAACCTGCACAGTCCTGAAGGTGTGGAACGGGTTCAACTGAACCTGCTCGGCACCCATAACGTCGCCAATGCCATGGCCGCCGCTGCTGCCGCCCATGCCTTGGGCGTGTCGCTGTTCGGCATTGCCACCGGCCTCGGTGCGGTGCAACCGGTCAAGGGGCGCACCGTCGCGCAACTGGCCACCAATGGCATGCGCGTGATCGATGACACGTACAACGCGAACCCCACCTCCATGTGCGCCGCCGTTGATATACTCGCCGGCTTTTCCGGCCGCACCGTTCTGGTGCTCGGAGATATCGGCGAACTGGGCGATTGGGCGGAGCAGGGCCACCGCGATGTGGGCGAGTACGCCCGTGGCAAGGTTTCTGCGCTGTACGCCGTCGGGCCACTGATGGCCCACGCCGTGAAGGCATTCGGTCCCCAGGCCTTTCACTTCAGCACACAGGCTGAGCTGATCAAGGCCCTGGGCGCCGAGCAAGACACAAACACCACCATTTTGATCAAGGGCTCGCGCAGCGCTGCGATGGAAAACATCGTCGCCGCTTTGTGCGGGTCCAGCCTGGAGAAACATTAATGCTGCTGCTGCTAGCGGAGTATCTGCAACAGTTCTACAAAGGCTTCGCGGTCTTTCAGTACCTGACCCTGCGCGGGATCCTCGGTGTGCTGACCGCGCTGGTTTTGTCGCTGTGCTTTGGCCCGTGGATGATCCGCACGTTGCAGAACCGTCAAATCGGTCAATCCGTTCGTAACGACGGTCCACAATCGCACCTGTCCAAGTCGGGCACTCCGACCATGGGCGGCGCACTGATTCTGTCGTCCATCGGTGTCAGCACCTTGCTCTGGGCTGACCTGAGCAACCGTTATGTCTGGACCGTGTTGCTGGTGACGTTGTTGTTTGGCGCTATTGGCTGGGTCGACGACTACCGCAAAGTCATCGAGAAGAACTCCCGTGGCTTGCCGAGCCGCTGGAAGTATTTCTGGCAATCGGTGTTCGGCCTGGGCGCGGCGATCTTCCTTTATATGACCGCTGCGACGCCGGTGGAAACCACCCTGATCCTGCCGATGCTCAAGGACTACAGCATTCCGCTGGGCATAGGCTTCGTCGTTCTGACGTATTTCGTGATTGTCGGCTCGAGCAACGCGGTGAATCTGACTGACGGTCTCGACGGTCTGGCAATCATGCCGACGGTCATGGTCGGCGGCGGGCTGGGGATCTTCTGCTACCTGTCGGGTAACGTGAAATTCGCCGAATACCTGCTGATCCCTTACGTACCGGGCGCCGGTGAATTGATCGTGTTCTGCGGTGCCTTGATCGGTGCGGGCCTGGGTTTCCTCTGGTTCAACACCTACCCGGCACAAGTCTTCATGGGCGACGTCGGCGCACTGGCGCTGGGTGCGGCTCTTGGCACCATCGCGGTGATTGTCCGTCAGGAAATCGTCCTGTTCATCATGGGCGGCGTGTTCGTGATGGAGACCCTGTCCGTCGTTATCCAGGTTGCTTCTTTCAAGCTGACCGGTCGCCGAGTGTTCCGCATGGCGCCGATTCACCACCACTTTGAACTCAAGGGCTGGCCCGAGCCACGCGTGATCGTCCGTTTCTGGATCATCACCGTGATTCTCGTATTGGTCGGCCTTGCCACCCTGAAGCTGAGGTAGAACGAGTGTCTCTGATCGCTTCTGACCACTTCCGCATCGTTGTCGGCCTCGGCAAGAGCGGCATGTCCCTGGTTCGCTTCCTGGCGAACCGGGGCACGTCGTTTGCTGTGGCCGATACGCGGGAAAATCCACCGGAACTGGCCACGCTCACGCGTGACTATCCGCACGTGGAAGTGCGTTGTGGCGAGCTGGACGTCGAATTCCTGTGCCGTGCCGACGAGCTCTACGTGAGCCCCGGCCTGGCACTGGCGACCCCGGCCCTGCAGGCCGCCGCCGCCCGTGGCGTGAAATTGTCCGGTGACATCGAGCTGTTCGCGCGTAACGCGAAGGCGCCGATTGTCGCCATCAGCGGTTCCAACGCAAAAAGCACCGTCACCACCCTGGTCGGCGAGATGGCTGCGGCGGCCGGCAAGCGAGTCGCTGTCGGCGGCAACCTCGGTACGCCGGCGCTGGATTTACTCAGCGACGACGTCGAGCTGTACGTGATGGAGTTGTCGAGCTTCCAGCTCGAAACCACCGATCAACTCAACGCCGAAGTGGCGACCGTGCTCAACGTCAGTGAAGACCACATGGACCGTTACAGCGGTCTGCCGGCCTATCACTTGGCCAAGCACCGGATCTTCCGTGGTGCGAAGCAGTTTGTGGTCAATCGTCAGGACGCCCTGAGCCGTCCGCTGATGGGCGAGGGCCAGCCATGCTGGACCTTCGGTTCGAGCAAACCCGATTTCAAGGCCTTCGGGATCCGCGAAGAAGACGGCGAGAAATTCCTCGCCTTCGAATTCCAGAACCTGATGCCGGTGCGCGAGTTGAAAATTCGTGGCGCCCACAACCAGTCCAACGCCCTGGCGGCATTGGCGCTGGGCCACGCCGTCGGCCTGCCGTTCGATGCCATGCTCTCGAGCCTGCGCACCTTCGCTGGCCTCGAGCATCGCTGCCAATGGGTCCGTGACCTGGATGGCGTGGGCTACTACAACGATTCCAAAGCCACCAACGTCGGCGCCGCACTGGCGGCCATCGAAGGGCTGGGCGCGGACATCGACGGCAAGGTCGTGCTGATCGCCGGTGGCGATGGCAAGGGCGCCGAGTTCAATGATCTGCGTGATCCGGTGGCGGCCAACTGCCGCGCCGTGATCCTGATGGGTCGCGACTCCGACAAGATCGGTGAGGCCATTGGCGATGCCGTGCCGCTGATCCGCGCCGCTTCGCTGATCGAAGCCGTCGAGCAGTGCCGCGCCGTTGCGCAACCGGGCGACGTCGTGCTGCTGTCGCCAGCCTGCGCCAGTTTCGACATGTTCAAGAATTACGAAGACCGTGGTCATCAGTTCGTCCGCGCCGTGGAGGAACTGGCATGAGCCTGCTCAATATCATCAAGCCCTATCCGTCACCGATCATCACCGGGCGCGGGATCGATCTCGACTTCCCGATGCTCGCCGGTTGCCTGGCGTTGATCGGCCTCGGGCTGGTGATGATTGCATCGGCCTCGACCGAAGTGGGGGCGGTGCAGTCGGGCAGTGCCCTGTACTACATGATTCGCCACCTGATCTACATCGTGCTGGGCCTGGGTGCTTGCATCGTCACCATGATGATTCCGATCGCCACCTGGCAACGCCTGGGCTGGCTGATGCTGATTGGTGCCTTCGGCTTGCTGGTGATGGTGATCATCCCGGGGATCGGCCGTGAAGTGAACGGTTCGATGCGCTGGATCGGCTTCAGTTTCTTTAACGTCCAGCCTTCCGAGATCGCCAAAGTGTTCGTGGTGATCTATCTCGCCGGTTATCTGGTGCGTCGCCAGAAAGAAGTGCGCGAAAGCTGGATGGGCTTCTTCAAGCCGTTCATCGTTCTGCTGCCCATGGCCGGTCTGTTGCTGATGGAGCCGGACTTCGGCGCCACCGTTGTGATGATGGGCGCCGCGGCGGCGATGCTGTTCCTCGGCGGGGTCGGGCTGTTCCGTTTTTCCTTGATGGTGGTCCTCGCGGTCGGGGCGGTGGTGCTGTTGATTCAAGTGCAGCCGTATCGAATGGCGCGTCTGACCAACTTTGCCGATCCGTGGGCCGACCAGTTCGGCGCCGGCTATCAGTTATCCCAGGCATTGATCGCGTTTGGTCGCGGCGAGTGGCTGGGCGTTGGCCTGGGCAACAGCGTGCAGAAGCAGTTCTACCTGCCGGAAGCTCACACTGACTTCGTGTTCTCGGTCCTGGCCGAAGAACTGGGGGCCATAGGTTCCTTGTGCACGGTCGCGCTGTTCGTCTTCGTGTGTGTGCGTGGCATGTACATCGGTTATTGGGCCGAGAAGGCCAAGCAGTTCTTCGCCGCCTACATCGCGTACGGCTTGTCGTTCCTGTGGATCGGCCAGTTCCTGATCAACATCGGGGTGAACGTCGGCCTGCTGCCGACCAAAGGCCTGACCCTGCCGTTCCTCAGTTATGGCGGCAGTTCGTTGGTGATCTGCGGTGCCTGTCTCGGCTTGTTGTTGCGCATCGAGTGGGAGAGTCGAACCCACCTGGGCAGCGAAGAGATGGAGTTCCATGAGAGCGACTTCGCCGAGGAGCCGACCCATGGGCGCTAACGTCTTGATCATGGCGGGCGGCACCGGTGGCCACGTGTTTCCAGCGCTGGCCTGTGCTCGTGAATTCCAGGCCCGCGGTTACACCGTGCACTGGCTCGGAACGCCGCGCGGGATCGAGAACGAGCTGGTGCCGATGGCCGGGATCGAGCTGCACCGGATCAATGCCAGCGGGTTGCGCGGCAAGGGCAAATTGTCCCTGCTCAAGGCCCCGTTCATGTTGCTCAAATCCGTCTGGCAGGCGCGGGCGGTCATTCGTCAGCTGCGGCCGGTGTGTGTGGTCGGCTTCGGTGGTTATGTGACCGGTCCTGGCGGCGTGGCAGCCAAACTGGCCGGCGTGCCGGTGATCGTTCATGAACAGAACGCCGTGGCCGGTACCGCCAATCGGTTGCTGGTGCCGTTGGCCGCCCGAGTCTGTGAAGCGTTCCCCGACACCTTTACCCTGTCGGACAGCCGTCGGACCACCGGTAACCCGGTGCGCACCGAGCTGTTCCTCGAAACACAGCGCCCCGCCCTGGCGGGTCGCAAGGCGCGTTTGCTGATCCTGGGCGGAAGCCTGGGCGCAGAGCCGTTAAACAAGTTGCTGCCTGAAGCCTTGTCGCAAGTCGCCCCAGACCTGCGCCCGGAAGTGTTCCATCAGGCCGGCAAAAACCACGATGAAGTGACTGCAGAGCGCTATCGCGCGGCTGGCGTCGAGGCGCAAGTGCAGCCTTTCATCAAAGACATGGCCCAAGCCTATGGCTGGGCCGACCTGGTGGTGTGCCGCGCAGGCGCATTGACCATCAGTGAACTGGCTGCCGCCGGTCTGCCCTCGATGCTGGTGCCTTTGCCCCACGCGATCGACGATCACCAGACCCGCAACGCCGATTATTTGGCCCGTGAAGGCGCTGCCTTCCTGATGCCGCAAAGAACGACTGGCGCAGCGGATCTTGCCGCACGCCTGACAGAGGTCCTGATGCAACCACAACGACTCAACGACATGGCCACCGCGGCACGCCGCCTGGCCAAACCCGATGCAACCCGTAACGTGGTCGATACCTGTCTGGAGGTGGCCCATGGTTGAGAAACAGAAAGCCATGCCGCAACCGGAAATGCGCCGCATCCGTCGCATCCACTTCGTCGGTATCGGCGGCGTGGGCATGTGCGGCATCGCCGAGGTGTTGTTGAACCTGGGCTATGAAGTGTCCGGTTCCGACCTGAAAGCATCGCCGGTGACCGAGCGTCTCGAGTCCTTTGGCGCGCAGATCTTTATCGGCCACCGTGCCGAGAACGCCGCTGCTGCCGACGTGCTGGTGGTGTCGAGCGCCGTGAACACGTCCAACCCGGAAGTCGCCACCGCGCTGGAACGACGTATTCCGGTGGTACCACGCGCCGAGATGCTGGCCGAACTGATGCGCTATCGCCACGGCATTGCCGTCGCCGGTACGCACGGCAAAACCACCACCACCAGCCTGATCGCTTCGGTGTTCGCGGCCGGTGGCCTGGACCCGACGTTCGTCATCGGTGGTCGTCTGAATGCAGCGGGCACCAATGCCCAGCTCGGCACCAGCCGCTACCTGATTGCCGAAGCCGACGAAAGCGATGCCAGTTTCCTGCACCTGCAGCCGCTGGTGGCCGTGGTGACCAACATCGACGCCGACCACATGGCGACCTACGACGGTGACTTCAACAAACTGAAGAAAACCTTCGTCGAGTTCCTCCACAACCTGCCGTTCTACGGTTTGGCGGTGGTGTGCCTGGACGACCCGGTGGTGCGTGAAATCCTGCCGCTGGTGAAACGCCCGACGGTCACTTATGGCTTCGGCGATGACTGCGACGTGCGCGCCATCAATGTACGCCAGCAAGGCATGCAGACTTTCTTCACCGTGCTGCGTCCTGATCGCGAGCCGCTGGATGTCTCGGTGAACATGCCGGGCAATCACAACGTCTTGAACGCCCTGGCCACCATCTGCATCGCCAGCGACGAAGGCGTCAGCGATGAAGCCATCGTCCAGGGGCTGTCCGGCTTCCAGGGTGTCGGCCGACGCTTCCAGGTCTACGGCGAACTGCCGGTAGACGGCGGCAACGTGATGCTGGTCGACGACTACGGTCACCACCCGACCGAAGTCGCGGCCGTGATCCAGGCCGTACGCGGTGGCTGGCCGGAACGCCGTCTGGTGATGGTTTACCAGCCGCACCGTTACAGCCGCACCCGCGACCTGTACGACGATTTCGTCAATGTACTGGCCGACGCCAACGTACTGCTGCTGATGGAAGTCTACCCGGCCGGTGAAGAGCCGATTCCGGGCGCCGACAGCCGCAAGCTGTGCAACAGCATTCGTCAGCGCGGTCAGCTCGACCCGATCTACATCGAGCGTGGCGTCGATCTCGCGCCGCTGGTCAAGCCGCTGCTGCGTGCCGGAGACATTCTGCTGTGCCAGGGCGCCGGTGATATCGGTGGCCTCGCCCCGAAACTGTTGGCCAGTCCGCTATTCGCGGGTGCTGTTGCCGCGCCGACCGTGGGGAAGTTGAAATGACTGCTGCTTACGCCAACCTCGTCTCCACTGTCGCGCCGAAAGACTTCGGCCGCGTCGCCGTGCTTTTCGGCGGCAAGAGTGCCGAGCGTGAGGTTTCCCTGAAGTCGGGTCGCGCTGTGCTCGACGCGCTACTGAGCGCCGGTGTGGATGCGTTCGGCCTCGATGTGGGCGATGACCTTCTGCAGCGTTTGCTGAACGAAAAGATCGACCGCGCCTTCGTCATCCTCCACGGTCGTGGCGGTGAAGACGGCAGCATGCAGGGCCTGCTGGAATGCCTGGGTATTCCGTACACCGGCAGCGGCATTCTGGCTTCGGCACTGGCCATGGACAAGCTGCGGACCAAACAGGTCTGGCACAGCCTCGGCATCCCGACGCCACGCCACGCGGTACTGACCTCCGAGGCTGATTGTATTTCGGCAGCGACGGAACTGGGCTTCCCTTTGATCGTCAAACCGGCCCATGAAGGTTCAAGTATCGGTATGGCCAAAGTGAGTTCCGCGTCGGAGTTGATCGACGCCTGGAAAGCGGCCAGTACCTACGATTCGCAAGTGTTGGTCGAGCAATGGATTCAAGGTCCGGAGTTCACCATTGCCACCCTGCGTGACCAGGTGTTGCCACCGATTGCCCTGGGCACCACGCACAGCTTCTACGACTACGACGCCAAGTACGTGGCTTCCGATACCCAGTACCGGATCCCGTGTGGCCTGGACAGCAACAAGGAAAAAGAACTGATGGACCTCACGGTGAAAGCCTGTGAGGCGCTGGGTATCGCCGGTTGGGGCAGGGCAGACGTGATGCAGGACGCCGACGGGCAGTTCTGGTTCCTCGAAGTCAACACCGCACCGGGCATGACCGATCACAGCCTGGTGCCGATGGCGGCCCGTGCTGCCGGTCTGGATTTCCAGCAATTGGTTCTGGCGATTCTGGCGGCAAGTATTGCCAGCAACGAAGAGCCGCGGGGTTAAGACCATGCAAGGCGCACAGCTGAGACATCAGCCCCCTCCAGTACCCGGCCGCAAGCCGGTGCCGCGGGGTGCCAGCCGAATGGTGGCCAAAGAGCCGATGTCTGCGCGCCTGCCGAAAGCCAATTTTGGCTTTCTCAAAAGCCTGTTCTGGCCGGTGCTGTTGGTTGCGCTGGGGTTCGGTACCTACGAAGGCGCACAGCGTTTGCTGCCGTACGCCGACCGGCCGATCACCAAGATCAACGTGCAGGGCGACTTGAGTTACATCAGCCAGCAAGCGGTGCAGCAGCGGATCGCCCCGTACGTGGCGTCGAGCTTCTTCACCATCGATCTTGCGGGCATGCGTACCGAGCTTGAAACGATGCCATGGATTGCCCACGCCGAAGTGCGGCGGGTGTGGCCGGATCAAGTGGTGATCCGCCTGGAAGAACAACTGCCGGTGGCCCGTTGGGGCGATGAATCGCTGTTGAACAACCAGGGACAGGCGTTCACCCCGCGTGAGCTGGCGAACTACGAACACTTGCCACAGCTGTTCGGCCCACAACGGGCTCAACAGCAAGTGATGCAGCAATACCAGGTGCTGAGCCAGATGCTCAGGCCGTTGGGCTTCTCGATTGCACGCCTGGAGTTGCGTGAACGAGGCAGCTGGTTCCTGACCACCGGTGCCGGCAGCGCGGGCCCGGGGATCGAACTGCTGCTGGGCCGCGGCAAGCTGGTGGAAAAGATGCGCCGCTTCATTGCCATCTACGACAAGACGCTTAAAGAACAGATTACGAACATTGCGCGCATCGATCTGCGCTACGCCAACGGCCTCGCTGTTGGCTGGCGGGAACCTGTAGCGCCCACGACAGCCCAACCCGCTGTCGCGAAGAATTAAGAAGAGGCAGGACCCATGGCAAACGTGCAAAGCGGCAAAATGATCGTCGGTCTCGATATCGGCACCTCCAAGGTGGTGGCGCTGGTCGGCGAGGTCTCGGACGACGGCACGCTGGAAATCGTCGGGATCGGCACTCATCCGTCCCGTGGCCTGAAGAAAGGCGTGGTGGTGAACATCGAGTCCACCGTGCAATCGATCCAGCGCGCGATCGAAGAAGCGCAGCTGATGGCCGGTTGCCGGATCCACTCGGCGTTCGTCGGCGTGGCCGGCAATCACATCCGCAGCCTGAACTCCCACGGCATCGTGGCGATTCGTGATCGCGAAGTCAGCGCTGCCGACCTTGAGCGCGTCCTCGACGCCGCCCAGGCCGTGGCGATCCCGGCTGACCAGCGCGTGCTGCACACCCTGCCGCAGGATTACGTGATCGATAACCAGGAAGGCGTTCGCGAGCCGCTGGGTATGTCCGGCGTGCGTCTGGAAGCCAAGGTTCACGTGGTCACCTGCGCCGTCAACGCCGCGCAGAACATTGAAAAATGCGTGCGCCGCTGCGGTCTGGAAATCGACGACATCATTCTCGAGCAGTTGGCCTCGGCCTACTCGGTCCTGACCGACGACGAGAAAGAGCTGGGCGTGTGCCTGGTGGACATCGGTGGCGGCACCACTGACATCGCGATCTTCACCGAAGGCGCGATCCGTCACACCGCGGTGATCCCGATTGCGGGCGATCAGGTGACCAACGACATCGCCATGGCGTTGCGCACCCCGACCCAGTACGCCGAAGAAATCAAGATTCGCTACGCCTGCGCCCTGGCCAAGCTGGCCGGTGCCGGTGAAACCATCAAAGTGCCAAGCGTTGGTGACCGTCCACCGCGCGAGCTGTCCCGCCAGGCCCTGGCCGAAGTGGTCGAGCCGCGTTACGACGAGCTGTTCACGCTGATCCAGGCCGAACTGCGTCGCAGTGGCTACGAAGACCTGATCCCGGCCGGCATCGTGCTGACCGGCGGTACTTCGAAAATGGAAGGCGCGGTTGAACTGGCCGAAGAGATCTTCCACATGCCGGTCCGCCTGGGCGTGCCCCATGGCGTCAAGGGCCTGGATGACGTGGTGCGTAACCCGATTTATTCCACCGGCGTTGGCTTGTTGATGTACGGCCTGCAGAAACAGTCCGACGGGATTTCGTTCTCGGGCATCAGCAGCCGCGACAGCTACAGCAATGAAGAACCGAAAGCCGCCTTGCTCGATCGCATCAAGAGCTGGGTACAAGGCAACTTCTAAAGATTTACCGCAGCACCGTTGTAGATACAGGCAGTAGGCGAAAAAACTAGAGAACTGAAAGGAGAGGGAAAATGTTCGAACTCGTAGACAACATCCCCGCAAGCCCGGTAATTAAAGTTATCGGTGTTGGCGGAGGCGGCGGCAACGCCGTCAACCACATGGTCAAGAGCAACATTGAAGGCGTTGAATTCATCTGCGCCAACACTGATGCCCAGGCGCTGAAATCCATCGGCGCGCGGACCATCCTGCAACTGGGCACCGGCGTGACCAAAGGTCTGGGCGCCGGCGCCAACCCTGAAGTAGGTCGTCAGGCCGCTCTCGAAGACCGTGAGCGCATTGCCGAAGTCCTGCAGGGCACCAATATGGTGTTCATCACCACTGGCATGGGCGGTGGTACCGGTACCGGTGCTGCGCCAATCATTGCCGAAGTGGCCAAGGAAATGGGGATCCTCACCGTTGCGGTGGTGACTCGTCCGTTCCCGTTCGAAGGCCGCAAGCGCATGCAGATCGCCGACGAAGGTATCCGTCTGCTGTCTGAAAGCGTTGACTCGTTGATCACCATTCCCAACGAGAAGCTGCTGACCATCCTCGGTAAAGACGCCAGCCTGCTGTCGGCTTTCGCCAAGGCCGACGATGTACTGGCCGGTGCCGTTCGCGGTATCTCCGACATCATCAAGCGTCCAGGCATGATCAACGTCGACTTTGCCGACGTACGGACCGTGATGAGCGAAATGGGCATGGCGATGATGGGCACTGGCTGCGCCAGCGGTCCGAACCGTGCACGTGAGGCCACCGAAGCGGCCATTCGCAACCCGTTGCTCGAAGACGTGAACCTGCAAGGTGCGCGCGGCATCCTGGTGAACATCACCGCCGGTCCTGACCTGTCCCTGGGTGAGTACTCCGACGTGGGTAGCATCATCGAAGCCTTCGCTTCCGAGCACGCAATGGTCAAGGTCGGTACCGTTATCGATCCGGACATGCGCGACGAACTGCACGTGACTGTGGTTGCCACCGGTCTGGGCGCGAAAATCGAGAAGCCTGTGAAGGTCATCGACAACACCGTTCACACTTCCATGGCCTCCCAGCCGCAACAATCGGCGCCCGCTCGTCAGGAACAACCGGCGGTAAACTACCGTGACCTGGACCGTCCGACCGTCATGCGCAACCAGGCTCAGGCCGGTGCTGCGACTGCCGCGAAGATGAATCCGCAAGATGATCTGGACTACCTGGACATCCCGGCTTTCCTGCGTCGTCAGGCTGATTGATGGAATGTATCAGGGCTATGAAGGTGATTGGTGTTCAGCAAAGGTCTGGTCTGCTATTATCGCCAGCCTTTGTTGATACCAGTTCGCAATTTGCGCTGAAGCGGCCCAAGCCATGATTAAACAACGCACACTGAAAAATATTATCCGTGCTACAGGTGTAGGCCTGCACTCCGGGGAGAAGGTATACCTGACCCTCAAGCCTGCACCTATCGACACCGGCATTGTGTTTGTTCGTGCCGACCTCGACCCTGTGGTGCAGATTCCTGCCCGCGCGGAAAACGTTGGTGAAACCACGATGTCGACCACATTGGTCAGTGGTGACACCAAAGTGGATACGGTGGAGCACTTGCTCTCGGCCATGGCTGGCCTGGGCATCGATAACGCCTACGTCGAGCTCTCCGCGTCTGAAGTCCCGATCATGGATGGTAGCGCTGGACCTTTCGTATTCCTGATTCAATCGGCCGGCCTGGAAGAACAGGACGCACCGAAGAAGTTCATCCGGATCCTGCGGGAAGTGACAGTGGAAGACGGCGACAAGCGCGCCACTTTCGTCCCTTTCGAAGGCTTCAAGGTAAGCTTCGAGATCGATTTCGATCACCCGGTTTTCCGTAACCGCACACAAAGTGCAAGCGTGGATTTTTCCAGCACTTCGTTTGTAAAAGAAGTCAGCCGCGCCCGTACCTTTGGTTTCATGAGTGACATCGAGTACCTGCGCAAGCACAACCTCGCACTCGGCGGTAGCGTTGAAAACGCTATTGTGGTCGACGCGGATGGTGTACTGAACGAAGACGGCCTTCGCTATGAAGACGAATTCGTGAAGCACAAGATCCTCGATGCAATTGGTGACCTCTACCTGCTGGGCAATAGCCTGATTGGTGAGTTCAAGGGCTTCAAGTCCGGACATGCATTGAACAACCAGCTGCTGCGCAAGTTGATTGAGCAGACAGATGCTTGGGAAGTCGTGACTTTCGAAGACGCCAGCACTGCACCGATCTCTTACATGCGTCCCGTTGCGGCCGTGTAAGCAAAAAACCTCTCTAGTTTTTAAAGGCTGCCTTCGGGTGGCCTTTTTTTATGTCCCGGTTTTTTGTGGCGTCAGGGCTGGCCCCTTCGCGGGCAAGCCTCGCGCCTACAGGGGTACTCGGTCTACTGTAGGAGCGAGGCTTGCCCGCGAAGAGGCCGGTAGCAACACCGCAGATTTCAAGTCGTGACGACCACCCGATTCCGCCCACCTTCCTTCGCCTGATACAACGCCTTGTCCGCCGCAAACAGCAAACTCTCCAGGCTGATATCAGTCGCTGTCGTCCAGGTGCTGATCCCGATACTGACAGTCATCGGCAAATCGGCACCCTCAACCAACGGCAACTCCTCGACAGCCTTGCGGATG
The DNA here is from genome assembly GCF_054897885.1 of Pseudomonas sp. LB1P83. Classification (NCBI taxonomy): domain Bacteria; kingdom Pseudomonadati; phylum Pseudomonadota; class Gammaproteobacteria; order Pseudomonadales; family Pseudomonadaceae; genus Pseudomonas; species Pseudomonas sp. LB1P83. Next base: position 5,064,874 of record NZ_CM142709.1, on the reverse strand, counting down.
TATTCAGCAATCTGCCGCGCACCCGCGCTATCGGTTTCCGCCAGGATCACCGAAAACTCCTCACCACCGTAACGGGCGGCCAGGTCCGCCGGTCGTCGGACGTGGGCGGTGATGACGTTGGCCAACGAGCGCAGCGCTTCGTCGCCGGCCTGATGGCCATGGCGGTCGTTGAACGCCTTGAAGTGATCGGCGTCGATCATCAGCAGCGACAACGGCTGGCCCGACCGTTGCGCGCGAAACCATTCATGGCGCAGGGCCTGATCCAGCGTTCGGCGGTTGGCCAGGCCGGTCAAGGCATCGGTGGCCGCCAATTGTGCCAACTCCTGCTCGGCGTTGTGGCGCAGGCGCAGTTCACGGCAGAACAGCCAGGTCAGCCAAAGCAGGCTGATGCACAGCGCAATGGTCGCAACGCTGACCACCACCGCCGTGCGTTTCCACGACGCAAACACTTCATCGCTGGAGAGCGCAACGATGACAATCAACGGCAAGTTGCCCACCTTGGAAAACGTGTACAGGCGTTCGTCCTTGTAGCGACTTGAAACACTGGTGAAGCTGCCGTCGCCTTCTTTGACGATGCGCTGGAAGTTGGGGCGGTCGCTGAAGTCCTTGCCAACCAGCTCTTCGGCCAGGCGGGGCTCCTGGGCCAGAAGAATACCGTCCGAGCTGATCAGGTTGACCGAACTGTCACGTCCGATACTCAAGCTGTTGAACAATTGATCGAAGTAACTCAAGCGCATGGCGGCTTCGGCCACACCGAGGAATTCGCCCTGTGAACCGCTGACCCGGCGACTGAAGCTGATGCGCCATTCATGTTCAGCCTGTCTGGACCGGAAGGGGCGGCTGATAAACATGCCCGGATCACGATTATTCACGTGGGACTGAAAATACTCGCGGTCGGCATAGTTACCCTTTCTGGGCTCCACCGAGGCTGAGTCGGCGATGACGTCGCCCTTGTTGTCCAGCAACAAAATGTCGCCCTTGTACGGCGCGGCAGTGGCGCGGTCAAACAGGGCCAGATGGCGGATGGCGGGGGAAACGAGTTTGAGGTCTTCTCGCTGCGAGGCCGCGATCAGGCCGAGCAAGGACAGGTCATAGAGTTCGACATTGCGCAGCACGTCGGCTTCGATCAATTGCACGATGTTGGACGCTGAGCGCGTGGCAGACAGTTCTGCGTTGGCGCGTTCGCGCACCAGCAGGAACGCGACGATGCTCAGAATCGCGATCACCAGCAGCAAACTGCCGAGAACCAGAAGCCGCTCCGACCGGGTCGAACGGATCGGATCGTGAGGTTTTGTGTTGCTCACACTCATGGCTCTGGCTTCTGCTGATAGGGCTTTATGAAAGTTCTGTTGCAAGCATCGGGCAGAATTCCGGGAGCCGTTTGCGTTCAGGGCGCCTGTATAAGTCCCTGATAAACAAAAGGCCAGCAAAACGTGCTGGCCTTATGTTTATTCAAGCTTAGAAGACATTGAGCGGGTAGTCGACGATCACCCGGTATTCATCGGTGTCTTGGTCCAGCGCGCCGTAGCCATTGCCGCCACGGTTGGAGGCCCATTGCAGGCGTATTGCCAGATCCTTGGCCTTGCCGCCCTGCACCACGTACTTAAGATCGATGTCACGTTCCCAGTGCTTGGCGTTTTTGCCGTCGGCGCTGTACCACGAGGCGTAACCGCGGCTGTCCGGATCGACTTTGGTCAGGTCCAGTTCGCCCCGGGAGTACGACAGCGCCGAGGTCAGGCCGGGCAGACCGAGGCCGGCAAAGTCGTAGGCGTACTTGAGTTTCCACGAGCGCTCGTTCGGGCCGTTGAAGTCCGAATACTGCTGGGAGTTGTCGAGGAAAACGCTGTCACCCTGGCTGATGTAGTCGAATGGCGTGTTGCCGTTGACCCGCTGATACGCCGCGGTAACGCTGTGATTGCCCACGCCAACGGTGAAATGCAGGCTGTAGGTGTTGTTGTCGATGTTGCCCAGCAGCGCATCGCCGGTGTCTTGCGTGTGATAGAAGTGCAGGCCCGGGTTGAGGCTGACCAGGTCGTTCAGCGCGTAGGTGTAATCCAGGTCGTAGTAGTACTGGTTCCAGATGTCCTTGAGTTCGGACGCGTACAGGCTGCTGGTCAGCCCTGGCAGACCGCTCCAGGCCACGCCGGCCCAGTTCAGGTGCTGACTGTCGTCACCGTCTGCCAGGCTGCCGTAGGAGGTGCCGATGCGGGTGTGACCGCTCTGGTTGTACGGCTTGGTGAAGCTCGCCTGGCCACCCTCGATCAGGAAACCGTCGACGCTGTGGTTGGTCAGGCTGACACCACGAAAGGTCTGCGGCAGCATGCGGGTCTCGCCGCCCGCAATCACCGGGTTGGCGAGAAACAGGTCGCCGGCCTTCAACTCGGTATCAAATGCGCGCATTTTCAGTGTGCCGCCCGCCGTCGAGAACGACCCTGGCGCTTTGCCGTTGCCATCGCTGATCGGCAGGATGCTAGAGCCGTCCGTGCCGCCACCGCCATCGAGCTTGAGCCCGAGCATGGCGTGGGCATCAACGCCGAACCCGACGGTGCCCTGGGTGAATCCCGATTCGAAAATGCCAAGGAAACCCTGACCCCATTCGATGTTGTCGTCCGTCTGCTGCAGACGGTTACGGTTCATGTAGTAGTTGCGGGCATTAAGGTTGAGGCTCGAACCTTCCACAAAACCTTCGTGGCTGGATTCATCGGCGGCGTGGGCGGTCATCGTTGCAGCGATTGCAATGAACAGCGGGGTAAAGCAGAGAGGGAAACGCACTTGCGGTAAAGCTCCTTGGGGTCAATCTGCACTTCATTATTTGAAGCACAGGATGTTTCTTGTAAGGGGAGACGAACTAAACCGGCTTTAAACCACAACGAAAAAAAGCCGCTGATAGCAGCGGCTTTGAAGACAACTTTTCAAAGGGAAGAGCCTATAAAAAGTGTCGAGGGAAATGGAGCGAGTGCGCGGGATCAGCTGTCTTTCTCAACCTGTGGTCGGGTGGCAGACGTTGACGCTTGAGGGGTTTGCGCAGCCTCTTGGGCCTTGGCGGTCATTTCGCTCTGATGCTGTTCGTATGCGGCGGCGCGGGCGGCATTTTGTGCGACGAAAGTCTGGGACTCTTCAGCCACGGCGAACGGGGACAAGAACAACGAGGACAAAACGAAAGCGCTGGCAATACCCATAGTGTTGGACATCTTTAAAACCTTCTTGCTTGGCAAGTGCTGTTTGGTGCGGCAAAGATAAGGGGGATTGGAGAAGGGAAAAAGAGCAGATTCATGAAAGGACTGTTGCGCTAAAAGCAACAGTAGCCAGGGCGACGCGGTACATGTAGCAGCTGCCGAGCAGCGCGAGGCTGCGTTCGGCGACGAAGTCGTCGTAAACCCTGAATACGCGGTCTACCTGACAGACCGCATCGCCTGATTTTACGACGACTCCGTCGCCGAACGCAGCCTCGCGCTGCTCGGCAGCTGCTACAGGGACCGGTGCAGGGTTAAACGGGGAGATGGATACCGAAGGTATTCATGCCGTGGTCACTGCGCACAAACACATCCCCGCCATGCATCAGCGCAATCGCCTTGACGATTGCTAACCCCAGCCCATGGTTGTTTCCGCTGTTACTGCGCGACGCATCCACCCGATAGAACCGCTCGAACAACCGCGACAGATGCTCGCTGGCAATCGGCGATCCCGGATTCGCAACCCCGATGCTCACCTGATGCTCCTCAACCTCGATCCGCACCTCGATCACTTGCCCGGGCTCGGTGTGCTGCACCGCATTGCTCAGCAAATTGATCAACGCCCGGCGCAGATGCGCAATCTCGATTCGCACTTGTGCATCACCACTGACCTGCACCTGAACCTGCGCGTCTTCAAGAATGAAATCCAGATATTCCAGGGTCGTGGCCACTTCATCGGCCAGCGAGGTGGAGGTCAGTTTGGTCGCCTTGCTGCCCTGATCCGCGCTGGCGAGAAACAGCATGTCATTGATGATCGAACGCAGCCGCTCCAGCTCTTCGAGGTTCGATTGCAGCACTTCGAAGTAGTGTTCCGCCGAGCGTCCGCGAGTCAGCGCGACCTGGGTCTGGCCGATCAGGTTGGTCAGCGGCGAGCGCAGTTCGTGGGCGACGTCGGCGTTGAATGACTCAAGGCGTGAATAGGCCTGCTCGACCCGCTCCAGCGTCGAGTTGAACGAATTGACGAACTGATTGAGCTCCGGCGGCAACGGCGACAAGCGCAAGCGCCCGGAACGCAAGGGCGGCGCCAGTCGCTGGGCTTCCTGCGACAACTTGATCAAGGGTTTGAGACCGATCCGCGCCACCCAATAACCCAGCGCCGACGCCAGCAGCACACCGACAATCGCCAGGCTGATCAGCGCGATCAGCAAATGATGCTGCGTCTGCAAAAACGTCTCGGTGTCGATGCCGATCATGAAGCGCAGCGGCGGTCGTTGATCCTTGGCCGGGAACTGGCTGACCAGCACTTTCAGCGGATAAGGCTGATCCGGCAACGTCATGTCGCGCATCCCCAGCGGCCCTTCGGCAAAGGCGCGGACCTGCGGCGTCAGGTTGCCGTATTCGTAGTGCGGATCGCCGCTGATGATCCAGAAACTGATGCGCTTGTCTTCTTCGCCCAGCAGCTTGAGCTTGTTATTGATCTTCACCCAATGCTCGGGCGTGCCGTAACGCCCGACCGTGGATTCGAGCACGCTGTAACGCGCGTCCAGCTCGGCCTCGGGCAACAGACCCAAGCCCTTATCGACCTGCTGGTACAAAGCCCAGCCGATCAACAGAAACACCAGCAGTGCCACCAGCGTGAACATTCCACTGAGGCGCAGGGCAATCGAATTACTGGACACCGCGGCTCTCCAGCACATAACCCATGCCACGAATCGTGTGCAGCAGTTTTTCGTCGAAAGGCCCGTCGAGCTTGGCCCGCAGGCGTTTGATCGCGACTTCGACGACGTTGGCGTCGCTGTCGAAATTAATGTCCCAGACCATTTCGGCGATGGCGGTTTTCGAAAGGATTTCACCTTGCCGACGGGCCAGCACGCTGAGCAGCGAGAACTCCTTGGCGGTCAGGTCCAGGCGCGTGCCCGCACGGGTGGCCTTGCGGCTGATCAAATCTATCCACAGGTCGGCGATGCTCACTTGCACCGGCTCATGGCCGCCGCTGCGCCGGGTCAGCGCTTGCAGGCGCGCCACCAGTTCGAGGAAGGAAAACGGTTTGCCGAGGTAATCGTCGGCGCCATCGCGCAGGCCTTTGATGCGGTCTTCGACACGCTCGCGGGCAGTGAGCATGATCACCGGGGTTTGCTTGCGCGCACGCAAGGCGCGCAGTACGCCGAAGCCGTCGAGGCCCGGCAGCATGACGTCGAGGACGATCACCGCGTAGTCGCTTTCCAGCGCCAGGTGCAGGCCTTCGACGCCGTCGCGCGCCAGGTCCACGGTGTAACCCTGTTCCGTCAGGCCGCGGTGCAGATAATCCGCGGTTTTTTCTTCGTCTTCGATAATCAGAACGCGCATGACCCCGCCTCAGTCTGTGGTTGCCAGCGCCGGCATCGGTGCGGGTTTGGGCTTATGGAAAAGCCGCTCAAGCCACAAGTATATGACCGGAGTGGTGAACAGCGTCAGCGCCTGGCTCACCAGCAAGCCGCCGACCACCGCGATCCCCAGCGGCTGGCGCAGTTCGGCGCCGGTGCCGTAACCGAGCATCAGCGGCAGCGCGCCGAGCAGGGCGGCGAGGGTGGTCATGATGATCGGCCGGAACCGCGTGATACAGGCCTGGTAGATCGCCTCTTCCGGCGGCAGGCCACGATTACGCTGGGCGTCGAGGGCGAAGTCGATCATCAGGATGCCGTTTTTCTTCACGATCCCGATCAACAACACCAGCCCGATCAGCGCCATGATCGAAAAGTCCTGGCCGCAAATCCACAGCATGATCACCGCCCCGAGCCCCGCCGACGGCAACGTCGAGATGATGGTCAGCGGATGAACGAAGCTCTCGTAGAGCACGCCGAGAATGATGTACACCGCCACCAGCGCCGCCAGAATCAGCCACGGCTGGCTGGCCAGCGAACTCTGGAATGCTTGCGCCGCCCCCTGGAAGTTGCCGCTCATGGCCGCCGGCATGCCGATGTCGACCTTGGCCTGGTTGAGCATGATCACCGCATCGCCCAGCGCCACGCCGGGTGCCAGGTTGAACGACAGGTTGGCAGCCGGGAACATGCCGTCATGGGCGATGGACAGCGGGCCGACCGTTGGCGCATCGAACTTGGCCAGCGCCGACAGCGGCACCATTTCACCGCTCAGCGGTGAGCGCAGGTAGAAATAGTTGAGGCTTTCGGCTTTGCCGCGTTGCTTGGTGTCCAGTTCTAGAATCACGTTGTACTGGTTGATCTGGGTCTGGAATTCATTGATCTGCCGCTGGCCGAACGCGTCGTACAGCGCTTCATCGACATCGCTGGCGGTCAGGCCGAAACGCGCGGCGGCGCTGCGGTCGATGCTGATGTGGGTAATGCTGCCGCCCAGTTGCAGGTCGTTGGAAATGTCGCGGAATGCAGGGTTGGCGCGCAGTTTTTCCGTCAGGCGCTGGGTCCAGGTGCTGAGCGTCGCGCCGTCGTTACTCTTGAGCACGTATTGGTACTGCGCGCGGCTCGGGCCAGAGCTGAGGTTGATGTCCTGGCCTGCGCGCAGGTAGAGCACGATGCCCGGGACTTTCATCAGTTGCGGACGAATCCGGTCGATGAACTGGCTGGCCGAGACATCGCGGTCGCCGCGTTTTTTCAGGGAAATCCAGAAGCGGCCGTTGGCGATGGTCTGGTTACTGCCCGAGACGCCCACCGAGTGGGAAAACGCCGCGACTGCCGGATCTGCGGCGACGATTTCGGCCATCGCCAGGTGTTTTTTCACCATGTCACCGTAGGAAATGTCGGCAGCGGCTTCGGTGGTGCCGAGGACAAAACCGGTGTCCTGCACCGGGAAGAAACCTTTGGGGATAAAGATGTAACCGGCAATCGCCAGGCCCAGCGACAGGCAAAACACCCCGATCATCAATTTCTGGTGGGCGAGGGCGCGGCGCAGCAGTTTTTCATAGCCGGCCAGCAAGCGTTCGCCGAATGTGGGTTTGCTGTGGGAGTGATGCACTGGCGCACGCATGAACAGCGCGGCCAGGGTCGGCGCCAACGTCAGCGAGACCACCACTGAAATCATGATCGTCGAGGTGGCGGTCAGGGCGAATTCCTTGAACAATCGCCCGACCACGCCACCCATGAACAGCAGCGGAATGAACGCCGCCACCAGCGAGAAACTGATCGAGACCACGGTGAAACCGATCTCGCCGGCGCCCTTGATCGCCGCCTCGCGCATGCCGTCCCCGGCCTCGAGGTGACGGTGAATGTTCTCCACCACCACAATCGCATCGTCGACCACAAACCCCACGGCCACCACGATCGCCACCAGCGTCAGGTTGTTCAGGCTGAAACCCATGATGTACATCAGGGCGAAGCTGGCGACCAGCGAAACACCCAACACGGCGGAAACAATCAGCGTCGCCGACCACTGGCGCAGGAACAGCGCCATCACCGCCACCACCAGCATGATCGCGATCAGCAGGGTGACTTCCACTTCGTGCAAGGAGGCACGGATGGTCTGGGTGCGGTCGACCAGCACTTTGACCTGCACCGAGGCAGGCAGCATGGCTTCGAGGCCGGGCAGGGCGGCTTGGATGCGGTCCACGGTTTCGACGATGTTGGCGCCCGGTTGCCGGGAAATCACCAGGTTCACCCCCGGTTTATCACCGGCCCAGGCTTGCACGTAGGCATCTTCCGAACCGTTGACGACTTTGGCGACATCCTTGAGATGAACCGGGGCACCGTCCTTGTAGGAAACGATGAGTTGGCTGTACTCCTCGGGGTGGAATAGCTGGTCGTTGGTCGACAGCGTCGAAATGCTCGACTCGCCGTACAACGCACCTTTGGCCAGGTTGAGGCTGGTGTTCTGGATCGCCAGGCGAATGTCCGCCAAGGTCAGGCCGATGGCCGCGAGTTTGTCGGCGGAGGCTTGAACGCGAATCGCCGGACGTTGCTGACCGGTGATGTTGATTTGGCCTACGCCGTCGATCTGACTGATCTGACGCGAGAGCAGGGTTTCCACCAGGTCGCTGAGTTCGGGACCGGGCATTAAGGTTGAGTTGATGCTGAGAATCAGCACCGGGCTATCGGCCGGGTTGACCTTGCGCCATGTCGGCAGGTTCGGCATGTCTTTCGGCAGTTTGCCGGCGGCGGTGTTGATCGCGGCCTGCACTTCCTGGGCGGCGGTGTCGATGCTTTTGTCGAGGGTGAATTGCAGGGTCAGGTTGGTCGAGCCGAGGGCGCTGCTCGAGGTCATCTGGGTCACGCCGGGGATGGCGCTGAATTGCACTTCAAGCGGCGTGGCCACCGATGACGCCATGGTTTCGGGGCTGGCGCCGGGCAATTGCGCGGCGACCTGGATGGTCGGGAACTCAGCTTCCGGCAACGGCGCAATCGGCAGGCGCGGGAAGGCGATGACGCCGAGCAATACCAGGGCAAAGGTCAGCAGGATCGTCGCCACCGGATGATCGATGCACCAGGCAGAAACAGAACCGTGGCCCTTCATGGCTTCGACTCCGATTGCACCACTTGCGGTGGTTCGGTCAGCACCTGCACGGTCGAGCCGGGCTTGAGCCGCGATTGGCCGTCGCTGACCAGCACATCGCCCGGTTTAACGCCTTTGATGATGTCCTGACCGCTGCCTTGGTAAACCATTTGTACGGTGACGGTTTCGACCTTGTCGCCGTTGACCCGGTACACGAAGTGTTGATCGAGACCACGCTGTACGACGGTGGGCGGGACCACCAGCGCATCTTTGTCCAGGGCTGTCTGAATTTTTACCGTCACCAGCAGGCCCGGCCAGAGTTTCTGCCCGGCATTGTTGAATTCAGCCTTGGCGCGGATGGTCCCGGTGTTGGCGTTGATCTGGTTGTCGATCAGGGTCAGGTGCCCTTCGCCCAGCAGGTTACCGGTTTCACCGTCAGTGTCGGCGCCGATATAGGCCTTCACTTGTGCGCGCTCGGGGTCGCCGATCAGGCCTTGCAGGGTGGGCAGCATTTGCTGCGGCAAGGAGAACTCCACGGCGATCGGGTCGATCTGGGTCACGGTGAACAAACCCTGGGTGTCTGTCATGCGCAGGAAGTTGCCTTCGTCCACCGTGCGAATACCGACGCGACCGGTGACCGGGGAGCGAATCTGTGTGTAGGAGAGTTGCACCTGAGCGGCGTCGATTGACGCCTGATTGCCTTGGGCGGTGGCTTTGAGTTGGTTGACCAGGGCTTGTTGCTGGTCGTAGGTTTGTTTGGATACGCCGTCGTCGACGCTCAGCAGTTTGTAGCGCTTGAGGTTGACCAGGGCGACTTGCAGTTGTGCCTGGCTTTCGCCGAGTTGTGCCCGGGTCTGGTCGAGGCTGGCGCGGATTGAGCGGTCGTCGATGGTGGCGAGCAGGTCGCCTTTGTTCACCAGTTGGCCTTCTTTGACCAGGATTTTGGTGAGGATGCCGTCGATTTGCGGGCGAACTACCACGCTGTGCAGGGACAGGACTGAGCCGATGCCGCTGACGTAGCGGGGGACGTCTTTTTCGGTGACGCTGACGACTCGGACCGGGATTGCCGTGGGCGCGGCGAGTTTGGCGGTGGCGGGTTTGGTGAGGTACCAGGTGCCCAGCGCTGCCAAGGCGATCAGCAGACCTGCGATGAAGGCGGTTTTTTTCTGAATTCGCATGCGAGTGGGGCGCCGGGCTGGGTGGTCGGGAGTGGGGTCAGGTTTGTACCTTCCTTTATAAACCTGTTCGCTGGTCAGGAAGGTGACTGCTAACTGACGGCGCTGTCAGTTTGGGCTTGGCTGTGAGCTTTTGATCTTGGCGGCCTGACAGCCGACCATGTTTTTTCAGGTGTACATATCCATTCCTGCGGTAACGGCTGCTTATGGTTTCGCCCTTACGGCGAGTCCCTTTTGCAAACGCCCAAAAGGAACCAAAACGCTTCGCCCCAGCGTCCGGCCCCTCGCCTAGGCTCGGCGTTCCTTCGCTCCGGCATTCATCTGGGGGCATCGCCTCCGGTCGGCTTCGCTTCGACCTCCTCTCGATGTGTTCGACTTCGTCGAACGGCGCTACGCGCCTACCCCCCAGATGAACGCCTCCACTCAGCCTCCCGAAGGGGCGGGTAGATCAAGATCAAAAGCTGCAGGCGAGCTAACGCTCGGCCTGTTGAGTGGTGAGAAGCAGGTGTACGCCGAATCCTGTAGGAGCGAGGCTTGCCCGCGAAGGCGGCCTGACAGCCGACCAATCTCTTTCTGCTTTCCCCGATTGATCGTTCCATACGCGCAGCAAAGGAATGCCGCCCGGGACGCTCCGCGTTCCATTTTTGTGTTGAACGATGTGTAAAAAACACAGCGTTTTCCCACGCATTTTTCAGGTTGCCGGGTAGGAAGCTTGTTCTCTAACCTTTGGCTGTCGCTGCAAATTCAGCGACCGGGCGTGAGATCCCCGGCTTCTAGTATGCATCTAGCGCCAATGCCACCATAATTGGCGCCAGCTTATCCGCTGCCTGTAAATGCGTTATGGCGGCTGTGTGCGGGCAGACTTCGGTCTGGCCGGGTGCCTACTACCGGTGATCTCACACTGCACATAGCTGCCTCCTCTTCGCCGCGTGAGATCCGGCGAATGGTGGCACCCATTTCAGTAGGAGTTTGTATGGATAAGTTAATCCCCGATCCACCCATCGACACCACCAATCCCAGCGACGAGGTCACCCCGACCGAAGCGCTCATCAAAGACCGCGAAGCCATAAAACGCGCTCTCGATTACTACCTTGATCCGCCCGAGCCGTACACCGCAAAACCGCGCCGCCCCAGCACGATGTTCTTGGTCTCCCCTGATGCTGATTCAGAAAGCCTATTGGCCCATGCCTGTGAGTCTTTGGCGTCGGCGAGTGTGATGAGCAGTGATTTTGCGACGAATCGGGAGGGGCCGCAGCGCCATACGGTGTTGGCGATTCAGCAGGTCATCATGTTGGCGGAGTTGGCGGTGAATCGGGTGTTGGATAGGGTAGAGGTTCCGGCGTAGGTAGCGTTTGGTCAGGTTGACCGCGTTATCGTTCTTCGCGGGCAAGCCTCGCTCCTACGGGTGCGGGGGTTGCTCGCGATTGGGGTGTGTCAGTTGGCACAAAACCCGACGGACTCGCTTGCGGCGTGAAGCTTGCGGCTCTCGAGACAGGTATACTGCCGCCTTTCGCGGCTCGCTGACCGGGCCCGACTCTTTTGCATCACCCGGAGCTTTCATGACTTCCCCGACACAACCGCCGGTTGCCGACGCTTTGAGCGACGACCAGGCAGACCTGCCAGACAGCGTCGACTCCAGCGCAGACAGCGAAGCCAAAGCCGCGATCCCGGCGTTCAAGTTCCCGTTCAAGCCGGGTGATTTGGCCGCCGCGAAGAACGCCAGCCAGCCTTGGTACAAGAATGGCGCGAAGAATGGCCATACCAAGACGCCGGGGGCTGCGCCTCCTGGTACTCGTCGTTCGATGGGTAAGCGCTGAGTTTCAGCTTCTGCGGTGCCTGATTTACCGTCATCGCGAGCAGGCTCGCTCCTACAGTGGTTCTTCTCCGTACACAAAATTTGTGTCCTAAGGAGATCAACTGTGGGAGCGAGCCTGCTCGCGATGAGGCCAGATCAGGCAATAAAACTTCTGAATCAAGCCGCCCGCAACGAAATAAACGCATAGTTCACCGGCAGTTCAGTCGCCACTTGCGCCCCGGCTGCCTGTACTTGCCCGGCGACATCATCGCCAGACACATGAAACTGCCAATCACTGCCTGAGCCCGCCAGCGGCTGTCCGGCAAGTTGATCGATAACCATGGCAAACGCATTCATATCCGGGAGATAAGCGGTAAACCCATCCCCCTTCAACGCTGTAGTCCGAATCCCCAGCAACCCACAAATCGCATCCTTGGTTTGAATGTCATCGCGATCCGCCTGACGTGAGCGCTGGATCAATCCTGCCAGTTCCTGATCCACCAGCTCACCACCGATGATCAGGTCCGGTCCCTGTTCCCACGACTCGGGTGGGCATTCCTTGATTGTCGGGTTCAGCGGGATGTGCGGGTTGATTTCCATCGGGTAGATGCGGCACACCAGCGGTCGGCGTTCGTAGATGCGGCAGAGGTTGTCTTCGTCAAGATTCCGGCAGGGGCCGACGTTGTAGGCGGCGAAGGTGATCGCCACGTACGCCTCGGACGTGCCGCTTCGAACCACCACTGAACGGCGTTCGGCGTGTTCGCGTTGCTGCACGGGCAGGCCCAGGCCGTTGCCAAGGAAACCTTCCACCAACACGATCACCTGACCGCCATCAGCCGCCCACATACGGGCTTCGGCCAGGGTCAGGGGCACGTGGTGGTCGTTGCAGCATTTGCCGCAACCTACGCAGGAAAAAGTCGTATTCATTGAGCGATCGGTCGCTTCCGAGGGCAGGAAGCGGCGCCAGAAAGACACCGCAATGGCGCGTTTCGAAGCAAGTTATGCGCCAGTCACTGGGCTTTGGATGCGGGGCGGATGGAGTCCCATTCGGTGACGTAGGCAGTTTTGGTTTTTTTGTTGTAGAGACACAGCTCGGTGCCTTGCTGGCCTTTCATGTGTTTTTGCGGGTATTGGCCTTGCAGCAGGAGCGCGGTGTAGCCGACGCGGTCCTCGAACTGTGCGGCGTTGCCGACGGGTTTGGCGTTTTTCAGGCCGCTGGCTTTGGTGCAGCTGGCGAGCACGGCTTTGTCGTAGGCGGCCCAGGCGTCGGGGCTGGAGGCGTGGGCCTGGGTGGCGAGGGCGGTGAGGCAGAGGAAGGTCAGGGTTGCGGCTTTCATGGGGCGGGCATCCTTGGACAGTGAGTTGGCCGAGGGGTGGAGTATGCCTGATGGTTTGACGGTGAATGTGTCGGCCCCTTCGCGAGCAAGCTTCGCTCCTACAATGATCACGCATGTCCTGTAGGAGCGAGGCTTGCCCGTGATGGCGGTGTATCAGGCTGGAACCAATTCCCGGCGGACCACATACATCCCGGCACTTTCATACAACCGCTGCGCCCGAAGGTTATCTTCCAATACCTTCAAATCCACAAAGCCTTCCCGGCGATCCTGAAATACTTTGAATGCATGCAGCAGCAACGCACGACCCAGCCCAAGGCCCTGAGCCCGAGAATGCACCACCAGGTTCTTGATGTACGCACTGGTCCAGCACTGGCAAACGCCGACGATGCCTTCGCCATCCAGTGCGATAAAACACAGGCTCGGATCGTATTCAGGATCGGTTTCAAATCGCTGTTGCCAGACATCCAGTGCCGGCACACGACCGCCGCCTTCCTGATAACCGAGCTCCATCAAACGATGAACAGCTTCAGCCAGCTCGGGGCGGTATTGGACGAGGTCTATCCCTTGAGGCCAAGTGATCGCAGGCACAACCTCAGCGAGGTTGCGCCGCATCAGAAAGCAAAATGCCTCGGCCAAGTCTCAGTGACCTTGTTCAGCGACGGCTTTGGCCGCCTCGATCAGGCATCGGGTCAGTTCCGGCGAGGAGAACTTGGTCAGCACTGCGTTGGCCCCGGCGAGGCGCGCTTTCTCGCTGTTCATCGCGCTGTCCAGCGAGGTGTGCAGCAGCACGTAAAGGTGAGAGAAGTCCGGCGTCTCGCGAAGGGTGCGGGTGAAGGCGTAGCCGTCCATCTCCGACATTTCGATGTCCGAGACGATCAGGTTGATCTGTTGTGCCGTGCCTTGCAGGTCCAGCAAGCAGTCGATGGCTTCCTTGGCGCTACGGGCGGTGTGGCATTGCAGGCCGAGGTTGCGCAGGGTGTGCACCGATTGCTGCAGCGCGACCTGACTGTCATCGACCACCAGAATCCGCGCGTTGCCCAGCACTTCGGCGTCTTCCATGCTCAGTTCGGTCGGGGCCGTTTCGATCTGCGCCGGGGCGATGCCGTGGATGACCTTTTCGATGTCCAGCACTTGCACCAGGGTGCCGTCGACCGAAGTCACGCCGGTGATGTAAGAGCGCACGCCGCCAGAGCCGAAGGGCGGCGGGCGGATGTCGGTGGTCAGGCAGTGGACGATCTTGCTTACGGCCTGAACGTGCAGGCCCTGCTTGGAGCGGCTGACGTCGGTGACAATCAGGCAGCCACCGTTCGGGTCTTCCAGCGGCCGCTCCCCGATGGCACGGCTGAGGTCGATCACCGACAACGAAGCGCCGCGCAGGGTGGCGATGCCTTTGACGTGGGGGTGCGACTCTGGCAGCTTGGTCAGCGGCGGGCAGGGGATGATTTCGCTGACTTTCAGCAGGTTGATTGCCATCAGCTTGCCACTGCGCAAGGTAAACAGCAGAAGCGAAAGTGAGTCTGCGCGGGCTTTTGTGGTGGACATAAAAACCTTCTGTGGAAAAAGGTGATGGGCGAGTAAAAAGTCGCCAAATGCTATTGATGCCGGGTTATCGACTTGTTGGGGGCAGGCTTTAGGCCAAATGCCCATTACCGGCCCAACGGCGAACCCCTGTGGCGAGGGAGCTTGCTCCCGCTGGAGTGCGAAGCGCTCCCAAATCAGACCTGTGTGCTATCAGGCTATCCGCATTTACAGGTTTTGCGACTGCTGCGCAGCCGAGCGGGAGCAAGCTCCCTCGCCACAATAGGTTGCGTCACTTCATCCCTAATCGCTTGGCCATCCGCCCTAGATTCGCCCGGTCCAGGCCTAGCTCGCGCGCCGCGCTCGCCCAGTTGTCGTGATGCCGTTCCAGGCAAGCGCTGATCAATTGTCGCTGATAATTTTCGGTCGCCTCACGCAAATCTCCAGCAACCAACGCGACGGGACTGGCAACCGGTTGCTCGGTGGCGGCGACTTCAACGCTGCCAGTGGGCAAGTCCAGATCCGCCGCACTCAAACTCAAAATCTTCGGCCGTTCCTTGCAGTTACCCAGCGCCTTCAACGCGCTGCGACCGATCAAATGCTCCAGCTCCCGCACATTCCCCGGCCAACCATACGCCAGCAATGCCGCCTGTGCGTCGCTGTTCAATCGCAGGCTGTTAAGGCCCATCCGCGAGCGGTTCTGTTCCAGGAAATAACCGCTGAGCAGCAACACATCCCGCCCGCGATCACGCAGGGCCGGCACCAGCAGCGGGTAAACACTCAGGCGATGATAGAAGTCGGCGCGGTAGCGGCCGCTGCGCACTTCTTCGGCCAGGTCGCGGTTGGTCGCCGCGATCAGGCGCACGTCCACCTGATGTTCTTTATCCGACCCCAAGCGCTGCAACTGACCGCTTTGCAGCACCCGCAACAACTTGGCTTGCACGGTCAGCGACAATTCACCGACTTCATCGAGAAACAGCGTGCCGCCATTGGCCAGTTCGAACTTGCCGCGCCGATCGTTCATGGCGCCAGTGAAGGCGCCGCGCACATGGCCGAACAATTCGCTTTCCACCAGCGTGTCCGGCAGGGCGGCGCAGTTGAGGCTGATGATCGGTTTATCCGCCCGGGGCGATGCCGCGTGAATCGCCTGCGCCACCAGTTCCTTGCCGACCCCGGTTTCGCCGGTGATCAGCACGGTCAGGTCGCTGCCGCCCACCAGACTGATCTCTTCTACCAAGCGTTTGTGCGCTTTGCTCTGGCCGATCATCTCGCGGTTCTGCTGGCCGCTGGCCTGACGGTAGACTTCGGCGCGTTGATGCTCGTCTTCAACGCGATTGGCCAGGCGTTCGATGCGCTCGGCAGCGTTGACGGTGGCGGCGGCGAGGCTGGCGAAGGCTTCCAGGGCGTCCAGTTCGATGGGTTCAAACTGTCCCGGGTCGAGGGCGTCGAGGGTCAGCAGACCCCACGGACGCTCGTCGATAAACAGCGGACAGCCCATGCAGTCGTGGACTTCCAGATGATCGTCGAGGCCGTCGACCAGTCCGTCGTAAGGGTCGGGCAAGTCGCTGTCGGCGGCGAACCGCGTCGGGCGGTGGCTGCTGAGCAGCGCTTCAAAGCGCGGGTGTTCGCTGACTTTGAAGCGTCGGCCGAGGGTGTCGGTGCTCAACCCATCGACGGCCAGCGGCACCAGCCATTCGCCATCAAGGCGCAGGAGGGCAGCGGCGTCGCAGGGGAGCAGGGCGCGCATGGCTTCGAGCAGGCGTCGATAGCGCTCACCTTCGGGCAGTTCGCGGGACAGGTCGGAGACCAGCGGCAGTAGGGCAGTGAGCAAAGATTTTGCAGTCATAGTGACTCCGTGTAGTCGGTATGACTATAAGTCAGTCTGTGTCGATATGACTACCATGTTTATAACATGTTGATTTTAAACGTTTAAATTATTGGCATGGAAAGTGATATGCATAGGGTAATCAGTTAGTAATCCAAGTAGCCCAGGAGTCACTTTATGCTTAGCGTTCAAGACCGTGCCATCGTCAAATCCACCGTGCCGCTGCTGGAAAGCGGTGGCGAGGCGCTGATCACTCACTTCTACCGCATGATGCTCTCCGAGTACCCGGAAGTCCGCCCGCTGTTCAATCAGGCCCACCAAGCCAGCGGTGACCAGCCACGCGCCTTGGCCAACGGCGTTTTGATGTACGCGCGGCACATCGATCAGCTCGACCAGTTGGGCGACCTGGTGGCCAAGATCATTAACAAGCACGTGGCCCTGCAAATCCTGCCTGAACACTACCCGATCGTTGGCAGCTGCCTGCTGCGCGCCATCTCCGAAGTGCTGGGCGAAGAAATCGCCACCCCTGAAGTGATGAGCGCCTGGGGTGCAGCTTACGGTCAATTGGCCGAGATCCTGATTGGCGCCGAAACCAGCATCTACGATCAAAAGGAACAGGCCATTGGCGGCTGGCGCGGGGCGCGGGAATTCATCGTCGCGGCCAAGGTCGAGGAAAGCGCGGAAATCACCTCGTTCTACTTCGAACCTGCTGACAAAGGCGCGATTCTGGCCGCTGAGCCGGGCCAGTACATCGGCATGAAACTGATCCTCGATGGTGAAGAGATTCGTCGTAACTACTCGTTGTCGGCGTTGGCCAACAAGGGCCAGTACCGCATCAGCGTCAAACGTGAAACCGGTGGCCGCGCGTCTAACCACTTGCACGATCAGCTGCATGTCGGCTCAAGCATTCAACTGTTCCCGCCATCGGGCGAGTTCACCCTGACCGCCAGCGACAAACCGTTGGTGCTGATCAGTGGCGGCGTGGGCATCACCCCGACGCTGGCGATGCTGGAAGCGGCGTTGGCGACCGAGCGGCCGGTGCACTTTATCCACTGCGCGCGCAACGGCAGCGTTCACGCCTTCCGCGACTGGATCGATGGTTTGGCCGAGCGTCACCCGCAACTTAAACACTTCTATTGCTACGCGGAAGATGACGGCGTGAGTCCGGCAGCGCACAAGGTCGGGTTGTTGAGCCGCGAGCAGTTGGGCGAGTGGCTGCCGGAGCAGCGCGATCTGGACGCTTACTTCCTGGGGCCAAAAGGGTTTATGGCGGCGATCAAGCGTCACCTGAAAGCCTTGGGTGTGCCGGAGAAGCAAAGCCGTTACGAGTTTTTTGGCCCGGCTTCGGCACTGGAATAAGCTGTGTGGCGGCTCGGGAGACCGAGTTGCCTCAATCGCGGGCAAGCCCGCTCCCACAGGTTTTATGTTTGCCCGCAATCGCGCGAACAACACAAAAACTGTGGGGGCGGGCTTGCCCGCGATTGAGGCAACACGGTCTTCCTTCGTAAAAATCCTTCGAAAGTTAATCCCTCCTTAACCGGTTTATCGTCTATTCCCCGATCACCACCGAAGCGCGCCGGGCTCTCAAAGGTTGGAGCCTGCGTGTAGACTTCCGGGCAATCGATCTTTACAAGGGAAACGCGATGAGCGAGGAAACGATGCGGTTGGGACGTGAGCGGCGCTATCTGGTGTTGCTGGGCATCATCTGCCTGGCGCTGATCGGCGGCGCGCTGTACATGCAAATTGTGCTGGGCGAGGCGCCGTGCCCGCTGTGCATCCTGCAACGTTATGCGCTGTTGCTTATTGCGCTGTTTGCCTTCATTGGCGCGGCGATGCGCACCCGTCGCAGCATCACGGTGTTCGAGACGCTGGTGGTCCTCTTTGCCATTGCAGGCGTCGCGGTGGCCGGCCATCACGTCTACACCCAATTCTACCCGGCGGTCAGCTGTGGCATTGATGTGCTGCAACCGATTGTCGACGGCCTGCCGTTGGCGAAGATCTTCCCGCTGGGCTTCCAGGTCGATGGCTTCTGCTCCACGCCGTACCCGCCGATCCTCGGCTTGTCGCTGGCGCAGTGGGCGCTGGTGGCGTTCGTGCTGATCGTGGTGCTGGTGCCGCTGCTCACTTCGCGTAACCGTAAAGCGCTGCGTTGAGGTCATCCGCCACTCCCGCGGCAGACGTCTGAAAACGCCCCGGTCCTCATCAAGAGGACCGGGGCGTTTTGCATTTCAGGGCCTGCGTAAAAAGTTCGTGATGTGTGGCAGCGAAGGGTGCGACACATGTGCGACATGTTGTCACAGCAGGTCTGTCGCAAGGCATTTCACAGGGCTGGATCGGTGCATAGCCAGGCAACGAAATTGGTCTATTCAGGCGTCCGCCGATTTAAAGGCTATCGCGTGCAAGCAGGCAGTTTTAACAGGGGCTGGCGAATCGCCAGAGCCCTTGCGTCACAGGGGCTAGGGCATCGTCGAAGTGCCTGCTTGAGTACTGATAGCTGTCTGAACTGCGCTCGGTAGACCTACAAATTTTGGTGTTTTTGTTGAGAATGAATTTCGATAAGATGCCGCGCTTTTGCAAAAACCGTTAATGATTGTTGCTGGAATGGATAAAAATTATTTCGGGATGAGACATGGTTTATGAATCGCTACATATCTACAATCGCCCGCACTGAATTCCGGCACTGCTCACCTTGAGCAGGAAACAGGGCGTCGAGGAGCTTGAACGCTTCATGCGACTCCCAGGTGTCGGAGCCTTCCAACTATCCGCACCAAATGGAATTGGTCTGTAACAAGGCCTTTGACCACGAATTCGAATAAGAACTTACCGCTAGCCCAGGATTTGTCGAACAGCGTCTGACGCGCGACGGGCAGCCCTTATTCAATCCAAGAAAAATGCCAACCCTTGGCAGGGTGAAGTGTTGGCGATCAAAACCCAACTGCATTGCGCAAGCTGCTTTAGAGGTCGTGAGATGAGTAAAAACAGGTACCCCAGGCTACTAGGCTTATTGCCGCTGCTCGGCACGTTGTTGCTGTCAGGCTGCAACATGACCTTGCTCGATCCCAAGGGCCAGGTTGGCCTGGATGAGCGAAACCTGATCATCACCGCAACGCTGCTGATGCTTCTGGTCGTGGTACCGGTCATCGTCATGACCTTCCTGTTCGCCTGGAAATATCGCGCGTCCAACCAGGATGCCGTCTACACGCCGAAGTGGTCGCACTCCACCAAGATCGAAATCGCAGTGTGGACGATCCCGGTACTGATCATCATTGCCCTGGGTTACATCACCTACAAGTCGACCCACGCGCTGGATCCTTACAAGCCGCTGGAATCCGACGTCAAGCCGATCACCATTGAAGTGGTCGCGCTGGACTGGAAGTGGATGTTCATCTATCCGGAGCAAGGCATCGCCACGGTCAACAAGATCGTGTTCCCGGCCCACACGCCGATCAACTTCAAGGTGACTTCGGACTCCGTGATGAACTCGTTCTTCATCCCGGCCCTGGGCGGACAGATCTACGCGATGGCCGGCATGCAGACCAAACTGCACCTGATCGCCAATCAGAACGCTGAAATGGACGGTATCTCCGCCAACTACAGCGGCGCTGGTTTCACTGGCATGAAATTCAAGGCTATCGCAACTTCCCAGGAAGATTTCGACGCCTGGGTAAGTGAAGTCAAAAAGGCACCTAAACAGCTTGAAGAAGCTGAATACGCAGCCCTTTCCAAGCCGAGCCAGAACAACCCAGTCGAGCTCTACTCCTCGGTCACTCCGAACCTGTTCCAGACCATCGTCGACAAGTACGAAGGCATGAAACCGGGTCCGAAGGTCAAGCACGAGAAGAAAGAGAAAGAAGTGGCCGCTACGCAAGGAATGGACATGAACTCGCATTCAGCTGCCGGGGCAGAGGAGTAAACGATGTTTGGTAAATTAAGTTGGGAAGCGGTCCCGTTCCACGAACCGATCGTGATGATAACCATCGCCATGATCGCGCTCGGTGGTCTGGCGCTGTTCGCGGGGATCACTTACTTCAAGAAGTGGACCTACCTGTGGACCGAGTGGCTGACCTCGGTCGACCACAAGAAAATCGGCGTGATGTACATCATCGTCGCCATGGTCATGCTGCTGCGCGGTTTTGCCGACGCCATCATGATGCGTACCCAGTTGGCCATGGCCACCGAGGGTTCGCCTGGCTACCTGCCGCCTGAACACTATGACCAGATCTTCACCGCCCACGGTGTGATCATGATCATCTTCATGGCGATGCCATTCTTCACCGGCCTGATGAACCTTGCAGTGCCGCTGCAGATCGGCGCGCGTGACGTTGCCTACCCGTTCCTGAACTCCCTGAGCTTCTGGTTGCTGGTGTCCGGCGTGGTGCTGATCAACCTGTCCCTGGGCGTTGGCGAATTCGCCAAGACCGGTTGGGTTGCCTATCCGCCGCTGTCGGGTCTGCAATACAGCCCTGGCGTGGGGATGGATTACTACATCTGGGCGCTACAGCTATCCGGGTTGGGTACGACGCTGACGGGGGTCAACTTCCTGGCCACCGTGCTGAAAATGCGTACCCCTGGCATGAAGCTGATGGACATGCCGATCTTCACTTGGACCTGCACCTGGGCCAACGTTTTGATCGTGGCTTCGTTCCCGATCCTGACCGCTACCCTGGCACTGCTGACGCTTGACCGTTACATGGATTTCCACATTTTCACCAATGAACTTGGTGGCAATCCGATGATGTACGTCAACCTGTTCTGGGCCTGGGGTCACCCCGAGGTGTACATCCTGATTCTGCCGGCGTTCGGGATCTTCTCCGAAGTCATCTCGACCTTCACTGGCAAGCGTCTGTTCGGCCACCACTCGATGGTCTACGCATCGGGTGCGATCTCGATCCTGGGCTTCATGGTCTGGCTGCACCACTTCTTCACCATGGGTTCGGGTGCCAGCGTCAACGCCTTCTTCGGTCTGGCGACGATGCTGATTTCGATCCCGACGGGGGTGAAGCTATTCAACTGGCTGTTCACCATTTACCAAGGCCGTCTGCGTTTCACCAGCCAGGTTCTGTGGACCTTGGGCTTCATGGTGACCTTCGCCATCGGCGGCATGACCGGTGTATTGCTGGCCATCCCGGGTGCTGACTTCGTTCTGCACAACAGCCTGTTCGTGATCGCTCACTTCCACAACGTGATCATCGGCGGCGCGGTATTCGGTTACATCGCAGGCTTTGCCTTCTACTTCCCTAAAGCGTTCGGCTTCAAGCTGCACGAAGGTTGGGGCAAGGCAGCGTTCTGGTTCTGGATCTCGGGCTTCTTCGTCGCGTTCATGCCGCTCTATGCACTGGGCTTCATGGGCATGACCCGTCGTCTGAACGCCACCACCAACCCTGAGTGGGTGCCTTACCTGTACGTGGCCATGTTCGGTGCGGTGATGATCGCTGTGGGTATTGCTTGCCAGCTGATCCAGCTCTACGTGAGCGTGCGTGATCGCAACAAGCCAGAAAACATGTGCGAACACGGCGACCCGTGGAATGCCCACACGCTGGAATGGTCGACCTCGTCGCCACCACCGTTCTACAACTTCGCTGTGCTGCCAAAAGCCGAAACCATCGACCCGTTCACCGAAGCCAAGGAAAACGGTACCGCGTACCAGGCGCCTAGCCGGTACGAACCGATCCACATGCCAAACAACACCGCGACCGGTGTGGTCATGGGGGCTCTGTTGACCGTGTTCGGTTTCGCGATGATCTGGCACATCTGGTGGCTGGCCATCGTTGGCCTGGTTGGCACCGTGGTCTACTTCGTGATCCACGCTGCACGTGATGACCAAGGCTACATGGTGCCGGTCGAGACAATCGAACGCATCGAAGCCGAGCAGCACAAGCGTCTGGTAGCGGCCGGGAAAGTTCCAGCCACCGCCACCCGTGTTGAAACCTCGTTGGAACAGGCTTAAACCATGTCGAACTTAGTGACCAATGCTGGACACACCCATGTCGATGGACATGGGCACGATGACCATCACCACGACTCGGGCGAGATGACCGTATTCGGTTTCTGGCTCTACCTGATGACCGACTGCATTCTGTTTGCGTCGATCTTCGCGGTGTACGCGGTACTGGTTAACAACGTAGCGGGTGGCCCGTCGGGCCACGACATCTTCGAGCTGCCCTACGTGCTGGGCGAAACCGCTCTGCTGTTGTTCAGTTCGATCACCTACGGCTTCGCCATGCTGGCGTTGTTCAAGGGCAAGAAGAACCAGGTGCTGGGTTGGCTGGGCATGACCTTCCTGTTCGGCGCCGGCTTCATCGGCATGGAGATCAACGAGTTCCACGTACTGATCTCCGAGGGCTACGGCCCTAGCCGCAGCGGCTTCCTGTCCGGGTTCTTCACCTTGGTCGGCACCCACGGTCTGCACGTGACCAGCGGTCTGATCTGGATGGCGATCATGATGTACCAGGTGCAGAAAAACGGCCTGACGGCGACCAACAAGACCCGTCTGAGCTGCCTGAGCCTGTTCTGGCACTTCCTGGACGTGGTGTGGATCTGCGTATTCACCGTTGTTTATCTGATGGGGACTATGTAAATGGCTAACGCTCATTCCCACGATAGCCACGACGCCGGCCACGGCAGCGTCAAGTCTTACGCTATCGGTTTCATTCTGTCGGTGATCCTGACCGTCATTCCTTTCGGCCTGGTGATGTACCCGTCGCTGCCGAAGTCGCTGACTCTGTGGATCGTACTGGCTTTCGCCGTGATCCAGGTGCTGGTGCACCTGGTGTACTTCCTCCACCTGGACCGTTCCGCCGCGCAGCGTAACAACGTGATTGCGTTTGTTTTCGCCGCGATCGTGATTGTCCTGCTGGTTGGCCTGTCGCTGTGGATCATGTTCAGCATCCACACCAACATGATGGCGAAGTGAGGTAAGTCCGAATGTCCTTGAAGCACTTTATCCAAATCACCAAACCGGGGATCATTTTCGGTAACGTGCTTTCAGTGGCAGGCGGATTTTTCCTGGCCTCGAAAGGGCATGTCGATCTGGCCATTTTCCTGGCAGCAATGATCGGCACCTCCCTGGTAGTGGCTTCCGGTTGCGTGTTCAACAACTGCATCGACCGCGACATCGACCTGAAGATGGAACGCACCAAGAATCGGGTGCTGGTCCAGGGCTTGATCTCCCTGAAACTGGCGCTGATTTTCGCGACCGTCCTCGGTGTTGCCGGCGTTGCGTTGTTGTACAAGGTGGCGAACCCGCTGGCCGCGCTGTTCGCAGTCATCGGTTTCGTCATCTACGTTGGCTTCTACAGCCTGTACCTCAAGCGCAAGTCGGTTCACGGCACGCTGGTGGGCAGTCTGTCGGGCGCCATGCCGCCGGTGATCGGTTACGTCGCTGTGACCAACAGCTTCGACATGGCCGCACTGACGTTGCTGGTGATGTTCAGCCTGTGGCAGATGCCGCATTCCTACGCCATCGCGATCTTCCGCTTCAACGATTACCTGGCCGCATCGATTCCGGTGTTGCCGGTGAAGCGCGGGATCCAAGTGGCGAAGAAGCACATCCTGCTCTACATCCTGGCGTTCCTCGTGGCGACCTTGATGCTGACCTTCAGCGGCTACGCCGGCATGAGCTACCTCGCCGTCGCCGCGGCCATGGGCATGTACTGGTTGTACATGGCCTGGACCGGCTACAAGGCAGTGGATGACACGGTCTGGGCACGCAAGCTGTTCGTGTTCTCGATCTTCACCATTACCGCGTTGAGCGTGATGATGTCTCTGGACTTCAAAGTGCCGAGCGAGTTGTTGCTGACGTACGCGCCTTAAGCGTCGGATGCTGTAAAGAAAAGCCCCGCCCTTTGAGAGAAGTGGCGGGGTTTTTTGTTGGGTGGCTTTCTGGTGGACCGTGTTGCCCCAATCGCGAGCAGGCTCGCTCCCACATTTTGATCGGAGTTGCGTCAGATGCTGAGTACGACGCTGAACCCCTGTGGGAGTGAGCCTGCTCGCGATGGCCGCGCCGCGGTGTGCCAGAAAAAGGACGTCGTGAATAGTTATAGTGAGAAAAGGCTATAACTGAAAATATGTAGCTAGATATTCTCTACTTTTGACGGGGCGCGTAGTTCTCTTCACAGTGTTTCCGGTAAGTGGTGATTGAAAAGCCCCGCCTCTGATCTAAGAGCGGGGCTTTTTCGTTTACGCGCGGTTGTTACACGGTGCGCCAAGCACCTTCATCACGTCATCGATAATTGCCTTGCTTATGTCCTGCAAGTAATGCGACGCCCAGGCATGTCTGTCGGTGTCGCGGACCATGGCAGCATCGGAGGCGAGGAGTTTGGAGATGTGGAGCAGGTCGGAGGCATGAGAGAGGGCTTCGATCACTGGTACTCCGGCGTTGATGCGGAACAAAGATTGGTTGGCGTGGAGGGAGAAGTGGGTGAGACCGATTGTTTTCAGGTCTTGAGGGTTGGTCATTGAGTGTCACCTCCGGTGGTTGGGCGGGGGTGGGGGATGGGCGGTGCAGCAGGGGTGCAAATTTTGGACAAATCGATAACGTGCATGAGCAAAAACTCCAGAATCAAAGTAGAGCTGCCACGTTCGTTATCAGGCGAATGGGTGGCAGCTATGCGCAGGCTGATAAACCGGTATGCACGACCCGGCAGACCCGAAGGTCTCCCACGCACAGCCGCCATTGCACGATTTTGCAGGCACAAAAAAAGCCTGCAGTCATGATCTGGGGCGCTGGTACGCGCGCATGATACCGGGTTATCAGGCCCGGTCGCTGAGTTGGCAGCGACGATCTGAAGTTAGCGTGCGGTGTTGGGTGCCGCAATCGTAGCGATCTGGTGGCTGGGAATGTCATGCCGCCAGCAAACGTTTCGTTGAATGCATGTTTTTGTGGCGAGGGAGCTTGCTCCCGTTCGGCTGCGCAGCAGTCGTAAAGCCTGCCAGGGCGGTGTGTCTCATGAAATGCAGGGGAGTGCTTTGCACTCCAGCGGGAACAAGCTCCCTCGCCACAGAGACGGTGGGTGGTTACGCTTTGTAATAGTCGAGCAATCTGAAGAACCGCTCGCGCACCTGCGGGCTATCGCTATGCGCGACATTGAAGCGCAGGAAGCTGCTGGCATCGGCTGCTTTGCTCAACAGTGTGCCCGGGGCAAGGACGAAGTCGTTTTCAAGGCCTTTGCTGGCCAGCGTTTCGGCGTGCAGGCCTTCGGGCAATCGTGTCCAGATGAACAGCCCTTCACCCGGTATCGATGACACCGAGCATCCAGCCTCTACCAGCCATCTCGTCACGCGACTGCTCGATTCATACAGGCGATCAACCGTGCGCCGGGTGTGTTTGGCGTAGCTGCCATTGCTGAGCATGGTGCAGGTGATCTGCTCCGCCAGTTCCGAGGTGACGCCACCGCAGGCCAGCTTCAAGGTGATCATTCGTGCGGCCAGTTGCGGCGATAACGCGGTATAGCTGACCCGGCTGTTGGCGGTCAGGGTCTTGGAGAACCCGGAGACGTAACTGACATTGTCCAGACCGCCTGCGGCCAGGCGCGGGGTACGTCTTTGCTGGATGTCGCCGTACAAATCGTCTTCGAGGATGTGCACGCCATAACGGTGACTCAGCTCCAGCAGGCGATAAACCTGGGCTGCGGAGAACGAGTGCCCGGTCGGGTTGTGCAGGGTGCTGTTGGTCATATACATCACGGGGCGATGAGCGATCAGCAATTGCTCGAAGGCTTCCAGGTCCAGCCCGTCGCAATCGCGCGCAATGGTGATGACCTTGGCACCGTGCAGCGCCAGATTGGTGTGCATGTTGAAGTAACACGGATCGTCGAGCAGCACTGTGTCGCCGGGTTTAATCAACAGGCGCATCAGCAGGTCGATGGCTTGCACGGTGTTGCCGGTGGTGATGATCTGATCAACCGACACCTCGATGCCGACGGTCGACAGCTTGACCCGCAACGCCTCGCGCAGCGGGAGGTAACCACCGACCTCACCGTATTCGCCCATCCGTAGCGCAGTGGCGCGAAGGGTGCTGCGCACGGCTTTGAGCAGTTCGTCGGCGGGCAGCCACGAGGCGGGCAGAAATCCGCAGCCGGGGCGCAGCGCGCCGTTGTCCAGCAGCATTGCACGGCGGACGCGGCTGAGCGTGTCTTGGGGCTGCAGGTTGGGACCCGCCGCACTGTGGGGCTGGATGCCCGGGCGGTGAATGTAATGCCCCGATCCTTGGCGTGAGACCACCAGCCCCTTGGCCCGCAATCGGTCGAGCGCGTCGACCACCGTGGATTTACCCACGTTCATCAACTCGGAAAGTTCGCGAATCGGTGGCAACTTGGCCCCGTGAGGCAGGCCACCCTGGCTGATTGCCACAGACAACTGATCGACGATCTGCTGTACCAGCGGCACTCCAGGCTGGAACTCGATGGCGGCGATGACGGCGCGCTGCATTTTACTGGTATCCCTGGCAGTAAAGTTCGCTGGATTCTATACGAACTTGCTCTGATCAAAGCAAGCGTCTGTCTCTACCATCATCTGCGCGTATGCATGATTGATTAAGAGGGTTCAGTTAATGAGTAATCAAATGAGTCGCGACGAACGCTTCCTCGCGATGGCTAAAGAACTCGGCTTTGATATCTACGACGAGAACTCTGCAGGCGGGCGTTACGCGCCGCTGATTCGGCACGATGATGAACTGTATGTCAGCGGACTGGTACCGCGGATGAACGGTAAAATCCAATACCCCGGCCGGGTGGGGCTGGAACTCAACCTGGCCGATGCTCAGGAGGCGGCTGGCATCAGCGCGATACGCGGGCTTGCACTGATCCGAGAGGCCATCGGGTCGCTGGATAACGTCAAGGCACTGCTGCGCATCACGGTCTATGTGAAATCCACTTTCGATTTTATGGACCTCAGTGACGTGGCCAACGGCGCGTCTGACGTCTTCACGCGCGTGCTGGGTGACGCCGGAAAACACACCCGAACGACCGTCGGTGTGTACCAGCTGCCAAAAAACGCCCCGATAGAAGTGGATATGATCGCGGCCCTGTATCCGTTGGCGCGGTAAATCTTTCGGGCAATAAAAAACCCCGCTTGGGGGCGTAATGCTGTTCACGGGCGTTCACATTTGTGGCGAGGGGATTTATCCCCGTTCGGCTGCGAAGCAGTCGTAAATCCGGACAACTCGGTCTGTCTGAACGGGCGCCGGGGGCTGCTTCGCAACCCAACGGGGATAAATCCCCTCGCCACAGGTTTTTTGCTCGCCTGAAGATTGTCTTAAGTGAACAACATTGCCCTTCTGGGGCGGGGCTTTCACGCAATCGTGTTACTGCGCGGCGATGCTGTAGCCGTCGAACGCGGTTTGCTGCTGAAGTGCGGTGATGATGTTCTTGCGGTTGACCGCTTGTTCGGCCCCGGTGTTGTCCAGGAACGTCTCGTTTTCAATCGCCGCGTCCTCACCTTCGCCGACGAACGTGAAGCCGAGGAACTCCAGCGCTTTGCGATCAACATTCAGGCTCGAACGTGGCGTGCGCAGCGGCAGCGTGACGCTCACGCCATCCTTGCTGATGGTGAACACTTCGAGGTCTTTCTTGGCGCGAGCCACTTTGCTCTTACCGGTGCTCGGGTTGCTGATGGCTTGGTGAGTCTGGTTCAGCACCTTCAGTGCCAAGCCGTAGACTAATTCCTGGAACGCCGGGTCGTCCTTGAAGCTGGAGAGGATCCGGCTGATCGGGAACTTGCTGCTCAGGTCTTCCAGCGCGGCAATATCGGACGCTTCGGCGTCTTTCAGTTGTTTGAGTTCGCCCATCAGTTCATAGGCTTTATCGTCGTCGAAGCTGTCGTGAGCCTGGCGAATCGCGACGCGCAGTTCGCGGATCTGGTCGCTTTCCCGGGTGGATTGAAAAGCGTCCAGGACCATCTCGCTGATGGTCTTGGCTTGTGGCACATGCTGTGAAAGATTGATGGAGTTTTCGTATTCCGCTTTGGACGACAAGGTGACTACGGATTCAGCGGTATTGGAATCGGACATTGAAATTTCACTACTTCTTTTAACTTGGGTTTAGGCGAGAAAGCACGGAGCCTTTTCAGGCCGCCTAATCTATTGGACCTGACCTGAGTTGTCACGGATGAACAGGCGGTTGGTCATCATTTTTGGCGTGGAGATGTCATTCGCTGAAGTTCCAGCGCGTTGGTCGCCGCCGCGCCACTGGCGGTGTTGTCGAAGATGCACCAGGTGGGAGCGTCGTCGGCGTGGGTCTGTAACTTTTGAACCAGTTCCCCAAGCCATGGCATTTCGTAACTTGAGTAGTAGATTCGCGGTGATCCGTGCAGTCGGTAGTAGCGGATGCCCTGCCAGGCACCTGGTAAATCGCCATTGGGTAGCGGCGAAGGATCGGCAGCTACTTGGCCAATTCGATGCTCAATCAGTAGCGCCTGCGCCTCAGGTGTTTGCCAGCTGACATGCCTGGGTTCAAACACTGCAAACCCTCTGTAGTGCGAACGGAAGGTGGTGAAGAAGGTTTCGGCATTTTTGACTTCGAATGAAAAGGAGGGCGGGATCTGGATCAGCAGGCACCCAAGCTTCTGGCCCAGATGGGAGCATTGCTCGATAAAGTCATCGATCAACGTTTCACAGTTCAGCAAGCGAGCTTCGTGGGTGATCTGCTTCGGGACTTTGACTGAAAACCGAAAGCCCTCCGGCACACTCTCGGCCCATCGTGTATAGGTTGCCGGGCGGTGAGGCCGATAAAACGAGCTGTTGATTTCCGCGCACGTCAACTGTGCCGCATACCGTTGCAGGTGAGTGCCTGCGGCGGGAAATGCCTTCCACTGTTCGCGGGGCAGGCTCCATCCGGCGCAGCCGGTATACAGGGGCGTCGTGGCAGTCATCAGCGTTTTCTCGCCTCAGCATCAGGTTCAAAGCTGTGACCACCGGAACCAGGCTATTTCCCCATCGAATTCAGGTCCATCGAGCGAACGGCCCATTGTTCTGCCGTTTGTTGATCCACCGGCAAGGAGAAGCGGAAGGTCGCACCGCGTCCCGGAACGTCGATCAACTGGATCTCGCGACCGTGCAGCTGCAGGATCCGATGCACGATCCGCAGCCCCAGCCCGCCATCACGCCGGGCACCGCCAATGTTGAACGGGCGCAGGAACAAACCTTCGCGCAATTGGGGAGCGATGCCGGGGCCGGTGTCGCTGACGGTAACTTCGATAAAAGGCCCTTGAGGGCGCAGGCTCAGTTCGATTTCGCCCCCCTGGGGGGTATCGCGCAGGGCGTTGTCGAACAGGTTGGTCAGCACGCGCTCGATCAGCCCCAGGTCGGCGCAGGCGGCTGAAACGTTAGGCGCGAAGGTGGCCTTGAGTTCGATCTGGCGCGCTTCGGCGGTGAGTTCGAATTTCTGGAAGATGTCCTGCACCAGATCGGTCAGGGAAAAACGCTCCAGCACCGGTTGCACGAAACCGTGTTCCAGCCGCACCAATTCGAGCAGTGATTGCGCCAGGCCGCCAACCTTGCGGCTTTGATCCAGGGCGATGCCCAGATAGCGACGACGGTCGGCGGGGGACAGCGTGGCGTCTTTGAACGATAGCGTTTCCAGATAACCGTGCAGCGAAGCCAGCGGTGTGCGCAGGTCGTGGGAGATGTTTGCCACCAGTTCGCGGCGTTCCTGATCCTGGCGAGTCAGCGAACGCCATTGTTCGCTGAGGCGGGTTTGCATCTGACGGAAAGCTGCGTCGAGTACGGCTATTTCATCGTGGCTCGAGGCCTTTTCTACCGGGTCCGATGCGGGCGGTGTGGAGGGGACGCCGTCGATGTCGAACTGGCTGACCCTTTCGGTCAATCGCCGCAACGGTCGGGTGATCAGGGCAAATGCGGTGAGGCCGGCGATCAGGCACAACAACGCCACCAACCCGATGGACAACAGCGCGGTATTGAGCGCGGCGCTGGTGGCACCGCGTTCGGCGAAGCGGTCGTGTTCTTCACTGAGTAACACCACATAGAGGTAGCCTTCCGGTTTGCCGTTGACCTGCAACGGCGCGGCGCTGAACACTTTGCGACCGTCGGCGCTGCGTGGGTCGTCGCCGAGAATCGGCAGCGCATCGCCTTTGAGCAAACGCTGGATGGGTGCCAGATCAATCCGCTCCCGGTGTATCCGGCCTTCGGGGGCGGCGCTGCCGACAATTTGCCCCTCGGTATTGAGCAGATAGACCTCGACACTGGGATTGACCAGCATGAGTTTGCTGAACAATTCGCGCACGGCATTGGGCATCAGGCCGTTGGTGTCCATCAGCACGGTGTCGCGGGCGATGTGCTGGGCAAGATCGCGCGACAGCCCTTGAACCACTTCCAGTTCATGCATCTTGTTGGAGCGCACTTGCATCCAGGCCGAGGTGCCACAGCACACCAGCAACAGGAGGGCGAACACCAGGGAAAGGCGTTGTGTCAGGGTCAGCCTCATGGCTGCTCCTCCTTGGCCGCGAACTTGTAGCCACGACCCCACACCGTGAGGATGCGCGCAGGTTGGGCCGGATCGGCTTCGATTTTGGCCCGCAGGCGGTTGATATGGGTGTTGACCGTGTGTTCGTAGCCTTCGTGGCTGTAGCCCCAGACCGCGTTGAGCAGGTCCATCCGCGAGAACACCTTGCCAGGCTGTCGGACGAAGAAATACAGCAGGTCGAACTCCCGCGGCGTGAGGTCCAGGCGACGACCGTCGAGAGCGACGTCGCGGGTGATCGGGTCGATGGACAGGCCGTCGGTGGTCAGGCTGCCGGCGTCCATTTTCAGGTTGCGGGCCATGGCATCGACTCGTCGAAGCAGGGCTTTGACCCGTGCGACCAGTTCAAGCATGGAAAAAGGCTTGGCCAGGTAATCGTCGGCTCCGAGCTCCAGCCCCAGAATCCGGTGCATCTCGCTGGAGCGGGCGCTGGTGATGATGATCGGTGTGTAGCGGGCCATGGCCCGTGCCCGACGGCAGATTTCCAGGCCGTCGACACCGGGCAGCATCAGGTCGAGGATCAGTGCGTCCCAGCTTCCTTGCTGCAGCAGTCGCATGCCTTCATCACCGTCGGCGCAGTGCACCACCTCGAACTGCTCATCACGTAGATGCAGGCAGATAAGGTCGGCGATGTGCAGGTCGTCCTCGACCACCAGGACACGTTTGGTCTGTTCCATAAAGCTCAATCCTTTGTAGCGCAATGGGCACATTGTGCGGGTTTTCCTCGGGGCGAGTTATCACGAATTGTTTAACTGCCCGTGAGGATTTGGCGATCAACCCAAGCCTAGGCTGTGTTCCCTATCAGGCACCTGGAATTTTGGAGAAGGCCATGTTTTCACGGCGACAGTTTCTTGTAGCGAGCGGCGGGCTGGGCGCTGCAGCCCTGGTGATCGGTGTGTTGCCAAAATTTGCCGCCCGTACTGCGCTGGTCAGCGACGCCAGTGCGTCGGAGGTGTTCGAGGTGACTCACAGCGACAGCGAATGGCGCGCCATGCTCAGCGCCGAGCAGTACGAAATCCTGCGGGAAGAGGGCACCGAGCGCGCCTACAGCAGCCCGCTGAACAACGAGCATCGCGAGGGGACCTTCGCCTGTGCCGGTTGTGATTTGCCGTTGTTTTCTTCCGACACGAAGTTCGATAGCCGCACCGGTTGGCCCAGCTTCTGGGCACCACTGGAGAAGGCGGTGGCGACTCGCCAGGACCGATCCTTCGGCGTGCTGCGTGAAGAAGTCCACTGCCGCCGATGCGGTGGTCATCTGGGCCATGTCTTCGACGACGGGCCCAAGCCCACCGGCCTGCGTTACTGCATGAACGGTCTGGCGATGACCTTCGAGCCCCAGGCAGCGTGACCCATGGGCTCTTCCTTTCACTCACTTTTTGCAGGTCGATGCTATGTGGCTGCTGGTTCTCGCTTATCTCGGTGGTGTGCTGACGATTGTCAGCCCGTGCATTCTGCCGGTATTGCCCTTTGTCTTCGCTCGCACCGGGCAGCCGTTTATGAAAAGTGGCTTGCCGCTGCTGGCGGGGATGGCGCTGACCTTCGCGCTCGTCGCCTCGTTGGCGGCGGTGGGCGGCGGCTGGGTGGTGCAAGTCAATCAGTACGGTCGCTGGCTCGCGTTGCTGTTCGTGGCACTGTTCGGGCTGACGTTGCTGCTGCCTCGATTGGCCGAGCACCTGACCCGTCCGCTGGTGGCGGCCGGCAGCCGACTGTCGGAAGCCGCGGGCGCCGATGCTCGTCCGCGTCCCGGCGCTTCGTTCCTGATCGGCGTCGCCACGGGGCTGCTCTGGGCGCCTTGCGCCGGGCCGATTTTGGGCTTGGTGCTGACCGGGGCCGCGCTGCAAGGGGCAAGCATCGCAACCACGTTGCTGTTGCTGGCTTACGCCGCGGGTGCCGCAACTTCGCTCGCCGTAGCGTTGTTGCTGGGCGGTAAAGTCTTTGCGGCGATGAAGCGCTCGATTGGCGCGGGTGAATGGGTGCGTCGAGGTTTGGGCGCGGCGATGTTGGCTGGTGTGGCAGCCATTGCCCTCGGGCTGGACACCGGGATTCTGGCGCGGGTTTCGACGGCTTCCACTGGCGGCATCGAGCAGGCGTTGGTAGGTCGGTTGGCCGGTAAGTCACCGAACAACAGCGGGGCGATGATGGCCGCTGGCGGGGCGATGAAAATGTCGGCGAAAGCGCCGGGCTCATTGCCGATTGAAGGCAACCTCCCGCCGCTGGACGGCGCCGTGCAGTGGCTCAATTCACCGCCTCTGACCGCACAGGCATTGAAGGGCAAAGTCGTGCTGGTGGATTTCTGGACTTACTCCTGCATCAACTGCCTGCGCACCTTGCCGTATGTGAAAGCCTGGGCCGAGAAGTACCGCGATCAGGGCCTGGTGGTAATCGGTGTTCATGCGCCCGAATTCGCCTTCGAGCGTGATGTGGGCAATGTCACCAAAGCCATGAAGGACCTGGGCATCAACTATCCGGTGGCGATCGACAATGACTACAAGATCTGGCGTGCTTTCAACAACGAATACTGGCCGGCCCACTATTTTGCCGACGCGCAGGGGCGCATTCGTTATCACCACTTCGGTGAAGGCGAGTACGCCGAATCGGAGCGCGTGATCCAGCAGTTGCTGCGTGAAGCAGGTGCCACAAAAGTCGCCGACGGGCTGATCAATGCTGACGCCACGGGAGTTCAACTCGCCCCGGACATGAGTGAAGTCCAGTCGCCGGAAACCTATGTCGGCTACCAGCGTGCGGAGCACTTCGTGCCTGAAACAGGTTTGGTGCCAGACAAGGTGTCGGCGTACAGCACTCCGTCGCAATTGGCACTCAACGATTGGGGGCTGGACGGTCAATGGAACGTCGGTTCGGAACACGCGACCTCAAGTGCGCCGGCCAGCCGCATCGTCTACCGCTTCCATGCTCGCGATTTGCACCTGGTGCTGGGCCCCGGCGCAGACGGTAAACCGGTGCGTTTCAAAGTGCTGATTGACGGAAAAGCCCCCGGCGATGCCCACGGTACCGACGTGGCCCCCGATGGCAGCGGCAGTGTCACCGAGCAACGGCTGTATCAATTGGTGCGCCAGAACGGTGGCGTGACGGACCGCACCTTCAGTATCGAGTTTCTCGATCCGGGTGTATCGGCGTATGCCTTTACGTTCGGTTGATAGCCCTTTCATTTGTTCAGGAGTCAGACTCATGAAAACCACTTTTACCTGGCGCCGCACCTTGTTGTGTTTGGCGGCTGCCGGCGTCATCAGCCAATGCTCGGCGTTCTCTTTCGGTGCCGCTGATGAGGCGGTCATCATCCCGCCGCCTGCCCTGGATGAAACCACTCAGGCCCACAGCGAAACTGCAGTCTTCGCCGGCGGTTGCTTCTGGGGCGTCCAAGGGGTGTTCCAGCACGTTAAAGGCGTGAAAAAAGCCGTCTCCGGTTACGCAGGCGGTGAAGCGAACACTGCCCGGTATGAGCGCGTCAGCGATGGCGATACCGGTCATGCGGAATCGGTCGAGGTCACCTTCGATCCGTCGCAGGTCAGTTACGGCACCTTGCTGCAGATCTATTTCTCAGTGGCTCACAACCCCACAGAGTTGAACCGCCAGGGCCCTGACAGCGGCACGCAGTATCGGTCGGCGATTTTCCCTGCAAACACTGAACAGCAGCGCGTCGCCCAGGCCTACATTGCCCAGCTCGACGCCGCCCGTTCGTTCAACAAGCCCATTGTAACCAAGCTGGAAACCTACAACGGTTTCTACCCGGCGGAGGAGGAACATCAGGACTTCCTGACCGAGCACCCGACGTATCCGTACATCGTGATCAACGACCTGCCGAAAGTAGCGGCGCTCAAGCAGCTGTATCCGGATCGTTATCAGGAGAAACCGGTACTGGTGAAGGCGGGGATGTGAAGCGCAGTTTGTCTATCGACTGCGTGGGCGCTCCATTGCGATGCTCGACGTTTCAAAGCCCAGGCGCGAAAAGAATTCCGAAGCGCCCTCGCGGCCCGCGCGTAGAACCCAGGTGATGTCAGTGTTCTCTCCCATGACATGCTCGACCAGCGCTCGGCCTATACCTTCACGTCGATACTGTCCGGACACGACAACCATCGACAGATAACCGTTGGACAGACCGTCGGTGATGCCACGGGCAAACCCGACAATGTGGGCTTCCTTCACGGCAAGCGCAGTACGTTGAGAGTTGCCGATCAACTGCGCAAAATGTTCAGTTGATCCCAGGCGGTGAGCCCATCCGTTCTGCTCAAGAAAAAGCCGTACGGATTCCACTTCCGAGGCCAGTACATCGCGGACATGCAAGACGGTACTCATCCCGAAATCACATTCTTGCCCGCAATCTTTGACCGATACAGCGCCTGATCCGCCCTGGCCAGAAGACCGGTCTGCTGCTCTTCTTCAAAGCGCTGAACCACGCCAAAACTCATGGTCACGTGAAACTCTCCCACAGGCGGTAGATTTGAAAGGCCGTGGCGGATTTTTTCGGCGATGGATCTGGCGTCGGCCAGCGAAGTATTGGGCAGGATGAGGATGAACTCGTCGCCGCCCCAGCGCGCCAATAGATCGCCTTCGCGTACGCTGCGTTCCACGCTCTCGACGACCTGAATCAACGCCGCATCTCCCAGCGCATGGCCGTAGTAATCGTTGATGTTCTTGAAGTCATCAATGTCCATGGCGATCAGTGACAGCGGCTGCCGAAAGCGCTGGGCACGGTCGCATTCCTGGGGCAGGGCCTTTTCCAGGCGATAGCGATTGGCGATCGATGTCAGCGCATCGGTTTCCGCCAGTTTGCGGTTTTCTTCAAGCTGAATTTGCAACTGCTGATTGACCCGCGACAACTCCCGGGTGCGTTCTTCGACGATAGCTTCAAGGGATTGATTGCGCCGTTCCATCTCCTCGAAGAGGCGTTTCTTGTCTTCGATACTGCGGTGGGCGCCAACCATTCGCGCCACCGATCCGTCGACATTGCGTGCCAGTATGTAACCGCGATCTTCAATCCAGATATAACTGCCGTCCTTCTTGCGGCAGCGATACTCGGCTTGATAGCCCGGCGCGCGATGATTCAGATAGTCATCAAACACCGACATCACCCGAGGGTAATCGTCAGGGTGAATCACGTTTTCCCAGGTAAACACGGTGTTGTCCAGGGAGTGGACTTCGTAGCCGAGCATTTCGTACCACCCGGGATTGCGGTAGACGAACCCGGTGTTGGCGTTCCAGTCCCAAATGCCGTCACTGACCAGTTCCAGAATGGTGTGCAGCATGTCCTCGTTCAAATCCGACACATTGAATTTCAACGGCTCGATATTCGATGCTTCACCCATCACCGCTCTCCCTGCACTGATATCAAAGTGACCCGTCAGTTGGGGAGATTAGTGCATGGCGTAATGCCCCGGCTAGTGTTTGGCCCACAACTGCATGGCGAAGTCGACGAAGCGACGTAATTTCGGCAAGCGGTAGCGATCCTGGGCGTACACCAGGTGCATCGGCCTGCTCGGCAGTTGGTAGTTCTGCATCAACGCCACCAGTTTTCCGTCCAGCAAATCCTGCTCGACCAACGCGTCGGGCAACATCACGACACCCATCCCGGTTCGAGCGGCCTGATGCAGCCCGGCCGAACTGTTGATCAGCATTGGGCCTCTGACCGCCACCATCACTTCGCCTTCCGGCCCGCTCAGGCGCCATTGTTTTTCCACGGATTGCCAGTCATCGCCGACCGGATAGGCAAAGGACAAGCAGTCATGATGTTGCAGGTCTTCGGGTTTTTCTGGTGTGCCTCGGCGTGCCAGATAGTCCTTCGAGGCGCACATGGTCAGCGTGTAGTCGATGAGCGGACGGGCGATCAGGTTGGACGGTTCAATCGCGCCCAGGCGAAACGCCACGTCGAGTCCGTTTTCGAGAAGATCGGGCCGTCCATTGGTGAGCACCACGTCCAGTTTGACTTGCGGGTAACGCAGGGTGAACTCGCTGAGCGCAGGCGCGAGCTTTTCAGTGCCGAAGGTCAGCGGAGCCGTGATGCGCAAGGTGCCGCTCGGCGTGTCATGGCTCTGTTCGGCCAGACGTTCGGAATCGGCCACCAATCCCAGCACCTCCAGACAGCGCTGGTAATAAGCCGAGCCGAATTCCGTCAGTCGCTGACGCCGTGTCGTACGGTTCAACAAGCGCACACCCAGACGTTGCTCCAGCGCGCGAAGGTGATTGCCGACCATGGTCGTGGACATTTCGCACTGCTGGGCGGCGGCCGTCATGCTGCCAGCCTCTACCACTCTGACGTAAACCGTCATTGCCTGGAACAGATCCATTATCAAGCTCAGCTTTAAGATGATTGAAGTGTTACAGCGTTTATCCAACTCAGGTGGCTAACCATACTGCAAAAACACCGACAATTGATGGAGCTTGATGTCATGACCGCCGCCTGCCTGATGACCACTTACCAACCTCTGGCCCTGAGTTTCAGCAAAGGCCTGGGCACCCGACTTTGGGATCAGGCGGGTCGTGAGTATCTGGATGCGGTGGCGGGCGTGGCGGTGACCAACGTTGGCCACTCTCATCCCAAAATCGTGTCGGCGATCAGCGAGCAGGCCGGACTGCTGCTGCACACCTCCAACCTCTACAGCATCGACTGGCAACAGCGGCTGGCGCAGAAACTGACGAAGTTGGCGGGCATGGAGCGGGCGTTTTTCAACAACTCCGGTGCCGAAGCCAATGAAACCGCGCTGAAACTTGCGCGGCTTTACGGCTGGCACAAAGGCGTCGATCAGCCGCTGGTGGTGGTCATGGAAAACGCCTTCCACGGCCGGACATTGGGCACCTTGTCCGCCAGCGACGGCCCGGCCGTGCGTCTGGGATTCAATGAGTTGCCCGGCGACTTCGTCAAAGTGCCCTTCGGCGACCTCAACGCGCTGGAAAAGGTGCAGCAAGCCCATGGCCCGCGCATCGTGGCGATTCTGATGGAACCGATTCAGGGTGAAAGCGGCGTCCAGTTAGCGCCTGCCAGTTACCTGAAAGCCGTACGCGAACTGTGCAACCGGCGCGGCTGGCTGATGATGCTCGACGAAATCCAGACCGGCATCGGTCGTACCGGCCATTGGTTCGCCTTCCAGCACGAAGGCATCGTCCCGGACGTCATGAGCCTGGCCAAGGGCCTCGGCAACGGCATCCCCATCGGCGCTTGCCTGGCTAGAGGCAAAGCCGCCGATCTGTTCACCCCCGGCAGCCATGGCAGCACCTTCGGCGGCAATCCGCTGGCGTGCCGGGTCGGCTGCACGGTGCTGGACATTATCGAAGAACAGGGCCTGCTGGAAAACGCCAGACTCCAGGGCGAACGCCTGCTGGCCAGACTGCGCACCGAACTGGCGGACGACCCGAACGTCCTGGCGATTCGTGGCCAAGGCTTGATGATCGGCATCGAACTCAAACAGCCGATCCGCGACCTGACCCTGATCGCCGCACGGGATCACGGCTTGCTGATCAACGTGACTCGCGGCAAGACCATTCGCCTGCTGCCGCCGTTGACGATTGATGAGCGGGAAGTGGAGATGATTGTCAGAGGGGTTTGTCGGGCAGTGAGCGCAGCCTGAAATATGTATCTCTGTGGGAATTGCCGAGCGTGCACCGAGCCTTCGACAGTTCCTACAGGGTCTGAATCTCCGCCAGCGTAATCAGTCGTCTTGCAGAGGTTTGTCCTGCACGAAGATTATCAATCGACTTGAGTAGACGTTCAGCGTTGGCTGCGGAACTC
The DNA here is from genome assembly GCF_054897885.1 of Pseudomonas sp. LB1P83. NCBI lineage: Bacteria > Pseudomonadati > Pseudomonadota > Gammaproteobacteria > Pseudomonadales > Pseudomonadaceae > Pseudomonas > Pseudomonas sp. LB1P83. The sequence continues at coordinate 5,026,403 of NZ_CM142709.1, read as the reverse complement.
AGAAGATAAGTTGTTTCATCGGGTGCTTCGGAGCCGGCCAGCGCGATCTTTCCACTTTTTTTGCGATTTGCTGAGTGCTTGACGGTTTGCATTGGTTTCTCTCAGTTTGATAGCGCCGGATGCTGAGTATCCATCGACTAGCCAAGGGATGTTTCCGAGTCAGATGTAATCCCGATCCGATTTGCCCGTGAGATGAATCGGGACGCTACAGAGTGTTCACGAAGGCCAAAATTTCACTTCGACTCATAAGTTTTATTTTTGAACCGCTGAATCCTTCGAACAGTTGTCGGTGTGCGGAAAACCCACTGGAGTCTTCGCGAACCCGATAACTGCCAGCCCATTCCAGCAACGCTATCAGCAACCCGTCGTTGTCTGGTCTGTTTTCTCGCAGGCGAACATTGGCAACGCAGATTTCGTCGTCAACACACAGCCAGACAAGCGCTGTTGCTCTGTGGATAACTTCGCGGACAATCCAGCCGTAAACACCTTCGATCACCCAGCACTCTTCATCGGCCAGCACCCGCGCCATGCCCAATGCTTCGGCGCGAGGGCGGGCGATGCTGCGTTCGTCTGACGCCCAGTGAACCTGATCAAGATCGGTCCACGGCACGTGAAGTTGTTCAGCCAATCGTTCAGCCAGCCAGCTTTTGCCTGAGCCAGAGTTGCCGATGATCAGGGTTCGGGTGAGGTTCATGGTGACTCACACTTTCAGTCGTCATTCTCAGGCGCAACCATCCGCGTCTTCGGCGCACCGTTTGAGTTGTGCTGATAAATTTCCTGGGGTTGTCCTTTCTCATTGAAGAACACCTGGCCGATCCCCGCCGAATTCCACAGCCGTTCACCTGCTTCAGCATGTTCAGGGATGTGCGGGATGATGCGCATGCGACGGCGTTTGGTCAGCCAGTTGAGCGGCGAGCGCGGTGAGTAGAGCCAGCGGTTGAGGCGGTCGAACCATTCGAGCAGCGAGGGTGGGAATTCGTTTTTGATGCCGCTGCTGGTGATCTGCCAGATTCGCGGGCCGGCCTTGCGGTGTCGGATCAGCACTTCGTAGACGAAGGAATAATGCACATCACCTGACAGCACCACGTAGTTACCGGGTGTCCGCGAGTGTCGGAAAATGTTCAGGATGACCTGGGCCGCGCCGCGATGGGCCATCCAGTTTTCCGCGTCGACCAGCAGCGGATAACCGCACCAACTGAACACTTTTTGTACGGTTTCGATCAGTTTGACGCCGAAGATCGGCGCCGGCGAAACGATGATCGCCGACGGGTGATCGAGCAGTTCCTGTTGCAGCTCGCTGAGCGCCTCCCAGTCCAGCAGACCCGAGGGTTGCTTGAGGTTCATCTCGCTGCGCCAGCGTCGGGTGCGGGTGTCGATGACGACCAGCGCCGGTGTCGTGGGCAGCACGTAATGCCAGTGTTGAAAACCGAGCAGCTCATCGATCAGCTCGTCCTGGACGTCGCGGTCGAGATAATGGTCGTGCCCCGTGGCACTCAACAAACGGGTTTTTTCCACGACACCGACGAACGCATCCGGGTTGTTGCCCCAGCCCTGGCACAGCATGTAGGCGAGCAGCGCGTTGCCGATGATGCGCTTGGAGAACGGGTGGCCGTAGGCCGTTTCTTCCCATTGCGCGGAAAGATTCCAGTCATCGGTGATGTCATGGTCGTCGAAAATCATCAGGCACGGCAGGTGCGCCATCGCCCGTCCGACACCCCCCAGACCGGCCTTGAAGTCATCGATGCGCGTTTGTTCAAGGGCATAACGTTTGCGTCTTTCGGGCGTCAGCACCGGTGGTTGTGGCGCGATCAGTGTCCAGGGTGTCGGCGACCAGACCAGCAGGTACATGGCCATGACTTCGGCGAACGTCACCAGATGGTTGTCGGCACTGCTGCTGGTGAAAATCGGCTTGCGCGCACCGCCGAAAAATCGCTCGCGCAAGGTTTTGTTGCTCTCAAGCGCCGGTAACAAATCCGCACGATGGTAGTAACTGGCCGGGTGCTCGTAGAGTTTGGCGCTGTCGCTGACCACCGCCCCTTCGAGGTGTTCTTCGAACAGCCCCAGTTGTGCGATCAGGGCATGAATCGCCCGCAACATCGGGCCGGCGACATCATCGGCGTACACCTGATCGCCGCTCATCATCAGCAGGGCCGGGCGCTCTGTCGCGGCAGGCGCTGTCGCCAGAAAACGATCGACGCACAGCAAACCATCGGCTGCCGGGTGGTGAGGTTTGCGGCAGGAACCGTGCAGCAACTGATCGATGCGCGAACGCAAAACAAAGTTCGGGCAACGCGCTTCGCCGTACAGAAGATGTGGCGCCCAGTCGGCAATACCGGTCGCCGCGTCATCAATCAGCAGGTCATAGTCGATCTGGGTGTCGCAGGGCAGGGCGGTCGTCAGCGGCACATCGATCAGATGAACGAAGGCATGACGGCCAACCGGGATGACTGTGCATTGCCCGGCGTCGAGGCGAATGTCGCCGACACCTTGCAGGCGTAATGTCAGCGATAAGGTCCGGGTTCCCACCAGCCAGAGCACCAGGCGCGTGGGCTCCAGGCGCCGCAACAGCGGGCCGGCGAGGACCGGTGGTAGAGAGCGGTGGCCGTCGGGGAATGGCGAAGACATGGGCATGCAGGTTCAAGACTCTTGGTGCACAGAGCGCGCGATGATAGCGCAGCCAGCGTCCAGGGTTATCTGATGGCCACTGGCTTGCTGCTAAAGGTGTGCCGTCGAAGGGTGAAGGGCTGGGCAGTACTCATTAGCCATTAAAGATCAGTGCGCATATCACAAACGTGAGGAATGCCGTCACCAGACTGCCAGTTCCGGCGATCAAATGACGCCCGACCGGATACTCATCCTGCTTGAACCTGGCGACTACGAAGAGCCATGTCCCGATGAAGACGCCAAGGATCGACATGATCGTATAAAGAATGACAGCGGGTCGTACTTCTGTCTCAACGGGGCTCGCGAACACCAGCACGATCGTGGCGACAATAAAACTGGCCAGAGCACCTGCCAGGTTGGCGAACCACAGATTGAAGCTGCCACGGTTCCTCACTATCCAGAACCAGATCCCCGCCGACGCAGCGAGGAACACCAATATTGCGAAGAGGACCATTCATTCTTCCTTGTTAACAATGGCTTCCATTGTTCTTTGAGGTGAGGCGATGGCGTGCACGATAGCAAATCAGTGGCGTGGTGTTGAAGTGAGACGGGTGATTCATCAAGGCAGCGAAAGGCTGTCCGCTGTTATGACACTGGTTTTCCCATTGGCCACGAGCCAGCGAAACAACTCGCTCACCGACACCGTATGACTGCGCTCGATCCAGCGCACCACCGCCGGGCCGTAGTGTTCGGTGTAGCGGCTGAGCACCAGTTGGCGGCAGTCTGGCGACAGGCGCAGGGTGATTTCCCGGCAGTGCAGATTGGCTGCGTCGTCCCGGATCATCCGTTGTTGCAGAATCAGGTTATTGCCTTCAGAAACCATCGGCCGGTGCTCCTGTGCATTGAGGTTTGGTGTTCTGCGACGAGCCTTGTTTGCCATCAACCACGTAAGCGGCTCGATGCTCGGCGACCACATTGCGCAGAGCGCTGTAATAATCCGGCAGTTTTTGCAGGCTGTCGGTCAGCGGTAACGCTTCTGCTCGACCATCGACGATGCCGCCGACCGTGTTGATGGTGGACAGCGTGTCGACGGTATCGCTGTTGCTGCCGAACGGATCGACCACAAAACTCAGCACTCGCCCGGCGGCGTCGCGGCTGTTTGAAGTGCCGAACACTGGCAGCTCGACGATCGGACCGTTGCCGATGCCCCACACGCCAAACGTCTGGCCAAAGTCCGCGTCGTGACGCGGGATGCCGGCCATGCCGGAGACATCGATCAACCCCACCACGCCGACCGTGGTGTTCAGCGCAAAACGCCCCAGGGTGTTGACCGAGCGCATCGGGTTGCCTTGCAGCAGGTCATTGATAAAGACCTTCGGCTCACCAAAGTTCGCCACAAAGTTATGCACACCCGTCTGGAAAAAGTCCGGCAAGTAGCGATAGCCGCGAGCGACCGGCGCCAGGGCGTAGTCGTCGACCACCCGATTGAACGCGAAGATGCCGCGGTTGAACGGTTCCGCCGGGTCGTACACCGAGTAGCTGATTTCGGCGCAGGTCACGATGGCGGACGAAGGCGGTTGGCTGCTGCAACCCGCCAGCCCTGCGGCGAATACGGCGATCGAAGTGTTGCGGGCCAGCCAGGGAGCACATTTGAAAGGCAGCATGGACGCGAGTCTCGGGAAGGAATTCACCGAGATGCTGAACCCCGAGCCTTGCGCAAAGATGTCTGGTTTATTGCGGCGCTGACGTTTCATTGCAGGATTGAAATATATGACGCGCCGCCCTGAATGGTTTTAGATGACGGTTCCATTCGCCCCCTCAAGTGACCTTCGGTGAACAGCCTTTTAATTGTGGACGATGACCTTGAGGTCCTTGATCTGCTGAAAAAATTCTTCGTGCAGCACGGCTACAGCGTCGCAGTCGCCACCGACGGCGCGTCGCTGTGGGCGGCCATCGAGCGACAGCCGCCTGACCTGATCATTCTTGATGTGATGTTGCCGGGGGACAGCGGGCTGATCCTGTGTCAGCAACTGCGGATTCGCTACGCTATGCCAGTGATCATGCTGACCGCCATGGGCGAACTCAGTGACCGGGTCGTCGGCCTCGAACTCGGCGCCGATGACTACCTGACCAAACCCTTCGACGCCCGTGAGTTGCTGGCCCGAGTGCGCGCCGTGTTGCGCCGTGTGGACGAGCGCCGCCCGGTAGTGCAGGAGCGCCCACGGCCGCTGATCGACTTCGCCGAATGGCATCTGGACGTCACGCGCCGTGAACTGCGCTCGCCAGACAACGTGATGATCCCGCTCTCGGCCGGCGAGTTCGACTTGCTGCTGGTCTTCGTCGAACACCCCCAGCGCATCCTCACCCGCGAACAACTGCTGGACCTGGCGCGCGGGCATTGCCATGACGCGTTCGATCGCAGCATCGACGTGCAAGTCAGCCGGCTGCGGCGCAAACTCGAATCCGACAGCAAACGCCCGGCGATGATTCGCACCGTACGCAATGGCGGCTACCTGTTCACCCCCAGCGTGACCCGGCGATGAGCTGGCTGAAGCGAATTCGCCGGGACACGGTGGCGCGCTGGATCGCCTTGACGATCATTCTGGCGATGCTCATTTCACTGGCGCTCAACGGGCTGTTTATCCAACTGGCCGGCGTGTGGGCGCGCCCGCCGCTGACCGAAACCGGGTTGCTGGATAAAATGGCCGCCATCACCCGCATCATCCAGGCCGCCCCGGCACCACTGCGCAGCCAACTGGCACAATCCGTCAGCGATGAAGGCTTCACCGTCAGTTGGCACCTTGATCGGCGCGAGCTCAACCTTCCGACGGTGGAGGATCTGGATTCCGAAGTCGGCTCGACCGTTCTGCAGCCGTTGCTCAAATTCGCCGGTCGAATCCAGGTCTATGAGCCGGCCGACTGGACGGAAAACTCGGCGGACGCGCATTACGCGCTGCTGATCGAGTTGCCGGACGCCTCCTGGCTGATGTTCGCCGCACACTCGCGCAATTGGGGCCTCGACGATACGCCACGCTACCTGATCGTCATCTTGTTGGTACTCATCTCTACCACCCTCGTCACACTGATCGCCACTCGCCGCCTCGCCACACCCTTGCAACACTTCGCCGACGGCGCCCGGCGTTTCGGCACGGACTTTCGCGCCCCGCCTATCGAGCCCGTCGGCCCACAGGAAATTCGTCAGGCGATTCTCGCCTTCAACGCCATGCAGGCCCAGTTGCAACACTTCATCCGCGACCGCACGCAAATGCTCGCCGCGATCTCCCATGACCTGCGCGCGCCCCTGACACGGATGCGCTTGCGCGGGGAATTCATCGAAGACAGCGAGCAACAGCAGCGGCTGTTTCGTGATGTGGATGAAATGCAGGCGATGATCAATTCGGCGCTGGAGTTCTTCCGGGATGATGCCCGGCTTGAGCCGGCGACCCAGTTTGATCTGGCGGAGTTGCTGCAAACGTTGCTGGATGATTATCGGGATCAGGGTGTCGACATTGCGTTCAGCGGGCCGCTGCGACTGGTGTATTTCGGGCGACCGTTGGGGCTTAAGCGGGTGATGACCAATTTGCTCGATAACGCGATCAAGTACGCCAGTGAGCCGGCGATTGAACTGATTCCGGATAGTGGGGAAGTGCGGATCAAAGTACTGGATCGTGGGCCGGGGATTCCTGAGTCGAGTCTTGAACAGGTATTCACGCCGTTCTTTCGCCTGGAAGGATCGCGTAACAAAAGTACCGGGGGAGTCGGGTTAGGTTTATCGGCGGCGCGGGCTATTGTGTTGGAGCATGGCGGCGAACTGAAGCTGCGTAATCGGTCGAAGGGCGGGTTGGAGGCATTGGTTGTGTTGCCCGTGCATCCGGCTTAGAGGTTCATTTGAAAACAGGGATTGGCAGATGATTGATTTCAACAACAAAGGCTTCTTCAAACTCAAGCAAAACGATGAATACGCCGAACGCGTTACTTCGCTGTTATTGGATGGGGAGCAGGTGATCGACTCCTACAAATCCATGCGCGATGGCGTGGTGTTTACCAACAAGCGGATCATCGCGGTGAACGTGCAGGGCCTTACTGGCAGCAAGAAAGACTTCACCTCGTTGCCGTACAAAAACATCGTGGCGTATTCGGTGGAAACGTCCGGGACGTTTGATCTGGATTCGGAGTTGGAGATTTACTTTTCGTCGTTGGGGAAGGTGAAGTTTGAATTTACCGGCAGGACATCGATGGTGGAGATCTCGAAGCTGATCTCTCAACATTTGCTCTGAACACATAACCCCTGTGGGAGTGAGCCTGCTCGCGATGAGGGCCGTACATTCAGCATAAGTGCTGACTGAACTGACGCTATCGCGAGCAGGCTCACTCCTACAGGTTTTCAGCCCGCAGGCCAATCTCAGGGGCGTGTGAACCTAAGCCTCCCAACCCGCCCCACTGACCGCCGCTTGCGCCAGAGGATGCAAATCCGCCCCCTGATGCTCCGTCTGCCACGCCAGCAATTCCTTGCGCATGCCGGGCGTCCAGTACATCTGCAGATGATTACGCACACCGAGCACGGCCGCTTGCTGGTCCGGTTCGGTGGCGAAGTACTGGGCAATCTGGTTGACCATTTTGATCAGGTTCTCAGTACTCATCGGCGTACCTCCGCTTTAGCGTCACGGGCCTGACGGCGATCCTTGAGCAAACGGTCCTGTTCGTCGCTGAATTCCTGGTAGCGTTTTTGCCACTCCGAAGGGTGGTAAACGCGGCTGACTTCCACGGCGGTGACCTTGTACTCCGGACAGTTGGTGGCCCAGTCGGAGTTGTCGGTGGTGATGACGTTGGCCCCTGATTCAGGGAAGTGGAACGTGGTGTACACCACGCCCGGGGCGACTCGTTCGGTGACCCGCGCACGCAGTACGGTCTGCCCGGCCCGGCTGCCGATGCCGACCCAGTCACCTTCGTTGATGCCACGGCTTTCGGCGTCGGTCGGGTGAATTTCCAGACGATCTTCATCGTGCCAGGCAACGTTTTCGGTACGCCGGGTCTGGGCGCCGACGTTGTACTGGCTGAGGATGCGTCCGGTGGTCAACAGCAGCGGATAACGGTTGTTGACCTTCTCCTCGGTAGGCACGTAACCGGTGAGCATGAAGCGCCCCTTACCGCGAACGAATTCGTCGATGTGCATCGTCGGCGTGCCGTCCGGTGCGGCGGCGTTGCACGGCCATTGCAGGCTGCCGTGGCTGTCCAGTGCGGCGTAGCTGACGTTGGTGAAGGTCGGCGTCAGGCTGGCGATTTCATCCATGATTTGCGATGGATGTGTGTAGTTCATCGGGTAGCCCAAGGCGTTGGCCAACGCCACGGTGCCTTCCCAGTCGGCCTTGCCGCCCAAGGGCTCCATGACCTTGCGCACTCGGGAGATGCGTCGCTCGGCGTTGGTGAAGGTCCCGTCTTTTTCCAGGAACGAACTGCCCGGCAGGAACACGTGGGCGAACCTGGCGGTTTCGTTGAGGAAAATGTCCTGCACCACCACGCATTCCATGGCCGACAGGGCCGCGGTGACGTGTTGGGTATTCGGATCACTCTGAGCGATGTCTTCGCCCTGGCAATACAAACCCTTGAAGGTGCCGGCCAAGGCCGACTCGAACATGTTGGGAATGCGCAGGCCCGGGTCAGGTTGCAAGGTGACGTTCCACGCCTGTTCGAACTGCGTCCGTACCACTTCGTTGGAGATGTGCCGGTAGCCGGGCAGCTCGTGGGGGAAGGAGCCCATGTCGCAGGAGCCTTGGACGTTGTTCTGCCCACGCAGCGGGTTCACGCCGACGCCTTCGCGACCGATGTTGCCCGTGGCCATGGCCAGGTTGGCGATGCCCATCACCGCAGTGCTGCCCTGGCTGTGTTCGGTGATACCCAGACCGTAGTAGATCGCCGCATTGCCGGCGCCCGCGTACAGACGGGCGGCGGCACGGATGTCGGCAGCGTCTACGCCGCAAATGTCGCCAAGCACTTCCGGCGAGTTTTCCGCACGGCTGACGAACTCGCTCCAGCGGGCAAAATCGCTGCCCTCGCAACGGGCGTCGATAAAGGCTTGGTCTTGCAGGCCTTCGGTGATGATCACATGGGCCAACGCATTCAGCATGGCGACGTTGGTACCGGGACGCAGGGCCAAATGCAGTTCAGCGCGAGCGTGCACCGAGTCCACCAGATCAATGCGGCGCGGGTCGATGACGATCAGCCGCGCACCTTCACGCAAGCGGCGTTTGAGTTGCGAGGCGAACACCGGGTGCGCATCGCTGGGGTTGGCGCCCATCACCAGGATCACGTCGGCCTGCATCACCGAGTCGAAGCTCTGGGTACCGGCGGACTCGCCCAGGGTTTGTTTCAGGCCATAGCCGGTCGGCGAGTGGCAGACCCGCGCACAGGTGTCGACGTTGTTGTTGCCGAACGCGGCGCGCACCAGTTTTTGCACCAGATAGGTTTCTTCGTTGGTGCAGCGGCTGGAGGTGATGCCACCAATGGAGTCGCGGCCATATTTTTGCTGCAACCGGCGGAATTCGCTGGCGGCGTAGGTCACCGCTTCATCCCAGCTGACTTCCTGCCATGGGTCGTTGATGTGTTTGCGGATCATCGGTTTGGTGATGCGATCCGGGTGGGTCGCGTAGCCCCAGGCAAAGCGTCCTTTGACGCAGGAATGGCCGTGGTTGGCCTGACCGTTCTTATCGGGAACCATGCGCACCAGCTTGTCGCCTTTCATCTCGGCGCGGAACGAGCAGCCCACGCCGCAATAGGCACAGGTGGTGATCACGCTGCGTTCTGGCTGACCCAATTCCACCACGCTTTTTTCCATCAGCGTCGCGGTCGGGCAGGCTTGCACACAGGCGCCGCAGGACACGCATTCCGAGTCGAGGAAGTTCTCGCCACCGGCGGCGGCGACCCGGGATTCAAAACCGCGCCCGGTAATGGTCAGGGCAAAGGTGCCCTGGGTTTCTTCGCAGGCGCGCACGCAGCGGTTGCAGACGATGCACTTGCTCGGGTCGTAATCGAAGTAAGGGTTGGACGTGTCCTTCACGTCGGCTAGATGGTTGTCGCCTTCATAGCCGTAACGCACCTCCCGCAGACCGACCTGACCGGCGACGGTTTGCAGTTCGCAGTTGCCGTTGGCCGAGCAGGTCAGGCAGTCCAGCGGGTGATCGGAGATGTACAGCTCCATAACGTTACGGCGCAGGGTCGCGAGTTTGGGCGTCTGGGTGTGCACGGTCATGCCTTCAGTGACCGGCGTGGTGCAGGACGCGGGATAGCCGCGCATGCCGTCGATCTCCACCAGGCACATGCGGCAGGAGCCGAAAGCTTCCAGGCTGTCGGTGGCGCACAGTTTCGGAATGGTGGTGCCCATCAGCGCAGCGGCGCGCATCACCGAAGTACCTTCGGGCACGCTAATGCTGCGGCCGTCGATGTTCAGGGTGATTTGCACCTGGCTTTCGCGGGCCGGGGTGCCAAGATCGATATCGGTTTTCGGGTCGAAGAGAGTAATCATTGCTCGGCCTCCGAGGCTTGCAGACCGAAGTCGGCGGGGAAGTACTTGAGGGCGCTGGCGACCGGAAAGGAGACCATGCCGCCCAATGCGCACAGCGAGCCGTATTGCAGGGTGTCGCACAGGTCCTTGAGGATGATCACCTGCGCATCGCGACCGCTCTGGTCCGGCGCGGCCAGCAGACGGTCGATCACCTCCACACCCCGGGTCGAGCCGATGCGGCAAGGCGTGCATTTGCCACAGGATTCCTCGGCGCAGAACTGCATGGCGAAACGCGCCATGTGGGCCATGTCCAGGCTGTCGTCAGCCACCACCACACCACCGTGACCGAGCATCGCACCGATGGCGGCGAAGGCCTCGTAATCCAGCGGCGTGTCGAATTGCGACGGCGGCACCCAGGCGCCGAGCGGGCCGCCCACCTGCGCAGCCTTCAGCGGACGACCACTGGCGGTGCCGCCGCCGTAGTCTTCCACCAGTTCCCGCAGCGTCAGGCCGAAGGCCCGCTCCACCAGACCGCCGTGGCGAATATTGCCCGCCAACTGGAAGGGCATGGTGCCGAGGGAACGGCCCATGCCGTAATCGCGATAGAACTGCGCACCCTTGGCCAGAATCAGCGGCACCGAGGCCAGCGTCAGCACGTTGTGCACCAGCGTCGGCAGACCAAACAGCCCCTTCAACGCAGGGATCGGCGGCTTGGCGCGGACGATCCCTCGCTTGCCTTCGAGCGAGTCCAACAGCGCGGTTTCTTCTCCGCAGATGTAAGCGCCGGCACCGACCCGCACTTCCATATCGAAGGCCAGACCGCTGCCGCCGACATTGGCGCCGAGGTAACCGGCGGTCCGGGCGATGTCCAGCGCCTGGCGCAGGATTGCAACAGCGTCTGGATATTCCGAGCGCACATAGATGTAGCCGTAAGTGGCGCCGACGGTGATGCCGGCAATGGCCATGCCTTCGATCAGCAGGAAAGGGTCGCCTTCCATCAGCATGCGGTCGGCGAAGGTGCCGGAATCGCCTTCGTCGGCGTTGCACACAATGTACTTCTGCGCCGCTTGGGTAGCGCGTACCGTGCGCCATTTGATCCCGGCCGGAAACGCCGCGCCGCCACGGCCACGCAGGCCTGAATCGAACACTTCCGTCGCGGTTTGCTCACCGCCAACGGTCACGGCCCTCGTTAAACCCTCGAAACCGCCGTGGGCCCGGTAATCGTCCAGCGACAACGGCCGGGTAATACCGGCGCGGGCGAACAGCAGGCGTTGTTGAGTCTTCAGATAAGGCAATTCTTCCACCAGGCCCAAGGCCAGTGGATGCGCGGACGGGTCGCCTTGCAGGGCTTCGAGCACGGACAGCACATCGGCAGCGGTCAACGGGCCGAAGCCGATCCGGCCTTGCGGACTGTCCACTTCCAGCAACGGTTCCAGCCAATACAGGCCGCGAGAACTGGTGCGCTGCAACTCCAGGGGAAGATTGCGTTCCTGAGCCGCAGTGATCAGGGCCACCGCCACCTCATCGGCACCCACGGCACGGGCCAGCGAATCACTGGGCAAATAGAGCGACGGCATCATGCGTCCTCCCGACAAGCGTCGAGCAAGGCATCGAGACGCTCAGCGCTCAGCCGCGCATGCACCCGGCCATCCAATTCCAGAGCCGGCGAGCAGGCGCAAGCACCGAGGCAATACACCGGCCGCAAACTGATGCTCCCGTCGGCGCTGCTGCCGTGATCGTCCAGTTGCAGACGTTCGCGCAACTGCGCGGCAAGCGCTTCGGCACCACGGCTTTTGCAGGACTCAGCCCGGCACAGGCGCAGGATATGCCGGGCCGGCGGCGCGGTACGGAAGTCATGGTAAAAACTGATCACCCCGCGAACCTCCGCCTGACTCTGATTGAGGGCGTGAGCAATCTCGGGGATGGCCGCATCGGGGATGTAACCGATGCGTTCCTGAATATCATGAAGAATGGGCAACAGCGCACCCGCAGAGCCCTTGTGGCGCTCCAGCAGGGTGTTGACCACAGGCAGGTGCAAACTCTCATCAGGCATTCAGCAATCCTCACGGTCACGGACAAACCAGAAGGTCGTCGGTCGTCCGAAAGTGTCGGCTGCGGCACTCACACCACGTCACGGAATCGTGGCAATTTCAGGCCGGTGGCCAGGGCACCCTGAGCGGGCATCTTGTTGTGCCCGGCACGGTCTTCGCCGCACCTCTACAAGGGCATTAAGGCAGCTTGCCACGCTGCTTTTGATTCAACAGCACCAAAGCGACGTGTTCGGTTCTGCCTACGACTATCCATTAAGTCTAGATGAGTGAGGCACGGGGCGTTCACTCACCGGCCTAATGCCCTGAGGGCTTGTCGATGGGGGATGTATAGCAAGCATTGCAGGTGAGAAACAGCATCAGATTCGTGGGCATTTCAGGGAGCAGATGCGTTGGTCTATCCCGCTGTAAACCGAAAGCCATTCACCCTGAGCCGAAAAACAAAAAGCCCCGAAAAACCTCGAGGCAAATCCAATATCCCAGTCACCCCACGAAACCCCTGTGGGAGCCAGCCTGCTGGCGATTGCGCCAGCCCAGCCAACATCAATCTCAATGCCCGGCACCACCCCAAGCAGCTCACTCCCCCAGACGTCACGCCAGCCAACGACCGGAACAAAACCATCGCGCCATCGTTCAACCACTACGCTTCAGGCTTCTCCGCCGCCCGCTTAGCCGCCGATGCAGAAGTCCGACCCCGCTTCAGCACCTTCGCCACATCATCAACCACCGCCTTACCCATCGCCGTCAAATAATGCGCAGCCCAGGCATGGCGGTCGGTGTCTGTGGCATAGGCAGCATCTTCATTCAGCTTCTTGGCGAGAAACAGAAAGTCAGAAGCCATGGATAACGCATCGCCGAGGGGGACGCCGCGAGTGACGTGGAATAGGGCTTGATCCGCGCAGTAGATGACGGGAGTTAGGCCGATGGTTTTCAGCTCTGATTGATCGGTCATTTGCCACCTCCGATGACGGAGAGGCGGAGGGAGAGGGTGGACGGCGGGGCGTTACGCAACTGGGAGTCGCGTAGAGGGAAAAGCCAAATTTTGTAAGAATTTGTTCTAGTCATGGGACAACATCCTTGATTTGAGGAGCTGCCACGAGCCTTCTCACAGGCTTGGGTGGCAGCCGTGCGCGGGGTGAGAAACCGGCAATCAAGGCAACCGGTAAACCCGAAAGTCTCCCACGCACAGCCGCCATAAAGCCATATCGCAGACGAAAAAATACGCCACTACAGGTTTTGGGGCGCTTTGCGCCTTGATTGATTCGGGCTCTCACACCCGGTCGCTGAATTGGCAGCGACGGTGGGTATCGTGTAGGTCTCATTCCTGCAACCTTCGAAATCACTAGATAAAAATTTGGCCAAACACCGCGCAAACTCGGTTTATAAAGGTTCAGCGGCCGGTCGGTGGCGTGGCGCACTTCCATCATGAAACGCACTGAAACAAAGTGGCGCCATCCGTCTGCGGGTTACATATTTACGCTTCGGGTCCTTGCGCATTTACCTCATAATCGCCCGCTTCTACCGGTCTTCTCATCGGTAACTCTGCTTCTCTACTAATCTGTAGCCGCTGCCACCAGATTTTTAATAGCCAAGGAGAAAGGCAATGACAGATAACTGGAACAAGCGTCAGTCGGATGCATCTGCCAAGGATGATCTCGAACGTTTACCAGCCCTGTCTGAATTGCCTGCGACCCTATGAGCCAAGCCGCCTTAGTCAATCCAAGCCTGCTCACCTGGTCTCGTGAGCGCGCAGGTCTCTCCACTGAACAGGTTGCTAAAAAGCTGCCGGTGAAACCTGATCGAGTACAGGAATGGGAGTCTGGCGAGACCAAACCCACATTCCTTCAGGCTCAAAAGTGGGCGAGTCTCGCTCACATCCCATTTGGCTTCCTGTTTCTTCCGCAGCCGCCGGTCGAACAACTGCCTTTACCTGATCTTCGGACCGTCGGTGGGCTTTCGCCTCAACGTCCAAGTCTGGAACTGTTGGACACCGTCAGGGACTCCATACGTAAGCAGGATTGGTACCTGGAGTATCTGCAACACCAAGAGCATCAACCGCTGGCATTTGTCGGTCGCTTCAACAGCCGATCTCGAGTCGCAGAGGTGGTGGACGATATCCGCCGGACGCTTGGCGTGAACCCTGACGCTGCTCGATTGGATTACGACAAATACAGCCGTGCCTTGATCGAGGCAGCGGAAGCAGCTGGCATTTTGGTTATGCGCAGTGGCATTGCTCTAGGAAATACTCATCGCAAACTTGAAGTCAGCGAGTTCCGGGGGTTTGCCATCAGTAATTCCCACGCCCCCGTTGTATTCGTCAACAGTTCCGATGCCCCCACTGCCCGCTTGTTCACCCTGCTTCACGAGTTGGCTCATATCTGGATTGGCAGCAGCGGAGTGTCTGACGGAAACTCCGCCAATGGTCGAGACGAGGAACGATTCTGCAATGCAGTTGCAGGTGAATTTCTGGCTCCCGAAGCCCAGTTCCGCGCTCTGTGGAACGCCGATGTTAACTGGGAAGAAAACCTGGCTCCGATGGCAACTCGATTTCACATCAGTAAATTGGCGATTGGTCGCCGCGCATTAGATCTTGGGTACATAAGCCAGGCCCAATACAGCGCTTATTATCGAATGATCCTCAAGGCTTTTCAGGATGATAAAGGTGGCGCGGGTAACTACTATCGCAACGCCACCGCGAAAAACAGCCCTAGCCTAAGCAAGGCGGTGCTAACTGAAGCAATGAGTGGCCGGATGCTGCTGCGCGATGCGGGGCATTTGCTCGGCGTGCAACCTGCCAAATTAAGGACTCTCGCCAGCATGATTACGGAATGAATCATTTACTCGACGCTAACACATTGATCGAAGCAAAAAATCGTTACTACGGGATGGCTATCTGTCCCGGATTTTGGCAGTGGCTACTACTTAAGAATAAAGCGTTGGCTTTATCCAGCATTGCACCAGTGATGGATGAGCTAACAAAAGGGCATGACGATCTGGCGGGTTGGGCGAAGGACAATTCTAATTTCTTTCACTCCACCACCGATCAGGATACACAACTGGCTTTCATGAATGTTGCGGGACTTGTGGCTGATCAAGCGCATAAGATGAAAGTAGGCGCTATGGAAGAGTTTTTAGCGGGTGCTGACCCTTGGTTAATTGCGAAAGCGATGGCTACTGGGGGTACAGTCGTTACTCATGAAGCGCTAAATCTCGATGCTAAACGGAAATTCATCATTCCCAATATCTGTAAGGAGCTGAACGTTCCTTATTTGAATACGTTTGAGTTGTTGCATAACCTTGAAGCTAGGTTTGTGTTGGCTGCTTGAAGTAAGTGACTTGTTCCAGTCTTTTGGGTTTTCGACGAGATGCATGCTTGTTGCTTTTGTTGAGAACTCAGCAATATTTTTTGACGAATTCTGGCCTGCCACTATAGATGACTTTCAGCCCAAACCGATCATTCGAGACCGGCAGAAAACGGCGAGAAGCAATGGGATGGACTCCTCTCTCCTCGGAATCTGAGTTCCAGACTGAAGGTGCGAACCACAATCAACAGCGAGAAAGAGGTCCCACATGAAGCGTATGTGCATTGGGGTGACTTGGAAAAGAACGTGTTTCAGATCCATAGCGTCACCAGCCAGGAGCCATTCGGCATAGCATTCCGGAGCGTACGCTTGAAATTTAACTAAGGCTTGTAGCGAATTGATAATTTTCTGCTAAACATAAAGCAGTGATTTCTTTTGAAGTAAGTGTTGGGTGGGTTTGTCATGCCTAAGTACAATGAAGATCATCAAATCCGTGTTTTGAAAGCAGTGAGTGAACAATGCACTTTGTCCGGCAACAAACCCAGTTTAGATTTTGAAATAGATGGAATGACCTCTAGTGAGGTAATGCAGCATCTAAGGGTTTTGGAGGAAAAAAAGTTTATCGAGGCTTTTATCCTGGACGATAACGGTTGCCCCATGTATTACCCAATCAGGACGACCAGCGAAGGTGAGAAATATTTGGGGGTCGCTAATAAAACATTTTGGGAGACGTTTGCAGAAGTTGTATCTAGTGTCTTAACTAAATATACAGGTGTGGATTTTAAAGTGTTCTTTAAGTTTTTCCGTGCTGTGTATGAGAAATTAAAAAATGAAAAGGAGTAATAGGGTGAAAAAGATTTTAGGATGCTTGTTTGGGTTGGTCTGGTTATTTTTAACCCCTGCATCACAAGCGTTGGATTTACCTAAAAATGTCCAACTTGGAGCTGAGTTTGTTTGGGGATTAGCAGGCGGCAATACCAGTAATTTTAATGATTTTATAACGCACAAAAATCCAAATATTGGATACGAAATCAGAAGTAGCGTGGAGGCGATACACCCCTTGCGCTCTTCGTTGAGGTCGAATGTAGACCTTGTGAATCAAACGGTTTATGGCGGAGGTGAACAAGATCTAATATTTCGAGTTAATTCAGCGGACATGCCGGCGGTTTATATTAGGCTACACATGTTGAACACGACAGATAAGCCTATTATTTACAGCGTGGTTCCAATGAAAGCTGATGAAATCATAAATTTAATTAATGCAAAAAAGCAATTGTCAATTCCCATGGGGCGATAATGTGATTTAATTGGTTGGTCGATTTTTATTGAGTGTCATTTACTTGTCTGGCAGTTTGGGCGTTTTAATGTGTGTATTTTTGATTGTTTTGAAGTGCAGAATTTTCAAGGGTGCCCGATTTCATTAGGTAACTACAAACTGCCTGCGTGGCATTTATTGCTCGGTGAGTGGGATGGATCGCGAGCGACGAAACTAGGTGGGTAACCTGAGTGAGGGTATATCGAAAAAATGGGACAGATTTATGAAAAAATGGGACATGAAAAAATGGGACAGATTTATTATTCACGCACTCTGGCCAAGCGATGCCCGTTAACTCATACAGTCCGAGCGGGAGCGAGCCTGCTCGCCAAAGCCGTCAGGCCGGTTCCCCGATGCACCACCACTGTACTGCGACCTCATCGTCAGATTGCGTTACGTCATGCCCGTGCTCGATGAAGTTTGCTGGTGTGTGCAACGCAAGAGCATGACTGATCCGCTCTGGCATGAGAGCGTTAGTTTCACCGAGAAAACCCAGATAATAATCTCGGTCATAGAAAATGGTGACCTCGCTCTGATGAACCCATGGCCACACCAGCAGGCAAGCGACGCGGTAGTAACCCTGAGAGTGGTCAGCAGCTTTGGACAGGTGGCTAGCGGCTTCGAGCAGTTGCTGAATGCAGAAGGCCTGAACTTCGATCCTGGCTTGAGGGCCTTGAACCAAGGCCGCGTGCACGGGGATCTTCCAATGTGTGTAGCGCTCCATGTGCCCGGATCGCGGGTGAAACTCGGCGCGAAAACTGGAGGCCCAGCGCTCCAGAGCGCGAAGGCGGCGGGGAATGCCTCTGAGTGGCTTGTTGCTGAGGGCGATTTGCCGCATTGATACGTCCTTGTGATGCCGAAAAAGTCTTTCGTTGTTGTCTACTGGCGCAATGGAAAAGTGGACAGATTTATTTCCATAGTCAGCCACAGCCCTACCCCGTACCAGTCGGTGTAAAGGGGCGCCAAACCTGCCCTAACCCGATTCTTCACTGAATATCTTTCAAGTAATTCTTAAGCGCGATGAGCGGCGCATTAAGCTGCTCCAGTGTCCGCGCACTGATGAAATCAGCTGACAACCGTTGCAGCTCCCGCCCAAGCGGCGTTTCAACACCGCCGATAGCCTCCAACGCCAACCCCGCACAATGCGCCACCCTAAACTGAATCCCCTCAACATCCCCCCGCCGCACCAGTAATCCAAAAACCTCCCGCTCATAATCACTCATGATCGGGTCATCCCGCAGAATCGGACTTTCCCCCTCCCGCTCATAAGCCAGCTTGAGGGCGAATAGGGCAACGGTTTCCAGTGGCAATTCCATTGTTTGAATCCTTGATTCGTTAGCTGGGCGGTTTCGCAGATCTTGCGACGCGGCGGGTTGAGCTCACTTTCCTACAGACGAAAAAAAAGGCCTTGCAAAGCAAGACCTTTCTTAATTTTGGTGCCCGAGGGAGACTCGAATATTAGCATAACTGTATAATTAACATAGTTTTTTGCATGTGTACACTTCCACGTTGTACCGTGAAGTGTACACCCTACCTGCCTCCAATAAGGACTGGTGTGGATGGAAGCTTGATCGGATTTCTCCGTCCAATTTCCGACGAGCTGTGAATAATATCTACAAGAAACTAGTTACGGATAGACTCCCTGGTCTGCCCAAAAAATGCCGAACCGACACATGGCGAACTTTCGCGATTAGTCGGGCGTCATGAGCACAGCAAGCGTTATCTTGATGAACTCCTCGTTTCGATCGATCGTGTCTAGGGCGCCCCGAACATTGTCGGCGACGTCCGCCGATCCGCGCATCTCTACCCAGTTCGAAAGCTCCATGATGGCGGCCTCCAGGGCGAGCTGGTTTTCGTTGATCTTAAGCAGCAGGGAAGGGAGTAAGTCTGAGTTTGGCATTGTGCAATCCTCCGTGAAATTTTCAGCGTAGCAGGGGGATTACTGACCTAGGTAGGGAGTTGCGCATGGTCGGAAGGACGCCGGAAGGAGGGTGCATCCACAGCCGATTTCTGCCTGTCGCGGAGGGCCGCTATCAAAAGCGGCCATCGTTGGGCCGTTGACTGTCCGCGTTGAGTCAAGAATGCGCATCACGGATGTTATGTCAAATAGGTCACCTGTTTTAGCCATGCAGCGGTCAGCTTACGGCGCTTAGGACTCCAGCCATCCGCTTTTCTACCTCATCACGAGTAGCAGCCCATGCGGGTACGGTTTCGAGCAGACGTTGTTGCCAAGCGACCAGATTCGGGAACTCTTCGAAAGGTGCGCCAGTTCGATGGTATTGCGAAAAGGGTGCTGCAATATCAATGTCTGCGAGCGTCAACGCATCACCGACGATGAATTTTCGAGTCGCAAGATGGGATTCCAGAACTTCTGCAGCGTTGCGAATATTGGTCATCGCCAACTGGACGATCGCGTCGGTCTTTGGCTTGCCCATGAACGTCGCACCTGCCCACTCATTGAAGAGAAGGGTGGAGAATATCCGCCATTGCTCACCCGACCAGAACATCCATTGCAAGACCTCAAACTTCTCTGACTGAGTCCGCCCAAGCAGGTGGGAGTTTGCTTTCTCGGCAAGGTAGAGGTTAATGGCTGACGCTTCCCAGATGACGGTATCTCCGTCCTGAAGCACGGGAGTGAGCCCGTGCGGGTTCAGCTTCAGAAACTCAGGGGTATGACTTTCACCCTTGAACAAATCCACATTCATACGTTCGACATCGACGCCCATGATCGCGGCAGCAGCAGTGACACGACGAAGGCTACCCGAGCCCGGGTCGCCGTAGATTTTGATGGACATGGTTTTCCTCACATATTGATGTTTGTTTTTCAATCAAGCTTGCAGACGTTCGCTAACTGGCAGCAGCTCAGAAGGATCTGGTCGGCGGCTGTAGTCCGGATTAGCTTCGGCATAGGTGATCATTCCGTCCCTGCCGACTTCCACATCGGCACGCATGGCGTCGAGCTGGACTTGCAAGTTCATGAATGTCTCCGTCAGGCTGATTAGATGACAAGACCAAGGTAAACTTTTTCTCCAGACAAAATTATCCTGTCTTTTCACAGAACATATATTTGGAATGCGAATGAATGATCGCTGGCTTGAGGTCGAAGTTTTTACCCGTGTAGCGGAGTCGGGAAGCTTCACCCGTGCCGCTCAGGAGCTTGGGCTTTCACAGCCATCGACCTCTCGTATCGTCACCGGATTGGAAACTCGACTGGGCGTGAAGCTCTTGCTACGCACGACTCGGAACGTGGCACTCACTGAAGCAGGGGCTGCGTTCCTGGAGGGGGCTCGCCAAGCTGCTGCCGACCTGGAGGACGCTGAAGACGCGGCTCGTGGAATCGATTCCCTCCGTGGCACCATCCGTCTTGCGGTACCTATTGTGTACGGCACCCGAGCGGTCATTCCCGTTTTGCCCGGTTTTCTCGAGCGTTACCCTGATCTGCGAGTCGAAATCACCATGCGAGATGAGCGGCAAAACCTGGTGGCAGCGGGAGTCGACATGGCAATCCGAATGGGCACGCTTGAGGATTCCACGTTCGGAGCTCGGCAAATTGCTTCAGTGGCGCGAGTGTTAGTGGCGTCGCCGGCATACCTCGCCAAGAGAGGGGTTCCGAAAGTGCCTGAAGACTTGGCGTTTCACGACGCACTCTTGCACGAACAAAGCTTTCCAGAGAAAAGCACATTGAAACTGTTCAAGGCGGGCACGGAGTGGATTGTGACGTTGCGTGGAAGAGTCAAGATCGATGCAGCGCCAGGTATTCTGGCTGCCGCAATGGCGGGTCTTGGCATAGCCAATGTGACAACTATCATGTCAGCACAAGAGCGACACGACGGCAGCCTGATTCAACTGTTGCCCGACTACGAGCTCGAGCCTTTAAAGGCGTATGCCGTATTTCCGTCGGGCCCCAAGCCTTCGGCCAAGGTACGGGCACTGGTAACCCACCTCATCGCCGAATTGGGAAACTAGCGAGCTGAGTCGTGGAAAAAAGTCCGCGCTTAGCCGTTCTTTGCCTTCCATGGATTACAAAGCGTGCTGGTCAAATCCGATGCAATCGGTCGTCAGAACGGATGCAAATGACTAGTCAGGTCAAATGCAAACGAGTGGTCAAGTGGGATGCAATTCGCAGCTGCCCACGTCGCAGGACTACCCGATAACAAGACAATCAGTATGCACGAGACAAGAAGGGCCAGGATCTGAAACCGTCCTGAATCGTTCTTGCGAATGAGAGCTGCTCGAGAGGTGGAATCAGGGGCAACCAACGACTGCTTCTGGCCGATTTCTGCCTGTCGCGACCGGCTAAAAACGACCCATAGCTGCCGCTCATGAAGTCGTGTCCCAATGGAAATGGATGTACTCATCTTCATACTCCGCGAACAGCGAAACGATGAATTCCGTTTTCATTGAGTACATCAATAGCGCTCCTACGAAACCGGTCGACTCATGCAGAGGTTGTTTGAGTGGAGCGACCAATTCAATCGCCTGATCCGCAACCATCTGATTGAAAACAGCTTCAGAGATTTCCTCAAACTGAGCGTCGGAAACGTATCCGGGGAAATAACTTTCACCTCCGGGTCGCCAATCGATCCATTCCGCGTGAAGCCAGAAGTTTAATCCATTCCCTTCTTGCCGCTTGAAGGAGCGGGTTACCCTGATGGTCTCCTGAAATGCCGGGCACTGAAAGGCGCTTGATGGATAGGTGACGTAATAGAGCACGGGACAATCATTGTGCGATCTCCAAAAAAGCAGTTGCTCCCTGGAGAGCTGATCAAAGTCGTTTCTGTTGAACATGGAAGAACCTAATGTTTACACCGTACCAATGGGAAGAGCGACCAGCAGTAGCAAAATGATAGCAAATGTTTTTCGGGAACCGTCAGCGACTGGCCGTTCTCTGCCAGTCGCGTGAGACAGAAAGCGACCCAATATAGATAGTCCGTGTCGAGCGCAACAAACCGTCGGGATGAATTACTCCCCGGATTGCAAGCGCTCGATAGCTTCGAGAAGCTGACCGTCGAAGTACTCGGTTTCATCTCGTTCCTGGTCTTTCATGCGGCGCTTCGCCTCGATGAGCAGGTGTTTGGTCGCGATGTTCTGATTCAAAAAAGTAGCGACCATAAGATCATTCAAACTCTCTAGAGGTGTGTCCCATGCCTCCCTGCAACGCTGAATTAGTCCTGTAGGGGCATCCCCGCTCCATGGACCTAAAATATCCGAGACTGCCAAGGTGGAGGTCATGAGCCTGCCTTTGAGAGAAATTGAAGGGCTGGTAATTTCGCACGCTCGGGAGATTGATGAATAGCGAAATCGAATGCCCGCTTTTGTCTGGTTTCTGCCTGTCACAAAGGTTCGCTATCGATCCTGAGTGAGTAACGAAGCTCTCGGGCGTTTGTGAATATTTCGCCCAGTTTTGCAAAGGCTTCGTCAGCGGCAGCGTTTTGCGCAGAAACGGCGTCCGCCGAACTGCCAGATTACTTCTGATGCGCCGTTTTATTTTCCAGCAGCAATCCGCAAGCCAATGCCAGGAAGCTTTCGGCTACATGTTCGGAAGCCTCTTGCGGATCCTCGGCATTGGCAATCCACAAGGACGCGCCGAGCAGCGCGCCCATGATCAGGCGTGCGGTCGCTTCGGTGTTGACCGCTCGGATCGTGCCTTCATCGATCAGCTTTTGGACGCTGCGCTGAGTGCTGCGGATACAGGCATTCTGGCTTGGCCATTGCGATGGATCGCCCAGCACCGACGGGCCGTCGAGGAACACAATGCGCTGGATTTCAGGTTCCAGGGACATCTTGATGTAAGCGATGGATTCATCGATAAAGCCGTCCCATGTGGTGTTGGCCTTCGCAATGATGACCGACAGTCGCGCCACCATTTCTTCATCAATCTGGGCGATGACGGCCTGTAGCAAGCCTTTCTTGTCACCAAAGTGATGGTAAAGCGCGCCACGGGTCAGCCCGGCTTTAGCGGTCAAATCATCCATCGAACTGTCCGCATAGCCCTTTGCAGCGAATGCGTCCCGCGCCGCCTTGATTAGCTTGCCGCGGGTCTCGGTAATCATGTCTGCACGCTTCTGCGCCATCAGTCCTCTTCCTTATCAAAAAATAACATTCATTGCGTATGTTAGTTGACATACGCTGTGCATGTCGTATTGTGACTTACATACGTGGCGTATGCAATGTGTCTTGGCAGTGTGCTGCTTAGGCGCTGAAACGCCGTCATTCAGCACAGGATACTGACCAATGCGTGAGCAGCGCGACTCTGATATTTCACGCCTCAGCACCAACCTGGGCAAAACCATCGGGTTGATTGTCAACCCTGTTGCCGGCATGGGCGGGCGTGTGGGTTTGAAGGGCACCGATGGCCCTGAGGTTCTGCAGGAAGCGATTCGCCGTGGCGCGCGGCCGGTCTCAAGCGAACGAGCCGCTCTAGCGCTCAAGCGTCTCGCCGCCTCGGCCACGCCATTTCGATTGATGACCGGCGCTGGGGCGCTGGGCGAAGACATCGCCCGCGCCGCCGGTCTTGACCCTGTCGTCGTATACCGAACATCACCAGGATCGAGCCGGCCCGAAGACACTCGCAAGGCTGCGCTCGTCATGGCAGACGCCGCCGTCGATCTGCTGCTGTTCGCCGGGGGCGATGGGACTGCGCGTGATGTGCTGGAAATGGTCAGCGATCGAGTTCCCATCCTTGGTATTCCAACGGGCGTGAAAATGTATTCCGCCGTCTTCGCCACCAACCCCGAGAACGCCGGGAGCCTCGCGGCACGTGTCATGGCCGGCGAGTCCAAGGTGCGCTTTCGCGAGGCTGAGGTCATGGACATTGATGAGGCCGCCATGCGCATTGATCAGGTGTCGGCGCGCCTGTATGGCTACGCGCTCAGTCCGCACGAGCGTCACCTGATGCAAAACGCCAAGGCCGGTTCCGTTCCCAATGAAAACCTAGCGCTCGACTCCGTGGCCCGGCAGGTCGTTCGCCAGATGAAAGTCGGCTGCCTATACCTGCTGGGGCCCGGCACCACGACACGGCGGGTGATGACCGAACTCGGCCTGCCATCGACGCTTCTTGGAGTCGACGCGGTCATGGATGGCGCGCTGATAGGCGCCGACCTCAACGAGCAAGCGTTGATCCTCCTGATGGAATGCCATGAGACACGGATCATCGTCGGCGTGCTTGGCGGCCATGGCAGCTTGTTCGGACGCGGCAATCAGCAGCTCAGCGCCGAGGTGATCCGCCGCACCGGGCGCGAAAACATCATCGTGATCACCTCAATGGACAAGCTCATTTCCCTCGACGCCGGCTGCCTGCGCGTCGACACCGGCGACGCCGACGTCGACGCCATGCTCAGCGGCCACATACGCGTGCACACAGGACCCGACCGGTCCGTCTTTTTCAGGGTTCGATCCTGATCATTTGTTTCATCCGAAAAAACGAGGATAACCCCATGAGCAATCATGTCGCCCACCCCTACATGGCGAACTCTGTTCCCGCACTCAAGCAGGAGATGCTCGATTCGATCGGCGTCGACAGCATCGAGGAACTGTTCCAGCAAATTCCTGAAGGCCATCGCCTGCAACGTCCAATCAACTTGCCGCCAGCACTGAACGAGAGCGAGCTACGTCGGCATCTGGTCAGTACCCTGTCGAAGAACAAAACGTGTGAGCAGAACCTCAACTTTCTGGGCGCCGGCTGCTGGCAGCATCACGTTCCGGCGGCGTGCGACGAGGTTGTGCGCCGCAATGAGTGGCTGACGTCGGTGTTCGGCGAGCCAAGCTCCGACCATGGCCGCAACCAGGCTTGGTTCGAGTTCTGCAGCCAGCTCGGCGAGCTGCTGAACATGGACCTGGTGGGCCTGCCGGTGCGCAGCTGGGGCTGCGCTGCGGGCCACGCCATTCGTATGGCCACGCGCATCACCGGGCGTAACGAGGTGGCAATGGTTCGTGCCATTGACCCGGAACGGCTTTCGATCATTCGCAACTACTGCGAACCGGTCGACATGCCGAGCCACATTGTCGTACGCCTCGTCGACTATGATCCGGCAACCGGCTTGCTCGACCTTGATCACCTTCGCGCCTCGATCGGCGAGCAAACGGCTGCCGTGTATTTCGAAACCCCGTCCTACTTCGGGGTGATCGAACAACAAGGCGCCGAGATTGCGGCGATTGCCCATGCGGTGGGCGCGGAAGTGATCGTCGGCGTCGACCCTATCTCCTTGGGCGTGCTGGCGGCACCGATCGATTTCGGCGCCGACATCGTGGTCGGTACCACGCAACCGCTCGGCGTGCACATGAATTGCGGCGGCGGCGTCAGCGGCTTCATTGCGACCCGCGACGAAGAACTCTACGCCCACCAGTACCCGACGCTGTTCATCAGCATCGGCGAGACCACCAAGCCTGGTGAATATGGTTTTGGCCTGAGCCTGTTCGAGCAATCTTCATACGGCTTGCGTGACAAGGGAAACGATTGGACCGGGCACTCGGTGTACATGTGGGCCATCGCCAATGCCGTGTACATGGCAATGATGGGACCCCAAGGCTTTGAAGACGTGGGCAATGTCATCCTGCAGCGGGCTCACTATGCCACGAGGCTGCTGGCTGACATTCCAGGCGTGCGTGTGACGTTTCCAAGCGGTTTCTTTAAGGAATTCGTGGTGAATTTCGACGCGACCGGACTCAGTGTGAAGGACATCAACAAGCGGCTTCTCGCCCTCGGGATCTTCGGCGGCAAAGACTTGACACAGGACTTCCCGGAGCTGGGCGCCAGCGCCCTTTACTGCGTCACCGAGATTCACACCCAGGCAGACCTTGAGCGTCTGACCGCTGCACTCAAAAAGGTAATCGCACAATGAACACAACACTCAAGGAATACCACGCTCCCGTCTGGAGCGAACCGGTCATTCTGGAGATGGGCTACCCCGGCCGTCGCGGAGTGATTTTTACTGACGTGGAAGCCGAGGTGCAAGCCGCTGTTGGCAATGCCGACGGTTTGATTCCCGCGAATATGCGCCGCACGCGTAAACCGGCGTTACCGGAAATGTCCGAGCCCGAGGTGCTTTACCACTACCTGCGTTTGTCGCAACAGACCCTGGGCATGATGAACATCAGCCTGTTCGGCACCTGCACCATGAAGTACAACGCGCAGATCAACGAGGCGATGGCTTGGCGCCCTGAAATCACTCACGTACATCCGTATCAGGACGAAGATACCCTGCAAGGCGCGCTGGAAGTGGTGCATGGCATGGACACGATCCTGCGTGAGTTGTCTGGGATGGATCAGTTCATCTTCCAGGCTGGTGGCGGTGCCGACGCGGCTTACACCAACTGCGCAGTGACCCGTGCCTATCACGCGTCCCGTGGCGAACTGGCGCAGCGTGACGAAATCATCACCACGATCCAAACTCACCCGAGCAGTGCGGCGACCGCCGCTGCAGCCGGGTTCAAGGTGATCACGTTGATGATCGAGGATAACGGTTACCCGTCCCTCGAATCCCTCAAAGCCGCCGTGTCTAATCGCACCGCCGCGTTGATGGTGAACAACCCCGATGACATGGGCGTCTACAACCCGGAAATCCGCGAGTGGGTGCAGGTGGTGCACGAGGCGGGTGGTCTGTGCTTCTACGACCACGCCAACTTCAACGGTGCGATGACCAAGATTCGGGCACGCGAACTCGGTTTCGATGCGTGCATGTTCATGCTGCATAAGACGTTTGGCGCACCAAAAAGTGGAGTCGGCGGCCCGGCAGTGGGGGCTTATGGGTGTTCGGCGGAACTCGCGCCGTTCCTGCCTGCACCGGTGGTGGCGTTCGACGGTGAGCGCTACAGCCTGGATTACGATCGTCCGCAGAGCGCCGGCAAGATCCGTGAGTTCTGGGGCAACGTTCCGGTGATTCTGAAGGCCTATGCCTGGTCGCGCGCCATGGGTGCGCAAGGCATGGCCGAAGCGTCCGATATCTCGGTTCTGGCCAACAACTACATGGAAAAAGGTTTACTGGCGATACGCGGCGTAACCCGTTCCCACCCCGAGGCCACCAGCCCGCGGATGGAGATGACGCGCTATAGCCTTGAGCAACTCAAGGAAGACACCGGGGTCGACGTCCACGACGTGCAGAATCGCATGAGCGATTTCGGCATCGATCCGATGTGGAGTAGCCATCACCCGTGGCTGGTGCCGGAGCCTTTCACGCCCGAGGCGGGCGAAATGTATGGCAAGGAGGCATTGGATACCTGGATTGCCGTGCTCGCGCACATTAGCGACGAGGCCTATTCGAACCCGGAGATCGTCAAGACCTCGCCGCACAACCAGGCGATTCACCGGATGAAAAGCGCGCCGCTGGAAGACCCGCAACACTGGGCCATGACCTGGCGCTCATTCTTGCGCAAAAACAACAAGCAGACTGCCTGAGCCGTTGCAGCGTCCCCGTGGATAAGGCGGGGACGTTTTCGAAACCTGATCAGAGCTAACAATCAGCCATCGGAAGTTGCCAGCATCGCTACACGCATGGCGACTTCCCCACAGGACAACCTCATGTCGATTTTCGAAACGGGCCTGGCGCCCTCGTCAGTCAACCATATTGCCCTCTCGCCGCTGAGCTTCATCGAGCGTACTGCCTGCGTCTACGGTCAGTATCCGGCGGTGATCCATGGCGCTGTACGGCGCAACTGGCAACAAACTTATGAACGCTGCCGACGCCTGGCCAGCGCCCTGCACGGGCGCGGGATCGGCAAGGGCGATACGGTGGCGGTCATGCTGCCCAACATCCCGGCCATGCTCGAAGCGCACTTTGGTGTGCCGATGATCGGTGCGGTGCTCAATACCCTGAATATACGCCTGGATGCGCAGGCCATTGCCTTCATGCTGGAACACGGCGAGGCCAAGGTGTTGATCACAGACCGTGAGTTCCACGCGGTGATCCGTGAGGCTTTGAGTGGGCTTTCCAATCCGCCGCTGGTGGTGGATGTGAACGATCCTGAGTACGGCGAAGGCAGTGCCGTCAGCGCACTGGACTACGAAGCGTTCCTCCTTGAAGGCGACCCGCAGTTTGCCTGGCAATGGCCCGAGGACGAGTGGCAAGCCATCTCCCTCAACTACACCTCCGGCACTACCGGCAATCCCAAGGGCGTGATTTATCACCACCGTGGCGCTTACCTCAATTCCTTGGGTAATCAGATGACTTGGGCCATGGGCAACCATCCGGTTTATCTATGGACCTTACCGATGTTCCACTGCAATGGCTGGTGCTATCCGTGGACCGTCACCGCGGTGGCCGGCACGCATGTGTTCCTGCGTCGGGTCGATCCGCAAAAAATCCTTACACTGATTCACGAGCATCGCGTCAGCCATCTGTGCGGTGCGCCCATCGTCCTCAACGCGCTGGTCAACCTGCCGGATTCGGCCAAGACCGACATCGATCATCCGGTCAGCGCCATGGTGGCGGGCGCGGCGCCACCGGCCAAGGTGATTGGCGCGGTCGAGGAAATGGGCATCAAGATCACCCACGTTTATGGCCTGACCGAGGTTTACGGTCCGGTGACGGTTTGCGCCTGGCACGCGCAGTGGGATGAACAGCCGCTGAACGAGCGAGCGAAGATCAAGTCACGCCAGGGCGTACGCTACCCAACCCTCGAAGGGCTGATGGTCGCCGACCCGCGAACCCTGGAACCTGTGCCTTGCGACGGGACCAGCCTGGGTGAGATTTTCATGCGCGGTAATACGGTAATGAAGGGCTATCTGAAAAACGCCGAAGCCACGGCCGAAGCCTTCAAGGGCGGCTGGCTCCATACCGGCGACCTGGCGGTTCAGCACCCCGACGGCTATGTCGAAATCAAGGATCGCCTCAAGGACATCATCATCTCCGGCGGCGAGAACATTTCCACCATCGAAGTTGAAGACGTCCTCTATCGCCACCCGGCGGTCCTGGAAGCGGCAGTGGTTGCGCGCCCGGATGACAAATGGGGCGAAACACCCTGCGCGTTTATCACGCTTAAAGTCGGGCATGAGGACACGCGAGAGGCTGACGTCATTCAGTTCTGCCGTGAGCATCTGGCGGGTTTTAAGCTGCCCAAAACCGTGGTGTTCGGCGAGCTGCCGAAAACCTCGACGGGCAAGATCCAGAAGTATTTGCTGCGCGATACGGCCAAGGCACTCTGAAAAGCGCGCCCCTTGGAAACACCTGCGTGGATCGTATGTTGCCCATCGCCGGGATCGGCCCATGCCGGTATGGCAACGGAGCAGGGCTGGGGACATGCCGGCTCGGCTCTCATGGTTCCCCCGAGTGTCCGGAACATCCCGCTATCGTTCAGCCGCAATCAGGTGATACTGCTTGTGGACCTTGTCGTGGTCGGGCGGGGGAGGTCGGTAATTCGCAGGGTTCATTGGACTGCGTAGCGTCAGGCGCGCCGGCATCCTCTTGCAACAAGGTATCGCAGGCAAAAAAATCGGCGGGTCGGCAATGCTTCTCGAGAGCAGCATTGTCGAGATGGAAGGGATATGTTCTGAAAAAAGGCATCTGTGGCCTCCGGTGCAATCCCGATGGCGGGCTGATAAACAGGGGCGGAAAATCAAGATCAGCAGTTGATTGAACCGTTCGCTGCAATCCATTCGATTGATTGACGACTGAGGGCAGCGATCAACAATTAACGGGCTGCAGCAAAGGGCTTGGGGACCTTTTGGACCCGCAGGTCTGGCTGACTACAGCCGCGCTGCTTTCTGCGGTTCGCCGCCGCCCCAATACAGCCAGGTCCAATCGTCAGCATTGCGCTGAAAGACTCCGGTCGCCACATATTGGACGATCGTTGGCTCTTCGTTTTCAAGCGTGTGGCCGTCGATGCGGATCTGCGCCCAGGCAATGTCTCCGCGCATCTAGGACACCACAAGCCGTGGTTCCCAGCGGATGTTCAAGGTGGTCACCCAAGTCACTCCATTCTGCACTGCCTCGGCGCCCATGAAGTACTCGTCCAGGCCGGAGCCGGCGATCGCGACGTCCGGATCGGCGAAGTACTTGGCGACGTCCGAGCCAGGGGTGGAAAACCCCTGCAGAACCTTCTTGATAAACGCATTGAGAGATTCCCGGGTTGCCGGGTCGGTAATCATGGACGGCGACTGGTATCCCGCGAGGCTGTCGATCATAAATACTCCTGATTGCTTGCGCATTGGGGTGGGTTGTCTTCGGTTGAAGATATCTGTCCGTGCGCCAGGCAATTCATACGCGGCGTATGTGTTTATATTATTTGGCATACGCTCCGCATGTCAAGTTGCATGCATGCCGTATGTCCCTGCATAAGCCGCAGCAGGGGAAGGTTGGGAGTGGGGGGGCAACGTGTTCAGAACCAGTGGAGGGTTGGACGCGAACAGTCTTGCAATGACAAAAAAAGCATCCAGCAGCTTGAACGTGAACTACTGTGCTATGCCTTGAGCGCGATCGAACGGCAAGACGCTGGGCAACAGCCCAGCGCACGCCCCTCTACATCGAGGATATTTACAGCCGCAAGGCCATGGGTTGTGAGGTTTACGAAGGCCTTCTGCGCTCAGCTAAGAAATTCAGGACATCGCTGGTCAGTTTTTCTCCGACGCTGGCTCGTCGCCAGATGCTTCGATGAGTGCCTGAGCGCTGGCCATATTGGTTTCCAGTTCGTCCAGGGCCTCTTGGTGTTCCTCTCCCCAGCGATAAAGCATTTCCACTGCTTCGGCGAAAGTTTTGCCCAGCGGCGTTAATGCGTATTCCACCTTGGGTGGCACCACGCTATGAACATGGCGTGTTACCAGTCCTCGCGCCTCCACGTCGCGCAGTGTCTGCACCAGCATTTTCTTGGAAATACCGGGCAACGCCCTCTGTAATTGCCCAGTGCGACAACGTCCACCCGGCCAGCGATCGAGTGCGTGCAGCACGATACTGACCCACTTGACGGCGAATAGGCCCATGACCCTGCGTGGCGCGCAGTTGGCGTCAAACACCAAGTGAATATCATCGATTTTCGGCATTTTATGGTTACCAATTGGTATCTATGTCCCTTGATAGTACCTAATTTCCTATTAGGTTCTATGCCTATAGAGTCCCCTATCAACTTTGCACTTCAATTGAGAGGGACTTTTCATGCCTGCTGCCATTTGGGCTCTGGCCATTGCTACGTTCGGCATTGGTGTCACCGAGTTCGTCATCGTCGGTTTGCTACCCGGGATCGCTGCCGAGTTCGACCTTTCCATACCCGCTGCTGCCTATATGGCGACCAGCTATGCACTGGGGGTGTTTGTAGGCGCGCCGCTGCTGATCATTCTGGGCGCGAGGTTGCCTCAGAAAACCATGCTGGTGTCGCTCATGGGATTCTTCATCGTGGGCAATCTATTGACCGCGCTCGCGCCGACCTTTGCCTGGGCCCTGACCGGTCGAGTCGTCACTTCGCTGACCCATGGCGCCTTTATCGGCATCGGCTCGATCCTCGCTTCAGAGCTAGTGGCACCTAACCGTCGCACCAGCGCCATTGCCTTCATGTTCAGCGGGCTGACGCTGGCCAATCTGATCGGCACGCCCGCCGGTACTTGGCTGGGGCAGATGGTGTCTTGGCGCGCAACCTTTCTGGCGATCACGGTGATCGGTGTCGTGGCGATGCTAGCCGTGGCATTGCTGGTGCCGAAGGGTAAGCAACACAAGGCTCCCAGTTTGCGTCACGAGTTTTCAGCTTTCATAGACGTACAAGTTTTGCTGGCGATGGGCATTACCGTGCTCGGGCCTGCCGCATTTTTCACAGCAATCACCTACATATCGCCCATGATGACGGAGTTGTCGGGCTACACCGACCACGGTGTAACGGGTGTCCTCTTTCTGTTTGGCCTGGGACTGTTCATAGGCAACTTGCTGGGTGGCAAACTGGCCGACCGCGCCTTGATGCCGTTGTTGTACGTGACCTTGGCGGGGCAGGCGCTGGTGCTGTTCGCGTTTTTCTTCGTCGTGGAAAGCCGCGTTGCGTCGGCCTTGTGTGTGTTCCTGATGGCCGGATTCGGCTTTGCCAGTGTGTCGCCGATTCAGCGTCTGGTGATGGACAAGGCGCGCGCCGCCGGGGCGCCCAACCTCGCGGCGTCCGTGAACATCGGGTTGTTCAATCTAGGCAACGCGATCGGCGCCTGGCTGGGCGGTTGGGTGATCGCCCAGGGCTTCGGTTATGCAGCGCCGAATTGGGTAGGCGGGATTCTGTCAACTTGTGCATTGCTGCTGGCGTTGGCTTCTGGCGGGCTCACCGTTGCTCATCTTGCCAAGCGCAAGGGAGGCCTTGCGCCTTCTGCGGGTTGAGCAAATAAACAAGCGAACAATCGTTAGTAAAAGCGTGCGTCGAGTCCCGACCGATATTGTTCATGCGCCGGAACAAGCGCTGGACGCTATATTCGGAATTGGTTTCGACATGGTGCAAAGCACGATCAACCAATAGCCGGACGATCGATACACGACGCATCCCATAAAGTCATGATTTGCGTCACGGCGTCGTCTATTTGTTTGAGTGGCACACCGTCTCGGGCCAGTACCGAAATTCCCAGAAGAAAGCTGTCAAACACCGTGGCCAATGCCTCGGGCACAACCGTTGGTCGCAGCTCCCCGTATGCGATAGCGCGTTCGACACACGCCACGATCCCTGCACGGTTCAAGGATCTTGCGTTAGCCAGCGGCTGGGAGATGGCTTTGCTTTCATCCGTGCAGGCACTCAGCAGACCCAGCGCCACCAGGCATCCTGTCGGGTGGTCGGGCTCACACTGCATTTTCGCGGAGCGCCGCAGCGTGAGTTCGATCGACTCTCTCGGGGGGAACGTGGTGTCAAACAGGCTATCGGTCACCCGTCCGTGGGTGTTCAGATAACGTTCCATCACTTCATTGAACAGCGCCTGCTTTGAGCCGAATGCAGCGTAGAAGCTGGGTGCGGTGATGCCGCCGCCGATATTTGCCTTGAGCTGGCTGAGTGATGTTGCGTCATAGCCGTGCTCCCAGAACAAATGCATCGCCTGAGTAATCGCCACGCTACGGTCAAAGGTGCGTGGACGTCCCATCTGTGCCATATGAACCTCCTTCCGATCACTTAAATACTAATCGATATATAAGTCGTTGACTAGATCGCGGTACACCCCCAATATTATACCGATCGGTATATATGTGAGGTGAAAAATGACTACAGATGAGCGACAGAGCGAAAAACTTCCGCTTGGGGCATTACTTGCACTGGCGATGACGGGTTTCATTTGCATTGTCACCGAGACCTTGCCAGCGGGCTTGCTGCCCGAAATTGGCAGTGGCCTGGGTGTCTCTGCGTCTCTGGCCGGACAGATGGTGACTGTCTATGCGTTGGGGTCGTTGCTGGCGGCAATCCCGCTGACCATTGCCACGCAAAGCTGGCGCCGAAGGACGGTACTGCTGCTGACGATTGTCGGCTTCCTGGTATTCAACACCCTCACAGCGCTGTCTTCCGATTACTGGTTGACGCTGATCGCACGGTTTTTCGCCGGGGTTTCAGCGGGGCTGGCCTGGAGCCTTATCACGGGCTATGCACGGCGCATGGTCGCCCCTCATTTGCAGGGGCGCGCATTGGCGGTGGCGATGGTGGGTACGCCCATCGCGTTGTCGTTGGGTGTGCCGATGGGAACCTGGCTGGGTGGATTCATGGGCTGGCGCATGGCCTTTGGGTTGATGTCCGGCTTGACCCTGGTATTGATCGTTTGGGTGCTGATCAAAGTGCCGGATTACCCAGGCCAATCATCCTCACAGCGCATGCCGTTACGTCAGGTGTTTTTCACCCCAGGCGTCCGCTCGGTATTGGCTGTCGTCTTCACCTGGATGCTGGCCCACAACATTCTTTACACCTATGTCGCGCCCTTCGTTTCCAAGGCTGGGCTGAACAGTGACGTCGATTTGGTATTGCTCACATTCGGTGTCGCGGCGCTTGCGAGTATCTGGCTCACGGGCCGACTGGTAGACCGGCACCTGCGGACAACCGTGCTGGCCAGCCTTGCGACATTCGCAGCGGTTTCGATTTTCCTTGGAGTGTTCTCAGGCTCCGCCGCGGCCATTTACGTGGGTGTCTTCATTTGGGGGCTGACCTTTGGTGGCGCGGCCACCCTGCTGCAAACAGCACTCGCCGACGCCGCAGGCAAGGGCTCAGACGTTGCGCTCTCCATGAACGTAGTGGTCTGGAACAGCGCTATTGCAGGCGGTGGACTGCTGGGTGGCGTGTTACTCGGCCAATGGGGAACGAGTGCATTTGCGGGCGTGTTGCTGGCGTTGCTATTGATCAGCCTGGCCATTGCATTTCGGGCACGGGCGCATGGTTTTCCCCAAGGTCAACGGCACACCACCCAGGCGATCCACGGTCATTGATCGTGGGATAGCACGCCTGCGCATGGTCGTAATTTTCAGTCATAACACGATGGAGAAATAAAATGAAAAAGCGCTTTAGATTGGCCCTCGCAGCCGTCGCAATCACCCTGGCTTTGCCATGCTTGGCTCAAGCGGCAGAGTTTCCTGTTCCAGCGGGATTCAAGAGTGAATTCAAAACCATAGACGGCGTCAAGCTCCACTATGTGAAGGGCGGTTCCGGGCCTTTGGTTTACCTGGTCCACGGATTTGGTCAAGCCTGGTATGAGTGGCACAGCTTGATGCCCGAACTCGCGAAGACTCACACCGTCGTTGCGGTGGATTTACCGGGCCTGGGCGAGTCGGAACCGCCCAAGACCAGTTACACCGGCACTGACGTCTCGAAATATCTGTTCGCCCTCGCGACTCAGCTAAGCGGCAACCAGCCGTTTGACTTGGTTGCGCATGACATCGGTATCTGGAACACCTATCCCATGGCAGTAACCCACCAAAGTCAGATAAGGAAACTGGTCTACATGGAGGCACCGATTCCCGACAAGCGTATTTACGATTTTCCGGCATTCTCACCACAGGGTGAGTCGCTGGTCTGGCATTTCAGCTTCTTTGCCGCTGGCAACCAATTGGCCGAAAAGTTGATCACAGGGCATGAAAAGTTGTTTCTCTCGCACTTCATCAAAGAACACGCGACCAACAAGGATGCTTTTACGCCTGAGCTGCTCGATCTTTACGCCAAGTCGTACGCCAAGCCCCATACGCTGAACGCGTCGTTTGAATACTACCGAGCGCTTAACCAATCGGTCACTGAAAACGTCGAGCTGTCAAAGACTCTCCTGAACATGCCCGTGCTGGCAATCGGCGGTGGAGGGCACGGCGGAATGGGGCAATTTCAAGTGGATCAGATGAAAGAGTACGCGACCAATGTAGAAGGCCAAGTCTTGCCTAATTGTGGGCACTGGTTGCCGGAGGAATGCTCCGCTGAATTGAATCCTCTGGTGGTCAAATTCTTGAATAACTGACGGATGTTCTTGATGTGTGAGGTGGCTGCTATTTGAAACGCGGCGGCCACCGATGTGAGCTGAGTCCGGGATTTCGCCAATGTCGGCTTTTGGCCGATTTCTGCCTTTCGTCACCGGCAGCTATGGGTCTAGGCTGTGTGAAAACGTTTGAGAGCAGTCTGGAAGTCAGAATCGGAACGAACGACGCGTTCCTACGCAAACTTCAGGTCTGCTGACTAACCAAACCCTGGCAGATTTTACGTAGCAACCCAGACTACAAAACGGTGCATGCATTTTCACACAGCCTAGGTCGATTTCTGCCAGCCGCAAACGGACCTAGGCGCCCCTCAAACAGGCTTTTAGGGCGCTACATGATGTTGAGCAATGGCCATTTTCTAGAATTCCCTACAAAACCTAAAGATTAAAAAATTGGTTTCTACCTCGTTCTTTAGCTATATAGAGAGCTTTATCGGCTCGGGCCAGTAGTACGTTATCTGGTTGCAGTGGGTCAAATGTATGTAATGAAAAACCAACGCTTATAGTTAAGTATCCTGTGCTGGAAGCGGAGTGCGGTATTCTCAAGTCTCGCACTAGTTGGCATAGAGTTTCGACGTACCGAGTTGATTGGTCTTTCGTCATGCCGTTGGAAAGAATTACAAATTCTTCACCGCCATACCTGGCTGCAAAATCAGAACCTCGCTGGAAAGACTTATTCAAACTATCAGCGACACGTATTAATGCTTCGTCGCCAGCCTGATGCCCATAAATATCATTGAATGACTTGAAGTTATCGACATCAATCATGGCAAGAGTCAATGAGTCGCTGTTGCGGCGTGCAATTTTACATTGAATTTCGAACTGCGTATCAAAAAAACGACGA
The DNA here is from genome assembly GCF_054897885.1 of Pseudomonas sp. LB1P83. Lineage (NCBI taxonomy): Bacteria > Pseudomonadati > Pseudomonadota > Gammaproteobacteria > Pseudomonadales > Pseudomonadaceae > Pseudomonas > Pseudomonas sp. LB1P83. Next base: position 4,990,425 of record NZ_CM142709.1, on the reverse strand, counting down.
TTGTAAATGCCTGTCAGCCCATCTTTTATGGATAGTTGTTCGAAGTGTGCTTTCATTTCCTCTAGGGACTGATGCTCGTCGCGAAGTTGCTGTTGTATTAGTATGCGAGGCGTTATATCTTTTTGTATACCTAAAAAATTGGTTACAACTCCATTTTCATCATGAATTGGAGATATGCTTAGCTCATTCCAAAACATCGATCCATCCTTGCGGTAGTTTCGCAAGGTTACGAGGCAGTGCTCACCGTTTTTAACGGCGTTGTGAACTATTTCAAGTTCAGGCTGTTCTTGATCGTTTTTTTGTAGGTATCGGCAGTTAATGTTAGTGATTTCTTCAAACGAGTAACCGGTCATGCGCTCAAACGCAGGATTTACAAAAATCAGCGGATTGTCGTCGATACAATTATCGGAGATGGTGATGCCATCTCGAGAATCCATAACTGCCTGTTTAAGAATTTCAATCTTCATGCAAATTCCGTTAGTAGGATTGAATGGAGAAGCGCTATTTTAAAACGGTATAACATCTAGATAGCACAATTAATTAACTTGCTTAATGTGTAAGTGTAGTCGTTGGAAAAATACAATGTCTGTTTTTTATGCTTTCGATAGCCGTTGCGATTGATTTCAGTCAAAAGTTCCGCAGAAAAGGCCTTGGCTGGCTGATTGCGTCAGAAATGACCTGCATTAGGGCATCAGTAATAAAGGCTTAACTGGTCACTTCTTTTTCGCGCGACCGCTTGGTGACCGGCAGCTTTTGGCCGTTTTCTGACCTTCGCTTAGGGGTTGAACTGCCAGGATTTTCCTAGACGATGAGTGAGTAATTACATGGTCAGCAAATAGTAATAGCGCGTCGATTCAGTGCGCTGGTTTAGATGGTGATTCAAAAACCACGCAAGGTGTTTTCTCTGCCAAGTCCATGGATTGTCGCATTGCCAGCGCTCAGCGATTGCTGTTTGGATAGTCTTTGCCTGACGAAGGTGGCGTTGGCGTGTGGTATGCGACCCGGTCAGGACGCCTGACAGGAACAGTTCCATATCGAATGCCGTGCTCATACTCGACCACCAATGTAAGCCGACACTACGTCGATACGACTGTGTCCGAGTTCATAGCTGATTTGCACTCGGGCCTCCTGATCGAGGCGTCGGTCGAGTTGGTGGCGCCTGCCACCGTTGATGGGTGCGAGATGCTGGGTGATTTGCTCGTAGCGTTCGCACGCATAGGCTGCCCGCAATTCGTGGAAGCCTTTGAGGTTGTGCGTATGGAGGACCTCCCGTGCGGGGCGGACGATTCCCCGTTGGAAATCAAGGTAGCTTTCGTTCGGTGCTAGTAGGTTGCGGCTGCCAAGCGGTAAGACCTGCTCGGCATATCTGAGTGCTTCGCGAACATGGTTATCCACCATGATCCAGCGAGGTGCTGTTGCTCCGCCGCGGCCACCTTTGGTGCCGTCCTGGATGTTGATCCTCCCGAGTTGCTCGGCTTCCCGTTGCAGTCGAGGAAGGTCGGCCAAAATCGCCTCACGCAAACGCATACCGGTGGCTCGCGCTAACTGAGCGATGGCCGCGACGCGCGGCGCCTGGTTTTCGCAAAGCACCTCTACGATCCGGTTCACCTGTTCGCGGTCTTGGCCTTGCGGCACTGAACGACGAACAGTGGTGCGCCGCATTCCCAGCGCCTTACTCGGGCTCGGCACTTTCACATGCTGATCACCGCGAAGCGCGGCCATGGTCCGGTTGACGCTGGACAATCGGTTTTGCGCAGTGGCGATGGCGAGCTCACCTTGTTCAACTTGCTGGCGCAGATGTTCGGCGTAGTCCAACAAGGTCTTCCGATCAATTTTCCGCGCATTGTTAACCCCCGGCCCATCCTCCGAGCGACACCAGCGCACAAACGCCTGCCACCGATCACTGTGCGCCTTGACTGTGCAGTAATGCCCGCCACCAAATAGATCTTTCAGTGCCTGCGGCCCGGCATAACTCAGTTGTCGCCCATAGCCAAAATTGCGTCCATCCCGCCTACCTACAAATCCCATGACCAAACTCCTCTCGAAGCCAAACCTTTGAAACCTTCCCCACGTCATCCCGCCATGGATGTTGAGTGTTATCAGGGATCAAGGCCCCTGCGACCTGTGAGGGTTGTCCACTAACGCGGGACTGACGGCTCTTTACGACCGGGAGCTTGGGCATCTCATGATCTAGCCTCCTAAGCACTTCCGAGGAGGTGGGCGGGTGGAGGCTGCACTGGCTGACGAGACCAGCGCCGCGAGATACTGAGTTGGGTGAAGGAGTGAGGCGATGACCGGGGCGTGCCTGACTGTCAGTCAGGTGCAGTCCATTCCGTGGGCTGCGGCACCATCATCTGCATTGCTGTTGCTGGTGACTTCGGTGTTTGTCACGCAGATTGTCACGAGGGGGAATGCCGCAAAGCCTTGTACGAGGTGGGCTGCAGCAGCGGTAGGAGCGCCCGTCTCTTTCCGGGAGAAAGAGACGGGCGCAGATTGGCGCAAGGAAATGGCCAGGCGGATAGGTTGCTGCAGAGCAGCTATGAAAGGGGTTGGGTTGCCGCAGTGGGCGCACTGGTAAAAGTAGGCATCCATCACATCGCTGTGAGCGTGCGAGCCGCCGGACGCTAATCGCACTTTGGGAGAACCACCACGGTGTGGCATAGCCTTAAAGGTCCTGGCTACCTGGGTTGCTGTCAACGACAGCGCTTTGCCCGATCTTTTCTACGCCTGTGGATAATTCGGGTCAAGGCTCGAATTTTTCGGAGTTCCGCGGCTGTGGATGAAATTATCCACCGGTGGAAATCAGTGGTTTTCCACAGACAGCTGTATGGGCTTTAGGTTTTTTAAGTGAGGTCCATCCAAGCAGGGCGGCTTTGCAGCCCTGTTTGGATGGACCCGCGTGGAAGGCTAACTGTGGAGATCTCACCGGCTTACCAGTGTTGGAATGCGCCACGGTAGTTTTGCAAGGCGATGATGTTGTCGCCGATCGGGTCGAATTGGTGAGGCGTCATGTGATCACTGAATCGCCGCTTAGTCTGTCTCGATAGGCAACTTTTGGAGGTGATCATCTTTGTGTGCATGGGATGCTGTTAGAGGCGGTGCAGAAGGACGCGCGAGGAACTGATTAACGCGAGTATCAAATTGATCGCGAAGGTTGGCTGTAATGCCTTCTTTGAGAGCATCGAGATAGTCCGCATACCACTGCATCATGATCCGACGTTGCGATAGGTATAGGGCTTGGTTGTACTCGCCGGAGATGCCGCCCTCGACGTGAGCCAGTTGGCTTTCGACATGATCCTTCAGCCAGCCATGTTCGCGCAGCAGCGTGCTTGCGGTATGACGAGTGCCATGGCTGACGAGTCGTCCTTTGTAGCCGATCTTGGCGAACACCAGGTTGATCGTGTTTTCACTGATGACTGGCTGCTTTTCACCATTGCCAGGGAATAGATACCGGCTGCGTCCAGTGCTTTGATTCAGTTTGATGAGCATGGCGATCAATTGATGAGGTAGAGGGCTGACGTAATCTCTACGCATCTTCATGCGGGCGGCCGGGATGGTCCATATCCCTTCCTCGAAATCGATCTCTTCCCATTTTGCATAGCGAACCATGCCGGGGCGGCTAGCCGTCAGAATTGTCATCCATGACGCAATCCTCGCTGGTAGCCGGCTGGTGGTCTTGCTTAAGGCATGGAGAAACTCAGGTAGTTCGTGTTCGTGCAGATGTGGGTAGTGTTGAGTGGGCGGTGGAGCTATCGCAATGGCATGGAGTTCGGAGGCCGGATTGTGCTCGCACAGGCCGCGTGCAATGGCTTGACTGAAAATCTGTTTAAGCCAGGTCCGGGTCTTATCCGCAACATTGAAGGCGCCTCGTTTTTCGATGCAGGCCTGCAGTTTTGCGCAGTCGCTTCGAGTAATGAGCTCCAGTTGCTTCTCGCCGAGAGCGGGCAGTAGATCTTTATCGAGATAGTCGCGGATCTTCTTCAACGTCGCGGGGCTGCGGCCGGAGTCCGCTTTGAATTGGTACCAGTACTCCGCTGCTCGCCTGAAGGTGTTGAGCCCGGCCTCCTGCTGCCGCAGTTTGTCATCGCGGCGTTTGGTGCCGGGGTTAGTGCCTTGCTTGAGTAGGTTGCGGCATTCTGCAGCTCGTTCACGAGCTTCCTGCAAGGAGATATGCGGATACACGCCCAGTGACATGCGCGCCGCTCGACCCTGATAGGTGTACCGGAAGTGCCAGTACTTGCTTCCGTTGGGTTTCACCAGCAGGGCAAGACCCGAACTATCACTTAAGGTGAACGGTCTGTCGGCAGGCTTGGACGCTTTGATTTGCAAGGCGGTCAATGGCATTGCTGTACACCTCCGGTTCTCGAACTGGAATATGTACAGAAAATGTACCAAAAAGAGGCTGGCTTGCAAGAGATGGGGGTAGAACCCCAGAGACCAAAAACCCCGCAGTTAGCGGGCTCTAGGGGTGTTGCGTAGACGCTGGTAGTCGTCTATGTACTGCAAATGGTGCCCCGAGGGAGACTCGAACTCCCACTCCTTTCGAAAACGGATTTTGAATCCGCCGCGTCTACCAATTCCGCCATCAGGGCTCAATGGCGGCGAAGTATAGAGATGAGATTACCGTCGGTCAATCAGGTACATAGAGAATTTTCACTATTTCGGCTAGACTTCCGGCCCCTGCTAGACGAACCCCATCATGCGCGTTGCTGACTTTACTTTCGAACTCCCTGATTCGCTGATTGCTCGCCACCCTTTGGCCGAGCGTCGCAACAGTCGCCTGTTGACCCTTGATGGGGTCAGCGGCGCCCTGGCACACCGTCAATTCACTGATTTGCTGGAGCATTTGCGTCCCGGCGATTTGATGGTGTTCAACAATACCCGGGTGATTCCGGCGCGGCTGTTTGGCCAGAAGGCGTCCGGCGGCAAGCTGGAAATCCTGGTGGAGCGGGTGCTCGACAGTCATCGCGTGCTGGCCCATGTGCGGTCCAGCAAGTCGCCGAAGCCGGGTTCGAAGATCCTAATCGACGGTGGTGGCGAAGCCGAGATGCTGGCTCGTCACGATGCGTTGTTTGAGTTGGGGTTCGCCGAAGAGGTGTTGCCGCTGCTCGATCGCGTCGGGCACATGCCGTTGCCTCCTTATATAGACCGCCCGGATGAAGGCTCGGACCGCGAGCGATATCAGACGGTGTACGCCGAGCGCCTGGGCGCGGTGGCGGCGCCGACGGCGGGGCTGCATTTCGATCAGCCGCTGATGGAGGCGATTGCCGCCAAGGGCGTCGAGACGGCGTTTGTGACCTTGCACGTCGGCGCTGGCACGTTCCAGCCGGTGCGCGTCGAGAAGATCGAAGATCACCACATGCACAGCGAATGGCTGGAAGTCGGCCAGGACGTGGTCGATGCCGTAGCGGCTTGCCGCGCTCGTGGTGGTCGGGTGATCGCCGTGGGGACCACCAGCGTGCGTTCCCTGGAAAGTGCCGCGCGTGATGGCGTGCTCAAGCCGTTCAGTGGCGACACTGACATCTTTATCTACCCGGGCCGGCCGTTTCATGTGGTCGATGCCCTGGTCACTAACTTCCATTTGCCCGAATCCACGCTGTTAATGCTGGTTTCGGCGTTCGCCGGTTATCCCGAAGCCATGGCCGCTTATAAAGCCGCCGTCGAGCATCAATACCGCTTTTTCAGCTACGGTGATGCGATGTTTATCACCCGTAATCCCGCACCACGTGGCCCTGAGGACAAAGAATGAGTCGCCAAAGTCGTATGTCGTTTGAGTTGCTTGCTACTGACGGCAAGGCTCGTCGCGGTCGTTTGACCTTCCCACGCGGTACCGTCGAGACCCCGGCGTTCATGCCGGTGGGCACGTACGGCACCGTCAAGGGCATGCTGCCGCGGGATATCACCGCGACCGGCGCGGAAATCATTCTGGGCAACACCTTTCACTTGTGGCTGCGTCCTGGCACCGAAGTGATCAAGAAGCACGGCGACCTGCACGATTTCATGCAGTGGAAAGGCCCGATTCTGACCGACTCCGGCGGTTTTCAGGTGTTCAGCCTGGGCGCGATGCGCAAGATCAAGGAGGAGGGCGTGACCTTCGCCTCTCCTGTGGATGGCGCCAAAGTGTTCATGGGCCCGGAAGAGTCGATGCAGGTCCAGCGTGACCTAGGCTCGGACATCGTGATGATTTTCGACGAATGCACGCCGTACCCGGCGGATGAAGACGTCGCGCGTATTTCCATGGAGCTGTCGTTGCGTTGGGCCAAGCGTTCGAAAGAAGCCCATGGCGACAACACGGCGGCGCTGTTCGGTATCGTTCAGGGCGGCATGCACCAGGACCTGCGCATGCGCTCCCTGGAAGGCCTCGACCAGATCGGCTTCGATGGCCTGGCCATTGGCGGTCTGTCGGTGGGCGAACCCAAGCACGAGATGATCAAGGTGCTGGATTACCTGCCAGGCCAGATGCCGGCTGACAAACCTCGTTACCTTATGGGCGTTGGCAAACCGGAAGATCTGGTTGAGGGTGTGCGCCGCGGTGTGGACATGTTCGATTGCGTGATGCCAACCCGTAATGCCCGCAATGGGCATCTGTTCATTGATACAGGCGTGCTGAAGATCCGTAACGCGTTCCATCGCCATGATGATTCGCCGCTCGATCCGACTTGCGATTGCTACACCTGCCAGAACTTCTCCCGTGCTTATCTGCACCATCTGGACAAGTGCGGCGAAATGCTGGGTAGCATGTTGAATACCATCCACAATTTGCGCCATTACCAGGTGCTTATGGCTGGTTTGCGCGAGTCTATTCAACAGGGTACATTGGCCGCCTTTGTCGATGCCTTCTACGCCAAACGCGGGTTACCTGTTCCGCCTTTGGACTGAGTTTTCTGACCCCAAGATTCAACATTTGCAACTGGAGTGCTAAATGAGCTTTTTTATCTCTAATGCCATGGCTGACGCTGCTGCACCGGCTGCTGCCGGCCCAATGGGTGGCGGTTTCGAGTGGATTTTCCTGGTCGGTTTCCTGGTCATCTTCTACCTGATGATCTGGCGTCCACAGGCCAAGCGCGCCAAAGAGCAGAAAACCCTGCTGGGCAGCCTGCAAAAAGGTGACGAAGTTGTGACCACCGGTGGTATCGCCGGCAAGATCACCAAAGTGTCCGACGACTTCGTTGTTCTGGAAGTTTCCGACACCGTCGAAATGAAATTCCAGAAAGGCGCCATTGCCGCCACGCTGCCAAAAGGCACGCTGAAAGCGATCTAAGTTTCAACTTCTACTCAATCGACGGGGCGCGCAAGGCGCCCCGCGTCATAAGCGGGCGGCGTGATGCTGAACAAATACCCTCTGTGGAAATACATTCTGATCCTGGCGGTGCTGGCGGTCGGTCTGATTTATTCCGCTCCCAATTTATATCCTGATGACCCGGCCATTCAGGTCAGCGGTGCAAGCACTGCGCTGCAAGTCAATCAGGCTGATCTGGATCGTGTGAGCGTTGCGCTCAAGGAATCCGGGATCAGCGTCAAGGCGGCCACTCTGGCTGAGAATGGCAAGGGCGGTCTGATTCGTCTGACCAAGGCTGAAGACCAGCTGCCGGCCAAAGACGTCGTGCGCAAGGCATTGGGTGATGACTACGTCGTTGCACTGAACCTGGCGCAAACCACCCCGCAATGGCTGCGCAGCCTCGCCGCGCACCCGATGAAGCTGGGTCTGGACTTGTCCGGTGGTGTGCACTTCCTGCTCGAAGTGGACATGGACAAAGCCCTCGACGCACGCTTGAAAGTGTACGAAGGCGATGTGAAGAGCCTGTTGCGTAAAGAGAAACTGCGCTATCGCAGCCTGCCGCAAATCGACGGTGCCATTCAGTTGGGCTTCACCGATGAAGCCGCTCGCGAGCAAGCCCGCACGCTGATCCGCAAGAACTTCAACGATTTCGACATTGTTCCGGCCGACCTCAATGGTCAACCGGTGCTTCGTCTGGCGATGACCCCGGCCAAGCTGGCGGAAATCCGCGAATACTCCATCAAGCAGAACTTGACCACGGTACGTAACCGCGTCAACGAGCTGGGTGTTGCCGAACCGATCGTTCAGCGTCAGGGCGCCAACCGCATCGTGGTTGAGCTGCCGGGCGTGCAGGACACCGCAGAAGCCAAGCGTATCCTCGGCAAGACGGCCAACCTTGAGTTCCGTCTGGCGGCTGAGCCGGGTGCGTCGAAAGCCACCTCGGAAAGCTTCGAATTTCGTGAAGGCAATCGTCCCCCGGCACAGATCGAGCGTGGCTTGATCATCACCGGTGACCAGGTTACCGATGCCAAAGCTGGCTTCGGTGAGCAAGGCACGCCGGAAGTGAACATCCGTCTGGATGGCCATGGTGGCGAGCTGATGAGTCGTGCGACGCGCAGCAACGTCGGTCGCAGCATGGCGGTGATCTTCATCGAGCAACGTCCTGTCACCACTTACGTCAAGCAAATGGTTAACGGCGTCGAGAAAGACGTTCCGGTTCAAACCTTCAAAGAAGAGAAGAAGATCATCAGTCTGGCGACCATTCAGTCGCCGCTGGGTGCTCAATTCCGCATCACTGGCCTGAACGGTCAGGGCGAGTCGTCCGAACTGGCGCTGCTGTTGCGTGCCGGTGGTCTGGCGGCTCCGATGTACTTCGCTGAAGAGCGCACCATTGGCCCGAGCCTGGGTGCGGACAACATCGTCAAAGGTATCGATGCGTCGCTGTGGGGCATGCTGTTTGTCTCGCTGTTCATCATCGCCATCTACCGCTTCTTCGGCATCATCGCCACTGTCGCTCTGGCAGTGAACATGGTGCTGCTGCTGGCCCTGATGTCGCTGCTGGGTGCAACGCTGACCCTGCCGGGTATCGCCGGTATCGTATTGACCATGGGTATGGCGGTCGACGCCAACGTACTGATCTTCTCGCGGATTCGTGAAGAGATCGCGGCGGGCATGACCGTACAGCGGGCAATCAACGAAGGCTTCGGCCGGGCATTCACCGCGATTCTCGACGCCAACCTGACAACACTGTTGGTCGGCGGGATTCTCTTTGCGATGGGCACCGGTCCAGTCAAAGGTTTCGCAGTGACTATGTCCCTCGGGATCTTTACCTCGATGTTCACGGCCATCATGGTGACCCGCGCGATGGTCAACCTGATCTTCGGCGGTCGTGACTTCAAGAAGTTGTGGATTTAAGGGGCTGCCATGTTACGTACAATCAACTTCATGGGCGTTCGCAACTTTGCGTTCGGCGTCACATTGTTCCTTACCGTGCTGGCTTTGTTCAGCGTCGCCACCAAGGGCATGAACTGGGGCCTGGACTTCACCGGCGGTACGCTTATCGAGCTGACCTATGAGCGTCCGGCCGATGTCACCAAGGTGCGTGAGCAACTGACCACTTCGGGTTATCACGAGGCAATCGTGCAGAGCTTCGGTGCGACTACCGATTTGCTGGTGCGCATGCCGGGTGAAGACCCGCAGCTGGGTCATCAAGTGGCAGAAGCGCTGCTGAAAGTCGGCGGCGACAACCCGGCGACGGTCAAGCGCGTCGAGTTCGTCGGCCCGCAGGTGGGTGAAGAGCTGCGCGACCAGGGCGGCCTCGGCATGCTGATGGCGCTGGGCGGCATCCTGATCTACCTGGCTTTCCGCTTTCAGTGGAAGTTCGCGGTCGGTGCCATCGTTTCGCTGATCCACGACGTGATCGTGACCATCGGTATCCTTTCGTTCTTCCAGATCACCTTCGACCTGACGGTGCTGGCGGCGGTACTGGCGATCATTGGTTACTCGCTCAACGACACCATCGTGGTATTCGACCGGGTTCGTGAGAACTTCCGTGTGCTGCGCAAGGCCAGCCTGATCGAGAACATCAACATCTCGACCACGCAAACCCTGTTGCGGACCATGGCGACGTCGATCTCCACCTTGCTGGCGATCGCGGCCCTGTTGTTCTTTGGTGGCGACAACCTGTTCGGCTTCTCCATCGCGCTGTTTATCGGTGTGTTGGCAGGTACCTACTCGTCGATCTACATCGCCAACGTCGTGCTGATCTGGCTGAACCTGAGTACTGAAGATCTGATTCCTACAGTGGCTACCGATAAGGAAGTCGACGACCGTCCATAACGGCCATCGCTTTTCCAGCTGTCAGCCGAAAAAGGCGCGAGTTGAACTCGCGCCTTTTTTTATGCTCCAAGGCTGGGAGAAGCGCGGACATGTTCCGCGGGTGATGGTCAGGAGGTTCATGTGAACAAGTCGTTACTGGTTGGTGCGGTATTGGGTGCTGTCGGTGTAACTGCCGGGGGTGCTGTTGCCACCTACAGCCTGGTTAAAAGCGGCCCTGAGTATGCGCAAGTGCTAGCCGTTGAACCGGTCAAGACACAAATCAAGACGCCACGTGAAGTGTGCAAGGATGTAGCAGTGACCCGGCAGGCGCCGGTGAAAGATCAACATCAGATCGCCGGTACGGTGGTGGGTGCGCTGGCAGGCGGTCTGCTGGGTAACCAGATCGGCGGCGGCACCGGCAAGAAAATTGCCACGGTTGCGGGCGCGGTTGGCGGCGGATATGCCGGCAACAAGGTGCAGGAGGGCATGCAGGAGCGTGACACCTACACCACGACGCAAACTCGCTGTAACACGGTGAATGACATCAGTGACAAGGTTGTAGGGTACGACGTTCGTTATTCGCTGGACGGCAAGGAAGGCAAGGTGCGGATGGATCGCGATCCGGGTAACCAGATTCCGGTCGACAAGGAAGGCAAGCTGGTCCTGTCGCAGAATGAGCAGGCTCATTAAGTAGCTCACGTTTTAAAAAGAAGCACTCTGCGGGGTGCTTTTTTTGTGCCCTCGATTTAAGCGACACAGCAAAACCCCTGTAGGAGTGAGCCTGCTCGCGATAGCAATCTATCATTCGAAATAGGTGGTGACTGATACATCGCTATCGCGAGCAGGCTCACTCCTACATTGGGTCTGTGGTGGGGCAGGGGCAAATTCCAGGCATAAAAAAAGCACCCCGAAGGATGCTTTTTTGTGGCCGGTCGCTTAGCGTTTCAGCGAGGCTGGCAGATGCGGCTGGATGGCCGTCAGTACTGCTTTGAAGCACTTGGTGTTACCGGCAACGATGTGGCCTTTCTCAAGGAAGTCGTGACCGCCGGTGAAGTCGCTCACCAAGCCGCCGGCTTCCTGAATCAGCAGGGCGCCTGCAGCCATGTCCCACTCGGACAGGCCCGATTCCCAGAAAGCGTCGAAGCGACCAGCAGCCACGTAGGCCAAGTCCAGGCTCGCCGAGCCCGCGCGGCGGATGCCGGCGGTCTGGCCCACCAGGGCGCGGAACATGCCCAGGTAGTTATCGAGGTTGTCCATCTGGTCGTCACGGAACGGGAAGCCGGTACCCAGCAGGGCGCCGTCGAGGCTGGTGCGGCCGCTGACGCGCAGGCGACGACCGTTCAGTTGAGCGCCGCGACCACGGCTGGCGGTGAATTCTTCCTGGCGAACCGGGTCCAGAACAACAGCGTGTTCCAGGCGACCGCGGTATTTGCAGGCGATGCTGACAGCGAAGTGAGGGATGCCGCGCAGGAAGTTGGTGGTGCCGTCCAGCGGATCGATGATCCACAGGTATTCTTCGCCTTCGATCCCGGTGCCGGCGTGCATGCCGGTTTCTTCACCCATGATCGAGTGATTCGGGTAGGCCTTGCGCAGCGCGTCGATGATTTTCTGTTCGGCAGCGCGATCAACCTCGGATACGTAATCCTTGGCGTCTTTTTCGTCGACCTTGATGGTATCCAGGCGCTCGATGGAGCGGAAGATCAATTCACTGGCGCTGCGGGCGGCGCGCAGCGCGATATTCAGCATGGGCTGCATGGATGTGTCACCTAAGGTTGTTAAAGAAAGCCGGGCATTCTATCAGAACTTTTCTACAGGTGAAGGTCGGTGTTCGCTTTCATAGCTGAACGGTGTGCCCCGCCTCAGAAATACGGTCACTTTTGACGAGTGATCAATGTTGGCGGGCAAGGCGCCGCGCCGACTCATAGCGCGCTATGGGGAGAAGCGGCAACGCAGCATGCCGACATTGAGCGCCGTCAAAAGTGAATCGTTATTTTTGAGGCGGGGCACCCTGTTGAGCTGTAAGATTCTGCTCCCCATTAAAGTGTTCGAGAGCGCCTACCTTGCTGCATAACATTCGTGTCGTCCTGGTCAATACCAGCCACCCCGGCAACATCGGCGGGGCTGCGCGTGCCATGAAGAACATGGGCCTGTCGCGGCTGGTGCTGGTCGAACCGCGGCTGTTCCCGCACCACGAGGCCGATGCTCGTGCTTCCGGCGCCGGGGACATCCTTGAAAACGCGCAAGTCGTCGCCACCTTGGAAGATGCCTTGGTCGGCTGCAATCTGGTGCTCGGCACCAGCGCCCGTGACCGGCGTATTCCCTGGCCGTTGCTTGATCCCCGCGAGTGCGGTGTGAAAGTGGTCGAGGAAGCGGCGTCGGGTGCCGAGATTGCCTTGGTCTTTGGTCGTGAAGATTCCGGCCTGACCAATGAAGAGCTGCAGCGATGTCATTATCACGTGCACATCCCATCAGACCCTGAGTTCAGTTCGCTGAACCTTGGGGCAGCGGTGCAGGTGTTGAGCTATGAAGTGCGCATGTCCTGGCTCGCGGCCCAAGGCCAGCCGAGCAAGGTCGAGAAGGATGAAGTGGCGTCCACCAAAAGTGGTGAGCTGGCGACCATGGATGAGCTGGAGCGATTCTATGAGCATCTGGAGCAAACCCTGGTGGCCATCGAATTCCTCGATCCGGAAAAACCACGGCACTTGATGGCGCGCTTGCGCCGGTTGTACGGTCGCAGCTCGGTCAGCCGGGCGGAAATGAATATATTGCGTGGCATCCTCACGGAAACCCAGAAAGCGGCCCGTGGCGAGCTTCTAAAGCGGAAGGATTAAAAATGTTCGAGCGTTTGCGTGAAGATATCCAGAGTGTTTTCCATCGTGACCCGGCTGCGCGCAACGCCTTTGAAGTTCTGACCTGCTACCCGGGCATGCACGCCATCTGGATCCATCGCCTGTCGTCGGCCCTGTGGGGCATGGGCTGGAAATGGCTGGCGCGGCTGGTGTCGAACTTCGGTCGCTGGCTGACCGGGATCGAAATCCATCCGGGTGCCAAGGTCGGCCGTCGCTTCTTTATTGACCATGGCATGGGCATCGTCATCGGTGAAACCGCCGAGATCGGCAACGACGTCACCCTTTATCAGGGCGTGACCCTAGGTGGCACCAGTTGGAACAAGGGTAAGCGTCACCCGACACTGGAAGATGGCGTTGTGGTGGGGGCGGGCGCCAAGGTGCTTGGTCCTTTCACGGTTGGCGCGGGTGCAAAAGTCGGTTCCAACGCCGTCGTCACCAAGGCTGTGCCTGCCGGCGCGACCGTGGTCGGGATTCCAGGGCGGATCATCGTCAAATCCGATGAAGAGCAGGACGCCAAGCGCAAGGCCATGGCCGAGAAGATCGGCTTCGATGCCTACGGTGTTGGCGAAGACATGCCCGATCCGGTGGCGCGCGCTATCAACCAGTTGCTTGATCACCTGCAGGCAGTCGATGGTCGTCTGGAGGGGATGTGCGGGGCATTGAAGGATCTGGGCAGTAATTACTGTGCGAAAGATCTGCCTGAGCTGCGCGAAGAAGACTTCGCCTGTGTGAAGGACAAGGATCAGAGTCAGGCCAGCTAGACCGAGTCGGCCCCTTCGCGGGCAAGCCTCGCTCCTACAAGGGGATCGTTAATCCTGTAGGAGCGAGGCTTGCCCGCGAAGAACGATAACGCGGTACTGCTGGCTGTAACCGGCCAGCCTTTGCTATGATGCGGCCGCTCTTTTGCGGGTAATCCTGACTAAAGTACTAGGTCTTATAGTTGACTTAAATACTCGGGAATTGCATACTCGCCCCATTCCGAACTCCGTGGTAATTGTCCATGCGACTGACTACAAAAGGCCGATACGCCGTAACCGCCATGCTCGACCTGGCGTTGCACGCGCAGCACGGGCCGGTGTCTCTGGCCGATATCTCCGAGCGCCAAGGCATCTCCCTGTCCTACCTCGAACAGCTCTTTGCCAAATTGCGCCGCAGCAATCTGGTCTCCAGCGTTCGTGGTCCGGGCGGTGGCTACCAGCTGTCCCGCGACATGCAGGGCATCCAGGTCGCCCAGGTGATCGATGCGGTAAACGAATCGGTCGATGCCACCAAGTGCCAGGGCCAAGGTGACTGCCATCAAGGCGACACCTGCCTGACCCACCACTTGTGGTGCGATCTGAGCCTGCAGATTCACGAATTTCTGAGCGGTATCAGCTTGGCTGATCTTGTCACTCGCCGTGAGGTACAAGAAGTAGCCCAGCGTCAGGACCAGCGTCGTTGCAACAGCAAGACGCCACGCCTGGACAAGATTGAAGCGTCCGCCGTCGAATGACAGCCAAAGAGCTAGCGGCACGCCAGCCAGCCTGATTTAGGAGATAGTCCATGAAATTGCCGATTTACCTTGATTACTCTGCGACCACCCCGGTTGATCCGCGTGTTGCGCAAAAAATGAGTGAATGCCTGCTGGTCGACGGAAACTTCGGTAACCCGGCGTCCCGTTCCCACGTGTTCGGCTGGAAAGCTGAAGAGTCCGTCGAAAACGCTCGTCGTCAGGTCGCTGACCTGGTCAACGCCGATCCGCGTGAAATCGTCTGGACCTCCGGTGCCACCGAGTCCGACAACCTGGCAATCAAGGGTGCGGCGCATTTCTACGCCACTAAAGGCAAACACCTGATCACCACCAAGATTGAGCACAAGGCTGTCCTCGACACCATGCGCCAACTGGAGCGTGAAGGCTTCGAAGTGACTTACCTCGAGCCTCAGACCGATGGCCTGGTTACGCCAGCGATGATCGAAGCCGCCCTGCGCGACGACACCATCCTGGTCTCGGTCATGCACGTGAACAACGAAATCGGCACCATCAACGACATCGAAGCCATCGGCGAACTGACCCGCTCCAAGGGCATTCTGTTCCACGTTGACGCCGCTCAGTCCACCGGCAAGGTCGAGATCGACCTGTCGAAGCTGAAAGTCGACCTGATGTCGTTCTCCGCTCACAAAACCTACGGCCCTAAAGGCATCGGCGCCCTGTACGTCAGCCGCAAGCCGCGTGTTCGCATCGAAGCGACCATGCACGGCGGCGGTCACGAACGTGGCATGCGTTCCGGCACCCTGGCGACCCACCAGATCGTCGGCATGGGTGAAGCGTTCCGCGTAGCCAAGGAAGACATGGCGGCCGAGAACATCCGCATCAAAGCCCTGAGCGACCGTTTCTTCAAGCAGGTCGAAGACCTGGAAGAGCTGTACATCAACGGCAGCATGACCGCCCGCGTTCCGCACAACCTGAACCTGAGCTTCAACTACGTTGAAGGCGAGTCGCTGATCATGGCGCTCAAGGATCTGGCGGTGTCGTCCGGTTCGGCCTGCACCTCGGCATCGCTTGAGCCTTCGTACGTACTGCGCGCCCTGGGCCGCAACGACGAACTGGCACACAGCTCGATTCGCTTCACCTTCGGCCGTTTCACCACCGAAGAAGAAATCGACTACGCCGCGCAGAAAGTCTGCGAGGCCGTTACCAAGCTGCGCACCTTGTCGCCGCTGTGGGACATGTACAAAGACGGTGTCGACATTTCGAAAATCGAGTGGGCGGCACACTGATTTCAAGTCGCCGCAAACCGGCCCTGCAGGATTTAGGTTCGCAGGGCTCAAGAGCGACTCTCTGATGAGTGAGGATTAAGAATCATGGCTTACAGCGAAAAGGTCATCGACCACTACGAAAACCCGCGCAACGTCGGCAAGATGGACGCGGAAGACCCTGATGTCGGCACCGGCATGGTCGGCGCCCCAGCGTGCGGCGACGTGATGCGTCTGCAGATCAAGGTCAACGAGCAAGGCATCATCGAAGACGCCAAGTTCAAGACCTACGGTTGCGGTTCGGCAATCGCCTCCAGCTCCCTGGCGACCGAGTGGATGAAAGGCAAGACTCTGGATGAAGCAGAGACCATCAAGAACACTCAGCTGGCCGAAGAGCTGGCCCTGCCGCCAGTAAAAATTCACTGCTCCGTACTTGCTGAAGACGCTATCAAAGCGGCCGTTCGCGATTACAAGCAGAAGAAAGGCTTGATCTAAGCATTAAGCGACGAGTAAGGAGTCAACGATGGCTATCAGCATGACAGAAGCGGCTGCTCGACACGTGCGACGCTCCCTTGACGGGCGCGGCAAAGGTGAGGGGATTCGTCTGGGTGTTCGCACCACGGGCTGTTCCGGCCTTGCCTACGTGCTGGAGTTTGTCGACGAGGTGGTTGCAGAGGATCAGGTGTTCGAAAGTCACGGCGAGAAAGTGATCATCGACCCGAAAAGCCTGTCCTACCTGGACGGCACCGAACTCGATTTCGTCAAGGAAGGGTTGAACGAAGGCTTCAAGTTCAACAACCCCAACGTACGCGGTGAATGTGGCTGCGGCGAAAGCTTCAACATCTGAGGCTGCTCGTGGGTACTCCTTGTCATTACGCTTTATTTGAACTGCAACCGAGCTTCCGCCTGGATCTCGATCAGTTGGCCACGCGCTATCGTGAGTTGGCGCGCGGTGTTCATCCGGACCGCTTTGCAGACGCTTCCGAGCGCGAGCAACGGCTGGCGCTAGAGCAATCCGCGAGCCTCAACGAGGCCTACCAGACGCTCAAAAGTCCCCCCAAGCGCGCGCGATACTTGCTCGCCATGGGTGGTCGCGAGCTGCCGCTGGAGGTCACGGTGCATGATCCGGAGTTTCTTCTGCAGCAGATGGAGCTGCGTGAAGAGCTCGAAGACCTGCAAGACAGCGCCGACCTGGCGGGTGTTGCAGTGTTCAAGCGTCGCCTGAAGACGGCTCAGGATGAACTGAACGAAAGCTTCGCAGCCTGTTGGGATGACGCAGCGCAACGTGAGCAGGCCGAACGCCTGATGCGGCGCATGCAGTTCCTCGACAAGCTCACCTACGAAGTGCGCCAGTTAGAAGAGCGCCTCGACGATTAACCCAGTGCCGCTCCGGTCGCACGCCTGATATACAGATAAGTCCTGATAACGATGGCCCTACTGCAGATCGCCGAACCCGGCCAAAGTCCACAACCGCACCAGCGTCGTCTGGCTGTGGGGATCGACTTGGGCACTACCAATTCGCTGGTCGCTGCATTGCGCAGTGGTCTTTCCGAACCTCTGGCCGACGCTGACGGGCAGGTCATCCTGCCGTCTGCCGTGCGCTACCACGCCGATCGCGTCGAAGTCGGCGAGTCGGCCAAGCTGGCAGCCGCTACCGATCCTTTGAACACCGTGCTGTCGGTCAAGCGCTTGATGGGTCGTGGTCTGTCCGACGTCAAGCAATTGGGCGATCAACTGCCGTACCGCTTCGTCGGCGGCGAGTCGCACATGCCGTTCATCGACACCATTCAGGGGCCGAAAAGCCCGGTCGAAGTCTCTGCCGATATCTTGAAAGTGCTGCGTCAGCGCGCCGAAGAAGCATTGGGCGGCGAACTGGTGGGTGCGGTGATCACCGTTCCGGCCTATTTCGACGATGCTCAGCGTCAAGCAACCAAGGATGCGGCCAAGCTGGCCGGTCTGAACGTGCTGCGTTTGCTCAATGAGCCGACCGCTGCCGCGGTGGCTTATGGTCTGGATCAGCATGCCGAAGGCCTGGTCGCGATTTACGATCTGGGCGGCGGTACATTTGATATTTCAATCCTGCGCCTGACCGGCGGTGTGTTCGAAGTCCTGGCCACCGGTGGCGACAGTGCCCTGGGTGGCGATGACTTCGACCACGCCATCGCTGGCTGGATCATCGAGAGCGCCGGTTTGTCGGCTGACCTCGACCCGGGTGCCCAGCGTCATCTGCTGCAAACCGCTTGCGCCGCCAAAGAAGCCCTGACGAATGTCGCGACTGTTGAAGTCGCTTACGGTGACTGGAAAGCGCAACTGACTCGCAAAGCCTTCGATGCGCTGATCGAGCCAATGGTTGCCCGCAGCCTGAAAGCCTGCCGCCGCGCAGTGCGTGATTCCGGCATCGAACTGGACGAAGTGCACGCCGTGGTCATGGTTGGCGGCTCGACTCGCGTACCTCGCGTTCGTGAAGCCGTCGCTGAAGCCTTCGGTCGCCAACCGCTGACTGAAATCGATCCGGATCAAGTGGTGGCCATTGGTGCTGCGATCCAGGCCGATACATTGGCTGGCAACAAGCGCGATGGCGGCGAATTGCTCTTGCTCGACGTGATTCCGTTGTCCCTGGGGCTGGAAACCATGGGCGGCCTGATGGAGAAGGTGATTCCACGCAACACCACCATCCCCGTTGCCCGTGCCCAGGACTTCACCACTTACAAAGACGGCCAGTCGGCCATGGCGATTCACGTGTTGCAGGGCGAGCGTGAGCTGATCAGCGACTGCCGTTCCCTGGCGCGCTTTGAATTGCGTGGCATTCCGGCAATGGTCGCCGGCGCCGCGAAAATCCGCGTGACGTTCCAGGTCGATGCCGACGGTCTCCTCAGTGTCTCCGCCCGCGAATTGGGTTCGGGTGTCGAGGCCAGCATTCAGGTCAAGCCATCCTACGGCCTGACCGACGGCGAAATCGCCAAGATGCTCAAGGAATCGTTCCAGCACGCCAACGACGACAAGGTTGCCCGAGTGCTGCGTGAGCAGCAGGTCGATGCCCAGCGCCTGATCGAAGCGGTGCAGGCCGCCCTGGATGTCGACGGTGAGCGCTTGCTCGACGCCGAAGAGCGCATGGTGATCGAGCTGCAGATGCAGGAACTGACCGAGCTGATGAAAGGTACTGATGGTTACGCCATCGAGCAGCAGACCAAGCGTCTGTCGCAAGTGACCGACGCTTTTGCTGCCCGCCGCCTGGATTCGACGGTCAAAGCCGCGCTGGCGGGGCGCAACCTGAATGAGATTGAGGAATAACGATGCCGCAGGTCATTTTTCTGCCACACGAAAAGTTTTGCCCGGACGGCATGGTCGTGGAGGCTGAGACCGGTACGTCCATCCTCGAACTGGCGCATGAGCACCATATCGAGATGGAAAGTGCCTGTGGCGGCGTCTGCGCCTGCACCACCTGCCATTGCCTGATTCGTGAGGGCTTTGACTCGCTGGAAGAGGCCGATGAGCTGGAAGAAGACTATCTTGATAAGGCTTGGGGGCTGGAAGCCCAGTCGCGCCTGGCCTGTCAGGCAAAAGTCGGGACCGAAGACCTGACCGTCGAAATTCCGAAATACTCACTCAACCATGCGGCCGAAGCGCCGCACTGATTCAAGGAAGCGACATGAGTCTGAAATGGGTTGATGTGCTGGAAATCGCGATCCAACTGGCTGAATCCAAGCCGGATGTGGACCCGCGTTACGTGAACTTCGTCGATCTGCACAAATGGGTGCTGGCATTGCCGGAGTTCAGTGATGATCCGACCCGCGGTGGCGAGAAGGTGCTTGAAGCCATTCAGGCCGCCTGGATCGAAGAAGCAGACTGAGTCTGCGCCGTACGCCGTTAGGCAATACCAAAGAACCCGCGTATAATTCGCGGGTTTAATTTTTCGCAAATTACCGTTTCTGGAGTTACACCATGGCTGTTCAACGTACTTTCTCCATCATCAAGCCTGACGCTGTTGCAAAAAACGTCATCGGCGAGATCACCACTCGTTTCGAAAAAGCAGGCCTGCGCGTTGTAGCTTCGAAACTGAAGCAACTGTCCAAAGCTGAAGCTGAAGGCTTCTACGCTGAGCACAGCGCTCGTGGTTTCTTCGGCGACCTGGTTGCTTTCATGATCTCCGGTCCGGTTGTCGTTCAGGTTCTGGAAGGCGAAAACGCTATCGCTCTGAACCGTGAGCTGATGGGCGCTACCAACCCTAAAGAAGCTGCTGCCGGCACCATCCGTGCTGACTTCGCTGATTCCATCGACGCCAACGCTGTACACGGTTCGGACTCCGAAGCCGCTGCTGCTCGCGAAATCTCGTACTTCTTCGCAGCTACTGAAGTAACCACTCGCTAAGCATTGGCTTATGAGTGAAGGTGAATCCATGACTACATCGACTGTTAAAACTAACCTGCTGGGTCTGACTCAGCTGGAAATGGAAAAATTCTTCGACTCAATCGGGGAGAAGCGTTTCCGTGCCGGTCAGGTAATGAAATGGATTCACCACCTTGGCGTCGATGATTTCGACGCCATGACGAACGTCAGCAAAGCCTTGCGCGACAAGCTCAAGGTCATTGCTGAAGTTCGCGGTCCTGAAGTGGTCAGCGAGGACATCTCCACCGACGGCACCCGTAAATGGGTGGTGCGTGTGGCGTCCGGCAGCTGCGTCGAGACCGTGTACATTCCCCAGGGCAAGCGTGGCACTCTGTGCGTTTCGTCCCAGGCAGGCTGTGCCCTGGATTGCAGTTTCTGCTCCACTGGCAAGCAAGGTTTCAACAGCAACCTCACCGCCGCCGAAGTCATCGGCCAGGTGTGGATTGCCAATAAATCGTTCGGCAGCATCCCGGCGACCGCCGACCGTGCCATCACCAACGTGGTGATGATGGGCATGGGTGAGCCGCTGCTGAACTTCGACAACGTCGTGGCCGCCATGCATCTGATGATGGATGACCTGGGCTACGGGATCTCTAAGCGCCGCGTGACCCTGTCCACTTCGGGCGTGGTGCCGATGATCGATGAGCTGTCCAAGCACATCGACGTCTCCCTGGCGTTGTCCCTGCACGCACCAAACGACGCATTGCGTAACCAATTGGTGCCGATCAACAAGAAATATCCGCTTAAGATGCTGCTCGAGTCGTGCCAGCGCTACATGTCGTCCCTGGGCGAAAAGCGCGTGCTGACCATCGAGTACACCTTGCTCAAGGACATCAACGACAAGGTTGAACATGCCGTCGAGATGATCGAGTTGCTCAAGAACATCCCATGCAAGATCAACCTGATTCCGTTCAACCCGTTCCCGCATTCCGGTTACGAGCGCCCGAGCAACAACGCGATTCGCCGTTTTCAGGATCAGCTTCACCATGCAGGCTTCAATGTCACCGTACGCACCACTCGCGGTGAAGACATCGATGCCGCGTGTGGCCAATTGGTAGGGCAGGTGCTGGATCGCACCCGTCGCAGCGAACGTTATATCGCCGTGCGCGAATTGAGCGCCGAGAACGATATGGCGCAAAACGCCGCGAAATAAATCAAGAGAGGATCTCAATGTCCCTGCGCTTCGCGCTGCTTTTGCTATTGGCCAGCCTGTGTGCTGGTTGCGTCCTGTCGGGCGATTTCAACCCGATGAAGACCAGCAAAGGGCGCGATGAAGCGCGTACGGCCTACGTGCAACTGGGCTTGGGATACTTGCAGCAAGGCATGACCGAGCGGGCAAAAGTGCCGTTGAAGAAAGCCCTGGATCTGGATGACTCGGATCCGGATGCCAATGCGGCGCTCGGGCTGGTGTTTCAGGCTGAAATGGAACCTGAGCTTGCCGACCAGCACTTTCGCAAGGCGCTGTCTTCCCGTCCCAACGATGCACGAATCCTGAATAACTACGGCAGCTTTCTTTACGAAGAAAAACGTTACAAAGAGGCCTACGAGCGCTTTGAACAGGCGGCCGCCGATACCCTGTATCCTGAGCGTTCGCGGGTGTTCGAGAACCTGGGCATGACCGCTTCGAAGCTGGGACAGCGTGATCTGGCGCAGCAGCAACTGGAAAAAGCCCTGCGTTTGAACCGCCAACAACCGCGTGCATTGCTGGAAATGGCTGAGTTGTCATTCGAAGACAGGCATTATGTGCCCGCGCGTGACTACTACGATCGTTTTAGCCTGCTCACCGAGCAAAATGCACGTAGTCTATTGCTCGGCGTTCGGCTGGCAAAAGTGTTTGAAGATCGCGACAAGGCCGCCAGTTTTGGCCTGCAACTAAAACGACTCTATCCCGGTACGCCGGAATATCAGCAATACCTGTCGGAGCAATGATGAAAGCGGCGCATCCCGAAGTTGTAGCAGCGAATCGCGTTAACCCCGGTGAGACTTTGCGCCAGGCCCGCGAAAGCAATGGCTGGTCGCTGGCCGAAGTGGCCCTCAAGCTCAACCTCACCGTTAATTCCTTGAGCAATCTGGAAGCCGGCGCGTTCGACAAGCTGCCAGGGCACACCTTTGCCCGCGGTTATATCCGCGCGTACGCCAAGTTGTTGGGCATGGACCAGACCGTTCTGGTCCAGCAGTTCGACCAATCCACCGGCACCGACTCCCAGGGCAGCAACGTCCACAGCCTTGGGCGTATCGAAGAACCGGTTCGGGTTTCCCACACAATCTTGCGCATTGTCAGCCTGCTGTTGCTTATTGCGGTGATTGGCGGTGGTTTTATCTGGTGGCAGGATCAAACCTCCCTGCGTACCAAAGACCTGATCAGTCCGAGTCCGGAGCACGTCGAAGTCGAAGGCGCCGATGGCACCACCCAGATCCATCCGCTGGACGAGCCGGAAGACCAGGCCGTCGCGGAAGGTCAGACTGAAGGCACAACCGCGCTTGCGTTGCCGCAAGCCGAGACTTCGGCTGAAGCACCGACCGAAGCTGTAGCGACCGCGCCTGCGGCTCCGACTGCACCAGCACCTGCTTCGCCAGCCCCAGTTGCACCGACGCACAGCACCGCCCCGGTTGTCGCAACTCCGGTCGCGCCAGCCCCGACGGCTCCGGTTGTATCGACCCCGCCTGCAAGCGCTTCGGTCACTCCGACCATTCCCGCTCCAGCGGCAGCTGCTCCGGTGGCCGGCCAAGGCCAGGTTCAACTGCAGTTCACCGCCGATTGCTGGACCCAGGTCACCGATGGCACCGGCAAGGTGCTGCTCAGTGGTCTCAAGCGTAAAGGCGAAAATGTTTCCGTCAGCGGCAAACCGCCGTTTTCCGTACGTCTGGGCTTCGCCCGTGGCGCGCAGGTCAGCTACAACGGGCAGGCGGTCGATGTCGCTCCGTTCACCAGTGGCGAGACTGCTCGCCTGAAGTTGGGTCAATAAGTCATGCACGGCGAATCTCCAATCAAACGTCGCGAATCCCGCAAGATCTGGGTCGGTAACGTGCCCGTTGGCGGCGATGCGCCCATCGCTGTTCAGAGCATGACCAACAGCGACACCAATGACGTGGCCGCCACCGTGGCCCAGATCAATCGTCTGGAAGCGGCTGGCGTCGATATCGTGCGCATTTCCGTGCCGGACATGGACGCCGCCGAAGCCTTCGGCAAGATCAAGAAACTGGTCAAGGTGCCGTTGGTTGCCGACATCCACTTCGACTACAAGATTGCGCTGCGCGTGGCCGAACTGGGCGTTGACTGCCTGCGGATCAACCCGGGCAACATCGGTCGCGAAGACCGCGTGCGCGCGGTGGTCGATGCCGCCCGTGATCGCGGGATCCCGATCCGCATCGGCGTCAACGCCGGTTCCCTGGAAAAAGACCTGCAAAAGAAATACGGCGAACCGACCCCGGCAGCGCTGGTCGAGTCTGCCTTGCGTCACGTCGAGCACCTCGAACGCCTGAATTTCCAGGACTTCAAGGTCAGCGTGAAGGCCTCCGACGTGTTCATGGCCGTCGCCGCCTACCGCCTGCTGGCCAAGGAAATCGTCCAGCCGCTGCACTTGGGCATCACCGAAGCCGGTGGTTTGCGTTCAGGCACAGTGAAATCCGCCGTGGGCCTCGGTATGCTGCTCGCCGAAGGGATTGGCGATACTATTCGCATCTCGTTGGCGGCCGACCCGGTCGAGGAAGTGAAAGTCGGCTACGACATTCTCAAATCCCTGCATCTGCGTTCCCGTGGCATCAACTTCATCGCCTGCCCGAGCTGCTCGCGGCAGAACTTCGATGTGGTCAAGACCATGAACGAGCTGGAAGGGCGCCTCGAAGATCTGCTGGTGCCGCTGGATGTCGCGGTCATCGGTTGCGTGGTCAACGGGCCGGGCGAAGCCAAGGAAGCCCATATCGGCTTGACCGGCGGCACCCCAAACCTGATTTACATCGACGGCAAGCCGTCGCAGAAACTGACGAATGAAAATCTGGTGGATGAGCTTGAACGCTTGATCCGCCAGAAAGCGGCCGAAAAGGTCGAAGCCGACGCGGCAGTCATCGCCCGCGGCTGATCGAACGAATTTAAGGATTTATAGTGAGCAAGTCTCTGCAAGCCATACGTGGCATGAACGACATCCTGCCCGAGCAGACTCCCCTGTGGCGTCATTTCGAGGGCACCGTCTCGCGTTTGCTGGATAACTACGGTTACAAGCAGATCCGCATGCCGATCGTCGAGTTCACCGAGCTGTTCAAGCGCTCCATCGGTGAAGTCACCGACATCGTCGAAAAAGAGATGTACACGTTCGAAGACCGCAACGGCGATTCCCTGACCCTGCGCCCGGAAGGCACAGCGGCCTGCGTGCGTGCAGTGCTCGAGCACGGCATCACCGGCGGCGGCCAGGTGCAGAAACTCTGGTACATCGGCCCGATGTTCCGTCACGAACGTCCGCAGAAAGGCCGTTATCGCCAGTTCCACCAAATCGGTGTCGAGGTGTTCAACCTCGACGGTCCGGACATCGACGCCGAGCTGATCGTGCTGACCTGGCGCCTGTGGGGCGAGCTGGGCATCCGTGATGCGGTCAAGCTCGAACTCAATAGCCTGGGCACCGCCGAGTCCCGTGGTCGCTATCGCGAAGCGCTGGTCGAATTCCTGTCCGCTCACCTGGACAAGCTCGACGAAGACAGCCAACGCCGTCTGAAGACCAACCCGCTGCGCGTTCTGGACACCAAGAACGCCGACACTCAAGCGATCCTGGTCGACGCGCCGAAAATGGCCGACTACCTCGACGACGAATCCCGCGTGCACTTCGAGGGCCTGAAGGCTCGTCTGGACGCCGCCGGCATTCCTTACGTGATCAACCCGAAGCTGGTTCGCGGGCTGGATTACTACAGCAAGACCGTTTTCGAATGGGTCACCGACAAGTTGGGCGCCCAGGGCACCGTGTGTGCCGGCGGTCGTTACGACGGTCTGGTGGAGCAAATGGGCGGTAAGCCGACCACGGGCGTTGGTTTCGCCATGGGCATCGAGCGTCTGGTGCTGCTTCTGGAAACTCTGGAGCAGATCCCGGAAGAGATTTCCCGTCAGGTCGACGTCTATCTCTGCGCATTCGGCGAGGCTGCCGAACTGGCTGCCCTGACGTTGAGTGAGAAGGTTCGTGATCAATTGCCCAACCTGCGCCTGCAAGTCAATGCCGGCGCCGGCAGCTTCAAAAGCCAGTTCAAGAAGGCCGACAAGAGCGGTGCGTTGTATGCGCTGATCCTCGGTGACGATGAAATGGCCCAGCAAGTGGTAGGTTTCAAACCCCTGCGTGGCCAGGGCGAACAACAAAGCATTGCCTGGGATGCGCTTGCTGCACACCTGGCCACCTGCGTCGTGCAGGGTTGAAGCTGTCATAAACAGCCGATTTAGCGATTAAGGAGTATTGGGGTGTCGAGTACCGAAGACGAAAACCTGGCGGATTTGAAGGACTGGTGGACACGCAACGGCAAGCCCCTGGTCACTGGCGGCCTGTTGGCGCTGGTCATCGTGTTCGGCTGGCAGGCCTTTCACAAGTATCAGAGCAATCAGTCGCAAGGCGCCTCGATTCTCTATCAGCAACTGCTGGAAACCACGCTGACGCCTGACGGCAAGCCTGATGCCGCCCGTGTTTCGGAGCTGGCCGGCAAGCTCAACAGCGAGTTCGGCGGTAGCGCTTATGCGCAGTACGGTAGTCTGTTCGTGGCGAAAGTCGCGGTCGACAGCGGCAAGCTGGACGACGCAGCCAGCGAGCTGAAAGCCATTAATGACAAACCGGCCAACCCGGCGCTGGGCGAAATTGCCCGTCAGCGTCTGGCGCAGGTACTGGCCGCGCAGAACAAGGTCGAAGAAGCCCTGAAGCTGCTCGAAGGTGATGCCGACAAGGCATTCCTGGCCACTCGCGAAGAACTCAAGGGTGACCTGCTGGTGCAGTTGGGTCGTACCGACGAAGCAAACGCGGCGTATCAAAAAGCCAAGGCGGCACTGTCGGATGAAGCGGCGGTCGGTGGCCTACAAATCAAGCTGGACGACCTGGCCAAAGGGGATGCGTGACGTGATTCGTTGGAAACATGCAGCATTGCTGGCTCTGGCCATTTTGGCCGCGGGTTGCAGCAGCAACAGCAAAAAAGAACTGCCACCGGCCGAGTTGACCGACTTCAAAGAAGAAGTGGTTCTGCAAAAGCAGTGGAGTCGTTCGATCGGTGACGGTCAGGGCGAAACCTACAACATGCTGGTTCCGGCGATCGAAGGCGATACCATCTATGCCGCCGACGTCACCGGTGTGGTGATGGCGCTGGATCGCAGCAACGGCGACGTCAAATGGAAGAAGGACCTTGAACTGCCTGTTTCCGGCGCCGTCGGCGTGGGTTACGGTCTGGTCATGTTCGGTACCATCAAGGGCGAAATCGTTGCCCTGGACGCGATCAACGGTGAAGAGAAATGGCGCGCTCGCGTGTCCAGTGAAGTCCTCGCACCGCCGGCCAACAACGGTGACGTGGTTGTGGTTCAGACTCAGGATGACCGTCTGATCGGTCTGGATGCCGCCACCGGCAACCAGCGCTGGTTGTATGACAGCACCCCTGCGGTCCTGACCCTGCGCGGCACCAGCGCACCGATCGTCACCAACCGCCTCGCGGTGGCTGGCCTGTCGACCGGTAAAGTGGTCGCTCTCGATATTTCCAACGGCGTGCCGGTGTGGGAACAACGGGTCGCGATTCCACAAGGCCGTTCGGAACTGGAGCGTGTGGTCGATATCGACGGCGGCTTGCTGCTGTCCGGCGGTACCCTGTACGTCGCCAGCTACCAGGGTCGCGTTGCGGCACTGGACCTGGAAAGCGGTCGTCAGCTCTGGCAGCGTGATGCTTCCAGCTATGCCGGCGTCGCTCAGGGTTTCGGCAACGTTTACGTGAGCTTGTCTTCGGGCACCGTTGAAGGCGTCGACGAACGTTCCACCACAGCATTGTGGAGCAACGATTCGCTGGCCCGTCGTCAACTGTCGGCTCCGGAAGTGTTTTCCAGCTATGTTGCAGTCGGTGATATGGAAGGCTACCTGCACCTGCTGAGTCAGGTGGACGGTCGTTTCGTCGGCCGCGAGCGCATCGACAGCGACGGCCTGCGTGCCCGTCCGCTGGTGGTGGGTGACACGATTTATGTGTATGGCAACAGCGGCAAACTGGAAGCCCTGACCATCAAGTAAAGATTTGACTATGCTTGGGGTTTAACCCCCAAGCGGCTTCACCGTTTGTTGGACTGTAGGAGCGAGCCTGCTCGCGATGGACGTCAACGATTACGTTGGTGTCCTGAATAAACGCGGTGTATTGGCGTTTATCGCGAGCAGGCTCGCTCCCTCAGACAAGCACACAGTGATTGCCCCGAGCACCAGCCGCTGCCTCGCAGCGGCTTTTGTATTTTCTGAAATAACGAAGTGGAGAGCCGCATGGTTCCCGTAATCGCCCTGGTGGGCCGACCGAACGTCGGCAAGTCCACCTTGTTCAACCGCCTGACCAGGACTCGCGACGCCATTGTCGGCGACTTGTCCGGTCTGACCCGTGATCGCCAATACGGTGAGGCCAAGTGGCAAGGGCGTTCCTACATTCTGGTCGACACCGGCGGTATCTCCGGTGACGAGCACGGTATGGACGAAAAAATGGCCGAGCAGTCGCTGCTGGCTATTGAAGAAGCCGATGTCGTTCTGTTCCTGGTAGATGCCAAGGCCGGTTTCACCGCCGCCGACCAGATGATCGCCGAGCATTTGCGCAAACGTAACAAGCGTTCTTACGTGGTTGCCAACAAGGTCGACAACATCGACCCTGAAATGGCCCGCGCCGAGTTCGCCCCGTTGGGCATGGGCCACGCGATCCCGATCGCCGGTGCTCATGGTCGTGGCATCACTCAGATGCTGGAAATCGCCCTCAGCGACTTCCCGAAAGACGATGACGAGCTGGAAGAAGGCGAGGAAGAGATCGTTGCCGAAGGCGAGGAAGCCAAGCGCATTCCTGGCCCAAGCGAAAAAGACGGGATCAAGATCGCTATCATCGGCCGCCCGAACGTCGGCAAGTCGACCCTGGTCAATCGCATGCTCGGTGAAGACCGGGTAATCGTCTATGACGAGCCCGGCACCACCCGCGACAGCATCTACATCCCGTTCGAGCGTAACGACGAGAAGTACACGCTGATCGACACCGCCGGTGTGCGCAAGCGCGGCAAGATCCACGAAGAAGTCGAAAAATTCTCCGTGGTCAAAACCCTGCAAGCGATCAAAGACGCCAACGTGGTGATCTTTGTGATGGACGCCCGTGAAGGCGTGGTCGATCACGACCTCAACCTGCTGGGCTTCGCCATTGAGTCGGGTCGTGCGCTGGTGATCGCGATCAACAAGTGGGACGGCATGACGCCGAGCGAGCGCGACTTCGTGAAGGTCGAGCTGCAACGTCGACTGTTCTTCGTTGACTACGCCGACATTCACTTCATCTCGGCCCTGCACGGTACGGGCGTGGGCAACCTCTACGCCTCCGTACAGAACTCGTTCAAGTCTGCGGTCACCCGCTGGCCAACCAACCGCCTGACCACGATTCTGGAAGATGCGGTCGGTGAGCACGCGCCACCGATGGTCAACAACCGCCGGATCAAGCTGCGTTATGCCCACTTGGGTGGTGCTAACCCGCCGATTATCGTGATCCACGGTAACCAGATCGAGAAAGTACCGAAGTCCTACGTTCGTTACCTGGAAAACACTTACCGTCGTGTACTCAAACTGGTCGGTACGCCGATCCGTATCGAGTTCAAGGGCGGCGAGAACCCGTACGAAGGCAACAAGACCTCGCTGACCGACCGTCAGGTCAACAAGAAGCGTCGCATGATGTCGCACCACAAGAAGGCCGACAAAAAGCGCCGCGACAAGCGTTGATTCACTACTTGCCTGACTTCTGTAGGAGCGAGGCTCGCCCGCGAAAGCTACGCTGCGGTGTATCAGGTACACCGCGTCACCGTTCTTCGCGGGCAAGCCTCGCTCCTACAGGACCGGGTTGAAGAAAGGGTGCTTTATGCGCCCTTTTTTTATGGGCGCCGGATGGGCTATCCTCGGGCTCTCCCGCGCCGCCGTTAGAGCCGGGTGTAGAGCAGGGAATCACCGATGATCACCAGTAAGCTGCCGAATGTCGGCATCACTATCTTCACTCAGATGTCTCAGCTCGCGGCGCAAACCGGGGCGATCAACCTGTCCCAGGGTTTTCCCGATTTCGATGCCCCGCAAGCCCTGTGCGATGCGGTCGGTCGGCACATCGCCAGTGGCCACAACCAATATTCACCGATGACCGGCCTGCCGGCGCTACGCCAGCAGATTTCGGCGAAAATCGCCCGCAGCTACGGCGTCAACGTGGATGCCGAGCATGAAGTGACGGTCACTCCCGGCGCCACTCAAGCGATCTTCTGTGCGATTCAGGCGGTTATCCACAGCGGCGACGAAGTGATCGTATTCGATCCGTGCTACGACAGTTATGAGCCGTCGGTTGAACTGGCCGGTGGCCGTTGCGTGCATGTGCAACTCGGTCTGAATGACTTTGCCATCGACTTTGAAAAACTCGCCGACGCGATTACGCCGCGCACCCGGATGATCGTTCTCAACGCCCCGCATAACCCGAGTGGCGCGCTGATCAGTCGTGCCGAACTGGATCAGTTGGCGACGTTGATTCGGGATCGTGACATCTACATTGTCAGCGACGAAGTCTACGAACACCTGGTCTTCGATGGCGTGCCTCACGTCAGCGTGCTGAATCACGAAGAGCTGTATCAACGCGCCTTCGTGGTCAGTTCCTTCGGCAAGACCTACCACGTCACCGGCTGGAAAACCGGCTACGTGGTCGCCCCGCCGGCGCTCACCGCCGAGCTGCGCAAAGTGCACCAGTACGTCAGTTTCTGCGGCGTGACCCCGCTGCAATACGCCTTGGCCGACTTCATGGCCGAACACCCTGAACACGTCGAAGAATTGCCCGGTTTTTACCAGACCAAGCGCGATCTGTTCTGCGATCTTCTGGCGCCGTCGCGTTTCAGCTTCAAGCGGGTGACCGGCACGTATTTCCAGCTGGTCGATTACTCGCAGATTCGCCCGGATCTCAATGACGTCGAGATGGCGCTGTGGATGACCCGTGAACATGGCGTGGCGAGCATCCCGATCTCGGTGTTCTACCAGACACCTCCCGAGGGCCAGCGCCTGGTGCGCTTGTGTTTCGCCAAACGCGAGGAGACGTTGCGTGAAGCAGCGGCAAAACTATGCGTGATCTGAGTGCATTGCCCAATCTGAATGTCGCGCTGATCCAGACCACCCTGGCCTGGCATGACCGTCAGGCCAACCTGGAGCATTTCGAGCAATTGCTTGAGCAGGCTCGCGGGACCGACCTGATCATTCTGCCGGAGATGTTCACCACCGGTTTTTCCATGGAATCGGAAACCCTCGCCGAAGCGGAAAACGGTCCGACCAGCAAATGGCTGCGCGTTCAGGCGGCAAAACTCGACGCAGTGATTACCGGTAGCGTCATCGTCCAGGCCGCCGACGGCAGCCATCGCAATCGACTGCTGTGGGCGCGGCCGGATGGGGAAGTCTGGCACTACGACAAGCGTCATCTGTTTCGCATGGCCGGCGAGCACAACCACTACACGCCGGGCGAGCGCCAGGTGCAGTTCGAGCTCAAGGGCTGGCGAGTGCGGCCGCTGATTTGCTACGACTTGCGTTTCCCGGTCTGGAGCCGCGATGCACAGGACACCGACCTGCTGCTCTACACCGCCAACTGGCCCGGAGCACGCCGCCAGCACTGGAACCGTTTGCTGCCGGCGCGGGCGATTGAAAACCTCTGCTACGTGGCCGCGGTGAATCGCATCGGTACTGACGGCAAGGGTTTTGCCTACACCGGTGATAGCCAGGTGCTGGATTTCCAGGGTGAGACATTGCTCAGTGCCGGGGAAGCCGATGGTGTGTTTCAGGTCGTGCTGAATGCGGCGGATCTGCAAGCCTACCGCACGCGCTTCCCGGCCAATCTGGATGCCGATACGTTCGAATTCACCTGAAATCTTCGTTGCCTGAGCCTGCCTCATCGCGAGCAGGCTCACTCCCACAGTGGATCGCGTGAATAGAGATTTTGTGTGCACCCGAAGCCTCCTGTGGGAGTGAGCCTGCTCGCGATGGGGCCATAACAGGCAACACAAAAACAGCAGGCAAACAAAAAGGCCCCGAGATTTTCACCTAGGGGCCTTTTGCATTACAGCGAACGCTTACGCCGCTTTTGCTTCCGGCTGGCTCAAGGAGCGGTTCAACGCGCTGAACAGGGCCTTGAAGCTCGCGGTGGTGATGTTTTCATCGATACCGACGCCATGCACCGCACGCTCACCGTTCACGCGCAGTTCAATGTAGGCCGCCGCCTTGGCATTGGTGCCCGCGCCGATCGCGTGTTCGTTGTAGTCCATGATCTCCACCGGAATCGGCAGGCCGGCCACCAGGGCTTCCAGCGCGCCGTTGCCCTTGCCGCGCCAGTGCAGGTTGGTTTCGCCCTGACCTTTGCCCGAGACTTCCACTTCCACGGCGCTGTGACCGTTCTCTTCCTGCAGGCGATGGCTGACCAGCGCATACGGGGTGTTGGCCTGCAAATACTCGCTGTGCAGCAAGGCGTGGATCTGCTGGGCAGTCATCTCAAGGCCCAGGCGATCGGTTTCACGCTGCACGACCTGGCTGAACTCGATCTGCATGCGACGCGGCAAGCTGATGCCGTATTCCTGTTCCAGCAGGTAGGCGATCCCGCCCTTGCCCGACTGGCTGTTGACGCGGATCACCGCCTCGTAGCTGCGGCCGATGTCGGCCGGGTCGATCGGCAAGTACGGCACCTCCCACAGCTCATCCGGTTTCTGCTGGGCAAAGCCCTTGCGGATCGCATCCTGGTGGGAGCCGGAGAACGCGGTATGAACCAGGTCGCCGACGTACGGGTGACGTGGGTGCACCTGGATCTGGTTGCATTCTTCGACGACTTTGCGCACGCCGTCGATGTCGGAGAAGTCCAGCTCAGGGTGAATGCCCTGGGTGTAGAGGTTCAGCGCCACGGTCACGAGGTCGACGTTACCGGTACGCTCGCCGTTGCCGAACAGGCAGCCTTCGACACGGTCGGCGCCGGCCATCAGGCCCAGTTCGGTAGCGGCAACGCCGGTGCCACGGTCGTTGTGGGTGTGCAGGCTGATGATCACGCTGTCACGACGGTTGATGTGACGGCCGAACCACTCGATCTGGTCGGCATAGATGTTCGGGGTCGCGCATTCAACGGTGGCTGGCAGGTTGAGGATCACCTTGTGCTCAGGCGTCGGGTTCCAGACTTCGATGACCGCGTCGCAGACTTCCTTGGCGAAATCCAGCTCGGTCGCG
Source organism: Pseudomonas sp. LB1P83 (assembly GCF_054897885.1). NCBI lineage: Bacteria > Pseudomonadati > Pseudomonadota > Gammaproteobacteria > Pseudomonadales > Pseudomonadaceae > Pseudomonas > Pseudomonas sp. LB1P83. The sequence continues at coordinate 4,957,939 of NZ_CM142709.1, read as the reverse complement.
CTGAAGGTTTCCGGCGAGTATTCGAAGGTCCACTCGGTGTTCGGCTGCTGGGCCGCGTATTTGACGAACAACTTGGCCGCGTTGACCGCGATGGCCTTGACTCCGTCCTTGTCCTGGTTGAAGACAATGCGGCGGAAGGACGGGGAGGTCGCGTTGTACAGGTGAACGATGGCTTTCTTCGCCCCGCGCAGGGATTCGAAAGTGCGTTCGATCAGATCTTCACGGCCCTGGGTCAGCACCTGAATGGTGGTGTCGTCCGGGATGTGGTTGCCTTCGATCAGGGTACGCACGAAGTCGAAGTCGGTTTGCGAAGCGGCCGGGAACGAGGCTTCGATCTCTTTAACGCCGACCTGCACCAGGGTTTTCCAGAAACGCAGCTTCTTGACCGCGTCCATTGGCTCGATCAGCGACTGGTTGCCGTCACGAAGGTCGGAACTGCACCAGATTGGCGCTGCGGTGATGGTCTTCGACGGCCAGGTGCGGTCCGGGATGTCGATGGTCGGGAACGCGCGGTATTTCGAAGACGGGTCTTTGAGCATGCTCATCGGGAAATCCTTATTGTGTGGGCCGAAAAAAGGCGGCCTGCCGGTGGATCAACTGTTTTTGGGGAAAAGCGTGGGGCGAGGCACCGCGATTCAACCTGGCAGTCGTGCGCTGACGAGGCACAGGCTGCGGTGCTGGCGAAGCTGAATGAGGGTGTGCGAGGTTTTCATGCCTTCAACCCTAACCGCCGTGGTTGAGGATGGCAAGCAGTCGAAAAAAATTGAGAGGAATACTCGAATGGAGGATCTTATCGAGATTTTATTGCGATGAAATCGGTTGATCGTGTTGATCGTTGCGCGAGGTTTAATCGTTGCGCAATTGAAAGTTCAGGCTCTTGTCTCAGTGGGCGCAGCTATTCTTAAAGCCTCAACCAGACGACTGGAATGCAGGAGTCGGCAATGAACGAATCGGATTGGAAGCTTTACAGTGCGCTGCGCCCGAAGGCGCATGAACGGATGTGCATTCGGATCATGGAGGAGGTCGAGCGTACGGTTCTCGACACAAGCCTGGCGCCATATGATCGGATAGAAGCCAGCGAAGAACTGCTTAAGGCCGGGCAAAAAGAGCTGTATTGGGCGTTTGGCGTTTTCAGGTTCTCACGCCATGAGGCCCGCTCTCACTTGCTCGGGTTGTGTGCCCGCGAGTTGATCACGGCTGAAGAATTGGCTGGCTTCTCGGATGAAACTCAAACCTGGATCAACCACTGTTTGGCAGATCGGGAAGTCCACGGGATTGAGGATTTGGAAGCGGAATAAGCCGCGTCCTTGAGATCGCCTACGCGGGCAAGCCTCGCTCCTACAGATCTGGGGTGACCACACGGTTTGGGCACGACGCAAATCTGTAGGAGCGAGGCTTGCCCGCGAAGAGGCCGGCAGCCTCAAAGACGATTCAGGGTTGGAAAGCCCCAATAAAAATCGCCGGATCCACCCGCGCATCATTCAAGCTGACATTCCAGTGCATATGCGGCCCGGTAGCCCGCCCGGTGGCGCCGACTTTCCCGACTACACCGCCGCGAGCCAATTGCTGCCCCGCCTTCACATCAATCTTCGACATATGGCAGAACATGCTGATAAAGCCCTGCCCATGGTCGACAAACACCGTATTGCCGTTGAAAAAGTAGTTGCCGATCAAAATCACCTTGCCCGCGGCCGGTGTCTTGATCGGTGTGCCGGCACCCACGGCGAAATCCAGGCCTGAGTGGGGATTGCGCTCCTCACCATTGAAGAACCGGCGTACGCCGAACTTGCTCGATAGCGGCCCGTTGACCGGTTTGTCCAGCAGCAGGTTGCTTGGCGTGTTCGGGCTGAAAGTGCGGTAAGCAGCGATCTGCTCGGCCAGTTCACCCTCGATGCGCTTCAGATTCTCCGGGTTCGGATTGACCTGCTGCGTGTTTTTCAGGGTGATGTGCTGTTCCGGGTACTTCTTGCTGCCGACCGTGAAACTCAAATTACGGCCGCCGCTGCTGACCTGCTGCGTGCCCGGTTTAACCGTCAACGGTACGCCGACAATCGCCAGCCAATTGCTCTGTTCCTTGACCACCAGCACCGGTTTGCCTTGATAGCTGGCTTTTGGCGCTTGGGCAGACGTGCCCAGATCCACCACGGCCACGCCGCCCGGCACCGGTTTGTTCAACAGGCGGGTGATGTAACTGTCGGCGTGGGCATTGAAGGTCAGGCACAGTAACAACAGCGGAGCTAAAAAACGCGGCATGGATCAATCCAGTAAAGAAAGGGTGACAGGCGTCAGGTGATTGTCTTCGACCCGGACTTGCAGCTCGCCATTGCCCAGTTTGGCTTTCAGCCGTTGACCGGTGTGGGTTTGCTCGGCACTGCGGATCGCGTTGCCGCGTTCGTCCAGCAAAATGCTGTAGCCACGGGCCAACGTCGCGAGCGGGCTGACCACCTGCAGGGTCTGCACCTGACTTTGCAGTTGCAGGCGACGGGCCTTGAGCCCTTCGCGCATGGCTCGCGGCAGGCGCTCGGCGAAACTGTCGAGGCGCTGACGCAGCATCGCCAGTTGCCGTCCGGGATGTTGCCCGGCGAGGCGGGTTTCCAGACGAATCAGCCGTTCGCGGCGGGTGTTGAGGTGGCGTTCGAAAGCGCGGCGCATGCGCATGTCCAGGTCATCCAGACGTTGCGCTTGTTGGCGCAGACGTTCGCCGGGATGGCGCAGGCGACGGGACATGCCTTCCAGACGCAAGCGGTCGCGCATCAACCGGTCGCGGATGCGCATCACCAGGCGACGATGCAGGCTCTCGACCCGGCGCACCAGGTCGCTGGAATCCGGTGCAAGCAATTCGGCGGCAGCGGACGGCGTCGGGGCGCGGACGTCGGCGACGAAGTCACTGATCGAGACGTCGGTTTCATGGCCGACGGCGCTGACAATGGGGGTCACGCAGGCGTCCACGGCGCGGGCCACGGCTTCTTCGTTGAAACACCAGAGGTCTTCCAGCGAACCGCCGCCACGGGCGAGGATCAGCGCATCAAAACCACGGGCGTCCGCCAGTTTCAGTGCGCGGACGATCTGCGCAGTCGCTTCGCGGCCCTGCACGGCGGTCGGGATCAGCGTCAGCTGGATCTGCGGCGCGCGGCGGCGGAATACGCTGATGATGTCGCGAATCACCGCGCCAGTCGGCGAACTGATAATACCGATGCGTTGCGGGTGCGCCGGCAACGGCACTTTGCGCTCGGCGCTGAACAGGCCTTCGGCGCTGAGTTTTTCCTTCAATGCATCGAAGGCCAGACGCAGGGCGCCGTCACCGGCCGGCTCCACGGTGTCGAGGATCAACTGATAGTCGCCACGTCCCTCGAACAGCGAAACCTTGCCGCGCACCTTGACCGCCAGACCGTCCTTCAACGCCTGACGAACCCGCGCTGCGTTCTGCCGGAACAACGCGCAACGCACCTGGGCGCCGCTGTCCTTGAGGGTGAAATACACGTGGCCGGACGCCGGCCGGGCGAGGTTGGATATTTCGCCTTCGACCCAGATGTTGCTGAACACGTCTTCAAGCAACACCCGCGCGCGGCCGTTGAGCTGGCTGACAGTCAGGACTTCACGGTCCAGGCCGAGTCTTGCAAAGGGATCTTTAATCATGGGGCGCAGTTTAAAGGCATTCGGCTAACAATCTCCATGAGCCAACAAAAATCCCCTGTAGGAGCGAGCCTGCTCCGGGCGGCGTTCCGACGATTGCGGTGTGTCAGTCGACATTGATGTTGAATGTTAAACCGCTATCGTCGGAACGCCGCCCGGAGCAGGCTCACTCCTACAGGGGGTTGTGCAGGTTTTGATGAAGTGTTGGACCAGTGCGGTGGGATTCTGCCGGCAGGCGAGGGCGACGGTGCTGTGACAATCCGGGTCGGACAATTGCAGGAAATGGATGTCGGGTGGCGCAATGTCCTGCATCGATTCCGGCAGCAGGGCAATGCCGAAACCGGCCTGAATCAATTGCAGTTGCGTGGTTTTGCGCGACACCACCCGCGCCGCTTTCGGGAAGAATCCCTGACGCATGCACAACTCGGCGGACAGATAACTCAACCCGCCACGCTGCGGATGAGGAATGGAGATAAACGCTTCATCCTTCAGCTGCGCCAGATCGATGCCCTGAGTGGACTTATCCACAGCCAGCCGATGATTGGGCGGAACAGCCAGCAGCAATCGTTCGCTGTACAAAGGAACAATCTGCACGCCTTCACGTTGGCGCAACACCGGCAGGCGCAGCAGTCCAGCATCCAGTCGATTGTCGGCCAACGCTTCAAGTTGCGCTTCGGAAGACAGCTTTGAGATGTCCATGGACACACCGACATGCTGATCCAGATAGTCGCTGATGCCTCGCAGCAGGCGGCCACACATAGGCACGGTGCTGGAGTGGCTGAGGCGCAAGGTGCCGAGTTCTCCATTACCGACCTGGGTGGCCATCTCACTGGCTTTGGTCAGTTCGTTCAGCAGGTTTCTGGCCCGGGGCAAGAAGGCTTCACCGGCCGCCGTCAGTCGGGGCTGGCGTGCGGTGCGCTCGAACAATGGCGTTTGCAGGCGGGTTTCCATGTCCTTAATTTGCCGGCTCAGGGCCGACTGGGCAATGAAAAGTCGTTCTGCGGCCGCGCTGAAACTCCCGCAGTCGGCGATTTCCACGAAGTAACGCAATTGGCGGGTTGAAAGCACCGGTCATGCCTTTTTGAGATGGGTGGGCGGCTTTGAAGATATTAGTCGCAAGACTCGACGCTGGCTAAAGTCATCGCAGGTATTCAAGGAAGCCGTACAGATGAATGTGCTTGAGTTGTTGAGCCAATGGCCATTTGGTGCCATGGATTGGCTGGTAATCGGATCGGGCATTGCCCTGGCCTACATCGTGTTCGGCATCGCCGGATTTGGTACCGCCCTGGTGGCGGGGCCGATTCTGATTCTGTTCATGCCGCTGTCGAAGATTGTGCCATTGCTGGTGTTGCTGGATTTCGTCGCAGCCTTCGGCAATTTGCTGCCTTCGCGGCGGGAGGTGGCGAAGCCCGAGTTACTGCGGCTGCTGCCCTGCATGGCGGTGGGCTGCACGCTGGGGGTGATCTTTCTGCTGAACCTCAAATCCGATCTATTGCTGCTGTTGATGGGGCTGTTTATTAGCGCCTATGCGATTTACAGTCTGTGGGTCAAAACCCGGCCGACGCAATTGTCCGCCGGTTGGGCCGTGCCGATGGGAACAGTGGGCGGGCTGTTCGGGGCGTTGTTTGGCAGTGGCGGCTTTCTATATGCGATCTATTTGAACAGCCGGTTGCCCAAAGAGGCGGCGCGTGCGACCCAGAGTGCGCTGATCAGTTGCAGCACCGTGGTGCGCTTGAGCCTGTTTGCTGTCGCGGGTGTCTACGCCGAGCTACCCTTGTTGGTATTGGCGTTGTGTTTGTTGCCGGCCATGGCCTTGGGGCTGTGGATCGGCCGGCGGTTGACCATGAGATTGTCCCGCGAGGCGTTCGTGCGGCTGGTGACGTGGTTGGTGCTGGCGAGCGGGATTGCCTTGATCGGGCGTTACTTGAGTACTTGACCGGATTTTGTCAGGGATTAAGCTGCCGGCCGCTCTGACGCCTTCGTCGGAATGCCGCCCAGACCAAGCCTCGCTCCTACAGGATTTATGTCGTTCGATGTACTTGCGAACGACTCCGTTCCTGTAGGAGCGAGGCTTGCCCGCGAAAGCGTCAGCCGGTACGCCGCAGAACATCCATCTGACGCAGTAGGCTTGCACCATGAATTCGCAAAGCATCATCGTCCCGAAAATCTCCACGCTGCCGGTGCACGAACCCCGGGCCCGGGCGATTGTGCGCTGGCTGGTGCGCAAAAACATCATCCAGGAAGAGCTGACCACCTGTGGTCGTACCGGCAACCGCATGGCCCACGCCATCGCCGACGGTGCCCGCGCCGTGGTGTTGCATCCGCAAGCGCTGCCGTTCGGCGAACCGATCAATGGCCTGGAGATCATCACCAAGCGTTGCATCTATACACCGGCCAAGGGATTCCTGGAGGAGGCGGGCTGCGCCGAATGCCGCAAGGAAGTCGGCGAAGCGCTGTTCGATAGCCTGGAAGACTGGATGCCGGGGCGTACCGATAACTTCACCTGCCCGGAATGCGGGCATGAAGACGACATCAACGGGTTTCTTTTCCTGCAGGAATGCGGTTTTTCCAACCTGGGGTTCATCTTTAATAACTGGGCCGAGGCCGGGTTCCAGCAGAGCTTTATCGATGAGTTTGCCGATTGGCTCGATCAGCCTGTCAGTTGGGTGAAAGTCGAGTTGTAACCGAAACCGAAACCGAAACCGTAGGATCGAGCGGTGCGGCGATCCGACTTGCCCGCGAAGCTTTTAGCGTCAGTGATGACGCCTTCGTCGGAATGCCGCCCAGACCAAGCGCCTCGCTCCTACAGGATTTGCGTTCCAGACCCCCGTCGATCACCCGCATCGATAATAGACAGAGTTTTACATTGAACCCGAGGGGGTGTCTGACTATAATGGCGCGCTTCCATTTTCCCGCTCGGGAGCCCCCGCGATGCTGCGTATCAGCCAAGAAGCTCTGACATTCGACGACATTCTCCTAGTGCCTGGTTATTCCGAGGTGCTTCCTAACGAAGTCAGTCTCAAGACCCGCCTAACCCGTGGCATCGAGCTGAATATTCCTCTGGTTTCTGCCGCCATGGACACCGTTACTGAAGCCCGTCTGGCAATTGCCATGGCTCAGGAAGGTGGCATCGGCATCATCCACAAGAACATGACCATCGAGCAGCAAGCTGCCGAAGTTCGCAAGGTCAAGCGTTACGAAGCCGGCGTGGTCAAGGACCCGATCACGATCGAGGCCGACGCCACGGTTCGTGAACTGTTCGAACTGACCCGCCAGCACAACATTTCCGGCGTTCCGGTTTTGCACAATGGCGACCTGGTCGGCATCGTCACTTCCCGTGACGTGCGTTTCGAAAACCGTCTGGAAGCCACTGTCCGCGAAGTGATGACGCCTAAAGAGCGTCTGGTCACGGTCAAGGAAGGCGCCGACAAGAACGACGTTCGCGAGCTGTTGCACAAGCACCGCATCGAACGCGTCCTGATCGTCGACGACAAATTTGCCCTCAAAGGCATGATGACCGTCAACGACATCGAAAAAGCCAAGGCTTACCCGCTGGCCAGCAAGGACGATCAAGGTCGTCTGCGCGTTGGCGCTGCAGTCGGCACCGGTAAAGACACCGGTGACCGCGTAGCCGCCCTGGTCAATGCCGGCGTTGACGTGGTGGTGGTCGACACCGCACACGGTCACTCCAAAGGCGTTATCGACCGCGTTCGCTGGGTCAAACAGAATTTCCCTGAAGTGCAGGTCATCGGCGGCAACATCGCCACCGGCGCTGCCGCCAAGGCCCTGGCCGAAGCGGGCGCCGATGCGGTCAAGGTCGGTATCGGCCCGGGCTCGATCTGCACCACCCGTATCGTCGCCGGTGTCGGCGTCCCGCAAATCAGTGCCATCGCCAACGTCGCCGCTGCCCTTGAAGGCACCGGTGTTCCGTTGATCGCCGACGGCGGCATCCGTTTCTCCGGTGACCTGTCCAAGGCCATCGTAGCCGGTGCTTCCTGCGTGATGATGGGCTCGATGTTCGCCGGTACTGAAGAAGCACCAGGCGAGATCGAACTGTTCCAGGGTCGTTCGTACAAGGCTTACCGCGGCATGGGTTCGCTGGGCGCCATGTCCCAGGCTCAAGGTTCCTCCGACCGTTACTTCCAGGACTCCTCGGCAGGCGCCGAGAAACTGGTTCCGGAAGGCATCGAAGGGCGTGTTCCGTACAAGGGCAGCCTGAGCGCCATCATCCATCAACTGATGGGCGGCCTGCGTTCCTCGATGGGCTACACCGGCAGCGCCGACATTGAAGAAATGCGCACCAAGCCTGAGTTCGTGCGGATCACCGGCGCAGGCATGGCCGAGTCCCACGTCCACGACGTACAGATCACCAAAGAAGCGCCAAACTATCGGGTCGGCTGACGCCTCCAGCTACGAGCCACAAGCTATAAGCTGCAAGCGGTACTGCGTTCACGCAGCTACCGCGCAGCTTCCGACTACTTGCAGCTTGCAGCTTGAAGCTTGCAACTGCTTTTCAGAGTTTCTCTCATGGCCCTCGACATTCACGCTCACCGCATCCTGATCCTCGATTTCGGTTCCCAGTACACCCAGCTGATTGCCCGCCGCGTGCGTGAAATCGGCGTGTACTGCGAACTGCATCCGTTCGATATGGATGAAGACGCGATTCGCGAATTCGCTCCAAAAGGCGTCATTCTCGCCGGCGGCCCCGAGTCCGTGCACGAAGCCAACAGCCCTCGCTGCCCGCAAGCGGTGTTTGACCTGGGCGTACCGGTCTTCGGCATCTGCTACGGCATGCAGACCATGGCCGAGCAACTGGGTGGCAAGGTTGAAGGTTCCGAACTGCGTGAGTTCGGTTACGCCCGTGTCGACGTGGTCGGCAAGAGCCGCCTGCTCGACGGCATCGAAGACCACATCGACGCTGACGGCCTGTTCGGCCTCGACGTGTGGATGAGCCACGGTGACAAGGTCACCAAGATGCCGCAGGAATTCCACATCCTGGCCAGCACCCCGAGCTGCCCGATCGCCGGCATGTTCGACGACGCTCGCGGCTACTACGGCGTGCAGTTCCACCCGGAAGTGACTCACACCAAGCAGGGCGGTCGCATCCTGTCGCGCTTCATCCTCGACATCTGCGGCTGTGAAGCGCTGTGGACACCGTCGAAGATTGCTGAAGACGCCATCGCCAACATTCGCGCCCAGGTCGGCACCGACAACGTATTGCTCGGCCTGTCCGGCGGTGTTGACTCCTCGGTGGTTGCCGCGCTGTTGCACAAAGCCATCGGCGACCAGTTGACCTGCGTCTTCGTCGACAACGGCCTGCTGCGTCTGCATGAAGGCGAGCAAGTGATGGCCATGTTCGCCGAGAACATGGGCGTCAAGGTGATCCGCGCCAACGCTGAAGAGCAGTTCCTGAACAACCTGGCCGGCGAATCCGACCCAGAGAAAAAACGCAAGATCATCGGCCGTACCTTCATCGACGTGTTCGATGCCCAGTCCAACAAACTGGACAACATCAAGTACCTCGCCCAAGGCACCATCTACCCGGACGTGATCGAGTCGGCTGGCGCGAAAAGCGGCAAGGCTCACGTGATCAAGTCGCACCACAACGTGGGTGGCCTGCCGGAAGAAATGAACCTCAAGCTGGTTGAACCCCTGCGCGAGCTATTCAAGGACGAAGTCCGTCGTCTGGGCCTGGAACTCGGCCTGCCGTACGACATGGTCTACCGTCACCCGTTCCCGGGCCCGGGCCTGGGCGTGCGGATCCTCGGTGAAGTGAAGAAGGAATACGCCGACCTGCTGCGTCGCGCTGACCACATCTTCATCGAAGAACTGCGCAAGGCCGACTGGTATCACAAAGTCAGCCAGGCCTTCGTGGTGTTCCAGCCGGTGAAGTCGGTTGGCGTGGTAGGCGATGGCCGTCGTTACGCCTGGGTCGTTGCCCTGCGTGCCGTGGAAACCATCGACTTCATGACCGCGCGTTGGGCACACCTGCCTTACGAGCTGCTGGAAACCGTCAGCGGCCGGATCATCAACGAAATCGAAGGCATCTCCCGCGTCACCTACGACGTGTCGAGCAAGCCGCCAGCGACGATCGAGTGGGAGTGATCCCGGCTTCAACTGATCGTCTGTAACACCTGAAAGGCCCCGTGAATTCGCGTTCACGGGGCCTTTTGCGTATCAGAGTCTGCTGGGTTACACCGGCAGACGTCCTTCGAGTGTCATGCCCATGCGGTTGAGTGCTCGTGCAAGAAGGTCAATATTCTGGTAGTTGACCTGATGCACATCAGTCCAGGCGGGGCGGTTAATCAGAAAACCGCCACCCTCCGTTCGCTCAATCATCGTGCGTGCAATCACGCCGGTCCTGCTGCGATGGATCAGCGTCCAGATGTCCTCTGATTTATCGATGGTAAACATGCCTGGGCGGTACAGGAGCCGAAGAATTGCTTCCTGTGTTCTCTGAATGACTGGAGTGGGCATTTCCAGGTTGATGTCGGCATACAGGGTGTCAAAGTCTCCACGCATCGGCGGAGGTGGCGGCTGAACGTCACGGCCTACCTCGATGCCATGGTCTATCTCGATGTGCAGACTCTGGTCAGGACTGACCTCTTCGATCCGCAAACCGATACCCCCCTCCGTTTCGCTGATGCCGGCAATGCCCCTGAACGTGTTGGTGTTTTCCTGGCCGGTCAGCGCCACCCATTTTCCCGGGCTGTAGGCCTCGTTGGCCTGGATGATCGTGTGAGTGAGGTAGTTCTTGATGGATTGTTGCGACAGGGTGCCAAAGGACGCGCCTTCGTACCGATAGCTTGCCAGGCAGTCAGTGGCCTGGATTCGAATGCCGTATTGTCGGGCCGTACGCATGACTTCCAGTGGTGTGAACTGCCCGGCGGGATCGCTCTGAAGCTGTTTTAAATACAGTCCCAGCATGCCGTCCATTTTCCCAGTTTCGGCGAATGTGTTCAGGTCGACTTGACTGAAGTCGTTCAGCAAACGGTGCATGTAGATCGTCTTGACGCCTTGCTTCGCCAGGGTCTGCATGTTTTCGATGAGGAACCGCATGCTCGCAATGCGATCCTGACTTTCACCGACGACGAGCCCGGGCGCGGCATCGAATATCTTCTCAATGAGTTCCGGGACGGTCGTGGACGGCGTGATGACGGGCTGTATCGGACGCGCAGGCAATGAGGCGAAAAAATTCCTTGGGGTATGAAATGTGCGCGCATCTCTCACCAGTACCGTGCGCCGTGCGGCGACGAACTCATCGTACGTGGTCACCCCTTTTAGAGTCCCATCGGGAAGGTTGACGATTTTTATGTGCGTTTCTTTTTTGCCTAGTGCCAGGAAGTTCAGTGAACGGCCATTGGGGGCATCGTATTTCGTCAGGTGTCGGAGCAAATCAGCCGGTGGCCGGGCTTGGGTGGATCCCGTGGAGGATCCGGGAACGGGTTCGACGAGGTCCTTTCCGCCGCCCTTTAACCCACTTTTCGGCGCCAGTTCCCATTCACCCTCGGCATTCAGGCGTACAGGCATGGAACCTGAAGAAGCGAGAGGCTTTTGCGGATCAATGATCGCCCATGTACCGCCGCCGTTGATGTCGGCTTCGTAGCGAACGTAGTAAGCCTGGTCGTTCATCATGATGGCGGTGGAAGGGTTTGAGTCCAGCGAGTAGATGCCCTGGAATTTTCCGCTCGTGGCCAGAGGCGTCTGGCTTTCCAGGATTTCATTGCTTTGCCAATGCTCGGGCACTTCTAACGCTTGCCCGGAATCTTTGGGCAGGGGAGTGAACTCCTCAAGCTGACGGATTACTCCCTGAGCATCATCGGACGCTTGTGTGCCGACAGGTTCATCCGGATGACCGGCCGCCCTCAGATCTGCCATCTCAGCCGCTTCGGCTGCGTCGACCGAAGCTCCCACGTCCTCCAATACACTGACTTCCTTGAGCAGCGGGATGTTGAACAGGGCATTGATGCCGTCGAGCACCGCGCCAATGACGCCGGCCTTGCGTTCCGCCGCCGTCTTGCCATTGACCGCTTTGTCGATGTTCAAACCCATCGCCGCGACACTGGCCCCGATCACCGTCAATGCGATGGGCCAGCCCAGAACGGTCAATGGCCCAAACACATGCAGACCGGCAGTCAGGTAGCCCAGCCAAAGCTGTTTGCGCATCTGTCCATGGGTCACCAGTGTCAGGTCGGCCTCCTCCAGCATCGTGCTCTGGACCGCCCGGCTCTGCCAGGTGAAGGCATCGCCGTCGATGGTGATGTCTTTTTGATTGATCAAGTGGTGGTCGTACTTGCCCCAGGTGCCGACCAGCTGGTTCATCAGCGGGGTGATGGTGTCGTGGACTTCTTTACGGACCGACAGCGGGAAATGGGTCATGAACTCGGTGCGTGGCTGCTCTTCATTCATTTGGAGCAAGATCCACCAGTGCATGTCCGTCAGTGTCGGATGCACGTGGAATGCCTGTGCGGCACCGGGAACGTAGGTGATCTGCCGACCCTTTTGGTCAACGATGCGCAGAATATCGGTGGCGACATGCCCTGCGACATCCAGGGCGCAGACACGAAGATCCGAAGGCGAGGAGGTTTGAGACTGCAGGCTCGCCAAGGTGATTGGCCATACTTCGCCACCGACGACGGCCCTTACGACGGTCTGGAAATCCTCCTCTTCCAGTTGACCGTTTTGCCGCGCCTCCACGGCTTTGCTGAGGTAGTTACATTTGGCCAGGGCCCGGAAGTCATCGAAATGAGTCGTCCAGAACGCGTTCAGTTTATTCAGATAACGTTCACTGAGGTTCATCTCCCACAGATCCGTGAGGACCTTGCTGGGGTACATCCGCACTTCGTTGGTTTCATTGAAAATACTGGCGTTTGCATCCGCAGTGTAAAACCCGCCATTACTGTTCAGTTCGAGGGCGTCGTCTTGATCGGTCACGCGGTACCCATGGATGACCAGTTGCGTCAGGGTCAATGATTCGCAGGGTTTGGGGGCGTGTTCCCAACTCAGAAAGGCCTTGGTGCTGCTGGCCGAGACGTTGTCAAACCGATGCCACCAGACCTGATCCGGGTCCATGTCGGTGATACCGTATTTTTTCAGGATTTCGCTGGCCACCCCATGGGCCTCTTCTTTCAAACCCGGGCAGGCTGTCACGACGACGGGGGCAATCGTTTTCAGCTGCTCCTGGTCGGCTGCATTGGGTAACGTTTCAGTACTCTGATCAACAGGCATGCTCTCGCTCCTTGAGAAATGGGCTGTGAGGATTGCCCATTTGCTCAAGGCAAGTGCACTACATAGTTATGCCCACCTGCATTTCGTGACGGTGTAGGGTCAGCGCCGTGCCACATCCGAAAAGTAGAACTTGTCGAGGGTATGCCGTGATTCGGTGTACTCGAACTGGCGACCGTCCTGCAGGAAGGTCTGGTTGCTGACCACGATCACATGGCTCTGGCCGTCGAGGTCCAGGTGATGCTGGTCGTCCTTGCTCCGGGGCACCGCTTCGATGGTGCGCTGGGCGTAGGCGATTTGCAGTTGCAGAGTCTGTTCGATGAAGGCGTAGATCGACTGCTCGGCGATGTCGCGGGACAGGCCGGGAATCACGTCGCTGACGAAATGGTTGATGTCGAGGATCACGCGTTTCCCATCGATCCGCCGCACTCTCTTGATCCGCGTGATCAGGCTGCCTTCTTCAGCCTTGATGTGTTCGAGCAGCGAGCCTTCGAGGGGGATTTGGGTGAATTCGACCACCTCGGTGCTGACGTCGTTGCCCAGTCGCGGATAAGTCTCCTGGAAGCTGACGATGCCGCCCAACTGGAATTCGATCGGGTTGGTCGACAGCACGAAGGTGCCTTTACCGTGGACTTTCTGGGCGAAACCGCGCTCCTGCAATTGCTCGATGGCCTTGCGCACGGTGCCGCGGCTGGCTTGATAGCTGTCCATCAATTCGGTTTCGGAAGGCAACCGGGCGCCGCGTTCCAGACGTTCGGTGGTGATGCTGGCAAGCAGATCGCTGTAGATCTGGTTGTATTTACTCATGGGGATGGCTCTGTGCCGCGATGTGCTCAAGGTTTCGAACCTTAAGGGCAGGGTAGGGGTTTGTCCATGCGGGTTTAGGTTTCATCGTTCCGGGAGGTAGGAAAAATCGCCGACTGTCGGGTTGGAGGCAAACAAAATCAAACTCGTCTGTACGAGTTGTTGCTTTAACTCGTACAGACGAGTACTTTTCGCTTCGGCGTGCTGCCAAAACAAAAAACTACAGCGGAAGAAAAGCATGAGCCACGACTATCCGAACATCGCCAGCGAGCTGCTGCAAAGCCTCGGTGGCAGCGACAACATTGAGCAGGCCGCGCACTGCGTCACACGCCTGCGCCTGGCCCTCAAGGACCCGAGCCTGGTCAACAGCGCCACGCTGAATCAGATTGATCTCGTGAAAGGTTCGTTCTTCACCGGTGGCTTGTTCCAGGTGGTCATCGGCCCCGGCGAGGTTGAGAAGGTCTACGCCGAACTGCGCCGTCAAACCGGTCTCGCCGCTTCAACCATCGCCGACGTTAAACAAAAAAGCGCCGACAAGATAAACGCCATGCAGCGTCTGGTGCGGGTGTTCTCCGACGTGTTCATGCCGATCCTGCCGGCGTTGATCATTGCGGGACTGTTGATGGGCATCAACAACCTGATTGGCGCCAAGGGCATGTTCATCGAGGGCCAGACCCTGCTGGACGCCTACCCGAAACTCGACGGGCTCTGGAGCCTGATCAACCTGATGGCCAACACCTCGTTTGTGTTCCTGCCGGCACTGGTGGGCTGGTCGGCGGCCAAGCGGTTTGGCGGCAGTGAAATCCTCGGCATCGTGCTCGGCCTGATGCTGGTTCACCCGGACCTGCTCAACGCCTGGAACTATGGCAAGGCAGTCGCCGGTCTCGACGGCCAGAGCCTTCCGTATTTCGACATCCTCGGTTTGTTCCAGATCGAAAAAGTCGGTTATCAGGGCCAGATCCTGCCGATCCTGCTGGCGGCCTACGTGATGAGCGTCATCGAAAAATGGCTGCGGGCGCGGGTGCCAAACGCGGTGCAATTGTTGGTGGTGCCGATCACCACCATCGTCGTCACTGGCGTACTGGCACTGGCCGTGATTGGCCCGGTGACCCGGCATCTGGGTATTCTCATCACTGAAGGCGTGGTGACCCTGTTTGACTTGGCGCCGATGGTCGGTGGCGCGATTTTCGGTTTGCTCTACGCGCCGCTGGTGATCACCGGTATGCACCACATGTTCCTCGCGGTCGACTTGCAGCTGATCTCCACCCAGGGCGGCACGTTCATCTGGCCGATGATCGTCATGTCCAACCTCGCCCAGGGCAGCGCTGCACTGGCGGTGTTCTACATGACCCGCAATGTGCGCGACAAAAGCATGGCCTCGACCTCGGCGATTTCCGCTTATTTCGGCATCACCGAGCCGGCGATGTTCGGGGTCAACCTGCGCTACAAGTTTCCGTTCTACGCGGCCCTGACCGGCTCGGCCCTGGGCTGCATCTTCCTGTCGCTGAACAAGGTCCAGGCCTCGGCCATCGGTGTCGGTGGCTTGCCCGGTTTCATCTCGATCATTCCGCAGTTCATCCCGATGTTCGTGATCGGGATGGTCATCGCCATGGTTGTGCCGTTTGTTCTGACCTGCGGGTTGAGCATGAAAATCGTCCGGCCGGGGTATCGGGTCGCTTGATAGATCGCGTTCGCGGGCAAGCCTCGCTCCTACAGAGTTACGCATTTCAATGTAGGAGCGAGGCTTGCCCGCGAAGAGGCCCTCCAGGCCAGTACAAAACCTATTGAAGGAATAGCGCCATGCAAGACTGGCAACGTTCGGTGATCTACCAGATCTACCCGAAGAGTTTTCACAGCCACGCCGGCAACCCCACGGGTGATTTGCTCGGCGTCGTGGCCAAGCTCGATTACCTGCACTGGCTGGGCGTCGACTGCCTGTGGATCACGCCGTTCCTGCGTTCGCCCCAGCGCGACAATGGTTACGACATCAGCGATTACTACGCCATCGACCCGAGCTACGGGACCATGGCCGATTGTGAGTTGCTGATTGCCGAGGCCGGCAAGCGCGGGATCAAGCTGATGCTCGACATCGTGGTCAACCACACCTCGATCGAACACACCTGGTTCCAGCAGGCCCGCAGCAGCCTCGACAACCCGTACCGCGACTTCTATATCTGGCGCGATCAGCCCAACAACTGGGAATCCAAGTTCGGCGGTTCGGCCTGGGAATACGAGGCGCAGACCGGTCAGTACTTCCTGCACCTGTTCGATCACACCCAGGCCGACCTGAACTGGGACAACCCGAAGGTCCGCGCCGAAGTCTTCAAAATGATGCGTTTCTGGCGCGATAAAGGCGTGGGCGGTTTCCGTCTGGATGTGATCAACCTGATCTCCAAGCCGGCGGACTTCCCTGAGGACAACACCGACGGTCGACGTTTCTACACCGACGGCCCGAACGTGCATGAGTACTTGCAGCAAATGCACCGCGAAGTCTTCGAAGGTCACGACCTGATCAACGTCGGCGAAATGTCTTCCACCAGCCTGGAACACTGCATTCGCTACTCGAAGCCGGATTCGAAAGAGCTGTCGATGACCTTCAACTTCCATCACCTGAAGGTCGATTACCCGAACCTGCAGAAGTGGATTCGCGCCGACTTCGACTTCCTCCAGCTCAAGCGAATTCTGTCCGACTGGCAGACCGGCATGCAGGCTGGCGGTGGCTGGAACGCGCTGTTCTGGTGTAACCACGACCAGCCACGAGTGGTCTCGCGTTTTGGCAACGACGGTGAATATCGGGTGATCTCGGCGAAGATGCTCGGCACCGCGCTGCACTTCCTTCAGGGCACGCCGTTTGTGTATCAAGGCGAAGAACTGGGCATGACCAATCCTGGGTTTGATCACATCGATCAGTACCGCGATGTCGAGACGTTGAACATCTTCCGGCTCAAGCGCGAGGCGGGAGCCAATGATGCCGAGAACATGGCGGCGATCATGCAGAAGTCCCGGGACAACGGCCGGACGCCGATGCACTGGAATGCCGAGCCGAATGCAGGATTCAGTACGGCAGAACCCTGGATTGGCGTGCCGGCCAACGCTGCGCAGATCAACGTCGCCACTCAGTTCGAAGACCCGGGCTCCGTGCTGCATCACTACCGTCAGTTGATTGCCCTGCGCCGAAGTGAAGCGCTGATCTCCGAAGGCGTCTATCGGCAACTGTTGCCGGAGCACACGCAACTCTGGGCGTATGTGCGTGAAGGTGACGGTGAGCGTTTGCTGGTTCTGAGTAACTTCTATGGCACGCCGTGCGAAGTGAAACTGCCGGATGAAGTGATCAGCGAAGCCATGGCCCAGCGTCTGGTCATCAGCAACTACCCGGATTGTCCGCCGCGAAACCGGCAAATTCTTTTAAGGCCCTATGAGTCATTCGTTTTGCACCTGACCGACTGACCAGCCACTAAAAACACCGATTCAAAAAAACACGCAGAACGCTGCGCGGGGGATTTTTGCGCGTCGATTTTGCGGAGCAACACAATAAAAATAATGGGGTGGTTCTTGAAAACAACACTAAATCGCAGCCTTGTCGCTGCGAGCGTATGCCTGGCGTTGCCATTGTCGGCGCAGGCCCTGGAGTTCGGCGGTTACTTGCGCAGCGGCGTCGGGACATCGGTAAACAGTGGTAAACAGCAGTGTTTCCAACTGCCCGGCGCGCAGACCAAATACCGCTTGGGCAACGAATGTGAGCAGTACGCCGAACTCGAACTACGTCAGGATTTGTACACCCTGGACGACGGTTCAGTGCTGAGCGTCGACGGCATGGCTTCGCTGTATAACCAGTACGACAAGGACCTGACGTTCAACGGCGATAACGGCTCGGTGCGCATGCCGCAGATGTACGCGCAGTGGTCGAACATGCCCAGCCTCAACGGCGGTTCGCTGTGGGCCGGTCGGCGTTATTACAAGCGGAATGACATCCACATTTCCGACTTCTACTACTGGAACCAGAGCGCCACGGGCGGTGGTATCGAGGATGTGCTGATCGGCGATCTGAAGTACAGCTACGCTTTTTCGCGCAAAGACAACCTGTACCAGAAGGACTACATCAACCGTCACGATTTCAACGTCGCCGGTTTCCAAACCAACCCCGGTGGTGAGCTGGAGCTCGGGCTGAGCTACATCGACAAACCCGACAGTCGCGACGCACATCGCGGCTGGGCAATCACCACCCAGCATGTGCAAAAAGGCTTTCTGGGCGGCAAGAACAAATTGGCTTTGCAGTACGGCGAAGGCCCAGGCACCGGATTGGGTTATACCGGTAACGTAAGGCTGGACGACAGCAACAAAAGTTACCGGGTGGTGGAGTTCTTCGACTGGCAGGTGACACCGCGGTTCGGTGGGCAAGTCGAGGCGGTTTATCAGAAAGACATTCGTCCGGACGGTGCCGATCAGAACTGGATTTCCTTGGGGATTCGCCCGGCGTACGCGATCACCGAGCAGTTCAAACTGGTGACCGAACTGGGTCACGATCAGGTCGACGCCACGGGCGGCACGCGCAAGCTGAGCAAGTTCACCTTTGCCCCTACGTGGTCGCCCAAAGGCCCGGAATTCTGGGCTCGGCCCGAGGTGCGTCTGTATTACACCTATGCCAGCTGGAACGAAGCGGCCAAACGAGCGGCCAATGAACTGGCTGCGGGTTCAGCGTTGTCCGATACCGGCGCCTTCGGCACGGCGCGGCACGGTTCGAATGTCGGATTGCAGGTCGAGTATTGGTGGAAATAAGCGATGCTGTCGGAGCCTCGCGCTCCATCGGCACTTCAAAGAACAAAACAGCAGGTGACGTCATGGCCACACCCCAACAATTGCAACTGCACGCCCCCTTGTCCGGCGTACTGGTGCCACTGGACCTCGTGCCCGATCCGGTGTTTTCCAGCCGGGTCATCGGCGATGGCCTGTGCATCGATCCGACCTCAAATACCTTGTGCGCGCCGCTGGCAGGGGTTGTCAGCAATGTGCAGGCAAGTGGGCATGCGGTCAGCATCACCAGCGAAAATGGTGTGCAGGTGTTGCTGCACATCGGCCTCGACACGGTGAACCTGGCAGGGAAGGGGTTCACGCGACTGGTGGAGGAGGGCCAGCACGTTGACGTTGGGCAGTCGCTGATCGAGTTCGATGCCGATTTTGTTGCATTAAATGCCCGCAGCCTGCTGACGTTGATGCTGGTGGTCAGCGGTGAACCGTTCACTTGGCTGACGCCTGAAACCGGTCTGGTAGAGAGTGGCCAGCCGCTCCTGAGTTTGACCCCTGTCGAACAGGCAACGGATGCGCCGGTAGGGGAAGAGGACGAAACACTGTTTTCCAAACCGCTGACACTGGCCAACCCGAACGGCTTGCACGCCCGTCCGGCCGCGGTGTTCGCCCAGGCGGCAAAAGGTTTTTCGGCGAGCATTTACCTGCATAAAAAGCAGGAGAGCGCGAACGCGAAATCCCTGGTGGCGATCATGGCATTGCAGACAGCTCACGGTGACGTTTTGCAGGTCAGCGCGGCCGGCCCGGATGCTGAAGCGGCGATCAAGACGTTGACCGAACTGCTCATGACTGGATGCGGTGAAACGGTGGTGGCCTCGGTGCAGGTCGAAACGAAGGCGATCGAGTCTTCATCACTGACGGTGCTGCGCGGGGTTTGCGCATCGCCCGGATCGGCGTTTGGCCACGTGGTGCAGATAGCCGAGCAAAACCTGGAAGTGAATGAGCTCGGCGCTACACGGCAGGTTGAATGCGATCATCTGTCCCGCGCCTTGGCCGAAGCGCTAGTGGCCCTGCAACAATTGCGTGATAACGCCATTGGCGACGCGCAGGCAGACATCTTCAAGGCACATCAGGAACTGCTCGAAGACCCGGGATTGCTGGACATGGCTCACGTGCTGATCAGCGAAGGCAAAAGCGCCGGGTTTGCCTGGCGCGCGGCCACCGAGTCGACAGCCACTTTGTTCAAAAACCTTGGTAATGCCTTGCTCGCGGAGCGGGCAGCGGACCTGGCCGATGTGGGCCAGCGGGTGCTCAAGCTGATCCTCGGTGTACGGGAGCAGGCGATGGAGCTGCCTGAAGGGGCGATCCTGATTGCCGAACAACTGACACCGTCACAGACCGCCGGGCTCGATACCCATAAGGTGCTGGGTTTCGCCACGGTCGGCGGTGGCGCCACCAGCCACGTCGCGATCCTCGCCCGGGCGTTCGGTTTGCCGGCGATCTGCGGGTTGCCTGTGCAAGTGTTGGCACTGGTCAACGGCACCCAGGTGTTGCTCGACGCCGACAAGGGCGAGCTGCAGCTGGATCCGGATTTGCAGGCCATTGAGCAGCTGCAAGCCAGGCGGCAGATTCAACAGCAACGTCAGCAGCATGAGTTGGCACACGCGACGCTGGCTGCCTGTACCCGCGATGGTCATCATTTTGAAGTGACCGCCAACATCGCTTCGCTGGCTGAAGCCGAACAGGCGATGGAACTGGGAGGCGAGGGCGTCGGTTTGTTGCGCTCGGAGTTTCTTTATCTGGATCGCAACCATGCGCCGAGCCATGACGAGCAAGCGTCCACCTACAGCGCCATCGCCAAGGCACTCGGGCCGACGCGTAACCTGGTGGTGCGCACCCTGGACGTCGGTGGCGACAAGCCGCTGGCCTACGTGCCGATGGACAGCGAAACCAATCCCTTCCTGGGCATGCGCGGGATTCGTTTGTGTTTGGAGCGTCCGCAGCTGTTGCGCGATCAGTTCAAGGCCATCCTGAGCAGCGCCGGGTTGGCCCGGCTGCACATCATGCTGCCGATGGTCACGCAACTTTCGGAGTTGCGCCTGGCCCGACAACTGCTTGAAGAAGAGGCGCTGGCATTGGGCCTCACGGAGCTTCCCAAGCTGGGGATCATGATCGAAGTGCCGGCTGCGGCACTGATGGCTGATCTGTTTGCACCCGAAGTGGATTTCTTCTCCATCGGCACCAACGACCTCACGCAATACACCCTGGCGATGGACCGCGATCACCCGCGTCTGGCCAGTCAGGCCGACAGCTTTCATCCTGCGGTTCTGCGATTGATTGCCAGCACCGTGAAGGCCGCGCACGCCCACGGCAAATGGGTCGGGGTGTGTGGCGCCATGGCCTCCGAGACGCTGGCCGTGCCGCTATTGCTGGGGCTTGGGGTGGATGAGCTGTCAGTGAGTGTGCCGTTGATTCCGGCCATCAAGGCTGCGGTTCGCGAAGTGGACCTGGTGGGCTGCCGGTCCATCGCTCAGCAAGTGTTGGGCCTGGAAAGTGCCGGACAGGTGCGCGAAGCATTGCGGCTGTATCACGAGGCGACGGTCGATACTTCACTGGTTCTGGAGAACTGAACATGTTCGAGAAAATGCAGCGAGCGTTCTGGAAAGCGTTGACGCCGGATCTGGTGGTGGATGAGCCGAAAGCTATTGTTCAGCCGGTGTCCGGTTTGCCCACCAATGTCGTGGCCGCGCTGGGTGGCTTGGATAACCTCAAGTCGCAGCAGCCGGTTGCGCTGACCCGGGTTCGAGTGGAGTTGCGGGACGTGGCGCGGATGGATCGGCAGGCATTGAGTGTGGCAGGTGTGCCGGGCGTGATGCTGCTGGATGACGGGGTGGTGCATTTGATCACCGGCCTCCAGCCATAACCGGAACCCTGTGGCGAGGGAGCTTGCTCCCGCTGGGTCGCGAAGCGGCCCCAAAACCTGTAACCGCATTCCATCTGACACTCCGCGATGAATGGTTTACGACTGCTTCGCAGCCGAGCGGGAGCAAGCTCCCTCGCCACAGGTGCTTTGCCAGCACTGATATCCCTGTGTCCCATTGCCGTCCCACCCTTACTGTTTCTCAACCGCAGGTGTATCGTATTCGCCTTTTACAGGCCCACGGGCCTGTCGCTGATACGTGAGGTAGTTGAGTTCATGTCCTTTACCCGTCGCCAAATCCTCGGTGGCCTGGCCGGTCTTGTTGTCGTTGGTGTCGGAGCGGGGGGCGCGTCGAGGTACTGGCTGGGCAAGATGGCCGACGCGGACGCCGGCCATGACTATGAGCTGATCGCGGCACCGCTGGACGTCGAACTGGTCGCCGGGCACAAGACCCAAGCCTGGGCGTTCGGTCCGTCGGCGCCGGGTACTGAACTGCGGGTTCGTCAGGGCGAATGGCTGCGGGTGCGCTTCATCAACCATCTGCCGGTGGCGACCACTATTCACTGGCACGGCATCCGCCTGCCACTGGAAATGGACGGCGTCCCCTATGTATCGCAGCTTCCGGTATTGCCGGGCGAATACTTCGACTACAAATTCCGTGTGCCGGACGCCGGCAGCTACTGGTATCACCCGCACGTGAACAGCAGCGAAGAACTCGGTCGCGGCCTTGTCGGCCCATTGATCATTGAAGAGCGCGAGCCGACCGGTTTCAAGTACGAAAAAACCCTGAGCCTCAAGAGCTGGCACGTCGACGAAGAGGGCGCGTTCGTGGCCTTCAGCATTCCTCGCGAAGCCGCCCGTGGCGGCACTGCGGGGCGCCTGTCGACCATCAACGGTGTCTCGCAAGCGGTGATCGACCTGCCCGCCGGGCAAATTACCCGCGTGCGCCTGCTCAACCTCGATAACACGCTGACGTATCGCCTCAACATTCCCGGCGTCGAAGCGCAGATCTACGCGCTGGACGGCAATCCCGTGGCGCCGCGCCCAATGGGCAAGGAATACTGGCTCGGCCCGGGCATGCGCATTTGCCTGGCGATCAAGGCGCCGCCCGCGGGTGAGGAATTGTCCCTGCGCAACGGCCCGGTTCGCCTGGGCACGTTCCGCTCGGTGGCGAACGCGGAAGCACCTACCGAATGGCCGCCCGCGCTGCCGGCCAACCCGGTGGCCGAGCCGGACCTGGCCAATGCCGAGAAACTCAACTTCAATTTCGAATGGGTGGGCTCGGTGTCAGTCAACGTCGACAACGGCAAACCGCCAAGCCTGTGGCAGATTAACGGCAAGGCCTGGGACATCACGGACAAGACCTGCGCCGACCGTCCGATTGCCAAGCTCGAGAAGGGCAAGAGCTACATTTTCGAATTGAAGAACATGACTCAGTATCAGCACCCGATTCACCTGCACGGTATGAGCTTCAAAGTCATCGCCTCGAACCGGCACAAGGTCATTCCGTACTTCACCGACACTTACCTGCTCGGCAAGAACGAGCGCGCGCAGGTTGCGTTGGTGGCGGATAACCCCGGCGTGTGGATGTTCCATTGCCATGTGATCGACCACATGGAAACCGGCCTGATGGCCGCCATCGAGGTGGCCTGATGCGTCAGATACGTCCCGCCGCGATCATCGACCGCAGCCGCGATCGCGACTTCATGCGTGAAGCACTGGCCCTGGCTGCACAAGGCGCGGCGCTGGGTGAAGTGCCCGTGGGCGCGGTGCTGGTGCAAGACGGCGAAATCATCGGCCGAGGCTTCAATTGCCCGATCAGCGGCCACGATCCGAGTGCTCATGCCGAAATGGTCGCGATCCGCGCCGCGGCGTTGGCCGCCAGCAACTATCGCCTGCCGGGCAGCACGCTGTACGTGACACTTGAGCCGTGCAGCATGTGCGCCGGGCTGATCGTGCATTCGCGGATTGCGCGGGTGGTGTATGGCGCATTGGAGCCGAAAGCGGGGATCGTGCAGAGTCAGGGGCAGTTTTTTACCCAGGGGTTCTTGAATCACCGGGTGTTGTTTGAGGGTGGGGTGTTGGCGGAGGAGTGCGGGGCTGTACTCAGCGAATTCTTCAAGGTCCGAAGAGCAAAACCAACAGACTGACCACCTTACCCTTGTAGGAGTGAGCCTGCTCGCGATAGCGGAGTATCAGTCAATAGTGATGTCGACTGACACACCGCTATCGCGAGCAGGCTCGCTCCTACAGGGCATCTGTATTGGCAGGGAAATTGGGGACTATTTACGGGCGACGATGACGGCGCGCATCGGTGCCGGCAGCCCTTCAATCGTCTTGCTGTGGTCTTCAGGATCAAGAAAATCACTCAACGACTGATACTTCATCCATTCCGTCCCGCGCTGTTCCTCGACCGTGGTCACGCTCACGTCGACGCAACGAACATCCGTGAACCCGGCACGCCGTAACCACAACTCCAGTGCCGGCACTGACGGCAGGAACCACACGTTACGCATCTGCGCATAACGGTCTTCCGGAACCAGCACCTGCTGCTGATCGCCTTCGATCACCAGCGTCTCCAGCACCAGCTCACCACCCTTGACCAGGCAGTCCTTCAGCGCCAGCAAATGCTCGATCGGCGAACGACGGTGGTAAAACACGCCCATGGAAAACACGGTGTCGAAGCCTTCCATGTTCGGTGGCAGGTCTTCGAAAGGGAAGGGCAGGTGCCAGGCATTGGGTTCTGACAAGTAACGCTGCACCGCCTGGAACTGGCAGAAAAACAGCCAGTTCGGATCGACGCCGATCACGCTGTCGGCGCCGGCACCGAGCATGCGCCACATGTAGTAACCGTTGCCGCAACCCACATCGAGGATGCGTTTGCCCTTCAGGTCCAGGTGCGGAGCCACCCGCGACCACTTCCAGTCCGAGCGCCATTCCGTGTCGACATGCACACCAAACAGATCAAACGGCCCTTTGCGCCACGGCGACAACCCCATCAGCGCGGTACGCATTTGCACACGGGTCTCAGCGTCGCAATCGGTGTCCAGCGTCAGGCCATTTAGCAGATCAACTTCGCTCGGCTGAATCTTTGGCAAAGCGTCAAGCGCACTTTGCCAGCGCTCCAGATCGCCGTGACCCTTCTCCATTTTCTTGTCGAGTTGCGCTTGCAGGGTGTTGGCCCAGTCGGCCAGCGGGGTGCCGGCCAGGCGGCGGGCGAGGGGGGACAGATCAATCATGGCAAGGCAATCAACGAGGCAAAGTTAAGACACTGGAACCACGGCACGACTTTCGAGAACCCGGCAGCCAGCAGGCGCTCGCGGTGTTCCTCTAGGCTGTCGGGCTTCATGACGTTTTCGATGGCGCTGCGCTTCTGGGCGATTTCCAGCTCGCTGTAACCATTGGCGCGCTTGAACGCGACATGTAAGTCCGTGAGCAGCGCGTGTTCTTCGAGGTCGTTGAAACGCAGCTTCTCCGACAGGATCAACGCGCCGCCGGGCAGCAGCGATTGGCGGATGCGTGAGAGCAACGCGGTGCGCTGGTCCGGGGCGATGAATTGCAGGGTGAAGTTCAGTGCCACCACCGAGGCTGGCTGGAAGTCGAGGGCGAGGATATCGCCTTCGATCACTTCAACGGGCAGCAACTCCTGGAACATCGAGTCCTGACCGTTGAGGTATTCGCGGCAGCGCTCGACCATCGCCGCAGAGTTATCCACAGCAATGACGCGGCAACCGTCGGTGCGCACGTGACGGCGCAACGCTTGAGTCACGGCGCCCAGGGAGGAGCCGAGGTCGTAGAGCACGCTGTTGGGCTGAGCGAATTGCGCAGCGAGCACGCCGAGGTTCTCAACGATGGTCGGATAACCCGGCACCGAGCGCTTGATCATGTCCGGGAACACCCGCACCACGTCCTCGTTAAAGGCGAAGTCAGGCACCTGGGCCAAAGGCTGGGCGAAAAGGCGATCGGGGTCTTTGCTCACGGCGGTTCCGGCGACGAAGGTGGAAAAGGCCGGCATTTTAGCCAAATTGACGGGGGGATGCGCGGGTTGTCTGACGTGGTGAGGGGATTTATCCCCGTTCGGCTGCGCAGCAGACGCAAGTTTTTGATCCTAAGGCCAAAGGTTCAGGGACTGCTTCGCAGTCCAACGGGGATAAATCCCCTCGCCACAAATTCAACGCGATTTCGGGCCAAACGCCGAGGCCGCAATCCCCCATTGCCCCAGCCAGTAACTGAGGATGATCACATAGGGCGCCGCATCGAACGGCACCACAAAGCGACTGATGCCAATCACGCTATCAGAAAACACAAACGCCACCGCACCGGCCGCCGCCAGCAGCGCCGAGCGTTTAGGCACTTCGGTCCCGAGCCGGGCCAGCGCGCGCCAGAGCATCGCGCTGATGGCCAACCCGTAAACAATCACCGGAATCAGCAATGGGCCCAGTCCGTGGGAAATCAAAATCCCCAGCAGCACCGCGCCAACACCCAACGCAATCAGCAATGGGAACAACGCCAACCGCCGGCAATCGCTCAGGTAAGCCTTCAGATACGCCAGGTGGGCGACCAAAAAAGCTCCGAGGCCGAACACAAACAAATCCCCCGGCCATGCCAGCAACACATCGCCAAGCAGGGAAAAGATCAATCCCAGGCTGATCCAGCGCCGATATTCGCTAGGCGGTGCGTCGTGCAACCAGCCGAGCAAGGCCAACACCGGCAACGGCTTGACCAGCAGACAAAGCAGCGCGGCATGCACGCTCAAGCCATACAGAAAGGTCACCGCGCCCATCAGCGCCAGAATCAGCCAGCCCACGATCAGTTAACCGCGATCGCGCAGTCGAAGGTTTTCACGGCCGGCACTTCCGGTGCCCATGGCTGTGAATAGGTCAACCGCAACCGGCCTGTACCGGCGGCAAACGCCTGAAAGCGCCAGGTCGAAATGCCGGCACTACCGACGATGCCGGCGTCTTCCGGGTTGCTGTACACCTCGGGGCTCAGCGCATGCAGCACGCCACCGGCCGAATCCTGGATCGCCCAGCGATAACCCGTGGTCGGGTTGCTCGGCAAGGTCACGATCAGGTTCTGACCGCTGCGCATTTGCACCGGGCACTCGCTTTGTTTTTCCACGGTCAGGTTCTGTTTTGGTTGCGTGGAGCACGCGGCCAGCAGGGAGAGGGCGAGAGGGACAAACAGGCGAGTGGGGGACATAAGGTCTGTGGCTCCGGCGTTCACGACGAACGGCGAGCATAACTGAAGATGAGACAAATTGTGACGGCGACGGGGGATCGTCGTTGTCAGCGCTGACGCCTTCGCGGGCAAGCATCGCTCCTACAGGGGGTGAGTGTTCGTCGCAAAAAATATCAACGACACACAACCCTGTAGGAGCGAGGCTTGCCCGCGAAAGCGGTGGTGCAGGCGCCACATGACTGTCAGAACAAAATCTTCGCCACATCCGCAAAGCGCTTGGCAAAGTGCACGGTAATCCCTTCCTTCAGGTAATCCGGCAGTTCGTCAAAGCTTCCACGGTTAGGCTCCGGCAAAATCAATTCAAAGATCTTCTGCCGCCGCGCCGCGATCACCTTCTCACGCACCCCGCCAATCGGCAGTACATGCCCGGTCAGCGTCAGTTCTCCCGTCATGGCCACGCCTTTTTTCGGCGGCTGGTTGCGGGCGAGCGAGAGCAGGGCGCTGGCCATGGTCACGCCGGCACTCGGGCCGTCTTTCGGGGTGGCGCCTTCAGGGACGTGCAGGTGGACGAAGGCCTCGTCGAAGAATTTCGGATCACCGCCAAACGACTTCAGGTTGGAGCTGACGTAGCTGTAGGCGATTTCCGCTGACTCTTTCATCACGTCGCCCAGTTGTCCG
The DNA here is from genome assembly GCF_054897885.1 of Pseudomonas sp. LB1P83. NCBI lineage: Bacteria > Pseudomonadati > Pseudomonadota > Gammaproteobacteria > Pseudomonadales > Pseudomonadaceae > Pseudomonas > Pseudomonas sp. LB1P83. Next base: position 4,930,755 of record NZ_CM142709.1, on the reverse strand, counting down.
GTGAGTTTGAAACCACGGTTCAGGGTGTGTATGCGCGTGGCTTCGATCGGTAAGGTCGCGCCGCCCATGCTGGTCCAGGCCAGGCCCGTGATGACGCCGGTGCCGGACAGCACTTGTTCGTTGCGGAACACGGGATGGCCGAGTGAGGCTTCGAGGTCTTTCGGGGCAATTTTGATCACCGCTTTCGGCTCGTCGATCAATTTCACCACGGCTTTTCGCACCAGTTTGCCCAGTTGTTTTTCCAAGTGGCGCACCCCGGCTTCACGGGCGTATCCGTCGATCAAGGCTTTCAACGCGCTGTCGCTGATGCTCAGGCTGCCTTTGGACACGCCGGCCTTTTCCAGCTGCTTGGGCCACAGGTGACGCTTGGCGATGGCGATTTTTTCTTCGGTGATGTAACCCGACAGGCGAATCACTTCCATCCGGTCCAGCAACGGGCCGGGGATCGAGTCCAGGGTGTTGGCGGTGCAGACGAACAGCACTTTCGACAGATCCAGGCGCAGGTCCAGGTAGTGGTCGAGGAATTCGACGTTCTGTTCCGGGTCGAGGGTTTCCAGCAGCGCCGAGGCCGGGTCGCCCTGGTAGCTTTGGCCCATCTTGTCGATCTCGTCGAGCATGATCACCGGGTTCATCACTTCGACGTCTTTCAACGCCTGCACGAGTTTGCCCGGTTGTGCGCCGATGTAGGTGCGGCGGTGGCCCTTGATCTCGGCTTCGTCGCGCATGCCGCCGAGGCTGAAGCGGTAGAACGGCCGGCCGAGGGATTCGGCGATGGACTTGCCGACGCTGGTTTTACCCACGCCCGGCGGACCGACCAGTAATACGATGGAACCGCTGATCTCACCTTTATAGGCACCAACCGCGAGAAATTCGAGGATGCGGTCCTTGATGTCGTCGAGGCCGGCGTGGTGTTTGTCGAGCACCTTGCGTGCGTGTTTGAGGTCGAGTTTGTCCTCGCCAAACACGCCCCACGGCACCGAGGTCGCCCAGTCGAGGTAGTTGCGGGTGACCGCGTACTCCGGTGAGCCGGTCTCTAGGATCGACAGCTTGTTCATTTCTTCTTCGATGCGTTTTTGCGCCTGGGGCGGCAGTACTTTGCCCGTGAGGCGTTGCTCGAACTGTTCGATGTCGGCGCTGCGGTCATCTTTGGTCAGCCCCAGCTCTTGCTGGATGACCTTGAGTTGCTCCTTGAGGAAGAACTCGCGCTGATGCTCGCCGATCTTGCGGTTAACTTCGGCGGAAATCTCTTTCTGCAAGCGCGCGACTTCGACTTCCTTGCGCAGCATCGGCAGGACTTTTTCCATGCGCTTGAGCATGGGCACGCAGTCGAGCACTTCCTGCAGTTCGCTGCCGGTGGCCGAGGTCAGGGCGGCGGCGAAATCGGTCAGCGGCGACGGATCGTTGGGGCTGAAGCGGTTGAGGTAGTTTTTCAGCTCTTCGCTGTACAGCGGGTTGAGCGGCAGCAGTTCTTTGATCGCGTTGATCAGCGCCATGCCGTAGGCCTTGACCTCGTCGGTCGGCTCGGTGGGCTGGTGCGGGTATTCGACTTCCACCAGGTACGGCGGGCGATGGTGCTTGAGCCAGGTGCGGATGCGCACGCGTGTCAGGCCTTGGGCGACGAATTGCAGTTTGCCGTTTTCGCGACTGGCGTGGTGCACCTTGACCAACGTGCCGTACAGCGGCAGGGCGGAGGTGTCGAAATGGCGCGGGTCTTCCGGGGGCGTGTCCATGTAGAACAGGGCCAGGGAGTGGTGGTCGGATTTGCTGACCAGGTCGAGGGTTTCGGCCCACGGTTCTTCATTGACGATGACCGGCAGCACTTGGGCCGGGAAGAACGGGCGGTTGTGGATCGGGATGATGTAGACCTTGTCCGGCAGGTTCTGGCCGGGCAGGGCCAGGCCTTTGCCGGTGGAGTGGTGTTCGGCGTTCTCTGGGTCGGCGTATTCGCTCGGGTCTTCGGGGAATTCTTGCTGGTCGCTCATGGGGCACCTGCGCAATGGGGTATGGGTCTTAGATGGGGCAGGTGGGGGGTGGTTTCAATGGGGCGGGATATTTCTGGGTGTGTGTTCAGGGTATGGACAGGTGCTTTTGACTTGGCGGCCTGTGGGCCGACCATGTTGTGGTTGACCGGGTATATATCCATTTATGCGGTAACGGCGGCTGGCGGTTTCGCCCTTACGGCGACTCACTTTTTTTTCAAACGCCAAAAAAAAGTAAGCAAAAAAAGGCTCGCCCCGAGCGTCCGGCCCCTCGCTTAGGCTCGGCGTTCCTTCGCTCCGGTATCCATCCGGGGACACTGCCCTCCGGTCTGCTTCGCGACGACCTACATGCAGCGTGTTCGACTGCGTCGAACGGCGCTGCGCGCCACTCCCCGGATGAACACCTCCACTCAGCCTCCCGAAGGGGCGGGTGGATCAAGATCAAAAGCGGCAGGCGAGCTAACGCTCGGCCTGTTGAGTGGTGGGAAGCGAAGCGTGTACGCCGATCCTTTGTAGGAGCGAGGCTTGCCCGCGAAGACGGCCTGACAGCCGATCAACATCTTGCTGATGTACCCAATTCTATTGTAGGAGTGAGCCTGCTCGCGATGGCGGAGTGTCAGACGACTTCAATGCCGGATGTCAGACCGCAATCGCGAGCAGGCTCGCTCCTACAAGGGATCAGCTGTTCGGCGAAGGTTTTGGTATGGCGACGTTATCGAGCATCCGGTTCACCGCCAGTTCGGCCAGCATGACGATCTGTTGAATGGCCATCGCCTTGTGCCGGTGCGGGCCTTCCAGATAGTCCGCGAAATCACTCGCCATCACACTGGCCTGCGCCAATGACTCGCAGGTGTGGGCCAGCAGGTCTTCGTCTTTGATATCCGGCGCAATCAAAAACATCGTGCTGGGTTTGCGGATGGCCGGGGATTTGAGGGCGGCGGGGTTGAGGTAGTGATCCAGCGCGCGTTCGGCGGCTTCGTTGAGTTTTTTTGAATCGAGGGATTCGTAGGGGGAAACGTCGTCGGTATGCGGGGGATTCGGGGTTTCTTTGAACATGGGGAAGCTCCATTCGGGGACAGGGAGTTCGCCACGACTGCGACCAAGCAGTTGGGTGGCGAACCGTACGCAGGTTGGTCGACCAGGGAATGGAACCCGGCAGGGCCGAAGCCCTCCCACGCACAGCTCGCCATGAAGCAAGCACGAAATGTGCGCCATTCTAAACCTGGGCGACCAAACCCGGCCGCTGAATTTGCAGCGACCCTGAAAGCCTATCGCCCGGGCTTCCGACACGACAACCGATAGAACCTGTCGGAATCGTCTTCCAAAGCAGCATCGGCTGTAGGACGTTAGAAAATAAATTCAGGCCTGACGCGGCCCAATGCAGGAGCGAGCCTGCTCGCGATAGCTGTTTAACATTCAACATTGAAGTCGTCTGAAACACCGCTATCGCGAGCAGGCTCACTCCTACATTTTTGATTTGCAGCGATGCATAAAAAAGGCGACCCCCTCGCAGGAGTCGCCTTTCCTTTATCTGTCTCTACAACTTATTCCGACAGTTTGTACGCAATCACATAGTCACCCTGCTTAGTACCCAGCGAGCCATGACCGCCAGCCACAACAAGCACGTATTGCTTGCCGTCCTTGCCGGTGTAGGTCATTGGGGTGGTTTGCGCGCCGGCTGGCAGGCGGCCTTCCCACAGTTGCTTGCCGTTTTTCACGTCGTAGGCGCGCAGGTACTGGTCGAGCGTACCGCTGAGGAAGCCGACACCACCGGCGGTGGTGAAGGTGCCGCCCAGGCTAGGTACGCCCATGCTCAGCGGGATCGGAACCGGTGAGCTGTCGCGCACGGTGCCGTTCTTGTGCTTCCACAGGACTTTCGACGTGGTCAGGTCGATTGCCGCCACGTAGCCCCAGGCGGGTGCCTGACACGGCAGGCCCATTGGCGAGAGCAGGGCTTCGAGGACGACGCCGTAAGGCGCGCCTTTGTTCGGCTGCACGCCTTCGGTTTCGCTTTTGCGCGGGCCTTGGGCGGCGATTTCGGCGGCCGGGATCATTTTCGATTTGAACGCCATGTAGCTCGGGTTCACGAAAGCGATCTGACGCACCGGGTCAACCGAGATGCCGCCCCAGTCGAACACGCCGAAGTTGCCTGGGTAAACGATCGAACCCTGCAGCGATGGCGGCGTGAACGGGCCGTCGTAGCGCATGGATTTGAAGTCGATCCGGCAGATCAGTTGGTCGAACGGGGTCACGCCCCACATGTCGCGCTCTTGCAGCGGCGGCGGCATCAGGTTGAGGTCGGATTTCGGTTGGGTCGGCGAGGTGCGATCACCTTCGACAGCGCCTTGCGGAACCGGAACTTCGTTGATTGGCACGATAGCCTTGCCGGTGCTGCGGTCCAGCACGTAGATGCTGCCTTGCTTGGTGGACACGAGTACCGCTGGCTTCACGCCGTCAGCGGTTTTCAGGTCCATCAGGGTTGGCTGGCCACCGACGTCCATGTCCCACAGGTCATGGTGGGTCAACTGCATGTGCCAGCGCACTTTGCCGGTGGCGATGTCGAGGGCGGTCAGGCCGGCGGCGTGCAGTTCCGACTCAGGGGTGCGCGCGCCACCGAACTGATCCGGGGTCTGGTTGCCCATCGGCAGGTAGAGCATGCCGAGTTTTTCGTCGACGGCGAACATGGACCACATGTTCGGCGAGTTGCGGGTGTAGACCTTGCCTTCGGCAATCGGCGTGGTGTCGTCCGGGTTGCCGCTGTCCCAGTTCCACACCAGTTTGCCGGTGTGCACGTCGAACGCGCGGATCACGCCGCTTGGCTCGTCGGTGGAGACGTTATCGGTGACGTGGCCGCCAATCACCACCAGGTCTTTAGTGACCGCTGGAGGTGAGGTGGAGTAGTAGCCGCCGGCCGTGAAGCCGCCGATGTTGGCGCGCAGGTCAACCTGGCCTTTGTCGCCGAAGTCTTCGCACATCTTGCCAGTGTCGGCGTCGAGGGCGATCAGGCGGGTGTCGGCGGTCGGCAGGAAGATCCGGCGTGGGCAGACCGTGCTGACCGGCGCAGGGCTGGCGGTGCCGGTCGGGCTCTGCTCGGAAGCGTAAGCGGCGTCATCGTGATAGGTCACGCCACGGCAAGTCATGTGCGCCCAACCCTTGAAGTTCGCCGCGTTCTGCGTGGAGAGCTTCGGATCGAAACGCCAGATTTCCTTGCCGGTGTCCGGGTCAAGGGCGATCACCTGGCTGTGCGGCGTGCACACGTAAAGCATGCCGTTGACTTTCAGCGGGGTGTTTTCGGCAGTGGTTTCGCCTGGGTCGTTCGGCCCTGGCAGGTCGCCAGTGCGATAGGTCCAGGCTGGAACCAGTTTGTTGACGTTTTGCGGGGTGATCTGCGCCAGTGGCGAGTAACGATCGCCGTGGGCGCTGCGGCCGTAGGAATTCCAGTCACCGTCGGGCATAGCCGGTGCAGTGTTGGTCATGCCCGGCACGCTGTCGCGGTCCAGTTGGCCTTTGATTTCACCCGGGTTGGTGAACTGGCTGGCCAGCGCAGCTACGGCGGCCAGCACCACGGCCACGCTCAGTGCGCCGGTGCCCATCGGCGCAGGACCGGTAATCAGCAGCGGACGGCGGAACCACGGCAGCAGCATGACGAGGCCCAGCGCAAACAACATCGCCAGACGCGGCACCAGTTGCCACCAGTCGAGGCCGACTTCCCACAAGGCCCACACGGTACTGGCAAACAGCACCAGTGCGTAGAGGCCCAGCGCAGCGCGTCGGGCCAGGATCAGCAACACGCCGGTCAGCGTCAGGCCGATACCGGCCAGCAGGTAATACAGCGAGCCGCCGAGCAGGCTCAGCTTGATCCCGCCGGCCAGCATGGCCAGGCCCATTAGCAGAAGCAGAATGCCGAGCAGGGTCGGCAGTAGACGGCTTCGACTCAAAGCACCATCAGTGCTCATAGTGTGGTTCTCCGTGACGTTTCAAGTAGTCCCGCGCAAGTTCACTGTAGATGACGATCCCGCGTGGGCATGGTTCATATAAAAAACGGTTGGACGCCGCATTACCTTGTAGGAGCGAGGCTTGCCCGCGAAGACGGATTAACATTCAACATAGATGTTGGTTTATAGATCGCCTTCGCGGGCAAGCCTCGCTCCTACAGGGTTTTTCGGTGTTGGTTAGAACGATGACTGGATCTTGATCCCGCCAATCAGCGCGTCATCGACCTTGTCCACGCCACCGGGGTGGCGGATGTATTGCAGGTTCGGGCGCACGGTCAGCCAGTTCGTGACGTGCACGCCGTAATAGAGTTCGGCGCTGTATTCGGTGTCCTGGGGCGGCAGGAACGAGGGGTTGTCGTAGTCGAAGACGGCTCGGGCCTGATTGGTTGCTTCGGCGTTCTTGCGATAGGCCGGGTTGACGTGAACCCGGGCGAGGGCAAAACCGATGTCGTCCTTGGTACGAGCATCGAACAGGCCTTTGTAGACGACGCCTGCCTGGACATAGTTGTCGATGGTGTTGGTCTTCTTGTCGTGCATCGTGCCGTTGGCGAACACGCTCAAGCCGCGCGAATTGTCGCTGGCGCGGCTGGTGATCTGTTGCTGCACACCCAGCCAAACGCCGTGCTTGCTCGATGCGCTGCGGTACGCCTCGCCACTCAGGGCTGCGGGCTGACCGTTGCTGTCCTTGTAGGCATCAGTGGCTTTGGCGTTGCTGTAGTAATAACCGGCGCGGTATTCGCCCGGCAGGCCGTTGAGCTTCGGCGACCACACCAGTTCGACCGGCAAAATCGCGCCCTGGGTGCCGCTGCCGCTGAGCTTGAAACCGTTGCCGCGATCGAGGTTCGACGGGTTTTGCTCATACGCGCCGACTTGCGCGTACAGCTCAGGCGTCAGGTGATATTTGACGCGCATCGCCCACTGGCTGACCGGCCAGTTGTACCAGATGCCGCCCACCCAGTTGCCGACCTGCGAGCCGCAAAACGCCAGGTTCTGGAAGTCGCACGGGAAGCTGTTGAAGTCCTCGCCCTCGCCGAAGCGGCCGACCTTGATGTCGAGCTTCTGGTCGAAGAATGTCTGCTGATACCACATCTGCGTCAGACGCCAGGTTTGCCCCCGGCCCCAGACTTCCTGAGCCGAGGTGAAGCCGCCGACGCGGGGGTCGTTGATCCTGTCATTGCTGATGTTGTTGCCGCTGCGCTCGGTGATGGTCAGTTGAAACTCAGCGTCGTCCCAGCCGAGGATTTTCTGCAAGTCCAGATGCGTGCCGAAACCAAACTGATCGCTGTAACGCGCGGTGCGATCGTGATCGTAGCCGCCGTGCAGATTGCTGCCCATTTCGCCGGTGTAATCGACTTTGAAGTCGTAGCCTTTTTCCGAAAGTTCGGTGCGCGTGCCATTCCAGTCGCCGAGCATCCAGGGGGATTCGCTATCGAAAGCGGGGGCGGCCTGGGTGCAGGTGGCAAGGCCAAAAGCGCTGAACCCGGCGATCAGGATCAGGGTTTTTCGACTGGCAATAGCGGTGCAGACAGCGCTGTCTCGCGGGGTTGGGAAATCAGGCATAGAGAAGGAATTCTTGATCTTTTTCTGGGGGAGTGAACGGGAAGCGGCACTATGACGCGGGCAGATGAAGCGTTTCAGCTTGACGGGCGCAAGGATAATGTCCTGTTACAAATAGAGAAAGCGCTTTTGCTGACATGGTGCGTTTCGGATTTGGTAACAGTCCGTGGGGAAAGATCGCAGCCTCGTTTCACTCGACAGATCCTACAGGTGAACGCCAATGTAGGAGCTGTCGAGTGAAACGAGGCTGCGATCTTTTGCGTTTCACCTACATTTAGCTGACAGCACACAGATCGCTTCCCCCCAAGGAAACCCTCGGCTAAGGTGCGCGGCTTCCCATCCCTACATCGCTCGAAGGCCCGGCATGACCGAACAGAACAACAACCCGCTGCACGGCGTGACGCTGGAGCAAATCCTCAACGCCCTGGTTGAACATTACGAATGGTCGGGGCTGGCCGAGCGCATCGATATCCGCTGTTTCAAGAGTGACCCGAGCATCAAGTCGAGCCTGACGTTCCTGCGCAAAACCCCGTGGGCCCGGGAGAAGGTCGAACACTTGTACGTGAAGCTGATGCGCACCAAGCGCCCGCTCTGAATATGGTTATCCTCTCGACGCCAGGTTCTGCCGCGAGGCGTCGTTTTGTTGCGGTGGGCGCGGTGCTGGGCTGGTCGGGACTGGCCATTCAGCTGTACCTGATTCTCTACTCACGCTGGACGCTGGAAGCCAGTTTGCTGGGTGGGTTGATGAGCTTTTTCAGCTACTTCACCGTGCTGACCAATACGTTGGTGGCGGTGGTGCTGACCTGTGAGTGGACCACTCGTGAATCGGCGACGCGTCGCTGGTTTTTGCAACCGTGGGTCAGCAGCGCGATTGCCGTGAGCATCATTGTTGTCGGTCTGGCGTACAGCCTGCTGTTGCGCCATTTGTGGCATCCCGAAGGCTGGCAGTTGCTGGCCGATGAACTGATGCATGACGTCATGCCGCTGCTGTTTCTGGCGTATTGGTGGTTGTGTGTGCCCAAAGGCTCGTTGCGGCTGCGGCATATAGGGCTGTGGGTGATTTATCCGCTGGTGTACTTCGCCTATTCATTGCTGCGTGGGCACGAGTTGGCGGTTTATCCCTATCCGTTCATTGACGTCGGCACGTTGGGTTATCCACAGGTGTTTGTGAATGCGGGGGGATTGTTGGCGGGCTTTGTGGTGATCGCCCTCATTATCATCGCGTTGGACAGGTGGCGTGTTCATTGAACACTGATGGTTGTGTAGTGCGTTTTTGTGGCGAGGGAGCTTGCTCCCGTTCGGCTGCGAAGCAGTCGTAAAATCAGCATACGCGGGCTTTCAGGTAAAGTTCGGTTGCTGGTTTTAGCACTGCTGCGCAGCGCAACGGGAGCAAGCTCCCTCGCCACAATATCGAGTCGCGGTCACTCTTCGTCGCTGTCATCCAGCCGCCAGTAACCCACGGCTTTGACAAACTGCTCATTCAAACCGTGCTCATCAAGCAGCACCCGACGAATCTGCCGTGACACCTTGGTCTCGGTCGCCACCCACGCATACAGATTGCCGCTCGGTACTTGCAGTTGCTTCACGGCGGTCAGCAAATTGTCTTTGCCGCCCTCGCGCAAGACCCAGATCACATTGACCTGCGCAGCGCTTTCCAGGCGCTGCTGCTCGGCGCCGTTCTCCACTTCCACAATCACCAGCGCACGCCGATTGGCGGCCAAACCTTCGAGCCGGCGGGCGATGGCGGGCAGGGCGGTTTCGTCGCCGATCAGCAGGTAGCTGTCGAACATGTCGGGCACGATCATCGAGCCGCGTGGCCCGCCGATGTGCAGGAACTGGCCGGGTGTGGCCTGCTCGGCCCAAGTCGCGGCGGGGCCATCGCCGTGCAGGACGAAATCGATGTCCAGTTCCAGGGCATCGAGGTCGTAACGACGGGGCGTGTAGTCGCGCATCGCCGGCATCGGCCCGTTGTCTTTACCGGCGCCGAGCACCAGGGTTTCCAGCGCTGCTTGCTCCGCTGCGGTTTGCGGGAACAGCAGTTTGACGTGGTCGTCCGTGCCCAGGCTGACGAAACCGGCCAGTTCCGCGCCACCGAGGGTAATCCGGCGCATACGCGGCGTCAGGTCGACCACCCGCAGCACTTGCAGACGACGGCGTTTGATCTCATGCATGACACGGTGAATGGATTGCACGATCACTTCAGTCATTCGGCTTTCTCCTGAACGGGTTGAACGGCAGGGCCATCGACGATGGCTTTGGCGGTGTTGTTGAGCAGGTCGCGAACCCGCAGGATTTCTTCCGGGCTCCAGCGGCCGTGGTGCATTTGCAAGGCGTGACGCAAGTTGTTCACAGCCTCGTGGATCTCGGCCGGACGATCATGGCCGCGCAATGAGCGCTTGCTGACCTCGATGCGCATCCGCACGCCGTCCAGCGCAATGGCTTGCTCGGTCAACGACAGACGTCCGGCGTCGGTGATGCTGTAGCGTTTTTTGCCGCCCTCGGCGTCGCCCAAAATCATCTCGCTTTCTTCAAGAAAGGTCAGTGTCGGGTAGATCACGCCGGGGCTGGGGCTGTACGCGCCGTCGAACATGCTTTCGATCTGGCGGATCAGGTCGTAGCCGTGGCAGGGCTGCTCGGCGATCAGTGCCAACAGCAGCAGTTTCAGGTCGCCGGGGGCGAACACCCGGGGGCCGCGTCCGCCGCGTTCACGGCCGGGGCCTGGGCGTTTTTCGAAGCCGTCGCGGCTGTCGCTGTGGTCCCGATGGGAATGATGGTCTCTCATTTTGCGTCTTCTCTCGTCGTGTTTAGATACAACTTAAGATATATCTTTAGGCTTGCGCAAGCGTTCTGGACCAACGGTCGGCCTCGGGCGCCGCTTGAGGGCCAGGCGCAATCAGCGACGAGGAAGGATGCGTGGGTTGCTCTTTTAGAGTAATTGAACTAATTATAGAAGTTCATCGGTTGGTAATTAGTCCACCCGCATGACATAAGTAGTCTCGGTCTTACGGAAGTTTAATTAGTTCTTGTCTGTGTGCTTTTTCAGTTAAAACTGTGTGTAGTATTTATCTGAGGGTCAAACAATCAAGTTGGTGTTTTTTTAACTTTTTTCCTGCTATTCGAAAGCCATTGTTACTACATGTTCTTCGGAAGTTACGTACTTACTTTATCAAGAGATTGGACGATCATTCTCCGGCGTCGAAAGTTAAGCGAAATCGCCAACACGGGAGTGAATGGCGATGGCTTGTTCAAACTTTCCTCGGTCCAATCCTTTGAAAAAGACAGGTACTCAATAATGTTCAAGAAGCTTGCAATCGCCGTTCCGATGACCCTCCTGGCCCTGAGCGCTTCGATGGCGTTCGCTGCGGAAGAATCGCGCACCTCCATCAACATTACCGCTGACATCCCGAGCAAGGTTTTCCACGCTCAGCCTGTAGACAAAGACTTCGGTAAAGACGAGAGAATGCAGTACGTCGTCGGTACCGGTGTGCTGACGGAGGTCCGTGGCACCTTTGACATTCAACACACCAATGGCTCGGTAGGCGCATACGTCGTAGGCGGTCCTACGCCGCTGTTCAACGGTAATGCGACCTTGAACATTCCTCTGACTTACACCTTCAACGGCAAGGAATTGACCGCCGATTCTGAGGAAGTGGTTGGTGACGTCGAGTCCAACGGTGGTATGCGCGCAGACCTGGTCATTACTGCCGCTAAACCGGGCAACAATCAGGTGGGCGTCTACACCGCCAACCCGGTCGTCATGTTTGATGCCATTCCGCGCATCTAAACCAAAGCACGTTCTTTAAGTAAGCCCTGTCTTACTTGACAACGTTCACCGATCGATAGGGTTTCGCCCCTGTCGATCGGGTTTCAACGAATTTATCTTCAGAGTATTTCGTTCATGTTCCCGATGACTCCCATCGCGACGGCGCTTGCCCTATGTTTTTGTGCAACTGCCCTGGCCACGCCAGCGGATAACGGTACTACACCGCGAAGTCTGCTGGCGCAGGCAAAGGGTTTGCCGAGCGAGTTCGAAGAGCATTTCTTTGATGTACCGCTGGCGGTGCGCGTGGAACTTGATCAACAGTTTCTGGGTGAGGCGATGGTCGTGTTGACCCGCGACGATCGCATCACCCTCGTTGACTTCTCCGATATCAGCGACAGCACGATCAAGCCCAGTGAGCGTGACATCTGGGCCAACTATCTGAAACAGGGAGTGGCGCTGGGCGTCTGCCAGGCCAACTGCCCCGAACAGCTGCTGGCCGTGCACTACAGCCTTGAAAACTCCCTGGTGACGATCCTCACCGAAAACGCCGAGCGCGATGATCAAGTGCAGCTTTATTACAACCAGCCCGAAGGTGGCAGCACCGGGTTGATCGTGCGCAACCAGCTGAACCTCAATGGCGGCCAGAACCAGGACCTCGGTGGTCGTTACGGTCTGGAAGCCAGCAGCAGCCTCGGTAACTGGACCCAAGCCGTCAATTTGCAGCTGTCCCGTCTGGGCGGTGTGGACAACCAGACCTATCACGCCGTGCACGAGCTCTTCACCCAGCGCGAACTCGAAGGCAGCTTTGTGCGGCTGGGCTTATTCACGCCCAACTCGGAAGGCCTGACCCGTCAGCCGCGTTCCTTTGGCGCCAGCCCCGACACCGCGGTCGGCGTCATGTACGGCAGTTCCGACAGCCTGGCCATCAACAACCCGAAGCCGGCGGTCTACCCGATCTACGTCACGGCCAATCGCCAGGGTTCGGTGGAAATCTATCGCGACGGGTTGCTGATCAATACGCAGGCAATGCCGGCCGGTTTGCAGACCCTCGATACGCGGCCTCTGCCCGGCGGCATCTATGAAGTGGAAGTGCGCCTGATCGAAGACGGCCAGATCACCTCCAGCACTCAGGAACTGGTCTACAAACCCAACAACTGGCGCAATCATGACGAGCGCTGGCGCTACAACCTGTTCGCCGGGCGTGAATCGAAAGTGCTCAGCAACTGGGATGAGCAGGCCGACGGCGACATGACCGCCGGCGCCGCGTTCAACTTCCTGCTGCACCCGCGGGTGATCCTCGGCCTGTCGGGTCGACAAGTGAAAGACACCCTGCAATACGGCACGTCGGTCGACTGGGCCATCGTCAATAACGCCAGCGTCTATGCCAACGTCTATCAAACCCAGGACTACGGCACCGGCCTCGACGTGCAGGGGCTTTATTCCTACGGTAGCGGCAGCATCGTCGCCAGCCATAACCGCAGTTGGCTCGACACCACGCGGCTCTACGACACCCTGCCCGATGGCACGCGAGTGCGGCAGCGCAACGTGTTTATCGGCCAGACCAGCAACTCTTCCTTATCGGTGAATCATCGACTCACCAGCAAAAGTTCGGTTAACGCCCGGGTGTCCTACAGCGAAGGCAACACCGAAGGCGTCGGCGTCGATTTGGGCTGGACCCAACGCACGCAACTGTTCGGTAGCGACGCCAATTGGCGCTTGTCGCTGTTCGACAGACCGGGCAGTTTCAGCTCGGGGGATGATCGTAATCGTGGCCTTGATTTGAGCGTAAACATCGCCCTTGGTGGCCCGGGAGAACAGCTGTCCGGCAGCATCGGCACCCGTACCGATCGCGACGGCGGACGCGATAACAATGCCTCGATCACCTACCGCAAAAGCTTGCAGGATCACCTGCTGCAAAGCGTTTCCGCCACGGCCATCACCGACACCTACGGCATCGGTTTGAACGCGCTGGCGACGATGCAATCGGACCTGGCCAACGGCGACGGGTTTATCCAGCGCTCGTCCTACAACAACGACCTCACCGGCGGCCTGAACCTCGATAGCACCGTGGCCGTCGGCGGGCAAAAAATGATCGTGACCAGCCAATACCACCGCAACGGTGCGGGCATGATCATCGATGTCGAATCGGACATCGACGACATCACGTTGCGCGCCGACGATTTGAGCGGCGGCAGCGCGGTACTTAAACCCGGGCGCAATTTCGTGCCGATCACGGCTTACAAAAGCAGCTCTGTCAGTTTCGATTTCGAAGGCAACCATGTCCCCGCCGCGACCATCCAGCCGGCCCGTTCCAGCTATCACTTGAACAAGGGCGGCGTGGATTATCGGCAGATTCGCGTGATGCGAACCCTCACCGTACTCGGCCGCCTGATCGACCCTCAGGGCAACCCGCTCAAGGGCCATCACATCATCAACCACGCCAGTCGCGGGGTGAGTGAGGTGGACGGCTTCTTCTCCATGGAAATGAACGCCGGCTCACCGACCCTGGAAGTGCGCTACGGCAATCAGTTGCTGTGCCAGTTCCGACTCGATCCTAGCAGCGGTCGCACGGAAAACAATGTGCTGATGATCGGCGATCTGCGTTGCACGCCGGACACATTGGCGGACCTGACGCTTGAGACGCCGACGGCAGGCTGATGCCCGGCAAAACGCATTATTTTATGAGGTAAATGACGATGAAACGTCGGTTGGCACTGATTGGTTTTTGTTTGTTCACCCAGACGGCGCACGCCGGGCCGAGCATCAATATCGGCTCGGTTTACGACTACCTGGATGGCGACAAAAGTACGTTCTTGAAACGCGTCTTCAACGGTGGTGACAGCACCGCATTCGTCAAGGTCAACATCCTTGAAATCCTCTACGACGCCGAGGGTAAATCCCGGGAAGTGCCGCTCAAATCCAGTGCCGACGGCACCGCCCGAGACGGCTTGATGGCCAGCCCGGCGCGGCTGATCGTGCCCGCCAGTGGCATGCAGGGCACGCGCTTGCTGTACATGGGCGAACGCGACAAAGAGCGCTATTTTCGCGTGCGTTTCGTGCCGGTGGTGCCCGAGAAAGAAGATGAATTTGCGGTCTCCATTGAAGACCGTGAGGCCTACAAGAAAACCCTCTCTGCCGGGGTTACGGTGCTGGCCGGTTATGGCGCGGTGTTTTTTGTCCGTCCCAAGGACACGCGATACGCCAGCGTGATCGAGAACGAGGCGGCCAGGTACCGGATTCGTAACAACGGCAACACCGTGGTGGTGATCGATGAATTCAAGGATTGCTCGGCCAAGAACGAGCAGGACTGCCAGCCAACCACCAAGCATCACATTCTGGCCGGGCGCACTTTCGAGTTCGAGAAACAGGCCGGCCGCGAGTATCGCTTCACCTTGGTTGAAGGCGAGAGCAACAAGAAACTCGATGTGAAAGGCTGATGATTATGTTCAGAAAACTCACGATTCTGATGGTGTCGGCAATGGCCTGCCATTCAGCATTTGCAGCCCGCGAAGTGCAGCACTTCGAGGTGTTCGTGACGATCCCGAGCCAGGCGTTCTACGTCATTCCCGCAGACCCCGACTGGATTCACCGCGAACAGTCATTGCCGTGGAATCTGGCGACCTCGACGTTGGGCGACTTGCGCAAGTATTTCGATGTGAAGAACGAAGCCGGCTCCATCGAAGCCCGCCTTGAGGGGCGGCCCTACTTGTCCAACGGCATGGATGCCCATGACATTGGTTTGCGCGTGCTGTTCAACGGCCAATTGCTGAGCGAACTGGACAGCAGCGAGGTGGTTTCGATGAGCGATGCCGCGTCGGGTAAGCGTGTGTTGCTGGAGATCGCGCCAGTGCCGCCTGTCGATGGGGTTTACAAGCCCGGAAATTACTTTGGGAGTGTCAATATGATGTTCAATGCGGTGGCGCCGAAATGATGAGTTTATTGAATTCGCGATCAGCCCGGACACTGAATGGCTTTGTATTGACCAGCCTGTTGTACGCTGTGTTTTCAATGCCTGCACAGGCGGTGGTGGCAGAGATCACGGCGGTGTTCGAACCGGATTCGGCAAAGCCGCAGAAGAATGAGTTCATTAACACAACCCGATCCGAGGGCTTCTGTCGTCAGGTTCCGGCGGCTTGCGAACCCTTTGGGCTTTTCAGCCTTGGTGCACCGATTTTGTTCACGGCCAATGCCCCGATCCTGGCCAATCATGCTGACCCTCGCCAGGGTGGCATGGCCCGGGTGCCCTCCGAATGGAGGGACGTGTCTGTGACGCATGAATCAGGCGATTCAAAAGTTCTTTCCGTGCGGATTGGGGGGATTGGTCATGAGGCATCAATCCCTCGCACTATCACTCAGTTAACCGGTGGTGGGGGGTGGGACCAGCTGTGGGAAGGTGGGCGCTGGG
Source organism: Pseudomonas sp. LB1P83 (assembly GCF_054897885.1). Taxonomy (NCBI): domain Bacteria; kingdom Pseudomonadati; phylum Pseudomonadota; class Gammaproteobacteria; order Pseudomonadales; family Pseudomonadaceae; genus Pseudomonas; species Pseudomonas sp. LB1P83. Next base: position 4,915,056 of record NZ_CM142709.1, on the reverse strand, counting down.
TTTATGCTCCTGCTCCTTGTGAAGGCGTTGGTTTGGCCACTGCGGGTCCCGTGGGCTACAACAGCTTCTGGAGGGTCCCGGTCGGTGCTGGCGTGTGCAGCAAAAAGGCACTTTTCGACATTCCGATGTCCTTTAAGTATCTGTATTTCGTGTTCGCCTATGAACTACGAACACCTGACCCGCTGAACATGGCGGCCGGTAAATACACCGGTTCCATTACCTACACGGTCGGACCTCATCAGGACTTCGACATGGGCGATGTCATGATTCCCAATGACAACCAACTGACCCTCAACTTCTCTCTGGATGTGCGGCACACTCTCAAGGTTGAAATTCCTCCGGGGGGCAATCGCGTTGAACTGATCCCTCAGGGCGGTTGGCAAGCCTGGCTGACGCAGGGGCGCAAGCCGACACGGTTGTTTCGGGATCAGACGTTCAATCTGTCTTCGTCGAGTCGCTTCAAGATGAGCCTGGACTGCCAGTACAGCCTGGATGGCAACCGCTGCTCGGTGCGCGACCCGGTTTCAGGTCATGTCGTGCCACTCGACGTCAGCCTGACTCTGCCCAATGGTCTGGTGGATGCCGCCGCTCAACCGGTCAGTCGTCGACCGCTGCGACGCGATGGCAGCGGCACCGAGTTGTTCCAACCACGCTTTTATGTCGATCGCAAGCCTGGAACGTTGCACTTCGAGATTGCGCCGGACGAGGTCGACGAAATGCTCAAACCCGGTATCGCCAGATCTTATTCGGGCAATGTAACGGTCATCTGGGATTCGGAAGTGGGTTAAGGGTTGAACCCTGATGCATCACCTGATGCATCAGGGTTTGCCGATTACTGCTGTGCGTCTTTTTGCAGCGCTGCACGGGTCAGCGTTCTGCTCAGCTCTTTTTCTTCGTAGCCCATGTCGTGAAGCAATCGGCCGTAGACCTCATCGGTCATGTCCTGATCGGTCAGCACCACACTGTCGTCGATATTCAGTCGCCGTGCGAGGTCCAGCAGGCGCTGTTTGAGGGCTCGTCGCTGCGCAATCTGCAGGCCTTTGGAACTCGCCCAGGCCTGTTGTGCTTCGCGCAACTCCTCCAGCAACTCACTCTTGGTTTCGTAAAACCGGGTATTGCGACTGAACTCGTTCGGGTACGTGTCACGCAAGTATTTCTGCCAGAACGGCTGATCGATCATGTCGTTGATCAACCCGTCACCGGCTTCCATCGACATCACCGTATCGAAGGCGGTGTCGAGGGTTTTGGCGCTCACTTTGGCCAGTGGGCGATGCAGCATCGACTCCGATTGCCACGGCAAACCGAGGCGTTGAGCCAGGCCGGTTTCGTAGGCGAGATACACCTCCACCTCATCGGGATTGCCCGCACGGCTGCCGAAATCGGCGCGGGCAATGTCATCCACGCGCGCCAGGCGAGCGGCACCTTTTGCCAGGTTCACCAATTTGCTTTCCAGGACGGCGTTGGACGTCGATAAGGCAAAGGCTTCGGAGGCGAGCACCTTGATGCCCATGTGGTTGAACACCTGAGCCCCGGCATCGGCGCACGTAGTGGGCGCCTTGGCCATTTCGAACAGTTCCTTGCGCAACTCGGTGTCCAGGTCGATGGCTTCGATCATGCGCCATACCCGGCTGCTGAGCTGTTGACGCAAATCACCACCGGCCTGGTAATCGGCCGTGCGTGTCTGTTTCTGGATCAAGGCAAAAAAATCTTCAGAACCAGGCTCGGTCATCAAATCGTGCCAGGCTTCCTCCCGGAAAGTACCCAGCCCCGAGACCTCGGCACTCCACCAGACAGAGTCGTCGTTCATTGGCCACAGGTTCATCGCGTCTCTTGCAGCGTCGGCGTAGACCTGCTTGGGGGCAATACCGACTGACCGTCGATACGATTTGAAAATGACCAGGTTTGCGTCCGAGAGTTGCTTTTCGTACAAGCGGGTTCGCGCCACAAGGAAGGCATCCTCCGAGCCGGGCACGACGGTCGGAATAACGCTGATCGGGTTCTCCTGCAAATCCAGAAAGAAACCACGCGGTCGGCGCTTGCTGGAGGGCCCGAGAAGGCCATCGGGCCAGGTGGTTGCCCCGGTGTTGCTCAAACTCAGGATCCTCAGTTTGGGCATGCGCCCGACGTTCGGGAGCCTGCCCAGTTGCGTGTTGTCATCGAGCCTGAGTGTTTCCATGTGGGTCAGGTTTCGCAGTTGCTCGACGGCGGATGGCGTCAACCTGATGTCGTTGTTCATCAGGCGCAAGGTTCGCAGGTAGTGCATCTTGCCGATGGTTTCGGGGAGTCGCGTCAACCCGCAGTTGCGGGCGCTCAGTTGCCGGAGATGAGAAAAGTCACTCAACAGGCTGGAGGAGGTTTCGGAAAAGTTTGTGCGGTCCAGATTCAGGGTACTGATCTGATCGAGGTAGTGCTTGATGTCCGGCAGTTCCTTCCACCAGCGCTCAAGATCAGGCGTATCGAACTCTACGGACAGGTCCAGCGCATAACCGCCGTCGGCAGTGATACTGCGTTCACCGAAGACGGTGGGTTTTCTGCTGAAACAATCGATGAGTCGATCGGCAATATGCAGCCCGCCACCGCGCACGAACCCTTGTCGATCAGGCCCCCACGCATCAGGTCGCTGGTTTTGCCACCGATGGAGCAGCTTTTGAAGGTCATACAGCTCTCGGTCCAGCCTCGCCAGAGTCTGACGCCCTTGCTCTGGCGAACCCAGGGATCGAACGAAGGTATTGACCTCTCGTTCGTTGAAGTGGGGGTACAAATCCTCCACCCGTTGGGTGAGTGTGGCGGCGGTGGTCGATAAGCCGGGGCCGCGTAACAGCGTCATGTCTTCATGGTCCGCCATCGGAAGGATCGGCGGTGCGGCGAGCGCGGTGCGACGCTGCGCAGGTGTCTCGGTCTTTGCCATCACCCATTGCTTGAAAAACTCACCCTGGCCCGGCCGATAACCCAGCTGCGCTCGTTTGTTTTTCGGCAAGGCGTTGAGGACGGCTTCGTAAAAATCAGCGGCGTCGTGCAGTTTGTGGTTGTCGGCGTCCCAGACTTCAAACAGGTTCCCCTCATCCTTGACCAGCATCCGAACCGTCGACGCGTCCTGCGCACCCACAGTGCTGCGCAAGGGGCCAGCATCGCTGCCTTCGCGAACCTCGATGCGCAATTGCGCGAACGTGTCGGTATGAATCCTCAGTGCGTTCAGCGCCAGGCGTTCGGTTTCCGCCACCCACTGCGCGCCGTCGTGAAAACCTTCATAGGCATGGTTCGTCCGGGCTTCGAAGGCGGCTTCACGCGCACGGCTTTTGAGGCTCAACGGAAGGCGCTGCTCCTGGTTCAGGCGCGTGAGGTCGGCAGCGTCGGCATTGTTGAGCAGCGTCTGTGCCGCACGGGTTGGCAGCTCGGGAAATGTCTGGCGGATGAGTCGGATCTGCGGATCGTCGGACGCTTGCGCACCGTGGTAAAGCTGATTGACGATATCAGCGTCCAGTCGACTGGCTTCATCCGCCAGTCGATTGCGCAATGCTTGCACCCGTTCACTTTTGGCGGTTGACCGACCGAGCAGGGTTTGCAGCTCGTCTTCGCTGAGAAACTCGACAAGGTTGGGCGCAAATTGCTCGCTCATGAGGTTGGACAAACTGGTGGACAGCGTCTGCTCGTCGGTCGCGACGGGATTGCCGTACTGGCGGAATCGCCCGCTCATGTCGACGTTTTCGTAGACCCTCAGGGCTTTTTCCTCAGGCCAGCCATCCAGGTAAGTCGCCAGCGGTTCAAACCAGTAGGAGGACGGATCCAGGGGCTGTCCTGATCGGATTTTTTCAATGGCCTGGCGGGTCTGGCGCTGGATTTTCAAGCGTGTGAGGCTGTCGTCCAGTAACGGTGGCGGGGCCGTGTTGTCGACATGCATTCGGCGCAGCGCAGCATCGTCGGTACCGCTGGCGATTCGAACGTCCTCGAGTTCGGCGTCGCTGAAGCCGTCCACGGAGTGGCCCAGACGTCGCATTAATGTCGGGCGCTCCCATGCTCGCGGGTTTTCGGCTTCGTGGGTCCAGGCGCCGCGGCCGTTGTGTTTCAACTCGGGCAAATAAGCCGTGTCGCGATGGGGGTGTTTGATGCGGTAGTCACCGGTCTGCGGGTCCTTTTGCACGGCGTAGTGCTTGTCGTCCAGAGGCAGAATGTCCTGGCCTTCGTGGGCGTGAAGCCCCTGGGCGTCTGGGCTGGAGTCAGCCGGTAACTTCACTTCGGGTAGCTCGTAAGGTTTGAGGTCGGGATGCCACAGACGAGGTTCGCCATTGGGCAGTGTCACCGGTTTCATGCCTTCGATCAGCGGCGACAGTTTCAAGCGCGCAAGGTTGCCAATCTTCGCACCGGCGGCAAACGCCACCAGCGAAAGAAAGTCTGTGACTGCACCGGTAATATGCTCGGCGGCTTCGGTCCACAGCCCCAATGCCATGTCGACGATGCCTTCGATGACGTCGCTGGTCATCTGATACGCGGAGTAGACCAGCATCAGTTCACCCAACCCTGGAACGAACGGCGTAACCACCATCAGGGCGATGTTGAAGAGGTCCGAGGCTATTTTCTTGAAGTTTTCCCACCAGGCCCATCGGGCATCGGTATCGGCATCGGCGGTGGACACGGCGATGTGTCGGGCGTCGTTGAGAACCTTGTTGAGCTTTTGCTGAAAGAGGTACTCCCAGAGTTCGCCGGGGATCGGTGCGGCTTTGAAATGCAGGCTGGGATGGGTGACGGCAACTTCCCGCCAGCTCGGCCCTTGCTCCAATGGCTCTTTCTGATGCCATTTCACTTCGAACAGACGTTGTTGCAGCCCGCCGAAAAAATGCCCTCGGTCTGATTGATCGACGAACCGGCTGAAGAATTGCTGGTAGGTCATGCCGGTGGACGACACGACGTCGTTGTCGCGCAGCTGACGCGTCAGTTCATCCATGAAAGCGACGGTCGAGGGGTACTCTTTCAGTGGGTGCTCGGGGTCTTGCGGGACGTAAACAATCACCGGTGTCACGTCACGGATGCGTTGTTCCGGCCTCGGCGTGATCAACACGATGCCGGTCAGCAGGCTGTCAAGGATGGACAATTCTGCGAATTGCATCACCCGGCCTTTACGGGTGAGGTTGCGCTGGCCTTCGAGCATCTTCAGGACCAGGTCACTGGCATCGGTGTCGATGTCGCCCGTCAGAACGGCCAGTTGAGCGGCCGCTTTGAACGCGGCTTTCTCGCTCTCGACGATTTTGCGTTTCAAGAAACCCTGGGCGAGGCCGTCACTGGGCAGCAACTGCTCTTCGAGGTATTTCTTGTAGCGCGCGCCAATGTCCAGATTGCGACACAGGGTCTGAAACTGGGCGATGGACATTTTGCGTTTGATCGGCAGGATATCGAAGTGCCCGCGCGCATCGGGCTGGCTGATGAAGTTCGAGTCTGCCTCGCAGGTCTCGTGGCTCGCGAAGTTGTGCAGGGCCGCATCCAGCAGTGAAACGGTTCGGGTCACCACACCGCCGAGATCGCTGGCATACCAGGGCAGCTTTTTCGGTAGATAGAGATACAAACACGTTGTCGTTACATCGACGTCAACCCCGAACTGTTTCAGTAACGCCTCGGTCAGTAACGGTTCGGCGAACTCATAGACGCTTTGTACTTTATCCAGCACCCGGTCGACTGTGTTTTGAGCGGACCAGAGTTCAAGGTTGGCGTCTTGTAACGGCGTGTGATCGAAATCTTTGGTGGTTTGTACCCAATGCCCTGAAGCCGTTTGTGTGAGGCTCAGTTCCCGAATCCGTTGCAGTGAAGCGCCTTTGAACGTTGGGTGGATACGGTTCTGGATGAACCCGTAGTGGCGACCTTTATTGTTATCGGCCGCGGGTGCCGGTAGCGCTGATATACGTCCGTGTAAGTCAGTCATGCTTTTAATGAACCTTGAGCGTTAAGTGGAGTGACCAGCCTAACGCCCGAGGCTCAAAGTAAAAGTCTCAATTACAGCTGCTAAATAAGTGTTCGCCCTCGTAAAGCATTGGAATTATCAATGCCGAAAACAATTAATTACCGCCCTCGTTTCTCAGCGTCGTGCCACCTCCACCGGCAGGCATTGCGTATGCGTACCCGGTTGCAGATACGGCGTGAGAATCGGTGCCATGCCCTTGAGCACCTGTACGGGCAGCGCCGAGGTGAACTTGAAGGCTTCGGCGGTGCGCCCCGGTACGAATGCGGTCAGCGTTCCGAAGTGGTTGTCACCGATGAAAAACACGAAGGTGGCCGTGCGGTTGATCGACTTCGAACTCAGGATCCGCCCGCCGGAACCAATGGCTTCGATGCGGTTATCCCCGGTCCCGGTCTTGCCGCCCATGGCCAAGGGTTTGCCATCGGGTGTGATGAAACTGCCGGAAACACGTTTGGCGGTACCGGCATCCACCACTTGCGACAGGGCCTCGCGCATGGCCGTGGCGACTTCGGACGGCATCACCCGTTTACCGGCGTCCGGGTCGTTGATCAGTTTGGTTTCGTACGGCGTATTGGCCGCGAAGTGCAGGGTGTCGATGCGCAATGTCGGCATGCGCACACCGTCGTTGAGGATAGTGCCGATCAACTCGCCCAGCGCCGCCGGACGGTCGCCGGAGCTGCCGATGGCGGTGGCCAGCGACGGCACCAGGTGATCGAACGGGTAACCGACTTTCTGCCAGCGCTGATGAATGTCGAGGAAGGCTTCGATCTCCAACATGGTGCGGATACGGCTGTCGCGGGCGCCCTTGTGACGACTCTTGAACAGCCAGCTGTAGACTTCCTGACGCTCGAAATGGCTGGCTTTGACGATCTGGCTCCACTTCGCATCCGGGTTGTTCAGCAGGTAGCCCATCAGCCACAGGTCCAGCGGGTGAACCTTGGCGATGAAGCCCTGATCCGGCAGGTCGTAGGCGCCGGGGCTGTAATTTTCGTAGAGCCGTTGCAGGCGTTCATCGGTGAGCTTTTCGGTGAGCTTCGCGCCTTTGAGGTGCGAGCGCACGAAGGTGTTGAAGCTTTCCTGGCTGGCCTGCGGCAGCAAATAACGATGTACTGCCGCCATGCGAATCGGGGTAGGGCGCATGCTGTCGAGGAAGGTATCGAGCCGCGCCTGGGTGTCCTTGTTTTTGTACTTCTTCCAGAATTTGAGCAGGAACGAGGTGCCTTCGCGGTCGGCGAAATTGGCCAGGTATTCCTGACGCCGCGGGTCACGATCGTCCTTGAGCAATTCGGCGCTGTTGTTGGGGCCGGAATACGTGGTGTAGCGCACCAGGTCTCGCATCAGGCGAATGAACGGCAGGTTGATCGACTCACGCAAGGCATCGCGCAAGGTCGGAATGCGGCCGTTGTCTTCCTTGCGGAAGTTGACGAAGGTGTGCAGCCCGCCGCCGGTGAAAAAGGCTTCGCCGGGGCTGGCGGAATATTTGCGGTCCAGCGCGGCGCCCAACATGGTCGACAGGTTGCGGTCCTTGTTCTGAATCAGGTAATCGACGGCCCAGCGGCTCAAACGGTCCTGATCTGGGACGTCGACTTTCTTCAATTCCGGAACCGTCATTTCGGCGTACTTATCGTGCAGCTCGGCCATGATTTGCAGGTAGGTGGTGAGCACGCGCATTTTCGCGGTAGAGCCCAGTTCCAGCTTGCTGCCTTCGTTGATGTCGAACGGCTGGTCGGTGCTGTCGGTCTGCACCCGCACGCGCGCGCCGTCCGGTGTCAGTTCAAACAACGTGAAGCTGTAACGCACCTGGGTGGTGCTGGTGGGGGTGAGCAAGCGTTCGCCCATCAGGCCTATTTGTGTCGCAAACACCGGGTCGGCCAGGTGCTTGAGGTACTCGGTGGTCTGGGTTTGCAAATTGCCTTGCAGGGTACTGGTGGCGGACAGGTCGAGGCGGTCGAGATCGTACAGGGGACGATTGAGCAGCCCGCCCAGGCGGCTGCGCGCCACACTGATGCCTTTGTTGGTTTCAATCGGCTGAATGGTCGGCTGGGTTTGCCAGTCGCGGTACGTCACCTTGCTGGCCAGCGCTGCCGCTGCGAAGGGCGCATCGATCACACCATTCGCCGCCAGCAGGCGGATGTGGCTGTCGGTGAGGTCGGCCAGCTCATCATGGCCCTTGGTCAGGTAGTGAGAAGGGCGGCGCTGGGCGATCATCAGCGAGAGCATTTCACGCAGGGCCAGGCCTTTTTCGGCCATGCTCTTGGGATCCGTGTCAGTGCTGGCCAGCCGTTCATTGGCCTTGTTGAAATCGGCGCCGTACCAGACGCGCAACCCTTCGGCCATGCCATGCACTTCACCGTGCCCCGGTACTGCCGACAGCGGCACGCTATTGAGGTAGTCGCGCACCACATTTTGCCGGGCCTGCAAGGTTTCCGGGCCCGCCTGATAGGCACGTACGGTGGCGGAAATCATCTGCCGGATCTTTTCCGCGCCCGACACCGTCAGGCCGTCGGGCGAGTGCCGGTATTTCTCAAGTTGCGTCGCCAGCGTACTGCCGCCCGCCGACTGGCCCGGCAGGTTTATCAGCTTGGCAACTTGCGACCAAATCGCCATGCCGAACCGCGGCCAGTCCACGGCGGGGTTGGCCAAGGGCTGTTTGGGGTCGAGCAAAAAGCGGTTTTCGATAAACAACAGACTGCTGACCACCACCGGCGGGATCGCGTCGAAGCTTGAATAGAGTTGTTGTGGGTATTTGTATTGGTACAGCGGTGCCGCCTGGCAATCGGTAATCGACAATCCCGTCTGTATTTTCTCCGCGTAGGGCACGAAAAAGCCGTTGTCCGTGTAGTCCATCAGCTTTTGAGAAAAGCGGGTTTGTGACGCGATGACGTAGTCACGCTTGATTAAACGCGGCAGGAATTCACCCAGGGAGCTGTAGCCCAGACGCAAATCGAAAGGCCCCGCGCCTGGATAGCGAATCGCGTCGCTGGGGCCGGGTTTCATTTCATAACTCAGAGACGCAGCAAATTTGCTCACCTCTCGGGATTGAAACTTCGAGGTGCGCATCTCCTTGGCGGCAGCGAGCCCCAGGACAATCAGGATAATCAACAGCAACAACCAGAAAGCCCCCCAGCCGTGCTTCGTACGACTGCTAGAGGGTTTTTCAGGTATAGGCGCTTCATCCACACGTTCAGTCGGAACCACAGTTTTACTCGTATCGGTTTGCCATAACGCGCCCATAGTCGACTGATCCATTCACGCAGATTGATCGGACTTGTCTGAAGCTTAGTCGGTGGTTGGCGATGGTGAAAAAATTGTGAACATACAAATCCCGAATTCTCATCGTTAAGTGCCTGTGGAAAGGAGCTTTTGTGGTGCTGGAGCTTTTTGTGGTGAGAGGTTTATGTGGCGAGGGGATTTATCCCCGTCAGGTGGCGCAGCCGCCCCAAACCGATCACTGCTGTCCATTCAGAAAGACCGCATTCATCAGACTGACGGCTGCTGCGCAACCGAACGGGGATAAATCCCCTCGCCACAGAAGGGAAGTGACGTTACAACCAGCAGGCATCCCAGAGTGGGTAATCACCGATTTTTTCTACCAATCCTGCGCGCAACGGGTTGGCAACAATGTAGCGAGCGAACGGAAGAAGTTCTTCTCCATCGCGGATTGCGCGGTCGTGATAGCCGGTTTGCCACAAAGAGCCACTTCGGCCGGTCGTTTTGTTCACTGCCTGGGAGCATCGTGCTTTGGCAGCACCGATGACATTACCTAAATTGCTGTCGTGCAATTGCATCAGCCAATGAAAGTGATCGGGCATAACCACCCAGGCGATTGAGTTCACCAGCCCGGAGTCGTGAACCCGTCGCATTTCTGCGACAAGCAGGCGACCTAATTGCCAGTCAGAGAATATGGGTTGGCGATCATGGATGACTGCGGTGATGAGATAAGCACGACCGGTTTCGGAGTGTCGGCCCAAGCGCAGACGATGCGAGTTAGGTTGAGTAGGCAATCCATTGCTTCCTTGCAAGACAGTTGAGTGACGCTTTCAGGCTAGTAGGCAGTGATCTGTATCGACGCTGAGACTGTTGAGAGAAATTTCTGATTCTTGCGAAGGATTTGGTGATGAGGACTTTTGTGGCTAGGGGATTGCGTGGTGAGTAGAGCTGTTGTGGCGAGGGGATTTATCCCCGTTCGGCTGCGCAGCAGTCGCAGGCCTTCGGGGCGGCTGCGCCACCCAACGGGGATAAATCCCCTCGCCACAACAGCTCTACTCACCACACAGAGGTGGTAGGGTTGGAATGCTTGGGCTAGAGCCGTCTGACGGTAAATTCTGCCTGGGCAGGGACATGACGATGCACCAATGCTGTGCAATACTCGGCGCCGTTTCAGCCGGTGAAAAATCTTACAAAAGCCAGGTAATGCCCCTCCGCAAGCCGGGCTTTTCCCGGGAGTTCCGGCTGAATGTTGTGGTTTATAGAGTGAAAAACCCTGTACGAAGCTTTTTATACTGCACGCCCCGCTGATCTTGCAGGTTTTTTCCTGCAGGACGGGTTTGCTCACGAAGCAGGCCCGGTTTTTCAGAAGCAATGGCTTACCGGTCAGCGCTTTGTTACTCGGTGGTCATATCCAATAACAAGACGAGGTTGTACCCCTATGCCAGTCGGCAATCACCTGCCCCACGGCGAGACCGCTCAGGGCGGCCCGCTTAAACGTGAACTCGGCGAACGGCATATTCGCTTGATGGCGCTCGGCGCCTGTATCGGTGTCGGTCTGTTCCTCGGTTCGGCCAAGGCCATCGAAATGGCCGGCCCCGCCATCATGCTGTCCTACATCATCGGCGGTCTGGCGATCCTGGTGATCATGCGCGCCCTCGGCGAGATGGCCGTGCACAACCCGGTCGCCGGCTCCTTCAGCCGTTACGCCCAGGACTACCTCGGCCCCTTGGCGGGCTTCCTGACCGGCTGGAATTACTGGTTCCTGTGGCTGGTGACCTGCGTCGCGGAAATCACCGCCGTGGCGGTGTACATGGGCGTCTGGTTCCCCGATGTGCCGCGCTGGATCTGGGCGCTCGCCGCGTTGATCAGCATGGGTTCGATCAACCTGATCGCAGTAAAAGCCTTCGGTGAATTCGAGTTCTGGTTCGCCCTGATCAAGATCGTCACCATCATCGCGATGGTGATAGGTGGCATCGGCGTAATCGCGTTCGGTTTCGGCAACGACGGCGTAGCGCTGGGGATTTCCAATCTCTGGGCCCACGGCGGCTTCATGCCCAACGGCGTGCAAGGCGTGTTGATGTCCCTGCAAATGGTGATGTTCGCCTACCTCGGCGTCGAGATGATCGGCCTGACTGCCGGTGAAGCAAAGAACCCGCAGAAGACCATTCCTAATGCGATCGGCTCGGTGTTCTGGCGGATCCTGCTGTTCTACGTCGGCGCGTTGTTTGTGATCCTGTCGATCTACCCGTGGAATGAGATTGGCACTCAGGGCAGTCCGTTCGTGATGACGTTCGAACGTCTGGGCATCAAGACCGCGGCCGGTATCATCAACTTCGTGGTGATCACCGCGGCGCTGTCGTCCTGCAACGGCGGCATCTTCAGCACCGGGCGCATGCTCTACAGCCTGGCGCAGAATGGCCAGGCCCCGGCCGGTTTCGCCAAGACCTCGAACAACGGCGTGCCACGTCGTGCGCTGCTGCTGTCGATCGGCGCGCTGTTGTTGGGCGTGTTGCTCAACTACCTGGTGCCTGAGAAAGTCTTCGTCTGGGTGACCGCGATCGCCACTTTCGGCGCAATCTGGACCTGGGTGATGATCCTGCTGGCCCAGCTCAAATTCCGCCAAGGCCTGAGTGCCAGCGAACGTGCCGGTCTGAAATACAAGATGTGGCTGTACCCGGTCAGCTCGTATCTGGCGCTGGCTTTCCTGTTGCTGGTGGTCGGCCTGATGGCGTACTTCCCGGACACCCGCGTGGCGCTGTATGTCGGTCCGGCGTTCCTGGTTTTGCTGACGGTGTTGTTCTACGTTTTCAAGCTGCAACCGACCAATGTGTCGCAAGGTGCGGTGCGCTCGGCTTCATAAGTCGCAACGCCTGAAACGCAAAAGCCCCGGTCCATTGGCCGGGGCTTTTTATTGGCTGGCAAGATCCCTGTGGCGAGCGAGCTTTTGTGGCGAGGGGATTTATCCCCGTTGGAGTGCGAAGCGCTCCCCAGCGTCCTTTCAGCCACACCGCATCTACAGGTTTCACGACTGCTGCGCAGCCGAACGGGGCGGTGCGACGTTTCGCTAAATCCCCTCACCACAATGGATACTTTGTCGTTATCAAGCAGTCGCGACCTGGGCTGGCCGATTCAGGCGTTTATTGAAATCCAGCCAAACCCCCAGCAAACCCATCAACCCGGCCCCCACCAACGCTGTGAAGATTTGCATGGCAAACGCATCATCGGTCAAGGCATTGACCATGTCCGCCAACGGCGCCAACAACACTCCAAGGCAAAACACTTCCAGCGAGTAACGCCCCATGCGACTGCATTGCTGTGCCAGCCAGTTTTGCGTCCAGCCAGTGTCCGGCAACAGTTTCGCCGTGACATACGCCAGCGCCAGAAAGTGCAGCAGGCGCACCGGCGACAGGTCGGTCTTGCTGATCGGGTACAGCAAATTGCTCAGGGTGGTCGGTACCATCGCATCATGCAGTTGCGGCCACCGCCACAATACGGTCAATACACCGGCAACGCCTGCGTATAACGCCGCACTCACAAACAATGGCTGGCGCAGCAACGAGTGCCTGTCGGGCAAGCGTGGGCGCTGCGCGTGAATCGCAGCGGCGCCGCCGAGGACGAACAATAGTTGCCAGGCGACGGGGTTGAAGTACCACACGCCGTCCTTGATGGCGGCCAGATTCCAGCCGAACAGCGGCACCGTCAGGTACACCGCGAACGACATCGCCACCACCACCGATGGCTTGCGCACAAATATCGGCAGCACCAGCGGCAAGCCTGCCAGCAGCACGATGTAGAGCGGCAACGGATCCATCAGGTTCGGTTTGAAGCGCAACAGCAACTCATCGATCAAGGCTTGCTGCGGATTGCTGATGAAGTGGTGCATGCCCATCTCCTCCACCAGATCGCGGGTTTCCACATGGCTGTTGGCGAAGAACACGATGCCCATCAGCATCGCCAACAGGAAAATATGCACCACATACAGCACCCAGGCACGACGCAGGATTTTTACGCAGGCAATCAAGTAACCGTCGCGGGCCAGGATCTTGCCGTAGGCCAGAACGGCGGCGTAGCCGGCGAGGAAAACGAAGATTTCGGCGGCATCACTGAAACCGAAGTTACGCAGGGTGATCTGACCCAACGGGTTGTGGGGCACGTGATCCCAGAAAATGAAGATCAGTGCAAGGCCACGGAAAAAGTCGATCCGGTGATCGCGTTCAGTCGTCATGGCTGCGGGCTCTTGAACGGGTTTTGAAGCAGGAGCGCCGGCGACACAAAAGGTTGCGCGCCGCACATTGGCGGCGCGCAGGGTGAAGGGATTCGCCGGCAATTGCAAAGTGCGGATATTACGGAATGTCTCAGTGCATCGCTGAGGGAGCAACCGCTTGTCTAAAAGCTGCGCAGGTCGGCGATCTCTGACTACCGTCGAGATTCAAAGCTTTATCGATTGAAGGCGGAATTCCCAAGAGGCGCCGGCATGAGGATCAGCGAATGGCTCGACAAAGAGCTCACAGGCCGTCAGGTCGGGTTGTTGTTTCTCTTTGCGACGCTGCTTTACATCCTCCCGCTGATCCTCGCAGATTTTCCTTACATCGATGACAACTGGCGCGCCCTGGCCGCCGGTACAGGTTGGGCGCAGGAGGGCCGGTTGTTCGCGCAGTGGTTCTACAACCTGCTGACCTTCAGCGGTGCTGCGCCGAACATCTTCCCGTTACCGCTGTTGATCGCCACGCTGGCGATGAGTACGGCCCTGACCCGGCTGACGTTCCACTACTTCCCCGAACCGACGTTTGCCCATTGCCTGGTGCTGCTGCCGCTTTGGTACAACCCGTTTTTCCTGCAAAACCTGTCGTATCAATACGACGGGCCGACCATGGCGCTGAGCCTGGTGGCGGTCATCTATGCGATCACGTTTCGAAGCCCTTCGCGCATCCGGCAACTGCTGATCCCCGCCGCGCTGATTGCATTGGCCATCGGGCTTTATCAGGTCAGCTTCAATGTGTTTCTCGGGCTCTGTTGCCTGGAGTGGTTGCGGGGGGTGAACGACAAATTGGCATGGCCTGCGTGCTACCGATTGATCGGCAGCAAAGTCGCACAAGTGGGGCTGGCCGGGTTGATCTATTACGCCACCGCCTATTCCTTCATGACTCAAGGCCGTACTGCGTTGTTGAACGGGGCAGCGGCTCCGTTGCAGCAAATTGAAACCAATGCGGGGAGGGTGCTGGAAAAAATCGTGCTGTTGTTCCATGGCGGCTTTACTTGGGTGTTCGCCGCGTTGTTGCTGTGCGCCATCGTCGGTGCCATGCGCGTAGGGCAACGCGTACTGGAACGTGAGGACACGGGGCTGACAAAAACTGTGATCGGCATGCTGTGCCTGTTGATCTTGCCCGTCCTGATGTTGCTGGTGCCTGGGGCCTCGCTATTTTTCCGTGACTTCAATGAAGGCGCCCGCACCTTGATGGGCTTTGCTGTCGTGCTGGTATTGCTGTTCTACCTGAGTCATCGGGCGCTGGCGCCGGTGCATGAAAAACTGCCGTTGCTGTTGCTGGTTCCGCTCATTGCGATGCTCTCGCTTGCCTTCGCTTATGGACGGGTGCTGACGTTACAAAAGACCTTCGCGAGCCAGGCGCTGTATACCTTGAGTGCCGACATTGCATCTCGTCCGGCGTTGCGCGAAGCCAAGCGTATTTACATGTCGGTGACTTACTCCGATCACTGGCTGATTGGGGCTGCCGGGTCGTTCAGGCAGATGCCGGTTTTGCATTACCTGCTGAACAACGACTTTTTCATGCTCGCGGAAAACCTGCCCAAGGCAGGCATCGCCAATGTGGTCAGGGAAAAGGAGCGGCGCAACGCCACGCTGGTGGGGTATCAGGGTTATCCACCGCTGGTGGACAGCCTGTTCTATCGCATTTATCTGCTGGGGGACTACGGCTTTATTGTCATGAAAGAACCCGCCCGAATACCTTCGCTGCAGTGGTAAACGGACAGGACCATCGGTCAGAAATGCCGCGCTACCTGTTAGTTCTTACAGTAGACGCACACCTGCCCCCGACTTTAGGTTTGACACCTACCTGAAACGGGAACAGTTCAAGGAACGAACATGAAAGCCTTATGGAAAGCACTCTCCACTTACGCAGTCGTTGGCGTGGCCAATACGCTGATTCATTGGCAGATATTTTACGTACTGACTACAGCGGCCGAGTTTAGCCAGGCCTCCAGCAATTTTTCGGCGTTTTGTGTGGCAGCGACGTTCTCATTCTATGTGCATGCGCTTTACACGTTTGAGGCCGGAGCGTCGGTGGTTCGTTATCTGATCTATGTGTTCTTTATGGGAGTAATGAGTTTCGTGGTCGGGTATTACGCCGATGTCTGGAAAATCCACGGGCTGGTGACCGTCGCGTCGTTCTCGCTGTTGAGTCTGATCTGCGGGTTCTTCTTTTCCAGATTTGTCCTGTATGGCGAGCGCGAAGCGTAAAAGTTTCGCTGTTGAATCTCGATTTTTTCGATGGCCTGTTTTAGGGGGAGCGTCGAAGCATGTGCCATGGAGGCGATTGTGAGTTTTGAATATATAAGGAATATAACGTCAATTGCATTGAAGTCTAAATGGGCCCGGAGTGTGTGGCTACTTATGATGCTTGTTATGTTGCTAGCAGTCGGGGTTAGATTTTATGGCTTAAGTGCTCCATATTTTTGGGGTGATGAAGCTTTTAGTTTGCGTTTGAGTTCCCTGTCTCTTACCGATATATGGTTTTACGCCGGGCGTGATGTGCATCCGCCTCTTTATTATTATGGTCTTCATTTTTGGGTGGATATTTTTGGTGGTGGTGAATATGCGACAAGGTCGCTAAGTGTGTTTTTTGGTGTGGCTACTGTGTTGGCAAGTATGAGGTTGGTGTCGATTGTTACAAATACAAAAGATGCGCTTTTGTGCGGGTTTTTTATGGCGCTGCTCCCAATAGCAGTTCGTTATAGTCAAGAAGCCAGAATGTACAGTTTATTATGGTTTCTTCTGATCGCGACGTTGATACCGCTTGTCAAATGGGTAGAGCAACCATCACAGAAACGTCATGTTGTTGTTTACGTTTTGTTAATGAGCCTGGCAATGTACACGCACTATTTTGCGATGCTGGCTTTATTGTCGCATTGGGTCTATTTGGGAGTGTTGAACTGGAAGCGGCGCGGCGAATGCAAGTATCTAACGCATCCCGTGTGGGTGATCGGTAACGTAGCGTTGTTTGTTCTTTATCTACCTTGGCTGTTAAGTCTGGCCAAGCTGATTATTAACATGAAGCTAGTGGGTTCGAATGGGGCTTTCTGGTGGATCCCTGGTATTTCTTTTAATTCGTTTCCATCAATTATCTGGGAGTTTTTTATCCTCCATAAAGGTCGGGATCTTAACCTTTTTGTTTATTGTCTGATTCCATTCGCTATTGTTGTAGGTGCGATCTACGGGGTGAAGTGCGATAGGGGGGCGCATAAGTTTTCGGTTTTGATTGTTTCATATACATTTTTCCCGTTGCTGATGGCTGCTATTGTGTCGATAGCCGTTCCGATATGGAACGTCAGATATTTAGGGTTTTCATCGATAGGCGTGCCGATAATTTTGGCCATTGCGCTGGGACACACTCGATGGTGCTATCGAGTTACTATTATTGGTTTGTTGGCTGTGCTGCAAGTGGTTGGTTTACTCAATGTGTATAGCCAAAGTGATGATTTGAATTTTTCTCGAGATAAACGGCGTTTTCCCTTTGAAACAGTGCTGGAGACTGTCAGGGAGCGTGCGGTTTCTGGCGATAGGATTATTGTCGAAGGTGGTATTTGGTATTACTCGGTTGATTTTTATAATAAGTCGGGAATTCAACCATTGCTTCATGAGGTTCAGTGGAAAGAAAACCCGCGAGTAGAGAGTTATGGCTTCTTGTCTTTGCTCAGTTCTGCTCGAAATTCTGTATTCGTCGATGATATGGAAAAATTGCCGTTTGGCACCAGTCGGGTGTGGTGGATCAGTGTTCCTGGCGTGTCAGATGTCTCCAGTTTTCCAACTGTCTGGCGTGAACGTTATGTTCAAAGTGCGGGCTTGATAAAACTCCGATTATTTGATATCGGATCGTGATTTTACACGGTCGGACGTATGATTGATTACTTCATTGCTGGACAGGTATTTGTATGTTTGTTTTCAGTTTGATCTTCATCGTGAGGAGGGCCGATCGTTAAGATTGGAACTCACACATTACTTACGCAGCAACCCCCTCATCAGGCTCAAAACTATCCGCCCGCGCCATCTGCCACATCCGCGAATAAAACTCGCCATTCACCTCGCCCGTGAGCAATTCCCCCGGTTTCAAGAACACATGCAACTGCGAGAACAACTTGATCTCGGTTGCCGACATGCGCCGCACCAGATGCTTGGCCGACAGCTGTGACGGGTGATCGAGGCCGGCGGCCGCGAGCATTTCCGCCAGGGCCTTGAGCGTGTTGCGGTGAAAGTTGAAGACGCGCTGGGCCTTGTCCGGGACTACCAGCGCACGCTGGCGCAGGGTGTCTTGAGTGGCGACGCCGGTCGGGCATTTGTTGGTGTGGCAGCTTTGTGACTGGATGCAACCGATGGCAAACATGAAGCCGCGCGCCGAGTTGGCCCAGTCGGCGCCGATGGCCAGGACGCTGGCAATGTCGAAGGCGCTGACGATCTTGCCGCTGGCGCCGAGTTTGATTTTGTCGCGCAGATTCAGGCCCACCAGCGTGTTGTGCACGAACAACAAACCTTCGCGCATGGGTACGCCGATGTGGTCGGTGAACTCCACGGGGGCGGCGCCGGTCCCGCCTTCCTTGCCGTCGACCACAATGAAGTCCGGGAGAATGCCGGTTTCCAGCATGGCCTTGGCGATGCCCATGAATTCCCACGGGTGGCCGAGGCAGAACTTGAAGCCCACCGGTTTGCCGCCGGACAGTTCGCGCAATTGCTGGATGAAGTGCATCAGTTCGATCGGCGTGGAAAACGCGCTGTGCCGCGACGGTGAGATGCAGTCTTCGCCCATCAGGATGCCACGGGTTTCAGCGATCTCTTTGGTGACCTTGTGCTTGGGCAAAATGCCGCCGTGACCGGGTTTGGCGCCCTGGCTCATTTTGATTTCGATCATCCTCACTTGCGGCGTTTGCGCCTGGGCGGCGAAGCGCTCCGGGTCGAAACGGCCGTCAGGGGTGCGGCAACCGAAGTAGCCACTGCCGAGTTCCCAGGTCAGGTCGCCGCCGTTTTCCCGGTGATAAGCGCTGATGCTGCCTTCGCCCGTGTCGTGGGCAAAGTTGCCGAGTTTGGCACCCTGGTTCAACGCGCGAATGGCGTTGGCGCTGAGCGAGCCGAAGCTCATGGCCGAGATATTGAACACCGAGGCCGAGTACGGTTGGGTGCATTGCGGTCCGCCAACGATGACGCGAAAAGCGCTCGGATCGCTCAACGGCGCCGGGCGCATCGAGTGGCCGATGAATTCGAAACCCGATTGGTACACATCGATCAGCGTGCCGAAGGGCTTGTCGGCGCTTTCATTCTTGGCCCGTGAATAGACCAGCGAGCGCTGGGCCCGGGAGAAGGGCAGGGCGTCGCTGTCGGATTCGAGCAGGTACTGGCGGATCTCCGGGCGAATGCCCTCCACCAGATAGCGAATATTGCCCAGGATCGGGTAGTTGCGGCGCACCGCGTGAGGGCTTTGCAGCAGGTCGAACAGGCCCACGAGGCTCAATACGCCGGTCACGGCGGTGATCGGCCACAGCCAGTCGTGTTCCAGGAAGGGCAGGCTGGCGAGGGTGAATATCACGCAAGCGGCAAAGAAGGCGTAGCGGCTCAGGAGTGACAGGCTCATACGGGTTCCTTGGGTTCGGACTCGGTTAGCAGGTACACACGGGCCCTGTAGGAGCGAAGCTTGCTCGCGAAAGCGGTGTATCAGCCAATATCAATGTTCAATGTAAGGGCCTCTTCGCGAGCAAGCTTCGCTCCTACAGGACCGTGCTGTGTCAGGCGTTTTGAGCCTGGAGGAATATCGAAAACAGCTCCGACTGGGATTTGATCCCCAGCTTGCTGTACATGTGTTTCTTATGGACTTTCACGGTTTCAGCAGAGATTTCCAGCTTACGGGCGATTTCTTTACTGGAGCAACCGCTGAGCATCAAACGCCCGACATCCAGCTCCCGGGCGGTCAATTGCGCGCCCTTGAGTTGTTGCACCGAAGCCTCCAGTTGAACCCTCCAGTCGGCCTGAACCGGTGTTGGCGCGAGGGCCACGGCTTCGTTGATTTCGTAGGGCAGGCGCTGGCGCAACAGGCCGAGCACCCAAGGCTGGATCAGCGACAGCAAGGCAATCTGCTGGCCACTGAAACGCTGCTTGCTGCCCAACGACAGGCACAGCGTACGATCGCCTTCGAGCTGGCAATTGAACTGGATTTCATCGGCCACCACATTCAGACGAAAGTAGCGTTGGTAATACTCGGTCAGCTCGAAATGCTCCGGGGCCACTTCCGACAGACGATAGAGCCCGGTGCGCGACTGCTCGCGGCAGGCGATGTAGAAAGGGTCGAGCAGGTACAGGCCGCGCAGGTAATCCTGGAACAGCTGATCGGGGCTGCCGTCCTCGCCAGGGCATTCGGCGAACACTTGCGGGTGCTGGTCAGCGCTGAAAAGCAGGGCCACCCAGCTGTCGAAGGTCACGTATTGATCCAGCAGGCGCACCAGCTGCGTCCAGAAATTAGGCTTGTCCAGGGCGTCGATCAGTTGCCCGACCGAGCGGTGCCAAGCGATATCGTCTAACGAAAGTGTCATGCCTCTACCCCTATCGGGTTACCCCAGCGGCGTGATTCCCCGGCCGGTGTCTTGCTGCGCATACTGGCGCACAGACACCGACCGGGCAATCTTTCTGCCGCCCGGCCCATAACAAGGACTACCCATGAAAGTCGAACTCGCCCAGTTGGCGGGCCGTGACAACGGCACCGCGTACAACCTCGAACGGGCCTTGGCGGCCATCGCTGCCTGCAATGCGGACACGCAGATGATCGTGTTCCCGGAAACCCACCTGATGGGCTTTCCGTCCGCCGACACCGTGGCCCAAACCGCCGAACCGCTGGACGGACCAACGGTCAGCGCCATCGTGGCGGCAGCCCGCGAGCGCAACATTGCCGTGGTGATCGGCATGGCCGAGAGCGACAACGGCCGTTTCTACAACACCACGCTGCTGATTACCCCTGAAGGCATCGCGCTGAAATACCGCAAGACCCACCTGTGGGCATCGGATCGCGGCGTGTTCGAAGCCGGCGACCGTTACGCCACCTGTGAGTGGAACGGCGTGCGGGTCGGCCTGCTGATTTGCTACGACATCGAGTTCCCGGAAACCGCCCGCGCCCTGGCGCAACTGGGCGCCGAATTGCTGATTGTCACCAACGGCAACATGGACCCTTATGGCCCGACTCACCGCACCGCGATCATGGCTCGCGCCCAGGAAAACCAGGCGTTTGCGCTGATGGTTAATCGGGTGGAAGAGAGCGATGACGGGTTGGTGTTTGCCGGCGGCAGTGCGCTGGTCGATCCGCTAGGCACCTTGTTGTTCGAGGCCGGGCGGGAGGAAGGGCAGTTTGCGGTTGAGCTGGATTTCAGCCGGTTGGAGGCGGCACGCAAGGACTATCGGTATCTGGATGATCAACGGCTGAAGTTGCCGGGTGAGATTGTCGAGCAGCCTTCTGGTGTGCGGGAGTTGCTGATTCCTTCGCGCTGATCCGGATTTTGCATCGTTCTGACTGGCCTCATCGCGAGCAGGCTCACTCCCACATTGGATTTCTGTCGTTCACACAATTTGCGTCCACTGAAGATCCCCTGTGGGAGTGAGCCTGCTCGCGATGAGGCCCTTACAGACGACACACCTGTTCGACCGATCACCAAAACAACAACACAACACCCGAAATTTTTGCGCCGAACTCGGCTCTGCCATAAATCTAATAAATTCGGAGTAGTCGCTCATGGCTCGTTTGCAACGCACCCTGTCATTGGGTTCGGTGGTGCTGTTCGGCATCGCCTACATGACGCCGATCATTGTGCTCGGCACGTTTGGCATCCTCGCTCAATCCACCGAAGGCATGGTCCCGGCCGCTTATCTGGCGGCGCTGGTGGCGATGGTTTTCACCGCCATGAGCTACGGCCGAATGGCCTCGGCGTTTCCCGTCGCAGGCTCGGCCTACAGCTATGTGCGCAAGGCCATCAGCCCGAAACTCGGTTTCATCGCCGGCTGGGCGGTGCTGCTGGATTACCTGTTTCTGCCGATGGCGATCTGGCTGATCGGCGCCGCCTACCTCAACTCCGCGTTCCCGGCCGTGCCGCAGTGGATCTGGGTGTTGGCGTTCATCGGCATCACCAGCGCGATCAACATCGTCGGCCTGAAACTGGCCAACGGCATCAACGCCTTGCTGATGCTGGTGCAGTTCCTGGTGCTGATTGCCTTCGTTGCGCTGTGCGTCCACTACGTCGGTGGTGATGCGAGCACGCCGTTGTGGTCGATCAAACCGTTCTTCAACGGTGACATGCAGATGCCGCTGATCATGAGCGGTGCGGCCATCGCCTGTTACTCATTCCTCGGATTCGACGCAGTCAGCACCCTGACCGAAGAAACCCGCGACCCGCGCCGCACCATCCCGCGGGCGATCATGCTGATTACCCTGATCGGCGGGCTGATCTTCGTCAGCGTCTCGTACTTTGTGCAGATCGCGCACCCATCGTTCCAGTTCGACAGCGTCGACTCGGCGGCCTATGAAATCGCCCGCAATATTGGTGGCGACCTGTTCGTGTCGATCTTCCTGATCGGCCTGATCGTCGGCCAGTTCGCCTCGGGCCTGTCGGCTCAGGCCAGCGGCTCGCGGCTGTTGTTTGCGATGGGCCGCGACGGCGTGCTGCCAAAATCATTTTTCGGTACGTTGCACGAACGTTTTGGTACCCCGGTCAGTAGCATCCTGTTGTGCGCGGTTGTGGCGTTGCTGGCACTGAAACTGGACGTCACCACCTCGACCTCGTTCATCAACTTCGGCGCGTTCCTGGCGTTCAGTCTGGTGAACCTGTCGGTGATCTTTCACTACTGGATCGGCGGCGAGAAGAAGGGGCTGCGTGAGTTCGTGCTGTTCCTGTTGTTTCCGTTCATCGGCCTGGTGGCAGACTTGTGGCTGATGGTCAGCCTCGATCACCTGGCGATTTACCTGGGCCTGAGTTGGCTGGCGATTGGCGTGGTGTACCTGGCGGTGCTGACCGGTGGATTCCGCCGCCAGCCACCGGAGATGGATTTCCAGGAGGCCACCTGACCTCTGGACAATGCATAACCCTGTGGGAGTGGGCTTTTGTGGCGAGGGGATTTATCCCCGTTGGGCTGCGAAGCGGCCCCGGCATTTCAAAGTCAAACCGCATGTAATGGGTTTACGACTGCTGCGCAGCCGAACGGGGATAAATCCCCTCACCACAAGGCTCACTCCCACATTTACTACGGTGTTCAGGCCGCTGAGGTTGTCTGGTGCACGGGCAACTCGACCCGGAAGGTGCTTCCTGCGCCCACCTCGCTACGTACCGAAATATCCCCCCGATGCTTCTTCACAATCCCATAAGACAGAGACAACCCAAGCCCTGTCCCCTGGCCCACCGGTTTGGTGGTGAAGAACGGGTCGAAGATTTTCTGCAGGCTGTCCGGTGCGATACCCGACCCGGTATCTGCCACTTCAATCCACACCCGTTCACCCTCAAGCCCGGTGCGCAGGGTGATGGTGCCGCGCTGCGGGCCCATCGCCTGGGACGCGTTGACGATCAGGTTCATGATCACCTGGTTGATTTGCGATGGCAGGCATTCGATGTCGGGCAGCGGCTGATAGTCCTTCACCACATCGGCCTTGTACTTGAGTTCATTGGCGACAATGTTCAGGGTCGATTCGATGCCCTGTTGCAGATTGGTCCACTGCCATTCCTGGTTGGAGTCCACGCGGGAGAAGTCCTTCAGGTCTTTGACGATCTGCCCGACGCGGATGATGCCTTCCTTGGATTCCTTGATCAGCAACGGGATGTCGTCGCGCAGAAATTCCAGTTCGATCCGTTCACGTAACTGCCCGAGCCGTTCGATCACCTCGTTTGAAGCAATCGCTTCTTCGGCCTCGCGATAGGCATCGAGCATTTCCTGCAATTGCTTGAAGTAGCCATCAAGGCTACCGAGGTTGGAGGAAATGAAGCCGATGGGGTTGTTGATTTCATGGGCGACGCCGGCGGCCAATTGCCCCAGGGACGCGAGTTTTTCCGATTGCACCAGTTGCGATTCAAGCTGTTTGCGCTCGTCGATTTCCCGCTGCAAGGCCTCACTGGCCTGTTTGAACTCGGTGGTGCGCTGATCTACCAGATGCTCCAGGTGGCTCATCTGCACATAGGCGCGTTCGGTCATTTCCCATTTGTTCAGCAGGGTGTTGGCCATCTGCTGGACTTCGATGTTGTCGAAGGGTTTTTTCAGGATCAGCAAGCGATCATGGGCTTGTAGACGGTCCAGCAGTTCATCCCAGGAATAGTCGGAGTACGCGGTACACACCACCACTTGCAGGCGCGGGTCTTCCTGCCACAGGTGTTCGATGGTCTGCGCGCCGTCCCAGCCCTCAGGCATGCGCATGTCGACGAACGCGAGGGCGTAGGGGCGGCTTTCCTGCAAGGCCTGAGTGAGTTTGCCCAGGCCTTCCTGACCGCCATAAGCCGAATCCAGTTCGAACAGGGCCGTGGTGGGTTTGACTTCACTGCCAAACAGCGTGGCTTCCATCTCGTCCAGTTCGACGTGCTGCACCGAAACCGGTGTGAGGATCTTGCGAAAGTCATCATGAATGGACGGCGTGTCGTCGATCAGCAGAATGCGCCGGTTCGAAAGCTCACTCATGCCTCCTCCGTGACGGTTTTCAGCGGGATCTGCAGGGTGAACTGCGCACCTTTGCCAGGCCCGTCACTGTGGGCGCTGAGGTGGCCGTTCATTTCGATCGCCGCCAGTGCGCAGCTGTGCAGGCCAAAGCCGTGACCTTCCTTGCGGGTGGTAAAACCGTGGGCAAAGATGCGCGTCATGTTCTCCGGCGCGATGCCTTCGCCATCATCCTTGACGCTGATTTGCAGGGTGGAATCTTCGACGATTTTTACCCCCAGGGTCATTTGGCGTGGACGATTGCTGAGGTCGGACATGGCGTATTTTGCATTGCTGATGAGGTTGATCAGGATCAGCAGCAAGCGGTGCTTGTCCCCCATGACCTGCGGCACCTCGTTGTACTCCTTGACCACCGTGACGTGATGCCGGGTCAGGGCGCCGGAGTTCATGCGCAAGGCGTCTTCCAGCAGTTCGCTGATGTGCAGCGGTTCCATCAGGCTGTTGGCGCCGGCGTAGGACTGCTGGGTGGCGACGATGTCCTTGATGTGATCGACGCTTTTGGTCAGTTGGGCCAGTTCCTCGGTCATGCTTTGCTGTTCGAGGGCAATGGCGTCGACCAATTGATTCAGGTAGCCGGGCAGCAACTTGCCTTTCTCGTCCTGGGTCAAAAAGGTGCCCAGATCGCCTTGATGTTCGTTGACCAGCTGCATCGCCTTGCCCAGCCCTTGAGCCTTGCTGCTGCGCAGTTTGCGACTGACCAGGTCGGCGGAAATGTTCACGCTGTTGAGCACGTTGCCGACGTTGTGCAACACATTGGTGGCGATTTCGGCCATGCCGGCCTGGCGCGCGGTGTCCAGCAGTTCACTCTGGGTATCCTTGAGCTCGCGGGTGCGCTCCTCGACCCGTTTTTCGAGGTCATCATTGGCGGTTTTCAAGGCTTTGTTGACGCGATTGATCACCGTGAAACTGCGCATCAGGTGAATCGCCAGGTACACCAGCAACAGCACCAGCAGCACTGAAAACACCAGCATGTAAAAGTGATAACGCTGGTCGATGGCATCGGTACGCTGCTGATCGTTGTTCAGCAGATCGGTGATGTCGTCCAGCCGTTCGGCCACGGGAATGGCCTCGATGTTTTCCAGCAAGCGGTTGACCACCGGTTGTTCACGCAGGATCAGCTGGATGTGGCTGTCGAGAATATCCAGCGGACTGTGGAATTGCTCCGGCAGTCGCAGTTTGTTCACTTTCAGTTTGCTCAGGCCCACCAGAATTTCGGCGGCCTTGCCGTCAGAGGTGACCATGGCGAATTCCATGGTGCTCAGTACCAGGTCATACGTGTCGTTGGCGATGTTTTGCAGTTGCAGTTTGTCTCCGTCCTGCAACTGGGCGAGGGGTTCCTGAATGTCGTCTTCGGCGGTCGGCAGAAACGCCAGTGAATTGCGCAACACGGCATTGTGCGACTTGAACTGTTCCACCAGCCGGGTCTTTTCCTCGATGGCGCTCAGGTACGCATCATGGCTGGTGAGCCACACGGGCGAGTCGTTGCGGCCGTGATTCGATTCCATCGTGTCGAACCGTTGCCACAACTTCGTCATCTCGGTCAGCGGTGCGACCAGCGGATCGTAGTTATGGTTGATGGCAATCCTGGCCTTGAGGATTTCCGTTTCCCATTGCGCGTTCAGCTGTTTCATCCGGGAAACCAGATCCCGGGACTCGGTGTAGGTCGACGTCTGGTCCGAACTGGATTTGAGGTACAGAAACAGCAGTATCGAGGCGAGTATCAGGGCCACGACACTGAGGAGTGCCAGGCTGCGTCGGCGGGACATTTTCATAACGGCTTGCCCTCCCATTCACCGGTCAGGGTCTTGAGGAATTGGATGATCAGCACCTTGTCCTCGGCGGAGGGGATGCGCCCCAGCTGGAACGTGAACATCACGTCCACAGCGTCTTCGAGGGTTTTGGCCGAACCGTCGTGAAAGTACGGTGCGGTCACCGCAACGTTGCGCAGGCTCGGGACCTTGAACACGTTTCGGTCCTCCTCGTCCTTGGTCACCAGGTAGCGACCCAGGTCGGTTTCGGTCGAGTTGCCTCGGGTCTTGAAGTAATCGCCCATCACCCCGAACTTCTGGAACATGTTGCCGCCGATGTTGACCCCTTGATGGCAGGTGATGCAGCCGTAGTCCTTGAAGCGTTGGTAACCGTATTTCTCCTCGCGGGTGAGAATGTCGGTGTCGCCCAGCAGGTATTGGTCGAAACGCGAGTTGGCGCTGATCAGCGTGCGCTCGTAGGTGGCCAGGGCGTTTTGCACATTGTTCATGGTCACGCCGTCCGGGTAGGCGTCGCCGAACGCGGTTTGATAAGCCGGATCGGCGGACAGCGTTTGCACCACGTGTTCCCAGTTGCTGCCCATTTCACTGGGGCTCTGCACCACGGTGTGGATTTGGGTTTCCAGGGTGTCGGCGCGACCGTTCCAGAACTGCCGGAAGTTCAGGCTGGCGTTGAATACGCTGGGGGTGTTGATGGCGACTGGAAGGCCGTTGAAGCCGATGGAAAACGCCTTGTTGTCGGCACCGCCGCTCTCCAGACGGTGGCAACTGGCGCAGGAAATGCTGCTGTTGACCGACAAACGCGGCTCATTGAACAACTGGCGACCCAATTCGACCCGCAGAGGATTTTGCTGTGGGACGGCCGGCAGCGGTTTGAGCGGCTCGTTCAGTGGCGCACCGCTGGCGATCAAACAAAACCCGAGCAAGGGCAGCAGAAGAAGACGATGGAAGGATGGCGACATCTGATGATTCCTTGGCTGATGGCCCGTGTGTCGCTGCTTATCGGTCATGTGGCGGCAGGAGGAGGGGATTTCACCGACGTCAGGTATTGCACGAACGCATCCGGCGCCACGGCTTTGCTGAAGTAATAACCCTGGCCTTCCTCGCACTGATGGGCCTTGAGGAAATCCAGCTGTTCGAGGGTTTCCACCCCTTCGGCGATGATGGTCAGCTTGAGGCTCTTGCCCAGGCTGATGATGGCGCTTACCAGTGCCGCGTCGTTGCTGTCACGGCTCAGGCCGCGAATGAACGACTGATCGATTTTCAGCACGTCGATGGGAAAACGGCGCAGGTAACTCAGGCTGGAATAACCGGTGCCGAAGTCGTCAATGGCCAGCCGCACCCCCATTGCCTTGATCCGGTTCAGGGCGGTGACCGTGGCATCGATGTTCTGCATCAGCACGCCTTCGGTAATTTCCAGCTCCAGCAATGACGGGTCCAGGCCGGTCTGTTCGAGGACCTGTTCAATGCCGTCGACAAAGCCTCGCTGGCGAAAATCGATGGCCGACACATTCACCGACATGCACAGCTTCGGCAGGCCGGCTGCCTGCCAGGCGCAGGCTTGTCGACAGGCTTGGGCCAGCACCCATTTGCTCAACGGCACGATCAAGCCGCTGTCTTCGGCCACCCCAATGAAATCCGACGGGTAAACCCAGCCGTGCCCCGGTTTCTGCCAGCGAATCAAGGCCTCTGCACCGACCACCTCACCGGTGTTCAGGTCCAGTTTTGGCTGGTAATGCAGGACAAATTCGTCCCGCTCCAGTGCCAGGCGAATACCCGACTCGATGCTTTGCTGATCCCGGGCGCGCTGGTTCATTTCATCGATGAAAAAGCGAAAGTCGTTAGGGCCGCTTTCCTTGACGTTGCGCATAGCGGTTTCGGCTTTCTTGATCAGCGCGATGGCATCGAAGCCGTCATCGGGGTAGATGCTGATGCCCAGGCTGGCGGTCACGCTCAGGTCATGGCCGGCGATGTGCTGGGGCGTGCAGATGGCGTTCAAGAGTTTTTCGGCGATGCCTTTGGTCTGTTGGGGATGGCGGATATCGGCGAGGATCACCACGAATTCGTCAGCGCCGTAGCGAAACACCGAATCGGACTCGCGCACCGTGGACACCAGGCTATGCCCGACCCGTTTGAGCATCTCGTCACCGGCCGGATGGCCCAGGGCATTGTTGATGCGCTTGAAGCGATCAAGGCCCAAAAACATCACCGCCAGTTGCTTGTCATGGCGGCGGGACAACGCCAGCGACTGGTTCAATCGATCACCGAGAAGCGTGCTGTTGGGCAGTTCGGTCAATACGTCGTATTGCAGTAAGTGAGACACCTTGAGCAGTTCGTGGACCCGCGCCTCGATGGTTTGCTCCAGGCTTTGCACTTTCGTCTCCGCGTCGTGCGTCATCTGCCATTTCCAGGTCAGGGCGCTGGCCATCTGACGGATTTCCAGACTGTCGAAGGGTTTTTTCAACACCAGCAACTGGTCGCCGAACTCCAGCCGTTCAGCCATGTCTTCCCAGCTGTAATCCGAAAAGGCGGTGCACAACGCGATTTGCAGATGCGGGTCGATCTTCCAGAGTTGTTCGATGGTTTCCAGCCCGTCCCAACCCGGCGGCATGCGCATGTCGGTGAACGCCATGGCGTAGGGGCGCCCTTCGGCCTGGGCACGTTTGACCAGTTCGAGGGCTTCCTGACCCTGATAGGCGGAATCGAGCTGGAAGGTGAGCCGAGCCCGTTGTTGCGTGCCGAACAACGCTTCTTCGGTGCCGGCCAGGGTCTGTTCACCTTCGGTATCGGGGCCGAGGATCTTGCGAAAATCCTGATGGATCGAGGGCGTGTCGTCGATGATCAGGATGCGCCGGTTGGTCTGAACGGACGAAGTTCTCATCCCTGGCCCTCCGTGGTGTGCGGGTTGTCCAGAGTCGGCCCGTTTGTAGGGCTTGTAGGTACGATAATGCCGGTTTTGAGCAATTGAGCGGCCTGTTGGCTGCTGACCGCTTTACTGAAGAAGTAACCCTGAGCGTTCATTGGCGAGCCTGTGGCCATCAGCGAACTGCGCTGTTCCTGGGTTTCGACACCTTCAGCGATGATTCCGATCCCTACATCTCGAGCGAAATTGATAATCGCGCGCAACGTGTTGGCGCTCGCCGGGTCGCGGGCCGCCGTGTCGATAAAGGCCTGGGCGAGTTTCAGGTGATTGACCTGGTAGGTCTTGAGGTAGTCGAACGAGGAATATTCGGTGCCGAAGTCATCGATGGCGATCTTCACCCCCAGTTCCCGCAGGCGCGGCAGCACGTCGTTGTGGGTCCATTTGGTCTGGGCCAGGGTCGCTTCGGTGACATCGAAGCGCAGGTCCCAGGCGCACAGTTCCCAGCGCGCGGTGGTGCGCAGCACGTCATAGATCAGCTCGGGCCCGCTTTTCAGCTGGGCCAGGGACAGCTTGATGGCAATGACCGGCGGGGCCATGCCTTCGTCGCGCCACTGGCGCATTTGCTGGCAGGCGCGATCCAGCACCCAGTGACCGAGGGCGATGATGGTGCCGGTTTTTTCCGCGGCCGGCAGGAACGCCGGCGCTTCCAGCAACCCACGCTCGGGGTGGTTCCAGCTGACCTGGGCTTCCATGCCGAGGATCCTTCCGCTGCTCAGGTCGACTTCCGGCCAGTAATTGAGTTCGAGTTCTTCATGTTCAATGGCGGTTTTCAGATCGTTGGCGATGGTCATGCGCTCGACCACCTCCTGATTGATCTCCTCGGAGTGGAAGTGATACTGGTTGCGGCCCTTTTCCTTGGAGCGATAGAGCGCCATGTCGGCCTGGTTCAGCAGTCCTTCGGCGCTGGTGATGAGCGGCGAATAGCTGCTGATGCCGATGCTGACCGAAACGCGTACGTCATTGCCGGCCAGGGAGTAGGGCAGCACCAGCGCATCGCGGACCTTGGCGGCTAAAGATGCAGATTGTGTCGGGTCGCCGACGTCCAGTTGCAGGATGGCGAACTCGTCGCCGCCGAGGCGGGCGACCACATCGTTTTCGCGCACACAGGCCTTGATGCGCCGGGCGACTTCCTGCAGCAACAGGTCGCCCACCGGATGACCGAGGGTGTCGTTGATTCGTTTGAAGTGATCCAGGTCCAGATAGAACATCGCGAACGGTGTGGCGCCCCGACGCGCGGCGGCGAACGCCTGGTGCAGGCGCTCGATCAGGGTGGCCCGGTTGGCCAGCCCCGTGAGCCCGTCGGTGCGGGCCAGCAGGGCGATTTTCTCCTCGGCGACCTTGCGTTCAGTGATGTCGATGATGATGCCTTCGACTTCCAGCAAACGTCCTTCGGCGTCACGCACCGGGATATAGCGGTTTTCGACCCAGCGCCAGGCACCGTCGCCGGTGCGCATCCGGAACTCGATGGACGCGCCTGCCGCATGGCGGTCCAGCACCCGGGCCATGGCCGTGTCGACCTTCGATTGGTCGTCCGGGTGGATCAGCTCCTGGGCCCAATTGGCCGAGGCGACCAGGTTCGCCGCGACGTGACCGTACTTGGTGATGTTGTGGGAGATGTACATCAGCGGAAACAACGGTTCGCCCCGCAGGCGATACAGAATGGTCGGGCTGTTCTGCACGATGATGTTGGCGTCGGACAGCTCCCGGGTGCGTTCTTCGACGGCCTGTTCCAATAGCGACATCTTCAGCTCGGCGTCTTCGGTCATCTGCCATTTGGCGGTCAGTGCGCTGGCCATCTGCCGGATTTCGATGGCATCGAAGGGTTTTTTCAGGATCAGCAGGCGATCGCCCAGCTCCAGGCGTTCGTCGATGTCTTCCCAGGAATAGTCGGAATAGGCAGTACACAGCGCCACTTGCAGCTTGGGATCGACTTGCCACAGCCGTTCGATGGTTTGCAGACCGTCCCAGCCCGGCGGCATGCGCATGTCGATAAAGGCCATCGCGTAGGGCAGGTCGTTGGCCAGCGCCCGCTCGACCTTGTCCAGTGCTTCGAGGCCCTGAAACGCCGAGTCGAGCATGAAACTTTGCAGTGTGGCCGTCGCTTGAGTCCCGAACAGAGCGTTTTCGGCGCTGATCAAGTCGTCGTCATCGACCGATGGCGGGCTGAGGATCTTGATGAAGTCCGCATGGATCGAAGCGGTGTCATCGACGATAAGAATCCGACGGTTGGTACGCGCCAGCAGCGTATTCATAGGCATACGCCGGGAGCAGCGGCAGTGTGGAGCGGTGTGCTCATAGGGGCATCCTTTCCCTGATCACGTGGCAACGGTACAGATAATGGATCCGAGTTAGCAGAGCATAGTCGCCCGTGCAGCACTTCGCCCGGGTCACTGAAACGAATCATTTCCAGGGGGCCTTGCTGGAAATCATCTAGCCTGTAGCTCAGGCACGGCCAGAAACGGAGTGTTTTGGCTGATGACTGACGCAACAACGCCCGTTTCGCTTGAGGTAATGCCATGGAAGAGCAACTCCCCACGACTGTCACCTATAAACCAACGATTCTGCTGGTCGACGATGAGGAATCGATCCTCAATAGTCTGCGCCGGCTCTTGCGCGGCCAACCCTACGACGTGCTGCTGGCCACCAGCGGTGCCCAGGCCCTCGACATCATGGGCAAACAGCTCGTCGACCTGGTGATGAGCGATGCGCGGATGCCCAATATGGACGGCGCGACGCTGCTGGCGCACATCCACCAGCGCCATCCCGACACTCTGCGCATTTTGTTGACCGGTTATGCCGACCTGACGATGATCGTCAAAGCGATCAACGAGGGGCAGATTGACCGTTACATCAGCAAACCCTGGCACGATGAGGAGTTGCTGCTGACGTTGCGACAATCCCTCGCCTACCAGCATTCCGAGCGCGAACGGTTGCGCCTGGTGCAGGAGACGTGGGATCGCAACGAGGAATTGAAGTTACTCAACGCGACCCTGGAAAAACACGTCGCGTCCCGCACCTCCGAGCTGCAGCAGACCGCCGACATGCTCGACCTGGCCTACGAAGAGCTCAAACACAGCTATGTCACCGGCACTGAGGTGTTTTCGTTGCTGGCCAACCTGCGTTTACCGCCGGCCAAGCAGACGAACCGGCAGATCATCGAACTGGTGCGGGTGTACTGCAAACGCCATGGCCTGGACGAGGGCAGCACCCGCGACCTGACCATGGCCGCGGCGCTCTACAACATCGGTAAGCTCAGTTGGACCGACAGCATGATGACCGCGCCTGCGGACCTGCTGGACCACCATGATCAGGAGCGCTATCGCGGTTATCCGAAGCAGAGTGAATCGTTGTTGATGACCCTCGATCCGATGAAAGATGCCGCTCGCCTGATCCTTCACCATCAGGAGCGCTGGGATGGCACTGGATTCCCGGACAGGCTCAAGGGCGAGGCGATTCCGCTGGGGGCGCGGTGGCTGAAACTGGCGGTGGATTTCATCGAGTTGCAGCGTGGGCTGATCCTCGAGCGCCAGATGAACAGCGATGAAGCCCTGGTCTATATCCGCCAGTACGCTGGCAAACTTTACGACCCGGCGCTGGTTGAGGACTTCATTCAGGTCTGCGCCGCGTACTTGAGCGATGTGTCGCTGGCCGATCCGACGGTCAAGGTACTGACCACCCGGGACCTGGCGGCGGGCATGATTCTGGCGCGCAACCTCAATGCCGATAACGGCATGTTGCTGCTCAATGCGGGCAAGGTGCTGAGCGGGCCACTGGTGGAAAAGCTGATCGCTTTCGAGGCGATGGAAGGGGCGAAGTACAGTGTTTTTGTGAAGGTGCCGGAGGAAGTGGAGGGCGCAATTCTCGAAGTAGGTCAGGTGGTCCAGACCCAACAATGATCTCCTGTAGGAGCGAGCCTGCTCCGGGCGGCGTTCCGACGATGACGGACTGACATTCACCATTGATGTCGACTGGAAGACCGCTATCGCGAGCAGGCTCACTCCCACAAAGAGCTCGGTGGTGCTTTGCGGGATTTTTCGGGATGACGCAGAACCCGTGCCCATGTGATCCTTGTGATTTTTTACCCAAGGCCAATCCCGATCCATGACGCTTTCATCTACCGCTTCCCCCCGCATCATCCGCATTGCCGCCGCCCTGCTGATCGGCCCCGACGGTCGCACGCTGTTGGTCCGCAAGCGCGGCACCGAAGCCTTCATGCAACCCGGCGGCAAGATCGAGGCCCACGAGCAACCGGTTCACGCCCTGGCCCGTGAACTGGAAGAAGAGCTTGGGCTGGTCATCGACCCCGAGCACGCCATCTACCTGGGACCCTTCTCGGCTCCCGCCGCCAACGAGCCGGGTTTTGTCGTACAGGCCGAACTCTTTCAGCTGACCATCGATTCAGACGTATCGCCTGCCGCGGAGATCGAAGAAGTGCGCTGGATCGATCCGGCTACCGACGGCGATCTCACGCTGGCGCCATTGACACGGGACCTGATCCTGCCGTTTTATCGAGCTTCGCTGACCGCGACCGCTTGATCATTTACGGACCAGGACTGCCCCATGATCCCGCTTCAAGATTTGCTGATATTCGCCGCTGCCGCGTTGCTGATGGTGCTGGCGCCGGGGCCGAACATGATCTACCTGATCTCCCGTTCGATCTGCCAGGGGCGCAAGGCCGGCGTGACCTCGTTGCTCGGCGTGGTCGCAGGGTTTTTCGTGCATTTGTTCGCCGCCGCGGCCGGCCTGACCGCGGTGTTTCTGGCCGTGCCGATGGCTTACGAAGTGCTGAAGTGGGCCGGCGCGTTGTACCTGGTGTGGCTGGCCTGGCAGGCGGTCAAACCCGGGGCGCGTTCACCGTTCGAAGCGCAGCAGTTGCCGCCGGA
Source organism: Pseudomonas sp. LB1P83 (assembly GCF_054897885.1). NCBI lineage: Bacteria > Pseudomonadati > Pseudomonadota > Gammaproteobacteria > Pseudomonadales > Pseudomonadaceae > Pseudomonas > Pseudomonas sp. LB1P83. The sequence goes on along the minus strand of NZ_CM142709.1, from coordinate 4,881,383 downwards.
CTCGTCGCGCAAATTGATCACCATGGGGTTTCTCACCAGCGCACTGAACCCGAAGATTGCGGTGTTTTACCTGTCGGTGTTTCCGCAATTCATCTCACCTGAGCATGGCTCGGTGTTCACCCAAAGCATCGTGCTGGGCCTGACCCAGATCAGCGTCAGTTTCTGCGTCAATCTGCTGATCGCGATATTCGCGGCGGGCATCGCGTCGTGGTTCGTCAACAACCCGACCTGGCTGGCGGTGCAGCGTTATTTCATGGGGTTTGTCCTGTCGGCGCTGGCGGTGCGGCTGATGCTTGAGCAACGACGGACGGCTTGACCATGTGGATTGAACGACTGGATGCCAGTCATGCCCTGGACTATCGGGCACTGATGCTTGAAGCCTACGACCTGCATCCGCAGGCCTTCACCTCAAGCGTACGCGAGCGCGCCGCGATGCCGCTGAGCTGGTGGGAATCGCGCCTGACCAGCAAGCTCGATGTGGTGCTTGGGGCGTTTGAAGAGGGCAAGTTGGCGGGTATCGTCGGACTGGCCTTCGAACCCCGGGAAAAGGCCCGGCACAAAGCGACGTTGTTTGGCATGTACGTGTCTGGAAAGGTCCGGCAGCGTGGGGTGGGTCAGCAACTGGTGCAAGCTGCGCTGGCCGAAGCGCAGAACCATCAAGGCCTGCGGTTGATCCAGCTGACCGTCACCGCCGGCAACGAAGCCGCGTTCAACCTGTACCAGCGATGCGGCTTCACCCAGTTCGGCCTCGAACCCATGGCGGTACGCGTCGGCGAAGACTACTTCGACAAAATCCACATGTGGCGCGAGATCTAAGGATTACATAGATCCTGTAGGAGCGAGGCTTGCCCGCGAAGGCGTCGTGACAGTCGACATCTACTTGGCTGACACACCGCTTTCGCGGGCAAGCCTCGCTCCTACAGGGGTATGTGGTGTGTTATCGGACGGCGCTGACACCGTCGAGCGTGGAAAATGATGTGTCTTTGGCCGTCAGCAAGAAATCACGCATGTACGGCGCATCCAGCATGTCCGCGCGAATCCCCGCATACAGCGTCGCAAACAATCCCTTCTCGCCCAGCCGCTTGGCCTTCACGTAACCCCGTGAGCTGTATTCGTGCAGCGCCCAATGGGGCATGCCGCACACGCCACGTCCGCTGGCCACCAATTGCATCATCATCACCGTCAGTTCAGAGGTGCGGACCTGCGCCGGTTCGATGTCGGCGGGTTCGAGGAAGCGGGTGAAGATGTCCAGCCGATCACGTTCCACCGGGTAGGTGATCAGCGTTTCCGTGAGCAGATCTTCCGGAACGATGTAGGCCTTGCTCGCCAAACGGTGCTGGTTGGCCACCGCGAGCATCGCTTCATAAGTGAACAACGGCACGTAAGTGATCCCGGCCAGTTCCAGGGGGTCGGAGGTCACCACCAAGTCCAGATCGCCACGGGCCAGGGCCGGCAGCGGTGCGAAGGAGAAGCCTGAGGCCAGGTCCAGCTCGACTTCCGGCCAGGCATCGCGGAATTGATCGATGGTCGGCATCAGCCACTGGAAGCAACTGTGGCACTCAATCGCCATGTGCAAACGGCCGGCCGTGCCGCCCGCCAGGCGCGCGATATCACGCTCGGCGCCGCGCAGCAGCGGCAGGGTGGCGTCGGCCAGTTGCAGCAGGCGCAGGCCGGCGCTGGTGAACCGCACCGGTTTGGTCTTGCGCACAAACAGCGGCATCCCCAGCCGTTCCTCAAGCTCCTTGAACTGGTGGGACAGGGCCGACTGGGTCAGGTGCAGGCGGTCGGCGGCATCGACCAGGCTGTCCGCTTCGCGCAAGGCGTGCAGGGTCTTCAGATGACGGATTTCAAGCACCGGATGGCTCCATGAGGAAAACTTGTGATCAACACGAAAAGGTTGAGTTTGTCTCATGTTGGGTTGGCTGTCGACAATAGCGCCATGTTTTACAGCCTCTTTTACAGGAAGAAACTCACCATGGCTCTGGCCCACACACTTGGTTTTCCGCGCATCGGCGCTGACCGCGAACTGAAAAAAGCCCTCGAATCCTACTGGAAGGGCGACCTCGATCAGGACGCGCTGAAAAGCGTCGGCCGCCAACTGCGCGCCACCCACTGGCAATTGCAGAAAGACGCCGGCATCGACCTGCTGCCCGTCGGCGACTTCGCCTGGTACGACCAGGTGTTGACCCATTCCCTGACCTTCGGTGTGATCCCCGAGCGTTTCGACAGCGCCAAGGATTCGCGCGGCCTGCCGACCCTCGACACCCTGTTCGCCATGGCCCGAGGCGCCACGGCTGCCTGCTGCGGCGGTGAACACAGCAAAGCGCAATACGCCCAGGAGCTGACCAAGTGGTTCGACACCAACTACCACTACCTGGTCCCGGAATTCACCGCTGACCAGCAATTCAAACTGAGCTGGGAACAGCTGTTCGACGAAGTCGACGAAGCCAAGGCGCTGGGCCACAACGTCAAACCGGTGATCATCGGCCCGCTGACGTACCTGTGGCTGGGCAAAGCCAAAGGCAATGACTTCGACAAGCTCGACCTGCTGGAACGCTTGCTGCCGATCTACGGTGAAATCCTCGGTCGTCTCGCTGCTCAAGGCGTGGAATGGGTGCAGATCGACGAACCGATCCTGACCCTCGACCTGCCACAGTCGTGGAAAAACGCTTTCGAACGCGCTTATCACATCCTTCAATACTCGCCGCTGAAAAAACTCGTGGCCACCTACTTCAGTGGCCTGGAAGACAACCTCGGCCTGGCGGTCGGCTTGCCGGTGCAAGGCCTGCACATCGACGCCGTGCGTGCGCCGGATCAACTCGGCCAGGTGCTGGATCGTCTGCCGACCTACAAGATTCTGTCGGTGGGCCTGGTCAACGGGCGCAACGTCTGGCGCTGCGAACTGGAGCAAGTCCTCGCGCAACTGCAACCGGCCCAGGAACGCTTTGGCGACAATCTTTGGGTCAGCAGTTCCTGCTCGTTGCTGCACAGCCCGGTGGACCTGGAACGCGAAGACAAACTCGACCCGGAACTGAAAAGCTGGCTGGCGTTTGCGGTGCAGAAGTGCGGGGAAATCGCCGTGCTGCGCGATGCCCTCAACGACCCACAATCGCCCAAGGTGCAAACCGCCCTCGCCGAGAGCCGAGCGATTCAGGCCAGCCGCGCCGAGTCACCGCGTATCCACAAAGCGGAAGTGCAGGCACGGATAAATGCCATCAGTGACAAGGACAGCCAACGCCATTCGCCGTTTGCCAAACGCATCGAGCAGCAACGTGCACGCTTGAAACTGCCGCCATTCCCGACCACCACCATCGGCTCGTTCCCGCAAACCGGTTCGATCCGTCTGGCGCGCCAGGCCTTCAAACAAGGCAAGCTGTCGGCCAACGATTACACCGACGTCATGCACAGCGAAATCCGCCACGCGGTGCAAGTCCAGGAGCGCCTGGGCCTGGATGTGCTGGTACACGGCGAAGCTGAACGCAACGACATGGTCGAGTACTTCGCCGAGCAACTGGACGGCTACCTGTTCACCCGTTTCGGCTGGGTGCAGAGCTACGGTTCGCGTTGCGTCAAACCGGCGATCATCTACGGCGACCTGAGCCGTCCGAACGCCATGACCGTCGACTGGATTACCTATGCACAGAGCCTGACCGGCAAGGTCATGAAAGGCATGCTCACCGGTCCCGTGACCATGTTGATGTGGTCGTTCCCCCGCGAAGATGTGTCGCGAAAAATCCAGGCGCAGCAGTTGGCCCTGGCCCTGCGTGACGAAGTGGTCGACCTGGAAAACGCCGGCATCAAGATCGTGCAGATCGACGAAGCGGCGTTCCGTGAAGGCTTGCCGCTGCGCCGGGCGCAATGGCAGGAATACCTCGATTGGGCGGTGGAAGCTTTCCGTCTCAGCGCTTCCGGCGTGCGGGACGAAACCCAGATCCACACCCACATGTGCTACAGCGAATTCAACGACGTGATCGAGTCCATCGCGGCGATGGATGCCGACGTGATCACCATCGAAACTTCGCGTTCGGACATGGAATTGCTCGAGGCTTTCGAAGCGTTCGACTACCCGAACGACATCGGGCCGGGCGTCTATGACATCCACTCGCCACGGGTCCCAGACACGGCTGAGATGGTCAAGTTGATGAGCAAAGCCGTTAAACGCATTCCGGCGGAGCGGTTGTGGGTGAATCCGGATTGCGGGTTGAAGACCCGGGCGTGGCCGGAGACAGAGGCGGCGTTGGTGAACATGGTGGCGGCGGCAAGGCAGTTGCGGAGTCAGTTGGCTTGAAGCACTCAGTGGGGGAGCGGGCAATCCTCTAACGCCGGTCAGTTAAGGGCGATACTGAACCGTGACGAGGGAGCAACCCCCTTCGCCACTCTCGTTCTATCGCTTGACGACCCGCTGTATCGGTGAAGATCAGCGGGTTTTGTTCTTGTTGCGTTTTGAGCATCGACGACGGCTTAAACAGATCCATCCTTTCCTGCGTTGCTCTATGCGGACGTTGCGTTAGAGAGCTGTTGCACAATGATCCACATAATCATGGGGTCATTTCCATTCGGTGTAGATTGGTGGTTGAGAATCTGTAATGTTGCACTATTGTTGTTGGCGATAAATTCGCCTACCAGATCATATTGCTGGAATCTCGGAGGCGTCACTCCGGGTGTCTCCAGTAGATTGTCGATACGTAAGTTAAACAGAGGATCGTAACGTCCTCCCGACCCGGTGAAGTTCACCACTCGAGTCGTGAACCGATACCTTGCCCCTTTTGCCAACTGAAAGGATTTATACAAGATTGCGCCCGCATGGTTGTAGCCCGCTGGCGTGATGTTAAAAAACACGACTCGATTTGCGTATGTCGAAATCGAGCCCGTTCTTCCTCCCGGGCCGACAATCCAACCATTCATGCCACCAGCGAAGTCGGTCACATCATTTAGATCAGGGTGAATAGTGACGGTCCAGTCGGGAGAGATTTGCTGACCGTCCGGTGTTTTAGCGGTCAGGTTGTGGCGACCCAATCCGATATTGACGACCCGCCTCCAGATCCCGCTAACGTCCGTAGTTACCGTGCCTATTGGCGCTGCACCATTGAACAAATGGACCATGCTATTTGGTGTTGCCGTCCCTACGAGTTCAGGTGTTGTATCGTCGCACGCACCACCGTTGACGACTTGCCCGGTAATGGCCCCTTGATTGTCAATAAGCTGCGTAATCATCGGCCTTGCCAGCATTTCCGATTTGATCGTCAGTTCCAGCATACGGAAGAACGTATCAACGCCGCCCTTATCGCTGAAATTGGCGATCGACAATCCATAAACCTGCGTGCCGTCCTTGAACTGTTTGAGTTGTTCCCGAGAGATGACTCCGCTCAATCCGGTGCACACATGATTGGCGGTGATCACCCCATCGAACAGCATGATGACGTATTCGCTCCCGTCGGATTTTTGCCCGCTCAGGGCTACCCGCATCCGGGTGCCGATGGCAATGAACAGCCAGGCAATCAGCGTCCAGTGGGCATCGCCCGTGAAGTTGTTGAGGTTCAGGACCTTGTGATCCGGCGCCTCCTTGATGGTCATGCGCGGGTAGTTGATGTCTTCATTGGCAATGGACGTGACTTCATACTTTGTGGGTGCGGAGCTTTGATCATGTATGCCTTCCTGCTTTACGACATACCAGAAGGACATGAACGTACCCATGTTGGCGGGGACGACGGTCAATGGCAGAGTGAAGGTCAATGTTCCGCTGGCGCTACCTTGAAGTGTCGCAAGCACCGGGCTGCCAAAGCCATCGCGCCCTTTGATGAAGAGCGTGACACGATGGGTGGGGTCCATCCCGGTGTAGGTGACTTTGACCGTGGCAAGTTTCTGAGTGTTTTGCGGATTGATGATATTGCCAGGTGAAGCCTGCACCAGCTTGGGCGGCGGCAGCACCAAGGCCTTGGCGCCGATTCGCAGCACCAGTTCGGGGGCGGTCAGAGGCAGTTCGCGGTTGCGCGCGATGTACCAGTCCACGGTGATCACTTGATTGAGCAGTGCGTTGATAAGCTCATAAGCCAGTCTGAACTCAATGTCTTTGTCGAGATGGGCCGTGGTAATGAGCAATGAGTCTGCAAAAACAAGATTGCCGTCCGGTCCCCGTACTTCCAGGTGAACCGTGTCGCCGAGGCGCGTGTGACCCTTGGCCGGGCAAATGGCTGGGGTGCCGAAAGGAATATCCTTCGGATCGAGCACGCCGTTTTCGTCTTTGCCGACATCGACGACGTTCAGGACATTGGTCACTTGACCGATACGCAGCCGACTGACGTAGGACTCCAGAGGCGTGGCATGCCCGATGCCGGTGACGATATAGGACAGCTGGACCGAACCGTCCTGATAGGTCCCAAAGTGTGTTGTTTCCCAGTCGAATGGCACGACGATGCCGACCCCCGGAATTACCATGCCCTGGGTGACAAACCGTTCGTAGGTTTGCAGGCGGGTGGTGCCGCCGGAGCTTGTACTCAGACAGGTCAGTATCACCTTGTCACCGACCGACAGGCCTTCGATTCCAGGTCCGGCATAGACCACCGTCTCGGCCAGATCTGGCGACAGGACTGCCCCGTGGGCTTGCGGCGCAGTAGGCGCTGGAGCCCGGTATTTTTCGCCAGTCAGCCTTGGGGAATAGGGGTAAGACGGTGTCCGTACTACCGAACCCGACACCATTCTGATCCTGTGGTAGCTCAGTTTTATCGTCGTCGGGACCAGTTTTTTCACGAGTTCGAAAGGGATCTTGAACGTCACGACCCCCGCCTTGTAATCCAGCGGACCAAAGACTTCGCTGAACCCGGTAGCGGCGTCGTGAAGGGTCAACTCCACTTTATCGCCAGCGGCAGCGTCTGCACGTCGCACCAGAACATCAACATCCATGGGATCGCCGTCGAGATCGTCGACCGCCAGGACATCGTCATGGGTGAGTGGCACTGACGGCGCTTCAAGATAGGTGGTGTCCGGTTCCAGCGTACCTACACCGATGTTGGACGTCAGGCTGCTGTTGTGTACCTGGTCATGGATTTTGTAACTCACCAGCAACGGGTCGGCAGGGCCGATCAGCTTGAGGATCGCCGAGGAGACAAACACCACGATGTCCTGACCGACTTGTCCGGCATCAATGACGAACTCGACGATCTGATTATCGATCGTCAGTACGATCCGGTCTCCCATGGTCATGACTGGCCAGGCCGGGATGATGAAGTCAACGCCGGCTTCGACCATCTCCTTGTCAATCACCGCCGGGAAGCGCGGGGCCTCCAGAGGTACACGTTCGCGGGTGTTGCCGGTTGGATCGAGGCTGTCCGGAAAAGTTGGCTTGAACCATACGGTTATCTCTTCTGAACGTTCCGGTCCACTGCCACTCGTGCGTTCGACGGTGTACCACGTCCGATGGATGCCGGGTTTTTCGACGGCCGTTCTGGGAATGAAGCTGACGATGTCCTCATTGTTGTGATCCCGGGGGACGATCACAGTCTTGATCAGTGTGCCTCGATCCGTCGGGTCAGGGGTCTGCCCCGGTTCAAGGCGTTTGCCCATGTACAGGCGCAAGGTGTCAAACGCTGCCATCAGGGGATAGGAGGGGAAAAGGACCCACCATCCAAGCCCGGGACCTGCGGTCTCATCCGCGTTGACCCCATGGGAGGCAGTCGGGTAGTCGACCACGTGCCAACCGGGGATCAGGATGGGGAATATCCTGAACGCTCCATCTTCTGAGAACAGGCTTTGCGACCTGACTTCAGCGAACAAGCCGACCGTTAGTTGCGGGCTTCCTTTTTTCAGCGCGGCCAGTTGTTCTTGTGTGTAAAAAGAAAAGGCAGTCATGGTTGGTCTCCGACTCGCACCAAAGCGCGCGAACCGGGGCGGCAAGGCGCGTCAGAGACTGATTGAAAGCTCAAACCTGCAGGCTGGCTACTGTCAGAAATAACAGGTTAAGACTGGTTTCTGACCAGTGGTAGGCATCAACACTTCACACGACCGCTCGGCAAACTTCATCAAACTGTCACGTAACTGTGGCAGCGCGCTTGATCAAACTTCATCAAACTCGCGCTCTACTGGGGTTCTGCGTTTCGGTGTTTTTTCATGCGTGCACGATTTTTATCAACAGCGGCCTTCCTGGCCGCGTTGTTGTTTGGATTACCGTCTTTCGCGGCGTCTCGTTGCGATGTCAACGTTCCCACCCAACATGCCGATCTGGCGCAGGTGAGCCTGGCGTACCAGAGCATCGGCCGTGCGTCCGACCCGGCGTTGCTGCTGGTGATGGGCCTGGGCGGGCAGTTGATTCACTGGCCGGACGAGGTGGTGGTCGCGCTGTGTCAGCAGGGTTTTCGGGTGATTCGCTATGACAATCGCGACGTCGGCCTGTCGACCTGGCGGCAAGCGCCCGCGGACGCCAACCTGACTTTCGAGGTGTTGCGCTACAAACTCGGTTTGCCGGTCGCGGCGCCGTACACCCTGACCGACATGGCAGACGATGCCTTTGGCCTGATGGATGCGCTGAAGGTCGAGCAATTCCACGTATTGGGCGCGAGCATGGGCGGGATGATTGCCCAGCACATGGCGGCGATGGCGCCGCAACGGGTCGAGAGCCTGACCCTGATCATGACCACTTCCGGGGCCGAAGGCTTGCCGGCGCCGAGTGCGGCGTTGGTGCAGTTGTTGTCGCGGCGTAGCGCGCCGAATCGCGAAGTCGCGCTGGAGCAACAGGCGGATTTACTGGCAGCGTTGGGCAGCCCGACCGTGAGCGATGATCGGCAGGCTTTGCTGCATCAAGCGGCGCTTTCTTATGATCGCGCGTTCAACCCGGAAGGCGTGAAGCGCCAGATCATGGCGATCCTCGCTGAGCGCAGTCGCGTGGCATTGCTTAACCAATTGCGCGTCCCGACGCTGGTGGTCCATGGAACCGCCGATCCGCTGTTGCCGGTGATGCATGGCGTACATCTGGCGGCGCATATCCGTGGCAGCCAGTTGAAGCTGATTCCGGGGTTGGCGCATCGATTCCAGGAAGCGTTCAAGGTGCCGTTACTGGCGGCGGTGTTGCCCTACTTGCAGGCCCATCGCGAAGACACCTCGCATTGGGCGCAGATTGATCCAGTGCCAACCCCGAATCTCCTGTAACCCCCAATCAAACCTGGGAAATAAAACCCTGTGGTGAGGCAATGCTGTTCACTTAAGACAGTCTTCAGTCGAGCAGGAACCTGTGGCGAGGGGATTTATCCCCGTTCGGCTGCGAAGCAGTCGTAAATCCAGACAACTCGGTCTGTCTGAAAGGACGCGGGGGGGCGGCTTCGCCACCCAACGGGGATAAATCCCCTCACCACAAAGGCTCCCTTGTCTTAGTTGGCTATGTCGATGGAACGAGGTTGTCGAGCATCCGGTTCACCGCCAGTTCACCCAGCATCACGGACTGCTGAATGCCCAGCACGGTGTTGCGATGCGGGCCTTCCATCAATGCGGCGAAGTCACTCAACATCACGCTCGCCGACGCAAGGGATTCACAGGCATTGGCCAGCAGGGTTTCGTGATCGATGTCGGGGGCGATGGTGTAGATGGTGCTGGGGCGGCGTGGGGTGTCTTTGGGGATGACCGGTTTGAGGTAGTAATCGAGGGCGCGGTCGGCGGCTTCGTTGAGTTTTTTTGAGTCCGGGGCTTCGTAAGGCGAAACGTCGTCGGTTTCCGGTGGGTTCGGAGTAAGTTTGAACATAAGTAAATCCTCAGGTTGAGCCGCATTCATCTCGCTACTAAACGAAGAGGGAGGCAGCTGTGCGCAAGTTAGTAGACCGGGAGGATTCAAAACCGGCGCGCCCGAGGGCGCCAAGCGCACAGCCGCCATCGAATACAGGCGCAAACCTGACTGAATGACACTTGTGCTGCCGTTAGAACCTACCCGGGCTACTAAACCCGATCACTGTGAATCAGTGACACGAACCAAGTTACCGACGGCCCCCCAGGCGCACAAGCCGGCGGATTCTGACGTTGTTGTAGGCGACGGCGCAAGGCGCTGTAGCTTTCAGGAAGTAACCTTAAACAGAACTAAACACACCCTCCCAAACACCCAAATCCCTGTAGGAGTGAGCCTGCTCGCGATAGCGGTGTATCAGCCAATACAAATATCAACCGACACGACGCCATCGCGAGCAGGCTCACTCCTACAAGGGACCTGCGCGCGCCAGCCTTCGGGTGTATCGTTCAAACTTTCCGCCGCCTTTCCAGCCTGCGAGGTGAATGATGAGTACCCCCCTGAAAATCGATTTCGTCAGCGACGTGTCCTGCCCGTGGTGCGTGGTCGGCCTGTATGGCCTGACCCGGGCGTTGGAAGTGCTGCGTGATGAGGTCCAGGCCGAGATCCGTTTTCAGCCGTTCGAGCTGAATCCGAAAATGGGGCCGGAAGGGCAGAACATCACCGAACACATCACTGAAAAGTACGGCTCGACCCCTGAGCAATCGCAGAAAAACCGCGAGATGATCCGCGCCCGTGGCGCCGAGGTCGGGTTTGCGTTTCGCACCGATGGCAACAGCCGCATCTACAACACCTTTGATGCGCATCGGTTGCTGTTCTGGGCGGGGCTGGAAGGGTTGCAGTTCAATTTGAAGGAAGCGCTGTTCAAGGCGTATTTCACCGATGGCGGTAATCCGTCCGATCACCAGCAGTTGGCGCAGATTGCTGAAAGCGTCGGGCTGGACCGGCAGCGGGCAGCGGCGATTCTGGCGTCCGATGAGTTTGCCAAAGAGGTGCTTGAAGAAGAGCAGTTGTGGTTGTCGCGCGGGGTGAGTTCGGTGCCGACGGTGGTGTTTAACGGGCAGTATGCGGTGAGTGGTGGGCAGCCGGTTGAGACCTTTGTCGGGGCGATCCGGCAGATCATGAGTGAAGCAAAGGGCGGGACCGTTAGCTGATCACCGGGAATGCTTCTGTGGCGAGGGAGCTTGCTCCCGCTGGGCTGCGAAGCGGCCCCAATGTCAGCACCGTTGTAGCCAGGCAGACCGCATTCGCTGGATTTACGACTGCTGCGCAGCCGAGCGGGAGCAAGCTCCCTCGCCACAGGGGGGCGGTTACCTGACGATTTTGTCTACGTGGATGCCTAGTTTCTTCAAGCGATACCAGAAGCTGCGCTCAGAGATCCCGATCAACTGTGCCGCTGCGGCCTGCACGCCGTTGCTCTGCGCCAGGGCCGCCAGAATGTAGGCCTTTTCGACCTCGGCCAACGCCGCTTCCAGATCCGCCGGCACGCTGCCTTCGGTGACCAGAACGCCGCTGCTGCCAGCGTTTGAGGCAAACAGATAAGCCGGCAAATCTTCCTCTTCAATCACCGCCCCCGACGCCACAATCGTCGCCCGTTCCACGCAATTCTGCAGTTCGCGAATATTTCCCGGCCACGAGTAATTGGCCATCGCCTGCAAGGCTTCCGGACTGAACCCGGTAAAACGCTTGCCCGCCGTTGCGCCCAGGGTGTGAGCAAAATGTCGGGCCAGCGGCGCGACGTCTTCAACCCGTTCGCGCAGGGCCGGCAGGGGGATCGGGAACACGTTGAGGCGGTAATAAAGGTCTTCGCGAAACTCTTTGTTGGCCACCGCGTCCAGCAGGTTCTTGTTGGTCGCGGCAATCACCCGCACATCCACTTTACGCTCGCGCGGATCGCCCACCGGCTCGATCACCCGTTCCTGCAACGCCCGGAGGATTTTCGCCTGCAAGGCCAACGGCATTTCGCCGATCTCGTCGAGAAACAGCGTGCCCTTGTCGGCCTGCATGAAACGCCCGACGCGGTCCGCCACCGCGCCAGTAAACGCGCCTTTGCGGTGGCCGAACATTTCGCTTTCCAGCAAGCCTTCCGGGATCGCCGCACAGTTGACCGCGACGAAGGGTTTGTCGGCGCGGTTGCCGTGTTTGTGGATCGCCCGGGCGACCATTTCCTTGCCGGTGCCGCTTTCGCCGGTCAGCAGAATCGTCGCGTTGCTTTCGCGAACCGAATCGATGGCGTGCAGCACCCGACGGAAGCTCGGGCTGTCACCGATCAGGCTGTCGATCTGCTGATGCTCGTCGAGCTCGGCGCGCATGCGCTGGTTGTCTTTGAGGATGTCGCGAAATTGCAGGGCTTTGCTGACGGTGATGTCCAGTTCGTCGATGTCGAACGGCTTGGCGATGTAGTCGAAGGCGCCGTTGCGCATCGACTGCACGGCGTTTTTCACCGTGCTGTAGGCGGTCATGACGATCACCGGCAACTGCGGAAAACGCGTTTTGATTTCTGCCAGCAGTTGCGGGCCGTCCATGCCGGGCATGCGCCAGTCGCTGATCACCAGGTCGATGTCCTCGCACTCCAGCACCTTGAGCGCGTGCAGGCCATTGCCGGCGGTGAACACCTGAATGCCGTTCTGACCCAGGGCCGATGCCAGCAGGTCGCAGAGCTTGGGCTCGTCGTCGACCACCAGTACGTTATGTGTCATCGCTGCCCTCGTCGAAGTCTTCACCGTTGGCCGGAATGTACAGCGTGAAGGTGGTGCCGGCATCTTTTTCACTGACGCATTCGATGCGCCCGTCATGACTTTCCATGATCGAGAACACCTTCGCCAGCCCCAGCCCGGTGCCCGAGGCCTTGGTGGTGACGAACGGCGTGAAGATCCGTTCGAGCATATCCGGTTCGATGCCCTGGCCGGTGTCGCAGACGCTGATCACCGTGTAGTGCTCGTCACTGCTGATGCTGACCGTCAGCCGCCCGCCATCGGGCATGGCGTCGATGGCGTTGACGATCAGGTTCAGGCCGGCCTGCTTGAGTTGCCGCGCGTCGGCGTGAAGGGTCGCGCCGGGTGCCTGATCGTCGATTTGCACATCGACTTTGTGGCTGGCCAGTTCCGGGGCGCAGAAACCGATCAGCTCATCCACCAGTGGCCGCGCCGCCAGGGTCGAGCGCATGGGCGCACTGGGCTTGGCGAAGTCGAGGAAATCGGTGATGAGGTCGTTGATGCGGCTGACTTCACTGACTACGTATTCCAGGTGACGCTTGTCGGTCTCGGGCAAATCGGCGCGCCGGTGCAGCAATTGCGTGGCGGTTTTGATGATACCCAACGGATTGCGGATTTCATGGGCCAGGCCCATGGCGACTTCGCCCAGCGCATGCAGTCGGTCGCGGCGGCGCAGTTGCGATTCCAGGTGCTGCAACTCGGCGAGGCGTTCGCTCATGTGGTTGAAGGTGCTGCTCAGTTCCGCCAGTTCGTCGCCGCCGGTGACTGGCAGGCGCTGGCGATAATCCCCGGCAATCACTGCTTGCACGCCTTTGGACAGCCCGCGCAACGGCTTGGTCAGGCGCTGCGACACCAGCCAGCCGACCGCCAGGGACGCCGCCGAGCTGAGCAGGAAAATCAGGATGAACAGGTTGCTCTGGTTCACCAGCCCGACCAAGCTGGTGTGGCGCAGCAGACCGCTGAAGATCACGCCTTGCAGTTCACCGTTTTCGTTAAGGATCGGCCGGTAAATACCGCTGTAGCGATTGGTGAATTGTTCTATGGGTTGTTTGGTGTTGCGCAGGATCTGTTCGATTTTCTCCGGCACGGCGGCCGGGTGATCTTCGAAGCGCTGGGTGGAGAAGATCTCCGAGAAATCATTGGCCTTGGCCAGGTACAGCCGCAGGTCGAGGGAATGCACGTCGGCGACGCTGGTGAGGAAACTGCTGTCCAGGTACGTGGCAATGACCAGTTTGTAATCGACGCCGTCCTGATCGGTCTCGAAGGTCGAGACCACGGTGCCGGTTGCGACGCCGCCGACTTGCAGCGTCTGTAACACTGCTTTGGGCTCGGTGCTGATTTGTCGGACGATGTCATCGGCGGCGGTGCTGAACACCACTTTGTGATCGCTGTTGCGCACCAGCGCCACGACATCGATGCCCATGGAGTCGGCGATGTCGCTGGTCAATTTGTCGTGTTTGCTCGACAACCGATCCGTGGGCGGGCGCGTGTAGCGCAGGAACAACTGCGCGGCCCGGGCGTTGTCCCGCAGGATTTCGCTGATCTCGTCCTCGACGATCTTGGTCGATTCCTGCAGCCAGATCCGCACGTTGCTGTCGAAAATCTGCGACAGGGTGGTGGCCGCCAGTTCCGCCGCAATCATCGTCGGGATCACGCTGACCAGCCAGAACGCGAGCACCAGTTTGCGCTGCAGGCTCCAGCCGGAGAGGGCGAAAGGTCGGGCGGTGGCGGGGCGGTCTTTCATCATTGGGTTTCGCTTATCGCAGCAGCCATGGCGGAATCGGAACGGTCCGGTCGAATGAACATTTTCACCACGCGCAGCAGGCTGTCGAGCAAGCGATTGCGATGGCGGAAAAACACGGTGTTGCCGGTAAACGAGCAACCCAGGCGCAGCTTACTGGCATAGCCGGCCTGACCGCACGCGTAGATCGGGATGCCGTGTTCAATACAGTAGTCGACATTGGCCAGCCAACTGCGCACGTACAGGTTGTGATCGCGGGTTCGCGTCAGGTCATGTGCGAAGAATTTGTCGACCAGGCGTTGCTCGTCCAGCAACACCAGGTTGAACGCTACCAGCTCTTCGCCGACCCAGTAGAGCACGCACGCGGCGCGTTCATCGAGGTGTTCGAGGACCTGGCGAAAGTAGTCCGGCGGCAGGCGTTCGAAGGTCAGGTCGCTGCGCTCTAGGGTGGCTTCGTACAGCGCCATCATTCGCGGCAGCAGGTCTTCGACAGAGCGCCGCCACTCGATGCGCGGACCTTGCCCGCGCAAGGTACGGCGCAGGTCTTTACGCGTGGATTTGCCGAGGGTGCCGAGGTACGCGTCCACGGAACCAAAACGGATCGGCAGTTCGGCGCTGGGCAGACCGGGCATGCTCTGCAGGCCGGCGCCCTGGCACACCTGCAACCACTGCGGGTCCCGCTGGGAGGCGTCCTTGACCGCCAGCAGACCGATGCCGGCCTGATCGGCGTCGTTGCGGGCCAGGGTCAATAATTGCTCAAGCAAGGCCGGTCGCCGTGCGGGGTCGATCTGGCGTGCGGTCCCGACGTGGCATTGTTCCGCCACCGGCGAGCCGAGGGCGTAGAGGCGCACGTCGAACAGCCCCGGCCACCAGCGGCGCAATTGTTCGGTGACGCGTTTGCCCGAACCCTGAACCGTGGTGTCCAGCGAATACGCGGTGGTAAACGCCACCGCCGCCGCGACCAGAACCTCGTCCTCGTACAGCGCCAGATAACGCCACTGAAAATCCGCAATGCCCGCCTGTTCAACGGCCCGGTAATACTCCCAGCCCTCCAGTTCAGCGGGGAAACAGTCATTCCAGGCAGCGCGGTCGATGGCTTCGATCGTCGAAAAGGCAAGGGCAGTGATCACATCGGTTCCTTAAAATTTCTGTTACTTGCGGGCCATTTCCGATCTGTACATCTTTGCGCCATCGCACAATCCCTGTAGCAGCTGGCGAAGCCTGCGTTCGGCTGCGAAGCAGTCGTAAACCCTGACAACTCGGTTTGCCTGATACACCGCAGCGCATGATTTTACGACTGCTTCGCAGCCGAACGCAGGCTTCGCCAGCTGCTACAAGGGTCGAGCGTTCGTCAATGTGTCAGGCCAGCTGCCGGTAGTCCTGGCGCACGGGTTGCGGGGCGGTTACCTGTTGCATGAAACGGTGCTGGATGAAGTCCGCGCTCAGCTCCACGACACGGCGGTATTGCAGGTCGACGGTGATCATGTGGTAGCAGTCGTCGAGCAGGATCTTCACCACCGGGCCACCGAGTTTGCGTTCCACATAATCGGCGTTCCAGCGGCTGGTGATGTCGTCTTCGCGCGAGTGCAAAACCAGCGCTTGAGTGGTGATCTGCGGCATGCGTTTTTTCACCGCGGCCACCAGCCGATGCAGTTCCCGGACACTCACCCCGGACATGGTCAGCAGCCCGGCATTGCTGCTTTCACCGGCCTTCATCTGCCGCTCGACGATGGCGCGCAAGCGTTCGTCCTTGATGCCGAACGGAGATTTTTCGTTGAAGCGGCACAGGTGGACGCCATACGGAATCGCCATCAGCAACGGTGTGAGCACGGCGACTTTGGGCATGTTCCAACCGTCGTAGCGCAGGGTGGTCGAGTACAGCAGCAAACCTTCGATCTGCCCCGGATGCTCGGCGGCCAGGTACATCGACAGCACCGCGCCCATCGACAAGCCGCCGACGAACACATGCTGATGTTTGCGCCGCACACCGATGAAAGTGTTGCGCGCGCTCTCGTACCAGTCGCGCCACCCGGTGGCTTGCAGGTCGGCGTTGTCCCCGCAGTGGCCGGCCAGGGTCGGCACGTAGACCGTGCAACCGGCCTTCGCCAGGCCCATGGCGACCCGGCGCAACTCGGTCGGCGTGCCGGTGAGGCCGTGGATCAACAACACCGCGACCTCCCCGTTGCCGAGAACGAAACCGGCGCTGCCTTCGCCCATGTCGATCTCTGCTGCACTTGAAAAAAAATCGTTCATCGTTTCATCGCCCGATGCAGCAGACGGTCGAGCAACGCGATGCCGAGGTCGATTTCCGGGTAGCTGATTTCCAGCGACGGCGCGAGGGTGATCACGTTCTTGTAGTAACCGCCCACATCGAGGATCAGGCCCAGGCGTTTGCCGTCGATTTCGATGTCGCCCTTCATGCCTTCTTCGACCATGAAATCCAGGGTGGCCTTGTCCGGCGTGAAACCGTCCGGCCCACAGATTTCACAGCGCAGGGCCAGGCCCAGACCGTCGACGTCGCCGATGATCGGGTAGCGTTTCTGCAAGTCTTTCAGGCCTTCGAGGAAGTATCTGCCCTTGTTCATCACCATCGCACCGTAGTCGACTTCGCTGGTCATCTTGAACATTTCCAGACCCACCGCCGTGCCCAACGGGTTGGAGGCGAAGGTCGAATGGGTCGAGCCTGGCGGGAAGATTTTCGGGTTGATCAGCTCTTCCTTGGCCCAGATACCGCCCAACGGATTGAGACCATTGGTCAGCGCTTTGCCGAAAACGATGACGTCCGGTTTGACGTCGAAGTGCTCGATCGACCACAGCTTGCCGGTGCGATAGAAGCCCATCTGGATTTCATCGACCACCATCAAGATGCCGTGCTGGTCCAGCACATGCTTGAGTTCGCTGTAGAAGTTCATCGGCGGAATCACGTAGCCGCCGGTGCCCTGGATCGGCTCGACGTAAAACGCGGCGTATTCGCTCTGGCCGACTTTCGGGTCCCAGACGCCGTTGTATTCGGTCTCGAACAGGCGGGCGAATTGCTGCACGCAGTGGCTGCCGTACTCTTCCTTGGTCATGCCTTTCGGGCCGCGGAAGTGGTACGGGAACGGGATGAAATTGGCGCGCTCGCCGAAGTGGCCGTAGCGGCGGCGATAGCGATAGCTGGAGGTGATCGACGACGCGCCGAGGGTCCGGCCGTGGTAACCGCCCTCGAAGGCGAACATCAGGCTTTTGCCGTTGGTGGCGTTGCGCACCACTTTCAGCGAGTCCTCGATGGACTGCGAACCGCCGACGTTGAAGTGCACACGACCGTCGAGGCCGAACTTGTTCTTCGCGTCCACGGCGATCATTTCCGAGAGCTCGATCTTGCCTTTGTGCAGGTATTGGCTGGCGATCTGCGGCAGGGTGTCGATCTGCTGTTTCAGCGCGTTGTTCAGGCGCGGGTTGGCGTAGCCGAAGTTGACCGCCGAGTACCACATTTGCAGGTCGAGGTAGGCCTGGTCTTCGGTGTCCCAGACGTAGGAACCTTCGCAGCGACTGAAGATGCGCGGCGGATCTATGTAGTGAACGGTGTCGCCGTAGGAGCAGTATTTGGCTTCTTTATCCAGAAGGACCTGGTCTTCTGCGGTGGCGATTCGAATATCAGACATGGTGGAAGAGTTCCTGTGTTTCTACGTTGAAGGAGGTGGCGTTGGCGGCGTTGGCCCTGTCGTTGGTATGGCGCAGCAGAGCGAGCAACGCAGGCAGTTCGGCGAAGCTGTCGAAGCGGGCGTAGGCGATGCCGTTACGCTCGCAGTGCTCGGCCAGGCGATCCTTGGCGAACACGAAATCGGCAGTGGCGGCCACGCACATGTCGGACTGGCCGTCGCCGATCACCAGCACCCGTTTGGTGCTAGGGGTGGATTTGCATTTGCAGTTGCCGGAGGCGGCGCGGCAGGCGTCACTGGCATGCGGGAAGTCGATGCGCCAGCTCTGGTGGTCGAGTTGGCGCAAGCGGTTGGCGAGGATCGGCAAGAGGCTGACGTAGTTGCGCGCCAGGATCCGTGCGATACCTTGCTCGATGCCGTCGCTGACCACTTCAAGGGACGCGCCGAGGCCGATCACGTGGTCGACGAAGTCGGGGAAGTCCGGGTCGATCTCGATGGTGTCGAAGAACCCGAGCAGCTCGGAAGGTGTGGCCTTGACCAGCGAGAGCTGGCGGCTGAGGCATTCACGCGAACCAATGTCGCCCGCCAGCCACTCGTTTTCGATCGCTTCCCAGCTCGGGTCGGCGAACCGCTGGAGGATGCTGTCGATCACGTCGGTGCGGGTGATGGTCCCGTCGAAATCACACACGATATGCCAGTCATTCATCTCGGTACCTATTGGGCAGAATGCGCTGTTTGCGCTTGCCAAGGGGGTAGAGCAGGGACTGTGCCAATCGGGTTTGGCCCAGCGGGGCTGGGGTTTTGGCGTGTGTGGGTGTCGGCGAAGCTACAATTTTTGTAGGTCGCTACAAACAACATGAGTGCTTGCGCGGGACGCGCGATTCGGGGATTGATGCGCGCATGTCCAGTTCAAGGAATTGCCTCATGTCGAGGATTACTGTTGCTCTATTCGCCGCGCTGACGTGCCTCTCGGCCAACGTTTCAGCGGACGGCATTACCGGTGAGGCAGGGGTTGGCCTCAGCTATCAGCCACACGATCCGACCGGCAGCCGCTACGAAACCCGGCCGGTGCCGTACCTCGATCTGGACTGGGGCGATGTCAGCCTCAGTACTGATGACGGGCTGACTTGGGACGCATTGAGCACCAATGGTTTCAGCGCCGGACCGTTCGTGAATTACCTGCCGGGGCGCACCTCCAACGGCGAGCTGCATGGCTTGCGCGACGTACCTGACATGGGCGAAGTGGGCGGCTACGTGCAGTACGCGCCGGCTGATTTCTGGCGGGTGTTTGCGTCGGTCGGGCAAGCAGTGGGCGGGCGCGGCGGCCAGGGCGGGGTGTTGGGGCGCGTCGGCGGGGAGGTGGGTTATCCGCTGGGTGGCGGGGTGATTGGCAGCTCCAATCTGACCGTGCATTTTGCGGATGCCCGGCAGAATCAGACGTTTTTTGGAGTGAGTGGCGAAGAGTCTCAGGCTTCAGGGATTCGGCCGTACAACGCCGGTGGTGGATTGCAGAATGTGGCGTTGACACAGAGCTTTGAGTTTCCATTGGCGCCGCAGTGGTCGTTGCTGACGAGCGCGAGCTGGATTCACCTGACGGGGTCTGCGGCGGATAGCAGCATTGTCAAAGAGGTCGGGGATACCAACCAGGGTGAAGTACAGGCGGCACTGGCCTACAAGTTCAACTGAGCACTTGTGGCGAGGGAGCTTGCTCCCGCTGGGCTGCGAAGCGGCCCCGAAATCTGATAACTCGTTCCTCCAGGAGTACCGCGTTAGCCTGTTTTACGACTGCTGCGCAGCCGAGCGGGAGCAAGCTCCCTCGCCACAGGTGTTGAGGTGAATTTCAGGTTTCTTCACCCTCGGCCAGCAACGCAATCCCACCCATAATCACCGCCACACCCACCCAGTGCAGCACGCTGATCTGCTCGCCCAGCCCCAGCCACGACCCGAGCAACACCCCGACAAACACCAGCGAACTCAGCGGAAACGCCAGGGACAAACTGCTGCGCCGCAAGATCAGCATCCACACGAAAAACGCGCCGATGTAGCAGGCAATCGCGAACCACACCCCCGGATTAACCGCCACGGCCAGCAGCCATTGCAGGTTGAAATCCATCTGCCCCAGCTGATCTCCACCGACCTTGGTGGCGATCTGGCCGGCGCTTTCAAAGCCGATCAACAGCGCCCACAGCACCACCGTGCCGAGGCGCTCATGCAGCCAGTCGGTCTTCCCTCTGATCATCGATTGAGCCTCATGCATGGGCGACACACACGAGCATCACGCCCGCCGTAATCACTAACGTTCCGAGCCAGCGCCGCCGGCTGACGGTCTCGCCGAGGATCAGTTTGCCGGCCAGCACCACGCCGCAATACGCCAGCGCCGCTGCCGGAAACAACAGACTCAGGGGCGCCCGGGACAGGGCTTCGAGCCAGACGAAAAATTCGATCACGTAAGCGCCGATTCCGCACCACAACAGCGGCGCGTTGAACACCTGGCCCCAAAACGCATTCAGTCGAAACCCGCCTTCGAGTTCCGGCAAACGGTCCAGGCCGAGCTTGAAACAGAGCTGGCCGATGACGTCCAGCACAATGGAAAACGCCACCAGCACAATCACGGTGTAGGTCATGGAAACAGCTCCTCGAACAGATCGATCAAGGCCTGATTGGTCGCCGAATTGCGCAGCAGATCGGCTTCGCTCCAGCGTTCGGCCGGGGGCTGGTCGGACTTGGCTTCCCAGCGTTTGAGCGCGTTGCTGAAGGCCGGGCGGGCGTACTCGCCGCAGATGTCGATGCCGATGATTCGCTTGCTGGCCGCCAAGGCCCTGATGGCTTGCAGCAAATGGCTCAGGCGCATGCCGCCCTGGTCCCAATTGGTCGCCGCGTCTTCGCTGGCCAACACGTCCTTGTCGACGGTGATCCACACCGCGCGGGTGGGCAGGCTGGCGATCATCTGATCGAGAAACACTGGCCAGTCGAGTTCCGCCAGATTGCGCCAGTGCAGCAGGTTTTCCTGCTGTTGATGCCCGGCGCCGTCACCGACCCGCCCCCAGACTTTCGAGGGCGGGTGCTGCCACGGAAACAACTGCAACACGCCGCGTTTGAGCGCTTTTACATTGCCGCCCTTGAGCTGCGGATTTTGCAGGTCGTCGCTGCACGGGCCGAGGGTGACGATGCGCTGGACGTTTGGCAGTTTCAGCGCCTGATTGACCCACGAACCGCAATGCCGGCGCGGCGCGAAGCGGACCCAGTCGGGGTGATTGTCGAAGTGGATCAGGCTCACCGGTTCCGGCAAATCAGTCAGGAAAGCCGGGGTCAGATGGTGGTAATCACCAGAGCCGACGAAGAAAATTTCCGGTTGTGGGCCGATGTGCCGGGGCCGTTGCTGCAAGCGTTCGGCGAAGCGGCGCCAGGTTCGTTCGCTGGACCACAGGCGCAGTTTCGGGCCGAGGTCGAGCAGGTCGAGACGTTTGGCACGGCCGCTGTCGAGCAGCCATTTGATGGGCGCCTGGGCAGTCAGGCTGTGGTCGAGATCTAAAATGTTCAAGGTCGCAATTCACCCTTGTCGGACCCTCCCAGACACCGGCTTCATCGATCATGAAGGCCGGCCGAGGGGGCTTTTGGGGGTAAATGCAAGGGACGGGCCAGCCACCAACCATCAGACACCGCAGACCTTGTAGGAGCGAGGCTTGCCCGCGAAGGCGGTGTCCAGCCGCAAGAGATGCGTCGGATGTACCGGCCTCTTCGCGGGCAAGCCTCGCTCCTACAGAGGGGAGGTGCTAGACGTGGAGGCGGACCCAGACGGTGACGAGGAGGGTGGCCGCCATCAGCCACGCGACGGCCGCGACCGCTAACGAAGCCTCTAGCCGCATCCGGTCGACCATCACATACAACGTCGCCAGATAAACGAAGTACGGAATGATCGACCACATCCCGAACACGATGGTGGTTTTCAAATCATCCAGCGAACGTCCCTTGCCGACGATGTAATGCGCAATCAGCGCAAAGGTCGGAAACAGCGGCACAAGGCCTGCGATGTAATAGTTTTTGGTCTTGGCCAGTGCAGCCAGAATCACCACGACAGCCGCACCCAGCGCCGCTTTCAGCATCAGGTCCATCAGTGGCTTAGCCCGTATTTTTTGACTTTGTCGAACAGCGTGGTCTTGGCCATCCCCAGTTCCAGGCTGGCCTGGGTCAGGTTGCCGCCGCTACGTTGCAACGCGTCGCTGAGCAAATTGCGTTCGAACGCTTCCACCGCTTCGGCGAAGGCCAAACCCTGATTGCTGCCGCTGGCGCCGGACTTCTTGAACGCCGGCAGGCCGAGGGCAAAACGTTCGGCAACGTTACGCAGTTCGCGCACGTTGCCCGGCCAGTCGTGGCTCATCAGGTTCGACAGGGTCTGGTTGTCCAGGTCCGGCACGGCGCGGTCGAAGCGCAGGGACGACTGCTGCAGGAAGTGTTCAAACAGTTGCAGGATGTCTTCGCGACGTTCGCGTAGCGGTGGCAGTTCCAGGGTCACCACGTTCAAGCGGTAATACAGGTCGCTGCGAAACTCGCCGGCCTTGCTCGACTCGTCGAGGTCGGACTTGGTCGCCGCAATCACCCGACAATCCACGGCCACGCTCTGGTTCGAACCCAGGCGTTCAAGGGTGCGTTCCTGCAACACCCGCAGCAGTTTGATCTGCAAGGGCAGGGGCATGCTTTCGACTTCGTCGAGGAACAGCGTGCCGCCGTCGGCGTGTTCGATCTTGCCGATGCGCCGTTTGCCAGCACCGGTGAAGGCATTGGCCTCGTGGCCGAAGATTTCGCTTTCGAACAGGTTCTCCGGCAAGCCGCCGCAGTTCAGCGCGACGAACTGTTTGGTGTGCCGACGACTGAAGTCGTGCAGGCAGCGCGCAACCAATTCCTTGCCGGTGCCGGTCTCGCCCTCGATCAGCACGTTGGCCGACGTATCGGCGACGTTGGCGATCAGTTCACGCAGGTTCTGCATGGCCGGCGAACGGCCGATGATCCGGCCTTCCAGGGAATCGCGCTCCGCCAGTTGCCGACGCAACGAAGAGACTTCCCGGGCCAGGCTACGTTGCTCCAGCGCGCGACGGGCGACATCCACCAAGCGTTCCGGCGAGAAGGGTTTCTCCATGAAGTCGTAAGCGCCTTTCTGCATCGCGCCGACGGCCATGGAGATGTCGCCGTGGCCGGTGATCAACACCACCGGCAGGCTGCGATCGCGGGCCTTGAGGCGGGTCAGCAGCTCCAGGCCATCGATGCCCGGCAGGCGAATGTCGCTGATGACGATGCCGGCAAAGTTGTCGCCAACCCGTTCCAGCGCTTCTTCGGCACTGCCCACGCCCACGCAGGGAATGTCTTCCAGGGTCAGCGCCTGCTGGCAGCCGAGCAGCACATGGGGGTCGTCTTCGACGATCAGCACACTAAGGTCGTTGTTCATATTGGCTCGGCGTGAGTGGGGCTTACCAACGGTAAACTGAGGACGAAGGTGGTACCACCGCTGGCCGGGTGCTCGACACCCAGATGCCCGCCGGTGGCAGCGGCCAGGCTGGCGGAAAGGGTCAGGCCGAGGCCCAGGCCTTGTTCGCCGGGTTTGGTGGTGAAGAAGGGTTCGAACAAGTGCTTGCGCGCTTCGGTGTCGATGCCGTGGCCGTTGTCGCGTACCCGAAGGCGATATTTGCCATCGAACTCCTCGCCTTCCAGCCACAGCTCGGGCAAAGGTTGAGCCTGCATGGCGTCGAGGGCGTTGCCGATCAGGTTGACCAGAATCTGCTCGAGGCGGGTCTGGTCGATCTGCACCTGCACATCATTAAAGTCACGATGCACTTGCAGATGCGCGCTCTCCACGCGACCGCCCAGCAGTTGCAAGGCGGCGTCCATCGCTTTGCCGAGGCTGGCCCGGCCTTTGTCGTCACCGCGACGGGCGAAGGAGCGCAGGCTGGCGGTGATCCGGCCCATGCGGTCGATCAATTCGTTGATGGTCTTGAGGTTGGTGCTGGCGACATCCAGCTGACCGCGTTCGAGAAAGCGCACAGTGTTGCCGGACAAGGTGCGCAGCGCCGCCAGCGGCTGGTTCAGTTCGTGGGCGATGCTGGTCGACATCTGCCCGATGGCGGCGAGTTTTCCGGCCTGCACCAGTTCATCCTGGGCGCGGCGCAACGTCTCTTCGGCCTGACGCCGTTCGCGGATCTGGCCCTTGAGGCGTTCGTTGCTGGCGCGCAGGTCGGTGGTGCGTTCGGTAATCCGACGCTCCAGTTGATTGTTCGCTTCCTGCAGGGCTTCACGGGCGGCGAGGCGGGTGGCGATCACTTTGCGCCGCTCGTTCCAGGCAATTAGCAGGAACGCCACGAGGGCAAATGCCACCGCCACCAGAATCCCTTGGTTGATCGCTTCACGGCGCAAATCCTGTAGCGGCGTGAGCAGGGTGAAGTTCCATGGGGTGTCGCTTAGCGGGCGGGTTTGCGAGAGGTAGCTGATGTCCTCTTGATCGGATTCCACTTCGCTGTTGGCGGGGAAGGTCAGTTTTTCCTCGCCTTCGGCCAGTTTTTCCCGGGCCAGCGGTTGCAGTTCGTTCAGCGGGAACCAGTAGTACTGAAGGCTGCGAGCCAGTTTTTCTTTGGTTTCGTCGCTCAAGGGCACAACCGACTTGAGCCGTCGCGCCGGATCGCTGGACAGAATGATGATGCCGTTCTCGTCGCTGACGAAGGCTTCGAGGCGTGCGCGTTGCCAGCGTTCTTCCATGGCTTCGAGGCGCACCTTGACCACCGCGACGCCGATGATTTTGCCGTGCTCTTCCAGGCCGTGGGCCAGGTAGTAACCGGGTTCGCCGCTGGTGCTGCCGATGCCGTAGAAGCGCCCCGGCTGACCGCGCACGGCGTTCTGGAAATAGGCGCGAAAGGACAGGTCTTCACCCAGGTAACTGTCGACATCGCGCCAGTTGCTGGTGGCCATGACGCGGCCGGTGGTGTCCATCACGTAGATAGCCCGACTGCGGCTGCGCCGGTTCAGGCCTTCGAGGTAGTCGTTGACGGTCTGCCGGTGTTCCGGTGACGGGTCGGCCAGCAGTTTTGAAACACTGGATTCAAGTTCCAGCAGGCTGGGGAGGTAGGTGTACTTGCTGATCTCGCTCTCGACGGCGCGGGCGTGCAGTTCGAGCTGACGCTGGCCGTTCTCGCTGAGGCTGCGAATCCCGTAGTGTTCACTGACCCAGAAGCCGAGGTAACCCAGTCCGATCATCAGGGCGATGACCAGCGGTGGCAGGAACAGGTGGCGAATCAGACGGGGTTTCACGGCGAGTGATGGCGGCGCGGCGCGATAGAGAGTGGGGTCGCATTTCATCACAGATGCCTTGGGTCAACCAGCTTGCTCTGGTTTCCAGTCGAACGCGGAACCTGTGGCGAGGGAGCTTGCTCCCGCTCGGCTGCGAAGCAGTCGTAAAACCGGCAAATGCGGTGTGTCAGACAAAAATGCATTTGCAGGTTTTGGGGCCGCTGCGCGACCCAGCGGGAGCAAGCTCCCTCGCCACAAGGGCAAGCCAGTACCGTCTTAGTGCTGCAGAATCTTGTTAAGGAAATGCTGTGTACGCTCGGCGCGGTGGCTGATGTCGCCGAAGAACTCTTCTTTCTTGCAGTCTTCGATGATCTTGCCCTGGTCCATGAAGATCACGCGATCCGCCACTTTGCGGGCGAAGCCCATTTCGTGGGTCACGCACATCATGGTCATGCCTTCGTGGGCCAGTTGCACCATTACGTCGAGTACTTCGTTGACCATTTCAGGGTCCAGCGCCGAGGTCGGTTCGTCGAACAGCATGACGATCGGGTCCATCGCCAGCGCACGGGCAATTGCCACGCGCTGTTGCTGGCCACCGGAGAGCTGGCCCGGGTGCTTGTGGGCGTGAGCCGAGAGGCCGACGCGCTCAAGCAGTTGCAGGCCTTTCTGGGTGGCTTCTTCCTTGCTGCGGCCCAACACCTTGATCTGCGCGATGGTCAGGTTTTCGGTGATGGTCAGGTGCGGGAACAGTTCGAAATGCTGAAACACCATGCCGACGCGCGAGCGAAGTTTCGGCAGATTGGTCTTCGGGTCGGCGATGGACGTGCCATCGACCACCACGTCGCCTTTCTGGAACGGTTCCAGTGCGTTGACGCATTTGATCAGGGTGGATTTGCCGGAGCCGGACGGCCCGCATACCACGATCACTTCGCCTTTTTTGACCTCGGTGCTGCAGTCAGTCAGTACCTGGAAGTCGCCATACCACTTGTTGACATTCTTGATAGAGATCATACGGCAAACCTTTTTTGCAGACGCTTGACCAGCAGCGAGGCGGCAAAGCTGATTGTGAAGTACACGAGACCTGCGAAGATCAGGAACTCATTGGAGCGACCGATGATGTCGCCACTGGCACGCGAGGCATTGAGGAAGTCCACCAGGCCGACCGCGTAGACCAGCGAAGTGTCCTGAAACAGGATGATGCTCTGTTGCAGCAACAGCGGGGTCATCTTGCGGAACGCTTGCGGCAGGATGATCAAACGCATCATCTGGCCATAGCTCATGCCCAGCGCTTGCGCGGCGCCCATCTGACCCTTGGGGATCGACTGCACACCGGCCCGGACGATTTCGCAGAAGTACGCCGCTTCGAACATCATGAAGGCCACGATGCAGGAGGCGAACGCGCCAATCGGGGTGTCTTCGCCGGTGATCCAGCGCAGCACGAACGGCACCGCCAGGTAGAACCAGGTGATGACCAGCAGCAACGGGATCGAACGGAAGTAGTTGACGTAGGCACCGGCGATGTTCGACAGCAGCTTGCTGTGGGACAGGCGCATCAAAGCCAGGATCGTGCCGAGGATGATCCCGCCGACAACGCCCAGCGCCATCAATTGCAGGGTCATGACCATGCCGTTCCACAGACCCGGCAGGGACGGGATGATGCCCGAGAAGTCGAATTCCATCATTTACCCCCTACGGAGATCAGGCCCGGTACGGCAACTTTCTTCTCGACCATGCGCATCAGCAGCATCAGGCTCATGTTCAGGGTGAAGTAGATCAGCGTCGCCAGGGTGAAAGCTTCGAACAGGTTCGCGGAAAACTCGGCGGTCTGTTTGGTCTGTGCGAGCAATTCCATCAGGCCGATCAGCGAGGCGACGGAGGTGTTCTTGAACACGTTCAAGAATTCCGAGGTGAGCGGCGGAATGATGATCCGGTAGGCCTGGGGCAGCAGCACGTTCCAGTAGATCTGTGGCAGCTTGAAGCCCATGGCGCGAGCGGCCGCTTCCTGGCCTTTGGGCAGCGCCTGGATGCCGGTGCGCACTTGTTCGCAAACGCGGGCGGTGGTGAACAGGCCCAGGCAGACAACAACGCTGAGGAACGCAGAGGTGGTCGGGTTCAGGTCCTGTTTGTACCAGTCCTGCAGGTTTTGTGGCAGCAGATCGGGTACCAGGAAGTACCAGATGAACAGCTGAACCAGCAGCGGCACATTACGGAAGAGTTCGACGTAGCAGGTCGCGATGCCCGATACGATGCGATTCGGCACGGTGCGCATGACGCCCAGGATCGAGCCCAGCGTCAGCGCGATGATCCAGGCCACGATGGCGATGGCGATGGTCCAGCCCAGACCGGTGAGGTACCAGTCGAGATAAATCTCGCTGCCCACGCCGGTGGACTTGAAGAACACGCCCCAGTCCCAGTTGTAATTCATTAGGGTCTCCCCTCAGATCGATCGATGTACAAGTGCCCGCCTGGGGAAGCTCCGTTCCCGCCCAACCATAGTAGTCAGGCACACACGAGCGGCTCGACAGCCACCGGTTCGAGTGTTTCCAAAAATGCCAGCAGGGAGTGACTACCTCCTGAAAGGGCAGCGGCCCTTTCAGGAGGTAAGGTTAGTCAGAAATCAGGATTTCTTGTCGTCAGCCGCTTTATCGGTCGGATTGGCGATCAGGGCCTTGAGCTCGTCGCTCATCGGGAAGTTCAGGTTCAGGTTTTTTGGCGGGATTGGCGACATGAACCATTTTTTGTAGATTTCGTTGATCTCGCCCGACTTGTAGGTCGCAACAATCGCGTCGTCCACGGCTTTCTTGAACGGTGCGTCGCCCTTGCGAACCATGCAGCCATAGATTTCGTAGGACTGCGGGTCACCGGTCACTTCCCAGTCACTCGCCTTCTTGGCTTTGGCCGCTTCACCGGCCAGCAGCGCGTCGTCCATCATGAATGCGACGGCACGGCCCGATTCCAGCATCTGGAAGGATTCGCCGTGGTCTTTGGCGGAGATGACGTTCATGCCCATCTGCTTGTCGGCGTTCATCGACTTGAGGAGGCGCTCGGACGTGGTGCCCGCGGTGGTCACGACGTTCTTGCCTTTCAGGTCGTCGAAATTCTTGTACGTGGAGTCTTTCTTGGAGAGAAGACGCGTACCGATCTCGAAGATGCCGACGGAGAAGTCAACTTGTTGCTGACGCTCCACGTTGTTGGTGGTGGAGCCGCACTCGACGTCCACGGTGCCGTTTTGCACCAGCGGGATACGGGTTTGCGAGGTCACGAGGTTGTATTTGACCTGGAGGTTCGGCATGTCCAGGTCTTTCTTGATGGCTTCGACGATTTTCAGCTGGATATCGTGGGAGTAGCCGACCGGTTTGCCGGAAGCGTCCGCGATATAGGAAAACGGAATGGAAGCGTCACGATGCCCGAGGGTGATGGTGCCGGACTCTTTGATCTTCTTCAGTGTGCCGGTGAGCTCGGCAGCGAAAACTGGAGTGCTAATCAGAGCGGCAGCAATGGCTGCGCCCAGGATATGGGGAACGATGCGCATCAAATTTTCCTCGACATTGTTTTTTTTATGGAGCCAGTTCATCGGCCCTTTTGTGCTTCGAATGCCTGATGGTTCCTGAAGTGGGGTGCAACAGGCATTCGTCCAAGAGTGTAGAGCATGACTCGTGCCAGGCCAGGCGACAAGGATCAAGCTATTGATTTATAAGATTATTAAATATTTATGGCGTTAATTTTTGCGCAGGATAATCCGGTTAACCGAATCGACCGACAGGTCGCGTTCGGAAAACCGAATGCAATCTATCGACTTGCGCATATTCCCTGTAGGAGCGAGCCTGCTCGCGATGAGGCCATCAGATCCAGCATTGATGGCGCCTGACACTCCGCTATCGCGAGCAGGCTCACTCCCACAGGGGGGATAGGTATCTGGCGGAATGCAAAAAAGCCCCTGAATCGTGAGATTCAGGGGCTTTCGTTCAAGCGGATCGGCGATCAGGCCGCTTCGATCTTGCTGCGATTCTGCTCGACCTTGCTCAGGTAATCCGCCAGTTTCTGCTGTTCGGCGGGGGTGGTGAACAAGCCCAGCTTGCTGCGACGCCACAGAATGTCATGGGCGGTGGTCGCCCACTCTTCGCTGCACAGGTAATCGACTTCGCGGGTATAGAGACCGCCGCCGATGTGTTCGCCCAGGTCGCTGAGGTTCTGCACGCCTTCCATCATGCGCCAGGTGCGGCTGCCATAAGTGGTCGCCCAGCGGCGTGAAATTTCAGACGGGACCCAGTCGAACTTGTCGCGAATCAGCGAGCTCAACGCCTGCGGGGTGGTCATGTCTTCACCGCCCGGCAATGTCGCGCTAGCGGTCCAGGTTGGCTTGATGTGCGTGAAGTACGGCGCCAGTTGTGCCAGTGCCGACTCGGCCAGTTTGCGGTAGGTGGTCAGCTTGCCGCCGAACACCGACAGCAATGGCGCTTCTTCGCCAGTGCCCGAAAGCGCCAGGGTGTAGTCGCGGGTGACGGCCGACGGGTTGTCGGATTCGTCGTTGCACAGCGGACGAACACCGGAATAGCTGTGCAGGATATCGTCGCGGCTGATCTGCTTCTTGAAGTGGGCGTTGACCACTTTGAGCAGGTAATCGGTTTCGCCTTCGGTGATCGCCACTTTGGCCGGGTCGCCGGTGTATTCGCGATCGGTGGTGCCGATCAGGGTGAAGTGGTTCAAGTACGGAATGGTGAACACGATGCGCTGATCTTCGTTTTGCAGAATGTGCGCGTGTTCGCCTTCGTACAGTTTCGGCACGATCAGGTGGCTGCCTTGGATCAGGCGAATGCCGTACGGCGATTCCATCTTCAGGTCGTCACGAATGAACTTGGCGACCCACGGGCCGGCAGCGTTCACCAGAGCCTTGGCGCGGATCGAAAACAGGCTGCCATCGGCGCGTTCCAGGTGCAGATGCCACAAACCCTTGGTGCGACGGGCGCTGACGCAACGGGTCTGGGTGTGAACGTGGGCGCCTTTCTCGCGGGCGGCCATGGCGTTCAGTACCACCAGGCGCGCATCGTCGACCCAGCAATCGGAGTATTCGAAGCCTTTGGTGATTTCGCTTTTCAATGGGCTGTCCGGACCGAACTTCAGGCTTTTCGAACCTTCGAGTTTTTCCCGCTTGCCGAGGTTGTCGTACAGGAACAGGCCGGCGCGAATCATCCAGGCTGGTCGCAGGTGCGGACGGTGCGGCAGCACGAAGCGCATTTGCTTGACGATGTGCGGCGCCTTGGCCAACAGCACTTCGCGTTCGGCGAGGGCTTCGCGCACCAGGCGGAATTCGTAATGTTCGAGGTAGCGCAGGCCCCCGTGGATCAGCTTGCTGCTGGCCGATGAAGTGTGGCTGGCCAGGTCATCCTTTTCGCAAAGGAACACCGAAAGGCCGCGGCCGGCGGCATCCGCTGCGATCCCCACGCCATTGATCCCGCCACCGATGACGGCGATGTCGTAGACCTCAGCGAGAGGGGGCGTAGGCAAGGTAGAAGTGGGCATCGGCTGGCCTCGGGCTCTTTTGATTTTCTGTATTGGAATACGAACATTAATGTTCATTTGCGAAAATAGTAGCCCATTAAACCGCCCACAGCCAGTCAACTTCGATTGAAAATACTGATCGAAGGGCCGAGAAAGGAAAATTTACGAACATTGAACGTGGAGAGGAGGGGAGGTGGCGCGTGCTGTTGTAGGAGCCAGGCTTGCCGGCGAAGGCGTACTCAAGGCCGCCTTCGCCGGCAAGCCTGGCTCCTACGAGGTTGTTTAACCGCCTTCGGTGTTAAACAACCTCCAACCGAATCTTGTGCTGACTCAACAACTGCGCCAACGCCGGCACAGGCTGCTGATCGGTGACCAGGCAATCAATCAGGCTGATCGGCCCCAGACGAATCATCGCGTTGCGCCCGAATTTGCTGGAGTCAGCCGCCAGAATCACCTGCCGGGCATTGGCGATGATCGCCTGCGACACCCGCACTTCCTGATAATCGAAGTCCAGCAAGCTGCCGTCTTCATCGATACCGCTGATGCCGACCAGGGCAAAGTCGACCTTGAACTGGTTAATGAAGTCGACACTCGCCTGACCGACCACGCCGCCATCGCGCCGCACATTGCCACCGGTCAGCAGAACGTCGAAGTCGTCCTTGGCGCTGAGCATCGAGGCCACGTGCAGGTTGTTGGTGATGATTTTCAGGTGGTTGTGGTTGAGCAGCGCCCGGGCAATCGATTCGGTGGTGGTGCCGATATTGATGAACAGCGAGGCGTGATCCGGAATCTGAGCCGCAATGGCTTCACCGATACGCTGCTTTTCATCGCGCATCTGGTCGGCGCGCATGGCGTAAGCGGTGTTTTCGACACTGGAATCGTAGGCCGCGCCGCCATGGTAGCGACGCAACAAATTGGCTTCCGCGAGCTGATTGATATCGCGGCGGATGGTCTGCGGTGTAACGACGAACAGCGTGGCCATTTCCTCGATGCTGACATAGCCGCGTTCGCGGACCAGTTCGAGGATTTGCTGCTGACGGGGAGGCAGATTCATGGGGCTTCCTTTGGCTGCCGTGCAAAATTTGCCCATGATGCCGCAGGAATCCGCTCCCGACCAGTTACAACCCTGCTGTTGGCTTATTCAGCGCCTTCATGCGGTTCCCAGTCGCGGGTGCGGCTGACGGCTTTTTTCCAGCCTGCGTAGAGTTTTTCCTTGGCGGTTTCGTCCAGGGTCGGTTCGAATTCGCGTTCGATCACTGCCTTGCCGCGCAACTCATCCAGGCTGCCCCAGAAACCGCACGCCAGGCCGGCCAGGTAAGCCGCACCCAATGCGGTGGTTTCGCGCATTTGCGGACGCTCGACCTGAGTGCCGAGAATGTCAGCCTGGAACTGCATCAGGAAGTTGTTCGCGACCGCGCCACCGTCCACGCGCAGGGATTTCAAGCGTTCGCCGGAATCCTGTTGCATGGCGTCCAGAACATCGCGGGTCTGATAGGCAATCGACTCCAGCGCTGCACGAATGATGTGATCCACACGTACGCCGCGGGTCAGGCCGAAAAGGGCGCCACGGGCATACGGGTCCCAGTACGGTGCGCCGAGACCGGTAAAGGCTGGCACCAGGTACACGCCGTTGCTGTCCTTGACCTTGTTGGCGAAGTATTCGGTGTCGTGGGCATCGTTGATGATCTTCAGCTCGTCACGCAACCACTGAACGGTCGAACCACCGTTGAATACCGCGCCTTCCAGTGCGTAAGCCACTTCGCCACGCGGGCCGCAGGCGATGGTGGTGAGCATGCCGTGCTTGGACTTCACGGCTTTGTCGCCGGTGTTCATCAGCAGGAAGCAGCCGGTGCCGTAGGTGTTTTTCGCCTGGCCTGGCTCGACGCACATCTGGCCGAAGAGGGCCGCTTGCTGGTCGCCGGCGATGCCGCCGATGGCGATGCCGCTTTTGGTGTGGCCATAGATTTCGGACGAGGACTTCACTTCCGGCAGCATCTCGCGCGGAATATCCAGCACCTCCAGCATCTTCTCGTCCCACTCAAGCGTGTGGATGTTGAAGAGCATGGTGCGCGAGGCGTTGGTGTAGTCGGTAACGTGGACCTTGCCGCCGGTAAATTTCCAGATCAGCCAGCTGTCGACGGTGCCGAACAGCAATTCACCTTTGCGCGCACGCTCGCGGCTGCCTTCGACGTTGTCGAGGATCCATTTGAGTTTGGTGCCGGAGAAGTACGGGTCGGTGACCAGGCCAGTAGTGTCGCTGATGTATTGCTCGTGGCCATCGCGCTTGAGCTGCTGGCAGATTTCGGTGCTGCGGCGGCACTGCCAGACGATCGCGTTATAGATCGGGCGGCCGGTGGTCTTGTCCCAGACCACGGTGGTTTCGCGCTGGTTGGTGATGCCGATGGCCGCGACCTGGTCGTGATGCAGGCCGGCTTGCGCCAGGGCCTCGACCATCACGGCGCTTTGGGTGGCGAAGATTTCCATCGGGTCGTGTTCGACCCAACCGGCTTGCGGGTAATGCTGGACGAATTCGCGCTGGGCGGTGCAGACCACGTTCGCGTCACGATCGAAAATAATCGCGCGGGAGCTGGTCGTACCCTGATCGAGGGCAATGATGTAGTTCTTATTCTGAATGTCGGTCATGTCGATTGCCTTGGACGAAAAAAGGGAGAGAGGTCCGGCGCGCGATCTTATGGGCAGGATCACGCGCCTACGGTATCAAGAAGTTCTTGGTTTGCCGTCAATGGCCGGTGTTGCGTCCTTTGTAGCAGGTGTGGCGTTGGGCAGATGACGGGCAATCAGCCCGCGATACGCGGCAGCGCCGAGGCAGGCACCGACAATCGGTGCAAAAATCGGAATCAGGAAATACGGGATATCGCGGCCGCCAGTGAGGGAAATTTCACCCCAGCCGGTGAAGAAAGTCATCAGCTTCGGACCGAAATCACGCGCCGGGTTCATCGCAAAACCGGTCAGCGGGCCCATCGAGCTGCCAATCACCGCAATCAACAGGCCGATCAGCAGCGGTGCCAGAGGCCCCTTTGGCAGACCATTGTTGTCGTCGGTCAGGGACATGATCACGCCCATCAGGATGGCGGTGATGATGACTTCGACCAGGAAAGCCTGGGCGGTGGACAGGGCCGGGTTGGGGAAGGTGGAGAACACCGACGCCAATTCGAGGCTGGCCTGGGTGCCACGAACCATATGGTGAGTTTGTTCGAAATCGAAGAATAAATTGCTGTACAGCGTGTAGACCAAAAATGCCCCGCAGAACGCGCCGGCAATTTGAGCGAGGATATAAAACGGCAGTTTGCGCTTTTCGAAGTCGGCAAAAATGCTCAGGGCAATGCTCACGGCAGGATTGAGGTGAGCCCCGGAAACCCCAGCGGTCAGGTAGATCGCCATGCTCACGCCGACGCCCCAGATGATGCTGATTTCCCATAGGCCAAAGCTGGCACCCGCGACTTTGAGCGCAGCAACGCAACCGGTGCCGAAGAAGATAAGCAGTGCAGTGCCCAGAAACTCGGCCATGCATTGGCTTGAGAGCGACGGTTGTTGTAAAGCAGTTGTCATTGAAAACCTCGTTTTTGTTGTTGTCTGGCGCTTCTTTCATCATGGCCAAAGCGCGTTTTCCACCGAGGCAGAATCCCCATCCTGTTCTCGGCCTGCTGCTGGGTGCTGCGATGACACATTCGTACGGTATTCAGATTCGAAAAAATATAGACAAGAAACGCCGCTGTCAAAGGTCGAAAGTGAACCGTCAGTCACAATTCAACTATTAGTCACGTGAATGATCGTATCGTTCACGCAACGGCCTTAACCTGGACGAACGGCGCAAGGCGCTGCCAAGCCTTTGAAACAGTGGCGCAATAGAGCCTTTTGCCGATCAATGTCCTAGAATTCAGCGCAGGATTTTTCTACTGCCGCCCAGTCTGGAGCTGCCATGACCCCCGCATTGGATTTGTTGAAAAAAGTTCGAGCCGAACATCGCGTGCACAGTTATGAACATGATCCGAAGGCTGCGTCTTATGGGCTGGAGGCCGCGGAGAAACTCGGACTGGACCCGGCTCAAGTGTTCAAGACCCTGCTGGCGGCTAGTGAGAAAGGTGAATTGCTGGTGGCGGTGGTGCCGGTCGTCGGAAGTCTGGATTTGAAACATTTGGCTCACGCTGCTGGCGTGAAAAAAGTCGAAATGGCCGATCCTGCCGCGGCGCAACGCGCGACGGGTTACCTGTTGGGCGGTATCAGTCCGTTGGGGCAGAAAAAGCGTTTGCGCACCTTTATCGACAATTCGGCACAGCCCTTTGCCAGCATTTTTGTCAGCGCCGGTCGACGCGGTCTGGAGGTGGAATTGGCGCCGGCCGTGCTAGCCGAACACACCCAGGCAACGTTCGCTGATATCGGCCGTGCCTGACGAGGGCTTCC
Organism: Pseudomonas sp. LB1P83; assembly: GCF_054897885.1. Classification (NCBI taxonomy): domain Bacteria; kingdom Pseudomonadati; phylum Pseudomonadota; class Gammaproteobacteria; order Pseudomonadales; family Pseudomonadaceae; genus Pseudomonas; species Pseudomonas sp. LB1P83. The sequence continues at coordinate 4,846,337 of NZ_CM142709.1, read as the reverse complement.
GGCTCGGCGCTGTATGGTGGAAATTGACGGGCTCTGTCACTGGTGTCGGGTTGGCGGCAGCTTCATGCTCCGTGGCCTGACAAAGGGAGAAGGTTATGCAGCTTGAGTTTCATCAGGTCGATGCGTTCAGTGATCGGCCGTTCAGTGGCAACCCGGCGATGGTGTATCGGCTCGAGGCTTGGCTCGCCGATGAGTTGATGCAGAAGATCGCCGCCGAGCACAACCTCGCCGAAACCGCCTTCGTGGTGCGCGAAGGGCAGGGCTGGCATATTCGCTGGTTTACCCCGACCACTGAAGTGCCGTTGTGCGGTCATGCGACCCTGGCAAGCGCGTATGTGTTGTTTGAAATCTATAAGGAACCGGTCGAGCGCCTGGACTTCTTCTGCAAATCCGGCCCGCTGAGTGTGAGTCGTGAGGGTGGGCGCTTGTGGCTGGATTTCCCGGCCATCGTGCCGTCTGAAGTGGGCGTGACCCTGGATGTCGAACGCGCCTTGGGCGTCGGAGTGGTCGATGTGCTGGGTTCAAATGAATTGTTCGTGGTGCTGGAGTCCGAGCAGGCTGTGCTCGATTGTCAGCCCGACATGGTCGCCCTGGCCAAGCTTCCGTGGCCGGGCGCCATCGTCACCGCCAAGGGCAGCAAGCATGATTTCGTGTCCCGATACTTTGCCCCGGCGATTGGCATCAATGAAGACCCGGTGACCGGTTCGACCCATTGCAGTTTGATCCCGTATTGGTCGAAGCGGTTGGGCAAGTCGAGTCTCAGCGCTTATCAGTGCTCGAAGCGAGGCGGGGAGTTGTTCTGCCGGCTGGAAGGGGATCGTGTGAAAATCGGCGGGAATGCGACGCTGGTTGCGAGCGGAACACTCATTCTCGCCTGATATCCTGTAGGAGCGAGGCTTGCCCGCGAAGGCGTAGTGTCAGGTAATGATGATATCGACTGATACGACGCTTTCGCGGGCAAGTCGGATCGCCGCACCGCTCGCTCCTACAAAATCAGGTATCAGCTGGTGGTGCTGTAACGGCGGACACCGGACTCTACCGCCGGGATCTGCGCCGCCGTGCTGCCTGACGCCTGGAACAGCACCAGATGCTCAGCCGCAACTCGAATACCGACTTCGGCACCAACTTGATGATCAGCATGGCTCGGGAAAATCGATTCAAGCTGTGCACCGGTCGGCATCTGCAAACGGTACAACGTCGATGCCCCCTGGAAAGACTTACCGACAATCCGCGCCTTCAAACCGCTGTCGGGTGCGTAAACGATATCGTCCGGGCGCAGCAACACGTCTACCGCACCGCCCACTGGCCAAGTGTAGGCACGATTACCGCGTAACTCTCCCAGTTCGGTCTGCACCGACTCCGGGCTGCTCAACTGGCCGCGAATGAAATAACCCTGGCCAATGAAGCTGGCCACAAACGGTGTCAGCGGTTCGTGATACAGGTTGTAGGGCGTGTCCCACTGTTCCAGCCGGCCTTCCTTGAAAACCCCCACGTGATCGCTCACTGCGAAGGCTTCTTCCTGGTCGTGGGTCACCAGAATCGCGCTGGTACCACGGGCCTTGAGAATGTCGCGCACCTCATGGCTGAGCTTGCGCCGCAGTTCGCCATCAAGGTTGGAGAACGGTTCGTCGAGCAACAGCAATTGCGGTTCCGGTGCCAGTGCGCGGGCGAGTGCGACACGCTGTTGCTGCCCACCGGACAACTCATGCGGGAAGCGTTTGCCGAGGTTTTTCAGGTTGACCAGTTCCAGCAGTTCTTCGGTGACGCGATCCTTTTGTGGATGCTTGCGGATTCCGAAGGCGATGTTTTCGGCCACGCTCAAATGTGGAAACAGGGCGTAGTCCTGGAACACCATGCCGATCCGTCGTTTCTCCGGGGCGAGGGTGAAACCGGCGCGGGAGATGGTCTCGCCCGCCAGCGTGATTTCACCTTCGTGCACCGGTTCGAAACCGGCAATTGCCCTTAGCGTGGTGGTCTTGCCGCAGCCCGAAGAGCCCAGCAGGCAACCGATATCGCCGGCATTCAAATGCAGGTTGAGGTTTTGCACCACTCGCTGGTCCTGATAGCCGCAAGCGAGGTTGCGCAGTTTAAGCAGTAATGGATGGCTCATGCGTGGTGGTACGAAGGCGGGACGAGAAACTCGAGCAGGGCCTTTTGTGCGTGAAGACGGTTTTCCGCTTGATCCCAAGCCACGGATCGCTTGTCATCGAGCACGTCGAGGCTGATTTCCTCGCCACGGTGGGCCGGCAGGCAGTGCATGAACAGCACATCCTCGGCAGCCAGGTCGAGCAGGGCGCGGGTGACCTGGTACGGTGCGAACAGCTTCAGGCGCTTGGCGGTTTCTTCTTCCTGGCCCATGGACGTCCAGACGTCGGTGCTCACCAAATGAGCGCCACGCACGGCCTCCTTCGGATCGCGGACGATAGTCACGCGATCACCGGCCGTGGCCACGAATTGCGGGTTGGGCTCAAAACCTTCAGGGCAGGCAATGCGCAACTGGAAGTCGAACTGGATCGCCGCTTCTATATAGCTGTTGCACATGTTGTTGCCGTCGCCGATCCAGGCCACGGTCTTGCCCTGGATCGAGCCGCGATGTTCGAGGAATGTCTGCATGTCGGCCAGCAACTGGCATGGGTGCAGGTCATCGGACAGGCCGTTGATCAGCGGAACGCGTGAATTGGCGGCGAACTCGGTCAATGTGCTGTGGGAAAATGTACGGATCATCACCGCATCGAGCATGCTCGACATGACAATGGCGGCGTCGCCGATCGGTTCGCCACGGCCCAGCTGAGTGTCGCGCGGCGACAGGAAAATCGCCTGGCCGCCGAGCTGGATCATGCCGGCCTCGAACGAGATGCGGGTGCGCGTGGAGGACTTCTCGAAAATCATCCCGAGCACGCGGTTTTTCAGAGGCTCGAACAGTACGCCGCGGTTACGCAGGTCCTTGAGCTCAACGCCTCGACGGATCACGCTGACCAGCTCTTCGGGCGTGCAATCCATCAGGGAGAGAAAGTGCCTTGCGCTCATCATTGACTACCTTTTTGCAACAGACCGCAGATACTCAAAGCCTTGTTTAACTGAAAAACGGGCGAGACCTGCGGCGTAAGCCGCACGGGGCGACGAAATAGGGGGAGGCGCGATATTGACATTAAATGTCGCGTTTTTCCAATAGGGGGCTGTTTTTACAGCTTCCAACATGTTTCAAGCTTTACAACCGTTTGAGCTGTGCACCGTGGCATTGATCCAGGTTGCGCAGGCCCAGAGCAACATTTGTACACGTTGCCGAAGCTGGAATGCAATAAATGCCGTGATCAGGCTCGACATCCGACTAAGAGTGACAGACCCGTTGAGCAGCGCTCTCTGCCCTCGAACTGCGCTGCGTCAGTGGCGCCGTTTCAAGGTGGCGGAGTCGTTTGCTGTTACGTTTTCAGGTGCCGGGTATCGGGCTGCGCTCGGGTATTATCCGCCCCATTGCGGATTCTCGACTGCGTAAAGTCAAACACTCCCAGGGAGGGAGCGCTGTATGGCGATCAATAAAACCGGACACACTGGCCTTACGCGACTTCGTCGTGTTTCCCCGGCATTCGATATGGCTGTGATTTCCACGGTCATGGGCTTCGCGATTATCGCCAGCACGATTTACCCGGGCGTTCCGAGTGCCGTGGTTGGCGCCATCGTCGGCGCTTTTATCGGCGTGAAGAATTTCAAGGATGACGCGATTGCAGATTGATTCAACCCAGTTTTTGGTATTGGGAGGATTGATCGCAATTGGAATCTATCTGGGGGCTTCACTACTCGCCCGGTCGACGCCCGACCTGAAGCATGGCGCTGCGTTGGTGGTCGCGTGGTTCACCGTGGTGAGCGTCATTGATATTGCTTTGCAGGTTTATCAAGCCGAGCCTCATCAGCTGGGCATCCTGGCAAACCAGAAAGCGATTATCCTGATCGGTTCCGGCGTCATGCTTTGGCTGGCTGTCGGCGGAATATGGACGGCATTGACCTCACCTCTTAAAAAGAAGGCGCTGAAGATTTCTCAGCCTCAGTGAGTATGTCTGTGTGGCCGTACTCATGTTTTGACAAAGCCTCAAGGCGCCGGCTGTCACTGTGTCAGGCCTGAAACATTTGCTTATGCAAAGTGCTGGGTTATAACTAACTCACGAGTGACGCAGGAAGCCTTCGGAATGGAATCGAAAGAACAGCTGTTAATGGATTTACTCGGCCTCACGGCCCGTTCCTTGACCCACCTCACTGCTTCCATGACGTCGATGTCCTTCGAGTTGATGCGCAGTGACGACGAAGTGACCAAGGCGGCCGGTCGACGCATGATCGACCGCATGGCAACCATCAGCACGGGGCTCGACGAGCACTGGCGACTGATCGGCGAGCTCACCGGCGTACATGTCGCCCAGGAACAGATCGAAACCGTCCAAGAGATCCAGTTGCAGGCGCCGCCCCGGTTACCGCCGAACTGATTTATGCGTGGCCATCGGCTGGCCTGATGGTCGCCGATTCACAAGACGAACGTCGCTGGCGCAGTCGCGGATCACGCGCCATAGTTTTGTTCCCGCGGCTGATATTGCCCGCCCAGAACAAAACAGAGACTGGCCATGACCAAGACTCTCCATCACCGTGCCTGCCACCTGTGTGAGGCCATCTGCGGCCTGACTATCGAGACTTCCGAGGTCGAAGGCCGTGGCGTGCAGATCACCTCGATCAAGGGCGATCCGCTGGATACGTTCAGCCGTGGGCATATCTGCCCCAAAGCGGTTGCCCTGCAGGACATTCAGAACGATCCGGATCGACTGCGTCAGCCGATGCTGCGAGTGGGCAGCGAATGGCAGCCTATCGAGTGGGAAGACGCCTTCCGCCTTGTCGCTGAGCGCCTGGCGGCGATTCAAGAGCATCACGGGCAGAACGCGGTGGCGGTTTATCAAGGCAACCCCAGCGTGCACAACTATGGCTTGATGACCCACAGCAATTACTTCCTGGGCCTGCTGAAAACCCGCAACCGGTTTTCCGCGACCTCGGTCGATCAGTTGCCTCATCACCTGACCAGCCATTTAATGTACGGCCACGGCTTGCTGTTGCCGATTCCGGACATCGACCATACCGATTTCATGCTGATTCTTGGCGGCAATCCTCTGGCTTCCAATGGCAGCATCATGACCGTGCCGGATGTGGAAAAACGTCTGAAGGCGATTCAGGCCCGGGGCGGCAAAGTGGTGGTGGTCGATCCGCGTCGCAGCGAAACGGCGGCGATGGCCGATCAGCATCTGTTCGTGCGCCCCGGTGGCGATGCGGCGCTGTTGTTCGGCTTGCTCAACACCTTGTTCACCGAAGGCCTGACCCGCGACAGTCATTTACCGGTTGACGGTCTGGAAGACGTGCGTCAGGCGATCGCGACATTTACCGCCGACACCATGAGCCCCTTGTGTGCGGTGCCGGCAGAGCAAATTCGCCAACTGGCCCGGGATTTCGCGGCGGCGCCGACTGCGGTCTGCTATGGGCGGATGGGCGTCTCGACCCAGGCTTTCGGCACGCTGTGTCATTGGCTGGTGCAACTGATCAACCTGGTCACCGGCAACCTCGACCGCGTCGGCGGTGCGTTGTGCACCGAACCGGCGGTGGATCTGGTGGCCTCGACGTCGGGCGGGCATTTCAATCTGTGGCAGAGTCGCGTGTCCGGGCGTCCCGAGTACGGTGGCGAATTGCCGGTGTCGGCGCTGGCAGAAGAGATGCTGACGGGTGGGGAAGGGCAGGTCCGTGCGCTGATCACCGTCGCCGGCAATCCGGTGCTATCCACACCCAATGGCCGACAACTGGAACAGGCGCTGGACGGGCTGGAATTCATGGTCAGCATTGACCTGTATATCAATGAAACCACGCGCTATGCCGACCTGATCCTGCCGTCGACCTCGGCGTTGGAAAACGATCACTACGACACCACGTTCAACATGTTCGCGGTGCGTAACGTGACCCGTTTCAACCGGGCGATCCTGGGCAAACCTGAAGGTGCGTTGCACGACTGGGAGATCTTTGTTGGCCTGGCCCAGGCCTTTGCGGCGAAGACCGGCAAGGAGCTGAAACCGACCATTCCACCCGCGCAGATGATCGATCGTGGTCTGCGGATGGGGTTTTATGGCGATGCCTCGCCACACAAGCTTTCGTTGGCGACGCTGTTCGATCACCCGCATGGCGTCGATCTGGGTCCGCTCAAATCCAACCTGGCCCCACGCCTGAAAACCGCCAATCAGCGAGTCCAGGCCGCGCCGGCCGCGATCCTCGCCGACCTGGCCCGCTTCGCCACGCTGCAAGCACCGGCTGCTGAAGAATTGCTGATGATTGGCCGCCGCCATGTGCGCAGTAACAACTCGTGGATGCACAACTATCACCGTCTTGTGAAGGGTAAGCCGCGCCATCAATTGTTGATGCACCCGGATGACCTGGGCAGTCGTGGACTCAGCGATGGGCAGCGTGTGCGGGTCAGTTCGCGGGTCGGCGTGATCGAAGTTGAAGTGCTCGCCAGCCTGGATATGATGAAAGGCGTGGTCAGCCTTCCTCACGGTTGGGGCCATGCGCGCCCTGGCGTGCAGATGACGATCGCCAGTGGTCAACCCGGTTCCAGCGCCAATGACCTGACCGATGAGTGTCAGCTCGACGAGTTGTCGGGGAATGCGGCGTTGAACGGTGTTCCAGTGACCGTGGCGGCGGCTTGATCGTGTCTGTCGGGCAGACCGAGCATGGCGCTCGGCTTTCCGTTACAATGCGCCACCGTGCCGACCCTTGAGTCGGAAAGTTCAGCCGAGGTGCTCCATGGATATCATCGAAACGATTAAAGAGCAGATTGCTAACAACACCATTCTGCTTTACATGAAAGGTTCGCCGAATGCCCCGCAGTGTGGCTTCTCCGCGAAAGCCGCGCAGGCCGTGATGGCATGTGGTGAAAAGTTTGCGTACGTGGACATCCTGCAGAACCCGGAAATCCGCGCCAACCTGCCAAAATACGCCAACTGGCCAACCTTCCCGCAACTGTGGGTCGGTGGTGAGCTGGTCGGCGGTAGCGACATCATGACCGAGATGGCTGCTGACGGTTCGTTGCAGACCACGATCAAGACTGCTGTTGAAGCGGCTGCTGCGAACAAGACCGAAGCCTGATTCGGTACCTTTTGTAGGAGCGAGAGTTGCCCGCGAAAAGGGCGCCTCGGTCTATCAGGAAATACCGCGTCATCGTTCTTCGCGAGCAAGCATCGCTCCTACAAGAGAGATCATTAAAAAGCCCCGCCTCTTTAAAAGAGAGCGGGGCTTTTTACTGTCTCGAATTTAGCAGGTACTCACTTACTCGTCTTCGCCCATCTGCGATTGCAGATAGTTCTCAAGACCGACTTTATCGATCAGGCCCAATTGGGTTTCCAGCCAGTCGATATGTTCTTCTTCGGATTCAAGAATATCTTCGAGCAGTTCACGGCTACCGAAGTCGCCAACGGTCTCGCAATGTGCGATGGCGACCTTGAGGTCAGCATGACCGGTTTTTTCGATACGCAGGTCACACTCAAGCATTTCCTGGGTGTGTTCGCCGATCTGCAGCTTGCCCAGGTCCTGAACGTTCGGCAGACCTTCGAGGAACAGAATGCGCTTGATCAGCTTGTCGGCGTGTTTCATCTCGTCGATGGATTCGTGGTATTCGTGCTTGCCGAGCTTGTTCAGACCCCAATCTTCGTACATGCGCGCATGCAGAAAGTATTGATTGATCGCGACCAGCTCATTGGCAAGGATCTTGTTGAGATGCTGGATGACTGTAATGTCGCCTTTCATGATGGGGTCCTGCCCTGTATTAGCTGTCTATAAGGCAGAGTTTGAGCCGCACAACTAAGAGTGTCAAACCTAAGTTATTGAAACTTAAGTGAAAATTAATCGGAATAAGAATGTTTGTGTTCCGCGTCTAGAGCGTAAGCAGTTGATTTTCAGGCATAAAAAAACCGGACTTCAAGTCCGGTTCTTTGGAATACGGTAATTACGCAGCAGTAAATTCTACCGGGAAAGGAATCGCAGCCTGGGCCGATTGTAATTTGGTCAGGGTTTCACGCACCACTTCCTTGGCAAGGCAGGCGCATTTACCGCATTGGCTGGCTACGCCGGTAGCCTGACGGACTTCTTTATAGCTGCAGCAACCTTCATAGATTGCATCGCGGATTTGACCGTCGGTGACGCCAGTGCAGAGGCAGACATACATAAGTGAGAACCGTCGCTGGTTGTGACTCAATTGCGATGGATCTTAATGTTAACGAGAATGATTGTCAAAGTGGTTTCTGAAAGCTTTGCGTTATAAGCGCGTGAGACTGACGAACGGTTTTCCTCCAGGCGATCTGCCATTAGCTGCTGCGACGGTCAATTTGATGAGCCGGTGAAAAACCGTTGAGGACAGCTCAAAAACGCCGTGTATGATGGTCGGTCCTTGCGAAGGGGGTCGTGTCACAGGGCTGTCGCCTGAGGGTGGCAGGCTGACGCGAGCCCAGTTCTTCACGTTAATAGACCAGGAGATATTCAATGAGCGTACTCGTAGGCAAACAAGCCCCGGACTTCACCGTACCGGCCGTTCTCGGCAATGGCGAAATCGTAGACAGCTACACCCTGTCCTCGGCCATCAAAGGCAAATATGGCCTGGTGTTCTTCTACCCACTGGACTTCACCTTCGTTTGCCCATCCGAGCTGATCGCTCTGGACAACCGCATGGCTGACTTCAAGGCTCGTAACGTTGAAGTGGTCGCGGTGTCGATCGATTCGCACTTCACCCACAATGCATGGCGCAACACCCCGGTGAACAGTGGCGGTATCGGCCAGGTTCGCTACACCATGGCTGCCGACATGAAGCACGAAATCGCCAAGGCCTACGACGTTGAGTCCGAAGGCGGCGTGGCTTTCCGTGGCGCGTTCCTGATCGACGACAAAGGCGTTGTCCGTTCGCAGATCATCAACGACCTGCCGCTGGGCCGTAACATGGAAGAGCTGATCCGTCTGGTCGACGCGCTGCAATTCCACGAAGAGCACGGCGAAGTTTGCCCTGCCAACTGGAAAAAAGGCGACAAAGGCATGAACGCTTCGCCAGAAGGCGTCTCGGCTTACCTGACCGAGCACGCTGCGGCGCTGTAAGCCCATGCGTCAGGCATAAAAAAACCGGCCGCTGAGGCCGGTTTTTTTATGGGCGGGATAAATCCAGCGACCATGATCAGTCGTTGAAATCTTCCCAGCCACCCATTTGTTTCCAGCGATTGACGATGCCGCAGAACAGCTCGGCGGTCTTCTCGGTGTCGTAGCGTGCCGAGTGAGCCTCGCGACCATCAAAATCGATGTCCGCCGCCTGGCAGGCCTTGGCCAGTACGGTTTGACCGTAAGCCAGACCGGCGAGGGTCGCGGTATCGAAGCTGGAGAACGGATGAAACGGGTTGCGCTTCATGTCCAGGCGCGCGACAGCGGCGTTAAGGAAACCCAGGTCGAAGCTGCTGTTATGCCCGACCAGAATCGCCCGTTTGCAGCCGTTGGCTTTCAGGGCCTTGCGGATGCCACGGAAGATGTCGGTCAACGCGGCTTCTTCGCTCACCGCCATACGCAGCGGGTGATCGAGTTTGATCCCGGTGAATTCCAGCGCGGCCGCTTCAATGTTCGCGCCTTCAAAAGGCTCGACGCGGAAGAAATAGGTGTGATCGGGGTACACGAACCCTTTTTCGTCCATGGCGATAGTGGTCGCGGCGATTTCCAGCAAGGCGTCAGTGGCAGAGTTGAAACCACCGGTTTCAACGTCGACAACAACTGGCAGGTACCCACGGAAGCGAGCAGCCATCGGGTGGCGCGAACCACCTCCGCCGCCTTGACCGTCCTGTTCGTCGTCGAAATGGTCTTCACTCACGCGTGTTCCTCCAGCAGGCGCCAGCGCAGTTTTTCACCGGCGCGCAGCGGGATTACGGTCAGCTCGCCAAATGGCAGGCTGGTTGGGGCGGTCCACTCATCGCGGACCAGGGTGATGCGGTCGGTGTTCACCGGCAGGCCATAGAAGCGCGGGCCGTTGAGGCTGGCGAAGGCTTCGAGCTTGTCCAGTGCGTTGCGTTGTTCAAAGGCTTCGGCGTACATCTCGATCGCCGCATAAGCGGTGTAGCACCCGGCACAGCCGCAGGCCGCTTCCTTGGCGTGCTGGGCGTGGGGCGCCGAGTCGGTGCCGAGAAAGAACTTGTCGCTGCCGCTGGTGGCGGCGTCGAGCAGGGCTTCCTGATGGGTATTGCGCTTGAGGATCGGCAGGCAATAGAAGTGCGGCCGAATCCCGCCCACCAGCATGTGATTGCGGTTGTACAGCAGGTGATGCGCGGTGATGGTCGCGCCAACGCTGGCCGAAGCCTCGTTGACGAACTGCACGGCGTCCGCGGTGGTGATGTGTTCGAACACCACTTTGAGCGTCGGGAAACGCTCGACCACACGACGCATGTGCTCATCGATGAAGAGTTTTTCGCGGTCGAACACATCGACATCGCCACGGGTGACTTCACCGTGAATCAGCAAGGGCATCCCGACTTCGGCCATGGCCTCAAGTGCAGGGAAGATCTTGTCGATGCTGGTGACACCAGAGTCCGAGTTGGTGGTCGCGCCGGCCGGGTACAGCTTGGCGGCGTAAACGAAACCGCTGGCCTTGGCCTCGCGAATTTCTTCGGGCTGGGTTCGGTCGGTCAGGTAAAGCACCATCAACGGTTCGAAACGACTGCCGGCCGGGCGTGCAGCGAGAATCCGCTGGCGATAGCCGTCGGCTTCAGCGGCGTTACGCACCGGAGGTACCAGGTTGGGCATGATGATGGCGCGACCAAAGGTGCGCGCGACATCCGCAACGGTATTGGTCAACACAGCACCATCGCGAAGATGAATATGCCAGTCGTCGGGACGCAGCAGGGTCAGGCGGTCGGACATGAGTGGATTCCAGGCGGGTCAAACTGAGGGGAATGCTACCGGAAAAGACTCTCTCAGGCACTCGCTATCAAGTTTTGCAGGAACCTTCCGATATCCAACAGGTATGCCGTAAATATGTGTGTCGGTCTTTTTGTTGTCGAAGCCAGTGGAGCCTCCCGTGCGCCAGCGTTATTTAGCCTTGCTCAGTGTGTTTGCCAGCCTCCCTGCGATGGCGCTCACTTTCCAGACACGTCTGGAGAGCATCGAGTGGACGGTCGAAGGTGACAAGTTCGAGTGCCGCCTGACTCAACCGATTACCGATTTCGGTTCGGGTGAATTCGTGCGCCGTGCCGGCGAGCAGGCGACGTTTCGTCTGAAAGCCTACAACGCGATGATCGGCGGCGGGTCCGCGACCCTGCTGGCGGCCGCTGCGCCGTGGCAGCCGGGACGTGGCGACATCAACCTGGGTTCGGTGAGAATCGGCAGCGGTAATGTGTTGTTCAACAGTTCGCAAGTTCAGGCCGGGCGCCTGATCAGCGGGTTGATGGACGGCCGCAGTCCGGTCATTCGGCATTCATCCGGCGATGGTCGGGTGTCTGAAGTGCGCCTGTTGCCGGTCAAGTTCAGCAAGGCCTTCAACGACTATCAGGGTTGCGTTGCGAAACTGCTGCCGAAGAATTTCGAGCAGGTCAAACAGTCCGAGATCGGCTTCCCGGGTGAAGGCGTCGATCTCGATCCGCAAGCCAAGTCTCAGTTGCAGGTGATGCTGGAGTTCATGAAGGCTGACCCGACGGTCAATCACATCGAACTCGACGGGCACTCCGACAACAGCGGCAATCGCCTGACCAACCGCGAGTTGTCACGCCGCCGCGCGCTGGCGGTGATGGACTATTTCAAGGCCAATGGCATTCAGGAGTCACAGATCACCATGCGTTTCCACGGTGAGCGATACCCTGTGTCGCCAAACACCAATGCCAGCAATCGCGCGAAGAATCGCCGGGTCGCCGTGCGCCTGGAACGGGTGGCTCCGACCGAGAAAGTCGCGCCTCAATCCACGACCCCGGGAAGCGCACCTGCGACTTCCTGAACCCGTCGACATCGTCGCTCGTTCGACAGAATCTGTCGCTTCGTCGTCATAAGCTGTCGCGCCTCTGTAAATTATTCCGTATGACCGGTAGACTTCACGGCTTTCCGTAGAACCCCGTGGAGTGATGGCATGGCGGACGTAAACAAGGTCGTTCTGGCGTATTCCGGCGGCCTGGACACTTCGGTGATCCTCAAGTGGCTGCAGGATACTTATAACTGTGAAGTGGTGACCTTTACCGCTGACCTGGGTCAGGGCGAAGAGGTCGAACCTGCACGCGCCAAGGCTCAGGCCATGGGCGTGAAAGAGATCTACATCGACGATCTGCGCGAAGAATTCGTGCGTGATTTCGTCTTCCCGATGTTCCGCGCCAACACCGTTTACGAAGGCGAGTACCTGCTGGGTACTTCCATCGCTCGTCCGTTGATCGCCAAACGCCTGATCGAAATCGCCAACGAAACCGGCGCTGACGCCATTTCCCACGGCGCCACCGGCAAGGGTAACGACCAGGTTCGTTTCGAACTGGGCGCCTACGCCTTGAAGCCAGGGGTGAAAGTGATCGCTCCGTGGCGCGAATGGGACCTGCTCTCCCGTGAAAAGCTGATGGATTACGCTGAAAAGCACAACATCCCGATCGAGCGCCACGGCAAGAAAAAATCCCCGTACTCGATGGATGCCAACCTGCTGCACATCTCCTATGAAGGCGGCGTGCTGGAAGACACCTGGACCGAGCACGAAGAAGACATGTGGAAATGGACCGTCTCCCCGGAGAAGGCTCCTGACAAGGCGCAGTACCTGGAACTGACCTACCGCAACGGCGACATCGTTGCACTGGACGGCGTCGAAATGACTCCGGCCACCGTGCTGGCGACCCTGAACCGTATCGGTGGCGAACACGGTATCGGCCGTCTCGACATCGTCGAGAACCGTTACGTGGGCATGAAGTCCCGTGGCTGCTACGAAACCCCTGGCGGCACCATCATGCTGCGCGCTCACCGTGCGATCGAATCGATCACCCTGGATCGCGAAGTGGCTCACCTCAAAGACGAGCTGATGCCTAAATATGCCAGCCTGATCTACACCGGTTACTGGTGGAGCCCTGAGCGTCTGATGCTGCAACAGATGATCGATGCGTCCCAGGCACACGTGAACGGCGTTGTGCGCCTGAAGCTGTACAAGGGCAATGTGATCGTCACCGGTCGCAAGTCTGACGAATCGTTGTTCGATGCCAACATCGCGACCTTCGAAGAAGACGGCGGCGCCTACAACCAGGCCGACGCGGCGGGCTTCATCAAGCTCAACGCCTTGCGCATGCGTATTGCCGCGAACAAAGGCCGGAAGCTTTTCTGAGACCTTTGAAGCTGCAACGACGGTAATGGAAATGTGGCCTTGTCGATGACAAGGCCACACATCTGAAAAAGGGAGTATTCCTGTCGGAGCATTGGTTTCAGCTTTCTTGTTGTTCATACACATACGATTTTGTCTGCTATTGCTCTCGGATTTTCTTCGAGAGCTGTCTTCTGCTATCGGTACTCAAGCCATAGTCGTCATGCCATGTGAGCTCAGATTGTAAGCAATCCAGAACGTAGTGCTGTTGCGTTTCCTGGTTTGTTTCGAATGCTTGTGTGCGCCTTCCTTCAGCAATGCCTCTGAATCGGTACACGTGAGAAACACGATCACGCGTGCAGGGTTTTCCTGTGGTTGCTGGACCTTCTCCATCAACGTGTTGAAATCCATTTTGCTGCTCATCCATCGCGCGTCGACGATGTGCAGATCTTTTAGTGACACCGTTGAACGTACGTGATGCTCAACCAAATGCTCGGGTGTGTGGCTCTGCAAGTGATCGGCATCGGTCATGGCCTTTATGAAATGCTTTCCTTTCTCAAAATCAGAGGGCGCGTAAAGCGATCGATAGTTGAAGTTGAGTGTAGCGAAGAATAGAAAGAGCAAATAAAAAGGGAAGCTGATAAGGAACCAGATATAGACCTCTCGTTCCTCGTTATCGAGAAAGGGAAGAGAAATAGCGGCCGATGTCTCAGACAGCGTTGCAAATATCGCAATGATTGTCATGGGGTTGGTAATTCTTGTTTTGAATTTGATCATGTTTTTTGCTCATGAAAGATTGTCTTTTCTCGTTTGGTTTATGGGGAGGCTGCGGGTGTGGGTAGATTAAAGTGTGGCCGGGAGGGGCTTATATTGTTTTGTGGTTTCCTTTTAGTTGGTTTTTTAGTGGGTGTTCATAGTAGCTGTATTGTTTGTGGGTCGGGTACTATTGTTGTGCTTGTTTTTAATAAGTGCGTGTTGGTTTCTGTTTTTGAAGTGTTGCATGATGTTAAGTTTGTTGTGGTGGTTTAAGGTGGAGGGGTAGGGTTTTAACTATCTGGTGTGAATCTTTATTTGACAAGAATGGTTGCTTTTTAAGCGTAGCTCAATCGTCAGCGCTTGTCGGGTCGTTTGGATAGAATCCTGTTTCTTTGATTTTCTGATGTAAATCGATACAAGAAAATTTCAAAACGAACAGCGTCGACTGGACGGTAAAATTTAAGACACACAGTATTCGCCTGATTTTTGTAAGACTTATCCTTTTTGTTTGTAGGGAATGTCTCTCGGTGCAGGTGGCCGAGGGGGGCGGCATGCCATGGATGAAACGACTAGGCTATTGTGCGGGCTCTAAAAATTCGAACAGCGAAATTGGACTTGCCCATGAATAAAGTGCTGATCGTGGATGATCACCCCGTCATTCGTCTTGCGGTACGTATGCTGATGGAGCGTCATGGCTACGAAGTCATTGCAGAAACAGATAATGGCGTGGATGCGTTACAACTAGCCCGCGAACTTATGCCGGATATTGTAATTCTGGATATTGGAATACCCAAACTGGATGGGCTGGAAGTCATCGCACGCCTGACCTCGACGGCGATGCCTATTAAAGTTCTGATATTGACCTCTCAGGCCCCCGGGCATTTTTCCATGCGTTGCATGCAGTCGGGTGCAGCGGGATATGTCTGCAAACAACAGGATCTCACTGAATTGCTCAGTGCGATAAAGGCCGTACTCTCTGGCTACAGTTACTTTCCGAATCAAGCACTGCACACCGTGCGCTCAAGTCTTGGGAATGCCAGTGAAGCCGATATGGTTGATCGTCTGTCCGGACGCGAAATGATGGTGCTGCAACAGTTGGCCCGAGGAAAGACAAACAAGGAGATTGCCGATGGAATGTTCCTCAGCAATAAAACCGTCAGTACTTACAAGACCCGTCTGTTGTTGAAACTCAATGCTCGCTCCCTGGTCGATCTGATTGAGCTGGCTCAACGCAATGGACTGGTATGAGAGCAGTGGCGATTGAGGGATTGGCACTTAGTAAAAAGCCTCCGTTTCGGGAGGCTTTTAGGTGTCAAAGGTCAAAATCGTAATCGGCCAATTGCTTTTGCAGTCGGCGCTCCTCCAGCAGGTTATCGATGGTGCGGCGTTTGCTCAGGTTGGTCTTCGCCACTTCAACCACCGGTTCAGCGTCATCGGCCTCAACGGGTGTGAAGTCGTCATCTACGTCCAATTGCTCTTTGCCAGTGCTCATAAGGTTAACTCCAGGCTAAGACTGCCTTTGGCGCCCCTTATATCGACAATCTCTCGGCGGGTAAAAAAGATTTTTTCAATCGATGCATCAATAAATCTAATAGCGCCTCAATCGTCCGAGGTCTTTTGCTTGTATTCGCACAGGTCTTCGATCCGGCAGCTACCGCAGCGAGGCTTGCGGGCCAGGCAAACATAGCGTCCATGCAGGATCAACCAATGGTGGGAATCGAGCAGGTATTGCCTGGGGACAAACTTCATCAGTTTCATCTCCACCTCGACCACGTTCTTGCCTGGCGCAATGCCTGTGCGGTTGCTGACCCGGAAAATGTGGGTGTCCACGGCCATGGTCAGTTGGCGAAAAGCGGTATTGAGCACCACGTTGGCGGTCTTGCGGCCGACGCCGGGTAGCGCTTCCAGCTCTTCTCGGGTTTGCGGTACTTCGCCGTCATGGCGCTCCACCAGCAAGCGACAGGTTTCGATCACGTTTTTCGCTTTGCTGTTAAACAGGCCAATGGTCTTGATGTATTCCGACAGCCCTTCAACCCCCAAGGCATGAATCGCCGCCGGTGTATTGGCCACCGGGTAGAGTTTGGCGGTGGCCTTGTTCACGCCGACATCGGTTGACTGGGCGGATAGAATGACGGCAATCAGCAATTCGAACGGCGAGGAATAGGCCAGTTCGGTCTTCGGTTCCGGGTTGTCTTCGTGAAACCTGCGGAAAATTTCCAGACGTTTTGCGGCATTCATGGGCAGTGCGTTTCCTCGAAATCAGTCAGTGTGAGGGAGTCGGGCGGTTCCAGGCTTGCCAGGCGGCAATCAGCAGTCCCAGGAGAATGAATCCGCCAGGGACCAGCGTGGCCAAGTGCAGGCCGCCGGTGCCGATAAGTTCGCGCAGCAGACCAAGGCCGACCATCAGCGCGCCAAACAGGCTACACAAGCGCAGGCGATCAAGTCGCGATTCCTGAAAAAAGCCATTGTGTTCCAGCACCACGCATTGCACGGCGATCAATCCTGTATAGATCCCCACGTGCTGATGCCATTGAAGTGACCCGACCTGCGCGGCAAGTTCCGCACAACTGGTCAACGTGGCAGCCAGCAGGATGCTGGCAAGCAAGCGGGTGGACGGAATCAGCCGTGATCGCAAGGCGCCCATGCTGACGTCATAAGCATTGATCACCACGAAGAACATCAGCCACAGGCCCAGGGCCGTCAGCCAGGCGTCCGTAGCGCCGATCAGAGGCGCAAGCATCAGTGAGTTTCGTAGCGTTGCTGACTTATTCATGAGCGCTGCTCCCGATCAGCTGTTGCGGATGTTCATCGAAATAGCGCAACGCGTCATGGACGGCGCTGATCACCGCTCTTGATGTAATGGTCGCGCCCGCTATCTGATCGAATTGACCCTGGTCTTTCTTCAAAGCCCAGCCCGTGTCGCCGGGGTCGGTTCGAGACTTGCCGGTGAATACCTGAAGCCAGGCATTGGGCCAGTCTGCAATCTTGCCGCCCAGCGCAGGGGTTTCCGATTGCTTGAGGGTCTTGACCCCCAGCAACTTGCCGTTTGCGCCGATGGCGACCAGCAGCTCGATGGAACCCTCGTAGCCCAGCGTCTGACTGCGCAGCAACACCGCGCGAGGTTGGCCGGCCTTGGTCGCCAGATAGCCACCCAGCAGCATGCTGTTAGCCAATTGAATGTCTTTGAGGGCAAGCGGCTGGTCCAGCGGTTGATTGTCGTAGCTGTCGGGCGCAAGCAGGTCCAGCAGGTTGCGGCTGTCGATCAAGCGCTGTTGCGCGCTGATGCGCGGTTCGCTGGTGTGTTGCACGAAGTACGTCGTGCCAATCCCCAGCCCGGCCAGCAGCGCCAGCATCACAACGCTCGTCGCTCGGTTCATGGGGCAACCTGCTCTTGCCTGGACGCGACAATCCGCTCCAGCGCCGGGACGCAAAGGTTCATCAGCAGCACGGCAAACGCTACGCCGTCCGGGTAACCGCCCCAGGTTCGAATCAGGTAGGTCAGCAATCCCACGCCGGCACCGAACAGGAGTCGGGCGCCGGGACTTTTCGCGCCGGACACCGGCTCAGTGGCAATAAAGAATGCACCCAGCATGGTCGCGCCGGTGAGCAGGTGAAACAGCGGCGAGCCATGGGAGTCGGAGCCCGATCCGTTCCAGCACAGCAGGCTGATGATGAACAGGCTGGCGAGCATGCCGACCGGTGCGTGCCAAGTGAACACCCGCCGTTGCAGAAGAAACGCGCCGCCAGCGAGAAAGGCCAGGTTGACCCATTCCACGCCGCGTCCGCCGAGGCGGCCGAACGCCGGGTTGCCGGCGAAGAGTTCGTCCATGGTCAGGCTTTTGTTGATCCGCAGGCTGTCCAGCGCCGTGGCCTGGACCCAGGCATCTGGCATCTGGCCGAAGCCGAAGACCTGCTGCAAACCATCAAGCAGATTCATGCCGTGCGATGACGGCCAGAGGGTCATTTGCTGGGGAAAGGTCACCAGCACCAGGGCAAAACCGAGCATCGCCGGGTTGAACGGATTCTTGCCGACGCCGCCGTAGAGGTGTTTGCCAAGCATCGCGAATGCCGCCGCACTGACCGTCAGCCACCATGGGCAATAGGGCGACAAGGCCAGAGCCAGCAACGTCGCGCTGACCAGGGCGCTGCCGTCGCTCAGGGTCGGTTTGATCGATCGCTTGCGCAGTTGCAACACCGCTGCTTCAACGGCCAATGCGCTAACGGCCGCCAGAATCAGGTTGATCAACACGCCCCAGCCATACAACCAGAACAACACCAGCATGCCCGGCACGGTGGCCAGCAACACCAGCTTCATGGCCTGCTGAAGGCGTTCGTCGACCGATTCAAGGGGCGACATAGGCATCCACCTGGCGCTCGGCGTCCTTCACCGCGAGTTCCAGCGCTGCAATCTGTTCAGCCTCTGCTTCGCTGGTGCGCGCTTTATTGAGTTCGGAACGGCGCATGGCCAGCTGGATCTTCGCCCGTTTCAGCTCGGCGTCCTTCGCTGGAGCGACTGGCGTCGGAGTTGGCGGCGCGCTGCTTTCCAACTGCGCCAAGGCTTGCTCGGCCGCTTCGAACTGCTGTTGCAGCACGATCAGTTGCGACTGCTGCTCGAACGTCGGCGGATGACCGAAGGCCTTGAGCGACTTGTTCAGTTGCGCGCGACTCATCGCCACATCGATCTTGGCTTTTTTCAACGCCGCATCGGCGTTTGCCGCTTTTTGCGCGCGCACCCGCTCAAGCGCTGCCTGAACCGGGTCGAGCGTCGTCACTTCGTTGTGCGGCACGGCGCGTTGGGCACGGGCCTGACGTTCGGCGAGTTTCTGTTCTTCTTCACGCCGCAAGCGGGCGTTGCGCTGTTCGAAGCGACGCCGCGCATGATTGCGCTTGGCCGTCCGGGCGCGTTGTTCCTCAAGGCTGAACGCCAGGCCCCCCACAATTGGCAGCACCGTGGCCAAGGGCAACGGCCGCATCTCGATGCAATCCACCGGGCAGGGCGCCACACACAGGTCGCAACCGGTGCATTCGTCGACGATCACCGTGTGCATCAATTTGGCTGCGCCGACGATCGCATCCACCGGGCAGGCCTGGATGCATTTGGTGCAACCGATGCATTCGGCTTCGCGAATATAAGCGATTTGCGCCGGTGCCGAGCCGCGACTGACGTCCAGTTCCAGCACCGGTACGTGCAGCAAGTCAGCCAGCGCCGAGATGGTTTCACTGCCACCTGGCGGGCACTTGTTGATCGGCTCGCCGCTGGCGATGCCTTCGGCGTACGGCTTGCATCCGGGGTGGCCGCACTTGCCGCATTGGGTCTGCGGCAAGAGGGCGTCGATGCGTTGAATCAGACTCATGTTTTGATCAGCCCGCTGAATCCGAGAAAAGCCACTGCGATCAATCCGGCGCCGATCAACTCGATCGGCAGGCCACGAAAGGGCAGGGGAACATCGTTATCGAGGGTGCGCTGGCGCAGGTCGCTGAAAAGACTCAGCACCAGCCAGAACCCCAGCCCGGCGCCGAGGCACAGGGCAGTGGCGTGAAAGAATCCTTGGTCGTCCCGGGCGTTGAGCAATGTCAGCCCAAGCACGCCCGCGTTGCCCAGCAGCAGAGGCCAGAGGCCATCGAACGCAAGTTTTGGAAATAGCCGCGACAGCAGCTTCAACATTGGGCCAATCAGCAGGACGCTCAATGGCAGGAATACGAAAAGGTGCAGCGAAGTCAGCTCCAGCGGCACCAGCAGCCAGTGCCAGGCTGAGTAGCTCAACAGGCCGACAACCAGCATCAGACAGGTCGTCGCAATGCCCAAGGCATGGACCTGATCACGCTCGCTGCCCAGCAGCGGATCGACGCCCAGCGGCCAATGCAACACGAGGTTGTTGATCAGGGCAGCGCTGATAAGCGTAAGAAGCATCTCGGTCATGATCGTGCCGGTTGAAATAGGGCTTTTTAACAGAGCGGTCTAAAAAGCTTAGGCATTATCCGGCAAGGACGGAGGGTGGGGCCAGATATGAAAATCCCACAGTCACACCAGGCACGACTGTGGGATCGGTTTACCGCAGAACCTTACTTGATGCGCTGACCCGGCTTGGCGCCGCTGTCGGGGCTGAGCAGGTAGATTTCCTCACCACCAGGGCCGGCTGCCATCACCATGCCTTCAGAGATACCGAACTTCATTTTCCGTGGCTTGAGGTTGGCGATCATCATGGTCAGACGACCATCGAGCTTGGACGGGTCCGGGTAAGCGCTCTTGATGCCGGAGAACACGTTGCGTTGCTCGTCACCGATGTCCAGGGTCAGGCGCAACAGCTTGTCGGCACCTTCTACATGCTCGGCCTTGACGATCAAGGCCACGCGCAGGTCGACCGCAGCAAAGGCGTCGAACTCGATTTCCGGCGACAGCGGATCCTTGGTCAGTTCGCCGTTGCCGGCCGGCGCAGCATCACCGGTATCGGTCTGGCTGGCGGTCAGGTCTTCTTTCGAGGCGTCGCTCATGGCTTGCACTTTTACCGGGTCGATACGGGTCATCAACGGCTTGAACTCGTTCAGTTGATGGTTGCTGAGTAAGGTGGCGTGGTCGTCCCAGGTCAGCGGCGCGACGTTCAAGAACGCCTCGGCATCGGCGGCCAGCAGCGGCAGCACTGGCTTGAGGAAGATCACCAGTTGGCGGAACAGGTTGACGCCCAAGGCGCAGATGGCCTGGACTTCGTCCTGCTTGCCTTCCTGTTTGTTCAGCGACCACGGCGCCTTGTCGGCGATCCAGGCGTTGGCACGGTCGGCCAGGCCCATGATCTCGCGCATGGCACGGGCGAAGTCGCGAGCCTCGTAGGCCTCGGCAATGCTCGGTGCTGCAGCGAGGAACGCTTCGGTCAATTCTGGCGCGGCGTTGCCGGCCACCAGCACACCGCCGTTACCCTTTTGGATGAAACCGGCGCAACGGCTGGCGATGTTGACGACTTTGCCGACCAGGTCGGAATTGACCTTCTGCACGAAGTCTTCGAGGTTCAGGTCAAGGTCATCGACGCCACGGCTCAGCTTGGCCGCGTAGTAGTAGCGCAGGTATTCCGGCGACAGGTGGTCCAGGTAAGTCCGGGCCTTGATAAAGGTGCCACGGGACTTGGACATTTTTTGACCGTTGACGGTCAGGTAGCCGTGCACGTTGATGCCGGTCGGTTTGCGGAAACCGGCGCCTTCGAGCATCGCTGGCCAGAACAGGGCGTGGAAGTTGACGATGTCCTTGCCGATGAAATGGTACAGCTCGGCGGTGGAGTCCTTGCCCCAAAACGCGTCGAAGTCCAGCTCCGGCGTACGATCGCAGAGGTTCTTGAAGCTCGCCATGTAGCCGATTGGTGCGTCCAGCCAGACGTAGAAGTACTTGCCTGGCTCGTCGGGGATCTCGAAACCGAAGTACGGCGCATCACGGGAGATGTCCCACTGTTGCAGGCCGGCATCCAGCCATTCGGCGATCTTGTTGGCCACGGCTTCTTGCAGGGTGCCGCTGCGGGTCCAGGCTTGCAGCATTTCCTGGAAGTCCGGCAGTTTGAAGAAGAAGTGCTGGGAATCCTTGAGCACCGGGGTGGCGCCAGAGATCGCCGACTTCGGATCCTTCAGGTCGGTCGGTGCGTAGGTTGCACCGCATTTTTCGCAGTTGTCGCCGTACTGGTCTTCAGTGCCGCATTTCGGGCAGGTGCCCTTGATGAAGCGGTCGGCCAGGAACATTTTCTTTTCCGGGTCGAAATACTGGGTGATCGAGCGCTGGGCGATGTGCCCGGCGTCACGCAGCTTCAGGTAGATCTGGCTCGACAGCTCACGGTTTTCTTCGGCGTGAGTGGAGTGGAAGTTGTCGAAGTCCACCAGGAACTCGGCAAAGTCGGCGCTGTGTTCAGCCTGGACGTTGGCGATCAGTTGTTCCGGGGTGATGCCTTCCTTTTCCGCGCGCAGCATGATGGCCGAACCGTGAGCGTCGTCGGCGCAGACATAAATGCATTGATTGCCGCGGTGCTTCTGGAAGCGCACCCACATATCGGTCTGGATGTATTCCAGCATGTGGCCAAGATGGATCGAACCATTGGCATAGGGCAGGGCGCTGGTGACGAGGATCTTGCGTGGCTCGGACATGGGGCTCGGCTACTTGATGAAACGGAGGTCGGCCACTATAAAGCGCCGGCGCATATTTTTCACCCCCGCGACTGGCATCCACGGACCCTTGTAGCAGCTGGCGAAGCCTGCGTTCGGCTGCGCAGCAGTCGCAAATTCAGACAACTCGGACTACCTGAGGCACCGCGGCGTCTGGTTTTACGACTGCTTCGCAGCCGAACGCAGGCTTCGCCAGCTGCTACAGGTATTGGGTATTCGTCACATTCTGAAAGCATGCCGTCCAGGCCATAGAACGGTTAGGATACCCGCCTGATTTTCCAGTCTTGCTATCGGAGTTGCCCATGAGCGTCGTCAATCGCGCAGCGGTGGAAGCCGTCCTTCGCCAATACACCGACCCTTACCTGAACCAGGACCCGGTCAGCGCCGGGTGCGTGCGCGGCATCGACATCCAGAGCGATCGCGTCAGCGTTCAACTGGAACTGGGCTACGCCGCCGGTCTGTTCAAAAGTGGCTGGTCGCAGATGCTGCAAATGGCGATCGAAGGCCTCGACGGCGTGACCAGCGCTCGCGTTGAGATCACCAGTGTGATCGCCGCGCACAAGGCTCAGGCGCAGATTCCGGGCCTGGCCAACGTCAAGAACGTGGTGGCCGTGGCGTCCGGCAAGGGCGGTGTGGGCAAATCCACCACCGCCGCCAACCTCGCGCTGGCCCTGGCCCGTGAAGGCGCCAAGGTCGGGATTCTCGACGCGGACATCTACGGTCCAAGCCAAGGCATCATGTTCGGCATCCCTGAAGGCACCCGACCAAAGGTCAAGGATCAAAAGTGGTTCGTGCCGATCGAATCCCATGGCGTCGAAGTGATGTCCATGGCGTTCCTGACCGACGACAACACCCCGATGGTCTGGCGCGGGCCGATGGTCTCCGGCGCGCTGTTGCAACTGGTTACGCAAACCGCCTGGGGCGATCTGGATTACCTGGTCATCGACATGCCGCCAGGCACCGGCGACATCCAGTTGACTCTGGCGCAGAAAGTCCCGGTGGCCGGTGCCGTCATTGTCACCACCCCGCAAGACCTGGCGCTGCTGGACGCGCGCAAAGGCGTGGAGATGTTCCGCAAGGTCAACATCCCGGTACTGGGCGTGGTGGAAAACATGGCCGTGCACATCTGCTCCAACTGCGGGCATGCCGAGCATCTGTTCGGTGAAGGTGGCGGGGTGAAACTGGCCAATCAGTACGGCGTCGAACTGCTGGCGTCGTTACCGCTGGCAATGGCTATCCGCGAACAGGCCGATGGCGGCAAGCCAACGGTGATTGCCGAGCCGGACAGCCCGATTGCGCTGGTGTACCAGGAACTCGCCCGCCACGTCGGCGCGCGGATTGTGTTGCAGGAAGCGGTATCGCCGGCGATGCCGAACATCACCATCAGCGACGACTAAACCGCTTTTTGTAGGAGCCAGGCTTGCCGGCGAAGGCGTCTTCAAGGCTGCTTTCGCCGGCAAGCCTGGCTCCTACAAGGGCCGTGGTGTGGCTTTAGATCCGCAACCCGCCATCCATTTCCAGAATCCGGCCGGTGTAATAGTCGTTCTCGAAAATGTACGCCGCCGAATGGGCGATCTCTTCCGGTTTGCCCATGCGCTTGAGCGGAATCCCGGCCGTCATCTTCTCCAACGCTTCAGGCTTCATGCCCAGCGTCATCTCTGTTTCGATAAAGCCCGGTGCAATGCCCGCCACGCGAATGCCGTAACGCGCCAGTTCCTTGGCCCAAGTCACGGTCGCCGCAGCCACGCCAGCCTTGGCGGCGGAGTAGTTGGTCTGGCCAACGTTGCCGGCACGGGAAATCGAGGAGATATTGATGATCGCGCCGCTGTTGTTCAGCTCGACCATTTTTGCCGCGACTTCACGGGTGCACAGAAACACGCCGGTCAGGTTGACGTCGATGACGGCCTGCCATTGGGCCAGGCTCATCTTGGTCATTTCGCCATCCTTGACCTTCAGCAGCAGGCCGTCGCGCAGGATCCCGGCGTTGTTGATCAGGCCATGAATCGCGCCGAAATCTTCGGCCACCTGGGCAACCATGTGTGTCACTTGCTCTTCATTGGCAACGTTGCACAGATAAGCCCGAGCTTCGACGCCCTTGGCTTTGCAGGCCGCGACGGTGTCGTCGAGCTTTTCCTGGTTCAGGTCCACCAATGCCAGCTTCGCGCCTTTACCTGCGAAATACTCGGCCATGGAACGGCCTAAACCCTGGCAACCGCCCGTGATAATGATTACTTTGTCAGTGAGTTGCATTCGCATGCCCCAATAGCAGGTTCAGAGTGGTTTCCTTCCTAGAGGGCCTCTCGATCTGCACCTGATGCGGCCTGGTTGCACATGAGAACTGCCCCGATGGCGTACTGGAACTTATCCCCAGGCGCCTGTCCGTTTTTTTGACGGATTCTATATAAGGAGTCATAAATTGAGCGTTGAAGCGGCCAAGAATGCCCGAGAATTGCTTCTCAAGGAATACCGTGGGGTCCTGTCGACGCACTCCAAGTCGATGCCCGGCTTCCCGTTTGGCTCCGTGGTTCCCTATTGCCTGGACGAGCAGGGCCGGCCGCTGATCCTGATCAGCCGCATCGCCCAGCACACCCACAATCTGCAGAAAGATCCGAAATGCTCGCTGTTTGTGGGTGAGCGCGAGGCCGACGATGTACAAGCCGTTGGTCGCCTGACTTACCTGGCTGAAGCCGAAAAGCTCGAAGACGAGGCCGCGATCGAAGCAGCGGCCGAGCGTTACTATCGCTATTTCCCTGATTCACAGAGCTACCACAAGGCCCACGATTTCGATTTCTGGGTGCTCAGGCCTGTGCGTCACCGCTACATCGGCGGTTTCGGCGCGATTCACTGGGTCGACCACCTGACTGTGGCCAACCCGTTCGCCGGCAAAGCCGAACTGAGCATGGTTGAGCACATGAATGCCGATCACGCCAAAGCCATCGCCCATTACGTTGAGTTGGCAGGCTTGCCGAAAACCGAGCCGGCGCAACTGGCGGGTATCGACACCGAAGGCATGCACCTGCGCATTGGTCAGGCGCTGTACTGGCTACCGTTTCAAGCGCCTTGTAATACGCCGACACAAGTGCGCGAAGCCTTGGTTTTCCTGGCTCACGCCGAGCATTGGCCGAAAAATGAAGTGGCCGACGCTTGAATTCACGAAACGGCGACGTCATCTAGGGAAGACTGGCAAGGCATTCTTGCGTTGAGGAACCATTTGATGCGCCCTTTTTTATTGCTCTTTGTACTGTTTCCGGTGTTGGAGCTGTTCGTATTCGTCAAGGTCAGCGGGGCCATCGGGTTTTTCCCGGCCCTGCTGCTGATCATTCTCGGCTCGATGCTCGGCGTGTTCGTGCTGCGTATCGCCGGACTGGCCACCGCGCTGCGTGCTCGTGAAAGCCTGAACCGCGGCGAGCTGCCGGCCCAGACCATGCTGGAAGGTTTGATGCTTGCCCTGGCGGGCGGTCTGTTGATCCTGCCGGGGTTCGTCACTGACGTGCTCGGTCTGATCATGCTGCTGCCGATCTCCCGTCGGCTGCTGGCCAATAAAATGCGTCAGCGTGCCGAAGAGGCGGCGATCCGTCAGCGTGCGTTCGCCGACGATCTTCAGCCACGTGGCGGTCCTGTTCCGCAGCAGCCGCTGGGCCGCGAGCCGAACGTGATCGAAGGCGAGTTCGAACACCGCGATTCCAAGTAAAGCGTTTCAGCTGCACGGCACCTTCGGGTGCCGTGTTCGTTTTCAGGGCATTGATGCAAAAAATTTCGATCCCCGCCCTTGTAATAAGCTTATGCGCCCTTATGTAACGGTCACCGCAAGGTTTCTGGCGATCACGCCAGACAGACTTCCGCGGTTCGCTTGACGAACCGCACCCGGCACCGCCGGATTTGTTAAACCCGCCGGGAATACACCGGCCGATGAAAACCACAATTAGGAGAGATCGACAATGAAGCTTCGTCCTCTGCATGACCGCGTCGTCGTCCGTCGCAGCGAAGAAGAAAAGAAAACCGCTGGCGGTATCGTCCTGCCAGGTTCGGCTGCTGAAAAGCCAAACCAGGGCGAAGTCCTCGCTGTAGGCCCAGGCAAAGTCCTGGACAACGGTGAAGTGCGTGCGCTGTCCGTGAAAGTGGGTGACAAGGTTGTGTTCGGCCCTTACTCCGGCAGCAACACTGTGAAAGTTGACGGCGAAGACCTGCTGGTCATCGGCGAAAGCGAAATCCTCGCTGTCGTCGAAGGCTGATTCCCCGCTCATTTTCCCGCTACTACAAAGTATTTAAGGAATATCGATCATGGCTGCTAAAGAAGTTAAATTCGGCGATTCCGCCCGTAAGAAAATGCTCGCCGGTGTCAACGTCCTGGCTGACGCAGTAAAAGCGACCCTGGGCCCTAAAGGGCGTAACGTGATCATCGAGAAGAGCTTCGGCGCTCCGACCATCACCAAGGACGGCGTGTCCGTTGCCAAAGAAATCGAGCTGAAAGATCGCTTCGAAAACATGGGCGCGCAGCTGGTCAAAGACGTTGCCTCCCGTGCCAACGATGACGCAGGCGACGGCACCACCACCGCTACCGTTCTGGCTCAATCGATCGTCAACGAAGGCCTGAAAGCCGTCGCTGCCGGCATGAACCCGATGGACCTGAAGCGCGGTATCGACAAAGCGACCATCGCAATCGTCAAAGAGCTCAAAGCCCTGTCCAAGCCTTGCGCTGACACCAAGGCAATCGCTCAGGTCGGCACCATCTCGGCCAACTCCGACAACTCCATCGGCGACATCATTGCCGAAGCCATGGAAAAAGTCGGTAAAGAAGGCGTGATCACCGTTGAAGAAGGCTCGGGCCTGGAAAACGAACTGTCGGTTGTTGAAGGCATGCAGTTCGACCGTGGCTACCTGTCCCCTTACTTCGTCAACAAGCCAGAGACCATGACTGCCGAGCTGGACGGTCCGCTGATCCTGCTGGTCGACAAGAAAATCTCGAACATCCGTGAACTGCTGCCAGTACTGGAAGCCGTTGCCAAAGCAGGTCGTCCACTGTTGATCGTGAGCGAAGACGTTGAAGGCGAAGCCCTGGCGACTCTGGTTGTGAACAACATGCGCGGTATCGTCAAAGTGGTTGCCGTCAAGGCTCCAGGCTTTGGTGACCGTCGCAAGGCCATGCTGCAGGACATCGCTGTCCTGACCGGCGGTACCGTTATCTCCGAAGAGATCGGTCTGAGCCTGGAAAGCGCTACCCTGGAACACCTGGGTAACGCCAAGCGCGTAGCCGTCACCAAGGAAAACACCACCGTCATCGACGGCGCCGGCGTTGAAGCTGATATCCAGGCTCGCGTTCTGCAAATCCGTCAGCAAGTGGCCGACACTTCCTCCGACTACGACCGTGAAAAACTGCAAGAGCGTCTGGCCAAGCTGTCCGGCGGCGTTGCAGTGATCAAGGTTGGCGCTGGTTCCGAAGTTGAAATGAAAGAGAAGAAAGCCCGCGTTGAAGACGCCCTGCACGCTACTCGTGCAGCCGTTGAAGAAGGCGTGGTACCTGGCGGTGGCGTAGCGCTGATTCGCGCTCTGCAAGCCATCAGCGAACTGAAAGGCGACAACGCTGATCAGAACGTCGGTATTGCTGTACTGCGTCGCGCTATCGAATCGCCACTGCGTCAGATCGTTGCTAACTCCGGCGACGAGCCAAGCGTAGTTGTCGACAAGGTCAAGCAAGGTTCGGGTAACTTCGGTTACAACGCTGCTACCGGCGAATACGGCGACATGATCGAAATGGGCATCCTCGACCCTACCAAAGTGACTCGTTCTGCTCTGCAGGCTGCGGCGTCCATTGGTGGCTTGATGCTGACCACCGAAGCCATGATCGCTGATGCTCCGGACGACAAACCAGCTGGCGGCGGCATGCCAGACATGGGCGGTATGGGCGGCATGGGCGGCATGATGTAAGCCAGCCATACCCCGTACATAAAAACCCCGCCGGCGATGAGCCAGCGGGGTTTTTTATTGCCCGTCGCAAAGATGTGTTGTTTGTGAGGGCCTCTTCGCGGGCAAGCCTCGCTCCTACTGGCTAATGGTGCGCCACGCTCTTGTAGGAGCGAGGCTTGCCCGCGAAGGCGTCAGTTCAAACGCTGATTGGTTCTACCTTGCTGACCCGACCAGCCTTGGATGCCGGTCGGTACAGGATGTAGTAATACGACCCCAGACAAATCAACCAGCAAAAAATCGCCGTCCACACGTTGTGCGAAAAGAAGTGCGCCCCCTGCATCATCCGGCTCACCGAAAACACCGTGCCCAGTGCAAACGCAAACACAAACGCCTGGCGCGCCAGACGCGGACGCCGGTCACGCAGTACAAAGAACAGCGCAAACAGCGTAAACCCGGTAGCCGCATGACCGCCCGGCCAGCAACGGCCAGGCTTGTCGGTGGGCGGGCGCGGGCTAAGCAATTCGCTGTAGGTTTCGTGACCGCCGAATTGCTCGAGACTCCAAGGGCATTGCACCGCCGTCACCGCTTTGACCGGCGTCACGAACGAGGTCGCCAGCGCCAGAGACAACACCAGGCAGCCCAATTCACGTTTGAACGGTTTGAGCCTGTCCACGAAAAAGGCGCCAATGAAGCCGAAGATGGCAAACACCGAAAACGCGATGACCACTTGCTTGGCGCGGTCATGCAGAATGTTCTCAAGGAAGTAACTGTGACGCCCGATGAAGTCCCCGGCGACCGGGTCGTAGAACAGCTTGGCCAGGTCCATGTCCAGCGACGTCAGTTCCAGCAGCAGCAAAATGATCGCCGCAGTGGCAGGTACGCCCAGGCACAACCAGAAGTTGAGCGGTCTGGAAGCGGGGCGGGCAGCGGTCGAAGCCATGGCAATTCCTTGGTCGGTGAAGGGTTCTGGAGAGCGCATCCGCGCGGAGTCTGAGCCCGGTGCTGTCGCCAACGTGTGAATCGATAGTGAAAAACTTGTTAAGCCGTCATCGGCTTTTTCTTTCCGATTTACAACTGCACGCAGTCCTAGCCCTGAGCCACACTTGGCCTTAAGCTGCGCGGGCCACGACGGCCGTTACTGTGTACGGAGGAGGTGCCCATGCGAATTCTATTGGTTGAAGACAACCGCGATATCCTGGCCAATCTGGCCGATTACCTGGGGCTCAAGGGCTACACCGTGGATTGCGCGCAGGACGGTTTGTCGGGCCTGCACCTGGCGGCTACCGAGCATTACGACTTGATCGTGCTCGACATCATGTTGCCCGGCATCGACGGCTACACCCTGTGCAAACGCCTGCGTGAAGACGCCCGCCGCGACACGCCGGTGATCATGCTCACCGCGCGCGATCAGCTGGATGACCGGCTGCAAGGCTTCAAGTCCGGTGCCGATGACTACCTGATCAAGCCGTTCGCCCTGTCCGAACTGGCGGCGCGCATCGAGGCGGTCATGCGTCGTGCCCAAGGCGGCGGTCGTCGAGCCTTGCAGGTGGGCGATTTGAGCTACGACCTCGACACCCTGGAGGTGACGCGCGAAGGTCGTCTGCTGAAACTCAACCCGGTGGGCCTGAAGTTGCTGGCCGTGCTGATGCAGAAAAGCCCGCATGTATTGCGCCGCGAAATTCTCGAAGAAGCCCTGTGGGGCGATGACTGCCCGGACAGCGACAGCTTGCGCAGTCACGTCCATCAACTGCGTCAGGTGATCGACAAGCCATTCGCCAAGCCCTTGCTGCAAACCGTGCACGGTGTGGGTTATCGCTTGGCCGAGGGCCGTGATGGAGTTTAAGCAGAGCCTTGCCCAGCGGATCATCATCGCCTTTGCGCTGATGAGCGCACTGGTGGCAGGCGCCTTCGCCATGGGCATCGTGGCGACCGTGCACCTGGTCGAAGAGAAGTTGATTTCGGCCGGGCTGGGCGGCGATTTGCAACGGCTGTTGCTGATGGACAGCGTCTCGGACTGGAGCCATCGCCCCGAGCCGGACCAGCTGTTCTATTTCAGCGGAGGGCCAGGGGACTTTGAGTTACCCAAGGATCTGCGGCACCTGGATTCCGGTTTCCACGAGGTCTTTCGCGAGCAGCTGTCGTATCACGCGATGGTCGAAATCGTCGATGGCCGGCGTTACGTATTGCTTCAGGACCAAAGCGATTTCGAAGAGCGTGAGCGGGTGCTGTTTGCTGTGGTGCTGGTGGGCTTCGTGCTGAGCCTGGCGCTGGCGGTCTTTCTCGGCTGGGTCCTGGCGCGCAAAGTGATGGCGCCGGTGGTGCGGCTGGCCCGCCAGGTGCGTCATCGCGATCAATTGCTGGGTCTGGCGCCGCCTTTGGCACCGGATTATGCCGCCGACGAAGTGGGCGAGCTGGCCGTTGCCTTCGACGCCACCCTTGGGCGTTTGCGCCAGGCGTTGACCCGTGAACGATTGTTTACCAGTGACGTCAGCCACGAACTGCGCACGCCGTTGATGGTGCTGGCCAGTTCCTGTGAGCTGCTGTTGGAAAACCCCGGTATCGACCAGCGCGGCCGTGCCCAGGTCGAACGAATCGCCCGTGCGTGCGCAGAGATGCGCGAGTTGGTGCAGACGTTTCTGATGTTGGCCCGGACCCAGCGAGAAGACGCCAGCATCGCGCCGCAGCAGTCGCTGAGTCAGGTCGCCGATGGGCTGCTCAACCAATGGCGCGAACCGATTGAAGCCAAGGGGTTGAATCTGATCTTTGAGCCGGGCAGTCCGCCCGGCACCTGCTACAACGCAACCCTCTTGCACGCCGTCATGGGCAACCTGTTGCGTAACGCACTGCATTACACCGAACGCGGGTTCATCCGCTTGACCCTCACGGCCACCGGTTTCACGGTCGAGGACAGCGGCGTGGGCATTCCCGAGGAAAAACGCGAGGCAATGTTCGAACCTTTCGTGCGCGGCAGCGAAAAGCGCGGCGAGGGCCTGGGGCTTGGGCTGTCACTGGTGCAGCGGATCTGTGAGAACCAGGGCTGGAACGTCAGCCTGACTAACATGGAGCCCAATGGCTGTCGTTTTGAAGTGGCGTTGAGTCAAGGATAGCGGTGCTAAGAAATCGAGACATCGAGCCATGACTGCCACTCTGAAAAACCTTGAAATGATTGCGCGTTTACATAACAATTTTTTCACAAAGGCATGACCTGACGCTGACACTACGCTACCTAAGGTAGATGTCATCAGAAGTTCAGGAGACCTTAATGATGGACGGCCCGATCAAACTAGATTTTTCCGAAAAATACGACGACCAGCACGCTCAACGATATTTGCGAAAGCATCAGGATGGCCTCGGTCGTCGACTGTCCCACTGGCGTGACGAGCAGTTGGCGCGAAAGGCGCTGGCGCTGGTCGGTGAGCCTGGGCTGGTCCTTGATTTGCCTTGTGGTGCGGGGCGTTTCTGGCCATTGCTGGCGGAAAAAGCCAATCGCGCGATCATCGGGGCCGACAACTCCGAGTCAATGCTGAAGATTGCCACCCAGGCGCAACCTGTCGACGTGGTGAAACGGGTGCAGCCCTTGCACACTTCTGCATTCGACATCGCCTTACCCGACAACGCTGTCGACAGCATTTTCTGCATGCGTTTGCTGCATCACATCGGTGAAGCCGAGCATCGACTGGCTATTCTGCGCGAATTTGAACGAGTCACGCGTGACAGCGTGATCCTCTCGTTGTGGGTGGACGGCAATTTCAAAGCCTGGAAACGCAAGCGTTCAGAGAAACGGCGTGGACAGGAAGGTTACCAAAACCGATTTGTGTTACCGGCGGCCACGGTAGAGAAGGAGTTTGAACAGGCGGGGTTCCGTATCCAGGAACAACTGGACTTTTTACCGCTCTATGCCATGTGGCGAGTTTACGTATTACGCAAGAGGTAACAGGATGGCAGTGCAATGTGCAGCAGAAACGGACGTCGCTTCTCAGGACCGCTTCGACTACTTCTGGAATCAGCGCGGTGAATGGGTAGAAGAACCCAACGTCCGTCGCGGTGGAGAAAGTGGCGTGGAGCGTGTCATGGGCAGCGATGGACAACTGCTCTACGCCAAGCGGCAGACCGGGCATACCTATCGCAGCTGGCAGCACCCATTCGGCCGCCCGACCGTGTTGCGCGAGCAGGATGCGCTCATTGGCCTGCGCGCACTTGATGTGCGGGTTCCTGAAATCGTTTTCTGCGGCGCACAGCGCGACCCTGTGCACAAATGGCGCGCATTGCTGGTGACCAAGTCGCTGGATGGCTTTGAGGAGCTCGAACATTGGTATGCCGGCGGCGGTCGCGAGCGCCATGGTGAGGTGGTGCATGATCGCGTCTTGAAGGAACTGGCCGACAATCTTGCCCGCATGCACAAGGGCCGTTGGCAGCACAGCTGCATCTATATCAAGCACGTATTCGTGCGGGTTACCGGCGAAGACGACTCGGCCAAGGTCGAGATTGCCTTGATCGACCTGGAGAAGTGCCGACAGCGCTTGACCGCCTATCGCGCGGCTGCTCATGACCTGAAGCAACTGCGTCGCCACTCGTCGTTCAGCACGACGGACTGGCGCAAACTCGTCTATTTTTATGAGACGGCGTTTGGCAGCGCCATCAAAGGTTTATAGCAATGAAACTAGAAATTGCACGAGGTGTTTTTTTGATAGGAGCCTTGGCAGTTGCTTCATTGGCGGTGGCAGCGTGGGAGCAGCCCCGCACGCAAGTCCTCAGTTCAGTGAGCGCTGATGCTCACTGTCCGTTGCCACGGGTTGCCAAGGCATCCGTGGCATCCCAACCCGATCATGATTTATTGCTGTTCATGTTCGGACTTTCTCAGGGAATGAGGCCACAGAGTTGAACAGATTGAAGCCAAAATAAAAGGCCTCGCCAAAATGCGAGGCCTTTTTTTGTGCCCGGATTTCAAGCCTTACACCAGACCAATGTGGGAGTGAGCCTGCTCGCGATAGCGGTGTGTCAGGCCACATCAATGTTGGCTGATCGGCCGCCATCGCGAGCAGGCTCACTCCCACAGGGGTTATGGGTTCGCTTTAGAGTCGGGTTTGGCTAAAAGGGTGTAGATGCATGGCAGCACGAACAATGTAAACAACGTCCCAATCGACATCCCCGTTGCGATCACCATGCCGATATCGAACCGGCTGACCGCCCCTGCGCCCGTGGCGATGATCAACGGCACCATGCCGAACACCATCGCCGCCGTGGTCATCAACACCGGACGCAGGCGGATCGCCGCCGCTTCTTCCACCGCCTCGCGAGGTGTCAGCCCCTTCTCCTTGCGCAACTGGTTGGCGAATTCGACGATCAGGATGCCGTGCTTGCTGATCAGCCCGATCAAGGTTACTAACCCCACTTGGGTATAAATGTTCATGCTCGACCACCCAAGGAACAGCGGAATCAGCGCGCCGCAGATCGACAGCGGCACGGTCACCAGGATCACCAGCGGATCACGGAAGCTTTCGAACTGGGCCGCCAGCACCAGGAAAATGATCGCCAGCGCCAGCGCGAAGGTCACCCATAGCGCGCTGCCTTCCTGCACGTATTGCCGCGACGCGCCAGCGTAATCCATGGCAAAACCGGCCGGCGCTTCTTCCAGCGTGATCTGCCGCACGGTGTCGATGGCTTCACCCATGCTGACCAGTGGCACCCCGGACAGGATCGCCGAGTTGAGTTGCTGGAACTGGTTCAACTGCCGTGGACGCGCCCGGTCTGTGACAGTGATCAGGGTCGACAGGGCCAGCAGTTCGCCTTGGGTGTTCTTGACGTAATAGTTGTTCAACCAGTCCGGGTTGTCCCGGAAAGGTCGTTCGACCTGAGCGATGACTTTGTAGCTGCGGCCCTCAATGGTGAAGCGGTTGATCTCCGCCTGACCCAGCAACGTCGCCAGTGTTCCGCCGAGGTCCTGCATGGACACGCCCATCTGCGCAGCTTTCGCCCGATCGATATCCACGACGACCTCGGGTTTGTCGAAGGCCAGGTCGACGTCGACGAAGGCGAACTTGCCGGACTCCATCGCCCGTTTTTTCACCCGGTCCATCACTTGCAGCAGCGCTTCGTAATCGTTGGCCGTGTTTATCACGAACTGAAACGGTAACCCTTCGCCAGTGCCGGGCAGGGAGGGCAGGTTGAAGCCGAAGACCTGCAAACCCGAAATGCTCTCCAGTTTGCGCTGGACCTCGGGCAGGATTGCCATCTGCGTGCGGTCGCGTTCGTTCCATGGTTTGAGCAGGAAACCACCGATCCCCGACTGCACGCCGTTGAATCCATTGATCTGGAACGAGGAGTAGTACTCGGGAAACTCTTTGAAGATCGTGATGAATTCGTCGGTGTAGGTGTTCAGGTAGTCGAGGTTGGCCGGTTGCGGGGCGTTGGCCAGCATGAAAATGATGCCCTGGTCCTCGTCGGGCGCCAGTTCCGACTTGGTGAACTTGAGCAGCACCGGAATCAGGCACAGCACGATTATTGCAAACACCAGCACCACCGGCCGGGTGTTGAGGGTGCCGTGGAGCATGCTTTGGTATCGGCGCTTGAGGCCTTCGAAAATCATGTCCAGACGATGGGCCAGACCGCTCGGGTTTTCATCGTGACGCAGGAGCAGGGCGCACATCATCGGCGACAGGGTCAGCGCGACCACGCCCGAAATCACCACCGCCCCGGCCAGCGTCAGGGCGAACTCCTTGAACAGCGCCCCCGTAAGCCCGGTCAGGAAACCGATGGGTGCATACACCGCCGCCAGGGTGATGGTCATCGAGACCACCGGCATGGCGATCTCCCGGGCGCCTTCGAGGGCCGCATCCATCGGCGTCTTGCCTTCCTCGATGTGCCGGTGAATGTTTTCCACCACCACAATGGCATCGTCCACCACCAGCCCGATGGCCAACACCATCGCCAGCAGGGTCAGCAGGTTGATCGAGTAACCCATCATCTGCATGAAGAACATCACGCCGATCATCGACAGCGGAATGGTCACCACCGGAATCACCACTGAACGCAGTGCCCCGAGAAACAGAAACACCACCACGATCACGATCAGCACGGCTTCGAAGAGGGTTTTCACCACTTCATCGATCGAGGCCTGGATGAACAGCGTGGCGTCGTAAGCGATTTCGCCTTTGAGGTTGGGCGGCAGCTGGGCTTCCAGTTCCGGCATGATCTTGCGCACTTCCTTGATCACGTCCAGCGGGTTGGCGCCCGGCGTGGCCTTGATGCCGATGTACACCGAGGGGGTGCCACCGAAGGAACTGATCGAGTCATAGTTTTCCGCGCCCATCTCGACCCGCGCCACATCGCTGAGCAGCACGCGACTGTCGCCATCGACCTTGAGCGGAATCGCTGCAAACGCATCGGCGGACTTGAGCTCGGTGTTGGCATTGATGCTGGTGACGACGTACTCGCCTTTCACTTCACCGGCGGCAGAGAGGAAGTTGTACTGGCGCACCGCGTTGGTCACGTCGCTGGCGCTCAGGCCGAAACCGGCCAGCTTCACCGGGTCCAGCCACAGGCGCATGGCGAACACCTGATTGCCAAGAATCTCGGCTTCAGCCATGCCCGGCAAGGTCGCCAGTTTCGGCTGGATGACCCGCGACAGGTAGTCGGTAATCTGCGGGTTGCTCAGCTCCTTGCTGAAGAAACTGATGTACATGAGTGCCGAGGCGTCGGCGGCTTCCTTGCTCAGCACCGGGTCTTCGGCGTCCTGAGGCAGCTGGTTTTTCACCTCGTTGGCCTTGGCCAGCAGTTCGGTGAACAAACGGTCGCTGTTCGCGCCGATGCGCGCGTAGATCGAGATCACCGAGAAGTTCTGGCGACTGACCGAGGTCATGTAGTCGATGCCCTCGGCGCTCGCCAGGCTTTGCTGCATCGGTTGAGTGATGTAGCCCTGAATGGTTTCGGCATTGGCCCCGGGGTACGCGGTGGTCACCGTGATCAGGGCGTTTTCCATTTGCGGGTATTGGCGCAGCGGCAGCTTGCTCCAGGCCTGAAAGCCCAGCAGCACAATCAACAGGCTGACCACGGTGGCGAGCACCGGGCGGCGGATGAACGGGTCGGTAAAAGCCATGTGGATTCCTTGATCAGTCAACGCGAGGCTGACTGCTCTTCTCGGCTAGGGTCTTGTCGTCGCTGATGGCAATGTGTGCGCCGTTGTCCAGTTTGATCTGTCCGGCCGTGACCACTTTTTCGCCGTTCTGCACGCCTTTGGTAATCATCACCAGCCCGTCGCGGCGCTCGCCGGTTTCGATGAAACGCCGTTCGGCGATCAGGATCGGCTGGCCCTTGTCGTCTTTTTCGAGGCTGCCGTCTTCGGCTTTTTTCTGCGCGACGACGTAGAGCGAGTTGCCGTACAGCGTGTAAGTGATCGCGCTTTCCGGCACGACGATGCGCAACTGCGGGTCGGGCAGCATCACTTGCAGGCTGGCGAACATGCCCGGCAGAAGTTTGCCGTCGGGGTTGGCCAGGGTCGCGCGGACCTGCACGTTGCGGGTGCTGTTTTCGACTTTCGGGTTGATTGCGCTGATGGTGCCGGGGAAGGTCTGTGTCGGGTAGGCCGAGACAATGATCTTGACCGACTGGCCGATGCCGATCTTCGGCACCGACTGTTCTGGCACGAAGAAGTCGACGTAGAGGCTGCTGAGGTCTTG
This sequence comes from Pseudomonas sp. LB1P83, assembly GCF_054897885.1. NCBI lineage: Bacteria > Pseudomonadati > Pseudomonadota > Gammaproteobacteria > Pseudomonadales > Pseudomonadaceae > Pseudomonas > Pseudomonas sp. LB1P83. The sequence continues at coordinate 4,809,536 of NZ_CM142709.1, read as the reverse complement.
CAGGGTGGCGATCATGGTGCCGCTGGCGACGTAGTCGCCGACATCGACCTGACGAATACCGATGGTGCCGCTGAACGGGGCGAGAATGCGCTTTTTCGCCAGCGACGCCTTGAGCTGGTTGACCGTGGCCTGATCCTTTTTCATGATCGCCGTGAGTCGGTCGAACTCACCTTTGGAGATCGCCTGGCTTCCCACCAGTTGGCTGCCGCGGTTGTAATTCACGGTCGACAGCCCGAGGTCCGCCATCGCGGTTTCCAGCAAAGCCTTTTCCACGCCGCTGTCGAGCTGCACGATCGGCTGGCCAGCCTTGACCTGCTGCCCGGACTCGAACTGCACATCCATGACGGTGCCGGCAATCTCCAGGCTCAGGTCTACCCCTTGCAGCGCCTTGAGGGTGCCAACGGACGGCAAGCGGGCTTGCCACGGGCGTTCGGCGGCAGTGGTCGCGGCGACACTGATCGGCGGTTTCGGCGCGGAAAAGCCTTGAATCATCGTGTAGATGGAGAAGGCTTTATAACCGGCCAGGACCAGCACGATCAGCAGAACAACACCCAACATGATCAGCATGCGGCGACGCAGCATATTTCCACTTCCTTGGAGAAAATCAGGTGAGACAGGGGGGCACATTACTCCGAGAGTGGCAGTGAATCCAACTGCCACTTATTACAGGATGACGCAAAACCTGTAGGAGCGAAGCTTGCTCGCGAAAGCGATGTATCAGTCAGCATTTAAGTTGGCTGACATACCGCTTTCGCGAGCAAGCTTCGCTCCTACAGGGAGTGGGGGTATCAGACCAGGTGAAGGTGGTTGTCCCAGAGGCCTGCGGGAAGATCGAGCGGTTTTGCAACCAGATTTGTCTGGCGGCAATCGTAGTACCGGCAGCGGCCCTGACCGGAAGTCACCACAAAACCATCAGCCACTGCGCCAACCCCTGCGCAATCGGGAAGTGGCGCATCCAGGCGCACTTCGCCGCTGTCCATGTCCCAGATGAAAACGCGGTTGCCGCGCGGGGCGGTCAACGCGATCAGGCGCAAGTCACTGTGGACCGCAACGCTGGCGGTGTAATGCCCCATCGCCTGCAACTGATGCTCCGGCACCGGGAAGGCCACGAACGGTTGGCCGGGACGCTTGATTGCCAGCAGCTCCGAAGACTCGTGGGACGGCCCCATGAACTGCTGACCGGCGACGATGGTGCCGTCGCTGGCGATCCCCAGATGACGCACGCTGTTCATCTGCTGGGCGAGGGTTTCCTTGCTCAGCAGGGTGCCGTCGCGTTGCATCAACACCAGGCTCGGCTCCATGGCATTGAGGTTCATCTCGACCCGGCTTTCGGCTTCGGTGCGAATGCCGCCGTTGGCCACCACCAGGGTTTCGCCATCCGGCATCCACGACACCTGATGCGGGCCGATGCCATGGGTGGAAATTTCGCCGCTGTGCACCAGCCGCTCACCTTCGAACTTGTACACACCCAACAGGCCGCGACCCGGATCGGAGGTGTCGTTTTCGGTGGCGTACAGCCAGTCGCCGCTCTTGTGAATCACCGCGTGACCGTAGAAATGCCGGTTCGGCAGCGAGGCCACGGTTTGCAGGAGCGTGCCGTCGCGCAGGTCGATCAGGTAACTCTCGGTGCCTGGGCGGCGGGCGACGAACAGCGCAATCGGCAGCGTCGGGTGGTTGATGATGTCGTGGCAACGCTGGCCGACCTGAGTGGCGAACACCCGGGTGCCGTCCAGCCGATAACCGACGGCGTAATGCTTGCCGTCGCCATCATCCCGCGCCGACAGCAGCAGCGGGCTTTTGTCCTTTTGCTTGAACAGCGTCCAGCCGCCCAGTGTCACTGCTCCCAGCAGCAAACTACCTAAAGTCAGAGCCTGACGTCGCAGCATGGCACTCACCCTCATCAGTCACCGTCGTTGGCATTGAAGCCCAGTTGGATGCCCAGCGCCTTGGCCAGTTCGCCTTCGTGCAGGCGATGGACGACGTTGAGGCTGTCGTAGATATCGTTGAGTTGCTGGCGACCGGCGTCGTCGTTGAGCATCTCGGTCAGCGGACGCTGATTGCTGGCGAACAGTTTCAGAGACGCGGCGTAAGCGGCATCGATCTTGTCGGCCAACGGTTTCTGCTCGCTCGGCAACAGGCCGCGCAGGCCTTTGTTGTCGACGCCTTCCCACACGGTTTTGGCGGCGGCGAGGCTGGCTTCAAGGCCGGTCAGGGACGACTGGCTGCGCCATGCATCGGCCTGGAACGGTTGCGGCACCCCCTTGCTCTGGCGGCCCATCGGTGTGCCAAGTTTTTTCTTCAAGGTGTCGAGGGCGGTGACCTGGACACGCAGCAGATCGGCGATGGCTTCGTGGGAGTCGGCGTAACGCTGGTTGGGGAATTTGCTCATTTGCGCGAGCATGCCGTCGGTGTTGTTCCAGCTTTGCAGAATCTCTTCGGCCAGCAGTTTCTGACGCTCGCCAATCGCCTTCAGCAGTGGGCAGTACTTGGCTTTTTGCGCGTCGTTGGCCACGTCCGGTTTACTGTCGAACAGAATGTATTCATAGGCCGAGAGGCCTTGCACCACGACGCTGGACTTGGCCAGGGCGGCGGCGTCGATCTGCGGCTGCGCGGTAACAAGTTGCTCGACCTGACGGCCGACCAGGTTTTTCTTGTCCGGCCAGAACTGCACCTGCCAGGCGCGATTGCCTTCGGCCAGCGGCCCGATCAGCAGCGGTTGCAACTCGGCCCAGGCTTTCTGCGCATGCAGGAAGTCGGCGCGGGCGGTGTCGAGGTTTTCCTTGCCTTCGCAGTAGGCGAGCGCACTGACGGCCAACTGGCGGTCGGCTTCAACCCAACGGGTGTACGTCGGCAGGATCACCGATTTGGCGATGGCGGCCGAGGTAACGGCTTGCGGGTCCTGTGGCGAGCAAGCGCCGAGGGCGAGTGCGGCAAGGCTGGTGAACAACAATTTGGGACGGAACATGTCGGGCTCCCGCGATGGAATACGGTTTAAAGGGAATTCAAAAACGCCAGCAACGCAGCGCGCTGCTCGGCATTGAAAGACAAAACCTGTTGCTGGGCCGCTTGCGCTTCGCCGCCATGCCAGAGCACGGCTTCAAGCAGATTGCGCGCGCGGCCGTCATGCAAGAACTGGGTGTGGCCACTGACCGCCTGCGTCAGACCGATGCCCCACAACGGCGGGGTGCGCCAGTCGCGGCCACTGGCCTGGAATTCGCTGCGGTTGTCGGCCAGACCGTCGCCCATGTCGTGCAGCAGCAGATCGCTGTAAGGGCGAATCACTTGATTGGCCAGTTCAGGTTCGGCGGCGTTGGCGGCGGTGGTGTATTTCGGTGTGTGACAGGACTGGCAGCCGGCCTGGAAAAACAGGTTCTTGCCGGCCAGCACTTCGGGCGCGTTGACGTCGCGGCGGGCTGGAACAGCCAGGTTGCGGCTGTAGAACAGCACCAGGCGCAGGATGTTATCGCTGACTTCCGGCTCGCCATTCGGGCCGCTGCCGTTGGGGGCCTGTTTGCAGTTTGTTTGCGCGTCGGTGCAGTCGTCGAAGGGGCGCAGGCTGGTGGTCAGGCCCATGTCGCCGGAAAACGCGTGAACGTTCTGTTGATTGAGGTTCGGTTGCCCGGCTTTCCAGCCGAATCGGCCCAGGACGGTCTTCTGTTGTACGTCGTCCCAGACCCGGTTCGGACGTCCGGCGATGCCGTTTTTGTCCTTGGCCTGGGCCTCGGCGTTGGCCAGGATCGCCTCGTCGGGGATGGCTTCGAGCAAGCCCAGGCCAATCATCGGCGGGGCAACGCGGGCCGAGAAACGGGTGTCGGGGTGCATCGGGCCGTAACCCAGTTGGGTGATGTTCAGGCTGGGCTTGCGCAGCTCGATTTCGGTGCCGTCCTTGAAACGGATCGGAACGGGCGTGTAATCGACACGCACTTTGCCTTCCGGGGTTACGCCGGGCACAGCCATGTCCTGGAACTGGCCACCGTAGACTGGCTCGGGGACCACGCCGAGCTGCTCGATGACCTTGGCATACGCCGGCGCATCCGGGATCGACAGGCGCACCAGCATCGATACCGCGTTCACGGCATCGGGCGTCGGCGGATGACCGCGACCGTCCTTGATGTGGCAGCCCTGACAGGCGTTGGTATTGAATAGCGGACCGAGGCCGTCCCGGGCGGTGGTGGTCGAGGGGGCGATCACCCAGGGGTTGCGGAAGAAGCTGTTGCCGACGCTGAAATCCACGCGCCGTGACGGCGACAGGTTCGCGGAGGGCAGGGAGAAAGCGTTCTGATCGGTCTTGCGCACGGTCGCTGCGCCACCGGACCGGGCTTCACCGGGTTCGGCCTTGGTAAAACGCGGGGCGTCATCGCAGGCACTCAGGCCCAGGGCCAGAAACAGTGCGGACAAGCGAAGAAGCAGCGAGGGCATCAGACATCCTGCAAGACGAGCAAAACAAGGGCGCAAAGTCTAACAGGGCAGGGGGGATTGAATAAGAGGAATTATCGTTTGGTTGATGTGGGGCATGTATTCACAGAAGACCGAGGCGCGGCCATCGCGAGCAGGCTCGCAGAATCTGCGCAGGTCTTTGTAGGAGCGAGGCTTGCCCGCGAAGGCGGCATTGCATTCAGCATCTATGTTGGCTGACGCGGCCCCTTCACGGGCAACGCTCCCACAGGATCCGCGCAAGACTTTGTAGGAGCGAGGCTTGCTCTCGAAGGCGGCATTGCATTCTGCATCTATGTTGGCTGACGCGGCCCCATCGCGGGCAACGCTCCCACAGGATCCGCGCAAGACTTTGTAGGAGCGAGGCTTGCCCGCGAAGGCGGCATTACATTCAGCATTGATGTTGACTGACGCGGCCTCATCGCGGGCAAGCCACGCTCCCACAGGATCCGCGCAAGACTTTGTAGGAGCGAGGCTTGCCCGCGAAGGCGGCATTGCATTCAGCATCTATGTTGGCTGACGCGGCCTCTTCGCGGGCAAGCCTCGCTCCTACAGAGGGGCGTGTCAGGCGGGCATGAAAAAGGCGACCCGAAGGTCGCCTTTTATTCAGCCAGCGTTGATCAGAACTCGTGATCAGCGTTGTCCGGGTTCAGGTCGGTGATGCCCAGTTTGCCAGCGGCGGCTTCGATCGAACCGGTCTGCTTGACCAGGGATGCGATAGCGTCACGGACGATCTGGTTGCCAGCGGTGTTGCCGGCAGCGATCAGCTGGTCGTAGTGCTCACCCTTGTTGGCGTGATCGACGATGACCTGCATCTTGGCTTCAGTGGCGGCCAGATCGGCTTTCAGTGCGGTGTCGGCAGCCGGGTCGGCTTTGGCCACCAGGGACGACAGGCTGGCGCCGGTCATTTTGGTGCCGTCGACGCGGGTGTATTCGCCCAGGTAGACGTTACGCACACCCTTGGCATCGTAGAACTGCGAGTTATGGGTGTTGTCGCTGAAGCAATCGTGTTCGTCTTCAGGGGAGTTGGCTTCCAGGGAAACCTTCATGCGCTCGCCCGCCAGTTCGCCCAGGGACAGGCTGCCCATGCCGAACAGCATTTTGCGCAGGCCGGTATCAACCGGTTCGGCTTCCAGGGTGGCGCGGTAGTTGTCGGCCACGTTCGGCTTCCAGTTACCGACCATTTCTTCCAGGTCGCTGACCAGCAGCTGGGTCACGGATTTCAGGTAAGCGCGGCGACGATCGTTGTGACCGCCAGTGGCGCCTTTGCCTTCGAGGTAATCGGAGGCTGGACGTTTGCCGGCGCCAGGGCCGGTGCCGTTCAGGTCCTGGCCCCAGAGCAGGAATTCGATGGCGTGGTAGCCGGTGGCGACGTTGGCCTCGGAACCGCCCAGCTCGTTCAGGCTGGCGAGTTTTTCCGGGGTGATGTCTTTGACGTCGATCTTGTCTTCGCCGACCTGAACCTGGACGTTGGCGATGATGTTGGCCGTGGCGCCTGGGTTACCCAGTGCGTGCTCGTAGGATTTGTCGACATAGTCGATCAGGCCTTCGTCCAGTGGCCAGGCGTTCACCTGACCTTCCCAGTCGTCGATGATGGTGTTGCCGAAACGGAACACTTCGCTCTGCAGGTAAGGAACGCGGGCAGCAACCCAGGCAGCCTTGGCGGCTTTCAGGGTGTCGGCGTTCGGCTTGGCGAGGAAGGCGTCGACGGCGGTTTGCAGGGTTTTCGCGGTGGATTCGGCATCGCTGTAAACGGCGAAGACGATGTCGGCGTAATGCGCGACAACGGCTTTGGCAGCGGCTTCGTCGACTTTGCTGGTAGCGGCAGGTGCGGTGGCTGGAGCCGGCGCGGTCGTGCTGGCGGCCGGCGTAGGCGCTGGAGCTGCAGCTTTGTCTTTGCCTTCGCCACAACCGGCGAGGGAAATAGCGATGGCCAACAGACTGGCGGTAGCCAGAGGCATACGAATCATGGCGAACATCCTGCTTCGAGAGGGGGTGGTATGGCGCAGCGAGTGCGCAAAACTGCGACATAATGCAAATCTTTCGCATTATGTGTAAAGGGTTGTAGCTGGAAATATTTCTTATTCACACAAGAGTTGTGTCGTGGATCAAAAGATCGCAGCCTCGTTTCACTCGACAGCTGCTACAGAGGCACACGGACCCGTAGCAGCTGTCGAGTGAAACGAGGCTGCGATCTTTTGATATCTACAAAATAGCTGCGTTACTGCGCTGTGCCTGTTTCAGGTAGGCACTCAATTCCCGCGCCGGCAGCGGTTTGCTGTAGTGGTAGCCCTGACCTTCATGGCAGCCTTCGGAGATGATGTAGGCCTCTTGCTCGGCGGTTTCCACGCCTTCGGCAATCACCTGCATACCCAGGCTCTTGCCCAGCTGGATGATCGCCCGAACGATGGTGGCATCGTCGTCGTCATCGAGCAGGTCCTGCACGAAGCTCTTGTCGATCTTGATCTTGTCCAGCGGCAGGCTTTTCAGATAACTCAAGGACGAATAACCGGTGCCGAAATCGTCGATCGCAATCAATGCGCCGGAGCGACGCAGGCTCAACAGATGCTGGGCGGCGGTGCTGATGTCTTCCATCAGGCCGGTTTCGGTGACTTCCAGCTCCAGGCTGCGAGGAGGAAGGCGGTACATCTGCAGCAGGTTGTTGACCACCCGCGGCAGCTCGGCGTGGTGCAGTTGCACCGTGGACAGGTTCACCGCCATGCGCAGGTCGCTGAAACCCTGGTCATGCCATTCGCGCAATTGTTTGCAGGCCTGATCCAGCACCCATTCGCCGATGGCGATGATGGTGCCATTCTGCTCGGCCAACGGGATGAATAGGTCGGGCGGCACCAGGCCATGCTCGGGATGCTGCCAGCGAATCAGCGCCTCGACGCCCACCACCCGGTGATCGCGGTAGCTGATTTGCGGTTGGTAGACGAGGTAGAACTGGTCCCTGCGCAGGGCGTCGCGCAGGTCTTTTTCCAGTTCCCGGCGGCGGCGCATCTCGGTGTCGACGCTGGCGATGTAGAACTGATAACGGTTGCGCGAGCGGGTTTTCGCCAGCGTCATGGTCTGCTCGGCTTTTTGCAGCAGTTTCTCGGTGCTGTCGCCGTCCTCGGGAAACAGGGTGATGCCGATGGTCGCGCGCAGGCGGATTTCCTGATGATCGAGGGCAAACGCCGCTTCCAGATCATCGAGAATGCTTTGCGCCAGTTCAGCGGCTTCATAAGGTTGTTCGATATCGGCCTGAACCAGGGCGAATTGGTCGCCACCGAGACGGGCGAGGGCGCCGAGGCGACCACTGTGAGCGCGCAGGCGATCGGCCAGGGCCAGCAGCAGTTGGTCGCCGGTCTGATAGCTGAACTGTTCGTTGATCCCTTTGAAGTCGTCCAAGCCCACCACCAGCACCGCAACCCGACGTTGCAATTTGCCAGCGTCGACCAGGATCTTGTCCAGTTGCTGCTGCAATTGCTGACGGTTCGGCAGGCCGGTGAGGAAGTCGTACTGGGCCATGCGCAGCAGGCTGTTTTCCGCTTCGTGGCGCAGGTGGGTATTGCGTTCGATGGATTCGAGCAACTGGTTGGCGGTGTTGATCCAGATACCCAGTTCGTTCTTTTCGTGGCCCTTGAGCTGCGGAATCTTGTGTGCGCTGGGGCGGTCCGGATTGATTTCGGTCAGGTGTTCGATGATTCGCGACAGCGGTTTGGTCAGCAGCCAGTGGTAGACCAGGTACAGCACCAGGCCCATGGCCAAGGCGCGTAACACGCCGGAGATGAAGATGATCACCGAGCTGACGATGAAACCCTGCCCGTAGGTGGCGGTGTCGAGGGTGATGCTCAGGTCGCCGTAATATTCGCTGTAGGGGCCGCGGCCTACCAGTTGGGTGGTAAAGGTGCGTTCTTTGCCGAGGATCAGGTCGGTCAGCCAGCGGCTGTTTGAATGCTGCAACTCACGGGATTTTTGCGCGAGCATGGCTTCGTTGGGATGGCCGATGGAGGCCTGGCGCACGGCGTCGTCCTGGAACAGGCCTTCGATGACTTGCATGCCCATTTCCCGGTCCAGGCTGTAGACGGCCTGGGTGGAGGGGTCGCGGAACATGTCGAGGATGCGCTCGGCATCGTTGGCCACGGCCTGGCGTGTTTTATAGGCATCGAAAACGATCTGCGCGCAGCTCAAGACCACGCCGACGATCAATGCCGACAGGAGCACGACCCGGAGCAACTTCACCGACAAGCTGTTCTTGAGTTCCAGCTTCAAAGGGGTATTCCTTGTTCCGTGCGGGTAGCATCAAGTTGCCATGAGTATTGGCAATCCCGTGTTGGCAGTCAAAGGGACAATCAATCTCAGGGTTTTTTGCCGGTAGCTTGGCAGAAATGCTGTTGTTTTGAGTATTTGCCCTATTAGTACTGTGTCGGTAGTTGGGTCCTTCAACTTGAGGGGGATTGGGACTATTTTTCCGTTTGTTGATGGTAGCCTGCTGTGGCGTGGGGGCAAGGGACTGAACGCTGGTTTCATTGTCGGACATTGGCCTGGTTGCTTGGCGGCCTTATAGCCGACCATGTTCTTGTTGGTTGTGTACATATCCATTCCTGCGGTAACGGCCACTTATGGTTTCGCCCTTACGGCGACTCCCTTTGGCAAACGCCCCAAAGGAAGCAAAGGTCTTCGCCCCAACGTCCGGCGCCTCGCCTAGGCTCGGCGTTCCTTCGCTCCGGCATTCATCTGGGGGCATCGCCTCCGGTCGGCTTCGCTTCGACCTCCTCTCGATGTGTTCGACTTCGTCGAACGGCGCTACGCGCCTACCCCCAGATGAACGCCTCCACTCAGCCTCCCGACGGGGCGGGCAGATCAAGATCAAGATCAAGAGCAGGCGAGCTAACGCTCGGCCTATTGAGTGGTGAAAAGCGAAGCGTGTACGCCGATCCATTGTGGGAGCTGGCCTGCCAGCGATGGCGGCCTGACAGCCGACCAATTTCTTTCTCCTTCCCCCGATTGATCGTTCCCTACGCGCAGCAAAGGAATGCAGTCCGGGACGCTCCGCGTTCCATTTTTGTGTTGAGTGATGTGTAAAAAACACAGCGATTTCCCACGCATTTTTCAGGTTGCCGGGTAGGAAGCAGTCTCTCTAATCTCTGGCTGTCGCTGAAAACTCAGCGACCGGGTGTGAGAGCCCGGCAACTTATGGTCATCCAGTGTCTGTACACGCATAATCGCCGCCAGCTTACTCGCTGCCAGTAATTGCGTTATGGCGGCTGTGTGCGGGCGGACTTCGGTCCGGCCGGGTGTCCATAACCGGTCTTCTCACCTCGCACATAGCTGCCACCTCTTCGCCGTGTGAGAAGCGGCAAGTGGAGGCTCCAACGCTGGAGAAATTCAATGGACAAATTAATCCCCGATCCACCCGTCAACACCGCACCCACCTCCGAAGCCCCCGAAGCCGAAACGCTCCTCCGAGACCGCGAAGCCATAAAACGCGCCCTCGACTATTACCTCGACCCGCCAGACCAATATCTCGAAAAACCCCGTCGCCCCAGCACCATGTTCATGATCACCCCCGACATGGACAGCGAAAGCCTCCTGGTCCAAGCCTGCGAGTCCCTGGCCTCGGCCAGCGTCATGGCCAGCGATTTCGCCGCGAACCTGATCGGCCCGCAGCGGCACACGGTGTTGGCGATTCAGCAGATCATCATGCTGGCGGAGTTGGCGGTGAACCGAGCCTTGGATAACGTCGATCCGGCGTAGTAGTTCAAAGACCGCGTTATCGTTCATCGCGAGCAGGCTCACTCCCACAGAGGGCGTTGTCGTTCGCGAATTCTGCATACGACGCAAATTAACTGTAGGAGCGAGCCTGCTCGCGAGGCGGCCGGACAGCCGACCCATTTTTCAAGGCCGCTCAGGGCTCTCTGACTTTTCTCCAGCCCATAAAAAAACCCGGCATAAACGCCGGGTTTTTTGTCTGGCGTCGATCTTAAGCCTTGAAGGTTTTGCCTTCAAATTGCTCAGCCACGAATTTCCAGTTGACCAGGTTCCAGAACGCTTCGACGTATTTCGGACGAACGTTGCGGTAGTCGATGTAGTAAGCGTGTTCCCAGACGTCGCAGGTCAGCAGCGGGGTGTCGCCGTTGGTCAGCGGGTTGCCGGCGCCGATGGTGCTGGCCAGGGCCAGGGAACCGTCAGCCTTTTTCACCAGCCAGCCCCAACCGGAACCGAAGGTGCCGATGGAGGTTTTGCTGAATTCTTCTTTGAACTTGTCGAACGAACCGAAAGAAGCGTTGATGGCTTCAGCCAGCGCGCCGGTTGGTTGACCGCCGGCGTTTGGCGCCAGGCAGTTCCAGTAGAAAGTGTGGTTCCAGACCTGCGCGGCGTTGTTGAAGATACCGCCCGAGGAAGATTTGACGATTTCTTCCAGAGTCTTGCCTTCGAACTCGGTGCCTGGCACCAGGTTGTTCAGGTTCACGACGTAGGTGTTGTGGTGCTTGTCGTGGTGGTATTCCAGAGTTTCCTTGGAAATGTGCGGCTGCAGGGCATCGTGTGCGTAAGGCAGCGGCGGCAATTCGAAAGCCATGATGATTCTCCTAATCAGGTCAGTTGCGGTGAGCGCAAGGCCGATCACGGGCGGCCAGACAAGCGCCGGGGAGTTTGTACTCTTTGCGGCGCATCGAATCGGATCATAGCACCGGGGGTGCGGCATAACCACGCAACAACTGTGTGGAATAGAGGTTCCAGAGCCTTTTGGAATAATCAGCCGGCAACGATTAATTGAAAGGCCACTGCAAACATCATTACCGCGACCAACAGATCGAGAATCCGCCAAGTGCTCGGCCGGGCCAGCCACGGCGCCAACCAGGCGGCGCCCAGTGCCAAGGTGAAAAACCACAACAACGACGCGCTCGCGGCCCCCACCACATAAGCACCGGGCTCGGTTTGTTGCGCGCCGAGCGAGCCGATCAACAGCACCGTATCCAGATAAACGTGCGGGTTGAGCAGGGTCACGGCCAAGGCGCTGAGCATCACCGCGCGCAGCGAGCGCACCGTCTGGTTTTCACCTTGTTGCAGGCTTTGTTTCGAGCACGCCCGGCGCAGCGCCTGGCTGCCATACCAAATCAGAAATACAGCACCACCCCAGCGGGCGACCGCCAACAAGGTCGGGTTTTGTGCGAGCACCGTCGCCAGTCCGAACACCCCGGCGGCAACCAATAAGGCATCGCAGGTCACGCACAACGCCGCCACCGGCAGGTGATGTTCACGCCGCAGGCTTTGCGCCAGCACAAACGCATTCTGAGTGCCGATCGCCATGATCAGCCCAGCGGCCACCAGCAGGCCGTTCACATAGCTTTGCCACATAAGGTTTACTCCGCGTTGGCTGCCAGGTCCCGCAGTACTTGCAGGGCGCGTTGAGCATCGGTTTGACCGACGAATAAATGGTCGTGGTAGTACCCGGCAATCACGTTGCAACTGATGCCGGCCTGGCCCAGTGCCGTGGCGAACGCGGCGGTCAGGCCGACGGCTTCGAGGGCCGAATGCACGTTCAAGGTGATCCAGGCCGCGACGTAGTCGAAGCTGAAACCGGCCTGTTCGGCGTGGGAACGTTCCAGAATCACTGTCAGGCCTTCCTGCTCGCGAAAGCTGCCGACGATCTCGAGACCGTCGGGCAACTTGCCGTCGCGCAGCGTGCAGAACACGTATTCGCCGTCGTTGAGCTGCGGGCTCATGCTGCGCAGCAGCGTTGCCAATGAAGTTTCGCCAGCCATGTCGGTGATCCTTGTTCAAGAGTTCTTGCTGGCCATTCTCCGGTGCAACGCTGTATAAGAAAAACCAATCATGCTGATCGCTCATTAGGAAAACTGATGTTCGACTATAAATTGCTTTCTGCCTTGGCCGCCGTGGTCGAGCAGGCCGGGTTCGAGCGCGCTGCGCAGGTGTTGGGTTTGTCGCAGTCGGCGATCTCCCAGCGCATCAAGCTGCTGGAGGCGCGGGTCGGCCAGCCAGTGTTGGTGCGGGTCACACCGCCGGCGCCCACCGAGATTGGGCGGCGCTTACTCAACCATGTCCAGCAGGTGCGTTTGCTTGAGCGCGATCTACAGACGCTGGTCCCGGCGCTGGATGAAGAAGGTCTGCCAGAACGCCTGCGCATCGCCCTGAATGCCGACAGTCTTGCGACGTGGTGGGCCGCAGCCGTCAGTGATTTCTGCGCCGAGCAACACCTGCTGCTGGATCTGGTCGTGGAAGACCAGACGGTCGGCCTCAAACGCATGCGCGCTGGCGAAGTGGCCGCGTGCATCTGCGCCAGCGAGCGCCCGGTGGCTGGCGCACGCAGCGTGTTATTGGGCGCCATGCGTTATCGAGCGCTGGCAAGTCCAGCATTTATCGCCCGACATTTTCCTGAAGGCGTGCGGGCTGATCTGCTGGCCAAAACCCCGGCGCTGGTGTTCGGCCCGGACGATTTCCTACAGCATCGCTACCTCGCATCCCTCGGTGTCGATGGCGGTTTCGAGCACCATTTATGCCCATCGTCTGAAGGCTTCATTCGCTTGACCGAGGCCGGACTGGGCTGGGGCCTGGTGCCGGAATTGCAGGTGCGCGAGCAACTGGAACGCGGTGTTTTGCTGGAGCTTTTGCCAGATAAGCCCATCGATGTGCCGCTGTACTGGCATCATTGGCGCAATGGCGGTCAGCTTCTGGGGTTGCTGACCGATCAATTGGTGCGCTCATCCAGGCAATGGCTGGTGCCCTGGAAGCAGTCATAAGCGTCAAGCTGCAAGCTGCAAGTGAAGCGCTTGCGGACCGTTTTTAACTTGCAGCTTGTAGCTTGAAGCTCACAGCTGCATTTGTTGGAGCTCTACATGAAAATTCTGGTCACCGGCGCAAGCGGCTTCATTGGCGGACGCTTTGCGCGTTTCGCCCTGGAGCAAGGCCTGGACGTGCGGGTCAACGGTCGCCGGGCCGAAAGCGTCGAACACCTGGTGCGCCGTGGCGCCGAGTTCATCCAGGGCGACTTGAGCGACCCGGAACTGGCCCGCGAGCTGTGTTCCGATGTCGAGGCGGTGGTGCATTGCGCCGGCGCGGTCGGTGTGTGGGGGCGTTATCAGGACTTTCACCAAGGCAACGTGCAGGTCACCGAAAACGTGGTCGAGGCCTGCCTGAAGCAGCGCGTTCGGCGCCTGGTGCATTTGTCGTCGCCGTCGATCTACTTCGATGGTCGTGATCATCTTGGGCTGACCGAAGAACAGGTGCCTAAACGGTTCAAGCATCCCTACGCCGCCACCAAATTCCTCGCCGAGCAAAAAGTCTTTGGCGCACAGGAGTTCGGTCTTGAAACCCTGGCCCTGCGCCCGCGTTTCGTGACCGGGGCCGGTGACATGAGCATCTTCCCGCGACTGCTGAAGATGCAGCGCAAGGGGCGACTGGCGATCATCGGCAACGGCCTGAACAAGGTCGATTTCACCAGCATGCAGAACCTCAATGAAGCGTTGCTGAGCAGCTTGCTGGCCAGTGGTTCGGCACTGGGCAAGGCCTACAACATCAGTAACGGTGCGCCGGTGCCGTTGTGGGACGTGGTCAATTACGTCATGCGCAAGATGGAAGTCCCACAAGTGACGCGCTACCGTTCCTACGGTCTGGCTTACAGCGTTGCCGCGCTCAATGAAGGGGTGTGCAAGCTGTGGCCGGGTCGTCCCGAGCCGACGCTGTCGCGACTGGGCATGCAGGTCATGAACAAAAATTTCACCCTGGACATCAGCCGCGCCCGGCATTATCTGGATTACGATCCGAAAGTCAGTCTCTGGACGGCCCTGGATGAATTCTGCGGCTGGTGGAAGGCCCAGGACATTCGCTGACTTTCCAGTTACCCGTCTGCCAGCACTGAACCGAGTTTGGCGTTGAGGGTCAATCGGTGCGGCAGTGGGGTTTATACTCGCCGCATATAGCGATCACCGCGTTCTACAAAGGTTGACTCAATGTCCATGCGTAACGATGCCAACGACGACTTCGATTTACCGAGCCTGCGCGCAGACGTCCCCGATGACGATGATTTTCCGACCACGACCCGCACCTCCGTGCATTCGCGGACGGCGCCGGTCGTCAAAGTCAAAAGCGCCAGCACCGGCCCTCTTTGGGCTTTGGTTGGCGCGTTGTTCTTTGCCTTCGCCGGCCTTGCCTGGTGGAGCTTTCAGCAGATTTCGCTGATGGAACAGCAACTGGTGGCCACCCAGGAAAGTTTCGCGCGCATCAGTGAGGATGCGGCGGGGCGCTTGCAGGACATTTCCGGCAAGGTGGTCGCCAGCCAGACCAACGTCACCAGCGACAGCGAAGCTTTGAAGCTGCAAATCAAGCAGTTGGAAACCCAACTGCTGGATCAAGGCAAGCAGCAGCAAGGCGTTGTCGGTCAGACCAGCGATCTGGACAAGCGTCTGGCACAGATGACTGCGCAAACCACCGATCTGGACAAACGCCTGGCGCAGATCACCGCCCAGAGCACCGAACACCAGACCACCAACACGCAATTGCAGGCGCAGGTCAAAGCCTTGAGCACCGAGTTGGCCGCGCTGAAAAGCACCCCGGACGACAGCAGTAAATTCGACGCCCAGCTCAAAAGCCTCGGCGCCGACATCGTAGCGCTGAAGAAACAAGGCAACCCGAGCGCCGCTATCGAGCGTCTGGAACAGGACATGATCGTGCTCAAAAGCGAGCAGGACAACCGCCCGTCTCCTGCGCAAGGCGCCACCAATATTGCGGAGTTCGACGCTTTCCGCGGGCAAACCACCCGCAACATCAACACCCTTCAGGCGCAGATCCAGAATCTGCAGCAACAACTGCGCGCCCGGCAGTAAACCTTCGGCGACCCTGTGTAGCCGCTGTCGGACCTGTAGCAGCTGTCGAGCCCCAGCGAGGCTGCGTCCGGCTGCGTAGCAGTCGTAAAATCAGCCAACACGGTGTTTCAGGTAAACCGAGTTGATTGGATTGACGACTGCTTCGCAGCCGGACGCAGCCTCGCTGGGGCTCGACAGCTGCTACAGGGTTCTGAATGTTCGTACATATCCCATTGCCGTCTACGCTCTTGAAACACCGAAAAGAACGAGGGATGCATTATGGGGGGGCTGCACAAGTTAGCCGTGCTCGGCGGGATGCTATTGCTGTGCCTGGGGCAGGTTCAAGCCGCCACAGTGGAAAAGGACGACAGTCAGGCGGCCAAAGCCTTGCTGGAAAAAGCCCTGGCTTATTACCACGACAACGGCGACAAGGCCTTCGCCGCCTTCAGTCGCCAGGGCGAGTTTGTCGACAAGGATCGTTACGTCTTCGTGGTCGATACCAAGGGTGTGATGCTCGCCAGCGGCGGGCCGTCTTCGGCGTTGATCGGGCGTGATGTGTCTGAAACCCTCGGGCCGGATTTGCAGAAAGCCTTCAAGGACGCCTTGAACGTGCCGGAGGGCAATGGCATTCAGCAGGCTGAATATCGCTGGCAGAACTGGTCCGACGGCAAGGTCGAGCGCAAGCATGTGTTCTACCAGCGCGTTGGCCAGCGGATTATCGCCGTGGGTTACTACCTGCCACGGGCGTCGGCGGAGCAGGCGATGGCCTTGCTGAACAAAGCGTCGACCGACCTGGCCAAGGACGAAAAGGGCACGCTGACCGCGATCAATTCCCTCAAGGGCGGTTACTTGCAGGATGACCTGTACGTATTCGTCGTCGACTTGAACACCCAGCGTTACGTGGCCCACGGCACCAATCTGCGGCTGATCAATACAGACTTCGGCAAGATCAAGGACCCGGAAGGCAAACCGGTGGGCGAGCCGATCCTGGCATTGATCGCCAAACAGGATGACGGCGAATACGAATACCGCTGGAAAAACCCGGTGACCGGCAAGGTTGAAGACAAGCATGCCTACCTGAAAAAGGTCGGGCATTTTCTGGTGGCTGTCGGGTATTACAGCCCTTGATTCATTTGTGTCTGTGAGGACGCCTTCGCGGGCAAGCCTCGCTCCTACGGGGATTACGCTGTTCCTGTAGGAGCGAGGCTTGCCCGCGAAAGCCGCAACTCGGTCTATCTATCGAACCTTATCTTCCCGCCCACGCAACACCATATTCGGCATCGCAATCGCCGCCGCCAACCCCAACAACGACACCGCCGCACTGACCATCAACAAATGCTGGAAGGTCAGCAGCAACTCAGCACGCAAGGCGTCCTGCGCATCCCCCGGCGCAGCGTTCAAGCCATCCAGCAACACATTCCCCGAACTGCCCTCGGCAATCAGCGACGAGCCGGCCAGATGGGCAAAGCTCGAATCCTGCAGCAACGCCAGCAGCAGCGCCGACATCAACGCCACCCCCACCGCGCCGCCCAGCGAGCGGAACAGGTTGGTGGTGCTGGTGGCGACGCCGATATCCCGTTGTTCCACCGAGTTCTGCGTCCCGACCAGGGACGTCGGGAACTGCATGCCGCCGGCAATCCCGCTGAGCAACATAAACAGACTGCTGAGCAAGAAAACCTGGGGCGGACTGAACGCCATGCCGAGAATCGAGATCGGCATAAGGAGGGCGCCGGCCAGGATCATCGGTTTGTAGCGCCCGGTCACCGACGTGCGGCGTCCGGCAAAATAAGCCCCGATCGGCAAGCCCATGGCCAGCGGCAACAGGTGCAGCGCAGCGCTGTCGGCCCCGGCGCCGGTGACGCTCTGGAAGCGCAGCGGCATCAGCACGATCAGCGAGATGGCCTGGAAACTGGTGAAGAAAATCGTGCACCAGCACAGGATCGCGTTGCGGTTGGCGAACAGATGCATCGGCAGCAACGGCTCCCGTGCCCGGCGTTCATGCCAGACAAACAGCGCCAGCACCAACACCGCACACCCGAGCAGGCCCAGCACTTCGGCGCTGCGCCACGAGTGGCCCTGACCGACTTGGGTGATGCCCAGCAGCAGCGCGGTCAAACCGATGATCATCAGCAACGTGCCGAGGTAATCGATGATCGGTTTGCGTTGTGGCACAGGCAAACCCACCAACGTGCGATTGGCCACCAACCAGGCGCCCAGGCCCAGCGGCAGGTTGATCAAAAATACCCAGCGCCAGGACAGGTATTCGGTCATGTAGCCGCCGAGCACCGGACCGGCGACACTGGCCACGGCGTACATGCTGCTGAAATAACCCTGATAGCGACCGCGCTCCCGGGGTGGGACGATGTCGCCGATGATCGCCTGGCTGACCGAAATCATCCCGCCCGCGCCGATGCCTTGAATGATCCGCGCCAGCACCAGTTGCTCCATGCTCTGGGCCATGCCGCAGAACAACGAAGCGAGGGTGAACAGCCCCATGCCGAACAGCATCAACTTGCGTCGGCCGTACAGATCGCCGAGTTTGCCGTAGATCGGCACGGCCACGGTCATCGCCACCATGTAGCCGGAAATCACCCAGGCCAGCAGGCTGACGTCCTTGAATTGCGCGGAGATGGCCGGCATTGAGACGGCGACGATGGTCTGGTCCAGCGCGCCAAGAAAAATCGCCAGCATCAGGGCGATCAACACGCTGCGAATGGCCGATTTAGGCGTTTCAGGCTGGTTGAGATTGGTCACGGGCAGAACCTGCGGGCAGTGATTGACCCGCAAGGCACCAGGCGAGCGGGGATGCTCGCCAGTGTATCAGGGCGTGTCATCCATTATTTCCCGCGTCGCGTTGCCGCCTGAAAGCGGGCCAGGCAAGGCGAAGTCCGAAGGTAAGGGTTGTTTCCTTGCCGAGGACTTCAACGCAGCATGGCCCGCTTTCAGGCGACAACCCGAAGGGCCGGGCGTGCTGTTGCGCAGGGCTGCGTTGCTCGGAGCTTATTTGGAATGACCAAACCGCGCTCCTCGCGCCTTGCCCTGCGCAACAGCACACCCGGCGCGACGCGGGAAATAATGGATGACACGCCCTCGGGTAGCAGGCTATTCGATAGCCTCATAAGGAAGCCCGACGTAATTTTCTGCAATGGTTTTTCGACCCGCTTCGGAGTGGACGAAGTAGTCCAGCTCCGACTCGCTGATGCGCTGACTGAAGGCGTCGTGATCATCGAAACGGTGCAGCATCGAGGTCATCCACCACGAAAATCGTTCGGCTTTCCAGATCCGGCGCAGGCAGATTTCGGAGTACTTTTCCAGCAAATCCAGACGCCCCTCACGGTAAACCTTCAGCAAAATCGTGAACAAGGTGCTGACGTCGCTGGCCGCCAGGTTCAGGCCTTTGGCGCCGGTAGGCGGAACAATGTGCGCCGCGTCGCCGACCAGAAACATGCGCCCGTACTGCATCGGTTCGACCACAAAACTGCGCAGCGGCGCGATGCTCTTTTCGATAGACGGCCCGGTCACCAGCGATTCGGCTAACGCCGCGGGCAGACGCGATTTGAGCTCGTCCCAGAAGCGCTGATCCGACCAGTCCTCGACTTTCTCGTCCGCCGGCACCTGGAGGTAATAACGTGTACGGGTCGCCGAGCGCATGCTGCACAGGGCAAAACCACGCTCGTGGCGGGCGTAGACCAACTCCTCGTGGACCGGCGGCGTATCGGCGAGAATCCCGAGCCATCCAAACGGATAGACCCGTTCGAAGACCTTCAGGCATTCCGTGGGAATCGATTGCCGCGCCACACCATGGAAACCGTCGCACCCGACGATGTAGTCGCAATCGAGACGATACGTCTCGCCATCCTTCTCAAACGTCACGAATGGTTCTGCGGTTTTCATCCCGTGCGGTACGACGTTGGCGGCCTGGTAAATGGTCTGCGCGCCTGCCTCCCGACGAGCGGCCATCAGGTCGCGGGTGACTTCGGTCTGGCCATAGATCATCACGGTTTTGCCACCGGTCAGGGCTTGCAGATCGATGTGCACCCGGCGCCCGTCGAGGGCCAGTTCGAAACCGCCATGGACGAGCCCTTCGGCGTCCATGCGCTGACCCACCCCGGCCTGGCGCAACAGCTCTACCATGCCTTGTTCGAGGACACCGGCGCGGATCCGTCCGAGCACATAGTCGGGGGCCTGGCGTTCGAGGATCAGGGTGTCGATTCCGGCGTTATGCAGCAACTGGCCGAGCAGTAAACCGGCGGGACCGGCGCCAATGATGGCGATTTGGGTTTTCAGCATTTTCATTGTTTTTATGACTCGCAAGCTTCACGCGGCCACGGCCGGTGAATGATTTTTATGGATCGAGTGCTTGCATTTTTCCCTTGCGGGTCTGTCAATTGAAGGTGAAAACTGAGCCGATACCTGTACATTCTGCCAATCGGTGCGATTATCGCCCGTAAACCCCTGAGGCCTGGATTGAAGTGATGAACAAGCCTGACCTGCCTTCGATTCCAGTGTTCAAGCTCTACGGTGAAAGCCTGGATTGGCCGACCCCCGACTTGCTGCACTGTGAAACCATTTCCAAACGCAGCCGCGAACACCAATGGGAAATCAAACCCCACCGTCACGCTGATTTATGCCAGTTGCTCTTCGTATTCAAAGGTCAGGCAGAGCTTGAAATCGAAGGCAAACAGACGCAACTGACTGAACCGGCCATCCTGATCCTGCCGCCGTTATCGGTGCATGGTTACCGGTTTTCCGAGGACGTCGAAGGGTTCGTCGTGACCCTCGCCGCGCCGTTGGTTGCCCATCTTCAGGCGCAACTGGGCAACTCGGTGAACACCCTGTCCCAGGCCGAAAGTTACCCGGCGGGCAAGGAAAGCGACTACCTCAACAGTCTGTTTTCGGCGCTACAGGACGAATACACCGGCCACCAGCCCGCGCGCGAGATGCTCATGCATTCGCTGGTCAGCGTGATCATGGTGTGGGTCAGCCGTCAGGTGATTTCGCGCCGCAACGCCAGTCAGCGTCCGCAACGGGCTCGGGAATACCTCAATGGTTTTATCCAGCTGGTCGAAGAGACCTACCGCCAGCACGTCAAGGTCGAGGACCTGGCGCATCGGCTGGGGATTTCCGTGTCCCACCTCAATGGCACCTGCCGTGAACTGGCGGGGCAACCGGCGTTGCAGATCATGCATGAGCGCCAATTGCTGGAGGCCAAGCGCTTGCTGACCTACACCAGCATGACCATTTACGAAATGTCCGACGTGTTGGGGTTTTCCGATCCGACCAACTTCACGCGCCTGTTCCGACGCCGGGTGGGGATCTCGCCCAAGGCTTTCCGCGACCGCTTGAAGGCCGATCAGGACAACGAGGCCTGAGCGCCTTCGTTACCGAAGGGCGTTGAGGGTCGCGTTGTGGGGAATGCAGCGCTCGAAGTTACAGCTCGCGTAATCGCGGGGCAGTTGTCGCAGCTGCTCGACACGCCAGGCGGCAGTGCCATACAGCGCCAGCGTCGCCGCGCAGGTGATGAAAATGGCGAGGTATCTTCTTGTTTTGATGTTCATGGCGTTGACCTCTGAACGAATACCCTTCGGTACTCCTTTCAGCATAGGTCAGCGCGGGTGAGTTGCCAGTAACACATCCTGCGTATGTACCTCGACATTCAGAACACTGATATCCCCCTGTGGGAGCGGCGGTGCGACGATTCGACTTGCTCGCGAAGAGGCCGTGCCAGTCGACATCACTGTTGAATGACAAACCGCTATCGCGAGCAGGCTCACTCCCACCAGGGATTGGTGTCGAACACAAAAGCTGCGGTATCCCCAATCAAACTGTGGGAGTGAGCCTGCTCGCGATAGCGGAGTTTCAGGCAACAGTGATGTTGAATGTCAGACCATCATCGCGAGCAGGCTCACTCCCACCAGGGATTGGTGTCGAACACAAAAGCTGCGGTATCCCCAATCAAACTGTGGGAGTGAGCCTGCTCGCGATAGCGGAGTGTCAGGCAACAGTGATGTTGAATGTCAGACCATCATCGCGAGCAGGCTCACTCCCACCAGGGATTGGTGTCGAACACAAAAGCTGCGGTATCCCCAATCAAACTGTGGGAGTGAGCCTGCTCGCGATAGCGGAGTGTCAGGCAACAGTGATGTTGAATGTCAGACCATCATCGCGAGCAGGCTCACTCCCACCAGGGATTGGTGTCGAACACAAAAGCTGCGGTATCCCCAATCAAACTGTGGGAGTGAGCCTGCTCGCGATAGCGGAGTGTCAGGCAACAGTGATGTTGAATGTCAGACCGTCATCGCGAGCAGGCTCACTCCCACAGTTTGATGTGGTTACAGGCCGATATCCCACGCTGGTTCTTCGGGAAATCTCAGCACCAGGAAATCCAGCATGCTGCGCAGCGCCGCCGGCATGTGCTTGCGTGAGGCGTACACCGCGTACACGCTCATCTGCCGTGGCTCGGCCTGGGGTAGCAGGCGAATCAGCTCGCCACTGTGGATATGCACACCGGCCTGATAACTGGGCAGCATCGCCACGCCCGCCCCGGCAATTGTTGCGCGCAGCAGGGTGCTGGCTTCATTGGCGCTGATATTGCCCTGCACCGGCACCGACACCGGCTCGCCGTCCTCCTCGAAATGCCAGAGGCTTTTGCCGAAGTAGGAGTGGGTCAGGCAGTTGTGCTGGCTCAGGTCCTCGACCCGTAGCGGCGTCGGGTGTTCGCGCAGGTAAGCGGGGGAGGCGCAGATCACCGAGCGGCAGACCGTCAGCCGCCGGGCGATCAGGTTCGGGTCCAGGTCGTTGCTGGTGCGGATCGCCAGGTCGATGCGTTCATCCACCAGGTTCACGGTGCGGTCGAGCATCTGCATATCGATGCTGACACCGGGAAAGCGTTTGACGTAAGCCGCCATGGCATCCGCCAGTTGCGCCTGGCCGAACGAGGTGCTGACGCTGATGCGCAGCAGGCCGCGTGGCGCCTCGTCCGGCTCGCTGACAGCCGCTTGCATGTCGGTGGACAAGTCGAGCATCTGCCGACAGCGAGGCAGGATTTCGCTACCGGCGGCGGTCAGGCTCAATTTGCGCGTGGTGCGGTGCATCAGGCGTGCGCCGACCCAATCTTCCAGCTCTGCCAGATAACGCGAAACCACTGGCCGTGACAGGTCCAGATGATCGGCGGCGGCCGATTGGCTGCCGAGGTCGACCACCGAGACGAACACCCTCATTGCTTGTAGACGATCCATGATTTGCCCGCTTTCAGAAACAAACTATGTTCAAGCATCGCATTTTTTGTACTGAGTCAGGCAACTAAGCTCTGTCCCATCGCCAAACACGGCATTCGGACCACGGAGCAACAGATGATCGGCTTCACCTCTCTCAAGCGCATTTTGCTGGCCACCGCCACCCTCGGCTTCGCGGCCCACGCCGCGGCGGCATCGACCCTGACCCTGGACGTTTACAACCCGGGCGACAAAGCGATCTTCCCGGTGACCTCGGTTCTGGTCAGCGGCGAGAAAGAAGCGATTCTGGTGGACGCGCAATTCGGCAAATCCCAGGCCGAGCAGGTGGTCGAAAAGATCCGCGCCAGCGGCAAGCAACTGACCACCATCTACATCAGCCACGGTGACCCGGATTACTACTTCGGCCTCGACACCCTGACCGCCGCATTCCCGAACGCCAAAGTGCTCGCCTCGCAGCCAACCGTTGATCACATCAAGCACACCGTCGACGGCAAACTGGCGTTCTGGGGGCCGAAGATGGGTGACGACGTGCCGGCCAAAACCATCGTGCCAGGCGTACTCAAGGGCGACAGCCTGATGCTCGAAGGGCAGAAGTTGCAGGTGGTGGGCCTGGACGGCAAGCAGCCTGACCGGACCTTTGTGTGGATCCCGTCGATCAAGGCTGTCGTGGGTGGTGTGGTCGTCGCAGAAAACATCCACGTGTGGATGGCCGACACCCAAACCGCCCAATCCCACGCCGATTGGTTGACTACGCTGCACTCCATCGAAACCCTGAAACCGAAAACCATCGTGCCGGGTCATTACCTGGGTCAGAGCGCCCGTTCGCTGGCCGCCGTGCAGTTCACCGCCGATTACATCAGGGCCTTCGACGAAGAAACCGCCAAGGCCAAAGACTCAGCCGCGCTGATCGCTGCCATGAAAAAACGCTTCCCGGCAGTGGGCGAAGTGAGCTCGCTGGAACTGAGCGCCAAAGTCGCCAAGGGCGAGATGAAGTGGTAACCGGATTTATTGACTGAGGAGACCTTGTGGCGAGGGAGCTTGCTCCCGCCGGAGTGCGAAGCGCTCCCCCGCAGTGTGTCAGCCACAGCACATTCTCAGGTTAACTGCTGCGCAGCCGAGCGGGAGCAAGCTCCCTCGCCACAATGATGGGTGCCAAACGAGTCAATACGCTTACCCCCAAGCCAACTGGAGAACATCATGAGCAAAATCGCAATCATCGGTGCCACCGGCCGTGCCGGCAGCCAACTGCTGGAGGAAGCCCTGCGTCGTGGTCACAGCGTCACGGCCATCGCCCGGGACACGTCGAAGATCGGCCCGCGTGCGGGTGTGGTCACCAGGAATGTTGATGCCCTGGATGCCGAAGCGTTGCAATCCGCCGTCGAAGGCCATGACGTGGTGATCAGTGCGGCGCACTTCGCGACCCTTCCTGCCAGCGCCGTCGTCGGGCCGGTGAAAAAGGCCGGGGTGAAACGTTTGCTGGTGGTGGGCGGTGCGGGTTCTCTGTTGCTGCCGGATGGCACTCGCGTCATCGACAGCAAGGACTTTCCGGAGGCGTACAAGGCTGAGGCCAGTGCCGGAGCTTTGTTTCTGGAGAACCTGCGTCAGGAAAAGGATCTGGACTGGACCTTTCTGTCGCCGTCGGCAGAGTTTGTCGAAGGTGAGCGCACGAGCTCGTTTCGCGTTGGGAAGGATGATTTGCTGGTGAGCAGTGCAGGGCGGAGCTGGATCACGTTCGCCGATTATGCGATTGCGATGCTCGATGAAATCGAAGCGCCGAAGCATTCGCGGCAGCGGTTCACAGTCGGATACTGATCCCCGCAACACCACAAACTTGTAGCAGCTGGCGAAGCCTGCGTTCGGCTGCGCAGCAGTCGTAAACCCTGTATCCACGGTTTTCCTGGCACACCGCGGTGTATGGTTTTACGACTGCTGCGCAGCCGAACGCAGGCTTCGCCAGCTGCTACAGGGTGCAATTCTGCGCAAGGCTCAGCGCGCCTGAGCCTGCTCCACCAACCACCCCATCAGCTCGCGCAACTTCGGCGAAGGGCCGGGTTTTTCCGGGAACACCAGGTAATACGCCAACCCCGTCTTCACCTTCAATTCAAACGGCATGACCAGCCGCCCGGCGCTCAGGTCGTCGCCAATCAACGACCAATCCCCAATTGCCACACCGGTCCCTTGGGATGCCATCGACATCGCCAGGTCCAGGGTTTCGAAATGCTGGCCCTTGCCGACATTGCTCAAGCGAACATCGGCGCTGGCCAGCCAGGCTTTCCAGTCGCGTTCGTCGCGGGTCGGGTGCAACAGCATGTGTTGTTCCAGATCTTCCGGCGCCTGCAACGGCACCGGTCCTTCGAGATACGGCCGGGAGCAGACCGGCGTCAGTTGCTCATCGAACAGCCGATGGGACGTCAGTGACGTCTGCGGTGGTACGCCATAGATCACCGCCGCATCGAACTGCTCGCGATGAAAATCCACGCCGTGTTTCACCGTGGTGGTCAGTTCCACCGGCACATCCGGGCGCTCCCTTTGCCACTGCACCAGGCGCGGCAACAACCAGCGCATCACGCACGTGGGTGCCTTGAGTTGCAGGGTTTTGCGCTTCTCGCCGATCTGCTCGACCGCCTCGTCGATCAAGCCGAAAATCTGCTGGACCCGTGGCAGCCACTCCCGCCCTTCGGCGGTCAGGTCGAGGCCGCGGGCCTGGCGGATAAACAGTTCATAACCCAGATGTTCTTCCAGCCCGGCGATCTGCCGACTCACCGCGCCTTGGGTGATGTACAGCTGTTCGGCCGCCCGCGTGAAGTTGCAGCACTGCGCGGTGATCAGAAAAGTGTGCAGCGCCGGCAGGGGAGGCAATCGTTTCATGGGGATCCAAGGTATGACGTGAGGACATGGCTAGTATGACTTTTTATCCATTGTTGCGGCTACGTGTCGCCCGTTCCAATGAGGCCATCCCTGGACCTGCCCACGCATCATAAACACTGCGCAGGCCCGGCGTCTCAAACGAACAAAAAGGGCAAAGACATGGCGACGTGCGGCGAAGTATTGGTCAAGTTACTCGAAGATTACGGTGTCGAGCAGGTGTTCGGCATTCCCGGGGTTCATACCGTGGAGCTGTATCGCGGGCTGGCCCGTTCGAGCATCAACCACGTCACGCCGCGTCACGAACAGGGTGCCGGTTTCATGGCCGACGGTTATGCGCGTACCAGCGGCAAGCCGGGTGTGTGCTTCATCATCACTGGCCCCGGCATGACCAACATCACCACCGCCATGGGCCAGGCCTACGCCGACTCGATCCCGATGCTGGTGATCTCCAGCGTGCAATCGCGCAGCCAGTTGGGCGGCGGTCGCGGCAAGCTCCACGAGCTGCCGAACCAGAGCGCTTTGGTCGGCGGTGTGGCAGCGTTCTCCCACACCTTGATGTCGGCGGCTGAATTGCCGGGCGTGCTGGCGCGTGCATTTGCGCTGTTCCAGGCCGGTCGTCCGCGTCCTGTGCACATCGAAATTCCGCTGGATGTTCTGGTTGAAGAAGCTGACGACTTGCTCGCCAGCCTTCCAGTCAACATCGACCGTGCCGGCGCCTCGCCGAGTGCGATCAGCCGCATGACCGCGCTGCTGGCCGGTGCCAAACGCCCACTGATTCTGGCCGGTGGCGGTGCCATCGATGCGGCCGCCGAGCTGACTGAACTGGCCGAACTGCTGGACGCGCCAGTGGCCCTGACCATCAATGCCAAAGGCATGCTCGAATCCAATCACCCGTTGTTGATCGGTTCGACCCAAAGCCTGGTCGCGACCCGCGCCTTGGTCGCCGAAGCCGATGTGGTATTGGCCATTGGCACCGAACTGGCCGAGACCGATTACGACGTCACGTTTGCCGGCGGCTTCGAGATTCCCGGCGTGTTGCTGCGTGTAGACATCGACCCCGACCAGACCGTGCGCAACTACCCGCCGAAAGTCGCTCTGGTGGCTGACTCGCGCAACGCCGCGCAAGCGTTGCTGAGCGAGCTGTCCAAGCACTCGCTGGCCGTGCGCCGCAACGACTGGGGCCAGGTCCGCGCTGCCCGTCTGCGCGAAGACCTCGCCGCCACTTGGGATGCGCCGACCCTGGCCCAGACCCGCTTCCTCGAAACCGTCCTGCACGAATTGCCGGACGCAGTCTTCGTCGGCGATTCGACCCAACCGGTGTACACCGGCAACCTGACCTTCAACCCGGAACGTCCGCGTCGCTGGTTCAACTCGTCCACCGGTTACGGCACCCTCGGTTACGCCTTGCCGGCAGCGATTGG
This sequence comes from Pseudomonas sp. LB1P83, assembly GCF_054897885.1. Taxonomy (NCBI): domain Bacteria; kingdom Pseudomonadati; phylum Pseudomonadota; class Gammaproteobacteria; order Pseudomonadales; family Pseudomonadaceae; genus Pseudomonas; species Pseudomonas sp. LB1P83. The sequence continues at coordinate 4,782,770 of NZ_CM142709.1, read as the reverse complement.
CGCCTGGCTCGGCGGCAGCGTTGAAGGCGGCGTGCGTCCTCCGGTGGTGTGTCTGATCGGTGACGGCGGCCTGCAATTCACCCTGCCGGAACTGGCCAGCGCCGTTGAAGCGCGCACCCCGGTGATCGTCCTGCTGTGGAATAACCAGGGCTACGAAGAGATCAAGAAATACATGGTCAACCGCGCCATCGAGCCGGTGGGCGTGGACATCTACACCCCGGACTTCATCGGTGTGGCCAAGGCGCTGGGCTGTGCGGCCGAAGCGGTCAACGGAGTCGAGCAACTGCGCAACGCACTGCGTGCCGCCGCCGACCGTCAGGGTCCGACGCTGATTGAAATCGATCAGACTCAGTGGATGAAGGCGGTGTCGAAATGAACTTTCCGACGACTCTGGACGGCCTTTATATCAATGGCCAATGGTCGGCGGGCAACGAACATTTGCGGGTGATCAACCCGGCGACCGAAGCCCTGTTGACCACCGTAAATGGCGGCGATGAAAAAGCCGTCGATCAAGCGGTCACCGCCGCCACCAAGGCTTTCGGCGACTGGTCGAAAACCACCGGTGCCGAACGCGGCGCGATCCTGCGCCAGATCGCTGCGGGCGTTCAGGCCGGGCGTGAACACCTGATGAAGTTGCAGTCGAGCAACAACGGCAAGCCGCTGTTCGAAGCCGCCATCGACGTCGATGACGTGATCGCCACGTTCGAGTATTACGCAGGTCTGGCCGAAGGCCTCGATGCCAAACAAGACAGCAACGTCGAGCTGCCCACCGACGATTTCAGCGCTCGTGTGCGCCGTGAACCGTGCGGTGTGGTCGGCCTGATCGTGCCGTGGAATTTCCCGATGGTCACCACCGCCTGGAAACTCGCCCCGGCCCTGGCGGCTGGTTGCTGCGTGGTGCTCAAGCCTTCCGAAGTCACGCCGCTGCCAGAGCTGGAACTGGCCGCGATCATCGCCGAAGCAGGCTTGCCCGCCGGTGTGTTCAACCTGGTTTGCGGCACAGGTCTGGCCGTCGGCGCACCGCTGTCGGCCGACCCTCGTATTGCCAAAATCTCCTTCACCGGCAGCAACGCGGTCGGTGTGCAGGTCATGCAACGGGCGGCGGAAACCGTCAAAGGCGTGAGCCTGGAGCTGGGCGGGAAATCCTCGCTGCTGGTACTTAAGGACGTCGACATCGGACTGGCCGTGGAAGTGGCCTGTGGCGGCGGTTTCTTCAACGCCGGGCAGATGTGTTCGGCCACCAGCCGCGTGCTGGTCGCTGATGAACTGGCGGATGAGTTCTTATCAAAGTTGAAAATCCGCGCCGAAGCCATTCGCGTCGCCGACCCGTTCGACCCGGACGTCGAAATGGGCGCACTGGTCAATCAAGCGCAATACCAGCGGGTGCTGGGCCACATCGATCATGGTTTGAGCGCGGGCGCCAAGTTGATCTGCGGCGGCAACCGTCCGGCAGACCTGTCGCGCGGTTATTTTTTGCAGCCGACGATTTTCACCGAAGTGCCCCTCGACAGTGCGTTGTGGTGTGAAGAGATTTTCGGGCCAGTGATTTGCGTGCGCAGTTTTGCCTCTGAAGCCGAGGCGATTGCCTTGGCCAACGACAGCCAGTTCGGTCTGGTGGCCAGCGTGGTTACGCGCGACGTGGAGGCGGCGGATCGCGTCGCCAACGCTTTGCAGGCGGGGCTCGTGTGGATCAACGCGCCGCAGGTGATCTTTCCGCAGACCGCCTGGGGTGGCTACAAACAGAGCAGCATCGGCCGCGAATTGGGGCCGTGGGGTTTGCAGGCTTTCCAGGAAATCAAACACGTGATTCGAGCGGTCTGACGGCTCGAAAAGGGTCAGCGCATGCCTCGCGATGAGGCATGCGCTGGCGTCATGGCTTCAATGAGTTTTTATCGATAGTCAGGTGTTTTACACGACTTCAGGATGAACCCGCTGGTTCAGCCAAACCCCCGAAAATACGAGGGATAACGCTGATCCGGGCGCGCGGATGCAACAGTTTCGACCTGCCTTATACCTACAAAAACAAAGGGAGTCCGTAATGGGCGAGCATGATCTGAACAGACGTCAATTCATCAAAACCGTGGGCGTGGCCTCGGTGGCAGCGGCGGCCATGAGCTTGCCCTTCGTCAAGGCCAATGCCAGCGACACGCGCTTCCAGGGCAAGACCCTGCGCTTGCTGACCTGGTCCGATGACACGGGCCTGGCCGCATTGCGCAACATCGCGGCAACCTTCGAAGACAAGTACGGCTGCAAGGTCATCGCTGACCGCACCGGCAGTACGTCGGAAATGGTTGCGAAACTCAAGGCAGCGGGTGATCGTCCGCAGTACGACATCATCACCCTGGCCGGCGTCGGCGCTGAAGGTCTGGCCGCGGCCAACCTGCTGGAAAAACCCGACCTCAACCGCATTCCCAACCTGGTCGACGTACCAGAGAAATACCGCACCGGCGCCAATGGCCACGGTATCGGTTACCTGCTCTGGTGCAACAGCCTGGTCTACAGCACCCGCACCATCAAGGAAGCACCGGACAGTTACGCCGCCCTGTGGGACGCCGAGCTGTCGCCGAACATCTTCCTGCCGCCGCCGAACTGGACCGAAGCGATGGACCTGATCATCATCGCCGCCAAACTGGCCGGTGGTGACGAGCACAACATCGAGCCAGGCTTCAAGAAACTCGCCGAGCTGAAAGATCGCGTGGTGACCCTGGGTGAAAACCCGAACCAGATCGCCGAACTGTTCCGCACCGGTTCCCTGGACATGGGCGGCCTGTACGCACCGGCCTTCTTCCCGAAACAGATTCGCGATCCGGCCTACGGTCTGGGCGCCACGTTCGGCATGAAGGAAGGTTTTTACACCGACCTGATGCTTTCGGTGATGCCGAAGAATCGTCCGGGCGATACCGACCTGGTCTACGCCTTCATCAACCACTCTCTGGACCCGCTGGTGCAGGGCAAGATGGCTGAGGATATTTACAACGGCCCGGTCAACGCCAAGGCGATCATCTCCGCCGAAGCGCGCAAGAGCCCGTACATCCTCACGCCGGAGCAGATTGCCGAAAAGGCGATCATGCACGACAACGCCTTCCTGGCCTCCGTGCATGACCAATGGATTCGTCGTTACACGGAAATCTTTTCTTCCTGATCGAGTGGCGAACACAAGATCTTCAAACCACTGAAGATCCCTGTAGGAGTGAGCCTGCTCGCGATTGCGCACTGACATTCAACTTCGATGTCGGCTGACAGATCGCCATCGCGAGCAGGCTCACTCCTACAAGGGGCCAGTGTGGTTTTGAGGCTTGTGTACGCCAGCTGCTTTCCATTGACGAGACCCTTGCTATGGAACACCAACCTTTGACTCATCCGGTCGCCGCCGCTCCATCGCGCGCTAACCGGGGTGTTTCGCCGACGGCGCGTGCCTGGTTTTTCCTCTCGCCGTCGATGCTGTTTCTGGGCGTGCTGATTGCCGCCAGTCTGCTGGTCCTGCGCATGAGCGTGGGCACCAAAGGCGCGGAATGGACCGGGTTCAGCCTGGCCAGTTACGCCCAATTGCTCGAACCCTATTACCTCAAGTCCTTGCTGCTGACCCTGCGCCTGGCGCTGATCAGCGCGGTGATCGCGGTGGTGCTGGCGATTCCTGTGGCCTACACCATGTCGCGGCTGACCTCACCGTTCGTGCGACGGATCTTCCTCGCCGCCGTGCTGTTGCCATTGCTGGTCAACCTGCTGCTGCAAAGCTACGGCTGGCTGGTGATTCTCGGCCCGGGCGGGATGCTCAATCAGGCGCTGATGGGCCTGGGCCTGATCAAGCGTCCGATCATGCTGCTCTACAACCAGAACGGCGTACTGATGGGCCTGGTGCAAACCGCGTTCCCGTTGGCCGTGCTGCCGATTGCCAGCGCCATGCGCGGCGTTGCGCGTACGTATGAAGAAGCCGCCGCCACCCTGGGCGCGAGTCGCTTTCAGGTGTTCCGCCAAGTGGTGCTGCCGATGAGCATGCCGGGGATCATCACCGGCGCGACGTTGGTGTTCGCCTACAACGCCAGCAGCTTCGTGGTGCCGTTGTTGCTCGGTGGCCGGCGCGTGCCGATGTTGGCGGTGATGGTGCATGACCAGATCGCCCCGCTGATGAACTGGCCCGCCGCGTCCGCTGCCGGCGTGGTGCTGATCGTCACCACCCTCGCGATCATGACCTTGTCCGAATTCATCACTGGCCGTCGTCGGCGCATGCTGGAGGCTTCGCAATGAGCACGTTGACCAAAAAGCGTTATGGCCTGCTGCCCGGCGAGACCGGCAAGTTTGCTGGCATCCTCTCGGGCTTCATCCTGCTGCTGGCGGTGTTGCCGATCCTGACCATGATTGTCATGTCGTTCAGCGGTGCGTCGAACCTCGACTTCCCGCCGAGCAGTTACAGCCTGCAATGGTACAAGGCGGCCTGGCACACCTTCGTGTCGCCGGATTCCAGCGATGTGCTGAGCCTGGGCAAAGCCATGACCACCAGCCTGATGGTGGCGTGCCTGACCATGATCTTCGCGACCATTGTCGCGGTGCCGGCGGCTTATGCGCTGACCCGTTGCGAATTCCGCGGCAAAGCCGTGGCGCTGCAATTGATGTCGCTGCCGCTGGTGTTTCCGATGGTGGTGTTGGGCCTGGCGTTGTTGCTGGTGTTCGACAGCCTGCCGTTCCAGATGACCACCTCGCGATTGGTGATTGCTCACGTGATTCTGGCGTTGCCGTTCGTGGTGAAAAACTGCACCGCGGCGATGCTCTCCATCGGCAGCGAAGTCGAAGAGGCCGCGCAAATGCTCGGTGCCTCACCGCTGCGGGCGATTATCGATGTGGTGGTGCCGTTGATGAAGTCGGGGATTCTGGCGGGCATGCTGCTGGCGTTCATCGTTTCGTTCAACGAATTCACCGTGACCTATTTCCTCTACACCATCGACGTCATGACCGTGCCGATCTGGATGTACAGCCGCACCGTGTCATCGCTCGACCCCACCGTATTTTCGTTTGCCGTGCTGATCGTGCTGATCGACTTCGTCCTGATCTGGGCGCTGGAGAAGCTGGTTGGTGAAGGTGGCGTTTCGTTCTGATTTCTTGAGGTGATTCATATGTCTGGTCTGATTCTGGAAAACGTCGAGAAACATTACGGCTCGGCCTGCGCGGTAAAGGATGTAAACCTGCATTTGCCGGAAGGCAAACTGGTGTGTTTCCTCGGCCCGTCGGGCTGCGGTAAAACCACCTTGCTACGGATGATCGCCGGGCTCGAAACCCTGAGCGGCGGCGAGATTCGCCTGGACGGTGAAGACATCGGCCACACGCCGGCGCATCAGCGCAATTTCGGCATGGTGTTCCAGTCCCTGGCGCTGTTTCCGCACATGACGGTGGGGGAGAACATCGCCTATCCGCTGAAACTGCGTGGCGTCAGCAAGGCTGATCAGCAGGCGCGGGTGGTGGAGTTGCTTGAGCTGATTCAACTGCAGGAAATGATTGATCGCCCGGTGGCCAAACTCTCCGGCGGTCAACGTCAGCGCGTGGCGATTGCCCGGGCGATTGCCAACCACCCGAAAATCCTGCTGCTGGATGAACCACTGTCAGCGCTGGACGCCAAGCTGCGCGAGTCGATGCAGGTGGAAATTCGCCAACTGCAACAGCGCCTGAACATCACCACCATTATGGTGACCCACGATCAGCGCGAAGCCATGACCATGGCCGACATCGTCGTGGTGCTGGGTGAGCATCGGGTGCAGCAAGTGGGCACGCCGATTGAAATCTACCGGCACCCGGCCAACGAATTTGTCGCGGATTTCATCGGCTCGGGCAACATCTTCCCGGCCACGGCGCTGGGCAACGGCAAGATTGGTTTGCCGGGTGGCGATGCGCTGGAAGTGCCGATCTGCAGCAGCATTGTGGTCGGTGAGAAAGTGAAAATGCTGATTCGTCCTGAGGACCTGCAACTGTCCCATCCGCAGGCGACGGCGGGGAACCGGTTGCTCGGCACGGTGACGTTTGTGCGTGATATCGGCGCGACGATTGAAACGACGGTGGAGTGTTCCGGGGTGTCGTTTACGGCGTTGAGTACGCCGTGTCAGGGGTTTGGGTTGAGCATTGGTAATCCGGTGTCGGTGACGTTGCCGGCCGAGGCTTGCCGCGTGCTCGGCGCCTGACTTTAGAGCCTGGCTGGATTTTCTGACCTCATCGCTGGCAAGCCAGCTCCCACAAGGTTCATGGGTGTTCACGTAATTTGTGATCACCCACAATCCCTGTGGGAGCTGGCTTGCCAGCGATGGCGTCATCCGCAACTCCACGGAATCCGGATCAGACAGACAACCGCAACCGCGCCAAATCCCGCAGCGGCGGCGCGCCGAACAGCCGGCTGTACTCCCGGCTGAATTGCGAAGGGCTTTCATACCCCACCCGATACCCCGCCGCCGAGGCTTCCAGCCCTTCGGCCAGCATCAATCGCCGCGCTTCCTGCAAGCGCAACTGCTTCTGATACTGCAACGGGCTCATCGCCGTCATCGCCTTGAACCGGTGATGCAACGTCGACACGCTCAGGTTCACTTCCTTCGCCAAGTCATCGATGCGCAGCGGTTGCTCATAATTGCCGTTGAGCCACTTGATTGCCTGGCTGATGCGGTGGCTCTGGCTATTGGCGATGGCAATTTCATACAGCCGATGCCCCTGCTGGCTGCGCAACAACCGATAAAGAATCTCCCGACGAATCAGCGGCGCGAGCATGGCGATGTCTTTCGGGGTATTGAGCAATCGAGCGAGACGCAGCACGGCGTCGAGCATTGCGGAGTCGATCCGTTCGACATACAAGCCGCGTCCCGTTGGTCGGGTCGGTACGCCGAGGGGGCCGGCGTCGGCAATCAGCGCAGTGATTTCTGTCGGGTCGATGTCTAGTCGCACCGCGAGAATCGGCTCTTCAGACGTGACATTCACCACTCGTCCGCTCAGGGGCATCGAGACCGACACCACCAGGTAATTCAGCGGGTCGTAATTGAAGTATTCGTCGGCCAGCCTGACCTCTTTGCGACCCTGCGCCATGATGCACAACGCAGGTTGGGCCAGCACCGGGGCAAAGTCATGGGACTTGCTGTGTTTGGACATGAACAGCGAACCGACGGCAGTCGCATAATTGCCATCGTCGGTGGTGTTGCGACGGATGATAGCGGCCAGTTCTGCGCGCTGTTTCTCCATGTCGGCATCCAGCGGGGCTTGAAAGTGATCGAGCGACGACATGCAAGGCATCCTCGGTGGTGCGTTGGTAATGGGGCGAGCTTAAGTTTGTGCAAGACGATGCGGTAGACACATCCTGCCTCAACCTTGCCTGATTCTGCACGGGGTGAATAAACGGCGCTTCTATGACAGGCCAGCCCAAGGGAAACTTGCTTGAAAGCCGTGTTTCATTGGCACGAGGACTTTTACAGGTTGTTACAGGTTTTGCGAAACGCCGCGCAGGATTGTGCAAAAAGCCGGCAGGAATCGACTAACCGCGCTTCCCTCGGCGCGCTTAACCTTTGATCCTGTCGCAGCCCGTCCCACGGCTGCCACTCGAGTACCTGGGAGGGTTGAACATGTCTACGCAGATCCCCGTCAGTCATATGGCGTTTGTTCGTGCCCGCGCCGGGCGTTCGGCGGAGCTCGGTGTGCGCCTGAGCGCCTTGATCGAGCCGTCCCGCAGCGCGCCGGGTTGCCTGAGCTTTTCCCTGCAGCATTCGCAATGCGATCCGGAATTGTGGCTGGTGTCCGGTTTCTGGACTCACCAGCAAGCGATGAACGCTTATTTCGGCACGCCAGCGATGGAGATTTTCGCCGAGCTGGTGCAGGAGCTGGTGGTCAACAGCCTGGATTTTCATACATTCATGGATGTATCGGCCGACCAGGCGCTGTGGCAGTCCCGGTCACGGGTACACAAAATGGCGGGTTGAGGGTTTAATGGCTCCATTCTTAATCAGCCAGGATCCGCGACATGGCACGTAAAGCCTTTGAAACCTTCGAAGCCGTATCCGCCGTTGTACCGGGCGAGGCTGGTTACCACGCCGCGATCGCCGTCAAAGCCATCGGTGGCACCGGTGCGCCACGTTTTCACAAAGTGCTTGAAGGGCAAATCTTCAAGACGGCCAACGAGGCTGATCTGGCCGCCGCCAAAGAGCTGACCCGCCTTAAAGACGTCAAAGAAGACGCCGACCTGCTCTGGTAATCACTTGACCGCCCCCGGGCGGAACATCTTGAACAATGCCTCTGGCCCCAGCTGAAAGTAATCCGCTGGCCCGCCGCCGCGCAGAATCGGTTCTGCCGCGGCGGTGTCGTACACCCCATCCTTCAACAGCCACTTGGCGATATGCACGGCGACCACTTCGCCGAGAATCAGCCAGCTCGGCACCACGTCCCCGTCCGCCCGCTGCAACTGAATGATTTGCGTGACCTTGCATTCGAAGGACACCGGGCTTTCAGCCACCCGTGGTACTTGAATGATTTTCGAAGCGACCGGGGTCAACCCGGACAGTTCGAACTCGTTGACCTCGGGCGCGACCATGGCGCAGCTCTGGTTCATCTGCTCGGCCAGTGGACGCGTGGCCAGGTTCCAGGCGAACTCACCGGTCTGCTCGATGTTGTTCAGGCTGTCTTTACGGCCGACGCTGGAAAACCCGATGATCGGCGGAATGTAGTTGAAGGCGTTGAAGAAACTGTAAGGCGCCAGGTTCAGGCGGCCGTTGGCGTCCTGGGAGGAAATCCAGCCGATGGGGCGAGGGCCGACGATGGCGTTGAACGGGTCATGCGGCAAGCCGTGGCCGTTGGCGGGTTCGTAGAAATGGATGTCGTCGGGCATGGAAAGGCTTTCCTGGGGCTTATTCGGAGATCGCGCCATAGTGCAAGGACGACCACCGAATTTCCAGTCGACTTAGTACCTGTAGGAGCGAGGCTTGCCCGCGAAAGCGGTGTATCAGTCAACCAAAGTGTTGAATGTGACGACGCCTTCGCGGGCAAGTCGGATCGCCGCACCGCTCGCTCCTACAGGGGACTGTGTGGATTCAATGAAAAAGGGGCAGACCCGTTAAGGTCTGCCCCTGTTTTTATTGCGCGGGCGGACTCAGTCCGTCTCGATCCGCGAATGCTTGCGGGTGTCTTTCATGGTGATGTACACCAGCAACGACACGGCAATACACGCCGTCACATACCAGTAGTAACCGGTTTCCATACCGATGCTCTTGAACCACAGCGCGATGTATTCAGCGGTGCCGCCGAAGATCGACACGGTCAGCGCGTACGGCAGGCCGACGCCCAGCGCACGAATCTCGGTCGGGAACAGTTCGGCTTTCACCACCGCGTTGATCGAGGTGTAGCCGCTGACGATGATCAGTGCCGCCATGATCAGGAAGAACGCGCCCCACCAGCTCTGAATCGTGTGCAGGGTGGTCAGGATCGGCACGGTGAACAGCGTCCCCAGAACACCGAAGGCAATCAGGATCGGACGACGACCGACTTTATCCGACAGCCCGCCGATGATCGGTTGCAGGCACATGAACAGGAACAGCGTGGCAGCGGAAATGGTGGTGGAGTCGGAGATGCTCATGCCGACGGTGTTCACCAGGTATTTCTGCATGTACGTGGTGTAGGTGTAGAACGCCAGGGTGCCGCCCATGGTCAGGCCGACCACGGTCATCAGTTCCTTGGGGTGGCGCATCAAGGTGCGCATCGCGCTTTCCTTGGCCTTCTCTTTCTTGGTGAACGACTCGGTTTCTTCCATGCCACGACGCAGGTACAGCGCGACCACGGCACACAGCGCGCCGATGGCGAACGGGATGCGCCAGCCCCAGGCGTACAGCTCTTCGGTGGTCAGCACTTGTTGCAGTACGATCAACACCGCCAACGCGATGAGCTGACCCGAAATCAGGGTCACGTACTGGAAGCTGGAGTAGAAGCCGCGACGTTCCTTGGTCGCCATTTCACTGAGGTATGTCGCCGAAGTGCCGTACTCGCCACCGACCGACAGGCCTTGCAGCAGGCGGGCGAAAATCAGCAGGATCGGTGCGCCAATGCCAATGGTTTCATAACCGGGGCTCAGGGCAATCAGCAGCGAGCCGAAACACATCAGGTACACCGAAGCCATCAGTGCTTTCTTGCGACCGGCCTTGTCGGCGTACAGGCCCATCAGCCAGCCACCGATCGGGCGCATCAGGAAGCCCACGGCGAAGATCGCGGCGGTGTTCAGCAGTTGTGCGGTGGTGTCGCCTTTGGGGAAAAAGGCCTTGGCGAAATACAGGGAGAAGGCAGCGTAGACGTACCAGTCGTACCACTCGACCATGTTGCCGACAGAGCCGCTGAAGATCGACTTGATGCGACTGGCGGTGGTTCTTTCTTTGGCGGGCACGGCAGCCGACCCAAGGGGCAGGGCGTTGGAGTTATCCATTGAAGGATCCTTCGTTTAATTGTTTTTGTGGAGCGCGTGGAAACGCAGCCTGCCTGGGCTATAGCAGGAGGTGTGCCATATCAAAGAGGGCTGGTTTAGAGGGGTTGCGGGGGACTCAGTGAGCGGAAATCCGCTTATGCTGGAATGCGTGTGAGCGGAAAATCGCTTACAGGTCGTGAGACGATTTGTCTGTGCCGGCCTCATCGCGAGCAGGCTCGCTCCCACAGGGTCATGTGTACACAGTTCAAATGTGGGAGTGAGCCTGCTCGCGATGAGGCCAGAAGAAGCACTGCAAAAATCAGCTGTCTTGTAGAAACATCTCGCGGGTCAGGCCATGCCGCTGCATCTTTTCATTGAAGGTCCGGCGCGGCAGTTGCAACTCTTCAAGCACCGCTTTCACATCGCCCTTATGCCGGGTCAACGCCGAGCGCAGGCAATGCGCTTCAAACGCTTCAGCCTGCGCCGCCAGCGACTGCCCTGGATCGATGCCCACCGGTTCCGGCTCACCCAGCCCCAGAACCTGCCGCTCGGCGACGTTCGCCAGTTCGCGCACATTGCCCGGCCAGTCGTGGCTCAGCAGATGGCTCAACTGCGGGCCGCTCAACGGTGGAAAAGTGCGCCCCAAGCGCTCGGCGGCATTTTGTGCAAACGACTCGAACAACAACGGAATGTCTTCACGCCGTTCACGCAAGGGTGGCAGGCGCAATTCAGCCACGTTCAACCGATACGCCAGGTCTTCACGAAAACGCCCGGCCCGTGCCTCATCCAGCAGGTCCGGCTTGGTCGCGGCAATGATCCGCAGATCCACGCGAATGCTCTGGTTGGAGCCCAATCGCTCCAGCTTCTGCTCCTGCAACACCCGCAGCAATTTCACTTGCTGGGCCAGCGGCATGCTTTCGATTTCATCGAGAAACAGCGTGCCGCCATCGGCGTATTCAAGCTTGCCGATACGCTTGCCCGAAGCGCCGGTGAACGCGCCGCTCTCGTGGCCAAACAACTCAGCCTCGAACAGCTGCTCGGGAATTGCCGCGCAGTTCAACGCCACAAACGGCTTGTCGGCGCGCGGCCCGAAGTCGTGCAGGCAGCGGGCGACCAACTCCTTGCCGCTGCCGGTTTCACCACGGATCAACACGTTGACCGGCAGCGCCGCCAGATCCAGCACCTGCCGACGCAACGTCTGCAAGCCACGGGACACGCCCAGCAGCGTCGCGTCGAGTTTGGCGCGATTGTCCGCCAGCTCATGCAGCGCGCGGTTTTCCAGCACCAGCCGGCGCTTGTCCAAGGCCCTGCGCAAACTGCTCAGCAGGGCTTCCGGGCTGAAGGGTTTTTCCAGGAAGTCATACGCGCCGTCGCGCATCGCTTCGACCGCCATCGGCACATCGCCGTGGCCGGTCAGTAGAATCACCGGCAAATCGGGATCACGCCGCTGAACTTCGGCCAGCAGCTCAAGCCCGGTCATGCCGGGCATGCGCACGTCGCTGAGGATCACGCCCGGGAAGTGGCTGGGCAATTGCGCCAGGCACTCATCGGCGCGGCTGAACAGCTGCACCTCGAAACCCGACAGGCTCAACCATTGTTCAACGGCGCTGCGAATGCTGCTTTCGTCGTCGACCACCATCACTGAATTCAGCATGGGCCGGGGGCCTCCAGGTCGATGGGCAAGGTCACGGTGAACACCGCGCCGTTGTCGTGATTGTCGGCGCTCAAGCGACCGCCCGATTCGTGAACGATGGCAAAGGATACGGCCAAGCCAAGGCCCAGACCATCACCCACCGGTTTGGTGGTGAAGAACGGATCGAAGACGTTCGGCAGATGCTCTTCGGCGATGCCGCCACCGTTGTCGGTGACCGTCAGGCGCCAGAGTTGCTCGTCGGCTTCGAGGCGGATTTCCAGGCGTTTGCAGGGTTTGTCCTGCATCGCATCCAGCGCATTGCGCAGTAGATTGATCAACACCTGTTCCAGCCGAATCGCGTCGCCGCGCACCCACGCCGGACGCGTCAGGTGCAGCACGGTGCTGACCTGTTCATCTCGCAGGCGCGCGTCGAGCAATTGCAGCGATTGGTCGACCACAGCCGCCAGATCAAGACGTTCGCGCAAACCGCTGGGGCTTTTGCGCGCAAAGGTTTTCAGGTGGCCGGTGAGGGCGGCCATGCGCGTCAGCATGTCGTCCACCGGTTTCAACGCCTTGTAAGCGTCGTCGACCCGACCGTGATCGAGCAGCAGCCTCAGCGTCGCAAGCTGCATGCGCTGGGCGGTCAGCGGCTGATTGATTTCATGGGCGAGGGCGGCGGACATCTGGCCGAGGGCCGCGAGTTTGGCCGATTGCACCAGACCGTCCTGAGCAGTGCGCAGGTCGCGGGTGCGCTCTTCTACTAATTGTTCGAGTTCTTCACGGCTGCGCTGGCGCATCTTCGCCAGACGCCAGCGCTGGTTGAGGAACAGCAACAGAAACACCAGCGCCAGCCACAATCCGGCAGCGGCGAGCGCGGCGTTGCGGCTGTCCTCGAAGGCGACTTGCGGGCGCCGAAGAAGGTGCAAGGTCCAGCTTTCCGTGGTCAGCGGCAGGGATTCCCACAGGTAATTCGCCGTGCCGTCAGGACCGACGACGCGCGCCAGATCACTGTTGTCGTCGAAGCGCTGCAGTGATTGATAGTCCAGCGGTGACAGCGGTTGTTTGTCGTATTGGCGGGTGACCTTGAGCTCGGCATGATCGCTGTCACTCAAGGGTTTCAACAGGCGATAGCGCCAGCCCGGCTGGTTGGCGATGAAGATAATCCCGCGTGCATCGCTGACCAGCAGCGTGTCGCTGCCTTGACGCCATTCGCGCTCCAGTTCCGGAAACTCGAGCTTGACCACCATCGCGCCGAGGAACTCGCCGCTGTCGCTGGTCACCGCGCTGGACAGGAAATACCCCGGAATGCCGCTGGTGACGCCCACCGCATAGAAGCGCCCGGTGCCCTGGGTGCGAGTCTGGCTGAAGTAAGGGCGAAAACCGTAGTTGTGACCGACGTAGCTGCTGGGCAAACGCCAATTGCTGGCGGCCACGGCCAAGCCCGTGCGGTCGAGCAGTTCCAAGGTTGAGGACTGCGCAGCGCCGTTGATTTTTTCCAGTTTGCGGTTTAGCGCAAGCTGCTGTTCGGGGCTCACTTCACCGTTCAGCGCGCCGCGCAGCTCTGGGTCCAGCGCCAGCACGGCGGGGAGGGCGCGATAGCGATCAATCAGGGTGTGCAGGGAATTGGCGTACAACGCCAGTTGCTGATTGGCGCGGGCGGCGTCCTCGACCAGGGCCTGGCGTTCGGCGTGACGCATAGCGAAGCCGGCCGCCAGTGCGGTTCCCGCGAGGATCAGCAAGGTGTACAGCGTCAGGCGTAACGTGCGCGAACGAGCAAGCATGGTGTCTGAAACAATCAGCAATAGGGGCGCGCACCATAACATGGTGTCGCCCCGAGAAATCAGGGGCGGCGCCAGGGTGCAGACGGTCAGGCGGCTCTTTTTTCGATGAGGTACTGCGAGACTCTTCCGACCAGGTTCCTGGCTTGCTTGATCCCGCTTCGTGCGACTTTGAACTCATGCTCAATCTTCGACTTATCAACGGGGCCCGAATTCATCGGCATGTTCAGGGCGCCGATCAGCCTGTCATCGCTTGCGGCAGCGCCCGCCAGCGTTTCAAAGGCTTCGTTGACTTGCGCCTCTACGTCATTGAGATAGGTGTCCAGCGCATTGAGATTGGCCGTTATCTTGTCGAGATCGCCTTGGCCAAGGGAATCGTTGAGTGCTTCGGTCAGTTGGGTCGCCTGACGCGCGAGGGCCAGGGTTTGTTTGAGGTAAGGCACTTTTAGGTGTTTACCGATGACTCGGACAGTCGTTTCAATGGCCGCTTTTGTCAGGCCTGCCGAATTCTCCGGGTTGAAGCTTTGCGCCACAGCTTTCACGCTGAAAGGCTCGGCGCGGGATTTGCTTTTAATGTTACTGACCGAAAAACCTGTCGGATCCGGTGTGATGGCATAGCCCAGTCCCGTTTCCTCGCCGATTCTGTCCATGACTTTGGCCGCCGCTTCAGCGGCAAAAATACCTCCGACAGCCGCTGCTACCGGCACCGCGACGGGGGCCGCCGGGCCCGTCAGGCTGCCGACGCCTGAACCCACTGTCGCGCCAGCTGCCCCCGCATGAAAAGTGGCGACAAACGATGCCACGCTATACAGCAGCTTTTTGCCCGCCGTTTTGTAGATGTCGCGGGTCCGAGTGAGATTGTAGAGTTGATAATTGAGTTTCTTCATTTCGCTGTTGACGGTTGATAGCGTGTTTGAAGTGTCGATGACCTGCTGTTCTGCAGCCTCCTCCTTTTGCATGCCACCGTTGTCCACATAGCGCAGCGGGTTGTTTCCCACAAACGCATACAGATTCAACCCATCGATACTTCCCGCGGGATCGGCGCTCACCCAACGCTGCAACCACGGCGCGTAGTAACGCGCGCCGTAGTAATAAAGCCCGCATTCATCCATTTCCTTGCCCGAATACCGGATGGTTTTGTAGCCGACCTCCAGTAAGGAAGCCGCCGTCAGCCAGGCGCTGCCACCGAAAGGGTAATAACTCTCGTGGCTGATCAGTCGGGCGTTCTGGTCAAGCTCCATGAGGCAAGAACCCAGTTCGTCATCGAGGCTGTAGCGCAGCTGATCCTGTTCGATACCCTCGGGCTTTTTGTCGACCCAATGCAGGCAACGCACGCTGCCACGGCCCCCCGGCAAAGTGATCACGTGCAGCGTTTCGCCGTTGTCGCGGGTGCGGATTTCCAACCCCGGCAAGTAGATCACTTGATGAAAATGGGTGAGGGTTGCAGCTTGCCATTCATGGCGTTTGAACACCCGTACGCCCTGACTGTAGCTAAAGACTTCTTCATCGTTGGGGCCATTGTCACGTTCAACCAGTGTCGCACTGGTCAGTTGATCGCGGCTGTTCCAGTACAGGGGGCGTCCCGGGGCCGAGGCCTTGAGGCCGCCATTGCGGGTGAACAAGCTGTCGAAATCCGGATCGTCACCTTCTTTCCAGCGCACCCCACGGTTGCTGGTCGGGTCGATGAACATCTCGTGTGTGTAACCGCCCACCGCACGTTCGTGGACCAACTTGATCAGGTTGCCGCCGGTGTCGTACTCGTATTTCTGTGTGTAGTTGAGGTGGTTGTTGGGATCACTTGGCGAAGGGCGGCCAGGCAGATCAACGCTTGGGGCGGCGTCATGGCCGGTGGCACCGGTCAACTGATAGATCGAGTTGTAGGTGAATGCGCGGTGGCCATCGATGAGCTGATTTTTGAAGTACGCCGGTTTAAACGTCAGATCATCGATGCGCACAACGTTACCGACCCGGTCATACAGGTAATTGAAATGCTGGAGCGGTTCCTGCCCGGGCACACCGGCCTTCAACGCAGTGAGAAAGCCATTGGCGTCATCGTAAATCCAGCTGCTGACCACCTTGTTGCCGGCGCGCTGCTCGATGATCTGGCCGGCGGCGTTGTAGCGGGCGTCTTCAAGAACCGGCTGCCAGGCTTCGGTGGAAGCGAGCCGCAACTGAACCTTTTGCAACTGCCCGGCGCGGTCGTAAAACATTCGTTGCTGATGCTCAGCGGCATCGGTCTGGGTCAGCAGCGTGCCGAGCGGGCTGTAGGTCCGGCTGCCGGGGAAGGTGCCGACATCGGTGATCGTTCGGCGGTCGTGCAATGGTTGGCTGCGCAGGCTGAAGCTGTCGAAATCAACTGTGCCTGAGGAATCGACCCGTTTGATCAACTGGCCGCGAAGGTTGAACGCTGGATTGGCTGTGGCATCGGCATAGCTGAAGGTTTCGACGATGCCTTGAACGTTCTCTTCAAGGGTGAGCAAGCGCAACTGATTGTCGTAAACGGTGTACCAACGGTTGCCCTGTCCGTCCCAGGTTCGGACGATTTCACCGGCCAGCCCAAGGAGGATTGTCTTCTTGCCGGCATCGACGCTGTCGACCATGACCGGTTGCTCGGTAAGGCCGTAGACCGTGGTCAGGTTGGGCTTGGGAGCATCGGCCAGTCGCGGGTCCCGTTGCTCCACCCGCTGCCCGTTATCGTTATGGCAATGCCGAGTGATGAGAGGTTCAAGAACGGCACTGGGCCCCTTGCGCAGATAAGCAATATGGCGAGCCGGCAGACCCCGCGGCTCATGGGCAATGACCGAGGGGGTGCGATAGTGCAAGTTCTGGCTCATAGGCAAGCTTCGCAAGTGCGTCGGTTCATGCGACTGACTCAGACACTGTTCTTTGCAACTTCTGTATGAGCTTTCTGGGTTTAGGCACGGGTCTCTCTATCGCAGTCACCTCAACGTTCTGGGCCAACTCGGTAAGCCTTTGGGTCACGCCCTCTGCTTCGCTTGGGAGCTCCGCAGCGGCTTTCGCCAATTCCAGCACTTTGGTGATCGCTTCAAAAGGTTCGATACCGGTGTTGATCAGCGCCATCACTTCACGTTGACTGGGTGAGGCGAGTTCTTCCAGTTGTTTGTAAAACACGTTCTGCATTCGCTCTGGGTAGCTATTGATGGCTGCCATGCCATTTTTTATTTTTTCGAGTACATCGCCGGCACCACTGACAAGGTCATGGGCACCGTCGACCACTTTCTTCGTGGTGTCGGCGGCGGTACTCAAGCCATCTCTGATTTCCTGGGTATGCAGCGTTTCTGCAAGTTTTAAACTTTTCTTGAAAAAGTAATACCGCAGTAACGGCATCGCTATGGCACCGACAACCATACCGACAGCAGCACCAATCGCAGTGCCGACGCCCGGCACCACTGTGCCCAACACTGAAGCCACGGTAGAGCCCGCAGCGATACCGGCGAAAATCGATTTGAGTCCATATTTGGACTTGAGGAATTTGCCCAGCGTCATGCTCTCTCGAACTTCGGCAATATCGGCGCCTTCAGGAACGAGGCCATCGAATTCCGTCGCGAGGTTGTGGATCTGGTCGGCGGCATTTTTGGCTTTGTCGAGGACGCCAACGAAGCCCCTGGCCAGTTCAAACACGCCCTTCCTCGCACCCGACTTGTCGGTGTACAGCAGCGGATTGTTACTGACCATCACGTACAGATTCGGCCCATCCACATTCCCTTCAGGGTCCGGGCTAACCCAACGCCATAGCCAGGGCGCGTAATAGCGCAGCCCGAAATAATAAAGCCCGGTGACGTCCATTTCCTTGCCTGAATAGCGAATGGTTTTGAAACTGGCTTCCAGCGCCGAGCGCGCGGCCCACCAGGCGGTACCGCCGAAGGGGTAATACACTTCGTGGCTGATCAAGCCGCCGAGGTGGTCCAGTTCCAAAACGCAGGAACCGAGGTGATCATCAAGGCTGTAGCGCAACTGGTCGGGATGCTCGTGGGTGACCCAGTGCAGGCAACGCACGCTGCCGTAGGCGAGGGGCAGGGTGATCACGTGCAATTGTTCGCCATTGCTGCGGGTGCGGATTTCCAGGTCTGGCAGGTACAGAACGGTATGACTGTGGGTGACCGAGGGGGTATGCGTCACATGGTGTTTACGGATCCGTTCGCCTTGACTGTAGTGGTACGTTTCGACGTCATCTGACAGCTCATTGTCATGGATGACTAACGTCACCTTCTCCAGTTGATCGCGGGCATTCCAGTGCAGCGGCTGATGACGCTGTAAATACAATTGATTGCCGCCCGGGTCGAACAGTGTTTCAAAGTCCGGCTCCGGCTGGTCTTCCTCCTGACGCACCCCGCGGTTGCTGGCGGGATCGATAATCATCCGGCGGGTAAAGCAGTGGTTGTCGCGCACATGGTGCAGCTCTTTCAGGTTGTTGCTCGTGTCGTAGATGTACCTTTCGGTGTAGTTGAAGCGCGGGCCCGGATCGAGTGGAGTGATCACATCAGGCAAGCCTGGCCGATCATGGGGAATTTCACCCTCGAAGCCGCTGGCGCTGGTCAGTCGGTACAACGAGTCATAGCCGAAGTTACGGTGCCCATCGATGCGCTGGTTGGCGAAGTGCACTGTGGCCAGGGCGTGATCTTCGATGCGCAGGATGTTACCCATCCGGTCATAGAAGTAATGCAGGTTTTGCCGTAAGGGTTCGTCGGGTTTACCGGCCTTCAGGGTGCAGAGGCGACCGTCGGCCGGGTCATAGCTCCATTCGCTGACCACACCGTTGCCGGCGGTTTGTTGCACAATTTTGCCCGCGGCGTCGTACTGCGCATCCGCCAGAACACACTGCTGCTCGCCGCCCTTGAGTCGAAAAAATACTTGTTTGAGTTGTCCGGCAATGTCGTAACGCAGCTGTTGCTGGTGCCCGCCGGCATCGGTCTGGGTCAGTACGACGTTCAAAGGGCTGAAGGTCCGGCAGGTCGAGTGCACATCGGCATCGACAATCGTTCGGCTTTCGCGCATTGGCTGACCCTTCAGGCTGAAGCTGCTCAAGTCGAGCCGGCCCGAGCGATCGACCAGCGCGAGCATCTGGCCACGCTGGTTGAGCGTGGGGTCGCCCGTCGAATCGGCATAGCTGAAGGTTTCGACATTCTGCTGATCGTTTTCATCGACGGCAACGACGCGCAACTGGCCATCGTACCGGGTGCGCCAATGATTGCCGCGTGAGTCCCAACGTCGATTCTCTACGCCAGCCGGACAAGGCAAGATCAGGCGCTTGCCGGCGTCTACGCTGTGGATGCTGATCGCTTCGCCAGAGAGACGATAGACGTTGCTCAAATTAGGGATGGGCAGCCGCGGATCCCATTCCTCGATCAACTGCCCGGCGGAGTTATGGACCTGCCGGGAGATGAGTGACTCGACGGCATCACCGGTTTTCTTGCGCAGATAGGCCACCTGACGAATCGGCAGGCCTCTGCTGTCATTGGCGGTGACATCAGGGGTGCGTAAATATACGGATTCGGTCATCGCGGTGACCCAGGAGCATTCATCAAGTCACCTCGCTCGCTCAATTGGATGTCATCTGGGCAGTGTGCTTACGGTATCGATTCAGTCCTGCTGTTGTATTGGCAATGCTATCCAACGCTCGCTCTGTGAAAGGTTGAGCCGTTTTTTTATTGACGGTATTCGCTTTGCTGGTGCCTACGCGTCCCAAACCGAGGTCAACCAGATAATCCATGCCGTGGTGGCTTTCGTCGTAAAACTCATTGATTTCCAGTTCGGCAAAGTTCCTGTTTATCAAACCCGCGGTGTCGTTGACTGCCAGGCTTAGTTGCTCAAGTGTTGACTCGATCTCGTTCAATTCGAAATTGAACAAGCCTTCTTCTGCCCTGTTTGCGTCTTCAGCGACTTTGGCCAGGGCAAAGGCCTCTCCGACCCCCGGGATGTAAGCCCCGGCAGTTTTCGAGACCAGAGCAATCGAGTTTTCCAACAATTCATCACCTGAGTAGGCGCGTAACCTGCTGGGACTTTCAGAGTTTGAGAGTCCTGCTCTTTCTCTAAGCGTGTCGGCGCTGAAGGCGGAAGGGTCCGGCACAATAGGGGTATTAAGTTTCGCTTTACTCATCACCTTTGCATAAATCCCGGTGCTTTTATCGGCGACCCTGTTGCCTAACAGCATGCCGGACACGGCACCTGACAGATGAGGGGAGGCAACGCTGAAGTCGGGAAAGGCTTCACCAGCTTTGCCTGCGACATAGGCTGAGGAGTACCATCCGACAGCAATGCTGCCCGCCTGATAGACAACGTTTTTAAGGATGTTCAAACGAAATGCGGCGGGGCGAGACAGGTCGCTCAATTGCTGATTCAGCGTGTTCATTTCGTGGTGCACGGAGGAAAGGAACTTGAAACCGCTGATGATTTCCGACTTCAACTGGCTGGGTGTTTTCTTTTCGCCAATGTCGTCGAAGTAGTTCAGTGGATTGTTCCCAACAAACGCATACAGATTCAACCCATCGATACTTCCCGCGGGATCGGCGCTCACCCAACGCTGCAACCACGGCGCGTAGTAACGAGCGCCGTAGTAATAAAGCCCGCATTCATCCATTTCCTTGCCCGAATAACGGATGGTTTTGTAGCTGACCTCCAGCAAGAAAACCGCGATCAGCCAGGCGGTGGCGCCGAACGGGTAATAACTCTCGTGGCTGATCAGTCGGGCGTTCTGGTCAAGCTCCATGAGGCAAGAACCCAGTTCGTCATCGAGGCTGTAGCGCAGCTGATCCTGTTCGATACCCTCGGGCTTTTTGTCGACCCAATGCAGGCAACGCACGCTGCCCCGGCCCCCCGGCAAAGTGATCACGTGCAGCGTTTCGCCGTTGTCGCGGGTGCGGATTTCCAACCCCGGCAAGTAGATCACTTGATGAAAATGGGTGAGGGTTGCAGCTTGCCATTCATGGCGTTTGAACACCCGTACGCCCTGACTGTAGCTAAAGACTTCTTCATCGTTGGGGCCATTGTCACGTTCAACCAGTGTCGCACTGGTCAGTTGATCGCGGCTGTTCCAGTACAGGGGGCGTCCCGGGGCCGAGGCCTTGAGGCCGCCATTGCGGGTGAACAAGCTGTCGAAATCCGGATCGTCACCTTCTTTCCAGCGCACCCCACGGTTGCTGGTCGGGTCGATGAACATCTCGTGTGTGTAACCGCCCACCGCACGTTCGTGGACCAACTTGATCAGGTTGCCGCCGGTGTCGTACTCGTATTTCTGTGTGTAGTTGAGGTGATTGTTGGGATCACTCGGCGAAGGGAGCCCGGGCAGATCAACGCTTGGGGCGGCGTCATGGCCGGTGGCACCGGTCAACTGATAGATCGAGTTGTAGGTGAATGCGCGGTGGCCATCGATGAGCTGATTTTTGAAGTACGCCGGTTTAAACGTCAGATCATCGATGCGCACAACGTTACCGACCCGGTCATACAGGTAATTGAAATGCTGGAGCGGTTCCTGCCCGGGCACACCGGCCTTCAACGCGGTGAGAAAGCCATTGGCGTCATCGTAAATCCAGCTGCTGACCACCTTGTTGCCGGCGCGCTGCTCGATGATCTGGCCGGCGGCGTTGTAGCGGGCGTCTTCAAGAACCGGCTGCCAGGCTTCGGTGGAAGCGAGCCGCAACTGAACCTTTTGCAACTGCCCGGCGCGGTCGTAAAACATTCGTTGCTGATGCTCAGCGGCATCGGTCTGGGTCAGCAGCGTGCCGAGCGGGCTGTAGGTCCGGCTGCCGGGGAAGGTGCCGACATCGGTGATCGTTCGGCGGTCGTGCAATGGTTGGCTGCGCAGGCCGAAGCTGTGGAAGTCAACTGTGCCTGAGGGATCGACCTGCTTGATCAGCTGGCCGCGAGTGTTGTGGTTCGGGTCACCCAGCGCGGTGGCGTAGGTCGAGGTGTCGACGACGCCCTGATCGTTCTCTTCCAGGGTGAGCAAGCGCAACTGATTGTCGTAAACGGTGCGCCAATAGTTGCCTTGTCCGTCCCAGCGCCGGAGGATTTCACCGGCCAGCCCCGGGAGAAATGTCTTCTTGCCGACGTCGACGCTGTCGACCATGACCGGTTGCCCGGAAAGGCGATAGACCGTGGCCAGATTGGGCCTTGGCGCATCGGCCAGTCGCGAGTCCCGTTGCTCAACCAACTGCCCGATGTCGTTGTAGGCATTGCGGGTGGTGAGGGTTTGCGTGTCGCCACCGACGACCCTGCGCAAGTAATCCATCTGGCGCACGGGCAGGCCGCGCGGGTCAATGGACGTCACCGATGGCGTGTTCCAATGGACAGAGGTCGTCATGGCGTGCCGGCCTTGTTTGCTTGCGAAGGCAGCGCACCCTCATCGGTGTCATTGAAGTCCAGACTGGTCTTGTACCAGGGGTGGATAAATGTGAGTGCGAAGTAGTCTTTGGCGTTGATGATCTTGATCAGACGCCCCAGCACATCGTAGAAACTTTTATCGTGAATGCCGAATTCCTTGAAGCAATCGTCATTGACGTAGCCGTAACGGTTGACGAAATAGGGACGGTAGGTGCGTACAGGTAATCCCTTGTTGTTGTATTCCACGCGTTCGCTGATGCGCCAGCGCAGGTTGGCGTGCGCCACCCTTGGCTTGCCGTTTTCGATCACCAGTTTGCCGTCTTCCACGACGTAGGCATCTCCCTGCTCAACCTGTTGCTGGGTTTGCAATGGCCGTCCGAAACCGTCGAAAAACGACAGGATGATCTGGATTTGCGCAGCTATATCATCCCCGGGGTACCGGTCCGCGCTAAGAACGACGCTGTGCACCGGAATGCGCTCGACGCTGAGCAGCATTTCCCACAACGCCTGCTCGGCTGGCGTCCGGGACTTGAGCCTGCCCAGACGCAGTCGGGCACTGGCGCGGATGTGCAGGCTTGGCAACACGTAACCTTTAGCGGTCCATTCGTTCAGCCAATCGTGTGCTTGCCTGACGGATTCGGGGAGTTGGCCCATCCAGCTGAACAGGTCCTTGCGAAAGGTACTGGCGGCGTCCTGAAGCGCGTCCTTGGGGAATTCGATGGCTGTGTCCGGTTTATCGCTGACGGGGCGCTCGTATTCTTCGATGGGCTTGAAGCCGACGGGAGCGCCGGATTCTGTCCCATGAAAGGTGACGGTGTGCGGACCGGACGGACCGTGAAGGGCTTGTTCAACGTTATCGTTGGCATCGGTGATCTGTATCGGTTGCCCGGAGCAGTAGTCGAACACAACGCGCGTGGTGCAGCCATCCGGCCGCTCGACGCTGATTATCATCAGGTTGTAGTCGTCGTATTGCGCCTTGGTAATGCCGTGGCTAAGCGTTTCGTTGTATTCCACCACCCTGTGGAAGTGATTGAGGTCTGCATACTTGGCAAACGTGTATAGGACGGACCAGAGATTTTGCTGTTTATCCTCTTCTTCGTCGGCTTCTTCGTCCGTACCAAGAAACAGCTTCATGCACAGATAACCAATCTTCGTCAGTTCTTCCCGGATATTGATCGGCGGATCCACGTCGCCGTAGACGTCCAGCGCGGCCTTGTTCAGTTGGGCGATTTCCGTCGTCCCAGCCAAGCCTTCAAATCTGGCAGTGCCTTCCGGCAACGTTTCGTTGGCCGTAGTGACATAGTGTTGTACCGATTGCGATGTCAATTCCCGCTGCGCCACCCATTCGGCTGATGCGAACAGGTCGAGAAACTGTTCATAGGAAATCCCTTTGGGTTCAAGACCTCCAGCGGCCGGCTTCTTGGGCAATATCAGCGCATTACCGCGTTGCCGATACGGCAGGCCGAGCCTCCAGCCTTGCAGATCGACCAAGTGAATAAACGCGGCGAGGGTTTCTTTCAAATAGTAGAACTGCTGAGCCCGATCATGGGCATCAATCCACCATTTCCTTTCATCGACATCGGTAAACGGTGGCTCGTCTGTCTCGGTCCGGCGCCGGGCATAACTGACCGTGATGGTGTGATTCGTCAGCCCAAAGACATCCCGGCTCAAGTTGATGACATGACGGCACAGCGGGTCTTCGACAAAACACTCATAGTGGTAGCTGATTTCTTCCAGCAGCGACGCCATCAACACCGCGTGGCGATAGTGTTCGCCACGCTCACGCACTTCACGGACGATGTAGCGGTTCTCGACAACCAGGAAGGGAATGGCCGGGGGTTGGTCGTTCGCGGCATAGGTCTCTATTCTGAGCACTGAGCCAGCGAGCGTGCGGGCGACTCCGTGAGCGGTGGCTTCATCGGCAGGCGTAATGAGTTCCTCGTATTCGCCGCTCGGGTGATACCGGCAAAACAGCGTGTTGCCCAGCGGATGTGCCTCATCATCAAGATCGAAATAACCGTCGCGAGGCATGTCGATGTGCCTGCCGGTATGAAACCTGGTACGGACCAATGCCGGGGCGGTGAAGCTTTCGTCTTCGCCCGAGCCGGTTTCACTGTCGGTTTGGTCCAGCCGCCCGAAGCCACGCCATTCCCGATCCCGATGGTCGTACCAGGCCTCGAAATAACTGAAAAACTGATTCAGGCAATTGCCGGTGATTTCATCCCGCTGGGTTTGTTGACTGACGACTTGCATGGCGAAAGGCAGGTAGCAGACGGGCAGGCGCTTGAGCTTGAGAATTTCCTGCTTTTCGTCCAGCCAACACTGCGCAGAACTCCTGTGCACCACCTCCGTGCTGCAGCCCATGTTGTTATTGCTGGCGACCATCAAGTACGGCTTGGCGCGGACAAAATCATAACGCCAGTGTTGAGGCTTCATGTGCGGCACGGTGAGGATCAGGCTGGCACAGCCTAGCCCTTGCAGGTCGGCGAAGGTGACCTGACACAGATTGTCGTAACGCACGCCTTCGGGCCAGGGGACAGAAATGGGCTCCAGTTCAAAGCCATTGCCACCGTGGTTGAGGTAAATATCAAAGCCATCGGAATTCAGGTAGACGATCGCAGGGGCACCGGTCCCGTTCAGATCCGCGATTCTCACCCGCGCTGCGTCGAATGTTGCGTACTCGAAACGTGGTCCTCTGATGGTAAAACCCGTGCCGAACTTTCCGTGCCCCAGGTTTGGCCAGCATTTGATCTCGTCGTGACGAATGCGGCACAGACAGGGCATGTCGCTGCCCGACAGATCGCTCAAAACCACCAGTTCGCTGCGTGAGTTGCTGAACAATGGCAACCGGTCATCTGCCGGCTCATGAGGGACATCCTCGCCCTTGGCAAAGCCGTCTGCACGCTGATTGCCGTAAAGGCGCACGGAGTTGGGACCGATCAGCGCCAGCGAGCTGAGACCGTCGCCCGTCAAATCGCCCATCTGTGAAAGGGTGTTGAAAAACTCGATAGGGAAGGCCGAAAACGGTATGAAGCCTGACCAGGTGCGATCCGGGTTCAGCGTATAAAAACCAGACATGCCGGGTTGGGCGATAATCCAGTCCAGACGACCGTCGCCGGTCATATCCATGAGGGCTTGATGCGCGGGTTTATTGCGGTCGGCCACCGGGATCTTCGTCAGCGCTGTCCACGGTCCGTAGTGGATGTCGTCGGGGCCGGTCGGGGCACGCAAGGGCTCGCGGTAGTACCAGCATTGGTCATAGCGACACAGAAAGCCCGGCAGGCCTTCACCGAACAGGTCGACGCATTGATAGAACTGGCCGTCTTCGATACCCGGCATGTTCTCGAACGGGAAGAAGGCACTCGGCTCTAAATTGAGTTCAAAAGCTGAAGAGTGGAACTCCACCGGTGGCATGTTTTCCACGGTGCCGCTGGCGTCATACGCCTGATAATGCGCCGCTACGATCTGGCTATAAGACCACGGGGCTGTGTTGGCCGCGTACTCCAGCAGCAAGCGGCGGACCAGCACCGGCTGGGGACCCAAAACCTGGAAGTTATGGAACATCAGCACTTGCTGGCAGAGGCGGCGAGTGCCTACTTCAAAGCCCTGTCGATAGGACGAAAAGGGGTCGTTGCGGATCAACCAGGGCTTGAGCGTCGGGCCGTCATAAACAGGTTTTTCTGTCAGGTCCCGCGTGCGTTCGCCGTAGTCGAACACCAGGTGGAAATGCCAAGCAGGCGTCGGCGTTTGCGGCGTGCTCCAACCGTACAATTGATCGTACGCCGCAACGTTGCCATACAGCACGCGATGCAAATAGCGTTGGGCCCGGTAGTCATGCGACGCAGGCTCTTGGTCAGGATCCTCGTCTTTCAGGTATTCGTAGCCGATATGCTCGCCCAGAGCATTCATGCTCTCCTGCAACAACCAGGCAACAATCCGTTCCGGATTCAGTGGGTCAGCCTTGCGCGCGCTCTCGATTTTGCCGAACAGGTGCAGGCTGCCATCGGCACCGTGCACCAGCCAGAAACCGATGGAGTTGGCAACGGAACACCAGTATTCAATCAAATCAAAAGTGCTTTCGACCCGTGGCCAATATCGCACCACACTGTGCAGACCTATCGCCAAACCACGGTATTCAGAGACTTCAATTTTCCTGATCTCACCGTTGGCGTCCCGCTCAGCCATCAGCTCCTCACCCGTGGGGCCAATGAAAACATCATCATCGGTATAACGCGGTACACCTTTGCTGGTCTGGCGGGTGATGGCGCCGAGGTTCAACTGCCAACCGATGCCAAACGGTCCGTTGCCCGACTGACTGCTGTACCTCAATGAGAGGACGGGATCAAAGCCGCGTCCGGCTGAAACCGGTATCGGCAGCCCGGTTGAAGCCTCCCCCGTCCAGCCGACCTTGCCCATGCTGTTACCGATGCTGGCGATCGACGCACTCTTGGCTATCGAGGGTTCAATAATACTCAGGGACGCTTGGTCTTCCATGGGGCTGATCCTGTTTTGGCCTGGCGTTCGCCCTTGGCAACGGTGTCGCTTGATGGATCAGACGCTAACAAGATGGGTGTCGTGCGTAACCTGTCAGATCTGACAGGTTGGTAGGGTTTATCTAGATCAAATGGCTGTAAGCGGAAGGTTTTTAATGCCATTGGTATTCTTCCAGACAAAAAAACGGCCGGTCGTCCATTCAGACGTGCCGGCCGTATTTGGAAGTTGAAGCGCTTACTGCACTTCGACCGCCAGGCTTTCACTGATCTTTTGCTGCCAGATGGCAGGACCGGTGATGTGTACCGACTCACCCTTGCTGTCGACTGCAACCGTCACAGGCATGTCTTTAACGTCGAACTCGTAGATCGCTTCCATCCCCAGTTCGGCGAACGCCACCACGCGGGATTTCTTGATGGCTTGTGCCACCAGGTAAGCCGCGCCGCCGACTGCCATCAGGTAAACGGCTTTGTGGTCCTTGATCGCTTCGATCGCGGTAGGGCCGCGCTCGGATTTGCCGATCATGCCCAGCAGGCCGGTTTGCTCGAGGATCTGACGGGTGAACTTGTCCATCCGCGTCGCGGTGGTCGGGCCGGCAGGGCCCACTACTTCTTCGCGCACCGGATCAACCGGGCCGACGTAGTAGATGAAGCGACCCTTGAGATCCACCGGCAGGGTTTCACCCTTGTTCAGCATCTCGACCATGCGCTTGTGCGCGGCGTCGCGACCGGTGAGCATTTTGCCGTTGAGCAGGACGGTTTCGCCCGGCTTCCAGCTCTGCACGTCTTCCGGGGTCAGGGTGTCGAGGTTGACGCGACGAGCCGACGGGCCGGCTTCCCAGACGATTTCCGGGTAGGCGTCCAGCGGTGGCGCTTCCAGCGAAGCCGGGCCGGAGCCGTCGAGCACGAAATGGGCGTGACGGGTGGCGGCGCAGTTCGGGATCATGCACACCGGCAACGAAGCGGCGTGGGTCGGGTAATCCATGATCTTCACGTCGAGCACGGTGGTCAGACCGCCCAGGCCCTGAGCACCGATGCCCAGTTGGTTGACCTTCTCGAACAGCTCCAGGCGCATCTCTTCGATACGGTTGGACGGGCCGCGCTTTTTCAGCTCGTGAATGTCGATGGATTCCATCAACACTTCCTTGGCCATCACGGCGGCTTTCTCGGCGGTGCCGCCGATGCCGATGCCGAGCATGCCCGGTGGGCACCAGCCGGCGCCCATGGTCGGAACGGTTTTCAATACCCAGTCGACGATCGAGTCGGACGGGTTGAGCATGGCCATTTTCGACTTGTTCTCGGAACCGCCGCCCTTGGCTGCCACGTCCACTTCCACGGTGTTACCCGGAACGATGGAGTAGTGGATAACGGCCGGGGTGTTGTCCTTGGTGTTTTTACGAGCGCCCGCCGGGTCGGCGAGGATCGAGGCACGCAGGACGTTTTCCGGCAGGTTGTAAGCCCGGCGCACGCCTTCGTTGATCATGTCGTCCAGGCCCATGGTGGCGCCATCCCAACGTACGTCCATACCCACGCGGACGAAGACGGTGACGATGCCGGTGTCCTGGCAGATCGGGCGGTGGCCGGTGGCACACATGCGCGAGTTGATCAGGATTTGCGCCATGGAGTCACGGGCCGCTGGCGATTCTTCGCGCAGGTAGGCTTCGTGCATCGCCTGGATGAAGTCAACGGGGTGGTAATAGGAAATGAACTGCAGGGCGTCGGCAACGCTCTGAATCAGGTCGTCTTGCTTGATCACGGTCATGAGTCGCGCTCCTCTAAAAGACGGGAACATTCAATAAGGTGCTTGCAGCTTGGATGCATCGGTCGGTTGCAAGCACCTTTCAAGGCACGCCGGGGCTGCTGGCGCGACGCTAAAAAGGCGCGGCAGTATAACGCGCCTCGGTGGCGGGCACACCCGCCGGCAATCAATCGTTGGTCGCATATCGCACGCGCACATGGATATCTGGAAAACTGCCTTTGTGGCGAGGGAGCTTGCTCCCGCTCGGCTGCGCAGCAGTCGTAAAACCTGACAGCAAGTACTCACTGAATGACTGCAGGGGGCCGCTTCGCAGCCCAGCGGGAGCAAGCTCCCTCGCCACAGGATTGTCACCAGTTCAGGACATGCTTTTGACGCCAGTTTTCTGCCCCGAAAATTGAATGGTCATTTATCAGACACCCCACTAAAGTGGCATTCGGTCTGTAGAGTAGGACACTCGATCAGCCTCCTTTCGCACGGTGAGTCAACGATTGACCCATAACGCCATCCAACGGCTTTTACTCAAACGCTTCGCCCTCGCAGCCGGCACCTACGCCCTGGCGTTGGTGTTGCTGTGGCTGGCGTTTTTCACCGGGCATTATGATGAACCGCTGGCCAGCGTGGTCATCGGCAGTGCGCTGGTGGTGATCACGCAGGCGACGTTGTTCGCGTTGTTTTACAGCGGCTGCAACTTACGATTTTCCGACCCGAGCCTGACCGAAGCGCAGGTCCTGATGGGTCTGGGTTGGCAGACGTGGCTGATTGCCAATCTGGATGAGGCACGCGGTGCGTTCCTGGTGTTCTACCTGCTGATCATGCTGTTTGGGCTGTTCCATCTTTCGCGTCGTGCGTTTGTGCGCTGCGCACTGTTGGTGTTTTTCAGTTTCAGCGCGATCACGCTGTGGGAGGGTTACCACTTCCAGTTACCCGACCCGGCGCTCGCCGCGTTGCAGGTGTGCGTGCTGTTCATCGTGCTGGTCTGGCTGGAGCTGTATGCCCGTTACGTCCAGGCTTCGCGCCAGCGCATGCGCCAACGCCGGTTTGCCTTGCAGGCGCATCAGGACACCCTGCGCGGGATGATGCGCCAGCTCGAAGATCTGGTCGCCACCGACGAACTCACCGGGCTGTTCAACCGCCGGCATTTCCTGCGCCTGGCCTCCCGCGAGCTGACCGCGATGGAAGCGGGTGTGGTGCATGGCCTGGCGCTGATCGACCTCGACCACTTCAAACGCATCAACGATGTGCATGGCCACGCGGCCGGCGATCAGGTGCTGCAAGCCTTCGCCGCCGTGGCCATGGCCTGCCTGCGCGATGGCGATGTGTTGGCTCGTTATGGCGGCGAAGAGTTCGTGGTGCTGTTGCCCGACTGCAACGCCGAACGCCTGACATCCTGTTGCGAGCGGCTGCGTATTGCCTTTACCGATGTCGAACTGATTGGACTCAACGTCGCCCATCTCAGCTTGTCCGCCGGCATGACCTTGCTGGAGCTGGGCGATGATCTCGACGACGCCTTGCAACGCGCCGATCAGGCGCTTTACCGCGCCAAACGTGACGGTCGCAACCGATGCGCGGCGGCGTGGGAGAACGTCGATGCCTGAGTTGCGCGTCGGCGAGCGCCACTGGTCGGTGGCGCCGGGCAGCAACCTGCTCGATGCCCTGAATCAGAACGGCGTGGCCGTGCCCTACAGTTGCCGTGCCGGCAGTTGCCATGCGTGCCTGGTGCAATGCGTTCAAGGTTTGCCCTGCGACAGCCGTCCCGATGCCTTGAGCGCCGATCAGCGTCAGCAAGGCTGGCGTTTGGCGTGCCAGTGTCAGGTGGTCGAGGACTTGCAGGTGCATACCTTCGATCCGCAAGTGGACGGCCGCCCGGCGCAGGTCGCTGCGGTCGATTGGTTGAGCACCAGCGTGCTGCGTTTGCGCCTGACACCTGAGCGACCGCTGCGCTACAGCGCCGGACAGCATCTGGTGTTGTGGGCGGGCAACGTGGCACGGCCTTACTCCTTGGCCAGCCTGCCGGAAGAAGACCGTTTTCTGGAATTCCACCTCGATTGCCGCCAGCCGGGGGAATTCAGCGACGCGGCCCGTCAGTTGAAAATTGGCGACCCGATCCGCCTCGGCGAACTGCGCGGCGGGGCGCTGCATTACGACCCCGACTGGAACACCCGGCCACTCTGGCTGATGGCCGCCGGCACGGGGTTGGGGCCTTTGTTTGGTGTGCTGCGCGAAGCGTTGCGTCAGGATCACCAAGGCGCCATCCGCGTCATTCACCTCGCCCATGACGCCAGTGAGCATTACCTGGCCAAACCCCTGCAAGCCATGTGCGATGTGCGTGAAAACCTCAGTCTCGAATGCTGGACCCCGGCCGAGTTGCCGCAGGCGTTGGCGCAACTGCGGCTTGTTTCCCGGCAAACACTGGCCTTAGTCTGCGGAGCCCCCGACAGTGTCGACGCCTTCGCCCGGCGTTTGTACCTGGCCGGATTGCCGCGCAACCAACTGCTGGCGGATGTCTTTGTTCCCCGTGGTTGAGCGCTGACTTTGTGGCGAGCGAGCTTGCTCCGGGCGGCGTTCCGACGTTGGGCTGCGCAGCGGCCCCAAAATTTTGTGAGCGCTGCGCACTCAAGCGCGAGCAAGCTCGCTCGCCACAGTTGATCCTCTCAGAACAGGACTCGCCATGACCGATGCCATCCAGCTTGAACGCGAACGCGGCCTGCTGACCCTGCGCCTGAACCGCCCCGACAAGAAAAACGCCCTGACCCGCGCCATGTACAGCCACCTCGCCGAAGCGCTGAAACAGGCCGACACCGATCCCGAAATCAACGCCGTGCTCATCACCGGTAGCGCCGAGTGCTTCACCGCCGGCAACGACATCGCCGACTTCATCCAGCAACCGCCGAGCAACCTCGACAGCCCGGTGTTTCACTTCATGCTCAACTTGCTGGAGTGCCGCAAACCGGTGATCGCGGCAGTGGCGGGCGCGGCAGTGGGGATTGGCACGACGATGTTGCTGCATTGCGATCTGGTGTACGTCAGTCGTGATGCTCGCCTTCGTATGCCGTTCGTGAATCTCGGGTTATGCCCTGAGTTTGGTTCCAGCCTGATCCTGCCGCGACTGCTCGGGCATGCCAAAGCGGCGGAGTTGCTGCTGCTCGGCGAAGGCTTCAGCGGTGAACAGGCGGCAGAGTGGGGGATTGCGACCGAGGCGTTGGACAGTGGCGTAGAGGCGTTGGAAAAGGCGCGGGAGATGGCGTTGCGCTTTGAGTCGTTGCCACCGGAAGCGGTGCGCATCAGCAAGCAATTGATGAAAGCGCCGGACCGGGAACAGCTGCGCAAAGTGATCGAAGAAGAGGGCGCGTTGTTCACCCAAAGGTTGCGGTCGCCTGAGGCGATGGCGGCGTTGTCGGCATTTATCAAGCGGCACTGACACCGATCATTCCCACGCTCTGCGTGGGAATGCAGCCCGGGACGCTCCGCGTCCCTTCAACAGCCGAACGCGGAGCGTCCGCAGAGGCATTCCCACGCAGAGCGTGGGAACGATCACCAAAAAGCCCCGCCATTCGCATGGCGGGGCATACGCAAGCGGAGTTCTAAGAAAAGTAACGCAGCATTAATGCTTCAGATCTTGAGGTAGTCGCTGCGACTACTATTTTGTTGTCGTCCTGAACGGCTATACCGCTAGCCTCTTCAGGACCTTGCCCGATGTGAGTACGTGTCCAGCCCAAGTTATTAAAAGTGGGATCGAACCCTTTGCCGGTGAACCGCGCCACGACAATATCAAGTTCCGTTTCGGCGGAAGCGGCGCTACCTGCTACTACTACCTTTCCGTCGCCTTGAATGACTCCGCCCGCCCATGCGGTTAGTGATTCTTCAATCGAGGTGTACTGGGGCAATCCTTCGTTGAAGTCAGTATCAGGCGTGCCATCGGAGTTGATGCTCATTAGCACGCCCGTCGTATTGAGAAGTGTTGGTGTGTAGCCAATGCCCATAATTCGGTTATCAGATTGCAGAGCCATTTGGTGAATGCGTAGCCCGTACTCGTCGCGTGGAGCCCGGAGGACATAACCCTTATCTCCGAACGTATTGTCTAGACTGCCGTCTTTGTTGAAGCGCACAAACATCGCGCGATGAGGTCTGTCGTCATCGTATACCGCGCCGCATCCCAGGTACTTGCCATCCGGCTGCACCAAGATGTTCATCAGCTGCGTTCTTGCCAGCACATATTCGTGATGGACTACCGTGATGTATCCAATTTGGTTGAAGGTGTGATCGAGCGATCCATCTTCATTAGCCCGGATAATCAGGCCCACCGCTGGTCCAGTGCTAAAGGTATAGTGTTTGGATAGAAGTAGTTTGCCATCGGGGAGGATTTCGATACCGAAGGGCTTGGAATTACTGTTATCACTTGACTGCGATTTTTCGGGTTGGCGCTTATTAGCCGGCGGATGAAGGGGAATCTCGTAGATCTGTTTGCCACCTTCACCGAAACTTATATCCAATATCCCATTAGTGTCATATCTAGCGAGAGCAGGCATACCCGTGATCGCTTGGACATCGGCTTCGCCATATACCACGATTTTCCCGTCTTTCAGCACGGCCAGTGATGTGACTATCGAATCGTGACCTTGGAAATTGTCAGTGATCAGGCCGTTCCCAGCCTCGCCAAACGTATTGTCCAGGGAGCCGTCCGTATGCAGGCGACCCAAAAAATAAGATGTTTTGTCGGTGTTGTATTCACCTGCGATGTAGATCTTGCGATCAGGTCCGGCACCCACGCACTGAATGCTATGAATGGCCACGTGATTGGCCCCAGGAATTTTGATCGCAACGCAACCTTGAATCCCGAAAGTTCTATCAAGCGACCCTGCCCCATCAATACCCTTATTCATTTAATTTCTCCGTTAGTGGGTTAGGCCGACTACTCCGGATAAAAAGATAAAGGCATAAGCCTCATGACGGTAGCGACGACTGGCCGAGGCTTGATTGAAAGGTTTCATTGCAGAACTGTCTACTGTCAGACTTGACAGTAGACAAGCCCGGATTCTTCATTGGACTCGTTTGTTTAGACGAAAAAAAACCGCCATTCACATGGCGGTTTTCTATTTCAGCAGTTTGGTCACTCAGACCATCGGATCGCCAACGTGCAGGATTTTCATCCCGTTGGTGCCGCCGATGGTGTGGTAGCTGTCGCCCTTGGTCAGGATGACCCAGTCGCCTTTCTCCACAACACCGCGCTTGAGCAACTCGTCGATCGCGGCCTGGCTGACTTGCTCAGGCGGCAGCGATGCCGGGTCGAACGGTACGGTGTAGACACCACGGAACATGGCCGCGCGGGCCTGGGTTTCGCGGTGCGGGGAGAACGCGTAGATCGGCACCGAAGAACGGATGCGCGACATGATCAACGGCGTGTAGCCACTTTCGGTCAGGGCGATGATCGCTTTCACGCCCGGGAAGTGGTTGGCGGTGTACATGGCGGCCAGGGCGATGCTCTGGTCGCAGCTTTCGAAGACCTTGCCGATGCGGTGGCTGGAGGTCTTGCTGGTCGGGTGCTTTTCAGCGCCGACGCAGATGCGCGCCATTGCTTGCACGGCTTCGAGCGGGTACAGGCCGGCAGCACTTTCCGCCGAGAGCATCACGGCGTCGGTGTAGTCGAGCACGGCGTTGGCCACGTCGGACACTTCGGCGCGGGTCGGCATCGGGTTCTGGATCATCGACTCCATCATCTGGGTCGCGACGATCACAGCCTTGTTGTGGCGACGTGCATGCAGAATGATTTTCTTCTGGATGCCCACCAGCTCGGCGTCGCCGATTTCCACACCGAGGTCACCACGAGCAACCATCACAGCGTCGGACGCTTCGATCAGGGCATCGAGGGTGTCGTCGTCGGCCACGGCTTCGGCGCGTTCGATCTTCGCCACCAGCCAGGCGGTACCGCCGGCCTCGTCGCGCAGTTGACGGGCGTATTCCATGTCGGCGGCGTCACGCGGGAAGGACACGGCGAGGTAGTCGACCTGCATTTCGGCAGCGAGCTTGATGTCGGCCTTGTCTTTCTCGGTCAGGGCCGGCGCCGTCAGGCCACCGCCGCGACGGTTGATGCCTTTATGGTCGGACAGCGGACCGCCGATCAGCACGGTGCAGTTCAGTTCGGTGGCGGTGGCGGTATCAACGCGCATCACCACACGGCCGTCGTCGAGCAGCAGCTCGTCGCCCACGCCGCAGTCCTTGACCAGGTCCGGGTAGTCGATGCCGACCACTTGCTGGTTGCCTTCGGTCAGAGGATGGCTGGTGGAGAAGGTGAATTGATCACCGATCTTCAGCTCGATCTTCTTGTTGGCGAATTTGGCGATACGGATTTTCGGGCCTTGCAGGTCACCCAGCAGGGCAACGAAGCGGCCGTGCTTGGCAGCGAGGTCACGCACCAGCTTCGCGCGAGCCTTGTGCTCGTCGGGGGTGCCGTGGGAGAAGTTCAGGCGGGCGACGTCCAGGCCAGCCAGAATCAGCTGTTCGAGAACTTCCGGCGAGTTACTGGCCGGGCCAAGGGTAGCGACGATTTTGGTACGACGGACGGACATGCAAAGACTCCTGAGTTCAAGCGCTGAGTGAGGCTACTATGCTCCGCAGATGTAGTCATTGTTCGTTTGCACTACTTATTCGTTTTTATCTTGAAACGAACATTCTTGAAAATGATGAGCGGGAATTACCGTCTGTCGGGACTGTTATTTCTTACAGCTAGGCGTATGGGGTGGGCGCGGGTTGAATGCTCTGGAACCTCGTCAAACGGTGATGGGGCACGGAGATGAAAAAATGACTACGGAAAGTAAGTCGCTGCCTGTTCCGGTAATTCATAAACCAACAGGAGGCTCCCTTGTGACGCACCCGGCTTGGATAGGTGGAACCACTGAGGTGGCCGGTACGGTTCAAGTCACCCTTGCAGGTGGGAGCATGCTTTTTGAGTTTCGAGTGGACGAGGGCGGCGGTAAGTGGGAAGGCACATTACCCAAGGATCTGAAGGGCGAAGTAGTGATTACAGCTCGCTTGTTCCGTGACAATGAGTTTTCTTCTTGGGCGCCGGAACGACGATTCAAGGTCGAGTGACCGCGCTCCTGTTCATGATAAATGCCTGCTGAACCATCGTGGATCAGTGGGCTTTTTTTCGCCTGATCCGGCTGTCCATGATTAAACTTCGGCCCGACTCTTCACTTAGTCCCTCAGCGATGAATGTCTGATGCTGCCACTACACTTAAATCCATCACCACTTTCCTGAAGATTTTCGCCAACGGGTCGATACAGAGCTCAAGACAGGAGAACCCCCATGCGATTCGTGCCCATTGCCGCCCTTGCCCTCAGCGTCCTCAGCGTCACGGGCTGCACCCGTTGGTCGATGAACCATCATTTGAATAACGCTTACAGCGCGTACGATCGCGGCAATTGCGAGCAGGTGATGCTCGAACTGTCGAAAGTCGAACGCTCCAGCCGTGCGCGGCCTTATGTGTGGCCGGAAGTGTCGATGATGCGCGGCCTTTGCCTGGAACGGCAGAAGTTGTTCATTGATGCGGCGCAGACGTACCAGTACATCATCGCGTCCTACCCGCAGAGCGAATACGCCTATCGCGCCCGTGCGCGTCTGGAAACCTTGCAGAGCCTGGGCCATTACCCGATGCGCAGTGCGGCGGCCGTGCGCCCGACGCGGTTCTGATTGCAACGGTCATGCAAAGGCTGGCCGCCCTGCGCTGGTGAGCTATAGTCGAAGAGATCGGTTTTAGAGCCTTGCCTCTGAACCGAGGTCATACCTGTGATCGGCAGGAGTGAGCGTCAGCGGTTTCATGGACTGATGCACCGGGATCGGGGAGAGCGCGCCAGGCTTTTCTACAAGAGCAATAACAGGCACGTTCCGAAGCATTAGTGCGGCCCTGCTTAAGGGCCTTGCTGGGCCATTGCGCATGTTTACCGACCGCCGGATCGAGCGGCATCAACTGCCGTATTTTCTGAAAGTGTTCAACAGCGTCACCGACAAACCCATCGGCTTCCTGGGCAATGTGTCCGCCGACGGGCTGATGCTCATCAGCCAGTTGCCCATGATGGTGGGCGTCGACTTTGACCTGCGTTTGAAAATCCCCACCAGCGACGACTGCCAGCAGGTGATTGACCTGACGGCGTGTTGCCTGTGGTGCCATGAAGACGAAACTCCCCACCACTACGACGCCGGGTTCAGCCTGCAGCGGGCACCGCCGGAGTATGGGCAATTGGTGGAGGCGTTGACGCAGTACTTCAGTTTTCAGCCGTTGCCTGCGTCTGCCTGAACAGCAAAAGCATCGCGAGCAGGCTCACTCCCACATGGGTATCGGGTGTTCACAAATGTTGTGGTCACCGAAGATCCCCTGTGGGAGTGAGCCTGCTCGCGATGGCGTCAGCCCAGACAACAAAAAATGACAGGCTGAACGCTACGTCACCTTGATCGCCTTCTCGTTATCCAGCGACCGCTCCACCAGCATCAACCCCAACTCACTCATCCGATAAATCGCCATCGCCAGATGCCGCGGCTTGTCGTCCAGGCTGTCGGCCAGGTCGAGCAGCAACGTGCTGACCGTCGAAAAGGTTTCGTAGGTCTCGATGTTCAACGCTTCGGGATTGGCATCGGCGACAACGGTGAACATTTTCATGGCGCGGTCCTGGGAGGAGCGAAGGGATTCGACGTCGGGTTTGAGGTAATGGTCCAGCGCCTTGTCTGCGGCGGCGTGGAGCTTTCTTGAATCGAGGGTTGCGTAGGGGGAAACCGAGTCGGTTTCGGGGGGATTGGGTGTTGCTTTGAACATAATTTCGTACTCGATTGGGGCTGACACGACCTCGCGACTAAACGAGGGGGTGGCGGCTGTAAGCAGGTTAGTCGACCGGTGAGTACGAGAACCGGCGCGCTCGAGAGCGCCCTGCGAACAGCCACCATCAAGTGCGGGGATAGGGATTACCCGACTGGATGACGCTTATACACATCGTACAAAAACCGGGCGACTAAACCCGATCGCTGATTGGCAGCGACACGGATCAAGTTACGGGGCAAGTCCAAGGCGCACAAGCCGGCGGATTCTGGCGGATGTGTAGTCCGTTGCGCAAGGCGTTGTAGTCACTTGGCGAGGGCCTGAAGGAACAGGCTGACGCGCTATTTGACAGCTGTGCAGTTCGTCGGAACTGTCAGATTTTACAGGTAGTCAGAGCTCCTTTTTCGGGGCTTGATAACGCTTTCAGGAAGCTGTAACTCGAATAGGAGCACTAGACGATGTCAGACGAACCATTCCAGCCCGATACAATAGACCCAGTGATTATTACTTTTCCGGTGAATAATGGCCTCATGCTAAGTGATGACCTTTTTAAAGGTACAGGTTACAGCCGTTATAAGGTCTGGGTTTATCTTGCAGGTACATCTACTAAAGTGAGTGAAAGAGTAGAGATTGGAGCCGGTGTTTGGGAAGCTGCTCAAAGTCCGATAATGCGCAGTGGTAGATATAGCGTTGAGGCTGTTATATCTCAGCCAGAATCCCCTACCCATCGGTCACCCCCCGTATATTTTTCCTTACTGGGTTACCCGCAGTTTGTGGGCCCCGATATCCCACAAGAACAGACATTTATCCTCAAGGGAAACAATGGGCTTGTCGGTGCCAAAGTCGAAGTATACGAAGACTTGGGAAGCACTAAGGTCGCTGAGAGCGACGTGCTGACAGATTCGGACTGGAGCATTCCAGTTACCGTGAAGCCTGGGCGAATAGGGTTAGTTGCGTTGCAACTTATAGGAGGGACTAACTCAGGACGCGGCATTCCCCGTGTCTTCAACATCCGCCCTCCCGCATTAATCGCTATTACCGTCACCTATCCCACTGGAAACGCCGTAAAGTTTTCAGGCCGCGGCCATGCCGGCGCTTCTGTCGATATCAGGATTGTCAGTGGCCCAGGCGGAACGGCGCCGCCCTCTGCCACGGTGAAACCCAATGGCGAATGGGAAACGACGGCCCCGGATTGGGGTTTTGGTTCGCGCAACTGCAACGCGATTCAGAAAGTTTCCGACAACGCCAATGGCTGGATCGAATCGCAGCCATACCAGTTCACCGTCAACCGGCAACTGGAAGATCCGACCAATGTGCAGTACACGAAAGACTACCAGCCGACCTTCTCTGGCAATGGCAACACCGGCGCTACGGTCAGCATCGCTAACTCCGCTGGCTCTCCGGTCGCCCCCGATGCGCTTGTTGCCAATGGCCAATGGTCGAGCAAGGCTTCAGAAGTGTGGGGCCCGACGCTCAATCGAAAGGTTTATATCAAGCAATTCTTGAATGGTCAGCAGTCACCGAACTGGGTCGAGCTGAACGTCTGCATCCCACCTTTGGCGCCGGTTATCGACAAGGTGGACGTTGAGGGTTTATCAGTCAGCATTTCGGGCACTTGCTGGTCGAATGCCGAGGTTGAGATCACGTTAAGCGACAGCGGCAGGACATTCCCTGCCCAGGTGATGGGTACAAACTGGCGCTTTGGGCGCAAGGCCCCCTTTAAACCGGACATTCCCCATACCGTCATGGTGACCCAGACCGCGGCCGGGCAAACTTCACTGGCCGCATCCAAAACCTTCCAGATCGATTCGCCCATCCCCAAGCCGGTCATCACTTATCCCGCCGCCAACGCAGAGGTGGGCCGCGACATAACTGTCCAGGGGAATGACGGCCTGGAAGGGGCCACGATGCAACTGCACGATGTGCATTTCGGTGGGGAGCTGGGTGACCCCAAATTGCTGACTCGCAATGGTCCATGGGCGATCGACCTCATCGCACTCGAGATACGTCCGTACAACATCAAAGCTCAACAAACGCTCAACGGGCGAGAGTCGTTGCCCAGTGATCCGTGCACGTTTGAAGTCGTGTTACTGCCACCGTTCATCACGAAGCCGATGGAGAATGACGATCTGCCGCGAACCTCGACGCTGGAAGGCTGGGGCATCTCGGGCGGGCGGGTCGAAGTCTTGCAGCAGGGTGACCCCGAGCTTTTACTCACGAATATTGAGGTAGGCAACAACGGCCGCTGGAAAGCAGAGGTGACCTTGCCGGTGGGGGCTAAAACCCTCTGGGCCCGGCAAACTTTTGAAGGGAAGACGTCAAAAGACAGCCCGCTAGTGATCTACAACGTGGTGCCGCCAAAGCCGAGTATCGAAACCCCGGCAGAGGGCGAACAAATCGGTCGGCAGGCGGTGGTGTCAGGCTTCGGCGAGCCGGGGGACACGGTGGCTGTGATACTGATCAACGGGGAACGTACGGTGTTGGGGCAGAGTCCGGTGCTGGAAGATCGCACGTGGTCGGTGACGGTGGCATTCGATCAGCCCGGGGGGCGCTGCAGTCTGGTGGCCGTGGCCTCGTACGACGGGTTCGAATCCGCCGATTCCCTCGAACGATCGGTGGTGCTGGGTACGTACGTGCCCACTATCGAGTCGCCCGCAGCGGGACGTCGGGTCAGTCACCCGGTCGAGTTCAAAGGCCAGGGCAGGGAGGGGGGCGGCGAGGTTGTGAGCTGGTTTAACCCCGAGCTGAAATGGGCCGTGAATATTCCCGTCTCCGGGGGGTGGCAGGGCGTGGCCTCGCTGCCGCTGCCCTTGGGCGGCCAGTGGTGCCTGTTCAGTCAAACCATCACGGACAGCGAGGATGGAGCGACGGTTTCCGACTGGGGCCAGAGCAAACGCTTCGAAGTCGTGCCTGCCCCGTCAACGGAATCCTGACGCCGAATATCCGATAAACGGTCGTAAAAACTGTCAATTCTGACAGTAGACGAAGGCTGTGTCCTGGCGCCAAATCTCTTTCATCGAAAGCACAGCCTGACAGGTTTGTCAGGCTGTTGTGGGCTGCTATTGACCAAAGGAATCTGAACCATGGCTGACTCGCTCAACCTCCCCGCCTTGCAGCTGTTCGACGAGGTGATTGATTCGAAAACACGCGAACAATATTCCAGTTTGCGAACTTACCTCCTTGAGGGTGGATCAATCTTTCCTCTGGTTGAAAAGGGGTTTGATGGATTAGTCCAGGGTTATGGGGTCAACCCGCAGGA
Organism: Pseudomonas sp. LB1P83; assembly: GCF_054897885.1. Classification (NCBI taxonomy): domain Bacteria; kingdom Pseudomonadati; phylum Pseudomonadota; class Gammaproteobacteria; order Pseudomonadales; family Pseudomonadaceae; genus Pseudomonas; species Pseudomonas sp. LB1P83. The sequence continues at coordinate 4,742,311 of NZ_CM142709.1, read as the reverse complement.
CGCACAGCAGTTACTGCGACGGCTCAACAGCATGGCCACCTTTGTGCGCCGCCAGTTCATCGAGCACTCGCTGACGGGCGGTGAAAAGGCAGCAACAGGGCCATCGAGCGGATTATTGTCGTTTGTCATAGGGCCAAATTATGAGTCCTTGTTCGACACGCGATTTGACGCGCTTTGTCCACCGGAGGCCCTGGAGTCGATCGCGTCGCCGGTGGCTTATCTGATCGAACTGCTGAGGTGGATCAAGGACCGTATCGAATTTTTTGGCGTGGCCGCGGAAAAATACCCGCTACATGATCGCCGCGCAGACCTGAAAGCGTTGTCTGTGGATTTCAATGCGGTGCACAAGTCGGTGTCCTCGGTCGACATCATCGTTTCGGTGCTGGAAGCATTCATCACCAGACATGATCCGCAGACGCAGCTTGAAGATGCGTTGATTCAGGCGCGCTACCCGAACGGACTGCCTTATTACCAGCATTGGGTCACCGTGGATGCCATTGCGCTGCACCATGGTCTGTCGGTGGGTAATTTTGCGCACATCATTGACCTGAACTTCCCTTATTTTCTGCAACCGGAGGCCTGGGATGCCGATGCCGGACGCGCGCTGGCCCATGCATCGCGACTGGGACCTTATCAGCGCAAGCTGCTGACGGAGCCACCCGCGGTGTTTGCTGAGAGAGAAACTTTTTACGCCGCAAACTTTGGTACGGACAACCTTCAAAAGTATCAAAACCTGAATCAAGTGAAGTTCTTCGGTGTGCAGACAAAACTCGATACTTTCGGACTCGAGAAATTGCTATCAATAAGCATTTTCTGGCCTAAGCGCTCAGCCAATGTGACGTACGTCCCGGCGACGCCTACCGGCCCGGAAAGCGAGCGTTCCGGTTCGGTTTACGTCAATGCACATACAGCACCCGCTATCGAGATTACGAGTAGCGGAGACGGAGCGACTTTCCTGCATCGATTGTCAGAGGGTCCCGACAATGCTGCCGGGTTTGCCCGATATGACCGATTGAACCGCAAGTTGCGTCTGGACAACTGGCTGGAAATGCCAAGCGACCATGTTGATGCCTTGCTGACTGCGGCCATCAGGGCTGATGTGCGCGGCGGCGCGACTGGAGACGCGTGGTGGATAACGGACAACGTGGTGCATGCGCTGGGGCTCTTTCAATCGTTACGCGAGCGCTACGGCTGTACTGCGCAGGACTTCGCGGTGTTTATCGATGAGCTGTCGGTTTACGGTCGCGGGAACGCGCTCTCGCAATTCGACCAGGTCTTTAATAGCCAAGGCGATTATCGCCAGCCCTTGAAGCTCGATAACCTGGAGTTCCCGGTGCTGCCCGCAGAGGGGGCGACCGACTTGACGGTCAACCAACTGTGCAGCGGTCTGGATATTGATCTGCAAACCTACGCTTACCTGGCCTTGGCAATTGTTCAGGCACATAACCCCGCAGACAAAACAAAACTCAAACGCAGCGCGGCGGTCATTTCAAGTTTCTACCGCCTGGTGAAGCTGGCGCGAATGTTGGGCATCACGCCGGTGGAAGGCGTGTTGATGCTGACGTTGCTAGGCGAGGATAGCTGGGTAAAGGGGCTGGCTGGGCTTCCTCAAATCAACAACGCCTCAGGCGGCACGCCGGATGTACTGAACCTGATCTACGCCATGCATTCCTGCGTGGGCTGGTGCCGGGACCGTGATATCCCGGTGCTGTGGATGCTGCAGCAGGTGTCTGCACCTCGGCCCAGCGCTGCCTCGGAACTTGAACTGCAATTGTTTGCGCAGATCAGCAACCTGCTGCAGGCCGCGCTGTTGACCAACGCCGGGTTGTTGATGGCCGGGGTACCGCCGTTGCCGGCTGCCGACTGGCTCAATCTGCTGCAGGGCCTGGCCGATGCTGATGGTCTGGTGCTGACACCGGGCACGACAGAATCTGATTACCTGGCCCACGCTCGCGAAGTAATTGAAAAGGCGGTCAAGGACGGCTTGGGCGAAATTGATGCCACGTTGCGCGCGGCCATTGTTGAAAAAATGCTCGGCGTACTTTTGCAGGCCCGGGACGCTCAGGTGTCGGTGGTCAAGGAATGCCTGGCGGTCTATGCCGGTGTTGATGCAGAGCAAGCCATACGGGTACTCGACTGGGCCAATGCAACGATTTATCGGCTTCTACATCTGGTGGTCGAGCGGACTGGCACGGGATCTGAAGAATCGGCGCGTGGGCGCAACGAGCAGCCTGATCCCTTGCTCGCGTTGCTGGCCGACGTGCGCCGTCGCAGTGCGGTGGTGGTCAAACTGAATCTGAGTGCTGTCCTGTTACAGGACTACCTGGATTACGGTTATAGAGCCTGGATAGGCCAGCAAGACAAGTATGCGTTCTCGGTGACAACGCTCTACTACCTCACCGCGCTCACCCGGGCGTTCGAACTGAGCGAACTGCCGGCGCAGAAACTGCTCGACTATCTGCGCCAGGTCAACGCACTGCCGACCGTGGCCGGTGATGCGTTGGCCCTGGCCCAGCAGGCTTCGTCCATCAAGCTGGCCGAGTTTTTTGGCTGGAGCGTTCAGGAAGTGCGCGAGTGTGTCAGCCGTATTGATCCGGAACTCAAGGTTCTGAAAAACCTGAGACAGCTGGACCTGCTGATGCGCATCCGCGCGCTGTCGGCGCACAGCAATATGGATGCCCTGACGATTTTTCTGATCGGCAGATTGCCTGAATCCGTTGATACGGCCCCTGATAAGCAGGCGTATGCCGCTGCGGCCGAGCGCGCCCTGCTGAGCCTGTCCGAATCGCGCGAGCCCCCTGTTCAAACCTTCGGCGATCTGAAGCAACTCGTCGACATAGAATGCAGCATTGTTGGCAACAGCTCCGTGGTGGCCAATAAACCTGGCGAAAAAATCACTTTTCTGGTGACCCTCAAGGATGCGGCAGGAGCTCCATTGAAAGGGGTCAACGTTTACTGGCACGCGGCCCTGGGCACCATTGCCACAAAAGCAACCGAGGTGGATGGAACACTCAGCGCGGAGTTTATCCCGGGCAAAGTGATGGGCACGGAAACGCCGCGGTTCTGGCTGGACCTGTTCGACGCGGTGAATGCCCCCACCATCAACGTCATGGCCGACACCTTGACACTGACCTTTCCGCGACCACACATGTCCCCGGTACCGCGGGGCCCCGTGGCACCTGGTCACGAAGTCGAACTCTTCGCCACGTTGATGGACCAGTATGGAAACCTTGGAAAAAACCAACTCGTGCGGTGGTTTTTTGAATCCGAGGGAGGGAATAAGATGACGTCAGCCATTTTCCGGCCCGATCAGTCCTACACCGACCAGGATGGGCTCGCGCGAGTGTTTGTCTACAGCAAAACCGGCGGCAAATTCACCCCCAGAGTCCTGAGTGATGGCAGCGAAACAGCGGCCGATTTCGAGCCCATTACTTTCGAACGCGATGAGAACCCTGGATGAAGGTATCGCTTGCTGACGCGCGTCCCCCGGTTAAAAGCTAAGGAGAAAGGATCATGGAATCGATTATCGTTGGTCGGTTGTTGGAAAAACGTCGCACCGCGTTGGTGGAACACTGCATCGGCACTGTCAAAACAAGTGCAGAAGGGAAGTCTTACGCCTTCGTGAAAACACCGGAAGACCTGTCCGAACTGTTGCGCTGTGATCTGCTGGACAGCCACCCGGTGCAGAGCTCCTGGCTCGCTGACGCAATTAAATGTGCGCAGGAGTTCATACATGCCGCGTATCACAAACTGGAACCCGGTTACGCAGCGCACTCGTTCGGCAAACCGGACCTGGATACCTGGGAGCTCTACAGCAATTACCCGGACTGGGCGGCGCTGCAATACATCTCGTGCTACCCGGAAAACTACATCAACCCTTTTGTGCGCCAGCGCAAGACCAGCCTGTTCAAAGCCCTCGAAAACAACCTGAACCAGAGCAGTTTGAACACCGACTCCGTTCAAGCGGCGTTGCAGGATTATCTGCACACGTTCGAGAAGACCTGTGATCTGGACGTGCTCAGCGGCTTCATGGGCGGTTTCAAATGGGATGATTCACGCCCGCCAGTGCCCGCTCGAGCGGATTATTTCTTCATTGGCTGCACGCGGACTACGCCTCCCAATTACTTCTGGCGCAAGGCTGAAGTTGAACTCGGAGACGAGCAAACCGCCATCAATCCGGCAGCGTGGAGCGAATGGCAACCCGTGGATGTTCCTTCGGGTGCCAAGGTGTTGGACATTCGTCTGGTGTCCTGGAATGGACGGTTGTGCGTGGTGTGGGCCGATTGGCGCGACAAGCCCGTCGATCAACCCGTTGACTCGAATTTGCTCTACCGACTCGATATCAACCTGGCCTTCATGACGCAAAACGGTCAGTGGTCCCCACCACTGAACCTGCATGCTTCTGCGCACAAGGAAGACCTCTCCAAAGGCGCCCGGCTGATTGCGACTGTGTTGGTCAATGATAAATATCCCAAGGGTAATTTGGGGGTGCTGTTGACGAACGACAAGGCGGATGCGGATTCCCTCAAAGTCGTGGCGGTGCGGGATGTGCTGATGCGTCCCGTGGACGATGATGACGGCTACTGGCTGGATCAGATGGCGGTCCGATTTGCTACCCGCTTGACGGTGCAGCATACGGTGATCAGTCGACCGTCAGTCGTTGTGACTAACGACCCTGGCATGAACGATTTAATTAAATATCTGGATTTGCGCGTCGTTGTAATTCCTGTTGGTGACAACGATGTACTACTTGTTCAAGGTTTTTGCCCGCAAACGCCTTACCCCGGACACAGCATTGAATTCGAGTTGAAGTTAGTAAATCCGGCCAGCGACGACCCGGCACCGATAAAGAAAGCCTTTCCAACTGAGGGGGGCTGGAGTACTGAATGGCTGGTCTTTACACGAACAAAAGGTGGATGGACGGTTCCGGTTAGCTTTTCATTTGGTGAAACTACCCGTAAGTTCAAGCACTTTGCATTCACGATCTCCAACGTTTCGCACTTCACCCCACCAGCCCTGCTTAAAAACACCCTCGATGCAGCGCAGTTTCTCTCGCTCAACCAAGCGGAAATGGCACTGAAATACACGCGCCTGAACTCGCTGTTCGGCCCCGACCTCGTACAGCGTTCCAATATTTCCGTCGATGACGTACTGAATTGGGACACACAGTTCCTGTGGGAACCGGGCCCGACCGGTGTGTCGTTCAACGAACCGAACGGTGCATTCGACGGCGCCAACGGGTTGTATTTCTGGGAGCTTTTTTTTCACCTGTCGCACCTGCTGGCCACACGCTTGCGTGATGAAGGCCGTTTTGCGCAAGCACAGAACTGGTTGCGATACGTGTTTGACCCACAAGCCAAAGCGGAATCCAATGCGCCGAATCCAAAGCCGCTGTACTGGCGCTGCCGGCCATTGACGAACCCCGGTAACCCCGGCTCTGAAATCCTGAACCCGACCGATCCGGACGCCATCGGCTATGCAGCCCCTCGGCATTTTCAGATTTTGATGTTTACCGAGTACGTCAATAACCTGATGGCGTGGGGCGACTGGTATTACCGTCAACTGACCCGTGACAGCCTGGTAGCGGCCAAGCTCTGCTACGTCCAGGCCAAGTTTCTGATGGGCAAGGCGCCCTTGGTGCGCACTGTGAACAGTTGGCAAACGGCGACGGTTGAAGACCTTTTGAGGAGCAGCCGTTCACGCCCTGCGCTGGAGCAATTTGAACGCGAGCTCGATTTCAGCCTGGTGGATTTTCCTGCTGCCTGCGACAACCCACCCCTGTTGGGGCTATTAGCGAACGGACCTTTCAAACTGCCGATCAACCAGCTTCTGCTCGACCTGTTTAAACTCCCCGACGATCGCCTGTACAACCTGCGCAACAATTTAGACATCAACGGCAATCTGCTGGACATCCCTAACTTCAGCCCCATTTCCGACCCTAACCAATTGCTGCGCGATCTTGCGGGTGGTGGCGTTGCAGGGCCGAGACCGATGGGCGGGCGGCTGGTGGTGGGTGCATTTCGCTGGCGAGTTACATTCGAGGCGGCGTTGCGTGCCGTGCAGACCTTGCAGGATTACGGTAATCAAGTGCTGAACATGCTTGTACAACGGGATCGGGCGGAGCAGGAGGAATTGCAGCAAAACCATTTGGTGGAACTGGGCTCCTATGTCGAGATCGTGCAACGGCAGACCATCGACCAAATGGTATCGAGTATGTCGGCGCTATCAAGCAGTAGAGAGGTGGCGCAAGAGCGGGCGCAGGCGTATTCGAAACTCTATGAGGAAAACGTATCGAAGGTTGAATACGAGGTCATGGACAGCCTGCATCAGTCAAAAGTACTGGCGCTCACCTCTTCAGCGATTAAACCCGTTGGTGCAGTGATTGCCTCTTTGCCCAATATCTTTGGCATGGCGGCCGGTGGACATGAGCCGGCTAAAATTGTCGATGCAGTGTGCTACGGATTGGACATCGCCGCATCGGTGCTGCAAATCGATGCGGACAAACAAGCCACCACCGAAGCCTACCGCCGCCGCCGTGCCGATTGGGAATTGCAGCGCAATCAGGCCCAAGCAGAGGTTCGGGCGATCGACAGTCAGATCGACGCGCAGAACCATGCGGTACTGGCGGCCCGGACCAGCCTGGATCAGGCGCTTCGTGCCAACAGTCAGGCGTTGACGGTTTATACCTTTCTCAAAAAACGTGCGACCAATGCCGAACTGTTCGGCTGGATGCTGGGCCAACTCAAGGCGTTGCATTATCAGGCTTACGATGCGGTGGTCAGCCTGTGCCTCAGCGCGCAAGCCTCGCTCAGTGCCGAAACCGGCGATTACGACTCGCCGATTCCCTTGCCTCGAGTGTGGGAGGACAGTCGTCACGGCTTGGCGGCAGGTGAACACCTGCGTGGGCATTTGCTGCGTATGGAACGCGAATACCTGCAACGCCATGAGCGGCGGCTGGAGCTGATTAAAACCATCTCTTTGCGGCAGTTGTTTGAAGACACGGTCGATCCGCAGACTGGAATAGATAACTGGAAGTCTGCATTGGAGCAGTTGCTCAGCAGCGGATCGCTGGAATTCAAGCTCACCCAATTGCTCTTCGATCGCGATCATCCGGGGCATTACTGCCGGCAGATCGGTTCGGTCGAATTCGATCTGCCGATGCTGACCGGGCCTAACGAGAATGTGCAGGCCACGGTGCTTCAGATCAGCAGCATGATCGCGACCAAGGCAACCGCCCAATCCGTGAAGCACCTGCATAAACCGGCAGGCAGTGTGGCCCCGCGCGATGTGCAAATCAACCTGCGCAGCGGTCAGCGAATAGCCCTGTCGATGGGCATCGGCGACAACGGAATGGTCGCGATGAAACCCGATGACGGTTTGCTCAACCCTTTCGAAAACACCGGGGTGGTTTCTCGCTGGATATTGAATTTCCCCTGGGCAAGCAAAGAGCCGCAGCTGTCGATGCTGAGATCTCTGACCGACATCATCATGCGCATTCGTTACACGGCCAAAGTCGGCGAGCCGACCTTCACGCGCGCAGTGGAAGACATGGTGACCCTGGCCACAACTCCCCCACAAAACAAAAAGGACAAAGGTGCAGGCGACCATGCGTAAATCCATCATTCAGGCCAATGTCGATCTGGTTCTAAACGGAGATTTCAAAAGGGCGTTCAGCGGTTGGAAGAAGGGCTCAGTCAGTCAGGATTATTTAGGTATAGAGAGTGAGGAGTATCAGAGCATACTCACCCCGTTTCTGGCTGCGGGTAATGAGTCTTCGGTCAGTCAGGAGATAGAACTCCCCAAGAAATCCGACCCTGATGCGAAGTATGTTCTGAGCTTTCTGTGCGAGACACGACATACCAAAGCGGGTTTGCTGCGGATCAGCATCAATGGGACGGAGGAAAAGCAGGAGATCAGCCTTGCGCCAGGCAAGCAACGTAATCAGGAGGAAGGTCAGCCGCTGGCGTTTATCCCTGTCGAGTACACGGTAGAACTGCGCCTTCCGTTCAAAAGTCAGGATAGGGTGACCATCAGCGTATTCAGCCCCAAGAACGAGCCTTCGGACTATCTATCGAAGATCTGCATCACCCGAATCAATCTCGCCCTGCATCTGGCGCCGGCAGAGATGCAAGCACGGTGGTTTGACGACATGCCCGTCCCAACGGACGGGACTTTGCACCTGTGCGTGGGCGCACTCCATACGTTGATGTTCGAGCTTGCGCCCGACAACGTGTGGAAGGACACCCACGCTGCGCTGATCAGCGAAAACAACCCGGATGGCGCGGTAGTCGCGAAGCCACTCTGGGGCGAGAATCAGTCGATTGCGGATAAATGGGAGATCAATTGCCCATGGATGGAAGTTGACGAACCCCGCCTTCTTTCACTGAGTCTGCACAACCAGTACACCGCTGACCCTTACCTGATGAACGTGTCGCTCGGACACCATCGATTGGCGTTCCGTGAAGTGCTAGAGGCGGCTTATTACCCGGTGCTTGAATTCAGCCAGGGTGTACGGCTGGGGGTCCAGGTGATTTCGCATTACACCTCGCTGCCTGTCAGCGGGAGGCCGGTGACCTGGACGCTTGGCGGTCAACAGGTAATGGGCGTAACCGATACTAGTGACGAAGGCTGGGCGTACTTTGATTTTGAGCCGACGCAGGCGGGTGAAGTCGGCATCGAAGCATCGGTCGAGAGCTTGTATTTTGCCACTGGCGTCGTCACCCACACGTTTGCAGTCTTGGTGCTGGCCACGGATCCGTGGAAGGATTTATTGGCAGTCGTCGAGGGAGTTGCGACGCGTTGGGAAGAAAAAAAGGGCTACCCCAATCGGGGTTCTGGTTATCGCGTCATCGTCAAACTGCCTGCCACGTTGGTGGGTACCGAATTTGCGTTGCACTGGAGTGGTGACGCCCATGAACAACTGGGCGTTGTCGTCAGCCCGGCGCTTGAGAGTTCAGTGCCGGGCACGGGCGGCGAGCTTGTCTGGACGCTGACGAGCGAGGATCGCTTGGACGGCCGGTTCGAGCTGTCGCTGGTCTGCTCGAAATTGCTGCTGCCTTCGCCGAAAAAAACCATGTCGTTGGCGCGTAACGTCGTCAAGGTCGGCGACGTGCGTGAGGCGAACAAGTTTCCAGAGGTGGACGAGCAAGAAAGTGTGTTGTTGCGGGTTCAGGTCGTGCACGAGGTTAACGGCGGGACGGGTGATCCGGTCATCGGTGCACTGGTTGACTGGAAGGTTAACGGGGTAACGAGCTCGACCCGTTCGGGAACCGGTGGCTGGGCCAGTTTTCTGTTTACGCCAATACACCCCATCAGTTATGTCGTAACTGCCAGCATCCGCGCCCATCTGGAAGCCGTTGCAGTTGAGCGGGAATTCAATGTGCAGGCGATGGCGAACAACCCCTGGAGGCGCGAAGTCAAGATCCTGCTTGATGAGAAGGAAGTCGAGCGGGTTGAGCTTGGCGTGCTCTGTCGGCGTGGCCAGACCCATACGTTGAAGGTCGTGCCAGTCTCCGGCAGTCCATGGATCGACAAAAACATCAGTTTGCATTGGCGAGGTGTCGCGCCGGATATCGGACTGGTGCCCACTGACCTTGGTACGCCCAAACCTCTAGTGGCAACAGGTGTGGAATGGAAGCTCGTTTCAGAGGCAAATGCCAGCATCAGTAGCCTGTTTGATCTGGAGCTGCGTCTTGAGGGGCACTCCATTGTTCGAGAAATCTTTGGGCGATTAGTGTCTGTGGATCTGAAAGAAGAAATGAGGGTGGTACTCGATCAGATACCCGCAGCACTCGATGGCCAGACACTTCATCCCTGCCTGGGTGCATCTCACCGTTTTAACGTATTGCCCAATGCGCTGAGCCCGCTGGTGGGATTGGTGGCATCGCTGACATGGTCGGGAACACCTGCCGATCAACTGGGCGCAACCATCAGGCCCGAGTCCGGTGTCTTGCAGCCCCTCAGTGACGGCAATACGGTCTGGGAACTGGACTTTGAAGCCAGCCGGGAACCGGGGCAGTTTGCCCTGACGTTGGCACTGCCTCAGCTGAGTTTTGTCGCCGCCGCGACCCCGATGTTGCTGGCGCATAACAAAGTCAGGATTGAGAAGTGGTATGAGCCAGCGGTGGATCCGGTTGTCGGGCAAGAGCCCACCAGTCTTTGGGTTCAGGTGTTCTCTCATTTCACCGGGAAAGCTGTAGGTGAGGTGCCGGTGAAGTGGAAGGACGCAAGCGTGGTGTCAACGGATGAGGAGGGCTGGTCCGGGTTTGATTTTTCGCCAGTTGATGCCGATCAGGAGCATCAGGTGAAGGCTGTGGTGGAGAGCCCTTACGACGGTTATCGAGAGCAATGTCTCATGACAGTCCGTGCGCTGGCGAGCGATCCGTGGGCGGGATTGAGGGTCAGTTTTGACAAACAAGCGTTTCAGCCCTGGGGCCAAAAAACCTGTTTTCCGCGTCGCAACGGTGAACACTCGATCGATTTGGAAGCGGCAGAAAACAGTTCATTGTTTGGTCGTGTCTTGACGCTGGGAATGACCGGAACCGGACCTGCTGCACTGGGTATCAGCTTTTTGTCAGAAGGGCTCGGGGTGCCTCGACCGTTTTACGACCTGGGATTGCAGTACCTGTTCAGGGTGGGAGATCTGAAGGACGGTAGTTTTGCATTTCGCCTGTCGTCCGAGCGGCTGGCGAGCCTGTCGCCGGCGAACGCGATGTCCGTTGGGGAGGGCTCGCAGGTGCTGAAAATCAGCACCAACAGCAGCGCTTTCCAGACACTGGACTGGGGGCAAGCGTTTGTCGGAACGGTCACAGTAGTGTCGGTTATCAGTGGCAGGCCGATGGTGGGTTGGACGGTGACTTGGCGTAGCCCGGATCTTGGGGTTGTGACCTCACGGACCAATTATTACGGTGTGGCAACAATTAGTTTTATCCCCACCACGCCCGGAGCGGCCGAGCTGACCGCGACGGTGGGGGATGAGCTGAACTCGGAGTCGATAGCCCTGATCTACACGCTCAATGAGCCGCGGACAATCGTTGAACTCATCGAGGTGAACGACAGCGTATTGGTGAATGATCGGGCGATGGAAACTCGCGTGCGGGCGAAGGTGCTTTCCAGTCGTACGGGGTTGCCACTGGAAAATGTCGAAGTCATGTGGGAGTACGATAATCAAACCTTGCCGTCTTCGTTTACCGGTGCGGACGGGTTTGCCTACCTGAGTTTTGGCCATGATGTCCAGAATATGGCTGTGTTGTGGGCGACAGTGAAAGGCGGTGCGAGTGGCTGGGATTCGGTTCCGCTTGTGTATAAACAAGAAGCAGTGATCCGGTCACTCACCTGTGACAGACCCAACACCTATCCCGGGCATGAAGTGAACGCTCGAGTCACGGTGATTGGTGCTCTCACAGGCAGGCCTTTGAAAGGCATCACGATCAGGTGGAGTTTTGCGGGGGCGTCCTTGCCTGACTCGGTTTCCGATGATGCGGGCGTCGCCTCGGTAACGTTCGAGACACTTGGCGTTGGTGAATATCAACTGGTGGCGTCTTTGGATTCAACTGTGCCAGGTTCGAAGACGCAGGTGATAACGGTCAATCCTTTGGTGGATTCGATGTTGTTGGGGATCTATGCCTTCCCCGCCGTTATCCGGGCAGGACAGTCTTCGATTATTTCGGTACAGGTCAAGAGTTTGGCATTCTTGAAGCCGCAGGCAGGGCGCAGGGTCCAGTGGAAAGTTAATGGTCATCCTTTGGCGTCGACGTATAGCAATGATGGGGGCTGGACTTCGTTTGAATATCGTGGCAACGAGCCCGGTGATATACGTTTTGATAGTTCCGTAAAAAATCAGGTCGGTAGTGCAAATACGTCCATTGTCCTGAAAGTCCTTGAATAGCCATAGGAGGGCATCGGGTGAACGGTTGGGGTGGCAGGCATGTCGCTAAATCTCCCCGGCCCTTTTCCAGCTCAAATACCGCGTCACCAACTCGGCCCCCAACTCAGAGGGCCGGGCATCCACCACCGGCACTCCATGAGCACTCAACCGCTCATGGAGTTGCGCCCGGTCATTCAAGTAATCCACCGTCCCGCAATAGGCCAGCGCCTCCGGCAAGGTTTGCACCGGTGCGTGCCGCAAATTGTCGAGCAAATCTTCGCGCAGGCTCGCCACCAGCACCCGATGCAGTTTGCTCAGGCGTTTGACGGCGGTGAGCAGTTCTTCGTCGTCTTCATCCCGCAGGTTGGTGACCAGCACCACCAGCGCCCGGCGTTTTTGTCGGGCCAGTAGCTGCGTAGCAGCGGCCTGATAGTCGGCCGGGAGTTGGGTGCTGTCGAGGTCGTAGACGGTGTTGAGCAGTACGTTGAGCTGGCCCGTGCCTTTGACCGGGGCGAGGTAATGCGGTCGGTCGCTGGCGAAAGTACTCAGGCCCACGGCATCGCCTTGGCGTAGCGCGATGTAGCTGAGCAACAGGCAGGCATTGAGGGCGTGATCGAAATGGGCGAGTTCGCCGTCCTGGCTGCGCATTCGGCGGCCGCAATCGAGCATGAAGATGATTTGTTGATCGCGCTCGTCCTGGTATTCACGGGCGATGGGTGTGCGTTGTCGTGCGGTGGCTTTCCAGTCGATCTGACGCAGGCTGTCGCCTTCGCGGAATTCGCGCAGTTGATGGAATTCCAGGCCCAGGCCACGACGTTGGCGCTGGCGCACGCCGAGTTGGCTGAGCCAGTTATCCACCGCCAGCAGTTCACCTCCGTACAGACGGGCGAAGTCAGGGTAGACGCGGGTGCTGTCGACGACGTTGAGCAGGCGTTTGTCGGACCATAAACCCAAGGGGCTCGGCAGGTTGATTTCGCAGTGTTCGAAGGTGAAGTGGCCGCGCTTGAGGGGGCGGAGTCGATAGCCAACCAGGCTTTGTTGACCGGGTTGCAGTTCTACCAGAAGCGGGAGGTTTTCGAAGCTCAGGCCTTGCGGAACATGGTCGAAGATCTGAATGTTCAGGGGGTGACTGAAGTCATGCTCGACCTCCAGACGCACTTCACTCCACCGACCGAGTGCGAGGCTGCCGGGCATTTGGCGCTGGAGGCGCGGAGAGGGCAAACGCTTGAGGCGAATGGCGTCGAGAACGGACAGGGCCAGCAACGCGAGCAACAATCCCCAGTTGATCGACAACAGGCGCGACGGTACGTCGAATTCCAGTGCCCGCAATGTGCCCAGGACGATGCCGATGGCCAGCAGGATGGCAAGCCAGATCAGCAACAGGCGTGACGGTTTCATCAGCGCAGACCTTTTGTGGCAAAACAGCTTTTTGTGGCGAGGGAGCTTGCTCCCGCCGGGCTGCGAAGCGGCCCCAACATTTCTGATAAGGCGAAGAGCTTGCCAGCGCTGCGCACTGGAGCGGGAGCAAGCTCCCTCGCCACAGAATTTGTGTTGGGCAGAGTCGTGTTCACAGTCGTGGCGCCGGTACTTGGTCGAGCAACTGCTTGAGCACTTGATCGACGTCCAGCCCTTCGATGTCGAGTTCCGGCGCAATGCGCACGCGATGACGCAGCACCGCCAGCGCGCAGCCTTTAATGTCATCCGGAATCACGAAGTCGCCACCGCGCAGCAACGCCCGGGCGCGGGCGCAACGCACCAGCGCAATGGAGGCGCGTGGCCCGGCGCCGAGGGTCAGGCCCGGCCAGGTGCGGGTGGTGCGGGCCAGGCGCACGGCGTAATCGAGGACCTGATCGTCCAGCGGCAGATCGCTGGCAATGCGCTGCAAGGCCAGCACGTCCTTGGCTTGCAATACGGTGCGCAGCGGTTGCACGTCGAGCATGTCGGCGCGGGTCGAACGGCTGACCTGACGGACCATGTCCAGCTCTTGCTCGGCGTCGGGGTAATCCATGCGCACCTTGAGCATGAAGCGATCGAGCTCGGCTTCGGGCAGTGGATACGTGCCTTCCTGTTCGATCGGGTTTTGCGTGGCGAGCACCATGAAAGGTTGCACGATGGGCAGGGCGCGACCTTCGAGGGTGACCTGGCGTTCCTGCATGGCTTCGAGCAACGCGGCCTGGGTTTTCGCCGGGGCGCGGTTGATCTCGTCGGCCAGCAGCAGGTTGGTGAACAGCGGACCTTTGCGCAGTTTGAACTGCTCGGTGTTCAGGTCGTAGACCGCGTGCCCGGTGACGTCGCTGGGCATCAGGTCCGGGGTGAACTGAATACGCGCGAACTCGCCGCCGAAGCAGCGGGCGAGGGCACGCACCAGCAGCGTTTTGCCCAAACCCGGCACGCCTTCGAGCAACACATGACCGCCAGCGATCAGCGCGGTGAGGACGTCGTCGATCACGCTGTTCTGGCCGATCACGGCTTTCTGCAACTCATTGCGCACGGCCTGGGCCAACTGACTGGCGCGCTGGCGTTGCTGGGCGGCGTGGGTCGCGCTGCCGGGCTCGATCTGTTGACTCATAGCGTGTTCCTCAAGGTTTGCAGGTGCGCGACCTGACGGCTGAAATCAGCGCTGGACAGCCGCTGTTTCGGTCGCGGGCTCATCGCCTGGCTGATGGCGCGAGTGGGTTGGCCGGTCAGGCGCGCGAGCACCAGCCATTGCTCGGCAACGCCGAGTTGTTCGAAACCGGGATGACGGCGCCGCACACGCCGCAGAATGTCTTGTTGCAAGGCTTGCAGCAGGTGCTGCTGGCCGTTGCGGCGCAACATGAAATCGGCGCTGGCGCGCAGGTGTTCCTGAAGTTGTCGGCGACCTTTCGCAGCCGGTTCCAGTAGCGGGCCATGGCGCACCGCGACATGCCAGAGCGCAAGACCAATCAGGGCGATGAGGGCGACCAACGCCTGAGGAAAGTTTCGCAGCAGCAAAGTCAGCAGGCTGTCGTGATCGGTGTTGAACAGCAGTGTCACGCTCGTGTCGGCGGTCAGGTACCAGAGCAGCCAGGCGTTGTCGTATTGATCGATGGCCGGGGTTTTCCACAGGTCGGCGTCGGTGACTACAGTGATCGAACCGAGCCCGTGGTTCAGCTGCATCATGTGTGTGGCCTTGCCACTGTTGGCCCAGGCTTGCGCGAGGTTTTTCGGGTCTTCAAGATGGAACGCGGTATCGAAGCTGGCGTAGGCCGGCGCGTCCTCGTCTTCCAGGTACAGCTTGGTCAGTTTGGGGTAGGGGTCGTCGAGGGGATCGGGCGGTGGATCCTTGAGGTCTTTGCTCAGCGACTGGTGCAGCTGCACGCGATCGAGCAGCAGGTCATTGCTCTGGCCAGCCTTTGCATCCCACAGCGACTGGGCGACAAACAGCAGACGCCCGCCGGCCCGGGTCCAGTTCATCACTTGATCAATCTGGCGTGGCGTCATGTTGTAGCGATCGCCGAGCAACAACAGGCTGTGCTGATGCGGATCGAGGGTGGGCAGCACGTCGAGGCTGTTGGCATGGCCGACGGTCAGGCCCTGTTTGCGCAGGAAATGCTCGGCGGCCAGATAGGGATTGGCCTGGGCTTCGGGTGTGGGGCCGTGATCGATTTCTGCCTGATAGGGCGTGGCCTTCAGGTACAGATAAACACTCAGCGCACCCACCAGCACGGTGATGAACACACCGATAGAAAGCCACAAGCGCCGGCTCAACGGGCCGCCCCCGGGCCGAATAATGTTCGCCAGCCGTCACACAGTTCCTGTTGCAAATGCGCGGGTGGCAGGCGATGCCCGTAGGCCATGTTCTGCCAGTGCCCGGTCAGGGTTTTGCTGAAGGCGAGCAAGGCCGGTTGGTGCAGTTGCTCGAGGCGTTGCAGTACCTCGCCTTCGGTGTCGGCGGGTTTCAGCGCCATGTTGTGATCGTGCAGCAAGTGGCTGAGCAGGGCGCGATAGAGCAACCCGAGGGCCGCGCGCGGGTTGGTTTGCCACAGGCTTTCGGCGCTGGCGGCGATGTCGGCGGGCAGGGTTTCGCGGCTCAGGTCCAGGCCGAACGCTTGCTGTGGCAACTGGCGCGCGGCTTTACGGGTTAACACCGGCCGACGGCTGACGAACGCCAGCAACCAGTCGCGGTAACGCCAGATCAACATGCCGACGCCGCCGAATACCGCACCCCACAGCAGCACTTCGATCAAGTTGGCGAGAAAACCGAAACGCTGGCTGTCGAGCAGGCTGGCGAGTGCCTTCAGCCATTCAGGTGTTTTCCCGTCGTCCGGGGTTTTGGTGTCGGGTTTGTCTTCGCCAAATCGATAGCGGGTCACCGTTTCCTTGTTCTTGAACGGCGGCTGATCGAGGAGGGTTTTGATGCTGTCTCTGGAGGCCTGGCTGGTCAGCGGTTGGTCCAGCAGGCGTGGGCTATCTGGGGTAATGACTGGCTCGGCAGCCCAGACGTTTTGTGCGGCCGGCACCAGCAGGATCACCGCCAACAGCAGAGTGACCGCCGTGGTGTTGAGGCGTTGGCGCAATCGGCGGAACACCAGTTCGATGTCCCAGGCTTCGAGCACCGTGCGCCGATTCAGGTAAAGGCTGAAACCGCAGGCTACATAGATCGGTTCCCAGACAATCAGCACCAGCACGTAAAAGGCATTGGTCAGGTGTTCCAGCCAGTTCCAGTCCTGCACCGCGGCGGTAATCAAGGTCTGCCAGCTCCAGTCGAGTTCGACCTGCTGTGGCAGGAACATGTAGAACAACACCATCAAGCCAATCCACAGCGCGCTTTCCAGATGCACGCCGATGATCGTCAACCACTGCGCGGCGCCGGCGTTGCGCTGCAGCAGTACCCGCAAGCGCTGTTGTCGTTCGTCACCCGCCAGGCCTTCGAGTTGCACCACCGGCATCAGAAAACTGCGGCTCAGACTCAGTCGGCGCCAGGTCAGGCTGGCCAGCAGTTGTGGCTTGAGCAGGCGCGGCCATTGGCGCAGCGCCTGTTTCAAGGTGGGCGTTTCACCGAACATGGATTTGGACAAGATGTACAACGGCAGTCGCTCGAACGCCGGTTTCAGCCACCAGAAGATGAACACGGCGAGGGAGGGTGAGTCCCACAGAAACAAGGTGAGCAGGGCGAAGATCGGCACGGTGATGATGGCCCAGCTGGTCATCAGCAGTCGTCGATGACGCTGGCTCAGCAGCACGCCCAGGTCCATGGCTTCCCAGGTGGTGCGCGGGCGGATCACCACCGTGGCGTCACTCAGGCGCATGGCGGGTTCGTCCGGCAAACAGCAGGTAAGTTGCCACCAATAGCCAAAGCGCCGCGCCGACCAGGTATTTGGTCATGGGCGCCGGCGCGGTCATCGACGACCAGTAGGCTTCGATAAATGCGGCAATCAGCAGAAACAGCATGACGCCGCAGATCAGCAACACGCTTTTACGTGCCGCCAGTCGCAACGCTTCCGCGCGGGGCAGGCGCCCCGGTGCGATCAAGGCCCAGCCCAGTTGCAGACCGGCGGCACCAGCCAGGGCAATGGCGCTCAGTTCGAACGCGCCGTGACCGATCACGAACGACCAGAAGGTTTGCCCGAAACCGATGTGCGTCAGGTGCCCGGCCACCGCGCCGATCATCAACCCATTGAAGAACAGGAAAAAGGCGCTGCCCAGACCAAACAGCAAACCGCTGGCGAAGGTCTGAAAGGCGATGCCGATGTTGTGCATGATGTAGTAACCGAACATCACCCAGTCTTCACTGGCGGCGCGTTCCGCCGAGCGGCCCAAATGACCGGCGACCGGGTCGTACATACTCTGCATCTCATTGACCTGTTCGGCCGGGATCAGGTTGTAGATCAGGTCCGGGAACAGATACACCAGCAGCGCGAAGCCGATCAGGCTGCCAAAAAACATCAGGCCGGCGGCGAGCACGAAACGCCATTGTTCGCGCACCAGTCGCGGGAAACCGGCAAGTATGAAGCTCAGTATGTTGGCGCCCAGTCGACTGCGATGCCGATAAAGCTGTTGATGCCCGCGTAGCGCTTGTTGCTGCAACGAGTCGATCAGGAAACTGCTGTAGCCGCGCTCCTGAGCCAGTGCCAAATGCTGGCAGAGCCGCCGATAGTCTCTCGGGAAACTGGCGATTCCGGATGCTTTCTTACCGCGCTCCAGTTGTACGAGCATCAGGGAAAACTGCTCCCATTCGGCCTTGTGGCGATTTTCGAAAAGGCTTTGTTTCATGCGGGCCCCAACAAACCACGGGCGATGCCGTTGAGTTCCGCCACAGCGCGTGGTTCAGAAACCTGCAACGGTTGGGCAAGGATGGACGCGAGTTCATGGGTCCGCGCCTGGGAGAGTTCACTCTGGCGTTCGGCAAACCCGAGGATGGCCCGTTGTTCGGGCAGCGTCAGGGCAAAGGCCGGGCGCCGAGGCGGGACGTCGGGCAGTTGTGGTCGGGTCAACGGTTGTTCACGGTAGATGACTAGCGTGCCGGCGGCGAGGTCGCCGAGGCGTTTGAAGGAGGGGTGTTGCAGGCAGCTGATGGCGCCGAGGAAGTAGCCAAACGGCAACAGGTCGACGAATCGCAACAGGTTACGCAAGAGCGAAGCAGACCAACCGATCGGGGTGCCGTCGTCCTGTACCACGCGCAACCCCATCCATTGTTTGCCCGGCGACCGGCCCTGATTGAGCACCTCGAACAGCACCATGTACCACCAGCTCACCCCGAACAACAGGATCGAGCCCAGCCCGGCACCGAGTTTTCCGAGAAACGCCAGAACGATAAACAGCACGCCGAGAATCAGCCCGCGCAGCCCGAGGTCGATGGAGAAGGCCAGCGCACGCACCATCAACCCGGCCGGGCGCAGTGGCAAGTCGATGCCTTCGGGCGTTTCGACTTGATACCGCGTATCCAGTGGCGGGGGCAGCGTCGCTTTCCTTGGCAGTGCTGTGGTCTCGAGCATGGGCAACCTTGATGTGGCCTGTTCGGGATTCGATGTCCGTCCGATGCTAGCAGCCTCTCGGGGGGAAACGACATAACTATGTATTGCACGGTGAGTGGCCAGAGGTGATTGAATGACAGATTACTGGCCGGGGCGGGATGTGAACGCCTAGACTTTGCCGATCTTCAGTTCAGGAACAGCCCGTGACCTCGATCTTCTGGTACGACTATGAAACCACTGGCATCAACCCCCGATGCGACCGCCCGCTGCAGGTGGCGGGAATTCGCACCGACTTCGATCTCAATGAAATAGACGAGCCGGTCAACCTGTTTTGCCAACCAAGCGATGACATCCTGCCGCATCCGGCCGCTTGCGCGATCACTGGCATTACGCCCGGCCAGTTGGCCGAACACGGTTTGAGCGAAGCCGACTTCATGACCCGGGTGCATGCTCAGTTGGCGGCGCCGGGGACGTGCGGGGCGGGTTACAACACCTTGCGTTTCGATGACGAGATGACCCGTTACAGCCTGTACCGAAACTTTTTCGACCCGTATGCGCGCGAATGGCAGGGCGGCAACAGCCGCTGGGACTTGATTGATGTGGTGCGAGCAGCCTACGCCTTGCGTCCCGATGGTCTCGTCTGGCCAACGGATGATGACGGGCGGGTGACGCTCAAGCTCGAACGGCTGACCGCCGCCAATGGCATTGACCACGGCAATGCCCACGAGGCGCTGTCGGACGTTCGCGCCACCATCGCCCTCGCTCGTCTGATTCGCGAGAAGCAGCCGAAGTTGTATGAATGGCTGTTTCAGTTGCGCGGCAAACAAAAGGTGATGGATCAGATTCGGCTGTTACAGCCGATGGTGCACATTTCCGGGCGATTCTCGGCGGCTCGCAGTTATGTGGGGGTCGTGCTGCCACTGGCCTGGCATCCGCGCAACAAAAACGCCTTGATTGTCTGTGACCTGCATCTGGACCCCCAGGGTTTGCTCGATCTGGATGCAGACACCTTGCGTCAGCGGCTGTATACACGCCGCGATGACCTGGCCGACGGCGAACTGCCGGTGCCGCTCAAACTCATTCATATCAATAAGTGCCCGGTGGTGGCACCGTTGTCGGTACTTCGCCCTGACGATCAGCAACGCCTGGGACTGGACATGGGCCTTTATCAGGAACGTGTACTGCGGCTAAGTGACGCACAACAAGTTTGGCGGGATAAAGTGCTGGCGATTTATGCCAGCGAAGATTTCACCCCGAGCCAGGACCCCGAGCAACAGTTATACGATGGTTTTATCGGTGATCGTGATCGTCGACTTTGTGAGCAAGTCAGGGCCGCCGACCCTGCCCAATTATCACAAGAGCAATGGCCTTTCGATGACGAACGTTTACCTGAATTATTGTTTCGTTATCGCGCACGCAACTTCCCTGATACGTTGAGTTTCGAGGAGCAAGAGCGCTGGCGAATATTCTGTCAGCAACGTTTGTCGACCCCCGAGTGGGGGGCGCCAAATACGCTAGAAACTTTTGTAGAAGCCGCGGCCCAATTGAACGTTACTGCTACATCGTTTCAGCGAGAGGTGCTGAATGAATGGCAAAATTATGTCCAGGGATTACGCAAACGTTTGAATCTTTGAAAACGAGAAATGCCCGGTTTTTATACCGGGCATAAAAAAACGCCAGCATCAGCTGGCGTTATTTTTTGTCGCGGATAAGTCTTTGACAACCTCTGGGGATTAGCCCAGCAGGGTAGCCCAGCCTTCAACCACGTCACCGCCCCACTTGGCTTTCCACTCTTTCAGAGTCTTGTGGTTGCCACCTTTGGTTTCGATGACTTCGCCGTTGTGCGGGTTTTTGTATTGTTTAACTTTGCGAGCACGCTTGGTGCCGGTAGTTTTTACTGCGCCGCCGCGTGGCGCTTTGGTTTTGGACTCTGGATCCAGCAAAGCGATGATGTCACGCAGGGACTTGGAGTATTCGCCCATCAGGGTGCGCAGTTTGCCTTCGAATTCCAGCTCGGTTTGCAGTTTGTCGTCTTGGGACAGGTTCTTCAAACGGGCTTGCAGCTCTTTGATAGCTTCTTCGGTGGCACGATATTCGTTGATCAAGGACATGAGGACTACCTTATGTTGGGCGCTGGATGGCAGGGTGACAGTGCCGCAATAATAGTCAGGGTGTTTCATCAAGTAAACATTTAACCGGTGTTTTATTTAAATTAGTTGCGGTGAATAGGGCGCAAATTGAACGCAGAGTTAAAAGTGTGATGCAGTCATCACAGATATTCACAATTGAATGCTTGAAGATTGACTACAAGAACACCATCGCGCGGGCGGCGAGGTGCTGCCGGATCCTGTTCCACTGACCCGCGTGCAGGGCAATGCGTCATCAATACTGCAGTTTTGCTGCGCAATCGCTAGAATGGCGGCCTTTGCGAAGTTCTGGAGTTTCCCCCTCATGCGCACTTTTCGGCTGGTGATTGCTTGCCCGGACCGCGTCGGCATCGTTGCTAAAGTCAGTAACTTTCTGGCGTCACATAACGGCTGGATCACTGAAGCGAGCCATCACTCGGACAATCAGAGTGGCTGGTTCTTCATGCGTCACGAAATTCGTGCCGATTCGCTGCCTTTCGGTATCGAAGCCTTTCGCGAAGCGTTTGCACCGATTGCCGAAGAGTTCTCGATGAACTGGCGCATTACCGACACCGCGCAGAAAAAGCGCGTTGTGTTGATGGCCAGCCGCGAGTCTCACTGCCTGGCCGACTTGCTGCACCGCTGGCACAGTGATGAACTGGACTGCGAGATCTCCTGCGTGATTTCCAACCACGACGACTTGCGCAGCATGGTCGAGTGGCACGGCATTCCTTATTACCACGTGCCGGTCAATCCACAGGACAAAGAGCCGGCCTTCGCCGAAGTCTCGCGGCTGGTCAAACATCACGATGCTGAAGTGGTGGTACTTGCCCGTTACATGCAAATCCTGCCGCCCGCGTTGTGCCGCGAATATGCGCACAAGGTCATCAACATTCACCACAGCTTCCTGCCGTCGTTCGTCGGCGCCAAGCCGTATCACCAGGCTTCCATGCGTGGCGTGAAGTTGATCGGTGCGACGTGCCACTACGTGACCGAAGAGCTGGACGCTGGTCCGATCATCGAGCAGGACGTGGTGCGCGTCAGCCACAGTGACAGTATCGAAGACATGGTGCGTTTCGGCCGTGACGTCGAGAAGATGGTGTTGGCCCGCGGTCTGCGTTATCACCTGGAAGACCGGGTGCTGGTGCACGGCAACAAGACCGTAGTGTTCTGATAGCCACACAACACGGTTGAAATTCGAAGGGCCTGGGCGTTCAATCGCTCCAGGCCCTTCGCCGTTTCTGCACTGAGGACATGACCATGGCCGATCCACTCGACAAAGCCACCTCCAAGGCCCCCGCCACGTTGGGGGAGGGCTGCCTAAGTCGCTACGACCCGGATGACATGAGCCCCGAAGACGGCACGGAGTTCCCCGGTGCCGCCGAGTTGTGGGAGCAGTTGCAGCAAGAACCCGACGAAGAAATCGGGGAAGCCTGAAAGATCGTCCGAACGCAGCCCTAACCTTCTACAGTTCCTGCATGGAGATTTGCGGTGAATGACCCATCGTCATCGCGAGCAGGCTCACTCCCACATTGGATCTGTGCCACACCAAAGCTCCCCTGTGGGAGTGAGCCTGCTCGCGATGAGGCCCGAATCGGCGCTGCAAATCTCCTTGTAGGGGCTGCCGCGGGCTGCGATCTTTTCAGACCTGCTTGAACTTCATCAGCTTCTTGAGCAATGGCCGTCCCAGCATCAGCAAAAACACCGGGCCACCCACCACCAGGTAGAAGTAATACGTCACCGCCCGCCAGATCAGAATCGCTGCCGCGGCAGTGGATTTCCCCACCATGGGCGCCAGCAGCGCCGCCGACGTCAACTCCGCCGCACCGGCACCGCCCGGTAACAGACTGAATTGCCCGGCACTCAGCGACAGCATCTGGATCAGGAAACACCAGGCCCACTGTAAATCCGCACCCAGCCCGCGTAACGCCAGATACAGCACGCTATAGCGCAGGAGCCAATGCACGCAGGTCAGGGCGAACACCTTGATCAACGTAAGAACAGGCAGCTTCAGCGTGTCAGTGAACGCTGCCAGAAAGTGCAGCAGCTTTCGCGCCCAGCGCAGGCGCGTGGTGCCTTTGACATTAAGGCGAACGAGCAACCGGCCACTCAAGCGAATCAGCAGTCGATGGTAGCGGGCCACCACCACGCAACTGAGCAACCCGCCGAACATCGAGATGGCACTGACGATCAGCAACCATTCCAGGCGTTCGCTGAGGTGCTGGAACAGCGCATAAATCAGAATCCCGCTCAACGCGCAGAGGAAAAACAGCAGGTCGCTGAGCTGGTCCATGGCGAACACCGCGCTGCCCCTTGCCGGGCGCACGCCATTGCGCGCCAGCAACGCCATGATGGTCAGCGGGCCACCGCTGCCGCCGGGTGTGGCGCAGTAGGCGAACTCGGCGGCCATCACCACGCCAAGGCTTTTGAGCCGGCCCACCTTGTCGCACTGGTCGCCCAATAACAGGCGCAAGCGCTGGGTGTTGACCACCCAGCACAGCAAGATCATGCCGAACATGATCAGCAATTCATTCAACGGAAAGTTTTGCAGTCGTGACCACGTCTCGTTGCCGCCCAACAGCAACGGAATCAGCACCGCGGCGAGCAGGGCGATAAACAGCAGAATCCCCCGGCTCATGCGGCGCGACCGAGACGGTCACTGTGCCGCGAGAGCCACTGGGCCTTGGTCATCGGCACGCGACCTTCATCGAGCAAGCGCCTGAGGGTTTGCAGCCAGTAATTGCGTGAAAACCCATGACGCATGTCCACCGGGTGCAGGCCGAGACGAATCACCGGCGCTTGCCGCCAACGCTGTTCACGCTGATTGCTGACGAATTTCGACAGGCCCCGGCGCCAGGCACTGCGCGCACTCCAGACCAGTCCCGGCGCATCGATGGCCGTGAAATCCGGCAGTCGATAGAGATGCTGAGGATCACTGGTGTAGCTCAGCGGTAACTGGCGTAACGCCTGACGCGTGCCTTCGCTCATCAGCCAGGCCGGGGCGACGAAGCCTTCCAGCGGCCAGTGATAGCGATGGAACACTTCGATTCCAGCCCGCAGGCGGGCGAGGGCGGCGGCTTGGGTCAGGCTGTAAAACTCGCCTTCGCGGGTATAGATCCTGCGCATGAACCAGTCTCTGGGATTGCTGGGAGTAGAGGCTTCATCGCAATGAAAGTAGCCGTGCAAGGCCAGTTCGTCACCTCGGGCGACGCGGCTGGTGAGCAAGCGTCTGAATCCCGGGTGCTCGTCCAGATCGTTGTGCTTGTGGAAGTTCGGCACCACCAGCCAGGTCATCGGCACCTCGCCCAAGGCATCCACGGCTTCGACAAAAGGCTGGTAATCGCCCCAGGTTTGCGGCGCAACGTCGTGCAGCACGAGTAACAGGCTGGGCGGGTTCATGGGCTCAACCATTGGCGGTCGCCGGCCATTGGCTGCCGAGAACAGCGTGATAGTGACCCAGCAGGCTGGTGACCACGGTGTCCCAGGCGTAATGCTGTTCAACATGACCGCGGGCTCGTTTACCCAGGGCGGCGCTCCCCTGACCGAACAGCTCGCGCACGGCGTTGGCCATCGCCAAGGGGTTGTTCGGCGCGCAGAGCAGGCCGCATTGATCGGTCACGATTTCCTGAAAGGCCCCGGCCGCCACGGCCACGACCGGAATGCCGCTGGCCATCGCTTCGAGGATCACCAGGCCGAATGTTTCCTGATCGCCGGCATGCACCAACGCGTCAGCGCTGGCCATTAACCGCGCGACTTGCGTGGCCGGGCAAAACTCCTCGATGACGGTCACGTTGTCCGGCACCACGGCGGGCATCGACGAGCCGACCAGCAGCAGGTGATAGCGAGGCCCGAGACGCTGCATGCAGCTGAGCAGGACCGGCAGGTTTTTTTCCTTGGAGCCCCGGCCGGCGAAGATCAGCAGATGGGTGTTTTCATCGATGCCCAGTTCAGCCCGCAAGCCGCTGTCCCTGGCTCCGGGATGGAACGTTTGCAGATCGACGCCCAGCGGCTGTACGAACACATTCTTCACCCCCAGACCGATCAGTTTGTCGGCCATGATCTTGCTCGGTGCCAGAACCCGGTCGAAGTTGCCATACAGCTTGCGGACATAGGCTTCGACATTCGGGGTCACCCAATTGCCCATTCGATTGCTGACCAGCAGTGGCAGGTCCGAGTGATAAAACCCGATTACCGGCACATCCAGCTGCCGACGCGCATCCAGAGCCGCCCATGCGGTGAGGTAAGGGTCGCCGACTTCGATCAGATCGGGCTGTAAGTCTTGCAGGACATTTCGCCATGGAGCCAGGCGGAGGGGGAAACGATAACCCTTGCCGAAGGGCAGGGCCGCGGCTGGGACGGTGTAAACGCCATCCTGTTCACTCAGGTGTGCCCCCGGGATCAGCAAACTGTGGCGAATGCCTGGCTTGATACTCAGGCGACGGTGCTTGGCATCCAGATACGTGCGCACGCCTCCGCTGGCAGGGGCGTAGAACATGGTTATGTCCGCGATATGCACAATGAGCATCCCTCCGGTCCGTTGTTCTCCCTTGGTTGACCTTTATGAAGGATAGATGTTCGGTTGGGGTTTTGTGGCGGGGGAGTCGGCGAGGTTTTTGCGGTGTATTACAGACCGCCTTCGCGGGCAAGTCGGATCGCCGCCCGCTCGCTCCTACAGGTTCACACGAATCCTTGTAGGAGCGAGCGGGCGGCGATCCGACTTGCCCGCGAAGAGGCCCTATCAGTCACTAAATACGGAAACTGCCTACCAACTGCTTCAAACGCGCCGCCTGCTGCTCAAGGTCCGAGCAAGCCCGCAACGTCGATTGCAAGTTCTCCACACCTTCCTGATTCAGCGTATTGATCTCGGTAATGTCGACGTTGATCGACTCCACCACTGCCGTCTGTTCCTCAGTCGCCGTCGCCACCGACTGGTTCATCCCGTCAATCTCACCGATACGCAACGTCACGCTGTTCAACCGCTCGCCCGCCAGGTTGGCGATTTCCACGCTGTCCTGGCTGTGGCGCTGGCTGTCGCTCATGGTGCTGACGGATTCGCGAGCGCCGACTTGCAGCTCCTCGATCATGGTCTGTACCTGTTGCGCCGATTCCTGCGTGCGATGCGCCAGGTTGCGCACTTCGTCCGCCACCACCGCAAAACCCCGTCCGGCTTCACCGGCACGGGCCGCTTCGATGGCGGCGTTCAGTGCCAGCAGATTGGTTTGCTGGGAGATGCTGGTGATCACTTCGAGAATTTGCCCGATGTTCACGGTTTTGCTGTTCAGCGATTCGATATTGGTACTGGACGCGCTGAGCATGCTCGACAGCTGATTCATCGCTTTGATGCTGCGATCCACCACTTGTTGGCCGTCTTCGGCCAGGCTGCGGGCATCGCTGGCCTGACTGGAGGCCTGGGCGGCGTTGCGGGCGATTTCCTGGGCGGCGGCGCCGAGCTGGTTGATCGCCGCGGCCACGCTGCTGGTGCGCGAGGCTTGCTGGTCGGAGTTGAACATCGACGAGTTCGAGGCAGCGACCACACGCAGCGCGACTTCGTTGACCTGGCCGGTGGCCGAGGACACTTCACGGATCGAACCGTGAATACGTTCCACGAAACGGTTGAATGCGGTGCCGAGAACGCCGAATTCGTCGTTGTTGACGATGGTCAGACGCTTGGTCAGGTCCCCTTCGCCGTCGGCGATGTCCGCCATGGCGCGGGTCATGACGTGCAGCGGCTGAATCAGGATGCGGATTAGCATGCCCAGCAGCGCAATGATGATCGCCACGGCGATGATGGTCGCGACGACCGCCGAGGTGCGGAATTCGCTGAGCATCGAGAAGGCTTTGTCTTTATCGATCGACAGGCCGATGTACCAGTTGACCGACGGCAGGCCTTTGATCGCGGTGAAGGTGACGATGCGGGTCTTGCCGTCAACCTCCACTTCACTGAAGTCGCTGCTGATGCGCGGGGTGTTTTTCGGGTACGCCTCGCTCAGGGATTTCATCACCAGGGTCTTGTCCGGGTGAACCAGGATCTTGCCGTCGGCGCTGACCAGGAACGCATAGCCCATGCCGGAGAAGTCGCGGGCGCTGAGGGTGTCGATCAGGGTTTGCAGGCTCAAGTCGCCGCCCACCACGCCCACGCTTTGTCCGGCCTTTTTCGAGGCGGTGGCGATGGAGATGATGGTCTGGCCGGTGGCCGCATCGATATAGGGTTCGGTCAGGGTCGCCGTGCTGCTGCTTTCGGCGCCTTTGTACCAAGGGCGCACCCGCGGATCGAAGCCGGCGGGCATTTTTGCGTCCGGGCGAATCGTGAAGCTGCCGGTGGCATCGCCCAGGTAGGATGCCATGAAGGTCGACGTCAGGGCTTTCTGCTCAAGCAGACTGGCGACGTTGGCCTGTTCAGGATTGACCGCTATGTTTTGAGCAAGGTTGTCGATCAGCAGGATACGACCGGCCAGCCAGGTCTGGATGTTGTTGGCGGTGACGTCTCCCATCTCATTGAGGTAATTGTCCAGGTTTTCGCGAATGGCGTTGCGCTGCAGGTAGTCGTTGTACAGTGTGAACGAGGCGAAGGCGGCAATAACAATGAGGGCGGCGGCAAGCAAAATTTTATGGCTGAAGCGCAGGTTTTTGTTCATGGCTTGGGGTTCCGCTAAGGTCTTAATGTCCTGAGCGTGCTTTTATAAAGGCACGCAAAATGGGCAATGTTGAAAAAAAGCTGATATTTCCATCCTCTCCTTAGGGAATTACCGACGCTATTTTCGGATTGGTCTTACAACTATTTATATCGGCCGTGCAGGATCAAAGATTAACCATGGGTGACAAAATGCCTGACTCATCGCAACTCGTTATCGGCGCTGACCTTGGCGGCCAGCCTGTCTCTCAGGCCATGCGCCTGGCGAACCGTCACGGTCTGGTCGCGGGCGCTACCGGCACCGGCAAGACCGTCACATTGCAGCGCCTGGCCGAAGCATTCAGCGACGCTGGCGTGGCGGTGTTCGCGGCAGACATCAAGGGCGACCTGTGTGGCCTGGGCGCCGCCGGCAATCCTCAAGGCAAAATCGCCGAGCGGATCGCCGGGATGCCATGGCTGAACCACAAGCCTGCGGCGTATCCGGTCACCCTGTGGGACATCCACGGTCAATCCGGTCATCCATTGCGCACCACCTTGAGTGAAATGGGGCCGTTGCTGATTGGCAGTCTGCTGGAGCTGACCGACAGCCAGCAGTCGGCGCTGTATGCCGCGTTCAAGGTGGCGGACCGCGAAGGGCTGTTGCTGCTGGACCTCAAGGATTTGAAGGCGCTGCTCAATCACCTGCGCGACAACCCCGAATTGCTGGGGGACGACGCGGCGTTGATGACTACCGGTTCCAGTCAGGCGCTGTTGCGGCGTCTGGCGACCCTGGAACAGCAGGGCGCCGAAGCGCTGTTCGGTGAGCCGGCGCTGCAACTCGAAGACATTTTGCA
This sequence comes from Pseudomonas sp. LB1P83, assembly GCF_054897885.1. Lineage (NCBI taxonomy): Bacteria > Pseudomonadati > Pseudomonadota > Gammaproteobacteria > Pseudomonadales > Pseudomonadaceae > Pseudomonas > Pseudomonas sp. LB1P83. The sequence goes on along the minus strand of NZ_CM142709.1, from coordinate 4,713,920 downwards.
ACCGACGGCGGATGGTCGTGGACGTATTCACTTGCTGGATGCCAGTCGTCTGGTACACGAAGCGCCGAAGGTGTATGCGACGTTCCTGCTGTGGTTGCTGGCTGAGTTGTTCGAGCAACTGCCGGAGCGTGGCGATTCGGACAAACCGCTGTTGGCGCTGTTTTTCGACGAAGCCCATTTGCTGTTTGCCGGCACGCCCAAGGCGTTGCAGGATCGCCTGGAGCAGGTGGTGCGGCTGATTCGCTCCAAAGGCGTGGGCGTGTATTTCGTCACGCAATCGCCGGGCGACTTGCCGGATGACGTGCTGGCTCAGCTCGGCCTGCGTATCCAACACGGTTTGCGCGCCTTCACCGCCAAGGAGCAGAAATCCCTGCGAGCGGTGGCGGAAGGCTTCCGGCCCAACCCGGCGTTCGACGCTTTGTCGGTGCTGACTGAGCTGGGGATCGGCGAGGCGCTGGTCGGCACCTTGCAGGACAAGGGCACGCCGGAGATGGTCCAGCGTGTTTTGGTCGCACCGCCGCAATCGCGGATCGGGCCGTTGACCGAAACCGAACGCACGGTGCTGATCGCCGGGTCGCCGTTCAAGGGGCGGTATGACAAGCCGGTTGATCGGGAATCGGCGTACGAAATATTGATGGGTCGTAAAGGTCTGGCGCCGGAGCCTGACGCCGTTCCGGGTAAACCGGCGGCCGAAGAGCCAAGCTTCACCGACAAGGCCGGGGAATTCCTCGGCACGGCGGCGGGGCAGGCGCTGAAATCGGCGATGCGCCAGGCGGCCAATCAATTGGGCCGACAGCTGGTACGCGGTCTGATGGGCTCGCTGCTCGGCGGCAGCAAACGCCGATAGCCAGCGAGCACAATCAAACTGTAGGAGCGAGCCTGCTCGCGAAAGCGATCTGACATTCAACGCATTGGTTGTCTGACACACCGCTATCGCGAGCAGGCTCACTCCTACAGGGGTTCTATGTCATTCCTTGGGTTTGGCGTGCGCCGCAAGGCGTTCCAGCGCCGCCCGCAGATTCGGATCGCTGATCCCATCGGCCGTGGCCTGAATGGTCGCGCCCGCGTCCGTCGACAAACTGATGGTATGCCCCGCCGCCCCTTGCTGGACGGTCGGCGGCTGCACTTTGAACAAAATCCGCGTCAGGCTGGCGAATTCGTCGAACATCTGTAACTGGCGTTGCAGACGCTTTTGCTGATAACGCAGGCGGGTGGCCCAATGACCGTCGGTGACGATCAGCAACAAACTGCCTTCGCGCCACGAGGCCACGTGGCAATGCTCGCGCGCGGCAGGCTGCAACTGGCTTTCGAGCAGACGTTGTAAATGACCCAGGCGTTGAGCGTGACTGAAAATGGCTTTCAGCGGCTTGGCTTCGCGAAGCAGAACGGCGGGTGCTCTGGCCGTGAGAGGGCGAAATGCCATGATCAGACACCTGAAGTAACAGAGCCGCCATGGTAGCAGAAAGCACCACCTGCACCCGACCCATTGCTTTGCGAGCGCTTTACCCATTAAATCAACGAGTAACTTCTGCCGCGAATGGCTTGAAGTTGCGCAAAAAGCCCTTATTTTAAGTGAGCCCCGTTACAGCGCAGTGCATGCATCGTGGAATAACGCCACTTTCCTCACCATCGTTTCCGGGTAGAATGCTCGTTCGCATGCGGCCATGAGGGCTGCACGGGCGACTCACGGGGCCGCCCTCCATCCCTTTAGTGTGGAAGATCCTGCCGATATGTTTGCGCCTTTGTTAAAGAAACTTTTTGGAAGCAAGAACGAGCGTGAAGTCAAACGCATGCTCAAGACGGTGCAACTCGTCAATGCCTTCGAAGAGCAAATGGTGGCCCTTTCGGACGATCAATTGCGTGCCAAGACAGATGAGTTCAAGGCCCGCATCGCCAAAGGGGAAACCCTCGACAAGCTGTTGCCAGAAGCCTTTGCGGTCGCCCGCGAAGCCGGCAAGCGTGTCATGGGTATGCGCCACTTCGATGTCCAGCTGATCGGCGGCATGACCTTGCATGAAGGTCAGATCGCGGAAATGCGTACCGGTGAAGGCAAGACCCTGGTGGCAACACTGGGCGTTTACCTCAACGCACTGTCCGGCAAGGGCGTGCACGTTGTGACGGTGAACGACTACCTGGCCCGTCGTGACGCCAACTGGATGCGTCCGCTCTACGAATTCCTCGGCATGTCGGTCGGTGTTGTCACGCCGTTCCAGCCGCCGGAAGAGAAACGTCTGGCTTACGCTGCCGACATTACCTACGGCACCAACAACGAATTCGGTTTCGACTACCTGCGCGACAACATGGCGTTCAGCATGGAAGAAAAATTCCAGCGCGAACTCAATTTTGCCGTGATCGACGAAGTCGACTCCATCCTCATCGACGAAGCCCGTACCCCACTGATCATTTCCGGTCAGGCCGAGGACAGCTCCAAGCTGTACATCGAGATCAACAAACTGATCCCGCAGCTGGAGTTGCACGTCGAAGAAGTGGAAGGCGAAGTCACCAAGGCTGGCCATTACACCGTCGACGAGAAGACCCGTCAGGTCGAACTCAACGAAGCCGGTCACCAGTTCATCGAAGACATGCTCACCCGCGTCGGCCTGTTGGCAGAAGGCGAGAGCCTGTATTCGGCGCATAACCTGGGTCTGCTGACTCACGTTTATGCCGGTCTGCGCGCTCATAAACTGTTCAACCGCAACGTTGAATACATCGTACAGGACGGTCAGGTAGTGCTGGTCGACGAACACACCGGTCGTACCATGCCGGGTCGTCGTCTGTCCGAAGGCCTGCACCAGGCCATCGAAGCCAAGGAAAACCTGAACATCCAAGCCGAGAGCCAGACCTTGGCTTCGACCACGTTCCAGAACTACTTCCGTCTGTACAACAAGCTGTCCGGCATGACCGGTACTGCGGACACCGAAGCGTTCGAATTCCACCAGATCTACGGTCTGTCGGTGATGGTTATCCCGCCGAACAAACCGCTGGCGCGTAAAGATTACAACGACCTGGTGTTTCTGACCGCCGAAGAGAAATACGCGGCGATCATCAATGACATCAAGGAATGCATGACCCTGGGCCGTCCGGTGCTGGTGGGTACTGCAACCATCGAAACTTCCGAGCACATGTCTGCGCTGCTGCAGAAGGAAGGCATCGAACACAAGGTCTTGAACGCCAAGTTTCACGAAAAAGAAGCCGAGATCATTGCCCAGGCCGGTCGCCCGGGTGCGTTGACCATCGCCACCAACATGGCCGGTCGCGGTACCGACATTCTGTTGGGCGGCAACTGGGAAGTGGAAGTCGCGACCCTGGAAAACCCGACCCCTGAGCAGATCGCCCAGATCAAGGCCGACTGGCAGAAACGCCACCAGCAAGTGCTGGAGTCGGGCGGCTTGCAGGTGATCGCTTCCGAGCGCCACGAATCGCGCCGTATCGACAACCAGTTGCGTGGTCGTGCCGGTCGTCAGGGTGATGCTGGTTCGAGCCGTTTCTACCTGTCGCTGGAAGACAGCCTGATGCGCATCTTCGCCTCTGACCGGGTGAAGAACTTCATGAAGGCCCTGGGCATGCAGTCCGGTGAAGCGATCGAGCACCGCATGGTGACCAACGCCATCGAGAAGGCTCAGCGCAAGGTTGAAGGTCGTAACTTCGACATCCGTAAGCAACTGCTCGAGTTCGATGACGTCAACAACGAACAGCGTAAAGTGATTTATCACATGCGTAACACGTTGCTGGCCGCCGACAACATCGGTGAAACCATCGCCGACTTCCGTCAGGACGTGCTCAACGCCACCGTCAGCGCGCACATTCCACCGCAATCGCTGCCTGAGCAGTGGGACGTGGCCGGTCTGGAAGCCGCGTTGCAGAGCGACTTCGGTGTGGCGCTGCCGATCCAGCAATGGCTCGATGAAGACGACCACCTGTACGAAGAAACCCTGCGCGAGAAGCTCATGACCGAGCTGCTTGCCGCGTACAACGAGAAAGAAGAGCAGGCGAGCGCCGAAGCGCTGCGCACCTTCGAGAAGCAAATCGTTCTGCGTGTGCTCGACGACCTGTGGAAAGACCACCTGTCGACCATGGATCACCTGCGTCACGGCATCCACTTGCGTGGCTACGCTCAGAAAAACCCGAAGCAAGAGTACAAGCGCGAGTCGTTCACGCTGTTCTCCGAGCTGCTGGATTCGATCAAGCGCGACTCGATCCGTGTGTTGTCGCACGTTCAGGTTCGTCGCGAAGATCCGATCGAAGAAGAGCAGCGCCTGCGTCAGGAAGCCGAGGCACTGGCCGCGCGCATGCAGTTCCAGCACGACGAAGCGCCGGGTCTTGAGCAACCGCAATTGCTTGGTGAAGAGGTCGACGTAGCTCTCGCCACCGCACCGGTTCGCAACGAACAGAAGCTGGGCCGTAACGAACTGTGCTACTGCGGTTCGGGCAAGAAATTCAAGCATTGCCACGGGCAGATCCAGTAAAACCCGTTTCATACGCTGAAATACCCGCGCCGCGACCGGCATAAGCCGTCGCGGCGTTTTGCCATTTACACCACCGTTCTTCCTGAAAGCGGTGCTGACATCATTTATTAAGGAGCGCATTCATGGCTGTTGGTCTTGGTCCTTTGCCAACGTTGCACCCGGTTGCCGGTTTTGAACTCGGTATTGCCTCGGCCGGTATCAAGCGCCCGGGGCGCAAGGATGTCGTGGTCATGCGCTGCGCCGAAGGCTCTACGATTGCGGGCGTGTTCACCCTGAACGCCTTTTGCGCCGCTCCGGTGATTCTGGCCAAACAACGCGTGCAAGGCCCGGTGCGTTACCTGCTGACCAACACCGGCAATGCCAACGCCGGCACCGGCGAACCTGGTCTGGCCGCTGCCGAGCGCACGTGCGCGAAACTGGCTGAATTGACCGGCGTTGATGCCAGCCTCGTGCTGCCGTACTCCACCGGTGTGATCGGCGAGCCGCTGCCGGTCGAGAAAATCGAAGGCGCCTTGCAGGCTGCCCTAGATGATCTGTCGGTCAACAACTGGGAAGCTGCTGCCACCGGCATCATGACCACCGATACCTTGCCAAAAGGTGCCAGCCGCCAGTTCCAGCATGACGGTGTGACCATCACCGTTACCGGCATCAGCAAAGGCGCGGGGATGATCCGCCCGAACATGGCGACCATGCTCGGCTACATCGCCACCGACGCCAAAGTCTCCCGCGACGTGCTGCAAAACCTGCTGCTGGATGGCGCGAACAAGTCGTTCAACCGCATCACCATCGACGGCGACACGTCGACCAACGACTGCTGCATGCTGATCGCCACCGGTCAGGCTGCGCTGCCGGAAATCACCTCCGCGAGCGGTGAATTGTTCGCCAAGCTGAAACAAGCGGTGTTCGAAGTGTGCATGGACGTGGCCCAGGCCATCGTGCGTGACGGCGAAGGCGCGACCAAGTTCGTGACTGTCGAAGTCAACGGCGGCGGCACTCACCAGGAATGCCTGGATGTCGGCTACACCGTCGCGCACTCGCCGCTGATCAAGACCGCGCTGTTCGCTTCCGATCCGAACTGGGGCCGTATCCTCGCCGCCGTCGGCCGTGCCGGTGTACCGAACCTGGACGTGAGCAAGATCGACGTATTCCTCGGCGAAGTCTGCATCGCCAGCCGTGGCGCTCGCGCCGCGACCTACACCGAAGCCCTGGGCGCGGCGGTGATGCAGCAGGAAGAGATCACCATCCGTATCGAACTGGGTCGCGGCGATTGCAGCGAAACCATCTGGACCACCGACCTGTCCCACGAATACGTGAAGATCAACGCCGAGTACCGCACCTAAGATAGATCGCCTTCGCGGGCAAGCCTCGCTCCTACAGATCACACCACCTGTAGGAGCGAGCGATGCGGCGATCCGACTTGCCCGCGAAGACTGCCGACCAAACACTAAAGATTCTGGCCTGCTTCCCTTCTCAAAAGGTCCCGAACATGAGCCTCCACCTGATCATCGGCGACAAACTGCTTTCCTCCTGGTCCCTGCGTGGCGCGCTCGCCCTTGACCTCACTGGCGCCCCTTACACCGAAGAACTGATCAAGCTGAATCAGCCAGACACCCGCGAACGTCTGCTCAAGCACTCGCCGACCGGCAAAGTCCCGCTGTTGAAAACCGAACACGGCACCATCGCCGACTCCCTGGCGATTGCCGAATACCTGGCCGAGCAATTCCCCGATGCCGGGCTGTGGCCCAAAGACACTGCTGCTCGTGCCCAGGCACGTTCGGCCTGTGCGCAGATGCACGCCGGGTTCTTTGCCATGCGCGGCAACATGCCGTTCGACCTGAGCCGCGATGCACCGCTGACGCCGACGCCTCCTGACGTGCAGGCAGACATCGAGCGCATGCTGGCGTTGTGGGCCGAGTGCCGCGAGGCCGCTACTGAAACCGGTCCGTTCCTGTTTGGCCGCGCGACCCTCGCCGATGCCTTCTTCGCTCCGATTGCCGTGCGCCTGCGCACTTATCAGGTGAAGTTGCCGGCGGTTGACGAAGCCTATGTCGAAACCCTCTACCAATGGCCGTCGTTCAAGGCCTGGCAGAAGGCAGGTCTGGAGGAGATCGGGCAGTGAAACGAGTACACGTAGCCGCCGCCGTTATCCGTGACAGCAGTGGCAAGATCCTTATCGCACGCCGTGCCGACACCCAGCATCAGGGCGGCCTGTGGGAATTCCCCGGGGGCAAGGTCGAGGACGACGAATCCGTCGAAACCGCCCTGGCTCGCGAGCTCCAGGAAGAACTGGGTATTGTGGTCAGCGCTGCGCGACCGTTGATCAAAGTCCGCCACGATTACCCGGACAAGCAAGTGTTGCTGGACGTCTGGGAAGTCTCGGCCTTTACCGGCGAACCCCACGGCGCTGAAGGCCAGCCTTTGGAATGGGTGGCTCAGCGCGATCTGCTGAGCTACGAATTCCCGGCGGCCAACCAGCCAATCGTTGCGGCTGCTCGGTTGCCTGCCGAATACCTGATTACCCCGGCAGACCTGGAAACGCCGGCGCTGCTGCGCGGTATCCAGAAAGCCATCGCTGGCGGCATCAAGTTGATCCAGCTGCGTGCGCCCAACGGCTATGATCCGAAATACCGTGATCTTGCCGTGGATGCGGCGGGGCTGTGTGCCGGCAAGGCGCAGTTGATGATCAAGGGGCCGTTCGAGTGGTTGGGCGACTTCCCGTCCGCGGGCTGGCACATCACGTCGGCGCAGTTGCGTAAATACGCGGCAGCGGGTCGACCGTTACCGGCATCGCGCTGGTTGGCGGCGTCTTGCCACAACGCTGAAGAACTGGCGCTGGCCGAGCAGATGGGGGTGGATTTTGTGACCTTGTCGCCGGTGCAGCCGACGCTGACCCACCCCGATGCGCTGCCGTTGGGTTGGGAGCAGGCTTCGGCGCTGATCGAAGGCTTTAGCAAACCGGTGTTTTTGCTCGGTGGTGTTGGCCCGGCTGAGCAGCAGAAGGCTTGGGAGTCGGGGGCACAGGGTGTGGCGGGGATTCGGGCGTTCTGGCCTGATTCTTTGGTGTAGCCATTGGCCTCTTCGCGAGCAAGCCTCGCTCCTACATTGGATCGCGAGTGATTCCGTAGGAGCGAGGCTTGCCCGCGAAGGCGGCCTGACAGGCGCCGATTATTCCTGAGGTTTAGCGGCCGGCTGCCAAAGAATCTCCGCAATCCCCTGGCGCTTGGCAATTACCCTTGCCACCACAAACAATACATCCGACAACCGATTGATATACGCCAACCCAACCCCGGCCAACGGCTCAATCGCATTCAAATGCTGACAGCGACGCTCAGCGCTGCGCGCCAGGCTTCTGCACACATGGGCCTGCGCTATCAGCGCTGAACCACCCGGAAGAATGAAATTCTCCAACGGCCCCAGTTCTTCATTCCACACATCGATCGCCGCTTCCAGGCGTTCGATTTCCGCTGCATTCAAAGCCTGATACGCCGGCATCGCCAACTCGCCACCCAGATCGAACAACCGATGCTGGCAGGGCGCCAAAACCTCAATCACTTCATTCAAACCCGGATACGCAGCGCTTTCCGCCGTCAGCCCGGCCAATAGCACGCCCACTTGGCTGTTCAAGGTATCGACTTCGCCAATGGCCTCGATCCGTGGGTGGTCCTTGGGCACGCGGCGGCCATCGCCGAGTCCGGTTTCGCCTTTGTCGCCGGTGCGGGTGTAAATCTTCGACAAGCGAAAGCCCATGGGTTACCTCGATAGCTGATTGAGTTCTTGAGAGATGACGGTGCTGCCCGCCAGCGGCAGGCGCAAGGTGAAACAGGTGCCTTGGCCCAATGTCGATTGCACCTCCATCTGCCCCTTGTGGTTATTGGTGATGATGAAATACGAAACCGACAAGCCAAGGCCTGTGCCCTGACCGATTTCCTTGGTGGTGAAAAACGGCTCGAAGGTGCGTTTGCGCACGTTCTCGCTCATGCCGATGCCGTTGTCCTCGACCTGGATTTCGGCCCACGGCGGGTTCAGCCGGGTGCGCAGAATGATTCGCCCGGGTTCGCTGTCGTCTTCACGTTGGTGAATAGCCTGTGCGGCGTTTTTCAGCAAGTTGAGCAGCACTTGTTCCAGTTCGTTGGCCGTGCCGGGCACCGGGCCCAATGCCGGGTCGAACTGACGGATGATCGCCTGGCCCTTGAAGTCGAAACCGATGGCCAGATCGAAGTCGTTACCGGCGATTTCCACCGCTTGATCGATCAGCGCCGGCAGGTCGCACGGGGCCATTTGCCGGGTGCTGCGGCGGCTGAAGCTGAGCATGTGGGTGACAATCTTCGCCGCCCGGGCGCCAGCCTGTTGGATGCCATCCAGCAGCTGCGGCACTTCGCGTGCTTGCAGGTATTTGTTGACCGTTTCCAGAGAAATGCCGGCTTGTTCGGCCTGCTCGAGGTTCTTCGGCAGGTCGGGCGACAGGCGTCGTCGAATGTTCTGTACGTTGTGCAGGATCGCGCCCAACGGGTTGTTGATTTCGTGGGCCATGCCGGCAGCGAGGCCACCGACCGAGAGCATTTTTTCTGACTGCACCATCATTTCTTCCAGCGACAGGCGCTGGGTGATGTCGTCGATCCGGATCACCACACCGCGACCGGCCCCGCCCATCAGCGGGTAGAAAGTCAGCGCGTAATGCTTGGGTTCATCGTCCTTGAACCAGGTGACGCGCTCGATCTTCGCCACTGTGTGCTGCTCGACGGTTTGCTTGAGCTGGGGCAGAAACGGCTTCAGCGGCTCGAAGGCAAGGAAGATTGGCTGGTTCAAGGCTTCGTCCAGACGGGTGCCGGACAGGGCGCTGGCTTCCTGATTCCACTGAGTCACGTAGAGCTGCTCGTCGAGGGCGATCAGCGCCGACGGCATGGAGTCGATGATGCTGTTGAGGTAATTCTGGAAACCGGTGAGTTTCTTCTCGATCTTGCTGCGCACCTGAACTTCGAGTTCCAGTTTGCGATTGGTGTGGCGGGTTTCTTCGGCCAGGCCTTGCGCCTGATCGTAAGCGGCCTGGGAGTCATCGCGGGCACGTTTGAGCTGCTGTTCCCGGGCTTCGATCCGCGAAAGCATGGTGTTGAATGCCTCGGCGAGGCTGCCGATTTCATCGTGGTTGCCACGGGAGGCGCGCAGGGCGTAGTTCTCTTCGCGGGTCACTTGCCGGGACAGCTCTTCGAGCTGATGGATCGGCCGGGTAATCAGGCGTTTGATCTGCCGGGCGATCACCAGCCACAACAGCACACTGAAGATCAGAATGCCCAAACTGGCGGTCAGGGTCCCGGTGTAGAACGCCACCGGCAATTCGCTGCTGGCCACCAACAACAAATGCCCCGGTGCGGTGCCGGGGCGGGGCAGGGTGATCACCTGGTTGCTGCGAAACTCGGTGGCCTGCCAGGATTCGATGTGCCGATAGCGATCAGGCAGGTGCAGCTTTTCGCCATGCTGCAATTGCGCCAGGCGCTCACCCTTGCCGTCATACAGGGCGGCCGCTCGCAGCGGTGAATAACTGTTGAGTTCGTTGAGCAGGCGTTCGGCGCTTTGCGGCGACGTCAATGCGTCGGCCACCAGGCTCGGATTGGAAACGAGTCGGCCGATGGTCTGCAAGGCCTGAGGCGCCATGCTTTCCTGGGAGATGTAATACGCGGCGCTGATAAAGGTCAGGTTGGCGACCAGCAGGATGGTGATCAACAGCACGAGTAGGGCGGCCAGCAGTTTCTGGCCGACGGGGAGGTTTTCGAGACGCTGGCGCAGTGGCATCAGGTTCATCGCTGAAAAGGAACAAGTGGCCAGCGTAGCCGCTGCTCAGTCGCTGGGCAATCCAAGGCTGTGAAGATGGGCGATCAACCTCGATTCAAGCTGATTGAGATGGGGCAGGTTCAGCCGGTGCCGCGAGGCCACTTTGCAGACATAGCCCAACAGGTAGCTGATTTCGGTTCGGCGCTGGCTCGCGACGTCCTGGTGCATCGAGGAGTAGTTGGCCGCCGTGGCATGGATCACCCGTTCGACTTCCTGTTGCAGGTCCTCGGCCGCTGCCGGTTGGCCGCAACGTTCCAGCAAGTCAGTCAATTCATCGCACAAGGTGGCGACTTCGCAATGATGTGCCTGTAGGCCGCCGTTGCGGCAATCGTGCAGCACCGTCAGCGGATTGATCGCACAGTTAAGCGCCAGTTTTCGCCACAGCCTTGTCAGGATCTCGGTGCTCCACTCGTGAGGAATACCGGCCGCATTCAAGTCGTCCAGCCAGATCGGCGCCACCGGATGGCCCGCATCCCCCAGCCAGGTGTAGCCGTGACCGGCGAACACCACACGCCAGTCGCCATCGCGAAACGCGCCTTCGGTGCTGGAGGCGAATACGCAACGCGCCTGGGGAACCTGCGCGGCGACAGCGTCCTGACTGCCCAGACCGTTTTGCAACAGGATCAGTTCGGCATCAGGCGTCAGACGTGGCGCCAGTTGGGCGACGGCCTTTTCGGCATCGTAGGCTTTGCAGGCCACCAGCAGACGATGGATCGGCTCGCTGCTGTTCGGTGTTTCACCGGGGATCTCATAGGTATTGGCTACGCCGTGCTCCACCAGCGTCAGCCCGCCTGACGCTTGATACGCCTGCAAGCGCTGTTCGTCGCGCACGATCAATTTGACCGGCACCCCGGCCCGCGCCAGGCGGGTGGCCCACAACGTGCCGAGGCTGCCGGCGCCCAATACATGCCAGGTGGTGGACATCAGCTTTTTGCTCGGTTTGGCGCAGGCATGTGAGGCTCGCAGTATCGGTTGGAAAAGACCCGTTATAATGAGCCCGATTTTAACCGCAAGCCAAGCGCGCGCCATCGCTATCGAGCGCGCCTTTTATTGGAGAGATTACATGCCGTCGTTCGACGTGGTATCCGAACTGGACAAACACGAAGTCACCAACGCGGTCGAGAACGCCGTCAAGGAACTCGATCGTCGTTATGACCTGAAAGGCAAGGGCACCTTTGAGTTCAAGGAAAAGGACCTGACCGTCAACCTGACCGCCGAAGCGGACTTCCAGCTGGAAGCGATGATCGAGATCCTCAAGCTGTCCCTGGTCAAGCGCAAGATCGACGTGCAGTGCCTTGAGGTCAAGGATGCCTACGCGTCGGGCAAGCTGATGAAGCAGGAAGCCGTCCTCAAGGAAGGCATCGACAAAGAGCTGGCGAAGAAAATCGTTGCTCACGTCAAGGACGCCAAGCTCAAGGTCCAGGCTTCCATTCAGGGCGAGCAAGTGCGCATCACCGGCAAGAAGCGTGACGATTTGCAGGAAGCCATCGCGGCCCTGCGCGCCAAGACCTTCGACATGCCGCTGCAGTTCAACAACTTCCGCGACTGATACGGGAACCTCTCGACGTTTTCGGCGTCCGAGGCCCAAGCGACGGCAGAAACGATTGAACCCATATGGGTTTGGTCTTTCTGCCGCTCATTTTTTCGCGTGCCGGGAAGCCGGGAATCAGGAGAAAAAACATGGATTTGAATGCTGAAGTAGACAATCTGGTCAAGGCGTCTCAAGCCTGGATCCCAATGATCATGGAATACGGCAGCCGCGTGTTGCTGGCGGTGATCACCCTCGGCATCGGCTGGTGGCTGATCAACAAGGTCACGCAAAAGCTCGGCGGTTTGCTGGCACTGCGTAACGCCGACCTCGCGCTGCAAGGTTTCATCAGCAGCCTGGCGAATATTATTCTCAAGGTTTTGCTGATCGTCAGCGTGGCCTCGATGATCGGTGTGGAAACCACCTCGTTCGTTGCTGCCATCGGTGCGGCGGGTCTGGCCATCGGTCTGGCCTTGCAGGGCAGCCTGGCAAACTTCGCTGGCGGCGTATTGATTTTGTTGTTCCGTCCGTTCCGTATTGGTGACTGGATCGAAGCTCAAGGTGTTGCGGGTACTGTCGACAGCATCCAGATCTTCCACACCGTACTGCGTACCGGCGATAACAAAACCATCATCGTGCCTAACGGCAATCTGTCGAACGGTATCATTACCAATACAAATCGTCAGCCAACCCGAAAAGTTGTGTTTGATGTGGGTGTGGATTACGAAGCGGACTTGCAGAAAGCCCGTGAAGTGTTGCTGGAATTGGCCAAAGACGAGCGTATTTTGGCTGAACCGGCACCTCAGGCAGTGATTTCGACGTTGGGCGATAGTTCGATCACTGTTTCTCTGCGAGTGTGGGTGAAAACGGCGGATTACTGGGATGTGATGTTCATGTTCAATGAACAATCCCGTGATCGTTTGAAAACGGCCGGTATCGATATTCCGTTCCCGCAGCGAGTTATTCGTGTGGTTCAGGAAGCAGCAGTGAATTGAGGTGTGTCGTTACCAAGGTCTGACTTAACGGTCAGGCTTATTGGGTAGCAAGCTAATCATTAACGTCTTGCGCAACGCGGTTAAAAAAAAAGGCCCATCCGAAGATGGGCCTTTTTATTTGTTACCGCAAACTAACTGGATGCGATTACAAAATCGACAGTGGGTAGTCGACGATCACGCGGAACTCTTTCACGTCGCCTTCACCTTCGTCGGCGTTAGCAAAGTGCCAAGCTTGACGGAAGCGCACGGACAGATCTTTTGCCGGGCCAGACTGAACAACGTACTTGGCTTCGAAGTTGGTTTCGTTGTGTTTGCCATCTGCACCGTACAGGCCGGTGTAAGCGCTGCCTGCTGGAGTTTTGGTACCGTCGATGTCCCAACCTTTCACATAACGGGTCATGAAGCTCAGACCAGGAACGCCGTACTCAGCCATTTTCAGATCGTAACGAACCTGGGCAGACTTCTCGCCAGGGGCGTTGAAGTCAGAGTACTGGATGGAGTTGGCGAGGAAGATCGAGTCGCCGCCGCGGTTGTTCTTGCCGATACCGACGTAGTCGAACGGGGTATCGCCATTAACCTTTTGGAAGGCCAGGGTGATGGTGTGTGCTTTCAGGAACGAGAGAGCAGTAGCCAGCGAGAACGCGGTGTTGCTGATGTCACCGGCTTTCGCGTCACCGGTGTCGGTGGTGCGGTAGATGTTGAAATCGGTGTTCAGCGACGTGTCACCACCAAACGGAGTGGTGAGGTTCACGTTGGCGTAGTACTGGTTCCAGATATCTTCCAGCTTGGCGCCATACAGCGATGCGCTCAGGTTGTCGGTGATGCCGTACTTGCCACCGAAATAGTCCATGCTGTCGGCTTTCACGCCGGCATAGTTTGCCCACAGGTCGCCGTCACGGGCGTTTTTGTCCTGGCTGGAACCCGAGTAGAAGTGACCGGCTTCGAGGTCAAGGTCTTTGACTTCGCTGCTCTGCAGTTGGAAACCGCTGGCAACTTGAGGAAGGATACGGGAACCGCCAACAGCAAACACTGGAGCAGTGCTTGGCGACATGTCGCCGAATTTCAGCTCGGTTTTGGAGATGCGGAACTTAACGGCAGCGCCGGCTTTACCCTGGCTGTCGTTGACGTCGCGGCCACCGTTGGCGTTGACAGTGTCGCTACGGCTCATGTTACCCGAACCGGAAGTGCCATCGCCGCCATCCAGTTTGATGGCCAGGTAACCGAATGCATCAACGCCAACACCAACAGTGCCTTGGGTGTAACCGGAGTTGTAGGTGCCCCAAAGACCTTGAGTCCAGTCTTTGACGTCGCGGCCGCCGTCTTTGTTGTCACGGTTGAAGTAGTAGTTGCGAACCAGCAAGTTCAACGAGCTGTCTTCAACAAAACCTTTGGCTTCAGCCTGGTCACTTACGAAAGGTGCGGCCATAGCCACTTGAGTACCGGCTGCTGCTGCAACTGCCAGTGCGATCATGCTCCACTTCATCACGCGCATCGTGATTTGCTCCTTTGGTTTTTAGAAGAGTACTGCCGTCCCACCTGTTTTATTATCTGGGCGGCTCTTTCTTTTTGTGTCGGCGCAAAGTTATATCACGCCGACCATGTTGGCGATACTTGCGTATCTAACCTTGCAGCTTCTTTACGACCCTGTCGCAAACAGCTGGGTAGATGTCGCAAATTTAAAGCCTCGACGCAAGCGGATTGGCAACTTTAGTGTTGTTTTCCAAGGCTTGTGCATCGGTAAAAAGAGTCCCTGGTGAAACGTTTGAATCTCCATTGGGCAACCCTGCCACTGTTTTTATTTGCCTTGGGGCTTCCACTTCCAGCGGAGGCTTCCAGGGCGATGTGGGAGTGAATGCAACAAGCGTGCACAAACCGGAATTTTGCTCCTGTTTTTTTCTGAAAGCCTGCTTGTCGCTGTAAAAACCTCATAAAACCGGGGGCTTCAAGCGCGTTTTTTGTGCGCTTGACGCCGTGCATTGCATGGTGTTGTAACCGTGAAATCGATCGCATGACAACCAAAAATGTTACCGGTTCACCCCTTCGGTGAGTAATTCACGGATGCTGACGCACTCAGCGTAGACGCACTGTGCGGTTTTGGTGCAAAAAATTTTAATCACTGTGCTGAAATCACACAGTGCGCTCGTAACGACGAATGGAACTATTCATTGGATATCAGTCATTTCGCCTTTGCGGTTGCGATCTTCGGTTCTGTGTTGGTGCGTCTCGACCGAAAACGGCCCATCTCGGGGCATCCGTTCAGCGTGATGCCAGCGGTGATCACGGGTATGCTGCCGTCCTGTCGCTTGGTGCGCAGCCTTTCTGGATGGGCGCTAAGCTGAAAAATGATGACCAGGCGGGAGTGCGCAGAGTGTTCGCTTTAGATCCACGACTTCAACAAGACACGCTACCGATCGGGGATTTCCCGCTGTGCCGGCTGCTGTTATCCAATGATTCGAACTACCCCTGGTTCATCCTGGTGCCACGCCGCAACGATATCAGCGAGATATTTCAGTTGGGTGTCGCAGATCAACAGCAGCTGTGGCAGGAAACGACCGCGCTGGCGCAGTTGCTCAAGGATTCGTTCGACGCCGACAAGATGAATGTCGCGGCGCTGGGTAATGTCGTCAGTCAGTTGCACATGCATGTCATTGTGCGCAAACGCGAGGACGCGGCCTGGCCAGCCCCGGTCTGGGGCAAACTCCCGGCCGTGCCTTACAGTGCAGAGCAGGTCGCGGCCATTCGCGAGCGCCTGCGTCTGGTATTGACCGAAGACTTCACGTTTCTGGAGGGTTGAATCATGAGCCTGGAAGATCGCGTTACCGATCTGGAGAGCCAACTGGCGTTTCAGGATGACACCATCCAGTCGTTGAGCGATGTGCTGGCGACGCAGCAGCGTGCCGTAGAGCGCCTGCAGCTGCAAATGGCCGCATTGCTCAAGCGTCAGGAAGAAATGGCTGGCCAGTTCGAAACCTTCGAGGAAGAAGCGCCACCGCCGCATTATTGAAACTGCAGGCATAAAAAAACCGCGAGCAGCTCAGCTGCTCGCGGTTTTTTTTAGCCTTGAATCAGCGACGCGGCAATGCGGCGATCACGTCTTCGGCTTGCAGCCCTTTGTCACGATTCATGACAGAGAACTCCACGCGCTGGCCTTCGACCAGAACACGGTGACCTTCGCCACGAATGGCCCGGAAATGCACGAAAATATCATCGCCGGAATCACGGGAAATAAAGCCGAAGCCTTTGGATGTGTTGAACCACTTGACGGTGCCGGTATCGCGGTTGCTCATGTCGTAGCTTGGCGAGGCGGCAGCCGGTGAAGATTTGTAGAAGCTGATAGCCAGGTGCAGAAGAACGGCGATCAGGGCAGCTACCAGGCTGAACAGCACGGCAGGTTGACCGGCAATGACAGGCATTGGCGCGAGCAACGTCAGGGTTTGCAGGACAACGGCCAGGACCAGTAAGGCGCTGACCAGGTTTTGCAGTTGATGACGTGGGCCTTTGTTCCAGTAAGGGATAACGGGAGCAAGGGTGAGGTTGAGCAGGCCGAAAAAGGCCAGGTACAGCGCATCGGGTTGTTGCAGGTAAGGTACTGCTTCGGATCGCAGGCTAGGGATGAAGGACAGCAGCAGGGCTGCTGCGCCCATTAGCAGGTGGACGATTTTCAACATTTTGATTAACTCACGTTAAGACGGATCACAAGGAAGAGCTGATGGAGCACGGTTCGCTTCAGAACAATAAGAGGCGTTGGACACGTACCCGGTACCAGCCTATGCGCAGCCCCCGGAAAATAGGTGGTCGCGACACACTGCCTATTTAACAGCAAAGCCTGCAGCTACTCAAATCAGGCAGTCCGGCGGTGCTTCGCGGGGCGATTTGCCGCAGGCGATTGTGCAATCCCGGGCTGCGAGGGGGTGGCAGGCTTGCTAGAGTGGTCCTGCACCTGTTGGATGAACTCATCACCTTTAGGGGATAAACATGGCAATCGATATCGGTATCAGTGAAGAGGACCGCAAGTCCATCGTCGACGGGCTTTCGCGTCTGCTGTCGGACACTTATGTGCTGTATTTGAAAACCCATAACTTCCATTGGAATGTCACCGGTCCCATGTTTCGGACCCTGCACCTGATGTTCGAGGAGCAATATAACGAGTTGGCCCTGGCCGTCGATTCGATTGCCGAGCGCATTCGCGCCCTCGGGTTTCCTGCGCCAGGCGCCTATTCAATTTATGCGCGGCTGTCCTCTATAAAGGAAGAAGCCGGCGTGCCCAGCGCCGAAGACATGATCAAGCAGCTTGTCGAGGGGCAAGAGGCGGTAACACGTACGGCGCGCGGGATCTTCCCGCTGCTGGAAAAAGTCAGCGACGAGCCCACGGCTGACCTGTTGACCCAGCGCATGCAAGTCCACGAAAAAACCGCGTGGATGCTGCGGTCCCTGCTGGATCAGTAATATCGTCGGCGCGCGAATAATGCCCGTCGGGTGTTATTCGCGGTCTTTTACTTCTTCAAATCGCTTTTGCGCTCGTTAAAACTCGTCTGGTTATGTAGGAAAATGGCCGGCCTAGGACGGTCTCCATGATCGCCCTTCAGTTGTTGGCTTATCCTACGTCGATGGTCATAAAGTCATCTGGATATACCTTTGCGCCTGCGCTTTTATAAGGCAACGGATATTGCTCTTACGGAAGGCAAGGATGGCAAAGGAGTGTCAACGATATGGATTACGAAGACAGGCGAAGCGAGGGGCGGGTCGGTCCGGTCAAGGAGATAAGGATTGATCCATTTGTCAGTGAGTTTGATATGGGGCTGGCCCAGCCTCTATCCCGGTCGGTACGGTTGAATGGCTTTGCCACCTGCTTGCGGCTTGAGCAGGTGTACTGGGATATTTTGGGCGATATGGCCAAGGTCAATTGCTGTACGGTCAGCGCGCTGCTGTCCCATGTGGATCGCGAAGTGCATTTGCGCCATGGCGGGGTCAAGAACTTCACCGGGCTGGTGCGGGTTGTCTGCGTCGTGCACAGCCTGAAAGAAGGTAGCTGCGCCGCAATGCCCTAGCCACAGCGGTGGATCGGGCAGAGTGTCGGTCTGTGCAGTCTTACGGCTGCACAGGCCGCATTTAATGGATATAATCCCGCTCTTTGCCGCAAAACCCAGCGTGTGCGGTAGCAACCTGATCGCCGAGACAACCCCCATGCCGATGTACGACTATCAATGTGCTTCCTGTGGTCATCAGTTGGAAGCCATTCAAAAGATCAGCGCAGCACCGCTGGTCGACTGCCCTGCCTGCCAGGCGCCAGAGCTTAAAAAGATGCTGTCCATGCCGGGCTTCCGCCTGAGCGGCACCGGCTGGTACGAAACCGATTTCAAGACCGGTTCCAAGAAAAATCTGGCCGGCGGCGACAAAGCTGACTAGGGTCTGGAACCTGAGTTGAACGACTACGCGCGAGCTCTTGCAACATCCGCAAGGCCTCCAACCGAATTTCGAATTACGAGAAGTGAAACCACTACCATGATGCGCAGCCATTATTGCGGCCAACTGAACGAAGCCCTGGAAGGCCAGGAAATTACCCTTTGCGGATGGGTTCACCGTCGCCGTGACCACGGTGGGGTGATTTTCCTCGATATCCGTGATCGTGATGGTCTGGCCCAGGTGGTGTTCGACCCGGACCGCGCCGAGAGCTTCGCCGCCGCCGATCGCGTGCGCAGCGAATACGTCGTGAAGATCACCGGCAAGGTTCGCCTGCGTCCGGCGGGTGCCACCAACGCCAACATGGCGTCGGGCATGATCGAAGTCCTGGGCTACGAGCTGGAAGTGCTGAACGAATCGGAAACCCCGCCGTTCCCGTTGAACGAGTACTCCGACGTCGGCGAAGAAACCCGCCTGCGTTATCGCTTCCTTGATCTGCGTCGCCCGGAAATGGCCGAGAAGCTGCGTCTGCGTTCGCGCATGACCACCAGCATCCGTCGCTACCTGGACGAGAACGGCTTCCTCGACGTCGAGACGCCGATCCTGACCCGTGCTACGCCTGAAGGCGCACGTGATTATCTGGTACCGAGCCGTACTCACGCCGGTTCGTTCTTCGCCTTGCCGCAATCGCCGCAGCTGTTCAAGCAACTGCTGATGGTGGCCGGCTTCGACCGTTACTACCAGATCGCCAAGTGCTTCCGCGACGAAGACCTGCGTGCCGACCGTCAGCCTGAATTCACCCAGATCGACATCGAAACCAGCTTCCTCGATGAAAAAGACATCATGGGCCTTACCGAAGGCATGATCCGCAACCTGTTCAAGGAAGTGCTGGATCTGGAATTCGGTGAGTTCCCGCACATGACCTTCGAAGAGGCCATGCGTCGTTACGGTTCCGACAAGCCAGACCTGCGTAACCCGCTGGAACTGGTGGACGTTGCCGACCAGTTGAAAGAAGTCGACTTCAAGGTCTTCAGCGGCCCGGCCAACGATCCGAAATGCCGTGTCGCTGCCTTGCGCGTACCCGGTGCGGCGAGCATGCCGCGCAAGCAGATCGACGACTACACCAAGTTCGTCGGCATCTACGGTGCCAAGGGCCTGGCGTACATCAAGGTCAACGAGCGCGCCAAAGGCGTTGAAGGCCTGCAGTCGCCGATCGTCAAGAACATCCCTGAAGCCAACCTCAACGTGATCCTCGATCGCGTTGGCGCGGTTGACGGCGACATCGTGTTCTTCGGTGCCGACAAAGCCAAGATCGTCAGCGAAGCCCTGGGTGCACTGCGGATCAAGGTCGGTAACGACCTGGACTTGCTGACCTGCAAGTGGGCGCCAATGTGGGTCGTCGACTTCCCGATGTTCGAAGAGAACGACGACGGCAGCTTCAGCGCCTTGCACCACCCGTTCACCGCGCCGAAGTGCACTCCGGAAGAACTGGAAGCCAACCCGGCGACCGCTTTGTCCCGTGCCTACGACATGGTTTTGAACGGCACCGAGCTGGGTGGCGGTTCGATCCGTATCCACCGCAAGGAAATGCAGCAGACGGTGTTCCGTCTGTTGGGTATCAATGAAGCAGAACAGGAAGAGAAATTCGGCTTCCTGCTCGACGCCCTGAAATACGGCGCGCCGCCGCACGGTGGTTTGGCCTTCGGTCTGGACCGTCTGGTCATGCTGATGACCGGTGCCCAGTCGATCCGTGAAGTGATCGCCTTCCCGAAAACCCAGAGTGCTGCCGACGTGATGACGCAAGCCCCGGGTGTTGTAGATGCCAAGGCATTGCGCGAGCTGCACATTCGTCTGCGCGAAACGCCAAAGGCTGAGTAAGGCTGACCGCAAAGGCGCATCCTTTTGGGATGCGCCTTTTCTTTAGGTCGAGATTTTTTTCTTGCTGGCCGACACAGCGTGCGCGGCGGGCAATGTTTCAAAGAGAATTCGGAGCGAGTTATGGCGGGTCATTCCAAGTGGGCGAACATCAAGCACCGCAAAGAACGTCAGGATGCCAAGAAGGGCAAGATTTTCACCAAGTGGATTCGTGAACTGACCGTTGCTGCCCGTCAGGGCGGCGGTGATCCGGGCTCCAACCCGCGCTTGCGTCTGGCGCTGGACAAGGCCCTTGGCGCGAACATGAGTCGCGACATCATTGATCGCGCAGTTGCCCGCGGTGCCGGTGCTGCCGATACCGACGACATGGTCGAGCTGAGCTACGAAGGCTACGGCCCGGGCGGCGTGGCGGTGATGGTCGAGTGCATGACCGACAACCGTAACCGCACTGCCGCTGCTGTTCGCCATGCGTTCAGCAAGTGTGGCGGTAATCTCGGTACTGACGGTTCTGTGGCGTATCTGTTCGAGCGCAAGGGACAGATTTCCTTCGCGCCGGGCATTGATGAAGACGCACTGATGGAGGCGGCCATGGAAGCCGACGCCGACGACGTGGTCACCCATGAAGACGGCTCGATTGATGTGTTCACCTCGTTCGCCGGTTTCTACTCCGTTCGTAACGCGCTGGAAGCCGCGGGTTTCAAAGGCGATGACGCGGAAATCGTGATGCTGCCGACCACCAGTGCCGAACTGGACCTGGAAGGCGCCGAGAAGGTGCTCAAGCTGATCGATATGCTCGAAGACCTGGACGACGTGCAGAACGTCTACTCCAATGCGGATATCCCCGAAGCCGTGGCCGCACAGCTCGGTTAAGGGCGACCAAGATCCAGTGTAGGAGCGAGCCTGCTCGCGAAAGACCTGAGAGCGCCGCGCTAATTCAGGTGTAGCGCGTTATCGTTAACGCCCATCGCGAGCAGGCTCGCTCCTGCAGTGTTGTGGGTTCGCCACGCAAATTCATTACAACCCGCAGGCGTTATGACTTTAATTCTTGGTATCGACCCCGGTTCGCGCATTACC
Organism: Pseudomonas sp. LB1P83; assembly: GCF_054897885.1. NCBI lineage: Bacteria > Pseudomonadati > Pseudomonadota > Gammaproteobacteria > Pseudomonadales > Pseudomonadaceae > Pseudomonas > Pseudomonas sp. LB1P83. The sequence continues at coordinate 4,692,756 of NZ_CM142709.1, read as the reverse complement.
GGTTATGGCGTGGTACGCGATACCGGGCGTGGCTGCGTGTACGTGGCGTCGGGCTGCATTCGCACAGGGTCCGGCGAGTTGCATGAGCGTCTGCAAATCGTCTATCGCGGTGTGCGTGAAGTCATACAGACCTACGGCCCGGTGACCATGGGCATTGAAAAAGTCTTTATGGCGCGCAATGCCGACTCTGCCCTCAAGCTCGGTCAGGCCCGGGGCGCTGCGATTGTCGCGGGTGCCGAAGAAAGCCTGGAGATCGCCGAGTACACCGCGACCCAGGTCAAACAAGCCGTTACCGGCACTGGCGCAGCCAATAAAGAGCAGGTGCAGATGATGGTCATGCACATGCTGAAATTGACCAGCAAGCCGCAAATCGATGCCTCGGATGCCCTGGCCATCGCCATTTGTCATGCTCATACCCGTTCCAGCCTGTTGCCGCATGGCCTGGGAACGGCACGCAGTCGTGGCGGGCGCCTGCGTCTCTGATAGCATCAGCAGTCATTTTTAGGGAATGAGGGTTTTGCGCCTGTGTTGCCGGCGCAAAACCCTTGTTCTGTCAGTCGCCAGTCATTGATCTGGCCAACGCTCAAGGATCTGAAACGTGATTGGACGCTTGCGCGGCACACTGGCTGAGAAACAGCCGCCGCACCTGATTCTGGATGTAAACGGTCTGGGGTATGAGCTGGAAGTGCCCATGACCACGTTGTATCGCTTGCCGTCGGTCGGTGAACCGCTGACCTTGCACACCCATTTGGTCGTACGTGAAGACGCGCAGTTACTCTATGGCTTCTTCGGCAAGCGCGAGCGAGACTTTTTTCGCGAGTTGATCCGTCTCAATGGTGTAGGGCCGAAATTGGCCCTGGCCTTGATGTCGAGCCTGGAAGTGGATGAACTGGTCCGTTGCGTGCAGTCTCAGGACACCTCGGCGCTGACCAAGGTGCCGGGCGTGGGCAAAAAGACAGCCGAACGTTTGCTGGTGGAACTCAAGGATCGCTTCAAGGCCTGGGAAACGGTGCCGGCGATGTTCGCCCTGGTGCCGAACCAGCCGGGGGGGCCAGATACGGCTCCGGTCGCCACCGCCGAAAATGATGCGGTCAGCGCGTTGATTTCCCTGGGCTACAAGCCGCAGGAAGCCAGCAAGGCGATTTCCTCGATCAAGGAGAAAGGTTTGAGCAGTGAAGACATGATTCGTCGTGCCCTGAAGGGAATGATCTAAGTGATTGAAGCTGATCGTCTGATTACCGCCACGCCTGGCCCTCGCGACCGCGAGGAAGTTCAGGACCGGGCGATTCGTCCTGTCAGTCTGGCCGAATACATCGGTCAGCCGACCGTTCGCGAACAAATGGAGTTGTTCATCCAGGCGGCTCGCGGGCGTAACGAGTCCCTGGACCACACGCTGATTTTCGGCCCGCCGGGTCTGGGCAAGACCACCCTGGCCAACATCATTGCCCAGGAAATGGGCGTGTCGATCAAAAGCACCTCGGGCCCGGTGCTTGAGCGTCCGGGCGATCTGGCTGCCCTGTTGACCAATCTTGAGCCTCACGACGTGCTGTTCATCGATGAAATCCATCGGCTGTCGCCTATCGTCGAAGAGGTGCTGTACCCGGCCATGGAAGATTTCCAGCTCGACATCATGATCGGTGAAGGGCCGGCTGCGCGCTCGATCAAGCTGGATCTACCGCCGTTCACCCTGGTCGGCGCGACAACGCGTGCCGGCATGCTGACCAACCCGTTGCGCGACCGGTTCGGCATCGTCCAGCGTCTGGAGTTCTACAACACTGCCGACCTGGCAACGATTGTCAGCCGTTCGGCGAACATCCTCGGCTTGCCGCTGGACCCGGAAGGCGCCTTTGAGATCGCCCGTCGTGCCCGCGGTACGCCGCGGATCGCCAACCGCTTGCTGCGCCGGGTTCGGGATTTCGCCGAAGTTCGTGCCAAGGGCCACATCACCAAACCGATCGCCGACCTGGCCTTGAACCTGCTGGATGTCGATGAGCGTGGCTTCGATCATCAGGACCGGCGTCTGCTGTTGACCATGATCGAGAAGTTCGACGGTGGGCCGGTCGGCGTAGACAGTCTGGCGGCTGCAATCAGCGAAGAACGTCACACCATTGAAGACGTGCTGGAGCCGTACCTGATCCAGCAGGGCTACATCATGCGCACGCCGCGGGGGCGAGTAGTCACCCGGCACGCGTATTTGCATTTCGGTTTAAACATTCCGTCACGAATGGGCGAGATGCCCGTGGTAGACGAGTTCCTTGATGCCGTAGACGATTAATCACCTTTGCGCGCTGATTTATTCGGAGTTTGTGCGGTCTGAGGACCGTACTTTCGCCAGAAAGCCGCGAATCAATGAAAAACAGTTGCCTGGCCGGATTGGCAACCCGAGGAGTAAGCACTAGAGTATGCGCGCGCAAAACGGGCTTGAGCCGTTCGCACTTCGTTGTCGCGTTTATTACGAGGACACCGATGCGGGCGGCATCGTGTATTACGTCAATTACCTCAAGTTTATGGAACGGGCTCGAACCGAGCGGCTCCGGGATCTGGGTTTTGCCCAGTCGGCGCTGGCAGGTGAGGACCTGTTGTTTGTCGTGCATTCCAGCGAAGCGCGTTATCACGCGCCGGCGCGACTGGACGACGAGCTTCTGGTAAGCGCTGAAGTAATCGAATTGAACCGTGTCAGCCTGCGCTTTAAACAGCAGGTCAGGCGAGCCACGGATAATGCGCTGCTCTGCGAAGGGCAGTTTCTGGTGGCCTGTGTGCGCACTGAAAGTTTAAAACCCCGGGCCATTCCCGAAGCTCTACGAGCGGCCTTCGCCGACGTGAGCGGCGCGGGTACACACTCAAAGCAGGAGATAAAGCGTGGAAGCTAACGTCGTCGACCATTCCTCCATGTGGAGCCTGGTCAGCAATGCCAGTATCGTGGTGCAACTGGTAATGCTGATCCTGGTAGCCGCATCGGTGACCTCATGGATCATGATCTTTCAGCGCAGCAACCTGCTGCGTGCCGGTCGACGTGCCCTGGAGAGCTTTGAAGAGCGCTTCTGGTCCGGCATCGACCTGTCCAAACTCTACCGTCAGGCCGGCAGCAACCCTGATCCGGATTCGGGCGTCGAGCAGATCTTCCGTGCCGGTTTCAAGGAATTCTCCCGTCTGCGTCAGCAGCCAGGCGTTGACCCGGAAGCGGTCATGGAAGGCGTGGCCCGTGCCATGCGCGTCGCTATTTCCCGCGAAGAAGAAAAGCTCGAACAGAGCCTGCCGTTCCTCGCCACCGTAGGTTCCGTCAGCCCGTACATCGGTCTGTTCGGTACCGTCTGGGGGATCATGAACTCCTTCCGTGGCCTGGCCACTGCCCAGCAAGCGACCCTGGCCACTGTGGCTCCGGGTATCGCCGAGGCACTGATCGCCACTGCGATCGGCCTGTTCGCGGCCATCCCGGCCGTTATCGCTTACAACCGTTTTGCTGCTCGCAGTGAGACCCTGCTGGGCCGTTACTACACCTTCGCCGATGAATTCCAGGCGATCCTGCACCGCAAAGTGCACACCAGCGAAGAATAAGCAGGTAATTTCCAATGGCTTTAATCGCTCGAGCTCGCAAAAAGCGCAAGCCGGTTGCCGAGATGAACGTGGTGCCTTACATCGACGTGATGCTGGTGCTGCTGGTCATCTTCATGGTGACCGCTCCGATGCTCAATCAGGGCGTGAAAGTTGATCTGCCCAAGGTTTCCAGCGAAGCCTTGCCGCAGGACAACAACACCCAGGTCCTGACCATTTCGATCAAGTCTGACAAGACCTACTACTGGAACCTTGGCAGCGAAGTCGACACTGAAAAGCAACAGGACAAGGCCATGACCTTGCCGCAGATGACTGACGCGGTGACCAAGATCATTCGCGCGGGTACTGAAGGCGGCAAGCGTACCCAGGTGTTCATTCGCGGCGACAAGACCGTCGATTACGGTTCCGTGATGGGTGCCATGGGCGGGTTGCAGAAAGCCGGGGTCGGTAATGTTGGCTTGATTACCGAGGCACCCTGATGCAGCAAATGCGAGAGCCGTCCGCCTCGGAAAGCTACTTCTGGCCTAGTGTCCTGGCGATTGTCTTGCACGTGCTGGTGTTCGGCATGCTGTTCGTCAGTTTCGCCTTCACACCGGAGCTGCCGCCGGCCAAGCCGATTGTCCAGGCGACCTTGTACCAGCTGAAATCGAAAAGTCAGGCGACCACCCAGACCAATCAGAAGATTGCGGGTGAAGCGAAGAAGTCCGCCGCGCGTCAGACCGAAGTCGAACAGTTGGAACAGAAAAAGATCGAACAGGAAGCGATCAAGGCCGCGGAACAAAAGAAGGAAGATGCGGCTCAAAAAGCCGAAGAATCCAAGAAGGCCGACGAGACGAAGAAAGCGGAAGAGGCAAAAAAGGCTGATGAAGCCAAGAAAGCCGATGAAGCGAAGAAGACCGCCGAAGCCAAAAAGGTCGAAGAGAAACAATTGGCTGATATAGCCAAGAAGAAATCTGAAGAAGAAGCCAAGAAAGCTGCTGAAGAAGAGGCCAAGAAAGCGGCCGCTGAAGAAGCAAAGAAAAAGATCGTCGAAGACGCGAAGAAGAAAGCCGCGGAAGACGCCAAGAAGAAATCTGAAGCTGAAGACGCGAAGAAGAAAGTCGCCGAAGACGCGAAGAAGAAAGCTGCTGCCGATGCTGCGAAGAAGAAATCGCAGGAAGCGGCACGTAAATCCGTCGATGAGAAAAAGGCTCAGGCCCTGGCAGATTTGCTTTCCGACACGACGGAGCGTCAGCAGGCCTTGGCGGATGAGCAGGGCGATGAAGTCGCGGGTAACTTCGACGATCTGATTCGCTCGCGTGCTTCTGAAGGTTGGGCGCAGCCACCGTCGGCCCGCAAGGGCATGAAAGTGATCCTGCAAATCAACATGCTGCCTGATGGAACAATCTCCGGCGTATCGGTTGCCAAATCCAGCGGAGATGCACCGTTCGACAGTTCAGCGGTAGCGGCGGTAAAAAATATTGGTCGATTGACCGAAATGCAGGGTCTGAAGCCAGCTGATTTCGCACCCTATCGTTCATTCAAGATGACATTCACACCTGAGGATCTAGCCTTGTGAGAAACCTTCTTCGAGGACTGCTTGTAGTCATGTTCTGCTTTGCAGGACTGGCCACCGCAGATGAAAAAAATATCCTGGTCAGCAGTGGTAGCTCCCAGGCAACTCCAATTGCCGTAGTGCCATTCGGTTTCCAGGGCGGCACCGTACTGCCGGATGACATGGCCGAAATCATCGGCAACGACCTGCGCAACTCGGGTTACTACGCGCCGATTCCAAAGCAGAACATGATCAGCCAGCCGAGCCAGGCCAGCGAAATCATTTTCCGTGACTGGAAGGCGATCAACGCTCAGTACATTATGGTCGGCAGCATCGTGCCAGCGGGCGGTCGCCTGCAGGTTCAATACGCTCTGTTCAACGTCGCCACCGAGCAGCAAGTGCTGACCGGCAGCGTGTCGGGCAGCGTCGATCAACTGCGCGACATGTCGCACTACATCGCCGACCAGTCGTTCGAAAAACTCACCGGCATTAAAGGTGCGTTCTCGACACGTCTGCTGTACGTGACGGCTGAACGTTTCTCCGAGAAGAACACGCGCTACACGCTGCAACGCTCGGACTATGACGGTGCCCGCGCCGTGACCCTGCTGCAATCGCGCGAGCCGATCCTGTCGCCGCGTTTCGCACCGGATGGCAAGCGCATCGCTTACGTCTCGTTCGAGCAGAAGCGTCCGCGTATCTTCATGCAGAACATCGACACCGGTCGCCGTGAGCAGATCACCAACTTCGAAGGCCTGAATGGCGCACCCGCCTGGTCGCCGGATGGCAATCGCCTGGCATTCGTACTGTCCAAAGACGGTAACCCGGACATCTACGTGATGAACCTGGGGTCGCGTCAGATCACTCGCGTCACCAACGGTCCCGGCATCAATACCGAACCGTTCTGGGGTAAGGATGGTTCGACCATCTACTTCACCTCCGACCGTGGCGGCAAGCCACAGATCTACAAAACCAGCGTCGGTGGTGGCGGTGCGGAACGTGTGACCTTTATTGGTAACTACAACGCCAACCCTAAACTTTCGGCTGATGAAAAGACCCTGGTGATGATTCACCGCCAGGATGGCTTCACTAATTTCAAGGTGGCGGCCCAGGATTTGCAGCGAGGTAGTGTAAAGATCCTCACTGATAGCACTCTGGACGAGTCACCTACTGTTGCGCCCAACGGCACCATGGTAATCTACGCCACCCGCCAGCAGGGCCGGGGAGTCTTGATGCTCGTGTCCATTAATGGACGCGTAAGGCTCCCGCTTCCTACCGCACAAGGCGAAGTCAGAGAACCTTCCTGGTCCCCTTTCCTGAACTGACGCGGCGCTACACGTTGTACTTAACACACTGGGGTTCATTAGGAGTTTCACGATGGAAATGCTGAAGTTTGGTAAATTTGCTGCGCTGGCTCTGGCCATGGCTGTAGCTGTAGGTTGCTCGTCCAAAGGCGGCGACAACGCCGGTGAAGGCGCTGTTGATCCAAACGCTGGTTACGGCGCAAACACTGGTGCCGTTGACGGTTCCCTGAGCGAAGAAGCTGCTCTGCGCGCAATCACCACCTTCTACTTCGAATACGACAGCTCGGACCTGAAGCCAGAAGCCATGCGCGCTCTGGACGTTCACGCCAAAGACCTGAAAGCAAACGGCGCTCGCGTTGTTCTGGAAGGCAACACCGACGAACGTGGTACTCGTGAGTACAACATGGCACTGGGCGAGCGTCGTGCGAAAGCCGTTCAGCGCTACCTGGTACTGCAAGGTGTTTCCCCAGCTCAGCTGGAACTGGTTTCCTACGGCGAAGAGCGTCCAGTTGCTACCGGCAACGACGAGCAGTCCTGGGCTCAAAACCGTCGCGTCGAACTGCGTAAGTAATTCGTCATGCGAACGTGCCGTCGTGCTGTAACTGTTTTGGCTCTCAGCCTCGCACCGCTTGCGGTGTGGGCTGCGGTTCCTGTGGTCGATAACGACTCCGGCTATAACAATAGCGGGACTAGTAATCCGCCTGCGGGTTACGGTACGAACGGCGCCTATGCCGGGGGAGGGGTTTCGACCCCTGTCTCGGCACAGGGCCAGCTGTTCAACCAATTGCAATCCATGCAGGATCAGATCTCGCGCCAACAGGGTGTGATCGAAGAACTGCAAAATGATGTAGCGCGCATGAAGCAAGAGAACCTGGAGCGATATCAGGATCTTGATCGGCGCATAGGAACCGGCGTTGCACCAGCCGCGACTCCTGATAATTCTTCCGCCGGTGGCAGTTTGAATGCCCCCGGTGCAGCAGCTGGCGCAGGTGCAGGAGCGGCCGCCGCTCAAGCGCCTGCCGCGGGTACCGAGCCGGCTGATCCGGCGAAGGAAAAACTGTACTACGATGCAGCCTTCGACCTGATCAAGGCCAAGGATTTCGACAAGGCCAGCCAGGCTTTTGCCGCGTTCCTGCGCAAGTACCCGAACAGCCAATACGCGGGCAATGCCCAGTACTGGTTGGGCGAAGTGAACCTGGCCAAAGGCGATCTGCAAGGTGCAGGTCAGGCGTTTGCCAAGGTTTCGCAGCTGTACCCCAAGCACCCTAAAGTGCCTGACTCGCTGTACAAGCTCGCTGACGTAGAACGCCGCTTGGGTCATACCGACAAGGTCAAAGGCATTCTGCAGCAGGTCGTGTCCCAATATCCGGGCACCTCCGCTGCTCAGCTGGCTCAGCGTGACCTGCAGAAAATGTAAGGTTGCTTGACCTGTTTCGAAGAAACCCGCGCCAGTCGCGGGTTTTTTCGTTAGAATTCACGCCCTTTTTATGAAACACGCTTTTTGGGATCTACGCGGTGGCGGGGTTCCTTGAAGTGCCTGACGGAGGCGGACAGCCTGTTTAGCTGTTATGCCCGTGGCGACTATGCAAGACACATTGAGAATCACCGAAGTTTTCTACTCGTTACAGGGTGAAACGCGGACTGCCGGGCTGCCCACTGTTTTTGTGCGCCTGACCGGTTGCCCGTTGCGTTGCCAATATTGCGACAGCGCCTACGCGTTCACCGGCGGCACCGTTCGCCCACTCGACGACATCCTCGAGCAAGTGGCCGGTTTCCGTCCGCGTTACGTGTGTGTCACTGGTGGCGAGCCGCTGGCACAACCCAACGCCATCCCATTGCTCAAGCAGTTGTGTGACGCCGGTTACGAAGTGTCGCTGGAAACCAGTGGTGCTCTCGACATCTCGGCGGTAGATTCCCGGGTCAGTCGCGTCGTCGATCTGAAAACCCCGGGTTCGAAAGAAGCCCACCGCAACCGCTACGAGAACATCGAACTGCTCACGCCCAACGACCAGGTGAAGTTTGTCATCTGCTCGCGGGAAGACTACGACTGGGCCGTGTCCAAGCTGATTCAGTACGGCCTCGACAAGCGTGCCGGCGAAGTGCTGTTCTCGCCAAGCCACCATGACCTGAATGCGCGGGACCTGGCTGACTGGGTGGTGGCGGACAACCTGCCAGTGCGCCTGCAATTGCAGCTGCATAAATATCTTTGGAATGACGAGCCGGGGCGCTGAGATGACTGAACAACTGAACACTGCTGAAAAACGTGCGGTCATCCTGCTGTCCGGCGGCCTCGACTCCGCGACGGTCGTGGCCATGGCCCGCGCAGAAGGCTACAGCTGCTACACCATGAGCTTCGATTACGGTCAGCGCTCTCACGCCGAACTGCACGCAGCCGAACGTGTCGCCCGGGATTTGGGTGTAGTGGAACACAAGGTGATCGGCCTGAACCTCAACGGTATCGGCGGTTCGGCACTGACCGACACCAGCATCGACGTGCCGGAAGAGGCGGGCGAAGGTATTCCGGTGACTTACGTGCCAGCACGCAACACAGTGTTTCTGTCCCTGGCGCTGGGTTGGGCTGAAGTGCTCGGCGCGCGTGACATCTTTATCGGCGTCAACGCAGTGGATTATTCCGGTTACCCGGACTGCCGTCCCGAGTTCATCGAGTCCTTCGAACGCATGGCCAATCTGGCGACGAAGGCCGGTGTAGAGGGCAACGGCTTCCGTATCCAGGCGCCACTTCAGAACCTCAGCAAGGCGCAGATCGTCCAGGCAGGCGTGAAGCTGGGGGTCGATTATGGGCTGACTGTTTCCTGCTATCAGGCAGACGATAAAGGCTACGCCTGCGGCAAATGCGACAGCTGCCGACTGCGTGCAGAAGGCTTTGCAGCGGCCGGCGTGAGCGACCCAACACCTTATTTTTGATTTATTTCGAATTAGGTGTTGAATAGTCCTTAAAAATCAGTATTATACGCGCCACCACACAGCGGGTCGTTAGCTCAGTTGGTAGAGCAGTTGGCTTTTAACCAATTGGTCGTAGGTTCGAATCCCACACGACCCACCATTTTTGTAGCAGTTTTAAAAGTCTGGAAGGCCCACGCAAGTGAGGATTTCCGGATTTTTTTTTGCCCGCGATTTGAGCTCGGCTCGGCGCGGGGCTGCACCGCGTGACGCAGGTCAGAATCATCTTTTGCATCCCTCGGATATTCTGTAGCCTTGCGCATCTTCAACGCTGTCCGTGCCTGATGATACTCACTCTCCCGGCGGTACCCTGAAGGGTCCGGAGCCGGGTGTATACTCGACTTTCGCGCGAAAGCGCCTGCAGGTCTTGCGAACATGACGCAGATTTCCGAACGCCTTCTGGTTCAAGCCCACCTCGACGCCAAGCAGCCCAAGCCGCTGACCGTCGAGGAGGAAGCTTTTTACCGTGCCGCCATCGCTGCCGAGCTCAAGGCTCAGGACGCGGTGCTGGTTGCTCACTTCTATTGCGATCCGGTGATTCAGGCCCTGGCCGAAGAAACCGGTGGTTGCGTCTCCGACTCGCTGGAGATGGCTCGCTTCGGCAGTGCTCACCCGGCCAAGACCGTGCTGGTCGCCGGTGTGAAGTTCATGGGCGAAACCGCCAAAATCCTCAATCCTGAAAAACGCATTCTGATGCCGACCCTGGAAGCGACCTGCTCGCTGGACCTGGGTTGCCCGGTGGATGAGTTCTCGGCGTTCTGCGATCAGCATCCGGAGCGTACGGTGGTGGTGTATGCCAATACCTCGGCGGCGGTCAAAGCCCGTGCGGATTGGGTGGTGACGTCCAGCTGCGCGCTGGAGATCGTCGAAAGCCTGATGGATAACGGCGAAACCATCATCTGGGGCCCGGACAAGCACCTGGGCACCTACATCCAGCGCCAGACCGGCGCGGACATGCTGCTGTGGGACGGTGCCTGCATCGTTCACGAGGAGTTCAAGTCCAAGCAGCTCGAAGACATGAAGGCGCTGTACCCGGACGCAGCCATTCTGGTGCACCCGGAGTCGCCGACCTCGGTGATCGAACTGGCGGACGCCGTCGGTTCCACCAGTCAGTTGATTGCGGCGGCGCAGAGTCTGCCGAACAAGACGCTGATCGTGGCCACCGATCGCGGCATTTTCTACAAGATGCAGCAGCTGTGCCCGGACAAGGTCTTCATCGAAGCCCCAACGGCCGGTAACGGCGCAGCGTGCCGCAGTTGCGCACATTGCCCGTGGATGGCAATGAATACCCTTGAGCGCACGCTGAAGTGCTTGAAAGAAGGGACGAACGAGATCTTCGTTGATCCGGCGCTGATTCCGCAGGCTATTCGGCCGTTGAAGCGGATGCTCGACTTCACACAGGCCGCCCGGATGAAGCTTGCCGGTAACGCCTGAATCACAAAAAATGTAGGAGTGAGACCGGCTTGCCGGCGATAGCGGTCTGTCAGTCACATGCGTGTTGACTGACAGACCGCTATCGCCGGCAAGCCGGTCTCACTCCTACAATGATTTGTGCTGTGCGAATTTATTTGGTCTTCTTCGGGATGCGCACGAGTTGCGTGTTGGAATACATGTCATGCCAGCTGCGTTTCTGTTTATCGAACAGCGACCAGAAAAACCCAAGCCCACCACACAACAGCGAAGCGATCGACACCACAAAGCGCAGCAACGCCTGCCACAAGCTGATCGATGAGCCATCAGCGTTCTGCACGCGAATGCACCACACCTGCATGCCCAGGGTCTGACCGGACCAGGTCCAGAACTTGGCGAAGAAACCGAACAACACGAACAGCAGCACCGTCGACAGCAGGGGATCACCGTCCAGCGCGCCGGCTTCGGTCAGGGTGCGCATTTTGTCTTCGCCGATGATTGCCATCTGGATCATCTTGTAAACGCCGCTGGTGACGATCAGCAGGGCGGTACACAACAGGAAGTCATAGAACATCGCTGCCAGACGACGACCCAGGCTGGCGGCGGGGAACTCGCCCTCGGGTTTGAGCAGGTGTTTCGACATGGCAGCCTCTGGGCGGAAAAAGAAGCCATTTTACGGATTTACGCACACAAAAAAGCCCCTGATGTCAGCATCAGGGGCTTTTTCGTTACAGAAGATTAGCCTTCTGCTTGTACTTCGTCAGCCTGCATGCCTTTCTGGCCTTGCACAGCAACGAACGTCACTTTCTGGCCTTCTTTCAGGCTCTTGAAACCGTTGCCCTGAATAGCGCGGAAATGCACGAACAGATCCGGACCGCTTTCTGGAGTGATAAAACCAAAACCTTTCTCGTCGTTAAACCACTTGACGGTACCGCTCTGACGTTGGGACATTTCTTATTTCCTATGACGCAAAATTAATGACAGCCTCCTTCTTGTGAAAGAGTACTGGGGCTGGTTGCAGGAGAGTAAGAAGACGTCGAACGGGATGTAGCTAACTTGTAGGCTACTGCCCAGGTCACGATTCCAAGCGACCCATGCAAACACAGTGAACAAACTCTACGCCAACTACGGGAGAAAAAACAAGCCCTGCGAGAGGCCCGGTTTTGCTCAGGTTGATGGCAGTAGTGTGTCCACTAGTGCCGGCTTATTCGATAGGGTTGTTCAATTGTTTTCGAACGTTATAAGCAACGTTCATTATCGAAGCTTGCCGATAAGGTATGCACTGTTTTATGGCGGTTGCGTTACACATTAGTGCACTGTTAACGCAACCGCGTTACTTATAGAAACAGTCAATCAACCGCGATAGTAGCGTTGTGCAACAAATGGCATTTTGCTTACAAGCAAAGGCACCTTTTTCCCACGAACAATCGCCCATACGGGGGTGTCGATCACGATGTAAGCGCTGTCGAGGTAACCCATGGCCAATGGAGCGCCGAGGGTTGGGCCGAAACCACCGCTGCAAACGGCACCGATGATGTCGCCCGCTTCGTTGACGATTTCTGCGCCTTCACGCACCGGCGTGCGTTCCTGAGGCAGCAGGCCCACACGCTTGCGGCTGACGCCGGCTTGCTGTTGAGCGAACACCGTCTCGGCGCCAGGGAAGCCGCCGGCCCTTGCGCCATCGGCGCGACGTGGCTTGGAGATGGCCCACAGCAGGCTGGCTTCGATCGGGGTGGTCTCGGTGTTCATGTCGTGGCCATAGAGGCACAGGCCGGCTTCAAGGCGCAGCGAATCGCGAGCACCCAAGCCGATCGCCGCCACTTCAGGTTCGGCCAGCAGGGCGCGAGCCAGGGCTTCGGCGTTGGCAGCCGGTACGGAGATTTCGAAACCGTCTTCACCGGTGTAGCCCGAACGGCTGACAAAGCACTCGACACCCACCAGTTTCACGCGGGTGAACTGCATGAAGGTCATCTTCGCCACTTCAGGCGCCAGGCGCGCGAGCACGGTGACCGCGGCCGGACCTTGCAGGGCCAGCAGCGCGCGTTCTTCGAACAGCGGTTCGATGGTGCACTGTTCGCCGATGTGCTTTTGCAGATGCGCGAGGTCCTGATCCTTGCAGGCGGCGTTGACCACCAGGAACAGTTCGTCGTTACCCAGGTTGGCGACCATCAGGTCGTCGAGGATGCCACCGGTTTCGTTGGTGAACATCGCATAGCGCTGCATGCCCACCGGCAGGTCGATGATGTCCACCGGTACCAATGTCTCCAGGGCCTTGGCGGCATTGGCGCCGGTCAGGCGGATCTGGCCCATGTGCGAAACATCGAACAGCCCGGCCTGATCACGGGTGTGCTGGTGTTCTTTCATCACGCCCAGCGGGTATTGCACCGGCATGTCGTAGCCGGCGAATGGCACCATGCGCGCACCGAGTTCGATGTGCAGCGCGTGCAGTGGGGTTTTCAGCAATTGTTCGGTGGACATATTCAGCTCCTGAAAAGTGTGCGGATGCGCGTGAGCATCAGCACTCGATAATGTTGACCGCCAAACCGCCACGGGCGGTTTCCTTGTATTTGCTTTTCATGTCGGCGCCGGTCTGGCGCATGGTGCGGATGACCTTGTCGAGGGAGACGAAGTGTTGACCGTCGCCGCGCAGGGCCATGCGCACCGCATTGATGGCTTTCACCGAGCCCATGGCGTTGCGCTCGATGCAAGGCACTTGCACCAGCCCGCCAATCGGGTCGCAGGTCAGGCCGAGGTTGTGTTCCATGCCGATTTCGGCAGCGTTTTCCACTTGCTGCACGCTGCCACCCAGCACTTCGCACAAGGCGCCGGCCGCCATGGAACAGGCCACGCCGACCTCACCCTGACACCCGACTTCGGCGCCGGAGATCGAGGCGTTTTCCTTGTAGAGAATGCCGATCGCGGCGGCGGTCAGCAGGAAGCGGACGACGCCGTCTTCGGTGGCGCCGGGGATGAAGCGCATGTAGTAATGCAGCACCGCGGGGACGATGCCCGCGGCGCCGTTGGTGGGCGCAGTGACCACGCGTCCGCCGTTGGCGTTTTCTTCATTGACCGCCAAGGCGTACAGGTTGACCCAGTCCAGCACCGACAGCGGATCTCGCAATGACGATTCCGGGTTCTTGCACAGTTGCCGATGCAAAGCGGCGGCCCGACGTTTGACCTTCAGGCCACCCGGCAGGATCCCTTCATTGCGGCAACCGGCGGCGACGCAGTCCTGCATCACTTGCCAGATGTTCAGTAGGCCGGCGCGGGTTTCCGCTTCCGGGCGCCAGGCGCTTTCGTTGGTCAGCATCACCTGACTGATGGACAAGCCGTATGTGGCGCAATGACCGAGCAGGTCCTTGGCGCTTTTGAACGGGAAGGTCAGCGGCGTGGCGTCTTCGACAATGCGGTCGGCGCCGGCGGCGTCTTCATCGACCACGAATCCGCCGCCGACCGAGTAGTACTCGCGGCTGCGGATCTGCAGGCCGGCGGCGTCAAATGCGCGAAAGATCATGCCGTTGGGGTGATAGGGCAATGGTTTGCGGATCATCGCCAAATGTTCTTTCTCGTTGAACGCAATGCTGTGTTCGCCGAGCAGGTTCAAGCGACCATTGCCGCGAATCTCTTGTAGACGGGCGGCGACGGTTTCGGTGTTCACGGTGTCCGGGTGTTCGCCTTCCAGGCCGAGCAACACGGCTTTGTCGCTGCCGTGGCCTTTACCGGTGGCGCCGAGTGAGCCGTAGAGCTCGACTTTGACGCAGGTGGTTGCCGCCAACAGCCCTTCACGGCGCAAGCCTTCGGCGAAACGTGCAGCGGCACGCATCGGGCCGACGGTGTGAGAACTGGAGGGGCCGATGCCAATCTTGAACAGGTCGAACACGCTTAACGACATGGTTGTTCTCCGGTTTCTTGTTATGAGGCGCACCCCAAACCTGTAGGAGCGAGGCTTGCCCGCGAAGAGGCCATCACGGCCGCTAAAAGCTTCGCGGGCAAGCCTCGCTCCTACAAAGTCGGTGTGTCCTTGTGGGGGCGAGTGAACCCGCCCCTATAGATCAAGCGTAGCTTTCGATCGACGGGCAAGCGCAAACCAGGTTGCGATCACCGAACACGTTGTCGACGCGACCGACCGGTGGCCAGTATTTGCCTTCGATCAACGACGCAACCGGGTACACCGCTTGCTCACGGCTATACGGATGCGTCCACTCGCCAACGATTTCCGCAGCGGTGTGCGGTGCGTTTTTCAGCGGGTTGTCGTCCTTGTCCAGCGTGCCGTTTTCCACCGCGCGGATTTCTTCGCGAATGCGGATCATGGCGTCGCAGAAGCGGTCCAGTTCTTCCTTGGATTCGCTTTCGGTCGGCTCGATCATCAGCGTGCCGGCCACCGGGAACGACATGGTCGGGGCGTGGAAGCCGAAGTCGATCAGGCGCTTGGCGACGTCATCGACACTGATGCCGCTGCTGTCTTTCAGCGGACGCAGGTCGAGGATGCATTCGTGCGCCACCAACCCGTTGCTGCCGGTGTACAGCACTGGGTAATGCTCTTCGAGGCGACGGGAAATGTAGTTGGCATTCAGGATCGCCAGTTGCGAAGCGCGCTTGAGACCCGCGCCGCCCATCATCCGAATGTACATCCAAGTGATCGGCAAAATGCTCGCGCTGCCGAACGGTGCCGCGCAGACCGCGCCTTCCTTGCGTTCCATCTGGGCGTGGCCCGGCAGGAACGGGGTCAGGTGCGATTTCACGCCAATCGGGCCAACGCCCGGGCCGCCACCGCCGTGCGGAATGCAGAAGGTCTTGTGCAGGTTCAGGTGGCTCACGTCGCCGCCGAACTTGCCCGGGGCGCAGAGGCCGACCATCGCGTTCATGTTCGCGCCGTCGATGTACACCTGGCCGCCGTTGTCATGAATGATGCCGCAGATTTCGCGGATGCCTTCTTCGAACACGCCGTGGGTCGACGGGTAGGTGATCATCAGCGCCGCGAGGTGTTCGCGGTGCTCGATGGCCTTGGCGCGCAGGTCTTCGATGTCGACGTTGCCACGGGCATCGCAAGCCGTTACGACCACACGCATGCCAGCCATGTTGGCGGTGGCCGGGTTGGTGCCGTGGGCGGAGGACGGGATCAGGCAGATGTCGCGACGGTCTTCGCCACGGCTTTGGTGGTAAGCACGGATCGCCAGCAGACCGGCGTATTCACCTTGGGAACCGGCGTTCGGTTGCAACGAGATCGCGTCGTAACCGGTAGCGGCGCAGAGCATCGCTTCCAGTTCATCGGTCAATTGCTGGTAACCGGCGCTTTGTTCGGCCGGGGCGAACGGGTGCAGGGCACCGAATTCAGCCCAGGTCACCGGGATCATTTCGCTGGCGGCGTTGAGTTTCATGGTGCACGAACCCAGCGGGATCATGGTGCGATCCAGGGCCAGGTCCTTGTCGGCGAGCCTGCGCAGGTAGCGCATCAGCTCGGTTTCCGAGTGGTAGCGGTTGAACACCGGGTGGCTGAGGATTGGCGACTGGCGAACCAGTGCGGCCGGGAGGGTACTGACCACGATCGCTGCGAGGGCGGCGAAGTCCGGCAGCGCTTTGCCGTCGGCCAGCAGCGACCACAGGTTTTCCACGTCAGCTTGCGACGTGGTCTCATCAAGGGACAGGCCTAGACGTTCAGCATCCACCACGCGCAGGTTGATCTGCTGGGCGCGAGCCTGGTCGTGCAGCTTGGCGGTGTTGGCGCCGGTCTTGATCGTCAGGGTGTCGAAGAAGCTTTCTTGTTCGACGTTCAGGCCGATTGCTTTCAGGCCTTGGGCCAGAATCGCGGTCAGGTGATGCACGCGGTTGGCGATCTGCGTCAGGCCTTTCGGACCGTGGTACACGGCGTACATGCTGGCGATGTTGGCCAACAATACTTGCGCGGTGCAGATGTTCGACGTGGCCTTCTCGCGGCGGATGTGTTGCTCGCGGGTCTGCATGGCCAGGCGCAGGGCCGGCTTGCCGAAACGGTCCACGGAGACGCCGACCAGACGACCCGGCATGTCGCGCTTGAACGCGTCCTTGGTGGAGAAGTACGCCGCGTGCGGGCCACCGAAGCCCAGTGGCACGCCAAAGCGTTGCGCACTGCCGATGGCGACGTCGGCACCGAATTCGCCCGGCGGGGTCAGCACGGTCAGGGCCAACAGGTCGGCGGCGACCGCGACCAGCGCGTTGGCGGCGTGGAAGCGTTCGGTCAGTTCGCGGTAATCAAAGACGTCACCGTTGCTCGCCGGATACTGCAGCAGGGCGCCGAAGAACGGCGTCACGTCAGTCAGTTCAAGCTCATCACCCACGACAACGTCGATGCCCAACGGCTCGGCACGGGTGCGCAGCACGTCGAGGGTCTGCGGGTGGCAATGCACCGAGGCGAAGAACGCGTGGCTGCCCTTGTTCTTGCTCAGGCGTTTGCAGAAGGTCATCGCTTCGGCGGCGGCGGTGGCTTCATCCAGCAGCGAGGCGTTGGCGATCGGCAGGCCGGTCAGGTCGCTGATCAGGGTCTGGAAGTTCAGCAGCGCTTCGAGACGGCCTTGGGAAATTTCCGGCTGGTACGGGGTGTACGCGGTGTACCAGGCCGGGTTTTCCAGCAGGTTGCGCAGGATCGGCGACGGCGTGTGGGTGCCGTAGTAGCCCTGGCCGATGTAAGTCTTGAACAGCTGGTTTTTGCCGGCGATGGATTTGATCAACGCCAGGGCATCAGCTTCGCTCAGGCCGTCTTCGAGGCCGAGCACGCTGGTGCCTTTGATGCTGTCGGGAATGACGCTGGCGCTCAGGGCTTCCAGGGAATCAAAACCGAGGCTGTTGAGCATGGCTTGCTCGTCGCCGGAACGCGGGCCGATGTGGCGGGCGATGAATTCGTTGGCGGTGGTCAGGTTTACTTGAGTCATGTCAGCGCTCCTCAGGCTTCGGCGTTGGCTTTGATCAGACGGTCATAGGCGTCCTGATCCAGCAGTTTGGCGACCGCCGAGGCGTCGCTTGGCTGGAAGCGGAAGAACCAGCCTTCACCCATCGGGTCTTCGTTGACCAGTTCAGGGCTGCTGTCGAGTGCCGGGTTCACTTCCAGCACTTCACCGTCGAGTGGCATGTACACGCCGCTGGCAGCTTTTACCGATTCCACGGTGGCGGCTTCGGCGCCTTTGTCGTAGGACTGCAGCTCAGGCAGTTGTACGAAAACCACGTCGCCCAGGGCGTTCTGCGCGAAAGCGGTGATGCCGACGGTGACGGTGCCGTCAGCTTCGGTGCGCAGCCATTCGTGATCTTCAGTAAAACGCAATTCGCTCATGGAAACTCCTAAGGGGGCCAGACTCGTCTGGTGGACGCGATGGAATGCTTGGGCTAAAGCCCTGCTTTATGGCGGGTTACTAAGCAAAATCGCGGCCAATGTTTTTTTATCGTTATAAATCAACTGGTTAAGTTGTTATTCGGCGGGTAGAGAATTGATGGCTGTAGCGAAATCGCTACAGCAGCAAGCAAAGAAAAAAGCCTAGGTGGATCAAAGCCTTGCGCAGCGGTGATCGGGAGAGGGTGTAGCGATATCGTTCCGCTGTAGCGCTTTCAGTACAGATGGAGGTCGTTTTTAAGCAGGTTTTCAGGCCGGATACAAAACCTGTGGGAGCCAGCCCTGCTGGCGATTAGGTTCTGTCAGTCGACATCTTTTTTGCCTGCCACACCGCAATCGCCAGCAGGCTGGCTCCCACAGGGGGTCACGGTGTGTCTGGGCGATTTCAGGGCTTATTGGGAATGCCGTACTTGCGCAACCGATGGGCAATCGCGGTGTGGGACGTTTGCAACCGACTGGCCAGTTGCCGGGTCGATGGATAGCTGACGTACAGCTTTTCCAGCAGGGTCTTCTCAAACTCTTCCATCGCCTGCTCCAGGCTGTCGACGTCGCTGTCACTCTGGCGCGCCACGGAAGTGCCGGCGATGTCGAGGTCGCCGATGTCGACCAGGCTGCTTTCGCAGATCGCCGCCGCGCGGAAGATCACGTTCTGCAATTGCCGCACGTTGCCCGGCCAGCGGTTGCCCAGCAGCGCAGGATAAGTGCCTGGAGCCAGGCGACAGACCGGACGCTGGATCTGCGCACAGGCCTGCTGCATGAAATAGCGCGCCAGCAGCAGGATGTCCTGGCCGCGTTCGCGCAGGGGCGGGACTTCGACATTCAGGACATTGAGGCGATAGAACAAGTCTTCGCGGAACGACCCTTCGCTGACCATTTTTTCCAGGTTGCGGTGAGTCGCGCTGAGGATCCGTACGTTGACCTTAACCTCGCGATCACCGCCCACCCGACGGAAGCTGCCATCGTTCAAAAAACGGAGCAACTTAGCCTGCAAGTACGGCGACATCTCGCCGATCTCATCAAGAAACACCGTGCCCTGGTTCGCCAGTTCCATCAGCCCCGGTTTGCCGCCCCGTTGTGCGCCGGTGAAGGCGCCGGGGGCATAGCCGAACAGTTCGCTTTCAGCGAGGTTCTCCGGCAGTGCCGCGCAGTTCAGCGCCAGGAACGGCGAGCTGTGCCGGGCGCTGATGGCGTGGCAGGCCCGGGCAACGAGTTCTTTGCCGGTGCCGGTTTCGCCCTGGATCAACAACGGTGCATCCAGTGCCGCCACACGCTGGGCGCGCGCCTTGAGTGTACGAATCGCCGGGGACTCGCCCAGCAACGCGTCGAAACCTTCGGCATGGTCGTGGTGCAGCGCCGAGAGGCGTTCGCCAATGCGGTTCGGTTGATACAGGGTCAGCAGGGCGCCGGCGTCGGTGATCGGGGTGGCGTCCAGCAGCAGGGTCTGGCCGTTGACGGTGATCTCGCGCAGCGGCAGGCGAAAGCCGTGTTCCAGCAGGGCATCAAGCAGCGCTGGATCGGCAAACAGATCCGCGACACTTTCACCCGCCGGTTCACGACCATACAAAGCGATCAACGCCGGGTTGGCCAGCAACACCTTGCCGGCGCTGTCCAGGGCCAGCACCGGGTCGGTCATGGCGGCGAGCAGTGCATCGAGCTGCAAGTGCCGACGTTGCCCGGGCAGGATGTCGACCACCGTCATCGCTTGCACGCCACGCACGCTGAGCAACGCATCGCGCAGCTCTTCGAGCACTTGCGGGCTCAGGGTCGGGGCGTCGATGTAAACGTTGGGCGGGACCATTTCCACCGCATCCAGATTGAGATTACGCCCACCGAGCAGGGCCAGGACTTCCTGGGTAATGCCGACGCGGTCGATGAAGCTGACGTGGATACGCATGGGGCGGTTTTTTAATCTGACGTGCGGAGGGTGGCAAGTATGCCTTGGGGCGGGCGAATGGTGAAATACGTGTGTTCAACCCGTAGGAGCGAGCGGGCGGCGATCCGACTTGCCCGCGAAGAGGTCATCAAGACCGCTAAAAGCTTCGCGGGCAAGTCGGATCGCCGCCCGCTCGCTCCTACAGGTCGTGGGTCGCAGTCTTTCAGTCGCCATCCATAGCGAATGAAAGTCCGTCATCGCGAGCAGGCTCGCTCACAGGGACCGTGGGTTACTCGAAGTTCTCGAGGTTCACCGGGTCGCCGGATTTCATATCCAGCTGCTTGCGGATGTCTTCAAACATTAAATCGTAATGCTTGTGAACCGAACCGATCTGGCTATGTGACTTCGGGATTCCGTATTTCTCGGCGATTTTTGTCACGTTGTTGGCGAAGTTGTAAGCCTCCGCCTTGGGCAGAAAGAAGGGCTCTGACATGTCCTTGCCCTGAATGCTGCCATGCAGGGTGAACTGGATGCCCTTTTCCCCTTTGTCGTTCTTGCTGACCTCATAGTCGAGGTGAACGTTGTAGTTGACGTCATCCGGGGTCAGCGCGTGGCGCTCGATGTGCAAGTGACCGGGCTCGAACGTTGCCATTGACGTTTCTCCTTACAAGTAAGTTATGCCAGGTGTCGCCGTGCTGATGCGGGTGCCGGCCTTGCCCTGGACGATCGCTTCGATGTCCGAGAGTGAACCGATCACCGCAGTTTTTCCAGTATGGCGGGCAAACTCGCAGGCGGCCTGGACCTTCGGTCCCATGGAGCCGGCCGCGAAGCCGAGTTTTTCCATTTCGTCGGGGTGGGCCTGGGCGATGGCTTTCTGGGTGGGTTTGCCGTAATCGATGAACGCCGCGTTGACGTCGGTGGCGATCACCAGCAGATCGCTTTCCAGCTGCTCGGCCAGCAGCGCCGAGCACAGGTCCTTGTCGATCACCGCTTCCACGCCTTGCAGCTTGCCGTGGGCGCCGTACATCGTCGGGATGCCACCGCCGCCCGCACAAATCACGATGCTGCCTTTTTCCAGCAGCCACTTGATCGGGCGGATTTCGAAGATGCGTTTCGGTCTCGGGCTGGCCACCACACGACGGTATTTGTCGCCGTCCGGAGCAATCGCCCAGCCTTTTTCGGCGGCGAGTTTTTCCGCTTCGGCCTTGGCGTAGACCGGGCCGATGGGTTTGGTGGGGTTCTGGAAGGCCGGGTCGTTGGCGTCGACTTCAACCTGGGTCAACAGGGTCGCGAACGGCACTTCGAAGTCGAGCAGATTGCCCAGTTCCTGTTCGATGATGTAGCCGATCATGCCTTCGGTTTCGGCACCGAGCACGTCCAGCGGATAAGGCGAAACCGAGGTGTAGGCGGCAGCTTGCAGCGACAGCAGGCCCACCTGCGGGCCATTGCCGTGAGCGATCACCAGTTCATTGCCGGCATGGATCTTGGCGATTTGTTCGGTGGCGATCCGGATGTTGGCGCGTTGATTGTCCGCGGTCATGGGTTCACCACGGCGGAGCAGGGCGTTACCGCCCAGAGCAACGACGATACGCATAATGCAGTCCTTCTGAATGAGGTGACTCGGTCTTCGTCGAAACCGTATTTCTGTAGGAGCCGGCTTGCTGGCGATGGCATCACCGCGGTTTGTCTGATACACCGTGGCGATGCCATCGCCAGCAAGCCGGCTCCTACAGGGGGAGCGCAGGCCGTTAGATATCCGCCAGCGCCGACACCAGGATCGCCTTGATGGTGTGCATGCGGTTTTCCGCTTGCTCGAAGGCGATGTTGGCCGGCGATTCGAAGACTTCTTCAGTCACCTCGACGCCGTTGGCCAGGTTCGGGTAGCGTGCGGCGATGTCTTTGCCGACCTTGGTTTCGCTGTTGTGGAACGCCGGCAGGCAGTGCATGAACTTCACGCGTGGATTGCCAGAGGCTTTCATCATGTCGGCGTTGACCTGGTACGGCAGCAGTTGCTCGATGCGCTCGTCCCACGCTTCCACCGGCTCGCCCATCGACACCCAGATGTCGGTGTGGATGAAGTCCACGCCCTTGACCGCTACTTTCGGGTCTTCGGTGATGGTGATGCGCGCGCCACTTTCTTCGGCGAAGGCTTTGCACTGAGCGATGAAATCAGCGTGCGGCCACAAGGCTTTGGGTGCGGCGATGCGCACGTCCATGCCGAGTTTGGCGCCGATCATCAGCAGCGAGTTGCCCATGTTGTAGCGCGCGTCGCCGAGGTAGGCGTAGCTGATGTCGTGCAGCGGCTTGTCGCTGTGCTCACGCATGGTCAGGGTGTCGGCGATCATTTGCGTCGGGTGGAATTCAGCGGTCAAACCGTTGAACACCGGTACACCGGCGAACTTGGCCAGCTCCTCGACGATTTCCTGTTCGAAGCCCCTGTACTCGATGGCGTCGAACATCCGGCCCAGCACGCGGGCGGTGTCTTTCATGCTTTCCTTGTGGCCGATCTGCGATGACACCGGGTCGATGTA
Source organism: Pseudomonas sp. LB1P83 (assembly GCF_054897885.1). NCBI lineage: Bacteria > Pseudomonadati > Pseudomonadota > Gammaproteobacteria > Pseudomonadales > Pseudomonadaceae > Pseudomonas > Pseudomonas sp. LB1P83. The sequence continues at coordinate 4,670,237 of NZ_CM142709.1, read as the reverse complement.
GGTGACGTGGGCGCCCTGGTCATGGGCCGCGACTTCGAAGGCGCAACGGGTGCGAGTCGAGGTTTTTTCGAAGATCAGCGCGATGTTTTTGCCTTTCAGGTGTGGACGCTCGGTGCCGGTGTATTTGGCGCGTTTGAGGTCGCGGGAAAGGTCCAGCAGGTAGTTCAGCTCGCGAGTCGTGTGGTGCATCAGCGAGAGCAGGCTGCGGTTGCGCATGTTGAAAGCCATGATTGGATCTCCTTTGGTTTCGGTTATCCGCCTGCTTCACGCTTTATAAGCGCGAAGCAGGGCACAGGAATTAATAGTCGATAGGGTCGCGGATGATCGGGCAGGTCATGCAGTGGCCGCCGCCACGGCCGCGTCCGAGTTCACCGGCGCTGATGGTGATGACTTCCACACCGGCCTTGCGCAGCAGGGTGTTGGTGTAGGTGTTGCGGTCATAACCGATCACCACGCCCGGCTCCACGGCCACCACGTTGTTGCCGTCGTCCCACTGCTCGCGTTCGGCGGCAAAGCTGTTGCCGCCGGTTTCCACCACGCGTAGCGCTTTGAGATTCAGGGCCTTGGCCACGGTGTCGAGGAAGTTGGTTTCTTCGCGGCGAATGTCGATGCCGCCCGGTTTGCCTTCATCAGGGCGCAGGGTGAAGGCGACGATCTGGTTCACCACTTCCGGGAAGATCGTCACCAGGTCGCGGTCGCAGAAGCTGAACACCGTGTCCAGGTGCATCGCCGCGCGGGATTTCGGCAGGCCGGCGACGATGATTTTCTCGACGGCTTTGTTCTTGAACAGGTTCACCGCCAGTTGGCCGATGGCTTGGCGGGACGAGCGTTCGCCCATGCCGATCAACACCACACCGTTGCCGATCGGCATCACGTCGCCGCCTTCAAGGGTGGAGCTGCCGTGTTCCTGGTCCGGGTCGCCGTACCAGATTTCGAAGTCGGCGTTGGTGAACTGTGGGTGGAATTTATAGATGGCGGTGGCCAGCAGGGTTTCCTGACGACGCGCGGGCCAGTACATCGGGTTCAGCGTCACGCCGCCGTAGATCCAGCAGGTGGTGTCACGGGTGAACTGGGTGTTGGGCAGTGGCGGCAAAATGAAGCTGGAGTGGCCGAGGAAGTCGCGGAACATCTGGATGGTCTTGCCGCCGAAACTGTCCGGCAAGTCGTCAGCGGAAACACCGCCAATCAGGAACTCGGCGATCTTGCGCGGCTCCAGGCTGCGCAACCACGAACCCACTTCGTTGATCAGACCCAGGCCCACCGAGTTGGCGGTGACCTTGCGTTCCAGAATCCAGTCGAGGGCTTCAGGGATGGCGACGATGTCGGTCAGCAGGTTGTGCATTTCCAGCACGTCGACTCCGCGCTCACGCATCTTGGTGACGAAGTCGAAGTGGTCACGCTTGGCCTGGGCGACCCACAGCACATCATCGAAAAGCAGTTCGTCGCAGTTGTTCGGGGTCAGCCTCTGATGGGCCAGGCCGGGGGAGCAAACCATGACTTTGCGCAGTTTGCCGGCTTCGGAATGTACGCCGTACTTAACTTTTTCCGTGGTCATTACAGTGATCCTCCAGATGACAAAACAAGTCGGGTGTTACAGGGTCAGGAAGCCGTCATACAGCCCGTAAGCCGCCACCAGGGCGCCCACGACGACTGCGGCGAAAATCAGCTTCTCGACGTTGGTGAAAACCGGTTTGCCGAGTTCTCGCTTGGCCTTGGCGAACAGGATGACCCCGGGCGCATAGAGCAGGGCAGACAACAGCAAGTATTTGGTGCCCCCTGCGTAGACCAGCCAGACCGCGTAGATCACCGCAATGGCGCCGATGAGCAAATCCTTCGAGCGTTCGCCTGGGTCGTTTTCATAACTCTCGCCACGCACCGCCAGCAGCAGCGCATAAGCCGCGGACCACAGATACGGCACCAGAATCATTGAAGTGGCGAGGTAGATCAGCGACAGGTAAGTACTGGCCGAAAACAAAGTGATGATCAGGAACAGCTGCACCATCGCGTTGGTCAGCCACAAGGCGTTGACCGGCACATGGTTGGCGTTCTCCTTGCGCAGGAATTCCGGCATGGTGTGGTCCTTGGCGGCGGCGAACATGATCTCCGCACACAGCAGCACCCACGACAGCAACGCACCGAGCAGGGAAATGATCAGGCCGACGCTGATCAGCGCCGCGCCCCACGGACCGACGATATGTTCCAGCACCGCGGCCATCGACGGGTTCTGCAGTTTGGCCAGTTCCGGTTGGGTCATGATGCCCAGCGACAGCACGTTCACCAGCACCAGAAACAGCAACACGGTGATGAAACCGATCACCGTGGCCTTACCGACGTCGCTGCGTTTTTCCGCACGGGCCGAGAAGATGCTCGCGCCTTCGATGCCGATGAACACCCAAACGGTGACCAGCATCATCTTGCGCACCTGGTTCATCACGCTGCCCAAGTCCGGGTTTTTCACACCCCAGATGTCAGCGGTGAAGATGTCCAGTTTGAACGCGAAAATCGCGATCAGGACAAACAGCAGCAGCGGCACGATCTTGGCGACGGTGGTCACCAGGTTGATGAACGCCGCTTCCTTGATCCCCCGCAGCACGAGGAAATGCACACCCCAGAGCAGCACCGACGCACCGATCACCGCAGCAACCGTATTCCCCTCACCAAAAATGGGAAAGAAGTAGCCGAGGGTGCTGAACAGCAGAACGAAGTAGCCGACGTTGCCCAGCCAGGCACTGATCCAGTAACCCCAGGCGGACGAGAAACCCATGTAGTCGCCGAACCCGGCCTTGGCGTAGGCGTAGACACCGCCGTCCAGGTCAGGTTTTCGGTTAGCGAGGGTCTGGAAGACGAAGGCCAGGGTCAGCATGCCGACTGCGGTAATGGCCCAACCGATCAGTACGGCACCGACGTCGGCGCTGGCGGCCATGTTCTGCGGCAGGGAAAAAATCCCGCCACCAATCATTGAGCCGACAACCAACGCAACCAGTGCGCCCAGCTTTAGTTTTCCGGGGGATTCAGACATTGCATGACTCCAATGCAGGAGAAGAGAGGAAACAGGTTAAGTCTGTTAGCTTTTCAATCATCTGACTTAGATCAATGCATGGTGACATTCCATTGTTAATTAATGACTTATGTCGTGTTTATGGGCATAAAGCCATTACCTGAAAAGCCCGTTCCAAAAGCTTTGGCTGTCGGTTGAAGAAATAATGTGGACCCAGTGAAGTTTAGACGCTAGTTCGTTTTTCTGGTTTGGCAAGTGTGGGTATCCGAATTTTGAGTGTTATTGGTTTATTAGGATCTATCGATAAAATCGCTATTTCCAGTGGGTCGCATAGCGTGAACAGTTATAAATAAAAAGCACAGGGATTGGCGTTATTTGATAAACGTTATTACGCTTTATCTATTTAGTTAAAACCAACTATGTGACGGTCTCGCGGTAGTAGTCGCGGCGGGAAATGGAGACGCAGGAATGTCGCAACCGACGCAAAAGCTTCGCTTGAGTGCGCTGATTGCTCTGGTGGTGGGATCGATGATCGGCGGCGGGATTTTTTCATTGCCGCAGAACATGGCGGCGCGGGCCGATGCCGGGGCAATCTTGATTGGTTGGGCGATCACCGCCGTGGGCATGCTGACCCTGGCCTTCGTGTTCCAGACCCTGGCCAATCGCAAACCTGAACTGGACTCCGGGGTGTACGCCTACGCCAAGGCCGGTTTCGGCGATTACATGGGGTTCTCGTCCGCCTGGGGTTACTGGATCAGCGCCTGGCTGGGCAACGTCGGTTATTTCGTGTTGCTGTTCAGCACCCTCGGATATTTCTTTCCGGTGTTCGGCCAGGGCAACACGCCGATCGCCATCGGCTGCGCCTCGGTGCTGCTGTGGGCCGTGCATTTTCTGGTGATGCGCGGGATCAAGGAAGCGACCTTCATCAACCAGCTGACCACCGTGGCCAAGATCGTGCCGCTGATCATGTTCATCGTGATCGCCGCTGTGGCCTTCAAGGCGGACATCTTCACCCGGGATATCTGGGGCCACAGCAACCCGAATTTTGGCGGCGTGATGGATCAGGTGCGCAACATGATGCTGGTCACCGTTTTCGTGTTCATCGGCATTGAAGGCGCCAGTGTCTATTCGGCGAGGGCGGAGAAACGCTCGGACGTCGGTCGGGCGACGGTCATCGGTTTTCTCGGTGTGTTGGCTTTGCTGGTGCTGGTGAACGTGTTGTCCCTGGGGATCATGAGCCAGCCCGAATTGGCTAACTTGCAGAACCCGTCACTGGCGGCGGTGCTGGAGCATATCGTCGGCCCTTGGGGCGCGCTGCTGATCAGCATCGGCCTGGCGATTTCGCTGCTCGGTGCGTTGTTGTCCTGGGCGCTGCTCTGCGCCGAAATTCTGTTCGCCACGGCCAAAGACAAGACCATGCCGGCCTTCCTGACCAAGGAAAACGCCAACCACGTGCCGGTCAATGCGCTGTGGCTGACCAACGTGATGATCCAGATTTTCCTGTTGATCACGCTGTTTTCCGCCGGCACTTACACCAGCCTGATCTACCTCGCGTCGTCGATGATTCTGGTGCCGTACTTGTGGTCGGCGGCGTATGCGGTGCTGTTGAGCGGACGCGGCGAAACCTACGAACACGCGTCGGCCGAGCGGACCAAGGACCTGATGATCGGCGGCATCGCCCTGGGTTACGCGGTGTGGTTGTTGTATGCGGGCGGGGTGAAGTATTTGCTGCTGTCGGCGCTGTTGTATGCGCCGGGGGTGATCTTGTTTGCCAAGGCCAAACACGAACAGGGGGAGCCTCTGTTTACTCATATCGAGAAAGGCATTTTCACCTGCGTGATCAGCGGCGCAGGGCTGGCCGCCTACGGGTTGTACAGCGGATTGTTGTCGTTTTGAGGTTGTTGCTGACGTATCAACCGCCTTACGACTGGCCGGCGATGCTGGGATTTTTGTCGGCACGGGCTGTGGCCGGAATGGAAACGGTGGTCGATGGTGTTTACTCGCGCAGCATCGGGTTGAACGGTGTACACGGCAGGTTTTCGATCAGGCCCGTGGCAGGCGATGCGCTGGAAGTGACGCTGGATTTTCCTGATCCGACGGCCGTGCCGCAGATCGTCACACGGCTACGGCGGATGTTTGATCTGGATGCGGATTTGCCTGAGATCCATCGACAGTTAGCGGGTGATCCGTTGATGCAGCGGCTGATTGCCGAACGTCCAGGGCTGCGGGTACCGGGCGCGTGGGATGGGTTGGAGTTGGCGATTCGTGCAGTGCTCGGCCAGCAGATTACCGTGGGTGCGGCGATCAAGCTGGCGGGGAAACTGGTGGCGCAGTATGGACAGCCCTTGCAGTCACCGATGCCTGGATTGACTCATGTGTTTCCTGACGCAACGGTGTTGGCGGTAGCGGATCTGGCGACGTTGGGGATGCCGAAAAGTCGCGGGCGGACCTTGTCCGGCGTGGCTCAGGCGTTGCTGGATGATCCCCTGCTGTTTGAACCGGGACGGGAGGGTGGCGCGGCGCGGTTGCAGGCGTTGCACGGGATTGGCGACTGGACGGCGCAGTACATTGCGCTGCGCCAGTTGCGGGAGATGGATGCGTTTCCGAGTGGGGATGTGGGGTTGATCAATGCGCTGGCGGCGTTGGAAGGTGGACCGGTGACAGCGAGAGATTTGTTGAGGCGGGCTGAAGCGTGGCGACCTTGGCGAGGGTATGCGGCGCAGGTGCTTTGGACGTCGCTGAGCCGGATGGATTGAGTTGTTTGTTCCGGCCTCATCGCCAGCAGGCTGGCTCCCACAGGTTTTGTGATCGACATAAATCCGCTGTGGGCAACTGTCTTGATTTTGATGATTTGGTTTGGCTGGCTCCCACAGGTTTTGTGAACGATACAGATTCACTGTGGGAGCCAGCCTGCTGGCGATGGGGCCAGAACGGTCACCACCATTGCGCGCGATGCGAGCCCAGTTCCGAGGCCGGAAGCGCCCATTGCAACGGCGTCCCGGTGATTTTCAGCGGCACATGAAGCCGATGCGCCGGCCCCCAGGGTGTCTGCTCAACCAATATTCCTTGATCGTTTTCATCTTCTGCCCGAAGCGCAATACCCGTCCCGGCACCTTGTTCAATCAACAACTTCGCCGTGCGCGCCAACGACAACCGGGCCGACCCACCCCGTCCCAACAACGTGATCGCTGCAGCCGCCATCAAATACCCGGTCGCATGATCAAGCGCCTGAACCGGCAGCGGCGTCGGCTTGTCCGCTTTCTTCCACTGCATGCCCGCGTCGGCAATCCCGCTGCTCATCTGCACCAGGCTGTCGAAGCCGCGGCGGTTCTGCCAGGGGCCGCTCCAGCCGTAGGCGTTGAGGCACACGTCAATCAGGCCCGGCGCCAGTTTTTGACGCTCGGCGTCACCGTAACCCAACTTTTCCAGGGCATCGGCGCGGTAGCCGTGGAGCACGATATCGGTGTCCTTGAGCAGGCTTTCGAACAGCGCTCGGTCGTCGTTGTTGTGCAAGTCCAATCGCGCGCAGCGTTTGCCCAATGTGACTTCCGGCACCACGCCCGGTTCGTTCCAGGTCGGCGGGTCGATGCGCAACACATCGGCGCCGAGGCCGGCGAGAAAGCGACTGGCGACGGGGCCAGCGAGCACGCGCGTGAGGTCCAACACCTTGATCCCGGCCAGGGGTTGCGCCACAGAACCTTTCCACGATTTCGGCTGTTGAGAGGAAGCGGCACTGAACTGAATCAACGGTTCGGCGTTCACCGCCAACCCTTGGGGATGCGCTTGCCATTGCGCCCATGTGCGCATCTCGGCGGCGCACCCACCGGCCTCGACCACGGCCTGTTCCAGATCGGTTTTAGCCCATTGCGCAACCTTGCCCGCCATCGCCGCATGGTCGGCACAGGCACCGAGCACGCTTTCGGCGGCGGCGCGGTGATGCGGCGCGTTGGTGTGCAAGCGGATCCAGCCGTCCTGGGTCGCGTAGTCACCGGCCACCGGGTCCCACAGCGGTGGAACGCTCCAGCCCACGGGGCGAATCGAAGTGGCGAACCAGAAAGAGGCCAGGCGGCGGTCGACTTCAAGGCTGGGTAAACGACCGGTGTGTTGCTGCAGTAATTCGCCGACCGCCTGGCCTGCGACAGCGATGCTGGCGCAGGCCAGGTCAGTCACGGCAAACGTCGAGGGCAGGGCGCCGCTCGACGTAAAAGGAATCGGCGTATGAGGCAAGCCGAGTGCGGCTTGAATGGACGTGAGTAAACCAGTCATCGAAGGCCCTCCGGAACGAGAGCCCGAGCATAGATCAAAAATCTGGCATGTCAGATGAAATCCTGTGGGAGTGAGCCTGCTCGCGATAGCGTTTTTTCATTCAGCATCCATGGTGAATGTTAGCCCGCTATCGCGAGCAGGCTCACTCCCACAGGGGATTTGCGGTGGGCCAGTCAGACGCGGAACTGATCCATCAATTTCATCTGGTGGGTGGTCAGGGAGTTGAGTTGGCTGCTGATCTGCGCCGATTCAGTGGCCTGGCCGGTCAGGGTTTCGGTGACGGTACGGATCGCCGAGACGTTGCGATTGACCTCTTCGGCCACCGCGCTTTGCTGTTCGGCGGCGCTGGCGATTTGCAGGTTCATGTCGCTGATCACGGTGACTGCATCGCTGATTTTGCTCAACGCCTGGACCGCTTGCTGGATCTGCCCGGCGTTGCTGTGCGCCTGGGTCTGGCTCGAATGCATGGTGGCGACCACGCCGCGGGTGCCGGTCTGGATGCGCTCGATCACGATGCGGATTTCTTCCACCGAATCCTGGGTGCGTTTGGCCAGGTTACGGACTTCGTCAGCCACCACCGCAAAACCACGCCCGCTCTCGCCGGCACGCGCCGCTTCAATCGCCGCGTTCAGGGCCAGCAGGTTGGTCTGTTCGGCGATGCTTCGGATCACTTCCAGTACCGAACCGATTTGCTCGCTGTTGACCGCCAGTGCTTCGACTTCGGTCACGGCTTTGCTGACTTCGTCGGCCAGTTGATTGATGTCGCGGGTGCTGCGTTCGATGATCGACATGCCATCGCGAGCCGACTGGTCGGCACCTTTAGCGGCATTGGCCGCGTTCGACGCGCTGTTGGCGACGTCGTGGGCGGTGGCGCTCATTTCGTTGGAGGCGGTGGCGACCTGGTCAATTTCGCGGAACTGCACCTGCATGCCTTCGCTGGTCTGACGGGCGATTTCCGAAGACTGGTCGGCGGTGCCACGGGCGTCGGTGATGCTCTGTTTGATCTGCGCAATGGTCGGTTGCAGCTTGTCGAGGAAACGGTTGAACCAGCTGACCAGTTCACCCAGTTCGTCCTTCTTGCTGTAGTGAAGACGCTGCGTCAGGTCGCCGTCGCCGCTGGCAATTGCCTTGAGCATCTCGGCAACGCTGTTGATCGGCCGGGTCACGCCCGAGGCGGTGAGCCAGATCAGCAACAGACCGACCAGGCCGGCCGCGACAGCCACCAGCACCGCTTTGATCGTGCCGCTTTGCTGGGCGTCATCGAGTACCGCTTGCAGCTTGACCGAGTCGGCCAGCAGCACGTGTTTGGGCAGGTCGATCACTACGCCCCAGGCTTTTGAGTCGGCAATCGGGCTGACCGGGTACACCGCACGGATCAAGTCGCCTTGTTCGAGAATCTTCGGTGCGCCGCCGCTGAGCAATTGCAGGACTTGCTTGCCATCCGCGCCCAGCGTGTCGCCGATGCTTTTGCCGACCTTGCTCGCGTCAACGCTGTAACCGGCGAGCACGCCGCTGCCGGAGAGGATCAGCATGTGTCCGGCGTTGTTGAACAGATCACGCTGGGAATCGACAGCGGCTGCCTGCAGAGCGTCGAGAGCGATGTCGACACCGACCACGCCGATGGATTTGCCATCCACCAGCAGCGGTACGGAAATGGTGGTCATCAGCATTTCCTTGCCGCCGACGGTGTCGGCATACGGATCCAGCAGGCAGGTGCGTTTGCTGTCGCGAGGGCAGGTGTACCAGCTGTTGTAAGGCGTGCCGCTGAGGCTCAAGGTGGTTTTGGTCATGTCGTCTTCGACCATGACCGTGTTGATCCCGGGACCACCGGCACGGCTCCAGTAACTGGCGAAACGCCCGATTTCGTTGGATTGGCGAGCTGCATCGTTGGCGAACTCGCTGTCTTTGCCGTCCAGGCCATTGGGCTCGAACGCCAGCCAGATCCCCAGCACTTTACTGTTGCGCTCGAACGCGGTTTTCAGGCTCTGGTTCAACTCTTCACGCAGGGCACCGGCCTCAAGCGAGCGCTTGGCGGCCAGGGTGCGCATGTCCTTGATCTGGTCCGCCAGGGCGGTCACCACCAGCAGACTTTCGCCGAAGGTCTTCTGCACCCGCACGGCTTGCTCGGCGGCCTTGGCCTGGATCAGGTCCTGCACGCTGGCGGTGAGCATCTTGCTGCTCGAGGCGCTGACCAGCTCATCGTTCTGATTGGTCTGGTAGAAGTTCATGCTGACGATCAACGCGACCACGCCCAGCAGGCACAGGCCGGACAGCAAGACGATTTTCAGGCGGATGGAGAGAGAGTCGAACATAGGGCGAACTCGCGAAGGATGAAGTGTTGGCTGTGAGTCGAGGTCGACCCGGTTCGCCAAATCCATTCAGCGCCATTTAATGCACATCGGCGTGGGGCGAGCATGCATGATGGTGGCTCCGACGAACGGTCATGGTTGAACGTTTGCGCGGAAAAATGTGCCGCTAAGCGGATTAAAACGGGGAAAAATCGCGGTGGAATCAGGAGGGTTGCGGCAGTGATTCCGGTCGCGACCATATCCACAGATTGCCCAGGCTCATGCCTGCAATGGCCAGGTAGATCGGCCAACTGTGATCGAGCATCACCAGCATCACCCCGGCGCACAGCAGCATGCTCACGGTGGCGCTGACCTTGGCTCGACGCGCGATGATTTTGCCATTGCGCCAGTTGCAGAGGATCGGCCCGAACAGCCGATGGTTTTCCAGCCAGGCACTCAGACGCGGTGAACTCTTGGTCGCGGCCCAGGCGGCGAGCAGGATGAACTCAGTGGTCGGCAGGCCGGGGATGACGATGGCGATCAGGCCGATGCCCAGGCTGACGTAAGCCAAAAGGCCGAACAGTAGGCGGGAGAGTTTTGAGGAGGAAGGGTGAGGCATGGGCTCAAATTGCGCGACTGAGGCTTGATCGGGATCGTGCAGGCACACTCGGTCCCTTGTAGGAGTGAGCCTGCTCCGGGCGGCGTTCCGACGATGACGGAGTGTCAGTCGACATCATTGCCGCTTGACCCACCGCTATCGCGAGCAGGCTCACTCCTACAAGGGTGATGTGTTTCTTCAGGCGAGTTCGGGGGTGGTGGTGTAAGCCTGTTCCAGCAGCACGGTGAAGCGGTTGAATGCATCGACAGCGGCTTGCTCGATTTCCGCTTCTTCCTGAGCGCTGAAGGTCAACGAGTCGAGGGTTTTGACAAAGCTTTTCCAGCCTTCAGCGCGGCCGCCGGTCGGTTCCCCGAGATGACGGGCACCGAACGTTTCGCTCAAGCCCAAACCGACCGCACGCTTGATCAGGAATGCTGCACCCAGCTTTGAACCTTCGGAAACGAACAGCCATCCCAGCGCTTCAGCCTTGCTCGGGTTCTTCACCGAGCCAGCCACCGGTGCTGGCACTTCAGTGTCCAGATCCGTCAGGTCAGCCTTGGCCGCTTCAGCCCGGCAACGCGCCGGCAAGTCCGCAACGATGGCCGTCAGCTCTGCATCGTTGTACAGCGCCACCAGTTCCGACTGGAACAGATACTGCGCCACCACAAAACGGGCGAAGTTGGCCTGGGTTTCAAACGGTGCGTGGGCTTTGACCAAGGCATCGAGTTTGGTATGAGGCTCGTGGGTGATCTGGTTCAAACGTTGTGAACGCAAAGCAGCGCGTTGAGCGGTGTCCTGAGTGGTCATGAGAATCCTTGAGAAAAAGAGGCGCTTGGTAACGAGACGAATAAGAAGGGGCAGGACAGTAAAAAAACCTCACAGCACCGCTTCTAGAAAGCGGCGCAGTGAAGTGATTAATGTCAGATGTCCCAGACCAGATTGATCGCGAAGTTGCGGCCCGGTTGGGTCAGGCGATCGAGGTTGGCCGGTTGCGTCACCGAGGCCTCGCCGACGCTGTCGTAGCCGCGCACGTCGTCCCACTGCCAGTATTTTTTGTTGGTCAGGTTGTACAGGCCGGCGTTGACGGTCACGTCGTCGGTCACCTTGTAGAAACCGGCCAGGTCGAGCACGCCATAACCCGGGGTCTTGAACTGGGTGCTGGTGCCGTCCGGGGTTTTGAAGCTGGTGCTGTCGACGCGGGTCTTGCGTTTGACCAGGGTCCAGCTCAACAGGGCGCCGTAGTTATCTTGGTCGTAGCCGAGTCCGAACACGCCGGTCAACGGGTTGATGCTGTTCAACGGCTGACCGTTGTCGTCGTTGCGGCCGTACAGGTAAGCCACCGAGCCTTGAGTGTAGAGGCCGGTCGGGGCGCCGAAGCTGTCGAGGTTCAGGCGACCCTTGAGCTCCACGCCCTTGATGGTGGCGTGGGCAATGTTATTGCTCTGGAACGTGGTCTCGGTGTAGCCGGGGGTGATGGCGTTTTCATCGATGAAGTCGCGGTATTTGTTATAGAACACCGCCACATCGAACGTGCCTGCGTCGAACTGACCGCGCAGGCCGGTTTCATAGCTCTTGCTCTTTTCCGGTTCCAGGTCCGGATTCGGCGCGACCTGGTAGCCGCCCGCCAGGTTTTCGAAACGACCATACAAGGCCTTGGCGGTCGGCGTGCGGAAGCCTTCGGCGTATTGGCCGTACCAGGTGTAGTTGTCGTTGAAGCTGTAAGTGGTGCCGAATTTTGGCGACAGACGATGCCAGGTCTTGGTGCTGTCGCTTACCACGCCATTGCCGCTCTGGTCGGCGGTGGCCAGGAACTCGTCGGTGATGTGCGGCTTGAGTTCGGTGTAGTCGTAGCGTGCGCCAGGCAGGAAGGTCCAGTTGCCCCAGCTGATCTGATCCTGGGCGAACAGGCTGTAGCTGTTGATGGTCGGGTCCGGGAAGTCGCTGGCCGGTTTCAGGGTGTCGGCGGCACTCGGCGCACCGATGACCCGGCAAGCACCGGCCACGGTCAGGCAAGTGCCGCTGCCGGTACGCAGGCCGGTGACTTTGTCCTGCTTGATGGTGGTGCCATAGGTGACCAGGTGATCGGTGTCGGCGATGGCAAACGACTTGTCAGCCTGGGCATCGAACACCCATTGGCGATCCTTGTAATTGGTATCGCGGTTACGCAGCACGGTCCGCGACGGCGCGTAGATCTCTTCGGTGCTCTGGTCGGTCTTGGCGATCTGGTAATTCAGCGACCACTTGATGTTGTCGGCCAGCAGACTGTCCAGGCCGAAACTGTGCTCCAGGCCGAAGCGCTCGCGGGTGACTGTGTCATTGCCGGTGCGCGATTTATAGAAGCCGAAACCGCGTCCCGCGTTGAACGGGCCGCCGACTGCGCTCATCTGATTGGTGTCGCGGTCGTCTTTGTAGTGCTCGTAGGTCAGGCCGAAGCGCGCGTCGTCGGCATAGTTCCAGCCCAGCTTGGCCAGCACGTTGGTGGTGCGCACGTCTTCGGGGTTGGCTTCGGTGCGGTTCAAACCGATGCCGCCAGTTTCGCCGTAGGATTCGGTTTCATGACCGTTGCGTTGGCTCAGGTGCAGCAAACCGTCGAAGTCGCCGGTGCGACCAGCGACTGTGCCGGAGGTCAGCCAGCTGTCATCCGCCGAGCTGTAACCGGTTTTCAGACGTGCGCCGACGTCCTTGCCCGGTTTGATGATGTCGTCCGGGTCCAGCGTGTAATAGCTGACTGCGCCGCCGATGGCGTTACTGCCGTAAAGCACAGACGCCGGGCCGCGCAGGATTTCCACGCGTTTGACGATCTCGGGGTCGACGTAGTTGCGGTTGGTCTGAGCGTAAGGGCCGTTGAAGAAACTGTCAGGCACTTGCACGCCGTCGACCTGAGTCAGCACGCGGTCGCCGTCGATGCCACGGATGTTGTAGCCGGTGAGACCGGCACGCTGACCAGCACCACCGACCGATACACCCGGTTCGTAGCGCACCAGATCCTTGATGTTATTGACGTTGTTGCGGTCCAGGTCTTCGCGGGTCTGGACCGTCACCGTGCTCGGCACACTGCTCATGTCCTGTTCATTACGGGTGGCGCTGATCGTCACCTGGTCCAGGTTGAGCGCGTTACTGTTGCTGCGCTTTTCCAGCACGATGTTGTTGCTGCCCAGTTTGCGATAGCTCAGGTTGGTCCCCACCAACAGGCGATCGAGGGCTTTTTCCGGCGGCAACGAGCCGCGCACACCCGGCGAGGCCACACCGTCCGCCAGTTCGGCGGGCAAGCCGACTTGCCAGCCTGTCACCGCCGTAAAGGCATTCAGTGCCGAGACCAGCGACTGCTGCGGGATGGCAAATGAGTAATCGCCCATGTTGCGGGTCGGCTGCCCGGCGGCGGTGGCGGCCATCAGCGGCGCGCTGCCGGCCATCAGGATGGCGGCCGTCAGCAGCGACAGCACGCGGGAAGGTGAAGAGGACTGGCGGGTATGGCGAGAGGACATCGATAGCGCTCCGTGTCGCACGAATCTTTATAGGTGCTGATTGGCATGTCGAGATGCGAATCAATTGCATTGGCTATAACGAGACGAACGAGCTTCGGCTATCGAGTAAAAATAATTCTCATTTAGTTCAAGATCACCAGCGCGGGGAATTCCTGAAGGCGCGCCGAGGTGATGTGAGCGAGGGAGCGGACCACGTCCAGCGGCTGGTCGAGACGGTAATTGCCAGTCACGGCGACGTCGGCCAGCTGCTCGTTGTTGTTGATGATCCAGCCCGGATAATAGCGCCGCAACTCCGCCAGCACCTGGCTCAGCGGGCAGTTCTCGAACACCAGTCGGCCCTGGACCCACGCCAGGTCCGTGGCGGCATCGAGCTTGGCCGGGCGGTCGAAACCGTTGGGACCGATGCGGATGCTTTCCCCGGCAGAGAGTCGTACCCGGGCATCGTCGCGGGTGGCCCGCAGATCGACATCGCCACGCTGCACCCGAACCTGTGCCACGCCGTCCAGATAGCGCACGGCAAACGCGGTATCGCGCACGCTGGCCTTGACCGGTCCGGCGTCGATTTCCAGTGGCTGGCCGCGATTGGCCGGCACCTCGAAAAACGCCTCGCCCTGATACAGTCGGGCCACGCGCTGTTGATCGTTGATGGTGCTGGAGAACGCCGAGTTGGTATTGAGCAGGACTTTCGAACCGTCCTCCAGTTGCAGGCGCTGGCGTTCACCGACCACGGTCAAGTGATCGGCCTGGAGGCGCATCGGCAGGTTGCTGAAACTGAACAGACCGAGAACCAGCACAGCAGCCGTGGCCAGCGGTTTCCAGTGCGGACGCAGGCGCGACAGCACCGTCACTTTCGGCGGCCGGTCGGCCAGGCTTTGTGCACATTGCACCACTTGCGGGCCATCCCAGATCGCCTGGGCCTTGGCGAATGCCTCGGCGTGCAGCGGATCGGCGGCCAGCCAGTCATGAAACTGTCGGGTCTGTTCCTCGCTCGGACTGCCCAGCACGATCAGCCAGTCCAAAGCCTGGTCCATCGCGCTTGCGGCATCCCGCGCCGGGGAGGGCGGAGGGGGGGCGGGGGGAGGCACTGGAAGCGTGTCCGTCACGGTGTTTCCTCGGCAGTGTCTGTGCACGGCTGTTTTATGAGTGAAGCTTGAAAGTGGGCAAGGGTAGCAAAGCCCGAGTGTCAGCGCAGTCGATCCCGGCAGGTAGAGAATAAGCCTGCAGAATCAGTCGCCGTTTAACCGTTCGGCAACACCGATGCAGATCGCCATGATCAACTTCAGTTCTTTTTGCACGGTGCTCAATGAGACGTCGAGCTTTTCGGCGATCTCCAGATAACTGTGCCCGTGCAGCCGGCTGAGGATGAAAATCTGCTGCTGCCGATGGCTGAGTTCACTGAGGCTCACGTTCAAACGCTCCAGCAATTGTTCGGCATGGGCAGCATCCTCGGCACTGCTGACGGGGGCGGCAACGCTTTCCACCACGTCCAGTGGCACGTCGTCGAGCATCGTGCGCGACTGAATGCGCCGCGCACGCAAATGATCCAGCGCCAGGTTGCGGGCGGTCTGGAAAACGAAGGGTTCAAGGTGATCGATGGCCCGTTCACTGAGCGCCCGGGTCACTCGCAGGTAGGTCTCCTGCAAGAGGTCTTCGGCGGTGCTGTGATTGTTGACCATCCGCTCCAGCGTGCGCAGCAGAGAGACTCGCTGGGCGATGAAGACGTGATTGAAGCGAGATTGACTCACGGGAGGACCTGATCCATTTCGAGCGAATGATAATGCTTATCATCCGCTCGAGTGGTCAAGTGCTGATTTGTGAAGCTTTACGCGCGGCCCAGCAGATAGGTCGCGTAATCGGGGATGCGGTGTTCGTGTGCCTGCTCCATCATCGGGCTGCTGAGCAGGTAGTCGGCGCTGCATTCGTTGCACGCCACCGGAATGTTCCAGACCGCAGCGACTCGCAACAATGCCTTGATGTCCGGGTCATGCGGTTGCGGTTCGAACGGGTCCCAGAAGAACACCAGCATGTCGACCCGCTGCTCGGCGATGCGCGCACCCAGTTGCTGATCGCCGCCCAAGGGGCCGCTGATCATGCTCTCCACCGGCAGATCCAGGCGTTGTTGCAACAACAACCCCGTGGTGCCGGTGGCGACCAGTTCATGCTGCGCGAGCTTGTCTTTCTGCCGCTCGGCCCAGTCCAGCAAAAACACTTTGCAGTGGTCATGGGCGACCAAGGCGATACGCTTGCGCGCCGCCATGGTCTTTTGCGTGAAGCTGATACCGATCATGGTTTATTCCACAGGCGATTTTCGAGGCTGATTCTGAGGACGCCTTCGCCTGTAGGAGCGAGCGGGCGGCGATCCGACTTGCCCGCGAACCAAGCGGCGCGATGTATCTGTCAGACCGCGTCATCGTTCTTCGCCGGCAAGCCTGGCTCCTACAGACGCGGGTACGGCGCAACAGGCACTGAGTTACTCTGCGTTGCACAGCGCCAGGCAGTTATCGAGCATGCGGTTGGAGAAGCCCCACTCGTTGTCGTACCAGGCCAGCACCTTGAGCAGCTTGCCGCTGGACTTGGTGTGGTTGGCGTCGAAGATCGACGACAGCGGGTTGTGGTTGAAGTCGCTGGAGACCAGCGGCAGGGTGTTGTAGCCGAGAATCTTCGAGTGCTGGCTGGCTTCTTTCAGCAGCGCATTCACTTCATCGGCCGACGCTTCACGCTTGAGCTGCACGGTCAGGTCCACCAGCGACACATTGATAACCGGAACACGTACCGCCATGCCGGTCAGCTTGCCGGCCAGTTCCGGTAGCACCAGGCCGACCGCTTCAGCGGCGCCGGTCTTGCTCGGGATCATGTTCTGGGTGGCCGAACGGGCGCGGTACGGATCGGTGTGGTAGACGTCGGTCAGGTTCTGGTCGTTGGTGTAGGCGTGGATCGTGGTCATCAGACCGCTTTCGATACCCAGTTCGCGGTGCAGCACCTGAGCCACCGGGGCCAGGCAGTTGGTGGTGCACGACGCGTTGGAAATGATCTGGTGCGATTGGCGCAGAATGTCGTGGTTGACCCCGTAAACCACGGTGGCGTCGGCGCCTTTGGCCGGTGCCGAAATGATCACTTTGCGCGCGCCGGCCGTAATATGCGCGGCGGCTTTGGCACGGTCGGTGAACAGACCGGTGCATTCGAACACGACATCAATTTTTTCCGCGGCCCAAGGCAGCTCGGCCGGGTTGCGAATGGCGCTGACTGCAATACGGTCGCCGTTGACGGTCAGGCTTTCCTGATCGTGCTGGACATCGGCGTCGAACGTGCCGTGAACAGTGTCGTACTTGAGCAGATGAGCGTTCATCGCGCTGTCGCCCAGGTCATTGATGGCAACGATCTGCAAATCTTGGCGATAGCCTTGGGTATACAGTGCGCGGAGGACGTTACGGCCAATTCGGCCAAAACCATTGATTGCGATTCGAAGAGTCATTTAACAGGGCCGCCGTCGTTTTGTTGTTGGAATTACAAGATTATTCGCATAAAAATAGAAAACAAGCCTTTTTAATGGCAATATTTTGTTCAATCTACAACGAGTGACCTGAATCAACTGGTCCGACCGATCAAGAAAACCGTCTGTCATCCCATCGACACCGGCTCTTGCTCAGCATAGACAATCAGGTCGCCACATCCGTTAGCCTGGAGTTCTACACATGCATCCCCGCGTCCTTGAGGTCACCGAACGGCTTATCGCCCGCAGCCGTGCAACCCGTGAGGCTTACCTTGCGCTCATTCGCGGTGCAGCCAGCGACGGTCCGATGCGCGGCAAGCTGCAATGCGCCAACTTCGCCCACGGCGTGGCCGGTTGCGGCACCGAAGACAAAAACAGTCTGCGGATGATGAACTCCGCCAACATTGCGATTGTTTCGTCATATAACGACATGCTCTCGGCGCACCAGCCGTACGAAGTCTTCCCTGAACAGATCAAAAAAGCCCTGCGCGAGATCGGCTCTGTCGGCCAGTTCGCTGGCGGCACTCCAGCGATGTGCGATGGCGTGACCCAGGGCGAGCCGGGCATGGAACTGAGCCTGCCAAGCCGCGAAGTGATCGCGCTGTCCACCGCCGTGGCGCTGTCCCACAACATGTTCGATGGCGCGCTGATGCTCGGCATCTGCGACAAGATCGTGCCGGGCCTGATGATGGGCGCGTTGCGCTTTGGTCATCTGCCAATGATCTTCGTACCGGGCGGACCGATGGTCTCCGGCATTTCCAACAAGCAGAAAGCCGATGTGCGCCAGCGCTATGCCGAAGGCAAAGCCTCGCGTGAGGAGCTGCTGGAATCGGAAATGAATTCCTACCACAGCCCCGGCACCTGTACTTTTTACGGCACCGCCAACACCAACCAGCTGCTGATGGAAGTCATGGGCCTGCACTTGCCGGGCTCTTCTTTCGTCAACCCGAACACGCCATTGCGCGATGCCCTGACCCGCGAAGCGGCGCATCAGGTCACTCGTCTGACCAAGCAAAATGGCAACTTCATGCCGATCGGTGAAATCGTCGATGAGCGTTCGCTGGTCAACTCCATCGTGGCGTTGAACGCGACTGGCGGTTCGACCAACCACACCTTGCACATGCCGGCTATCGCGATGGCTGCCGGTATTCAATTGACCTGGCAAGACATGGCCGACCTCTCCGAAGTCGTGCCGACCCTGAGCCACGTCTACCCGAACGGCAAAGCCGACATCAACCACTTCCAGGCGGCGGGCGGCATGTCGTTCCTGATCCGCGAACTGCTGGAAGCTGGCTTGCTGCACGAAAACGTCAACACCGTGCTCGGCCATGGCCTGAGCCGCTACACCCAGGAACCGTTCCTCGATAACGGCGAACTGGTCTGGCGCGAAGGCGTGACCGACAGCCTCGATGAAACCATCCTGCGTCCGGTGGCGCGTGCGTTCTCGCCAGAAGGCGGACTGCGCGTGATGGAAGGCAACCTCGGTCGCGGTGTGATGAAAGTCTCCGCCGTCGCCCTGGAAAACCAGATCGTCGAAGCGCCAGCGATGGTGTTCCAGGATCAGCAGGATTTGGCCGATGCGTTCAAGGCCGGTTTGCTGGAGAAGGATTTTGTTGCGGTGATGCGCTTCCAGGGCCCGCGCTCCAATGGCATGCCGGAGCTGCACAAAATGACGCCGTTCCTCGGCGTGCTGCAGGATCGCGGCTTCAAAGTGGCGCTGGTGACTGACGGGCGCATGTCCGGCGCGTCGGGGAAAATCCCGGCGGCGATTCATGTCAGTCCCGAAGCTTATGTCGGCGGTGCTCTTGCGCGGGTGCAAGAGGGCGATATTATCCGCGTCGATGGCGTCAAAGGCACCCTGGAGCTTAAGGTGGACGCCGAAGAATTCGCAGCGCGCACCCCGGCCAAGGGCCTGTTGGGCAATAACATTGGCAGCGGTCGCGAACTGTTTGGTTTCATGCGCATGGCCTTCAGCTCCGCAGAGCAGGGCGCCAGCGCCTTTACTTCTGCCCTGGAGACGCTTAATTGAAACTGGCTTTGGTCGGTGACATCGGTGGGACCAACGCACGTTTCGCGTTGTGGAAAAACCAGCAACTGGAAGCGATCCAGGTGCTGGCGACGGCCGATCACGCCAGCCCGGAAGAGGCGATTGCCCTCTACCTGAGCGGGCTTGGCCTGGCGTTGGGTTCGATTGGCTCGGTGTGCCTGTCGGTGGCCGGCCCGGTGAGCGGTGACGAATTCAAGTTCACCAACAACCACTGGCGGCTCAGTCGCAAAGGTTTCTGCAAGACCTTGCAGGTCGATCAACTGTTGCTGGTCAATGATTTCTCGGCAATGGCGCTGGGCATGACCCGTTTGCAGCCGGACGAGTTTCGGGTGGTCTGCGAAGGCACGCCGGAACCGTTGCGCCCTGCCGTGGTAATCGGTCCTGGCACGGGCCTGGGTGTTGGCACCTTGCTGGATCTGGGCGAAGGCCGTTTCGCCGCGTTGCCGGGGGAGGGCGGTCACGTCGATCTGCCCTTGAGCAGCCCGCGTGAAACGCAACTGTGGCAACACATCTTCAATGAGATTGGGCATGTCAGCGCTGAAACCGCATTGAGCGGCAGCGGTTTGCCTCGGGTCTACCGGGCGATTTGCGCGGTGGACGGTCATGAACCGGTGCTCGATACCCCGGAGTCGATTACCGCTGCCGGTCTGGCCGGCGATCCGATTGCGCTGGAAGTGCTGGAGCAGTTCTGCTGCTGGCTCGGCCGTGTGGCCGGCAATAACGTGCTGACCACGGGTGGACGTGGTGGCGTGTACATCGTCGGCGGGGTGATTCCACGGTTTGCCGATTTCTTCGTCGAAAGCGGTTTCGCCCGGTGCTTCGCCGACAAGGGCTGCATGAGCGATTACTTTAAAGGCATCCCGGTGTGGCTGGTGACGGCGCCGTATTCCGGGTTGATGGGGGCGGGTGTGGCGCTGGATCAATCCATCCCGACTTGAAATGCAATCAACCTGTAGGAGTGAGCCTGCTCGCGATAGCGGTGTATCAGTCAACCAATGTGTTGAATGTAAAACCGCAATCGCGAGCAGGCTCACTCCTACAGTGGTTTTGTGGTGTTTGTAAAATCGGTGCTTAAGGCATAATCCGCCCAATTCAAACAACAAGGACGCCGCCCCGTGAGCTCAGTCAGGTCGATTTTGTTGGTCGATGACGATCAAGAGATACGCGAGTTGCTGGACACCTACCTGACCCGCGCCGGTTTCCAGGTCCGTACCACGCCCGATGGTGCAGGCTTTCGCCAAGCGATGAACGAAGCGCCGAGCGACCTGGTGATCCTCGACGTGATGCTGCCGGACGAAGACGGTTTCAGCCTCTGCCGCTGGATCCGCCAGCACCCGCGTCAGGCGCAGGTGCCGATCATCATGCTCACCGCCAGCTCCGACGAGGCCGACCGCGTTATCGGCCTGGAGCTGGGCGCCGACGACTACCTCGGCAAACCCTTCAGCCCCCGTGAATTGCAGGCACGCATCAAGGCCTTGTTGCGTCGTGCGCAGTTCGGTCAGGAGCGTTCCGGCGGTGAAGTGCTGGCGTTCGATGACTGGCGGCTGGACATGGTCAGCCACCGGTTGTTCCACATCGACGGCGAAGAAGTGATTCTCTCCGGCGCCGATTTTGCGCTGCTGAAACTGTTCCTCGATCACCCTCAGGAAATCCTCGATCGCGACACCATCGGCAACGCCACCCGTGGCCGCGATCTGATGCCGCTGGATCGCATCGTCGACATGGCGGTCAGCCGTTTGCGTCAGCGTCTGCGCGATACCGAAAAACCGCCGCGACTGATCCGTACCGTGCGCGGCAGCGGCTACCAACTGGCAGCCAATGTGGTTGCCAGCAATGGCCACTGAGTTTCTCCGTCAGCTCGCCGCCCGCGTGCCGGTGCCGCGTTCGCTGCTCGGGCGCATGTTGCTGCTGACCTTGCTGGCCGTGTTGTTCGCGCAGACCTTGTCGAGCGTGATCTGGGTGTCGCAACTGCGCGCCACCCAGCTCGAAGGCCTGGTGACCAGCGCCCGCAGCCTCGCCCATTCGATGACGGCCAGCGTCAGTTACTTTCGCTCGCTGCCGGTGGCGTTTCGTCCCTTGGTGCTCGATCAATTGCGCAGCATGGGCGGCACCCGTTTCGTGGTGACGCTCAACGACAAGCCCTTGGGCATGGACGTGCTGCCGATCACCCCGCGCAAGGAAGCCGTGCTCAAGGCGGTGGACCAGGTGTTGCGCGAGTCTCTCGGCCAAGACACGGATATCTCGGTGACCTTCGTCAGCCCCGAAGACCTGCGGATCTTCAACAGCGGGCTGAAACTCGATGAATTGCCGCGCTCATGGGCGCATTACGCGCTCACGCTGGAGCCGGTGAACCCGCCCGTGCTGGTCACGCAAATCCAGATGGCGCCGGGCGAGTGGCTGTACATCGCCTCGCTCTTGCCCGAGCCTTACACCAGTCTTGAAGAGCAAGGCCTGCCGGCGCAGCAAGTTTGGTTCATCGTGCTCACCAGCGGCTTCTTGCTGTTGTTCATTGGCCTGCTGGTGCACTGGCAGAGTCGTCCGCTCAAGCGTTTGGCGCGGGCGGCGCGGGACATGTCCCTCGGTGCCGAAGTCGAGCCGGTGGCCGAAGGCGGCGGCAGTGAAGTGGTCGAAGTGGGCCGCGCTTTCAACGCGATGCGTGAACGCATCAGCCGTTATCTGACCGAGCGCAGCCAATTGTTCAGCGCCATCTCCCACGACTTGCGCACGCCAATCACTCGCTTGCGGTTGCGGGTCGAATTGCTCGAAGACGAAACGCTGCAAGCCAAATTCGGTCGCGATCTGGATGAGCTGGAGCTGCTGGTCAAGGGCGCGCTGCAATGCGTGAAAGACACCGACATTCACGAAAACATCGAACCGGTGGACCTCAATCATGTGCTCGACTGTCTGGTGGAACCGTACCTGGCGCCTAATGGCAATGGTCGCGTGACCCAGCAGGGCCGGGCGCTGGCGGCGTATCCGGGCAAACCGCTGGCACTTAAGCGCTGCATCGGCAACCTGATCGACAACGCGTTGAAGTATGGGCAGAACGCGCATTTGCATATCGATGACGACGAGAGCGCCTTCATCCTGCATGTCGATGACGAAGGGCCGGGCGTACCGGAGCAACGGATGGAACAGGTGTTCGAACCGCACTTCCGCCTGAGCGGGCAGCAGCAGGGATATGGGTTGGGCTTGGGGATTGCGCGCAATATCGCGCATAGCCATGGCGGTGAGGTCAGCCTGCAAAACCTGCGTGAAGGCGGGTTGCGGGTGACGTTGCAGTTGCCGCGCAGTGTTGATTAATTAGACCGCGTTATCGTTCATCGCGAGCAGGCTCACTCCTACAGTGGATTTGTGTAGGACGCATAACCCCTGTAGGAGTGAGCCTGCTCGCGATGGCGTCAGATCATTCAACACATCATTTGACTAATGTCACAACCCGGTGACATAACTCGCCCCCTTCGTTACATGCCCGCCCCCGCCCGTTGTTTAGACTGCCCCCAGTCATAACAACAAAAAAGGCACCCCATGGACACCTTCCAACCTGCTTTCAGCAGTTGGCTCAACGCACCTGCCCACCAGCAATGGCTCGCCGCCGAAGGCTTGCGCCTGCTCGCATTTGCCAAGGCTTCAAAGCTTGCCGAAGGCTTCGGCAATCTCGATGAAAAGGGCCGTCTCCCGGCCAACGCTCAAGCCGAAACCATGAACACCGCCCGCATGACCCACAGCTTCGCCATGGCGCACATCCAGGGCTTGCCGGGTTTTGCCGAGCTGGTCGATCACGGCATCCAGGCGCTCAGCGGCCCGTTGCGCGATGTCGAGCACGGAGGCTGGTTTGCAGTGGCCCATCATCGCGATGACAACACCGGCAAGGCTGCTTACCTGCACGCCTTCGTGGCCCTTGCCGCCAGTTCCGCAGTGGTCGCCCGGCGCCCCGGCGCACAAGCCTTGCTCGACGATGCGATCAATATCATCGACACGCATTTCTGGAGCGAGGAGGAGGGCGCGATGCGCGAATCCTTCAACCGCGACTGGAGCGAAGAAGAAGCCTACCGCGGCGCCAACAGCAACATGCACGCCACCGAAGCCTTTCTCGCCTTGGCGGATGTCACCGAAGACAACCGCTGGCTATGCCGCGCTCAACGCATCGTCGAGCGAGTCATTCATGGTCACGCCGCGGCCAACGATTACCTGGTGGTCGAGCATTTCGATCGCGACTGGCAGCCGCTGCGCGAGTACAACCACGACAATCCAGCCGACGGTTTTCGACCCTACGGCACCACGCCGGGCCACGGGTTCGAGTGGGCGCGGCTGTTGCTGCACCTCGAAGCCGCGCGGGGGCAGGCCGGGATGCTCACGCCGGGTTGGCTGGCCACCGACGCGCAGAAACTCTTCGATCACAATTGCCGTCACGGCTGGGATATCGACGGGCTGCCCGGGATCGTCTACACCCTCGACTGGGACAATCGCGCGGTGGTTCGCCATCGCTTGCACTGGACCCATTGCGAAGCCAGCGCCGCCGCCAGCGCGCTGCTTAAACGCACGGGCGAGGCGCAATACGAAACCTGGTACCGACTGTTCTGGGAATTCTGTGACAGTCATTTCATCGACCGCTGCGACGGCAGTTGGCACCATGAACTCGATCCGCAAAACCGCCCGAGCGCCGATATCTGGGCCGGCAAACCCGATCTGTATCACGCCTGGCAAGCTGTTCTTATTCCGCGCCTGCCGTTGGCGCCGAGCATGGCGACTGCCTTGGGGCAGTTGTCCCAGAGCGCTCCTGTGTAACCATGTGGTGACATTCAAGCGTCCCTTCGTTACCTGCGAGGGGATAATTCCTGTTTAAAATCCTATGCAGCGCAAGCACCAGACTTGCATGCATAACAACAAGAAAGGTAATTCTAGATGAATGCGATTTCTCGCCTCGCTACTGTCATTTCTCTTGCCTCATTGCTTCCTATCTCTGCATTCCCTGTCAGTGCACTTGCCGCCGATTCCAAAGGATCGGTAGAAGTCGTTCACTGGTGGACGTCCGGTGGCGAAAAAGCTGCTGTTGATGTGCTCAAGGCCCAAGTCGAAAAAGACGGTTTCACCTGGAAGGACGGCGCAGTCGCCGGTGGTGGCGGTGCTACTGCCATGACCGTACTCAAAAGCCGCGCCGTTGCCGGTAACCCGCCGGGCGTAGCGCAGATCAAAGGTCCGGACATCCAGGAATGGGCGTCTACCGGTCTGCTCGACACCGACGTCTTGAAAGACGCTGCCAAGACCGAGAAGTGGGACAGCCTGCTCGACAAGAAAGTCTCCGATACCGTGAAGTACGAGGGTGACTACGTGGCCGTGCCGGTGAACATTCACCGCGTCAACTGGCTGTGGATCAACCCGGAAGTCTTCAAGAAAGCCGGCATCGAAAAAGCGCCAACCACCCTTCAGGAATTCTACGCAGCCGGTGACAAGCTCAAGGCGGCGGGTTTCATCGCGCTCGCCCACGGCGGCCAGCCTTGGCAGGACAGCACCGTGTTCGAAGCGGTGGTCCTTTCGGTCATGGGCGTCGACGGCTACAAGAAAGCCCTGGTAGACCTGGACAACGCAGCACTGACCGGTCCTGAAATGGTCAAGGCGCTCACGGAGCTGAAGAAAGTCGCGACCTACATGGACGCCGACGGCAAGGGCCAGGACTGGAACCTGGAAGCGGCCAAGGTCATCAACGGCAAGGCCGGCATGCAGATCATGGGTGACTGGGCCAAGAGCGAGTGGACAGCGGCCAAGAAAGTCGCCGGCAAGGACTACGAGTGCGTAGCGTTCCCGGGCACCGACAAGGCCTTCACTTACAACATCGACTCCCTGGCCGTGTTCAAGCAGAAAGACAAAGGCACTGCTGCCGCTCAGCAGGACATTGCCAAGGTCGTGCTGGGTGAGAACTTCCAGAAAGTCTTCAGCATCAACAAGGGTTCGATCCCGGTTCGAATCGACATGCTGAACGACATGGGCAAGTACGGTTTCGACTCCTGCGCCCAGACCGCTGCCAAGGATTTCCTGGTGGACGCCAAGTCCGGCGGCCTGCAGCCAAGCATGGCGCACAACATGGCGACCACGCTGGCAGTACAAGGCGCGTTCTTTGATGTCGTGACCAACTTCATCAACGATCCGAAAGCCGATCCGGCCACTGCCGCCAAGCAACTCGGCACTGCCGTCAAAGCGGCCAAGTAATGCTTGGCCCCTGTAGGAGCGAGCCTGCTCGCGATAGCTGAGTGTCAGACGCTGGATGTATCAACTGACACACCGCGATCGCGAGCAGGCTCACTCCTTCAAGGGGAGCATTTTCAACGTAACTTTTTCTCTCGTACTGGATTTTCCCATGAGTTCTGTTGCTGTGTTCAGCAAGGCCTCGCCGTTCGATGCATTGCAACGCTGGCTCCCAAAACTGGTGCTGGCGCCGAGCATGTTCATCGTCCTGGTGGGCTTCTATGGCTATATCCTGTGGACGTTCATCCTGTCGTTCACTACGTCGACTTTCCTGCCGACCTACAAATGGGCAGGCCTGGCGCAATACCAGCGGCTGTTCGACAACGACCGTTGGTGGGTAGCGAGCAAGAACCTGGCAGTGTTCGGCGGCATGTTCATCGGCATCACCTTGGTGATCGGTGTGCTGCTGGCGGTGTTTCTTGACCAGCGCATTCGTCGCGAAGGCTTCATTCGCACCATTTACCTGTACCCGATGGCGCTCTCGATGATCGTCACCGGTACCGCGTGGAAATGGCTGCTCAACCCGGGTATGGGCCTGGATAAATTGCTGCGGGACTGGGGCTGGGAAGGCTTTCGCCTGGACTGGCTGATTGACCCGGATCGCGTGGTGTATTGCCTGGTGATCGCTGCGGTATGGCAAGCCTCGGGCTTCATCATGGCGATGTTCCTCGCCGGCCTGCGCGGCGTTGATCAATCGATCATCCGTGCCGCCCAGATCGATGGCGCGAGCATGCCGCGCATCTACCTGAAAGTGGTGTTGCCGAGCCTGCGTCCAGTGTTCTTCAGCGCAGTCATGATCCTGGCTCACATCGCAATCAAGAGTTTCGACCTGGTGGCGGCAATGACTGCCGGCGGCCCGGGTTACTCCTCCGACTTGCCTGCGATGTTCATGTATTCGTTCACCTTCAGCCGCGGCCAGATGGGCATGGGTTCGGCCAGTGCGATTCTGATGCTCGGTGCGATTCTCGCAATCATCGTGCCTTACCTGTACTCCGAGCTGAGGACCAAGCGCCATGACTAGTTTCTCTGCCAAACCTTCCATCAGCCTGAGTCGCATCGCGATCTACGGCGTGCTGATCCTGGCCGTATTGCTTTACCTGATACCGCTGGTGGTCATGCTGTTGACCAGTTTCAAGACGCCCGAAGACATCAACTCCGGCAACCTGTTGAGCTGGCCGACCGTGGTCAGCGGCATTGGCTGGGTCAAGGCCTGGGGCACGGTGGACGGGTACTTCTGGAACTCGATCAAGATCACCGTCCCGGCGGTGCTGATCTCCACCGCCATCGGTGCACTGAATGGCTACGTGCTGTCGATGTGGCGCTTCCGTGGCTCGCAACTGTTCTTCGGTTTGCTGCTGTTCGGTTGCTTCCTGCCGTTCCAGACCGTCCTGCTGCCGGCCTCGTTTACCCTCGGCAAGATGGGCCTGGCGAGCACCACCACGGGCCTGGTGTTCGTGCACGTGGTCTACGGCCTGGCGTTCACCACGCTGTTCTTCCGTAACTACTACGTCAGCGTTCCCGATGCGCTGGTGAAGGCGGCACGGCTCGATGGCGCGGGTTTCTTCACCATCTTCCGCTTGATCATCCTGCCGATGTCCACCCCGATCATCATGGTCTGCCTGATCTGGCAGTTCACCCAGATCTGGAACGACTTCCTGTTCGGCGTGGTGTTCTCCAGCGGTGATTCGCAACCCATTACGGTGGCGTTGAACAACTTGGTCAACACCAGTACCGGGGCCAAGGAATACAACGTTGATATGGCGGCGGCGATGATCGCCGGGCTGCCGACCCTGCTGGTCTATGTGGTCGCAGGCAAGTATTTCGTGCGCGGGCTGACGGCCGGCGCAGTCAAGGGGTAATCATGGCTACGCTCGAACTTCGCAATGTAAACAAGACCTATGGCCCCGGCCTGCCGGACACCCTCAAGAACATCGAACTGTCGATCAAGGACGGTGAGTTCCTGATCCTGGTCGGACCTTCGGGTTGCGGTAAATCGACCCTGATGAATTGCATCGCCGGCCTGGAAACTATCACCGGCGGCGCGATCATGATCGGTGATCAAGACGTCAGCGGCATGAGCCCGAAAGACCGCGACATCGCCATGGTGTTCCAGTCCTACGCGCTGTACCCGACCATGAGCGTGCGCGAGAACATCGCCTTTGGCTTGAAGATCCGCAAAATGCCCGCCGCCGACATCGAAGCGGAAGTGGCGCGGGTGTCCAAGCTGCTGCAGATCGAACACTTGCTCAACCGCAAACCCGGCCAGCTCTCCGGTGGCCAGCAACAGCGCGTGGCCATGGGCCGTGCCCTGGCGCGTCGGCCGAAGATTTACCTGTTCGACGAACCGCTGTCCAACCTCGATGCAAAGCTGCGCGTCGAAATGCGCACCGAAATGAAACTGATGCACCAGCGCCTGAAAACCACCACGGTCTACGTGACCCACGACCAGATCGAAGCGATGACCCTGGGCGACAAAGTGGCGGTGATGAAGGACGGGATCATTCAGCAGTTCGGCACGCCGAAAGACATCTACAACAACCCGGCCAACCTGTTCGTGGCGAGCTTCATCGGTTCGCCACCGATGAACTTCATCCCCCTGCGTTTGCAGCGCAAGGACGGCCGTCTGGTGGCACTGCTCGACAGTGGCCAGGCGCGCTGCGAATTGCCAATGGGCATGCAGGACGCCGGCCTTGAAGACCGCGAAGTGATCCTCGGCCTGCGCCCGGAACAGATCGTGCTGGCGAACGGCGAGCCGAATGGTTTGCCGACCATTCGCGCCGAAGTCCAGGTCACCGAACCGACCGGTCCCGACACCCTGGTGTTCGTCAATCTCAATGAAACCAAAGTCTGCTGCCGCCTGGCGCCGGACGTCGCGCCGAACGTGGGCGAGACCCTGACCCTGCAATTCGATCCATCGAAAGTGCTGTTGTTCGATGCCAAGACCGGGGAGCGTCTGGGGGTGGCCGGTCTGCCAAAAGCCGAGAGCCACAGCGCCAACGTCACCCAATTCAAAGGCCGGTAAAGATCAAAAACTGTAGGAGCCAGGCTTGCCGGCGAAGGCGATTTCAGGGACGCCTTCGCCGGCAAGCCTGGCTCCTACAGGGGGGATATGCGGTGAGCGGCCTGTCGCTCTCCGCAACTGATGTAACCGCGTTAAATAAAAACAGTTAATAACAATAAAACGAGGATGTAGGGATGAAGAAGAAGAACAACGCTCAGCTTATCTGCCAGTTGTCAGCAGTAGCGGCAATGATGCTGGCCGGCAGTGTGCATGCAGCTGACGCGTTCAGCGCCGATTCCGAATGGATGACCGGTGATTGGGGTGGCGAGCGGACCAAGCTGATCGAGCAGGGCATTGACATCAAGATGGACTATGTCGGTGAAGTCGGCGGCAACCTCCACGGTGGCTACAACAACGACAAGACCGCGCGTTACGCTGACCAGTTTGGCCTGGGCGTGGCGTTGGACCTGCAAAAACTGTGGGGCTGGGATAACACCCAGGCCAAGGTCCAGTTCACCAACCGTAACGGCGAAAACATCTCCAATGACCGTGTCGGCGACCCGCGTGCCGGCACCTTGAGTTCCTCCCAGGAAGTCTACGGTCGTGGCCACATGGTCCGCCTGACCCAGTTGTGGATCAAACACCAGTTCCTCGACGGTAAACTGGACGTCAAGGCCGGTTACTTCGGCGAAGGCGAAGACTTCAACACCTTCCCTTGCGAGTTCCAGAACCTGGCGTTCTGCGGTTCCCAAGCGGGTAACTGGGCCACCAACATCTGGTACAACTGGCCGGTCATGCAGGCTGCGGTCCGCGTGAAGTACAACATCTCGCCTGAGTTCTATGCGCAGATCGGCGCGTACAACCAGAACCCGTCGCAACTGGAGCACGGTAACGGCTTCAAGCTCAGCGGCAGTGGCACCAAGGGCACCGTGTTGCCGGTCGAACTGGTCTGGTTGCCTAACCCTGGCAACCTGCCGGGCGAATACCGTGTCGGTTACTACAAAAGCACGGCCAATGCCGATGACGTCCGCGAAGATGCCAACGGCAATGATGCGGCCACCAGCGGCAACGCCTATCGCAGTCACGATAGCAAGTCCGGCTACTGGTTCGTGGCGCAACAACAACTCACCACCCACAACGGTGACGCGTCGCGCGGTCTGAACATCGCAGCCAACGCCACCTTCCACGACAAGGACACCAACTTCGTCGACAACTACCAGTCGCTGATGTTGGTGTACAAGGGCCCGTTTGATGCACGTCCGAAGGATGACTTCGGTATCGGTGCCGCCCGTATCCATGTCAACGATGACGTGAAGAAAAACTCAGAGTTGGTCAACGCCTCCAACAATGTCACGGACTATCAGGACCCGCTGTTCGCGCCGCTGCGTAACACTGAGTACAACTACGAAATCAACTACGGCTTCCACGTAACCAACTGGCTGACCGTACGTCCTAACCTGCAATACATCACTCACCCGGGCGGTGTCGATGAAGTCGATAACGCGCTGGTGGCCGGCCTGAAAATTCAGTCGGTGTTCTAACGCTGTTGCGATAAGCTCCTCTCTATGTGCGCATTTTTGCGGACAGCCCAGGCTGTCCGCTTTTTTTTGTGTGGGTCGATGAGGGCCTGTGGCGAGGGAGCTTGCTCCCGCTGGGCTGCGAAGCAGCCCCAAAACCAGCCACCACAGTGTTTCAGGCAAACCGCGTTCAACGGGTTTACGACTGCTTTGCAGCCGAGCGGGAGCAAGCTCCCTCGCCACAGTGAGTTCGCTGATACAGCGTATGAGTACACCCATGATTTTCAGGACCGTGGCACATGCATGAGCATCCGCTACAACGCTTCTTCAAATCCTTGCGCGAACGTCCGGTGTTTGCGTGGGAGCGCTATCAGAAGCGCGACGTGCTGGTGATCGACCATCCGCTGTGTCAGGCGGTGTTCAGTCGGCAGGGTGCACAGTTGCTGCACTTCCAGCCAAAGGGCCAGAAGCCCTGGCTCTGGTGCGCGGCGAAGTGGCCGCAAGTCGGCGCGATTCGTGGCGGCGTGCCGGTGTGCTGGCCGTGGTATGGCCGTCATCCGAGCGAAAACGCCTGGCCTTCCCATGGCTGGGCACGGTTGATCGACTGGAAGCTGCTCGACAGCAGCCATGACGACGATGGCGTGCGGCTGCACTGGCAGCTTCAACTGTGCGACTGGCAAGTGGACCTCCACGCACACCTTGGCGAACGCATGGATTTGCGCCTGAGCACCGAGCATCAGGACAGCCTGCCGTGCCAATTGAGCCAGGCGTTGCATGCCTATTGGCGTATTGGTGATGTCGGTGAGGTAGCGCTGTCTGGGCTCGATGGCGCGCAGGGCTACGACCAGTTGAACCGCCAGGTTTGCCAGCAGGAAGGTGAGTTGCGAGTTGACGGTGGGTGTCAGCGGGTGTTCCAGCATGACGGTGAATTGCAGCTCAAGGACCACGCCTGGCAGCGGGAATTGTGTATCGACACCGGTGACCATGCGGACACGGTGGTCTGGCATCCCGGCTCGCGGCCGCTGCTGGGGGTGAGCTGGAACGAGATTTCAGAATTTGTCTGTGTTGAAGCGGCGAGTGGCGGGACGGACAGCTTGAGCCTGGCACCGGGGCAGAAGGCGCATTTGAGTTTGCAGGCGCGGGTTGGGGTTTAGTTCAAAGTCTATGGTGTTGCCGCTGACGCCTTCGCGGGCAAGCCTCGCTCCTACAGGGTTGATGCTGGCCGCGAATGGATGGCCAACCGAAAACTTGTAGGAGCGAGGCTTGCCCGCGAAGAGGTCAGCACAGGCAATGAAGATCCTGGCCTAGTTGAACTCGTCACCCACCGGATACCGGCTCGCATTCAGGCTCTCTTTGATCTTGCGCAAATGCGGCTGGAAATCCACGCCCCGGCGCAAGGTCATGCCGGTCGCCAGCACATCCAGCACGGTCAGCTGAATGATCCGCGACGTCATCGGCATATAGATGTCGGTGTCTTCCGGCAGCGGAATGTTCAGGCTCAACGTACTGGCCTTGGCCAGCGGCGAGTTCTCCGCGGTCAAGCCGAGCACCGAAGCACCGTTCTCCCGGGCAATGCGCGCCACCTCCACCAGTTCGCGGGTGCGGCCGGTGTAGGAAATGATCACGAACAACTCGCCGGTATGCGCCACCGACGCAATCATGCGCTGCATCAGCACGTCGGCATGGGCGGTGACGGCCAGGTTGAAGCGGAAGAACTTGTGCTGCGCATCCAGCGCCACCGGGGCTGAGGCGCCGAGGCCGAAGAAGTGGATTTGCCGGGCCTGGATCAGCAGGTCGACGGCGCGGCTGATCAGGTTCGGATCCAGCGCCTGCAAGGCACTGTCCAAAGAAGCGATGGCGCTGCCGAAAATTTTCTTCGTATACGCTTCAGGATTGTCATCGGCCTCGACCGCACGGCTGACATAGGCCGCGCCACTGGCCAGGCTCTGGGCCAACTGAAGTTTGAGTTCCGGGTAGCCGCTGACGCCGAACGAGCGGCAGAAACGGTTGACCGTCGGCTCGCTGACCTTGGATGCCTGGGCGAGGGCGGCGATGCTGAACCGGGTGGCCTGCTGTGGGTTGAGCAGGATCACTTCGGCGACTTTGCGTTCAGCCTTGTTCAGGTCTTCAAGGCGATTCTGGATCTGTTCCAGTAAATTTCGCACGCGGTCCATTTCATGTTCCTTAGGTCAGCAGCGCAAATAAGCGTTCGGCTAATGCAAATTGGGCCTTTGATACGGCCCGTAACGGTGGCCTATCCTACTGATGGCTCCGACCGACCACCACTCGGAATCTGTATTTTGCGAAAATGTTGTGGTTATTACTACATTTTCCCTTGAGTGATGCCTTGAAAAAAGGTATTTGTAGCTTAACTTGATAAAAGAACAAACATCATGCCTTCGATTACGGTTGAACCGTGCACCTTTGCCTTGTTCGGCGCCCTCGGCGATCTGGCCCTGCGCAAACTGTTTCCTGCCCTTTATCAACTCGATGGCGCAGGCCTCTTGCACGAGGATACGCGCATTATCGCGCTGGCCCGTGAGCCTGGCAGCGAGCAGGAGCACCTGGCGTTCATTGCCTCCGAACTGCGTCGATATGTGGGTGCCAAAGAGCTGGACGAAGCTGTGGTCGAACGCTTCCTGGCCCGCTTGAGCTACCTGCATGTCGACTTCCTCAAGGCTGACGATTACGTCGCCCTGGCCGAAATGGCCGGCAGCGCTCAGCGTGTGATTGCTTACTTCGCCACGCCGGCGGCTGTTTACGGTGCGATCTGCGAGAACCTGGCGAAGGTCGGCCTGACCGAAAACACCCGCGTCGTGCTGGAAAAACCCATCGGTTCGGACCTGGAATCCTCGCGCAAGGTCAACGACGCCGTGGCGCAGTTCTTCCCGGAGAACCGCACCTACCGCATCGACCACTACCTGGGCAAAGAGACCGTCCAGAACCTGATCGCCCTGCGTTTCGCCAACAGCCTGTTCGAAACCCAGTGGAACCAGAATTACATCTCCCACGTGGAAATTACCGTGGCCGAGAAGGTCGGTATCGAAGGCCGTTGGGGTTACTTTGACAAGGCCGGTCAGCTGCGGGACATGATCCAGAATCACCTGCTGCAACTGCTCTGCCTGATTGCCATGGACCCGCCGGCCGACCTGTCCGCCGACAGCATCCGTGACGAGAAAGTCAAAGTGCTCAAGGCCCTGGCGCCGATCAGCCCGGAAGGCCTGACCACGCAAGTGGTGCGCGGCCAGTACATCGCCGGATACAGCGAAGGAAAATCAGTACCGGGGTATCTGGAAGAGCCGAATTCCAACACCCAGAGCGACACCGAAACCTTCGTCGCCCTGCGTGCCGACATCCGCAACTGGCGCTGGGCCGGCGTGCCGTTTTACCTGCGTACCGGCAAGCGCATGCCGCAGAAACTGTCGCAGATCGTCATCCATTTCAAGGAACCGTCGCACTACATCTTCGCCCCCGAGCAGCGCCTGCAAATCAGCAACAAGCTGATTATCCGCCTGCAACCGGACGAAGGCATTTCCTTGCGCGTGATGACCAAAGAACAAGGCCTGGACAAGGGCATGCAGCTGCGCAGCGGTCCGTTGCAGCTGAATTTTTCCGACACCTATCGCAGCGCGCGGATTCCCGATGCCTACGAGCGGTTACTGCTGGAAGTAATGCGCGGCAATCAGAACCTGTTTGTCCGTAAAGATGAAATCGAAGCCGCGTGGAAGTGGTGTGACCAGTTGATCGCCGGATGGAAAAAGTCCGGTGATGCGCCCAAGCCGTACGCGGCCGGGTCCTGGGGACCGATGAGCTCCATTGCTCTGATCACGCGGGATGGGAGGTCGTGGTATGGCGATATCTAATTTGCAACTGCCTCAGGGCGTCAGCGCCCATGAGTTCAAGAGCCCGGTGCTGCTGGCCGATGGTTTGGCGCTGAATGTGGCCAAGCACCTGAGTGACGCCATCGACGCTCGCGGCACTGCGACGCTGGTGGTGTCCGGTGGCCGCAGCCCCGTGGCGTTTTTCCAGAACCTGGCCAAGCAGAAACTGGACTGGTCCAAGGTTGTCATCACCCTGGCGGACGAGCGCTGGGTGCCGGTCGAGCACGCCGACAGCAATGCAGGTCTGCTCAAGCGTTACCTGCTGCAAGGCCCGGCGGCCAAGGCTCAGTTTCTGAGCCTGTACAGCGCCACTGCGAACCTTGAGCTGGCAGCCGAGCAGGCCGACCGCTTGCTCGCCGAGTTGCCGCCGATCGACGTGTTGATCCTCGGCATGGGCGACGACGGTCACACCGCCTCGCTGTTCCCGAACAGCCCGAACCTGGCCGACGCCTTGAAAGCCGACGGCACCCGTCGTTGCTACCCGATGCTGGCGCCGACCGTGCCGCATCAGCGCCTGACCATGAGTCGCGCGCTGCTGGCTTCGGCCAAACACACAGTTCTATCGATTTCCGGTCAGTCCAAGCTGACTACCCTGAGTGCCGCATTGGCCGGTGACGATGTCGCCGCCATGCCGATTCGCGCGTTTCTGCAACCCACGTTAGAGATTTACTGGTGCCCATGAGCCAAGGATCAGCCGCTATGACAATGACATCCCCGACCGTTTCCATGGCGGACAAAGTTGCCCTGATCGACAGCCTCTGCGCCAAGGCGCGGATCCTGCCGGTGATCACCATCGCTCGCGAACAGGACGTCTTGCCACTGGCCGACGCCCTGGCCGCCGGTGGCCTGACAGCCCTGGAAGTGACGCTGCGTTCGCAGTTCGGTCTCAAAGCCATCCAGATTCTGCGTGAGCAGCGTCCGGAGCTGGTGACCGGTGCCGGTACGGTGCTGGATCGCACCATGCTCGCCGCTGCCGAAGCCGCCGGCTCGCAGTTCATCGTCACGCCGGGCATTACCCGTGACCTGCTCGAAGCCAGTGTCGACAGCCCGATCCCGCTGTTGCCAGGCATCAGCAACGCTTCCGGCATCATGGAAGGTTATGGTCTTGGGTATCGCCGCTTCAAGCTGTTCCCGGCGGAAGTCAGCGGTGGCGTTGCCGCCATCAAGGCCCTCGGCGGCCCGTTCGGTGAAGTGAAATTCTGCCCGACTGGCGGCGTCAGCCCGGCCAACATCAAGAGCTACATGGCGTTGAAAAACGTGATGTG
The DNA here is from genome assembly GCF_054897885.1 of Pseudomonas sp. LB1P83. Taxonomy (NCBI): domain Bacteria; kingdom Pseudomonadati; phylum Pseudomonadota; class Gammaproteobacteria; order Pseudomonadales; family Pseudomonadaceae; genus Pseudomonas; species Pseudomonas sp. LB1P83. The sequence continues at coordinate 4,635,158 of NZ_CM142709.1, read as the reverse complement.
CGTGGGCGGTAGCTGGATGCTTGATCCGGAGTGGATCAAGAACGGCGACTGGGCCCGCATTCAGGAATGCACCGCCGAGGCACTGGCGCTGCTGGACTGATCGGCTTTTACCCAACACTTCGTTGTGTGTTCTACGGCTTTACGGTGCGCTTGGTCGGTGCACCGTTTTTTTTGCCCGCAAAAAAACACTCATTTGTAGGAGCGAGGCTTGCCCGCGAAGGCGTCAGACCAGTCACCTTCAATGCTGACTGTACCGATGCCTTCGCGGGCAAGCCTCGCTCCTACAGGGGACATCACGCGATACATAGTTACCGCATCTCGCCGCTCGACCAGCGTTAACCTGCGTTCATCTTAAGGAAGAGAGAACGTCATGGACGACAACACCTCCGCTGCACCCACATCCCCGGTTTACCTGCTGTCTCCCGAGCAAATCGCCGGCCCGTATTTCCGCAATCCGAAACTGATCCGACGCAACATCAGCGAAAGCGCCGATGGCATTCCCTTGGTGCTGCGACTGGCGATTGTCGATGCCATGACCGGCGAGCCTGTGACCGGGGCCCTGGTCGACATCTGGCATTGCAATGCTCGAGGTGCGTACTCGGGCTGGAGCAAGATCAACCCGGACAAGGAAGTCGATGTCGGTGACATCGGCTCGGTCCCGCGTACCGACGACGACACTTATCTGCGTGGCGGGCAATTCACCGACAAAAAAGGCGTGGTGCGGTTTACCACCATCTACCCGGGGTTCTATGCCGGTCGAGCCATGCACATTCATGTCGCGGTACGCATCACGTCCGGCAACAATTTTCTCGACGAGCGCCACGTCGCCTGGGTCGGCCAGCTGTACTTTCCCGAACCCGCCTCGCGCTCGGTGCTCAATGCCCGAGAGTACAGCGGTCGGTCCGCCTTACCGCTGTCCAACGATGAAGACGTTCATTACCGGCATCAGGGTGGCGAGGTCTCGACGTTAATCGTCCACACCCTCGGTCGAGATTCGAACGAGGATGGGTTTTTCGGGCACACGACCATCGGTATCGACACGTTCGCCGCTTCGACGCAAATCAAACCGGAGGACTTCGACAAGTACACGGTCTGACCTCAGCGCAGTTCCGTCAGCGCCCGCGCCAGCAGATCCATGTCGGCAGCGGTGGTGGTGAGCCCCGGCGTAATGCGTATGCATGGCCCACTCGCGGCGCCGCTGCGGGCCACGGTGAACAGGTTGTAGTCGCTGAGCAGCCGTTCGACCGTCGCCTGTTGATCGTTATGACGGGTAAAGCGCATCGAGGTAATGCCGCAATAGAGTCGCGGGTCATCGGGTGTCATGACATCGATCCCCGGCAGCTCGCGAACCGCATTGACCCACCGGTTGCGCAAGTAGTTGAGCCGTGTGCTCTTGGCAGCAGCGCCGCCCATGGCGAGATGCTCCTCGAACACCAGCGGCAGCGTCAGCAGTGCCGGGATGTTCGGCGTGCTGTAAGGCGTGCGGGCGCGAATATCGGTGACCGGGAAATGCATCTCGCCCATGTCCGGATCGATGTCGGCCAGGCGCTCAGGGGCGATGTAAATGAAGCCCAGCGTCAGCGGTGCGCCGATCCACTTGTGCAGGTTGAAGCCGGCGAAGGAAACGCCCAGTTCATTCAGGTTGAACTCGATCTGGCCGAGGGCATGCGCGCCATCGAGGATCACGTCGATGCCGTGTTCCTTGGCGGCAGCAGCGATAGCCTGCACCGGCATGACCAGTCCGGTGCGATGGGTGACGTGGGTCAGGGCCATTAATTTGAGCTTGGGGTAGCGCACGAAGGCGTCGCGATAGGTGGCCAGCAAGCTGTCGAAACTCGCGGGGTGCGCGTGGTCGATTTCGATCACTTCCACGCCGCGATGCCGGGCCAGCCAACGCATTGCGCCTTTTACCGTGTCGTACTCCAGATCGCAAATCAGCACCTGATCGCCCGGCTGCAGGCGATTGTAATTGCGGATCAGCGACTGCAGGCCGTCTGAAGCGTTACGGGTGAGGGCCATGGTGTCAGCGGGAACGCCCATCATCCCGGCAAGCTGCGCCCGGATCTCAAGGCTTTCGACCTGTTCGAAACGCTGGCGCACATGCACCGAGTTGCTGCGGTTGATCAGCTCGATGTTGCGCTGATACTCCTCGACCACGGTGCGCGACATTCGCCCGAAGTAACCGTTTTCAAGGTTGATAGGCCCGGGTTCTACCGCGTAGCGGTCGGCAAAGGTCTTCCAGAAATGTTCATCACGGGCGCGACGGGTGTTATCAGGCATGGGCTACTCGGTTTCGGCAATTTCAGTGGCGCGGGGCAGGTTTGCCGTGTTTGGCGCGCAGCGGTTCGAGCAGTTCCGACAGACCGTTGTGATCGATCTCCTGCATCAGGGCCAGTAAACCGCCCAGTTCGCCATGGGGGAAACCTTCCCGGGCGAACCAGTTCAGGTATTGGCCGGGCAGGTCGGCAATGATTCGCCCCTTGTATTTGCCGAAGGGCATTTCACGGGTGATCAACAGTTCGAGTTTTTCTGGGTTCATCATGGGTCGTCTGAATTCATTCGATCGGGAAAATACAGGCATTCTGCATGCAGGCCAATTGACAGATCATGCAAAAAAAGCGGATACAGATTTTGTCGTTAAACCTATGTCGTTGAAATGTAACGAGTAAGTTATCTATTCGAAGCTGGCATGCAGGGTGCAACAGCTATTGCATCTTTCATCAACCCGCAAGGAATTGAAAAATGACCGACATGAATAAAGAAGCGATCTCTGTACTCAACGACCTGATTGAAACCAGCAAAGACGGTCAGGAAGGGTTCAAGACTTGCGCTGAAGACATCAAACACCCTGAACTCAAAACCCTGTTCGTGCAACGCTCCACTGACTGCGCCACCGCAGCTGCCGAACTCCAGAGCGCCGTGCGTTCGATGGGTGGCGATCCGGAAACTTCCACCAGCGTCAGCGGTGACCTGCACCGTCGTTGGGTCGATGTGAAAGCGATGTTCACCGGCAAGGATGAAGAAGCCGTGCTGAACGAAGCCGAACGCGGTGAAGACCATGCACTGAAGGCTTACAAAGAAGCCATGGAAAAAATCAACAAGCACAACCTGGTGGGCATTCGTGACATGGTTGAACGTCAGTACCACGGCGTGCAACGCAATCACGATCAGGTGAAAGCCCTGCGTAACCAGGCTCGCGCACGCTCTTAAGCGCTCGCAACCTGTCAAAAACGCCAGCCAGTCTGGCGTTTTTTTGTGCCTGGCGTTTAATCATGAATCATCCGTTGTAGCAGATGTCGAGTGAAACGAGGCTGCGATCTTTTGATTTGCTTTCAAGAACAAGATCAAAAGATCGCAGCCTCGTTTCACTCGACAGCTCCTACATAAACTGTGCGTTGTTGATGAATACTCGCCGAACCCGACTATCGTTAAATCGTTCTTCCAAGAGTGTTTTACGTGCCTATCACTTTGCAGGCTTTATTCGCGCCGGACCGCCGCGCGCTGCAGTTCGCGATCAAGACCTTGATCGGCGGCGGCCTGGCACTGTGGCTGGCATTGCGCTGGGGCCTGGAGCAACCCGCCTGGGCGCTGATGACGGCGTTTATCGTCGCTCAGCCGTTGTCCGGCATGGTGGTGCAGAAAGGGCTGGCGAGATTGCTGGGCACGCTGATCGGAACGATCATGTCAGTGGTGTTCATGGGCCTGTTCGCCCAGACGCCCTGGCTGTTTTTACTGGCGTTGGCGTTGTGGCTCGGGCTGTGTACGGCGAGTTCGACGCTGTTGCGCAGCGCCTGGTCCTACTCATTTGTGCTGGCCGGTTACACGGTGGCGATCATTGCGTTGCCAGCCATTACCCATCCGCTGACGGTGTTCGACCAAGCCGTGGCGCGCTGTACGGAAATCTGCCTGGGCATACTGTGCGCCACGGCGGCCAGCGCGTTGATTTGGCCGATGCGGGTCGAGCGGCAACTGGCGGATCAGGCTAAAGCCGCCTGGCACAGCGGAATGAATGCGGCGCGTGCCACCCTGGCCGGCGATGCTCAGGCGCGCAAAGGCTTGCTGGAAATTCTCGGTCGCATTGTCGCCGTCGATGCCCAGCGAGAACATGCCTGGTTTGAAGGTGGCCTCGGTCGGCAACGCGCACGCGCCATCAGTGGTTTGAGTCAAAAGCTCTTGATGCTGTTGCGTATCGCCCGTTCGGTGCGTCGGCAGTGGAAGCAGTTGGAACCACAGGAAGCCGAGCAACTGTTGCCTTGGATGATCGAGGTTCAAGCCGGGCTCAGCGGTTGCGATACCGCGACCCTGCAAGCGTTGCGCCCGAGGTTGCTCGATGCCTGCCATGATCCGCTCATCAGCTCCGCGCAGAGTTATTGCCTGGCCCGTTTCACCTTGCTGCTCGATACCGTGATGGCGGCGACGGCGGCGTTGAAAGCGGTGGAGGAGGGCCGCGAAACGGTCGATCCGCCACGTACCCTGACGCCGCACCGCGACCTTTCATTGGCGCTGGTTTTCGGCGCACGCAGTGCCTTGGCGTTTCTGGTGGTGGCGTGCTTCTGGCTGGCAACGGCCTGGCCCGCCGCGGCGGGAGCGTTGGTGCTGACTTGCGTGGTGTGCAGCCTGTTTGCCAGTCGCGAGAACGGTGCACAGATTGGCATGAGTTTTATGCGGGGGATTTTTCTGGCGATTCCAGCGGCGTTTTTTGTCGGGCAAATTCTGCTGCCACAATGGAGCGGATTTGCATTGCTGTGCATGGGCATGGGCGTGCCGTTGTTTCTCGGTGCGCTGGGCATGGCCAAGCCGCAGATTGGTGCCACGGCCACTTCGTTCTGTCTGCACTTCATCGTGCTGGTGGCGCCGCTGAACGCGATGAAGTTCGACGTCGCCACGTTTTTCAATAGCGCCCAGGCGATGGTGGTCGGTGTCGGCGCAGCGGTGCTGGCGTTTCACTTGCTGATCCTGCGTAACCCGGCGTGGCATGGCCGCCGCTTGCTGGCGGCGACGCTCGACGATCTGGTGCGGCTGACCCGACGCAACCTGCGCGGTGCCGAAAGCTGGTTCGGCGGGCGCATGGCCGACCGCTTGCTGCAACTGGCGCGGCACTATCCTGAACTGCCGGAACCAGCGCGGAGTCGCTGGGATGACGGCTTGCTCGGTCTCGACATTGGCGATGAATTGCTGCATCTGCGGTTGAGCCTGGCGGTGGCGCAATCGCCAGTCAGCGCGCCACAGCGACGTTATCTCGAGCAGCTGGAAAAAGTCCTCGAGCACGGCCCCACAGGCGACTGCGCCGATGCGCTGGAACAACCCAGTGAAGAATTCTTGAAGACCTTGTACGCGTTGCCGCCCAGCGACGCGGTGAAACTGGCCCAGGGTGCCGTGCTGCAATTGCAAAGCAGCTGGCGCGCCTGGTGCCGCCAACAGGAGCAAAGACATGGGCTTGCGTGAGTGGTCGGTGGGCGGTGTGCTGCTCAGTCCTTTTCTGATTTATGTGCTGCTGGCACTGCTCGTCACCGCAGCCTTTCGCATGCTGTTGCGCCTGACCCCGGTCGGCCGCTGGATCTGGCACGAAGCATTGTTTGATTGCGCCTTGTACGTCTGTGTATTGACCCTGATCACCGTCGTCCTCGGACCTTTATAAGGAGTTGAACATGCGTACCCCCGTACGTGTCGCGATAACCCTGTGCCTGGTGGCGGTGGCGATCTTTGCCGGCTTCCATTTGTGGCAGTACTACATGCTCACGCCCTGGACCCGAGATGCGCGGATCCGTGCCGACGTAGTGGTGATCGCCCCGGACGTCTCGGGTTGGGTGCGTGAGCTCAAGGCGTTCGATAACCAGCAGGTCAAGGCCGGCGATCTGTTGCTGAGCATCGATCGTGATCGTTTCGAAGCGGCGCTGGAGAAGGCCCAGGCGGTGGTACAGACCCGCCAGCAACAACTCAATCTGCGCGAACGCGAAGCCAGCCGCCGCGCCAGTCTCGGGCCGCAAGCGATCAGCGCCGAACTGCGCGAGAACGCGCAAATCAACGCCGGCATTGCCCGTGGCGAACTGCGTGAAGCTCAGGCGGAAGCCAAAGTCGCGGAACTCAATCTGGCGCGCAGTCAGGTCCATGCACCGCGCAGTGGCCACATCACCAACCTGCGTCTGGCCCAAGGCAATTACGTAAATGCCGGGCAACCGGTGATGGCGTTGATCGATGATTCGACTTTCTATGTGCAGGCATATTTCGAGGAAACCAAGTTGCCGCGGATTCGTGTCGGCGATCCGGTGAAGGTCTGGTTGATGAGCGCGGGGGAAGCGCTGGACGGGCATGTGGAAAGCATCAGCCGCGGGATTACCGATCGCAATACCACGCCGGATGGGCAGTTGTTGGCAGAGGTCGAACCGACGTTTAACTGGGTGAGGCTGGCGCAGCGGATTCCCGTGCGGATCAAGATTGATCAGTTGCCGGAGGGGATGAATTTGAGTTCGGGGATGACGGCGAGTGTGCAGGTGCAAGAAAGGCAGTGATACCGAGGTGTCGCCCATCGCGAGCAGGCTCACTCCTACATTAGATCGCAGTCATTCCGAGAGAATGCGGTCGAATGTAGGAGTGAGCCTGCTCGCGATGGGCGCCGATAGGCGCTTTAACCGATGCTGATCGCCGGCAACGTCGGCAATGTCACCGTCTGCTGCTTGCGTGGCGCCAGAATCTCGGCCTCGCCATCCACCACCAATTCATCGCGCTGGTTAAACACCCGAGTCGCAATCCGCACACGAAACTTTGGCAGTTTCTCCAGGATCTCCAGGCGCACGGTCAGGGTGTCGCCGATCTTCACCGGCTTCTGAAAGCTCATCTGCTGACCGATATAAATAGTCCCCGGCCCAGGCAATTCGCAAGCCACGGCGGCACTGATCAGCGCACCGCTGAACATGCCGTGAGCGATGCGCTCCTTGAACATGGTGCCCGCGGCGAATTCGGCGTCCAGGTGCACCGGGTTGTGATCACCGGACATCGCGGCGAACAACTGAATGTCACGCTCTTCGACCGTCTTGCTGTAGCTGGCGGTCTGGCCGACTTCGAGGGCTTCGTAAGGGGTGTTGGTAACCTGGGTCATCTGTTTCAATTCCTGTGACGAATAAAAAAATCCACAAAAAACTATTCCGATCTGGGTGGCCGGCGGTGGCTCAGCGCCTGGGCGATCCAGTTCAACACGTCATCGATCACTTCATCGCGGTTGCTTTCGTTGAACAGTTCATGCCGTGCCTGCGGGTAAATAGTCAGTTGCAGGTTCTGGCTGCCGGCCGCGCGCAGCGCATGGGCCAGATCATTCAGACGCTTGCCTTCGCTCACCGGATCACATTCACCGCCAATCACCAGCAACGGCAGGCCCGGATCAATCTGAGCGAGATTGGACGCTTTGCTGATTTGCTGCAAGCCGCCGAGCAAATCGATCCACAGCTGATTGGTGCAACGAAAGCCGCAGAGCGGGTCGTTGGCGTACAGATCCACTTCTGCCGGGTCACGACTGAGCCAGTCGAACCGCGTGCGCGCCGGTTTGAATTTTTTGTTGAACGAGCCAAACGACAACCACTCGATCAGCGCACTTCGACCTGTGGGGCCTTGGCGCAGACGTTCGAGCCGGGCAATTTGTCGCGCCGCGCGATAGAGCGCGATCGGCTGGAAGTTCGAACCGCTGAGCACCGCGCCGTGCAGGCTGGCGCTGTGATGCAGCAGATAGGCCTGGGCGATGTAGCTGCCCATGCTGTGGCCGAGCAGCACGATCGGTGTACCGGGATGTTGCTGGCCGATGTGCTGGTTGAGGCTGGCCAGGTCGCCGACCACTTTGCACCAGCCATCGTCGTCGGCGAAATGGCCGAGTGTCCCGTTTTCGGCAGTTTTGCCATGTCCCCGCAGGTCCGGCGCGTAGACGCCGTAGCCCTGCTCGCAGAGTTTTTCTGCCAGGCGAGCGTAGCGACCACTGTGTTCCGCCATGCCATGGGCCAGCAGGATCACGGCTTTTAAAGGCGGATCGGGCAGCCACTGGTTGACGTAGAGGCGGCTGCGGTCACTCGCGGTCAGCCAGAAAGTGTCATGGATCATGGCGATTCCTTTGCAGGGGGGCTGCCGGGTGGGGAAACAGCCTCGATGCAGTTTATAGCGCATCCTGCGCTTGCCGTCTGATCAGGCCACGCCGCTGCAGCAAGATTCACGCGGTCAATGACGCCCTTTGTCATATTTGCCTGATTCGCCATAACTGCTAGTGTCCGTGGAGCCCCGCTTTTTCGCTCCTTGTTTTTGAAGACGGACAGAAAGCGGCCCCGGATAGGCTCAGGTAAAGAGGACAAGAACAATGCAACCTGATTTCTGGAATGACAAACGCCCGGCCGGCGTGCCCCTGGATATTGACCTTGGGGCCTATAAGTCGGTGCTTGAGGTGTTCGAGCGTTCCTGCAAGAAATTCGCTGATCGCCCCGCCTTCAGCAACATGGGCGTGACCCTGACCTACGCCGAACTGGAACGCTACAGCCTGGCGTTCGCCGGTTACCTGCAAGCCCACACCGACCTGGTTCCGGGGGATCGCATTGCGGTGCAGATGCCCAACGTCCTGCATTACCCGATTGCCGTGTTCGGTGCCTTGCGCGCCGGGCTGATCGTGGTCAACACCAACCCGCTGTACACCGCGCGGGAGATGCGTCATCAGTTTAAGGACTCCGGCGCCCGGGCGCTGGTGTACCTGAACATGTTCGGGCAGAAGGTCCAGGAAGTGCTGCCCGACACCGATATCCAGTACCTGATCGAAGCGAAGATGGGCGACTTGATGCCCAGTGCCAAGGGCTGGCTGGTCAATACCATGGTCAGCAAGGTCAAGAAAATGGTCCCGGCGTATTCCTTGCCGCAGGCGATTTCCTTCAAGAGCGCGTTGCGTCTGGGCCGGGGCCTGGGCATCAAGCCGCTGAACGTCAGCCTCGACGACATCGCGGTGTTGCAATACACCGGCGGCACCACCGGCCTGGCCAAGGGCGCGATGCTGACCCACGGCAACCTGGTGGCGAACATGCAGCAGGCGCGGGCGTGCCTCGGGCAGTTCGGCAGCGACGGTCAGCCGCTGTTGCGCGAAGGTCAGGAAGTGATGATCGCGCCGCTGCCGCTGTACCATATCTACGCGTTCACGGCGAACTGCATGTGCATGATGGTGACCGGCAACCACAACGTGCTGATCACCAATCCTCGCGACATCGGCGGCTTCATCAAGGAGCTGAAGAACTGGCGGTTCTCGGCGCTGCTGGGGCTGAACACGCTGTTCGTCGCGCTGATGGATCACCCGGACTTCAAGACCCTGGATTTCTCCAGCCTCAAACTCACCAACTCCGGCGGCACCGCGCTGGTCAAGGCCACCGCCGAGCGTTGGGAACAGCTCACCGGTTGCCGCATCACCGAAGGTTACGGCCTGACCGAAACCTCCCCGGTGGCTTGCACCAACCCGTACGGCGACAAATCGCGCATCGGCACGGTTGGCCTGCCGGTGCCGGGCACCACGCTGAAAGTGATCAACGATGAAGGCGTCGAGCAGGCCTTGGGCGAACGCGGCGAACTCTGCATCAAGGGCCCGCAGATCATGAAGGGCTATTGGCAGAAACCGGAGGCCACCGCCGAAGTGCTGGATGCCGAGGGCTGGTTCAAGTCCGGCGATATCGCGGTGATCGACCCGGATGGATTTGTGCGCATCGTCGATCGCAAGAAAGACATGATCATCGTCTCGGGTTTCAACGTGTACCCGAACGAGATCGAAGACGTCGTGATGGCTCACCCGAAAGTCGCCAACTGCGCAGTGATCGGCGTGCCGGACGAGCGTTCGGGGGAGGCGGTGAAGTTGTTTGTGGTGGCCCGCGAATCGGGGGTCAGCCTTGAAGAGCTGAAGGCGTACTGCAAGGAAAACTTCACGGCGTACAAAGTGCCCAAGCACATTGTGTTGCGTGAGTCGTTGCCGATGACGCCGGTCGGGAAAATTCTGCGACGGGAGTTGCGTGATATCGCGTAGCCGTTGAATGGCCGCGCTTCGCGCGTTCGCGGGCAAGCCTTGCTCCTACAGATTTTGTGTCGTTCACTTCATTTGTGAGCGCCACCGGTCCTGTAGGAGCGAGGCTTGCCCGCGAAGCTTTTAAGGGAATGTCCCGAATTACGCGGCTTTCAGGGCTGTATAGAATCTTTGCTCTAAAATGACCGCTAGCAATTCTTGAGTCACTATTGTGACCATAGAGGCCGCTTTTGGCTCTGGTCGACCCTTGGCAAAGCTGCTACTCTCGGCGCGCTTTGTGACTTCTCGGGCTTGTAAAAGCGCTAGATTCACCAACAAACACACACCAATAATAATCGCATCAAATGCGGTGCTGAATTCGCGTTGCTGAGGAGTGGGCTTCCATGAACGAAGACTTTTGGAAGGATAAGTACCCTGCCGGGATTGCTGCCGAGATCAATCCTGACGAGTATCCGAATATTCAGGCAGTGTTGAAACAATCCTGCCAGCGCTTCGCCGACAAACCGGCATTCAGCAACCTGGGCAAGACAATCACCTACGGTGAACTGTACGAATTGTCCGGGGCCTTTGCCGCTTACCTGCAACAGCATACCGACTTACAGCCGGGCGATCGAATCGCCGTGCAACTGCCCAACGTGTTGCAGTACCCGGTCGCTGTGTTCGGTGCCATCCGCGCCGGGCTGATCGTGGTCAACACCAACCCGCTGTACACCGCGCGGGAAATGGAACATCAATTCAACGATTCCGGTGCCAAAGCCCTGGTCTGCCTGGCCAACATGGCGCATCTGGCCGAGACCGTGGTGCCGAAAACCGGCGTCAAGCACGTGATCGTCACCGAAGTAGCCGACCTGCTGCCACCGCTCAAGCGCCTGCTGGTCAACAGCGTCATCAAGTACGTGAAGAAGATGGTCCCGGCGTATCACTTGCCCAAGGCCATCAAGTTCAACGACGTGCTGAGCAAGGGCCACGGCCAGCCAGTGGCGGAAGCCAACCCGGCCAGCAGCGACGTTGCCGTGCTGCAATACACCGGCGGCACCACCGGCGTGGCCAAGGGCGCGATGCTGACCCATCGCAACCTCGTCGCGAACATGCTGCAGTGCAAGGCGCTGATGGGTTCCAACCTCAACGAAGGCTGCGAGATCCTGATCACGCCGCTGCCGCTTTACCACATCTATGCCTTCACCTTTCATTGCATGGCGATGATGCTGATTGGCAACCACAATATCCTGATCAGCAACCCGCGCGATTTGACGGCGATGGTCAAGGAACTGTCGAAGTGGAAGTTCAGTGGGTTCGTCGGCCTCAACACTTTGTTCGTGGCGCTGTGCAACAACGAAAGCTTCCGCAAGCTGGATTTCTCCGCACTGAAAGTCACCCTGTCCGGCGGCATGGCCCTGCAACTGGCCGCGGCCGAGCGTTGGAAAGCGGTCACCGGTTGCGCCATCTGCGAAGGTTACGGCATGACCGAAACCAGCCCGGTGGCCACGGTGAACCCGATTCAGCACATCCAGATTGGCACCATCGGTATTCCGGTTCCGTCGACCGTGTGCAAAATCATCGACGATACCGGCGTCGAGCAGCCGTTGGGCGAAATCGGCGAACTGTGCGTGAAAGGTCCGCAAGTGATGAAGGGCTACTGGCAGCGTCAGGACGCTACCGATGAAATGCTCGACAGCGAAGGCTGGTTGAAGACCGGTGATATCGCGGTGATCCAGCCTGACGGCTACATGCGCATCGTCGATCGCAAAAAAGACATGATCCTGGTTTCGGGTTTCAACGTTTACCCGAACGAACTGGAAGATGTGCTGGCGACCCTGCCGGGCGTGCTGCAATGCGCAGCCATCGGCGTGCCGGACGAGAAGTCGGGCGAGGCGATCAAGATCTTTATCGTTGCCAAACCGGGCGTGACGCTGACCAAGGAGCAGGTGATGGAGCACATGCGTGCGAACGTGACCGGCTACAAGGTCCCGCGCTCCGTGGAATTCCGCGATGCACTGCCGACCACCAACGTCGGCAAGATCCTGCGCCGCGAATTGCGCGACGAAGAGCTGAAGAAGCTGAACGCGAAGAAAGTAGGCGCGTAAACCAAAAAAGCCCCGCAGATGCGGGGCTTTTTGTTTATAACGATGTCAGAAGTGCTTTTGTGGCGAGGGAGCTTGCTCCCGCTCGGCTGCGCAGCAGTCGTAGTCTCATCCAGTCGATGGAGATACACCAAAAATACCGCAGCGCCTGATTTGGGGCCGCTTCGCAGCCCAGCGGGAGCAAGCTCCCTCGCCACAGGGGATGTGCAAAGTTACAGGCGGAACGGCGCAAAATTGACGTTGGTGCCCGCCGGGCGCATGTCCTGCAGGTACGAATCCTTGTCCGCGCTCAGTTCCAGGCTCAACGCGGCTTTGCGTTTGCCTTCGTTGCGCACCACCAGGCCTTCAAGCTTCTCGCGCAGGAACACCGTCGGCACTTTCAGGTGCAGCAGTTCGTCGGTGTCCGGCGTGTGCATCAGCAGGTGAACCCATTCGTACTGACCAATGGCCAGGCGCGCCACCGGGATATCGAACCACCAAATGTTGCGGTTGCGGTTCAGTTCGGTGAAATGGCAGTTGTTGACGCCAAGCACAGCACCGCCGAGTTCCTGGTTTCTGCGGGCAATGGCCTGCTTTTTATCGAGTTTCATAACATTCCTACGGGATTGGATCTTCAGCGCCATGGCCTGAATACGTTGCGCATTCTCGGGGGTTGGCCGGCAAACATAAAGCCTGATCTGCACTGAACGATGAAATGTGTGGCTGAAAATAAATGAAACTCCGTGCAAACGCCTCCGGTCAATCTTTGTGTAACGACTTTTCTCATTGATTTGTTCACAGGAGAAACACCATGAGCAGCACTGGCGATAAAGTAAAAGGCATGGCCAACGAAGCCGTCGGCAACGTCAAGCAAGGTGTCGGCAAGGCAACTGACAACACCAAGCTGCAAGCCGAAGGCAAAATTCAGGAAAAGAAAGGTGAGGCCCAACAAGCGGTCGGCAAAGCCAAGGACGCCATCAAGAAAGGCGTCGACAAGGCTTGAATCGGCCTTTGATGAGCAACATGAACGGCCATCCACGGATGGCCGTTTTTGTGTCAGCCTGAACTTGCGCACGGAAATTGTTTCAAAGTCGCCAAGTAGGCTACTTTGATGTAGAAAACGGCCCCTGAGTCGCCTCGACTTCTACCCATTTTGCGGCGAAAGGAGACGCTAATGTTTTTCCCTCACATGAAAGGTCTGCGCCTGCACCGTGTCATGGTGCGCACGGTCACCGAGTTCGTCGACGACGAGATGTCGACCTATGCCTCGGCATTGGCCTATCAAATGCTGTTTTCGCTATTTCCCTTCATTCTGTTCCTGATCGCCCTGATCGGTTTCCTGCACCTGCCGGACTTCTTCTCTTGGTTGCGCCTGCAATCCGAGCTGGTCCTGCCGCCACAAGCGCTGGAGCAGGTGAACCCGGTGATCGACCAACTCCAGCAGTCCAAGGGTGGCTTGCTGTCGATTGGTATCGTGATTGCCCTGTGGACCGCGTCCGCCGGCGTGCGGCTGATGATGAGCGCGATGAACGCCGCCTACGACGTCGTCGAAGGCCGGCCCGCGTGGAAGCGTTTTCCGCTGTCGATTATCTATACCGTTGGCATCGCCGGCATGCTGTTGGTGGCCGCCGCGCTGATGGTGCTCGGGCCGCAGGTGATGGAATGGATCGCCTCGCAAGTCGGCCTTGAAGAGTTCATCGTGACCCTCTGGACCATCGTGCGCTGGCCGGTGGTCGTGATTCTGTTGATGATGGCGGTGGCGCTGATTTATTACGTCATGCCCGACGTTAAACAGGAGTTTCGTTTTATCACCCCAGGCTCGGTGCTGGCGGTGGTGGTATGGATCATCGCGTCGCTGGGTTTCGGTCTGTACGTGAAGGAGTTCGCCAACTACAACGCCATGTATGGCAGTATCGGCGCGATTATCGTGCTGTTGCTCTACTTCTATATTTCCGCCGCGGTGCTATTGCTCGGCGCCGAAATGAATGCGGTGATCGAGCACATGTCGACCGAAGGCAAAAATGACGGCGAAAAAGTCCCGGGCGAGAACGACCACGAACACAAACAGCATGTTTCGGGACTGGGTCGGGATCACTCGATCAAGCCCACCACTGACGAAGTCATCAAATGATCCGTGAAATTCTGAAAATGGGCGACGAACGCCTGCTGCGCATCGCCCCGCCGGTCCCGGCTGAAATGTTCGACAGCCCTGAGCTGTGGCAGTTGATCGACGACATGTTCCAGACCATGGAAAGCGTCGGTGGCGTTGGCCTGGCCGCGCCGCAGATCGGAGTCGATCTGCAATTGGTGATCTTTGGGTTCGAGCACAGCGAACGCTATCCCGATGCTGAAGCGGTGCCGCAGACCATTTTGATCAATCCGCTGATCACGCCGTTGAGCCCGATGATGGAAGAGGGCTTTGAAGGGTGCCTGTCAGTGCCCGGCCTTCGTGGCGCGGTGGACCGTTATCAGCAGATTCGCTACGAAGGTTTTGATCCCAAGGGACAGCCGATTGTGCGGATTGCCGAGGGATTCCATGCGCGAGTGGTACAGCATGAATGCGATCACCTGATCGGCCGGCTGTACCCGTCGCGGATTACCGACTTCAGCAAGTTCGGGTTTACCGAAGTGATGTTTCCGGATCTCGACCCTAACGCCGACGACTGATCCGAAAACACCACAACCCCCCTGTGGGAGCGAGCCTGCTCGCGAAAGCAATTTGTCATTCAACATTGATGTCGTCTGACACTCCGATTTCGCGAGCAGGCTCGCTCCTACAGGGGGCTCCATCAGTCTGAAGTGTGCTGTTTAGCCAGGCCCATGGCGATCATCGGTTTGCTGCGCGCGTAACGGCTCAAGCGTTCGGTCATGGCGTATGGCATGTGCGGATCGAAGGAAAACCCTTGGCGTTCATAAAAGCCACGCAAGTCGGGATGGCAGAACAGCCAGACCGGTAGCTCAAGACCGCTCACCGCTGCGGCCATCAACGCCGCCGCGATCCCTTGTTGCCGACACGCCGGGTCGACGAACAACCCCGTCAACCAATGCCCGCCCGAGACCGGCCGCAAACACAGCGCGCCAACGATCTCATCGCGCCTTGCGACCCACAGCTGAGCGTCGCGGACCGCTTTCATCGGCGATTGGTGGGCGCGATAAAACTTGTTCATCAACGGCCATAACGGCTCGGCGAGCAGGGTGTACTGGGTGTCGGGCATGGGTTTGGTCTTTCGGTGCGCAAAGCGGGGGATTATAAAAGAACGCGCGGCCGGGGATAGGTGTATACCTGATCTCACATCCCGTATGAGTGGAGTACGTATCATGGCCAAAGGCATGGATTCAAAAAAAGCAGCAAAGAAGAAACCGGCGAAAACCGCCGATGAAAAACGCGCAGACAAGAAGGCCAAAAAGGTGGATGTGTTCGGTCATTGATCCCGCGTTAATCGATCGTTCCCACGCTCTGCGTGGGAATGCAGCCCGTGACGCTCCGCGTCACTGGACGCGGAGCGTCCCTAGAGGCATTCCCACGCAGAGCGTGGGAACGATCACCAAATAATCTGCAAGATTTCCCTGCGCCATTGCACAGAAGGGGACTGGTCCCCGATCTGAGCAACGCCATGCCCCATTACTTCGATGCTGCCCACCGAGAAGAAATCGAAACCCTGCGCCAACGCCTGACCGCTCGCACCGAGTGGCCGACCTGGCTGTTGCTGGTCGGCGTGTATGTCGGTTGGTTCAGCATTGTCCTGACGAGTGATCGGCTGGGGCTGTGGTGGAGCACTTTTCTGCTGATCCCGCTGGTGGTGCTCTGGTTATCGGTACAGCACGAATTGCTTCACGGGCATCCGACCCGTTGGACGGCGCTGAACAAAATCCTCGGCTACGCACCATTCGCCGTCTGGTATCCCTACACCCTGTATCGCGACAGCCATTTGCTGCATCACCGCGACGAAGACCTGACCCTCCCCGGAATCGATCCGGAAAGCCGTTACTTGACGGCCGCGCAGTGGCAGGGCAGTTCGCTCCTCGAACAAGGCCTGCACAGGCTGAACAAAACCGTGCTCGGGCGCTTCATGCTCGGTGCGCCGCTGGCCCTGCTGGCGTTGGCGAAGGAAGAGCTGCAGCGGCTGATCAACGGTGAGCGACAAGCATGGTTGATGTGGCTGACCCACGGTGCGCTGACCCTGCTGATGCTGGTGTTCATCGCGCGCTACAGTGTGCTGCCGGTCTGGCATTACCTGTTATTGATCAGCGTGCCGGCGCTTTCGATTGCGATGATTCGCTCCTACTATGAACACCGCCCGCACGCCGAACCCGAGCAACGCTCCGTGCTCAACGAAGCGGCCTGGCCGTGGCGCGGGCTGTTCCTGAACCTCAATTTTCACCTGGTGCATCACGACTTGCCGGGTTTGCCCTGGTACGACTTGCCACGCGCCTACCACGCGCGCCGCGAGCAATGGCTGGCGCGCAGCGGCGGGTTTCTGGTGCAGGGTTATGGGCAGTTGTGGCGGGAGAATGGAGTGAAGGCCATCGATAGCCCGAGGCATCCATTCCACTGATTTTTTATGATCGACACCTGAACCCTGTGGGAGCGAGCCTTTGTGGCGAGGGGATTTATCCCCGTTGGGTGGCGCAGCCGCCCCAAAATCTTGGGCCTGCTTCGCAGTCCAACGGGGCGGTGCGACGTTTCGCTAAATCCCCTCGCCACAGCTCACTCCCACAGGGGGATTTCGTTGTCGGGGAGATTTTTGATGACTGAACACATCGCCGAACTCTTGATGTACGTCGCCCCCGAGCCGATACGCGCGGCGAACGAGCGCTGGCTTTCGCGCATCCTCGAACACCTGGGCCATGCCCGTTTAAGTGCCGAAGGCCTGTCGCTGCCCAAACTCTGGCTCTCGCCGGATCTGCTGCTGACTCAAACCTGCGGCTACCCGCTGATGACCGCATTGCGCGGCAAAGTCCGGGTCGTCGGCCGGCCT
The DNA here is from genome assembly GCF_054897885.1 of Pseudomonas sp. LB1P83. Taxonomy (NCBI): domain Bacteria; kingdom Pseudomonadati; phylum Pseudomonadota; class Gammaproteobacteria; order Pseudomonadales; family Pseudomonadaceae; genus Pseudomonas; species Pseudomonas sp. LB1P83. The sequence goes on along the minus strand of NZ_CM142709.1, from coordinate 4,618,101 downwards.
CGTTATGAACTCACCGACAGCAATGGCGGCAATCATTGCAGCCTGCTGCTGAGCCGCGCCGATGATCCACGGCGAACCTTGCCGGCCTTTCGCGACAGTCGCGGGGTGATCAACGGCGAAGACTCCAACAGCGGCATGAACCTCTTGCGGCATCGACTGGCGCCGCTGCATCGCGACGGTCAGTTTTTTTCCAGTGTCGCTATCAGTGGGAGTCACCGCGAGAGCCTGCGCTGGCTGCGCGAAGAACTTGCAGACCTGGCAGCCATCGACAGCGTGACCTTCGCCTATCTGGCGCGGCATGCCGACAACGAGGTCGCAGGTCTGCACGTCGTGGCCCGAAGTGCATTCAGTCCGACGTTGCCGTTCATCACGGCCGCGACGCTGACCGATGAGCAGGTTGAAGTGCTTCGGCAGGCGATGAACGCCTCATTGCATGAGTTGCCCGATGTCGCGGAAATCCTCGGCCTCCAGGAAGTGCTGCGGGCCAGCGAGAGCGACTATCAAGTCATTCTCGATTATCAGCAGGAAGCCGAAGCGTTGGGTTATGGGCGGTTGCGTTGACCGTTAGAATTTTCGCGGGCAAGCCTCGCTCCTACAGGGCTAGTGTCGGCCGCGGGATTGATCATCGACACTAACCCTGTAGGAGCGAGGCTTGCCCGCGAAAGCGATTGATCGGACGCCACCAATCTAAATTCATTTAAGGAATATAAAAATACTTTTTAAGTATTATTAAAGAATAAGGCTCCTTGCTAGGATCGCGCCACCGGATCACCGGACATTCAGCGACCCCTAACCCTTGGAGCCTCTATGTCCGGCACCGACGTCTCCCATCGCAATAACGTGGGCGGATTGTTCCGCGCTCATTACCCCTGGCTGTGCGCACGCTTGCGCCGGCATTCAGGTGTCGGTTTCAGCGTCGAAGACATCGCCGCCGAAACCTTCGTGCAACTGCTCGAATCCCCAGGCCTGACACCGATCCGCGAGCCTCGCGCCTTGCTCACCACCATCGCCCACCGGTTGATTTATCAGCTATGGCGCCACCGGGATCTGGAGCACCAACACCTCAATCAGTTGCAACATATCGATGTGAAATCCCCCGAGGAACTGGTGCAACTCAGCCAGTCATTGCATGGCTTGGATCGCACACTTGATCGCTTGCCAGGCAAGGTCAGGGCGACCTTCCTGTTGTCGCGAATCGACGGTCTGACCTACCCGCAAATCGCCGCCGAACTGAGCATTTCCCAGCGCTCGGTCAGCGTCTACATGACCCGCTCCCAGGCACTGTGCGCCCAGCACAGCGCCAACCAACCCCTGACCCAGAGGTCCGTATGAGATCGATCAAAACCCTGCTCGGCAGTTCGCTGCTGGCCCTGAGCCTTGTGGCAACCCATGTTCCGGCCGCCGAAAAAACTGCACCGATTCACTTCGGTGACATCACTTGGGAGAGCGGGAGCCTGATCACCGAAATCCTGCGACTGATCGTCGAGAAGGGTTACGGCTACCCCACCGACACCTTGCCGGGCAGCACCGTCAGCCTCGAAGCGGCGTTGGCCAGGAACGACATTCAGGTAATCGGCGAAGAATGGGCCGGGCGCAGTCCGGCGTGGGTCAAGGCGTCAGCCGAGGGCAAGGTGTTTGGTTTGGGCGACACGGTCAAAGGCGCCACCGAAGGTTGGTGGGTGCCCGAATACGTGATCAAGGGCGACCCGGAACGCGGCATCAAACCACTGGCCCCGGAACTGAAGTCCGTTGCCGACCTGGCCCGTTACAAGGACGTGTTCCGCGATCCGGAAGACCCAAGCCGCGGGCGTTTCCTCAACAGCCCGACCGGCTGGACTTCGGAGATCGTCAACAGCCAGAAACTCAAGGCTTATGACCTGACCGCCAGCTACGTCAACTTCCGTACCGGCTCCGGCGCGGCGCTGGATGCCGAGGTCGCTTCGTCGATCCGCCGCGGCAAACCGGTGCTGTTTTACTACTGGTCGCCAACACCGCTGCTGGGCCGATTCAAGCTGGTGAAACTCGACGAGCCGCCGTTCGATGCCGAAGCCTGGAAGACCCTGGCCGATGCCAAAAACCCCAACCCCAAAGGCACGCGCTCGATGCCGGCAAGCCTGGCGATTGGCGTGTCCGCGCCGTTCAAGGCGCAGTACCCGGACCTGGTGGCGTTCTTTGAAAAGGTCGATTTTCCAATCGATTTGCTGAACCAGACGCTGGGGCAGATGAGCGAAAAGCGCCAGCAACCACGCCAAGTGGCCGAGGCGTTTTTACGCAATCAGCCGCAGATCTGGAAAGCCTGGGTGCCGGGGGAGGTGGCGACCAAGGTGAGTGCGAGTTTGTAGTTTTTTCCTGATGATTTTGCGGTGTAAGAACTACCGCATTCGCGAGCAGGCTCACTCCTACAGGGATTTCGGGTGCACGCAAATACTGTGTCCACGGAATATCCCCATGTGGGAGTGAGCCTGCTCGCGATGGTCTCAAGACTTACAAAGATTCAGCAGCCAACGCCGCCTTAATGGCTGGCCTCTGGTCAATTCTGGCCTGAAATCGCACCAACGCCGGCCACTGACCCAAATCAATCGCAAACAGCGGCACCCAACGCAGCACCGTAAACAAATACGCATCAACCACGCTGAACTCGCCCATCAAATAATCTTGCCGCTCCAGCGTCTGGCTCAGCACCGACAACCGCTTGAACAGCTTCTCTTTGATCTGCGCCTTCACTTCATCCGCAAATTGCGAATTGAACAGCCAACCCAACCCTCCATGAATCTCCGTCGAGACGAAATTCAACCACTCCTGCAACCGTACCCGCTCGAACGTCCCGTTCGCCGGAGCAAGTTTCGACTCGGGTCGCAGATCCGCCAGGTATTGCAGGAGTGCCGGTCCTTCAGTCAGCACCTCGCCGTTATCCAATTGCAAGGCAGCGACATACCCTTTGGGGTTGATCGCGAGGAAGTCAGCGCCGGTCTCGGTTTTCTTGGTCCTGTTATCGACACGTACCAACTCGAAGGGCAAATCCAGTTCACGCAGCACAATGTGCGGCGCCAGCGAGCAGGCGTGTGGGGCGTAATACAACTTCATCGGCAGGGCTCTGGTTGGGGATTTGCGCCAGTGTCATAGTGCGCGGCACCCTCGGTAAAATTAATCTTTCAGAGCCCTGCCATAAGGAAAGCTACTGCCATGATGAATCTGATGCACTGGCGAATGGTGGTGGCGGTGGCCGATACCGGCAACATCACCCGGGCTGCCGAGCGCGTCGGCATGACCCAGTCAGGGGCCAGCCAGGCGTTGGCCCTGATCGAAGACACCCTGGGTGTTCAGCTGTTCAGTCGAGAGAATCGCCAGACCCTGCCGACGGCCATCGGCCTTCCTGTGATCGAGCATGCGCGGACCATGCTCGACGCTCTGGAATCGATTCGCAGCACCGTCGATGCCGCCAAAGGCATTCAACGCGGCACTATTCGCCTGGCCAGTTTTCCCATGGTGCTGGCAACGTTCCTGCCGCCGCTGCTGCGCCAGTTCAATCGGCTGTATCCCGGTATTCAAGTGGTGGCGCTGGAAGTCAGCGACGATGAAGTCGAAACGCTGCTCGCTGCCGGGCTGGTGGATGTCGGCGTGGTGTTAAACCCGGCACCTGAGCGCAATGCCGGTCATTTGGGGCGTGATTCCTGGATGGCGGTTCTGCCGGGGGGCCATCCTTTGGCGCGTCGTTCGAATGAAGAAGGCATCACCCTCGCGGAGTTGGCGGAGCAACCTTTTGTGCTGGCCACCGGTGGTTGCTCGACCAACGCCCGCAGCCTCGCCGCCGATGCCGGGCTGCACTTGCGTGACGTTCGGGTCGAGGTCCGGGAATGGAGCAGTGCGTTCACGCTGGTGCGGGAAAACATCGGCGTGACGCTGGTGCCCGAGATGACGCTGCCAAGTAATCGACAAGGCTTGCGCGTGGTACCGGTCCATCCGCGCATCGATCGTGAGTTTGCCCTGGCCGCATCGAACAAAAAACCTTCTGCGGCCGTACTAGCGTTGCTGGACATGCTCGCTGAACCGATTTTGTCCTCAATACTGGCCGACTAGTGGCCTTGCTTCCCTCAAGCGGCTGTCTAAGCTGACTCGTAGCTAACGATGTCGTTCGCAATATGAAAATTGCAGCGCAAGAGTGCTTAACCCAAGGCACCGACACGTAGCAACCAAGGAGCTGGCCGGTAAAGGGAGTTACTTTTGAAAACGTTAGGGCTGGCCCGGTCCCGGGCTATCAAGAGAAGGATGTCTTGATAAGAGCGTTGCTGCATGGACTCTCCGATTGAACATCATTGATCACCTGACAATTCCTCCCCTGGAGGAACGCGTGTGCCTGTTCCATAGAACGATGTGGTGGATCCGTTGAAAGACCAAAGAACTTTCATCAATCAAAAAACGCGCTGAAGGGTGATACGACCATGTTTAACCTACATCACAAGGCTGACCTGCTGGAAATCCAACGATTCAGCTGTGCGCTGACCGAAGCCAACGCCAAGTTGGCGGCTGTCAGTCGATCGATGGCGATGATCGAGTTCACCCCGGAAGGCATCGTGCTTGATGCCAACGACAACTTTTGCAGTGTCATGGGTTATAACGCAGACGAAGTGCGCGGCAAACATCACCGAATATTTTGTGAAGAAGGGTTCTACCGCAGCGAGTCGTACGCGAAGTTGTGGCGAGACCTGGCCCGTGGCGAACCGATCAGCGGGACTTTTTTACGCTTGAACAAGAGCGGCAAGGATATCTGGCTCGAAGCCAGTTACATGCCGGTATTCGGTCCCGATCGCCAGGTTAAAAGCGTGATCAAAGTCGCCTCGGACATCTCCGCACGGATCTATCAGGAGCACGAAAACGTTAGCCTGCTGGCGGCGATAGGCCGTTCCATGGCCGTGATCGAATTCAGTCCCGACGGCAAAGTCATCACGGCTAATGAAAACTTCCTGAAGACCATGCATTACTCGCTCAACGAAGTGGTCGGTCAGCACCACAGCCTGTTTTGCCACCGCGCTGAAGCCGAGTCGCAGGCTTATAAAGCGTTCTGGGCTTCACTCAATCGCGGCGAATATCACTCCCATCGTTTTGAACGCAAAGACAAATACGGCCATACCGTATTTCTCGAAGCCTCCTACAACCCCTTGTTCGACGCCAAGGGCCGGCTGTACAAAGTGGTGAAGTTTGCCAGCGACATCACCGAGCAAGTGACCACTTTGCAGACCGCTGCGGAATCGGCTCACAGCACCTCGGTGCAAAACGATGCCTGTGCGCAGAAGGGTTCTCAGGTAGTGCAGCAAACGGTGCAGATCATCCAGGACATTTCCCGGAACTTGAACGAAGCCGCGCTCAGTATCGATGCGGTCAGCAAACAGTCCGACATCATCGGCACCATCGTCCAGACCATTCGCGGCATTGCGGACCAGACCAACTTGCTGGCGCTGAACGCGGCCATCGAAGCGGCGCGAGCGGGGGAGCACGGGCGAGGGTTTGCCGTCGTGGCCGATGAAGTGCGCAGCCTCGCGGCACGCACGAGTCAGGCGACGCTGGAGATTGTCGACGTGGTGCGCAAGAACCACGATCTGTCGTTGAGTGCGGTGTCGAGCATGCAGTCGAGCTTGAGCCGAACCGGACTCGGGGTGGAACTGGCGAACGAGGCGGGGGAGGTGATCTTGGAGATTCAGCAAGGGTCGCGGCATGTGGTGGATGCGATCAGTCAGTTTAATTCGACGTTGCGGATAGGCTAGTGTTTTGCTGGATTGCCCCTCCTGCGTGGAGGGGCAAATTTGTTCGGCGAAACATTCTTGAATCACCGGTTACCTCAGGCTTATTCAGTGAGCGAAAAATCACCTCTGACTTCTGCGGACTGCGGAGGGGTGTGGCGACTTACAGCGGTGAAGTTGAAACTCCCTTTCACATATTTTTTATCAAGGTCTACCGCATCTAAAATGATTTCACCGTCTTTCGCCATCCACGAGGAGCCGGGATTTTCTTTTGAGTTGTAAAATGCAAAGGTCCTTAAATCGTCGCTGATTTTGTATGACCCAGGTTTTATTTCTTGGTTGATTTCAATTTGGGCCCCCCAGTTTGCCGGAAAGAAGTCTGGGTTGTTTCCGCCGACAATCAGTTCGCGCTCCTTAACTAAGAGGACGATATCTGTAGTTGGGATAGAAACCTCATCTCCACCGTTTTCTTTGACTTTCACGCTGAACAGTCCAACCGCAGTTTTTTTTGTGGTCATGATTTTTCTTCCTTGCCAGTAATGGATGAAACCGCGGTAATCCTGGAAACGCGGTGAAAACATGATTTTCCAAGCGAGGGAGGCCGTCTACTGTCATAAATTACAGTATTGCTTTTTAGGTGATGAACGGTCGGGAGGTTTCAGAGCAAAGACTCCTGGGCGGGACTCTTTTTTGGAAGCAATGAAAATCAAAGCGAAGCAAGAAACTTGTCGACTACCTGGCTACTGCCTTTCTCACTATTTCCGTTTTCTTTCTCGGCCTGCACCAGTTTGATCTTGTGCTCCATGCGCTCGGTGATCTCTTTAGCGATCGCCTGCTGTTTTTCAGGCGGCATGGCGTTTACTTCGTCTTCTGTCAGTCCCATCTCTTGCAGAATACTGTCGCGTAGACGCTGTTCCGGCGTTTTGCTCATGTATTCCTTGAAGGCGTCTCCGGCCGGGCTATCACTGGTCCTGAATTGGGCATCGGCGGGCAGTTTGGATGACTCGGCAGCTTGCAAGGCCACGCGGGTTTTCGCGAACGCTTCATCAACGTTGTCGCTGATCTTGCTCGCCTCACTGACTTGTTGCGTGGCTTGCTGGGTCGCGGATGCCTGAACCTGCGCCTGCACGTTGGTTTGCAGGGCTTGCATCATCGAGCCCTGAAGGTCGGTTCCGGCCGCAGCTTCGGCGAGTGGATCCTTGCCCCACTGCTTGGGCAAGGGAAGGTTTTGCATGTGTTGTTTTGCACTGACCAACATGATGAGTAGACCTTGTAGGTGTTTGTGGTGCAGTGCTTTCAGCAAATAGTATGCCTATATAGAAAATTATCTATATATCAGTTGGTTATGGTCTTTTTGGCTGGCGCCCAATGCAGGTTTTGCGGTGAACCTTTGCCGCCTGGCGGCAAGCAAAGGCATGGCATCAAGGCAAGCCGTTGCAGCCGTGTTTGAGGAAGCCCGAGCGTTGTGCCAATCGCTGAAAATACTCGTCGATGGCCGGGTAGTCGGGCCGCTCCATCGGCGTCATCAGCCAGCGGTTGACTGACAGCCCGATGACAATGTCGGCCAGGGTGAACCGTGGCCCGGCGACGTAAGCTTTGGTCATCGCGAGCTGATGCTCGAGAATGCCCATCTTCTGGTTCCAGCCTCGTACACCGGCAGCGATGTGATGCGGGTCCTGGAACTCCGGATCCTTGCGGACCAAGGCCGTGAATGCATAGCTCCATGAGGCATTGAGTTCGGTGGCCTGCCAATCCATCCACTGCTCCACCCGAGCGCGCGCGGCCGGTTCGTGGGGTAACAGATCGGTGTTCTGGTGTTTGCCTGCCAGATAACGGCAGATGGTGTTGGACTCCCACAGCACGCCAGCTTCGTCGATGATCACCGGCACCAGCGCGTTGGGATTGAGCCGGAGAAACTCTGGCGTGTGGGTGGACGCATAACCGCCGCCCCAGTCCTCACGTTCATAGGCAACAGCCAGTTCCTCACAGGTCCACAGGACCTTTCTGACGTTGATGGACGATGCTTTACCCAGAATCTTCAGTGCGTGTTCCATTGAGCTACTCCGTTAGCGATTCGACGCTTCAGGAATCTGACAGACATTGCGCGGTTTTCAAACCGGATCGGCAGTGCCGAGGCCGGCAGGCAATCAACGGGATGAGAAACACTATCAAGGTTAGTTGAAATCCCACCACAGGTTATGTGCTTTCGCGCACCTTCAACTCAAACCCCATGTCCTGCACCGGTTTGGCCACCGCATTCCCCGCCAGCAGCGTCAACATCAACTCCGCCGAACGCCGGCCAATCGCCTCGCGCGGCGTACTGATGCTGCTCAGACGCGGCACCATGTGCGCCGAGGCGGGCAGGTCGTTGAAACCGAGGATCGCCACACGTTCGGGGATTTTGATCCCGCATCGCATGGCTTCAAGCAATGCACCCTGGGCCAGGTCGTCGTTGCCGAAGAAAATCGCGTCCACGTCGGGATGACTGGCCAACAGTTGCAGAAACAGCTCGCCACCCAAGCCGACGGACGACGCGCGTGGCGTCAGCACTTCCAGGTCCGGGTCATACAAACCGGCCTTTTGCAGGGCTTTGCGAAAACCTTCGCCGCGCAGCAAGGTGCGTTGATCCAGCTGCGCACCAATGTAGGCCAGGCGTTTACGCCCACGGGACAGCAAATGTTGCGCCGCCGTTTCACCCGCCGCGAGCTGCGAAAAACCCACGCAATTGAGGCCGGCCGCGCTGTCCAGTTCCATCATGTACACGCACGGAATGTTGCTCGCCTCGATCATCCGCCGCGAACTTTCCGTGCGGTCAAAACCGGTCAGCAATAAGCCACGGGGCTGATAAGCCATGTAATTGCGCAGCAGGTTTTCTTCTTCATCGCGCGAGTAATGGAAGTTGCCGATGAGCACTTCGAAGCCCTTGGGACGCAAAACCTGATGAATGGCTTCCAGCGTATCGATGAACAGCAGGTTGGACAGTGAAGGCACCAAAACCACCACCGAATGGCTCTGGGCCGAGGCCAATGCGCGGGCGGCAGGGTTGACCACGTAGTTCAGTTCAAGGGCCGCTTTCTGCACTTTTTCCACCAGTTCGGTGGCCACCGTGCTGACGCCGCGCAAGGCGCGGGAAGCGGTGATCGGGCTGACACCGGCCAGACGTGCCACTTCGTTCAGGGTAGGGCGGCCAGTGGTGCGCGTATTTTTATCGTTTTTAGGAGAGATCATCGGACGGCTTGCCAAACAAAATTCGAGGCACTAAGGTAGCGCTGTCTCGACGCAGCTGCAAATGCGTGAGCGGGGTTTGCCTGATCCCCGTTTTTTGGCGTTGGGAACGAACATGCTGCAACCCACAAAAATGACAAGAAGGCGTCGGCAACTTCTGCTTTTGAACGAGTGTCACAGCTTTCAAAGGTAGCGCTGTCTGCGCGCTGAGGTGTTACATGAATCATCCCATCACCGCCCTGGTCATCATGGGCGTTGCCGGTTGCGGCAAGACTTGCGTCAGCGAGGCCTTGTGCCAACTCAGCGGCGCGACCGCCATTGAAGGCGACACTTTCCACCCTGCCGCCAATATCGAAAAGATGAGCGCGGGGATCCCCCTGAACGACGAAGACCGTGCCGGCTGGCTCGACAGCCTGTGCGAAGAGCTGCGCCGCGTCGATGCCCAGGGCCAGCGCCCGGTGCTGACGTGCTCGGCCCTCAAACACATTTATCGCGAACGCCTGCGCAGCGCCTTGCCTGGCCTGGGCTTCGTGTTCCTGGAACTGACCCCTGAAGTCGCCGCCGATCGTGTCTCCCATCGGCCGGGCCACTTCATGCCTTCGACCTTGATCGACAGCCAGTTCGCCACGCTTGAATCGCCCGTTGGCGAGACCTTGACCCTGGCTCTGGACGCTTCGAACCACAGCGTTGAGCAACTGGCGCAACAGGCGCATGTCTGGTGGCTGGAACATGGCCTGAAACGCGCGTCATGATTTTTGCCCCGAGAGACAGCGCTGTCCTTACGGCTTGCGAATTACCCGCATTAATAACAACAACAACCAGGAGACACCCCTAATGTTTGGCATGTCCCACGAGACGTTCCTGCTGCTCGATGCAGTGGTCACGGTGATCGGGCTTATCGTCCTGATCACCAAGTTCAAGTTCCACCCCTTCATTGCCCTGATTATTGCCGCAGCCTTTCTCGGGCTGACCTCCGGCATGCCGATCGGCACCATCATCAAGGCGTTCCAGGACGGCTTTGGTGGGGTGCTCGGTTTCGTCGGGATCATCCTGGCGCTGGGCACCATGCTCGGCAAAATGATGGCCGAGTCGGGCGGGGCGGATCAGATTGCCCAGACGCTGATTCGTGCGTTCGGCAAGGACAAGGTGCAGTGGGCGATGATGTTCGCCGCGTTCCTGGTCGGCATTCCGCTGTTCTTCGAAATCGGCTTCGTGCTGCTGATCCCGCTGGTGTTCATCGTCGCCCGGCGTACCGGCGTGTCGATCATCAAGATCGGCATCCCGCTGCTGGCCGGTCTGTCTGCCGTACACGGTCTGGTTCCGCCGCACCCGGGTCCGTTGCTGGCCATTGGCGTGTTCGGCGCCGACATCGGTAAAACCATTCTCTACGGCCTGATCGTTGCGCTGCCGACGGCGATCATTGCCGGCCCGATCTACGGCACGTTCATTGCCAAATACATCCCCGGTCATCCTAACCAGGAACTGGTGGATCAACTGGCACGTGAAAACGATTCTGCCGATCTCCCGAGTTTCTCCATCACCTTGATCACCGTGCTGTCGCCGGTGTTCCTGATGCTGCTCAAGACCTTTGCCGATGTGGTGCTGCCGGACGGCAACTTCTTCCGCACCTTTATGGACCTGATCGGTCACCCGATCTCGGCACTGCTGCTGGCGTTGCTGCTGTCGCTGTACACCTTCGGTTACAAGCAGGGCATTGGCTCCAACCAGATGCTCAAATGGCTGGATGCGAGCCTAGCGCCGACCGCAGCGATCATCCTGATCATTGGTGCCGGCGGTGGCTTCAAGCAGATGCTGGTAACCAGCGGCGTTGGTAATGTCATCGGCAACATGGCAGTGGCCGCGCAGATCTCGCCGATCCTTCTGGCTTGGCTGGTGGCGGCGGTGATCCGTATCGCGACCGGTTCGGCAACCGTGGCGACCATTACCGGCGCGGGCATCGTGGTGCCAGTGGTGGGGATGATTCCGGGTGTGAACCGTGAGCTACTGGTGCTGGCCACCGGAGCCGGTTCGTTGATCCTGTCTCACGTCAACGACGCGGGTTTCTGGCTGGTGAAGCAGTACTTCAACATGACCGTGGCTGAAACCTTCAAAACCTGGACCGCGATGGAAACCATCCTGTCCATCGTTGCGCTGGGCTTTATCCTTCTGCTGTCGATGTTCGTTTAAAAAGCTTCGCGGGCAAGCCTCGCTCCTACAGGGTTGAGTCGATCACACCATTTCGATTCGACTCTGAACCGTAGGAGCGAGGCTTGCCCGCGAAGGCGATTTAACTGGCGCTGGTTTTCTGAACGAGCCCATCAGCCCGAAACATCCCGCGAATCCCGCGCACAGCCTGACGAATCCGGTCCTGGTTTTCGATCAGCGCAAAGCGCACATGATCATCCCCATACTCACCAAACCCGACACCCGGCGAGACGCAGACCTTGGCCTCGGCGAGCATTTTCTTGGCGAATTCCAGCGAGCCCATGTGTGCGTACGCTTCGGGAATCTTGGCCCAGACATACATCGACGCCTTCGGGTTTTCAACCATCCAGCCCAATTCATGCAGGCCTTTGACCAGCACGTTGCGGCGCTGCCGATACTGCTCGGCGATGTCTTTGACGCACTGCTGATCGCCTTCCAGCGCCGCAATGGCCGCGACCTGCAACGGGGTGAACGTGCCGTAGTCGTGGTAACTCTTGATCCGCGCCAGGGCGTTGACCAGCTCAGCGTTGCCGACCATGAAACCGATCCGCCAGCCCGCCATGTTGTAGCTTTTGGACAGGGTGAAAAACTCCACCGCGATGTCCTTGGCGCCCGGCACTTGCATGATCGACGGGGCTTTCCAGCCGTCGTAGACGATGTCGGCGTAAGCCAGGTCGTGTACCACCAAGACGTCGTACTGCTTGGCCAGCGCAATCACTCGCTCGAAGAAATCCAGCTCCACGCATTGAGCCGTGGGGTTCGACGGGAAGCCGAGGATCATCATCTTCGGTTTCGGGATCGAGCCACGAATGGCGCTTTCCAGTTCGGCGAAGAAGTCCACGCCAGGGATCAGCGGCACCGACCGTACCTGGGCGCCGGCAATCACGGCACCGTAGATGTGAATCGGGTAACTCGGGTTCGGCACCAGCACGGTGTCGCCCTGATCGAGGGTGGCCAGCATCAAATGCGCCAGGCCTTCCTTGGAACCGATGGTGACAATGGCTTCGCTTTCCGGGTCGATGTCGACCTCGTAGCGATCCTTGTACCAATTGGAGATGGCCCGGCGCAGACGCGGAATGCCCTTGGACGTCGAGTAGCCGTGGGTGTCTTCGCGCTGGGCTACGGTGACCAGTTTTTCGACGATGTGCGGCGGAGTAGGGCCGTCAGGGTTGCCCATGCTGAAGTCGATGATGTCTTCGCCACGACGACGGGCGGCCATCTTCAGCTCGGCAGTGATGTTGAATACGTAAGGGGGGAGTCGATCTATGCGCGCAAAGCGGCGCGGCGAACCTGGGTTAGCCATTGTTGCCTCGGTAACGTGAGCGCCCGGAACCGTCCGAGCGACGCTGGCCACTGCGGTGGCCTGTGGCGGAATGTAAGGGCTGTTGTGGCACACTGTCCAGCCACTATGTAAACAAATTTGTCCGAAGGAAATCGGTTGATGGAATTTACCAGCGGCTTTTTGCTGAGCCTTTCGCTGTGCCTGGATATCGGCGTGGCCAATATCGCGATGATCACCCTGGCCATGCAACGCGGCTATTTTCAGGGCTTTGCGCTGGGGTTGGGGACGTGCGTCGGTGACCTGATTTACGCGGTGTTGGCACTGGCGGGCATGACCGTTTTGCTGCAATACGAAACCGTGCGCTGGGTGCTGTGGATTGGCGGTTCGGTGTTGCTGATGTATTTCGCGGCGAAGATGATTTATTCGGCGATTCACCATGAGGCGGTGCTGGCTCAGTCCGCGGAGGTGGGGCAGAACTCCCACCGTAAGGAGTTTTTCCGCGGGATCTTCCTGGCCATGTCGTCACCCAGCGCCATCCTCTGGTTCGCGGCGGTGGGCGGCACGCTGATCGCGCGTTCCGGTGGCGGTGATGCTGTCAGTTCGGCGCTGTTTCTCGGTGGGTTTCTCTGCGCCGGCGTGCTCTGGTGTGTCGCTTTGTGCTTCGCCGCGAGCCATGGCGGCAAGTTGCTGGGCGACAAACTGCTGCGTTACTCCTATATGGCATCGGCGGCGATCTTCTGCTATTTCGCGGTCTACGTGATCCTATCGGGTTATAACGAGTTCGTCGGCACAGGCGCCGTCGAACAGTTGCACGCCCTGTAATTGGGCGAATCGGGTTTGGCTTCTATACTCCCAGCCGAACCCACTTTTTTCGTCTCAGGAGTTGAGTCATGGATGAGCAAACAGGCGTAAAACCGGCCGATCCCCGCTTCGAACACGGGCACTTCCTGCTCATTGCAGGGTTTGGTGGCCGATTTACCCAGCAGACCACGCAAGGCATCCCCGACCTTTGGGAGAAGTTCGTTCCCGAGATTGGCAAAATTCCCGGTCAAAAAGGTGAAGTGACCTACGGCATCTGCTGCAATCCCGATGGCAAAGGTGGTTTCGAATACATCGCCGGCGTGGAGATCGACAAACTGGATGACCTGCCCGAAAAGTACCGCTGGGTCGAAGTTCAACCCCAGCATTACGCGGTGTTCGAGCACAAAGGCACGCTGGACCAGTTGCCCGCGACCTTTCAGTACATCTGGAAAACCTGGCTGCCGCAGTCCGGTAAAGAAGCGGCGGACGCCCCGGAGTTCGAACGCTACAGCGAAGACTTCAACCCGAAGCTCAATACTGGCGTGCTGGAAATCTGGTTGCCGCTCAAATCGTAATGAACCGAGCCTGGAACGGGCACTTCACAGTGCCCGTTCGTGACTGTCGTTGCTCCCTCGCATCACCTCCCGCCTACCACCCGTTTCGCTCGATCTATACGCCGTCTTAATACCGCTGCCCCCAATCAGTGTCTGTCCTTGATACCCCCTCACATAACCTGCACTGCGCAGAAAAGAGCGCGTATTCAGTGCGTTTTGTGCTCTGACGCGCTCTACCGGGGCCCGATTGCGGGTGCCCATTCGTTAAGTCAGGGGGAGCTGTCTTGTTAACACTCGAGTTCATTTACATCGCCAGCGGCCTGTGCGCCGCCCTGTTGTTCGCCTACCTGGGTTACGCCCTTATCCGTGCAGAAAAGTTCTGATGGCCGCAGTCATTGCGGCACAGGCGTTTTTATTCGTCCGCCAGGGCGGTCTTGAGAAAGGAAAACGGCAATGTACGACCTGATTTTCATGGGGGTTAGCGTGGTGTTTTTTGCTGCGACAGCCATGGTCATCGTCGCCATGGGCAAGATTTGAACGGAGCATCGACATGTTGAGCACTATGCTGGAATTTGCGGTGATTCTCGGGTTGATGACCGGGCTCGCCGTTCTGATGGGGAAGTGGCTGACGCTGGTATTCACCGGGCGAAATCATGCCTTGGCGGAGCGCGCCACGTATCGTTTGCTGGGGATCGATTCGACCGAAACCATGGGCTGGGCACGTTATGGCTCGGCCCTGTTGCTGTCGAACGCGGCCATGATGTTGCTGGGTTACATCGTGTTGCGTCTGCAAGGTTTCATGCCACTCAATCCCTTGGGGCTGAGCGCGCAAACGCCGGATCTGGCGTTCAATACCGCGGCGTCTTTTATCACCAACACCAACTGGCAGGCTTATTCAGGTGAGACCAGCCTGTCCAACTTCAGCCAGATGGCGGTTATCACCTTCCTGATGTTCGTCGGCGCAACAGCGGGCGTTGTGGCCGCGGCGGGATTCATTCGCGGCCTCAGTCGGTCGAACTCCGCTGACATCGGCAACTACTGGGTGGACTTCACTCGCACGCTGTACCGGGTGATGCTGCCACTGTGTTTTGGCATGGCGCTGGTTTATGTCTGGCAAGGCATGCCACAAACCCTGAACTCCCAGGCCCTTGCCACTACGCTGGAAGGCGCACAACAGCAATTGATCGTCGGCGCGGTGGCGAGCTTCGAGTCAATCAAGCACATCGGCACCAACGGTGGCGGCTTTTTCAGCATGAACGCCGCGCACCCGTTTGAGAACCCGACCCCGCTGACGAACATGCTGCATATCCTCAGCATGCTGCTGATCCCGTCAGCGCTGACGTACACCTTCGGCAGCATGCTGATGCGTCGGCGTCAGGGCTGGGTGTTCTTTGGCACGTTCCTGGTGATGTTCGTCGGCTTTCTGAGCATCGTTTACACCGCCGAACAAAGTGGTAACCCGCTGTTGACCCGAGTGGGCGCGGATCAGGTGCTGTCAGCGACCCAGAGTGGCGGCAACATGGAGGGCAAGGAGTTGCGTTTCGGGATTGCCGACACCAGCCTTTTCGTGACCACCACCACCGGCGCAACCACCGGCTCGGTGAACGCCATGCATGACTCGCTGACGCCCATGGGCGGCTTCGTACCGCTGGCGCAGATGATGCTCAACTGCGTGTTCGGTGGCGACGGCGTGGGCTTTATCAACCTGATCCAGTACGCGCTGCTGACGGTGTTTCTGGTGGGCATGATGATCGGTCGCAGCCCCGAATTCCTCGGCAAGAAGATTGAGGCTCGGGAGATCAAGCTGGTCATGCTCTCGGTACTGGCGCACCCCATCTGCATTCTCGGCTTCACCGCCCTGGCGGCACTCTGGCCCGACACCCTCAATAGCCTCAACAACCAGGGGCCTCATGGCTTCAGCGAGGTGCTGTATGCCTACACCTCGGGCACAGCCAACAACGGTTCGGCGTTCGCCGGGTTGAATGCCAATACGCCGTTCTTTAACACCACCATCGGTCTTGCCATGTTGCTCGGACGCTTCTTCACGATGCTGCCGATGCTCGCGGTCGCCGGTTCCCTGGCGATGAAAAAGAACATCCCGGCCGGTGCCGGCACCATCCCGACCGCCACGCCGCTGTTCATGTTTCTGGTGGTGTTTGTGGTGTTGGTGGTGGGCGGCCTGACTTTCCTGCCGGCGCTCGCGCTCGGCCCGCTGGTCGAGCAACTGCAGTTGCTGTCCGGCCAGACCTACAAGTGAGGGGGATGTGATGACTCAAGTACAAACACAAACCAAGGTGCAATTTCTGTTTGTCGGCCTGTTGCGCCCGGTGCTGATTTCGGCGGCGTTCTTCATGTTGCTGACCGGGCTGGTGTATCCGTTGTTCACCACGCTGGTGGCTAACGTGCTGTTCCCCTATCAGGCCCGGGGCAGTCTGGTTGAACGGGACGGGTTGGTGATCGGTTCGGCGGTGATCGGCCAGCATTTCACTCGCCCCGAATATTTTCAGGGGCGGCCGAGCATGACCCTCGGCGCTGACCCACTGGATCCGAGCAAGAGCGTGGCCCAGCCGTACAACGCAGGTTCCAGTGGTGCCAGCAACCTTGGCCCGACCAGCCAGAAGTTGATCGACACCGTGGCCATGCGCGTCGAAGCCTACCGCCGGCAGAACGGTCTGGCAGCCGATGCCCAGGTGCCGGTGGATGCGGTCACCTCGTCGGCGTCAGGTCTGGACCCGCACATCTCGGTGGCCAACGCACAGATTCAGGCTTCGCGCGTCGCACGCCTGCGTCACCTGCCGGAAACCGATCTGTTGAAGCTGGTGAATGCCCACACTGAGCAACGCACCTTAGGTTTGCTCGGCGAGCCCCGGGTCAATGTGCTGCAACTCAACCTCGCGCTGGACGCTCTGACGCCTGCGCATCAGCCATCCCTTGCGGCCAGTGAACAAGAGAAACAACCATGAGTAAGCAAGTTCGTTTGCCTTTGTTCGACCGTGGATTGTTGCTCACGGCGTGCCTGGATGCCTTCAAAAAATTGCTGCCCCAGGCGCAGTGGAAGAACCCGGTAATGTTTGTGGTCTACCTGGGCAGTATTCTCACCACGCTGTTGTGGGTTCAATCACTGGTCGGCAAAGGGGAAGCCCCCAGTGGTTTCATTCTCAGCATCACGCTGTGGCTGTGGTTCACCGTGCTGTTTGCCAACTTCGCCGAAGCCCTGGCCGAGGGGCGCAGTCGGGCCCAGGCGGCCAGCCTGCGCGGGATGAAGCGCCAGACCCTGGCCAAGCTGTTGCAGCAACCCCGGCACGGTTCCGCCTGGAGGCTCGTGCCTTCCAGCGAACTGATCAAGGACACCGTGGTGTTGATCGAGGCTGGCGATCTGGTGCCCCTCGATGGTGTGGTGATCGAAGGTGTGGCGTCGGTGGATGAAAGCGCGATCACCGGGGAGTCGGCACCGGTGATTCGCGAGGCGGGCGGCGACTTTTCATCGGTCACCGGGGGCACAAAAGTGCTGTCGGACTGGCTGGTGGTGCGTATCAGCGTCAATCCCGGCGAGTCGTTTCTGGATCGCATGATCTCCATGGTCGAATCCGCGAAGCGCCAGAAGACGCCCAACGAAGTCGCGCTGACCATTCTGCTGGTGGGGCTGACGTTTCTGTTTCTGTTGGTGATCGTGACGCTGGGCCCGTATTCGATGATGGCGGTGACCATGAGCGGCGGCGACGTGGTCAGCGCAACGGTGCTGGTGGCGCTGCTGGTCTGTCTGATCCCCACGACCATTGGCGGCCTGCTGTCGGCGATTGGTGTGGCGGGCATGAGCCGGATGATGTCGGCCAACGTCATTGCCACCTCCGGGCGGGCTGTGGAAGCGGCGGGTGACGTTGATGTCCTGCTGTTGGACAAAACCGGCACCATTACCTTGGGTAATCGCCAGGCCAGCAGTTTCCTGCCAGCGCCCGGAGTCAAGGAGTCGGAGCTGGCGGACGCCGCGCAATTGGCCTCGCTGGCCGACGAAACGCCGGAAGGACGCAGTATTGTTGTGCTTGCCAAGCAGAAGTTCGACCTGCGGGCGCGGGACCTCAATGCCCTGGGGGCGAGCTTCGTGCATTTCACCGCGCAAACCCGTATGAGCGGCGTCGATCTCGCCGGTGGCCGGAGCATCCGCAAGGGCGCGGCAGATGCCATTCGCCAGCACATCGAGGCGCTGGGCGGCAGCTTCCCGTCGGCATTGCAGAGCAAGGTCGATGAAGTCTCGCGCCGTGGCAGTACGCCGCTGGTCGTGTGCGATGGTGAAAAGGCATTGGGCGTGGTCGAGCTCAAGGACGTGGTCAAGGGCGGTATCAAGGAGCGTTTTGCCGAACTGCGGCGCATGGGGATCAAGACGGTCATGATCACCGGCGACAACCGCCTGACGGCGGCGGCGATTGCCGTGGAGGCCGGTGTCGACGACTTTCTGGCCGAGGCCCGGCCGGAAGACAAGCTGCAACTGATCCGTGACTACCAGGCGCAGGGCAAGCTGGTGGCGATGACGGGAGATGGCACCAACGATGCGCCGGCACTGGCCCAGGCGGACGTGGCCGTGGCCATGAACAGCGGTACTCAGGCCGCCAAGGAAGCGGGCAACATGGTCGATCTGGACAGCAACCCGACCAAGCTGATCGAGGTGGTTGAAGTCGGCAAGCAGATGCTTATGACGCGCGGCGCGTTAACCACCTTCAGCGTGGCCAACGATGTGGCCAAGTATTTTGCTATCGTACCGGCCGCATTCGTCGCGACCTATCCGCAACTGGGTGCCCTGAACGTGATGCACCTGAGTAGCCCGAACTCGGCGATTCTGAGCGCGGTGATCTTCAATGCCCTGATCATCGTGTTTCTGATCCCGCTGGCGCTGAAGGGTGTGACCTACCGAGCCATCGGCGCCGCGGCGTTGCTCAATCGCAACCTGCTGATCTATGGGCTGGGGGGCGTGCTGGTGCCGTTCGCGGGGATCAAGGTGATCGACATGCTGTTGGCCGGGCTTGGCCTGGTTTGAAAGGACTGACTGCGCGGCGCCCTGTGTGGCGCCGTGCAGCTCAAAAGGATTGCCATGCTCGTAACTGATACGTTCACCGCTTCACGTGACGGCCGCCCTGATCCCGACGCGCTGCTGGAGAAGCTGCAACAAGACGAACAGGCCGCCCTGCGCGGCAAATTACGCATCTATTTCGGCTCCAATGCCGGGGTGGGTAAAACCTGTGCCATGCTCACCGCGGCCCAACGCGAAGTGACCCAGGGCCGTGACCTGGTGGCTGGCGTGGTCGAAACCCATGGCCGCCGGGAAACCGCTGAACTGCTCACGGGTCTGGAGCTGCTGCCGCGCTACAGCGTGATGCATCGCGAGTGTGCCCTCAGCGAGTTCGATCTGGATGCCGCGCTGGCGCGACGTCCGGCGGTGCTGCTGGTGGATGAGCTGGCCCACAGCAACGTTCCCGGCTCGCGTCACCCCAAACGCTGGCAGGATGTCGAAGAACTGCTGCGCGCCGGCATCGACGTCTGGACCACCCTCAATGTCCAGCACCTGGAAAGTCTCAACGACATCGTCAGCGGGATCATCGGCATCCGGGTGCGCGAGACCGTACCCGATCATCTGTTCGACGCTGCTCATGAAGTGGTGGTGATCGACCTGCCACCTGATGACTTGCTACGCCGTCTCAAGGAAGGCAAGGTCTATCTGCCACCCCAGGCCGAGCGCGCGTCCCGGCATTTCTTTCGCAAAGGCAACTTGCTGGCCTTGCGCGAGCTGGCGCTGCGGCGTACGGCCGATCGAGTCGATGCACAGATGCGCGACTATCGCCGCGAGCGGTCCATCAACACCCTTTGGCCGGCGCGCGAGCGTCTTCTGGTCGGCGTGGCAGGCTACCCGTCGGATGAACGTCTGGTTCGTGAAGCGGCGCGTCTGGCACAAAAACTCGAGGCGGACTGGATTGTCGTCCATGTGCCTTCGGTCCATCGCCGTGAAGGCGGTGAGAACCGCTATGCCGCCGCCATGAAAACCCTGGCGCTGGCCGCTGAGTTCGGTGCCGACACGGCCACGCTGTCAGGCATGGACGTGGCCGAGACGCTGGTGGCGTTTGCCCGTGAACATAACGCCAATCGCCTGGTGCTCGGGCATTACCCGCGCAAGGTCTGGCAGTTCTGGCATCAGTCGATCAGTGACCGTATCAGCCGTCGTCACCCCGAGATCGATCAGATTGTCATCGCTCATGGCCCGTTGCCCGTCGTGGTTGCGGTGGCGGTGAACACGGATGCCGCGTTGCCACCGAGCAGGGCTGCGGCATACCTGTGGGCCAGCCTTGCCTGTTTTGCCGCCACGGCTGTGGCGGCCTTGTTGTTGCAGGTGTTTGATCTGGCCAACGTGGTCATGCTGTTTTTGCTCACGGTGGTGTTGGTCTCTCTGCGTTACGGGCGCGGACCGGGTGTCTGGGCGGCGATGCTGGCGGTGCTGTGTTTTGATTTCTTCTTCGTCCAGCCCCGCTGGTCGTTCACGGTCAATGACACCCAGTATTTCTTTACCTTCGCCCTGATGCTGGGTATTGCGTTGATCACCGGTCAACTGACGGCCCGCTTGCGTCATGAGGCTCGCACCGCTGCTGGCCGTGAGCGGCGCGCGACGTCATTGGCGAGGCTGGCTCGCGACCTGTCGGCGGCGCTGACGGTGGAGCAGATTACGGAGGTGGCGCTGCGCACCTTCAGTGGCGTGTTTGAAGCGCGGGGCGGGTTGGCACTTCCGGACGCTATAGACAGTGTCCATTCCAGTGGCGCCGGCACGTTCCCGATCGATGAAAGCATTGCCCAATGGGTTTACGACCACGGCCAACCCGCGGGTCAGGGCACCGATACACTGGCGGCCGCTCAAGGCCGCTATTTGCCATTAAAGGCGCCCATGCGCGTACGCGGCGTGTTGGTGCTCGAACTGGCTGAACCCGAGCGATTGAGCGAGCCTGAAGAACAGCGTTTGCTCGAAGCGTGCATGAGCCAACTGGCGATCGCGCTGGAGCGGGTGCATTTCGTCGAAGTGGCGCAGAGCACCCTGGTGCAGATGGAGGGCGAGCGCATGCGCAATACGCTGCTGGCCGCGATCTCTCATGACTTGCGCACGCCGCTGACCACCATTATCGGCGCGGCAGATGCGGCGGCACCTCACGCGCCGCCCGGACCGCTGACGCAGTTGCTGGGCGGTATCCGCGATCAGGCCAGCTCCATGCAGCGGTTGATCGAAAACCTGTTGGACATGGCCCGGATGCAGGAACGCGGTGTGCGCCTGAATCGGCAATGGCATTCGCTGGAGGAAATCGTCGGCAGCGCTTTGCGTCAATTGCGCGAGCCATTGGCGCGGCACGTCGTGCGCACCGCGCTGTCGCCGCAGTTGCCGTTGGTGGAAGTCGATGCGCTGTTGATCGAGCGCGTGCTGGTCAACCTGCTGGACAACGCCGCCAAGTACACCCCGGCCGGAACGCTGGTGCAGGTCGTGGCCCGGCACGAGGAGGACAGCATTGTGCTGGAAGTGATCGACGCCGGTCCCGGTTGTCCTCAGGGCAGCACACCTCAGAGCTTGTTCGAACCGTTTACGCGGGGTCAGCAGGAGTCGGCCGTGGCCGGCATCGGCCTTGGGCTGGCGTTGGCAAAACGCATTGTCCAGGCTCATGGCGCAACGATCGAGGCCCAACCCCTGGCCACCTCGGGTATCCGCTTTGTCATCACTCTACCGGCGGGTCACCCGCCTTCCATGGAATCGCTATGACCAGTGCAACCAGTGCACGCATCCTCATTGTCGAGGACGAGGCCAACATCCGCCGTTTCATCGGTATCGCGCTGCAGGATGAAGGTTTTCAGGTGTTCGAAGCCGACAACGTCAAACGCGCTCTGATCCACGCCGCCAGCCGTCAACCGGATCTGGTGATTGTCGATCTTGGCTTGCCCGACGGTGACGGCAAACAATTGATCAGCGAGCTGCGGGGCTGGATGACGGTGCCGATTCTGGTGCTGTCGGCCCGTGATCGTGAAGAGGAAAAAGTGGCGGCACTGGATGCGGGCGCCGACGATTACCTGGTCAAACCCTTCGGCGTGCCCGAGTTGCTCGCGCGTATCCGCGCCCAGTTGCGTCGACATGTGCAGAACGGAACCGCCGCCGTCACCAGCAAGGTGACGTTCGGCATGATCGAAGTGGACCTGGCCACGCACGAGGTCCGGCGCGAGGGCCAATCGATCCATCTGACGCCCATCGAGTATCGCCTGCTTTGCGCGTTGATTCGCGGACAAGGCCGGGTCATGACCCATCGCCAGTTACTGCTGGAAGTGTGGGGGCTGGATTACGTCGATCGTGCTCACTACCTACGGGTGCACATGGCGCACTTGCGGCAGAAACTGGAGGCCGATGCGGCCCAGCCGCAACATTTCATCACCGAATTGCAGGTGGGCTATCGCTTGGTGGGGCTGTAGAGCAAGGCTGGCGCTGGTTGAAGCGCCTGACCTTGTGTCGTTCACTTGCCTTTCTTGATTCGGCGCTCGCGCAGGAAATCGATGTACAGCGTGATGAAGCCGAACGAGCTAATGCTGAACAACACGAGTAGGCCGATTTGAGTCGTGCTCATGATCACAGTCCTGTGAGTGGGACGAGGAGGGCTCAACCTGCCGTGGCTGGGCGTCTTCAATCGTCGAGGCACAGATAAATAATACGAACCCGAGGCATTGGGTAGCGGTTATATGAAAGCTTTACGGTGCCGTCCTTCAACCCTATGCGCTTTATACGAGTGCCAGGTATCGGGCGTTCAAGGGCCAGCCAGTGTTGTTAGAATCGGCGAGCGATACTCTGTCTTCTCACTTGCCCCAAGGTTGCTGTTGCGCCATGAACTCGTCGAACCCTGTCATCCGAAACGTCCTGCCTGCTGATCTGGACCGCTGCTTCGCCATCGAAACCGTTGCCTACGAAGGCGACGAAGCCGCCACCCGGGAAAAAATCGCCACCCGCATCGCCACCTGGCCCGAGGGTTTCATCGTCGCGGAAGTGGACGGCGTGGTAGCCGGTTTCATTAATTCCGGAGCGGCATTTGAGGTGGAAATGTCAGACGAGGCGTTCAAGGAACTGATCGGCCACGACCCGGCCGGGCCGCACGTGGTGATCATGTCGGTGGTGGTGCACCCTGATTATCAGGGGCAGGGGTTGGCGAAGCGTTTGATGGGCGAGTTCATCGAGCGCATGCGGGGTTTGGGCAAGAGCACCATCCACCTGATGTGCAAGGAGCGGCACATTCCGCTGTATGCCGGATTTGGGTTTGCCTACATCAAGCCTTCAGCTTCGGACCACGGCGGCATGGCGTGGCATGAGATGGTGTTGGAGTTGTAACCGGAGCAAATGATCGCTTGAGATAAGTTTTTTAATAGCCTAAATTCAGACCTTGTGAGTTGGCCAGCCTGTCCGGATGGCGAGCAGAGGAACGAATGATGCGAGTTGAAACAATCAGTTTTGTCAAAAAAAATGCGGCAGCGCTGGATCTCTCCGAGCCAATGCTCGTGACCCAAAATGGCGTGCCTGCGTATGTGATCGAGTCCTATGAGGAGCGTAAACGCCGGGACGAGGCGATCGCGCTGATCAAGCTGCTGTCGTTCTCCTCCCGCGACAAGGACCAGGGAAAGCTGATCTCTGGTGAGACGTTGCTGGCTAAACTGGTGAAGCGGCGTGAACTGTCACAAGAAGATAACGATGCCTGAGGTCTTCAGGGTAGAGTTTTCGACCGCTGCGGAGCATGGGGTTATTTCGCTGGAGCATTATCTGACGCAGCAATGCGGGCGCAAAAAAGCGGCAGAGGTTGTAGATCAACTGGTGATGCAGATTGTTACGACTTTGGGCTCTCAGGCCCACGTTTATGGTGTTTGCCAGGAAGCCGCCTCCCTTGGTGTGACTCATTTCCGTGAGTACATGCCCATGGGGCAGTGGGTTTTGTATGAGGTGTACCCGAGTAAGAGCCTTGTCGTAGTCGCTTTGGTTATCGGCCAGCGTCAAAGTATCGAGAAGCAGTTGCTCGACTATTGCCTACTTCTCTGACGGCTATTCAAATTCCCAAAGGGTTGCCTCATGGTAACCCTTTCATTTATTGATCAGTAGAGACTGTCACGCACCCGCGCCGGCGCTTCCCGGTCGTACGTTTCTGCATCGAACTGCCCGTCATTCAACCGCTTGTGAAACGCCCCCGCCGTCGGCAGCGCTGAGCGTTCCAGATGCTTCTCCGGATTCCACAAATCCGAACGGACAATCGCTTTCGAGCAATGGAAGTACGCCGCTTCCACCGTCACCAGCATCACCGTGCGCGCCGGTTTGCCGTTCACCGCAAAGCTTTCCAGCAACGCCGGTTCCGCACTTATTTGCGCTGTGCCGTTGACCCGTAACGTCTCGCCGATCCCGGGAATGATGAACAGCAACGACACCCGTGAATCGAGCACCACATTGCGCAACGTATCGATGCGGTTGTTGCCCGGACGGTCCGGTATCGCCAGGGTCTGCGGGTCGATGATCCGCACAAAACCCGGCGTATCACCCCGGGGCGAACCGTCCATGCCATCAGGGCCGACCGAGCTGATAATCACCAGCGGCGAGGCGCGGACCATCGCTTGATAGTCCTCGTTCAGAAAGGCAATCTGCTTGCGCACGGCGCGGTCGTGGGGTTGGCCGTAGATCGCTTCCAGTGCTTCGATGCTGTCGAGCATAACTACCTCAGAAAATCAGACTCATGCGCCGTTCATAACCGATCCGGCCCCTGTACGCCTCACCGCTGTCGACCCAGCCAAATTTTGCATAGAGCGCGATGGCCGCCGCGTTGTCCGCATCCACCGAGAGCTCCAGCGCCTTGATCTCCGGAAACGCCTGCCGAGCCACGTCGGGCAGGGCTTGCAGGCAGGCTTTTCCATACCCCTTGCCTTGAGCGCGGTGATCGACTTGCAAGGCATGCAAGGTCGCGCTGTGTTCGTCGGCCCACGCCGGCAGCACAGGCGGGCGTTTCAGCAGCAGGAACGCCACGGGAATCTCCTCGGCCAGCAGTGCAAATCCCTGGACGCCGGGGCCGGGTTTGGACAGCAAGGTGTGCAACGCACCGTGGATGTCGCCGGAGAATTTGATCTGTTCTTTATGCACTTCGATCGCCTCGACCTGCTGGCGCTGGCGCGCGTTGAGGTTTTCGTAAGGCACGAGTCGGGCTGTCACTGGAGTGTCCTTTTTCCAACAAAATATGTTTCGGATTCTAACGAGTTTGCGTTCATGGATTATTTTTATTTCGACTGTCGATTTGGCTGTTCGCCAGACGACTAAGGGTGTCTTCACAACAAAAACCACGGAGAACCACCATGACGGCTACAGCTGAAATCCAGGCCCTGATCGACACTTATCGCCAAGCGGTAATCGCCAAGGATGTCGAGAAACTCATGTCCTTTTACGGCGACGACATCGTCTCCTACGACGCGGTCAAGGCCCTGCAATTCCGGGGAAAGGCGGCTTATCGCGCGCATTGGGAAGAATGTATGGAGATGTGCCAGGGCGCGCACAAGTTCGACTTTGACCACATGAACATCGTCGCGGACGAGCACATCGCCTTCGCCCACTGGCTGGCCCATTGCGGCGGCACCAACGAAAAAGGTGAAACCCAGGCTTGCTGGATGCGCGTGACCGCCTGCTATCGGCGAGAGGCAGGGCAATGGCGCATCGTCCACGAACACTGGTCGGCCCCGTTCGACATGACGAGCGGCACGGTGCTGTTCAACCTTGAACCCTGAACATCGGGTGCTTCGTCGGGAATGTCGCGAAGGCGTCCATCTGCAGCCATAGTTCATCAGTTCGATCCGGGAGAGCCCACATGAAGTACTTATGCCTGGTCTACAGCAACGAACAGGCGTTGCACTCGCTGCTTGACAGTCCCCATGACGCCGAGTGCATGGCCTATGCCGAGTCGATCGAGGGCAGCGGCCGGATGATCGCGGCCGAGGCGCTGGAGTCGGTGCAAACCGCGACCACCGTGCGCATGCGCAACGGCAAGATGTCGATCACCGATGG
Source organism: Pseudomonas sp. LB1P83 (assembly GCF_054897885.1). NCBI lineage: Bacteria > Pseudomonadati > Pseudomonadota > Gammaproteobacteria > Pseudomonadales > Pseudomonadaceae > Pseudomonas > Pseudomonas sp. LB1P83. The sequence goes on along the minus strand of NZ_CM142709.1, from coordinate 4,592,226 downwards.
CCCGTTCGCCGAAACCAAGGAGCAGTTGGCCGGCTTCTACCTGATCGATGCCAAGGACCTCAATGAAGCCATTCAGGTCGCCGGTAATATTCCGGCGGCCCGGGTCGGCAGTGTCGAGGTGCGTCCCGTTCGCCAGTTGAATCCCTGAATAGCAAGCACCAGACAGGAGATCCCCATGAGTCCACAGCCCTATAAGCAACAGCCTGCCGAATTCGGCGATCGATGGGTGACGCTGGTGACTGAAGGCATGCCGGACTGATGCCTGTCGTGTCGGTCGCGGCGCGGGTCGAGCAGGTTTACCGTGAAGATTCACGGCGGATTCTGGCGACGTTGATCCGCTTGCTTGGCGATTTCGACCTCGCCGAAGAGGCCCTGCACGAGGCGTTTTTTGTCGCGGTCGAGCGTTGGCAGCGTGACGGCGTGCCGGACAATCCGCGCACCTGGCTGGTGTCCACCGGGCGCTTCAAGGCCATTGATGTATTGCGTCGGCGCGCGCGTTTTGCGGCGTCCAGGCCTTTGTTGATCGCTCAGCTGGAGGAACTGGAACAGGCCGACTGGAGTGATGAAGACGTGGAAGATGATCGCTTGCGGCTGATCTTCACTTGTTGTCACCCGGCCCTCGCGTCGGACGCCCAGGTGCCGTTGACCTTGCGCGAAGTGTGCGACCTGACCACGGAGGAAATTGTCCGCGCCTTTCTCTCGGCGCCGGCAACCATCGCCCAGCGCATCGTGCGCGCCAAAGCGAAAATCCGTGACGCCAAAATCCCTTATCAAGTGCCGACGCTGGCGGAATTGCCCGAGCGTCTGGACAGTGTGCTCAGGGTGATTTACCTGGTGTTCAACGAAGGTTACTCGGCGTCTGTCGGCGCAGAGCTGACCCGCGAGGACCTGACGCGCGAGGCGATTCGGCTCGGGCGGTTGTTGATGGAGTTGCTGCCGGAATCGGAAGTGATGGGGTTGCTGGCGTTGATGCTGTTGCATGAATCACGACGCCCGGCCCGGACGTCGGCGAGCGGTGAGTTGGTTTTACTGGATGAACAGGATCGCTCGTTGTGGGATGCCGGGATGATCGCCGAAGGTTGCGCGCTGGTGGAAGCGGCGCTGACCACTCGCCGGTTCGGGCCTTATTGCCTGCAAGCAGCGATTGCGGCGGTGCATGCCGAAGCGCCCACGGCGGGGGAGACGGACTGGCAGCAGATTGTGGGTTTGTATGACGTGCTGTTGGCGGCAGTGCCTTCGCCGGTCATCGAGTTGAACCGTGCAGCGGCGATCTCCAGGCGGGATGGGCCGTTGGCGGGGCTGGTGTTGGTGGAAGGGATTTTGGATCGGGGGGATTTGCTGGATTACCACTTGGCGCATTCGGCGCGCGCGGATTTTTGTCGGCAGTTGGGAAGGGTTGAGGAGGCGCGGGCGGCGTATGAGCGGGCGCTGCAATTAACGCAGCAAGTGCCGGAGCGGCGGTTTATCGAGGCGCGGATCAAGGCTTTGAAGTGATGTGAGCTTGCGGGCCCCATCGCGAGCAGGCTCACTCCCACAGTGGATCGCGGCGATCACACACTTTGTGGACGCCACCAATCCCTGTAGGAGCGAGGCTTGCCCGCGAATGGCCGCACCGCTATTCCAGCATTTTACTGAGCAACCAACTCCCCGCCGGCCCCGGCGGATGCAGCCGTGACCACAAGGCATCGACAAACACCGGTTTCGGCCAGCCGCGCACGTCCAGTTCAACCAGCGTCCCCGCCCCAAATCGCCCCACCAGCCAACGCGGCAACGGCGCCCAGCCGAACCCGCCCTGGGCCATTTCCAGCAGCATCAGGTAACTCGGCGCCGACCAGACACGTCCCTTCGCACGGCTCTCGTACGGATTGACGATCGTCGCCAGGCGCAACTCCCGATGCTGTTGCAACAGGTCTTGATCGATATGGTCCAGCGCCGCCAACGGATGCGCTCGGGAGACGAACAGGGCAATCTCGGTCCGTTCCTCCACGGTCGAGCTGACCAGATCCGGCGGGTAACTGTCCTGCTTTTCGGCGAAGGCCACATGCGCCCGACCGCTCTGCACCAATGCCACCAGGTCATCGCACTCAGCGATCAGGCATTCGAGTTCGAGGTCTGGATAACGCTGCTCGAAAGCACTCAGCGCCGCTTCAAATCGGTCCGACTGATAGGTGTCGGAAATCGCCACGGTCAGCTTCGGCTCTACACCTTGGGACAGTTGGCTGGCGGTCATTTCCAGGCGGCTGGTGGCCGCCAGAATCTCCTCGGCCCGTTGCAACATCACATGCCCGGCCGGCGTCAGGCTCGGCTTGCGGCTGCTGCGGTCGAAGAGTGTCAGGTTCAGATCGATTTCAAGACTGGCCACCGCGGCACTGATGGTCGATTGACTGCGCCCCAATTTGCGCGCCGCCGCGGAAAACGAGCCTTGCGTCGCCGCCTGGACAAACGCCTGCAACACTTCCTGAGAAGCCATGAACTATCGCCTTGATCGATGGTTATTGGTTATGAAGTATCGGCGCGAGACCGGATCATGGCAACCACAGCCACTCAGGGAGTCCTGATCATGAACGTCAAAAAATCCATCACTGAACGTATTTTCCAGGCCATTGGTTTCGAAGTGTTGGCCATTTTGATCTGTACGCCTCTGCTGGCGTGGATCATGAACAAGCCGATGATTGAAATGGGCGCTGTCACCGTTGTGATTGCGGCGCTTGCTCTGGGCTGGAACGTGGTCTTCAACGGCCTGTTCGACCGTTTGCTCAAACGCTACGGCATCGTGCACAACGCTTGGGTGCGCGTTGTCCATGCGCTGCTGTTCGAAGGCGGGCTGGTTGCGATGGGTGTGCCACTGATTGCCTGGTGGCTGAACGTCAGCCTGTGGCAGGCATTCCTGCTGGACATCGGCGTGTTGCTGTTTTTCCTGCCATACACCTACGTTTACCACTGGGCGTATGACGTGGTGCGCGAGCGAATGTTGATGGTTTCTACTGCTCGCTAACCCAGAGTGGACGGTTTTTGTGGCGAGGGAGCTTGTCGGATCGCCGCACCGTCCCGCTCGAGTGCGAAGCGCTCGCAAAATCTTCGACAGTTACCGAGATTTTGGGGCTGCTTCGCAACCCGGCGGGAGCAAGCTCCCTCGCCACAGGTTTAGTGGTTACAAGAACATCCCGCCCGACGCTTCAACGCGTTGGCCATTGATCCACTGACTACCCGGCGCGAGCAGCAATGCAATCGCGCCACCAATGTCATCCGGCTGACCCACCCGACCCAACGCGGTATTGCCGGCAACGTAGCTGTTCACGTCACTGTTATCGCGCACCGTGCCGCCGCCGAAATCGGTTTCGATGGCGCCCGGGGCCAGAGTGTTCACGGAAATGCCGCGAGCACCGAGTTCCTTGGCCTGGTAGCGGGTCAGCACTTCCATCGCGCCTTTCATCGCCGCGTAAGCGCCGTAACCCGGCAAGCTGAAGCGGGTCAGACCGCTGGACACGTTGAGGATGCGCCCACCGTCCGCCATCAGCGGCAGCAGGTTCTGAGTGAGGAAGAACGGCCCCTTCAAGTGGATATTCATCAGCAAGTCGAACTGGGCAACGGTGGTGTCGACGAAGTTCGCGGTCAGGCCGATGCCGGCGTTATTGAGCAGGAAGTCGAAGTGCTGGCGATCAAAACGGCTGCGCAACACGTCGGCGACCTCGGTGGCGAAGTCTTCGAAGCGTTCGCTTTGGCTCACGTCGAGTTGCAGCATCACCGCCCGAGCACCAAGGCTTTCGATTTCTGCGACCAGTGCCTGCGCTTCATCGGCCTTGCTGTTGTAGGTGCCGATAATGTCGACGCCTTGGGCGGCCAGATGCAGGGCTGCGTTTTTGCCGAGGCCGCGGCTGGCGCCAGTGATCAGTGCGATTTTACGGTTCATGGGACTTCCTCAAGGGTGGTGGGTAACGGTGTGGTGGAAGTTTATTTATCCGGCCCGGGGTGATAAACAGACTGAAACTGGAATCACTGGTCGGTTAAACCGAACAATAGAGGGTCGGCCCATGAACAAGCTGGAACTGCTGCGTTCCTTCGTGCGTGTCAGCGAGATGTCGAGTTTTACCCTGGCGGGCGAAAGTCTGGGCGTGCCCAGATCGACTGTCTCGGAGCACGTTCAGGCGTTGGAAGGCTTGTTGGGGACGCGCCTGTTGCAACGCACCACGCGCCGGGTTCAGGCGACGCAGGACGGCCTGGTGCTGTACGAGCGCAGCCGGGACTTGTTGTCGCACATGGATGAAATCGAAGGGCTGTTTCGTCAGGACGCGGCCTCGCTTACCGGGCGCATTCGCTTTGACATGCCGAACTTTCTGGGCCGGCAAATGGTGCTGCCGCGCTTGCCGGAATTCATGGCGCTGCACCCCAACCTGGAACTGGAAATCAGCACCACGGATCGCCGGGTCGATTTGCAGAGGGAAGGCTTTGATTGCGTGGTGCGGGTCGGTGCGCAGCCGGATCAATCCGTGGTTGCGCGTCGCGTGTGTGATTTTGCGATGGTCAATTGCGCCAGTCCCGCCTACTTGCAGCGTTATGGCATGCCGGAAAGTCTTGAGGATCTGGCACAGCATCGAATGGTCCATTACGTCGGCGTACTGGGTTCGCGCTCGGAGGGTTTTTTGTACGAAGTGGACGGGGCAGAGCATCGATTGCCCATGGCGGGCAGTGTCACGGTGAACAGCACCGACGCTTATGAAGCGGCGTGCCTGGGGGGATTCGGTCTGATTCAGGCGCCGGTCAAGGGCATGCAATCGCATTTGGATAGCGGTGATCTGGTGGCGGTGTTGCCGCAGTTCAGCGCACCGTCGATGGAAGTCTCGTTGCTCTACGCCCGGCAACGGCATTTGCCGCTGCGGGTGCGAGCGTTCATGGACTGGCTGGCCAATGTCATCCAGTCCACAACATAACCGCCCCCTGTAGGAGCGAGGCTTGCCCGCGAAGAACGATAACGCGGTCATTCGGTTAGACCGCGTTATCGTTCTTCGCGGGCAAGCCTCGCTCCTACAGAGGGGATGTGTTAGACGTGGAAATAGCCTACGCAGCTATCAAACGGCAGGCGTTTGAGTTCGATCTTGTTCAGGTCCAACACTTCACGCAGGGCTTTGGTTTCGCCCGGGAAGTTGCGGTAAGCGACTTCGTCCAATACCACGATCGCGCCTTTTGGCATGTACGGCAGGAAGGTTTCCAGCGCGACTTTGGTCGATTCGTACAGGTCGGTGTCGAGGATCAGCATGGCCACGACCAGGTCCGGACGGGTCTTGACCCACTCAGGTACGGTTTTGACGATGTCGCCTTTGACCAGCTCGCAACGCGGGATACGGTTGACCGGGCGCAGCAGGTCGTTGGCGTCGATCATGTCCTGGATCAGCGACTGGTCGGTGTCGGAGAACATGGTCTCGTTGACGTCGGCCGGGTCTTCTTTCTTGTCGATGCTCTGGAAGCCTTCGAACGTGTCGAAGCCCACGATCGAACGGTTGATCGCGTACGGCTCGAGAATCATCGACAAGTGCATGTACAGCATCAGCGAGTTGCCCTTGTACACGCCGCACTCGATGATCGCGCCCGGTACTTCAGCGACTTTCTTGAACAGTTCCATACGCGACAGCGCAGCGGTGACGCCGATGCGGTTGGCGAAGACGAACGGCGCGTCGGCCACGTACTCGGCATCGACCCGTTTCAGAACGTTGGCACGGGTTTCGTTGTACTGGGCTTCGGCAGGCGTGATGCGACGCTTGGTCATTGCTGGATTCCTTGGAAATTCGAGAAGTCGTGGGCGTGGAAATAGTCTTTGAAACCGGCGCCGACGTCAGGGCAGGCGCTGTCGACGTTGATCGCGCCACGCTTGTGCTTGAGGTCGTCGAGGTGCATCAGGCGGAAGTCCACGCTGAAGCGGGTTTGATCGGTGTGGTTGGCGACCGTGCCATGCAGGTGCGAGCCGGAGAAGATCAGCATCTCACCGGTGTTGCCGGCGATGCGCACTTCAGACGCGGTGTTGATTTCTTCCAGTGGCACCGGGTGCACGCGGACTTCCTCTTTGAGGTTGTCCTTGGCTTTGTGCCGCTGGTTGCTGATCCAGTCGTTGAGGCTCCATTCGCTGGAGGTGTTCTTCACCGGCACGTCGAAGTAGCCGCCGTTGATCATCATGGTCTGGTCGGGGCGGATGGTGTGCACCGGCATCCAGGTGTTGATCTGGCAATCGACGCTGCCATACCACGTGTCGCGATGCGGTTTGTAGGCATAGCTGACACCGGCGTGCAGGTAGTCATAATTCGGCACCACGCGAATGCGCGGCACGTCGAAGATGTACTCGCGCGGGTCGACGCCAATCTCGTCGATGAACGACAGGATCAGGTCCTTGGCGCGCTGGCTGTTGGTGAACTGGCCCTTGAGGCGCGTCACCAGTACCACGAATTCTTCCACCGGCATCAGCGTGTGCAGCGCCTGGTGATTAGTCTCGCCGTCGAAGGCGGCGGTGATGCTTTCCTGGGCGAACGCACACAGCTCTTTGGCAGCGCGCAGCTGGGTGTTCAGGAAGATGTCGCCGGCGTAGATGGCTTCTTTGAAGTCAGCTTTCTGTTGAAGCTGATTGATGTACAGATTCACGATTCCACTCCTGAATGCATCGAGTCTCTTAAGAGTCGGCCACACGTTAGCAAACTGAAGTGCAATCCGGCGGGTGGTGGATCAATAAAAACGCAAACGCCTGAATTTGCGACGAAATGCGTTGCCCCGGCCAAAAAAATCCCCTGTAGGAGCGAGGCTTGCCCGCGAAGGCGGTGTGTCATTCAACGATATTGTCGACTGACACACCGCCTTCGCGGGCAAGCCTCGCTCCTACAGGGGGTATGTGTTGAGGCTAGAAGAGTTTGGTGAACAGCCAATACAGGCTGCCCGACAACAGAATCGCCGCCGGCAAGGTCAGCACCCAGGCCATCAGCAGGTTGCGGATGGTCCTCATCTGCAAGCCGCCGCCGTTGGCGACCATGCTCCCGGCCACCCCCGAGGACAACACGTGAGTGGTCGACACCGGCAAGCCGAACATGTCCGCCGCGCCGATGGTCAGCATGGCCACGGTTTCTGCCGAGGCGCCTTGCGCGTAAGTCAGGTGCGTCTTGCCGATCTTCTCGCCGACCGTCACCACGATGCGCTTCCAGCCGACCATGGTGCCCAGCCCGAGCGCAATCGCCACCGCGATCTTCACCCACAGCGGGATGAAACGCGTCGAGTTGTCGATCTGTTGCTTGAACAGTTGCAGCTTGCTGCTGGTGTCGGCGTCGAAGTTACCGACCTTGTTCTTGTCCATCAGGCGAATGGTTTCGCTGGTCAGGTACATGTCGTTGCGCACGTTGCCCACGGCCTCGGCGGGCACTTTGGACAGCGAGCCGTAACCCTTGACCTGCGCGCCGATGCTGCCGGTGAGGGCGGCAAGGGCCGGGACCAGTTGCGGCGTGGCTTCCTTGCTGCGCACGTATTCGGAGAGCACCGGACGCGGATCGGCCGGGGCTGGCATCGGCGCGCTTTTCACCAGCGCTTGCTGGGTGACTTCGGCGACGGCGGCGAACTGCAGCGCCTGGTCGGCCGGCATGGTGCGGTTCAGCGCATAAGCCATCGGCAGCGTGCCGACCAGAATCAACATGATCAGGCCCATGCCTTTCTGGCCGTCGTTGGAGCCGTGGGCGAACGAAACGCCGGTGCAGGTCACAATCAACATGCCGCGAATCCACCACGGTGGTGGCGTGTTGCCGACCGGTGCCTTGTACAGCGCGCGATTCTTGACGAACGCACGCAGGGCCAGCAGCAACAGCGCGGCAAAACCGAAGCCGACCAGCGGTGACAACAGCAACGCATAACCGATCTTGGTTGCTTGCGCCCAGTCCACGCCGCTGGTGCCGTCATGGCCGTGCATCAGGGCATTGGCCACGCCGACGCCGATGATCGAGCCGATCAAGGTGTGCGACGACGAGGCCGGCAAGCCCAGCCACCAGGTGCCGAGGTTCCACAGGATCGCGGCGATCAACAGGGCGAAGATCATCGCGAAACCGGCGGAGGAACCGACTTGCAGAATCAGCTCCACCGGCAGCAGGGCGATGATGCCGAACGCCACCGCGCCACTCGACAGCAACACCCCCAGGAAGTTGAAGAACCCGGACCAGGCCACCGCGAAGTTCGGCGGCAGCGAGTTGGTGTAAATCACCGTAGCGACGGCGTTGGCGGTGTCGTGGAAACCGTTGACGAATTCAAAGCCCAGAGCGATCAGCAAGGCAACGCCCAGCAGCAGAAATGGCGTCCAGGTGGTGACCACCGTGCCGAGTTCGCTCATGTCGTGCATCAGGCTGTAAGCGGTGAACAACAGCCCGCTGGCCAGCACGCCGAAAAACACCACGAGGGTGAACAGGCTGGGTTTTTTATCGAGTTGCGGTCTGGCGCTACTGGCGGGAGCCTGCGTTTCGGCTGTATAGGAAGGCGTAGCCATGACGGACAATCCTGAGGAGGGTAGGAGTGTCCGTCATGATCGTTGCAGAATGTTACAGAGAGACTGCCCTGGGTCAGGGTTTGGGGTTTTTGCTGATCCGTTAATCAGAATCCACCACGGTCCCTGTAGGAGCGAGGCTTGCCCGCGAAGCGGTATATCAGGTAAAACGCCTTCGCGGGCAAGCCTCGCTCCTACAAGTGGAGTGCCGGATTTGAAAGATTAATAATCCTGGCGCTTACGAAACGCCCAACGCCCCGCAATCACGGTAAACGTAGCGACCAGCGCCACCAGAATCCAGAACCCCTCCGGATCCCCCGAAAGCGGCACCCCGCCCACGTTCATGCCAAAGAAACCGGCAATGATGTTGATCGGCAGCGCCAGCACCGTCACCACGGTCAGGGTGAACAGCGTGCGGTTGCTTTGCTCATTGAGGTTGGCCGCGATCTCTTCCTGCAACAGCTTGATCCGCTCGCCCAGCGCCGTGAGGTCGTTGATGATCAGCGCAAACTCCTCGGTGGACTTGCGCAGCTCCTTGACGTCCTCCTTCTGCAACCACTGCGGCGGCCGGTTGAGCAATCGCAGCAACGACCCCGGCTCCAGTGCCAACAAACGTTGCAGGCGCACCAGTACCCGGCGATTGGCACCGAGTTCAGCACGGTTGGTCGACAGCCGTGAAGACAGCAACTCATCTTCGATCTGATCGACACTAAGGCTGGTCTTGCGCACGATCTGGGTCAGCACTTCGCCCTGATCGCGCAGCAAATGCACCAGCAATTCCAGTGGTGAGCGAAAGCACTCGCCGGCCTTCACCGACGAACGCAGCTTGTCCACCGAGTGCAGCGGTTGCAGGCGCGCGCTGATGATCAGCCGACTGCGGGCACAGACCCACAGCGTCGACACATCGGACGACACCATGCTGCTGAGGTTGAACACCACGTCGTTGACCACGGCCAGCAACGCCGAATCGACATGTTCGATACGCGTGGATCGAGACCCTTCGTGCAAGGCTTCGAAAAACTCGTCTGGCAATTCCAGATGGCTTTTCATCCAGCGCTCGCACGCGGCATGCGCGAGGTTCAGGTGCAGCCACAGAAACTCGTCACTCTCGTCCGGCTGTTGCAGGCATTGCAACGCCTTGGCCGAATCTATCTCCCGACCACGCTCGCCGGGGCGAAAACTGAAACCGTAGAGCAGACCGAAGAGGTCCGGGGCGCGATGGCTTTGGTCGATGCTGTGGTTCATGAGGGCTCGCTGAAGGAGGTGCGGTCGGTCGCTTTGTGGCTAGCGGCAGGAGGCACTGTCGCTCGCTTTATGTAGCAGCTGGCGAAGCCTGCGTTCGGCTGCGAAGCAGTCGTCAAACTGGAGCACGCGGTCTTCCTGACGCAACGCATCGCATGATTTCACGACTGCTTCGCAGCCGAACGCAGGCTTCGCCAGCTGCTACAGGTTGAGTTATGCCCAGGTTCACTTGAGCCGCATCATCGCAAGCCTGGATGACGTTTTTGTTACGATAAAATAACCGCAAACGATTGGACTACCGACGGTCGGAAAAGATTCAAGAACCGCTCTGGCACGCCGATCTCGCTTAAGTTACTTTGCGCGGCTTCGGCCATGAGCCAAGTTTCAGACAGGGATGTCCGGACACCTTTCACGCCGTGTTTGCTGCGTGTCTCACCCCTGTCATGAGTATCACTTGATGCTGCAAAAATCCCTGAGAGCACAAATCCTCGCCTTGTTGAGCGGCAGCCTGTTGGCGATGCTGTTGATCGCCTTGGCTTGCTTTCACTTTCTCTCCAGCGGCGTTCAAAGCTATGCGAATCTGATCGAAGGCCCGTTGCACACCTCGCAGTTGATCGATGAAGCCAACCTGCAATTCAAGGTGCAGGTGCAGGAATGGAAAAACGTCCTGCTGCGTGGCAAGCAACCCGCGGACCTAAACAAATACTGGAAACAATTCGAAGACCGTCAGCGCGATGTGCAAAGCATTCTCGGTGAGCTGGCCGGGCAGAAGGGCATCGAGCCGCAACTCAAGACCCGCATCGAACGCCTGCGTGACGAACACCGTCAGCTGGGCGCCGCCTATCAGAAGGGCCGTGATGCGTACGTGGCAGCCGGTGCCGACCCAACAGCGGGCGACACGGCGGTCAAAGGGGTGGACCGTGCAACCAGCGATCAGATGAGCGAACTGGTCAGCGAATTGCGCAAGCAGGGGACCGAGCAATCGACGCTGATCAGCGCCGACGCCGATCGCACGGTATTGCTGGGGCTCATCGTGATGCTCGCCTCGGGTCTGTTGATCGGGCTGTTGAGCCTGTGGCTGGTCAACCGCAACCTGGTCGAACCGATCCGCAAACTGATCGAATACGTGGCGCAACTCAGCCAGGGCAAGTTTGCCGATCGTGTGGCCAGCACCCGTCAGGATGAGCTGGGCAAGCTGGCGGTCGCGGCCAACACCTTGCGTGATTTCCTCGCCGAAACCTTCAGCCGTTTGCAGCGCAGCGCCAAGGATCTGGACAGCGCGAGCGGGGAGCTGAATTCGATCGCCGGCCTCATGGCCAGCGGCACCAACGAACAGTTCAACCGCACCGATCAGGTGGCCACGGCGATGAACGAAATGTCTGCCACCGCACAGGAAGTCGCCCGTCACGCCGCCGATGCGGCACGTGCTGCCGACGATGCTGACCAGTCCGCGCAGCAGGGCGAAAAAGTCATGCAGGGCACCATCCACACCATCACCCGGATGCGTGGCGAAATCGCCAATACCGCCACGGTCATCCGCCAACTGGAAACCGACAGCGGACGGATTGGCAAGGTGCTGGAAGTGATTCGCGGCATCGCCGAACAAACCAACCTGCTGGCGCTCAACGCGGCGATCGAAGCGGCCCGTGCCGGTGAAGCCGGACGCGGTTTTGCCGTGGTGGCCGATGAAGTGCGCAGCCTCGCCCAGCGCACGGCCGCGTCGATCATCGAGATCAACCAGATCATCCAGACCGTGCAAACCGGCGCGGTGGACGCGGCTCAGGCGATTGAAAGCGGCCAGTCGCGCAGTGAAGAAAGCGTCGAGCAAGTGACCCAGGCCGGCGCGATGCTGGAGCGGATCACCCTCGCCGTGGAAGCCATTCGCGACATGAACCGCCAGATCGCCACCGCCGCCGAAGAGCAGACCTCGGTCGCCGAAGACATCTCGCGCAACCTCACTGAAATCACCAGCATCGCCAGCACCAACCTGGACAACGTGCAGCGCACAGAAGCGGCCGGTCGCAATTTGCACGGGTTGTCCGGGCAGTTGAATGAAGTCACGGCGCGTCTGAGCGCGTAATGGAAAGGTCTGCGTGCCGGTTTGCTTGCCGAATCGGTACACAGTCGATCCAGTACGTCGGGGTCTCTGGTCAGCACGAACGCCTGAGTCTTGCGTGAATCCGACATGCAAAAAAGCCGCACGATCCGAAGATCGTGCGGCTTTTTTCTATGCGTGAATCAGGTGTCTTGTTTGTTGCTCAGGACTTTGCCTGTAGCGGCATCGAAGTCCACGTCAAATTCTTTGCCGTCAGCGGTTTTCAGTTCCACTTCGTACTCGTAGCCATTGAAGTGGTTGTCCAGGTCGGTGTCGGTGATGGTCGCACCCGGGTGCAGTTTCAGCGCCGCCTGGTTCATTTCTTCCAGTGGCTTGATCTTGCCGCCCTTGACCAGCTCAGGGATCTGGTCGACGCGAACGTCAGCCTGCGCCAGGCCAGCAGTGAGGGTCAGGGCAGCGGCAGTGAACAGGGCAGTCAGGGTTTTCATGGGGTTCTTTCCTTGGGGTGATCTGTTTAAGTGGGGCCAGATTAACGACGGCAACTTAATTCACCCTTAATTCCAATGACCGTGTCGTTTGGAAGATTTCGCGGGCAAGTCGACGCGGTGTCGTGTCAGCGACCGATCAGTAGCCGTTGTTCTGCAGCAATTGCGCGACGGTGCCCGCCGCCGGACGTTTGTAGAACTTCAGCAGCTCACTGGCGCGGTTGGTGAAGATGCCATCGACGCCGGCCTCCATGACTTTCTGGTAATCGACCGCATCGTCAATGGTGTAGACGTGCACCAGCAGGCCTTGATCATGGGTGTATTGGTTCATCCACGGTTTCACCAGGTCCGAATAGCTCTGATCGCCACCCTTGGTCAACGCGGCCGAAGGGCCGGTGCCGATCGCGCCCTGGGCCTTGGCGTACTCGACCCATTGCTGGAATTCGGCTTTGTCCTTCGGTTCCTGTTTGGCGTAGTAAGTCGCTTTGTCCTTGTCGCCGGACTCGGCAAACGTCACTTTGGATTTCGGTTCGATACTGCCTTCGCCGACCCACAGCAGCAGGATCTTCGGCACCTGCGGCATTTCCTTCTCAAGCAGTTCGAGGCTGCTCTTCTCGAAGGTTTGCAGCACGACTTTGCCTTTGCCCTGGCCGACCGCCAGATTGCTTTTCGCCAGTTTGGAACCGGCCGGGCTCAGCCAGCCGCGATCCTGCAATTTATCCTTGAGGTCGCTTTCGATACCGGGGAATTGCTTCGGCTCTTTGGTCTCGATGTACAGGCCGGGCTTGTGCAGCGGATTGCCCTGGGCGATGTCGATGATTTCGTCGAGGGTCAGGATCTTCAGGCCGACGAAGGCAGGACGTGCGCGATCCGGGTAGGCGGTGTTGAACCAGCTGCCGGCATCCAGTGTTTTCAGTTCGGCGATGGTGAATGCGTTGGCCGGGCTGTCCTTGCGGTCGGGGAATTTTGTGGCAACGTCGGTGGTGCGTTGCAGGTTGTTGTCGTGCAGGGCGAACAGCACGCCGTCCTTGCTGCGTTGCAGGTCCATTTCCAGATAATCAGCGCCCAGATCACGGGCCAGTTTGTAGGCGGCGGCGGTGGATTCCGGTGCATCGAAAGACGCGCCACGGTGGGCGATCACAGCAGGATGCGGGATGCCCACACGGGTCGCCAGAGCGGTCGGGCTGGGCTCGTTGGCGGCCTGTGCCTGGCCGAGGCCGAGCAGCATGCTCAGCAGCAGGGCGCTTTTGGTGAAGGTAGCAGGCATGGTCGAGGTCCTTTCGCGATGAGTTTTCAAAGACGTCTCTTTTAACAACTGAGCGCCCCGAGCGCTATCGCCAGACCGACATAAACGTGTTTAAAGCAGATTTTTTCAGCGCTTTTGTGCAGTTCTTTGCAGTACTCTTGGCCCAGGCATTTCCCCGGCAGAGGGAAATCCGATTGCTAAACCTTGCGTGTAAACCATCGTTCACCGGTCGTTAACGACCTTTTGTGAGGTTTATATGCGCATCACTTCCGAGCTTATCTGCCAGGCCGCCGACCAACTCAAAGGCTTCGTCGGCCTCAATCGCAAGACCGGCCACTACATCGTGCGTTTCAGCGAAGACTCGTTTGGTATGGACGTGGCTGATGACGGGATTATTCCCACGAGTGAATTTGTCTGGGCGCCGGGGCCGGCGCAGGCGATGACGCTCAAGCGTGAGCTGATTCAGTTGCTGCTGGATCAGAATGTTGATGACCGGATCAATGTGACCGAACCGTTGCGGGTGTACATGAATCGGCGGGAAGTGCCGGAGATTTCGGCGGTCAGGAGTCTTGTTCAGGGCTGAGGTTTTTGTGTTGTTTGCTCTGGCCTCTTCGCGGGCAAGCCTCGCTCCTTGTACAGCGTAATCCCCGTAGGAGCGAGGCTTGCCCGCGAAGGCGGCCTAAAGAACACCGCATCATTTTGCTGTCTTGAACGCATACCCCCGCTCAACCCTGCACACCCGCGTATGACACGCCGAATACCACGTCGACCGCCCACGCTCGCGAATCTCGCTGTGCTCAGGATGATGCTTCCACGCAACAATCGCCGCCTCGCTGGCCCAGTAAGACACCGTAATCCCCAGCCCATCCTCGCCCCGAGCTGATTCCACCCCCAGAAACCCCGGTTGCTCACGGGCCAGTTCCAACATGCGCTCGGCGGCCTCGGCGTAACCGTGATCGCCGTCGGTGCGCAGCGAAGTAAAAATCACCGCGTAGTAAGGCGCCGATGGCGTATCGGCAATCATGATTTTTGCCTTTTGCAGGCTTCGATCAAGGCGCGAACCAGCGGCGGTAGCGTGCCTTTGAGCGCGGCGCGTTCAGGCTGGAACAGGGTGGCGACGAAAAACGGATGACCTTTGAGTTCAACCGCCCGTAAGTCGCCGGTCGAGTCATGGCCAACGGCGCACAGCTGTTGCGTCAATAACTCACGTTCGAAGTCTGGATTCACGCCATAGCGGCAGCGATATCCCTCAACGATCTCAGCGCTTTCGTACGCCTTGGCGATCAACGAGCCTTCAACCAGGTGAATGCTGTCCGTCGCTTCCACCAATGAACAAGCCAGCGGCGTGAGTAACGCACGCGCTGCATCGGGATGGGTTTCGCCGTGTTCGGCGTCTTCCCAACCCAGCACGTTTCTAGCGAACTCCAGCACCGCGTGTTGAAACCCGCCGCAGGTGCCGAGGAACGGTCGCTGCTGTTCACGGGCAAAACGGATCGCCCGTAACGCGCCGTCCATGTCGCGATAAGGGCTGGCGGGCACGCACCAGAAACCGTCGAAGTTTTGTAACGGGGTGGCGGTGTTTATGTGATCGGTGGTCAGCCACTGAAATCGCACATCCACGTTTAATTGTTCAGCCGCCATGCCGAGCGCGACGGGAATGGCTTGATGGGCGGTGACCTGTGGATCGTAATCACCGATGAGGGCAATGCGGATTGCGGTGGTTTCCATGAGTGATCTCGACGCTTGTTGATTCCTGGCACCCACTATAGATTGGCGTTTACGCATTCAATATTGGCGTTATCCCAAGTGATCAATGCAGCGACGCACTATCGGCTCGACTATCCAGACCTGGCGCTGATCCTCGCCTTGGTGCGCGGCGGCTCTCTGGCCCGGGCCTCGGCGTTGTTGAAAGTCGACGTTTCAACGGTGTTTCGCGCCGTTCGCCGATTGGAAGCCGCGCTGGGCCAGCAACTGTTCGAAAAAAGCCGCGCCGGTTACCTGCCAACCACGCTTGCGAAAACTCTCGCCGAGCAAGCTGAGCGGGCGGAACAAGCGCTGGAAGCGGCGCGCATCGGCGTGGAGCAGGGCGGTGAAGTTGTGAGCGGCACGGTGCGGTTGACCTGTACCGATTCTGTTCTGCAAGGGTTGCTGCTGCCGGCACTGGCGCAGTTCATGCCGTCCTACCCGGCACTGACCCTCGAGCTGAGCACCTCAAACGACTTCGCCAACCTCAGCCGCCGCGATGCCGACATCGCCTTGCGCCTCACCCGCACGCCGCCCGAACACTTGGTCGGTCGATGTCTGGCGGATATTTCCTATCGGGTCTGTGCCAGCGCGGCGTACTTGAAATCGGTCGATCCTGAAGACCTGGCCTCACTGACCTGGATCGCGCCGGATGACTTTCTTCCCGACCATCCCACCATTGCCTGGCGGCGCCAGCAATTGCCCGGCGTGACACCCGGATATCGCTGCAACAGCATGCTGTCGGTGACCGAATTGGTGCGGGCCGGGTTGGGCGTCGCGGTGTTGCCGGACTTTTTGATCGGTGACCAACTGCAACCGTTGACCGGCCCCTTGCACGGTTACGATACCGCGCTCTGGCTGCTCACCCGCCCGGACTGCCGTGCGTTGCGCTCGGTGGTGACGTTGTTCGATGAGTTGGGGCGGGCGCTTCGATTGCCGTGACCGGGCGCTAAACTTTTGGCTGATCCTTGAGCACGAAGTGCTGATGCATTTCCGAGGTCAGGTTCTCGATGCGTTCAGTCAGGGTCTTGGTCATTTCCGTCAGCCGAGTGTTCTGCTCGAGCAACGCCATCAGCTGCGCGGTGTTCTGCGCCGCTTGTGCCTGACGTTCGCTGTTGGCCACGGCGAGGGATTCCCGGTGCAGGGCGTCGGCGTCTGACTGAGCTTTGTCCCGCGCCGCCTGGCGGGTCTGGGCCAACAGAATCAGCGGGGCGGCGTAAGCCGATTGCAGGCTGAAGGCCAGGTTGAGCAGGATGAACGGATAGACGTCGAAGTGGGTCACCCCAAAGATGTTGAGACACACCCAAAGCACCACGATCAGCGTCTGGGCGCCCAGAAAGGTCGGCGTGCCGAAGAACCGCGCAAAGGCCTCGGCGCGCAGGGCAAACTTGTCGTTGCCGAACGTCGGCGCCAAGTGAGCATGAGCGCGGTGAAAACGCAGGTGATCGACGGGAGCGGCGGGGGCGGTTTCGTTGGTGTTGGTGGTCATGATGCTCTCTGCAGGGCGCTGGGACTGAGGCTCACTATAGCCCCAGCGCCAGTTTCATTCTGAAACACATTGCAGCGATGTATTCAGCGCGACCCATGACCGGTCAATCGGCCGACATTGTCATTTGTTGCAGCTCGATTCAGCGCTGATAACAGGCCAGAAACATGTCCAGCGCTGACTCCACCACGGTGCTCTGCATCTCGTCTGACAGCGCCGGGAGCCCCATGGAAATCTGCGGCCAGAACGCAAAGGATTTGAGCATTCCCTGAATCTGCTGTGCGGCAAATTCAGGGGCGACCGGTTTCAATCGACCGTCCGCCTGGGCGGCGCGAATCCACACGGTCAGGCCTTCTTCACGCTCACCCATTCGGGCAACCATATTTTGCGCGCGCTCGGGGGAATGAATGGTGGCAGCGATCGCCACACGCGCCAGGTCGAGGAAATTGTCATCGCCCAGCATCTGCAATTTCGCCCTCAACATCAGGCTCATTTGATCGCGCAGCGGCAGGTCAGGGCGGTAGGCCGTTTCCTGTTCTGCGGTCACCCGCGCCCACAGTTGATTGAGAATTTCGGCGAACAATTCTTCCTTGCTGGGGAAGTGGTTGTACACCGTGCGCTTCGACACGCCGGCGGTGGCGGCGATCTTGTCCATGCTGGTGATGTCGAAACCGTTGGCACGGAATTCGGCAATCGCCGCCTGAATGATGGCTTCGCGTTTACGGTCGGTGAGGCGCTGTGGAGCTGTCATAAGTACGCTTCGGCAGGAAGATAAAGAGAATTACACTCAGCAGTTTACTTGTGATCGGGTTTGATGCAACCTTGAAACTACACTGTGCAGTGTAATGTTTTGTTAATCCTGCTCAGGGAAAAATAGAATCTCCGGCTGATGCGTGCGTGCTTTGGCCATTAATCGTCCCACCGTGGAATACCGCTTTTTGCGGTTTTTCTGGAGTTACTCAGTCATGGCCAACTCAATTTCCCCTACGGACAACGCCTCCACGCCTGAAGCATCCCGTCAGGCAGAAGGGCTCTTCCGCAATCATGCGCCCGTGCAACGTGAAGGCTTTCGCAAAATGGTGCGCATCATGTGGAACATGATCTTCCACAAGCCGCGCAATACCCGACCGACAGCGCCCGTCCCGGTGCAAGCCCTGACCCAGGCCGCGCTGATCGCTGCACCCAATCACAGCATCTATCGCCTCGGCCATTCCACCGTACTGCTGAAACTGCGGGACAAATTCTGGATCACCGACCCGGTCTTCGCCGAACGCGCCTCACCGGTGCAGTGGGCCGGTCCCAAGCGTTTTCACCAGCCGCCAATCAGCCTCGAAGCATTGCCGCCGATCGAAGCGGTGATCCTGTCGCACGACCACTACGACCACCTCGATTATCAAACCGTGCTCAAATTGGCCGACAAGACCAAGTACTTCCTGACGCCACTGGGCGTGGGCGACACCCTGATCAAGTGGGGCGTCGATGCCAGCAAAGTGCGTCAACTGGATTGGTGGCAGGGCACGGAAGTCGACGGCATGCAGTTCATCGCCACCCCGTCGCAACACTTCTCCGGTCGTGGCCTGTTCGATGGCAACAGCACGCTTTGGGCCTCGTGGGTGATGATCGACGGCGACACGCGCATCTTCTTCAGCGGCGACAGCGGTTATTTCGATGGCTTCAAACGCATCGGCGAACAGTACGGCCCGTTCGACCTGACCCTCATGGAAACCGGCGCCTACAACGTCGAGTGGCCTCACATTCACATGCAGCCTGAGGAAACCCTGCAAGCGCACATCGACCTCAAAGGGCGCTGGTTATTGCCGATTCACAACGGCACCTTCGATTTGTCGATGCACGCCTGGTTCGAGCCCTTCGACCGGATCCTCGCATTGGCCTGGGAGCGCAATGTGTCGATCACCACACCGCAAATGGGTGAGGCGTTCAACGTGAAATACCCGCAACGGGGAAGCGCGTGGTGGTCGGAAATGGAAAGTACCGTGAAGGAAGAAGGCCGTATGGCTTGTAGTGGCTACAAGTCTGGATGAAGTTTCCTACGTTGGAGGTTCCTTGTGGCTGACAGCCGTTTCCTATGGCTTCGGTAGGCTGTGCAGCGGGTGAAATGACTCACTCGTGATTAGCCATAACAAGGAAGCTGTAAATGAAGGACGTTTTAAGAAACCGCATGACGGCACTGGTGCAGATCATTCTGCTATCGGCCACCGGGTCTGCATTTGCAGACAATAAAGCACCAGTCACTGCTATGACGCTCGAATATGCGAGCGTCAGCGAGCTCACTGAGCGGATGGAACGTAACGAACTCACCTCCGTTTCACTGGTGGAATATTTGCAGGCGCGCATCAGCACGCTGGATAAGCAAGGGCCGATGATTAACGCGATTATTGAGCTCAACCCGCAAGCCATCGACATTGCCACCACCTTGGACCAGGAACGTCAGGACGGAAAAGTGCGTGGCCCGCTGCACGGCATTCCAGTTCTGCTCAAGGACAACATCGACACTGCGGACCAGATGCAAACGAGCGCAGGCTCTTTGGCCATGGTCGGTCAGCCTGCGGCGAACGATGCGTTTGTCGTAAAACAACTGCGCGATGCAGGTGCCGTCATTCTCGGTAAAACCAACATGAGCGAATGGGCTTACGTCCGGGAAATGGGCTTGCCCCACGGTTGGAGTGGTCGAGGCGGCCAAGGTAAAAATCCCCACGTACTTGGCGGAGAAATCTGTGGTTCCAGTTCCGGTTCTGCTGCTGGCGTAGCCGCCGGTTTCGCACCGTTGGCCATCGGCACTGAAACCAACGGCTCGATCACTTGCCCTGCTTCGGCCAACGGGGTAGTTGGCGTCAAACCGACACTGGGATTGTTCAGCCGATCAGGCATCATTCCCATCACACGTCTGCAAGACACCCCCGGCACCCTCACTCGCACCGTTCGTGACGCCGCACTGATGTTCAATGCCCTGCAAGGCGCCGATGCTACGGATGCCTCAACCGGTAATGCGCCGAAGGGAGTCGACTACACCACTCTGCTCACCACGGACGCATTGAAAGGCAAAAGAATCGGCTACCCGATCGAGTACGTAGGCACGAACGGCAGCGTGCTTAAACCAGGCATTGAATTCCTGACGGCGTTGGCCACGCTGGAAGAACAAGGCGCTACCTTGGTGTCGTTGAAAGTCCGACTGCCGGATATCGATGGCTACTTCAACACCCTTATGGCAGGCATGAAACACGAACTGCCCGAGTACCTGGCCAGCCGCCCAGGGTTGCCGATTCAGACGCTTCAACAGTTGATCGACTTCAACGAACTTCATCCGGGCGCCGAAGGTTACGGGCAGCAGATGCTGAAGGACATCAACGAACTGGACATGACCCACTCGCAGGCAACTGAGTTGTTCGGCATCCTCAATGCCAGCTTCAAGGCTGCCATTGATGAGCAAGTGGCTGAACATAATCTGGATGCGTTGATCGCCGATGCCGATGGCTATTCGCAATTCAGCGCCGCAGTGGCTGGCTTCCCTGGCATTACCGTCCCGTCGGGCATGAACAACGATGAGTTGCCGACCTCTGTGTTCTTTTTCGGCCAGCGCTGGAGTGAACCTCAACTGCTGGCGCTGGCTTACAGCTATGAACAAGCATCGTTAGAGCGCCAGAATCCGGCGTTTAAAAAGCAGTAAGGCGTGAGACCAGGCTGGTGCGGGCAACGAAAGCCATCACACCCTCCTGGAAGCGCGATCAAGGCCTCAGAACGCTTGATCCTCTACCGTTGGGCCGCTCGCCATGGAGCGGCCCGCGATCTTCGCCACAGTCAGATCGCGTACGTTCCCGTCGAGAATTTCATCCAGTTCCCCCGCTGTCAGCCCAAGCCTTTGCGCCGCTTCCGCCTTACCCAACTGACCTGTGTCGAGCAGCATCCCGATCTTCATGAGGTATTCGGCTTTGGCCCTCATTTCCCTCGCATCGGCACCCGAAGATGGATTACCGCGCCTGTCGCCTTCATCGATTCCATTCATCAACTGACACCTCACTCAACCATCGCATAGTCCGCCCGACCCACCGGATCAGGCGTCGACCCTTTAATATTCATCCCTCGACCCGGCGCAAATCCCGGGAAGAACACCAACCCCTCAGATTCAAACCGATACGCCAACGCCAGTCGGGTGACATCCAGTACATCGCGTTCGGCTTCAAAACGCAGAATGGCGTCCACGGAGACCCCGGATTCCTCCGAGAGCTCTTCCACGCTCCAACCCAGCATCGCTCGGGCCTGGGCGGAGTGGGCCGGGGTGAATTGGAAAAGGGCGATACGTTCCAGGGTGATTTTCATCGCAAGAGAGGCCATGGTGTTCTCCGGGCTCGAGAGTGCTAATCCAAAAAGTACTGTTGTTTTGTACAGTTGTTTTGCGCCCGGATCAAACTCATTTTTTGATTTTTGCTATGCAGCCCCCTCCATCCAGACGGACGGTGCCTGCCCCAACACGCGGCGAAACATGGTCGAGAATGCCGCCGGGCTGTCATAGCCAAAATCCAGCGCAATCCGCGTCACCGGCGTACCCGCCGCCAACTTCGCCAATGCCAGCACCACGCATGCCCGCTGGCGCCATTGGCTGAAACACAGGCCAGTCTGCTGACGGAACAGCCGATTAAACGTACGCAGGCTGATGTGCAATTGATCAGCCCATTGCTGTGGCGATTGATGCGCGTCGGGCCGCTGCAAAAAGCCTTGGCACAACCCCAGCAACCGCACATCGACCGGTAGAGGGATGTGCAACGGCAAATGTGCACTGCGCGCCAGCTCATGCAGCAACAACTCGATCAGCGCGCCATCGCGCCCGGCCTCGTCATACGCCAGCGGGATCTCCACCGCCTCCATCAACAAGTGCCGCATCAACGGCGACACACTGATCACCTGGCAACGAACCCCCAGATCCACCCTCCCGGGTTCGATGTACAAACTGCGCGTGCTCACCCCCAGCATCAGAACCTCATGTGCCACCCCCGCCGGAATCCACACCGCCCGTTGTGGCGGCACCACCCAATTGCCGTCGTGCGTACTGACCTGCATCACCCCCGTGGCGCCGTACAGGAGTTGTGCCCGCCGATGTGTATGACGGGGCAACACATGGCCGTGGGAATAATCCGTACCGATCGCCACCACTGAGCGTGGAGTGTCATCCAGCAGATTGATCGAAATATTGCGCATTGAGCAGCTTCCAACAGTTGGCGTAAACGCGAACATTATTGGCTGAGTTGCTGAAGCAGGCCAAGGCGCATCGCTCTATTGTCGGCGGCTCTCAATCAATGGACGACGTGTGATGTTTTATCTTTTGCTAGGGTTTTTTGGGGGCGTGACTGGTGTTACTGCGGTGTTGTTCGGCTTCGGTGGCGGCTTTGTTGTGGTGCCATTGCTTTACCGGATGCTCATGGCCAGCCATGGTGTCGATGACCCTATCGGTCAATCGGCGATGCACATTGCCGTGGCGACTTCGACCTGCGTGATGATCGTTAACGCATTGGTCGCCACGGGAAAACATCACCGCGCGGGTAATCTCATTCGCCATTACCTGTGGCCGTTGGGTGGGTTTATCGGATTGGGCGCAATCCTCGGAGCGGTCGCGGCGATGTGGGTAAGTGGAGAGGTGATTCGTTATGCCTTCATCGCGTACCTGGGCGTGACCATTATGGATTGCGTGTTCCGACGCGGATTTCTTACGCACACCAGTAACGGAATCCCACGGCGATTGGGGAGGGCAGAAGTTTCGGGTGGCGGCGTAGGAATCGGTGCGATCGCGACGTTTCTCGGAGTGGGCGGGAGCGTGATGACCGTGCCGTTGTTGCGTCGATGCGGATTGAGCATGAGTCAGGCGACGTCAATGGCCAATCCGCTAAGCCTGCCGGTGGCGTTGGCCGGGACGCTGACTTACATGGCGATGGCCGGGGTCACCAAGTTTGATTTGGGGGCTTGGTTTATCGGGTATGTGGATGTATTGGCATTCGTTTTACTGACGACCGGATCGCTCATCGGAATTCGGTTGGCGACGCCGTGGATTGGGCGGATACCGGATCGTATTCATGCGCGGGTTTATATCGGTTTGCTGGTGTTGGTGATGCTCAGCATGATGATGAGTTAAAGCGTGCAATGCCGCTCGATTACCCTAAGCAACCTCGCCATAATCCGCCTCGCTTAACTTGCGCCGCGAATCCTCTCCGGTGCCGCTCCGACTCATTCAGGGATTGATCGATGCTCAAAGGATTGTTACGCCTGGCGCCAGTGGCCACGCTGTTAGTTATGCTGTGTTCCACCGCGCACGCTGGCGATGGACGACGCGTCTTCATCGGCATGCTGGGCAAGATGCCAATCGTTATGGAAGTGGAAACGTCTAACGCTGAAAACATAAGCGGTCGCTACTTCTATCAAAAGTATCGTAAGGACATAGTCCTCAGTGGCATCAAAAACGGAGAGATGCTGGTACTCGATGAGGGTGAAAAACCTTACGGAGAGAAAAAGCCTCGGCCGCAAATTCATCTGAATATCGAGTCCAACAGGGTGTGGGGAGATTGGAGCGACGACGAAGGGAAAACGCTGAAGATAGAACTGGTGGAAGCCAAGCCGCCAGTAATCCCTGCCGGTACTCTTCCTTACCTCGCCAAGCTCCATGACACCGAGCCTTATGAGTATCTACGTCTGCAAGGTCTGATGCTCAAACAAGGAAAGACGGAAACGTTCGATGGCTACTCTTTGCAATGGTGGAGCGAGCCGCAAACAAAGGTGACGCTCTTTGAAATTGTTTCGGGCTACACCCCCGAGGTGCGTGATCGTATCAATCAGTTGTTGATGGGGCGTTTATGGCAGGAAGTGGTGGGGTATTACGAATGTCTCGCCGGTGGTGGCGTGAACTTCCATTTCCAAACCGTCAAACCATTGTTGATGACACCAACGGTCATCAGTGTGAACGTCGGTACTGAGGCCAGCTGTGGCGGCGCACATCCGGATTACAGCGAGGTTGCAATCAATTTGGATGCCAAGACCGGTCAGTCTCTGACTCTTGAGGATGTGCTTTGGGTAGGGCAGGGCAAACCGCTGCATTACCAAGAGCCTAAGAACGAACAGTCCTCCGACACATTCACGGCGTATTCCGATTACCGCAACAAAGAATTCGCACCTTGGTTGGTTGAACAGTTACGTAAGCTTTACCCTGATCAGATGCCTGGCAGCGACGAAAACTGTGCTTACGGCGAAGAAGACCGTTGGCCGTTCCCCACTTGGTATTTCACTGAAAAAGGAATCAAGCTAGGCCCGTACTTCTCCCACGCGGACGCCCCGTGTGCGTTTGTGGACTGGAGCGTTCTGCCTTATAGCCTCGTTAAACAACACCCTGGCGGTGTAGCGGTGCAACTGCCCTAAAGCTGCATACGGCCATTTACCAAGGATGATTTTATGTTCAAAGGATTGTGTCGCCTGACCGGCGTTTTCGTATTGTTGTGCTCAATATTTTCTACTGAGCTGTGGGCCGATAACGTCATGCAGGTCTACACCGGAACCTTGGGCAAAGCGCCGATTGTGCTTGAAGTGAATCCCAGCTCCGGTGACGGCCGTTACTTCTACCAAATGTATCGTCAGGACCTGATGCTTAGCGGTACGAAGGAGGGGGAGGAGCTTGTCTTGGATGAGGGCGAAGACGAGGATGAACCTCGCCCGAGCATTCGCCTGCGACCCAAGGCAGAAGGTTGGTCTGGCGAATGGACCAGTCCCAAGGGCAAAGTCCTGAAGATAGAACTACAGCAAGCCAGACTTGCGCCGGTACCTGACGGAACCTTGCCTTTTCTCGCTCAACTTCACGACAAGTCGCCATACGAATACCTTCGCCTGCAAGGCATGAAACTCAAACAAGGCCAGACCCAAGACTTCATGGGCTACACACTGCAATGGTGGAGTGAGCCGCAATCAAACACGTCGTTGTTTGAAGTGGTTTCGGGTTACACCCCGGAGGTACGTCAGCGCATCAATCAGCAGTTGATGGCAGGGTTATGGTGGGGCGTCGCGGAGTATTTTGGCTGTACCGTCCATGGTGCTGTGGGCTCCTACTCTCAAACAAGCCAGCCCATGTGGATGGCCCCTTCGCTCATGAGCGTTGTCACTTCATCCGAGTACTACTGCGGTGGCGCTTACCCGGACCAGAATAATGCGGCGATTAATTTCGATACCAGAACGGGTAACGCTTTGACGCTGGAAGATGTGCTGTGGGTGGGACAGGGCAAACCACTGCATTTCGAAGAAAATCGCGATGAATACTCATCAACGTCATTCGACGCCTATTCCGAGTATCGCTCGAAAGAACTCGCGCCCTGGCTGGTGACGCAATTGCTCAAGCTCTATCCCAAGGAAATGACGGCAAAACCGAAAGAGGAGGAGAACGATTGTCGGTACAACGAAGACTACCCTTGGCACTATCCCGGCTGGTACTTCACTGAAACAGGCATCAAGTTGGAACCTCCCTTTGCTCACGTGGCTGCCGTGTGCCGGGATATTGGCTGGAGCGTTTTGCCTTACAGTCTCGTCAAACAACACCCCGGAGGCGTAGCGGTGCAACTGCCCTGAAATCGGGATTACTTCTCCGCCAACCCCGGCGCTTCCCGAATAATGAAGTGATCCAGATTCTCAATATTCGCACTGAACACCCCGAACGTCTGCTCGGGGTTTTTCTTGCTCGGCACCTGCTTCAACTCCGGCGTCACGCCATAAAAGAAGCAATACAACTCCGCTTCACTGTCGATGGCATGCTTGATCTCTTCCAGAAACGCTTTGCGCTTGCGGTAGTTCTCGATCAACTTCTTGCTCAGGTAAACGTTGACTGAATACGGCTTCTTCTTCGCCTCGTCCGCCTGCTTGAACCAGACCTTCTGTTCGAAGTCGATGCGAAAGCTCTGCGTGTAATCCTTGATCTCCTTGATCTTGCCCCAGTAAATCAGCCCCTTGTTGTCCTGCAGATACTCAATCTTCTTGAAGAACGACCCATAAGGCGCCGTGTGGTCGCCAATCTTCAGCGGCATGCGCTTGAGCAGGTCCTTGTCCTCGAAGTTCGACACAAAACACTCCACCGGGTGGGCGAAGACACTGGTCTTGTCCGGCGCTGTTTCATGGCTCGGGTGTTCTGTGTTGCTAGCCGCAGTGGTTGGCTTCGGATCGTCCCGCACCACATCCGCCGCCACCGCCGGGTTCGACGGCTTACGCACATACTCACGCCGAGTCAGCAACAACTCCGACGGGAAATGCTCCTCGCGACTGTCATCCGTTTCCGCACCGTCCGCATCCACACCTGACGCCGACGCCTTGAGACTGACATAAGGACAATCCGCCACATGCCGGGTGCTGGGCGTGTTCTTGAAGTGCGGGGTGCGCACGTAATTCACGTTCTTGGCGTTGAACGTGGTCAGCACATTCAACCCATCGAATGCCGCCCTGCATGCGTCATTGGGACATTGGAAGTGTTCCTTGGCGGAATCGAACTCCATGGTTTCGTCGAAATTGAGATCGCGCACGTCATAGATCGACAACTTGTCGTCGAGGCTGAGGCAGTAGGCGAGGTCGAATTTCATGGCGGGCTCGGGTCCTTGAGTGGGGAAGGGTATTAATAGCGGGAGGCGGGGCGGGTTGCACTCACTGTTTTCAACACACCGCAAAATCTGCGGCAACCCACCAAACCTGTGGGAGCGAGCCTGCTCGCGAATTTCGGCAGTAGCTCGGCCGATCTATCGAGCGCTAACTCTGCAGCAACGCAACACACTGTGGCGAGGAAGCTTGCTTCCGCTGGGCTGCGCAGCAGACCCAAATCGGTAAGCGCGGTGCATCAGGTAGATCGAGTTGTTTGCATGGCGACTGCTTCGCAGCCGAACGGGAGCAAGCTCCCTCGCCACGAATTGTATTCAGCTCGATTTACTCACGTCTCAGCCGTGCGACGTTGTCATAAAGCCAAGCAGTAAACTCATCCCTATCGCTTGAGTAGTGACAACGTCTATGACAATTAGGGCATAACGCCACGGCGTTCTTCGGACGATCCGAGCCTTTCTTGGCCAAATGCTTAACATGATGGACTTCAAGGTAAGGCAATCCGTCAGAACGCAGAAAAGGAGCTTTTTGCTTGCATCCTTCGCAGCGGCCTTCGGATTGTTTCAATATCCAATCGGAAATCTTCTTCGCTCGTGCATACCTAATCGTTGCGGTGCTGATCTGTGTGGGATTCAGAATTCCTTCCGGCACGTCGTCAGCATGGGGTGGGGCAGCCACTAACAGCCGATAAGTAACCTGCTGGTTCGCTGGCTCGGGTGTAAGACGGAAGCGGTCGATATTTTTCTCGGCAAGTATTTTTCGAACCCGGCTGCTGATTCCGCTGCCGACGTTCTTTGCAGGTACATAGCCAACAATGTGTCTCAGACCCATTTGCGCCATTACGGCCGAAATGTTTTGCATGCGGTACTCAACCGATGAAGCACTGCGCTTGCTCAACGGTCCTTCGCGCAAAAGACGATTCTCGTCAGCCTTTTTTATCGGTTGATTGCTCAATTCGAGACTCAGCATCTTTAGGTAAGCATCAACCGAAGCCTCTAGCTCTCGGTCATCCCAGCCAGTTCTTTCTTTTGGAGTGTCCATACAATCGCCGAGGGTTGAAAACCCTCGGACGATACTGAGTGGCCATTACGACGTCTACGAAAATTCCTACAGAAAAGACCGACGTATCGCTCAATCGATTCCTACAAAGACACCGCTGCGCTAACCCACCGAGTGCTTCGACGATTGAAAGGCCTCCAAAACCTTTCGCCACCAAGGCTTAACCACCGGCACCCGACGCCGCGTGCGATTCAGCAACAGATAAGGCATGTCCCGCAGCCGAATCCAGCCTTCATCCTGCCAATGCAACAAACTCAGCGACATCTCTGGCCAATCCAACAAACTCAACATCGGTCGATCTGCATTCTTCGACGGCGCCGCATCGCGCAAGGCTGGCACCACTTGATGAGTCAACCACTCACGCAACAACCGATGCCCCGGCGCGTAGTGATACACCAATAACGCATACACACCGGACTCGCTGAGCATCAACCGCTTTTCCGGTTGTCCGTGGTAGTCGATCAGCAAGGTGTGCCGCTGATCTTCATCCAGTTTGCTGACTACGCGATCGCTTAGATGGAAACCCATCAAACGCCCCAGATCTCGGGCGCAGAACCATGGCTGGTTTTCTAAGAGGAGGGCGTGAAGGTCGAGGTTTTGGCGAATGAAGACGGTGGGGATGTAGGGGTCAGACATGACAAGCCTCCAGGGATGGAAGCGCATGGAAATTGAAGTAGCTAACGCGGATTTCCTTCGGAGAGAAGGAGAGATTTTTAGGCATATCCTTTACCTCTGTGTGATGTCAGCTTTCTTAGGGCTGGGTGCCGGGAGTTAAGAAACCCCACACAGAGGGCCGGACATATTTCCCTTTCGGGTCTTGTATTAGCCCACTCCCGGCATAACAGAGATTTTTTGATGCCCACGAAGAAACCGTAGGCACAAAAAAGCCGCTTCTGTCGGGTGCGGTCAGTCCGCTGTGTGAGGTGTTTCTTAGGCACCGGCTTGAGAGGTTATGGTTTGAGAGGTTATGGTTTGACGTGGTGATGGTCAAGACAGACCTCTTCGAATTTTGTGTTTCTAAACCGCGCTTGGTACGAATCTCTCTGCTAGCATGACTCCAGAATATCGATGGTTGCGGTAAAAGTAGGTAGTAGATATAGCGATGAGAAATTACCGAGAATTAAGTAGGATTTTCTCCACTAATTGTGTAGAAAATCTTGCAAGTGGAAATGTCGAACATGTACTTGACGTTTCTCGTGCTTACAGGGATTTCCTCCCTCAGGAGTTCACTCCTGCTGATGTCTACGAGATCTGTTATAAAGATCTTAGTAAGAATTATAGGTTTGAGTATTTTTTTAAAAATGTCGTTGCTAATAAAATCGTATTAGGGCGTCATCGACTTTCGACTGCGACTCTGGTTTCAGAGTTTAGAGTTGGGAATAACAAAGCGGATTGTGTAGTTTTTAACGGTAATAGCACTTGTTACGAGATCAAAACGGATCTTGATAATTTTTCACGGTTGAATGATCAGTTGAGTGCGTATGAGAAAATATTCGATAAAACGTACGTAGTAATAGCGGAAGGTCACAGGGATTATGCTTTAAAAAATATACATGATGGCGTTGGGTTGATTGTGCTTACTGCTAGAGATACATTGTCGGAAGTGCGAACTGCTAGACTTGTTGGGAGTGAGATAGATCCGAAAGTATTAATCAGGTCGCTGCGACAGCCTGAGTATCTTTCAATGGCTTGTAAAATTGCAACAGTGCCCTCAGGCCTTTCGAATACCGATATTTTTAGTTGGTGTGAATCGGTTTTTATGGACGCTGATGCGAAGTTATTGCGATCGGTTTTTTGCACGACCCTAAAGGAGACGCGTCGTTTAAGTCGAGAGTTTTCGCTTGCTGTACCACGTACATTGCTAATGGCTAGCCTTAGCGTAAAGCTATCACACGCTAAGAAAAATAATTTGATGAGGGTGCTTAACTCTCCAATCTAAAGGGACGTTTGATGTATTTTCCTATATTAAAGGGTAAGCAAAATGAACTGATAGCGTTGCGTGAGCTGTCAGGAATTGTTAGTGCTCAATATATAAAGCCAGTTATAGAGCCGGTCAGAGAAAATATATCACCCTTGAAAAGAACAATACAACAGCTGGCAGGTAATGAGATAATTCCTCTTGTGGTTATTAATCCAGCTCTCGGTGATTACGCTGGAGGGGAGGATGTTATAAGTTCATTGTTGACGGAGGAAGCTGGTTTATATCTACCTTGTGTGAAAATAAAAAATCCACAGGATTCAGCAGCTGTCGCACTTTTTCAATCGTTTAATGGTCGGGCTGCTGTATATCTTGAAAGTAGTGTTGATAGAGCGCTCGTAAGCATTGTTAATCACTCAATGTATACGCTAGTGAATCAGTCTAGGGTCAGTTCGATTGCTTTTGCAGAGCTTAAAAATAAAGTGGTTTATGGCGATTTTTTTAAAAAGGAAGTTAAAAACTCTGATTATTCTGAGGATTCTTTATTTTCTGGGTTGCATACTGAATATCGGGCGTTAGATAACGTTGTTGGATTTGGTGACTTCACTATTTTAAGTGAAGACTATTCTGAGTCAGGCGGTCCCGCATATGTCGTAGCTGTGCATTTGTCATATATAAATCGTGATGAGTACGATGCGATGCATGTCCGGCATTTCTCTTCTTATGATGATCGCACCCCCACCAACCCTGGCGGTAAGTTTATGGATGCACTAAGTAAACTTGTTCGTTATGTTCACGCTAACCCTAATAAATTCACTCAGACAGCAGGATTGGACGAATTTTTTACGCTCCATGCTTCAAGACATTATCCAGGGCTCGGTTTCGTCAAAAAAATATCAATAAAGCATCACATAGAAACGACGTGCAGCTACATTCAGGAGCTCTGACATGGCCAGGTGCTGTATTCATTGCTTTACTGACTCCGTCTTAATAGAAGCCGCGTCGAAAGGTACCATTGGGAATTGTGCATATTGCGATTCTGTTAGAGTTCCCACAGTTAACGCCGGTGTCTTTTTTTCATCGCTTGAACTGATATTTTACAGTTTAGAGGTGTCCGAAACAGGAGATGATCTTGTTTCTTTACTGCATAAGCAATTTGGACTGTTCAACCCGTCGCTGGTAAAAGACCCTGAAAAGCTAGTGCGTGAGATGTTTGGTGAGGAGATTTCTGGATTAAAGTATGTATTTAAGTTTGATGTATCGTTGTATTCAAGTCAGTGGTTAGATTTTAAAGAAGAGCTGAAACATAAAAATAGATTTTTTCCACGAAGCGCATTAATTTCTCAGGTGTTAAGCCCTTCGGCTAGTAACTCAAGTTTTGAGGTGTTTCTAGCTTTACTTGAACAGTTGAAGGCTCCTTTTGATGCGGGAGGAGTTTTGTTCAGAGCGCGAATATCTGAAAGCCCTTTGGTGGCTAACCAGATGGGAACGCCACCGCCAATGGTAGCCTCTGGCGGGCGAGCTAATCCAATCGGAATACCATATTTGTATCTTGCGGAAAACGAAGATACGTGTGTAGCGGAAGTCCGACCTACTAATGCAAGTGTGATATACATATCAGAATTTGTAGCGGTTAATGATTTGAATTTACTTTGCTTGACGGACCCTAGATGCGATTCGTCGGTACTGAAATTTGAAGAGCACCAAATGCAAGATGTGCTTTGCTTTCTAGATCTGCTCGAACGTTTTTCTTTTGAGTTATCTAAGCCTATATTGCCTGATAAGTCCCATATTGAGTATATTCCCACGCAGTACATGTGCGAGTTCGTCAAGTCAGTAGCTAACTATGATGGAATTGTCTTCAATAGTTCGTTTGGGCAAGGGAGAAATTACGTTGTATTTAATAATGATTTATTTTCTGCTAAAGAGCCATATTGTGGTCAGGTAATAAAAACAAAGCATGAGTTCTTGGTTGGCCCTATTTAACCCAGTTGAATACTAGGCTTTCTGTTGTATGGAGACTTTGTTTATGGAAGAGGCGAAAAGTTTTTTAAGTGAACATACAGTCGAATTTTCGTTGGTTTCAGCGATTAAAAAATTGTTGATTGATCGGTTTGAGTTTGCGGTTCCAATTTATCCTTGGATGGGACGAGAACTCGGTAAGTTGTCTAAATTAATACATGGTGGTGAGTCTTTTAGGGGGCTGGCAATATTTCCTCGTCGCCCCAAGTTGACCGCAAAAATTTCAGATGGGATTTTTATAAAAATAAATTATGAGTTATATGAGTTTGAAGAGAAGTGTAGAGAGTTCGGTATTCCCGTAATTATAGGCTGTCCTTTGGTTTATAGTTTTTGGGAGCTTGGTAATACTCCACAGATTTTATGGTTTGATTTGGCTGGCCTTAATGAGGGGGTAATAAATGTGACGGGAGAGGGGGCGATTGGAATTGGTGATGATGAAATATTGGATTTGGTGCAAGAAGCAAGAGTTGTATGTTTTAGTGATTTTGATAAATTTCTACGGTATGTTAACGAAGGTTCTTATAGTTTCTACGGCTCTACGTACAAGCCGTTTTACTTTCTAATTAAATAAATGAAAGAAAAAGCCCCGAACAAGTTCGGGGCTTTTTGTGTTGACTGTTAGCAGGTGTTTTTCACATACATCAATCCCAGCTCAACGCACCACCAGTCTGATACTCAATAACCCGAGTCTCAAAGAAATTCTTCTCTTTCTTCAAGTCCATAATCTCGCTCATCCAAGGGAACGGGTTAGTCGTCCCTGGATACTCTTCCTTCAACCCAATCTGCGACAAACGACGATTCGCGATGAACTTCAAATAGTCTTCCATCATCGCAGCGTTCATACCGAGAACCCCACGAGGCATGGTATCCCGAGCGTATTCAATCTCCAGCTGAGTCCCCTGCAGAATCATCTGCGAAGCCTCTTCCTTCATCTCAGCATCCCACAAGTGCGGGTTTTCGATTTTGATCTGGTTGATCACGTCGATGCCGAAGTTCAGGTGCATGGATTCGTCGCGCAGGATGTACTGGAACTGCTCGGCGACGCCGGTCATTTTGTTGCGGCGGCCCATGGAGAGGATCTGGGTGAAGCCGCAGTAGAAGAAGATGCCTTCCAGAACGCAGTAGTAGGCGATCAGGTTGCGCAGCAACTCTTTGTCTGTTTCGACGGTGCCGGTTTCGAACTTCGGATCGGAGATCGAACGGGTGTATTTGAGGCCCCAAGTGGCTTTTTTCGCGACCGATGGGATCTCGTGGTACATGTTGAAGATCTCGCCTTCATCCATGGCCAACGATTCGATGCAGTACTGGTAGGCGTGGGTGTGGATCGCCTCTTCGAAGGCCTGGCGCAGGATGTACTGGCGGCATTCCGGGTTGGTGATCAGGCGGTACACGGCCAGGACCAGGTTGTTGGCAACCAGGGAGTCGGCGGTGGAGAAGAAGCCGAGGTTGCGCATCACGATGCGGCGCTCGTCGTCGGTCAGGCCTTCCGGGTCTTTCCAGAGGGCGATGTCGGCGGTCATGTTGACTTCTTGCGGCATCCAGTGGTTTGCGCAGCCGTCCAGGTATTTCTGCCAGGCCCAGTCGTACTTGAAAGGTACGAGTTGGTTGAGGTCGGCGCGGCAGTTGATCATGCGCTTTTCGTCGACGGCGACACGGGCGGAGGCACCTTCGAGTTCGGCGAGGCCTTCGGCGATGTCGAGGTTGTCCAGGGCAGCTTTGGCACGGGCGATTGCGGCAGAGTCGTTCGCGGTTACGGCGCGAGCTTCTTGAGCGGCGACACCACCAGCGGTGTCGAGTCGGTCCATGTTGGCTTCAGTCGCGTGGCCGGCGTTGGCGCCTTTTACCACGGTCTCGCCGCTGTCTTCTTTGTCGAATTCGTCCCAGCTCAGCATGACGTGTCGTCTCCTGCGTGAGGGCCAGATGCCCGTGTGAAAACTGATTGGTTGTTTTTCACACGGCCGTACTGGCCGCGTTGGATAGCGTTTTTTGCAGCGGTACACGCAGGCAAATAAACATAATTTTGTACGGGGTTCTGAGAGCCACTGATGGGCGCAGTGAGCGACAAACGCTTCTGCGGGGCTTCAGACTGGCTTTCGTCCCTGTAAGGGAATATTGCAGGCCCGTTTAAGGCCGCATTATAAGGAAATTTTTGCCGGCGTGGTGCGGCGAATCGGCTCATGGAGTGGCCGGAAGGGATGGTTTTTGGAGCAAACCGAGGGATTACAGGGCTTTGGCCGGTGCAGATTTTTTTTCGTTAATTTTGACGCTGAATCGAATTTGTTCAAAAAACAGCCAAAAACGGCGTTTTTCACTACATCTTGTGGTTTGCAAGGGGTTTCGCCGCTTCAAAACACAACTGAGCCCGGCCGAAGCCGGGCTGGAATCGACCGTCAGCGATCAGCTGAAAGGGTCCGATTCGGTGCAGTCTCGATCATCCGTTGGTGCAGCCGTTACCCATGATGCTGTAGCGCAGGATGTGGCGTTGACCTTGGGAGTCGTCGTATTCCATTGTCATCGGAACAACTTCGCACACATTAGGGACTTCACTCATGGAGATAACTTTGGCGATGTCCAGGTGAGTCGAGTAAGTGTATTCCTCGATGGCTGGTTTCTGCTGTGCGACATCAGTCGGGACCTCGTCTGCCATGGCGGTTGCGCACAGGCTGGAAAGGGCCAGAACTAATAAAGCTTTCATTTCAGATTTACCTTTTAGAGGTCGAATGGGGTCACGCAACCTTTTTGGGGTTGCGTGTGGAGCTTGATTTAGAGTTTTAGATTAACTGCCTTCGTGGGGGCTGTTACTTGGTTAATCACGTTGCCTTGTTGACGAGGCGGATTTTAGGCGTGGGGTCTGTATTCATATAGGTGGGGTTTTGATAAACACCTTTGGCGGATTTCGTAACAATCCTCGAAAGAATCAGCTGGCGAAGCACGACCTGTAGCAGCTGGCGAAGCCTGCGTTCGGCTGCGAAGCAGTCGTAAACCCTACTAAACGCAGTCTGCCTGACATACCGCAATTGCTGATTTTACGACTGCTTCGCAGCCGGACGCAGGCTTCGCCAGCTGCTACAGATCGATTTATGGCCGGGCTCCGGTATTACCTGGAAGAGGCGTAAAAGTTGGGCTTGAGGGGTATTCACGACATTTTGTAGGGGCTTGTTACTACCATCGTCGAATGGTTCTATAGGCCCGGCCCGGCTACAACTGGGGTCATACAAAAACAACTATTCCACCGAGGTAAGAAAGATGAGTGCGGCTTCTCTGTATCCCGTTCGTCCCGAGGTAGCAGCCAACACGCTGACCGACGAGGCAACCTACAAAGCCATGTACCAGCAGTCGGTCGTCAACCCTGACGGCTTCTGGCGCGAGCAAGCCAAGCGCCTCGACTGGATCAAGCCTTTCACCACGGTGAAGCAGACCTCCTTCGACGATCACCATGTCGACATCAAATGGTTCGCCGACGGCACCCTGAACGTTTCCTACAACTGCCTCGACCGTCATCTGGCCGAGCGCGGCGATCAAGTCGCGATCATTTGGGAAGGGGATGACCCGGCCGAAAGCCGCAACATCACCTACCGCGAACTGCACGAACAAGTCTGCAAGTTCGCCAACGCCTTGCGCGGCCAGGATGTACACCGCGGCGACGTGGTGACTATCTATATGCCGATGATCCCCGAAGCCGTGGTCGCCATGTTGGCTTGCACCCGGATCGGCGCGATTCACTCGGTCGTCTTCGGTGGTTTCTCGCCGGAAGCCCTGGCCGGTCGCATCATCGACTGCAAATCCAAAGTGGTGATCACCGCTGACGAAGGCGTTCGTGCCGGCAAGAAGATCCCGCTCAAGACCAACGTCGACGACGCGCTGACCAACCCGGAAACCAGCAGCATCCAGAAGGTCATCGTGTGCAAGCGCACCGGTGGCAACATCAAGTGGAACCAGCATCGCGACATCTGGTACGAAGACCTGATGAACGTGGCGGGCAGCGTCTGCGCGCCGAAAGAGATGGGCGCCGAAGAAGCGCTGTTCATCCTTTACACCTCCGGTTCCACCGGCAAGCCTAAAGGCGTGCAGCACACCACCGGCGGTTATCTGCTTTACGCCGCCATGACTCACGAGCGCGTGTTCGACTACCGTCCGGGCGAAATCTACTGGTGCACCGCTGACGTCGGCTGGGTCACTGGCCACACTTACATCGTCTACGGCCCGCTGGCCAACGGCGCGACCACCGTGCTGTTCGAAGGCGTGCCGAACTATCCGGACATCACCCGGGTGGCGAAGATCGTCGACAAGCATAAGGTCAACATCCTCTACACCGCACCAACGGCGATCCGCGCGATGATGGCGTCGGGCAAAGCCGCTGTTGAAGGCGCTGATGGCAGTAGCCTGCGTCTGTTGGGTTCGGTCGGTGAGCCGATCAACCCGGAAGCGTGGGATTGGTACTACAAGAACGTCGGCCAGTCCCGTTGCCCGATCGTCGACACTTGGTGGCAGACCGAAACCGGCGGCAACATGATGAGCCCGCTGCCAGGCGCTCACGGCCTAAAGCCGGGTTCGGCGGCACGTCCGTTCTTCGGCGTAGTGCCGGCACTGGTGGACAACCTCGGTAACATCCTCGAAGGCGTTGCCGAGGGCAACCTGGTGATTCTCGATTCGTGGCCAGGCCAGGCGCGCACGCTGTACGGCGACCATGACCGCTTCGTCGACACCTACTTCAAGACCTTCCGTGGCATGTACTTCACCGGCGACGGCGCACGTCGCGACGAAGATGGTTACTACTGGATCACCGGTCGTGTGGATGACGTACTCAACGTGTCCGGCCACCGCATGGGCACCGCCGAGATTGAAAGCGCGATGGTTGCGCATCCGAAAGTGGCCGAGGCAGCCGTGGTTGGTGTGCCGCACGACATCAAGGGGCAGGGCATCTATGTCTACGTCACGTTGATCGGTGGCGAAGAGCCGAGCGAGCAATTGCGTCTGGAACTGAAAAACTGGGTGCGTAAAGAGATTGGGCCGATTGCTTCGCCGGATGTAATCCAGTGGGCGCCGGGGCTGCCGAAAACCCGTTCGGGCAAGATCATGCGCCGGATTCTGCGCAAGATTGCTACGGCTGAGTACGATGGGTTGGGGGATATTTCGACCCTGGCGGATCCGGGTGTGGTGCAGCATCTGATTGATGAACACAAGATCATGAACGTCGCTTGATTCGCCGTTCCTGAGTCATCGAAGCCCCGCCCGGCATTGCGCTTGGCGGGGTTTTTTATTGCCTGATGTTTTTGTGTTGGTAGTGCTGGCCTCTTCGCGGGCAAGCCTCGCTCCAGGTTTTGGTGTTGTTCACAAAATTATTTGATCGACTCAATCCTGTAGGAGCGAGGCTTGCCCGCGAAGGCGATCTGTCAGACACCCCATAAACACCGCCCAATAATTATCGGCTTCATCCGTAGGCCAATTCCCACTGTTACCCACCCCCATTCAAGTAACTGAATGTGTAACCGCTCATCCCCATACGGGGCATTGGGAAACGCAAAGCCCCATTCCCGGGCCTCTCCGAACCCTGAAAAAAATAAGGCACAACGCTGCGCTTGCCGGATTAGAAGGGTTTGCCAATAATAGGCCCGCAATTTGCAATGTAGATCGGTTCACTGTCTTTTGCTCTTGCATGAATTTGCAAGGCTGTCAACGCGCTCAAACGGCTTTCTCGGTGCATCTGTAATTAGTTGTCGCATTGAAGAAATATCGGCTTCGGGCCTGTCGTTAGAATGCCGATCACTCGCTCGTTGTTGCTCGCGTTGAAAAAAGCGCGCGGTTCCTACGACGCAGCATCGCTTTGCGGTTCCACTCACTCGCATATTGGGCTGTCGCTCACTCTGCCGTTTTAGCCCTTTACCGATGGAGTCCCAACATGAAGAAACTCGTGCTGCTCGGCGCCCTGGCACTGTCCGTGCTGTCCCTGCCAACCTTCGCCGATGAAAAGCCTCTGAAAATTGGTATCGAAGCGGCTTACCCTCCGTTCGCTTCCAAAGCACCGGACGGCAGCATCGTGGGTTTCGACTACGACATCGGCAACGCCCTGTGCGAAGAGATGAAGGTCAAGTGCGTGTGGGTCGAGCAAGAGTTCGACGGTCTGATCCCGGCGCTTAAAGTACGCAAGATCGACGCGATCCTGTCGTCCATGTCGATCACTGAAGACCGCAAGAAATCCGTGGACTTCACCAACAAGTACTACAACACCCCGGCTCGCCTAGTCATGAAGGCTGGCACTCAAGTCAGCGAAGGCCTGGCTGAACTGAAGGGCAAGAATATCGGCGTGCAACGTGGTTCGATCCACGAGCGTTTCGCCCGCGAAGTCCTGGCCCCGCTGGGTGCCGAGATCAAGCCGTACGGTTCGCAGAACGAAATTTACCTCGACGTGGCCGCTGGCCGCCTCGACGGCACCGTGGCAGACGCTACGCTGCTGGATGACGGTTTCCTGAAAACCGACGCCGGCAAAGGTTTCGCCTTCGTTGGCCCGGCCTTCACCGACGTCAAATACTTCGGCGACGGCGTGGGTATCGCTGTTCGCAAGGGCGACGCGCTGAAAGACAAGATCAACACCGCGATCGCTGCCATTCGCGAGAACGGCAAGTACAAGCAAATCCAGGACAAATACTTCGCCTTCGATATCTACGGCAAGTAACACGTCCGGCAACAAGTCCGAAATGGCGCAAGCAACAGGATCTCTGAGGTTTGCGCCATTTTTTCATCCCCACATTCGAGGACCTGAATCATGTTGAAAGGCTACGGGGCTGTCATCCTCGATGGCGCATGGCTGACGCTTCAGCTCGCCTTGTCGTCCATGGTCCTGGCTATCTTTCTGGGTCTGATCGGCGTTGCATTGCGTCTGTCGCCGGTTCGCTGGCTGGCCTGGCTGGGCGACCTGTACTCCACGGTGATCCGTGGTATTCCCGATCTGGTACTGATCCTGCTGATTTTCTACGGTGGTCAGGACCTGCTCAACCGCGTGGCGCCGATGCTCGGTTTTGACGACTACATCGACCTGAACCCATTGGCCGCCGGTATCGGCACCCTGGGCTTCATCTTCGGTGCGTACCTGTCGGAAACCTTCCGCGGCGCCTTCATGGCGATCCCCAAAGGTCAGGCAGAAGCCGGCATGGCGTACGGCATGAGCAGTTTTCAGGTGTTCTTCCGGGTGTTGGTGCCGCAGATGATTCGCCTGGCGATTCCGGGCTTTACCAACAACTGGCTGGTACTGACCAAGGCCACCGCGCTGATTTCGGTGGTGGGTCTGCAAGACATGATGTTCAAGGCCAAGCAGGCGGCAGATGCCACCCGCGAGCCTTTCACCTTCTTCCTCGCAGTGGCGGCGATGTACCTGGTGATCACCAGTGTCTCGTTGCTGATTCTGCGTCAACTTGAGAAGCGCTACTCGGTAGGCGTAAGGGCGGCTGATCTATGATCTTCGACTACAACGTCATTTGGGAGGCCTTGCCGCTGTACTTCGGCGGCTTGGTGACCACCCTAAAATTGCTCGCGCTGTCGCTGTTTTTCGGTCTGCTGGCGGCCCTGCCGCTGGGGCTGATGCGCGTCTCGAAGAATGCCGTGGTCAACATGTCGGCTTGGCTTTTCACTTACGTGATTCGTGGCACGCCGATGCTGGTGCAGCTGTTTTTGATCTACTACGGCCTGGCGCAATTCGAAGCCGTACGTGAAAGCTTCCTGTGGCCGTGGCTGTCCAGCGCGACGTTCTGTGCGTGTCTGGCCTTTGCGATCAACACCAGCGCCTACACCGCTGAAATCATCGCCGGCAGTCTGCGCGCCACGCCGAACGGTGAGATCGAAGCGGCCAAGGCGATGGGCATGTCACGCTACAAAATGTACAAGCGCATCCTGCTGCCGTCGGCCCTGCGCCGGGCGCTGCCGCAGTACAGCAACGAAGTGATCATGATGCTGCAGACCACCAGTCTGGCGTCCATCGTGACCCTGATCGACATCACCGGCGCCGCGCGCACGGTCAACGCTCAGTTCTACTTGCCGTTCGAAGCCTACATCACCGCTGGCGTGTTCTACCTGTGCCTGACGTTCATTCTGGTGAAGCTGTTCAAACTGGCCGAGCGCCGCTGGCTGGGCTATCTGGCCCCGCGGAAGCACTGATATGGAACGCATCGATCATTCATTGCCTTGGAACCACCTGGGCAGCGAACGCCGGATTTCGGTGTTCCGCTTCGGAAGTGGCGAGCGCAAGGCCTACATTCAGGCCAGCCTCCACGCCGATGAATTGCCGGGAATGCGCACGGCCTGGGAGCTGAAAAAGCGCCTGGCCGAGCTCGAAGCCCAAGGTTTGCTCAACGGTGTGATCGAACTGGTGCCGGTGGCCAATCCACTGGGCCTCGGTCAGCTGTTGCAAGGCAGCCATCAAGGTCGTTTCGAGGCGGGCAGTGGCAAGAACTTCAACCGGGATTTCGTCGAGCTCAGCGCGCCAGTGGCCGCTGCGCTTGAAGGGCACCTGGGCGATGATCCTCACGCCAATATCCGATTGATCCGTCAGGCGATGAGCGATGCGCTGGCCGCATTGCCTCCGGCCGCAAGCCAGTTGCAAGGCATGCAGCGCATTTTGCTCAGCCACGCTTGCACCGCCGATGTTGTGCTGGATTTGCATTGCGATGCCGAAGCCGCGCTGCACATGTACGCCTTGCCGCAACACTGGCCGCAATGGCGTTCGCTCGCGGCGCACTTGAATGTGAAGGTGGGGTTGCTGGCGGAAGATTCCGGCGGCAGTTCCTTTGACGAGGCTTGCTCGCTGCCGTGGTTGCGCCTATCCCGTCAGTTTCCAGATGCACAAATCCCGCTGGCTTGCCTGGCGACTACCATTGAATTAGGTGGTCAGGCCGATACCGGTCGCGCAGAGGCCGAGGCTTACGCCGAAGGCATTCTGGCGTTCCTTGCCGAGCAAGGCTTGATCAGCGGCGAATGGCCAAAACCTGCGCAAGACGCTTGCGAAGGCCTGCCATTCGAAGGCACCGAATTGCTGTTCGCGCCGCACCCTGGCGTGATCAGCTTTTTGCGTAAACCCGGCGAGTGGATCGAAGCCGGCGACGAGATTTTCGAAGTGATCGATCCGTTATCGGATCGGGTCAGCACGGTGTGTGCTGGTACGTCCGGGGTGCTGTTTGCCATTGAACGGCTGCGTTATGCCCAACCCGGTTTCTGGCTGGCCAAGGTGGCGGGGCGCGAAGCGCTGCGTCACGGGCGCTTGCTCAACGACTGACTGACTGTTTTTGTGAGAACCGACCGCATGTACAAACTTGAAGTCCAAGACCTGCATAAACGCTATGGCAGTCACGAAGTGCTCAAGGGCGTGTCCCTGAAAGCGGCGGCTGGCGATGTGATCAGCATCATCGGCTCCAGTGGCTCCGGCAAAAGTACTTTCCTGCGCTGCATCAACCTGCTGGAGCAGCCGCACGCGGGCAAGATTCTGCTCAACAACGAAGAGCTGAAACTGGTGGCGAACAAGGACGGCGCGCTGAAAGCGGCCGACCCGAAACAGCTGCAACGCATGCGTTCGCGCCTGTCGATGGTGTTCCAGCATTTCAACCTGTGGTCACACATGACCGCGCTGGAAAACATCATGGAAGCGCCGGTCCACGTGCTGGGCATGTCCAAGGCCGAAGCTCGCGAGAAAGCCGAGCACTACCTGAACAAGGTCGGTGTGGCCCATCGTAAAGATGCTTACCCGGGCCACATGTCCGGCGGCGAGCAGCAGCGTGTGGCGATTGCCCGTGCGCTGGCGATGGAACCTGAGGTGATGCTGTTCGACGAACCGACGTCGGCGCTTGACCCGGAACTGGTCGGCGACGTACTGAAAGTCATGCAGGCCCTGGCGCTGGAAGGCCGGACCATGGTCGTGGTGACGCACGAAATGGGCTTCGCCCGTGAAGTGTCGAACCAACTGGTGTTCCTGCACAAAGGCGTCGTCGAAGAAAGCGGCAACCCGCGTGAGGTGCTTGTGAACCCGCAATCCGAACGTCTGCAACAATTCCTCTCGGGCAGCCTGAAGTAAACCGAACTCCCGTTGCGCACCGGGATAGTGCATGCTTCGCAACCTAAA
The DNA here is from genome assembly GCF_054897885.1 of Pseudomonas sp. LB1P83. NCBI lineage: Bacteria > Pseudomonadati > Pseudomonadota > Gammaproteobacteria > Pseudomonadales > Pseudomonadaceae > Pseudomonas > Pseudomonas sp. LB1P83. The sequence goes on along the minus strand of NZ_CM142709.1, from coordinate 4,550,761 downwards.
GGCTGGCCCGGATCCGCTGTAGGAGCGAGGCTTGCCCGCGAAAGCGGTGGTTCAGTCAACATCATTGCTGTCTGAACCACCGCTTTCGCGGGCAAGCCTCGCTCCTACAGGGGATCTCCGTTGGTTTTGAGATTTGTGTTCATTTACGGGCTAGCATTGGCCCATGCCTTCATCACTGTTTTCGTTTCGGATTGCCCGCCATGACTGCCCATCGAATTGGTTTCCTGATTTGGCCCAGCACTAAAGCACTGACGCTTGCGCTGGCTGAGGAGGCCTTGCGTGTTGCCCAGCGTGTGCATCCGGACGTGGTCTACGAGTTGTCATTCTTGCAGGCTGAACCGCCGACCGAAGGCGCCTGGCAATTGCCGGGTGAGCCGTGGGCCGGCAAGCTCGAAAACTTCCAGAAGCTGTTTCTGCTCGCCGATGAGCCGCCGACCACACTCGCGCCAGCGCTCAGCAGTTCGCTGAAGCAACTGGTGCGAGCGGGTTGCGTAATCGGTGCTTTGTCCGCCGGTGTCTACCCGTTGGCGCAATTGGGATTGCTCGACGGTTACCGCGCTGCCGTGCATTGGCGTTGGCAGGACGATTTCGCCGAGCGTTTCCCGAAAGTCATCGCCACCAGCCATCTGTTCGATTGGGATCGCGATCGCCTGACCGCGTGTGGCGGCCTGTCGGTACTCGATCTGTTGCTGGCGGTGCTGGCCCGTGATCACGGTGCCGAACTGGCCGGCGCCGTGTCGGAAGAACTGGTGGTCGAGCGCATCCGTGAGGGCGGTGAACGCCAGCGCATTCCGTTGCAGAACCGCCTGGGCTCCAGCCATCCGAAGCTCACTCAGGCGGTGTTGCTGATGGAAGCCAACATCGAAGAGCCGCTGACCACCGACGAAATCGCCCAGCACGTGTGCGTGTCCCGCCGACAGCTGGAGCGGATCTTCAAGCAATACCTCAACCGGGTGCCGAGCCAGTACTACCTGGAACTGCGCCTGAACAAGGCCCGGCAGATGTTGATGCAAACCAGCAAGTCGATCATCCAGATCGGCCTGTCGTGTGGCTTCTCCTCGGGGCCGCATTTCTCCAGCGCCTACCGCAACTTCTTCGGCGCCACGCCGCGGGAGGATCGCAACCAGCGGCGCAGCAGCAGTCCATTCGAATTGTCGTCGGTGCCGTCCGAGCGCGGCTGATCTACTCGTCGATCTCAGAACCCTCGGAGGTGGAAACCTGCATTTCACCTCGGTTGATTACCTCTTCTACGCCAAAATCCGCGCGGGTCAGTTCGAAGTAGCGGATCAGTCGCAACAGGCTTTCCTCCGAAAACGGATTGCCTCTCAAGGTGATGTTTTCAGCAACCTCCACCGGCAATTCCAGCAAGTCGCTGGGCACCTCGATAATCGCATTCATGCTCAGGTCTACCCAGTCCAGATCACTCAGCTGAAGCAGGCCATCGGGTATTTCAGTGATGCCGGTGTCGTTGAGCAACACGGTTGCCAGTTCGGGCATTTGACCAAGGTCAGGTGTGCGCCCCAGCGGGTTGAAGCTCAGGTCGAGGTAATCGAGCTGTTCCATTCCCGCCAGTGCGTTGGCCGTCTCTGCTGACAGACTGACCCGGCAATCGGGAAGCGACAGTGAGCGCAGGCGCCCCATCTTGAACACCGCGTCGGGAATGTTGCCAAGGTTACACCCGCGCAGCCTCAGGCTTTTTAGGTTGGGAAAGGAGTCGAGGAAACGACCGAGACGCGTCACGCCATCGGCACTGTGGACCTCCAGTGCGGAAACATGACTGAAATCTGCACTCAGGGTCGGCAGTTCTCCATTGATGACCGGGCGGACAGTGAACTCGAAAGTCGGCTCAAGCGATTCATTGAAATCATCCAGTTCGGACTCACGCTGCCAGCACTTCTCAAGCGCCTGCTTGAATTCGTCACGGTTGGCTTGCTCGGCAAACAGTTGGTCGGCGTTGAAAGGTTCTCCGGTATCGGGATGCCGGTCCGGAACGTCGACGGTCCAGGCAGACAGATCATTTCTCAGTTGGGTGAGCTCTTCCTCAAGGCGCGTCAGATAGGCGCGGCCATCCTCCAGGGTGCCCGGCAATTCGTAGACGAACTCGCTCGCTTGTTCGACTTCCATGCCGGGGTACAACGCCTTGACGCGATCAATGTCGGCCTCGGGGGCATAGACGCCCATGTCGTAAGCGGTCTCGAAGTGGTGTTGCTTGATCAGTTCCCGTGCCCTGATCGAAAGCGGATTGTGCGTGAGGTGTACGCCGCGCTTTTCGTACAGCGAGCTCTCGAATAACCCGGCAGGCAACTCGCTGATACGGTTGTTCATCAGCATGAGGGCGTCGAGCTTTGGGTGTTGTAAAAGGTTGGCCGGAATCTCTGTCAGGTGGGTGTCGCTCAGATCCAGATGCGCCAGTTCGCTCATCGTGTCGATGCGCGGCAGGGTTTCAAACGGATTCTTGTACAGGTCCAGCATGCTCAGCTTGTTCAATGACGTCAGTTTCGACCACGTGGCCGCGTCGACCCTGATACCGCAATCGCTTAACACTAAGGCGCGAAGGTCTGGCATTCGGCTAACGGCGTCGGGGAGGGTGGCCAGGGAGAAGCGGCGTAGCTCCAGGCGGCGTAGCCCAGTGAAGCCCTGTAGGAAACCGGGCATACCCTGCGCGGTACGATTGCCTTCCAGGGACAGCAGCGACACATGACTGAAATCGGCGCTCAACGCCGGCAAGTCACCGACAATCGGCTCTGCAAATCTGAGCACATACCGGTTAGCCCCATCCGGTGTGTCGAAGTCCCTGTCGGACTGCCGACGCCAGCTGCGCTGGATTTCCTGAGCCAGCAACCGGCGATTGTTTCTCTCGGCCCGTTGCTCCAGCTCACTGAGCGGACGCCCGGTTTCAGGATGAACAGTGGGAGCGTCATTTACCCACGTGCGCAGATCCTTATGCAGTCGGGCCAACTCCCTGCTCAAGCGTGAAAGTTCTACGCGAGCGCCATCGGGGTGAAGTTGCAACGCCTGGACAAAGGACTGCATTTCCTCTTGAGGCAGGTTGGGGTAAACCTCGCGAACCCGGTCGTTGAGCGTAGGTGTCTCGCGGTTGACTTGACTGTAGCCCTCCGTGCCTCCGGGCAGGCGCATTGTCGTGGGGTCATAGAATGTTTTTCGACGGGGATTTTTTGCGAACAGCGTGCGTAATGCCGGTTGCTCCAGCGCGTGTTCGGCGATGCGCTGTTTAAGTGCGCGGGCGTCTGTGATCGAAGGGCTTAGCTTATTACGCTGTACATCCGGCAACGCCTGGAACAGGGCGTGATAAAAATCACCCGGCGTCGATTCATTGTCTGGGTGAGACTGGTAAGTCCCGTCTTCAGCGCGAACCAGTGTTTTAAGCATCGGCGCATCGGGCTGGCCAATGCTGTCGCGCACGGTTCCCTCGGCAGAGTAATCCCGCACTTCGATACGCAGATCGGCCGGCAAGCCGGGCAATGAGTTCAGGCTTTGCAAAGCCAGTCGGTGGGTGTCGGTGTTGTCCAGCGCTTCGGAATAGAAGCCCTCAGCGGCTCGGGTTGCACGCACGGCCTCCATGGCTTTCAGTGCCGCGTCCTTGAGTCGCTGGGGCGTGTTGCCGTTGTGCAGCTGTTTTAATTCAGTGCCGGAGGCATTGCTCACCAGTTCCTGGGCGATATCGGTCGGTAACCCCGGCACGTCGTCGAGCAGTCGCTGAACCCGCGGATCATCGGTTTTTTCCTGTGCGCGATAACGCAAATCGAACAGCGATTTTTGGTGTTTTCGGGCGAGTTCGGCGCTTTGTTGTCTGAAGGCTGGCGTTTGGACTTGCGGTGTCGGCAGGGGTGTGTCGACAGGCCAGTCGTCGTAACCGTTCAGGAGTTGATGTTGCAGGGCCGTGTCAGCCTTTCGATAGTGCTCGGGTTGATCACTGCCGATCTGCTCGATGAAGGTTTCCATGTCGCGATTGATCCTGAAGCGTTTGATCGTGTCGGTCAGCAACGAAGGCGGTCGATAATGTTCGACATGCATTTCGCGCACGGCGTTGTCGTGGAAACCGCTGACCCGCAGGATCTGTTCGCGCTCGGCGCCGCTGAACGACTCGACACCTTGGCCGAGACGACGCATGACCGTTTCCCGATCCCAGTTCAGCGGCTGCTCCATTTCTGTTTGCCAGGCGCCGTGGTTGTTATGCAGCAGGGAAGGTTGATAAGCATCGGCCCGGGTCGGATGCTCGATCTGAAACGCGCCCGAGGTGCCATCGGATTTCACGGCATACAGCTTCCCTTCCAGCGGCAGCAACATCTTGCCCCCGTGGTGATAGAGGCCATGCTGATCGGGTTTTGCTCCTTCGGGCAGCTTGTGTGCCTGTTCGTAAGGTGTGAGATCCGGCTTCCAGTAGCGGGTTTTGCCACTTGGCGTGGCGACGGGTTTGAGTGGGTCGACCAGCGCGACAGCTTCCCGCGAGAGCAGGCGGCTGAAGGCGCCGACAGCAATAGCGCCGCCCACCACGAATGTACCCACCTCAACCACTGTTTCGACGAACGTCAGCAGATGCCCAAGTGCTTCTGTTTTCAGCCCTTCGGCCAGATCCACAATGCCTTCGAAGGTTTCGTCGAGTAACTGGTAAGCCATGTAGGCCAGCATCAATTCGCCGAGAAACGGGACGAAAGGCAATGCAACGAACGTCGCGATATCAAGGAGTGTGGAAGCCACTTTGCTGAAGGCGTCCCACAAGGCCCATCGCGCGTTTCGGTCGGCAGCGGCGGTAGAAACGGCAAGCGTACTTGCATCATTGAGGATCTTGTTCAGCTGTCGCTGATAAAGATGATTCCACAGGTCCGCGCTGAACGGGGTGGTCGAAAATCGTAGATCGGGCCTGTCGATGGGCGTTTCGCGCCAGCTCGGCAGCGGGTCGCCACGCTTGTGTTGATGCCAGGTAACGCTCTGGAGACGACGGTTGAGATCAGCGAAGAAATGGCCCCTTTCCTTGTGTTCGACGAAGCGGCTGAAGAACGTCTGGTAAGCAGGCGTGCGCAGCTTGCGGGTCAGTTCGGTCATGAACGCCAGGGTGTTCGGGTATTCCTTGAGCGGATGCTCTGGATCGTCGGGAATGTAGGCAATGATCCGTGTTCCCTTGCGTGCGCGCTCCAGGCTCGCTGAGAAAATCACAATCCCGGTCAGAGCGGAGGACATTAGGGTCAGGTCATGACCGTACAGCGCCTGGCCATCCAGTCGCGCACCCGAGCGTCCCTCCAGAATGCGCAGGATCGAGAGATAGGCATCCTCTGGAATGTCCTTGCGGATATAAGCCATTTGCAGCGCAGCTTTGAGTGCGGCTTTTTGCGAGCCGATCACCTTCGATTTCACCACCGCACCGGCGACCGGGTTGGTCAGTCCCAGATTGTCTTTGAGGTACGTGTTGTACCGTGCACCGATATCCAGTTCCCGGCACAGCCGCGCAAAGGCCGCGACGGTAAGTTTCTGTTTGACCGCGGGCAGCGTATCGAACTGCCCTGTGGGCGACGGCTCGGTAATGAACGTCGAGGCGGACTCGTAAGCATCAGACGCCGTTTCCGATTCCTGAAAATTATGCAGGGCGGCGTCGAGCAGCGACACGGTCCAGGTGCGCGCGGCGCCGGTCTTGATCCCGAACCAGGGCACGGTTTGCGGGATGTACAGGCGCAGGAAAGTGGTTTTAACGTCCAGTTCCAGATCAAACCGGGTTTTCAGGGCGGCGCTCAGCAGTGGTTCGGCAAAGGCTCGTGCGCTTTGCAGCTTCGACAGCGTTGAGTCCAGCCGATTTCGATGGGTCCAGTGCTCCTGACTGAGCTTTTTCAACGACTGGTGTTGCAGGGACGTCGCGGTGCCATGCCAGGTCGGCTTTGTCAGCTTGGCGCTTTTCAGGGCGCTGCGGGTGCCGGACGATGCTTCTAATACCCAGGCTGGCAGATTGTTGAACAGGTGATGGTAGTGATCGTCCGGCTGCGTGGCGGATTCATTGCTGGCGGCATTAGAAGGGCGATCGGTTTCGTATCGACTCATGCGCTATTCCCTTAGCGTTTGGATGAGTCGCCAGCAAAACAGACAATGATTTGATCCGTGCGGTACATATTTACCGCACCGTTCCACAAGCCTGCCTATAACCTGTGCTGGCGGTTTAAACTGCGCCTTTGCGACCCTATATGTCGCATTGCCGTAAACCCGGGGAAAACCGGGGTTTGCGCTATAAGAAGTTGTCGCTTGGCGGCAAGGCCGGGCTGAAAACTGTCCTTACAATCCCCCCATCGCTCGCCAGTTTCCGGCGAGTGTTCCTCATCAGGAGACTCCGATGTCCGTTGAGCACGCTGCGGTAGAACGCGCCGATTTCGACCAGGTAATGGTTCCCAACTACGCGCCTGCCGCATTCATTCCTGTGCGTGGTGCCGGTTCCCGTGTCTGGGACCAGTCTGGCCGCGAGCTGATCGACTTCGCCGGCGGGATTGCCGTTAACGTATTGGGCCATGCGCACCCGGCGCTGGTCGGTGCATTGACCGAGCAGGCGAACAAGCTGTGGCACGTGTCCAACGTGTTCACCAATGAGCCGGCCTTGCGCCTGGCGCATAAGCTGATCGACGCCACCTTTGCCGAGCGCGCTTTCTTCTGCAACTCCGGCGCCGAAGCCAACGAGGCCGCCTTCAAGCTGGCCCGTCGCGTCGGCTTCGATCGTTTCGGCAGCGAGAAGTACGAAATCATCGCCGCGCTCAACAGCTTCCACGGTCGTACCCTGTTCACCGTGAACGTCGGTGGTCAGTCGAAGTATTCCGATGGCTTCGGTCCAAAGATCACCGGTATCTCCCACGTCCCGTACAACGATCTGGCCGCTTTGAAAGCCGCCATTTCCGACAAGACCTGCGCCGTGGTGCTGGAGCCGATTCAGGGCGAAAGCGGTGTTATCCCGGCCGAGCTTGAGTACCTGCAAGGCGCCCGTGACCTTTGCACCGCGCACAACGCGCTGCTGATCTTCGACGAAGTGCAGACCGGCATGGGTCGCACTGGCCATCTGTTCGCCTATCAGCATTACGGCGTGGTTCCGGACATTCTGACCAGCGCCAAGAGCCTGGGCGGCGGTTTCCCGATCGCGGCGATGCTGACCACCGAAGACCTGGCCAAACACCTGGTCGTCGGCACGCACGGCACCACTTACGGCGGCAACCCGCTGGCGTGCGCTGTCGCTGAAGCCGTGATCGACGTAATCAACACCCCTGAAGTGCTGGCGGGCGTCAATGCCAAGCACGACAAGTTCAAGGCTCGCCTGGAGCAGATCGGCGAGAAATACGCCATCTTCACCAAGGTCCGCGGTATGGGCCTGTTGATTGGTTGCGTGTTGAGCGATGCCTGGAAAGGCAAGGCCAAAGATATCTTCAACGCCGCCGAGCGTGAAGGCCTGATGATTCTGCAAGCCGGCCCGGACGTGGTGCGTTTCGCGCCAAGCCTGGTGGTTGAAGACACAGACATCGATCAGGGCCTGGATCGTTTCGAACGCGCCGTGGCCAAGCTGACGCAAGCCTGATAGACCCTTCGGCGCCTGATATTTCAGGCGTCGAACCAATTTTTATGCCGGCCCCGCTTTTCTGTAGGAGCGAGGCTTGCCCGCGAAGGCGGCGTGTCAGCCACCATCATCATCGGCTGACACGCCGCCTTCGCGGGCAAGCCTCGCTCCTACAAGGGGCCGGTTTATTTTCCTCAAAGAGTATGAGAAAGGAGTGACACCATGCTGGTGATGCGCCCCGCGCAAATGGCTGATCTGGGCGAGGTACAGCGTCTGGCTGCGGACAGCCCGATTGGTGTCACTTCCTTGCCGGATGACGTTGAACGCCTGAGCGACAAGATCGCGGCAAGCGAAGCCTCGTTTTCTGCTGAGGTCAGCTTCAACGGTGAAGAAAGCTACTTCTTCGTGCTCGAAGACTCGGCCACCGGCAAATTGGTCGGTTGCTCGGCCATCGTTGCCTCCGCCGGTTATTCCGAGCCGTTCTACAGCTTCCGTAATGAAACCTTCGTGCACGCCTCCCGCGAGTTGAAGATTCATAACAAAATCCACGTGCTATCGCAGTGCCACGACCTGACCGGCAACAGCTTGCTGACCAGTTTCTACGTGCAGCGCGAGCTGGTGGGTTCGCCTTGGGCTGAACTCAACTCCCGTGGTCGTCTGCTGTTCGTCGCCAGCCATCCGGAGCGTTTTGCCGATTCCGTGGTGACCGAGATCGTCGGTTACAGCGACGAAAATGGCGACTCGCCGTTCTGGGATGCCATCGGTCGCAACTTCTTCGACCTCAACTACGCCGCAGCCGAGCGCCTGTGCGGTCTGAAGAGCCGGACGTTCCTCGCCGAGCTGATGCCGCATTACCCGATTTACGTGCCTTTGCTGCCGGACTCCGCTCAAGAAGCGATGGGCCAGGTGCATCCACGGGCGCAGATCACCTTCGACATCCTGATGCGCGAAGGCTTCGAGACCGATCACTACATCGACATTTTCGACGGTGGCCCGACGTTGCATGCTCGCGTCTCGGGGATTCGTTCGATTGCCCAGAGCCGTGTGGTCCCGGTGAAAATCGGCGAGCCGGTCAAAGGCGCCGGTCGTCAGTACCTGGTGGCCAACGCCCAGTTGCAGGATTACCGCGCCGTATTGCTCGAGCTCGATTACGCGCCGGGCAAACCCGTGACCCTGGATCTGGAAGCGGCCGAAGCCCTGGGCGTCGGTGAAGGTGCCAGCGTGCGCCTGGTGGCGGTTTAACGCCTGCTTTAATTCCTGGAAAGAAGTGTCTGGGAAAGCAGCGAAGTTTCACGGGTGGCGTCAGCGGCCCGTTTGAGGAGATAGCATGATCGTTCGTCCCGTACGCAGCAGCGATTTACCCGCTCTGATCGACCTGGCCCGCAGCACCGGCACCGGCCTGACCACGTTGCCGGCCAACGAAGAACGTCTGGCCCATCGGGTCGGCTGGGCCGAGAAGACCTTCCGTGGCGAAGCCGGGCGGGGCGATGCGGACTACCTGTTCGTACTCGAAGACGATGACGGCCGCGTGGTGGGCATTTCCGCTATCGCCGGCGCCGTCGGCCTGCGTGAGCCTTGGTACAACTTCCGGGTTGGCCTGACCGTCAGCGCCTCGCAAGAGCTGAACATCTACCGCGAGATCCCGACGCTGTTCCTGGCCAACGACCTGACCGGCAACTCCGAATTGTGCTCGCTGTTCCTGCACGCCGATTACCGCACGGGCCTCAACGGCCGCATGCTGGCGAAGGCGCGGATGCTGTTCATCGCCGAGTTCTCGCAGCTGTTTGGCAACAAGATCATTGCCGAGATGCGCGGCGTGTCCGACGAAGCCGGGCGCTCGCCATTCTGGGAAAGCCTGGGTCGTCACTTCTTCAAGATGGAATTCAGCCAGGCCGACTACCTGACGGGCGTGGGCAACAAGGCGTTCATCGCCGAACTGATGCCTAAATTCCCGCTGTACACCTGCTTCCTGTCGCCAGACGCACGCAACGTCATCGGTCAGGTCCACCCGGACACCGAGCCGGCGCTGGCCATGCTCAAGAGCGAAGGTTTCAGCTATCAAGGCTATGTCGACATCTTCGACGCCGGCCCTGCGGTCGAGTGCGAAACCGGCAAGATCCGCGCCGTGCGCGACAGTCAGGCGCTGGTGTTGGCCATCGGCACGCCAGGTGATGACGCTACGCCGTTCCTGATTCACAACCGCAAGCGCGAAGACTGCCGGATCACTGCCGCGCCAGCACGCTTCGCCGCCGGCACGTTGGTCGTCGATCCACTGACCGCCAAACGTCTTCAACTCAACGCTGGCGATCAAGTGCGCGCCGTTCCGTTGTCTGCTGCCAGGGAGTCGAAATAATGAATTCGCTATACATCGCAGGTGAATGGCTGGCCGGTCAGGGCGAAGCGTTCCAGTCGCTGAACCCGGTGACCCAGCAAGTGCTGTGGACCGGCGAAGGCGCTACCACCGCTCAGGTCGAGTCGGCCGTGCAGGCTGCACGTCAGGCGTTCCCGGGCTGGGCCCGTCGTACCCTGGAAGAACGCATCGCTGTGCTTGAAGCCTTCGCCGCCGCGTTGAAGAACCACGCTGACGAACTGGCTCGCACCATTGGTGAGGAAACCGGTAAGCCGTTGTGGGAAGCGGCGACTGAAGTGACCAGCATGGTCAACAAGATTGCGATTTCGGTGCAGAGCTACCGCGAGCGTACCGGCGAGAAGAGCGGCCCACTGGGCGACGCCACCGCCGTGCTGCGCCACAAGCCGCACGGCGTAGTGGCGGTGTTCGGGCCTTATAACTTCCCGGGTCATTTGCCGAACGGTCATATCGTGCCGGCGCTGCTGGCCGGTAACAGCGTGTTGTTCAAGCCAAGCGAACTGACCCCGAAAGTCGCCGAGCTCACGGTTAAATGCTGGATCGAAGCCGGCCTGCCGGCAGGCGTGTTGAACCTGCTGCAAGGCGCTCGCGAAACCGGTATCGCCCTGGCCGCGAACCCTGGCATCGACGGTTTGTTCTTCACCGGTTCGAGCCGCACCGGCAATCACCTGCACCAGCAATTCGCCGGTCGTCCGGACAAGATCCTCGCGCTGGAGATGGGCGGTAACAATCCGCTGGTGGTCGATCAGGTTGCAGACCTCGATGCTGCCGTTTACACCATCATCCAGTCGGCATTCATTTCCGCCGGCCAACGTTGCACCTGTGCCCGTCGCTTGCTGGTACCGCAGGGCGCCTGGGGCGACACGTTGCTGGCGCGCCTGGTGGCGGTCAGTGCGACGATTGAAGTCGGTGCGTTTGATCAACAACCGGCGCCGTTCATGGGTTCGGTGATTTCCCTCGGCGCGGCAAAAGCGCTAATGGATGCGCAGGAACATTTCCTGGCCAATGGCGCCGTGGCGCTGCTGGAAATGACTCAGCCTCAGGCGCAAGCCGCGTTGCTGACGCCGGGTATTCTGGACGTGACGGCCGTTGCCGATCGTCCTGACGAAGAGCTGTTCGGTCCGCTGCTGCAAGTGATCCGCTACGCTGATTTTGAAGCGGCGATCGCTGAAGCCAACGACACGGACTATGGCCTCGCGGCTGGGTTGCTGTCGGATTCCGAAGCGCGTTATCAGCAGTTCTGGCTGGAAAGCCGTGCCGGCATCGTCAACTGGAACAAACAGCTGACCGGTGCCGCGAGCAGCGCGCCATTCGGCGGTGTCGGCGCCTCGGGCAACCACCGCGCCAGCGCCTACTACGCCGCAGATTACTGCGCGTACCCGGTGGCCTCGCTGGAAACGCCGAGCCTGACCTTGCCAGCGGCCCTGACGCCCGGCGTGAAGATGGCGTAGCGCCCATTCGCGGGCAAGCCTCGCTCCTACGGGATTTGTGGTGTATGCCGATCATGCGGACTACACAAAACCTGTAGGAGCGAGGCTTGCCCGCGAAGGCCGCGACTCGGTCTTACTGAATAGTTACCAGATGCCTATAACAACAGATTCTCGTGGAGCCTCGCTGATGAAATCCTATGAAGTCAATTTTGACGGTCTAGTGGGGCCGACCCATAACTACGGCGGTTTGTCCTACGGCAACGTCGCGTCCCAGAGCAACAGCCAGCAGTCTTCGAACCCGAAGGAAGCCGCGCTGCAAGGCCTGGCGAAAATGAAAGCGCTGATGGAGATGGGCTTCCAGCAAGGCGTTCTTGCACCTCAGGAACGTCCAGACGTCGCCGCCCTGCGCCGCTTGGGTTTCAGCGGCACCGATGCGCAAGTGATCGAGCAAGCCGCCAAAGACGCGATGCCATTGCTGGTCGCCAGTTGCTCGGCGTCGAGCATGTGGGTGGCCAACGCCGCCACAGTCAGCCCGAGTGCCGACACTGCCGACGGTCGAGTGCATTTCACCGCCGCCAACCTCAACTGCAAATACCACCGCAGCATCGAACACCCGACCACCAGCCGCGTGCTGGGGGCGATGTTCGCTGACCAGAAGCACTTCGCGCACCACGCCGCTTTGCCGGCAGTGGCGCAGTTTGGCGATGAAGGCGCGGCCAACCACACCCGTTTCTGCCGTGAATACGGCGAAGCCGGCGTCGAGTTCTTCGTGTTCGGTCGCAGTGCGTTCGATACCCGCTACCCGGCACCGCAGAAGTACCCGGCGCGCCAGACCCTCGAAGCCTCTCAAGCCGTTGCTCGCCTGCACGGCTTGAGCGATGACGGCGTGGTCTACGCCCAGCAGAACCCTTCGGTGATCGATCAGGGCGTGTTCCATAACGACGTGATTGCGGTGGGTAACGGCGAGGTGCTGTTCTATCACGAGGACGCGTTCCTCGACACCGACCAGATGCTCGCTGAACTGCAGGGCAAACTCGCAAAATTCGGTGGGAAATTCCAGTCAATCTGCGTACCGCGTTCGGCCGTAACCGTCGAAGACGCCGTTCGGTCCTACCTGTTCAATAGCCAGTTGCTGACGCGTCCAGACGGTTCGATGTTGTTGATCGTGCCGGAAGAGTGCCGTGGCAACGAGCGCGTCTGGCAATACCTGCAAGGCCTGACCAGCTCCGGCGGCCTGATCCGCGAAGTAAAGGTTTTCGATTTGAAGCAGAGCATGCAGAACGGCGGTGGCCCGGCTTGCCTGCGGTTGCGTGTCGCACTGAATGAAACCGAACTGGCGGCCGTCAACCCAGGGGTTATCATGACGGCACCGTTGTACGGCACGTTGACCGAATGGGTCGACAAGCACTACCGCGACCGCATGACCGAAAACGATCTTGCGGACCCGCAATTGCTGCTTGAGTGCCGTACGGCACTGGATGAACTGACGCAAATCCTTAAACTGGGCGCGGTTTATCCATTCCAGATCAATTGAACGTGAGCGTAAAAAACATGAGCGATACCCTGCAGCTGATCCTTGAAGACACCGACGGCACGCAACTGGAAACGTCCTGCACCCGCGTCGCGGTCATGTGGCAAGGCAAAGAGCTGTGGATCCAGCAGGACGGCCGTGGCCAGCTGCTGATCGGCGTGGACGTTGAAGAAGGTGACGCTGAATACGCCAACCTGCTGCTGCGCCCATTGGCGACTAATCTGGTAAGTCTGCAACTGGAAATGGAACCGGCTGAAGTCGGCGACGAAGACCACGTGCACGGCCCGGATTGCGCACACGACCACTAAGGAAACCGCTCTATGCTCGCCCTCGGCAAACTGCTTGAACTGACCCTCGCCGGCCGCGAACCGGCGGAGAAGACTCAACTGACTGTCGAAGGCGTGCGCATGCGCTGGTTGAGCGAAGGTGCGCTGGAAGTCCGGCCACCTGAAGCGCGCGACAACGGCCTTGACCTGCTGCTATCAGCCGGTATCCACGGCAACGAAACAGCGCCGATCGAGCTGCTCGATCGCCTGTTGCATGACATCGCCCGCGGTGACTTGAAGCCGCGTGCACGTATTCTGTTCCTGTTCGGCAACCCGGAAGCGATACGCAAAGGCGAACGCTTCATCGAGCAGGACGTCAATCGGCTGTTCAACGGCCGTCACGAACAAACCAGTGGCTCAGAGGCCCTGCGCGCCTGTGAACTTGAGCGGCTGGCGGCGAGTTTCTTCAGCCTGCCTGACCGCGGCCGCCTGCACTACGACCTGCACACCGCGATACGTGGTTCGAAGATCGAGCAGTTCGCGTTGTATCCCTGGAAAGAAGGGCGCCAGCACTCACGCCTGGAGCTGACCCGCTTGCGTGCCGCCGGCATGGAAGCGGTGCTGTTGCAGAACAAGCCCTCCATCGTTTTCAGCTCTTACACCTACGACAAACTGGGTGCCGAGTCTTTCACCCTTGAACTGGGCAAGGCGCGGCCGTTTGGGCAGAACGAGGGGGTTAACGTCTCGCTGCTTGAAACCCGCCTCAAACAGATCATTGAAGGCAACGAGCCAGCGGTGACTGACGAAGGTCTGAACGGTTTGCAGTTGTTTAGCGTGGCGCGGGAAATCATCAAGCACAGCGATAGCTTCCGCCTGAACCTTCCGGCGGACGTCGAGAATTTTTCGGAATTGGACGTGGGTTACGTGCTGGCCGAAGACATCGCCCAGACCCGCTGGATCATCGAAGAGAAGGGCGCCCGGATCATCTTCCCGAACCCCAAGGTCAAAAACGGCCTGCGCGCCGGCATCCTGATCGTGCCCGCCACCGACGAAAACCTGGCCTGAATCCAACTTAAACCATACACAAAACCCCTGTAGGAGTGAGCCTGCTCGCGATAACGGTATAACAGACAACATCACCGTTGAATGTTAAACCGCTATCGCGAGCAGGCTCACTCCTACAGTTGATTTGAGTAAAGCCAAAAGACTTCACTCAAGCCACAGGTGTTTTAGACCGCTACCGCGCGCGGCTCGCTACGACGCAACGCACGCATCTTGTGCAGCGTATCTGCACAGGTCTTCGCCGCTTCCTGACCTTTATGCACGAAATGCTCGAAGAAGAACTTCTGATGCTCTTCGCCGGCATGGAAGTGGTGCGGGGTCAAAACCACCGAGAAGACCGGCACTTCGGTTTCCAGCTGAACCTGCATCAGGCCGCTGATCACCGACTGGGCGACGAATTCGTGACGGTAGATGCCGCCGTCGACCACCAGGCCTGCCGCGACGATGCCGGCATAACGACCGGACTTGGCCAGCAGTTTGGCGTGCAGAGGAATTTCAAAGGCGCCGCCGACTTCGAAGAAATCGATGTCGGATTCCTGATAACCCTGAGCAATCATCTCGGCAACAAAGCCTTTACGGCTCTGATCAACGATTTCCTTGTGCCAGCAGGCCTGGATGAACGCAACGCGCTCGCCCTGATGGTTTTTGCTTTTGCTATCGATTGCGGTGGGTTGCATGTTCTGACTCCTGTTTATGAAAAAAACAGGGCATATGAATCGAATGGGATTTAAGGGTACGCACGCTCGCACGAATGCCCGCGGACGGCCCTTTGGCGCCAATCCCGTTCTCTCTTCATCCGGACTATGACCGTCGGCCCCGGGATCACACCGGGTCTGCTGACCTTGCCGCCAGACACCGCCGAAGCCGTGCTGTCACCAAGCGCTCGCGGGCTATGCGCATTGCGCGCAATTACCGCCGGTGGGGAGTTGCACCCCGCCCTGAGAACGTTTTGCCGCCAGATTGTCTGGCGGCGAAGCGTTTTTAACACATATTTCCGAGCCGTGCATTGCTGCTATCTGATGATTGCTATCGACTTTTTTGCTCGCTTGACGCCTCTTTTCCTTCGTTCGGGGTTGATTAATCGTCGTCATGACCGCAGTAATTCCTGACTGAAAGGGATTTTCCCTGCTTACCGAGGCCAGATTCATGAGCGTTATCGATCTTCGCAGCGACACCGTTACCCAACCGACCGCCGAGATGCTCGACGCGATGGCCAGTGCGGCCACCGGTGACGACGTCTATGGCGAGGATCCGACGGTCAATCGTCTGGAAGCGGAATTGGCAAAACGGCTGGGTTTTGCCGCTGCGTTGTTTGTGCCGACAGGCACCATGAGCAACCTGTTGGGCCTGATGGCTCATTGCGAGCGCGGTGAGGAATACATCGTCGGCCAGCAGGCGCACACGTATAAATACGAAGGTGGTGGCGCGGCGGTGCTCGGTTCGATCCAGCCACAGCCACTGGAAGTGCAGGCCGACGGTTCGCTGGACCTGGCGCAGGTTGCCGCCGCGATCAAACCGGACGACTTCCATTTCGCCCGGACACGGTTGCTGGCGCTGGAAAACACCATGCAAGGTAAAGTCCTGCCCCTGGAGTATCTCGCCCGGGCGCGCAGCTTTACTCGTGAACATGGGCTGGCCCTGCACCTGGACGGTGCCCGGCTCTACAACGCGGCCGTCAAGTTGGGAGTTGATGCCCGCGAGATCACTCAGCACTTCGATTCGGTCTCGGTCTGCCTGTCCAAAGGCCTGGGCGCGCCGATCGGTTCAGTGTTGTGTGGCTCTGCAGAGTTGATCGGCAAGGCACGCCGCCTGCGCAAGATGGTCGGTGGCGGCATGCGTCAGGCAGGTCTTTTGGCGGCGGCGGGGCTCTATGCGCTGGATCACAACGTTCAGCGTTTGGCCGACGATCACGCCAATGCGCAATTTCTGGCCGACGGACTGCAAAAGGCCGGTTACCAAGTAGAACCGGTGCAGACCAACATGGTTTACGTGCAGATGGGCGACAAGGCCGAGGCGATCAAGGCCTTTGCGGCCGAGCGTGGCATTAAGCTGAGCGCTGCCGGCCGGCTGCGAATGGTCACGCACATGGATGTAAGCCGCGCTCAAATCGAGCAGGTCGTCGCGACATTCGTCGAGTTTTCACGCAACTGACAGCGTTAGCCGTCCAATTGACCGTTTCTATCGTATAAACACGCTGTACCCCGCGCGCTGGGCCGATATAATGCGGCCCTTTGCCGTCGCTTCGTCTGTTGACGTTTCGCACAGGCCTTTGGCCGCAGCCTCCGTGGAAGAACCTAATGAAAAGCGCAGAAATCCGTGAAGCCTTCCTTCGCTTCTTCGAAGAGCAAGGCCACACCCGTGTAGCCTCCAGCTCTTTGATTCCGGGCAACGACCCAACCCTGCTGTTCACTAACGCGGGGATGAACCAGTTCAAGGACTGCTTCCTGGGCCAGGAAAAACGTGCGTACACCCGTGCGACCAGCAGCCAGAAATGCGTGCGTGCCGGTGGCAAGAACAGTGACCTGGAAAACGTCGGTTATACCGCTCGTCACCACACCTTCTTTGAAATGCTTGGTAACTTCAGCTTCGGTGACTATTTCAAGCACGACGCGATTACCTTCGCCTGGACCTTCCTGACCGGCGTTCTGAAACTGCCGAAGGAAAAACTCTGGGTCACTGTTTACGCCTCGGACGACGAAGCGTATGACATCTGGACCCAGCAAATCGGTGTGCCAGCCGAGCGCATGATCCGTATCGGCGACAACAAAGGCGCGCCTTACGCGTCCGACAACTTCTGGACCATGGGCGATACCGGCCCATGCGGCCCATGCACCGAGATTTTCTACGATCACGGCGACCACATCTGGGGCGGCCCACCGGGCTCGCCGGAAGAAGACGGCGACCGTTATATCGAGATCTGGAACAACGTGTTCATGCAGTTCAACCGCACCGCCGATGGCGTGTTGCATCCGTTGCCAGCGCCGTCGGTGGATACCGGCATGGGCCTGGAGCGGATCAGTGCGGTGATGCAGCACGTCAACTCCAACTATGACATCGACCTGTTCAAGAACCTGCTGAGCGCATCGGCCGAGGCAATCGGCTGCGAAAATGGCGATCAGTCTTCGCTGAAAGTCGTGTCCGACCACATCCGTTCGTGCGGTTTCCTGATTGCCGACGGCGTGTTGCCGTCCAACGAAGGCCGCGGCTACGTATTGCGCCGGATCATTCGTCGCGCTTGCCGCCACGGCAACAAGCTGGGCGCAACCGGCAGCTTCTTCTACAAAATCGTAGCGGCGCTGGTCGCCGAGATGGGCGAGGCTTTCCCTGAACTCAGGAAGCAGCAGAGCAACATCGAACGCGTGCTCAAGGCCGAAGAAGAGCAGTTCTCCAAGACTTTGGAGCATGGCCTGAAGATTCTCGAGCAGGACCTGCTGGAACTCAAAGGCACCGTGGTGCCAGGCGACGTGGTGTTCAAACTCTACGACACCTACGGTTTCCCGATGGACCTGACAGCGGACATCGCCCGCGAGCGCAGCCTGACCGTCGACGAAGCCGGTTTCGAGCGTGAGATGGAAGCCCAGCGTGTTCGTGCGCGTTCGGCCAGCTCGTTCGGTCTGGACTACAACACGCTGGTCAAGGTTGACGTGGCCACTGAGTTCACCGGCTACAAGGCCACCAGCGGTTCGGCAAAAATTGTCGCCCTCTATAAAGAAGGCCGGTCGGTCGACGTATTGAGTGAAGGCGAAGAAGGCGTGGTCGTTCTCAATCAGACGCCGTTCTACGCTGAATCCGGCGGCCAGGTCGGCGACTGCGGGTATCTGCAGGCCGGCAACAGCCGTTTCGACGTGCGTGACACCACCAAGACTGGCGGTGCATTCCTGCATCACGGTGTGCTGGCGTCGGGCAGCCTGATTATTGGTTCGCCGGTTGAAACCCACGTTGAAGCCGACGTGCGCCACGCGACCTCGCTGAACCACTCGGCGACTCACTTGCTGCACGCTGCATTGCGTCAGGTGCTGGGCGATCACGTTCAGCAGAAAGGCTCGTTGGTCGACAGTCAGCGCCTGCGCTTTGACTTCAGCCACTTCGAAGCCATCAAGCCTGAGCAACTGAAGGCCCTGGAAGACATCGTCAACGCCGAGATTCGCAAGAACTCCGCCGTCGAAACCGAAGAAACCGACATCGAAACCGCCAAGCAAAAAGGTGCCATGGCGCTGTTTGGCGAAAAGTACGGCGACAACGTGCGCGTGCTGAGCATGGGCGGTGATTTCTCCGTCGAGCTGTGCGGTGGCATTCACGCCAACCGTACCGGCGACATCGGCCTGCTGAAAATCATCAGCGAAGGCGGTGTGGCCTCTGGTGTGCGTCGTATCGAGGCAGTCACCGGTGCCGCGGCACTGGCTTACTTGAACGCTGCAGAAGAACAACTCAAGGAAGCGGCCAACCTGGTCAAGGGCAGCCGCGACAACCTGATCGACAAGCTGTCGGCTGTGCTGGAGCGCAACCGTCTGCTGGAGAAGCAACTCGAGCAGTTGCAGGCCAAGGCTGCCAGTGCAGCGGGCGACGATCTGTCGGCCTCTGCCCTGGACGTCAAAGGCGTGAAAGTGCTGGCCGTGCGTCTGGACGGTCAGGACGGCAAGGCGCTGCTGGCGCTGGTCGATCAGCTGAAAAACAAACTCGGCCGCGCAGTGATCCTGCTCGGCGGGGTCCATGAGGAAAAGGTCGTTCTGGTTGCAGGCGTAACCAAAGACCTGACTGGCCAATTCAAAGCCGGTGATTTGATGAAGCAAGCCGCTGCGGCAGTGGGCGGGAAGGGCGGTGGTCGTCCAGACATGGCGCAAGGCGGTGGTACTGACGCTGGCGCACTGGATGCGGCACTGGCCCTGACTGTTCCATTTGTAGAGCAGGGTTTATAAGGCAGAGTGTCCGGCCCGCAGTCTAGTGGCGGGCCAGAACGCTGTTTGAGTGATTATTTGGGCGCCCTTCATGGGCAGAGGCGGCTTTGAAATGGCTTTGATCGTACAGAAATTTGGAGGCACCTCAGTCGGCACTGTCGAGAGAATCGAGCAGGTCGCCGACAAGGTTAAGAAATTCCGCGATGCCGGCGACGACCTGGTGGTTGTCCTGTCGGCAATGAGCGGCGAAACCAACCGTCTGATCGATCTGGCCAAGCAAATCAGTGGTGACGGCCAACCGGTTCCGCGTGAACTGGATGTGATCGTTTCCACGGGCGAGCAGGTGACGATTGCACTGTTGGCCATGGCGCTGATCAAGCGCGGCGTGCCAGCGGTGTCGTACACCGGCAACCAGGTGCGGATTCTGACGGACAGCGCGCACAATAAAGCGCGTATCTTGCAGATTGATGACCAGAAGATTCGCGGTGATCTGAAGGCAGGTCGTGTGGTGGTTGTCGCCGGTTTCCAGGGCGTCGACGAGCACGGCAACATCACCACCCTCGGTCGTGGCGGTTCCGACACCACCGGCGTGGCACTGGCAGCAGCCTTGAAGGCTGATGAATGCCAGATCTACACCGATGTCGATGGTGTCTACACCACCGACCCGCGTGTGGTGTCCGTGGCTCAGCGCCTGGACAAGATTACCTTTGAAGAGATGCTGGAAATGGCCAGCCTCGGTTCCAAGGTATTGCAGATCCGTGCGGTGGAATTCGCCGGCAAGTACAACGTACCGCTGCGCGTACTGCACAGCTTCAAGGAGGGTCCGGGCACCCTCATTACTATTGATGAAGAGGAAACCATGGAACAGCCGATCATTTCCGGCATCGCTTTCAATCGCGATGAAGCCAAGCTGACCATCCGTGGCGTGCCAGACACCCCGGGCGTTGCATTCAAGATTCTCGGCCCGATCAGTGCCGCGAACATCGAAGTCGACATGATCGTGCAGAACGTTGCGCACGATAACACCACCGACTTCACCTTCACCGTGCACCGCAATGACTTCCAGGCCGCACAAACCGTGCTGGAAAACACCGCTCGCGAGATCGGTGCCCGTGAAGTGGTGGGTGACATCAAGATCGCCAAGGTCTCGATCGTCGGCGTCGGCATGCGTTCCCACGCAGGCGTGGCCAGCCGCATGTTCGAATCCCTGGCGAAAGAAAGCATCAACATCCAGATGATCTCGACGTCGGAGATCAAAGTCTCCGTTGTGATCGAAGAGAAGTATCTGGAGCTGGCTGTGCGCGCTCTGCACACGGCTTTCGAACTGGACGCACCGGCCCGAACAGGCGAGTGATGCGTTTGCCAAAGGGCGCGGTCTGACCGCGCCCTTTGTCTTTTTTGAATAGCGCGACCCAGGAACTGTTCTTTTGCTCGCGCTGGTCAATACTCAGGCATGTAGGGCTGCGATCGTTCCGGTTGTAGGTCGAATTGCCTTTTTTTTGCAGACTGTTGTCCCTGAAATGAAATGCGTGAGGAGAAAGGTATGCTGATTCTGACTCGTCGGTGCGCAGAAAGCCTGATTATTGGTGATGGCGAAATCACCGTGACCGTGCTCGGCGTCAAAGGAAATCAAGTGCGTATTGGCGTTAACGCACCTAAAGAGGTTGCGGTTCACCGTGAGGAAATCTACTTGCGGATCAAGAAAGAGAAGGACGACGAACCAAGCCATTAATTTTTATCGTTTTTTATGTTTGCAAACGGGGAAGAAGCTGGTTAATATACGCCCCGTGTTGCGGAGAGCTGGCCGAGTGGCCGAAGGCGCTCCCCTGCTAAGGGAGTACACCTCAAAAGGGTGTCGGGGGTTCGAATCCCCCGTTCTCCGCCATTATTTGCGTAGTACGTTGTAATCTGGCTTTTTCGGTAAGTGTTTGAAATTACTAGAAAAAGTGCTTTACATAGAGATTAGACGGCCTATAATGCGCGGCAACAAATGCACTCGTAGCTCAGCTGGATAGAGTACTCGGCTACGAACCGAGCGGTCACAGGTTCGAATCCTGTCGAGTGCACCATTTAAGAGTTGTTTGCAGCAATGCGAATGACTTGGCTTCAACCAGTTGTGATCTGGTATAAAAACACAAATGCACTCGTAGCTCAGCTGGATAGAGTACTCGGCTACGAACCGAGCGGTCACAGGTTCGAATCCTGTCGAGTGCACCAAACAACAAAAAGCCCGCGTTTAACGCGGGCTTTTTGCCGTCCGGGATTTGGCTTTTCCCTTCGTGCATCCTTTCTCATCGAACTCGACGTGTGCGCTACGACCTCGCTTGATGTCGTAGCGGTAGCTCGTTGCTGAATTCCTGATACTGATCTTGTCCGGCTTGCCCAGAGCGCTCTCGACGTCCTGTTGTGTCATGCCGGCGACTATCCGTTGATTGATGATTGCTTCGCGACGCTCCTTGGCAGTCATCAGGTTTCCACACTTGTCCTCGGACTGGCCGACAACGGTTGGCTCCTTCCTTTTGATTTTCGTTGCGGGTGCTTCCCGGGCGTCAGCCTCCGGCATGAGCGCTACCGGGTTGCCAGGCATGAAGGCGCGCACATCCTGCAGAGAGAGGCTCTCACCGTCCGTGCAGCTCAAGGTCGTGAAGGTGAGGCGGCCGTCGGGTGCTTCGCAGCGGTGAATGGTGGCTGCATGCAACCGGGGCGAGAGGCAGATCAGGGCAAGCAGTAAAAAATAAACAGTAATCGATGGCATCAAACGTCCTCCATGACGGTCCATGTCAGGGTAGCCGCTACATTTTTCGACGAGGGTGTGTTTTCTTTTCAGAATGAGTCGTCGCAGTTGGAGAAATCAGGACTGCACTCAGCTTTGTCTTGCAACCGCTTGTTTCAGCCACGATTTTTTAACGTTTAAAACCGGCGGGCGGTGTATCATTGCGCCCGTCAGCCCCGCCGGGGCTTGTGGAATACCTCCATGGACTTACCCAGTAGTTACTCAGTATCCCGTTTTTCCAATCATGAATTGACTGATTGATCCTTCCGGCGTGCCCCGCTGCTGGGAGTGGAGTTCGCCTATGTCCGAAGTTGAAGTAAAGAAAACGCAGGAAAGCTTGCAGGACCGCCTCGCTCAAGTCGTTGAGCTGCTGCAACGCCAGCGGGTGGTCGAAGACCTGACTCATCGCCAGGAAGGTCCGCATCACGAACGGGTCGAGAACCTGGTTCACCGGCAAAACCTCGTCGAGCTGCAACGCAAGCTTGATGATCTGCACTCTGCCGACGTTGCCTACATCCTTGAAGCCTTGCCGCTCGACGATCGTCTGACGCTATGGCAATTGGTCAAGGCTGATCGCGACGGCGACATCCTCCTCGAAGTATCCGACTCGGTTCGTGAAACCCTGATCGCCGACATGGACGATCACGAGCTCCTGGCTGCGGCCAAGGACATGGACGCCGACGAACTTGCTGACCTGGCTTCCGAGCTGCCGCGAGACGTCGTCCACGAGCTGATGGAAACCCTCGATGGTCAACAGCGTGAGCGCGTCCGCTCCGCGTTGTCCTATGACGAGGAGCAGGTCGGTGCATTGATGGACTTCGAGATGGTGACCATCCGCGAGGATGTCAGTCTCGAAGTCGTTCTGCGTTACCTGCGTCGTCTCAAGGAGCTGCCGGGCCACACCGACAAGCTGTTTGTGGTCGACTACGACGGCGTGCTCAAGGGCGTGCTGCCAATCAAGCGATTGCTGGTAAACGACCCGGAAAAACAGGTTTCGGAAGTCATGGCCAGCGACCCGGTGAGTTTTCACCCGGACGAGGACGCCTACGACGCCGCTCAGGCCTTCGAACGTTACGACTTGATCTCGGCGCCTGTGGTCGACAAGAACGGCAAGCTGATCGGCCGTCTGACCATCGATGAAATGGTCGACCTGATCCGTGAAGAGAGCGAGAACGAAGTTCTCAACATGGCGGGTCTGCGCGAAGAAGAAGACATTTTCGCCTCTGTCTGGAAATCCCTGCGTAACCGTTGGGCCTGGCTGGCGGTCAACCTGATCACCGCATTCATCGCATCTCGCGTGATCGGCCTGTTCGAAGGCTCCATCGAAAAACTGGTGGCCCTGGCGGCATTGATGCCGATCGTGGCCGGTATTGGTGGCAACTCCGGCAACCAGACAATCACCATGATCGTTCGAGCCATGGCGCTGGACCAGGTAAGCACCGGCAATACGTCACGACTGATGCGCAAAGAACTGGCCGTCGGTTTGATCAATGGCCTGGTCTGGGGCGGCGTGATTGGCGTCGTGGCCTATCTGCTTTATGGCAGCTGGTCACTGGGCGTGGTGATGACCGCCGCCATGACGCTTAACCTGTTGCTTGCGGCGTTGATGGGCGTTTTGATTCCGATGACCCTGGCGCGGCTTGGGCGCGACCCTGCGATGGGTGCCAGTGTGATGATCACCGCCATGACCGACAGTGGCGGGTTCTTCATCTTCCTCGGGCTGGCGACGATATTCCTGCTCTGATTTCCAATTGAAACCCGCTAATCGAATGGTAAAAACGACACTGTAGGAGCCAGGCTTGCCGGCGAAGGCGATCTCAAGTACGCCTTCGCCGGCAAGTCTGGCTCCTACAAGAGCAACTAACCCGCCAAATCGGCGGGTTTTTTATTGGCAAATTTCAGGCAAAAAAAAGCCAGCGATTATGCTGGCTTGAGCTTTCGGGTTGAATCAGGAAGCGTCTGCGGCCATTTCGGCGTCATGGGCAATCAGCGAAACAAGTGCATTTTGCTGACGGTGGGAGAGTTGGCGGAAGCGTTGCAGCAGTTCACGTTCGTGCAATGACAGCTCCGGGCTGTCCAGGCGCATGCTCAATTCTTCGCCCAGTGCACCTTCCTGAATAAGACTCTGCTCAAGGCGCGCAATGATTTCGGAGTTCATGCTGCGATGATGATTGCGAGCCACCTCGGCAATGCGTTCACGCATTCCGTCTGGCAGACGTACGACGAACTTGTCAGCCGTACGGCTGGAATAAATTGCCTGTTTCAATGGGCGCATATATTTAACCGGTTAGTTCAGGGGAGCGGTTCTCGGGATTGGCCGCAGGATGTCTGATAGGACAAGCTCTCTGGCCAAATGTTCAACCTGAATTGATAGAGGCTCGCATCATGCCTCAAAGCAGCCAGATCATTGGCGTCAATTCTGTGACAAATATTGAGCTAGGTAAAGGCGTTATGCCAGCACCATTATCAGAAATGCGGACTGGTTTGAAAACTTTGCCCCAAGTCCGTATCGCTGACCGCAGCCTCTGCCCCTCAGGTAATGCCCAAAGACGCCTGAAGGTGCATGCTATGCGGATTCGATCCTTGGTCCTTACCTTATACAGGATAGTGGCAAATGGCCGATTTACTAGTGGCAGACCCGCAGTGGGGGATGATTCAGGATGGATGGCAGGTTGATTTACTTGATGGGGCCTTCCGGATCCGGCAAAGACAGCCTCATCGAAGCGGCTCGACAACCGTTATGTGCGATGAACGGAGAAGTGGTGCGCCGTGTCATCACCCGCTCTGCCGAATCCGTGGGCGAAGACGCCATCGGAGTCTCCCGCGAGGAATTCGCGCAACGCCTAGGCAAGGGTGATTTCGCGCTGTCGTGGCACGCCAATGGCTTGGATTACGGAATTCCAGTCCAGATCGACCATTGGCTGAAGGACGGCCGTCATGTATTGGTCAACGGCTCTCGGGGCCACCTTGCGCAGGCGCTACAACGCTATCCCACGCTGCTGCCGGTGCTGTTGACGGTCAAGGATGAAGTGTTGCGCGAACGTCTGCTGCGACGTGGACGTGAGAGCGTTGAGGAAATTGAAGCGAGATTGCGCCGTAACGGGCTATTTACGGCTGAGGATTCACTCGGTGACACGCACATCCATCAACTCGACAACTCTGGCGAGCTAAATGCCACGGTTGAGCATCTTCTGAATTTGTTGAAGCTCAGCGTAAAACCGGATCGAACTTGATTTTGCGCCCGACAATCAGCGCCAGCACGAACAACGCGCCGAAAACGCCGCAGGCAATCAGGGGCAGGGTGGCGACCGCATCCGGGACCCATGACAAATGAACAATGCCGCTCAGTAAGGCAAGGATCAAAAATCCTGCGGCTGATTTGGACATGCTGTGCTCCTGATAGGGTGATTCAAAATACCAAGCGTTCCGAAGACTGCGACACCAGCGAGTAATTTTCCTGGCTCACGTCCTGGCCAACAAAGCCGCGCTGGTCGTTCATGACGGCCAATTGCGGGGCTTTTTGCAGCTGCAGGTAATGGGGCATTCGTTGCGCCACCTGGACAGCGTCGTTCTCGGGGGCAAAATGAGAACCCAGCAGAACGGTAAGGGCGATCGCATTCGAGAGTAAAAGGACGCTGTTCATGAGGCTGGCCTCGGTTGTTCGTGAGAACAGCTAAAGCAGCCCGCGTGCCAAGAGTCTAACGGCTATTAAATCCTTTAAAAACAAAGAATTAACTTATTATTCAAAGAGGCTGTCATTGCAAATTGCAATGCTGGCATTTTGAGAGGATGCAATTTGCACGGTAAATTAAGCTACGGGGGCTAAGGGCGTCTGCCTACACTTAAAAAGCCCTACGGACGACATGACAAAAGCAGGCCTGCCCGTTAACATGCACGCCGTCCATCGCACTGCATTCCTTGCGGGCGATTTGTGTCTCAGTAGCTCAATTGGATAGAGCATCCCCCTCCTAAGGGGAAGGTTGGCAGTTCGAACCTGCCCTGGGACACCATTTAAATCAATGAGTTAGCGATTTTCTAGTTTGGTTCTTTGCTCATGCTTTCCATTTAGCCCCACTTTAGTCCCCACTTCTTTACGTGCTCAGCTTTACATTTGAGGTTGAGCCTCTTTCGTTCTCCCAAACTTGAGCCTTGCTCTTTCTCACGGTCATCTGCACCTTCCCCGCGAGCAACATCACTGACGTATCGATTTTTCCGACAAGCAGATGTATTGGAAATGACCGGTACGACAAAACGTGACGGTCATTTTCGCCGCTGCTGTTTTACTTTTTGAGGGTCACAATTGTGGCTTTGCCGCCCTCTAGCCGAAACGAAAATGTCACGCGATCTCCCGTCGTCAGCCCTGTTAGCTGTTCTTCCGTTGCAGAAAAACCCATGGTCATCGGTGGCCATTGAACAACTGGAACAGCGCCGTGAGAGATAGTCACCGTATGCTTCGTAGAATCGATAGCCTTGATCGTTCCGTCGGCGGTAGCGACTGGAGCCTGCTTTGTTTCCTGCTTCATCTGCATGCCCTCCATTTCGTCCATTTTCATGCCAGGCATATCCTCTGCGTGCGCCGAAAGAGATAACGTGAATAGGGTGCTTGCAACTGCAATCAGGGTCAGTTTCATACGACTTTTCCTTGAGGGTTGGCGGGTTCAGATGAGAGGTGCCGGCGACGCATCAGGCGATAGGCTGCCGGAATGACAAACAGGGAAAGCAAGGGTGCCGTGATCATGCCGCCGACCATCGGCGCGGCGATGCGGCTCATCACTTCGCTACCAGTACCGCTGCCCAACAAAATGGGTAGAAGGCCGGCAATGATCACGGCCACGGTCATGGCTTTGGGTCGAACACGCTGCACGGCGCCTTCTCGAATGGCCTCAACGAGCCCGCGCTCAGTGTTGTCGCCGAGGTCTTCACGTTCGGCCCAGGCGTTCTTCAGGTAGAGCAGCATAATCACGCCAAATTCGGCAGACACTCCGGCCAGTGCGATAAAACCGACCCCGGTGGCGACTGACAGGTTGAATCCCAACAGATAGAGGAACCATGCTCCGCCAGTCAGTGCGAATGGCAGAGTGGCCATGATCAGCAGGGCCTCATCGAAGCGAGCAAAAGTCAGGTAGAGCAACACGAAGATGATCAACAGCGTGGCAGGCACCACTAGTTTAAGTCGTGCGTTGGCCCTTTCGAGAAACTCGAACTGCCCTGAATAACTCAGGCTCATGCCGGGCTGCAACTTGACCTGTGCATTGACGACCCGGCGTAGATCGGCGACTACCGAGGCAATGTCCCGGCCACGCACGTCGATATACACCCAGCCTGAAGGTCTTGCGTTCTCGCTCTTGAGCATCGGTGGACCGTCCGTGACCTTGACCTTCGCCACGGTGCCGAGGGTGATCTGGCTCCCCAGAGGGGTATAGATCGGCAATTGCTCCAGGGCGCCGAGTGAGTCACGCCATTCCCGTGGGTAACGTACGTTGATCGGGAAGCGTGCGAGCCCTTCAATGGTCTCGCCGACGTTTTCACCGCCGATAGCGCCGGCCACAATGGATTGCACATCGGCGATGTTCAGTCCGTAGCGGGCGGCGGCTTTGCGGTCGATATCCACATCGATATAGCGGCCACCGGTCAGTCGCTCGGCCAGAGCCGAACTGACACCGGGCACGCCCTTGGCCACTCGCTCGACGGCCTGAGTCGCGGCATCGATCTCCGATAGGTTGGTGCCGGCAACTTTCACTCCGATAGGACTCTTGATCCCCGTGGCAAGCATGTCGATACGGTTGCGAATCGGTGGTATCCAGATGTTCGTCAGCCCAGGAACTCGCACCACTCGATCCAGTTCTTCCACCAACTTTTCCTGGGTCATGCCTGGACGCCACTGCTCATGTGGTTTGAACTGAATCGTGGTTTCGAACATTTCCAAGGGTGCCGGGTCGGTGGCGGTTTCAGCACGCCCCGCTTTACCGAAGACATGTTCGACCTCTGGAACGGTCTTGATCAGGCGGTCAGTCTGTTGCAGCAGTTGCGCGGCTTTCTGCGCCGATAATCCCGGCAGAGCAGAAGGCATATAGAGCAGGTCACCCTCGTCCAGCGGGGGGAGAAACTCGCCACCCAGTTGAGACATTGGCCATAGCGCACTGACAAAAACCAATAGCGCCACCAGCAGCGTGATCTTTGGTCGACGCAAGACTGCGTCCAGGGCTGGCTGATAAATCCGAATCAACCACCGGTTCAACGGGTTCTGTTGTTCACTGGGGATGCGCCCTCGAATCCAGTAGCCCATCAGCACCGGCACCAAGGTCACTGACAATCCCGCCGCAGCGGCCATGGCGTAGGTCTTGGTGAAGGCCAAAGGACCGAACAGCCGTCCCTCCTGAGCTTCCAGCGTGAACACCGGAATGAACGACAGGGTGATGATCAACAAACAGAAGAACAGCGCCGGGCCAACCTCTGCAGCTGCTTCGGTCATTACGTGCCAATGACGCTCACCTTTCAGTTCTTCCCCCGGATTGGCCGCGTGCCAAGCCTCAATCTTCTTGTGGGCGTTCTCGATCATCACTACGGCCGCATCGACCATGGCGCCGATGGCGATGGCTATCCCGCCCAAGGACATGATGTTGGCGTTGATGCCCTGGTAGCGCATGACGATGAAGGCAATCAGCACCCCCACCGGCAGCGAAATGATCGCCACCAGGGATGAGCGCAGGTGCCAGAGAAAGATCCCGCAGACCAGCGCGACAACGATGAACTCTTCGATGAGCTTGTGGCTGAGGTTTTCCACGGCGCGGTCGATCAGCTTACTGCGGTCGTAGGTGGTGACGATTTCCACACCAGCCGGCAGACTGCTTTTCAGTTCGTCGAGCTTGGTCTTGACCGCTGCAATGGTCTCGCGAGCATTCTTGCCGCTGCGCAAAATCACCACGCCGCCGACGGTCTCGCCTTCGCCGTCGAGTTCAGTAATGCCACGCCGCATTTCCGGTCCCAACTGAATCGTGGCGACATCGCCAAGGGTTACCGGTACACCGCCCGAACCCAGCTTGAGCGGGATCGCCCGAAAGTCATTGAGCGTCTTCAGGTAGCCGGAAGCACGCACGATGAACTCGGTCTCAGCCATCTCCAGCACGGCACCACCGGTTTCCTGGTTGGCCTTGCCGATAGCTTCAGTCACCTCAGCCTGAGTGATACCGAGGCTGGCCAATTTGAGCGGATCGAGCTGCACCTGGTACTGCTTGACCATGCCGCCCACGGTGGCCACTTCCGCAACGTTGGGCAGGGTCTTTAGTTCGAACTTGAGGAACCAGTCCTGAAGTGCGCGAAGCTGCGCCAGGTCGTGTCCGCCACTGCGATCCACCAGTGCGTACTGATAGATCCAACCCACCCCCGTCGCATCCGGTCCCAACGCCGGCTTGGCGCTGGCCGGCAACCGACTTTGTATTTGGCTCAGATACTCCAACACCCGCGAGCGGGCCCAATACAAGTCTGTGCCGTCTTCGAACAGCACGTAAACGAAGCTGTCACCGAAGAAGGAATAACCACGCACAGTCTTGGCGCCCGGCACTGAGAGCATGGTGGTGGCCAACGGATAGGTCACCTGGTTCTCAACAATCTGCGGCGCTTGTCCCGCATAAGGAGTACGGATGATCACCTGAACATCGGAGAGATCCGGCAGCGCATCGATGGGCGTGCTCCGCACCGACCAAATGCCCCAAGCTGTGACAAACAGCGTCGCCAGTAGCACCAGGAATCGGTTGGCCACTGACCAACGAATCAGGGCAGCGATCATGGCTGGCTCCCCGATTTATCCAGACGCTCAACACGCAAACCATCATCGGTCTGGCTCACCGCAATCCGAACCTTATCACCCGTTTTGAGGCCCTGCATCAGCGCCGGACCAGCGAGTGGGAACGTCATCGTCATACCCGGCATGCCCAGCGTCTTGAAGGGACCATGGGCAAGTGTGACTTCTTTATCGTTGATCTCAACGATCTGCCCATCTGCTTCATGAAAGCTGGAGGCTGCTACACGGGGTGGTGACTCTTCCTCTGAGCGGGCAACAATGCCCTTTAGACTGGCCTCCGAATCGAGCAGGAACTGGCCAGAGGTAACCACCTTCTGTCCTTCTTCCAGACCTTTCAATATCGCCGTCTTGCCATCGCTTTCCTGCCCGAGTTGCACTTCCACGGGACTGTAGCGACCCGCGTCTTCGGCGAGCATCACCAAGGCACGTCGGCCAGTGCGAATGACGGCCTCGCTCGGCACCCACAACACACTTTGCCCGGTCGAGCGGTTCAGGCGGACCTGCGCCGTCAAACCCGGCCTGAGGCGCCCGTCCGGATTGGGTAGTTCCACCCGCACACGAAGGGTGCGGCTGTCTGGATTGGTCTCGGGCAAAATCGCGCTGACCTTGCCATTAAGCATTGTCCCTGGGAAGGCCGGCAGACGCGCTTCGACCGCCTGTCCCACGGTGATCGATCCGGCATCCGATTCTGGAACAGCCACGGCTAACCAGACACTACTCAAGCCATTGACACGTGCCAGGGTGTCGCCGGTCGCCACGGTCATACCCGCGCGTACGTTCAGCTCTTGCAGCACACCGGCAATGGGACTGGTCAGAGTCAGGTACGGCTGAACCTTACCGCCACGCTCCACCTGAGTAATCAGTGCTGCCGGCATCCCTGTGAGCCGCAGACGCTGGCGCGCCGCAGCCAACAGGTCAGCATCACCGTTGCGTTTCAGGGCAAGAAACTCTATCTGGGCGGCGGCCCACTCCGGCACCAGGATATCCGCCAACGCCGCATTGGCTTTGAGCACATCACCGGGAGCATGGTCATAGACCCGCTCCACAAAGCCAGTGGTGCGGGCCTGAATCACCGCTACATCACGTTCGTTGAACGTCAAGGCACCGGTCACGTCGAGGCTGGAATCAAAGATCCCACGGGTAACTGTCGCAAAACGCAGCCCGAGGTTTTGGGTGAGACTTGGATCGATACTGACGGCCGCCCGGTTCCCTGCGCTGCTGGCGTACTGAGGGACCAGTTGCATGTCCATGAAGGGGGACTTACCCGGCTTGTCGAACTTTTGTTGCGGGTACATAGGGTCGTACCAATACAGAGCCTTGCGGTCGTCCGGTGAATTGAGGCTCTGCTTCGGGGCGGTATTGGGTTCTTTGCTCATGCGCTGGTGAGCGAACCAGTAACCACCAGCAACACCCAATGCCAGCGAGATGCCTACCAGCAATGACCCGGTCCATTTTTTACCGATCATTGGCTGAACTCCCCATAAGCAAAATACAGACGCGCACGGGTCAGTGCTCGCTGCTCTTCGACGTCGATCTGTTTGAGGCGGACTTCGATGAGTTCACGTCGAGCGGCAACAACGGCATTTAAATCGCCTTTGCCAGACCGATAACTGGCCATGCTGAGTTCGACCTTTTCCTTGGCCAGCGGCAACAGACTTTCCTGGTTGCGACGCACGGCGCGATTCAGGCGCTCATAGTCAGCCAATTCGTTTTCCAGTTGCTGGGTATGCTCACGTGACAGCGCTTCGCGCTCGGCCTCAAGCTGACTGAGTTCAGCCTGTTTGGCTGCAATTTTGGGGTTTTGGCGGGAGTCAGGAAACAGCGGCAGGTCCCAGGAAAATTGCACGCTGACCATATCGCCAAACTCCCGGCCTCGGCGCTGGTAATCCAGTTCCCAGCTCCAGTCCGACTGTTTCTCCGACACGGCTTCATGAACCTTGGCTTGCGCCTCTCGGGTCATCGGCGCAAACGCTGCCAACTCAGGGTGGTGTTGCAGTTTATGGAAGTAGCTTGAGGCATCGACGGGCCATTCTGGCAAGCTACCCACAGGCTTGTTGTTGGCGGCGGAGCCAATCCAGCGTTTAAGGGCTGCTCGGGCCTGCGCTCTCTGGAGAATCAGATCGTCCTGTTGCTCCGCCAGTTGAGCCGCTTCCTGCTTGGGTGTCACCGCATCGGCGGGTTGAGCGCGGCCACCGGAAATCTGGGCCCGGACGATATCGCTCAGCAGGCGGTTTTCTTTGTAGAAGTCCTGGAACAGCGCATCTTTGCGCTCAATCGAGTAGCTACTGATCCAAGCTAACGCCGTGGACTGGCGTACCTTCAGACGTTCGACTTGACGCTCCGCAGCGGCGCGATCAACGGCCGCATCGGCGACCTCAATCCGCGCTTTGCGCTTGTCGCTGTTGGGCATCTCCTGCCTGACCCCGACCATTTGCATGGTCATGAAATCCTGGTCAATGCTCCAGCGATCCGGACCGCCAATGGGGTAGTTCTGCACACCCAGCAGCAGCTTGGGGTCGGGTAGCTCACCGGCTGGAATAGCCGCGCTGCTGGCAGCCTGAATTTTGGCATCTTGTGCGGTTAGCGACGGCGCATTGTTTTCGGCTATCCGCAGCGCTTCATTGAGTGTCAATGCGGCAGCGAGGCTCGGCAATGCCAGTACGCTTGCCACCAGACCGGCCACGAGGGACCGACCTGTGCAATAGCACTTGGAGTTCATGTTTATGATTCCTGTGATCATCCACTGCACGCGTCAAAAGACATGCGCGCAGCTAGTCCATCCCGCTAATGCGGAATGAGGCTCAATGTGGGACAGGAATCAAACGCGAGGCGGGCGCCATACCCCGGACGGGGTCTGAACAGGTAGGGAATCGCTGAGGAAGGAAAGCACGACGGGGCTGAATACGGTTACAGGAGGCTTGAAGATCGAGACTTGCAGCATGCCGCCAGTCTTGCATTCCTGGCCCGGCTTACAAGGTTTGCCGTGCTCGGAAGGGCTTTTCATGTCGGTGCAGCAGTCCATCCCCATGTCGTCCATCATCGCCATGCCCATCGTCTTCATTGGGCAAGGTTCTGTCGGTGCCTGAACGCCCGCCATCCCGCTGAGGGGAAGCGCCAGGCTGATCATGAAGATGAGGCAAAACCGCAGATAGCGTTTCATGGGCTGGAGTGTAGTCGCTGAAAATGGCTCTTACAATTGGACGCAGGGCATAAAACGGCCTGCAGAGAGGCCTAACTCAGGCGATAAAACCGAACCTGAATTAAGCCAGCATTACCGGCACAAAACAGAAGCTTCTTACGTACTGATTTCAGATCTGCAAATGGTTCAAAACTGGCCTATGCAGCACTCAAACCAATCCAGCCGTGAACCCCAACGTAGAGTCCGACACCAATGATCAGCACGCTGGACAGATAAGGTGCGCGACGCGCAACTGCGCCAAGCCAAGGCCAACGATTGGACGCTTGTTTAGCGCCAATGGCCGCCGCCGCACCGACGGACACCAATGTAAGCGCCAAACCAAGGCTGAAACACAGGACCAGCACGCCTCCCAAGGCGACTTCCTTGACCTGAAGGCAGAGCAGCAGAACGGTGATAGCCGCAGGGCAAGGAATCAGCCCCCCGGTCAAACCGAACATGATGATCTGGCCAGTGGTGACCTCACGATTGGTGAAGCGCTTGCGGATATCGTTGGCATGGGCACGCTCATGTGCATCCTGATACCCATCTATCGACAGTTCCAGGCCTTCCAGCTCGGAATGCTCGTGACTGTGTCCGTGCTCCTGATAATCCAGATCGTAATCATGGGAATGGCCCGCATGCCCAAGACTCAAGCGAGCACTAAACTCATGAGGCTCAGGAATATCGGCGGTCGATTCGAGGAAACCTTCGCGCTCGACGAACGAGAACGCTTGAATGCTGCCATCTGAGCGGGTAGTCGTCAGTCGAACCTCTGCCGCTGACCAGGCATGCCCACTCAACGCCTTCATGCGCCAGTGTGGGGGCATTCCCTTCTCGAAGATCGACAGTTCGATCCGCCCGTGGCCCGTATCAATGCGCTGAGTCTCATCGTGATGCCCATGGTCATGGTCGCCGTGGTGGTGATCACCTTGCTCGAACTTGAACATTTGTTCGCCGTGCCAGGTACGCCACAACATCCACACCGCAATCAGAATGATCAGCGCGGAGGACGCGAGCTGGAAGTACGGTTCAGTAGTTTGAGCATCCAGTCCTTTGCCTAGATACATGCCACCGATGGCAACCAACCACACCACTGCCGTGTGCGAGAGCGTTGCGGCCAAGCCCAGCAGCACCGCTTGTTTCACCGATCCACGAATGGCGACGATGAATGCGGCCATCATGGTTTTTGAATGGCCAGGCTCAAGCCCGTGCAACGCACCTAGCAGTATCGCGCTCGGGAAGTAGAGCCACGCGTGGGTGGCACCCTGTTGAAGCAGTTCTGCAAAATTTGGCATGACAGGGTCTACTTCGAGTAACGACGGATAGCTTCAAGCAACTCTTCGACACCTTTAGCGCGCTCTTCATCGCTCAATTCAGGATTCGCAACGTGAGCGTGCGCATGTGCTTCTATAATTTCATCCATCAGACCGTTCATCGCCCCGCGTGTGGCCGCGACAAGATGCAGCGTTTTGGCACAGTCCGCGTCCGACTCCAGCGCTCGCTCTATAGCCTGAACCTGACCGGCGATACGTCGAACACGCTTCAACAGATCGTCTTTTTGCCCATGAACATGCGCCATACCATACCCACCTACCCTATATTGATGCGCATGATCACTCAGAAACCAGGGATGCGCAATTCCGCATTGGAGTGGGTCACGGCCAGCGCCGCGGGTGAAGCTGACAAAACGGTAATCTTCCGCTCAGCCTTCTGAAAGCTTGCACCCATTACCCTCTTTATCAAACTTGGCAGTATCTCCTGCTTGCTCTGTCATTCAACTGACTGGGAATAAAGCGCCATGCAACCTGAAACATCAAGACGAACCTTTGTGAAGGGACTCGCCGCCGCCGGGATTCTCGGCGGCCTCGGGCTATGGCGCACACCTGTCTGGGCGATCACCAGTCCCGGCGAGGCGAATGTCCTGGCCGGTACTGATTTCGACCTGATCATTGGTGAAACCCCGGTCAACATCACCGGCAACCCGCGCACCGCGATGACCGTCAACGGGGGCATTCCCGGCCCACTGCTGCGCTGGCGCGAAGGCGACACGGTTACGCTGCGGGTGAGGAACAAACTCAACGCCGACACCTCCATTCACTGGCACGGCATTCTGCTGCCGGCCAACATGGACGGCGTACCGGGGCTGAGTTTTCACGGAATCGAACCGGGTGGGATGTATGTCTATCAATTCAAGGTCCGGCAGAACGGCACTTACTGGTATCACAGTCATTCGGGGCTTCAGGAACAGTCCGGCGTTTACGGCCCGTTGGTGATCGATGCGAAGGAGCCGGAGCCGTTCCAGTACGACCGAGATTACGTGGTGATGCTGACCGACTGGACCGACGAAGACGCGGTCGACCTGATGAAGACGTTGAAAAAACAGTCGGATTATTACAACTACAACAAGCGCACCGTGGGCGACTTCATCCACGATGTCAGTGAAAAAGGCTGGGGCTCCACGCTCGCAGATCGGAAGATGTGGGCTGAAATGAAGATGAATCCCACGGACCTGGCCGACGTCAGCGGCGCGACTTACACCCACTTGATGAACGGTCAGTCGCCCGACATGAACTGGACGGGGGTATTCCGGCCTGGCGAGAAACTGCGCCTGCGCTTTATCAACGGCTCCGCCATGACCTACTTCGACGTGCGCATTCCCGGTCTGAAAATGACGGTGGTCGCCGCAGACGGTCTGCACGTCAAACCGGTGAGCGTCGACGAGTTTCGCATCGCGGTGGCGGAGACATTCGATGTGATCGTCGAGCCGACCCAGGACGCCTACACCTTGTTCGCCCAATCGATGGATCGCACTGGCTATGCCCGTGGCACGCTGGCGGTGAAAACGGGTGTGTCCGCACCGATACCACCACTGGACCCGAGGCCGCTGGTGACCATGGATGACATGGGTATGGGCGGTATGGATCACGGCGGTATGGGCGGCGACATGGCGGGCATGGATCACAGCGGTATGGCTGGAATGGGCGAAATGCAGTCCCACCCCGCGACGGAAAGCAACAATCCGCTGGTGGACATGCAAGCCATGACCACCTCACCCAAGCTTGGTGACCCTGGCCTCGGCCTGCGTGACAACGGTCGTCGCGTCCTGACCTATTCTGACCTGCGCAGCACCTTCGAAGACCCGGACGGCCGCGAACCCGGCCGCACCATAGAACTGCACCTCACTGGCCACATGGAAAAGTTCGCCTGGTCATTCAACGGCGTGAAGTTCTCCGATGCCGAACCCCTGCGCCTCAAGTATGGCGAGCGGGTTCGGGTGGTGCTGGTCAACGACACGATGATGACTCACCCGATCCATCTGCACGGCATGTGGAGCGATCTCGAAGACGAAAACGGCCAGTTCATGGTACGCAAACACACCATCGACATGCCGCCAGGCTCACGGCGCAGTTATCGGGTGACCGCCGACGCGCTCGGCCGCTGGGCCTATCACTGCCACCTCCTGTACCACATGGAAATGGGCATGTTCCGTGAAGTTCGCGTGGAAGAATGAGGCGCTACCCATGATCAGGATCACTCCGATTTCTTTGGCGCTCGTGACCGCGAGCCTGACACTTTCCTCGGCAATGGCCGCCACGGGCGACATGCAAAACATGGATCATAGCCAGATGCAGGGCATGGACCACAGCCAGATGCAAAACATGGACGATGGCCAGATGCAGCCTGCCGCGCCTACCGAAAGCCGCACGCCGATCCCGGCATTGACCGATGCCGATCGCGCCGCCGTGTTTGTCAGTCCGGATGGGCATAACGTGCACGACTCCGCGCTCAACACGTACTTTCTCGCAGACAAACTTGAATGGCAGGACGCCGATGACGGCAGTACCCTGGCCTGGGATCTCTCAGGCTGGATCGGTGGCGATATCGACCGCCTGTGGCTGCGCTCCGAAGGCGAACGTACCAACGGCAAGACTGAAGATGCGCAAGTCCAGGCACTGTGGGGCCACGCCATCTCCCCGTGGTGGGACGTGGTAACCGGCGTTCGGCAGGATTTCAAACCCGGCGACCCGCAAACCTGGGCGGCGTTCGGCGTGCAAGGCATGGCGCTGTACAACTTCGAAGCCGAGGCCACGGCGTTTATCGGTGAAGGTGGCCAAACCGCCGCTCGACTGGAAGGCGACTACGACATCCTGCTGACCAACCGACTCATTTTGCAGCCAACCGCCGAACTTAATTTTTACAGCAAAAACGACCCGCAACGAGGCATCGGTTCTGGCTTGTCTAACACTGAAGCGGGCCTGCGCCTGCGTTATGAAATCCGCCGAGAGTTTGCGCCTTACATCGGCGTGACCTGGAACCGCACCTACGGCAACACCGCCGATTATGCTATGGACGACGGCGAGGATCGCAGTGAAGCACGTCTCGTCCTTGGTGTTCGGCTGTGGTTCTAGAACGCGTCAACTTAACAATCAAAAAAAATACCGCTTGAAGCGGTGAGAGGCCTTGTATGCGACTGATCAAAACCACCGCTGTTGCCATCGCACTTTCTAGCGCACTGCTTATGAGTACGTTCGCTCAGGCGCACCCGAAACTGCTCTCATCCACCCCGGAGGAGGGCGCGGATGGCGCGGCCCCCGGCAAGATCGAACTGCACTTTTCCGAAAACCTCATGACCCAGTTCTCTGGCGCGAAACTGGTCATGACCGAAATGCCCGGTATGGCCCACTCCCCGATGCCCATGAAGGCCAAAGTCTCTGGCGGCAGCGACCCGAAAACCATGGTTATCACGCCGCTCTCTCCATTGCCCGCGGGTAGCTATAAAGTCGAATGGCGCGCGGTGTCATCGGACACTCATCCGATCACCGGCAACGTTTCGTTCAAAGTGAAGTAACTGATGAGCGATTGGGCCAGCATTGGCCTGCGCTTCGGCTTGTACCTGGATTTGATGCTGCTCTTTGGCGTGGCGCTTTTCGGGTTGTACAGCCTGAAGGGACGAGAGCGAGCGTCGGGTGCCGTGTTGCCGTTTCGGTCTATGTTGGCGGGGACGGTGGCGCTGGGTGTGCTGGTGTCTGTCGCCAGCATGGTAATGATGGCGAGTGCTATGAGTGGGGAGTCGAACTTCGCTGAGCTGCGTCCGCATATTGAAATGATGGTATTTGAGACGGACGTAGGGTTGGCCTGGATCGTGCGAATCATCGCGTTAGTTGTTGGCGGCTTAGCGGTGATACTCAACCAGCGTGCGCCTGGCGTTAGCTTGTTTGTCGCAGCTATTGCCGGCGGAATCGCCCTGGCCAGTCTCGCCTGGAGCGGTCACGGGGCGATGGATGAAGGCAGTCGTCGTTATTGGCATTTTGCGATGGACATATTGCACCTGCTGGCGGCAGGCGCCTGGCTGGGTGCATTAGTCGCTTTTGCCAGGATGGCAATGCTCGACACGCTGCAAACCGAAGAGAGCATCAGATTGCTGGCCCGGGCCGTCACCCGATTCGAATCGGTGGGTGCTTTGATCGTAGTCGTCATCACGGTCACAGGAGTCGTGAACTACCTGTTCATCGTGGGCCCAAAACTCGATGCCGTGCTTCTAACCACCTACGGGACTTTGTTGATCATCAAAGTGGTGTTGTTTGCCGGGATGCTGGTGCTGGCCGCACTGAACCGATTTCACCTTGGCCCGCTTTTGGAGCGGTCGGTG
Organism: Pseudomonas sp. LB1P83; assembly: GCF_054897885.1. Taxonomy (NCBI): domain Bacteria; kingdom Pseudomonadati; phylum Pseudomonadota; class Gammaproteobacteria; order Pseudomonadales; family Pseudomonadaceae; genus Pseudomonas; species Pseudomonas sp. LB1P83. Next base: position 4,512,273 of record NZ_CM142709.1, on the reverse strand, counting down.
CGGGAGGGGGAATATCGAGTGGCGGCTAATGCGTTAAGGCGTAGCGTGTTGGTCGAGTTATCGACAGCAGTTTTGATTGTGGGGTTAGTGGCTTGGTTGGGAACGCTAATGCCTGATATAGAGATAACATCCAAATAGCGTTGCCAAAATTCGTTCATCATCGCTATTGCGAGCGAGCAGGAGCTTGACTTCCTGCTTGGCCATGGGTGCGTCGGGCTCCTCCATGAAACCAAAGTTCAGGACAGTCCCGTTTCTGATAACACCTTCAAATATTTAGAGACACTTGAAAGGCGGGATTTCTCAAGGGAACGGCACTCCTGGCCGATAACCCGAACGGTCATGGTCTTCTTCTCAAATTGCCTGGAAATCTTCGATGCTGTCGTATCACCAAAAGAGTTTTCTGATCGTCGATGATTTCTCGGATTTCCGCAGTTCCGTCAGGTCCATGCTGCGTGAATTGGGGGTCAAGGACGTCGACACCGCGGATACCGGTGAGCAGGCGCTGCGTATGTGTTCGCAGAAGGCCTACGATTTCATCCTGCAGGATTTCCACCTCGGCGACGGCAAGAAAAACGGTCAGCAAGTCCTCGAAGACTTGATGATCGAGAAGCTGATCAGCCATGAAAGTGTGTTCGTCATGGTCACTGCCGAAACCAGCCAGGCCATGGTGCTCAGCGCGCTGGAACACGAGCCCGACGCTTACCTGACCAAGCCGTTCAACCGATCCGGCCTGGCCCAGCGCCTGGAGCGTCTGGAGCAACGCAAGAACCTGCTCAAGCCGATCCTGCAAGCGCTTGATCGCGGCAAACCGCTCGAAGTGCTCAATGCCTGCATCGAGCTGTGCAAGAAGGACATCCGTTATTCGCCGCTGTGCCTGCGCTATCGCGCGGACGCCTTGCGCGACCTGAATCAGAACGAAGCGCTGGAACGCCTCTACGACAGCATCATTGCCGATCGTCCCTTGCCGTGGGCGTTTGCCGGGCTGGGCAAGTTGTTGTTCAAGCGCGGTCAGGTCAGCCAGGCCAAAGGCATTTACGAAAAAGCCCTGAAAGTGTTTCCGATGATGCCGGCGCTGTATGACGGCATGGCCGACGTGCTGGTGGTCGAAGGGGATACCAAGGGCGCGCAGAAAGTTTTGGAAGAAGCCATTCGCCTGTCGCCGCTGGCGGTGCGCCGGCAGGCGTTGCTGGGCAAACTGGCGATGGCCAACGAAGATTTCGACACGGCCTCCAAGGCCTATCGCCAAGCCGTTTCCCAAGGCGCTCAATCGCGCTTCAAGGATGCCGAAAGCAACCTGGGCCTGGCCCACGCGTTGATCAGCAAAGGCAGCGAAAAAGGTCTGGATACCCGCACCCGGCTGGAGATCAACACGACGCTCAGTCTGGTGGCCAAGGAAAACCCCAGCGATCCCGGCCTGCAGATTCGTGCGCGACTGATGAAAGCCACCAGCCTGCTGCTCAACGACGCAGAAACCGCCGACAAGCTCACCGAGCAGGCGATGATGCGCCTCGAGGGCATGGAGCAGTTTATGAGCGCCGAAGCGGCGCTGCTGGTGGCCAAGCAGCTGCAAATGCTCGGGCAGGCGAGCGCCGGCGCGTCGATGCTGAAAAACTGTGCGGAAATCTACGGTGACGATCCGGTGGTGATGCAAGGCATCGCCAAACTGACCGATGACCCGACGATCCTCAGTCAGAGCAACGCGGCGTCCGAACTCAACCGCCAAGGCGTGCAGGTATACAAGACCGGCAACCTGGCGCAAGCCCGGGCGGTGTTTCGCAAGGCCCTGCATATGCAACCGAAGAACATCAGTATCGCGCTGAACATGGCGCAGTCGCTGCTGCACGGCGCGGACACCAGCGTGCCGTCGGCCGAACTTGATGAATGCCGGGCCTGCCTGAAACTGGTCGGCATGATGCCCGACACCGACGCGCGGTATCCGCGCTACCAGAAACTGAAAATCAAGGCGTTCAGCGGATGAGCCAAGACAACTCTGCACTGGATTTTTCCACGGTAATTGCCTCCACCGTGCACGACATGAAGAACTCGTTGGCCATGCTGATGCAGGCCCACAGCCATTGGCTGGCGCGTTTGCCGGATCCCGAGCAGCACAGCCCGGAGCAGGGCGTCATCGAGTATGAGTTCGCTCACCTCAACGGCATGCTCGTGCAGTTGCTGGGGCTGTACAAACTGGGCGTCAATCAGATGCCGTTGCAGCCGGCCTACCATGATCTGGATGACTTCCTCGAAGCGCAGTTGGCCTGTCATCAAGAGGTGTTCGCCAGTCGTGGCATTGTCGCGACCTATGAAGTCGACCCGTTGAGCCCCTTGGGTTTCTTCGACCGGGAGCTGGTTGCCTCGGTGCTGGCCAACACCATCACCAACGCCATTCGTTACGCCCGCCAGTCGCTGTTGATCAGCGTCAGCGATGAGGACGGCCAACTGGTGCTGACCATCAACGACGATGGCGACGGTTATCCAGCCCAGATGATCGAGCTTCAGTCGGACTATGTGCAGGGCATCAACTACAGCAGTAGCAGCACCGGCCTGGGCCTGTACTTCGCCGGACGGATCGCCGCGCTGCACCAGCGTAATGGCGTGGGCGGGCGCACCAAAATCAGCAATGGCGGCCCGTTGGGTGGTGGTCTATTCAGCCTCTATCTCCCCTGATAAACACACCCCTACGTGGGTAATGCCGGTCAGTTAAGCCGCAACGTGATTAGGTAGCAGCTGGCGAAGCCTGCGTCCGGCTGCGCAGCAGTCGTAAAACCTGAGTGTGCGGTTTTCCTGAAACACCGCATCGACTGATCTTACGACTGCTGCGCAGCCGGACGCAGGCTTCGCCAGCTGCTATGTATGGACTCGCCCCCACTGTCTACCCGCTTTTGAAAAACCGCCGCCCCGTTGCATCTATGTATTAGGCCTATTCGAGGAAGCCGTCTTCGGCTTCTGGCCAAAATTGGAAGAGCTCGTGGTATGCCGATTACAGTCAGGCCTCGAAGGCCAGTAGCAGCTAAGGCATCAATCCACGCCGGTCTTACCTGGGGTCAATTTTTTTTCAGCAAAGGGCCGGACAGTTAGTACCTCGGTGGCAGAACTCTGTCGCTCAGTGGCTCATCGTCGCTTGCTGGCCATCACCAGCCTGGCGACGATAAGTCTGGTCATTCTGTAGAAGCACCCAGACGATTCGCAGGTTGCGGTTGGCTAGCCTGATCGCAGCCTCCTTACGGCCCAGCCGGCTCATCCAGCGCAACAAGCGGCGGTCATCGGGTTGCTGGGAATCAGGTCGTAGTTGTTGCAGCACTGCATGGGCTCCTTGGATCATCAGGCTGCGTAAATAAACATCACCTCGCTTGGTCATGTCCCCCAGCCGGATCGTCTGCCCGCTGCTGTGCTGGTCAGGCACCATGCCAAAGTACGCGGCAAACTTGCGGGCGTTGGGAAATCGCTCAGGCTTGGTTTCCTTGGCCACCAGTGCCGTGGCAGTAACTGGGCCGATGCCGCGCACAGTCATCAGTCGCTTCGCCGTCATGTCGGCGTTGGCAGCCACTTCCAGGCGCCCCGTCAGCACGCTGATGCGCTCGCTCAAATGGCGCCACTCGGCCAACAGTTCGTCGATCAGTTCACGCAGCAGGCCCGGCACCGGCTGGGTGGCATCTTCCAGGACCCGCGGAATTTTCTGGCTGATCGCAACGTCACCTTGCGCCAAGGCCACGCCATGCTCGAGCAGCAGGCCGCGCATCTGATTGCTCACCGCCGTGCGTCGACGCACATAGCCTTGGCGGGCGCGATGCAACGCCTGCATTGCCAGCGCCGCAACGCTTTTGACCGGCACTGCGTAGATCTTTTCATCGCGACCAGCCCGCAGAATCGCCAGCGCATCGTTGCGATCATTTTTAGGCCCGCTACGATGTGTGGCCACCAAACGGGCTGGAAGAATCCGCGCCAGATTGCCTTGGTCTTGCAGCTGCCGGGCCCAGGCTTGAGCACCCGGACCGGTCTCCATCAGAACCACGACATGAGGCGGCAACTGGCGTAGAAACTCATAAAACGCCTCGCGCGACTTGATCCGTTGCTCGTAGTGCACCTGGCCGAGGACGTCTTCACCGGCGACCTGAAAGACCTGCTTGGCCAGATCGATCGCCACGGTTGTGCAGGCCGACAAATCGGAAGAAGACAGGGATTGATCAATCGAAGTATGCTTTTTCATGGACTCGCCCTCGCTGTCGTTGGCTGTTTAGACTGCCATCGTGGCGCATTGACGCCTCGGCTTGGGCGAGTCCATCCAATTACAAAAATTGCGTTGCCGCGGAAATTGCTTGAACGACCCGCATAACCCTACGCAGGTCCGTGATTTCTTTGTGTGCGCTGCTTGATATTCCGAACAGGCGGAGCCTATTTTGTACGGGTCGCCGTTCGCGGCTCGCACAATTACAAAGGATTGCGTCATGACAACCGATGGCCAGCGCTCACTCGCACAGCGATTGACGGGCATTGATGAGATTGAATGTGTCACGCCGGATTTGAACGGCGTGCCTCGCGGCAAAGTAATGACCGCCGAGGGGTTTCTCGAGGGACGGCGTTTGCAGATGGCGCGGGGTGTGCTGCTGCAATGCATCATGGGCGGATATCCGCCAGCACGTTTTTACGGCAGCGATGATGGCGACCTGGCGCTGGTGCCTGACCCTGCGCACATCCACCGCTTGCCCTGGAGCCAACAACCGCGGGCATTGGCCATTTGCGACGCCGATGAACTGACCGGCGAGAGCTCGAAGTTGTCGACCCGTGGTCAACTCAAGGCGGTCATCGCGCGTTACGCGGCCCTGGGCCTGGCGCCGGTGGTGGCGACCGAGCTGGAATTCTTCGTGTTCGCGGCCAATCCCGATCCGACGCAGCCGTTCCAGCCACCGCTGGGCCTGGATGGTCGGCGCGAGGAAGGTCATTCGGCGTTCAGTATCAGTTCCAATAACGGCTTGCGGCCGTTCTTCACTGAAGTCTATGCCTGCATGGCGGCGCTGGGCTTGCCCCGTGACACCTTCATGCACGAGATGGGCGTCAGCCAGTTCGAGATCAACTTGCTGCACGGTGATCCCTTGCTGCTGGCCGACCAGACCTTACTGTTCAAGCATCTGCTCAAAGAAGTCGCGCTCAAGCACGGCCTGACTGTGGTGTGCATGGCCAAGCCGCTGGCGCACACGCCCGGCAGTTCGATGCACATTCACCAGAGCATCGTCGAGATCGGCAGCGGGCGGAACGTGTTCAGTGACGAGGCCGGTCAGCCGACGGCGACCTTCCGGTATTTCATTGGTGGACAGCAGGCCGGCATGGCGGATTTCACCGCGCTGTTTGCGCCGAACGTGAATTCCTATCAGCGCTTGTGCCATCCGTTTGCCTCGCCGAATAATGCTTGCTGGTCCCACGACAACCGTGCCGCCGGATTGCGCATTCCGGCCAGTTCGCCGGCCGCTCGTCGGGTCGAGAACCGCTTGCCGGGAGCTGATGCAAATCCGTATCTGGCGATCGCCGCCAGCCTTGCCGCCGGTTTGCATGGCATCGAAAACCAACTGGAGCCGAGCGAGGCGATTCAGGGTGAGTTTGAAGTCCCGGATAATCTTTCGTTGCCGTGTACCTTGCATGCCGCTCTTGAGCGTCTGAAACGTAGCCAATTGGCGAAGGAACTGTTTGGCAAGGAGTTCATCGAAGGCTACGTCGCTTCGAAGACCATGGAGTTGACCAGCTTCTTTGATGAAATTACTCCCTGGGAGCGCCGTGTCCTGGCAGCCCAGGCCTGACGACCCGTCGTCTTCGGGCTATCTTTTCGGATAGCCCGTTTCTCACCGCAAGGAGCCGCTCGGAACGCCGATGCGCCAAATCTGGAAACCTTTTCGAGCGCTTTATTTTGCCTCGCTGATGATGTTGATCGGCTCAGGCTTGCTGAGTACGTACCTGGGCTTGCGCCTGGCGGCGGATAACGTCGACAGCTTGTGGGTTGGTGCGTTGATGGCGGCCAACTATTTCGGCCTGGTGCTGGGCGGCAAGATCGGTCACCGACTGATCGCCCGAGTCGGGCATATTCGTGCTTATTCAGCCTGCGCCGGGATTGTTGGCGCGGCAGTGCTGGGCCATGGCCTGGTCGACTGGCTGCCGGCGTGGATATTCCTGCGGGTGATCGTCGGCCTCGGCATGATGTGCCAGTACATGGTCATCGAAAGCTGGCTCAATGAGCAGGCCGAAGCGTCGCAGCGCGGCACGGTGTTCAGCGGCTACATGATCGCCTCGTACCTGGGGTTGGTACTCGGTCAGTTGATTCTGGTCATGCACCCGGCCCTGGGCCTGGAACTGCTGATGCTGGTAGCCTTGTGCTTCGCGCTGTGCCTGGTGCCAGTGGCCCTGACCAGGCGGATTCACCCGGCACCGCTGCATCCCGCACCAATGGAACCTCGGTTCTTCATCAAGCGTGTACCGCAGTCGCTGAGTACGGTGCTGGGCGCGGGGCTGATCATTGGTTCCTTCTACGGCCTGGCGCCGCTGTATGCCTCGCAGCAAGGATTATCCACCGAGCAGGTCGGTCTGTTCATGGGTAGCTGCATTTTTGCCGGGCTGCTGGTGCAGTGGCCGTTGGGCTGGTTGTCCGACCGTTATGACCGGGCGTTGTTGATCCGCTGTTTTGCGGTGGTCCTGGCCCTCACCGCGTTGCCGCTGGCAATCATGCAACAGGTGCCGCTGGAGGTTTTGTTTATCGCCGGGTTCTTCTGTTCGCTGGTGATGTTCTGCCTGTATCCGCTGGCAGTGGCGTTCTCCAATGACCATGTCGAAGGCGATCGTCGTGTGTCCCTGACTGCGATGTTGCTGGTGACCTACGGCGTGGGCGCCAGTATCGGGCCGTTGGTGGCCGGGGTCCTGATGAAGCTGTTTGGCAGCCACATGCTGTATGCCTTCTTCAGTTTCTTCGCGTTGGTGCTGGTGTGGCGGATCCGCCCGAAAGCGGTCACCAACCTGCATCAGGTCGACGATGCACCGCTGCATCACGTGGCCATGCCGGACAGCATGTCGAGTTCGCCACTGGTGGCGTGCCTTGACCCGCGGGTCGATGAGCAAGTGGTGCAGGATCAGATGCAGAACCCGATCAACCCAGAACCTGCGCCTGAACCCGAGCAGGACCCCGACACCGATCCACCGCCAGAAGACCCGGATGCGGGTCGCGAGCAAAGTTTTACCGAAGCCAGGCCTTAAGCTGGGGCATAAAAAAACGGGCAGTCACCGCAAGGGACTGCCCGTTTTTGTTGAAGCGTTGTATCAGATGTCGTCTTTGTCGAAGCGGCGCGCTTCACGCTGAAGCTGATAGACGAACCGTTCGACCTGGCGCTGCACCAGTCCGCTCATGTTGTGAAAGCGGATGCCGGCGAAGGTGGTGGAGATTCTTTCTTCGAAATGCAGGTAACGCAATTCCACCGGCGCGGTCATGCTGCCGAAGGGCAGGTCGGCAATAAAGCGGTCGTAGACCTGACCCAGTTGCAGCCGGGGGGTGATGTCACCTTCAAAGCGCAGCTTGCAGCCAGTGGCGGAAATGTCGAGCAGCTTGCCTCTGATCGGGAACTTGAGCTTTTCGCCGCCCAGTTCGACATCGACCAGTTGCGCCAGCTTCAACGCAGCCCGGAAGGCATTGCGGCGCTGGTGGTAGACCACTTCATCGGGGAGGGTGCCACGGTAGCAGCGATCACCGGATTCATCGATGGTCAGCGGACCGTTGCTTTCCCACGCAATGCGCACGCCGTCGTGGAAGCCTTCAACGCGAAATGGTTCGCCGGCCAGCAGATAACGTTCGCCGTCGCGAGGCACCATTTCGTCCAGTGCAATGCTGTTGCCGTCACGATCGACGTCCACCAGATAGCTCTGGAAGCGCTGGCTGCGTTCGTGGAACGTGATGATCAGCGGGTCATGGCTCTCTTGCAGCTGCCGCAGGTTACCGGCGATCTCCATCGGCGTGGATAGCACCTTCGGTGGCTGCGGAGCATCTTCCGCGTTTAAGGCATTGAACACGGTTCATCATTCTCCAGACAAAATATGACTGCGACTTGCCAGCATACTGCCAGCATGTGAGGCGTCTTGATAGAGCGTGCTCATTTACAGGGCTCAAGCCTGACTAAGCGGGCGCGGCTTCGCTAGCATGGCGGTTGATCCGCGGGCATCGTAAAGCGCTGGCGGTTCGCCGCCGGTGAGGATTTTCAGCTGATTGGCCGTGGCGGCCTGCTGGACCAGGATCGACTGGCCGTTATTGACGTTGGCCGCCTGGCATTGAGCCAGGAGATCGGTCAGTTTATCGCTCTGTTCCAGCAATTGATCGCCGATGCTCGACTGGCTGGCAAGTTGCTCCAGGCCGTTGCGATTGGTCGGCAGATTCAGGCTGGCGAGGACTTCACTGCGCTTGCGGCCATGCTGTTCCAGCAGAATGATCATTGCCTGTTTCTGCGCCAGAATATCCTCGAGCAGCGGCATGTCGCGACCGTGCAAAGCGATGGATTCGGTTTGCAGTAACTCCAGCAAGTATTGCGCTGGAGCAAAATCGTCGGTGATCAGTTGCAGTAAATTAGTGTCGTGCATGGCTGGCCTTGGGGTTTAAGCGTCCAAAAGCCTGGCGCAGGCCGTGGCCTAGCGCTGGGCTTCGAAGTTGAGCAGTTTGCTGGCTACACGGTTGCTGTCGACTTTATAGCTGCCATCGGCAATCGCTGCTTTCAACTCGGCCACACGGGCGTTGTCGACGGCAGGCTGATCGCGCAGCTTGTCAGTGACCTTCTGCAACTGTTGAGCCTCATTGCTGAGGTGTACCGATTCCCCGCTTTTGGCGGTACTGGCCTGTTCGGCCGGGGTATTCAGCGGCGCGGATTTGCCGGTTTCGGCAGTTTCCTTCGCGGTGCTGGTACGCGTACTACCGGTAAGTGACGAGGAGCTGTTCAAACGGCTGAAATCGATGACCATGATAAAAAACCTCTGGGTATTTGGACGCTTGCCATGTTTTCGGCTCTCCCTGCGAAAACTTTAGGCCCATTTATCAATGAGCTTGCATGCGCCAGCGCGAGTCCTGCCTGCGGCACAGTTTAGGGAACCGCCGGGCGGTGCGCCATCTCTTCACCAACAGATCGCTCTACATGGCCACTTCCACCTGGCCGGGCGCTGTGACTTGCGCCTTGATGACCCGCTGGGAGTTGAGGTTTTTCACCCGAATCTGTTCACGCAGGCCGCCGTTGGACAGGGCTTCGCCCGGCATGCGCACACTGAGCGTACCACTGCGGGCGGTAATCACCACCTGATCGCCCTTGCTGATGACTTCCGCCTGTTCGAGATGAACCAGCGTCAGGACCTGATTGGCGACCGTTGGTCGGGTAAGTTTCTGTCCGACGGCCTGATCCATGGAAGTGAAATAACCCTGGTTGATCAGGCTGATATCCCGCTCGCGCAACATGACGTCGCCGGGCTCGATGACCCCTGCGCGTTTAAGCGGACGCGTGGTCGTGACAACCTCTCGAAACAGCCGGACTTGAGCGGGTACGAAGACCGTCCAAGGGGACGTACTGTCGCAGCGGACCTTGACCGTTACCCGCCCGATCGGGGTCGCCGGGCTCTCGAGGGTGGCTGTCAATTCCTTGTCGCACATGGGCATGCGCAGTCGCGGATCGAGCTGGTTGACCTCGATTTCGTAGCGCCCCTCCGTTTGACTGGTAGCCAAATAGTCTTCTACGGTGAATTCAAGAAAGCCCTGAGTGACGCCGATAAGCATGTCAGGCAAGGTAACCGCGTCAGCAAGGGCAGGGCTGCCAGCGTTGAACAGGCAAACGGCCGACATCGCGCAAAGCAATTTGCGGGAAGTTGATGTCAGGCGTCGGAAAAATGTCGGTTCTGTGTTCATAAGAGTTAAAAAGCAAGCGCCGTGCCGTTTAGCAATGAATGTGCGTCGCAACACACTTAAGCGTTGGTGTAGGAGTCTGTGCATGGCTGGTGTAATGGATGCGGTAAACCAGCGCACGCAACTGGTTGGGCAGAATCGCCTTGAGCTGTTGTTGTTCCGTCTCGACGGCCAGCAGCTGTATGGGATCAACGTGTTCAAGGTTCGGGAAGTGCTGCAATGCCCCAAACTGACCGTGATGCCCAAGTCCAGTCCTGTCGTGTGCGGTGTGGCAAATATCCGGGGGGCGACCATTCCGATTCTTGATCTGGCAATGGCGACCGGCTCCGGCGCACTTAAAGATCAGAGCAATCCCTTCGTGATCATCACGGAGTACAACACCAAGACCCAGGGTTTCCTGGTGCGATCGGTAGAGCGCATCGTCAACATGAACTGGGAGGAGATTCATCCGCCACCCAAGGGCACGGGACGCGATCATTACCTGACGGCTGTGACTCGGGTCGACAATCAGTTAGTCGAAATCATCGACGTCGAGAAAGTGCTGGCGGAAGTGGCGCCGACACCGGAAGCGATTTCGGTGGGTGTGGTGGATGTCGAAACCCAGCACAAGGCGCTGTCCCTGAAAGTATTGACGGTCGACGACTCGTCAGTGGCGCGCAAGCAAGTAACGCGTTGCCTGCAGACGGTCGGCGTCGAAGTGGTGGCGTTGAACGACGGCAAGCAAGCGCTGGATTACTTGCGCAAGCTGGTCGATGAAGGCAAGAAGCCGGAAGAAGAGTTCCTGATGATGATTTCCGACATCGAGATGCCGGAAATGGACGGGTACACCCTGACGGCCGAGATCCGCAACGACCCGCGCATGCAAAAGCTTCATATCATCCTGCATACTTCGTTGTCGGGTGTATTCAATCAGGCGATGGTCAAGAAAGTCGGCGCGGATGACTTCCTTGCCAAATTCCGTCCTGATGACCTGGCATCCCGGGTAGTCGACCGGATCAAAGCAGCAGATATCAGCTAGGGGCCTTCTGCCCCTAACAGTTAACACGATTTAAGAGGCGGCATCTTTGTCTACGGGTAATTTGGATTTCGAACAGTTCCGGGTATTCCTGGAAAAAGCCTGTGGCATTTTGCTCGGTGAAAACAAGCAGTACTTGGTCTCGAGCCGTCTCAACAAACTGATGGAGCAGCAAGGTATCAAGTCCCTGGGTGAGCTGGTCCAGCGCATCCAGACCCAGCCGCGCAGCGGTTTGCGCGAGATGGTGGTGGATGCCATGACCACCAACGAAACCCTGTGGTTTCGTGATACCTATCCGTTTGAAGTCTTGAAGAACAAGGTGCTGCCCGAGGCGATCAAGGCTGCCCCTGGTCAGCGTTTGCGGATCTGGTCGGCGGCGTGCTCGTCGGGTCAGGAACCGTATTCGCTGTCGATGTCCATCGATGAGTTCGAACGCGTCAACATGGGCCAGCTGAAAATGGGGGCGCAGATTGTGGCCACCGACCTGTCCGGCACCATGCTGACCAACTGCAAGACCGGCGAGTACGACAGCCTGGCCATCGGCCGTGGTCTGTCGCCCGAGCGCCTTCAGCGTTATTTCGACCCGAAAGGGCCGGGACGCTGGGCCATCAAGGCGCCGATCAAGAGTCGCGTGGAGTTCCGCTCGTTCAACTTGCTGGACAGCTACGCGGCCCTGGGCAAGTTCGACATCGTGTTCTGCCGCAACGTGCTGATCTACTTCTCCGCCGAGGTGAAGAAAGACATCCTCTTGCGCATTCACAGCACGCTCAAGCCGGGTGGTTATCTGTTCCTCGGCGCCTCCGAAGCGCTGAACGGTTTGCCGGATCACTACCAGATGGTCCAGTGCAGCCCAGGGATCATTTACCAGGCGAAGTGATTTGTTGGCGTCATCAAAAAAACGGGAGCCCTCATCGGCTCCCGTTTTTTTATGCCTGATGATTTCCCAATCCACCACCGATTCCCTGTAGGAGTGAGCCGGCTCCGGGCGGCGTTCCGACGATAGCGGTGGGACTGTTTGCATTGATGTCGACTGACACGACGCCATCGCGAGCAGGCTCGCTCCTACAAGGGGAGGAGGTGTTCGTTGGAGGGCGATAAGCGGCAGAAAAGCGGCAGACGGCGGAAATCGGTTGCCGCTTTTCTGGCATTGCCGCCTTGCCACTGCCGGCAAAGCCCCGGTTTACGGGCTTTTTTGAATTGGCACGCCGCTTGCTATACCTCTGTTACGAAAAATCAGGTCACCCGAAGGTTTCCGACATGAGCATCAGCTTCGATAAAGCGCTCGGTATCCACGAACAAGCCCTGGGCTTCCGCGCGCAGCGTGCCGAAGTCCTGGCCAACAACATCGCCAACGCCGATACCCCGAACTACAAGGCTCGGGACCTGGAATTCTCCAAGGTGCTTGCCGCACAGAACGAGAAATCCAAGGGCGGCACTTTTGCCTTGAACATGACCAACAACCGTCATATCGAGGCCGAAGGCCTGGGCAATGGCGACGAGTCGCTGATGTATCGCACGCCGATGCAGCCGTCGATCGACCAGAACACTGTGGACGCCCAACTGGAACAGTCGAACTACGCGGAAAACGCCGTCGGCTTCCAGGCCAGCTTCACCCTGCTCAACAGCAAATTCAAAGGGCTGGTATCAGCCCTGCGCGGAGAGTAATTCATGTCTCTATCCAGTGTTTTCAACATTGCCGGTAGCGGCATGAGTGCCCAGACCACGCGCTTGAACACCGTGGCCTCGAACATCGCCAACGCCGAAACCGTCTCGTCGAGCATCGACCAGACCTATCGCGCCCGTCACCCGGTGTTCGCCACCATGTTCCAGGGCGGCCAGAGCGGCGGCAGCGATTCGCTGTTCCAGAACCAGGACGCCGCCGGTCAAGGCGTGCAAGTGCTGGGCGTGGTCGAAGACCAGAGCAACCTTGACGCACGTTACGAGCCGAACCATCCGGCCGCCGATGCCAAGGGCTACGTCTACTACCCGAACGTCAACGTCGTCGAAGAAATGGCCGACATGATTTCCGCCAGTCGTTCGTTCCAGACCAACGCCGAAATGATGAACACCGCCAAAACCATGATGCAGAAGGTCCTGACCCTCGGTCAGTGATAAGGGGCGACTCAGATGAGTGTTACCGATACCACTAGCGGCTTGAGCATCAAGGACGTCTTGGCCAATTCTTCGGTCAAGACCAACACCAGCGCTGACGGTCTGACGGCGGCGACTAACAGCGCCGCCGGCAAGAAGGCGTTGGGCAAGGATGCGTTCCTGCAATTGCTGGTCACCCAGCTGAAAAACCAGAACCCGCTCGAGCCGCAGGACAATGGTGAGTTCGTGGCTCAGCTGGCACAGTTCAGTAGCCTGGAAGGCATCACCACGCTGAACGAGACGGTCAGCGGCATTGCCGGCAACTACAACTCCTCGCAAGCGCTGCAAGCGTCTTCGCTGGTGGGTCGTTCGGTGGTCGCGCAGACCGACACGGCGGTGGTCGATACCTCGAAGAGTTTCAACGGCACGGCCGTGGTACCGGCATCGGTGGATCCGGTCACGGTCAAGATCACCGACGCCGATGGCAAAGTTGTCCGCACCATCGACCTGGGCAGCCAGAAAGCCGGCAACGCCAGTTTCATCTGGGACGGCAAGAACGATGCGGGCGTAGTGGCCAAGGCAGGCACGTACAAATTCGCTGCCACCGCGACTTACGACAGCAAGGCGACCTCGCTGGTTACTTACCTGCCGGCAACCGTCAACAGTGTGACCATCAGCCAGACCGGCGGTGAGTTGATGCTGAACCTGGCAGGCCTGGGCAGCGTTGCCCTGTCCAAAGTACAAACCATTGGTATATAGAGCCGACTAACACGGCACAAGGGAGTGGAATATGTCTTTCAATATCGGCCTTAGCGGTCTCTATGCAGCCAACAAACAACTGGACGTGACCGGCAACAACATCGCCAACGTCGCGACCACCGGTTTCAAATCGTCCCGTGCAGAATTCGAAGACGTGTACTCGGCCACTCGCCTGGGTACCGGCAGCAAGACCATCGGTAACGGCGTGCGTCTGGCCAACGTTTCCCAGCAGTTCGGCCAGGGCGACGTGAACAACACCGGCAACGTGCTGGACATGGGTATCCAGGGCAACGGTTTCTTCATCCTCAGCGACAACGGTTCCTTGAGCTACACCCGTGCCGGTGCGTTCAAGACTGACGCTGAAAACTACGTGATCGACAACAACGGCAACCGTCTGCAAGGTTACGGCGTTGATGACAACGGCAAGATCATCAATGGCGTGCTGACCGACCTGAAAATCGACACATCGAGCCTGTCGCCAAAGGCGACCACTCGCGTCGACCAAACCATGAACCTGAACTCCTCGGAAACCCTTCCGACCGTTACGCCGTTCAACCCGGCCGAGCCATTGAGCTATAACAAGCCAATCTCCACACCGATCTACGATAGCCAGGGTAACCAGCACACTCTGGATCAGTATTACGTAAAAACCGGTACTAACGCTTGGACCATACACTCCTATGTGGACGGTCGTTCGCCTTCCAACCCGGCCACCGAGCCACCGGTGCCAGTGACTGCCACCGTGACCTTCAACTCTGACGGTACCGTCAACACCATGACCGGCAGTGCCGGTTTTGCTGTGACCGGCAAAACCTTCAGGCTGACTGGCTGGGTGCCAGGCGTGGTAACCAATGCCAGCGTGACACCGAAAGTCTGGGGTCCTAACGGTTCGGTTCCGGCCACCGGTGGCCTGACCTTCGACATGACCAAAACCACCTCGTTCAACTCTGCGACTGCCCGTACCCAGCAGTATCAGGACGGCTACGCCACTGGCCAGATCTCCAGCCTGACCATCGACGAAAGCGGTGTGATGACCGCCAACTTCAGCAACCAGCAAACCAAGGCCATCGGCCAGGTAGCGGTCGCCAGCTTCGCCAACGAGCAAGGTCTGCAGCCTATCGGTGGTACCCGCTGGAAAGAAACCTTCGCGTCCGGCGTGGCCGGCGTCGATGCACCGAAAACCGGTACGCTGGGTGCGGTGGTGTCCAACTCCCTGGAAGAGTCCAACGTCAACCTGACCAACGAACTGGTCGAGTTGATCAAGGCGCAGAGCAACTACCAGGCGAATGCCAAGACCATCTCCACCCAGAGCACCATCATGCAGACCATCATTCAGATGACCTGATGCTGGATAGCGCTGCATAAAGAAGCCCCTCGTGAGAGGGGTTTTTTTTATGGCCGGGATTTTGTCAGGGCTTGAGGTTAGGGTTGTCTGTGCCGGCCCCTTCGCGGGCAAGCCTCGCTCCTACGGGGTATGCGTCGTCCAGATGATGAGCGCGATCCTGTAGGAGCGAGGCTTGCCCGCGAAGGCGTCAGACCGGCCACCACTTTCTTGGAGGCAAAAGAAAACCCCCGACCAATCCAGAGGACTGATCGGGGGTTATTCAGGCAAGCACCTCGCGGCGCCTACCGGCTCAGCTTATTGGCAAGCTTCGCAATCCGGCTCGTCGATGGCGCAAGCTTTCGGCACTGGAGCAGGGCCGGCAGGGGCTGCCAGGACCGAATCTTCACCGTGGTTGCCGCCGCTGGAAACAGCGTTCAGCTTGCCGGTGTTGATGGTCGACTTCTCGGTGCTGGTCGCGGCCAGAGCACGGAGGTAGTAAGTGGTTTTCAGACCACGGTACCAGGCCATGCGGTAGGTCACGTCCAGCTTCTTGCCCGATGCGCCAGCGATGTACAGGTTCAGCGACTGAGCCTGGTCGATCCACTTCTGACGACGGCTGGCCGCGTCGACGATCCACTTGGTGTCCACTTCGAAGGCCGTCGCGTAGAGCTCTTTGAGTTCTTGCGGGATGCGCTCGATCTGTTGCACCGAACCGTCGTAGTACTTCAGGTCGTTGATCATGACCGAGTCCCACAGACCGCGAGCCTTCAGGTCGCGAACCAGGTACGGGTTGATCACGGTGAATTCGCCCGACAGGTTCGATTTCACGTAGAGGTTCTGGTAGGTCGGTTCGATCGACTGCGAGACGCCAGTGATGTTGGCGATGGTCGCGGTCGGTGCGATGGCCATGATGTTGGAGTTACGAATGCCTTTCTGCACACGGGCACGAACCGGTGCCCAGTCCAGGGATTCGTTCAGGTCAACGTCGATGTACTTCTGGCCACGCTGTTCGATCAGGATCTGTTGCGAATCCAGCGGCAGGATGCCTTTGGACCACAGCGAACCCTGGAACGTCTCGTAGGCGCCGCGTTCGTCGGCCAGGTCGCAGGAAGCCTGGATCGCGTAGTAGCTGACCGCTTCCATCGACTTGTCGGCGAACTCGACGGCAGCGTCGGAACCGTAAGGGATGTGCTGCAGGTACAAAGCGTCCTGGAAGCCCATGATGCCCAGACCGACCGGACGGTGCTTGAAGTTGGAGTTCTTCGCTTGTGGCACCGAGTAGTAGTTGATGTCGATCACGTTATCGAGCATGCGAACAGCGGTGTTCACGGTGCGTTCCAGCTTGGCGGTGTCCAGCTTGCCGTTGACGATGTGGTTCGGCAGGTTGATCGAGCCCAGGTTGCAAACGGCGATCTCGTCCTTGTTGGTGTTCAAGGTGATCTCGGTGCACAGGTTCGAGCTGTGGACCACGCCCACGTGCTGCTGCGGGCTGCGCAGGTTGCACGGGTCTTTGAAGGTCAGCCATGGGTGGCCGGTTTCAAACAGCATGGACAGCATTTTGCGCCACAGGTCTTTGGCCTGGATGGTCTTGAACAGCTTGATCTTGCCCGGGTACTCGGACAGGGCTTCGTAGTACTCGTAACGCTCTTCGAAGGCCTTGCCGGTCAGGTCGTGCAGGTCCGGTACTTCGGACGGCGAGAACAGGGTCCACTTGCCGTCATCGAAGACGCGCTTCATGAACAGGTCAGGGATCCAGTTGGCGGTGTTCATGTCGTGGGTACGACGACGATCATCACCGGTGTTCTTGCGCAGTTCGATGAACTCCTCGATGTCCATGTGCCAGGTTTCCAGGTAGGCACAGACAGCGCCTTTGCGCTTGCCACCCTGGTTAACGGCGACGGCGGTGTCGTTCACTACTTTCAGGAACGGAACAACGCCCTGTGATTTGCCATTGGTGCCCTTGATGTACGAACCCAGCGCACGAACCGGCGTCCAGTCGTTGCCCAGGCCGCCAGCAAATTTCGACAACATGGCGTTGTCGTGGATCGCGTGGTAGATGCCCGACAGGTCATCCGGCACGGTGGTCAGGTAGCAGCTGGACAGCTGTGGACGCAGGGTGCCGGCGTTGAACAGGGTCGGAGTCGACGACATGTAGTCGAAGGACGACAGCAGGTTGTAGAACTCGATCGCACGGTCTTCTTTCTGCTTTTCTTCGATCGCCAGGCCCATGGCCACGCGCATGAAGAAAATCTGTGGCAGTTCGAAGCGGACACCATCCTTGTGGATGAAGTAACGGTCGTACAGGGTTTGCAGGCCCAGGTAGGTGAACTGCTGATCGCGCTCGTGGTTGATTGCCTTGCCGAGTTTTTCCAGGTCAAAGGTGGCCAGGATCGGGTTGAGCAATTCGAATTCGATACCCTTGGCGATGTACGACGGCAGGGCCTTGGCGTACAGGTCGACCATTTCGTGGTGAGTGGCGCTTTCAGCGACTTCGAGGAAGCTCAGGCCTTCGGCACGCAGGGTGTCCATCAGCAGGCGGGCGGTCACGAACGAGTAGTTCGGCTCACGCTCGACCAGGGTACGGGCGGTCATCACCAGGGCGGTGTTGACGTCGGTCAGTGCCACGCCGTCGTACAGGTTTTTCAGGGTTTCGCGCTGGATCAGGTCGCCGTCGACTTCTTCCAGGCCTTCGCACGCTTCGGTGACGATGGTGTTCAGGCGACCCATGTCCAGAGGAGCAAAGGTGCCATCGGCGCGGGTGATGCGGATCGACGGGTGAGCGTTGACTGCTTCTTCGGCCGGTGCGTGGGCAGCGCGTTCTTTCGAACGACCGTCACGGTAGATCACGTAGTCGCGCGCAACTTTCTGCTCGCCGGCACGCATCAGGGCCAGTTCAACCTGGTCCTGGATTTCTTCGATGTGGATGGTGCCGCCCGAAGGCATGCGACGCTTGAAGGTCGCGGTGACTTGTTCGGTCAGGCGGGCAACGGTGTCATGGATTCGCGACGAAGCGGCAGCGGTGCCGCCCTCAACTGCGAGAAACGCTTTGGTGATCGCGACGGTGATTTTGTCGTCGGTGTAAGGAACGACAGTGCCGTTACGCTTGATCACGCGCAGTTGGCCAGGCGCGGTGGCGGACAGATCCGAAGTCGAATCAGCGGCCTGCGGCAAGGTGCCCTGCGGGTTCTCGCGAGTTGTGTCGGTTTGCATGGGGGGTTGTCTCCACATTCTCTATGTTTGTTTGGGCACCATCACGGTGCCCACCGTTCCGTCCTGAAGCACTACAACCGGCGGGGGGGCCGGGCATACCAACTTCGGGACAGATCAGGAAGGGGGCTGTTGGGCGCCGCTTCCATGCCGAAGTCTTTGGTGTCACGCCTTGGGCCTGAAACCGAATTCCGTTTTGGGTGGCAGTAATTGACTGCAACACCCGTACCGTTATCGCCGTTTCGGGCTCAAAAACAGTAGCCATCCGCACGCGCGGTTTGGTCTTTCGAAAATACGTTTGGTTCAACCGGAAAGAGGCAATAAAAGCGCTTGAAATCGGTATCCGGTTTGTGTTTGGTTTTTGGCGTAAAACCCTACATGTAGGGTTTTTTTCGCGCCGAGGTACAAGATAATGCGTTTTGGAGGGTGTTGCAACGTACTACCTGTGGATAAACCTGTGCGTAAATTGTGTGTGAAACAGGGAACAGGCGTGTAGGCCGCGACCTAGCTGGAGCGGACCGTTTTCCACTGATTTTCAGCGATTGAAAACAGTCATTCGGATTTTTAAGGGCGCGAACCCTATCACAAAAAACCGGGTTGTCCGAACGCATTTGCCGGCTTGTGTTCTCGGCGTTCGGCGTTTATACAATCGGCCAGTGTGTATGCTTTCTTATCCTCCCCAATCATTACAAAAAGACGGGTGGATCCTTCCTTATTCGTGTTGTTGGCAAGCAGAGGTCACCGTGGAGCAAGAAGCCTGGCAGGTATTGATTGTGGAGGACGACCAGCGGCTGGCCGAACTGACCCGCGATTACCTGGAAGCCAATGGCCTGCGCGTATCGATCGAGGGCAATGGTGCCCTGGCCGCGGCTCGCATCATTAATGAAAAACCGGACCTGGTGATCCTCGACCTGATGCTGCCGGGCGAAGATGGCCTGAGCATCTGCCGCAAGGTCCGCGACAAGTATGACGGCCCGATCCTGATGCTCACCGCCCGCACCGACGACACGGATCAGATTCTTGGCCTCGACCTGGGCGCCGACGATTACGTGTGCAAACCCGTGCGTCCACGCCTCCTGCTGGCGCGCATCCAGGCGTTGTTGCGCCGCAGCGAATCCCCCGAAGTGGCCCCGGAAAAACAACGGCGCCTGCAATTCGGTCCGCTGGTGGTGGACAACGCATTGCGCGAGGCCTGGCTGAATGACAACGGCATCGAGCTGACCAGCGCCGAATTTGATCTGCTGTGGCTGCTGGTGGCCAACGCCGGGCGCATCCTGTCCCGGGAAGAGATTTTCACCGCGCTGCGCGGCATCGGCTATGACGGCCAGGACCGCTCCATCGACGTGCGCATCTCGCGCATCCGCCCGAAAATTGGCGACGACCCGGATCATCCGCGACTGATCAAAACCATCCGCAGCAAAGGGTATCTGTTCGTTCCGGAAGCCTGCACCCTGTGAACTCAATCTTCCTGCGCATCTACGGCGGCATGTGCGCGGCGCTGATTCTGGTCGCGGTGCTCGGCGTGCTGGCGTTGCACTTGCTCAACCAGGTGCGCAGCGAGCAATACCGCGAACGCCTGGCCCACGGCACTTTTTCGCTGATGGCCGACAACCTGCAGCCAATGAACGAAACCGAACGCCACCGAGCCTTGCTGGTGTGGGAGCGTTTGCTCGGGATTCCGCTGGCGCTGAAGACCTTTGCCCAGACCGACCTCGACCTGACGCAGCGCACCCGCGTGCTACGCGGCCAGGCGCTGGTGGAGCAGACCGGCCCGCACGCGGCAAGGGTTTATCGCTTGGTCAGTGACAAGGAGCAGCTTGTTCTCACGGGCGAGGTGCAGCAGATCAGCGAGCAACTGGCGCGAGCGACCATTTACCTGCTGGCCGACGAACTGGTGCGCGTGCCGGTGGCCGACCAGCCCAAGCGCCTGGCGCAATTGAAACAAGACAAGGGCTTTGGTTTCGACTTGCGGCTGGTCACCGTCGAGCAGGCGGACATGGACGAAGACCAGAGTCGCCGGATCTCCGAAGGCGACACGGTGATGGCGCTGGGCAAGGGCGGCGACTCGATCCGGGTATTCGCCGGTATGGTCGGCACGCCCTGGGTCCTGGAAATCGGCCCGCTGTATCAGATGAATCCGTATCCGCCTGAGTGGCTGGTGCTGATCGCGGCACTCGGTCTGAGCCTGATCGGTTTGATCGTCTATCTATTAGTGCGACAACTTGAACGCCGCTTGCGTGGCCTTGAAGCCGCTGCTACGCGCATCGCCAAGGGAAGCCTGGAAACCCGTGTGCCGGCACGCGGCGCGGACTCAGTGGGGCGACTGGCCGCGGCGTTCAACGGCATGGCCGAGCACTTGCAGCAGTTGCTGGCGATCCAGCGCGAACTGGTGCGCGCGGTATCCCACGAGTTGCGCACCCCGGTGGCGCGCCTGCGTTTTGGCCTGGAGATGATCGGCTCGGCCACCACGCCGCAGGCTCTGGAGAAATACCGCGAAGGCATGGACCACGACATCGAGGACCTCGACAAGCTGGTGGACGAGATGCTGACCTATGCGCGCCTGGAGCAGGGCTCGCCCGCGCTGAATTTCCAGCGGATCGATCTGGATGCGTTAGTCAATCAGGTGATCGAAGAGCTGGCACCGCTGCGCGCCGACGTCACGGTGCAGCGCGGGTTGTGTCTGTCAGCGGCCGATTGCGATGACGCATGGGTCGAGGCCGAGCCGCGCTATTTACACCGGGCGATCCAGAACCTGGTGAGCAATGCCATGCGCCATGCCTCGTCGCGGGTGACCGTCAGTTATCAGGTGGGGCAGCAGCGTTGCCGGGTGGACATCGAAGATGACGGGCCGGGCGTGCCGGAGTCGGCGTGGGAGAAAATCTTCACGCCGTTCCTGCGTCTTGACGACAGCCGCACCCGGGCGTCTGGCGGGCATGGGTTGGGGTTGTCGATCGTGCGACGGATCATCCATTGGCATGACGGGCGGGCGTTGATCAGCAGGAGCAAGAGTCTGGGCGGGGCGTGCTTCAGCCTGAGTTGGCCGAGGAATCAGGAGAAGCGGTGAAATGTGTGGTGAATGTTCCATCGCCTTCGCGGGCAAGTCGGATCGCCGCACCGCTCGCTCCTACAGGGTTCGCGTAGTTTTCTGTAGGAGCGAGGCTTGCCCGCGAAGAGGCCCGAACCGACACTAAAGATCTCAGGCCTTGATACTGACCAGACTCAACAACTGCCCATCCACCACCCCAAACTGCGCCTCCAGCTCTGTGCCATTGCGCCATTCGCTGGACAGATCAGTCAGCAATCGCAACCGCACTTCACCCGCCTCGCTCCATTCCAGCACTTCAGCATGTTCAAAATAAAACCGCTGCTGAACAATCGGATACAGCGCCTTGAACAGACTTTCCTTCACCGAAAACGTCAGCGTCACCAGCATCGCCACCTGATCGCGAGGGCCCGCGGCCATGCGCTGCGACTCTTGCGGGGTAAGGATTTCCCCGGCCAGGCGCTCGGCCCGTTCAGGGTTGAGCAGGTTTTCCAGGTCCATCCCCAAACCACGCCAATCGGCTTTCTTCGCCACAATCGCCGCGGCCCGGCCGGTGCTGTGGGTGATGGAGCCGCTGATATGCGCAGGCCACACCGGCGCCCGGTCTTCACCGATGGCCGGGGTAAAACTCAGCCCTTCCAACTGCTGCAACGCCGCCCGGGCGCAGACCCGGCCGGCCAGAAACTCGGCCTGACGCTTGGCGACCGAACGCTGGATGCTCGCTGGCGGCTCGATGGCGCTGCGCTGGAAATCATCGCTGGCCAGTTGCGAGGTATCAAAGTGAGTGCTCAACAGCACCGTGCCGGGCAGCACAAACGGCAGCGGCCAATGGGCATCGAGCGGGGTGCAGCAGACGGGTAGGGCGGGGGCGGGATTCATGACGGGCATTTTGCCGGGTTGCTCTCGGGCTGGGTAGTAGCAACCGCTTTTGTGGCGAGGGAGCTTGCTCCCGCTCGGCTGCGCAGCAGTCGTAAGCCAAAGTCATCAAAACAGTCGAGTCGATTTGATTCAGCTCAGGTTCAGAGTGCGTTCAGGGGGAGTTCAGGGCGGGGTGGGTAACCTTGCCCCGTACCCAAAAAGCAAATAGCGCATGAGGAAATTCCCCAATGACTAACTTCAAAAAACTGCTTCTGGCTTTCACTGTCCTGGGCGCTAGCACCGCTGCGTTCGCCTCCGACGACAATTTCGCCAGCCTTACGCTTGGACAAACCAGCGACAAGATCAAAAAGTCCCACGCCCTGAACGACAATCTCAACAGCCCGAACGCCGACGGCGTGATCGGCAAGGACACCACCTGGGGTGTGCGTCTGGGCCAGCAAAACAGCCAGGGCCGTTACTACGCCACTTACGACAACGTGTCGGGCTCGCACAATGGCATTAAACTGCGTCAGGAAAACCTGTTGGGCAGCTACGATCTGTTCTACCCGGTGGGCGGCAGCACCAAATTGTTCGGCGGTGCCACGGCCGGCCTGACCAAAATGACTCAGGAGTCCCCAGGTTTCAGCCGCGACAGCAACATCGGTTATGCCGTCGGCGGCCAGGTTGGCGTGTTGCAGCAAGTGTCGCAAAACACCTCGGTCGAGATGGGTTACCGTTACCTGCGCAGCAACGCCAGCACCGAGATGAGCGAGCGCGGTGGCAGCAAACAGGGTTCGCTGGACCTGACCAGCAGCGCCCAGACGTACCTGTCGGCGAACTACGCTTTCTGATAAGTAATGCCTGTCAGATAGGCGCAATCCCTGTAGGAGCGAGCCTGCTCGCGATGCGGTCAGCACATTCGACATTGATGTCGACTGACA
Source organism: Pseudomonas sp. LB1P83 (assembly GCF_054897885.1). Lineage (NCBI taxonomy): Bacteria > Pseudomonadati > Pseudomonadota > Gammaproteobacteria > Pseudomonadales > Pseudomonadaceae > Pseudomonas > Pseudomonas sp. LB1P83. Next base: position 4,489,137 of record NZ_CM142709.1, on the reverse strand, counting down.
CACCGCTATCGCGAGCAGGCTCACTCCTACAGGTTCCGCGAGCTGACTGAGAACTATGCTGCTGGAGATAACGATTTGCCTAGGAGAGCGTTATGAAACTGCTGGTCGTCGAAGATGAAGCGCTGTTGCGCCATCACCTGCAAACCCGCCTGACGGACAGCGGCCACGTGGTCGAGTCCGTGGCCAACGCCGAAGAGGCGCTGTACCAGACCGAGCAGTTCAACCACGACCTGGCGGTGATCGACCTTGGCCTGCCGGGCATGAGCGGGCTCGACCTGATCCGCCAACTGCGCTCGGGCGGCAAGACCTTCCCGATCCTGATCCTCACCGCGCGCGGCAACTGGCAGGACAAGGTCGAAGGCCTCGCCGCCGGTGCCGATGATTACGTGGTCAAGCCATTCCAGTTCGAGGAGCTCGACGCGCGCCTGAATGCTTTGCTGCGCCGCTCCAGCGGATTCACCCAGTCGACCATCGTCGCCGGGCCGCTGCTGCTCGACCTCAACCGCAAACAGGCCTCCCTGGATGAACAACCGCTGGCGCTGACCGCGTACGAGTACCGAATCCTCGAGTACCTGATGCGGCATCATCAGCAAGTGGTGGCCAAGGACCGCTTGATGGAACAGCTCTACCCGGACGACGACGAGCGCGATCCGAACGTCATCGAAGTGCTGGTCGGGCGTTTGCGCCGCAAACTCGAAGGCCCGTCCGGTTTCAAACCAATCGATACCGTGCGTGGCCTCGGCTACCTGTTCAATGAGCGCTGCACTTGATTCGTTCTCTTCGTGTCCGGTTGATGCTCGCCGCCACGATCCTGGCGGTGCTGTTCATGCTGGCGTTGCTGCCAGCGATGCAGGGCGCGTTCAGCCTGGCGTTGCAGGATTCCATCGAGCAGCGCCTGGCATCGGATGTCACCACGTTGATCTCCGCCGCACGGGTGGAAAACAACTCCCTGCAAATGCCGGCGCAGTTGCCCGATGAGCGCTTCAACCTGACTGACAGTCGCTTGCTCGGCTACATCTATGACCGCGAAGGTCACCTGGTGTGGCGCTCGAAGGCCACCCGCGAAGAGAAGATCAACTACAAACCGCGTTACGACGGACGCGGCAACGAATTTGCGCGTATTCGCGAGGCCGACGGTCAGGAATTCTTCGTCTATGACGTCGAAGTCAAACTGCTCGGCGGCAAAAGCGCGGCGTTCAGCATCGTTGCCCTGCAACCGGTGCGCGAATACGAAGTCACCCTCGAAGGCCTGCGCGAAAACCTCTACCTCGGTTTCGGCGCCGCGTTGCTGGTGCTGCTGGCGCTGCTGTGGATCGGCCTGACCTGGGGCTTGCAGGCCTTGCGCCGACTCAGTCAGGAACTCGACGAAATCGAAAGCGGCGCCCGCGAAAGCCTCAGCGAACAACACCCACGCGAACTGCTGCGCCTGACCGGCTCCCTCAACCGCTTGCTGCACAGCGAACGCGAACAGCGCAGCCGCTACCGTGATTCCCTCGACGACCTGGCCCACAGCCTGAAAACCCCGCTGACCGTGCTGCAAGGCGTCAGCGAAGACATGGCCCAACGCCCGGAAAACCGCGATCAGGCCTGGATGCTGCAAACCCAGATCGAACGCATGAGCCAGCAGATCGGCTATCAACTGCAGCGCGCCAGCCTGCGCAAAAGCGGACTGGTACGCCACCAGGTGCGCCTGCGTCCGGTGTTGCAAAGCCTGTGCGACACACTGGACAAGGTCTACCGCGACAAACGCGTGCGCGTCGCTTTCGACCTGCCGGATCAGTGCTACGTGCCGATCGAACAAGGCGCGCTACTGGAAATGATGGGCAACCTGCTGGAAAACGCCTATCGCCTGTGCCTGAGCGAAGTGCGCATCAGCGTGCGCGAAACCCTGAGCGGGGTTGAGTTGTGCGTGGAAGATGACGGGCCGGGCGTGCCGCCGGACCAGCGTGCTCGGATTCTGCAAAGGGGCGAGCGGCTGGATCGACAGCATCCGGGGCAGGGGATTGGGCTGGCGGTGGTGAAGGACATTATCGAGAGCTACAGCGCGAAGCTGACGCTGGGGGATTCGTCGATGGGCGGCGCGGCGTTCCGGATTCATTTCCCGGTGGTTTGATGGTGTTTTTACGGGCCTCATCGCGAGCAGGCTCGCTCCCACAGGGGTTCTCCTGTGTAGTCAGATTTTGCGAGCGACGCAGATTCAAATGTGGGAGTGAGCCTGCTCGCGATGAGGCCCGCCCATACAACGCAAATCCCACAGAATCTCAGCAGTAAACAGCGCTGTTTAAAACACATCTCCAGACACTCACTCAGGCTACACCTCCTTGCGCCGTTACCTACGACTACGCCAGAATTCGCCGGCTTGTGCGCCTGGGGCGTGGGCTCTATCGTTTCCGGGTCGCTGACGAATCAGCGATCGGGTTTAGCAGCCCGGGTCTCTCTAGACGCACAACGTCCGTCGTTCATGTCATGGCGGCTTTGCGTGGGGCACTTCGGTGCGCCGGGTTCTAGAGTCCTGGTCTGCTAACCCGCGTACAGCCGCCACCTCTTTTTCGTTTAGCAGCGATGTGTTGCGGCTCCATTACTCTAGGAGCTTCATAGGTTCAAGATCACACCCAACCCACCAGAAGCCGACGACGTTTCGCCCTACGAGTCCACCGACTCCAAAAAGCTCAACGAAGCCGCCGACCGCGCCCTCGATTACTGCCTCAAACCGGTCATTCCCAAAGACACTCCTCGTAAACCCAGCACGATTTACCTCGTGGCCCCTGATACCGATGACGAAACGCTGCTGGTCAACGCCTGCGAATCCATGGCGTCGGCGAGTGTGATGCTGAGTAATTTTGCGGGGTTGATGGAGGGGCCGCATCGCAACACCGTGTTGGGGATTCAGCAGGTGGTGATGCTGGGGGAGCTGGCGGTGAATCGGATGCTGGACAGGCTTGATCCGCCGTAGGCGTTCAGTCAGGTAGACCGCGTTATCGTTCTTCGCGAGCAGGCTCACTCCTACCGGGATCTTCAGTGAATACAAAATTTGCGTTCACACCGATCAAATGTGGGAGTGAGCCGGCTCCGGGCGGCGTTCCGACGATGGGGTCAGCCAATTCAACCCAAAAATCAGTTCTCTTGTGCGCGATAAGCCCCAGGTGTAAGGCCAGTCCACTTCTTGAACGCCCGGTGAAACGCCGAAGGCTCGGAAAACCCCAACTGCTCGGCAATCTGTTGCAACGACAGATCCGCCCGCCCCAAATAATAAATCGCGATGTCCCGGCGCAACTGATCCTTCAATTCCTGAAAACTCGACCCTTCTTCCCGCAAGTGCCGGCGCAAGGTCTGCGGGCTGATGTGCAGGTGCGCGGCCACGGCTTCGAGGTCTGGCCAGCGTGCACTGTCGCGGCTGAGCAAACGGCGCAACTGACTGCTCAGGCTGTCGCCGTCATCCGGGCGCGACAGCAGGTCGGCGGGAGAGTGTTGGAGGAAATGTTTGAGGGTGCGCTCGTCCTGCAACAACGGCATGTGCAGGTAGCGGCTGTGAAACAGCAGGCTGCTCTGGGTCGCGGAAAACACCATGGGGCAGGGGAACAGCAAGTCGTATTCGGCACCGTGCTCGGGCCTTGGATAACTGAACGTCGCCTGCTCCAGGCGTATGCGCTGGCCGATCAGCCAGCTGCCGAGGCGATGCCACACCATCAACTGGCTTTCGGTGAGGAAATGGTCCGGGTCCTGGAATTTCGAGTCATCGAGGCTCAGGCGGATCATGTCGTCTTCGCGGGTCAGGGTCAGGCGCGGGCCATCAGGGAATAGGCTGTAAAACAATAAGCCGCGATGCAGCGCCTTTTCCAGGTTACGGCAGTGAATCACGGCATGGCACATCATCGCGAAACTGCCGGTTTTACTCGGCACCGGCCCGAATCCAAGGTACTCGTCGTCGAGTGCCAGCCACAAACCCTGGATCAATCGCGTGAACTGCTCCGGTGCGATCCGCGCGCGCGGCTCATCCAGCAACTCGGGGCTGATGCCGAGCTGTTGCAGCAAATTTGAATAGTCATAACCCAACCGGCGCGCGCCACCGAGGGCGGCACGGGCGAAATGACTGGCGATAGTGCGTTCGCGCATAGAAGGCAGGTCCGTCCATTGAGCGTCGGATGGTAGCCGTGGTGGCCGACGATGAACAAGGCGGATATCCGCCAAATTGCAGGATGTGATTTAGTCGAAGGGCGGAAATCCGCCACACCAATGTAACCGAACAGTGACCCAGAAAAACCTGTAACCCTTGATGTCAAAAGGCATGCAGGCATTTTTAGAAAGGTGGCACGGGCCTTGCGATACAACCAGCAGATGCCTGCCGGTGCGCAGCTCGACAAAACAAATCCCTCCAGTGCAGGAGGGTTCGCAAATGAGGTGTCGTTGACAACAGATGGATGTTGTCGCGGGACGCTCTTGAGGAACTTTGCAATGACGACTCGTCAGCCACTGTACAAATCCCTGTATTTCCAGGTGATCGTTGCTATTGCCATCGGCATCCTGCTCGGTCACTTCTACCCGCAGACCGGTGTGGCCCTCAAGCCGCTGGGTGACGGGTTCATCAAACTGATCAAAATGGTCATCGCGCCAATCATCTTCTGTACGGTCGTCAGCGGTATCGCCGGCATGCAGAACATGAAGTCGGTCGGCAAAACCGGCGGCTATGCGCTGCTGTACTTCGAGATCGTTTCCACCCTTGCCTTGCTGATCGGTCTGGTCGTGGTCAACGTCGTGCAACCGGGCGCCGGCATGCACATCGACGTGACGACCCTGGACACCAGCAAAATCGCTGGCTTCATCTCGGCCGGTAAAGACCAGAGCATCATCGCCTTTGTCCTCAACGTGATCCCGAACACCATCGTCGGCGCCTTCGCCAACGGCGATATCCTGCAAGTGCTGATGTTCTCGGTGATCTTCGGTTTCGCCCTGCATCGCCTGGGTGCTTACGGCAAGCCGGTGCTGGACTTCATCGATCGCTTTGCTCACGTGATGTTCAACATCATCAACATGATCATGAAGCTCGCTCCAGTCGGCGCATTCGGCGCGATGGCCTTCACCATCGGTGCCTACGGTGTCGGCTCGCTGGTTCAGCTGGGTCAGCTGATGATCTGCTTCTACATCACCTGCATCCTGTTTGTGCTCCTGGTACTGGGCGCCATCTGCCGCGCGCACGGTTTCAGCGTACTCAAGCTGATCCGCTACATCCGTGAAGAACTGCTGATCGTACTGGGCACTTCGTCGTCGGAATCGGCTCTGCCACGCATGCTGATCAAGATGGAACGCCTGGGCGCGGATAAATCGGTTGTGGGTCTGGTAATCCCGACTGGTTACTCCTTCAACCTCGACGGTACGTCGATCTACCTGACCATGGCCGCTGTGTTCATCGCTCAGGCGACTGATACCCCAATGGACCTCACCCACCAGATCACTCTGCTGCTGGTGCTGTTGCTGTCCTCCAAAGGTGCTGCGGGCGTGACCGGCAGTGGTTTCATCGTGCTGGCAGCCACCCTGTCGGCCGTAGGTACTCTGCCGGTGGCCGGTCTGGCGCTGATCCTCGGTATCGACCGCTTCATGTCCGAAGCCCGTGCGCTGACCAACCTTGTTGGTAACGCTGTTGCCACCCTCGTGGTCGCCAAGTGGGTGAAAGAGCTGGACGAAGACAAGCTGCAAGTCGAGCTGGCTTCCGGCGGTCGCGGTATCTCCGACGAGCGTGAAGTAGACGACCTGGGCGTGGCTGAAGGCCCAACCCCAAGCAACGTCAAGTAAGACTGGCTGCATCGAAAAACCCGCTTCGGCGGGTTTTTTGATGCCTGGGATTTGAGCGTAACGGTCACCGTTGCTGACACTTCAGGTGATTGCTGCAATGGGTTTGCCTGCCTAGGCTGGAAGCATCGTTTACGGAGAACGCTCATGCCCGGTCCACTGGTATCACTCAAGGTTCTGGATTTCTCGACACTGCTGCCGGGGCCGTTTGCCTCGTTGTTGCTGGCGGACATGGGCGCGGAAGTCTTGCGCATCGAATCGCCGACCCGAATGGATTTGCTTCGGGTGTTGCCGCCGCACGATCACGGGGTGTCGGCCAGCCACGCTTATCTCAATCGCAACAAGCGCAGCCTGGCGCTGGACCTCAAGCAGCCCGAGGCGCTGGAGGTGATCAAGCAGTTGCTGGTGGACCACGACATCGTGCTGGAGCAGTTCCGCCCCGGCGTGATGGAACGCCTGGGCCTGGGTTATGAAGCCTTGAAGGCGATCAATCCACGGTTGATCTACGTGTCGATTACCGGTTACGGCCAGACCGGCCCCTACAAGGACCGCGCTGGCCATGACATCAACTACCTGGCGCTGGCGGGACTGGCAAGCTACACCGGCCGCACCGAGAGTGGGCCGTTGCCGTTGGGCATGCAGGTGGCGGATGTCGCCGGAGGTTCGCTGCACGGTGTGATCGGCTTGCTGGCGGCGGTGATCGCTCGGCAGCAAAGCGGGGTGGGGCAGCATCTGGATGTGAGCATGACCGACTGTGCCTTCAGCCTGAACGCCATGGCCGGGGCCGGGTACCTGGCCTGCGGCGTAGAGCCGGGCAGGGAAGATCAGATGCTCAATGGCGGCAGTTTCTACGACTATTACCGTTCGCGGGACGGGCGCTGGTTATCGGTGGGCAGTCTGGAGCCGCCGTTCATGAAGCAGCTATGTACGGCGCTGGGGCTGGAAGAGTTGGTGACGTTGGGCCTGTCACCTCAGCCTGCCCAGCAAAAGAAGCTGAAGGACGCGCTGCAGACTGAATTCGAGAAATACGACTTTACCGAGTTGTGCGGGCTGTTTGCCGAGCTCGATGCGTGTGTCGAGCCGGTGCTGACCTTGGGTGAGGCGGTTCGGCATCCGCAGTTGCAGGCGCGGGAACTGGTGACCGAGGTGCCGCGAGGGGATGGCACGAGCCAGGCGCAGATGGCGTGTCCGTTGAAGTTTTCGGACGGGTTGCCAGAGCCAAGGCATATTGGTGCGGCATTGGGTGAGCATACGGATCAGGTGTTGGGGGAGTTGGGGTTTGGTGCTGAGCGGATTGCAGCATTGCGGCGTGCCAAAGTGATTCTCTAGCGCCTCTACCGGCCTCATCGCGAGCAGGCTCGCTCCCACAGGGATCTTCGGTGTGACACAAATCCAATGTGGGAGTGAGCCTGCTCGCGATGAGGCCGGCACAGCCACCACAAATCCTGCTACTCGACCCGCATCTCCCCACTAAACACCAACGTACTCCGGCACCTGCGACACAAATACCGCCGACCCTGCCGCACCAGACCATGGCGCTGCGCCGAAAACGGGAAATCGCTGTCAACGCACGGGCATTTGTAGATGTAGCGGGTCACGCTGCGGCGTTTGACGTCGTAGGTGTGGCAGCGATTGGGCGGCAGTTCGTACACGCCACGCATGATCAATTGCCACTCTTCGCCATGGGGCTGAATGCGGTCGCCAAACAGTTGATGGGCGATCAGGTGCGCCACTTCGTGGGCCACGGTCTGCTTGAGAAAGTCTTCGGTGTTTTCCCGGTACAGCTGCGGGTTGAAGCGCAGCAGGTTCTCGTGCAAATGCGCGACACCGGCTTTTTGACCGCGCAGCTTGAGGCTCACCACGGGGCGTTTGAAAGTTCGTTTGAAAAAGGATTCGGCCAGTTGGTAACAGTCTTCGACGCGGGTATTGAGTTGCTCGGGCATGCTTGATGGATCTCCAGAGACGTCGAGTATGCCGCAACGCCGGGGCCTTGCGAATCGCCGAGGCGCCGAATGGTCGTTACCCCACACACATTAGAAGGCCGCCTTGCGGCGGCCTGTGTTGGCAGATCTTGTTTTTGGGTGGAATGTTGCTAATTGGTATAGACCGGCCCCACGCCGAGTCCCCAGACAATCACTGTAAACGCCATGATGGCGACCAGCACCACAAGGCCTACGGCAAGTACCGAACTGGAAAACAGGAAGCCCTCGTCTGATGGAATGTTCATGAAAGTGGGTAGCCCCACATACAGTAAATACACCGTGTAGCAGATGGCCGCCGTCCCGACGATCATCCCCAGCCACATGTGTGGGTACAACGCCGCCAGACCGCCGATGAACAGCGGGGTCGCGGTATAGGTCGCAAATGCAACGCAGCGGGCCAGACTTGGATTGGCGTCATAGGTACGGGCCATCCAGTGGATGAATGCGCCCATGACCGCAACACCGCCGAGCATCGCCAGGTACGACATGATCGTCATCCATAGCGCGCTTTCCTGGGTCAACATCACCGGCGCCCGGCTGCCGATGACCCAACCGACCTGAGTGGTGCCGATAAACGCCGACACAGCGGGGATCGCCGCCAGAATCAGCGTGTGAGTCAGGTACATGTGGCTGATGCTTTCCTCTTGGTCGCCACGGATTTCTTTCCATTCCTGGTCGGGGTGGGTGAAGAGCCCCACTACGTGATGGATCATGCCAGTCACTCCTCTTGTTTTTACCGTCGCCCCCCAGTGGAGCGCCTACAGGCCAAAGTGGCCACGTAAGTAAAAGGTCTGGATATGTGTGCGACCTTATGTCGCAGTATAGAAAGGTCTTAACGGCGCAGGTTGTAGGGCGTTAGAGCAAATTGCGCTGTAAACGCCCCTGTTAATCGCCGTAGGGTCTGTTGGGTCAGAGGAGAAGGGCATACGCGACCTGTAGCAGCTGGCGAAGCCTGCGTTCGGCGGCGAAGCCGTCGTAATACCATGCACCTCGGTGTGTCAGGCGAACCGCGTAGCCCGGATTGACGACGGCTTCGCCGCCGAACGCAGGCTTCGCCAGCTGCTACAAAGATTGCGTCGGCGCATAATTCCTTTGGGTATCCGGCTTTCGCCAAGTACTTCGCCGACGATGGGTTTTTGCGTAAAATGCCGGCCTTTCGTCACACCTCACGGATTTCGCGTCATGGGCACTCTCACGGTCAACCAGAACAAACTGCAAAAGCGCCTTCGCCGCCAGGCGGGTGAGGCTGTTGCCGATTTCAACATGATTGAAGACGGCGACAAGGTCATGGTCTGCCTGTCCGGTGGCAAGGACAGCTACACCCTGCTCGACGTGCTTTTGCACTTGCAGAAGGTCGCTCCGATCAAGTTCGAGATCGTGGCCGTGAACATGGATCAGAAACAACCAGGCTTTCCTGAGCACGTGCTACCGGCCTACCTCAAAGAATTGGGCATCGAGTATCACATCGTCGAGAAAGACACCTACTCGGTGGTCAAGGAGCTGATTCCGGAAGGCAAGACCACCTGCTCGCTGTGCTCGCGCCTGCGTCGCGGCACGCTCTACACCTTTGCCGACGAAATCGGCGCGACCAAAATGGCCCTCGGTCACCACCGCGACGACATCGTCGAGACGTTCTTCCTCAACATGTTCTTCAATGGTTCGCTCAAGGCCATGCCGCCCAAGCTGCGTGCCGACGACGGCCGCAACGTGGTGATCCGCCCGCTGGCCTACTGCAACGAAAAAGACATCCAGGCCTACTCGGACTTCAAGCAATTCCCGATCATCCCGTGCAACCTCTGCGGTTCCCAGGAAAACCTGCAACGTCAGGTGGTCAAGGACATGCTGCACGAGTGGGAGCGCCAAACCCCCGGCCGTACCGAAAGCATTTTCCGCAGCTTGCAGAACGTGCAACCGTCGCAATTGGCGGACCGTAACCTGTTCGACTTCACCAGCCTCAAGATCGACGAAACCGCCATGTCGCGGTTCGTCAACGTGGTCAACCTCTAACACAATCACTGTAGGAGCCAGCCTGCTGGCGATGGCGGTGGGTCAGACACATCATTGTTGACTGACTCACCGCCATCGCCAGCAGGCTGGCTCCCACAGGGGTCTATTCACTTATTCATCAGGAGAGGGCATGCGCGATTACAAGTGGCTGCACGAATACTGTCTGAACCGTTTCGGCTCGGCAGCAGAACTGGAAGCCCATCTGCCCGTTCCCAAGACCCCGGCGCAATTGCGCAAGATCAGCGACGACCGATACCTCTCGACCATGGCGCTGCGCGTGTTCCGCGCAGGGCTCAAGCACAGCCTGGTGGACGCCAAGTGGCCGTCGTTCGAAGAAGTGTTCTTCAAGTTCGACCCGGAAAAGGTCGTGCTGATGAGCGCCGAACACCTTGAGCGCCTGATGCAGGACGCGCGGATCATCCGTCACCTGGGCAAGCTCAAGAGCGTGCCGCGCAATGCACAGTTCATCCTGGACGAGGCACATGAGAGGGGCAGTTTCGGCGCGTTGATCGCCGATTGGCCGGTGACGGATATCGTCGGGCTGTGGACGTACCTGAAAAAGCGCGGCCATCAATTGGGCGGGTTGTCGGCGCCGCGCTTCTTGCGCATGGTCGGCAAGGACACGTTTGTGCCGAGCTACGACGTGGTCGCGGCGTTGAACGCGCAGAAGATCGTCGACAAGGTGCCGACCAGTTTGCGCGACCAGGCGTTGGTGCAGGATGTGTTCAACCAGTGGCATGAACAGAGTGGCGGGCGGCCGATGAGCCAGATTTCGATGATGCTCGCGTATACAGTGAATCATTAACACCGAGGGGCGGCCTTCGCGAGCAAGCTTCGCTCCTACAGGTACGGTGGCGCCCTTGTAGGAGCGAGGCTTGCCCGCGAAAGCGTCCGATCAAGCGACTGAGATTTCACCCTCGCCCGCCAACTTTCGGTTCAACTGAAACCGCCACCGCACATACAACAGCGCCGAACAAAACACCGCCAGGCTCGCGCCCATTTCCAGCAAGCCAAACAGCTGCCGGTTCGGGTCATACGCGGCCAGTGCGCCCTTGATGAAATACAGATTCACCACAAAACACATCCACGAGTGCCCACGTGCGCTGCCGATGATCATCCCCGGCGCCAGCAACAGCAGCGGCACCAGTTCGATCAACAAAATCACCCACGGCCGGGCGCCGTGCAGGTCGGCAAATAGCAGGTAATAGGCGCACAGCAGCCCTAGCAACCCGAAAAAGCAAAGCAGGCTGATAACCCGCATCGCCCGGACCCGCGGTTCGAGCCACTCGATGGAGGGCAGAATCTTCGGCTTTTTCGCCACGTCAGTTCCCCAGTTTTTGCGCAGTCTTCGCCAGACGCAGGCCCAAGGCCCGGCACAGCGCGACTTCATGTTCATTCAAACCGCTTTTGCCATCCGCCCCGGCGTGATGACTCGCGCCATACGGCGTGCCGCCGCCACGGGTTTCCAGCAGCGCCGATTCACTGTAAGGCAGGCCGGTGATCAGCATGCCGTGGTGCAGCAGCGGCAACATCATCGACAGCAGCGTGGTTTCCTGACCGCCGTGCAGGCTAGCGGTGGAGGTGAACACTCCCGCGGGTTTGCCCACCAGGGCGCCTGTCAGCCAAAGATTACTGGTGCCATCGAGGAAGTACTTGAGCGGCGCCGCCATGTTGCCGAACCGGGTCGGGCTGCCCATGGCCAGGCCCGCGCAGTTCTTCAGGTCGTCGAGGCTGGCGTACAGCGCGCCTTCGTCGGGGATGTCCGGCGACACGGCTTCGCATTCCGTAGAAATCGGCGGGACCGTGCGCAGACGCGCTTCCATCCCAGCCTGCTCGACGCCACGGGCGATCTGCCGGGCCATCTCATTGGTCGAACCGCTGCGGCTGTAATACAGAACCAGAATGTACGGCGCACTCACGGCAGCAACTCCAGCACATTCTCCGGCGGACGGCCGATGATGGCTTTGTCACCGACTTCGAGAATCGGTCGCTCCATGAGTTTCGGATTGGCGGCGATGGCGGCGATCAGTTGCGCCTCGTTCAGACTGCTGTCGGCCAGATTGAGGGTTTTGTACTCGTCCTCGCCGGTGCGCAGCAGTTGCCGGGCGCTGATGCCGAGTTTGGTCAGCAGGCTTTGGATTTGCGCGGCGTCCAGCGGGGTGTCCAGGTAGCGGACCACGGTCGGGGCCAGGCCACGGGCTTCCAGCAGTTCGAGCGCACCGCGGGATTTCGAGCAGCGCGGATTGTGATAAAGCGTCAGATCGGTCATGTGCGGGTCGCATCTTGCGTAAGGTGGCGGCTATTCTAACTGTGCAGCGCGCAATCCAGAACCTCGGGGAGGCGATGGGTCGCAGGCGCATTCAATTTTGAACAAGGATCAAGACATGACAAGACGACTGGCAGCGGCATTGGCGATCATGGGTACGTTGATGCTGGGGGGCTGTGGCAACGACTATGGCATCGACCAGAACGGCCAGAAAGTCGCCGCCGAACGTCTGGACAAACAATGGCTGGTGCTCAACTACTGGGCCGAATGGTGTGGCCCGTGCCGTACCGAGATCCCGGAGTTGAATGCGCTGGCCGATCAGCTGAAGGACAAGAAGATTGGTGTGTTCGGGGTCAATTTCGACAATGTGCAGGGCGAAGAGCTGAAAAGTGCCAGTGAGAAACTGGGGATCAAGTTCACTGTGCTGGCGTCAGACCCGGCGGATCTTTTCGAGTTGCCGCGCAGCGAGGCGTTGCCGGTGACGTACATCATCGATAACAAGGGCAAGGTGCGCGAGCAGTTGATGGGCGAGCAGACAGCGGCGGGGGTGATGGAGAAGCTTAAGGCGTTGCAGGCAGTCAACTGATCCGTTAGACGTAACGCGACCTGTAGCAGCTGGCGAAGCCTGCGTTCGGCTGCGAAGCAGTCGTAAACCCTGAGAATGCGGTCTATCTGTTAGACCGCACAGCCTGATTTCACGACTGCTTCGCAGCCGAACGCAGGCTTCGCCAGCTGCTACAAGGGTTGCGTTGCGTCGATCAACCCTCTTCAAGCCACCAACGCAACGGCTTGCCTTGCGCCGGCCAGAAGCGCATCTGCTCGATCGGCGAAACGTCCCAGCGCTGCACATTTTCCAGGGCCTGCATGAAGCGCTTTTCCTGCTCCATCACGGCTGGCGCGCACAGCTTGCGGGTGCTGCCGATCTTGCCGAAGCTCAGCTTGTCGCCTTCCAGCGTGTACGGCGCAAACCAGTGGTTGCAGCCGCCATTGCCGTAAGCCCGGCCGTCTTCACCAAGGATGATGGTCAGGTGGCTGTAGTCCATCAACGGACGTTCGCCGATCCATTCCAGAATGTAGCTGCGGTTTTGTTGCAATTTCACCGGCTCGGCGGCGCAGCCCAGCAGGCTGGCACCGACCAGGGCGGTCAGGGCGAGGCGTTTCATCACGCGGGCTCCTGGCATTTCGGGCACAGGTGCTTCTCGCCAACGGTGCTCCAGCCCAACTCGGCAGTCCGCGCGGTGGCGGCAGGCTTTTCAGCCTTGTTGCCCAGCTTGGCGTCAACTGCGAACTCGAAACTCAGCTCTTTGGCGCAGCTGTCGCAATTGACTTTCCAGGTGTGGATCGCCAATTCGCCGAACACCGGACCACTGGCCACCGCGACCCATTGGCCGGGCGGGTTGATCAAGTGGCGAACCGTTTCCACGGTCAGGCGCATGGACAAGTCCTTGGCACCTTTGAGGGTCACGACCAGCACGTCATTGTTACGAATCGAGCCGCCGTTGCCGGTGACTTGATAACGCCCCGGCACGAGGGCGCGGCATTCGGTGAGGGTGTGTTGCGGGTTCATCAGGTTATAGCGGAAATCGTGTTCGACCATGGGTCCTCCAAATATGCGCGGTATGCTATCACGGGCCTGCACGCAGCATGGCGTGGGCATATGACCTTCGATCTGGTTCAAATTACCGGCCGACTCATGGCACACTGCCGCTTTTGCATCTCTAAGGAACGGACATGGCGTTAATCGAATGTTTTGAGTGCAAGCAACGCATCAGCTCCACGGCGCCTGCTTGTATTCATTGCGGTGCACCGGCGGGAACGGTGCAAGCGACCACTTCGACGGCAGCGCCCGTGCAGGCGCCGCTTTCTTTCGGGCGTTTGCCAGAAGATGAGAAAGTCGCCAGGGTGACCCCGGCCGCGTTTGGACGTAAACGCAAAACCGAAGTCCCGGCCGAAACGGCGGCGCCGATGGCCGCCCCCAACGGCGTGCGTCCGGTGGAACTCTGGCTGAAGCTGATGATTTTCTTTCTGCCGCCGTTTTTTGTCTGGTTCCTGCTACGTCGCGGGCATTCAGTGGGGCAACGCTTGTTGGGGTTCGGCTGGCTGGGCCTGATGATCCTCTTGTCCAAGGCCTGATCGGCTCAGCCCTCGACTCGATTCTGCGGCGTGCCGGCGGCCCAGGCCGCGATATTCTGCAAAGTCGTCGTGGCAATCGCGTACAGGGCTTCGCGGGTCAGGAAGGCCTGGTGCGCGGTGATGATCACGTTCGGAAAGGTCAGCAGCCGCGCCAGCACATCGTCCTGCAACGGCAGGTCGGACCGGTCCTCGAAGAACAGCTGCGCTTCCTCTTCATAGACATCCAGCCCCAGATAACCCAATTGGCCGTCCTTCAACGCGTCGATCAGCGCCGGCGTGTCCACCAGACCGCCGCGTCCGGTGTTGATCAGCATCGCGCCCGGCTGCATGTGCGCCAGTGATTCGCGGTTGATCAGGTGTTTGCTCTGCTCGTTGAGCGGGCAGTGCAGGCTGATGATCTGCGACTCGGCGAGCAGCTCCGGCAAGCTCAGGTAACGAGCACCGAGGGCTTCGACTTGCGGGTTGGGGTAGGGGTCGTAGGCCAGCAATTGGCAGCCGAAACCGTTCATGATTTTCGCGAAGGTTGCGCCGATCTGCCCGGTGCCGACCACGCCGACAGTCTTGCCCACCAAGTCGAAACCGGTCAGGCCGTGCAGGCTGAAATCCCCTTCGCGGGTGCGGTTGTAGGCGCGGTGCAGGCGCCGGTTGAGCGCGAGGATCAGCGCCACCGCGTGTTCGGCCACCGCATGCGGCGAGTAGGCCGGGACCCGCACAATCGAAAGCCCCAAAAGCTTTGCGGCCTCGAGGTCGACATGGTTGTAGCCCGCCGAGCGCAGGGCGATCAAGCGTGTGCCGCCCGCTGCCAGGCGTTCCAGCACCGGGGCGCTCAGGTCATCATTGATGAATGCGCAGACCACCTCGTGATGCTCCGCCAACGCCACCGTATCGAGGCTCAGCCGCGCCGATTGAAAGTGCAGCTCGATATCGGCGGGCAGCTCGGCGCCGAGGAAGCTGTCGCGGTCGTAGGTCTGGCTGCTGAAAAGAATCGTGCGCATACGGTCCTCCTGGATAACTCGGTCACGATGTAGCAGCTGGCGAAGCCCTGTGGCGAGGGGATTTATCCCCGTCCGGCTGCGCAGCAGTCGTAAACCCGGTATGCACAGTTTTCCTGAAACACCGTGGTTGAATGGTTTCACGACTGCTGCGCAGCCGGACGGGGATAAATCCCCTCGCCACAGGGCTTCGCCAGCTGCTACAGAACCCGGTGAGCTTAGCGCCGATGGTGTTCGGCGCCATTGCGCTGCATCAAGCGTTTATTCGGGCGTGGGCGGCCAGACGATTGATCGCCCGGTCGAGTTCTTCCAGCGCGCCGGGGGCTTTCGGGTCCTGTTGCTTGAGCAGGGTTTCGCTGCGCTGGCAGGCGGCGCGCAGTTGCGGGACGCCGCAATATCGGGTCGCGCCGTGCAGGCGGTGGACGCGTTCGATCAGGGCGTTCTGGTCATTGATTTCCCGAGCCAGGCGAATCGCCTCGCGGTCGGCTTCCAGGGAAGCCAGCAACATCGCCAGCATGTCCGCTGCCAGATCGGCTTTGCCGGCGGCCAGGCGCAAGCCTTCGTCGTGGTCGAGCACCTGCAATTCATGGGCGCCGCCATGGCTGTCGCTGGAGCGCTCCGGCCCGTGATTGCGCAACGCCAGGCCGGTCCACTTCAACACCACCTGGGCCAGTTGCCGTTCGCTGATCGGTTTGGTCAGGTAATCATCCATACCGCTTTGCAGCAGCGCGCGTTTTTCGTTGGCCATGGCGTGGGCGGTGAGGGCGACGATCGGCAGCGGCGTGCAATGGCGCTCACTTTCCCACTGACGAATCGCTTCGGTGCTTTGACGCCCGTCCATGCCGGGCATTTGCACGTCCATCAACACCAGGTCAAAGGTCTCGCTCTGCACGGCTTTCACCGCGGCGTAACCGCTTTCCACCGCGAGCACCTTGGCGCCCATGTCTTCGAGCAGGGTTTGCACCAGCAACAGGTTGGCCGGGTTGTCGTCGACGCACAGCACCTTCGGCGCGCGGCTGGATACCGGTTCGCCGGGTTCGCTGCGCTGCTGGCGCGGGTTGACCAGATCGGACAATGCCCGGCGCAACTTGCGGGTGCAGGCCGGTTTGGCCTGCAGCTGACTGTGCGGGTTGGGTACCGAAAGGTGAAACAGCGTCTGTTCGGTGGTCGGGCACAGCACCAACACTTTGCAGCCCAGGTGCTCGAGGTCCCAGATGTGCTGGTTGAGGCGCTCCGGCGGCATGTCGTTGCTGGTGATGCCGAGCACCGCCAGATCGATCGCCTGATCGGTCTGATGCGCGCCGGTCACGCCATTGGTCAGGCTTTCCAGGGTATTGAACGGCGTCACGACCAGGCCGCAATCTTCCAGTTGATGCTGCAAGGCCTGGCGCGCCAGTTCATGGTTTTCCAGCACCGCCACGCGGCGCCCGAGCAGCGGTGGGGCGGGAAGGTCTTCGGCATCGTCGCGGGTCTTGGGCAGGCTGAGGCTGATCCAGAATTCAGAGCCTTCGCCCGGCGTGCTGTCGACGCCGATCTCTCCACCCATCTGTTCGATCAGGCGCTTGGAAATCACCAGCCCGAGACCGGTGCCACCTGGCTGGCGGGACAGCGAGTTATCGGCCTGGCTGAACGCCTGGAACAGGGCGCGCACGTCCTGGTTCGACAGGCCGATGCCAGTGTCCTGAATGCTGATGCGCAGTTGCACGCTGTCTTCGTGTTCTTCCTCAAGCATGGCCCTGGCGACGATGGTGCCTTCGCGGGTGAACTTGATCGCGTTGCTCACCAGGTTCGTGAGGATCTGCTTGAGTCGCAGTGGATCGCCCACCAGCGACAACGGCGTATCGCGATAAACCAGGCTCACCAGCTCAAGCTGTTTGGCGTGGGCGGCCGGGGCGAGGATGGTCAGCGTGTCCTGCAGCAGGTCGCGCAGGTTGAACGGAATATTGTCGAGCACCAGTTTGCCGGCCTCGATTTTCGAGAAGTCGAGGATCTCGTTGATGATCCCCAGCAGGCTGTCGGCAGACTTTTCGATGGTGCCCAGATAGTCGAGCTGTCGCGGGGTCAGCTCGCTTTTTTGCAACAGGTGGGTGAAACCGAGAATACCGTTGAGCGGCGTGCGGATTTCATGGCTCATGTTGGCCAGGAACTCGGATTTGATCCGGCTCGCTTCCAGGGCTTCCTTGCGCGCCAGGTCCAGCTCGATGTTCTGGATCTCGATGGTTTCCAGGTTCTGGCGCACGTCTTCGGTGGCCTGGTCGACGCTGTGCTGCAATTCTTCCTGAGCATTTTGCAGCGTGCCGGCCATGCGGTTGATGCCCGACGCCAGTTCATCCAGTTCCTGACTGCCAAGGGGCGGCAGGCGGGTTTCCAGGTGACCGTCCTTGAGTTGTGCCACCGCCAGTTTGATCTGGCTGATCGGCCGATTGATCGTTCGGCCCATGCGCAAGGCGAGCAGCGCCGCGCCGGCCAGGCCTGCGCCAATCAGCAGCAGGCTGGCGAACAGGCTGCGGTAACCGCGCAGCAGCATGCCGCTGTGGGACAGTTCGAGCTCGACCCAGCCCAGCAGGCGCTCGGCTTCATCAGGTATCAGGTCGCCAGCCAGGTTGCGGTGCTTGCCGAACACCGGCAGCAAATAACGTGTCGCATCGTTGCCACTGCGGCGCAGCATCTGCGAGCCATTGCCCATCGGCGCCGGGTTGAGCATGGTCGGGCCGGCGTGGGCCACGGGGGTGCGGTCGGGGGCGAGGAAGGTCACGGCGCGCACGTCCGGCGTTTCCAGCGACTGCGTGGCGATGCGCTCCAGCAACTCATTGTCTTTGTGGCCCATGGCCGGGGCCACCAACGGCGCGAGCTGTTCAGCGATCATCTCGCCGCGCTGCATCAGTTGGGTTTGCAGGTCGGATTGCTGCGTCCAGGTGAAATAGCCGCCCAGGACCAGCGCCATCAGAGTGGTCGGCAACAGGGTCAGCAACAGCACGCGGCCTTTAATTCCCAGTTTCTTGAGCACGCATCTCTCCTGCATCCAGCTATTGATTGACCTGCGCGTACGTCCGGCACGCGCCACCGGGCCAGTGTAGCGATTTGCAGGCAGGCAATCTTCGTAAAATTGATGTCGTCATTCGTCGGCCGGGTCGCCGCTTTTGCGTCACGGGCAAACCTTGGGTTGCCCATCGTCAGGCAATCTTGAATAATCGCCAACTGAGAATTATTTGCAGATACTCATGACTCCCATCTCTGTTAGCCATCCCCGCATCCTGTCCATCGAAGACGACCTCATCCTTGGCGCTTATGTGCACGAGCATTTGGGCCGTTGTGGTTTTCAGGTGACCTGGTGCCAGAACGGGCAGGAAGGCCTGGACATTGCCCGCGAGCAGCCCTTCGATGTCGTGCTGATGGATATTTTGCTGCCGGGGCTGAACGGACTGAACGTGCTGACGCAATTGCGCCAGAGCCATTCCACCCCGGTGGTATTGATGTCAGCGCTGGGCGCCGAGGCGGATCGCATCAGCGGTTTTCGCCTGGGGGCCGATGATTACCTGCCAAAACCCTTCAGCATGGCCGAGTTGCGCGTGCGCATCGAAGCGATCCTGCGCCGGGTGGCGCTCGACCGTCGGCCGGAGCCGGCAGCGGTGGCGTCCCCCATCGATAGCCTGCGTTTCGATGATGAGGTCTGTGAGGTTTTCTATGGCGAACACGCCGCCGGCCTGACCCGTAGCGAGTATCGACTGCTGGACACACTGAATCGCAATGGCGATGAAGTGCTGAGCAAAGCCTTCCTTTATCAGCACGTACTGCAACGCGGTTTCGCCCCCCATGACCGCAGCCTCGATATGCACATCAGTCAGATCCGCCGCAAACTCAAAGGCATCGGCTACACCGAACGGGAAGTGCGTACGGTCTGGGGCAAGGGTTACGTATTGAGTGCCGGCGATGAAATGGTCTGACCTGCCGGGCCGGCACTCGCTGTTCTGGAAACTGGCGTGTTTGCTGGTGGCGTTCTGTCTGCTGATGATCTGGCTGAGCTGGTCCTGGGGCCGCTACATGGAGCAACGAAACCAGTACCTGTCGGATCAGGCCCGACGCACGCTGGTGGGGTATGCCGCCGAGGCCGAACAGGCGTGGCGTCAGGGGCATAGCGAGGGTATCGATGCCTGGCTGCAAGGTATGAAACAGCGCGAGACAGGCTGGGTTGGCGTCATCGGCGGTGATTTACAGTCGTTGAGCAGCCTGCCGCTGACGGACAAGGAGATCGAACACCTGACTTTTCTGCGCGGCCTGGATTGGCCTATTCACAAGAAACGTCTGCCGTGGCTGCGCGTGCCTTTCCCCGGCGATTCCTACGCCGGCAGTCTGGTCATCGAACTACCCCAGCGCTTCATGCCCGGACAATACCGGGTGTTCTGGCGCGTGATCACCAACGGCATCATCCCGGGATTGTTCACGCTGTTGCTGTGCGTCGGTCTGTACCGGCTGTTGGTCGTGCCGTTGAACAGCCTGCGCGAACAAGCCAACGCCTGGCGTGCCGACCAGTTGAGCGTGCGCGTGTCGAGCAGCACCACCAATCGCACGGATGAACTCGGTGAGTTGGGCCGGGCGTTCGATCACATGGCCGAGCGGCTGCAAAGCACTGTGGCCCTGCAACAGCAATTGCTGCGCGACCTGTCCCATGAACTGCGTACGCCGCTGAGCCGTTTGCGGGTCGCCAGCGAAAGCGAGCAGGGGCTGGCGCAATTGCGCGAGCGCATTGGCCGGGAAGTCGATGGCATGCAGCGGCTGGTGGACGACACGTTGCAACTGGCCTGGCTCGACACCGAGCGCGCGCCGTTGCCCGACGAAGCGATTCAGGTCCAGGCGCTGTGGGAAATGCTCACGGAAAACGCCTGCTATGAAAGCGGCTGGCCGGCGAGCCAGTTGCAGTGTGTGGTGGATTCGTCGTGCTGGGTCCGGGGCAATCTCAACACCCTGGCGCAGGCGCTGGAAAACATTCTGCGCAACGCCATTCGTCATTCACCGAGTGGCGGCATCGTGCGGCTCGGCGGTCAGCGCGATGGCGACTTCTGGCATTTGTGGCTGGAGGATGAGGGCGGCGGGGTGGCTGAAACGGACCTTGAACGGATCTTTTGTCCATTCATTCGGCTCGACGGTTCTCGGCCGGGGGATGGCGGGTTCGGGTTGGGGTTGAGCATTGCGCGCAATGCGGTGAAGCGTCAGGGCGGGAGTCTTTGGGCGCAGAACACTGATTTTGGGTTGCGGTTGAATATGCGCTTGGTTGCTGAGATTGATGGCGTCTTCAAAGACGCCATCGCGAGCAGGCTCACTCCCACAGTGGATGTGTGCCGACCTCAAATCGTCTGATCAACCCCGATCCCTGTAGGAGTGAGCCTGCTCGCGATGAGGCCCGTCGCTCACCATCACGAAAAAGTCTCACCGCTGGTGAGACAATTTTCCTGGACCCGACAACCGTCGGATCTATAAGACGTGTCACGCTGAAGTGAAAGTCGCACCACCGGTGCGACAATTCCCTGGTCGCACAACTTGATCATTTTTCTCCCAGTGCAAACCTTGATTAAAGCAGCACTGTTCGGGCGCAGCGACGTCCAGCCGGTAAAAGTGTCAGCACTGCTGACACAAATTCGCCCGCTCGGCGCGAGCGTTGTTCAGTTAGAGTTTTTGAGCTGCTGCCCAGATCTGTGTCGAGCAAACAGCCGCTTATTCCCATAAGCCATAAGCACCACACTTTGCGTGATATGGCCTGCGCGGGTTTGCCGGTATGATAGGCGCCCCCGCAGTCTGGATTGCGAATACGCCATGACCTTGCAGTACCCAACCATCGCCGATTGCGTCGGCAACACTCCGCTGGTCCGTTTGCAGCGCCTGCCTGGCGCCACCAGCAATACCCTTTTGCTCAAGCTCGAAGGGAATAACCCGGCGGGTTCAGTCAAGGACCGGCCGGCGCTGTCGATGATTACCCGCGCTGAATTGCGCGGGCAGATCCACGCCGGCGATACGCTGATCGAAGCGACCTCGGGTAACACCGGTATCGCTTTGGCGATGGCTGCCGCGATCAAGGGTTACAAGATGATCCTGATCATGCCGGATAACTCCAGCGCCGAACGTAAAGCCGCGATGACGGCCTATGGCGCCGAGCTGATTCTGGTCACCCAGGAAGAAGGCATGGAAGGCGCGCGCGACCTCGCTCAGCGAATGGAAGCCGAAGGCCGTGGCAAGGTGCTGGATCAGTTCGCCAACGGCGATAACCCCGAAGCGCACTACACCACCACCGGCCCGGAAATCTGGCGCCAGACCGAGGGCACCATCACCCATTTCGTCAGTTCTATGGGCACCACCGGCACCATCATGGGCGTCTCGCGCTACTTGAAAGAGCAGAGCGACAACGTGCAGATCATCGGCCTGCAACCGATGGAAGGTTCGGCGATCCCGGGCATCCGTCGCTGGCCGCAGGAATACCTGCCGAAGATCTACCAGGCCGAGCGCGTGGACCGGATCGTCGACATGGCGCAAAGCGAAGCCGAAGACGTAACCCGTCGACTGGCCCGTGAAGAAGGCATCTTCTGCGGCGTGTCTTCGGGCGGCGCCGTGGCAGCGATGCTGCGCCTGTCCCAGGAAGTTGAAAACGCGGTGATCGTCGCGATCATCTGCGACCGTGGCGACCGTTACTTGTCGACCGGCATTTTCGACGCGCCCAACTGATGGCCAAGCAAGAGAGAGGCCTGCGCTTCCAACCCACCGGTGGCAGCAAGGCCCCGCAAATTCCGACCGGCAAAAAGCAGCGCTTGAGCATCGAGCGCCTGGCCAATGACGGTCGCGGTATCGCGTTTTTCGAAGGTCGCACCTGGTTCGTCATCGGCGCATTGGCCGGTGAAGAAATCGAGGCGCGCGTGTTGGGCGCCCACGGCAAAGTGGTCGAGGCGCGCACCGAACGTGTGTTCCAGGCCAGCGAATTGCGCCGTCCGGCACCGTGCCCGCATGCCGGTCGCTGCGGCGGTTGCAGCGTGCAACATCTGCCGCACGCCGAACAACTCGCCCTGAAACAGCGCATGCTTGCCGAGCAACTGTCCAAGGTCGCCGGTGTCGAACCCCAAGAGTGGGCAGCGCCGTTGAGTGGTCCGGAATTCGGTTACCGCCGTCGCGCCCGAGTGGCGGTGCGTTGGGACATGAAGGCGAAAAAGCTCGAAGTCGGTTTCCGTGCGGCGGGCAGTCAGGACATCGTGGCCATCAACGAGTGCACGGTGCTGGTACAGCCCTTGCAGCCGATCA
The DNA here is from genome assembly GCF_054897885.1 of Pseudomonas sp. LB1P83. NCBI lineage: Bacteria > Pseudomonadati > Pseudomonadota > Gammaproteobacteria > Pseudomonadales > Pseudomonadaceae > Pseudomonas > Pseudomonas sp. LB1P83. Next base: position 4,466,695 of record NZ_CM142709.1, on the reverse strand, counting down.
TGACCCGCTTGCCGGAAATGCTCAGACGTTTGAGCAAACCTCAGGCGCTCGGGCATGTGGAATTGTTCGCCGGATCGTCATTGGCAGTTCTGCTGCGGCACATGGCGCCGTTGTCCGACGCCGACCTGACGATCCTCAAGGATTTCTGCGCGTTCCATGAAGCGCAATTGTGGCTGCATGGAGAGGGCGAACCACAACCGGTCGAAGTCGATCAGTCGTTGGGCTATCGACTTGAGCAGTGGGATTTGAACCTGGCGTACCGGCCGGGGGATTTCATCCAGGTCAATGCCGGGGTCAACGAAGCGATGATCGCCCAGGCGCTGGACTGGTTGAAGCCGACAGCGGATGAGCGCGTTCTCGATCTATTCTGTGGGTTGGGTAACTTTGCTTTGCCCTTGGCCAAAGCCGTTCGCGAAGTGGTGGCGGTCGAAGGCGTGCAGGCGATGGTCGAGCGGGCCGCCGAAAATGCGGCTAGCAACAATCTTCATAATGCGAAGTTTTTTCAGGCCGATTTATCCCAGCCTTTGACCGATGCCGAATGGGCGCGCGAAGGCTTTTGTGCGGTACTCTTGGACCCACCGCGTGACGGTGCTTTCGAGGTCGTGCGCAAGCTGGCGTCCCTGGGCGCCAAGCGGTTGGTGTACGTGTCTTGCAACCCGGCAACGCTGGCGCGCGATACGGCCGAATTGATCAAGCAGGGCTACCGGTTAAAACGTGCCGGGATTCTCGATATGTTTCCTCAGACGGCACATGTCGAGGCCATGGCGTTATTTGAAGCGAGCTAGGACGGCTCGTCTGGTCCGACTGGCCGCCCATGCAGCTCTCGCATTAGCCCCGTGAGGGTAATCGGGCAATGAAGGTCAGCGATTTGACGCATTGAATCTGCGTCGTAGGGAAGGTAAGCAAGATGGTACAGGTGAGAGCACACCAGCCGATCAACACCGACGGCAGTATCAATCTCGAGGCTTGGCTCGATCATGCGGTCAGTGTCGATCTGGCACTGGATCGCGAAGCCTTGAAGGACGCGTGCGAGTTCGCTCGCGCGTCTGAACAACAAGCCAATGCGGCGAAGAATCTATGGTCCGAAGGGACCTCCAGTTTCCGCACGGGCCTTGAGATCGCCGAGATTCTCGCCGACCTCAAACTGGATCAGGATTCGTTGGTCGCGGCGGTCTTGTACCGCGGCGTGCGCGAAGGCCAGATCGAACTGCCGGCAGTCAGCCAGCGCTTCGGTCCGGTGGTCGCCAAACTCATCGACGGCGTGTTGCGCATGGCGGCGATCAGCGCCAGCCTCAGCCCACGTCAATCGTTGGTGCTGGGCACCCAGGGCCAGGTCGAAAACCTGCGCAAAATGCTGGTGGCCATGGTCGACGACGTTCGCGTCGCACTGATCAAACTGGCTGAGCGCACCTGCGCGATCCGTGCGGTGAAAACCGCCGACGACGAGAAGCGCAACCGCGTTGCCCGTGAAGTCTTCGACATTTACGCGCCGCTCGCTCACCGTCTCGGCATCGGTCATATCAAGTGGGAACTGGAGGATTTGTCCTTCCGTTACCTGGAGCCCGATCAGTACAAGCAGATCGCCAAGTTGCTCCACGAGCGGCGTCTTGATCGCGAGCGCTTCATCGCTGATGTGATGAGCCAGCTCAAGAATGAATTGCAGGCCACCGGCGTCGATGCCGACATCAGCGGCCGGGCCAAACACATCTATTCGATCTGGCGCAAAATGCAGCGCAAGGGTCTGGAGTTCAGCCAGATCTACGACGTGCGCGCGGTGCGCGTGCTGGTGCCGGAAATGCGCGATTGCTACACCGCGCTCGGCATCGTCCACACCCTGTGGCGGCACATCCCGAAAGAGTTCGACGATTACATCGCCAACCCGAAAGAGAACGGCTACCGCTCGCTGCACACCGCGGTGATCGGCCCCGAGGGCAAGGTGCTGGAAGTGCAGATCCGCACCCACGCCATGCACGAAGAAGCCGAGCTGGGCGTTTGCGCGCACTGGAAGTACAAGGGCACCGATGTCAAATCTGGCTCCAACCACTACGAAGAGAAAATCTCCTGGCTGCGTCAGGTCCTCGAGTGGCATGAAGAGCTGGGCGACATCGGCGGTCTGGCCGAACAACTGCGGGTCGATATCGAGCCGGACCGGGTCTACATTTTCACCCCGGATGGTCACGCCATCGACCTGCCGAAGGGCGCGACGCCGCTGGACTTCGCCTACCGTGTACACACCGAGATCGGTCATAACTGCCGTGGCGCGAAGATCAACGGGCGCATCGTACCGCTCAACTACAGCCTGCAAACCGGTGAGCAGGTCGAGATCATCACCAGTAAGCACGGCACACCGAGTCGTGACTGGCTGAACTCGAACCTGGGTTACATCACCACCTCGCGAGCGCGGGCGAAGATTGTTCACTGGTTCAAATTGCAGGCCCGCGATCAGAACGTCGCCGCCGGCAAAACCTTGCTCGAACGCGAACTCACTCGCCTTGGCTTGCCGGCGGTGGACTTCGACAAGCTGGCCGACAAGGCCAACATGAAGACCGCCGAGGACATGTACGCCGCATTGGGTGCCGGCGATTTGCGCCTGGCACAACTGGTGAACCTGGCGCAGCAACTGGTCGAACCGGAACGCGGCAACGAGCAACTGGAACTGATCCCGCGCAAAGCCACCGGCTACAAACCGGGCAAGCGCGGCGACATTCAGATCCAGGGCGTCGGCAACCTGATGACGCAAATGGCCGGTTGCTGTCAGCCATTGCCGGGGGATGCCATCGTCGGTTACATCACCCAGGGCCGTGGCGTGAGCATTCACCGTCAGGACTGCGCCTCGGTGCTGCAACTGGGTGGGCGCGAGCCGGAGCGGATCATCCAGGTCAGCTGGGGCCCGGTGCCGGTGCTCACCTACCCGGTGGACATCATCATCCGCGCCTACGACCGGTCCGGTTTGCTGCGTGACGTGTCGCAAGTGCTGCTCAATGAGCGGATCAACGTGCTGGCGGTCAACACCCGCTCGAACAAAGAGGACAACACCGCGCTGATGTCCCTGACCATCGAGATTCCGGGGCTGGATGCACTGGGTCGGTTGCTGGGGCGAATTTCCCAGTTGCCGAACATCATCGAAACCCGGCGTAACCGTACCCCGTGAAGACACGCCCTCTGTAGGAGCGAGGCTTGCCCGCGAAGGCGTCATACCTGACACACCGCCTTCGCGGGCAAGCCTCGCTCCTACAAGTGCAATGTGTAGAGACTGATTGATGTATTCACTTGAAGATTTGCTGCACCTGATGAGCCGTCTGCGCGACCCGCAGTTCGGCTGCCCGTGGGATATCAAGCAAACCTACGCCACCATCGTCCCGCACACCCTTGAAGAGGCTTACGAAGTCGCCGACGCCATCGAGCGCGGTGACTTCGATCACTTGCAGGGTGAGTTGGGCGATTTGCTGTTCCAGGTGGTTTATTACAGCCAGCTGGCCCGGGAAGAAGGGCGCTTTGAATTTGCCGGCGTCATCGACAGCATCACCCGCAAGCTGATCCGTCGTCATCCTCATGTGTTTCCCACCGGGGATCTGTACGCTCCGCTGGATGTACCGCGCCTGAGTGAAGAACAGGTCAAGCAGCGCTGGGAAGAGATCAAGGCTGAAGAGCGCGCCGAGAAATCTGCCGCACCCGAACAGCTGTCCTTGCTCGACGACGTGCCCGCCGCACTGCCGGCGCTGTCTCGTTCGGCCAAGTTGCAGAAGCGCGCAGGGCAGGTCGGTTTCGACTGGCCGGACGCCTTGCCGGTGCTGGACAAGGTCCGCGAAGAACTCGATGAAGTACTCGAAGCCATGGCCGACAACGACTCGGCAGCCATTGCTGATGAAGTCGGTGATCTGCTGTTTTCCGTGGTCAATCTGGCGCGTCATTTGAAGGTTGATCCGGAAACTGCACTGCGTGGCGCCAACAGCAAATTCGAAAGACGCTTCCGTTTTATCGAACAGGCATTGCGCGACACCCTCCGTCCCATAGAAAATTGCACCCTCGAAGAGTTGGACGCCCTATGGGGTGAAGCCAAACGTCAGGAAAAGAATTTGCCCAGCTGCGGTTGAGCAGTTGCCTAAGTGAGAAATAAGCACCATGAGCATTTCCCTTCGCGACCAGTTGCTCAAAGCAGGGCTGGTCAACCAAAAGCAGGCCAAACAGGTCGGCAAAGAGAAACAGAAGCAGCAACGCCTGGCCCACAAAGGCCAGATTGAACTCGATGACTCCCAGCAGCGTGCGGCTCAGGAAGCGAAGGCCGAGAAGGTCAAGCGCGACCAGGAGCTGAACCGTCAGCAGCAGGAAAAAGTCGAGGCCAAGGCCCGCGCGGCCCAGATCAAGCAGTTGATCGAAGTCTCGCGCTTGCCGAAGCTGACCACCGAGGACTACTACAACTTCGTTGACGACAAGAAGGTCAAGCGCATCTCCGTCAACACGCTGATGCGCAACCAGCTCAGTAATGGTTTCCTGGCAATCGTGCACCATGCCGGCGGTTACGAAGTGATCCCACGTGAGGCGGCCCTGAAGATCCAGGAGCGCGATCCGCAGCGGATTGTGCAGCTGAATGTGAAGACCGAAGAAGTCGCTGCCGAGGACGATCCGTACGCGGCCTATCAGATTCCTGATGATCTAATGTGGTAAACAATTAGTTGTTACTTTTGGCTTCTACATGCCTGCTAGTAATTGCGAATATTTGATCTATTGAACTTGAAAGCTCGTGTCGCTACGATCTTTCAAGTTCTTCTTTTTCAGTGTTTATCCTTTCTGCTATAGAGTCGTCGTGACGTGTTTGTTGTCGTGCGTGTCGTTATTGTGTGGAGGTGTTTATTTGAACAAGGGGGCGAAATTATCGGAATGAACTGTTAAGTATAAGGATATTACAAATGCTAGTCAGCATTGCTTCGTTGTGTCAGCCAACTTTTAAACCGAACTTTACACACTTGAGAGCGCCCGGCCAATCAATCACTGAGTACGTCAAGAGTGAATTGGGTATACGGGTTGAACATGTTCGCAGGAAAATAAAGATTGCTGCAAAAGCCGCGCGTGAGGATCATGGTGGATCGGAGTGCCTTTTCTTCACGCTGCCGGAATTCTTCTGGAATGTCCCTTGGCGTGAAGTCGACAGTGAGGAGGAACTACAGGAACTGACCACGGCTTATCTGAACGAGGTGCCGCAATACGTTCAGTCGTTGATGAGTGACTTGCCGACGGAGCAGTACGGAAAGATTGTATTGCTAGCGGGAAGTTGCGCGACGCTTATCAAGGTTGGAGAGGGGGATGACAGCTATTACGATGTTATTAATTATTTGTTGTCCATGACTAATCATAATTATAAGGCTAGTGGTACGCCGCTCATGTCGATGTGGCCGAAGCGATATGTCTCGGGTATCGATTTTGGCGTAAATGTCGGGTTCGTGGATGGATATTGGCTTTTTCAGCTTTCTGATGAGGTTGCTGTAAAGGTCAAAGATAAAAGTAGTGTAGTGGCGGAACATAGTTATTGGGATAATTATGGCGAGGCCTTCGTGAATAGCATTGTTCCGAATTGCCCGTACAGCATTAATATGTGTCTTGATTATTATGCTCTGAAAGAGAATGAACGTGATAAGGAACTTGAACTTTCTGGTGCGAAGATTGATTTTCTGATCGCATGTGGTATGTCCCTTGATGCAGATAAACTCCATCCCACTTCCCTACAGTTTGCTGTCAGAAATGACGGGATGGGGAGAGGAGAGTGTGAAGTGGTGAAGCTTGAGGCGGGGCTAATTGTTGATGACGTCGTTTCGGTGCTTGTGGACGACACAATTTATTTGGCGGCTGTTCAGCTGTATTGAACAGGGTCAATTTCCATTTGGGTCGACTGCAGCCTGCCTGCGTTGGCGGCAGGCTGCACCGCTGTAGAATTTGATTTAACTGCTCATGGTCTCACGGGCCTTTTCAAGCACCTCCAGCTCGGCCTTGTACTGGTGAGCATCGGTTCCGGAGTGGAACATCCCCACGAGCATGTCTTGTTGGTGTACATCCCAGATACGGATACCGGCGGCTACACCTTCGTGGGATTTATGTGAATCGTCGCGTTCAGTTACTTTTACAGTCATCTGCTAGCTCCAATCTCTGTTATCTGCAGCAAGGCGTGTGCAGGACTCAGTTATATATTTTGGTAGCTTGCTAAGTAAACGGTTGAGTTCGGTAACGGTTTTTTGCGAAATCCACAAAAGTCATGCAGCCCGCCAAACACGCGGCATTCGGTCGCAGGGCGTTGAGTTTCATGACAAAAGCTTCATGTTCACGCCGATGAAAACCTCGAGTTCAACACCGAACCTGTAGGAGTGAGCCTGCTCGCGATGAGGGAGTGCCAGTCGACATCAATATTGTCTGACACTCCCTCATCGCGAGCAGGCTCACTCCTACAGGGATTGCGGTGTTCCACATTTTTTCAGGCACAAAAAAACGCCCCGAACCAGTCGGGGCGTTTTTATGTGCGGCACAGCTGAGGGGTATTACTTACCCTGCCAGCGCTTCAGTACCAGGGTAGCGTTGGTGCCACCGAAGCCGAAGCTGTTGCTCATCACGGTGTTGATGGTGGCGTCTTCGCGAGTCTTGGTCAGGATCGGCATGTCTGCCACTTCCGGGTCCAGTTCGTCGATGTTGGCGGAACCCGCCATGAAGTTGCCTTCCATCATCAGCATGCAGTAGATCGCTTCGTGAACGCCGGCGGCGCCCAGGGAGTGACCCGACAGGCTCTTGGTGGAGCTGATGGCCGGAGCCTTGTCGCCGAACACTTCACGCACACCTTTCATTTCCGCGACGTCGCCGACCGGAGTCGAAGTGCCGTGGGTGTTCAGGTAGTCGATCGGTGCATCGACGGTGGACATGGCCATCTGCATGCAGCGGATGGCGCCTTCGCCGCTTGGAGCGACCATGTCGTAGCCGTCGGAGGTCGCGCCGTAGCCAACGATTTCCGCGTAGATCTTCGCGCCGCGAGCCAGAGCGTGTTCCAGCTCTTCGACCACGACCATGCCGCCACCGCCGGCGATGACGAAACCGTCACGCTTGGCGTCGTAGGCACGGGAAGCTTTTTCCGGGGTTTCGTTGTACTGGCTGGACAATGCGCCCATGGCGTCGAACAGGAACGACTGGCTCCAATGCTCTTCTTCACCGCCGCCGGCGAACACGATGTCCTGCTTGCCCATCTGGATCTGTTCCATGGCGGTACCGATGCAGTGAGCACTGGTGGCACAGGCAGAAGCGATGGAGTAGTTCAGGCCCTTGATCTTGAACGGCGTTGCCAGGCACGCGGAAACGGTGCTGCTCATGGTCCGCGTTACACGGTATGGGCCGACGCGCTTGACGCCTTTTTCGCGCAGGATGTCCAGCGCTTCCATCTGGTTCAGCGTGGAGGCACCACCGGAACCGGCGATCAGGCCGGTACGCGGGTTGGAGACTTGCTCATCGGTCAGACCGGAGTCGGCGATGGCGTCTTTCATGGCCAGGTAGGCGTAAGCCGCCGCGTGGCCGACGAAGCGATAGATCTTGCGATCGATCAGCTCTTCGAGGGGAAGGTCAATGGAGCCGGAAACCTGGCTACGCAGACCCATTTCGGCATATTCCGGGTTGAACCGGATGCCAGGGCGGCTTGCACGCAGGTTAGCGGAGACGGTCTCTTTGTCATTGCCCAGGCACGATACGATGCCCAGACCAGTGATAACGACGCGGCGCATGCGGATAACCCTTAGAAGTTGTCAGTGGAGGTGAAAACGCCGACCCGAAGGGCTTCGGCGGTGTAGATCTCGCGGCCGTCGACACTGACCGAACCATCGGCGATGGCCAGGTTCAGCTTGCCCTTCAGCACGCGCTTGATCTGAATGTTGTAGGTGACTTTCTTGGCGGTCGGCAGGACCTGGCCGAAGAATTTCACTTCGCCCGAACCCAGCGCACGGCCGCGGCCCGGCAGACCTTGCCAGCCGAGGAAAAAACCGACCAGTTGCCACATGGCGTCGAGGCCCAGGCAGCCTGGCATCACCGGATCACCTTCGAAGTGGCAGGCGAAGAACCACAGGTCCGGAGTGATATCCAGCTCGGCGACCAATTCACCTTTGCCGTACTTGCCACCCTCGGCACTGATATGGGTGATGCGATCCACCATCAGCATGTTCGGGGCGGGCAGTTGTGCGTTACCTGGGCCGAACAGCTCACCGCGACTGCAGCGCAGCAGGTCTTCCCGAGTAAAGGCGTTTTGTTGGGTCATGCGAGCTCCTCAATAGTCCCATGCGGCAGGGTGGGGCAAATCTTCCCGGCCGACCGAAGCGTTCATGCTTCAAGTCAGCAGCCTACTCATAGACTATTGCGTTGTGGTGAAAGTCACAGCACCAAGGACATGAATGTACACTTGTGCACTGAAATTATTATTCAAGCCCCTTTTCGGGCCTGTTCGGGTGCCTAAGACTGCCGCACTTTCGCCTTTCACGCCAGTCGCAGATGGTCGAAAGGCCTGCACTACTGCACCCAGCGCTGCAGAATCTGCTGCAGATCAGTGCGTTTGAAGGGCTTGGCCAGGTAATCGTTCATTCCAGCCGATAAACACGCTTCACGGTCGCCCTGCAAGGCATTGGCGGTCAGGGCGATGATCGGCAAGTCTGCGCAGCCGGGCAACTGGCGGATCTGGCGGGTCGCTTCGTAGCCATCGATGATCGGCAGTCGGCAATCCATCAGAATCGCTTCGAAAATCAGGCTCTCGGCACTCCGCACCGCCTGCGCGCCATCGGTCGCGACGCTGACAGTAAAGCCCAGACTGCGCAACATTGCTTCGATGACCGTCTGGTTGACCGGATTATCCTCAACCAGCAGCACATTGCGCCCTTCGCCATGGCCGTCGCCGGCCTGTGTTCGTGACTTCAGTTCCGGCAGCGACTGCTTATAGAGCGCCAGCGGAATTTCAAGGGTGAACACCGAGCCCAGGCCTTCTTCGCTCTGGGCGCGCAAGGTGCCGCCCATCCGTTCGGCCAGCGTGCGCGCAATCGGCAACCCCAGTCCGGTACCGCCGTAACGCCTTGAAATAGAACTGTCGGCCTGCTGGAACGCATTGAACATCAATTCCAGGCTTTCGGCCGAGATGCCAATCCCGCTGTCGCGCACAGTGCAGGTGAACCACAGCAATTCGTGATCAAGTGACTGCCATTGCGGTTCGATGCTGACGCGGCCTTGTTCGGTGAACTTCAGCGCATTGCCCACCAGGTTGACCAGAATCTGTCGGATTCGCGTCGGGTCGCCCTGAACCTGCAACGCGCGCATGTCCTCGGGAATCGCCAGGGCCAGATCGAGCCCGCGTTGTACCGCGCTGTGCTGGAACGACTGGGCGCAACTGCTGATCAGGTCCGCGAGGTTGAACGGAATGTGTTCAAGCTCCAGTTCCGAACGCTCGATGCGCGAGAAGTCGAGGATATCGTTGATGACTTTGAGCAGGTGTTCGGTGGACTCCGAAGCCAGCGCCGCGTACTCGATCTGCTCCTCGGTCATGTCGGTGGTTTCCAGCAGTTGCAGCATGCCCAGCACGCCATTCATCGGCGTACGCAATTCGTGGCTCATCATCGCCAGGAAATCGGACTTGGCGTTGTTGGCCTTTTCCGCTTCTTCGCGGGTCTGGATCAATTGCGCCATGGCCTGATGCTGCTCACGGCTGGCCTGCTCAAGGCCCTGCGCGAGGTTGTTGATGTGTTGCGACAACGCACCCAATTCAGTGTCATCGACGATCGGCAGCGGCGTCTTGTAGTCGCCTTCCTGGATCGCCTTCACGGCGTTCCCGATGTCGCGGATCGGCTGCGACAGGCTGCCGGCCAGGCGCCGGGCCACCAGAAATGTAAACAGCAGGGCGAACAAGGCGAGGATCCCGGCCTTGAACAGGATTTCCTGCTGGCGCTGGCTGAAGGCGTCATTGGACAAACCGACGATCACCCGCCCCAGATAATCCTCGGGCGGGGCCGTGTTGGCGACTTTGCTGCCCTGGAAAAAATCATTGTTCAGGGCGATCCGTTGCAGCCGCACCGGCGCCTGGAACACTTCGACCTGGTGCGAGCGGGTGTGGGTTTCCGACGGTTGCTCGACGTACACCAGAATCCGGTTGGCGCTGTCCTGGACTTCCAGAAAGCGCACGTTCGGGGTGGCTAGCGTGGCCTTGAGCAGACTTTCGAGGACCTCGTTGTTGCCCGAAATCACCCCGTATTCCGTGGCGGGCGCCAGTTGGTTGGCGATCAGCTGACCGGTGTGGTTGAGCTCCTGACGCAAGTCCTGGATCCGCACGAAAGTAAAGAAGCTGATCAGCAACAACGTCAGCAACAGGGCAGGGCCGAGGCTGATGATCTGCGTGCGGGTATTGATGTCCCAACCGCGACGGAAGGTCATGGGCGGCGTTCTCCTTCGGCCAACTGTGCTGCGACAAATGCTTCAGTCACCTGTTCAATACCCAATGAACGAGCCACCTGCGGGTTACTTAACACTTTGAAGTGTTGCGGATACAACGCGCGCGGCCAGTCTGTGGGCGGGCGATCGAGCAATTCGCCGAGCACTTCCAGCCAATCGTTCTGATCGCTGTAGGTGCTGGCCAGGCTACCGGCCTTGACGAACGCGGCGTTCGGGCCGACCAGCGCAAGTTGCCGCGAGTAGCTGCTCAATAGCAGGTTTTTTGCGGTTTTCGGGTTGTACAAATCGGCATCGTCGAGTCCCAGCAGCACGTCGCAGTTCCTTAGCAACTCCTGTAAGGGGCGGCTGTCGTTGGTGTTGTCCCATCGCCCGGCGATCACTTCCAGGCCCAACGCTTGCGCCGACAGACGCAATTCCTTGAGCAGGAATTCGCTGTGACTGTCGTACAGCACGCCGATGCGTCGGGCCTCGGGCAGGATGAGCCGGGTCAGGCGCAATTGCCGATCCAGCGGCGGATCGCTCCAGAGCAGGCTGAGGTGCGATGGAAAGTCAGCGCCGAACCGTTGATGGGCTTGCAGGCGACTGATGCGCAGCACCAGCGTCGGCGGACCTTGTGTCTCTTGCAGACGCCAGTCGAGGCTCGGCAGATCGAGCAGGATCAAACGGGTATCGGCGGGTAGATTGCCCGGCCTCGGCAAGCTGTCCAGGGCCTGGAAGCGCACGCTGTCGGCAGGGCGCATGCCGCTCAGCGCCTGCACAAAGGATTGCACGCCGGGGCTGTCTTCGGCGCCGGTCAGCAGAATGTCGGCGGCTTGTGCCGGCAGGCTGCCGAGCAGACCGCCAAACACTAGACACAACCCTGCCAGCAGGCGGCCAAGGGTTGGCGACTTCCGCGACAGGCGATGCAGCATTTAAAACGTCAGCTCCGCGCTGAAGTAGAGCACCCGACGCTCGTCGTAGTTGTTATCGACGAAGGTGGTGGGTTGATGGTCGAGGCGTTGCTGGAGCACGCCGGCGAGTTCCAGGCTGGCCTTGCCCAGGCGGATGCGTTTGGCGATGCGCGTGTCGACGCGTTCGAAGCGGTAGCCGTTGAGGGCGTCGTCACCATAATAGAAGAGGGCGCTGTTCCAGCCGTGGCCCCAATTGCGCAGCCAACCGGCGGAACCGCTGTTGCGCGCAGTGAACAGCTCATCCTGCGGATTGCTCGCCTCGGCGTCGACGTAGGCGTACGTCAGGCGCAGGCGATCGGCGCTGCTCAGACGCCAGTCCAGCTGGGTTTCCGTGCCCTTGAAACGTGAGCTGTTGGAGTTGCTGGCGATGTACTGATTGTTGCGCAGCGGTTCGCTGATCATGCCGCTGATTTCGTCGTAGAACAGCTTCACATCGACCGTCAGCCCAATCTCTGCGAAGTAGCCGTTGTAGCCCAGTTCGCGCGAGCGCATGCGTTCCTGTTCGAGGTCGCCGGGGCCGCGGGTCTTGACGAAATACCGGGCGCTGGTCTGACCGTAGGCGCTGGGTCGCAGGTTGGTAACCTGGTAACTCCAGTTGACGTTGTTTTCGAACATGTCCGGTGAGCGGATCGCTTCCGAGTACACCGCGCGCAGGCCGTGGCGCGGGTTGATCAGATAGTTGACGGCGACCCGCGGGGTCAGCGAGCTGCCGGTCAATTGCGTGTCTTCGAACATGGCTCCGCCCTGCAGCAACCAGTGCTCGGTGGCGCGCCACTCGAGTTGGCCGAATGCCCGCCAAGTGGTGTCATCAAGCGTGCCATTAAAGTAGGTCTCGGAATCTGCCCGGTCGTAACGATAGTTCATGCCGCTGACCAGTCGCAGACTGTCGGACAGGCTGAGGGTGTCTTGCAGTTCGAGGTCGTAGCGCGATTCCCGAGCGCTCTGGTCGATGTCGCCACAAAGGGTTTGCCGGGCGCCGTTGCGCCATTGCGCCAGCACCTGATTCCCCAGCGCACGTTCCGCCGCTGTGCCGGCCGGTGCGCCAGGACCGGTAAAACGCTCGATGTTGCGCGCCAGGCGTTCGGTGTAGTTCGGGTTGAGCTGCCAGAGTTCGGTCAGTTCCGGGCTGAACGACACCTCGGCGTCACAAGCGCGCCAAGTCTGCTGACGGTCCCAGTGCTGAGCCGAGCCTTGGATATAAAGGCTGTGATCAGGATTGATGTCCAGGTTCCAGCGCAACGAACCGGCGTAGTCCTTGGCAATGACGTCGGAATTGTTCCCGGCGGCGGTAATCCCGGAGAACACCGGGCGGTAGGTATAAGGCCGCTGGTTGGTTCCGTCCTTGGCGTTCAATTGCCAGTCGATGCTCTGGTTTTCACTCAGCGTCTGGCTGACGGCAAGGTTGAAGCGGTTCAAGCGGCGACTGTCGCGATAATCGGCACCGTTGCGGTTGGTGTCGAAGCCGTCGTCCTGTTGGCCGGACAGTGACAGGCGCAGGTCGCCGCCGTCCCAACCCAGGCCCTGGCTGGCATAGAAGTCGTTGATGCCGCGCTGGCCACGGGTGACTTTCATCCGCGTGCCGTGGCTGTCGGCCGGGTTGCGGGTGATGATGTTGACCACCGCCATCAGCGCATTGGCGCCATAACTGACGGTGTTGGGGCCGCGGAAAACCTCGATGCGCTCGATGTCTTCCATGGCTACCGGAATATCACTCCAGTCCACCGTGGCCAGGCCGGCGCGGTACACCGAACGGCCGTCGATCAACACTTGCATGCGCCGCGCTTCGGTGGCGTTGGTGCCGTGGTAGTTCACCGCCGCCTGGTTGCCGCTGATGTTGCCAACCATCATGCCCGGCACCAGCCGCAGCAATTCGCTGATGTCCCGCGCGCCGCTGGCGTTGATCAATTCGCTGTCGATCACCGTCATGCTTCCCGGGACGGCGGCCGGCGACTGCTTCAGGCGGGTGGCCGTGAGCACTTGCGGCAGCGGTTCGTTGTCGAGAAACAAGTCGTCGGCCAGCAATGGCGAGCTGAAAATCAGTGCCAGAACCAGCGGCGAGCGAGGTGAAGGAGAGCCAAACGACACGAAACGTCCTTGATAACGATTAGTTGGCGCGCATGTTAACCGAGCTGATCGACTTTTCCATTCACGATGCCGGCATTTTCCTAGGATTTATTGGTCTTCTTCCTACAAGTGTCGGTAATTGACACGGGGGCTGGCCGCCACTGGGACGCTCCGTATAATGCCGACATCGCCACTGGTATGGATTAACGGATTGCATATGACTGAACAGCGCCCAATTGCGGTCCTGGGAGGCGGAAGTTTTGGTACCGCCGTGGCTAATCTGTTGGCCGAGAACGGGCATCAGGTTCGGCAGTGGATGCGTGACCCCGAACAGGCCGAGTCCATTCGGGTCAATCGCGAGAACCCGCGTTACCTCAAAGGCATCAAGATTCTTCCGGCGGTAGAACCGGTGACCGACTTGCAGGCGACCCTGGACGCCTGCGACCTGTGCTTTGTCGCACTGCCGTCCAGCGCGTTGCGCTCGGTACTGGTCCCGCATGCCGAGCGTTTGAGCGGAAAACTGCTGGTGAGCCTGACCAAAGGCATCGAAGCCCATACATTCAAGCTGATGAGCGAGATCCTCGAAGAAATCGCCCCGCAAGCGCGCATCGGCGTGCTGTCCGGGCCGAACCTGGCCCGTGAAATCGCCGAACACGCGCTGACTGCCACGGTGGTCGCCAGCGAAGACGAAGAACTCTGCCAACGGGTCCAGGAAGCGCTGCATGGCCGCACCTTCCGCGTGTACGCCAGCGCCGACCGTTTCGGCGTGGAGTTGGGCGGGGCGCTGAAAAATGTGTACGCGATCATCGCCGGCATGGCGGTGGCGCTGGGCATGGGTGAAAACACCAAGAGCATGCTGATCACTCGCGCGTTGGCGGAAATGACTCGCTTCGCCGTGAATCAGGGCGCTAACCCGATGACGTTCCTGGGGCTGGCGGGCGTGGGCGACTTGATCGTCACCTGCTCGTCGCCGAAAAGCCGCAACTACCAGGTCGGGTTTGCCCTCGGCCAGGGGTTGAGCCTGGAAGATGCGGTGACCCGTCTGGGTGAAGTCGCCGAAGGCGTGAACACGCTGAAGGTGCTCAAAGCCAAGGCTCAGGAAGTGGGCGTCTATATGCCGCTGGTCGCCGGGTTGCACGCGATCCTGTTCGAAGGGCGCACTTTGAATCAAGTGATTGAACTGTTGATGCGCGGCGAACCCAAAACCGATGTCGACTTCATTTCCACCAGCGGTTTCAACTGATCACGCTTTCCAGATAAAGCAGGGAGTTGCACATGAACGATCCGAAAACAGAAGCCACCTACGAGTCCATTCTGCTGCGGGTGTTATGGATGATCGTCTTCTTGCTGGTCTGGCAAGTGGCGCAGTTCATCCTCGGCGCGGTGGTGCTGGTGCAACTGATCTATCGTTTGATTTATGGCGCCCCGAGCGCCAGCCTGATGAACTTCGGCGACAGCCTGAGCCAGTTCCTGGCGCAGATCGGTCGTTTCGGCACCTTCCACAGCGACCAGAAACCCTGGCCGTTCGCCGACTGGCCGACGCCGCGTACACCGGAAGGCGAAGCGCCGCACGCCGTGCCGCCAGCGCCACATCCGGCCCGAGATGAGGAGCCGAAACTATGAAACTCTGGGTATTGCGTCATGGTGAAGCCGAGCCTTACGGCTCGCGTCCAGACTCCGAACGGGCATTGACTCCACATGGTTGTGAAGAGGTGCTGCTTAGCGCCGCCGAGCTGATCGGTCAGCCAATTACAGCCATCTACGCCAGCCCGTTTTTGCGAGCACAGCAGACCGCGCAGCTGGTGCGTGAAGCGCTGGGCTTTCAACCGGACATTCGCACTGTTGAATGGCTGACCCCCGGTTACAGCCCGCAAGCGGTCGCAGAGCAATTGGTGTCGGTGGATTACGCGCTGCTGGTCAGTCATAACCCGTTGGTGGGCAACCTGCTGGGTTTCCTGCAGAACGGGCATGTGCAGGACCCGGAAAAAGTGGGAACCGCCGGCCTTGCCGAGCTCGAAGGCGATTTGCCGGTGGCCGGGGCAATGAAACTCAACGGCATCAAACACCCGTAAAGCAGCTTTGGCTTTGGCTCTGGCTTTGGCTTTGGCTCTGGCTTTGGCTCTGTTCTGGCTTTGGCTTTTGCCGTTGTAGGAGCGAGGCTTGCCCGCGAAGCTTTTGGCGTCTTTGAAGGCCCCTTCGCGGGCAAGCCTCGCTCCTACAAGACCGGCGGTGTTGCAGATTTTGTGTGAAATAGTCGACCAAGCAACCGCTTGGTTGACTACGCTTGCTCCAGACCAAAAATAAAGGAGCGAGTCGCATGTCTGCTGCTTTTCGTTTGCCGCTGGACGTCTTCTACGAGCGTGAAGCTCGTCATCCCCGCCAGCGATTTCTGGTCCAGCCTACGGGCGGTGGACAGGTCGAGACCCTGACCTGGGCCGATGTCGGCCATCAGGCTCGCTGCGCTGCGCACTGGCTGCGGGCCCGCGAATTGCCCCAAGGCAGCCACATCGCCCTGATCTCGAAAAACTGCGCCCACTGGATCATCGCCGACCTGGCGATCTGGATGGCCGGGCACGTGTCGGTGCCGTTGTACCCGAACCTCACCGCCGAATCCGTTGCGCAAGTGCTCGAACACTCCGAAGCAGCGCTGGCGTTCATCGGCAAACTCGATGACTGGCCGAGCATGTCCCGCGGGGTCAGTGCCGATCTGCCGACCATCAGCCTGCCCTTGCATCCGCCCGGGACCTTCGATTTCAGTTGGGCCGACTTGCAGCGCAGCTCGCCGATCCAGGACGACCCCAAACCCGCCGCCGATCAGTTGGCGACCATCATCTACACCTCCGGCACCACCGGGCTGCCCAAAGGCGTGATGCACAGCTTCGGCAATCTGGGGTTCGCCACCACGCGCGGCACCCAGTTGTTTGGCCTCAATGAGTCGGACCGACTGTTGTCCTATCTGCCGCTGTGCCACGTCGCCGAACGGATGTTCGTCGAGCTGGCGTCGATCTATACCGGGCAAACCGTGTTTTTTGCCGAAAGCCTCGACACCTTCCTCACGGATTTGCAGCGGGCGCGGCCGACTGCGTTGTTTGGCGTGCCGCGGATCTGGACCAAATTCCAGATGGGCGTGTACAGCAAGATCCCGGCAAAACGCCTCGACTTCCTGCTCGGCCTGCCCTTCATCGGCAAGCGGGTAGGGCACAAAGTACTCGCCGGGTTGGGGCTGGATGCGTTGCGCGTGGCGTTGTCCGGCGCCGCGCCCGTGCCGCAGACCTTGCTGCTGTGGTACCGCAAACTGGGGCTGGATGTGCTGGAGGTCTACGGCATGACCGAGAGCTGCGGTTATTCCCACATCGGCCGCCCCGGCGACAACAAACCCGGCTGGATCGGCAAGCCTTGCCCGGAGGTAGAAGTGCGGATTGCCGACTCCGGCGAAGTCATGGTGCGCAGCGGTGCGACCATGCTCGGTTATTTCAAGGACCCCGGGAAAACCGCTGAAACCATCACCGAAGACGGCTTCCTGCGCACCGGTGACAAGGGCGAGGAAGATGCCGAAGGCAACCTGCGCCTGACCGGGCGGCTCAAGGAAATCTTCAAGACCAGCAAAGGCAAATACGTCGCCCCGGCACCGATCGAAAATCGGCTGGCGGTGCATTCGCGGATCGAACAAGTGTGCGTGGTCGGCGATGGCTTGAGTGCGCCGCTGGGATTGTGCGTGCTGTCGGCGGTCGGTCAGCAGGATGCCAGCGGAACGGCGCGGGCGGGGCTGCATTCAAGCCTGGAAAAACTGCTGGAGGAGGTCAATGGCGTGCTCGACAAACACGAACGCTTGCGTCGACTGGTGGTGGTCAAGGACAGTTGGGCCGTGGAAAACGGCTTCCTGACGCCGACCCTGAAGATCAAGCGCAACGTGATCGAAGCAGCCTACGGTGACCGGTTTGAAGAATGGAGCGAGCGCAGCGAGGCGGTGCTGTGGCAGGATTGATCCACGAATAAAACCAACAAAGGAAAGCAACGATGAGTCTGTGGCGTACCACTCCCAACGTCGAGCAGTTGAACGCAATCCAGAAAAACACCATCGGCGAAGTGCTGGATATTCGCTTCGAAGCCTTTGATGAAGAGTCCCTGACTGCGAGCATGGTCATCGACCACCGCACTCATCAGCCTTACGGTTTGCTGCACGGCGGTGCCTCGGTGGTACTGGCAGAGACGGTCGGTTCCATGGCCAGTTATCTTTGCATCGATGCCAGCAAGTTCTATTGCGTGGGTCTGGAAATCAACGCCAACCACTTGCGAGGGCTGCGCAGCGGGCGGGTGACGGCAGTGGCCAAACCGATTCACATTGGGCGCACGACCCATGTCTGGGATATCCGTTTGAGCAGTGATGAGGGCAAGGCCAGTTGCGTGTCGCGGTTGACCATGGCGGTGGTGCCGCTGGGCGAGAATCCACCAACCCGCTGATTGTCGAGCGAACCACATTTTCCTGCCCGATAATTTCCTGTGGCGAGGGAGCTTGCTCCCGCTGGGCTGCGAAGCAGCCCCTACCGGTGCACCCCGATCTCCAGTCCCACGGCGACCGGTTTTGCGGCTGCTGCGCAGCCGAACGCGAGCAAGCTCGCTCGCCACAGTATTGTCAGCGCACACTGAATGGCTCATGCCCCTGACCGGACTGTCATCATTCCTGGCACTTACAGTCATTGCCGCAGCCTCGCGTCTTGCGGACAATCAACCCCTGTTCTCGCTCATGGATTTGCCGGTATGTCGCAACAGATATTTTTCGCCCACGCCAATGGCTTTCCTTCGGGCACCTACGGCAAATTGTTCGCGGCGCTGGCGCCCGAGTATCAGGTGACGCATCTGGAACAGCACGCCCACGATCCGCGTTTTCCGGCGGACGACAACTGGCAAAACCTGGTGGATGAGCTGATCCACCATCTGAAACAGCAACCGGAACCGGTCTGGGGCGTCGGCCATTCCTTCGGCGGTGTTCTGCATCTACACGCGGCGTTGCGTTGCCCTGAACTGTATCGCGGCGTGGTGATGCTCGATTCGCCGGTGTTGACCCGTGCCGATCAATGGGTGATCCGAGCGGCCAAACGTTTTGGTTTTATTGATCGTCTGACGCCCGCCGGCCGTACATTGGGGCGTCGGGAAGAGTTTGCCGACCTGCAAGCGGCGCGACTCTATTTCGCGGGTAAAACCCTGTTCCGCAGCTTTGATCCGGAGTGCTTCGACGCTTACCTGCAACACGGTTTGCAAAAAGTCGGCGACAAGCTGCGCCTGCGTTTCGACCCCGCCACGGAAATCAGCATCTACCGTGGCGTCCCGCACACCAGTCCAGGCCAGGCACGGCAGTTGAAAGTGCCGCTGGCGGTGGTTCGCGGGCACAAGAGCCGGGTGGTGATGCGTCATCACGCAAGCTCCGTGGGGCGCATGCCGCTGGGCGAATCACTGACCATGCCCGGTGGCCACATGTTTCCCCTCGAACGTCCGCAAGACACCGCCACGCTGCTGAAAAACCTGTTCAGCCGCTGGGAAGGTCGTCGCCAGCAGGATTGCGCATGAGTAACGTCGTCGAAGAAGTTCGCCTGAGCCTGCCGCACATCGAGCTGGCCGCGCACCTGTTCGGTCCTGAAGACGGGCTGCCGGTGATCGCCTTGCACGGCTGGCTGGACAACGCCAACAGCTTCGCCCGACTGGCGCCGAAGCTCAAAGGTCTGCGCATCATCGCCCTCGACATGGCCGGTCACGGTCACTCCGGGCATCGTCCGACCGGTGCCGGTTACGCGATGTGGGACTACGCCCACGACGTGCTACAAGTCGCCGAACAGCTGGGCCTGAAGCGTTTTGCACTGATGGGACACTCCATGGGCGCGATCGCTTCGTTGATCATCGCCGGGTCGATGCCGGAGCGCGTCACGCATCTGGCGTTGATCGACGGCATCATTCCTCCTACAGACAAAGGCGAAAATGCCGCCGAACGCATGGGCATGGCCCTGCAAGCGCAGCTGGATTTGCGGGAAAAACGCAAACCGGTCTACAGCACGCTGGACCGCGCCATCGAGGCACGAATGAAAGGCCTGGTGGCGGTCAGTCGTGAAGCCGCCGAGCTGCTGGCCCAACGTGGTCTCATGCCGGTGCCGGGCGGTTACACCTGGCGCACCGACAACCGTCTCACGCTACCGTCGCCGCTACGTCTTACAACCGAGCAGGCGATGGCCTTCGTCAAGCGTGTCAGTTGTCCGGCATTATTGGTGGTTGCAGCTGACGGCATGCTCGCCAAACATCCCGAACTGCTGGAGCGTCTACCCTTTAGCCGTGAACAGCTGCCAGGCGGCCATCATTTGCACCTGAATGACGAACCCGGCGCCGACCTTGTCGCAGACTGTTTCAATCGGTTTTTCGCCGTTCCTTGACTTGCGCCGGGCAACTGTCGAGGCTGGGCGGGTTGAAATGGGAGACAACCATGATAGATCTCTACACCGCTGCGACCCCGAATGGCCACAAGGTCTCTATCGTGCTCGAAGAACTCGGCCTGCCCTACAAGGTGCACGCCTTGAGTTTCGACAAAAAGGAACAGAAGTCACCGGACTTCCTCAAGATCAATCCCAATGGCCGGATTCCGGCGATTGTCGACCGCGCCAACGGCGATTTCGCCGTGTTCGAATCCGGCGCCATCCTGATTTACCTCGCTGAACTGAGCGGCAAACTGCTGCCCAAGGATCCCAAGGGGCGCTCGGTCGTCCTGCAATGGCTGATGTTCCAGATGGGCGGGATCGGCCCGATGCAGGGCCAGGCCAATGTGTTTTTCCGCTACTTTCCGGAAAAACTTCAGGGTGCCATCGACCGCTATCAACATGAAACCCGTCGCCTCTATGAAGTGCTCGATACGCGCCTGCAAGCCGCGGAGTTTCTGGCAGATGAGTACAGCATTGCCGACATCGCCACCTTTCCTTGGGTGCGTGGCCATGAGTGGTCCGGTGTCGAAGTTGAAGGGTTGCCGGCCTTGCAGCGCTGGATGGCAAGCATGGAAGCGCGTCCGGCGGTCCAGCGCGGTTTGCTGGTGCCCGAGCGCATCGATGATGCCAGTGTCGTCAAGGGTGCCCAGGCCATGCTGATCCGATGAGTCTATCCATGCGTTCATTCAGTGTGCTTGCGCTGTGTTGTTTCAGTCCATTTTTGTTTGCCGCCGATGTCCCAGGCAGTCAGGACTTGCCGATCGTGCCGCGTATGGCCGATGCGCAGATCGTCGACTATCGCCCGGGCGTCGAGCTTGAACGAATTTATCCGCTGGGATCGATCCGTAAAATCAGCGGCCAGTTGCGCTTCGATGGCCAGGTCAGCGCCCGGGGAACCGCGACGTCGGTGACCTACGAGTTGCCGCCGGAGCACTCGTCAACTGACGCTTTCACCGCCGCCCGTGAAGCCTTGCAGAAGCAGGGTGCCGGATTGCTGTTCTGGTGTCAGGCGCGTGATTGCGGTGAAAGCAGCCTCTGGGCCAATGATGTCTTCGGCAACGCCAAGTTGTACGGTGCCGACGATCAACAGGCGTACTTGTTGTTGCGTCTCGCGGCGCCCCGGGACAATACGCTGGTGGCGCTTTACAGCATCACTCGCGGCAATCGCAAAGCCTATCTGCACGTCGAACAGTTCGACGCTGCTGCCCCGCTAGGCGATTTGCTACCGACCTCGGCGACCTTGCTGAGAGAGCTAAAAAGTACGGGGGAACTCGATTTTCCGAAGTTGAGCGCTGATCCCGATGACACCTGGCTGCGCTTGATTTCTCGCGGCCTGAACCTCGACACAACCTTGCGGGTCAGTGTTTCCGGAGCCAAGGCCGAGGCTTGGCGTCAGGCGCTGATCGGGCAGGGCGTGCGGGCGGCGCGAATGGAAGCCGGCAACGCCGAAGGCTCTGGCCTGCACATCGAACTGTTGCGATAAGCTTTATCAGGCGAGCGCACCCGGTGCGTTCGCCTATTCTTTTCTGACTGATTCTTTCGAGACTTTACATGCCCAATAACGATCGGCTGTTGGTGCAGATCCTGCTCCTGGTGCTGTTTGGCGCGAGCTTCTGGGTGATGGCGCCGTTCTGGTCGGCGCTGTTCTGGGGCGCAGTGCTGGCCTTTGCCAGTTGGCCGTTGATGCGGTTGCTGACCCGTTGGCTCAACGGCCGCGAATCCCTGGCGGCGGCGTTGCTGACCCTCGGCTGGATGTTGCTGGTGGCAGTGCCGCTGGTGTGGCTCGGGTTCAACCTGGCGGACCATGTGCGTGATGCCACGGCGTTCATCAAGGATGTGCAGATGGACGGTTTGCCGGAAGCGCCGACCTGGCTGGGTGGTGTTCCGTTAGTGGGCGAGCGGTTGGTCGTGATCTGGAACAGCATCGATCAGCAAGGCGCGGCGATGATGGTGGCGATCAAACCTTATCTGGGGCAGGTCGGCAACTGGCTGCTGGCACGCAGTGCGCAGATCGGGGGCGGGATTCTCGAGCTGACATTGAGCATCGTCTTCGTCTTCTTCTTTTATCGCGACGGGCCGCGGCTGGCGGCGTTTGTCCATGTCTTGCTGGAAAGGCTGATCGGTGATCGCGCCGGGTACTACATCGAACTCGTGGCCGGGACCGTGCAGCGGGTGGTGAACGGGGTGATCGGCACGGCAGCGGCGCAGGCGGTTCTGGCGTTGATCGGGTTTTTGATTGCCGGGGTGCCTGGGGCACTGGTGCTTGGCATCGTGACCTTCATGCTCAGCCTGATTCCAATGGGTCCACCGTTGGTGTGGATTCCGGCCACCGCGTGGCTGGCCTGGAAAGGCGATTACGGGATGGCGGTGTTTCTCGGGTGCTGGGGCACGTTCATTATCAGTGGCGTCGACAACGTGCTTAAGCCGTACCTGATCAGCCGGGGCGGGAATTTGCCGTTGGTGATCGTGTTGCTGGGCGTGTTTGGTGGGTTGATTGCGTTCGGGTTTATCGGGCTGTTCATCGGGCCTACGTTGCTGGCGGTTGCGTACAGTCTGTTGACTGACTGGAGCAAGAGTCATGCGCGGGTAGATGATCGCCGGCCTTAAGTTTTTGGTGGGGCTGAGGGCCTCTTCGCGGGCAAGCCTCGCTCCTACAGGATTAACGCGACTCCGAAAATTGACGCACGACCTGTAGGAGCGAGCGGTGCGGCGATCCGACTTGCCCGCGAAGTTTTTGACTTAGGTTGCGACGTTCAGGTACTTGCCCACCGTCGCCACGTTATCGAGCGAATACTGCCTGCTCAGATTGGCGATCATCTTGTTCAGCGCTTCATTGACGTTGAACTCGTCGCTGGTTTTCTCGCGACCTGCTTGCAGCGACGTTTTCAGTTCATCGCTACTGACACCACCGCTGCTGTCACTGTCCAGCACTTTGAGCAACGCGGCGCTGGTGTCGGTGCTGGTCGATGAAGTGCTGTTGCTGGCCTGCAACGCGCTGCTCAATTCGGTGGCGGTCACGCTGCCATCGCTGTCCGTATCAAGCTGGCTGAACAGTTCTTCACTGGACACCTGCTGTGGTGGCGGTGGCGGCGGGGTGAGGCTGGCGGCGAGTTCGTCCTTGCTGACGGTGCCGTCTTCGTTCTTGTCCAGGGCCGAGAAAATTTCTGTGCTGTCGGCACTGCTGCCAGCGCTGGTCAGACCCGTGCTCAGTTCGTCACTGCTAATGGCACCGTCACCGTCGGTGTCCAGGGCGCTAAGCAGCGCATCAGCCAGTTCGGTGTTCGGTGCCTGGTCATGCGGCGGAGGCGGCGGTGCCATCGCCGCCATTTCCTCGCTGCTCAGGCTGCCGCTGTCGTCGCTGTCCAGGTCGCCAAAGTTCTTGCTCAGGCTGACCAGAAGACCGTCGTCGGTTTTCTGCGACAGGGCGCTTTTAAGTTCGTCCTGATCCACCGCGCCGTCGCTGTTGCTATCGAGTTTGACGAACAGTTCTTTCTGGAATTGCTGGCTGCGGGCGCTGTTGGTTGTGGTGCTGGTGCTGGTATAGCTCGTGTAATTACTGACGCTACCAATCATTGGGCTCACTCCCTGGAATGGAAAACCGGCAGGTGCACCGGCTTATGCAGCGTCAAGGGGCAAGGTGTCGTGGGTGTGTGGGGTTTGTACCGAGTGGTACACAAGTCACAGGCCAGACCCCGACCCTGTAGGAGTGAGCCTGCTCGCGATAGCTGTCGATCATTCAACATAGATGTCGACTGATCTACCGCTATCGCGAGCAGGCTCACTCCTACAGGGGATGTGTGTGGTTCAGGTGCGGGGCAGGCGGATGACGGCGGTGAGACCACCACCGGGCGTTTCTTCCAGGCTCAATTGCCCGCCCAAACGTTCCGCCGCCTCGCGAGCGATGGTCATGCCGAGGCCAACACCGCCTGAGTTGCGATTACGCGAACCTTCCAGCCGAAAGAACGGCTCGAACACCGCTTCACGTTTGTCCGCCGCAATCCCCGGGCCGTGGTCGATGACACGGATCACCAGTTGCTCGCGGTTGTCTTCGAGGGTGATCCGCGCGTGCCCGGCATAGCGCAGGGCATTATCCAGCAGGTTGTTGATGCATGAGCGCAAGGCCATCGGCTGCACTAGCAGCGGCGTGCAGTGGCCGCTGGC
This sequence comes from Pseudomonas sp. LB1P83, assembly GCF_054897885.1. Taxonomy (NCBI): domain Bacteria; kingdom Pseudomonadati; phylum Pseudomonadota; class Gammaproteobacteria; order Pseudomonadales; family Pseudomonadaceae; genus Pseudomonas; species Pseudomonas sp. LB1P83. Next base: position 4,442,622 of record NZ_CM142709.1, on the reverse strand, counting down.
CTGGACGTCGGCGCCCTGGTCCTGGGCGTTTTCGCTCAAGGATTCGACCAGAGCTTGCACATCCATCCATTGCCCGGCTTCGCTGGTGCGCTGTTCGTGCAAATACGTAAGGGTGGAGTCGAGCATGCTGATCATGTCATCCAGGTCCTGGCGCATCTGGCCCTGCAGCTTGTCGTCTTCGATCTGTTCCAGCCGCAACTTGAGGCGAGAGAGCGGCGTGCGCAGGTCGTGGGACACCGCGCCGAGCATCCGCGAGCGCTGCTGCACTTGTTCGATAATTCGTTTCTGCATCAAATTAAAGGTGTAGGCCGCTTGCCGTGCTTCCCGTGGGCCGGACTCATCCAGCGGTGCGCTGTCGAGGTTTTCGCTCAAGCGTTCGGCGGCGTCGCTTAACCGCTGGATCGGCCGACTGAGCAGTTTGGCGCCGTACCAGGCGGCAATGATCAGCGAAACAAACTGGAACGTCAGCGGCACCAAGGGGCCGCCGAACCATGGCCGCGGTGGCCGGTTTTCGAAGCGTGGGTCCATGGGCGGGCGCTGTCTGTCCATGCCTTCGGAAAACGCCGGTGGCGGCGGTGGAGGCGGCGGTGGACCGTAATGGTGAAACCAGGCAAATGCCAACAAGTGCGCCAGGATGATCGCCAGCAGCAGCACGCCAAACAGGCGGCCGAACAGCGTATCGAAGCGCGCCCGCATCAGCCGATGTCCCTCGCGTCGAACAGATAACCCTCGCCGCGAACGGTCTTGATCAAATGCGGGGCTTTCGGGTCATCGCCGAGCTTCTGGCGCAGGCGCGAGACCAGCAGGTCGATGCTGCGATCAAACGCTTCAATCGAACGGCCACGGGCGGCGTCCAGCAGTTGTTCACGGCTGAGCACCCGACGCGGACGTTCAATGAACACCCAAAGCAGGCGGAATTCGGCGTTGGACAGCGGCACCACCAGGCCATCGGCGGCGATCAATTGGCGCAGCACGCTGTTCAGGCGCCAGTTGTCGAAGCGAATATTCGCACGCTGTTCGGTGCGATCGTCGCGCACTCGACGCAGAATGGTCTGAATTCGCGCGACCAGTTCCCGTGGCTCGAAAGGCTTGGCCATGTAGTCATCGGCACCCAGTTCCAGGCCGATGATCCGGTCGGTGGGTTCGCAGCGCGCGGTGAGCATCAGGATCGGAATGTCCGATTCGGCGCGCAGCCAGCGGCACAGCGACAAACCGTCTTCGCCGGGCAGCATCAGGTCGAGCACCACCACGTCGAAATGCTCCGCTTGCAGCGCCAGGCGCATGGCGGCGCCGTCGGTGACGCCGCTGGCGTGAATGTTGAACCGGGCCAGGTAGTCGATCATCAGTTCGCGGATCGGGACGTCATCGTCGACGATCAGGGCACGAATGCTCCAGCGTTTGTCGTCACCGGGCGCTTTTTGATCATCGTTCAGAGGTGCTGGGGTGCTGTGCATGCGTGCGTTCATCTGCCAGGTAGGCTGCCAACCACAAAGATGGGCTGCGAGGTTGTGGTTCCAGCATAGGCGTCCGGCCCGGGGGCGGGAAGTGCTGTAAGGACGTGTTGCGGCTGCCGAGGGTAGCGAGGAAGGGTGTTGTGGGCGTGTCGTGTGTGTATCGAACTCGACACAATTGGCGCAGGGGCTAGTCTTGCTTGAGTCTTCGGGACGATTTACCGATCATCGGGTCCCGCAGTGGCGCTGGTTCCGCTACAATGCGCGCCGATTTCGTCCTGCCTGAGAGCCCGCTCATGTCCGTCTGCCAGACTCCTATCATCGTCGCCCTGGATTTCCCCACCCGTGACGCCGCACTGAAGCTGGCCGACCAGTTGGACCCGAAGCTGTGCCGGGTCAAAGTCGGCAAGGAGCTGTTCACCAGCTGCGCCTCGGAAATCGTCGGCACCCTGCGTGACAAGGGCTTCGAAGTGTTCCTGGACCTCAAGTTCCACGACATCCCGAACACCACCGCCATGGCAGTGAAGGCTGCGGCGGAAATGGGCGTATGGATGGTCAACGTCCATTGCTCCGGCGGATTGCGCATGATGGCCGCCTGCCGAGAAGTACTCGATCAGCGCAACGGCCCCAAACCGCTGTTGATCGGCGTGACCGTGCTGACCAGCATGGAGCGTGAAGATCTGGCGGGTATCGGCCTGGACATCGAGCCACAGGAGCAAGTGCTGCGTCTGGCGGCATTGGCGGAAAAAGCCGGGATGGACGGTCTGGTGTGCTCGGCCCTGGAAGCCCAGGCCCTGAAATCGGCGCACCCTTCGCTGCAACTGGTGACCCCGGGGATTCGTCCGGCGGGCAGCGCCCAGGACGATCAGCGCCGTATTCTGACCCCGCGTCAGGCGCTGGATGCCGGTTCTGATTATCTGGTGATTGGTCGTCCGATCAGCCAGGCGGCGGATCCGGCGCAGGCGTTGGCAGCCGTCGTGGCCGAGCTGGCTTAAGCAGCGACTGCTCAAACCATTCGCGGGCAAGCCTCGCTCCTACAAGTGCATCACCGTACCTGTAGGAGCGAGGCTTGCCCGCGAAGCTTTTATACCTTCAACACCAACTTCCCGAAATTCTCGCCGCTGAACAATTTCATCAGCGTCTCCGGGAACGTCTCCAGCCCTTCGACAATGTCTTCCTTGCTCTTGAGTTGCCCCTTGGCCATCCACCCGGCCATTTCCTGTCCGGCGGCGGCGAACTGCGTGGCGTAGTCCATCACCACAAAGCCTTCCATTCGTGCGCGGTTGACCAGCAACGACAGATAGTTGGCCGGGCCCTTGACCGCTTCCTTGTTGTTGTACTGGCTGATCGCGCCACAAATCACTACCCGCGCTTTCATGGCCAGACGGCTCAGCACCGCGTCGAGAATATCGCCGCCCACGTTATCGAAATACACGTCGACACCTTTCGGGCATTCACGCTTCAGGCCCGCGTGCACGTCTTCGTTCTTGTAGTCGATGACGCCGTCGAAACCCAATTCGTCGATCAGGAACTTGCACTTGTCCGCGCCGCCCGCGATGCCGATCACGCGGCAGCCTTTGATCTTGGCGATCTGCCCGGCAATGCTGCCCACCGCGCCAGCTGCGCCGGACAGCACCACGGTGTCACCTTCCTTCGGTGCGCCGACATCGAGCAGCGCGAAGTAGGCCGTCATCCCGGTCATGCCCAGCGCGGACAGGTAACGCGGCAGCGGTGCCAGTTTCGGATCGACCTTGTAGAAACCTCGTGGTTCGCCGAGGAAGTAATCCTGCACGCCCAAGGCACCGTTGACGTAGTCCCCGACCGCAAACCCGGGATTGTTCGAGGCAACGACTTTGCCTACACCCAATGCGCGCATGACTTCGCCGATACCGACCGGCGGAATGTAGGACTTGCCTTCGTTCATCCAGCCACGCATGGCCGGGTCCAGGGACAGGTATTCGTTTTTGACCAGGATCTGACCCGCAGCCGGTTCACCGACTGGCACTTCCTGATAGGTAAAGGTCTCGCGGGTTGCCGCGCCCACCGGACGTTTGGCGAGCAGGAACTGGCGATTGGTCTGGGTAGTCATGACTGGCACTCAAGATGAATGAAGCCTTGTTGATAGACCTTCATGATTGATGCTGCAAGTTTGGCTGATGCGGCGAATGCACATCGATCCAGTGCAGTGATAGTTACAGGCACGGTTCTATCACTGCCACTCATGGTCGCCCAACCGGGCTTCTGATAGTGCTGCCGTGCCACGCGCCCCTGTGGCTAGACTGCGAACACGCGATCCCTCGCATCTTCTCTTTGAGGACATAACAATGAGCATGACGTTTTCCGGCCAGGTCGCTGTTGTGACCGGCGCTGCCAACGGTATTGGCCGCGCGACCGCCCAGGCATTCGCCGCTGAAGGGTTGAAAGTGGTGGTGGCCGACATGGACACGGCCGGGGGCGAAGGCACCGTGGCACTGATTCGTACGGCGGGCGGCGAAGCGACCTTCGTGCGGTGCAACGTCACGCTGGAAAATGATGTAAAAAATCTGATGGACGAGGTGGTGAATACCTACGGCCGTCTGGACTATGCCTTCAACAATGCGGGCATCGAGATCGAGAAAGGCAAACTGGCTGATGGCACGATTGATGAGTTCGACGCGATCATGGGCGTCAACGTCAAAGGCGTCTGGTTGTGCATGAAGTACCAGCTGCCATTGCTGCTGGCCCAGGGCGGTGGCGCGATCGTCAACACCGCTTCGGTGGCGGGCCTCGGTGCTGCGCCGAAGATGAGCATTTACGCAGCGTCGAAACATGCTGTGATCGGCCTGACCAAGTCGGCGGCGATCGAATACGCCAAGAAAAAGATTCGCGTGAACGCGGTGTGCCCGGCGGTGATCGACACCGACATGTTCCGTCGTGCCTATGAAGCGGACCCGAAGAAGGGCGAGTTCGCCAACGCCATGCACCCGGTCGGGCGCATCGGCAAGGTCGAGGAAATCGCCAGCGCGGTGCTGTATCTGTGCAGCGATGGCGCGGCGTTTACGACCGGTCACTCGCTGGCAGTGGACGGTGGTGTCACCGCGTTCTGACAATTGGCGTTTGCCATGTAGGAAAAAGCCCGCATGCGTGCGGGCTTTTTCATGGTGCCGTGAAAGGGACGGACATTGTGTTTCAAATGGTTAGAACCGAGGGTTTTGGCGGCGTTGTCGCACATCCGATCAAGCGCACCTGTGATTAACTGCTCCCCGCAAATGGACAGGAGTTTGCTTGCTCATGGAATTGAGAATCGATCGACAGGCATTGGTGCCGGTCGTACAGCAAATCGTCGACGCGCTGGCCGTCTGGCTACGTCAGAGCGAGGTGCTGCCAGGGACGCGTTTACCTTCTGCGCGGCAAATCGCGCGGGTCAATCTGCTCAGTCAGTCCAGCGTCGTCGAAGCCTGTGAGCGGCTGGTGACTCAAGGCGTGCTGGCTTCGCGTCATGGCGCCGGTTTCATTGTCGCCGCGCCGGTGCTGGCCGCTCAGGGGCAACAGGAATGCCTCTGGTACGAAGGGGCGGAAGTGAAGCAGGGCGACCTCTCGGGCAAACTTTTATTAGGCTGTGGCGGACTGCCCGAAAGCTGGCGTGAAACGGACGACCTGAGCTACGCGATCCGTCAGGTCAGCCGTACCGACATGGCCGGGTTGTTCAACTACAGCACGTCATGGGGCCTGCCAGCCCTGCGTGTGCAGATCCTCAAACGCCTTAAACAGCTCAGTATCGAAGTGGACGAAAACCGTATTCTGACCACCGCCGGTGCCAGTCATGGGCTCGATCTGATCGTGCGCACTTTGCTCAAACCGGGTGATTGCGTGGTAGTGGAAAGTCCGGGCTATCCACTGTTGTTCGACCTGCTCAGGCTGCACGGCGTGACGATGATCGAGGTGTCGCGTACCCCGCGTGGGCCGGACACGGCGCAGCTTGAAGCACTGTTGCTCAAGCACGAACCCCGAGCGCTGTTCATCAACAGCTTCTACCACAACCCGACGGGCAGCAGCCTGACGCCCGCGGTGGCGCAGCAGGTTATGCAACTGACCAAAACCCATGGCGTGCTGGTGATTGAAGATGACGTCTATGCGGATTTGCACAGCGGCCCCGGCACCCGCCTCGCTGCGTTGGGTATCAATGACAATGTGATTTACGTCGGCAGCTACTCGAAAACCCTCAGCAGTTCATTGCGGGTCGGCTTTGTCGTGGCCCGTGACGAGATAATTGCGCAACTGGCCGAGGTCAAGATGATCAGCAGCATGGGCGCCTCACGGTTCTGCGAATCGGTGCTGACGTGTCTGTTGGCCAGCGGCGCGTACCGCAAACTGGTCCAGCGTCAGCGCCAGCGTTTGAACACGGACAGAGAGGCGGCCTTGCAAGTACTCGAAGACGCCGAGTGGGAGGTTTTCGGCAAGCCAGCCGGCGGCCTGTTCATCTGGGCGCGATCGCGGATGTCCGACTACGCTCAGGTGCGCAAACAGGCCCGGCGCTTCGGTGTGCTGCTGTCTTCTTCCAGGGCATTCAGTCCCGACGGCCAGGCCAATGACTGGCAGCGCATCAACGTGGCTTATGCCTGCGATCCTCGTGCTCGGGCATTTTTTCAGGCGACCACTGCGAATCGACCTAAAGCGTTCTGAAAACGACGCGGGCGTAGCTTTTTGCCATTATTCCGACGCCAGAGACTTGTGCTGGCGTATGCCCGTTGCGAATCTGCGTCAACAGACTATGTCAGGGGACTAAGTGCAATGATTTCGGCCGTGCAAGGACGTTTTGCCAACCTCGGTATGGCAAAAAAAATGGGTGTCGGGTTTGTATTGGTGTTGCTGCTGACGGCCCTGGTGGCAGCCATCGGCGTTTGGTCCCTGCAAACCATCAGTCATCGTTTCGACGGGCTCAAGCAGATGTCGTCGCTCAACAGCGGTTTGCTCAAGGTGCGACTGCTTGAGCAGGAATACGCCTTGCACGGCAACCCGAAAACCGTCGATGCGCTGCACGAGGGTGTTGATGGCCTGATCGCCCTGGCGACGCAGCTCAAGGCGGCATCAGCGGCCAACGTGCCGGTGATGAATGACGTCGAGCAATCCCTGGGGGCTTATCGCAAGGCCTTCGACGAGTTCGTCTCGCTGAGTCAGGCCAAGGACCTGGCCCTGGAAATGGCCAGTTGGTCGGTGTCCAGCGTCGCCAACAACCTTGATGTCCTGCAAGCAGGGCTTGCCGATGACGGCGCCTATACCTTGAAAGAATCCGAAGGCAAGGACGGTGGACAGTTTATCGAGCAGGCCAATCAGGTCAGCCAGGTGTCGCGGCTGATGCTGCAGGCCATGAACGAAGCGCGTGTGCGTCTGGACCAGAGCCGCAAGGGCGACGACAGCGCCGGCCAGGGCAAGATCGAGCAGGCCGATCAGGCACAGGTTCAGGCCGAGCAGTTGAAAACCACGGTCAAGGATGAGGGCTATCAGACTGTCCTCAATGAAGTGGCGGGGCACATCAACAGTTTCAGCGAGAAACTGACCGAGTACACCGGTCTGTTGGCCCAGGAAAAAACTGTCTACGAACAACTGCACCAGCGTGCTGCGCAAGTGGTGGAGCGGGTCGATCAGGCCTATGTCGCCGAAGACCAGTCGATGCAGGCCGAGTTGAAAAAGAACTCGATGCTGATCATCGGTTCCTCGGCGCTGGCGTTGCTGGTCGGGTTGATTGCGGCGTGGGTGATTACCCGGTTGATCGTGGCGCCGCTGCGCAGCGTGATTCGTGTTGCGCAGCAGATCGCCGCAGGTGATTTGAGTGCGACGGTTGAAGTGACGCGCCGTGACGAGATCGGCCAGTTGATGCAGGCCATGCAGCAGATGGGCGCGGGGCTGAGCACCATCGTCAGTGGTTTGCAGGCCGGTATCGAGCAGTTGGCGAGTTCCGCGCAATCGCTGTCGGCGGTGACCGAGCAGACCAACCTGGAAGTCAGTAGCCAGAAGGAAGAAACCGAGCAGGTCGCCACGGCGATGAATCAGATGACGGCGACAGTGCACGACGTTGCGCGTAACGCGGAGGAAGCTGCGCAGGCTGCGCAAACGGCGGACGGCAAGGTTGAAAGTGGTCAGCAGGTGGTGCGTCAGAGCATGGCGCGGATCGAGCAGCTGGCGGACTCGGCGACTTCGGCCAGTTCGAGCATCGAGAGCTTGAGCGCGGAAATCCAGAACATTGGCACGGTGCTCAGTGTGATCAAGAGCGTTGCCGAGCAAACCAATCTGTTGGCGCTGAATGCGGCGATTGAGGCAGCTCGGGCCGGCGAGCAGGGCAGGGGCTTTGCGGTTGTGGCGGATGAGGTTCGGGCGCTGGCCAAGCGAACTCAGCAATCGACCGAGGAGATTGAGCGTCTGGTGAGTGCCTTGCGTTCGGCGGCGCAGTCGTCGGTGCAGCAGATTCAGAACAGTGGTGAGCTGGTGAAGCTGGCGGTGAGTGACGCGTTGCAGACTGAGAGTGCGCTGGGGAGTATTGCGGCGGCGGTGTCGTTGATTCAGCAAATGAACCAGCAGATTGCGGCGGCCGCGGAGGAGCAGAGTTCGGTGGCTGAGGAGATTAATCGCAGTGTGACGAGTATTCGCGCGAGTGCGGATCAGTCTTCGTTGGCGATGCGGGGGAATGCGGCTTCCAGTATTGAGCTAGCGCAGTTGGGGGTTGAGTTGAAAGGGATGGTCGGACACTTTCGACTCTGATCTGGCTCCCCCATATGTACACAGATCTACTGTAGGAGCGAGGCTTGCCCGCGAAGGCGGCCTGACAGCCGACCTGTCTCTCTCAGGTGTACATATCCATTCCTGCGGTAACGGCTGCTTATGGTTTCGCCCTTACGGCGAGTCCCTTTTGCAAACGCCCAAAAGGAACCAAAACGCTTCGCCCCAGCGTCCAGCCCCTCGCCTAGGCTCGGCGTTCCCTCGCTCCGGCATTCATCTGGGGGCATCGCCTCCGGTTGGCTTCGCTTCAACCTCCTCTCGATGTGTGCGGCTTCGCCGCACGGCGCTACGCGCCCACCCCCAGATGAACGCCTCCACTCGGCTTCCCGAAGGGGCGGGCAGATCAAGATCAAAAGCTGCAGGCGAGCTAACGCTCGGCCTATTGAGTGGTGAGGAGCGAAAGCATGTACGCCAAACCCCTTGTAGGAGTGAGCCTGCTCGCGATGGCGGCCTGACAGCCGACCTATCTTTCCCGGTTGTGCTCGCCCACCAAACCCAACCCAAAAAAAAGCCACCTGTTTCGGTGGCTTCTTCGATTCTTCTGATCAGTCGTAGATCACTTTCTTCTTCCAGTCCGCATCCGCCTCGACGTCTTTGAGGCCTACATTCAATTGATTTGCCTCGCTCTCAACCGCCGCGATGTTGTCCATCACCATGGCATTGGCGCGCGCGAGGAGTTTTTCCAGGTATTCGAGTTGTTCGGCGTAGACCTGTGGTTCCTGCTGTTTACGCAGGTATTGCACGCCTCGTTCGAAGGCGAGGCGGGCCTGGCCTGGCTGGTTTTGTTGCAGGTATTTCTGACCGAGGTTGTTGAAGAACTCAATGTGCAGCAGGACCAGAATGTGGCGCACTTCGCGGATCCAGTGCTTGGCTTCGTTGGTCGGCAGGAAGCCATCCTGTGCGGCGCGGGTGATTTGGCCGTGCAGGGCTTCGAGCAGGAAGCGCACGTCCTTGGCCTTGGCTTCGGTCTGGATCGGTGCCGGCGGGTTGTTGACCGGGATCGATTCGCCTTGAGCGGCCAGGGCTTCCAGTTCGGTAATCCGCGCCCTGAGGTTGGAACTGGTTTTTTCCAGGTTGAGCAAACGCTGACAGACGTTGAGCTCCAGACGGGTCAACAGCAGCTTGAGCCCGGGTGTCATCAGCTGACCGGGGAAGGTCTCGGTGATTTCGCCACAGCGACGCAGGCGGTCGTTGAGTTCAATCTTGGTGCGGGCCTTTTCCAGCTTGTTGTTTTCCACCACATGGTTCATGTAGCCAATGGCGATCAATAGTGCGATCCCGGCTACGACTAGCAGGGTGATCATGAGTGGTGTCACCGGTAAGACCTCTTTATAGGGTTTGCGATCGAGTGTAGTGGCTTGGCATTTGGGCGCATAGGACCACTCGACGAGTTGAATCGGTTATGGCTGTCTTTATATCGGCCGTCGTTCCACTTATATAAATGCTGGCAACTGTAAATCACATTGCCATCATCTTCGGCGGCGGACTATAACGTCTTGGTGGTTGCCAGAATATAGTCGCCAAAGGTCAGGAGGCGCAAAAGCCTGAAACGCACCTGAAAGCGGGGCGAAGTCATTGATTTAAATAAATTTATATCTGGGGGTTGACGACCCCTCAATCCATCCATAGAATGCGCGCCACTTACAGCGTAAAGCACACAGCGAAACGCGGTAGGGAGTGAATGTTGTACGTGTGTCCCCTTCGTCTAGTGGCCTAGGACACCGCCCTTTCACGGCGGTAACAGGGGTTCGAGTCCCCTAGGGGACGCCATATGCGGGAATAGCTCAGTTGGTAGAGCACGACCTTGCCAAGGTCGGGGTCGCGAGTTCGAGTCTCGTTTCCCGCTCCAATTTTAAGCAGCGTTGCTTTCGGGCAGCGCTGAGTGAAGCCAGAGCCGACATCTTCGGGTGCGGATTTGGGCACTGAAATACACACCATGTGTTTCAGTTAGCGTGTCCCCTTCGTCTAGTGGCCTAGGACACCGCCCTTTCACGGCGGTAACAGGGGTTCGAGTCCCCTAGGGGACGCCATTTGCGGGAATAGCTCAGTTGGTAGAGCACGACCTTGCCAAGGTCGGGGTCGCGAGTTCGAGTCTCGTTTCCCGCTCCATATTTAACGAAAACGCCGCTCAGCAATGAGCGGCGTTTTTGTTTGTGCGTCATTCATAAAAAAAGACCTCAAGGTCCTTTTTTTGTTTGTGTAGGAATCTAGACTTCAACGTGTCGGACCCGCCACAACAGCGGGCCCGAAAAAGCGATCAGAGTTTCGGCAACTGCCCGATGCGCCCCATCATTTCCGTCACGATCTGCAGGTCCAGCAGGAACTGGTCAACCGTCTTGAACTCGTTGTCGGTGTGGCCGGTGTACTTGACCTCGGGCCGGGCCAGACCGAATTGCACACCGTTGGGCAGTTCATGGACCGACGTGGCGCCGGCAGAGGTGCCGTACTTGTGTTCCATGCCCAGGTTTTCGCTGGCCACGGCGAGCAAGGCCTTGACCCATTCACCCTCAGGGTTGCGGTACATCGGTTCCGCGATTGAGTAGTTGAAGGCCACCGCAACGTGGGTCTTCTTGCTCCAGGCGCCTAGTTTTTCGGCGATTTGAGCCTTGAGCTCTTCGGGAGATCTGCCCTTCGGCACGCGCAGGTTGACCGCAAGCTTGAAGGCTTTGTCATCCATGGCGACATAGGTCAGGGAAGTGGTCAGCGGCCCCATGAAGTCATCGGAGAAACCGACTCCCAATTTGCCACCCAGGTAATCCAGTCCCCAGTTGTCCGCTACGTAGCGGGCGGCGTCGGTGATGTGGTTGTGCTTGTGCGCAATTTTGCCGTCGAGGCTGTTGATGAAGGCCAGCATTCTGGACACCGGGTTGACGCCGGATTCGGGCTCGGAGGAGTGGGCGGAAACGCCAGTCACGGTGAGTTTGACGTCTTTGCCGTCGACCTTGGCGTTCACTTCGAAGTCGCCGCCGTTGCGTTTGGCATATTCAGCGCCGGCCTTTTGCAGGCTTGCGGCTAATTCGGCGGGCTTGTCAGTCACCAATGTGACAACGGAAGCCGACGGGATCTGATTGGTGGCCAGGCCGCCAGTCATCGAGATGATTTCCGCGCCTTTGCCCTCAGCCTTGCGCTTGGGGAAATTCGCCATCACCGTGCCGTAACCTTTCTCCGCAATCACCACCGGGTAGCCGCCATCCAGCGCCAGGTTGTAGTTGGGTGTCGGGTTGTGTTCGAAGTAATAAGGAATGGCGTCGCCGGTGGTTTCTTCTGTGGTGTCGACCAGCAGCTTGAAATTGCGCGCCAGCGGCAGCTTCTCTTCCTTGATGATCTTCATGGCATAAAGCGCAACCACGATGCCGTTCTTGTCATCCTCGGTGCCCCGGCCATACATGCGGTCGCCGATCAGGGTGACCTTGAATGGATCGAGTTTGGTGCCGTCTTTCAGGACCCAGTTCTCCGGCGTCACCGGCACAACGTCGGCATGCGCGTGAATGCCCACGACTTCATCGCTGCTGCCCTCAAGGGAGATTTCGTAGACGCGATTGTCGATGTTGCGGAAGTTCAGGTTGAATGCCTGGGCCAGGCCCTTGATCTTGTCGGCGATCTTGATGAATTCAGGATTGTCGTGCTGGTCAACGCCATCGACACGGAAGGTCGGAATGGCCACCAACTCACGCAGGGTCTCGGTGGCAGCACTGCCATATTTCACTCGTGCGTAGAGGCCAAGTAGGCGATGGATTTCGTTCTGCTGTTCAGCGGAAAGGGTCTTGTTGTCGAGGAAGGCATTGATGGCCGGGTCGAGGTCGTCGGTTTTGGCGAGGTCGCTCTTGGCCAGGCCTCCCAGGAACTGCCTGAAATCCGTGACCGATGCGTCGCTGAAGGTCTTGAGGATGGCCGCGCTCTGTTGCGGGGTGATGTTAGCGTGCGCTGTCAGGGTGAACGACGAGAGGCTGGCCAGAATCAGGGTTGAGGCGGCCAGGTGCTTAAGTGTGAAATTCATTGCTGGGGGCATTCCTTTGCAGGCTGTTTGTGAGAAGTTTCTGATCGATGAGACAGAAACGTTTCCAACCTAACACTGTAACGGAGTGTTACGGGAGCCCTGAAGTGGGATCTGTCGCACAGAAATGCAAAAGCGGCGCAGAAACGAAAAAGGCCCGTCAGTCTGACTGAACGGGCCTTTTGCATGGGCGCAGGTTTTACATCGACAGAATCAGGCGCCCCGCGAACAGGATCAGAATCACCCCCATGGTGCGTTCGAACCAATGCCCCATGCGCATGAACAGCAATCGCACCCGGGCGCTGGAAAAGAACAGCGCGACGATCACGAACCACAGCGCGTTCACAAAACACATCCACACCCCATACAGCGCCTGGACCTTCAACGGTGTCGTGGCGCTGATGATCGTGGTGAAAATCGCCAGGAAAAACAGCGTCGCCTTGGGGTTGGTCGCGTTGGTCAGAAAACCGGTGGTGAACGCCTTCAGCAGCGTTTGCTCGACGACCGGCTCATCCGCAACTTTGTCACCTTCAAGCGCAGACTTGGGCTTGCTACGCAGCAGGCTGACACCGAGGTACAAAATGTAAGCGCCGCCCACCACCTTGGCCACGGTCAACAGCCATGGGGTCGTGTGCATCAACGCCCCAACCCCAAGCAGGGTGTAAAGCACGTGCACGGAAATTCCCGCGCCAATGCCCAGCGCCGTGCAAATCCCGACCAGTCGGCCGAAACGCACACTTTGACGGATGGTCACCGCGAAGTCCGGTCCGGGTGCGACCACTGCCAGAAAGTGAATGGTCGCCAGCGCCAGGAACTCGCCCAGGTAATTCGAAAACATCTCAACTCCAAAAAGTAAGGGGTGAAGCATTGCCGCGATAACCGACAAAGAACGACAAGCTCAGCCGCGGATCCGCCACGCCCGGCGTCACCGAGTGCATGCAGCGCGAATTGAACATGATGAAATCACCCGGCTCAGGACGAATCTCCAGGGTCGGAGTGCCGAGCAGGGCCGGGTCGATGCCGTAGCTGTCGCCACGCATTTCGTCGAATTGATCCGGGGAAATGTCGTGGTCCCACATCTGCAGCGCGCCGCCTTCGGTCGGCATGTTCAGGTAAACGTTGCAGGCGAATTGCGCCTCCAGGCTTTTGGCCTGGTAACTGTCCGGGGCGTCCTTGGCGAAAATGTCGTGATGGGCGAGGAAGCACACGCCGGGTTTAACCACGCGGGACAACCCGACATACATCTTGCGACCGTAGAGGTTTTCCAGATGCGCACCCGCCGGCCAGGACTCATCGAGCATGCAGCGCAGGGTGTCGACGGGGGACGAGTAGGGCGCGCAACGATTGCGCAACTCAGCAATGTTGCGGGTGGCGCGTTCGAAATAGTCTTCGATCAGCAGCGGCTGGTTTTCCGCTTCATAAAACGCCATGCCGATGCGACCGATGCTCGGTGCATTGATATAGCCTTCGAAGCCCGGGGCGAGGATCTTGTCGCCAATCTGAATCGCCAGCGGCCGGGGTAACAGGCCTTTGACGCGGATGGCGAGGACTTCTTCGTTGGCCAGTTTTTTTATGCACGTCTCATCGAGACGCTCGACGTCAAGCATCATGTATTAGGTCCATCTATCAGATAGTCAACAGAACCCGCGAGCGCAGGCTCCCCCGGCGTCAGGCGATGACGGCATCGCCCAAAAGCTCAATCCACGCTGTAGTGGACTGACAGCGTTCCCTTTTTCAGTGAAAGGGAAGCGATCGTGACCGTGCCCAAATCCTTCAGGCTACGCACATGGGTGCCGCCGCAGCCGTAGGCGGGCAGTTCACCGAAACCGATTTCCCGGGCGCCTTCGCGCATCGACGTCAGGCGTGGCAGATCATGGGCAACCCATTGCTCGATGCCCTGCTGAAGGATCTCGGCATCCACCTCTTTTGCCGACTCCGCGGGTTTGAACTGCACGCGTCCTTCGCCCGGCCAGTGATGAGCCTTGATCGGCATCCAGCCCAGCGCCTGGACAAAGTGGCCGATCAGGTGGCCGGCCGAATGCATGCGCGAATTGAACTGGCGGCGTTGCTCGTCAATACGGATCTGGGTCATGCCCGGTTTAACCGGGCGGTCGACGAAATGAATGATCCGGTCCAGGTCCTGGATCACGCGCAGCACCTGGCTTTCGCCGATCCAGCCGGTATCAAAAGGCTGACCGCCACCTTGGGGGTGAAACAACGTGGCGCGCAGCACCACTGCAAATTCGTGCTCCTGGGGCGTGCAATCCAGGACTTCCACGTTGGCCTTGAGGTCATCACTATGGAAAAAGAGGCGAAGCGTCATATTCCATGCCCTCATTAAAGTTTCTGTTTTTATTATATGAAGCGTGGAATTGCGTGATAATCCGTTCAAACATCAAAGGACTGTTGCGCTGTGAGCATAAATCTTCCGTTGCCGCTGCTGGGTGAAATGGCGATTTTCGTCAAGGTTGTCGAGACCGGCAGCTTTTCCGAAGCAGCTCGCCAATTGGGTTCTTCACCCTCGGCGGTGAGTCGCAGCATTTCGCGTCTGGAAAAGGCGCTGGCCACACGCCTGCTGCAGCGAACCACACGCAAACTGCGGTTGAGCGACGGTGGAGAAGAGGTGTTCAAGCGCTGCCAGGAAATGGTCAGTGCGGCCAAGTCAGTGATGGAAATCAGCGGACAGTTCACCCATGAAGCGGAGGGGCTGGTACGGGTCAGCGTCCCCAAGGCGGTCGGCCGATTTGTAATTCACCCGCATATGCCCGAATTTCTGCGCCGTTATCCCAAAGTGGATGTAGAGCTGTTGCTTGAGGATCGGCAGGTGGATCTGATCGACGACAATGTTGATCTGGCGATTCGCATTACCGATCGACCACCGGCCGGATTGGTAGGACGGCAGTTACTGACCATCGACCATTTGCTCTGCGCAACACCGCAGTACCTGGCCGAACATGGCACGCCGACGCATCCCCATGATTTGCTCAACCATAGCTGCATCTACTTGGGTGAAACCCCGAGCGATGCACGCTGGAAATTCAAGAAAGGCACCAAGGCTGTGACGGTCGGTGTACGCGGGCGGTATGCGGCGAATCACACGGGCGTGCGACTGGGGGCGGTGTTGCAGCACATCGGGATTGGCAGTCTGCCGTACTTCACGGCGCGTTATGCGCTGGAGCAAGGGTTGATCGTGCAAGTGCTGCCGGACTGGACGTTCCTCGCGTCCTACCACGGCGGCGCCTGGTTGCTGCATTCGCCGACGCGGTATTTGCCGCCGAAGTTGCGGGTGTTTATTGATTATCTGGTGGAGTGCCTGGAGAAGGAGCCGACTTTGGGCAAGCCGGGGAAGGCGGGTAGGGTCGCGGCGGAGTATGAGTTCCCCGAGAGTGATGGGTTGCTATAAGGGACGCCTTCGCGGGCAAGCCTCGCTCCTACAGGTTGTCCGCGAGCCGATGTAGGAGCGAGGCTTGCCCGCGAAGGCGTCCTCGGCAATGCCACAAAAAAAGGCCCGCATGAATAACCATGCGGGCCTTTTGCATTTCTGACCGGTGATCAGTGCTTGCTGTCGTCTTTCGACATCGCCAGCAGCTGTTTTTCCTGGTTCCAGTCGAACGGTTCGTCGTTCTGTTCGGCTTCGAAACGACGCTCTTCCAGGGCCTGGTACAAGTCGATCTCATCATCGGGCATGTAATGCAGGCAGTCACCGGCGAAGTACCACAGCAGGTCGCGCGGGACCAGGTGGGCAATTTGCGGATAGCGGGTGATCACCTGGCACAGAATGTCCTGGCCCAGGTATTGGCTTTCGATCGGGTCGACCGGCAGCAACGCACGCAGTTCGTCAAAGCGCTCCAGGAACAAGGCATGGCTTTCTTCGGGAACCTGTTCGGCCTCACCTACGGCGACCAGGATGCTGCGCAGGTGGTCGAGCAAGACAAGATGATCGGCAACGACGTTGGACACGAGATAAGTCCTCAAGAGCAAAACGGGCGCGGGAGTATAAAGCCCCTGCGCCCCTTTTTACAGGATCAGCGGACCTTTCCGTCGGCCAGCGCCAGTTCATCTTTGTCGAAATCATCGACATCGATCACCTTGCGCCGCGCCGCTTCCGCGTAACGCAGGGACTGCGCCTCACCAGGTTGCAACACCCCAGCCTCCAGCGCGGCATCGATGACATGTTCCCCGGCGGCTGGTTTGACTTGACCGCTTTTCAGCGCCACGTGCAGTTTTTTCTGCAACGGCTGCGCCGCGTTCAACAGGTTGCAGGCGTGTTGCAGGGCACCGACTGCGTCGTCCGCCGATTGCGGACGGTAGCAACCGCCGAGCAGTTCTTCGAGCGTCGGATCGCCCTTGGCTCGACCAATCACCGCGGCGACTTCAGCACCGAGTTTGTCCGACGGCCCTTTGTGGCGACGGCCGAACGGGAACACGATCACCCGCAACAGGCAACCCAGTACCTTGTTCGGGAAGTTGCTCAGCAGTTCATCCAGTGCACGTTCCGACTGACCAAGGCTTTCTTCCATGGCCCAGGTAAACAGTGGCGCCATGTGCTCCGGCGAATCGAGGTCGTGGTAACGCTTGAGTGCGGCAGAGGCGAGGTACATGTTGCTGAGCACATCCCCAAGACGCGCCGACAGACGCTCGCGACGTTTCAGTTCACCCCCCAGCAGCATCATGCTCAGGTCGGCGAGCATGGCGAACGCGGCGGCCTGACGATTCAGCGCGCGGAAATAACCCTGGCTGAGTTTGTTACCGGGCGCGTGTTCGAGGTGTCCAAAGCCAAGGTTCAGCACCAGCGTGCTGGCGGCGTTGCTCACGGCAAAACCGATGTGCTTGAGCAGCAGGCCATCGAACTCGGTGAGTGCCTGATCCTTGTCTTCACGACCGGCGAGGGCCATTTCTTTCAACACGAAGGGATGGCAGCGAATGGCGCCCTGGCCAAAGATCATCAGGTTGCGCGAGAGAATGTTCGCGCCTTCCACGGTGATGAAGATGGGTGCACCGTTCCAGCTGCGACCGAGGTAGTTGTTCGGCCCCATGATGATCGCCTTGCCGCCATGAACATCCATGGCGTGGCTGATGCACTCGCGGCCGCGTTCGGTGAGGTGGTACTTGAGAATCGCCGACAGCACCGACGGTTTCTCGCCAAGGTCCACCGCGTTGGCGGTCAGCATTCGGGCGGCGTCCATCATCCAGGCATTGCCACCGATGCGTGCCATGGCTTCCTGAATACCTTCGAATGCCGACAGTGGCACGTTGAATTGCTCACGCACCTGCGCGTACTGGCCGGTTACCAGGCTGGTGAACTTGGCCGCGCCGGTGCCGACCGCAGGCAGGGAGATCGAACGCCCGACCGACAGGCAGTTCATCAGCATCATCCAGCCTTTGCCGAGCATTTCCTGGCCGCCGATAAGGAAGTCCAGCGGCACGAATACGTCCTTGCCGGAGTTCGGGCCATTCATGAAGGCGGCACCCAATGGCAGGTGTCGGCGGCCGATTTCAACACCGGCGGTGTCGGTCGGGATCAGCGCCAGGCTGATGCCCAGGTCTTCCTTGTCACCCAGTAAATGGTCCGGGTCATAGGCCTTGAAGGCCAGGCCGAGGAGGGTGGCTACCGGGCCCAGCGTGATGTAACGCTTTTCCCAGTTAAGGCGCAGACCGAGTGTTTCCTTGCCTTCCCATTCACCTTTGCAGATGACCCCGGTGTCGGGCATGGCACCGGCGTCGGAGCCGGCCAGCGGACCGGTCAGTGCGAAGCACGGGATGTCGTCACCACGGGCCAGTCGTGGCAGGTAATGGTTGCGTTGTTCGTCGGTGCCGTAATGCAGCAGCAGTTCGGCGGGGCCGAGCGAGTTGGGGACCATCACGGTGGACGCGAGGTCGCCGCTGCGGGTCGCCAGCTTCATCGCGACCTGGGAGTGGGCATAGGCCGAGAAGCCCTTGCCGCCAAACTCCTTGGGAATGATCAGCGCAAAGAAGCCATTTTCCTTGATATGAGTCCAGGCTTCGGGCGGCAAGTCCATGTCTTGCCCGATCTGCCAGTCGGTGACCATCGCGCAGAGTTCTTCGGTCGGGCCGTCGATAAAGGCCTGTTCCTCTTCACTCAGCTGAGCTTTTGGATAGGAAAGCAGCTTGTTCCAGTCCGGGCGACCGCTGAACAGTTCACCGTCCCACCACACGGTCCCGGCATCGATCGCATCGCGTTCGGTCTGCGACATCGGCGGCAGGGTTTTCTGGAACCAGCTAAACAGCGGCGCGCTGAAGAATTTACGGCGCAGGTCGGGCAGCAACAAGGGCGCCGCGACGGCTGCGATCAACACCCAGAAAACCAGCAGCAGCCAACCTGGCGTGTGGCTGAAGGCACCCATCGCGACGATATAGACAGCGACGATGCACAGGGCGGGCAGGGGAGCGATACGACGGTGGGCTAAATAAGCTATCCCGACAATCAGAACCAGTATCCACAACAGCAGCATATTTAATCCTCCGTGAACCAGGGCAAAACCAACCTTCAGAGCTTAGACGGCATCCGCAAAACAGGGTGGTCGGAGCGAGGTGATTGAATTCGTGGGAAACCATCGATGAGATTTGTAGGTTGGGTTGGCAACACGCCAGGGAAATCGTTCGTTTCCTACGCGGCAATGCGCCCATGTTTGGCCGAAACGTCGTTATCTCTGTGCTGAAGGTGTCGCTAGACTCGTGGCTTCCCCAGGAGATTGTTCTCATGCACGAGTATCTGAGTCCCGGCCGCTTCATCGATAGTGACCACCCCTCGGTGGTGGAGTTCGCCGAAAAGCATCGGGGCGCCAGTCGCGACCCGCTTGAGCAGGCGATCAACCTCTATTACGCGGTGCGCGAGGCCGTGCGCTACAACCCCTACACGTTCAGTCGCGACCCGCAGACCTTGCGCGGCAGTTATGCATTGGCGACCGGGGAAAGTTACTGCGTGCCCAAGGCCACGCTCCTGGCCGGTGCCGCGCGACATTGCGGGATCCCGGCCCGCATCGGCCTGGCGGACGTGCGCAATCACTTGTCGACACCGCGTTTGCTCGAGTTGCTCAAGAGCGATGTATTCGCCATGCACGGCTATACGGAGCTGTTTCTGAACGATCGCTGGGTTAAGGCGACGCCGGCCTTCAACCAAAAACTCTGTGAGCTGTTCAATGTGGCGCCGCTGGAGTTCGACGGTATCAACGACAGTGTTTTTCATCCCTTCAACCGCGACGGCGAGCAGCTGATGGAATACCTGGTCGATCACGGCCAGTTCACCGACGTGCCCGAAACGTTCTTTTTCGAGCACCTGGAAAAGTGCTACCCGCACCTGTTCAGCGATAAATTACCTGCACAGTTGGGGGATATGCAGAGTGATTTGAGCCGCGTCTGATCCGGCGTATGCTGCCTGCGCATTCATCCATAAAGAGGCGGTCATGCTGAAGATTTGGGGTCGGAAAAATTCGTCGAATGTCAGAAAACCGTTGTGGGCCGCCGAGGAACTGGGTCTGGCCTATGAGGCTATCGATGCGGGCGGCGCCTTCGGTGTAGTCGATACGCCGCAGTACCGTGCGATGAATCCCAATGGCCGTGTGCCGGTGATCGAAGACGACGGCTTCGTGCTGTGGGAATCGAACGCCATCGTGCGTTACCTGATGGCCAGCCACGCCGAGGGCACGGCCTGGTATCCGGCGGAAATGAAAGCCCGCGCGACTGCTGACAAGTGGATGGACTGGACCACTTCAAGTTTTGCCGGCCCGTTCCGTACCGTGTTCTGGGGCGTGTTGCGCACCCCTGAAGACAAGCAGGACTGGCCCGCCATCAAGGCCGCGATCAAGGAATGCGATGACCTGCTGGCGATGGCCGACCAGGCGTTGGCGGCCAAGCCGTACCTGTCCGGCGACGAAATCGGCATGGGCGACATCCCCCTCGGCAGTTTCATTTATGCCTGGTTCGAGATGCCGATCGAGCGCGCACCACAGCCGCATCTCGAAGCCTGGTACGCACGACTGAAACAGCGTCCGGCGTATAAAAAAGCCGTTATGACCGCGTTGACTTAATACTCACTATCGACACACTTGACTGTACTTGTGTGGCAGCGACACGCACCATTGCGCTCACGCGCCGCGGTTGCATTGCTCGCCGCCCGCCCTTAGTTATCCCTTTCTTCCCTTCTTGGTGCGTAAATCCGATATGAGTTCCGCTCTGTCCATCCGGCAGCTAACCAAAACCTACGGCAACGGTTTCCAGGCCTTGAGTGGTATCGATCTGGACGTCGCCGAAGGTGACTTTTTCGCCTTGCTCGGCCCTAACGGTGCCGGCAAATCCACGACCATCGGCATTCTCTCGACCCTGGTGAACAAGACCAGCGGCACCGTGAATATCTTCGGTCACGACCTGGACAAGAATCCTGCACAGCTCAAGCGCTCCATCGGCGTGGTGCCCCAGGAATTCAACTTCAACCAGTTCGAAAAAACCTTCGACATCGTCGTGACCCAGGCCGGTTACTACGGCATCCCGCCGAAGATCGCCAAGGAACGCGCCGAGCAGTATCTGACTCAGCTCGGCCTCTGGGACAAGCGCGATGTGCCGTCGCGTTCGTTGTCCGGCGGCATGAAGCGTCGCCTGATGATCGCCCGCGCACTGGTTCACGAACCACGCCTGTTGATCCTCGATGAACCGACGGCGGGTGTGGACATCGAACTGCGTCGCTCGATGTGGAGCTTCCTCACCGAGCTGAACCAAAAAGGCATCACCATCATCCTCACCACCCATTACCTGGAAGAGGCTGAGCAGTTGTGCCGCAACATCGGCATCATCGACCACGGCACCATCGTCGAGAACACCAGCATGAAACAGCTGCTCGGCCAGCTGCACGTGGAAACCTTCCTACTCGACCTCAAGAACACGCTGAACGTCGCACCGCAGTTGCTCGGTTACCCGACCAAGCTGCTCGACAGCCACACCGTTGAAGTCCAGGTCGACAAGGCCATGGGCATCACCGCGCTGTTCACCCAGTTGGCGCAGCAGAACATCGAAGTGCTGAGCCTGCGCAACAAAACCAATCGCCTCGAGGAGTTGTTCGTGTCCCTGGTGGAGAAAAATCTGTCGAAGGTGGCGGTATGAGTTCCGAGCTGCAACCCAACCTCGTTGCCCTCAACACCATCGTTTACCGTGAGGTGAAGCGCTTTACCCGGATCTGGCCGCAGACCCTGCTGCCGCCGGCCATCACCATGGTTCTGTACTTCGTGATCTTCGGTAACCTGATCGGTAAGCAGATTGGTGGCATGGGTGGCTTCACCTACATGGAGTACATCGTGCCGGGGTTGATCATGATGTCGGTGATCACCAACTCTTACGGCAACGTGGTCTCGAGTTTCTTCGGCAGTAAGTTCCAGCGCTCCATCGAAGAATTGATGGTCTCGCCGGTTTCGCCGCATACGATTCTGATCGGCTACACCTTGGGCGGGGTGCTGCGCGGCTTGATGGTCGGGGTCATCGTGACGCTGCTGTCGCTGTTTTTCACCGATTTGCAGGTGCATCACTTGGGCGTGACCATTTTGGTGGTGGTGCTGACGGCGACGATCTTCTCGCTGCTGGGCTTCATCAATGCCGTGTTTGCACGCAACTTCGATGACATCTCGATCATCCCGACCTTCGTGCTGACACCGCTGACGTACTTGGGCGGGGTGTTCTACTCGATCAGCTTGCTGCCGCCGTTCTGGCAGACCGTGTCCCTGGCGAACCCGGTGCTGCACATGGTCAACGCCTTCCGATACGGCATTCTTGGCGTTTCGGACATCAAGATCAGCGTGGCGATCACCTTCATGCTGGTGGCGACGGTTGTGCTTTACATCGGCTGCGCACGGTTGCTGGTCAGTGGGCGCGGGATGCGTACCTGAGCAAGACCGAGTCGCCTGCTTCGCGGGCAAGCCTCGCTCCTACAGGATCGATGTCGATCAACAAACATTGGCACACCTCTACCCTGTAGGAGCGAGGCTTGCCCGCGAAGGCGTCAGCCCAGACACCACAAAAAAACGGCCTCCAATTGGAGGCCGTTTTGCATTTACTGCATCCGGCGTTGCTTACGCCGCTTCCACTGCCGGCTGACCCACCAGCGCCAATACATCATCACCAGGCAATAGGCGAGGGCACCCAGCACCAGCCCCATCACCACTGAACCCAGCAAAAACGGCTGCCACAACGTAGACAGCTCGCCGCTGATCCATTCCCAGGTCAGTTCGTCCGGCAAATGCCTGGCCGGCACATCCATCAACCACGCCCCCGTCTGATAAGTGCAGAAGAACACCGCTGGCATGGTGATCGGGTTGGTCAGCCAGACCAGGCTGACGGCAATGGGCATGTTGCCACGCACCACAATCGCAAGAATGGCCGCGACCAGCATCTGCAATGGAATGGGCAGGAATGCCGCGAACAGACCCACCGCCATGGCCCTTGCGACCGAGTGGCGGTTGAGGTGCCAGAGGTTTGGGTCATGCAGCAGGGTGCCGAGAAAGCGTAAGGATTTGTGTTCCCTGATGCTGGTCGGGTCTGGCATGTAACGTTTGAATAAGCGCCGGGGCATAAGGCTTCTCGGTCGGTTAAGGCGGCAAGTATGTCTGGATTCTATGAACCGCCCATTCAGACTTTGTGACAATTAATAACCGCGTGTGTGCGGTCGGCCAGCTATGCCTAGGGTGGGACTCTCAAGGACGGGCGTATGCGCACAGGGATGATGGCGCTGGCGTTGGGTCTGCTGGCCCTGCGTTTTTTACCGGTTTTACCGCCGGTCTGGTTATGGATGTTGCTGCCGGTTGTCGGTTTGATGTTGTTGCCGTTTCGGACTTACCCGTTGGCGTTTTTCCTGTTCGGCTTCAGTTGGGCGTGCGCGAGTGCGCAGTGGGCGCTGGATGATCGCCTGCCGCTGAAGCTCGATGGCGAGACTCGCTGGGTCGAAGGGCGGGTGACGGGGCTGCCGCAGAGTGCCGAAGGTGTCGTGCGTTTTGAACTGACGGACAGTCAGTCCCGAAGCACCCGGCTGCCCCGACATCTGCGTCTCGCCTGGTATGACGGACCGCCCGTCAACAGCGGCGAACGCTGGCGCCTGGCGGTCAAGCTGAAGCGTCCGGCCGGGCTGCTCAATCCGCATGCCTTCGACTACGACGCTTGGCTGCTGGCTCAACGCATCGGCGCTACCGGTACGGTCAAGGATGGCCAGCGGCTTGCCGCCGCCCAATGGGCCTGGCGCGACAGCATTCGCCAACGATTGCAGGCCGTAGATGCCCAAGGTCGGACGGGAGCGCTGACGGCCTTGGTATTGGGTGACGGCACCGGGCTGAGTCGCGAGGATTGGCAGGTGCTGCAAGACACTGGCACCGTGCATCTGCTGGTGATTTCCGGGCAGCACATCGGGCTGCTGGCGGGGCTGGTGTATCTGCTGATCGCCGGGCTGGCCCGCTATGGTCTGTGGCCAAGCCGATTGCACTGGCTGCCATGGGCGTGCGGACTGGCGTTTGCTGCGGCGCTAGGTTACGGACTGCTGGCCGGTTTCGAGGTGCCGGTGCGGCGGGCCTGCGTGATGATCGGGTTGGTGCTGTTGTGGCGACTGCGATTTCGTCACCTCGGTGCCTGGTGGCCGCTGTTGTTGGCGCTCAACGGCGTTTTACTGCTCGACCCGCTGGCGAGCCTGCAGCCGGGGTTCTGGTTGTCCTTCGCAGCGGTGGCGGTGTTGATCTTCACCTTTGGTGGACGGCTGGGCCCTTGGCGCTGGTGGCAAACCTGGACCCGTGCGCAATGGCTGATCGCGATCGGTCTGTGCCCATTGCTGTTGATACTCGGGTTGCCGATCAGCGTCAGCGGGCCGGTGGCCAATTTGCTGGCGGTGCCCTGGGTCAGTCTGGTGGTATTGCCACCAGCCTTGCTCGGGACCTTGTTGTTGCCCGTCCCTTATGTGGGCGAGGGATTGCTGTGGTTGGCGGGCGGTCTGGTCGACCTGTTGTTCAAGGGGCTGGCATTAATGGCCGGGCAATTGCCCGCCTGGGTGCCGGTCGCGGTGCCGTTGTGGATTTGGGCGCTCGGCATGCTGGGTGCCTTTCTTCTATTACTGCCTAAAGGTGTGCCGTTGCGCCCGTTGGGTTGGCCGTTGTTGCTGCTGCTGGTTTTTCCACCTCGTCCACTGCTTCCCGAAGGCATCGCCGAAGTCTGGCAACTGGATGTCGGCCAAGGCCTGGCCATCCTCGTGCGCACCCGTCATCACACTCTGTTGTATGACACAGGGCCGCGTTTCGGTGATTTTGACCTCGGCGAGCGGGTGGTCCTGCCGTCATTGCGCAAACTGGGCGTGGCCGGGATCGACCTGATGCTCATCAGCCACGCCGACGCCGATCACGCCGGAGGCGCACGAGCGGTTGCCAACGGATTGCCGGTGACGCGGGTCATAAGTGGCGATCCCGACGCGCTGCCAGCCGAATTGCGCGCCGAGGGCTGTGAAAGCGACCAGCAATGGACCTGGGACGGTGTGAACTTCCGGCTCTGGCAATGGACATCAGCCCGGGACAGCAATCAAAAATCCTGTGTCTTGCAGATCGAAGCCAATGGCGAGCGATTGCTGTTGAGCGGTGACATCGATGTCGCTGCCGAACGGGCACTGCTCGACAGTCCGCTCGCCGTGCCTACCGACTGGCTGCAATCGCCGCATCACGGTAGCCGCAGTTCTTCTTCGATGGCTCTGCTCGCTGCGTTACAACCCAAGGCTGTGCTGATTTCCCGTGGCCAGGGTAATTCCTTTGGTCACCCGCATCCAACGGTCGTGGCGCGCTACCAAAAGCGCGGCATGGCGATCTACGACAGCGCCACCCACGGCGCCATTCGTCTGCAACTGGGGCGCTTCCAGCCGCCGTGGACGATGTGTCTGGAACGGCGTTTCTGGCGCGATCCGCCACCGCCCGACCCATAACCGCGAGTTATGACAGCCCGACCGGATGCGACATCACAGTCTTCGGTGCATCCAGCCCCTATGTTAGAGTGGCGCACTTTTTCGAGGGGACTGTCACTGTGTGGGAATTGGTCAAATCCGGCGGCTGGATGATGCTGCCGATCATTTTGAGTTCCATCGCGGCCATGGCGATCACCGCCGAGCGTCTCTGGACCCTGCGAGCCAGCCGTGTGACCCCGGAGCATTTGCTCGGGCAGGTCTGGGTGTGGATCAAGGACAAACAGCTCAATAAAGAAAAACTCAAGGAATTGCGCGCCAACTCACCGTTGGGCGAGATCCTGGCGGCGGGGCTGGCTAACTCGAAGCATGGTCGCGAGATCATGAAAGAGTGCATTGAAGAAGCCGCCGCACGAGTGATTCACGAGCTCGAACGCTACATCAACGCGCTGGGCACCATCGCTGCGATGGCCCCGTTGTTGGGCCTTTTGGGCACGGTGCTGGGCATGATCGATATTTTCAGCGCGTTCATGGGCACGGGCATGGGTACCAATGCCGCGGTGCTGGCTGGCGGTATTTCCAAAGCACTGATCACCACGGCAGCCGGCCTGATGGTCGGTATCCCGGCAGTGTTCTTTCACCGATTCCTGCAACGCCGGATCGATGAGCTGGTGGTGGGTATGGAGCAGGAAGCGATCAAACTGGTCGAAGTGGTGCAGGGCGACCGTGATGTGGACCTGGCCGAGGGCAAAGCGTGAAATTCCGCCGCAAACCGCGGGAAACGGTAGACATCAACCTCGCGTCGCTGATCGACGTGGTGTTCATCCTGCTGCTGTTTTTCGTGGTCACCACTACATTTACCCGTGAAACCCAGTTGCGCGTCGATCTGCCGGAAGCGGTCAGCGGTTCGCCTGCCGAAGACCAGCAGGTCAAACACCTGGACGTGGCCATCAGTGCCGAAGGCGTGTTCTCGGTGAACAATCAATTGTTGCCGAAGAATGACCTGACCAGCCTGATGGAGGCGTTGCAGAAAGAATCCAACGGCGACACCAACCTGCCGCTGTCCATCAGCGCGGACGGCAAGACCCAGCATCAATCCGTCGTCATCGCCATGGACGCCGCCGGCAAACTGGGTTTCAGCCACTTGCGCATGACCACGGTCGAAGCGGCGCCGCCCGCGCCCTGATGGCCATGTCCGATCGCTTGCTTGCCGCGTGGTACCAGGGGCATCCGGCCCTGAAACTGTTGCAGCCACTGGAGTGGCTGTATCGGCGCGTGGTGATGAACAAGCGCAAGCGTTTTCTGGCGGGCGAGGGTGAGATCTATCAGCCGCCCGTGCCGCTGATTGTGGTCGGCAACATCACCGTCGGCGGCACCGGCAAGACACCGCTGATTCTGTGGATGATCCAGCATTGTCAGCGCAGCGGCCTGCGGGTCGGCGTGGTCAGCCGGGGTTACGGCGCCAAACCGCCGCAATTGCCGTGGCGCGTCGAGGCTGAGCAAAGTGCCGACATTGCCGGCGACGAGCCGCTGTTGATCGTCCAGCGCACCGGCGTGCCCTTGATGATCGACCCGGATCGCAGCCGTGCCGTCAAAGCGTTGCTGGCGAGTGAGCCGCTGGACCTGATCCTGTCTGATGACGGCATGCAGCATTACCGCTTGGCGCGGGACCTGGAACTGGTGCTGATCGACGCCGCCCGAGGCTTGGGCAACAAACGCTGCCTGCCGGCCGGCCCCTTGCGCGAACCGGTCGAACGCCTGCAAAGCGTCGACGCCGTGTTGTACAACGGCGCAGCCGATGATCGCGCAGACGGGTTTGCCTTCCAGTTGCAACCCACCGAACTGGTCAACCTGCAAAGCGGTGAGCGTCGTCCCCTCGACCACTTCCCCGCAGGCCAGGCGCTGCACGCCGTGGCCGGGATCGGCAATCCGCAGCGTTTCTTCACGACCCTCGAAACGCTACACTGGCGACCAGTGCCGCATGCATTTGCCGACCACGCCGAGTACAGCGTGCAGGCCTTGAATTTCACACCGTCATTGCCGTTGGTGATGACCGAAAAGGACGCGGTGAAGTGCCGTGCCTTCGCCGCCGCCGATTGGTGGTACCTGGCGGTCGATGCTGCACCATCGCCGGCCTTCGTGGCCTGGTTCGATACGCAGCTGATGCGCCTGTTGCCGGCTCGTCTTTTGCCTTAACTCCGTTCTAATCCAGGGAATGCTCATGGACACCAAATTGCTCGATATCCTCGCTTGCCCGGTCACCAAAGGCCCGCTCAAGCTCAGCGCCGACAAGACCGAGCTGATCAGCAAAGGCGCCGGCCTGGCTTACCCGATTCGCGACGGCATCCCGGTGATGCTCGAAACCGAAGCCCGCACCCTGACCACCGACGAGCGTCTGGATAAATGACCACAGCCTTTACCGTTGTCATTCCATCGCGGTATGCCTCCACTCGTCTGCCGGGCAAGCCGCTGCTGCTGATCGCCGGCAAGCCGATGATCCAGCACGTCTGGGAACAGGCGAGCAAAAGCAGCGCCGAACGTGTGGTGGTCGCCACTGACGACGCGCGCATCGTTGAGGCGTGCAAGGCGTTCGGTGCCGAAGTGGTGTTGACCCGCGAAGATCACAATTCCGGTACTGATCGTCTGGCTGAAGTCGCCGAGAAGCTGGGCCTGGCCGCCGACGCCATCGTGGTCAACGTCCAGGGTGACGAACCGCTGATCCCGCCGAGCGTGATCGATCAGGTTGCCGCCAACCTGGCCGCCCACACCGAAGCGCGCATGGCCACCCTGGCCGAGCCGATCGAAGACGTGGAAACCCTGTTCAATCCTAATGTGGTCAAGGTCGTCAGCGACCTCAATGGCCTGGCGCTAACCTTCAGTCGCGCCACGTTGCCCTGGGCCCGGGACGCATTCGCCAAAAGCTGCGAGCAATTGCCGGAAGGTGTGCCGTATCGCCGCCACATCGGCATTTATGCCTACCGCGCCGGTTTCCTGCATGACTTCGTCAGCTGGGGCCCGTGCTGGCTGGAAAACACCGAATCCCTGGAACAGCTGCGTGCCCTGTGGCACGGCGTGCGGATTCACGTTGCCGATGCGCTGATCGCGCCGCCCACCGGCGTCGACACCGTCGAAGACCTCGAGCGCGTTCGTCGCCTGCTGGAGGCCTGATGCGCGTTCTGTTCGTGTGCCTGGGCAACATCTGCCGTTCTCCGACGGCCGAAGGTGTGCTGCGGCATAAATTGCGCGAAGCGGGGCTGGCCGATCACATCGAAGTCGCCTCCGCTGGTACCGGTGACTGGCATGTCGGCAAGGCACCGGACAAACGCAGCCAGGCCGCCGCCAGACTGCGCGGTTATGACCTGTCCGCCCAACGCGCTCAGCAAGTGACCCGCGCCGATTTCGCCACCTACGACCTGATTCTGGCGATGGACAACAGCAACCTGCGCAACCTCAAAGCCCTGCAACCGGCCAAGGGCAAGGCCGAGCTGGACCTGTTCCTGCGTCGCTACGATTCGGAAATCGATGAAGTGCCGGACCCGTACTACGACGGCGACCAGGGTTTCGAGCAGGTGCTGGACCTGATCGAGCGCGCCAGTGATCGGCTGGTGATCGAATTGAAGGGACGGTTATGAGTTTGCAGGTTCAACCCCAGGTTTCGCTCAAGCCGTTCAATACGTTTGGTGTCGACGTCCAGGCCCGGTTGTTCGCCGAGGCCCACAGTGATGCCGATGTGCGTGAAGCCCTGGCGTATGCTTCGGCCCATGACGTGCCGTTGCTGGTGATTGGGGGTGGCAGCAACTTGCTGCTGACCGCAGATATCCAGGCGCTGGTGCTGCGCATGGCCACACGCGGGATTCGGATTCTCAGCGACGACGGTAGCAAAGTCGTGATCGAAGCCGAGGCAGGCGAGCCTTGGCATCCGTTTGTGCAGCACACCCTGGCGCAGGGGTTGTCGGGGCTGGAGAACCTCAGCCTGATCCCGGGCACGGTCGGTGCGGCGCCGATGCAGAACATCGGCGCCTATGGCGTCGAGATCAAGGACGTGTTCGCTGGCCTCACCGCGCTGGATCGTCAGACCGGCGAGCTGCGCGACTTCACGTTGGCGCAGTGCAACTTCGCTTATCGCGACAGCCTGTTCAAGCAGGAGCCGGGGCGCTGGTTGATCCTGCGCGTACGTTTCACCCTGGACCGTGCCGCGCCCCTGCACCTGGAATACGGTCCGGTGCGTCAGCGCCTGACCGAGCAAGGCATCGATCATCCGACCGCCACCGATGTCAGTGAGGCAATCTGCAGCATTCGTAACGAAAAGCTCCCGGACCCGGCCGTGCTTGGCAATGCCGGCAGCTTTTTCAAGAACCCTCTGGTGCCGGCCGCGCTGGTCGCACAGTTGAAAAGCCAATACCCGGACCTGGTGGCCTACGCGCAACCCGATGGTCAAATGAAACTGGCGGCAGGCTGGTTGATCGAGCGGGCCGGCTGGAAAGGCTTTCGAGACGGTGATGCCGGCGTGCACACGTTGCAGGCGCTGGTGCTGGTCAACTACGGCAGCGCCACTGGCCTGCAATTGCTGAACCTGGCGCAGCACATTCAGAAAGACATTTGCGAACGTTTCACGATCGACCTGGAAATGGAGCCAAATCAGTATTGAAGCTACGCTTTATTGACTGATTTTCAGAGCCCTGCACACCTACAACTGTGCAGGGCTTTTTTGTTAATGCTGGGTTAACTTAGCCCCCTAACGATGCATTCATTTGCTCCATCAAAGGCCCGATGCAGACGTTGCCGTTCGCATAAGAGAGCCTCATTAGCCTGAGCCGATCTGCGTGATGCCAACCGCCAACCCTCGGCGGCAGATTGCTCGACCCCATAACCCAACAAATATGCGGGCGTGCCCATGATTACCCTGAAGCTCAATGGTCAAGACCATCAACTCGACGTCACCGAGGACATGCCGCTGCTCTGGGCCATCCGCGACGTGGCCGGTTACAACGGCACCAAGTTCGGCTGCGGCATGGGCCTGTGTGGCGCCTGCACCATTCATATCGAAGGCGCTCCAGCGCGCAGTTGCATCACGCCGATCGGCTCGGTAGTCGGCCAGAACGTCACCACCATCGATAACCTGCACGCCGACCCGGTCGGGCAAGTCGTGCAGCAAGCCTGGCTCGACACCGCCGTGGCCCAATGTGGTTTCTGCCAGGGCGGGCAGATCATGTCGGCGACGGCGCTGCTCAAGACCAACCCCAACCCCAGTGATGAACAGATCGAAGAGGCGATGGTCGGCAATATTTGCCGTTGCGGCACCTACAACCGCATCAAGACCGCCATCCGCCAGGCATCCACTCACCTGAAGGAGGCCAAGGCATGAGCCAGTTACCGAATGACTTTGCGCTGAGCAACCTCAGCCGCCGTGGTTTCCTGAAAGGGGTCGGCGCCACCAGTGCGCTGGTACTGGTGGCCAGTTGGGGCTGGCAAGACGCTTTCGCCGCAGAAAAAGAGAAAAAGTTCGGCGCTGACGGCATGCCCAATGGCTGGATTGATGATCCCAAGGTCTACATCAGTATTGCCGCTGATGGCATGGTGACGGTGGTCTGCAACCGTTCGGAAATGGGCCAGGGTGTGCGCACAAGCCTGACGATGGTGGTGGCCGATGAACTGGACGCCGACTGGGCAATGATGAAAGTGCAGCAGGCGCCGGGTGACGAAATTCGCTTCGGCAACCAGGACACCGACGGTTCGCGCAGCATGCGTCACTGGTACGAACCGATGCGCCGTTGCGGTGCTGCCGCGCGGACCATGCTTGAACAGGCGGCTGCCGAGCAGTGGAAAGTGCCGGTCGGCGAGTGCCATGCGCAATTGCATAAAGTGGTTCACCAACCGACCGGTCGTGAACTGGGCTACGGTGCGCTGGCCGCCGCTGCGGGTGCGCTGGCAGTGCCGGCGCGCGACAGCCTGCGGCTCAAACAGCCGTCGGAATTTCGCTACATCGGCAAGGAAGGCAGCAAGGCGATCGACGGTGCCGACATCGTCAATGGCCGCGCCATTTACGGGGCCGATGTGCATTTCGACGGCATGCTCTATGCGGTGATTGCGCGTCCGGCGGTCTACGGCGGCAAGGTTAAATCCGTCGATTCCAGCGCCGCAATGAAAGTCCCGGGCGTGCTCAAAGTCATTCAAATCGAAGGCCGTCCGCTGCCGTCCGAGTTCCAGCCATTGGGTGGCGTGGCCGTGGTGGCCAGCAACACCTGGGCCGCGATCAAGGGCCGCGAGGCGCTGAAAATCGAGTGGGATGACGGCCCTCATGCCAGTTACGACTCGATCGCCTACCGCAAAGAGCTGGAAGCCTCGTCCCTCAATCCCGGTAAAGTGGTGCGCAATACCGGCAACATCGACGACGCCATGAAAGGGGCCGACAGCACCCTTGAAGCCTCTTATTACCTGCCGCACCTGACGCAGGCGCCAATGGAGCCGATGGTCGCCATCGCCCGCTTCAAGGACGGTGTGTGCGAAGCCTGGGCGCCGAGTCAGGCGCCACAAGTCAGTCGCGAACGGATTGGCGAACGCCTCGGCATTCCATTCGATAACGTCACCTTCAATGTCACCTTGCTGGGCGGCGGTTTCGGTCGCAAGTCCAAGCCGGACTTCATCATCGAAGCGGCAATCCTCGCCAAGGAATTCCCTGGCAAGGCAGTGCGGGTGCAATGGACCCGTGAAGACGACATCCACTGTTCCTACTTCCACACCGTGTCGGCTGAATACCTGAAGGCCAGCCTGGGCAAGGACGGTCTACCCTCCGGTTGGTTGCACCGCACCGTCGCCCCGAGCATCACCGCACTGTTCGCCCCGGGCATGAACCACGAGGCAGCTTTCGAGTTGGGCATGGGCTTCACCAACATGGCCTATGCGATTCCCAACGTGCGCCTGGAAAACCCGGAAGCGGCGATTCATACCCGGGTCGGCTGGTATCGCTCGGTGTCGAATATTCCCCACGGGTTTGCGATTCAGAGCTTTGTCGATGAATTGGCTTACAAGGCCAAGCAAGACCCGCTCAAGTACCAGATCAAATTGCTCGGCCCGGACCGCCAGATCGATCCGCGTACCTTGAGTGAAGAATGGAACTACGGCGAATCCCCCGAGCGTTACCCGATCGACACCGGGCGGATGCGCACGGTGTTGGAAACCGCTGCCAAAGCCGCCGGTTGGGGGCGTGAAATGCCCAAGGGCCGAGGCCTGGGCCTGGCGGTGCATTACAGCTTCGTCACTTATGTGGCGGCGGTGATCGAGGTCGAAGTCAAAGACGACGGCACGCTGATCGTGCACAAGGCCGACATCGCGGTGGATTGCGGTCCGCAGATCAACCCCGAGCGGATTCGCGCTCAGTTCGAAGGCGCCTGTGTCATGGGCCTGGGCAATGCGGTGGTCGGGGAAATCAGCTTCAAGGACGGCAAGGTG
This sequence comes from Pseudomonas sp. LB1P83, assembly GCF_054897885.1. Lineage (NCBI taxonomy): Bacteria > Pseudomonadati > Pseudomonadota > Gammaproteobacteria > Pseudomonadales > Pseudomonadaceae > Pseudomonas > Pseudomonas sp. LB1P83. Next base: position 4,410,056 of record NZ_CM142709.1, on the reverse strand, counting down.
CAACAGGACAACTTCCACATGTACGAAGTGGCGCGCATGTCGCTGGCACCGAAGGAAGTGGCGGTGCATCTGGTCACGCCGCCGGGCGTTGTGCCGTTGGGTGGTGTCGGCGAGCCAGGCGTACCGCCGATTGCGCCGGCGTTGTGTAACGCGATCTTCGCTGCCACTGGTCAGCGCATCCGCAACTTGCCGGTTCGCTTTCAATTGCAAGGTTGGCAGAAGGCGCAGTCCTGATGGACAGCGCGGATCTGAACGTCTTGCGCAGCGTGCTGGAATGGCGCCGCGCCGGTCAGCGGGTGGTGTTGTACAGCGTGGTCCAGACCTGGGGCACTGCGCCTCGGGCGCCGGGCGCGATGCTGGCGTTGCGTGAAGATGGCGTGGTGATCGGCTCGGTGTCCGGTGGCTGTGTCGAGGATGATCTGATTGCTCGGTTACACGATGGCCGGATTGCGCCTGACGGGCCGCCGGTGCAGCTGATCACCTACGGCGTCACCCGTGAGGAGGCCGCACGGTTTGGTTTGCCGTGCGGCGGCACGTTGCGCCTGACCGAGGAGCGGGTCGGCGATCCAGAGTGGGTCGCCGAGTTGCTGGCGCGCTGCGAGGCCCATGAAATCGTGGCTCGCTCGCTGGATCTTGCGACCGGCGAAGTGGTTTTGCACGCGGCGAGCAAAAGCGACGTACTGAGTTTTGACGGCAACACACTGCGCGCTATCTACGGTCCGCGTTGGCGGCTGTTGCTGATCGGTGCGGGGCAACTGTCCCGGTATGTCGCCGAGATGGCGCGGCTGCTGGATTTCGAAGTGCTGATCTGCGATCCGCGCAGCGAGTTCGTCTATGGTTGGGAAGAGCAGCACGGCCGTTTCGTCTCGGGGATGCCGGATGAAGCGGTGCTGAGTATCCAGACTGACGAACGCACGGCGATTGTCGCCCTGACCCACGATCCGCGTCTGGATGATATGGCCTTGCTGACGGCTCTGGATTCCAGGGCTTTTTACGTCGGTGCCCTGGGTTCGCGGGTCAATAGCCAGAAGCGTCGGGAAAACCTGACTCAGCTAGGCTTGTCACAACAGGCCATCGAGCGGCTGCACGGCCCGATCGGTTTGCACATCGGCAGCCACAGTCCGGCGGAAATCGCTTTGTCGCTGCTGGCCGAGATTGTGGCGATCAAGAACGGCGTCGAACTGAAGCAGAAGAAACCGTTGCAGGAGGTTGTATGAGTGAGTCCATCGGCGTCATCGTGCTGGCGGCGGGGCAGGGCAGCCGTTTCAGGCAGGTCGCGGGAGAGGACAAGGACAAGCTGTTGGCGGACTGTGCCGGTCGCGATGGCGCCGTTCGTTCGGTGATCGAACAGGTGCTGGTGAATTTGCCGGAAAGCCTTGGGAGGCGTGTGCTGGTGACCACCGAAGATCGCCCGCAAGTGAAGCGCATGGCTCAAGCATATGGCTGCGAGATTGTATTGATCGAGTCGACCGGGATGGGCGATAGCATTGCGGCCGGCGTGGCGGTGTGTCCAGAGCTCAGTGGCTGGTTGATTGTGCTGGGGGATATGCCGTTTATCTTGCCGTCGAGTATTGAGCGGGTGGTGGCGGGGATTGCTGATGATTGCGTCAGTGTGCCGGTGCAGGCGGGTGAGTACGGGCATCCGGTCGGGTTCGGTCGCAGTTTTGGGCCGGGGTTGATGGCGTTATCGGGTGATCATGGGGCCAAGCCATTGTTTGCGCAGGGCCGGGTGGTTGAAGTGGTAGTGGAGGATGTCGGGGTGTTGTGGGATGTGGATACACCAGAGAGGCTGGTTTTCGCCTGATTTACCGTCATCGCGAGCAGGCTCGCTCCCACATTGGATCTACGGTGTGATCACTATTTTGTCATCACCGCCGACCCCTGTAGGAGTGAGCCAGCTCGCGATAGCGGTTTCACATTCGACATTGATGCAAGCTGATCCACTGCCATCGCGAGCAGGCCCGCTCCCACATTGGATCTGCGGTGTGATCACGGTTTTGTAGTCGCCGCCGACCCCTGTAGGAGTGAGCCTGCTCGCGATAGCGGTTTAACATTCACCATTGATGCAAGCTGATCCACCGTCATCGCGAGCAGGCTCGCTCCAACATTGATCGCGGTGAGACTAATGACCATAAAAAAGCCCCGCCTGGATCACCAGGCGGGGCTTTTTAGTGGCCGATGGAATCAGACGAGCGGTTTAGGCTCGTGTTCTTTTTCCAGGGCTTGCTCGTGTTGCTCTACCGCTTCCTGTACGGAGCGAGGCGCTTCTTCGATGACCGACTCGGCAGCAGGTGCCGCTTCGACCACTTCAGCAACAACCGGTGCAGGCTCGGCAGCGACAACCGCTTCAACCGGAGCAGCAGTGGCACCCAGTTCGGCTTCCTTCTGCAGACGCTCGGCTTCACGCTTGCGACGACGCACTTCACGCGGGTCGTTCGGCGCACGGCCATTTTCGGTCAGGGCGCTGACCGGAGCCGCTTCAACGACCGGTGCAGCCACTTCGGCAACAACCGGCGCTTCAACCACCGGAGCAGGCTCGGCAGCAGCAACCACTGGCTCGGAGACCACAGCTTCAGCCACTGGGGCTTCAGCAACCGGTGCAGGCGCTTCAACGGCAACCGGCTCGGCAACCCAGTTGAACGCGGTTTGTTCTTCACGAACTTCGCGGACAGCTTCGGTCACGGTTTCGCTGGAGGTTTCGACCGCTGGCTCGGCAGCAACCACTGGCTCGAAAACTGGAGCCGTTTCAACAACCGGCTCAGCTTCACGAACCGGAGCCACTTCGATTTTCGGAGCCGCAGTGGCTTCGACCGGAGTCGTCGCTTCTACCACTGGCGCTTCAACCGGAGCAGTTTCCAGGGTGGCGGCAGTCGCGCGTTCGGCTTGCTCGTTGGCTTGTGCTTCAGCCGGTGCGCTGATCACGGTGCTGGCAACGGCTGCGGTAACAGCCAGGCCGGCGGCCAGATCAGAAGTGCTTGGCGCTTCGTTGCTGTCGTCAGCTTCGCTGCCTTCGGCGGATTCGGATTCTTCCGAACCTTCGATCACGTTGCCGTTGGCATCGCGTTGACGCTCGCGACGGTTGCTGCGACGACGCTGGCCACGGGAGCGGCGGCGTGGACGATCGCCTTCGGCGCCTTCCTGACCATCTTCCTGCAGTTGCTCTTCGTTGGTCACCAGCTCTTCTTCGGCAACGGTAGCAGCAGCTTGCTCGGCACGTGGCTGACGTTCTTCACGCGGTGGGCGCGGAGCACGTTCTTCACGTGGCTGGCGAGCCGGACGCTCTTCAGCGGTCGCAGCAGCGCTAGTCGCCGCGGCTGGATCGGTGGCATCCAGAGGTTCGCGCAGTTCACGCACTCGTTCTTCACGCTCGCCACGTGGCTTGCGGTCTTCACGAGGCGCGCGCGGTGCACGTTCTTCACGAGGAGCGCGTGGTGCACGCTCTTCACGTGGAGCGCGTTCTTCGCGGGCTACTGCTGGGGTTTCTTCGCGGGCTTCGCGTGGTTGACGCTCTTCGCGTGGCTCACGTGGTGCGCGTTCTTCACGCGGTGCACGTTCCTCACGAGGCTTGCGCTCTTCATCGCGGCGACCGTTACGGTTGCGGCTCTGCTGACGACCATTGCGACGCTCTTCATTGCGTGCAGGGCGCTCGGTGGTCGCCGGTTTTTCAACAGCGGCCGGAGCAACAGGCTCTTCTTTGGACGCAAACAGGCCAACCAGCGACTTCACCAGGCCTTTGAACAGGCTTGGCTCTGGCACAACGGCCGGAGCAGCAACCGGTGCGGCAACGACTTCGGTCGGAACCGGAGCGTTGGCGCGAGCCGGTGCAGTCTTGACCGCGGCTTCCTGGCGAACCAGGGTGCGGGTCGCAGCGGCTGGCTGGACTTCTTCGACTTCGGCAGCGGCAGCAGCGATTTCGTAGCTGGACTGGCCGACCGCGGCTTCAGGGCTGTCATCGCGCAGACGCTGAACTTCGAAGTGCGGCGTTTCGAGGTGATCGTTCGGCAGAATGACGATGCGGGCACGGGTGCGCAGTTCGATCTTGGTGATCGAGTTGCGTTTTTCGTTGAGCAGGAAGGCTGCGACCGGAATTGGCACTTGTGCGCGAACTTCGGCGGTGCGGTCTTTCAGGGCTTCTTCTTCGATCAGGCGCAGGATCGCCAGGGACAGCGATTCAACGTCACGGATGATGCCGGTGCCGTTGCAGCGAGGGCAAACGATGCCGCTGCTTTCGCCAAGCGATGGACGCAGGCGTTGACGGGACATTTCCAGCAGGCCGAAGCGCGAGATGCGACCGACTTGCACGCGAGCGCGGTCGGCTTCCAGGCATTCGCGGACTTTCTCTTCCACGGCGCGCTGGTTCTTGGCAGGGGTCATGTCGATGAAGTCGATGACGATCAGGCCGCCGATGTCGCGCAAGCGCAACTGACGGGCGATTTCTTCGGCGGCTTCAAGGTTGGTCTGCAGTGCGGTTTCTTCGATGTCGCTGCCTTTGGTGGCGCGCGCCGAGTTGATGTCGATGGACACCAGGGCTTCGGTCGGATCGATAACGATGGAGCCGCCGGAAGGGAGTTCAACGACGCGCTGGAAGGCGGTCTCGATCTGGCTTTCGATCTGGAAACGGTTGAACAGCGGAACGCTGTCTTCGTACAGCTTGATCTTGCTGGCGTACTGCGGCATCACCTGGCGAATGAAGGTCAGGGCTTCGTCCTGGGCTTCAACGCTGTCGATCAACACTTCGCCGATGTCCTGGCGCAGGTAATCGCGGATGGCGCGAATGATCACGTTGCTTTCCTGGTAGATCAGGAATGGCGCGGAGCGATCCAGCGAGGCTTCTTTGATGGCGGTCCAGAGTTGCAGCAGGTAATCGAGGTCCCACTGCATTTCTTCGCTGCTGCGGCCAAGGCCTGCAGTGCGCACGATCAGACCCATGTCGGCCGGGGCAACCAGGCCGTTCAGGGCTTCACGCAGTTCGTTGCGCTCTTCACCTTCGATGCGACGGGAGATACCGCCGGCACGCGGGTTGTTCGGCATCAGCACCAGGTAACGACCGGCCAGGCTGATGAACGTGGTCAGGGCCGCGCCCTTGTTGCCACGTTCTTCTTTTTCCACCTGAACGATGACTTCCTGGCCTTCGCTCAGGACGTCCTTGATGTTGACGCGGCCTTCGGGGGCTTTCTTGAAGTATTCGCGGGAGATTTCTTTGAGGGGCAGGAAGCCGTGGCGCTCGGAGCCGAAATCGACAAAGGCAGCCTCAAGGCTTGGTTCGATGCGAGTAATCCGGCCTTTATAGATGTTGGCCTTCTTCTGCTCGCGTGCACCGGATTCGATGTCCAGGTCGTAGAGGCGTTGGCCATCTACCAGTGCAACACGCAACTCTTCGGGTTGAGTTGCGTTAATCAGCATTCTTTTCATGTAGTACCGTCGGTTTCCGGGCTGCCGGAAACGGCGTTCGGCACACACGACTTCTCACGGTCGGTGTCAGGTGCGTCGGGAGTGGTTGGCCATTCCCGTGTCCAGCGATGTCCGGCCAATTGGGCCGTTATCGCGACGTACGCGTCCTGCTTGCTGTGGCTACTTAAGCACTCAGTCAGGAGGAGGAATCAACCAGCGGCTGTGGACGAGATGAAGCGTCTTGATAAAGCCTAATGCTACACAGTCCAGCGGTTGTGCATCTCCACCCTACACGTATCCCTGATAATTCGGGTGCTGCCGCGCGCAGAATCCGCAGCGGGTTGGCATTTACCGTGAGCTCCGAAGGGGGAGGTCACGCATCATGGCTAATTTAGGCGTTGTTTCCGAAGCGTTCGCTCGGGGTCGTCCGTAGCCGACTGCACTTTGTGAACTGGCCGTGAATATTGGCTCGAAAGGCGAGTGAAAACTCTGCTTTGCGGCTTGATTCAGGCCTCATGTCACCTGCGCTCGTTACAGCTGCAAACTCCACCGTTACGTAGCGAAAACCCCGTAGGACGGCCTCGCGCCCTGGTGAATTGCGTTGGTCAGGGCCGGTTTTTGACCGTTAGTCCGCTGTCCAGGCCGCTTTTGGCGGCGTTCGCGACTATAGCAGCAATGATTAAGTGCTTCAATTCCATAAAAAATTGTTATCATCCGCGGCATGACGACTACTGCCCCTTCGACCCCAGCCGTACAACTGCTGGAGGTCTCGCCGGAATATGCCGGCCAACGTATTGATAACTTCCTCCTCGCTCGGCTCAAAGGCGTGCCCAAGACCTTGATTTACCGCATTTTGCGCAAAGGCGAAGTGCGAGTGAACAAAGGCCGGATCAAGCCCGAATACAAGCTGCAGGCGGGCGATATCGTGCGCGTGCCGCCGGTTCGCGTGCCTGAGCGCGACGAGCCGGTGCCGCTGGCCCAAGGCCTGCTGCAGCGCCTTGAAGCCTCGATTGTGTTCGAGGACAAGGCGTTGATCGTGATCAACAAGCCTTGCGGCATCGCGGTTCATGGCGGCAGCGGACTGACTTACGGGGTGATCGAAGCCTTTCGTCAGTTGCGCCCGGATTGCAAGGAGCTCGAACTGGTTCACCGTCTCGACCGTGACACCTCCGGTCTGCTGATGATCGCCAAGAAGCGCAGCATGCTGCGTCACTTGCACACGGCATTGCGCGGCGATGGCGTCGATAAACGCTATATGGCGCTGGTCCGCGGTAACTGGGCGGCCTCGATCAAGCAAGTTCGTGCGTCGCTCGGCAAGAGCAACCTGCGCTCCGGCGAGCGCATGGTCGAGGTCGATGAGGAAGAGGGCAAGGAGTCTGTGACCGTGTTCAAGGTCCTGCGTCGTTTCGGCGACTTTGCCACCCTGATCGAAGCCAAGCCAATCACCGGCCGGACCCACCAGATCCGCGTCCATACCCTGCACGCCGGGCATTGCATCGCTGGCGATACCAAGTATGGCGATGAAGGTTTCAGCAAGGAAATTCGTGACCTGGGCGGCAAGCGCCTGTTCCTGCACGCCTACATGCTGACCGTGCCGCTGCCGGATGGTGGTGAGCTGAAGTTGCAGGCGCCAGTGGACGAAATGTGGGCCAAGACCGTGGAGCGCCTGAGTGCACCCCTCTGATTACAAACTGCTGATCTTCGATTGGGACGGCACGCTGGCTGACTCCATTGGTCGGATTGTCGAGGCGATGCACGTCGCGTCCGAACGGTCGGGGTTTCAGTTGCGTGATGATTTTGCGGTCAAAGGCATTATCGGTCTGGGCTTGCCTGAGGCTATTCGCACGTTGTACCCCGACATTGGCGATGCCGAACTGGTAGCGTTCCGGCAATACTATGCGGATCACTATATTGCCGCCGAAGCCGTGCCTTCGCCGCTGTTCGAGGGTGTGCTTGAGTCGATGGAGGCGTTTCGCGCCGAGGGTTATCATCTGGCTGTGGCGACGGGCAAGGCTCGTCGCGGGCTCGACAGGGTGCTGAAAGCTCACGGCTGGGAAGATTATTTCGATATCACCCGCGCCGCCGATGAAACCGCCAGCAAGCCCCATCCGCTGATGCTTGAGCAGATTCTCGCCCATTGCGAGGTTCGCCCGGAGCAGGCGCTGATGGTTGGAGATTCGTCCTTTGACTTGCAGATGGCGCGTAACGCCGGCATGGATTCGGTGGCGGTCAGTTATGGCGCTCAATCGATCGATGCGCTGAAGTTGTTCGAGCCGCGACTGGCCATTGATCGTTTTTCAGAATTGCATGCCTGGCTGAGTCAGCGGGCTTAACAGGTTTTTGCTGGGGTAGATGTCATGACCGACGAATGGAAAGCGCCCGCCAAGGCGAGCGGAGAAAACGGTGACGAAAAAAGCTGGAAGCTGCTGGAAAAGACCCTGCTGGCCAGTGTCCAGGAGCAGCGCCGATCTCGTCGCTGGGGTATTTTCTTCAAGCTGCTGACCTTTGTGTACCTGTTTGGTGCGTTGATTCTGTTCACGCCGCTGATGGACATGGAAAAAGGCGCGACCCGCGGTTCCCACTACACGGCGTTGATCGACGTGACTGGTGTGATCGCCGACAAGGAACCGGCCAGCGCTGACAACATCGTCGGCAGTCTGCGTGCGGCTTTCGAGGACGAGAAGGTCAAGGGTGTGATCCTGCGCATCAACAGCCCTGGCGGCAGTCCGGTGCAATCGGGTTATGTGTATGACGAGATTGCTCGTCTGCGCGGCTTGCACCCGAACACCAAGGTGTACGCGGTGATCTCCGACCTGGGTGCTTCCGGTGCTTACTATATCGCCAGCGCAGCCGATCAGATTTACGCCGACAAGGCGAGCCTGGTCGGTTCCATTGGTGTGACGGCGGCCGGTTACGGTTTTGTCGGCACCATGGAGAAGCTCGGTGTCGAGCGTCGGACCTACACGTCGGGCGAGCACAAGTCGTTCCTCGACCCGTTCCAGCCGCAGAAGCCTGAGGAGACTCAGTTCTGGCAGGGCGTGCTGGATACCACGCACCAGCAGTTCATCAACAGTGTGAAAAAGGGCCGTGGCGACCGTCTCAAGGACAAAGAGCATCCGGAGTTGTTCTCCGGGTTGGTCTGGAACGGCGAGCAAGCGTTGCCGCTGGGTCTGATTGATGGTCTGGGGAATGCCAGTTCGGTGGCGCGTGATGTGATTGGCGAGAAAGAATTGGTGGACTTCACTGTTCAGGAGTCGCCGTTCGATCGCTTCTCGAAAAAACTCGGTGCCAGCGTGGCTGAGCATCTGGCGATGTGGATGGGCTTTAACGGTCCGTCGATGCGCTGAGTTCTCCTGCGGCATGAAAAAACCGGCCCGCGTGGCCGGTTTTTTACGTCTGCACGGCTATGTGGGGTTCAAGGGATTTGCACGCCTTCGGCCAACAGCATGTCGATCAGGCGAATCAGCGGCAGGCCGATCAGGCTGGTGGCGTCAGGGCCTTCGGTGCTTTGAAACAGGCTGACCCCCAATCCTTCGGCCTTGAAGCTGCCAGCGCAGTCGTAGGGTTGTTCGGCGCGCAGGTAGCGTTCAATGCGTGCCGGGTCCAGCGTGCGCATGTGCACGGTGAACGGCACGCAGTCGACCTGGTAGTCGCCGGTCTCGCTGTTGAGCAGCGCCAGGCCCGTCAGGAAGGTCACGCTGGCGCCGCTCGAAGCCAGCAGTTGTTCACGGGCTTTTTCGAAGGTGTGAGGTTTGCCGATAATCCGCTCGCCGAGTACCGCCACTTGATCTGAGCCGATGATCAGATGAGCGGGGTGGGTGCCGGCAAGCGCCCGGGCTTTTTCTGCGGCGAGGCGTTTTACCAGCTCAATGGCGGACTCGCCCGGGCGATGGCTTTCATCGATATCCGGTGAGCTGCAGGTGAATGGCAGCTGCAAGCGGGCCAGCAATTCCCGGCGATAAACCGAGCTTGAAGCGAGTAATAAAGGCAGCATGCGCATCTCCGAAAGACAGGCGTGAATTCTACCGAGGCTTCCAAGTGACGGACAGGGCTGAATTTCCTTTGACATGGCTGGGTGCATCCCTATAATGCTGCGCCTATGTTGAATGACCCGATTCCACCTCACGTTGACCCGCGCAAATTGGCTGACCGTGGCACCACCCTTCAAGGTGAACTGCTGCTGGCCGATTTGGAGAGACTCTGCGACCCGCTTTCCGACACTGTCGGTACGGTGCAGGCTAAATTCGTTTTTGAACGAGATGAACGTAAGTCTGTGGTAATCCACAGCTTTATCGACACCGAAGTCAAAATGGTTTGCCAGCGTTGTCTTGAGCTGGTCACCCTGCCGATCCATAGCGAATGCAGTTATGCTGTGGTGAAGGAGGGTGCGAATACCCAGTCGTTGCCGAAAGGTTATGACGTGCTGGAACTGGGCGAAGATCCTTTGGATCTGCAGTCACTGATCGAGGAGGAGCTTCTGCTCGCCTTGCCCATTGTGCCTGCTCATCATCCGGAAGAATGCCAGCAGCCGGCGGGTCTCGATGAGCCCGAACCGAGCGAGGACGAGGTAACGCGGTCCAACCCGTTCAGTGTATTGGCGCAGTTAAAGCGTGACCCAAACGTTTAGGAGTTAATCAATTATGGCTGTTCAGCAGAACAAAAAATCCCGCTCTGCCCGTGACATGCGTCGTTCGCACGACGCCCTGACGGCAAGCACTCTGTCTGTAGAAAAAACCACCGGTGAAATTCACCTGCGTCACCACGTATCGCCAGAAGGCGTATACCGTGGCCGTAAAGTGATCGACAAGGGCGCTGACGAGTAATCACTTGTCTGCTCAAGTCATCGCGATTGACGCAATGGGCGGGGACTTCGGTCCCCGCAGCATTGTTCAGGCCAGCCTTGCTTGCCTGTCTGCTACACCCTCGCTGCACCTGACCCTCGTCGGTCAACCCTCCCTTCTTGAAGAATTGCTCTCTGGCGAATCAGCTGCGGATCGCTCGCGCCTGTCGATTGCTCCGGCATCCGAAGTTATCACCATGGACGAAAAACCTGCCCAGGCCTTGCGCGGCAAGCCTGACTCGTCGATGCGTGTGGCACTCGAGTTGTTGCGTGATGGCAAGGCTCAGGCGTGTGTCAGTGCCGGCAATACCGGTGCGCTGATGGCGTTGTCGCGATTTGTGCTGAAGACGCTGCCGGGCATTGACCGACCAGCGATGGTGGCGGCGATTCCGACACAGAAGGGGTATTGCCAGTTACTCGATCTCGGCGCCAATGTCGATTGCAGTGCCGAACACCTGTTGCAGTTCGCAATCATGGGGTCGGTGGCGGCGGAGGCTTTGGGTGTCGTTCGCCCGCGTGTGGCGTTGCTGAACATCGGCACCGAAGACATCAAGGGCAATCAGCAGGTCAAGCTGGCTGCAACCTTGTTGCAAAGTGCCCGTGGTATCAATTACATCGGCTTTGTCGAAGGTGACGGTTTGTACCGTGGCGAGGCGGACGTGGTGGTGTGTGACGGCTTTGTCGGCAACATCTTGCTCAAGTCCAGCGAAGGCCTGGCGACCATGATTGCCGGGCGAATCGAAGCCTTGTTCAAGAAAAACCTCGCCTCGAAAATGGTCGGCGCACTGGCGCTGCCGTTGATGAAGCGCCTGCAAGCCGAGCTGGCACCTGCGCGGCATAACGGCGCAAGCTTCCTGGGTTTGCAGGGGATTGTGGTGAAAAGCCACGGCTCGGCGGGGGTTCAGGGTTTCCAGAGTGCGATTTCCCGTGCGCTGATCGAGATCCAGGAAAACCTGCCGGAACGCATTCACGGTCGTCTGGAGGATTTGTTGCTTTAGGCGTTTTCGTCGGACAATGCTTAAATGTGACCGCTCAGTTCAATTGGCCATCCAACTGTCAGTTTCTTGCGTCCCCCGAGTGGGACGTCAATTCTTCGACGACAAGATCATTAGGGGCTCGTTACATGTCTGCTTCCCTCGCATTCGTCTTTCCAGGACAGGGTTCGCAGTCCCTCGGCATGCTGGCCGAGTTGGGCGCGCAACATCCTGTTGTCCTCGAAACATTCAAAGAAGCTTCCGATGCTCTGGGTTACGACCTGTGGGCACTGACCCAGCAAGGGCCGGAAGAGCAACTCAATCAAACCGATAAAACCCAACCGGCCATTCTGACCGCCTCGATCGCCTTGTGGCGTCTGTGGCTGGCTGAAGGCGGCGCGCGTCCGGCTTACGTTGCCGGTCACAGCCTGGGCGAGTACAGCGCGCTGGTCGCTGCTGGCAGCCTGAGCCTGGGCGACGCCGTCAAGCTGGTTGAGCGCCGTGGTCAGCTGATGCAAGAAGCCGTTCCAGCCGGGCAGGGCGGCATGGCCGCGATCCTCGGTCTGGACGATGCTGATGTGTTGGCAGCCTGTGCCGAAGCGGCGCAAGGCGAAGTGGTCAGTGCGGTCAACTTCAACTCCCCGGGCCAGGTGGTTATCGCCGGTGCCAAGGCTGCGGTCGAGCGCGCCATCGAAGGCTGCAAGGCGCGGGGTGCCAAGCGCGCCATGCCACTGCCGGTCAGTGTGCCGTCCCACTGCGAGCTGATGCGTCCGGCGGCCGAGCGTTTCGCCGAGTCGATCGCTGCGATCGACTGGCAAGCGCCGCAGATCCCGGTTGTACAGAACGTCAGCGCTACCGTGCCGGCCGATCTGGAAACCCTCAAGCGCGATCTGCTTGAACAACTCTACAAGCCTGTGCGTTGGGTCGAATCGGTCCAGGCGCTGGCCGCCAAGGGCGCGACCCAGTTGGTCGAATGCGGTCCTGGCAAAGTGCTGGCCGGCTTGAACAAGCGTTGCGCCGAAGGCGTGTCGACATCCAACCTCAATACCCCAGACGCTTTCGCTGCCGCCCGTGCAGCGCTGGCCTGAATCAGGAGAAACTTGCATGAGTCTGCAAGGTAAAGTTGCACTGGTCACCGGTGCGAGCCGCGGTATCGGCCAGGCCATCGCCCTGGAACTGGGTCGTCAGGGCGCCATCGTTGTGGGCACCGCGACGTCCGCTTCCGGCGCCGAGAAAATTGCCGCTACCCTGAAGGAAAACGGTATTCAAGGCACTGGCCTGGAACTCAACGTCACCAGCGACGAGTCCGTTGCTGCAGTACTGGCGAGCATCACTTCGCAATTCGGTGCGCCGGCGATCCTGGTCAATAATGCCGGCATCACCCGCGATAATCTGATGATGCGCATGAAAGATGACGAATGGCATGATGTCGTCGATACCAACCTGAACAGTCTGTTCCGCCTGTCCAAGGGCGTTTTGCGCGGTATGACCAAAGCCCGTTGGGGACGAATTATCAGTATTGGCTCTGTTGTGGGTGCCATGGGCAACGCAGGCCAAGTAAACTACGCAGCCGCCAAGGCCGGTCTGGAAGGTTTCAGTCGTGCACTGGCGCGTGAAGTCGGTTCGCGTTCGATTACGGTAAACTCGGTGGCCCCTGGGTTCATCGACACCGATATGACCCGCGAACTGCCCGAGGCACAGCGTGAAGCCTTGCAGACGCAGATTCCGTTGGGCCGTCTGGGGCAAGCTCAAGAGATCGCGTCTGTGGTCGCTTTTCTTGCATCCGACGGTGCGGCTTACGTTACTGGGGCTACAATCCCGGTGAACGGCGGGATGTACATGAGTTAAATGTGACGGATTGCTTCAAAAAAATGTCATACGAGCTGTCTAAAATCCGTTATAAAGCTGCAATCTATTTATAGGCAGGGGGTCGTCGGGTTTGAGGAGTGAAGCTTTCAGTTGAAAAACTGAAAAGTCTTTCTATACACTTACCCACTGGCCAGCTGCCTGAATTTGTCCATTAGGAGTGAAAACAAGGTATGAGCACCATCGAAGAGCGCGTCAAGAAAATCGTTGCTGAGCAACTGGGCGTTAAAGAAGAAGAAGTGATTAACTCCGCTTCCTTCGTTGAAGACCTGGGTGCCGACTCCCTTGACACCGTTGAGCTGGTGATGGCTCTGGAAGAGGAATTCGAGACCGAAATCCCTGACGAAGAAGCTGAGAAGATCACTACTGTACAAGCTGCAATCGATTACGTTACAAACCACCAGGCTTAATAGCTTGTAATCGTTGCTTGCTGTCATGGAAAAACCGCACTGCCTCATGGCGTGCGGTTTTTTCTTTAGGCCTGATGCAAAGTCGTCATTTGAAAAAGGAGAGTGCTGTGTCGCGTAGACGCGTCGTAGTCACCGGTATGGGTATGTTGTCGCCACTGGGCACGGATGTGCCAAGCAGTTGGCAGGGCATTCTGGCTGGCCGCAGTGGCATTGGTCTGATCGAACACACCGACCTTTCTGCCTATTCCACCCGTTTTGGCGGCTCGGTAAAGGGCTTCAATGTCGAGGAATACCTGTCGGTCAAGGAAGCTCGCAAGCTCGACCTGTTCATTCAGTACGGTCTGGCCGCAGGTTTTCAGGCGGTACGTAACGCAGGCCTTGAGGTCACCGACGCCAACCGTGAGCGCATCGGCGTGGCTATGGGTTCGGGTATTGGCGGTCTGACCAATATCGAAGAAACCAGCCGCACCCTGCATGATTCCGGCCCACGACGGATTTCTCCGTTTTTCGTGCCTGGCTCGATCATCAATATGATTTCCGGCTTCCTGTCCATCCACTTGGGTGCACAGGGACCTAACTACGCCATCGCCACCGCGTGCACGACCGGTACGCACTGCATTGGCATGGCAGCCCGCAACATCATGTACGATGAAGCCGACGTGATGATTGCCGGCGGCGCCGAGATGGCGGCGTGCGGTCTGGGCATGGGCGGCTTCGGTGCCTCCCGCGCACTGTCGACCCGCAACGACGAGCCAACCCGCGCCAGCCGTCCATGGGACAAGGGCCGTGATGGCTTCGTGTTGTCCGACGGTGCCGGCGCGCTGGTTCTCGAAGAACTGGAACACGCCAAGGCGCGTGGCGCGACTATCTATGCCGAGCTGATCGGTTTCGGCACCAGTGGCGATGCGTTCCACATGACTTCGCCTCCGGCAGACGGTGCCGGTGCTGCGCGTTGCATTACCAACGCCCTGCGTGATGCGAAAATCAATAGCGACCAGGTCCAGTACATCAACGCCCACGGCACCTCGACGTCGGCCGGCGACCTCGCCGAAGCCTGTGCGATCAAGTCGGTGTTTGGCGATCACGCCTACAAACTGGCCGTCAGTTCGACCAAGTCCATGACCGGTCACTTGCTGGGTGCAGCGGGCGCGGTCGAGGCGATCTTCAGCGTGCTGGCGATCAACAGTCAGGTGGCGCCACCGACCATCAACCTCGATGAGCCGGACGAAGGTTGCGACCTCGACTTCGTACCGCACACTGCGCGCAACATGGACATCGATGTGGTGCTGTCCAACTCCTTCGGGTTTGGCGGTACCAACGGCTCGCTGGTGTTCCGCCGGTTCGCTGACTGATGGACAGCTGGGTCGACGGTCAGCCGGCTGACGCTTTGTCGCTGAAAGATCGCGGCCTGGCTTACGGTGATGGTCTGTTCGAGACCATCGCCGTGCGTGGTGGGCAACCGTTGCTGCTGGACCGGCATCTGGCGCGTCTGGTCGATGGCTGCTCGCGCCTGGCGATCGCTGCCGATCATGAGTTGATCCGCAGTGAGCTGCTGGCCTATGCCGGTGCACTGGATGAGGGTGTGCTCAAACTCATCATCACCCGCGGCGACAGTCTGCGAGGTTATGCTCCCGATCCTTCGGCTCAGGCCCGACGCATTCTGCAAGGCAATCCACCCGCTGCTTATCCTGCCGTTCATGGCGAGCAGGGCGTTCGCCTGTTCCCCTGCGCGACACGATTGTCCAGGCAACCACTGCTTGCCGGCCTCAAACACCTTAACCGCCTTGAGCAAGTGATTGCTCGCGCTGAATGGCAAGATACGGAGCACGCCGAAGGCTTGATGCTCGATCAGGCGGGGCGCGTGATCGAAGGTGTGTTCAGCAACCTGTTCCTGATCCGCGATGGCGTGTTGATCACGGCTGATTTGAAACGCTGTGGTGTGGCCGGTGTGATGCGTGCCGAGTTATTGTTTCAAGCCGCGTCATTGGGGATCCCCACGCAAATCACCGACATCAGCCTGGATCAGCTGCAATGGGCCGATGAAGTCTTTGTCTGCAACAGCGTGTATGGCGTTTGGCCGGTGCGCGCCTATGCTGCGCTGAGCTGGTCGGTTGGGCCGCTCACCCGTAAACTCCAAACCATTGCCCGCGCGCTACTGGATGCTTGATACGTGAGACGTAAATTCTTGCTGCTGCTGGAAACCGGATTGGTTCTGGCAGGGCTGTGTCTGGGCGCCACCGCCTGGAAAATTCATTCGGCGCTCGAACAGCCACTGAACATCACCCAGGAAGAACTGCTGGAAGTGCCCAAAGGCACGACACCCACCCGCACCTTCTATCGACTCGAAGCTGATGGCGTCATCAAGGACGCTTTCTGGTTGCGAGTGTATTGGCGTTTCAACCTGGCGGGACAACCCTTGCACAAGGGCGAATACCGTATGCAGCCCGGCATGACTGTCGAAGGGCTGATCGACTTGTGGAAGCGTGGGGACATCGTTCAGTACAGCCTGACGCTGGTCGAAGGCTGGAATTTTCATCAGGTCCGGGCGGCATTGGCCAAGGATGAAAAACTCGAGCAGACCCTGAACGGCTTGAGCGATAGCGAAGTGATGACAAAGCTCGGCCACGCCGGGATCTTTCCCGAAGGTCGATTCTTCCCCGACACGTACCGCTTCGTGCGCGGCATGACCGACGTCGATCTGCTGAAAAAAGCCTACGATCGCCTCGACGAAGTCCTCGCCAAGGAGTGGGAACAGCGCGCTGCTGATGTGCCCTACACCGAACCCTATCAGGCGCTGATCATGGCCTCGCTGGTGGAAAAGGAAACCGGTGTGCCGCAGGAGCGCGGGCAGATCGCTGGCGTGTTTGTGCGGCGGATGGCGATTGGCATGCTGCTGCAGACCGATCCGACGGTGATCTACGGTCTGGGTGATCGCTACAGCGGCAAATTGACCCGTGCCCACCTCAAGGAGGCCACACCGTATAACACCTACATGATTTCGGGCCTGCCGCCGACCCCGATTGCCATGGTCGGCCGCGAAGCGATCCATGCCGCGTTGAATCCGGTGGCGGGCAACAGTCTCTACTTCGTCGCTCGCGGTGATGGCAGCCACGTGTTTTCCGATGATCTGGACGCCCACAATAATGCGGTGCGAGAGTTCCAGCTCAAGCGTCGTGCCGACTACCGTTCCAGCCCGGCACCGGCCTCGTCGCCCGACATCCAGAATGGCGAAACGCCGGACGCCGAGGCGCCGATTCCGGTCGCGTCTCCCAACCCCGAAGCCGAGGCTGTGCCGCCCGTAGCGCCTCAAGAACCTGCTGCTGAAGCCGTTCGGGAGCCTGCTCCGCAGCCAGACTCCGTGCCCGAGCCGGACGCAGCCGCGCCGCAAAACCCGCAATGACCCTGATTAAGGACTGCCTGTGACTGGCTTGTTTATTACCCTGGAAGGCCCGGAAGGCGCCGGCAAAAGCACGAATCGCGAATACCTGGCCGAGCGTCTGCGCGCCGCCGGTATCGAGGTGGTGCTGACCCGCGAACCGGGTGGTACGCCGTTGGCCGAGCGGATTCGCGAAGTGTTGTTGGCGCCGGTTGATGAAGTCATGAACCCCGACACCGAGTTGTTGCTGGTATTCGCCGCGCGGGCCCAGCATCTGGCCGAGGTGATTCGCCCCGCGCTCGCCCGCGGTGCGGTGGTCTTGTGTGATCGTTTTACCGATTCGACCTATGCCTATCAGGGCGGCGGTCGCGGTTTGTCGCTGGAGCGCATTGCGACTCTGGAGACGTTTGTCCAGGGCGATTTGCGTCCTGACCTGACGCTGATCTTTGATTTGCCGGTGGAAGTGGGGCTGGCCCGCGCCAGTGCTCGCGGTCGCCTGGACCGTTTCGAACTCGAAGGCCGGACCTTTTTCGATGCCGTGCGCAGTGCGTTCCTCAAACGCGCTGAAGCTGACCCGGCGCGTTATGTGTTGGTCGATGCCGCTCAGCCGCTGGCGCAGGTTCAACAGTCGCTGGACGCCTTGCTGCCACGTCTGCTGGAGTTGACCCGTGGCTGAAGCCTATCCGTGGCAGGACAGCCTCTGGCAACAGTTGGCCGGTCGCAAGCAACATGCGCACGCCTATCTGCTGCATGGCCCGGCCGGGATCGGCAAGCGTGCGCTGGCCGAGCGGTTGATGGCCAGTCTGCTGTGCCAGCGTCCGACCGCGCAGGACGCCTGCGGCGAATGCAAATCCTGCCTGCTGCTCAAGGCCGGCAGCCACCCTGACAATTACATCCTGGAACCGGAAGAAGCCGACAAGGCGATCAAGGTCGATCAGGTGCGTGATCTGGTCAGTTTCGTGGTGCAGACCGCACAAATGGGCGGGCGCAAGGTGGTGTTGATCGAGCCGGTCGAGTCGATGAACGTCAACGCCGCGAACGCCTTGCTTAAAAGTCTTGAAGAGCCTTCCGGCGATACCGTTTTGCTGTTGGTCAGCCACCAGACCAGCCGACTGCTGCCGACCATCAAGAGTCGCTGTGTGCAGCAGGCCTGCCCGCTGCCGAGCGAAGCGATGAGTCTTGCCTGGCTGGTCAAGGCCTTGCCGGACAGCTCGGAAGAAGAGCGTGTCGAACTGCTGACCCTGGCGGCCGGTTCGCCGCTCGCCGCAGTCAAGTTGCAGGCCCAGGGCGTACGCGAGCAGCGGGCGCTGGTGGTCGAAGGCGTGAAGAAGTTGCTCAAACAGCAGCAATCGCCGACGCAGTTGGCCGAAGAATGGAAAACCGTCCCGCAGTTGCTGTTGTTCGACTGGTTCTGCGACTGGTCGAGTCTGATCCTGCGCTATCAGTTGACCCAGGATGAAGAAGGGTTGGGATTGACGGACATGCGCAAGGTCATTCAATACCTGGCGCAGAAAACCGCTCAGGATAAAGTCTTGAGTATCCAGGACTGGATCCTCGCCCAGCGCCAGAAGGTCATGAGCAAAGCCAACCTCAATCCGGCCTTGTTGCTCGAAGCGCTGCTGGTGCAATGGGCATCCTTGCCTACCCAGAAGTGATCGTCTGGGCCTAGACTCTGATCATCAGCAATGGAGGTCAGCATGAATGAAGCCGTCAATCCGGGGCCACGCAACGGTATTCTGTCCCTGACCATCAAGGACAACTCTGTGCTTTACGCGGCCTACATGCCATTCATCAAGAACGGTGGCCTGTTTATCCCGACCAACAAGAGCTACAAGTTGGGCGATGAGGTCTTCATGCTGCTGAATCTGATGGATGAGGCCGAGAAGATTCCGGTCGCCGGCAAGGTTGCCTGGATTACCCCTAAAGGCGCGCAGGGCAACCGTGCCGCCGGGGTCGGCGTACAATTCAATGACGGCGACAACACCGCGCGCAGTCGAATCGAAACCCATCTGGCCGGAGCCATGAAGTCCGACCGTCCCACTCATACGATGTAAGTTGCAGCCCCTTTATGCTCGTAGATTCTCATTGTCACCTTGACCGTCTTGACCTCGCCGCCCACGACGGCTCCCTGGATGCCGCGCTCGATGCGGCCCGCCAGCGCGGAGTAGGGCACTTTCTGTGTATCGGCGTCAGCGTCGAGAACGCCGCGGACGTCAAAGCCCTGGCCGAACGTTATGACGACGTCGACTGTTCAGTGGGTGTGCATCCGCTGGATGTACAACCGGGTGCCGCGCCAGCGCTGGATTGGCTGTTGCGTGAGCTCAATCATCCGCGAGTGGTAGCGATCGGTGAAACCGGTCTGGATTATCACTACGAGCCGGAAGCGGCCGAGTTGCAGCAGGAATCGTTTCGCTTGCACCTGCAGGCCGCTCAGCAAACCGGCAAACCGGTGATCATCCACACCCGAGGCGCCCGCGAAGATACGTTGAGTTTGCTGCGCGAGGCCGCGTTGCCTCAGGCAGGCGTGTTGCATTGCTTCACTGAAGACTGGGACATGGCCAAGGCTGCGCTGGATATGGGTTATTACATTTCCCTGTCCGGCATTGTCACTTTTCGCAATGCCGATGCGTTGCGTGACGTCGCCAGTAAAGTGCCAGCTGATCGATTGCTGGTGGAAACCGACTCGCCTTATCTCGCGCCGATCCCTTATCGCGGTAAACCAAACCTGCCGCAGTACGTACGCGAGGTTGCGGAATTTCTGGCAATGTTGCGTGGTGAGTCCTATGAGCGATTTGCCGAGCAGACCACTGAAAACTTCAAGCGGCTGTTCCCGCTGGCGCATGTGAAAGGCTAAATCGCAGGCAAAAAAAACCCGGGTTCTGGGGGGTGAATCCGGGTTAAGACCATTAGGAGTAAAACAAAGGCACGCGGTCCGTTGGTACCTATATCGACGCGACACTTGGGGGAGATGCCCCGCCGACAGTTCAAGTATTGATCAGTATCGCGCCGAGTCCAGTTTACCGACCCAGGTTTTTAAACAATTTTGGAATACGCCCGCTTCGGAAGTGTTCTCATCAACTGGCGAACCTGTGTGAAATGATCAAGAAACACAGATATGGTCGGATGATCCGTGCATTTTGGCGCAAGTTAGGCATAATACGCGGCTTCGAATTTTGACCCCAACAGACCTTTTCTTATGCATAAAGAACCTCGTAAGGTCCGTGAGTTTCGTCGCCGCGAGCAAGAAATTCTCGATACCGCGCTCAAGCTGTTCCTCGACCAAGGTGAAGACAGTGTCACCGTCGAGATGATTGCTGATGCCGTCGGTATCGGCAAAGGCACGATCTACAAGCACTTCAAATCCAAGGCGGAGATCTATCTGCGCCTGATGCTCGATTACGAGCGTGATTTGAACGAGCTGTTGCATTCGGCTGATGTCGACAAGGACAAGGAAGCCCTGTCCCGGGCCTACTTCGAATTCCGCATGCGCGATCCGCAACGCTATCGCTTGTTCGATCGCCTGGAAGAGAAGGTGGTCAAGGGCAACCAGGTGCCGGAGATG
The DNA here is from genome assembly GCF_054897885.1 of Pseudomonas sp. LB1P83. Classification (NCBI taxonomy): domain Bacteria; kingdom Pseudomonadati; phylum Pseudomonadota; class Gammaproteobacteria; order Pseudomonadales; family Pseudomonadaceae; genus Pseudomonas; species Pseudomonas sp. LB1P83. Next base: position 4,389,637 of record NZ_CM142709.1, on the reverse strand, counting down.
GTCGAGGAGCTGCACAAGATCCGCGCCTCGAACTTCGAACGCCTGACCTTGCTGATCAAGGGCCGGATCAGCGAAGGCAAGCTCGAAGACGTTCCGCCTTATTTCCATTACTGCGCGTCCTGGGCGCTGGTGCACGGCGCGGTTGCGCTGTATCACTCGCCGTTCTGGAGCAACGTGCTGGAAGATCAGGAAGGTTTCTTCCAGTTCCTGATGGATATCGGCGTGCGCATGGGCAACAAGCGCAAACGTGATACCGACACGCCGAGCAGCTGAACCATTCAGTTGCCTTATCGCGCCATGATTTCGCTATATGGCGCAGTACCTCAGGAATATACTCAGGCATAGGACTTGCTAAAACTTGAGTTGTGAGTCAAGTTTTGCGCGTTCGAATTTCTTTTGCCGGAGTGATCCATGATCGTTGACCGTCAAGGCAGGCGTTTCCGCAATTTGCGGATCAGCCTCACCTCAGCCTGCAATTACGCGTGTACTTACTGCGTGCCTAATGGCAAGCGGCTGGTGGCTGCGCAGGATGAATTGTCGGCCGAGGCCATGGCCCGTGGCGTGGCGTATCTGATCGAAGCGGCGGGCATTGAGCGTTTACGCATCACCGGCGGCGAGCCGCTGGTCAGCCCTAAACTCGAAGCTTTCATGACCGCCGTCGGCAAGATGGGCCTGGAAGACATCAGCCTGACCACCAATGGTCAGCTGCTGGCAAAGAAACTGCCATTGCTGGTGGACGCCGGCATCCGTCGCATCAACGTTTCCCTCGATACCCTGGATGCCAGCGCATTCCGCAGCATTGCCCGTGGCGGAGATCTGGCGACCGTGCTCGACGGGATGGATCAGGCCAAGGCCGCCGGCTTGAAGATCAAGGTCAACATGGTGCCCCTGCGCGGGCAAAACCTCGATCAGGTGATGCCGTTGCTCGATTACTGCCTGGAGCGTGGCTATGAGTTGCGCTTCATCGAGCTGATGCGCATGGGCCACCTGGCCAGCGACAACAACGCCTTCCTGCAACAGTTCGTCAGCCTTCAGCAGTTGTTGAGCCTGATCGGCGAGCGCTACGAATACCTGCAAGCCGATGCGCCAGTAGACGCCACTGCAGTGCGCTACGAAATACCTGGGTTGGGCCACTTTGGCGTGATTGCCAACGAAAGCGTTCCCTTCTGCCGGACCTGCTCGCGACTGCGATTGTCATCCACCGGTTGGCTGCATGGTTGTTTGTCGTCGAGCAATCGTCACTATGTCGGCGATCTGTTGGACAAGCCGCGCCATCAGGCATTGCCGGCGTTGCAGCGGCTTCTGGTGAAAGCCTTGGGGGACAAGCAGGAAGTGGCGTTTTCGGGTGGTGCGACGGTCATGAAGATTATTGGCGGCTGATCGGGCCTCTTCGCGGGCAAGCCTCGCTCCTACAGGAGCGTGGCTTGCCCGCGATTGCTTTCGAACATACGACAATGCTCTTAAGCTGGCGCGGAAGCTGCATCCCATGGCCATTCGCCGGTTTTCCGTCACCGGCCTCTGGAGGGTAGGATGCGTAGCCTGGTTTTGCTGCTGGCCGTTTTGGCGCTTGGTGGCTGCATGAATGTCAGCGATATGGCTGAAGGAACTCGCTACCACATGAGCGATGCAGGGCTGCTGGATCACAGCGACAGCCGTCGGGTGAATAACCTGCGCATCCAGCCGGACTCGTTCATCTACATCGCCCAAGGTGCCTTCGCACCGCCGGGCAGTGCCTATCCGCGACCGAACGTGGTCGCTGAAGAAGCCTTCAATGGCTTCATCGAATACTTTCCGATGGTCCGCCGCGCGCGCGCCCCCGAAGGCCTCGACCAGGCCATGGGTGAAGCCCGCGCCGCCGGCGCCCATTACCTGCTTTACACGCGGTTCGCCAAAGCTGATGACCGTATTGGCAACTCGGACGAATGGCTCGATCAGGAATACGTGGATCGCCTCGGCATCGACAGCGGCGTGATTCAGATCATGTTGATTGAGACCAGCACCCAGTATTTGATTGATACTGCACGTATCAAGAGTCGTGGCGGTTTACTGACGTTCCACGATAACAAGCCACAAGACCTGATTGGCCCGCCGCTGGAGCAGTACGCGCGCAGCCTGATCGGGCTCAGCGACCAGTAATTCAAGGAGAACGCCATGAGTGGCCCGCAAAAAGCCAACGATTTGTTGGGGCAAATCCCCAAAACCAAAGGCTTGCCGCCGGTCCACCTGTGGAACCCTGACTTCTGTGGCGACATCGACATGCGCATCGCCCGTGACGGCACCTGGTTCTACTTGGGGACGCCGATCGGACGCAAACCGATGGTCAAGCTGTTCTCCACCATCATTCGTCGCGATGGTGATGATTACTTCCTGATCACCCCGGTCGAGAAGGTTGGCATCAAGGTCGACGACGCGCCGTTTGTGGCGATTGCCGTGGACGTGGAGGGCGAGGGCGAAGCTCAGCTGCTGCGCTTCACCACCAACGTCGACGAGACCGCGGACGCCGGCACTGAACACCCGATCCGCGTGGTGATCGATCCGGTCACGCAAGAGCCTGCGCCGTATGTGCATGTGCGCACCAACCTCGAAGCCCTGATCCATCGCAACGTGTTCTACCAACTGGTGGAACTGGCTGTTACCCGAGAAATCGACGGGCAACGCTGGCTTGGCGTGTGGAGCGGCGGCGAATTCTTCCCGATCGGTCTCGAGCCGTGAGACCGCTGAGTTGCTCTGTCCTGGAAAGCGGCCCGCGATAAGCGGGCCGTTTTATTGAGGTTACAAACCTTTGCTCTTGAGCAGAGCAGCATGGTCAAGGTAGAGCTTGACCGGGTTCACATTCCAGCTGTCGACCCCTGCAATCTGATTGACTGCGTCAAAGTGGTCCATCGGGTAATCCGAACTAATCACTTTCCCCAGGTGAGAACTGTATTGACCGACCAACCCGTCGTTAGCGTTCTTCTCTTTATAAAATAACTTCGATAGCGCAATACAGTTCAGGTGGGACGGATCGAGAGGTTGCAGGCTTTGAAAGTTTTGAACGATCCCGCTCCAGGAGTAGTAATACACGCCGTTTTCAATTTCTTTGCCTTCCCCGCCCCAATGTTCCGGTACCCCTTGTGGGTACTTACGATTGAAAGCGGCCAATCCGGCACTGGTCAGGGATTCGAAAGCTGCTTGAGCGTCCTGAGGGTTTTCCGGATGGCCGCTGATCAACGAAATGAAGGTGCCGACTGCTTTGAACAGGGCAAGTACGAGCGCTTCGGGCAACTCTCCAGGCGTCAGCGCCTTATGTAATTGGTCGGCAATCTCGGAGCCATGATTGGGGCAACTGACAGAAGTGACTGAAGCGACCTTTTCCGGATGTCGCGCCGCTACGTAGCGTGCGGCCAGTGGACCTTGGCTGTGGCCGATCAGATTGACCTTGGCGGTTCCCGTTTTCTGCAAAATGCGGTTGACGTGTTCGAGCAGTTTTTCACCGCGCTCCTCGTTACCGTTGACGGCTGGAATGTTAACGGCAAACACCTTGGCACCCGCGCGTTCCAACGCTTCCTTGATCCCGAAGAAGTAGGGATAACCGGCGATCTTGTCGAAGCCGAAAAGACCGTGGACCAACACAATCGGGTATTTCGTAGACGCATCCATGTTCATGCTTATACCTGTCGATAGCGGACTCAAGTGGAACAGATGCTATTGACTGCTTGATCTGTCGCGGCTAACCGTAGGTCACAAAGTGAGATCCTTCAAATCCTCGCCGGATGCCGTCAGACTCGAAAAATCAAATTGACACCCAATTGTATGATGATTAGCTTGAACACCCTTGCGAACGGCTTTGTGCCGTTCCTGCATCGAGGTGCCCATGTCCAGCAGTTTTCATGCGTCGACCGTCGATTGGCTGGGTTGCTGGATAGCCGCAGGCCAGGTCAAGCCTGGTGAAACCATCAAGGTCGAAGCCGACCTGGGCGAACAGCTGGGAGTCAGTCGCACGGTCATCCGCGAAGCCATCAAAACCCTGGTCGCCAAAGGCATGCTCGAAGTCGGGCCAAAGGTCGGCACGCGGGTGTTGCCGGTGCGACGCTGGAATCTCTTCGACCCGCAAGTCGTGGGGTGGCTGTCGCGCAGTGGCTTGCCGGAAAACTTCGTCGACGACTTGCTCGATCTGCGCCGCACCATCGAACCGATGGCGGTGCGCTGGGCGTGCGAGCGCGCTACGGTGGAACAGGTTCAAGCAATCTTGCAGGCCTACAACGCGTTGGAACGGGCGGTGGACAGCGGCATCGATTACAACCACGCCGACCGGTTTTTCCACGAATGCATTCTCGCCGCCAGCCACAACCAGTTCATCGAACAAATGGTCCCGGCCCTCGGTGCGCTGCTGGCGGTGTCTTTCGAAGTGTCCGCCGCCGACCCGGACGAACTGCGCCGCACGCTGCCGATTCACAAAGACATGGCCGACGCCATCGCCGCCCGGGATGCCGCGCGGGGTGTCTGGGCCTGCATGACCCTGATCGATAACGCTGACCTCGCGATCAAACGCTTCTACCCCAAAGTGATGGCCGACAAAAAAGCCAGCTAAAAACAAAGACCCCCTGTGGGAGTGAGCCTGCTCGCGATGAGGCCGGCCCATTCAATATTGATGTCGACTGACACACAGCTTCGCGAGCAGGCTCACTCCCACAAAAAAACAACAGCAGGAGGTTTCATGACGTGGAATGCGGTTACCGGACACCGTGCACAACTCGGTGAAGGCCCGTTCTGGGATGTGCCAACCCAGGCGCTGTACTGGGTGGACATCGCCGGCAAGCAAGCCCTGCGGCTGATCGGCGCCAACGTGCAGATCTGGGAAATGCCGGAACACGTGTCTGCGTTCATCCCCTGCGAAAGCGGCGATGCGCTGGTGACGTTAAGCAGCGGCGTCTATCGGCTGGACCTGGATTCACCAGGGCTTGAACCTAGATTGACCTTGCTCTGCGTCGCCGACCCGCAACCCGGCAATCGCGCCAACGAAGCCCGCTGCGATGCGCAGGGCCGGTTGTGGCTCGGCACCATGCAAAACAACATCGGCGAAAACGGTGAAGACCTGCCCATCGTGCGTCGCTCCGGTGGCCTGTTTCGCATCGACCGCGATGCCCGGGTCACGCCGCTGCTTCGCGGGCTGGGCATTCCCAACACATTGTTGTGGAGCGAGGACGAGACCACGCTGTTCTTCGCCGACAGCATGGACAAAACGTTGTACCGCTATTTCGTCCACACCGACGGTAACCTGGACACGGCGTACGTCTGGTTCGGTCCCCATGAGCGAGGCGGCCCGGACGGCTCGGCGATGGATGCCGAGGGTTTCATCTGGAATGCTCGCTGGGACGGCAGCTGCCTGATCAGGCTGACGCCGGACGGCTATGTCGACCGGGTGATCGAGCTGCCGGTCAGTCGCCCCACCAGTTGTGTCTTCGGCGGCGAAGATTTGAAAACCCTGTACATCACCAGCGCGGCGAGCCCGCTCAACCATCCGCTGGACGGTGCGCTGCTGTCGATTCGAGTCGACGTGCCAGGAAAACCCTGCACTCGCTTTGCTGGGTAGATCCCAAAATATGGGATGTAAAATTATATATTGAGATTATTTGGTGGTCGGGTTTATAGTCGGCCATCAGTTACACGCACTCACACTTAAAAAAACAAAACAGGTGAAGTGATGCAGCGATTTTCCAAACAGTTTTTTGACCGGACATCGACAGATGCCCGGTTTTTGTCGTGCCTGAAAAAGGGAGCCCTGATTCATGGCTGAACGTCTCTCCCTGCCGCCAATGATCGAACCGCCGAAGGGCAAGCGCCTGAAAGACAAGGTCGTGCTGGTCACCGGCGCCGCTCAGGGCATCGGCGAGGCGATCGTCGCGGCCTTCGTCAATCAACAGGCCAAAATAATCATCAGCGACATCCAGGGCGACAAAGTTGAAAAAGTCGCGGCTCGGTGGCGTGATCAAGGTTTCAATGTTCATGCGATCACGGCTGACGTATCTCGTCAGCAGGATCTGCACGCGATGGCTGAACTGGCCATCGAGCGACATGGCCGGATCGACGTGCTGGTCAACTGCGCCGGGGTCAACGTGTTCCGCGATCCACTGAAAATGACCGAAGAAGACTGGCATCGCTGCTTCGCCATCGACCTCGACGGCGCCTGGTATGGCTGTAAAGCCGTGCTGCCGCAAATGATCGAGCAGGGCATCGGCAGCATCATCAACATTGCCTCGACCCATTCCACGCACATCATCCCGGGCTGCTTCCCATACCCGGTGGCCAAGCACGGCTTGCTTGGGTTGACCCGCGCGCTGGGCATCGAATACGCACCCAAGGGCATTCGTGTAAATGCGATCGCCCCGGGCTACATCGAAACTCAATTGAACGTCGATTACTGGAACGGTTTTGCCGACCCCCACGCCGAACGTCAGCGGGCCTTCGATCTGCATCCGCCACGCCGTATAGGGCAACCGATAGAAGTGGCAATGACCGCCGTATTCCTGGCCAGCGACGAAGCGCCGTTCATCAATGCCTCATGCATCACCATCGATGGTGGTCGCTCGGTCATGTATCACGACTGAATAACACCGGATTCAGACGCGCAACTCCGTCTGAAATCCAATCATCATACGATATGACTATTTGCGGTACCGGCTTTCAAAATAACGCTCAAAAAAAATAACAAGGAGTCAGCTATGAATCGTCGTCGTGGGATCCGTTCCCTGTGCTGTGCCGCTTTGGCGGTCACTGCGGTCAGCTTGAGCAGCACGTTGCTGGCAGCCGAGGAAGTGAAAATCGGCTTCCTGGTCAAGCAGGCGGAAGAGCCCTGGTTCCAGACCGAATGGGCATTCGCCGAAAAGGCCGGGAAAGAGAAGGGCTTCACCGTGATCAAGATCGCCGTGCCGGACGGTGAGAAAACCCTCTCGGCCATCGACAGTCTCGCGGCCAACGGCGCCAAGGGCTTTGTGATCTGCCCGCCGGACGTCTCCCTCGGCCCGGCCATCATGGCCAAAGCCAAGCTCAATGGTTTGAAAGTCATCGCCGTCGATGATCGTTTCGTCGATGCCAATGGCAAGTTCATGGAAGACGTTCCGTACCTGGGCATGGCCGCGTTCGAAGTCGGCCAGAAACAAGGCAGCGCCATGGCCGCCGAAGCGAAAAAACGCGGCTGGGACTGGAAAGACACCTACGCGGTCATCAACACCTTCAATGAGCTCGACACCGGCAAGAAGCGCACCGACGGTTCGGTCAAAGCCCTGGAAGATGCCGGGATGCCGAAAGACCATATCCTGTTCTCGGCCCTGAAAACCCTCGACGTACCCGGCAGCATGGACGCCACCAACTCGGCCCTGGTGAAACTGCCCGGCGGCGCGAAAAACCTGATCATCGGCGGCATGAATGACAACACCGTGCTGGGCGGCGTGCGCGCCACCGAAAGCGCCGGTTTTGCTGCGGCCAACGTGATCGGCATCGGCATCAACGGCACTGACGCCATTGGTGAGCTGAAGAAGGCCAACAGCGGTTTCTTCGGTTCGATGCTGCCAAGCCCGCACATCGAGGGCTACAACACCGCGAGCATGATGTTCGAGTGGGTCACCACCGGCAAAGAACCACCGAAATACACCGCGATGGACGACGTGACACTGATCACCCGCGAGAACTTCAAGCAGGAACTGGAAAAGATCGGCCTGTGGAACTGAGGGCTGGTTGATTTCATCGGCGGCCCTGGCGACAGGGCTGCCTGATCTGTGTGATGAGGTGGTTTTATGCACGCGCAATTACAGACACATGAGCACAGCGTCAGCGGCAGCTTGCGCTTCAACGGGATCGGCAAAGCCTTTCCCGGGGTGAAGGCGCTGGACAACATCAGCTTCGTCGCTCATCCGGGGCAGGTTCACGCCTTGATGGGCGAGAACGGCGCCGGCAAATCGACCCTGCTGAAAATCCTCGGCGGTGCCTACACGCCGAGCAGCGGCGACCTGCAAATCGGCGAGCAGACCATGGTCTTCAAGTCCACCGCCGACAGCATCGCCAGCCGGGTGGCGGTGATCCATCAGGAACTGCACCTGGTCCCGGAAATGACCGTGGCGGAGAACCTGTTCCTCGGTCATCTGCCGGCCAGTTTTGGCCTGATCAATCGCGGTGCGCTGCGACAGCAAGCGCTGGCCTGCCTCAAAGGCCTGGCCGACGAAATCGATCCGCAAGAGAAAGTAGGGCGCCTGTCCCTCGGCCAGCGGCAACTGGTGGAAATTGCCAAGGCGTTGTCCCGTGGCGCGCATGTGATTGCCTTCGACGAACCCACCAGCAGCCTGTCGGCGCGGGAGATCGATCGCTTGATGGCGATCATCGGGCGACTGCGCGACGAAGGCAAAGTGGTGCTTTACGTGTCCCATCGCATGGAAGAAGTATTCCGCATCTGCAACGCGGTGACGGTGTTCAAGGATGGCCGCTACGTGCGCACCTTCGAGGACATGAGCGAACTGACCCACGATCAGTTGGTGACGTGCATGGTCGGTCGCGACATTCAGGACATTTACGATTACCGCAATCGCCAGCGTGGCGCCGTGGCGCTCAAGGTCGACGGTCTGCTGGGGCCGGGCTTGCGTGAGCCGGTGAGTTTTGAGGTACACAAGGGCGAGATTCTCGGCCTGTTCGGTCTGGTCGGCGCCGGTCGTACCGAGCTGTTCCGGATGCTCAGCGGGCTGACGCGCAATACCGCCGGACGCCTGGAGCTGCGTGGTCATGAGGTGAAACTGCGTTCCCCCCGCGACGCCATCGCTGCCGGCATTCTGCTGTGCCCCGAAGACCGCAAGAAGGAGGGCATCATTCCGCTCGCCAGCGTCGCCGAGAACATCAACATCAGCGCACGCGGGGCCCATTCCACCTTTGGTTGCCTGTTGCGCGGCCTGTGGGAGAAGGGCAACGCCGACAAGCAGATCAAGGCGCTGAAAGTGAAGACGCCCAACGCGGCGCAGAAAATCATGTACCTGTCCGGCGGCAATCAGCAGAAGGCGATTCTCGGTCGCTGGCTGTCAATGCCGATGAAAGTCCTGCTGCTGGACGAGCCCACTCGCGGCATCGACATCGGGGCGAAAGCCGAGATTTACCAGATCATCCATAACCTGGCCGCCAGCGGCATTGCGGTGATCGTGGTGTCCAGCGACCTGATGGAAGTGATGGGCATTTCCGACCGCATCCTGGTGCTCTGCGAAGGCGCGATGCGCGGCGAGTTGTCTCGCGCAGAGGCCAATGAATCCAACTTGCTGCAACTGGCTTTGCCGCGCCAACGCGCTGACGGCGTGGCGAACTGAGAGGTGACTATGACAATCCAAAACAACGCTCTGCCGACCCAGCGCAAACCTCTGGACTTGCGGCGTTTTCTCGATGACTGGGTGATGCTGCTGGCGGCCGTCGGGATCTTCGTGGCCTGCACGCTGCTGATCGACAACTTCCTGTCGCCGCTGAACATGCGCGGTCTGGGCCTGGCGATTTCGACGACCGGGATCGCGGCCTGCACCATGTTGTATTGCCTGGCGTCCGGGCACTTCGACTTGTCGGTGGGGTCGGTGATTGCCTGTGCCGGCGTGGTTGCGGCGGTGGTGATGCGCGACACCGACAGCGTGTTTCTCGGCGTCAGTGCCGCGCTGGTGATGGGGCTGGTTGTCGGGTTGATCAACGGCATTGTGATCGCCAAGCTTCGGGTCAACGCGTTGATTACCACCTTGGCGACCATGCAGATTGTTCGGGGTCTGGCTTACATTTTTGCCAATGGCAAAGCGGTCGGCGTGTCGCAGGAGTCGTTCTTCGTCTTCGGTAACGGCCAGTTGTTTGGCGTGCCGGTGCCGATCCTGATCACCATCGTGTGCTTCCTGTTTTTTGGCTGGCTGCTGAATTACACCACTTACGGGCGCAACACCATGGCCATCGGTGGCAACCAGGAAGCGGCGTTGTTAGCCGGGGTAAACGTTGACCGGACCAAGATCATTATCTTTGCCGTGCACGGTGTGATCGGGGCGTTGGCCGGGGTGATTCTGGCGTCGCGCATGACGTCCGGGCAGCCGATGATTGGCCAGGGTTTCGAGCTGACGGTGATTTCGGCTTGTGTGCTGGGCGGGGTGTCGCTGAGCGGCGGCATCGGCATGATCCGGCATGTGATTGCCGGGGTGTTGATTCTGGCGATTATCGAGAATGCGATGAACCTGAAGAATATCGACACTTTCTACCAGTATGTGATTCGCGGTTCGATCCTATTGTTGGCCGTCGTCATCGACCGCCTCAAACAACGCTGACACCCATTACCTGTGGGAGTGAGCCTGCTCGCGATGGCGTTGGTACATCCAGCATCAATGTGTCAGACCTGCCGCTAATCGCGAGCAGGCTCACTCCTACAGTTGATTTGTGTTACGCACAAATTTTGTATTCGCCTCAAATCCCCTGTGAGAGTGAGCCTGCTCGCGATTGACAGCGCAGCGGTCGCTTCTCCATCCGTCACTTCCCCTTAAATAATCCTTGCCCGTCCCAGCCCGTTTCGGTTATCAATTTGTACATGATTAGACAGGTACGATTTGACAAGAAACAACGGGTGGTCGACGAACTCATCCGGCGCATCGAAAGCGGCCTCATGGAGGACGGCTTTCTGTTGCCGGGCGAGCATCAGTTGGCTCTAGAATTCAAAGTCAGCCGCGGCACGCTGCGTGAGGCCCTGGCCGAGTTGAAACGACGCAACTACATCGCGACCCAAAGCGGCGTGGGCTCCATCGTCACCTTCGACGGTGTGGTGCTCGATCAGCGCAGCGGCTGGGCGCAGGCGCTGGCTGACAGCGGGGCGCTGATCAATACCGAAGTGCTGCGACTGGAAGCGGTGACGCGTCCTGACCTGCTGCCGCGCTTCGGCACCGACCAGTTCATTACCCTCGACCGGCGCCGCCGCTCCACCGACGGCAAGCTGGTTTCCCTCGAACGCTCATTGATGCCCGCCACCGGAGGCCTGGAAAGCCTGCCGCGCGTCGGTCTGATCGACAACTCCCTGACCATCACCCTGGCCGCTTACGGCTACATCGGCGAACGCGGCGATCAATGGATCGGCGCAGAACCCTTGAGTGCCGAAGACGCCGAGTTGCTAGGGCGCCCGGTCGGCACCGTCTTCCTCAAAGCCTTGCGCACCACGTACGACCGCCAAAACCGCTTCATGGAACAGGTCGAAAGCTTGCTCGACCCGGTGCACTTTCGCCTGCACCTGCAATTTGGAGAGTCAAAATGACCGTGCTCGACCGTGCACTGGGCGCGTTCTACGGACTGGCCTTGGGCGATGCGCTGGGCATGCCGACGCAATCCCTGAGCCGCGCCGACATCAAGGCGCGCTTCGGTGCGATCACCAATCTGCAAGACGCCGGCCCCGATCAACCGATTGCCGCCAACATGCCCAAGGGCTCGATCACAGACGACACCGAACAGGCGATTCTGGTCGGTCAGTTGCTGGTGGACGGTGAAGGCCGGATTGAACCGGCCGTGCTCGCTCAACGGCTGATCGAATGGGAGGCCGAGATGCAGGCCAAGGGCTCGCAGGATTTACTCGGGCCTTCGACCAAACGCGCGATTGAGATGATCCTCGCCGGCCATTCGCCGGAAGAAGCGGGGCGCTACGGAACCACTAATGGCGCGGCGATGCGCATCACGCCGGTGGGCATCGCGGCGGATGTCGCCAACCCTGAGCGGTTCATCAGCGCCGTGGTGCAAGCCTGTCAGGTCACCCACAACACCACGCTGGGGATTTCCAGCGCGGCGGCGGTGGCGGCGGTGGTCTCGGCCGGCATCAACGGCATGGACCTGGGCGAAGCCTTGAACCTCGGCCAGCAAATCGCCCAGCAAGCTGAAAGCCATGGCCACTGGGTGGCGGGTGGACGGATTGCCTCGCGCATCAGCTGGGCGCGGACCATCAGCGTCGACAGCGACAAAGCGTTGCTGGCGGATTTGATGTACGACGTGATCGGCACTTCGGTGGCTTCGCAGGAATCGGTGGTGGTCTCGTTTGCCCTGGCGCAACAAGTCGCCGTCGGTGAAATGAGTGCCTTCGAAGCGGTGTGCATGGCCGCGAGTCTGGGCGGTGACACCGACACCATCGCGGCGATACTCGGCGCGATGCTTGGGGCCTGTCTGGGGCTTGGGAGTTGGCCGGTGGCGATGATCGACCGGATTAAAGCGGTTAACTCGTTGGAGTTGGAACCGTTAGTAAAAGGACTGTTAGCTTTGCGCTGACTGGACTGGCGCCTTCGCGAGCAGGCTCGCTCCTACAGGTACGGCGTCCATCATTCCTGTGGGAGCGAGCCTGCTCGCGATAGGCGCGCCGCCTGTTTGAATTGATAACCCCGCAATGGATCGCACGGACTTGGCCAGGACAGCCGGGCTGTTGTTTTCGTCTTCCGTCATTGCCCACAACCACAACAAAGGCAACAGGAGCATTTTTCATGAGTTCATCGAACGCCGGGCAAAGCGCCGGGCAACTGGAAACACGCGGCATCGAACCGGTGCCGGAAGCGGAGTGCAACGGTCATCCGCTGCAACTGTTCTGGGTCTGGTTCGCGGCCAACATTTCCATCCTCGGCCTGCCGTTGGGTGCCACGCTGGTGGCGTTTCGCGGGTTGGCGATCTGGCAGGCGATCATCGTCGCGATCCTCGGCGCGGCGGGTTCTTTCGCGGTGGTCGGGATCATCTCAATCGCCGGTCGCCGTGGTCGGGCGCCGAGCCTGACCCTGTCGCGAGCGATCTTCGGTGTGCGCGGCAATATCGGCCCGACCCTGGTCTCGCTTATGTCGCGGCTGGGCTGGGAAACCGTCAACACCACCACCGCCGCCTTCGTGCTGCTGTCGCTGTGCTCGATCCTGTTCGGTTCGCCGGTGGAAGCTAAAAGCGTGCCGGTACTGACCCTGATCTTCATCGCGATTTTCGTGCTGCTGACCTTGTCGGTGTCCGGCCTCGGGCACGCCACGTTGCTGGTGATCCAGAAGTGGGCGACTTATGTGTTCGGCGCGCTGAACATTCTGGTCGGCGGCTTCCTCTGCGCCACCATCGACTGGAGCGCGGTGTTCAACGCCACGCCCGCGCCGTTGAGCGCGATGATTATCGGCGTCGGCACCATGGCCGCCGGCACCGGGATCGGCTGGGCCAACGCGGGCGCCGACATGTCGCGCTATCAGCACCGCAGCGTCAAAGCCGTGCGTCTGGTGGCGTCGGCGGCCTTCGGTGCGGGGATTCCGCTGGTGCTGCTGATCACCCTCGGCGGCCTGTTGTCGGTGGGCAACAACGACCTGGCGTCGGCCACTGACCCGATCATCGCGATCCGCGACATGCTGCCGACCTGGATGGCCGTCCCTTACCTGATCACCGCGTTCGGCGGATTGTTGCTGTCGAACAACCTGTCGGTGTACTCCGCCGGCTTGACCACGCTGACCCTAGGCCTCAAGGTCAAACGCGTCTACGCCGTGGTGGTCGACATCGTCGCGATCTTCGCCGGTTCGATCTACTTCATGCTGATCGCCGACAGTTTCTACGGCCCGTTCATTACCTTCATTTCGCTGCTGGCGGTGCCGATCACGGCGTGGGTCGGGATCTTCGTCGTTGACCTGATCCATCGTCATTACTACAGCCCCCAAGACTTGCTGGACGTCAGTCCGAGCAGCGCCTACTGGTACAGCGGCGGTATCGAGTGGCGCGCGTTTGGTGCGTGGGCGGTGGCGATCGTGCTGGGCTTCAGCTTCACCACCATTGGCACCACCGAACAAAACGTGTGGTTCCGTGGGTTTCTGTCTGACTCGTGGCTGGGCCATAACGGCCTCGGCTGGATCGTGACGTTCCTGGTGGCCGGCGGGATTTATTTTGTACTCGGTGGGGCGAAGGATCGTCGCGCCGCAATCACCGAGAACGCTCATGCCTAAATTGCTGCACACCGGCCAGGTCATCATCGACCTGGTCATGGCCGTGGATAAACTGCCTCAACCGGGCGGCGACGTGCTGGCGCAATCCGCCAGTTTCGAAGCCGGCGGCGGTTTTAACGTGATGGCCGCCGCTGCGCGCAACGGGCTGCCAGTGGTCTACCTTGGCCGTCACGGCACCGGTCGTTTCGGCGACCTGGCCCGTGAGGCGATGAAGGCTGAAGGCATCCGGATCGGCATCGCACACAAGGCCGAAAGGGATACCGGGTTGTGCATTGCGGTGACCGATGCATCGGCCGAGCGCAGTTTCATTTCCTACATCGGTGCCGAAGGCGAATTGACGGCCGAGGACCTGGCGAGAGTGTCGGGCGAGGCGGGCGACTACGTTTACGTCAGCGGTTACAGCCTGCTGCACGCCGGCAAGGCGCAAGCACTGGTGGACTGGGTGCTGGGGTTACCGAAAGCGATCAACGTGGTGTTCGATCCGGGACCGTTGGTGGATTCGCCGGATCAGCCTCTGATGCAGGCGTTGTTGCCGCGCATTGATCTGTGGACCAGCAACAGTGTCGAGGCGCTACGGATTACCGGGGCGTCGGACATTGCCGAGGCGCTGGACAGGCTGACCGATCATCTGCCGGCCGAGGTGTTGATGGTGGTGCGCGATGGCCCGCAAGGGTGCTGGATCAGTCAGCGCGGCGACCGACAGCACGTGCCCGGTTTCAAGGTTGAAGCGGTGGACAGCAATGGCGCCGGCGATGCGCATGCCGGGGTGTTTCTGGCGGGGTTGGCGCAAGGGTTGCCCGCGGGTGAAGCGGCGCGGCGGGCGAATGCAGCTGCGGCGTTGGCGGTCACTCGGTGGGGGCCGGCGACTTCGCCTGGGACTGTTGAGGTGGATGAGTTGATCCGCAACAACTTTGGTGGCTGACCTGACGACTTCGCGGGCAAGCCTCGCTCCTACAGGGGATTTGCGAACGACACAAATCCCCTGTAGGAGCGAGCCTGCTCGCCATGGGGCCACTAAATTCACTAGAGATCCTAAAGGGATTTCTCCAGCTACTTGTAGCGTCGGTAAAACGGTCGCAGCCGCGCACGACTGCGACCTGATTCATCTTGTTAAACGTCCAGCTTTCGCGCCGCCTCGACCCCAGCCGCACTGAGTTTGATCGGCAGTTGCAGCGAGTGTTCGCCAGCCTCGTTACAGGTCACATGCCCGTGCTGAATCAGCCCGCGATCCTGCAGCGTGGCGAGGGTGCTGGCCACGACTTTCTCCCCCCGGTAATTGTCCAGGACCTCCTTGCCCAAGCCACCTGGATGGGCGTGCAGCAGACGGGTCAGGACTTCTTTCTCAAGGTTTTTATCGACGTTCATGGTTACCTCTTCATGGATGTGGATAGATCGCGTGGGCGAACTATTGGGTGGCACCGCTTTCGGAACCCGGGCCACCGGTGGCGGTGGTCGCCGCGAAGGCGGCAGAGGACAACAGCGTGGCGAGAGCGAGGGCAGTCAAGCGGGACGTGATCATGGTGTCGTCTCCATTCAATTAGAGTCCTTACCTGATGTTGGTCCGCCCCCGATTTGGATTGGTGCCTGATGAACGACGAACGGTTCAGGCCTGCTGAAGTGATTTGGCACTCACGACCCGGCGCCAGATCAATCGGCCCACGGTGATCAGCCAGTTCAGCAACGCTACGGCGAGAACTGTGAACAGAAGCGCCGTCATACCGTGTTCGACGATGATCTTCCCGGCCAGCAACGGAAAACCGAACACGCCGATGAAGTACGACAAGCTGAACAGCAACAACGATTGCGAGGTGGTGCCGTGCGGCGCTTCGTTCGCCGCCAGTCCATTGATCACCGAATACGTCAGCCCGTAACCGACCCCGAGCATCATCGCCGCCAACACGTAGCTGAGCCCGCTGTCGACCACAAAACCGAACAGCACAATCGAGCCCATCATCAACCCCGACAGCAGGCAGGATGCGCGCAACGGATCGCGCTTGACCACGAAGCCGGCAATCAACATTCGGCTGCTGATCGCCGCGCCCATGAAGCCGAAAAAGAACAGTGAGTAGTCCAGTGAGCGAGACGCCGCGTAACTGGTTTGAAAGCTCGACAGGCCGCCGAATACGCACCCGCCGAGGCCGACCATGATGATCGGGAACAGTGCTTTGGACGACAGCACCTGGGCGGTGGCGCGCCAGGAAATTCGTGCGACGGTGGCGGTAGGCGAGGGCGCTTTTTTCAGCTGCGAATCCAGTCGCCAAAACAGCAACACGCCGATCAGACTGGCCAGCGCCGCGAGGTAAAACGCGGCGGTCACTGGATAACCCAGCGCACTGGCCGCACGGCCCAGCAACGGACCGCTGCCGATCCCGGTCATCATGCTGCCGGACAGCAGCGCGAAGTACTTGGCGCGTTGGGCGGGCGTTACCAGACTCGCAACGATAATCGGCCCCAAGGTGTAAAACACCCCCCAACCCAGCCCCAAAAGCAGTCCGAAAAACAGCAACAGAGTGCCGAACCCAGGCGTCACCGCGAAGCCCAGGCTGGCCGCCACCAACAACACGCCAAACAGCGCAATCGAACGCGCCGCACCGAGCAGATCGGACAGGTGTCCGGAGACAATCACCGCCGCGAACGTACTGAGCATTGCCGCCGAAATCACGCTGCCGGCATCGTGTTCGTTGCCGCCGCGTGAGCCGATCAACAGCGACAACAAAAACGTCGAGCCGTAGGACAGCGACAGCAAATAACTGGCAAGGCAAAACAGGCCGAACAACCTGCTTGAGACGTGGGGCGTAGCGGTAGACATGACGCGGTTCCTTGACCCGATAAACGTGCTAATCCTCTATCTACCATGCACGTCGCCAACGTTAGGTCTGAGGTTATCGATGCCAGGGTTAGCGCCGGCCGGAGTAATGGGTTCCGCCGATGCCGATTTCTTCCTTGAACAGCTCCATGAAACCCTTCAAACGCTCATGCCTGATCCGCGCCAGTCGTTGGCCGGTTGGCGTCTGGAAACCGTCCGCCAGGTGCAGCAGCTTGGTCTGAAAGTGATCGAGGCAAAAGCGCTTGTCATCGTAGTCCCGCGCTTTCGCTTCCGGGTCTTGCGGGTCGTACAGCGCGCTGCCCATGCGTCCGGCGATGTAGAAAGTCCGCGCTACCCCAAGCATGCCGAGGGAGTCGAGGCGGTCAGCGTCCTGCATGATCTTCGCTTCGAGCGAGGTCGGGGTGATGTTGGCGGAAAAGCTGTGAGCTTCAATGGCGTGGGCGACCGCACTGATTTTTGCGAATAGCCAATCCAAATCAGCCAACACGACAGATGCCTTCTCGGCGGCCAGTCTTGATGCCTGCGAACGTAGCGGCGAATTCTTCTCCACCGCCACGCAATCATGCAAAAGCACCGCCGCCAGCAGCACATCAAGATTGCCACCTTCTTCAGCATGAAGCAGGCGCACGTTGTGCCACACCCGTTGCAGATGGGACAGATCGTGAGCGCCATCCTCCGACGGTTCCAGCGCGTGGGGCAGCAGCTCGGCGGCGAGACTTTGCAACGGCGCAAAAGCATCAGTGGTCATAAACTTCCTGCTAAGTGAATGCATTCGTGTCAGCGACACAACCCTGTAGCAGCTGGCGAAGCCTGCGTTCGGCTGCGAAGCAGTCGTGAAACCTCAACACGCAATTTTCCTGTAACACCGCACCGTCTGATTTCACGACTGCTGCGCAGCCGAACGCAGGCTTCGCCAGCTGCTACACATGCTCCATGGATCAGCTTTGAATTTCCAGTGTGACGAGCGTCACGCGCCGACTTAGTATGGCGTTTTCAACTTTCGACAAAGGCCCGTCCATGACGATCGACATCCGCCCGGCGACCCCTAGCGATGCGCCGCAAATCCTCGGGTTCATCACTGAACTGGCCGACTACGAACGTGCCCGCCACGAAGTCATCGCCAGCGTTGCCGACATCGAACGCAGCCTGTTCAGCGAAGGCGCTACCGCCCACGGCCTGATTTGCCTGCGCGACGGCGTGCCGATCGGTTTCGCGGTGTTCTTCTTCAGCTATTCCACCTGGCTCGGCAGCAATTGCCTGTACCTCGAAGACCTCTACATCACCCCCGAACAGCGCGGCGGCGGCGCCGGAAAAACCCTGCTGCGCCACCTGGCGAAAATCGCTTGTGCCAATGACTGCGGACGCTTCGAGTGGAGCGTGCTGGACTGGAACAAACCGGCGATCGAGTTTTATAAATCGTTGGGTGCGCAGCCACAGGAAGAGTGGGTTCGGTACCGGATGGATGGGGCGGTGTTGCGGGAGTTTGCCGAGGGGAGTTGATGCACGTTTCGCCCCGACGCTGAATCCAGTTGTCGCCACCGGTCTAGTTCGTCATCCTGTGCGCCTTTGCGCGCTCACGGATGACACCTGCAATGCCTATGGCATCTTCATCTCTCGACATCCGTCACGATCGCCATCGACTCTCTGGTTTGGTTGAACGTCGTTGGTGCGTTTCTTTTGCACCCTGAATGTTTGCCACCATCGCTTTAAAACTCAAAAGCAAGGAGCTTTGACTTGAGTGGAAAACCTGCTGCACGCGTTACCGACCCTACTTCATGCCCGTTGCCAGGACATGGCACCAATCCAATTGTTTCTGGATCGCCAGATGTTTTCTTCGATGGTCTGGCCGCTGCTCGCATGACGGACAAATCTGCCTGTGGCAGCCCAATTACCGGCGCTGTTTCGGGAACGGTATTCATCAATGGTCTCAACGCTGCAACCCTCGATAGTACGGGAGGTCACGGTAACGTGGTCGTTGGCGGCTCCGGTACGGTCATTATTGGCCAGAGTGGCGGAGGCGCTGCGTTTAGTGGGTTGTTGCCGATGCCGGTGCACTTTACTGACAGGTTGCAGGTAGTTGACGAGGCGAACGGCGAGCCCGTCCCCTATCACCCCTACACCATTCAGCGGGGCGACGGTAGCGAAGAGCATGGCATCACGGACGCCTCCGGGTTTACCCATACCGTCAGTTCGCATTTGGCTGAGACTATTAAACTGTTTGTGGAGTGATTGGGGATGACGGGTGAAAATGCGGCGGTAAAGGAAGGGTTGCCGAAAAGAGAGGCGGCTGAACATGCACTGACGGACCCAAAAGACATATGCATCAAAACGGTTCCGATTCGATTAAAGAAAATAGTCATATTTTTTATTGGTGGGGCAGGGGATCAGGAAAGTTACTACATGAGTGGGCCGAACTGGAACGTCAGTTATGTTCGTGATGATGTTTTAGCGGATGCTGAAACTCTGAACTATCTCTGTCGTTGCCCTGTGCGGGTAATGTCCTACAATAAATTCATAACCAATGAAAGCTTGGCAAAAAATGTACTAAGTGAGATTCCTGATACCTCTACAGCGGTTTACATTATCGGTCATAGTCTGGGTGGGTGGAACGGGGCGCATCTGTCTAGTGTGTTGACGGATAAAGGGTACAAAATACGGATGTTGATTACTCTGGATCCGGTGGGTGAAGGAAAAATAGTCTATGGTATTTCCAATATTTACCGGTTGACGCCAAAACCCAAAGCAGAATTCTGGATCAATGTCCGAGCCGCGAAAATAAATGACCGGAATGTATCTGACTTTGTTGCGGACTTTGGCGAGCAATGGGAGATTACATCGGGTCCGAATGTGAGTGGCAAGGTGGATGTCAATCATGCCGATGCAAATATCATGTTCGCGAAACCACTAGACGGTGGCAAGTCTGCCCGTCAGCTGTTGGCGGAGTCCATACTTAGCTACTTTAGAGAGAAATAACCATGCGGGGTTTTGTATTTTTTATTCTTGTCGCTTTGTGTTCTTCATGCTCTTCAAATCACGATAGACCCATTGCGACGCTTAACTACGAAAGCGTGGAAATTACCCCGAGCGGGAATGCCTATAAGATTATGTTTACTAGCGATATTGATCTGTTGGGGCTGTTCAAGTCCCGAATCGGCGAAGGGCTGGTATGTGCCTTGGAGGATGATTTTGATTTTTCTATCGGGCATTACATAAAACGCTCAGGAAGAGGGGCTGTAGAGTTTGTGAAAGCTCCTGAAGGTGATCACTATGTTTCAAGAATTATTTTTCGTGAGGCTGAAGATATACCCGGGAAGGAAACTATTCTCACTGGGCATGCATTGAATGAAGTCCTTGCTAAGCGTGAGTTTATGATTTGTACGTTCAGGGTCCATACGACTCCTTACAAAACGTACTTTTCAAACAACATGCGCGTGCCGACAGCCGATTTGTTGAAGGCGTCTACTAAATAGTAAAGCGGATATCTACGCACAGGCTGCTTGCTGGGAAGAAGTAGCCTTGATTATTTGCTGGCTTCCCAATTGCCACTGATTAACCCATCAAGTGTTTGCCGCACGGTAATCTTGAAAGCCCGGGCCTTACCCTCATCAAAGGCCGATCGTTAGTGTCGATCCATCCTCGCCCGGCCGGTTTTTGTAGGCCCAGGTATCGCCTACTTTCAGTTCTTTCGATGCGCTGAACGCGGCGGCGGACCAGAGTGCACTGCAAAACAGCAGTGCCTTTAAAGCAATCTTCATTTTTCTTCCTTGAGGGCAGGGTGCCGTTCCGATGGCCGGCATTTTAAAGCGTTGGCAGAGGAAATCCTGCCACACTTGTAAATCCCATAATATGGGAGTGATATTTATATATTGAGATTTCTGCGCTTCAGGGTTTATAGTCCAGCTCACTCACTGCCAATAAACAGAACAGGTGAAGCGATGCTGGCGCAATTGATCGCGCTCGATTGGGGGACGACCTCATTACGTGCTTACAAACTCGCCGCGGGTGGCCAGATGCTGGAACAGCGTTCGCTGTCGTCCGGAATCATGCAGTTGCCCCGGACGCCGCGAATCATCAACGGTCAGGAATGCGCCGACGGTTTTGAACTGGCCTTCGATGAGGCGTGCGGTGACTGGCTCGACGCGCAGTCGGAGTTGCCGGTGATTGCCTGTGGCATGGTCGGCAGCGCCCAGGGCTGGCGCGAAGCGGCTTACTGCGACACGCCGGCAAACGTCGCCAATCTCGGAACTTCCCTACAAACCATTCGCAGTCTTCGCGGTGTCGATGTGCACATCGTGCCGGGTGTGATTCAGCGTTCACGCTTGCCAAACGTAATGCGCGGCGAAGAAACCCAAGTGCTGGGCGTCCTGCAAAGTCTACCGTTCGATCAGGGCCGTGATCTCTTGATCGGCCTGCCGGGCAGTCATTCGAAATGGGTGGAAGTGGCCGCCGGTTGCATCGTGCATTTCGATACCTTCATGACCGGCGAGATCTTCGCCGTGCTCAGCGAACACAGCATTCTGGGGCGCACCCAGCAAAAGGGCACGTCCTTCGATGGCCACGCGTTTGATCGGGGTGTGCAAGTGGCGCTGTCGGCGGAGGGCGAGATCGGTCCGTTGTCGACGCTGTTCAGCGCCCGCAGCCTGGGGCTGACCGGTGAGCTCGGTGCGACCGCCCAACCAGATTATTTATCCGGCCTGCTGATCGGCCATGAGCTGTCAGCGCTGGCAAATGTTCAGCGACGCCGACGCAATAGCGTTCATCTGCCGTCGATCATCCTTATTGGTAACACCGCACTTTGTGCCCGCTACAGCCGGGCCCTCGATGCCTGCGGTTTTGCCCGCGTGACCCTGGCCGAACAAGCCACCGAACGCGGGTTGTGGCAGTTGGCGGTCGCCGCCGGACTGATCGCCGCACACCCACCCCGTTAAACCTGACTGGAGGTCTGACATGCTCAAGCAAGCACTGGCGCAAAACGGTCTGATCGCGATCCTGCGCGGCCTGCGCCCGCAGGAAGCGGCCGCCATCGGCGAAGTCCTGTACGCCGCCGGATTTCGCGTCATCGAAGTGCCGCTCAATTCCCCTGAGCCGTACGAAAGTATCCGCATCCTGCGCAGTACCTTGCCCGCCGATTGCCTGATCGGTGCGGGCACGGTGCTGACGCCGGAACAGGTCGAGCAAGTGAAAGCGGCAGGCGGCCAGGTGATCGTCATGCCCCACAGCGATGCCAAGGTGTTGCGTGCGGCGAAGGCGGCGGGGTTGTACCTGTCGCCGGGTGTGGCGACGCCGACCGAAGCCTTTGCCGCACTGGCCGAAGGCGCGGACGTGCTGAAGATGTTCCCGGCCGAGCAAATGGGCCCGGCTGTCGTCAAGGCCTGGCTCGCGGTGCTGCCGGCCGGAACCATTCTGGCGCCGGTCGGCGGGATCACACCGGACAACATGCAGGTGTTTATCGACGCCGGTGTCAAAGGTTTCGGACTGGGTTCCGGGTTATTCAAACCGGGTATGACTCCAGAGGAAGTGGCGGTGAACGCCAAGACCTACGTGGCTGCCTGGAAAGCCCTTCGCTAAGACTTTTTGGCGCTGCGAGCGCTGCATCTATAAGAGCTGCACTTATAAAAAGAGAGCAAAAGATGAAAATCACCAAACTCACCACCTTCATCGTTCCGCCGCGTTGGTGCTTCCTCAAGGTCGAAACCGACGAAGGTGTGACCGGTTGGGGCGAGCCCGTGGTCGAAGGCCGCGCGCACACCGTCGCGGCGGCCGTTGAAGAATTGTCCGACTACCTGATCGGAAAAGACCCACGCAACATCGAAGACATCTGGACCGTGCTCTACCGCGGCGGCTTCTACCGTGGCGGCGCGATCCACATGAGTGCGCTGGCCGGTATCGATCAGGCGTTGTGGGACATCAAGGGCAAAGCCTTGGGTGTGTCGGTCAGCGATCTGCTGGGCGGCCAGGTGCGCGACAAGATTCGTGTGTACTCATGGATCGGCGGCGACCGCCCGGCGGACACCGCTCGTGCGGCGAAAGAAGCGGTGGAGCGTGGTTTCACTGCGGTGAAAATGAACGGCACCGAAGAGCTGCAATTCCTCGATTCCTTCGAGAAAGTCGACCTGGCCCTGGCCAACGTCGCCGCCGTGCGTGATGCGGTGGGCCCGAACGTCGGCATTGGCGTCGACTTCCATGGCCGGGTGCACAAGCCCATGGCCAAGGTGCTGATGAAGGAACTCGACCCGTACAAACTGATGTTCATCGAAGAGCCGGTGCTCAGCGAAAACTACGAAGCGCTGAAGGAACTGGCGCCGCTGACCAGCACCCCGATTGCCCTCGGCGAGCGCTTGTTCTCGCGCTGGGATTTCAAACGCGTGCTGAGCGAAGGTTACGTCGACATCATCCAGCCGGACGCGTCCCACGCCGGTGGCATCACCGAAACCCGCAAGATCGCCAACATGGCCGAAGCGTACGACGTCGCGCTGGCGCTGCATTGCCCGTTGGGTCCGATTGCCCTGGCGGCGTGCCTGCAACTGGACGCGGTTTGCTACAACGCGTTCATCCAGGAGCAGAGCCTGGGCATCCATTACAACGAGAGCAATGATCTGCTCGATTACGTGAAAGATCCGCGGGTGTTCGACTACGACAAAGGCTTCGTGAAAATCCCCAACGGCCCGGGCCTGGGCATCGAGATCAACGAGGAATACGTGATCGAACGCGCCGCTGTAGGCCATCGCTGGCGCAACCCGATCTGGCGCCATGCCGATGGCAGTTTTGCCGAGTGGTGATTTGACACTGCCCTTGTAGGAGCGAGGCTTGCCCGCGAAGGCGTCAGTGGCAACGCCGTTGAGAATAAGGCAGACCGAGGTGCAGCCTTCGCGGGCAAGCCTCGCTCCTACAGAGTTTTGTGTTCGACCTTTGACCTCAATAAACATAAGAAGAGGCATTCCCCATGCAACCGCAAACCCTCACCGGGCAGGCGTCGTTGGTGGCGCCCAGCCGCAAGCGTTTTTTCATCATGGTGCTGCTGTTCATCACCGTGGTCATCAACTACCTCGACCGCAGCAATCTCTCCATCGCCGCCCCGGCGCTGACCAGCGAGCTGGGCATCGACCCGATCCATGTCGGACTGATTTTCTCGGCGTTCGGCTGGACCTACGCCGCCATGCAAATCCCCGGCGGCTGGCTGGTGGATCGTGTTCCGCCAAGGATTCTCTACAGCGTCGCGCTGCTGCTATGGTCGATCGCCACCGTCATGCTCGGCTTCGCCGCCAGTTTCATCGCACTGTTCGTCTTGCGCATGGCGGTCGGTGCCCTGGAAGCGCCGGCGTATCCGATCAACAGCCGGGTGGTCACAACCTGGTTCCCGGAGCGCGAGCGCGCCACGGCCATCGGTTTCTATACCTCCGGGCAATTCGTCGGTCTGGCGTTCCTGACGCCGGTATTGGCCTGGCTGCAGCATCAATATGGCTGGCACATGGTGTTTGTCAGCACCGGTGCGGTGGGCATTCTCTGGGCTGTGATCTGGTACGCGGTGTATCGCGAGCCACGGGACTTCAAGGGCGCCAACGACGCCGAAATCGAGCTGATCCGTGAAGGCGGGGGGCTGGT
This sequence comes from Pseudomonas sp. LB1P83, assembly GCF_054897885.1. Taxonomy (NCBI): domain Bacteria; kingdom Pseudomonadati; phylum Pseudomonadota; class Gammaproteobacteria; order Pseudomonadales; family Pseudomonadaceae; genus Pseudomonas; species Pseudomonas sp. LB1P83. Next base: position 4,365,271 of record NZ_CM142709.1, on the reverse strand, counting down.
GGATATCCAGGCCGAACAAGCCAAAGTGAAAGCGAAATTCAGCTGGACCGACCTCGGCATCGTTCTGACCAAACGCAAGTTGTGGGGCATCTATCTCGGCCAGTTCTGCCTCAATTCGACGCTGTGGTTTTTCCTGACGTGGTTCCCCACCTACCTGGTGAAATACCGCGGCATGGACTTCATCAAGTCTGGCCTGTTGGCGTCGCTGCCGTTTCTCGCCGCGTTTATTGGTGTGCTGTGTTCCGGGTTCTTCTCCGATTTCCTGATCCGTCGCGGCTACACGGTGGGCTTCGCTCGTAAATTGCCGATCATTGGTGGCTTGCTGATTTCCACCTCGATCATCGGCGCCAATTTCGTTGAATCGACACCGCTGGTGATTGCCTTCCTCGCATTGGCTTTCTTCGGAAACGGGCTGGCTTCGATCACCTGGTCGCTGGTATCAACCCTGGCCCCGGCGCGGTTGCTGGGATTGACCGGCGGGGTGTTCAACTTCATTGGCAACCTGTCGGCGATTACCACGCCGATCGTCATCGGTTTCCTGGCGACCGGTGATTCGTTTGCCCCGGCGATCACCTACATCTCGGTTCTGGCGTTGATCGGTGCGCTTTCCTACATCTTGCTGGTCGGCAAGGTCGAGCGTATCAAGTTGTAGTAGCCGCCATCGGGCGACCATAATGCCGCCCGTTCACTCGCTCAACGGTAAAGGCTGGATATGCAGGAAGACGCCCCAAAAATCGCCAAGGACGCCGCACCGACCGGCACCCAGACACTGCTTCGTGGCCTGGGTGTGGTTCAGGCCGTGGCCAGTGGCGCCCGCGATCTCAAGGAAATCGCCCGGCTGATCGGCACGACGCGCAGCACCACCCATCGTCTGGCCAGTTGCCTGGTGGACGAGCGTTACCTGCGCGTAGTGCCGCAAGTCGGTTACTTGCTGGGGCCGAAGCTGATCGAGCTGGGTTTCCAGGCGCGTGAAGAATTGCCGCTGGTGACCCTGGCCGGGCCGTATCTGGATGAATTGTCGGCGTTGACCGGCGACACCATTCATCTGGCGATTCGTGAGGGCGACGAGGTGCTGTACCTGCACAAGAATCCGGGGCGCAATGGCCCGGAAATGCGCTCGCGGGTCGGCCATCGCATGCCGTTGGCGCGCACCGGGATCGGCAAGGCGCTGATGCTCGATGACTCGCAGGAAGAATGGCAGCGGCTGTACGAAGTCAGCCTGCCGGCCGGTGGGAAAAATCTGTTCTGGCCGCAGCACCCGGAGCAGTCCTGGGAGCAGTTTCAACAGCGCATGATTGAGTACGTGGCGGGCGGTTATGCCTTTGACCTGGAAGACAACGAACCGTCGATCCGTTGTGTCGCGGCGCCGATCCGCGATGCCAGCAAACGCATCGTTGCCGGCATCAGCATCGCCAGCACGGTGCCGTACATGCCGCTGGAAAAAATGGCCGAGCTGATTCCCCTGATTAAAGGGGTCACGGCCCGGCTCTCGGCAGAACTCGGCGCTAAGGTTTAAACCTTAAGCGTCGCCATATCGATGACGAAGCGGTACTTCACGTCACCCGCGATCATGCGGGCGTAAGCCTCGTTGATCTGGCGGATGTCGAGCATTTCGATGTCGCAGGTGATGTTGTGCTCGGCGCAGAAATCCAGCACTTCCTGGGTTTCGGCAATGCCGCCGATCAGCGAGCCGGCGAGTACTCGGCGGCCCAGCACCAACTTGGCCGCGTGGACCGGTGGATCAATCGGTTCAATCAAGCCCACGAGAATGTGCACGCCGTCGAAACGCAGCGTATCGAGGTAGGGATTGAGGTCGTGCTGCACCGGAATGGTGTCCAGCAGGAAGTCGAAATGTCCTGCCGCCGCCTTCATCTGATCAGCATCGGTGGATACGATCACGTGGTCCGCGCCCTGACGACGACCTTCTTCAGCCTTGCTCGCCGAACGGGTGAACAACGTGACTTCGGCGCCCATCGCCTTGGCGAACTTGATGCCCATGTGGCCAAGGCCGCCCATGCCGAGAATCCCGACCTTGTCGCCGGCCTTCACGCCGTAATGCTTGAGCGGGGAATAGGTGGTGATGCCGGCGCAAAGAATTGGCGCGGCACTGGCCAAGGCGAGTTTTTCCGGGATGCGCACGACGAAGTGCTCGCTGACCACGATGCTGTCGGAGTAGCCGCCCATGGTGTTGCTGCCATCGACCCGGTCCGGGGTGGCGTACGTCATGGTCGGACCTTCGAGGCAGTATTGCTCGAGGTTAGCCTGGCAGGCTTCACAGCTGCGGCAGGAATCGACCATGCAGCCGACACCGACCAGGTCGCCGACTTTATGCCGGGTAACGTTCGCACCGACGGCGGTCACTTTGCCTACGATCTCGTGGCCGGGCATCAGCGGATATACGGCAATGCCCCACTCGTTGCGGGCCTGGTGGATGTCGGAATGGCAGACGCCGCAGTAGAGAATATCGATCGCAACGTCGTCGGCCCTTGGGCTGCGGCGGTCGAATTTCACGGGGGCGAGGGGAGTGGTGGCCGATTGAGCGGCGTATCCGATGGCGGTGTACATGGTGAACCTCGCAGAAGCAGTGACAAGTGAGGCGGCGCATTTTGGGCGCCGTATCCGCCACCGGCCATGGCGATTCCTCCGGGTGTCATGCCTAATCCTCCGGTAACAGCGTTCGATTGATCAAATGGGCGATCAGACCTGCGATGATGCTTTCATCCCATTTCCCCAGAAGTTTTTCTCATGTTGTTAACGCGTCATCTCGATGCCAATGCCACGCTGGTTTCGCTGATTGAGCCGCTGACCACTCGCGATGGTTTCGCCCCTACGGCGTTGCCGGGCGTGCAGGTTTTACGAGCCAGTTGCGACGTGGCCCGTGGTCCTCAGATCTACGAACCGAGCCTGGTCATCATTGCCCAAGGCAGCAAACTGGCGTATCTGGGGCCGCGAACGCTGGAGTACGGCGCCGGGCATTATCTGATCCAGGCATTGCCGGTGCCTTTTGAGTGCGAAACGTTTTCGGCGCCGGGTGGGCCGATGCTCGGAGTGTCCATTGCCATCGACCGAGTGCTGCTCGGGGAGCTGGTGTTGGCCATGGGGCTGGTGCTGCCGGGGCGCACGATTCCTGCGCAAACGCCGGAGTCCATGACCTCGGCAGTGCTAGACGATGACATGCGCGGTTGCGTGGAGCGGCTGTTGGGTTGCCTGCACGATCCGCTGGAATGCCAGATCATGGGGCCGGCACGTTTGCGTGAGTTGTTATTTGTCGCCTTGCGCGGGCCGCAAGCTGATGTGTTGCGTGCGCTGGTGGAACAGCAGGGGCAGTTCGCCCGGATTGCGGCATCGCTCAGCCATTTGCATGCGCATTACACCGAACCCTTGAACGTCGAGACGTTGGCCAGTTGCGCGAACATGAGCGCGTCAACGTTCCATGAGCATTTCAAGCGCAGCACGTTGTTGTCGCCGGTGCAGTACTTGAAGCGTCTGCGATTGCTCAAGGCGCAGACGTTGCTGGTCGCCGAGGGGTTGGGCGTGGCGCAAGTGGCGCATAGGGTGGGGTATCAGAGCACGTCGCAGTTCAGTCGCGAGTACAAGCGCTACTTCGAGCGGAATCCGGGCGACGAGCGCGCTGCCTGATTTGGCAATGGGACCCTTGTAGGAGTGAGCCTGCTCGCGATTGCGGTGGGTCAGCTTGCATTAATGTTGAATGATAAATTGCCATCGCGAGCAGGCTCGCTCCCACAGGGGAATGATGCCGGACCTTGAATTGCGGGCAACAAAAAGGCCCCCATGTCGGGAGCCTTGATGTTCAGGCGTTCGGCTTACATGTTCGGGTAAGTCGGGCCGCCAGCACCTTCCGGTGCCACCCAGGTGATGTTCTGTGCAGGGTCCTTGATGTCGCAGGTCTTGCAGTGAACGCAGTTTTGGGCGTTGATCTGGAAGCGCTTCTCGCCGTCTTCCTTGGTCACCACTTCGTACACGCCGGCCGGGCAATAACGCTGGGCAGGTTCATCGTACATCGGCAGGTTCTTGGCGATCGGGATGCTTGGGTCGGTCAGCTTCAGGTGGCACGGCTGTTCTTCTTCGTGGTTGGTACCGGAGATGAAGACCGAGCTGAGTTTGTCGAAGCTGATCTTGCCGTCCGGTTTCGGGTAGTCGATCTTCTTGCAGTCGGCCGCGAGCTTGAGGCACGCGTAGTCCGGCTTGTTGTCGTGCAAGGTGAACGGCAGCTTGCCGCCGAAGATGTTCTGGTCCAGCCAGTTGAAACCGCCGCCGACGATGGCGCCGAACTTGTGGATCGCCGGGCCAAAGTTGCGGCTGGCGAACAGTTCGTCGTAGAGCCAGCTCTTCTTGAAGGCGTCGACGTAAGTGGTCAGCTCTTCGGTGCCGTCTTTTTCAGCGAACAGCGCCTCGGCCACGGATTCAGCGGCGAGCATGCCGGACTTCATCGCGGTGTGGCTGCCTTTGATCTTGGCGAAGTTCAGGGTGCCGAGATCGCAACCGATCAGCGCGCCGCCCTTGAACACCATTTTCGGCAGCGAGTTCAGGCCGCCTTTGCAGATGGCGCGAGCACCGTAGCTGATGCGCTTGCCGCCTTCCAGGTACTGCTTGAGCACCGGGTGATGCTTGAGGCGCTGGAACTCGTCGAACGGCGACAGGTACGTGTTGCTGTAGGAAAGATCGACGATCAGACCGACGACCACCTGGTTGTTTTCCAGGTGATAGAGGAATGAGCCGCCGGTGTTCTCGGTGCCCATGATGTCCATCGGCCAGCCAGCGGTGTGGACGACCAGGCCTGGTTGGTGCTTGGCCGGGTCGATTTCCCAGATTTCTTTCAGGCCAATGCCGTAGTGCTGGGCGTCGGCTTCGCTGTCGAGGTTGAAGCGCTTGATCAGTTGCTTGCCGATGTGGCCGCGGCAACCTTCAGCGAACAGCGTGTACTTGCCGCGCAGTTCCATGCCCGGGGTGTACAGGCCTTCTTTCGGGTGACCTTCGCGGTCAACGCCCAGATCGCCGGTGATGATCCCGCGAACCACGCCGTTCTCGTCGAACAGCGCTTCCTGAGCGGCGAAGCCCGGGTAGATTTCTACGCCCAGGTTTTCGGCCTGCTGAGCCAGCCAGCGGCACAGGTTGCCCAAGGAGATGATGTAGTTGCCGTCGTTGTGCATGGTCTTGGGCACAAAGAAGTCGGGAATTTTTTGCGCGCTGTCGGCGTTCTTGAGGACGAAAATGTCATCGCGGGTAACCGGCGTGTTCAGCGGGGCGCCAAGTTCTTTCCAGTCCGGGAACAATTCGTTCAGGGCGCGGGGTTCGAAGATCGCGCCGGACAGAATATGTGCGCCGACTTCGGAGCCTTTTTCGACCACGCAGACGCTGATTTCCTTACCGGCTTCAGCGGCCTTCTGCTTCAAGCGGCAGGCGGCGGAAAGACCCGCGGGGCCGGCACCGACGATGACCACGTCGAATTCCATGTATTCGCGTTCCACAGGTTATCTCCTACTCAAGGCTCAACAGTTTTTTTCTAATTGGAGGTTTGGTGTCGCATCCATGAATTCCTTCGCAATGCGCGGAACAGGACAATCGATAGACCACCTTTCTCTCTGGGTGGCGCATTATATCTACACCACTCCTAGCGTCCAATACAAACGTTTGTTTGAATTGGCTCAAAGCCAGAGAAATCAAAGTCACGCGGCTTATGAACGGCTATTTTGCCGTATTGACCGGAATAGGCGTTCCGGTCAAGATACGGTCGGTTTTGCGCTCGCCGTAGGCTGACTGTAGGTTTCAAGAGCACCTCTAAAGACAGGGCGATGGCAGTACAAGGTGATTGGCTGCGCAGGTTTGGCGCGCAGTTTACACGCCGCGATAATGAATGACTCGTCGGTCATCACTGACGAACGGTCATTCGCCTCGTGAGCAAGGTTCACCCGATACACCTGCCAGCGTTTTTAGAGGTGCCCTTGCGCCGATGAGCATCAAACCGCCAGGTTCGCCTAGGCGACTTTCTTTTCACCGGAGAGTAACGAGGAATCCATGAAGGTTCTTGTAGCTGTCAAACGCGTTGTGGATTACAACGTCAAGGTTCGCGTCAAGGCGGACAATTCCGGCGTCGACCTCGCCAACGTCAAGATGTCGATGAACCCGTTCTGCGAAATCGCAGTGGAAGAAGCCGTACGCCTGAAAGAGAAAGGCGTTGCGACTGAAATCGTCGTCGTCTCCATCGGCCCGACCACCGCTCAAGAGCAACTGCGCACCGCGCTGGCTCTGGGTGCTGACCGCGCCATCCTCGTCGAATCCGCCGAAGACCTGACGTCGCTGGCCGTTGCCAAGCTGTTGAAAGCTGTTGTCGACAAGGAACAGCCTCAGCTGGTGATCCTTGGCAAACAAGCCATCGACAGCGACAACAACCAGACTGGCCAGATGCTCGCTGCATTGAGCGGTTACGGTCAGGGCACTTTCGCTTCGAAAGTCGAAATCAGCGGCGACAGCGTTGCCGTGACTCGCGAAGTCGACGGCGGCGCGCAGACGGTTTCCCTGAAACTGCCGGCCATCGTCACCACCGACCTGCGTTTGAACGAGCCGCGCTACGCGTCCCTGCCAAACATCATGAAAGCCAAGAAGAAGCCTCTCGAAGTGCTGACTCCGGATGCTTTGGGCGTTTCCACCGCCTCCACCAACAAGACCGTGAAAGTCGAAGCGCCTGCTGCACGCAGCGCGGGTATCAAGGTCAAGTCGGTGGCTGAACTGGTCGAGAAACTGAAAAACGAAGCGAAGGTAATCTAATCATGACTATCTTGGTAATCGCTGAACACGACAACAAGGTAGTGGCTCCGGCCACCCTGAACACCGTGGCTGCCGCTGCGAAAATCGGCGGTGACATCCACGTACTGGTCGCTGGCCAGAACGTTGGCGCTGTGGCTGAAGCCGCTGCGAAAATCGCTGGCGTGGCGAAAGTGCTGGTGGCCGACAACGCCGCCTACGCTCACCAACTGCCGGAAAACGTAGCGCCACTGGTTGCAGAGTTGGGCAAGGGCTACAGCCACATCCTGGCTGCCGCGACTTCCAACGGCAAAAACATCCTGCCGCGCGTTGCCGCTCAGCTGGACGTTGACCAGATCTCCGAGATCATCTCGGTTGAAAGCGCTGACACTTTCAAGCGCCCGATCTACGCCGGTAACGCGATCGCTACCGTTCAATCGAACGCGGCGGTCAAAGTGATCACCGTGCGTGCCACCGGTTTCGACCCGGTTGCTGCCGAAGGTGGTTCGGCCGCTGTTGAAGCGGTTGCTGCTGCTCATGACGCAGGCACTTCGAGCTTCGTTGGCGAAGAACTGGCCAAGTCCGATCGTCCGGAACTGACCGCTGCCAAAATCGTCGTTTCCGGCGGTCGCGGCATGCAGAACGGCGACAACTTCAAACACCTGTACGCCTTGGCCGACAAGCTGGGCGCTGCCGTTGGTGCTTCCCGCGCCGCGGTCGACGCAGGTTTTGTACCCAACGACATGCAGGTCGGTCAGACCGGCAAGATCGTTGCTCCACAGCTGTACATCGCCGTCGGTATTTCCGGCGCAATCCAGCACCTGGCCGGCATGAAAGACTCCAAAGTGATCGTTGCGATCAACAAGGACGAAGAAGCGCCGATCTTCCAGGTGGCCGATTACGGCCTGGTGGCAGACCTGTTCGAGGCAATCCCCGAGTTCGAGAAGCTGGTCTAATCCAGTCGCTTGACTTATAAAGAGCCCGACCTTTTGGTCGGGCTTTTTTTTGTTCCGGATTTGAGTGGGAGAGTGTCGCCATGGATCTGCGCCGCGTGTGTGGCTGGTCATTACTGCTGGGGCTGACGGTGCTGCCGGCGCTGGCCGTGGCCGCCGGCAAGTGCGAACGCCTGGTGGTGACCGGCAGTCCGGACGCGCCGCCGTACTTGTGGCAAGACCCGCAAAACCCCAAGCAGTTGATCGGTGCCAGTGCTGACCTGTTGCAACATGTGGCAGGGGAGTTGGGCATCAAGGTCGAATTGCTTTACGCCGGCAAGCGCTCCCAGGCCCTGGACGAAGTGCGCAGCGGACGCATGGACATGCTGGCCGATGCGCCGTTGACAGTCAGCGAGCTGGACACTCTGGATTACATCCATCCGCCGCTGCTGGAAAACGACTATCTGGTCTGGACTCGAAAAGACTCGGCATTGGTCTACAACGAAGCGCAAGACCTTCACGGCCATCCAGGCGCCGTGTCGGAAAAGTCTCGAATGACCCAGGCATTTGGCACCTTCGCAGAGCAGCAATTGACCCTCATGCGTACGCCGAACCTGACTCAGGCCTTTCAGAAGTTGCTGTTGGGTGAGGTGGAATTTGTCCTCGCGGGACGCTACTCGGGCATGGCAGCCGCGCAAACCCTGAGCATGGCCAACGACCTGATCGCTCGCCCCCAACCGGTCGATAAACCCGGCCTGTTTCTCGCGGTTTCCCATAACTCCGCTTGCAACGATCCGTGGTTGCGCGGACAGCTGGCCAAAAAGATGACAGAATTGCCCGCGTCCGGACTGACGGAAACCGTGCTGTTGCGCAATATAGAGCGCTGGAAGGTTCAACTCTCTCAACGGCAACAGCAACCCGTCAGTACCCCAAAACAGTAGGGATTTTTAGTGAGTATTCGACCTCTTTTCGCTGCCCTGGCCGTTCTGGCTCTGGCGGGTTGTGCAGCCGATCCGGCGCCGAATGAACAAATACGCCTGACCGAACAGGCACTCGTGCAAGCCAAAGCCGTGGGCGCCACCGCCGACGATGTGCCGGAAATGAAACTGGCCGAAGACAAGTTTTCCCGTGCCCAGGGCGACATGGCGGATCAGTCCTACAGGCATGCGCGCATGCGTGCCGAACAAGCCGAACTGGACGCGCGCCTGGCTGAAGCCAAGGTCCTGACCCTCAAGAGTGAGGAGCAGCTGAACGTGCTCAATACCCGCATCACTCGCCTGCGCAAGCAACTGGGAGATGCCCAATGAGCCTCAAGTCCAAAGCACTCGGCGGTTTGATCCTGGCAGGTTGCGCGAGCCTTTACGGCTGCGCCGGCCAACACAGCGAGGCCGTGCTGCAACAGGCCGGAACGGACTTCCAGAAGGTCAAGGAAGACTCCAATGTGCTACGAATCGCGCCCAAGGACGTGATCCGTGCCGGTGAATCCCTGGCCCGCGCCGATCGTCTTTCCAGCTATTGGGGCAGCGGCTCGGATGTGGTGCATTACGCCTACCTGAGCAAGCGCTACAGCGAAATCGCCCGTGAGCACACTAATCAGGTACTCAACGAAGAGCGTGCGGCGAAGCTCGAACTGGAACGTCAGCGCCTGCAACTGGCCCTGCGCGAGTCCAAGTTGCTCAGCGTGCAGCAGCAGGGCAAGTGGCTCGAAGAACAGATCGTTGCACTGGCAACTACGCAGACCGACCGTGGTCTGGTGATGACTCTGGGCGATGTGTTGTTCGACACCGGCGAGGCGGAGCTGAAGAATTCGGCGAACCGCGTGGTGCTGAAAATTGTGCAGTTCCTGCAGCTCAATCCCAAGCGCGTCGTCCGCATCGAGGGCTACACCGACAGCACGGGCGGCAAGCAGGACAACCTCAAACTGTCCCGTGACCGTGCGCAATCGGTGGCAGACGTGCTGATCGATCTGGGTATCGACGACAAACGTATCAAAGTCGAAGGTTACGGCGATGAATACCCGGTGGACGTGAACGCTTCCGAGCGTGGTCGCGCACAGAACCGTCGGGTGGAAATTGTGTTCTCCGACGAAAAAGGCCAGCTCGGCGCCGCCCGCTAAGGGTCGCGCTACGATAATTGCTGGCGCCAGAGCTCCTGTAGCAGCTGTCGAGTGAAACGAGGCTGCGATTTTCTTTCGCTCTGAACTCAGGTGGAACTGTAATATCGCAGCCTCGTTTCACTCGACAGCTGCTACAACCCGGCCTGCCCGTCAGCGCCGGGTTTTTTTGCGCCTGCCAATTGCCTCTCAAAACAGTACAGTTTTTGCTGACACTGCACTGTACGGTCGACTATTGTGGCAACTGTCCCAGTACACTTCTAAACTGTTCCGGTATTGTTTCACACAAGAATAAAATGCCCGTGAAATCGAGTGCTGCGTCATGACCAATCTCTTGCTCTACCAACGTATTGCTCAGCAACTGGCCGAAGACATCCGACGTGGTGTCTATCAACCGGGGGAACGCGTGCCTTCGGTGCGCAAGATGAGCTCGCAGCTCAACGTCAGCCACGCGACCGTTTTGCAGGCCTATGCCAATCTTGAGGATCAAGGGCTGATCCGTGCCCGGCCGCAGTCGGGTTACTACGTGCACCAGACCCCGGCCCTGACGGCGCCAACGCCGGACATCGCCCGGGTCGAGCGGCCCGGTCTGGTCACTCGCAGCAGCATCATTCAGCAAGTGCTGGTCGAATCCCGTCGCGAGGGCGTTTTCCCCTTGGGCGCAGCGGTGCCGAGCGTCGACTATCTGCCGGTCCGCGCCTTGCATCAGCAATTGGCCAAAGTCACCCGGTTCCATAGCCCCCGTGCCTTCAGCTACATGTTCAGCCCCGGTTTTGAGCCGTTGCGCCGACAAGTGGCGATTCGCATGCGTGATGCCGGCGTGGTGGTCGATCCGTCCGAAGTGGTGATCACCCACGGCTGCGTCGATGCGTTGCAGATGTCGCTTCGCGTGCTGACTCGGCCGGGCGACCTGATCGCCGCCGAGTCGCCGACTTATTATGGTTTGCTGCAGTTGGCCGACCTGCTGGGCCTCAAAGTCATCGAGATCCCCAGCGACCCGGCGACCGGCATGAGCCTCGAAGCCCTGCAATTGGCGGCCAACCAATGGTCGATCAAGGCACTGGTACTGACCACTCGTCTGAGTAATCCACTGGGCGGCACCATGCCCGAAGAGCGGCAGAAACAACTGCTGCGCCTGGCCTCGGATTTCGATATCCAGATCGTTGAGGACGATATCTACGGCGAGTTGATGTTCGAACAAGGCCGGACCAAATCGCTTAAAGCCTACGACCGGCTGGATCGGGTGATCTATTGCTCGAGCTTCTCCAAAACCCTGTCACCGGGCGTGCGGATTGGCTGGATGATCGCCGGCAAATACCAGCAAGAGATTCAGCGTTTGCAGACGTTCAGCACGCATTCGGCGTGCAGCGTCACGCAAATGGGCATCGCCGCCTACCTGGAGAATGGCGGTTACGACCGTCACCTGCGTTACATCCGTCAGGAATACCGCAAGAACCTCAGCGCCTTCCAGCTGGCTGTGCAGCAGTATTTCCCGGAAGGCACGCAGATGACCCGGCCCACGGGCGGCTTCATTCTGTGGGTCAGTTTGCCGGGGCGGGTCAACACTCAGGAACTGCACGTACGTGCGTTGCAGCAGGGCATCAGCATCGCGCCGGGGCTGATTTTCAGTAACACCGAGCAGTTCAATCACTGCATCCGCCTGAACTGCGGCACGCCCTGGAACCGTGAAGCCGAGCGCGCATTGATGACGTTGGGGATGTTGGCCACGCAGCTCTGCCAGGAGATGGCCGGCGGTTTCTGACAGAACGGCTGGTCGTTTCGTACACGTGCTTGTCATGTTGCGTACAACAGGCGAGCATATGGCCCTCTGCCGTTAGCGTCGTTGGAAACATGAAACCGATTTTTCCTGCCGTCTGCCTGTCGATCTGTCTCTTCATGACCGTTCATGCCCAAGGCGTCATGGCGGCTTCGACTCAGGAAAAACCGGCAGCCAGCAGCGAAACCTCGAAAAAACCAGCGGCCGTCAAGAAAGCCGCTGCGGTCAAAAAGAACGCCGCGCCGGTCAAAAAGAAAGCAGCAGTGGTGAAAAAACGACCGCCGATTGCCTCCAAGTCCCAACCCGCCAGTGAGGTCGTGAAAACCAAGCTTCCTTCGGTCGACCTGGATTTGAGCCTGCCCCAAGACATGGCGGAGGAGCTAAAACCGATCGGTACGGTCCCATTGCCACGGCGCGACGCTGTGTTGCCACAAATGTTCGGTGACAAGAGCGCGCCGTTTCAGCTCAACGGAAGGCTGATCAGCAACGAAATGCAGTTGCAACTGCGAAACGAAGAGCGCCGTGAAGTCGAAGGCGCGGCGCTGGAATTCGAGTTCAAGCGGTAATTCCTTCCCATCTGTGACCTGCTGGCCAGACACTTTGTCGGAGACTGGTCAGTCACGTCCGTCTGAGCGAAAAAACCCCGGTGCAGGTAATTTTAAACAACCGTTTTAGCGGTTACTCTGTGCCTCGTCCATTAACACATCGCCCGTCGCGAGGAGCTTGTCGTCATGAAATGCCGTGAAGGCTGTGGCGCCTGTTGCATTGCCCCTTCCATCAGTTCACCGATTCCCGGCATGCCCAATGGCAAAGCCGCTGGAGAACGTTGCGTCCAACTGTCTGTCGATAACCTGTGCAGCATTTTCGGCGATTCGAAACGTCCTGCCGTGTGCTCGGCGTTTGAGGCCGACGTCGAAGTCTGCGGAAGCAGCGGTGACGAAGCGATCAAGCTGTTGGGTTGGTGGGAGCAAATGACGGCTGCGTGATGTGTTCTACGAACGGAACTTCAACAATAAGGAATAACATTATGGGTTCGCTGCATCGTATGGCTGTGCTGTGTGGTTTGACGGTCGTGCTGGCCGCCACGGCCGCCCAGGCCGAGGACTGGAAAGTTGCCAAGAATGAAGACGGCATCAAGGTGTCCCTGAGCGAAGTGGCCGGTTCCGATTACAAGGCCTACCAGGGCGTTACCCTGATGAAGACCACCATGGCCAAATTGCGCGCGCTGCAGGAGGACGTGTCAGGCGCCTGCTCCTGGATTCACGAGTGCAAAACGCAGAAATTGCTCAAGCACGAAGGCGATCAGAGCTGGACCTACACCCAATTCAATACCCCGTGGCCGGTGACACCGCGTGATTCGGTGTTGCATATCACCACCACCGAAGGCGCCGATGGCAGCCTGACTCGCAAGCTTGAAGGCGTGCCGAAGTACATTCCTGAGGAAAAGGGTTTCGTGCGGGTCACCAAGGTCGACGGTTTCTGGAAGTTCGTCCCCAAGGGTGACCAGATCGAAGTGACCTACCAGGTGCACACCGAGCCAGGCGGCAGCATCCCATCGATGGTCGCCAACAAATTCGTGGTCGATGCGCCATTCAACACGCTCAAAGCCCTGAAAGAACGCGCCGAGAAGTAACCGCGCGCTGTTTCATGAAACGCCCCGACCTTTCGGGGCGTTTGTTTTTGAGATTATTTTGTTTCCGGATATACGTTGCACGAAATTTTCACAATGCCTCCAAGACAATTCGTCCGCGTCAGCATTGCGGGCACTAATCAATGGCAATGCAGCGGGTGATCGTGCAACATTTGCGCACCGCGCAAGCCCCGGGGCCGAGAACTGGCCAACAGAGGGCAGGGCGCCGCTTCACTTTTGAAACTTCAACTTCCAATGGGTCCTAAAACGACATGGCAATCCCGGACGCCCTGAATCAGCAGCGAGCTTCTAGTCGCCTGCTGCAACCGACCGTCAAATCGCATCTGGCCTACACGCTGTTGTGCGCCTTGGTCATGATGGTCATGTTCAGCCTGCTGCGCGTCGCGCTGCTGGTCTACAACCGCGAGATGATCCTCGACACACCGGCCTCGACCTTTTTTGAGGCGTTCGCCAATGGCCTGCGTTTCGACCTGCGCCTGGTGGTCTACCTCAGCATTCCGTTGATTCTGGCGTTGTTCAGCGCCCGGGCCATGGCCGCTCGCGGGTTCTTCCGCTTCTGGCTGACCATTGCCTCGAGCATCGCGCTGTTCCTCGGCCTGATGGAGATGGATTTCTACCGCGAGTTTCACCAGCGCCTCAACGGCCTGGTCTTCCAGTACGTGAAGGAAGACCCGAAAACCGTGATGAGCATGCTCTGGTATGGTTTTCCCGTGGTTCGCTACCTGCTGGCCTGGGCGTTCGGCACGTTGATCCTGACCCTCGCATTCAAGGGCGCCGACCGTGCGACCCGTCCACGCGGTCCGTTCAGCGGCGGCAGCATCGGCACGCGCCAGGTCGCACCGTGGTATGCACGAGGCGTCGTATTCGTGGTTTGCCTGCTGGTCTGCGTGGTCGCTGCTCGTGGCACCCTGCGTCAGGGCCCGCCGATGCGTTGGGGTGACGTCTACACCACCGACTCGAACTTCGCCAACCAGTTGGGCCTCAACGGCACGCTCTCGCTGATCGCGGCGGCCAAGAGCCGGATGTCCGAAGAACGCGACAACATCTGGAAAGCCACAGTAGAACAGCCACTGGCCCAGCAGATCGTCCGCGATATGTTGCTGACCCCAAGCGACAAACTGGTGGATGGCGAAACCGCGGCCGTGCGTCGTAACTACTCCCCGGCCGCTGACAAGACCCTGCCGATCAAGAACGTGGTTGTGATCCTGATGGAAAGCTTCGCCGGTCATTCGGTGGGCGCGCTGGGTCGTCCGGGTAACGTCACACCGTACTTCGACAAGCTGTCGAAAGAAGGTCTGCTGTTCGACCGTTTCTTCTCCAACGGCACCCACACTCACCAGGGCATGTTTGCCACCATGGCCTGCTTCCCGAACCTGCCAGGTTTCGAATACCTGATGCAGACCCCGGAAGGCAGCCACAAACTGTCCGGCCTGCCGCAGTTGCTCAGCGCCCGTGACTACGACGATGTGTACGTCTACAACGGCGACTTCGCCTGGGACAACCAGTCGGGTTTCTTCAGCAACCAGGGCATGACCAACTTCATCGGTCGTAACGACTTCGTTAACCCGGTGTTCTCCGACCCGACCTGGGGCGTGTCCGACCAGGACATGTTCAACCGCGGTCTGGAAGAGTTGAAAGCCCGCGATGGCAAGGACAAAAAACCGTTCTATGCCTTGCTGCAAACCCTGTCCAACCACACGCCGTACGCCTTGCCGACGCCGTTGCCGGTCGAGCGCGTGACCGACCGTGGCAGCCTCAACGAACATTTGACCGCCATGCGTTACTCCGACTGGGCGCTGGGTCAGTTCTTCGAGAAGGCGCGCAAAGAGCCGTACTTCAAGGAAACCCTGTTCGTGGTGGTCGGCGACCATGGTTTTGGCAACGAGCAGCAGATCACCGAAATGGACCTGGGCCGGTTCAACGTCCCGATGCTGCTGATCGGGCCGAGCGTGCAGGACAAATTCGGCCAGGTTGACCACACCGTGGGCACTCAGATCGACATCGTGCCGACCATCATGGGTCGCATCGGCGGCGACGTGCTTCACCAGTGCTGGGGTCGTGACTTGCTGAACCTGCCGGAAGGCGACAAGGGCTTTGGCGTGATCAAGCCTTCGGGCAGTGATCAAACCGTAGCGCTGCTGACCGCGGATCGTGTGTTGGTGCTGCCTAAGGAAATGCCGCCCAAGCTGTATCAGTACGAACTGGGCGCCAATTCGAAAGGTGAAGTGATTCCGGCGTCGGCTGACGAAGCGGCACTGAAGCAAAAGCTTGAGTCGTTCATCCAGACGGCCACCAAGAGCCTGATCGACAACACCGCCGGTGTGGTTGACGGCAAGCCGGACTAAGATTTCGGCGCAATAAAAAAGAGGCCCTTTTTCAAGGGCCTCTTTTTTTGACCTGGGTTTTTATATCTTGCCAAGTAACAGCAGAATCAACAGCACCACCAACACAACGCCGATGATACCCGACGGGCCATAACCCCAACTTCTGGAGTGTGGAAAGACCGGCAAACCACCTACCAGCAGGAGAATCAGAATTACGATAAGAATTGTGCCCATGTCTATTTCCTTGTTGGAAGTGTTCTGGAATGACCTAGCTTTTAACTGTCAGCTGGACTGCAATAAACCCGAGCTGCTTACAAAATCCGACTCTTGCGAGTGTCAGAAAATTCCAAGTTTTTTTAATGTTTTTCGAAGAAAGCCTTATTTCGTTTTTACAGCATTAGTTGATTCAGGCGCTCTCGCGGTTTGCTCGGACCATTCAGCAGTCTGATGGAGCGTGGGTCGCGCAATGTCCTTCGCTACACTCAGCGCATCTTCCCCGGAACAACAAGGCTGTTTGCTATGCAAAATCGCATGATGATCACTGGCGCGGGCTCAGGCCTGGGTCGCGAAATCGCGCTGCGCTGGGCGCGTGAAGGCTGGCAGCTGGCCTTGTCGGATGTCAGTGAGCCCGGTCTGCAGGAAACCCTGAAACTGGTTCGCGAAGCGGGCGGCGACGGTTTTATCCAGCGTTGCGACGTACGCGATTACAGCCAGCTGACGGCTTTCGCCCAGGCGTGCGAAGAGAAACTTGGCGGCATCGATGTCATCGTCAACAACGCTGGCGTGGCCTCGGGCGGGTTCTTCAGTGAACTGTCCCTGGAAGACTGGGACTGGCAGATCGCAATCAACCTGATGGGCGTGGTCAAGGGCTGCAAGGCCTTCCTGCCGCTGCTGGAAAAAAGCAAAGGCAAGATCATCAACATCGCGTCGATGGCCGCCCTGATGCAAGGCCCGGCCATGAGCAACTACAACGTGGCCAAGGCGGGCGTGGTGGCCTTGTCCGAAAGCCTGCTGGTCGAACTGGCGCAGCAGGAAGTGGGTGTGCACGTGGTTTGCCCGTCGTTCTTCCAGACCAACTTGCTGGATTCCTTCCGCGGCCCGACCCCGGCCATGAAAGCCCAGGTCGGAAAACTACTGGAAAGCTCGCCGATCACTGCGACCGACATTGCCGATTACATCTATGAGCACGTCGCCGCCGGCGAATTCATGATCCTGCCCCACGAACAGGGCCGCATGGCGTGGGCGCTCAAGCAGAAAAACCCGCAATTGCTCTACAACGAAATGACCACCATGGCCGACAAAATGCGCGCCAAGGCCAAACAAAACGCAGGCTGAACTTGCCCGTGCACAACACGGTCGTTAGGGTGGCCGCAACCGGCCATCCTCACGAGACGTCTGCATGCTCAATTACCTGTGGTTTTTCCTCGCGGCGCTGTTCGAAATCGCCGGCTGCTTCGCGTTCTGGATGTGGCTGCGCCAAGGTAAAAGCGTTTGGTGGGTGGTGCCAGCGCTGCTCAGCCTGACGTTGTTCGCGCTGTTACTGACCCGTGTCGAGGCGATTTACGCCGGTCGCGCCTATGCCGCCTATGGGGGCATTTACATTGTCGCGTCGATCGGTTGGCTGGCGGTGGTCGAGCGGATTCGTCCGCTGGGCTCGGACTGGCTGGGTGTGGCGCTGTGCGTGATCGGGGCCAGCGTGATTCTGTTCGGCCCGCGTTTCTCAGCGTCCTGAAGCGGTATTCAGAGGGTTTGTCAGACGTTTCCGTAAGGGGGGATCGTCCTGCGCTGTAGGGCGAGACTGATTTGCTGTCGTTGCATTGAAGAGCGGCTGTGCGACGGGCATCTTCAAGGGCCGTTAACCCTGAAGGATGAATGCCATGCTTGTACTCAGTCGCGTTGTGGGCGAGATGATTTCCATCGGTGACAACATTTCAGTGCGCATCATCGCCGTCAACGGGGGCAGTGTGCGCTTCGGTGTCGAAGCGCCACAAAACGTCAATGTGCATCGGGCCGAGGTCTACGAGCGCATCCAGGTCAAACTGGCCAAAACCAAAGGACGCTGAGGGTCTCAGTCGAACAGGTGCTTGGGTACGTCATGCTTGAGCATCAACTGGCATTGCTCGCTGTCCGGATCGAAAACAATCAGCGCCTGACCCTTGGTCAATGCCTGTCGAACACGCAATACGCGGGTTTCCAGCGGCGTGTCGTCACCATTGTCCGTACCGTCGCGGGTCACGAAATCCTCGATCAGGCGGGTCAGGGTGTCGACTTCAAGTTGGTCGTAGGGAATCAGCATAGGCACCTCGGCTAAACAATGTCGCGATGCTACGGCGAATGATCGGTTGCGGCTAGCCCGGTGCTGCTGTGGTGCCTGATCTGCCGCCTTCGCGGGCAAGCCTCGCTCCTACAGTTATGTGTTGATACGCGAAACCTGTAGGAGCGAGGCTTGCCCGCGAAGGCGATCCCTCAAACGATGAAAAAGCCAGGGTCAGCTATCTGTTCGCTGCCCAACCAGGCTATCCACCGACGGCACCCGCGTATCGCTTTCCATCTGCGTGTCATGCTCGATCTGATGACTGAACCGGTCCAGCGAACCCTTTGCCGGTTGAGCATCACTGGCAAACACAGGCGGGCTTAGAATGTAGGCGCCAAGCAGACGGCTCAACGCCGCCAGGCTGTCGATGTGCGTACGTTCGTAACCGTGAGTGGCATCGCAGCCGAAGGCGAGCAGGGCGGTGCGAATGTCGTGCCCGGCAGTGACCGCCGAATGCGCATCGCTGAAGTAATAGCGAAACAGATCGCGGCGCACCGGCAACTCGTTGTCACTGGCCAATCTCAGCAGGTGCCGCGACAGGTGATAGTCGTAAGGACCGCCGGAGTCCTGCATTGCCACGCTGACCGCGTGCTCACTGGAATGCTGGCCGGGCGCAACCGGTGCGATGTCGATGCCGACGAATTCGCTGACGTCCCAAGGTAAGGCGGCGGCCGCGCCGCTGCCGGTTTCCTCGGTGATGGTGAACAGCGGATGACAATCGATCATCAGCTCTTCACCACTGTCGATGATCGCTTTCATCGCCGCCAGCAGCGCCGCAACGCCGGCCTTATCGTCAAGGTGGCGGGCGCTGATGTGGCCGCTTTCAGTGAATTCCGGCAGCGGGTCGAAGGCGACGAAATCGCCAACACTGATCCCCAGGGAATCGCAGTCGGCGCGGGTGGTGCAGTAAGCGTCCAGACGCAACTCGACGTGATCCCAGCTGATTGGCATTTCATCCACGGCGGTGTTGAACGCGTGCCCGGAGGCCATCAACGGCAACACGCTGCCGCGAATCACCCCGTTGTCAGTGAACAGGCTGACGCGGCTGCCCTCGGCAAAACGGCTGGACCAGCAACCGACCGGGGCGAGGGTCAGGCGTCCATTGTCTTTCACCGCGCGAACCGCCGCGCCGATGGTGTCGAGGTGAGCGGAAACCGCACGGTCCGGGCTGTTTTTCTTGCCCTTGAGCGTGGCGCGAATTGTGCCGCGTCGGGTCATCTCAAAGGGAATGCCCAGCTCTTCGAGCCGTTCGGCGACATAACGCACGATGGTGTCGGTAAACCCGGTCGGGCTGGGAATGGCGAGCATCTCCAGCAGGACTTTTTGCAGGTAGTTGAGATCGGGTTCCGGGATTTTGCTGGTCATGGAAACTCCTGATGAGTAAAGAACATCGATGGTTTCGATGAAGGAATAGAGGTCTTCGTTGTCTGTCAGGCCGTCTTCGCGGGCAAGCCTCGCTCCTACAGGTAGTACGCGTTCCTATGTAGGAGCGAGGCTTGCCCGCGAAGGCGTCAGTCCAGACGACACATGACTAGGAGGCCGCCGGCTGACTATGCGGAAACAACAAATCCACAAACCGCTCCGCCGTCGGCTGCGGTTCATGGTTGGCCAGCCCGGCGCGCTCGTTGGCTTCGATAAACACGTACTCCGGTTGATCGGCGGCAGGCACCATCAGGTCGAGCCCGACCATTGGAATATCCAGCGCCCGCGCAGCCCGCACGGCGGCATCCACCAGGGTCGGATGCAAAATCGCCGTGACATCTTCAAGAACGCCGCCGGTATGAAGATTCGCCGTACGCCGTACGAACAGATGCTCTCCGGCCGGCAGAATGCTGCTGTAGTCATAACCCGCCGCCTGCAACGTGCGTTCGGTCTCATGGTCCAGCGGGATTTTGCTTTCACCGCTGGTAGCTGCCTGCCGGCGCCGGCTCTGCGCTTCGATCAAGGCGCCGATGGAATGCTGACCATCGCCCACCACTTCGGCGGGCCGGCGAATCGCCGCGGCGACCACCTCGAAACCGATCACCACAATCCGCAAATCGAGACCTTCGTGGAAGCTTTCCAGCAGCACGCGGCTGTCGAACTCTCGGGCGGATTCGATCGCTTGCTGAACCTCTTCGATGGTCTGCAAATCCACCGCGACACCTTGGCCCTGTTCGCCATCCAGTGGCTTGACCACCACCCGCTCGTGCTCGTCGAGAAACGCCAGATTGTCATCGGCGTTGCCGGCCAGTTGCTGCGAGGGCAGGTTCAAACCGGCGGCCTTGAGCACCTTGTGGGTCAGGCTTTTGTCCTGGCACAGGCTCATGCTGATGGCGCTGGTCAGGTCGCTCAGGGATTCGCGGCAACGCACCCGGCGCCCGCCATGACTGAGGGTGAACATCCCGGCGTCGGCGTCATCGACGTGCACATCAATCCCGCGTCGATGGGCTTCCTCGACAATGATCCGCGCATACGGGTTGAACTCGGCTTCAGGGCCAGGGCCCAGAAACAGCGGCTGATTGATGCCGTTCTTGCGCTTGATGGCAAAGGTCGACAGGTTGCGAAAGCCGAGCTTGGCGTAAAGACTTTTCGCCTGCCGGTTGTCGTGCAATACCGACAAGTCCAGATAGCTCAGCCCACGGCTCATAAAGTGCTCGATCAGATGCCGCACCAGCACTTCACCGACGCCGGGTCGCGAGCAGTGCGGATCGACCGCCAGGCACCACAGGCTGCTGCCATTCTCCGGATCGTTGAACGCCTTGTGATGATTGAGGCCCATGACGCTGCCAATGATCGCGCCGCTGTCTTCATCTTCGGCCAGCCAATACACCGGGCCGCCCTGATGTCGCGGGGTCAGCAGATTCGCATCGATCGGCAACATGCCGCGAGCCTGGTACAACTGATTGATCGACTGCCAGTCCGTCTCGCTTTGCGCCCGGCGAATACGAAAGCCGCGGAAAACCCGGGTTGACTGACGGTAATCGCTGAACCACAAACGCAAGGTGTCGGAGGGGTCGAGAAACAGTTGAGCCGGCTCCAGCCCCAACACTTGCTGGGGCGCCGCAACGTACAAGGCGATGTCGCGCTCACCGGTCTGCTCGTTGAGCAGCTCCTGGGCCAGGCTCGCCGGATCGGGGAACGTGTGGCCGATCAGCAATCGGCCCCAGCCGCAATGCACGGCAATCGGCGCCGCACCCAGTTCGCTGCCGTCTTCGGCCAGGCGCGCCTGCAAGCGTTCGTACGAGGGCGCCTGACCGCGCAACAAGCGTTGGCTATACGCCGTGGCGTGAGGTTTCATCGATCAGATTCCTTGTTCACTGAGCCACAGGTTCAGGGCCGCCAATTGCCACAGCTTGGAGCCGCGCAACGGGGTCAACTGGCCTTGCGGATCGGTCAGCAGGCGGTCAAGCATGGCCGGGTTGAACAGGCCGCGATCCTGACTTGGGTCGAGCAGCAGTTCGCGCACCCAGTTCAACGTATCGCCCTGCAAATGCTTCAGGCCCGGGACCGGGAAGTAACCTTTTTTGCGATCGATCACTTCACTCGGAATCACCAGTCGCGCCGCTTCTTTCAACACGTGCTTGCCGCCATCCGGCAGTTTGAATTTGCCGGGCACCCGGGCCGACAATTCCACCAGGCGATAGTCAAGAAACGGTGTCCGCGCTTCCAGGCCCCAGGCCATGGTCATGTTGTCGACGCGTTTGACCGGGTCGTCCACCAGCATCACCGTGCTGTCCAGGCGCAGGGCTTTGTCCACCGCCGCATCGGCGCCGGGCTGTGCGAAATGTTCCTTCACGAAGTCACCGGCGGCGTCATTCGCCGTCAGCCATTTCGGTTGCACGGTGGCGGCGTAATCCTCGTAGCTGCGGTCGAAGAACGCATCGCGATAGGCTGCATACGGATCGGCGGCGCCATCGACTTGCGGATACCAGTGATAACCGGCGAACAACTCATCCGCACCCTGGCCGCTCTGCACCACTTTGCAATGCTTGGCCACTTCCCGCGACAGCAGGTAGAAGGCGATGCAGTCATGGCTGACCATCGGCTCGCTCATGGCGCGGAACGCCGCTGGCAGTTGCTCGATGATCTCTTTCTCGTCGATGCGCAGTTGGTGGTGCTGCGTGTTGTAGTGCTTGGCGATCAAGTCCGAATACTGGAACTCATCGCCACGTTCGCCGCCGGCATCCTGAAAACCGATGGAAAAGGTCGACAGGTTTTCCACGCCGACTTCACGCAACAAGCCCACCAGCATGCTCGAATCGACACCGCCCGAAAGCAGCACGCCGACGTCCACGGCCGCCCGTTGACGAATCGCCACCGCGTCGCGGGTGCTGTCGAGTACACGGTCGCGCCAGTCTTCGAGTGTCAGATTCATCTCGTCGGCGTGTGGGCCGTAGGGCAGGGTCCACCAGGTTTTCTGCTCGCTGCTGCCGTCCGCTTCGATGCGCATCCACGTTGCGGGCGGCAGTTTTTCGATGCCGGCCAGCAAGGTGCGCGGGGCAGGAACCACCGCGTGGAAATTCAGGTAGTGATTGAGCGCCACCGGGTCGAGGATCGGGTTGATGTCGCCGCCCTTGAGCAACGCCGGCAACGCCGAGGCAAAGCGCAGGCGCTGGCCGGTGCGCGACAGGTACAGCGGCTTCACGCCGAGACGGTCACGCGCGATAAACAGACGCTTGGCGTCACGCTCCCAGATGGCGAACGCGAACATGCCATTGAGTTTCGGCAGCAGCGCTTCACCCCAGGCGTGATAACCCTTGAGCAGCACTTCGGTGTCACCCCCCGAATAGAAGGCATAGCCGAGGCTTTCAAGCTCGGTGCGCAGTTCCGGGAAGTTGTAGATCGCGCCGTTGAAAGCCAGGGACAAGCCCAGTTGGCTGTCGACCATCGGCTGCGCCGAGCCGTCCGACAGGTCCATGATTTTCAGGCGACGGTGGCCCAAGGCAATCGGCCCTTGGCTGTGAAAGCCCCACGCATCCGGGCCGCGAGGGGCCAGGTGATGGGTGATTCGTTCAACGGCCGCGAGGTCCGCAGGTTGTTGATCAAAGCGTAACTCGCCAGCTAATCCGCACATAAAGTCCTTACCGGTTTTTCCGTTGGGGAGGGTTTATCGATACCCGGCCAAAACGGCGGGTACTCAGAAACTGACCCGCCTCGGTTGTGGGAGTTTTAGAACGATGGGTTATAAGCAGGGATTGTTGGACGAATGGCAGGCACGGCAGAAATGACTTTGGCCGTGGCGGTAATTATTGCTGGGATGCATAGAAGTTGCTGCTTGGATGCGCTGCAGTTCGACCCGGTATTCGAATTATCAATTGCCTGCCGGGCTTCCTAAACTGAGCGTCTCTTATTGCAATAAGGATATTGCTCATGCTGGCTACGACTGCCAAAACCGCCCCGGTATCGGTGCCAATGACATCGGCACAACGTCTCGAAGCGTTGTTGGAACACACTGGCGATCTGGACAAGGCGCAAGTGCTGCAAGCGGCTATTCCACAATGGTTGGCGACTGCAGATTTGAACGGAGTACAGGCTCTGAAGGTCGCATTCGAGCAGTCTTTTGTTGCCCAGGGCAAGGTCACAGAGGCGCTCAAAAAGCTCAAGCCGCTGGACGCGTTCTGCAAAGAGCAACTGACCGGGTTCCTCAAGGGTAAATGGACGATCGATTTCGACGTCAATCGGGACACGCTGGACATCACAAAAAAAACCTACACCTCAACAGGTGTGCTCCCAGTCATCGGCTCCACGGATAAAGAAACTACCACCTCACGCAGCCTGCTCCAGGCGGCCATGGAAAACTTCACCTCTGAAGAAGCGACGAGCGGCGGTTTTCCAGCGGACTCGGTCATACGAATCAACGAACAGGCCCAATCAGACGCTGAAACAACCCCTGAAAAATTCGCCGCACTCTGTCGTGAACTCGATCTGGGGGCCCGCTATCAGCGCCATATCGACGAGGCCTTGGCATTGCCGGCCAAACCCGCAAGTGATGCACCTGTCGATAATCGGGCCAGCGTCGCGGACATCCGGCGGCTGAAGGTGCTGGACATGCGAGTCGCTCTCCACGTGGCCTCCCTGAAAAAGGACATCACTCCCGCTGCTTACACAATGCTGCTGAGTGTGATCGATCAGGATCTCCCTGCGGCTCAAACCAAAGACGCACTGTTTGATGGCGGGCCGGTGCAGTGGCAGGGCTTGATGATTCATGACACCTGCCTCTGTGGGGCGCTGGTATTTACCAAAGCCTCCATCGATACCGAGCCTAAGGCCCGATGTGTGGTTTACATGCCGAACGAACCCCGGCGACCGCTGTATGAATACGCCTCGCTGGATGAGTTCAAGGTCTACCTTACCCTCTATTTGCAAAGCAAAAGCTACAGAAAAACGTTCGCCGAGCAGTACCTGCACGGCCACGATAAAACCGGGTTTTTTACCCGGTTCGACAAGGGCAGGTCCTTGGGCACGCTCGCTGCCGCTCCCGCCGACACTTGCCTGGCCGATTTTTTCTTCAGTACTTTTGTCAGCAAGACTCAAAAAGACGCGCGAATGCTTGCCGTGCCGACTGAAGATGTCGATGAGCAACAACGGGAAAAAAATCTTCAGACATTGCTGGATGGCGGTCTTCTTCTACTGAACGCAGCCGCTTTTTTCATACCCGTAATCGGCCAATTTATGCTGGCTTCGGCGGTCGTCGACATCGTCAGTGAGGTGTATGAAGGTGTGGTTGACTGGACGCACGGCGAGCGCGCCAAGGCGTTGTCCCACCTGTTGAGTGCTGTGGAAAACGTCGCGCAGCTGGCTGCGTTTGCCGTCGGCGGAAAAATCGTCGCGACAGCTATCGGTAAGGGCGCGAAGGAGCAGGCGGCATTCTTCGACGGTTTCGAGGCCGTCACTCGCGCTGATGGCAAAGCAAGATTATGGAAACCCGACCTCGAACCCTATAGACAGACCACGGCTCTGCCAATCGACATGCAACCTGATCCGCAAGGGCTTTACCGGCATGCCGGACAAACGTCGATCGTCATGGAAGGAGCACCCTATAGAGTCACCCGCAACGCTGCGGGATCGGCATGGACCCTCAATCATCCTGTGCGCACTGACGCCTTTCAGCCTGCCGTGGAACGAAATGTGGAAGGTGGCTGGCGGCATGTTTATGAACACGCGCACGAGTGGCGCGACGGTGCTTATGCATTGGAACGAACGGCCCCGCGTCTGAGTGATCTCGGCAGTGATCTGGAAGCGATTGCCGACATCACCGACATGACGCCTGACAAGTTGCACCAGTTCCATGAAAGCCACCTCAAGTTACCGCAGCGGCTGAACGACTGTGTTGAGCGCTTCAGGATTGACCGGCGCATCAGCGCGATGGTCGCGGCAATGGAACGGGGAGAAACCGCGAACAAGGACTTCATTCAGGAGCAACTGCATACACTGCCGAGGCTGCCCGGCTGGCCGGCGGAGCGCTTCATTGAAGTACGCGACGAGGAGGACCTGGTCGTGTCCCGCTTCCCCAAGACAGCACCACACGACGATGACGAGAACAGCGTGCGCGTTCCTCAGGCGGATCTGGATTCGGGGAAATTGCTCGATACCGTGATCAGTGGCCTTTATCCGACAGACGTGGAGGGCATGCTCGGTCGCACGACCACTGAATCGAAATCGCAGCTGTTGGCAAAGAAGATCGCGACAAGCCTCAAGAGTGATCGCCAGCCACTGTTTCAGTGGCTCTATGAAGCCTGGGACGGCACGGCAACCGGTGACGTGGCGACACTGCGCGAACACGCCGCTGACCTTCCCACACAGGTGTGCCAGGAATTGCTGGATAACGCCTCTGGCAGGGATCGCAGCTTTCTGCGTGACCGCAAGATCCTCGGAATGGATCTCGCCCGACAGGTCAGTGAGGCACAGGCGATGACCAGGCAGGACCGTGCGCTCATCGGGTTGCATCTCCCGCAACTGGCCAATGCCGACACCGACAAGCTGACGGTCGGGCTGATGGATAGGGTGCAAGGGTGGGATGACAATTATCGACTTGAAGTGCGACAGGGGTCAGTGACCGGCACCTTGCTGGACAGCGTGGGCGAAGCGGATGCGCAGTCGCGCGGGGTGATCGTCAAGACGTCCAACCGCTACCAGGCCACTCAAACCAAAGGCAATGTGTCTTCCACCCTGACGAGCGACTCTCTGCTTCAGTCGGTACTTGACGCATTGCCTGCCACCCAGCGGACCCGCACAGGTCTCACTGGTGACGATACGCTGGACGTCCCGACGCTACGATCACGGCTGTTGAAGACCGCCGCTCGCGATCCGGCACGTACGGGAAGGGTGCTACGGGGGGAGCGCAGTGACACACCCAAACATCTTTCTGCCTGTGTCCAGGCGGATCCCCCCACCGCGGGCTCTTATGCAAAGGGCTTGATTCGTAAAGTCAGAAAGCTCTATCCGCTGTTCACCGATGCCCAGGTTTCGTCGTTTCTCGACAGCGCTGGCAGCACCCAGATGCAGCGGGTGAATCGAGTCAAGGAGTTGCAACAGCAACTGAAAAACCTGATCGGCGTGTTGCACACCTGGCGTGACGATGAAGTGCAAATGAAGAAGCTACCGGGGTCGCTCAACGATATCCGTGTCAGCCGTCGTCAGGTGGCCAATGCCATCGAAAAATGCTGGCGCCGGATAGCCTGGCAAAATCAGCCTTCTACTGCTCTCGCGCTGGAGCGCAATCCTGCAGGCCCGTTGCCAACGCTGACCGAACAGGATGTCGCCCATGTGCGCAGCCTTTCAGTCAAAGACATGCAGGCGGGCGATGAACTGGCGTATTTCCTCACACCGTTCAAAGGGCTTGTCACCCTGGAACTGGACCGCAATCAACTCACACGATTACCTGAAGTGTTGTCGCACATGCCTGACCTCCAGCACTTGAGGCTGGAGGGGAACCAGATAGCGCTGACCGAACACACCTTGCGAAAACTGGCCGATATGCGCAATTTGCGCACGTTGGGGCTGAGCGGCAATCGTTTGGGGGCCACGATTAACGTCAGCAAAATGCTGGATCTACAAGTACTGCTCCTGCGCGATACTCACGCGACGGAACTGCCTGTCGGGCTTGCCCGCTTGCCGTATCTGGACTTCGTGGACCTGCGAGGAAACCAGATTCGGGAGTTGCCGCAATGGCTGTTTCAACTGCCTCAGCGATTCGCTTTGGCGATCAACCTGCGCCATAACCCCATATCCGCAGCGAGCCGCACAAGGCTGGATACCTACCGTAACAGTACGGGCATCGGGATGGGGCTGCTGCAAAATGATACCGCGGTGCTCAATGATCAAAGGGCTCGAGACCTGTGGATGCCAAAACCGGTGGAAGAGACCTATGCCGGGCGTAATCGTGCATGGCTGGCGCTGAAAAACGAACCCGGATCGAAAGAATTCTTTGAATTGCTGGCAGAAGTTGGGGACTCGGCGGATAGCCGCTTTGTAAACGAAGACATGACCCGGCGCGTCTGGAGTGTCATTGAGGCGACTCAGACTGACTCGGCGTTACGTACTCAATTGCTGTCGATGGCAGTGAAAGCCAATTGCGCTGATGACGCGGCGACGCTCTTCAGCAATCTTGAGGTTGCCGTCGAGATCGACAGGGTGGTTCGACATTCCGCGAATGCCCATGATCAGGCTGCTCGGTTATTGAGACTTGGACGAAGCCTGTTCCGTCTGGATTATCTTTCCAGAATGGCTCGGGAAAAGGCCAAGGCTGATCCTGCGCTTGATGCAGTGGAAGTAGAACTGGCTTATCGCACAGGCCTGGCCGACAGACTCGAACTGGTCGGTCAGCCCAAGCATATGCGTTACGCATCGCTCAGTGGCGTAAAAGCAAGTGACCTGGAGGTTGCCTACAACAAGATCATTACCGCAGAAATCTCACCTGAACTATCGACTTACATCCGTGGGCGCACGTTCTGGAGCGACTTTTTGCGACAGCATCATGGCAAACAGTTCATCGACCTGACAGCCCCCTTTCACGTGCGGATGGAGACGGCCTTCGAAAACGAGGCGACGCTTGGCGCGGACTATCGCCCGCAGGTCGATGGCATCGCAGTTGAGTTGAAGAAGGCCGAGACCGCTTTGTTAACGAGTCTTACCGAGGCGGCCATGAAGGCTGATGAGTCAAGGACTTGCTTTGCACTGGATTGAACGCCTCAGGCCTTGCCTCGAATCAGTCGCCGCAAAGCGAAGCGATTCGGATGACACGCCTCGGCCACGGATCTGGGCAAAGGCAGCGGTTCGTTGTCGAGCCAGGCTGCGAGCAATTCGCCTGACAATGGCGCGGTGATCAGCCCTCGCGAACCGTGGCCGCTGTTGATGTACAAGCCGTCCAGCCATGGGCAAGGGATGTCCGGCGTTTGCCGGGCATCCTTGCTCAGGGCGATGTAGGCGTCGGCGAAGGCCTGACTGTCAGCCAAAGGGCCGACAATCGGCAGGTAATCCGGGCTGGTGCAGCGAAACGCCGCGCGACCTTCAAGTGCTTCGGGTTGCAAGGCGTCAGCGCCGAGTCGAGCGACCAGGTCCACCGAGATTTCTTCGAGCATCTGCAGGTTGCCGGCATGCTCGGCGGTGGTGGGCGTCAGGTCGTCGTTGTTGAAATCGAAACTCGCACCCAGGGTGTGTTCACCCAGGCGGGCCGGCGCAACATAACCCTCGGCGCACACCACGGTGCTCAGGCTCTGGCTTGCTGGTGTCTGGGGCAGGCGGGTGATCTGTCCGCGAATACGTTTGAGCGGTAAATCGCTGCTGAAGTCGAAACGCTTGATGTCGGCAGCACCGGCCAGCACCACTACTGGCGCGTTCGCCAGCAACGTGTTGCCATCCCACGCTTGCCATTGCCCCTCCACACGACGCAATTCCAGTACATCGTGATGGGGCAGGAGCTGGATATCCGGATGCGCGGCTTGCCATGCGCACAGGGCTGGCGGATGCACCCAACCGCCTTCGGGGTAAAACAGGCCACCTGATTGCAACGCGATACCCGCGCGAATCTCTGCGTGTTCTCGATCGAGCGTGTGCAGCAAATCTTCGGGAAACGCATGCGCCAATTGCGCCTGACGTTCTTCTTCCTTGGCATTGAAGGCCAGTTGCAGCACGCCGCAATCGTCCCAGTCGACGCTGCGCTGCAAATGCTCCAGCAGACGCCGGGTGTGGCCGAAACCACTGACGATCAACTGTGACAATGCTGTGCCATGGGCAGAAAGCTTGAGGTACAACACGCCCTGGGGATTGCCCGACGCTTCCTGCGCCAACGCATCGTGCCGCTCCAGCAAACTGACGCGCCAACCCCGCGCCGCCAGGCTGGCGGCGGTGGCGCAACCGGCCAGGCCTGCGCCGATCACCAGCGCATGACGTTCGCCGGTTGCTGGTGTCGGGCGTGCAAACCAGGGTTTGGGGGCGGCAGCTGCCGGGGCGTCTTCAGGCCAGCCGAGAAATACGCCGCGCAGGATTTCCCATTTGTGGCCGATGCCGGGCGTGCGCTTCATCTTGAAACCTGCGGCATTCAGCAAACGGCGCACCCAACCGGTGCTGGTGAAGGTGCTGATAGTCGAGCCGGGCGCGGCTAACCTTGCCAGTTCAGCAAACAGTTCGGCGGTCCACATGTCGGGGTTTTTTGCCGGGGCAAAACCGTCGAGAAACCACGCATCAATCTGCGCATCCAGTTGCGGCAATTGCTCCAGCGCATCGCCAATCAGCAGCGTCAGGGTGACGCGACCGTTGTCCAGAACCAGTCGCTGGAAGCCTTGATGAATCGCCACGTATTGCGCCAGCAATTGATCGGCAAACGGCTTGAGCTCCGGCCACAAGGCCAGGGCTCGCTGCAAGTCTGGCTGGCTCAGCGGGTATTTTTCGACGCTGACAAAATGCAGTCGCGCCCCGGCCACCGCGTGCTGCTCGAACAACTGCCAGGCGCAGAGGAAGTTAAGCCCGGTGCCGAAGCCGGTTTCGCCAATGACCAATCGACCGCCGTCCGGTAACGCGGCGAAACGTTCACCCAAACCGTTCTGCTCAAGGAATACATAACGGGTTTCTTCAAGGCCTGACTTGTCCGAAAAATAGACGTCGTCGAACACTCGCGAATACGGGCGACCCTGGTCGTCCCAGTCGAGTTGGGCGTGAGGCAATACAGGTTTCATGGCAGGCTCGGCAACGGCAAGGCGGCCATTCTAGCTGATCGCCGTGGCGGTGCCTGCACGACCGCCGACGCGCAGAAAATCCTGTAGCCGCTGCCGAGGCACGAGGCTGCGTTGCGTGTCCGCAGGACCGCCCTCGAGGGCCGCTGCGCAGCCCAACGCAGCCTCGTGCCTCGGCAGCTGCTACAGGGAACGGTGGTTGCGGTGAAGAAATGGATTTCTCCCACGCAACACAACTCAATCCGCTAGTCTTGCTCAATCCGGAAAGGGAGCCATCCATGTTTGAATCTGCTGAAATCGGTCACGCCATCGACAAAGAAACTTACGAAGCTGAAGAACCGGCGCTGCGTGAAGCGTTGCTCGAAGCGCAGTTCGAACTTCAGCAGCAAAAGCGTTTTCCGGTAATCATCCTGATCAACGGCATCGAAGGTGCCGGCAAGGGCGAGACGGTCAAGTTGCTCAACGAGTGGATGGACCCGCGCCTGATCGAAGTCCGCACTTTCGATCAGCAGACCGACGAGGAGCTGGCGCGCCCTCCGGCCTGGCGGTATTGGCGGATGCTCCCGGCCAAGGGGCGCATGGGGGTTTTCTTCGGCAACTGGTACAGCCAGATGCTGCAGGGCCGTGTCCATGGGTTGTTCAAGGACGCGGTACTGGATCAAGCGATCAACCAGTCCGAGCGTTTTGAAAAAATGCTCTGCGACGAAGGCGCGCTGATCTTCAAGTTCTGGTTTCACCTCTCCAAGAAGCAAATGAAGGCGCGCCTCAAGGCACTCGCCGACGACCCCTTGCACAGCTGGCGCATCAGTCCGCTGGACTGGCAACAATCCCGCACCTACGACCAATTCGTGAAGTACGGCGAGCGCGTGTTGCGCCGCACCAGCCGCGACTACGCACCCTGGCATGTGATTGAAGGCGTGGATGCGCATTACCGCAGTCTGGCAGTGGGCAAAATCCTTCTCGAAGGTCTGCAAAGTGCCTTGAAGCGATCCAGGATTCATCCCGCCAAAGTCAACGCTGCGCCGCTGCCGATCCATGTCGATCAGTTGAGCCTGCTCGACAGCCTCGACTTGAGCCAGCGCCTGGACAAGGACGATTACGAAGAGCAACTGATTACCGAGCAGGCACGATTCTCGGGCCTGATGCGCGACAAACGCATGAAGCGCCATGCTTTGGTCGCGGTGTTCGAAGGCAATGATGCGGCCGGCAAGGGTGGGGCGATTCGTCGCGTCGCGGCGGCGCTCGATCCACGCCAATACAGCATCGTGCCGATTGCCGCGCCCACCGAGGAGGAGCGGGCGCAACCGTATTTGTGGCGCTTCTGGCGACACCTTCCGGCCAAGGGCAAGTTCACGGTGTTCGATCGTTCCTGGTACGGGCGTGTGCTGGTGGAGCGCGTCGAAGGCTTCTGTCCGCCCGCGGACTGGCTGCGGGCCTACAGCGAGATCAATGATTTCGAAGAGCAGATTTCCGAGTCGGGCCTCATCGTGGTCAAGTTCTGGCTGGCCATCGACAAGGAGACGCAACTGGAGCGTTTCGAAGCGAGAGCAGAAATCCCCTTCAAACGTTTCAAGATCACGGAAGACGACTGGCGCAACCGCGACAAGTGGGACGCTTACCGCGCGGCCGTCGGCGACATGGTTGACCGCACCAGCACCGAAATCTCGCCGTGGACCCTGGTGGAGGCCAATGACAAGCGCTGGGCCCGGGTCAAGGTCCTGCGCACGATCAACCAGGCGCTGGAAGAAGCGTTCGACAAATCTGACAAGCACGGCAAGAAGGCCAAAAAA
This sequence comes from Pseudomonas sp. LB1P83, assembly GCF_054897885.1. Classification (NCBI taxonomy): domain Bacteria; kingdom Pseudomonadati; phylum Pseudomonadota; class Gammaproteobacteria; order Pseudomonadales; family Pseudomonadaceae; genus Pseudomonas; species Pseudomonas sp. LB1P83. The sequence continues at coordinate 4,333,456 of NZ_CM142709.1, read as the reverse complement.
CACAAGCCGTGAGCCGATGGTTACGCATACGCGGGGTGAATGATTGTCGCGGTCGGTTATGAGGTGGACTTATGCTCGGTCCACTCTCAACCGACAACAACAATGAGGTATGCCATGCGTGAAGTGGTGATCGTCGACAGCGTGCGGACCGGCCTGGCCAAATCCTTTCGCGGCAAGTTCAACCAGACCCGTCCGGATGACATGGCGGCGCATTGTGTCGATGCCTTGTTGGCGCGCACCGGGATCGATCCGGCCAGCGTTGAGGATTGCATCGTCGGTGCGGGCTCCAACGAAGGCGCCCAGGGCTACAACATCGGCCGCAACGTCGCGGTGTTGTCGCGATTGGGCATCGGTACCGCCGGCATGACCCTCAACCGTTTTTGCTCGTCGGGCTTGCAGGCCATCGCCATTGCCGCCAACCAGATCGCTTCGGGCTGCAGCGACATCATCGTGGCCGGTGGCGTCGAATCCATCAGCCTGACCATGAAAAGCGTCAACACCGACAACCTGATCAACCCGCTCCTGAAAGAGCAGGTGCCGGGCATCTATTTCCCCATGGGCCAGACCGCCGAAATCGTCGCACGTCGCTACGGCGTCAGTCGCCAGGAGCAGGATCTGTACGCCCTGCAAAGTCAGCAGCGGACGGCTCAGGCTCAGGCCGCTGGCTTGTTCGATGATGAAATCGTGCCGATGGCGGTGAAGTACCGGGTTGAAGACAAGGCCACCGGTCAGATCCAGATCCTCGACGGGATCGTCGATCGCGACGACTGCAACCGCCCGGACACCACCCTGGAAAGCTTGGCTGGGTTGAAACCAGTGTTTGCCGAGGACGGTTCGGTGACGGCGGGTAACTCGTCGCAACTGTCCGATGGCGCGTCGATGACGCTGGTCATGAGCCTGGAAAAAGCCCTGGCACTGGGGCTCAAGCCCAAGGCGTTCTTCCGTGGTTTCACGGTGGCCGGGTGCGCGCCGGACGAGATGGGCATCGGTCCGGTGTTTTCGGTGCCGAAATTGCTCAAGGCCAAGGGTTTGCAGGTGGCCGACATTGATCTGTGGGAACTCAACGAAGCGTTTGCATCGCAGTGCCTGTACAGCCGCAACCGCCTGGAGATCGATAACGAGAAGTACAACGTCAATGGAGGCTCGATTTCCATCGGCCACCCGTTCGGCATGACCGGCTCGCGTCAGGTCGGGCACATTGTGCGAGAACTGCAGCGACGCAATGTGCGTTACGGCGTCGTCACCATGTGCGTGGGTGGCGGGATGGGGGCGACCGGGTTGTTTGAAGCGGTGCGTTAAGCCTCAATACTTCTATTGATTGTCACATCGCCTTCGCGAGCAGGCTCACTCCTACATTTTGACCGCATTCCTATGGGGGAACTCGGTCAAGTGTGGGAGTGAGCCTGCTCGCGATGGCAGCGCCGCGGTCTAACGGTGGGCACCCCAAACCTGCATCCGCGCGATATAAGCCTGAATCTCCCGCTCTGCCGACTGCGGATTATCAAACGGCCCCTCCAGCGTGTTTTCCCGGGTGCTGAAATACAATTCCCCGTTCACACGGCACACCCGGTCGCAACGAAAGTGCGTAGCGGGGGCGTTGTCCTGGGCGCGCATGCCGTACATGGCGATCTCCTGAGGTATGTTCCGGATGGTGGATCCAATGAGCTTATGCATGAACCACTTGCGGCGCCTGACCAACTGATCGACGGCACATCGTCAAATTAATGGTGCGACCTGCACAGTTTCATTCGCGGCCAGCCACCAACTGTCCCTGTGTCGCGCCGGGGTCTGCGCCTAGAATGGTGTTTCTTGCCATCTGGCTTTGGGGTTCGCATGCACATTTCATCCGGTCGCTGGGTTTACGGTCTGTTCCTGGCCTTGTTGACCGCGGTTCTGTGGGGAATCCTGCCGATCAAGCTCAAACAAGTCCTGCTGGTGATGGACCCGGTAACGGTGACCTGGTTTCGCCTGACGGTGTCCGGTGGGTGCCTGTTCATTTATCTGGCGGCGACCCAACGCCTGCCGAGCCGCAAAGTCCTGGGCCCGCGCGGTGGCTGGCTGGTGTTGATGGCGGTGCTCGGACTGGTCGGCAACTACGTGCTGTACCTGATGGGCCTGAACCTGCTCAGCCCCGGCACCGCGCAACTGGTGGTGCAGATGGGGCCGATCATGTTGCTGATCGCCAGTCTGTTTGTGTTCAAGGAACGGTTCAGTGTGGGGCAGGGGATTGGTCTGCTGGTGCTGCTGATTGGCTTCGCACTTTTCTTTAATCAACGCTTGACCGAGTTGTTGACCTCGTTGACCGATTACACCGCGGGCGTGTTGCTGGTGCTGCTGGCGTCGACGGTCTGGACGTTTTACGCGCTGGGGCAGAAGCAATTACTGACGGTGTGGAACTCGTTGCAGGTGATGATGGTGATCTACCTGTTCTGCGCGCTGTTGCTGACGCCGTGGGTGCATCCGCTGGAGGCACTGCAATTGAGTCCGCTGCAAGGCTGGTTGCTGCTGGGGTGCTGCATGAACACCTTGATCGCCTATGGCGCCTTTGCCGAAGCGCTGGCTCATTGGGAAGCTTCGCGGGTCAGTGCGACGCTGGCGATTACGCCGTTGGTGACGTTTGGCGCGGTGGCCGTGGCGGCGTGGGCGTGGCCGGAGTATGTGCATGCCGAGACGATCAATGGTCTGGGGTATGGCGGGGCAGTGTTGGTGGTGGTGGGTTCGGCGTTGGTAGCGTTGGGGCCGTCGTTGATTGCCGGGCTCAAGGCGCGCAAGGTGCGGGTGGCGGCCAGTTAGGCCGCGTTATCGTTCTTCGCGGGCAAGCCTCGCTCCTACAGAAGATCTATGTCGCACTTCATTCCCTGTAGGAGCGAGGCTTGCCCGCGAAGACTGACTGTCAGGCACCGAAAACCTTAACCCTTGGCACCCGCTTCCAACATATTCTCCGGCCTTACCCAGGCATCAAACTGCTCATCTGTCAGATACCCCAGCTGCAACGCGGCCTCTCGCAACGTCAGCCCCTCGTTGTAGGCCTTCTTGGCAATCTCCGCCGATTTGTCGTAGCCGATATGCGGGTTCAGCGCCGTCACCAGCATCAATCCACGCTCCAGGTGTTCAGCCATTTTCGCTGCATCCGGTTCAAGCCCGGCGATGCAATGCTGCTGGAAGTTGCTGCAGCCATCGCCCAGCAGGCGGATCGATTGCAGCAGGTTGTGGATGATCACCGGTTTGAACACGTTCAGCTGCAAGTGCCCCTGACTCGCTGCAAAACCGATGGCAACGTCGTTGCCCAAGACCTGACACGCCAGCATCGACAGCGCTTCGCACTGGGTCGGATTGACCTTGCCCGGCATGATCGAGCTGCCCGGTTCGTTAGCCGGCAGTTTCACTTCGGCAAAACCTGCTCGTGGCCCGGAGCCCAGCAGACGCAGGTCGTTGGCGATTTTCATCAGGGTCACGGCGAGGGTTTTCAGCGCACCCGACAGGGTGGTCAGCGGCTCATGGCCGGACAGCGCAGCGAACTTGTTCGGCGCGGTGACGAACGGCAGGCCGGAGAGGGCGGCCAATTCCGCAGCGATCGCTTCACCAAAACCGTGGGGAGAGTTCAGGCCGGTGCCGACCGCGGTGCCGCCCTGCGCCAGTTCACAGACCGCCGGCAGCGCGCTGCGGATCGCCCGTTCGGCGTAATCCAGTTGCGCGATGAACGCCGAGAGTTCCTGGCCGAAGGTAATCGGCGTGGCGTCCATCATGTGGGTACGGCCGGTCTTGACCAGTTTCATGTGCCGTGCCGACAACTCTGCCAGCCCGCCAGAGAGTTCACTGATCGCCGGCAGCAAATGCTGCTGCACCGCCTGGGCGGCGGCAATGTGCATGGCGGTCGGGAAGCAGTCATTGGAGCTTTGGGAGCGGTTGACGTGGTCGTTGGGGTGAACCGGGGTTTTGCCGCCACGCGGATTGCCGGCCAGCTCGTTGGCGCGACCGGCGATCACTTCGTTGACGTTCATGTTGCTCTGGGTGCCACTGCCAGTCTGCCAGACCACCAGCGGGAACTGGTCATCGTGGTTGCCGTCGAGCACTTCGTCGGCGGCCTGTTCGATCAGGCGGGCGATGTCGGCGGGGAGGTCGCCGTTGCGGTCATTGACCCGCGCCGCGGCTTTCTTGATCAGGGCCAGTGCGTGCAGCACGGCCAGCGGCATACGTTCGTTGCCAATGGCGAAATTAATCAGCGAGCGTTGCGTCTGAGCGCCCCAGTAGGCCTCATCCGGGACTTCCACCTGGCCAAGGCTGTCGGTTTCGATACGGCTCATCTTGCACACTCCTGTAGGTCGATAGCGCAGTTTAGGCCGTGATCGCCGGCCGTGGTTCCATCGGACTGGATTTTGACCGTTCAACCCCTCTAATTCAGGCCCGACAAGGCTTGGGGTTGAGTGACACACTTTTTTAGGCGCAGAATGGACGCCCTTGGGGTTTTACCTCGCCTGCTAGAAAAGGAAACTCGATGACTCGTCTTCGTGCCATCTGTACCGCGGTTGCACTGGTTTGCGCCAGCGGCCCTGTTTTTGCCGATACCGCCAGCCACAACGCCAGTGCCGAAGCTTTCCTGACCCTGGCGCACGCTGACAAATTGGGCACTCCGGTGTACATGCAAGTGCAGCAAATGTTCGCTCAGCGCTTTGAACAGACCAAAGCCCCTGAATCGAAAAAAGCCTTGCTGGAAACCTACCAGGCCAAAGCCAACGCCGCGTTGGACCAAGCCATTGGCTGGAACAAGCTGAAGCCGGACATGGTCAAGCTCTACACCACCAACTTCAGCGAATCCGAGCTCAAAGACCTGGTTGCGTTCTACAAGTCGCCACTGGGCAAGAAAGTCCTGGAAAAAATGCCGCAGCTGACTCAGCAATCGGCCCAGATGACTCAAGCCAAGCTGGAAAGCGCGGTGCCTGTGGTCAACAAGCTGTTGGCTGACATGACCAACGAGCTGGACCCTAAAGCCGGCGCTGCTGCTCCTGCTGTCAAGAAAAAGCCTTAAGCGGAGCCGGGTATGACCATGCAACAACGCATCGAATCGACGCTGGGCCTGTTGCAGCCGCAGTATCTGCAAGTGCTGGATGAAAGCCATATGCACAGTCGTGGGTTGCAAACCCATTACAAGGCGGTGGTGGTCAGCCAGCAGTTTGAAGGGCTCAACCGCGTCAAGCGTCACCAGAAAGTCTACGGCACGCTCGGCGAGCTGATGGGTGAGTTTCATGCGTTGGCGCTGCATACCTACACGCCGGAAGAATGGGCACAGATCGACGCGGCTCCGGCCTCGCCAACCTGTGCTGGCGGTAGCAAACATTGATGTCCTGCTACCTGTAGGAGCGAGGCTTGCCCGCGAAGGCGTACTCAAGATCGCTATCGCGGGCAAGCCTCGCTCCTACAGAAGCGTTTATTTTTGCTAGAATCCGCAACGCGCCGCTCACCCGGCGCGTTTTTTTTCGCATCCGGTTCACCCCTTACGAGGGTAGCCACCTGGAGAATCACCCATGACACAACAGATTGTCGTGGCGGCACTGTATAAGTTCGTCACCCTGGAAGATTACATCGCCCTACGCGAGCCACTGCTGCAAGCAATGGTCGACAATGGCATCAAAGGCACGCTGCTGATCGCCGAAGAAGGCATCAACGGCACCGTGTCCGGCAGCCGCGAAGGCATTGACGGGCTGATGACCTGGCTCAAGAACGACCCGCGCATGGACGATATCGACCACAAAGAGTCGTACTGCGACGACCAGCCGTTCTATCGCACCAAAGTCAAACTCAAGAAAGAAATCGTCACCCTCGGCGTCGAAGGCGTGGACCCGAACAAAAAGGTCGGCACCTATGTCGATCCAGAGAACTGGAACGCCCTGATCAGCGATCCGGAAGTGCTGTTGATCGACACCCGCAACGACTACGAAGTCTCGATCGGCACTTTCGAAGGCGCCATCGACCCGAAAACCACCAGTTTTCGCGAATTCCCCGACTACATCAAAGCCAATTTCGACCCGGCCGTGCACAAGAAAGTCGCAATGTTCTGCACCGGCGGCATTCGTTGCGAGAAGGCTTCGAGCTACATGCTCAGCCAGGGTTTCGACGAGGTCTACCACCTCAAGGGTGGCATTCTGAAGTACCTCGAAGAGGTGCCGCAGGAAGAAACCAAATGGCAGGGCGACTGTTTTGTGTTCGACAACCGCGTGACCGTGCGCCATGACCTCAGCGAAGGCGACTACGATCAATGTCATGCCTGTCGTACGCCGATCAGCGTCGAAGACCGTGCATCCGAGCATTACGTGGCCGGCATCAGTTGCCCGCATTGCTGGGATACGCTGAGCGAGAAAACCCGTCGCAGCGCCATCGATCGGCAGAAGCAGATCGAACTGGCCAAGGCGCGCAACCTGCCTCACCCGATCGGCTACAACTACAAGCAAACTCCTTCAGAGGCTTGAACCATGTCTGCACAGCGCCTGCTCTATGTGATGGACCCGATGTGTTCCTGGTGCTGGGGCTTTGCGCCCGTCGCCAACGCGCTGGTCGAGCAGGCGCAGGCGGCGGGGGTGGACGTGCATCTGGTGGTCGGCGGCTTGCGCACCGGCAGCGGCGCGGCGCTGGAGCCGACCACCCGGCGTTATATTCTTGAGCATTGGCAGGCGGTCACTGAGGCCACCGGCCAACCGTTCAAAATCGAAGGCGCGTTGCCGGAAGGTTTTGTCTACGACACCGAGCCTGCGTGCCGGGCGCTGGTGACGGCGCGCTACCTGGCGCCGGACTGCGCGTGGAAACTGCTCGGGCTGATTCAACACGCGTTCTACGCCGAAGGCCGGGACGTCACCCACGCCAGTGTCCTGGTCGAGTTGGCCGAGCAGGCCGGCCTGCCGCGCATCGAGTTTGCTGCCGCGTTCGACCGTGCCGATCAGCACGCCGCGACCGCTGCCGATTTCACCTGGGTCCAGGACCTCGGCATCGCCGGCTTTCCTACGCTGTTGGCCGAACGTAATGGGCAACTGGCGCTGTTGACCAATGGCTATCAGTCGCTCAGCGTATTGTCTCCGTTGCTCGGCCGTTGGCTGGAGCGCGCTGCCTGTGCATGACGTGCCCGATGACACGCCAGCTCCCAAGCGTGTCGATCGGCTGAGTTGGGCTGAAATCCGTCGCTTGGCCCTTCACCATAAAAAATCCCTGTGGATCGCCAATGGCGTGGCGGTGTTGGCCACCCTGTGCAGCGTGCCGATTCCTTTGCTGCTGCCATTGCTGGTAGACGAAGTGCTGCTGGGACACGGCGATTCCGCGCTGAAAATCATGAACCACGCGTTGCCTGAAGGCTGGCAGAAAGCGGCGGGCTATATCGGCCTGATGCTGCTGGTGACCTTGTTCCTGCGTTGTGGCGCCTTGCTGTTCAACGTGGTGCAGGCGAAGTTGTTCGCGGCGCTGGCCAAAGACATCGTGTATCGCATCCGCATACGGCTGATCGAACGGCTCAAGCGCATTTCCCTGGGCGAGTACGAAAGCCTGGGCAGCGGCACGGTGACCACGCACCTGGTGACGGACCTGGACACGCTGGACAAATTTGTCGGCGAGACACTCAGCCGATTCCTGGTGGCGATGCTGACGCTGGTCGGCACCGCGAGCATTCTGATCTGGATGCACTGGAAGCTGGCGCTGCTGATCATGCTGTTCAATCCGCTGGTGATCTACGCCACGGTGCAACTGGGCAAGCGGGTCAAACACCTGAAGAAGCTCGAGAACGACAGCACCTCGCGTTTCACCCAGGCCCTGACCGAAACCCTCGACTCGATTCAGGAAGTGCGTGCCGGCAACCGTCAGGGGTTTTTCCTCGGGCGTCTGGGGCATCGAGCCCGGGAAGTGCGCGATTACGCCGTCAATTCTCAGTGGAAGACCGATGCGTCGAACCGCGCCAGTGGCTTGCTGTTCCAGTTCGGCATCGATATTTTTCGCGCTGCGGCGATGCTCACCGTATTGTTCTCCGACTTGTCCATCGGCCAGATGCTGGCGGTGTTCAGCTACCTGTGGTTCATGATCGGTCCAGTGGAACAACTGCTCAATTTGCAGTACGCCTATTACGCCGCTGGCGGTGCGCTGTCGCGGATCAACGAGCTGCTGGCCCGCGCCGATGAGCCGCAATACCCCGGCGGTGTTGATCCGTTCCAGGGTCGGGACACCGTGGGCATTGAAGTCCAGGGCTTGAGTTTCGGGTACGGTGACGAGTTGGTGTTGAACCAGATGGACCTTTCCATCGCCCCCGGCGAGAAAGTGGCGATCGTCGGCGCCAGTGGCGGCGGCAAAAGCACGCTGGTGCAATTGCTGCTGGGCTTGTACACGCCCCTCGCCGGAACCATCCGTTTCGGTGGCTCGACCCAGCAAGAAATCGGCCTGGAGACCGTGCGCGAAAACGTCGCCGTGGTCCTGCAACACCCCGCGCTGTTCAACGACACCGTTCGCGCCAACCTGACGATGGGCCGCGTGCGCAGCGACGAGGCGTGCTGGCAAGCGCTGGAAATTGCCCAGCTGAACCAAACTGTTCGAGCGTTGCCTGAGGGTTTGGACAGCATTGTCGGACGTTCAGGTGTGCGTTTGTCCGGTGGCCAGCGGCAACGGCTGGCGATTGCGCGGATGGTGTTGGCCGAACCCAAGGTGGTGATTCTCGATGAGGCCACCTCGGCGCTGGACGCGGCCACCGAATACAACCTGCACCAGGCGCTGGCGCGATTCCTGAGCCACCGCACCACGCTGATCATTGCGCATCGTTTGTCGGCGGTGAAGCAGGCCGATCGGGTGCTAGTGTTCGACGGCGGGCAAATTGCCGAGGATGGCGACCATCAGCAACTGATTGCCGAAGGTGGTTTGTACGCCAAGCTTTATGGACATTTGCAGCAGCATTAGTGACAGTTCGCGCCATGTTGACCCCAGATTGCGCACAAATATCGGCGCTGGCTTGCCGGGATCCAATACGCACCCTAGTCTAGCTGTAGCGATCACGTTGGATGATGATCTGGCAGTGCTAATGCAAGGGACCTCATGAAGCAAAAGCGGACTCTCGGAACCCCAAGGTTATTGGGCATCGTCTGGCCATTTATTGCCGTAGTGCTATTTCAAGCGCTGTTGGGCGGGGTCAGTCTTTATGTACTTTCGGCGGTTCGCGGCTATGTGGCCGGGGAAAGCCTGTGGTCCAAGGGCCAGAAGGACGCCATCTATTACCTCAATCTCTACGCGGACAGTCGCGATGAGGCCATTTTCCACAAGTACCAGAACGCGATTGCCGTACCGCAGGGTGGCCACGAGTTGCGCGTGGCGCTGGATCACCAGCCACCGAATATCGAATCCGCGCGGGTGGCAATTCTCAAGGGTGGCAATCACCCCGACGACGTCTCCAGCCTGATCTGGCTGTACCTCAATTTCCGGCATTTCAGCTACCTGGAAAAAGCCATCGACCGCTGGACGGTGGGTGACGCGTACCTGGTTCAACTCGATAACGTCGCCCGGGAGATGCATCAGCGCATTACCGAGCGTCAGGCTTCGAACGCCGACATCAAACGCTGGAAAGACCAGATATTTGAGATCAACGATGGTGTGACGCCTGCTGCCAAAGCCTTCAGCGATGCCTTGGGCGAGGGCTCGCGCTTGATTCTGCGCCTGCTGCTGGTGACAAACCTGGCCACGGCCCTGGGTTTGATTGCATTGGCCCTGATGCGCACGCACAAACTGCTCAAGCAGCGCCATGCCTTTGCCGAGGCCTTGCAGCTGGAGAAAGAGCGAGCGCAGATTACCCTGCAATCCATCGGCGATGGGGTGATCACCACGGATGTCGACGGTGCAATCGCCTACATGAACCCGGCTGCCGAAGCGTTGACTCACTGGAAAGGCGAGCACGCCATCGGTTTGCCGCTGGCAGCCTTGTTCAATCTGCTGGATGAAAACGCCCAGGCTGATGGTTTTACCTTGATCGAGCATATTTTGAGCGGTCAGCTCAGCGGTGGCAGCGAACATTCCAAACTGATCCAGCGCCTGGATGGCAGCACCGTCTCGGTCACCCTGGTCGGGGCGCCGATCCGCAATGCCGGCAAGGTCAGTGGCGCCGTGCTGGTGTTGCATGACATGACTCAGGAGCGGCAGTACATCGCCAACCTGTCCTGGCAGGCGACCCATGACGCCTTGACCGGGCTGGCCAATCGTCGCGAGTTCGAGTATCGCCTGGAGCAGGCGCTGCACAACCTGACGCGGTACGCCGGGCGCCACACCTTGATGTTCCTTGATCTGGACCAGTTCAAACTGGTCAACGATACCTGCGGCCACGCGGCGGGTGACGAACTGCTGCGGCATATCTGTGCGCTGTTGCAATCAGGCCTGCGCGAAGGCGACACCCTGGCCCGGCTGGGCGGTGACGAGTTCGGCATTTTGCTGGAAAACTGTGCGCCGGAAGCGGCCGAGAAAATTGCCGAGAGCCTGCGCCATACCGTGCAGAACCTGCACTTTGTCTGGAAAGGCCGGCCATTCGTCACGACGGTGAGCATCGGGATGGTGCATGTCGCGCAAACCCCGACCACCCTCGAAGCTTCGCTGCGTGCCGCTGATATGGCCTGTTACATGGCCAAGGAGAAGGGGCGTAACCGTGTTCAGGTGTATAACGCCGATGATTCGGAGTTGTCCCTGCGTTTCGGAGAGATGGCGTGGGTACAGCGTCTGCACATGGCCCTGGAAGAGGACCGCTTTTGCCTGTACTCCCAGGAAATCGCGCCCCTTGGACATACCGAACACGGCGGCGGGCATATAGAAATCCTGTTGCGTTTACATGATGAAGCCGGGCGCATGATATTGCCTGACAGTTTTATTCCGGCCGCCGAACGTTATGGCCTGATGACGGCACTTGATCGTTGGGTAGTGCAGAACGTCTTCAAGATCATTGCCCAATGTATAGCCGAAGAACGCAAAGGTCCTTTGGCGATGTGTGCGATTAATCTGTCAGGCACTACTATCGGAGATGACGCGTTTCTGGACTTCCTGAGGGAACAGTTTGTTGTATGGTCTATTCCACCTGAAATGATTTGTTTTGAAATTACAGAAACCAGTGCAATTTCAAATCTGGGAAGTGCAATTAGATTTATCAATGAACTCAAAGGTTTAGGCTGCCACTTTTCATTGGATGACTTCTGCGCCGGGATGTCCTCATTCGCCTACTTGAAACATTTACCTGTAGACTTCTTGAAGATCGATGGAAGTTTCGTAAAGGATATGCTGGACGACCCGATTAACCGCGCCATGGTAGAAGTGATCAACCACATCGGCCATGTCATGGGTAAGCGTACGATTGCCGAGTTTGTAGAAACACCCCAGATCGAGCAGGCATTGCTGGAGATCGGGGTGGATTTCGCTCAAGGGTATGTCATTGAACGCCCGCATCTGTTTACCTGCGATAGTTTGCAAAGTCGTCCTGCCAGGCCTCAACCTTTGTTATTCAAGGCGCCCGGCACGTTCCGTTGAAATCTCTTGCTGATCCTAACAATCACAATCAAAAGGAGCCCGACAGTGATCGACACATTCAACCGAACCGGACCACTCATGGAAGCTGCAAGTTATCCCGTATGGGCGCAACAGCTCATCAAGGATTGCAGCGAGAGTAAGCGCCGGGTTGTCGAACACGAACTGTATCAGCGCATGCGAGATAATAAACTCAGCGCAAAAACCATGCGTCAGTACCTGATTGGTGGCTGGCCCGTAGTTGAACAGTTCGCGTTGTACATGGCGCAAAACCTGACCAAGACTCGTTTTGCCCGCCATCCAGGTGAAGACATGGCGCGTCGCTGGTTGATGCGTAACATTCGTGTCGAACTTAACCATGCCGATTACTGGGTGAACTGGAGTCGGGCCCATGGCGTGAGCCTGGAAGATCTGCAAGCGCAGCAAGTTGCCCCTGAGCTTCACGCCTTGAGTCACTGGTGCTGGCACACCAGTTCGGCGGATTCGTTGATTGTCGCCATTGCCGCGACCAACTACGCCATCGAAGGCGCGACCGGGGAGTGGTCGGCACTGGTCTGTTCCAATGGTGTCTACGCCGCAGCGTTCCCGGAGGAAGATCGCAAGCGGGCCATGAAATGGTTGAAGATGCACGCCCAGTACGACGATGCCCATCCTTGGGAAGCGCTGGAAATCATCTGCACGCTGGCGGGCATGAATCCGAGCAAATCCCTGCAAGTGGAGTTGCGCGAGGCTGTCTGCAAGAGCTACGACTACATGTACCTGTTTCTGGAGCGCTGCATGCAATTGGAACACTCGGAAAAGGCGCCGGTCGCGCGTGAGCGCATGGCATTGGCCGAAAGCTGATCCATAGGCAGCACACACCAAAAAATGTGGGAGATTCTATGTTGCAGGGCAACCCGGCAGCATAAAATCTCCCACATGTGTTTTACGGTGTCGCTGGAGGTTTTAACCCGCCATGGCCAACCGGTTACGCCCTTCGCGCTTGGCGACATACAGCGCGCTGTCGGCCCGTCGCAACAAACTCTCGGCAGACTCGCCCGGCAGCAGGGTCGAGCACCCCAGGCTGACTGTCAGCTCGACCATATTGCCATCGGCCTTGTAGTTCTGCGCCTGCGCGGCAAACCGCAGTCGTTCGCCGATCATGGCGGCGGCTTCCCGGCTGGTGTTGGACAGCAGGATCAGGAACTCTTCGCCCCCAAACCGGAACACCATGTCCACATTGCGCAGCTGGCTCTTGATCGAGGCGGCGACAGCCTTGAGTACGTCATCACCCGCACTGTGGCCGAAATTATCGTTAACGTTTTTGAAGTGATCGATGTCCAGCATCAGCAGCGACAACGGCATCAAGTGGCGTCGCGACATCTCGATTTCGCGTTGCAGGGTCTGATCCATGGCGACGCGGTTGCCAGTGTCGGTCAATGGGTCGCGCAATGCGCTTTGCGTCGCGGCACGGTAGAGCAGGGCGTTACGCATCGGAAACAGCAGAGTGGACAGCAACGATTCCAGATTGCCCTGTTCGTATTCGCTGAATCGCTGATTGCGGCGGAACACCAGTTCACCCAGGTTCTCGCCTTCATGGCTGAGGCTGTAGGTGACTGAATGATGGCCGCGCTGACCGAACTCCAGGCGCAAGTCACTGCCCGGGTGCTGAAAATTCAGCGCGTCCAGCGGTACAAGGCGCTGAATTTCACGGAAGAAAAGTCCGAGAATGCGTTGTGGCTCAAGACTGGTTTGCAGCTGCTGGCCGAGTTGCTGGCGCAATTGTGCAAGGCTGAATGGCCGCTCCAGAATGGGAGGTTGCTGACCAAAGCCCAGGCGTTGCAATTTGGCGCTGTCGAAGTCAATTGCGTTGGTCTGGGATGGTGATTTCATATGGCGTGAGCCCCTAAGCAGTAAGGCTGTCTTACAGGCTGGGTGAGAGCGGCTTTGGGCTGCGCGTCATACTGATCCATCAGTCCCGTAGGACATTTGGCGCAAGTTTAGTCCGCTTTATCGAAGATTAGTAACCTATCGATTGCGGTGTCTGCCTGATTGCTTTCACACGGCGTGTCTGAGCAAATTTAGAGCGAAAGTCATGCCAATGAGTTCCGTCTAATAAAAAACGTTACAAATCAATATATTAAGAGGGTTGAGTGATTTTTTACCCGGAAGGGCGACGGCCCTTTGACTGAAACGGACGTAGGTAGAGGGTACTTTGAGTGCCGCGCCGGGAAGTCGACGCGACACAAAAAGCGACGTGCGGTTGTTACTGGGCGTTGAAAGCTTGGCCGTTGATGCCAGTGCTGTCCGGGCCCATCAGGTAGAGGTAGGCCGGCATGATCTCCTCGGGCGTAGGATTATTCAGTGGGTTTTCACCCGGGTAGGCCTGGGCGCGCATGCTGGTGCGGGTGGCGCCCGGGTTGATGCTGTTGGAACGCACCGGTGCCACGGTGTCGACTTCGTCGGCCAGGGTTTGCATCAAGCCTTCGGTGGCAAACTTGGACACGCCATAAGCGCCCCAATACGCACGCCCCTTGCGACCGACGCTGCTGGAGGTGAACACCACCGAAGCGTCCTGGGACAGCTTGAGCAGGGGCAGCAAGGTGCTGGTGAGCATGAACATGGCGTTGACGTTGACGTGCATGACGCGCATGAAGTTTTCGCCGGACAGTTGCTCGATCGGTGTGCGCGGTCCAATGATCGACGCGTTGTGCAGCAAACCGTCGAGATGGCCGAACTCTGTTTCGATCATCGCGGCCAGTTCGTCGTATTGATGAGGCAGCGCGGTTTCGAGGTTGAACGGGATCACGGCGGGTTGTGGATGTCCGGCGGCTTCGATCTCGTCATAGACCTGGGTCAGATTGGCTTCGGTCTTGCCCAGCAGCAGTACGGTTGCGCCATGGGCTGCGTAGGTTTTCGCAGCCGCAGCGCCAATGCCGCGACCTGCGCCGGTGACCAGGATGACCCGGTCCTTGAGCAATTCAGGGCGGGCGGAATAATCAAACATAAGAAACCTCACAACAATTCAATAGACAGGCATCGCACTTGTGGCGAGAGGGCTTTTGTGGCGAGGGGATTTATCCCCGTTGGGTTGCGGAGCGACCCCAAAAAAGGGACTGCTGCGCAGTCCAACGGGGATAAATCCCCTCGCCACAAAGCATCCGGCAACCAGTCAGGTCAGCAACTACAGAGCGCGCTATCAAGCACTTTGCGCAACTCCAGCGGATGATCGACCACCACATCCGCCCCCCAATGCCGCGGGTTGTCGTCCGGGTGAATGTACCCGTAGGTCACGGCGGCCGTTTTGGTGCCAGCATCGCGACCGGACTCGATATCGCGCAGGTCATCGCCCACAAACAGCACGCTGGCCGGGTCCAGGTCGAGCATCTTGCACGCCAGGATCAGCGGCTCCGGGTCCGGCTTGCTGTTCTTCACGTGGTCCGGGCAGATCAGCAGCGCCGAGCGTTCTGCCAGCCCCAGTCGTTGCATGATCGGTTCGGCGAAGCGCACAGGCTTGTTGGTCACCACGCCCCAGATCAAGTTGGCCTTCTCGATGTCGGCCAGCAGTTCACCCATGCCGTCGAACAGCTTACTGTGAACCGCGCAATCCTTGAGGTAGCGCTCGAGGAACTCCAGGCGCAGTTCTTCAAAGCCTGGGGATTCCGGGTCCATGGAGAAGGTCACGGCGACCATCGCCTTGGCGCCGCCGGAAATCTCGTCGCGGATGTGTTTGTCGTTCACCGGCGGCAAGCCGCGATCGGCCAGCATCGCCTGGCAGATGGCAATGAAGTCCGGCGCGGTGTCGAGCAGCGTGCCGTCCATGTCGAAAAGGACTGCTCTGATTCGCATCGGCTTATTCCTCGCGCAGGGTCTGGATCATGTAGTTGACGTCCACATCGGCCGCCAGTTTGTAGTGCTTGGTCAGCGGGTTGTACGTCAGCCCGATGATGTCCTTGACGGTCAGGCCGGCCATGCGGCTCCAGGCACCCAGCTCGGAAGGACGGATGAATTTCTTGAAGTCGTGAGTGCCGCGTGGCAGCAGCTTCATGATGTATTCAGCGCCGACGATGGCGAACAGATACGCCTTTGGATTGCGGTTGATGGTGGAGAAGAACACCTGGCCACCCGGTTTGACCATTTTGAAGCAGGCGCGGATCACCGACGACGGATCTGGCACGTGCTCAAGCATTTCCAGGCAGGTGACCACGTCGAACTGCTCGGGCATTTCCTCTGCCAGCGCTTCGGCGGTGATCTGCCGGTATTCGACGCTCACGCCGGATTCCAGCTGATGCAGTTGCGCGACCGCCAGCGGCGCTTCACCCATGTCGATGCCCATGACGGTAGCACCGCGCTGGGCCATGGCTTCACTGAGGATGCCGCCACCGCAGCCCACATCGAGGACTTTCTTGCCGGCCAGGCTGACCCGCTCGTCAATCCAGTTGACCCGCAGCGGGTTGATGTCGTGCAGCGGTTTGAACTCGCTTTCGCGATCCCACCAGCGATGGGCCAGGGCTTCGAATTTGGCGATTTCGGCGTAGTCGACGTTGCTCATGGTTTAAGTCCTCTAAAACTTGAAAAATCCTGTTGCCCCGGTGTTCAGTCCGGGGGGCTTACTATTCGGTGTGGCCGCTGATGCGTTGACCCCAGGCCTTGGCAGTGGCGCAGAGCTGTTCTTCGTCGAGGCGGGTCAAGCGACGGTCGTCGAGCAGTTGCTTGCCGGCGACCCACAGGTGTTTCACGCAGTCCCGGCCCGTGGCGTAGATAAGCTGCGACACCGGATCGTAGACCGGCTGCTGCGCCAGGCCCGACAGATCGAATGCCACGATGTCCGCGGCTTTGCCGACCTCCAGCGAACCGACTTCAGCCTCGATCCCCAGCGCGCGGGCGCCGTTGAGCGTGGCCATGCGCAGCGCGCGATGGGCGTCCAGCGCGGTGGCCGAGCCGGCAACAGCCTTGGCCAGCAACGCGGCAGTACGGGTTTCGCCGAGCAAATCGAGGTCATTATTGCTGGCCGCGCCATCGGTACCGACGGCGACATTGACGCCGGCCTGCCACAGGCGTTCGACCGGGCAGAAGCCGCTGGCCAGCTTGAGGTTGGATTCCGGGCAATGAATCACATGGGTGTTGCTCTCTACCAGCAACACCAGGTCTTCATCGCTGATCTGGGTCATGTGAACGGCCTGGAAGCGTGGCCCGAGCAGGCCCAGGCGCCCGAGTCGAGCCAGTGGGCGCTCACCGCGCTGCTCGACCGATTGCTGCACTTCGAAAGCGGTTTCGTGAACGTGCATGTGAATCGAGGCGTCCAGTTCTTCGGCGATTACCCGGATTTTTTCCAGGTTCTCGTCGCCCACGGTGTAGGGCGCATGGGGGCCGAACGTGACTTTGATGCGCTCGTGGTGCTTGAGGTCGCCGAATAACTCGACGCCCTGACGAATGGCCTCGTCCGCCGTGCTGGCGCCTGGAATCGGGAAATCGAGGATCGGAATGGCGATCTGTGCGCGAATACCGCTGTTATGCACCCGCTCGCTGGCAACCTTCGGGAAGAAATACATGTCAGAGAAGCAGGTGATGCCACCTTTGATCTGCTCGGCGATGGCCAGGTCCGTGCCGTCGCGGACGAACGCTTCATCGACCCACTTGGCCTCGGCGGGCCAGATGTGGTTTTCCAGCCAGGTCATCAACGGCAGATCGTCGGCCAAGCCCCGGAACAGCGTCATCGCCGCATGACCATGGGCATTGATCAGGCCGGGGCTAAGCAACATGTCCGGCAACTCACGTACTTCGGTTGCGTTAAGCTTCAGCGCAGCCGACCGTGGGCCGATAAACACGATACGCCCGTCGCGAATGCCCAGGCCGTGCTCTTTGAGGACAACGCCAGCGGGTTCGACGGGTACCAGCCAGGTCGGCAGCAATAACAGGTCGAGCGCAGCGGCAGTGTTCGGCATCGAAGGTCGGTTCCAGTGCTTTTGTAAAGGATGGCGAAGTATACCCGAGCGTCTTCGCGGGGGGATCGCTATAATCGGCGGCTTTTGTTCATGAGTGCGGGGTGTGGGATGCGCGATCGACTGTTGGCTGCGGAGAAGGTGAAGGCCATCGATTGGCGTGATGGCGTCCTGTACCTGCTGGATCAGCGTATTTTGCCGTTCGAGGAAACGTGGATCGCCTACACCAGCGCCGCTGGCGTGGCCGAAGCCATTCGCTCGATGGTGGTGCGCGGTGCGCCGGCGATTGGCATCAGTGCCGCGTATGCCATGGTGCTGGCAGCCCGCGCCCGCATTGCCGAGGGCGGTGACTGGCAGGCCGCGTGGGAAGAGGATTACGCGTTGCTGGCCGATTCCCGTCCGACGGCGGTGAACCTGTTCTGGGCCTTGGCCCGCATGCGTGACCGCCTTGATCGTCTCAAGGGTAATGCCGACCCTCTGGCGGCGCTGGAGGCGGAGGCCATCGCCATTCATGAAAGCGATCGCGAAGCCAACCTGACTATGGCGCAGCTGGGTGTGGACCTGATCCGCAAGCACCAGGGCAATGCGCAAGCGATCCTGACCCATTGCAACACCGGCGCGTTGGCGACCGGCGGCTTTGGCACGGCGCTGGGGGTGATTCGCGGGGCCTTTATCGAAGGCATGGTCGAGCGCGTCTACGCCGACGAAACCCGCCCATGGCTGCAAGGTTCGCGATTGACTGCATGGGAATTGGCCAATGAAGGCATTCCCGTGACCGTCAACGCCGACTCTGCCGCCGCGCACATCATGAAAACCAAAGGGGTGACCTGGGTGATCGTCGGTGCGGACCGGATCACCGCCAATGGCGACGTGGCCAACAAGATCGGCACCTATCAGCTGGCGGTCAACGCCATGCACCACGGCGTTCGCTTCATGGTGGTGGCGCCGAGTTCAACCATCGACATGAACCTGGCCAGCGGCGATGAGATTCCTATTGAAGAACGCGATGGTCGCGAGTTGCTGGAAGTCGGCGGCAAGCGGGTCGGGGCGGATGTCGATGCGTTCAACCCGGTGTTTGACGTGACCCCGGCGGACCTGATCGATGCGATCGTTACCGAAAAAGGCATCGTCGAACGCCCGGACACCGCGAAAATGGCGCAGTTGATGTGTCGTAAGCGTCTGCATTGAAGATATTTGGTGCCTGTTAATTGCCTTCGCGGGCAAGCCTCGCTCCTACGATTGATCGCGTCGGTCGCATCTTTTGCGAGCGGCATCGATTCAATGTAGGAGCGAGGCTTGCCCGCGAATGGGCATTAACTGACACCAAATAGCTTTCATTCCTCCCGAAATTTTGCATTCAAAATGCCTCTAAGCCTCTCTCGTCCCCGTTAAGCCTGCCACCAGTCAACTAACTACACTCCATGCGCATCTGGGGGATAGGTGCGTGGCGGCTCTTGTGATAACATCCGGCGTTTTCCGAGGCAGTCCCACGGGGTTGTCTTTACTGCGCAAATCCATGGTTCATCTTGTTGATTTGTCGTAAGTCGGTGCATGGCACTCAGCCTGCAGCGGCGAGCTTCGTTCGTCCCATATGGATGTGACGAAGTTTCACCAGAAAAAGGAATCGAGCTTCTCATGGGCGAACTGGCCAAAGAAATCCTCCCGGTCAATATCGAAGACGAGCTGAAGCAGTCCTACCTCGACTACGCGATGAGCGTAATCGTCGGGCGGGCCCTGCCGGATGCGCGCGATGGCTTGAAGCCCGTGCACCGGCGTGTGCTGTTCGCGATGAGCGAGCTGGGCAACGACTTCAACAAGCCGTACAAGAAATCTGCCCGTGTTGTCGGTGACGTAATCGGTAAGTATCACCCGCACGGTGATACCGCGGTGTACGACACCATCGTCCGGATGGCGCAGCCATTCTCGCTGCGCTACCTGCTGGTAGACGGCCAGGGCAACTTCGGTTCCGTGGATGGCGACAACGCCGCCGCCATGCGATACACCGAAGTGCGCATGACCAAGCTGGCGCACGAGCTGCTGGCTGACCTGCATAAAGAAACCGTGGACTGGGTGCCGAACTACGACGGCACCGAAATGATCCCTGCGGTCATGCCGACCCGTATTCCAAACCTTTTGGTCAACGGCTCCAGCGGTATCGCCGTGGGCATGGCGACCAACATCCCGCCGCACAACCTCGGTGAAGTCATCGACGGTTGCCTGGCCCTCATCGACAACCCTGAGTTGACCATCGATGAGCTGATGCAATACATCCCCGGTCCGGACTTCCCGACCGCCGCGATCATCAACGGTCGCGCCGGCATTATCGAAGCCTACCGCACCGGTCGCGGGCGCATTTACATGCGCGCCCGCTCGATGATCGAAGACATCGACAAGGTCGGTGGCCGTCAGCAGATCGTCATCACCGAACTCCCTTACCAGCTGAACAAGGCCCGTCTGATCGAGAAGATCGCCGAGCTGGTAAAAGAGAAGAAGCTCGAAGGCATCACCGAGCTGCGCGACGAGTCCGACAAGGACGGTATGCGCGTCGTGATCGAGCTGCGTCGCGGCGAAGTGCCTGAGGTGATCCTCAACAACCTCTACGCCCAGACCCAGCTGCAGGCGGTGTTCGGTATCAACATCGTCGCGCTGATCGACGGCCGTCCGCGGATCCTGAACCTCAAGGACCTGCTGGAAGCGTTCGTTCGTCACCGTCGCGAAGTCGTTACCCGCCGTACCGTGTTCGAACTGCGCAAAGCGCGCGAGCGTGGTCACATCCTGGAAGGTCAAGCGGTTGCCCTGTCGAACATCGACCCGGTCATCGCCTTGATCAAGGCTTCGCCGACGCCGTCGGAAGCCAAGGAAGCGCTGATCAAGACCGCATGGGAGTCGTCCGCTGTGGTTGCGATGGTTGAGCGCGCCGGCGCCGACTCCTGCCGTCCAGAGACCCTGGACCCGCAATACGGTCTGCGCGAAGGTAAATACTTCCTGTCGCCGGAACAGGCGCAAGCCATTCTGGAACTGCGTCTGCACCGTCTGACCGGTCTGGAGCACGAAAAGCTGCTGGCGGAGTATCAAGAGATCCTCAACCAGATCGGCGAGCTGATCCGCATCCTCAGCAGCGCTACGCGCCTGATGGAAGTGATCCGCGAAGAGCTGGAAGTGATCCGCGCCGAATACGGCGACGTGCGCCGCACCGAAATTCTCGATGCCCGTCTCGACCTGACCCTGGGTGACATGATCCCGGAAGAAGAGCGCGTCGTGACCATCTCCCACGGTGGCTACGCCAAGACCCAGCCGCTGGCTGCGTACCAGGCCCAGCGTCGTGGCGGTAAAGGCAAATCGGCTACCGGCGTGAAGGATGAGGACTACATTGCTCACCTGCTGGTCGCTAACAGCCACACCACGCTGCTGCTGTTCTCCAGCAAAGGCAAAGTGTACTGGCTGAAAACCTACGAAATTCCGGAAGCGTCCCGCGCTGCCCGTGGTCGTCCGCTGGTCAACCTGCTGCCGCTGGACAGTGATGAATACATCACCACCATGCTGCCGGTCGAGGAATACACCGAAGGTCACTTCATCTTCATGGCCACTGCCAAAGGCACCGTGAAGAAGACCCCGCTGGAATCCTTCAGCCGTCAACGCAGCGTCGGCCTGATCGCGCTGGAGCTGGACGAAGGTGACGTATTGATTTCTGCCGCCATTACCGATGGTGAGCGCGAAGTCATGCTGTTCTCCGACGGCGGCAAGGTGACTCGCTTCAAGGAAACCGACGTTCGCGCCATGGGCCGTACCGCCCGCGGTGTTCGCGGCATGCGTCTGCCGGAAGGCCAGAAGCTGATTTCCATGCTGATCCCGGAAGAAGGCAGCGAGATCCTCACCGCTTCGGCCCGTGGTTTCGGCAAGCGCACGGCGATCTCCGAGTTCCCTGAGTACAAACGTGGCGGTCAGGGCGTTATCGCCATGGTCAGCAACGACCGTAACGGCCGTCTGGTCGGTGCAGTCCAGGTGCTCGACGGCGAGGAAATCATGTTGATTTCCGACCAGGGCACCCTGGTTCGTACCCGTGTCGACGAAGTCTCCAGCCTGGGTCGTAACACCCAGGGCGTAACCCTGATCAAACTGGCCAGTGATGAAACGCTGGTTGGTCTGGAGCGGGTTCAGGAGCCGTCGGAAGTCGAGGGCGAAGAGCTTGAGGGTGAAGAGGGCGAAGAGGGTGCGGTGTTCGACGGCGAAGTCGTGATCGACGACGTTGTTGAAGATCAGCAACTCGACGCCGCTGCTGACGAAGAGCCACAAGAGTAAGTGGACAAACAGGGGGCGGATGAAAATTCGCCCCCTTGTTGTTTGTCTTGTACGAAAATATCGACACCATGGAGAACCCTGTAGGAGTGAGCCTGCTCGCGATTGCATCACCGCGATGCGCCAGACATACCGCGGCGCCAGCATCGCGAGCAGGCTCACTCCTACAGAAGCTGTGCTTCAGCAGGGACTCTGTGTCGATTGATGTTGTGATTTATTGCGTGACTACCACCAAATCAGAGCGAGATTGGATGTGAGCAAGAGAGCCTATAACTTCTGTGCCGGTCCTGCGGCACTTCCCGAAGCTGTCCTGCAGCGCGCCCAGGGTGAACTCCTTGATTGGCACGGCAAGGGCCTGTCGGTCATGGAAATGAGCCATCGCAGTGATGAGTTCGTGTCCATCGCCACCAAGGCCGAGCAGGATCTGCGTGATCTGCTGAATATCCCCTCGAACTATAAAGTGCTGTTTCTGCAAGGTGGCGCCAGCCAGCAATTTGCTCAGATCCCTCTGAACCTGTTGCCGGAAGGTGGCACGGCCGACTATATCGACACCGGTATCTGGTCGCAGAAAGCCATTGAAGAAGCCTCGCGCTACGGCCACGTCAACGTTGCTGCTACCGCCAAGCCTTACGACTATTTCGCGATTCCCGGTCAGAACGAATGGAACCTGTCGAAAGACGCCGCCTACGTTCACTACGCGCCGAACGAAACCATTGGCGGTCTGGAATTCAATTGGGTCCCGGAAACCGGTGACGTTCCGCTGGTCGCCGACATGTCCTCGGACATCCTCTCGCGTCCGATCGATGTTTCGCGCTTCGGCATGATCTACGCCGGCGCACAGAAAAACATCGGCCCGAGCGGCATCGTCGTCAACATCGTTCGCGAAGACCTGTTGGGTCACGCCCGTTCCCTGTGCCCGACCATGCTCAACTACAAGGTCGCGGCCGATAACGGCTCGATGTACAACACTCCGCCAACCCTGGCCTGGTATCTGTCGGGTCTGGTCTTCGAGTGGCTGAAAGAGCAGGGTGGTGTCGAAGCCATTGGCAAGCTCAACGAAGTGAAACAGCGCACGCTGTACGACTTCATTGACGCCAGCGGTTTGTACAGCAACCCGATCAACAAGTCGGATCGCTCGTGGATGAACGTGCCGTTCCGTCTGGCTGACGATCGTCTCGACAAGCCATTCCTGGTCGGTGCCGAAGAGCGTGGCCTGCTGAACCTCAAGGGTCACCGTTCCGTGGGCGGCATGCGTGCCTCCATCTATAACGCCGTCGACATCGTTGCGGTCAACGCACTGGTTTCGTACATGGCAGAGTTCGAGAAGGAACACGGCTAATGTCTGAGCAAGAACTCAAGGCACTGCGCGTTCGCATTGATGCTCTGGACACCAAAGTCCTGGAGCTGATCAGTGAGCGCGCACGCTGCGCCCAGGAAGTTGCGCGAGTAAAGATGGCCTCGCTGGCCGAAGGCGAAGTGCCGGTGTTCTATCGTCCTGAGCGTGAAGCTCAGGTGCTCAAGCGCGTGATGGAGCGCAACCAGGGGCCGCTGGGCAACGAAGAGATGGCGCGCTTGTTCCGCGAAATCATGTCCTCGTGCCTGGCCCTGGAACAGCCGCTGAAAGTGGCTTACCTCGGCCCTGAAGGCACCTTCACCCAAGCCGCCGCCATGAAGCACTTCGGTCACGCCGTGATCAGCAAGCCGATGGCGGCGATCGACGAAGTGTTCCGCGAAGTGGCAGCCGGTGCGGTGAATTTTGGCGTGGTCCCGGTGGAAAACTCCACCGAAGGCGCGGTCAACCACACCCTCGACAGCTTCCTCGAACACGACATGGTCATCTGTGGCGAAGTCGAGTTGCGGATTCACCACCATTTGCTGGTCGGTGAAAACACCAAGACCGACAGCATCAGCCGCATTTACTCCCACGCCCAGTCCCTGGCCCAGTGCCGCAAGTGGCTGGACGCGCACTACCCAAATGTCGAGCGCGTGGCGGTTTCGAGCAACGCCGAAGCGGCCAAACGGGTCAAGGGTGAGTGGAACTCGGCGGCAATTGCCGGCGACATGGCGGCAAGCTTGTACGGGCTGACCCGGCTGGCCGAGAAAATCGAGGATCGCCCGGACAACTCCACGCGCTTCCTGATGATCGGCAGCCAGGAAGTGCCGCCGACCGGCGACGACAAGACGTCGATCATCGTCTCCATGAGCAACAAGCCCGGTGCGCTCCACGAGTTGCTGGTGCCGTTCCACGACAATGGCATCGACCTGACGCGAATCGAGACGCGTCCTTCGCGCAGCGGTAAATGGACCTACGTGTTCTTCATCGACTTCGTCGGCCACCACCGTGATCCGTTGATCAAAGGTGTATTGGAAAAGATCAGCCAGGAAGCAGTAGCACTCAAAGTGCTGGGTTCGTACCCGAAAGCAGTTCTCTAAGGGGTAGCAAATGAGTGGTGACTTCCTCGCTCTGGCACAGCCGGGCGTGCAACAACTTTCGCCGTATGTTCCGGGCAAGCCCGTGGACGAACTGGCGCGCGAGCTGAACATCGATCCAGCCAAAATCATCAAGCTGGCCAGCAATGAAAACCCGTTGGGCGCCAGTCCAAAGGCGCTGGCGGCCATTCGTGAAGAACTGGCCGAGCTGACCCGCTATCCGGACGGCAACGGTTTTGCGCTCAAGACCCTGCTGGCCGATCAGTGCCGCGTCGAGCTGAATCAGGTGACGCTGGGCAATGGGTCCAACGACATTCTTGAGCTGGTTGCGCGCGCTTATCTGGCGCCCGGCCTGAACGCGGTATTCAGCGAGCATGCGTTTGCGGTCTATCCGATCGTCACGCAAGCCGTCGGCGCTACGGCCAAAGTGATCCCGGCCAAAGACTGGGGTCATGATCTGTTGGCCATGCTGGCGGCGATCGATGCCGATACCCGCGTGGTGTTCATCGCCAATCCGAACAACCCGACCGGGACCTGGTTCGGTGCCGAAGCGCTGGACGAGTTCCTGCAGGATGTACCGGAACATGTGCTGGTAGTGCTGGACGAGGCCTACATCGAATACGCCGAAGGTGGCGACTTGCCGGATGGCCTGGACTTCCTGGCGGCGTATCCGAACCTGCTGGTCTCGCGCACGTTCTCCAAGGCTTATGGCCTGGCGGCACTGCGGGTCGGTTATGGCTTGTCCACCGCCGTGGTCGCCGATGTGCTGAACCGCGTGCGTCAGCCGTTCAACGTGAACAGCCTGGCCTTGGCCGCTGCATGCGCTGCGCTGCAAGACTCCGATTACCTGGCAGAAAGCCGTCGCCTGAACGAATCCGGCATGCAGCAACTGGAAGCGGGTTTGCGCGAACTGGGGCTGAGCTGGATTCCGTCCAAGGGCAACTTCATCTGCGTCGATATGGGGCAGGTGGCTGCGCCGATCTTCCAGGGGTTGCTGCGCGAAGGCGTGATCGTGCGTCCGGTGGCCAACTACGGCATGCCGAACCACCTGCGTATCACCATCGGTTTGCCGGCTGAAAACAGCCGCTTCCTAGAGGCGCTGACCAAGGTTCTGGCTCGTGGTTGATGTCACTGCACTGCAATCTGCTGAACCTATGATCGGTCGCCTGGTGGTGGTCGGTCTGGGGTTGATCGGCGGTTCGTTTGCCAAGGGGCTGCGTGAAAGTGGCCTGTGCCGCGAAGTGGTCGGGGTCGATCTCGACCCGCAATCGCGCAAGCTGGCGGTTGAGCTGGGCGTGGTGGATCGTTGCGAAGAAGACCTGGCGGTTGCTTGCCAGGGTGCGGACGTGATTCAGCTCGCTGTGCCGATCCTCGCCATGGAAAAAATGCTGGGCCGATTGGCCTGCATGGACCTGGGGCAAGCGATTCTGACCGACGTCGGCAGCGCCAAAGGCAATGTGGTGCGTGCCGCGACCGAAGCGTTTGGCGGCATGCCGGCGCGTTTCGTACCGGGTCATCCGATTGCCGGTTCCGAGCAGAGCGGGGTGGAAGCCTCCAATGCCGAGCTGTTTCGTCGCCATAAAGTGATTTTGACACCGCTGGATCAGACTGATCCGGCAGCCCTGGCAGTGGTCGACCGCTTGTGGCGCGAATTGGGCGCCGATGTTGAACACATGCAGGTCGAGCGTCATGACGAAGTGTTGGCGGCGACCAGCCATTTGCCGCACTTGTTGGCGTTCGGTCTGGTCGATTCGTTGGCCAAGCGCAATGAAAACCTTGAGATCTTCCGTTACGCTGCCGGCGGTTTCCGCGATTTCACAAGAATCGCGGGTAGCGACCCGGTCATGTGGCACGACATCTTCCTCGCCAACCGCGAAGCTGTCCTGCGCACACTCGATACATTTCGCAGCGACCTCGACGCCTTGCGCGACGCGGTCGATGCAGGGGATGGGCACCAATTGTTGGGCGTGTTCACACGCGCCCGGGTTGCCCGCGAACATTTCAGTAAAATCCTGGCCCGCCGGGCTTATGTGGACGCTATGAACTCCAACGACCTGATTTTCCTGGCACAACCTGGTGGCCGCCTGACTGGGCGGATTCGTGTACCGGGCGATAAATCGATTTCCCACCGTTCGATCATGCTCGGCTCCCTGGCCGAAGGCGTCACTGAAGTGGAAGGTTTCCTCGAGGGCGAAGACGCTCTGGCAACCTTGCAAGCCTTCCGTGACATGGGCGTGGTGATCGAAGGTCCGCACCACGGTCGCGTGACCATTCACGGCGTCGGCCTGCATGGCTTGAAGCCTGCGCCGGGCCCGATCTATCTGGGCAACTCCGGCACCTCGATGCGTCTGCTGTCGGGCCTGCTGGCTGCGCAGGACTTCGACAGCACGTTGACCGGCGATGCTTCGCTGTCCAAGCGCCCGATGAATCGCGTGGCCAATCCGCTGCGTGAAATGGGCGCCGTGATCGAGACCGCCGCCGAAGGTCGTCCACCGATGACCATTCGTGGCGGCAATAAGCTAAAAGGCCTGACTTACACCATGCCGATGGCCAGTGCCCAGGTTAAATCCTGCCTGCTACTGGCCGGCCTGTACGCCGAAGGCAAGACCACCGTCACCGAGCCGGCTCCGACTCGCGATCACACCGAACGCATGTTGCAAGGCTTCGGCTACCCGGTCAGTGTCAACGGTGCTACCGCTTCGGTCGAATCCGGCCACAAGCTGACGGCTACCCACATTGAAGTACCGGGCGATATCTCTTCGTCGGCGTTCTTCCTGGTGGCCGCGTCGATCGCCGAAGGTTCGGAACTGGTGCTTGAGCACGTCGGCATCAACCCGACCCGTACCGGCGTGATCGACATCCTGCGTCTGATGGGCGCTGATATCACCCTGGAAAACCAGCGTGAAGTCGGCGGCGAGCCGGTAGCGGACCTGCGCGTACGTGCAGCTAAACTCAAAGGTATCGAGATTCCCGAAGCGCTGGTTCCGCTGGCCATCGACGAATTCCCGGTGCTGTTCGTGGCCGCGGCCTGTGCCGAAGGGCGTACTGTCCTGCGTGGCGCTGAAGAGCTGCGAGTCAAGGAGTCGGACCGGATTCAGGTCATGGCCGACGGCCTGCTCGCACTGGGCGTCAAATGTGAACCGACCCCGGACGGCATCATCATCGACGGCGGCCTGATCGGCGGCGGCGAAGTGCATGGTCACGGCGATCACCGGATTGCCATGGCCTTCAGCGTGGCTTCGCTGCGCGCCACTGCACCGATTCGCATCCATGACTGTGCCAACGTCGCAACCTCGTTCCCGAACTTCCTCGCGCTGTGCGCGCAGGTCGGCATCCGTGTTGCACAAGAGGCTCAGTCGTGAATATCAAGCCACCGGTCATCACCATCGACGGGCCTAGCGGCTCGGGCAAGGGCACTATTGCCGGGATTCTGGCCAAGCGCCTGGGCTGGTGCCTGCTGGATTCCGGTGCGCTGTACCGTCTGCTGGCGTTCGCTGCGCGAAACCATGGCGTTGACCTGACCAATGAAGAGTCGCTCAAGCTGCTGGCCGCTCATCTGGACGTGCAGTTCGTCGGGGCGACCGAAGGTCATCCGCAGCGCATTATCCTCGAAGGTGACGATGTCACTGATGACCTGCGTAACGAACAAGTAGGTGCGTGGGCCTCCCAAGTTGCGGCGTTGCCGGCCGTTCGCGATGCGCTGCTCCAGCGCCAGCGGGCGTTTCAGGAAGCGCCGGGTCTGGTAGCCGATGGTCGAGACATGGGTACGGTGGTTTTCCCGGACGCGCCGCTGAAGATATTCCTCACTGCCAGTGCCGAGGAGCGTGCGCGCCGTCGATACTTGCAGTTGAAGGGCAAAGTCGATGGTGTTAGTCTGTCGAGTCTGCTAGATGAGATACGTGTCCGCGATGAGCGTGACACCCAGCGAGCGGTAGCCCCGCTCAAGCCGGCGGCTGACGCCATACAGCTGGATTCCACGGAATTATCCATCGATCAGGTGCTGGAACGCATCATGAGTGAGATCGCACTCCGCGATATCGCCGGGTGACCAAGAGACTCTGCAGGGGACCAGTCATAGTCCTGCTTTGTTTCTTTAAATGAACGTAACCCACGTCGTCTGGGATGTGGAGATGGGCGTATTCTTCGCCCTTATCATCAGGAATTAAAATGAGCGAAAGCTTTGCGGAACTCTTTGAAGAAAGCCTAAAAACCCTGAACCTTCAGGCAGGCTCCATCATCACCGGTGTTATCGTTGATATCGATTACCAAGCTCGCTGGGTAACCGTTCACGCTGGCCTGAAGTCTGAAGCACTCATCCCGCTTGAGCAGTTCTACAACGATGCTGGCGAACTGACTATCAACGTCGGTGACGAAGTTCACGTTGCTCTGGACTCGGTTGAAGACGGCTTTGGTGAAACCAAGCTGTCCCGTGAAAAAGCCAAGCGCGCTGAATGCTGGATTGTTCTGGAAGCAGCCTTCGCAGCCGAAGAAGTGGTCAAGGGCGTTATCAACGGTAAGGTTAAAGGCGGCTTCACTGTCGACGTTAACGGCATCCGTGCGTTCCTGCCAGGTTCTCTGGTTGACGTCCGTCCTGTGCGCGACACCACGCACCTGGAAGGCAAAGAGCTGGAATTCAAGGTCATCAAACTCGACCAGAAACGCAACAACGTTGTCGTTTCCCGTCGTAGCGTCCTCGAAGCCGAGAACTCCGCTGAGCGTGAAGCTCTGCTGGAATCCCTGCAGGAAGGCCAACAAGTCAAAGGTATCGTCAAGAACCTCACCGATTACGGCGCATTCGTCGATCTGGGTGGCGTCGATGGCCTGCTGCACATTACCGACATGGCTTGGAAGCGTATCAAGCATCCTTCCGAAATCGTCAACGTTGGCGACGAGATTGATGTCAAGGTTCTGAAGTACGATCGCGAACGCAATCGTGTTTCCCTGGGCCTCAAGCAACTGGGCGAAGATCCATGGGTTGCTATCAAAGCCCGTTACCCAGAAAGCACTCGCGTTACCGCTCGTGTAACCAACCTGACCGACTACGGCTGCTTCGCTGAGCTGGAAGAAGGCGTTGAAGGCCTGGTACACGTTTCCGAAATGGACTGGACCAACAAGAACATCCACCCTTCGAAAGTCGTACAAGTTGGCGACGAAGTGGAAGTTATGGTTCTGGACATCGACGAAGAGCGTCGTCGTATCTCCCTCGGCATCAAGCAGTGCAAATCTAACCCATGGGAAGATTTCTCTGGTCAGTTCAACAAGGGCGATAAAATCTCCGGCACCATCAAGTCGATCACCGATTTCGGTATCTTCATTGGTCTGGACGGCGGCATCGACGGTCTGGTTCACCTGTCCGACATCTCCTGGAACGAAGTGGGCGAAGAAGCCGTTCGCCGCTTCAAGAAGGGCGACGAGCTGGACACCGTTATCCTGTCGGTTGACCCAGAGCGCGAGCGTATCTCCCTGGGTATCAAGCAACTGGAAAGCGATCCGTTCTCCGAGTACGTTCAAGAGAACGACAAAGGCGCAATCGTTAAAGGCATCGTGAAAGAAGTTGACGCTAAAGGCGCCATCATCACTCTGGCCGACGATATCGAAGCGACTCTGAAAGCCTCCGAAATCAGCCGTGACCGCGTTGAAGACGCGCGCAACGTTCTGAAAGAAGGCCAGGAAGTAGAAGCCAAGATCATCAGCGTTGACCGCAAGAGCCGTGTAATCCAGCTCTCCATCAAGTCGAAAGACGATGCTGAAGAGAAAGAAGCTATCCAAAGCCTGCGCGACAAGCCAGCTACGGAAGCTGCTGCTACTGGTGATACCACCATGGCTGCACTGCTGCGCGAAGCAATGGCCAAACAGAACTAAGTTCTGTCGGACCATAGGAAAAGGGCGACTTCGGTCGCCCTTTTTTGCGCCCGAGATTTGGTCAGTCTGCCAATGTATTCATGCCGGGGCGACGGCCCTTGAAACCAATGACCCTTCTGAGTTGTCTCTTTCTTTAATCGGATCAATCGCTTATTTGCAGCTGGTCTTTAGCTCAAGCGAACGAACGCCGGGCAGGGCGCCTGCCATAAGGATGTGAATGAACAAGCTCATTGTCGCAATGGCACTGTTGGCATTGGCGGGTTGTGGCACGAATGCCAAGACCCATGCGGTGCGTGGGGTCAGCGGGGTTGAAATAGATTGTTCGGGTTTGGGTTCCGGATGGGAGAAGTGTCGTAAACGCGCGGATAAAGAGTGTAAGGCGGCGGGCTACAAGGTAGTAGCGAGATCCGATGATGCCAAGGATGAGGATGAGTTCCCTTTTGGTTTTAATCCCGCAGGTTATCTGACACGCACCATGCTTGTTATCTGTCGATGAGGTCGATCGGTGTTGATATTTGCTGATATCGGGAGCGGCAATTCTGATAAAGATATGTGACGCTCCGGGCTGTTCAAATTCCTCCGGGCATGCTAAAACCTTTGAAGCGCTTTTCCTAGCTGCTTGAAAAAGAAGGGAAAAATATGACGAAGTCGGAGTTGATCGAACGAATTGTCACCCATCAGGGGCTGCTTTCATCCAAGGATGTGGAGCTGGCCATCAAGACCATGCTCGAGCAAATGTCCCAATGCCTGGCCACCGGTGATCGTATCGAGATCCGTGGTTTTGGCAGTTTCTCTCTGCACTACCGCGCTCCGCGCGTAGGGCGCAATCCGAAAACCGGTCAATCCGTTAGCCTTGACGGCAAGTTTGTGCCGCATTTCAAGCCGGGCAAGGAGTTGCGTGATCGGGTCAACGAGGAAGAGGAGGAAGGCTTTGACCTCCATAACTAAAGGGGCGACGCATGCGTAATCTCAAGCGTGTACTCCTCGGTATAGTTATCCTGTTGTTGGTTTTGGCAGTAGTGGCTTTTGTCCTTGAAAATCAACAGTCGGTTTCGCTGCTATTCCTTGGTTGGTCAGGTCCACAGTTGCCAGTGTCGCTGGTCATGGTTCTTGCGCTGCTGTTCGGCATGCTGATTGGGCCGGTTATAGGGTGGTTTCTCGGACGGGCGTCCAGAACCTCCCGCAAGCGTCTTGTCTGATTGCGAAAAGAATAAACATCTCGAATTTGCTTCACAGCTTGTCTGTATCCATTAGTAAAAGCGTCATTAAGCTGTAAAATGCTGCGCTTGTCCGATAATGGCACGTTCCTGCGTCGGGTCATACTGGTGTTGTCAGAAGCCTCAGCATAGACGGCTTTTGCATTCATGGATTAGACAGCGCTCGGTTTGGCGGCCCTGTCAGTTACTCAAAGGGTGTAGTTTTCGCGTGAAAATTCTAGTAACCGGCGGCGCCGGGTTCATCGGCTCGGCAGTCATCCGTCATATCATCTCCAACACTGCCGACTCCGTCGTTAACGTTGATAAGCTGACGTACGCCGGTAACCTTGAGTCATTGGCCGAAGTTAGTCAGAACTCACGCTATGTGTTCGAGCGCGTTGATATCTGCGACCGCGATGAAATCGACCGTGTCCTGCGTGAACACCAACCAGATGCCATCATGCACCTGGCCGCAGAATCCCACGTGGATCGCTCGATTTCCGGCCCATCTGAATTTATCCAGACGAACATCATCGGCACTTACACCCTGTTGGAAGCAGCACGCCACTATTGGGCTGCACTGGAGGATGGGCGCAAAGCCAACTTCCGCTTCCACCATATTTCGACTGATGAGGTCTATGGGGATCTTGAAGGTCCGGAAGACCTCTTCACCGAAACCACCCCATATCAGCCAAGCTCACCGTACTCGGCGAGCAAGGCCAGCTCCGATCACCTGGTTCGCTCCTGGAGCCGTACTTACGGCTTGCCGACCCTGGTCACCAACTGTTCGAACAACTACGGCCCGTGCCACTTCCCTGAGAAACTGATTCCGCTGATCATTCTCAATGCACTGGAAGGGAAGCCGCTGCCGGTCTACGGCAAAGGCAACCAGGTTCGCGATTGGCTTTATGTTGAAGACCACGCCCGTGCTTTGTACAAAGTTGTGACCGAAGGTGTTATCGGCGAGACGTACAACATCGGTGGCCATAACGAAAAGCAAAACATCGAAGTGGTGCATACCCTGTGCGCACTGCTCGACGAACTGCGTCCAGATTCTGCTCACCGTCCGCATGCAAGCTTGATCACCTACGTTCAGGATCGCCCGGGCCATGATCAGCGCTACGCGATCGACGCCAGCAAAATTCAGCGTGAACTGGATTGGACGCCGGAAGAAACCTTTGAAACCGGCATCCGCAAGACTGTCGAGTGGTACCTCAACAACACTGAATGGGTAGCTCACGTGAAGAGCGGTAGCTATCAGCAGTGGATCGATCAGAACTACGCAGATCGTTCGAACAACGTATGAAAATCCTCCTGCTGGGAAAAAACGGGCAAGTGGGCTGGGAACTGCAACGTTCACTCGCGCCGCTTGGCGAGTTGATCGCGTTGGATCGTCATCCGGTTGATGGCTTGTGCGGCGACCTGTCTGATCTAGGTGCATTGCGCGCGACGATTCGAACGGTCAGGCCCGACATTATCGTCAACGCTGCTGCCTATACCGCAGTTGACAAGGCTGAGTCAGAAGCTGAGCTGGCTGAATGCGTGAACGGTCATGCGTGCCATGTGATGGCTGAAGAAGCTAAGTCTATTGGTGCCTGGCTGATCCACTATTCGACCGATTACGTCTTCAGTGGTCGCGGTTCGGAACCCTGGAAGGAGACCGATGCGGTTGCGCCCTTGAGCCGCTATGGCATCAGTAAAGTGGCTGGTGAAAGCGCGATTCTCTTGTCTGGTTGCAAGCATCTTATTTTTCGCACAAGTTGGGCTTATTGTGCTCGTGGCAACAACTTCGCGAAGACCATGCTGCGCCTGGCCAAGGAGCGACAAACCTTGGACGTCATCGCCGACCAGATAGGGGCTCCAACCGGCGCTGACCTCATTGCTGATGTCACTGCGTTGGCGATTCAGCAGGTGTTGCAGCGGCCGGAACTGGCGGGTCTTTATCATTTGACGGCGAGCGGCGAAGTGTCCTGGCACGGTTATGCCACCTATGTAGTAGGTTTCGCTCAAGCCAATGGCGTGCAGCTCGCGGTTACGGCGATTAATCCTATAGAAACGAGCGCTTATCCATCACCGGCACGTCGTCCTCTGAATTCGCGACTGTGTACTCAGAAACTGCGTGAGAATTTTTGTCTACACTTGCCGGATTGGCAAATTGGTGTAACCCGAATGCTTAGAGAAGTTTTGAATAAATGACGACGGTAAATCGTAAGGGCATCATCCTCGCTGGCGGCTCAGGTACTCGTTTGCATCCGTTGACTCTTGGCGTGTCCAAGCAGATGCTGCCGATTTACGACAAGCCGATGATCTTTTATCCGTTGTCAGTGCTGATGCTGGCGGGCATGCGGGAGATTCTGATCATATCCACGCCTGACGACTTGCCAAACTTTCGTAAACTGCTGGGGGATGGCAGCCTGTATGGCATCAAGCTGTCCTACGCTGAACAGCCAAGCCCGGATGGCCTGGCACAGGCTTTCATAATCGGTGAAGAGTTCATTGGTGACGATCCGTGCTGCCTGATTCTGGGCGACAACATCTTCTATGGTCAGTACTTCACGGACCACTTGCGTTCCGCCAATAGTCAAAAACAAGGTGCGACCGTATTTGGCTATCACGTTTCAGATCCAGAGCGTTTTGGTGTTATTGAGTTTGACGAAACCGGTCGGGCGCTGAGCATCGAAGAAAAACCGCTGAAACCCAAGTCCAATTATGCGGTGACCGGTTTGTACTTCTATGACAACCAGGTTGTCGAGATCGCCAAGAGCATCAAGCCGTCCGAGCGCGGTGAGCTGGAAATCACCGACGTAAACCGTATTTACCTTGAGCAGAACGCCCTTAAAGTCGAAATGCTTCGACGCGGATTCGCTTGGCTGGATACAGGGACTCACGACTCGCTGCTTGAGGCTAGTCATTTCGTGCATACCATCGAGAAGCGCCAAGGCTTGAAGGTGGCCTGCCTGGAAGAGATTGCGTACAACAGCGGGTGGATCTCCGCAGCTGAACTGTCCGCACAGGCTCGGCGCCTAGGGAAGACTGGTTATGGTCAATACCTGGCGAAACTTTTGGATGCCCATGGCCACTGAGATTTATTCGATGCTGGAGGCTGATGTTATTTTGATGGCGGGCACTTGTTTGTTTTCAAAAGATTTTTTATCTCCGGTCGGCGCATGAGTTATTAATTCGCGGTACTACCTTGTAGAATGACCGACATAATTATCTGATCCCGATAAGCATTGCATCTCAATCTCAATTGACTCGCTTTTCCTTTCAAAGGAAGGCTCCATTTGTCGAGATTTCCTCCTTTAAAGGCGCTATCAGGCAGGAAAGTCCGATAAGTGGTAGAGGGCGTCAATTCGGGAGGCGCCAGGCACAAAAGCCGATGGGTTTGGATCGAAGTCGAGCTGTCACCCTTGCAATCGCTTCGAGCAAAGAATTTGCATCGATTACGATGCAGGAATGACCGGAAACATAACTGAGCCCCACTTTCTGGACGTATCTGCCAGAAGGGGGATTAAGGATTTAGAGCATGGAACTGATTCCCGTAATTTTGTCTGGCGGAGTGGGCAGCCGGTTGTGGCCTGTTTCTCGTGAAGCCCATCCAAAGCCGTTTATGGAACTGCCAGATGGCCAGAATCTAATCCAGAAAACCTTCCTTCGTGCTTCGCGCCTGGAAGGTGTTGTGGAAGTTCTGACGGTGACCAACCGGGAACTCCTGTTCAAGACCGAAGACGAGTACGGCGCAGTCAATACAGCCAAGCACGCTCAAGGCTTCATCCTGGAGCCTTTCGGTCGTAACACCGCTGCGGCCGTCGCTGCCGCCGCGCTTCAGCTGGAATCCACGCATGGCCCCGACGCCCAAATGCTGGTACTGGCCGCTGACCATCTGATAAAAGACGAAGAAGCCTTTGCTGCGGCCGTATCCAGTGCCATGACGCTTGCCGCCGACGGCTGGCTGGTCACGTTCGGTATCCAGCCGACGTACCCTGAAACCGGGTTTGGCTACATCGAAGCGCAAAAAGATGCCCCGCTGAAGGGCGGCCTGAAAGTAGCGCGCTTTGTCGAAAAACCCAATCTTGACACCGCTCAGGCTTATGTCAGCGCAGGTAACTACTACTGGAACTCCGGGATGTTCTGCTTTCGGGTGGGTACGGTCCTCGAAGAGCTTCGTCAGCATGCTCCGGACGTAGTGGAAGCGGTCAGCAAGACGATCGAAGCATCGCGCGTTACTTCATCCACCAAGTACCGTTGCCTTGCGCTCGATGCTGATGCGTTCGCTGAGGTGCCGGATATCTCCATCGACTACGCGTTGATGGAACGTTCCTCCAAAGTCGCGACTGTTCCCTGTGATATCGGTTGGAGTGACATTGGTTCCTGGAACGCTGTCAGTGAACTGACCGAGCCTGACGAGAACGGCAACCGCTTTGAAGGCGAGGTGTTGTCCCACGGTTCTCGTAACAACTACGTAAATAGTGAAAGTCGGCTTACCGCGCTGGTCGGTGTCGAGGATTTGCTGGTCATCGACACCCCGGACGCGGTGATGATCGCCCACAAGGACCACGCCCAAGACGTGAAACATATCGTCAACCAGCTCAAGGCCTGCAGTCACACGGTTCATCTGCTCCATCGCACCGTGCATCGCCCTTGGGGCACTTACACGACGCTGGAAAATGGTGAGCGCTTCAAGATCAAGCGCATTGTGGTGAAACCCAAGGCATCTCTGTCCCTGCAAATGCATCACCACAGAAGCGAGCACTGGATCGTTGTCAGCGGGATGGCTAAGGTCGTCAACGACCAACAGGAGTTGATGTTGAACACCAATGAGTCCACCTTCATTCGTGCTGGCCATCAGCACCGCCTGATGAACCCGGGAGTCATCGACCTGGTGATGATTGAAGTGCAAAGTGGCGACTATCTTGGCGAGGACGATATCGTTCGTTTTGACGATATTTACGGTCGCGCCGATAAGTAACAGCGCCAGCGCATATGCAAGCCAGATCGGGGGATTTCCACCGGTCAGGCTTTTTTTGCATTTGGCCTGTTCCTGATGCACTTCCATTCTGATGAGAGAGCAGATCCGTCAATCGGCTTTGCTTCCACATATCTCAGCAAGAGAGCGGTATGACTACCCCGATCAAAACCCAGTGTTTCAAAGCTTATGACATTCGTGGCCAGGTGCCGTCCGATCTCAATGAAGATGTGGCCTACCGGATAGGCCGGGCCATGGTTGTCGAGTTGCAAGGCAAAAACATTGTGCTGGGGCGGGATATGCGGCTCGAAAGCCCGATGCTGGCAGAGGCGATGACACGTGGGTTGCTTGAGGCCGGTGCCAATGTCATCGATATTGGTTTGTGCGGCACCGAAGAGGTCTACTTTGCCACCAGCGCGTTCAAGGCGGATGGCGGAGTGATGATCACCGCAAGCCACAATCCCAAAGGTTACAACGGGATGAAGCTTGTGAAATCCGAGTCCCGGCCTATCAGTGGCGACACCGGGCTCAATGCCATACGTGACCGCGTGGAAAGTGGTGATTTAGGTGCGCTGGCCGCCACTCCCGGTGAAGTTCGATTTGAGCTGGATAAGACGACCTACATCGAGCACCTACTCAGTTACGTCAATGTTGCAGATCTCAAACCGCTTAAAATCCTGGCCGATCCGGGTAACGGCGCTGCCGGGCCTGTGTTGCAGGAGTTGATCAAAAAACTGCCCTTCGAATGGGTAGTCATCAACGCCGAGCCCGATGGCGACTTCCCTAATGGTGTGCCCAATCCGCT
The DNA here is from genome assembly GCF_054897885.1 of Pseudomonas sp. LB1P83. NCBI lineage: Bacteria > Pseudomonadati > Pseudomonadota > Gammaproteobacteria > Pseudomonadales > Pseudomonadaceae > Pseudomonas > Pseudomonas sp. LB1P83. The sequence continues at coordinate 4,296,472 of NZ_CM142709.1, read as the reverse complement.
ACTTCCAGAAAACCGTACGCTGACACGTCAAGCGTTGCTGGCGAACGGCTGCGATTTGGGAATCGCGTGGGATGGTGATTTCGATCGCTGCTTCTTTTTCGACCAGAACGGCCGCTTCATCGAGGGCTATTATCTGGTTGGCCTGTTGGCTGAAATGCTGCTCAAGAAGAACCCTGGCTCCAAGATCATCCATGATCCAAGGTTGACCTGGAACACGATCGATCAGGTTCGATTGGCGGGCGGTGTTTCAGTACAATGCAAGACCGGGCACGCATTCATAAAAGAGCGCATGCGTCTGGAGGATGCAATTTACGGCGGTGAGATGAGTGCTCACCATTACTTTCGGGATTTTGCCTATTGTGACAGCGGCATGATCCCCTGGCTGCTGGTGGCCGCATTGATGTCTGCCTCGGGAAAAAATTTAGCCCAACTTGTTGATGAGCGTATTGCCGCCTATCCATGTAGTGGCGAAATCAACTATCGGGTAAACGATGTATCCGCGGCGCTGAAGGAGGTCCTGGCACATTATTTACCTGAAGGGCCTCACCTCGATCAAACCGATGGCGTCGGTCTAGAGTTTCCCGACTGGCGATTCAATCTGCGAGGTTCAAACACAGAACCTTTGTTGAGGTTGAATGTGGAAAGTAAAAGAGACCCAGAGCTGGTAGCGGTAAAGGTTAAAGAAATTGAGGAACTGCTGAACAGTAGATATATGGAATGACAAAGCGGTTCTCACTTACAGAAGGACAGTGAAGGGCAGCAACGAGTTGAGTCTATTTTAGAGACTTACTGTTCGATTGATTAATTCAAAATGGTGAAAAAATGAGCGACAAGAAAGTAGCGTTGATTACGGGTATTACTGGTCAGGATGGTGCTTACCTCGCTGAGTTCCTGCTCAAAAAAGGTTACTCGGTACACGGCATCAAGCGCCGTAGCTCCCTATTCAATACTCAGCGTATTGACCATCTCTACCACGACCCGCACAACCAAGGCTATGATCTCAAGCTGCACTACGGCGACCTGACCGATTCAAGTAGCCTGATTCGTATCGTGCAAGAAGTTCAACCAGATGAGGTCTACAACCTCGGGGCGCAAAGCCACGTTGCGGTTTCCTTTGAATCGCCAGAATACACTGCTGATACTGATGCCATGGGTACACTGCGCATCCTTGAAGCAATCCGCATCGCTGGTCTTGAGAAAAAGACCAAGTTCTATCAAGCGTCCACATCCGAGCTGTACGGTCTGGTTCAGGAAATTCCACAGAAAGAAACCACGCCGTTCTATCCGCGTTCCCCTTATGCCGTCGCCAAGATGTACGCCTACTGGATCACTGTGAACTACCGTGAGTCTTATGGCATGTATGCCTGCAACGGTATTCTCTTTAACCACGAATCGCCCATCCGCGGTGAAACCTTCGTAACCCGTAAGATCACTCGCGCCTTGGCACGTATCAAGATCGATCTGCAAGATTGCCTGTACCTCGGGAACATGGACGCCCTGCGTGACTGGGGTCATGCTCGTGATTACGTGGAAATGCAATGGCTTATGCTGCAACAAGAAACTCCGGAAGACTTTGTGATCGCGACCGGTGAGCAGCATTCGGTTCGGGAGTTTGTTGAGGTTGCAGCGAAGGAAATCGATATCAAGATTCGTTGGGAAGGTACGGGCGTAGACGAGAAAGGTTACGACGTCGCTACCAACAAATGTATCGTTGCCGTCGATCCGCGTTATTTCCGTCCGGCCGAAGTTGAGACGCTGTTGGGTGACCCAAGCAAAGCCAAAGCCAAATTAGGCTGGGTACCCACTACCTCCTTCAATGAGTTGGTAGAAGAAATGATGCGTGAAGACATGAATGAAGCCAAGCGTGACAAACTGGTCGCTGAACACGGCTTTAAATACTTCAAGGGTCAGGAATAAAGGGGGCTGTTATGATTCCGGTATATCAGCCCTTTCTGGGCGGACGCGAAAAGGAATATGTAAACCAGTGTCTTGATTCGACCTGGATTTCCTCCCGTGGAGAGTTTATCTCCCGCTTTGAGAGCGAGTTTGCCCGATACATTGGTGCGGAACATGCGACCACAGTGAGTAATGGCACCGTTGCCCTGCACTTGGCAATGGCCGCTCTGGGGCTTGGGCCTGGCGATGAGGTGATTGTTCCAACGCTCACTTACGTGGCGTCCGTTAACACCATCATGCAAACCGGGGCCAGCGTCGTTTACGCTGAATCCCTGGCTGATACCTGGAACGTCAGCGTTGCAGACATCCGCAGCCGCATCACGCCGAAAACCAAAGCCGTCATGGTCGTGCATTTGTACGGCCTGTCGTGTGACATGGATGAGGTCGTCGCTCTGTGTAAAGAGCACAACCTGCTGCTGATCGAAGACTGTGCAGAAGCTTTCGGCTCTCTGTACAACGGTCAGCATGTAGGGACGTTTGGTGATGTCGCGACGTTCAGTTTTTTTGGAAACAAGACCATTACCACCGGTGAGGGTGGGATGGTCGTGTCCAAGAACAAGGACATCCATGAGAGAGCCTGCCATCTCAAAAGCCAGGGCGTGTCCAAAACCCGCGAATATTGGCATGACGAGTTGGCGTTCAACTATCGGATGACCAACATCTGTGCAGCCATTGGCCTCGCCCAGTTGGAACGTGCAGACGAGATCATCACGCTCAAGCGGCAGGTTGCGGACTGGTATCGTGAAGCGCTCGAAGGACTTCCGCTGCAGATGCATGCAGAGCAACCCGGTACACGCCACTCCTACTGGATGTGCTCGGTGCTGTTGGATGATCCGAGCCAGCGTCAGGCATTGCGCGATCATTTGAAGAACAAGGGCATTGAGACACGGCCTCTGTTCGCTCCTGCTCACCACATGCCGCATTGCAAGACGGATGAAACCTTTCCGGTGGCCGAGGACCTTAGCTCGCGCGGGATGAACCTCCCGAGTTATCCGACGCTGAGCCGCGAGCAGGTGCAGCAAGTAGTAGAAGAAATTCGATCTTACTTTGCCAGCTGATGTTGCGTTGGGATTGAGGCTGGTAACAGCCTCAATTCTCATAAAAATTCAAAGAGGACGAATAATGTCCAGGCTTTCGAATTTAATTATTCAGGGGAAGTAATGTTTTCGTATTTTTCTCGCGTTTGGGCTGCTCGATACTTTTGGGTACATCTTGCTCTAGCTGATTTGCGCTCCCGCTGGCGCAGGTCTTTTTTTGGCGTGACGTGGTCAATTATTCAGCCTTTGGGTATGACCGTGCTCCTGACGCTGGTGTTTAGCAAGCTGTTCAATACGGATGTATTAACCTACGCCCCTTATGTTCTCTCCGGAATAGTCGTGTGGGAGTTCATCTCCGCTAATACAATTGGTGGCTCATTGTCTTTCGTTCAAGCGGATGCTTACATTAAACAATGTAACCATCCCTTGGCAATTTATACCTTGCGAACTGTGCTCGGTAGTTCAATCGTGCTCATGCTGGCCAGTGTTTCCCTCTATCTCTGGGTGGCGATCATGATGCCTCAGAATTTCGGATGGAGCTGGTTGGCGACGCTAACGATATTCCCCGTCGTTGCCTTGATAGCCTGGCCTGTATCGACACTTCTCGCCTACATCAGTACCCGCTTTCGCGACGTTCCCCACGCGCTTGGGCTGGTAATGCAATCATTATGGTTCGTGTCTCCGGTGTACTTTGAAGCGAAAATGTTTCAAAACGGCGGGTTGCACGCTTTGGTTGATTACAACCCGATTTATCACATTCTTCAGCTGTTTAGAGCGCCGCTTCTACAAGGGGAATGGCCAACTCTTGCAAACTACGCTTTTAGTTTGGGTACTGCTTTGTTCTTCGGTCTAATCGCGATGTATGTTGGTTACAAAGCGGAGCGGAAGGTTATTTTTTACCTATGAGAATGAATAAAATCAATCAGATCAATGTAAAGAACGTCAATCTCCACTACGCGGCTGCGGCCTATAAGGAGCGTTCATTAAAGTCATTGATGGCCAACATTTTCGCAAAAAAAGATGCCAATAACCACGTGGCCGATATTCACGCACTCAAGAACATAAATGTTCAAATTGTCAGCGGCGAGCGCGTGGGGCTTCTTGGGCATAATGGCGCGGGTAAAAGTACATTCCTCAAGACGGTTGCAGGCCTCTATCCAATCTCCAGCGGCGAGCTCGATGTACAAGGCCAGGTTCGTTCCCTGTTTGACCTGAGCTTGGGATTCGAGCCGGACGCGACGGGACGTGAGAATATTCTCTACCGTGGCCTGCTGCTAGGCCTGTCTCCTAAGTTCATGCGAGACAAGATCGACGAAATCGTAGCGTTTGCCGATCTGGGCGAGTTCATTGATTACCCGATTAAAACGTACTCTGCCGGGATGCAAGTACGACTTGCTTTTGCTATCTCAACCACGGTCGGCGGCGACATTCTGTTGCTGGACGAGGTAATTGGTGCGGGCGATGCCAACTTTATGGCAAAGGCTAAAGTACGTATTACCAGTCTGATCGAAAAGGCTGAAATACTCGTGCTGGCCTCTCATGACTTCGGTGCTTTGCAATCCATCTGCACCCGGGGCTTGGTGTTTCATCATGGCGAGTTGTTGTTCGACGGTGAAATAACCGACGCGATAGCTGAATACAAGAAGATAAATGGACTTGCTGATGCAAACTAAACCGTTTCGTGTGATGTGGCTGCTGAACCATGGCGCAGCTCGTAAATTCGAGCTTCAAATGCTCAAGACATTGGGGGTTAAAGAATTTTTTCTGCCAAAGTCATTTCCACAGGAAATCGGTTTTCGTTCGGCAAGCATAGATCATTCGGAGGATGCGAACCTTACTATTCCTGCTGAAGATCTAGAGGTATTAAATCAGCAGAACTGGTATGTGTCGCCGTCGAAAGAAGCCTGGGATATAGCCAATAAATATTTCGATGTTTGTTTTTTTATCTGCCACTCGAAAGGCTTCATGAATGAGGTTTCACGATCATTCACTGGCGCGGCTATTTGGCGCGCTTATGGGCTGGACAAAACACTAAGCTATTCAGAAGTCGTGAAGGTCTTGACGCTAGGTACGCAGTCAGTAAAGAAACTTGGACGACGTCTTTGGTTGGGTATTGCGTACGAGCATCTTGCCGATTCTGAACCCATGTACCTGCAGAAGCGTAAGGCATTTTTACCGCTGGGCCTGAGTAACTGTGCGATCAATGACATCTGGAACGGCAGGCAGAAGCATATTTTTTTCGTTTGCCCGGATATTGGTTTCAGTAGTTACTATAAAAAAGTATATGAAGATTTTATTTCGGACATGCAAGGGTTGCCATACAAAATCGGTGGTTCTCAGCCGATAGAGGTGAGTGATCCGAATGTGTTGGGATTTGTCACCAACGAAGAGCATGAACGTAACATGAGAGAGTCGCGAGTGATGTTTTATCATTCAAGCGAACCCAACCATATTCATTATCATCCCTTCGAAGCCATTCGCGTCGGTATGCCACTGATCTTCATGAGTGGCGGCATCCTGGATCGGATGGGTGGAGCGACCCTTCCTGGTCGATGCGAGTCTGTCAAAGAAGCGAGAGAGAAAATTCGTCGCATCTTGAATGATGACACGAAGTTTATTGAGCAAGTCCGTAGAAGTCAGGCAGTACTGCTGGAGCCCATGCGCGCAGAGAACTGTGAAGCCGCTTGGATAAGCAGTTTCAAAGAAATCTTGCAAGAGCTGGAAGTCAGCCGCTTGGAACAAAGCCAACGGCCAGTCAAACGCAAGAAAATCGCAGTGGTAGTCCCAGTCGAGTATCGAGGGGGGAGCCTTCGTGGTGCCCATCTGCTAGCGGAAGCTTTGCATGAAGGGAGCAGGCAGTGGGGAGAGGATGTCGACGTTGTCCTCTTGCATTTGAAGTCTGCTGACGATGAGGCAGAAGATCCTTCCGATCAGGATGAGAGAATTCAGCTGCGCACTTTTCACTGGAAAACCCTCGACGCGCAAACAGCACGGAGAGCCATGCGATATGCAGGTCATGACGGTTGGGAACCGGACTCCGTAAGATATGTTGTCCCGGATGACGGTATCAAACAGCTTCTGGACTGCGATGCGTGGATCATAGTCTCTGATCGCGTGCAGGCACCCTTAGTACCTCTGCGGCCATGCATATTTATGGTCTATGACTACCTTCAGCGGTATGAAAAGGTACTTTCCAACAGCGGAGATGAACACTTTATCAGTGCCGTGCGCAGGGCACAGAAGCTTCTTGTAACAACAGAGTTTACGGAACAGGACGCCATTCAGTATGCCGGTGTTGAGCTAAATAGAATCGCTAAAGTACCTATGCTCGCACCCGATTTTTCAAAAGTTGAATGTGGGATGTTGTCGGCCCCGGACCAGCCATATTTCCTGTGGACAACTAATGCCGGGGCGCACAAGAATCATGTAAATGCACTAAAAGCACTCAAGTTCTATTATGAGGTTCTAGGAGGGCAATTCTTCTGTCATGTAACGGGTGTGAATACTAACAACCTGCTAGAGAGCAGTGAACCGCACCTTAAGTTACTGTCTGTACAGGTTAATGCAAGCGCCGCATTGTGGGAGAAAGTTAAATGGCTTGGCGAACTCCCAGACTTTGAGTATCGCAGTGCTTTGGCGAATGCAATGTTTCTATGGCATGCAGGCAAAATTGACAACGGCTCCTTCAGTGTTGTTGAAGCCGCTAGCTTGGGTGTACCGGCATTGAGTAGTGACTATCCGGCTATGCGTGAGATGGACGTTCAGTTCTCACTGCAGTTGTCCTGGATGAATGCCGCCGACTATAAAGAGATGGCGCACAAGCTGAAAGAAATGGAATTGACTTACTTGTCCAAGAAGGCCCTGCTTCCATCGCCTGAGGTATTGGCAGAACAAGGCGTTGAGAAGTTGGCGGCACAATATTGGGGAGTCATACGCGAGTGTCTATAAATAAATATGGTATCTACTTGGCCTATGCGCCGGGTTTGGATTTGCGTCACGAAGGCTTGGGTAGATACCTCGCTGCCTTTCTGAAAGGGGCTAGCGACCGAGAAGATGTGCGCTTTGTACTGGTATGTCCGAGTTGGTCAAAAGAAGGGCTTGAAGATCTATTTCGCAGTGAAGGTGTCTCTAAAGAGCGCTTCGAATTAATTTCTCCATCGAAAAAGCCGATGGTGTTACGCGTTTACGAAGCCTACATCGCTAGAAAGAAACGAAAACGGAAGCCAGGAATATTCAAAAGAATTTCCAATGGTTTCTCAGCGATTAAAAAAGCTGCTATTGATCACGTTGAGCAACAATTGGTAACGACCAATTCGTATGCGGGTGTAGCGCTACTGTTTATAGAAGGTCTTTTTCTTCTCAGCCTTGGGGTCTTGTTTAGCCCACTTATTATTTTGGCGTTGATTGTTCTTTTTTTCATAAAACTAAAGTTTGTTTTTAAACGACTGACTCGACCTTTTCGGCGCCATTTATCACGCGCTCAAGTGGCTGTCGGGGAGCCGAAGGACGATGCTCTCATTTTCCGACTTTATAAGCGAATGGAACGAATTGAGTCAGAGCGAATGCTTCACTTGATTGATAGCCTGGCTGATGTGAAAGCTTGGTACAGTCCTACTGCTTTTTGGCCGGCCTTCAACAAGATAGATCGTCCACGTCTGATGTGCGTGCCAGATGTAGTGTTATCGGATTTCCCTGTCGGTTTCTCAAGTGTAGGAGGTGAACGCTTTTTGCAAACCTTTGAGGATGTTCGCCGATCGATCCAGACTGGGCAGCATTACGTCACCTACAGCAACGCAATCAAGTGGGATACATTGGTCGAACAGTATTCGATCCGTGCTTCCAATGTATCGGTGATCCACCATGCGCCGAATATGCTGAACCAGTGGGTCACAACTCGAGGGTTTGCGGATCTGGAAGCCACCTCGCTCCATTATTCACAAACGCTTCTCGCTAGTGCGATGCGTAAATCCTCCAATAAGAACTATACGGTAGGTTTCGCAAATGCCTCCTTTAAGTTTATATTTTATGCGAGCCAATTTAGACCGAACAAAAACCTGTTGATGTTGTTGCGAGCATACGAATTCCTTTTAAGGAAAAAATATGTCAGCCACAAACTGATTTTGACCGGTGATCCTGAGCGTTATCCGGCCGTCAAAAAATTCATTGCCGAACACGGTTTGGAGAATGATGTTTTATGCTTATACGGCTTGACGGTGCAGGAGCTTGCTGCGTGTTACAAGTTGGCAGACCTGGCGGTAAACCCTAGTCTGAGTGAAGGGGGGTGCCCATTCACCTTTACCGAGGCTCTGTCAGTAGACACGCCGGTGGTCATGGCTCGAATTGCGGTTACTGAGGAAATACTTGACCAGCCCGAGCTTCAAGACACGACATTTTTTGACCCGTTTGAATGGGAAGATATGGCTCGCCGTATTGAATGGGCTCTGTCTCATCGAGAGGAGCTTCTTAAACTGCAGAAAAACATCTATCAGAGCTTGATTCAGCGTACCTGGACGGATGTCGTGAATGAACACATCACTGTTCTTGAAGCTATCTCTGCCGGTGGCGGTAACCCTTTGGAGGTCCTGGCGTGACTTCCATTACAGGGTTCCTGATTCTGGGGTTTGGCGGTCATGCCCGAAGTGTGGCTGACGTTGCACTTGCATCGGGCATAACGCAGTTGTGCTTTATTGACGCCAACGCTAAACCAGATGAATCGTTTTGTTCTTTTCCAGTGAAAGCGTCCGTGGATTTTGAGCTACCCGAGGATTGGTCAGTCATTCCCGCAGCTGGCGACAACAAAAAGAGAATAGAGCAGTGCGAATGGGTCATTCAGCAGGGATGGCGTTTAGCGACACTCATCTCACCCAGCGCCACCATAGGCATCGGAGCCCAAATCGGCGAGGGGACTTTTATTGCTCATCACGCACATGTTGGGCCGATGGCATCCGTCGGACGCGGTTGTATTATCAATACCGGCGCAATTGTCGAGCATGAGTGTGTGGTGGGTGACTACAACCACATTTCCGTCGGCGCTGTAGTTGCTGGCCGCAGCTGTATCGGTGATCGCTGCTTCCTGGGGGCGGGCTCAACAGTGATCGACGGGCTTCGGGTGACAGACGATGTCATGCTGGGAGCCGGTGCGTGTGCTCATCGCAATCTTGATAAGGCTGGCACCTACGTGGGAGTCCCTGCTAAGTTTTTGGGGCGTAAACATTGAAAATCCTGCATTTTTTCAAGACTTACTACCCAGACACCATGGGCGGGGTAGAGCAGGTGATCTTTCAGCTCGCTGAGGGTGGGGTGCAGCACGGTATCGAATCTGAAGTTCTTTACCTTAGTCCCCGTGGCGCCATGCGCAACGAACGGCTCGGACATCACCTTACCCATCGCTCGTATGAGAATTTTCAGATCGCTTCCACGGGCTTTTCAATCGGGGCGATCAAGGACTTCTACGAACTCGCAAAACAAGCCGACATTATTCATTACCATTTTCCGTGGCCATTTATGGATATGGTGCACTTTCTAACTAGAGTCAAGAAACCGACTGTTGTTACTTATCACTCGGATATCGTGAAACAGCAGTCGTTGCTCCGACTCTATAATCCGCTCTTGCACGCATTTCTACGAAATGTTGATGTAATCGTTGCATCCTCACCTAACTATGTTGCCAGCAGCGAGACACTTGGCAAATACGTAGATAAGGTCAAGGTCGTCCCCATTGGTATTGATCGCCATACGTACCCAGAGGCGACTGAAGCATCATTGGCACATTGGCGTCAGGCAGTGGGGGAGCGCTTCTTCCTTTTTGTCGGGGCGCTCCGTTATTACAAAGGCCTCGATTTTCTTCTGGAAGCGGCTCAGCAGACCCGGCTGCCAATCGTGATCATGGGCAAAGGGCCTATGGAAATGGCGCTGAAACAGAAGGCTAAAGACGCAGGCCTGGATAATGTCTTTTTTGTCGGTGCCCTGCCAGACAGTGATAAGGCCGCACTAATGACTCTGTGCTTCGCGCTGGTTTTCCCCTCCCACCTCAGGTCCGAAGCCTTCGGGATTTCTCTACTGGAAGGAGCGATGCATGGGAAACCGCTCATTTCCTGCGAAATTGGGACAGGTACGACGTACATCAATATCGAAGGTGAAACAGGCTGTGTGGCACTCCCTGGCGACAGTGCGTCTCTCGCCAGCGCTATGAAAAAGCTCTGGGATGATCCATTGGGGGCCGCAAAGATGGGGGAGAATGCTCTAAAGCGTTATGAAGAGTATTTCAAGGCGGACGATATGGTTAAGTCGTACAGCGAAATATATCACTCGCTTTTGAAACGATGAGTGTAGGTGACTGAAATATAGCTAAGAGCTTTGCGTCTATATTGTGCACGTAAAATGACAAGAATAGCGCATTAAAAAAAACTAGACGTAGAGAGTGTCATGCATTTATTGGACTCAATTCATCACCGCCAGAGATTGTTTTCTTTTTTTACAGTTTTCCTGCTGTCATTAATGCTTCATCGGATCATGGATATTTCTTTCTATCCTTTTGATTCAAGTTTGTATTGGTCGCTTAGTTCACCTTCAGTGATAGTGAATTTTCCTGAAGTAGCGCGTGGATATTTTTATCCACTTTTACTCGTGCCTGTCCACGCACTCGCTGATGTGGCAGGTGATAACGGAAGAATTGTTTTTCAGTTTGCCTCTTCTGCAGTTTATGCTTATTTGCTGACAGGCCCCATCGCTAACTTTTTCTTGAAGACTTTCGGGGGCACGTTGTCCTTCGCTCGACGGACGGTCTTCGCGTTACTCACAATCGCCGTGTTTCCAGGCTTATTCCTGTTTCCATTGTCTGACTTGCCTGCACTGCTCGTACTGATCATTGGTGTTGCGCTGGCGACCCGTGTGAATTCGCAATATTGGTGGTGCTGGCTATTCCTGTCCGGCGCTGCTGTCAGCGCGGCCTATAATATTCGGACAATTTATCTTTTTGCCGCGATGGCGCTTTTCGTCGTTGTCTTGTTCGTGTTTATGCAGGGTATTCCTTGGCGATTACGCGCTTTCGGGATGCTTGCCTTTTTACTAGGAGCTTTAATCGTTGCGACGCCACAGATGCTGATCAACAAGCGTATACATGGCACCGCCACGCCCTTGGTGATTGCCATGGTGAAGGGTAAACCGCTAATGGCACAGCAACTCTATTGGGGGATGGTGGTTCAGCGTTATGAGACCTACGCAGGCAAAGACAGTCCTGCGCCAAGTCTTTACTACCGTGATCCTGCAGGTATTGCGCTTCGGAATCTTGATGACTCGTCGTTCTCAGATCCTAGTATGCGTGGATACTTGTCGATGGTCCTGAAGCATCCAGTGCAGTTTCTGGGAATTTATGGTCGGCACTTTATCAATGGTCTGGATGTGCGTGATGGCATCGTTTATGCCGAAAAATCTTCCACCAATAAAAGTGTTGTGTCGTTCCTTTGCTTTTCTTTATTGTTTTTCTGTGTATCGATCTATTGGTGGCGCAAAGAAAAACGCTGGATTGAAGCGGCTTACCTGGCCCCCATTCTCTTGCCAGTATTTGCTATCTTGCCGGGAGCGGTAGAAACCCGATTCTTCATACCGATTTACTTGGTATTGTTCGGTGCCGTTGTAACTCGGTTCGAATGGAAAACGTTCGGAGCAACAATTCGCCAGCATTGGCTAGTTCTTTCAGTGGTCTTTATTTTTCTGTCTTCGATATCCCTTGGAATTACAAGCGCGGCGATGGCCTGCATTTCATATGAACTCCCATGATCTTGATATCTTGGTGTTGATGAGGGAGAAGCGATATTGCTTGTGAAGGCGATGGAAGTTGTTATATCGGCTTCACAAGCAATTCAGTGTTCGGCTAGAATTTGTATTGCCCCGTCGTCATGGACGTATCTGCAGGTCTTTAAGAATGACTTCGGTGAGAGCGGTTTTAGCGACGTAGACCGATGCAATTGAAGTCAGGTGTGTTGCATCGAATGTTACCAGTCCGTTCTTACGATCGTTTCCCAGATAGGTAATGCAACCGTCCTTATTGCAAAACAGATCGGTCATTGAGAAATATTCGAAGCCACCTTGACCGCTACCATATTTTGCTTTTAGAGACGCATCCACTTCGAATACTGAACTGTCTACATCGTCAATGATACGCCTTGGCGTGTATAGCCAATACTTTCTTGTAATGATTTGATAGAGACTCGCCTGATACTTTGGAACCGGTCCTGCGATGACGATGTGGGAAATCCCATAGCTTTTCAGTAGTGCTGTCATTGCTTTATAGTCATTCACGGTGTCATGCCCCGTAATTTGCGCAATAACAACAACCTCCGGTGCTTCTTTCTTTATAACGTCGAGTGCTGTTTGATTGGAAACCCGGCAGTACTCAGCCTCTGCTGAGAATTTATCAGGGAGATTGGGAAAGCAACCTGAACTGGCTATTTGGAGGATAGAAATGCTGTCCGGTAGCGTATGCTTAAGGCCATAGTTTAGCTGCTGAACATGTGAGTCGCCCCATAAGAGCACTTTTTTGTTCGATGTAGGTGTGTAACAACTCGGTGCTATGCTGCTTGTGGGGCTATTGGTTGCTTTTCCTTTAAAGAAACTTTTTGTGTCGTAAAAGTCGCAGTCCATGCGGAAGCGCGCAGCCGTCTCGTTATTTGTAAAGTAGTTCCAGTCAGGAGCTGTATTGGCGAATGACCGGGCGAATTCTTCACGGTCCTTTTGTCGGAACGGAAAACCATTGTTCACAATGGTTAATATGGCCACAGAAACAAAGGCAAATGCCGTCACCACAAGCCCGTTAAATACCACTTTTGGATTGGATTTCGCTCGGAACGGTTTCTCTACAAATCGGTAGGTCGCCCATGCAAGTGCTACGCTTGCCATTACAACTGCTATTCTTATTAGTGGGCTCGGAATCTCAGATTTGATGATTCGCGCGAATGTAAGCAGCGGCCAATGCCATAGATATAGCGGATAACTGATAAGGCCTATCCAAACGGCAAATCGGTGGGTGAAAATATACTTGTTGATCACCGCCTTAGGACCAGCGGTGATGATTAGCATTGATCCCAATACAGGGGCAATTGCCCAATACCCCGGAAACTGAAAGTTTTTATTTATGAATACTACGGATGCTATCAGCAGCGAAAGGCCGAGGACTGAGGCTATATGGGACATCATCAATGATAAAGGGGCGGACTTCCTGGTTAGGGTGACGTAGGCTATAATGCTGCCACATAGAAGCTCCCAGACACGGTATTGCGGTAAGAAAAACGCGGCAGTGGTATTGGTAGAAACTTGGACAATATTGGAATATAAAGACGCCAACAGCATAAGCGCGATGATTGTCAGAGCGTTTAGGTTCCAACGCCATATTAGTAGCGCGATAATTGGAAAGGCCAGATAAAACTGTTCCTCTACTCCGAGCGACCACAAGTGTGTAAGCGGTTTCAACTCAGAGCTGACTTCAAAATAGCCAGACTCTTGGAATAGAATAATGTTCTGTATGAAACCAAGCCCTGCAGCTATGTGTTTGTTTAACTGTTGGAACTCAGTAGCCAACAGCACTATCCAGCCAGACAAGAATGTTGCCGCCAATACCAGTAGCAACGCAGGGAATATCCGGCGTATACGGCGTCTGTAAAAGTCATAGAAACTGAATGTGCCGCTTTGCAGGTTCTTGAAGATAATACTCGAGATCAGATAACCGGAAATTACAAAAAAAACGTCGACTCCAACAAATCCCCCTGGAAGGAGAGTGGGGAAGGCATGGAATATGACCACGGCGAGGATCGCAAAAGCTCTTAAGCCATCGATATCGGGTCGATAGACAGGATGATAACTCTGGATGGTTGATCTGCTCACTGTGGAGCTTTTATCGACGAGCAACATTTTCGAAAGATAATCCCTAGGTGTCCATGCTTCATAGTGTTGTTGAAATAGCTGAAAAGACTCATTTTTTTGGGGTCGTGACAGGTACAGGCGCAACCGAACTCGATCAGGCAGGCATCTTAAGGGGATGAATAGCCTTCGACAATCGATTTTTAGGCTCAAGAATTCGCCATTTCGGCCGATGTGGCGTTGTTTGAGGCTTCTTTCAAATCGGAGTGTGCGAAACCTGACAGTGATAGCCAAGGCTTGTAGAATTCCCGCTGTCGCAATGGCTCCCCCAGTCTTCGGTCTTCAATTCCTTAATGCGCGGTCTAGATATGGCTAACAGAATCACCGACAGAGTAGTTTTTCTCGATGTAATGCGGATATTTGCGTTCATCAGTGTGCTAATTGCTCACAAATTATATGACTCAATCGCTTTTGCCTCCACTAATGAGGCATTGCATATAACTGTCCGGTATCTCGCCCAAGCAATCCTTCCGTTGTGTTATGGCGGTGGCGCAGGGGTGGTCGTGTTTTTTCTGACGTCTGGATATATCATTACCCATGTGCTGCAGTCGGAATCCACGCCTGAGTTTTTGCTAAAAAGATTTTTCAGGATCTATCCGCTTTTTATCGTAGCGGTATTGATGGAGGGGTTATTCGATCATTTTTTAAGAGGCGCAGTCTTCCCCCCTCTCTCAGTATGGGTCCCACGACTTCTTTTGATAGGCGATTTTTTTGGAACTCCGTTGGCCCTTGGTGGGGTCGAGTGGACTCTCAGGCTGGAGATTGCCTTTTATATAGTCATGGCCGTTATTAAGGCTTTAGGCCTATTCAAATTCCAAAAATATTTGCCTGTTGTATTTATCATTATTGCATCAGGAATTATTTTACTGCCGCCTTTTCCTAGCGCTACCAATCTCCCTTTGGCGTACCAGACAATTTATTCATCGTTTCTGCTCATGGGCGCCTGCGTGTATCTTTGGGAAACTGGAAGCGCGAGAAAAAATCTGTGCATCGCTACGTTTTTTATTCTGTTTGGTTGTTTTCTTTACATGCTTGCCAAGTATCAGCCAGGCTGGAAAGAGTTTAATTATGGATTCTATGCTGTTGCCATTTTTCTCATAGGGTGGGCCTTGCGGTACCGAATTGAAGACGGGCCGTTGATACGTTTGATATCTAACATGACATTCTCTGTCTACCTATTCCACAACTGGCTGTGGAGTTACATATCTTCCTTCGTGGATTATTGTGGATTGCTTTTCATCCCGGCAAAAGCTCAGATTTTGATTGTGTTATTTTTAGTGTGCTTTGGATTACATAAAAGTGTAGAGCGGTATGGTCTGCGTGCAGGCAAAATATGTTTGAATAAATATCGTGACATTTCTGCCCGCAAGTCTTTGTTTGATACACCAGAGCCGCAGAGCAAAAGTAGGTTGAGTTAACGGAGCTTTCAAAAGATAGCGCGTTCTATTACCGACTTGCAGTGGAACTTACGAATTTTAGGAGTGATGATGCCGATTTCATTTGACCGTTCAGGTGCAATACCCGCCCTGACTGGACTTAGATTTGCTGCAGCATTAATGGTGTTTTTTTCGCACTACAATATTCCAGGTCTTGAAGGATGGGCTTTACGAATTCAAGGGTCTGGTTATAGCGGCGTGACATTTTTCTTTGTGCTTTCAGGTTTTATTATTACCTATAACTACCTTGAAAAGTTTGAGTCGAATGCGTTAAGCAACACGTTCCAATACATTGTTTCCAGGTTTGCGAGAATTTATCCACTTTATGCTCTATGCATAATTTATCCTTGGATGAATTCGGGACTAGAAACTCCTCTGTTTCTATACCTTGCCGGGATCCAGGCCTGGAGTGGCGACGTTTACTTCGCGTTCGGAATTAATGGGCCTGCATGGAGCATTAGTGTGGAGATATTTCTCTACTTGATGTTCCCATTACTTATCCCTGTATTGAGCAAGTTAAATATTATTAACTCGCGGAACAGATTGCTGGCGTTTGCGATCTTTGCTTTTGCTGCTCAACTTTGTCTTGCTGCCTATTTCTCCATGCCGGGACGAGTGGAACTCACATCCATCAGTCCTGACTCTGCCCACAGATGGCTGTACCGCATGCCGGCTACCAGGATATTTGACTTCTGTTTAGGTATAGCTGCGGCCATTTATTACAAACGTCACTTTGTGCACTCCAATAAAGCGCAGCAGTTTTGGAGTGTGGCTGTTGGTACCTCATTGATGCTGGTACTGGTGCTTATGGGTTGGACTAAGAATTTTTTGTCGGCCTTTAGTTGGGATGCGTCTTATGCGGCGTTGTTCGCAATTGTCATCTTGGGCTTGGCTATAAATCAAACCTCCAGAATCTCTAAAGCCTTCTCCGGGCAAACAATGATATTGCTGGGAGAGTCTTCATTCGCGTTCTATCTTATACATGCCATTTTGCGCCCGTTATATACTGCACATGCTTCTGCGTCGTTGGTGTACCAAGTTATGCATTTGGCAGTCTTCCTGTTGATTGTCGTGTGCGTGTCTATTGGATTGCATTTGGCTATTGAGAAGCCCTTACAAAAGCAAATAAAGACTTTGTTTAGCAAGAAAAAGACGGTCGTAACAGTGATCTGATTACTGTGGTGATAATTTATATCGGTTGCGCGCGGTTGGCGCAATCAACTAATATTCCCAAGCTCAATCATTAAATTGCCGGTTTTATATGCCCAAGAAAATCATGGATAGAATAGTATTTTTGGATTGTATGCGTATATTTGCCTTTGTAGGTGTGCTTGTTGGACATAGGATGTTCCCCGATCTTTACTATGCGTAATCGACGAGTCACTTCACGTATCTTTAAGATATGTCCTCTCTGCACTTGTTCCGCTCGCTTGGAGTGGGGCTGCGGGTGTAATTGTGTTTTTTATAACCTCCGGGTATGTAATAACGCACGTGCTTCAATCGGAGAAGACGACAGAGTTCCTGATAAAGCGTTTTTTTAGAATTTATCCATTGTTCATATTTGCGCTGATTTGTGAGGCGGTTGTAAACGAAGTTGTTAATGGGATGCCCTTTCCGCCTGCATGGCAGTGGTTACCACATTTCCTGCTATTAGGAGATATTGTTGGAATTCCTACGTCTCTATCGGGAGTTGAGTGGACGTTGCGCATCGAGGTTGCATTCTATGTGCTGATGGTGATATTTAAGTCGTCCGGGTTGATGCGAAATCAACAATATCTTCCTACTGTGTTTGCCATCTTGGCTGCAGTTCTTTATTTTTCTCCACCCTTTCCAAACTCTCCAGGGTTAACGCTTGGGTATACTACTTTGTACGCGCCGTTCCTATTTTTACCGGCGTGCGTTTACCTCTTGGAGACAGGGAAGGCTAACAAGAACGTTTGTATCGCGGTAATGATATCTATCGTTTTTGCTTTTTGGATCATGACCACAAAAGTCCATCCGGTGTTCAGTAACAATAATCACTCAATGTATGCATTGATGATATTTTTTGGGGCTTGGCTTATTAGAGATAAGATGCAAGACGGTCCGTTAATTAGGATTGCCTCGAACCTGACGTATTCAGTTTATTTGTTTCATAACTGGGCTTGGCCTTACTTGTTGGATTTTTTGTCCAAGGCTGGGATGACAGTTATACCGTTGAAAATGCAGGTCACGATAGTTCTGTTGCTATTGTGCTATGTCTTACATAAAACGGTAGAAGACTACGGACTTCGCGCTGGCAGGACTGCTATTAAACGCTATCGTGCTTTCAAGGTTAGTGTAAGCAACAAGCAAAGTGAACCTACGGCTGTTTGATTCTATCGGCTGCTCGGACCGGTTTTTTATTCATGAGTGAGCATGTGGTGTGATCTTTCGCAGGCACGGTCTTCATTTTTCCACAGATTTAAGAACGCCAGCAACTCGGCTGGCGTAAGGGGGAGTTTGTGTATAGAGGGCACCCGTGCGATATGTCGGTGCCCTAGAGATTGATAGCAATTGGTAGCAACCAATACAGCAGGAGATTTGAATTAATTAGTAGGAGGCTATGTACAGAGCGATGCTTCCTGCGCATCACTGATTGGATGGACAGGAAGCAATAGTGTTTTAGTTGGTAGTGCTATTTTTTATCTCAATCCAGTCAAGTCTTCCCGCAAACCCAAAGTATTTATCATCAACATCCGAAATAAAAGTAATCGTATTCTTTCCGTCTCGAAGTAGGTTCGTGGTGAGCTGAGCTTGAAAGCTGTTGTCCACGTTCCACTCAAATGGAATATTGACGCCGTTTATCTCAATTTTCATGCTTGTTTTTATCGCAGGGTTAACGACTACGTCGAACATTCCGTGCAATTGATAACGGTCTGATGAAGGTGAAAACTTAAAGTCGAGGAATGCCTGCTTACTGGTTTTCCAGGCTGAGGCGTTATGCTGAAACTTGTTAACAGTCCATTCAGCTTCGCGCCAGCCAGAGCCTGCTATTGGCAACTCCATACTCCACCAGTCACCAAACCCCCAGAAGTAGTGCTCGGTGGATTCTTGGTCAGCGAAACCTATCCAGTGATTTTGATAGTCTGGCTTATCGATAAAACCACGGTAGATCGCGCCAGTACGACCTTGGTCACTGCGTAGCATTTCTGTACGGCCTGGATTGATCTCGGAAGCCCCATCTGGATTTACAATGATCGCGACGGTTTCGGATTTACCCAGCTTTTTGTCTTCCAGGCTTGGTGTGGGTTCAAACCCGGGGCCACTTATAGAAGTCGGGTAGTGAAAGATCCATTCATTGGTGGTCTCCTCGCAGGTCCCCTTTCGGCCAACGCTGTCAGTATGCTGCCACTCACTGCCATCTTCGCGGCAGACCTCCAGCGAGTTAAAAGGATGCCCATAGATGTAGTTGAGCGTGGCCTGCAGGTTTTCGTTTATAAACATCCAGGTGTTATTGAGTTGATTTGTCTTGTCGACGATCACCAGCGTTTTGTTATCGGTCTTACCGTCAAAGTGATCGACGATATTCTTTAGAATATTACGCTGCCTGTCCGATATTTTAACGTAATGGTGAAATTGATAGAGTTGGCTTGACAGTCCAATAAAAACAAAAAGGGCCACGCAAAGTGCTGCCAGATTTTTACTTGCTTTGCTGACGCCAATCAGTATGGCGAGTGTCACGAACACACCGCCGGGAGTTGCGAACAAGAAGGTGCGTTGGCTGATTGCTTGATGTGATGTCGACAGTAGAAACGGTGCGTACCCTAATAGTATTAAAATGATGCCAGCGATCAACAGTCGGAGGGAAACTATCGCCGAAATATTGAGCTCGATGGTTTTGGTTTTTTTGTGGTGAGACAGTAGAAGAAGCGCGGCAAATATAATAAGCGTCACGCTAATAGCATACCAATAAGAGCTGAACTCCACTGCTGTTATACGGGTTGCATCATACCAGCCCCCCAAGGTCGTTCTGAGCAAGCCAATCGAAAACAAATTCGGAAGAGAATGTAGGAGCGTGGTGATAACACTGGTACTGCCAGCGATACCCCCTTGATAACTGTTAACGAGCGGTGCGGTGTGAATGACATAGGCGATATAGGTGAAGGCACCCATAACCCAGATCAGGTGTTTCCATAGGTGCTGACGCACCTGGGAAGCAGATGACTTTAAATTCGACTTGGCGAGTATCGCTAAAAACGGCAGTACCGTCAGTAATAATGAAGCCTCATACATTGCACATGCGGCGAATAATAATACGGCTGCCAGGATGCTCAGGAAGTAGGACAGGGGCCTCGATTTTGCTTGCAGTGCAGCGATAAATATCGCGGTGCCAAGCAACAAGAAACTAAGCGCCCAGTTGATGTGAAGCGCTCTAAACGACAACTGCATTGTATCAGCCGGATATACAACGATCAGCAGGCCAGCGATAACGCCCCATTTTGCTGAACCGGTAATGTAGCTGGTTATGTAGCTCAGGCTCGACCCTTTTACGCACAATGAAAGCGCAAGGAGCACGTTCCAGTATTTAAAGGAGTAGGGGTCCAGATAATAAGCAATGGCTTGAGGAAGGATTGTCAGTGGCCGTAACGCATGGGCGGCTAAAGGGCTGGAGGTGTCAGCTACGAAGAACAGTCCGTGGGTTGTAAACGAACCTAACAAACCCCATTCTTCAATCAATCCGATCAGTGAAAACCCGTAGGGTAACCACAATGCCAAGACTAAAATAGCAACGGGTAAGATGTGCGCCATCCATATCTTTGCCCCTTGACACGAATGTGGCGGAGAAAGTTTTTGAGGTTTTAGTTGCTCTTTCAGGTTCGTCATTTGGCTCTACTGGTCCATTCCTGTCTTGGGCTGATCTGTAGCTTTAAGTATTGTTTTGCTCAGCAAGTAGGTCACCGGCAGAAGCAGGACAATGATCAAAAGCGGGGCTATTTCTTTAGGTATCCCTAATCTCTCTACCATCAGGCTCAGCAAAATAGCGCCTAGCACATATTGAAGTAAATAAACTAGAGGATAGGCCATCAGCCCTTTCCATGATTTTTTTACATTGAAAACAACATGTGCGTTAAACAGATACGAGAAAATAATTCCGCTTATGTAAGCAATCACATAAGATTTTTGATAACTCATATACATGTTCAACAACAAATAGATTCCATAGGTTAGAAGGGTGTTTAAACACCCTCCTGCCAGGAACGAAACCCATCGACGTATGTTTTCTTTTGAGACGGTAATGCCCACTAGTTTTTCGAACCTGTGATTTTCACAAACTCGGAGTAATCCCGAATGTAATCAGCCGCATCATAGTAGTCAGAAGTGAATACCAGCAGGACTGCATCTTCAGAGTATTTGTACTGAATGCCCCAGATCAAAGGGGGCAAATAAATACCTTTGTTTGGCGCGTCCAGCATCACTTCGGCACGATTGTGGCCGTCATCTACTACAACAGCGCAACTACCCTTAACACAGATAAGGAACTGATGGCATTTGTGATGAGCATGTTCGCCGCGGGTTTTTTGGCTGGGTACGTTAAACACCAGAAAATAGCGCTTCGGAACAAATGGTATTTCTTTTTCGAATTCCCCGACTGACAAATCGCCCCGCATGTCCGCAACGAATTTGAAGTTGTGTGAGGTGACGTCGCCCACTCCAACCCTTGTAATCCCTTCTTGCGACTCTGCACTTCCAACGAGCTTCGGTTTTTCGCTGTTGTCGCTTGCAGCTGAATTCTCTACGTATCCGGTAATCCGCGCCGGCGACCCGGTCACGATCGCATACGGAGGTACGGATTTGGTGACCACCGCACCGGCTCCGACCATTGCCCCCATACCGATGGTAACGCCAGGGAGGATGACGGCACCGCCACCAATCGAAGCTTTGTCGTGAATAACGGTCGGCAGGAAGGTTTCCGGGTAAACCTTCGAGCGAGGAAACTTGTCATTGGTAAAGGTGACATTTGGACCTATGAACACATCATCGCCAACTCTCAGGCCATCCCAAACATATACACCCGACTTGATCGTCGTTCGGTCGCCGATCACGACATCATTTTCAATCAGGCAGTGAGAGCAGATGTTGACATCCGAACCGATCACCGCTTCAGGAAAAATGACAACGTACTGCCAAACACGGGTGTTTTGGCCAATGTTGGTACTTTTGACATCTGCGCTAGGGTGGATTGTCGGATTAGACATGGCTGATTTGCTCTCGGTTGTTCAACTGTATGCTTACGACTGCCAACGGCCGCTGTTTGGTGTTCTCATAGGCGCGCCAGGCATAAGTGCCTACAAGTCCCAGGCCCAGTAGGTTCAAGGTGCCCAGCAGGAGGACCACGACCATGGTGGCGGCATACCCTGGTACTGCGATGGTGCCATGAATTCTTGCAATGATGACCAGCAGGCCTATTGCTGCAGATATCAATGAGCCTATCGCGCCCATTTTTATCAATAGACGTATAGGGTAGTCGGTGAAAGCGAAGACGCTGTCCATCATGTATTCCAGCTTCTTCTTGAACGTCCAGGCTGATTTACCCTCCTGGCGAGTCTGGCGATCGTAATCGACGAATTTCCTTCGGAAGCCGAGCCAGAAGATTAACGCGATCAGTGACGAACGAGATTCTTCTAGCTTCAGTAGCTGTTCTTTGAATGTGTTATTGCAGCCAAAAATGTCGACGCCACCTTTAGGCATGTCATGGACGACCAGCTTTCTGTAAAGCCCCCAGAACATTGACGAGGCCACTCGGCTAAAAAAAGGATCCTTACGGGCGTTGCGCGTACCAATGGCAACATCACACTCATCGTTTGAAAGTGATTGAAAGAAGCTTATCAACAGTTCCGGCGGCTCCTGCAGGTCGGCCGCCATGACGCCGAAGTATTCTCCGGTTGCTGCCATCAGGCCCGTTCGAATCGCCGGGAATGAACCGAAGTTCCTTGAATGGGCAAGTAGTTGCGCTGCAAAAGGCAGGTTTGGCAGCTCTTTTTGAATCAACTCAAACGATGCATCCGGGCTGCCGTCGACGACAAAAACCGCTTCTACCTCGTTGTTCAAACTCTTGTTGATTTCGTCGATGGCCTGGATCAAACGCGGAATGGATTCCGCGTTTTTATACACAGGAATGATGATCGAGTACGTCATGCAGTCCATCCATTGACTGCTTTGATCACTGCGCTGACTTCATGCTCTTCCATTTCTGGATAGCATGGTAGTGTCAGAATCTCTTTTGCCAATCGCTCGGTGTTGGCCAAGTGGCAATCAACGTTGACGTTCTTGAATACGGGTTGTTTGTAGTCAGGAATCGGGTAGTGAACCTCGGAAGCGATTTGCAGACCACGTAGATGTTGCTGCAATGCGTCACGTTTCTGGCTCTTGATGACATAGAGGTGAGCGACCCAAGCACCGCTATTCCCCTGCGGATGAACGATATCGGGTTGATTTATTTCGTTGCGATAACGTTCGGCAATCTCGTTGCGTCGCGAGTTGCCCTGATCAAGGTGGGGCAGGAACTCGGAGAGAATGGCGGCTTGTATTTCGTCCAGACGGCTGTTTCTGGCTCCGTCCAATTCCACGCAATATTTGGAGGACCAGCCGTATTGACGCAATTGTGAGACTCGTTGCGCAATTTCAGCAGAGTTGGTGACTACTGCACCGCCGTCGCCAAGCGCACCGAGGTTTTTTGTTGGGTAGAAGCTGAAGCTCGAGGCGTCGCCGAATGTTCCTACACGTTTGCCTTGCACGCTGGCTCCGTGAGCTTGTGCGCAATCTTCCAGGAGCGGAATACCTTTGTCCGCACAGAAAACAGCGATCTCCTGGATTTCCGGGATGGCCAAGCCGTAAAGGTGCGTTACGACGACAGCTTTGGCTCCGGCTTCAACGGCGCGCTTTACTTCCGCGAACGTTACGACCTGAGTATCGAGGTCGACATCCATGAAGGCCGGTACGGCGCCGATGGACAGAACAGAAGTGGTCGTATACATGCCGGCATTGGCAACCGTGGCAACAACGTCACCTTTTTCAACACCCAGGGCCTTGAGGGCCAATTCGATTGCATCGGTACCATTGGCTACAGTTATGCAGTGGCTGGCGCCCAGATACTCGGCAAACGATGCTTCAAAACGTTTGACCTCTGGCCCCAGGACTACCCACCCGCTGGAAACCACGCGCTGAATGGATGCATCGATCTGATCCCGGTATTTCGCAATTTTTGCGCTGAGATTATTGATTTGCTGCATCGATATGCTCCCTTCGAGGCGTAGCCTGCTAAATTTAGTGTGTATTTTGAACGGCTTACTGACAACACGCACGCTGCGAGGCGTCTCAGGCTCTATTCGGAGAGCGATCAGTCAAAATTGGGAGGATTCTATCTCTCCCGGGTGTTTGCTCCAACCTGTGTGATGGAAAATCGCGTTGAGACCAGGGCTTCGAGTTTCTCATCCGCCGGCTAACCAGTACTGTGTAAGGGGCAGGGCAGGGCGCTCCGCATAAATTCAGCGCTCAAAATGACGCCTTTACGTGATAGATTGTTCCATTGCTATCTATTTTTTGAATCGGTTTGAAATGTCCAAAAAAATACTTGTGACCGGTGCGACGGGGTTTCTGGGAGGCGCTCTGGTAAAGCGTTTCTGTACTTTACCGGAAACTACGGTCGTCGCCCCCCTCAGAAATCCGAATAGTAAGTTACCCGATTTAGTAGAAAAGACTTATATATCAAACATTGATGAAACCACCGACTGGACTCAGTCCCTCAGTGGTGTGCACGTGGTTGTGCATTCGGCTGCCCGAGTGCACGTCATGCACGAAGATCCGACGCAATCGCTGGCAAAGTTTCGTGCGATTAATGTCGAGGGCACACTTAATCTTGCGCGCCAGGCCATACAAGCTGGTGTTAAAAGATTTATCTTTGTTAGCTCGATTAAGGTCAATGGGGAAAGTACTGCGCTGGGACATGCGTTCTCGGCAGATGATATCCCGCAGCCTTCGGACCCTTACGGCATTTCCAAGTACGAAGCGGAACAACAACTCATGCAACTCGCCGATACGGGAGCGATTGACGTTGTCATCATCCGCCCGGTCCTTATATACGGTGCTGGTGTAGGTGCGAATTTTCAGCAAATGATGCGTTGGCTGGTGAAGGGCATTCCGCTACCGTTCGGGGCGGTGACTAATCATCGAAGCCTTGTCTCACTGGAAAATGTCGTTGATTTGGTCAATACGTGCGTCGATCATCCCCGGGCTGTGAATCAGGTCTTTCTGGTCAGCGATAATGAGGATGTTTCAACGACCCAGCTTATGCGGCGCCTTGTCACCTATTTAGGTGTGAAGACCTGGCTCGTACCCGTACCTGCCGGGATGCTGGTGTTTCTGGCCGGCTTGTTGGGACGACGCGCGACAGCGCAACGGCTTTTCGGCTCATTGCAGGTCGATATCAAGAAAAATCAAGCGCTACTGGGCTGGCGTCCACCTGCAAGTCTGGATGATGGATTGAAATCGACGGCGCAGCATTTTCTGGAGTCTCGCAAGTGATCGGTTATGCGTGGTTTATTCCAGTGGCTGTCGGTATTTCCTTTCTGCTGACGGCAGCGTTACGTCAGTACGCAATTTCTCGAAGTTTGATGGACGTTCCGAACGCACGCAGTTCCCATGTGGTCGCGACACCACGAGGCGGCGGCGTAGCCATTGTCGTGGCTTTTATCGTTTCGTTGGGTTTTCTGTACGCCGCGGGACTGATTTCTCCATCGGCGTTTTACGCGATTGCAGGGGCAGGGGTTTCGATAGCATTGATTGGCTTTATGGACGACCACGGACATATCGCCGCACGCTGGCGTTTGCTGGGCCATTTTGCGGCGGCGGCCTGGCTTCTGGGCTGGATAGGTGGTTTACCTCCCATTGAGCTATTCGGCACCGATGTCAATTTGGGTTGGGCCGGTCATGTGCTGGCCGCTGTTTATCTGGTGTGGTTGCTCAATCTCTACAACTTCATGGACGGAATCGATGGCATTGCCAGCGTAGAAGCCATTTGTGCTTGCTTGGGCGCCTGTCTGCTTTATTGGTTGGCAGGTCTCGACACGCTGATTTGGGGACCGTTGTTGCTCGCTGCTTCCGTTTCAGGTTTTCTTTACTTGAATTTCCCACCCGCGAAGATTTTCATGGGCGACGCCGGCAGCGGGTTCCTCGGCATTGCTCTGGGCGGGCTTTCTCTCCAGGTGGCGTGGGTGAGTGCACCGATGCTATGGGCCTGGCTGATTTTGCTGGGGGTGTTCATCGTTGATGCAACATTCACGCTGTTTCGCCGTTTGTTTAGAGGGGACAAAGTCTATGAAGCGCATCGCAGCCATGCCTACCAATTCGCCTCGCGTCGTTTCGGCAAGCATTTACCGGTAACTATCGCTGTTGGCGTGATCAATCTGTTCTGGCTGTTGCCGGTAGCCGTGTGCGTGACACGTTTTGGTCTAGACGGGGCCTTGGGAGTCATTTTGGCTTATGCGCCACTGATCGCACTGGCAATAAAGTTTCGCGCCGGAGAGCTGGAAGATCCGCCGCTAAAGAACTAAGCAGCAACTACTCTGTCATTTAGGTTTAAAGTGATCGCGACGCGACTTTGAGGTTTCACCACGGTGAAGGGTCTGCTGAGAGGAGGCGACTGAGGTGTTTGAAGGGTTTATGGATAAAATCAGAGCATATTTGGTGGGGCTCCCTCGGCGTCGGAAAAGGTTGATACAGGTCGCCACTGACATCCTGCTGGTCTGGATGGCCCTGTGGTTGGCGTTCATTGTGCGCCTGGGCCTGGACGATATGTACAACCCCTTGAAGGTCCATTTTTGGCTCTTCGTTTGTGCCCCGGTTATCGCTATTCCCTTGTTTGTGCGTTTTGGCATGTACCGTGCCGTCATGCGCTATTTCGGCAATGATGCCCTTATCGCGATTATCAAAGCCGTTAGCCTTTCGTCGCTTATTTTGGCTGTCGCTGTCTATTGGTACAGTAATCACGAAGCGGTAGTGCCACGCTCCATTGTTTTCAACTATTGGTGGCTCAGCCTCGTCATTATTGGCGGGCTGCGACTATGCATGCGTCAATATTTCATGGGCGACTGGTTCAACACCGCCCAGCATGTACCATTTACCAATCGTGAGGACGGCCTTATCAAGGTTGCTGTGTATGGTGCCGGTGTGGCCGGAAATCAGCTTGTCGCGGCACTTCGCATGGGCCGAGCCATGCGTCCCGTGGCATTTATTGATGATGATCCAAGCATCGCGGATCGTTCGATCGCAGGCCTCCAAGTCTACAAACCCAAACACATCCAACAGATGATCGACGAAACCGGCGCCCAGGAAATCCTTCTCGCTCTGCCGTCATCTACCCGTGCACGACGTAGGGAGATTCTCACTATTCTGGAGCGTTTCCCGCTTCACATCCGAAGCGTACCCAATTTCACCGATCTGGCCAGCGGCCGGGTAAAGGTCGAAGACATCCAGGAAGTGGATATCGCCGACCTTCTTGGGCGCGACTCGGTACCAGCGCAACCAGACCTGCTCGAACGCTGTATCAAAGGCAAGACAGTGATGGTCACTGGCGCCGGTGGATCAATCGGCGCGGAATTGTGCCGGCAGATTTTCGCGCTGGGCCCGACCGCGCTTTTGCTGTTCGAGCACAGTGAGTTCAACCTCTACAGCATTCTTTCGGAACTGGAGCAACGCGCCTGCAGGGAGTCGGTGCCTGTCCGGCTACTGCCGATCCTGGGTTCCATTCGCCACCAGGACAAACTTCTGGATGTGATGAAAACCTGGGGCGTGGACACCGTCTACCACGCTGCTGCGTATAAACACGTCCCGATGGTGGAGCACAACATTGCCGAAGGCGTGCTTAACAATGTCATTGGCACGCTCAATACCGCGCAGGCTGCATTGCAGTCTGGGGTTTCCAATTTTGTATTAATCTCCACCGACAAGGCTGTTCGCCCCACGAATGTGATGGGGAGTACCAAGCGTCTCGCCGAAATGACACTTCAAGCGTTGAGTCGAGAAATCGCCCCTGTGCTATTCGGCGACACTGCCAATGTATCCCGGGTCAACAAGACCCGTTTCACCATGGTGCGCTTTGGCAATGTGCTGGGTTCTTCCGGTTCAGTGATCCCACTGTTTCACCGCCAGATCAAATCCGGTGGCCCGTTGACGGTCACCCACCCGAAAATCACCCGCTACTTCATGACCATCCCCGAAGCAGCGCAATTGGTGATCCAGGCGGGCTCCATGGGGCAGGGTGGTGATGTGTTCGTTCTGGACATGGGCGAGCCGGTGAAGATTGTCGAGCTGGCAGAGAAGATGATTCACCTGTCGGGTTTGAGCGTTCGTTCGGACAAGAATTTGCACGGCGACATCTCCATCGAATTCACCGGTCTGCGTCCCGGCGAGAAGCTTTACGAGGAGTTGCTGATCGGCGACAACGTCACTGCTACTCAGCATCCGATGATCATGAGCGCCAACGAAGACCATCTGCCCTGGGATGTGCTCAAGGTCCGTTTGACGGAGTTGCTGAGTGCTGTCGATCAGGACGATTATTCTCGCGTCCGTCAGCTCCTGCGCGAAACGGTCAGCGGCTACACCCCTGAAGGCGATATCGTTGACTGGATCTACCAGCAACGTCGTCTCGAACCCTGATTGTTTCACATCCTGTAACGGACACATTTTTGACAGGCTCCAGACATCGCCTAGGTTTAGGAGGCAGCTTCGGAAAGCTGCTTTCTCAATCGATGTTATGGAGCTTCATTTATGCGTACTGGCTATTTCTACTCTCTGGTTTTCGCCCTGCTGACCAGCGCCTCTATTGCTGCCATCGCCGCGCCTGCGGCAAAACCTGAGGCTGGCAATGCACCTCTGATGCTGGAAGTTGCACCCAAGGCTCAGTCTGGCAAAGTCGATCTCAATGGAGCTGATGCACCGACGCTGCAGCGTGAGCTATCCGGTATCGGGGAAGCCAAAGCCAAGGCGATTGTTGCGTATCGCGAGAGTAATGGCCCATTTTCGTCTGTTGACGAGTTGCTGGAAGTGAAGGGGATAGGCAAAGCGATCCTGGATAAGAACCGCGAAAAGCTGGAAGTGAACTAAGCTTAGAGATCCAAGCCAAGAGGCCGGTCATTGACCGGCCTTTTTTCATTTTGGCGTAACGGGTGTGTCGGGCCTTTCATCGGGGCATGAAAAATTACGACTATCATATCTCCTTAAAATTATGCCTATAATAATTTCTCTGTCCACTGAAGCACTCAGGCGCTCATCTTCCTAACGCATCTTCCCAGGAGCACGCTCATGAACTCTGTTCAGGCCCAAGGTACAGCCCTCGTCACCGGAGCTTCCTCCGGTATCGGTGCAATTTACGCTGAGCGGTTGGCGGCGCGTGGTTTTGATCTTTTGCTGGTCGCTCGCGACGAAGAACGATTGCAGGCAGCGGCGAGCAAGTTGCGCGCGGAACATGGCGTCCAGGTCGAAGTACTCAAGGCAGACCTGACACAAAAGGA
Organism: Pseudomonas sp. LB1P83; assembly: GCF_054897885.1. Taxonomy (NCBI): domain Bacteria; kingdom Pseudomonadati; phylum Pseudomonadota; class Gammaproteobacteria; order Pseudomonadales; family Pseudomonadaceae; genus Pseudomonas; species Pseudomonas sp. LB1P83. The sequence continues at coordinate 4,267,600 of NZ_CM142709.1, read as the reverse complement.
TGACGTTCTGAAGATTGAACAGCGTCTGCGCAGTGATTCGAGTATCAGCCTGTTACTGAACAACGCCGGTGTCGCCGCAGATGGTCTTTTGGCAAATAGCGACATGGATCAGATGGAAAAACTGATTCAACTGAACGTCACCACCGTCACACGCCTGGCATCGGCAGCCGCCGCCAGCTTCGCCAAGGCGGGCCGGGGTTCTATCATCAATATCGCTTCGGTGGTGGCCTTGTTTCCTGAGCGATTCAACGCAACTTACAGCGCAAGCAAGGCTTATGTGCTAAGTCTGACCCAATCGTTGAATGCGGAACTGGACGGTACCGGGGTCAAGGTCCAGGCCGTGTTGCCAGGCGTAACACGCACCGAAATCTGGGAACGCTCCGGTATCGACGCTTCTCAGATTCCCGCAGAAATGGTGATGGAAGCAGGTGAAATGGTCGATGCGGCACTGTCCGGTCTGGACCAGGGTGAGCTGATCACCATTCCATCGTTGCCGAACGCCTCCGACTGGGACGACTTTGTAAAGGCTCGCCTGGTCATGGCCCCGAATCTTTCCAGAAGTACGGCCGCCGCGCGTTACAAGTGAGGCGTCTTCAATCGGCTTGAGGTAATTGCGGCATGAGTGATCGTCGAGTGGTTGTAACGGGCATGGGCCTGGTGTCTCCGCTGGGTAGCAATGTTGAGGCGGTCTGGGAGCGTCTGTTGGCCGGGCGCTCCGGGTTGCGTAATTTGCCTGACGAAGTGGTCGCCGATCTGCCGGCCAAGGTCGGTGGCGCAGTGCTCACCGTGGCGGAAGATCCCGAAGCGGGTTTTGACCCGGATCGGGCGACGCCACCCAAAGAGCAGAAGAAGATGGACCGCTTCATTATGTTTGCCATGGAGGCCGCGCGTCAGGCGCTGGAGCAGGCCGGTTGGCAAGCGCAGGACGCCAAGGCCCAAGAGCGCACTGCAACGATTATCGGCTCGGGCGTGGGTGGCTTCGGCGCGATTGCCGATGCGGTCCGGACCACGGACACTCGCGGCCCGCGACGTTTGTCGCCATTCACCATTCCTTCGTTTCTGGTCAACCTTGCGGCGGGTCATGTGTCAATCCAGCACGGTTTCAAAGGCCCGCTGGGTGCTCCGGTGACGGCGTGCGCGGCCGGCGTCCAGGCGATCGGTGACGCCGCGCGGCTGATTCGTTGTGGTGAGGCAGATATTGCTGTGTGTGGCGGTGCGGAGGCTGCGATCGATCGGGTCAGTCTGGCCGGGTTCGCGGCGGCACGTGCCTTGTCCAGCGGTTACAACGAAACACCGGAGCGCGCCTCACGGCCGTTCGACAGTGGCCGTGATGGCTTCGTGATGGGCGAGGGGGCTGGTCTTCTGGTGATTGAATCACTTGAACATGCTCTTGCCCGTGGCGCTCAACCTTTGGCTGAGCTGGTCGGGTACGGCACCAGTGCCGACGCCTATCACCTGACTGCCGGCCCCGAAGATGGCAGCGGTGCGCGCCGGGCGATGTCGTTGGCATTGGCTCAGGCGGGCATTTCTGCAGTGCAGGTGCAGCATCTCAACGCTCACGCGACTTCGACCCCGGTCGGGGACTTGGGAGAGCTGGCCGCTATCAAGTCATTGTTCGGTTCGGACAACAAGATCGCGGTGACGTCGACCAAGTCCGCCACCGGGCATTTGCTGGGTGCGGCAGGCGGGATTGAGGCGATTTTCACGCTGTTGGCGATCCGCGATCAGGTCGTGCCGCCCACCCTCAATTTCGAAAACCCGGATCCGGCGGCGCAAGGTGTGGACATCGTCCACGGTCAGGCGCGGCCGATGGCGATCGAGTACGCATTGTCCAATGGCTTCGGGTTTGGCGGGGTCAATGCCAGCGTGCTGTTCAAGCGCTGGCAAGATTAGTCCTGGGGCTGTTTGAGAAATTCGCGTGTCACGTCGAGGATCCGCTGGGCCAGCTCCGGGTTCTCGACACTGCGCGATAGCAGCAACGCCCCGACCAGGGCGGACATAATGAAGATGCTGTGGTCGGCGGCATCTTCGCCTTCAAGCGTGCCTTGTACTTGTTCAAGCCTTGCATTGAGCACCACGTCGGAGGTCGGACTGGGTTGTCCGCGCAGGCCCAGCTCCGAGGACATGGTCGGCAGCGGGCAACCTTCATCGGGTGTGGTCTGGTGCCATTCGGACAGATAGGTATCGATGAACGTTTCCAGCGGGCGATCCTGAGCGAAGAGCTCGGCGCAGGTGGCGTCGCACTGATCGGCGGCGGCCTGCAGGGCCTTTTCCACCAGCTCGTCCTTGGACTTGAAATGCGAGTAGAAACCACCGTGGGTCAGGCCCAGTGCTTTCATCAGGGGTTGCAAACCGGTTGCGCCGATACCGTCGCGGCGAAATCGCGCTGAGGCTTCCTTGATGATGCGTTGATGGGTCTGTGCTTTATGGTCCTGCGAGTAACGCATCTGGAATCTCCGCAACAATGCGCCATCTTAACCAATGAAAATGGGATGGTGACTGTACTTCTACTTCTAAAAAGCATGCAGATACGTCCAACTCCCTCCTGCCGCTTCGAATGAACTGGCACGAATAGTGATTACTTGTCTGCTGACGATTGTTGAACAATCACGAGGCGATGAGCATGAACAGTGGACTGTCCCTGGCCGACCACATCACATTGGAGATACGCGCCGACATCATTGGCGGGCGTCTACTGCCTGGCATGGCGCTGGTGGAAAACGATCTGGTGTCTGCCTACAACGCCTCCCGCAACACCATTCGCGAAGCCTTGCACCGCCTGGGGCAGGACGGTCTGACCCGTTACGTGCGCAACAAGGGCGTGATGGTGCGCAGGCTGGGCGTGGATGATGTGCGGGATCTGTTCAAGGTTCGCCGTACCCTGGAGCTGCAAGCCATCAGCGTCAGCCCGCCACTGCGCGACGACCAGTCCGTCCGGATGCTCGAGGCGCTGGAGGCCACCGAGCTTGCGCGGGAGCGCGAGGACTGGCGCGCCGTCGGCACCCACAGCCTAGCGTTTCATCAACACATCGTCGGGCTACTGCGCAGCCCATTGTTCGATGAGTTTTTCACCAACGTCGTTGCGCAACTGCGCCTGGCGTTCTGCACCGCTCCCGATGAATCACGCTTTCAGGCGCCCTGGCTGGCTCGCGACCGGCAGATCCATGACCTGCTGGCCGAGGGCGATAAAACCGCGGCCGAGGACGCCATGAGCCTTTATCTCGACGATTCCGAACACCTCCTGTTGCAGATGCTTGCACCGATTTCCCGTCACTGATCGAGGATTCTTGCCATGTACAAAGACTATCCGGCGGCCTATCAAGTCAGCAAAGGCTCGGCCTTGCAGGTGGACAAAGCTTTCTACGAACGGATCCGCGACACGAGGGAGGGGCGTACGCTGATCGAGCAGTTCGAAGTGCCGATCCGCACCGGTCGGGCCTGGAACGTGCCGGCCGGGCACGTGTTCCGCGTGACCACGCCGGTCGGCCCTCAAGTCGGCGACTTCAATGTCTGGAATGCCAACGATCCGCGTGAGCGGCTATGGGCGGCGCGGACCCGGCAATTACAGGGCGCCCATGTCAGCACCCACGACCGGCTCTGGTCGAACCTACCTTTTTTGCGCCCGTTGGTGACCATCACCGACGACAGCCTGGCGGGTTACGGTATCGATGAACATGGCGGTCGCTTGCATGATTTGTTGGGCACTCGCTGCGATCCCTATGTGAACAAAATGCTCACCGGCGAGGACTTCCATCATCACTGCCACTCCAACCTGACTCGCGCCGTGTTGCCCCATGGCCTGACCGAGTTCGACGTGCACGACGTGCTGAACATTTTCCAGTGCACGGGCCTGAACCACGACGACATGTACTTCATGAAAGCCTGTCCGGCGCAGAAGGGCGATTACCTGGAGTTCTTTGCCGAGATCGATTTGCTGTGTGCGCTGTCGACCTGTCCGGGTGGTGATCTGTCGCTGGCCATGTGGGGGCCGGATGCACAGGATCCGCTGAGCGTCTGTCGCCCGTTGGGGGTGGAGATTTATCGGTTGGAGGATTCGTTGCTCGCCGGCTGGAGCCAGCCGGAGCGTGCAGCGTACAAAGGGCTGCATGGCTTGCACATCGCCAAGGCGGACTGGGAAAAATAATCGGTACGTAGGAGCGAGGCTTGCCCGCGAAGGCGTCCCTGAGATCGCCTTCGCGCGCAAGCCTCGCTCCTACAGAAGCTGTTCAGCAGTTTTTCAGCGGTCCTGCGCATCCTTGGCATCCGCTTCCGCGTTGCGTTCAGCGACGCGTTTACGTTGCTCTTCGGTGAGGTCGACCTTGTTGGCAGTATCACGCAGCATCATCAAACCACCAACGATCGAGCCGATTGCAACGACCAGAATCAACCAGGCATACCAGGGCATAGGGCTCTCCTTGAGGGCAGGCCGATTGGCGGGTTTCGCCAATCGATCGTGCATACCACTTTGAGCGATGAATTTTCGCACTGGTTCCATCGCAGTGTTTCCATTCTATGCCTGATACGACAGCAGCACCGCGACTGTTTAGAGCCCGGTCAACATCGCGTCCGCCGGCGCATCCGCGCGCAACTGCGCCGTGAGCATGAAGTACACGAAACCCACCGCCATGAAACCGAGGAAGATCAACCCGATCAGGGTGTTGAACCAGGCCATCGCCACCAGGCACACCACCGCCAGTATCAACGCAATGAGCGGTACCAAGGGGTAGCACGGCGCGCGGAAAGTGCGCTCCAGGTTCGGTTCGGTTTTACGCAGCTTGAATAGGCTGAGCATGCTCATGATGTACATCACGATCGCGCCGAACACCGCCATGGTGATCATCGCTGCGGTCAGCGTCATGCCGCCCAAGTTGATCAGGCCGTCGCTGTAGATCGCTGCAATACCAATGACGCCGCCGGCAATGATGGCCCGGTGCGGAGTCTGAAAGCGCGACAGTTTGGCCAGTGACGCGGGCAGGTAACCGGCACGGGCAAGGGCGAAGAATTGTCGCGAGTAGCCGAGGATGATCCCGTGGAAACTCGCCACCAGACCGAACAGGCCGATCCATACCAGCATGTGCAACCAGCCCGAGCTTTCGCCGACCACGGTTTTCATCGCTTGCGGCAGCGGGTCGTTGATGTTCGAGAGGGTGCGCCAGTCGCCGACGCCGCCGGCAAAGAACATCACGCCCATGGCCAGCAATACCAGGGTCAGAATGCCGCTGATGTAGGCCTTGGGGATCGTGCGTTTCGGGTCTTTGGCCTCTTCGGCGGCCATGGCAGCGCCTTCGATGGCGAGAAAGAACCAGATGGCAAAAGGAATTGCCGCGAACATCCCGGCAATTGCCGGCGCCCCGAACACATCGGAACCGGCCCAGCCATTGAGTGCGAAGTTGCTGAAGCTGAACGCCGGGGCGACCACGCCCATGAACACCAGCAGTTCCGCCACGGCCAATACGCAGACAATCAACTCGAAGGTTGCGGCCAGTTTTACCCCGAGAATGTTCAGACCCATGAACACGATGTACGCGCCGACCGCTGCATGTTTCGGGTCAAGGGCGGGGAATTGCACATTCAGATAAGCGCCGATTGCCAACGCAATCGCCGGCGGGGCGAAGACGAATTCGATCAGCGTCGCCAGCCCGGCAATCAATCCGCCTTTTTCGCCAAAGGCGCGACGACTGTAGGCAAAGGGGCCGCCGGCATGGGGAATCGCCGTCGTCAGCTCGGTGAAACTGAAGATAAAGCAGGTGTACATCGTGGCGACCATGAAGGAGGTCACCAGAAAACCGAGTGTTCCGGCCACGCCCCAGCCGTAACTCCAGCCGAAATACTCCCCGGAAATTACCAGCCCGACCGCAATGCCCCACAAGTGCAACGTGCCCAGCGTGGGTTTGAGTTGTGTGTTCATGCGTTTGCTCCCTGAACGGTTTGGACAGCTTCGGGGGAGGGCGTTTGCAGTGGGCGTGCCAGTGTTGTGATGGCAGTCGTAAAGCGTAAAAAGGCGTCGTTGCGGGGATGTTCGGTGGTGGATGGGCACTTTTTGTGCGCCAGTTCGGAGCGTTGTTGCCTGTGATGCCGCCTTCGCGGGCAAGCCTCGCTCCTACAGGAATCGTGGCGCTTGTGACCTTGTAGGAGCGAGGCTTGCCCGCGAAGGGGCCCGCCCGGACATCGCTGTAACGCCGGCATAAACCCACTCTTTACTCTTTCTTTATGCCCAGCCAACCCCCTCGATCTCGCTCCTTTACAGCCTCCCTGCCGACAATCACTCCACACGCGGCAATACGCCGTAACACGGAGAACTTCCATGAGCGTTCTGGACGGGGTGTCACTGCTACTCGCAGTGGGGCTGTTCATTTATCTGTTGGTTGCGCTGTTGCGCGCGGACCGGAACTAGGAGCGGCTATGCACAGTTATGACTATTGGCTGATCCTGGCCTTCTTTGCCTTGGTGCTGATCCCGGCACCGTTCCTCGGGCGGTTCTACTACAAGGTAATGGAAGGTCAGCGCACCTGGCTGACACCGATCCTGGGACCTGTGGAGCGTGGCTGTTATCGGGTGGCCGGCGTTGATCCACAGGCCGAACAGAGCTGGCAGAAATACACCTTGGCCCTGCTCGCCTTCAACCTTGCGGGCTTCTTGCTGTTGTTCGTGATCCTGTTGTTCCAGGACCACTTGCCTCTGAATCCGCAAAACCTGCCGGGTCAGGAATGGACGTTGGCGTTCAACACCGCCATCAGCTTCATGACCAACACCAACTGGCAGGCCTACAGCGGTGAAGCGTCCCTGAGCTACCTGAGCCAGATGGTCGGCCTCACCGTGCAGAACTTCGTCAGCGCCGCCACCGGCCTGGCGGTATTGGTTGCGTTGTGTCGCGGTATCGGTCGCAAATCGACCAAGACCCTCGGCAACTTCTGGGTCGACATGACCCGTGCCACCCTCTACGGCCTGTTGCCGCTGTGTCTGCTGCTGGCGCTGTATCTGGTCTGGCAGGGCGTGCCGCAAACTTTCGCGCAATACGTGAATGCCGTGACGATGCAAGGCGTCGACCAAGTGATTCCACTGGGCCCGGCCGCCAGCCAGATTGCGATCAAGCAACTGGGCACCAACGGCGGTGGCTTCTTCGGCGTCAACTCGGCGCACCCGTTCGAGAACCCGACGGCGTGGAGCAACTTGTTCGAGATGACCTCGATCATCCTGATCCCGGTCGCCCTGGTGTTCACCTTTGGCCACTACGTGAAAGACCTGCGTCAGAGCCGCGCGATCATTGCCTGCATGCTGGCGCTGTTCCTGATCGGCGGTGCGACTTCGCTGTGGGCCGAGTACCAACCGAACCCGACCCTGAACAACGTCGCCGTCGAACAGACCGCGCCGCTGGAAGGCAAGGAAGCACGGTTCGGCACCACCGCCACGGTGCTGTGGTCGGTGACCACCACGGCGGCGTCCAACGGTTCGGTCAACGGCATGCACGACAGCCTCAACCCGCTGAGCGGTATGGTCGCGCTGGTCAACATGATGGTCGGCGAAGTGATCTTCGGCGGCGTCGGTGCCGGGCTCTACGGCATGTTGCTCAACGTGTTGATCGCGGTGTTCCTCGCCGGCCTGATGATCGGCCGCACGCCGGAATACCTCGGCAAGAAACTGCAAGCCAGGGAAGTGCAACTGCTGGTGGTGACCTTGCTGGTGATGCCGGTCGGCGTGCTGGTGCTCGGTGCGATTGCCGCGAGCCTGCCCGGTCCGGTCGCGGCGGTGAGTAACCCTGGCGCTCACGGTTTCAGCCAGTTGCTTTATGCCTATACCTCGGCCAGTGCCAACAACGGTTCGGCGTTCGGCGGCTTCGGTGCCAACACCGCGTTCCACAACCTGATGCTCGGTCTTGGCATGTTGATCGGTCGCTTCGGTTACATCCTCCCGGTACTGGCATTGGCCGGCAGCCTGGCGATGAAGAAAACCGCACCGATCGGCCAGAACAGCTTCCCGACCCATGGTCCGCTGTTCGTGACCCTGCTGACCGTGACCATTTTGCTGGTGGGTGGTTTGACCTTCCTGCCGACTTTGGCGCTGGGGCCGATTGCTGAACACCTGAGCATGGGATTCTGAGGACTAGATGATGAATATGCCCGTAACTAAAACCGCCACCGTCAAGGCGCCGGAACAACCGAAAACCGCGATCTCGGCCCTCTGGCGCCCGGCGCTGGTGCAAGCCTTCGTCAAGCTCGACCCACGGCAATTGCAGCGTGCGCCGGTGATGCTGGTGGTCGAACTGACCGCGATCCTGACCACCGTGCTGTGCTTCATTCCCGACAGCACCGTGCCGACCTTCGTCGCTGCACAAATCGCACTGTGGTTGTGGTTCACCGTGCTCTTCGCCAACTTCGCCGAAGCCCTGGCCGAAGGTCGCGGCAAGGCCCGCGCCGACAGCCTCAAGGCCGGCAGCGAAGGCTTGAGTGCCCGCCGCAAAACCAGTAACGGCGTCTTTCAAGTAGTGCCGGCGACCACCCTGCGCAAAGGCGATGTGGTGCGCGTTGAGGCCGGGGAAATGATCCCTGGCGACGGCGAGGTAATCGAAGGTATCGCCGCCGTCAACGAAGCGGCGATTACCGGTGAATCCGCGCCGGTGATCCGTGAGTCCGGGGGCGACCGTTCGGCCGTCACCGGCAACACCCGTCTGGTCTCCGACTGGCTGTTGGTGCGCATTACCGCCAACCCCGGCGAGTCGACACTGGACCGCATGATCGCTCTGGTCGAAGGTGCCAAACGGCAGAAAACGCCTAATGAAGTCGCGCTCGACATCCTGCTGATCGGCCTGACCCTGATCTTCCTGCTGGTGGTCGTCACCCTGCAACCGTTCGCCCACTTCGCCAACGGCAGCCTGCCGCTGGTGTTCCTGGTGGCGTTATTGGTCACGCTGATTCCGACCACCATTGGCGGTTTGTTGTCCGCCATCGGGATCGCCGGGATGGACCGTCTGGTGCGCCTGAACGTAATCGCCAAGTCCGGTCGTGCCGTGGAAGCGGCGGGGGACGTGCACGTCCTGCTGCTGGACAAGACTGGCACCATCACCTTCGGTAACCGTCGCTGCACCGCTGTTTATGCAGCGCCCGGCGTGACCGCGAAGGAATTGGCCGAAGGTGCGTTGTTCGCTTCGCTGGCCGATGACACCGCTGAAGGCAAGTCCATCGTTGAGTACCTGCGTGGGATTCATCCGCAACCTGAGCCCTCCGCTGACGTGTTGACCGCGGTGCCGTTCAGCGCCGAAACCCGTTTGTCCGGTGTTGACTATCAAGGTCGCGTGTATCGCAAAGGTGCGGTCGATTCGCTGCTGGCTTTCGTCGGTCTGAAACGCGCTGACCTGGCCGCGCCGCTGTCCCGGGAAATCGACAAGATCGCCCAGAGCGGCGGCACGCCGTTGCTGGTTTGCGCCGAGGGTAAATTGCTCGGCGCGATCCACCTCAAGGACGTGGTCAAGCCTGGCATCCGCGAGCGTTTCGCCGAGCTGCGCAAACTGGGGATCCGCACGGTCATGGTGACCGGTGACAACCCGCTGACCGCCGCAGCCATTGCCGCCGAAGCGGGCGTCGATGACGTGCTGGCCGAGGCCACGCCAGAGAAAAAACTGGCGCGCATTCGCCACGAACAGAACGACGGTCGTCTGGTCGCCATGTGCGGCGACGGCGCCAACGACGCCCCGGCCCTGGCCCAGGCTGACGTCGGCATGGCGATGAACGATGGCACACAAGCGGCACGTGAGGCGGCGAACATGGTCGACCTCGACAGCGACCCGACCAAGCTGCTGGACGTGGTGCAAATCGGCAAGGAATTGCTGGTGACCCGTGGTGCGTTGACGACGTTTTCCATCGCCAACGACGTGGCCAAGTACTTCGCCATCCTGCCGGCATTGTTCGCCTCGATCTACCCGCAATTGGGCGTGCTGAACGTCATGCACTTGACCAGTCCGCAAAGCGCGATTCTGTCGGCGATCGTGTTCAACGCCTTGATCATTGTGGTGTTGATTCCGCTGGCGCTGCGTGGTGTGCGAGTGCAGGCGGCCAGTGCGGCGGCGTTGCTGCGACGCAATCTGTTGATCTATGGACTGGGCGGGATTCTGGTGCCGTTCGTGGGGATCAAGGCGATCGACATGCTGTTGACGGCGTTGCATCTGGTTTGAGGCTGAAATCGACCCCCTCACCCTAGCCCTCCCGAAACGTCGGACCGCCCGTGGGGCGAGGGGACTGATTTCGGATGTCTTGCGAAATTTAGCGACCTGAGAGACCAGGTCGAACTCAGGTTTTGAAAGGCACGAAGATCGGCTCCCTTTCCCCTCTCCCCCGTGGGGAGAGGGCTGGGGTGAGGGGCTGGATTTTCCTGACACCCCATAACTTCTCCAATTTCGAGGATTTTGAAATGTCCACAATGATACGTCCGGCCCTGAGCCTGCTCGTGCTGATGACCCTGATCACCGGCGTCGCTTACCCCCTGGTCGTCACCGGCGTTGCCCAGGTCGCGTTCCCGGATCAAGCCAATGGCAGCCTTGTGCGCGACGCCGACGGCAAGGTCCGTGGCTCGTCGCTGATTGCCCAGGATTTCGTTGGTGATGCCTGGTTCCACCCACGGCCCTCCGCCGGTGCGTTTGCCACGGTGTCGAGCGGCGCCAGCAACCTTTCGCCGAGCAACCCGGCGCTCGCAACTCGCGTGATTGACGATGCCAGCAAACTGCTGGTGCCAGGTCAGGGGCCAGTGCCGTTGGCCATGCTCACCACCTCCGGCAGCGGCCTCGATCCGCACTTGCCACCGGCGGCGATTGCCTATCAACTGGCGCGAGTTGCGGCGGCGCGTAATCTGCCGGTGGCGACCCTCCAGCAATTGATGGATGCGCATATCGAGCAGCCATTGGTGGGCCCGCCGGTGGTTAATGTGTTGGCGCTGAATGCGGCATTGGAAAACCTGTAGATCGGTGGTGGCGCCAATCGCCAGCAGGCTAGGTCCCACAGGGGAATGCATTTCAAAATGTGGGAGCTAGCCTGCTAGCGATGGCAACAGAATAATCACCACATCAACATCTGAATAAAGTGAGCTTCAAGCATGAGTGACTCCGGCCGCGCCGACGCGCTGTTAGCAGACCTGCCCCGCGATGGCCGTGGCCGGCTCAAGGTTTTCCTCGGCGCCGCGCCCGGTGTCGGCAAGACCTACGCCATGTTGCAAGCGGCCCATACCCAATTGCGCCAGGGCGTGAAAGTCATCGCCGGCGTGGTCGAAACCCACGGCCGCGCCGAAACCGAAGCGCTGCTCGGCGGCTTGCCGCAACAGCCTTTGGTGCGCTCGGAATACCGTGGCGTGATGCTCGAAGAAATGGACCTCGACGGCCTGCTCGCCGCCCAACCGAAACTGGTGCTGGTGGACGAACTGGCCCACAGCAACGCCCCCGGCAGCCGCCACGCCAAGCGCTGGCAAGACATCCAGGAATTACTGGCCGCCGGCATCGACGTGTTCACCACGGTCAACGTCCAGCACCTCGAAAGCCTCAACGATCAAGTGCGCGGAATCACCGGCGTGCAGGTTCGCGAAACCCTGCCGGACTGGGTGCTGCAAGAGGCCTACGAACTGCTGCTGATCGACCTGCCACCCCGCGAACTGCTTGAGCGTCTGCGCGACGGCAAAGTCTACGTGCCGGAGCAGGCACGGGCGGCCATCGATGCCTTCTTCACCCAGACCAATCTCACCGCCCTGCGCGAACTGGCGATGCAAACCGCTGCGGCTCAAGTCGACAATGACCTGGCCCAGGGTTATCGCCAGCTCGGCCAGGCTGCGCCAGCGGTGCGCGGTCGATTGTTGGTGGGCGTCGATGGCGATGCGCAGGCTGAACGCCTGGTGCGTCACGCCAGCCGCGTTGCCCAGCGCCGGCATCTGCCGTGGAGCCTGGTGCACGTGGACAACGGCAGCGTGCGCGACGAGCAATCGCGCCTGCGCCTGCAAAGTGCTCAGCAACTGGCGGAGCGCCTCGGCGGGGAAGTGGTTTTATTGCGCGCTGGCGAAGTCGCCAAGACGCTGATCCAACACGCTGCCGAACGCCGCGCCAGTCTGGTATTGGTCGGTCAGTCCCGGCAGCGATTGCGCCGTCGGCTGTTCGGTGGCGGCTTGGCAGCGCGTTTGTTGCGTCATGCCCGCGGGCTGGAAATCAACGTCCTCGACAGCGATCACGAACAGCACCAGCCACGCCAGCGATCAACGCAGTCGCTGGCGTGGTTCGATTACGCGTTGGCTCTGGTGGCTACGATTTTGGCCAGTGCTTTGGCCTGGGCAGTGGCGAGCGTTTTGCCGCTGCCGAACATCTCACTGGTATTCCTCGCCGCCGTGTTGCTGGTGGCGGTGCGCAGCAGCCTTGGCCCGGCGCTGGCCTGTGCGGCGCTGTCGTTTCTGACTTATGACTTTCTGTTCATCCCACCGACCTTCTCCTTCAGCATCCAGCGCGAAGAAGACGTGTTGACCTTGCTGTTCTTCCTGCTGATGGCGGCCCTCACCGGTAACCTCGCGGCGCGGCAACGGCGGCAATTGCAGGCATTGCGTGACACCCAGGAAGAGACCACCGAACTGCTCGACCTGTCGCGCAAACTCACCGCCGCCACTGATCGCCAGGCCGTGATCAGCGCCGCGGCCCAGCACCTTAACGGCTGGAGCGAATTGCAACTGTGCCTGCTCAATCGTGACGGCCCGGCAGGCTGGAAAGTCGAAACCGGTGGCCCGCTGGAGCTTTCCGAAGCCGAGCGCGCCGCCGCCGATTGGGCCTGGCAACACGATCAACCGGCGGGCGCGGGCACTGGTACGCTGCCGTTCGGGCGTTGGTGGTGGTGGCCGTTGTCGGTGGAGGACGGACCGTTGGCGCTGCTCGGCGTGTGTGCCAAAGAAGGCCAGACATTGAGCGGCCAACGTCGGCGTTTGTTGACGGCATTAAGTCAGCCGCTGGCTCAGGCATTGGCGCGTGCGCAACTGGCCGAAGACCTGGAGGCGGCGCGCCTGCACGGCGAAACCGAGCAGTTGCGCAGTGCGTTGCTGGCGTCGGTGTCCCACGATTTACGCACGCCGCTGACCTCCATGCGCGGCAGCATCGACAGCCTGCTGGCCCTCGGCGATGCCATCCCGCAGGAGGATCGTCTTGAACTGCTCGAAGGCACCCGCGATGAGGCCGAGCGCCTCGACCGCTACATTCAAAACCTGCTGGACATGACCCGCCTCGGCCACGGCGCGTTGAAGCTGGCGCGGGACTGGGTGTCGCCGGCCGACATTGTCGGCAGCTCACTCAATCGCCTGCGGGCAGTGCTGGCGCCGTTGCAGGTCACGACTGAAGTGCCAGCCGAATTGCCGCTGCTGTACGTGCATGCCGCATTGATCGAGCAGGCGCTGGTCAACGTGCTGGAAAACGCCGCGCGTTTTTCCCCGCCTCACGGCCGTCTGCAATTACGTGCCGGAGCCAATGACAGCGAGCTGTTTTTCTCGGTCAGCGACGAGGGGCCAGGTATTCCGGAAGAGGAGCGGGCGAAGATTTTCGACATGTTCTACACCGCTGCGCGCGGTGATCGGGGCGGGCAGGGCACGGGGTTGGGGCTGGCGATTTGTCAGGGCATGGTCGGCGCGCATGGCGGTCGGATCAGCGTCGCAGACGGCATCGAAGGGCGCGGCACCTGCATCACGCTGCACTTGCCCTTGCAGGCGCAGCCAGACATTGAAAATGAGGGCTGAAAGTGAGCATTGAAAGTGAAGCCTGATACCCTTTGGACATCTCCATGCTGCGATCAGAAAACATGAGCCAGACCGCGACCATTTTGGTCATCGACGACGAACCGCAGATCCGCAAGTTCCTGCGCATCAGCCTCGCCTCCCAAGGCTACAAAGTGCTGGAGGCCGGCACCGGCAACGAAGGCCTGGCCCAGGCGGCGTTGAACAAACCCGACTTGCTGGTGCTCGACCTCGGCCTGCCGGACATGGACGGCCAGCAAGTGCTGCGCGAGTTTCGCGAGTGGTCGACGGTGCCGGTGCTGGTACTCTCGGTGCGTGCCAGCGAAGGGCAGAAGGTTGAAGCACTCGATGGCGGTGCCAACGACTACGTGACCAAGCCGTTCGGCATTCAGGAGTTCCTTGCCCGGGTGCGCGCCTTGTTGCGACAGGCGCCCGCTGGCGAGGCCCAGCAAGCGGCGCTGACATTTGGCCCGTTGACCGTGGATCTGGCCTATCGCCGGGTGCTGCTAGAAGGCACCGAAGTCGCGCTGACTCGCAAGGAGTATGCGGTGCTTGCGCAACTGGCGCGGCATCCCGGGCGGGTGATCACGCAGCAGCAGTTGCTGAAAGATATTTGGGGGCCGACGCATACCGAGGACAGTCATTATCTGCGAATTGTGGTGGGGCATTTGCGGCAGAAGCTGGCGGATGATCCGACTCAGCCTCGGTTTATTGTCACCGAAGCGGGGGTGGGGTATCGGTTGTTGAGCGAGGGTAGCCTCTAGATTTTTGGTGTCCGGTCTATTGTCTTCGCGGGCAAGTCGGATCGCCGCACCGCTCGCTCCTACAGGGATTTGAGTCGTTCACATAGCTCGCGAACGATTCAATCCCTGTAGGAGCGAGCGGTGCGGCGATCCGACTTGCCCGCGAAGAGGACCTCAGATTCACTCGGGAACGTCAGGAATCCCGCTCACTTTCATACCGATCCAGCGTATCCCGAGCAATCTCCCGTCCCAACGCGATCAACTCCGGTGCCTTGTAAAACTCGAAAAACCGGCACACCCGTTTTGGCACGTTGATCAGGATATCCGGCGGATACCCGGCGATCTTGTACTGCGCCAATGACGTCTGCATCACCTCGAAGCTCTGGTTGATCAGGTCCAGCAAGGACGCCGGCCCCACGTTGTCGATGATGAAAGAACCGGTGGCGGACTTGGGCGCGCCTTCGCGTTCGGGGGCGGCCGCCGGTTGCTGGGCTTCGGGTTCGGCGGATTCGATCCAGGGGTTGATGTCGGCCGCTTCTGCCATCAACGCTTCCTTCTCCAGCAGCAGCAATTGCTCCGCCTGCTTGCGGCGGAACGGCATTTTTGAACCCAGCGAGTTGATCAGGCTGTCGAACCGGGTCTTGAACGCCGCCGGGCGCTGAATCACCGGCAGTTGATAGTGGCGCTGGTTGGTGGAGTTGAGGTTGACCGCGATGATCAGGTCGCAGTGACTCGATACCACGGGCACGATCGGTAAAGGGTTGAGGATGCCGCCGTCCACCAGCATGCGATTGCCCTGCATGACGGGCGTGAACAGGCTGGGAATCGCCGCCGACGCACGCATGGCCTGGTGCAGGCAGCCTTCCTGGAACCAGATTTCCTGCTGGTTGGTCAGGTCAGTGGCCACCGCCGTGTAGGGGATGCGCAGGTCTTCGATGTTGATCTCGCCGACGATCTTGCGGATCTGCCCGAACACCTTCTCGCCGCGAATTGCGCCCAGACGAAAACTGACGTCCACCAGACGCAAGACGTCGAGGTAGTCCAGGCTTTCGATCCAGTCGCGATACTCATCGAGTTTACCTGCGGCGTAGATTCCGCCGACCACGGCGCCCATCGAGCATCCCGCGATGCAGGCGATGTCGTAGCCGCGCCGTTCGATTTCTTCAATGACTCCGATATGGGCATAGCCCCGGGCTCCACCCGAGCCCAACACCAGCGCGACACGCTTTTTCATGAATCGACCTCGTCTGACAAGGTTCAACAATGCACCCATCAAGGGGCACGCTTCAATCGCTAAGGTCGCTCGATAGGCTGGGGGCGTCGTTTTTTCGACACTCCGTGGCGGCGCACGGATATTCTTGCGACCGCTATAGTTTCCGCGGTGGGGCCAAGGCACTTTTCACGTGCCAGACCGTCTTACCTGCACGACTGTTTACCTATTTTTGAGGTGTGAGTGATGAAAGCCTGGATCTGTGTGCCTTTGATTGCCCTGGCACTTGCCGGTTGTGCCGGCAAAACCGCTTATCGTGACAGCTGCGGTAGCGGGCTCGATGCTGCGTGGCATGAATTGGACCTGGCCAAGGCCGAGGGTTTTGCCGGCACCGTCAGCTACTCCAAAGCCCTGTCGCTGTTAACCGCGGCCAAGACCCAGCAGCAGTTCGAAGGCTTCGAAGGCTGTACCAAGAAGGCCGAGAAGGCGCGTTTCTATATTCGTGAGTCACGCGCCGGCCGTTAAGGCATGATCTAGGCTTAGGGAAATTCATTTCAGGGAGCAAAAAATGCCTGCCTTGGTTGATCGGTTGGTGGCTCAAGTACTGGGTATGGAGGTTCGCCTGCTGGCCTGCCAGGCACGCCTGAGTGCTCGCACTGACCCCGAAGCATTGCACGACCTGCGCACCACGGTTCGCCGTTTGCGCAGCCTGTTGCGGCCTTTGCGTGGGCTTCCCGGCGTCGAGCAGCTGGAAGCGGCGGCGTCCCGGGTCGGCGAGCTGACCACGCCCATGCGTGATCGCGAGGTGCTGGCGGCGTATTTGCTCCAGCACGATCAACCGGAAGCGGCGCAACGGCGCATGGCGCAGATGGCCGCGGCTTATCCGGCGGTGGCGATAAGCCCCGAGGTGACGCAGTTGTTGATGATCCTCGACGCCTTTCCGCGTTTTCTGCGCGCCTCCCAGCGTCAGGGCTTGCTCAAGGGCTTGCGCAAACGCATCGAAAAACGCCTGGCCAAACAATGGAAGAAGCTCGATCAGGCCCTGCACGATCCTGCCCACGATCGCCATCGCTTGCGCTTGCTGATCAAGCGCGTGCGCTATGGTATCGAAGCCTATCCCGAACTTGATCGATTGCCCGACGCTGCGATGCCGCGGTTGAAGTCTGCGCAAGGTGCCCTTGGTGACTGGCACGACTGCTGGCAATGGCTGGCCAGAGCCGAGCAGGAAGCCGATTTGCAACCTTGCGTCGCGGTCTGGAAAACCACCATGGCCAAGGCCGAAGAGCGCGCCGACCGCGTCCTCGACAAACTCAGCGCCGCCTGCTTCAAATCCTGACCCCACCACAAATCCCTGTAGGAGTGAGCCTGCTCGCGAAAGCGTTTTCACATTCAATATGGATGTGGCTGACAGACCGCTTTCGCGAGCAGGCTCACTCCTACAATGGATCTCTGTTGAATTTGGAATCGATGTTCAACGCGGCCTATCTGTCAGCCTATTTGGCCGGAATAAGCGCTGTGCCGGCCTCCCTGGCTGGTTAAGATCCCTCCATCCATTTTCCGTACCGAGGTTTCCATGCGCTTTTCCGATCTGCTCGACGCCGTCCGCAGCCAGCCGCTGGAGCTGTCTATCCCGGCCGGATGGGCTCAGGGGCGTGCCAGTTTCGGTGGCCTGGTGGCCGCGTTGCAATACGAAGCCATGCGCGCAAAAGTCCCGGCGGATCGTCCGGTGCGTTCGCTGGCGATCACCTTTGTCGGGCCGGTCGAACCCGAAGTGCCGGTCAGTTTTGAGGTCGATGTGTTGCGCGAAGGCAAAGCCGTCAGTCAGGTGCTGGGCCGCGCGATGCAGAAGGGGCAAGTGGTGACGCTAATCCAGGGCAGCTTCGGCGCCTCGCGGCCTTCCGAAGTCACGGTCGCGGCCGAGCCGGCACCTGAGATGAAACACTGGGACGACTGTCAGGAGCTGCCGTACATCAAAGGCGTACTCCCGGAATTCATGCAGCATCTGGCGATGCGCTGGAGTGTCGGCGGCCTGCCGTTTACCGGCAATAAATCCCGCGAGATGGGTGGCTGGGTGCGTTTACGTGGGGATGTGAAGGAAGAGGCGGTCAGCGAGTCGCATATTCTGGCACTGGTCGACGCCTGGCCTCCGGCCCTGTTGCCGCACCTGAACAAACCGGCGATGGGCAGCACGCTGACCTGGACCATCGAATTCGTCCAGCCGCTGCTGGTATTGAGCACGCTGGACTGGTGCAAGTACCTGGTTGAAATCGAGCATGGCGCCGACGGCTACGGCCATGCGGCCGCGAAACTGTGGAGCGCGGACGGTCAGTTGATCGCCATGAGCCGGCAGACGGTAACGATTTTCGCCTGATCAATGACGACGGTGGCGCTCACGCCAGGCGCGCCACCAGCCGCCGCTCAGGAAAAAACGTGGAAAGGTCAGGAACTGCTCGACCAGTAAGCGCGACATTGCATCTTTGCGATCACTGAACGGCTCGGAGGCTTGCGCCTCCAGGCTATGGCCGTGGCGTTGCAAGCCCAGTGCGGCGATCACGCCAATGACACCGATGGCAAAGTTCGCGAAATTCAGGCCGAACACCCCGGAAACAATCAGCAGAAACGCCACGATGAACAGCGGCACGGCAATCAGGTGCAACACCAGATTGGTCGGGTGCTGGTGATTGCCCGGGTAGGCGCGCCATTGCCAGGCGGGAAGGTTGGGGTGACGTTTGCCCATGATGCTAATCCTCGATCCATGTTGAACACATGATTGAAGAATAGGCGGGGTGAGGGCGGGCGGCGAATCGAGGTTGGCTATCGGAGTGATAGCGGTCATGGTCGGGATTGATGTTGCCCGGGCGGACGCCTTCGCGGGCAAGCCTCGCTCCTACAACATCAAGAGCATCGCAACGCCCTGTAGGAGCGAGCGGTGCGGCGATCCGACTTGCCCGCGAAGGGGCCCTCAGAGCTTGAGCTGCCCGATCGCCTTGTTCAATTCCCCGGCCAGCGCCGCCAGTTCATTGCTGGTGGTCGCTGAGTCCACAGTCTGCTGCACGGTGTTCTCGGTCACATCGCGAATACTCACCACCGCCCGGTTCATCTCTTCCGCCACCTGACTCTGCTGCTCGGCCGCAACCGCAATCTGTGTATTGCTTTCGCGCATTTGCGCCACCGCGCTGGTGATTTGCGCCAATGCGACGCCAGCCTCCTGGGCCTGTTGCACGCAGTCGTCGGCCTTGAACGAGCTTTCCTGCATGAAGTCCACCGCGTCCCGGGTCCCGGCCTGCAGCGCGGACACCATGAGGGTGATCTCGTCGGTGGACGTCTGGACACGCTTGGCCAGGTTGCGCACTTCATCGGCGACCACCGCAAAGCCGCGTCCCATTTCGCCGGCCCGGGCCGCTTCAATCGCTGCGTTCAGGGCCAGCAGATTGGTCTGCTCGGCAATGCTGTGAATCACGCTGACCACGCCGTTGATTTTCTGACTGTCCTCGGCGAGGCGCTGGATCATCTCGGCCGTCTGTTGCACGCCGCTGGACAACCCGGCGATGGATTTCTGCACCCGACTGACCACTTCCTGTCCGCTGCCGGCCAAGGTGTCCGCGGTTTGCGAGAGGTCGCGGGTCGCGCCGGCGTGCTGGGCGATGTGGTAGACGGTGGCGGTCATTTCGTTGATCGCAGTGGCCGCCTGATCGGTTTCGCTTTGCTGGCCGAGCATGCCGTGACGCACCTCGTTCATGCTCGAGGCCAGTCGCGCCGCGCCGACATCCAATTGCCGTGCGGTGCTGGCGACGGTGTTGACCACTCGTTGGTAACCGGCCTGCATCGCGTTGAAGGCATTGGCCATCTGCCCGACTTCATCCTTGCAGGCCAGCGGCACACGGGCTGACAGGTCGCCGGTTTTCTCGACGTGGAGCATCACGTCTTTCAAGGTGTTGAGCTGACTCAGCAGGAATCGGATCAACAACTGCGAAGCGCCCAGCATCGCCAGCATCAGGATGAACACCGCCACCGCGTAGTTGGCGAAGCGTTCGCCGAACACCTGGCTCAGGCTCGGGCCGTAGGCCACTACCGCGACCTGTTGACCGTCGGGGCGAGACAACACCTCGGCGCCCATCAATGGGTTGTCGCCGAACAGCGGCATGACGTTGATCTCGACCCAGCCATTGGCATCGGCCAGTTCCAGCATCGGGCGCCCGTTCAGCAATGGCGCCTGCCCGCGACTGGAAACCAGCAGATGATCGGCCTTGGGCAGCGGTTGCCCGGCTGGCCAGGCATTGAGTAAGCGTGCCTGAGTCTGAGCCGCTGCTTGGGAGGCTTGGCTGCGGGCTTGTTGTTCGAGCTGCACGGCGTACAGCACAAGCAAAAGGGTGGTGAAGAAGGCGACTGCGTTGACCGCCCAGAATTTGTATTTCAGCGAGATATTGCTAAGCCAGGCACCCATGGAGGTCTTCTCTGATAGCGGAAACAGCATTGGCAAGGTGCCAGCATTGTGCCGCTATGCAGGAACTCAGATGTTGATGCAGGTCAACGAGCACCACAAAACCACCTGTGGTTACTGGGGGATTGAGGGCAGGCCATAGAACGCACGCGCACAAGCAGTGCTATGGGCCGCCAGATCCTCTTCCGTCTCACCACGATGCAACGCCACTTCCCGCAGCACTTCCGTCAAATACGCCGGCTCATTGCGGCCATTCTTCGGCTTGGGCCGCAAGCTGCGCGGCAACAGATACGGCGCATCGCTTTCCAGCATCAAACGCCCGCGCTTGATCTCCTTCACAAGCGGATGCAGATGCGTGCCCCGGCGCTCGTCGCAGATCCAGCCGGTGATGCCGATGTGCAAATCCAGATCGAGGTAACTGAACAGCGCCTTCTTTTCCCCGGTGAAGCAATGCACCACCGCGGCCGGCAGCTGATCACGGTAATCGCGGAGGATTTCCAGCAGTCGCTGACTGGCATCGCGCTCATGGAGGAAAACCGGCAATTGCAGGTCGACCGCCATCGCCAGGTGTTCTTCGAGGACTTTTTCCTGCTGTGGGCGCGGCGAGAAATCGCGATTGAAATCCAGCCCGCATTCACCCACGGCCACCACGCAGGGCTCCTTGAGCAAACCGCGCAGGCGTTGAGCGCTGTCGGCGTTCCAGTCGCTGGCCGAATGAGGGTGAATGCCCGCTGTGGCGAACAGCCGCTGAGCCGATTCGTCCAGCTCCCGGCACAGTTCCAGTGCCTGTTCGCTGCCCTCGACACTGGTGCCGGTCAGGACCAATTGGCAGACCCCCGCGGCATACGCGCGATCAAGTACGGCCTGGTGTTTATCACCAAAACTGGGGTTGGTCAGGTTGACGCCGATATCGATGAGTTGCATGGTGCTACCTCGGACCAAAGGCCGGAAAGCATATCAGAGCTGTAGATTTATAAAAAAAGCCAAGAACTACAACGAGTTAAAGCTGTCTCTTGATGCCGCGAGACTCGCTGGGGTGGTCAAGGTGCCATCACTGTGCCAGTCTTTCGCACTTTGTCAGCGCTCAAGGCGCTCTGTTTCTGTCGTTCGATTTCATGAAAATTCTTGAGATCGGCCCAGTATTCTTTCCGGAGAGTGGATGACACGTCCCTCGATTTTGCTACTGCTGTACTGTTCGTTGCTGCTGCCGATGCCGGCGGTTGCGCGTCTGGCCGGCCCGCTGCAAGCCGTACCGGCGGCCAAGGTCCGTGACCTGACGGAGATTCGCAGCAGCCGTGTGTTGCGGGTGCTGGTCAACCAGAGCCGCAACAGCTCCGGCGAAGTCCAGGGCCAGGCCATCGGCGTCGAATACCACCGCCTGCGTGCCTTCGAGCAATACCTCAACGGTCACGCCCGTGACGGTCAGGAAATCACCCTCAAGATCATTCCCAAAGCCAAGGATCAACTGCTCGGTGCCTTGCAGCGCGGGGAGGGTGACCTGGTCGCGCCGGGCGAGCTGCTCGATTTGCAACCGGGCCACGCGGTCAGCAGCAGCGAACCGATTGCCAGCAACATTCCGTTGGTGCTGGTAGGCATCAAAGGTGAACGCCGTTACACCCGAGTCGAACAACTCTCGGGCAAAACCCTGGCGCTGCCCACCGGCAGTGCCGCCGGGGACGCGGTCAGTCAGATCAATTCAAAGCTCGCCCTGCACAAACTGGCGCCGGTGAAAATCGAATGGGTCGACCCCAGTCTTGCCGTCGAGGATGTGCTGGAAATGGTTCAGGGCGGGATTTTTCACCTGACCATCGTCGAGCAACCGATTGCCGAGCGCTGGGGCAAGATCCTGCCCAAGTTGCGCTTCGACAAGCAGGTGCTGATCAGCGAGCCGGGCGAGGAATACTGGTTCGTGCGCCGTGACGCCTCGATGCTGCGCGCGAGCATTGATCGCTTCCTGACAACCTACAAGAAACCGTCGGACCAGGATGCGGCGTTCCTGCGAATCTATCGACGCCTGTATCAAGTGCACTATCCATTAGCCAAAGCTGACCGGCAGCGTCTGGAAAAACTTCGCCCGGTGCTGCAAAAGCATGCTGATGCCCAAGGCATGGATTGGCTGAACCTGGCGGCGCTGGCCTTCAAGGAATCCGCGCTGCAGCCTAATGCCCGCAGCGGCAGCGGCCCCACCGGGCTGATGCAGATCACCCCGTCCGCGGCCCAGCGTGTTGGGGTCAGCAACATTCAAAACCTCGACGCCAATGTTCAGGCCGGTGCCAAGTACCTGGCGATGATCCGTCGCAAATTCTTCGCCAGCCCCAAACTCAATGAGCGCGAGCGCATGGCGTTCGTGCTGGCGGCATACAACATGGGACCGGAACGGGTTCAAGGCATGCGCGCCGAAGCCCGGCGGCGCGGCCTGAATCCCAATCAGTGGTTCTTCCAGGTCGAGCGCATTGCCATGGAGCAGGTGGGAATGGGCGCCGTCAGCTATGTTAATAGCGTGAACAAGTATTACCTGGCGTTCGATCGTGAAAGGGAGTCGTTGGAGCCCCAGGGGCAAAAAGTTGCCTCACGCAAGTGATCGACTAAACTGATTGTTATGTCGCAAAAATTGCGCTTATAACATTGGATTAATCGATTAATATAGCGGCCAACCAACACACAATCACAATGGATGACACAGCATGAGCTCACTGATCAACAAGGTACTGTTTACCCGCGCTGGCTACGGCTTGACCGTTCTGCGGATCTTCGTCGGCATCATCTTCGCCGCTCACGGCGCGCAGAAACTCTTCGGCATGTTCGGTGGTTACGGCATTGCCGGCACCGCGCAGTACATGGAAAGCCTGGGTCTGGCACCGGGTCAGCTGATGGCGATTCTGTCCGGTGGTACTGAGTTCTTCGGCGGTCTGGCCCTGATCATCGGTCTGCTGGTACGTCCGGCAGCACTGGGTCTGGCCTTCCTTTCGCTGGTCGCCATTTTCACTGTGCACATCAGCCACGGTCTGTTCATGTCCAACAACGGTTATGAATTCGCCCTGGCCTTGCTCGGCGGCAGCATCGCTGTATTGATCGAGGGGGCCGGCAAACTGTCGGTAGACCGCGCGATCGCTGACTGACCGCTCTGGCTCAACGAAAAGGCCCGCATCGCGCGGGCCTTTTTTGTTGCGCGTCATTCTTGACACTGTCCGGTCAGCTTCTCTAGGATGCTGCTCATGCGCCGATTTAAACAGCTACTTGCGGGGCGCCAGGTGACTCGTCCAGTTGCCGATAGAAGCTTGAAACAGGCTTCGAAATACCGCTAAAGCGCTGGTTCGGTGTTGCCTCTCACCTGCCATGCAGACTTTTGAGGCAGAGACACGACACAATGAATGCACTAAGCCCCGTTGTACGCCCCGCGCCGATCACGGCACACCTCACCCAGCGCAATCCAAAAATCCTGCTTGGCGGAAAACATCAGCCGACGCTCCTGCGTTACCTCGATGGCTGGCCACGTCGCACTGGCGGGCCCGCAGCGTTCCTGATCCAGTTTGTCGAAGAGGGCGAATCACTGGTGCGATTTGCCAGCGACAGTTTCGATCTGGCGGTGATTCAATCGCCCAGCGTTGAAGACGCACCGGAAGTGATCAGGCAACTGACTCGGGTTGCCCGGCAAGGTTTGATTACGCGCCGCTGAGGCTTTAGAGATATTCGATCGCCACGATGTACACGCACTGCTCGCCGGTCGGTGTCTGGACCCGAACCTCGGCGTCCAGCGCCTTGCCGATCAGCGCGCGTGCGAGTGGCGAGTCGATGCTGATCAGGCCCAGTTTCAAGTCCAGCTCATCGGGCCCGACAATGCGGTAGCGTGATTCTTTGCCGTCTTCATCTTCGATGGTGACCCAGGCGCCGAAGTAGACCTTGTTCGGGTCGCTGGGCTTCTCGCTGACGACTTTCAGTGCTTCGAGCCGCTTGGTCAGAAAGCGCACGCGACTGTCGATCTCGCGCAGCATCTTTTTGCCATAGGTGTACTCGGCGTTTTCCGAGCGATCACCCTGTGCCGCCGCCTCGCTGACCGATTGCGTCACCTGAGGCCGACGGACATGCCAGAGCTCATGGAACTCGGCCCGCATCCGCGCTTCACCTTCGGGGGTGATCAGCGCGGTGCCAGCGGTGCGGGGAGGGCGATAACGGCTCATGGCAACTTCTTGTGAAGGAAAGGCCTTGAGTCTATCAACCCTCGCGCAACACTGTCAGGGGGCTGGCGTTCAACGCGCGACGGGTACCGAACACGCCAGCGCCGCCGATCAGCACCGCGCCAATCAACGGCAACACCAGCAGCCACGGATGCGGATGCCACGGCAGGTCGAAGGCGTAGCGGTAAAGCACCAGGCTCACCAGTTCCGAACCCAGTGCCGCCAACAACCCGCTGACCGCGCCGAGCAAACCGAACTCGATCCGCCGTGCCTTGACCAGCAACTGCCGTTCGGCTCCCAGTGCTCGCAGCAGCGCACCTTGGCGAATGCGTTCATCGAGGGTCGCCTGCAAGCCCGAGAACAACACCGCCATCCCCGCCGCCAATACAAAGAGCAGCACGTACTCGACCGCCAGGGTGACCTGAGCGAGGATGCTGCGCAGCTGCGCCAGCAAGGCTTCGACTTGCAGAATGGTCACCGCCGGGAACGACCGGGACAGGTCGACGATCTGCTGATCGTGACCCGCCGCCAGATAGAAACTGGTCAGGTAGGTCGCCGGCAGATCCTTCAACGTACCGGGCTGGAAAATCATGAAAAAGTTCGGCTGGAAGTTGTCCCAATTGATCTCCCGCAGGCTGGTGACTTTCGCTTCGCGATTGGCCCCGCCAACGGTAAACACCATGTGATCGCCGAGCTTGAGCTTCAAGCTTTCGGCAACCTTGCCTTCCACCGACACGCCAGGAATCTCATCGGCTGGCTGCTCGTTCCACCAGTTGCCCGCCGTGAGTTTGTTGCCCGCCGGCAGATCCGCCGCCCAGGTCAGGCTCAGGTCGCGCTGGATGGCTCGATCACCCGCCGAATCCTTGCTGACGATTTCCTGCACCGGCTCGCCGTTGATGCTGATCAGGCGACCGGGCACCACCGGGTACAGCGGCGCCGATTGGGCTGACAGTTCGATCAGGCGATCGGTGAAGGCCTGTTTGTCGGCGGGCAAGATGTTCAGGGCGAAATAGTTTGGCGCGTTTTTCGGCAACTGGTTCTGCCAGGTATCCAGTAACTCGCCGCGCAGCAATGCGATCAGCGCCATGGACAACAGGATCAGGCCGAAGGCCAGGGATTGTCCCGCTGCCGCCAAAGGATGGCGCAGCAGTTGGCCCAGCCCAAGGCGCCACGGCAATGATGCGCGTGCCAGCATCCGACGCAGGCTTTTGAGCAGCAGCAACAGCAGGCCACCGAGGATCAACGCCGCAATCACGCCGCCGCCGAGCAGGGCGAAGGTCAACACCAGATCAAGGCTCAGGCGCCACATGATCAGGCCGAGGGCGCCCAAGGCGGCGCCATAGACCATCCAGGTGCTGGAAGGAATCGGCAGCATGTCCCGACGCAGGACCCGTAACGGTGGCACTCGACCGAGTGCAGCCAGCGGTGGCAGGGCAAAACCGGCCAATGCCACCAGCCCGGTACCGATCCCGGCGATGGCTGGAAACAGCCCGCCCGGTGGCACATCGGTCGGCAACAGATCATGCAGCAACGCGAACAATCCAAGCTGTGCGAGCCAGCCGAGGAGGGCGCCACTGAGGCTGGCGAGCAGGCCGAGTACCGTCAGCTGCAAACTGAACAGCACCATGGTTTCCCGGCGCGACAGACCCAGGCAACGCAGCAAGGCACTGGCATCGAAGCGGCGGGTGGCGAAGCGCGTGGCCGACAGCGCCACGGCCACGCCGGACAGCAGAACCGCCACCAGACTGGCCATGTTCAAGTAACGCTCGGCCTTGCCCAGCGCGCCGCCGATCTGCCGGTTGCCATCGCGCGCATCCTGTATGCGCTGGTTGGCGGCCAGACCGGGTTTGATCAGTTGACGATAGGTTTCCAGGGCTTCAGCTTTGCCGCGCCAGAGTTCGCGGTAACTGACCCGGCTGCCGGGTTGCACCACGCCGGTCGCGGCGAGGTCGCTGAGGTTGATCAGCACCCGCGGCGTGAGGCTGTAGAAATTGCCGGCACGGTCCGGCTCGTAAGTCAGGACTCGCGCCAGTTTCAGGGAGCGCAGGCCGACATCGATGCTGTCGCCGATCTTCAAATCGAGCGCGGTCAACAGCCGCGCTTCGACCCAGGCTTCGCCGGGTTTCGGTCCGCCACCGGCTTCTTCCGGGGCGAAGGGCTGCGGGGCGCTTTTCAGTTCGCCACGCAGCGGATACACATCGTCGGCCGCCTTGATGCTGGACAGCTGAATGCCGTTGTCGGTGGCGATGACACTGGAGAACTCCACCACTTGAGCGTGTTCGAGTCCCAGCTCCGTGCCGCTTTTGATCTGTTCGGGCCGCGCGGGAGAGCTGCCTTCAAGCAACAGGTCGGCGCCGAGAAACTCGGTGGCGCGCAGCATCATGGCGCCGTTCAGGCGAGCACCGAAATAGCCGATGGCGGTGCTCGCCGCGACGGCCACCACCAAGGCGAAGAACAGCACGCGCAATTCACCGGCACGGGCGTCGCGCAGGAGTTGGCGGATGGCAAGACTGAACAGGCGCAACAGCGGCAGGCGTGCCATCAAGGCTCCAGAGGGGCGACCAGCAGGCCGGCTTCAAGGCGGATCAGGCGCCGGCAGCGATGTGCCAGGCGTTCGTCGTGGGTCACCAGCACCAAGGTCGTGCCGCGTTCCTGGTTGAGTTCGAACAACAAGTCACTGATGCGCTCGCCGGTGTGGCTGTCGAGGTTGCCGGTGGGTTCGTCGGCGAACAGCACATCGGGTTCGGCGGCAAACGCCCGGGCAATCGCCACGCGCTGCTGCTCGCCACCGGAAAGCTGGCGCGGCGAATGGGTCAGGCGCTGGCCGAGGCCAACGCGCTGGAGCAACTGAGTGGCACGTTCACGGGCGTCTTTGCGGCCATCGAGTTCCAGCGGCAGCATGACGTTTTCCAGCGCGTTGAGGCTGTCCAGCAGTTGAAAGGACTGAAACACAAACCCGACATGCTCCGCCCGAATGCGCGCGCGCTGGTCTTCATCGAGATTGCTCAGGCCTTGGCCGGCGAGGGTGACTTCACCGCTGCTCGGCAGGTCAAGGCCGGCGAGCAGACCGAGGAGGGTGGATTTGCCGGAACCGGAGGCGCCGACGATGGCCAGGCTGTCGCCCTTGTTCAGTTCCAGGCTCAGTTCGTGCAGGATAGTCAGTTCACCTTCCGCGCTGGGAACCACTTTGCTGAGGTTCTTCGCGGTGAGAATGCTTGCGCCCATGGAGAATCCGATGCGAGTGTGGTTTTTGAGTGCTGGCCTGGCCTTGATGTGCATGGCCCAGAACGCAGCGGCGGGTACAGTCCTGATCGTTGGCGATAGTATCAGCGCCGGTTTCGGACTGGATACCCGCTTGGGGTGGGTGTCGTTGCTTGAGCAACGGCTCAAGCGCGAAGGTTTCGACGATAAAGTGGTCAACGCCTCCATCAGCGGCGACACCAGTGCCGGAGGCCAGGCGCGCCTGCCCGCGCTGCTTGCAGAGCATAAGCCGGAGCTGGTGATCCTCGAGTTGGGCGGCAACGACGGGCTGCGCGGAATGCCCCCGGCTAATTTGCAACAAAACCTTGCGTCAATGATCGACAGCTCCAGGGACAGTGGCGCCAAGGTGCTTTTGCTCGGCATGCAGTTGCCACCCAACTACGGCGTTCGTTACACCGAGGCCTTTGCGAAGGTCTACAGTGCGCTGGCCAACGAGAAAAACATCCCGCTGGTGCCGTTTTTTCTCGACGGCGTGGGCGGTCATCCCGAGCTGATGCAGGCCGACGGATTGCACCCGGCTGCCGGGGCTCAGGACAAGTTGCTGGAAAATGTCTGGCCGACACTGAAACCGCTGCTTTGACGCTTTTCTAGCGGCGGCGTTTCGGCTAAGGTGGCGCCCCCGATTTGGAGCCCCCGATGCCGCGTCCCGCCTGGTCCCTGTTTGCCTACCAACTGATCGAGCCTGACGAACAGCTGGATCTGTTCGCCTGCCAGGAAGTGCGGGTGCATCTGGTGACTCGTCAGCTAGAGCTGGGCGGCTCGGCCGATCGAACCTTGTGCGGCAGTCTGCTGCCCGCGCAACCGCGCTGGTCGAGTGTCGACCGTCGGGTGTTCCAGGACCAGCGCCTGTGTTCGCTGTGCCGGGCCATCCTGGAATCACAGAAACGCGGCACCTCGCCGATCTGGCCAGAGTTGCGGTTCGAGCTGTAAAGCGCCAAAGATAGCTTGCTATCGGCCAACTCCCCGAAATTCCGGATGCCGGTGTACAATCGCGTTTTTATACCCTTGTCGATCATGCGAAGGATTTTCCGGATGTTGCCGCGTTTTCCTGCCGTCACCCGCTGCCTGTCTCTTGCCGCCCTTTGTGTGGCGGGCCCCGTAGCCGCATTGGAGCTGCCCCTGCCACCACCCGGTGAAGACATCATCGGGCAGGTGCAAGTGATCAAGGCCAAGTACGAAGACACCTTCGCCGACCTCGGCACCACCTACGATCTGGGCTATACGGAAATGGTCGCGGCCAACCCGGGCGTGGACCCATGGTTGCCGGGCGCTGGTACCGAGATCATCCTGCCGACGCGTTTCATCCTGCCGCCGGGCCCGCGTGAAGGCATCGTCATCAACCTGGCTGAATACCGCCTCTACTACTTCCCGAAAGGCCGGAACGTGGTTTACACCTTCCCGCTGGGTATCGGTCGTGAAGGCTGGGGTTCGCCGATTGCCCACACTAGTATCACCGCCAAGACGCCGAACCCGACCTGGACGCCTCCAGCCTCGATCAAGGCCGAGCACGCCGCTGATGGCGATCCGTTGCCGAACGTCGTGCCGGCAGGCCCGGATAACCCCCTGGGGCCGTTCAAGTTCACCCTGGGCACGCCGGGCTACCTGATCCACGGTTCGAACAAGAAGTTCGGCATCGGCATGCGCACCAGCCACGGCTGCTTCCGCATGTTCAACAACAACGTGCTGGAAATGGCGGGCATGGTGCCGGTCGGTACGTCGGTACGCATCCTCAGCGATCCGTACAAATTCGGCGTCAGTGGTGGCAAGGTCTATCTGGAAGCGCACACACCGCTGGACGACAAGGGCAACCCTTCTGTGGTCGACAAACACACCGCGGTGATCAACGCGATGCTCAAGCGTGAGGACATCACCAATAACCTGCGCATGAACTGGGATGTGGTCCGCGACGTGGTTGCCGCTGAAGATGGCCTGCCGGTGGAAATCGGAGTGCCGAACACTTCCGCGCCGATGGTGACGAGTGCACCGATCGACCCGCTGCAGTAACGCTTGAAAAGAACCCGCCGACGCAGGCCGCGTCGGCGGGTTTTTTGTTGCCCACAGGAAACGTCAGGCAATAAAAAAGCCGACCCATAAATGGGTCGGCTTGATAACAATCCCGAAGGATTATTACTTGCGGCTAGCTTTGTCCAGCATGCGCAGAGCACGCTCGTTAGCTTCATCAGCAGTCTGTTGTGCTTTTTGAGCAGCAGCCAGAGCTTCATCAGCTTTACGGTAAGCTTCGTCTGCACGAGCCTGGGAGCGAGCTGCTGCGTCTTCAGTAGCAGTCAGACGTGCTTCGGTTTCTTTCGATACGCTGCTGCAACCGGTAGCCAGAACTGCGGCCAGAGCCAGAGCAGAGAATTTCAGAACGTTGTTCATCGTGTTCCCCTTCAAGGACTTTCTATTAAGTAGCTGTCTCCTCAGAGTGAGGAAATGGCCGGCGTACATACTACCCATTACTTCTAGTAAGTAAACTGACGTGTAGCAAGAAGCAAAAAAAATTGTAGGCGTTGATTCTTTTTCGAGCAACTTTTAACTGCATTGTTTAAAAAATATCCAGCTGGGAGGCCCGAGCTGAGCGAGCCGGCGAAAAAAAGTTCCGTGCACTCAGCGCTGTTTTTCTCAATCTTGGCTAAAGTCTGTCTATATGGATTCGTCCACACTTCTGTTCGGATTTTGCGCCGTGGCTCTCATAATCTTTAACCATCTTGATGGTGACTTTAAGAGCGCGCGTTCGTCTTAAGTCTCAACATCCGGCAATGTTCAGGCTATCGACCCGCGGATATTTTCGGTCGAGCCGTCCCTGCGTCACCCGGAGCAGCACCCGCCACCTGCGCGCGATGACGAGCGTACCTTGAGCATTTCTGCCAATGGTGCCTACTATTTGATACGTGTCAGGTTGCGCGAGATCGGTGCAGCTCTTCTCGGTGTCCATTCAGGCACGGGGTGGCGTAGATGTTCCTTCGCCGGAAAAACATCGGTAAGGTAGGGGTCAGAATTCAAGACCCGCGAGGAGTAGTGATGAGCGAGGCGTTGTCCATCCACCATGACCAGGCTGGTCATCAGTTCGAGACCAGTGTGGACGGTCATCGTGCCTACCTGACTTATATGGATCTGGGGAAACAGACCCTGGATATCTATCGCACGTTCGTGCCCAACGCGTTGCGTGGTCGCGGCATCGCGGCGGCCTTGACCGAGAAGGCGCTGGAGTACGCCGAGGAAATGGGCTACACCGTCATTCCTTCGTGTTCCTACGTGGAGCGCTACATGGAGCGTCACCAGCGGCATGCCGCCAAGCTGAGCCAGTAACCTCAGAATACGAACACAAAAAAACGCCGGGTTTAGCCCGGCGTTTTTGTGTGCGGCGAAAAGTGATCAGGTGCGAGCGCGTTTCGGCAGCACATCCTTGAGCTTGGCGTGCATGCTGCGCAAGGTGTTTTCAGTGGCGGACCAATCAATGCAGGCATCGGTGATCGACACGCCGTATTGCAGGTCGGCGAGGTCTTTCGGAATGGCCTGGCAGCCCCAGTTCAGGTGACTTTCGACCATCAGGCCGATGATCGACTGGTTGCCTTCGAGGATCTGGTTGGCGACGTTCTCCATCACCAGCGGTTGCAGGGCCGGGTCTTTGTTGGAGTTGGCGTGGCTGCAATCGACCATGATGTTCGGCTTGATCTTCGCCTTGTTCAGCGCTTGCTCGCAGAGCGCGACGCTGACCGAATCATAGTTCGGCTTGCCGTTGCCGCCGCGCAGTACGACGTGACCGTAGGCGTTGCCCTTGGTGGTGACGATCGACACGCCACCTTCCTGGTTGATACCCAGGAAGCGGTGCGGGCTGGAAACCGACTGCAGGGCGTTGATCGCAACCGTCAGGCCGCCATCGGTGCCGTTCTTGAAGCCGACAGCCGAGGACAGGCCGGAAGCCATTTCGCGGTGAGTCTGGGATTCGGTGGTGCGTGCGCCGATGGCCGACCAACTGATCAGGTCCTGCAAGTACTGCGGGGAGATCGGATCAAGGGCTTCAGTGGCGGTTGGCAGGCCCATCTCGGCCAGGTCCAGCAGCAACTGACGACCAATGTGCAGACCGTCTTGAATCTTGAAGGAGTCATCCAGGTACGGGTCGTTGATCAAGCCTTTCCAGCCGACGGTGGTGCGTGGCTTCTCGAAATACACGCGCATGACCAGATACAGGGTATCGGACACTTCTGCGGCGAGCACTTTCAGGCGCTCCGCGTATTCGTGGGCTGCCTTGATGTCGTGGATCGAGCAAGGCCCGATCACGACGAACAGGCGGTGGTCGGTGCCATCAAGAATGTTGCGAATGACTTCGCGGCCCTTGGTGACGGTGCGCAGGGCAGCGTCGCTCAGAGGGATATCACGCTTGAGCTGATCGGGAGTGATCAGGGTCTCGTTGGAGGCGACGTTTAGGTCGTTGATCGGTAAATCAGCCATCGTTTACTCGTCAGGTCACGGGTGCCGGCCGCCAGCGAACCCGCGCGGCGGAGCACAGCAAATT
The DNA here is from genome assembly GCF_054897885.1 of Pseudomonas sp. LB1P83. NCBI lineage: Bacteria > Pseudomonadati > Pseudomonadota > Gammaproteobacteria > Pseudomonadales > Pseudomonadaceae > Pseudomonas > Pseudomonas sp. LB1P83. Next base: position 4,235,526 of record NZ_CM142709.1, on the reverse strand, counting down.
AAGCGCGTCGGGGAGCCGAACCTTAGCGCGTTACGCGCCTGCTCGACAATGGGCAGACAGCGGTTTCGGGGGCATTCGCCACGAATTGATGACGTCCCTCAATCCAGCACAGCATGGGCAAATGCCTTGCGAACCGTGTCGTGGGAGAACTCGTCGGCGTGTTGCTGGACCCATTCGAGTGCCAGCGCCTGGGTTTCCTGCAGATCGTCGTGGGCGTCATGCAGTCGACAATAACGTTCGATCTGGCACACCTGCTCGCCCATCCGGGCACTGAACATCATCTGTTCGTCAACAAAGGCAATGCCCACCAGATAACCGCGTTTGCGCCGCAGACACCAGGCTACATAGCCCAGAAAACGCAAATCGGGGTTCAAGGTCGGCATGCGTACTTCCAGCGCCGTACCGTGACGCCAGGCGCGGTGGTAATTGCAAGCCATGCCCCCGAGGCTGATAGTGTGCAGCTGTTGTCGCGAAATACACTCAGGCTTCAGCAACGTTAATTCGACGGGCACATCGTCAGGATGAGGAATAAAACGTCCCATGAACACGGACTCCATGTGTCGGCCATTTGACATTGTTTCCCCCAGTATAGTGGTCGAATTGGAACTGACCGATTTCGACGCCGACCAACGGCTGCTGGCGATGAGCGGCGTGTCGCTGGTGATTTTCACCAGTGTCGGCTGCGCCAGTTGCCGTTTTGCCCGCGAGCAATTGCCAAGACTCGATCTGGCAATCGACCGGCTGTGCTGGATCGATGCCGGGGACAATGGCGGGGTGGTCGAGCGTTATCAGGTTTTTCATTTGCCGGCGCTGTTTGTGGTGCGCGACGGCGAGTTCTTCGGGCCAGTACAGTCGCGCCTGACCAGCACCGGGCTCAATGAAGCCGTGCGCCAGGCGCTCAGTCGAATTGCAGAGGAGTTGCCATGATGGGGGCAGTTGCCAAACCGACAATCGGTATTATCGGAACCGGCGCAATCGGTGGGTTCTACGGGGTGATGCTGGCGCGTGCCGGTTTCGATGTGCATTTCTTGTTGCGCAGTGAGTTTGCAGCGGTCGCCGAACGCGGGTTGCAAGTCGACAGTGCGGCGCATGGCGCGCTGACGCTGAACCCGGTTCAGGCCTATTCATCCGCTGAAGACATGCCCGCCTGCGACTGGTTGCTGGTCGGCGCCAAGACCACCAGCAATGCCGATCTGGCGCCGGCGATCATTCAAGCGGCGGCCCCGAACGCCAAGGTGCTGTTGCTGCAAAACGGCCTGGATGTCGAAGACAGTCTGCGTGCCTTGCTTCCGGATTCCCTGCACCTGCTCGGCGGGCTCTGCCTGATCTGCGTCCATCGCACCGGCCCCGGCGCGATCACCCACCAGGCTCTCGGCGCGGTCAATGTCGGTTACCACAGCGGCCCTGCCACCGATGAACAGGCGCGCATGGCGATTGTCGAGGAGGGCGCAGGTTTGTTCCGCAGCGCCGGCATCGACTCCCAGGCCATGCCGAACCTGCATCAGGCACGCTGGCAGAAACTGGTCTGGAATATCCCTTACAACGGCCTGTCGGTGCTGCTGGTGGCGGGCACCACGCCGTTGATGGCCGATGCCGACAGTCGGGAACTGATCAAGGCCTTGATGGCCGAAGTGGTTCAGGGTGCCAAGGCCTGCGGGCACGACATGCCGGCCGGTTACGCGGACTATCTGTTCATGATGACCGAAAAAATGCCGGACTATTGGCCGAGCATGTACCACGATTTCCTGCATAAACGACCGCTGGAACTGGCGGCGATTTATGCCCGGCCACTGGCGGCAGCCAAGGCCGCCGGCTGCGAATTGCCGCGTATCGAAGCCTTGTATCGCAGCTTGAGTTTTATCGATCGACGCAACACGTAAGTCGATCAACCTGAGGGGGAAGGGCATGGCAAAGACTATCGACGACAAACTGGTGCTGGCGATTTCGTCGCGGGCACTGTTCGACCTGAGCGAAAGTCACAAGGTCTATCTGTCGAGCGGCGTCGAGGCCTACCGGCAATATCAGATCGAACACGAAGACGAAATCCTCGAGCCCGGTGATGCGTTTCCGCTGGTGCAGAAACTGCTGAACCTGAACGCCAGCCTCGGTCGCGCCCGGGTCGAGGTGATCCTGGTGTCGCGCAACAGCGCCGACACCGGCCTGCGGGTGTTCAACTCGATTGATCATTACGGCCTGGCGATTTCCCGCGCGGCGTTTGTCGGCGGACGCAGTCCTTATCCGTACCTCAAGGCCTTTGGTTGCGACCTGTTTCTGTCCACCCATGCCGAAGACGTGCGCAGCGCGCTGGATGCCGGATTCGCCGCAGCGACCATTCTGTCGGGCGGTGCCAGCCGTGCGGCCAGCGATGAACTGCGTATCGCCTTTGACGGTGATGCCGTGCTGTTTTCCGACGAGTCTGAGCGGATCTACCAGTCCGGTGGCCTGGAAGCGTTTCAAGCCAGCGAACGTGAGTCTGCCCGCGAGCCCTTGCGCGGCGGGCCGTTCAAAGGCTTCCTCGCCGCCCTCAATCTGTTGCAGCGTGAGTTTCCCGATGACGCCTGCCCGATCCGCACCGCTCTGGTGACGGCGCGGTCGGCGCCGGCCCATGAACGGGTGATCCGTACGTTGCGCGAATGGGACATTCGTCTGGACGAGTCGCTGTTTCTTGGCGGGCTGACCAAGTCGGCGTTTCTTGAAGCGTTCGCCGCCGACGTGTTTTTCGACGATCAGGCCGGCCATTGCGAGTTGGCCCGGGAAGTGGTCGCCACCGGTCACGTGCCTCACGGCATAAGCAACGAGCAAAAGGTTTAAGCCCACGGTTCAACGCGTTACGCGGGCCGTCGTACTCGCCAAGGCACTGCTAAGCTGAATCAAATCTCCGCCATGTTGGCACGCGAGGAGGTCATATGATTCGTTCAATGCTGTATGCCACTGACCTCGGCCTGTATGCACCGTTGGTGATGCAGCATGCCCTGGCGTTGGCACGGACATTCAATGCCGACTTGTATGTGGTGCACGCCGTTGAACCCATGGGGTTGTTTGCTGAATCCGTGCTGCAGAGTTACCTCGATGAGCAGGCCTTGAGCGAGTTTCACAGTCAGGGCCTGAGCACGGTGATCGCCAGTATCGAGCAGCGGGTGCTCGACAGCTTTCGGGAAGAGTTGGGGGATGAAGGAGAGCAGGACCTGGAGCGGATTCAAGCGGTTCGGGTGCTGCAGGGCGACCCGTCGCAGGTGATTCTCGACCAGGCGCAGAAACTCTCGGTGGATTTGTTGATCGTAGGTAGTCATAGCCATGGTGCTGGCGCGGAAACGCCTTTGGGCAGGACCGCTGCGCGGGTGTTGCAGTTGGCACGGGTCCCGGTCTATCTCGTGCCGCTGGTGGAACGTCGTCGCCAGAGCGATCGCTAGAACACGAATAGTGGCAATTTGACAAAAAAGTTCTAGATTTATTCTTCAAACCATTAATATAGTTATATACCGTCGCTGATGCCCGTGGCGTCTACCTGCTTTGAGGGATTCATATGAAGCTTCAACAACTGCGCTACATCTGGGAAGTGGCGCACCACGACCTCAACGTTTCCGCTACAGCCCAAAGCTTGTACACCTCGCAACCGGGTATCAGTAAGCAAATCCGTCTGCTGGAAGACGAACTCGGCGTCGAGGTATTTGCTCGCAGCGGCAAGCACCTGACCCGCGTCACCCCGGCCGGCGAGCGCATCATCACCACCGCCGGCGAGATCCTGCGCAAGGTTGAAAGCATCAAGCAGATCGCCCAGGAATTCTCCAACGAGAAGAAAGGCACCCTGTCGATCGCCACCACGCACACTCAGGCACGTTACGCATTGCCGCCGGTGATCAGCAATTTCATCAAGCAGTACCCGGACGTTGCCCTGCACATGCACCAAGGTTCGCCGATGCAAATCGCCGAAATGGCCGCTGACGGCACCGTGGATTTCGCCATCGCCACCGAAGCGCTGGAACTGTTCGGTGACCTGGTGATGATGCCGTGCTACCGCTGGAACCGTTGCGTGGTCGTGCCTCAGGGACACCCGCTGACCAAGCTGTCGAAGCTGACCCTCGAAGCCCTGGCCGAATACCCGATCGTGACGTACGTGTTCGGTTTCACCGGCCGTTCGAAACTCGACGAAGCGTTCAGCCATCGTGGCCTGACGCCAAAAGTGGTGTTCACCGCCGCCGACGCTGACGTGATCAAGACTTACGTTCGACTCGGTCTGGGTGTGGGTATCGTGGCGAAAATGGCCGTTGACGCCAAACTCGACAGCGACCTGGTCATGCTCGATGCCAGCGACTTGTTCGAATCCAGCATCACCAAAATCGGTTTCCGCCGTGGCACCTTCCTGCGTGGCTTCATGTGCGACTTCATCGAGAAGTTTGCTCCGCACCTGACCCGCGAAGTCATGGCCAAGGCCATTCAGTGCCACAACAAGCAGGAACTGGAAGAGCTGTTCGACGGCGTCGAACTGCCGGTCCATTAATCCGCTTAAATCACCTCGGTGACAGCAAACTGTTGCCGAGCACCCGCCACCAGAATATCCACCTCGTCCCCTTCAAACTTGCCCAGCAGGCTTTTGCCCAGCGGTGAGCGAGGGGTAATGACGGTGATCATTTGCCCCACCATATCGACTTTCAGACCCGCCGCGTCAGGGGCCAGAAACAGCCACTGCTCACGACCCTTTTCGTCTTCCAGGCCGAGCAGGGCGCCGACTTCGATTCCGCGTTGTTCGTCATACGGACGTAAGGTCAGGTTCTGGCAAAGCGTGAGTGAATGACGGATTTCTTCCACACGTTTGGCTTGTCCAGCCGCCAGATAAGACGCCTCCAGACCCAACGTGTCGTACTTGTTTTCTGCGATGTTTTCTTCGTGGGTCGCGGTTTCGTAAGCGGTTTGCGCGGCACGCTCGGCGATGTCGAGATCGATCCGAAGCTTGTCGATAATCAATTGGTGGACGGTTTGCTTGTGCATAGAGAGCTTCATGGTCAGTCGCAGAATTGCAGGACGTTGGCGCGGCTTTTTTCGCTCGGCGCGTTCTGGTCCTGTTGCAGCCAGAACTGGCATTTCGGATTGGACAGATTGCGGCGGGTGCTGCGGGCCTGATCCATTCGATGCTGCTGCTCGTTTTTGCGCAGGTTCTCTTCGTACTGTTCGAACAGCGGGCTTTGCGGCGGGATGTCCGGCACCGGTTGCACCACCACCGGCGGTTTGGCCAGTTGCTCTACCGCGGCGGCGACAGGCGCGAGTTGCTCGCTGAACAGCAGGCGCGAGGCGAGCCAGCAGGTCAGCGCGATCGCGAGAAATCCAAGCCACAGACCGAGGGCAATGCTGCCGGTCAATTGCAGCGCATTGAGCTGAATCGGCAACGGACGGCGCGGGTTGGGACGGTAGGGCATGGCTGCCTCCTGGCGGGTGGTCGCGGGCGAATGGCGATTGTCGCACGAAGATTAATCGCCGTCGGCTCTTCTGCGCGAGGTAATTTATGCGGACAATCGGCGCCTTTGCCAACGGGAGCCTGGAATGCCTGAAATGAACACCCGCTGGGATATTTTTTGCACCGTGGTCGACAACTTTGGCGACATCGGTGTGACCTGGCGCCTCGCCCGACAGCTGGTGGCCGAACATGCCGTGACGGTGCGCTTGTGGGTCGATGACCTGCGGGCCTTCGAACGCATCTGTCCTGAAATCGACATCAGCACCGCGCAGCAATGGCAGCAGGGTGTCGAGGTGCGCCAATGGCCGACCGAATGGGAACCCACTGAAGCCGCCGATGTAGTGATCGCCGCGTTCGCCTGCCAGTTGCCAAGCGCCTACATGGACGCCATGGCCTCACGGGAAAAGCCGCCACTGTGGATGAACCTCGATTACCTGAGTGCTGAAGACTGGGTGATTGGCTGTCACGGTCTGCCGTCGGTGAAGTACAAAAGTGTGCAGAAGTACTTCTTCTTTCCGGGGTTTCAGAAAGGCACGGGTGGCTTGCTGCGTGAAAGCGGATTGCTTGAACGTCGCAGGCAGTTTCAGCAAAACCCCGAGGCACAGCGAGAATTCCTGCAAGGCCTGGGGATTGATCGCGCCCCGAACGCACAGCTGATTTCGCTGTTTGCCTACGAAAATGCCGGATTGGCCAGTTGGCTGGAGGTGATGGCCGCCGATTCGATACCCACGCATCTGCTGGTGCCCGAAGGCCGGATTCTCGGGGATGTCCAACGCTGGCTCGGTGTCGATCAGCTGGCGGCCGGCGCGTTGCACGTGCGTGGTGGGCTGACCGTGCAAGTGCTGCCGTTCGTCCGACAGGATCAATACGATCACTTACTCTGGTGCTGCGATTTCAACGCCGTGCGCGGCGAAGATTCATTTGTCCGCGCGCAATGGGCAGGGCGTCCGCTGCTCTGGCACATCTATCAGCAGGACGAAGACATCCACCTGGATAAGCTCGATGCCTTCCTGACGCTGTACACCAAAGGCCTGTCCGAGCCTGCCAGCGAGGCGATCAGCGGTCTTTGGCGTACGTGGAATGCAGGTCAAAATATGTCTGACCACTGGCTGGCAACCCGTAAACACTGGCCGGAGTTGCAAAAACACGCCGAGACGTGGTGTCTGGAACAGGCCTTGCAGGCTGATCTTGCCGCAGCGCTGGTACAGTTTTATGTAAATTGGATATGATACGCGGCCTAGATTTTTGTAAATCCCATCCAAATTCGGATATTCGTAATGAAAACTGGTAAAGAACTGAAACCCGGTACCGTGATCCGTCTCGAAAACGATCCATGGTTGGTTCAGAAAGCTGAATTCACCAAATCTGGTCGTAACAGCGCGATCATGAAGACCAAGCTGAAAAACCTGCTGACCGGTTACAAGACCGAGATCGTTTACAGCGCCGACGACAAACTGGACGACGTAATCCTCGACCGCAAAGAAGCGACTCTGTCCTTCATCAGCGGCGACACCTACACGTTCATGGACACCACCGACTACACCATGTACGAGCTGAACGCTGAAGACATCGAAGCTGTTCTGCCTTTCGTTGAAGAAGGCATGACCGATGTTTGCGAAGCGATCTTCTTCGAAGAGCGTCTGGTTTCCGTAGAACTGCCGACCACCATCGTGCGCGTAGTTGACTACACCGAAGGCTCCGCTCGCGGCGACACTTCCGGCAAAGTCATGAAGCCTGCCAAGCTGAGCAACGGCACTGAGTTGCAAGTTGCTGACTTCATCGAAATCGGTGACCGCATCGAAATCGACACCCGCGAAGGCGGTTCCTACAAAGGCCGTGCTAAATAAGCACAGCTTCAGGAATAAAAAAGCCCGACCATCGAGTCGGGCTTTTTTGTGCCTGCCAGAAACACGCAGTACTCCGTAGGAGCGAGGCTTGCCCGCGAAGGCGGTGTGTCATTCAACATTGATGTCGACTGACACTACGCTTTCGCGGGCAAGTCGGGACGCCGAACCGCTCGCTCCTACAAGGTGTCGTTATTTCAGGTGTTGCTTCAGTTCTTCGGAGGCTTGCAGCATCGCCGAACGCACCGCCGGCACCTGGCTCACCACATTCAGCAAACCGTAGTCGTGAATCATGCCGTTGTAGCGAACCGACGTGACCGGCACACCCGCCTCGTCCAGTTTGCGGGCATAGGCTTCACCTTCATCGCGCAGCACATCGGCACCGGCCGTCTGCACCAGCGCAGGCGGCAAGCCCTTCAGTTGCGCGGTGGTTGCCCGCAGCGGTGAGGCATAGATCTCGTTACGCTGCTTGGCATCGGTGGTGTAGTTGTCCCAGAACCACTTCATCATGTTTTTGGTGAGGAAGTGCCCCTCGGCAAACTGGTTGTAGGACGCGGTTTCGAAGCTGGCATCCGTCACCGGCCACAGCAGCACCTGGAACTTGATCGCCGGGGTGCCCTTGTCTTTGGCCATCAGCGCAACCACGGCGGCCATGTTGCCACCGACGCTGTTGCCGGCCACGGCCAGGCGCTTGCCGTCGACGTTGATCTCTTTACCGTGCTCGGCCACCCATTTGGTTGCAGCGTAAGCCTGGTTGATCGCCACCGGGTAATGCGCTTCCGGCGACGGGGTGTAATTGACGAACACCGCCGCTGCACCCGAACCCGTTACCAGGTCACGAACCAGACGTTCGTGGGTCGGGAAGTCCCCCAGCACCCAGCCACCGCCGTGGAAGAACATGAACACCGGCAACTCACCTTTGACCCCGGCCGGCCGGACGATGGTCAGGCTGAGCGGTTGGCCGTCGACTTGAATGGTCTTCTCGCTGACATCGGCTTTTGGCAGTGTCAGTTTTACCGAGGCTTGCGCACCCACCAGCACCGCGCGGGCTTCTTTGGGGGTGAGTTGTTCCATCGGTTTGCCGGTGCCCGCATTCAGGGCGTCGAGGAAGGCCTGAGTGTTGTGTTCAACCCCATCGCCTGCAAACGCGTTGCTGATGGACAAAGCGAGAAGGGTACCGGTCAAGACTTTGCTGAAAGTGTTCATGTTCGTTTCCTGTTCGGTCTGGTTGTCAGCGGTTAGACGGTAACGTGCAAGCGCACATCGACGTTGCCACGGGTAGCGTTCGAGTACGGGCAGACCTGGTGGGCCGCCTCGACCAGGCTTTGCGCGTCGGCTTGTTCAAGACCTGGCAGGCTGATGTGCAGGTCGATGTCCAGACCGAAACCGCCAGGGATCTGGCCGATGCCGACATGGGCGGTGATCGAAGCGTCGTTCGGGATGCTGCGCTTGGTCTGGCTGGCGACGAATTTCAGCGCGCCGATGAAGCAGGCGGAGTAGCCGGCTGCGAACAGTTGCTCAGGGTTGGTCGCTGCACCGCCGGCACCACCGAGTTCTTTCGGGGTCGCGAGTTTGACGTCGAGGATGTTGTCACTGGAAACCGCACGACCGTCACGGCCGCCAGTGGAGGTTGCGATTGCGGTGTAGAGAGTTTGCATGGTGTGAGCCTCGTTTGAATTTGGTTTTTTTGCGCTAAATATTTGCGCGCTAAGTAAGTGCGAGATGAATGTATCGCGCTAATATTTTGCGCGCAAGATAAATTTTTGAAAAAGTTTTGTCTTTCAGAAGGGTTTTGATTGGATGTATTGAGTTAGAGCGGTCGCGGCAGGATTTTCAGCAGAGATTTTTTTGAAAGACGAAGCGAGATCGACAGGCGCACCACAAAACTAATGTAGGAGTGAGCCTGCTCGCGATGACGGAGTGTCAGTCAATATCAATGCTGACTGACACTCCGTCATCGCGAGCAGGCTCACTCCTACAGGGGATTTGTGGGGGGTGGAGGGTTAGAGGCTGTCTTGCAGGTTGCTGCGCAGCACTTGCAGCTCCGCTTGCAGTTTCTGCAATCGTTCAAGCGTCATGCCGCTGGCGCCGAGAATGCACTGGGGCACGCTGCGCGCCTTGTCCCGCAAGGCACGACCTTGTTCAGTCAACTCGACAATCACCACCCGTTCATCCTCACGGCTGCGGGTGCGGCTGAGCAATCCCTCAACCTCCAGGCGTTTGAGCAAAGGTGTCAGTGAGCCGGGGTCTGTCAGCAGTCGCGTGCTGATTTCGCCTACGGTCAAACCATCCCGCTCCCACAGCACCATCATCGCCAGATACTGCGGATAGGTCAGGCCCAGCGCTTGCAGCAGCGGCTTGTACACCTTGGTCATCAGCAGCGAGGTGGAATGCAGGGCGAAACAAGCCTGATTGTCCAGCAGCAGGTCATCGCAGTTATCCGGGGTGTTGCGCTCGGTGGTCATTTCAAAGCCTTGATCAGTGATCGTCATGAATCTAGCGGACGAATCTTTAATGCACCAGACAATTCTAGACTAGTGCCGGTCCAGGGTGTTTTGTAGTGCCAGATCCCACGGCGGAATGGGGCTGAATCGGGTTTTCAGGTATTCCAGCAGCAAGCGACTGCGGGAATTGGGTTGTTGCGACAAGCGCAGTGCATAGATGCCGGTGGTCTCTGGGGGCGGCAGGCCTTTATCGCAAAACAGTGGCAGCAGCTCGCCGCGCAACAGGTATTCGCTGGCCAGCCAGGTCGGCAAATGCGCGATGCCCAACCCGGCCAGTGCACCGCAGACCAGTGCCTCGGCATTATTGGCACTCATGCGGATTCGTGCAGGGCGATGCAGGTGCATGTGGCCGTCGCGTTCAAAGCGCCAGGCGAAGGGTGGGGCCAGGCCGTCCCAGTCGAGGCCGTCATGTTCGATCAACTGCGCCGGCTCGCTCGGGACGCCGCGACGTTTCAGGTACTCAGGGCTGGCGCAGGCAATGCGCACCATACTCGCCAGCGGCGTGGCCACCAGCCGGGTGTCGGCCATTTGCCCGGCGCGCAGTACCAGATCAACCTTGCCGAGGTTCAGCCCCTGCATGTCGACAAAACTGTCGATCAGATGCAATTGCACATCGAGGCCTGGGTAGAGCATCAGGAAGTCAGCAATCACCGGCGCCAGATGCCGTCGCCCGAATGCCGCAGGCGCATCGATCCGGATCAAGCCCTCCGGCGCGCTGCTCAGGGACACGGCTTCGGCGCGGGCCAGGCGCAATTCCGCCACGATCCTTCGCGCCCGTTCGGCAAACGCCAGGCCGGCGGGCGTCGCGCGCACTGCGTGGGTGCTGCGAATGAACAGTTGGCTGCCGACCGCATTCTCGAGGCTGTCGATACGCCGCGCCACGGCCGAAGGCGTCAGCGGATGCCGGCGGGACGCCGCGGAGAAACTCCCGGTTTCCAGCACATCAAGGAACAGGCCGAGCTGATCGGTCAATTGATTGGGGTTCATGATTTGTCGGCACTTGTGCGAAGTTGGCACAGCCATTGTGCGTTGCTGTGCGTTTCCCCGCCAGCCTCGACTGCGTAGGATGAGTCTCCTGACAAAAGGGAAATCGCCTGTGATTGAGTTCGTGATGTATCTGGCCTTTGGCGCAGCCCTGGGAACCCTCGGCGGGATATTCGGCATCGGCGGTGGATTGATCGCGATTCCGTTGCTGGGTGTGCTGTTCGGTCTCGATCAGCAAATTGCTCAAGGCACGGCGTTGGTCATGGTGGTGCCCAATGTGATGCTGGCGCTGTGGCGTTATCACCAGCGCATCCGCATCGAAATGCGCCACGCCCTGCCATTGGCCGCGATGGGTTTCTGTTTCGCCTGGATTGGCTCGATCTGGGCAGTAGGCATCGACGCGCAAACCATGCGCGTGGGGTTTGTCGCGTTCCTGATTGCCCTGTCGGCCTACAACCTTGTGCGCATGTTCACCGCTAACGCACCTGCTTCTGCACAAATGCGTTATTCCTGGCCATGGTTGGGCGTGCTCGGTGCGGCATCCGGCACCATGGGCGGGCTGTTCGGGGTCGGCGGTGCGGTCGTGGCGACGCCGGTGTTGACCAGCGTGTTTGGCACCACCCAGGTTGTGGCCCAGGGTTTATCACTGGCGCTGGCGCTGCCCAGCACCGGTGTCACGCTGGTGACTTACGCGGTGCACCATCAAGTGGACTGGATGATCGGGTTGCCGTTGGCCGTCGGCGGATTGATGAGCATCAGCTGGGGCGTGAAGATCGCCCACGCCATGCCGGAGCGGCTATTGCGCGCGCTGTTCTGCGGTTTCCTGGTGCTGTGCGCGGTGATGCTCGCGTTTAAAGTTTGAAGCCTTCGACGATGTGCTCGGCCAGGCACTCGGTAATTGGTGACGGGTTGTGCAGGTTGCGCACCAGCATGATGCTGGCTTCCGGCAACAGCGGCAGGTCCTCGGCGGCGCCGAGGATGCGCATGTCCGGTGTGATCAGGCTTTCCAGTTGCGCGGTCACCGCGAGTCCTGCACTGACCACGGCCATCAGCGCCGACAGGCTCGAACTGTTGTAGGCAATGCGGTAATCGCGACCCATGGCGTCCAGCGCATTGCATGCCCACAGCCGGCAGAAGCAGTCACTGTTGAACATCGCCAGTGGCAACGGCGTCTGCTCGTGGGCGCTGTAGCATTGTGCTTCGGCCCAGACGAAGCGCTCCTTGCGCAGCAACTGACCGATTTCAGTGCCGGGTTCACGGGTGACGATGGACAAGTCCAGGTCCTGGCGCTGCAACAGTTGCTTGGTTGATTCGCAGTGAACCTCGATCTGGATCAGCGGATAGAACTTGGCGAAGCGCGACAGAATCCCCGGCAGAAAACGCATGACGTAATCGTCGGGCGTGCCGATGCGCACGGTGCCGACCATGTGCGGCTCGCGCAGGGTATTGAAGACTTCGCTGTGCAGTTTGAGGATACGCCGCGCATAACCCAATAATACCTGGCCTTCGGCGGTCAACTTGACCTGGCGTCCATCACGCTCGAACAGCTGGCGCTGCAACACGTCTTCTTCAAGACGCTTCATCTGCATGCTCACCGCCGACTGCGTGCGGTTGACCATTTCACCGGCACGGGTAAACCCGCCCTGGTCTGCGATAGCGACAAAGGTGCGCAGCACATCGGTATCGATACTTGGGTACGCCGACATCCATCAATCTCCGAGATGGTTACCATCAGAAACATTCGTTGGATTGATCTTAGTCCTGAGGCGAGACTTGAGCCATCCCTAAAGGAGGGCAACAAGATGAAAGGTCAACACGAGCATGTAACGGCAGAAAAATTCTCAATCCACGCGGTATCCGATCTGCTGCACAAGTTTAGTCGCTGGTACGAACTTCACCGTGAGCGTGAGTTGCTGGCGAGCCTGAGCGACGAAGCGCTGAAAGACATCGGCGTAAGTCGTGCCGATGTGGAACATGAATCGGTCAGGCCGTTCTGGGACGATCCGATGCATAAATGATGAGGCCATTGCTACACAAACCCCTCTACGGTGAGGTAGGTTGCGAGCAGACAAGGAGATGCTCATGCCCGCAACAGTGTCCTTTACCCTCAAACAGGCTCGACGTCTGGCGCTGGCCGCCCAAGGGTTCAACGGGCGGCGACCGCCAGCGGCGATCAAACCGGTTCAGCTCAACGGGCTGATCGAACGGCTGGGCATTCTGCAGATCGATTCGGTCAATGCGTTGGTGCGTTCGCACTACCTTCCCTTGTTTTCCCGCCTCGGTAATTACTCCTCCGATTTGCTCGATCAGGCCGCCTGGAGTCAGGGCCGACGACGCACGTTGTTCGAATATTGGGGCCATGAAGCTTCGTTACTCCCCATGTCGATGTACCCCTTGATGCGTTGGCGCATGCTGCGTGCGACTCGCGGCGAAGACATCTATCAGCAACTGGCGCAATTCGGTCGCGAGCAAAAGGACACGATTCGCCGGGTGCTGGCCTCAGTTCAGGAACTGGGCGCACTGGGTGCCGGAAGCTTGTCGACCCGTCAGGAGCGGGCAGGGCCATGGTGGGACTGGAGCGCTGAAAAACATGCGCTGGAATGGTTGTTCGCCGCCGGTGAAGTGACGGTCGCCGGCCGTCGTGGGTTCGAGCGGCTTTATGATTTGCCTGAGCGGGTGATTCCTTCGGAGATTCTGCAGCAGCCTTTGCTCAGTGAGGCCGAGGCCCAGCGCGGGCTGTTGCTGCATGCCGCGACGGCATTGGGTGTCGGCACGGAAAAGGATCTGCGTGATTATTTTCGCCTGAGCCCGACAGACAGCCGGCCGCGTCTGGCGGAACTGGTAGAGGCGGGTGAGTTGCTGACCTGCGAGGTTCAGGGCTGGCGGCAAGCGGCCTATTGCTTGCCTAAGCCGAAAGTGCCGCGCAAGGTCGAGGCCAGTGCGTTGCTATCCCCATTCGATTCGTTGATCTGGGAGCGCAGCCGCACCGAGCGGCTGTTCGATTTCCGTTACCGACTGGAGATTTATACGCCGCAGGACAAGCGGGTCTACGGCTATTACGTGCTGCCGTTTTTGCACAATGAACGGATTGCCGCACGGGTGGATTTGCGTGCCGAGCGAGCGTTGGGCCGTTTGGCGGTGCATGCCGTGCATGAAGAGGAACCGGGGCTGGACGAGGCGGGGATGCAGGCTTTGGCGGTCAATCTGCGGCAGATGGCGGATTGGCTGGGGCTTGAGCAGGTTCAGTTGAACTGCCCGCGGGCAAGTGCGGCGCGGTTGCGGGTGGCATTGGCACAGATCGGTGGTGATTAACCTGACGCCTTCGCGGGCAAGCCTCGCTCCTACAGATTTTATGAGCGACAAAGATCCTGTAGGAGCGAGGCTTGCCCGCGAAGGGCTTAACGCGATTTAACGGCGGACTTGCTTCAACGTCTCGGCAATCAGAAACGCCAACTCCAGCGACTGATCCGCGTTCATCCGCGGGTCGCAATGGGTGTGGTAACGATCCGACAACCCGTCTTCCGTAATCGGCCGTGCGCCACCAATGCATTCGGTGACGTTCTGCCCGGTCATCTCGATGTGGATACCGCCGGCGTAACTGCCTTCCGCTTGGTGAACCTGGAAGAACTGCTTCACCTCGCCAAGGATCTGCGCAAAATCGCGGGTCTTGTAGCCGCTGCTGGCCTTGATGGTGTTGCCGTGCATCGGATCGGAGCTCCAGAGCACCTGCTTGCCTTCACGCTGCACTGCACGGATCAACGCCGGCAAGTGATCGCCGACCTTGTTTGCGCCCATTCGCGCAATCAGGTTCAAGCGGCCCGGGTCGTTGTCCGGGTTAAGCACGTCGATCAGGCGAATCAGGTCTTCGGGGTTCATGCTCGGGCCGACCTTGACCCCGATCGGGTTATTCACCCCGCGCAGGAATTCTACGTGGGCGCCGTCGAGCTGACGGGTACGGTCACCGATCCACAGCATGTGCGCCGAGCAATCGTAGTAATCGTTGGTCAGGCTGTCGCGGCGCACGAAGGCTTCTTCGTAATTGAGCAGCAGCGCTTCATGGGCGGTGAAGAAACTGGTTTCGCGCAGTTGCGGCGAAGTGTCCATGCCGCAGGCGCGCATGAAGGCCAGGGTTTCATCGATGCGATCGGCCAGGTGGCTGTATTTCTCGGCCAGTGCCGAGTTGGCGATGAAATCCAGGTTCCACTTGTGTACTTGATGCAGGTCGGCAAAACCGCCCTGGGCGAAAGCACGCAGCAGGTTCAGGGTGGCCGTGGACTGGTGATAGGACTGCAGCAGACGCTCCGGGTCCGGCACGCGGCTTTTTTCGTCGAAACCAATGCCGTTGACGATGTCGCCGCGGTAGGCGGGCAGGGTCACGCCGTCAATGGTTTCATCGTTGGCCGAGCGAGGCTTGGCGAACTGGCCGGCCATGCGCCCGACCTTGACCACCGGGCAACCCGCGGCGAAGGTCATGACGATCGCCATTTGCAACAAGACTTTAAAGGTGTCGCGAATTTTCGCGGCGGAGAACTCGGCGAAGCTTTCGGCGCAGTCGCCACCTTGCAACAGGAACGCGCGGCCCTGGGTGACCTGGGCAAACTGACGGCGCAACTCCCGGGCCTCACCGGCAAATACCAGTGGCGGGTAACTCGCCAGGGTTTGCTCGACCTGCAGCAAATGCGCCGCGTCGGGGTAGTGGGGTTGTTGCTGGATCGGCAGGGCGCGCCAGCTGTCAGGGCTCCAGGGTTGGCTCATCACGGTCTCTGTTGTTTTACGCTCGGACGTTCATGTTATCAGCAAATTAGTGCGTGACCTGTTCCGGTTGCTTCGCGGACAATCGCGCCTTTGCCGCTTCATGTTGCGGTTTGTCGCGTTGCCGGACTCGGCGACGATCAGGAGACGAAATGACTGAGGAGCGCGTCGAGCATCTGCTCGCCGAGGTACAGGATGAGTTTGGCGTGATTCGCGTGCTCGAAGTGGCCGATTACCGTTTTCTCGAGTTCGGTGATGCCATCGAGCAGAGCTGCGTGTTCACGGCTGACCCGAGCTGGCTCGAGTACGATTACACCCGGGCGATGCTGATTGGCGCGCTGTGCCACGAACAGCCGGAAAGCGCGCTGTTTCTCGGCCTCGGCGCCGGCACGCTGACCCAGGCGTGCCTCAAGTTTCTGCCGCTTGAAGATGTCGAAGCCATCGAGCTGCGCCCCGACGTACCGCGTCTGGCCATCGAATACCTTGGGCTGGATGACGATCCGCGGCTGTATATCCGCGTTGGCGATGCGCTGGAATTGCTCGATACCGCTGAACCAGCGGACCTGATTTTCGTCGACCTTTACACCGATGTCGGTCCGGGTGTCGGGCATCTGGCCTGGAATTTCCTGGAAAACTGTCAGAAACGCCTGAACCCGGGCGGCTGGCTGGTGATCAATCAATGGGCGACTGACGACGGCAAGCCATTGGGCGCGGCGTTGTTGCGTGGCCTCTATCACCGGCATTACTGGGAGTTGCCGGTGAAGGAGGGCAACGTGATTTTGCTCGTGCCTTCGGAGCTGGATCAGGAACTGGACATGGACGGGTTGATCGCCCGGGCCGAAGGGCTGGCGCCGCGGTTGGGGTATTCGTTGCAGTCTTTGATCAAGGCCATCCGTCCGGCGACCTGATTTGTTGCCTGTAAGGGCCTCTTCGCGGGCAAGCCTCGCTCCTACAGGGCTTGCGTGATCCCGTAGGAGCGAGGCTTGCCCGCGAAGAGGCCCTTACAGCCGATACATCACTTAGATCCCTTTGAAGATTCCCGGTCGCTTCTCGATCATAGACCGCACACCTTCCCTGGCATCCTCACTCGCCAGCAACTTCTTCACCAACGGCGGCAACCCCTGCGCCGCAGCCGTTTCCCCTTCGTATCGCGCCTGTCGGGCAGACATCAATGTCGCCTGAACCCCCAACGGCGCCTGCCGGGCAATCCGCTCAGCCAATTCAATCGCCCGTGGCAGCAAGTCCTCGCTGGCCATGACTTCCTGCACCAATCCCAGGTGCAAGGCATCGTGAGCATCGAATTCATCGCCGGTCAGCAACCAGCGCATGGCATTGCCCCAGCCGGCGACTTGATGCAGACGCAACGTGGCGCCACCGAAGGGGAATATCCCGCGCTGCACTTCCTTCTGGGCAAAGCGGGTGTTACTGGCGCAGAGGTTGATGTCGGCGGCCAGCATCAGCTCGATGCCGATGGTCAGGCAGTAGCCTTGCGCGGCGACAATCACCGGTTTGCTCACCCGGGGGCCGGCAAACACGCCCCACGGATCGCAACCGCCGGGCGGTGCCTGCCAGCCTTCGGCCAGGGCCGCGCTGGCATTGATCAGGTCGAGCCCGGCGGTGAAATGTTCACCATGAGCGAACACCACCGCCACCCGCGCCTCTCTGTCGGCCTCGAACTCGCCGTAGGCCAGGCTCAGTTCGTTGAGCAGGTCGAGATCGAAGGCGTTGCGCTTGGCCACCCGATCCAGGCCGATCATCAGGACATGGCCGTGTTTTTCACGGGTGACACGACTGGAGCCGGGCTGATTCATGGAGCATTTCCTCGGGCGGGAAGGGTGTGCCAGACCGAAGGTCTGCGTCACTAGGATGAACCGTTTTAGCGCCATCGCCAGCAGGGCCGGGCCTTTGAAAAATAGACCGTCGCACGATTATCCGCAAAGCGTGTGACACAACGGTGTATACGTCAGTTTTCCGACAAATAATGCTCCCTTTTTGGGCGAATTCCGGTATAGTGCGCGCCGGCCTTTAACCGGGCCGCGTTTAGGTAGCGCAATTTCCCGAAGTCAGCTTCGGCTGCACGTCCGCACAGCGGACTCTCCCTTGACGAATCTTTTTCATTCATTCGTTTTCGCAAATCCCCGCCGACAAAGCAGCCAGGGCGACTCTTGAGTCTTACACGGCATGCGCAGCTTTGGAGCATGGGTCTTTGCGGATGCACTTAGAGGCAGACCCATGACCCAGGAAACCGGCGGCTTCGCCGCTTTTAATCTTAATCCGAATATTCTTGCAGCCGTCATTGCGACTGGCTACGAAGAGCCTTCGGCTATTCAGCAGCAATCGATCCCGATCATCATGGCCGGTCAGGACATGATTGGTCAGGCGCAAACCGGTACGGGTAAAACCGCCGCATTCGCCCTGCCGATCCTGCACCGCATCGATCCTGCCAAGCGCGAGCCGCAAGCCCTGATCCTGGCGCCAACCCGTGAGTTGGCGCTGCAAGTAGCAACCGCTTTCGAAACCTACGCCAAGCAAATGCCGGGCGTTACCGTTGTGGCCGTTTACGGCGGCGCCCCTATGGGCCCACAACTGAAAGCAATCCGTAATGGCGCACAGATCGTTGTCGCCACGCCGGGCCGTCTGTGCGACCACCTGCGTCGTGACGAAAAAGTCCTGTCGACCGTGAACCACCTGGTTCTGGACGAAGCGGACGAAATGCTCAAACTGGGTTTCATGGACGACCTCGAAGTTATCTTCAAGGCTCTGCCCCCAACCCGTCAGACCGTATTGTTCTCGGCCACCCTGCCACAGTCGATCCGTGCCATTGCCGAACGCCATCTGCGCGATCCGCAACACGTGAAGATCCAGACCAAGACTCAGACCGTTACCGCGATCGAACAGGCTCACCTGTTGGTTCACGCTGACCAGAAGACCTCGGCTGTATTGAGCCTGCTGGAAGTGGAAGACTTCGACGCCCTGATCATGTTCGTGCGCACCAAGCAAGCGACCCTGGACCTGGCCAGTGCCCTGGAAGCCAAAGGCTACAAAGCCGCTGCGCTGAACGGTGACATTGCTCAGAACCAACGTGAGCGCGTGATCGAATCCCTCAAGGATGGCCGTCTGGACATCGTTGTGGCGACCGACGTTGCTGCTCGTGGCCTGGACGTTCCGCGTATCACTCACGTGTTCAACGTTGATATGCCTTACGACCCGGAATCCTACGTTCACCGTATCGGCCGTACCGGCCGTGCCGGTCGCGAAGGTCGTGCACTGCTGCTGGTGACTCCACGTGAGCGCCGCATGCTGCAAGTGATCGAGCGTGTAACCGGTCAGAAAGTTGCCGAAGTCCGCCTGCCGGACGCTCAGGCTGTTCTCGATGCCCGCATCAAGAAACTGACCAACAGCCTGTCGCCGCTGGTGGCTGATGCCGAATCGACTCACGGTGATCTGCTGGATCGCCTGACTGCCGACATCGGTTGCACCCCGCGTGCACTGGCCGCTGCTCTGCTGCGCAAGGCAACCAACGCTCAGGCGCTGACCCTGGCTGCAATCGAGAAAGAACGTCCACTGGTGCCGAACAACGCACCGCGTGGCGATCGTCCAGAGC
Source organism: Pseudomonas sp. LB1P83 (assembly GCF_054897885.1). Classification (NCBI taxonomy): domain Bacteria; kingdom Pseudomonadati; phylum Pseudomonadota; class Gammaproteobacteria; order Pseudomonadales; family Pseudomonadaceae; genus Pseudomonas; species Pseudomonas sp. LB1P83. The sequence continues at coordinate 4,216,389 of NZ_CM142709.1, read as the reverse complement.
GTACCGGTGACCGTCCGGACCGTGGTGATCGTGAGCGTCGTGCTCCGGTTCCATTGGCCGAAGGTCGTGCTCGTTGCCGTACCGCGCTGGGTGCGCGTGATGGTATCGCTGCCAAGAACCTGCTGGGCGCTATCCTCAATGAGGGTGGTCTGGCTCGCGAAGCAATCGGTCGCATCCAGGTGCGTGACAGCTTCAGCCTCGTCGAGCTGCCGGAAGATGGTCTGGAGCGTCTGCTGACCAAGCTGAAGGACACTCGCGTTGCCGGTAAGCAGTTGAAGCTGCGTCGCTATCGCGAAGATTGATCCGCTCTCGGGCTGATTGATCGAACATAAAAAATCCCCGACTGGTTCGGGGATTTTTTTTGCCTGATCGTTCCCACGCAGAGCGTGGGAACGATCATTTACCCAAAGCGATAAATGTCCATCCCCAGCGCCCCCATGGTGAACCCTTGGTGTGCAATCCCGAACTCACCCCCAGCCCCGCGAGCAAAGTACAACGGCAGCAAATGCTCATCGCTGGGATGGTTGCGCACCGCATTGGGCGCCTGTTGACGATAATCGTGCAGCGCGGTTTCATCGTTGGCCGCGAGTTTTTCAATCATCCAGTCGCGAAACGTTTTGGCCCACGGTTCGACGCTTTCCGGGCCGGCATGCCAGTCCAGTTCTCGCAGGTTGTGGGTGATGCTGCCAGAACCGATCAGCAACACGCCGTGGTCGCGCAGGCTGGCCAGGGCGTGGCCGACCCGGGTTTGCAGGGCAGGGCCGCCACGGGTGGGCAGCGAGACTTGCACCACAGGGATGTCGGCCTGTGGGTACATCAATGACAAAGGCACCCAGACCCCGTGGTCAAACGGCCGCTTGGCGTCAATGCGCGACGGCAGACCATCGGCCTTCAACAACTCCACAACTTCTGTCGCCAGCTGCGGATCGCCGGGCGCTGGGTATTGCACCTCGAACAGGGCCTTGGGAAAGCCGCCGAAGTCATGCCAGGTTTCAGGCCGGGGATTGCCGCTGACCAGCAGCTCGTCACTTTCCCAGTGTGCAGAGACGATCACGACGGCTTTCGGTTTCGGCAATTCTGCGGCCAGGCGAGCCAGGGCGGGTCCGCTGGCGCCCGGTTCCAGTGCCAACATGGGCGAGCCATGGGATATGTACAGGCTGGGGAACATGAATGACCTCCTGAGGGGTAAGATGGCAGCATCTTCAGTCAGATCATTGATCTAAATCTAATATAAGTTTTAGGGTCTTTTGATCGAATTTTCGGGATTAATTATGCAGCCGGAGTTTTGGCACAAGCGGTGGACGTCGAATCAGATCGGCTTTCACCTGCCGGAAGTGAATCCATATCTGCAACGGTACTGGCCGCAGCTGGGCCTGGAGGAGGGCGCGCGCGTACTGGTGCCGCTATGTGGGAAAAGCCTGGACCTGCTGTGGCTGGCGAAATGCGGTCATGAGGTGTTGGGTATCGAATTGTCGGAAAAGGCGGTGGAAGACTTTTTCCACGAGCATCAATTTGACCCGGACGTCAGCGACCAGGGGCCCTTCACGGTCTATCGTGCGGGTTCGATCGAAGTCTGGTGCGGCGACTTCTTCGCGTTGACTGCCGGCGATGTCGCCGATTGCAGCGCGCTGTACGACCGCGCGGCGCTGATCGCCTTGCCGCCGACGATGCGTGAGCAATACGCCGAGCATCTGAAGCGGATTCTGCCGAAGGATTCGCTGGGGCTGTTGATTACCCTGGATTACGACCAGACGCAGAAGGACGGCCCGCCGTTTGCCGTGCTGGATGATGAAGTGCAGCGGTTGTTTGGGGCGACCTGGGAACTGAAAATTCTGGAGGACCAGGATGTGCTGGGCGAGAGCTGGAAGTTTGTCGAGAGTGGTGTCACTCGGCTCGAAGAGCGGGTTTATCGGGTTTCCAGCCATTAAGGTGTGTTGAGTTTGCTGGCTCTTCGCGGGTAAGTCGGATCGCCGCACCGCTCGCTCCTACAGATATTGTGTCGTTCACATAATCGGCGAGTGACACAAAACCTGTAGGAGCGAGCGGTGCGGCGATCCGACTTGCCCGCGAAGAGTCCCTGATGAACACCACGCCAACTAGAAGCTAAAAAAAAGGCCCGCATTCACTGCGGGCCTTTTCTTTTTAGTGCGGAACCTCTCAGCCCCGACGACGCAGCGCGTCAATACGCTCTTCCAGCGGCGGGTGGCTCATGAACATGCGAGCGAACCCTTGTTTGATGCCACCGTTGATGCCAAAGGCATTCAGCGTATCCGGCATGTGTACCGGCAGGCCCTGTTCTGCACGAAGGCGTTGCAAGGCGCCAATCATTGCACTGGTGCCGGCCAGGCGTGCACCGGCTTCGTCTGCGCGGAACTCACGTTTGCGCGAGAACCACATGACGATGGAGCTGGCCAGGATACCCAGGACCAGTTCGGCGAAGATGGTCGCCACGTAGTAGGCGATGCCCTGGCCTTCTTCGTTCTTGAAGATCACCTTGTCGACAAAGTTGCCGATGATCCGTGCGAAGAACATCACGAAGGTGTTCACCACGCCCTGGATCAACGCCAGGGTGACCATGTCGCCATTGGCCACGTGGCCGATTTCGTGGGCCAGAACGGCCTTCACTTCGTCCGGCGAAAAACGCTCGAGCAAGCCCTGGCTGACCGCGACCAGTGCGTCGTTCTTGTTCCAGCCCGTGGCGAACGCGTTGGCCTCGTAGGCGGGGAAAATCCCGACTTCGGGCATCTTGATCCCGGCTTCGCGGGACAGTTGCTCGACGGTTTGCAGCAGCCATTGCTCGTGACGGGTGCGCGGCTGGCTGATGATTTGGGTGCTGGTGCTCATCTTCGCCATCCACTTGGAGATGAACAGCGAGAACAGCGAACCGGCGAAACCAAAGACCGCACAGAAAATCAGCAGCTGATTGAGGTTGAGATCAACCCCGTTGGCCGCCATGAACCCGTTGAAGCCGAAAAGGCTCAGGGTGATGCTGGCAATCAGCACGACCGCCAGGTTAGTGGCCAAAAACAGCAGGATGCGCATCATGGTTGTAGAAATCTCCTCATGCTAAAGATGTAGCGTACTGCGGGGTATATAAGGTGCTGCACCGGGCTATTCAACCGAGTGACTATTTCAAACTGTGTCCTACGGCAACAGTCTAGCTGCTTGAAGGGCATTTCCGACGGGAATGCGGGAAACGTTTGACAGTCAATTCGCGTCACAGGCCCCGTCTTTGTTAGACGCGGCCGCAAAACGAGGCATCAGTCAGCGATAGGTGCAGTGATGTCTGGCGGGGTGCAAAGATATGTTGCTGAATTAATCACCGTGCGACAGACGCACGCGTCGCACGGTGAATATCAAGTTTACTGGCGGTAGGTTTTGAGGAAGTTGCCGATCCGGCCGATGGCCATGTCCAGGTCATCCACCCGTGGCAAGGTCACGACACGGAAGTGATCCGGCCAAGGCCAGTTAAAGGCTGTGCCTTGTACCACCAGCAGCTTCTCGGAGAGCAGCAGGTCGAGCACGAACTTCTCGTCGTTGTGGATCGGACAGACCTTCGGGTCGATCCGCGGGAACGCGTACAGCGCCCCCATCGGCTTGACGCAGCTTACGCCCGGAATATCGTTGAGCAGTTCCCAGGTGCGGTTGCGCTGTTCCAGCAGGCGACCTTGCGGCAACACCAGGTCATTGATGCTCTGATAACCGCCGAGTGCGGTCTGGATCGCATGTTGGCTCGGCACGTTGGCACACAGGCGCATGTTGGCCAGCATGTCGATCCCTTCGATGTAGCTCTGGGCGTGGTGTTTCGGGCCGGAAATGGCGATCCAGCCGGAACGGAAACCGGCAACGCGATAGGACTTGGACAGACCGTTGAAGGTCAGGCACAGCAGGTCAGGCGCCAGGGACGCGGTGCAGATGTGCACGGCGTCGTCGTACAGGATCTTGTCGTAGATCTCGTCGGAGAACACCACCAGATTGTGCTGGCGAGCCAGCTCCAGCATGCCCAGCAGCACTTCTTTCGAGTACACGGCGCCGGTCGGGTTGTTCGGGTTGATGATCACCAGCGCCTTGGTGTTCGGGGTGATCTTGGCCTTGATGTCGGCCAGATCCGGCCACCAGTTGGCCTGCTCGTCGCACAGGTAATGCACCGGGTTGCCGCCGGACAGGCTCACGGCAGCGGTCCACAGTGGATAATCAGGCGCTGGCACCAGTACTTCGTCGCCATTGTTCAGCAGTGCCTGCATCGACATCACGATCAGCTCGGAAACGCCGTTGCCCAGGTAGATGTCTTCAATACCGACGCCTTCCACCTGCTTCTGCTGGTAGTACTGCATGACGGCCTTGCGCGCACTGAACAGGCCTTTGGAGTCGCTATAACCCTGAGCGGTCGGCAGGTTGCGGATCACGTCCTGGAGGATTTCGTCCGGCGCTTCGAAACCAAAGGGCGCCGGGTTGCCGATGTTCAGCTTGAGGATGCGATGACCTTCCTCTTCCAGGCGTTTGGCGTGCTTGAGCACTGGGCCGCGAATGTCGTAGCAGACGTTGGCGAGCTTGTTCGATTTGCTGACCTGCATGGCGATGTGTTCCCGAAAATGAACGATCCAGGCGGCGTATGAACGACCGTACTGGGAATCCTGCGTATTCACACAGGCCCGGCGCCTTGAGAGGCAGCACCCATAAATCCGTTTGAATGCGCGTGGTCTGGCTGCCAGACTGGCGTTTGACGAGGCGCAATCATACGTGCCGCCCGATCCGTGGAAAAGGTACAGATCGGGCTTTTTCAACTGCTGAGGTGTGACGATGGAAAAGTTGGAAAAAACCCTGGAAGAATGGAAGGCGATGCTCGATCCAGAGCAGTACAACGTTTGCCGCCTCAAGGGCACCGAACGGCCGTTCTCCGGCAAATACAACGACACCAGGACTGACGGCGTCTACCACTGCATCTGCTGCAGCGAACCGCTGTTCGACTCCAAGACCAAATTCGACTCCGGCTGCGGCTGGCCGAGCTTCTACGCGCCGATTGGCGAGAGTGCGATGGTCGAGATCCGCGATGTCAGCCACGGCATGATCCGCACCGAAGTGGTCTGCGCCAAATGCGAGGCGCACCTGGGCCACGTGTTCCCGGATGGCCCGCCGCCGACCGGTCTGCGCTATTGCATCAACTCGGTGTGCCTGGACCTGGTGGCGCGCGCCTGACGCAGGCCCCTGTAGGAACAAGCTTGCTCGCGAAGGCGTCGGGTCAGTCAACATCAATGTTGAATGTCAGGACGCCTTCGCGAGCAAGCTTCGCTCCTACAGATGATCAGCGTTCAATAATTTAAATTGCACGCAATTCAATTGCTCGCTATGTTCAGTGCTTGTTCCTTTATATCGAGCCTAAGCCATGAGCGACAACCTGCTGACCATCCCGGTGACCACCATCAAAGGTGAACAAAAGACCCTGGCCGATTTCGCCGGCAAAGCCGTGCTGGTGGTCAACACCGCCAGCAAATGCGGTTTTACCCCGCAATACAAAGGTCTCGAGGAGTTGTGGCAGACCTACAAGGATCAAGGCCTGGTGGTGCTCGGCTTTCCCTGCAATCAGTTCGGCAAGCAGGAGCCGGGTAACGAAGGGGCGATTTCCGAGTTCTGCGAGTTGAACTTCGGTGTCAGCTTCCCGCTGTTCAAGAAGATTGATGTCAACGGTGCCGGCGCGCATCCGCTGTTCGTGCAGTTGAAAAAACGTGCGCCGGGCGTGCTGGGTTCCCAAGGCATCAAGTGGAACTTCACCAAGTTCCTGATCGGCAAGGACGGCCAGTTGGTCAAGCGTTTCGCTCCGGCGACCAAGCCGCAGGACCTGAGCCGCGAGATCGAAGCCCTGCTCAAATGAACACCTTGTCAGTCGACTCCCTGAATCTCGACAGTCAGCTGTGCTTCAAGTTGTACGCCGCTTCTCGGGCGGTGATTCGTGCCTACAAGCCGATGCTTGATCAGCTTGGCCTGACCTATCCGCAATACCTGGCGATGCTGGTGTTGTGGGAATGGCAGGAGGCGGCGCCGGAACAGCCGACGGTCAAGGCACTGGGCGAACGCCTGGCGCTGGATTCCGGCACCCTGACGCCGTTGCTCAAGCGTCTTGAGCAGCTGCAACTGGTACAGCGCCAGCGGTCGGCCCGCGATGAGCGGGAGGTGCACCTGAGTCTTTCGCCCACCGGCAAGGCCTTGCGTGATCAGGTCGGGCCGCTCAAGGCCCGGTTGTTGTGTGACAGCGGCGTCGATCTGGATCGCCTGAATGATCTGCGCGACGGTCTGGATCAGCTGTTGGGGCAGATCAAAGGGCTGTCGTAGTCGGAATCCACAGGTCGAGCAGGGCGGCCAGTTCCTCACGGCGAAAGGGCTTGGCCAGGTAGTCGCTCATGCCCGCCACACGGCAGCGCTCGCGTTCCTCGGACATGGCGTTGGCGGTCAGGGCAACGATGGGCAATTGTGGCCAGCGCCCGCTGCGGCGGATTTGCCGACTGGCTTCATAGCCATCCATCACCGGCATATTGCAATCCATCAGCACCAGATCGAATTCGCTGTGCTCAAGCTGATCCAGGGCTTCGGCACCGTGAGCGGCGACGATCACCTCGCAACCGAGTTTGCCGAGCATGCCCTTGGCCACCAACTGATTCACCGGGTTGTCCTCGACCAGCAGGACACGTCCGCGCCGTTGGGGGGTAAGGGCTTCGACCCGGGCACCGTTGATCAGGTTGCTTTCAGGCTGCAAAACCCGACGCAATGTCTGGTAAAGCGCATTGCGCGCCAGAGGTCGTGCCTGTTGTTGCAGGGGCGCCAAGGCGCTGGCTTCTTCGCTGGGCATGAAGCTGCCATAGGCGGTCACCAGCAGAATCGGGGCGTCGAGGGTCGGACGCAGGCCAAACAGGCATTCGGGACAGTCAGTGATCAGCACATCCGGGTCGAGGCCGATAAACGAGTCATCGATGGAGCGTTGTTGGTAGTCCAGGCCCCAGCCGGGCAACAGGTTTTTCAACAGCTCCGCCAAGCCACTGTTCGCCGCAGTGATCGCGATAACCTTGCCCGGTAAAGGCTGCGGGGGCATGGCCCGGGTGTGGGAGGGTAACGGCAGGTCGGCGCAGAACTGGCTGCCGAAACCTGCTTCCGAGCTGATGGTCAGGCGCCCCTGCATGGCTTCGCAGAGGTTATAGGTCAGCGCCAGCCCCAGCCCGGTGCCGCCGAACTGCCGGGTGATGCCGGCACCGGCCTGTGTGAAGGGCTGGAAGATTTTGACCTGAGCATCCTGGGCAATCCCGATACCGGTGTCGCAGACTTCGATTCTGACGCCATCTTCAAACGTTGAAAGACGCACATCGACCCGACCGAATCGGGTGAATTTGAGGGCGTTGGACAACAGGTTGCTGACGATCTGCCGGACCCGGGTCGGGTCCCCCAGCACCAATGCTGGAAAGTGCGGATCGATCAGGCAGGTCAACTCGACGCTGGGCGCAGCGTTCTGCGACAGCAGGTTGGCGGTGTCTTCGATCAGCGACCCGAGGTCGAACGGAATGTGTTCGAGTTCGAGCTGGCCGGCATCGAATTTCGACAGGTCGAGAATATCGTTGAGCAGCTCCACCAGCACTTTGCCCGAGTCGTGGGCGATAGACAGCTGTTGCTGTTGTTCGGCATTGAGCGGGCCGTCCAGCGAGAGCGCGATCATGCCCAACAGGCCGTTGAGCGGCGTGCGGATTTCATGGCTCATATTGGCGAGGAACACCGAGCGTGCTTCGGCCATATCGAGGGCGGTGCTGCGCGCGACTTCCAGTTCCTGGTTGGATTGGCTGAGCCGGGCGTTGATCGCCTTGAGTTCCGCGGTGCGCGCCGAGACGATATTTTCCAGTTGCCCGAGGTAGTCGGTCAGGCGGTTTTCGGCGTTGCGTCGCTGCTGGATTTCGGTGGCGATGTTCTCGAATTGCTGGTTGGCCACTTTGACCAGTACACCGATTTCATCGTTTTTATGCCCGTTCGGGTATTCCAGCCAGGTCGGTTCCGCGCTGCGCGGATCGCGTCCGCTGAGTTCGCGGATAACCCGCACCAGCGGTTTTGTCAGCATCACGTAGAACAGCGCCAACAGGATGCCGGTCAGGAGCAGGCTGCGAGCGAAGCCGTTGAGCAGCGTCACCTCGGCCCGGCGCAGGAAGCGGCTGCCGTAGGCGTAGGTATCGACCTCCAGTCGCAAGGTCCCGAGGGATTCGTCCGGCAAGTGGTCGAGGTAGAGGCGGTCTTCAAACTGGCGGTTTGCGCCGAACAGGAAGTCGCTGATCATCCGGTAATTGTTTTGCTGGGTCGGACGTTTGACGCTGGCCAGAACGGTACCGTTGTTGTCAGTCAGTTGCCCGCCGACGATCGCCGGTGAGCGCAACAGGCCCATCGTCAGTTCCTGAGCGAGTTCGGCGTCGATGTTGTAGGCGATGCGGGACGCGGGGTTATGGCTGATTTCCAGCAAAGACAGTATTTCGCGGTTGATGGAGGCGTCTTCGCTGGCATAATCGATGCCGATTTGCAGCAGACTGAGCAGCGTGCCCAGAATAAAACCGACCAGCACAGTCAACCTGGCTTGCTTGTATGACAGCCGGTGGGTGAATTTGATATCCATGGGGTGTTGAACCACTTCCGTTTCCCTTCGCTGCTCAAGCATAGTCGATCATGCATGGATACCGATGTTCTCGCGAGCCCTTGTGCAACAAGGGATGAACAGGTTACCGAACGCTGTGTTACGTCGCTGTAATGCCATCATCACTGTGAACGTGCCCGAGGAGAAGACGTGGATTCCCGATTGAATGCTTTTCTTGAACGCGCCGATGCCGTCCTGGCCCGTATCGAACCGCTCTTGCCTGCACATCGGCAAGCCATCGACTGGACGCAATGCCTGGCTGCGCGCTGGCAACGCGAGGGCCGCAGCGGTTTTCTGCTGCCGCTGCACGTCAGCCTCGACACGCGGTTGTCCGACCTGATCGGTGTCGACCGGCAAGTGGAGCAACTGGGGCGCAATACCCAGCAGTTCCTCGACGGCATGCCCGCCAACCACGCACTGCTCTGGGGCGCGCGCGGCACCGGCAAATCGTCGCTGGTGCGTGCATTGCTGGCCGAGCACGCCAAGGCCGGCTTGCGGCTGATCGAGATCGAGCGCGATCACCTGGCGGACCTGCCGCGCGTAGTCGAACAGATCGCCAAGCTGCCTCAGCGTTTTGTGCTGTTCTGCGATGACTTGTCGTTTGAGTCGGGCGAAGGCGATTATCGCGTGCTCAAGAGCGTGCTCGACGGTTCTCTGGAACAGGCTCCGGATAACGTTTTGCTCTACGCCACCTCCAACCGTCGCCACCTGGTGCCGGAGAAGGAAAGCGATAACGAAAACTGGAAAAGGGTCGATGGCGAACTGCATCCCAGCGAGGCGGTGGAAGACAAAATCGCGCTGTCGGACCGTTTTGGATTGTGGCTGTCGTTCTATCCGTTTACTCAAGAGCACTTCCTTAACGTCGTCGAGCACTGGATCGGTCAATTGGCCGAAAAATCCGGCCTTGAGTGGCAGCGTAACGAAGAACTGGACATCCTCGCCGTGCGCTGGGCTACCGGCCGGGGCAATCGCAATGGACGCTGCGCGTATCAATTTGCCCGTTATTGGGTGGGGCTGAAGCTGTTGGAGCACAAAGCATGATCGATTTACACAAGAGCGGCCAAGGCCTGGACGGTTACGGCATGTTATGGGCGCAGCTGGAGTCGTTACTGGCGGACGAGCGTGACTTTATCGCCAACGCCGCACAGTTTTCGGCGTTCCTGTACAGCCAGCTCGACGACCTGAACTGGGCCGGTTTCTACCTCAATCGCAACGAAGAACTGGTGCTGGGCCCGTTTCAGGGGCAAATCGCCTGTGTACGTATTCCGTTCGGTCGCGGCGTGTGCGGGACGGCGGCGGCGACCTTGCAGACCCAGCTTGTCGAAGACGTTCACGCGTTCCCCGGGCACATTGCTTGCGACAGCGCATCGAACAGCGAGCTGGTTGTGCCGCTGGTCAAGGACGGCCGCCTGATCGGTGTGCTGGACCTCGACAGTCCGAGCCTGGCGCGGTTTACCGCTGACGATCAAGCCGGTATCGAGCAACTGGCGGCGATTTTCCTGCGTCTGACCGATTGCTGATCACGCCCTCAAGCCGGCCTTGGCCAGCAGGCTTGACGGGTCGACTGTATCGATCTGTCGTGGATCGAGGAATCGGTCGGCGTACTGCAAATAGATTCCGGCGTTGATGAACAGGCCGAACAACTCCGGATCGATATGGGCGTCACGGCACATGGTGGCCATGATGCCCAGCGCTTCGCTCAAGGATTTAGCCTTCTTGTAGGGGCGATCGGCGGCGGTCAGCGCCTCGAAAATATCGGCAATTGCCATCATTCGTGCCGGCAGGCTCATTTCTTCGCGTTTCAACTGTTTTGGGTAACCGGTGCCGTCCATTTTCTCGTGATGACCACCGGCGATTTCTGCGACGTTGTTGAGGTGGCCGGGGAAGGGCAAATGGCTGAGCATCAGGATCGTCTGCACCATGTGATGATTGATGATGTAACGCTCCTCGCGGGTCAGCGTGCCTCGGGCAATGCTCAAGTTGTAGAGTTCGCCCCGGTTGTACTTGTAGTGCGGCAAATCGAGTTTGAAACCCCAGGGGTTGTCTTCCGGGATCAGCTCGCTTTCGGCGCGTTCGAACAGGTGCTCGGGCTTGTCCGCCAACAGCGGTTCGTTGATTGGCAAGGTCGGCGCCGAGGTTCGTGCCTGACGGCGGTTTTCCTCCCAGGACACGCCGAGTCGATCGTCCAGGGTTCGGGTCCAGCTGCGTTGGGCAATGCTGCGCAGACGTTGCAGATCGGCCTCGGCCATGGTCTCTGCACCCAGATTGCAGCGGGCGACGAAGGCGAAATCATCATCCAGACCAGCCAGGTTGGCATTGCGCAATTGGGCCAGGTGCTGCTCGTCACCGCCCAGGGCGATGGCCTGCCAATAGTTGATCCAGGCATCGCGCTTGAGAACCTCGAAACGGGTGCGGATTTCATGGATGCGGTCGTTCAGGGTCTCAAGCTTGGTGGCTTTGTCGACTACATATTCAGGCGTCGTGACCTTTCCGCAGTCGTGCAGCCAGGCCGCAATGTGCAGTGCTTCCCACTCATCCTCGGTGGGTTGGTAGTCGCTGAAGGCCGGAGCCTGACTGGCGGCAGCGGCCTGGGCAAGCATCAGGGTCAGCTCCGGCACTCGTTGGCAGTGACCGCCGGTATAGGGGCTCTTGGCATCGATTGCACCGGCCAGCAGTTGAATGAAGGCGTCCAGCAGTTGTTTCTGTTTGGCTTGCAGGCGCTGGCTCTCAATGCTCACGGCGGCTGCGCCGGAAACAGCCTGGAGAAACGCGATGCGGTCCGGGCGAAGCTTTTCCAGGTCGCTCTGTGCGCCGCTGTCGGTCAACAGCAGGATCAACAGGCCCACGGTTTCGTTGTGCCGATTGTGTAAGCGGATGCCGATCAGGTGAACCCGGGGGCATTCCAGCGCGAGCATCACCTTCTGCAAATCCCCCGCCTGTTCGAACCCCAGATTGATGACGACATTGTCGGTACTCGACAGCTGCTGCAGCCACTCAGGGCTCTGCGGGTCCTGGAGTTCGTGTCCTTGAACATCGAACGACGGCAACGTCTTTGACGTACCATTGATGACCAGGCCCTGGGGCTCCATGCGATCGCTGTCACGTTCGCGCAGGTAAATCAGCCCGGCCTGGGCTTGCCCGATCTTCACGGTTTCAAACAACACTCGCTGCAGCAACGGTGCGAAGCGGGTCTCGGCGCTCAGGCTATCGGTGATCTGGAAAAAACTCCCAAGGGTGTCCTTCATCCGCGCCATCGACACGCTCAGTTGATCAATTTCAAGCACCGGCGAACGACGGCCGATCGGAACGTTGAAATTGAAACTGCGAACAGCATCGGCTTCCTGAACCAGCGCGCGCAGCGGCTTGACCAGGACTCTTGAAGTCAACCATCCCACGGGCAGGCACAGCAGCAATGTCGCCAGGGTAATCAACGCGCCTTGCCAACGCATGCGGTAGGCATCGGCGAGCAATTCGTCCTCTGGCACCAGCAACGCCAATTGCAAGCCCTGTGGTCCGCCCTCCGTCATGCTGCTGCGCGCCACGATCCATTGACGACCGGCGGCATCCAGACGATTACCGGCGGGAGGACGGGTGAGCAGGGCTCCGAGGCCGGGGCTCAGGTCGGCCGCCTTGTTCAGGCGAGCGGTCTGGTCGTCGATGATCAGTTTGCTGCTGTCGGGGTAAGCGACCGCATTGCCTTGGGCATCGAACAGCACGATTTCGGTATGGGGCGTTACCACATGTTTGGCCAGGGTGGCCGACAATTCCACCAATGTCAGGTCGGCACCCATCACCGCCTGTTCACCGCTGCGTCTGGCCAGGGTGGTGCCGACGTTGTGGGTGGAGAAAAAAACGTAAGGTTCGGTGGTGATCTGGTCCACGTCGCCGAGCGCGCTGGTGAACCAGGCGCGGGTACGGGGATCGTAGGCTTCGTCGAGATTGTCCTGACGGTTGATGAGTGTCAGGGACTGATCAAAAAACAAGGATTGGGAGCGCAGTTGACCACTGCTGACATTGCGCTCGATGCTCCAGACTTGAAACGCCGCCGTGTCCGGGGCTTTCAGGGCTGTTCTCAGGGCTGTGGTCCGCAGCGGGCGAACCATGAAAAAGTCGCCATTGCCGTAGCCCAGGTACAACGATGCGAGGTTGGGGTTGTCCTTGAGCGACTGGCTGAAGGGCTGAAGCAATGCCAGTCGCTGTTCCAGATCCGGTGCCCGGGTCGCCGGGTAGTCCGCCAGCAGGCTTAGCAGATGGCGAATCGGCTCATAGGTGCCTTGCAGGTCCAGGCGGACATCCTGCTCAATGCGGTCGAATAGCTTTTCACTGCTGGACAGAATGATCTGCGTGGTTTGTCCATAATTGAAGATGCCGAGCACCACGCCGGTCAGCAATAACAGGAAGGTGAACATCACACTGATATGGATGTGCAGGGGAAACCGGCGTTGATCCGGGCGCAGTGGGCTGGGCATTGCGGGTCTCTCCATGATGTTTAACTCACTGCTCAGCGTCCAAGCATAGTTAAGGCTCCATCATTCTGCTTTTGTCGTTTTGGCCTATCTGTTGTTGCAATGCCTGCTCCAGTTCGAGCATGGCGCGCTCCATGGCCTTGGTGCAATTGACGACTTCGTCAGGGTGGAACACCTCATGACAGGCGTTTTCGAGCGCCTCGCAGCTGTCGATCAATCGACAAGCCTGGACAATTCGCGCAGCACCCTTGATTTTGTGGGCAACGTCGATGAAAGACTGCCGGTCTTTTGAGGGGGACAACGCCAGCAATTCTTGCCGGTCCAGACGGTTACTGTTCAGCAGTTCGGACAACAACCGGTGGTCCAGTGTCGGGTTGCCACCCGTTAACAGGTGCAGCCCTGCAAGGCTGAAGGCCGGGGCGCGGACCATCGGCGCAACGCCTCCAATCCATTGACTCAAGGCTGTCAGGCTGAGGGGTTTGAACAGGCAGTCGTCCATTCCGGCGAGTTTGCAGCGTTGGATTTCTTCTGGCTGTGCATTGGCGGTGAACCCCAGCACGGTACAAGGCTGGCACCGGGTTTGCTGTTCGTGATGGCGAATGGTGCGAGCCAATTCGTATCCATCCATGATCGGCATGTTGCAATCGACAATCACCAGGTCGAACAGCTCGTCCTTCCAGGCCTTCAACCCTGCTTCGCCATCCGGTGCGGCGCTGGAGCGATGTCCCAGGAACTCCAGTTGCTGGCACATGAGCAAGCGATTGGCGGGATGGTCGTCGACCACTAGGACATTCAGCGTAACCGTGGTTGTCTGGATATACGGTTCAACGGTTTTCGTCACCCGCTCCGGGGGCAGCGTTGCAAGGTTCAGCGAGACCTGAACCTGGGTGCCGATACCGGCCTGGCTGCTCAATTGCAGGCTGCCGCCCATCATCTCGCACAGGCTGCGGCTGATCACCAGGCCCAGTCCCGCACCGCCTCCGACGGACTGACCGGCATTGTCGGCCTGGGCAAAAGGCTCAAACAAACGCCGTTGATCCTGCTCACTGATCCCGACCCCGCTGTCCTGAACCTGCAACTGCAGCAGCACGCGGTCGGGTTCGTCGGTCGGATGCAGCTCGACCACAATCCGGACCTGACCCTGTTCGGTGAACTTGATGGCGTTGCTCACCAGATTGGACAGCACCTGCTTGAAGCGCATCGGGTCCAGCAGAACGTCGGTGGGTGGTTCGCCAGGGTTGAAGTCCAGCCGCAGGCGAAGATTTTTCTGGCGTGCCAGTCCGTCGAAGATCCGCATCACCGACGCCACGGTTTCTCTCAGGTTGACGCGTTCCGGGCTCAGGCTCAGGCGTCCGGATTCAATTCGCGCAATATCAAGAATGTCCCCGATCAGGTTCAGCAGGTCTTTCGCCGAGTGGTAGGCCACGTCAATGGCCGGGCGATCCGGATGGCTGTGATCGATGCGCTTGAGGGTCAGTTCGAGCATGCCGATGATTGCGTTCATCGGGGTGCGGATTTCGTGACTCATGGTGGCCAGAAAGCTGCTTTTGGTACGGTTGGCTTCATCCGCACGCTCTTTCGCGGCACGCAGGTCATCGAACAGTTGTCGGCGCTCGCTGATGTCGATCCAGCCACCAATGATGCCTTGTACTTCCCCGCTGGAGTCCCGGTAGGGAAGTATCCAATGATAAATCGTCAGCGAGCGGTCGCCGATATGCAATGGCCGGTCGAGAATCAACGGCACACCTTCGGCCACGACGCGTTGGTAATCCGCTTGGTATTCCTGCGCTTCAAATGAGTTGCTCATGCTGCCCTGCATGACGTTTTTTCCCACTACGTCTTCGCGTCTGGCGCAGAAGGTCGCCAAGTAGCTGTCATTGCAGCTTTGCAGCAAGCCCTGGCGATCACGCACGTAGATGGGATGAGGCGTTCCGTTGACCAGTGATCGCATGAATTCGAGCTGGTCGTTCAGGGCGAGCTCGGCGGCCAGCCGCTGATTGATCTGGCGACGCATGTACGCGTTCCAGGTCACGGAAATCAGCAGCAACACGCCGATACCGAGAACGATCTGATAGAACACCCGGTGAAAGTTGCGCCAGGTACTTTGCGAGGCAGACGAGTAGCCGCGCCAGCGGCTGTTGATAATGCCCAGTTCTTCCGGCGCGATGCTCAGCAGTGCTTTGTCGAGGATCGAACCCAGCTCTTTGGCGTCGCGCCCGGTCGCCAGGGAGAACGCTGCTTGCCGGGTGCCGATGGTGGTGCTGATTTGAAGTGTGTGTTCGAAAATTCGCGATGAGATGAAATAGTTGGCGATCACCAATGAGCTCACCGCGCCTTCAGCCTGACCCTCGGCGAGCAGTTCCACCGCACTGAAAGTATCCGGCGTTTCGATCAGATGGATTCGCGGGAACTCGCGGCGCAGGTAATCCACTATCGGATTGCCTTGGGCGATGGCCAGGCGCTGGTCCTTCAGTTGCGTCAGGTTTGACGGGCTGCCAGCCGCTTTGCGAGTCAGCAGGACAACGGAGTTTTCCAGATAAGGGCGGCTGAAGTTCAGCATCGTTTCACGTTGCGCGCTTGGGAGCAGAGCGGCGATCAGGTCGGCCTGATGGCTGTTGACCTGCTCGATCATCTCGTCATCGTTGCGGCTGCGATGGATTTCGAAGCGCAAACCGGTGCGCAATCTGATCAGCTCGAGCAAGTCGGCGGAGATGCCCCGAAAGTTGCCGTTGCTGTCGAAAAAAGTCAGCGGTGCCAATGCCTCGTTGACCACGACGCGCACGACTGGATGTTGCGCCAGCCAGCGTTCTTCGCGGTCGGTGAGTTGCAGTTTCTGATCGGTGAGAAGCATGTCACTGCCCGCACTCCAGCGTTTGGCAATGTTTTCTCGCTCACTGCCAGGGGTCGCTTTGAGGATTGCGTTTATGATCCCGAGCAGATCCGGGTTGTCCCTAGGCACGGCAAAGCTGAAACCGTGGGCTTCGTGTTTACCGAAGTTGGCCATGCGGATGTTGTTCAGATACCCCTTGTTGATCATGTAATGGGTGGAAATGGTGTCGCCAAGAAAAACATCGGCCTGGTCGAAAGCCACCGCATTGATTGCATTCTGGTAGGAGGGGTAGGAAGTGATGATCGCTTTCGGGTACAGGGCCTTGACTTCGTCCAGCGGTAAATAGTGATAGACCATGCTCAGCCGCAGCCCGGCGAGGCCATCGCTCAGGGACCTGGTTTCTCCTTCTCGTGTCACCAGAACCGGTTGATCCACGGCATAGGGTGTGGACAGTACAATGTCGGCATTGCGGGCTTCAAAACCATTGGCGCTACCGAGCATGTCGACCTCGCCTTTTTCCAATGCCTCGATCGCGTCTCCCCGGGAAGGGTAGCGCTGCACCTTGACTGGCAAACCGGTGGCCTTGCCCAGGATACCCGCGTAATCAGCGGTGAAGCCTTCGTAGTCGTGGCCGCTGATGGTCAGGTCGAAAGGAGGATAGTCAGGGGCAGAGGTGCCCAGAATCAGTTCACGCTTGTTGTTAAGCCATTGTTGTTGCGATTTATCCAGCTGGACTTCCATGTGTCCGGTCATTGAACGACTGAGCAGAGTGTAATGCTCACTCGCAGCCTGTGCCGCGTGCACTGAGGTGCTCAGGCATAAACCCGCGGTCAGCAGTATCAGATAATCCTTTATACGACTGGGCATCCGGTCTCTCACACTAACGCGTTGCGTTTTGCCATATCAATGAGTTCAACGAGTGACTTGGCTTTGAGTTTTTGCATGAGGCGTTTCTTATAGGTGCTGACAGTCTTGTTGCTCAGAAACATGCCCTTGGCAATTTCCTTGTTAGTCCGGCCCTGGGCAAAAAGTTGCAATACCATCAGCTCGCGGTCGTTGACTGACTTGAACAATTCCAGGTCGGCGTATCGCTCGTCATCGGCACGAACAGGATTCAAAGCCTGGCTGGGGAAATAGTTGTAACCTGATAGTACTGCCTTGATTGCGCTCACCAGTTCACTAAGGTCTTCCTGTTTGCATACATAACCTGATGCCCCCGACTGCATGCAACGGATACCAAAAAGTGTCGGGCACTGGGCCGTTAATACCAGTGTTTTGAGGGGTGTACTCATTGCGTTGAAACGGGAGAGAACTTCGAGTCCATCCAGTTTGGGGATGCTGATGTCGAGAATGACCAGGTCGGGCATGCACTCACGAACCATCTGCATGGCGTCGACCCCATTATCAGTTTCGCCGACGACTTTGTAACCCTCATGTTCGAGCAACATTCGGACGGCAAGACGGATGACAGGGTGATCGTCGACAATAAAAACGGAGTTCATAATCAAATCCCATACGCGCTCAAATAAAGCGGGCACCTTAGCTCAGATAGTTGAAGTGGACATGAACTGACGGGCCTGTAGTGGCAATATCGGACAATTCCTACGGCGGAAGAAGAATCGGACTACGGATCAACTAGGTTTTGCATGAGGACGTATGGAAGTATTGTAGGTGTGTCCGAGTCATCGGACAGATGGGTTGATAGCGTTTTACTTGTGTTTTAAATGTTTGGTTCTAGTGTGTGATTGTTGCGGTATTTTTATAATGAAGCCAAGGTCAACACGTTTCTAAAGTCCGATTGTTTCAGGGGTTTGATCAAGTAGCCCAACAAGGGCAGTCTGTGTTTGCCGGTCATTTTTTCAGATTATTTCGCGATCAGAAGTTTCAATCGATGGGTGTAGGGCGATTCTGTTGACGCCGGGATTGAAATGAAAAATGCGCAGAAAATCGATCAGCCGTCAGGCGACCCTGACGCGGCTGATCGATGCAGGCTCATCCGTGGCTTGAACGACCGGTCATTTCCAATGCCATTTGACTGGCGTAGCTGTCGGTCATGCCGGCGATGAAGTCGATCATTCTCAGGAACGAGGTGTGCAGAGGGCCGTGAGGATCGGGCGCATTGTTGCCCAGCAGGTCGAGAATGCGCCGGCTCTTGAAGGACGGTGTTCGACCGTTGTGTTGTTCCAGTGCCGCGCCGCAGAACGCGTTGAGCAGGATTTCGAGAGTGGTGTAAGCACCGATTTCGTGCAGCGTCTTGCGCTTGTCCTGGAAGATCTTTTTGCGCGCCATGTCTTTGGCATTCAAGACGCAGCGCTTGGCCGGACCATGCATGTGCTCGACCAGATCACCGGGCAGTGTGCCGGCCAGCAGCGAGTCCTGTTGCTCGACGAAAGCCCGGGCGGCGGCGTTGGTCAGGTGCTCGATGGCCTTGCCCCGCAGGATCGCCAGTTTTCGCCGACGCGAATCCAGCGGGCCCAGCTGGCGATAGGTTTCCGGAAGGTCATCGCCCACAAGGTCGAGCAGCAAGGACTCGACTTCGGCGTACTCCAGCAACTCCATTTCCAGACCATCTTCCAGATCGATCAGCGCGTAACAGATGTCGTCCGCAGCCTCCATCAGGTACACCAGCGGATGGCGCGCCCAGCGCTGGTCCTCCAGTTGCGGCAGGCCGAGTTTAAGCGCGATCTGCTCCAGTAGCGGGAGTTCGCTCTGATAGCAGCCGAACTTGTGTTTCTTGTAGCCCAATGAATCGGCGTGCTTTGCCGTCCACGGGTATTTCAAATAGGTGCCCAGCGTGGCGTAGGTCAGCCGAGTGCCGCCGTCGAACTGATGGTACTCAAGCTGTGTGAGCACCCGGAAGCCTTGGGCGTTGCCTTCGAAGTTCAGGAAGTCATTGCGTTCGGCTTCGCTCATTGCGTCTAGCCAGCCACGGCCTGCAGCCTGCTGGAACCAGTGACGGATTGCGTCTTCGCCGGAATGCCCGAAGGGCGGGTTGCCGATGTCATGGGCCAGGCAAGCCGATTGCACCACCATCCCCAGGTCGCTCGGTTCGCACCAATCGGGCAGGGCGCTGCGAATGGTCTCACCGACGCGCATGCCCAACGACCGACCCACGCAGCTGACTTCCAGCGAGTGGGTCAGGCGCGTATGGATGTGATCATTGCTGGACACCGGATGAACCTGAGTCTTGCGCCCGAGGCGGCGGAAAGCACCCGAGAAAATGATGCGGTCATGGTCTTTGTGAAAAGGGCTGCGGCCGAGTTCTTCCGGGCTGTGCAGAGGCTTTCCGAGGCGTTCGCGGGTAAGCAGGGTTTGCCAATCCAAGGCTGGACTCTCCGTCAGGTGACTGAGCCTCTAGCTTCCGGGTTCGTGCCTGCGCCTGCAAGCGGAACTAGAGCCCGGCGGCATCGATGTCGATGAGCAGCAGTCGCTCGCCGTTGTCGAAAAATTGCCCGGCGGTGAGGCAATACTGATTGCTGGTGGCATCGCGGTAGGTCGTGGACAGTGTCAGGCGCCGCTCTTCCCAGCCCTCGGCCAGCAAGTGATAAAAGTACGGTCGCCACGACCAGTTATGGCCCAGGTAGCGGTTATCGGCCTCCCAGCCGTTGTTGCGCCATTCCAGATTGGGCGTCAACTGGGTGCCGTGACGGTCGCACTGATAGAAACGCAGCAGCCAGGGAAATGCTTGCAGTTGTGGCAAGGCGCTCAGTGGCGCACGGGCCAGGGCCCAGGCTTGCAGGATGGTCATCAGTTCGCAGAGTTGCTGGCGCATGATCATCAGTCGACCGCGTTCGCCCAGTTTCTGCTGAACATAACGCTGGCGCAGTTGCGCGAAACGTTCGACAAAGGCGTCGGTGGCAAAGAAGTCCACCTGCGCCCGGGCGAACAGAAACCCCTGCACGTAACGTGAACCGCACTCCAGGGCGAAATTGAGTTGAGCGTCGGTTTCCACCCCTTCGGCGATGATCCAGCAGCCGGTTTTCTCGGCCATTTGCGCCAGAGCTTTCACCACATCGCTACTGGGGCCGCCCAATGCCGCGGCCTGGAACAGTCGCATATCGAGCTTGAGAATGTCCGGTTGCAGGGCCAGCACACGATCGAGTTGCGAGTAGCCGGCACCGAAATCATCGATGGCGATCCGTGCCCCGGCCTGTCGGTAGCGCGCCACGACGTCGGCCAGGCGCTGGATGTCGCCTCCCAGTTCGGTGATCTCGAAAACGATGCGTTTCGGGTCGACGTTGTGCCGGCTCAATTGCTTGAGGCTCGGCAGAGCCTGGTCCGGCCGTAAGCGGTTAATCCAGCGCGGCGAGATGTTCAGGCTCAGAAACCAGTCCGTAGGCGCTTCATGCAGGCGGCTCAGGGCATTGTCGCGAATCTGGCGATCAAGACGACGAAGGGCGATGGCGGGCGTTCGCGGGTCGGCGAACAGCGGTCCCACCGAGGCCAGTTGACCGTCGGCCTGGCGCAGACGACCCAGCGCTTCCACCCCCGCAATACGACCCGTGGCGGTATCGATAAACGGCTGAAAGCAGGCGAGCGGTTGCCCGTCGATCACGAGGCCTCCTTAGTAAGGTCTTGTTTTTGGATTAACCCGGTCGCCGGATAGGCACGCGGGATTGAACCTCTCGATAAAGAGGTTAATCCCGGTGTATTGCAAGAATGCAGCCAGATAGCGGCTATTCAGTCTTTGCGCGAGGAACCCTGCAGGACCAGCTTGATCAAGGGCCCCAGCGTGGTGCCTAGGCGAACCAGCCGGGTCAGGCTGCTGGCACCACCGGTCTTGGCGCCTTTACCGGTCAGAAAACCGAGCAGCGTCACGGCCGCCACGCCCCAGAGCGGGGCGTGCTTGATGCCGAAGCCATCGTGCAGGTTTTGTGTCATCCCGCGTACTCGCTGCAAGGGTTGCAGCAGTTGCGCGGACTCGTGACGAATTTCCTGGCGATGCATTTCCATGCGCAGGCGTATCAGCGCCTTGCGCATTTCAGTGCGCGAGCTGTTATGGGGCAGTTCAGGCAGGCTCATGGCAGCAGGCGCTCCCTATCGTTGGCCAACTCTTCCAGGGTGCCGTGGAAGGGCGAGGACTCATCGAAAATCGCCGCCTTCAGGCGCATGGCACAGAATACTGCAGCCAGGGAGTAGAACACGCAGAGCCCGATGATCGCTGGCAGGCGGTAGGTGTCCCAAAAAAGGATCAGCACCAGCGTCGACAATCCCACCAGCAACAGCAAGGCAAAGACCAGCGCCAGGCCTGCAAACAGCAACAGGCTTACGGTGCGCGCTTTTTGTTCCTGCAACTCGATGCCGAACAGTTCGACATGACTGTGCAACAGTCCAAGAAAAGCGGCACCCAGGCGCCGCGATGAAGAGCTTGTGCCCGTCGCGGACGAGCTGGATTCACCGATAGACATATCAGCGCCGAGTGGCCAGCAGGCCAATCAGAAAGCCGACGCCCGCCGCGATTCCGACCGATTGCCATGGATTGGTCTGGACATAGTCTTCGGCAGCGGTAACGGCAGCCTGGCCGCGTTCACGCAGGGAATCTTCCGTGAGCTTCAGGGTTTCGCGTGCACGCAGCAGACTTTCGTGGATCTGGCTGCGCAGCTCATCGGCCTGATCGCCAGCCAGGGTTGCGGTGTGTTCCAGCAACCGTTCGGTGTCGCTGACCAACGTCTGAAAGTCGTTCATCAGGATTTCTTGAGCAGTCTTTGCTTTGATGCTGGCCATTGGTGATCTCCGTAAGTGGCTTCTGAAGCGTTCGAGTATGAGCCCAGTGTGAAGGTTCAGTACAAATGACTGGTACAACTTTTGCTACGTCATGGTGCATCAGCCCGCGCCGTTGCGCTGTTGCCGGGCATGATTTCAGGAAAACCCTGATACAAACAATCATAACTCGCGTGAAGGTTCCGGCCTTGTGCGCCAAAGCGGTTCATCGGTATCAACGCGTTGATCCTGATGGGCCGCAACTTGGTGCGTAAACGGGATGCGCGAACCTCTTTGGTGCTTTTTTTAGCCTTCAGGTCTGCCAACTCCATGGAAAATCTGCAAAGCGCTGTGGACAGTCTGGTCCATAGCTCCAATACGTTGTTCATCCTTATCGGTGCAGTCATGGTTCTGGCCATGCACGCCGGTTTCGCCTTTCTTGAAGTCGGCACGGTTCGACAAAAAAACCAGGTCAATGCCTTGTCGAAGATCCTCAGCGACTTCGCGATTTCGACCCTGGCTTACTTCTTTATAGGCTATTGGATTTCCTACGGGGTCACCTTCATGCAACCGGCGGCGGTGATCAACGCCGATCACGGCTACGGGCTGGTGAAGTTTTTCTTTCTGCTGACCTTTGCTGCGGCGATTCCCGCGATCATTTCCGGAGGCATTGCCGAGCGCGCCCGGTTCGTCCCGCAGTTGTGTGCGACGGCGCTGATCGTTGCGTTCATTTATCCGTTCTTTGAAGGCATGATCTGGAACGGAAACTTCGGGCTGCAAGCCTGGTTGCTGGAGCGTTTTGGCGCCAGCTTCCATGACTTCGCAGGCTCCGTCGTGGTGCACGCCATGGGCGGATGGCTGGCGCTCGCGGCGGTGTTGTTGCTCGGGCCAAGGCAAGGGCGCTATCGCGAAGGGCGACTGGTGGCCTTTGCACCGTCGAGCATTCCCTTCCTGGCATTGGGTTCGTGGATCCTGATTGTCGGCTGGTTCGGCTTCAACGTCATGAGCGCACAAACGCTGCAAGGCGTCAGCGGATTGGTGGCGGTGAACTCGCTGATGGCCATGGTCGGCGGCACCGTGGCGGCGCTGATTGTCGGGCGCAATGACCCGGGGTTTCTGCATAACGGCCCGCTGGCCGGGTTGGTGGCAATCTGTGCCGGTTCCGACCTGATGCACCCGGTGGGCGCGCTGATCACGGGTGTGATCGCCGGGACATTGTTTGTCTGGTGCTTCACCGCGGCTCAGGTCAAATGGCGCATCGACGATGTGCTGGGTGTCTGGCCGTTGCATGGTTTGTGCGGTGTCTGGGGTGGAATCGCCTGCGGCATCTTCGGCCAGAGCGCATTGGGTGGTTTGGGCGGGGTGAGCCTGATCAGCCAGGTGATCGGCACCTCTTTGGGGGTGATCGTGGCGCTGCTCGGCGGTTTTGTGGTGTATGGCGTGATCAAGGCGTTGCATGGCCTGCGCCTGAGTCAGGAAGAAGAGTATTACGGCGCGGACTTGTCGGTGCACAAGATCGGCGCCGTGAGCCAGGACTGACTCACTTTTCTTCATCGTCGCTCCCGGGATAAAAGCCGTGCAGCAGACGATAGCGGTCATGCCGTATCTGGTCGGCCCGCTCCTGTACCTGATGCGCGGGCAGACCCAGCATGATCAGTGCGTGGGAGGCGAGCATAAGGCTCGACTCCAGCAGTTCGGGCACGACTTCGCTGGCACCGGCCGCTTTTAACTCGGCCAGCTGGCTGTCATCCCGAGTGCGTACCAGGATCGGAATTGTTGAGTTCAATCGGCGCGCCTCTTGGAGAATCAGTAGCGCGATGTCGGTCTGGTCGACGGCAATTACCAGCAGTTTGGCGCGCGCCAGCCCTACCGCCAGCAGCAGTTCACCGCGCCGCGAGTCGCCGTAATGCACACAGGTTTCACCGACGGCGGCTTCCTGGACGCGCACCGGATCGGTGTCCAGTGCAAGGTAAGGTTGCAGCGCATTACGCAGCGCTCGGCCGATGGATTGGCCCACGCGACCGTAGCCACAGATCACGACGTGGTTGTGCAAGTCGGCGTTGAGCGCGCTGATTTTTGCCAGTTGTGTTTCTTCGTTGGGGTTGCGATGCAGGCGTGTCGCAAGGTGGGGAGCGGCGCGCAGCAGCAACGGAGTGACCAGCATCGAGCAGAATGTCGCGGCCAGTAGAAGGCCTCCGAAGTCGGCGGGCATCAGTTTGTTTTGCTGCATCAGCGCCATCAGCGCAAAGCAGAACTCGCCACCCTGAGCCAATGCCAAGCCGCTGCGCCACGCGGTTTCGCTGTCGCTGCCGCGCCATTTGACTAGCAGCGCGACCACTGTGCCCTTGATCAGCAATAACCCAAGCGTCAGGCCGAGGATCAGCAGGCCGTGGCTGGCGAACAGCCGCAAGTCGATCAGCATGCCGATGCTGACGAAAAACAACCCGAGCAAGATGTCGCGGAACGGGCGGATGTCCGCCTCGATCTGATGCCGATAGTGGCTTTCCCCCAGCAGCATGCCGGCGAGAAATGCGCCCAAGGCAGGGGAGAGGCCGAGCAGGTGAGTCAGCCACGCTGTCAGCAAGACAATGACCAGCGCCAGCAGCACGAACAGCTCCGGGGAGCGGGCGGCGGCGACTTCATGGAACAGGCGGGGCAGCAACCAGCGACTGGCCAGCAGCAGACCGCCGAACAGCACCAGGGTCTTGCCCAGTGTTATCGGCAATGCCCAATACCAGGCCTGATCGCTGTTGCCGGCGAACACCGGCACCAGGGTCAACAGCAACACCGCCACCACATCCTGGAACAGCAGCACGGCGATGGCGTTCTGACCGTGACTGCTGAAAATCTCGCCGAGGCTGCCCAGCTCCTTGCTGACAATGGCGGTGGAAGACAGCGAAAGGCCGGCTCCGAGTAACAGCGCTGGCGTCGTCGGCATGCCGAACAGGATCAGCAATGCCCCCATCAATAGCCCGGACACCAACACTTGCAGGCTGCCAAGGCCAAACACCACCCGGCGCAGCGCGATCATTTTCGACAGGGAAAACTCCAGCCCGAGGGAGAACAGCAGGAACACCACACCCAGTTCGGCAAGGTCTGGCAACTCTTCGCTTTCATTCACCCAGTTGAATGCCGTCGGCCCGATCATCAGCCCTACGCACAGATAGCCCAGCACCGGTGGCAAACGCAGGCGCTGGAACAGTGCAATCACCACCAGGGAGGAGGCGAGGATGATCAAGAGGTTGGCGAACACGAAGAACTCCGGTGATGGGGTTGGCTATTCAAGCGTAGAGGTAAAAAAAACCTGAGCATCGCGTAAATGGCATCTGCAGTGACTGATATGCATCAGGGTTTTGCCGCCGCTATCGCGGTTCGTGTTCCAGGGCAGAAAAATCAACGTCTCGACGGTTTTTCGGGGCAGGCCTAGAATAGTTACTTAATTTTTTAGGTTGAGCGCTCATGCTTCCTGAATGTCAGCTGTTCGGCACCCTTGGGTGCCATCTCTGCGAAGTGGCCGAAGCCATGCTGATGGAGTTTGTCGAACGTGGTCTGCTGGTGGAACTGGTAGATATCGCTGAAGATGAAATGTGGTTTGCAGCGTACAGCCTGCGTATACCGGTGTTACGACGGGTTGATACGGGTGCCGAAATGGGCTGGCCATTCAGTGCCGATGAGGTCGTAGCGTTCCTGCGATGAGTGTTTTTTGTGGTGGCAATGTCCCGTCTGTCGAACTTTGCGATTGATCCCCTTGGCTTAACCGATGCTCTTCGGATACTGTATGCGCATACAGTTATTCGTAAAATTGCCTTGCACCTTCGTTTTTCAGGTTTGAGCAGGCAGTTCCGGGCGTAAGAGGGATACATCGTGGTCAATGTCGAACAATTGAAAAATAGCGTGAACCGGATGTCGGTCGATGTTGTAAGCGAGGCTGTCCTCGAACTGCGTCTGGATGGTTTGGTCACGGAAGGAAAAACACCCTTCAACAAACTGCACTTCAATACCTGTTTTGCCGAAATCGAAGCGTTGTTCCAGCGCGCGGGTTATCACCGACAGCTGGATGTCGTGGGTTATCAGGGGTTGTTGTATGCGCTTTATGATCCCGGTCGCTGGGAAGCGGTCGATGTGCTGCGCTGGCTCAAGGAGTTCACCGAGGCGGCGGCGCGCACGCAGATACCGGCGGCTTGAGGATTCTTTTCTAGGTCCGTTCCGGCCACTGTTGGATAATGCCTCCCTGTATTGAGGGTCAGAGCGTTCGTATGTCCACTTCATCTTTTTCTGCTGCACACAACCAGGCCAGCACGCTCTACTTGCCGCCGGGTCCGTGGCAGACCGTGCTCGATTGCCTGTGCGAACACTTCAGCGCTATCGGTCGTGAACAATGGCTGGACAGAATTGCTCGCGGTCGCGTGCTTGACGGGCACGGTCATCCGATTGCTCTTGATCTGCGTTACAAGGAAGGCCTGCGAATTCATTACTTTCGTGAGGTGCCGGACGAAAAGCCGATCCCGGTGGTTGAGTCGATCCTGTACGCCGACGAACACCTGGTGGTGGCGGACAAGCCGCATTTCCTGCCAGTGACGCCGGCTGGCGAATACGTAGAGCAGACGTTGTTGCGACGGCTTATCCGTCGACTGGATAACCCGCATCTGGTGCCTTTGCATCGCATTGACCGGCATACGGCGGGACTGGTGTTGTTTTCAGCGAACCCCGAGAGTCGCTCGGCTTACCAATCATTATTTCCTACACGGAACATCGAAAAGCGCTACGAAGCAATCGCCCGCGCATTGCCTGAACTGACCTTTCCATTGGTTCACAAAAGTCGGCTGGTCGATGGCGAGCCGTTCTTTCGCATGCAGGAAGGTCCGGGCGTCAGCAACACCGAGACGGCAGTCGAGGTTCGTGAGAAGAACGGCGATCTTTGGCGGTATGGACTTTACCCGGTGACCGGTAAAAAACATCAGTTGCGGGTACACATGACCGCTTTGGGCGCCAGTATCTGCAACGACCCGTTCTACCCGCAGGTGCTCAAGGATGTCGAGGATGACTATGCCAATCCCTTGAAACTGCTGGCTCAGGGTTTGCGGTTTATCGACCCGGTCACTGGCCTGCAACGTGAATTCGAGAGCACCATCACCCTGCAATGGTGATCACAATGCTTCAGGCACGAAAAAGCCCGCGATAAACGGGCTTTTCTGTATCCGGTGGTGCCGTAAAGATTACAACTCTTTAACGGTACGAACCTGATCCTTGTTGATGCGGGTTTGCTTGCCGTCCAGCTGTTCGAACTCGTAGAAACCCGATTCGTCGTCGTATTTTGGTGCGTCGACGGCCTGGATTTCGCGACCGTCATTCAAGGTGATCACTGTAGGCGAGGCGCAACCGGCGAGGGTCGCGAGGCCCAGTGCGAGCATGAAAGTGGCGAGGGTCCGTTGAGTCATGAGTGTGTCTCCGAATATGAATTCTTTTGGTTACTGAGCTTGAGACGTATACAACACGCGCAAGTTCCTTCTCGTGTCAGTCTGCCACAGTGTTGTGTGCACTTAACAGCTCTGGCGTGTTGAGGTTGGCCAGGCGCGGATCGTTGTCGGGGCATTGCAGAGCGGTAGCACCCAGTTTGCGCATGAGGCGCCCCGGGCTGCGTTCGCCGTCGTTCCAGGCACTTTCGAACTGTGCCGAGAGCGCCGTGGGGATGATGCACAGCAACGGTTCCCAGTGTTCATTATGGTGCAGCATCAGCGGTTTGTCCGGATGCTGGCGGGCGGTGTCGCGCATGCTGTGGAGCAGGGCCGCATCGATGCGCGGCACGTCACATGGCAACACCAGCAGATAGGGATGGCGGGCGGCCTTGAGGCCTGCACGAATACCGGCCATGGGTCCCGGAAAATCGCCTTCGTCGTCATGGACCAGTTGATCAGCGTAAGGCGCGTATTTTTCCAGGTTCCTGTTGCAGGAGATGATCAGGTCATCGCTCAGCGCACGGGTCTTGCGATGCAGATGCGCAATCAGCGGCTCTCCATGCCATTCCAGCAACCCCTTGTCCTGACCGCCCATGCGTTGGCCTCGACCACCTGCCAGGAGCAAAATGGAGCAGGGCGGCAAATGTGTATTCGAGGTCATGGCAAGTCTCCATGGGGGCGGCGAAAAAACGGGGCGCTGTGATATAACACCGGGCTGTTTATCCTACAACTGGACGAGCCTATGAAAGCCAAGGCTGATGTACCTTTCGCGCCGCTCAACATCGCGGTGTTGACTGTAAGCGATACCCGCACCGTGGAAACCGATACGTCAGGACAGGTCTTCGTCGACCGCTTGAGCGATGCCGGTCATTACCTGGCCGCTCGGGTTTTGCTTAAAGATGACCTCTACAAAATTCGCGCGCAAGTCGCCACCTGGATTGCCGATGATGTCGTGCAGGTGGTGTTGATCACCGGCGGTACCGGGTTCACGGGGCGCGATAGCACACCGGAAGCGGTGAGTTGCCTGCTGGACAAGCAGGTCGATGGTTTTGGAGAGCTGTTCCGGCAGATTTCGGTCGCGGACATCGGCACTTCGACTGTCCAGTCCCGAGCTCTGGCGGGTTTGGCCAATGGCACGCTGGTTTGCTGTTTGCCGGGATCGACCAACGCTGTGCGCACGGGCTGGGATGGCATCCTCGCCGAACAGCTGGATTCGCGGCACCGTCCCTGCAATTTTGTCGCTCACCTGAAACAGGCCGAACCCTGTGAATCCCGTGGGTAAGCCTGGCAAAACCGGCAGCCTGATGGCGGTCGAGGTGGCATTGGCGCGTTTGCTGGAAATGGCTGAGTCATCAAGGATACGTGAGCATGAGCGCTTGCCGTTGGCGCAGGTTCAAGGTCGCATCCTGGCCGATGACCTGGTCTCGACGCTTGATCTGCCGCCCTGGCCGAACAGTGCCATGGACGGCTACGCCTTGCGCATCGCTGACTGGACGGGAGAACCGTTGGCGGTCAGTCAGAAGATTTTTGCCGGCCAGGCACCCGAACCGTTGAAGGCTGGTACCTGCGCCCGGATATTTACCGGCGCGCCTGTACCGGCGGGTGCCGATTGCGTCGAGATGCAGGAGAACGCCGAGGTCCAGGCGGATGAGCGTGTCCGTTTTATCGAGACAATGACCCCGGGTCAAAATATCCGGCCACAAGGCCAGGAAACCACTGTTGGCGAACTTGTACTGCCGGCTGGCACACGCCTCGGACCTATCGAGCAGGGCCTTTCGGCGTCTCTGGGATGTGCTGAGCTGGGCGTGGTGCGCAAGGTTCGTGTTGCCGTCCTGTCCACCGGGGATGAATTAATAGAACCGGGCCAGCCTCTTGGGCCGGGGCAGATTTACAACAGTAACCGTGTGCTGCTGTGCAGTTGGTTGCAGCGCTTGGGCTGTGAAGTGATTGATGCTGGAATTCTTCCAGATGATTTAGCGACCACGCGTGCCCGCCTTGGCGAGTTGAAGGACGTCGACCTGATCCTTTCTACCGGCGGTGTGTCTGTGGGGGAGGCCGATTTTCTGGGCATTGCCTTGCGCGAAGAGGGCGAGTTGACCCTGTGGAAACTCGCCATCAAACCAGGCAAGCCGCTGACGTTCGGTCATTTTCGCGGCGTGCCTGTGATTGGTTTGCCCGGCAACCCTGCGTCGACACTGGTTACGTTTGCCTTGTTGGCCAGGCCCTATCTCTTGCGCCGCCAAGGTGTAAAAGAGGTTGAACCGTTGAAGTTTCAGGTGCCGGCAGGGTTCGACTGGCCCAAGGCTGGCAATCGCCGAGAGTATTTGCGTGGGCGCCTGGAGAATGGTCGGGCAATCATCTACAAAAACCAGAGCTCTGGGGTGCTTCGCAGTGCCGCCTGGGCTGATGGCCTGGTTGAAGTGCTGGAAGACCGTACGTTGATCGAAGGCGATTACGTGAACTTCATTCCGCTGAGCGAAGTCCTGGGCTGATCCTGGCCAAAGTCTTGCCACACAAGCCCGGTTGATCGCTCCGGACTTGCGTGCATGGCGAGCGTTTAACGCGCCAGAAGTGACACGACCTGATCGAAGCGGCTGTTGGCGACCCAGCCCAGCAGCCCCAGGACAACGGCTGTTCCACCCGCAGAATAGGCCAGCCTGTGCTTGATGGATTTCACATCACCACGGACCTCTTCCATGTCTCTTCGGATGTATTTGAGGTGTGTCTCGAGCTCAATGACGCGAGGTTCCATATCAACTCCTCCGGTAGGCTTTGCGCTGTTATTGAATTCAGCCTGATGATTGGCGCGACTTTCTGGCAATGGTGCGACCTGAATGATGGGTAACCTGATGTCATGGCTTTGCATGGACTAAAACGCTCCTTGCCTTAAAGCCCTTTGGCTGGCCGACACTATTGTTGATTGCGCTTTGTGCGGCCTTTGAAGAGGGTCTACTCATTGCTTGCACATCCCTGTGTATTTAATGTTGATGACTGATACCGCGGACACCAAGGTGTACCAATCGCCAAGGTAGGTCAATTGAGCCGATTCCTCACATCTTGTAAGAAAATATCCCCCCCCTGTAGGACCGAGAGACTGCGCGCGTCAAAAAAATTCAATTCCTTGCAACTTTTATAGGGGGTGGCGAGGTCAACATCTCTCATACGGGTTCCAATTATGGGAGCGACAACAATGAGTGAGCGCAAGGCGCTGTTGATTCTGCACGGCAAGCAGGCACTCAACGAAGAGGTCCGCGCCGCCGTCGACGTTAAACGCGAGCAGGGCTGGGAGTTAGCGGTTCGACTGACCTGGGAGGCGGGTGATGCGCAGCGGCTGGTGGAAGAAGCCCTGAACGCAGGCTATACGCAACTGATTGCCGGTGGCGGTGATGGCACGTTGCGTGATATCGCCGATGCCATGGCAGCGCATTCTACGCGGGCCAGTCTGGTGCTGATGCCGCTGGGCACCGCGAACGATTTTGCTCGCGCCGCCGGTGTGCCCCTGGAACCCACTCTGGCGCTGGACCTTCTGGACGCTGCCCCGCACGCGATCGATCTGGGGGAGGTTGGCGGTCAGGTCTTCCTGAACATGGCCACCGGCGGTTTTGGTAGCCAGGTCACGGCGAATACGTCGGAGGACTTGAAAAAAGTCCTTGGGGGCGCCGCCTATCTGTTCACCGGCTTATCGCGTTTCAGCGAGTTGCATGCCGCCTACGGCGAGTTGCAGGGGCCGGACTTTCATTGGAGCGGTGAGCTATTGGCGTTGGGGATCGGCAATGGACGGCAGGCTGGCGGCGGTCACGTGCTGTGTCCGGAGGCACTGGCTGACGATGGTTTACTGGATGTCAGCATTTTGCCTGCGCCGCAGGAGGTGGTCAGTACGTTGAAAACGCTGCTGGCCGATGGCTTCGGCATCGACAACATGTTTGTGCGAGCTCGCCTGCCGTGGGTCGAGATCAAGGTCTCGGAAGGCCTTTACATCAATCTGGATGGCGAACCCATTGAGGGCGAGAGCCTTAGGTTTTCGGCGCGTCCAGCGGCATTGCGCGTGCACCTGCCGCAGGACTCGCCGCTGCTGAGTGCTTCGAATACGGCTAGTCGTCCAGGCTGATGATTTGCTCGCGCACGGCAAACAGTACCAGGCCGGCCACGTCGTAGATCTGCAGGCGCTTCATGATCTGCGAACGGTGGGTCTCGACGGTTTTGATACTGAGGCCCAGGCCATTGGCGATTTCCCGGGTGGATTTGCCCCGAACGATCAGTCGCAGGATTTCCAGCTGACGGGCCGTCAGGTTGTGCGAGTCCGCAGGCTCGGGCTGATGTTTCTGGTTGCGGATCAGCGCCTGGTTGATGACCGTGTGGGCAATGGCCGGGCTCAGGTAGCGTTCGTTATTGCGCAAGGCATCCAGGGCATGTTCCAGCTCGGTGGCCGTGGTGTCTTTGAGCAAATAGCCATGAGCACCGGACTCAAGCGCCTGCATGATGAGGGCGGGATCGGTGTGCATCGACAGGATCAGCACCTTGCTTTGCGGGCGTACCCGCTTGAGTCGTTGCAAGGCTTCAAGGCCACCGGTCTGCTTCATGGAGATATCCAGCAGCACAATGTCAGGCGACAGCTTCTCGACCATCTCGAGTAACTGCGAGCCGTCATTGGCCTCACCAATAACCGCGTAGCCGGGAATATCCAGCACCAGAGCGCGCACGCCTGCCCTGATAAGCGAGTGGTCATCCACCAGAAGTAAGTTACAAGTCAATGCATAACCTTATTCGTACTGGCCCGTTCAAGCGCTCGGGGCGCCCAGGGGAAGAGTGCTTCGATTTGAGTGCCTTTGCCCGGCTCGCTGATCACGGCCAGGGTACCGCCCAGTTGATCGATCCGTTCCACCATCCCGGCCATCCCGCGCTGTCCCTCTCGACCGGGGTCTGCTGCTGGCGCGAACCCCAGGCCATCATCGCTGATTAACAGCGCCAGACCCTGGGGCATGCGTTGCAGGCGGATCAACAGGTTGTTCGCTTCGGCGTGACGCAGGATATTGGTCACCGCTTCCTGGGTGATCCGAAAGGCGGCCACCGCCATTTCTTCGGGTATGCCGGTCAAACGTTGATGGCATTCCAGGCTCCAGTGCACAGAGGTATTGGCCAGGGTCTTGAGCAGATGAGCACGCAGACTGGCTTCCAGTCCGAGACTGGCCAACTGCCTGGGATTGAGAATGGCCGAGACATCACGAACCTTGGCCAGGGTTTCGTCCAGTGTGTCGCAGAGCACCGAGCACTGGCCCTGCATGTCTTCAGGCATCCGGCGTTTGAGCCATTCACATTGAAGTTTTGCCGCGGTCAGCAACTGGCCGATGTCGTCATGCAGTTCTCGGCTGAGCCGATGACGTTCGTTTTCCTGTACTTCCAGCAGACGGTCGGCCAGCTCTTGCGGCTGAAACTTTATCGACTTGCGCGAGAGGAAATGTTGCACCCAGACGCAGGCGAGCGCCGCAATACTGAGTACCAGCAGGCTCAACGGCAGTGGAACAGACAGGCTGAAGACCAGCAGGCTGCCAAATGCCGAGCCGGAGCACAGCAAAAGCGTGAACCGCCGCGCGTTTTTTTGGGAGGGTGGCCATAGGGTGATCGACTTGAGACTGGCGTACATAGCGGATGGAGCCAATGGATGTTCGCTGCGGGCAGACCGGCCATAGTGGTTGACGGGTCTCTGTCTGAAAATCTGTAGTGACTCGTCTCAAGCAGTGCAGTCCAGGGTTGAAACTACAGCCTTTAACTTATCGGGCTGCTCTCATCTGGAATCACTTTGCCATTAATTGGCGTCAACTAATGGTCGGCATAATACCACTTAAGATACCGTCGGTCGCGTTTGCTATATATGTCTGTTTGGTCAGGAATTAAAAGTTATGGACGATAGTTCCACAATGGAAAAGTTTTACGAAGGCGGGGTAGTTATTTGTATCGAACTGTCGTTGACAGATATGAAATATTCAATTGCGACATGTGCGCACTCAAGTTAATGAGCGGCAGCATGGCAACAAGAATACGTAACACGGCATTGTTGCCTGGCGAATTAAGCCTGCCGCTCCGAATAGGTAACGAGCGTGAACGGTTTGGAATTAACCGGTAACTGAAAATGACTTTGTCCGACCTGAAACGCAAAGGCTTCGATCAGGGAAGTCTGTTCACTGTCATCCAGGCTGAGTTGGCCAGTGGTTTGATCGATGAGTTCGAGTTGCCAGGCCATCAACGTGAAGCAGTCCTTCAGCGCGCCGAGCGCCTGGTCGTGCAGTTCCATGTGGCTTTGGGCGTGGTTCAGCAGGCCATGGATGTGCAGCGAAAATTCGGAAACCGCTTCCAGTGCCAGTGCATCAGCCTTGCTGGCCAATTTGAGGAGGCTGCTGAGCATGCAATCGATTGCGTCCTTGTCATTGCTGATCAACTGCAGATGGCTAAGGCACTCCTCCGATTTGGCCAGAAGTGTTTCAGCCTCGACGAGAAACTCCGGAAAGCGCTGAGCCCACTGTTTAGGGTCGTTCGGCATGCTTATCTCCACAACGTCATGTCAAATGAGGGGATGTCGTGTGTGGCGACAAAAATGTCCAACGTCCCGACGCTGCCGTACCGGCATGAGATCGCGCTCCGGCAGGCCTGGGCGCAGGCTGGGGAACTCGAGAGGGTGGATGGCCACTTACCTGCGATCGCACACAAAAGCCTGACTCCGTTCATGCAATGAGAATGGCGTCACATTAATGGCTATTGGATATTGCGAATATCAGGTTGGGCCTGATTGTTACTAGGGGAATCCCTTACGCAGGGGAACCTAACGTGCAAACCGAGGTCGCGCCGCAGGGGATGAAGCAGATGAAATCACTGCGCCAGTAAAGCATGATGTTAATGTGACATCAATGCCCGATCGTGGCATTTTGTCTCAGGGTCAAGATCTGGCAAAAACAGCCGATAACCCCCTTTAGTGAATTCATCAGAACAAGCCCAGGAGTCATTAATGGCCGGCATTCTCGACACGGTAGACCAACGCACGCAACTGGTGGGTGAGAATCGCCTGGAAATTCTCATGTTCCGGCTGGCCGGTCGGCAATTGTTCGCGATCAACGTCTTTAAAGTGCAGGAAGTGTTGCAACTGCCGAAGCTGACCCTGATGCCCCAGCGCCATCCGTTTGTCTGCGGCGTGGTTAACCTGCGTGGCCAGACGTTGCCGGTGATTGACCTGTCTCAGGCCATCGGCATGCGTCCGCTGGTGCCGAGCCCTACCAGTACGATCATCGTCACCGAGTACAACCGTTCGGTGCAGGCGTTCCTGGTGGGCGGCGTGGACCGCATCGTCAACATGAACTGGGAAGCCATTCTGCCGCCGCCGACCAGCGCCGGCCGCCAGCATTACCTGACCGCCATCAGTAAGGTCGACGATCAGTTGGTGGAAATCATCGACGTCGAAAAAGTCCTGGCCGAAATCGTGCCGTACAACGCCAAGGTTTCGCGCGAGAAGCTCGACGACCCGGTGCTGGAACGCGCCCGTGGTCGTGAAGTGCTGCTGGTGGATGACTCCAACGTAGCCCTGTCGCAATTGCGCGACACCCTGGGTCAGTTGGGCGTAAAGATGCATATTGCCAGCGACGGCTTGAAGGCGCTGAACATGCTCAAGGCCTGGGCCGATACGGGCGTGTCGATGACCGACAAACTGCTGATGGTGTTTACCGACGCGGAAATGCCGGAAATGGACGGCTATCGCCTGACCACCGAAATCCGTAACGACCCGCGTCTGCGTGGCCTGTACGTGGTGCTACACACTTCACTGTCGGGCAGCTTCAACGACTCGATGGTCAAGAAGGTCGGCTGCGACAACTTCCTCTCCAAGTTCCAGCCGGACAAACTCGTCGACGTGGTGCGCCAGCGCCTGATGCTCGATGAAGTGCCTGCCTGAGGCAATCCACTGTCAACCTGTGGGAGCGAGCTTGCTCGCGAAGAGGCCATCACAGTCAACATTGAGGTTGTCTGTTACACCGCCTTCGCGAGCAAGCTCGCTCCCACACGGTGGCTGCGTCCAAATCTCAGCCTTTGATTCAATGAGCAAGCTCGTATAGGGTGGCTTTTTTTGCCCACCAGGGAGCTGGCCATGTTGCGTTTGAGCGCGCTTTACCGATATCCGTTGAAATCCGGCAAGGGCGAGCCCCTGCAGCAGGTCGGTCTCGACAAGTTGGGGCTGGACGGTGATCGACGCTGGATGCTCGTGGACGAGGCCAGCGGGCGCTTCCTGACCCAGCGCGCGGTGGGGCAGATGAGTCAGCTGTCGGCGCTGTGGAATGCCGACGGTGGCCTGACCCTCAGTGCTCCCGGTCGCTCAGCGATCGATATTGCCTTGCCGGCCAGCGACGCTGAACTGCGCGGCGTGACGATCTTCAAAGACAGTCTGCGGGTGCCCGATGCCGGTGATGAGGCCGGTGCCTGGGTCAGTGAGTTCATCGGAAAGCCGACGCGACTGGTGCAAATTCCTCTGGATCGCGCGCGCACCACGCAAGCTGGCTACGGCAGGGAAGACGATCAGGTGGCCTTCGCCGATGGCTTCCCGCTGTTGCTGATCGGGCAGGCGTCCCTGGAAGACTTGTCGCAAAAGGTCGGGCGCCCGCTGGAAATGCTGCGCTTTCGACCAAACCTTGTAATCGAGGGCAGCGAGGCGTTTGCCGAAGACAGCTGGAAGCGCATCCGCATCGGCGATGTCGAGTTCCGCGTGGTCAAGTCCTGTTCGCGCTGCATCCTGACCACCATCGACCCGCAAACCGGTCAGCGCAGCGATGATCGCGAACCTCTGGCCACGTTGCAGAAATACCGTTCCGAGGCCGACGGCGCGATGTTCGGGCAGAATCTGGTCAACGACAGCAATGGCCAACTTGAAGTCGGTATGCCGGTAACCATCCTCGAATAAACAGACTGAATGAAAAAAGCCCGCGTCCCAAAAGGACGCGGGCATTTTTTTGTCGCTGTGAAAACCCGGGGTTTTAGCCGCGGTATTCGCACAGGTAAGCGGTGTCGACGGCCACTTTCAGCTGGAACTTGCTGTTGGCCGGTACGTTGAACTGGCTGCCGGCGGCGAAGGTTTCCCAGTCGCTGCTGTCAGGCAGTTTGACGGTCAGGGCGCCGGTCACCACGTGCATGATTTCGCGCTGGCTGGTGCCGAATTCGTATTCGCCCGGAGCCATGACGCCGATGGTCGCAGGACCTTCAGCGGTGCCAAAGGCGATCGACTTGACGGTGCCGTCGAAGTACTCGTTGACTTTAAACATGGGCGATTCCTCGAAAAGGGCTAAAAAGGGCAGGCCAGTATGCACAAGGCCTCGAATGCCGTCACCTCTCCACGGGGAAAACCTGTGGCAACAAACGCGCCGTATTGCGCGCGTCCTCCAGCGCTCGATGCTGTTGGCCATTGAACTGCATGCCCACCAGTTGCAGCGCGCCGTTGAGCCCCAGCGGGCGCTCCAGGCGCAGGGCTTTGGCAAAGCGCTGTTTGAGGTTCATGTGCGGAACGCGACCCAGAACGCTGTCCAGTTGCAGTCGCTTCCATTCCTGAAGCAGTTGCTTGCGATCGTAATCGCCCCAACTGGCCCAGCCCTCCAGAACCGGTTGATGGCGCTCGAGCCATTGCTCGAATGATGGCCAGACCTCGCTCAGCGTCTGCGCTGCATCGACGTTAGCCTGGGTAATGTGCGTCAATTCCCGGCAAAACGGCGTCAGCAGCGGCCGCTGCAATGGCCGTACGAAGCACTGAAAATAATCCACTTCGCGGCCTTTTCGGTCCACCAGGGTGGCACCGATTTCGATGATTTCCATTTCCGTTACTGGCCAGCCACCGTCATCGGTGGTGGCTTCCAGATCAATCACCAGCCAGTGAGGCATCGCAGGGTTCCTGGTATCCGCGTCCTGATAGGGCTTGAGCGTAGCCAAAGCCGGCGGATCCGCCTAGCGCCTTATTCGACCTCCAACAAAATCTGACGATTTTTCACCTGATCACCGACCCGGACCTGTAAGCGTTTAAGCACCCCGTCGATGCCTGATTTGAGCGGGTGTTCCATTTTCATCGCTTCGAGCACCACCAGCAACTGACCTTTGCTGACCGGGCTGCCCTCGCTGACCAACACGTCGACGATCGCCCCGTCCATGGGCGCCTTGAGGGTGCCGGAGCTGACGCTGGACTGGCAACTGACCAACGCTTGGGGGCGATCGATCAGTCGCAGGCTGCCGGGGCGGGTGAACAGCCAGAGCTGCCCGGCCGCGAGGCGGTAGGCATGGCGTTGGCGGATGCCGTCAATCATCAGTGTTGCCCAGTGCCCGTCGCACTGGATGACCTTCAATTCGAGGGTTCGGTCGCCGACTTGCAAGCGGTAAGGCACGTCAGGCACTGCGTTCAGTTCCACCGGCCAGTCCTGATTCTCCATTCCGATTCGATAATGCAGGGGCACGCTGGCGTTGCTACGCCAGCCGGCCAACGGCGCGGGATGAACGTGCGCCGAAGCGTGATAGAACAGCGCAGCTGCAATGGCCAGTTCTTCGGCGCTCGGTACTGATGGATGCAGGCAGGGATGGTCGGCAAAACAGTTCGGGATAAACCCGGTGCTGAATTCGCCGCTGATGAACTGCGGGTGTTGCAGCAGGCTGGCGAGCAAGCGCTGATTGCTTTGCACGCCCAGCAGCACGCTGTCCTGTACCGCCCGCAGGAGTTTGCGCCGGGCCTCTTCACGGGTAGCGCCATGGGCAATGATTTTGCCCAGCAGCGGATCGTAGAACGGGCTGATGTCCTGCCCTTCGATCAAGCCATGATCGATCCGCACACCGTCTTGCAACGCAAGCTCCCAAGCCTCTATACGACCGGTTTGCGGCAAAAAGCCCTGAGCCGGATCTTCGGCGTACAAGCGCACTTCCATGGCATGCCCATTGAGCTGCACCTCTTCCTGTTTTAAAGGCAGTGGCAGGCCCTCGGCGACGCGCAGTTGCCAGGCCACCAGATCG
Organism: Pseudomonas sp. LB1P83; assembly: GCF_054897885.1. Taxonomy (NCBI): domain Bacteria; kingdom Pseudomonadati; phylum Pseudomonadota; class Gammaproteobacteria; order Pseudomonadales; family Pseudomonadaceae; genus Pseudomonas; species Pseudomonas sp. LB1P83. The sequence goes on along the minus strand of NZ_CM142709.1, from coordinate 4,178,277 downwards.
AGGCCGGTGATCAACTCAGTCACCGGGTGTTCCACTTGCAGGCGGGTGTTCATCTCCAGGAAGTAGAACTGCCCGCGTGCGTCCAGCAGGAATTCCACGGTGCCAGCGCCCTCGTAATTCACCGCGCGTCCGGCCTTGAGCGCCGCTTCGCCCATGGCCTGACGTAACTCGGTGGTCATCACCGGGCAGGGCGCTTCTTCGATGACTTTCTGGTGGCGGCGCTGGATCGAACAGTCGCGTTCGCCGAGGTAGATCAGGTTGCCATGCTGGTCGCCAAACACTTGAACCTCGACATGGCGCGGATCGATCAGCGCTTGTTCGAGGATCAGTTCGTCGCTGCCAAACCCGTGCAGGGCTTCGGATCGCGCGGTTCGCAGCTGTTCCAGCAAATCGTCGGCGCTGTGCGCCAGGCGCATGCCGCGTCCGCCACCGCCGGCACTGGCCTTGATCATCAGCGGGTAGCCGATGCGCTCGGCTTCGCGGCTCAGGGTCGCGTCGTCCTGTTCGGCGCCTTGATAGCCTTTGATGCACGGCACGCCGGCCGCGAGCATGGCGAGTTTCGACAGTCGCTTGCTGCCCATCAACTCGATCGCTTCGGGGCTCGGGCCGATGAAGGTAATGCCGGCGTGTTGGCAGGCGAGGGCGAATTCGGCGTTTTCCGAGAGGAAACCGTAGCCGGGGTGAATCGCGTCGGCACCGCTGCGCCGGGCGGCGTCGATGATCGCCGGGATGTTCAGGTAGGACTGCTGCACCGGGGCCGGGCCGATGTTCACGGCTTCATCGGCCATTTGGACGTGCAGGGCGTCGGCGTCGGCATCGCTGAATACGGCAACGGTGCGGTAGCCCAGGGCGTGGGCAGTGCGCTGGATGCGACAGGCGATTTCACCGCGGTTGGCGATCAGGATTTTGCTGAGTCCGGGCATGGGTTGTTCCCTTGGTTTTGCGGTGAATGTGATGGCCTCTTCGCGGGCAAGCCTCGCTCCTACAGGGGTTGATGGTGCCTTTGTAGGAGCGAGGCTTGCCCGCGATGCTTTTAAAGGGCCCACCCCGGTTTACGTTTTTGCACGAAAGCCATCGTCCCCTCGACCCCTTCAGCACCGGTCACCGCTTCGCTGAACCACTCGGCCGCCTCATCCAGCAACGCGTCCGAGGGTTGCCCTGCGCTCGCCAGCAACAGCTTTTTGGTCGTCGCATTCGCCCCCGGCGCGCAGCACAACACATGGGCGAGGATTTCATCGAGGCGCTCGGCCAAGGCTTGCGCGTCATGCTCGACAAAGTGCACCAACCCCATGCGCCGCGCCTGGGTGCCATCGAAACGCGCCGCCGTCAGCGCCAGTCGGCGCGCCTGGGTCAGGCCGATGCGCTGGACCACGAACGGCGCGATCTGTGCGGGAAGCAGGCCGAGGCTGGTTTCCGGCAGACCGAACTGCGCATTGTGATCGGCCAGGGCAACATCGCTGACGCAGGTGAGCCCCAATCCACCGCCGAGCACCGCGCCTTGCAGCACCGTGATCACCACTTGCGGCGTGTGTTGGACCTCTTGCAGCAGCGCGCCGAACGCTCGGTTCAAGTCACGATAGGCTTGCGAACCTTGAGCCCGGGCATTGGCCATGTCCTTGATGTCGCCGCCGGCACAGAAATGCCCACCGGCACCGCCGATCACCAGCGCCCGAACGGCTCGATCATCACGCACCGCTGCCAGCACCGCACGCAGCTCGGCGACCATCTGCAAGCTCATGGCGTTGCGGCTTTCCGGGCGATTGAGGGTGATGTGCAGCACGCCGTTATGCGATTCCAACAACAAGGTTTGGCAAACCGGCAGAGCACTCATTTCTTTTTCCCCGGCAGGATGCCCATGAGTTTGCAGATGATCCCCAGCATGATTTCGTCGGCACCGCCGCCGATCGACACCAGCCGAACGTCACGGTAAGCGCGGGCCACCGGGTTATCCCACATGAAGCCCATGCCGCCCCAATATTGCAGGCAGCTGTCGCTGACTTCGCGGCCCAGGCGCCCGGCCTTGAGTTTGGCCATCGACGCCAGGCGCGTGACGTCCTGACCTTTGATGTATTGCTCGGTGGCCTGATAGACCAGCGCCCGCAGGCATTCGATTTCGGTTTGCAGTTCGGCCAGGCGGAAGTGGATGACCTGGTTGTCGATCAGCGCGCTGCCAAAGGTTTTGCGCTCCTTGCAGTACTCGATGGTGCTGTCGACGCAGTATTCCAGGCCCTTGATCATGTTCGCCGCGCCGAACAAACGTTCTTCCTGAAATTGCAGCATCTGCATCATGAAGCCCGCGCCTTCATGGCCGATGCGGTTGCGTTGCGGTACGCGCACGTTGTCGAAAAACACCTGGGCGGTTTCCGAACTGCGCATGCCTAGCTTGTCCAGGTGCGAACTGAGGCTGATGCCCGGGGTGTTCATCGGCACCATGATCAGGGACTTGTTGATGTGCGGTTTGTCGTCAGAGGTGTTGGCCAGCAGGCAGATGAAGTCGGCGCTCGGCGAGTTGGTGATCCACATTTTGCTGCCGTTGATCACGTAGTCGTCGCCGTCCTTGCGGGCGGTGGTTTTCAACCCGGCCACGTCGGAACCGGCACCGACTTCGGAGACGCCGATGCAGCCGACCTGTTCGCCGGTAATCGCCGGGCGCAGGAACTCTTCGCGCAATTCATCGGAGCCGAAGCGGGCGAGGGCAGGCGTGCACATGTCGGTCTGCACGCCGATGGACATCGGGATCCCGCCGCAGTGGATCGTGCCGAACTCTTCGGCGGCGACGATCGAATAGCTGTAATCGAGCCCCATGCCGCCAAACTGTTCCGGTTTGGAAATCCCCAGCAGGCCGAGGTCGCCGGCCTTGCGGAAGATCTCGTGAATAGGGAAGCGTCCGGCCTTCTCCCATTCCTCGACGTGAGGATTGATCTCGTGATCGACGAATTGGCGGACCGTGCGACGCAGTGCTTCGTGTTCCTGGGTGAAGATCATTTTTATTGTTCTCCTGTGATCCGCGATCAGAATCTCGCGACGCCAAAACTGTTGGTTTGCAACGGCCGCACGTTGGCCTCGTGACAGATGTCCAGCAAGTAGCCGAGCAAGGTCCGGGTATCCCGGGGGTCGATCAGCCCGTCGTCCCACAAGTTGGCACTGCCATAGAGTGCGGTGGACTGGCTGTCGAGTTTCTGTGCGGTGACCTGTTCCAGCATGTCGAGCATTTTCGGGTCGGGCACCAGACCATCCTTGAGCTGTTTGGCTTCGGTGACGATTCGCAGCACCTTGCCGGCTTGAGCGCCGCCCATGACGGCGGTGCGGCTGTTGGGCCAGGCGAAGATGAAGCGCGGGTCGAGGCCGCGGCCGCACATCGCGTAGTTCCCGGCACCATAGGAGCCGCCGACGACGATGGTCAGTTTGGGCACCCGGGCGTTGGCCACCGCTTGAATCATCTTCGCGCCGTGTTTGATCACGCCTTGCTGTTCCGATTCGGTGCCGACCATGAACCCGGTGGTGTTGTGGAAAAACAGCAACGGCGTCCGGCTCTGGTCACAGAGTTGAATAAATTGCGCCGCTTTGCTCGCACCTTTGGGCGTGATTGGGCCGTTGTTGCCGATGAATCCGCAGGCGCGGCCCTGAATGTGCAAATGGCCGCAAATGGTCTGTTGATCGAACTCACCCTTGAACTCGAGGAAGCTCGAACCGTCGGCAATCCGCGCAATGATTTCGCGCACGTCATAGGGCTTTTTCGGATCGTCCGGGATCAGTCCCACCAGCTCATCGATAGGGTAAAGGGGATCTTTCCACTGCCGTTCGGGCAACCATTGCAACTGCTCGTTCCATGACAACAGGCTGACAATCTCGCGCACCTGACGCACGCCATCAGCATCGTTCTCGGCCAGGTATTCAGCGGTGCCGGCGGTTTGCGCGTGCATCTCGGCGCCGCCCAGTTCTTCATCGGTGGCGACTTCTCCGGTGGCGGCTTTGAGCAGCGGCGGGCCGGCCAGGAACAACTTTGCCTTGCCGCGCACCACCACCACGTAATCCGAGAGCCCCGGTTGATAAGCCCCGCCCGCGGTGGCCGAGCCGTGAACCACGGTGATCTGCGGCAGCCCCATGGCCGACATCCGCGCCTGATTGGCAAAGCTGCGCGCGCCTTCGACGAAAATCTCGGCTGCGTAGTTGAGGTTCGCGCCGCCGCTCTCGGCAAGGGTGATCACCGGCAGTTTGTTCTCCATGGCGATCTGTTGCAGGCGCAGGGACTTTTTCAGGCCGCTGGGGGAAATGGTCCCGCCCTTGATCGCGCTGTTGTTCGCCACCACCAACACCCGCACGCCGGAGACGTAGCCGATCCCGGCGATCAAGCCGCCACCGGCCGAGCTGCCGTCCTTGTCGTCGTGCAGTTTGTAGCCGGCCAGGCTCGCCAGTTCGAGGAACGGCGCGCCAGGGTCAAGCAGCAGATTGAGGCGTTCACGGGGCAGCAACTGGCCGCGCTTGTCGAACCTGGGCTTGGCCTCGGCTGCCTTGTTCAGCAGGTTTTGTTCGAGCTGACGGACTTGCTCGATGCCGACCAGCATTGCCGCGCGGTTCTGGGCGAACTGTTCGCTGAACGGGTCCACGTGTGACTGGATCACCGGCATGGCTTATTCCTTGCCCTTGAGTACGTCGGGCAAATACGCCCGATGGAAGCCGTTGTACGACTCACTGTTCTGCGCCTTGTGAATCGGCCATGCCCGCCCGCCAAGGCTCGCCGCACCGTCGATGCGCAGCGTGCTGCCGCTGATGAATCCCGCCGCCGGGCTAAGCAGGAAAACAATCGCCGCGCTGACTTCGGACTCAGTGCCGATGCGCTTGAGCGGGACGTGTTCGCGCAAGGTCGGAATGACTGCCTTGAACGCACCTTCGTAGGTGTCCATGCCGCTCGATGCCACCCAGCCCGGCGCCACCGCGTTAACCCGCACCCCGGCATAACCCCATTCGAAGGCAGCGGTCTTGGTGAGGTTGTCCATGCCCGAGCGCGCCGCGCCCGAGTGGCCCATGCCGGGCATGCCGCCCCACATGTCGGCGAGCATGTTGACGATGGCGCCGCCGTGTTGGCTCATCGACTGATTGAACACTTCCCGGGCCATCAGGAAACCGCCCACCAGATTGGTGCGCATCACGGTTTCGAAACCCTTCTGATTGATCGAAGCCAGCGGCGACGGGTATTGCCCGCCGGCATTGTTGACCAGCCCGTGAATCGGGCCGTGCTTGCGAATCAACTCGCTGACCAGATGCTTGACCGCTTCTTCTTCACGAATGTCGCAGGTGGCCCAATCCGCCTTGCCGCCGTCCTCGGCAATCTCGGCGGCCACGCTTTTCAACTTGTCAGCCTTGCGCCCGACCAGCAGCACATGGGCACCGAGCGCCGCCAGTTCATGGGCGGTGCACCGGCCGATGCCGCTGCCGCCACCGGTGACGATGATGTTTTGGCCTGCAAACAGATCGGCTTTGAAAATCGAATCGTACGCCATGGCGACAGTCCTCTAGTTGACCTGGTCGGCGATGCGCTGGGGCACCGGAATCTGGATGTCCAGCAACTGCTGGGCGAAGGCTTTGCCTTGCGGATCGATTCGCAGGCTGGCCACGCCACCGCCGCCGAGGGCGTTTTCCAGGAGAAAATTGAAGCTGTGAGTGCCGGGCAAATACCAACGCTCGACACGTCCGTGTACCGGGTCGAGGACGTGGCTCATCCAGTCGACCATCACCTCGGGCGTCAGGGCTTCGGCGATCCATGGCAGGTACTCGGGCTCCCGTGCCATGACGCCGATGTTGCTGTGATTGCCCTTGTCGCCGGAGCGCGCCACCGCGAGTTTGATCAGGGCCACGCTGGCATCGGCGCGGCCGGTGGGTTGCGGCGGGTCGAACGGTACGGGCAAGTCGTCCGGGTCGAGCACATCGACAGCGGGCAGGGCGCACGGGTGGCGCTGGCGCTTGATATCAATTTCGAGCGTGCAGGCGGTTTTGTCGATGAGGAACGAAAACAGCCGGATCAGCGGATACACCGTCGGCCGTCCGCCGACAATCCCGGTCAGCCCCGGCGCCATGCCGGTGGCGGCCTGGGCAATTTCCCGGGAGAACACGATCAATGCCTGTTTGCTCGGATGACGCACCGCGAGTTTGATCACCACTTCACGGCTGTCCTGGCGTTGGCCGTGGGGGCCGTACGTGGCTTCGCTGCCGAGCAGTTCGATGTTCACTTCGCTGAAGGGCGCCCAGCCGCGCTGGCTGAAGATGTCCGATGTTTTATTGATGATGGCTTCGCTGACTCGACGCGCCTTGTCGACCGCATCGATCCCCGCGATCAGGCAGCTGGCGGTGCAGCGGAAACCATCTGGATACGTCGCACTGACCTTGTATTGATCAGTCGGCGGCAGGCCTTTTGCGCCATGCACCTGAACCGCGTTTTTACCTTGTTGCACGAGTTTGACCTGGGTGAAATCGCAGACCACGTCAGGCAGTAGGTAGGCCTGGGGATTGCCGATTTCATAGAGCATTTGTTCGCCGACGGTCAGTGGCGTGACCAGGCCGCCGGAACCCTCGGGCTTGCTGACGATGAACTGGCTGTCGGCGCTGACTTCGACGATGGGGAAACCAATGTGTTCGTAATCGGGCACGTCGCGCCAGTCGGTGAAATTGCCGCCGGTGCACTGGGCGCCACATTCGATGATGTGCCCGGCCAATGCGGCCTGCGCCAGTTTGTCGTAGTCATGCCAGGACCAGCCGAATTCATGCACCAGCGCGGCACTGACCACCGCGCTGTCGACGACGCGCCCGGTAATGACAATGTCGGCACCCAATCGAAGGGCTTCGACAATGCCCGGTGCGCCGAGGTAGGCATTGGTCGACACGCACATCGGGGGCAGGGGGGCGCCGCTGAACATTTCATGAAGGCCGCGGCTGCTCAGCTGTTTGAATTGCGGTTGCAGGTCGTCGCCCAGCAGCACGGCGATCTTCAGCGCCACCCCGGCCTTGTCGCAGGCCGCTTGCAGCGCGGCGGCGCAGGCCTGTGGATTGACCCCGCCGGCGTTGCTGATGACGCGGATTTTTTGTTCGGCGAGTTGCCCCAGCAGTGGGCTGAGGACTTCGATGAAGTCTCCCGCATAGCCCGCCTGCGGATCTTTCATTCGTGCGCCGGCCATGATCGACATCGTGATCTCGGCCAAATAGTCGAAGACCAGGTAGTCCAGGCGTCCACCTTCCACCAGTTGCGCGGCGGCGGTCGAGGTGTCGCCCCAGAACGCGCTGGCGCATCCGATGCGAATTGTTTTAGGCGCAGCCAATTCCATAACCACCTCCGACAGAAGTGCATCGAGACTACCAAGCAAGCGCTTGGTTTGTAAATGGCTGAAATATCTTCTGCCCGAGCGCTTGCTTGGTTGCCGTTGCCAGCTTAAATTGCCCGCGCAACCCCGCTGTTTTAGCGGTGGCTGGCGCATTTGATTGATCGACTGTAGGAGAGAACGGGTGGACGAGCAAAAAGCCCTGAGGGTCATGCGCGAATTGGTCGACAACGGCCAATTGACCGACCCTGACAGCGCCCGCGGCAAACTGCTGCAAGTGGCGGCTCACCTGTTCCGCAACAAAGGATATGAACGCACCACCGTGCGCGATCTGGCCGGTGCCGTGGGCATTCAGTCGGGCAGCATCTTTCATCACTTCAAAAGCAAGGACGAGATCCTGCGCGCGGTGATGGAAGAGACCATTCGCTACAACACTGCGTTGATGCACGCAGCCCTGGCCGAGGCCGGCAACGTGCGCGAGCGGGTGCTGGCGCTGATTCGCTGCGAATTGCAGTCGATCATGGGCGGCAGCGGCGAGGCCATGGCGGTGTTGGTGTATGAATGGCGCTCGCTCTCCGAAGACGGACAGGCGCAGGTGCTGGCGCTACGCGATATTTATGAAACGCTTTGGCTGCAGGTGCTGGGTGAAGCCAAGGACGCCGGTTTTATCCGCGGCGACGTGTTCATCACGCGCCGTTTTCTGACGGGCGCGTTGTCCTGGACCACCACCTGGTTCCGTGCCGGCGGCAGCATGAGCCTCGATCAACTGGCCGATGAGGCATTGATACTTGTGCTCGAAGAGAAGCAATAAGTTGTCATGTGTCTGCAGGAAACTGGCTAAGTGGCCGAAACCGCCTAGCTTGAATGCATTGATGCGAATTTTTTTGGGGAGTGGGTTGTTTTGATGTCTTCGCCAATTAGGACGGCTACGCGGCTTTTGCTGGCGTCGCTCGTGGCAGTCTGGGTGTTGCCGTCCCAGGCCGCGCAACTGGTGCGCGTCGGTGCCGCACATTTCCCGCCGTATACCGTGCGCCCCGAATCCGGTGCCGACACGGGCCTGCTGCCGCAATTGGTGGAAGCCTTGAATCAATTGCAGAGCGACTATCAGTTTGTTCTGGTGCCGACTTCGATTCCCCGACGGTTCGGTGATTTCAAGCAGGGTCGGGTCGATATGGCCATTTTCGAGAACCCGGACTGGGGCTGGAAGGACATTCCCCACACCAGCGTCGACATGGGCCTTGAGGACGCCGAGATTTTCGTCGCGCAACGTGAGCCCGATCGCCAGCAAAGCTATTTTACCGACCTCACCGGCAAGCGTCTGGCCCTGTTCAGCGGCTACCACTATGAGTTCGCCAACTTCAATGCCGACCCGAAATTCCTCGCGCAGAACTACAACGCCACGCTGACCTATTCCCATGACAGCAACCTGCTGATGGTGCTGCGCGGGCGGGCCGACGTTGCCCTGGTGACGCGCTCCTACCTGAGCGATTACCTGCTGCGCAACGAGCAAGTGGCTGATCAGTTGCTGGTGTCCCAGCGCATCGATCAGGTGTATCACCATTACGCGATCCTGCGTCCGGCCGCGCCCATCAGTGGCGAAGCGTTCGGCAAGTTGCTACAGGGGTTGCGGGACAATGGCGAGATGCTGAAGATTTTCGATCCGTACAAGATTGCGGTAGTGCCGGTGCCCAAACCCTGAAGGGCGCCGCAGGTCGCGTCATTCGCGACTTCGCTTAAATTTCTTGCCCCGGCTCACGTCACATCGTTGAACTGTCGACGATTATCGTGAGCCCGACCCATGCCCAATCTGAATGACCTGACTGCCCTGGCCTTGCCCGATGGAAGCCGTCTTGTAGCTGATGAAACCCAGAATCGCCTGCACCTCAGCCTGGAAGGGCAGCCGCTGATCGAGCTGCGCCTGACCCGCGAACCCGAGTTGCAGGTGCAGGTCGAAAATCGCTTTGACATGTCTGAAGATCAGGCACTCTGGGCGGCCTGTTATTGGCTGTTCGCCCGTGATCCGGCGTGTCAGCAGGTGACTTTCCAACTTCAGCAATCGCCCACCGACGCCTTGTCGAGCGGTTTGCTGATGGCCACGGAAACCACCGGTCAATACCGCTGCGAACGCACGCTGTTCTGGCAATTGCCTCAGCCTTGGCTGTGCGAGTCGCTGGCCGCCAGTTATCCCCAGCGCATGGTCATCAGTGGCGGCAAGCGTCATCCACTGCGCCCGATAAAACCACGGGGTGAAGTCTATCGGCGCTTCGATGCGCGGCTTGGTGCCTGGATTTCCCTGCGTACGGTGGACATCGACCTCGACCTGGCACGTTTCAATCGTTGGCAGAACAGCCCGCGGGTCGCCAGTTTCTGGCAGGAGGAGGGCAGCCTCGAGCAGCACCGGGAATACCTGAGCAAGCTTGAGGCAGACCCGCACACGGTGACGCTGATCGGTTGTTTCGATGATCAGCCGTTTGCCTATTTCGAAGCCTATTGGGCCAAGGAAGATCGCATCGCGCCGTTCTATGACGCCGGCGATTACGACCGCGGTATCCACATGCTGGTGGGCGAAGAAAATCACCGTGGCCCGCACAAGGTGGCGAGCTGGTTATCGGCGCTGACGCATTACCTGTTTCTCGACGATCCGCGCACTCAGCGAGTGGTGGCCGAGCCTCGCGCCGACAACGCGAAGATGATCGGGTATATGCAGAACCAGGGTTACCACTGCGAGAAAGAGTTCGACTTCCCGCACAAGCGCGCGGCGTTGATGATGCAGGGACGTGAGCGGTTTTTTGATCGGTGCAAATTGGCGTGATGCGTAAGGCTCAAGATCCTCTGCGATCTTGAGTCTGCCTTCGCGGGCAAGCCTCGCTCCTACAGGTTGGTCGCTGAATTACATTCAAGCCGAATCCTGTAGGAGCGAGGCTTGCCCGCGAAGCTTTTAGCGGCGGGCAAAAGTATCCACACGATTCCCCGACACCTTGCGGCAGTGCACCAGCGCATCGCGAATCATGAAGTTCACCAGGGTCGGCGAGACGCCGAGTTCCTTGGCGATGTCTTTTTGTGGCACGCCGTGCAGGCGGTACATCTCGAAGGCGTAACGGGTGCGGCTGGGCAGCTCCGTCAGCGCATCGGCAATGTTTTCCAGGGTCGAGAAATTGATGTGCGAGGTTTCCGGCGAAGCGCCCTGAATCACCACGTTCAGACCTTCCTCTTCCGGCCCGGAATACTTCTGCTCCAGCGCCTGTTTGCGATAGTGGTCGATCGCCAGGTTGCGCACGATCTGGAACAGATAGCTGAGCTGAGCCTTGAAGGACGACGTGATTTGCGGCGCCGATTGCAGCCGGAAAAACGCATCCTGGACCACGTCTTCGGCACGCGACCGGCAGCCGGTAATCCGCGCTGCAATTTTGACCAGAATCAGTCGGTTGTCGACAAAGGCCTGAAGTAGCGGTGAATCGCACTTGCTTGTGGATACTTGTTCCGTCATGGAAATCACCTTGCTGCCAATAGGTTGGTGGGACGGCGAGGGGGGCCGGCCTACACATCGAGCGACAAATTATGCTGAATGATAATGATTGTCAATTGAGAAAGAGAATTAATGCATCGCGATGGTGCAGAGTGAGAACTGCGACACGCTGTCGCGCTCGCTTGCCGCACCCGTAGCCCCATTGGCGATCAAGCCTGTCGACTAATTATTTCAAGACGTCATCCGTTCTCATTGGTGAAAGGTGCAGGGTAAATCCCGGCCAAAACAGCATTCCCAATGCCTTGCGCAGTCGGCGAAGACCGCGTCCTGCACGCCCTCCAGTGGGCGTGAGTTTAGAAAATCGATTCCATTTGCAAGCCGAATTCAGGCAGGAAACCTCATGACCGACGCGTTCGAACTCCCAAGCAATCTGGTCCAAGCCCTCCAGCGCCGCGCGGCCCTGACGCCGGATCGGGTGGCCTTGCGGTTTCTCGCCGAAACCCCGGATCAGGCTGTGGTCCTCAGTTATCGCGAGCTGGATCAGCGGGCGCGAACCATTGCCGGTGCGTTGCAGGCCGAGGCTGAATTCGGCGATCGCGCCGTACTGCTTTTTCCCAGTGGCCCGGATTACGTCGCGGCGTTTTTTGGCTGCCTGTATGCCGGTGTGATCGCGGTGCCGGCTTATCCGCCGGAGTCGGCTAAGCGTCATCACCAGGAACGTCTGCTGTCGATCATCAACGATGCCGAGCCGCGCCTGTTGCTGACCAGCGCCGGTCTGCGCGATGCCTTGCAACAAATTGAAGGTGCGCCGCCGCTGCTGTGCATCGACACTCTCGAAGATGCCTTGGCCGACCGCTGGATCGAGCCGAACCTGGCAGATGACCACATCGCTTTCCTGCAATACACCTCCGGTTCCACTGCGTTGCCCAAAGGTGTGCAAGTCAGCCACGGCAACCTGGTGGCCAACGAACTGCTGATCCGTCATGGTTTCGGCATCGACCTGAACCCGGATGATGTGATCGTCAGCTGGCTGCCGCTGTACCACGACATGGGCCTGATCGGCGGTCTGTTGCAGCCGATTTTCAGCGGCGTGCCGTGCGTGTTGATGTCGCCGGCCTATTTCCTTGGTCGGCCGTTGCGCTGGCTGGAAGCAATCAGCGAATACGGCGGCACCATCAGCGGCGGACCGGATTTCGCCTATCGCCTGTGCAGTGAGCGCGTCAGCGAATCGGCGCTGGAGCGCCTCGACCTGAGCGGTTGGCGCGTGGCGTATTCCGGCTCCGAACCGATTCGTCTCGACACCCTCGATCGCTTCGGCGAGAAGTTCGCGGCGTGCGGGTTCACCACGGACAGTTTTATGGCGTCTTACGGGTTGGCCGAAGCCACCTTGTTCGTCGCCGGAACCCCGCGCGGTCAAGGCATCGGCAACCTGCGCGTGGACGATCAGGCTTTGGCACAGAACCGGGCAGAAGCAGGTGAAGGCAGCGCGATCATGAGTTGCGGCATCAGTCAGCCGGATCACGCGGTGCTGATTGTCGACCCGGTCGCCCTCAATGAACTCGCCGACAACGCGGTCGGCGAAGTCTGGGCCGCCGGACCGAGCATCGCCCATGGCTACTGGCGCAACCCCGAGGCCAGCGCCAAAACCTTCGTTCAGCACAACGACCGGACCTGGCTGCGCACCGGTGACCTGGGCTTTATGCGTGACGGTGAACTGTTCATCACCGGGCGCCTGAAAGACATGCTGATCGTGCGCGGTCACAACCTGTACCCGCAGGACATCGAGCAGACCGTCGAGCGCGAAGTGGAGGTGGTGCGCAAAGGTCGCGTCGCCGCTTTCGCCGTCAACATCGACGGTCAGGAAGGCATCGGCATCGCCGCGGAAATCAGCCGCAGCGTGCAGAAAATCCTCCCGCCCGACGCCCTGATCAAAGCCATTCGCCAAGCCGTGGCCGAGGCGTATCAGGAAGCGCCGAGCGTGGTGGTGTTGCTCAACCCGGGCGCGTTGCCCAAGACCTCCAGCGGCAAACTGCAACGTTCGGCCTGCCGCAATCGTCTGGCGGACGGTAGCCTCGACAGCTACGCAGTGTTCCCGTCGGCGCACGTTCAGGACGAATCCAAAGCCCAATCAAGTTCCGAACTGCAAACCCTGATCGGCCAGATCTGGTGCGAGCAATTGCAGGTCAAACAGATCAACGCTGACGATCACTTCTTCCTGCTCGGTGGCAACTCCATTGCCGCCACGCAAGTGGTTGCGCGTCTGCGTGAAGCACTCGGTCTGGAGCTGAATCTGCGCCTGCTGTTCGAAGCGCCAACCCTTGGCGCGTTCACCGCCGCTGTCGCTCAGTTGCAACAGGACGGCGGCCTGGCCCAAGGTGCGATCACCGCGCTGTCGCGCAACGAACCGATGCCGCAATCCCTGGCGCAAAACCGTCTCTGGATCACCTGGCAGCTCGACCCGCAGAGCAGCGCCTACAACATCCCAGGCGCCTTGCGCCTGCGCGGCGAGCTGGATGAAGACGCCTTGCGCGCCAGCTTCCAGCAATTGATCGAACGTCATGAATCCCTGCGTACGCGGTTCTTCGAACGTGACGGCGTGGCACTGCAACAGGTCGATGCGGCGAGCGAATTCAACCTGCAATTGATCGACATCAGCGACCTGCCCGCCGCCGAGCGTGAAGCCCGCGCGCTGCAAATTCGCGAAGACGAAGCGCGTACCCAGTTCGATCTGGAGAAAGGCCCGCTGCTGTGGGTGACGCTGGTACGCCTCGACGGTGAGGACCATCAGCTGTTGGTGACAATGCACCACATCATCGCCGATGGCTGGTCGCTGAATGTGCTGATCGACGAGTTCTCGCGTGTGTACGCCGCCGCGTCCCAAGGACAAACCGCGACGCTGCCGGCATTGCCCACGCACTACGCCGACTACGGCAGCTGGCAGCGCCAATGGCTGGCGCAAGGCGAGGGCGAACGCCAACTGGCGTACTGGAAAGCGCAGTTGGGTGAAGAGCATCCAACCCTGAATCTGGCCATCGATCATCCACGCTCGGCCCAGCACATTCACAGCGCTGCTCGTCATTCCATAAAGCTGGACGCGACCTTGAGCGACGCCATTCGCCAGACCGCCCAGGCGCATGAATCGACGCCGTTCATGCTGTTGCTCGCCGCGTTTCAGAGCTTGTTGCACCGCTACAGCGGCCAGCGCGACATCCGCATCGGCGTGCCGAATGCCAACCGCCCGCGCCTGGAAACCCAAGGGCTGATCGGCTTCTTCATCAACACCCAAGTGCTGCGCGCCGAGGTGGATTCGCGTCTGCCATTCGTTGAGCTATTGGCGCAAACCCGTCGGGCCGCGCTCGGCGCACAAGCGCATCAGGACCTGCCGTTCGAGCAACTGCTGGAAGCGTTCCCGCAGGCGCGCGAGCAAGGCCTGTTCCAGGTGATGTTCAACCACCAGCAACGGGATTTGAGCGCACTACGCCGACTGCCTGGATTGCTCGCCGAAGAACTGCCGTGGCACAGCCGCGACGCCAAGTTCGACCTGCAATTGCACAGCGAAGAAGACCAGAAAGGCCGCCTCAGCCTGTCCTTCGACTACGCCAGTGAACGGTTCGACGCGACGACCATAGAGCGTCTTGCCGAACACTTCAGCAACCTGCTGCGGGCCATTTGCGAACAACCGACTACCACCATCGGCGACCTGCAACTGCTGACCCCAAGCGAACACGGCCAACACACCTCCTGGAGCGTCGCACCGTGCACGCCGGCCAGCCAATGGCTGCCGGAACTGCTCAACGAACAAGCGCGCCTGACCCCGGAACGCACCGCGTTGATGTGGGACGGCGGCAGCCTCAATTTCGCCGAACTGCACACCCAGGCCAACCGACTGGCCCATTACCTGCGCGACAAAGGCGTCGGCCCGGACGTTTGCGTGGCCATCGCCGCCGAGCGTTCGCCGCTGTTGCTGATCGGCCTGCTGGCGATCATCAAGGCCGGTGGTGCCTACGTGCCGCTGGACCCGGATTACCCGTCCGAGCGCCTGGCCTACATGCTCAGCGACAGCGGCGTCGAATTGCTGCTGACCCAAACCCAATTGCTGGATCGCTTGCCGGTAACCGACGGCGTCAGCGTGATCGCCATGGATGCGCTGCATCTGGAGAACTGGCCGAGCCAGGCGCCGGGCCTGCATTTGCACGGCGACAACCTGGCCTACGTGATTTACACCTCGGGTTCCACCGGTCAACCGAAGGGCGTCGGCAACACCCACGCGGCCCTCGCCGAGCGGCTGCAATGGATGCAGAACACCTATCGCTTGAACGACACCGACGTGTTGATGCAAAAAGCCCCGATCAGTTTCGACGTGTCGGTGTGGGAGTGCTTCTGGCCGCTGATCACTGGCGCACGCTTGCTGATCGCCGGCCCCGGCGAGCACCGCGATCCGCATCGCATCGCGCAGCTGGTTCAGCAATACGGCGTGACCACGCTGCACTTCGTACCGCCGCTGCTTTCGTTGTTCATCGATGAGCCGCTGACGGCCGAATGCACCAGCCTGCGCCGGGTGTTCTCCGGTGGCGAGGCCTTGCCCGCCGAGCTGCGCAACCGCGTTCTGGAACAGCTGCCTGCCGTACAACTGCACAACCGCTACGGCCCAACTGAAACCGCGATCAACGTCACCCATTGGCACTGCACCTCTGCCGATGGCGAGCGCTCGCCGATTGGCCGTCCGTTGGGCAACGTGGTCTGCCGTGTGCTCGACAGCGACCTCAATCCGGTGCCAGCCGGTGTGCCGGGTGAACTGTGCATCAGCGGTATTGGCCTGGCTCGGGGTTACCTCGGTCGTCCGTCCCTGACTGCCGAACGCTTTGTCGTCGATCCACTGGGCGAGCAGGGCGCGCGTCTGTACCGCACGGGCGACCGTGCGCGCTGGACCGCTGACGGCGTGATCGAATACCTAGGTCGCCTAGATCAGCAGGTCAAGTTGCGCGGCTTCCGCGTAGAACCGGAAGAAATCGAAGCGCGTCTGCTAGCCCAGGACGGCGTCGCCCAAGCCGTGGTGCTGGTGCACGAAACTGCCGCTGGCGCCCAGTTGATCGGTTACTACACCGCCACCGACTCAACCGAAACCGAAGACGCGCAAATTGCGCGGCTTAAAATCGCACTGGCGGCTGAACTGCCGGAATACATGGTCCCGGCGCAGCTGATGCGTCTGGAGGAAATGCCCCTGAGCCCGAGCGGCAAACTCGACCGTCGTGCCTTGCCCGAACCACAGTGGCAAGTGCGCGAACACGTCGAACCCGTGACCGCGCTGGAGCAACAAATCGCCGGCATCTGGCGCGAAGTGCTGGGCCTTGCGCAGATCGGCCTGCGCGATGATTTCTTCGCCCTCGGCGGTCATTCGTTGCTGGCCACGCAAATCATTTCCCGTACCCGTCAAGCCTGCGACGTCGAATTGCCGCTGCGAGCGCTGTTCGAAAACAGCGAACTGGGCGCCTTCGCCGAACAGGTGCAATTGATCCAGGCCAGCGGCAAAACCAACCAGCAACCGCCGATCGAGAAAGTCGACCGCAGCCAACCGGTACCGCTGTCCTATTCCCAGCAGCGCATGTGGTTCCTCTGGCAGATGGAACCAGACAGCCCGGCCTACAACGTCGGCGGTATGGCGCGCTTGCGCGGGGTACTCGATGTCGGGCGTTTCGAAGCGGCGTTGCAAGCGCTGATCCTGCGTCACGAAACCCTGCGCACCACGTTCCCGAGCATCGATGGTGTGGCCCAGCAACGGGTGCATGCCGAAACCGGCATGCGCATGGACTGGAAAGATTTCTCGGCGCTGGACGCCGACAGTCGTGAGCAGCGCGTGCAACAACTGGCTGACGACGAGGCGCATAAACCGTTCGATCTGGAAACCGGTCCGCTGCTGCGCGCCTGCCTTGTCAAGACCGCCGGGCACGAACATTACCTGGTGCTGACCCTGCACCACATCGTCACCGAAGGCTGGGCGATGGACATTTTCGCCCGTGAATTGAGCGCGCTTTACGAAGCGTTCGTCGATGACCGCGACTCTCCGTTGGCACCGCTGCCGGTGCAGTACCTGGATTACAGCGTCTGGCAGCGCCAGTGGCTGGAGTCTGGCGAACGTCAACGCCAGCTCGACTACTGGACCGCGCAACTGGGCCGCGAGCATCCGCTGCTGGAATTGCCCGCCGACCGTCCGCGTCCTCCGGTGCAAAGTCATCAGGGCGAACTGTTCCGTTTCGACCTGAGCGATGACCTCGCCGCACGGGTCCGCGCCTTCAACGCGCAAAAAGGCCTGACCCTGTTCATGACCATGACCGCCGCGCTGGCCGTGCTGCTTTACCGCTACAGCGGCCAGACCGACCTGCGCATCGGCGCGCCGGTCGCCAACCGGATTCGCCCGGAAAGCGAAGGGCTGATCGGTGCGTTCCTCAACACTCAAGTGCTGCGTTGCCAGCTCGACGGGCAGATGTCCGTGGGGGAATTGTTCGAGCAAGTGCGCCACACGGTGATCGAAGGTCAGTCCCACCAAGACCTGCCGTTCGATCACCTGGTTGAGGCGTTGCAGCCACCGCGCAGCGCCGCGTACAACCCGCTGTTCCAGGTGATGTGCAACGTGCAGCGCTGGGAGTTCCAGCAGAGCCGAACCCTGGCCGGCATGACCGTCGAGTACCTGGCCAACGATGCCCGGGCGACCAAGTTCGACCTCAACCTGGAAGTCACCGACCTCGATCACCGATTGGGTTGCTGCCTGACCTACAGCACCGATTTGTTCGATGAACCACGCATTGCGCGCATGGCCGGGCACTGGCGCAATCTGCTGGAAGCGCTGCTGAGCGATCCGCAACAGCGCCTCAGTGAACTGCCGTTGCTGGAAGCCAAGGAACAGCAAAAGCTGCTGGACAGCCTTGGCGTCGAACCGGGCGAACATCGCCTCGACCAGTGCATTCATCACCTGTTCAGCGAGCAGGCACTGGCGCGCAAGGACGCTCCGGCGCTGACGTTTGCCGGTGAAACCCTGAGCTACGCCGAACTCGACAGCCGCGCCAATCGCCTGGCCTGGATGCTGCGCGAGCGTGGTGTCGGCCCGCAGGTTCGCGTCGGCCTGGCGCTTGAACGTTCATTGGAAATGGTCATCGGCCTGCTGGCGATCCTCAAGGCCGGCGGCGCTTATGTGCCGCTGGACCCGGAATACCCGCTCGATCGCCTGCATTACATGATCGAAGACAGCGGCATCGGTCTGCTGCTCAGCGATGCGGCCATGTTCGACGCACTCGGTGAGTTGCCGGCCAACGTCGCTCGCTGGTGCCTCGAAGAGGACGCCGCCGAGTTGGCCAATTACCCGGCCACCGAGCTGCCGTTTATCAGCCTGCCGCAACATCAGGCGTACCTGATTTACACCTCGGGCTCCACCGGCAAGCCGAAAGGCGTGGTGGTGTCCCACGGCGAAATCGCCATGCATTGCCGCGCCGTGATCGAGCGTTTCGGCATGCGCCCGGACGATTGCGAACTGCATTTCTATTCAATCAACTTCGATGCTGCGACCGAGCGTTTGCTGGTGCCGCTGTTGAGTGGCGCACAAGTTGTGTTGCGCGCGCAGGGCCAGTGGGATGCGGAAGAAATCAGTGGCCTGATCCGTCGCCACCACATCAACATCCTCGGTTTCACCCCAAGCTACGGCAGCCAGTTGGCGCAGTGGCTGGCGACCCAGGGCGAAACCCTGCCGGTGCGCATGTGCATCACCGGCGGCGAAGCCCTGACCGGCGAACACCTGGCGCGAATTCGCGCGGCGTTCAAACCGAGCCTGTTTTTCAACGCCTATGGCCCGACCGAAACCGTGGTCATGCCGCTGGCGAGTCTGGCACCTGAACAACTGGAAGAAGGCTTGGGCAGCGTGCCGATCGGCAGCGTGATCGGTGCGCGGGTGGCGTACATCCTCGACGCGGACCTGGCCCTGGTGCCGCAAGGCGCGACCGGCGAGTTGTACGTCGGCGGTGCCGGTCTGGCGCAGGGTTATCACCAGCGTCCGGGCATGACCGCCGAGCGGTTTGTGGCTGATCCGTTTGCCGCCGATGGCGGGCGTCTGTACCGCACCGGCGACCTGGTGCGTCAGCGTGCCGATGGTCTAGTTGAATACCTCGGGCGCATCGACCATCAAGTGAAGATTCGTGGTTTCCGCATCGAGTTGGGCGAAATCGAAACCCGTCTGCTGGAGCATGCGTCGATCCGCGAAGCCGTGGTGCTGGCCCTCGACGCACCGAGTGGCAAACAACTGGTCGGCTATCTTGTGACCGACGTCGCCGAGCAGGACGACACGCAACAAGCGGCACTGCGCGAAGCGCTGAAGACTCACCTCAAATCGCAGTTGCCGGATTACATGGTGCCGACGCACCTGATCCTGTTGGCCAGCATGCCGCTGACCGCCAACGGCAAACTCGACCGCCGCGCATTGCCGGCGCCGGACCCGGAACTGAACCGTCAGCACTACGTGGCGCCGAGCAACGAACTGGAATTGACCTTGGCCGGCATCTGGTGCGAAGTCCTGAACGTTGAGCAAGTGGGCCTCAACGACAACTTCTTCGAACTGGGTGGCGATTCGATTTTGTCGATCCAGGTGGTCAGCCGTGCGCGGCAGAAAGGCATTCATTTCAGTCCGCGTGACCTGTTCCAGCACCAGACCGTGCAGACCCTCGCCGCCGTGGCGACCCGCACCGAGCAGGTCACCGCCGAGCAGGGTTTGCTCACCGGCGAATCACGTTTGACGCCGATCCAGCACTGGTTCTTCGATACGGAAATTCCCGAGCGCCAACACTGGAACCAGGCACTGCTGCTGGAACCGGCCGTAACGCTGGAACCCCATCGCCTGGAGCAAGCGCTGCTGGCGGTGATCGAACAGCACGATGCTTTGCGTCTGCGCTTCACCCAAACCGGCGCTCAATGGCGCGCTGAACACCAAGCAATTTCCGACGTGCCGGTGCTGTGGCAAGTGCGTGTTTCGTCCATGGACAAATGCACCGCACTGTTCGCCGATGCCCAGCGCAGCCTCGACCTCGAACACGGGCCGCTGATGCGAGTGCTGCTGGTCGATGGTCCTGAAGGCCAACAACGGTTGTTTATCGCCATTCACCACTTGGTGGTGGACGGTGTTTCGTGGCGTGTTTTGCTGGACGATCTGCAAACGGTCTACCGTCAGCTCGACGCGCAGCAGTCGGTCAAACTGCCGGCGAAAACCAGTGCGTTCAAGGATTGGGGCGCACGCTTGCAGGCCTATGCCGGTAGCGAATCCCTGCGCGAAGAACTGAGCTGGTGGCAGTCGCAACTGGCCGGGCCGAGCGCCGATTTGCCATGTGATCGTCCTGAGGGCGGACGGCAGAATCGTCATGGGCAAACCGTCAGCGTGCGGTTGGATGCCGAGCGTACTCGCCAATTGCTGCAACAGGCCCCGAGCGCCTATCGCACCCAGGTCAACGACTTGCTGCTGACAGCGTTGGCCCGGGTGCTGTGCAATTGGAGCGGACAGGAATCGGCGCTGATTCAACTCGAAGGCCATGGCCGCGAAACCCTGTTCGACGAGATCGACCTGACCCGCACCGTCGGCTGGTTCACCAGCGCTTATCCGCTGCGCCTCGTACCGGCGAACGGGCAGGGCGCCTCGATCAAGGCGATCAAGGAACAACTGCGCGCCGTGCCGCACAAAGGCCTGGGTTATGGCGTGCTGCGTTATCTGGCCGATGATCTGAGTCGCCAGACCCTGGCCGCGTTGCCGGTGGCGCCGATCACCTTCAACTACCTCGGTCAGTTCGACCAGAGCTTCGGTGCGGACGCGTTGTTCCGTCCACTGGACGAGCCCGTCGGCGCGGCCCACGATGCGCACGCGCCGCTGCCCAATGAGCTGAGCGTCGACAGCCAGGTTTATGGCGGTGAACTGGTGCTGCGCTGGACGTTCAGCGCCGAGCGTCACGATCCGCAAGCCATCACTGCCCTGGCGAATGCTTACTTGGGCGAACTGCAAAGCCTGATCGAGCATTGCTTGCAGGACGATGCCGGCGGCCTGACGCCGTCCGATTTCCCGCTGGCCAGACTGACTCAGCCACAACTGGATGCGCTGCCGATTCCGGCTGCGGTCATCGAAGACGTCTACCCGCTGACCCCGATGCAGGAAGGCATGCTGCTGCACACCTTGCTGGAACCGGGCACCGGTCTCTACTACATGCAGGATCGCTACCGCATCAACAGCGAACTCGATCCGCAGCGTTTCGCCCAGGCCTGGCAAGCGGTGATTGCCCGCCATGAAGCTCTGCGTGCATCGTTCTGTTGGAACGTTGGCGAAGACATGCTGCAAGTGATCCACAAACCCGGCAGCACGCCGATCGAAGTCCTCGACTGGACTGAGATTGCCGAAGCCGAGCAAGAACCGAAGCTGCAAACGCTGCTCAAAAGCGAGCGCGAAGCCGGGTTCGATCTGCTCAACCAGGCACCGTTCCACCTGCGCCTGATCAAAGTCGGCGCGGCGCGCTACTGGTTCATGATGAGCAACCACCACATCCTCATCGATGCCTGGTGCCGCTCGTTGTTGATGAACGATTTCTTCGAGATCTACACCGCCCTCGGCGAAGGCCGGGAGGCGCAACTGGCGGTGCCGCCGCGTTATCGCGACTACATCGGCTGGCTGCAACGCCAGAGCCTGGCCGAGGCGCGGCAGTGGTGGAAAACTAACCTGCAAGGCTTCGAGCGGACCACGCCGATCCCGAGCGACCGACCGTTCCTGCGTGAACATGCCGGTGAAAGCGGCGGCATGATTGTTGGCGACCGCTACACCCGTCTCGATGCCCGTGACGGTGCGCAACTGCGCGAACTGGCGCAAGCGCATCAGCTGACCATCAACACCTTCGCTCAAGCGGCGTGGGCACTGGTGCTGCGGCGATTGAGCGGTGATCGCGACGTGTTGTTCGGTGTCACGGTGGCCGGGCGTCCGGTGGAAATGCCGGAAATGCAACGCACCGTCGGGCTGTTCATCAACAGCATTGCGCTGCGGGTGAAGATGCCCGATGACGACCAGCGTGTCAGCGTGCGCCAGTGGCTGAGCGGTCTGCTCGACAGCAACATGCAACTGCGTGAGTACGAATACCTGCCGCTGGTGAGCCTCCAGGAAAACAGCGAACTGCCCAAGGGCCAGCCGCTGTTCGACAGCCTGTTTGTGTTCGAAAACGCGCCGGTGGAAGTCTCGGTGCTAGACCGTGCGCAGAGCCTCAATGCCACGTCGGATTCGGGCCGTACCCAC
Organism: Pseudomonas sp. LB1P83; assembly: GCF_054897885.1. NCBI lineage: Bacteria > Pseudomonadati > Pseudomonadota > Gammaproteobacteria > Pseudomonadales > Pseudomonadaceae > Pseudomonas > Pseudomonas sp. LB1P83. The sequence continues at coordinate 4,156,208 of NZ_CM142709.1, read as the reverse complement.
ACCAACTTCCCGCTGACGGCGGTCTGCTATCCGGGCGATGACCTGGGGCTGCACCTGTCTTACGACCAGCGTTATTTCGATGAATCGACCGTCGAACGCATGCTCGGTGAGTTCAAGCGTTTGCTGCTGGCGCTGGTCGACGGTTTCCATGGCGACATGGTCGAGCTGCCGCTGCTGGGCACCGAGGAACAGGATTTCCTGATCCATGGCTGCAACCAGAGCGAGCACGATTACCCGCTGGAACAGAGCTATGTCGCGTTGTTCGAAGCGCAGGTCGCTGAACATCCGCAGCGGATTGCCGCGAGTTGCCTGGATCAGCAACACAGCTATGTCGAGCTGAACCAGCGCAGCAACCGTCTCGGTCATGCATTGATCGCAGCCGGGGTCGGGCTGGATCAACCGGTGGCGTTGCTGGCTGAACGTAACCTCGATTTGCTCGGCATGATCATCGGCAGCTTCAAGGCCGGCGCGGGTTATCTGCCGCTGGATCCGGGGCTGCCGAGTCAGCGCCTGAGCCGGATCATCGACCTGAGCCGCACACCGTTGCTGGTCTGCACGCAGGCCTGCCGCGAGCAAGCCATCGCACTGCTGGAAGAGTTTGGTTGCGCCAATCGGCCGAAGTTGCTGGTCTGGGAAGAGGTGCAGGCGAGCGATGTATCGGTGGCGAACCCGGGTATTTACAGTGGCCCGGACAACCTCGCGTACGTGATCTACACCTCGGGTTCCACCGGTTTGCCGAAAGGCGTGATGGTCGAGCAACGCGGCATGCTCAACAACCAGTTGAGTAAAGTGCCGTACCTGAATTTGAGCGATGCCGACGTGATCGCCCAGACCGCTTCGCAAAGCTTCGACATTTCGGTCTGGCAGTTCCTCGCTGCACCGCTGTTCGGGGCGCGGGTGGACATCGTGCCGAACACCATTGCCCATGATCCGCAAGGGTTGCTGGCGCATGTGTCGGCCCAGGGCATTACCGTGCTGGAAAGCGTGCCGTCGCTGATTCAGGGCATGCTCGCCCAGGAACGCATGAGCCTCGATGGCCTGCGCTGGATGTTGCCGACCGGTGAAGCAATGCCACCGGAGCTGGCGCATCAATGGCTGCTGCGTTACCCGGACATCGGGCTAGTGAATGCCTATGGCCCGGCGGAATGCTCGGACGACGTGGCGTTCTTCCGCGTGGACATGGCCTCGACCCGTGGCAGCTACCTGCCGATCGGTACGCCGACCGACAACAACCGTTTGTACCTGCTCGATGGCGCGCTGGAACTGGTGCCGTTGGGTGCGGTGGGTGAGTTGTGCGTGGCCGGCACCGGGGTCGGGCGCGGTTATGTCAGCGATCCTTTGCGCACGGCGCAGGTGTTTGTACCGAACCCGTTCGGTGCGCCGGGGGATCGTCTGTATCGCACCGGCGACCTGGCCCGTCGGCGCAGTGACGGTGTGCTCGAATACGTCGGGCGTATCGACTATCAAGTGAAGATCCGCGGCTACCGCATTGAACTGGGTGAAATCGAAGCGCGTCTGCATGAGCAACCGGAAGTCCGCGATGCGGCGGTCGGCGTGCAAGAAGGCGTGAACGGCAAGCATCTGGTCGGCTACCTGGTGGCAGCTGACTCGGCGCTGAACCCAACCGAACGTCTGGAGCGCATCAAGCAACGCCTGCGCACCGAACTGCCGGAGTACATGGTGCCGCTGCACTGGCTGTGGCTGGACCGGATGCCGCTCAATGCCAACGGCAAACTCGATCGCAAGGCGCTGCCGGCGCTGGAGATCGGGCAGCTGCAGAGCCAGGACTATCAGGCGCCGCGCAATGAGCTGGAGCAGACCCTGGCGGATATCTGGGCTGAGGTGCTAAAGGTCGAACAGGTGGGCGTTCGCGACAACTTCTTCGAGCTGGGCGGTCATTCGTTGCTGGCGACGCAGATTGCTTCACGGGTGCAGAAAACCCTGCAGCGCGATGTGCCGTTGCGGGCGATGTTCGAGTGCAGCACGGTGGCGGAGTTGGCCGAGTACATTGATGGGTTGGCGGCGAGCGACATCACCGAGGAGAAGGTGGATCGCCTGAATGACCTGATGGCGGAACTGGAGGGGCTTTGATCCTTTAGCGTCTGTGCGGGCCCCTTCGCGGGCAAGCCTCGCTCCTACAGGTGATCGCGAATCCTTGTAGGAGCGAGCGGTGCGGCGATCCGACTTGCCCGCGAAGGCGTCATTGAAATTTGCGCGTTGACTGCCGCTTCGGACCGGCTCAGGCTGCCTCTGCTTTTTTTGTTGAATTCCCTTCACAAAGGAGACAGTCAATGCCCTTCGTAACGATTGACGGACAAGCCCTTCACTACATCGACCAAGGCACCGGCCCGGCAGTGCTGCTGGCCGGCAGCTACCTGTGGGACCAGGCCATGTGGGCGCCGCAGATTGCTGCGTTGTCGCAACACCACCGGGTCATAGCCCTGGACCTGTGGGGCCACGGTGAATCCGGGCCACTTCCCGAAGGTACGCAATCGCTGGATGACATCGCCCGCCAGGCCTTGGCGCTGCTCGATCATCTGGACGTTGATCGTGTCACGCTGGTCGGTCTGTCGGTGGGCGGCATGTGGGGCGTTCGACTGGCGCTGTCGGCGCCACAGCGGATCAACGGCCTGGTGCTGATGGACACCTACGTCGGCGTCGAGCCGGAACCGACTCGCCAGTACTATTTCTCGCTGTTCAAGCAGATCGAAGATACCGGAGTGATCTCACCGCAGTTGCTCGACATCGTCGTGCCGATTTTCTTCCGTCCGGGGATCGATCCACAGTCGGCGCTGTATCAGGATTTCCGCGCCAAACTGGCAGCGTTGCCGTCCGAACGTCTGCGTCAAAGCATTGTGCCGATGGGGCGGATTACGTTTGGTCGGAATGATCTGTTGCCACGTCTGGGCGAGCTGAATCCTGAAACCACGCTGGTGATGTGCGGCGATCAGGACAAACCGCGGCCACCGTCGGAAACCAGGGAAATGGCGGAGTTGATCGGTTGCCCCTATGTGCTGGTGCCGGAGGCGGGGCATATCTCCAATCTGGAGAATCCGCAGTTTGTGACCGAGGCGTTGTTGAAGTTTCTGGCTGAAAGAAATTAGTCGATCTTTCGGACGCCTTCGCGGGCAAGCCTCGCTCACAGGTGGTCGCATATCCTGTAGGGCGAGGCTTGCCCGCGAAGGGGCCGGAGAGGTCACTTAGGCCCGAGAATCTTCACCAACTTGTCCGGCGAAGGCGCGCCCTGCTGCTGTTGCAGCTCGCCCTTGTCGTCCATGTAGAAAATCGCCGGGGTGGCCTGCAGCTCCAGGTCTTCCATCAGCTGCATGTTCGCCGCCAGTTTCGCCTGAATTGCCGGCGGCACGTCCTTCAAGGCCTTCAGCGAGCTGCTCTTGCCTGACTTTTCGTGATCTTCCAGCGCCTTGCTCGGGTCCTTGGCGGCCAGCAGCGCGGCGGATTTGCCCGGGCTGTCTTCGCGAATGATCCCGACCATGATGTGCCGCAACTGCACTTTGCCAGCCTTGACCCATGGCCGCGCCTGCTCCCAGAACATGTTGCAGTAAGGGCAGTTCGGATCGCTGAACAGATAGACGACGCGCGGCGCATCCTTTTTGCCGTCACCGATCCAGTTGCTGGCCTCCATCTTGCCCCAGACTTCCTTGGCCATCGGTGCATAAACCAGTTTCTGCAATGGCGCGCTGCTCAGGTCATTGCCGTCGGCGTCGTACAAATTACCGAGCAACACGTGCTTGCCGTCCGGAGTCAGGTACAGCGCCATGCCGCGGCTCTGGTATTGCGCGGCATAACCGCGCAGACCGTCGGGTGCGTCGAACTGACCGACGATTTTTGCGCCCTTGGCTTCGATTTTCTTGATCGCCTCAGGCAATTCTTCGGCGGCCTGCACCGACGGCAGGTGCAGCAACGCTGCACCCAGGGTCAGCGTCAGCAGGTGGCGGAGGCGGGGCATGGCAGTTTCCTTGAAGAGGTGGCCGGTACGGCAGGAGAAGGTGTGTCGAAGTTTTCCAGGGCGCGGGCCAGGCTGGCGTCCGAGAGTTCGCCCAAATGGCTGCCCAGCAATCGACCGTCAGGGCTATAGAACAGCGTAGTCGGCAATGCCATGGAACCCACGGCCTGACCCAATCGACCACTGCCGTCGAACAGCACGTTGGTCAGGCTCAGGCCCTGGGTTTCGAGGAAGGTGCTGACGCTTTGCATGCTTTCGGCCTGATTGACGAACAGGAAGGTCAGGTCCGGGCGCTGTTGCTGGGCGTTTTCCAGCACCGGCATCTCCCGACGGCACGGCGGGCACCAGGTGGCCCAGAGATTGATGACCAACGGCCCACCCTTGTAGTCCGCCAGTTGCACGGTTTCGCCGGCGGCATTACGCAGGGCGATCTCCGGCAGGCGCGTGCCTTGTTCGTAAATACTCAGGGAGAAGGTCGCCAGCAGCCAGAACACCAGACCGCTGGCCACGCCAAAGCCCAGCGGGCGGCGCAAACCCGGTCGACGCCAACCGCGAAATAGCGCGGTGAGTAGCAGCACAATCACCCCGGGCCAGGCGAGGAAGCCGCCATCGCGCAGGTCGATGATCTGCCACGGATCGTTGCGATAGTGCGCCCAATAGGCGATCACAAAACTGACCCGCGCCGCCAACATGCCCAGCAAAAACAGGCCGAACAGCACCGACTCGGGGTTTTCGCCACCGCGCTTGGCCACCCGCCAGCCGACAAACGTCGCCAGCGCCAAGGCACTGATCAGCAGCAAATGGTTAAGCGCGATGGCAAAGGTGCCGAGGGTAAAAGTCAGCATTAACGAGCGTCTCGGGTGGTGGTCCAGCGTTGCAGGAAGGTGTCGGCATCGACCTCGCCGGTGATGCGCTGGCTGCGACGCTCCTGGCCGTCTGCCCCGATCCACAGAAAACTCGGTGGCCCCGGCACTTTATAACGGCCGAGCAGTTCGCGGCTGGCGGCATTGTCGGCGGTCACGTCCAGCCGTAGCAAGCGCACATCACTCAGCGCTTCCATCACATTGGCTTTGCCGAAGACCTGTTTTCCCATGACCTTGCACGACACACACCAGTCGGCGTAGTAGTCCAGCAGCACCCATTGGCCCTGGGCCTGGGCGGCGTCCAGTTCCCGTTGCAACGTGGCGGGGTCTTTAACGGTAGTGAACGCCTCATGGCCGGTCGGGCGAGCAGCATTGCCGGAAGCGGATGCACTGTAGACCTGCAACGGTTTGAGCAAATCATCACCGCCACCGGCGGCGCCGATCATCAGCAGACCACCCCAAATCCCGAGCAACAGCGAACTGGCGCCGAACAGGTGAGCGACCCGGCCGAACCCTTCCGACTGTTTCCAGGCGCTGTAGGCGGCAATCAGCAGCAAGGCACCGCACAAACCGATCCACAGCGATTGATCCAGCACCGGGCGCAGCATCAGCAGCGCAGTAGCAAGGAACAGGAAACCGAACACGCCTTTAAGCAGGTTCATCCAGGCGCCGGGTTTGGGCAGGAATCGATTGCCGACGGTCACCAGCAACAACAGTGGCACACCAATGCCGATCCCCATGGTGAACAGAATCAGGCCGCCATGCAGCGCATTGCCGCTTTGCGCGATGTAGAGCAGGGCGCCGGCCAGTGGCGCGGTCATGCACGGGCCGACCAGCAACCCTGACAAGGCCCCCAGCACACCGGCACCGATCAGGCTGCCGCCGCGTTGGTTGCGCGAGACATTTTCCAGCCGATCACGCACGGCCACCGGCAGTTGCAGCTCGAAGAAACCGAACATCGGCAACGCCAGCAGCACAAAAATTGCCGCGAAGCTGCCCAGCAACCACGGGTTCTGCAACAGGGCCTGAAGGTTTGCACCGAGCAATGCGGCCAGCACACCCATCGCCGCATACACCAACGCCATGCTCACCACGTAACTGGTCGCCAGGGCAAAACCGCGTCTGGGCGTGGCCCCACTGCCGACGATCAACCCGGCCAGAATCGGCAGCATCGGCAACGAGCAAGGGGTGAAGGCCAGCAACAGGCCAAGACCGAAGAACACCAGCAAACTCCAGCCCAGCGCCCGTTGTTGCAGGCCGCTGGCCAGGGCCTGGTCCGGTGCTTCGTTTGCTGCGACCGCGACGCTGCCGCCCAGATCCACGACCTGGGTTTGCGGCGGATAACACAAACCGGCATCGGCACACCCCTGGAAGCCCACCTTGATCTGACCGGTGGCACCTGCCGGAATCTTCAGCTCCAGGCCTTGGCGATAAACCTGTTGCTCGCCGAAGAACTCATCACTGTGCGATTCGCCTTCAGGTAATGGCGGATGCTGCTCCGGGGGCAAACCCTCGAATTTCAGGCGTTTCTGATAAAGGTAATAACCATCGGTAATCTGCCAATAGAGCTGTGTTTCGCCCGATTCAAGGCGCTCGGAGGTGAAGACAAAGGCCTTTTCCACCGGCAGGAATTCAGGTTTGGTATCGAACGGATTGGTCCCTGCCTGGGCCACACCCGAGATCAAGAGAACAAAAAACAGAAACAGTCGACGCATGGGTAAGCCTTATCCCTGTGCAAGTGAGGTGCACAATGGGAGGCGGCGATTAACCGATGATTAACCGCGCCAGGTTCACAGACAAGTCAGTGTTCAGCTTGGAATCAGACCCCGCCATGTCGTTTCGTCGACATTGAATGGGCCTGTCACTGCGCGCTCATCACAGTCATATCTCAGGTACTGATTGTTGGTCAGAAAGATATAAAAGTAGGTGTCGAGCAGTGGCGCATCGTTCTTTACAGCGGTAATCATGCGGCCTTTGTATTTTTCTAACTGTGCCCAGTGGGAACCTTTTAGGGGCTTGATGTGCAGCTCTTGCGTGTAAGCGTTATAACTAAGATAGTTGCCGTCGTTCAGCAGTATCCAGAAAACAAACCTGCGCCCCGATTCCTCCAACCACATGACACCAACAATCTTGTCGAAGTAAGGTTTCAACGGCGCCCATATGGATTGTGAAACAGGCGTTTTGGTAACGACACAGTCGTTACCCTGGGAGTACCTGCACACCATCGGTGTCTTGCCTTCGTAGTAGAACAACACGAGAAGATCGCCACCAGCCCCGTCCCAATCAAGCCCCGAGGTGGTAAATCCACATCGCACGTCTTTTGCATGCTGGGAAAAGTCGTCCCAGTTACCGTAAACACTACAGGGGTAACCCTCTCCGACACAGTTGTCCCCAAGATCGAAACGAGAATAGGTTTCGTCGTCCTTGAAGAAAAAATGAATGCGGTCGAGCCCGTCGCGCCAGTCGACGGCTACAAAGTTTTTCAGGGTTGTCATTGTTTGATTCCTTTCGTTTGTTTAAATGGCGCTACAGTGCGGTAGCGCGATTTTATGAGTGTGTTAATCGTATTGAAGTTGCTGCTGTTCAATGATGTTAGATTAGCGTTAGTGTTTGATAATTAGAATGGGTGTTGGGTGATTGTATGTTTCAAGTTGAATCCGGGTGTTTGGTTTTAATAAGGGTGTAAAGAGTAAGTTGTCAGGCTGGCGCTATAGTTTTTAGTGACTACTCTTTGGTTCAATATTACGAATGTGCTTCTCGTCCGCTGACTCGCTCGTCATAATTCAGCCTTAATCCTCACCTGCTTGACTCGCTTTTTTGCTAAGGGGGCTCCCATGCACGTACTGGTTTGCGAAGACGATGAGCTGATCGCCAGCGGCATTGTCGCTGGCCTCACTGCCCAGGGCTTGACCGTGGAGCATGTGGCGACGGCATCCTCGGCCCGTGCGATGCTCAAGGTGGCTGAGTTCGACGTCATGGTGCTCGACCTTGGCCTTCCCGATGAGGACGGCTTGAAACTGTTGCAGCAGTTGCGTTCCAGTGGTCTGGAGATTCCGGTGCTGATCCTCACGGCACGGGACGCGGTCACTGACCGCGTTGACGGCTTGCAGGCCGGCGCCGACGATTATCTGCTCAAGCCATTCGACCTGCGTGAACTCGCCGCACGCCTGCACACCTTGTTGCGACGAGTGGCGGGGCGCAGCGTCAATCTGATCGAACACGGCCGTTTGACCTACGACCCAAGCAGCCGCGAAACCATGCTCGGCGGTCAGTCCGTCGACCTATCGCGGCGTGAACAGTCGCTGTTGCAGGCCTTGTTGCATAATCGTGGTCGGGTGCTGTCCACCGAACAACTGAAGGACAGCGTCTACGGTTTCAACGACGAACTGGAAAGCAACGCCCTCAACGTGCATATCCATCACCTGCGGCGCAAACTCGGCAATGGCATTGTCGAGACCGTGCGCGGCTTGGGCTATCGCCTGGGGCCGGCCGATGGTGGAGAGGAATTGAAAAAGTGATGAGCCTGCGTTTGCGCCTGAGCCTGACGCTCGGCGCCGCCTTTGCGCTGATCTGGGCTCTGGCGGCGGCCTGGATGCTCAGCGACTTGCGCAACCAAATGATGTTTTCCCTCGACCAGCGGCTGGTGGCATCGGCGCGCATGGTCGCCGGCCTGATGGAGCAATTGCCGGCGTTGCCGAGCAAGGGCGAGGGCACCCATTTCAGCGCTGAACAATTGAATATCCCTGGTGGCATGGCCTGCCAGGTCAGCTCGTTGCGCGGCGAAATCCTCGCCCGCAGTCACACCGATCCGCAACAAACCCTGGAAGCCGAGAAGATGGGCTTCCACGATCAGATGATCGACGGCGCGCCGTGGCGCAGCTTTACCCTGGCCCGCGGTGATCTGCGCATTACCACCGCCGACCGGCAGATCGAGCGCGAGGCGCTGAACATGTCGATCCTGCTGGCCGCTTCGGTGCCGGTGGGCGTGGCGTTGCTTGGCTGCCTGTGCCTGTTGTGGCTGGGGATCGGCCAGGGATTGGCGCCGCTGAACCGGATGCGCGATGCGTTGATGCGCCGCAGTGCCGATTCGCTCGAACCCTTGCAAATTCAGCCGTTGCCCAGCGAACTTCAACCGTTGCTGGACACGCAGAATCAGCTGTTCCAGCGCATCGGCAAGACCATCGAACGCGAACGTCGCCTGACCGGTGACGCGGCCCACGAATTGCGCAGCCCGCTGACGGCGATCAAAACCCACCTGCAAGTGGCGCGCATGACCGAGGGCGCGGCCCGGGATCAGTCCCTGGCGCGAGCTGAAGAGGGCGCCGACCGCATGCACCGCACGCTGGAACAATTACTGCTGCTGGCGCGGGTCGAGGGCAGTCTGTCGTTCGATGACGGTGTGCAATGCAGCGCCGAGCAAGTGGCGAAACTGGCGATTCAGGATGCTGCCAGCGGTGATCGTCGACGGATCAAGCTGCAAATGCCGGCGAAATTCTCCGATGCACCAGTGCAAATGCCCGCGGTGCTGTCGATCGCTGCATTGCGCAACCTGCTGGACAACGCCCTGCGCCATACCCCGGGCGACGGGGCGGTGGAACTGAGCCTGGAAACCACCGGCAGTCGTGCGCGCTTTCTGGTCCGCGACCACGGCCCGGGCATTGCCGAAGACGACCTGCAACACCTGACCCAACGCTTCTGGCGCCACGGCCAGAGCACCGGCTGCGGTTTGGGCCTGGCAATCGTCCAGGCGATTGTTCAGCGCTGCGGCTGCACCCTGCATTTCGACAGCCGCCCGGATGGGTTGCGGGTTGAGCTGACCATGCCCCTGCAACCCATCTAACAACCACCACAACTCCCCTGTAGGAGCGAGCCTCTGTGGCGAGGGGATTTATCCCCGCTGGACTGCGCCGCAGTCCCATTTTTTGGGGCCGCTTCGCAGCCCAGCGGGGATAAATCCCCTCGCCACAAAAGCCCGCTCCCACAGGGATCTGATGTGTTGCACATCAAATGTAACTTCTCTCCATTGGTATTCTGACGGCCACCAGCGCTATCGTCCCCGGCAGCTTTTTCTCAATGGATTGAGGTAACAGCGCCATGGATGCATCGATTCACATCTGCAAGGCAACCCCCGCCGACGCCGGCATCATCAGCCGCATCGTCGAGCGTTCCATTCGCGTCGGCTGCGCGCTCGACCACCGCAACGACCCGCGAACCGTTGCCACCTGGACCCACAACAAAACCATCGAACACGTACAACCCTGGCTGACCGACCAACGGTTGTACCTGAACATCGCCCTGTTGCAGGACAAACCGGTCGGTGTCGCCATGGCGGCGATCAGTGGCAAGGTCGCGTTTTGCTACGTGCAGCCGGAATGGTTTCGTCGCGGTGCCGGAGAGGCGCTGGTACACGACCTCGAAGGCTGGTTGATCAACCGGGGGCTGGCTCAGGCACGGCTCAACAGCACCCGCACCAGCGAGGCCTTTTACCGTCATCTGGGTTACCGGCCCTGCGCCGAAATCTTCACCGTGGCCGGGCTCCACGCCATCCCCATGCGCAAAGCACTGACACCGCCTTCATAGAAAGCTGATCGAGGGTCTAAATCCTCGGCGCCCTGATGCGTTTCCAGAACAGGAAAACCTTATTGAGGGGTCGAGAGATGTCAGTCGCTACCAGCCTTATGGAAGATCAGTCGGCCCGGATCACTCCGGCGCCGGCCGAGACGCTTTATCAGTTCAACGAATCGCCGCTGCTGGCCCGTCAAAACCAGCAGGAATCGAATGCCCGCAGCTACCCGCGGCGCATTCCCCTGGCGCTCAAACGCGCCAAGGGTATTTATGTCGAAGACGTCGAAGGCCGCCATTTCATCGACTGCCTGGCCGGCGCCGGGACCTTGGCCCTGGGGCATAACCATCCGGTGGTGATCGAAGCGATCCAGCAAGTGCTGACTGATGAACTGCCGCTGCACACCCTCGACCTGACCACGCCGGTCAAGGATCAGTTCGTCCAGGACCTGTTCGGTCTGCTGCCACCCGCACTGGCTGCTGAAGCGAAGATCCAGTTCTGCGGCCCGACCGGCACCGACGCGGTGGAAGCCGCGCTGAAACTGGTGCGTACCGCCACCGGACGCAGCACCGTGCTGTCGTTCCAGGGCGGTTATCACGGCATGAGCCAGGGCGCGCTGAGCCTGATGGGCAGCCTGGGGCCGAAAAAGCCATTGGGCGCCTTGCTCAGCAACGGCGTGCAGTTCATGCCGTATCCCTACGATTACCGCTGCCCCTTCGGGCTCGGCGGCGCGCAAGGGGTGAAGGTCAACCTGAGCTACCTGGAAAACCTGCTGAATGACCCGGAGGCCGGCGTGCAATTGCCGGCGGCGGTGATTGTCGAGGCTGTGCAAGGCGAGGGCGGGGTGATCCCGGCCGATCTCGACTGGTTGCGCGGCCTGCGACGCATCACCGAAAAGGCCGGCGTGGCGCTGATCGTCGATGAAATCCAGAGCGGTTTCGCCCGCACCGGCAAGATGTTCGCCTTCGAACACGCCGGAATCATTCCCGATGTGGTGGTGATGTCCAAAGCCATCGGCGGCAGCCTGCCATTGGCGGTGGTGGTCTATCGCGACTGGCTAGACACCTGGCTGCCGGGCGCCCATGCCGGGACCTTCCGTGGCAATCAGATGGCCATGGCCGCAGGATCTGCGGTGATGCGTTACCTGACCGAACACAAGGTCTGCGAGCACGCCGCCGCCATGGGCGAACGCTTGAGCGAACACCTGCGCATCCTGCAGCGGGACTTCCCGCAACTGGGCGACATTCGCGGGCGTGGCTTGATGATCGGCGTTGAGCTGGTCGATCCGACGGGCGCGCCCGATGCGCTGGGCCATCCGCCGATCTTCGGTCGCCTGGCGCCGCTGGTGCAGCGTGAATGCCTCAAGCGTGGGCTGATTCTTGAGCTGGGTGGCCGTCATGGCGGCGTGGTGCGCTTCCTGCCGCCGCTGGTGATTACCGCCACGGAAATCGATCGGGTGGCCGAGATTTTCGGCCGGGCCATGGCCGCTGCCACCGCCAGCCTGTAAATTTTTCCGCACCTGGTACGTTCCTTCTACATACCGGCTGCGCACGCAGTGCAGTCCACCCTACAGCGATGGAGATACACCATGACGTCAGTATTCGACCGCGAGGACATCCTCTTTCAGGTCGTGGTCAACCACGAAGAGCAATACTCGATCTGGCCCGACTACAAAGCCGTGCCTGCCGGCTGGCGCACCGTGGGCAAGAGCGGCCTGAAAAAGGAATGCCTGGCCTACATCGAAGAGACCTGGACCGATATGCGTCCGTTGAGTTTGCGCCAGAAGATGGACGAGCAGGCGGCAGTGGCTAATTAAGGCCCGGCGCAAAAAAGAAGCCCGCTGGACTGTTAACAGTCAGCGGGCTTTTTTTGGTCCGGGATTTGTGTCGCCTGTCAGGCCGCCTTCGCGGGCAAGCCTCGCTCCTACAGGTTCGGTGATCTGTAGGAGCGAGGCTTGCCCGCGAAGAACGATAACGCGGTGTAACTGACGTTACGCCCCACTCAACCCCTTGATCAGCAAATCCACATTTCCCTCCAGCTCAGCCACCGGATCCGCAGCATCCACACTCAACACCACCAACCGACTGCCTGCCTCTGAGATCATCGCTTTCACCGCATCCGACGGCTGTCGGTGATGCAACACCACCGCCACATCATTGTCCTTTAGCGTCGCGCCCAATTGCTTGAGGGCTTCAGGTGTCCACTCGGCATCCGGGCGTGCATCGAGGCCGATCAGCTCCAGATTCAGCCCGCCGATCAGGTAGCCAAAGTGATCGCTCAGGCTCATCACACTGAGGTTGTCTGCACTGGCCAGGCGTGCTTCGCTGTCCGCGCTGAGCTTGAGCAAACGCTGCTTCAACGTAGCCAGGTTAGCCTCGATCTTCGGCTTGGCCTCGGGCGCCAGGCGCACCAGGTCTGCCGCCATCACATCCGCCATCCGCCCCATGTTGTTGCTGGAAAACCAAGGCTGGCTGTTCAACCCGTCGACCTTGTTCCCAGGCTGCACGGCGATGCCGGGCAGGGCGCCGTCCACCGGGCGGGCGGCATCGACTTCGATGATACGGATGTTGCTGCGCCGGGAAATCGGGTACAGCGGATCGTCTGCCCACACTGAGCGCAGGCCAATTACCGCATCGGCGTCGGTCGCCAGTTTGGCCAGCGCCGGAGCGCCGCGCCCAGTGAAGTACGCCGTCTGACGGCTGCCCGGCAGGTTCGCCGGCGCGGCACGCTCAAGGCTGACGTCGGTGCCCTTGAGCAGCACTTCGCCCAGCCCGTAAGTGATCGGCAAAGACGCCAGCACGCGCAGTGGTTTTGTGTCCGCCGCAAAGGTTGTAGTGACCAGCCCGCACAGGGCCACGGCCAAGGTCAATTGACGCAAAGTAAAAGACATTTATCCGAGATTCCCTTTCAGACTTGGGACGACGCCACGCGCAATGGCGGCCAGAGCAAAAGCGATACCGGCGACCAGAATGATTGCGGCACCGGACGGAATAGGCAGGTCGAAGACGATCGGCGCGAGAATCCCGCACAGCGTGCTGACCGTGGCGATCAGCACTGAGCACCAGAAGAAACCCTTCAGCGATTGGCTGAGCAAGCGTGCCGCTGCGGCCGGAATCACCAGCAGCGCACCGACCAGAATTGCGCCGATGACTTTCACCGCGGCCACGGTGATCAGGGTTACCAGAATCACAAACAGATAATCCAGCGTCTTCACCGCCACACCGCGCACCGCCGCCAGTTGCGGGTTGAAACTGGCCAGCATGATGCGGTTGTACAGCGGCAAGGCCAGCGCCATGACCAGTGAGCCGACGATCGCTAGCACCAACAGATCATTACCGTTGACCGTCAGCACCGAACCGAACAGCACGTTTTCGAGGATGTGCACGTTGATCTTGCCCGCCAGGATCAGCAGCAGGCTTGCCCCCAGCGCCAGCGACACCGAGAGAAACACGCCGATCAACGTATCCGGTGCCAACCCGGTGCGGTTGCGCAGGTAGTTGAGCAGGATGCCGAACAGCAGGCAGTAACCGAACAGGCTGCCGTAAGGCCCGGTGTACGGTTCGCCGAGCAGGATGCCGATGGCCACGCCGGTCAATGCCGCGTGACCCACCGCTTCGGAGAAAAACGCGAAGCGCTTGACCACCACCAGCGTGCCCAGACCGCCCAGCACCGGGCCGATCAGCAAACCGGCGAGCAGCGCGTTGACCACAAATCCATAGGCCAACGCTTCGGGCAAGTAACCCGAAGACGCCCAGCCCTGAACCATCAAACGAAAGGCTTCATAACTCATCAGGCAGGGCTCCGTGGATGGGTCGAGAACAGGGTCAGCAAGCGCTCCGGCGTCAATGCTTCCTTGGGCGTGGCATCGAACAGCACCCGGCGATTGAGCCCGGTGACGCGATCCGCCAAGCGCCCGACCGCTTCCAGATCATGCTCGATCCACAGCACGGTGATCCCGCTCTGGCGCCAGTCGCCGAGCAGCCGTTCGAACACCTGAATGCCGGCCTCATCGAGGGCCGACATCGGTTCATCGAGCACCAGCAACTGCGGCGCCGGGATCAACCCTTGAGCGAGCAACACGCGCTGACGCTCACCGCCGGACAACGCGCCCATGCGCCGCTTGCGTTTGTCTTGCATGCCGACCCGTTCAAGCGCTTCACCAATCGCGGCGGCGTAGTGCTTGCTCAAACCAAGGAACGCCGGACGACGCTGACACATCGCGGCCATGAAATCGTCAACGGTCATCGGCAAACCGCGATCGAATTCCAGCGCCTGAGGCACGTAGCCGATGGTCCCGGGTGTGCCCGGCCATTGCAGGCTCAAGCGGCCCTGGTGCGGCATTTGCCCGAGCAGCGTCTTGATCAGCGAGCTCTTGCCACCACCATTCGGGCCCACCAGCGCATGCACGCTGCCGGGCTGGACCTGGAAGGTCACGTTGTCGAGGATCGTCGTTCGCCCCAGCGTCAGGCTGACCTCTGCAAAGTCCAAGGTTGGCCCCAAAACCTGTAGGAGTGAGCCTGCTCGCGATAGCGGTGGGTCAGTCAACATCGATGTCGACTGACACTCTCTCTTCGCGAGCAGGCTCGCTCCTACAGGGGTTTCGCTGAGTGTTTCTTTAGCGGTCATTTCCCCGACTCCTGAATCGCCCGGACCACCGTATTGAGGTTGCCAGTCATTTCCTTTTCGTACTTGTCGGCGGTGTATTCGCCATAGGAAATGTGCGACAGCGGGTACAGCTTCACCCCGGACTCACGCTGGATGGTCTCGACGTAGGTAGACGGGAAATCCATCTCCGAGAAGATCACCTTCACGTCCAGTTCCCGCAGTTGATCGATGGTCTTCTTCAACTGGCTCGGGCTCGGCTCGATGCCGTGGGCCGGCTCGACCACGGCTGTCACTTCCAGGCCGAACTCACGCAGCAGATAGTCATAAGCCGCGTGAACCGTGGCCACCCGCAGTTCGGCGTTCGGCGCCTGGGTCAGTTTTGCCAGGGCGTCGGCGCGCATCTGCCGCAGGCGTTTGCCATAGGCGCGAGCATTCTGGGTGTAGGTCTTGGCATTGGCCGGGTCGAGTTTGCCCAGCTCACGGGCGATGTTGTTGACCTGGGCAATCGAAGCGCTGATCGACAGGAAGGTATGCGGGTTGACGACCTTGCCGGCACCGCGTGCGGCGACCCCGGTGGCGGCCAGCAGCGGCACGTTTTCGTTGGCTTCGATCACCGGGACGTTCGGCGTTTCGCTGGCGGCGATCATGCGGTCGGCGAAGTCGTCATGACCGACACCGTTGAGCACGACCACGTCCAGACCGCTGATGCGCTTGATGTCCTCGGCGCGCGGCTCGTAGGCGTGCGGGTTGAAACCGGCCGGAATCAGCGGCACCACTTCGGCCTTATCACCGACGATGTTGGCCACGTAGCTGTAATAAGGGTGCAGGGTGATGCCGATGCGCAGGCGCTTGGCCTCGTCGGCGCTGGCCAGTGGCGTCAGCAGGCAAGCCAGCACGCCAACCACTGTCAGGCGCAGGAAAGAGCGTAGAGATGAAATAGGCATGGGAAAGCGGTCTTCTCTCGGGTGAAGGCGAGGGTTCAGTGCCGGTGCTGGCGGGTCACGCCGGCATCGAATTGCGCGACGATCTGCTGCCAGCCGGCGCTTTCGAGCGCGACGTCAGTGAGATCGGTCGGGGCCGCGAGGGCTTTGCCGCGGTTGAGCCAGACGTCAGGCGCATCGTCGTCAGCGGTCAAACGCATCAGAAACGAACCGGCGACGGCGGGCGTCTGGCTCTGACCGAAGTAAGCCTTGGCGTCGAGCAACTGCCAGGCATGGCCGCCACGGCTGACGGAACTGGCGTCCTGGGCAAACGGCGCGAAGCCTTCATCGGCAAGATTTTCGGGTGTCGGCAGCGCTTGCTGTTCCTGGCGCAGCAGGTGAATCTCGTCGAGGGTGACACGCAGGTCGGCGTAGATCCCTTGCTCGGACGCGCTCAGGTCGCGGCGGGCATCCAGTTGATGGCTGCCAACGTTGCTGACTTCCTGAGACTCATGGCGCCAGGCAACCACCGAGCCGGCCACCGCCAGGATCATCAGGCACAACAGCAACACAAACAGGGTTTCATGGCCGGCACCGGCCGGGCGGACGACGTGTGTAGTGGGCGTACTCATGGGGCTTGAATGTCCGCTTGGTCGATCTCGACGACGTGGCCGGGGCCGGCGTCGAACAGCACGTAGAATTCGGCGCCGGGCTTCTTGAAGGTCAGGGTCGAATCGGCGCCAAGCTTGCCCGGCACCAGGATGGTTTCGTCGTAGCCGATCACGTCCAGCGTCACCCCCGGCGCACCGCTGCCGTCGGAGAAGCCGCCGGTGCATTGGATTTGTTCGGCGTCGATGGCTTTGCATTCGCACATCGGGTTGTGGGCCAGGGCGCTGGCGCTGAAACCGGCGCAGAGCACCAGCAAAGCCGCGTTTAGAGAACGTAGCGTCATGGTTTGCCTCCTTGTTTGTTCAGCCACGCGAGGGTGGCGGGGGATGCCTGGCTCAACGGGATCGACGCTTGATGCATCGCGCCGTCCCAGCCTTCCATGGTGATCCACAGTTCGGCGTCGGCTTTGGTCTTGTCGGGGATCGGCAGCATGGCGCCCATGCGGTACGGCGTGCCGAAGAAAATCACCCCGGCGGCGCGCAGGCTGCGCGGTTTGCCGATGCGCAGGTACGTCGCCTTGACCTGATCTCGACAGCTGTCGCACAGCGCTGCGTTGAAGTTCTTCATATAGCCGGCCGGGCCATCGAGGGTCGGTGCTTCGTTGCGCAACTCGGCGAGGCGCAGGCTCCAGGGCCCGACCTGCACTTCACCGATTTCCCGCTCACCGAGTCCGGTGTCGCCGCGAAACAGCGCCGCGTCGGCAAAGTACTTGGGCATAAACCCCAGCGGCACCAGCAACAGCAGCACGTTGATGTGGAAGCGCCATTTGTGCCAGAAGCGGCTGAGTTTCGAGGCCGGTTTGTCGGCGGCGAACAGGCTCATTGGCTGACCTCCGAGGTTTCACGGCTGGTGACGGCGGCGGTGCGCGGACGTTTGTCTTTGCGTTTGAGGGCATTGGCCGTGGCCAGGGCGGTGCGCTTGGTCCAGATCAACAGGCCGCTGAGGACCATCATGCTGAGGATCAGGCCGAAGAAGAACCAGATCAGCTTGATCCAGATGCCGCCGAAATCACCGGTGTGCAATGGCCGCATGGATTCGGTCACCAACTCCAGGCCGGAACGGTCCGACAGCAGGCGGGTGGCGGCGATATCGCCGGTGTAGGGGTTGATCTCGGCAGTCTGGAACATCAAGGGATACCAACTGCGACCGCCCACCGTCAGGTAGCTGTAGGCATTGGCAGGCATGCTGACGAAGCTGTCTTCCAGGCCAGGAATGCGCTCCTTGGCCTGCGCAATCGCCGCCTCCAGACTGATCATCGGCGCGGGCGAGCCATCGGTGCTCACTGGCACGCTCTCACGGGGGACCACCAATGCCACGGGAGCAGTGGAAATCGACACTTGGTTATCGAACATGAACGCTTGAATCAGGAACCAGGTGCTGGTGATGGAAATCACCGCGATGAACCAGATCGACCAGATACCGCTCAGTCGGTGAAAGTCGCCCCAGAAAATCCGCGCGCCATGACGGATGCGCAACGTCGGACGCAAGAAGCCTTTCCAGAAACGCTTGTAGACCACCAGCCCGGTCACCAAAGACGCCAGCAAGGGCAGGCTCAGGAACGACACCAGGTACCAGCCCCAGCTGTAACCGTTGGTGAACGGCACCAGCCACCAGCCATGCAATGCACGTGTGAAGGCCTGGAAATTGAATGGCGGGGCGGCGCCCTGAATCACGCCGGTGTACGGGTTGACGTAAACCGTCAACGAGCGACCATCGGGGTAGCTGACGTTGACATCGAGCGCGAAGTGCGACTCGTCGGGCCGGCTGATGGCCTCGACCAGCGTGTCCGGTTCCGCCTTCTTGATGGCGGCGATGATCTGGTCATAACTGAGCAGCGGCGCATCGTCCGTGGGTTGGCTGGCGCGCATTTGCGGGTTGGCCAGCCAGACGATTTCCTGACTGACCACCGCCAGCGTGCCGGTGACACAGACGATCAGCACGAAAAACCAGATCGGCAAGGCCAGCCAGCTATGGACCAGAAACCAGAGTTTGGAGCGGGATTTCTTCGACATGATTAAAGGTCTTGTATCGATGAGAGGGCCTCTGCTGCGGGCTTCCCAGCGATGAGGTCCATGAAAGGCCGGCCCGTGGCTTTTGCCTACGCGGACTGACTGCATCTATATAGGACGGATGAGGGTCGGAAATCCCGAAGCGGTATATGAAAGTAAATGTTTCCCGTTCCCGCCAACACACACAACCCTTGTAGGAGTGAGCCTGCTCGCGATAGCGGTGGTTCAGCCAACGTCAACGTGAC
Organism: Pseudomonas sp. LB1P83; assembly: GCF_054897885.1. Lineage (NCBI taxonomy): Bacteria > Pseudomonadati > Pseudomonadota > Gammaproteobacteria > Pseudomonadales > Pseudomonadaceae > Pseudomonas > Pseudomonas sp. LB1P83. Next base: position 4,137,370 of record NZ_CM142709.1, on the reverse strand, counting down.
TGACACACCGCTATCGCGAGCAGGCTCACTCCTACAAGGGATCTGCGTTCACTTCAGGCTGGGTGTTCCTCGATCCAACACGAACCATGGTTCACGGGATCACTCTCCGGCCATTGATGGGGATGGCCCACTCCCTAAGATGGAACTCAGACGCCTTTCACCCGCGAGCCTGAGCGAGCCCCTCCATGACGCCAGCAAGAACCCTCTACGACAAACACATCGATTCCCACACGGTGTGTCGCCTCGATGACCAGGGCCACGTCCTGTTGTACATCGATCGCCAGGTCATCAACGAATACACCAGCCCCCAGGCATTCAGCGGTTTGCGTGAGGCCGGGCGCGGAGTCTGGCGTGCCGGAACCGCGCTGGCCGTGGTCGATCACGTCAACCCCACCGCCCCGGTGCGCATCGCCGCCATGCCGGACCCCGGTGGCGCGCGGCAGGTGTCGTATCTGGCGGAAAATTGCCGGGACTTCGGCATCGAGTTGCTCGACATCCTCAATAAACGCCAAGGCATCGAACACGTCATTGCGCCGGAGCAGGGCTTTATTCTGCCGGGCATGGTGATCGCTGCGGGCGACAGCCACACCACCACCTATGGCGCCCTCGGTGCGTTCGGATTCGGCATCGGCACTTCGGAGATCGAGCACCTGCTGGCGTCCCAGACTCTGGTCTACAAACGCCTGAAAAGCATGCGCGTGACGGTGGATGGCGAGTTGGCGCGGGGGCTGACGTCCAAGGACGTGATCATGACGCTGATTGGCCAGATCGGCGCGTCGGGTGCTACCGGGTACGCCATCGAATTTCGCGGTTCGACCATCGATGCCTTGAGCGTCGAAGCACGCATGACCATCTGCAACATGGCCGTCGAGGCCGGGGCGCGGGGCGCGTTCATGGCCCCGGACGAGAAAGTCTTCGCCTACCTCAAGGGCAAACCACGCGCACCCAAAGGCGCGTTGTGGCAGCAGGCGGTCGAGAAATGGCGGGCCTTGCACAGCGACGCGCACGCGCATTTCGACCGTGAAGTTTGGGTGGACGCCAGTACCCTGGAACCGATGGTGACGTGGGGCACCAGTCCGGATCAGGCGTCACCGATTGGCGCGCGTGTGCCGGACCCGCAAGACGTCAGCGACCTGATCCTGCGTCAGGACATGCGCCGTGCCCTGAATTACATGGGCCTCGAAACCGGCATGCCGCTCAGCGATATCGTCATCAGCCACGCCTTTATCGGCTCCTGCACCAACGCTCGCATCGAAGACCTGCGCGATGCCGCCAGCGTGGTGCGGGGCAAACACGTCGCCGGGCACGTGCGGGCGATGATCGTGCCGGGCTCCACCGAAGTGCGCAATCAGGCTGAAGCCGAAGGCCTGGCGGCGATCTTTATCGAGGCCGGGTTCGAGTGGCGGCAGTCCGGGTGCTCAATGTGCCTGGCGATGAACGATGACGTGCTCGCGCCGGGCGACCGCTGCGCCTCCAGCACCAACCGCAATTTCGAAGGCCGCCAGGGCGCGGGTGCGCGCACGCACCTGATGAGCCCGGCCATGGTCGCCGCGGCAGCGATCACCGGCCGCTTGACCGACATCCGTCACTTTGGAGACCGCGCATGAGCCTGCAACCTTTCACCCTGGTCACCGGCAAGGCGGCGCCGATGCTCGCGGCCAACATTGACACCGACGTGATCATGCCCAAGCAGTTCCTCAAGGGCATCGACCGCGCCGGGCTGGATCGTGGTTTGTTTTTTGACCTGCGGTTTATGCCGGACGGGTCGCTTAATCCCGAGTTCGTGCTGAACAAACCGGCATGGAAGGGTGCAAGCTTCATGGTGGTAGGGCCGAATTTTGGTTGCGGGTCGAGCCGCGAACATGCGGTCTGGGGTTTGAAGCAGATGGGGATTCGGGCGCTGATTGGCAGCAGTTTTGCCGGGATTTTCTATGACAACTGCCAGCGTAACGGAGTGTTGTTGATTACCCTCGATGAGGCTGTTTCACAGCGGCTTGGGCAAGTGGTCAGTGAACCGGACAGCGCGCTGATCAATGTTGATCTGGAAGCTCAAAAGATTCGCCTCCACGACGGTCGGGTCATCCCGTTCGAAATCGACACCTTGCGCAAAACTGCATTGCTGCTGGGCCTCGACGCCATCGGCAGCACCTTGCAGCGCAGCGAGCAAATCAAAACCTTCGAACGCAATCACTTGGCCGCCAACCCTTGGCTGAGCTGAAATCGCCTTCGCGGGCAAGCCTCGCTCCTACAGGATCACCGCTGACCCTGTAGGAGCGAGGCTTGCCCGCGAAGGGGTCCGCCCTGACACAGCAAATCAAACCGACAACCCCTTGAAATGCTCCTGCAAAAACTCCACACACGCCCGCAGCTTCCCCGAATACGCCAGGCGCGTCGGGTACACCGCCCAGACGTTGGCGCTCTGGGTGTATTCGGGCAGCAACTGCACCAGCCGTCCTTGTTCCAGCAGCGGCTTCACATCCCACAATGAGCGCAGCAACACGCCGCGCCCATCCAGTGCCCACTGCAAGACGATTTCCCCGCTGTTGGACGACAACGGCCCGCTGACCCGCACGCTCTCCAGAACGCCATCGCGTTCCAGGTTCCAGACGCCGAACGCGTTGTCGCGCTCCTTGAGCACCAGGCAGTCGTGTTGCTCCAGATCGCTCAGCAGTTGCGGCGTGCCCCGGCGTTGCAGATAGGCCGGCGCCGCGCACAGCACCCGTCGATTACTCACCAACCTCCGACCGATGTGCTGACCGGGAATGTCATCGCCGACACGGATCTCCAGATCAAAGCCTTCACTGACGATGTCCACCACCCGGTCGAACAGGTCGAGGCGAATCTCCAGATCCGGGTAGCGCTCGGCCAACAACGACAGGGCCGGCGCCACATGATTGCGGCCGAAGCCGAAACTCGTGCACAAATGCAGGCGCCCGCGAGGGCTGTCGTGGGCGTCGGAAAGTTCGTCGTGCAGTTGCTGGAAGTCATCGAGAATGCGCAGCGCCCAGCGCTGGACCCGTTCACCGTCCTCGGTCAGGGCGATGCGGCGACTGGTGCGATGGAGCAGGCGGGTGCCGAGGGTGGTTTCGAGAATCTGGATGCGCTTGCTGACGTAGGCGGGCGACAGGCCCAGCTCATCGGCAGCGGCGGCGAAACCGCTCTTGCGGATCACGGTGAGGAGTACACGCAGGTCTTCGGGTAGGGGCACGGTGTCTTTCTTGGTGGTCATGGCAGAACGAACACTGGCGGCATGAGCCGCCAGCATAGCAGCGGGACGCCGCGATCAGCGCAGGAAACCCAGCACTTCGGCGAGCAACAGTTCGGGGGCTTCTTCGGCGATGTAATGGCCGGCGGGCAGGGCGTTGCCACGGACGTCGGTGGCCACGTGTTGCCATTCCTTGAGCGGCGCGAAACAGCGCCCGACCGTCCCTTCGGCGCCCCACAGGACCAGCAATGGCAGGTGCAGATAATGACCGGCCTTGATATCGGCGCGGTCATGTTCCAGATCGATGCTGGCGCTGGCGCGGTAGTCCTCGCAGATGCCGCGCGCGGTGCCCGGCAGTTTCAGGCAGCGCAGGTATTCGCCGAAGGCCTCGGGCGTGAACGGTTTGAGCCCGGCGCTGCGACTGCCCATGACGCTGCGCAGATAGGCTTCGGGGTCGGCTTCAATCAGGGTTTCCGGCAGCGGCGCCGGGCGGATCAGGAAGAACCAGTGCCAATAGGCGCGAGCAAAGGCTTCGTTGGTTTGCGCGTACATCGACAGGGTCGGGGCGATGTCCAGCAGCACCATGCGTTGCACGGTATCGGGATGATCCAGCGCCAAACGATGGGCCACCCGAGCACCTCGATCGTGGGCAAGCACCGAGAACTGTTCGAAGCCCAGGGACTTCATCAGCTCGACGCTGTCCTTGGCCATTTCACGTTTGGAATAGTTCGTGTGGTGATCGTTGGCCGGCGGTTTGCTGCTGTCGCCGTAACCACGCAAGTCGGCGGCGACCACGGTGAAGTGTTCGGCCAGTTGTTCGGCGACCTTGTGCCAGATGACGTGGGTCTGCGGGTGACCGTGCAGCAACAGCAGGCCCGGCCCGCTGCCGCCGATGCGGTAGGCAATGTCCACACCGTTGACGTGGCGCTGGTCTTTCAGGAATCCGGCGAACATGGGGCGAGTCCTTGTTGTAGTTGCCTGCATCCTGAAAGTGTTGCGCGCCGGGGGCAAGGCGCAAAGCGTGGAGCGCTTGTTCATGAAGTGTGTTCGAGGGATGTGTGGTGTCAGGGATGCCGCCTTCGCGGGCAAGCCTCGCTCCTACAGGGTTTTGTACCGTTCGGGATTACCGCAAACAACACAAAACCTGTAGGAGCGAGGCTTGCCCGCGAAGAGGCCCTAAAATCCACCACAAAACTCAACCCTGTTGAAACATCTCCTGCGCCCGCTGCTCAATCTGCTCCTGAGTCAAATCCTCTTTGCGCGTGGCCAGAAACCACAGATGCCCATAGGGATCTTTCAACGTCCCCGAGCGGTCGCCATAAAACTGATCCTTGACCTCGGACACCACCGTGCCGCCCGCCGCAATCGCCTGTTTATAGGACTTGTCCACATCGTTCACATACAAGTGCAGCCCCACGGAGGGCGACGTGTCGGGATTGCTCAACGGCCCCTGATCGCACGGCGTACCGAGCATGATCGGGCAATCGCCAATCCTTAGCTCGGCATGTCCAATCCCGCCATCCGGCATCGACAGGCGCATGACTTCGGTGGCGCCAAAGGCCTTCTTGTAGAACTCGATGGCTTCGGCCGCTTTCTGAATACCCAGATAAGGCGTGATGCAGTGATAACCCTCTGGAATGGGTTTGACGCTCATGACAGTTCTCCCTTGTTGTTTTGAATTGATGGTGTTCCTTCGCCGATTTCCGGTCGGATAACTATAGGTCAGCGCCTTTTGCGCAACCGAGTGCCCGACGAGCAGCAGCGTCACTGTTCAGCTATCAACAGTGCTGCAGCAGATTGCTCGGGTTTATCCGTTTTCAATCGACAAAACCCCCGAAAACACGGGCGCTGGTGCTGCTGCACGAAGCCGGGCTGATCAAACTCAAGGACCCGAGCAACACCCTGGCGACCCAGCGCGACATTATCGACAATCCGAAACACCTGAAGATTCGCGAACTGGAAGGTGCGTTGCTGGCACGTTCGGTGAGCCAGGTGGACCTGGCCTTTGTGTTCGCCAACTACGCCCTGGAAGCGGGGATCGATACCAACAGCGCGCTGATCGTGGAGAAGGGCAAGAGCCTGTACATCGAATTCCTCGTGGCGCGGCCGGACAACATCAATGATCCGGGTGTGCAGAAGCTGGCGAAGGCGTTGAATTCGGATGAGGTTCGGCAGTTCATTCTGACCCGCTACAAAGGGCAGATTGCGCCAGGGTTCTGATTTTTTATCAACCGTGAGATCGCCATCGCGGGCAAGCCACGCTCCCACAGGGTTTGCGTCGTTCGTTAATTTCGTGAACGACACAAGACCTGTCGGAGCGAGGCTTGCCCGCGAAGGCCGCACCGCTATTTCGGATCTGCCCCCGATTCCAGCAGCTGCGCCCCCGGCCCCTGTTCCCCAAGCACATCACCAGAATTACGCAACGGACACGCCTCCATCGACAAACACCCACACCCGATGCAGCCATTAAGCCGATCCCGCAGCAGCACAAGCTGATTGATCCGCTCATCCAGATCGCGACTCCACTGCGCCGACAACACCTTCCAGTCCGCCGCTGTCGGCGCACGGTTATCCGGCAAGGCTTTCAGCGCCTCGCCAATCTCCGCCAACGGAATCCCCAACCGCTGGGCCACTTTGATCAACGCCACCCGCCGCAACACTTCCCGTGGATAGCGCCGCTGGTTGCCCTGATTGCGATTGCTTTTGATCAAGCCCTTGGACTCATAAAAGTGCAACGCCGTGACCGCCACGCCGCTGCGGGCAGCCAATTGGCCGACGGTAAGTTCCTTGTGCAGATGTTCCGAGGTGATCATTTGAAAAATGCCTCTTGACCTCTAGTTAACTTTAGGTTTTACCCTGCAGGCCTTCGGATCGCAAGGTCCGGCTTTCACGTCAGTGGGGATTCTTCATGCAAGCGCCAGAGAAAAATCGCAGCTTCACCCAATTGATCGAATTCGAGATCGAACCCCATCAGCAGCCCGCGTTGGTGTCGGCATTATCAAAGCAGACTGAACGTCTGGCCCAATGCTATAGCGGGTTCTTGAGTGCGAGCATCCAGGCCAGCGACGACGGCCGGCGGGTGCTCAATTACCTGCAATGGCAAACTCGCGAGGCGGGGGAGGCCGCTTTTCAGAGCTTTGAAAGCGGCGAGCAGGATTTCTGGCAGCTGATTCGCGCCCATCAGGCGAAGACCGTGACGTTCGGCTCGTTCCAGGTGCTGCACAGTCTGGAACGCAGCCACGACGATGCGCTGCACTGCAATCTGGTGCATCAGGGGTAAGCGCTTAGATCGACAATTGCATCAAGCGCTCACCCTGAACGTTTTCTGTGGGCCGGCGCTTGTTGACCGCCAGTTCGCCGATCTTGATCAGCCGCGTGCGTGTGACGTTGCGGCTCAAGCCGAGCAGGGCAGCGGTGTGCACCTGGTTGTAATGGCTGAAGCGATAAGCCGCTCGCAACAACGCGTCCTCGACTTTCTCGTGGAGCGCACCGGCCTGTTCTTCGAAGAGCTTTTGAAAGGCCCGGTCGAGCAAGGCTTCCGGTGAGTCGTCGATGTTGCTGTGGTGATCGTCCTGACGCTCGATACGCATGTTCGACAGGCGCAGGTCATCGCGTTCGATCACGCCGTTGCGGCAGATCAGCAGGGTGTGGTGAATCACGTTTTCCAGCTCGCGGATGTTGCCCGGCCAGCTGTAGCTGCGCAGTTTCAGTTCGGCCTCTTTGCTGATGGTGATGGTGCCGTAACCCAGGCGCTGGCTGTAGGCTTCGACGAAATGTCGGGTCAGCGGCAGGATGTCGCCGGGGCGATCGCGCAGCGGGCTCAGTTCCAGGCTGACCACGTCGAGGCGGTAGTACAAATCCTCGCGGAAATGCCCGGCGTTGATGGCTTTCTCCAATTGCACGTTGGTCGCGGCCAGCACGCGCACATTGATGGGAATGCTCTTGCGCGAACCCAGTCGCACTACCTCGCGCTCCTGCAACACGCGCAACAACTTGACCTGAATCGCCATCGGCAAATCGCCGATTTCGTCAAGGAACAACGTGCCGCCATCGGCCTCCTCGAACCAGCCGGCCTTGGCGCTCAGCGCACCGGTAAAGGCGCCTTTTTCATGGCCGAACAACTCGGCCTCCACCAGGGATTCAGAGAACGCGCCGCAGTTCACTGCCACAAAAGGCCGGTTACGGCGGGCGCTGAGGTTGTGGATATGCCGCGCCACCAGCTCCTTGCCGGTGCCGGTTTCGCCGATGATCAGCACGCTGGCTTCACTCGGCGCGACTTGTTGAATGTGGGCGAGCAAGGCCTGGGATTTAGGGTCTTCGAACACCTGCGCGGTCGCGCGGATCGAAGTGGCCAGCGCGGGCGAGGGCGGTAATGTGAGAAGTTGCATCAGGCAGGCTCCATGAGTGGAAGGCTATGAATAGAAAGTCGGGATCGGCAGGGACTGGTTCAGCGCCCAGTCACCCAGTTCATGGAGTTTGTAATCCACCGGGTCGTGCAGGGTCTGCGTGCGCAGGTTGCGCCAGTGGCGGTCCAGTCGCAGGGAGGCATGGGTCGAACGCGCGCCGGTGACTTCAAACAAACGACTACAGATATCCAGGCCATTGCGTGTTGCCGCGACTTTGGCGGTGGCGATGGCTGTGGCGAGTTGCCCGCGTTCTTCGGCGCTGAGGTTCGGGCCTTTGGCCCACGCCTTGTCGAGCAACTCGGCGGCGCGTTCCACCAGCAGTCGAACGCCTTCGAGGGCGACCCAGAATTCGCCGTAATGGCCGAGCACATAGGGATCCTGACGCACATCCTGCGCGCTGGATTTGTGCCACGGACGGGTTTCGGTGAGCGTGTATTGCCGCGCTTCTTCAAAAGCACCTTCGGCAATGCCGAGGAACATGTGCGTAAAGGTCAGTTGGGCAATCAATGGTCGCAGGCAGGCAAACGGTGTGCTCAGCGGACCCGGATCGAGCAGCAGTTCCGATTCCTCGACCCGCACTCGCTCGAACGTCGCGCTGCCGCTGTCGGTCTGGCGCTGGCCCATGTTGTTCCAGTCGTTGTGCAGGGTGATGCCACTGCGACCGCTGGGGATGGCGGCGATCAACAGTTTGCCGCCGGCACTTTCGTCAACGGCCGAGGCGATCAGCATTTCCGAGTCAGTGGCGCCTGAGCAGAAGCTTTTCTTGCCCGAAAACTCGCGCCAGCCGCCGAGGTTTTTCACCACGGTGCGGGTGTCCAGCGGGTTGAGGGCGTTGCCCCAGAACCAGTTCTTGCGCGCGGTCTGTTCAAACCACGGCTGCCACTGCTCGGGCCTGGCGAACAGGCGCACGGTGGCGAGCATCAGGTGATGGAAGCCGAAGACATGCGCAATCGAACTGTCGACCTTGGCGAATTCGCGCACGATGTTCAGGGTTTCACTCCAGCTGGCGCCGAGGCCGCCGTACTGGACGGGAATGCTTAACGCGAGCAGACCGCTATGACGCAGCGCGTCACGTTCGGCCTTGGGTGTACCGCCACGCTCGTCGCGCTCGACGGCGGTCAGGGCAAACTCGGCGGCCAACTGGCGGGCGGTCTGCAACGGGGACAACAGGGCGCTTTGCGGCTTGGCAGTCACGCGGGGTTCCTCTTAAAAATCGACACAAATCTATGTAGGAGCGAGGCTTGCCCGCGAAGAGGCCATCACATTCAACAGAAATGTCGACTGTCAGAACGCCTTCGCGGGCAAGCCTCGCTCCTACAAGGATCGGGTCAGGCCGTGGCTTTGGTGGGCAGTACGTCATTGGCGATCATTTCGCCAAACGGCCCGGTGAGGTTGGTGACGCCGCGCCCCGCCAGGCTCGCGTACGGCTCGGGCAACAGCGGGAACACCAACTCGGCAAAGCGATAAGCCTCTTCGAGGTGCGGGTAGCCGGAGAAGATGAAACTCTCGATGCCCAGGTCCGCGTACTCCTTGATCCGCGCCGCTACTTGCTGCGGGTCACCGACCAGCGCCGTTCCGGCACCGCCGCGCACCAGACCGACACCGGCCCACAGGTTGGGCGAGATTTCCAGGTTGTCGCGGCGCCCGTCATGCAACGCGGCCATGCGTCGCTGGCCTTCGGAGTCGAAACGCGAGAACGACTTCTGCGCCGCGGCGATGGTCTCGTCGCTGATGTGCTCGATCAGTTTGTCCGCCGCTTTCCAGGCCTCCTCGGCCGTCTCGCGAACGATCACATGCAAGCGAATCCCGAACTTCACCGTGCGACCGTTTCGCGCCGCACGCTCACGCACATCCGCCAGTTTTTCCGCGACGGCGGCCGGTGGTTCGCCCCAGGTCAGGTAGACATCAACCTGCTCGGCGGCGAGTTCATGAGCGGCTTCGGATGAACCGCCGAAGTACAGCGGCGGATACGGTTTCTGCACCGGCGGATACAGCGCCTTGGCGTTCTGCACTTGCAGGTGTTTGCCTTCGAAATCCACCGATTCGCCTTGCAGCACGCGGCGCCAGATTTTCAGGAATTCGTCGGTGACTTCATAGCGCTCGCTGTGGTCGAGAAAGATCCCGTCACCCCGGTTTTCATCCGGATCACCGCCGGTCACCACATTAATCAGCAAACGGCCATTGGACAGCCGATCCAGCGTGGCGGCCATGCGTGCCGAGACCGTCGGCGAGATGATCCCGGGGCGGATCGCCACCAGATAGCGCAGGCGTTCGGTCAGCGGCACCAGCGCCGAGGCGATCACCCACGAATCCTCGCAGGAGCGCCCGGTAGGAATCAGCACGCCGTGGTAGCCAAGGCTGTCAGCGGCTTGCGCCACTTGTTTGAGGTAGTTGAGGGTCACCGGGCGCGCACCCTGAGTGGTGCCCAGGTAATGGCCGTCGCCGTGGGTCGGCAGGAACCAGAAAACATCCATGAAGAAATCCTTAAGCGATTTTCAGCAGATTTTTGGGGTGCACGCCGAACAACGGCGCGGCGCGTTCTGCAGCAAGACGAATGCGGGCCTTCAAGGGCTCACTGGTTATTTGGTAATTGGCGAAATCGGCTTCGGTGGCGTAGACGCCAATCGGCAAGGTCAGGGCCTGGAAGAAACTGAACAGCGGCCGTAACTGATGATCGAGCACCAGCGCATGCCGTTCGCTGCCACCGGTGGCGGCCAGCAACACTGGGGTGTCGATCAGCGCATTGAGGTCGATCAGGTCGAACAGGTGCTTGAGCAGGCCCGGGTAGGAACCGCGATAAACCGGCGCAGCGACGATCAGCAGGTCGGCGTTCTCGATTGCTTGCAGCTCGGCTTCAATTTCGACGCTCAACTCCTGGCGGGACAGCGCGGCGCCCAGTGGCCGGGCGATGTCGCCCAGTTCGATCAGCTTGCTCTCGATCGGCAATTGCTCGGCCAGCTCGGCCAATAGCGCTTGGGTCAGCACCAGCGTGCGGGACGGACGCCAGGTACCGCCGGAGAGGGCAACGACTTTCAATGGACGCGACATGATCAGTTCCTTTTTAAACAGTTGCTCAGCGAGCAGTGAGAAGTCACTGACTTGAGCAAGAGCTGTACCAATCCTTACAAGCCCGTTTTACGGGGCTTGTAGAGCATCGATCAGTGGGCGCTGTGCGATTTAAAGGGCGGTTTGTTGAATGACTGTTGCCTGGCAAACAGTTGCGTGAGCAACAGTGCGTGGAGGCGATGGAGTTGTTATAGAGGCTCGCTGTTATTCCGTAAAAGATCATAAATTAATATTTATAGATCATTTAGAGATATGACAGGTGCAGGCCGAACGTCATTAGCCAAATTTGATAGCCACTATCGAGAGCGTTGATTTCTGCCCATCGAAGGGCGCGAGTAGCCTGTGTTCATTGCCCCGAACCCAGATGCCAGGACGCCCCAGATGAAACCTCTAATCGCCACTTTCTTGCTGCTCGCGGTCTCCGTTCTCGCCGGATGTGCCAGTCATGTTTCGCCTGAACTTCGGCCATACACCGCCGAAGAAAGTCGCGAACTGGCGCTGGAAGCCTTGAATCGTCGTGGTTTGTCCTTCGACGAGTACCATGCGAAAAAAGCCGAATTGCTCGGCCAGCCGCAAAAGTCGTTCAGTTTCGACAAACAAGGCGAGATGAACGCCGAACGTGCTGTACAGCTCCACGGTCGTCCAAGCTGATCGCAAACTGTACCGTTCGAAGTTTCACGCAACTGTCCATGGGTTTCCCCCGGGGCGTGCGATAGGGTCAACACCTGACTGACCCTGATTGGACTGCCGCTCATGCTCTCGCTCGATCTGCTGCTGGGCTTCGCCCTGTTTGCCCTCGTCACCTCGATAACGCCTGGCCCCAACAACACCATGTTGCTGGCATCGGGCGTGAACTTCGGCTTTCACCGCACCATCCCGCACATGCTCGGCATCACTTGCGGCTTCTTTGTGCTCGTCGTGGCCGTTGGTTTCGGCCTCGGCGCGGTGTTTCAAACCTATCCATTGCTCTATACGGTGCTGCGTTACGTCGGCGCGGCGTACTTGCTGTACCTGGCATGGAAAATCGCCCATTCAGGCCCGGTTTCCGAGAGTGAAAAAGACGACAGCAAACCGATAACTTATCTGGGGGCGGCGGCGTTTCAGTGGGTCAATCCCAAGGCGTGGATCATGGCCATCGGTGCCATCAGCACCTACACGCCGATGCAGGGCTACTTCACCAATGTGATCGTGATTGCCGCGGTCTTTGCCGTGATCAACCTGCCGAGCGTCGGCGTCTGGGCCGGTTGCGGCACGTTGTTGCGCAATGTGCTGAAGGATCGTCGCTGGTTGCGACTGTTCAACTGGGGCATGGCCTTGCTGTTGGTGGCTTCGCTGTATCCGTTGTTGCTCGAAAGCTTTAGCTGACACATCGCTTCAACCGGTTGGCCGATGCCTGTTAAGCTCGACTTCAGGAGCGTTCCTACGCACTTTTAAATGAAGTTGTTCTTCTTTAACGGCCTCCGATCAGGTATTTCTAACGCTCTGAACGATCGGCGCAGCTCACGAGGCTGCGCCTTGATGGTTCAGTGACGAGCCTCCTGATCCCGGAACATGCTCTGCGAGTTTTCTATGAATAAACGTCCTCTGTATTTCGACTACGCCGCCACCACGCCGGTGGATGAGCGGGTCATCAAGGTCATGGTCGAGTGTCTGGGTTTCAACGGAAACTTTGGCAACCCGGCGTCCAGCTCCCATGCCTTCGGCCAACAGGCCCGGCAAACGGTCGAGCAGGCGCGGCGCCAGGTCGCCGAACTGGTCGGCGCCCAGGCGGAACAGATCGTCTGGACCTCTGGCGCTACCGAATCGAACAACCTTGCCCTCAAGGGCGTTGCCCAGGCTCGCGGGGTGTCCGGCGGCCACATCATCACCAGCCAGATCGAACACAAGGCCATCCTCGACACGGCGAAGCAATTGCAGGACGCCGGTGTGGCCGTGACTTATCTGGTGCCTGACGCCGAGGGTCTGATTACCCCGCAAGCGGTCTGCGAGGCGATGCGCGAAGACACCTTTCTGGTGTCGCTGATGCTGGTCAACAACGAACTGGGCACGGTCAATGACATTGCGGCCATCGGCCAGATCGTGCGTGATCGTGATGCGTTGTTCCATGTCGACGCGGCTCAGGGCGCGGGCAAAGTCGCGATTGATCTTGCTGCATTGCCAGTGGACCTGATGTCGTTTTCGGCGCACAAGATTTACGGCCCCAAAGGCATCGGCGCGCTGTACGTCGGCCCGCGCGCGCAGCAACGTTTGCAGGCGCAGATTCACGGCGGCGGTCACGAGGGCGGTTTGCGTTCCGGGACCCTGGCGACTCATCAGATCGCCGCCATGGGCGTGGCCTTCGCCTTGGCGGCCGCCGCTTTCGAGGAAGAAAAAGCCACGATCGTGCGGCTACGCGAACGCTTGCTTGAACAACTGCTGGGCATCCCCGGCGTTCGGCTCAATGGCAGCCTGACCCAGCGCATTCCCCATACCCTGAGCCTGACCTTCAACGAAGGCGAGTTCAATTCCGCGGCGTTGAGCAGTTCGATCGCGTTTTCCGCGACCTCGGCCTGTAATTCCGCCAGCAATGCGCCTTCCCATGTGCTGCTGGCCCTGGGGCATGACGCCCGCTCGGCGAGTCGCACCATCCGCTTGAGTCTCGGCCGGTTCACCACCGAGCAGGACATCGACCAAGCGGTACAACTGATTAAAGCAGCCTGCGCCAGTGCCCCGGCATTCTGGCAATAAGGCCTGACAGTTCCGGCGTTGATCGGCACTCAACAATAATGATGAAGTGATTAGCAGGAGACATGATGAGTACGCAGCTTTCGATCAATGGATCGGTGCCCGAGCGCCTGGCGCAAACCCGCGAACTGATGAGCCGGGAGGGCATTCATGCCCTGCTGGTGCCGTCGGCCGATCCGCACCTGTCCGAATACCTGCCGGGCTATTGGCAAGGGCGTCAGTGGTTGTCGGGCTTTCATGGTTCGGTCGGCACGCTGATCGTTACACCGGACTTTGCCGGTGTCTGGGCCGACAGCCGTTATTGGGAACAAGCGACCAAGGAACTCAACGGCAGCGGCATCGAGCTGGTCAAGCTGCAACCGGGCCAGCCTGGCCCGCTGGACTGGCTGGCCGAGCAAACTCCTGAAGGCGGCGTGGTCGCGGTCGACGGTGCGGTGATGGCCGTGGCGTCGGCGCGTACGCTGGGTGGCAAGCTCGAAGAGCGCGGTGCACGTCTGCGCACCGACGTCGATCTGTTGAACGAAGTCTGGCGTGACCGTCCGACGCTGCCGAATGAACCGATCTATCAGCACTTGCCGCCTCAGGCGACCGTCAGCCGTGGTGATAAACTCGCCAAGCTGCGTGAAGTGTTGAAGGGGCGTGACGCCGACTGGCACTTCATTGCCACCCTCGATGACATCGCCTGGTTGTTTAACCTGCGTGGCGGCGACGTGTCGTTCAACCCGGTATTCGTTTCCTTCGCCTTGATCAGCCAGGAGCAGGCCACCCTGTTCGTGGCCCTGAGCAAGGTCGATGCCGAGCTGCGTGCGGTCCTTGAACAGGACGGCGTGACCCTGCGCGATTACAGCGAAGTGGCCGACGCCTTGCGAGCGGTGCCGAGTGGCGCGAGCCTGCAAGTCGATCCGGCGCGCGTGACGGCCGGTTTGCTGGATAACCTGAACAACGGCGTGAAGCTGGTCGAAGGCCTGAACCCGACCACTTTGGCCAAATCGCAGAAGAGCCTGGCCGATGCCGAGCACATTCGTCAGGCCATGGAGCAGGACGGCGCGGCGCTGTGCGAGTTCTTCACCTGGCTGGACACGGCGTTGGGTCGTGAGCGCATCACCGAACTGACCATCGACGAACACTTGACTGCCGCACGTACCCGACGTCCCGGGTACGTTTCGCTCAGTTTCAACACCATTGCCGCCTTCAATGCCAATGGCGCGATGCCGCACTACCACGCCACCGAAGAAGAACACGCGGTGATCGAGGGCGACGGTCTGTTGCTGATCGACTCCGGCGGTCAATACTTGGGGGGGACCACCGACATCACGCGGATGGTGCCGGTCGGTACGCCGACGGATGAGCAGAAACGTGATTGCACGCGGGTGCTCAAAGGCGTCATTGCGCTGTCCCGTGCGCAATTCCCTCGTGGCATTCTCTCGCCATTGCTCGATTCGATTGCCCGCGCGCCGATCTGGGCCGAAAGCGTTGATTACGGACACGGCACTGGCCATGGCGTCGGCTACTTCCTGAACGTGCACGAAGGTCCGCAAGTCATCGCCTATCAGGCCGCCGCTGCCCCGCAAACCGCGATGCAACCGGGCATGATCACGTCGATTGAGCCGGGGACTTATCGCCCGGGCCGTTGGGGTGTGCGGATCGAGAACCTGGTGTTGAACCGTGAAGCGGGCAAGAGCGAATTCGGCGAGTTTCTGAAATTCGAAACCCTGACCCTGTGCCCGATCGACACCCGCTGCCTGGAACCGTCGCTGCTGACGTTGGACGAGAAACAGTGGTTTAACGCTTACCACGCCGAGGTGCGCGAGCGCTTGAGCCCGTTGCTGGATGGCGCGGCCCTTGAGTGGCTGAATACCCGTACTGCGGCTATTTGATCGGTTGGAGTTCAGGCGCTGTTTCGAGCGCCTGACTCATATAGTCAACAAAGGCTTTGACCCTGGCGGATTGGCGACGATTCGCCGGGGACACGGCATGAATCGGCAACGACTGCGCGGTGTAGTCCTGCAAAATCGCGGTCACTCGACCGGCGCTCAGATCCTCGCTGAACAACCATACCGGCGACAACGCAATCCCCAGTCCTCCCAGCACCATCTCGCGGATCGCCTCTGAGTTGTTGCTTTGCGCATTACCCTTGATTCGCACCTCGTGACGTTGGGCGTTTCGCTCGTAAATCCATAAATTCTGATTGTTCAGCAAGTTGAATTGCAGGCAATTGTGTCCGCGCAGTTCTTCCGGTGTGGTCGGCTCGCCGCGTTGCGTGAGATAGCCCGGCGCTGCGACGGTCGCCCGGTGGGTGGTGCCGATGCGGCGGGCGATGAGGCCGCTGTCGGTCAACTCGCCAATTCTGAAGGTAACGTCCAGGCCTTCGCTGACCAGGTCCTGATTCTGATCACTGAGTTGCAGGTCTATCTGAACCTGGGGGTGTTTTTTCAGAAACTCTGGAAGTCGCGGTGCAATCTGCAAGCGTCCGAAACTGACGGAGGAACCGATCTTCAGGTTGCCGGCAACGGTTTCGCGTCCTGATTGAAAACTGTGTTCAGCCGCGTCTACGGCCGCGAGGACTTGTCGGCATTCGCTGTAGTACCGCTGGCCTTCGTCGGTCAGCGAGAGTTGGCGAGTGCTACGGGAAATCAGCTTCCCGCCCAGTTCGGTTTCCAGCGCCCTTAGTATTTTGCTGATGGTCGGCTGGCTGGTCTGCATCTCCCGGGCAACGGCAGAAAAGCTGCCGCGTTCGATAACCCGGACGAAGATGGCCATTGCATGGAGTTTGTCCACGGGGTTTCTCATTGATGCCAAATGGGCATGGTCACTATAGCTATATAGCGTCTTATCGGCATGAGTGAGTGGGAGGAAGATCGGTCCTACAGCCACCTCTGACGGGAATTTGCGAAATGACTGACTCATTTGAAATGCGTGCTCTGATTGTTGAATCGGCCAATGGGCCGTTACGCTTGGCTACCATCCAGCGGCCCGTGCCTGGACCGGGTCAGGTGTTGGTCAGGATCAAAGCCAGTGGGGTGAACCCGTTGGATGCAAAGATTCGTTCGGGGCAGGCTGCTCATGCACGTCAGCCGTTGCCGACGGTGCTGGGCATGGACCTCGCTGGGACGGTTGAGGCGTTGGGAGAGGGTGTCAGCGGATGGCTGCCGGGTGATGAGGTCTACGCGATGGCGACCGGAATCGGCGGTGCTCAAGGTTCACTCACGGAATTTGCGGTGGTCGATGCACGGTTACTGGCGCGCAAACCAGGCAATCTGAGTATGCGTGAGGCGGCAGGGTTGCCGTTGGTACTGATTACAGCATGGGAAGGGTTGGTGGACCGGGCTCGAGTTCGAACGGGGCAGAAGGTGCTGATTCACGGCGGTGCGGGTGGTGTCGGGCATGTGGCGGTACAAATAGCCCGGGCCTTTGGAGCTGAAGTGTTCGCCACTGGCTCGACGGGGCAACAGGCGATCATCGAAAGCTTCGGTGCGACGTTTATTGATTACCGCAAGTCCTCGGTCGAGGATTATGTGGCGGAGCATACGGCAGGAGAGGGGTTCGATATTGTCTACGACACGGTGGGCGGAGAAACGCTGGATGCTTCCTTCAAGGCCGCTCGGGTTTACGAGGGGCATGTGGTGAGCTGCCTCGGCTGGGGACAGCATAGTTTGGCGCCGTTGTCGTTTCGGGGCGCGACCTACTCCGGGGTGTTTACCTTGTTGCCTTTGTTGACTGGCAAGGGAGGAGAGCGTCACGGGCAGATTCTTCGTGAAGCCGCACAATTGATCGAGGCCGGTAAGCTGAAGCCGTTGCTCGACCCGCGGCAGTTCACATTGCAAACCGCCGGGGCCGCCCATGAACTGCTCACTACTGGAGCGGCTCAAGGTCGCTTGGTCGTCGAGATTTAACTCAGGGCTTCAAGGACGAAGTCCAGCCGATCCTGACCGAAGAACATCTGATCACCGACAAACATGCACGGTGCGCCGAATACGCCTCGTTGGATCGCTTTCTCGGTGTTGTCCTTGAGAGCGGTTTTGACTTCCTCGTCGGCGGTGAGTGCCAGTACTTCGTTCGGGTCGAAACCGTTTTGCGTCAGCACGGCTGCAACGGTCGCCGGATCATCGAGGCAGAGGCCCTCGACCCAGAGTGCGTTGAACAGGCAATCGATAAACGCATGGAAGCGTTCTGGATGACGCAACTGCATACCCGTGACGGCACGCATAAGCATCAGGGTATTGATAGGAAAGTGGGGATTGAACTTCAGTGGTACGCCGTAACGTTTTGCGTAGCGGTCCAGGTCCTGAAACATGTAGCGACCTTTGGCCGGGATGGTTGCCGGTGATGCGTTGCCGGTGGCTTTGAAGACCCCACCCAGCAGCATCGGTACGTAGATCAGCTGGCTGTCGGTCTGCTCGCAGATTTTCGGCAATTGGGTGTACGCCAGGTAGGTGGCGGGGCTGCCAAGATCGAAAAAGAACTCCACGGTTTTGCTCATGGTCGGTGCACTCTGCTTATTGTTGTAGGGAGGAGGGCTTACCAGCGTTCGTTCCAGGGGCGCAGATCCAGCTCGAAAGTCCAGGCGTCCCGCGGCTGGCTGTGCAGGTACCAATAGTTCTCGGCGATGTGCTCGGGATTGAGGATGCCGTCCTCGTCCTTGGTGGCGTACTTCTCCGGAAAGCTGTTGCGAATGAAGTCAGTATCGATGGCGCCGTCGACTACGACGTGGGCGACGTGAATGTTCATCGGCCCCAGTTCACGGGCCATGCTTTGAGCCAGTGCGCGAATCCCGTGCTTGGCACCGGCGAATGCTGCAAATCCTGACGCGCCGCGCAGGCCAGCGGTGGCGCCGGTGAACAGGATCGTGCCGCGTTGGCGTGTGACCATCCGCTTGGCCACTTCACGTGCATTGAGAAAACCCGAGAAACAGGCCATTTCCCAGATCTTGAAATACTTGCGGGCAGTTTCTTCAAGAATGCTGCACGGCACGTTGGCGCCGATGTTGAAAACGAACGCCTCAATGGGGCCGATCTCGGTTTCAATCTGCTCGACCAGCGCAATCACGTCCTCTTCCTTGCGTGCATCACAGGCAAATCCGTGGGCGTCACCGCCATTCGCCTTGATTGCATCGACCAACGGCTGGAGTTTGTCCGCGCTGCGACGAGTGACGCAGGCAACGAAACCCTCCTGCGCAAAACGCTTGGCAATCGCGCCGCCGGTGGCATCACCCGCGCCGACAACCAGTACGACCTTCTTGTTATTCATGGGTAGATCCCTTTGCTAAACGATCGTTAACTGAACGAACGTTATGCTACGATTCGACGGACGTCAAGACGATCAACCCTGAGGGAAAGGCGATGCGTTACTCAGTCAATCACAAGTTGGAAACCAAAGAGAAACTGCTGAGCAGCAGCGCTGTGTTGGCGAAGAAATCCGGTTTTTCCACGGTGGGTGTCGACGGCTTGATGAAGGCGATCGGCTTGAGTGGCGGTGCTTTCTACAGTCACTTTTCGTCGAAGGACGAACTGTTCGCCTCGATCGTCGAGCGCGAGTTGTGTCAAAGCCTGGAGCGATTGGGGGCTGATCAGGATCGCGACAGACTGGAACGCTGCCTCAAGCATTATCTGAGCATGGCCCATGTCGAGCACCCGGAATCCGGTTGTGCGTTACCGGTATTGGGAGCTGAAATTGCCCGTTCAGATATCGCTGTTCGCCAGGAGGCGGAGATCTGGATTTGTCAGCTGCAGGAGAGTTGGGCGAGGATCCTGGAAAGCGACAGCCTGGCATGGTCGGTGCTGTCGCAATGCATCGGTGCGTTGGTCGTGGCTCGAATGTTGGCCACTCCAGACATTCAGCGCACAGTGCTGAAGTCCAGTCACGATGAGATTGGCCGCCAGATTGCCGGGCGGCATCCATCTACTTGCAGATAACGATCATGCTTCGGCTGGTATAACCGGCAGGGTTGAGACCAAATGGATAATCGCCTGGCTCTTCCACCGCATCCCCCGACTTGGCGATGACCTTGTACCCCTTGGGCGCGCACGAGTTGGCGGCGCTGGTGTAGCACTTGTCCCAGGATGAGGAGAGTCCTGAACAGTTGATATGCAGCCCTTTCTTGCCATGTTTGACTTGTGTTTTCGATGTCGCCGCGCAGCCCGCAACTGCAAGTACAGCGATCAGTAGCAAAATTCGTTTCATTACTGTCCTTATAGCGTTCCCGGATCTCGTGCCCGGGTCTGGCTGCATTCGCTTTCAATTGAAGCGTTCTGATATCCCTATCCTGAAAAATCCATGTCTGACACTGGGTTACGGGCCTAAACATGGCCTAATTGAGCGGCAAATACCAGACCTGCGTCAAATCCTGTATCAATCCGCCGCGACCGCAGGCTTGGCAGCGCTTCCCATGGTCATGGTCGCCCCGACGGAAGCCAGAATGATGCACATGATCGCCATCCACTGTGACAGCGTGAGGTACTCGTGGAGGAACAGCAAACCTGACAGCGCGCCGAAAGCGGGTTCAATGCTCATCAATGTGCCGAAGGTCCGGGTTGGCATTCGGGTCAGAGCGACCATCTCCAGCGTGTAGGGCAGGGCGGTGGACAGAAGTGCGACAGCGATGGCCACGGGGATCAATGACGGAGTCAGCAGGGCGGCACCGGCATGGACAATGCCGATAGGGGCGACGAACAGTGCGGCAATCATCACTCCCAGTGCAGCGGTCTGCACGCCATTGTCGGCGCCGGCCTTCTGGCCGAACAGGATGTACAGTGCCCAGCAGACACCCGCGCCCAAGGCATAACCGGCACCTACGAGGTCGATTCCCGCAGTCGTCGCTCCTGTCGGTATTAATAGCAGCAAGCCGATGGCAGCCAGGGCTATCCACAAAAAGTCGATCGCGCGGCGTGAAGCATAGATAGCCACTGCAAGTGGTCCGGTGAACTCCAGGGCTACGGCAATCCCCAGGGGGACGGTGCGCAGAGACATATAGAAGAGGAAGTTCATGCCGCCCAGTGCCATCCCGTAGACGATGACGGTACGCAGGGACTTTGCAGTGAGCTTCGCCCGCCATGGGCGCAACAGGAGCAGCATGATCACGCTGGCGAAGATCAGCCGCAGGGTGGTGGTTCCCTGAGCGCCGATAATCGGGAACATGCTTTTGGCCAATGAAGCTCCGGACTGGATCGACGCCATGGCTATTAATAGCAGGCCAACCGAGAACAGAGTCGAGGCGAGGCTGCGGGGATGGTCATTCATTACGTGGCATCGTCCGAAGTGGGAAGCGAGAGTATTGCTCTGTGTGTTGGGCAATATACTGCGCATTCGTGACGGTTGCGTCTATATATAAGCAATGATTTTGAACATCCTGATAGAAAAGCCAAATCAGGGGTTGACGGCAGATTCTGGAAGTCTATAATTCGCCCCACTTCCGGCGCAGTCGAAACGGAAAACTCCTTGGTAAACAAAGAGTTACGCAGTTTTCGACAGCGAGTTGCTTCAGGTCATCGAAGCCCAGAAGGAGTTGATCAGGCAGGGTTGTAGGGCTTGATTGACGGTTCGATCTTCTCGGTCGAAAGCGGAGAAAAAGAGGTGTTGACAGCAGCGAGTAACGCTGTAGAATTCGCCTCCCGCTAACGAGAGATCGGAAGCGCAAGTGGTTGAAGTTGCAAAGGAAACTTTGAAAACTTCTGAAAATAACCGCTTGACAGCAACAGAGGCTGCTGTAGAATGCGCGCCTCGGTTGAGACGAAAGATCTTAACCAACCGCTCTTTAACAACTGAATCAAGCAATTCGTGTGGGTGCTTGTGGAGTCAGACTGATAGTCAACAAGATTATCAGCATCACAAGTTACTCCGCGAGAAATCAAAGATGTAACCAACGATTGCTGAGCCAAGTTTAGGGTTTCTTAAAAACCCAAAGATGTTTGAACTGAAGAGTTTGATCATGGCTCAGATTGAACGCTGGCGGCAGGCCTAACACATGCAAGTCGAGCGGCAGCACGGGTACTTGTACCTGGTGGCGAGCGGCGGACGGGTGAGTAATGCCTAGGAATCTGCCTGGTAGTGGGGGATAACGCTCGGAAACGGACGCTAATACCGCATACGTCCTACGGGAGAAAGCAGGGGACCTTCGGGCCTTGCGCTATCAGATGAGCCTAGGTCGGATTAGCTAGTTGGTGAGGTAATGGCTCACCAAGGCGACGATCCGTAACTGGTCTGAGAGGATGATCAGTCACACTGGAACTGAGACACGGTCCAGACTCCTACGGGAGGCAGCAGTGGGGAATATTGGACAATGGGCGAAAGCCTGATCCAGCCATGCCGCGTGTGTGAAGAAGGTCTTCGGATTGTAAAGCACTTTAAGTTGGGAGGAAGGGCAGTAAATTAATACTTTGCTGTTTTGACGTTACCGACAGAATAAGCACCGGCTAACTCTGTGCCAGCAGCCGCGGTAATACAGAGGGTGCAAGCGTTAATCGGAATTACTGGGCGTAAAGCGCGCGTAGGTGGTTTGTTAAGTTGGATGTGAAATCCCCGGGCTCAACCTGGGAACTGCATTCAAAACTGACAAGCTAGAGTATGGTAGAGGGTGGTGGAATTTCCTGTGTAGCGGTGAAATGCGTAGATATAGGAAGGAACACCAGTGGCGAAGGCGACCACCTGGACTGATACTGACACTGAGGTGCGAAAGCGTGGGGAGCAAACAGGATTAGATACCCTGGTAGTCCACGCCGTAAACGATGTCAACTAGCCGTTGGGAGCCTTGAGCTCTTAGTGGCGCAGCTAACGCATTAAGTTGACCGCCTGGGGAGTACGGCCGCAAGGTTAAAACTCAAATGAATTGACGGGGGCCCGCACAAGCGGTGGAGCATGTGGTTTAATTCGAAGCAACGCGAAGAACCTTACCAGGCCTTGACATCCAATGAACTTTCCAGAGATGGATTGGTGCCTTCGGGAACATTGAGACAGGTGCTGCATGGCTGTCGTCAGCTCGTGTCGTGAGATGTTGGGTTAAGTCCCGTAACGAGCGCAACCCTTGTCCTTAGTTACCAGCACGTAATGGTGGGCACTCTAAGGAGACTGCCGGTGACAAACCGGAGGAAGGTGGGGATGACGTCAAGTCATCATGGCCCTTACGGCCTGGGCTACACACGTGCTACAATGGTCGGTACAGAGGGTTGCCAAGCCGCGAGGTGGAGCTAATCCCAGAAAACCGATCGTAGTCCGGATCGCAGTCTGCAACTCGACTGCGTGAAGTCGGAATCGCTAGTAATCGCGAATCAGAATGTCGCGGTGAATACGTTCCCGGGCCTTGTACACACCGCCCGTCACACCATGGGAGTGGGTTGCACCAGAAGTAGCTAGTCTAACCTTCGGGAGGACGGTTACCACGGTGTGATTCATGACTGGGGTGAAGTCGTAACAAGGTAGCCGTAGGGGAACCTGCGGCTGGATCACCTCCTTAATCGACGACATCAGCTGCTCCATAAGTTCCCACACGAATTGCTTGATTCATTGAAGAAGACGATAGAAGCAGCTTTAAGCTCCAAGCTGATAGCTCACCGCTAACAGTTACGCGCTCGAAATTGGGTCTGTAGCTCAGTTGGTTAGAGCGCACCCCTGATAAGGGTGAGGTCGGCAGTTCGAATCTGCCCAGACCCACCAATTTTGTATGGGGCCATAGCTCAGCTGGGAGAGCGCCTGCCTTGCACGCAGGAGGTCAACGGTTCGATCCCGTTTGGCTCCACCATTAACTGCTTCTGCTGTTAGAGTTTAGAAATGAATATTCTGAAGTGAATATTGATTTCTAGTCTTTGATTAGATCGTTCTTTAAAAATTTGGGTATGTGATAGAAAGATAGACTGAACGTTACTTTCACTGGTAACGGATCAGGCTAAGGTAAAATTTGTGAGTTGCTCTTAATTGAGTATTATCGAATTTTCGGCGAATGTCGTCTTCACAGTATAACCAGATTGCTTGGGGTTATATGGTCAAGTGAAGAAGCGCATACGGTGGATGCCTTGGCAGTCAGAGGCGATGAAAGACGTGGTAGCCTGCGAAAAGCTTCGGGGAGTCGGCAAACAGACTTTGATCCGGAGATGTCTGAATGGGGGAACCCAGCCATCATAAGATGGTTATCTTAAGCTGAATACATAGGCTTAAGAGGCGAACCAGGGGAACTGAAACATCTAAGTACCCTGAGGAAAAGAAATCAACCGAGATTCCCTTAGTAGTGGCGAGCGAACGGGGACTAGCCCTTAAGTGGCTTTGAGATTAGCGGAACGCTCTGGAAAGTGCGGCCATAGTGGGTGATAGCCCTGTACGCGAAAATCTCTTAGTCATGAAATCGAGTAGGACGGAGCACGAGAAACTTTGTCTGAATATGGGGGGACCATCCTCCAAGGCTAAATACTACTGACTGACCGATAGTGAACTAGTACCGTGAGGGAAAGGCGAAAAGAACCCCGGAGAGGGGAGTGAAATAGATCCTGAAACCGTATGCGTACAAGCAGTGGGAGCCCACTTTGTTGGGTGACTGCGTACCTTTTGTATAATGGGTCAGCGACTTATTTTCAGTGGCGAGCTTAACCGAATAGGGGAGGCGTAGCGAAAGCGAGTCTTAATAGGGCGTCTAGTCGCTGGGAATAGACCCGAAACCGGGCGATCTATCCATGGGCAGGTTGAAGGTTGGGTAACACTAACTGGAGGACCGAACCGACTACCGTTGAAAAGTTAGCGGATGACCTGTGGATCGGAGTGAAAGGCTAATCAAGCTCGGAGATAGCTGGTTCTCCTCGAAAGCTATTTAGGTAGCGCCTCATGTATCACTGTAGGGGGTAGAGCACTGTTTCGGCTAGGGGGTCATCCCGACTTACCAAACCGATGCAAACTCCGAATACCTACAAGTGCCGAGCATGGGAGACACACGGCGGGTGCTAACGTCCGTCGTGAAAAGGGAAACAACCCAGACCGTCAGCTAAGGTCCCAAAGTTATGGTTAAGTGGGAAACGATGTGGGAAGGCTTAGACAGCTAGGAGGTTGGCTTAGAAGCAGCCACCCTTTAAAGAAAGCGTAATAGCTCACTAGTCGAGTCGGCCTGCGCGGAAGATGTAACGGGGCTCAAACCATACACCGAAGCTACGGGTATCACTTAGGTGATGCGGTAGAGGAGCGTTCTGTAAGCCTGTGAAGGTGAGTTGAGAAGCTTGCTGGAGGTATCAGAAGTGCGAATGCTGACATGAGTAACGACAATGGGTGTGAAAAACACCCACGCCGAAAGACCAAGGTTTCCTGCGCAACGTTAATCGACGCAGGGTTAGTCGGTCCCTAAGGCGAGGCTGAAAAGCGTAGTCGATGGAAAACAGGTTAATATTCCTGTACTTCTGGTTATTGCGATGGAGGGACGGAGAAGGCTAGGCCAGCTTGGCGTTGGTTGTCCAAGTTTAAGGTGGTAGGCTGGAATCTTAGGTAAATCCGGGATTCTAAGGCCGAGAGCTGATGACGAGTTACCCTTTGGGTGACGAAGTGGTTGATGCCATGCTTCCAAGAAAAGCTTCTAAGCTTCAGGTAACCAGGAACCGTACCCCAAACCGACACAGGTGGTTGGGTAGAGAATACCAAGGCGCTTGAGAGAACTCGGGTGAAGGAACTAGGCAAAATGGCACCGTAACTTCGGGAGAAGGTGCGCCGGTGAGGGTGAAGCATTTACTGCGTAAGCCCATGCCGGTCGAAGATACCAGGCCGCTGCGACTGTTTATTAAAAACACAGCACTCTGCAAACACGAAAGTGGACGTATAGGGTGTGACGCCTGCCCGGTGCCGGAAGGTTAATTGATGGGGTTAGCTAACGCGAAGCTCTTGATCGAAGCCCCGGTAAACGGCGGCCGTAACTATAACGGTCCTAAGGTAGCGAAATTCCTTGTCGGGTAAGTTCCGACCTGCACGAATGGCGTAACGATGGCGGCGCTGTCTCCACCCGAGACTCAGTGAAATTGAAATCGCTGTGAAGATGCAGTGTATCCGCGGCTAGACGGAAAGACCCCGTGAACCTTTACTATAGCTTTGCACTGGACTTTGAATTTGCTTGTGTAGGATAGGTGGGAGGCTTTGAAGCGTGGACGCCAGTTCGCGTGGAGCCAACCTTGAAATACCACCCTGGCAACTTTGAGGTTCTAACTCAGGTCCGTTATCCGGATCGAGGACAGTGTATGGTGGGTAGTTTGACTGGGGCGGTCTCCTCCTAAAGAGTAACGGAGGAGTACGAAGGTGCGCTCAGACCGGTCGGAAATCGGTCGTAGAGTATAAAGGCAAAAGCGCGCTTGACTGCGAGACAGACACGTCGAGCAGGTACGAAAGTAGGTCTTAGTGATCCGGTGGTTCTGTATGGAAGGGCCATCGCTCAACGGATAAAAGGTACTCCGGGGATAACAGGCTGATACCGCCCAAGAGTTCATATCGACGGCGGTGTTTGGCACCTCGATGTCGGCTCATCACATCCTGGGGCTGAAGCCGGTCCCAAGGGTATGGCTGTTCGCCATTTAAAGTGGTACGCGAGCTGGGTTTAGAACGTCGTGAGACAGTTCGGTCCCTATCTGCCGTGGACGTTTGAGATTTGAGAGGGGCTGCTCCTAGTACGAGAGGACCGGAGTGGACGAACCTCTGGTGTTCCGGTTGTCACGCCAGTGGCATTGCCGGGTAGCTATGTTCGGAATAGATAACCGCTGAAAGCATCTAAGCGGGAAACTAGCCTCAAGATGAGATCTCACTGGGACCTTGAGTCCCCTGAAGGGCCGTCGAAGACTACGACGTTGATAGGTTGGGTGTGTAAGCGCTGTGAGGCGTTGAGCTAACCAATACTAATTGCCCGTGAGGCTTGACCATATAACACCCAAGCAATTTGTGCGTAAAAGCCAGATTGCGGTGTGTGAAGACGAAACGAACCGAAAGTTCGAGATACTCGCAAAACACCAAACTATCGCATACCCATTCGCTGGAGCGTGACCTCGCAAGAGAGAACGACCCGGCTACCGAATTTCTTGACGACCATAGAGCATTGGAACCACCTGATCCCATCCCGAACTCAGCAGTGAAACGATGCATCGCCGATGGTAGTGTGGGGTTTCCCCATGTGAGAGTAGGTCATCGTCAAGATTAAATTCCGAAACCCCAATTGCGAAAGCAGTTGGGGTTTTGTTTTGCCCGCAGGAAAGTGGCGTGACAAAAAAAGGGATAGCCCAGCGGCTATCCCAAGTTCCAGCAGCACCGTTAGTGGAACTTAGGCAGAACGTATTCAGCGATCTCTTCAATAACTTCAGCAACCGGTCGTTCGCTACGGCGCAGATGTAAGCCGACATGCTGAACACCTGCTTCACGCAACGCCTGAAGCTCATCAATCAAAGCCAACCGTCCACAGCTGCCACCGAAGCGCACACGTCGCATGGGTGCATAAGGGTGGGCGGATAGATCCAGGTGAACGAAGCTGATGTAGGGTTTATTGCCTCCGACTTCCCGCCACAGCCCCACTCGGCGCCGATGCTCATCCGGAGTACCCGGATAGGCGAGCCAGCCATCCATGTGTTGGCCAATCCAGCCAGGGGATTGTTGACCAAGGCCCGCAACCAGTAATGGCACCGGCTGATCTCGCTCCGGCAATAGACGAGCACCTTCGGGCAAGCGGCCTTCACCTTGGCTGCGCAATAGCTCAACCGTCTCGCGAAAGATCTCCCCGCGCTGATCGTAGTCCACGCCAAACAACGGATACTCCATCGGACGGTCACCACTGGCGACCCCGAGGAGCAGACGTCCGTCACTCAATTCATCGACACTGTTGGTGGCCTTGAGCGTTAGCCAAGGCTGACGCAACGGCAGCACAACCGCCGCCGTGCCCAGCATGATGTTGTCGGTAATCCCGGCCAAATAACCAAGGTAGGAAAAGGTTTCAAAGACCTGTGCGGCATCGCCAAAGTCAGGGTCATAAACCGGCACATCGCGTATCCAAAGTGCCCGAAAACCGGCGTTGTCAGCCAATCGCGCCATCGCCGCGTGTTGCTTCAAATCGGGTACACCGAAAGGCCGCTCCTCCTCAATCCGTAGCCGCTGACCATCACTGGACCAATCGTTATCCAGCGGTAATTCCAGGCCGATGGAAAACCCGTTCGGGCCGAGTAATCGTTGAAATCGTGGATGCATGAAAAGACTCCCAAACAACAAAATGGAATGACATGCACCCAGTATCTACAGGCCCATCTGCTAGAAAAATGCATGAATCGGAATATCAATCTTGAGAAAAACGCACGAGTCAGACAAATAGCCGCTAGTCGTTTTGGCCCTCAAGGGCAACCGTTCGAGAAAATCGCGCTAAGGTGACCGCACGGTTTTTGGTATGGTGCAGCTCGTTTTTTCACGGGCGGATTTCAAGCCTACGGATCGGCCCCCCCCTTTTTTAGCCAAAGAGCTGCTGCAGAAATGCCCGAACCGATACCCATCAAGGACCATGAAAAAGAGACGCGCCTGGTCAACAAACGGTTGATCGCCTGCGCCTTGTTCGTCGCCGCCATTTCCTGCGCACTCGTGGTGCGCATGTATGTATTGCAAGTGGTCGAGTTCGACTATCACTCGACCATCTCCGAAAACAACCGCGTACATGTGCTGCCGATCACCCCTACGAGAGGGCTGATCTTTGACCGCAACGGTGTCGTCCTCGCAGACAACCGTCCCAGCTTCAACCTGACCATCACCCGCGAACGCGCCTCCGACGTCAAAGAAGAACTCGATGAGGTGGTCAATCTCCTGCACTTGCCCGCCGAGGACCGGACGCTGTTCGACAAGGCCATGAAGCAGGCGCGCCACCCGTTCGTGCCGGTCACCCTGTTCTATGAGCTCAGTGAGCAGCAAATCGCGGTACTCGCGGTCAACGAGTTCCGACTGCCGGGGATCGATGTCGAGCCCCAATTCGTCCGCCATTACCCAATGGGCGCACACTTCGCACACTCGATCGGGTACGTCGGTCGTATCAACGAAAAAGAATCCAAAGTCCTGGACACGGTGGAGTACCGCGGCACCCAATCCATCGGCAAGACCGGCATCGAAAAGTTCTACGAGTCCGAATTGCACGGCCAAGTGGGTTACGAAGAAGTCGAAACCAACGCTCAGGGCCGCGTACTGCGAGTGCTCAAGCACACTGATCCGATCCCCGGTAAAAACATAGTCCTGAGCCTGGATGTCAAACTTCAGGAGGCGGCCGAGGAAGCCTTGGGCGATCGTCGTGGTTCAGTAGTGGCGTTAGACCCCTCGACTGGCGAAGTGCTGGCAATGGTCAGCAAGCCCAGCTTCGACCCGAACCTGTTCGTCACTGGCATCAGCTTCAAGGAATACGCGGCGCTGCACGATTCCATCGATCGGCCGCTGTTCAACCGCGTCCTGCGCGGCCTCTACGCGCCGGGTTCGACCATCAAGCCCGAGGTGGCCATTGCCGGTCTCGATGCCGGGGTCGTCACTCCTCAGACTCGCGTCTTCGACCCGGGCTATTACCAACTCCCGGACTTCGATCACAAATACCGTAACTGGAACCACAGCGGCGACGGTTGGGTAGACATGGACGCGGCGATCATGCGCTCCAACGACACTTACTTCTATGACCTGGCCCACAAGCTGGGCATCGATCGTCTGCATGACTACATGGCGATGTTCGGCCTCGGCGAGAAGGTCTCGCTGGACATGTTCGAGGAGTCTGCCGGGCTGATGCCATCCCAGGCCTGGAAGCGTGCCACGCGCCGTCAGGCCTGGTTCCCGGGCGAGACCGTGATCCTCGGCATCGGCCAGGGTTACATGCAGGTCACGCCGCTGCAGCTGGCCCAGGCCACCGCGCTGATCGCCAACAAAGGTGTGTGGAACCGACCGCACCTGGCCAAGACCGTGGACGGCGTGGCGCCGGTGGACGAGCACCCGATGCCGAACATCCTGCTCAAGGACCCGCGTGACTGGGAGCAGGTCAACCACGGCATGCAGATGGTGATGCACGACGCTCGCGGGATTGCCCGGGCGGCCGCGCAGGGCGCCCAGTACCGCATCGCCGGCAAGAGTGGTACCGCGCAAGTGGTCGCGATCAAGCAAGGTGAACGCTACAACCGGGCGAAAACCCTGGAGCGTAACCGCGACAATGCCTTGTTCGTCGGTTTCGCCCCGGCCGAGCATCCGAAGATCGTCATCTCGGTGATGATCGAAAACGGTGAGGCCGGTGGCCGCGTCGCCGGCCCGGTCGTGCGGCAGATCATGGATGCCTGGTTACTTGATCAGGACGGTCATCTCAAACCGCAATACGCCACGCCGAGCAAAATACCGGGCGACCCCCACGTCTAAGCGATTGATGGTGTCTGGTAGATCGCCTTCGCGGGCAAGCCCGCTCCCACAGTGACCGAGTTAAACCACAAATTTGTGCACGACACAGAACCTGTGGGAGCGTGGCTTGCCCGCGAAGAACGATAACGCGGTGCAACGGATGAAACACACTTGCCATCGCCCTGACGTTAACGTAAAGATTGCGCCAGGGCGCTGAATTAAAAAAAGCGCAAAGCGGACCGATCCGGAGCGCTTGATGACGCTAATAAAAACAACTCCTCTCAAGCTGCACCGCGAAGCCCGGCTGGCCCGGGAAAAGCTCCATCTCGAGGGCGAAGTCCCCGATGGCGTGCTGCGGGCGGAAATCGATGCGTCGTGGCGGCGCAGTCTCAGCCATGGCGTGCATTTCAACGCCAAGCACGAACTGACGCTGGAATCGAGCGCGGGTCTCGACGTGCTGCTGGCGAGCAATCGCCTGCTGATCGATGCCGCATTGCCGGCGATCGATTACCTGGCCGAACGCCAAGGCAAGGAAGGCCTGATTATCCTGGCCAATTCCGACGCCACCATTCTTGCCGTCGAAGGTCGGGCTGACCGCCTCAAGGGCAGCGGGCTGCAAGACATCACCCTCGGCGCCTGCTGGAGCGAAGCCGCACGCGGCACCAACGCACTGGGCACCGCTCTGGTGGAAGCCCGGCCAACGATGATCGATTGCGGCGAGCATTACCTCGACCGTCTCAGTGATTTTTCCTGCACGTCGGTGCCGATCCATTGCCCCCAAGGCGACATCCTCGGCGTCCTCGACCTGACCCGCGAAGGCCCCCTCGGCCGCGTTCATGACAGCACCGCGTTGCTGGCCATGGCCGTCAGCCAGATCGAAAGCCGCGTGTTCAACGCCAGCTATCCGGACGAAATCGTCCTCGCCTTCCACAGCCGTCGGCAATACCTCGAATCCCCTTGGCAGGGCCTGTTGGCAGTGAGCCTCGGCGGACAGATTCTCGCGGTCAGCGCCCAGGCCTGTCAGTTGCTGCGTGCCGAGCGCTCGGCGTTGGTCGGTCGACGTTGCGAAGAGTTTCTGGGTGTCGATGGCCTGCAACTGCTGTCGCGTCTGCATCAGGGAGGCGTGGGCAGTTTGCAGACCGCCAAAGGCGAATTCTTCTACAAAACCCTGCGGGTGCCGCAGCGTTCGATCAACGTCAGCACGCCGCCGCGCAGCACCGCGAAAACCGCCAAACCACAACCGGATCTCGAATCCCTGGCCGGCAGCAATGTCCGTTACGCCCGGGCCTTGCGCATGGCCCGCCAAGGTCTGGCCAATGAATTGCCCGTGTTGCTGCTCGGTGAAACGGGCACCGGTAAAGAAGTCATCGCCCGTGCCCTGCACATGGCCGGAACCCGCTGCGACAAACCCTTTGTCGCGGTGAACTGCGCGGCGATCCCCGAAGGCCTGATCGAGTCAGAACTGTTCGGCTACCGCGAAGGCGCCTTCACCGGCTCACGTCGTGGCGGCATGATCGGGCGACTGCAACAGGCCCACGGCGGCACGTTGTTCCTCGACGAAATCGGCGACATGCCGTTGGCTTTGCAAGCCCGTCTGCTGCGCGTGTTGCAGGACCGTAAAGTCGCACCGCTGGGGGCCGGCGAGGAACAAGACATCGACGTCGCGCTGATCTGCGCCACCCATCGCGACCTCAAGCGCCTGGTGGAAGAAAAGCACTTCCGTGAAGACCTGTTCTACCGGGTCAACGGCATCAGCGTGATGCTCCCAGCCCTGCGCGAGCGTGACGATTTCAGTGGCCTGGTCAGCCGATTGCTGGCCAGGCTCGATGCACCGACCGTCGTCTTGCACGACGATCTGAGCCGCTTGCTCGACGGCTACCATTGGCCGGGCAACATCCGCCAACTGGAAATGGTTCTGCGCACCGCGTTGGCCATGCGTGAGCCCGGGGACACGGTGCTCACCCTCGACCACTTGCCCGACAGCATGCTCGACGAACTGACCGCTACTGAACGCCCAGCGTCGGGCAGCATTCGCGAAAACGAACTGGAGCTGATTCGCCAGTCCCTGGACAGCCATCAGGGCAACGTCTCGGCCGCCGCCGACGCCTTGGGCATCAGCCGCGCGACCCTGTATCGCAAGCTCAAACAGTTGCGCTCGTGATGCAGCGCTTGATCGTTCGGCTGATCGACAGCCAGAACCCTGAAGCCCTGCAAGCGGCGTTGCGTTGGCTTTACAGCTTTGTGCGCCCGCATCGGTTGGCGATCGCCGGGCTGCTCGGTCTGTCGGTCTGCGCCTCGTCGCTGGTGCTGGTGCAACCGTGGCTGACCAAGCTGCTGATTGACGATGGTTTGCTGGCGAAAAACTTTCCGATGCTGGTGCTGATTGCCGGGTTGATGATTCTCGCCGGACTGCTGGGCACGGCGCTGTCGGGGATCAATCGCTATCTGCACACACGGTTGTCCGGGCGGATTCTGTTCTCGCTGCGTGACGACCTTTATCGACATCTGCAAACCCTGTCGCCGAGTTTTTACGGGCAGCGGCGGATCGGTGATTTGATGTCGCGCCTGGATGGCGATGTCGCGGAGATCCAGCGCTTCGCTGTGGATTCGCTGTTCTCTGCGGTATCCAGCGTCATTGGTCTGGTGGTTGCCGTGGCCATGCTGTTGACCCTGTCGTGGAAACTCTCGCTGCTGGCGCTGGTGCTGATTCCCCTCGACGTGCTCTGGCTGCGCTGGATGCGGCGCAAGGTCGAACGCGATGTGCGGCAGTTGCGCGAGCGTTCGGCGGACATGTCATCGTTCATGGTCGAGACGTTGCCGGTGATGAAATTCATCCAGTCTGCCGGCCAGCAACAACGTGAATCGCGGCGGCTGGAAACGCTCGGTCAAGGCTATATGAGCCAGTTGCTGCGCCTGCAAGTCACCGAGTTTTTCACCCAGGCGGTGCCCGGCACGCTGACGTCATTGTCCCGGGCCTGCGCGTTTTTGATTGGTGGGTATTGGGTGGTGCAGGGGACCTGGCAACTGGGCGCGCTGATCGCGTTTTCCACGTATCTGGGGATGGCGGTCGGACCGGTTCAGAGCTTGCTCGGGCTCTATGTTGCGATTCAGCGCATGACCGTCAGCCTGGGGCGGGTGATGGAATTGCGCGGGGAAGAACCGACCGTTCTCACACCCGTTGAACCCAAACCGATGCCGACGTCCGGCGAGCTGCGTTTCGACGACGTGCACTTCAGCCATCCCGGTCGCCCAACCACTTTGCGCGGCATCGAAGCGCGAATTCCCTATGGCTTGAAAGTCGCCCTGAGCGGCGGTTCCGGGGTCGGTAAATCGACCCTGATCGACCTGCTGCAACGGCATCACGATCCTCAATCCGGCCGCGTTTTGTTGGGAGAGGTCGACCTGCGGGAGCTGGACCTGTTCCAGCTGCGCCGGCGGATTGCCGTGGTCAGTCAGGACATCGTGTTGTTTCGCGGGAGCCTCGCTGACAACCTCGCCTACGCCGTGCCGGACGCCAGCCGCGAAGCGATTGCCGAAGTCGCACGGCTGGCGCAACTCGACAGCCTGATCGAGTCGTTGCCTGAAGGTCTCGACAGCCCGCTGGGCGAACGTGGCCAGCAACTCTCCGGCGGGCAGAAACAGCGCATCGCCATCGCCCGCGCGTTGTTGCAGGATCCGCTGATACTGGTGCTGGACGAAGCGACCTCGGCGGTGGATGAAGCCACCGAGCGCGAAGTGATCGAGGCCATCGACCGACTGTTTGCCGGGCGTACGCGGATCCTGATCAGCCATCGCCCCTCGACCCTTGCGGATGCCGATTTGCGCTTTGAATTGCTCGACGGCGTGCTCACTTCAAAAACGGTGCTGCATGAAGCCTGAGTTGCGGATCGGCGTGGTCGACAGCGGACATTCGGCGGCGCAACGGGTGCAGGTGATCGCGGGGCGGCGCTTTTCGCTGCTGGAGGATGGCCTGGCCGAAAGCGACTTGCGCGATGACCCGCTCGGCCATGGCAGCGCGGTGATCGAGGCCATCGGACGACGGGCGCCTGCGGCAGTGTTTTGCGTGGGGCAGGTATTCGATCAGCGCGGCGTCACCAGCGCCTTGCAGATCGCCACCGCCATCGACTGGCTGGTGGCGCAGGACGTTCGGTTGATCAATTTGAGCCTCGGTTTGCGTCAGGATCGAAGCCTGTTGCGCGAAGCCTGCGCAGCGGCGGTGGCGCGAGGCATTTTGCTGTGTGCCTCCAGCCCGGCGCAGGGCGAGGGCGTGTTTCCGGCGAATTATCCTCAGGTGCTGCGAGTCACTGGCGATGCCCGTTGCGCCGAGCATGAGTGGTCGTGGCTCAACAGTGCCCAGGCCGATTTCGCGGCGTGCGTGCATGGGACCTATCCGGGGCAGTCTGGGGCAAGTCTTGGGTGCGCGGCTTTGAGCGGGCACATTGCGAGCTTCCTGGTTGCCCACCCCCAAGCCAGCAACGAACACGTCATCGAATGGCTGCGCGAGCACGCCCGTTATCGCGGCCCTGAACGGCGCTTCGGGCCATGATTGTGATTCTTGGCGCCGGTCCCGCAGGGGCGGCGGTCGCCCTGGGTTTGCGACGGCTCGGCTATGCGGTGACGCTGGTCAGCGAGTGGCGGCGGTTTGCGGCACTGGAAGGCGTCTCGATTCGGGTGCTGGAGGCCTTGCGCGGTGCGGGGCTGCACCAGGCGCTGGCGGATGCGGCGTTGCCTTCCCAGCGGCAGGTGTCGTGGAACGGTCAGCAGCATGCGCAAAATATCGAATTTCTTTTGGACCGTCCGAGCTTCGACCGAGGCTTGCGCGAAGACCTGCGACTGGCAGGCGTTGAATTGATCGAAGGCCGGGTGCTGACCGTCCAGACTTCCTCCTCGGGGCACAGGGTCGAGATTGAAGGGCGCGATGCGCTGAACGCGGATTTCCTGGTGGAAGCCCGTGGACGCCAGGCGCCTGCGCTTGGCAAGGGCCTGCGCGGGCCTGAGACGGTCAGCCTGCTCAATCGTTGGCAAGGCACGCCGGGCAGCACGGCCAGCGCGGTGGAAAGCCTTGAGGACGGCTGGGCCTGGATGGCGCGGCGGGCCGACGGTCAGTGTTATTGGCAATGGACGGTAGACGTGGCCAGCGCCGAGTTGCCGGGCAAGGCGACGTTGCTGGATTACTGTCGCGCGCGACGTCAGGGCTCGGCCTTGGCGCGTGAGTTTTTCGGAGCCGGGCCTGAGATCGATCTGCAGCTGCATGCGCGCAGCAGCACGGCGATTCTGTGTCCGCAGGTGTGTGGCGATGACTGGATTCGGGTCGGCGATGCCGCGATGGCGGTGGATCCGCTGTCGGGCAACGGGATTTTTCAGTCGCTGTCTTCCGCGTTACAGGCGCCCACGGTGATCAACACATTGTTGCGTAAACCGGAACGCGCGGCGTTGGCCCAGCGCTTTCATCAGCAGCGGGTGGAGCAGCTGTTTTTGCGCTTTGCGCGGATCGGTCGGGATTTTTATGCCGATGAGCAGCGTTGGCTGGAGCAGCCGTTCTGGCAGGCGCGACGGCGCTGGCCGGATGCTGAGGTTGCTCATGCCGAGGCGGATTTTGCAGCGTTGAGGATTGAGCGGGCGCCGGTGCTGAAGGATGGTTTTGTGGGTGAAGCCGAGGTGGTGATCACGGCGGATCAGCCGCTGGGGATCTGGCATGTGCAAGGGGTTGAGCTGGCGCCGTTGGTGCGGCGGTTGCGGACCGAGTCGGCCGAGCAGGCGTTGGCCGGGTTGACGGTGGAGCAGGGGCGGGTGGTCCGGGGTTGGTTGTTGGCCCAGGGGTTCAAACCTTGAATGTTTGGTGACTGGTCTGGCCTCTTCGCGGGCAAGCCTCGCTCCTACAGAGGGCTGCGTAATCCTGTAGGAGCGAGGCTTGCCCGCGAAGGGGGCCTAAAGGACGCCGCGATTACAACTTGATCAACACCGACTTCAACTCGGTGTAATGCTCAATCGCCGCATACCCCATTTCCCGCCCAACCCCCGACATCTTGTACCCGCCAAATGGCAGCGCCGGGTCCAGGGCGCTGTGGCAATTGACCCACACTGATCCTGACTTGATCCGCGGGATCATCCGGTGCACCGCCGCCAGATCGTTCGACCAGATACTCGCGCCCAGCCCGTAAGGACTGTCATTGGCCATGCGCAACGCATCGGCTTCATCGTCGAATGGAATCGCCACCAGCACCGGGCCGAAGATCTCCTCCTGCACCAGTGAATGCTTCTGATCGACATCGACAATCACCGTCGGTTTGACGAAGAACCCCGGCCCGAACTGCTCGCCGCCGCAGGCGATGGTAGCGCCACTTTCCCGGCCCTTTTCGATGTAACCGTAAACCCGTTCCTGCTGCCGCGCCGAGATCAGCGGCCCCATCTCGACACTCGGGTCCAGCCCGTTGCCGAGCTTCATGGCGTTGGCAATGTCGGCGATGTCCGCCACCACATTGTCGAAATGCTTGCGCTGCACGTACAGCCTGGAACCTGCGCAGCACACCTGGCCCTGATTGAAGAAAATCGCGCTGGCGGCTCCGGCTGCGGCGGTTTTCAGGTCGGCATCGGCCATGACGATGGTCGGCGATTTGCCGCCCAGTTCCAGGGTGACCCGGGTCATCGACTCCATGGCGATCTTGCCGATCTGCTTGCCCACGGCGGTGGAACCGGTGAAGGTCAGCTTGTCCACCAGCGGGTTGTGGGTCAGCGCCGAGCCTGCGGTGATGCCGGTGCCGGTGACCACGTTGAACACACCCTCGGGATAGCCGGCTTCCAGCACCAGTTCGGCGAGTTTCAGGGCGGTCAGGGGAGTTTCGTCGGCGGGTTTGAGCACCACGGTGCAACCGGTGGCCAGTGCAGGGCCAAGTTTCCAGCAGGCCAGCAGCAGCGGGAAGTTCCAGGCGACGATGGCGCCGACCACGCCCACCGCTTCGCGGCGGATGAAGCTGTGGAACTGATCGTTGGGCATCAGCGGCAACGACACTTCAACGCTGGAACCCTCGATCTTGGTTGCCCAGCCCGCCATGTAGCGCAGAAAATCGATGGACAGTTGCACGTCCATCACCTGGGCCACCGCCGCGCTTTTGCCGTTGTTCAGGCATTCCAGTTGCGCCAGCAGTTCGGCGTCGCGTTCCATCAGATCGGCGAGCTTCCACAACAGGTTCTGCCGCTCCCGTGGGCGAGTGCGGGTCCAGGCCGAATCATCGAAGGCCTGACGAGCGGCGAGCACGGCGCGGTCGACATCCTCGGGCGTGGCCCTCGGGACGACGCACAACACTTCACCGGTGGCCGGGTTGTGCAGGGGCATGGTCTGGCCATCGGCGGCCTCGACCCAGTCACCGCCGATGAGCATGCGCGGGGCGCGCTGGATGAAGGCGCAAGTGTCGGGAAGCAGATAGGGGAGGGGCATGGCGAGACCTCTTGTTGTTCGTGAAAACGTGGCTTTCTTAACGGCTGGCAATGGCTGTGCCAAGTCCCTGCAAAGGCAGGAACGCCCTTGGTCGGCGGGGTTTTGGGACGCTAAACGGCAAGGCGGACGCTGTGGCGCTGTTGCAAATTGCGACAACCATGAGACGACGAGCGACCCGCTTGCGGCCTTGAGGCACTCAGTGTTCAGGACTAGAATTTTCAGGCTAGGTGGGTGATATGAAGGAGCATTTACCCGGCCACACATCTGGCGTAAGGGAGGTAACGATGTTCCTTTCAACCCTGGAAATTAAAAACATCATTGAACACAGCATGCTGCCCGGCGTCTGCACATGCAGCGTGGAGGCGGACCAGACGCTGACGATTCGGGTCTGTGATTGCATGACTGGCAAAGTAGATTTGGTGGCGACCCATGTTCCGCTATGGGAACTGGACAGCCCCCATGCGATCGCCTCGCTGGTGGCGGACATGCGGCTGGAAATCGAAGCTCACAAAGGCATTCAGCCGACGTCCTATAGCTGAAGTGGCGGCACGCCGCATCACCGAAGTGGTGCGGCTCACGCCGACGTTTTATTCGGATATTTTCCGCGAAATCTCTTCGAACGTGTCGCCATCTACGGCGGCCAACAACTTTTTGTCATCTTTGAGCGTCGCCAGGAAGGTCACCTCGGTTTCCCTGCCGGCCAGCATGAACCCGGCAATCGCGCCGATAGGCCCCAACAGCATCGCGCCCGCTACGCCGAAGCCGATGGCGTCCTTGATGTTGTTGATCGATTCCTCGTTGGCGACTTCCACGCGCTTGAACGATGAGAGCGGGAGGGTGATGCCGGGCCACGGGTGAAGCGACGTTCTAAGGGTAAAAACGCCGTCTCGGTACTCTCCATCACCCTGCAGAAAGTCCCCCGCCAGGACAGTGATGCTTGCCATTTTGTTATCCCTCGTGGCAATCGGTGAACACCCATTTCGCACCCGCCTGCAACGGTCGTCAATCGTCGGGCGATGAACTGTTCCGGGCGGGGCATCTATGCTTGTCTCAGGTTGCAACACCTGTCGCGATATTAGACGCAGGTGAACGCGTCCAGACGCGATCCGCAGGCCTTGTCTTCGCATAACTGCTTGATAAAAAAGGTTATCGGCAAGCTGGCACGCTCCGTGTATTGCTCATCGCAGACGTTTCTCTTGCCTCCGTCAGCGCTGCGCCGCCGACGGCAGAAACCATAAAAACGATAAGCCACAAAAATAAGAAAGCACCGTGCGAGGTTCGACGTTGATGAAGAGAAGACTCCGATCAGGCCTGAGCGCCAGTCTGTTGGCCGTGGCCGCCTGTGTGGCGCTGCATTCGCCTGACAGCCTGGCAGCCCGCGACGCCCAGACCATCCTCAAGGAAACCTGCCAGGGCTGTCACACCCCCGAAGCCGACAATGCCCTGAGCCGCATCAGCCACCAGCGCAAAACCCCGGAAGGCTGGCTGATGAGCATCGCCCGGATGCAGACCATGCACGGTTTGCAGATCAGCGATGACGACCGCCGCACCCTGGTCAAATACCTGGCCGACACCCAGGGCCTGGCGCCGAGCGAGACCGATGGCGTGCGGTATGCGCTGGAGCGTCGACTCAATACCGTCGAGAAGTTCGACGACCAGACCAGTCAGATGTGCGGCCGCTGCCACTCCGGTGCGCGGGTTGCCCTGCAACGGCGTCCGGCCCAGGAATGGGAGCGTCTGGTGAACTTCCACCTCGGCCAATGGCCGTCCCTGGAATACCAGGCCCTGTCTCGCGACCGTGACTGGTTCGACCTGGCTCGAAAAGACATGGTGCCGCTGTTGGCCAAGCGTTATCCGCTGGACAACCCGGCCTGGAAAAAATGGCTGAGCAGCGCGCCGAAAGCCCAAGCGCTGGTGGGCGACTGGAGCTTCAGCGGCCACTTGCCGGGTAAAGGCGAACTGGCTGGCGTGATGAGCGTCACCGCCGATGGCAGCGACACCTTCAAGGTCAGCGTCAAAGGCCAATACGCCGACGGCAGCTCGTTCAATGGCGACGGCAGCGCGATTCTCTACACCGGTTACGAATGGCGCGGCAACGTGACCATCAACGGCGTGACCATGCGGCAGGTGTTCGCCGCTCAAGGCAATGCGATGCAGGGTCGGATGTTCGAAGCCGAGCATGACGAGCGCGGTCTGGACTTTGTCGCGGCCAAGCAGGGCAGCAGCCGTTTGCTGGCGGTTCAACCGGGTTATCTGAAGGCGGGCGCCGAGACCGAAGTCAGCTTGATCGGCAGCGGTCTCACCGGTAAACCGAACTTCGGCAAAGGCGTGGAAGTGGTCGAAGTCATCGAGCGAAGCCCTGATCGTATCAAGGTCAAACTCAAGGCCGCTGCCAACGCTCAACCAGGCTTGCGCAACGTCACCGTTGGCACGCTGAAAGGCCCGACCCTGTCGGTCTACAGCAAAATCGCCGAGGTCAAAGTCGTGCCCGAGTTCTCGGTGGCCCGCGTCGGTGACGGCGGTGGTTCGACGCCGAAAGTCCAGGGCCGTTTCG
The DNA here is from genome assembly GCF_054897885.1 of Pseudomonas sp. LB1P83. NCBI lineage: Bacteria > Pseudomonadati > Pseudomonadota > Gammaproteobacteria > Pseudomonadales > Pseudomonadaceae > Pseudomonas > Pseudomonas sp. LB1P83. The sequence continues at coordinate 4,097,663 of NZ_CM142709.1, read as the reverse complement.
ATGCCGAAGCCTGGGGCAAGGGCGTTGACGGCAAGCCGTATCGCATCGGCGTATTCCCGGCGCAGTGGTCGGTCGAAGCCTTCGACGATCGCGCCAAGGAAGACGAGGACGTCAAGTTCGCCGGCACCATGCAGGCCGACAGCGGCGTGTTCACACCGGGCGATGCCGGGCCGAACCCGCAACGCAAAATGTCCACCAACAATGCCGGCAACCTCAAGGTGATCGCCGCCGTCGACGACGCAGGGAAATCCCTGACCGGCGAGGGCCACATGATCGTCACCGTGCAACGCTGGAACAATCCACCCATTCCATGAGTTGGCTGAAACCACAGGCCTCAGACACTATTTCGGAATGACCGCAGGCCCCGTCAAACGGGGTTTGCACAGGAGGTTGCAATGGGCGCTATTTTGAATCTGGTTGAGCGGAACCTGCACGAAGTGCACGTCGATGCCGACCGCATGCTGTTTCACATTCCCAGCAGTTCGCTGTTCGCCAGCGATGAGCTGACTGGGACCATCATCGATACGCTGCGCGGTCCCGGCTGTTCGTCGGACGACCTGATCCAGCGTTTGGCTTCGCGTTTCAACGGCGAGGAAATCACCGAGACCCTGCGTGAGTTGATGTCCCTGGAGCTGGTCAGCGACGGCTCGCCGCTGACCCCGGACATCGGCACCAAACGGGTCGAGCGCACCGCGATCAACACCGTGGTGCTCAACGTCAACACCGGCTGCAACTTGAGCTGCACCTATTGCTACAAGGAAGACCTCGACAAGCCGTCGGCCGGCAAGAAGATGGACGTCGAAACGGCGATCGCGTCGGTGGAAATGCTGCTGCGCGAATCGCCGGATGAAGAGCGTTTCACCGTGGTGTTCTTCGGTGGCGAACCGTTGAGCAATCGCAAGCTCATCGAGTACATGGTCGACTATTGCGAGAAGCGTTTCCGCGAGGCGGGCAAGTTCGTCGAGTTCGTCATGACCACCAATGCCACGCTGCTCACCGAAGAGACCGTGGACTACCTCAATGCCCACCGTTTCGGGCTATCGGTGAGTATCGACGGACCGAAAACCGTGCATGACCGCAACCGCATCACCGTGGGCGGGCAGGGCACGTATGACGTGGTGCGGCGCAAGGCCGAGATGCTGCTGTCGCGCTACAACAGCCGTCCGGTGGGCGCTCGGGTCACGCTGACCACCGGCGTCACTGATGTCGAAACCATTTGGGATCACCTGTTCAACGAACTGGGTTTTGCCGAAGTCGGCTTTGCCCCGGTGACCTCCGGCGACATCAGCACCTTCAACCTGTCCAGCGACGAACTGATTGAAGTCTTCGCCAACATGAAGAAGCTCGGTCGGCGTTATCTGGAGGCGGCGCTGGAACACCGCAACATCGGTTTCTCCAACCTGCACCAGCTGATCACCGACATCCACGAAGGCCACAAAAAAGCCCTGCCCTGTGGCGCTGGCCTGAAGATGCTGGCGGTGGATCACAAGGGCGAATTGAACCTGTGCCATCGCTTTACCGGTTCGAGCCTGCCGACTTTCGGCAACGTCCACAGCGGAGTGAAACAGGTGGAGTTGAACGACTTCCTGTCCCAGCGTCTGGACCGCACCAACACCGGTTGCGAGGACTGCCAGATCCGCAATCTCTGCTCCGGCGGCTGCTACCACGAGAGCTACGCCCGTTACGGCGACCCGACCCACCCGACCTATCACTACTGCGAACTGATGCGTGACTGGGTCGACTTCGGCATCGAGGTCTACACCCGGATCATGGCCCACAACCCTGCGTTTATCAGCAGCTACATCACTCCGCGCAAGGCTCACTGATATGAAACATCTCAAGGCAATCAATAACAAAGCGTTGAAACTCGATGAGGCCGCGGCCGAAAACCGTATCGAAGAAGTGGTGGCGATGAGCTCTGTTGCGGGCTGCGCTTCGACCACTGACCCGGGTTGGGAAATCGATGCGTTTGGCGGTGTGTCGTCGCTGTGCCAGCCGATGGAAGCCGATTTGTATGGCTGCTCTGACCCGTGCTGGTGGCCGGCTCAGGTGCCCGACATGATGAGCACCTACCCGGACTGGAACAAGGATGCCCAGGCGTCCAACGACAACTGGCGCAACCTCGGGACTGTCTTTCCAAAAGACAAGTGATCGGATTTCAGAAGGATTCCAGCATGCACAGCATCAAAGCCTGCGGCCTGGCCGCATTCGCCACCCTGAGCGTCTGTTCGCTCACTGTTCTGGCCGATGAGAACACTGCTCTGCAAGAAGGTCACGAGTACATGGTGACCACCAATTACCCGAATAACCTGCACGTCATCGACCTGGCCACCGACACGGTGCTCAAGACTTGCAAGATGCCGGACGCCTTCGGCCCCGGCACCGTGCAGCTGTCGCCGGATCGCAAGACCGCTTACGTGCTGAACAATCACTACGCCGATGTCTATGGCGTCGAACTCGACAGCTGCAAGCAGGTGTTCCACGCCAGCATCACCCAGAAGCCGGGGGAAAAAGCGAAGTCGATGTTCGCCTTCACCCTCAGCCACGACGGCAAGGAACTGTTCGCCATCGCCAACCCGACATTGATGCGGAGCGACCGTTACGAAGTGCAGCAACCCCGGCTCGATGTGTACGCCACCGACGCCGGTATGGACGCCAAACCCGTGCGCAGTTTCCCGGCGCCGCGGCAACTGACGATCATGCAAAGCGGTGACGACGGCACGCTGTACGTGGCGGGGGCGGATGTCTACAAGGTCGATGTGAAGACCGGAAAGTTCGATGTACTGATCCCCAGTCGTCACTGGAAACGGGCGAACTACAGCGCGCCGGACGTGCTTTACGTGTGGAACCAGCAGACCTATCGCCATGACTTCTCGCTGCTCTACACCGCCGCGAAATTCAAGGACAAAAAGCAGGACCCAGCGACGGCCGAGTACCTGTATGGACTGTTCAGCATCGACCTGAAAACCGGCAAGACCGAAACCATCGACTTCGGTCCTCTGACGGAAATCTACTTCAGTGGCATGCGCTCGCCCAAGGATCCGAACCTGATGTTCGGCGTGCTCAACCGCTTGGCCAAGTACGACATCAAGGAAAAGAAAATGCTCCAGGCGGCAACGCTGGATCACTCCTACTACTGCATTTCCTTCAATAAGGATGGCAGCAAGATTTATCTGGCGGGGACGTTTAATGATGTGGCGATCTTTGATCCCGAAAGCATGAAGCAGATCGGCAACATCAAATTGCCGGGTGGGGATATGGCGATCACGACGGCGCAGATATTTGTCCGGTAATCGCGGCGCCTGTTCTGACGCCATCGCGAGCAGGCTCACTCCCACAGTGGATCTTCAGTGTGATCACTATTGTGTGAACAACCCTGAACCCTGTAGGAGCGAGCCTGCTCGCGATGAGGCCCTGAGAGGCGCTAGAGAATCAAGCCCCAGGCACCGGGCAACTCATATCCCCTTCCTGACACTTCAAATAATTCTTGAAAGTCTCCACCCGTGCCTTGGTCAATTCCGTCACGCAGTTGCTGTAGACCAGCGGATACACACTCCCGCCTTCCACCGCAGACGCCGAAAACTTGCACTCGGCATCCCGAAACGCAATCCAAGTGCGCTGCGCCCCCAGCAGCAGTTTTTTGCTGTCCGGATTGCTCTTCAAACGGTTGGTGATCTGCTGGTAAAGCGCATTCAGTTCCTTATCCGCCGCCTTGTGCTGCTGCTGCGCCGCGCACTGATTCATCGTGGCCTGGTCAGTGGCGTTGTCGCAGTCCGCCGCGTGAACAACGGTGGAGAACAGCAAAGGTGTCAGCGCCAGAAGGAGGCGTGGATTCATAGGGATTCTCACTGTGACGGAAAAGTTGGGATGCAGTGTAGCGAAGAGGGTGGTCAACCAATAACGAAGTCAGGTGCAACCGCTTTAGCCATGGGGCTTGCCTGTGTCAACAGTCCCGCGCTTTACCACGCATTCGTCAGCGAGCCAGAACTTACCACTGCAAATGCAGCCGAATGTTTCAGACATGCTTGATAACAACTCCCCATTGATACAACTTTAGGGTTGGACTTGTGGTCTTACAGGCCTACTGTTCAGTACAGGAGGTGACTTATGAACCCAGCATCAGATCGCATCGAAAGGAAAATCCTGCTCAAATCGCCGCGCTCGCACGTCTGGCGCGTGCTGGCCAACGCCGAAGCCTTCGGGCAGTGGTTTGGCGTGGCGCTGGAGGGCAAGCGCTTTGTCGCCGGTGAATGGACGCAAGGTCAGATTACCTACCCGGGTTATGAGCACTTGCTATGGAATGTGCTGGTGGAGCGGGTCGAGCCTGAGCGGGTGTTTTCGTTTCGCTGGCACCCGTATGCGATTGAGCCCGAAATCGACTACTCCCAGGAACCCACGACTCTGGTGAAATTCGAGCTCGAAGACATGGATGAAGGCACTTTGTTGAAAGTCACTGAGTCCGGTTTTGATCACATCCCGCAAACCCGTAGGCTCAAGGCGTTCCGCATGGACAGCCGTGGCTGGGATGAGCAGATGAGCAATATCGAACAGTTTCTTGCAGAAACAGACAAGGCTCGCAAGCTTCAGGCTGAGTAAAAGCTGCATGTTTAAACCTTGGTTGAAACGCTGGGCCCTGGTGCCGGACGGCGAACCGATCATCACCCCCGGCAGTCGTTTGCTGCCGGTTCGGATGGGGGATTCGCCGGCCATGTTGAAGGTCGCTGTCGATGCCGAGGAAAGGTTCGGCAATCTGCTGATGACCTGGTGGGACGGCGAGGGCGCTGCGCGGGTTTACGCTCATCACGGCGATGCGTTGGTGCTGGAACGTGCCGAGGGCGAACGATCGCTGATGCACATGGCGCTTAACGGCCAGGATGACGAGGCCAGCCAGATCTTGTGTGCGGCGCTGGCTCGTTTGCACGCACCGCGTCCATCATCGCCACCACCGCTGGTTCCCTTATCTTCATGGTTCGCTTCGTTACGCCTGGCGGCCGAGCAGCAGGGCGGCACTTACTTGCTCAGCCTGAAAACCGCCGAAGCGTTGCTCGCCGAACCGCAGGACGTGGTGGTTTTGCATGGCGATATGCATCACGACAACGTTCTGGATTTCGGCCCGCGAGGCTGGCTGGCTATCGATCCCAAGCGGGTGATCGGCGAGCGCGGATTCGACTACGCCAACCTGATCTGCAATCCCGAGTTGCCGACGGCGAATGATCCGCAGCGATTCCGAAGGCAAATCGAAGTCGTGGCGCAAGCCGCAGGGCTCGAGCGTCGGCGGCTGCTGCAATGGGTGTTGGCGTTTGCCGGTTTGTCGGCGGCATGGTTTCTCGAGGATAACGATGACCCGGCAGCGCAAGGTCAGCTGCAGGCCGCTGAACTCGCGGCTTCCCTGCTGGTTGCCTGACGCGCCTAAGGGTTTTCGGAAGGGCGGGTATAGCGAATGTCTTACACGCGATGGTAGCTATGTCGTCTATTGCACATTGGATCCGAAGCGTAATCTAGCCTCATCAACTGAAGCACAGGAAGTGCTCCAGGATCACGGACGATCGACCATTAGCAAGGATTCGCTGCCGACAGGGAGTCGATATGGTCTTGGGAAAACCCGCTTCGGCGGGTTTTTTTTCGTCTACTGAAAACTGCGGTCCCTTGTAGCAGCTTCTTGATGTGTCAATCGATGAATTGCAGACATGGCGCGAAGTGTCGGTCTCCACCGATTTTTAAGCCTAAATACGGTCCGTAGCAGCTGCCGAGCCTGCGAGGCTGCGTTCGGCGACGAAGTCGTCGTGAAATCAGCCCCCGCGATATGTCAGGAATACCTCATTTGCAGGGGTTACGACGACTGCGTCGCCGGACGCAGCCTCGCAGGCTCGACAGCTGCTACAAGGGTGGTGTTTCAGGCTCAAATGGTCAAAGGCTTACACCGGCTAACGGGTATGTCGTCTTTTGAAGCCTTGCCAATACATTTATTCTGGATCCATCAACTGAAGCACAGGGAGTGCTCAGGGTCACGGATGATCGGCCATTGGCCAGGACGGCTGCCGACAGGATGTCGAAAATGGTCTTGAGAAACCCGCTTAGGCGGGTTTTTTTTCGCCTGTCGAAAAGCACACCTACAGTTTCGCGGCCGCCCGTTCAGTGATCTGCGTGCGTTGCTGCAGCGATGGCGCCGCACGTCGATGAGCTTCTGCCAACACGCTCTGCGGTGCTGTTTCAGGGCTGCCTGCCTGGAACGGCGGTGCCGGGGCGTATTCCAGTTGTAACTGCACCAGTTGCGCCGTGTCTTTATCGAACAGCTCGGCCGCCAGGGTCAGGGCAAAATCGATCCCTGCGGTAATCCCGCCACCGGTCAGCAGATTGCCGTCGCGCACTACCCGATCCTTCACCGGGATTGCCCCCAACGGCGCCAACAATTCGTGATAAGCCCAGTGAGTGGTCGCGCGTTTGCCCTTCAGCAGACCGGCCGCGCCGAGCACCAGCGCCCCGGTACACACCGACGTGACATAACGCGCGTTGGCCGCCTGAGTCTTGATGAAGGCCAATGTTTGTTCATCCTCCATCAACGGGCCGACACCGCTGCCACCGGGAATGCAGATCACATCCAGCGCCGGGCAATCGTCGAAGGTGGTGGTCGGCTTCAGCACCAGCCCGGTGCTTGAAGTGACCGGCACCAGGTCCTTCCAGATCAGATGCACCTTCACGTCCGGCAGCGAGGCCAGCACGTCGTAGGGGCCGGTGAGGTCCAGTTGTTGAACCTGTGGAAACAATAGAAAACCGATCTGCAACGTCATGGTGTTTTTCTCATGAAGTGGGTGGACGCCTTCACTCTAGGCTCGTAGGATCTGGCGTATACGCCAATCACCCCACGAATTACGCCAAATGTCTAAAACCATCCATGTGCTCGCGTTCGCCAACGTGCAATTGCTCGATGTCACCGGACCGTTGCAGGTATTCGCTTCGGCTAACGATATCGCCCGCCAACAAGGCTTGCCGCCACCTTATGCCCCGACGGTGATTGTCAGCGATGGCGGGGCGGTGATGTCGTCGGCAGGGCTGGCGATGTTGGCCGAGCCGTTGCCGGAGCAAGGCAGCGACACCTTGATCATTGCCGGTGGCTGGGGTGTTTACGCGGCGGCGCAAGACCCGTCGTTGGTGAGTTGGGTGCGTGAGCATGCGACGGCGTGTCGTCGGGTGGCCTCGGTGTGCACCGGGGCATTTTTACTGGCGGCCAGTGGTTGGCTCGATGGTCGGCGGGTGGTGACTCACTGGACCCGCTGCGAGCAATTGGCGCAGAAACATCCCCGATTGCGGGTCGAACCCAACCCGATCTTTATCAACGACGGCCCGGTCTGGACCTCGGCCGGCGTCACGGCCGGCATCGATCTTTCGCTGGCGATGGTCGAAGAGGATCTCGGGCGCACGATGGCCCTGGAAGTCGCCCGGCAACTGGTGGTGTTCCTCAAGCGTCCGGGCGGTCAGTCGCAGTTCAGCGTGACCCTGTCTCTGCAAAAGGAAGGCAGCCGGTTCGACGACCTTCACGCCTGGATCAGTGAACATCTCACCATGGACCTTGGCATTCCGACCCTCGCCTTGCAGGCGGGCATGAGCGAACGCAGTTTCGTTCGCCATTACCGCGCCGACACCGGCCAGACCCCGGCCCGGGCTATTGAACTGATCCGGGTCGAGACAGCGCGACGCTTGCTCAGTGATACCGGTCTGCCAATCAAGCGGGTGGCGGTGCAGTGCGGGTTCGGCAGTGAGGAGACGCTTAGACGCAGTTTTCTGCGGGCCATGGGCGTGACGCCACAAGCCTATCGCGAGCGGTTTTTTGTCAGCGCTGAAGCAGATCCAGTAATGCCTTGAGTGTGGCTTCGGGTGCTTCTTCGGGAATGTTATGACCAACGCCCGCCAGCACTCGGCGCTCATAAAATCCAGTGAAATGCTCGATGTCGTCATCTATCTCCTCTGCCGGGCCGACGCCATCGTCAGCACCACACAGGGAAATCGTCGGCACGCTGATTGGCGGCTGTCGGGTCAGCGCTTGTTCCATCCACTCCAGCGCCGGATCGCCTGGCGTGTACATGAATCGGTGACGGTACGAGTGAATCACCACGTCGACGAAATCCGGGTTGTCGAAGGCCGGCGCGCTCAGCGGGTAGCGCTCAGGGCCTTTGGCCCAGGTCGGCGACCATAACTTCCAGAGTAATTCGCACAATGCCCGGCGATTTTTCGACAGGCCTTCGACCCCACGCTGGGTGTGAAAGTAATACTGATACCAGAGGCGATGTTCGGTTTCCGGGTCTCGCGGCTGGGTGGAGCCGGGAATATTCTGAAGGTTGTAGCCGTCGCCCGTCACCAGGCAACGAACCCGCTCCGGCCAAAGCGCCGCCACGATACACGCGGCGCGACCGCCCCAGTCGTAGCCGCAGAGGGCGGCTTTATGGATGGCCAGCGCGTCCATCAAATCCAGCAGATCCTGGGCGAGAGCGGCTTGCTGGCCGGAGCGCAGGGTGTCGGGGCTGTTGAAACGTGTCGGGCCGTAGCCGCGCAGGTACGGGACGATAACGCGGTAGCCCTTTGCCGCGAGGGTCGGGGCGATTTCGTCGTAGCCGCGCGGGGAGTAGGGGAAGCCGTGGAGGAGGATGACGGGGTCGCCGGTGGTGGGGCCGTGTTCTTCGTAGGCGACCGTCAAAACCGGGGTTTTGGCGTACTGGATCAACGCTTCATTGTTCATCGGACACTCCAGAGGTGTTTTTTGAAACGCATGATGCACATCGACCAGGGCGCCGCCGTCTCAGGCTTCCACTTCCGCCACTTGGTTGAAGTACTTCGACCGGTCGGGCGTAAAGGTCACCACCATCCTGGTCCGCGAACACGTCAACGCCCGCTCCTCATCAAGACCAACATCCAGATCCTCTCCACGCAAGCCCTGCCACTGGGCGAGGTATTTGAGTGATCCGTATTTTTCGAGTTTCTTCAGGCTGCGGCTGACGCCACCTTTCCAGCCCAACACCGGTAGTTCGCCGGCAAGGCAGCGTTGGGCGAGCTCGGGGAAACGGGTGGCGCGCTGGCGGCCGATTTCCCAGCATTTGATCAGGCCCTTGTCGTGGGCTTCCCACAATTCGTTGCGGTTCAGGCCTGAACGAAGTGGGGAGTCGATGGGGCGGTGGATGCGGTGGCTCATTCTGGTTCCTTGAAATCGGGTTTTATTGGGCAGCTCCGCTGCACCCGTTGAGCGTGGATGTTAGGGGGGGATGTAACGGCTGGCAACAAGGTATTTCCGGGTGTAGGACCACGGTGTAGCTTGGGTAAACAGCAAGTTCTGTTTGGATTTTGTAGGTGTCTGGCCTGTAAAAGCCTGTGGCGGGGTGTATTTGGCCAGGTAGACCGTGTTTAAGTTTTTGGCGGGCTAGCTTTGTTCCTACAAGTAGCGTCGTGAAAAGCGACGTTTTCGGCGCGTTTTGGCGGACAGTGGCTTCAGTTGATTCTCTGTTGAGACTGATGGCCTCTTCGCGGGCAAGTCGGATCGCCGCCCGCACGCTCCCACAGGGGGATTGTGTCGAACACGCTATTTGCGAACGATATAAAACCCTGTGGGAGCGTGCGGGCGGCGATCCGACTTGCCCGCGAAAGGGGCAACGCGGTCTCAAGGCTGCCAGTAATTCTTCTCCCCGCCCAATTTCCGATCCAGAAAACTCGCCGCGCTGATCAGCGCCAGGTGCGTCAGCGCTTGCGGCGTGTTGCCCAGATGCCGCGCATGGCTGTCGAATTCTTCGGCGTACAACCCCAGCGGGTTGGCGTACCTCAGCAACTGTTCGAACTCCAGATGGGCCTTTTCCACCTGACCCGCCCGGGCCAGGCATTCGACGTACCAGAACGAACACGCCGCGAATGCGCCTTCGGTGCCGTCGAGGCCGTCGATCTGGCTGTCTTCGTTGCGGTAGCGGTAGACCATGCCGTCGCGCACCAGGGTTTTCTGGATGGCTTCGAGGGTCGAGAGCCAGCGCGGGTCCTTGGCGCTGACGAAGCGCACCAGCGGCATCAGCAGCATCGAACCATCCAGCGCGGTGCCGCCGATGTGCTGCACGAAATGCCCGCGTTCTTCGTTCCAGAAGTTCTCCCATATGTCAGCGTAGATTGCTTGGCGTGTCTGGTCCCAACGGGCGAACGGGGCGGGCAGGGAACGTTTGGAGGCGAGGCGAATGGCCCGGTCCAGGGCGACCCAGCACATCAGCCGCGAGTGCAGGAAATGATGCTGCTCGCCGCGCATTTCCCAGATGCCCACGTCCTTTTGCTGCCAGGTTTCACAGACCTGATCCACGACTTCCACCGCGTGTTTCCAGCCCTCATGGGAGATGGCATCGCCGTACTTGTTGACCAGGTACACCGCGTCCATCAACTCGCCAAAGATGTCGAGCTGGACCTGATCGTAAGCCTGATTGCCGATCCGTACAGGTGTCGCGCCGCCATGGCCGGACAGATGCGAGAGCTCGGTTTCCGGCAGTTCCTGACGGCCGTCGATGGCATAAAGAATGTTGAGTTTCATCGGTTTGCCGTGGCAGTCGCTGACCCGCTCGCGCAGCCAGCGCATGTAATCATTGGCCTCCTGCACGAAGCCCAGGCGCATGAACGCGTAGACCGTGAACGAGGCGTCGCGGATCCAGGTGTAGCGGTAGTCCCAGTTGCGTTCGCCGTCGGGCGTTTCCGGCAGGCCGAACGTGGCGGCGGCGAGGATCGCGCCATGTTTGCGCGAGGTCAGCAGCTTCAGGGCCAGGGCCGAACGATTGACCATTTCCCGCCAGCGACCACGGTAATTGGATTGGCCGCTCCAGTCGCGCCAGAACTTCAGCGTGCGTTCCAGACACAACCCGGCGGCGCCTTCCTTGAAACGCGGGTCATCGATGCCGCCGAGGAGGAATTCGGCGCTCTCACCTTGCTTAAGGGTGAATTCGGCCACTGCCGCGCTGCCGTCAAGGCTCAAAACCTGGTCAGAAGACAGGCGCAGAGAAGGCTGGTCGTGGGCCTCGAAAGCCACGTCTTTTTCATCCATGCGCGCGCGAGTCTTGGCGCGAGCGTAGTCATGCCGCACGGCGCAACGCATGTGAAAGGTCGCCTGACCGCTGACCACCCGAACCCGGCGCATCAGCACCGGCAGATCATCTTCGCTGTCGCCGATCGGCAGCAGGTCGGTGACTTCAACCACGGCGCGGTCGCTGAGCCAGCGGGTTTGCAGCACGTTGGTATCGGGCAGGTAAATCTGTTCTCGACGCGCATCAGGCAAGTCCGGCGACAGTTGAAAAATACCGGCCTCGGGCGTGTCCAGCAGTGAGCAGAAGATCGACGGGCTGTCGAATTCCGGCCAGCAGAAAAAGTCCACGCTGCCCTTGTCGTTGACCAGCGCTGCACTGCGCATGTCGCCGATGATGCCGTGGGCGTCGATGGCGCTTTGTCGTTCGAGATGATGATCAGCCATTGCCGCGAAACTCCGGATAGAGGCTCATGCCGCCGTCGATGAACAGGGTCGTGCCGACGATGTAGTCGGAGGCATCGGAGGCGAGGAAGACCACCGCATTGGTGATGTCCTCGACTTCTCCGACCCGGCCGTAAGGAGTTTGAGTAGATCCTGCCGGTGGTCGCCCGAAGTGGCATCGCGATTGATCGCCGTGCGAATTGCTCCCGACGCGATGCCATTGATGCGGATGCGCTGGTGGCTGACTTCCTGGGCGAGGGTCTGCATCAGCATGTCCACGCCGCCCTTGGACGCGGCGTAATTGACGTGACCGGCCCAGGGAATCCGCTGGTGCACCGAACTCATGTGAATAATCTTGCCGGCAGCCCGGGACACGCCTTCGCGAATCCTCGGCGGGCGCGGGCTGGGAATTGTAGTTGATCACCACTGCCGCCCCAGCGGCGGCCAAAGCCTTGGCGGCGCCCGCGCCGATGCCGGAACTGGTGCCGGTGACGAGGGCGACTTGTTGGTCGAGAGAGATCAGCATGTACATGAGCGCCTTAAAGTGAGGGCCTAATCAGCTGACTGGTTTGTGGGGCGAAGAGTTCACCTTGGGCCTTCGCGTTCACGCCCATCGCTCTTCTGCAGTGAACATTTACGCGTAACGCCGAGTGTCGTTTTCGATCCAGTCCTGATACCCGCGCAGCCAATCCTGCATGGTCATGATGGAGTGGCAAATGCCGGGTGACGCATGGCTGCTTACGGATCGAGAGAGGCGGGAAAAGTGGCTGATTTCATCGCGTACCCGCTGCGCGACAACGTCGACACTCACCTGCAACGTATGCCCAAGAGCGGCGTGACAAGTCACCAGATTCCCGTGCGGGCCCGGTTCATGAAGCTCTTTGACCAGGCTTTGGATATCGTTACTCCAGCTGGCAATGTTGTTGGCATATAGCCGTAGTTGTTGCAGGTCGGCTCGAAAGTAGTCATCGGGCGACAGGGGGCTGTGGCTGGCAATGTCAGCCAGCACCATGCAGGCATCCACGCCGCTCGTATGGCGACGAAGGGTTTCGTGTTGGCGAGTGTCCACCGGTTGGCGGTGAATCTGATTGAGCAGCAGCAGGCTGCAGGTGCTTGTCCACATTCGCATGGACTGGGCAAATCGTTGGAACTGTTCACCGGACAGCTGCTGTTTCAGCCGTTGGCAGATATCCAGCCAAGCGACTTCCTGTGCAAGGGGGAGCGGACTCAGTTGATCCAGATCGAGTACGTCGATGATGGCGGTCAAGTGAGTGATCGCCGTCGGCGAAAAAGTACTGACGCGATCAACGAGATCATCGAAGAGGAAAAACCAGGCAAGGTAATCAGCGATGGTTTGTAGCAGCGTCGGTTCGGCGTGGGGATAGCAGCGTGCCGCAAGCCAGCCATATCGGGCTCTGGCGACCTTGGCGGCGCAGTGTTCGTGCGCAATGACCCCGTACTTGCGTAGCCAGGCGTTGGTTTGCTGTTCAATACTGGCCGCAAGGGGGGAGCAGTGACCAGGCCATGGCAACTCGAAGACCGGGATGTGCAACTCGGCAAGCTCTTCAGGGACGGTAGTGGTCGACATGATCGTCTCCTGAGACGGCTGACGAGATTTGCGGGGCAGGGGCTATACCGTCAATCAGCGGTGAGTCCAGTGTCCTGGTCAGTTCCAGCCGGGGGCTACTGGTCATGGCGGGTCTCTTTGTTGAGGAGCCGTCCGGAAACTCGCTTGTGCGAGGTCTTTCCAGGCGCTCAGCCCGGCAAGTCCGGCGTCCTCGACTATCCGACGGAACCAGACGGTGAATGTCTCGGGGGCGGCGGCGATGCAGGCGGGAAGCTCGGACAATGTTTGCCATTGCCAGTCATTGGCTTCTTCGGGATTGGCGACGGGTTCGCAATCGCAGGTCCCGACGAATATGTGGCCGTACTCGTACTCGATGAGCTGGTTTGAAACCGGCTCGCGGTAGATAAGGGTGAAGACTTTTCGCAACTGGCAGGTGATGCCCATTTCTTCGGACAAGCGGCGTTTTGCTGCGGCAGCGGTCCGTTCGCCCGGGCGGGGATGACCACAGCAGGTATTGCTCCATAAACCTTCGGAATGGTATTTGCCGAACGCGCGCTGTTGCAGCAGCAAACGGCCTTTGCTATCAAAAATGAAGATTGAGAAAGCGCGATGCAAGAGCCCCAGTTGATGGGCTTGCAGCTTCTCGGCGATGCCTTTTTTGCGGTTTTGTCGGTCGACCAGAATAAGAAATTCGTCCATAGCCAGACTCCATGGTGTCTTCGCTACCGGACCTTTACCGCTGACCAGACGACGTAGGGAAATTCAGACGTGTACCCGTATGAATCGAAATCTAGTCAAGGCTTTTACCCCCTGCAAATTTTTATTAGACCGTTTTCAATGTCTCGTTAAGGCGCCTGAGGGTGTGCCGACCTAAGAGTTTTGTACAAGGTTTGAGCGACGTTCACATTCAACCAACAAATACTCACTTTGCCCTCGATCAGCCTTATGGCAACTTGCACGCCCCAACTGAGACCTGACCTCATGGCCAACCCCTACCGCGACCTGTTCAAAGCCCCAGGCAGCAGCGCTTTTGTGCTGGCCGGCATGATCGCGCGGATGCCGATTTCCATGACCGGCATCGGCCTGATCACCATGCTCTCGCAACTGCAAGGCGGCTACGGTCTGGCCGGTGCGGTGGCGGCGACGTTTGCCTTGGCCACGGCGTTTTGTGCGCCGCAAGTCTCGCGGCTGGTGGATCGCTATGGCCAGAGCCGGGTTCTGCCGATCTCGGCGCTGATAGGCGGTGGGGCGTTGTTGCTGGTGTTGCTGTGCACCCGCTTGCAGGCGCCGAACTGGACGCTGTTTGTGTTCGCCGCGCTGGCCGGTTGCATGCCGAGCATGTCGGCGATGGTCCGGGCGCGCTGGACCGAGGTGTATCGCGGCGAGCCGGAACTGCAAACCGCCTATGCGCTGGAGTCGGTACTGGACGAAGTCTGCTTTATCGTCGGGCCGCCGCTGTCGGTGGGACTGTGCGTGGTGGCATTCCCCGAGGCCGGGCCGTTGGCGGCGTTGCTGATGCTGGCGATCGGGGTGACGGCGTTTGTGTTGCAACGCGACACTGAACCGGCGATTCACCCCCATGAAGAACACCATCAAGGCTCGATCATCCGTTCGCTCGACATTCAATTGCTGATGCTGTTGATGGTCGCCATGGGCACCATCGTTGGCGTGGTGGATGTGGTCAGCGTCGCCTTCGCTCAACAACAGGGCCAGCCGGCGGCGGCGAGCATTGTGCTGTCGGTGTATGCCATCGGTTCCTGCCTGGCGGGATTGGCGTTCGGGGCGTTGCGCTCGAAAGTGCCGCTGCCTCGATTGTTTCTGTATGGCGGGGTGGCGACGGCGGTGACCACGCTGCCGTTGCTGCTGGCAACGAACATTCTCGGGCTGTCGCTGGCGGTGTTTGTCGCGGGGCTGTTTTTTGCGCCGACGCTGATCGTGGCGATGGCGTTGGTGGAGCGCATCGTGCCGCCGGCCAAACTGACGGAAGGCCTGACGTGGCTGGTGACCGGGTTGAGCATTGGCGTGGCGATTGGTGCGGCGAGTTCGGGTTGGCTGATCGATGCATTTGGCGCGCGCAGCGGTTTCTGGGTGGCCATCGCTGCTGGCATCGTGGTCCTCGGTTCCGCAGTCCAAAGCTTCCGCCACTTGAAATAAAGAACCTCTGTAGGAGTGAGACCGGGGTATGTGTACGACTAATTCTTGGCGGCGCTCATCCGTTCTCTTGATAGACAACTTTTCGAGGTAAGCCCGGTGACCCAGCTGACATTGCTGTGCCTACCCTATTCAGGCGCGAGCGCCATGGTCTACAGCCGCTGGCGGCGCAAATTGCCGGAGTGGCTGAAGTTGCAACCGGTTGAGCTGCCAGGGCGCGGCGCACGGTTTGGCGAAGCACTGCAGACCGATATGCGCGCGTTGGCCCGTCAATTGGCGGCTGAGTTGCAAACGTCCTTGCGTGCGCCTTACGCAGTGTTCGGCCATAGCCTGGGTGCGTTGCTGGCGTGTGAACTGGCCCACGCATTGCGCGCGCTGGGCTGCCCGGAACCGGTGGCGCTGTTCGCCTCGGGCACCGCCGCGCCGACGATGCGCAGTGAGTACGACCGAGGTTTTGGCGAGCCCAAGAGCGACGCAGAACTGATCGATCAGTTGCGCACGCTCAACGGCACCAGTGAAGAGATTCTGGCCAACGAAGAGTTGATGAGCCTGACGTTGCCGGTCCTGCGTGCCGACTTTTTGCTGTGCGGACGTTTTGAGCCATTGCCGCGTCCATTGCTCAAATGTCCCGTGCACGTGCTCGGTGGCACCACCGACCGAGCCACCACCGAACAGTTGATCGGCTGGAGCAAGGAAACCCACGGCAGCTTTTCCGTGGACATGCTGGCCGGCGGACACTTCTTTATCCATGAGCACGAGGCCAAGGTGCTGCGGGTGATCAAGGATCAGCTCGACGTGCACCATCGTCGACATGCCATGGCCGCCAGCGCCAGCGCCTGACCCAATTCCAAACATCACTCAATCCCCTGTGGGAGCGAGCCTGCTCGCGATTGCGGCGGCACATTCAATATGGATGTGACTGACAGACTGCTTTCGCGAGCAGGCTCGCACAGGGATCTGTGACCCCTTCAGTTCCCTCGCCTCGCCCTCCTTCCTGACACTTGTTCTCATTCGCTAATTTTTCCGGTCTGAATTCGTTTCATAGGGACGACGTGCCTTTGTGCTTCCCGCCACTGATCCGGATGCTTAGAAATGAATGCTGAAGACTCCTTGAAACTTGCTCGCCGGTTTATCGGGCTGCCCCTGGAAAAGCGGCAGATGTTCCTTGCGGCCTTGCAAAAGGAAGGCGTTGATTTCGCCCGGTTCCCCATTCCTGCCGGTATAGAGGCCGAGGATCGCCAGGCGCTGTCGTACGCCCAGCAACGTATGTGGTTTCTCTGGCAACTGGATCCGCAAAGCGGCGCCTACAACCTGCCCGGCGCGGTGCGCCTGACCGGGCGTTTGAACCTGTCGGCGCTGGAGCAAGCCTTCGCCAGCCTGGTGGCGCGTCACGAAACCCTGCGCACGCTGTTCCAGCGCCAGGCCGACGACACCTTGCTGCAAGTGCCGGCCAGCGCGCCGTTGGTTGTCGATCATGTGGATTTCAGCGCGTTACCAGGCTCGGAGCGCGAAGTGGCAGTCGCCCACGCAGCCGAGCAGCAATCCGTGCTGCCATTTGATCTGTCGGTCGGCCCGCTGCTGCGTGTCACCCTGCTCAAGCTCGCCGACGAAGAGCATGTCTTGCTGCTGACCTTGCACCACATCGTTTCCGACGGCTGGTCGATGAACGTGCTGATCGACGAATTCATCCGCTGCTACGACGCCTTTGAGGCGGGCACGCAACCGCAGCTCGCGGCGTTGCCGATCCAGTACAGCGACTACGCCTTGTGGCAGCGCCGCTGGCTGGAGGCGGGCGAACAGGCGCGTCAACTCGCTTACTGGCAGGCACAACTGGGCGACGAACACCCAGTGCTGGAACTGCCGCTGGACCATTCGCGGCCAGCCATGCCGAGCTATCGCGGCACCCGCTATGAATTCGCGGTCGACAGCCATCTGGCCGAGCAACTGCGCAGCACCGCACAGAAACACAACATCACGCTGTTTATGCTCTTGCTCGGCGCATTCAACGTGCTGCTGCATCGCTACACCGGGCAGACCGATATCCGCGTCGGCGTGCCGATCGCCAACCGCAACCGCGCCGAGATCGAAGGCCTGATCGGTTTCTTCGTCAACACCCAGGTGCTGCGCACTCAACTCGACGGTCAGACCCGTGTCGAGGAGTTGCTCCAGGCGATCAAGGAAACCGCCCTCGGCGCCCAGGCTCATCAGGACTTGCCGTTCGAGCGCCTGGTCGAAGCGCTGAAACTGGAACGCAGCCTCAGCCACACGCCGCTGTTCCAGGTGATGTATAACCACCAGCCGCAGGTTGCGGACATGTCTTCGATCAGCACCGACTCGGGCCTGGAGCTGGGCAGCATTGACTGGAAAAGCCGTACCACCCAGTTCGATCTGACCCTGGATACCTGGGAGAAGGGCGGCAAGCTGCACGCTGCGCTGACCTATGCGGACGACCTTTTCGACGCCGCCACCATCGAGCGGATGGCGCGCCACTGGAGCAATCTGCTGACGGCGCTGGTTGCTGATCAGCGCCAGCGGATCGGTGAAATGCCGCTGCTGGAGGCGGGTGAACAGCAGGTGCTGGTGCATGACTGGAACCGCACTCAGGCTGCTTATCCGACCGATGTCTGCATTCACGCGTTGATCGAAGCTCAGGTCCAGCGAACCCCGGATGCGCCTGCCCTGATGTTCGGTGCACGGACGTTGACCTATGGACAGCTCGATGCCCGCGCCAATCAGCTGGCTCATCGGCTTCGGGAGCAGGGCGTGGGGCCGGATGGGCTGGTGGGCATTTGCGTTGAGCGTTCGCTGGAGATGGTGATCGGCTTGCTGGCCATTCTGAAAGCCGGTGGCGCCTACGTTCCTCTGGATCCGGAGTACCCGCAAGAACGTCTGGCGTACATGATCGAAGACAGCGGCATTGCCCTGTTGCTCACTCAATCTTCACTGTTGTCAGCCTTGCCGACCGTTGCGATCGATGTCATTACCCTCGATCAGGACGCTGGCTGGCTGGATGCCTACAGCGAGCAGCGTCCCGAGGTGGCGTTGGTTCCTTTGAGCCTCGCGTATGTGATTTACACCTCCGGTTCCACCGGTAAACCCAAGGGTGCCGGCAACAGTCATGCGGCGCTGGTCAACCGTTTGTGCTGGATGCAGGAAGCCTATGGGTTGGATTCCAGTGACGCGGTGCTGCAAAAAACCCCGTTCAGTTTCGACGTGTCGGTGTGGGAGTTTTTCTGGCCGCTGATGACCGGCGCCCGGCTGGTGGTGGCAGCGCCCGGGGCGCATCGAGAACCGGCGCGCCTGATCGAGACCATCGGCGAGTACGGCATCAGCACGCTGCACTTCGTGCCGTCGATGTTGCAGGCGTTTATCCACGAGCCGGGTGTCGAGGCCTGTGTAGGTCTCAAACGGATTGTTTGCAGTGGTGAAGCCTTGCCGCTCGACGCCCAGCAACAGGTCTTCGCCAAGCTGCCCCAGGCTGGGTTGTTCAACCTGTATGGCCCGACCGAAGCGGCCATCGACGTCACCCACTGGACCTGTGTCGATGAAGGTGCCGACAGCGTGCCGATCGGGCGACCGATTGCCAACCTGCGCACCCATGTACTCGACGCCGAACTCTTGCCGGTACCCAGCGGCGTGGCCGGTGAGTTGTACCTCGGCGGTGCCGGGCTTGCGCGCAGTTACCACCGACGCCCGGGCCTGACCGCCGAGCGTTTTGTGCCGTGCCCGTTCCATGACGGTGCGCGTTTGTATCGCACGGGTGACCGGGTACGCCAACGCGCCGACGGAGTGATCGAATACCTCGGCCGTCTCGATCATCAAGTCAAATTGCGTGGCCTGCGGATCGAACTGGGGGAAATCGAAACCCGGTTGATGCAGCATCCGCTGGTGCGTGAAGCGGTGGTGCTGGTGCAGGGCGGTAAACACCTGGTGGCGTATCTGGTACTTGAGCGTGCCGAGCCCGCCGAACCATGGCAGCAAGACGTCAAGGCCTGGTTGCTGGGCAGCCTACCGGAATACATGGTCCCGACCTACCTGATGACGCTGGCGAAATTGCCGGTCACCGCCAACGGCAAGCTTGACCGCAAAGCCTTGCCGCAGCCGGATGCGGCGCCGCAACAAGCCTTCGTCGAACCTCAAGACGTCATGCAGAAGACGCTCGCCGCCATTTGGCAGGAGGTGTTGGGCCTTGCGCGTGTCGGCCTCGAAGACAACTTTTTCGAACTCGGCGGCGACTCGATCATTTCCATTCAAGTGGTCAGCCGGGCTCGGCAGGCCGGCATCCGCCTGAGCCCACGGGACTTGTTCCAGTACCAGAGCGTGCGCAGTCTGGCGCTGGTGGCCACACTCGACAGCCACAGCGCTGTGGATCAGGGGCCGGTCAGTGGTGAAGCACGGCTGTTGCCGGTGCAGGCGCTGTTTTTCGAACAACCGGTGGTCGCGCGTGAACACTGGAACCAATCACTGCTGTTGACGCCCCGTGAGCCGCTGAACGCGGCTTGGCTCGACGCGGCGTTGACCCACGTATTGAATCACCATGATGCCCTGCGCCTGCGGTTCAGCCACAGCGCCGATGGCTGGCAACAGGTGCACGGACCGCTGGTCGAGCGTGCAGAGCTGTGGCAGCGCGCCGCCACGTCTACCGAGCAGTTGACCGCCGCCTGTGACGAAGCGCAGCGCAGCCTGAACCTGGAAAACGGGCCGCTGCTGCGTGCATTGCTGGTCAGCATGGCCGATGGCAGCCAGCGCTTGTCGCTGATCATTCATCACTTGGTCGTAGACGGTGTCTCCTGGCGCGTGTTGCTTGAAGACCTGCAGCAGGCCTACGAACAACTGGCCAGTGCCGGCCGCGTGTCGTTGCCGGCCAAAACCAGTGCTTATCAGGCCTGGACAGAACGGCTGGCCGAGCAGGCGCAGCGGTTCGATGGGCAACTGGCGTACTGGAAGCACCAGCAAAGCCGCGCAGCAGAGCTGCCGTGCGATCGCCCTGACGGCGGTTTGCAGAATGTACATGGGCAGAAAATCGAATGGCGCCTCGGTGCCGAGCTGACGCGGCAACTGTTGCAACAGGCGCCAATGGCCTATCGGACTCAGGTCAACGACCTGTTGCTGACGGCGTTGGCGCGCACCATCAGCCGCTGGACCGGCCAGCCGGACACGTTGATCCAGCTGGAAGGCCATGGCCGCGAAGACCTGTTCGACGATGTCGATCTGACCCGTACCGTGGGCTGGTTCACCAGTCTGTTCCCGGTCAATCTGACCAGCACCGACGACCTCGATGGCTCGATCAAGACGGTCAAGGAGCAGCTGCGTGCCGTCCCTGACAAAGGCCTGGGTTATGGCGTGCTGCGCTACCTGGCGGATCCGGCGGTCGGCGCGCAGCTGGCGGCCCTGACGCAACCGCGCATCACGTTCAACTACCTGGGGCAGTTCGACCGACAGTTCGACGAGAAGGCCTTGCTGGTGCCCGCGACCGAACCGGGCGGTACGGCTCAAGACGAGCAGGCGCCGCTGGCCAACTGGCTGACCGTCGAAGGTCAGGTGTATGGCGGTGAACTGGCCCTGAGCTGGGGCTTCAGCCACGAGATGTTTGATGCCGCCACGGTCCAGCGCCTGGCGGATGATTACGCCGTTCAGTTGCAAGGCTTGATTGAACACTGCTGTGCCTTGAAAGCGCCGCAGGCCACCCCGTCCGACTTCCCGTTGGCGCGCATCACCCAGGCACAACTGGATGCCTTGCCGATGGCGGCCTCGACCATCGAGGATGTGTACCCGCTGTCTCCGATGCAGCAGGGCATGCTGTTCCATACCCTCTATGAGCCGGAAGTCGGCGCCTATATCAGCCAGTTGCGCCTGGACATCCAGGGCCTGGATCCGCAGCGATTCGCCAAGGCCTGGCAAGCGGCCCTTGATCGTCACGATATTTTGCGCGGTAGCTTCCACTGGCAGGGCCTCGATACCGCGCACCAGGTGATTGCCCGTCAGGTGACGTTGCCCCTTGAGGTGCTTGAAACGGCCGATCCGGATACGTTGGCCGATACCGAGCGTGCCCTCGGTTTCGCGCTGGATACGGCGCCGCTGTTGCGCTTGAAACTGGTGCGTACCGGCACCGATGCCTGGCACCTGATTTATACCAGCCACCACATCTTGATGGACGGCTGGAGCAACGCGCAGTTGCTGGGCGAAGTGATTGAGCATTATGCCGCCGGGCAGGCGTTGCCGGCGCCATTGGGGCAGTACCGCGATTACCTTGGCTGGTTGCAACAGCAATCGGCCGCTGCTGGCGAGCAATTCTGGAAAGCTGCATTGGCACCGCTGCAAGCGCCAACGCTGTTGGCCGAAGCCTTGCGCCCACCGGTGGGCGGGCAGGGCAGTGAAGCCCATCGCGTTGCCCTGGACCCGCAGGCAACCCTGCGTCTGTCCGAGTTCGCGAGGCAACAGAAAGTCACGCTCAACACCCTGCTGCAAGCGGCCTGGAGCCTGTTGCTGCAGCGTTACACCGGTCAGGACTGCGTGGCTTTTGGCGCCACGGTTGCCGGCCGTTCGGCGCCGCTGCCGGGAATCGAGCAACAGCTGGGCCTGTTCATCAACACCCTGCCGCTGGTGTGTGCGATGAGCCCGGATCAGACCGTCAGCCAGTGGTTGAGCGAGCTGCAAGGGCTGAACCTGGCCCTGCGCGAGTTCGAGCATGTGCCGTTGTACGATATTCAGGGCTGGGCAGGGCAACAGGGCTCGGCGCTGTTCGACAGCCTGCTGGTGTTCGAAAACTTCCCGGTGGCTGAAGCGCTGAAACAAGGTGCTCCGGCCGGTCTGTCGTTCGCTGACCTGCACAACCACGAACGCACGCACTATCCCCTGACGCTAGGCATCGAACTGGGTGAAGGTTTGAGCCTGGAGTTCAGCTACGACGCGGCGCGCTTCAGTGCTGCGCAAGTCATTGAGCTGAGCGCCAACCTGCAGCACCTGCTCACCCAGTTGAGCACTCAGCCAAACGCCCGACTGGGCGCGCTGCAGCTGCTGGACGACGCGGGCGCCCAGGCCATGCTGACGCTCTGCCAGCCGCCAGCGGTGTGCTTGCATGACGATGCGCTGGTGCACCAGCGCATTGCCGCTCAAGCGCAAGCGACTCCGGATGCGCTGGCCGTGCAGGCAGGAGAACTGACCCTGAGCTACGGCCAGTTGAACGCTCAGGCCAACCGTCTGGCACACCGTCTGCTCGCCAGCGGCGTCGGCCCCGGCCAGCGTGTCGGCCTGGCAATGCGTCGCGGCCCGCAGCTGATTGTCAGCCTGCTCGCTGTCCTCAAAAGCGGCGCGGCCTATGTACCACTGGACCCGAAATACCCGGCCCAGCGACTGGCCTACATGATCGAAGACAGCCGCCTGGACCTGTTGTTGTGCGAATCCGGTCTGCTGAGCGACGTGCCACTGCCCTCACACATCACTCGCCTGAGCCTGGGTGAGCAGGCCGACGAATTGGCCGGCTACCCCGAGACTGATCCGTTGAACCGTGCGGTGGCCGAGGACCTGGCCTATGTGATCTACACCTCGGGTTCGACCGGGCTACCCAAGGGAGTTGCCATCGCCCACGGTGCCTTGCGCGAGTTCTGCCAGAGCGCTGCCGAGTATTCGGTGCTTGACGCCAGCGACCGCGTGCTGCAGTTCGCGACGTTCAGCTTCGACGGCTTTGTCGAGCAGTGCTACCCGCCGTTGTGTGTGGGCGCAGCGCTGGTCATGCGCGGTGACGATCTGTGGGATGCCACGCAACTGGCCGACGAAATTGTCCGCCGGGGTGTGACGCTCGCCGACCTGCCGGCCGCTTACTGGTATCTGCTGGCGCGTGAGTGTGCCAGTGGTGTCATCAAAACCCTTGGCGATTTGCGCCAGGTACACGTCGGTGGCGAAGCCATGTCGGTGGAAGGGCTGCGCCTTTGGCACGAGGCCGGCCTGAACCCTGTGCGTTTGCTCAACACCTACGGGCCAACCGAAGCAACGGTCGTGTCCAGCGTGCATGAGTGCCGCCTGACGGATGCCAGCGACAGTTTCGGTGTCCCGATCGGTCAGGCGATTCCCGGTCGCGCGTTGTACGTGCTCGACAGTGCCGGGCAATTGTTGCCTGCCGGTGGCGTCGGCGAGTTGTGCATCGGTGCACCGGCCAGCCTCGCCCAGAGTTACTTCGACCGCCCGGCACTCACCGCCGAACGCTTCCTTCCCGATCCATTTGCCCGTGAACCGGGCGCACGGCTGTACCGCAGCGGTGACCTGGCGCGCTACAACAGCGCCGGTGATCTGGAATATGCCGGGCGCATCGACCACCAGGTGAAAATTCGCGGTTTGCGCATCGAAACAGGCGAAATCGAGGCCTGCCTGCAAGCCCGCGATCACGTCCGCGCCGCCGCCGTCATCGCCCAGGACGGTCCGACCGGTGCTCAACTGGTGGCGTACGTGGTGTCGAATGATGTCGGGTTGCCTGACGCCGAAGCGTCCGTGCAAGCGCAATGGATCGATCAACTCAAATCGGCGTTGCGCCAGGCATTGCCCGAATACATGGTGCCGGCACACCTGGTGTTGCTGGCCGCGTTGCCGCTCAACAACAACGGCAAACTCGACCGCAATGCGTTGCCCAAGGTTGACCTCGCTCAGGGGCCGCACACCTGTGTGGCGCCGCAAAGCGAGCTTGAAATTCAGCTTGGAAGAATCTGGGAAGCGGTGTTGCAGACCCCCTCGATTGGCCTGACCGACCACTTCTTCGAACGTGGCGGACACTCCTTGCTGGCAACCCAGGTGATTTCCCGGGTGCGTCACGAACTGACCCTTGATGTGCCGATGCGTACCCTGTTCGAACATCCGACGTTAGGGGACTTTGCGGCGTGCTGCGCGACGTTCCAGCACAGCGTTACGCTGCCGATGATTGCGCTTGAGCGCGGCCAGCCCATGCCGTTGTCCTATGCCCAGGAGCGCCAGTGGTTCCTTTGGCAACTGGAGCCGGACAGCGCCGCCTACCACGTGCCGAGCGCCTTGCGCCTGCACGGTCCGCTGGACGTCAGCGCGCTGCAACGCAGTGTCGACCGGTTGGTGGCGCGCCACGAACCGCTGCGCACCACGTTCCGCCAGGATGACGAGCACACCGTTCAGATCATTCACCCGCAGGGCTCAGTGGACATCCACCAGCAAACCCTTGAAGCCGACGAAGACACAATCCCGGGCTGGGTGCAGATGCAGATCCGTCAGCCATTCGATCTGACGAGCGGGCCGCTGTTGCGAATCAATCTGCTGCAGGTGGCGGCGGATGATCATGTCTTGGTAATCACTCAGCACCACATCGTTTCCGATGGCTGGTCGATGCAGGTCATGGTGCAGGAACTGGTTGAACTGTACGCCAGCGAACACGCTGGCCAGCCGCACCCCCTGACGCCATTGACCCTGCAATACGCCGATTTTGCCCAGTGGCAACGACAGTGGATGGACGCGGGCGAGCGCGAGCGACAACTGGCGTACTGGGTCGCGCGGCTGGGTGGTGAGCAGCCGGTACTGGAGTTGCCACTGGATCACACGCGGCCAGCGGTGCAAAGCTATCGCGGCGCACGCCTGGACCTGGCACTGGACTCGAACCTGAGCACGCAACTGCATGACGTTGCACGGCGCGAAGGCGTGACCTTGTTCATGCTGTTGCTGGCCTCGTTCCAGATCCTGTTGCACCGTTACAGCGGTCAAAACGATGTCCGCGTCGGCGTGCCGATCGCCAACCGCAACCGCGCCGAAACCGAGGGTTTGATCGGCTTCTTCGTCAATACACAAGTGATGCGTGGGCAGATCGACGGCGAGCTGAGTGTGCGCGATTTGCTGGAGCAAACCCGACAAGCCGCGCTGGGTGCGCAATCCCATCAAGACCTGCCGTTCGAGCAACTGGTAGACGCCTTGGCGCCGGAGCGTAGCCTGAGCCGCAGCCCGTTGTTCCAGGTGTTGTTCAACCACCAGAGCGCCGAGGCACCGAGGGCCGGCCTGGATAATCTGCGGATCGAAAGCCTGGCGTGGGACAGTGCCACGGCGCAGTTCGACCTGACCCTGGACTCGACCGAAACCGAGGCCGGTTTGAGAGTCTCGCTGACCTACGCTACCGACGTGTTCGAAGCATCCACGATTGCGCGCATGGCCAGCCATTGGCAGTCCTTGCTGGCCGGTATCGTGGCCGAGCCAGGCCAGCGGATCAGCGATTTGTCGATGCTGGCGCCGGCCGAGCGCCAAGTCATCCTGCACGACTGGAACGCCACGGCCACCGATTACCCGCTGACCTCAAGCGTGCAACAGTTGATTGAAGCCCAGGTGCTGCAAACACCTGACGCTCCAGCGCTGATTTTTGGCGAGCAAACCCTGAGCTACGCGCAACTCAATGCCCGCGCCAACCAATTGGCCCACAAGCTGATCGGTTTGGGTGTCGGTGCCGAAAGTCTGGTGGGCGTTGCGGCCGAGCGTTCGCTGGAAATGGTCATCGGCCTGCTGGCGGTGCTCAAGGCCGGCGGTGCCTACGTGCCGTTGGACCCGGAATACCCACAGGATCGCTTGCGCTACATGATCGAAGACAGCGGCGTGCAATGGCTGCTGACCCAGGGCCATTTGCGCGATGCACTGGCGCTGTCCGCCAGCGTGCAGACGCTGCTGCTGGATGAACCGTTGGGCGGTTATGCCGATAGCAACCCGAACGTGGCGGTCGATGGCGAAAACCTCGCGTACGTGATCTACACCTCGGGCTCCACCGGCCAGCCGAAAGGTGCGGGCAACCGCCATTCGGCGCTGACCAACCGCCTGTGCTGGATGCAGCAAGCCTACGCTCTGGGCGCTGGCGACAGCGTGCTGCAAAAAACTCCGTTCAGTTTCGACGTCTCGGTGTGGGAGTTCTTCTGGCCGTTGATGACTGGCGCACGACTGGTCGTCGCGGCGCCGGGGGATCATCGCGATCCGGCGAAACTGGTGGCGTTGATCAACCGTGAGCAGATCAGCACGCTGCACTTTGTGCCGTCGATGTTGCAGGCCTTTGTGCAGGATATCGACGTCACGAGCTGCACCAGCCTCAAACGCATCGTTTGCAGCGGCGAAGCCCTGCCGGCGGATGCGCAGCAGCAGGTGTTCGCCAAGTTGCCGAACGCCGCGCTGTACAACTTGTACGGCCCGACCGAAGCGGCCATCGACGTCACCCACTGGACTTGCGTGGAAGAGGGTCGCGACAGCGTGCCGATCGGCCAACCGATTGCCAACCTCGGTTGCTACATCCTCGACGACAACCTGGAGCCGGTGCCAAGCGGTGTGCTGGGCGAGTTGTACCTGGCCGGTGAAGGTCTGGCGCGGGGTTACCACCAGCGTCCGGCGCTGACCGCCGAGCGGTTCGCGGTCAGCCCGTTTGGTGACGGCGAGCGGATCTACCGCACCGGCGACCTGGCCCGTTACCGCGCCGATGGCGTGATCGAATACGCCGGGCGGATCGACCATCAGGTCAAGCTGCGCGGCTTGCGCATCGAGTTGGGTGAAATCGAAGCGCGGCTGCTGGAGCACGCCACTGTGCGCGAAGCCGCAGTGTCAGTGGTCGATGGCAAGCAACTGGTGGCCTACGTGGTGCTGGCCGACGACAGCGCCGAATGGCGCCCGGATCTGGTCGCGCACTTGCAGCGTGGACTGCCGGACTACATGGTGCCCAATCACTGGCTGAGCCTGGCGCAGATGCCGCTGAGCCCCAACGGCAAACTGGATCGCAAAGCCTTGCCCACACCTGATCTCGGCACCGGCAAGGCCGACTATGTTGCGCCGCGCAGCGAACTGGAACAGCGCATCGCCGCGGTCTGGGCCGATGTGTTGAAGCTTGAGCGGGTCGGGTTGACGGATAACTTCTTCGAACTGGGCGGCGATTCGATCATCTCGATTCAGGTGGTTGGGCGTGCGCGCCAGGCCGGGATCCAGTTCACCCCTAAAGATCTGTTCCAGCACCAGAACGTCCAGGCGCTAGCCACGGTTGCCCGCCAGGGTGTCAGCGGGTCGGTTGTCGCTCAGGGACCGGTCAGCGGCGCAACGCCATTGCTGCCGTTCCAGCAGTTGTTCTTCGGCAGCGAGATTGCCGAACGTCATCACTGGAATCAGTCGGTGCTGCTCAAGCCGGCCGAAGCCTTGAACGCACAGCCTCTGGAACAGGCCCTGCAAAGCCTGGTCGCGCATCACGATGCGTTGCGCCTGTCGTTCAATCAGACCCGCGAAGGCTGGACGGCCACCCATCGCCCGCTCGATAGCGCACACACGCTGCTGTGGCAAGGTGCTGTGACCGACGATGCACACCTGCACGAGGCCTGCCTGCAAGCCCAGCGTAGTTTCAATCTGGCCGATGGCCCGCTGGTGCGCGGCCTGTTGCTGGACCTGGCCGATGGTTCCCAGCGCTTGCTGCTGGCGGTGCATCACTTGGTGGTGGACGGCGTGTCATGGCGGATTTTGCTGGAGGATCTGCAAAGTGCCTATCAGCAGCTCTGCAACGCACAGGTGGCGAAGCTGCCGGCCAAAACCAACGCGTTCAAGCACTGGGCCGAACGCTTGCAGCAGCATGCGCCAAACCTTGAAGGCGAACTGGACCTGTGGCGCGGGCAATTGCAAGGTGCGCCGACTGACCTGCCGTGCGACAACCCGCACGGCAGCGTGCAGAACCGCCATGCCCTGACGGTGCAGACGCGCCTTGGCCAGGACCTGACCCGGCAACTGCTGCAACAGGCTCCGGCGGCGTACCGCACGCAGGTCAACGACCTGTTGATGACGGCGCTGGCGCGGGTGATCTGTCGCTGGACCGGCCACGACTCGACGCTGATCCAGCTTGAGGGTCACGGTCGCGAAGACCTGTTCGACGACATCGACGTAACCCGCACAGTCGGTTGGTTCACCAGTGTGTTCCCGGTGCGCCTCACACCGGCCGCAAGCCTCGATGCCTCGATCAAGCAGATCAAGGAACAGCTGCGAGCGATCCCCGACAAAGGGCTCGGCTTCGGCGTATTGCGTTACATGGGCGATGAGGCCACGCGCCGTGTGCTCGGCGAGTTGCCGTCACCGCGCATCACCTTCAACTACCTGGGGCAGTTCGACAGTCAGTTCGATGACGCTGCGCTGTTCGTGCCGGCCAGCGAAAGTGCCGGCGAAGAACAGAGCCCGCTGGCGCCGCTGGGCAACTGGCTGGAGCTCAATGGCCGCGTGTATGGCGGTGAGCTGAGCCTGGGCTGGACCTTCAGCCGTGAAATGTTCAATGAAGCCACCGTGCAGCGCCTGGCCGATGAGTACGCCGTGGAACTGAGGGCGCTGATCGAGCATTGCAGCCAGAGTCGTCATGCCGGTATCACGCCGTCCGACGTTCCTTTGGCAGCACTGACCCAGGCGCAACTCGATGCCTTGCCGAATGCCGGAGCGGATGTCGAAGACATCTATCCGCTGTCGCCGATGCAGCAGGGCATGTTGTTCCACAGCCTTTACGAGCAAGGGTCGGGCGACTACATCAATCAGATGCGTGTCAGCGTCCAGGGCCTGGACGCCGAGCGTCTGCGCCAGGCCTGGCAGGCCGCGCTGGATAATCATTCGATCCTGCGCACCCGTTTCGTCTGGACCACCGAGCAGGAGCAGCCGTTGCAGATCGTGCAGCGTCGGGCTGACCTGCCGTTCGCCTTGCATGACTGGCGTGATCGCATCGACCTGTTGCCTGCGCTGGACGCTCTGGCAGGAGAACAACTGCGTGAAGGGTTTGATCTGCTCCAGGCGCCACTGTTGCGCCTGGTGCTGGTGCGTACTGGCAATGACAGCCACGAGATGATCTACACCAGTCATCATATTTTGATGGATGGCTGGAGCAACTCGCAGTTGCTCGGCGAGGTGTTGCAGCGTTATGCCGGGCAGGCGCCGGCCGCCACGGTGGGACGTTACGCGGATTACATCGGCTGGTTGCAGCGCCAGGACGCACAGGCCAGCGAGCAGTTCTGGAAAGGGCAGTTGGCGACGCTCGATGAACCCACACGCCTGGCCCAGGGCCGGATCGATAGCGCCCAGGCGCAGCCGGCCAGCGGTCATGACGAACTCACGCGCCTGATGGATCGCGAGCAGACGCAACGCCTGAGCGAGTTTGCCCGTCAGCAGAAAGTCACCCTCAACACCCTGGTGCAAGCGGCGTGGCTGCTGTTGCTGCAACGCTATACCGGACAGGCTACGGTCGCGTTCGGCGCCACGGTCGCCGGGCGTCCGGCCGACTTGCCAGGCGTCGAACATCAGGTCGGGTTGTTCATCAACACCTTGCCGGTGATCGCCAGCCCAAGTGCCGAGCAAACGATCGGTGCCTGGTTGCAGCAGGTGCAGGCGCAGAACCTGGCCTTGCGCGAGTTCGAATACACGCCGTTGGCGGACATTCAGCGCTGGTCGGGTCAGCGGGGTGACGGCTTGTTCGACAGCCTGCTGGTGTTCGAGAACTACCCGGTGGCCGAGGCGCTGGCGCAAGGTGCGCCGCAAGGGTTGACGTTTGGCCCGGTGCTGAGCCAGGAGCAAACCAACTTCCCGCTGACGGTGTTGGTGGACCTGGGCGAAACCTTGTCCGTGCAGTACGCCTTTGGCCTCAAACACTTCAGCCGTGGGGTCATCGAAGACCTGGCCCGCCACCTTCAGCAACTGCTGGAACAAATGGCCGAACTCGGCAGCCAGCGCTTGCTGGGTGACGTGCGCTTGCTTGACGAGCATGAGCGCCAAACCCTGCTGCAGGACTGGAACAACACGGCCACCGATTACCCGCTGACCTCAAGCGTGCAACAGTTGATTGAAGCCCAGGTGCTGCAAACACCTGACGCTCCAGCGCTGATTTTTGGCGAGCAAACCCTGAGCTACGCGCAACTCAATGCCCGCGCCAACCAATTGGCCCACAAGCTGATCGGTTTGGGTGTCGGTGCCGAAAGTCTGGTGGGCGTTGCGGCCGAGCGTTCGCTGGAAATGGTCATCGGCCTGCTGGCGGTGCTCAAGGCCGGCGGTGCCTACGTGCCGTTGGACCCGGAATACCCACAGGATCGCTTGCGCTACATGATCGAAGACAGCGGCGTGCAATGGCTGCTGACCCAGGGCCATTTGCGCGATGCACTGGCGCTGTCCGCCAGCGTGCAGACGCTGCTGCTGGATGAACCGTTGGGCGGTTATGCCGATAGCAATCCGAACGTGGCGGTCGATGGCGAAAACCTCGCCTACGTGATCTACACCTCGGGCTCCACCGGCCAGCCGAAAGGCGCGGGCAACCGCCATTCGGCGCTGACCAACCGCCTGTGCTGGATGCAGCAAGCCTACGCTCTGGGCGCTGGCGACAGCGTGCTGCAAAAAACCCCGTTCAGTTTCGACGTCTCGGTGTGGGAGTTCTTCTGGCCGTTGATGACTGGCGCACGACTGGTCGTCGCGGCGCCGGGGGATCATCGCGATCCGGCGAAACTGGTGGCGTTGATCAACCGTGAGCAGATCAGCACGCTGCACTTTGTGCCGTCGATGTTGCAGGCCTTTGTGCAGGATATCGACGTCGCGAGCTGCACCAGCCTCAAACGCATCGTTTGCAGCGGCGAAGCCCTGCCGGCGGATGCGCAGCAGCAGGTGTTCGCCAAGTTGCCAAACGCCGCTCTGTACAACCTGTACGGCCCGACCGAGGCGGCCATCGACGTCACCCACTGGACCTGCGTAGAAGAGGGCCGCGACAGCGTGCCGATCGGCCAACCGATCGCCAACCTCGGCTGCTACATCCTCGACGACAACCTGGAGCCGGTGCCAAGCGGTGTGTTGGGTGAGTTGTACCTGGCCGGTGAAGGTCTGGCGCGGGGTTACCACCAGCGTCCGGCGCTGACCGCCGAGCGGTTCGCGGTCAGCCCGTTTGGTGACGGCGAGCGGATCTACCGCACCGGCGACCTGGCCCGTTACCGCGCCGATGGCGTGATCGAATACGCCGGGCGGATCGACCATCAGGTCAAGCTGCGCGGCTTGCGCATCGAGTTGGGTGAAATCGAAGCGCGGCTACTGGAGCACGACAGCGTGCGCGAAGCGGTGGTGGTGGCCGTGGACAATGCCGTGCTGGTCGCCTATGTGGTGCCGGTGGAAGAGGCACCGCAGCCGCAGCAGTTGGCGACTGAACTCAAGGTCCACATCGGCCAGAGCCTGCCCGATTACATGGTGCCGACCCATCTGCTGCTATTGCCGCAGATGCCGCTGAGCCCCAACGGCAAGCTGGATCGCAAGGCTTTGCCAAAGCCCGATGCCAGCCTGTTGCAACAGGCCTACGTGGCGCCGGTCTCGGCATTCGAAGTGCAAGTCGCCGGTATCTGGGCCGAGGTGCTCAAACTGGAGCGCGTGGGCCTGCGCGACAACTTCTTCGAACTGGGTGGGCACTCGTTGCTGGCTACGCAAGTGGTACTGCGTGTGCGTGAGCAGGCGGGGTTCGACATACCGGTCCGCGAGATGTTCACCCGTACCGATCTGGGCGATTTCTGCCAGGCCGTTCAAGCCCTGCAACCCGATTTGCAGCCCGTTCATGATGTTTTGGCTAAATCCTTGGAGGCCCTCAATCGTTTATCAGCAGATGAACTTGAAAAACTGATTTCCTAACGAGGACCACGGCATGCAGCAGTTGATTGAATCGGTAGGCGCACTCTCTCCCGAGAAACGCAAGGCGCTGGCGATTCTACTGGGCAAACAGGGCATTAACCTCTATGGCATTGCTCCGATTTTTCGGCGCACTGCCGGTGAGCCCCTGTTGCTTTCCTATGCTCAGGAGCGGCAGTGGTTTCTTTGGCAGATGGAGCCGGACAGCGCGGCGTACCACATTCCGACGGCGCTGCGATTGCGCGGAGCGTTGGACATGGCGGTGCTGCAGCGCAGCTTCGATACGCTGATCGAGCGTCACGAAAGCCTGCGCACCGGTTTTGCCCGTGGAGATCAGGACCGGGCCATTCAGCTTATCAATCCACCGTTTGCGCTGCAGCTTGAGGTGCGTGCGGTGGACCCGGCAATTGATGAGGCCGCACTGCGCGGTCTGATCGAGGCTGAAATCGCCCGACCGTTCGACCTGGAACAGGACCCGTTGTTGCGAGTCCGCTTGCTGCGTCTGGCCGAGGACGATCACGTGTTGGTGATGGTCCAGCATCACATCGTTTCTGATGGCTGGTCGATGCAGGTGATGGTCGGCGAGCTGATTGAACTGTACGCCGGTTTCGTCCGCGGCACGCCTGCGGTGCTGGCGCCGTTGCCGATTCAGTACGCCGACTTCGCACAGTGGCAGCGCAGCTGGATGGACGCGGGGGAGCGCGAGCGTCAGTTGGCCTATTGGGTCGAGCACCTGGGCCGCGATCCGGGTGTGCTGGAGTTGCCGACCGATCATCCGCGTCCGCTGGTGCAAAGTTACCGGGGCGCACGACTCGACTTGCCGCTTGAAGGCGCACTGGGCAAAGGCTTGCAGGAGGTCGCCCGGCGTGAAGGCGTGACGCTGTTCATGTTGCTGCTGGCCTCGTTCCAGACCTTGTTGCACCGTTATAGCGGTCAGGACGATATCCGTATCGGCGTGCCGATTGCCAACCGCAATCGCGCTGAAACCGAAGGGTTGATCGGCTTCTTCGTCAACACTCAGGTCTTGCGCGCGACGATCGACAGCAGCATGACGTTCAGCGCGCTTTTGGCCCAGGCCAAGCAATCGGCCCTGGGCGCGCAGGCGCATCAGGACCTGCCGTTCGAGCAATTGGTCGAAGCCTTGGCACCGGAGCGCAGCCTGAGTCGCAGCCCGTTGTTTCAGGTGATGTTCAACCATCAGAGCGGTGCCCGACAGACCGGTCAGGCCATGCAGTTGCCGGGCCTGGTAGTCGAGAGCGTGAATTGGGACAGCCTCACGGCGCAGTTTGACCTGACCCTGGAAACCCATGAGTCGCCTGAAGGGGTCTGGGCGTCGCTGATTTACGCCACGGACCTGTTCGACGCCGCCACCATCGAGCGCATGGGTCGGCACTGGCAGTCGTTACTCAAGGGCATCGTGGCCAGTTCGCAGCAACGGGTCGGTGAATTGCCGATGCTCGACGGGGCCGAGCAGCAATTGATGTTGCGCGACTGGAACCGCGCGGACGAACCGTTCGCCAGCGATCTGTGCATTCACCAGCTAATTGCCCGGCAAGCCGCTGCAACGCCTGACGCCCGGGCGGTGACGTTCGCCGAGCGTCACCTGACGTACGCCGCCCTCGAAGGCCGGGCCAATCAGTTGGCGCATGCCTTGATCGAGCGCGGGGTCGGCCCGGAAGTGCGGGTCGGCGTCGCCATGCCGCGCTCGGAAAACCTGTTGATTGCATTGCTCGCGGTACTCAAGGCCGGCGGTGTGTATGTGCCGCTGGACCCGGACTATCCCGGCGAGCGCGTGGCCTACATGCTGGAAGACAGCCGCGCCTTGTGCCTGCTGACCGAGCGTGAGGTGACTGCGAGCCTGTCGGTCGCCAGCGGCACCGATGTGCTGCTGATGGACAATGCCGAGGCCGACTTTGCCGGTTATCCGCAGACGGCGCCGGTCACTCGGGTGCAGGCGGACAACCTCGCCTATGTGATTTACACCTCCGGTTCCACCGGCAAACCCAAAGGCGTGGCGATTGCCCATCGCAACGTTCTGGCCCTGATCGACTGGTCGAAATCGGTCTACAGCCGTGACGACATCCAGGGTGTTCTGGCTTCCACGTCGGTGTGTTTCGACCTGTCCGTGTGGGAGCTGTTTGTCACCCTGGCCAATGGCGGGTCGCTGATCATTGCCCGCAATGCCCTCGAGCTGGCGCAGTTGCCGGCACGCGATCAGGTGCGCCTGATCAATACCGTGCCCTCGGCCATTGCCGCGTTGCAGCGCAGCGGTGACATTCCACCCGGTGTGCGCATCATCAATCTGGCCGGTGAGCCGCTCAAACAAAGCCTGGTCGACACGTTGTATGAGCACACCACCGTCGAGCACGTCTACGACTTGTATGGCCCTTCGGAAGACACCACCTATTCCACCTGGACCCGCCGCACCGCCGGCGGTCAGCCGAGCATCGGCCGGCCACTCAAGCACACCGCCAGTTATGTGCTCGACGGCGAGTTGCAACCCGTGCCACAGGGCGTCGCAGCCGAGCTGTACCTGGCCGGTGCCGGGATCACCCGGGGTTACCTGGCGCGTCCCGGCCTGACCGCGGAAAAATACCTGCCCAACCCGTTTGGCGCACCGGGCGAGCGGTTCTATCGCACCGGCGACCTTACCCGTTATCAAGCGGACGGCAACTTGCAGTACGTCGGGCGTATCGACCATCAGGTCAAGGTCCGCGGGTTCCGTATCGAGCTGGGCGAAATCGAAGCGCGGCTATTGCAGCAAGACGCCGTGCGTGAGCTGGCGGTCCTGGCTCAGGACGGCGCGAGCGGTCAGCAATTGGTGGCTTACATCGTCCCAACTGTTGTCACCCGTGACGCCGAGGCACAAGCGCGCTTGAGTGAGGTGCTCAAAGCGGCGCTACGCGAACATCTGCCGGAATACATGGTGCCGGCGCACTTGCTGTTCCTCGACGCCTTGCCGCTGACGCCCAACGGCAAGCTGGATCGCAAGGCCCTGCCCAAACCGGATGCAGCGCTGGTGCAGCAAACCTACCTGGCCCCTGGCAACGAGATCGAGCAGCAGTTATGCGAGATCTGGCAGGGCGTATTGGGGTTGGAACGCGTCGGCGTGACCGACAACTTTTTCGCGCTGGGCGGCGACTCGATCATCTCCATTCAAGTGGTCAGCCGTGCCCGTCAGGCGGGCCTGCGCCTCACGCCAAAGGATTTGTTCCAGTTCCAGACCATTCAAGGCCTGGCCCGTGTTGTCCAGGTGGGCGACTCGTCCCTGAGCATCGAGCAAGGCCCGATCACCGGGACCACGCCGCTGTTGCCGTTCCAGCAGCGGTTTTTCGCCACCGAGATTCCCGAGCGTCAGCGCTGGAACCAGGCGTTGTTGCTCAAGCCGGCCGGCGCGGTAGACGCCGCCATCCTTGAACGGGCCTTGCAGGCGCTGGTGCTGCACCACGATGCCCTGCGCCTGAGCTTTACTCAAACCGACGGCGGCTGGACTGCGACTCACCGCGAGGGCAATGCCCAAACGCTGCTGCAATGCGTGACGCTGCAGCAGGCCAGCGAAGTCGAAGCCGTGTGCGAGGCGGCGCAAGGCAGCCTGAACCTGGAGACTGGGCCGTTGTTGCGCGCGGTGTTGATGGAGCTGGCCGATGGCAGTCAGCGCTTGTTGCTGGCGATCCATCACCTGGTGGTCGATGGCGTGTCCTGGCGGGTGCTGCTGGAAGATCTGCAGCGCGCCTGCGAGCAGCTGCAAAGCGGTCAAGCAATCTCACTCGCGGCCAAGACCAGTCCGTTCAAGGCCTGGGCCGAACACCTCCAGACTTATGCCGGCGATGCCTTGCAACCCGAACTGCACTGGTGGACTGAGCAACTGGCTGGCGTCACCGTCGATCTGCCGTGCGACAACCCGGACGGTGGTTTGCAGAACGCCCAGGCGCTGAGTGTCGAAACCCGACTGGATCCGAACCTGACGCGTCAGTTGCTGCAACAGGCCCCGGCGGCGTATCGCACGCAAATCAACGACCTGTTGCTGACGGCTCTGTCGCGGGTGATCTGCCGCTGGACCGGGCAGGCATCGGCCTTGATTCAACTGGAAGGCCATGGTCGCGAGGAGCTGTTCGACGACATCGATCTGAGCCGCACCGTGGGCTGGTTCACCAGCCTGTTCCCGGTCAAGTTGACCCCGGCCACCGCGTTGGCCGACTCGCTCAAAGCGGTCAAGGAACAACTGCGCGCGGTGCCGAACAAAGGCATCGGTTTCGGCGCGTTGCGCTATCTGGGCGATGCCCGAACCCGTGAGACCCTGGCGGCACAGCCCGTGCCGCGCATCACCTTCAACTACCTGGGGCAGTTCGACAGCCAGTTCGACGAGACGGCGCTGTTCGTGCCGGCCAGTGAAAGCACCGGTCGCGAGCAGAGCCCTCAGGCACCGCTGGCCAATTGGCTGGACGTCAACGGCAAGGTTTATGGCGGCGAGCTCAACCTGAGCTGGACATTCAGCCGCGACATGTTCGATCCGGCGACGATTCAGCGCCTGGCCGACGACTATGCCAGCGAGTTGAGCGCACTGATCGCTCACTGCTGCGATGCCCGCCATCGCGGCGTCACGCCTTCAGATTTCCCGCTGGCAGGGTTGAACCAGCAACAACTGGATGCGCTGGTCGCCGATCCGCAGTCTGTCGATAACATTTATCCGCTGTCGCCGATGCAGCAGGGCATGTTGTTCCACAGCGTGTATGAGCAGGATTCGGGCGAGTACATCAACCAGATGCGCGTCGCGGTGCAAGGGCTGGATGTCGAGCGTTTCCGCCAGGCCTGGCAAGCGGCGCTGGAGGCGCACGACATCTTGCGCACGCGGTTTGTCTGGGGCGGCGAACAGGCCCGACCGCTGCAAATCGTCGAACGTCATGCCGAGCTGCCATTCACCGTTTACGACTGGCGTGGGCAACCGGCCGACAACCTGGACGCACTGGCCGAGGCCGAGCGCAACCAGCCCTTCGACCTGACGCGGGTGCCGCTGTTGCGCCTGGTGGTGATACGCACCGCTGACGACCAGTACGAATTGCTCTACACCAGCCACCACATTCTCATGGATGGCTGGAGCAACTCGCAGCTGTTGGGCGAGGTGCTCCAGCGTTATGCCGGCCAGACACCGGCCGCGACAGTCGGGCGCTACAGCGATTACATCGCCTGGCTACAAGGTCAGGATGGCCAGGCCAGCGAACGGTTCTGGATGGCCCGACTGGCTCAACTCGATGAGCCGACACGCCTGGCTCAAGGTCTGGCTGACCGCTCGGCGCCGGGCATAGGCACTGGACATGACCAGCATCAGCATTTGATCGATGCCACCGCCACACTGCGCCTGGGCGAGTTCGCCCGGGAGCAGAAAGTTACCCTCAACACCCTGGTGCAAGCGGCCTGGCTACTGCTGTTGCAACGCTACACCGGCCAGTCGACCGTGGCGTTCGGCGCCACGGTGTCTGGGCGTCCGGCCGACTTGCCGGGCGTCGAGCAACAGGTTGGGCTGTTCATCAACACGTTGCCGGTGATCGCCCGTCCCGAACCGCAACTGACCGTCAGCGAGTGGCTGCAATCGGTGCAGGCGTTGAACCTGTCGCTGCGCGACTTCGAGCACACGCCGCTGGCCGACATTCAGCGCTGGTCGGGGCAGGGCAGCGATGGTCTGTTCGACAATCTGCTGGTGTTCGAGAACTATCCGATTTCTGAAGCGCTGGAGCAGGGCGCGCCGCTGGGCTTGAGATTCGGCCCGGTGGACACCCGAGAGCAGACCAACTACCCGCTGACCGTGGGGGTCAACCTGGGTCAGACACTGTCGCTGCATTACAGCTTTACTCGGGAACATTACAGCCTGGAGGCGATTGTTCGGCTGAACGCACAACTGGCTTCGTTGCTGGAACAATTCTGCCAATCCGCCAGCGTGCGCCTCGGTGCCTTGACGCTGCTCAGCGCCGCCGAACAGGCGCGTCTGCACGCCAGCAATGTCGCGCAACCGTGCACTGATCCGCTGCCGGTGCATCAACGCATTGGCGTGATCGCGGCGCAACAGCCTGACCGTGAAGCGGTTCGGTGCGGCGATCAGGTGCTCAGCTTTGGCGAGCTGGACACCCAGGCCAACCGACTTGCGCACCTGCTGATCGCCGAAGGCGTGGGGCCGGAAGTTCGTGTCGGTGTGGCCTTGCCCCGCAGCCCATCGATGCTGGTGGCCTTGCTGGCTGTCCTGAAGGCTGGCGGCGCCTATGTGCCGCTGGATGCCAGCTATCCCCGTGAACGTCTGGCTTACCTGATCGAAGACTCGGGCATCGCGCTGTTGCTGACCGATTCGGTGTTGAGCCAGCAATTGCCCCTGAGCAATGGTTTGCGTGCACTGGAACTGGATCGACTGTCGACCGAAGATTTCCCCGGCACTGCCGCGCAGGCCAGCGTTCACGACGAAAACCTCGCGTACGTGATTTACACCTCCGGCTCCACGGGTCAACCCAAAGGCGTGTGTGTCGCCCATGGCCCACTGGCGATGCATTGCCAAGCCATCGGCAAACGCTACGAAATGACCCCGGACGATTGCGAGCTGCACTTTATGTCGTTCGCGTTCGACGGTGCCCACGAGCGTTGGTTGACGCCATTGACCCATGGTTCGCGCCTGCTGATGCGCGACGACAGCCTCTGGAGCCCGGAACAGACCTACACCGCCATGCAGCAGCACGGCGTGACCGTGGCGGCTTTTCCGCCGGTGTATTTGCAGCAATTGGCCGAACACGCCGAGCACGTTGGCAACCCGCCAGCAGTGCGCATCTACTGCTTCGGCGGCGACGCCGTGCCCAACGACAGCTTCGAACGGGCACGGGCAGCGCTGGCGCCGCAGTACATCATCAATGGCTATGGGCCGACCGAAACCGTGGTCACGCCGCTGATCTGGAAGGCGGGCCGCAATGACATTTGCGGTGCGGCTTATGCGCCCATCGGCACGCGCATCGGTGACCGCAGTACCTGTGTGCTCAGTGACGATTTGAACGCACTGCCTCAAGGCGTCATGGGCGAGTTGTTCCTGGGCGGCACGGGCCTGGCCCGGGGTTACCTGGACCGTCCGGCGATGACCGCCGAACGCTTTGTCCCGGACCCGTTCGGTGCGCCGGGGGCGCGGCTGTACCGCAGCGGTGACCTGGTGCGCGAGCGTAAGGACGGCGTGTTCGACTATCAAGGTCGTGTGGATAACCAGGTGAAAATCCGTGGTTTTCGCATCGAGTTGGGTGAGATCGAAGCACGTTTGCTGGAACTTGCCGCTGTCCGCGAAGCGGTGGTGCTGGCGCATGCCGGGCCGAGCGGCAAACAATTGGCGGCCTATCTGGTGCCGACGCAACCGCTTGAAGAGCATCTGCAAGTCGCGTGGCGTGACGACATCAGGAGCCGGCTCAAGGACAGCCTGCCGGCACACATGGTGCCGGCGCATCTGATGCTGCTGGCGCAGTTGCCGTTGACGCCGAATGGCAAGCTGGATCGCAAGGCATTGCCAAAGCCGGATGCCAACCTGACGCAACACAGCTTTGTGGCGCCACGCACCGACATGGAACAGCGCATCGCTGCGATCTGGGCCGATGTGCTGCGCCTGGAGCGCGTCAGCTCGACGGATAACTTCTTTGAATTGGGCGGTGATTCGATCATCTCGATTCAAGTGGTCGGTCGCGCCCGTCAAGCGGGTATCCAATTCACGCCCAAGGATCTTTTCCAGCACCAGACCGTGCAGGCCCTGGCCGCTGTAGCGCAACCGGGCAGTACCGCGCTGACGATTGATCAAGGTCCGGTCAGCGGCGAAGCCCTGTTGTTGCCTTTGCAGCAGCTGTTCTTTGCCGGCGGCATTCCCGAGCGTCATCACTGGAACCAGTCGCTGCTGCTCAAACCGTCCATTCAGCTGCGCGCCGATACTGTCGAGCAAGTGCTACAGGCCTTGGTGCAGCATCACGATGCACTGCGCCTTTGCTTCAACGAGTCGGCGTCGGGCTGGACCGCCCATCACCGGCCGCGGGAGGCCGGTCAAAAATTGTTGTGGCAAACCACGCTGGCCGATGCCGGCGACCTCGAAGCCAGCTGCCAGCAAGCCCAGCGCAGCCTGAACCTGCAAAACGGTCCGCTGCTGCGCGGTGTGTTGCTCGATTTGCCCGACAACAGTCAGCGCTTTTTGCTGGTGGTGCATCATTTGGTGGTCGATGGCGTGTCCTGGCGCGTGTTGCTCGAAGACCTGCAAACCGCATTCACCCAAGTCCAGGCCGGCCGTTCGATTGCCTTGCCGGCCAAGACCAGCGCCTTCAAAACCTGGGGCGAACACCTGCAGCAATACGCTGGCACCCTGGACGCTGAACTGGCGCTTTGGTCTGAACAACTGCAAGGCGCGGCACTGGCGTTGCCTTGCGAACGTCCCGACGCCAGCCTGCAAAACCGCTACGCGCACAGTGTGCAGACCCGACTCGACAAGGCCCTGACCAGTCAGTTGCTGCAACAGGCGCCAGCGGCTTATCGCACCCAGGTCAACGACCTGCTGTTGACCGCGTTGGCGCGGGTCATCTGCCGCTGGACCGGTGATGCCTCGACCCTGATCCAGCTCGAAGGTCACGGTCGCGAAGACGTGTTCGACGCGGTGGATCTGAGCCGCACCCTGGGCTGGTTCACCAGCCTGTTCCCGGTACGTTTGACACCGTCAGCGACGGTCGATGACTCGATCAAGCAGATCAAGGAGCAACTGCGGGCGATCCCCAACAAAGGCATTGGCTTCGGCGCCTTGCGTTACCTGGGTAACGAGTCGGCGCGTCAGCAACTGGCCGCGCTGCCCATGCCGCGCATCACCTTCAATTACCTGGGCCAGTTCGACAGCCAGTTCGACGAGGCCGCGTTGTTCGTTCCGGCCAGTGAAAGTGCCGGCGATGAACTCAGTGACCTCGCCCCGCTGGGCAACTGGCTGACCCTCAACGGTCAGGTGTATGGCGGTGAGTTGAGCCTGTCCTGGACGTTCAGCCAACAGATGTTCGACACCGCCACGGTGCAGGCGCTGGCCGACGATTACGCTCGGGAACTGGCGTTGCTGATCGAGCATTGCCTGGCGCCGGACAGCCATGGACTGACTCCGTCGGACTTCCCGTTGGCGGCATTGAGCCAGGCCCGTCTGGACGGTTTGTCGGTGCCGGTGCGGGAGATCGAAGACGTTTACCCGTTGTCGCCGATGCAACAGGGGATGCTGTTCCACACCCTGTCCGACGATGGCAACGACCTGTACGTCAATCAGCTGAACTTGTCGGTGGAAGGCCTCGACATCGAGCGCTTTCGCGCGGCGTGGGAATGCGTGGTGCAGCGTCACGAGATTCTGCGCACTTCGTTCCATTGGCAGGATGGCCAAGCCTCGCCGGTGCAGGTGGTGCATCGTCAGGGGGTGGTTGATCTGCAAGCGGTCGACGGCCCGATGGATGAAGCCCGACTGGCCGAGTTCGCGCGTCTGGAGCGGGTCAAGGGTTTCGAACTGAACCGTATGCCGCTGCAACGCACGCGGCTGGTGCGCACCGGGGCCGATCAGTATCAGTTGATCTGGACCAGCCACCACATCCTCATGGACGGCTGGAGCAGTTCGCAGCTATTCGGTGAAGTCCTGCAGCATTACGCCACCGGGCAGGTGGAAGGCGAGAGCGGACGTTATCGTGATTTCATTGCGTGGTTGCAGGATCAGGATCAGGGGCGCCTGGAGCAATTCTGGAAAGGCCACCTCAAGACCCTGGCCGAACCGACGGCGCTCAGTCAGGCCATGCACCCGCGTCATGACTCCACGGAGCACGGGCACCAGGCCCTGTACACCCAATGGAATGCGCAACAGACCGCGACGCTGCAACAGCATTGCCGCGCCCAGGGCATCACTGCCAACACGCTGATTCAAGGTGCGTGGCTGCTGGTGTTGCAGCGCTACACCGGTCAGCACAGCGTGGCGTTTGGCGCCACGGTGGCCGGGCGTCCGGAAGGTTTACCAAATGCCGGCAGCATGCTCGGGCTGTTTATCAACACCTTGCCGGTGATCCAGACCCTGGAACCGGCTCAACGCCTGAATGAATGGCTGGGCAGCTTGCAAGCCTACAACCTTGACCTGCGCGAGCACGCCCACGCGCCGCTGGCGGATATTCAGCGTTGGTCGGGGCAGGGCGGCCAGCCGTTGTTCGACAGCATCATAGTGTTCGAAAACTACCCGATCGACCAGCGTCTGGAACAGGCTCAAGGCGGGCTGCGTTTTGGCGCCTCGGCCAGCCACGACGTGACCAACTTCCCGATGGACCTGGCGGTACACCTCGGCGAAGAACTGTCGATCGAGTACCTGTTCCTGCGGGATCGTTTCAGTGTCGAAGCGGTCGAGCGGATTCGCCAGACCATGGAAATGACCCTGCAAGCGATGCTCGATGCGCCGCTTGAACGGCTCGGTAACCTGCCACGCCTGGCGCCGCAGCAATGGCAGGCGTTGCAACAGTGGGGTGGGGAACCGCAAGCGGTCCATCGTCGTGAACTGCTTCCGGCATTGATTGCGGCGCACGTGGTTCCGCGTCCGCACGCAGTGGCGGCAGAGTGTGCCGGGCAGGTCCTGAGCTACGCCGACCTGGAGTGTCGTTCCAATCAACTGGCCCATCACCTGATGGCCATCGGTGCCGGACCTGAAGTGGTGATCGGTGTGGCGCTGGAGCGTTCGCTCGACATGTTGGTGGCGTTGCTGGCGGTACTCAAAAGCGGCGCGGCCTATGTGCCATTGGACATCGATTACCCGAGCGAACGTCTGGCTTTCATGATCGAAGACTCGGGCATGACCCAGATGATCAGCCGTGGGACGGCGGCCCTGCGCCTGCCGTTGCCAGCCGAGCTGCCGCTGCTGGATCTTGACCATTTCGACGCTCATCAGTATCCCGACAGCGCCCCGGCGGTGCAGGTTTGGGAAGAAAGCCTGGCGTATCTGATTTACACATCCGGCTCCACCGGTGTGCCCAAAGGCGTGGCGGTGACCCATGGACCGCTGAGCATGCATTGCCAGGCGATCCGCGAGTTGTATGAGATGGACCACACGACCCGCGAATTGCACTTCATGTCGTTCGCCTTCGACGGGGCCCACGAGCGTTGGCTGACCACGCTGGCGTTCGGTGGCACGCTGGTGCTGCGTGACAATGAACTGTGGACGCCGGAGCAGACTAGCCACGCGTTGCAGAACCTGTCGATCGATATCGCCTGCTTCCCGCCGGCCTATCTCAAACAGGTGGCCGAATACGTTGAAGGCAGCGGCATGAGCGCGCCACAGGTGCGTATCTATTGCCTGGGCGGGGATGCCGTGCCGGAGCAGACGCTGGCGCAGGTGCGCCGAGTACTGCGTCCGCAATACATCACCAACGGTTACGGCCCGACAGAAACGGTGGTCACGCCGATGCTCTGGAAGGCGGCCAACGATGAAGCGTGTGCGGCGGCCTATGCGCCGATCGGACGGGTGGTCGGTCAGCGTTCGTTGTGGGTCCTGGACGATGATCTCAATCCGTTGCCGGAAGGCTTGTCCGGGCAATTGCACATTGGCGGTTACGGGGTTGCCCGGGGTTATCACGGTCGCCCGTCAATCACCGCCGAGCGCTTCGTGCCGGACCCGTTCGGCGAGCCGGGTAGCCGGTTGTATCGCAGTGGCGATCTGGTGCGTTTGCGCGCCGATGGCATCCTCGATTACGTCGGGCGTGTCGACCATCAGGTCAAGGTCCGTGGCTTTCGTATCGAATTGGGTGAAATCGAGGCCTGCTTGCGGGCCCAGGACGGCGTCAGCGATGCCGTGGTAATTGCCCGTGACGGCGTTTCCGGCAAGCAGCTGATCGGCTACGTGGTCAGTGCGCAAGACGATGCGGGTGATCGCCTCAAGTCCGCGCTGCGGGCGCAGTTGCCGGAATACATGGTGCCACTGCAGGTGATCTGTCTGGCGCGCATGCCGATTTCACCGAACGGCAAACTTGATCGCAAAGCCTTGCCGGAACCTGAATTCCAGGCCGAGCGTTACGTGGTGCCGCGCACCGCTGAAGAGGCGTTGCTGGCGCAGATCTGGGCCGATGTCCTGCAAGTGGAGCAAGTAGGGATCAGCGACAATTTCTTCGAGTTGGGCGGTGATTCGATTCTCAGCCTGCAAGTGATCTCCAAGGCGCGTAACCACCCTGAGTTGAAACTGGACATCAAACTGCGTGACCTGATGCGCTTCCAGACCATTGGCAATCTGTTCGATCAGCACGTGGTCGCCCAGGCTGCCTTGGCGCCGGATACCACCCATGTGGCCCAGGCCGGTGCCTTTGGCCTGATTCCGATTCAGGCGTGGTTCTTCGACGAGAAGATGAGCGAACCGCACCACTTCAACCAGGCCATGATGTTACGCGCCCGCCAAGGGCTCGACGCCCGGGCACTGGAGCGCACGCTGCAGCGGATGCTGGAGCAGCACGACTCCCTGCGCTTGCGCTTCTTCCAGGATGGCGGTCGCTGGTTCCAGCACTACCAATCGGTGCAGGACAGCTTGCGCCTGGCCGAGCAGAACCCGTTGCTGTGGCAGCGTGACGTCAGTGACGTCGCGCAACTGGA
The DNA here is from genome assembly GCF_054897885.1 of Pseudomonas sp. LB1P83. Lineage (NCBI taxonomy): Bacteria > Pseudomonadati > Pseudomonadota > Gammaproteobacteria > Pseudomonadales > Pseudomonadaceae > Pseudomonas > Pseudomonas sp. LB1P83. Next base: position 4,053,252 of record NZ_CM142709.1, on the reverse strand, counting down.
GGCGCTGACCAATGAGGCGCAACGCAGTTTGAACCTGGCTGAAGGTCCGCTGTTGCGAGCCATGCTGGTGAGCCTGCCGGACGGCGAGGTGCGCTTGCTGCTGGTGGTTCATCACCTGGTGATCGATGCGGTGTCCTGGCGTGTGCTGTTGCAGGACTTGCAACTCGGTTATGAAGCCTTCAGCCAGAACCGTGAGCCGGTGCTGGATGTGCGCACCAGCAGCTATCGTGCCTGGGCCGATGGCCTGGCGGCGCAGGTGCCGATGCTGGTTGAGAGCGAGCTGGGTTACTGGCTGGAACAGCTCGATCAACCGGGTCAGGACTTGCCATGCGACAACCTGCGGGGCAAAAACCAGGTGCGTTACCGCGAAGAGACCTTCATGGGCCTGGACGCAACACGCACCGGGCAACTGCTCAAACAGGCGCCTGCGGTCTATGGCACGCAAATCAACGATTTGTTGCTGACGGCCCTGAGCCGCGTGCTGTGCCGCTGGAGCGAAGCGTCTTCGGTGCTGGTGCAACTCGAAGGGCACGGCCGTGAGGATCTGGTCGAAGGCCTGGACTTGAGTCGTACCCTGGGCTGGTTCACCAGCATGTACCCGGTGCGTCTGGCGCCCGTGGTGGAACAGGATTTTGGTGCGTCCATCGCCGCCGTTCGGGATCAACTGGCGGGTGTGCCGCACAAAGGTGTCGGCTACGGCGCATTGCGCTACATGGCCGAGAATCCCGTGCAGGCGCAACTCGCGGCATTGCCTCAGGCGCGGCTGACCTTCAACTACCTGGGGCAGTTCGACCAGACCTTCGATGAGCAGGCGATGCTGATGCCGGCTGAAGAGGGAATCGGCGATACCTACAGCCTCGAAGCAGGGCTGGGCAACTGGCTGGAAGTGGTCGGCCAGGTGTTTGACGGCAAGTTGTCGATGCGCTGCATCTACAGCACCCGACGTTATCGCCCGAGCACCATCGAAACCTTGATGCAGCACTATCAGGCGGAGCTGGAAGCGCTGGTCGAGCATTGTCTGCAACAGGCGGCGGTGTAGTCGACTTCTCAACCTTTACTCAAAGGGTCGGTCGCTCTTGATGAGCATCGACCCGGGATGTCATTCATGTCATTGAATTCTGAAGTGGCCGCGTTTCTCGATCTGATCGAAGACAATCAGGACGGCGCCATGGCTTTCCACCGCTCGACGCCCGAGCAGGCGCGGCAGGCGTTCGAACAGTCCTCGCAACAGATGCGCTGGGCGGCACCGGACGTCGAAGTGAGCGAGGTGCAGCACACCGCCCGTGACGGCAGTGTCCTGGCCTTGCGCCTGTACCGTCCGTTGCAACGCACGACCGCGCTACCCGTGCTGCTGTTCTTGCACGGTGGTGGCTTTGTGGTCGGCAGCCTCGACTCCCACGACGGCATCTGCCGTGAGTTTTGCGCACGTACCCCGTGTGCGGTGTTGTCAGTGGGCTACCGCTGCGCACCCGAGCATAAATTCCCCACGGCGCTGCACGACTGCGCCGACGCGCTGGACTGGTTGCGCAGCCAGGCCGGCGAATTTGGTCTCGACCTGTCGCGCCTGGTGTTTGGCGGTGACAGCGTCGGCGCCACCCTGGCGACGGTGTTGGCACTCCAGGCGCGCGAACCGGATGCGTTGAAACCGTGCCTGCAACTGTTGTGCTATCCGGTGACCGATGCTTCGCAGCGATTCGAATCCATGGACCTGCTGGGCGAGGGTTACCTGCTGGAAAGCGACACCCTGGAATGGTTTTACCAGCACTACGCGCGCAGCATCGAGGATCGCAGCGACTGGCGCTTCTCGCCACTGTTGTGTCCCGACCTCAAGGACGTGGCGCCTGCCTATGTGGCGCTGGCCGGCTTCGATCCGCTGGTGGACGAGGGGCGGGCTTATGCCGAGCGTCTGGCGGGTGTGAATGGTCTGTTGGAGTGTCGTGAGTTTGGGGGGCATGTGCATGACTTTTTGCGGATGCGCATGGTGACGGAAGAGGTGGAGGAGATTTATCAGGTGCTGGTTGGGGTTTTGCGGGGGGGGATGTATCCGGTAGTTGCCTGAAAAAAAGGATTGCAGGTCACCCAGCTGCAAGAATGTGGCTTGGTGACTTTTTTATTAGCCGTACGGCCTTACAAAACCATCACCCACAAAAAAAGCGCACCGGTTTCGCCGGTGCGCTTTTTTGTTGCGCCTGTTGAATCAGAAGTTGTACTTGAAGCCCGTCATGATGTTGCGCGGTGCGCCGTACATGCCGTGGTCGCCGGCGTAGCTCAGGTACTCGCGGTCGAACACGTTGTTCAGGTTGACCGATGCACTCAGGTTTTTGCTGATGTCGTAGCGGGCCAGCAGGTTGGTAACGGCGTAGCTGCCCTGGGTGAAGGTGTGCAGGTCGTTGCCCGTCTTGCTCTGCCAGTTCACGCCACCACCGAGGGTGACCTTGTCCAGCACGCCAGGCAGGCGATAGCTGGTGAACGTCTTGAGGCTGTGACGGGGCAGGGTAGTGACGATGCGCTGGTCATCGGAGTCGGTGCTGACGGCGTAGGCATAGCCGGCAGACGCCTGCCAGCCTTCGGCCAGTTCACCGTCAAGCGTGAACTCGGCACCTTTGGTGGTGGTGCCTTGCTCGGACTTGTAGGTGTTGCCGCCAGGGGTATCGATCCAGATGGCCAGGTTGTCTTGTTCAAGCTTGAACAGCGCGACGCTGGAGTTCAACTTGCCGTCGAAGTGACTGCCCTTGACACCGACCTCGTAGCCGGTGCCTTCCATCGGGTCCAGGGGTTTGTTGTTGACGTCGCGAACCCAGGACGATTGCGGGTTGAAGATTTTGGTATAGCTGGCGTACAGCGACCAGGTGTCGTTGAGGTCATAAACCACGCCGGTGTACGGGATGAACACGCCGGTTTCGGACTCTTCGGTTTTGGTCTCTGCCGCACCGTAGGGCTTGTCTTCGATGTCGCGATGCCAGTCGATGACACGGCTGCCCAACAGCACGCTCAGGTCGTCGGTGACGTGCAGACGGGTGGCCAGATAAGCCGCGTACTGGGTTTCGTCGGTGGTGGATTTGCCGGTGACAGCGAAGTCCGGTTTGACCGAGTCGCCGTTCCAGTTCAGCAAGTTGTCGATGGCGCCGGCCGGGGAGCCCGAATAGTCATATTTCCAGCCACCGTAGCTCGGCACGTTTTCATAGTAGTTGGACAGCGTCACACCAGCGATCAGCTCGTGTTCGCGTCCCAGCAGGCTGAACGGCCCGGTGAGGTAGGCGTCGAGGTTGTTCTGACGTGGTGTGCCGGAGAAGCGAACCGGCAACTGCGTGGTGCCACTGCCGTCGGGGTTGAGGCCGCCGTTGACGTAGTTGAACACCTCGTCGAATTTGTTCTCGGAGTGAGTGAACTCGACCTTGCCGCTCCAGCCGTTGTCGAACTGGTGTTCGATCGAGGTGAAGTAGCTCGTTTGTTCGTGGTCGTTATAGGACCAGGTCTGTGCCGAGTTCAGCGAACGCTTGAGGTTGGTGCGCGAGCCGTCGGTGAAACGGGTCGGCAGGCCGGAGCGCATCGGCGAGTCAACGTCGGTTTGCTGGTAGCTGAAACCCATGGTCAGCAGGGTGCTTTCGCTCAGGTCGAACTCGGTGATGCCATAGACCAGTTGCGAATCCTGTTTGTAACGGTCGATCCAGGATTGCTCGGTCTTGAAGTCGGCGACCAGGCGGCCGCGAATGTTGCCGGTTTCGTTCAGCGGGCCGGAGACGTCGAAGCCGCTGCCGTAGCGATCCCAGTTGCCGGCTTCACCGGTGATGCTCGCCTGGGCCTCGGCCGTCGGGCGTTTGCGGATCAGGTTGATGGTCGCCGATGGGCTGCCCAGGCCACTGATCAGGCCGGTGGCACCGCGCACGACTTCAACGCGGTCGTACATCGCCATGCTCTGGGTGTAGTTGTCCATGCGCTTGACGGTGGGGACGCCGTCGATTTCGAAGTTCTGAATCTCGAAACCACGGGAGAAGTAACCGTCGGATTCGGCACCCTGGCCGTCGCGCAATACGATGATGCCGGGAGTGGCGTCAAGGGTGTCGCTGAGGTTGGTCAGGCGCTGGTCGTCCAGACGCTGGCGGGTCATGACGGTCAGCGACTGTGGTGTTTCTTTGGGGGTCAGGTTCAGACGCGTCGAACTACTGGACGAGTACGTGGTGTAGAGCCCGGTGCCTTCGGTGGTCGAACCCGGCGCCTTGCCGGAAATCGATACGGCGCCGAGTTCCAGCGCGTTGCCGGCACCTGCCGGCGGAATCAGCGAGACCGTATTGCCGGTCATCTGGAATGTGATGCCGCTCCCCAGCAGCAAGTTATTAAGCGCCTGTTCCGGTTCCAGGTGACCGGACACCGCGCTCGATTTCAGGCCCGACAACGTTTCCGGGCTGTAGAGAATCTGCAGGTTGGCTTGTTGACCCAATTGCTGCAGTGCGCTGGACAGCGGCTGCGCCGGTACATTCACATCGACCGGGGTCGCTTGTACTTGTGTGGTGCCCAGCAACAGCAGGGTCAGCAGGGCGCCGGACAATACGGTGCGACGGGGATTCTGTCGGGAGACGGCCAATGCCAGAGGTGCGCGGGACAACGTTAAGCTTTGCATCGCTCGGAATGCTCCTGAAGTACGTGTGCAGTTTTATTAGTTAATGATAATTAGACGCAACACCGCAGAAAAACCGGAAAAAAATCCCGCAAACCGCGAACTTATTTGCTATCGCGAGCGTGCGGGACCGTTTTTGCCTTGATTAAAGGCGCTGCGGGGTCGTATCAGGCTGGGTTGAGGGCCGTCATTACTTGTCCGGCTTCCATGCGTACCAACTGGTCAGCAACGTCGAAATAACGGTCGTCGTGAGAGATCACGATGATCGTCTTGCCCAGACGCTTGAGGTCTGGAAGGAGCTCGGTGTAGAAAATCCGCCGGAATGTCGGGTCCTGATCGGCCGCCCATTCGTCGAACACCAACACCGGTCGTTCTTCCAGCCAGGCGTTGACCAGCGCCAGCCGCTTGCGCTGGCCGGTCGAAAGGTCAGTCGTGGTGAAGCTGCCGTCCTGGATGCTGACCTTGTGGGCAATTTCCAGGCGTTGCAGATATTTGTTCGCGTCTTCGGGAATGTGCGTGTCGCCCTGCACCACGTCGTCGAACAGGTAATAATCGGCAAAGATCGTGGTGAACAGCTGACGGTAATCGTCGCGGTTGACGGCGCTGATGATCTCCCCGTTGAGGCGGATTTCCCCTTGCTGCGGCGGGTAAAGTCCCAACAGCAATTTGATCAGGGTGGTCTTGCCGCAACCGTTCTCGCCGACGATGAAAATGATGTCTCCCTGTTCGATTTTCAGGTTGACCGGCCCCAGGGAAAAGGCGTTGCTGCCCGGTGCGGCAGGGAAGGTGTAACGCACATCGTTGAGTTCCAGGCTGTGCACCGGCGACGCTTTTTTACCCTGGTCGCTGAGTAGCAGGTGCGGTTCCGGCGAAGAGAATTGCTCGGACAGTTCGGCAATGCGGCGAAAGGCGATCTGTGCACGACTGACAATCGGCAATGTACCGACCAGATGTTCCAGTGGCCCTTTCATGTACAGCAACACCAGGACAAAACCGCTCATCACCGATTTGTCGGCGCTCGGCCAGAACGATTGCAGGGCCAGTGCCAGGCCGATGACAACAAAGAACAGCATCGAGCCGAAGGTCTTGGCAATGACGAACGTATTAATCGATTTAATCTGGGTTTTGCAGATGAAGTCGGCCGTACCTTTGATACCCGCGTTGAACATGCGCTGGCGGCGAGGGCGGTGAATGCGCAGTTCCTTGGCGCCTTCAGCAATGGCGTTGTAATGCTTTTGCAATTCGTCTTCGGCGTCGCGGGCGGCGAAGAAGCCCTTGATGCCGAGGCTCTGGGCGAAATATTGAATGCCGGTGCCGATGATGATTGCCACGACCATGATCAGAAACATCGGCCACGACAGCATGGCCAGATAGCCCATGCAGCCCAGGGTCACGGTCATGGAAATGGCCAGGGGCGCGAAGGCAAAGGCGAAATCGCTGATGGTGTCGACGTCGTGGGTCAATACCGGAATCAGGCGATGGCTACGGTAGCGTTCGATCTGTTCGATTGGCGCCGAGAGCACTTTTTCGCCCAGTTGCTTACGCAGGGTGGCGATGATGTGTTGGCCGACGTAGTTGGTGCCAATGTCCGAGCAGATCGAACTCAGCAGCGCCACCAGGCACAGACCGCCGAACAGTGCGACAACGCCCTGGGTCAGGCCGGTGTCCGAATGAAGGGCATTGTTGATGGTCGCCAGCAGCACGGTGACACTCAGGCCGCCGACCATGCCCAGGATAATGGAGACCGCGACGACGAGCCGGAAGGGTTTGAGTAGGGTGAACAATTCATGAATTGCACCGCGCGTAGGCTGAGTCATGAGAGGACAGTTCCTTGGGTATAAAGGCAGATACCCAGTAGAACGTCTGATCGAAGGGTTAATTTAACTGGCTGGCGACTGACGGCGACCCCCATAAACCTGTGGGAGCGAGCTTGCTCGCGATGACTGCCCGACATTCGACACAAATCTGCCAGCCAAAAAAAATGCCCGCATCTCACGACTTGGGCATTTTTCATTTCAGCTCACGACTCAGAAGTCATACTTCGCGGTGACCTGCACGTTGCGCGGCTCACCGTAGAACGTGGTATCGAAGTTGCCCAGGCCCGTCAGGTAGTTCTTGTCGAAGACGTTGTTGGCATTGACGGTGAAGCTCAGGTGGTCGTCGAACTGGTAACGGGTCATCAGGTCCACGAGGGTGTAGCCACCTTGCTTGATCTGGGTGTAGTCGCCCACGCTGGCGCTGTAGATCTTGCCGTAGAACGCGCTCTGCCAGCTCACACCGCCACCGACGGTGAACTTGTTCATCACACCTGGCAGACGATAAGTGGTGAAGGTGCGCACGACGTGTTCAGGGCGGGTGGTGGACAGCGGGTAGCCGAAGATCCGTTGCTCGTCCTGGTCTCGGGTACGGGCATAGGTGTAGCCGGCGGACAGGTTCCAGCCCTCGGCCAGTTCACCGGCCAGTTCCAGTTCCACACCCTTGGTGGTCGCGCCGTCGATGGCTTTGTAGATGCCTTCGTTGGTGACCGGGTTGGTGCCGATCGATTCTGCGACGTTTTGCTGCTCGATGCGGAAGAACGCCAGGCTGGCGTTCAGCTTGCCTTCGAAGTAGGCCGCTTTCAGACCGGTCTCGTAAGCGTTGCCTTCAACCGGTTCCAGGGTGGAACCGTTGGCGTCCTTGTTGATTTGCGGCTGGTAGACATTGGTGTAGCTGGCGTACGCAGAGTACGTGTCGTTGAGGTCGTAAACCACCCCGGCGTAAGGGGTGACGACGCCATGTTCCTTGTAGCTGGCGTGGGTGTCGGTCTGACCGGCACCCGGGTTGTAGCTGTAGTCTTCGTTGTACTTGAAGGTGCTCAGACGGGTGCCGAGGATGAACGACAGGTCGTCGGTCGGACGCAGGCGCGTGGCCAGGTAAACGCCGTTCTGGCTCTGGGTGCGTTCGTATTTGCCGTTCTTCGGGAATTCCTGTTTCGGCAGTTCGCCGTTCCAGTCATAGATGCTGCCTGGCACTTGGGAGAACGCGCTGGTGTCGTAAGTCGCGCCGGTCTGACGCGAGTGGGACGCCATGACACCGGCGACCAGTTCGTGCTCACGACCGCCCAGGCTGAACGGACCGGAGACGTTCACGTCAGCGGTGTTCTGCACGCGATGGCCTTCCCAGCGACCCCAGTACATGAACATGCCTTCACCGGTGGCGCGGTCCGGGTTGCCGCCGCTGGCCGAGGCCAGTTGGGTGTCGTGATCGGTGGTTTTCTGGTCCAGGCTGACTTTGAGTTTCCAGTCATTGGCCAGCGCTTGTTCCAGCGACGCGAAGTAGGTGGTGCTGTCGAAATCGCGACGGCTCCAGTCGGCTGCCGGGTTGAAGTGACGCGGGAATTCGGTACGGCCGCCATCGGCGAAATACGTCGGGTTGCCGGTCCAGGACGAGCCACGCGGGGTCGCGCTGGACTTGTCGATGCCCAAGGTCAGCAATGTGTCGTCGGTCAGGTCGGCTTCGAGGACGCCGTAAAACAGGTCCTTCTTCTGGCTGTAGTGATCCAGGTACGAATTGGCGTCCTGATACGTGGTCACGAAGCGCCCGCGTACGTTGCCCGAATCGGTCAGCGAACCGGAGATGTCGCCTTCAGCGCGGTACTTGTCCCAACGGCCGGCGGTGGCGCTGACCGAGGCCTTGAATTCCTTGGTCGGCTTCTTGCGGATCAGGTTGACGGTGGCAGACGGGTCGCCGGTACCGGTCATCAGGCCGGTAGCGCCCTTGATGACTTCGATGTGGTCCAGGCTGGCCGAGTCGTCGCTGTTGTTCGGGTTTTCACCGTACACACCGTCGTAGAGGGTGTTGACGCCATCGTACTGGAAGTTGGTGATGGCCTGGCCACGGGCGGAAAATTCGGTACGGTCACTGTCGTACTTTTGCGACGTGATGCCGGGGGTGTTGCGTAACGCATCGCCGACACTCTGTGCGCCGCGATCGTCCATTTGCTGACGGGTCACCACGGTCACCGATTGCGGTGTTTCGCGAAGGGTCAGCGGCAGCTTGGTCGCGGTGGTGGTGGCGCCGGTGGTGTAGGAGTGGGTGTCTTCCGTGGTCAGGCCCAGGGCCTGGCCGGAAATCGTGGTCGCGCCCAGTTGCAGGCCCGAACCGCCGCCGGATACCAGGGTAACGCTGTTGCCATTGATCTGGAACGAAATGCCGGTGCCTTTGAGCAAGGCGCTCAAGGCCTCGGACGGCTCCAGCGAACCGGACACTGCACGGGATTTAATACCGGCAACCTGATCTGGGCTGTAGAGGATTTGCAGGTTGGTCTGCATCCCCAGCTCGGTCAGCGCGTTGGAAAGCGGCTGCTCGGCAATATTCACTTTTACAGGTGCAGCATTGGCCATCGAGCTCCCCAGCAAGGTGGCGGTCAGCAGTACGCTGGTGAACAGGGTGCGATGCAATGTCGGGCGCTGTACGGCCAACGCGAGAGGTGTGCGGCGTGGTTGAGGTCGCATTACTTACCTGAGTTCCTGAGAAATGTTGTGCAGAGTTTTTGTTAATAAGAATGATTATTAGACGCGGCGCGATTAGGAAACCGGAAAGAAACCCGTCACATAAATTTCAGAAAGATGAACTGACGGGGTGCTGTGGCAAGAGGGGGTCGCTGCGGCGAAGTAACGGTCATCGTGGGCGTTCACGGATCGCTAAGCAGCAAATGCGGTTCGGGGGTGGAAACTAACTCGGCGAGCCGGCTCCTGGAGCCAGCTCGCGCCCACGGGGGCAGAGTCTGGTCTTACAGATCTCGCACGATACGGAACCCCATCCAGTCGCCACGCTCTTGCGGGTACTGGCTGTTACGGTTGCCGGAGCGGGAGAACACCGGCGCTTCGCCCCAATCGTTGCCACGGATGCGCACGGCTTCGCAGTTGGGTTCAACCCAGGCGCTGCCATCGGTGGGGGCGCCGACGTAGTCCGGGTGCTCGCAGTCTTCGACCCATTCGTAGACATTGCCGTGCATGTCGTACATGCCGAACGCGTTGGGTGGATAGCTGCCTACAGGCGAGCTGTAGCTGTAACCGTCCGCCGGGCCGTAGGTGTTGGCGTTTTTGCTGATGCTGTATTCCTTGCCTTCATCGAACGGGAAGGGGAACGGTCCTTTGGTGCCGCCTCGCGCGGCATATTCGCGTTGGGCTTCGCTGACCATGTGGTACTTCTGCCCGGTCTTTTTCGAGAGCCAGGCGACGTAATTCTTTACGTCATCGAAGTTCATGCACACCGCCGGCTGGCGCGGGCCCTGTGGATAACGCGGTTTGCTGGCGACGCACTCGCGACCCGGCCGGGTATCGCCGTTGGCGATGGTCACGCCGCTCTCGCGCGCGTAACTGTCCCATTCACTGGCGGTGACCTGGAATCGGCTCATGGCGAACGGTTTGGCAAAGGTCACTTCGTGCATCGGACCTTCGTCGGGCTCGCGACCGACTTCATCGTCCGGCGTGCCCATGTTGAAGGTGCCGGCGGGCAACACGACCATTTCCGGGCAATCGCGGCAGTCCTTGAACACCTTGCCGGGTTGCGGGGCGGTGGCGGCCTGGGCGGCGGTTGGCAGTAGGCCGGCGAGGAGGGCGGTCAGGGCGAGTGCCCTGAGCGGCAGGGTTAGTGGGTTGCTGTTCATGAGTTGTCTCAGTCAAAGAAAAAAGCGTGGCGATAACGAAACCTGTAGGAGCCAGGCTTGCCGGCGAAGGCAATCTTGAGGCCGCCTTCGCGGGCAAGCCTCGCTCCTACACAGACAGCGGTCTGCTCAGGCGATCTTGCTCAGCAAGGCCATGAAGCGGTCGATGTGGTTTTCGGTGTTGAGCAGGCCGGGCGCGATGCGGATCACCGGGCCGACGTCGCGGTCCACCGAGTCGCAGACCACGCGGTTTTCCATCAACTGCACGGCGACTTTTTCGCAGTCGCGGTCCTTGATCCGGAAAAAGGTGAAACCGGCCGACAGGTCCGGGCTCTTCGGCGTGACCAGTTCGATCTGCGGGTGTTCCAGCAACCGGTTTTTCGCATAGGTGTTGAGGGCGTGGATGCGCGTCTGCACCTCGGCCTTGCCCAGTTCCAAATGCAGCTTGAACGCTTCGTCCAGGGCCCAGCGATGTTCAAAACTGTGATACCCGCCTGGCGTCATGATCGTTGAGAAGGTGGTGGCTTCGGAGAAGGTCGGAATCGTCGGCGTGACGTCCTTGAGCTCAGCGGAACGGGCGCAGATGATCCCGGTGCCACGCGGGCCGAACATCCATTTGTGGGTGCCGGCGATGAAGAAGTCGCAGTGCATGTCGGGGAAGTCGAGGTCTTCGACGCCGAAACCGTGCACGCCATCGACCACATACAGAATGCGGTCCTTTTCCTCGCGGTTGCGATTCTGCTCGTCCACCAGTTTGCCGATGTCACCGATCGGCAGTTTCACGCCGCTACCGGACTGCACCCAGGTCATACCCAGTACGCGGGTTTCGGGACGGATACCTTTGGCGATTGAGCCCAGCACCTCATCTACCGAAACGTTGTGGCTGTTCTCGAACAGCTTGAGCTTGCGCACCTTGACCCCGTCCTTTTGCTGGCGGTAACCCAAGGCGTAATGGGTGGCGTAGTGTTCGTGCTCGCTGGTGAGGATTTCCTGATCCGGGCGCACATGAATGCCGCCGTAGATCAGTGACAGGCCTTCCGTGGTGCTGCCGGTCAGGGCGATTTGCTCAGGCTTGGCCTTGAGGTAACGCCCGGCCCAGACGCGAACCTCCTGCTCGCGTTTTTCGGTTTCGCCCAGGTCCCAGTCCATCGCCAGGCCCGGGTTGCGGTCGAGGTTGGCGCGGTGGCGTTCGATCGCCTCACGCACCGGGCGAGGGTGGGACGTCACCAGAAAGTTGGCGAAGTGCAGGTAGTCCGGATCCTGGTCGAACAACGAGCGCAATTGCGCCCATTTGTCCTTGGGCAGCGGCACTGGATTGGCAGCCAGCGCCGGCAGATTCACGGCAGAACCCAGGGGCAGGCTAGCGGCAAGAATCCCGGCCTGCTTGAGGAATGAACGGCGGTTAGTCATGAGTTCGGTTCGCTTTTGCAAAAGAGGGCATCAGTTTTTCGCCACCGGTCTGGACGACTTCTGCACCTGGTCCCAGACTCGCAGGAAATTCCCGCCCCAGAGCTTGGCGATATCGGCCTCGCTGTAGCCGCGACTGAGCAGCTCGGCCGTGACGTTGCGTGCTTCGCTGACATCCTTCCAGCCATCCAGACCGCCGCCGTCGTTGAAGTCGGAACTGATGCCGACGTGGTCGATACCGATTTTCTTCACCGCGTAGTCGATCGCGTCGCCGTAGTCCTTGAGGGTGGCTTTCGGCTCTTCGTCGACGATGGCGTAGAGCTGACTGGCGTACTCGCCGAAACGTTGTTCGGACCAGACGGTGATGATCGGGTCACCCGGCATCAACGCCATCTCCAGGCCTTGCAACGGTTGCAGGTCGAAGCGTGCGCGCAGGGCGTTGAGTTTGTCCTGCGTGGCCTGACTCAGCGGGCGGATGTAGGTCGGGAAGCCGACAATCTGCACCACGCCGCCGCTGTTTTTGATCAGCTGCATTTCCTGATCACTGAGGTTGCGCGGGATGTCCACCAATGCACGCGGTGCCGAATGCGAGGCGACCATCGGCGTGCGGCTCAACTGGGCGACCTGCTCCAAGGCCTTGGTCGACATCTGCGACACATCGATGATCACGCCCAGATCGTTGAGGCGATGCACGGCCTGCTTGCCGATCTCCGACAGACCACCGAGGGCGTCCCGCGAATCATTGAAGAACGGCAGCGGTCGGGACGAATCCGCCCAGGCATTGTTGCCCACGTAACTGAAACCAAACATGCGCATGCCGCGTGCGGCCCACGTGTCCAGGGCGTTCAGGTCGTTGCCCAGCGGATAGGCGTTGAGCATGCTCATGAAGATCGCGAACTTGCCTTCGCCGTGCAGGCGGCGGAAGTCGTCCGGGGTGTAGGCGATGGCGACCTGGTTGGGGAAGTCGCGAACCATCGTGCTGATGATTTTGTAGCGGGTTTCCTGTTCGAACCGGGCTTCGTCGACGAAACCGGCGGTGGGGCGATGCGGGGCGTTGGCGCCGTTCCAGATTTCCGGCCAGCCGAAAATCGTCAGGGCCGCGCCGGACAAGCGTCCACGGCCGGTCTTGACCAGGTCGAATTGCCCGGTGCCGTCCTTGTCCGCTTCATTGCCGGCGGTGCCGAAATCCAGCGGGACGGTGACGTGGCTGTCGAAGGAGAGGAGGCGCTCTTGCAGCTCATCGGCCTGTTTCATCACCTTGACCGGGTAACCGGGATTGTCCTTGAACCCGTAATCCCAGGCCGCAAAGCCTGCCCCGGCACTGATCGCCAGGGCCAGCGGCAGGCCGATGTAAAGAGCCTTTTTCGAACGTGGTTTTGTCATTGCCATCTCAGTCAGGTTCGCCGCCCCGGTGCGGGCGCAGGGGCCTTTGCTATCTGGGAAGAACGAGTGGCCCGGTTGGAAATTTAGTGGGGCTGATGGCCCCTTCGCGGGCAAGCCTCGCTCCTACAGGGATTCGCCGGAACATTGGAGACCTGTAGGAGCGAGGCTTGCCCGCGAAGCTCTTAAATTTGTAGAGGGAATAAACGTTCTAGCTTGGATAAAGCCTGCTTCATGGCTGACACAGGTAGGGCAATGACGATTTCTCGACGATGGTTCATGGCAGGCCTGGCGCTGACCGGCGCCGCCGTGCCTGCGGCTTTTTATGGGCATCGCGAATGGACGAAACCGGATCCGACGATCACCCCCGGCGAAGCTTCATTCGATGTGGCTGATGTCGCCGGCCAGCATTTGGCGAACACCTTGCGGGGCGTCTGGCAGATCCGTTTCGAAGGCCGCGACGCGGGTATCGAAGGTCTGCCACGGGACGGGCTGGAACTGTTTCTCGACGTCGGCCACAAAGGTCGCGGCTTGATCGGGTTCCTCGACACCCCCCAGCGTTTGCGTTCCAGTGACGAACCGCGCTACCGGGTGCTGGGTGATCTGGCGGAAGCCAAACCGGCTGAACTGAGCTGGCGGCTGGTCAGTGCCGACGCTGCCAACGGCACGCCGGATTATGAATTCAGCATGGCGCTGGATGAAGTCTGGGCCGGTTTCGGCAATGCCGGCAGCGGTACACTCAGCGGCCGGGTGTTGAACCTCGATCGCCCGCTGATGATGACCGCGCAGGACAATCGCTTTATCGCCGTCAAACGGGTTTTTCCCGAAGCCCGCGAGCGCGCCGGTCTGAATGCACCGCTGTTGGCCTGGTTGGTTTCCGCCGAGCATCGGTTGTTTCACCAGCTCTGGCATGCCTCGCGGGACAAATGGCACACCCTGTCCGAGGACAAGCGTAACGCTCTGCGTGGCATTGGCTGGCAGCCCGGTCCGCGGGACAAGGAGCGTGATGCCCGTGGCGCGCGCAAAGACCGCAACGGCTCGGGCGTGGACTTTTTCTTCATGCACCGGCACATGCTGGGCACGGCGCGTTCGATGCAGGATTTGCCGTCATGGCAGCACTTTCCGTTGCCGCAACCGGAACTGGCTCGTGATCGCATCGGCTTCGCCAATTACTGCGACAACCACGACGGCACCGCGTTGCCGCCGACCTGGCAGGCCGACGACGATGCCGAGTATTCGCAATGGGTCAGCGACATCAAGACCGCCGAGACTTACCACAGCAACTTCCAGGTCTGGGAGTCGCGCTACCGTGATCCGCGTTATCTGTCGAAACTCACCCTGGGGCAGTTCGGTTCTGAGGTCGAACTGGGGCTGCATGACTGGCTGCACATGCGTTGGGCTTCGGTGCCGCGTGATCCGTCCAATGGCCAGCCGGTGCCGTTTGCCCGGGATCCGGCAGACTTCTCCGCGCGCTGGTATGCGCCGGAAAACGATTTTCTCGGCGACCCGTTTTCCTCCCATGTGAACCCGGTGTTCTGGCATTTCCACGGCTGGATCGATGATCGCCTGGAAGACTGGTTCCGTGCGCACGAGCGCTTTCATCCGGGGGAGGTGAGTCGGCTGGAGGTCAACGGCGTGGCATGGTTTGCGCCGGGGCGTTGGGTTGAGGTGGATGATCCGTGGCTTGGGCCAAGCACCCATGGCTGCAGCACGACGCCGGGGTTGCAGACGGGCAAGTCGGTTGAGATGGACCCGGAAACCATGAAGCTGGCGCTGCGCATTACCTTTGGCGAAGACGAGAAGAAACTGGCGGACCTGTTCCGCAAAGTGCCGCAGCGGCCATGGTATGCGCGGCATTTGAAGGCCAAGCCGGTTACCACTTAAGCGGGTGATACCGCGTTATCGTTCTTCGCGGGCAAGCCTCGCTCCTACAAGGGCGTCATTTATCCCTGTAGAAGCGAGGCTTGCCCGCGAAGAGGCCCTCAATAACAGAGCAAATCACAAAACCTGCCACCCGCCACCCAACGCCTTGTACAGCGCAATACTCGCCTGCAGCCGCGACAACCGCAGTTGCACATTCAAATCCTGCGCCGCATACAGCGTGCGCTGGGTTTCCAGCACCGTCAGCAAATCCTCGGCCCCGGCCTGATAACGGCTTTGCGCAATATTGAATGCGGTCTGCGCCTGGTTCAGTTCTTCGCTTTGCCACTGGCGCTGTGCATCCAGTCCGCGAATGCTGTTGAGGGCTTTTTCCACGTCGGCGAAGCCATTGATGATCGCCCCGCGATACGTCTCCAGCAGTTCTTCCTGGCGGGCCGTGGCTTTATCGCGCTCGGCGCTCAAGCGACCATTGTTGAAGACCGGCGCAAGCAATCCGGCGGTGAGGTTGTAGAACGGATTGCGCAGCATGTCCGCCGCACGATCTGCCCCCGACCCCAGTTCGGCGCTCAACGTCACCTTCGGCAGCATCGCAGCACGGGCCACGGTGACGTCCGCTTTCGCGGCGGCCAGTTGCGCTTCGGCGCGGGCGATGTCCGGGCGGCGGGTGAGCAGTTCGCTGGGCGCGCCGGCCGCGATGGTCGGCCATGACAGCTGATCGAAGCGCTCCTGACCCAGCGCCAGCTCCTGAACCGGCCGGCCGAGCAGGGCGGCCAGACCGATCAAGGCGTCCTGGGCCTGCTGTTGCACCAGCGGCAATTGCCGTTGTTGCGCCGCCACCAGGCTCTTCTGCTGCGCCAGTTCCAGCGCTGTCGTAGAGCCCGAATCAAAACGCGTCTGCACCAGTTTCAACACGTTCTGCGCGTTCGCCAGGTTCAACTCGGCGATGCGGCTTTGCTCACGCAGCGACAAGGCCTGCGCGTAGGTATTGGCGACGCCGCTGAGCAGCGTCAATTCCACGGTCGCCTGATCGAACTCGCTGGCCTGCAAAGCGAATTGCGCGCTGTCACGGGAAGCCCGTTGACCGCCCCAGAAATCGATTTCGTAACTGGCGCTGAGGCTGGCGTTGAAGTAATCGACGGCGTTGTTGTCGCTGTCGGCATCGAGCTGGCTGTAGCCGTTGCCGCGCAGCAGTTTTTGCCGATTGGCGTTCAGGGCGGCCTTGACCTCGGGGAGCAGCGAACCACCGGCAACCACCGTTTCGGCTTGCGCCTGGCGCACCCGCGCGATGGCGGCGGCCAGGTCGTAACTGCCGACCCGCGCCTGTTCGATCAGCTGATCCAGCTGTGGGCTGCCGAACTGCGTCCACCATTGCAGGTTGCTGCGGGTGGCGCTTTGCGTGTGCGGCGATTGCCAGGAGGCGGGCGGCTGGATGCCGCTTTCCGGGCGCTGGGCGGGCGTGCCGCAGGCGCCGAGTAACAGGCAAAGGGTCAGTAAACTCAGTTGCGGCTTCATGGAGAGATCATTCACTGGTAAGGGCCGTGACCGGGTCGAGTCGGGCAGCTTTGCGGGCCGGCATGAAGCCGAAGACAACACCGGTGACCAGGGCGCAGCCGAAGGCGCCGAGCACCGCTATCAAAGAGAACGCGACGGCCACTTCGCTGAGGATCAGTACGCCGCCGACGATCAGCGCCAGGGCGATCCCGGCGAGGCCGCCGACCACCGAGAGCATCACCGCTTCCGTCAGAAACTGACGGAGGATGTCGCGCTGACGCGCGCCGGTGGCCATACGGATACCGATCTCCCGGGTTCGCTCGCGCACGGTCATCAGCATGATGTTCATCACGCCGATCCCGCCCACCAGCAGCGAAATCGCGGCAATCGAGCCCAGCATCAGCGACAGGGTGTTCTGCGTGCGCGCTTCGGCCTGAATCATCGCGGCGTTGTTGGTCAGTTCGAAATCCTTCTTGCCGTTGTGCAGGCGCAGCATCAATTGCTCGATGGCGATTTCGGTCTCTTTGACCTTGCGGGCGTCGGCGGCGGCGATGGCCACGTATTCGGGGTTGTGGGTGCCAAACAGCCGCACACTCGCGGCGGAATACGGGATGGCGATACGGTCGTCGCTGTCGGAGTCGCCGGAGCTGGCGCCTTTTTCCGCGAGCACACCGACCACCTGGAACGGCACGTTCTCGATCAGGATGTACTGGCCGATCGGGTTGGCCACGTCCTTTAGCAACTTGGTCCGTACCTTGTGGCCAATCACGGCGACTGCCGCTGCGTTGCGTTCATCGTCCTGAGTGAAATAGCTGCCTTGCACCACCGGCCAGTTGAAGATGGCCGGGAAATTGGTGTCGTTGCCGCCGACGTAGCTCACGTGGTCGAGGTTGCCGAAGCGCACCCCGGCTTCCTGGCCGTTGACCGGCATGATCCGCGTCACTTGCGGCAGGCTTCCCACCGCCGCGACGTCATCCAGGGTGACAATACCCTGCGGTGTTCGCGGGTTCGGTGATGAGCCGCCGAGGTAAATGATGTTGGAGCCGAAGGCTCCCATTTGCGCCATCACCTGACGCTTGCTGCCTTCGCCGACGGCGAGCATCACCACTACCGACGCCACGCCGATGATGATCCCGAGCAGCGTCAGTGCCGTGCGAAAGCGGTTGATCCACATCACCCGCCACGCCGCTTGTACGGCGTCGATCAGTTCGCCTTTCCACGCGCCATTGGCTTGCGCCCCTTCGCTCAGGCGCTTGCGCAGATCCACCGCTTGCAGCGCGCCGGGGTTGGCCGAGGTTTGCGCTTCAGGGTTGTCGTGGGCGCTGTCGCTGATGATCAGCCCGTCACGAATTTCGATGATGCGTTTGGCACGGGCCGCGACTTCGCGGTCGTGGGTGATGAGGATCACCACGTGGCCCTGGCTCGCCAGTTCGTCGAGCAGGGTCATCACCTCGGCGCCGCTGTGGCTGTCGAGGGCGCCGGTGGGTTCGTCGGCAAGGATGATGTGGCCGCCGTTCATCAAGGCGCGGGCAATCGACACCCGTTGTTGCTGGCCACCGGAGAGCTGATGCGGGCGGTTGCCGGTGCGCGAGGCCAGGCCGAGACGGTCGAGCAGGGCGGCGGCGCGGGCATGGCGTTCGGCCGCCGGTAAGCCTGCATAAATGGCCGGCATCTCGACGTTTTCCTGGGCCGAGCCGGACGGGATCAGGTGATAACCCTGGAACACAAAACCGAAGGCTTCACGGCGCAGCCAGGCCAGCTCATCGCTGTCGAGTGCGGCGACGTTTTGCCCGGCGAAGCGGTATTCGCCCGAGGTGGGGCGGTCGAGGCAACCGAGGATGTTCATCAGCGTCGACTTGCCGGAACCGGAGGCGCCGACAATCGCCACGAACTCTCCGGCATGGATCGACAGGTCGATACCGCGCAACACATGAACTTCCGGTGAGTCGCCGCCGCCGTAGGCTTTGCGAATGTCCTGAAGATCGATCAGAGGCGTCTGCATTCAGCCGCCACTCCCGTCGGCCGGGCCGATCAGCAGGTGATCGCCTTCCTGCAAACCGTCGAGGATCTGCACCCGCAGACGATCGCTGATGCCGGTGCGCACGTCGCGTTGCTGGATGCTGCCGTTTTTGGCGACGACCTGGGCAATTTGCCTATTGGCTTCTGTGCCGACCTGCAACGCCGCGATGGGCGCGGTGAGGGTGTTTTTCGCCTGATCCGAAACGAAGAACACCTGGGTGGTCATTTCCGCCATCAACGCGTTGTCGGCGTTATCGACGTCCAGCAACACCGTATACAGCACCACGCGCGCACTGCCACTTTTGCTCGAACTGGCGGGGCTGCCGCCACCCTGGCTGGTCTGGTCCAGCGGCTTGGGCGGCACCGGCAGAATCTGCCGCACGGTGCTGCTCCAGCGCCGGTTGCCACCGCTGAGGGTGGTGAACCACGCAGTCATGCCGGGTTTGACGTGGCCGATGTCGGCTTCCGAGACTTCGGCCCACACCGTCATCGGCGACAAATTGGCGATGCGCAGAATCAAGGGTGTTTGCTGCTGGGCGTTGAGGGTCTGGCCGACCCGGGCGTCGAGGGCAACCACGGTGCCGGCCATCGGTGCGTAAATCCGCGTGTAACCGAGTTCGGCCTGATCGCTGCGCAGGCTGGCCTGGGCCTGGCGGATCTGCGCCTGGAACATGTCGATGCGGGCCTGGGTGGCGCGCAGCTCGGCCTGGGCGGTTTGCACGTCTTCTTCGCGGGTTGCGCCGCCGGCCTTGAGGTTCTGCTGGCGCTGGAATTTCTGCCGGGCCAGTTCGTGCAGTGCCCGTTGTTCCTGAAGCTGCGCCTTGAGGTTCTCGATGGAGAACCGTCCGGCGTCGAGTTTGGCCTGCTGGGTGGACGGGTCGATCTCGACCAGCAGTTGGCCTTCCTTGACCACGTCGCCGACTTCCACGTGGATCTTCTGGATCTGCCCGGACGCTTGGGCGCCGACGTCCACATAACGCCGGGGTTGCAGGGTGCCCAGCGCGGTGACGCTGCTTTCAATGTCACCACGGCTGACTTGCACGGTGGCGAATTTGTCCCGGCCAGGCGGGATTACTTGCCAGGCGGCAATGGCGATAACGGGGATCAGACAAAGTGCTACAAGCAGGGCGCGTCGGGTTTGTCGGGGACGTTTCATGCAGGGTTCCGGCCAATGGGTATCGGCCCGTCGTTCAACCTGCGCACATAAACCGGCGACAGCCGAACGCTGTCGGGGGGGCCGACAGACACGGGGAGCTGTCCTGTAAACGAGGAAAGTAGCGGGGAATTTAGGTGCGGACACAGGTCGATACAAACTGAGAGCAATCCCCTCGCCGCAGGGTGTAGCACATGACTATTTATCGGGTAAGTCAAACCAGTACTTTAAATCTATATGAGAATTACTATAAATTACGCGGCTTGAACTGCCACCATCTTGCCACTGCCTATTTCGGCGGTCGCCGAGGTGGCTCAAGGACAGAAACCGCACCCTGTGCGGCCGGGAGTCATGTTGGAAAACTACTATCGCGAGCTGGTGTGTTTCCTGAACGCCAAGCTAGGCAACCGTCAGGTGGCCGAAGATGTGGTGCATGACGCTTATCTGCGGGTGCTGGAGCGTTCCAGTGACACACCGATCGAGCAGCCCCGGGCATTCCTTTATCGCACCGCGCTGAACCTGGTGATCGACGATCATCGGCGCAATGCCTTGCGCCAGGTCGAATCGCTGGACGTGCTCGACAACGAAGAGCGCTACTTCACGCCATCCCCGCACAACTGCCTCGACCACGGCCAGCGCCTTGAGATGCTCCAGCGTGCCTTGTCGGAATTGCCCCGGCTGTGTCGCGAAAGTTTTTTGCTGCGCAAGATCGATGGCCTGTCGCACCCCGAAATTGCTGAACAACTTGGCATCTCGCGCGCGCTGGTAGAGAAGCACATCGTCAATGCCATGAAACATTGCCGCGTGCGGATGCGGCAGTGGGACGCCCATTGATCCCTTCTCTCTAAATTTTTTTTCATTGTCCTCGTTCCTACTCAACAGACGACCTGCTGTCCTGCATCAGGTCACTTAGGCTTATTCCCCTTGTTGAGGGGTTCATCCAGAGGACACTGGAAATGACACAGGCAATTGCATCGCCCATCGTTCACGACCTGATCGGCGTCGGTTTCGGCCCTTCGAACCTGGCGCTGGCCATCGCTCTCCAAGAGCGCGGGCCGAACCAGGGCGAGCTGGATGTACTGTTTCTCGACAAGCAGGCCAACTACAGCTGGCACGGCAATACCCTGTCGACTCAGAGCGAGCTGCAGATTTCCTTCCTCAAAGACCTGGTGACCCTGCGCAATCCGACCAGCCCGTATTCGTTCGTCAACTACCTCAAGCATCACGGTCGTCTGGTGGACTTCATCAACCTCGGCACGTTCTATCCTTGCCGCATGGAGTACAACGACTACCTGCGCTGGGTCGCCGACCAGTTTGAAGCCCAGAGCCGCTACGGCGAAGAAGTGCTGATCATCGAGCCGGTGCTGCACAACCAGCAGGTCGAGGCGCTGCGGGTCATTTCTCGCGACTCCATGGGGCATCAACACGTGCGCACCACTCGCTCAGTAGTGGTCAGCACCGGCGGTACGCCGCGCATTCCCGAAGCCTTCAAGGCGCTGAAGGATGACGGACGCGTGTTCCACCACTCGCAGTACCTGGCGCAGATGGCCAAGCAGCCTTGCGTGAACAATCAGCCGATGAGCATCGCGATCATCGGTGGCGGCCAAAGCGCGGCGGAGGCCTTCATCGATTTGAACGACAGCTTCCCGTCGGTGCAGGTGGACATGATCTTGCGTGGCTCGGCGCTGAAGCCGGCGGATGACAGCCCGTTCGTCAACGAAGTGTTCTCGCCGGAGTTCACCGACCTGGTGTTCCAGCAGGCGAGCAGCGAGCGCGAACGTCTGGTCAACGAGTACCACAACACCAATTATTCGGTGGTGGACATCGACCTGATCGAACGCATCTACGGCATCTTCTATCGCCAGAAAGTCTCGGGCATCGCGCGCCATGCATTCCGTACCCTGACCACCATCGAAAAAGCCACCGCCACCGAGCGCGGTATCGAACTGGCCGTGCGCAACAATGCCACCGGTGAAGTCACGGTTCGTCTCTACGACGCCGTGGTCCTGGCCACCGGTTACGAACGCCAGATGCACCGCAAACTGCTGGCGCCGCTGGAGCAATACCTGGGTGATTTCGAGGTGGATCGTAACTACAAGCTGATCACCGACGAGCGCTGCAAGGCCGGCATCTATATGCAGGGCTTCTGCCAGGCGAGCCATGGTTTGAGCGACACGCTGTTGTCGATCCTGCCGATTCGCGCGGATGAGATTGCCGGGTCGTTGTATGACCATGGCAAATCGCGCGGGCATGGTCGTACGGTGATGGATCTGCTGTTGGCAACTGCCAGCTGAGATTTATAGCGTCTGTCAAGCCGCCTTCGCGAGCAGGCTCGCTCCTACAGTGGATCTTCAGTGAACACAAATTTTGTGTAAGACAGAGATCAAATGTAGGAGCGAGCCTGCTCGCGATGAGGCCCTAAAGAACAGCACAAAACTTGAAAGCTGAACCCTTCCTGAAGAACTCTGCAATTCCCCCACCACCCACCGTTCCTTCGTTTACTCTCCAGAAATCGGGGCGTAAGCTTCGCGCGTTTTCATCAATAGCGGAGACCCTCAGTGGGTACTTGTTCGAGTGACAGTAGTCGGCCGGTTTCGATAACCGGCACCTTCCCGGCAAGATAACGCGCAGCCTGTCGTGCCGTTGTCTCGCCTGATAGCGAGCAGCGGAATCCTGATCGCGGCCACACCTGGGCCGTGTCGCGAAACCCCTCTCATCGACGCTTGACCGTGTGTGATGTTCGACGTTCCTGTCGTCATCGCAGCGACTCGACACGCCTGCTCGAAGGTTTCCCGGCTGACCCTGGGGCAACGCCATGAACCTTATCCTGCTCAAAGAGTTCTTCGCTGGATTCCTGCGCACCCGTCACATCGGCCGGCACTTTCGCCGACTGGCGCTGCTGGAAAGCTTTACCGACACCACGGTCAGCCGCGAAGTGCCGCCGACGCTGGCGCAAACCCTGGTCACCGCCGCCAACAGCGACACCGGCCCATTGCTGAAAAAACTCGGCAGCCACACCGACGGCTTGAGTGAAGTGGAAGCCGACACCCTGCGCGAGCAATTCGGCCTCAACGAAGTCGAGCATGAGCAGCCACTGCCGTGGTGGACGCATCTGTGGCACTGCTACAAAAACCCCTTCAACCTGCTGCTGACGTTGCTCGCGGTGATCTCCTGGCTGACGGAGGACATGAAAGCCGCCATCGTGATTTTCTCGATGGTGGTGCTCTCGACCTTGCTGCGCTTCTGGCAGGAAACCAAATCCAACCAGGCCGCCGACGCGCTCAAGGCGATGGTCAGCAACACCGCCACGGTGATGCGCCGGGATGCGCCACGTACTGAGTTGCCGATCAAGCAATTGGTGCCGGGAGATCTGATTGTGCTGTCAGCCGGTGACATGATCCCCGCCGATTGCCGGGTGCTCAGCGCCAAGGATCTGTTCGTCAGCCAGGCGGCGATGACCGGCGAATCGATGCCGGTGGAGAAATTCCCGCGCCAGCAGAACAGCGATACCCGCAATCCGCTGGACCTCGAGAACATCCTGTTCATGGGCACCAACGTGGTGTCCGGCACGGCGATGGCGGTGATTCTCACCACCGGCAATAACACCTATTTCGGCGCCCTGGCCCAGCGGGTCGGCGCCACCGATCGCGCACCGACCTCGTTCCAGACCGGGGTCAACAAAGTCAGCTGGCTGTTGATCCGCTTCATGTTTGTCATGGCGCCGCTGGTGCTGTTCATCAACGGCTTCACCAAAGGCGACTGGACCCAGGCGTTGCTGTTCGCGCTGTCGATTGCCGTGGGCCTGACCCCGGAAATGCTGCCGATGATTGTCACCTCGACCCTGGCCAAAGGCGCGGTGTTTCTGTCGCGTAAAAAAGTCATCGTCAAACGCCTCGACGCGATCCAGAACTTCGGCGCTATGGACGTGCTGTGCACTGACAAGACCGGCACCCTGACCCAGGACAAAATCTTCCTCGCGCGCAATGTCGACGTCTGGGGCAACGACTCCGACGACGTGCTGGAAATGGCCTACCTCAACAGCTACTACCAGACCGGCCTGAAAAACCTGCTGGACGTGGCGGTGCTGGAACACGTGGAAATCCACCGTGAACTGAAGGTCGGCACGGCATTTCGCAAGGTCGATGAAATTCCGTTCGACTTCACCCGCCGACGCATGTCGGTGGTGGTTGCCCGGCACGATCAGCCGCATTTGCTGATTTGCAAAGGCGCGGTGGAGGAAGTACTGGCGGTCTGCACGCGGGTGCGCCACGGCGTGGTTGACGAAGCACTGACCGATGAGCTGCTGGCGCGGATTCGCCAGGTCACTGCCGCCTTCAATGCTGAGGGCCTGCGAGTGGTCGCCGTCGCCGCGCGACCCATGATCGAAGGCCGGGACACCTACAGCCTGGCGGATGAACAGGAACTGACGCTGATCGGTTATGTCGCCTTCCTCGATCCTCCGAAAGAAAGCACCGCCCCGGCCCTGAAGGCGCTGGCCGATCATGGCGTCGCGGTGAAAGTGCTGACCGGTGACAACGAACTGGTGACCGCGAAGATCTGCCGCGAAGTCGGCCTGGAGCAACAAGGCCTGCTGATGGGCCACGACATCGAGCGCATGAGCGATGCGCAACTGGCGGTCGCGGTCGAGACCACCAACGTCTTTGCCAGGCTCACGCCGACGCACAAGGAGCGCATCGTGCGGTTGCTCAAAGGCAACGGCCACGTGGTCGGCTTCATGGGCGACGGCATCAACGACGCTCCCGCGCTGCGCACCGCCGACATCGGTATTTCGGTGGACAGCGCGGTGGACATCGCCAAGGAAGCGGCCGATATCATCCTCCTGGAAAAGAGCCTGATGGTGCTGGAGGAGGGCGTGCTGGAAGGGCGCCGGACCTTCGCCAACATGCTCAAGTACATCAAGATGACCGCCAGCTCGAACTTCGGCAACGTGTTCTCGGTGCTGGTGGCCAGCGCATTCATCCCGTTCCTGCCGATGCTGCCGATGCACCTGCTGGTGCAAAACCTGCTCTACGACATTTCGCAGATTGCCATCCCGTTCGATAACGTCGACGAAGAAATGCTCAGCAAGCCGCAGCGTTGGCAGCCAGCGGATGTCGGGCGCTTCATGCTGTTTTTCGGCCCGATCAGCTCGATCTTCGACATCACCACGTTTGCCCTGATGTGGTACGTGTTCGACGCCAACACCCCGGACCATCAAACCCTGTTCCAGTCCGGCTGGTTCGTGGTCGGGCTGCTGACCCAGACGTTGATCGTGCACATGATCCGCACACCGAAAATCCCGTTTCTGCAAAGCCGTGCGGCGATGCCGTTGATGGTCATGACCGGGATCATCATGGCGGTCGGCATCTTCCTGCCGATGGGGCCGTTGGCGCACTACTTCAAATTGCAGGCGCTGCCGTCGCTGTATTTCGTGTTCTTGCCGGTGATTCTGCTGGCGTACATGGGGCTGACTCAAGCGGTGAAGGGATTCTACATTCGGCGGTTTGGATGGCAGTAATTGGCGGAATCTGCAGTCATTTAGGAAAAGTCCTACAGAAACCTCTGCGCGCCTCCCGTAGCCTCGCCGCATCAAAAACCAGCCATGACCCAAGAGGCTACGATGCCGAATAAAGCCTTACGCATCCTGATCGCCGACGAGCAGCACTTTCACCGGATGATCATCGAGCGGTTGTTCAATCAACTCGACTATTACCGGGTGGCGCCGGTGCAGGGGCTGGCACCCATGCTGACCCTGATCGAGTACGGTTGCGAGCCGTTCGACCTGGTGGTCGTCAATGCCGCGCTGGCGGCAGGCGAACTGGATGTGCTCGGGTACTTCCTCGATAACCGGCAGGTTCGCCATGCGCTGATTTTCGACGGACAACGGGCGCAGTTGCCGGCGATCCCGGTCTGCGAGCAACAGAAGATTCAGGTGAGCCACGCAACGCTGCCTGATCTGTTGTGCATCCAGCGGCTGATGACGATCATCGATCCATCACCGCAGGAGCGCGATCAGCGGTACGCCGGGTGATTGCGGTTTACCGTTCGTCGGAACTGTCATTTCTTACAGGTAGATTCTGCCTTTCCTCCATGCAAGAGTCTTGGCGCAGCCGTTGTGTCTGCCCCGGCGTCATCCCGTGGGCATTCGTTGAGTTTTTGCACAGGGAGTTGTCATGAGGTCAGTGCTGCTTGTGGACGATCATCCGGTGATTCGCGCCGCAGTCAAACTTGTACTTGAGCGAGAAGGTTTCAAACGGACTTATGAGGCGGCAAGCGTTGGTGAGGCGTTGACGATACTCCGTGAGTATGCCGTCGATCTGGTCATTCTGGATCTGGTGTTGCTCGGCGGCAACGGGCTGGATGTGTTGGATCGAATCAAGATCAATGGGTGGATGTGTGTGGTGCTGGTGTTCACTTCACTGGACCCGCTGTTTTTTCAGGAGCGCTGCATGCGCGCCGGGGCCTTGGGATATGTCTCCAAGACCAATGATCTGAGCCATTTGCACAAAGCGGTGCAAGCCGTCATGGCGCGCTATACCTATTTCTCGCAGCTACCCACCGGTCCGCTGGACATGCTGCAACACAGCGAAAAGCAGATGATCGACAAACTCTCAAACCGCGAACTGACCATCCTGCAGTACCTGGCCCGGGGCATTAAAAACAAAGAGATCGCAGTGCTCATGCACCTGAGCCACAAGACTGTCAGCACCTACAAGACTCGTTTGATCGAAAAGCTCGGACTGAGCTCGGCCGTGCACGTGCGCGATTTCGCCATACGCAATCACCTGATCTGAGTGCGCCCGACCGTGCGTATCTTGCTGCTGATCCTGATGGTGTGCCTCGTTCCGCCGGTGTTGGTTTCGGTGGCCGGCGAGCCTGAGCGCTTGCAGCTGCTGGGGCGTTCCAAAGTGGAGGGTTACGAGGTCCATCTGGAGAAACGGGACCGCCAATGGCTGCGCAACACGCGTGTGTTGCGCCTCGGGGTGAGCGGACCGGACTACCCGCCGTTCGAGGTGACGCGCAATCACGACGAGCTGGAAGGCATCACCGCCGATTACGCTGCGCTGGTCGCGCAACTGCTGAGCGTGCAGATCGAGGTGCTGCGTTATGTCACGCGTGAAGCGGCCATGGAGGCCCTTAAATACGGCGAGCTCGATGTGCTCGCGACCTCGAACAACTTTGAGCTGGCCGACCCCGAGCTGATCCTGTCCAGTGCGTATGCTGAAGATCAGCCGATGCTGGTCACCCGTCTGGACGAGCGCATGCCAGTGGATCTGGCGGGCAAGCGCATTGCCATGGCCGATGACTATCTGCCGGCGCAAACCGTTAAATCGTTCTATCCCGAGGCCAGCCTGCAACGTTATCCGTCGGCGCTAGATGCGCTCGGGGCGGTAGCGTATGGGCAGGATGACGTGTACCTCGGGGACTTCATCAGCGCTAATTACCTGATCAACAACAACTACCTCAATGACATTCAGATGATCGGGCCGGCCGGCCTCGACGCTAACCCGTTTGGCTTCGCACTGGCTCGGGACAACCTGCCACTCAAGGAACTCATCGACAAGGCGCTGGCGGCGATCCCAATGGATCAGCGCTCAATCATCGAGCAGCGCTGGAGCGCCGGCAGGGCCAAAGTGGCGGGACAGCAGCGCGTGAGTCTGAGTGAGAGTGAACAGCGCTGGCTGGATCAGCATCCAATGGTGAAGGTGGGCGTCGTCGGGGACTTTGCGCCGTTGACGTTCTACGATGCCGAGGGTCGATTCAGTGGGGTGACGGCGCAATTGCTGACGCTGATCAGCCAGCGCAGCGGTTTGAACTTTAATGTGTTGCGAGGGCAAACCCTGGACCAGCAAATCCAGCGACTCAGAGCCGGCGAAATCAAGGTTTTGCCCGCCATCATCCCCATGACCAAAGACGTCGCCGGATTGCACTTTACCCGGTCCTATATGGCCCATCCGTACACACTGGTCAGTGCAACAACCCCCGGTAGCCCGACGACGCTGGACGATCTGGCCGGCAAACGCCTGGCGATTTATCCCCGTCATCCGATGCGCGCGTTTATTCAGGCGCGGGCGCCGCAGGTGCAGATGGTAGATGTACAAAACCCGGCCGAAGGTCTGGAGCTGGTGGCGAAGGGACAGGCCGATGCCGCGCTCAGTTCATTGTTCATGACCCGTTACCTGATTGCCCGGTATTACCAGGGGCGTTTACGGATCAGCAGCACCGTGGGCGATGAACCGGCGCGCATCGCCATGGCAACCGGCCGTGATGAACCGGAGTTGCACTCGATATTGAACAAGGCGTTGCTGAGCATTTCACCCGAAGAAATGGACGATCTGATCGCTCGCTGGAGCAATGATGTGGTGGTCGATGACAGTTATTGGCTGCGTCATCGCCAAGGCATTTTGCAGGGGTTTGCCGCGGCCGGGGTTTTGTTGTTGCTGGCCCTTGGCTGGATCGCCTGGCAGCGTCGGCAGATTCGCCAGCGCCAGCAGTGGATGCAGCAGTTACAGGAGGCCAAGGATGCGGCGGACGATGCCAACCGTGCCAAAACCACGTTTCTGGCGACCATGAGCCATGAAATCCGCACACCGATCAATGCCCTGATCGGCTTTCTGGAAATGGCCTGGAAGCGCGCGGAAGTGGGCGTCGCCGATCGCAGCTCCCTCGAAGTCGCCTCCACGGCAGCTCAACAGTTGCTGGCATTGATCGGCGACATTCTGGACATCGCGCGTATTGAGTCCGGGCATTTATCGCTGACCCCCGAACGCGTCAATCTGCGTGATCTGGTGGCGTCGGTTTGCCGGGTCTTTGAAGGACTCGCCCTGGAAAAGCACTTGGCGTGGCGCGTCGATCTGGACCCGCGCAGTGATCGTGAGGTGTTGATCGACCCCACACGCTTCAAGCAAGTGCTGTCCAATCTGTTGAGCAATGCAATCAAGTTTACCCGCGAAGGCGAAGTGAGCCTGACGCTGCGGGTCATACCCGGTATATCGGGGCATCTGCTGGTGAATGTGCTTATTCAAGACACTGGCATTGGCATCAGTGGGGCCGACCAGCAGCGGTTGTTCAGTCCGTTCGTACAGGCCGGTAACAGCCAGCAATCCGCGCGCAAGGGTTCCGGACTGGGGTTGGTGATCAGCCGCACGTTGTGCGAAATGATGGGCGGACGGCTGGTGCTGCGTAGCGTCCTCGGACAGGGTTCGCAGGTGGAGATCAGCCTGTCGCTGATCGCGTTGAAACCGCTGC
The DNA here is from genome assembly GCF_054897885.1 of Pseudomonas sp. LB1P83. Classification (NCBI taxonomy): domain Bacteria; kingdom Pseudomonadati; phylum Pseudomonadota; class Gammaproteobacteria; order Pseudomonadales; family Pseudomonadaceae; genus Pseudomonas; species Pseudomonas sp. LB1P83. The sequence goes on along the minus strand of NZ_CM142709.1, from coordinate 4,024,410 downwards.
CTGCCGATGAATCGGTGAACAGGGTGGGGGGGCAGGTTTCCACGAGGTCCCTGACTGTTCTGGTGGTTGACGATTACCCGGCCAATCGGCTGTTGCTCTCAAGTCAGCTGAGCTATCTGGGGCATCACGTGATGGAGGCCGAGGATGGCGAGAAAGGGCTGGAACTGTGGCGAGCACACGAGTTTGATGTGGTCATCACTGACTGCAATATGCCAAAGCTCAACGGTTATGAATTAACCGGCGCAATACGCGATGAAGAGCGCGCGCAAGGCCTGCCGTCAACGCCGATTCTGGGTTTTACCGCCAATGCGCAGCCTGAGGAAAAGGTCCTGTGCCTGGAAGCGGGTATGGACGACTGCCTGTTCAAACCCATTCGGCTGGCGGATCTGAGTGCGTGGTTGGCTGACCGGTTTGTAGAGACAACGAGCGAACAACCCTCATCGTCAGAGCTCGACTTGAGCGAGCTGGAGAAATACGTCGGTGAAGACCGGACGTTGATCAATCAACTGCTGCGCGAACTGGCAGTGACCAATCGGGATGACCGTGAAAGTCTGCTTCAAGCACACACCGACAACAATCGCCCCGGTCTGCAAGAACTGGCGCACCGCATCAAGGGCGGTGCGCGCATGGTTCGGGCGCAGCGGCTTATCGAGTGTTGTGTGGCGCTGGAGCGTGCTTGCGCAGAGGGGCGCGCGGCATTGATCGACGAAGCCGTCGATCAATTGCAGCACGCCATGCAACTTCTCGATCATAGTCTTGAGCAGGGCTGACGCTTAATCCCAGTGCGGCGCTATGCCTTTGGGGCTGGTCAATCGATGGCCGCGCTCCAGGCTTGCGATCAACGCCATGTCGGCGTCGCTCAATTGCAGGGCACACGCTTGCAAATTGCTTTGCAGGTTGGCGCGTTTGGTGGAGGAGGGGATGACCGCGTAACCCAGCTGCATGGCCCAGGCCAGTGTGACTTGGGCCGGGGTTGCCTGAAGACGATCGGCGATTTGCTGGATGACCGGGTCTTTCAACACCTCGCCATAGGCCAGGGTCATGTAGGAGGTGATCTGGATGCCCTGTTGCTGGGCAAACTCTACGACCTTGCGGTTTTGCAGGTACGGGTGCAGCTCGATCTGGTGGGTGGCGATGTTCTCGGCACCGACCGCCGCAATTGCCTTTTGCATCAGGGCGACCGTGAAGTTGGAGACGCCAATGTGCCGGGTCAGGCCCCGTCGTTTGGCTTCGAGCAAGGCGCCCATGAACTCCTCGACCGGCACCTGATCTTCCGGGGACGGCCAGTGGATCAGCGTCAGGTCCAGGTAGTCGGTCTGCAGTTTGCGCAGGCTCTCTTTGAGGCTGTCGATCAACCGGTCTTTGGCTAAGTTGGCGACCCAGATTTTGCTGGTGATAAACAGCTCATCACGGGCGATACCGCTGGCGGCGATGGCCTCGCCGACCTCGGCTTCGTTTTCGTAGATTTGCGCGGTGTCGATCACCCGGTAGCCCAGCGCGAGGCCGGTGCTCACCGAATCGATGACCACCTGGCCTTGCAAGCGAAAGGTACCGAGACCGAATGCGGGAATAGACATCAATGACTCCAGGCTTTGCAGTGGGAATGGACAGGAGTATCCCCGGCTGCCTCCCTGGGAAAAACCGCTGGATGGGCAAAGCAATGTTTACCGCAAGTCATGAATCGGTGGGCGGTCTCTGACATGTGTGGTGTTTCATCTGGCGCCTTCGCGGGCAAGCCTCGCTCCTACAGGAATTTGCTGGATTTTGTAGGAGCGAGGCTTGCCCGCGAAGGCCGCGCCTCGGTCCGGGAACTTACCCCCGAGCCTCAAGAATCATGCAAGTGGTCGACCCGGTCGCATACAACCGCCCATCCACATCATAAATCCGCCCCTCGGCCAGCGCGGTGGAACGGCCCAGATGCACGATTTTGCCCTCGGCCCGAACCGGTCCGCTGGCACCGGTCAATGCGCGGACGTAGCTGATGCGCAAGTCCAGCGTCGTATACCCCTGGCCCTTCTTCAGCTGCGTGTGAATCGCGCAGCCCATGCACGAATCCAGCAAGGTCGCCGCATAGCCGCCATGCACGCTGCCCAGCGGGTTGTAATGCCGCGAATCCGGCGTGCCCTGGAAAATGAACAGCCCGGCCGACCATTCGATCGGGATGAAATCCATCAAGGCGCCGATGGGCGGTGAAGGCAGTACACCGTCGCCAATCCCCTCGAAAAACTCGGCGGGCGACAGCGCACTGACCTCGGCCATGGACAAGCTGCCCGGCTCGGCCAGACGCGAGCGCATGGCCTGTTCCTGGGCGATCCATTGGGCGAGAGTGGCGTCGCGGTTGGGGCTTTGCATGATGATGTCCTCAGGCGGGAGCGAATATTATGTTTGTAATCCGGATCGATATTATGTCCGAAATAAAAACTCCGCCAGCCCCGTGTGTCGAGTCCTCAAGCGATATCGCTGTGGCTGAACTCCTCGCCTAAAAAGTCGATCAACGCTCTGACCGAGGGCAGCAGCCCGCGACGTGACGGAAAGATCGCGTGCACGATTCCGCATTTCGGCGCCCACCCCGGCACCAGTTCAACCAATCGCCCGGCGGCTATGTCATCGCGCACCACCACGGTTGGCAAGTGCACAACGCCGATCCCGGCGAGCACGGCATGGCGCAAGGCCAACAGGTCATCAGTGACCATGCGCGGTGCGTGTCGAATCATCGCGCTGGCACCGTCCGCGCCGAACAATTCCCACTGATATTCACGCTGCGCTGCACCCCAGTGCAGGCTTGGCAAACCGCTGAGGTCGGCCGGGGAGGCGGGTGACGACAAGCGTTCGCGAAAGGCCGGGCTGCCCACCAGACTCTGCGTACTGTTGCCCAGCACCTTCATCACCATGTCGGTGTTTTCCAGCGGCGGAAAGCGCACCCGCAGGGCGATGTCGAATCCCTCGTGGATCAGGTCGACCCGGCGGTTGGTGCTCTCGATGAACAACTCCACCAACGGGTACTTGAGCATGTAGCGGGTCAACATCGGCCCCACCCAGGAGTTGAGCAGCGCCGTCGGGCAACTGATGCGCACCAGCCCTTGTGGCTCGGAGCGATTGCGTTCGATGAGTTCGGCGGCGCTTTCCGCCTCCACGCGCATGGCCAGGCAGCGCTGGTAGTACGCCTGGCCGATTTCAGTCAGCGAACAATGCCGGCTGGTGCGGTGCAACAGGCGTACACCGAGGCGCTCCTCAAGCTCGGCAATGCGCCGGCTGAGCTTGGATTTGGGCATGTCCAACGCCCGCCCTGCCGGGGCGAAACCGCCGTGTTCCACCACTTGGGTGAAGTAGTACAGGGTGTTGAGGTCTTCCACCATCGTTCTCCAGATAGAACGCTAAGGCTGATTTTTGCAGTCTAGTGCATCAAAGGCTGCGGTTTTAAGCTTTGTCCATCGCGTCAAACAACGAATTTGGAGGCAGGATGAAAAACATCATCGGTATCTACACCAGCCCACGGACCCACTGGGTCGGCGACGGTTTTCCGGTTCGTACGCTGTTTTCCTACGACAACCTGGGTAAACACATCAGCCCGTTTTTGCTGCTCGATCATGCAGGCCCCGCCGAATTCACCCCGACTACCGAACGTCGTGGCGTTGGTCAGCATCCGCACCGCGGGTTCGAAACCGTGACTATCGTTTACAAGGGCGAACTGGAGCACCGCGACTCCACCGGCAGCGGCGGCAAGATTGGCCCTGGCGATGTGCAATGGATGACCGCGGCCTCGGGGATTCTCCATGAGGAATTCCACTCTGAAGGGTTCGCCAAGAGCGGCGGCACCCTGGAAATGGTTCAGCTGTGGGTCAACCTGCCGGCTCGGGACAAGATGGCCGATGCCGGTTACCAGACGATTCTCGATGGCGACATCCCGAGTATCCCGCTCAAGGACAAGGCCGGCAGCCTGCGTCTGATCGCTGGCGAATTTGATGGCCACACCGGTCCGGCGCGCACCTTCACGCCGATCGACGTCTGGGATCTGCGCCTCAACGGCGGCAAGTCGTTGATCCTTGATCTGCACGAAGGTCGTAACACTGCGCTGGTAGTGCTGCGCGGCACGGTTCAGGTCAACGGCCAGGAACTGGTGCGCGAAGGGCAGTTGGCGTTGTTCGAACGCGACGGCCATCAGCTCAGCCTGGAAGCCAATAACGACGCGGTGGTGTTGCTGCTCAGCGGCGAGCCTATCGACGAACCGATTGTCGGGCACGGCCCGTTCGTAATGAACAGCGAGCAAGAGATTCATCAGGCCTTTGCTGACTTCCAGTCCGGACGGTTCGGTCGGATGAGCGATTGAACAAATTGTTGTACTGCGCTGGCGTGCAGGACCTGGGGGACTACCCTTGTCTGACCGCGTTTTAACCGACATCAGGATTCATTCAAGCCGGCCCGTTCGGCATCGATAAAAAGCGAGGATTACTCCCATGACTACTTCTTACAAACGTCTCGACAAGGATAACGCCGCCGTTCTGTTGGTGGATCATCAAGCGGGCCTGCTTTCTCTGGTGCGCGACATCGAGCCCGACCGTTTCAAAAACAACGTGCTGGCCCTGGCTGACCTGGCCAAGTACTTCAAGTTGCCGACCATCCTCACCACCAGTTTCGAAACCGGCCCGAACGGCCCGCTGGTGCCTGAACTCAAGGCGCTGTTCCCGGACGCGCCTTACATTGCCCGTCCCGGTCAGATCAATGCCTGGGACAACGAAGACTTCGTCAAGGCGATCAAGGCGACCGGCAAGAAACAGCTGATTATCGCTGGCGTGGTGACCGAGGTGTGCGTGGCCTTCCCGGCGCTGTCGGCCCTGGCTGAAGGCTTCGACGTGTTCGTGGTGACCGACGCTTCCGGCACCTTCAACGAACTGACCCGTCAATCGGCCTGGGACCGCATGTCGTCCTCCGGCGCGCAATTGATGACCTGGTTCGGCCTGGCCTGTGAGCTGCATCGCGACTGGCGCAACGACGTGGAAGGCTTGGGCACCTTGTTCTCCAACCACATCCCGGACTACCGCAACCTGTTTACCAGCTACAACGCCTTGACCGACAGCAAGTAATCACTGACACACATCACCCCTGTAGGAGCCGGCTTGCTGGCGATAGCGGTAGAGCAGTCAACAATTCAGTGACTGTCAGACCGCCATCGCCAGCAAGCCGGCTCCTACCGTTTTTTGTGGTGTTATCAAATTCGCAATTGCTCCTACACTGTGCCCATCCGTACATGGCTGGAGTTGCTTGATGCTGTCACTGCTTACCAATCACCCATTGATTTGCGCACTGCTCCTGATCCTGATCGATCTCGGATTGTGGCGCTTGATCAGTGCCAACGGCAGCAACTGGAAACTGGTCGTGCGGCTGGTGATTTTCGCGCTGTTCAGCATCCTCCTATTCAACGAAGGCTTGAACCCGCTGGAGCCAGCGCCCTGGGCCGATAACGTGCCGCTGCACCTGGCGGCCACGGGTTTGCAGATCGGCTGGTGGCTGTTCGGCGCGCGTACTTTGACGGTGCTGATCGGTGCGGTGATGATGCAACGGGTCGGGCACACGGGGCGGTTGCTCCAGGATTTGCTCGGTGCGGTGATCTTCCTGATCGCCGTCATCGCCGCCCTGGCCTACGTGCTCGAACTGCCGGTCAAAGGCGTGCTCGCCACCTCCGGTGCGTTGGCGATCATCGTCGGCCTGGCCTTGCAAAGCACCCTCAGCGATGTGTTTTCGGGGATCGTCCTCAACACCACCAAACCCTATCAACTGGATGACTGGATCTCCATCGACGGCACCGAAGGCCGGGTCACCGACATCGACTGGCGCGCCACGCGCCTGCAAACTGCCCAGGGCAGCATGGCGGTGATTCCCAACTCGCTGGCGGCGAAGGCCAAGATCATCAATTTCAGCCGGCCGAGCGATATGTTCGGCGTCTCGATCAGCCTGCAACTGAGCCCGCACGCGCGCCCGCAAACAGTACTCGATGCACTGGAACGGGCGATGCAGGGGTGCCGTTTTCTGTTGAACAAACCGGCGCCAAACGTATCGTTGAAAGGTTCCAGCGCCAGTGGCGTGGAGTACGAAATCAGCGGGTTCGTGGTCTCCATGGATCAGAAGCGCATGGTCCGCAACCTGCTGTTCGACCTGGCGTACCGACACTTGCAAGCGTCCGGTGTCAGCCTGTTGTCGAGCGTTGAATCCAACGCGCCTGCCGAGCTGTCACGGCCGCGGGCGCTGCTGGACAGCTCGAACATTTTCTCCACCCTGCGCCAGGAAGAGAAGGACACCTTCAGCCAGAACATGAAACTGCAAACCTTCCGCGCCGGTGAAATGATCCTGCCGGCGGGGCAGGTCAGCGATCACCTGTTCATCATCGAATCGGGTGTGGTCTCGGTGCAGTTGAGCCGTGGCGGGGTCAAGTTCGAGTCCGGGCGCATGGGGCCGGGCGAGGTGATCGGCGAGGGCGGGGTGTTGTCCGATACCGCGCTGCCGGCAGAGTTCAGCGCCAAGACCGCGTGCAGCTTGTACCGGATCGAGAAGGACTACCTCAAGCCATGCCTGGATGCGCGCCACGACATCAGCGAAGCGATGAAGGCGTTGCTGGATTTCCGCTTGCACAAGGCGCAGTCGTTGACTCAGGAAGTGCCGAAAGTGGTGGCGAAGAGAGGGTTTTTGCAGTGGTTGCGTAATCGGGCTTAGTTCTTCGGTAGATGGCCGCTATGCGGTTCGCGGGCAAGTCGGATCGCCGCCCGCTCGCTCCTACATGGGATCGCGGACTACTGTAGGAGCGAGGCTTGCCCGCGAAGACGGCAGCAGGGCCGCCGCAGAAGTTGCGGATCAGCAATCCACTGTCGCCAAACTCTTCAATGGACTCCTCGACTTCTGAAATATTGGCTATTTGTCAGCGGCGCCGTCAGGACTAACTTAGCTCCACCCCCACTTGCTATTAGAGCCCACCATGAAACCTCGCATCGATTTCTACACCGCATCGCCAGACGCACTCAAAGCCATGATCGCGCTGGAAACCGCGGTGTCGAAGCTGCCGTTGGAAAAGACCCTGATCGAGCTGGTCAAGCTGCGCACCTCGCAAATCAACGGCTGCGCCTTCTGCCTGGATATGCACAGCGCCGATGCCCGCAAGGGCGGTGAAGACGAGCGCCGTCTGTACACATTGTCGGCCTGGCGAGAAACGCCGTTCTTCACACCGCGTGAACGTGCGGCGCTGGCGTGGACCGAGTCGCTGACGCTGCTGAGCCAGACTCACGCACCGGATGAGGACTATGAACTGGCAGCGTCCGAGTTCAGCCCGAAGGAATTGGTCGACTTGACTGTGGCCATTACCACGATCAACGCCTGGAACCGCCTGGCAGTCGGCTTCCGCAAAATGCCTCAAGCCTGATCAGTGAGCGTCTGCTGACGGCGCGGCCGGTGGTTGCACCTTGCGCATCAAGGGCACCATCGCCGTTGCAATGATGAAGCAGACCATGATCATCAGAAACGCATCGCCATAGGTCTGGGTCTGGGCTTCGCGGTAGGTCAGCAGCCAGAGCTGATGCAGGCTGGCGGTGACGCCGGCATCGCCGCTCTGGCCGAGGGCCGCGAAGTTATTGCCGACCTGGGACAGCCATTGATTCAGCGATTCGTTGGTGCTGTTCAGGTGTTCCGCCAACCGGGTGAAGTGCAGGTTGGTGCGGTCGTTGAGAATGGTCGCGCACGCGGCGATGCCGATGGCGCCCCCCAGGTTTCGCATCAGGTTGAACAGCCCTGAAGCATGTTTGAGCCGCGCCGGTGCCAGTCCGCCGAGGGTCAATGTCACCGCTGGCGGCACCGCCAGTTGCTGGGCAATTCCGCGCAAGGCTTGCGGCAGCATCAATTCTTTAGCCCCCCAGTCATGGGTGATCGGGCTGAAATCCCACATCGACAGCGCGAACAGCCCGAGGCCGGTCATCATGATCCAGCGCAGGTCGATGCGATTGGCCAGAAAGGCGTACAGCGGAATCGCCATGATCTGGAACACCCCGGTGGAGAAAACCGCCAGACCAATGTCCAGCGCACCGTAGCCCCGCACCCGGCCAAGAAACAGCGGCGTCAGGTAAATGGTCGCGAACAGGCCGATCCCGGTGACGAACGAGAAGAAACAGCCAAGGGCGAAGTTGCGGTCTTTCAAGGCGCGCAAATCGACGATCGGGTTGGCCACGTGCAGGGTTCGACCGATGAAGGCCAGCCCGGCCAAGCCGCTGATCCATGCCGTGGTCAGAATCGTGCGGTCACTGAACCAGTTCCAGCGCGGGCCTTCTTCGAGGGTGTACTCCAGGCAGCCGAGAAACAGCGCCATGAACACCATGCTCAAGTAGTCGGCGCCCTTGAGCAGCGACAGTTCCGGCTGGTCGATTTTCACCAGCATCGGCACCGCCACCGCGACGAAAATACCCGGCACCAGGTTGATGTAGAACAGCCAGTGCCAGGATGAAATGTCGGTGATCCAGCCACCAATCACTGGCCCCAGGGTCGGCGCAAGCGAAGCCACCGCGCCGATGGTCGCGGCCGCGATCACCCGTTGTTTGCCGGTGAAGAAAAAGAACGCGGTGGTGAACACCAGCGGGATCATCGAACCACCGAGAAAACCTTGCAGGGCACGGAAGGCGATCATGCTCTGGATGTTCCAGGCCGCGCCGCAGAGCAGGCTGGCCAAGGTGAAACCCACTGCTGAAGCGCAAAACAGCCAACGCGTCGAGAACACCCGCGACAGCCAGCCAGACAGGGGAATCACGATGATCTCGGCGATCAGGTAGCTGGTTTGCACCCATGCCGTTTCGTCGGTGCCGGCGGAGAGCCCGCCGCCGATGTCCCGCAACGAGGCGGAAACGATCTGGATATCCAGCAGCGCAATGAACATGCCCATGCACATGGTGGCGAAGGCGAAGACTTTGGTCGCCGTCGCCATGCTGGCTGGATTGAACGGTTGCGCAGGGGCGGCGAGAGCCCGGCTCATGGCGCGCTGGCCACGGCTGGGGTTTCAGGCTCCTTGCGAGTGTCCACTTCAGCGGTCACCGACAGGCCTGGACGCAGATGACCAAGCACGCCATCGGCCGGATCGAGGATGATTCTCACCGGTACCCGCTGAACGATTTTGGTGAAGTTGCCGGTGGCGTTTTCCGGTGGCAGCACGCTGAACTGCGAGCCACTGGCCGGCGCGAGGCTGCCCAGATGACCGTGGAATTCCTGTCCGGACAGCACGTCGGCATGAATGATCACCCGTTGACCCGGAATCATGCGCGCCAGTTGATCTTCCTTGAAATTGGCATCGACCCACAGACCTCTGGACGGTACCACCGACAGCAGTTGCGAACCCGCTTGAGCATAAGCGCCGGCTCGCGCCCGGCGATTGCCGATCACGCCGTCAACCGGGGCTTTGAGTTCGGTGTAACCCACGTTCAATTGCGCCAGATCACGTTCGGCGTGGGCCTGCATCAGGGCGGCACGGGCTTGCTGTTTTTGCGTTGCGATCACGTTCAGCTGACGTTGCGCCGCCAGCAGTTCGGCCTGGGCTCGCGAACTGAGCGCCTGAGCCGTTTTAAACGTGGCGTCGGCACGTTGGGCGCTTTCCACCGAGACCGCATTGCTGCCGACCAGTTTTTTGTAGCGCGCATTGTCGTCCCGCGAGCGCGCGGTTTCGGCGCCAGCGGCATCGATGCCGGCGCGGGCCTGGCCGATCACTGCGTGTTGCAGTTGTTCGGTGGCGTCGAGGTTGGCGAGCAACGCTTCTTCGGCAGCCACCGCGCCTTCGGCTTTGGCCAGGTTGGCGCGGTAATCGCGGGAGTCGAGGCGGATCAGCACATCGCCGGCCTTGACCTTCTGATTGTCGGTGACCAGCACTTCTTCAATGTACCCCGCGACTTTCGGGCCGATCACCGTCACGTCGCCGCCGATGTAGGCATCGTCGGTTTCTTCGATGAAGCGGCCGGCCGTCCACCAGTGAGTCGCGTACAGCCCGGCGAACATCAGGGCAGCGATGGCCGCCGTCAGCAGGATCAGCCGTTTGAGCAGGGGAGGCTTGGGTTTACTCACCGGGACAGCAACGTCGGTTTCTAGGCTGGGCATGCTGGTCATTGGGCGAGTACCTGTGGGAAACGGGTGTTTATTACGCGCATAATATGACGCAGATAATATTTAGTGACAAATGATTTCTGCTGCCGGTCGTCAGGTGCTTACTTGAGCCAATGGCCAGGGGTGATGCCGGTCATGTCCTTGAAGAACGCGATAAACGCGCTGTCACTGGCAAATCCGGTTTCGAACGCGCTGTAGCTGATGCTGCGTCCGGTGGCGCGCAGTTGTATGCCGGTGCCTCGATGCTGGCGCTGAACGCCCGTACGTTCGAGGCGCTGCTGATGGCCCAGGCACTGGCGGCGTTCGGTGCGGCGGTGGGCTCGGTCGTCACGCAAACCCTGTTGCGCAACCGCTTCAAAGGCGCAGAACTGGCGCAGGTGTTTTCGGTGATGGGCATCGCATTGGCGGCCAGCCCCGCGATAGGCCTGTTCACCGGGGCGAGCCTGGTGCAAGCGTTCGGCTATCGAGGCGTGTTGGGATGCCTGTTGCTGTTGTCCTCGGCGTTATGGCTGTGGTGCCTGCGCGCCCTGCCGGAAACCCGACCGCAAAATGTAACGACACCCGCGCTGTTCGAGACGCTGTGGCGAATGCTGCAAGACCGCGATATCTGGCGCTCAACGCTGTTGGTGGCGCTGTTCAACATTGCCTTGTTCAGCTACTACAGCCTCGGCCCGTTCATGTTTCAACGACTGGGCTTGAGTGCGCAAGGGTTCGGCTACAGCGGCGTGATTCTCGCCCTGGGTTCCGGCCTTGGCGCCTGGCTCAACAAACGATTGCTGCATCGCGGTTTCAAGGGCCCGCAGTTGATCCGGCTGGCGGCAGCGTTGGCTTTGTCGGGCGGTGTGGGCGTCTGGCTCATGCAGGGCAGCGGTCTGTTTGTGCTGCCGATGCTGCTGGTGGTGCTGGCATTCGGCATGGCAATCCCTAACATCCTTGGCTCCGCTTTGGTCAACTATGGCGATCGACTGGGCACTGCCGGCGCACTGTTTGGTTTGCTGTATTACCTGCTGATCGGCGCTGGACTTATGCTTGCAGCCTGGGGCCAGGCGTTGGGAGAAACATTGCTGCTGTGCGGCGGCTTCGCCTTGCTGCTGGCGGTAACCGCAAGGAAACCAATTGTTTAAAAAATGTAAGCGCTGTAGGACGCGTCTTGCATTTGTGTAGGAACGATCTGACTATCACTCGCATTGATGGGGTGGCATTAAGCCATTTGATGATGACAAGGATGTTGAGTGCCGGATTCGTTTCGCGTTGTACCTCGTCGTAGCTCCTCGCCTTGCGCGCTGTTGCTGGCTTCGTTGTTGAGCCTGAGTGCTTCTGCACTGCAGGCAGCAGAGCCTTCCGCCCCAGGTCAGGAAGTGCTGCGCCAGCAACAACAGCAACAGCGTGATCTGCAGCAACTGCAACTGGACCAGCGCCGTCGGCAACTGGAACGCGGCAGCTTTGGTCCGGCACCGGTGGCGCCGGCCGTTTCCTCCAGTGCTCCTGCCGATGAACGCTGCTGGCCTCTAAGTGGCACGCGCGTGGGCGGCGTCACCCTGATTAGCAGCCAAACGCTCAACGAACGGATCAAGCCGCAACTGTCGTCCTGCATGGGCGTCGGCCAGATCAACCATCTGCTGGCGACCATCACCGGCCTGTACGTGGAAGCGGGGTACATTGCCAGTCGGCCGTACCTGCGCAGCGCGCCGGCAGCCGGGCAATCGCTGGATATTGTGGTCGATGAAGGTTACGTCGAGTCCATCGAACTGGCCGACCAGAGCTTGCCGGTGTCCCTCGGCGGGGCGTTCCCCGGAATGCTCGGCAAGCCGCTGTACCTGCGTGATCTTGAGCAAGGACTGGATCAGTTGAACCGCTTGCGTTCGCTTGACCTGACCGCCGACATCGCCCCCGGCACCCAGCCCGGCGCCTCACGAATCATCCTGCGCTCGCGCACCAGCGGTCAGTCACGCTGGGCGTTGGGAATGGGCATCGACAACCTCGGCAGCGCCAGCACCGGGCGTGATCGCGACACCTTGAGCCTGAGCCTCGACAGCCCACTGGAACTCAACGACGCACTCAACCTGAGCGTCAGCGACACCCTCAATCACGGCGATCGTTACAGCCGCAACGCCAGCGTTTACTACGCCATTCCTTACGGTTACTGGACCTACAGCGTATTCGCCAGCCATGCCGAATACCGCGCGCCGTTCAAACTCAGCACCCTGGAATTCCACAGCACCGGCATCACCGACCAGCTCAGTGTGCGCGCCGACCGGGTGTTGTGGCGCGATCAAAGTCGTCAACTCAGCGCCAACCTGCAACTGGCCCACAAAGACGTCGACAGTTATCTGGAGAACGTTCGCCTCGGTATCCAGAGCCCGACCCTGACCGTGGCCGAAGCCGGATTGAACCTGTTCTGGCTCAACAGCGCCGTGTGGAACCTGGACGTCAATTACGCCCAGGGCCTGCGCTGGCTCGGTGCCGATGACGATGCACAGCGCCAGGTCAACAACCTGCCCAAGGCGCAGTTTCGCAAGTACAGAGCCGGCCTCAGCCAGTGGCGCAACGGCCGGTTCGGCCAGCAGACATGGCAGTGGCAAAGTCAGTTGAACGTGCAGTACAGCCCCGATCCGCTGCCCGCCATCGAACAACTGCTCGGCACCGACGATTCCGCCGTGCGTGGTTACCGGGTCAACAGTGCGTCCGGCGCCAGCGGTGCGATCTGGCGCAATACCTTGCGTCTGCCGTTGCGCAGCGAATTTCCGGTGCAAGTCACCCCGCGCCTGGGTCTGGACAACGGCTGGATCAAGGCCGACCACGGCGCCCAGGGGCAACGCCTGAGCGGTGCCAGCGCCGGGGTCAACCTGAGTTGGAAAAACCTGCAAGTAGACGTCGATTACCAACGCAGCCTCAACACCCCCAGCGGTTTAAGGCATGAGCCAGAGACCTGGCTGATGCGCGTGGGGTTGCAGATATGACCACCGCCTCACCCAACACAAATTTAGCCGTCGGACCTGTGCGCGACAGCCTCGGCAATCATCCCAACGCGCAACGTGATGCCGCACTTTTATTGAGAGGTTCCTATGCCTGAACAAACATTTGCGTTTCATCTTTCCCCTCGGGGAAAACTGCGCTGGGCGATTGCCAGCCTGCTCCTGATTGCCCATCTGCCAAACGCTCTCGCGGGTGGCGTGGTGGTCGCGCCGGGCCCCGGCGGCACCGCGCAACTGCAAACCCAGGGCGGCGTGCCGATCGTCAATATCGTTGCGCCCAATGGCGCGGGCCTGTCGCATAACCAGTTCCTCGATTACAACGTGGATCGCCAAGGCCTGGTGTTGAACAACGCCTTGCAGGCCGGGCAGTCCCAGCTCGCCGGTCAACTGGCTGCCAACCCGCAGCTCCAGGGCCATGCCGCGAGCGTGATCCTCAACGAAGTGGTCAGCCGCAACGCATCGGCCATCAACGGTGCCCAGGAAATCTTCGGCCGCGCCGCCGATTACGTGTTGGCCAACCCCAACGGTATCTCGGTGAACGGCGGCAGTTTCATCAACACGCCGAACGCCAATCTGGTGGTTGGCCGCCCCGAATTGAACGACGGCAAGCTGCAAGCCCTGAGCACCCGTGATGCCTCCGGCACGTTGCAGATTCAGGGTGCGGGCCTGCAAAACCGTGAGGGCTCGATTAACCTGATCGCCCCGCGCATCGACAGCCAGGGCAGCCTCAACGCTCGGGATCAGCTGAGCCTCACCGTCGGCCGCAATCAGGTGGATTACGCCTCGGGCCAGGTGAAAGCCGTGGACCCGACTGGCAACACCAGCGATCAACGTATCGACGCCAGCCTGTTTGGCGCCATGCAGGCCGGACGCATCAACATCGTCAGCACCGCGCAAGGCGCTGGCGTGCGGGTTGGGCCGGTACAGGTCGCGGGCCGCGAGGGCGTGCAGATTCGCTCGGCAGGCGATTTGAGCATCAGCGGCCAAGCGGTTCCGAACAGCCTCGATGTGGTCCGGGCAGGTGTGCGCAGCAGTCAGGGCGACGTCGCCTTGCACAGCGGCAAAGACCTGACCCTGGCCGCCGCCGACGTCAGCGGTCGCGACGTCAAACTCGACGCCGGACGCAACCTGACCGTGACCACCGTCGAAAGCCGCCATCTCCAGGAAAAACGCGAAAACTGGAACAACAGCACTATCGGCATTACCTGGGAAACCTACGACCGCACGCAGACCGACAGCGACTCACGCCAACACGGCAGCCAGATTCTCGCCAGCCGGGACGCGCAACTGTCGTCCGCAGGTAACACTGAGCTGAAGGCGGCCAAAGTCGAAGCGACGAAGAATCTCAGCGTGCAAAGCGGCGGTGATTTACGCCTGAGCGCTGCCACCGAAAGCCACACCCAGACCGATCAGGGCAACCACCGCAAACACCTGTGGAAAGCCGATTGGGATACGAGCAGTGAAGAGCAGCGCAGCATCACCAGCCAACTGAAGGGCGGCAACATCGCCCTGCAGACCGCCGCGTTGCTGCGTTCCGAAGGTGCTGAGCTGAACAGCGCCGCTGACATCAATCTCGCGGGCAAGCAGGTGGAAATCACCAGTGCCAGCCGCACTCAGCGCACAAGCGACAACCGTTATTCGGGCGATCTGGTGGGCGGCGGTTTCTTCGGCAAGACCGGCGACGCCGATCAGGGCAAGACCCAGAATCAGGGCAGTAAAATCAACGCGGCCGGCAAGCTGATCGTCAAGGCGGACGACGTGCGCATCAGCGGCAGCCAGGTGCGTGGCGGCACTGAGTCAAGCGTCATCAGCGACAAGGGTTCGCTGGTGATCGATGGCGTGCAGGACACATCCCACGCGAAAAACCACGACAAGGACAGCAAGTTCTTCGGCATCACCAAGGATGAAACCCGGCAGAGCGCCAAGGACAGCAGCACGGTGCGCAGCGAGCTGACGTCGGACAGCAACCTCACGCTCAAGAGCGCCAAGGATATTGAAGTGGCCGGTTCCACGGTCAAGGCCGGCGGCACGCTGAACGCGGAGGCGGCGGGGGATGTGCAGGTGCATTCCGCACAAGACACCCGCGGCAGCAGCACGACCACTGAGACGCGCGGCTTCGATGCCTACGCCAAGGAAAACGCCCCGGATGCCGGCCAGTATCGTGCCGGTGTGCACTACGAAGACAAGCAACAAACCGTGACCAGCAACGACGTCAAACAGCAGGGCTCAAGCCTCAGCGGCGGCACCGTGAAACTGGCGGCGGGCGGCGACCTGTCGCTCAAAGGCGCCGAGGTCAATGCGACCCATGGCGATACGACGCTGATTGGCAAAAACGTTTCGCTGCTGGCCGAGCAGGACAGCCACAGCACTTCGACGGACAAAGTCAGCACCAGCGGCGGCTTCTATTACACCGGTGGCCTCGACCGCGCCGGCAGTGGCGTCGATTTCGCGCACACCACTTCGCAAGACACCACGAGCAAAACCACGGCGCAAACCACCGGCGTGCAGAGCATCGGTAACCTGAATATCAACACCGGCAAACTCACCACCGAAGGCGCGCGCCTTGATGCCGGAAAAGGTCTGAATGTCGCTGCGGTCGATGTCGACAATCGCGCCGCGAACAACACCGACAGCAGCACCCATAAAGACAGCAACTGGTCGGCGGACATCGGCGCCAACGTCGAGTACAAGGACATCGCCCGGCCCATCGCCGGTGCGGTCAAGGATGTGCTGGCCGGTAAAGTGCCGGACAAGGATGCACTGGCCAATCTCGGCCAGCCGAATGTCGGCATCGACCTCGCGATCGGTCATCAGAACACCCGCCACACTGGGCAAACCGGCAACGCCGTGGTCAGCCAGTTCAAGGGCGGCACCGTGGACGTGAACGTGGCCGGGACCTTGCAGGACCAGGGCACTCAGTACCAGGCGAGCGCGGGCAAGGTAAACATCAGCGCCGACACGCTGGTGGCGAGCGCTGCGAGCAATACCCACAGCAGCACCGATCAGGCGCTGGACGCCAAGGCCGACGTGCGGGTCTATACCAAGACCGGCGAGGACGTGAACGTCGCTGGCAGCGGCGCGGGCGGTAGCAGTCAGACGCACAAGGACACTTCCAGCGCCGTGGTCAGCAGCTATGCCGGCAGCGAAGGGCTGAACATCAACCTGCGCGGCGATGGCCAGTTCGAAGGCAGTCATTTTGATGGCGGGCAGGGCGGTGTTTCGATCAAGACCGGCGGTGAACTGGCGCTGAATCAGGCCAATGATCGTCAGAGCAGCGACACCTCCAGTCTGCGCGGCAACGGCTCGTTGAACGTCGGCACTGCGCCGGGCACCAACGGCACCAATGTCGATCTCGGTGCCGGTTTCCAGCTCGATTACACCGGCAAGCAGACCCGGGACAGCCAGGCTCAGGTGGCAAGTATTCAAGGTAAAGGACCCGTGCTGCTGAGCAGCGGTGGCGATCAGATCCTGCAAGGGACCAAGGTCGACACGCTGGGCGGCATCGACCTGAAGGCTGGCGGCAAGCTCGATCTGCAAGCGGCGACCGACACCCACACCTCGACCGGCAGCAACCTCGGCGGTGGCCTCAAGGTGGGCGGCAGCAAAACCAGCACGGAGAAAAGTGCTGATCAGGGCGGCAATGTGAGCGGCAATTTCAACATCGGTCGGGTCAATGAAACGACCCGGACCTTGACCGGTGGACAGCTCCATAGCCAGGACACTATCGCCCTCAGCGGTGACGCGATCCACCTGCAAGGCACCCAGGTCATCGCTCCGAGCGTCGGCCTCGATGCGCAGAGCGGTAGCATCTTTCAGGAATCGGCTGAGTCCACTCAGACTCGTACCAACTGGAATGTGGCACTGAATGCCGGCGGTAACCTGAGCAACAGCACCCCCGTTGTCGTGGACGAAAAGAACGTCGCCACCCGTGATCACGGCTTCAACGCCGGGGCCAAGGTTGGCGTGGATTACCAGCAAGGCACGACCCAGCAGAACAGCCAGATCAAGGCAGACAGCGTGGTGTTGAACAGCGCTGGGGATGCACATCTGGCGGGGGCACGGATTGATGCGGCGACCATCAGCGGCAAGGTGGGCGGTGACTTGAACGTGGAAAGTCGCCAGGACAGCCAGACCAGTGCCAAGGTTGATGTGGACCTCGGCCTGACGGGCAAGAAGGCTGCACCGGCCGACAAGGACAAAGTGGCCGATAACAAAAAGCTGGGCGGGACCGACTACAAACCGACACTGAAACTCGATGGCGGTTACGCGCATAAAGACAGCGTCGGCCAGGCTTCCGGTATCAGTGGCACCCAGGGTGTGAACCTGAAGGTGGACGGTACAACGCAATTGACCGGCGCACGGATTGTGGCCGCTGACGGCCGCGTTGACCTGGGTGGTTCCGAGGTCAGCACTGCGAGCGTGAGCAACCGTGATTACGGAGTCAACGCTGGTCTGGATTTACCGGACAAGGCAGAAGGTGAAGCCGGTAAACCGGTTGTTTCAACACCGGGCGAGCACAGCGTCAAACTTGGTCCTGTCACCCTTGGCGGTCATTACGACAGCCAATCGCTGCAGGCCGGGATCGACGAAAAAAATATCTAGGTCAAATGGGCGGGTCGGTAATCCCGAATACCCGTTACGTTAAATGCCGCTCTTGGCTCCATGGTGAAAAATCATCTTTATCGCCATTGAGTCTCGAGCGGTTGTAGGAAATGGCGTAAGGCGCTGTAGCTTCCGGAAACCTTCTGAACACCCATCCCACCCCCTGTTTCTCTTAATGTTCCTGGCGCTTAAACGTTAGAAACATTATGAACAATGCCGCCCGGCGCGATGTTCCAAACCCTATGCTAGCTTGAGTAGCAGCAAATCAACGTCTGCAAACTCTTTCAGCTCATAGGTGCAAGGAAGCTTACTTATGCCGCTACAGCGGCCCATCGTGTCGCTGCTCGCCAGCGACGCCTGCGGAACACCCTTCCAGGTGAAAGTCAGTGTCGTACCCATGACCGAAGCTCTTGCCAGGCAATGGCACGAAACGGTTCAACCCATCGTCAATCGCTATTACTCCCATGACAGCTCAATGAGTCAGAAAACCCGTGCTGACGTCGGATGGCGCTGGCCCAATTACTTGAAGCTCGTGGCTGTTCACAACTACCTCACGAGGATGCCTGGCAACGCCTCCGAGAACGGCAAGGCCATGTGTGTCGTGGTTTCAAAGGGGGAGCAAACATTTCCCATCGGCATGCTTTCCCTTGTTCCGAAGCTTCATTGCAATGTCCAGGGTGTCGAGCGACAGCGCGCCTTTACCTGGTATCTATCGGACGCACCCTCTGAACTGTATGAGCAATTCTTGCGTCACCCAGCGGTTCGTGGGGTTGCCAAAGCGTTGATTGATTGCACCATTCAAGCTGCTTTGGACGAGGGTGATGACGGAGAGTTATTGCTGCATGCTGATCCGAAAGGGGGCAGAAAACTCATCGATTTCTATCAAGACGGCTGCAAAATGCGCCGTCTATCGTCCAACAACGGTCGTATCACGGCGGATGGCGCAGAGGGTGTCCTGATGAATATTTCCATTTCAGCGGAGCAGACGCACAGGCGTTTTCTGCTCGCTATGACCCTCGACGATAAGTGGTCATGGCTGCGCTTTGCGCTACGAACTGCCGGGAGGTAGAGTAATTTTATGACTGATGCCAGACCTCAACTTTCAAAAGCCGAACTTGCCCATGCGCTTCGCGAGATGAGGGGGGTCGAGGCTGATCTGGAAACACAAGGCGGATACGAAATTTCCGCGGCTTTGCTCTCTGAAATAATGGCTGATGCTGTTCAGCGAGATCAGCTCATTGCCTTGTTGGCGCAATTTGCTGATCAGCAAATCGAACATTCAAGTAGTGGCTGGATAAATGACGGCTCACCGCTTGACCGGTCTTCGGGGACATTGATTTTCGATGATCTTTATTTTGATCTGCCGACAGGTACTGAAGATCCTTGTCTGATGTCCAGTTCAGCTGTTGCCAGTGTTCAGGGCTTTCTGAGCAAGTACAAAGAGGAGATGTCTTCCTCAAAGGGTTTCAAATATGCACCTGCGACTGAGCGCACATCTTTTCCCTGCGAAGATTCACGCTCGTACGAATGTGGTGATCATCCTGTTTCCTACGATGTCGTTGCCTGGAGCAAAGTACTGGTTCTGGCTAAACAGCAGTTACAGGGAGAGGCGACTCGGCGAGCTTCATTCTTATCCAGGCTCACTCAGGCTTTCGGCAGAAATGAGCCACCTGAATGGGAAGTGGAAAAGTGTCCGATTGCCCGCGACTCTCTTTTAATCATCTTGCATCACGGCAATGATCACGCGTCTATCGGCTTTATTGGCAGTGGGCAGAGTGCTTACGTCATGGTCTCGATTAATGACACCGCTTTGACAATGAATGAGTCCTTTCAAAACACTCAGAAATTCGCGACGCGTATCGCAGACTTTTTTACCGATGCCCCGAAGTCTGGCCACAAAGCCATTCAGCATATGCTCAGCGCATTGTGATGCTGGCGTCGGAGTTGCTGAAGACTTCTGTCTTGCGATGTCCGGCATTGCACCGGACATCGCTCTAACACTCAGACCCGCTCAAAAATCGCCGCAATCCCCTGACCACCACCAATGCACATGGTCACCAGCGCATACCGGCCGTTGACGCGGTGCAGTTCGTGGATGGCTTTGGTGGCAATCATTGCCCCTGTCGCGCCCACCGGGTGACCGAGGGAAATGCCCGAGCCGTTCGGGTTGACCTTGGCCGGGTCGAGATCCAGTTCCTGGCTGACCGCGCAGGCCTGGGCGGCGAAGGCGATGTTGGCTTCGATCACGTCCATATCGGCGGTGGTCAGGCCCGCGCGTTTGAGCGCCAGGCGCGTGGCGGGAATCGGGCCCAGGCCCATCAGTTCCGGCTCGACACCGGCGTGGGCATAGCTGACCAGGCGGGCGAGGGGGCGCAGGTTGTTGGCCTGAACTGCCTTGCCGGTGGCCATGACCAGTGCCGCGGCACCGTCGTTCAAGCCCGAGGCATTGCCGGCAGTCACCGAACCGTCCTTCTTGAACGCCGGCTTCATCTGCGCCAGTTGTTCCAGGGAGGTGGAACGCGGGTGTTCGTCGATGCTGAACAGCGTCGTTTCCTTGCGACCGCGAATTTCGACCGCAGCAATCTGCTCACTGAAGTAGCCATTGGCGATTGCGAACGCCGCGCGTTTTTGATCTTCCAGGGCGAGGGCGTCCTGCATGTCGCGGGTGATGCCGTTGCGCTGGGCGATGTTCTCGGCAGTGATGCCCATGTGGATGCCATGGAACGGGTCATGCAGGATGCCCAGCATGTAGTCGATGGCCTGGACGTTGCCCATGCGCGCGCCCCAACGGGCGGACGGCATCAGGTACGGGCCGCGGCTCATGGATTCGGCACCGGCGCCGATCGCGATTTCGGCGTCGCCGAGCATCAAGGTCTGGGCTGCGCTGATAATGGCTTGCAGGCCGGAGCCGCAGAGGCGGTTGACGTTGTAGGCGGGTGTTTCCTTCGGGATGCCGGCGTTCATCGCGGCGACTCGGGAAATGTACGCATCGCGGGTTTCGGTCGGGATCACATTGCCCATCACCAGATGGCCGATTTGCGCCGGGTCCACGCCGGAGCGCTCCAGGGCTGCCTTGACGGCCGTGGTCGCCAGATCGGCCAGCGGCACATCTTTGAGCGAGCCGCCAAAGGAGCCGATGGCGGTGCGTGCGGCGCTGACAACAAATACGTCTGGGGTGTTCATGAAGGCTTTCCTGTAGAGGGGTTCTTTTCGGTGCTGCGATTAAGGAGTGCGTTCAACGCCGCCTGTGCTTCAGGGGTTTTCAGGCGCTTGATGAACAGCAAATTCTCTTGGCGAAGGGTGGCTTGCAGTTCCGGCATCGACGTCTGTTTGAGCAATTGCCGGGACTGACGCAGTGACTCCTGGGGAAGTGCCAGCAGGCGACGAGCCATGTGCTCTGCGGCCGCGAGGCACTGTTGCCCGTCGTCGAACAGTTCATTGGCCAACCCGCATGCGACGGCGGCGGCCCCGTCCAGGCTGTCGCCCCACAGCAGCAAGCGCGCTGCCCGGGCATGACCGATCAGGCGTGGCAGCAGCAGGCTTGCGCCAAACTCCGGGCACAGGCCCAGGTTGACGAACGGGGTGCGCAACCGGGCATTGCGCGTGACCAGCACCTGATCACAGTGCAGAAGCAAGGTGGTGCCGATCCCGATAGCCGCTCCGCACACAGCCGCGATCAACGGTTTTTGCAGGTGGATGACCACGCGCATCAGGCGAAACGCCGGGCTGTCCAGGTCGGTCGGCGGATGCTGGAGGAAATCTGCCAGGTCGTTACCGCTGGTAAAGCACGAAGCTCCGCCCGTGAGAATGATCACCCCGGTTTCGGCGTCTTCATCGGCGGCCAGCAACAGGTCGGCCAGCTGCGTATACATGCTGTTATTCAGCGCGTTGAGTTTGTCGGGGCGGTCAACGGTGAGCGTCAGGACGCCTTCGTGTCGTTCTTGTTTGATCAGGTCGTTCATGTACGTGCCCAGGTGATCTCTATGAGGGGCACTCTAAGCGCGGGACCGGCACTGGATCTATGACAAAACAAGTCAACGAAACTGCTGCTTTTTGCCATGTCGGGCCGTCGCGAGCGCCGCCAACCGGCTCACACACCCATTCGGGGTATGGTGCCGTTGGCTGAATCGCTCAATAGTGGATTCATCCGCTCATCCAGATCGGAACTCGCTTGATAAGGTGAATTTGCTATGCGCAAGGCCTTCTTGGTGATGCTTGGTGCGTTAATTGCGCCGCTGTCGGCAGGCGTCCACGCCGCCGAAGTGGACGATAGCAACACGCTGCGGTTGTATAACTGGGCGGATTACATCGGCGAAAAAACCATTGCCGACTTTCAGAAAACCACCGGTATCAAGGTTATTTACGACACTTTTGATGCCTATGAAACGGTTCAGGCCAAGTTGCTGACCGGCCACTCCGGTTATGACCTGGTGGTGTTGAACGCCTCCCTCGCGCCCCCGCTGATCAAAGCCAAAGTGTTCCAGCCGCTCGATAAAAAGTTGTTGCCAGGCTGGACCAACCTGGACCCGAAAGTCTTGCAGGACTTGCAGGGGTTTGATGCCGGCACGCTGTACTCGGCGCCCTATACCTGGGGCAGCAACGGCATTACTTACAACGTCGACAAGATCAAGGAACGCATGCCGGATGCGCCGATTGGCTCGCTGGCGATGATCTTCGATCCGAAAATCGTCTCGCGCTTCGCCGATTGCGGCGTGACCCTGGTCGATGCGCCCACTGAGGTCATTCCTCTGGCCCTGAAGTACCTGGGACGAGACCCGAGAAGCGCCGCACCCGAAGATCTTAAAGCCGCTCAGGACTTGCTGCTGTCAGTCCGGCCCTACATCCGCAAGTTCGACTCGGTCAACTACCTGACCAGCCTGCCCAATGGCGATGTGTGCATGGCCATGACTTGGTCGGGCGATTACGCAACCGCCATGGCCCGTGCCGAAGAGGCCAAGTTGAAGATCAAACTGGCCTATTTCATTCCCAAGGAAGGTTCACTGATCTGGTTCGACAACTTGTACATCCCCGCCGATGCGCCACACGTGGCCAACGCCCACAAGTTCCTCGATTACTTGATGCAGCCACAAGTGATGGCGGACGTGACTGATTACATTCATTACGCCAACAGCAATGCGGCGGCCACGCCGTTGGTGCACGCCGATGTGCGCAACAACCCGGCGATTTATCCCGATGACGAGACTCGCCAGCGGCTGTTTCCGCAGAAAACCCAGGATGCAAAAGACATGCGCGCCATGACTCGCGTCTGGAGCACGGTGAAGAGCGGGATTTGATCGTTTAATTTTTCGGTTCGAGGTTTTTTTTATGGCGACTCCAATCAAGAAAGTTGTGTCCGACGTTGATAACGCGAAACTGGTGAAAGCCGACAAAGCGCACTACATGCACGGCTATCACATGTTCGACGAACACGCCGAACAGGGCTCCCTGAACATCGTTGCCGGTGACGGTGCCTATATTTACGACACCGAGGGCAACCGCTTTCTCGACGCAGTCGGCGGCATGTGGTGCACGAACATCGGTTTGGGTCGTGAAGAAATGGCGTTGGCGATTGCCGATCAGGTCCGTCAACTGGCGTACTCGAACCCGTTTTCCGACATGTCCAACAACGTCGCCATCCAGTTGTGCGAGAAGCTCGCGAGCCTGGCCCCCGGCGATCTCGATCATGTGTTCCTGACCACCGGCGGCTCCACCGCCGTGGACACCGCGTACCGGTTGATTCAGTACTATCAGAACTGCCGCGGCAAACCGGAAAAGAAGCACGTCATCGCCCGTTTCAACGCGTATCACGGCTCCACCACCCTGACGATGTCGATCGGCAACAAGGCCGCCGACCGTGTGCCGGAGTTCGATTACGCCAACGA
Organism: Pseudomonas sp. LB1P83; assembly: GCF_054897885.1. Lineage (NCBI taxonomy): Bacteria > Pseudomonadati > Pseudomonadota > Gammaproteobacteria > Pseudomonadales > Pseudomonadaceae > Pseudomonas > Pseudomonas sp. LB1P83. Next base: position 4,000,838 of record NZ_CM142709.1, on the reverse strand, counting down.
CAAGATTCACCACGTCTCCAATCCGAACCCTTACCGGGCGCCGGATGGCATGGACGAGGCGCAGTTTCTCGAGTTTCTGATCAAGGAGTTTGAAGACAAGATTCTGTCGATCGGCGCGGACAAGGTGGCGGGCTTTTTTGCCGAGCCGATCATGGGCTCCGGCGGCGTGATCATTCCGCCCAAGGGTTATCTGAAACGCATGTGGGAAGTTTGCCAGCGCTACGACATTCTGTTTGTCGCCGATGAAGTGGTGACGTCGTTCGGGCGTTTAGGCAAGTTTTTCGCCTCCTGGGATCTGTTCGATGTTCAGCCGGACATCATCACCACGGCCAAGGGGCTGACGTCGGCTTACTTGCCATTGGGCGCCTGCATTTTTTCCGAGCGTATCTGGAAAGTCATCGCCGAGCCTGGCAAGGGCCGTTGCTTTACCCATGGCTTCACCTACAGCGGCCACCCGGTCTGCTGCACGGCGGCGTTGAAGAACATTGAAATCATCGAGCGGGAAAACCTGCTGGAGCATGTCGACATCGTCGGCGCTTATCTGGAGCAGCGTTTGGCGACGCTCAGCGACTTGCCGTTGGTGGGCGATGTGCGCTGCCAGAAGTTTATGGCCTGCGTGGAATTCGTCGCCGATAAACGCACCAAGGCGTTGTTCGCCGACGAGATCAACATTGGCGAAATGATTCATTCCCGGGCGCAGGCTCGAGGGCTGCTGGTGCGGCCGATCATGCACCTCAATGTCATGTCGCCTCCGCTGATCCTGTCTTGCGCACAGGTGGATGAAATCGTCGAAATCCTGCGGGTGTGCATTCTTGAAGTGGCGGGCGAACTCGAGCAAAACGGCCAGTACTTCGGCCAATGAGTTCGTCGACTCCGCGGTTACCAGGTGCGGGTTCACCCGCTAGACTGCGGGGCATGAGCAAACCAAACGACGATACGCTGATCGCCTTGCCCTTCGGCGCCTTGCATAAATGGCACGGCGACATGCGTCGGGCGTTCGCCCACATCGATGAGCCCGACGCGCTGCATTTCCTGGCGTCGGCCTTCGGGCATCTGGTGTCCATCGAGTCGGTGATGATCAGCCTGGAGCACAAGGACCGCCCGCCACAGTTGTTGTATCAGCGAGGCATTCCGGAAAAATACCGGGAGTCGATAATCGACCGCTATTTTTCCGGTGGCTACTTGCTCGACCCGTTTTGCCTGGCGGTGGAACAGGGGCTGGCCGAAGGGTTTTATCACCTGGAGGACATTGCCCCGGACAACTTCTTCGACAGTGAGTACTACAAGACTTACTACTTGAAGGCCGGGAGTTCGGAAGACAGTTTTTATATTGTCGATACCGGCAATGACACCAAGGTGTCGGTGAGCCTGTTTCAAGGCTTTGGCGGGGAAGGGCTGCGGGTGGAACAGCTGAATTTGCTGCGGGCGGTCGAGCCGCTGGTGCGTGAATTCATCAGCGAGTTCGGACGCCGGGGCTTACAGCACAGCACCGTCAATCAAGGCGTGCGTGACGATCTCAGGCAACGCGTGCAGTCCGCCTTCGAGCATTTCGGCTGCGACTTGCTGACCGAGCGCGAGCGGGAAGTGGCGCACATGGTGCTCCGGGGGCACTCCGTGAAATCCACGGCCAGCCAGATGAGCATCTCGCCGGAAACGGTGCGCATGCACCGCAAGAATCTCTATTTGAAGTTGGAGATCGGTTCACAGTCGGAGCTGTTTGCACTGTTTATCGAGTGGTTGCGCAAGCACTGATCCAACAACCAGACCGTCCCCCTGGTAGTGGGAGTTCTGGACAGCCTAATGGCTAATTAGTAGCATTCGCCGCCTACGGATCTCCCGCCCGGCACGTCGACCGATGCGGGTCTATCAAGGAGTCGAAATGCACACCTTCACCCATGGCGATAAAACCGTTGCTTTCACTGTTCTGAGCGGTGAAGTGGTGGGCAGCGAGAAGCTCAGTGAGACCCGTGTGACCTCCACTGGCGGCGTTCATGTGAACGGTAACGACAGTGAAGTGACGCCTGTGCGCATCAGTTCTGTATCAATCATCAATCATGAGTTCTGGGTCAAAACCCCGGACGGCATCGAGCACGATGTAAAGCTTCGCGGCGTGGACATTCCTTTGCGCACGGGCCAGCAAGTCTCGTTGATCAGTGCCTTGAAAAAGGATGGTTCGCCCCTGCACACCGTTCTGCAGAACCACACGGCGTCCAAGCGTTGGGTGCTGCGTGATGCGAACGTCCTGAATACCGAGTTGGAGTTATCGCCTTTCAACTGGAAGACAGTGCTGATCGTGCTTGGATTGTGCGTCGCCGGTCTTGCTACCGCCGGGCTCGGCCTGCTGGCGGCGGTGGGCTATCTTTGCTACGCGTGCTATCAGGGCTCGCAGCGCAAGAAACTGCTGATCAGCGATTTGAACGCCTATATCGAGAAGCTGGACAACCTGACGAGTAGTCGCGATCGGACGCAAAGCCCTGCCCGGACAGAGCAACCTGTCCAGGAAGAAATCGATGTCCAGGCAGATGATGTTGAGGACGAAAGCGCTGTCCAGGCACCCGTCAATGCCCAAGTCGAAAACCCTGCGCTGACCCGCGACAGCGTACGTAAAGCACTATCGCGCAATCTCTGAAATGGCGAAGGCCTTGCGCCTTCGCCGTTTTCCCCAAGTAGCCGTTAACCCCTGATGCGCTTGCCGGTCACAAGCGACAGCGGCTTGCGGCCCAAGTGCACCCACCCCTTCAAGTCTAAACATACAAGCGAGCCTGCTCGCGAAAGCGGTGTGTCATTCAGTATTTAAGTGGCTGACACACCGCCTTCGCGAGCAAGCCCGCTCCCACAAAAAAGCGCTCGTGTTTAAAAGTGTTTAGCGTTACTTCCTGAAAGCTACAGCGCCTTGCGCCATTGCCTACGACTACGCCAGAATCCGCCGGCTTGTGCGCTTTGGACGCCCTCGGTAACTTGATCCCCGTCACTGATTCCCAGTTATCGGGTTTAGTAGCCCGAGGTACGAAGCATGCACAGGCGTCTGTCAGACAGGTATTTCCATGCCTGTACCTGATGGTGGCTGTGCGTAGGGCGCCCTCGGGCGCGCCGGCTTTGTCTTCGTTCCCCGGTCTACTAACCTGCGTACAGCCGCCACCCTTCGTATTAGTAGCGAGGCGTGGCTGCCCACAAGGAACGAATCAATATGTGCAAAGTTACTCCAAACCCGCCAGACACCGATCCGGCATCCCCCTACGAATCACTCGATTCCAAAAAGCTCCACGAAGCCGCCGAACGCGCCCTCGATCACTACCTCAACCCCGACGCCCTCAAAACCCCGGTCGCCCGCAAACCGAGCACCATGTTCATGATCGCCCCGGACATCAAAGACGAAGACCTGCTGGCGCACACCTGCGAATCACTGGCCTCGGCCAGCGTCATGACCAGCGATTTCGCAGCGCACCTGGAAGGGCCGCATCGGAATACGGCGATGGGGATCCAGCAAATCATCATGCAGGCGGAACTGGCGGTGAACCGGATGATGGATAACGTCGAAGTGCCGAAGTAAGCACCGTAATACCGCGTCATCGTTCATCGCGAGCAGGCTCACTACATTGGACCGCATTCGTCCGGACAACTCGGTCAAACTGTGGGAGTGAGCCTGCTCGCGATGGCATCACCTCGGTCTCAAGTGACCCAATACCAACACATCAACTCATCCCGGCTTTGCACATCCGCAAAGTGAGACCGCGCTGTCAGCTCCTTCTGATTTTCCCTGCTCTTCGGCTATACACCCCAACGGCTGTGTAACTTGTCGGCAAGGACTCATTTTCGAGATAAACAGCATGGACACGTTCTAACGGACCCCTCCCACGTGGAATCCATTGCTTCCCCTTAATAGGAAGCATTACTATTCACGCCCCGTCTCCACAGCACACCGCAATGACCCCCAAGTTGCCCCGCAGACACGGCTTTTTCGAGCATTACGAAGAGTTGGTTGGCACCTGGACCCGTCGACTGAGAAATCGTCAGCAGGCCGAGGATCTGGCCCACGACACCTTCGTGCGGGTGCTTGAGTCCGATTCGTCGACGGTGGAGCAACCTCGGGCGTATTTGCACCAGACCGCGCGCAACATCGCGGTGGATGGTTATCGGCGTGAGGACCGGCGGGGTGCCATGGAGTCGGAGGCGGTTGATCACAGTGTGTCGTCGTCCGGCGACCCGGAGCATTTCATGCATGCGATCCAGTTGGCTGATTCCATCGAACGGGCGCTCACCGAGTTGCCGGTCAACTGCCGCAAGGTGTTCGTCTGGCAAAAGATCGAAGGCCTGACCCAGGCGGAAATCGCCGAACGCCTGGGACTGTCCAAGAACATGGTGGAAAAGTATATGATCCGCACCTTGCGGCATCTGCGCGACCGCCTCGACGGACTGCACCCATGATCGGCCGCGCCTTCTACCCCCCAGCCAAGCAGGAACTTCCATGATGGATACTCGTGATTGTGCGTGCGGGCAAACAACGGTTCGCGACGACGCGGCGCGGTGGTTTGTGCGTTTGCAGGAACCGGCCGTGGACGTCGAAAAGTACCGGCGTTTCGAAGCCTGGCTGGCTGAACATCCTCAGCATCGCGACGAATTTCAACTGCTCCAGGGCCTGTGGTCGGCGGCCGATCTGCTGCCCGCCAAGCGTCTGCAAGCCCTGTGCGAAACTGCGCCGGCCCGACGTAAACGCCAGCCACTGGTGCGCTACGCGGTAGCGGCCAGTGTGTTGGCCGTGGCACTCGGGTTGGGGCTGTTCAGCGGTTTGAATCATCCGGCGACGTACACGGCCGAATACTCCACGGCATTGGGCGAGCGTCGCCATGTGGCGTTGCCCGACGGTTCGGTGATCGATCTGAATAGCCGCAGCCGCGTTCAGGTGCGCTACGAAAAGGACCGTCGCGGCATCGAGCTGACTGAAGGCGAAGCCATGTTCAGCGTCGAGCACGATGCCAGCCGACCGTTCGTGGTCGAGGCGGGCAGCGGCAAGGTCACGGTCACCGGCACGCGCTTCGATGTGCGCCGCGACCCGACAGAAACCCGGGTGGCGGTGGAGCAGGGCACGGTCAAGGTTCAGGGCCAGGGGCCTGATGTCATCAGCCTCACCGCCGGCCTCGGCACTCGCGTCGATGCCAAAGGCGTGGTTGTTGCTGCTTACGCGGTCAATCCGGCAGAACTGACCGCGTGGCGCAGCGGCAAACTGGTGTTCAACAACGCCAGCCTCAGCGAGGTCGCCGCAGAAGTCTCTCGCTACCGCGAGAAGCCACTCACGGTCGGCAACGACAAAGTGGGCAATCTGCGCCTGACCAGCGTGTTCAAATCCGACAACACCGATGCACTGCTCAAGGCCTTGCCGAGCATCCTTCCGGTGGCCGTGCGGACCCTCGATGACGGCAGTCAGGAAATAATTTCCAATTAATTTCCAAACCGATTCAGGTTTTTTTTGAGTTCTTCGTCTTCTTGTCCAACTGCAACTGGTTTGCATTAACAGCCGCACACTCTTGCGATCTACAGGACAATGTTCGACGTGAAGAAAACCACCGCTAAAAACAACAATTCCCCTTGGTTGCGGCTCGCGCTCGCCCTGGCTGTCAGTGCCGCGCTTCCGCAGGCATTCGCCGCCGATGGCATCCATATTCCGGCGCAGCCGTTGGGCCAGGCGTTGAGTGAGCTGGGTCAGCAAACGTCGCTGCAGGTTTTCTTCAGTCCTGAGCTGGTAGCCGGCAAACAGGCGCCAGCGGTCGACGGCGACCTCTCGCCGGAGCAGGCCTTGCGCCAATTGTTGCAAGGCAGCGGCTTGCAATATCAGATCGATGAAGGTTCGGTGACCCTGACGCCCGCGCCGACTTCCGCCGGCGCTGGCCCGATCGAACTGGGCGTGACCGACATCAAAGTGGTCGGCGACTGGCTTGGCGATGCCAACGCGGCGGTGGTGCAGAATCATCCCGGCGCACGGACCGTGATCCGCCGCGAAGCCATGGTCGAGCAAGGCGCCATGAACGTCGGCGACGTGTTGAAGCGAGTACCCGGCGTTCAAGTACAAGACGCCAACGGCACCGGCGGCAGCGACATTTCCCTGAACGTCGGCGTGCGCGGCCTGACCTCGCGCCTGTCGCCACGCTCCACGGTGCTGATCGACGGCGTGCCGGCAGCCTTCGCGCCGTACGGCCAGCCGCAGCTGTCCATGGCGCCGATTTCCTCCGGCAACCTCGACAGCATCGACGTGGTGCGCGGCGCCGGCTCCGTACGTTATGGACCGCAAAACGTCGGTGGCGTGATCAACTTCGTGACGCGCGCGATCCCGGAGAAAGCCACCGGTGAAATCGGCACCACCCTGGAAACCTCCCAGCACGGCGGCTGGAAGCACATCGACACCGCATTCCTCGGCGGCACCGCTGACAACGGCATCGGCGTGGCGCTGTTGTATTCCGGCGTGAACGGCAACGGCTACCGCGAGCGCAACAACGGCAATGACATCGACGACGTGATTCTCAAGACTCACTGGGCACCGACCGATGTCGACGATTTCAGCCTCAACTTTCACTACTATGACGCCAGCGCCGACATGCCCGGCGGCTTGACCCAGAAGCAGTACGACGCCGATCCGTTTCAGTCCGACCGCAACAATGACAACTTCAGCGGACGCCGCAAGGATGTCTCGTTCAAGTGGACGCGGCAGCTCGACGACCGCACCCAGGCCGAAGTGCTGACTTACTACACCGACAGCTTCCGTGGCAGCAACATCGCCGCTCGCGATCAGAAAACCCTGGGCTCGTTCCCGCGCACTTACTACACCGTCGGCATCGAGCCGCGGGTGTCCCGTGTATTCGACGTCGGCCCGACCACCCAGGAAGTCAGTGTCGGTTATCGCTACCTCAAGGAAGCCATGCACGAACAGGCCAGCCGCCTGGCCCTGGTCAACAATGAGCCGGTGGTGCGTCCCGGTTCGGACGGGCATGTGTACCAGGACCGTACCGGTGGCACTGAAGCCAACTCGGTCTACGTCGACAACAAAATCGATGTCGGCAACTGGACCATCACCCCCGGTATCCGCTTCGAACACATCAGCACCGACTGGCACGACCGCGCCGTGCTCGACACCGCCGGCAGACGCGTGCCGGAGAAGAACCGCAGCATCGAAAGCAACGAGCCGCTGCCGGCCCTGAGCGTGATGTATCACCTGTCGGAAGAGTGGAAGCTGTTCGCCAACTACGAAACCTCGTTTGGCAGCCTGCAATATTTCCAGCTGGGTCAGGGCGGGGCGGGGGACGAACCGGCCAATGGCCTGGAGCCGGAAAAGGCCAAGACCTATGAGGTTGGCACGCGCTACAACAATGAGGTGTGGGGCGGCGAGTTGACGGCGTTCTACATCGACTTCGATAAAGAGTTGCAGTACATCAGCAACGACGCGGGCTGGACCAACCTCGGCGCGACCACGCACCGGGGTATCGAGGCGTCGGTGCACTACAACATGGCGGCATTGGACCCACGGCTCGACGGCCTGACCGCCAACGCCGGGTTCACCTACACCCGCGCCGTGTATGAAGGTGAAATTCCAGGCTTCAAGGGCCGTGACCTGCCGTTCTACTCGCGCCAGGTAGCGACCGCCGGCCTGCGTTACGACATCAACCGCTGGACCTACAACCTCGATGCCTTTGCCCAGTCCAAGCAGCGCTCACCGGGCGTTGCGGTGAACGCCGACGGCAGCTTCACCAACAACTACATCACCGAAGGCACCGCCGATGGTCAGTACGGCGATATTCCGGGTTACGTCACCTGGAACGTGCGTGGCGGCTATGACTTCGGCGCGCAGCTGTCAAACCTGAAAGTTGGCGCCGGGGTGAAAAACGTCTTCGACAAGCAGTACTTCACCCGGTCCAGCGACAACAACTCGGGGATGTACGTCGGTGCGCCGCGCACGTTCTTTGTGCAGGCCAGCGTCGGATTCTGATAGATCGGGGTGACTTCCTTCGCGGGCAAGTCGGATCGCCGCACCGCTCGCTCCTACAGGATTTACGTGGACCTGTAGGAGCGAGGCTTGCCCGCGAAGCTTTTAAACCCTCAACACCTTGCCGCCGATGGCCACCGCCACCAGCAACACTGCCATCAACCCAAACGCAAAACTCAAACTGCTGCCATGGGCGATAAACCCGATCACCGCCGGGCCGGCGAGAATGCCCGCGTAACCCAAGGTGGTAATGGCCGGCACCGCAATATGCTCAGGCATGACCGTCTGTTTACCGACCGCGGTGTACAGTACCGGCACGATGTTCGAGCAACCCGCACCCAGTAACGCATAACCGACCAGCGCCGTTTCCCAGGCCGGCGCGAACGTCGCCAACGCCAGACCGGCCGCAGCGGTCAGGCCGCCGAACACCATCACCCGCGTCGCGCCCAGGCGCCGGACAATCCTGTCGCCGGTCAGCCGGCCGGCGGTCATGGTTAGCGCAAACGCCGCGTAACCCAACCCCGCATACGCCGTGTCGATCCCGCGTTCCTGCGCCAGGAACACTGCGCTCCAGTCGAGCGCCGCGCCTTCGGCCAGGAACACGATGAAGCACATGCCGCCGATAAACAGCACGATGCCATGGGGCACCGCAAACGCAGGTCCCGAGCTTTCGCTGCCATAAGGCAACAGGTGCGGTGCGGCTTTCAGCAGAGCCAGCACCAGCACGACAATCACCACCGCCATCGCCCCCAACGGCGACAGACCCAAGCCAAGCAGGGCGCTGACACCCGCCGCGCCGACAATCCCGCCGAGGCTGAACATCCCGTGAAACCCCGACATCATGTTCTTGCCGCTGGCCCGCTCGACGATCACCGCTTGCAGGTTCACCGTTGAATCCACCGTGCCCAGGCCAGCACCGAACAGGAACAGTGTGGCGATCAATGCCGGTATCGACGACACCGTTGCCAATAACGGCAACGCTACGCAGATCAATAACGTTCCTCCGGTCGCCACTCGACGACAGCCGAAACGCGTGGACAAGAGGCCAGCCATCGGCATCGCCAGAATCGAGCCCACCCCCAGGCACAGCAGCAACAACCCGAGCGTCCCTTCGTCGAGCCCGGCTCGTGCCTTGGCATACGGCACCAGCGGCGCCCACGCGGCGATGCCCAGACCGGCAATAAAAAATGCGATGCGGGTGGACATCTGCTCCAGGCGTCCGGGAACAAATGAGGCTTGGGTATTGAGGTTGGTCATATCGATCCTTGGCAAAAAACGTCGCGTTCCCAAGGGACAGTGACTTACCCAAAGGGTTCGGTCAGCGTCCGCGCAGGTTTGCGTTCAGGCAGGGCGACATCGTTGCACAGCCGGAGCCTGTGTCGCGAGCGCAAGTGCCGCCATTGAGCGGTCGGTTTACGGAGGGACCTGTAAATTCTGACAGTTTACAGCGCGGTTCTTTGCGCCTAGAACGAAGCCAGCTGTTCAGGAATCATCGGCGACTTGGTGATCAGGACAGAATGGAGGCGATATGGATCATCCCACTCAGGTTTTACTATTGAAGTCGTTGCTGAACATGATTGAGCAGCGACAGACCAGCATGGCCGATGCCGTTTATTTTAACCCCGTCGAGTCATATACCAGTCTCGATCAACAGCAACGGGAACAACAGCATCTGTTTGGCTCGTGCCCGTTGATGATCGGGCTTGGCTCGCAACTGGTTTGTCCGGGCGATTATCTGACCGACGATTTAAGCGGTGTGCCGGTTCTGGTCGTGCGCGACAACGATGGATCATTGAACGCTTTCATCAATGTTTGCCGGCATCGTGGAGCGAGGCTTCTCAACGGGTCGGGAAACATCGCGGGTGCGATGACCTGTCCGTATCACGGCTGGGCCTATGGTCTGGATGGGCAGTTGCAACGGCTGAATCCGCCTGGAAGTTTCGAGGGGTTGAGTTGCGCCGAGCGCAATCTGACTCGCCTGAGTGTTGTGGAACAGCATGGGCTGATCTGGGTGCATCCGACGCCAGGAGGGCAGATCAATGAAGCTGAAGTACTCGAATCGTTGGCCAGTGAGGTCCGGAATTTCGGTTTCCAGCATTACTCGCACTACGAAACGAGGCGTTTACGCAGGCGCTTTAACTGGAAAGTAGTGATCGATACGTTTCTGGAGAACTGGCATTTTTCCACCCTGCATCGGCAAACGGTGCTGCCGATTTTTATACCCAACACCAGTCATTTCGAAGGCCTCGGAGCGAATGTACGGCTGATCATGCCGCGTCGCTCAATTGTCGAGTTGTTCGATCAACCCGAAGAGCAATGGGACCTGCTCCGGCATTCGGCGATTATCTACCTGCTGTTTCCCAATACGCTTCTGGTCTGGCAGGGCGATCATCTGGAGGTGTGGCGGGTATTTCCCGCAGGCCCCGGATGCGTCGATCAATGCTTGATCGACGTGTCGCTGCACGTGCCTACAGCACCAACGTCGGCAAAAGAGAAGGCCCATTGGGACAAAAACATGATCCTTCTTATGGAAACTGTCGACGGTGAGGACTTTCAAATGGCCAGACATCTGCAGAAAGGTTATGCCTCCAGCGGTCAGCGCTACCTGACATTCGGCAGAAATGAGCCGGCCCTGCGCCATTTTCATCGTGCGATTCAGACGGCGATCAACGGGCAGTAAAACGTGTCACCGCGATGACCTGCGTCCCTTCCACTTGTATGTGCAAAATCGCCGTCGGACGGGCATGCTCCCCGTCGAAGCATTCGACAATGACGGTGTTGGCCGCTGTCGCCTGAACCGAAAGGCGTTGTGCATGGCGCAATAGGCGTTTGATCGCAGCACTCAGGGACGTGGGAGGCTGGCCCGTGCGGACTTGCTCGCAAAACGCCATCGCCACTTCGCGCGGTGACGGCGGGGGTGGTGAGACCATTGCGGCTTCGGCAAACAGTCGATTGAGCTGATCGGCCGTGGCCACGGCCCTCGGGAAACCGGCGAAGGCTGAAGCCTGCAGCACTATCCCGATGATCTCTCCCGGCGCGAGCCCCGAGGCTAACCCCGTCTTGAAATGCACACTCAACGGTGGCCCGACCATGCCGGCCGCGACAATCGCGGCGAGCGACACCGCTTCGCGCAGGCGAGGGTCCAGGTCCGTACGACCATGCAAGTAACCGTAAACGACACCGACCGCCAGTTCGCCCAGGGCCGGCACCGTGTGGAAAAGAGTGTCCAGGCGGGCGCCGCCGTCAGGCACCAGGTCGATAAAGGTTTTCCGTCCCTCGTGGTACAGCGTTTCCATGGGAGAGATTGGGTGTTTGCTACTCATGCCGCGTCCTCTTTGAAACCTGCAACACGTCGGCCTTCATGGCTAGTCCAGACGTGCCTCAGGGCCGTGAATAAACAGCTTCACTCTGAGGCTGGCTCGAAGGATTGTCTGCTGTCATAAATGACAGGGGTTGTAGATGTATTCGCAATAAGATGTGACCGATCTATAGCGCAATGTCTAGAGGACCGCCTTGCTCGTGATCGCACAACGCCCCAAGTACCGGGTGTCGCACCTGCATCAGTTCGAACAGGCCCAAGGCTCGTAGCGCCGGCAACGCCTGGAGAATGTCCCGAGTCGCGGCCGTACGTCGATGCTCGGGCGTTTGCGGATCGATGTGCGTGACGCCGGAGCGGTATTTCATCGCTGGAGTTTGACGCCTACAGTACAGGCTCTTTTCAGGCTGACTTCAGGACCGATCCATGACGCCGTTCTACGATGCTCGAGGCAATATCTACGCGGTTATGGCGCCCGACGCCGTGCGCAGTGCCGGTATCGATTTGCCAGACCAGGCCAGCCATGCTGCGCAAATCCGTGAGTGCTGGGCGTTGGCGGCCATCGAGGCGTTCTGCAGTTGGGCGCCCGGTACACAACCGACCGGCAGCAAAGACCATCGCTGCGACGGGTTGTTGGTGGGGCCGTTTCAATCGTCGCCACCCTTTGATCTATTGATCGTCAATACCGACGGCACCCTGGCCGAGCGCAGTGGCAATGGGCTGACGATTTTTTCCCAGGCACTCAGCGCGCAAGGATTGATGCCCAAGGAGCAGGCGTGCCTGCTGCGGGTTCATCACGACAAGCGCGACGCGGACACGCCGGTGGAAACCTCGGTGAAACCCGCTGGGGTCGACGGCGTGCAAGGGTTCTGGCTGGATTTGGGCAAACCTTCTTTCGGGTCGCAAGCGGTGGGCGCGCACGAGGTTGAGCGCGTGACGCTGGATGATCGCGGAGTCAGCCATGTGCAGCCGTTGTCGGCGCTTGATCCGGCCTGGAACCGCAGCCAGTTTGTGCGCATCGGCAACCCGCATTGCGTGACGCTGCTAACGGATACTGCGGCGTTGCCGAGCAATGAGCAGATGCGTGAACCACCCTTGGCGCAGGGTTTATTGCGTATCGCCTACGCTGCGCCAGCCGGGGCAGGGCAGCCGTGTCCGGCGGGGGTGAATTTGCAATGGGCGATGCTTGAATCCGAAGGACGGGTCGTCGCGCGGGTGTTTGAGCGTGGAGAAGGGCCGACGGCGTCGTCGGGCACAAGTGCCAGTGCGGTGGCGTGTGCGGCATGGCGGGTGGGTTGGGTGGCTGCGGGTGAGGTGAAAGTGGTCATGCCGGGCGGCACGGCGCCGATTTTGTTGGAGGAGTTAGGGGGCGAATTGAGTCGGGTCAGGCTGTTTGGTATGGCTCGGTTGATGGGTTGAATTGAAGGCCGTCATCGCGGGCAAGCCCGCTCCCACAGGGGTCTGTGTCGTGCACAAATCCCTGTGGAAGTTGGCTTGTTTTTCGAAGGTCATAATGCCGAGCATGCTTAAAAGCTGGCAGAATACTTTCAATATATTTGCGCTGCTGGCCCTGCCAAATTTTTTCCTATCCTGAAAGTACAACAAGGCACAAGACTACAACGTTGAATCTTATGCCTATTGCACTTTTTAACTTACTATCTTAAATAGGTTGAAATCTAAGTTGAGAGTAGATTTATAGTTTTCCTCTGATGAGGCCTCCAAACGGTTCACGTGGTTTGGTTGTTTCCGGTTTTTTAATGGAGTATATAGCTGAATAATATAATACTTCACCTTCCTGTTCCCCCTCCAGAACCCTCCTTGTTGGGCGCTCTACAGTCGCTGATATCGAATCGAAGCTAAGGAGTTTTTCTATTCGATTAGTAAGGGTCGGGCCTCCGTCAAACCCACCCCAGATTTCTACTTGATTCCCTAAACCAATTTTATTGAGTTCTGCCTGCGCTTTTCCACTGTCCATGATCAAAATCCAATTTCATTAATGAAACCAAACTCTAGTTGATCGCTAAACTTGCTTTACCTGTAATAACTGACAGTTTTTTAGAGCGGTTTCGAATATTTATATCGTAAATTCAGCTATTGGCAGTTTTAGTTGATGAAAGTTCAGGGCCGCAAAGGCTTGATCACTTTTTCCTTAAGCTCTCGCCGGTCAAATGAAATATGGATGCCGAATAATTAGGACTTGAGATTGCGCCTTTCGTCGCTTCATTTGCAGTAGCTGTCAAACGCAAGCCCGTCCCCACAAGGATCTGTGCCGTTCGCAAATCTCTGTAGGAGCGAGGCTTGCCCGCGAAGAGGCCATCAAATTCAACAAAAATCTCAGCTCAAACCACCACTGAATTCCACCACCGGCATCGTCCGCTTCATCAACACCTTGCCATCGCGAACCGAATACAGCGGCAAGCCCTGACTGCGGATCACCTCGTAGTCACTGTCCGCCGACAGAATCAGCAAGTTCGCCGGCCGCCCGGCCTCCAGCCCGTACCGGTCTCCAAGGTTCATGGCCTTGGCACTGTTATCCGTGACCAGGTCCAGGGCACTTTGCAGGTTGCGGTAACCCAGCATGTGACAAATATGCAGCCCCGCTTCCAGCACCCGCAGAATGTTGCCGTTACCCAGCGGGTACCACGGGTCAACGATCGAGTCCTGGCCGAAACACACGTTCATCCCCGCTTCCAGCAACTCATTCACCCGGGTCACGCCGCGGCGTTTCGGGAAATTGTCGAAGCGCCCTTGCAGGTGAATGCTTTCAGTAGGGCACGAGACAAAGCTGATGCCTGAATGCCCGAGCAGACGGAAGAGTTTGGCGCAGTAGGCGTTGTCATAAGAACCCATGGCCGTGGTGTGGCTGGCGGTGACCCGCGAACCCATGTCACGGCTGCGGGCTTCTTCGGCCAGCACTTCCAGAAAGCGTGAATGCGGGTCGTCGGTTTCGTCGCAATGCACATCCACCAGGCAACCGGTGCGCTCGGCCAGGTCCATCAGAAACTTCACCGAACTGACGCCCTGGTCGCGGGTGTATTCGAAGTGCGGAATACCCCCGACCACATCGGCGCCCATGCTGATCGCTTCTTCCATCAGCTCTCGACCATTGCGATAGGACTCGATGCCTTCCTGCGGGAACGCGACGATTTGCATGTCGATCAGGTGACGGCTTTCCTCGCGCACTTCGAGCATCGCCTTGAGCGCGGTCAGTTGCGGATCGGTAACGTCGACATGGGTGCGCACATGCTGGATGCCGTGGGCGGCGAGGGTCTGGATGGTTTTCTGGGCGCGGGTCTTGGTGTCTTCTTCGGTGATGGTCACCTTGCGTTCGCCCCAGCACTCGATCCCTTCGAACAGCGTGCCGCTCATGTTCCAGCGCGGCTCGCCGGCGGTAAGGGTCGCGTCGAGGTGAATGTGTGGTTCGACGAAGGGCGGCACCACCAGATTACCGCCGGCGTCGAGGTCGTCGGGGCCCAGGGTCGGGGCTTCGGTCTGACGAGCGATGGTGCGGATCAGGCCGTTTTCCAGGTGCAATTCATGCAGGCCTTCTTGGTTGCGCAGGCGGGCGTTGATGATGTGCATCAGGCGAATCCTTTTATAGATCTTGTAATGGAGCTTCAGCGGCACGGGCACCCAGTAAGCGGGTCAATAGCACATACGTTAGCGCGGCAGCGGCAATCCCTACCAGTGGCGCGATCCAGTGCGAGCTGAACGCGGCGACGGTGCCGACGGCATAGGCGGTCAAACCGGGCCAGTTGAACGCCGGCAATCGAGCATCGGCCAGACGAGGATATTGACCACGATAGCGGAAGAAAAAATCCGCCATGATGACTCCGCCGATCGGCGGAATGACCGTGCCCAGCAGGATCAGATAAGGCACCAGCATGTCGTACATGCCCAGCAGTGCGAGCAATGTGCCAATGACCGCGCCGGCCAGGGTCACGGTTTTGCGACGACCGGTGCGCAACAGGTTGCAGCCGGCGACGGCAAAGTTGTAGATGGTGTTGTCCTGGGTGCTCCAGATATTGAGCAGCAACATGGCCATCGCGGCCATGGCGAAACCTTGCAACAGCAGCACTTCGACCACATCCGGTTGCTGGTAGGCGATGGCCCCGTAGGCGCCGATCATCACCATCAGGCCATTGCCGATGAAAAAGCCGATCAGGCTCGCCAGCACCGCGACTCGGGCGGAACGGGAGAAGCGCGTCCAGTTGGTCGCCTGGGTGGCGCCGCTGACGAAGGTGCCGAATACCAGGGTAATTGCGGTGGACCAGTCCAGCGCTCCGGTCGGGACCACCGCGAGCAGTCCATCGATTCCGCCGACTTTCACCGTGGCGACCCACATCGACAGCATCAGCAATACCATCATCGCCGGCACCGCAATGTACGAGAGGATTTCCAGCCCGCGATACCCGATATAGGCGGTTGCGCAAAAGGCCAGGCCGAACAGCACCATCAGGCCCAGAACGGCCCCCTCGCTCAATTCGAAATACTTGCCCAGCACCACCGCGGCCGTGGCCGTGCCCCAGGCGTACCAGCCAATCTGGGTGAAACCGAGGATCAAGTCGCTGAGCTTGCTGCCGACCTCACCGAAGCAAAAACGCCCCATCAATACCGAATTCAGGCCGCTTTTGAAAGCGATGTAACCCAGTCCTGCGGCATAGATCCCCAGCAGCAGATTGCCGACGATAATCACCGCCATCATCTCGCCAAAACTGAACGCCACGCCGAGCTTGCCGCCGGCGAACATGGTGGCCGTGAAGAAGGTGAAACCCAGCAGCACCATGGCCGTGGAGGCGAGGCCCTTGCGGGCATGCATCGGCACTTCGCTGAGGGGGTAGTCGTTACCGGGATCATTTTGCGTCATGTGGCGTTCCTTGCTGAATGGGGGACGCGGTAAGGGGTTGCAGTGGTCGTGCCAAGCGGGGATGGCTTAGTTATGTATAGACGAGCGCGGGCGTTAGGAGGGTGGTCGGCACGAAAGCAGTGCATCTGCAGGAACATGGAATCCATGTAGGAGCGAGCCTGCTCGCGATGAGGCCGGGCCAGTCAACAACGATGTTGAATGTCAGGCCGCTATCGCGAGCAGGCTCACTCCCACATGGGGATTCGTTTTCTTCAGGGGGATTGGATCAGGGGCAAAAACCTGAGCAGCGCCGCGACGATGGCTTCTGGCGCATCTTCCTGAACCAGATGCCCGGCATTGGGGACGGGGTGAAACTGCGACCCGGCAATCATCTGATGCAGCGCCCGTCCACGCTCGATGGGAATCCACTGATCATCCTCGCCCCACAGAATCTGCACCGGGCAACGCACCGTCGGGTACAGCCCTTCGACCTCGCGGGTATAACGCTCATCCATCTGCGCGATCTGCCGATAGAACGCCGCTTGCCCGGGATCGCCCAGCCACGGTTGCACATACGGGTCGAGTTCTTCATCGGGGATGTCGCGCTTGATCGCGCCGCGAATGTAGGCCGGCACGATCGCTCGTTGAATGTAATCGGGCAGTCCGCTGAACGCCGCTTCGTGCTGGCGTACGTGCTGCACGAACGGCGAACCCCACGGCGTCAGCGCCACCGGATCAATCAGCGTCAGGCTGCGGTAATCCTTGCCGTTGAGCAGGTGCGCGCGCAGCGCGGTGGCGCCGCCGAAGTCGTGAGCCACCACGTCCGGCCGCTCCAGGCCCCAGTGATCGAGCAAGTTCGCCAACAGCTCGTTCTGCACCCCCAGCGATACGTCGCCGGCGATTTTCTCGGATTGCCCATAGCCCAGCAGGTCGAAGTAATGCACCCGGTGGGTGGCGATGAAGTGCGCAGCGATGCGGTGCCACACGTAAGAGGAAAAGGGCGTGCCGTGCACAAACACCAACGGCGGGCCGTCGCCCCGGACGGCGTAGCGAACGGAGTGTCCGTTGAAGCGATAGGTCTGAGCCAGCGGCCAGTCAGTCCTCATGGGGATGTCCTCTTGGCGTGTTCGAGCCAAAAAGCATAGGCATAAAAAAACAGCCAATGAAGGCTGTTTTTTGTATCACTGACGAAACGCATCCCTATTGTAGGAGTGAGCCTGCTCGCGATAGCGGTGTATCAGTCAGGCATATGGCGACTGACACACCGCTATCGCGAGCAGGCTCGCTCCTACAGGGGGCTTGCGTTGTCTTTTAGAGCGGATTACTCGCCGTGATAGATGCAACCGCTGGTGCACGTCTCGTGGATACGGATCGCGCTCAGCTCCGGCAGCAGGGGCTTCAATTCTTTCCAGATAAACTTGGCCAGCACTTCGCTGGTCGGGTTTTCCAGGCCGGGAATGTCGTTCAGGTAGTTGTGGTCAAGGCGCTCGTAGAGCGGCTTGAAGATCGCCTTGATTTCCGAGAAGTCGCGGATCCAGCCGGTGTGCGGATCGAGGTCGCCGCTCAAGTGAATCGCCACTTTGAACGAGTGACCGTGCAGGCGGCCGCACTTGTGGCCTTCCGGTACGTGAGGCAGGCGGTGGGCGGATTCGAACGTAAACTCTTTGAAGATTTCCACAGTGATTTTCAGCTCTGTCAGGTGGCGATCGCCGCGGCGATGTGGGCAGGCGGCGAGTTTACCAGAGCGCTGGGCAAAACACTGACTAAAGGGTCAGCAAGCGCTCGCCGAGGCGACCATTGGCGACCAGTTCGAGGAACTCGTCACCCAGGCGACGGCTTTCGTCCATCGTCGCACGCCAGTATTTCTGCCGGCTCGGGGCATCGCCCATGAACCGCTTGAAGTCGTTGCGGTCCGGCAGCTTGCCGTAGGGCAGGCGCGCCAGATAGTCCTTCGACGGCGCCAGCAGCAGAACGTCCCGCAACCGCGCAGGGCAGGCACGGCGCCACGGCAGGGTCTTGTCGAACCAGCCGGGAATCACCCGATCGGTGAAGTGCGGATACAGCACGATGTCGTTGCCGCTGTAGGGCAGGTCGAGGTGATAGTCGAGCAGGCCGCCATCGCGGAACGTCCCGGCGCCGGCACCCGGCAGATCACGCACGCCTTCCATCACCATCGGGATCGAGCCCGAAGCGAGCAGGGCCTGGCGCAGGTTGCCGGCATTCAGCGCGACGAAGCGCGATGGGAAATCGTTGAGTGCATTGACCGGCGGAGCCTGGCGCGGGTCGTGGATGATCAGTCGCTCGAAGTGCCGCGACAGTCGCGCGCGACCGCGCAGGTTGTCCGCAATCACCGACGACAGGCCCAGCCCGAGGCGGCCGCGATGATCGTCCGCGAGCAGGCCGTGGCTTTTGACCACCATGATGTTCAGGCGGTAATGGGCATTGTCCAGAATCGACGCATCGCGACCGTCGAGCAGTTCATCGAGCATGCGCCGGGAGCTCTGGCTGATCTGCGCCATGGTCACGCCCTTGGCGAAATGCTGCTCGGTGTAGAGGTGACCGAGGCGGCGGATGCCTTCAGCGGCATCCGGCAGGCAGGCGCTGGCGAAGCGCCAGGAGCCCACCGAGGCACCGATCAGCGCGCGTTCGCGAGGCGCGGCCGGCAGCCATTCGCCAAACAACGCCAGGTCCAGACCTTGAATCCCCAAGGCTTTCGGCCCCCCGGCGGCACCCGGCAGCGTGCCGACATCAGCGGCGCTCAAGCCATTTTCACGGATGCGCGCAAAGGCACGGGGGCCGGCCTTGAGGGTCAGGGAAGGGAACTTGATGTGGATGGCGGTCATACCGGTCTCGATGTCTGGCAAGCGGGGGATTATAAACAGGTCAGGCAACGCCACAAATCCACTGTAGGAGTGAGCCTGCTCGCGATAGCGGTGGGTCAGTCGACTTCTTTATCCCTGATACACCGCTATCGCGAGCAGGCTCACTCCTACAGGTTTTGTGCAGGTTTGTGATATCGAGGTGCCACTCCTGATGATGGCAATTCAGTTTCAGTTAAGTTCAGCTCGCTAAGGTGCCCCCCGTACGCAACACATAAAAAACACGGAGACACCCCATGAAAATCCTGACTGCCCTGTTCACCGCGTCCATCATCGCCATGACCGCCAGCCTCGCCCACGCTCGTGACTTGGGCCCCGATGAAGCCCTGCGGCTGCGCGACGCTGGTACCATTGTGTCTTTCGAGAAGCTCAACGCCACCGCTCTGGCCAAACACCCCGGTTCCGATATCACCGAAACCGAGCTGGAAGAAGAGTACGGCAAGTACATTTACCAGGTTGAGCTGCGCGACCCACAAGGCATTGAGTGGGATCTGGAATTAGACGCTGTCAGCGGGCAGGTTCTCAAGGATCATCAGGATACGTAATGAAGGTGTTTTCGTTTTCACGCATGGCGCTGGTGCTTCTGGCGTTTTGTTCGGTCGTCATGGCCCGCGACCTGGATCAGGATGAAGCCCTGCGCTTGCGCCAGCAAGGCGTGATCCTGCCGCTGGAGCAGCTGCTGCAAAAGGCGCTGGACCTGTATCCCGGGTCCAAATTGCTGGAGGCCGAGCTTGAAGAAAAACACGACGTCTACATTTATGAAGTCGAGTTGCTGACCGCTGAAGGTGTGGTCCGTGAATTGGACCTCGACGCCGCCACTGGCCAGTTACTGAAAGACAAGGAAGATTGATCGATGCGTTTGCTTCTGGTGGAAGACCACGTGCCGCTGGCCGACGAATTGATGGCCGGCCTCAACCGGCAGGGCTATGCCGTGGACTGGCTGGCCGATGGCCGCGACGCGGTGTATCAGGGCAGCAGCGAACCGTATGACCTGATCATCCTCGACCTCGGCCTGCCGGGGTTGCCGGGGCTTGAGGTGCTGGCGCAATGGCGGGCCGGTGGTCTGGCGACGCCGGTGCTGATCCTCACGGCGCGCGGTTCCTGGGCCGAACGCATCGAAGGCCTTAAGGCCGGCGCCGACGATTACCTGACCAAACCGTTCCACCCCGAAGAGCTGCACCTGCGGGTTCAGGCGTTGTTGCGTCGCTCCCACGGCCAAGCCAACCAGCCGACGCTCAAGGCGGCAGGGCTGCACCTCGATGAAGGCCGTCAGTGCGTGATGCGCGACGGCGCCGACATCCAGCTGACCGCCGCTGAATTCCGCCTGCTGCGCTATTTCATGCTGCATCCCGAACAGATCCTTTCCAAAAGCCACCTCGCCGAACACCTCTACGACGGTGAGACCGAGCGCGACTCCAACGTGCTCGAAGTTCACGTCAACCACCTGCGGCGCAAGCTCGGGCGCAGCGTGATCGAAACCCGTCGCGGCCAGGGTTACCTGTTCGGCGGGCAAGCGCAGTGAGGTCGATTCAGCGCCGCTTGAGTCTGGGGCTGATCAGCGTAATGGTGGTCGTCGGCCTGGTGCTGGCGCAAACCAGTCTGTGGTTGTTCGAAATGGGGTTGCAACGCTACCTCGAAGACGGTTTGCGCAACGACAGTGAAAACCTGCTGGTGGCGCTGGTGCGCGGACCGCAGGGGCTGCAACTGGATGAACGGCATCTGTCGCCGGCCTATCAACGGCCGTTTTCCGGGCATTACTTTCGTATCGATTTTGCCGACAAACATTGGCGCTCCCGCTCGTTGTGGGATCAGGAACTGCCGCCACTCGACCATCCCGGGTTGCACAGCAACCTGCAACTGGGGCCTGAAGGCCAGCAATTGCTGGTGTTGCGTTCGGATTATCGGCGGCTCGGGCAATCGATTTCGATCAGCGTGGCGCAGGACTACACGCCGGTGCGCGAGAGCTTCCGGCGCATGCAACAGCTCGGTCTGGGCCTCGGGCTGGCGGGGTTGCTGCTGATTCTGCTGCTGCAACGGCTCACCGTGCGCCGCGCCTTGCGTCCACTGGAAAAGGCCCGTGAGCAAATCGCTCAGTTGCAGCAGGGCCAGCGCTCGCAACTCGATGATCAGGTGCCGGTGGAGCTGGAGCCGCTGGTGGCGCAGATCAACCATTTGCTCGCTCACACCGAGGACAGCCTCAAGCGTTCACGCAATGCCTTGGGCAACCTTGGGCATGCGCTGAAAACGCCATTGGCGGTGCTGCTGAGCGTGGCTTCAAGCGAGAAGCTCGACGCTCATCCCGAGTTGCGCAAGCTCCTCAAGGCGCAACTGGAACAGGTTCAGCAGCGACTCAATCGCGAACTCAACCGCGCCCGGTTGTCCGGCGATGCACTGCCGGGCGCTTTGTTTGATTGCGATGCTGAACTGCCGGGGCTGCTGGCAACGTTGAACATGATTCACGGCGAACACCTGAACCTGAGTTATCGCGCACCCTCGGGTTTGCAGCTGCCGTGGGATCGCGAGGATTTGCTGGAATTGCTGGGCAATCTCTTGGATAACGCCTGCAAATGGGCGGATGCCGAGGTGCGATTAAGCGTGGTCGAGACGGCTGAAGGGTTTGAGTTGAGCGTGGAAGATGATGGGCCGGGAATTCCCGAGGCGCAGCGTGATCAGGTGCTGAACCGGGGCACGCGGCTTGATGAACAGACCGACGGGCACGGGTTGGGGCTGGGGATTGTGCGCGACATTGTCGACACGTGGGGCGGGGTGATGAGGTTGGAAGAGAGCGAGTGGGGCGGCCTGAAAGTCGTCATCAAACTCCCCAAACGCTGAGTACCCCTGTAGGAGCGAGCCTGCTCGCGATAGCGGTGTATCAGTCGACATCTCTGTTGCTGACAGACCGCTATCGCGAGCAGGCTCACTCCTACATTGGATTTCTAGTGGATTTTCAGTTTCGGGTCACACGCGAAACTGATCCATCAAACTCTGCTGCTGATTCGCCAGGCTATTGAGCGACTGACTCACCCGCGCCGATTCATTCGCCTGCCCCGACAGCGACTCCGTCACATCCCGAATCGTCGCCACGTTGCTGTTGATCTCCTCGGCCACCGCGCTCTGCTCTTCAGCTGCGGACGCAATCTGCAGGTTCATGTCGCTGATCACCGTCACCGCCTCGCCAATCTGGCGCAGTGCCGTCACCGCTTGGCCCACCTGTTCGACGCTGCCCTGCGCCTGGCGATGGCTGTTGCTCATCGAACCGACCACCTCCTGTGTGCCACTCTGCAATTGCTCGATTACCAGACGGGTTTCTTCCACCGACTCCTGCGTGCGTCGCGCCAGATTGCGCACCTCATCGGCGACCACGGCAAACCCACGTCCGGCCTCACCGGCACGGGCAGCTTCGATGGCGGCGTTGAGCGCCAGCAGGTTGGTCTGCTCGGCGATGGCGCGAATCACTTCCAGGACCGAACCGATTTTCTCGCTGTTGGCCGCCAGGCCTTCGACTTGCACCATCGCCGCGCTCATGTCGGCGGCGAGGTTGTCGATGCTGGTGGTGGTTTGATCGATCACGGTCAGGCCCCGGCGAGTTGCCTGGTCGGCATCTTTCGCGGCCTGGGCGGCTTGCGCGGCACTGCGGGCGACGTCCTGGGCGGTGGCGCTCATTTCGTGTGACGCGGTGGCGACCTGATCGACCTGACGGTATTGCTGCTCCATTCCGGCGCTGGTCTGCGTGGCGATGGCGGAGGATTGGTCCGCCGTGCTGCGGGCGTCCTGCACTGAGCGTTTCACTTCGGCGATGATCGGTTGCAGTTTATCGAGGAAACGGTTGAACCAGCCGGCCAACTGGCCCAGTTCATCCTGCTTGTCGTAAGCCAGGCGCCGGGTCAGGTCACCTTCGCCGCTGGCGATGTCTTCGAGCATGTGCGCCACGCCGAGGATCGGTTTGGTCACGCTGCGCGCCATCAGCCACACCAGCAGCAAACCGATCAACGCGGCCAGCACGCCGAGGCCAAGTTCAACCAGAGTGCCGCTTCTGTTGCTGTCATCGAGCTGGTTTTTCAGAGCTTCGGCAGGGCCGACCAGGACTTTTTCCGGCACGTCGAGCAACACGCCCCAGGATTTTCCGCCGGGAATCGGCTGGAACGGCGACAGCACTTTCAGTTGCTGATTGCTGTGCAGGCTTTCGGTCTTGCTGCTGGTCGCGAGCATGCGAATCAGCTCGGCACCGTTGGTTTTGTCGACGGCGTCGAGGCGCTGGCTGAGTTTGCTGGCGTCCGGGCTGTAACCGGCCAGCAAGCCGACCGGACTGATAATGCTGACGCTGGTCTGGCCGTCATAGAGCTTTTTGCTCGCGCCCTGACTCATGGCCTGCAGGCTGTTGAGGTTGATGTCTACCGACAGCGAGGCGATGACTTTGCCGTTGACCATCAGCGGGAACACGATGCTGGTCATCAGCACGTTCTGGCCGTCGATCACATAGAAGTATGGTTCGATCACGCACGGTTTTAGCGTGGTGCGCGGGCAGGTGAACCAGGCGTTGGCCGGTTCGCCGCTGGGTCCGGCACTGGTGTCGGCCATGTCGCTTTCCGGCAGAGCCATCGACGTCACTTTACCTGGCGTCGGTTGCGACCAGTACAGGGCAAAGCGGCCCTTGTCATTGCTGCCCAGCTCAGCCTGGCCGGCGAACAGATCGTCCTTGCCGTCCAGCGCGTTGGCTTCGAACACCAGGGACAGACCAAGCAACTCCGGGTTGGCTTGCAGCGCCGACTTGACCTGACGGGTCAGGTCCTCACGCAGGTCGAAGGCATCCAGAAAACGCTTTTCCGCCTGATCGCGGAGGAACAGCACCTGACGCGAAAAGCCGTGGCCGTATTGATAGGCGTCCATGAACTGCTGACGAATCACCAGTGCCTGGTTTTCACCCTGGGATTCGATCCGGGCCTGAGCGGCTTCGGTCAGCATCTCCATGCTTGAGGCTTTCACCATCTCGGAGCTGTGCTCCATGCGATACAACGAAAGACCCACCAGCAGGGTCACGATGCCCGCCAGGCACAGCCCGGCCAGCAGGGTGATTTTCCATTGGATGGAAAGTTGTCTGAGCGACATGGAGAGACGTCCTTATTCGATATTTATCTGAGACTTTGCACTGTAACGGCTGCGAATTGGCTTTCTTTATCCGTACGCCCAAATAAGACATCACACAAAATCTGTAGCAGCTGCCGAAGGCTGCGTTCGGCTGCGTAGCAGTCGTAATCCCGGGCTGCACGGTGTATCTGACGGACCGCATTGCCTGATTTCACGACTGCTGCGCAGCCGAACGCAGCCTTCGGCAGCTGCTACAAGGGTCGAGTTCGCTTTGACAAGGCATTGATGCTGCGGCACAGTGCGCGCCCTCTAATAAAACCCATTCTTCAATCCGCTGGCGGCTCTTCGCAGACTGCCGGCTGAGCTCATTTCGCTTGCCCTGAGGTAACGATGATTAATGCTGTAATTGCCGCGGTCGGCGTCATGCTGGTTCTCAGCCTGTCCCGCGTGCACGTAGTGATCGCGCTGATTGTCGGCGCCCTGGTCGGCGGTTTGACTGGTGGCCTGGGCATCGACGCCACCCTGAAAGCGTTTAATAGCGGCCTCGGTGGCGGGGCGACGGTCGCGTTGTCTTACGCCTTGCTCGGCGCGTTCGCCGTGGCGATTGCCAAGTCCGGCCTGGCCCATGCGCTGGCGGATAAGGCGCTGCTGATGGTTGATCGCCAACACGCCAGCGGTGGCCGTCAGGTCAAGTGGCTGCTGATCGGTTTGCTCTGGGTGGTGGCCATCGCTTCGCAGAACATACTGCCGATACATATCGCCTTTATTCCGCTGCTGGTGCCGCCGCTTTTATATGTGCTGACCAAGCTGCAACTGGATCGGCGCTTGATCGCCTGCGTCATGACCTTCGGTCTGATCACGCCGTACATGTTCTTGCCAGTGGGCTTCGGCAACATTTTCTTGAATGAAATCCTGCTGGCCAACGTTGCCCGCAGCGGCGTCGACATCAGCGGCATCAACGTCACCCATGCCATGGGCATTCCGGCGTTGGGCATGGTCGTCGGCCTCGCGGCAGCGTTTATCAGCTACCGCAAGAAACGCGTCTACGACCTGGAAAAGATCGAGAAGGTCGAACAAGTCGCCGTGGAGTACAACCCGCTCAGCCTGATGGTCGCCGGCGTGGCCATCGCGGCGGCGTTCATCATTCAGCTGCTGCTGGACTCGATGATCATTGGTGCACTGGCGGGTTTCCTGATCTTCTCGGTGTCGGGCATTGTGAAGTGGCGCGACACCGACGACCTGTTCACCGAAGGCATGAAGATGATGGCGATGATCGGCTTCATCATGATCGCCGCTTCCGGGTTCGGCGAAGTGATCAAAGCCACCGGGCAGGTGCAAACGCTGGTGGAAACCTCCGCCTCGTGGATCGGCCACAGCAAAGCCATTGGCGCGTTGTTGATGCTGTTGGTGGGCCTATTGGTGACCATGGGCATCGGCTCGTCGTTTTCCACCGTACCGATTCTGGCGGTGATTTTCGTGCCGTTGTGCGTGCAGCTGGGTTTCAGCCCGATCGCGATCGTGTGCATCGTCGGCACGGCGGGCGCTCTGGGTGACGCCGGTTCTCCGGCTTCGGATTCGACACTGGGCCCGACCTCCGGCCTGAACGTCGACGGCCAGCACCACCACATCTGGGACACCGTGGTCCCGACCTTCCTGCACTACAACCTGCCGCTGCTGGCGTTCGGCTGGGTCGCCGCGATGGTCCTGTAACCCATTTCCCCCTGTGGGAGCGAGCCTTTGTGGTGAGGGGATTTATCCCCGTTGGACTGCGCAGCAGTCCCATTTTTGGGGCCGCTTCGCAGTCCAACGGGGATAAATCCCCTCGCCACAGGCCGCCCCCACAAGGGGACTCGTTGGTCCTGCGATTCAACTTTTGAGCTGGCGTGCCGTTAAAGCCTTTAACCACGCCAACAAAATCAAAAGAGTGAACCGTCATGCGCATGAGCCTGAAGGCTAAAGTCCTGTCCCTTGCCGTCCTCCCGGTGTTGCTCTTTGCGCTGGTCATCAGCCTGACCACGCTGTTCATTCTGCAGGAGCAGGCCCGCAAGGAAGTCGAGGAAACCCGCCAGCGCCTGCTCAGCGATGCAAAGGCCACCCTGCAAAGTTACGTCGCTGTGGCCATGACCACGATCAAACCGCTCTACGAGGCGGCCGCCCCTGGCGATGACGCGGCGCGGGCGCAGGTGATCAAGCTGCTGTCGAGCATCACCTACGGCAAGGACGGCTACTTCTTCGGCTACGACTCCAACACCGTGCGCCTGTTCAAGGCCAACAGTCCCGATGGCGTGGGCCAGAGCTTCAAGGACAACCGTGACCCGAACGGCGTCTACGTCAACCGCGACCTGGTGAAAGTCGCCAAAGACGGCACCCACTACCTGCAATACAGCTCGACACTGCCCGGCAATACCCAAGTGCTGGTGCCGAAACTGGGCTACACCGAATACCTGTCGAAGTGGGACATGGCGGTCGGTACGTCGGTGAACCTCGACGGTATCGAAGCGCAAGTCGCGCTGGTCGAGGCCAAGGTGCAGGAGCGGATGGAAGGCGTGGTGCTGACCATTGCCGGCCTCGCGGTGGTGATGTTGCTGGTGATTGCGGCGGTCGGGCTGCTGCTGGCCAATACCATTCTGCGTCCTCTGAACCTGATGAAAGCCAACCTCGATGACATCGCGGCGGGCGAGGGCGACCTGACCCGTCGCCTGACCATCAACAGCCAGGACGAACTCGGCGAACTGGCCGGCTCGTTCAACCGCTTCGTCGACAAGATCCACAGCCTGGTGCGCCAGATCACCGAAATGACTTCGCAATTGACCGGCCTGGTGAATCAGGTTTCCGATCAGGCCCAGCGCTCGGATCAGGCCATGGAGCGTCAGCGTCACGAGACCGATCAGGTCGCCACGGCGATCAACGAAATGTCGGCGGCCGCTCAGGAAGTGGCGAAAAGTGCGCAAAACGCGGCGGTCGCAGCCCAGCAAACCGACGAAGAAGGCCAGGCCGCCAAGCGTGTGGTGGCCGGCAGCATCGTGAAGATTCATGCGTTGGTGGACGACATTCGCAGCAGCGGCGTGTCCCTCGACAGCCTGCAAAAAGACGTGTCGTCGATTGTCAGCGTGCTGGGGGTGATCCGTTCGATTGCCGAACAGACCAACCTGTTGGCCCTGAACGCCGCGATCGAAGCCGCGCGCGCCGGTGAAGCGGGTCGCGGTTTTGCGGTGGTGGCTGACGAAGTGCGGGCGTTGGCCAGTCGCACGCAGATCAGTACTCAGGAAATCCAGGGCATGATCGACCGCTTGCAGGCCGGGACCCAATCGGCGGTGGAAGCGATGCGCCGTTCCAGCGAGGCGGGCGATGGCACGTCGGCCCAGGCCAATGAGGCCGGTGCATCGCTGGACACCATGGCCCAGTTGATCGGCACCATCAACTCGATGAACGCGCAAATCGCCAGCGCCGCTGAAGAGCAGACAGCCGTGGCCGAAGAGATCAACCGCAGCGTGCATCAAATCGCTGTGGCGGTGGACAACGTTGCTGACGAAACCCAACTCGGCGCGCAAACCTCACGCAGCCTCGCCGACCTCGGTCAGCGCCTGGGCAAACTGGTCGGACAGTTCCGAATCTGACACCCCGCAAACCCTGTAGGAGCGAGCCTGCTCGCGATAGCGGTCTGTCAATTACACAGATGTAACCTGTACCGCCGCTATCGCGAGCAGGCTCACTCCTACAAGGATTGCGGTGTTGACAGGTATTACGGTCTATCCCAGTAAGGCACCGCACCAAAGCATTCGACGAAGAAATCAATCACCGTCCGCACCTTTACCGACAACCGTCGGCTACCCGGCCACAGCACCGCAATCTGTTGCGGCTCAAGGCTGTTGGACACCTGATACGCCCCAAGCACCGGCACCAGCGTGCCGTTGCGCACCGCCTCCCCAATCAGCCACGACGGAAACATCACCAGCCCCAGGCCTTGTTCGGCGGCTTGAGTGAGTGTGTCGGCGTGGTTGCCGGTGATCGGCCCTTTGACTGAATAGGGCGTCCAGTCCTGCGGGTCCTTGCGGAAAAACCAGCGCTGCTGCCCGGTCACACCCTTGTAAGCCAGGCATTGATGCACCGCCAGCTCTTCGGGATGTTGCGGTGTGCCATGGCGTTTGAGGTAGGCCGGGCTGGCGGCCACCTGAAACCGGTGCGGCGCCAGAATTCGCGCCTGCATGCTCGAATCGTGCAGCGGGCCGATGCGAAACAGCAAGTCGGCGCCTTCCTGCAACGGGTCGACGTAGCTGTCGGTTTGCTGGATATCCAGTTGCAGTTTCGGATAGCGCTCGCATAGCTGGCCAAGCCACGGCGTCAGATGCCGTTGCCCGAAGACCACCGGCGCGTTGATCCGGACCAGCCCGCTGGGTTCGCTTTGCTGTTCCTGCAAGGCCTGCTCGGCTTCCTCCAGTTGCACCAGCACCAGCCGCGCGTGATGGCCGAGCATGCGTCCCGCTTCGGTGGGCGTGACGGCGCGCGTGTGTCGGTAAAGCAATTGCTGGTTCAGGGCCTGTTCCATCAACTGGATTTGCCGGGAAATCGAAGAGGGCGCCAGTCCCTCGCGGCGGGCGACTTCGGAAAAACTGCCATGGTCGAGCACCGCGACAAACAGCCGAAGTGCCTTGAATCCCAGCTCGTTGAGGCCGTGCATGATCCATCCTGCTGTGCGAATTACGCAAAAGTGTTGTCCGGATGCTCCCATTTATCGCAAAGGATCGCCAGCCGATAATGCGGCATACGTCCCCTGTAGGAGCGAAGCTTGCTCGCGAAGGCGTCGTACCAGTCGACATCTTCGTCGTCTGACACGCCGCCTTCGCGAGCAAGCTTCGCTCCTACGGGGGGGGCCGTGTTTCACCTGATAAATGGCAGGTTTTCCTTATGCAATCTCCTTCAATCGACATCGCTGCAGCGCCGGCGACCAAACCAGGACTGCGGCTGTTGCTGCTGCCACTGGTGATTCTCGCCGGCATGGGTCTTTCCGTGGAGGCCGGTTTGCTCGGGCCGCTCGGGGTTCAGGTCGGGCACCTATGGGCGACGTTGAGCATCTTCGGCGTCGGCTCGGCGATTCTGTTTTTACTGCTGTTGTTCAGCGGCAAGCAACAAGGTCCGGCGTTGAACACCTTGCCGCGCTGGCAGTTGATCGGTGGCTTTCTCGGGCCGATCTACGTGGTGGTGCTGACCCTGGCCACGCCGCACATCGGGATCGCGATGACGATGATCGCGATCCTCTCCGGGCAGGTCGGCAAAAGCGTGCTGATCGACCACTTCGGCTGGTTCGGCGCTACCCGCAAAAAGGTCAACGGTGAGCGTTGGCTGGCGTTGTTGCTGATTGTCGCGGCACTTGTTCTGATTGCTCGGGGTTGATGATGAATCTGATTATTTTGTTGGCCATGGTCGTGGCTGCCGGCGCGGTGTTGAGTGTCCAGGCGGCGATCAATGGGCGTCTGGGGGAAACCGTCGGGGTGTTGCGCAGCAGTTTGCTGACCTTCGCGGTGGGCGCAGTGGTTACCGGGTTGTTGATCCTGTTTTTCGAACCGGCCCATGCCGTGAGCCTGCTGGATGTGCCGAAATGGCAGCTCAGCGGCGCCTTGTTCGGCGTGGTCTACATGATGGTCATGGTCGGCGCGGTGCCGCGGGTCGGCACGGCGGTGGCGACCGTGGCCGTGATCGTCGGGCAGTTGGGGATGGGGATGTTGATCGACAACTTCGGCTGGCTGGGCAACCCGGCGATCGAGTTGTCGAGCAGCCGGATGCTGGCGATGGTGTGCCTGGCGCTGGCATTGCTGTTCATGTATCGCAGCAGCACACGGAGCGAGTAACGAGTCCCTGACTCGCCCTTGTAGCAGCTGCCGAGCAGCGCGAGGCTGCGTCCGAGGACAAAGTCCTCGCAAATCCTGTGCACGCGGTTTGCCTGAAACACCGCGGTGCTTGATTTTACGACTGCTTCGCAGCCGGACGCAGCCTCGCTAGCTCGGCAGCTGCTACAAGGGGTCCTACACTGGTGAGTGAGGTGCGAATTTTGTCGCACGCGACGACCACACCCATGGAGTCAGACTCATGATCGACAGTGAAAGTAAATGCGAATGCCCCAAATGCTCCTGCAAACTCGGCGAACACCCGATAGCGCGCCACGGCAAACACTATTGCTGCGAAGCGTGCGCCAAGCACCACGAAAATGGCGAAGAGTGTGCGGGCAAGGGCTGCAAGTGCGCGCATGCCAAGTAGTTCATCAATAAAGTGGAGCCACTCGGGCTCCACTTTTAATGTCTGGTCCCCCCTTGAATCCTCAGCCCGCCGGCCGCCAGGTCACGTTTTCGATACCGAATTTTTCCGCCAGCGGCTTGCTGGTTTTTTGCACCTTCTCTCGGCCAAAGCGAGGGATTCGTCCGACCCCCGCATCACAACTGGCCCAGTGCCAAGCCTCCGCGTTGTCCATTTTGTCCAGGCGGATAATGAAAGACTTTGGCGCGCCATGAAGGGTGTATTCAATGACGAAAAGTTTTGCGTTGTTCATAAAGCCCGTATTCCTCCCTGTGGTAATACAAGGATCGTCGGGGTTACGGAAAATTCATTCCGATTGTCAGACGGCGGCCGCCAGTGGCGACAAGGCCCGTGCGCCGTTACCATGCAATACCTGAAAACCCCAATGATCATTGCCCATGGCCCTTGCCGCCCCTCCAGACCTGAGTGACACCGATGTGCCCGTGCAACCACTGGCGCGTACGTACCCGCGCGGCATGTACGTCGAGCCGCACGAACATGTCTGGGGCCAATTGCTGTACGCGATGAGCGGGGTCATGTGGGTTGAAACGCCCCATGAGGCGCTGGTGGTGCCGCCGCAACGGGCGGTGTGGCTGCCGCCGGGCGTGCTGCACGGCATTCGTGTGGTCTCGGACCTGCAGATGCGCAACATCTACCTGCGGCCCTCATTGGCGGCCACCCTGGATGACAGCGTCCAGGTGATCGAAGTCGGCGGGCTGCTGCGTGAGCTGATCGTCGGGCTGGTGGAGCAGGGCGACGATGGGGCGCCCGAGTATTACGACGCGTTGGTCAGCCTGGCGCTGTTGGAGCTTAGGCGAGCCCGGCGTTCGCTGTTGAAAATCCCGTTGCCGGATGATTCCGACCGACGCCTGATGAACCTGTGTCAGGCGGTCATGGCCGCGCCCTCGCTGGACATTCCCTTCGAGCAACACGCGGAAAACGCCGGTGCCAGCGTGCGCACCCTGGCGCGGCTGTTCAAGGACGGCTTGGGCATGGGCTTCGCCGAATGGCGGCGGCAGGTGCAACTGGCGACTGCGGCGGCGGAGTTGATTCAGGGTGTGCCGGTCAGCACGATTGCCCGGGAACTGGGCTATTCGCCGAGCAGCTTCAGCGACATGTTCCGCCGGGAACTGGGTGTCGCGCCTTCGCAGTTTTGCGCGAGCCAACACCCTGTCCAGCCATAACGCAGACTTGTAGCAGCTGGCGAAGCCTGCGTTCGGCTGCGAAGCAGTCGTAAAACCTGCTTGCACGGTGTTCCTGATGGACCGCGTTGTCTGATTTCACGACTGCTGCGCAGCCGAACGCAGGCTTCGCCAGCTGCTACACAGCTCGCATTGCATCGTGCATCAGCGCCTTGGCCGATATTCAGAAGCACTTGGCCGATGCCCTTCGCCACCGCTCTCTAGACTTCAGGCATACCTAATTGCCCACGGAGTCTGCCATGAGCTACCTCATCTCGCTGGTCATCGGTCTGGGCGTCGGCTTGCTCTACGGCGCACTGGATTTTCGTTCTCCCGCACCACCGGCCATTGCCCTGGTGGGCCTGCTGGGCATGCTCGCCGGCGAAAAGTTGTGGCCCATGGGCCGGCAACTGGTGGCTGGCTGGGTCTCCTGAAACCCCTTCCTTGATGCGATGGAAACTCCCATGAAAGCACTGCAATTCGACAAGACCGGCGACCTTTCGGCCTTGCGCTATGTCGATGTTCCGACCCCCGTTCCCGGCGCCGATGAAGTGCTGGTCCAGATCAAGGCGGCGGGACTTAATCCCAGCGATGTGAAGAACGTGCTGGGGCGTTTTCCCTACACCACATTGCCGCGGATTCCCGGTCGGGATTTCGCGGGTGTGGTAGTTGGAGGGCCGCAAGCGTTGATCGGTCAGGAGGTCTGGGGCACCGGCCGTGAATTGGGTTTCTTTGCCGACGGTTCCCACG
Source organism: Pseudomonas sp. LB1P83 (assembly GCF_054897885.1). Lineage (NCBI taxonomy): Bacteria > Pseudomonadati > Pseudomonadota > Gammaproteobacteria > Pseudomonadales > Pseudomonadaceae > Pseudomonas > Pseudomonas sp. LB1P83. Next base: position 3,968,524 of record NZ_CM142709.1, on the reverse strand, counting down.
CGCAGTTCGTCAAACTGCCGGCCAATGGTGTGGCGCTCAAACCCACCCATCTGAGTTTCGCCCAGGCCGCCAGCCTCGGTGTGCCGTACACCACGGCGTGGGACGCGCTGGAGCGCAGCCTGGTGACGGCCGGAACGCGGCTGTTGGTGATCGGCGGCGGGGCGGTCGGCAGTGCCGCGTTGGCGTTGGCCAAGGTGCGTGGCGCTCAAGTACTGGCGGCGGCGCGGCGGCCCGAGCAGGTCAAGGATTTGCAGGCGCAGGGGTATCAGACGCTGCAACTGGATAAACCGGACGACTTGGGTGCGCAGGTGAATGCCGTGTATGCCGGCGGCGCCGACGTGATCTTCGACACCACCGGCTTCTGGCTACCGGCCTCGGTCCCGGCGCTGGCGACGTTCGGTCGCATCGCGATCATCGCTGCACCGGTAGACGGCATGGTGCAATTGCCGGCGCTGGCGTTGTATCGCAAGGGTGGCTCGGTGGTGGGGATCAATTCGTTGTTGTATGGCGTCCAGGCGTGTGCGGCGATGCTTGATCAGTTCGGCAAGTTCTTTGATCAGGGGTTGTTGCCGTTGCCGGAAGGGTTGTTTGAATCGCCGTTGGCAGACGGGTTGGAGCGGTATGCGGAGGTGAATCAGGGGGCTGGTGACAAGGTGATTTTGTTGCCGTAATCAATATTGATGTTGGATGTTCTGGCCTCTTCGCGGGCAAGCCTCGCTCCTACAGGGATTGCGCTTAACCTGTAGGAGCGAGGCTTGCCCGCGAAGGCGTCCTCAAGCCGGACTCAAGCCTCGGGAACACCGTTCTCCCACGCCGACCAGTTCTTCAAAATCTCCTGCACCAATGGATTCCCCGTCCGGTACAGGTTCTCCAGCGCCGGCACAAACCCGCCCTGATCCGCATACTTGAGCAGGTTATCCACTTCGCTCTGGCCCGGTGCCGGTCGATCAAAATCGGAGCCCGCGCGAACCACCGCCAGACGCTGCACATCCACCAACCCCTCGCGACTCGCCCGCAGCAGGGCTTCGTAGGTGGAGTTGTCTTCCTGTTGCGTCGTGCAGTACTCGCCTTTGTCGTCGGTCAGCAGCTTGGTCCAGACCTCCGCACGCTCACTTAATCGCGTCCCGGAAAACCAGGTGTTGCCCGCCAGCGTATCGCACTGGGTCACCACCGGCGGCTGATTGGCCGGGGCCGACGGGTACTTCTTGCGCCACGCCGCCGATTCCTTGCTCTCGCTCAGTTCAACGTTGCGAGTCAGGGCAAAAGCCTTGGCCTGCAACTTCGGATTGAGCTCGAAGACTTCGGTCTTGTAATCCAGCGGCGGCTTTTCGTTCGGCCCTTTGGTGTTGATGCCGATGTACCCGGTCGGCCAATCTTTCGGCGCGTCTCGCGAATCCAGTTCCCACTGGGTGCCGAATTCCACAAGGTAGTGCGCCCACGCGGCGATCCCGGCGATCAGGAAATAGCTTCTACGCAGGTCGAATGTTGGCGACAGGGCCAGGGCCAGTGTCGAAGCCGCGGCGTTGGTCTGGCCCATGCCGGTGACCATCAGGCACACCTGCGCCGTGTTGCAGCGAATGGTCGGGTACTCGGCGGACAGGCCCGGCACTCGAACTTCCTGCTTGAGTTCCAGGCGATCGATCCAGTTCTGTGCCTCGGGGGCGAACATGGTGATCAACATCACTTTTGGCTGGATCGGCGCTTCACTCGCCCAGGCAGTGGAAGAGAGCAGGGCGAAGCAGGTTAGGGAAATACGCGTCAATGCATTCATAAAACCTCCAGGTTCAAACATGCTTTAAAACTGATAACCGATGCCGGCGTAGTAACCCCAGCCATTGGAACGGGCGCGGAAGTTGCCGTCGCCGAAATTCAACTCGCTGCCATCCTCCCAGTTGCCGCCGTTGTGGAAGTAACGGCCGACCAATGTGAAACGCAAGTGGGTGAACGAGTACAGCAACACGTTGGTGGCGACGGTGGCGTTGGCGGTGCGGGCCGGGTTCTCCTTGTGCAGGTCCGAGCCGAAATCGAAGTTGGTGAAGCCGATGTAGGTCAGTGATGCGCCGTTCTGGAAGCTGCTGATCGGCACGATGTATTTGAGCTGGGCACGGTATCCGTCCCACGAATACTCGTTGCTGGCGCCGTAGTTTTCCCACTGATAACGGCCGTAGAAGTTTGCCGACAAGTTGACTCGCGAGTGGGTGTCAATGTCGGTGCCCAGGCCGCTGTACAGCGTATTGGCGCGGTTGGCGCTGTTGCTGCCGTGGTCGTAGATCCAGTCGAACGCCACGTACCACTCTTTGAACGGCCCGATGGCCAGGCTGCGTCCGGCCAGATAGTCGATGGAGATCCGTGGTTCGTGTTCCATGAACACGGGAGAGCCGTGGTCCCACACGCCTTTGTCATGACTGTTGCCGATGTCGAAGATCTTCGGAATGTCGATGTAGCCGTACAGCTCGAACGGCCCCTTGCGCCCGAAGTACTCGTATTCCAGGTAAATATCGTCGGCCGGTTGCGGGCCAAAACTGATGTCTTTGCTGCCGATGACGGTCAGGTCCTGGTTGAACCAGTCCGACAGGTACGCGCCTTTTTTCGGCGGGCTGGCTTCGGGGCTGAGGGTTTCGCCCTGGGCGGATTCTTCGGCGGGGGCCGATTGCGCTAAAACGGTGCTGCTGAGTAATCCTGTAACGCTGGCCAGCAGCAAGGAAACAGCAACAGTGCGCGAGCAAGTCACGCGGCTGGACGTGCGGTGCATTAAAAGTCCCTTTTCGTGCGAATCAAAAGCCCGATTCTTCGGGCTTGCGCGGTTATGTCGAGAAAACGTCGGTATTGGCGACTAGCAAACGTTTGCACATCGCGTACCAATTATTTCAATTCCATGAAAAATCGACAAAATCCGGATTTTTATTGTCGTTTCGGTCAGGTGCGTGAGCTAACGCTTTTGTAGCAGCTGCCGAGCAGCGCGAGGCTGCGTTCGGCTGCGAAGCAGTCGTCAATTCAGTTACTGCGGTCTATCAGGTAAACCGCGTGCGCAGGATTTACGACTGCTTCGCAGCCGAACGCAGCCTCGCAGGCTCGGCAGCTGCTACACGGTGTGTGTTACGCCTTACATTGGTCGCCAATGCTAGACTCGCCCCCATTGTCTTTACGAGGTATTTCCCCCCATGAGCGAGCCGATTCGTCTGACCCAATACAGCCACGGTGCAGGGTGCGGCTGCAAGATTTCGCCCCAGGTGCTGGAGGTGATTCTGGCCGGCAGTGGCGCGCAGAACCTCGACCCCAAACTCTGGGTGGGTAACGCCTCGCGCGATGACGCGGCGGTGTACGCGATCGACGAAGAGCGCGGCGTGGTGTCGACCACCGACTTCTTTATGCCAATCGTCGACGACCCGTTCGATTTCGGCCGCATCGCCGCCACCAATGCGATCAGCGATATCTACGCCATGGGCGGTGATCCGTTGATGGCGATTGCGATCCTTGGCTGGCCGGTGAACGTGCTTGCCCCGGAGATTGCCCGGGAAGTGATTCGCGGCGGACGGTCGGTGTGTGACGAGGCGGGCATTCCGTTGGCCGGTGGGCATTCCATCGACGCGCCGGAGCCGATCTTCGGCCTGGCGGTGACCGGGCTGGTGGAAAAACGCCATATGAAGCGCAACGACACCGCCACCGCCGGCTGCCTGCTTTACCTCACCAAACCACTGGGCATCGGCATCCTCACCACCGCCGAGAAGAAGGGCAAGTTGCGCACGGCCGACATCGGCCTGGCCCGCGACTGGATGTGCACTCTGAACAAACCCGGCAGCCGCTTCGGCAAGCTCGACGGCGTGACGGCGATGACCGACGTCACCGGTTTCGGCTTGCTGGGGCACCTGGTGGAAATGGCCGATGGCAGCAATGTGACCGCGCGGATCGAATACAACCGTGTGCCGCGTCTGCCGGGTGTTGAGTACTACCTCGATCAGGGCTGCGTGCCGGGCGGCACCTTGCGCAATTTCGACAGCTACGCCAGCAAGGTCGGGCGCGTGCAGGAACTGCATAAACGGGTGCTGTGTGATCCGCAAACCAGTGGTGGCCTGCTGGTTGCGGTCACGCCCGAAGGCAACGAGCAGTTCCTCAAAGTGGCCGCCGAACTGGGCCTGGCCCTTGAGCCAATCGGCGAACTGGTCGAGCGACAGACCAACGCGGTCGAGGTGTTTTGATGTCAATCGACTTCACCGATTACCGCGACATCTTTCTCAACGACCGGCCGATGATGGACGCCCGCGCGCCGGTCGAATTCCACAAAGGGGCTTTCCCCAGTGTGGTCAATTTGCCGCTGATGAATGACCACGAGCGGCAACGGGTCGGCACCTGTTACAAGCAACACGGCCAGCAAGCGGCAATTACGCTGGGGCATCAATTGGTGTCCGGCGAGATCAAGGCCGAACGCATCCAGGCCTGGGCCGATTTTGCCAGGGCGCATCCTGATGGTTATTTGTATTGTTTTCGCGGCGGCTTGCGTTCGCAGATCGTCCAGCAGTGGCTCAAGGACGAGGCCGGCATTGACTATCCGCGCGTCGGTGGCGGCTACAAGGCCATGCGCAGCTTCTTGCTCGACACGGTCGATCAGGCCGTTGCCCAGTGCGATTTCGTGTTGCTGGGCGGCATGACCGGCACCGGCAAGACCGAGGTGCTCACGCAGCTACACAACGGTCTGGACCTTGAAGGTCACGCCAATCATCGCGGTTCCAGCTTCGGCAAACGTGCCACTGGCCAACCTTCCAATATCGACTTTGAAAACCGCCTGGCGGTGGACGTGCTGAAGAAGCGCGCCCATGGCATCGAGCAGTTTGTGCTGGAAGACGAGAGCCGCGCGATCGGCAGTTGCGCGTTGCCGCTGCCGCTCTATCAGGGCATGCAGCAGTTTCCGATGGTCTGGCTGGAAGACAGCCTGGAAGGACGGGTCGAACGGATCTTGCGCGATTACGTCGTGGACTTGTGTGCCGAGTTCATCAACGTGCATGGCAATGAGGGTTTTGCGCTGTTTTCCGAGCGTTTGCTGGAGAGCTTGAACAACGTACAGAAACGTCTGGGCGGTGAACGGCACCGGCGAATGTTGATCTTGATGGAGGACGCGCTGGCGGAGCAGGCGAGCAGCGGGGCGGTGGATTTACACCGAGGCTGGATCGAAGGGTTGCTGCGAGAGTATTACGATCCGATGTATGCGTTTCAGCGGGAAAAGAAGGGGGCGCGGATTGAGTTTGCGGGGGAGAAGGGTGCGGTTCTTGAGTACCTGCGTGAGCGGCAGATCAGCCGGCAGTAATGTGTTGGTTTTTCTGGCCCCATCGCGAGCAGGCTCACTCCCACATTAGATCTTCAGTGCGACACAGATCCAGTGTAGGAGCGAGCCTGCTCGCGATGAGGCCCTGACAGACACCATAAACCTTGATACCTGCAAGGTTTTCATTATGTCGGACACGTCTCCCGCCCATTATCCAGCCCTTGCTTATAACTGTGGCTCACCAGACTCGCCTTGCCGTTATGCCAGGTCAGGGTGAGCACAAACAGCGAGTCGTAATCGCTGGACTCCCAGTCTTCGGTGATCTTCTGTTTCTTGCCAACCGCATCTCCCGCGACCTTGTTGATCAGCTCAGGCAGGTATCCGTGGGACCAGGCCGTGTAGATGACCGAGTTGTGATACTTGTCGTGGAGCAATTCATCCGCCAGGTCGCTGGTGTCGTTGGCCGAAAAGTTGATGTTCACCGGCAAACCGAGCTTGATGGCGCTGGGGCTGATGGTCATCAGGGGACGGATGTAGCTGTAGGAATTGTCCAGTTCGCCTTCCTCGACATTACGCGTCGGGTTGGCGGCAAATACGTAATTGGCCTTGCCGAATTTTTCCGGCAGCAAAGTGGCCAGATCGATGGCGCGGTTCAGGCCCTGGCAGTTGAGCTGACCCAGGCCGCCTTCGGGTTTTTCCGCGTGACGCAGGAAGACCAGGGTCTGGGTGCCGTCGGCCGGTTGGGCGCGGCTTTCGCTGGACTCCAGCGACAAAAACAACGCGCTTGCCGCCAGCAGGGAGGGCAGGACGACATACGCGCGTTGCTTGAAGTGATTGACGAGTTTCAAAAGGTTCATCATTTGAATAGGTGATCTTCAGCGCATTCGGTTAAGGCTGACAAACCTTTACACCGCGAGCTCCCAGCATCGGGTGTTTTCCATGTCGTTGGGCCGGTCCGTTTCCGAAAGGGCACAGCTCAGAGTCCTCTGAAGCCCATTTGGTTCGATTCCGGCGAGTGCGCCGCAATGTACCGGTAACCTTGCATGGGTTGCAGCAGAGGTTATCGACAGCATGTTGCGGATTTATGGACACGGTACACGGGGAGGCGCCGGCGATAGACTGGAATCGTTTGATCTTGCTCATCAGCCAGATTGATAGCATCAAAAGATCTCAACCATTCGGCGGTGATCCTGGATTATGCTCAACCCCTTTCCTTGTCCATGGATGCTTGCGATGACCGATCTGTCTGCGTTCCCGATCACTCAAAAATGGCCGGCCCAATACCCTGAGTGGATCCAGCTGTACTCCTTGCCGACCCCCAACGGCGTCAAGGTTTCGATCATGCTGGAAGAGACCGGGCTGCCCTACGAGGCTCATCGCGTCGGCTTCGACACCAACGATCAGATGTCCCCCGCGTTTCTGTCGCTGAACCCCAACAACAAGATCCCGGCGATCCTCGACCCCCACGGTCCCGATGACAAACCCCTGCCGTTGTTCGAATCAGGGGCAATCCTGATTTACCTCGCCGACAAGAGTGGCCAGTTGCTGGCGCAGGAATCGGCGGCGCGTTACGAGACGATCCAGTGGTTGATGTTCCAGATGGGCGGCATCGGGCCGATGTTTGGCCAGCTCGGTTTCTTTAACAAATTCGCCGGCAAGGACTACGAGGACAAGCGTCCGCGCGATCGTTACGTCGACGAAAGCAAACGCCTGCTGAAAGTGCTGGATGGGCGACTGGAAGGGCGCGACTGGATCATGGGCGAACGCTACACCATCGCCGACATCGCGACGTTCCCGTGGGTGCGCAACCTGATCGGCTTCTATGAAGCGGGCGATCTGGTGGGCATCAAGGATTTCCCCAACGTCACTCGCGTGCTGGAGCGCTTTCTGGCGCGGCCGGCGGTGATCCGCGGGCTGGAAATTCCCAAGTAAACCTCTTCGATTTCATCAAGACCAAGGCAGGCAATGAGTTCATTCGATTTCAAGCAAGTGGATGTCTTCAGCCGGGTTGCGCTCAAGGGCAATCCGTTGGCGGTCGTGTTCGGCGCAGACAAACTCAGTGATGAACGCATGGCAGCGTTCGCGACCTGGACCAACCTCAGCGAAACCACGTTCATCCTCGAACCGCGCGACCCACGCGCGGACTATCGGGTACGGATCTTCACCACCCTCAACGAGTTGCCGTTCGCCGGTCACCCGACGCTGGGCACCTGCCACGCATGGCTTGAGGCCGGTGGCGTGCCCAAGGGCGAGGAGATCATTCAGGAGTGCGGCGTCGGTCTGGTACGGGTCCGCAGGCAAGGTGCGGAGCTGGCCTTTCTCGCGCCGCCGCTGATCAAGACAGGGCCGCTGGAAGCCGAGGTGGTCGAGCGCGTGCGTCGCGGATTGCGCTTGGAGCCTGGAGCGATTGTCCGGGCCCAGTGGGTCGATAACGGTGCCGGCTGGCTGGCGGTGATGGTCGAGGACCGCCGGCAGGTGCTGGATTTGCAACCGGATCATTCACAGATGCTTGGCCTGGCCGTGGGTGTGATCGCGCCGTGGCACCCTGAGCGTGATGGCGATGACGCGCAATTTGAAGTGCGCGCGTTCATCTCCGGCGACGGCATGCCGGAAGACCCTGCCACCGGAAGCCTGAACGCCGGGATCGCGCAGTGGTTGCTCGCCGAAGGTCTGGCGCCGGCGTCTTACGTGGTCAGCCAGGGCCTGACCATGGGCCGCGCCGGGCGCATTCAGGTGGAGCAGGTGGGGGATGAAATCTGGATTGGCGGTGCTGTGGTGACCTGCATAAGCGGCACCCTGAACATCTAAACCTGTAGGAGTGAGCCTGCTCGCGATAGCGGTGTGTCAGTCAATACATGTATCGACTGACACACCGCTATCGCGAGCAGGCTCACTCCCACAGGGTTTTGTGGTGGATGCGGGGGATTATTGCTACCTCGGTAACGCAGTCTTGAGCGATCGAGGTTTGTGCCCCGCGCCTTTCAGGGCATAAGCTTCGCCCCCTACGACTTTCGTCTCGTCCTCCGCTTTTCAGGACCCCCTCATGTCCAGTCAGTTCCCCGAAGCACGTCCACGCCGTCTGCGCCGCAATGCGAGCCTGCGCAGCCTGTTCCAGGAAACCGAGTTCAGCTTGAACGACCTGGTGCTGCCGATTTTCGTCGAGGAAGAAATCGACGACTTCGTGCCGATCAAGAGCATGCCGGGCGTGATGCGCATTCCGGAGTCGAAACTGGCCGGTGAGATTGAGCGCTACGCCCGGGCCGGGATCAAGTCGGTGATGACGTTCGGCGTGTCCCATCATCTGGACAGCAGCGGCAGCGACACCTGGAGCGACAACGGCCTGGTGTCGCGCATGTCGCGCATTGCCAAGGATGCGGTGCCGGACATGATCGTGATGTCCGACACCTGCTTCTGCGAATACACCGATCACGGCCATTGTGGCGTAATGCACAACCACGAAGTCGACAACGACCAGACCCTGATCAACCTCGGCAAACAGGCCGTGGCGGCGGCCCGGGCGGGTGCTGATGTGATTGCCCCGTCAGCCGCCATGGACGGGCAGGTCCAGGCCATTCGCCGGGCGCTCGACGAAGCCGGTTTCACCCAGACCGCGATCATGGCGTATTCGACCAAATTCGCTTCCGCGCTTTACGGCCCTTTCCGCGAAGCTGGCGGCAGCGCGCTCAAAGGCGACCGCAAAAGCTACCAGATGAACCCGATGAACCGCCGCGAAGCGGTGCGCGAATCACTGATGGACGAGCAGGAGGGCGCCGACGCGCTGATGGTCAAGCCGGCCGGCGCGTACCTGGACATCATCCGCGACATCCGCGAGGTTTCACGTTTGCCGCTGTCGGCGTATCAGGTCAGCGGCGAGTACGCGATGATCAAATTCGCCGCGCAGGCCGGGGCGATTGATGAGGATCGCGTGGTGCGCGAAAGCCTTGGCGCGATCAAGCGGGCGGGGGCGGATCTGATCTTCACTTACTTCGCGATGGACCTGGCCTTGGCCGGGATCTAACAAACACCACAGAACCCCTGTGGGAGTGAGCCTGCTCGCGATAGCGGTGACACATTCAACATCAATGTGACTGACAGACCGCCATCGCGAGCAGGCTCGCTCCTACAGTTGATTTGTGGGGTTCTCAGGGGCTGCCGAAAAACGGCCGAATCCCATGCTCCTTGAAGTACCGCTCGATCACCTTGGGATCGGCCGAGTTGTCGGCAATCGCCACATACGTATCCGGTCGCAACAGATAAAAGCCGCTATGCACCAATCCCGCCGCTTCAAACGCCGGCCGCCAATCGAATACGTGCAACGGCAGGTGATGCTCAATGCACCAGGCGATCATTTCGTCGCTGGTGTCGCCATACACATGTACCTGCCAGGACAGACACTTCAGCGATTCGAAATTGTCTCCCTCACCGTCGTGAGCCCAGGGTAGGCGGTCGCCGCCATGAACGTGCCCCGCGACACCGGTGCTCAATTCTGTCCAACGATAGTTGAGGGTGATTTGCGACACGGTACGAAACAGAAACTCGCGGGACGCCTCGAACGAGGCCATTTTGGGGATCAGGAAAGGCGCCAGTCGGGTGCGTAGCAAATCGGCCATGCGCCCTTCGGCGGTGGCGAAGCTGAACACTCGGTCGGTGGTGGCCACCAGCTTGCGGGCAAAGGCGATGCGTTCGGTTTCGTACGTGTCGAGCAGCGTGGCCGTGGCGCCGCCGCTCAAGACCGCCGCCAGTTTCCAGGCCAGGTTGATGGCATCGCCGATCCCGGTGTTCATGCCCTGGCCACCCGCCGGGCTGTGGACATGCGCGGCATCGCCCAATAGAAACGCGCGACCGCTGCGAAAGTGATCCGCCACGCGGTGATGCACGCGATACGTCGAGAACCAGTTCACCTGATCAATCTGCACCTTCAGATGTTCGATGGCCTGGCTGCTGACGTCGGCAAACCCGAGGGTTTCAGCACGGTCGGCGCGCTCGTCGCGCACGGTGCCGATCAAGCGGGCGCGGCCTTCACCGGCTAACGGAAACACGGCGAGAAAGTCCGCTTCATCGAGGTCCAGGTGCAGTTCGCCGTTGAACGTCGGCCCGCGCGCCTGCACGTCGGCCACATAGAAAATCTGCTGGTAGGTGCCACCGGGAAAACCGGTGTCCAGGGTCTTGCGCACGACTGACCGAGCCCCGTCGCAACCGGCCAGGTAACATGCCTGGCAGATTTCCTGCTGGCCATCGGGCAAGCGCAGCCTTGCGCTGATGCCATCGCCGGTTTCCTCAAAGCCTTCCAGTTCGGTGTTGCGTTCGACCTTGATGCCGAACCCTTCGAGGCGTTCTATCAGCAGCTGTTCGTGTTCGTCTTGAGGAAATATCTCGAGGAACGCGTAAGGCGTCAGCCCCTCGCCGATGCGGGTCAACGGCAAGCGCGCCACGGGCTCGCCCTTGACCCAGAAATTCGCTGCGGCCACCCGATGACCTTTCTTCACCACGGCATCGCTGAGGTCGAGTTGGCGGTAAAGCTCCAGCGTCCGCGCCTGGACGGCCAGCGCCCGCGACGTGGTGCCGGGGGCCGACGTCTTGTCGATAATCCGTACCCGAATCCCCAGTTTGCTCAGCCACAGCGCCAGTACCAGCCCGGTCGGGCCAGCGCCGACGATCAGTACGTCGCTACGGTTCATGGGCCTTTCCTCCTCGGTGTGTGGCTCAAGTATGGTCCAGCCCGGGGATATGAAAAGGCTGGCCGCCCAACGGAAAAAGGCCCCGCAACCGTGAAGTTGCAGGGCCTTTTCGTTAAGCACCGGTGATCAGAAGTCGATGGTGCCGGACAACTTCGCCACCCGTGGCTCGCCCTGGGTCAGGTAACCGCCCAGTGCCGATTCCCAGTATTTTTCGTTGGTCAGGTTGTCGACGCCCAGACGCACGGTCACATCCTTTTGCGAGACTTTGAAGGCATAACGGGCGCCGGCATCGAAGCGGTTCCAGGTCGGCAGGCTGAGGTTGTTTGCGGCGTCGGCGTATTGACCGCCGGTGCGCAGCATCCGTGCATCCAGCGCGACCCCTTGCAGGCCCGGTACATCCCAATCCACGCCGGCGTTGAACTGGAAGGTCGGCACGCCGATGGCGCGATTGCCGTCGTTCAGACCGCCTGCGGTTTTCTTCAGTTCGGTGTCCATCACGGTCAGGCCGCTGATCAGGCGCAGGCCTTCGATCGGCTCGCCGAAGACGTTCAGCTCGACGCCTTTGTTGACCTGTTCGCCTTCACGCACAAAGACTGCTGTGGTGGCATCGACGACTTGAGTAAAACCGTCGGCCGGTTGCTCGATCCGGTACACACCGAGGCTGGCGCCGTAGGTGCCCATGTCGACTTTCACACCCGCTTCGATTTGCTTCGAACGCGCTGGAGCGAAGGCTTCATTGCCATTGATGACCACACGACCACCCGCCGATGTTGGCGCCGTCGGGCCTTTCGCCAGGCCTTCGATGCGGTTGGCGTAGAGCGACACGTGGTCCCACGGTTTGAACACGATGCCGTAGACCGGCGTGGTGATCGATTCGTCATAGGACGAAGTGCGGCTGCCGGAACCGTAGTCGGCATAGCCATAGCCTTGAACCACCATCTGCTGGCGACGCACGCCAACGGTCAGCAGCAGGCGATCATCGAAGAAGCCCAGGGTGTCGGACACCGCGCCGCTGCGCACGAAGGTTTTGCCGGTGATGCCCGGGTCGTGCAGGTCGCCGCCGTCGAAACCGCCCTGTGGCGCGGGCGTTTCAACCGGGTGGTAGATGTTGTTCGGGTAGCGGGTCAGGTCGAAGTCGAAGGCGCTGCGCTGCTCGGTCCAGATCCCGGCCAGGCCGAAGTTCAGTTTGTGGCTGACAGGGCCCGTCTGGAAGCGCCCGTTCAGGCCCGCCATGACGCTTTTGTTGTCTTCGTCATGGGGAATGAACGAGCCGGTGGTGGTGGCGGTGCCGTCGTTGCCCACGAGGGTGGTCGAATTGTAGCGGCCGGTTTCACGGGTGTGCTTGGCGCCGCCAGCGGCGTAGGCAGTCCAGTTGTCGTTCAGGTCGTATTCGGCGCGCAGCATGCCGAAGGTGTCTTCGATCTCGGTGAAGCCCCATTTCGGCGCGTAGTTGGTGTCGGCCGAAGGCGCGTCCGGGATGTGCGTCGCGGTGCCGAGGAACACCGAGTTGCGGCCACCGTTGATGCGTTGCTTCTGGTACGCGAAATCGCCGGAGAGGCGCAGCGCGTCGCCGCGATAATCCAGGCCGATCGCGAACAGTTTGGAGCGCTGGTTCTCGTCGTCGACGGCGGTGTCGCCTTCGCGCTGGGCGAGGTTGATCCGGGCGCCGAAGCGGTTGTCTTCGCCGAAACGCTGGCCGATGTCCAGGTGCTCGCCGACCCGACCGTCATTGCTGATGTCGGTGGTAAAGCGGCGCAACGGCACGTCGCCAGCGCGCTTGGGTTGCAGGTTCACGCCGCCACCAATGCCGGAGCCGGTCGGGGTCACGCCGTTGATGAACGCGTTCGGGCCTTTGAACACTTCGACGCGTTCCAGCGCATCGGTGGAAATGATCTGCCGCGGCAGTACGCCGTACAGGCCGTTATAGGAAATGTCATCGCCGTTGAGCGGCAGGCCGCGAATCACGAACACCTGCGCCTGGTTGGCAAAACCGGTGGCCTGGCGCACCGATGAATCGTTGAGCAGCACGTCGCCGACGGTTTCGGCTTGCTGATCCTGAATCAGCTGCTCGGTGTAGGACGACACGCTGAACGGCACGTCCATGATGTCCTGATTACCCAACACACCCAATTGCCCGCCGCGCGCCACTTGGCCGCCGGCAAACACCGGGGGCAGGGCAGAAGGGGATGGGGCCTGGGCGTTGATGTTGACCTCGTCCAGCACCAGCGACTTGCCTTCATTTTCGGGGGCGGTGGCCGGCGTTGCGGCGTAGGCAGTCACGGACAGGGAGCAAAACAAGGCGAGGAATGTCGGGCGAAAAGGGGCGCCGAGTCGGGCTGGAGTGGTCATGTTTCATTCCTGACGGCACGCCGCCGGTGAGAAAAAAGAAAGTGACGGCGCGGGAACTCCTTGCACAAATGCGACTCCAGGCGCGAATGATAGGCTTTCTCAGTAACGGTGTGCAATCAGTTTGTCATTACACAGGATGAGGCGGGACCTGTAGCAGCTGTCGAGCAGCGCGAGGCTGCGTTCGGCTGCGAAGCAGTCGTCCATGCAAGCACTGCGGTTTATCAGGTAAACCGCGTACGCAGGATTGGCGACTGCTGCGCAGCCGAACGCAGCCTCGCAGGCTCGACAGCTGCTACGGAACGGGGCGTTTCCGCCGCAGTCATAGCCTGCGCCATGCCATTGATCGTATGGTTAACCCGGTTCAGCAGATTTGATGGAGCACCATGCAAGCCAATCGATTGATCATGAGTGTCGCGGCATTGCTGGTTCTGGCCGGTTGCGGCTCCCAGCGCACTCAGGAGTTGCCGGCCCGCAAACCCGCCGAGGTCAAGGCTGAGATCGTGCGCCTGTTGCCAGCCAAAACCGTTGACCGCCAAGGCTGGGCGACGGACATTTACGCCGCATTTGCCGCGCAGAACATCTATCCCTCCACGCAAAACCTGTGTTCGGTACTTGCGGTCACGGAGCAGGAGTCGACCTTCCAGGTCGACCCACCCGTGCCGGGCCTGGGCAAGATCGCCCGTGAAGAGATCGACCGTCGTGCCGCCAAAGTCCACATCCCCAGCCTGCTGGTGAGCGGTGCACTGCAGGTCAGTTCATCCAACGGTAAAAGCTACAGCGACCGGTTGAATGCGGCGCGCAGCGAAAAAGAACTCAGCGCGATTTTCGATGACTTCATCGGCATTGTGCCCATGGGGCGGACCTTGTTTGGAGGGCTCAACCCAGTGCACACCGGTGGGCCGATGCAGGTCAGCATCGACTTCGCCGAGCAACAGGCGCGGGATTATCCGTATCCGGTAAACGGCTCGATCCGTCGTGAGGTGTTCAGCCGTCGTGGCGGCATGTACTTCGGCATCGCCCACTTGCTCGGGTACCCGGTGAGCTACAAACAGCCGCTGTATCGCTTCGCCGATTTCAACGCCGGCTGGTACGCCAGCCGCAATGCGGCGTTTCAGAACGCGGTAAGTCGTGTTTCAGGCATTCCGTTGGCGCTGGACGGTGATCTGGTCCGCTATGACGCGATCATGCCGGGCACCACGGAGTTGGCGGTGCGCACCCTTGGCAAGCAACTGGGCATGCGCAACACGACCATTCGGGATCAACTGGAGGAGGGCAAAAACCTCCAGTTCGAGGACACCCAGCTCTATTCGCGGGTGTTTGACCTGGCCGACCAGGCGGAAGGTCGTCGGTTGCCTCGGGCGGTGTTGCCGGGGATCGTGCTGCAAAGCCCGAAAATCACCCGCAAACTCACGACAGCGTGGTTCGCCAAGCGGGTCGATGAGCGTTATCAGCGATGCATGGCCAAGGGGAATTGAAGATCAAAAGAACGCAGCCTCGTTTCACTCGACAGCTGCTACAAAGGCTTTGCATTCCCCTGTAGCAGCTGTCGAGTGAAACGAGGCTGCGTTCTTGGCGCATTAAAAGACACCGCATGAGTTTCCGATGATTGCAGGCGTAAAAAAACCCGGCTGATAAGGCCGGGTCTTTCATTGAGTACCGCGGTAAAACCATTCATTTATACAGCGCGGCTTTCGATCAGACGATCCGAACCACCTTCAGCGACGCGGTTTTCGATCAGACGATCCGAACCACCTTCAGCGACGCGATTCTCGATCAGACGATCCGAACCACCTTCAGCGACGCGGTTCTCGATCAGACGATCCGAACCACCTTCAGCGACGCGGTTTTCGATCAGACGATCCGAACCACCTTCGGCAACGCGATTCTCGATCAGACGATCCGAACCACCCTCAGCCACACGACTTTCAATCAGACGATCCGAGCCGCCTTCAGCGACAACCGGGTGAGCAGAGGTAGCGGCGAAAGCGTTAACTGCAAAGACCGAGAAAGCGATGCTGAGAAGGATTTGGCGTTTCATGAGGGTGTGCTCCGGGGTGTAGTTGTTTGGTATGGAGCCGATCTTACGCCGCGGATTTTTTATGAGAACTTCATTGAGGTGATGGTAAACATCGACGGCAATGATAGGTAGAACGATGCACCCCACGTGGGCGTGATGGTTCAGTCGTCGGATGGCCACGGTCGGGGCGATCGACGCTTCTACACTGGTTAGCTGGTGCGTGCCTTTGCCCTTGAGGAGTCGATCATGAATGCCAGTTCCTATGTTCCCGCCCACACCGGCCTGCTGTTGGTGGATCCTTACAACGACTTCCTCAGCGAGGGCGGCAAACTCCACGGCCAGGCTCAACCGGTGGCTGACAGCGTCGGCACGCTGGCCAACCTGAAGACCGTGGTGGCGGCCATTCGCAAGGCCGGCATCCAGGTTTTCTACGTTCCGCATCACCGCGCCGAACCCGATGAGCTGGCACGCTGGAAACACCCCAGCCCCTATCAACAAGGCGCCAGCCATGCGCAGGTGTTTGCTGCTGGAACCTGGGGCGGGGAATGGCACCCGGACTTCCTGCCCGAGGCCGGTGACGTGATCGTCAAGGAACACTGGGGTGGCAGCGGTTTCGCCAACACCGATCTGGACTACCTGCTCAAACAACACGGGATCGACAAGGTCGTGGTGGTGGGGATGCTCGCCAATACCTGCATCGAAAGCACCTCCAGGTTCGCCGCCGAACTGGGTTATCACGTCACGCTGGTGCGCGACGCCACGGCGGCTTTCAGTGCAGAGGCGATGCACGCTGCGCATGAGATCAACGGGCCGACCTATGCCCACTCGATTGTCACGACGGCAGAGCTGATCGCAGCACTGGGTTAGGGCGCTCAGCATCGCGATATTTGCAGTGGCACGGAACGAGGCCGGCAAGCGGCGCCTCTACTGACTATATTCTTGTCTCGCCAGGGGGGCGCATCATGTATCAGCTCTACGGACACCAGAACTCCGGCGCCGCAGCGATAGAGGCCGCACTCGAGCTCTGTGAAATCCCTTATCGCTTCATCGACGTTGAATCGTCTCCCGAGGCCGCCACAGCCCTGGAGAAGCTCAACCCGCTCAAGCAAATTCCCACGCTGCAACTGCCCGACGGCAGCATTCTGACCGAGAGCGCGGCGATCCTGATCCATCTGGGGTTTGCGTTTCCTGAGTCGAACTTGCTGTCGAGCACGCCCGCCGAGCGCGATCAGGCCATTCGCGGCCTGGTGTACATCGTCAGCAATTGCTACACGGCCATCGGCATCATCGATTACCCCGAGCGCTGGTTGATCAACGCGGATGCGGCGTCCATGGAAAACCTCATGGCCGGCGCCCGCCGACGGTTGCACTGGAGTTGGGAGGTGTTTGCCGATCAGTTCTCGGGCGAGTTGTATCTGGACGACGAGACACCCGGCGCACTGGATGTGCTGGCAGCGGTAGTGACTCGGTGGGCGGGCAGTCGCGAGCATCTGCGCAATGCCCGACCGGGTTTTTACGCATGGCTGACGCGAATCGACCACCACCCCACATTGGCCCCGGTCTTCGCCCGGCATTGGCCAACCTGAAGAACACCCCCCATCTAAATGTGGGAGCGGCTGTGGCGAGGGGATTTAGCGAACCGTCGCACCGCCCCGTTGGGCTGCGAAGCGGCCCCGAATCGAAAACTGCGGTGCATCAGATACACCGCGAACAATGGTTTTACGACTGCTTCGCAGCCGAACGGGGATAAATCCCCTCGCCACAGCCGCTCCCACAGGGGATATGTGTTGCGTCGGAATCAATCGCCGCGAATGTACTGCTCCAACTGGCGAATCAACTCAGCCTGTTCGGCGATCGCTTCCTTGACCAGGTCGCCGATCGACAGCAAACCGATCAACTGCCCGTTTTCCACCACCGGCAAGTGCCGCAGGCGTTTGTCGGACATGATGCCCATGCAGGTTTCGACGGTTTGATGGGTATCCACGGTAATGACCGGCGACACCATGATGTCTTCGACCGGCGTACCGACCGAGGAGCGGCCCTTGAGCACGAGTTTGCGTGCGTAATCACGTTCGCTGATGATGCCGACGACCTCGCCATTCTTCACGACCGGCAAGGCGCCGACGTTTTTCGCGGCCATGACCATCAACGCTTCCAGCACCATTTGATGAGGCGCGATGATGTGGACTTCATGATTCTGTTCAGCCTTTAACTTCAGCAGTTGGGCGACGGTTTTCATGGCAATTTCTCAGGTGTTGTCGTTGTTATTGAAGAATCGTAGACCCGGGCGCTGAGGGCAAGGCGCAAAGCGGCAGATAACGCTCAAAAAACGTCATTGGGCGGTTTTTCTTCCGAAAACCAGGAGTATTCCACAGTTATCCACTGATCCAGAGGCTCACTCAATCCCTGTAGGAGCGAGCCTGCTCGCGATAGCGGATTCACAGCCAACATCATTGTTGAATGTTAAACCGCTATCGCGAGCAGGCTCACTCCTACAGGGAATGCATCCACCTTGCGGTGAGGGCTATCCCCCGCAATGACGCGTAGAATTGCCGCCTGAATCAAATCTTGAGGTTGCAGTGGTGGATTTACAGCAGGGTTTCGTCCTGACCCGGCATTGGCGCGACACCCCGGCCGGTACCCAAGTCGAGTTCTGGCTGGCGACCGACACCGGTCCCCAGCGTATCCGTCTGCCTCATCAACCGTCGGTGGCGTTCATCCCGGCGGCCCAGCGCGAGCAAGCCGATGCTGTTTTGCGCGGCGAAAAAAATGTCGAACTAAAGCCCTTGGCCCTTCAGGATTTCGAGCACCGCCCGGTGCTCGGTCTGTATTGCCAGCAACACGGTCAGTTGATGCGCCTGGAAACAGCGCTACGCAAATCAGGCGTCGAAATGTTCGAAGCCGACGTGCGCCCGCCGGAACGCTACATGATGGAGCGCTTCATCACTGCGCCCGTCCTGTTCGGCGGCACGCCAGGTGCCGAAGGCCTGCTGCTCGACGCACAAATGAAACCGGCCCCCGACTACCGGCCCAACCTCAGACTGGTCTCGCTGGACATCGAAACCACCGCTCAGGGCGAGTTGTATTCCATCGCCCTGGAAGGCTGCGGCGAGCGCCAGGTCTATATGCTTGGCCCGCCGAATGGCGACGACAGCGAGGTGGATTTCCAGCTCGAATACTGCGACTCCAGAACCGTGCTGCTGAAAAAGCTCAACGAATGGTTCGCCCGCCATGACCCCGACGCGATCATCGGCTGGAACGTCGTGCAGTTCGACCTGCGCGTGTTGCATCAACACGCCCGGCAGCTGGGCGTCCCGCTGAAACTGGGGCGTGGCGGCGAAGAAATGCAGTGGCGCGAACACGGCAGCCGCAACCATTACTTCGCCTCCGCCGCCGGCCGGTTGATCATCGACGGCATCGAATCCCTGCGCTCGGCGACCTGGAGCTTCCCCTCATTCAGCCTGGAAAACGTCGCGCAAACCTTGCTCGGCGAGGGCAAGGCGATCAGCACGCCGTACCAGCGCATGGACGAAATCAACCGCATGTTCGCCGAGGACAAACCGGCGCTCGCCAAGTACAACCTCAAGGACTGCGAACTGGTGACGCGGATTTTCGCCAAAACCGAACTGCTGACCTTCCTGCTGGAACGCGCCAGCGTCACCGGTTTGCCGGCAGACCGCAGCGGCGGTTCGGTGGCCGCGTTCACGCACCTTTACATGCCGCTGATGCACCGCCAGGGCTTCGTGGCGCCGAACCTTGGGAACAAGCCCGCGCAGGCCAGCCCCGGCGGTTTTGTCATGGACTCGCAACCGGGTCTGTACGAATCGGTGCTGGTGCTCGACTACAAAAGTCTCTATCCGTCGATTATCCGCACCTTCCTGATCGACCCGGTCGGGCTGATCGAAGGCTTGCAGCATCCCGACGACAGCGAGTCCGTGCCGGGTTTCCGTGGCGCGCGTTTTTCCAGGACCCGGCATTGCCTGCCGGCGATCGTCGCCCGGGTTGCCGAAGGCCGCGAGACCGCCAAGCGCGAACACAATGCGCCGCTGTCACAAGCGCTGAAAATCATCATGAATGCCTTCTATGGCGTGCTCGGTTCCAGCGGCTGTCGCTTCTTCGATACGCGCCTGGCCTCGTCCATTACCTTGCGCGGCCACGAGATCATGCTGCGCACCCGGCAGTTGATCGAAGCCCAGGGGCACACGGTGATTTACGGCGACACCGACTCGACGTTCGTCTGGCTCCGTCGCGCCCACGGCCAGGAAGAAGCCGCGCAAATCGGCCGCGCGCTGGTGGACCACGTCAACCAGTGGTGGCGCGAGCATGTGCAGCAGGAATACGGGCTGAAAAGCGCCCTGGAATTGCAGTTCGAGACTCACTACAAACGCTTTCTGATGCCGACCATTCGCGGTGCCGAGGAGGGCAGCAAGAAGCGTTACGCCGGGCTGGTCACCCGCGCCGATGGCAGCGACGAAATGGTCTACAAGGGCCTCGAAACCGTGCGCACCGACTGGTCGCCGCTGGCCCGGCAATTTCAGCAGGAGCTGTACTCGCGGATTTTCCATCGCAAGCCGTATCAGGATTACGTGCGCGACTACGTGCGCAAAACCCTGGCCGGTGAGTTCGATGATCGCCTGATCTACCGCAAGCGCCTGCGCCGTACCCTTGATGACTATGAACGCAACGTGCCGCCCCATGTCCGTGCGGCGCGGATCGCCGATGAATACAACGACCAGCAGGGCCGCCCCCGGCAGTATCAGAACGGTGGCTGGATCAGCTACGTGATCAGCGTCGCCGGGCCCGAGCCGCTGGAGATTCGTAGTGCGCCCATCGACTACGACCATTACGTCACCCGGCAACTACAGCCGGTGGCGGATGCGATTCTGCCCTTCGTGGACGACGACTTCTCAACCTTGATTGGTGGGCAACTGGGCCTGTTTTGAGTCCAGCAACACCAGCGTCCAGTCATCCAGGATGCCGTGGAAGTACTGATCCAGTGCCTGATTGAAGAGGTTATCTGCGGGGGCCACCTGGGCGAACAACGTCATGGAGGAGTGAAACTTGAGATCGTCGGGATGGCCGAATATGCCTGCAATCGAGCGCTGTTCGATGTTCAGCACCAGTTGCGTGCAGGTGCGCAAGCGAGAACCCAGTAGCGGATGATTCAGATAAGCCAGGGCTTCCTCGACGGAGCGAATGGCAAAGTGTCGGGACATCTCGCTCCCGCCCAACCCGGCGAACTGCGGGAAGATGAACCACATCCAGTGACTGCGTTTGTGGCCAGCGCGCAGTTCTTCTTGAACCCGGTTGTACACAGGGTCTTGAGCCTGGATAAAACGCGGCAAATTAAAGGCGTCGAGCTGATCAGTGCTTCTCATGCAGAAGCCCTCTGACAGTACCGCGATGGCTCAGACCATGGCCAACCGGTGCTTGCGTTGTGGCGCGTGATACGCGTGGTCCAGCGCCTTCAGATCCTCGTCGTCGAGCCGCAATTGCGCGGCCTGCGCATTCAGTTGCACATGTTCAGGTTTGACCGCTTTGGGGATGGCGATCACGCCCGTCTGTCGCAGAATCCATGCCAGTGCTACCTGAGCCGGCGTCACCGCGTGACGGGCGGCAATCTGTTTGAGCGCCGGATGGGCCAGCATCGTTCCTCCCTGACCGATGGGACAGTATGCCATCAACGGCTGATGACGCTGTTGGCACCACGGCAGCAGATCAAATTCGATGCCGCGCTCTTCCAGGTTGTACAGCACCTGATTGGTGGCGCAGGCCGGTGAGTTCAATTCCTCCAGATCCTCGACGTCGAAGTTGGACACGCCCCAACGGCCGATCTTGCCGTCTTCACGCAGGCGTTCGAAGGCTTCGACGGTTTCTTCAAGCGGATACTGGCCGCGCCAATGCAGCAGGTATAAATCGATGTAATCGGTATTCAGACGCTGCAGGCTGCGTTCGCAGGCCTGGGGGATGCCTTTGTGGCTGGCGTTATGCGGGTAGACCTTGCTGACCAGGAAAACCTTGTCGCGCAGACCGGCGATGGCTTCACCCACCACTTGCTCCGCGCCGCCTTCGGCGTACATCTCGGCGGTGTCGATCAGGGTCATGCCCAACTCCACGCCCAGGCGCAGCGCGGCGACTTCTTTGCGGTGTTGCGAGGGATCTTCGCCCATGCGCCAGGTGCCTTGGCCGATGACTGGGACGTTGACGCCGGCCAATTCGAGGGTCCGCATGAAAACCTCCTTTTTAGAATCGATAAGTGCTCATTAGTTGGCAGCAGAATATCCCGGTGGTTCCGTAGGTGTGTAGCAGCTGCCGAGCAGCGCGAGGCTGCGTTCGGCTGCGGAGCAGTCGTAAAATCAGGCAACCGGTTCTTTCAGGAAAACCGCGTAAAGCGGGTTTACGACTGCTCCGCAGCCGAACGCAGCCTCGCGCTGCTCGGCAGCTGCTACACGGATTGTGTCGTGGCCGGGATGTTTAGTTGGCCGAAAACTTCAGCACTGTGCTCTGGGTATAGGTCTTGCCCGGGTCGAGTCGGGTGGACGGGAAGTTCGGCTGGTTCGGCGAGTCCGGGTAGTGCTGAGTCTCCAGCGTAAACGCGCCCCAATGTGGATAAACCTTGCCGCCCTTGCCCTTGACCGTGCCGTCGAGGAAGTTGCTGGTGTAAAACTGCACGCCGGGTTCGGTGGTGTAGAGCTGCAAGCGGCGCCCGGAGAGTGGGTCGCTGACATCGGCGGCGAGTTTGCCCACGTCGCCCTTGGCGTCCAGTGCCCAGTTGAAATCGAAGCCACCCTGTTTCGGCTCGGCGAATTTCAGTTGTGGGTGATCGGCCTTGATGTTTTTGCCGATAGCGGTGGGCTGCGTGAAGTCCATCGGCGTACCGGCGACCGGGGCCAGTTCGCCGGTCGGGATCAGCTTGGCGGTGACCGGTGTGTAGTGGGTCGAATGCAGCGTCACGAGCTGTTTCAGCACATCGCCATTACCTGCGCCGGCGAGGTTGAAATAGCTGTGGTTGGTCAGGTTCAGCACGGTCGGTTTATCGGTGCTGGCCTTGTACTCGATGCGCAACTCATTGTTCTCGGTGAGGCTGTAGGTGACCTCGGTTTTGAGGTTGCCGGGGAAGCCCATTTCACCGTCCGCCGACAGGTAAGTCAGGGTCACGCCCACCGAATCCTTGCCTTTGCTCGGCTGGGCTTGCCACACGTGTTTGTCAAAACCCTGCGGGCCGCCGTGCAGCGAGTTGGTCCCGTCATTGAGCGGCACCTGATAGCGTTTGCCGTCCAGTTCGAACGCGCCGTTGGCCAGGCGATTGCCGAAACGCCCGATGGTCGCGCCAAAGTACGCCGTGCCGCTCTGATAGCCCTGAACATCGTCAAAACCCAGCACCACGTCGTCGAGCTTGCCGTTTTTGTCCGGCACCTTGAGCGACTGCAAAATGCCGCCGTAAGTAATGATTGTGGCTTGCAGGCCGTGGCTGTTGCGCAAGACGTATTGCTCGACGGGTGTGCCGTCGTTGGTCTTGCCGAACGCTTTGTGTTCGCTGGACAGGCCAGCTGCTTGAGTGGGGAGGGTGGCGATCATCAGGGACAGTCCGAGGCCGGAGAGCAGGTGTCGGGATGGCAGCATGGTAAACCTTCCTTATTGTTGTTTTCATAGGACAGTAAAAGATCTAGTAGTCATACTAAATGTTCGACTGGAGAAGATTTATAGCTTGTTACTCAATAAAATCCATTAAAAGTATGACTAAATAACCCGATGATCAGTCGGCACTGCACTTTTTCAGCTTTGGCGGCTCTATCCTTGGCCAGCCTGCGGCGATCCCCACCGTCGGCCAATGCCCAAGTTCAAGCACCCATGGCTCGAGTTTTACCCGTCTTCACGTCATCAATACGTCGCCAATGCCTGCTGCTGGCCAGCCTGTCGATGCTCTTCGCCAGCGGTTGCAGCCAGCAACAGGGCAGCGACATCGTCAGCCAGTTTCGTGAAGGCACGCCCCAGGAATTCCTCCAGACCAGCGTCGATCGCATGGCGACCCTGGCGATGCGCGACAACCTCGACAGCCTCTACTTGCTGATGAACAAGCTCTACCTGCGCAACCCGGACGAGTTGAAAAAGTCCGGCTTCCTCGACGCCCGCACCGCCGGAAAGCAAGTGCGCCTGGCCATCGAACAGCAACAGCCGCTGCCCACTCTTGGTGGCAAGAAAGACCTCGCGGCACTGAGCTATGCCATGAGCCCGGAGTTTCTCGGCGACCGGGTCGGCGCTTTCATCTATGCCATCGGCAGCATGCTGGTCACCGCCCACGGCAATCGCCTCGAGTTCTACATGACCGATGCGATCAACCCGACCTTCGTCAGTAACGCCGCCCGCAACATCGAGAAAGCCACCTGGATCCTGAGTCAGCGGCAAAACAGGAACGGCGAGCCCTTGCTGTTCTCCAACGAAATTTCAGAGGAGGGCAGCAACCTGAGTTTTGCCGTGGAGTTCGGCAAGATCGTCGCGCGGCTGGATTTGCTGACGCAGATGCTGGACGAGCGTTATCGGCGGATTGGCCTGAACTATGCGCAGAGTTTGCTGTTTCTGAATTTCTTGCCGGTGCAGTAGACCAACCTCACCACACTCACTGACACAGCAAATCCCCCTGTAGGAGCGAGCCTGCTCGCGATAGCGGTGGATCAGTCGACATCAATGTTGCCTGTTAGTCCGTCATCGCGAGCAGGCTCACTCCCACAGGGGAATTGGGTACACAGGGGTGAATGGTGTGTTGAGGAATAACGATAGTTCTTATCGATATAAGTGGTTATAAGAAAAATCGCTATGCTGCGGGCCAGTTTTTTCATGTGTTTTGTGCGGGCGTGTTAATGGATTTCGTTAACTTCGGGTTGGTGGTGGCAGGATTGGTAGTAGGCTTCATCGTCGGTATGACCGGCGTGGGCGGTGGTTCGTTGATGACCCCGATTCTGCTCTGGTTTGGTATCAACCCCGCCACGGCGGTGGGCACCGACTTGCTGTACGCGGCCATTACCAAATCCAGCGGGGTGCTGGTTCATCGCAAGAACAACAACATCGACTGGGCGATTACTGGCTGGCTGACCCTCGGCAGTGTGCCGGCGGTAGCGCTGACGCTGTGGTTTCTGAGCAGTTTGCAGGCCTCACCCGATGCGATGAACGCCGTCATCAAGCAGGCGCTGGGCTTCGTACTGTTTGCCACGGCGCTGGCGATTTTCTTCAAGAAACGCCTGCTCGACTTCGCCCACAAACGGGCGGGCGGCCAGTACAACCCCAGCGGTTCGCGCCTGAATGCATTGACGGTCATCACGGGTCTGGTGCTGGGCACCATGGTCGCGCTGACCTCCATTGGTGCCGGCGCCCTCGGCACCGTGGCGTTGTTCATCCTCTATCCGCTGCTGCCGACGCGCCGCCTCGTCGGCACGGAAATCGCCCACGCCGTTCCCCTGACCCTGGTCGCCGGCCTGGGCCATGCGAGCATGGGCAACATGGATTGGCAGGTGCTGGGTTATTTGCTGATCGGTTCGCTGCCGGGGATTTACCTGGGCAGCCATTTGACCGGTCGCATCTCCGACGAAGTGCTGCGTCCGTGCCTGGCCACGATGCTGGTGCTGATCGGCTACAAACTGGCGTTCTGAACCAGCACGGCTTCCAGCCTCAGGGGCGCGTGAGAATCTCCAGCAGATGCCCGTCCGGGTCATCGAAATAAACCCGCCGGCCACCGCCGTAATCGTTGATCTCGTTGGGCCGTTGCTTGCCGGGGTCAGCCCACCAGGGCTGCTTGCGCGCTTGCAGGCGAGCAAACGCGGCATCGAAATCATCCTCACCGATCAAAAACGCATAGTGCTGGGAGGCGATCGGCGGGTCGTTGTCGTAGAAATCCAGCGACACGCCATTGTCGAGCTTGACGATCAGCATCGGTCCGAACGGCTCGGGACGAGGCAGGCCGAGGATCTCGGCGAGGTAATGGGCGGAGATCTGTTTGTCTCGGCACCAGACGATGGTGTGGTTCAGTTGAGCGCTCATGGCGGGTCCTCACGGCGGATCTGGCGGCTCGTTATGAGCGATGAGATTAGCTCAACCTGTTGCGCAATGACCGCCCTGACCTAAGCTTGGGTCAAGGCGGAACACAATTGCGGTGCGTCACCCGGAACGATCGCCGCGATGCGCAATCATTAGAGCGTGGATATCAAAAGGAGATGCGCATGCTCATCAGGTCTTTGACCCTGACTACCTTGCTGGTTTTCGCCGGCCCCTTGCTCGCCGCCGAAGACGGCTCACCTTTGGACATCGACAAGGGCAGGGCCCGGCCACTGATTGTGATTGCTCCGAACACCGCTAACCCGGTCTGGGTGGGCCTGAAAAATTCGCTGAACGATCCGGCCAACAAGGAAGGTATCGCCCAGCGCAATATCAGGGTGTACACGGTGCTGAACATGTCCGGTCAGCTCGACGGCAAGGACCTCGGTCCACAGGACACCATGGCATTGATCCGCTCGCTGAAACTCGGCGCGGGGGCGTTGCCCAAAGTCATCCTGGTGGGCAAGGACGGCGAGAAAAAGTTCGAGAGTTCGGGGGAAGAATCAAAGTCGGTCGATTTGAAAAAAATCTTCGACACCATTGACGCCCTGCCAGCGACCGAGAAAGAAGCCGCACCACCGACGGTCGTAACGCCCGTTGTCGCCGAACCGGCCGCCAACGGCGCCAAGGGTGCAAAACCGGGTAAACCGGTGAAACCCACCAAACCTCCGGAAATGCCGGACGATTGAAGATCCCCGTGCAGCTGGCGCAGTCTGCGTCCGGCTGCGCAGCAGTCGTAAAACCTGCAACTGCTTGCTTTCAGGCAAACCTCATTTGCTGAATTGCGACCGCTGCGCGCTCGAACGCAGCCTCGCGCTGCTCGACAGCTGCTACAAAAAAACCGGGAGTACCGTGGGGTGATGTACTGATTTCATTGGTCTCGGAAATTTCCTGCAAGTTCTGTCGGATTTCATGAACTGGTTTCTGTCAGAGCGCACCGTTAGCCTTTGTCAGCCACCGCAACATTCGCGGTCGGACGTGGGAGTCCGCAACACTGAGGGATCCAGGGACGAACAATACCAATGGCCAGAAAGGAGCCTCGTCTATGAAGAAGTTCGGCAAAAATGATGCGCAACCCCCAACCGATGCCAGTCATCTGAAGCTCGTTCGGCTAGGCGAAACGACCGGGCACGACACCAGCATCCGCGTGCGCAAACCCAGGCTTTCCGTCCCGATCAGCCAGATCCTGACCGTCGCCCCCGGCGTCGACACCATCACCCTCTTGCACCAGGCCAGCGAAACCCTGGCTTCCCTGAATGCAGTGATTGTGACTTTTGCCGGCAAGCTGGATGGCTCGAACCGGGTTGTGCTGGGGGCGATTCAGCAGTTGGCGGGGATTGCGGAGTTGCTGGTGAATCAGGCTCGGGACAATCTTGATCCGGGAAACGATGGGCCTCACGCCCAGCCGCCGACTCGGCATTGAGCTGACGTAATAACGAAAATGGGCGACCTCAAAGGAGGCCGCCCATTCTTATTGCCCGAACGATATTTGTAGCAGCTGTCGAGCCTGCGAGGCTGCGTTCGGCTCGGTCCGCGCTCGGGCGAAGCAGTCGTGAAATCAGGTAGTGCGGTCTAACAGGTATACCGCGTGCGCAGGATTTACGACTGCTGCGCAGCCGAACGCAGCCTCGCGCTGCTCGGCAGCTGCTACAGGGGATCGTGTTTACCGAGGAACGAGTTGCTCCGGGTTATTCAGTCAGGGCGCTCAAGATGTTGTGCGCAATCTTGATCCGCTCCGGATTCGGGTAATTTTTGTTCGCCAGGATTACGATGCCGATGTCTTTCGAAGGCACGAACGCGACATAAGCGCCGAAACCACCCGTCGACCCGGTCTTGTTGAACCATGCCGTGTCCTTTGCAGGTTGCGGCGGGTTCAGCCACTGGACCTTATGAGCCTCCATCGCCATTTCCGTCGAGTTGCCACTCAGCAACGTATCGAGGCTGGCCGGATAGTTGTAGAGCTCCCAACCCAATCCCTGTGTCATCTCGCCGACTGTGTAGTAACCGGTGTGAGTGAGGGCAATCGCCTGCGGCAATGGCTTTTCCAGCGCCGCCGGTTTGAGGTTGGCTTCAACATAACGAAGCAAATCCGCAGCGCTGGTTTTCACCCCATACGCCTCCGAATCCAGCGCCCCCGGGCTCACCCGCACCGGTTTGCCATCCTTGCCGTAACCCTGGGCGTAAAATCCCATCTGGTCCTGCGGCACCTTGAGGTAGGTGTGCTTGAGCCCAAGTTTCGGCAGCAGGGTCTTTTCCATCAACTCATCGAACGGGTGGCCCATGCTTTGGGCCGCCAGATAACCGGACAGCCCAAGGCTGGGGTTCGAATACTGGCGGTGGGTACCCGCGGCATAAACCGGTTTCCACTGTTTGAAGTAGGCGAGCATTTTGTCTGGATGATCGGACTCGTCGGGGAACTGCAGCGGCAGCCCGCCGGCGGTGTAAGTGGCGAGCTGCAACACGCTGATGGTGTCGAACGCACTGCCTTTCAACTCAGGCCAAACCTGGCTGGCCCGGTCAGACAAAGACAGTTTGCCGCTGGCCTCGGCGTAGGCCGTCAGCGTGGTGGCGAAGGTTTTACTCACTGAGCCGATTTCAAAAAGCGTGTCCTTGCTGACCGCTTTGCCGTCCTCTTTCGAGGCCACACCGTAGTTAAAGTAATGCTGCTGGCCGTTCAGGGTGATCGCGACCGCGATGCCAGGGATATTTTGTTCCTGCATCACCGGCCCGATGGCGGCTTTCACCAAGGCGTCGAGTTGATCGTCAGACTTTGTTGCGGCCATACAGTGGCTTGCGCCAAGCAACAGTGCGAAAGCGCTGAAGGACGCAAGTCTTGGCAGATTAAATTTGTACATGATTGGAACCACTCTCCATGAGTTGCCATTACTTTAACCGCTACACTCCGAACGGATCTGAAACCGGACGGCTGACGGGCGTGCCAAATCTAGGTAGTCGGGCGACAATCGACAAACGACGATATTTCGGGTTAGCCATTAGAAAAATTTGGGAGTGGGCATGATTCGTCCTCATCTGCCGCTGAATGCATTACGCGCCTTCGAGGCTTCTGCGCGCCATTTGAGCTTCACTCGGGCGGCGGTGGAGTTGTTCGTCACGCCGGCGGCGGTCAGTCATCAAGTCAAAAGCCTTGAAGCCCAGCTTAACGTGACGCTGTTCAAACGCTTGCCCCGCGGCTTGATGCTGACCAGTGAAGGCGAAACCTTGCTGCCGGTATTGCGCGAGTCCTTCGACCGGATTGCTGAAACCCTTGAGCGATTCGAGGGTGGGCATTTTCGTGAAGTGGTCACCGTGGGTGCCGTGGGGACGTTTGCGGTGGGTTGGCTGTTGCCACGACTGGCGGACTTCCAGTCGAAACATCCGTACATAGATTTGCGCCTGTCGACCAACAACAACCGGGTGGACGTGGCCGCAGAAGGGCTGGATTACGCCATCCGGTTTGGCGCCGGCGCCTGGCACGGAATCGAGGCTTTAAAGCTGATTGAAGCGCCGTTGTCGGTGCTCTGCGTTCCTCCAATAGCGGCGCAGCTGCAAGAACCCGCCGACCTGCTCAAGCAGACGCTGCTGCGATCCTACCGCACGGATGAGTGGCCCGAGTGGTTTCTGGCCGCCGGGTTGCCGGCCAATACGCCGCCGCCCAAGAGCATCGTCTTCGACTCCTCGCTCGCCATGATGGAGGCTGCGTTACAGGGCGCCGGTATTGCCTTGGCGCCGCCGTTGATGTTCGCCCGGCAATTGGCGGCGGGTGCGATCGAGCAACCATTCGACATCGGCATCACCACCGGCAGCTATTGGCTGACCCGCTTGCAGTCGCGCCCCGAAACGTCGGCGATGACGATGTTCAAGGAGTGGCTGCTGCAAGCTTCGGGCTGATACAAAACCCTGTGGGAGTGAGCCTGCTCGCGATGGCGGTGTAACATTCAACGTTGATGTTGAATGTTATGGCCTCATCGCGAGCGGGCTCACTCCTACAGAGGGTCGGTGTTGCGAGGGACTAGCGCACCAGACACGGCCGCTTGTTATCAAACGTCCACCCCGGAATCAGAAACTGCATCGCCACGCTGTCATCCCGCGCGCCCAATCCCATGCCTTTATACAACTCATGAGCCTTGGCCAACTGATCCAGATCCAGTTCAACCCCTAGCCCCGGTTTCTTCGGCACCTGCACGCAACCACCGACGATTTGCAGCGGAGCCTTGGTCAGGCGCTGGCCGTCCTGCCAGATCCAGTGCGTATCGATTGCAGTGATTTCACCCGGTGCGGCTGCCGCAACATGGGTGAACATCGCCAGGGAAATATCGAAGTGATTGTTGGAGTGCGAGCCCCAGGTCAGGCCCCATTCGTGGCACATCTGCGCCACACGAACCGAGCCTTGCATGGTCCAGAAATGCGGGTCGGCCAAGGGGATATCCACCGATTGCAACTGGATCGCGTGGCCCATTTCCCGCCAGTCGGTGGCGATCATGTTGGTCGCGGTTTTCAGGCCCGTGGCGCGTCGGAACTCAGCCATGACTTCACGGCCCGAATAACCGTTTTCCGCCCCGCACGGGTCTTCGGCGTAAGCGAGCACGTGATGCTGATCGCGGCACAGTCGAATGGCTTCCTTGAGTGACCACGCGCCATTCGGATCGAGGGTAATTCGTGCGTCAGGGAAGCGTTCAGCCAACGCGGTGACCGCTTCGATTTCTTCGTCGCCGCTGAGCACGCCGCCCTTGAGTTTGAAGTCCTTGAAGCCGTAACGGGCGTGCGCCGCCTCGGCCAGGCGCACCACGGCGTCGGCGGTCATGGCTTTCTCGTGACGTGCACGGAACCAGTCGTTATCGGCGTCTGGTTCGCTGCGATAGGCCAGATCGGTTTCATTGCGATCACCGACATAAAACAGATAACCGAGCATCTTCACTTCGTCGCGCTGCTGGCCTTCGCCGAGCAGGGCCGCGACCGGCACGTCCAGATGCTGACCGAGCAAGTCGAGGAGGGCGGCTTCCAGGCCCGTGACCGCGTGAATGGTGATGCGCAGGTCGAACGTCTGCAAACCGCGACCGCCGGCATCACGCTCGGCGAAGGTCTGGCGCACCTGGTTGAGGATCTTCTGATACGTGCCAATCGGACTGCCGACCACCAGCGAGCGTGCGTCTTCCAGCGTCTGGCGAATGCGCTCACCACCTGGTACTTCGCCGACCCCCGTGTGACCGGCGTTGTCCTTGAGGATCACAATGTTGCGGGTGAAGAACGGGCCGTGGGCGCCGCTCAGATTGAGCAGCATGCCGTCGTGACCGGCCACCGGAACCACCTGCAGGCTGGTGATGATCGGGGCTTTTGCGGTGTCTTGTGGGTTCATTTTCTTGTCCTTCAAAACAGAGGTTCAGGCGTGATTGGGCGCTGGTTTGCCCAGTGCAACGGCCGGTGCGGTTTTCGGTGTATTGCGCGCGGCGAAGACGATGATCGCGGCGATGATCGATGTCGCCGCCAGGCCATACAGGCCGCCCTGAATGGAACCGGTGTGTTCTTCGAGCAGGCCGAACGTGGTCGGTGCAACGAAGCCGCCAAGGTTGCCCACTGAGTTGATCAGAGCGATCACGCCCGCCGCGATCCGCGCATCCAGATAAGCCTGAGGGATCGGCCAGAACAGCGACGACGCGGACTTGAAACCCAGCGCCGCGAAGCAGATGGCAACGAAGGCAAAGACCGGTCCGCCAGTGGTGGACATGAACATCCCGGCCGCCGCGATCAGCAGGGCAGCGGCGACCCAGGCTTGCTGGTTTTTCCATTTGGCCGACAGCGACGCGAAGGCGTACATACCGACGATCGACAACAACCACGGGATCGAGTTGAACAGCCCGACCTGAATGTCGCTCAGATCGCCCATCTTCTTGATGATGCTCGGCAGCCAGAAGGTCGCGGCGTAAATAGTCAGCTGGATGAAGAAGTAGATCAGGCAGAACAGGATGATCTGGCGATCCTTGAGCAGCTTGCTCAATGATGGCTTGATCGGTGTCGCTGCTTCGCGGGCCAGTTGTTCGTCATCAATGGCTTTGACCAGCGCATCTTGCTCGGCGCGGGTCAGCCATTTGGCGTCGTGGGGTTTGGAGTCCAGCCAGAACCACACGAACACGCACAGCCCGACTGAAAACATCCCCTCAATGAAATACATCCATTGCCAGCCGTGCATTCCGAATCCGCTGATCTGCAACAGCAACCCGGACAGCGGGCCGGAGATCAACGAGGCAATGGCAGATCCGCTTAGGAAAATCGCAATCGCCTTGCCGCGCTCAACGCCTGGCAGCCAGCGCGTGAAGTAATAAATCACCCCGGGAAAGAACCCGGCTTCAGCCACGCCCAGCAGAAATCGCAGGATGTAGAAGTGGGTTTCGTTCTGGATGAAGGCCATGCACGCGGCGACCAGACCCCAGGTCAGCATGATGCGGGTCAGCCAGATGCGTGCGCCGACTTTTTGCAGAAGCATGTTGGAGGGGACTTCGAACAGCGCGTAACCGATAAAGAACAGGCCGGCGCCAAGGCCGTAGGCGGCCGCGCCAATCCCAAGGTCCTGCTCCATGTGGGCACGGACGAAGCCGATGTTCACGCGGTCAATGTAATTGACGATGAACATGATGACGAACAGCGGCAAGACATGGCGTTTCACTTTCGAGATGGCGGACTTCAGGACTGAATCGGCGCCATCGTGCATCCCGGATATGGATGTATTCACTTGGTTTTCTCCCACTGATTATTTTTATGCGGGGTGTGGCTGAGTGTTGCGTTGTTGATAGACATCATACAACTAGGTTTTTTAGACCTGCAAGCGTTCTCGTCCAATAAAATGGCGCTAGTTCCATGGGTTGTTATTCTTTTTACGGTTTTGTGCGATGTGAGTGACGGCCGTTTCACTGAAAATGTTGAGTGTTGTCATACAAGTAGGTCGTTGTTTTCTTGAGATTCCAACCGAGCGTGGTGCTACGATCCCGTCAGCACTGCTTTTGGATGATCGCCATGCAAGAAGACCTCGACGCGCCTCCCCGCAAGCGCACCCACAACCTGGCTCATGACCTCGTGGCCAAGCTGAGCCAGAGCATTTTGCTCGGGCAAATGTTGCCGGGAGACAAGCTGCCGTCGGAGAACACGATTGTTCAGGAGCACGGGGTCAGCCGCACGGTGGTGCGTGAGGCAATCTCGAAATTGCAGGCTTCAGGCCTGGTGGAAACCCGACACGGTATCGGCACTTTTGTGCTGGAGCGCGCACCGGAGCAGGGACTGCGATTGAATGTCGATACCGCGCTGGGGGTGCGCAGCATCCTGGAGTTGCGCATGGGCCTGGAAACCCAGGCCGCGGCGCTGGCGGCAAGTCGTCGCACCGATCATCAGTTACTGCAGATGCGCGAAGCGCTCGATGACTATCAAAGCCTGCTCGCCAACAACGACAGCTGCGTCGAGGCCGACAAGCGCTTCCATCTGCTGATTGCCGAAGCCACCGGCAACGTGTGCTTCACTGAAATCATGCAGCACCTGGGCAACGCCATGATTCCGAGGACCCGGGTCAATGCCGCCGAGCGTGGCGCGGCGGATTTGAGCAAGTTGGGGCAACTGGCCAATCTCGAGCACGAGGCGATACTCAACGCGATCAAGCGGCAAGACCCGGACGCCGCGCGCGCCGCCATGTGGCTGCACCTGACCAACAGCCGTGACCGGTTTTCGGCCGGTGGCTGACGACCGTTTGTCTTGTCGACCCTTTATCCGAGACAGGCGATAAAAAGAACCCGGGCAGATAACACATTGTGTGCGTCCACTCACTCTTTGTAATTGCGTCATCGCTTAGTTCATTGGCACTGGCCAATGTGCCGGGCATTTTATTTATTCCTCGGCCTTGATCATCGTTACAACACTCGATGTGCCCCCTCGCCCGGACGAAGACTGAAAGAAGTAAGCGTAGTCTTCAAGGTAGTAAAACTTGCTGTCGAGTTCGAGTTTCTGGCCGAGGTCAAACTGGCAGCGCAATTCTTTGGCCATGCCTTTCAACTCGCTGTTGACCTGGGCGGCGTCGAGCACACGCTGCACGGTGCAGCGCACACTTTCCAGTTTCATTTTTTCGCCGTCGATGTTGCTTCGTTCCCGCTTGTTGGCGCGCATTTCCAGCGACGCACCGACCGGCATGCGCTGCCAGTCTCCGGTGAAGCTCAATTGCTGAGTGTCGATGACTCTGGATAACGGTGGCCCGCGCTTGCTGTCTGTCTGCGGGTTGTGCGGGTATTGCTGTGCCAGAGGCAATAAGCCTCTGAAACTGACGCTGTACCAGTCCGGTGGTGCCTGTTCCCGATGCTCGCGTAATTGTCCGCTCTGCGCGTCGGTGTCGAACACCAGCGTAGTTTCCGCGCTTGATTTCGACAGATAAAGGAGCGTGAAACTGAGTTTCGAAACCGTGCGCTTGAGTGTCCGGGTGGGCGGCGCAAGCTTCAAATCGGTGATGGCTTTCAGGGCCGAAGCAGGGAAAGGTTCTATCTGATAGCTCAACGCACGTTTGTCGCGGGCGGCGTACACCGGCAGCGTCGAGCGCTGTGATGGCGCGCTGCACGCAGCGTTCAGCAAAGTCTGGGTGTCTGCGAGGCCTTGGGCGAAGGCCTGTTGTGGCGGGTCTTTGAGTACCCCGCCCATGGACACCCGATTGTTCGGGCCGTGCTGGAATGAGCTCAGCACCCGATAGGTCTTGCGTGCGCAATCGACTTCATAGCGCTCGCGAGTCTGTCCGAACAGTTGCAGGCCGGGCTTGTCGTTAAGCAGTGCAGGGTCGTCGAATCCACCCCAGAACCGGCTGACGTTGCCCTCGGTCTTCAGGCTATTGACGTCGATCATCACCCAGCGTGCTGCATCCGTGCGATGGACAACACGCCAGTCCGACGGTGCGGTGCGAGCACAGGCTTGGACAAACTCAGGCTTGCTGGCCAGCGTGGCTGCCAGTTCTTTGGGGATCGGGAGGGTCAGCGGCGTATGGTCGCGGCTGCCATGGGGTGCCATGACCGGGAAGTTGTCGAGGAACAGCAGTTTGACATCGGGCACCTTGCAGTCCGCTTGCAACTGTACAACGCTCGGTAAGCCATCGCGGGAGTAAGCGGGGGTATGAACCTGATAGCTGAGCGTATCGCCGTTACGCATCACCGAGTTTTCCAGTGGCGTTTTGTTAAACACTTCTTGCACAGTCAGAACCGGCTGCCGGTAGGGCGGTGGGGTGGGTGTCGGAGGTGGCGGGCTGGCGCAGCCGGACAATATCCCTAGCACACAGGCAGCAGCGAAACGGTTCATAAGCAATTCCAGGCGATGACGTCACGTTCATGTGAAAAGAGGACGTCGGCATCGCAGGCCAATTCTTTAGCGCGCATTGCTTGCAATCATGGCCGGGCGGGCTGCGCCGCGATGACCGCAGGGCGCCGCTCCAGATTCAACGCCAGCACACTGATCAACACCACCAGCGCACCGCCCCCTACCATCAGCGTCGGCTGCTCACCCAAGGCAAAAGCCGCAATGGCCATGGCCGTCGGCGGAATCAGATACAGCGTCATCGTCGCCCGACTCAAGTCGATGTGGGCCAGCACAAACGCCCAGGCCAGGTAGGCGAGGGCGCTGGGAAACACGCCCAATGCCAATACCGCCCATTGCACCTGCATCGGTGCACTGACGACCTTGCCGGCCAACCCCGGCAGATAAATCAGCAACAGCGCCGTGCCCGACCACACCGTGTAACAGACCAGCGTCAAACCGTCGTAGCGCCCGGAGTGATGCTTCTGTAGTGCGAAGTAAAAACTCCACGACACCGCCGCCAGCAAGATCAGCAAACCATGCGCATCGATGCTGCCCAGTCCGCGATCACCGGCCACCACAATCACCACGCCGATCAATCCCAATAAGACACAACCCCAGCGCCAGGCGCTGACCCGGTCCTTGAACACGAACCGCGCCAGCAAAGTGCTGAACAACGGCGTCGATTGCGCCAACACACTGGAAGCGCCGGCGCTGACACTTTGCTGGCCGATATTGAGTGCGACGTGGTGCAGGCTCACGGCAAAGAAGCCGAGGACGAACAGCAACGGCAGATCGCGAAGCTTCGGCAAGCTGATGCCTTTGAACGTGGCAACAAATGCCATGAACACCGACGCGATCAGAAACCGCAGCAGCGCCAAATGACCTGGGTCATAGGCCTGCAATCCGATGTGAATGCCGGTCGGCGAGTATCCCCAGCAGCCGACGACAAACGTCATGGCCAAGAGGATTTTGTAGGTGTGGGTGGAGGGCTTCATGGTCGATCACCGGTGGGTTGATGCACCGAGTATCGGAAGGCTAACCGTTCGCCACAACTGACTTATACTGCATCAACTGTTCACTTTGGGTGATGTATGGAATTGGCGCAGATTCGCATGTTCAAGACCATTGCCGACGTCGGCAGCATCGCCCGGGCGGCGGAGTTGTTGCATTGTGTGCCTTCGAACATCACGGCACGCATCAAGTCGCTGGAAGCCGAGTTGGGTGTGGCGCTGTTTCTTCGCGAGGGCCGAGGCTTGCGCATCAGCCCGGCGGGGCAAACGTTTCTGTCTTACGCCTCGAAGATTCTCGCGCTGACCGTTGAAGCCAAGCGCGCGGTGGATCCTTCGGCCGAACCGTCCGGGCCGCTGCGTATTGGCGCCATCGAGTCCTCGGCCACCGGTCGTCTGCCGCGCCTGCTGGCCAAGTTTCACAAGCGTTATCCGGGCGTTGCGCTGGAACTGACCACCGGCACCTGGAGCCAACTGCTCGATGACACCCTCAATCATCGGCTCGACGGCGCGATTGTCGCGGTGGATGTTGAGCGCTCGCAACTCAAGCGCACGCCGATGTACCGCGAAGAGCTGCTGCTGATTGCCTCGACATCGCTGGGGCCGGTGCGCGATATCACCGATTTGCAGGGCAAGACCGTGTTCATGTGGCCGCAAGGCTGTCCTTATCGGGCGGCACTGGAGCATTGGTTGTTGCGGCAAGGGCAGGCACTGCCGATTGTCAGCCTGGCGAGTTATGGGGCGATTGTCGGGTGCGTCAGCGCCGGGGCTGGGATCGCGCTGGTGCCCAAAGGGGTGTTTGACCAGTATGCGAAAGGGGCAGGGTGCGCGGGGTATGAGTTTCCTGAGCTGACGGCCATCGACAACCTTTTTTACTGGCATGAAAACGCCGGGGTTCACCCAGCGCGGGAAGCGTTTGTGGCGATGTTGCGCGAGGAGTTCGCTTAACCGATTACTGCGGGCGCGAGCTTGCTCGCGAAAGCCGCTCATAACTGAACAATGATGTTGGCTGAAAGTCTGTCATCGCGAGCAGGCTCGCTCCCACAGAATTCCTGGTTATTGCGTAACGCCCACATCCCGCATCAATAACCCGTACCGCAAGTCCACCGCATCCGGAATCGGCACATACACCGTATGCCCATCCCCTGGCGCCACGTCGATCGATTCGCCTTTGACGTTCTGCAACTGATGCAGATCGAAGTGGAAGTTCCCTTGGGGCGTCATCAGTTCCATGTGATCGCCCAGGCTGAACCGGTTCTTTACCTTCACTTGCGCCCAGCGATCACGACGTTCACCTGTCAACTCGCCAACAAACTGCTGACGCTCTGAAACCGAGCTGCCGTGCTGATAGTTCTGGTATTCGTCATGCACATGCCGACGCAGGAAACCTTCGGTGTAGCCGCGCTGAGCCAAAGACTCCAGATCCGTCATCAAGCTGCGATCAAATTCGCGACCGACCACGGCATCATCAATCGCTCGGCGATAGACCTGCGTGGTGCGTGCGCAATAGAAGTGGGATTTGGTCCGGCCTTCGATCTTCAGCGAGTGCACGCCCATCTGCGTCAGGCGCCCGACATGCTGTACGGCGCGCAGGTCCTTGGCGTTCATGATGTAGGTGCCGTGTTCGTCCTCGAAGGCCGGCATCAGTTCGTCCGGGCGATTGGCTTCCTGCAACAGGAATACCTGATCGGTCGGCGCGCCGAGGCCCAGGGTCGGCTCAGGCCGGAACTGCTGAACGATTTCGCCGAGTTGATTTTCCGTGGCTTGCGTCGCCGAATACTTCCAGCGGCAGGCGTTGGTGCAACTGCCCTGGTTGGCGTCGCGCTTGTTCATGTAACCCGATAACAGGCAGCGGCCGGAATAGGCCATGCACAGCGCGCCATGGACAAAGACCTCCAGCTCCATCGCCGGGACTTGTTGGCGAATCTCAGCGATTTCTTCCAGCGACAGTTCCCGAGAAAGGATGATCCGGCTCAGGCCCTGTTGCTGCCAGAACTCGACACTGGCCCAGTTCACCGTATTGGCCTGCACCGACAGGTGGATCGGCATCTGTGGAAAGTGCCGGCGTACCAGCATGATCAGGCCCGGATCGGACATGATGAGCGCGTCCGGGGCCATCGCAATCACCGGTGCCAGGTCGTTGAGGAAGGTCTTGAGCTTGGCGTTGTGCGGCGCAATGTTCACCACCACATAGAAACGTTTGCCTTGTGCCTGCGCTTCGCGAATGCCGAGCGCGAGATTGGCGTGATCGAATTCGTTGTTGCGCACTCGCAGGCTGTAACGCGGCTGGCCGGCGTAGACCGCATCGGCACCGTAGGCGAAGGCGTAGCGCATGTTTTTCAAGGTGCCGGCGGGAGCGAGCAGTTCTGGAGCAAGGAGCGTCATGGCAGTGTCGATCGCAAAAGCCGGGAAGGGTAATCGGCTTGTCCGCGAGGTTCATTGATCTGGATCTATGCTTGATGAACAAACGGATGGCACTCGCGCGAACCGTGGCGGACTAAGCATTAGTACGGCTCTTCAATACAAGAGCGTTACCCCTGCGCGCTGACATGGATCGAACATGAACGAAGAGACGGTACACAACAAATCGCTGGTGATCCTGCTCGGGGTGGTCACTGTCGCCTTTATCTGGATTTTGCTGCCGTTCTATGGCGCGGTGTTCTGGGCGGTGATCCTCGGGATTCTGTTCGCGCCGCTGCAACGCCGGATTCAACTGAAGTTCGGCTGGCAGCGCAACCTGACGTCGCTGCTCACCCTGAGCGTCTGCCTGGTGATCGCGATTCTGCCGGTGATCATCCTCAGTATCTTGCTGGTTCAGGAAGGGGCTTCGCTTTACAAGAGTATCGAAAGCGGCGAACTGGATATCGCGGGGTACGTGACGAACTTCAAACACAGCTTGCCGCCGTACTTCCAGCATTTGCTTGACCGGGCCGGCGTCGGTGAGCTGGACGGGCTGCGGGAGAAAATCATCAAGAGTGCGGTGACGGGCAATGAGTTTTTCGCCACGCAAGTCTTCAGTTTCGGTCAGGGCACGTTCGATTTTTTGGTGGGTTTTTTCATCATGCTCTACCTGCTGTTCTTTTTTCTGCGAGACGGCGCCGAACTGGCCCGTAAAGTTCGCTCCGCCATACCGCTGCAGGAACACCAGAAGCGCCGCTTGCAGCTCAAGTTCAACCGCGTGGTTCGGGCGACCGTAAAGGGCAACCTGCTGGTGGCGATCACACAGGGCGCATTGGGCGGTTTGATTTTCTGGTTTCTGGACATCCCGAGCGCATTGCTCTGGGCGGTATTGATGGCATTTCTATCGCTGTTGCCGGCGGTGGGGGCGGGGATTGTCTGGGCACCGGTGGCAGCGTTCTTCCTGTTCGCCGGGGCGATCTGGCAGGGTGTGGTGCTGGGGTTGTTCGGGGTGTTTGTGATCGGGCTGGTGGATAATGTGCTGCGTCCGATCCTGGTGGGCAAGGATACAAAGATGCCGGACTATCTGATCCTCATCTCGACCCTGGGCGGCCTGGCGATTTTCGGCCTGAACGGCTTTGTCATCGGGCCGCTGATCGCGGCGCTGTTCATGTCGAGCTGGGACATCTTCCTCGAGACCAAACCGAGGATTCAGCTGCCTTAAGCGCTGAGCTGACCCTGGCCGATCCGTTGCGACAGTGCCTTGGCGGCCGGCAGCGAAGTGAGCGGTCCGCTGATCGGTTCGCCGTCCTGCACCAGATACCAACAGGCGAGCAATCCGAGCTCTCTGAGCGATGCGGGAACGGCGCTGCCGATTACGGACATGATTTGAACCTGGGACATAAGTACCTCCATCAATCGATGGAGCTACCTTACGGACCTGCCACTCGAACGGACAATCAACGCTTTCGATAGTCGTCATTGACGTCAGTGAGCTTTGTGCTCAGTCGACCACCAGATCAAGCATATGAACCACTTCCTGCTCGTTGAGCAGGCCTTTGCGCACGAGGTTTTCTGCCAGCAGCGAAAGAAACTTGGCGCTGCGGTGGCCTTCCAGGTGCTTGAGCTCGGTCAAAGCGTTGTACACCTTGCTGGAGGTGCACAAGCCGACAATGCGGTGCGGGTTTTGCGTGGGCATGAGGTCGTCCTTGTTTTTATCAACCTGTTGTTTACGGACAGATCCAAGCTTGCGGACCTGCCATGACATAAATATGACCGTTTTTCCGAATACGGGGGAAGGGCGGTCGAGTCAATCTTGCCAACTTGCACCGCCAACACTGTCCCGACAGCGACCTTGACGCGATTTTTCCAGACCTTCGCCGACGAACGGTCACAAAAAAGCCCCGCTGACAAGGCGGGGCCTGATGAGTCTGTTACCAGCGACCATAGCCGTGGGGAGGGCCATAGTAACCGCGCGGTGGACCGTAATAACCACGTGGCGGGCCGTAGTAAACCGGTGGCGGCGCGTAGTAGACCGGTTGCTGCACGTAGACCGGTGCAGGCTGGTAATAAACCGGTGGCGGCTGTTGTATGTAAACCGGCTGTGGCTGGGCGTATACCGGTTGCTGTACATAGACCGGCCGGTTGCTGTTGATGATGGCCGAGCCGACGATTGCCGAACCAACGATCGCGCCAAATACCGCTGGACCCTGCCAACCGTGACCGCCGCCAGCCTCTGCCTGCCCTGTAATAGCAAGAGCACCGAGCAGCAAGGCAACTGTAGGGAGTTTACGGATCATGATAATTCCTCGGTTCTTCGACCCGGCGCTTGCGTCTGCAATAGACCCAAGGATTGTCGCAGGGATACATCTAAGACAGCGGTTTTTTGAAAATCAGCACGGCCGTTGGGTAAATTTTGTGTAAGGTCTGTACCGGCTTCTTTACGGCTCTTGCGAACCTGCGCAGGCACGCTGTCATGATCGATCAGAACGCGATGGAATGGCTAATCCCGTCCATCTGAAAGTGCTTATAGAAGGAGAAGTTTCATGCAGATGAATCCCAACAGAGACACCCAGCTGTGCATGTCGCTTTCCGGGCGTCCCGGCAATTTCGGCCTGCGGTTTCACAATCATCTGTATGAACAACTGGGCCTGAATTTCTACTACAAGGCGTTCAGCAGTCAGGATCTGCCGGGTGCGGTTGGCGGTATTCGCGCGCTGGGCATTCGTGGCTGTGGCGTGTCGATGCCGTTCAAGGAAGCCTGTATCGCGCTGGTTGATGAACTGGATGCGTCCGCTGCGGCCATTCAATCGATCAATACCATCGTCAACACCGACGGCCACCTCAAGGCCTACAACACCGATTACATCGCCATCGCCCAGCTGCTTGAAACCCATCAGGTGCCGAAGGAATCGACCTTCGCTTTGCGCGGCAGCGGTGGCATGGCCAAGGCCGTGGCGAGTGCCTTGCGCGATGGCGGCTATAAAAATGGCCTGATCTTGGCCCGTAACGAGCGCGCGGGGCGTGCGTTGGCTGAATCGCTGGGTTATCAGTGGCAAGCGGAACTGGGCACTCAGCGCCCGCAGATGTTGATCAACGTTACGCCGATTGGCATGAGCGGCGGGCCGGAGGCGGATCAACTGGCGTTCGATGCTGAAACCATTGCTGCTGCGGAAACTGTCTTCGATGTGGTGGCGATTCCCTCGGAAACACCGTTGATCGTGCGTGGTCGTGCCGAGGGTAAACGCGTCATTACCGGGCTGGAAGTGATCGCGATCCAGGCGCTGGAGCAGTTTGTCCTGTACACCGGCGTGCGGCCAACGGATGAGCAGTTTCATAAAGCGGTGGAGTTTGCCCGGAGCTGATCCCTGGGATTATTAATGGCTGTTCTGGCCTCATCGCGAGCAGGCTCACTCCTACAGGGGATTGGTGTCGTACTCAGGTTTTGTGATCGGTAAAGAACCCTGTGGGAGTGAGGGTGCGACGATTCGACCTGCTCGCGATGGGCGCAACTCGGTCCCCAGGCAAGCCCAATCAGTTGCCGCACATTTCCCTGCCTATACTCCCCGCCAGCAAGCAAAGACTTGCCCCCCCCCCAACCAACGAACCGTGATCGAGGTTTCCATGCATCCCCCCATTCTCAACCTGAATCAGGTCGAACTTGAGCCGTTGCCCGAAGCCCTGGCGCCCACCGGTGAAACCGCCGGCCGCTATCAGCAGAGAATGGCCCGCGTCGGTCAGCAGCTGGGTGCTCAGAAACTGGGTTATCGCCTTTATGTGCTGGAACCGGGCATGCGTGGCAGCCCGTTTCACAGTCATAGGGTCAACGAGGAGATGTTTTACGTCGTGGCCGGGGAAGGGGAGGTTCGCCTCGGTGCCGAGCGCTTCCCGATCCGCGCCGGTGATGTGATCGCTTGCCCGCCAGGCGGTCCCGAAGCCGCGCACCAGATCATCAACAACAGTAATGGCGAACTGCGCTATCTGGCGGTTAGCACCCAGCAATCGCCGGAGATTTGCGAATACCCCGATTCCGGTAAATATGCAGTGATGGACGACTTCAAGATCGACGCCGAAGGCAATGCCTCAGGCTTCGTCGCCATCGCCCGACCGGGCGATGGCGTGGATTACTGGGATGGCGAATAATGGAGCCGATCTTGTAGCAGCTGCCGAGCCTGCGAGGCTGCGTCCGGCTGCGCAGCAGTCGTAAAATCATGCGTTGCGGTGTGTCAGGTAAACTTTGCTTTCCGAATTTACGACTGCTGCGCAGCCGGACGCAGCCTCGCAGGCTCGACAGCTGCTACAGGGATCGTGTTGGTTATTCGAGGCGGGCCAGGCGTTCTTCGAGTGCGGCAATACGCGCTTCAAGCTCTTCGATCCGCTCAACCGACACGCCGCTGCCGGCGCCGCGGTCGGTCGGATTTTGCCGGGCCGCAAGGATGACCTCGATATCCGCCGGATCACCCAACGCATGCATATAGCGGTCTTCGCGCTGCCCGGCTTGACGTGGAATCAGCAACGCCAGACCACGAGCAATCAGCCGCTCCAGTTGATGCACCACCTGTTCGGCGTCTTCAAAGTCATGCATGCGGCCGCTACGGGTCAGCAGTTCATTGACCGTCTGCGGGCCGCGCAGAAACAGCAGTCCAGCCAGAATCACCTGGGCCGGCACCAGTTCCAGCGCCTTGTCGACCTTATGCTCCCAGCGATCGGCACGGCTGCCCATCACCAGTCTGGTAAAGCCGCGACCTTCGAGGGCGCGCAGGCTCTGGCCGACCTGACCCTGGGTGAGGTTCATCACCGGTTCGCGACTGGTTTTCTGGTTGCAGGCAATCACCAGCGCATTAAGGGTCAGCGGATACGTTTCCGGGCTGGTGGCCTGCTTCTCGATCAACGAGCCCAGAATGCGGATTTCCGTGCTGTTCAGGCGCGGCTCGTCGAAGGTCGTCTCTTGCTCAGTGCTCATCGCGCTTTTCCCTTTGCCGTGAAAGCATGCAGTCGAAGCCGCCTAGCCTAATCCTTGCTGGATAAAAGACAAGCCGCAGGAGGGTCGGGCATGGCTATAATCGGCCCACGTTTCCCTCCTGTCACCACACGAGACTGTCATGACCATTTCCCTGTATGCCGCTTCCGTTCCGGTTTTCAAACAAATGCTCAGCGCCCTGAGTGACGTTCTGAGTAAAGCCGAAGCCCACGCCACTGCCAAGAACATTGACCCAAACGCTTTCCTGCAAGCTCGCCTGTACCCGGACATGTTCCCGCTGGTGCGTCAGGTGCAGATCGCCGTTGATTTCGCCAAAGGCGTTTCCTCGCGCCTGGCCGAGATCGAAGTGCCGAAATATGACGACACCGAAACCACCTTCGCTGAACTGCAAACATTGATTGCCAAGGTTCTGGCTTACATCGGCGAGATCAATCCCGAGCAGATCGACGGCAAGGAAGGCATCGAGATCGTGACGCGTCCAGGCACGCCGAAAGAGAAGCGCTTCAGTGGCCAGGCTTACCTGTTGAGCTACGGCCTGCCGCAGTTCTTCTTCCACGTCACCACCGCTTACGCATTGCTGCGTCACAACGGTGTGGAAGTGGGCAAGCGCGATTACATGGGCGCGTTCTAAACCGCTCAGGTACAAAAAAGCCCCCGCAGCCTTGGGTTGCCGGGGCTTTTTCATGGGTGCGCATTGTTCATCTGCACCGCAGATCCTGTAGGAGTGAGCCTGCTCGCGATGGCGGACTGTCAGCCAACATAAATGTTGGATGTAAGGCCCTCATCGCGAGCAGGCTCACTCCCACAGGGGAAAGTGTCAGGCCAAGCGTTCTGCTTTCGCTTCTTCGCCGAGGCAAGCCGCGGCAGTGAACAGCACATCAGTGGACGAGTTCAGCGCAGTCTCCGCCGAATCCTGCAACACACCAATAATGAAACCGACCGCCACCACCTGCATGGCGATTTCACTCGGAATACCAAACAGGCTGCACGCCAGTGGAATCAGCAACAACGAACCGCCAGCCACGCCCGAAGCGCCGCACGCACAGATCGCCGCCACCACACTGAGCAGAATGGCGGTCGGAATATCCACGGCGATGCCCAAGGTATGCACGGCGGCCAGGGTCAGCACGGTAATGGTGATCGCCGCGCCAGCCATGTTGATGGTCGCACCCAGCGGAATCGATACCGAGTAAGTGTCTTCATGCAGGCCCAGGCGCTTGCTCAATTCCAGATTGACCGGAATGTTCGCCGCCGAACTACGGGTGAAAAACGCGGTGATGCCGCTTTCCCGCAGGCAGGTCAGCACCAGCGGGTACGGGTTGCGGCGCAGTTTCCAGAACACGATCACCGGGTTCATTACCAGCGCCACAAACAGCATGCAGCCCAGCAGCACGGCCAGCAGATGCATGTAACCGATCAGCGCGCCGAAGCCGGACGTGGCGAGGGTCGACGCGACGAGGCCAAAGATCCCCAGCGGCGCAAAACGAATCACCAGGCGCACGATCAGGGTCACGCCATTGGACAAGTCGCCGAGCACCTCGCGGGTGGTGTCACCGGCATGGCGAATCGCAACGCCCATGCCAATCGCCCACGCCAGAATACCGATGAAGTTGGCATTCATCAGCGCGCTGACCGGGTTGTCGACCACGCTCAGCAGCAGGCTTTGCAGCACTTCGCTGATACCACCCGGTGCAGTCACCGCGACGTCTTGGGTGGACAGCACCAGACTGGACGGGAACATCATGCTGGCAACGACCGCGACTACCGCAGCGGCAAAAGTACCCAGCAGGTACAAAAACAGAATCGGCCGGATGTGGGTTTCCTGGCCGTGCTTATGGTTGGCGATCGAGGCCATGACCAGCACGAACACCAGAATCGGCGCGACGGCTTTCA
The DNA here is from genome assembly GCF_054897885.1 of Pseudomonas sp. LB1P83. Taxonomy (NCBI): domain Bacteria; kingdom Pseudomonadati; phylum Pseudomonadota; class Gammaproteobacteria; order Pseudomonadales; family Pseudomonadaceae; genus Pseudomonas; species Pseudomonas sp. LB1P83. The sequence continues at coordinate 3,923,556 of NZ_CM142709.1, read as the reverse complement.
GTGCCGAAACGAAGACCTTGCCGATGAACGCCGTGGACTTCGCCACGTCCGGCGCAAACAGCGCCAAGGCAATCCCGGCGACCAGGCCGATGATGATTTGCGAGACCAGGCTCAAACGTTTCAAGCGTTGCAATAGCGAAGGGGATGGAGCAGTCATAAAACGGCATCTCTGATTATTAGGTGCGGGGGTGTTACGACATCAATGCCAAGGAGTGGCCGATGAACAGGGTGTACGTATCGCAGGGCGCGGACTTTATCACAGCGTGGTCTTGATCCTTCAGACCTGTGACGATCTGCCGCCCGCGTGATCAACGAGATCGGCAGGTTCGTGCAACCCTGATCGGAAACACTCTGTTAAGATTGCGCATCCTCATTTTCAAGTCATGCCAGTGAGCCCTCGGGCTATCGCTGGTGTTGTCGTTTTTCTGGAGTTCTGCATGCTGTTGCCCATCCTTCTGTTGTCGGCCGCCGGTTTTACGGTACTGACTACGGAGTTCATCATCGTCGGCCTGTTGCCGGCGATCGCCCGAGACCTGGACGTCAGCATTCCCCAGGCGGGTTTGCTGGTGACCTTGTTCGCCTTCACCGTTGCGGCGTTCGGGCCGTTCCTGACGGCGTACTTCGCCAGGTTCGAGCGGCGCAAGCTGTTCATCTCGGTGCTGATCATGTTCGGTCTGGCCAACACCCTCGCGGCGTTTGCGCCGAACATCTGGGTAATGTCCATCGCCCGGCTGATCCCCGCACTGGGGCTGCCGGTGTTCTGGGCGCTGGCCAGTGAAACCGCCGTGGACATCGTCGGGCCGGACTACGCCGGGCGGGCCATCGCCAAGATCGGTTTCGGCATCGTCTGCGCCACGGTGTTCGGCATTCCTGTCGGCACACTGATTTCCGACGCGTTCGGTTGGCGCAGTGCCTTTGGCATTCTGGCGGTGATCGCGTTTGCCAAGGCGTTGCTGCTGTTTATCTACCTGCCGAAAACCAACCTGCATCAGCATCAGGTGAGCTTCCGTTCGCAGTTCAAGATCCTGCGCAGCCCGTTGATGCTGGGCCATGTCTTGCTGTCGGTCCTGGTGTTCAGCGGCATGTTCACCGCTTACACCTACCTCGCGGATATCCTTGAACGCCTCGCCGGTTTCAACGGCACGGTGGTCGGCTGGTGCCTGATGGGCTTTGGCGCGGTCGGCTTGATCGGCAACTCACTGGGCGGTCGCGCAGTGGATCGTCATCCGCTGATGGCTTCGATGATGTTCTGCGCGTTCATGATCGCCGGCATGGTGGCCTTGGTGCCGAACATTCATTCGCCGGTGGGTCTGGCGGCGGCGATGGGGATTTGGGGTGTGACCCAGGCTGCGTTGTTCCTGGTCAGCCATGTGCGATTGATGAAGGCCGCGCCCGAGGCTCCAGCCTTTGCCGCGTCGCTGAACATTGCCGGGGCCAACCTCGGCATCGGTCTGGGCGCGATGGTCGGCGGACGGGTGATTGACAGCGTTGGCCTGGGCGGGCTGGGTTTTGCGGCGGCGGCTTTTATCCTGGTTTCGATTCTGCTGGCCATGGCGCTGATGACCATGAAGCCGCGCGAAGTCTGCGCCTGACCCTTCACAGCTCGGTGAACAGTTCGCGTCGGGCACCTTCGGTAATCGCAACGATGCCGGGGTGCTTGACCTTGCGTTCAACCGAAATGGCGTAGAACGACTCGGTCACGGCGTCGGTCTGGCCAATCAACTCCACGCCGTATTGGCGTTTCACTTCGTCGGCAATCACGCTTGGGCCGATGAAAATCCCGCTGCCCGATTGACCGAAAGCCTGCATCAGCGCGCTATCGTCGAATTCGCCGACGATGCGCGGCTGGATCTGCTGCTCGGCAAACCAGCGCTGCAAGCGACTGCGCACCACGGTTTCCGGCCCGGGAATCAACAGCGGTGCGCCGTGCAGGCTGTGGGGGAAATCCTGGCCGTACTGCATTGCCAGTTCCGCGGTGGCGAAGAAGCTGATCCCGCATTCACCGAGTTTCTGGCTGTAACCCTTGATGTCCAGGTGCGACGGCATCGGGCTGTCAGAGATCACCAGGTCCAGTCGCTGGATCGCCAGGTCGGCGAGCAAACGTTCGAGTTTGTCTTCGCGACAGGTGATGCGCAGCGGTTCACTCAATTCCATGGTCGGCGCAATCAGGCGATAGACGATGGATTTGGGCACCACATCCGCCACGCCAACCCTAAACAGGATCTGCTGTTCGTTGGGTTGCGCCCGCAGCATCAACTCCAGTTCGCCACCCAGTTGAAACATTTGCTCGGCGTAGGTCAGGGTCTGACGTCCGGCCTCCGTCAACTCAAGCTGTCGGCCGACGCGTCGGAACAACTCAATGCCATAGGTCTGTTCAAGCGAGGAAATCTGCCCGCTGATGGTCTGGGGTGTCAGGTTCAGCTGCTCGCAGGCGCGTACGATGCTGCCGGTCTTGGCCACCACCCAGAAATAGTGCAATTGCCGATAATTCAACATGTTGTTTATATCCCCTGTAGGAGCGAGGCTTGCCCGCGAAGAACGTTGACGCGGTCCTTCAGAAAGACCGCGTCAACGTTCTTCGCGGGCAAGCCTCGCTCCTACAATTAATTCTGGATTCGTAAAAACCGAAGTATAACCGCTGAAAATACGAATTTTCCTGAAGTGTTTGCCTCCCTAGAATGCCTCGCTATCAACGGGCCATCGTTTCGGCCCGTTTTGTTCTATCGAGGAAAGCATCATGAAGCTTAAAACCACGGCGCTGTTGATTACGTCTTTACTGGTACTGGCCGGTTGCGACCAGGCCGAGAAAAGCGCTCAGCAATTGATGGGCAAGGCTGCCGAGACCGCCAAGCAGGCGATCGACGACACCCACAAAGCCGCCGAACAAGCGATCAGTGATGCCACCGGCGGACTGATCAGCAAGAAAGAATCATCGGACGAAGACAAGAAGAAAACCGAATCTTCGTCCCAGGAAATCTAAACCGTTTAACGAGTCAGGACTGACCCATGGAATACCTTTTAGAACTTGCTGCAAGCCCCACCGCCTGGGTCGCCCTGGCCACTTTGATTGTCATGGAGATCGTGCTCGGCATCGATAACCTGATCTTCATCTCGATCCTGACCAACAAGCTGCCCGAGCAGCATCGGCAGAAAGCACGCCGCATCGGTATCGGCATGGCGTTGATTCTGCGACTGGGCCTGTTGAGCACCATCGCGTTCATCGTTCAGTTGACGGAGCCGGTGATCGATATTCTCGGCCACGCGTTCTCCTGGAAGGACATGATCCTGATCGCTGGTGGCCTGTTCCTGTTGTGGAAGGCGACGACCGAGATCCATCACAGCATGGACCCGGCACCGGATGATCCGATGTCGGCTACCTCGACCGTGACCCTGGGCTTTGCTGCTGCGATCGGTCAGATCCTGATGCTGGACATGGTGTTCTCCATCGACAGCATCATTACCGCTGTGGGCATGACCGAGCACTTGCCGATCATGATCATCGCCGTGGTGGTGTCGGTGCTGGTGATGTTGCTGGCGGCTGATCCTCTGGCCAAATTCATCAACGACAACCCGACGGTGGTGATGCTGGCGCTGGGCTTCCTGATCATGATCGGCATGACGCTGATCGCTGAAGGTTTCGGTGCCCACGTGCCTAAGGGTTACGTCTACGCCGCCATGGCCTTCTCGGCGACGATCGAGGGGTTGAACATGATGTCGCGTCGAGCCAAGCAGAAGAAAAAAGTAGCCGCTGAAGCTTAACCGGCGATAAACGAAACGGCCGCCTGCGCTCGAAAGAGCCCAGGCGGCCGTTTTTGTTTGTGAATTCGAAAAGGGTCAGTGCGCAGTCGCGTGACGTACCGGTGGTTTATCGGTTTTCGCCACAGGTGCCGATTGAGCGGGGTGGTGATGGTGTCGACGGGTAATCCGCAAGACGCCCCACAACATGGCGGCGGCCACGGCCAGCCAGCCGGAAATCAACATCACGATTGTCATTGTCAGGCTCATCAGTGCCTCCTCTTTGCCCTGCCGCGGGCACACACTCTCTGCAAATGACAGTCTAGTCGTTGCTGTGTTTCAGGCTATTGACCAAAGGTCGGCTGTCATCAACCAGTTCGCTCTATCGAATGCGCTCGACTGCAGGTTAAGGCTATACCGCCGTCCCGTGGCGTCCTATGATCGACGGCCAAGCCGGGAGCGTGTTGCCTGGCGTCTGAACAAGAGAGTGATGATCGTGCGGGTATTTTCTCGAATTCGAACGGCGGCGCTGATTGTCGGCTGCGTTGCAGGATTGGCAGGCTGCGCGGGAAGTGTGGCGCCGGAAATCAAGCGTCTGCCGGAACGTGTCGAACTCAGCGGCACGTTCTACCGGGGCCAGGACTTTCAAAGCGGACCTCAGGTGCTGGCCAGCATACTGTCGCAGCAGGGCATCGTGATTACACCCGGGTTACTCGAAAAACCCCTGCATGTGCCGGGCGCCGAAGCACAGTTGCAGCAGAACATGCAGAACCTTGCTCGTGAGTACGGCATGGTGGTTTATCCCCTCGACAGCAATCTGCCGGCGCTGTTGACCCAGGTCGCGGCCGGCTATCCGGTGATGGTGCGCTTCACTGAAGGCTCGGCGCTCTGGGCTGAACCGCGTTACGCCATTCTCGCCGGTTACAACCGCCAGAAGCAGACGGTGTTGCTGCGTGCGGGCATGAATCGCCGCAATTTGATGAGCTTCAGTTCTTTTGAGTCATCGTTCAAAGACGCCGGCGGCTGGGCCGTACTCATCCAGAAGCCCAATCAGATCCCGGCCAACGTCGATCAGCAACGCTGGCTGAAGGCGGCGAGCGATCTTGGCCAGGCCGGTCAGGAACAGGCCGCCGCACGGGCGAGGAAGGCGCTGACCGCGCAGTAAGTTTCCGTTCGTCATCTGCCCGGCACCGTCGGGCATGCATGGCCTCTAAAGGACAAGGCCCGGTTTCTCCGGGCCAGATCCCAGGAGGCGCCCCATGGCACATTCCAATACCCCCGACGGCCCGCATTCGTCTGAGCATTCTTCAGGCGACGAGCTGGGTTTCGACCCCGATTCGCCGGATCTCGCCGACCCTCAGGTCGATCCCATCGGGCCAGCCAAGGCGCCCTTGGATGTAAAGCCGGGCGACAATCCCAAGGCTCCGGCGAAGCCTTACGACCCACTCGCTGATCTGAAACCCTAACCCCTGGTGAGGTGCGTATGTCTACTGATTCGAGTTTCAACGACAAGCGTCCGGACAGTGTTCCCACAACGCCCGAGAAGGGGGTTGATCCGGTGATGGATCCGAACGATCCGTTAAGGGATCCTTTGGCGCGTCCGATGGTGGTCCCGACGGAGCATTCCCATGGCATGAAAGATCCAAGCGCCGGGGATGGCATTCCGGATGACGATCAGATGCCTTTACCCAACGATTAACGCCAGACGAAAAAAAGCCCCGAATGATCGGGGCTTTGTTTTGTTTGCTGTCGCTGACTTATTTCGAAGCTTCAACAACGCCGCTCTGACGATGCTTTAGATTCTTGTCCGATTTGTACTGCAAGGCTACCGATGGCACGTCTGCGCCTTTGCCGGTTTCCACCCAGCTGCGGATGCGGGCGGCATCGGCAAAATGCGTGTACTTGCCGAAGGCGTCTAGGATCACCAGCGCCACCTGGCGATTGCCCATGCTGGTCACCAACACCAGGCAGTGACCGGCTTCATTGGTGAACCCGGTCTTGGTCAGCTTGATGTCCCAGTTTGGCTTGCGGACCAAATGGTCGGTGTTACGAAAACCCAGGCTGTAGTTGGGTTTGCGGAACGTGACGGTTTTTTCCTTGGTGGTACTCAACTCGGTCAATAACGGGTACTTGTGCGCGGCGATCAGCAGTTTGCTCAGGTCGCGCGCAGTGGAGACGTTACGAGGGGAGAGTCCGGTCGGTTCGACGAAGTGGGTGCTGGTCATGCCCAGCGCCTTGGCCTTGGCGTTCATCGCGGCAATGAATGCGACGTAGCCGCCCGGATAGTGATGGGCCAGGCTCGCGGCTGCACGGTTTTCCGAGGACATCAGGGCGATCAGCAGCATTTCCCGGCGCGGCAATTCGCTTTTGAGTTTGACCCGGGAAAACACGCCTTTCATTTCTGGCGTGTCGCTGATGTTGATGTTGATGTATTCGTCCATGTTCTGCCTGGCTTCGACCACGACCAGGCCGGTCATCAATTTGCTGACAGAGGCGATAGGGACAACCACGTCGGGGTTGCTGGCATAGATGACTTTGTTGGTCTGCATATCCAGCAGCAAAGAGCTGCCGGAAGCGAGCTTGAGTTGTTTCGCTTCTCGGGGTGCTGCGGTCGTTTCCGCGGCATTGACCGTTGGCGTGATGAACGTCCCTGTAAATGCAAAAAATAGGCTCAGGATGGAAAGAGGGATTTTCACGCTGGCAGACTCATAAGGTGTTGATACGCCGTTATGTAACGGGCTATTTCTTAAAAGCGCGACATTCTGGAGTATGGCTGAATAACTGTCGATGGTTGTTCAAGGAGGAGGTGAAAGTCGGTGGAAACATGAAAAAAAAGTCATTTTCCGGCGGATGGTCGACCTTTTGCTGCGAGCAAAAAAAACCCCGCTGTTGGCGGGGTTCTTTTGTTCGTCGCTTACTTCGAAGCGAGCCCTCAGCTATGCAGAGTTTCCGCCGCGTACAACGTATTTTCCAGCAGGCAAGCGCGGGTCATCGGGCCGACACCACCTGGGACTGGCGTGATCCAGCCAGCGCGGGGCAGGGCGGTTTCGTAGATCACGTCACCGACCAGTTTGCCGTCTTCCTGGCGATTGATGCCGACGTCGATCACGATCGCGCCTTCCTTGATCCACTCACCTTTGACCAGACCCGGCTTGCCGGCGGCGACGACCACCAGATCGGCACGGCCAACGTGGCCGGCCAGATCCTTGGTGAAGCGGTGGGTGACGGTCACGGTGCAACCGGCCAGCAGCAATTCCATTGCCATCGGACGGCCAACAATGTTGGAGGCTCCGACGACCACGGCGTCCATCCCGTAAAGATCTGCACCGGTGCTTTCCAGCAGGGTCATGATGCCTTTAGGGGTGCACGGGCGCAGCAGCGGAATGCGCTGGGCCAGGCGACCGACGTTATAAGGGTGGAAACCGTCGACGTCTTTATCCGGACGAATGCGTTCCAGCAATTTGGAAGCATCCAGGTGTTCAGGTAAAGGAAGCTGAAGCAGAACGCCGTCAATTGCCGGGTCGTCGTTCAGGCGATCGATCAGATCGGTCAGTGCTTCTTGAGTGGTTTCGGAAGGCAGGTCGTAGGCTTGGGAAATGAAGCCGACCTCTTCACAGTCTTTACGCTTGTGCGAGACATAAACCTGAGAGGCGGGATCGCTGCCGACCAGGATCACCGCGAGGCCCGGTGTGCGCAGGCCTTGCTCGCGACGCTCGGTGACTCGTTTGGCGATCTGCTGGCGCAGGCTGGCGGCGATCGATTTGCCGTCGATTAGTTGTGCAGTCATTGCGCGTGATTAACCATCGAGAGGGGAAAAAAAGAGAACGCATTCTCGCATGTCATGAGGTGAGGGCAAAGGCGCTTGGTCTGCAAATTCCGCTAAGCCCTTTAATTAAATGAATTTTTTATAAAAAGGATTTGACGGCCTTCGGGGCGCTCTATACTATTCGTCGCACTTGTCGGGCACAGCCTAGCACTGGATGAGAAGGTCAAGCGGAATTACGGTTCTGTGAGGCTGGAAAGCTCTTAGTTTGTAGTCCTCCAAGAGTACAGATTAATAAGGCGCCCGTAGCTCAGCTGGATAGAGCATCCGCCTTCTAAGCGGATGGTCGCAGGTTCGAGTCCTGCCGGGTGCGCCATTAGGCAGCTTTGGCACAAGTAGCGCGATATGGTGGGCGTAGCTCAGTTGGTAGAGCACGGGATTGTGACTCCCGTTGTCGAGGGTTCGATCCCCTTCGTCCACCCCATATTTCAAAAGGCGCCAGATTAACAGTCTGGCGCCTTTGCTTTAACAGCTTCAAACGCGGATGTGGTGGAATTGGTAGACACACTGGATTTAGGTTCCAGCGCCGCAAGGTGTAAGAGTTCGAGTCTCTTCATCCGCACCAAACTAAAGCTTCACACAAGCCTGCTGGCTTGGGTGGGGCGCAGCAAGGGAGTTGTTTTGGCTTCTTTGCAAGGCAATATGGTGGGCGTAGCTCAGTTGGTAGAGCACGGGATTGTGACTCCCGTTGTCGAGGGTTCGATCCCCTTCGTCCACCCCATATTTCGAAAGGCGCCAGATTTAACAGTCTGGCGCCTTTTTTGTTTTAGCGGTTCGAGTGTTAAGCGGCTGCATGTCCTGGGTCGCAGGGGCGGGGTGTTTCGTCGTATTTATGTTTCTCGATGATGCCGCGCCACCCGCCGACCTTGCTCGCAAGATCGGCTGTCAGGGAGATGATTGGCAGTCTTTCTATATATAGAAGGATTGGTGCAGAGCCCTGGCATGACTGGCTGTATTTGCTAACAGGGCGAGGCACAACCGTTTGTCCCCGCCTATAAATTGCCTGCTGCTTTTTTACCCGTTTTCAGTAGGGTGACTTCTTGAGTTTGACCCACTAGAATGCATGCCCTTGATTCTGGGGTCGGAAACGGCCGGCTAACGTCTGTGCAACGAGGAATATCCATGCAAGTTTCTGTTGAAAATACTTCTGCTCTTGAGCGCCGCATGAGCATCACCGTGCCGGCTGAGCGCATCGAGACTCAGGTCAACAAGCGTCTGCAGCAGACTGCCCAAAAGGCCAAGATTGCTGGCTTCCGTCCAGGCAAAGTGCCAATGAGCGAAATCAAGCGCCGTTTCGGTGCTGATGCGCGTCAGGAAGCTGTAGGCGACGTGATCCAGTCTTCCTTCTACGAAGCTGTTGTCGAGCAGAAGCTGAACCCGGCTGGCGCTCCTTCGATCGAGCCTAAGTCGATCGAAGCTGGCAAAGATCTGGAATACGTTGCAGTTTTCGAAGTGTTCCCTGAGTTCACCGTTGCTGGCTTCGACGGTATCACCGTAGAGCGTCTGAGCGCTGACGTGGCTGATGCCGATCTGGACAAAATGCTGGACGTGCTGCGCAAGCAGAACACCCGTTTTGAAGTGACCGATCGCGCTGCTCAGAACGACGACCAGCTGAACATCGATTTCGTCGGCAAGGTCGACGGTGAAGTGTTCGCTGGCGGTTCCGCCAAAGGCACTCAGCTGGTTCTGGGTTCCGGCCGCATGATCCCTGGTTTCGAAGACGGTCTGGTTGGCGCTAAAGCCGGCGAAGAGCGCGTTCTGAACCTGACCTTCCCTGAGGACTATCAGAACCTCGACCTGGCCGGCAAAACTGCTGAGTTCACCGTTACCGTGAACACTGTTTCCGAGCCAAAACTGCCAGAGCTGAACGAAGAGTTCTTCGCTCAATTCGGCATCAAGGAAACGGGTCTGGAAGGCTTCCGCACTGAAGTTCGCAAGAACATGGAGCGCGAGCTGCGTCAGGCGATCAAATCCAAGGTCAAGAATCAGGTAATGGACGGTCTGCTGGCCACCAACCCGATCGAAGTGCCTAAGGCTCTGCTGTCCAATGAAGTTGACCGTCTGCGCGTGCAGGCTGTTCAGCAATTCGGCGGCAACATCAAGCCTGACCAACTGCCGGCCGAGCTGTTCGAAGAACAAGCCAAGCGCCGTGTTGTGCTGGGTCTGATCGTGGCTGAAGTGGTCAAGCAATTCGACCTCAAGCCAGACGAAGCCCGCGTTCGCGAAATGATTCAGGAAATGGCTTCGGCCTACCAAGAGCCTGAGCAGGTTGTGTCCTGGTACTACAAGAACGACCAGCAACTGAACGAAGTCCGTTCGGTTGTGCTGGAAGAACAAGTTGTGGATACTGTTCTGCAGAAGGCTAACGTGACCGACAAATCGGTCTCTTACGAAGAAGCAGTCAAGCCGGTAGAAGCTCCACAAGCCGACTGATAGCTTTTTGCGGTAAGAAGTAATCACCATAAGCCAGCCTTCGTGCTGGCTTATGCGTATTCAAGACATAACTATTTGGGAGTGACTGCAGAGCATGTTCCGTAATTCGTATATTCAGCAGAACTCTGATATCCAGGCCGCAGGCGGCCTGGTCCCGATGGTTGTCGAGCAGTCCGCTCGTGGCGAGCGCGCCTACGACATCTACTCGCGTCTTCTCAAGGAGCGAGTGATCTTTCTGGTTGGCCCGGTAGAGGACTACATGGCTAACCTGATTTGTGCGCAATTGCTGTTCCTTGAAGCGGAAAACCCGGACAAGGACATCCATCTCTATATCAACTCCCCGGGCGGTTCGGTGACAGCGGGCATGTCGATCTACGACACCATGCAGTTCATCAAACCCAACGTGTCGACCACCTGTATCGGTCAGGCGTGCAGCATGGGCGCGTTTCTGCTGACAGCCGGTGCTCCTGGCAAGCGCTACTGCCTGCCGAACTCGCGCGTGATGATTCACCAGCCACTGGGCGGTTTCCAGGGGCAGGCGTCTGATATCGAAATCCATGCCAAGGAAATCCTCTTCATTCGCGAGCGTCTCAACACGCTGATGGCCAAGCACAGCGGGCACACGCTTGAAGAGATCGAGCGTGATACCAACCGCGATAACTTCATGAGTGCAGAAGCCGCGCGTGAGTACGGGTTGATCGATGAAGTGATCAGTCAGCGCCCCGCTTAAAATAAGCAGCTCAAAATAGGGTTGGTCGGCTGGTCCGATCACCTGCGGGCTTGAAAAAGCCCGCAATAGCCTTCATCTTGTGTTGCAAGCCTATCGGATTTGGATCGAACGAATGACTGACACCCGCAACGGCGAGGACAACGGCAAGCTGCTCTATTGCTCCTTCTGTGGCAAAAGCCAGCATGAAGTGCGCAAATTGATTGCCGGCCCCTCGGTCTTTATCTGCGACGAGTGCGTCGACCTGTGCAATGACATCATCCGTGAGGAGGTGCAGGAAGCCCAGGCCGAAAGCAGCGCGCATAAATTGCCTTCGCCTAAAGAAATCAGCGGCATCCTTGATCAGTACGTGATTGGTCAGGAGCGTGCGAAAAAGGTTCTGGCCGTAGCGGTGTACAACCACTACAAGCGTCTGAACCAGCGCGACAAAAAGAATGACGACGTCGAACTCGGCAAAAGCAACATCTTGCTGATCGGCCCGACAGGCTCGGGTAAAACCCTGCTTGCTGAAACACTGGCCCGCTTGCTGAACGTTCCGTTCACCATCGCCGACGCAACCACCCTCACCGAGGCGGGTTACGTGGGTGAAGATGTCGAGAACATCATTCAGAAGCTGCTGCAGAAGTGCGATTACGATGTAGAAAAAGCCCAGATGGGCATTGTCTACATCGATGAGATCGACAAGATCTCGCGCAAGTCTGACAACCCGTCGATCACCCGGGACGTTTCCGGTGAAGGCGTGCAGCAGGCCCTGCTCAAGTTGATCGAAGGCACGGTCGCTTCCGTTCCGCCTCAAGGTGGTCGCAAGCATCCGCAGCAGGAATTCCTTCAGGTCGACACTCGTAACATCCTGTTCATCTGCGGCGGTGCATTCTCCGGTCTGGAAAAGGTTATTCAAAACCGTTCCACCAAGGGCGGCATCGGTTTCAACGCGGAAGTACGCAGCAAGGAAGAAGGCAAGAAAGTCGGTGAATCCCTGCGTGAAGTCGAGCCTGACGATTTGGTCAAGTTTGGTCTGATCCCGGAATTCGTCGGTCGTCTGCCGGTCCTTGCCACGCTGGACGAGCTTGATGAGGCTGCGTTGATGCAGATTCTCACCGAGCCGAAAAATGCTCTGACCAAGCAGTATGCCAAGCTGTTCGAGATGGAAGGCGTGGACCTGGAATTCCGGGCCGACGCGCTGAAATCGGTCGCCAAACGTGCCCTGGAACGCAAAACCGGTGCCCGTGGACTGCGTTCGATTCTCGAAGGTGTATTGCTCGACACTATGTATGAAATCCCCTCGCAATCCGAGGTGAGTAAAGTAGTGATCGACGAAAGCGTTATAGAAGGCAAGTCCAAGCCACTGTATATCTACGAAAACAGTGAGCCTGCTGCCAAGGCTGCGCCAGACGCTTAAGCGTCAGGCAGCTGGAACAAAGAAGGGGCCTTCGGGCCCCTTTTCTTTTAAACCATTTTTAACACCCTCTTTGCGCTTGTTTTTTTTCAAAGCAGCCCCCATCTTGGTTTCAAGCTTACTTCCATCTGTTTACGGCCTTATGGCCGCCGTAGAGGCGAAATCATGAAGACAACCATCGAATTGCCTCTCCTGCCATTGCGTGATGTTGTGGTTTATCCGCACATGGTTATCCCGCTGTTCGTGGGGCGCGAGAAATCCATCGAAGCCCTCGAAGCTGCGATGACGGGCGACAAGCAGATCCTTCTGCTGGCTCAGAGAAACCCTGCTGACGACGATCCCGGCGAAGATGCACTTTATCGCGTAGGTACAATTGCGACCGTTCTGCAGCTGCTCAAGCTGCCTGACGGCACGGTCAAGGTTCTGGTCGAAGGCGAGCAGCGGGGCGCTGTGGAACGCTTCAGCGAAGTGGACGGCCACTGCCGTGCCGAAGTCTCGCTGATCGACGAAGTCGACGCGCCTGAGCGCGAGTCGGAAGTGTTTGTACGAAGCCTGCTGGCTCAGTTCGAACAATATGTGCAACTGGGCAAGAAGGTTCCGGCTGAAGTCCTGTCGTCGCTAAACAGCATCGACGAGCCAGGTCGCCTGGTCGACACCATGGCCGCCCACATGGCCCTGAAGATCGAGCAGAAGCAGGAAATCCTCGAAATCATCGACTTGTCGGCCCGGGTCGAGCACGTCCTGGCGTTGCTAGATGCCGAGATCGATCTGCTGCAAGTCGAAAAACGCATTCGCGGTCGTGTCAAAAAACAAATGGAGCGCAGCCAGCGCGAGTACTACCTGAATGAGCAGATGAAGGCCATTCAGAAAGAGCTCGGCGACAGCGACGAAGGCCACAACGAAATCGAAGAGCTGAAAAAGCGCATCGATGCCGCCGGTCTGCCGAAAGATGCCTTGGCCAAAGCCCAGGGTGAGCTGAACAAGCTGAAACAAATGTCGCCAATGTCCGCGGAAGCGACCGTGGTGCGTTCATACATCGACTGGCTGGTTCAAGTGCCGTGGAAGGCTCAGAGCAAAGTGCGTCTGGACCTTGCGCGTGCAGAAGACATTCTCGATGCAGACCACTACGGTCTGGAAGAAGTCAAAGAGCGGATCCTCGAATACCTCGCCGTGCAAAAGCGTGTGAAGAAAATTCGTGGGCCGGTGTTGTGCCTGGTCGGTCCTCCGGGGGTGGGTAAAACCTCGCTGGCGGAGTCTATCGCTCACGCCACCAACCGCAAATTCGTCCGTATGGCCCTCGGTGGCGTGCGTGATGAAGCGGAAATCCGTGGTCATCGCCGGACTTACATCGGTTCGATGCCAGGAAGATTGATTCAAAAGATGACAAAAGTGGGGGTCCGCAACCCGCTGTTCCTGCTCGACGAAATCGACAAAATGGGCAGCGACATGCGTGGCGATCCGGCGTCGGCGTTGCTGGAGGTGCTCGACCCTGAGCAGAACCACAACTTCAACGATCACTATCTGGAAGTCGACTACGACCTGTCCGATGTGATGTTCCTTTGCACCTCCAACTCCATGAACATTCCGCCGGCGCTGCTCGACCGGATGGAGGTGATTCGTCTGCCGGGTTACACCGAAGACGAGAAGATCAACATCGCCGTCAAATACCTTTCGCCAAAGCAGATTACGGCTAACGGCTTGAAGAAAGGTGAGCTGGAATTCGACGCCGAAGCGATCCGCGACATCATTCGCTACTACACCCGCGAAGCCGGTGTACGTGGGCTGGAACGCCAGATTGCCAAGGTTTGCCGCAAGGCGGTCAAAGAGCATGCACTGGAAAAACGCTTCTCGGTGAAGGTCACTGCCGAGATGCTGGAACACTTCCTGGGTGTGCGCAAATTCCGCTACGGTCTGGCCGAATCGCAGGATCAGATTGGTCAGGTGACCGGGTTGGCATGGACTCAAGTGGGTGGCGAATTGCTGACCATCGAAGCCGCTGTCGTGCCGGGTAAAGGCCAGTTGATCAAGACCGGTTCGTTGGGCGATGTGATGGTCGAATCGATCACCGCCGCGCTGACCGTTGTCCGCAGCCGCGCGAAGAGCCTGGGAATTCCCCTGGACTTCCACGAGAAGCGCGACACGCACATCCACATGCCGGAAGGGGCGACCCCGAAGGACGGCCCTAGCGCCGGCGTGGGCATGTGCACGGCCCTGGTGTCGGCATTGACCGGGATCCCGGTGCGTGCGGATGTCGCGATGACAGGTGAAATCACCTTGCGTGGTCAGGTGTTGGCGATTGGCGGTTTGAAAGAAAAACTGCTGGCGGCTCACCGCGGCGGGATCAAAACGGTGATCATTCCTGAAGAGAACGTACGCGATCTGAAGGAAATTCCTGACAATATCAAGCAAGATCTGCAGATTAAACCGGTTAAATGGATTGACGAGGTCCTGCAAATTGCGCTGCAATACGCGCCGGAACCGCTGCCTGATGTGGTTCCAGAGATAGTTGCAAAGGATGAAAAACGCGAGTCTGACTCTAAGGAAAGAATTAGCACGCATTAATACGCATTTGCCTGGGTGGCTTGTTGACAGCTTTTTAGAGCCCTTGTTATAAAGCGGCTCTTAAGTGTCTGTAGGCCATTCAGCACTCGTTTTTGCTTTCACCAAAAAACTTAGAATCATACTCAAATAGATATAAGGGGACTTAGAGTGAACAAGTCGGAACTGATTGATGCTATCGCTGCATCCGCTGATATCCCGAAAGCTGCTGCTGGCCGTGCGCTGGACGCTGTAATCGAATCCGTCACTGGCGCTCTCAAGGCTGGCGACTCTGTTGTTCTGGTTGGTTTCGGTACTTTCTCCGTCACCGATCGTCCAGCTCGCATCGGTCGTAACCCACAGACCGGTAAGCAACTGGAAATCGCAGCAGCCAAAAAACCAGGTTTCAAAGCCGGTAAAGCACTGAAAGAAGCTGTCAACTAAGTTCGATTCAGGTTTTTGCCTATCCGGGTCGGGGTCATGCCTGACCTGGCAGCGGAGCGGTAGTCCAGTCGGCAAGTTGCCGGTCCGAGACACCGAGGGTCGCAAGTTCGAACCTTCGGTCCGCTCCGCCAGTTACGAGAAGGCGCATCCTCGGATGCGCCTTTCTTCTATCCGGATTCTACCCACGCTCCACGGTTGCCTAATTTTGAAGTTCAACCGTTTCTGGGGGACGCATGCTGCAGAATATCAGGGACAATTCACAAGGCTGGATTGCCAAGACCATTATCGGGGTCATCGTTGCACTGATGGCTTTGACCGGTTTCGACGCCATTTTTCAGGCCACGACCAGTCGTAATGACGCGGCCAAGGTCAACGGCGAAGAAATCAGCCAGAACGAGCTGAGCCAGGCGGTCGATATGCAACGCCGTCAGCTCATGCAACAGCTGGGCAAGGATTTCGACGCTTCCTTGCTCGACGAAAAAATGCTGCGCGAATCGGCCCTCAAAGGCTTGATCGACCGCAAACTGCTGCTGCAAGGCGCAGAAAAATCGAAATTCGCTTTCTCCGAAGCGGCTTTGGACCAAGTGATCCTGCAAACGCCTGAATTCCAGGTGGATGGCAAGTTCAGTCCAGAGCGTTTCGACCAGGTGATTCGTCAACTCGGCTATAGCCGCATGCAATTCCGCCAGATGCTGGCTCAGGAAATGCTGATCGGTCAGCTCCGTGCTGGCCTGGCGGGTAGCGGCTTCGTCACCGACGCACAGGTTCTGGCCTTCGCCCGTCTGGAAAAACAGACCCGCGATTTCGCTTCCCTGAACGTCAAGGTTGACCCGGCAGCGGTCAAGCTGACCGACGATGAGGTCAAGGCCTACTACGACGAGCACGCCAAGGAATTCATGACGCCGGATCAGGTAATCATCGATTACCTCGAATTGAAGAAGTCTTCCTTCTTTGATCAGGTCGCCGTCAAGGACGAAGACCTGCAAGCGGCGTATCAGAAAGAAATCGCCAACCTGTCCGAGCAACGCCGGGCTGCGCACATTCTGATCGAAGTGAACGATAAGGTGACCGAGGCGCAAGCCAAGGCCAAGATCGAAGACATCCAGGCACGACTGGCCAAAGGCGAGAAATTCGAGGCACTGGCCAAGGAGTTCTCCCAGGATCCAGGTTCGGCGAACAATGGCGGTGACTTGGGCTTCGCAGGCCCTGGCGTCTACGATCCAGCGTTCGAAACAGCGCTGTATGCGTTGGCCAAGGATCAGGTATCGGCACCGGTTCGCACCGACTTCGGTTTCCACTTGATCAAACTGTTGGGCGTTGAGGCACCGGAAGTTCCGACGCTGGCCAGCCTGAAAGACAAGCTGACCCGCGAGCTGAAAACCCAGCAGGTCGAGCAGCGTTTCGTCGAGGCGACCAAGCAACTGGAAGACTCCTCGTTCGAATCTTCCGATCTGTCCCAGCCGGCACAAGACCTGAAGCTGACTGTTCACACCTCCAAGCCGTTTGGCCGCGAGGGTGGCGAGGGTGTTTCGGCTAACCGTGCCGTGATCACCGCTGCGTTCAGTCCTGAAGTGCTGGATGAAGGTGCCAACAGCACCGCCATCGAGCTGGACCCGGAAACCGTGATCGTGCTGCGCGCCAAGGAGCACTTGAAGCCTGCGCAACTGCCGCTGGAAAGCGTGAATGCCAGCATTCGTGCGCAGTTGGCCAAGGAGCACGCCAGTGCTGCCGCCAAGACCAAGGCTGATGAGTTGATCGCCAGCCTGCGTGATGGCAAGACCCCGCTGAACAAGGCAATCGACGGTCAGAACTGGAAAGTGACTGAAGCCGCTACTCGCGCTCAGGAAGGGATTGACCCAACTGTGCTGCAAGCGCTGTTCCGTATGCCGAAGCCTGCCGCCAAGGACAAGCCGACCTTCAGCAGCGTGACCCTGGCTGATGGTAGCCTGGTGATCGTGCGTCTGAACGGCGTGAACGAAGCCGCAGCGCCGACCGACGAAGAGAAGGCTCAGTACCGTCGCTTCCTCGCCTCGCGCATTGGCCAGCAGGACTTTGCGGCCTACCGCAAGCAGCTCGAAGCGGAAGCGGACATCAAGCGTTTCTGATGCCTGATTGAGTTTCCCGCGACATAAAAACCCCGGCTGAAAGGCTGGGGTTTTTTGTGGGCGTGGGAAAAGTCGATACATGCTATCCGTCGCCTGGGGTTTTTACTGAGCGACTTTTTCCTGTCAAAGGCAGTCATTACACTTGTAACTGTTTCAATACACTAATCGATGCTCCGCTAAGCATCGATCTGTTGCACAATACGCCCCGGACCGTTTTTCCTCAGGATGTTCAATGTTTAAATCAATTCCCATGCGTGTTGTCGGGCTGGCGTTATTGCTGGCCGCCGCTGCCGGCTGCTCGTCGAAAAAAGCCGCCATCTATGAGCATGAGAACTTCGACGACTCCGGGACGTTTTCGCGCAACTACCCGGTGACCGATGCGCAGACCTGTGAAGCCGCCCGTCGCGCGTTGCTCAGTCAGGGCTACATCATCACCAGCAGCGATCCGAAACTGGTCAGCGGCCACAAGAGCTTCCAGCAGACCGGCGAAACCCACATGGAGATCAGTTTCAGCGTGGTCTGTGCCGATGACGGCAGCGAAGGGCACCACGCCACCATGTTTGCCAACGCGCTTCAGGATCGCTATGCACTGAAGAAGACCAACAACTCCGCCAGCCTCGGTGTGGGTGTGTTGGGCTCGGTATCGATGCCGATCGGCTCGTCCGACGATTCGATGGTCAAGGTTGCCAGCGAAACTGTTTCGTCGGCCAAGTTCTACGAGCGCTTCTTTGCGCTGGTCGAGCTGTTCCTGCCGCCGGAAGCGAAGAAGGCTGCGCACATCGTCGAGAAGCCTAAAACTGACCTGGGCGTGCCTGAGGTCAAGGCTGCTCCAGCGCCGGTACCTGCGGCGGAACCCGCACCGGCGCCTGCGGCTGAACCTGCTCCAGCACCTGCTGCCTCGGAACCAGTCGCACCACCGCCTGATACAGCGCCGATCACCCCGGTTGAAAGCCCGGAACCGGCTCCGTCGTCGGAAACCGTTACGCCACCGCCGCAATCCAGCCTGCCGCCACCGAGCGAGCCTATTTCGGCCATGCCGACCACCAGCCAGTAATCGGTATGCATTCGGGACCGTGTCAGATGACACCGTTCCCGAAATGGCTTTTAAATTGATCCGCGTCAACCCGGGCTGTAGTCCTACAGCCTCTATCGAAAAAATCCTGTGATAAATTCCTGACCGCCTGCTACGTTTTATAAGTAGCCGCTGAGCGGTGCGCCTGCGTCATTTTTCTTTCATGCGGGCACTTTATGCTCAGGGCGTTGGTCATTTATTCAGGCATTTTTAAACGAGCGGTAGAGGGATTTCACAATGGACGATTATCAAGAAGAGCTGCTCGAGTATCAGGCGTTTGAACTGGACCCCTTGGAACCGGCGGAAGACGCTACAGAGCTGTAAGCATCACGAGGATTGGCGATGACTGCGGCGAAACTCGCCGGGCGTCTGGCCGTTCCAGCGTTTGAAGGCGCGTTGGAAGGCTTCTGCTGAGGCAAAACCCAACAGGTAGGCGATTTCACCGAATGCAAGTTCAGTGTCACGAATGTAGGTCATGGCCAGGTCGCGGCGCGTGTCGTTGAGAATGGCGCGAAATTGCGTGCCTTCCTCGGCGAGTTTACGACGCAAGGTCCAGGTCGGCAGCTTCAGACGTGCCGCCACTTCTTCCAGGTCGGGTTCCCGGCCACCATTGAATAACGGCCCCAATAACTGAGTGATGCGTTCACGCAGGCTGCGGGTGCGTGTCAGTTGCTCCAGTTCCCGTTCACAGAGTTGCAGCAAGTGTCGCCAGGTACTCGGGCAGTGCTCCGGGTTGCGCTGGGCGAGGCTGGCCAGGCTCAGGCGCAGTTGATTCTGTTCGGCGCCGAACTGAATCGGACAATCACCCAGCTCGGCATACGCCTCACGATAATCCGGTTCGGCAAATTCGATCTCGATCCGCTCGGCGCGAAGCGGGGCAAGGCTCACGCTGGATAATTGTTTCAGCCACCCGGCGATGATCGAATCCACCACGAAGCGGTTGTAGGCGTTGTAAGGGCTGATGGAGTAGAACCGCAGCCAAGCACCCTGAGCGTCTTCGTGGAAACTCGACTGGCCACGGTAGTTGGAGCCATACAAGGCTTCAAAGCGGATCAGGCAGCGCGCCGCTTCTCGAACGGTGGGTGCCTGAGCGGCAGTGACCCCCGCCAGACCAGCCTGACTCAGGCGACTGAGCTGGCCCATGCGCAAACCCAGCGCCGGGTCGTCGGTCAGTTGGATGGCCCCGTGGCCCAGGCGCATGTAGCGCGGGATCGACAGTCGAGCACCCGCTTCGGCCAGGCGCGCTGCATCGAGGCCGTATTGCTCAAGCAGAGGCTGCGGATCCATGCCATGGCTGCGCACGGCGTCGGCCAGGCTATGAACAAAGCCTACCGACAGATCCCCGAGGCGCATCGGCAGCGGTTTCATGGTTTACAACCAAAGGTTCAGCAACCGCGCGCCACGGGCATTGCCGTCGGCGAACTGTTGCCCGTTGTTGCTGAGAAAACTTTGACCCGCGCTGCCCTTGTCCCAGAACTGACCGCGCAGGAACACGCTCATACCGGCAATCGCCTGGCTGCTCGGCGGTTGGCCAGTCAGTGTCAGACGATGCCAGGCCTGGCCTTCACTGAGCTCACCGGCCTTGAGACTGACCGAGCCAGGCGTCGACAATCCCTTGTAACCACGCCACGGTTTGTCCCAGGTGTCGCGGCCGGCGACATACGCGGGGACCGCCACCAGATGGGCGCCCAGGGCGTCGAGTTTTCGGTAGTTGTCCGGGTACCAGCTGTCGCTGCCGATCAGCACGCCCAGGCGTCCGGCCGGGGTGTCGACGACGTTGAGCGTATGCTCGCCATTGGCTTCGATAACGTCTTGTTCCGCAAACACCGGATGCATCTGGCGTTGCGGCTGGCCGACCGGCAGCCCGTCGCGACCGAACACCACGCTGCTGTTGTACAACGCCCCGCGGCCGACTTTCAGCGTACCGTCGATGATGCTCGGCTCGGGCAACACAATCGTGCCGGCCACCAGGGTCACGTGGAACTGTTTCGCCAGCCCCCCGAACAGCGCCTGATAGTCCTTGGCCATGCCTTTGGCCTTCATCCGCAAGTGGGCGTCGTCGAGACGACTGTCGCCCTTGGCGCTGATCAGCGCGCGGACGAACTGCACGGGATTGCTCACCGCCAGCCAGTTCATTGCTTCCTTCAGCGTGGTCGCCTGGTACAGCTCATCTTTCTCGCCGCTGACCATCAGCCAGGTGCCGATGTGTTCGGGCAGTACGACGATGGTTTTCTCGTTCAGCAAGCCTTGGTCCTGAGCCTTCTGCAGATAGGCGGCAAGCTTGCGGTGCAGGCGTTCGGGGCTTTGATAGTCGGTGGGGAACAGCTCGGGCTGGATGCCCAGCAGGTTTCCGCGATCAGCGGGTGTGCCTTGGTCGACCGCCAGATTGATCCGCAGGTCCGACAGGTAATGACCCACCGGACGGTCCGCGGCCCACATGGCGTAGGTCGTAAGGGCGGCAATCAATGCCATGGAGAAAGTCAGGTACAGAAGTTTGCGCATGGGGAAACAGTCAACAGCCGTGTGCAGGGTTCGCGACTAGGGTAGGGCGCATGCCGGCGCTTGCCAAGGGGTGCTGCACATTTGGATCAATAAGTTGTCAGTTTCGGTCATTGAGTGACAGGGGCGCGACTCTTAGTCTGTCCAGCATGACTGATGGGGGCCGAAGAGCTCCTGCATTTTTTCCGTGATCGCTCGATGTGGAGTTACAAATGGCCGCCGCTCATTACCCGCACCTGTTGGCCCCGCTGGACCTGGGCTTCACCACGCTGCGCAACCGCACCTTGATGGGTTCGATGCACACCGGTCTTGAGGAGAAGCCCGGCGGTTTCGAACGCATGGCGGCGTACTTCGCCGAACGTGCTCGCGGCGGTGTCGGTCTGATGGTCACCGGCGGCATTGGCCCGAACGATGAGGGCGGGGTGTATTCCGGCGCGGCCAAACTGACCACCGAGGAAGAAGCGCTCAAACACCAGATCGTGACCCGCGCGGTGCACGAGGCGGGCGGCAAGATCTGCATGCAGATCCTCCACGCCGGTCGTTATGCCTACAGCCCGAAACAAGTCGCGCCGAGTGCCATTCAGGCGCCGATCAACCCGTTCAAGCCTAAAGAGCTGGACGAGGAAGGCATCGAGAAACAGATCAGCGATTTCGTCACCTGTTCGACCCTGGCGCAAAAAGCCGAGTACGACGGCGTCGAGATCATGGGTTCGGAAGGTTATTTCATTAACCAGTTCCTCGCCGCCCACACCAACCACCGCACCGACCGTTGGGGCGGCAGCTACGAAAACCGTATGCGCCTGCCGGTGGAAATCGTCCGTCGTGTGCGCGAAGCCACGGGCCCGAACTTCATCATCATCTTCCGCCTGTCGATGCTCGACTTGGTGGAGGGCGGCAGCACTTGGGAAGAAATCGTGACCCTGGCCAAAGCCGTCGAGCAGGCCGGTGCGACCATCATCAACACCGGCATCGGCTGGCACGAAGCGCGGATTCCGACCATCGCCACCAAAGTGCCGCGTGCCGCGTTCAGCAAAGTCACCGCCAAGCTGCGCGGTTCGGTGAACATTCCGCTGATCACCACCAACCGTATCAACACCCCGGAAGTGGCCGAGCAGATTCTGGCCGAAGGCGATGCTGACATGGTCTCCATGGCGCGACCATTCCTCGCCGACCCGGACTTCGTCAACAAGGCGGCCGCTGGCCGTGGCGATGAAATCAACACCTGCATCGGTTGTAACCAGGCGTGCCTGGATCACACCTTCGGCGGCAAGTTGACCAGCTGCCTGGTGAACCCGCGCGCTTGCCATGAAACCGAGCTCAACTACCTGCCGGTGCAGCAGATCAAGAAAATCGCCGTGGTCGGTGCCGGTCCTGCGGGCCTGTCCGCGGCCACGGTGGCGGCCGAGCGGGGTCACGCGGTGACGCTATTTGATTCGGCCAGCGAGATTGGCGGTCAGTTCAACGTTGCCAAGCGTGTACCGGGCAAAGAAGAGTTCTTTGAAACCCTGCGTTACTTCAACCGCAAGTTGCAGACCACCAATGTCGAGGTGTGCCTGAACACCCGTGTCGACGTGGCAAAACTGGTTGAGGGCGGTTACGACGAAATCATCCTGGCCACCGGTATCGCCCCAAGAACTCCGGCGATTCCCGGCGTTGAAAACGCCAAGGTGCTGAGCTACCTGGACGTGATCCTGGAGCGTAAACCGGTCGGCAAGCGTGTGGCGGTGATTGGCGCGGGCGGTATCGGTTTCGACGTGTCGGAATTCCTCGTTCACCAAGGCGTGGCCACCAGTCTGGACCGTGAAGCGTTCTGGAAGGAATGGGGCATTGATACGCATCTTGAAGCGCGCGGCGGTGTCGCCGGGATCAAGGCTGAACCCCATGCACCGGCGCGCGAGGTGTTCTTGCTGCAACGCAAGAAATCCAAGGTCGGTGACGGCCTGGGCAAGACCACTGGCTGGATTCATCGCACCGGTCTGAAGAACAAGCAGGTGCAGATGCTCAACAGCGTTGAGTACCTGAAGATCGACGACGAAGGCCTGCACATCCGCATCGGTGAAACCGGTGAGCCGCAGGTGCTGGCGGTGGACAACATCGTGATTTGCGCCGGGCAGGATCCGTTGCGTGAATTGCAGGATGGTCTGGTGGCAGCGGGGCAGAACGTGCATCTGATCGGTGGTGCGGACGTGGCGGCGGAGCTGGATGCCAAGCGCGCGATCAATCAGGGTTCACGGTTGGCTGCTGAGTTGTAATCTGCAGGTTTAGCATGCCAATGGCCTTCGCGGGCAAGCCTCGCTCCTACAGAAAAACACGATCCCTGTAGGAGCGAGGCTTGCCCGCGAAGGCGTCCCCAAGGCTGCTAAGATGCCGGCTCGTCACCTGGAACCGGCATTGATGTTTCTCCGACCCAACAACAGGCTCCCCTCAGCCCCGCTCCAACCCTTGCACCTCGACTGGCTCACCGCAGCCAACATCGAAGTCGCCATCCTGCGCCTCGACCAGATCGACCCACTGATCAGCGGCAACAAGTGGTTCAAACTCATCGACCATCTCAAAGCCGCTGACCAAACCGGCGCCCAAGGCATCATCAGCCTCGGCGGTGCCCATTCCAATCACCTGCACGCACTGGCCGCCGCCGGCAAACGCTTCGGTTTCAAAACGGTCGGTCTGTTGCGTGGTCATCCGCAAGAAACGCCGACGGTGAAGGACCTGCAAGCGTTCGGCATGCAGTTGCACTGGTTGGGTTATGGCGGTTATCGAGCGCGACACGAACCGGGCTTCTGGCAGCCTTGGCAGGCGCAGTATCCCGACCTGCATCCGGTGCCCGAAGGTGGCGGCGGTCTGCGGGGTGCGCGGGGTTGCATGCAGTTGAAGCCAATGGTCCTCGATCAACTGGGCAGGCTCGGTTGGAGCGACTACGACGGCTGGTGGCTGGCCTGCGGAACCGGCACGACCCTGGCCGGCCTGGCGTTGGCCGAGGCGGGCGGTCGCAAGGTGTACGGTGCGCTGGCGGTGCCAGACGATCATGGCGTGGCGCCGCAGGTTGAATCGATTGTACGAGAGGCGGGTTTGCAGGAGTCGGCTTATGAACTGTTCGACGCCAGCCGTGGCGGCTTTGCCAAAGTTGATCCGCTGTTACTCGACTTCATCGACCAGACCGAACAGGCCACGGGTATTCCCCTCGAACCGCTGTACACCGGCAAAGCTCTGCTGATGCTCAAGCAGCAAGTCGAGGCTGGAAGATTCGAAAAGGGCACGCGCCTGATCTTCATCCACACCGGCGGCTTGCAGGGCCGCCGGGGATTCCGATAAGCCCGCCACCCCTGTAGCAGCTGGCGAAACCTGCGTTCGGCTGCGAAGCAGTCGTGAATCCAACCGCCTCGGTTCTCCTGATCCACCGCGTTGACTGATTTTACGACTGCTTCGCAGCCGAACGCAGGCTTCGCCAGCTGCTACAAGAGTGTGTGTTCAACCGCGCTTGGGCATCATCCGCAGCAGCGTGTTATCACCCACCACATAATGGTGATAAATCCCCGCCACCGCGTGCAGGCCGATCAGCCAGTAACCGATGGTGCCGCCCAGCACATGCCAGCCTTCGATTTGTTTGGCCAGCACCTTGTCTTCCGAGACCAGCAACGGCAGATCAAAGCCGTAAAACATCACCTGATGCCCCTTGGCGCTGGTCACCAGCCATCCGAGTATCGGCATCGCGATCATGAAGATATACAACGCCCAATGCATCAGTCTGGCCAGCACGGTCTGCCAGTGGGGCGAGGCCGGAAAGATCTGTGGTGCCGGGCCCAGGCTGCGAGCGAACAACCGCAACCAGACCAGCACGAAGACCGTCAAGCCGAGCATGAAGTGCGATTCAACGATCAGCGTCCGGCCACCGCTGCCCTTGGGAAAGACCCCGCGAAATTCGATAGAGGCGTAAACCATCGCCAGCAGGACCAGCATTAACCAATGCAGCGCGATCGACACGGTGCTGTAGCGTGAGTCGGAATTCTTCCACGGCATACGGTGTTCCTCACAGGTCGGCCACCGTTCTTGGTCGACGGTGTTCCTTAACTGTAAGCCTGATTCGAGGGGGCTGCCTGATCCTTGTCAAGGTTCAATGCTCTGGTTCAGGTAACAGACAGAAAAAAGCACCGCTGTCCCTTGTAGGAGCGAGGCTTGCCCGCGAAGGCGTCTGCACATTCAACAGGGATGTCGGCTGGTAGAGCGTCTTCGCGGGCAAGCCTCGCTCCTACAGAGGACAGCGGTGCTTTTGGGTGGATCAACTGCTTTGCGGCATCTCACCCTTGGCCAGACGCTTGTTGATGTCGGCGATCACTTGCGGCAAATCGATAATGGTGTCGATCATGTAATGCGGTCGCGAGCCTTCGAACAGTGCGTGGATGCGTTTGCGTTCACTGGTCAGTTCGTCGTCGCCGAGGGCGCGGAAGCCTTCGTAGTCCAGACCCAGCG
The DNA here is from genome assembly GCF_054897885.1 of Pseudomonas sp. LB1P83. Taxonomy (NCBI): domain Bacteria; kingdom Pseudomonadati; phylum Pseudomonadota; class Gammaproteobacteria; order Pseudomonadales; family Pseudomonadaceae; genus Pseudomonas; species Pseudomonas sp. LB1P83. The sequence continues at coordinate 3,898,317 of NZ_CM142709.1, read as the reverse complement.
CGTTACCGGAGCAGATCAGCGCCACGGTCCACATGCCGGCGCGACGCCCTTCGAGAATGCCCGGCACGGTGTCATCGATCTTCACGCAAGCCGCGACGTCGTCGATGCCCAGCGCAATCACGTTGGCCAGGGCCTGGGCTGGCCATGGACGGCCGTTAGGCACTTCGTCGGTGGCGACCACGTGATCGGCAACGTAACCGTTGGTGGCGGCCAGTTCGACCACCTTGTCCATGACCTGTTTCGGGTAGCCGGAGCAGGAACCGATCTTGATCCCTTGATGACGCAGGTTGGCGATGGTGTCGAGTGCGCCTGGAATCAGTGCCGAGTGCTCGGCGATTTTCTCGATTTGCAGCGGCATGAAACGTTTGTAGATCGCGGTGACGTCATCGTCAGTCGGCGTGCGGCCGAACACGGCACGATAACGCTCGGCAACTTCCGGCTGGTCGCACAGGGTACGAATGTGGTCCCACTTGCCCATGCCCATCGGCCCGCGGGCCTCTTCGATGGACACCTGGACGTCGAACTCGGCGAAGGCTTCGACAAAAATCTGCGTCGGCGCGAAAGAGCCGAAGTCGACCACGGTGCCGGCCCAGTCGAGGATGGCGGCCTGGAGTTTGGTTGGGTTTGCGTAGTTCATGGTGATCAAATCCTGTAATTGGGGAATGGTGATCCCTGTAGCAGCTGCCGAGCTGCGCGAGGCTGCGTTCGGCTGCGCAGCAGTCGTAAACCCTGACGACGCGGTCCACCTGAAACACCGAGGTGGATGGTTTTACGACTGCTGCGCCCGAGCGCGGACCGAGCCGAACGCAGCCTCGCGCAGCTCGGCAGCTGCTACAGGTCGGTGTGGTTTAGAGTTCGAGGACTTCCATCTCGCGCAGCACTTCGGCCACTGCCGCCACGGCCGCGTGCATCTCGGCCTGGTTGACGTGTCCGATGCAGCCGACGCGGAAGGTGTCGACCTGGGTCAATTTGCCGGGGTAAAGGATGAAACCCTTGGCCTTGACCCGTTCGTAGAATTCCTTGAACTGGTAACGCGGATCCTTCGGCGCGTGGAAAGTGACGATGATCGGCGCCTGGATCGCGGCAGGCAGGAAACTGCGCAAGCCGAGTTTGGCCATGTCATCGAGCAGCACCTGGCAGTTGTTGGCATAACGCTGATGCCGCGCCGGCAAACCGCCTTCTTCGTTGTATTGCAGCAGGGCTTCGTGCAGCGCCGCGACCACGTGGGTCGGGGGCGTGAAGCGCCATTGGCCGGTCTTGGCCATGTAGATGTGCTGGTCGTACAAATCCATCGCCAGCGAGTGCGAGTTGCCGGCCGCGTTGGCCAATGCGTCTTTGCGAGCGAAGACGAAACCCATGCCGGGCACACCTTCCAGGCATTTGCCCGAGGCGGCGATCAGCGCGTCGAATGGCACCTGTTGTGCGTCGATCGGCAACGCGCCGAAGGAACTCATGGCGTCGATGATCAGGCGTTTGCCGTGTTGCGCAATGACGTGGGCGATTTCCGGCAGCGGGTTGAGGATGCCGGTGCTGGTTTCGCAGTGAATCAACGCGACGTGGGTGATGCTCGCATCGGCGCGCAACAGACGGTCGACGTCGGCGGCGGTGGTTGGTTCGTCTTCGGCGGTTTCGAAGGTGCTGAAGGGGCGGCCGAGCACTTCGCAGATTTTCGCCAGGCGTTTGCCATAGGCGCCGTTGATCAGCACCAGCACTTTGCCGTCGCGGGGCACCAGGGTGCCGATTGCTGCTTCGACCGCGAAGGTGCCGCTGCCTTGCAGGGGCACGCAGTGGTGGCTGTCGCCGCCGTTGATGATCGCCAGCAATTGCTCGCACAGGCTGGCAGTCAGTTGATTGAAGCGGTCATCCCATGAACCCCAGTCGACCATCATCGCCTGACGGGTGCGAGCCGATGTGGTCAGTGGGCCGGGGGTGAGCAGGATTGGCTCGGCAGTGCTCATTCTTGTGTCCTCGCAAAAGCTCTCTGTGGGATGACGCTACGGGACATAAATTGCAATTTCGGGTGCTATCAATCAAATTGTTTGTTGTTATGCCAGCCATCAGTGAGAGTTATCCATGAACCTGTTCCAGCTTCGAGCCTTTGATGCCGTGGCCCGCGAAGGCAGCTTCACCCGCGCTGCCGAGCGACTTTTCATCAGCCAACCGGCGGTCACCGGGCACATCAAGGCCCTGGAGGAGCATTACCAGATCACCTTGCTGCGCCGCACCGCGCGACGCGTGGAGCTGACGGAGGAGGGGACCAAACTGGCGGCGATCACCCGGGCGATGTTCGGCCTGGCTGAAGAAGCGCAGGTGCTGCTGGAAGCCAATCGACAGTTGCTGACCGGGCGCCTGGAAGTGGCAGCGGACGGACCGCACATGGTGATGCCGATGCTGGCCAGTTTGCGCGCGCGGTACCCGGGAATCACCGTGAATCTGCGGTTGGGCAATGCTCAGGAAACCCTGGCGGCGTTGTTGTCCGAGCATGCCGACGTGGCGGTGTTGACCGAAGTCGAGCCGCGCAAAGGCTTGCACCTGCAAGCGTTGAATGAATCACGGATTTGCGCGCTGGTGCCTGAAAGTCATCCCTGGGCCAAGGCGTCCAAGGGCGTGAAGCTCAAGGAGCTGGATCAGGTGATCATGGTATTGCGTGAGCCGAGTTCGATTACCCGACGCACGTTCGATGAGGCTTGCGCGATGGCGTCGGTCAATCCTCGGGTGTTGCTGGAACTGGACAGTCGCGAGGCGGTGACCGAAGCCGTGGCGGCGGAGTTGGGCGTTGGGGTGGTGTCGTCGGTGGAAGTCAGTCATGACCCGAGGGTGGCGGCGGTGCCGATTCTGGGTGAAGGGTTGATCAATCGGCACATGATCGGGTGTATGGAACGGCGGCGGGATTTGCGTTTGGTTCGGGCGTTTTTTGAGTTGGCACCCTCCAGGTAAACCGAGGTGCGGCCTTCGCGGGCAAGCCTCGCTCCTACAGGTTTTGTGTCGTTCACAGAATGTGCGGCAAGCACAAATCCTGTGGGAGCGTGGCTTGCCCGCGAAGGGGCCGGCCCTGCCTACGCAAGGCTCGTCGCCACCACCCGCCGCGAACGCTGTTCGCACAAGCACAACGCGATCTGCCGCAAGGAGCGCGCAGAGCATTCACGGTACCGGCCAAGGCATCTGGACGTGCATCTAGCCAGGTTCTCGGCCGCCTCAGACAAGGCTGACAAGGCTGACAAGGCTGACAAGGGCGGATCAGTCCTGACGGTTGACCAGCCAATCCAGCAACAGACGGCCATCGCCGCGTGGCTGGCGAGCGATTCGAGGCGCTGGCGGGTTGCTCGCCGCAGCACACAGCACCGGGCGATCCGGGTCGCTGTCGAGAAAACTGATCAGCACTTCGGTGCCGCCGAGCGGCAGCCAGGATGGATCGATCAGCCCGTCCGGCGCGGCGAGGGCCACGGGTAGCCAGAGGCCGGTGGATTGATCCTTATCGGCCTGCGCAGTGGGCCACAACCGTACTTCTATCCGCCCTTGTGCATCCAGCACCGCCGGCTGCCCGAGCGGGCCCAGCACTCGCGCCGTCTGATAACCCGGAATACTGGGTCTGGCCTGCGTGAGCGCGGGCCGGAACACCGTGGACCACGGAATGGCGCTGAACTGATTGCTGTAACGCCGGGTCATGTCGAAGGTGTCCTCGGCAAGAATCGACGGCTGTTGGCCCTGATGCCGAATCTCGGTCAGCAGCCACTGATCGTTGAAGTTCGGGATCGGATGTTCCGACACTTGCACGATGCATCCACTGCGCACATCACTGTGATTGCTTTGCCCTTGTATCTGCCGGTGCCGGCAGCGCAGGCGTTCGAGTGATCGACGACTCGATTGCTCACGCTCGAGCTGTTGCGGCGCAGGCGATGCGGTGATCGGAGGCGTGGCGTGACGCTGGAATAATTCACTGATCACCGGCGCGTCGCTGCGATGGGGGGACTCGTCGTAAAACGGCATCAGCAGCGGTTCCTGGGGGAAGCTCAGGCTGTCATCCGCCAGCACCAGCACGTGGCCGTCGCGCTGATGTTCGAAGTGATAGTGGATGCCTTCTTCTTCGCAGAGCCGTTGGAGGAACGCCAGGTCGGTCTCGTCAAACTGAATGCAGAACGGTCGCACCGGGTAGCGCCCGTTTGGCAGTTCAAAACGGACGCTGTCTTCGGGGATCGCGTTTTCTGCGAGCAGCTGACGCAGGATGGCGGGCACGCCGAGTTGATGAAAGACCCGACGGCAAGGGTGCCGGTCCAGGTGTAGAAGCCAGGGCACCAATACCAAGTGGTAGCCGACTCGGAGCGGGCCACGATACTCGCGACTGGCGCTGTGCAGGATGCCATGAATGCCGGTCTCATCCCCCAGGCTCAGGAACGCCGGTTGCTGCAGCAACTGCTCGAGGTTCATGGCCGGTGCCAGGCCGATCACTTCGATCTCGAAACAATAGGGCTGGTTGAGACTTTCCCGGCCACTGAACTGCAACACCTGCAGACTCAAACCACTGTCCAGGAGGGTCAAGGTGTAGGGACTTTCCTTGTCGTTGTGCATCGAACGCGCTTCTGCCATGGAATATGGGCGCAGAGGGTACGGAACCACAGCCCTTCATAGTCACCGCAAATCGACGTTTCAGAATCGCCCTACAAGCGCTGGTGAAGATGTCGATTGGTCATGCCGGTCAACCGGGTGGAATTTTTGGTCGATTGCCAACTTTAGGCCGTATAAACTTGCGCAAAGCGTCGGCCAATAGATGTCTCGGCGCCACAGATAAGAGAGTGAGTAATGGGCGCACAGTGGAAGGTTAAACACAAAGAAGCGGCATCTAACGCCAAGGGCAAGATCTTCGGCAAACTGGTAAAAGAAATCACCATTGCTGCGCGTAACGGTGCCGATACTGCCACCAACGCACACCTGCGCCTGGTGGTCGAGCAGGCCAAGAAAGCCTCGATGCCCAAGGAAACCCTGGACCGCGCGATCAAGAAAGGCGCGGGCCTGTTGGGCGAAACCGTGCAGTACCATCGCGTGACCTACGAAGGCTTCGCTCCGCATCAGGTGCCGCTGATCGTTGAATGCGTGACCGACAACATCAACCGCACCGTCGCTGAAATCCGCGTGGCATTCCGCAAGGGCCAATTGGGCGCTTCCGGTTCGGTGGCGTGGGACTTCAACCATGTGGGCATGATCGAAGCGTCCCCGGACAGCCCTGACGCCGATCCGGAAATGGCCGCGATTGAAGCCGGTGCCCAGGATTTCGAGCCAGGTGAAGAAGAGGGCACGACCCTGTTCCTGACCGAGCCTGCGGACCTGGACGCCGTTCAGAAGGCGCTGCCTGAGCAAGGTTTTACCGTGTTGTCGGCCAAGCTGGGTTATCAGCCGAAAAACCCGGTGACCGGTTTGAGTGACGAGCAGATGGCTGAAGTCGAGGCGTTCCTGGAAGGCCTCGATAACCATGATGATGTGCAGGATATGTTTGTAGGTTTGGCCGGTTAAGCCTCTTTGCGATGACTTGTGGCGAGGGAGCTTGCTCCCGCTCGGGTGCGCAGCAGCCGTCGCTTTGGGGACGGCTCCGCCATCCAGCGGGAGCAAGCTCCCTCGCCACAGGTTTTGTATTTAGCTGTCAGTACGCGGCTAACTCCCGAACAATCTCACTGAACCCCGGCCGCGCCAGCACATCCGGCTGACAGCAACACCGTTCCAGTTCCTCCAGCTGCAAGCGCCTTTCATCGCTCAACCCCGAGTCGATCCGCTCCAGCAATTCCCCCAACAAAACCCCAAACGCCCGCACTTCGATCCGTTGCAGCGCACGGCTTTCAAGGCTGTCAGACGTCGCATGGAAAGATGCCGCGCCAAAATCTCCCAACAGGCAATCACCGTGCTCGTTCCACAAAATATTGTGGCCGTAGAGATCACCATGGGTGATGCCTTGGCGGTGCAAATGCTCGGCCACCGAGGCGATGCCGCGAGCCATGCACAGCGCCACATCGGCACTGAAACGGGTGTCATCGGCATAAACGTCGCGGGTACAGGACGCCAGGCTCGGCAATCCGGCCAGATTACGGTAACTCGGGTCGATCAGTTGCATCACCAGCCCGGCCTGCTGTTCAGGATGCCCGACGATCCGGCCTTCGACCCGGATCAGATTGGGATGAATGCCGGCGGTGATGCAGGCGTTCATTTCGTGCAACGGTGAACCATCGCTGGTCATTTCGCCTTTGTAGAGTTTGACCGCAACCTGAGTCGCCAGTCGTTCCCACCGCGCCCGATGAATCACCCCCGAAGCGCCTTCGCCCAGTTGTTGCTCCAGGCGCAGCTCGGCCCACGCAATACTCGCCGTGGCATCGAGTGCCGCCGCATCGGCTTCGGTTTCCAGCGGGTTACCAGCGTAGGCCAGCCAGGTCAGGCTCGGCAGGGTCAGCAGCCACTCGGGCAGTTCGGTCAGTTGATTGGCGGCGATGCGCATCAGTTCGAGTCGATGGCAATGGCGCAGGCTCTCGGGCAGGCGCTGCAGTCGGTTGCCGGCGAGCATGAGTTTTTGCAGGTGCGGGCGTTGACCCAGCTCGGCGGGCAGTTCACGCAGGCGGTTATCGGTCAGGATCAGCCAGCGCAACAACGGAGGCAGTGCAGCGGCGGGGACCGTTTCGATGGCATTGGCCTTGAAGCCGATCATCGTCAACGCGGCGCATTGACCGAGGCTCGCGGGCAGTTCGGTGAACAGGTTGTCCGAGCAAAACAGCACGCGCAAACGGGTCAGGCGATGCAGGTCATCCGGCAGGCTGCTCAAGGCGTTGCCGCTGAGGTTGAGCACTTCCAGCGAGTCCGCCAGGTCGAAGACTTCTCGCGGAAATTCGGTCAGGCCGCAGGCCAGATCCAGACGGGTGATGCCCGACAATTGGCCGGCGCGCAGTTGGGCGAGGGTATCCATAAACGGGTTCGCTATTGATCGAGTGGAGGGCGCGGGGGCCTGGAAATGGGCGACATGATAGCGGGAAAGGTATGTTGCCTGTGAGGCCGCCTTCGCGAGCAGGCTCGCTCCTACAGTTGACCGAGTTGCCCGGGCGGACGCGAACTAATGTGGGAGCGAGCCTGCTCGCGATGAGGCCGGTGCTGCAACACAAAAACTACGGCTCCCTGACCTCGACCAACTGCCCCAACCGACTACGCGTGCGCGCAAGGTCAATCGCATCGCCACCCAAACTTTCGCGCAACGACTGCCCACCGAGCAACGTCAGGTGCTTGTCCTGATCGTACAAAACGTCGATCAAATTAATGAAACGCTGCTGCGCCGCCATCGAACAATCGGCAAGGTCGGGCAGTTCGTCGATGATCCAGTAATCGAAACGCCGGCACAGCTCCAGGTAATCCATGACCGCCGTGGGGTGTTCGCACAGATCGCCAAAGGTAAAACCGATGGTGCGTTCTTCACAGCGTCGCGCTTGAAGGTGCCGTGCGCCGACCGGCAGTTGCAGGGGCGGTGCGCCGCGTTCGGGCAGGTCCAGCGCCTGACGTTGCGCCACGGTGCCCGGCCAGACGTAGCGGCCATGGGTAAATACCTGATGCGCATGCGTTCTCATCTGGCTGCGATAGTCATGGGGCCCGCCAACCTCCATGACCTGCATGCGCGCATGGATCAAGTCGATCACCGGTTTGAAGCGCGCGTGATAGAGCGGGTTGGGCAATAAACCTTCGGGCGGATAATTGGAGGTCACCAGCAACAGAATGCCCCGTTGGAACAACGCCTTGAACAGCTGCGTGATGAGCATCGCATCGCCGATGTCATGGACGTGAAATTCGTCGAAACACAACACACGGCAGTCGCTGAGCAACTCATCGAGGGTGACGACCAGCGCATCGGGCTGATCACGGTGAGTGAACATGCCCTGGTGCAGTCGGGCAAAGAACTGATGAAAGTGCAGGCGCTGTTTTTCCGCGATAGGGATGGCCTGGAAAAATCCGTCGAGCAGCCAGCTCTTGCCGCGACCGACCGCACCATGCAAGTAAAGGCCGGGGAGTGCTTTTGCCGAATTACCGAGCAGTGCCGTGGCGTGTTGCGCCATGCAATCGATCACGCGCTGTTGGCTGTGGCTGAGGGTGTAACCCTGAGCGTGAGCGTGGTGACGAAAGTAATCATGGATCACTCGACCGGACGCACTGGCGGGTGCAGCCGATGCCTTGCCGAACAAGCGGCGAAGCGTCGGCCAGCGCGGTGTGAGTCGCGAACGGTTGGGCGGTCGAACGGCCACTGTGATGTCATCCCGTAATCGTCAGGCAGGCTTCCCGAGCTGCGGCGGCGTAGTGTAACCAAAGGGTGAATTTACCTTCCAGTGATGTCGACCCTATCTCGACAGGACTCTGCGGTTTGTAGAGATTTTCAGGCCGTTATATCAGTGTTTTTCAGCCAAATCCTGGTAAAAAACGCCCGTTGAACGGATTCATCGACGCTGAGCGGCTGGCGAAATTCCGTTGCGTAGCTACCCTGATGTCTAGTCGCCACCACACGCAAGGAATGGGGCCGTGAATGGAATTATGGTATTGGCAGTCACAGGTGTGACGCTCAGCGCGCAGGTATTGGCAGCAGAACTTCAGGTTGACGTACGCGTCGACGTACAGCGCGGCTGTCAGTTGGTCGGGCAACAACGTCAGGCAGGGATCGAGCAACTGGGCGTGCTCGACTTCGGCAGTACCGCACGGCTGGATGACCCGGCCGGACCGCTGGGCGCGGCGCTGATGAATGAGCGACTGCCAAGGCTCGAATGCAACCCCGACACCCCTTATCAATTCCGCGTTGACGGCGGCCAACACGGTGGCGTCGGTGAAGTGCGTTACATGGCGGATTCCGCCGGCAGCAAGCCCATCCCTTATAGGCTCTACCAGGACCCTGCGCGGTTGATCCCGCTGGCGGTGAATGTGCCGGTGAGTGGCCGAGTACCGGATTCCGGTTCAGTGGATTTGCCCCTGTATGCGCGTATCGAACGGCTGGCGGAGATTCCCCGTGCCAGCCGCTATTCAGATGTGCTGAAAGTGACGGTCACCTGGTAGTGAGGAGCGGGGGGTTGGCGCCATGACAAGCAGGCACTGGAGGGTTATCGCCGTGAGCACACTGGTTCTGCTGGCCGAAAACGCGCAAGCGGCGGTCAGCGGGCAGATACATGCGCGGCTGACCATTACCGCCGGTTGTGAAGTCACCAATGATGCCGCCCCTGGCACTCTGGCCAGCGATTTCGGCACGCTTGATTTCGGCCAGCAAGGCCCGACCTGGAATCGCCCGATCAACGCCAGCCTGGATGGCGGCGGCAACGGTAGGCTGAACGTCGTCTGCAACCCTTCGGTCACCGGGTTCACCGTCACCATCGATGGCGGTGCCCATGGCGACGGCACGACCCGACGCCTGAGCAACGGCAGTCAGACCATCCCTTATCAATTGTTCCTCGATGCTTCCGCAAATCAGCGCTACAGCATCGGCCAACAACACAATTTCGCTGTCACCAGCGGGGCCCGGATACCGATCCCGGTATTTGGCTCGGTGGTGGCGAATACCCGTGCGTTACCGCGCGGTGTCTATACCGACACCCTGACGGTGACGCTGGATTGGTAACCTGTAGAGGACGGACACCATGCACGTGCTTGCATCAAGGATAGGTTTGTCATTGCTCGGCCTGACGCTGGCGTCCAGTGCCCATGCCGCCACCACGGTCACCGGCCAGATCACGTCCAGTCTGATTCTGATCAGCAGCTGTCAGGTCAACGGTGCCGGCGGTTCCAGCGGCCTGAACTTCGGTGCGTTGAATTTCGGCACCGAAAACAGCCTGTTCACCACCGCCAATGCGCAAGTGCTGGGTGGTGGTGGCGGGGCGTTGTCGATTCTGTGTTCCAGCGGCACCACGCCGGCCGTGAAGGTCCGGGCGGGTGCCCATGACGGCTTGTCTGCCGGCGGCACCCGAGCCCTGGCAGACGGCAGCGGCAACTATGTGCCGTATGACCTGTACACCGACGTCGGGCATTCGCAGATTCTGGCCATCGACGGGGTGATCAACCTCACAACCAGCACCGGTGTGGCGCAAACCGTGAACCTCTACGGTAAAGCCGTGGGCAAGGCCGGGCTACCGGCCGGCACCTACACCGACACCGTTGCCGTCGAACTGACGTTCTAGAACGATGACACCAAAGCACGGCTATGCGGCGCTGTTCCTGCTGTGTGCGGGGAGCATGCCGTTGCCGCTGGCGGCGGTGACCAGCCAGAGTTTTCAGGTCAGCGCCACGGTTACCGCCGGGTGCCTGGTGGTGGGCGGCGTATCGAATTACGGCAGCCTCGACTTTGGCAGCCAGTCAGCCTTGGCCACCAGCACGGTGCAAGTGGCGTTGAGCGCCGGGGTGCAGTTGCAATGCACACCGGGGGTGACGATGAACATGAGTGTCGATGGCGGCCAGCACAACAGCGGCGGGCGGCATATGCAGCTCACCACCGGCAGCAATCAGGTGGCGTACCAGCTGTTTCGCGATGCGGCGTTTAGCCAGAGCCTGGGGATCGGCCAGAGTGTCGCCGTGGCCTACACCGATGCCAATAACATCAGCCTGCCGATCTATGGACGGGTGCAATTACCGGGCGATCAGCCTGGGGGGACGTACAGCGATGTGCTGCAAGTGCAGCTGTCGTGGTAATGCGTCGTTTTGAATAAGGAGCAGGCTTATGAGTTCACCTTCGCTGCGGCATTCGATCATGCGTTGTGCGGTGTTGGCGATGTTGTCGCTGGGGACGGTTGAGGCGCAGGCCGCCAGTTCGGTGCTGATCTGGCCGATCGACCCGGTGCTGGAGGCCGATCAACAGGCCAGTGCCTTGTGGCTGGAAAACCGTGGCAATGAGACCGCCAATCTGCAGATCCGGGTGTTTGCCTGGAGCCAGAGCGGCTTCAACGATCAGTATCAGAATCAGCGCGATGTAATCGGCAGTCCGCCCGTGGCGAAGATTGAGCCCGGTCAGAAACAACTCGTGCGCCTGACCCGCACCCGGGAGATTCCACCGGGGCAGGAACTGGCTTACCGCATCATCATCGATGAAATTCCCTCGGCTAAAACCCCCGCTTCCGACGACGGCAAGACCGCTGCGGCGATTCGTTTTCAGATGCGTTATTCGGTGCCGTTGTTCGCCTATGGCGCCGGTCTCTGGAGCAAGGAAGACACCACCCGAAAACGTGATCCCAAAGGCGTCGGCTTGCCGGATCTGAGCTGGCGCACGGTGGCGGTGGACGGTCGGCCCTATGTCGAAGTGCGCAATCAGGGCGCGGTGCATGCGCGGCTGACCGATGTGGCGCTCAAGCAAGGCAGCCAGACCCAACCGCTGGTGGAAGGCCTATTGGGTTACGTGCTGCCTGGCGCAATCATGCGCTGGCCGGCACCGGGACCGATGGCCGCCAATCCGGCGTTGCAGGTACGGGTCAATGGTGCGCCGCAGGTTCAGAGCATTACCCCAACACGTTAATCACAACCCCTGTAGCAGCTGCCGAACTGTGGCGAGGGGATTTATCCCCGTTCGGCTGCGAAGCAGTCGTAAATCTGAACACACGGTCTATCTGGCACACCGAGTTGTCTGATTTCACGACGACTTCGTCGCCGAACGGGGATAAATCCCCTCGCCACAGTTCGCCAGTTGCTACGGGGATTGTGTGAGTTGTGACAAAGAGGAGTCTGTCCATAGACGGACCTAATGCGCGAATGAGCCAAGGCCTGGCTCGCAGTTTCCAGCGGCCGTTGTGGGCAGTGAGCTGCGCGTACTGGCTGGTGTTCGCCCCTCAAACAGGGGCCGGTGATCTGCCGCCACCGCCCAGCGGCATGGAGGCTGTGGCCGATGCACAGTTGTTTCTGGAATTGGTGGTCAATCAAATGAATACCGGACGAGTCGTGGCGGTGGAGCAGAGGGGCGGGCGGCTCTTTCTGCCGGCCAGCGCGATGCGCGACACCGGCATCAAGCTGCCCGAAAATACCGGCGCCGAAATCGACCTCGACAGCGTCCCGGGCCTGCATAGCGAGTACGACAGTGGCGCTCAACGATTGCTGCTGGAGGTGCCGCCAGACTGGCTGCCGGAGCAGTTCGTCGGCAACCGCCAAGCCTATCCGCGAACCCCGGCCCTGAGCAGTTTCGGTGCCTTGCTCAACTACGACCTGTACCTCAACGACACCGATGACGCCGGCACTTACCTCGCGGCATGGAACGAAGTGCGGCTGTTCGACAGCTGGGGCACGCTGTCCAACACAGGGCAATACCGCCGCACATTGTCGGGGGAGGCGGTGAGTACGCTGAGTAATGGTTACCTGCGCTACGACACCACCTGGCGTTACTCCGATGACGAGCGATTGCTGACTTATGAGGCCGGCGACCTGGTCAGCGGCGCGCTACCGTGGAGCAGTTCTGTGCGCCTGGGCGGGGTGCAAGTGTCCCGTGACTTCGGCGTGCGCCCGGATCTGGTGACCTATCCCTTGCCGCAGTTCGCCGGCGAAGCGGCCGTGCCGTCCTCGGTGGACCTGTTCATCAACGGCTACAAATCCAGCAGCGCCGAGCTGCAACCCGGTCCTTACACACTGACCAACATCCCGTTCATCAACGGCGCCGGTGAAGCGGTCGTGGTGACGACGGATGCGCTGGGCCGCCAAGTCTCGACCACAGTACCGTTCTACGTCACCAGCAGCTTGCTGCAAAAAGGCTTGAGTGATTTTTCCGTGGCGGCGGGCACCTTGCGCCGAGACTACGGCCTCCGCGATTTCAGCTACGGCCCCGGTGTCACGTCCGGTAGCCTGCGTTACGGTTTGAGCGATAACCTCACCCTGGAAAGCCATGCCGAAGCCTCGGATTCCCTGAGCCTCGGTGGCGTGGGCGGCAACCTGCGACTGGGCAATTTCGGGGTGCTCAACACCGCGCTCAGCCAAAGCCGCTTCGACGGCGAAAGCGGTCAGCAGTTGAGCCTCGGCTATCAGTACAGCAGCCAGCGCTACAGCTTCTCCTGGCAACGCCTGCAACGTCGCGATCAGTACGCCGACCTGACCGTGGTCGACAGCCCTTACACCACCCTGAGCACACGCAGCGAACAAGCGACCCTGAGCCTCAACCTCGACACGTGGGGCAGCCTCGGCGTCGGTTATTTTGACGTGCGTGCGGCGGATGATTCGCGCACCCGGCTGCTCAACCTGACCTGGAGCAAGCCCTTGTGGCGCAACACCAGTTTCTACTTATCGGCCAACCGCGAAATCGGTGACAGCAACTGGTCGGTGCAGGCGCAACTGGTGATCCCGTTCGATCTGCGCGGCAGCCTGGCCATCAGCAGCGAGCGCAGCAAGACCGGGCAACACCAGCAGCGGGTCAACTACAGTCGCGCGGTGCCCAGCGAAGGCGGGGTGGGTTTCAACCTCGGTTACGCCCATGGCGATGGCCCGGATTATCGGCAGGCTGACCTGACCTGGCGCCTGCAATCGGTGCAGTTGCAGGCGGGTGTCTATGGCAACAGCGACGCCGAAACCCGTTGGGCCGACGCCAGTGGCTCGCTGGTCTGGATGGACCGTCAGGTATTCGCGGCCAACCGTATCGACGATGCTTTTGTGGTGGTCAGCACTGAGGGTTATGCGGGCATTCCCGTGCGCTACGAAAACCAGCAGGTGGGTCAGACGGATCGCAACGGTCACTTGCTGGTGCCCTGGAGCAGCGCCTACTACCGTGGCAAATACGAGATCGATCCGCTGAATTTACCGGCCAATGTACGCAGTCCTAATGTAGAGCAGCGGATCGCGGTACGTCGGGGCAGCGGTTATCTGCTGGAGTTTCCACTCACCAAGGTGATCGCTGCGAGCATCGTGCTGGTGGATGCGCAGCAACAGGAATTGCCCTTGGGCAGCAACGTTGTGCACGAGCAGAGCGGCGCACAAACCGTGGTCGGCTGGGACGGCCTGGTGTACCTGGAAAACCTCCAAAAGCACAACAGCTTGCGAGTGGACCTGGCGGATGGAAAGACCTGCCAGGTGCAGTTCGCCGTGGACTTGAATCAGGATCAGGTCCCGCTGATCGGGCCGTTGGTGTGCCAATGAAATGGCTGGTGTTGTTGGCGCTATGGATGCCGGGGTGCGCCTGGGCGCTGTGCTCCGTGGTCAGCACCACAGCGGCGGCCTTCGGTTCGCAGAGTTCGATTGCGGTGCGCACCACGGCTCAAACCAGCTCCACCCCCAATGCGGGGTTGAGTTGCACCGGTTCACTGTTGTCTTTGCTGACCAACAATGACCACTTCTACGCCACCGTCTCGTCGCCTCAATCCGGCTTGCTCGGGCCGACCGGGGACGTTATCGGCTATACGTTGTATGCCGACAACAGCACCAGCTATCCGATCACCCGTGGCGTGGCTTTCGATTTCGCCCGCAATGGCATCATCGATGCGCTCGGCCTGCTGGGCAGTGTGATACCGAAAACCGCGCCCGTTTATTTGCGAACGACCATCGGCAGCAACGTGGCGGCGGGCGTCTACAGCGAGACCCTGAGTATTTTCTGGAACTGGAATTATTGCGCGGGCATCGGTGCCGGCGCCATCTGCCTGGGGCGCGACATCGGCAGTGGCACTGCGACGGTAACCGTCAATATGACCGTGGCCAACGACTGCACCATCACCGCGCCGAACATCAGTTTTGGCAGTGCGCCGGTGGTCAGCGGATTCACTGCAGTCACCGGCCAGACCATCAACCTGGCCTGCACCAAGGGCAGCGCCTACACCGTAGGGCTGGACGACGGCCAGCATGCGGCCGGTATTGGTGGGCGCCGACGGATGATCTCTGGGGCCAATTACCTGGCCTACGATATCTTCAAAAGTGCCGGTACCACCCGCTGGGGCAGTGTCGGCAGTGCGCGTCGGGCCAGCTCAGACGCGGAGGTGAACCCTGGCAATGGCTTGGGGACGGGCAGCCAGGTGTTTAACTACAACGCAAAAATCTACACCGACCAGACCACACCGCCGGCCGGGACTTATCTGGACAGCGTGATCCTTGATGTGGGGTTCTAACTAAGCACTCCGACCTGTAGCAGCTGCCGAGCCTGCGAGGCTGCGTTCGGCTGCGCAGCAGTCGTAAAATCAGGCAACCGGTTCTTTCAGGAAAACCGCGTAAACCGTGTTTACGACTGCTTCGCAGCCGAACGCAGCCTCGCAGGCTCGGCAGCTGCTACAGGGGGCGCGTTTCAGCCGAGCGTTATGGGGTGTGGATCGGCTACCGCTCGATACTGCGATTCCACCGTGCATTCCACGCCGGGCGCTGTTCGTTGACCTGATCCCAGTCAATCGCAATCGCGGTGGTCAGATACTGCTTCATCGCCTCGACCTGGCCGCGCGTCTTGTCGGTGGTCGGCGTGTTCGGGTTGGACGGGATCTGGTCGCCGTCCTCAAGTGCGGCGGCCTGGGCTTCAGGTGTCAGTAAAAACGCAGCGAGTTTCTGCGCCAGTTCCGGCTGGGTGTTGTTGGCGATGGTGCACTCGGCCACGTTGAGCACCACGGAGCCTTCCTTGGGCTGCGCATATTCCACCGGCATGCCTTTGAGTTTCAGCGCGGTGACTTGGGTCGGGGTCAGCGGAAACAGCGCCGCTTCATCGGTCTGGAGCATTTCGGAAATCTTCGCCGAGCTTGGAATGTACTCCAACACGTTGCGTCCGACGGTGTTCGGCCAGGCCTTGAAACCCGGCTCGACGTCGGTTTCGCTGCCGCCCTGAATCCGGTTGAACATCAGGAAGCCATGCAGGCCGAAAGTCGAGGAGGCCATCGACTGGAACACCAGTTTGTCCTTGAAGCGCGGGTCGGCCATGTCCATCCACGAGGTCGGCGCGGCCCAGCCTTTTTCCTTGAACAGCCGCGTGTTGTACGCCAGCCCGGTCACGCCAAGGCTGACCGCCACCGCTTGATCCTTGATGCGGCCCTTGGCCGGAATCTGCGCCAGCGGTGCGCTGTCTTCGAGTTTGTCGCACAACCCCATGGCGATGGCGCGGTACATGATGCCGTCGTCGAGGAACATCACGTGCATCTGCGGGTTGCCTTTGCTGGCCTGGACCTTGGCCAGGATATCGGCGGAAGTCCCCGGCACGATCACCACTTTGACGTTGTTGGCTTTCTCGAAAACCGGCAGCACCTTGTCGGCGTAGAGCCGCTCCATGGTCCCGCCGTTCATGCCCAGGTATAGCGTCGGTTCAGCCTGTGCCTGGGTGGCGGCGAGCAGGGCGCCCAAGCAGGAGAAACCGAGCAGTGCAGTGCGTTTGACGTTATTCATTGGCGCGACCTTCCTCTATCAAGCAACGGAGATGGAGTGAAACCGGGTGATGGAAAACGCATCCAGTGGCGTCTTTGAGGCGCCGCTGCAGATGATTTCGGTGAGCGCCTGGCCCACCGCCGGACCAATCTGGAAACCCGCGCCGGCAAAGCCGAATGCGTGCAACAGACCGGGCTGAGTGCTGCTATGACCGATTACCGGTTGGCGATCAGGCAGATAACCTTCGGTGCCGCTCCAGGTACGAATGGCCTGGGCGCCTTCAAGAAACGGGTAGAGCTCGACGGCCTGGCGCAGGATCTCGATCACCGCGTGTTGGCCGGGGCGGGCGCGCGCGTCATCGAGGGCGAAACCCTGACCGCCGCCCAATACACAATTGCCGCGCGCAACCTGGCGTGCATAGATGCCACCGCCCTCGACCCCGGTGCTGGCGTTCATCACCAGCGGCAACGGCTCGGTGACCAGCATCGCCGGATGGCCCGCGTGCATGGGCACCGCTTCGCCAAATTGCGCGGCCAGGTTTCCGGCCCAGGCCCCGGCGCAGTTCAGCAGCCAGGGCGCGTGCAATTCGAGGCCGGTTTGAGTGCTGACACGAAAGCGCTGACCGTCGTGTTCCACTGCGGTCACGGCACATTGTTCATGGACCTGCGCGCCATGCCGACGGGCTGTTTGAGCGAAGGCGGGGGACACCAGGCGCGGGTTGGCGTGGCCGTCGTCCGGGCAAAACGATGCGCCCGCCGCGACGTCGCCGACCCACGGAAAACGCGTGCGCAATTCACGCCGATCGAGCACCTGCAAATCGAGGCCAAAACCCTGACTGCTGACGGCATAGTGCTGCAAGGCGTGCAGATCGCTGAGGCTGCGGGCCAGTTTCAGGTGACCGCTGCGCTGATATTCGCCATCGATGCCGATCAGTTGCGGCAGCTGTCCCCAGATCTCGTGGGCCCGTTGCGACAACGGTAACTGCGACAGTGGACGGCCCTGACGCCGCACGCCGCCGTAGTTCACGCCGCTGGAATGCGAGCCGCAAAAGTCTCGCTCAAGCAGCGCAACACGCCGTCCGGCCTTGCTTAGAAACAGTGCGGCCGAGGCCCCGACGATACCACCGCCAATGATCACCGCATCGACTTCGATCATGGCTCGACCTCCAGGCCAAACGGCAGCGGTTTGATCGGCGCCTGCGCCCGCAATCGACCGATTTGCGACACCGGGCGCCGGCTTTCGCAGGCAATGATTTCCGCCGCTGCGGCGCCGCACATCCGCCCCTGACAGCGGCCCATGCCAATGCGGCAGTGCGCCTTGACCCGATTGATTTCCCAGTGACCTTCACGCACCACCTGGCGGATGTCGCCGGCGCGCACTTCTTCGCAGCGGCAGACGATTACGTCATCGGCAGTTTCGCTGGCCCAGTGCTCGGGGAATGCGAAGGCGCGCTCCAGTCCGTTACGGAATTCGCCGATGCGTTGCAGTGAGTGTTCGAGGCTGTCAGGGTGTTGCGCTGGAATCAGGTAACCGATGTCTTCGAGCATCGCCAACGCCGCGCGTTCGCCTGCCATTTCAGCGGCGTCGGCGCCCATGATGCCGGCACCGTCACCGGCCAGATAAACCTCGGCGACACTGCTGCGACCGGCTTGGTCACGTTGAGGCAGCCAGGCGCGGTTGAGTGGGTTCCAGGCGAATTCACAGCCGAGCAGATCGGCGAGTTGGGTTTCACTGCGCAGGCCATGGGCGAAGGCAACGGCGTCGCAATCGAGTGGCTGTTCACCTTTGGCGTTGGACCACTCCAGCGAGTGCACGCGTTGTTCGCCATTCACGCGTTTCAGGGTTGCGCCCTGATGCACCGGGATGCCGTGGACGGTCAGCCAGCTGCGGTAATAGAGGCCTTTGGCGAGCGTGGACGGTTGCGACAGCAGGCCGGGGAGGGCGCGGGCCTGAGCGCTGAAGGGCGAGCTGTCGAGCACCGCGACCACCTTCGCGCCCGCCTTGGCGTATTGATACGCCACCAGGTACAGCAACGGGCCGCTGCCGGCGAACACCACGCGTTCACCGATGGCGCAGCCCTGGAATTTGAGCGCGATCTGCGCCGCACCGAGGCTGTAGACGCCTGGCAACGTCCAGCCCGACACCGGCAGAATCCGGTCAGTGGCACCTGTGGCGACGATCACGCGGGAGAATTCCAGTCGCGCGGCACGGCCCTCATGCAAGGTGTCCAGCGCACCGTCTTCGGCGTTCCACACCAGCGTCTCTGGACGGTAGTCGAGTTGTTCGCGCAGTGCGTCGATCGTCTGATGCAGCGCACTGGCCTTACTTGCTTCGAAGCCATACAGCTTGACCGCCGAGCGCTTGAAATTCGCCGGCTGACGCCGATAAATCTGCCCGCCACCGCGCGCTGCTTCATCCAGCAGCACAGGACGAACCCCATGCGCCACCAACGTCTGCGCCGCACGAATCCCCGCCGGACCTGCGCCGATAATGACCACAGCCTTCATACCCACCTCATCCGTGACCACCGCAGAACCCCTGTGGGAGCGAGCTTGCTCGCGATGACGGTTGCACATCCAACATGGGTGGTAGCTGACAGATTGCTATCGCGAGCAGGCTCACTCCTACATTGGATAGGGGTTGTCCTCAAGTTTTGTGACCGCCACAGAACCCCTGTGGGAGTGAGCCTGCTCGCGATGGCGGCCGCACATTCAACATGAGTGGTGACTGACAGATTGCTATCGCGAGCAGGCTCACTCCTACATTGGATAGGGGTTGTCTTCAAGTTTTGTGACCGCCACAGAACCCCTGTGGGAGTGAGCCTGCTCGCGATGGCGGCGGCACATTCAACATGGGTGGTGACTGACAGATTGCTATCGCGAGCAGGCTCGCTCCCACAGGGGATTTCGGTTCTGCGGGTGGGAAATGTGTTCATAGGGTGCGCCCCGGTTCGCGGCTGATTTTTTGGCCGGCTTCAAGCAGTGTCGAGCAGGCGCGTACGCGGCGGCCATCGCCCAGGCGAACCCAGCAGTCCTGGCAGGCACCCATCAGGCAGAAGCCGGCGCGGGGTTCGGCGCTGAAGTCGCTGCCGCGCAGGTGTTCGCTGCAGGTCAGCACCGCGGTCAGCAGCGTGTCACCGAGCAGGCCGCTGGCCGGTTCACCGTCCAGGGTAAAGTCCAAGGCCGGGCGGTCGCCTTCGGCCAGTCGTTTCAGCAGAGCCATGGCGCCCTCATTGTTTACCCACCAGCACCCGATCCAGGCCATACACCCGATCGAGCAGAATCATGGTCAGCGCGGTCAGCCCGATCACCAGTGCCGACACCGCCGCCATCATCGGGTCGATGGATTCGGTGGCGTACACGTACATGCGCACCGGCAGGGTTTGTGTGGCCGGCGAGGTGACGAAGATCGACAGCGTGACCTCGTCAAAACTGTTGATGAACGCCAGCAGCCAGCCACCGGCGACCCCCGGCAGAATCATCGGCAAGGTGATTTCCCGGAACAGCGTGAAGCGCCCGGCACCCAACGATTGCGCGGCATGCTCGGCACTGCGATCCAGGCCAATGGCCGACGCCAGCACCAACCGCAACACATACGGTGTGATCACCAGCACATGGGCGAAGATCAGCCACGCGAAGCTGCCGTTGACGCCCATCAGCGCAAACAACCGCAGTAACGCGACGCCGAGTACCAGGTGCGGAATGATGATCGGCGACAGAAACAGACCGTTGAGAAAGTCCCGTCCAGGGAACTCGAAACGCGTGATCGCCAGCGCTGCCGGCACCGCAATCAGCGTGGCAATACTGGCCGCGCAGAACGCAAGAATCAGGCTGTTGTAGAACGCATCGACAAAGTCGGCACGCTCGAACACCGCGCGAAACCAGCGCAGGGAAAACTCGGTAGTTGGCAGGCTCAGGGTGTTTTCCGGGGTGAAGGCCACGAGGCACACCACCACCAGCGGCGCGAGCATGAACAGCACCACCAGGGCATGGAACAGCAGGGCGAAAGGACCGTTCTTGGACATGACGAGTTATCCCAATGACTTCTTGTAGCGGCCTTCGATCATCCGGTTCCACGACAGCATGATCAGCAGGTTGAGCAACAGCAGTGCGACCGCGATGGCCGCGCCCATCGGCCAGTTGAGCTCCGACAGGTACTGGTCGTAGATCAGCGTCGCGACCATTTTCAGGCGACGCCCGCCGAGCAGACCGGGAATGGCGAACGAGCTGGCCGCGAGGCCGAACACAATCAACGTGCCTGACAGCACACCGGGCATGATCTGGGGCAACACCACCTGGCGCATGACGGTGAAGTGACTGGCGCCCAGCGACAGCGCGGCCTGTTCGGCGGCGGGGTCGAGTTTCTGCAGCGATGTCCAGACCGGAATGATCATGAACGGCAGCATCACGTGGACCAGCGCGATCACCACTGCGAACGGCGTGTACAGCAACTTCATCGGCGAGCCACCGAAGGCTTGCAGGGTCTGATTGACCAGCCCGTCAGCACCGAGCAGCAGGCTCCAGCCGAAGGCGCGCACCACCACCGAAATCAGCAGCGGTGTGAGGATCAGAATCAGGAAAATCGAGCGCCAGGGCGCGCCCATGCGGCTGAGAATGTATGCCTCGGGCACGCCGATCACCACGCAGAGCAGGGTGGTCAGGGCGCTGATCCACATCGTGCGCAGGAAGATTTCATAGAAGTACGGGTCACCCAGCAAGCTGCTGTAGTGGTCGAGGGTGAAGGCGTCGCCGTTGATCCCCGAGCTGTAGTCGAAGACGTTGAACGATAGCACCAAGGTCAGCAGCAGCGGGATGATCAGCAGCCCGAGGTACAACGCCAGGGCGGGTGCCGACAGCCAATATCCCTGGCGTCCCTGGCGAATGGCGGCCAGCGTATTCATGCCGGCACCTCATCGACACTCAACACCCGCAGCAACGTCGCTTCCCAATCGAGGCCGACCGCCGTGCCTTCGGTCAAGGGCGCCGAACCGTCGTTGCGGCGCACCACGCTGAGTTCGCCCAAGGGGGTCGAAACGCCGTACAACCATTGGCTGCCGAGGAAGAACCGGCTGACGATTTTGCCTTGCAGACGGCCCTGGCCTTTGTCCCGCAGATCGATTTTTTCTGGACGCAGGCTCAGAGTGAGTTCTCCGCCACTGCGCACCTGAACCACGCCCGCTCCATCACGCTCACCCGGCAGCAGATTGGCTTTGCCGACGAAACCGGAAATGAACTCGGTGCGCGGGTGTTCGTAAAGGGTGTAGGGCGCGTCGATCTGAGTGATGCGCCCGGCCTGCATCACCACCACGCGGTCGCTGATGGACAGCGCTTCGGACTGGTCGTGGGTGACCATCAGCGTGGTGATCCCGACTTCACGCTGGATGCGGCGAATTTCGAACTGCATCTCTTCGCGCAGGTTGGCGTCGAGGTTGGACAGCGGCTCATCGAGCAGCAGTACGGGCGGCTCGATCACCAGGGCCCGGGCGAGTGCGACACGCTGGCGCTGGCCACCGGAGAGTTCTCGCGGGTAGCGCTCGGCGTGCTGATTCAGACGCACCAGTTTCAGCACCCGATCGACCCGTTTTTGCAACTCGGCGGCGGGCACTTTGCGCATCCGCAGGCCGAAGGCGACGTTGTCTTTGACGGTCATGTGCGGGAACAGCGCGTAACTCTGAAACACCACACCCAAGCCGCGACTGGCGGGTTTGGCGTGGGTGATGTCGCGACCGTCCAGCAGGATGCGTCCGCTGCTGACTTCAACGAAGCCGGCGATCATTTGCAGGGTGGTGGTTTTGCCGCATCCGGACGGGCCTAGCAGGGACACGAACTCACCTTTCTCGACCGAGAGGTGGGTGGCGACGACGGCATCAATCTCACCATAACGTTTGCCGAGTCCTTCAAGTTGCACAAAAGCCATAACTGCGCTCCACCTGAGATTGTTATGCGTCACCCGAAGGCGCGCTTTTTTGTATGGGCAGATACGAAAGATGTTGCTGGGTGCGTTGGCGCTCGACTTCAGTCGGCTGCCGCTGTTGTTCGAATCGCCCCTGTCTGGACGCAGAGTAGGACGAAGACTAGGATGGGCTCAATGGCCTATTTCACTGAAGCGATGACTATTTTCAGTTTCATTCAGTGAGTAAATTTATTGTCGAGAAATCACATGCCTGATTCCATTGAGCGGAATGAAAACAAAAATGAAGTCGGTGTCGGGGCTGTCTCCAGATTGTTTGCGGTGTTGCGCAGCCTGGGCGACACGGTCGAGGGCGGGGAGCGTGTGACACAACTGGCGCAGCGCATCGGTCTGTCGCAACCGACCACGCACCGCTTGCTACGCAGCTTGATGGACGAAGGCATGGTCGAGCAGGACGCTCGCAGTAAACGCTATCGCCTGAGCCTGGAATTTTTCGCGCTGGCGGCGCGCGCCGGCAACACCGGAAATCTGCGCGAACTGGTGCGGCCGTCGTTGTTGCGGCTGTCGGCCTCGTTGGGGGATTCGTTGTTTTTACTGGCGCGCAGCGGGTTTGATGCGATCTGCCTGGACCGCAGTGAAGGGCCGTTTCCGATTCGCACCTTTACCGGCGATATCGGCGGGCGGGTGGCGCTGGGTGTGGGGCAGGGCAGCCTGGCGATTCTGGCGTTTCTGCCGGAAGAGGAGCGCGATACGGTGATCCATTACAACCTGCCGCGGCTCAAGGATTTTCACCTGTACGACGAGGTGTTCCTGCGCTCGGAAGTCGAGAATGTGCGCACGCTGGGGTATGCCGGGCGTAACACTGGCGTGCTGCAAGGCATGGCCGGTGTGGCGGTGCCGATTCTGGATCGTGAAGGACGGGCCGTGGCGGCGTTGAGCGTGGCCACGGTGAGTGATCGCCTGGGGCCGGATCGTTTGCCGACGGTGGTGGACATGCTCAAGCGCGAAGCAGCGCTGATTGGGCCGCGGATTAATCCGTTCGATCCGCTGCTGCGCCGGCCTTCGCAAGTATTCGGGCAGGGCTAAACACACTCTCCAATAAGCGTCGCCCCCCCTGTAGGAGTGAGCCTGCTCGCGATAGCGGACTGTCAGGCAACCTCTTTGCTGACTGACAGTCCGCTATCGCGAGCAGGCTCACTCCTACAGGGGGATTGTGGTGTGGTTAGAACTGGGTGGTCTGCTTGAGCATCTGCGCCGCCGGCGTATCGCTCGGGCTGACCATCGCATAGTTGTAGCCGGCACCGGACCAATACTCGGCCTGCAACTCGCCATCGCTGCGACTGCCGCGGGGCAGCAGGTTGTTTTTCGGCCCTGGCGGTCGCACGTAGAAGCTGATCTTGTGCCCGCCCTGGTCCTCGTAAACCACCATCGCCGCCGGCCCTTGCTCGGTGCTGAGCAAACGGCCGCTGACCGGTTTGTAACCTGAACTCGCCAGGTCCGGCAGACGGTTGGCGTGGCTGAAATAACGGTCGAGCCAGCCCTGCATATCGCCATCGTCGCTGACCTTGTAGTCGGCCGGCAGGATGCCTTGCTGGGCGATCAAGCGGTAAGCCTGCATCGCATCGGTCATCGGTGGTGACGCGCTGACGAGGGTCATTTCCCGCGCCTGCCAACCGCTCAATCCACCCACGCTGACCGCAATCAACAGCACCGCAGCGCTGGCCAGATGACGGCGGGACTGGCGTTTGAGGCGTTGGCGAATCAGCGTCGGGTCGAGGTCCGGGTTGGCCGTATAGTGCAACGCGCCGCTCATGGCCGCGCGCAGTTGTTGGGCGTCCTGCTGCCAGTCGCGTACTTGCGCGGCGGTTTCAGGATTGCTGGCCAGGTAAGTCTCGACCAGGCGTCGGTCGGCGTCATTGAGTTGATGATCGACGTAGGCGTGCAGGTCGCGTTCGCTCGGGGGAATGCTGATCATTTGAGTATCCGCAGAGAAGGGCTGGTGATTTCGCCGTCGCTGAGTTGGCGCAAGGCCTGACGGGCGCGGGACAGGCGGGACATCACGGTGCCAGTGGGGACGTCGAGAATCTCGGCGACCTCTTTATAACTCAAACCTTCCACCGACACCCAGAGCAGCAGCGCGCGCTGTTCAGTGGTGAGCCGGTCGAAGGCTTGCAGGGTTGATTGGGCAATCACGGTGCGTTCAACCGACGGCTGAGCATCGTCGCGGCCGGTAAAGAATTCGAGCATCCGCGCATAACGCCGTGAGCGTCGGTGAGCGTCGAGAAACTGTCGATAAAGTATCGAAAACAACCAGGCGCGCAAGTCGCCTTCGGGGCGTTTGTCGCCCCAACTGGAGAGGGCTCGCTCCAGGCTCGACTGCACCAGATCGTCCGCGCTGCTGGGATTGCGTGTCAACGACACGGCAAATCGCCGCAATCTGGGAATGATTTCTCTGAGTTGTTCGTCGATATCGTTCATGAAGTTCTGACTAGTCACTACGCTTGGGACTAGGAAGACGCCCGGCACTTGAGGTTATTCCACGCCTGAAGAAATAAATACCGGGCGATGGAATAAAGCGTTGTGGCGTACGTCTGCTTGATTCTTCTCACTTGTGGCCGATGGCCCTGGAGTCATTCATGGTAGATCGTTCATCACCGCCCACCCGGCCACCGCTGAGTACCGCAAGCCTGACATTGCGCCTGGCCGGCATCGCTGTGGTGGTTGCTGCGTTGGCCGGGGCTTTTGCCTACGTCAACGGCACCTTTGACCCACAGCGTCTGACGCCGAAAAAACTGATCAACGTGCTGGAAACCAACAATGGCGTGCACCCGGGGTTCCGGCGTAATCACTCCAAAGGGGTGTGCGTGATCGGGCATTTCGAGAGCAGCGGCGAGGCGCGCACTTATTCCAGTGCGCAGGTGTTCAATGAGGCGCAGACACCGGTGGTGGGGCGTTTCGCGTTACCCGCGGGCAATCCTTATGCGCCTGACAGCAGCGTGCCGATCCGCAGCATGGCGCTGCGTTTCACTCAGGCTAACGGCCAGCAATGGCGCACCGGGATGAACAGCATGCCGGTGTTCCCCGTGGGCACGCCGGAAGCGTTCTATCAATTGCAGCAGGCTCAGTCGCCGGACCCGGCCACGGGTAAACCGAATCCTGCTGCGGTTCCGGCGTTTTTTGGTGCTCATCCGGAAGCAGCGCCGTTTCTGGCCTGGATCAAGACGGCCAAGCCGTCGGCCAGTTACGCGACGGAGACGTACAACAGCGTCAACGCGTTTTATCTGGTCAATGCGTCCGGTCAGCGGCAAGCGGTGCGCTGGAGCATGACGCCGATTGCACAGGATGCTGCCGGTGCCACGGCGCCTGAAGGGGCTGACTTCCTGGAAAAAGACCTGGTTCAGCGTATATCCGCCGGGCCGCTGCGTTGGCAGTTGAACATCACTCTGGCGAACCCCGGTGACCCGGTCAACGACGCCAGCAAAGCCTGGCCTGACGGCCGCAAAGTAGTCAACGCCGGCACCTTGGTGCTTGAACGCACTCAACCGCAACTCGATGGCGAGTGCCGCGACATCAACTACGACCCGCTCGTATTGCCGGCCGGTATCGAAGGTTCCGACGACCCATTGCTTGCCGCACGTTCAGCAGGTTACGCCAGTTCCTACCTGCGCCGCACCAGTGAAGTCAGCCAGTTGCCTGCCGCCAACGCTAAACAGGAGGTTCAACAATGAGCGCTCAACCGAACCATTTCGCGCCGTTGGCGCGGCTGCTGCATTGGCTGATGGCGCTGATGATCATTGCGATGCTGTTTATCGGCGCGGGGATGGTGGCCTCGGTGTCCGAGCGGCATGAGTGGCTGATCCATCTGCACAAACCGTTGGGCGTTGCTATTTTGCTGCTGGTGATCGTGCGTCTGGTCGTACGCTTTTCCACTCAACAACCCCCATTGCCGGCGGATTTGCCCGGTTGGCAGGCGCTGGCGGCGAAGGCCTCGCATGTCTTGCTGTACGCCTTGATGTTGATTTTGCCGCTGCTGGGTTGGGCGATGATTTCGGCGGCGGGGGACCCGGTGATGCTCAGCAATTCGATTCAGTTGCCGTCGATCCTGCCGGCCAATGCGCAGATGTTTGCGTTTTTGCGCAAGGCTCATGGGTATCTGGCGTATTTGCTGTTTCTGACCGTGCTGCTGCATCTGGCGGCAGCGTTGTTTCACGGTTGGGTGCGGCGCGATGATGTGCTGGACAGCATGTTGCGAGGGAAGGATCGCGGCTGATCTTCTGTAGCAGCTGGCGCAGCCTGCGTTCGGCTGCGCAGCAGTCGTAAATCAAACACCGCGGTCTTTCATATCAACCGAGGTGTCCGAATTACGACTGCTTCGCAGCCGAACGCAGCCTTCGGCAGCTGCTACAGGGGGCGCTTTATCAGCGCAGGGTATCGATCATATCGGCAACGGTCGTCAGCACGTCCTTGCCCAATTGCTTCGAGCGTTTGCCCGACCAACCGGTCAGTGCGTTGGGCGCGTCGTTGTTGTCCTTGAAGGGCATCTCCAGGGTCAGCGACAGGCAGTCGTATTTCTGACCGACACTGTTGCAGGCCAGCGTCATGTTGGCTTTGCCCGGTTCGTCGCGGGTGTAACCGTGCTTGGTCTGGAAGTCCTTGGTCAGGTGTTTCAGATGGCTGCGGAAATGCTCTTCGAGTTTTTCGATCCGCGGCGTATAGCCCGGGTTGCCTTCGCAACCGGCGGTGAACACGTAGGGGATTTCTTCATCGCCGTGGATGTCGAGAAACAAGTCGACGCCGTACGCTTCCATTTGCTGCTGAACGAACAGCACTTCCGGGCTGACTTCCTGGCTGGCGCTCTGCCAGGCGCGGTTAAGGTCCTGACCCATGGCGTTGGTGCGCAGGTGACCGTGGAAGGCGCCGTCCGGGTTCATGTTCGGCACCAGGTACAGGTCGGCGCTGGCCAGCAGTTTGTTCAGTACCGGGTCGTCGTGCTTTTCCAGGCGTTCGATCACGCCTTCCATGAACCACTCGGCCATGTGTTCGCCGGGGTGCTGCTGGGCAATCATCCAGACCTTGCGCTGACTTTCGGCGCCGGTGCCTTTACGCAGCAACTGGATGTCACGGCCTTCGGCGCTTTTGCCGGTGGCCAGCAATTGAGTCCCGGCCTTGGTCAGCGCCTGCTCGATCAACCAGTCGTGACGGCCACGGCTGTAGGGCTCGAAATACGCAAACCAGGCGTGAGTGGCGGTGGCTTCAAGGCTGAAACGCAGGCAGTCGCCTTCGAAGATGGTCGGTACGCGGAACCAGTTGACGTGGTCGTAGGACGCCACTGCCTGATAACCGTCCCAGGCCTTGTTGTATGAAGACTTGCTGGCATTGTTCAGACGAAACCAGTGCTCCTGACCGACGTGCAGACCGCTGGCCTTGAAGTGGAACCATTGGAAATGCTGGCTGCGGGTGTCTGGTTTGATGGCCAGCAGCGCTTGAAGCGGATTGCTGATGTCCAGCACTTCAATGTTGCCGCTGTCAAAATTTGCGCTGATGTCGAAAGAGGATTTAGCCACGGTCATAGTCGATTCCTGAATATGATTTTATGGCTGCTACTTTACACGCTGGGAAGGGAAAAACCGGGGGAAATTGCGGGGTGAAAGTGGGGGCGTCCTCCTTGACGCAGACGCAGCTTAGAGACTGTGCAATTGATTCTCAAGTGCTATTTTTCATTAGTTTGGGCCAATGATGCCGGGCTTCTCTTGCCAATCGATATTCTTTTGATATCATCCGCGCCAATCGAATTCGCAACACCCGAAGACTTCATTAGCCTGAAGCCAAAGCCAGAATAACTGGCAAAAAAAAGACCCGGCAAAAAGCCGGGTCAAAAACCGTGATTAGCCTGATGAGGAGATAGTCCAGGAGACCGACCTAAGGTCTCTTGGTCCATCGACTGATCTCGCGACCAGCTGCATGCAATAATAATCATTCTCGTTTGCAAGTCAAATGATTTTATCTGCGCGATTGGAAAATTCTTTCCTTTCCTCCCCTCCAAAAAGCACGTCCGACTCAGACGCTCTGTCCCTGTAAAGAACGATCAATCATCGCCTTTGCCATGTCGATCATATGCACCGTCGAAAAGGCCAGGTCCCGACTCGCGCCGTGCAGGTTGCTGGCCGACTCGTAGGCAGTCGCTGCGGCACAACGCAACAGGTCCGACGCATGCACCAGCGCCTCTTCACCGCTGACGGCAGGGTTTACATCAAAAAATCGCTCCTCGACCACCGCCTCTGACACAGTTGGTTTCAAGTAATAGTCCAAGGCTTTTTGCGCGGCGGCGTTGCCTTTGGGCGAGGTGAGGGTGGTGTCCATTTGCATATCCGACAGGTCATTGCTGGGTAACGTCATGGCGAGGGCAAACTCCGTGATAGATTCAGATCCGTGAACCAATCCTAGTACGAACTGTATTTGTGACGAGAATTTAAATACTACAATTTGTGTTTTGTTGCTCGGAGAACGCCACGTATCGTGCCGCCCATGGATAAATGGATTGAGTTGGTCAAAGCCAAGATGAGTGAGCTCAAAGTCACTCAGGAAGTACTCGCCGATCGCCTCGGGATGTCCCAGGGCGGCGTGGGTCACTGGCTGAATAAACGCCGTCAGCCGAGCATCGAAGACATGAATCGTGTCTTGCGGGCGCTCGGGATGGATTTTCTGGAAGTGGCGATGGTGATTCGGGAGCCTTTAGTGCTGCAGGACGACGAGATGTCCCTGACGCAAAAGTACAACCCCTACTTCCGTTACCCGGTCAGTGACTGGCGCGTGCCTGCCGAGGTGCGTGACGGTGAGCTGTCGGTCTACGGCAAGCCGCGTTTCGAACTGACCGATTACCACGCTCAGGGCGCGGCATTCTGGCTCGAGGTGGTCGGCGACGCGATGACCGCACCCAGCGGTATCAGCATTGCCGAGGGCATGATGATCCTGGTGGACCCAGCCATCGTGCCGGAACCCGGGAAGCTGGTGATCGCGCAATGGGCGGACAGCATCGAAGCGATCTTTCGCAAGCTGATCGAAGAGGGCGGGCAGCGTTACCTGGTCCCGCTCAATCCGACGTATCCGAAAGCCCTTTTCACCGAAGAGTGCCGAATTCTCGGTGTAGTGGTTCAGGCAACGGCCAAGTTCTAGTCAGATCGGTCCGCGCGATGCGTAGGACCGATCTTCATTTCACGCTTCTTCCAGCTCGACCAACGCACTGCCTTCGCTGACCATCTCGCCTTCCTGGCAATACAACGCCTTGATCACCCCGGCGTGAGGCGCGCGAATGCTGTGCTCCATCTTCATCGCTTCCAGCACCACCAGTTGCGCCCCGGCTTCGACCGTTTGCCCGGCCTCGACCAGCACACGCACGATGCTACCGTTCATGGGGGCGGTGAGCCCACCCTGATGACTGTGACTGGCTTCGACGGCGCTGATCGGGTCGTAGGACTCAATGCGGCGCAATTCACCTTCCCATTGCAGGTACACAACCTCGCCACGACGGATTGCCCGGTGCTGGCGACGCACACCGTTGTGTTCGGTCAGCAGCTGTTCGCCCTTGAGTTGTGCGGTGTGGGCATCAGCGTTACCTAATGTGAGCGCCCGGTCTTGTCCTTCGCAGCTCAAGTGAAGGGTGATTTCCCTCGGCAATCCGGCCCGGAAACCATTGCCCACACCCCAAGGCGAACTCGGGTCATCAGCACGCGGAGAGCTCACTCGGCTCTGGGCAACCGCCTGAGCGGCGGCTTGCCAGAAATCTTCACTAAGGTCCGCAGGCTCTGGCAGCAATTGCTCCTGATAACGCGGAATAAACCCGGTATCCAGTTCCGCCGCCGCAAACGCCGGATGGCCGACGATCCGGCGCAGGAAGTTGATGTTGGTCTTGAGCCCGCCGATCGCAAACTCATCGAGCATGCTCAACAAGCGCAGCCGCGCTTGTTCACGGTCTTCGCCCCAGGCAATCAACTTGCCTAGCATCGGGTCGTAGAACGGCGAGATCTCATCGCCTTCTTCAACACCGCTGTCGACCCGACGGCCCGGTCCTTCAGCCGATTCGCGATACAACGCAAGGCGCCCGGTAGCCGGGAGGAAATCATGGCTCGGGTCCTCGGCATACAGTCGCACTTCAATCGCATGGCCGATCAGCGGAACCTGCTCTTGAGTCATCGGCAGCGCTTCACCGCGTGCCACGCGAATCTGCCAGGCCACCAGATCAAGGCCGGTGATCGCTTCGGTCACCGGGTGCTCGACCTGCAGACGAGTGTTCATCTCCATGAAGAAAAACTCGCCACGCGAATCCAGCAAAAACTCCACGGTGCCGGCACCGACATAGCCGATGGCCTGTGCCGAGCGCACGGCGGCTTCGCCCATGGCGCGACGCAGTTCCGGGCTCAGGCCTGGAGCGGGCGCTTCTTCGACGACTTTCTGGTGGCGACGTTGAATCGAGCAGTCACGTTCGTTGAGGTACAGGCAGTTACCGTGCTGATCGGCGAACACCTGGATTTCCACGTGACGCGGTTTGAGCAGGTATTTCTCCACCAGCATCCGCGAATCGCCAAACGAGGATTTCGCCTCGCGTTGCGCCGAGGCCAGGGCTTCAGCCAATTGGCTAACGTCCTCAACCACTTTCATGCCTTTACCGCCGCCGCCCGCCGTGGCCTTGAGCAGTACCGGATAACCGATGCGTTCGCAGGCGTCGCGGAAGGTGTCGAAGTCCTGCGCTTCGCCGTGATAGCCGGGCACCAGGGGCACACCGGCGGTTTCCATCAAGGCTTTAGCGGCGGACTTGCTGCCCATCGCGTCAATCGCTGAGGCGGGCGGGCCGAGGAAGATCAGGCCAGCGTCTTCAATGGCTCGGGCGAACCCGGCGTTCTCGGACAAAAAGCCATAACCGGGGTGAATCGCCTGAGCGCCGCTGGCCTTGGCCGCAGCGATCAATTTATCGATTTGCAGATAGCTGTCAGCGGCTTTGCTGCCGCCGAGGTCGACGCGGATATCCGCTTCGCGACTGTGTCGGGCTTCACGGTCAGTGGCGCTGTGCACGGCCACGGTGGTCAGGCCCAACGCCTTGGCGGTGCGCATCACCCGGCAGGCGATTTCGCCACGGTTGGCCACCAGCAGGGTGGTGAGAACAGGTGCGCTCATCAACGCGGCTCCTTGGTGGTGGTCGTTGCTTGCCAGCTCGGCGGACGCTTTTGCAGAAAGGCGCGCAGGCCCTCCTGGCCTTCGGGGCTGACGCGGATGCGGGCGATGGCATTCTCGGTGTAACGGCGCAGGGCCGGGGTCAACGCGCCGTTGCCGACTTCGCGCAGCAATTCCTTGCTGGAGCGCATGGCGGCCGGGCTGTTGAGCAGCAGGTTGTCGATCCACTGTTCGACTTTTTGCTCCAGCTCATTAATCGGATAGCTCTCCGACAACAGGCCGATTTCCCGCGCCCGTTGCCCGCCGAAACGTTCGGCCGTCAGCGCATAACGGCGTGCCGCGCGTTCGCCGATGGCTTGCACCACGAACGGGCTGATCACCGCCGGCGCCAGGCCGATGCGCACTTCCGACAGGCAGAACTGCGCGTCATCGGCGCCAATCGCCATGTCGCAGCAACTGATCAGGCCCAGCGCGCCGCCATAGGCCGCGCCTTGCACCACGGCCAGCGTCGGGATTTTCAGTTTGGCGAGGTTGTACATCAACTCCGCCAGTTCCCGGGCGTCGTCGAGGTTGGTGTGGTAATCGAGCTCGGCTGATTGCTGCATCCAGGCCAGGTCGGCACCGGCGCTGAAATGCTTGCCGCGGCCGCGCACCAGCAGAAACCGCAGGCTGGCATCGGTCGACACCTTGTCCAGCGCGAGAATTAGCTCGCGGATCATTTCGGCGTTGAACGCGTTGTTCTTTTCTTCACGGCTGAGCCACAGGGTCGCGAAACCTCGTGGGTCGGTCAGCAGTTCGAGGGTGTTGAAGTCGCTCATGATTTTCTCCCGATCACATCCGGAACACGCCGAAGCGGCTCGGTTCGATAGGCGCGTTCAGCGACGCGGACAAGGCCAGGGCCAGCACATCGCGGGTCTGCGCCGGGTCGATGACGCCGTCGTCCCACAGCCGTGCGCTGGAGTAGTAAGGGTGGCCCTGTTCTTCGTATTGATCGAGTATCGGCTGCTTGATCTCGGCTTCCTGCTCGGCGCTGAAACCCTGGCCGCTGCGCTCCGCCTGCTCTCGCTTGACTTGCACCAGCACGCCCGCAGCCTGCTCTGCGCCCATCACACCGATGCGCGCGTTCGGCCACATCCACAGGAAACGCGGGTCGTAAGCCCGCCCGCACATGCCGTAGTTGCCGGCACCAAAACTGCCGCCAATGATCACGGTAAATTTCGGCACCTTGGCACACGCCACGGCGGTCACCAGTTTCGCGCCGTGCTTGGCGATGCCGCCGGCCTCGTATTTCTGGCCGACCATGAAACCGGTGATGTTTTGCAGGAACAGCAACGGAATGCCACGCTGACAGGCCAGCTCAATAAAGTGCGCACCTTTCTGCGCGGCTTCGGCGAACAGGATGCCGTTGTTGGCGAGGATCGCGATCGGGTAACCGTGCAAATGGGCGAAGCCGCACACCAGGGTGGTTCCGAACAGCGCTTTGAATTCGTCGAACACCGACCCGTCGACCAGCCGCGAGATCACTTCGCGCACATCAAACGGCTGCTTGGCATCAGCCGACACCACGCCGTACAACTCGTCGCTGGCGTAGAGCGGGGCGATGGGCGTGCGCTGTTGCAGTTCGCCAAGTTTGCGCCAGTTGAGATTGGCGACGCTGCGCCGGGCGATGGCCAGGGCGTGTTCATCGCTCTCGGCGTAGTGGTCGGCGACACCGGAAATCTTGCAGTGGACGTCGGCCCCACCAAGGTCCTCGGCGCTGACCACTTCACCCGTCGCGGCTTTTACCAGCGGCGGGCCGGCGAGGAAAATGGTGGCCTGCTGGCGCACCATGATCGCCTCGTCGGCCATCGCTGGCACGTAGGCGCCGCCGGCAGTGCACGAGCCCATGACCACCGCGATCTGCGGAATGCCCATGGCGCTCATGTTGGCCTGGTTGAAGAAGATCCGCCCGAAGTGCTCGCGGTCCGGAAACACTTCATCCTGACGCGGCAGGTTGGCGCCGCCGGAGTCCACCAGATAGATGCACGGCAAGCGATTTTGCTGGGCGATGGTCTGGGCGCGCAGGTGTTTTTTTACGGTCAGCGGGTAATACGAACCGCCTTTCACGGTGGCGTCGTTGGCGACGATCATGCATTCGACGCCTTCCACGCGGCCGATCCCGGCGATCACGCCAGCGGCTGGAACGTCTTCGCCGTAGACCGCATAAGCCGCCAGTTGGCTGATCTCGAGAAACGGTGAGCCCGGATCGAGCAAGCGATTGATCCGCTCACGAGGCAACAACTTGCCCCGCGAGGTATGGCGTTCTTGCGCCTTCGGGCCGCCACCTTGCTGCACTTGGGCGAGCAGGGTGTGCAGGGCGTCGACCTGTTTGAGCATCGCCGCGCTGTTGGCCGCGAACTCCGCCGAACGGGGGTTGAGCTGGGTATGCAGGATCATGGGCTACTCCGTAGCAGCTTCAAGTTTCAAGCTACAAGCTACAAGCTACAAGTTGAAGCAAGCGCACAGTTCTCTTGCCGCTTGAAGCTTGCTGCTTGCCGCTGACGAAATTTATTTCGTTTCGTTGAACAGTTCGCGACCGATCAGCATGCGACGGATCTCACTGGTGCCGGCACCGATTTCGTACAGCTTGGCGTCACGCAGCAGACGACCGGCCGGGAATTCGTTGATGTAGCCGTTGCCGCCGAGAATCTGGATCGCGTCGAGGGCCATTTGTGTGGCGCGTTCGGCGCTGTAGAGGATCACGCCAGCGGCGTCCTTGCGGGTGGTTTCGCCGCGCTCGCACGCTTGGGCGACCGCGTACAGGTAAGCGCGGCTGGCGTTGAGTTGGGTGTACATGTCAGCGACTTTGCCCTGGATCAGCTGGAATTCGCCGATGCTTTGGCCGAACTGCTTGCGGTCGTGGATGTACGGAACGATCAGGTCCATGCAGGCCTGCATGATCCCGGTCGGGCCGCCGGACAGCACAACGCGTTCGTAGTCGAGGCCGCTCATCAGCACTTTCACGCCGCCGTTGAGGATGCCGAGGATGTTTTCTTCCGGCACTTCGACGTCATCGAAGAACAGCTCGCAGGTGTTGGAGCCGCGCATGCCGAGCTTGTCGAATTTGTTGCTGCGGCTGAAGCCTTTTGAATCACGTTCGACGATGAAGGCGGTGATGCCGTGCGGACCTTTTTCCAGGTCGGTCTTGGCATAGATCACGTAGGTGTTGGCGTCGGGACCGTTGGTGATCCAGGTTTTGCTGCCGTTGAGCACGTAGTGAT
Organism: Pseudomonas sp. LB1P83; assembly: GCF_054897885.1. Taxonomy (NCBI): domain Bacteria; kingdom Pseudomonadati; phylum Pseudomonadota; class Gammaproteobacteria; order Pseudomonadales; family Pseudomonadaceae; genus Pseudomonas; species Pseudomonas sp. LB1P83. The sequence goes on along the minus strand of NZ_CM142709.1, from coordinate 3,863,716 downwards.
CGCCACGTTTGTCGGCACGCAGCTTCATCGATACCACGTCGGAACCGGCATTCGGTTCGCTCATCGCCAGGGCGCCAATGTGTTCGCCGCTGATCAGCTTCGGCAGGTACTTGGTTTTCTGTTCGTGATTGCCGTTGCGGTTGATCTGGTTGACGCAGAGGTTGGAGTGAGCGCCGTAAGACAGTGCGACCGACGCTGAACCGCGGCTGATTTCTTCCATGATCACCACGTGCGCCAGGTAACCCAGCCCAGCGCCGCCATACTCTTCCGGCACGGTAACGCCCAGCAGGCCCATTTCGCCGAATTTGCGCCACAGGTCGGCCGGGAACAGGTTGTCGATGTCGATCTGAGCGGCGCGCGGGGCGATCTCTTTGGCGACGAAGGACTGAACCTGATCGCGCAGCATGTCGATGGTTTCACCGAGGGCAAAGTTCAGGGATGGGTAGCTCATGGGTCACCTTTTGGCTTTTTTATCGGTTGGTGAGACCGTCAATTGGCTCTCACCTTTACGTTAACGTAAGCCTGTGACGAATGGCTGTCAATCACCCTTTACGTTAACGTCAACTTGAGCGACAGTAGGGCCAGTTCAAGATCGAACAGCGGCAAAACCTGTGGGAGCGAAGCTTGCTCGCGAAAGCGTCAGATCAGTCGACATCAACGTTGAATGTACTGGCCTCTTCGCGAGCAAGCTTCGCTCCCACAGGTTGGGTCAGCAGCCCATTAATAAAGACAATAGGGGTCGTCATGGATCAACCCAGTGCAAGCCCACAGCGCAGCTATACCCGCGGTTCCCAGGATAAAGCGTTACTGGCGATGACCATCGGTCAGGCGTTCGATAACACGGTCGCGCAGTACCCGACCGGAGAGGCGTTGGTCGTGCGCCATCAACAGTTGCGCTACACTTGGCAGCAACTGGCCGACGCCGTCGACCTGCACGCCAGGGCCCTGTTGGCGCTGGGCTTGCAGGCCGGCGACCGCCTCGGTATCTGGGCACCGAATTGCGCGCAGTGGTGCATCAGCCAGTTCGCCAGCGCGAAAATCGGGGTGATCCTGGTCAACATCAACCCGGCGTATCGCAGCTCCGAACTCGAATACGTGTTGAAGCAATCCGGCTGCCAGTGGCTGGTCTGCGCTGGTGCGTTCAAGACCTCCGACTACCACGGCATGCTGCAAGGCCTGATGCCTGAACTGGCGGAGCAATCCATCGGAAAGCTACAGAGCGAGCGCCTGCCGCAATTGCGCGGCGTGATCAGCCTGGACGCGCAACCACCCTCGGGTTTCCTGCCGTGGTCACAACTGGGCGATCTCGCCGCCAGCGTCTCCGCCGAACAGTTGCGCGAACGCCAGGACAGTCTGCATTTCGATCAGGCGGTGAACATCCAGTACACCTCCGGCACCACCGGTTTCCCGAAAGGCGCGACCCTCAGTCACTACAACATTCTCAACAACGGTTACATGGTGGGCGAAAGCCTCGGGCTGACGGCCAATGATCGCCTGGTGATCCCGGTGCCGCTGTATCACTGCTTCGGCATGGTCATGGGCAACCTCGGTTGCATCACCCACGGCAGCACCATGATCTACCCCAATGATGCATTCGATCCGCTGTTGACCCTGACCACGGTGGCTGAAGAAAAAGCCACGGCACTCTACGGCGTGCCGACCATGTTCATCGCCATGCTCGATCAGCCCAAACGCGCCGAATTCGATCTGTCGAGCCTGCGCACCGGGATCATGGCCGGGGCGACCTGTCCGATCGAAGTGATGCGCCGGGTCATCAGTGACATGCACATGAACGAGGTGCAGATTGCCTACGGCATGACGGAAACAAGTCCTGTTTCATTGCAGACCGGTCCGTCAGACGACCTGGAACTGCGCGTCACCACCGTTGGACGGACCCAGCCGCAACTGGAAAGCAAGATCATCGACGAGGCCGGCAACCTGGTGCCGCGCGGCACTATCGGCGAACTCTGCACTCGCGGTTACAGCGTGATGCTCAGCTACTGGAACAACCCGCAAGGCACTGCAGAAGCCATCGATCAGGCGGGCTGGATGCACACCGGCGACTTGGCGAGCATGAATGACGAGGGTTATGTGTGCATTGCCGGACGCAACAAGGACATGATCATCCGTGGCGGTGAGAACATTTACCCGCGTGAGCTGGAAGAGTTCTTCTTCACCCACCCGGCGGTGGCGGACGTGCAGGTGATCGGGATTCCGTGCTCGCGCTATGGCGAAGAAATTGTCGCCTGGATCAAATTCCACCCGGGCCACAGTGCTACCGAACAGGAACTGCAAACCTGGTGCAAGGAACGCATTGCGCACTTCAAGACACCGCGCTACTTCAAGTTCGTGGAAGAGTTCCCGATGACCGTGACCGGCAAGATCCAGAAATTCCGGATGCGTGAGATCAGCATTGAGGAGCTGCGTATCGGTAAAGATTAACCGTAGGAGCGAGGCTTGCCCGCGAAGAACGATTACATGGTGTCCCTGTGAGACCGCAGTGATCCATTCGCGGGCAAGCCTCGCTCCTACACAGACACCGTTTTTGCTGAATCGCAGAAAGCACAAAGGGGAGCCGAAGCTCCCCTTTAATTTTGTCGTTGCGCGTGCTCTTTTTTTATTATTGAGGGGCGGTCTGTTGTTGTTTTTAGTGACCGTGACCCTTTACCGCTGTTTTTGTCGATCCCCATCCGGGATCAAGAGCAAACGTATTTTTTTGAGCGCTGACCTGCTTTTTCGCTGAGCGATCCAACCAGTTCGGGAGCTACCTGAAGGTAGTTTTATTGTTCTCTGCCCGGTTGCGGGTTACTCCGAAAAGCACCCTGAAAAGCACATCCTCTCCAAAAAAATCTGTTAGCTGCGTCTCTGCCGTGTTGTTTTTGTTATGTCAGAGTCGTTACGTCTTATTTTTATTAGGTTTGCCGCTTTTTTTGTTCTTGTTATGCAGTAGAGATAGCAGAAGCCGTGCCAACTTTTAAAAACCTTTATAAATCAATACTTTATGTTTTTATCGGATTTTTCCTTCAGGCAAAACCAGACAATTTGTTTCCGTGTTACTCGCTTGTGCCCCACGTTTCAGACACAGCGGTAACACCCCCACGCCTCACTGTGCGCTGCGAGCCTTGGCCACGCGCGAACCGGTCGGTCGCCCCAGCACGGTGCAAATCTGTTGACCGGCCAAAATCAAAGCGTCCAGATCAATGCCGGTCTCGATACCCAGGCCGTTGAGCAGGTAAACCACATCTTCGGTGGCGACGTTACCGCTGGCGCCCTTGGCATAGGGGCAGCCGCCGAGGCCGGCGATGGAGCTATCGAACACCGAGATGCCTTCCAGCAGGCTGGCGTAGATGTTGGCCATGGCCTGGCCGTAGGTGTCGTGGAAGTGCCCGGCGAGTTTTTCACGCGGCACATCGGCCGACACCACGTCGAACATCTTGCGGGTCGCGCCGGCGGTACCGGTGCCGATGGTGTCGCCCAGGGAGACTTCGTAGCAGCCCATGGCGTAGAGCTCGCGTGCGACCCGGGCGACTTGTTCAGGCGCGACGTTCCCTTCGTAAGGGCAGCCCAGCACGCAGGACACGTACCCGCGCACGCTGACGCCATGCTGCTTGGCGGCGTCCATGATCGGCACGAAGCGCTCCAGGCTTTCGCTGATCGAGCAATTGATGTTGCGTTGGGAAAACGCTTCGGAGGCCGCCGCGAACACCGCGACTTCCTTGACCCCGGCCGCGATCGCGTCCTCAAACCCGCGCAGGTTGGGGGCGAGTGCGCCATAGGTCACGCCCGGTTTGCGCTGGATCTGCGCGAAGACTTCGGCGGAACCGGCCATTTGCGGCACCCACTTGGGCGAAACGAAACTGCCGACTTCTATATAGCCAAGGCCCGCGGCAGTCAGCGCGTCGACCAGTTGCACCTTGTCCGCAACGCTGATGGGTTGGGCTTCGTTTTGCAGGCCGTCGCGAGGACCGACTTCGACCAGGCGTACGTGAGTGGGTAGGGACATGGGAATCGACCTGTGCTGACTGTCTGAATGTTCAGAGAACCCTGTAGGAGCGAACTGTGGCGAGGGGATTTATCCCCGTTCGGCTGCGAAGCAGTCGCTAAACCGGTGAATTCGGTTTATCTGAGACGCGTGGTCTCAGGTTTTAGGGGCCGCTTCGCGACCCAACGGGGATAAATCCCCTCGCCACAGTCGCTCCTACAGGTATCCGGGGTGTTTATTGAACGGGTTGTTGGCTCTTGATCGTCTGCTCCAGCGCCTGGGTGCAGCGCTCCTGCGCCGTGTCCAGTTCCAGCTTCATCTGCTCGATGTCGAGCATCTGCTGCTCCAGCTGTTCGCGGCGCTCGGCGATCTTGCTCAGCATGGTTTGCAACTGTTTCTGATTGCCGCCGGTGGGGTCGTAGAGTTCGATCAGCTCGCGGCATTCGGCCAGGGAGAAGCCAATGCGCTTGCCCCGCAGAATCAGCTTCAGGCTGACCTTGTCGCGGGGCGTATAAACGCGCTCCTGGCCACGACGCTCAGGACTGAGCAGGCCTTGCTCTTCATAAAAGCGAATGGCCCGCGTGGTGATGTCGAGCTCGCGGGCGAGGTCGGAAATGCTATAGGTCTGGCTGCTCATGGGCGCGCTCGAAAAAGGTCATGGCGCTAAGCTAATGGCAGGTTGACGTTTACGTCAAGGGGCTTGGATCTATGGTGTTGCCACTGGCCTCTTCGCGGGCAAGCCTCGCTCCTACAGGGGGGATCTCTGCAATGTACAAATTTTGTGTTCACAGAAAATCTGATGTAGGAGCGAGCGGTGCGGCGGTCCGACTTGCCCGCGAAGAACGATGACGCGGTCCAAAGCCCTACACCTTATCGAGCTTCTTCTCATGCGCCGTCACTTGCTGGCACAACTCGATCATCTGTTCGCGCATCCAGCGGTTGGCCGGGTCCTGGTCGGTGCTTTCGTGCCAGTAGAGGTGAGTTTCCACCGGCGGCACGTCGTTGACCGGCAGGTTCACCGAGTACAAGTCATGACGACGGGCAAAGCGTTCCGGCACGGTCATGACCATGTCGGTCTGCTGCAAAACCTGGGACGCCATCAAGTAATGCTGTGAGCGCAGGGCGATCTTGCGCTGGATGCCCATTTTCCCGAGGGCCAGGTCGACATGACCCAGGCCGCTGCGGCGGCTGGAGATATGGATGTGCGTCAGCGACAGATAATCGTCGAGGGTGAATTTCTCTTTGCCCGCCAGCGGATGGCCCTTGCGCATCGCACACACGTAACGGTCTTCCATCAGCTTGACGTGGCGCACCTGCGGGTCGGTGTTGAGCGGCGCATCGACCGCGAAGTCGAGACGCCCAGCCGCCAACTCCTTGGTGGTCTCGCGGCGCTTGGACAGAAAACTTTCGATGATCACCGTCGGTGCCAGGCGGCGCAGGCGCTGGAACAGCGGCGGCAGAATCACTGCTTCGGTCAGGTCGGTCATGCTGATGCGATACGTCTTGACCGCCTGCAACGGGTTGAAAATCCGGCTTTCCTGCACCGACACCCGCAGCAGGGAGAGGGCGTTACGCACCGGCCCGATGATGTTCTGCGCCATGGGTGTCGGCACCATGCCCTGCGCGGTGCGCACGAACAACGGGTCGTTGAAGGTCTCGCGCAGGCGGGCCAGAGCGTTCGAGACCGCTGGCTGAGTAATGCCGACAATCTGCCCGGCGCGGGTCAGGTTGGCTTCGGTGTAGATCGCGTCGAAGACGATGAAAAGGTTGAGGTCGACCTTGCTCAGATTCATTGCGCTGCACTCTTATTGTTTGGGGCGTTTTGTTGCGGCCGGAGGCCTTGGCAATCACCCGATCATATATCGGTGATGAATGTTAATACACGCCGAGAATAGGCTAGGTAAATTTTCGTAGCTGTTCTAGCATCGATTGCATGACCTGAACAACTCCTCTGAACCCAGTCAAAAAGGTAGAGCTGCCCATGGATTTCGCTTATTCGCCCAAGGTGCAAGAACTGCGTGAGCGCGTGACCGCGTTCATGGACACCTACGTTTACCCCGCCGAAGCGGTGTTCGAGCGCCAGGTCGCCGAGGGCGATCGCTGGCAGCCGACCGCAATCATGGAAGAGCTCAAACTCAAGGCCAAGGCTGAAGGGTTGTGGAATTTGTTTCTGCCTGAGTCCGAACTCGGCGCCGGCCTGACCAACCTCGAATACGCACCACTGGCGGAAATCATGGGCCGCTCGCTGCTCGGCCCCGAGCCCTTCAACTGCTCCGCACCGGACACCGGCAACATGGAAGTGCTGGTGCGTTACGCCAACGAAGAACAGAAGCAACGCTGGCTCGAACCGCTGCTGCGTGGCGAGATCCGCTCGGCGTTCGCCATGACCGAGCCGGACGTGGCTTCGTCCGACGCCACCAACATGGCCGCCCGCGCTGTGCGTGATGGCGACGAGTGGGTGATCAACGGCAAAAAATGGTGGACCTCTGGCGCCTGCGACCCGCGCTGCAAAATCCTGATCTTCATGGGGTTGAGCAATCCGGACGCGCCGCGCCACGCTCAGCACTCGATGATTCTGGTGCCGGTGGATGCGCCGGGCGTGAAGATCGTTCGTCCGCTGCCGGTGTTCGGCTACGACGACGCGCCTCACGGCCACGCCGAAGTGCTGTTTGAAAACGTCCGCGTGCCGTACGAAAACGTCCTGCTGGGCGAAGGACGCGGCTTCGAAATCGCCCAGGGTCGCCTTGGCCCGGGCCGGATTCACCACTGCATGCGTTCGATCGGCATGGCCGAACGTGCGCTGGAGTTGATGTGCAAACGTGCGGTGAGCCGCACCGCGTTCGGTAAACCGCTGGCACGTCTGGGCGGCAACATCGACAAGATCGCCGACTCGCGGATGGAAATCGACATGGCACGCCTGCTGACCTTGAAAGCGGCGTACATGATGGACACCGCCGGTAACAAGGTGGCGAAGAGCGAGATCGCACAGATCAAGGTCGTTGCACCGAACGTGGCCTTGCGGGTTATCGATCGGGCGATTCAGATCCATGGCGGGGCAGGAGTTTCCAACGATTTTCCGCTGGCCTACATGTATGCGATGCAGCGCACCCTGCGCCTGGCCGACGGCCCGGACGAAGTGCACCGCGCGGCGATCGGCAAGTTCGAGATTGGCAAGTACGTGCCGAAAGAGATGATGCGTAGCGGGAACTAACAGTTATGTGGCGAGGGAGCTTGCTCCCGCTGGACTGCGCAGCAGTCCCCTGCTTTTCAGGAGTAAGGAGGGCCGCTTCGCAGCCCAGCGGGAGCAAGCTCCCTCGCCACATTTGTCCTCATTTCAACTCAATACACCCAAACCTCAACCCGCCGATTCTTGATCCGCCCCACATCCGCACTGTTCGCCGCCACCGGCATCTCGGCGCCAAAGCCGCGAATCTCGCGAAACACCACGCCGCTTTTCACCAATTCCCGCCGCACCGCCATCGCCCGCAGCTTTGACAATAGGTCGGCACGCGCCGGATCGCTCTTGGCATCGCCGAACCCTACCAGTGTCACCTGTCGATTGGTTTTGTCGCGCTGCTTTATATAGTCGAGCACCCGCGACAAGTCTTGTCGGGCCTTGTTGTCCAGCGTCGCGCTGCCTTCCTCAAAACGGAAATTCACCGACAGCCGCAGCGCATGGCGGCTTAGCGCCTGATAACCCTCGGGCATCAAGGCGTTGGGCGTGACGCTCATGGCCTGTACGGTCTGCGCGACAAAGCCGTTGGCCGCGACAATCGCCTGGCCTTTGCTGCTTTGCGCGAACGCCACCAGCGCTTGCGCCCAAGGATTTTTCCCATTGGGCGGCAGGTAGAAGAACAGCCGCCGGGACAGCGGATAGTCCTCCGTTGCAATCAGGCTATTGAGCGGCAGCATGGCCTGGGACTGGCCGTCGGCAATCGCCACGGCTTTGGCCTGGCGCACGTAAGGCAAACCGATAAAACCGATGCCTTGCGGGTCCTGGCTGACAGCGTCGGACAATTGCTCGCTGGATTCGAAGCGTTTCGCGGCGCTGTTCAGGGTTTTCCCACGCCGACTGAGGACCAACTCCTTGAACGTGTCGTACGTGCCCGATTGATCATCCCGCGCATACAGGTGAATCGTCCCACCACTGCCGCCGAGTTCTTCCCAGGTTTTTGCCTCACCGCTGAAAATTTGCGCCAGTTGTTCGGTGTTGAGTTGATTCAGTGGGTTCTGTGGATGAAGGATGATTGCCAGTCCATCGATGGCGATGACTTGCTCGGCACCGGGGCTTTTAAAGTCGCCCAGGGTTTTGAGGTCTGCCCGTTCGCTGTCCTTTATCGGGCGCGAGGAGGCGGCGAGGTCGGCGGAGGCGGTTTTCAGGGCGCCGAACCCGGTGCTGGAACCATGGGCCGCGACTTCCACCACCACACGGCGTCCCTGAACGGTTTCGCCGACGATGCGTTGTTCGTTGGCTTTGTCCGGGACTTCACTGTGGACCTTGAGCAAGCCCTGTTCGCGCAACAGTCCTTCGACCAGCGCCGGCCCCAGTGCGGCGCCGATGGTGTTGGAGCCCTGAATGCGCAGGACCGGGCCGTTTTCGGGTGTCGGCAAATCGCCCGCCGACGCCGTCAATGGCAAACAGGCGCACAGCATCAACAGGAACAACACGCGCAGCGTCATGCCGGCACCTTATTTGGCCAAAGGAAGTGCCGGGAGAATAAGTCAGTAAAGTTTCTAACAGATGACAGTCACAAAATGTGGGAGTGAGCCGTGGCGAGGGGATTTATCCCCGTTCGGCTGCGCAGCAGTCGTAAAACCGGTGGATGCGGTTTGCCTGAGGGACCGTAATCATAGGTTCAGGGCCGCTCCGCGACCCAACGGGGATAAATCCCCTCGCCACAGGTCGCTCCCACAGTTGATGTGTGTCGATGTCGAGGGAATCAGCTCAACTCAAGCCAGATCGGCGCATGATCCGATGGTTTTTCCATCCCGCGCAGTTCGTAATCCACACCCGCATCCTTGACCCGTGGCAACAACCCATGGGACGCCATGATCAGGTCAATCCGCAGCCCGCGCTTGGGTTCGTCTTCAAAGCCGCGGCTGCGGTAGTCGAACCAGCTGAAACGGTCGGCCACGTCCGGGTTCAAGTGGCGGAAACTGTCCACCAGACCCCAGTTCTTCAAGCGTGCCATCCACTCGCGCTCTTCCGGCAGGAAGCTGCATTTACCGGTTTTCAGCCAGCGTTTCATGTTGTCCGGGCCGATGCCGATGTCGCAGTCTTCCGGGGAAATGTTCACGTCGCCCATCACCACCACCGGCTGTTCATTGCTGAACTGGCCTTCCAGCAATTGCTGCAGGTCGCCGTAGAAACGTTCCTTGGCCGGGAACTTGGTCGGGTGATCGCGGCTTTCGCCCTGTGGGAAATAGCCGTTCATGATGGTCACCGGCACGCCATTGGCGTCGGCAAACGTGCCCCAGATAAAACGCCGTTGAGCGTCTTCTTCATCGGTGGCGAAACCTTTATGCAGCGCAATCGGTTCCTGACGCGAGAGCAGGGCGACGCCGTAATGGCCTTTCTGCCCGTGGAAATACACGTGATAACCCAGTGCCTGCACCTCGGCCAGCGGAAACTGGTCGTCGTGAACCTTGGTTTCCTGGAGGCCGATCACGTCCGGCTGGTGCTTTTCGATCAGCGCCGCCAGCTGATGCGGGCGAGCGCGCAGCCCGTTGATGTTGAAGGAGACGATCTTCATGGTCGGCAGTCCTGGCAAAAGGGCGATGCTAGCTGACCTGTAGGAATCGGGCCAGTGTTGAGGCAGGGGAGTTACCTTGTTCTGTCAGATCTGTATTGGCAGTCAGGGCCTCTTCGCGGGCAAGCCTCGCTCCTACAGGTTTCTCGATTGAGCACAGAATTTATGTAAGCCACAGAACCTGTGGGAGCGAGCGGTGCGGCGATCCGACTTGCCCGCGAAGAGGCCTGTCCAGTCGATGAAGATCCAGCCTTGGTCTATACCTGTGGGGGGAACTGTATTACCACCCAAAGGCTCGTACCAATAAGAACGCCGCCATTTTGAGCGGCGCCCCGGGGAGATCTACCGTTATGCCCGAAACCTCGACCGCCATTGCCGATATCCACATGCTCGACAGCGGCTACGCCCACGAAGCGCGCTCCCTGCTGTACCACGCTTACCGTCACGAACCGACCTTCGGCTACCTGTTCGAGGCCGAACGTCCCGGCTATGAACATCGTGTGCGGGCAACGGTGCGCGAGCTGGTCAAACAACACTTTCTTCAGGATTTGCCGGCCATCGGCCTGCTGGTCAACGACCGCCTGATCGGCATCGCCCTTATCGCTCCGCCGCAACGTCGACTGGGCATCACTGAAAGTTGGGCCTGGCGTCTGCGCATGGTGCTCAGCACCGGTTTTCGTTGCACCCGCCGCTACCTCGATTACCACGCCGCCGTTGCCGCCTGCGTGCCGTCCGACTCGGTGCATGTCCTGCCGTTGCTGGGGATTCATCCGCAGTTCCAGGGCAAACACTTCGGCGAGCAACTGCTGCAAGCGGTGCATAACTGGTGCGCAGTCGATGAAACCTCCGAGGGCGTGATCCTTGATACCGGGAATCCTCGTTATCTTGAGTTTTATAAGCGTCAGGGCTATGAGGAAATTGGCGAGGTTGCCGTAGGACCCATTCGCGAACACGTGTTTTTCCACGCCAATCCCCAGGTGTTACAAACAGCAACGGCCTAAAGGTAGAACTTTCACCGCACGCCAGGCTCTATCACGCTCCCAAGCTCGTGATAGCATCCGCGCCTATGAAGTTTCCAGGAAGAATTACCAGTGGCGTGCTGATGCTGTTCACCAGCTGCGCGGCACTGGCGCAAAGTGAATTGGATGTGCGGATCAAACCGTCCAACGATGAACTGAAAGCCAATATAGAGGGCTATATCGGCAGCCTCGGCGATCGTGACGAAGAAGCCTTGCTCCGCTTCAGTCGTGGCGCCGAAGAACAGGCGCGCAAGGCCGCCCAGGCCTTGGGCTATTACCAGCCGCAGATCGACAGCGACGTGAAGGGCGGCAAGACGCCGCGCCTGATCCTCAACATCGATCCCGGCGAGCCGGTGCATTTGCGCAATGTCACGATTCGCATCGACGGCCCGGCGGCCTCCCTCAAAGCCTTTCGTGTACCCAAAAGCGCCGCGCTGAAAACCGGCGCGGTGCTGAACCATGGCCGTTATGAAGACGCCAAGAAACTGATCCAGAATCAGGCTTCGCGCTATGGTTTCTTCAGTGGTCACTTCACGCATCAGACATTGTCGGTAGACCCGCGCGCCGGCGTCGCCGACATCGACCTCGTCTATGACAGCGGCCCGCGTTATGCCCTGGGCAAAGTCAGTTTCGAGGGCGACACGCCGTTCGATGAAGACCTGCTGCGACGCATGGTGCCGTTCAAGGAAGGCGCGCCTTACGACTCGGAACTGATCGCCGAACTCAATCAGGCCATGCAATCGAGCGGCTATTTCGAAAGTGTGCGGGTGGATGCGGCACCGACGGCGTCAAAGAACGATGTGATCCCGGTGGACGTCAAACTGGAAACCCGCAAACCACGGACCATGGGCCTGGGGCTTGGCTATTCCACCGACGTCGGCCCCCGGATCAAGGCCAACTGGACCCGGCACTGGGTCAACCCGCAGGGGCACAGCTACGGCTGGGAGACTGAAATCTCGGCGCCACGGCAGAACGTCGGGGTGTTCTACGACATCCCCCTGGACCCGCCGCTGACCGACAAACTGCGCTTCGCCGGCGGCTATCAAAACGAAGAAATCGCCGACAAGGACTCCCTCAGCAAACTCCTGACCCTCGGTCCCGAGTGGCACAGCAAGTTGCCCAGCGGCTGGCAGCGCGTGGTGTCGCTCAAGTGGCAGCGCGAGGAATACCGGCTCGGCGACGACTCGGGACTCAGCACATTGCTGATGCCCGGCGTCAGTTATTCCTACCTGAAAAGCGACAACCGCATCGACCCGCACAACGGCTATCGCCTGGAGTTCGAGACCAAAGTGGCCAAGGAAGGCTTGGGGTCGGACAACAACCTGGTCTACGGCACCGCACTCGTCAAAGGCTTGACCACGGTCTTCGATAAACACCGTTTCCTCGGCCGGGTGCAGGTCGGCGGCAGCGCCACCAACGGCTACAAGTCTGTGCCGCCGTCATTGCGGTTTTTCGCCGGTGGCGATCAGAGCGTGCGCGGCTACGACTATCAAAGCCTTTCCCCGGAAAACTCCGAGGGCGACCGCATCGGTGGTCGCTACATGATCGCCGGCAGCGTCGAGTACCAGTACTCCGTCGCCGAAAAATGGCGAGTCGCTACCTTCGTTGACCAGGGCAACTCCTTTAATACACTCGAACTGCCGAACCTCAAGACCGGCGTCGGCATCGGCGTGCGCTGGGTGTCACCGGTGGGGCCGATTCGCCTCGACCTGGCCCATGCGATGGACGACGACGGTGGTATTCGACTGCACTTTTCCATGGGGCCCGAGCTGTGAATCGTGGTTTGAAAATAACGCTGCTGGCGATTCTGGCGTTGCTGATGCTGGTCGTCCTGGCCGTGACCACGGTGCTGGGCACGGCGACCGGCAGCCGTTGGGCGCTCGGCTTTGTGCCGGGTCTGACGGTGGAGAATTTCCAGGGCCGGTTGGGCGGGCAGTGGAGTGCTGATCATCTGCTGTGGCAGCAGGACACCAGCCGGGTTGAGCTGAGCAAACCGATATTCGCCTGGTCACCGCTGTGCCTGACGCGCATGACCTTGTGCATCGAGCAATTGAAGGCCGATCAGGTCAGCCTGCAATTCCCGCCGGGCACCGAAGAAGAAAGCAGCGGGCCGATCACGCTCCCGGATTTGAACCTGCCCCTGGCGATCGAACTGGGCGATGTGCAGGTCGGCAGCCTGCTGTTCAACGGCAGCGAAGAACTCAAAGGCTTGCAACTGGCCGCGCACTGGACGGCGCAAGGGTTGCAGATCGACTCGGTGAAGTTGCAGCGTGACGAGCTCAGCCTGAATCTGTCCGGCCTTTTGCAACCCAGCGGTAACTGGTCGCTCAAGGCCGAAGGCACGTTGACCCTGCCAGCGCCCGAGCCTTGGGCGTTGGCCCTGAAGGTGGACGGCGACCTGCTGAAAACCCTGAACCTGAAAGCCGACAGCAGCGGTTACTTGAACGGCCAACTGACCGGCGAATTGCAACCGCTGGTGGACAACCTTCCGGCCAAAGTACGGATCACCGCCGACGGCTTCAAACCCAGCGCCGATCTGCCGGACACGCTGCAACTCAATCAACTGGAACTCACCGGCGACGGCGACCTGAAAAACGGTTACCAGTTGCTCGGCAAAGCTACATTGCCCGCTGAAAAAGGCCCGGTCGCGCTGTTGCTGCAAGGCAAGGTCGACGCCAACGGCGCGCAGATTGCCGGCCTCGACCTGACCGCCAACGACAAGCAAAGCCTTAAACTCACCGGCAACCTCGACTGGAGCAAAGGCCTGAGCGCCGACGCGAAAATCGACTGGCTGGATTTCCCCTGGCACCGCCTCTATCCGCTGATCGACGAGCCAGAAGTGGCGTTGCGCAGCTTCAACGGTGAAGTCTCCTACACCGACGGCAAATACATCGGTCACTTCAAATCGGCCCTCGACGGCCCGGCGGGTGCGTTCAGCCTCGACAGCCCGTTCAGCGGCGATCTGACGAAAATCTATCTGCAACAAATTCAACTCGAAGCCGGGCAGGGCAAGGCCGTCGGGCATCTGAACCTGCAATTTGCCGATGGCATTGCCTGGGACACCGCGCTCGACCTGTCGGCGATCAACCCCGCGTATTGGGTCGCGGAGTTGCCGGGTACGCTGGCCGGGCCGTTGCGCAGCCAAGGCGAGATGAAGAATGAAAAGCTCAGCCTGAGCGCCGACCTCGACCTGAAAGGCAAACTGCGCGGTCAGCCGGCGGTGATCCAGGCCAAGGCCGATGGCGCTGGTGAGCAATGGAACCTCAACGCACTGCAAATCCGCCTCGGTGACAACAGCATCACCGGCAAGGGCAGCCTGCAACAGAAGCTCGCCGGCCAGATCGACATCAAGCTGCCACGCCTGGCCCAACTCTGGCCGCAACTGCGCGGTCAGCTCAACGGTCGCGTCGATGTCGCCGGTACGCTGAAGGCGCCGCAAGGCAAGCTCGGCTTGCAAGGCACGAAACTGGCCTTCGAAGACAATCGCCTGCAAAGCCTGAACCTGGACGCGACCCTCGACGGCGCGCAACGGGCGAAAATCGACCTCAAGGGCAGCGGCATTCAGGCCGGCGACACCTCGCTGGGCACGCTGACCGCCAGCGGTCAGGGCGATATCAAGAACCAGAAACTTGCCCTCGACCTGCAAGGGCCGAAGCTGAAACTGGCGCTCGGCCTTGACGGTTCGCTGGACAAGGGCAACTGGCGCGGACGCCTGGCCAGTGGTGATATCCAGGCCGGTGGTCAGGACTGGAAGCTGCAAGGCCCGGCGAAACTCGAACGGCTGGCGGACGGTAAAATCAACTTTGGCGCCCATTGCTGGATGTCCGGCCCGGCCAGCCTGTGTGGCGAAGACCAGCGTTTGATGCCGGAACCGAAGCTGCGTTATCACCTCAAGCAATTCCCGATTGAAAGCCTCGCGCAATGGCTGCCTAAAGATTTCGCCTGGAAGGGCAAGCTCAACGCCGACCTGCAACTGGACCTGCCGGCCAGCGGCCCGAACGGCCAGGTCAGCGTCGATGCCAGCGGTGGCACGTTGCGCATGAAGGAAAAGGATCAGTGGCTGGACTTCCCGTACCAGACCCTGAAACTCACCAGCAAGCTCACGCCCAAACGCATCGATACCGACCTCAATTTCGTCGGCGGCAAGCTCGGCGAGCTGATGGTGCAGGCGCAAATCAATCCGCTGCCGAAAAACAAACCGCTTACCGGGTCGTTCCGTCTGAGTGGCCTGGATCTGTCGGTGGCGCGGCCATTTGTGCCGATGGTCGAGAAACTCACTGGGCGTTTGAACGGCAGTGGCACGCTCTCTGGCGATCTGCTGACACCGCAGGTCAATGGCAACCTGCTGCTCAGCGACGGCGAAGTGTCTGGACCTGAATTGCCGATGGAGTTGCAGGGTTTGCAGCTTCAAGCGCTGATCGCCGGCGAAACCGTGCAATTGAACGGTGGCTGGAAAAGCGGCAAGAACGGGCAGGGCAGTCTCAACGGCAACATCGCCTGGGGTCAGGCGCTGGTGGTGGATCTGACGCTCAAGGGCTCACAGTTGCCCGTCACCGTCGAACCGTATGCCAAGCTCGAAGTGGCGCCGGACCTGAAGATCTCGATGAAGGACGATAAACTGGCGATCACCGGCAAAGTATTGGTGCCCAAGGGCGCGATCACTGTGCGCGAGTTGCCGCCGTCGACGGTCAAGGTTTCCGATGACACGGTGATCGTCGGCCAGCAGACCGAAGAGGGCAAGCCGCCGCTGGCCATGAAGATGGACATCGACGTGGTGGTGGGTGAGGACAAACTCAGTTTTGCCGGGTTTGGCCTGACCGCCAACCTGCAAGGGCACGTGCACATCGGCGACAACATGGACACCCGGGGCGAGCTCTGGCTCAACGATGGGCGTTATCGGGCGTACGGTCAGCGACTGACGGTCCGCCGTGCGCGGCTGTTGTTCGCTGGTCCGATTGACCAGCCGTATCTGGACATCGAAGCCATTCGCCAGACCGACGACGTGATCGCCGGGATTCGCCTCAGCGGCAGCGCCGAACAGCCGACTACGCAGATTTTCTCCGAGCCGGCGATGAGTCAGGAGCAGGCTTTGTCGTATCTGGTGCTGGGGCGTCCGCTGAGCACCAATGGTGAAGACAACAACATGCTGGCCCAGGCAGCACTCGGGTTGGGCTTGATGGGCAGTTCCGGGGTGACCGGCAAACTGGCCAACGATCTGGGGATTCAGGATTTTCAGCTCGACACCCAGGGCAGCGGCAATACCACCAGCGTCGTGGCCAGCGGCAATATCTCCGAGAAGCTCAGCCTGCGTTATGGCGTTGGTGTGTTCGAGCCGGCCAACACCATTGCCTTGCGCTACAAGCTGAGCAAAAAGGTCTACCTCGAAGCCGCCGGCGGCGTGGCCAGTTCGCTGGACATCTTCTACAAGCGGGATTTCTAAACCCCCGTTCCTTCCTAAACCGAGTCGCTGCTTTCGCGGGCAAGCCTAGCTCCTACAGGGGTTACACCGAACCTGTAGGAGCGAGCGGTGCGGCGATCCGACTTGCCCGCGAAAGCGTCTGTGTGCCCGCCACAAAATCCGCGCCATTTATCACCTAAATAGCAAGCAACCTAACTATTACGTTGACATTCGCTGCCTAGGCAGTAACATCTCGTCATACATTCTCTGCCTAGGCAGCTAATTGGTGGTCAGATGAAACATTTCACCCCAGACGCATTCCACACTTGCCATCTCGGCCTCCTGCTTGGGCGCGCTGCGCTGCTCAAGGACCGGATCATCGACACGCACATGGAACCCCACGGCATCACCGCCGCGCAGTTCAAAGTGTTGATCATCATGGCCCAGTTCGGCGTCGATACTCCGGCCGAGCTGTGCCGTCACCTGTCGCTGGACAGCGGGTCGATGACCCGCATGCTCGATCGTCTGGAACAGAAAGGTTTCCTTGCCCGCCAACGTTCCGAGGCGGATCGCCGTCAGGTTCAACTGGTGCTGACGGAACTAGGCCAGCAACTGGCTGCCCGCCTCCCGGAGATCGGCGCCGACGCCATGAATGAACTGGCCGGCGCGATCACCCCTGAGGAGTTGCAAACCCTCGAACAGATCCTGAAGAAAATTCTGGTGGCAGCCGGTGACTCGATCACGCTGCTGCGGGTAGGTGACAAATGAACAGTAAAACCCTGCGTGCGGGCCTGAGCCTGGTGCTGGCGGCCATGACCCTGGCCGGTTGCGCCAGTTACAGCGGCCTGACCACCGAAGGCGTCAGCCTCGATGCGAAAAACCTCAAGGCCGGGCAATCCCTCAGCGGCGTGACCCTGTCGCCCGCGGCCTGGCCGAAAAGCGATTGGTGGAAAAGCCTCGGTGACCCGCAACTCGACGGCTTGATCCGCGAAGCCCTGCACGACAGCCCCGACATGCAGATCGCCGACGCCCGCGCCCACCAGGCCAGCGCCGCCGCGTATGCCGCCGATGCCGCGCGCATGCCGACTCTCGATGCCAGCGCCGGTGTCAGCCGTTCGCGCCTGGCCCGCGATCAGGACCCGAGCGGGCAGGGTGGCACGTATTCCACCCTGCGTAACATCGGTGCCAGTTTCAATTACAACTTCGACCTCTGGGGCGGTCAGCGTGACGCCTGGGAAGCCGCGTTGGGCGAGGCCCGTGCTGCCGAAGTCGATCAGCAGGCCGCGCAACTGACCTTGTCCGCCGACGTCGCCCGCGCCTACAGCGACTTGGGTCAGGCGCACATCGTCTATGACCTGGCCAATGAAGACCTCAAGCGCACCAGGCAGATGCTCGACCTGAGCCAGCGTCGCCTGAGTTCGGGGATCGACAGCCAGTACCAGTTCCAGCAAACCGAAAGCCTGGAAGCCAGCTCCGAAGCGAGCTTGATCGACGCCGAAAAACGCCTGCAAAGCGCGAAAATCGCGTTGGCCGTGCTGCTCGGCAAAGGCCCGGATCGCGGCAATGAAATCGCCCGGCCGAAGATCCTGCAAGCCAGCGCCGTGGCTTTGCCATCGGTACTGCCGGCCGAGTTGCTCGGTCGTCGTCCAGACCTGGTGGCTGCACGCTGGCGGGTCGAGGCCGCGAGCAAAAACATCGCCGCCGGCAAAACCCAGTTCTACCCCAACCTCAACCTGAGCGCCGCGGCCGGTGCCGAGTCGTTGCTGGGTGATGCGATGTTTGGTTCGGCCAGCCGTTTCTTCAACGTAGCGCCGACGATCTCTGTGCCGATTTTCGACGGTGGCCGCCTGCGCGCCGACCTCGATTCCCGCGATGCCGATTACGACCTCGCGGTGGCGCAGTACAACAAAAGTCTGGTGAAAGCCCTGGGTGATGTCAGCGACACCATCAACCAGTTGCGCGATATCGGCCGGCAGATCGGGGCGCAGCAACACGCCACCGACATTGCCCAGGATTCTTACAACACCGTGGTCCAGCGGTACGGTTCCGGCATCGGTAACTACCTGGACGTGCTCAGCATCGAGCAGCAATTGCTCCAGGCCCAGCGTCAGTTGGCCAACCTGAATGCCGAGCAGATCGACTTGTCGATCCAACTGATGCAGGCGCTGGGCGGCGGCTTTCAGGGCGAAACCCTGACCGCAGCCAACGCACTCCCAGCCACGCAGCACAACTAATTCAAGGTATTTGTCATGGCCACTGCCGAAACGACAACACAAACCCCTGACAGCACTCCGGACACCAGCAATCCGCGCAAACGCAAAATCATGCTGGTGGTGCTGGCGATCGTGGTGATCCTCGCCGGTGTCGGCGTCTGGGGGTATCACGAATTCTACGGGCGCTGGAATGAAAGCACCGACGATGCCTATGTGAACGGCAACGTGGTGGAAATCACCCCGCTGGTCACCGGCACCGTCGTGAGCATCGGCGCTGACGACGGCGACCTGGTGCATGAAGGCCAGGTGCTGATCAACTTCGACCCGAATGATGCCCAAGTCGGTCTGCAAAGTGCCCAGGCCAACCTGGCCCGCACCGTGCGTCAGGTTCGCGGCTTGTACAGCAACGTCGACGGCATGAAAGCCCAGGTCAACGCCCAGCAGGCCGAAGTACAGAAGGCCCAGGACAACTTCAATCGCCGGAAAAACCTCGCTGCTGGCGGGGCGATTTCCCAGGAAGAACTGTCCCACGCCCGCGACGACCTGACCTCGGCGCAAAACGCCCTGGCCAACGCCAAACAGCAACTGAAAACCACCAGCGCACTGGTGGATGACACCGTGGTTTCGTCGCATCCGGACGTGATGGCGGCTGCCGCGCAATTGCGTCAGGCCTACTTGAACAACTCCCGCAGCACCTTGATCGCGCCGGTCACCGGCTATGTCGCCAAACGTTCCGTGCAATTGGGCCAGCGTGTCCAGCCGGGCACGGCGCTGATGGCGGTGATTCCGCTGGATCAGCTGTGGATCGACGCCAACTTCAAGGAAACCCAGCTGCGTGACATGCGCATCGGTCAGCCGGTGGACATCGAGGCCGACCTTTACGGCAGCGACGTGAAATTCAGCGGCACCATCGACAGCCTCGGCGCCGGCACCGGCAGCGCGTTTGCCCTGCTGCCGGCGCAGAACGCCACCGGTAACTGGATCAAAATCGTACAGCGGGTGCCGGTACGGATTCACATCAACGCCGAAGAGCTCGCCAAGCACCCGTTGCGGGTGGGCCTGTCGACCCAGGTCGATGTGAACCTGCATGACCAGAGCGGCCCGGTGCTGGCGCAACAGCCGCCGCAAAGGGCTTCGTTCAGCACCAACGTCTACGACCGTCAATTGGCCGAGGCTGACGCGATGATCACTCAGTTGATCCATGACAACAGCGCTGCGATCAGCAAAACCGTGCAGCGCTGACACGCACCCTGTAGGAGCGAGCCTTTGTGGCGAGGGGATTTATCCCCGTTGGAGAGCGAAGCACTCCCAAAAATCTTGATAGCTGTCGAGATTTTGGGGCTGCTACGCAACCCAACGGGGATAAATCCCCTCGCCACAAAAGCGTCCTCACCACAAAGGCTCGCTCCTACAAGGTCAGCTGCGTCTGTAACAGGCGCAGCGCCCATCAGGTTTCAAAGGATTTGCGATGAGCAATAACGCGTCTTTCACGCCGCCCAGCCTGCTGCTCGCCACCATCGGCCTGTCGCTGGCGACCTTTATGCAAGTGCTCGACACCACCATCGCCAACGTGGCGCTGCCGACGATTTCCGGCAACCTGGGCGTGAGTTCGGAGCAGGGCACCTGGGTGATCACTTCGTTTGCGGTGAGCAATGCGATTGCGCTGCCGCTGACCGGTTGGCTCAGCCGGCGCTTTGGTGAAGTGAAGCTGTTCCTCTGGGCGACTGTTCTGTTTGTACTGGCCTCGTTTCTCTGCGGTATCTCGACCTCGATGCCCGAGCTGATTGGCTTCCGGGTGCTGCAAGGTCTGGTGGCGGGTCCGTTGTACCCGATGACCCAGACGCTGCTGATCGCGGTTTATCCCCCAGCGAGGCGCGGCATGGCCCTGGCGTTACTGGCGATGGTCACGGTGGTCGCGCCGATTGCCGGCCCGATCCTCGGCGGCTGGATTACCGACAGTTACAGCTGGCCGTGGATCTTCTTTATCAACGTGCCAATCGGTGTCTTCGCGGTGATGGTGGTGCGCCAGCAACTCAAGGCGCGTCCGGTGGAAACCAGCCGTCAGCCGATGGATTACGTGGGTCTGATCACGCTGATTATCGGCGTCGGCGCGTTGCAGGTGATCCTCGACAAGGGCAACGACCTCGATTGGTTCGAATCGAACTTCATCCTCATCGGCGCGGCCATTTCAGTGATCGCGCTGGCGGTGTTTGTGATCTGGGAAATGACTGACAAACATCCGGTGGTCAACCTGCGACTGTTTGCCTACCGTAACTTCCGTATCGGCACCATTGTGCTGGTGTTGGGTTACGCCGGGTTCTTCGGTATCAACCTGATCCTGCCGCAATGGCTGCAAACCCAGATGGGTTACACGGCGACGTGGGCGGGGCTGGCGGTGGCGCCGATCGGGATTTTGCCGGTGCTGATGTCGCCGTTTGTCGGCAAGTACGCGCACAAGTTCGACCTGCGACTGCTGGCCGGGCTGGCGTTCCTGGCGATTGGCCTGAGCTGCTTCATGCGCGCCGGGTTCACCAACGAAGTGGACTTCCAGCACATCGCCCTGGTGCAACTGTTCATGGGCATTGGCGTGGCGCTGTTCTTCATGCCGACCTTGAGCATCCTGATGTCGGACCTGCCACCGAGCCAGATCGCCGACGGCGCCGGCCTGGCGACGTTCCTGCGGACGTTGGGCGGTAGCTTTGCGGCGTCGTTGACCACGTGGATCTGGATCCGCCGGGCGGATCAGCATCACGCCTATATGAGCGAAAGCATCAGCACCTATGAGCCTGCGACTCGTGAGGCGCTGAATGCGCTGGGCGGTGCGAGCAACCCGGCGTATGCGCAGCTGGATCATGTGCTGACCAGCCAGGCGTACATGCTCTCCACCGTGGATTACTTCACGCTGCTGGGGTGGGCGTTCATGGGCTTGATCGTGATTGTGTGGCTGGCGAAACCACCGTTTGCCGCAAAAGCAGGCCCTGCGTCCTCCGGCCACTAAGCTCGCCGCAGCCCCCTGTAGGAGCGAGGCTTGCCCGCGAAGGCGGTGTGTCAGTCAAAATCAATGTTGACTGACACGCCGCCTTCGCGGGCTAGCCTCGCTCCTACAGGAGGAAGTGTCAGTTAGATCGTGGGGGCAGCCAGTTGTGGCGGCGGGGCGAAGTCGAAGGGAGCCAGCGCAAACCCTTGCTCATCCACCTGCAACGCCCACCCTTGACGATCCCAATCCCCCAACACAATGCGTTTGGCAGCCTGCTCGCCAATCTGCAACTTGTGAATGGCCGGGCGATGGGTGTGCCCATGGATCAAGGTCTTCACGCCATAGGCCTGCATGATCCGCGGCACTTCTTCCGGCGTGACATCGATAATGTCATTGGTCTTCATCCGCGTCTGCGCACGGCTTTCACTGCGCAGCTTGCGCGCCAGTTTATGGCGAGTCCGCAAAGGCAAGTGGCGCAGGATGAACAAGGTGATCGGATTACGCAGATAGCGACGCAGCTTCATATAAGCCTCGTCGCGGGTGCAGAGGCTGTCGCCGTGCATCAATAGCACCGGCTCGCCGTTGAACTGCACGACACTCGGGTCCTTCAACAACGTGCAGCCGGCCTGTTTGCAAAAGGCCTGGCCCAGCATGAAGTCGCGATTGCCGTGCATCAGAAAAATCGCCGTGCCGCTGTCGCTAAGAGTGCGCAGGGCCTGGCAGATGGAACGCTGGAACGGCGTCATGGCATCGTCGCCAATCCACGCCTCGAAAAAGTCGCCCAGAATGTACAGCGCACTCGCCGAGCGGGCACGTCCGGCGAGCAAATCCAGAAACGCCCGGGTAATGTCCGGGCGCTCCTCTTCCAGATGCAAGTCTGAAATCAGCAGTATCACGCTTCGATGATCTCGGCTTTCTCGATGATCACGTCTTCTGCTGGCACGTCCTGGTGGCCGGATTTCATGGTGGTGGAAACACCTTTGATCTTGTCGACAACGTCGGTGCCTTCAACGACTTTGGCGAACACGGCGTAGCCCCAGCCCTGAGTGGTCTTGGCGCTGTGGTTCAGGAAGCTGTTGTCAGCGACGTTGATGAAGAACTGGGCGGAAGCCGAATGCGGCTCCATGGTGCGCGCCATGGCCACGGTGTACTTCTCGTTCGGCAGGCCGTTGTCGGCTTCGTTCTGGATGCTTGGGCGCTTGTCTTTCTTTTCTTTCATGCCTGGCTCGAAACCGCCGCCCTGGATCATGAAGTTACCGATGACGCGGTGGAAAACAGTGTTTTCGTAGTGACCGGCGTTAACGTACTCGATGAAGTTGGCAACGGTCAGCGGTGCCTTTTCAGCGTTCAGTTCCAGGACGATGTCGCCATGGTTGGTGGTGAGTTTGACTTGGGTCATGATCGTGGACTCTTTTAGGAGATGCGTTTTATATGAATTCGTGGGTTTCGGGGCGTTACAGCCCCCAACCGGTCTGGCCAGCAACAGCCAAGGTGCGCAGTTTAGCGTGCCGGGCGCGAATTTCGAGGCTGTTTTTCATTTGCATCCGATTAAATGCAGCCGTTTTCGGGCCTGTACTGTCAGCGACTTGACGGCATCGGCTATGATAAGCCCCTTTGTTTTAACAGCCGCTTTGATTTGGCCAACTGGCCGCGCACTTGTACGTTCAAGGATCCTATGAGCAAGCCCACTGTCGACCCTACCTCGAATTCCAAGACCGGCCCTGCCGTGCCGGTCAATTTCCTGCGCCCGATCATCCAGGCGGACCTGGACTCGGGTAAGCACACGCAGATCGTCACCCGTTTCCCGCCTGAGCCCAACGGCTACCTGCACATCGGTCACGCCAAGTCGATCTGCGTGAACTTCGGCCTGGCCCAGGAATTTGGCGGCGTCACGCACCTGCGTTTCGACGACACCAACCCGGCCAAGGAAGACCAGGAATACATCGACGCGATCGAAAGCGACGTCAAATGGCTGGGCTTCGAATGGTCCGGTGAAGTGCGCTATGCCTCGCAGTATTTCGACCAGTTGCACGACTGGGCCGTCGAGCTGATCAAGGCCGGCAAGGCCTACGTCGACGACCTGAGCCCTGAACAGGCCAAGGAATACCGTGGCAGCCTGACCGAGCCGGGCAAGAACAGCCCGTTCCGCGACCGCTCCGTGGAAGAAAACCTCGATTGGTTCGCCCGTATGAAGGCCGGCGAGTTCAAGGACGGCGCACGCGTGTTGCGGGCCAAGATCGACATGGCCTCGCCGAACATGAACCTGCGCGACCCGATCATGTATCGCATCCGTCATGCTCACCACCACCAGACCGGCGACAAGTGGTGCATCTACCCGAACTATGACTTCACCCACGGTCAGTCGGACGCCATCGAAGGCATCACCCACTCGATCTGCACCCTGGAGTTCGAAAGCCACCGTCCGCTGTACGAGTGGTTTCTCGAGAACCTGCCGGTTCCGGCGAACCCGCGTCAGTACGAGTTCAGCCGCCTGAACCTGAACTACACGATCACCAGCAAGCGCAAGCTCAAGCAACTGGTCGATGAAAAGCACGTTTTCGGCTGGGACGATCCGCGCATGTCCACGCTGTCGGGCTTCCGCCGCCGTGGTTACACCCCGGCGTCAATCCGCAATTTCTGCGACATGGTCGGCACCAACCGTTCCGACGGCGTGGTTGACTTCGGCATGCTTGAGTTCAGCATCCGTCAGGACCTCGACGCGAACGCCCCGCGCGCCATGTGCGTGCTGCGTCCGTTGAAAGTCGTGATCACCAACTACCCGGAAGACAAGGTCGATCACCTCGAACTGCCTCGCCACCCGCAGAAAGAAGAACTCGGCGTGCGCAAGCTGCCGTTCGCCCGTGAAATCTACATCGACCGCGATGACTTCATGGAAGAGCCACCAAAAGGCTACAAGCGCCTGGAGCCGAACGGCGAAGTGCGTCTGCGCGGCAGCTACGTGATTCGTGCTGACGAAGCGATCAAGGACGCTGATGGCAACATCGTCGAACTGCGTTGCTCCTACGATCCGGAAACCCTGGGCAAGAACCCTGAAGGCCGCAAGGTCAAAGGCGTGGTGCACTGGGTGCCGGCTGCGGCCAGCATCGAGTGCGAAGTGCGACTGTACGATCGCCTGTTCCGCTCGCCGAACCCTGAGAAGGCCGAAGACAGCGCCAGTTTCCTGGACAACATCAACCCTGACTCGCTGCAAGTACTCACTGGTTGTCGTGCCGAGCCTTCGCTGGCCAATGCACAGCCGGAAGACCGTTTCCAGTTCGAGCGCGAGGGTTACTTCTGCGCGGATATCAAGGACTCGAAACCAGGTCATCCGGTATTCAACCGTACCGTGACCTTGCGTGATTCGTGGGGCCAGTGATTCAAGGAACCTCAAAAGTGCTTTCGATCTACAACACGCTCACCAAGAGCAAAGAAGTCTTCAAGCCGCTGGATGGCAACAAGGTGCGCATGTACGTCTGCGGAATGACCGTGTACGACTACTGCCACCTGGGCCACGGCCGCAGCATGGTCGCGTTCGACCTGGTGACCCGCTGGTTGCGGTTCAGCGGCTACGACCTGACTTATGTGCGCAACATCACCGACATTGACGACAAGATCATCAATCGGGCCAAGGAGAACGGCGAGTCGTTCGAAGCGTTGACCGAGCGCATGATCGCGGCGATGCACGAAGATGAAGCGCGCCTGAACATCCAGAAGCCGGACATGGAACCGCGCGCCACCGGGCATATTCCCGGTATGCACGCGATGATCCAGACCCTGATCGACAAGGGTTACGCCTACGCGCCGGGCAATGGCGACGTGTACTACCGCGTCGCCAAATTCATGGGCTACGGCAAGCTGTCGCGCAAGAAGATCGAAGACCTGCGTATCGGCGCGCGGATCGAAGTCGACGAGTCGAAACAGGACCCGCTGGACTTCGTGCTGTGGAAGGGTGCCAAGCCGGGCGAACCGAGCTGGCCATCGCCGTGGGGCGACGGTCGTCCGGGCTGGCACATCGAGTGCTCGGTGATGTCGACCTGCTGCCTGGGTGAGACCTTCGATATTCATGGCGGCGGCAGCGACCTCGAGTTCCCGCACCATGAAAACGAAATCGCCCAGAGCGAAGCGGCCACCGGCAAGACCTACGCCAACGCGTGGATGCATTGCGGCATGATTCGCATCAATGGCGAGAAGATGTCCAAGTCCTTGAACAACTTCTTCACCATTCGCGACGTGCTGGAAAAGTACCACCCGGAAGTCGTGCGCTACCTGCTGGTGTCGAGCCACTACCGCAGCGCGATCAACTACTCGGAAGACAACCTTAAGGACGCCAAGGGCGCACTCGAGCGTTTCTACCATGCGTTGAAAGGCCTGCCGAACGCGGCACCGGCTGGCGGCGAAGCCTTTGTCGAGCGTTTCACTCAGGTGATGAACGACGACTTCGGTACGCCGGAAGCCTGTGCGGTGCTGTTTGAGATGGTTCGCGAGATCAACCGTTTGCGTGAGAGCGATCTCGATGCGGCAGCGGGTCTGGCGGCGCGCTTGAAGGAACTGGCCAGCGTGCTGGGCGTGTTGCAGCTTGAGGCGGATGACTTCCTGCAGGCCGGTGCTGAAGGGCGGGTTGATGCGGCTGAAGTTGATGCGCTGATTGCTGCGCGACTGGCGGCTCGTGCCGGTAAAGACTGGGCTGAGTCCGACCGTATCCGCGACCAGTTGACTGCGATGGGCGTGGTGCTGGAAGACGGGAAGGGTGGTACGACCTGGCGTTTGGCTGACTGATTGCTGTGTTTGCTGCAAAACAAAACCCGCCTTGTGCGGGTTTTTGTTTGTGGGGAGGACTTAAATGCAGCGGTGCCTCGGCTGACGCTTTCGCGGGCAAGCCTCGCTCCTACAAGGTCGCATCTTACACAATTTAGGCGAACGACGCGCCCCTGTAGGAGCGAGGCTTGCCCGCGAATGGTCTACAGCCGACCCCAGCCACTACTGTTCACTCGTCACTCAGCCTGGCGCAACCGCTTGTAGAGGGTATTGCGGCTCACACCCAGCCTGCGGGCCAGGTGCGAGATATTCCCCCCAGCCGCCTGCAACTGCCGATTCAAATCCTCCACATCATTCAAATCCACCGTCAGCGGCTCCGGCGAATCCACCGGTTCCATTTCCAGATCGACAAAAAAATCATCCGGCAAGTGCTCCGGCCGCACCGGTTGTTCCTCGGCCATGGCCAGCGCCACCTGCATCACGCTGCTGACTTGCCGTAAATTCCCCGGCCACGGATGTCGGCTGAATAATTCCATCACTTCACGGCTTAACCCGGCCCACTGCGACGGTTCACGATGTTGCTCCCACAACCGTTTGAACAACGCCTGCTTATCGCTGCGTTCTCTCAATGGCGGCAATTCGAGGGTCAAACCGCCGATCCGGTAATAAAGATCTTCCCGAAACCGGCCCAACTGAACCTGCTCGCGCAGCGAGCGGTTGGTCGCCGAAATAATCCGGATATCCACCGGGAACAACTCGCTGCTGCCCACCGGTTGCACGCAACGTTCCTGCAACACCCTTAACAGTCGCGCCTGGGTCGGCAACGGCATGTCACCGATTTCATCAAGGAACAGCGTGCCTCTATCAGCCTTGCGGATCAGCCCGATGCTGCCTTTCTGATTGGCGCCGGTGAACGCGCCTTTCTCGTAGCCAAACAGCTCGGATTCCACCAGTTCGGCGGGGATCGCAGCACAGTTGACGGCGATGAATGACTGTTTGCTCCGGGAGCTGGCTTGGTGCAAGGCTTTGACGAAGACTTCCTTGCCGACCCCGGTTTCCCCGTGGATCAACAGCGGAATGTCTTTTTCCAGCAACCGTTCGGCCTGGCGCACGGCTTTTTCCACGCGACTGTCGCCGAAATGCAGGGTGTTGAGGCTGATCGCAGTTGGCGCGATAACCGCAGGTTCCGCGCTCTTTGGTTCAGAAAACAGTCGTGCTTGAATCGGCACCTGTTTCGGCCGTTTCAACAGGCACTGGAAGCGGTTGCGACCAGAGGCTTGCAGCGCAAAGGGCAAGCCTTCCGGCTGATTCAGCAGTTCCAGCAGCGACACCTTGAACAAGCTCTCGACACTGACCCGAGACAGGCTGATGCCCAACAAATTATCGGCCCGGCGGTTGGCGGACAGCACCTGACCGGTTTCATCGAAGATCAGCAAACCGGCCCATTGGCTGTCGAGGTTGTTCAGTCCGGTGTTGAAGGTCAGTTGGAAATGCTGTCCGTGAAAGAGGTTGAGGATCAGCCGGTTTTCCACCGTTTGACTCATCATCTTGACCATGCCGAGGGTGTGAGACGGCGGCAGGTAGCTGTCGCTGGACACGTCCAGCACCGCGATCACCTTGCGCTCGGCATCGAAAATCGGCGCGGCGGAACCGGTCATGAAGCGGTTGGCCTTGAGGAAGTGTTCATCGTGCTCAATGTGCACGGCCTGCTCGCAGGCCAGCGCAGTGCCGATCGCGTTGGTGCCGCTGCAACGCTCCATCCAGCTCGCGCCGGCGCTGAAACCGCGGGTCAGGCTCGGCTCGATAAAACGCTGGGTACCCCAGGACGTCAGCACCTGGCCCTGATTGTCGGCGAGCATGATCAGGCAGTTGGAATTGCTCAGGATGTTTTCGTAATACGGCAGGACTTCCTGATGCGTGGTCTGCACCAGGGAATGCTGGCTCTCCAGCAACTGGGCAATGCCCTCGGCCGGCAGCTGGTCGAACGCCGGTGCGCTTTGATGATTGAGGCCAAACGCACGGCAACGGGACCAGGAGTCCTGGATGATGGCGTCGTGGGACAAAACGGGGGCAGGTGCGGCCATGACAGTCAGCCTCTGAATAACGCTTTTATTGTTGTTATAGGTATTTCCCTGTGGGAGTGAGCCTGCTCGCGATGGCGGTGGGTCAGTCGACATCAATATTGACTGACTCACCGCCATCGCGAGCAGGCTCACTCCCACAGGTTCTGCAATTCTGGCCTTGCTTGTGGGAAGGCAAAAAGTATCCGTAGAGTGTTGTTCACTATTGTTCATTGTCAACGGCTGGATTGTTCAATTGTTCAGTCGCGGTTGTTCATTTCTGTTCAGCAACGAAAGTAGTTTTGACACCTTTTCAAAGATTTTCAAACCAGATCAACAGCTTGCAATTTCTGGCATGAAACTCGCTCTACTGCTCCGGTCGCTTGACTCCAAATAATAAAAAAGGCCGAGCCATGTCATTAACCCTGGAGCACGTCAGCCGCACCGTCGAAGGCCAGACCTGGATCGACGATGCGTGCCTTAGTTTTGAACCCGGATCCTTCAACGTTTTGCTCGGCCGTACGCTGTCCGGCAAAACCAGCCTCATGCGCCTGATGGCCGGTCTGGACAAGCCGGACAGCGGCCGCATCCTGATGAACGGTGTCGACGTCACGCAGCGCCCGGTGCGTCTGCGTAACGTGTCGATGGTCTATCAGCAGTTCATCAACTACCCGACCATGACCGTATTCGAGAACATCGCCTCGCCCTTGCGCCAGGGCGGTGTTTCCAATGAGCTGATCCAGAGCAAGGTGCTGGAAACTGCCAAGATGCTGCGCATCGAGAAATTCCTCCAGCGCTATCCGCTGGAACTCTCCGGCGGCCAGCAACAGCGCACCGCGATGGCCCGGGCGTTGGTCAAGGATGCCGAGCTGATCCTGTTCGACGAGCCGCTGGTCAACCTCGACTACAAGTTGCGCGAAGAACTGCGTCAGGAAATGCGCGAGCTGTTCAAGGCCCGGCACACCATCGCCATCTACGCCACCACCGAACCCAACGAAGCGCTGGCCCTGGGCGGCACCACGACCATTCTTCACGAGGGCCGGGTGATCCAGAGCGGCAAATCCTCCGAGGTCTATCACCAGCCACAATCCGTGCTGGCGGCGGAGCTGTTCTCCGAGCCGCCGATCAACCTGATGCCGGGTCGCATCGCCGGCAACGAAGTGAGCTTCGCCAATTTTGTGCACTTTCCGTTGAACGTGGACCTGCGGCCAGTGGGCGAAGGCGAGTTCCGCTTCGGCGTGCGCCCGAGCCATATCTCGCTGGTGCCGAGCAACGACGATGACCTCGAACTCGCGGTGACTGTCGAGGTGGCCGAGATCAGTGGTTCGGAAACCTTCCTCCACGTGCGCAACGAACATTTCCTGTTGGTGCTGCACTTGCCCGGCGTCCACGAATACGACGTCGATGCGCCGATCCGGATCTATATCCCGACCCATAAACTATTTGTGTTCGATGCGCAGGGGCGGCTGGTCCAGGCGCCCGGTCGCCGCATCGCGAGGGTTGCCTGATGGCCGAAATCCGTTTGCAGAACCTCGCCCACAGTTACACCCGCACGCCGACCGGCCCCGAGGATTATGCGATCCGCGAGATGGACCACGTCTGGGAGCAGGGCGGTGCTTATGCCTTGCTCGGGCCTTCGGGCTGCGGCAAGTCGACGTTGCTCAACATCATTTCCGGGTTACTCAGCCCGTCCCAGGGTCATGTCCTGTTCGACGGCAAAGCGGTCAATGACCTGACCCCCGAGAAGCGCAACATCGCTCAGGTTTTCCAGTTTCCGGTGGTCTACGACACCATGACGGTGTTCGACAACCTGGCCTTCCCGCTGCGCAATCAGGGCATGGCTGAAGCGAAAATTCACAGCAAGGTGCAGGAAATCGCCGAAGTACTCGACCTTCAGGCGCTGCTGAGCAAAAAGGCGCGCAACCTCACCGCCGATGAAAAACAGAAAGTCTCCATGGGCCGAGGGCTGGTGCGCGACGACGTCTCGGCGATCCTGTTTGATGAACCGCTGACGGTGATCGACCCGCATCTGAAGTGGAAGCTGCGACGCAAGCTCAAACAGATCCACGAGCAGTTCAACATCACCATGGTCTACGTCACCCATGATCAACTCGAAGCCTCAACCTTCGCCGACAAGATCGCGGTGATGTACGGCGGACAGATCGTGCAATTCGGCACTCCGCGCGAGTTGTTCGAGCGGCCGAGCCACACGTTTGTCGGCTATTTCATTGGCAGTCCGGGGATGAACCTGATCGAGGTGCAACCGCAACCGGGTGGTGTCGGGTTTGCGTCAACTCATTTGCCTTTGTCCGACGCCCAACTGAAACGCATCGCCGAGTCGGAATGGAAAACCCTGAAGGTCGGCATCCGTCCCGAGTTCGTGCATGTGTGGGACGAACCGTTCGATGACGCGATGCAGGCAAAGGTCATACACGTCGAAGACCTCGGCACCTACAAGATCATGACCCTGAACCTCGACGGCGCCCCGTTGAAAGTGCGCTTGGCCGAAGACAAGCCAGTGCCTGAGGGAACCGCCTGGATCAATTTCCCGGCACAGTGGTTGATGGTCTATGCCGACGATTACCTGCTGGAGACGCAGCCATGAACAAGGTGCAGAACAACAAGGCCTGGTGGCTGGTCCTGCCGGTGTTTTTGCTGGTGGCGTTCAGTGCGGTGATCCCGATGATGACCGTGGTCAACTATTCGGTGCAGGACATCTTCGACCAGTCCAGCCGCTACTTCGTCGGCGCCGACTGGTACAAGCAGGTGCTGCTTGATCCACGTCTGCACGACTCGCTGCTGCGCCAATTCATCTATTCCGCCTGTGTATTGCTGATCGAAATCCCGCTGGGCATCGGCATCGCCCTGACCATGCCGACCAAGGGCCGCTGGTCGTCGCTGGTGCTGATTATCCTGGCGATTCCGCTGCTGATCCCGTGGAACGTGGTCGGGACCATTTGGCAGATCTTCGGTCGGGCCGACATCGGCCTGCTGGGTTCGAGCCTCAACGCGATGGGCATCAGCTATAACTATGCGGCGAACACCATGGACGCCTGGGTCACGGTGTTGGTGATGGACGTCTGGCACTGGACATCGTTGGTGGCGCTGTTGTGCTTCTCGGGGTTGCGGGCGATTCCGGACGTGTACTACCAGGCGGCGCGGATTGATCGGGCATCGGCCTGGGCGGTTTTCCGACACATCCAACTGCCCAAGCTCAAGAGCGTGCTGTTGATTGCGGTGATGCTGCGGTTCATGGACAGTTTCATGATCTACACCGAGCCGTTCGTGCTCACGGGCGGTGGTCCGGGGAATGCCACGACGTTCCTCAGCCAGACCCTGACGCAAATGGCCATCGGGCAGTTCGACCTCGGCCCGGCGGCTGCTTTCTCGCTGGTGTACTTCCTGATCATCCTGTTGGTGTCCTGGCTGTTCTACACCGCCATGACTCACTCTGACGCCAACCGCTGAGGTCTGCCATGAGTAAAAGAAAGCTTATTCCGTTGCTGATCTACATCCTGTTCCTGCTGGTGCCGATCTACTGGCTGCTGAACATGTCCTTCAAGAGCAACACCGAAATCCTCAGCGGCCTGACGTTGTTTCCGCAGGATTTCACCTTCGCCAATTACAAAGTGATCTTCACCGATCCGGCCTGGTACACCGGTTACCTCAACTCGCTGTACTACGTGAGCCTGAACACGATCATTTCCCTGAGCGTGGCGTTGCCGGCGGCTTACGCCTTCTCGCGCTACCGCTTTCTCGGAGACAAGCACCTGTTTTTCTGGCTGCTGACCAACCGCATGGCGCCGCCGGCGGTGTTCCTGCTGCCGTTCTTCCAGCTGTATTCCTCCATCGGTTTGTTCGACACGCACATCGCCGTGGCGTTGGCCCACTGTCTGTTTAACGTGCCATTGGCGGTGTGGATTCTTGAAGGGTTCATGTCTGGCGTTCCGAAGGAAATCGACGAAACTGCCTACATTGACGGCTACAGTTTCCCCAAGTTCTTCGTGAAGATTTTCGTGCCGCTGATTGGCTCCGGGATCGGTGTCACGGCGTTCTTCTGCTTCATGTTTTCCTGGGTCGAACTGCTGCTGGCGCGAACGTTGACATCGGTGAACGCCAAACCGATTGCGGCGGTGATGACCCGAACCGTCTCGGCGTCCGGCATTGACTGGGGCGTGCTGGCGGCGGCAGGGGTGTTGACCATCCTGCCGGGCATGCTGGTGATCTGGTTTGTTCGCAACCATGTGGCCAAGGGCTTTGCCCTCGGCCGGGTCTGAGGAGCTGATGATGGAATGGATGAGCTGGACTGTCCCCACGGCGGCGTTCTTCATCGCCATTGGCCTGATTCTAGCGGGCATGACGACGTGGGAATTACGTTCGCCGAGTGTCCCTCGGCGTGGTTTTCTGCCGATTGCCACCACCCGTGGCGATCGGCTGTTTATCGGTCTTCTCGGCAGCGCCTACCTGCATTTGCTGGTAATCGGCGTCACCGACTGGAGCATCTGGGTTGCGTTCGCGTTGTCCCTGGTGTGGCTGTTGGCTGTGATGCGTTGGGGCTAGTCGAATCGCTCGGCAATGTTGCTCCGAAACTCAATAAGGAGGTCTCTATGTTCGACAAAAACAATAAGCTGCGACATAGCATTTCATTGGCAGCCATGCTGGCACTCAGCGGTCTGAGCGCTTCGGCCTGGGCCGATGCCTACGAAGACGCCGCCAAGAAATGGATCGGCAGCGAATTCAAACCGTCCACCCTCACGCCAGAGCAGCAGCTCGAAGAGCTGAAGTGGTTCATCAAGGCCGCCGAGCCGTTTCGCGGGATGAGCATCAAGGTGGTTTCGGAAACCATCGCGACCCACGAATATGAATCCAAAACGCTGGCCAAGGCCTTTACCGAAATCACCGGGATCAAGCTGACCCACGACTTGCTGCAGGAAGGCGACGTGGTGGAAAAGCTGCAAACCCAGATGCAATCGGACAAGAACATCTATGACGGCTGGGTCAACGACTCGGACCTGATCGGTACGCACTTTCGCTACGGCAAGACCGAATCGATCACCGACCTGATGGCCAACGAAGGCAAGAACTTCACCTCGCCAACCCTGGACCTCAAAGACTTCATCGGCATCTCGTTCACCACTGCGCCGGACGGCAAGATCTATCAGCTGCCTGACCAGCAGTTCGCCAACCTGTACTGGTTCCGCGCCGACTGGTTTGAACGGCCTGAGCTCAAAGCCAAGTTCAAGGAAAAGTACGGCTACGAATTGGGCGTGCCGGTGAACTGGTCGGCCTATGAAGACATCGCCAAGTTCTTCAGCGAAGACGTCAAGGAGATCGACGGCAAGCGTGTCTACGGGCACATGGACTACGGCAAGAAAGACCCGTCCCTGGGCTGGCGCTTTACCGATGCCTGGTTCTCCATGGCCGGTGCTGGCGACAAGGGCATCCCCAATGGTTTGCCGGTTGACGAGTGGGGCATCCGCGTCGAGGATTGCCACCCGGTCGGTTCCAGCGTGACCCGTGGCGGCGATACCAACGGCCCGGCGGCGGTGTTTGCCACCACCAAATACGTCGACTGGCTTAAAGCCTATGCGCCACCGGAAGCAGCGGGCATGACCTTCTCCGAATCCGGTCCGGTGCCGTCCCAAGGCAACATCGCCCAGCAGATCTTCTGGTACACCGCGTTCACCGCCGACATGACCAAACCGGGCCTGCCGGTAATGAATGCCGACGGCACCCCGAAATGGCGCATGGCGCCGTCACCACGCGGACCGTACTGGGAAGAGGGCATGAAGCTGGGTTATCAGGACGTGGGTTCCTGGACGTTCATGAAGTCCACGCCTGAGAAACAAAAACTTGCAGCGTGGCTCTATGCGCAATTCGTGACGTCGAAAACCGTCTCGCTGAAGAAAACCATCGTCGGCCTGACCCCGATCCGCGAGTCGGACATCAACTCGCAAGCCATGACCGACCTCGCACCGAAACTCGGTGGTCTGGTTGAGTTCTATCGCAGCCCGGCCCGCGTGCAATGGACCCCGACCGGGACCAACGTGCCGGACTATCCACGTTTGGCACAACTGTGGTGGAGCCACATCGCCGAAGCCGCGAGCGGCGAGAAGACTCCGCAACAGGCGCTGGATGGCCTGGCCAAGGATCAGGACGCGATCATGACGCGTCTGGAACGCTCGAAGGCGCAAGCCACCTGCGCACCGAAAATGAACCCGGAACGGGATGCTCAATACTGGTTCGATCAGCCGGGTGCACCGAAGCCGAAACTGGCGAACGAGAAGCCCAAGGGTGAAACCGTGAACTACAACGAACTGCTGAAATCGTGGGCGGACGCACGTAAGTAAGCTTCTGTACTGAGCAAGGCGAACGGCACCGAGAGGTGCCGTTTTTGTTTGTGCCTGATAGTCCGTCGTCGCGGGTAAGTCGGATCGCGATGGGGGCATTCCAGGTATCAAATTTATCCGGCCGAACCAGCATCGTTGGAACCTCGACGGTTCAGGTCAAGGCTGCGAGTTGTTCGATCGTCTGCGGAAAGCGTTCGACCAGACGGATCAGTGTCGTGGCTTGGGCATTGGGTATTGCCCGTCCCTGTTCCCAGTTCTCCAGGGTTCGGGTGTTGGTGCGCAGATACATGGCGAACACAGACCGGGAGAGGTTGAGCTGTTGGCGGACGGCTACCACTTCCTCGGCAGTGATGGGTACCAGTTTTGGCAACTGAACCTTGTGGGTTCGCAAAGTGATTTTGCCTTGGCGTTCATCCGCCAGGGCTTCGAGGCCATCCATCAGTTCGGAAAAAATGTCACGTTTCATAGTGGGATCTCGTGTTGATTTCTCTTTCTAGCGCCTGTCTGAAAATTTTTTTCTGGGACGGCGACAGGTCGTCTTGCTCGTTTTTGTTGTACAGGGTGAACAGCCAGAATTGATCGAAGCCTGACCACCAGTAATAAATCACCCGTAATCCGCTGCGCTTGCCCTTGCCTCGTCGTTGATCGCAGAAGCGGATTTTGCGCAGCCCACCGGTGTCCTCAATGAGATCGCCCGCTTCTGGATTTCTCAGCAACTCCAGCTGAAAGCTACGAAACAGATCGTCATCGAGGTAATCGTCTCGATGTTTCTGAAAAATAGGTAATTCGATAAAAAGAGCATCCATGTTCTGTACGCTACCTACGTATAGTGTTGTCTCGATAATCGAATTGGTCAAGGCATCGAAGCCGTCCTTTTCGTTCCCGTTTTCAACGGTAGACCCCGGCTGTCAAAACACCTGTAGGACAAGTCGACCCGTGCGGTGAGAGCATTCGACAGAGGAGAGATGAGAGCGATTTACCAATTGCCTTGCGGAATTCAACTCGGCTGCGCTGGTGGGCGAGCTGGCGGTGAAAGGCGTTGGATAACGTCGACCCCGCTGGCAGATCAAGGGGACTGAGCAGACACAAAAAACGCGGCACCAGAAGGGCCGCGTTTTTATTGAATGGCAGACTAACTATTCGCTGGTGTCAGGCAAGTACCCCGAAGAATTTTCCGCTGAGATGGGGCACGCTTTCCTATTAATTCCCACAAGATGAGATGCAATGAAGTGGCCTTCCATCTGATCAAGCCGGCAATAGGCGGCAAATAACACGATTGCCTCGCTGAGGAAAAAAGTAGCAGTACAACCCCCCATGCGAGGAGATAAATGAGGTCAAGTTGAGGGCTAAATTCCATTTCAATTCCCATTGCTATAGCTGTCTTCAATCATATGGTTGCGTGGAAACCTCAATGTTCGCTATTCAACTGAGTAGACCACTGTATTTTCCGTACAACCAAAGAGTGGTTGATGTACCCGTCACGAAATACGCTATATGAAATGGATATGTCGCCCAAAATTGCAGTTCCTTCGGAAGACGTTGCACAGCTTCCTTTAAAGAGGGTTCCTTGCTGTGATTTTTTTTGGATGAAATCAAAAAGCTGATAGCGGCAAGGTGAAAGATTTTTCCGTGAAACCCCCCACTTATGACACTGTGGTCTACGGATATGGAACGCCACGGCTTAAAGTAGTTTTCCAGAGACTCGAGCTTTGTGTGAACGGCGTAGAAGATCATGGCGGTATCGATCACACTCAGTAAGATCAGAGCCCCCCAAGTCCAGGCGAATGCAGTGCGTGTCACTTCCATTATTCGGAATACTCGTGGACTTCTTGACCCACGATCTCGCCGCCGTCAGTCAGCACTGTTCCAGTTAACGTGGATCCTGTAGCGCCGATCACCAGCACACATACAAGTTTTCCGACCCCCTTCAGTTTTGTACACACTGTCGTACCTATTTTCCCCCCAGCGACTCCGCCGGCAATAGCGCCAACAGTACCTCCTAACATTTTCCCACCCTCTACAAACCTTACTTGCTTACATTCCTGCTCGCGACCGGAGGAGCAAACCTCATGAATTTTTGAACTGGACGCGCCTAGCTGTAACCCAATACCGAGATATCCACCTCCTTTCATGTACTTCGCCGCTCTCGCAACGCCTGTGATGTTGGTTGCATATCCTGGTAATTGTGTCGGCGAACCAGCTTTGTCCCAGCGGTGAATAATCCTGCGACTCGACAATCCTAGTGCCCGTTTAAGTTTTGGATGATCCGCTATGCCTGTGCCTTTGCGTATGAGCGGCCCCAGGCTGGCATCCAGCTTTGCCATCAGTCGTTTGCGTTTGGCAAAGAACTCCGGCGAATGCAAGTGACGATACTGGCGATATTGCTGTTGATGCAGCCCCTCTAGTTCTTTGAGGGTATTTTTTAATCCTTCCAGATGCTGGCCGATCATGAATGACGCAACGCCTAGTGTGCCCGCCGACACCTCTAAAAACGGTTCTATCACCTCATGATGCTCAACCATGAACGATGCCTCTTCATCCGTCAGATCTTTCAGCGCTTCATTCACTTTTTCCGCAGCTGCCATCATCTGTGCCTCTTCGCGTCGGCACATGTAGTTGCGCGAGTCGCTGAAGATGACCATTTGCCCCGGTTTTACGTGTTCACCGAGGTGGCGATTGAGCGAGCGGAACTCGCGGCGCAGCACATCGCTGGGTGTGATTTCGTACAGCGAGCGTTCCAGCGCTGCGAGGGTCATGGGTGTCTGGACGATGTGGAAGCCGGACTCTGCCGGTTTGGGCAGGGTGAAGGCATGTTCTTCTACCAGATACTGTGCGGGTGCTGGCTCGGGTTTGGGTTTGAAGGCGTTCCAGGAGGCACCGCCGTTATCCGCAGTAACGCGCGGCTTCACCAATGCCCAGTCACCGTTACTGACGGCATCAATGAGTTTTCGTTGGTTGACACCTTGCAGGTAGTTGGAGCGATGAAGGCCCATCGCGTTTAGCAGATCGTCGAAGCCAGGCAGATCGTCGGGGCGATTCAGAGCCTGTCGGAACTCTTCCATGGCTTGGTAAGGGTCGAGTAGTTGACTACGTTGGCCATGGAGTTCGCTTTTGGGGATGAGTCTAGTCACGTTCGTGTCCCGATTCGTAAATCGGGGGACTTTGGCGAGCAGCCTCAATTTTAAATGCCGGGTGATTCCGTTTTAGGTGTAGGGGAAATCCGATTTATCCGCGCGCCACAGGTTGGGCAATAAAAGGGCACCCACGAAGGACGCCAAGAGATTTAGCATTTTCATGGGAACCGACAATCCCGCGAGAGCTTTCGGGAATTGCAGAAGGAGGGGGAGGGCAGCAGTAACAAATCCCACAAACACAAAAACGGCACCCGAAGGTGCCCTGCGTATATTTCTTTCACAAGAATCGAATAGGTCAAGGCTGCTGTGCCTGCCAATTCGGTCAAGTCATAACGTTAAAGTCAAAGGCAGGATCGGGATGTAGGACGCAGGTGATTCATCCGCAAGGGAATTCTGGAGGTCGGG
The DNA here is from genome assembly GCF_054897885.1 of Pseudomonas sp. LB1P83. Classification (NCBI taxonomy): domain Bacteria; kingdom Pseudomonadati; phylum Pseudomonadota; class Gammaproteobacteria; order Pseudomonadales; family Pseudomonadaceae; genus Pseudomonas; species Pseudomonas sp. LB1P83. The sequence continues at coordinate 3,825,673 of NZ_CM142709.1, read as the reverse complement.
CAGCAGTGGGGGGAGTGCGGTCCGGTTAGACCAAAATTGCTAAATCTGTGTACCTGGCAACCAATGGATCGGCGGTGAGTAGCTTCATGGGTTCCGTCATGGCGGTTGCAATAATCAGCCGGTCGAATGGGTCACGGTGGTGATGTTCGAGGTCTTTCACTGCTATGGCGTGTTCTGAGGTTACTGGCAGTTCGATGAAGCCGCTTTCGAGGCTGTACTGCCGGATTTCCTCCAGGTCAACGTTTAGCTTTCCCAGTCCAACCTTGATTGCCATTTCCCAGAATGTCGCTGCACTTGGGGTCATCGCCGAGCGTCCAAAGCAGAATGTGAGTATCGAGCAGAACCCTCATTCTTGAGTTCCTTCGAAGGCATCCAGCATTTCGTCCGACAGCGGTGCGTCAAAGTCTTCAGGCAGGATCAGCTTACCTTTCATTGCGCCGATACGGCGTGCTGAGGATTTTCCCACTGGAACCAGTCGGGCAAGGGCTCGACCATGTTTAGCAATGGTGATGATCTGACCGGCTGCTGCGTCATCGACGAGCTTGGACAAATTGTTTTTCGCTTCGGCTAACGGAACGATGATCATAATTTCTCCCGCATATTCTGGACAAATATAGCCAGAATATTTGGAGGCGGCAAAGGCGAGAGGACGACAGGTGAAATTGTTATGTGGTGAGTGAGTGGCCAATTCGAAACCATTATCCGATTTCGAAAGAATTTCTAGCTTCATTTGATGCTCCCGATTAGCTCATAACCTACCTTAGCGCTCAGTAGCAGTTGCCGGATGTCAGCCCATGCCGATGCCTTTGCAGTCCCTTTCCGAGAACGGGGTGAGCAACCTCACAAACGCAAAAACGGCACCCGAAGGTGCCGTTTTTGTTTGTAGCCAGATATCGCCGAGCGATCAGCCCGTCAGACCTGCCTGCTGAACCAGCGTCAGCAGCGGTTGTGGGTAGACGCCAAGGAAGAATGCCACCAGCGCGATCGCCAGCAGCATCACGCCGCCTGCACGTTGTTCCCAGTGCAGTTGCGCATCGTGGCGACGCAGGTTCGGCTCGATCAGGTACAGGGTGACCATCACGCGCAGGTAGTAGAAGACGCCGATGGCGCTGCCCAGTACCAGGGAACCGACCAGCCACCATTGGTGCGACTCGACACCGGTAGCGATGATGTAGAACTTGCCGATGAAGCCCGCGGTCAGCGGAATGCCGGCCAGGGACAGCATCATCACGGTCAGAACGGCGGTCAGGTACGGACGGCGCCAGAACAGGCCGCGGTACTCGTACAGGGCGTCGGCGTCACGGCCGTTGTACGGAGAGGACATCAGCGTGATCACGCCGAAGGCGCCGAGGCTGGTGATCACGTAGGTGACCAGGTACACGCCGATGGCTTCCACGGCCAGACCCTTGCTCGCCACCAGGGCGATCAGCAGGTAACCGAAGTGAGCGATGGACGAGTAACCCAGCAGACGCTTGAGGTTGCTCTGGGTCAGGGCCAGAAGGTTACCGAACAGGATCGACGCGATGGCGATGATGGTCAGCACGTCGCTGAGTACACCGCTGCTCGCCGCTGGAGAGATCTGGAACAGACGCACCATCACCGCGAACACAGCCACTTTCGAAGCGGTGGCGAGGAACGCGGCCACCGGTGCCGGAGCACCTTCGTAAACGTCCGGAGTCCAGAGGTGGAACGGCACCAGCGACAGCTTGAACGCCAGACCGATCAGCATCATGCCCAGGCCCAGTTGCGCCAGGGAGCTTGGCAGGCCGGTAGCCGCGAGGGCCTGGCCGATGCCGACGAAGCTCAGGCTGCCGGAGTCGGCATACAGCAGGGCCATACCGAACAACAGGAACGCGGAACCAGCGGCCGACAGCACCATGTACTTGATACCGGCTTCCAGCGAGCGCTTGTTGAAGAAGGCGTAAGCCACCAGACCGTAGACCGGTACCGAGAGCAGTTCCAGACCGATGAACAAACCGGCCAGGTGCTGCGCGCTGACCAGCACCAGGCCACCGGCGGCGGCCATCAGGATCAGCAGGTAAAGTTCTTCACGGTTGCCCGGGTAACCCGAACCGCCATCGCCAAGGTAGGCGTGGGCGAGGGTCACACAAGCGAGGGTGGCGACCAGGATCAGCGCCATGTACAGGCAAGCGAAGGTGTCGATCTGCAGCAATGGGGTCACGGCCAGAGGCGCGACCTTCAAGGCTGGCAGGATCGACAGCAACGCCAGGTTCAGACCCGCCACGGAAATCAGGAAGGTCTGCGAGTGGTTGCGGCGCCAGGCAATCGCCAGCATCACCACGATGATCGTGACGCTGGTGATCAACAACGGCGCAAGCGCGATAAAGTGTTGAGTCGTGAATTCCATAGCGCTCTTACCGGGCCGAAGCGAGTTGAGTGAAGGCGGTGCCGAGCCACTGCTGCACGCCATGCATCGTCGCGGCAGAGGTGTCGAGGAACGGTTGCGGGTACACGCCGATGTAAATCAGCAGTGCCGCCAGACCGACCACCATGATCAGTTCACGACCGTCCATGCCATGCAGTACCGCATCCGATTTGGCCGGGCCGAAGTAGGCACGGTGGATCATGATCAGCGAGTAGACCGAACCGAACACCAGACCGGACGTTGCGATGATGGTGATCCATGGGGCGCTCGGGAACGTGCCGATCAGGATCAGGAACTCACCGACGAAGTTACCGGTACCTGGCAAGCCCAGGGACGCGGCTGCGAAGAACAGGCTGATGGCCGGCAGGTAAGCGATCTTCGACCACAGGCCGCCCATTTCACGCATGTCGCGGGTGTGGGTGCGCTCGTACAGCTGACCGCTGAGGATAAAGAGTGCCGCGGCCGACAGACCGTGCGCCAGCATCTGCATCACCGCACCCTGCAGCGCCAGTTGGCTGCCGGAGTAGATGCCGATCAACACGAAGCCCATGTGGGAAACGGAGGAGTAGGCGATCAGACGTTTGATGTCGGTTTGTGCGAAAGCCAGGAACGCACCGTAGAAGATCCCGATCAGACCCAGGGTCATGGCGAACGGCGCGAACTCGGCCGACGCATTCGGGAACAGCGGCAGGGCGAAACGCAGCAGACCGTAAGCCGCCGTTTTCAACAAGATACCGGCCAGGTCGACCGAACCTGCTGTTGGCGCCTGGGCGTGAGCGTCAGGCAACCAGGAGTGGAACGGCACGACCGGCAGTTTCACCGCGAAAGCGATGAAGAAGCCGAGCATCAGGATGTACTCGGTAGTGAGCGACATCTTGGTTTTCAACAGGTCGGCGTAGTTGAAGGTAATCACGCCGGTGTCGTTGAAGTTGACCAGGACCAGGCCTAGGATCGCCACCAACATGATCAGGCCGGACGCCTGAGTGAAGATGAAGAACTTGGTCGCCGCGTAGATCCGGGTTTTCTTGCCGTCCGAAGAACTGTGACCCCAGAGCGCGATGAGGAAGTACATCGGCACCAGCATCATTTCCCAGAAGAAGAAGAACATGAACAGGTCGAGGGCGAGGAACACGCCGACGACACCGCCCAGGATCCACATCAGGTTCAAGTGGAAGAAGCCAACGTGACGCTGGATCTCTTTCCACGAGCAGAGTACCGAGAGGATACCCAGCAGACCGGTCAGCAGGATCATCAGCAGCGACAGGCCGTCGAGGGCCAGGTGCACACTGATGCCGAAACGCTCGATCCAGATGTGCTTGAACTCAAGCGCCCAGGTCGGATCGGCGCCAGGCGCCGGAGCAAATGAATAGTCACCGTGGGCCCACAGCCAGAGGCCGAGCGCGAGTTCCAGGGTCATGGTCAACAGCGCAATCCAGCGGGGGAGGGTAGCGCCGAAGCGCTCACCCATCCAGCACAGCAGGCCGCCGATGAAGGGGATCAGGATTAGCCAAGGCAGAATCATGACGGGCTCAATTCCTTTCGCAAGTTCGCAAGGTTCATATTCAGACCGCTACCAGCACGATGGCGCCGATGACCAGCACGGAGCCGGCTGCCATCGATGCCGCGTACCAACGCAGTTGACCGGTTTCGGTACGGCTCAGGGCGGTGTGGCCGCCTTTGGCCATACGCGGGATCAGACCGATGGTCTGGTCGAGCGGGTCTTGGCGCAGTACGTGGCAGATCGCAAGGTATGGCTTGACGAACAGTTTGTCGTAGATCCAGTCGAAGCCCCAGGCAGCGAACCACCAGGCCGAAAGGAAGCGGCCGATGCCGCTGTTGGCGATTGCAGTGACGAAACGACGCTTGCCGAGGAACAGCAGCGCGGCCAGCAGGATACCGGCCAGGGCGATGGCGCCCGAAGCGATTTCCAGACTGTGCTTGGCTTCGCCGCCGGCATGGCCGACGCTTTGTGGCAGCACACCGTGCAGTGGCGGAACGATCATCGCGCCGACGAAGGTCGACAGGACGATCAGCACCGACAGTGGCAGCCAGTGAGCGATGCCGTGACCGGCGTGTGCTTCGGTCTTCGCTTCACCGTGGAACGCGATGAAGATCAGGCGGAAGGTGTACAGCGAAGTCATGAACGCGCCGACCAGACCTGCGTAGAGCAGACCGTGGTTGCCGCTGGCAAACGCTTCCCAGAGGATTTCGTCCTTGGAGTAGAAGCCTGCGGTCACCAGAGGCAGGGCAGACAATGCCGCGCCGCCGACGATGAAGCTGGCGTAGGCCAGTGGCAGTTTCTTCCACAGGCCGCCCATCTTGAAGATGTTCTGCTCGTGGTGGCAGGCAACGATCACCGCACCGGACGCAAGGAACAGCAGCGCCTTGAAGAAGGCGTGGGTCATCAGGTGAAAGATCGCGCCATCCCATGCACCCACGCCCAGCGCCAGAAACATATAGCCGATCTGGCTCATGGTCGAGTAGGCGAGGATACGTTTGATGTCGGTCTGCACCAGGGCGGCAAAACCGGCCAGTACCAGAGTCACGCCACCAACAACGCCAACGAGGTGCAGGATGTCCGGCGCCAACGCAAACAGGCCGTGAGTACGGGCGATCAGGTAGACACCGGCGGTTACCATGGTCGCGGCGTGGATCAGTGCCGAAACCGGAGTAGGACCGGCCATCGCATCCGCCAGCCAGGTTTGCAGCGGCAGTTGCGCGGATTTACCGACGGCGCCGCCCAGCAGCATCAGGGTGGCCATGACCATCCAGAAGTCGCCGGCCTGGAATTTCTGCGGTGCCAGCACCAGCAGTTCCTGGATATTCAGCGTGCCCAGTTGTGCGAACAGGATGAACAGGCCGATGGCCATGAACACGTCGCCAATACGGGTGACGATGAAGGCTTTAAGTGCGGCGTTACCGTTGTTGCGGTTGCTGTAGTAGAAACCGATCAACAGGTACGAGCACAGACCCACGCCTTCCCAGCCGAAGTACAGGAACAACAGGTTATCGCCCAGGACCAGGAACAGCATGCTGGCGATAAACAGGTTGGTGTAGGCGAAGAAGCGCGAGTAACCGGCTTCACCGCGCATGTACCAGGACGCGAACAGGTGGATCAGGAAGCCGACGCCGACGACCACACCGAGCATGGTCAGGGACAGACCATCCAGGTACAGCGCAAAGTTCGGCGTGAAGCCTTCCACCGCCATCCACTGCCACAACACCATGGTGTAGTGACCGCCTTCAGGTGGCGCGACATTGAATTGCCAGATCACGTAAGCCGTGACGATGGCAGACAGACCGATGGAACCGACGCCAATCAGCGCCGACAGGTTTTCCGAAAGGCGGCCGCGTGAGAACGACAGCAGCAGGAAACCTATGAGAGGGAATACGAAAGTCAGATAGAGAAGATTCATCCGCGCATCTCGCTGGCAGCGTCGATATCGAGAGTGTGGAAGCGGCGATACAGCTGCAACAGAATCGCCAGGCCAATACTGGCCTCGGCGGCTGCCAGGCTGATCACCAGGATGAACATGATCTGTCCATCCGGCTGACCCCAGCGGCTACCGGCGACGATGAAGGCCAAAGCGGAGGCATTCATCATGATCTCCAGGCTCATCAGCACGAAGAGAATGTTGCGGCGGACCATCAGGCCGACCAGACCGAGGCAGAACAGGATGCCGGCAACCGCCAGACCATGCTCCAGAGGGATAGCAGGCATCGTCATTGCTCCTTGGCTTCGTTGCGGCCCAGGTGGAACGCCGTGACGGCTGCGGCAAGCAGCAGCATCGAGGCGAGTTCGACCACCAGCAGATAAGGACCGAACAGGCTGATGCCCACGGCCTTGGCGTCTACAGTGGTGTGGCCGATGGCCTGACCGCTGGAGTGGCTGAACAGCACGTACAGCAGTTCAACCAGCAACAGGGTGCCGAGGGCGACCGGGCCGAGCCAGATGCCGGGCTTGAGCCAGACGCGCTCTTGCTGAACCGAAGCGGGCCCCAGGTTCAGCATCATCACCACGAACACGAACAGCACCATGATGGCGCCAGCGTAGGCGATCACTTCCAGAACACCGGCAAACGGTGCGCCGAGGGCGAAGAACGTCATGGCCACGGCGATCAGAGAAATGATCAGGTAGAGCAGGGCGTGCACAGGGTTGGTGTTGGTGATCACGCGAAGCGTGGACACCACAGCGATACCCGATGCGAAATAGAAAGCGAATTCCATCTTTCTTCCTTAAGGCAGCAAGCTCTTCACGTTGATCGGCTGGGCTTCATTCTGCGCGGAGCCTTTCGGCTTCCCGGCAATCGCCATACCTGCAACACGATAGAAGTTGTAATCAGGGTTTTTGCCGGGGCCGGAGATCAGCAGATCTTCTTTCTCGTACACCAGGTCCTGACGTTTGAACTCGGCCATCTCGAAATCCGGTGTCAGCTGGATCGCGGTGGTCGGGCAGGCTTCCTCGCAGAGGCCGCAGAAAATGCAGCGCGAGAAGTTGATGCGGAAGAAGTCCGGGTACCAGCGACCGTCTTCGGTTTCAGCTTTCTGCAGCGAGATGCAGCCGACCGGGCACGCCACGGCGCACAGGTTGCAGGCTACACAACGCTCTTCGCCATCAGGGTCGCGGGTCAGGACGATACGCCCACGAAAGCGCGGCGGCAGGTACACGGCTTCTTCCGGGTACTGCAACGTGTCGCGCTTGCGGAAGGCATGGCCGAAGATCATCACCAGGCTGCGAAGCTGGGTGAAGAAGCCATGCACGATGTCAAAAATGTACTTCATGATTCTCTATCCTCACTGAGCCGCGACGGCGGGCGTGTTGAGCAACACGATCGCAGCGGTCACCAGCATGTTGATGAGGGTCAGCGGCAGGCAGAACTTCCAGCTGAAATCCATCACTTGGTCATACCGTGGGCGCGGGATCGAGGCGCGCAGCAGGATGAAGAACATGATGAAGAACGCGGTTTTCAGTGCAAACCAGATGAACGGGATCTGCGGCAGAATGCCGAACGGACCGTGCCAGCCACCGAAGAACAAAGTCACCAGCAGCGCCGAAATCAACACGATGCCGATGTACTCGCCGACGAAGAACATGCCCCATTTCATGCCGGCGTATTCAATGTGGTAACCGTCGGCCAGTTCCTGCTCCGCTTCCGGCTGGTCGAACGGGTGACGGTGAGTCACGGCGACGCCGGCAATGAAGAAGGTCAGGAAACCGAAGATCTGCGGAATCACGAACCACAGGTTCTGCGCCTGGTATTCAACGATGTCGCGCATGTTGAACGAGCCGACCTGGATCACGATGCCCATCAGCGACAGGCCCATGAACACTTCGTACGACACGGTTTGTGCCGAGGCCCGCAAGCTGCCCAACAGGGCGAACTTGTTGTTACTCGACCAGCCGGCGAACAGCACCGCGTAGACCGACAGACCGGCCATGGCAAAGAAGAACAGGATGCCGATGTTGATGTCCGCCACACCCCAGGTCGGGGTGATCGGGATGATCGCGAAGGCAATCAGCAAGGCGCTCATGGCCACGACCGGTGCCAAAGTGAAGATCACTTTATCGGCGAACGGTGGGGTCCAGTCTTCCTTGAAGAACATCTTGATCATGTCGGCCGCGATCTGGAACGCGCCGAACGGGCCGACGCGGTTCGGACCGTAACGGTCCTGCCAGAGGGCGAGCAGACGACGCTCGACCCAGCTGAGCAGCGCGCCGCACACCACCACGGCGAGCAGAATCACGATGGCCTTGAGGACCGCGATGATCACGTCAATCACTTCAGGCGTGAACCAGGTCATTGAGCTGCCTCCTGCAGACCGTCAACGGATTTGCCAAAGATCGCCGGTGGAATGCCAGCAATACCGGCCGGCAATGCGACCAGGCCGGCACCCAGCTCTTCGTTGATGCGCAGCGGCAGACGCAAGGTCTGGCCAGCCACGTTCAAGCTGAGCATGGCGCCATCATTGACACCCAGGCGGTCGGCTTCGGATTTGGCCAAAGCGACGTAAGCGGCCGGGATGCGTTCCTGAACCGGCGCGGCTTTGGAAGAGTTCTCTTCGCTGCCGAACAGGTGGAAGAACGGCACAACCTGCCAGGTGCCTTGAGCCGGGTTGAACGCGCGCGGAACACTGGCGAACCAGTTCAGCGAGTCACCGGTGCTTTCGATCAGGCGGGTGCCCGGGTCGCCAGCGCGGATGTGACCACCGACTTCGTCCTGGAACTTGTTCCAGGCTTGCGGCGAGTTCCAGCCCGGAGACCAGGCGAATGGCACTTGCTGACGCGGTTCGACCGAGCCCGAGTAACCTTCCATGGAGAACGAGAACGCGGTGTCGTTATCCTGGGAGGTACGCGGTTCGTGCACGCTGATGTCGGCACGCATGGCGGTACGACCGGAGTAACGCAGCGGTTCGCGCGCCAGTTTCAGGCCTTTGATGCGGAACGCGGCGGACGGCGCAGCGTCGACAATACGCGCCAGTTGCGGCGTGCTTGCGGCGCAGGCAGCGGTGACGTGGTCCAGTTGGGTCCAGTCGATCGGCTGGTTCAACAGGGTTGCGCGCAGGGCATGCAGCCAGCGCCAGCCTTCGTGAACCAGGATGCTTGCGTCGAGGTAAGTCGGATCGAACACCTGGAAGAAACGCTGGGCGCGGCCTTCTTGGCTGACCAACGTACCGTCGCCTTCAGCGAAGCTGGCGGCTGGCAGAACCAGGTGCGCGCGATCGCTGGTGGCAGTCTTCTGATGGTCCGCCACGATCACCACTTTCGCGGCGTTCAGGGCAGCATCGACACGGGCTTTGTCGGTACGGGTGTACAGATCGTTTTCCAGCACGACGATAGCGTCGGCTTTGCCGTCGATCACCGCTTGCAGCGCGGCGTCGACCGAGTCACCACCGAGCATGGCCAGGCCAAGGCTGTTGGCCTCTGGCACGATCAGGCTGATGGAACCGTTCTTCTCGCGCAGCTTCAAGGCTTTCGCAATGTTTGCAGCAGCTTCGATCAGCGCCTTGGAACCCAACGAGGTGCCGGCAATGATCAGCGGACGCTTGGCGGCGAGCAGGGCGTCGGCAATGCGCTTGGCCAGTTCAAGAGCTTCAGCGTCCAGACCTTCAACGGCAGGCGCGCTGGCGTCTAGGGCGTGAGCCACGGCGAAACCGATGCGCGCCAGATCGTCTGGAGCGGCGTGAACGCATTCTTCAGCGATGTCGTCGAGCTTGGTTTCAGCCAGGCTGGCGATGAACAGCGGGTTCAGCGCGTGCTGGCCGATGTTCTTCACGGCGGCGTCGAGCCAAGGCTGAACGCGCATGGCATCGGCCATGTCTTCGGCCTTGCCCTTGACCGATTGACGCAGGGACAGGGCCACACGGGCAGCGGTCTGGGTCAGGTCTTCACCAAGGACGAAAATTGCATCGTGGTCTTCGATGTCGCGCATGTTCGGGATCGGCAGCGGGCTGTCTTTCAGCACTTGCATGACCAGACGAATGCGTTCCAGTTCGGCGGCTTCGATACCGGAGTAGAAGTGCTCGGCGCCGACCAGTTCGCGCAACGCGTAGTTGCTTTCGAGGCTGGCACGGGGCGAACCGATACCGACGATGTTGCGACCGCGCAGCAGGTCAGCGGCTTTATCCAGCGCTTCGTCGAGGCTCAGCTTGGCGCCGTTGGCCAGCTTTGGCTGACGCGGGCGATCTTCGCGGTTGACGTAGCCGTAGCCGAAACGGCCACGGTCGCACAGGAAGTACTGGTTTACCGAACCGTTGAAACGGTTTTCGATACGACGCAGTTCACCGTAGCGCTCGCCCGGGGAGATGTTGCAACCGCTGGAGCAGCCATGGCAGATGCTCGGCGAGAACTGCATGTCCCACTTGCGGTTGTAGCGCTCGGAGTGAGTCTTGTCGGTGAACACACCGGTAGGGCAGACCTCGGTGAGGTTGCCGGAGAACTCGCTTTCCAGGGTGCCATCTTCAACGCGACCGAAGTACACGTTGTCGTGGGCGCCGAATACACCGAGGTCGGTGCCGCCGGCGTAGTCCTTATAGAAACGCACGCAGCGGTAGCAAGCGATGCAGCGGTTCATTTCGTGGGAAATGAACGGGCCCAGTTGCTGGTTCTGGTGAGTGCGCTTGGTGAAGCGATAACGGCGCTCGTTGTGGCCGGTCATCACGGTCATGTCTTGCAGGTGGCAGTGACCGCCTTCTTCACAGACCGGGCAGTCGTGAGGGTGGTTGGTCATCAGCCATTCGACGACGCTTGCGCGAAACACTTTCGCTTCTTCGTCGTCGATGGAGATCCAGCTGCCGTCGGTGGCGGGGGTCATGCAGGACATGACGATCCGACCACGCTTGTCGTTTTCGTCGGTGTACTGCTTGACCGCGCACTGGCGGCAAGCGCCAACGCTGCCTAGGGCGGGGTGCCAGCAGAAATAAGGGATATCGAGGCCTAGCGACAGACATGCCTGTAACAGGTTGTCTGCCCCATCGACTTCGAGCTCTTTGCCGTCTACGTGGATAGTGGCCATGGTTCAAAGTTCTTCGTTGGCCCGGTGTCAGCGGGCGTGGCTAATGGAATCTTGTTATTCGTCCGAATCCAAACAGCCCATAAAAGGCGTCATCGAACGAGAAGGCGAAGGGCACGGACCCTTCGCCTTTTTAAGCGTTTACGCGCCGACTACGATCGGCCTTGCCAGAGGCGGGACGACGGCGCTGGTAGGCGCGATGCCGGCTTCGAACTCATGGCGGAAGTATTTGATTGCGCTGCCCAACGGCTCCACGGCGCCCGGTGCGTGAGCACAGAAGGTCTTGCCCGGGCCGAGGAAACCGACCAGACCCAGCAGGGTCTCGATATCGCCGGCTTGCCCTTCACCGTTCTCAATCGCACGCAGCAGCTTGACGCTCCACGGCAAACCGTCACGGCACGGGGTGCAGAAACCGCACGACTCACGGGAGAAGAACTCTTCCATGTTGCGCAGCAGGGAAACCATGTTGACGCTGTCGTCCACCGCCATGGCCAGGCCGGTACCCATACGGGTGCCCACTTTGGCGATGCCGCCGGCGTACATTTGTGCGTCCAGGTGTTCCGGCAACAGGAAACCGGTACCGGCGCCGCCTGGCTGCCAGCACTTTAGCTTGAAGCCGTCGCGCATGCCGCCGGCGTAGTCTTCGAACAACTCGCGACCGGTGACGCCGAACGGCAGTTCCCACAGGCCCGGGTTCTTGACCTTGCCGGAGAAGCCCATGAGCTTGGTGCCCATGTCTTCACTGCCTTCGCGCGCCAACGATTTGTACCAGTCCACGCCGTCGGCAATGATCGCCGGCACGTTGCACAGGGTTTCGACGTTGTTCACGCACGTCGGCTTGCCCCACACACCAACGGCGGCAGGGAAGGGCGGCTTGGAGCGCGGGTTGGCGCGGCGGCCTTCGAGGGAGTTGATCAGTGCGGTTTCTTCACCGCAGATGTAACGCCCGGCGCCGGTGTGGACGAACAGCTCGAAATCGAAGCCGCTGCCCAGGATGTTCTTGCCCAGCAAGCCGGCTGCCTTGGCTTCTTCCACGGCACGGTTGAGGTGCTTGGCGGCGGTGGTGTATTCGCCACGCAGGAAGATGTAGCCACGGTAGGTTTTCAGCGCGCGAGCACTGATCAGCATGCCTTCGATCAGCAGATGGGGCAGTTGCTCCATCAGCATGCGGTCTTTCCAGGTGTTCGGTTCCATCTCGTCCGCGTTGCACAGCAAGTAGCGGATGTTGATGGATTCGTCTTTGGGCATCAGGCCCCACTTCACGCCCGTGGGGAAGCCTGCACCGCCGCGACCTTTAAGACCGGAATCCTTCACGGTCTGGACGATGTCGTCCTGAGCCATGTCGGCGAAGGCTTTGCGCGCAGCCGCGTAGCCGTTCTTGGCCTGGTACTCGTCGAGCCACACGGCTTCGCCGTCGTCACGCAGACGCCAGGTCAACGGGTGAGTCTCGGCCGACCGCTTGATGCGGTTGGCAGGACCGAAGGAAGTCAGGGTCATACGTAGCCCTCGAGCAATTTGGCAACGCCGGCAGGCTGCACATCACCGAAAGTGTCGTCGTCGATCATCAACGCCGGCGCCTTGTCGCAGTTGCCGAGGCAGCAGACCGGCAGCAGGGTGAAACGACCGTCGGCGGTGGTCTGACCCAGGCCGATGCCCAGATTGCTCTGGATTTCGCTGACAACGGATTCATGGCCGCCGATGTAGCAAACCATGCTGTCGCAGACGCGAATGATGTGACGACCGACGGGCTGACGGAAGATCTGGCTATAGAAAGTGGCCACACCTTCAACGTCGCTCGCCGGGATGCCGAGCATCTCGCCGATGGCGTAGAGCGCGCCGTCAGGCACCCAGCCACGTTCCTTCTGGACGATTTTCAGGGCTTCGATCGACGCCGCGCGCGGGTCTTCGTAGTGATGCAGCTCGTGCTCGATGGCCGAGCGCTCGGTTTCACTCAATGTGAAACGGTCTGTCTGGATAAGCGTGCTGTTCATGCTTAGCGGTCCACGTCGGCCATAACGAAATCGATACTACCCAGGTACGCGATCAAGTCCGCGACCATGCTGCCTTTGATCACCGAAGGGATCTGCTGCAGGTGCGGGAAGCTTGGGGTGCGAATCCGGGTGCGGTAGCTCATGGTGCCGCCATCGCTCGTCAGGTAATAACTGTTGATGCCCTTGGTCGCTTCGATCATCTGGAAGGATTCGTTGGCCGGCATGACCGGGCCCCACGAAACTTGCAGGAAGTGCGTGATCAGGGTCTCGATGTGCTGCAGGGTGCGCTCTTTCGGCGGCGGCGTGGTCAGCGGGTGATCCGCCTTGTACGGGCCTTCCGGCATGTTGCGCATGCACTGCTCGATGATCTTCAGGCTCTGGCGCATTTCTTCGACACGCACGATGCAGCGGTCATAGGCATCGCCATTGGCCGCCAGCGGAACTTCGAATTCGAAGTTCTCGTAGCCGGAGTACGGACGAGCCTTGCGCAGGTCGAAATCGCAACCGGTCGAACGCAGGCCGGAACCGGTGACGCCCCATTCCAGGGCTTCCTTGGTGTTGTACGCCGCGACGCCGATGGTCCGGCCACGCAGGATGCTGTTGTCCAGAGCGGCTTTCTGGTATTCGTCCAGACGCTTTGGCATCCACTCGACGAAGTCTTTCACCAGTTTTTCCCAGCCGCGCGGCAGGTCGTGAGCGACGCCACCGATACGGTACCAGGCCGGGTGCAGACGGAAACCGGTGATGGCTTCGATCACCGTGTACGCCTTCTGACGGTCGGTGAACGTGAAGAACACCGGAGTCATGGCGCCGACGTCCTGGATGTAAGTCCCCAGGAACAGCAGGTGGCTGGTGATCCGGAAGAACTCGGCCATCATGATGCGGATGACGTCGACCTTCTCGGGCACCTTGATGCCGGCCAGCTTCTCGACCGAGAGTACGTACGGCAGGTTGTTCATCACGCCGCCGAGGTAGTCGATACGGTCGGTGTACGGAATGAAGCTGTGCCAGGACTGACGCTCGGCCATCTTCTCGGCACCACGGTGGTGGTAACCGACGTCCGGTACGCAATCGACAATCTCTTCACCGTCCAGCTGCAGAATGATGCGGAACGCACCGTGTGCGGAAGGGTGGTTAGGGCCGAGGTTGAGGAACATGTAGTCCTCGTTCGCACCGGAACGCTTCATGCCCCAGTCTTCAGGCTTGAAGCGCGCGGCTTCTTCCTCAAGCTGTTGCTTGGCCAGGGTCAGGCTGAACGGGTCGAACTCGGTGGCGCGGGCCGGGAAGTCCTTGCGCAGCGGGTGACCTTCCCAGGTCGGCGGCATCATGATGCGGGTCAGGTGCGGGTGGCCGGCAAAGTTGATGCCGTACATGTCCCACACTTCACGCTCGTACCAGTTGGCGTTCGGCCAGATACCGGTCACGGTCGGCACGCTCAGGTCGCTCTCGGACAAGGCGACCTTGATCATTACGTCACTATTACGTTCGATCGACATCAAGTGATAGAACACTGTGAAGTCGACGCCGCTTGGCAGCCCTTGACGCTTGGTGCGCAGACGCTCGTCCACGCCGTGCAGGTCATAGAGCATGACGTACGGCTTGGGCAAGTTGCGCAGGAAGGTCAGGACTTCGACGAGTTTGGCACGGGCAACCCAAAGCACCGGCATGCCGGTGCGGGTAGGCTGGGCGGTGAACGCCTCGGGGCCAAAACGGTTATTCAGTTCGACGACCACATCCTGGTCGTCTGCCTTATAAGGCGGGATGTACAGAGCACTGCCTGTAGTCATGGTTATTTATCGCTTTCGGTCAACGTAAAGAATGAAGCCAGTGTCTCGTTCTATTAAAGAAGCAGATCTGGATCAGACTTCGTCGGGGCTGCGCAGGTTGGTGACTGCGATTCGCTGTTCGCGGCGCTGTTCCTTTTGCGAAGGCATCTCGGCGCGGTACACGCCTTGATCGCCGACGACCCAGGAAAGCGGACGACGCTCCTGTCCAATCGACTCTTGCAAGAGCATCAAGCCTTGCAGAAAAGCTTCAGGGCGGGGCGGGCAGCCAGGCACGTAGACGTCCACGGGCAGGAACTTGTCCACCCCTTGAACGACAGAGTAGATGTCGTACATGCCACCGGAGTTGGCGCACGAACCCATGGAGATAACCCATTTAGGTTCGAGCATTTGCTCGTAGAGACGCTGAATGATCGGCGCCATCTTGATGAAGCAGGTACCGGCGATAACCATGAAATCCGCCTGGCGCGGCGATGCCCGGATAACCTCGGCGCCAAAGCGCGCGATGTCGTGGGGCGCCGTGAAGGCGGTGGTCATTTCCACGTAGCAGCACGAAAGACCGAAGTTATACGGCCACAGGGAATTCTTGCGCCCCCAGTTGACCGTGCCGTTAAGCACGTCTTCGAGCTTGCCCATGAAAATGTTTTTGTGAACTTGATCTTCTAACGGATCGGAAACGGTTTCCCGCTCGCCAATCGGATACTGCTCGTTAGGAGCATCGGGGTCGATCCTGGTGAGATTGTATTGCATTGCCAAAGCCTCATTGTTTCAGCTTCGCCTGCCGCTTGCGACGAGCTTCCGGAGCCCAGTCAAGGGCGCCCACTCGGAACAGGTAGACAAGACCTGCCAACAGAATTGCTATGAAAACGAGAGCTTCGACGAATCCGGTCCAGCCGCTTTCGCGGACGGACACAGACCAGGCAAAGAGAAAGAGGGCTTCGATATCGAAGATCACGAAGAGCATCGCGACCAGATAGAATTTGGCTGAGAGCCGCAAGCGGGCGCCACCTGTAGGTAGCATGCCGGACTCGAACGGTTCGTTTTTGCTGCGGCCCCAGGCTTTTGACCCGAGGAGGCTTGAGACACCAAGCATGAAGGCGCAAAGGCCGACGACGCCCAGAAGGAAAATGGCAAAGCCCCAGTTGTGGGCCATGAGTCCTGTCGCTTCGGGCATGCTGGTAATCCTTAACAGAGAGCAAAGGTCTCTGAGCTTGAAAAAGAAACAACGCAGTGACGATATGTCGCAGCAATCAATCCCGCTGATTTTATGGCACAACACGGTGCAAGTAAAATTCAGATAGCGAAATTATTTAATGGAATAAGGACATAGCGTGCCTCCAAAGCCCCGCGGCCCATGCGTTGCGGGCATTAGCCGGGTTTTCATCAATATTGTTTTGTAGGGAATGTAACGAACATAGTTGCGGCTAAATGATAATCAATATTATTTGAGGTGGTTTTTAAACTGTTTAACGGGCGGGTGAGTGGGAAGTTGTCTTATATAGCTGTTATTGCAAGTAGCGGGCGCGGTCGTTTTACCCTGTTTTCCAGATCAAAAAACTGCTCTGGATCAATGATTTTGAAAGCGCACGTCCACCTGTAGGAGCGAGGCTTGCCCGCGAAGAATGCACTGCGGTATATCAGGTAGACCGCGGCGCATTCTTCGCGGGCAAGCCTCGCTCCTACAGGGGCGTGTTGTGTTTAAAAACAGGCAAAAAAAACGCCCCGAACCAGTCGGGGCGTCAGATGTGCGGCGTTGCGGTTAGCTTTCTATCCGGTCCGCAACGGCCGTTTGCTCAGGCGAAGCAGATCAGTGGAACTGTTCTTCTTCGGTCGAACCGGTCAGCGCGGTCACCGAAGACGAGCCACCTTGAATCACGGTGGTCATGTCGTCGAAGTAGCCGGTGCCCACTTCCTGCTGGTGAGCCACGAAGGTGTAACCCTTGGAAGCGTCAGCGAATTCCTGCTCTTGCAGCTTCACGTAGGCAGTCATGTCGTTGCGGGCGTAGTCGTGCGCCAGGTTGAACATGCTGTGCCACATGTTGTGAATGCCGGCCAGGGTGATGAACTGGTGCTTGTAGCCCATGGCGGACAGTTCGCGCTGGAACTTGGCGATGGTCGCGTCGTCCAGGTTTTTCTTCCAGTTGAAGGAAGGCGAGCAGTTGTACGACAGCAGTTGGTCCGGGTATTCCTTTTTGATCGCTTCGGCGAAGCGACGAGCCTCGTCCAGATCCGGCTTGGCGGTTTCGCACCAGATCAGGTCGGCGTATGGCGCGTAGGCCAGGCCGCGGGAGATGGCCTGGTCGAGACCAGCGCGCACTTTGTAGAAGCCTTCCTGGGTACGTTCGCCAGTCACGAACTCTTTGTCGTACGGGTCGCAATCGGAAGTCAGCAGGTCGGCTGCGTTAGCATCGGTACGCGCCAGGATGATGGTCGGAGTACCAGCCACGTCAGCTGCCAGACGAGCAGCGGTCAGCTTCTGTACAGCTTCCTGGGTAGGAACCAGTACCTTGCCGCCCATGTGGCCGCATTTTTTCACGGAAGCCAGTTGGTCTTCGAAGTGAACGCCGGCGGCGCCTGCTTCGATCATGCTCTTCATCAGCTCGTAAGCGTTCAGAACGCCGCCGAAACCGGCTTCAGCGTCAGCCACGATTGGCGCGAAGTAGTCGATGTAGCCTTCGTCGCCTGGGCCTTTGCCGGCTTTCCACTGGATCTGGTCAGCACGACGGAACGAGTTGTTGATGCGCTTGACCACGGTTGGAACCGAGTCCACCGGGTACAGCGACTGGTCCGGGTACATCGATTCGGCGGAGTTGTTGTCCGCAGCAACCTGCCAGCCCGACAGGTAGATCGCCTGGATACCGGCTTTGACTTGTTGCACAGCCTGGCCGCCGGTCAGGGCGCCCATGCAGTTGACGAAATCTTTATCAGGACGGAAGGATGGCTTGGCACCTTGGGTGACCAGGTTCCACAGCTTCTCGGCGCCCAGTTTTGCAAAGGTGTGCTCAGGTTGAACCGAGCCGCGCAGGCGGACGACGTCAGCAGCGGAGTAAGCGCGTGTCACGCCTTTCCAGCGTGGGTTTTCAGCCCAATCTTTTTCGAGGGCTGCAATTTGCTGTTCGCGTGTCAGTGCCATGGAGATAAACCTCGTCGCGTTTTGTATCGATAGTGGTTCTGGGGTGGAAAATTCCTGCTCAAGCCAAATACGCAAATTAAAGAGGCGTAAAAGGCTGCTCGCTGACCAGAAGCTTAGGTGGTCAAGTCGGATTCGGCGGGGTTGGCGACGGGATGAACGATGGGCTCGAGGGGGAGTGAGCAGGTAAGGGCGAACTGGCGAGCGCATTCGGGCGTCGTGGGCCTTGGTACGAACATCAGTGTGGAGCCGGGTTACCTAATTACGCTTCCGTCCCTCGGGACAACTTCGTTCCAGTCGGCAACCTCGTCAAACACACCTTGTGGGCGGTACAGACACGAAACGGCTCGCGGGGTAGATGCGAGCAGCGCTTCGAAGGCCCTTGCCAGGGCCCCTGATTAGCGGGAGCGAGGCCATCATGCCTTTGCTTTTTTCGATCGTCAAACGTTTTGTAGTGCTTTTTTTCAGGCACTACATCTTTGGTCTAATACGACTAATCAGTCAGTTTTCGGTGGTTTAGTCCAAAGTGTCGACTTTCACCCGCAGGGTCATGTCATCCCGGCCCTGAGTCGCGTAGCTGCGGGTTACACCCTGTTTGTCGGCCTGAGTCTGGCGGTTCACGCCGGCCAGAGTGATCCACTCACCCAGCCGCCCCGTGACAGTTGTGTCGGTACTTTGCACATTCACTACATCGGGACGTTCCTGGCTGATGCGGTCACGGTTGGTACTGATCGACAGGTGAACGATGTCGCCGGTGACGCTGGCAGTGACGTAGAAGCCCTGGGTGACGTTGCGGTATTCAGTCTGGCTGCGCAGATCGCCGTAGGAGTCGGTCTGAGCGCTGGTGAGCGGCACGCTCTGGCCGACCTGAATCAGTGCCGGTGCGCCCTCGCTGGCCTGAATCTGCTGGATGCCGCCATCACGGCTGTCGGTGCTGCGATTGATGATGCGCGTCTGGCTCGGTTTGGCGCCGTTGACCGAATAACCCTGATCGCCTTGGAAGTTGTTTTCGTTGGTGTCGACGGTGATCAACAGGCGCTTGGCGGCAACATCGAGTTGCGTAACAAGAGCCTTAAGTTCGTCGATCTTGCGCTGATCGGCATTGACGATCAGCTGATTGCCGTAGGCGCTGACCTGGCCGTCCTTGCCGATGAAATCCTGTGCCATCGGCAGCATATCGGCGCTGGTGCGGTAGTTCAGGGGCACAATCTCGGTGGCTGCCATGGCTGAAAAACTGCAGGTCAGCAGCAGCGTGGTGAGCAGGGTGCGTAGGGACATATCCGTTATCTCCGACATCTTGAAGTGTTGATATTGCCAGTTTGTCGGCCCGGCGTGGGGCAAGTTGAATCGCAGACGGCAAAACGCCCCGGCATCGGAGGATGGCGGGGCGTTTTGTGGTGTTCTTCATGGCCTCTTCGCGGGCAAGCCTCGCTCCTACAGGGATCACACTGAACGTGTAGGAGCGAGGCTTGCCCGCGAAGGGTGCGACTTGAATCAAGCCGAGTGACGCACCATGTCCACATGCGGAATCCCGGCTTCCAGGAATTCCTCACTGACCATGCTAAAGCCCAGGCGCTCATAGAACGCCGTGGCCTGAACCTGTGCGCTCAGCATCTGCTGCTTCAGCCCGCGCGTCTCGGCTTCACCGATCGCCGCGTGCATCAGCGCATCACCAACCTTCAAGCCGCGCCAGTCTTTGAGCACCGATACCCGACCGATGTGACCATCGGGCAACAGGCGGGCGGTGCCAATCGGAAAGTCGCCTTCGAAGGCCAGGAAATGCACCGCCGTTGCGTCATCGGCATCCCATTCCAGCTCGGGTGGAACGCATTGCTCGGCAATGAACACCGTCTCACGAATGCGCCGGATCTCGGCGATGTCCTTCTGCCAGTCTGCGACACGTACGTGAATTTTATTCATCGGCAAACCCCATGCTGCCTTGCTTGATCAGTTCGCACAGCAGGCCGCGACCGTCTTCATCGCTCAACCAGTCGCCCAGGTTGTCGGTGTGCAGCGAGTCGGCAGCACAGATCAGTTTCAGCAGCTCACGCAGCTTGCCCGGCAGGTAACGGCTCTGGCCGCTGGCGAACAGCAGCAGGTCGTCATCGACTTCGGACCAGGCCAGGCGCGCGCTCGGGTTGCGGATCAGTATCGCGCCTTGTTCCAGGCTGGCGAGCAAGTCGTCTTCTTCGATCTCTTCCGGGCCCACCACCAGTTCCGGGTAGCGAGGTTCCGTCATGTACTGGCCGAACCAGGTCAGCAGCAGGCGTTCGTCGCTCATGTGCTCGGCCAGCAGGCTTTTCAAGCGATCGAGGGCGTCGTGCTGGATCTGATGTGGATCAACCGCCGGCAGGGCGTCGGCGTCGGTGTAGCGCTCTTCGTCCGTCAGGAACTGGCTGAGGAAGTCGGTGAAGTGGGTCAGCACTTCAGCGGCGCTCGGTGCGCGGAAACCGACCGAGTACGTCAGGCAGTCATCGACGGCCACGCCGCAGTGGGCCAGGCGCGGCGGCAGGTAAAGCATGTCGCCCGGTTCCAGCACCCACTCATCGGTGGCTTCGAAATCAGCCAGGATACGCAGGTCGGCATGTGGCAGCAGCGCGCTCTCGGAGTCGCACATCTGGCCGATTTTCCAGTTGCGCTTGCCGTGCCCTTGCAGCAGGAACACGTCGTAGTTGTCGAAGTGCGGACCGACGCTGCCACCCGGCGCGGCGTAGCTGATCATCACGTCATCGACGCGCCAGCTCGGCAGGAAGCGGAAGTTTTCCAGCAGTTCAGCGACTTCCGGTACGAACTGGTCAACGGCTTGAACCAGCAGGGTCCAGTCGCGTTCCGGCAGTTTGCTGAATTCGTCTTCGGCAAACGGACCGCGGCGCAATTCCCAAGGACGCTCGCCGTTCTCGATCACCAGGCGCGACTCGACTTCTTCTTCCAGCGCCAGGCCGGCCAGTTCGTCGGCGTCGATCGGGCTTTCGAATTCAGGAATCGCCTGACGGATCAGCAGGGGTTTTTTCTGCCAGTAGTCGCGCAGGAACTCGCGCGCCGTGATGCCGCCCAGAAGTTGAAGAGGAATGTCAGGATTCATGTGTAACCTATTGAAAAAATGCACTTTTCAGACGGGAATAAAAACGCCCGGCGCTGCCGGGCGTCTCAAACGGGTAAAGCGGTCGATCAGATGCGTTTGGCTTGTGCCACGGCATTGCCGATGTAGTTCGCCGGGGTGAGCAATTTCAGCTCGGCCTTGGCGGCGGCTGGCATGTCCAGGCCGTCGATGAAAGTTTGCAGCGCTTCAGGGCTGATGCCCTTGCCGCGGGTCAACTCTTTCAGCTTTTCGTACGGGTTTTCGATGTTGTAGCGGCGCATCACGGTCTGGATCGGCTCGGCCAATACTTCCCAGCACGCGTCCAGGTCGGCAGCGATCTTCTGAGCATTGAGCTCCAGTTTGCTGATGCCTTTGAGGCTCGCTTCGTACGCGATAACGCTGTGGGCGAAGCCGACACCGAGGTTACGCAACACGGTGGAGTCGGTCAGGTCGCGCTGCCAGCGGGAGATCGGCAGTTTGCTCGCCAAATGCTGGAACAGTGCGTTGGCGATACCCAGGTTGCCTTCGGAGTTTTCGAAGTCGATCGGGTTGACCTTGTGCGGCATGGTCGACGACCCGATTTCGCCAGCGATGGTGCGCTGCTTGAAATAACCCAGGGAGATGTAGCCCCAGATGTCGCGGTCGAAGTCGATCAGGATGGTGTTGAAACGTGCGATCGCGTCGAACAACTCGGCAATGTAGTCGTGCGGTTCGATCTGCGTGGTGTACGGGTTGAAGCCCAGGCCCAGTTCGTCTTCGATGAAGGCGCGGGCGTTTTCTTCCCAGTCGATTTCAGGGTAGGCCGACAGGTGAGCGTTGTAGTTGCCGACAGCGCCGTTGATCTTGCCCAGCAGCGGAACGGCTGCGACCTGAGCGATTTGACGCTCCAGACGGTAAACCACGTTCGCCAGCTCTTTGCCCAGGGTGGTCGGCGAGGCCGGTTGACCGTGGGTGCGCGACAGCATCGGCACGTCAGCGAAACGGATGGCCAGTTCGCGGATGGCGTCGCAGGTCTGGCGCATCAGTGGCAGCATCACGTCATCACGGCCTTCGCGCAGCATCAGGGCGTGGGACAGGTTGTTGATGTCCTCGCTGGTGCAGGCAAAGTGGATGAATTCGCTGACCTTGGCCAGTTCCGGCAGCTTGGCTGCTTGCTCTTTGAGCAGGTATTCGATGGCTTTGACGTCGTGGTTGGTGGTGCGCTCGATCTCTTTGACACGCTCGGCGTGCTCCAGAGCGAAGTTGTCCGCCAGGGTGTTCAGCACAGCGTTGGCTTCGGCGGAGAACGCCGGCACTTCGCTGATGCCAGGGTGAGCGGCCAGACGCTGGAGCCAGCGCACTTCAACCAGAACACGAGCACGGATCAGGCCGTACTCGCTGAAAATTGGGCGCAGGGCCTGGGTTTTGCCGGCGTAGCGGCCGTCAACAGGGGAAACCGCAGTGAGCGAAGAAAGCTGCATGGGGTGTTCTCGGACAGTCGGGCAACGAAATGGGGCGCGTATCATACATGAAAAAATCCGCCGGTCCGTTGCCAACTGACCAGCGTCTTACGCGTTACTGACTACAAAGCGGTGTGGCGGGCGCGGTTCAGCTGCTGCGCATCAGCGGGTAAAGCTCTTTTAATAACTTGCGACGGCTGATCACCAACTGCCAGCGATGACCGCCCAACTGCCGCCACAGGCGCGCAGAACGAATCCCGGCCAGCAACAGGGCACGGATTTTCGACGCGTTGCTCGGTTGTTGCAGGTTGCGCATGTCGCCGTGGACCTGAATCCGTTGGCGCAAAGTGCTCAGGGTGTCCTGGTACAACGCACCGCAGGCCGCGATCACGTTTTCGTGCGCCGGGCCGAAGTGTTCGACCTGGGATTGAATCTGCGGCAAACGCTTCCCGATCTCGTCGAGCATGTCGTTGCGTTTGGCCAGCTGACGTTCCAGGCCGAGCATGGCCAAGGCATAACGAAGCGGTTCGCGCTGCAGGGTGCTCGGGTCGCGTTCCAGGGCGCCGATCAATGCGCGATAGCCTTCGCGCAGATTGATGTCGTCGCCCCCGTACACTTCCAGGGTGTCCTTGGGGTCGCGGATCAGCAGGCTGCCGAGCATGCAGGTCAGGCCGGCTTCGGTGGTCTGGCCGGTCTTGGCAATCTTGTCGACGAGGACGGCGGCGAGAAACACGCCGCCCAGCGCCGTCAGTTGCTCCTGAGTGGGGCTCATGCCTTGCTGCTCCATGGCTCTGCGACTTCAATCACGCCGCCGCCCAGGCAGATTTCACCGTCATAGAACACCACGGACTGGCCCGGGGTGACCGCGCGCTGCGGGTCATCGAAGGTGGCGCGGTAGCCGGTGGCGGTTTTTTCCAGCGTGCACGGCTGATCGCTTTGGCGATAACGGACTTTGGCGGTCAGCCTGCGTGGCTCGGTCAGGTCGATCGGGTTGACCCAATAAATGTCCGAGGCGAGCAGGGCGCGGGAGAACAGGTAAGGGTGGTCATTGCCCTGGCCGACGATCAGCTCGTTGTGCTGCAGGTCCTTGATCAGCACGTACCACGGCTCGTCACTGGCGTCTTTCAAGCCGCCGATGCCCAGGCCCTGACGCTGACCGATGGTGTGATACATCAAGCCATGGTGGCGGCCGATGACTTCACCTTCGGTGGTCTTGATCTCGCCCGGCTGGGCCGGCAGGTACTGCTTGAGGAAGTCGCTGAAGCGGCGTTCGCCGATAAAGCAGATCCCCGTCGAGTCCTTTTTCTTCGCGGTGGCCAGATCGTGTTTCTCGGCAATCGCGCGCACTTCTGGCTTTTCCAGCTCGCCGACCGGGAACAGGGTCTTGGCGATCTGTTCACCGCCGACCGCGTGCAGGAAGTAGCTCTGATCCTTGTTCGGGTCCAGGCCCTTGAGCAGTTCGGTGCGGCCATCGATATCGCGGCGACGCACGTAGTGACCGGTAGCGATCAGGTCGGCGCCGAGCACCATGGCGTAGTCGAGGAACGCCTTGAACTTGATCTCTCGGTTGCACAGGATGTCCGGGTTCGGCGTGCGACCGGCCTTGTATTCGGCCAGGAAATGCTCGAATACGTTGTCCCAGTACTCGGCGGCGAAGTTGGCGGTGTGCAGCTTGATGCCAATCTTGTCGCACACAGCCTGAGCATCCGCCAGGTCGTCCATGGCGGTGCAGTATTCCGTTCCATCGTCCTCTTCCCAGTTCTTCATGAACAGGCCTTCCACCTCGTAACCCTGCTCAATCAGCAGGAGAGCGGAAACGGAAGAGTCCACGCCGCCGGACATGCCGACAATGACGCGCTTCTTTTGTGTGTCAGAAGGGGCTGGATCACGCATAGGGATTCAATGAGTGTCTTGAAAAAGGACGCGATTCTAGCAGGCCCAAGCCCGCAAGGCTAAAGAGAAGGGCGGATCAGTTCGAGTCCGAAGTGTTTACCGTCCAGATAATCATCGATACAGCGGATGATCAGCTCACTGCGCCAGTTTGCGCGCTGTGCCAGCAGTTCGTCACGGGTTAGCCATTTGGCGCCGACAATGCCGTCGTCCAGTTCATAGTCGGGGTGATGTTTCAGAGGTTTTGCGGTGAAGCAGACCCGCTGATAAGTCACACCGTTGCTCGGGGCGGTGTAGAGGTAAATACCCACCACGCCGGTCGCCTCGACGTCCCAGCCTGTTTCTTCCAGTGTTTCGCGCACGGCTGCTTCGATCAGGGTTTCGTCCGGGTCGAGGTGGCCGGCGGGCTGGTTGAGCACCGTTCGTCCGTGTTTGGTTTCTTCGACCATCAGGAAACGGCCGTTGTCTTCGACGATGGTGGCGACGGTGATGTGGGGTTTCCAGTCCATAAATCTTCCTCGATTCATTGTGGGGTGTAGCAGCTGTCGAGCCTGCGAGGCTGCGTTCGGCTGCGCAGCAGTCGCCGCGGTTTATCTGTAAGACCGAAGCGTCTGGTTTTACGACTGCTTCGCAGCCGAACGCAGCCTCGCAGGCTCGGCAGCTGCTACACAGGTTGCGTGTGCCACAAGCAGAAACCCCGGCACTGGGCCGGGGCTTCTTTGCATCCTTACAACCTTAAACCAGCGCAGCGATCGCGGCGTTGAAGGTGTTGCTCGGGCGCATGGCCTTGCTGATCAGATCGGCATTGGCGTGGTAGTAACCGCCGATGTCCACTGGCTTGCCCTGAACGGCGTTGAGCTCGGCAACGATGGTTGCTTCGTTCTCGGTCAGGGTTTTGGCCAACTGGCCGAACTGCGCTTGCAGTGCGGTGTCTTCGGTCTGGGCAGCCAGGGCCTGAGCCCAGTACAGCGCCAGGTAGAAGTGGCTGCCGCGGTTGTCGATGTTGCCGACTTTACGCGATGGCGACTTGTTGTTGTCCAGGAACTGGCCGGTGGCCTGGTCCAGGGTCTTGGCCAACACCAAGGCTTTAGGGTTGTTGTACGTCACACCCAGATGCTCGAGGGAAGCGGCCAGGGCCAGGAACTCACCCAGGGAATCCCAGCGCAGGAAGTTTTCTTCCAGCAGCTGCTGAACGTGCTTCGGTGCCGAACCGCCAGCGCCGGTTTCGAACAGACCGCCGCCATTCATCAGCGGAACGATCGACAGCATCTTGGCGCTGGTGCCCAGTTCCATGATCGGGAACAGGTCGGTCAGGTAGTCGCGCAGTACGTTGCCGGTCACCGAGATGGTGTCCTTGCCTTCGCGGGTGCGGCCCAGGGTGAAGGCCATCGCGTCGACTGGCGACATGATGCGGATGTCCAGGCCGGAAGTGTCGTGATCCTTCAGGTAAGCCTGAACTTTCTCGATCACAACGCCGTCGTGGGCGCGCATCGGGTCCAGCCAGAAAATCGCTGGCGTGGCGCTAGCGCGAGCACGGTTGACGGCCAGTTTGACCCAGTCCTGGATCGGCGCGTCTTTGGTCTGGCACATGCGGAAGATGTCGCCGGCTTCAACCGATTGCTCCAGCAGCAGGCTGCCTTTGCTGTCGGTCACGCGGACAACGCCGTTGGCCTTGATCTGGAAAGTCTTGTCGTGCGAGCCGTACTCTTCGGCTTTCTTCGCCATCAGGCCAACGTTTGGCACGCTGCCCATGGTGGTCGGATCGAAAGCCCCGTTAGCCTTGCAGTCTTCGATCACCGCCTGGTAGATGGTGGCGTAGCAGCGATCCGGGATCACAGCCTTGGTGTCGTGCAACTGACCGTCAGTGCCCCACATTTTGCCGGAGTCACGGATCATGGCCGGCATCGAGGCGTCGACGATAACGTCGCTCGGCACGTGCAGGTTGGTGATGCCTTTGTCGGAGTTGACCATGGCCAACGACGGACGAACGGCGTAGACCGCCTGGATGTCCGCTTCGATCTGCGCTTGTTGCTCGGCAGGCAAAGCCTTGATGCGAGCGTACAGGTCGCCGATGCCGTTGTTCAGGTTGAAGCCGATCTGTGCCAGCACGTCAGCGTGCTTGGCCAGTGCGTCTTTATAGAACTCGGCAACGATCTGGCCGAACATGATCGGGTCGGAGACCTTCATCATGGTGGCTTTGAGGTGAACCGACAGCAGTACGCCTTTTTGCTTGGCGTCTTCGATCTCGGCAGCGATGAAGCTGCGCAGAGCGTTTTTGCTCATGACCGCGCAATCGAGGATCTCACCGGCTTGCACGGTGGTCTTTTCTTTCAGGACGGTGGTGGTGCCGTCTTGAGCGATCAGTTCGATTTTAACGGCATCAGCGGCGTCGATCAGGGCAGCTTTTTCGCTGCCGTAAAAATCGCCGGTGCTCATGTGCGCGACGTGGGACTTGGAGTCCGCAGCCCAGGCGCCCATTTTGTGCGGGTGCTTGCGTGCATAGTTCTTGACCGACAGCGGCGCACGACGATCGGAGTTGCCTTCGCGCAGAACCGGGTTCACGGCGCTGCCCTTGATCTTGTCGTAACGCGACTTGGCGAGCTTGTCGGCGTCGGTGGTCACGGTTTCCGGGTAGTCCGGCAGTGCGAAGCCCTGGGCTTGCAGCTCTTTGATCGCGGCTTGCAGTTGCGGAACCGAGGCGCTGATGTTCGGCAGCTTGATGATGTTGGCTTCAGGCGTAACGGCCAGGTCGCCCAGTTCGGCGAGGTGGTCGGCTACGGCTTTGTCACCCAATTGCTCGGGGAAGCTGGCCAGGATGCGCCCTGCAAGAGAGATATCGCGGGTTTCCACGGCGATATCAGCGGAGGCGGTGAAAGCCTCTACGATAGGCAACAGTGAATAGGTGGCGAGGGCGGGAGCTTCGTCGGTGAAGGTATAGATGATCTTCGAGCGGGTGGGCATATTCGGATTAACTCTCTCTTCTTTGCTAAAGCGTGCGCAGAAACTCGAGGGGCGCCGTGTAAGCGCGTTCGTTCAAAGTCGTCCATGAGCCGAATGTCGAGGTTTCTTTGCGGTGATGTTGGGTGCATCGGTCGAGCGTCAAGCGGGTGGGTTGCGGTACAACCCTGCTTTTTCAGGCACCAGACCTCGGCTACTTATTCAGTTGCAGGAGAGGTCGGCCGTCGTGACTCTGTGGTCAGCGGGCGGCATTATACATAGGTAGCTGGCAATCTGCCGATGGTTCATATGCAACGATTCTCGTCCATTGGTCTAAAGGTCGCAGGGGCAGGTGGGGCGTAGAGTCTTGCACCGTGCTTGAGTTTGGCGCTTTTCCCTTTGCTTTCAGGCTTGTACGTCGCGAACTGTGCAGCTTTGCGGCAGATGGATGGAACATAGGGTTTGCGTGCCGATTTAACTGGGGTACGCTCGAACGAAGCCAGATGTTCAATCCAAACAATGGAGTTCAGCATGGGATACAAGAAGATTCAGGTTCCAGCAGTCGGCGACAAAATCACCGTCAACGCGGACCATTCTCTCAATGTTCCTAACAACCCGATCATCCCCTTCATCGAAGGTGATGGTATTGGCGTTGATATCAGCCCGGTCATGATCAAGGTTGTCGATGCTGCTGTTAAGAAGGCTTACGGCGGCGAGCGCAAAATTTCCTGGATGGAAGTCTACGCCGGGGAGAAAGCGACTCAGGTTTACGATCAGGATACCTGGCTGCCTCAGGAAACCCTGGACGCGGTCAAGGATTACGTGGTTTCCATCAAGGGCCCTCTGACCACCCCGGTCGGTGGTGGCATCCGTTCCCTGAACGTGGCCCTGCGTCAGCAACTCGACCTTTATGTGTGCCTGCGCCCGGTGCGCTGGTTCGAAGGCGTACCTAGCCCGGTCAAGAAGCCAGGCGACGTCGACATGACGATCTTCCGCGAGAACTCGGAAGACATCTACGCCGGTATCGAATGGAAAGCCGGTTCGCCGGAAGCGACCAAGGTCATCAAGTTCCTCAAAGAAGAAATGGGTGTTACCAAGATCCGTTTCGACGAAAACTGCGGTATCGGCGTCAAGCCGGTTTCGTTGCAGGGTACCAAGCGTTTGGCGCGCAAGGCGTTGCAGTACGTGGTCGACAACGACCGCGACTCGCTGACCATCGTGCACAAAGGCAACATCATGAAGTTCACCGAAGGTGCCTTCAAGGAATGGGCCTACGAAGTGGCCGCTGAAGAATTCGGCGCGACCCTGCTCGACGGTGGTCCGTGGATGCAGTTCAAGAACCCGAAAACCGGCAAGAACGTCATCGTCAAAGACGCCATCGCCGACGCCATGCTCCAGCAGATCCTGCTGCGCCCGGCCGAATACGATGTGATCGCGACCTTGAACCTGAACGGCGACTATCTCTCCGACGCCCTGGCGGCGGAAGTGGGCGGTATCGGTATCGCGCCAGGTGCCAACCTGTCCGACACCATCGCCATGTTCGAAGCGACCCACGGCACTGCGCCGAAGTACGCCGGCAAGGACCAGGTCAACCCGGGTTCGCTGATCCTGTCCGCAGAGATGATGCTGCGCCACATGGGCTGGACCGAAGCGGCGGATCTGATCATCAAGGGCACCAATGGTGCGATTTCGGCCAAGACCGTGACCTATGACTTCCACCGTTTGATGGAAGGCGCGAAACTGCTGTCGTCTTCTGCGTTCGGTGATGCGCTCATCTCGCATATGTAAGCCGCACATGTAAACGAGCTCACGCACGACAAAAACCGCCCGATTCAGTGATTGAGTCGGGCGGTTTTTTTATGACTGGATGATCGGTGGAGTCAGTTCGACACTGTTTCCTGTTTGGTAGCGGGCGCAGTCTGTTCGCTGACGGAAGGGGCAAAGCCGATCTTCACTGCGTGCAACCCTTTGGGACCCTGAACGATTTCGAAACTTACGGCTTGCCCGGCCTTGAGGGTCTTGTACCCCTCCATTTCTATGGCTGAATAGTGGGCAAAGAAATCAATAAGATGACCGTCTTCGTCGTGACCTTCCCTGGCGTCGGTGTTAATGAAGCCGAATCCTTTGGCATTGTTGAACCATTTCACCTTACCGACTGACATACCCATATCCCTCTGCAACAGACTCCATCACTGGAGTATCATCCAGTACATCCGCAGTCAGATCTTTAAATAAGATTGACTCCGCGGACCTTTTTTACCCACTGTGGGCTCTATTGGTTGTAACACCGTTTTCCCGATAGTCAAGGTGACCGGGCGGTCGGAGTTGAAATCGTCCCTAGCCGCCCCCACCACTGTATTTGCACAACTGACGAACCTTTCTTTCCATGCATGCAATCAGCCAGATTCGACTAACATTCAATCAGGATCGCCCGGTTCTCCAGAAAGATCACCCGGGGACTCAAGACGACGATTCCGCAGGCGTTGCTGTTCAGGAGGCAAAGCCTGCATTACAGGCGCCACCGATGTACAAGGTGGTTTTGTTCAATGATGACTACACACCGATGGATTTCGTCGTCGAAGTGCTCGAGGTGTTTTTTAACCTGAATCGGGAGCTGGCGACCAAGGTCATGTTGGCCGTCCATACAGAAGGACGGGCAGTATGTGGAGTGTTTACCCGCGACATCGCCGAGACTAAGGCCATGCAGGTCAACCAGTACGCCAGGGAAAGCCAGCATCCGCTACTCTGTGAAATCGAGAAGGACGGTTAATCGCCGACCACTTGGGTATGAGGTGAAGCTATGTTAAACCGCGAGCTCGAAGTCACCCTCAATCTTGCCTTCAAGGAGGCTCGTTCGAAGCGTCATGAATTCATGACTGTCGAACACCTCCTGCTGGCCCTATTGGACAATGAGGCTGCCGCCACCGTTTTGCGTGCCTGCGGCGCAAACCTCGACAAACTCAAGCATGATTTGCAGGAGTTCATCGACTCCACCACGCCATTGATCCCCGTTCATGACGAGGATCGCGAAACCCAGCCAACCCTGGGCTTCCAGCGTGTACTGCAACGTGCCGTGTTCCACGTACAGAGCTCGGGCAAACGCGAAGTGACTGGCGCCAACGTGCTGGTCGCCATCTTCAGTGAGCAAGAGAGTCAGGCAGTGTTCCTGCTGAAACAGCAGAGCGTTGCGCGCATTGATGTCGTCAACTACATCGCCCATGGCATTTCCAAAGTGCCGGGGCATGGCGATCACTCTGAAGGTGAGCAAGATATGCAGGACGACGAGGGCGGTGAGTCTTCTTCTTCAGGCAATCCTCTGGATGCTTATGCCAGCAACCTCAACGAACTCGCGCGCCAGGGTCGTATCGATCCGCTGGTAGGCCGTGAGCTGGAAGTCGAGCGTGTCGCGCAGATCCTGGCGCGTCGCCGCAAAAACAATCCGCTGCTGGTGGGCGAGGCGGGCGTGGGTAAAACCGCGATTGCCGAAGGCCTGGCCAAACGTATTGTCGACAACCAGGTGCCGGACTTGCTGGCCAACAGCGTGGTGTATTCCCTCGATCTGGGTGCCTTGCTGGCCGGGACCAAATACCGTGGCGATTTCGAGAAGCGCTTCAAGGCGCTGCTCAATGAGCTGAAAAAACGTCCGCAGGCGATTCTGTTCATCGACGAGATCCACACCATCATCGGTGCGGGCGCCGCGTCCGGTGGTGTCATGGATGCCTCGAACCTGCTCAAGCCGCTGCTGTCGTCGGGCGATATCCGTTGCATCGGTTCGACCACGTTCCAGGAATTCCGCGGGATCTTCGAGAAGGACCGTGCCTTGGCCCGGCGCTTCCAGAAAGTCGATGTGTCGGAGCCTTCGGTGGAAGACACCATCGGTATCCTGCGCGGCCTGAAAGGGCGTTTCGAAGCGCACCACAACATCGAATACAGCGATGAAGCGTTGCGTGCGGCCGCCGAACTGGCTTCACGCTATATCAATGACCGGCACATGCCGGACAAAGCCATCGACGTCATCGACGAGGCGGGCGCCTATCAGCGTCTGCAACCGATCGAGAAACGCGTGAAACGCATCGAAGTGCCTCAGGTCGAGGACATCGTTGCGAAAATCGCGCGGATTCCGCCTAAGCACGTCACCAGCTCCGACAAAGAGCTGCTGCGTAACCTTGAGCGTGACCTGAAGCTGACAGTATTTGGTCAGGATGCCGCCATCGACTCGCTGTCGACCGCGATCAAACTGTCCCGTGCCGGCCTCAAGTCGCCTGACAAGCCTGTCGGTTCGTTCCTGTTCGCAGGGCCGACCGGTGTCGGTAAAACCGAAGCGGCGCGTCAGCTGGCCAAGGCGTTGGGCATCGAGCTGGTTCGTTTCGACATGTCCGAGTACATGGAGCGCCACACCGTATCGCGTCTGATCGGTGCGCCTCCTGGCTATGTCGGGTTCGATCAGGGCGGTCTGCTGACCGAAGCCATCACCAAGCAGCCTCACTGCGTGCTGTTGCTCGATGAGATCGAGAAGGCGCATCCGGAAGTCTTCAACCTGCTGCTGCAGGTCATGGACCACGGTACGCTGACCGATAACAACGGGCGCAAGGCGGACTTCCGTAATGTGATCGTCATTATGACGACCAACGCCGGTGCAGAAACCGCAGCACGTGCTTCGATCGGTTTCACCCATCAGGACCACTCGTCCGATGCGATGGAAGTGATCAAGAAGAGCTTCACGCCGGAGTTCCGCAACCGTCTGGACACCATTATCCAGTTTGGTCGCCTCAGTCATGAGGTCATCAAAAGCGTGGTGGACAAGTTCCTTACCGAGCTTCAAGCGCAGCTGGAAGACAAGCGCGTGCAGCTGGAAGTGACCGACGCGGCGCGCAGCTGGCTGGCGGCGGGTGGCTACGACTCGGCGATGGGCGCTCGACCAATGGCGCGTTTGATCCAGGACAAGATCAAGCGTCCACTGGCGGAAGAGATCCTCTTCGGCGAACTGGCCGACCATGGTGGCGTGGTGCACATCGACCTGAAGGACGGCGAGCTGACCTTCGAGTTCGAAACCACGGCCGAAATGGCCTGACGTTAATCGCGACAAAGCAAAAGGCGCCGAAAGGCGCCTTTTTGCTGTCTGCTGAATTTTGAGAGATTGGCACATCCCCCTGTGGGAGCGAGCCTGCTCGCGATGGCGGCGGGTCAGCTTGCATCGATGTTGAATGAAATGCCGCTATCGCGAGCAGGCTCGCTCCCACAGGGGATAGTGTTGATCCATCAAATCGCAGGCAAACAAAAACGCCCGGCATAAGCCGGGCGTCTTGTATTGACTTGATTAGCGAGCGCGGTAAGTGATGCGCCCTTTGCTCAAGTCATAGGGCGTCAGCTCGACGCGCACTTTGTCACCGGTAAGAATACGGATGTAGTTCTTGCGCATCTTGCCGGAGATATGCGCGGTTACGACGTGCCCATTTTCCAACTCCACACGAAACATGGTGTTGGGCAGGGTGTCGACGACAGTGCCTTCCATTTCGAAGCTGTCTTCTTTCGACATGCAGTAAAGCCCTCGGTGTCCAATGAATGGCCCGGTGCAACTGCGCCAGGCAAAAGCGGCGTGCATTGTGCCCGAAAAATGGGGTTTAAGCCAAGGGGTTCTAGTTCAGGATGACCCAGCGCTGATTAATCAGCAGTTCGATAGGGCGATATTGCGTCTTGTAGCTCATCTTTTTGCAGTTTTTGATCCAATAGCCGAGGTAGACCGCTTCCAGCCCAAGACGCCGGGCTTCGCCGATTTGCCAGAGGATCGCGAAGCGACCCAGGCTGCGGCGCTCTTCATCGGGTTCGTAGAAGGTGTAAACCGCCGACAGACCGTTCGGCAGCAAATCGGTCACAGCGACCGCCAGCAGTCGGCCTTCGAGACGAAATTCGTAAAAACGCGAAAACGGCAAGTCACGCACCAGGAACGTCGAAAACTGGTCGCGACTCGGCGGGTACATGTCGCCATCGGCGTGACGCTGTTCGATGTAGCGCTGATAGAGATCGAAATACTCTTCGCTGAATTGCGGTCTGGCCGGGCGCACTTGCAGGTCGGCGTTGCGTTTGAAGATGCGTTTCTGCTGACGGTTGGGGGTAAATTGCGCCACGGGGATGCGTGCCGGGACGCACGCATTGCAATTCTGGCAATGCGGCCGGTAGAGATGATCGCCGCTGCGACGAAAACCCATTTCAGACAGGTCTGCGTAGACATGCACATCCATGAGCTGACTAGGGTCGAGGAACAGCGTCGTGGCCTGCTCCTCGGGCAGATAACTGCAAGAGTGGGGCTGAGTGGCATAAAACTTCAAACGCGCCAACTCGGTCATGATCAACCCTCGGGATAAGCTTTGAATTAAGTGTAAGCCACGCGCGCAAAAGTCGCTCAGCAAACCCAGGTTGCGCGGCTGGGTTGATCCAGATGTTGCGCAAGGAAGTGGGCGAAGTCGCGGCGAGGAATCGCTCGGGCGCCGAGGCTGTGCAGATGGTCGGTCGGCATCTGGCAGTCGATCAGCACAAAACCCGAGTCTTTCAGATGTCGCACCAGGGTGGCAAAGCCATATTTCGAAGCGTTGTCAGCACGGCTGAACATGGATTCGCCGAAAAACAGCTGACCCATCGCCAGGCCGTACAGCCCGCCCACCAGCACGCCATCGTCCCAGACCTCGACGGAATGCGCGTAGCCACGCTTGTGCAGTTCGAGGTAAGCGGTCTGCATCGCGTCAGTGATCCAGGTCCCGTCGGCATACTCGCGGGGTGCGGCGCAGGCGCTGATGACCGAGGCGAAATCCTGATCGAAGGTCACTTGATAGCGTTGTTGGCGCAACAATTTACTCAGGCTGCGAGAGACATGCAGTTCGTCGGGAAATAAGACGGTGCGTGGATCCGGCGACCACCAAAGGATCGGCTGGCCCTCCGAGAACCATGGAAAGCAGCCGTGGCGATACGCCTGAATCAGACGATCGGCAGACAGATCGCCGCCCGCGGCCAACAGTCCGTTGGGGTCGCGCATGGCTTTTTCCAGCGGCGGGAAGGTCAGGGTGTTGCGTTGTAACCAAGTCAGCATGGCATCCGGGCTTGCAGAAGGGGAGGGCGGTGGCGGGCTGGTGGGCCCGTCGTAAAGTGTGCCGTCAAACGGTGGGAATGTCGTCGAGGTATTTCTCGGCGTCCAGCGCGGCCATGCAGCCAGCCCCGGCGGAGGTCACGGCCTGTCGGTAAACGTGATCGGCCACGTCGCCGGCGGCGAACACGCCCGGGATCTCGGTGGCCGTGGCGTCGCCTTCGCTGCCGCCCCTGACCAGCAGGTAGCCGTCACGCATTTTCAGCTGACCCTCGAACAGGTCGGTATTGGGTTTATGGCCGATGGCGATGAACACGCCGGCCAGCGCCAATTCACTGGTTTGGCCGGTGTTGCTGTCTCGCAGGCGGGCGCCGGTCACGCCGCTGGCATCGCCCAGCACTTCATCGAGATTCTGATTCCAGTGCAGGCGGATATTGCCGTTAGCAGCTTTTTCGAAGAGTTTGTCCTGAAGAATCTTCTCCGAGCGCAGCTTGTCGCGCCGGTGAATCAGGTGGACTTCCTTGGCGATGTTCGACAGGTACAGGGCTTCTTCAACCGCGGTGTTGCCGCCGCCGACGACGGCGACCACTTGATTGCGATAGAAGAATCCGTCGCAGGTGGCGCAGGCCGAAACCCCGCGGCCGGCAAAGGCTTCTTCCGAAGGCAGTCCCAGGTACTGCGCTGAAGCGCCGGTGGCGATAATCAGTGCGTCGCAGGTGTAAGTGGCGCCATCGCCGATCAACTCGAACGGCCGCTGTTGCAACTTGGCGGTGTGGATATGGTCGTAAACAATCTCTGTGGCAAAGCGCTCGGCGTGTTTTTGCATGCGTTCCATCAGCACCGGGCCGGTGAGGCCCTCGACGTCGCCGGGCCAGTTATCGACTTCGACGGTGGTGGTCAGCTGGCCACCTGCCTGTATGCCGGTGATGACAACGGGTTTGAGGTTGGCGCGTGCGGCATAAACGGCTGCGCTGTATCCGGCAGGGCCGGAACCCAGAATGATCAGGCGGGAATGCTTCGGTTCGCTCATAAAAACACCTCATAAGCCTTTGTCACAAAAGAGAATGCATGCTCAAATTGAACCGCGCGTAATGTGCGTTTGGCTATGCTACACCGAAGGACTTGAAGCATGGCATCGGGCGAACAAACCCGTACAATGCCGCCTGTAACAGTGGTTGTAACAAAATAAGCTTTGCATCCCGTGTTTATAAAAACCGGGGTGCAGTGTTAAAAGTAGTCCCAGTTGCGCGTGTTAACTTTTTTACCTGCCTGGATTGGGCAGTTTTTTATAGTCATTCAACAGATGGACGCGCCCAGGGCGCAGGAAAAGAAGCGTTTTGAAGAAATCCACCGCAGCACCCAAAACAGTCGTCGTTCCACTCTGGCGCCAACACTTGCACTACCGGCTCAAGGAAGGTGCATTGATCGCCATCGGCGGCCTGTGCCTGTTCCTGATGATGGCCTTGTTGACCTATGCCAAGGACGATCCGGGCTGGAGCCATAACAGCAAGATCGACGATGTGCAGAACTTCGGCGGACCGGTCGGCTCCTACAGCGCCGACATCCTGTTCATGGTGCTGGGTTACTTCGCCTACATCTTCCCGTTGTTGCTGGCGATCAAGGCGTATCAGATCTTCCGTCAGCGCCACGAGCAGTGGCAGTGGAGCGGCTGGCTGTTCTCCTGGCGCCTGATCGGCCTGGTATTCCTGGTGCTGTCGGGCGCGGCCCTGGCGCATATCCATTTCCATGCGGCGACCGGCCTGCCGGCCGGTGCTGGCGGCGCGCTGGGCGAAAGCCTTGGCGACCTGGCCAAGAACGCGCTGAACATCCAGGGCAGCACACTGCTGTTCATCGCGCTGTTCCTGTTCGGCCTGACGGTGTTCACCGACCTGTCGTGGTTCAAGGTGATGGACGTCACCGGCAAGATCACCCTCGACCTGTTCGAACTGTTCCAGGGCGCGGCCAATCGCTGGTGGGCCGCCCGTGTCGAGCGCAAACAACTGGTTGCGCAATTGCGTGAGGTCGACGATCGCGTGCATGACGTGGTCGCCCCGACGGTGACGGACAAGCGCGAGCAGGCCAAGGTCAAGGAACGCCTGATCGAGCGCGAGCAGGCCCTGAGCAAGCACATGTCGGACCGCGAGAAGCAGGTGCCGCCCGTCATCGCGCCAGCACCGCCCAAGCCGGCAGCGCCGAGCAAGCGCGTGGAGAAAGAGAAACAGGCGCCGTTGTTCGTCGACAGCGCCGTCGAAGGCACCTTGCCGCCGATCTCGATTCTCGACCCGGCCGAAAAGAAACAACTCAATTATTCCCCGGAGTCGCTGGCAGCCGTTGGCCACTTGCTGGAAATCAAGCTCAAGGAATTCGGCGTCGAAGTCTCGGTGGATTCGATCCACCCGGGCCCGGTCATTACCCGTTACGAAATCCAGCCAGCCGCCGGCGTAAAGGTCAGTCGCATCTCCAACCTGGCGAAAGACCTGGCGCGTTCCCTGGCCGTGACCAGCGTTCGTGTGGTGGAAGTGATTCCGGGCAAGACCACCGTCGGTATCGAGATTCCCAACGAGGACCGCCAGATCGTACGGTTCTCCGAAGTGCTGTCGACGCCTGAGTACGACAACTTCAAGTCACCGGTCACCCTGGCCCTGGGCCACGACATCGGCGGCAAGCCGGTCATCACTGACCTGGCGAAAATGCCTCACTTGCTGGTGGCCGGTACGACCGGTTCCGGTAAGTCGGTGGGTGTGAACGCGATGATCCTGTCGATCCTGTTCAAGTCCGGCCCGGAAGACGCCAAGCTGATCATGATCGACCCGAAAATGCTCGAGCTGTCGATCTACGAAGGCATCCCGCACCTGCTGTGCCCGGTCGTGACCGACATGAAGGACGCGGCCAACGCCCTGCGCTGGAGCGTGGCGGAGATGGAGCGTCGCTACAAACTGATGGCGAAGATGGGCGTGCGAAACCTGTCGGGCTTCAACGCCAAGGTCAAGGAAGCCCAGGACGCCGGTACGCCGCTGACCGACCCGTTATACAAGCGCGAAAGCATTCACGACGAAGCACCGCTGTTGACCAAGCTGCCGACCATCGTCGTGGTCGTCGACGAATTCGCCGACATGATGATGATCGTCGGCAAGAAGGTTGAAGAGCTGATCGCGCGTATCGCCCAGAAGGCCCGTGCGGCCGGTATCCACTTGATCCTCGCGACCCAGCGTCCGTCAGTTGACGTGATCACCGGTCTGATCAAGGCGAACATCCCGACGCGTATGGCGTTCCAGGTGTCGAGCAAGATCGACTCCCGGACGATCATCGACCAGGGCGGCGCCGAGCAACTGCTGGGCCACGGTGACATGCTCTACATGCCGCCGGGCACCAGTCTGCCGATCCGTGTCCATGGTGCGTTCGTGTCCGATGACGAGGTTCACCGGGTGGTTGAAGCCTGGAAACTGCGCGGTGCGCCGGAATACAACGATGAGATCCTGGCTGGTGTCGAAGAGGCTGGTAGCGGTTTCGACGGCGGCAGTGGCGGTGGCGACGAAGACAGCGAATCCGATGCGCTCTACGACGAAGCGGTGCAGTTCGTCCTGGAAAGCCGTCGGGCGTCCATCTCTGCGGTTCAGCGCAAGCTGAAAATCGGCTACAACCGCGCCGCCCGCATGATCGAAGCCATGGAAATGGCCGGGGTCGTGACGTCCATGAATACCAACGGTTCGCGTGAAGTCCTGGCACCTGGCCCGGTACGCGACTGATTTGATTTTTGAAAGGGCTGCGCAGTCATGCGCAGCCCGAACTCCCACGAATGTTATGAGGACTCCCATGCGTCTTATCCGCATGCTGTTGCTGCCGGTACTGGCTTTGACCACGCTCTCGGCCCACGCCGATGACAAGGACGTGGCGCGTCTGACCCAACTGCTGGAAAAATCGCAGACCCTGACTGCACGCTTCTCTCAGCTGACGCTGGATGGCAGCGGCACTCAATTGCAGGAAACCGCCGGGCAAATGTCCCTGCAGCGCCCTGGCCTGTTTTACTGGCACACCGATGCGCCGAACGAGCAAGTCGTGGTTTCCGACGGTAAAAAAGTGACGCTGTGGGACCCGGACCTGGAACAGGCCACCATCAAGACCCTCGACCTGCGTCTGAGCCAGACCCCGGCGTTGCTGCTGTCCGGTGATGTGTCGAAGATCAGCGAGAGCTTCGCCATCAGCGCCAAGGAAGCCGGCGGCGTGATCGACTTCACCTTGAAACCGAAAACCAAGGACACCCTGTTCGACAGCCTGCGTCTGTCGTTCCGCAATGGCCTGGTCAATGACATGCAACTGATCGACAGCGTCGGCCAGCGCACCAACATCCTGTTCACCGGCGTGAAGGCCAACGAGCCGATCCCGGCGTCCAAGTTCAAGTTCGACATCCCCAAGGGTGCCGACGTGATCCAGGAATAAACCGCAAGTCCCTGTAGGAGCGAAGCTTGCTCGCGAAAGCGGTTTTCCAGACGACATTCACGGCGACTGACACACCGCTTTCGCGAGCAAGCTTCGCTCCTACAAGGGATAAAGAATCAGTGAGGTTTCATAAGCAGTGATGGACCTGTTTCGCAGTGCCCCGATAGCTCAGCCTCTGGCCGCACGCCTGCGTGCAGTCAATCTGGACGAGTACGTCGGTCAGGAACACCTGCTCGCTCGCGGCAAGCCTTTGCGTGAAGCCCTGGAGCAGGGTGCCCTGCACTCGATGATCTTCTGGGGCCCGCCGGGCGTGGGCAAAACCACCCTGGCGCGGTTGCTGGCGGAAGTCTCGGATGCGCACTTCGAAACGGTCTCGGCAGTCCTGGCCGGCGTGAAGGAAATCCGTCAGGCGGTGGAAATCGCCAAGCAGCAGGCTGGCCAATACGGCAAGCGCACCATCCTGTTCGTCGATGAAGTGCATCGCTTCAACAAGTCGCAGCAGGATGCATTCCTGCCCTACGTTGAAGACGGCACGCTGATTTTCATCGGCGCGACCACGGAAAACCCCTCGTTCGAACTCAACAACGCCTTGCTCTCCCGGGCACGCGTCTACGTACTCAAAAGCCTCGACGAAGCGGCCCTGCGCAAACTGGTGCATCGGGCGCTGACCGAAGAGCGTGGCCTGGGCAAGCGGCAACTGACCCTCAGCGATGAAGGCTTCCAGATGCTGTTGTCCGCCGCCGATGGCGATGGCCGCCGTCTGCTCAACCTGTTGGAAAACGCCTCGGACCTGGCTGAAGACAACAGCGAGATCGGCGTCGATTTGCTGCAAAGCCTGCTGGGTGATACCCGTCGGCGTTTCGACAAGGGCGGTGAAGCGTTCTACGACCAGATTTCCGCGCTGCATAAATCGGTGCGCGGCTCCAATCCCGACGGCGCGCTGTACTGGTTCGCGCGGATGATCGATGGCGGTTGCGACCCGCTGTACCTGGCCCGGCGCGTGGTGCGCATGGCCAGCGAAGACATCGGCAACGCCGACCCGCGCGCCCTGAGCCTGTGCCTCGCGGCATGGGAGGTGCAGGAGCGCCTCGGCAGTCCCGAAGGCGAATTGGCGGTGGCCCAAGCCATCACCTATTTGGCTTGCGCGCCGAAAAGCAACGCGGTGTACATGGGTTTCAAAGCCGCCATGCGCAGCGCCACCGAACATGGTTCGCTGGAAGTGCCGCTGCACCTGCGCAACGCACCGACCAAGCTGATGAAGCAATTGGGTTACGGCGATGAATACCGTTACGCCCACGATGAGCCGGACGCTTACGCCGCTGGCGAAGACTACTTCCCGGAAGAACTTGAACCACAACCGTTCTATCAACCGGTGCCTCGCGGCCTGGAGCTGAAGATCGGCGAAAAGCTCAATCACCTCGCGCAACTTGATCGTCTAAGCCCCCGGCAGCGGAGAACATAGTGATTCCTTTGGTCATTGCGGTCTCCGTCGGCGGTGTTGCCGGGACACTGTTGCGCTTTGCCACCGGTAATTGGGTCAACGCTAATTGGCCGCGGCACTTCTATACCGCGACGCTGGCCGTTAATATCGTCGGCTGTTTGCTGATCGGCGTTCTATACGGTCTGTTTTTGATCCGCCCGGAGGTGCCGATTGAGGTGCGCGCCGGGTTGATGGTCGGCTTCCTCGGGGGGCTGACGACTTTTTCATCCTTTTCACTGGATACGGTGCGCCTGCTTGAAACCGGGCAAATGCCGCTGGCCCTGGGCTATGCTGCCATCAGCGTATTCGGAGGGCTGCTCGCTACCTGGGCTGGCCTGTCCTTGACCAAACTTTGATAACGAGAGACCGACATGCTCGATTCCAAACTGTTACGTAGCAACCTTCAGGACGTAGCGGACCGCCTGGCATCCCGCGGCTACACGCTGGATGTTGCGCGCATCGAAGCGCTGGAAGAACAGCGCAAGACCGTCCAGACCCGCACCGAAGCACTGCAGGCTGAACGTAATGCGCGCTCCAAATCCATCGGTCAGGCCAAGCAGCGCGGCGAAGACATCGCGCCGCTGATGGCCGACGTCGAGCGCATGGCGAACGAGTTGAGCGCTGGTAAAGTCGAGCTGGACGGGATCCAGACCGATCTGGACTCGATCCTGCTCGGCATCCCGAACCTGCCGCACGAATCCGTACCCATCGGTGATGACGAAGACGGCAACGTCGAAGTGCGTCGCTGGGGCACCCCGACCGCCTTCGATTTCCCGGTTCAGGACCACGTAGCCCTGGGCGAGAAATTCGGCTGGCTGGACTTCGAAACCGCTGCCAAGCTGTCCGGCGCCCGTTTCGCCCTGTTGCGCGGCCCGATCGCCCGCATGCACCGCGCCCTGGCGCAGTTCATGATCAACCTGCACACCAGCGAACACGGTTACGAAGAGGCTTACACGCCTTATCTGGTCCAGGCGCCTGCGCTGCAAGGCACCGGTCAGCTGCCGAAGTTCGAAGAAGACCTGTTCAAGATCAGCCGCGAAGGCGAAGCCGATCTGTACCTGATCCCGACCGCTGAAGTGTCGCTGACCAACATCGTGGCCGGTGAGATCGTCGATTCGAAACTGCTGCCGATCAAGTTTGTCGCCCACACCCCGTGCTTCCGCAGTGAAGCCGGTGCATCGGGCCGTGATACTCGCGGCATGATCCGTCAGCACCAGTTCGACAAGGTCGAAATGGTGCAGATCGTTGAGCCGTCGACCTCGATGGACGCGCTGGAAGGCCTGACCGCCAACGCCGAGAAAGTCCTGCAACTGCTCGAACTGCCTTATCGCACCATTGCGCTGTGCACCGGCGACATGGGTTTCAGCGCGGTCAAGACGTACGACCTGGAAGTGTGGATTCCGAGCCAGGACAAGTACCGCGAGATCTCGTCGTGCTCCAACTGCGGCGACTTCCAGGCCCGTCGCATGCAAGCGCGTTTCCGCAACCCGGAAACCGGCAAGCCAGAACTGGTTCACACCTTGAACGGTTCCGGCCTGGCGGTCGGTCGTACGCTGGTGGCGGTGCTGGAAAACTACCAGCAGGCCGACGGTTCGATCCGTGTGCCTGAAGTGCTGAAACCGTACATGGGTGGCCTCGAGGTCATCGGCTAAATGGACTATCTGCCGCTGTTTCATAACCTTCGCGGCAGTCGTGTGTTGGTCGTCGGCGGGGGGGAGATTGCCTTGCGCAAATCCCGCCTGCTGGCCGAAGCC
The DNA here is from genome assembly GCF_054897885.1 of Pseudomonas sp. LB1P83. Classification (NCBI taxonomy): domain Bacteria; kingdom Pseudomonadati; phylum Pseudomonadota; class Gammaproteobacteria; order Pseudomonadales; family Pseudomonadaceae; genus Pseudomonas; species Pseudomonas sp. LB1P83. The sequence continues at coordinate 3,783,781 of NZ_CM142709.1, read as the reverse complement.
GGTGCGCTGCTGCGGGTGGTCGCACCTGAAATCGAACCGCAACTGCGCGAATTGGTTGCCGGTAGCGGTGGCGAGTGCCTGTTACGGGGCTACGCGGAAGCGGACCTGGACGGTTGCGGGCTGATCATTGCCGCCACCGACGACGAACCGCTGAACGCGCAAGTCTCTGCCGATGCCCATCGGCGTTGCGTGCCGGTTAACGTGGTGGATGCGCCAGCCTTGTGCAGCGTGATCTTCCCGGCAATCGTCGACCGCTCTCCCTTGATTATTGCGGTGTCCAGCGGCGGCGATGCGCCGGTACTGGCGCGGTTGATCCGCGCCAAGCTGGAAACCTGGATTCCTTCCACCTACGGTCAACTGGCCGGTCTGGCGGCGCGTTTTCGCAGTCAGGTCAAAGGCCTGTTCCCGGATGTGCAGCAGCGTCGGGCATTCTGGGAAGATGTATTCCAGGGCCCGATTGCCGACCGGCAACTGGCCGGGCAGGGCGCTGAAGCCGAACGCTTGATGCTGGCGAAGATCAATGGTGAAGCGCCGGTCGCCACCGGTGAAGTGTATTTGGTGGGTGCAGGTCCAGGTGATCCAGACTTGCTGACCTTCCGTGCCTTGCGCCTGATGCAGCAAGCCGATGTGGTGCTGTATGACCGTTTGGTCGCCCCGGCGATTCTCGATTTGTGTCGTCGCGATGCCGAGCGGGTCTACGTCGGCAAGCGTCGCGCCGATCACGCCGTGCCTCAGGATCAGATCAACCAGCAATTGGTGGACCTGGCCAAGCAAGGCAAGCGGGTCGTTCGCTTGAAGGGCGGTGATCCGTTCATCTTCGGTCGCGGCGGTGAAGAGATCGAAGAGCTGGCGGCCCATGGCATCCCGTTTCAGGTGGTGCCGGGTATCACGGCCGCCAGCGGTTGCGCGGCGTACGCCGGAATTCCGCTGACTCACCGCGACTACGCGCAGTCGGTACGATTTGTCACCGGGCACTTGAAGGACGGCTCCACCGATTTGCCGTGGGCCGACCTGGTCGCGCCGGCGCAAACCCTGGTGTTTTACATGGGGCTGGTGGGCTTGCCGATCATCTGCGAACAGTTGATCAAGCATGGTCGCGGGGCGGATACCCCGGCGGCGCTGATTCAGCAGGGCACCACGGTCAATCAGCGGGTGTTTACCGGCACGCTGGCCGATTTGCCACGGCTGGTAGCGGAGCATGAAGTGCATGCGCCGACACTGGTGATCGTTGGGGAAGTGGTGCAATTGCGCGAGAAACTGGCGTGGTTTGAAGGGGCTCAGGCGCAGGTCTAGAGACCGAGTCGCTCCATTCGCGGGCAAGCCTCGCTCCTACCTCCATCGACCTGTAGATACTCTGTTCACGGTCAAGCTTTCGCGAGATGTTTTTCGCTAAAAAGCTTGGCCGTATTAAATTCTTCTCCAGAACGCATGCATGCCCATAACCCGGTCAGGTATTTGCGCATCACTGCTCCGATGGCCTGCATTTTCTTCTTGCCGCGGGCTACCAGCGCCTCGTAAAAGGCTTTCACATTCTCATCACAGCGAATTGCCGTCATTGCCGGCATGAACATCGCTGCACGTAAATACGCGTTGCCGCATTTGGACATTCGGCCTGGCCGGTTCACGCTGGTGCCTGACTGGGTCAACCTTACATCGAGTCCTGCATAACGGCTTACCTGCGCCGATTTAAGCGTCACAGGAAGTGTCGTCAACTCAGCCAGTGCTGCGATGGCCGAGGCCTCTCCCACGCCGGGTGCAGCCATCATGCAGCGAAACTGCAAGCTCAGATCTGGGCATTTGGCGATGGCCTCGCGAGCGGCCTTCTTCAAACGATCAATCCGTGTGTCTAGCGCTGCAATCGCATCTTTTTCATCCTCGATCAGCAGCTCAACACTCGTTTCCGTCGCTTGTAGTGCGTGCAACTCATTCTTGGCTCGGGTCCGATGGCCAATCAGCCGGTTGATATGGCGACCAATAGCACGCAGCATCAGTTGATCTGCAGTAGGTGGCACCCACAGTCTAGGCGCCATACGTTCGCCATACTCGGCCAGCAACTGAGCATCAATCTGGTCAGTTTTGCTGTTTTGCAGCATCAGCTTGGCAAAGTTATGGAAGCTTTTGGGGTTGATCACCGAGACCGGTAAGCCGGCGGCATGCAACTCTATCGCCAGGTCCAGGTAGTAAATGCCGGTGGCCTCCATGACCACGCTCAGCGGTTTGAGGCCCAACATCTTGGTCACGGCAGCCTTACGCCCCTTGGGTGTGTGCTGAATGTCCCACTGGCCTGATGTTTTACCGTTCTGCCGCCATCCCATAGCAGATGTGCGGGCACCAATGTCTATGCCGACATGAGTATTCATGCTTTTCACTTCCCTGACTTTCGGTAAGATTGCTCCTGGTTCCCCCGACCTCGAACTTCATGCCACTGCAACCTTGTAATGCGAAGTCCGACTTGTCGGCTTCTCGATACTCTTCGTGGTGGGCAATGAGGCGGGGGGGCCTCTCTACAGACAAGGTCAGGAGTAAATCCTGCCTTTAGGAGCGATCGACCTCCCCCAGAAACACACTTGATGTTGTATGAGTCCTTGAGCGTAACCTCTCTCGTTGGAATCAGGGTCAACATACAAGGAGCGAGGCTTGCCCGCGAAGAGGCCCTCAAAATCGATATACGGCTCAAATCAGGCGTTGTTCTTGCGCCAAACCCCTTTCCCGTTCAACCGCGCCCGATTATGCGGTGCTGTGAAATCCTGCGCTGGCCCTTTCGGCACAACCCCAGTCGGATTGATGGTCTTGTGACTGCCGTAGTAGTGATTCTTGATGTGCTCGAAATCCACCGTCTCGGCAATCCCCGGCCACTGGTAAATCTCCCGCAGCCAGTTCGACAGATTCGGATAATCGGCGATCCGGCGCAGGTTGCACTTGAAGTGACCGTGGTACACCGCATCAAAGCGAATCAGCGTGGTGAACAGGCGGATATCAGCTTCAGTCAGGTACTCACCGACCAGGTAACGATTGGCGCCGAGTAAAGACTCCAGCCGATCCAGCTCGGCAAACACATCATCAAACGCCTCTTCATAAGCCGTCTGCGAAGTCGCGAACCCGGCGCGATAAACGCCGTTGTTCACCGCCGGATAAATCCGCTCGTTCAACGCATCGATCTCACCGCGCAACGGCGCCGGATAGAAATCCAGGTCATTGCCGGTCAGGTCATCGAAAGCGCCATTGAACATGCGGATGATCTCCGCCGATTCATTGTTGACGATGCGATTCTGCTGTTTGTCCCAGAGCACCGGCACGGTGACGCGGCCGGTGTAGTCGGCGGTGTCGGCGGTGTAGCGCTGGTGCATGAAGTCGAAGTGATCGAGTTTGTCACCGGTCGAGCCCAGGTTCTGGTCGAAGGTCCAGCCGTGTTCCAGCATCAGCCAACTGACCACCGAGACGTCGATCAGATTTTCCAGGCCTTTGAGTTTGCGCAGGATCAGCGTGCGATGCGCCCACGGACAGGCGAGGGAAACGTAGAGATGATAACGGCCGGCCTCGGCTGCAAAACCACCGACACCCGTCGGGCCGGGTTTGCCGTCGGCGGTCAGCCAGTTACGACGTTGCGCTTGTTCACGCTGGAACGTACCGTCCTTGGCGCTTTCGTACCACTGGTCATGCCAGCGGCCTTCAACTAACAAACCCATGTTCAAGACTCCTCAACCGATAAGCGTTGGAGAGGAGTCTATTCGCATAGGTTCGATAAAAAAGCGCAAAGGTTTGAGGGTTATGATCGGTTAAATCGATCTGTCCCGAGCGTCCCAATACTGCTGGGCGGTTTCGAAAGCTTGCTCGCGCGTCTGACCGAGGCCGCGCAACGCGAGGGCCATGGTCGAGATCAGCGCCATTTGCGGGTAGCTGTCGACCACATCACCGCGCCAGACGGCTTTCAAATGCTCAGGATCGAGCGAGGCGGGTTTGACGTGGCGTTGGGTCGACAATTGCGGCCATTCCTCGTCCCAGCTTTCGCCGCCGGCGGTGCCGTACAGGTGGCTGTCGGCGTCCGGGTTGATCTCGATTTCGCCACCATCACCCTTGATCACAATCGCGGTGTCGCCGAGCAAGCCGCTGGCATCGCGATGCACCGCCTGGTAACCGGGGTGGAAGATGCTTTGCAGGCCGCAGCGAGCACCCAACGGATTGAGAATCCGCGTCAGCGAATGGATCGGCGACCGCAGGCCCAAGGTATTGCGCAGGTCGATCATGCGCTGAAGTTGCGGCGCCCAATCCACCAGCGGCATGAACGCCAGGCCAGCGTTATCGAGTGCCGATCCGACCTGCTGCCAGTCGCGGCACAGCGGAATGTTCAGCGCATCCAGCAATTGCTCGCTGTACAGCCGGCCGGCCGTGTGGGCGCCCGCGCCGTGCATGAAAATGCGCACACCGTTCTGCGCCAGGCATTTGGCCGCCAGCAGGTACCACGGCAGATGACGCTTTTTGCCGGCATACGTCGGCCAGTCCAGATCCACCGCCAGCGCTGGCGGGTTCAACCGTTCACGCAGGGCTTCGGTGAACCCGGCCATTTCCTCGGCGCTTTCTTCCTTGTGCCGCAACAGCATCAGGAACGCGCCGAGCTGGGTGTCCTCGACCTGGTCATCGAGCACCATGCCCATGGCTTCTCGGGCTTCGACGCGAGTCAGGTCGCGGGCGCCACGCTTGCCTTTGCCGAGGATCCGTACGAACTGGGCGAACGGGTGTTCGGCGGGCGTTTCGAGGGTCAGCGCTGGATAATCGGTCATAAGCAATTCGTCGGTTTGGGCAGGCCCGCCAGTTTCGCGGCGAGTTTGGCAGGGGTGCCTTTGAACAGTCGGTTCAGGTGCAGGCTGTTGCCTTTTTCCGGGCCGAGCTTCAGCGCGGTGTACTTGATCAGCGGGCGGGTGGCCGGGGACAGCTGGAATTCGCTGTAGAAACTGCGCAGCAATTCAAGGACTTCCCAATGCTCCGGGCTTAACTCGATGTCTTCTGCAGCGGCGAGGGCGGTGGCCACTTCATTGGACCAATCGCTGAGTTCGACCAGGAACCCGTCCTTGTCCAACTCGATGGCGCGTGCGCCGACGGTCAGGGAATTCATAGCCAACTGTTGACCTTGTCGTAGTGGATCGACAGCTCGACGAAGGCCGGGTAATCAATGGCCTTGGCCGCATCAGGAACCTCCAGCGCGCGAGCCTCGGCATCTTCGGCCAGTACGAACAATTTCAAATGGCGAGCATTCAGCGCGTTGAACGGCGCGGTGCCTGGCTGCAACGCATACACCGCGTCACCGGTCAGCAACAGCGCGTCGTTGGCGCCGATTAAACGCAGGCAACTGGTCAGGCGGTCATCGCCGAACGGGGAATGAGACAACACATGCAAAGTCGACATCAGAGGGTGATCACCTGGTCGTAACGGTCAATAAGTGCAGTGATTTCCTGGGCGGCCAGCACCTGGGCTTCTTCAAGCGACCGACCGTCGAGGTCCAGACCCCGTTCGGCAGCGCTGTCGCCACAGACGAACAGGTCTTCAACACCAAACATCGGCAACGCTTGCAGGTTGGCGCTCAGGTCTTTCTGCTGCAGGGCCTTGGCGTTCTGTTTCGCGGCGAGCTGGAACACCCCGTCATCGAGAAACAGCAAGCCGATCGGCAGGTCGAATGCGCCGCCGGCCAGCACGATGTCCAGCGCTTCCCGCGCGTTCGGTCCCGACCACGGCGCCTGACGGCTGATGATCAACAAGGATTTAGCCATCTCACGCACCTCCGAAACAGATCAGGCGGTCAGCGTCTTGCACCGCATCATGCAACTGGCCGAGGCCGGACAATTCCCACGGCGCGCTCACGGAAGCGGCGTCTCGCTGATAGCGCCCGGCTTCCTCTTCGTTCAACACGCCACGGCGCAGGGCGGCGGCGATACACACCACGCCGTCCAATTGATGCTCGCTAACAAAGGCGCGCCATTGCTTGGGCAAGTCCAGCTCATCCTGGGGCGTGACCACGCTGCCGGAGGCGTTGTAGACGCCGTCCTGATAGAAAAACAGCCGGACAATCTCATGCCCGCCGGCCAGCGCAGCCTGGGCAAACAGCAAGGCACGGCGCGAGGAGGGCGCATGGGCGGCGGAAAACAGCGCGATGGCGAACTTCATGACGGACTCGATCAGCAAAACTGTGGGCATGATAAAGCTTTATCGTCGGGGCGGCTAAATCGATGTTGTCTGTGCGGGCCCCATCGCCGGCAAGCCGGTCTCACTCCTACAAGGGATTTTTGTCGTACACAACATTGAAATCCACCACAAAACCCCTGTAGGAGTGAGACCGGCTTGTCGGCGATGGCTGCCTGACAGGCACCGATCAGCGCGGCATGTAACCCAACTGCCACCGCCGCGGAATCTTCAGCGACAGCAACCCGATCACCCCCGCCAGCAACCCGCTGACAAACAACGCCTTGAGCCCAAGATGATGTTCCAGCACGGCACCGAGCACCGCACCGGCAAACATTCCCGTCCAGGGGATCAACTGAACCCGCCAGCCATTGCGCCGCTCACCGAGCATCCATCGCCCCAGGCCGCGGCCGAAGCGCGACAGGGCGCCGGTAACGTAAGTGAGGCCGACCGGCAGGCCGTTCACTTCTTCTACCGCGGCATTGAGCATGCCCATGGCGATGATGGCAGCCAGCAGCGCCGGTAATTGTTCGTCATAAGGCCAGGCCGCGGCGCCGCAGAGCAACATCGCGATGCACAGCAGCAAGGGCAGCGCCCGGCGGCCACCGAGGCGGCTGACGACAATGCCCAGGGCGTTGCCGACGATGAAGGTCGCCACGAGAATCAACAGACGCAAGGTCAGGCCGAGATCGCCGTCGCTGATGGCCACGGCGAGACGGGTGGTGTTGCCGCTCATGAAGGAGACAAAATCGCCACTGGCCATGAAGCCAATGGCATCGGTCATGCCGGCGAGTACCGAGAGCGCGGCCACCAGTGCCATGCCGATGCGCCCGCGCCATTTCTGGATATGCAGATGTCCCGGACTGGCGCGAGAAGTTGAGAGGGATGGCAGCATCGGCGGAAGTCGTCCTCAGGCAGCGACCGTCGTGGTCACTTGCTCAATCCATATAACTCGCAATACTCCAGCCAGTCCATACCGGCCATCTCGGCCACTTCCTTGTGCACTTCCAGGCGCTGAGTATCGTAGTCTTCAGGCGTCGCGGCGGTCAGTTGCAATGTCAGCTCCCAGGCAAACAAACCCAGGCGCTCGGCTTCGGCTTCGAAGGCCTCATGCAAACGCTCGTCGCGATATTGCGCCGGGGTCTCACCCTTGGCCTGAGCCAACAGCGGGTTGAGGTTGTCGAGTTCGACGCGCAGTTCTGGGCGCTCATCGAGAAACGTCTTCAGCGCCTGCTCGTGTTGCTGTTCGGTTGCCGCCATGGTCGCTCCTTGAGGCTGGGGTTACGAAGATTGCTTCTTGGCCTTGGCCGCAGCCGCCAGGCATTCGAGCGCAAACTGCTCGGGGTAGGTCATCTGGATCGGCGTGGTTTCACCTTTGACGGTGCGTTCGCCGTCGAGGATGTAACGGATTCGTTTGTCGGTGACGCCAATTCGCTTGGCGATCCAGGACGGCGTCTGGCCGATCTGGCTGATCAGCTTGTCAGCGTATTCGGCAGTCGGTTTGTAAAACTCGGCGTTGGGGGTCATGACCTTTCCAGAAAAATGGGCCCGGTAAAATGGGCGATGCGACGTTAATGGCGCGACAGGGTGCGCGAATCGTCACTCGGTGTCGCGGTATAAATGAAGTAAAGCAGAACGATACGCCGTGCCACGGTGATACAGTCCGCTTTTTCTTGATGAGCGAACACAATGCGAATTCTGATGGTGGCGCTGGCCGTGACGTTGCTGGCGGGATGCGCCGGCTCGGTGATGAACGATGCCCGCACCAAAGCCCCTTACAAAACCCTGAAATCGGACAAGCCGGAAAAAGTCGTCGCCCAGTGCGTGCAATTTTCCTGGCAGGATGAGGCGGTATTCGGTGTCGATGCCGGCGCGTATCTGCAGCCCGGTGAGAAGAGTGGGTCCACCGTCTACACGCGTTCGGCGGAATCCTTCGTGGACGTAACCACCGATGCGTCAGGCACCGTGTTGAGTTACTACGCGCAGCAGGACGACTTTGTGGCCAAGCGCCGCCTCGCGGCGTTGGCGACCTGCCTCTGAACTGAGACGCTGCCCCACACCGTCCAACTGTAGGCGCTAGCCTGCTGGCGATAGCGTTGGGTCAGTCGACATCTCTGTTGAATGACGAACCGCTATCGCCAGCAGGCTAGCGCCTACAGTTGGAGGGTGTGGATCATATGAGCGGGTTATACGTCGTTGATCAGGCGCTTCTGGAAAAAGAAGCGCTTGTGCCCCGGCGGATAGTCGACGATCTGGCCCAACTCGCTGTAGCCCAGCTTCTTGTAGAACTCCGGCGCCTGGAAGTCGAAAGTGTCGAGCCATATCCCGACGCATTCCTTCTCCCGTGCCAGGTCTTCGGCCATTCGCATCAGCTTGGTGCCCAAGCCTTGCCCTCGGGCCTGTTCCGGCACCGACAGCAACTCGATATACAACCATTGATAAAAGACTCGCCCATGCAGGCCGCCGAGAATCTCGTCGTGCTCGTCGCGGACCAGCAAGGCAATGGGCTCCTGCTTCGAGACGCCGGCCTTTGAGGCGTTATAGGCACGCAACGGCAGCAGGATCGCCTGCTCTTCGGCTTCGGTGGGGTTTTGCGATTGTTCGATTCGCAGTTCCATCAGCTAAATCCTTATGGCCATGAGGGGACAACACCCGCAAGCCTACCGCGTGCCCCGGCGGTTGTCCCAGCGTCTTGAGTGGAACCCTCGCTCGCGCCCGGATGTCTAGCCTAAACAGCGTCATTCCAGAACGCGGCCAATGAGGATCACCCGTGAATATTTTTGAAGCCCTGCGTGAAAGTCACGACCGCCAACGCAGCTATGCCAAAGCGCTCATCGAGACCAGCGGTGACACCCCGGAGCGGGTCGAGGCTTACAAACAGCTCAGGTCCGAACTCCAGGCCCACGAAACCGCCGAAGAGCGCCATTTCTACATCCCGCTGATGGAGTTCGACAACGGCGTCGACCTCAGCCGCCATGCCATCTCCGAGCACCACGAGATGGATGAAATGATGGAAGAGCTGGATAAGACGGAGATGTCCAGCCCGGCCTGGCTGGCGACTGCGAAGAAGTTGTCCGAGAAGGTCCATCACCACTTGGAAGAGGAAGAGCAGAAGTTCTTCCAGATGGCCGGCAAACTGCTCGACGACAAGCAGAAAGAGGCTCTGGCCGGCCAGTACGAGAAGGAATACAAGGCGCAGCTTTCATAGGCTGCATGAAGTCCCCAATTGCTGCCTTGCGCTGTAATCCATTTGCTACACGGGACGTAGGACTTGGATTGGAGTACTGGTTTTATATCCAGTGTTTTCGGATGGTCTGCCACGGCGGACTCATCCGGGCAAAAAATGGGTCGATGGACAAAAAAAACAGCTCCGTTAGGTTGAAGGCCTCTCCTCAGGAAGGAGAGTTATTAAATCAACGGAGTGATAAAAATGAACCAACCACAGACTCAACCTCAACTTCGACACGGTCGTGTCACATCCCCCTCCAGCCGCGGTGCGGTGGCCGTAGAGCTGGGGCTGCTGGGCAACTGGCAAGTCAACGAAATGGAAGGTGGCAAGAACTTCCCGTCGCTGACGGCCGGACCATTTCCGGCGCCGTATCAAACCGACAGCGACAGTGTCACCCCACCCGCTGATGGCTACATCCTCAGTGGTGGCAAGTCTGATGCCCGTGACTGCATCAACTTCACCAACGAGGAATTGAGCCTCAAGCTCGGTCGCCCATTCACCTGGCCTTTGTTGAATGTCGATCCGGGCCAGACTTTCAAGGTCACCTGGGAATACACCGCCCCTCACGTCACCCGTGGCTACAGCTGGTTCATCACCAAGGATGGCTGGAACCCGAAACAGCGCATCAGCCGTGCGCAACTGGAGCCGAAATCGTTCTTCGACGACTTCTACACCCAGGTCCCGTACTACAGCCATTCCGCCGAGATGAAGGCCAAGGTCAACCACGAAGTGAAATTGCCGGGCAACAAAAAAGGCCATCACGTGATTGTGCTGATGTGGATCGTGGCCAACACCGGCAACGCCTTTTACCAGGCGTTCGACGTGGACTTCAAATAGGCCAGCGGTATCAAACTCCACACGTTCAAGGAATAGAACATGTCAACTTTCGACTTTACGTTGCTGAAATCGCCACTCGCCGACGCGGCGTCGTTGATGCCGAGCATTGCCGGCAAAAAGATCCTCATGGGCTTCTGGCACAACTGGCCCGCCGGGCCGAGCGACGGTTACCAGCGCGGCCAGTTCGGCAACATTGCGCTGCAGGATGTGCCCAAGGATTACAACGTGGTGGCCGTGGCCTTCATGAAGGGCAACGGCATCCCGACCTTCAAACCGTACAACCTGTCCGACGCCGAGTTCCGTCGCCAGGTCGGCGTGCTGAATAGCCAGGGCAGGGCGGTGCTGATTTCCCTCGGTGGCGCCGACGCGCACATCGAGTTGCACAAAGGCAACGAACTGCCACTGGCCAATGAAATCATCCGTCTGGTGGAAACCTACGGCTTCGATGGGCTGGACATCGATCTTGAACAGAGTGCGATTGATTTCGCCGACAACAAGACCGTCCTGCCTGCCGCACTGAAACGGGTCAAAGACCATTACGCCGGTGAAGGCAAACACTTCATCATCAGCATGGCGCCGGAGTTTCCGTACCTGACCACTGGCGGCAGATACGTCGGCTACCTCCAGGCTCTGGAAGGTTATTACGACTTCATCGCGCCGCAGTATTACAACCAGGGCGGCGACGGAATCTGGGTGCAGGAAACCAATAACGGCAACGGCGCGTGGATTGCCCAGAACAACGACGCGCTGAAAGAGGACTTCCTGTTCTACCTGACCGAAAGTCTGGTGAGCGGTACTCGGGGGTTCACGAAGATCCCGGCGGACAAGTTCGTGATCGGCCTGCCCGCCAACGTCGACGCGGCGGCCACCGGTTACGTGATCAACCCGGCGGCAGTGGTGAATGCCTTCAAGCGTCTCGACGCCAAGGGGCTTTCGATCAAGGGCCTGATGACTTGGTCGGTGAACTGGGACAATGGTGTTAACAAAGACCATGTGCCTTACAACTGGGAGTTCAGTCGTCGTTACGGGCCGTTGATCAATGGCAAGCAGCTCTCTTTCCACGAAGAAAGCAGCGTGATGCCTGACGTCGCCAGCCAGCAGTAAAAAGAAGCCCGGCAGAGATGCCGGGCTTTTTCGTTTTCGCCTACCATGGGGATCTTCTGACGAAAAAAGGATGCGTTGTGATGGCGAACACAGCCGAACGGGTCAACATCATTGAGTCTCAGGTGTTGTCCCACAACTGGTACCTGCTGAAGAAAATCACCTTCGACTATCAGCGTAATAACGGCGACTGGCAGCGCCAGACCCGCGAGGTGTACGACCGTGGCAATGGCGTGGCGATTCTGCTGTTCAACCGCGAGAAAAGAACCGTGGTGCTGACACGCCAGTTTCGGCTGCCGGTGTTCGTCAACGGCCACGATGGTTTGCTGATCGAAGTGGCGGCGGGGCTGCTCGAAGGTGCGGCACCTGAAGAACGCATTCGCGCCGAAGCGGAAGAAGAAACTGGTTATCGCGTTCACCACGTGCAAAAGGTGTTCGAGGCCTACATGAGCCCGGGCTCGGTCACCGAAAAACTGCATTTCTTCATCGCCGAATATGACGCCGCGTCGAAAGTCAGCGAGGGCGGTGGGCTGGAAGAAGAGACCGAAGAACTGGAAGTGCTGGAGTGGACATTCGACGAGGCGCTGGAGGCGTTTTATCGCGGAGAGATCTGCGATGCGAAGACCATCATGTTGCTTCAGTATGCGGCGATGAAAAACATCTTCGCCTGAACCACGCGTACCCCTTGTAGCAGCTGTCGAGCACCGCGAGGCAGCGTTCGGCGGCGGAGCCGTCGTAAAACCTGAGCATAAGGTTTTCCTGAAACACCGCGTTGCCGGATCTCACGACGGCTTCGCCGCCGAACGCTGCCTCGCGGTGCTCGACAGCTGCTACAGGTATTCTGGTCCGTCAGAACAGATCGCCTGTTCGGCTGGCCCCCGACCACTCGCAACCCTCCAGCGTCAACAACCGTTCCTTCGCCTCAAGCCCGCCGGCAAACCCGGTGAGTTTCCCGGACGCCCCAATCACCCGATGACACGGCGCAACAATCGAGATCGGGTTCTTGCCATTCGCCGCACCCACCGCCCGGACCGCGCTCGGATTGCCAATCTGCTCGGCGATCTCGCTGTAGCTGCGCGTCTCGCCAAACGGAATGGTCAGCAGCGCCTGCCACACCTTCTTCTGAAAGTCCGTTCCGGCAAAATCCAGTTCCAGCTCGAAGTGATTTCGCGTGCCGGCAAAGTATTCCTGCAGCTGCTGAGCGGCGCGTATGAGGATCGGGTTATCCGGTGCTTCGTTCATCGGGCCAAGCCGAACCCGGTTCGGTTTGTCCTTTTCCCAGAGGATGGCTGCCAGTCTTGAATCTTTCGCGACCAGCTTCAGCTCGCCGACCGGAGACGCCATGGTGGTGAAGGTGTAAGTCATGCCGGCGAACTCCGCAGAAGGGCTGAACAGAGGCCAAGCATACTGCCTCGACAGGGAGGCGCAATACGCAATCCCAGCCATACTGGCTACTGCTCTTGACGCGTTTCCTACTTTAAAAACAAGAAGAGACCGACTCATGAAGTTCGAACCTTTTGCCAAATCGCTGATTGCGACCTCCTTGGCGCTCAGCTGCCTCAGTGCACACGCGGCCTCCGTGGCCCCGGTCGCGGCCGAAAACGGCATGGTCGTCACGGCCCAGCATCTGGCCTCCCATGTGGGCGTCGATGTGCTCAAGAACGGCGGTAACGCCGTCGATGCCGCCGTCGCGGTGGGTTATGCGCTGGCGGTGGTCTATCCCGCCGCGGGTAACCTGGGTGGCGGTGGTTTCATGACCGTTCAGCTGGCGGACGGGCGCAAGACCTTCCTCGATTTCCGCGAAAAAGCCCCCCTGGCTGCCACTGCAAACATGTACCTCGATAAAGAGGGCAATGTCGTTCCGGACCTGAGTACCCGAGGCCACCTGGCCGTTGGCGTGCCAGGCACCGTGTCCGGCATGGAACTGGCGCTGAAGAAATACGGGACCAAATCCCGTAAGGAAGTTATCGCCCCGGCCATCAAACTCGCCGAAGACGGTTTTGTGCTGGAGCAGGGCGATGTTGAATTGCTGGAATACGCCACCGACGTGTTCAAGAAGGACATCAAGGATTCCGGCGCGATCTTCCTGAGCAACGGCGAGCCGATGCAGGTCGGGCAAAAACTGGTACAGAAGGATCTGGCGAAAACCCTGCGGGAAATTTCCGAGAAGGGCGAAGACGGTTTCTACAAAGGCTGGGTGGCCGACGCCATCGTCACCTCCAGCCAAGCCAACAAGGGCATCATCACCCAGGCCGACCTCGACAAATACAAGACCCGTGAACTGGCGCCGATCGAGTGCGACTACCGGGGTTATCACGTGGTGTCGGCACCGCCGCCAAGCTCCGGTGGCGTGGTGATCTGCGAGATCATGAACATCCTCGACGGCTACCCGATGAAAGACCTGGGCTACCGCTCGGCCCAAGGCATGCATTACCAGATCGAAGCGATGCGCCACGCGTATGTGGACCGCAACAGCTACCTCGGCGACCCGGACTTTGTGAAAAACCCGATCGCCCACCTGCTGGACAAAAACTACGCGACTAAAATCCGCGCCGCGATTGATCCGAAAAAGGCCGCCGTATCCAGCGAACTCAAACCCGGCGTAGCGCCCCATGAAGGCAGCAACACCACGCATTACTCCATCGTCGACAAATGGGGCAACGCGGTATCGGTGACCTACACCCTCAACGACTGGTTCGGCGCCGGGGTCATGGCCAGCAAAACCGGGGTCATCCTCAACGACGAAATGGACGATTTCACCTCGAAAATCGGCGTGCCCAACATGTACGGCCTGGTGCAAGGCGAAGCCAACGCCATCGCTCCCGGCAAGGCACCGCTGTCGTCCATGAGCCCGACCATCGTCACCAAAGACGGCAAAGTGGTCATGGTGGTCGGCACCCCCGGCGGCAGTCGTATCATCACCGCCACCTTGCTGACCATCCTCAACGTGATCGACTACGGCATGAACATCCAGGAAGCGGTCGATGCACCGCGTTTCCACCAGCAATGGCTGCCGGAAGAGACCAACCTGGAGACCTTCACGACCAGTCCGGACACGGTGAAGATGCTCGAAAGCTGGGGGCACAAGTTTGCCGGGCCGCAGGATGCCAACCATGTGGCGGCGATTCTGGTGGGCGCGCCTTCGCTGGAAGGCAAACCGGTGGGCAAGAACCGCTTCTATGGGGCCAATGACCCGCGCAGGAATACCGGGTTGTCGCTCGGTTATTAGGGGTTGTTTTTCAAAGGGGACAGATCTATTTTCTGTCCCCTGATCTACCGACCTCTCAAGGAAGGACTATGACTACTGCACTGCTGATCATCGACGTCCAGCACGCCCTGTGCACTGGCGAGTACGAATGCTTTGAGATCAAACGCGTCATCGAGAACATCAACGCTCTCAGTGCCAAGGCTCGCGATGCTGAAATTCCAGTCATCTTCATCCAACACGAGGAGGGTGACCTGCTGAAACACGGGTCCGAAGGCTGGCAACTGGCGGACGGGCTGGAGACATCACTCCAGGACCTGCGCGTACGCAAAACCACACCGGACTCTTTCTATCAGACCGATCTGCGCCAACTGCTGCAAAAGCGCGACGTTGATCGCCTGATCATATGCGGTCTACAAACCGACTATTGCGTTAACGCTACTGTTCGCCAGGCACACTCGTTGGGTTACGACGTAGTGCTCGCTGCCGACGCCCATTCAACTGTCGACAACGGCAACATGCGTGCCGATGACATCATCGCAGAACACAATAAGGACTTGGAGCGCCTGTCCGGTTCGGTGGCCCGGATCGACGTCATCCGGACCAGCGAAATACGCGTCTAAGTACTGAAAATATCGATCAGTTCATTCAGGAACGCGCTCACCAAATCACGCTGACGCGCCGAATGCCGAACCGCCGCATGAAACCCCACCTCATAACGCAGCAGCTCGGGATTCAGCGGATGCAATTGCCCCAGTTGTTCATGCTTCGCCGCATAGTGCTGCGGCAGAAAGCCCAGGTGCTGGCCAGACAGAATGAGCAGCGCCGCGCCGTCCATGCTGTCAGTGAGCACGGTCAGGCGTTCGATCGAGGTGGGCGTGGGCATTTCCGGTAAGGGGTGGCTGGGCCAGACCCAATCGAAATCGCTGACGTCCTCCCGGGTCAGCTGGCCCACTTGCTCAAACAGCGGATGAGCAGGGGCGCAGTAGGCGATCTGGGTTTCCTGGAACAAGGGGAAGTAATCTATGTTGGGCAAGCGGTGCCAGAAGTAACCGATCGCCAGATCAATATGGCTATTGATGATTTTCTCTTCCAACAATGACGACGACAGTTCCGTGAAGTGGAAATACAGGCCTTCGTGGCGCGATCGCAAACGTGCGATGGCCAGGGCGATTTTCTTGCAACGGGATCGATCTGACCGAGCAGACCGATGTTGATATTGCCGGACACCTTGCGATTGATGTGCTGGACTTCAACCCGGAAGCCTTCTGCCGCCGCCAGCAATCGGCGCGCCGCCTCGACAAACTGGTCGCCCTTGGGCGTCATCGAGAATCCACCGCGCCCTCGCTCGCACAGGCGAAATCCCACCCGCGCTTCCAACGTCGCCAGTTGCGCACTGATGGTGGGCTGCGTGGTGTTGAGCGCAGTTTGCGCGGCCGAGATGCCGCCTGCCTCAACGACGGTCAGAAATACCCGGATCAAGCGCAGATCCAGCTTCGATACAATGCCCAGCATGGGTGTCCCTCAATGTTCACTCACATAGACGCAGCTCTATGTGAACAGTGTGCCTGCGATATTTTACAGCCCTGATCCAGGCCCTACATTGCAATGAAACCGGCGCTTTGCCCATAAAAACAACAATCAACTGCATAGGAACAATCGTATGTCAGGGTCTCCTCATTCTGCGCACGCCATCGAGGCGAGTGGCGGGTTGGCCATCGAAGGCCACTCAATCGATTACATCCCGGAAAACGAACGTCACGCCAAGCTCAGCAGTCAGGGCCCATTCTGGTTTTTGGGCAACTTCCACTTCTTCACCATCTCCATCGGATTTGTCGGCCCAAGCCTCGGATTGTCGGCGCTGTGGACCATGGTCGCCGGTGCGCTCGGAATCATGTTCGGCACGATCTTCATGGCCTTCCACGGCTCGCAAGGTCCCGAAATGGGCCTTCCGCAAATGATCCAGTCCCGTGCCCAGTTCGGGTATCGCGGCGTGATCCTGGCCTTGATGGCGACGATGTTCGTGTTCGTCGGCTTCAATGTGGTGAACATCTCGCTGATCATGAACGGCCTGGAACATGTCTTCGGCGTCGACCCGACCATCGTCGCCATTGCTGTGGTACTGATTGGCGCGTTGCTGTCGATCTACGGCCACGACCTGATGCACAAAGCCTTCAAGTGGGCGTTGCTGGCGACTCTGCCGCTGTATGCGCTGGTCACCATCGCGCTGATGTTCGGTGCCGGCCAGGAAGGCGTCACACCGGCGACCGATCTGGGTTTCAGCTGGGTGGCGTTCGCCACGCTGTTTGCCATCGGCGCGAGCTACAACATTTCTTATGCGCCGTATGTCTCCGACTATTCCCGATACCTGCCGAAAAACACCAGCCGGCCGAAACTGATCGCCGCCGTGTTCATCGGCGCATCGTTGTCAGGCAGCTGGATGATCGGCCTCGGCGCCTGGCTCGCGCAGCAGTTGAAAGCGGCGGATGCGCTGGTGGCGCTGAACCAGGTCGGATCGTCGATGATTCCAGGCCTGGGCAATGTGTTGGTCATCGTCTCGGTGGCGGGTTTCCTGCCGATCATCGCGCTCAACACCTACAGCGCCATGCTGACGTTGTTGACCGGCGTCGACTCGATCAAAAAGATCACGCCGACACCCCGCGCCCGGGTGATGTCCATCTCCGCGATCAGCCTCATCCTGTTGACCTGTGTGCTGTCGATCAAAGGCGATGGCATCGCCCTGTTGAACACCTTTCTCGTGCTGCTGTTGTACTTCCTCGTGCCCTGGACCGCGGTCAATCTGGTCGACTACTTTTTCGTGCGCAAAGGCCGCTACGCCATCCCGCATTTCTTCACGCCGAAGGGCATTTATGGCGCCTGGCAATTTCGCGGGATCGTCTCGTACCTCATCGGCTTTGCGGCGATGGTGCCGTTCTTCTACATCTTCGATGCCGCCGCCGGTAAAGAGGTGTTCGTCGGGCCGCTGGCTCGCATGCTCGAAGGCGTGGACATCGCCTGGCTAGTGGGCCTGGTGGTTTCCGGCCTGACGTATTACCTGCTCAGCCGCTCGATCGACCTTGAATACGAACGCCGGATCATCGACTCGATCACCGAGAGCGACATTGTTGCCATGGCTCATCAGCCTGTGGAGGAGGGGCGTTGAATAGCGTGAAAAATACTGTAGTCGCCTGCTGCCAGGTGGCACCGAAAATAGGCGATCTTGCTTACAACCGGACGCTGACTGAACGAGCGATTCGCTCGGCGGCGTTGCAGGGGGCTCACGTGGTGGTGCTGCCTGAACTGGTGCAAAGCGGCTATGTATTCAACGACCGCAGCGAAGCATTGTCCTTGTCCGAAACGGTCGAAGGACTGACCTTGAACCTGTGGTCGGCACTCGCCCGCGAGCTGAACCTCGTCGTGGTCGGCGGGTTTTGCGAACGGCTGGAGGGCGATGAATTGGCTAACAGCGCGGCAATGATCGATGCCCAAGGCCTGCGTGCTGTGTACCGCAAAGCTCACCTCTGGGATGCCGAAAGCGAAATCTTCAGCGCCGGTAACGCCGCGCCGCCGGTGGTCGAAACGGCTCATGGACGGATCGGCGTGTTGATTTGCTACGACCTGGAGTTTCCGGAGTGGGTGCGACTGCCTGCGCTGGCCGGCGCTGATCTTCTTTGTGCGCCGGTCAACTGGCCCGACGGACCGCGACCACCGACTGAACGTCCGGCGGAAGTGGTGCGGGTTCAGGCCAATGCATCGGTCAACCGGATGTTCATTGCCGCGTGTGACCGGCATGGGCATGAACGCGGGGTTGGCTGGGTGCAAGGTTCGGTGATCGTCGATGCTGACGGTTACCCGTTGGCTGGGCCGGCGGAGCAGGGGGGTGAGCAGATTTTGCTGGCGACACTTAACCTCGCTGACGCACGGAACAAGCGCATCAGTGCGCGTAATGATTTGCATCGGGATCGGCGGCAGGGGTTGTATGGATGCGTCGAGGAGTGACGCGGTAGCCCGCTCTTTCGCGATGGGCAGCAAGCGGCCATAGAGGACATCAATGCAGTAAGAAGATTGTGGTATTTACCGTTTATTCTTAATCGAATAACAAGCCGATAAGATTCCAGCCTACCCCTATAGTAAAAATTAGAAGAATGAGTATAGACGTAAGCGTTATCGACTCATGGGGCATGACGGTAGCTCCATAAAATAGCAAAGTACTATGAGCGGCGAACTTAGGGGGGCATTTTATTATCTATTGAATGCATATGCCTTGGGAGTGCCGCTGACCCGGTTGAAGCAGCTTTACTCTTTCGATTAATGTGCTAGTTAACGTTCAGCAAGCTCTATGCCAAACTTTAAGAGCCTATAAGTTCAGCCGGTGTAACCAATTTTTTGGCCTCTTTCAATATAGGCTGTGGGTAAAAAAGCCCGTTTATGGGGGTGCTTCCTCTGAAATGGGGAGGCATTTTTAAGTTGGTATGGGAAGCGCCCTTCGGGGTGTTGTTCGCGTAGGCGTTTTTACAGGCTTTGGGCCGATAACAGCCGGTTTAGCGAAGTCCTCTAGCAACTGGCTGAGTGGACAGGCGCGTGGGTGCAGGCTTTAGGCGCCATAGGCGGCAGCCGCCACAAAATCCGAGTGACAGTACGAGACTCACGACTCGGACCGAAATTGCACAGGAGCAATTTTAGTCCCGGTCATGAACGTAGAAACCTGTACTAACCGTTTTAGAAACTCTGGACCGAATGCTACCGGTCGCGAATGACTGGAATCGATAGCTGCCGCATCTAAGGCAGCTATCGACCCATTGAGATTTCCGCCCAGGAACGCAACCTGCGAAGCTGCGAGCAGCCCTTCAAGCAATTCCTGAGCAGGCCTGCGGCGTTGCGGTCACGTCAGCGAGGTGCCGAGACCGCCACGGTCACCGTCGCCGGTGTCGACACCGCGCCCTTGGTGTCGCTGGCTTGATAGGTAAAGCTGGCGACGAACGACGCGGCGATTGTGGACGGTGGTGTGTAGATCACACGTACGCCGTCGGTGCTGACCGTGACCGTGCCCTTGCCAGCGCTCGGTTGCGTCAGACCCACCACTTTAAGTGGCACATTACCGTCAGGGTCGGTGTCGTTGGCCAGGACATTGATGGTCAGCGGTTTGCCGTCTCTGCTGGTGGCGCTGTCGGGTTTGGCGACCGGTTTTTTGTTTTCGCCTTCGCCTGTGCGGAAGGTCGGCAGCGCCGCAGAGTTCACATAGGTGACGCCGTCCCAGCCGGGCAGGGGCGTTGGCATCAACTGGAACTGGCCGGGCCTCTCGATGTCCCAGCGCAGCAGCATCGAAGTGTCCTCATGCTGGGTGTTGTGGCAGTGCTCCATGTAGGTCCCGGCGAACTCGCGGAAGCGGATGGCTATTTCCACGTCCACCGAACTGTCGATGCCTTCGCCAATGCGATAAACGTCCTTGCGTGCCCATTTTTCCCATTCCGGCGGCGCCTTGCCGTCGCGGTTGAGGACGATGCCTTCTTCGAAATGCACATGTATCGGGTGGGTCCAGCCGTTGCCGCCGTTCTTGATTTTCCAGACTTCGAGGGTGCCGTCTCCGGAGAACCCGGCATCCGTCGGACCGTTGGCCAGTTGCGGCGCAGCGCTGATTCGCCGTGAGTCCATCTGGAGGCCAAAACCACCGTCGGTCTTGATGGTCCAGGGTTCTTCGTCGGTGCCATCGGAGCGACCGAAGATGAACTCGCGATGCCGCGCCAGTTTGAGTTTGGCCTGCACCGTCGGATCGTCGCGGTTGAGGGTCAGCGGAATCATGATTTTACCCGCCGCCTTGCCCGGTTTGGCCGGCTCGTACTCGGCAGGGTTCATGCTCACATCCGTGCCGCTGTAAGGCTGAACCACCAATTGCATGAATTTGCCCACCACCGGGTCGCCGCCGTCCCATTCCAGCCCTTTGCTACCCAGCTTGAGCACCGCCTTGTACTTCCCGGACAGTACATCGGCCAGGCTCACCGGTTCTATCTCCGGACCCCTGCCGCCCTGGTGCACCATCAGGTTGACGAAGTACAGCTTGTCGCCGGTCTTGATCCCGTTCTTCGCGAAGTTGACGATGATGTCGTAACGCTCGGCGATGCCCTGGGTCGGCAGGATAGCGTTGTGGTCCTGCAAGTCGCCATCGCCATCCATGTCCATGCTGCCGTCGAACGGCACGGCGTGTTCCATGAGGTTGCCGTCGTTGCCGATCAGGTGGAATGGCACGCGGGCATACGACACGCCGGAACCCGCCGGTCCCGGGAATTCGCCACCGCTGCCGGCGATTTCACGCACCAGCGCGATTCTGAAGTAGCGCGACACCGAGCCGTTGAGTATGCGGAAACGATAGCTGCGCGCGCGCACGTTCAGGCGCGGCTGGTACTGCCAGTTGACCAGGATCTGGTCGCCGAGGAAACCGTCGGTGTTGAACGGGTTGAACCACAGCTGGCCGTTCTTATCCCAGGCCTTGTCGGCCATCATGAGGTTGACGTCATAGTCGCGGTTGCCCCAAGGCAGCGCCGAACCGCTGGGCAGGCGCAGGTTGACGCCGTCCTCGACCGCCTCGTTGCCACGATCCAGGGCGCTGTAGTAGTTCATCATCACCGCGTTGCCCTTGTAGACGTTCTGCGCGGTGAAATCGAGCATGTGGTCGTGGAACCAGTGAGTGCTCATGGTTTCGCGCCAGTCGCCGCGGATCTTGATGGTGCCGTTGTTGCAGGTCTTCAGGCCCGGGGTGGCGTCGTTGACGAACAGGGTTTCGCCCGGGGCGCAGGGGAACGCCGCGCGAGGATCTTCAGCCTTGGTGTTGATGGTGTCGTAGCCGGCCAGTTGCATTGGCCAGCGATAGTCGTAGTACTGCCCCGGAAAGAAAAACGCATTGGTATAGCCGTCGCTTTCGGCCGGGTTGTGGCCGTTGTGTTCGTGGGTGCTGAGGGTGTGCAGGCCGAAACCCATGTTTGCGGCAGGGTCGATCGGCAGGGCATTGTAGTGACGCATCAGCACCGGTTGGCCGTAGCGCACCATCAGCAGTTTTGTAGGAAAGGTGCCGTCGAAGGTCCATAACGCTTTGTGGTTCTGAATCGGCATTTTAGGGTGAAAGCGAGTGTCGATGCCTTTGGTGGTGCCCGTGGTGGTCGGGATGTCCGAGGTCTGGTAGTAGAGTCCGCCAGGCCCGAACTCACCAGCGGCGTAGTTGTGCATTTGTCGGCGGTCGCGCATGCCGCCGTTGAGTTTGGCGCCGGCTTGCACGGTTTTGAAGGCGACCTGCGGGTAGAACTCGTTCCAGCGTTGATGGGACCAGCCTTTTCCTGGCGGACGACCTTCGGCCGGCGAACCCACCGGATGGCGGTTGAGGAAGGCTTCAATCTGCGATTTCCAGGGGTTGCGATCCAGCACGTTGGAGTATTGCGACGGAAACGGATAAAGCCCGGGCTGGCGCATGAAGGCTTCCAGTGCCGAACTCGACGGGCCGCTGCGAGCGATGCTGTCCGGGTCCTGCTGTGGCGCCGGGCCGGCAAGGGGCACAGGGAATGTCAGTGTCGGTGCGGGCAGGGTCGGGTCGAGTTTTTCCGTGCCGAATTCCTCCAACAGCAGCAGTTGCTGGGTGTAGGGTTGCGCCCCGAACAACGGGCTGGGTTTGCCGTTGGTGGGGATTTTGAACGAGGTTTGCAGGTTCGGCGGCAGCGCGTTTTCAGCGCGCGGGGTGTTGCGGTCACCGTACGCGCCGTTGGGCAGGGCAATCGCGCCCTGGTTGGTCGACGGCATTGTTTTCAAGGCTTCCAGCGCTGCCGCAGGATCGGCGGGCGGATTGGTATACGCCGAGGGGTCCGTCGGTGGCGGCTGGCTGACATCGTCGAGCGGCACGGCATTGGCGGTGTTGAGGGTAAGGAGCATCGCGCAGGGCAGGCTTGATCTGCGCAAAAAGTAGATGGAATTGCACGGTGGTTTTGCGCGTTTCATTTTTTCAGCCCTCGCGTGATGCCCCGCCGTCTCCATGCTCGGGACGACAGCTAATGCGGGTACACGGAGTGGAGCAACAATTGAGCCACTACAGCAGCGTGAAGAAAAAGTTCAGTTTTATTAACTGGCGGCTTTGTGTGTGACAAGTGATCGAAAAACAGGGTGGGGGAGATTCCTCAAATACGGTGGAAACTCCCCATTTATGGTGGGTGTAATGCCCCGTTTGTGGGAGTGGTAGTTGCCCGTTTTCGACAGTGAAAAATCAGGCAGTCCACAACTGAGAATGCGATTTCATCAGCGCCAGAGCGTTGAGATGGGTTCGGGGGGCGGTGATGAGCGGCGGGTTTTGATTAATCAAAGTTACCCAGAAGTGCGGCGCCGGTCGGCCCTCATTTAGCTCAACCGGCCGACAGGCGAACGTCAGTTGGTGACCAGTAGTTCCGGGCCAAGGTAGTTGTTGATCTGGTCGATATCATCGTCGCCCAGACTGCCCACCGAAGAGGCCAGGCGCAGACGCGACATCAAATAGCGCAACTTGGCCTCGAACAGATCGTGGCGCGCAACGAAGAGCAGCTCTTGGGCATTGAGGACGTCCGAATTGGTGCTGGTGCCGCCTTCCTTGAAACCCTTGCGTGTCGAAGTCAGTGAACGTTCGTTGGACTCCACGGCTCGCTCCAGCGCATGAATACGTTTGGCGCCGCTGTGTATGCCGGCATATTCGCGGGTAGTTCCGGAGATGACTTCTTGTCGCGTGGCGTCGAGTTCGTCCAGGGCCTTGTAACTATTGGCGCTGGCTTGGCGTGTCAGTGCGCTGGTGCCGCCACCGTTGTACAGCGGGAAATTGACTTCCAGCCCGATCGAGCCGTAGCGGTTGCGTTGATTGAGCTCGGAGATTGATTGGCTATCGCCCGCAGTGTAGCCAGCAACGAAATCCAGGGTCGGCCAGTGGCCCGCCCTGGCGCGCTTCACTTCTTCTTCAGCGAGGTTACTGCTATGACGGCGCGCATGGATCAGCGGACTATCGGTCTGAGCCTTGACCAACCAGTCCTGCAGGTTGCTCGGTAGCAGCGGTGGCGTATCGAAGCTTGGACGCAAGGTGGTCAGCGATTCGGGGGTTTCTCCGATGTATTCCTCAAGCTTGCGGCGCGCATTGATCAAGTTGTCCTGCGCCTCGATCAGCTCGGCTTCGGCGAGGTCGCGGCGAGCGACCGATTCGTCGATGTCGGTGACAGTGCCGGCCCCCAGCTCCATGCGCCGTTTCGCCGAGGCGAGTTGCTCATCGAAGGCGCTCAGCTTGGACTTGGCGAGGACGATGGTTTCGCTGGCCAACAGCACGTCGAAATAGCTTTCGGCCAGGCGCACCGCGGCGTCCTGACTCTTGGCATCGAACACCGCGACGCTGTAGTCGGCACGCTGTTTACCTTGGCGGTACTCGGCCATTTTCTGTTTGTTGAACAGCGGTTGGCGCAGTCGCACGTTGGCGCCCTTGGAGTCGTAGTCCAGATCCCTTTCGATACCGCTCTGGCGCTGGGTGCCACTGACTTTGTTGTCGTAGGCCGAGGCACTGATCTGCGGTAGCAGGCCGGCCTGGCCGATGGCGCGGTTTTCCAGCCCAGCCTCTTTTTCATGCACAGCGGCGCGGTAGACGGGGCCTTGGTATTGCAGCAGATCCCAGGCTTGTTTGAGGTCCATGGCACTGGCCGGGAGGGATAACCCCAGCAGGCAGAAGATCAGGCAATGACGGTCCATTTCATTGCTCCTTGAACGAGCTGTCGACACGCTCGAGCATTGGTTTGAGAAGGTAGCTCATCAAGTTGCGCTCGCCAGTCTTGATGGTGACGCTGGCGGGCATGCCCGGACGAATGTGATTGCTGCCAAGCAGGCTCATGCCATCGGGCGTGACTTCTACCTGAGCCAGATAGAACGGTTGCTTGCTTTCCTCGTCGAGCAGGCGGTCGGCGGATATCGTCTTCACGCGGCCTGGGATGTTGGGCGTCTGGGCATGGTTGAAGGCCGGGAAGGCAATGTCCACGGCCAGGCCGGGGACCATCTTGTCGATGGCCTGTACGGGAATCATCGCGTCGACTTGCAGCGGTTCGTTGTCCGGAACGATTTCCATGATCTTGAAGCCGGGTTGAATGATCCCGCCGATGGTCGCGATGCTCAGTGACTGGACCATGCCGTCGATGGGCGAGCGAATCACCGTGTGGGTCACTTCATAGTCCAGCGCACGCAAGCGGTCGGCCAGGGTGGTGTTCTCCTTGGCGGTGTCGGTGAGCTGCGATTCGACTTCCTTCTGGTAATCGTGCTGGCGCTGCAGGATGCGCAGCTTGATTTCGGTGGTCTGGCTCCGTATGCGAGCGATGTTATTGAGGTTTTCGGCCTGGCCTGCGGAGAGGTCGGCATTACTGCGTTCCAGCTCAAGCAGCCGGTTGCGCGGCACATAGCCTTCGGCTGCCAGCACGCGGGTGCCTTGTAGTTCCTGATTGAGGAAGCTGATCTGCGAGGCGCGGGCGCCATAGACCTGCTGCAGACCCTTGAGCTGCACCGCCGACGCTGCGAGGTTTTCCTGCAGGATGCTGATTTCGCCAGCGAGGCCGGCGCGCCGGGTATCGAGCAAACGTTGTTGCAGATCCATGGCGGCCACCAGGCGGTGGTCGTTCCCGAAGCGCTTGAGCAATTCGGGGTCGTAGTTCACTACATCGCGGCCGTCACGTTCCGCTTCCAGGCGGTTTTCCACGGTCTTGCTGACGATGTACTGGGCGCTGACCGCACCCTGTTCGGCAACGGCGCGCAGCGAGTCGAGGCGGACCACCTCCTGGCCTTTTTTCACTGCATCGCCTTCGCGTACAAGAATGGCCTCCACGGTGCCGCCGCTCAGGTGCTGCACGGCTTTGCGATTGCTGGTGACTTTTACCGTGCCTGTCGCTACGACGCCCGCATCCAGCGGCGCCAGCCAGGACCACAGGAGGAAGCCGCCGAAGCCGGCGAGCACCAGCCACAGGCCCCTGCGCATGGGTTTGCCGACGTCCAGATCCACCACGTTTCTGGGATCGGTACGAATCATCTCGATGTGTTGGTTCATTTGCATGATCGGTCACTCCCGTGCTTTGACGGAGGCCAGTGGAGTCGACGCGCCTGCAGGCATCACATTGGTCTTGCGCAGCGCTGCGAATACTTCGTCCCGTGTGCCAAGCATCTGCACGCCGCCGTCACGCAGCATCAGCACCTTATCGACGGCGCAGAGCACGTTGGGACGGTGGGAAATCAGAATGACGGTAGCGCCACGGCCCTTGAGTTGGGCCAACGCATCGACCAAGGCCTTTTCACCGACGTCGTCGAGGTTGGCGTTCGGCTCATCCAGCACAATCAGGTTGGGTTCTCCATACAGCGCGCGGGCCAAGGCGATGCGTTGCTTCTGGCCACCGGAAAGCGGGCTGCCATCGGTGCCCAGACGGGTCTCGTAACCCTGCGCAAAACGCAGGATCATCTCGTGCACTCCAGTCGTTCTGGCGGCGCGGATGACCGCGTCGCTGTCCACTTCGCCAAAGCGCGCAATGTTGTCGGCGATGGTGCCCTCGAACAGCTCCACATCCTGTGGCAGGTAACCGAGCCAAGGGCCAAGTTCGCCCTTGTTCCAGGTGAATATGTCCGCGCCGTCCAGGCGCACCTTGCCGGCCTGCGCCGGCCAGACGCCGACCAGCAGGCGGGCGAGGGTGGATTTGCCCGAGGCGGATGGACCGATGATGCCAAGGCTTTCGCCGGGCGAGAGGTTGAAGCTCACCCCACGCAGAATCGTGTTGCTGGTGCCGGGGGCACCGGCATACACATTCTCCACCGCCAGCATGCCTAGCGGCCGCTGCAGCGACATGCTGGGTGGCCGGCGCGGATAGTCTTCAAACATCTCGTTGAGCCGGCCCCAGGCCGAACGGCAACCGAGCAGTTGCTTCCACGACGCGATGACTTGTTCTACCGGGGCCAGCGCTCGGCCGGTGAGGATCGAGCAAGCAATCATCATCCCGGGGGTGATCTTGCCTTCGATCGCCAGCAGTGCGCCGGCGCCGAGTATCAGCGACTGCAAAGTGATACGCACGAAGCGCCCGGTGCTGCTGATCAGGGCGGCACGGTCGGAGGCCAGGGTCTGCATTTCCAGGATGCGCAAATGGCTTTGGTACCAGCGCTTGCCAATCGACGGCAGCATGCCCATGGCCTCGATGACCTCGGCGTTGCGCAGGTTGTTGTTGGCGTAGCAGGCGGAGGAGAGGGCGGCCTGATTGGCTTCGGCCAGCGGCTTCTGCGTCGCCTTTTCGGTGAGATAAGCCAGGAACACCAGAATCAGCGAACCGATCAGGGTGATCAGTCCGAGCAGCGGGTGGATCAGATAGGCGACCAGCAGGTACATCGGCGTCCAGGGCGCATCGAAAAAAGCGAACAGGGCATTGCCGGTGAGGAACTGACGAACTTGCGCGAGATCTTGCAGGGCCTGGGCCGGATTGCCTCCGGCGCGGCTCAGGTTGCGCTCGAACGCAGCAGTGAAGACGCGTCGGTTGAGGTCCATGTCGAGGCAGTTGCCGACCCGGATCAGCACGCGGGTGCGGACCAATTCCAGTGTGGACATCAGCAAGAACAGTCCGATCACCAGCAAGGTCAGCATCGTCAACGTCGTGACGTTGCGACTGACCAAGGCCCGGTCATAGACCTGCAACATGTATATGGCTGGCGTCAACATCATGACGTTGATGATGCCACTGAACCCGGCCAGCGAATAAAAACTGCGGCGCAGGCGAAAAATCGCGTCGGCCAGTTCGGAGCGGGTGTTCGACTGCTTGTGCATGTTGATAGTCCCTCTCCGAAATCCAGTTTCCCTTTGAGGCAAAACAACTGCAGCAAATGTCGTGCCGGACCCTAGATGTGGTTGCGCAGACAGCTCGTCGACACAAGCTCTAGCGCTCTCAAAAAAGTTCAAAAAATATTTGCGTTCAAGGCAGCAGCGTAGGTGGCGTTTGTCTCTCTAGCGATACAGTTTGAAATAACATTTCGCTCTAGCAGTTGTTATAAATCTCTATATATCCTTAAGGAACAGTAAGTTGGCATCTCAAATGCCAATCGTCGTTTTTTGCGTCGTAATATTGACAGCGCATCGCTATGGAACTTTAGTCATGTGCAAGGGCGCCCGTCTGAAGCCTGCCATCGCTTCGAAAGTGCAAGGCACGGTGTTCCTGAAGGAGCAAGACATGTCGATCATTTCGTTCTGTAGCACCGTGACGGAGTTATTCAGGAAGTTCGCTTCGACTTCCCGATTCCATGGCCCACCAGCGGCCCGGAATCGCTCTGCCTGATCGCTCAGCGAGCCATTCATCCAGCGAATTCCAGGCGCGCATTCACCGGCGCAGAGGACGGCTTTGCCTGTCCCACGCCTGCTCTCGCCAAACACTGAACCAACGAACTGCGCAAGCCAGCACGTGACTTGGCGCGGGAGGATTTATTCGTCCCGAGCCTTTCCCATATAGATCGAGGGCAATCGAAATGGCCAATTTCAACAAGTCGGACCTGGAATTCATCCTCAAGCAAATCTTCATCTCAGAAGCGCATGCCAACGGCGCCAGCCTCAGTGATTTGCTACCCAACAGCCAGGTGCCATTCGGTCTGCGAACCGTCGATGGCAGCTACAACAACCTGGTCGCCGGGCAAACTGAATTTGGCGCCGCGGACAATTCCTTCCTGCGTCTGCTGGACGCCTCTTATAGAGCGGCCTATGCCGGGACCGGGACGGTGGTTGACCCGCAGCCACGGATTATCAGTAACCTGATCAACGACCAGACCGCTAACAACCCGGCCGCGGTTGCGGCGAACGGCGGCACCGACCCGGTGATCAGCCCCGGCCTGGACGGCGTGTTCGGCACGGACGACGACAAGGAAGTGTTCTTTATCCCCAACCAGTCGCCGGACGTCGGCCTGACCGCCGGCTTCAACTCGTGGATGACGTTCTTCGGCCAGTTTTTCGACCATGGCCTGGACCTGGTCACGAAGAGCAGTACCGACATCGTTTTTATTCCGCTGCAACCGGATGATCCGTTGTTCGTCCCGGGCAGCCCGACCAATTTCATGGTGCTGTCGCGCGCGGTGCGTACCGCCGGCGCGGACGGCATCGTCGGCACGGCCGATGATGGCCAGCCCAATACCACCTCGCCATTCGTGGACCAGAGCCAGACCTACAGCTCGCACCCGTCGCATCAGGTATTCCTGCGTGAATACACGCTCAACGCGGCAGGCGACCCGATTGCCACGGGGCGCTTGATTACCAACCGCGATCTCGGCGCCGATGGCAAGTTCGGCACGGCCGATGATGGCAACGGCGAGAGTGGCGGCATGGCGACCTGGGCAGTGGTGAAAGCCCAGGCCCGTGACATTCTCGGCATCAACCTCACCGACGCCGATGTGCACAACGTACCGCTGCTGGCAACCGATGCGTATGGCAATTTCATTCGGGGGGCGAGCGGCATGCCGCAGGTGGTGATGCGCGTCAGCAACGGTGCCGACGGTATTGCCGGGACGGCTGATGACGTCACTCAACTGGTCGAAGGCAACCGGGATGCGCCGATCAGTCTGGCCAGCGCCGTGAGCACCGGGCATGGCTTCCTCGACGACATCGCCCACAATGCCGCGCCGGTCGTGGTCGGTGGGGTTCTGCAGGCGGATACCGACACCGATGTCGGCAATGCGCAGCCCACTGGCGCGGGCGGCAACAACCTGACCTATGACAACGAACTGCTCGATGCTCACTACATTGCCGGCGATGGCCGGGTGAACGAGAACATCGGCCTGACCGCCGTGCACCATGTGTTCCATTCCGAGCACAACCGCCTGGTTCAGCAATCCAAGCAGACCATATTGGCCGCGGGCGATCTGGCGTTCCTCAATGAGTGGTTGGTGGACGATGTCGCCGCGATGCCGGCGACGCTCGCCGAAATCGCAGCATTGGTGTGGGACGGCGAACGGCTGTTCCAGGCCGCCAAGTTTGGCACCGAGATGCAGTACCAGCACCTGGTGTTCGAGGAGTTCGCGCGGACCGTTCAGCCGCAGGTCGACGCATTCCTTGCCCCCAACGGCTATGACACCTCGATCAACCCGGCCATCCTCGCCGAGTTTGCCCACGTGGTGTACCGCTTCGGTCACTCGATGTTGACCGAGACGGTCGATCGCTTCGACCCCGAGTTCAATCCGCTGCTCACTGACCCGAACAACCCGGACTCGCAAATGGGGCTGATCGCGGCCTTCCTTAACCCGCTCGCGTTCGCCGGCAGCGGAGCGACTGCGGACGAAGCGGCAGGGGCGATCATTCGCGGTGTGACCCGTCAGTTGGGCAACGAGATCGACGAGTTCGTCACCGAAGCGTTGCGCAACAACCTGCTGGGGCTGCCGCTCGATTTGCCGGCCCTGAACCTGGCGCGTGGTCGCGACACGGGCATCCCCACCTTGAACGAGGCGCGGCGTGAGTTCTACCAGACGACGGGTGACAGCCAGCTCAAGCCGTACATCAGTTGGGCCGACCTGGCCGACAACCTCAAGCATCCCGAATCGCTGGTCAACTTCATTGCGGCCTTCGGTACCCATGGGGCATTGACTGCAGCCGATGTGAATACGCTGGTCGAGATGCGTGCAATCGCCGCGGCCCTGGTGTTTGGTGGCAGCGCGGTGATCAACGCCGGCACTATCAATGAGCGTACCTTTACCGCCACTACAGCGGATCGCCTGGACTTTCTGAACAGTTCGGGTATCTACGCCATGGTCAACGGTGTGACCACCACCGGTGTGGACGACATCGACTTCTGGGTCGGGGGCCTCGCCGAGCAGAAAATGCCGTTTGGCGGGATGCTCGGCTCAACCTTCAACTTTGTGTTTGAAACTCAAATGGAGGCGTTGCAGAACGGCGACCGCTTCTACTATCTGTCGCGCGTCGCAGGCCTGAACTTCGGCACCGAGTTGGAAAACAACTCCTTTGCCAAGCTGATCATGCTCAACAGCGATGTCACCCACCTGTCGAACACCGTGTTCCTGACGCCGACGTTCACCCTCGAAGTGAATCAGGCCAATCAGTTCACTGGCCTGGGCTCGGATGGCAAAGCCGACCCGACGGGCGGCCTCATGATCAACGGCGTGGAAATCGTGAAGCTGGTGATCCGCGACAACCCCGACACCCCGGGTGCAGACAACAATTATCTGCAGTACAACGGTGAAGACCATGTGGTCCTGGGCGGCACCGCTGGTAACGACATCATCATTTCCGGTGACGGCGATGACACCCTTTACGGCGACGGCGGCAACGATCGCCTCGAAGGCGGTGCCGGCAACGATGCGGTACTGGGTGGCGCGGGCGATGACATCATTACCGACTCGTTTGGCGACAACCGTCTGGAAGGCAACGCCGGCAACGATGTGATCGTGGCCGGTAGCATGCTTGCTGGGGGCAATCTGATCCTGGGTGGCGATGGTCAGGACTTCATCATCACCACCGAAGACGTCAGCACCACCTTCGGCGGCCAGGGTGACGATTTCATCCTTGGTGCCAAGACCAACCTGCCAGCCACCGGCAACGAAGGCGATGACTGGATCGAGAAGGGCACGCAGGACGGTGCGCCTGGTGATAACGCCTCGCCGTTGCTCAATGACGATACGATCGGCAACGACATCTTTATAGGGGGTGGTGGCTTCGACGAAATGATCGGCGAGGGTGGCGATGACATCTTTGTCGGCAGCGATGCCCAGGACAATATGGACGGCATGTCCGGTTTCGACTGGGTGACCCACAAAAATGACAGGGTCGGCGTGACCGTTGACCTGACCATGGCCGCGCTGGCGCAGCCACACGGCAACGCGCCAAACCAGAATAACGGGCCGTTCAATCCGGTCGGCGCATCGCCGGCCTCGATCCTCGACCGGTTTGCCGAGGTCGAAGGTTTGTCCGGTTCGAAATTCGGCGATGTGCTCAAAGGCGATAATGTCGATGCGGCCACTATCCTCGACCACGGTGGTGCTACCGGCAGTGCACTGACCAATGTCGCGTTGATCCGCGGACTGGCGCAGTTCCTGGCCGATGCCGGTCTGCCGACCACAGGCTTTGCCACTGGCAACATCATCCTGGGTGGCGACGGCAGTGACCTGATCGAAGGTCGCGGGGGCGATGACCTGATCGACGGCGACAAATGGCTCAACGTCAGGATTGCGGTTTATAACCCAGGTGACGTCAACCATACCGGTCCCGAGATTGCCAGCTTCGACAGCATGGTCGATATGATTCCGTTCATGCTCGATGGCACCTATAACCCGGGTCAGCTCAAGGCCGTGCGGGAAATCCTGTCCGGTACCTCGACGGGCGGGGCGGCTTTCGACACCGCGATTTTCTCCGGGCTTGAGTCCGAGTACACGGTGACTCAAGACAATCGCGGCACGGTCAATGTGGCGGACGATGTCTGGACGGTGACGGATACCGTGGTGGGTCGCGACGGCACCGATACGCTGATGCATATCGAACGCCTGCAGTTCGCCGACAACCAGCGAGAGCTGGTGACGGGGCTCAATGCTCAACCGGTTGGCAGCCCGACCATCGCCGATGGAAACGGCGGGGCGATTACGGTGGGCGACATGCTGACCGTCAGCGTGGCCGGGGTGACCGATGGCAACAACGTCGGGGGTACTCTGAACAACTCCTCGGTGTCCTACTACTGGCAGTTCGAGGCCGATCCAGGCACTGGCGTGTTCGAGGACATCATCCTGCTACCTGCCGGTGACCTGGCGTTCCAGAGTGCCGACGGCACCTCGTTCAAGGTCTCTCCTGATCTCGCCGGGTTGTCGTTGCGGGTCAAGGCAATCTACCAGGATGGTCATGGCACCACTGAAGTAGTGTTCTCGCAACCGACAGCCGTGGTGGCTCCCGGCGCACCGGTTGTGCCGACGGCCCCGACACCCGTCGTCAATGCCACCGAGGGCGGCGAGGGCCTTCACATGGTCCGCTCCGACCTCAACTTCATTCTTGATCAGATCAAGATTGCCGAGGCTGACGCGGCCGGTCAGGACATCCTTTCGTTGATCCCGAATATCCGCGCACCCTTGGGCTTGCGTGCGGTCGATGGATCGAACAACAACCTGATGAACCTCAATGGCATCAATAACACCCAGTATGGTGCTGCCGATAACGTCTTTCCGCGGCTGACCGATCCGGTCTTCAATCCGGCCGAAGGTGCTCCTGCAGGATTCTTCGGCCCCGGCTCGCCGGCCATCCCGGGATCGTCCTATCAGCAAACCAGCGGGGCTGTGTTTGACTCGCAGCCGCGTACCATCAGTAATCTGATCGTCGACCAGACGTCGAACAACCCGGCGGCGTATGCCACGGCTTACGACCCGGGGGCGAACGGTCATCTCGACTTCGGCGTAGCGGGTAGCGGTAACGATGACGTGCTCAAGGATGGCGTACGGATCGTCGCCAGCCCCGGCATGGATGGTCAGTTCGGTACGGGCGACGACCACGATGTGTATCTGTTCGAGAACACCACCGCGGATGCGGGGTTGTCCGCGCCGTTCAATGCCTGGATGACCTTCTTCGGGCAGTTCTTCGACCATGGTCTGGACCTGCTCACCAAGGGCGGTTCGGGCACCGTCTACATTCCGCTGCAACCGGATGATCCGCTGTATGTACCAGGCGGCCACACCAACTTTATGGTGCTGACCCGCGCGACCAACCAGCCCGGGGCGGATGGCGTGCTCGGCACGGCCGACGATGTCCGTGAGCACACTAATACCACCTCACCGTTCGTGGACCAGAACCAGACCTACAGCTCGCACCCCTCGCACCAGGTGTTCCTGCGCGGTTATGAGATGACCGGTGACGGACCCATCGCGACCGGCAGACTGATCACTAACCGTGACCTGGGGGCGGATGGCAAGTTTGGCACCGCAGACGACACCGAAATCGGAGGCATGGCGACCTGGAAGGTGGTCAAGGCGCAGGCCAATGACATCCTGGGTATCCGCCTGACCGATGCCGACGTCAGTAACTCGCCACTGTTGGCGACCGACGACTATGGCAATTTCATCAAGGGGCCGAACGGCTTCCCGATGGTCGTGATGAAAGGGGCTGACGGTCTTGGCGGCACGGCTGATGACGTTCTGGTCGAAGGCAATCCGCTTGCTCCCGTCGACCTGACCAATGCGGTGCGCACCGGTCACCAGTTCCTCGCCGACATTGCCCACAATGCAGCGCCGGTGTTCAGCGGTGGCGTGCTCGTGCCTGACGCAGATTCCAACATAGGCAACGCAGTGCCGGTCAATCCGCAGACCGGGGCCAACCAGGCTTACGACAACGAACTGCTGGATGCTCACTACATCGCCGGCGACGGCCGGGTCAACGAGAACATCGGCCTGACCGCAGTGCATGCGATCTTCCACGCCGAGCACAATCGGCTGGTTGCGCAGACGATGGACACCGTCCTCGACTCGGCTGACCTGACCTTCCTCAACGAGTGGCTGCTGGCTCCGGTAAGCGGGTTGCCCGCCAACCAGGCCGAGATCGATGCACTGGTGTGGAATGGCGAGCGCCTGTTCCAGGCGGCCAAGTTCGGCACCGAGATGCAGTATCAACACCTGGTGTTCGAGGAGTTTGCACGGACCATCAACCCCCGAGTCGACCTGTTCTTCGCACCGACCCAAGTCTATGACGTCGACCTCGATGCCTCGATCGTTGCCGAGTTCGCTCACACCGTGTACCGGTTTGGCCACTCGATGCTGACCGAGACCGTCGATCGCTACGACGGCAATTTCAACGTGGTGGGCGATCCGAACAGCGCTGATCCCGATCAGCAACTGGGCTTGATCGCGGCGTTCCTCAACCCGTTGGCGTACGCCGCCAGTGGCGTGACGCCAGAGGACGCGACCAGTGCGATCATTCGCGGGGTGACCCGGCAAGCCGGTAACGAAATCGACGAGTTCGTTACCGAGGCGCTACGCAGTAACCTGCTTGGCCTGCCGCTCGACCTGCCGGCGATCAACATCGCCCGCGGCCGTGACGTGGGGATCCCCTCGCTCAACGCAATCCGCCGCGACATCTACAGCCAGACTGGCGATACCCAACTCAAGCCTTACACCAGCTGGGTCGACCTGGTGCAGCACCTCAAACATCCGGAGTCGTTGATCAACTTCATCGCGGCCTATGGCACGCATAGCACGATCACGGCGGCGACCACGCTGGAAGCCAAACGCGCCGCGGCGATGTTGCTGGTATTTGGCGATGGGGGTGTTAACGAGCCATCCGATCGCCTGGACTTCCTCAACGGCACGGGCACTTGGGCCAACGTGACGCGGGCCGGCAAGGACGGGGTACTGGGGACTGCCGACGATCTGAAAGGTGTGACTATTACGGGCGTCGATGCCATCGATCTATGGATCGGCGGCCTGGCCGAAGAGAAAACACCGTTCGGCGGCATGCTGGGCTCGACCTTCAACTTCGTGTTCGAGAACCAGCTGGAAAAACTGCAGGACGGCGACCGCTTCTATTATCTGGAGCGTACCGCTGGCCTGTCGATGAATGCCGAACTGGAAAGCAACTCGTTCGCCAAGCTGATCATGGCCAACACCTCGGCCACGCACCTGCCAGGTCTGGTGTTCTCGGACCCGGGCTTCTATCTGGAGAGGGACCAGTCCAAGCAATACAATGATGGCCTGGGCAATGCCGATCCACTTGGCGAGAACGGTGAGCAGGTGGTGTTCCGCGACAACCCGCTGACCGCAGGGCCGGACACCAACTACATCAAATACACCGGTGACGAGCACATCGTGCTGGGCGGTACCAACAACGCAGACATCCTCATCGCAAGTGAAGGCGATGACACCGTCTGGGGCGACGGCGGCAACGACCGCATCGAAGGCGGTGACGGCAATGACCAACTGCGCGGTGGCGCCGGCGA
Organism: Pseudomonas sp. LB1P83; assembly: GCF_054897885.1. Classification (NCBI taxonomy): domain Bacteria; kingdom Pseudomonadati; phylum Pseudomonadota; class Gammaproteobacteria; order Pseudomonadales; family Pseudomonadaceae; genus Pseudomonas; species Pseudomonas sp. LB1P83. Next base: position 3,748,305 of record NZ_CM142709.1, on the reverse strand, counting down.
CGACATCATCAGCGACCGCGGCGGCGACGATAACATCCAGGGTGGCGACGGCAACGACGTGCTGCACGGTGGCAACGGTGTCAACCTGATCATTGGCGGGTTCGGCAATGACTTCATCGTCACCGGTGAAGACGCCTCCGAGGCCATTGGTGGCCACGGCAACGACTTCATTCTGGGCAGTAAAGCCAACGAACAAGACATGGGTAACGAAGGCGACGACTGGATCGAGAAGGGCACCTCGGACGGTGCACCTGGCGACAATTTCGACCCGCTCGGCAACGATCCTATAATTGGCCACGATGTGTTCATCGGCGCTGGCGAAAACGACAAGTTCAACGGCGAGGGCGGCGACGACATCATGGTCGGCAGTCTCGGCTTCGGGGACCGCTATATCGGCGGCTCGGGCTATGACTGGGCAACCTTCAAGGACCTCGCCCAAGGCGTGTCCATCGATTTCACCGACCGCTTTTTCGATGTACCTCCGGTGCCGGGCTCGGGTGCCTCGGCGCTCGTGCGTTTCGACATTATGGAAGGGCTGTCGGGTTCGGCGCACGGTGACTTTCTGCGCGGTGATAACGAAGACGCAACTTCGCTACCCAGCGCAGGAGCGACCGGCAGTGTGCTGACCAACATCAACCTGATCGACGGCCTGGCGGATGTGCTGCCGGCCGGAGCGACATTCTTCGACGGCGGCAACATCATCCTCGGTGGCAGCGGCAGCGACCTTATCGAAGGCCGCGGTGGTGACGACATCATCGATGGTGACAAGTGGCTGAACGTACGCATCAGCGTACGGGCGAACGCTGATGGCACTGGCCCGGAAATCGCCACGTTCGACAGCATGGAACCACTGGTGCCGTTCATGCTCAACGGTACTTACAACCCGGGTCAGTTGATCATCAAGCGGGAGATTCTGACCGGCAATGACCGCTTCGACACCGCGGTGTTCTCCGGTAATTCGACGGAATACCTCGTCGAGGTCCAGGGCAATACTGTCATCGTGACCGACCTGGTGGCGGGGCGTGATGGTGTCGATCGCCTGACAGGCATCGAGCGTCTGCAGTTCTCTGACCTGGCGCAGTCGTCCGGCGTTGGCACTGCTTTGAACGAGGGCCCAGCGGGTCATCTGGCGATCCTCGATGATGCTACCGGTCTGCGTGACGATACGCCTGTGGCCGGCCAGTTGCTGCGCGTCAGTAATCGAGCGGTACACGACGTGGACAACGTAAGCGGGGTCAATACGACCGGCGCGGTGACCGGTGCGGTGGCTTACTACTGGCAGGTGGAAAACATTCCTGGCACGGGCATCTATGAAGACATCACCGTTATCGCCGCCGGCGAAGCTTCGCGGGCGACCGGCACCACCTACCGGGTGGCGGACGATGTGGCGGGTCTGAACATCCGCGTCCGGGCGGTGTATCAGGATACCAAGGGCACGCTGGAGATCGTCGACTCGTCGGGGAACAGCACACCGACCGCAGGGCCGACCGTAAACGGACTTTTAGTGCAGAACCAACTGTTGACCGCTGACCCGTCGAGCATCATTGACCTTGATGGTCTCAACAATCCGCAGTTCACCTACCAGTGGCAGGCGACCAATGGGGTGAGCTTCGTCAACATCGTCGGCGCCACCGGGAGCACCTTCACGCTGACTCAGGATCAGGTCGGCGATCAGGTGCGAGTGGTGGTCAGTTACGTGGATGACTTCGGTGTGGCCGAAAGCGTGGCGTCCGACCCTTCGGACCCGGTGGCCAACGTCAACGATGCACCGACAGGCGCGTTGCTGATCAGCGATACGACACCGGAACAAGGGCAGGTGCTGACCGCGCTGACGGCCGGGATTGCCGATGTGGATGGGCTGGGCACCTTCAGCTACCAATGGCAGCAAGGTACCGGCACTTCCTTCACCGACATTAACGGGGCGACCGCTGCGACTTTCACCCCTGGTGGGGCGCAGGGCAATCTGCAACTGCGGGTGATCGTGAGCTACACCGATGGCTTCGGCACGCTGGAGTCGGTGACCTCTGCGGCGACGGCAGTGGTACCGCCCGGCGTGGTGCTTACGGGGGACGCTGGGGCGAACATCCTCACAGGTGGCACGGGTGACGATGTGCTGAATGGCCTGGGCGGGAACGATACGCTCAATGGCCTGGCGGGTGCTGACCTGTTGTTGGGCGGCACTGGCAATGACATTCTCAACGGCGGAGACGACAACGACATCCTCAATGGCGAGGACGGCAACGACACCCTCAACGGCGGGCTCGGCGCGGATGCCATGAATGGTGGTGCCGGCAACGACACCTTTGTGGTCGACAACGTCGGTGACACCGTCACCGAGGCGGCCGGTGGTGGTACCGATCTTGTGCAAACCAGTCTGGCCAGCTACCTGCTCGGTGCCAACGTCGAGAACCTGGCCTATACCGGTGCCGGCAACTTCACCGGTACCGGTAATGCGCTGGCCAACAGCATCACTGGCGGGGTCGGTAATGACGTCCTCAGTGGCGGGGACGGCAACGACACCCTCAACGGCGGGCTTGGCGCAGATGCCATGAACGGCGGTGCAGGCAACGACACCTTTGTGGTCGACAACGTCGGTGACACCGTCACCGAGGCGGCCGGTGGTGGTACCGATCTGGTGCAAACCACTCTGGCCAGCTACGTGCTCGGTGCCAACGTCGAAAACCTGACCTACACCGGAGCCGGTAACTTCACCGGTACCGGTAATGCGCTGGACAACACCATCACCGGTGGGGTTGGTAGCGACGTCCTCAGTGGCGGGGACGGCAACGACATCCTCAACGGTGGGCTCGGCGCGGATGCCATGAACGGCGGTATCGGCAACGACACGTTTGTGGTCGACAACGTTGGTGACACTGTCAACGAGGCGCTGGGTGGTGGTACCGATCTGGTGCAAACCAGCCTGGCTAACTACGAGCTCGGTGCCAACATCGAGAACCTGACCTTTACCGGAGCCGGCAACTTCACCGGTACCGGTAATGAGCTGGCCAACACCCTCACCGGCGGGGTCGGTAACGACGTGCTCAATGGCGGTGCGGGTGCTGACCAGTTGGTGGGGGGAGCTGGCAACGATACCTACGTCGTCGATGCAGCGGACGTGGTGGTTGAAGCGGCGGGTGGCGGTACGGATACCGTGCAGACGACCCTGGCCAGCTACACACTGGGTGCCAACGTCGAAAACCTGACCTTTACCGGCGTCGGCAACTTCGCGGGCAACGGCAACGCGTTGAACAACGTCATCACCGGCGGTGCAGGTAATGACACCCTCAATGGTGATAGCGGCAACGACATCCTCAATGGTGGTCTCGGCGCGGATGTCATGAACGGCGGTGTCGGCAACGACACCTTTGTGGTCGACAACGTCGGTGACACCGTCATCGAGGCGCTGGGCGGTGGTACCGACCTGGTGCAAACCAGTCTGGCCAGCTACCTGCTGGGTGCCAACGTCGAGAACCTGGCCTTCACCGGGGTCGGTAACTTCACCGGTACCGGTAATGCGCTGGCCAACACCCTCACCGGCGGGGTCGGCAACGACGTCCTCAATGGCGGTGCGGGCGCTGACCAGTTGGTGGGGGGGGCCGGCAACGACACCTACATCGTCGATACAACCGCGGACGCGGTGGTCGAGGCGGCGGGTGGCGGTACGGATACCGTGCAGGCATCGCAGGCCAGCTACACGCTCAGCGCCAACGTCGAGAACCTGACCTTTACCGGAGTCGGCAACTTCATCGGCAACGGCAACGTGTCGAACAACGTCATCACCGCCGGGGCAGGTAATGACATCCTCAATGGTGGCAGCGGCGACGACATCCTCACCGGCAACGGCGGTAACGACACGCTCAATGGTGACCTCGGCAACGACCAACTGCTGGGCGGCATTGGCACCGATACCCTGAACGGCGACGCTGGCGATGACAGCCTCGACGGCGGTGACGGGAACGACGCATTGAATGGTGGCACAGGCAACGACACGCTGCTCGGCGGGCTGGGTGACGACAGCCTGGATGGCGGTACCGGCAACGATCTGCTCCAGGGTGGCGATGGCAACGACACGCTGCTCGGTGGTATCGGTAACGACACATTGTTGGGTGGCATCGGCAATGACTCCATCGATGGCGGTGCTGGCAACGATACGGTCACGGGTGGTGCCGGCAACGACCTCATGGATGCCAGCAGTGGCAACGATGTCTTCCTGTTCGCAGCGGGCTTCGGGGCCGATCAGATCTTCAACTTCGATGCCAACGCGGCGGGAGGCCAGGACCTGCTCAATATTTCCGCGTTCGGCGTCACAGCTGCGACCTTTGCCGCCACCGTCATCATCACCGATGTCGGTGCGGATACCTTGATCAGCTCCGCAGGAGCTGAGTCCATCCGCCTGGTAGGTGTGGCCGACGCAACAACAATCACTGCCACAGACTTCATTCTGGCTACTTGAGGTCCTGATCAGTATTAGCGCAGGGAGCGTGCACAGGGGAGGGGGGGCAATGGGTGCCCTCCCTTTTTTTCGACCATCTGAGATCGGCCCCGCTATTCGCTGCACCTTGTCGCGCGACGTGACAGGGCGCGCATCCCGTCTTGCTCATCCCTCACTCTCAGGAAAGATGCATCCGCCATTGCGGACCAGCGCCTTCACCTCTTCGCTCACCTGTATGGGGTTTTGACTTAGTCGAGCAACAAAATCCTCGCGGCGGTGCACGTACGACAGCGAATCGTGTGTCGCGCTCCAAAGCACTATGTTGAGCACGATGGGAATGAGGTCCAGGCCCTTCTCGGTCAGCGTGTAGAAGTCCTTGCGCCTGTCGTCGGGGCTGGGCGCCTTCGAGAGAATCCCTTGCGCCTCAAGAAAGGCAAGACGGGAAGCAAGGACATTTGTCGCGATTCCCTCTTCCGATTTCAGGAACCCTCCGTACGTCTTTTTACCAACGAAAATGATGTCGCGAATGATCAGGAGCGACCATCGGTCGCCGAAGATCTCCACGCCATAGTTCACTGCGCAGTGGGACCGAATGTCTTCTTTGGATGCTGTCTTCATGGCGCGATCTTAACATCGCTTGCATGTCGCAAGTAAATTTCGTAATTCACTTGCTTTATGCAAGTGATGCGACCAGCATGGCTCTTACGTTGAGCGCGGTCGCCGGATTGGGTCGGCATTCTGTGAATGTTCAACCCCCTATCTGTAAGGAAACTGCGCATGAGCACTATCAGCATCATCGGCTCAGGTGGCATGGCCGCAGCGATCGGTGGCCTTGCCGCCAAGGCCGGATACACCGTCGAGGTGATGAGTCGAGACGCCGCCAAGGCGCGGGCGCTGGCCGAGCAGGTCGGAGCCGGCGGGACCACCGGAACGTTCGGCGCAGTCCCGGCCGGGGATATTGTCATCCTGGCGGTTCCCTACTCTGCGGTTCTCGACGTGGTGAAGCAGTACGGCGAAGAACTGGCAGGCAAGCTTCTCGTCGACATCACCAACCCCGTGGCACCTGACCTCACGAGCTTTGTAACCCCTGAGAACAGTTTCGGCGCGCAGGAGATCGCCAAAGCCGTCCCGGCCGACGCCGAAGTGGTCAAGGCGTTCAACACCCACTTCTCCCACGTCCTGGCCGCCGGTCCTGTCGATGGCCACCCGCTGGACGTGTTCATCGCCGGGGACAACGTGCAGGCGAAGGCACGCGTCTCGGCGTTCATCGAGAACCTCGGACTGCGCCCGATGGACACCGGGCCGCTGCTCATGGCGCGAACGCTGGAGCACGTCTGCCTACTGTCGCTGGGCCTCATCGCCCACTCCGTCAAGCACACCCATTTCTCAATCGGCGTCAGCCATCTCGGCTGAGCGTTTCCTTATCACCACTTCTCGCATCACATCACGCACATGGAGCATTAACATGCACGTTTTAGTCACTGGCGGGACCGGCCATATCGGTTCGTACATCATCCCCGAGCTTATCGCCGCCGGCCACGAGGTCACCGGCCTGGCCCGGTCGGACAAGTCCGCGGCCGCGCTGTCCGCGCTTGGCGCCAAGGTGCGTCGCGGGGATATCTCCGACCTCGATGGGCTCAAGTCGGCGGCGGCGGAGTCCGACGGCGTCATCCACGTCGCGCACCGGCAAGATCTGCTTCCCTCCGGCGGGATCGACGCCGTGGCCGCTGCAGAGCTCCAGATCATGCTCGCGTACGGCGAGGCGCTGGCTGGAAGTGGCAAGCCGCTGGTCGTGTCGGGGAGCATCGGCGCGCCCGGTTGGGAAAAGCTGGGCCGGCCAGCCACGGAGGAAGACCCGTCACTTCCCGGCGGCGATAAGTACAAGGGTACCTTGCGGGTTCGTAACGCCGTCGAGCTCGCCGTCATCGGCCTCGCCGAGCGGGGGGTGCGGTCGTCGATCGTGCGGATTCCTACGATCGCGCACAGCACCACCGACGTCGCCTTCCTGCCATTGTTGATCGGGCTGGCGAAGGAAAAGGGCGTCATCGGTTACCCGGGAGAAGGCACGAACCTGTGGCCGGCCGTACACGCCCGTGACCTCGCCATCTTGTTCCGCCTGGCGCTAGAGAAGGGTGGGGCGGGCAAATATTGGCATGGGGTCGAGAGTGAGGGCATCCCGTTCCGCGAGATCGCCGAGGCCATTGGCAGCCGTCTGGGCGTGCCGGCCGTGAGCATTCCCGCGGACGTACTGATGCTGCCGGGATACTTTGGCTTCCTCGCGAATCTGGTCACGCTGGACCTCCCGGCGTCCAGCCTCATCACCCGCCAGACCCTCGGTTGGGAGCCTGCTCAGCCCGGCCTGCTCGATGACCTGGACAACGGCCATTACTTCCCTGCCGACTGAGTTGAGTTGAGGAGGGCGCCGGGTCGCAACGGGCCCGGCGGACAGCAATGTGAGGCAACAAGCAAAACTCTAATTCACGAGGAGACTCCACATGAGCACTATCAGTATCATTGGTTCAGGAGGCATGGCCGCGGCGATCGCCGGTCGTACCGCCAAAGCTGGACACACCGTTGAGGTGATCAGCCGCGACCCCGCCAAGGCGCAGGCGCTGGTCGACAAGCTTGCAGCCGGAGCGACCACAGGGATGTACGGGGCCGCGCCGGTCGGCGACATCGTCATCCTCGCCGTGCCCTACACCGGTGCAGCGTCGGTGGTGGCCGAGTACGGGGACGCGCTCGACGGCAAGGTGATCATCGACATCACCAACACGGCCTCTCCGGACCTCACGGGCCTCGTCTCTCCCGCCGGCAGTTCTGGTGCGGAGGAGATCGCCAGGATCGCCCCCGCCGGCGCGCATGTCGTGAAGGCGTTCAACACCCTATTCGGCCACGTCCTTGCCAAGGGTGGGCGCCTCGATGCGTTCATCGCCGCCGACGATCCGCAGGCCAAGGCGCGCGTCTCGACGTTCATCGAGAGTCTCGGGCTGCGTCCGTTGGATGTCGGCGGCCTGCACATGGCCCAGACGCTTGAGGCGCTCGGCCTGATGATGATCGGCCTGGCTAAAAACGGCGCTGGCACTTGGGACATCGCCATGAACGTCGATATCGGCTGAATCGCCGACACCCGTCTGGTCCATAGCGTCGCGATCAGAAGTGAGAGAAACGGAGAGATTTCGATGAGCGTGCAAGAGAATGTCCGGATTGTGAAGGATGCGTTTGCAGCGATCGGGCGCGGAGATTTGCAAGGTCTGCTGGCGTTATCTGCCGAAGATATTGAGTGGATCATTCCGGGCAAGAACTGGCCGCTGGCTGGCACGCGCCGCGGGCACGCAGGATTGGCGGATTTGTTTCAGACGCAATCCGAAACGATGGAAACTTCACTCATGGAGCCGCGCGAATTCGTAGCGCAGGGAGACCGGGTTCTGGTCGTCGGCTTCGCCAGGGGGAAAATTAAAGCGACGAACAGGACGTGGGAGGACGATTGGGTCTTCGCCATTACCGTGCGAAATGGAAAGCTGACAAACATCCGGGAGTATATCGATACGCAAGCACTGGCTCGGGCCTCCGAGAGGGACGCGAGCCCCTTACCCTGACCCGTCGAGCCCACCCGAAACAATTCGCTAAGTCAGCGCATACGTTGAACAGCGGCAAGACCAAAAAAAGGGACGGATTTATTTTCCCGGAAATAAATCTGAGAATCATCTAGCCGGTCTCCCCACCTTACGGAGGTGGCGCAAAACTCAAGGTGCGAACTTAGACTTTTGCTGTGAGGAGGCCGTGATGAAATTCTGTGGCATAGACCTGCATTCGAACAATAGTGTTGTGGTGGTTACCGACGAAACGGACCGGGTCCTGATCAGCCGGCGCTGTCCCAATGAGCTGACGCAAATCCTCCCGTTACTCGAACCGCATCGTGCCGAATTGCTCGGGGTCGTGGTCGAGTCGACGTACAACTGGTACTGGCTGGTCGATGGCCTCAAGGCGGCAGGCTTCGAGGTAAAGCTGGCCAACCCCGTGGCGATGCAACGCTACAACGGTTTAAAGCATTCCGACGATAAGGATGATGCGGCTTTCCTCGCGCATTTGTTGCGACTCGGGATATTGCCGACTGGCTATATCCATCCGCCGCAAGAACGGGGCCTTCGCGATTTGGCACGAAAACGGATTCAGTTGGTACGCAGCAGGACTCAGCACATTCTGGCCGCCGAAAACATCATGGCACGCCAGTTTGGTCACCGGCTGACCTGTAATGAAGTCAAAGGGCTGTCGGCCACATCCGTGGACAGACTCGGCCTGTCCACGGATGTGGCGCTGGCGATGAAAGCCAACGTCGCCATCGTTCAGGCATTGCAGGCTCAGATTGATGTTCTTGAGGACCGCTTGCTGCATGAAGCTACCCTGCGCCCAGAGTTTGGTTTATTAAAAACGATGCCTGGAGTGGGTGAAGTTCTGGCCACGGTCATCATGTTGGAGACAGGAGATATTGAGCGCTTTGCCGACGTCGGCAACTTCGCCTCTTATGCCCGATGCGTTAAGAGTGCGCATTACTCCAATGGCAAGAAAAAGGGCGAAGGCAACACCAAGAACGGCAACGCTTACTTGATCTGGGCCTTTATTGAAGCAGCGAATTTTGCTCGGCGTTTCAGTGAAGATGCCAAACGGTTTTTCGAGAAAAAGAAAGCCAAGACCAATGCCGTGGTTGCTACCAAAGCGCTGGCTCACAAACTGGCGCGGGCGAGTTTTCACATCCTGAAGGAGAAACAGCCTTTTGATGCCAAACGCTGTTTCGCCTGAAGGGCGAGTTAAGGTGATGGCCGATCAACCAAAAAGGGACTGGGCGTGAACCATAAAATCTGAGTGGCGGCCGGCTGTCACCGCCTGAGTGTGTTGTAACCGGGTCGTCTGCCAAGTGAGCCCGCTGGGACTGGACGTGTTTTTTCACGAGCCACAGTTCTGTGACACGTTTTGGACACATTGGCGGCACCAACGTTTCTCTGGGGCAGGTAACTGCCAGGGCGGTACATGCAATACGTTACCGTTTGATCCACATGGGTGTCAGGCACGACTCGGTCGTAGCCACTGATGAGAAAACGGGTACGACGGGTTCAACCAAGCAGGTTGAGATAAAGGGAAACCCTGCAGTGAAAAGCTACAGGGCGAGTTGGCTTTTAGCCTTGACTTGAGACCGGCTAATCCGTCCCCTTTTCGCTTGGTGCGAACGTTACTGGATCAGGCTCAGGAACCCTTAAAAGGCGGTGTGTGTTGGCGCACCGCTACCACGGCTCAGGGGCAGTTACGCGAGGGCAGCGGTTGACCGTTGTCCAGGCCGAAGGCAGTCAGGACGTCATACACGGTCACCGACCAGAAAGTGCAGCGGGTCCAGCGTCGATGAAGAACGGCTGGTCCCGCGTGATTCGTAGCTCAACGCTTTATGGCATCACACTCGTCACGCAAGTCGCTATCGTGAATGTTGCCGCAGCTTTGGCCATTGATTTTGGCCTCGCAATACGCGCGTTGATCGCTGTCGCCGATGTTGCCGCAACTTTGACCGTTCATTTCCGCCGAGCAACTGGCCCGAAGGTCACTGTTCTGGATATTGCCGCAGCTTTGGCCATTGATTTTTGCTTCGCAATACGCGCGTTGATCACTGTCGCCGATGTTGCCGCAGCTTTGACCGTTCATTTCCGCCGAGCAACTGGCCCGAAGGTCACTGTTCTGGATATTGCCGCAGCTTTGGCCATTGGTTTTGGCCTCGCAATACGCGCGTTGATCACTGTTGTCGATGTTGCCGCAACCAGCATAGGCGTAGGTACTCAACATCAATAACATCGCAATGATGACTCTCATCACTCTCTCCATGGGGTGTCAGGAAATAGCCTGACGCTGATTGATCCAAAATGACATTGTTGCGCGTGCAGTCAAATTGACATCATTTTTTGGGGAAGTTCCATGGGAGGATGAGACGATTCGGGCGTACAGTTTTTATGTTTACGGCGGCACCTGAATCGCGCCTGGTTTCGTAGACTTGCCGAGTGATCGCTTTTGGCCGATTTCTGCGTGTTGCATCGACCGGTTGAATCCACAGCCAAAAGCGGCCGTTCAGCCTTCTCATTAAAGACCGCGAATAGCGCTAACGATGAAAGTTATGCGCGGTGGTTCGAATGTGGGCTTTAATGTCCGTGCTTGCATGCAGCCAAATCAGCTTCGACTATGTACGAAGATGGATGCGCCTGACGGCGGGTTCAGGTTGCCATGCACTTGTCTAATCAAGGAAGAAACGACATTGAAAATAGCTTTCTGCGCCCTGTTGTTGAGCTGCCTGACTACCCTCGCACTCGCTGACGAGAACCCTGTCGGCTTCCAATCTTCCACACTGCCTGACTCGCAGAATGACCGCTCACTGGAGATGGTCGTCTGGTACCCCAGCGCAACTACCGCCGCCACGCAAATGATTGGCGATGATGTGGTGTTCGTCGGGGCTTCTGCCGCTCGTGACGCGCCGCCCGCTGCTGGCAAGCATCCATTGTTGGTGCTCTCCCACGGGTACAGAGGTAACTGGAGCAACCAGATCTGGCTTGCCAGTGCTCTGGCTCAAAGGGGTTACATCGTCGCCGCAATCAATCACCCTGGCACCACCACTCATGACCGTAGCCCTCAAGCTGCGGCGCAGTTATGGCAGCGGCCCGTTGATGTGCGCCGAGCCATTGATAGTGTCACGGCTCAACCTGAAAAATTCGGCTTGGTCGCCAATGACCGAATTGCCGTGGTAGGCCATTCACTCGGCGGCTGGACCGCCCTGGAAATCGCCGGTGCTCGTTTCGATCCAGACCGCTTCGCCCATGACTGCAAAGCCCACCCGCAGTTAGCAAGTTGCACCGTCTATGAAAAGATAAACCCTGCAAGCACCTCAGAATCAAAGGCCGCGTTGACCGCCGATTTGCGCGATAAACGCGTCACCGCCGTGGTTACATTGGACTTGGGCCTTTCACGGGGCATGACCGATGAAAGCCTGGCCGCGCTGCCGATACCAGCGCTGGTGATCGCCGCCGGCGTACCGTCGCGCGAACTCCCTGCTGAGTTGGAGTCCGCCAACCTCGCCAAACGCTTGCCTCCGGCGTCAAGCCGTTACGTCGAAATCAGTGACGCTAGCCACTTCAGCTTCTTGTCGGTGTGCAAACCTGGCGCGGAAGCAATGCTCGAAGAAGACGTACCAGGCGATGGCATCATTTGCCGGGATGGCGACAGCGCCCGCCCGCGTGGGGTGATTCAACAGCAGGTTGCATCGCTGATAGCAGAGTTTCTTCAGTCGTCTATCTACAAAGAAGGTCGTTTGTAGAATCGTGGTGGGAGAAGCGCGGTAGCTCAGCAAAAAAAACGGCGGAGCAGTTTCAGCGCCTGCGCAAACTGTCAGAACGGTTGGCCAGGGGGGAGCGCTCTGGGTTGGAAGCGGCTGGTTTCGAATAGCTGCTTTCGGCCAGAAGCGGTCACTCAGAATGCTACAGCTGCCGCCCCGATATACGTGACCACGATCTACTGTATATTTCGGTTCAGATGGAAATGTTGCGAAAGGATTGAAGCGTGGTAGCAATACGGGAATGGTTATCTCGACTGCAAAATCATCAGGCGCCCGTCACGCAATGGGCGGCTCAGCGTCGTGACGAAGCTGCGCATCTGCTCGGCAAAGCAGAGGAGAGTGGAGACTGGATAGCGCTGACTACCCACTACAACGGCTTCATTCGCGAAGTCGCCGTCAGGGCGCTACGTGACCAACCCTCTCCCGAAGCATTAGCAGCATTGATCGAGCGGTTGAACGATTGGGTGCCACAAATTCGCGATCTGGCAACGGAAAGCCTAAATCATTATCTATCGCCCTCCCATGTTCAGGCCTTGTTGTTCGCGCTCGAACCCCTCATGGCGCTGGCTTCGCGTCACCGTGCAGACCATGGCCCTACTCTGAGGGCAGTGCGCAACATCCTTCAGGCGGCCGAGGTTCACTCTGATGTCTACGCAAACTTCCTGGCGCGACAAGGCAGCGCGGCACGCTACCTGTTTAAATTGTTGCTGGAAAAAGATATCGATAAGCAGACGCTTCTGCGAGACGCGCTGGCCCATCGAGAATTAACTGTACGCGTGGCAGGCGTGGCTGCTTGCCAGGCGCTGCCAGATGCGCAAGCACTGCAATTGCTACAAGAAGCCCTTCCACGTCCAGGGGCGAAGGTACGAGTCTGCGTAATGCGTGCCCTGCTGCCGTTGCTGGAAAATCCACAGCCGTTGTTGTGCGCGGCCTTGCTGGATGACTCGCGGTCCATCCGCAGTCTGGCGCGCTGGGTAGCACCGAAGCACGATATTGATGCGCGGGCCATATTGGCAGGACGACTGACGGAAGCCTTCCCCAAAGCAAAGCGCGGTTGGCTGGGTATCCTCGGGCTGGCAGCAGAGCTTGATGTCGAACTCGAACAACGCTGGTTGATGGCAGCTGTACGATCCAATTATCCCTCCGTGCGACAAGCCGCTATGGGTCAACTGAGCGAGGGACAATCGGTTGAGCTGCTTGCGGCACTCGACGATCCATCGGACACCGTGTTTCTTGCAGCTGTCGCCCAACTGAACAAACAATCGTGGGCTTCATTGCATACCGGGCTGGACGCCAAACTTGACAGGGATTGGTATGAGCTATCCGATAAGCGCCGTCATGCCCTCATGCAACTGCGTCCGAAATGGCAACAAGTAGCTTACCTGCTGGCACGGTTGACTACAGAGCCCACTGTTCAAGTGTGTTGGGCAAAAAAGGTCAACCTGTGGTGCGAAGAGCAATATCAAATTGTCGATCCGGTCACGTCCAGGTCCGAGCGGGGGGAACTGATTGAGCAGCTCCGAGGCCTGGCATCGGAAGGACTTATCAGCAGCACCAATTTCGCACGAATCTCGAAATGATGGGCGAGTGTGGCATAGAACATAGCGGCACCTTCCGGCCAGGAGCAGCCAGTCAGATGTGTTTGGATAATCTGGAGTGATCCGGAGTACCGATTAATGCTTGCATGGGTTGAATGCCTCCAACTCCCCACGGGGAAGAGGTACTCCGATGTCCCATGGGGCATAGTTGTTCGGCAAGGGGACATTGGAAGACCAGTTTCCGGTTGCACGAACAAACAAGCCGTCTTGTACGGTAAGCAACGGTATGTGTTGGGACTGTAAATACCGAACTACTTGCGCCCTTTTTTTCACGTCCATTGCTCCTACAGTTTCGCCTAGGCTCAACGCGTAAAAATGCTCCGCCTCGAATAGGTGCACAGGCATCGTGTCCTGCTCCCCCCTCCAGATGTAACCGCATTGCACCTTGGGCGCGCGAAGTTCGCCAGCTTGCCGGTAGTGCTTATTGTCGAATATTACCAAACGTAAACCACTACGCTCCGAGACAAGCAGCCCTTTTGTCGGTTCAGCTGGTTTCGTAACCCCATAGGGCACAGACATCCAGTTTGCCGGCACAACAAGTTCCGGCACTCCATCAAGTGCAAGGTCGCTCACCAGTTGAGAGGTAGCCTCTGGAGTTCCATAGGGCGCCTGGTACGCACATCCAGCAATCAGCGAGGTGGCAAAGGCCAGAGCAAACAAATCCTTCTTCATACGACCCTTCCTGAAAAGGCTCGTATTCAACACCAATTTCCCGTCTATCACCACTCGCCTATTTTGCAGAACGCGGCAGCCACATCCGCATAAATGTCTCTAGTCAGAAGCCGCAATCGTTGGATTCAGGTTAGTCGTCACATGCAGAAATTGGCCGTTAGCTACCTTGCGCGAAAGGCAGCTATGGGTCGTTTTTAGCCGGTCGCGACAGGCAGAAAAACGGCCAAAAACCGGTCATTCTCAGAAGTCGAAAGTCATTGGAGGGCCGACCATCATCTTGTTCTTGCCAATAGCATTTGACGCCTCAATGTGCCGGTTCAGTAGGTCGTCGACAGACTAAAGCAGTCCTGAATCTCCAGAAAATCGTCTTCGGGGATTGGCTTGCATAGGGCTGACATGTGCGCATCCAGGGTGATGGGGTGGATAGGTGTGCAGGTCGACTCGCTACGCGCGCGTTTACCGAATGCAGGCGTATATTGGTATTGTCGATCAGGGAAATCGAGGCGGTAGAAAGTCGCCAATAGTGTGGCGTAAGAGAGTGCCGGCGCAAACTAACGGATAACCCAGAATGCTGGAGGTGCGACATGAGCCAATATGAACGCCTATTTCTGATTGTCGGTCCAGCCATGCGTCACACGCCAGCGTTAGAGCGGGCAGTCGCACTTGCCAAAGCCACTGGTGCAGTGCTGCATATCGCGGTGTTTATCGAAGATGTCGGCATTTTGGGGCTGATGAGCGGGAATAAGCAATTTCGCGAGATCTGTCAGCAAGAGAACCAGAAATGGCTGCAAGATGAAGCCCAACTGATACGCGGCAATGGCATTACGGTGACCACCGAGGTTGCATTGGCTCGGAACGTACTGCAAGAAATCCTTCAGCATGTGACAAACTTGCAACCGGACCTGGTTATCAAAGACGTACACCACGAATCAGCGCTCAAACGCGTATTCGTCACGCCTCTGGATTGGCACCTGATACGCGATTGTCCGGTTGCTGTTCATTTGGTCAGCGAAGTCAGGTGTCCACTTCCACGGGTGGTGGTGGCAGCAGTGGATTTGTCGCATCCAGAGCACCAGATCACTGATATCAACGATCACATCATCCTGGCTGCGCAACGGATGGCAATCCAGTGCAATGCCGAGCTGCACCTACTGCACGCCTTCGATCCATCGCAAACACACATCTCTGACGCCGGCGCCGGTGCCGTGACGATGCCAGGCTTCAGCAACGAAGTACGTCGGTCACTGCATAAGTCCTTCATTACGTTAGCTGACAGCTACCACGTACCCTCTGAGCGACAGCACTTCATTGAAGGGTCGCCAACCAAGGTGATGTCCGACTTCGCAGCTCATAGCCGAGCCGATGTGCTCATAATGGGAGATATGCATCGAAAAGGGCTGCACAAGCTAATTGGCAGTACTACAGAGCACGTGCTGTATAAGGTGCCCTGCAATGTTTTGGTTATAAAGGGGCAAGTAGATCAGTAGGAACAGTCTTCAGGTTTGCACTTTGATGCGGGCAGCAACTGACTATCACGGCCTTGTTTTACGGAGAATGTTGACGAGGTGAACACGGCTGGCCGTCTGCTTTTGGCCAATAGCCGACTGATTCAAGACACCATGTTGCTGCCACATTTGTGACAGTCAGCCTTACAAATACGGCAGTGGCTTCCTGAATTTTTTCTGAGCTTTCACCGCCTGTAGGAAGCGTGCGTCAGCTTATTCAACAACTCTTGAGGGCGCGCGTTTAAACGCCCTCAAGGTTACGTCCTGAAAGCTACAAAACCTTGCGCCGTTGCCTACGACTGCACCAGAATCCGCCGGCTTGTGCGCTTTTGGGTCGGTCGGTAACTTGATTCCCGTCACTGCCCTTCAGTGATCGGGTTTAGCAGCCCGGGGTTACAAGCAAGCTGCACGAGCTCTTGTCAGTCAGGCATTCCCACGCCTGCACTTGATGGTGGTTGTGCGCAGGGCGCCTTCGGGCGCGCCGGCTTTGCTAGCTTCCCCGGTCTGCTAACCTGCGTACAGCTGCCTCCCTCTCGTTTAGCAGCAAGAAGGTTGGCACTCAATTTGAGAAGCGAGCTTATGTTCAAAATTACGCCCAACCCACCCGACACCGATCCAGTTTCCCCCTACGAACCCGATTCAAAAAAACTCCACGAAGCCGCCGAACGCGCCCTCGACTTCCACTTCCCATCAAACGCCGATATCAAAGCCACCCCGCGTACATCCAGCAAGCTGTTTTCCGTGGACCCGGAAGCCACTGCCGAAACCCTGGCGGTTTTTTTGGTCGAGACGCTGGCGTCGGTGGATGTGATGGTCCATCAGTTGGTGGATCATTTGGAGGGGGAGTCGCGTTATGCCTTGTTGGGCATTTCGAACAGCATCATGGTGGCGGAGATTACGGCGAACCGGGTGTTGGATAAGGTTGAGCCGGCTAAGTAGTTGCTGTTGTGTGGAGAGGGGGTTTGCTTTCACTTAGCGGCGATGTGGCCCTGACAGATGGGCCTGCTGCGCAGGCCAGCGGGAGCAAGCTCCCTCGCCACAGGTTGTTCATCGTTCTATCTATGTTCATAAAAACGGGGCGCTCAGCGTTAATGCCAAGCGGTTAATGCTGAACGCGATCTGTAGCAGCTGGCGGAGCCTGCGTTCGGCTGCGTAGCAGTCGTGAAATCAGGCGATGCGGTGTTTCAGGAAGACCGCATGCTTAGGGTTTACGACTGCTTCGCAGCCGAACGCAGGCTTCGCCAGCTGCTACAAAGGACCGCGTTACGGCAGAAATTGCTCGGTGGTATTAGCCTCCGGCGCGTTTGTTTAGCGCCTCTTCAGCCGCAGCAATTTCAGCCTGGCGTTTGACGATCAAATCCCCCATCGGCGGCCCCTGAAAACGGCGGGCTTCAAAGCCGAACCAGACGATGGCCGTCAGCACCAGAAAGCCGATGGTGATGTACAGCGCCCAATCGTTCGGTGGCTGGATGCCGATGATGAAGATGATCACCATCGAGAGGATCGAGAGCAGGGCGAACACGGTGTACCAGAAGCGCCCTATGTTCCACGGTCCCATGGTCGGCCACTTTGATGTCCCGTAGGCAAACAGGCCGAGGATGATGGGGATGACGAAGGAGAAGAACAGGAAGATCACCGTGCAGGACACCACGATGGTATAGACCGGCGTTTCACCGATCGAGATCACCGACGATCCCCAGACGAACAACACCGCGAGGGTGGCGCCGGTCCAGATCGCGGCCACCGGGCTGCGCAGGGTTGGCGAAACCGAGGCAAGTGCTTTGGAGAAGGGCAGGCCGCCGTCGCGGGAGAAGGCGAAGATCATGCGTGAGACCGAGGTCACGGTCGCCAGTCCGCAGAGGAACTGCGAGATGAAAATGGCCACGTACAGCGCCGTTTTTACCGTCGGGTTCACTTGCGTGTCCATTGCCCAGAAAAACACGCTCCAGCCATGCTTCGCGGCTTCGTCCATGCTCGGCAGCATCAGCACAAAGGAGCTGAGCATGACCCAGCCGAACAGCAACGACCAGACCACCGACATGACCATGCCGCGTGGCACGGACATCGCGGCATTGCGGGTCTCTTCCGAGGTGTGCGCGGAGGCGTCATAGCCGGTGATGGTGTAGATCGGCAAGAGCAGGCCGAGCATGAAGATCCAGCCGTTCGAGACTTGTGGCCAGACGCTGCCGCCCGCTTCGCCGGAGTAGTTGCCGAAGGTCCATAGCCGGGCGAATTCATAACTGGGTGCAGAGATCAGGCAGACGATGGTCAGCGCCAGTGCCGTGGCGAAGATCAGGTACCCCGAGAAGTCGGTGAGCTTCGCGGTGAGGCCAATGCCCAGGTGGTTACACAAGGCCTGGATACCGGTCAGAATCGCGAGGAAAATCATCCGTGTCGTGATGGTGTCTTCCATGCCCAGTCCCGGTCCGAAGGCGCCGAAAAAGAAGTAGTAAGTGCCGACGTTGATCGCGCCCAGCACGGTCACCAGCCCCAACAGGTTGAACCACGCCGTCAGCCAGCCGGTGAAGCGGTTACCGAGAATCGAGCCCCAGTGATAGAGGCCGCCAGCGGTGGGGTAGGCTGAGGAGATCTGCGCCATGGCCATGGCAAAGACCCCGGAGATCAGGCACCCGATTGGCCAGCCGATGCCGATGGCCGCACCGCCCGCGCCCGAGGTGCCTTGGGCGAGTGAGTTGATGCCACCCGAGAGGATGCAGATGATCGAAAAGGAAATGGCAAAGTTGGAGAAAACGCCCATGCGTCGCGAGAGCTGCTGGGCGTAGCCCATGCTGTGCAGTACCTTGACGTCATCGTCTTGCGGCGCGCTCGTGCCGGGCTGACTTGCTGGATTCATGTTGTGTGCCCCTTCAGGTTTTGATACGCATCCACCCGGGTCCCGGATGGCCTGGCCTTCAACCCCTTGTCGTACTGCTCCTTTTCCAACCGATACAACCTGTCCATGCACGGACAGGCAACTGCTCTAAAGACGGCCGTGATACGCCGCGTCGAAAATCTGTGCCGCGCCGGCCCGCGTCAATGGCAGCGGGTTGCCGCCGGCAGACGGGTCGACAATCGCCATGTCCGCGATCAGCTCGGCCTGGCGATCATCCACGCCCAGCTCAACCAGCGTGTGCGGCACGCCGATGTCCTTGCGCAGTTTGAGGATGAAGGCCAGAAAACTGTCGAAACCCGGCGAGGGCAGGCGTAAATAAGCCGCCAGGCGCGTGATGCGTTCTTCGATGGCTGGGCGATTGAACTGCAAAACGTAGGGCATGAAGGTGGCGTTGGTCATGCCGTGATGTGTGTCGTACAGCGCGCCGACCGGATGCGAAAGGGCGTGCATCCCGCCCAGGCCTTTCTGGAAGGCGGTAGCGCCCATCGCGGCGGCCGCGAGCATTTGCGCGCGGGCGTCCAGGTCGGACGGGGTGTGGACGGCCCGCACCAGGGCGCTGGCCACCAGGCGTATGCCTTCCACCGAGATGCCATCGGCCAGTGGGTGAAAACCGGGCGCGCAGTAGGCTTCCAGGCAATGCGCCAACGCGTCCATGCCCGTGCCAGCGGTGATTTTTGCCGGCATGCCGACGGTCAGGGCCGGGTCGCTGATGACCACGCGCGGCATCATTTTTGGGTGGAAGATGATGCGTTTGGTGTGGGTACGCTCGTCGATGATCACCGCTGCGCGGCCCACTTCAGAACCGGTGCCTGCGGTCGTCGGCACCGCGATGACCGGGGCGATCTGGCTTTCGTCGGCGCGTGTCCAGTAGTCGCCGATGTCCTCGAAATCCCATACGGGTCGGGTCTGGCCGCTCATGAAGGCGATGAGTTTGCCCATGTCCAGGCCGCTGCCACCGCCGAAGGCGACCACGCCATCGTGCTTGCCGGCGCGCCAGGCATCGAGCCCGCCGGCCAAATTGGCTTCGACCGGATTGGGCTTGAGGTCGCAAAACAGCGCGACGCCAAGGCCGGCGGCGCGCAAGGCGTCAACCGCTGCCGTGGTGATCGGGGCGCGGGCCAGGCCGCTGTCGGTGACCAGCAACGGTCGCTGGATACCCTGGCTGCGACAAACCTCGGCCAGCTCGCTGATGCGGCCGACACCGAAGCGAATGCTTGTGGGGTAGTTCCAGTTCCCGGTCAGGCTCATGGCTCAGATCTCGTGGCGCAAATGGAAGGATTTTGCTCGGGTCAGATTCTCGTAACCCAGGCGCGACAGCGTCACGCCGCGCCCGCTGTTTTTCACGCCGGTCCAGGCCAGGGCCGGGTCCAGGTAATCGCAGCGGTTCATGAACACGGTGCCGGTGTCGATCTCGTTGCCGAGGCGTTCGGCGGCGGCGAGGTCCTGGGTCCAGAGGGAGGCGCTGAGTCCGAACTCGCTGTCGTTCATCAGGGCGATGGCTTCGTCGTCGCCGGCCACCGGCATGATGCCGACCACCGGGCCGAAGCTTTCCTCGCGCATCACCGACATCTGATGGGTGACGTCGATCAGCACCTGCGGCGCGAGGTAGGCGCTGCCCGGTGCGTCGAGGGGAAAGGCCTTCGGATCGATCAGCGCCTTTGCGCCCTTGGACAGCGCATCGGCGATCTGTCCGCGCACGAACTCAGCGGCGCCCGGGTTCACCAGCGGACCGAGCGTGGTGGCTTCATCCAGCGGATTGCCCAGCACGTATTGATTCGTGAGTGCGACGAATCGCTCGACAAACGCCGGGTAGATTTTTGCATCGACATAGATCCGTTCGATGGCGCAGCAGCTTTGCCCGGAGTTGAAGAAGCTGCCGTCCACCAGGTTTTCCACTGCATGTTCGAGATTGGCGTCTGCGCGGACGTAGGCCGGGTCCTTACCGCCGAGTTCCAGGCCCAGGCCGAGGAAGCGGCCCGTGGCGGCGTTTTCCATGGCCTTGCCGGCGTCAACCGAACCGGTGAAGTTCACCTGGTGCACGCGGCCGGAGGCAATGATCTCGCCGGTCTGGCGATGATCGAGCAGCAGGTTCTGGAACAGTCCTTCGGGCAGATTGGCGCGGCGCATGGCCTCGGCAAACCGTTCACCCACCAGCAGCGTTTGCGAAGCGTGTTTGAGGATGACGCTGTTGCCGGCCATCAGCGCCGGAATGATCGTATTCACTGCCGTCAGATAGGGGTAATTCCACGGCGCGACGACCAGCACCGTACCGAGCGGTTCACGTTTGATGTGCCGTCGAAAACCGGCGACAGGCGTCGGTTCAACCGCTGCCAGCGCTTCAGGCGCAAGGGCGATCATATGCCGGGCGCGCTCTTCGAAACCTCGCAGTTCGCCCGCGCCAAAGCGCACCGGGCGGCCCATTTGCCAGGCCAGTTCCGGGACAATCTCGTCCTTCATGGCCAGCATCGCATCCACCGCCGCGCTGCAAAAAGCGGCGCGTTCGCTCAGTGGTCGGCGTTTCCATTTCGCCTGGGCCGTTGCGGCAGCCGCCAGCGCCTGCTCGATCTGCGAGGCATCGGCACAGCGACGTTCGGCGTAAATCCGGCCGTCGACCGGTGAGATGAGTTGAATCGTTGCAGTCATGATGGCGGTCTCAATAGCGCTCGAAACCGCGCTGCAATTCCCAGTCGGTGATGCGTCGGTCGTACTCTTTCTGCTCCCATTCGGCGGTGTGCACGTAGTGGTCGATCACTTCATCACCGAACGCTTCGCGCAACATCGTTGAACTCTGGAGTGCGGCGCTGGCTTCGCGCAAGGTCTTCGACACTTCCGGCAAGTGCTCGTCTACGTAAGCATCGCCTTCAAAGGGTGGCACGAGGTTGAGCTTCTCGTCGATACCGGCCAGCCCCGCAGCGATCAAGGCAGCGAAGGCCAGATAAGGGTTGAGGTCGGCGCCGCCGATGCGACATTCGATACGGATGGATTTGCTGCCTTCTGCGCACAGACGAAAGCCTGCGGTGCGATTGTCCCGGCTCCAGACCGCCCGTGTCGGCGCAAACGTACCGGCCTGAAAACGCTTGTAGGAATTGATATAGGGCGCGAGAAAGCAGGTGATGTCGTTGGCGTATTTAAGCTGCCCAGCCACCCAGGCGCGCATCAGTTTCGACATGCCGAACTCGGCCTTGGCGTCGAAGAACAGCGGCTTCTTGGCGTTCTTGTCCCACAGCGAATTGTGGATATGGCTGCTGGAACCGGCGGCGTCATACCGCCACTTGGCCATGAACGTGATCGCCTTGCCCTGCAACTGCGCGATCTCTTTGCAGGCGTGCTTGATGATGACGTGGTGGTCGGCCATGGTCAGCGCATCGGCGTAACGAATGTTGATCTCTTCCTGGCCCGGGCCCCATTCACCCTTGGAGTTTTCCACGGGAATGCCGGACGCTTGCAGATGCTTGCGAATCGCCCGCAGCACCGGCTCCTCGCGGGTGGTCTGGAGGATGTTGTAATCCTCGATGTAGTGGCCGGCGGTCTTCGGCTTGTGGTAGTTGCGCTCGTGGATCGCCTCGTAGCTTTCGTCGAACAGATAGAACTCGAGTTCCGAGGCGAACATGCCGGTGTAGCCGCGTTCACGCAGTCGCTCGATCTGCTTTTTCAGGATCGCCCGCGGGCTGTGCGGCAGGTCGCGCCGATGGTGATGATCGAGCACGTCACACAGCACCAGCGCCGTGCACTCGAGCCAAGGCACTCGCCGTAACGTCGACATGTCGGGCTTGAGGACAAAGTCGCCATAGCCCTTGCTCCAACTGGCAGCGGCGTAACCCGGCACGGGTTCCATGTCGATGTCGTCGGCCAACAGGTAATTGCAGCAGTGGGTTTCTTCATGTCCGCTGTCGATGAAAAACTCGACCTGGAATCGTTTGCCGACGAGTCGGCCTTGCATGTCGACCATGCACACCAGAACGGTATCGATCTCGCCGGAGGCGGCAGCACGCTTGAGTTGGTCAAAACTGAGGAGAGGCTCGGTCATCACGTAGTCCTGCGTGAAATGGTTGGGCCGGTCTGAAATAGCTGTTGCAGACGCTCTCCAGAAAACCCCAAAACCTGCAGACGCGAGCATCGTGTGCAATAAGCTGCTCTTAGCTTAGCTTAAGGCCGATAAACGCAAGTTTCGGTGATCGAAACTTGATTCACTGCGCACCAGAGTTGACGGTACGCACCCACCAGTTGATCGAGAGTGAACGCGAGATTGCGCCCACTCGGATTGGGCAATACCCAGACTTGGGCATTGCCGAAGGTTTTAGATTGAAGCCCCCAGGCAATCTCTCGCTGGCCGGATAGCGCGCCATACGCCGATCAACCACAGCCGTTCAAGTACTTCATCCTGTTTCTGCTGACCTTTTGCACGCCGTGGAGCGCGATCAACCTGGTGGTTTACTACTTCATCAACAAAGAGCGCTATGACATTGCGGCGTTGTCGGACCCGGCGGGTCGGTATGGTCGCTGGAACGTGCGCGGGATCAGCGTGTATGTCGTGGGTGTGTTGATCCAGCTGCCTTTCGTCGACACGCATTTCTACTCCGGACCGATGGTCGCGCAGCTCGGCGGTGTCGATATTTCCTGGATCGTCGGGCTGGTGGTGCCGGGCATTCTTTACTATCTGCTGGCGAGGACATCAGCGCTGGCGGTGTTGCCTGAGCAGCCTTCAAAGGCCTGAATCAAGGACTTACAAAGTGAATACGCCGGTCACCGGCATGTCTTGAAGTGTCTCCTATACTGATCCGCGTTGACCGGTTCAACACAGATCCCGAATGCCGTTGGAACAGCCACATTCGTTCTGAGGGCTTCCCTACGGACTCACAGTCAGGAGAACGATCATGACCATCCGCATTGGCGACGAAGCGCCGGACTTTACCGTCGAAAGCACCGAAGGCACGCTGCATTTCCATGAGTGGATCGGCGACAAGTGGGCGATCCTGTTCTCGCACCCCAAGGACTTCACCCCGGTGTGCACCACTGAACTCGGTTATATGGCAGGGCTCAAGCCGGAGTTCGACAAACGCAACACCAAGGTCGTCGGACTCAGTGTCGACCCCGTCAGCAATCATGCGAGCTGGGCCAAAGACATCGAAGAAACCCAGGGGCATGCGGTCAATTACCCCATGATCGGCGACGAGAACCTGGTGGTGGCCAAGCTCTACGACATGATCCATCCGAATGCCAGCGGCGGCGCACGCACTGCCGTGGACAACGCCACGGTGCGGTCCGTGTTCATCATCGGACCGGACAAAAAGGTCAAGGCGATGCTCATCTACCCAATGAGTGCCGGACGCAACTTTGATGAAGTGCTGCGCTTGCTCGATGCGCTGCAATTGAACGCCAAGCACACCGTTGCCACGCCGGTTAACTGGCGTCCGGGCGAGGACGTGATCATTCCGACTTCGGTGTCCGACGAGGACGCGAAGAAGAAATACCCGGATGGTTATAAAACGGTGAAACCTTATTTGCGCACGGTGGCGCAGCCGAAGTAGCCCATACGGAGACCCCAGGCATGGCCGTCCAAGTCTTGCGCGTCGACGCAACGCACATCGAAAAAATCGCCAGCCTCTTCGACGATTATCGAGGCTTCTACGGCCAGCCCTCGAACCTGCAGCAGTCCCGGGATTTCATCGCCGAACGTATCGATCGGAATGAATCCGTGATCTTTTTCGCCTCTGACCTGTCCGGTGATGCGTTGGGGTTCGTCCAGTTGTACCCGACATTTTCCTCCATCGACGCCCACCGCACCTGGCTCCTCAGTGACTTGTTCACCGCCCCCGAGGCCCGGGGGCAGGGCGTGGGGAGGTTACTGATGAACGCTGCCCGAGACTTTGCGCTGTCGACCGGCGCCAAAGGCATGGTGCTGGAAACCGCCACGGATAATTTCACGGCGCAGCGGTTGTATGAATCATTGGGTTACGTGCGCGACCCAGGTTATTACACCTACTGCCTCGATTTGAAGCACGGCTGACCAAAGCCCGCCGAACCCCATTATCAGCAACACCAACGTTCCTGCAGCAGCGCGAGGCTGCGTTCGGCGACGCAGTCGCCGTAAAACCTGCGCATGCGGTCATCCTGATGCACCGCGCGTCCTGATTTCACGACGACTGCGTCGCCGAACGCAGCCTCGCGCTGCTCGGCAGTTGCTACAGGGGCTCCGTGGTTACCCAGCTGGAACGTAGTGGTCCATCAACGCTGCGGCAACTTCCAGCGTCCACGCAATTGCTCATATTGCGCCTCAGGCATCTGCACCAGCATCGGAGACTCACGAGGATCCAGCCACTCAAACAACCGCGAAATATCCCCCTGATCCATCGCCGTGCACCCCAACGTAGGCGATTCAGGCCCCCGCCAGATATGGAAAAAAATGCACGAACCTGAACCCGCAGACGCCGGCGTGTTGTGCTCGATGAAGATGCCTTTGCGATAAAGGTCCTCGCTGCGCATATGCTCAGAACTGTTCCAGTCCTTGGCCATCGTCGCCCCGTCGACCAGCTCGTTGTAACGTTCGGATTTGCTGTCATCCACGCACTCGGTGGTTGATGTCAGTGAGAGATAAGGCAGTTTTGTATCGGCTGTCGTGTCGTAACCAAACGCAGTACCAAGTTTGAAGACACCGGCGGGCGCTTTTCCATCACCTTCACGTTTGGTCGGACCTTCACCGGGCTCAACATTACCCAAACCCTTACCCCACGCCATCCCGTTCTTGCCAACCACCACGGCAAACCCATCGCCGATTTTTCGAAAACTACCCCCGTCTCGTTCATAGCGCTGGGCAATGCCCTGAATGTCATCCCAGTTTTTTGAAGTGACCACAATCAGCTGGTGACTGTTGTCCAGCACTTCACTGGCACTCAGCGGCGTAATGGGAAAATCCATCACGTTCTTCGGCGCTCCCTCGCCACCAAAAGTGAAGTGCCACCACTCTTTCGAGTACCCGGCAAATCCCTCTTTTTCCATCGCGCTGCTGAGTCGCTGGCGGTTTTCTTTGGCGGTCGCGTTGATCGTCGGGTTTGCGGTATGCGCGCGCTCATCGAAGCAATCGAACCCGGTGCCCATGTCGAGGGCGCCGTCGTGCCAGCGCTGGGCATAAGGCGCTGTGCAATCGACTTGCGCGGCCGAGGGTGTCCAGGTGTCGGCGGGCAGTGCTTTGGGACCGGTCAGCGTCAGGTCCACGGTTGAACCTCTGGAGTGATTCGACACCCGCGCCACATACCCCAGCCGCCAGAAGTCCTGTTTGTCCACGCGCGGATAGAACTCGGCCTTGCGCGGGTCTCCCGGCTCAGTCGCGAAGCGGCCCATATCAGCCACAGCCCGGCTGGGTCGATAGCAGTCGAACACCTTCAAGCCGTAGCCTTGTGCTTGAAGTGCCTGTTGCACTCGGGCGAGGGCCTTGGCGGTGTCCAGCGACAGCAGACACTCGGAAGCGGCGTAACCGTCGAGTGAGTGTCCGGTGAAGTTGTGGGCGCTGGCGTAGCGAATGTCTTGCTCGATGGTCGGATCAATCGTGCGCAGGTAGACCATGTGTTCTGGCCTTGGCTCGGCACTGGCCATGCCCGGAACGATGAGGCTCAGCAACAGCAGTGACCGCAGCCACGGGCGGGCGAGCAGGCGGGAAAATTGAACCGGGAATGGTAGCGAGGAGGGCATACGAACCTTCAGTTTTAAGCGCATGAAGTTTTTGTCGATTCCGGAGAACACTTCAAACGGATCTTAAACCATGACCGCCAGTGTCTGGCTGATTCTAGTCGGGGAACAAACATTACGAGCGAAAACAAAGGCGCCCGCGATGCTGTCGCGGGCGCCACGTTCAGGCCAGGTCTCAGGCCAGGTCTCAGGCCACCGGAATCATCGGGTCAGCCGCTGCCAGGGCGGTGGCCCGATCAGCGGCCAGCGGGTAGATCCAACTGGGTATTGATCTGCGTCTTGAGCTCCTTGGCCTCGTCCTTGACCAGTTTGCGTCGACGTGCAAGCGCCCCTGGGGATCGCGATCGCTGGTCAACTGTTCGGTCAACGGGCTGGCGCGGAAACCGACGGTCCAGATCACCGTTTGGGCCTCGATGTGGCGGCCATCGGCGAGGGTCACGCCGTTGGCGTCCACCGCCGCGACACTGGCATTGACCACCCACTCGACGCCCAGGTGTTCGGACGCCTCGATGATGGATGGACGAATCCCGTCACCCATCGTCGCGCCGATCTGCGGTGCACGGTCGATGATGATCACGCGCACGTCCACGACGGCGCTGAGAATCGGCTGCATCGTGCTGATTCTGGCCGGCGTGATCGGACTCAGGCTGGTCTCGGGAAAGTTGAGGCTGGTGGCGGGCGGCATCCGATAAATCCATAAGGTGCAAAAGAGGCATTTTGCTGGCCCCGAAGCTTCAAAGTTGTCGCCAAAATCACTTCACTTTCAGGTGGTTAGGCGGAATGCAATTGCGAAGTGTATTTGTCACGATGATCTCGTTCGCCCTGGCGAGTCTTGCAGTCGCTGCCCAGGCCAGGGACTTGGCATCCAATGATCGGTATATGTGCAGCTGGGGGGCGGGGACGGCGGCGAGGGCCCAGGAACTCAAGCTGGCCGGGGTCTCTCTGTATGCCGCTCGTCAGAAGTTACAGGCTTACAAATTCAGCAAGGCGTGGATGCGCATGATGGCGATGGGCATCACCGAGCAGACCTACGACAGCAAGTCGCGGTTCAAACCGGCGGATGTGCGTGAGAGTTTTTATGAGGAGTGCGTGCGGTACAAGTTGGCGCGTAAGTGAAAACCTGATGCCAGTCAGTTAACGATTTCTGCGACGACACATTTTCTGTAGCAGCTGGCGAAGCCTGCGTTCGGCTGCGCAGCAGTCGTAAAACCTGAATTTGCGGTCTACCTGAAACACCGCATCGTCTGATTTCACGACTGCTGCGCAGCCGAACGCAGGCTTCGCCAGCTGCTACAGGACCGCATTGCAGCGATGTGTGATCTTCACTTCAGGCACTGCGCTCCAGCCTTGGCCACTTGCGCATCCTGTTCGGCTTTAACGCCGGACACACCCACCGCGCCGATCACCTGCCCATCGACAATAATCGGCACGCCACCTTCAAGGGAGGTCAGCAACGGCGCTGACAAAAACGCGTGGCGGCCACCGTTGACCATCTCTTCATAACCTTTCGACTCACGCCGACCCAAGGCAGAGGTGCGGGCCTTTTCGGTGGCGATGTACGCACCGATAGGCGCGCACCCGTCGAGGCGCTCCAAGGCCAGGGGATGGCCGCCGTCATCGACAACCACGATGGTCACGGCCCATTGATTGTTCTGTGCTTCGCTGCGTGCGGCGCTGAGAATCTGGCTGACTTCGGTCTGGCTCAGTACGGCTTTGCTTTTCATGGGAATACTCCAGGGCTCGATGGGGGCAACGCGGCTTCGACCAGTTCGATCCAGTGGCGCACCGGGGTTCGGCCCGCACCGTCGAGGTGTGACTGACAGCCGATATTCGCCGTGACAATGACGTCGGGATGACCGCTTTCCAGCGCATTGAGTTTGTTGTCGCGCAGTTGTCGGGACAGCTCGGGTTGGGTCAGCGAATAGGTGCCGGCCGAGCCGCAACACAGGTGACTGTCAGGAACGAACGTGAGGTTGAAACCCAGTTTCGTCAGCAGCGTTTCAACCGCACCGCCGAGTTTTTGCGCGTGCTGCAAGGTGCAGGGGCAATGGAACGCCAGGCGCTGATCGCTGTGGATGCCGAGCTTTTCCAGCGGCTCGTCGCGCAGCACTTCAACCAGATCCCTGGCCAGCGCACTGACCTTTTTCGCCTTCTCGGCATACGCCGGGTCGGTGCTGAGCAGGTGGTCGTAGTCTTTGATAAAGGCACCGCAACCGCTGGCGGTTTGCACAATGGCCTCGGCACCTTGTTCGATGCTCGGCCACCACGCATCGATGTTGTGGCGGGCGCGATCAAGGCCCGCCTCCTGTGCGTCCAGGTGATAATCGACGGCGCCGCAGCAGCCGGCCTCGCGAGT
Organism: Pseudomonas sp. LB1P83; assembly: GCF_054897885.1. Classification (NCBI taxonomy): domain Bacteria; kingdom Pseudomonadati; phylum Pseudomonadota; class Gammaproteobacteria; order Pseudomonadales; family Pseudomonadaceae; genus Pseudomonas; species Pseudomonas sp. LB1P83. The sequence continues at coordinate 3,719,809 of NZ_CM142709.1, read as the reverse complement.
CGGTGTGACGCTGATCCCCAGTCGATCGAGGACGCGCGCGGTGGCCGCATTGGTGTTCGGCGACAGACTCCGCTGCACGCAACCTTCGAGCATCAGCACCTGCCGCGCATGGCGGGTGGTCGGGCGTTGCCTGGCCGGATACACGTGGCGCGGCAACTTGGCTCGCAGCGTATTGGGCAGCAACGCACGGAACACCTGACCGCTGCTGACCAGTGCTTTGAACAGTCCCGGATTGGGCACGACGCTGCGCAAGCCTTCGCGCAACAAGCGCTGCTCAAGTGAACGCGGCACGGCCGCATCGACCACGGCGCGGCCGATGTCGAGCAAGTTGTGGTAGTCGACGCCCGAAGGGCAGGTGGTTTCGCAATTACGACAAGACAGGCAGCGGTCCAGATGCTGCTGGGTCTTCTGGGTGACCTCGTTACCTTCCAGCACCTGCTTGATCAGGTAGATGCGCCCACGCGGCCCGTCCAGTTCATCGCCGAGCAGTTGATAGGTCGGGCAGGTGGCATTGCAAAAACCGCAGTGCACGCATGTGCGCAGGATGCTTTCGGCTTCTTCGGCGCGGGGCAGTTGGCGGGCTTGTTCGCTCAAGGTGGTCTGCATGGGTCAAAGCTCCGCGTACAGGCGACCGGGGTTGAAGATGCCCCGTGGATCGAGTTGGTTCTTCAAGTTGCGGTGGTAGCGCATCAGTGCCGGGGGTAACGGTTGGAACGGGCTGTCGATCAGGCCGTGGCTGTAGCAGGTCACATGCCCGCCGACCTCATCGACGACCTTGCGAATGAACGCTGCTTCGGCGTCGGATTTGAGCCAGCGCTGGGCACCGCCCCAGTCGATCATTTGCAGGCCGGGCAGGGAAAGCCGGGGCGTGTTGTGCGGGACGGACAAGCGCCAAAGCGGCTGGTCTTCATCAAAGAAACTCAAGCGATGCTCGTTGAGATCCGCCCAATACGAAGCGTTCAGCAACTCGCCACCCAAGCGCTCATGCGCCGCCTTCACCGAGCCTTCGCCACCCTCAAGCCGCAGGTGCAGGCGCTGACCGTCGTGACATGCGGCGCTGATCGGCAGCGGTTGCTGCCCCCATTCCGCGAGGCGTAGCAAGGCGCGATCGCTGTCCATTTCCAGGCTGATGCTTAGAGCTTGCCGAGGTTTGGGCAGGACTTTGAGCGAGACTTCGGTGATCACCCCCAGCGAGCCGTAACTGCCGGCCATCAGGCGCGAAAGGTCGTAGCCGGCGACGTTTTTCATGACTTCGCCACCGAAGCGCAAATGCTTGCCGTGTCCGGTGATGACCCGTGTCCCGAGGACGAAGTCCCTGACCGATCCTGACCAGGGGCGCCGTGGTCCCGACAATCCGCTGGCGATCATCCCGCCCACCGTGGCGCCGTCACCGAAGGAGGGCGGTTCGCACGGCAGCATCTGCTGCGCGGCGTCCAGCACTTCGGCCAGTTCTGACAACGGCGTGCCACAGCGAGCGGTAATCACCAGTTCGGTCGGGTCATAGCTGACAATGCCGCGATGGCTGCGCGTATCGAGCACTTCACCCGCCACGATGCGCCCCAGAAACGCCTTGCTGTTGGAACCCTGGATGCGCAGCGGCGTTGCGTTTTGCAGCGCCTGGTTGACCTGCTCCAGCAGTGCGCCGCTGTCATCGATATCGTGTTCGCTGCGCATCAGAAACGCTCCAGGTCCGGGAAGGGCAACTGACCCATGTGAACGTGCATCGCGCCGAACTCGGCGCAGCGGTGCAAGGTGGGAATGTTCTTTCCGGGATTGAGCAGGCCGCCCGGATCGAACGCGGCTTTGACGGCATGAAACAGCGTCAGCTCATCACTGTTGAACTGCGCGCACATCTGATTGATTTTCTCGCGGCCGACCCCGTGTTCACCGGTGATGCTGCCGCCGACTTTTACGCACAATTCGAGGATCTTGCCGCCGAGGGCTTCGGCGCGATCGAGTTCGCCGGGTTGGTTGGCATCGAACAGAATCAGCGGATGCATGTTGCCATCGCCGGCGTGGAAAACGTTGGCCACGCGCAGGTCGTACTCGGCCGACAGCGCGGCAATCGCTTGCAGCACGCCGGGCAGTTCGCGGCGCGGGATCGTCCCGTCCATGCAGTAATAATCCGGCGAGAGGCGGCCCACCGCCGGGAACGCATTCTTGCGCCCGGCCCAGAAGCGCACGCGTTCGGCCTCATCGCGGGCCTGGCGCACTTCGGTGGCGCCGGCCTGTTCCAGCACCTGGCGCACGCGGTCGCAGTCATCGTGAACGTCGGCTTCAACGCCATCGAGTTCGCACAGCAGAATGGCTTCGGCGTCGACCGGATACCCCGCGTGGATAAAGTCTTCGGCGGCGCGAATGGCCAGGTTGTCCATCATCTCCAGGCCACCGGGAATGATCCCGGCGGCAATAATGTCGCCCACCGCGCGCCCCGCTTTTTCCACGGAATCGAACGCCGCCAGCAGCACCTTGGCGGTCTGAGGTTTGGGCAGCAGTTTGACCGTGACTTCGGTGATGACTCCAAGCATGCCTTCGGAGCCGGTGAACAACGCCAGCAGATCAAACCCGGGCGAGTCGAGCGCCTCGGAACCCAGGGTCAGGTGTTCGCCATCGACGGTGAGGATGTCGACCTTGAGCAGGTTGTGCACCGTCAGACCGTATTTCAGGCAATGCACGCCGCCGGCGTTTTCGGCCACGTTGCCACCGATGGAACAGGCAATCTGCGAGGAGGGGTCCGGCGCGTAGTACAAGCCGAACGGCGCGGCGGCCTGGGAAATCGCCAGATTGCGCACACCCGGCTGCACCCGCGCCGTGCGCGCGGCGGGGTCGATGTGCAGGATGTTGTTGAAGCGCGCCATCACCAGCAGCACGCCTTTCTCCAGCGGCAATGCACCGCCGGACAAACCGGTGCCGGCGCCGCGAGCGACCACCGGGACGTGAAACTCGTGGCAGAGTTTAAGCACGCCCTGGACTTCGTCGATATGACGCGGCAGCACCACCAGCATCGGCGTGGTGCGGTAAGCGGACAGTCCGTCGCATTCGTACGGTTTGAGTTCTTCCTGCTGATGCAGGACTTCCAGGTCTGGCAGGCGAGCGTGCAGTGCCTGGAGCAGGGCCGCTCTGTCGACATCAGGCAGAACGCCGTCGACGCGTTCGTCGTAGAGGATGTTCATAGGCGGTTGACGACCCTCAGTTGTTTTTATTAGAGGTCTGTTTCCGGTGACAGCTAACTTGCATCATTGGCCTGACACGTCCTACTGTCTATGCGTTGTTTGACTGGTCGAACCAGTTCTTCCGGGGCTATTTATTTGTTTCTGGAAAAAACGACCGCTTAAACATGCAGTTAGGGTTGTATTCGAGCGTATAGGGTGTTGCCGGCTAGGCTGGTCATACCAGTCGGAGGTTCGATGGACAGTGCGCAAATGACCCGTAATCCACAAGTTGCAGACGTGGTGTGTGAACGCATAGAACGGCTGATCGTGGACGGCGTACTCAAGACCGGGCAGCTATTGCCTTCGGAACGGCGCCTGACCGAAAAACTCGGCGTATCCCGCACAGCGCTTCGCGAGGGCCTGAAGTTGTTGCGCGCCCGGGGGATTATCAAGACGGAGCAGGGCAAGGGATCGTTTGTCGCGGATCTGTCGGGCCACGGTGCCGCATCGCCGCTGATGCACCTGTTCAGCTCACAGCCGCGCACGCTTTACGACTTGTTCGAGGTCCGCAGCCTGCTCGAGGGCGAGTCCGCTCGCCTGGCTGCACTGCGCGGGACCGAAGCGGATTTTGTCCTCATCACCCGAAGCTATGAAGCGTTGCTCGATGCCCACACACGGTCGATGGAAGCGAGCGAACACGCCCGGCTCGATCATGCGTTTCATCTGGCGATCTGCGAGGCCTCGCACAACCCGGTGCTGGTGCAAACCTTGCGCTCGCTGACAGACTTGCTGCTCAACACTGTGTTTGCCTCGGTCAACAACCTCTACCACCGCGCCCCACAAAAACGTCAGATCGACCGCCAGCACGCCCGGCTCTACAACGCCGTCACCGGCCGCATGCCGGAGCAGGCGCGCAAGGCAGCCATCGCGCACATCCAGAGCATCTGCGAGAACCTCAGGGAAATCGAAAGCGAAGAGCAGCGCCTTGTCCGTGCGACGTTGCGACTGGAAGGGTGGGCGTGAAGGCTACCGACCCTTCGCTGCTCCTCTATATCGCCAGAGGCTGGCCACTCAGGGAACGACTTTGCCGAGCAATTTCGCCGGCCCGACGATCGCCGGTTTCTGGTCATAACCCAGCTCGGCCAGGAGCCTGCCCGTTGCGCGAACCAGGGCATTGAACGTCGGACGCTGTTTGGATGAGCGCAGCGTCTGGGCGAGCGCGTAGGTGAACGCTCCGTACGAGATCACGCCGTGACGGTATTCATACGACAGCTGGGATTCGCCGCAGGCGTACATGAGGATCGGCAGAAACGGCCCATCGTGCTTATACGCGGCGCGTCGTTTGTTGTAGAGCTTGTCGTCGTAACCGCGCACCGCGATGGCCTGGCCGACCCGACGGATACCCTCGCGATTGCTCACGGTGTTGGCTGCTTCAGCCTTTTGCGAACTTTTGCGCGCCCGTTTCACCCAGTCACGCTCGACCCACATCTGCAGCTGAGGCTCCCAGCGCAAGGCGCGATGACGGATGTCATCCGGCGGCGTCAGCCCGCGAGCGCGCCGTGCGCCCTCACGCGTCATGCCGCCGGAATGGCAGCAATCGAAGATCGTGATGAACTGCGTGTCGTACGGAAGCTGGATGTAGAGGTCGCGAAAGTCGTTGTCGACGATGGCGCGTGCAGGCGTCCAGTCGAAGTCCCACGGGCACAGGCATTCGTCGATGCGGTCGGCTTCGCCCGCGGCATTGGTATTGGGAATCTGCGCACCGTGCCCGGAATAGAAGAGCACCCGACGATCACCGGCCTGGGCGTCGTCGAGCAGCCAATGCAGGCGATCTCGAATGCCGGCAGCGGTAGCGCGGTCATCGAGGACGACGCGGATATCGTCCGGCGAAAATTTCGACTCTTGCAGCAGTGAGCTCATCAGGAAAACATCATTGACGCAGCCTTCGAGCCGATCCTCGATATTGGGGTAGTTGTTGATACCGATCAGCAATGCCTTGTCTCGCGAGCGGCGCACCGTGCCTGCCTTGGGGACAGCAATGCCCAGCGACTTGTCGACGGCGGCGAGCCGTTTGTCGAAGCCCTTGGTCAGGCCTGCCTGCAACAGCGGCCCCCAGACATTGGCCGCGGTTTCCGCGTGGCCGAGGTAGAACGTCGCGTCATGATTGAGCGCATCGCCCGGTTTGTCGAACGGCGTCATGACCTGGGTGAAGTTGGTGTCGCGCAGGTACAGAGGGGCGGTAAAAACGTGATCGTGTTCGTTGTAGAGGTGGTACCACTTGTGCGCACTCGCGATGCCTTCGATGCGCCCGCCGAACGTCTCGCGAACGGCGGGGTTGGCAATCTGCGAGCCGAAGGTGATCAACACCCGCTTGCTCATGAGTGAGGGGTCTCTACGGAACGTGTCGTAGGCGACCAGCGTCCCCAGGCTGTGCGCGCAGACGATGTCCGGTTGCGAGTCGCTGATGTGGCGGGTGAGGTCTTTGCGCAGCGTAGTTCGTAGTGCCTCGTCCGCGGTCCACTGGGCAACCATGCCGGCCGTCCAGCGCAGGCGGTCGGGAAACTGTCCGATGCCGCGATTGCGCCGGAACAGATCGCCAACCGAATGGATCACCGAGCTGGTCAGCAGGCGCAGGGTTGCCTCGGCAATTTGCGGCGCACCCAGGCCACTGGAAGCAAAGCGCGCATCAAACTCAAAGTAATCCAGTTCGACGACGGCATTCGGTGCCACACGCAGCACTGCGTTGGTAATCGACCTTTGCCAGGATTGCTCGAAGCTCTCGTCCGCCTCTTCGTGGCCAATCCCATGGATGCACAGAATTTTGATCTTCATTTCCATTTCCCTACAGTAATGTCGAACTGGCTGACGTTACATTCAAAGCAGTCGAACATGGAGTAATGGTTGCTGGAGGTGCCGGGGAAACTTACAGTTAGCGGGATGTAGTTTCTGTGTGTTGAGCATATTAGATGGTCAGAATTCGTCCGGGCTTTTTTATGATTTGTTGGAATTAAGTGTTCGTTTTTAATCGAGGCTTGGTGGCGGGTTAAGAGTGTCGACATTTGTGGTCCGGTGCCAGGATGCCGGAGCTTAGGATTAATCAGGGGTGGAAAGGGCAGATAATTATTTGTGCCTGTAAAACGCTTTTAGGCAAATGGGTTGCGCCGTTTTAAGAGTGGGTGCTTGCAAGTGTCTTATTTGCGTTACAACTGCGTGCTGGTTGTTTTTTTTGTTTCGAATGTAAATCCAACTATTTCCCGCCGATTTTTATCTTCTGGATAACTGTTTTTGCGATCAGCCTGAAGCGACGAAACCAACGTTTCGCAGGCGCGAGTGCATGGCGATTTCACCGCTGAAAGCGGCACGACTGTCGTAAAAACGACCTGTTTACGCTGAACGCGAACCCTGGTCATTTTTCTGTTGAACGAGTGTTCAGCTTCGATTATGTTCGTTCCACCTCCCCGGCTGGTTGCGCGGGCTTGCGTTTCTTCTATTCGAACGAGGCACTGGCATGCGGTTTTCACCCTTTGTTGAGCGGATTTCAGGCGACGGCGTTGCCGCCTGGGATATTCACAATGCGGCCTTTGAAGCCCAGCGCCGTGGTGAGGATGTGATCATTCTCAGCGTCGGCGACCCGGATTTTCCCACTCCTGACTTCATCACCGATGCCGCGATTCATGCGCTGCGTGAGGGAGACACCCACTACACCGAGATCGCCGGCCGCCAGGCGTTGCGCGAAGCCATCGCCGCTCGGTACAGCCAGCTGTTCGACCGTGAGGTGACAGCACCAAACGTCATCATCTCGGCGGGGGCGCAGAACGCGCTGTTCATCACCTCGATGTGCCTGCTCACTACCGGCGACGAAGTGATTGCCCTGGACCCGATGTACGTGACTTACGAGGCGACGCTCAAGGGTTCCGGCGCCACGTTGGTTCGCGTGCCGTGCTCGGCGGATTCAGGTTTCCGGCTCGATGCCGCCGTGCTGGCCAAGGCCATCACCCCGCGCACCCGGGCGATGTTCTTCTCCAATCCGAATAACCCCACCGGCGTGGTGCTCAACCGCGAAGAGCTGCAAGCCATCGCCGACCTCGCCATCCAGCATGACCTGTGGGTCGTGGTGGACGAGGTCTATGAGAGCCTGACCTTCGAGCGTGAGCACCTGAGCCTGGCGGCGTTGCCGGGCATGGCCGAGCGGTGCGTGGTGATCGGCAGTCTGTCGAAATCCCATGCCATGACGGGCTGGCGCACTGGCTGGATCGTCGCCGATGAAACCCTCGTGGCGCACGCCGAAACCATGGTGTTGAGCATGCTTTATGGCTTGCCGGGTTTTGTCATGGAGGCTGCGCTTAAAGCCGTGCAAGCCCATGAGGACGTGACCCACGGCATGTGCGATATCTATCGTCGGCGTCGCGATCTGGTGGTGAGCAGCCTGTCGGATTGCCCGGGAATTTCAGTGCTCAACCCCGATGCCGGCATGTTCGTATTGATGGACGTGCGTGACACCGGCCTGACCTCGCTGGAATTCGCCTGGCGTCTGCTGCGTGAGGCGCGTGTATCGGTGCTGGATGCGGCGGCTTTCGGCGAGCCGGCCCAAGGTTTTGTGCGGCTTTCGTTCACCCTCGGTGAAGAACGACTGGCCCAGGCCTGCCAGCGTATTCGCGACTTTGTCCTGGTATTGAAAGGCGAAGCGCCGCGCCCGGTGATCAGCCGTGTCACCTGCGAGTCGGTGGTTGCACCCGTCACGACCAAAACCATGATCGAAGTCGATGGCCTGCACAAACGCTTCGGTAATATCGAGGTCCTCAAAGGTGTTTCCCTGACGGCCCGCGAAGGCGATGTGATCTCGCTGATCGGTGCCAGCGGCTCGGGTAAAAGCACCTTGCTGCGCTGCATCAACATGCTCGAAGTGCCGGACCAGGGGCGCATTCTGGTGGACGGCGAAAGCATTCACCTGAACTTCGACCGTCCCGGCGCGCCGCTGGTAAAGGACGCCAAGCAACTGGTGCGCATCCGCTCCAGCCTGGGCATGGTGTTCCAGAACTTCAACCTCTGGCCCCACCGTACGGTGCTGGAAAACCTCATCGAGGCGCCGACCCAGGTCCTGCGTGAAAGCCGTGCGGAGGCCACTGAACGGGCCGAAGCCTTGCTTGAGCGCGTCGGGCTTGCGGCCAAGCGCAACGAGTACCCGGCGTTTCTCTCCGGGGGACAGCAGCAACGGGTGGCCATCGCCCGCGCCTTGGCCATGCGGCCCAAGGTCATGCTGTTCGATGAACCCACCTCGGCACTCGACCCGGAACTGGTCGGCGAAGTGCTGCGGGTGATCCGCTCCCTCGCGGAAGAAGGCCGGACCATGATCCTGGTGACTCATGAAATGGCGTTCGCCCGCGATGTCTCTTCCAAAGTCGCCTATCTGCACCAAGGGCTGATCGAGGAAGCCGGTACGCCGGACGAAGTGTTCGTACACCCACGCAGCGAGCGTTGCCGGCAATTCGTCAACGCTCATCAGACTCGCTAATAACATCATAAAAAGACGGGGCAAAAATCATGGGAAATCGACGTTTGGCAAACTGGATGACGGGCGTGGCCTGCGTGTTGCTGGCCGGGATGAGCGCGGCCCAAGCGCAGCCGATCAGGTTCGCGGTTGCGGCCGAACCCTATCCGCCGTACACCGAGAAGCAGGCCAACGGTGAATGGAAAGGCTTTGAAGTCGACCTGATCCACAAACTGTGCAGCGAAATGAATGCCGAGTGCGAGATCAAGGAAGTGGCGTGGGACGGGATCATTCCGTCGCTGTTGTCGAAGAAGATCGACGTGATTTTCTCCTCCATGTCGGTGACCGAAGAGCGCGAAAAACAGATCGCGTTCAGCAAGGCGTATTACGACTCGGTGATCGCTATCGTGGGGCCGAAGGGCACGTCGGTGAAAAAGTATCCGGATGACCTCAAGGGCAAGATCATCGGTGTGCAGAACTCGACCGTGAGCGCCAGCTACCTCAAGCAGTACTACGAAAAAATCGCCGACGTTAAGTATTACGACACCCAAGACTCGGCCAACGCCGACCTGATTGCCGGTCGCATCGACCTGATGATGGCGGACGGCACGGCCATGGCGGCCTTCGTGCAGACTCCTGATGCGAGCAATCTGGAATACCTCGGCGCCGTGCCGTATGACCCGATCTTCGGCAAGGGCGTGGGCGCCGGCCTGCGTAAGGATGACGCGGAACTCAAGGCAAAGCTCGACAAGGCCATCACCTCCTTGCTGGTCAGCAAAGACTATGACGACCTGTCCCAACACTACTTCGGTACCAGCGTGAAACCTGCCTTCTGACGACGAAGTATCGGCCACTGGAAAAAATAGTGCGCCGACTACCCCCTTGTAGGAGTGAGCCTGCTCGCGATGGCGGTAGTTCAGCTTGCATTGATTCTGAATGTTCAGACGTCTTCGCGAGCAGGCTCACTCCTACAAGGGATTGCGTCAGACAGTGATTGCGCCAACTGGAGACTCAAATGCCAGCCATGTTCGAATTGATCAACTTCAGCGAAACAGGATGGGGCGGTGCGCTGTTGAAGGGTCTTTGGATGACCCTGCAAATATCCGCCGGGGCCTTCGTGGTCGGGCTGCTCATCGGTCTGGTGGTGGCCTGCCTGAAGCTCGGCGCGCCAAAACCCATCGCGGCGCTGATGCGCGGTTACACGACCTTGTTCCGCGCGATTCCGGAGTTGCTGCTGATCCTGTTGCTGTACTACGTCGGCTCCATGCTCCTCAATTCGCTGATGACCCAGATGGGCTACGGCGTCATGAATGTCAGCGGTCCGCTGGCCGCCATCATCGTGCTGGGCCTGGTGCAGGGCGCCTACGCCTCGGAGATTTTCCGGGCGGCGATCCAGGCGATTCCCTTTGGCCAGATTGAGGCGGCGAGGGCATTCGGCCTGAGCGGTTTCGGCCTGTTCCGTCGCGTCACGCTGCCGATCATGGCGCCGTATGCGATGGCCGGGATGGCCAACCTGTGGATCAACCTGATCAAGGACAGCGCATTGATCAGCGTGGTTGGCACCAACGAGCTGTTGTACACCGCCAAGCAAGGGGCGGGTTCGACGCGTCATTACTTGTTGTTCTACCTCACGGCCGCAGCGATGTATTACGCGGTGACGTTGGTGTCCAACTACCTGTCTGGACGGCTCGAGCGGCGTATTCGTCGCTGGATGCCTTTGGCTGAGTGAATGAAATGATTCCAGCGTGGATAGTTGAATACGCGGCGCTGTTGGGCCGGGGGCTGCAAACGACCATCACCATCCTGTTGATTTCCAGTGTGTTCGGTTTCGCGTTGGCGGTGCTGGTAGCGCTGGCGCGGATCTCGAAAAACAAAGTGATCGCCAAGGCCAGTGTGTTCTACACCAGCGTGTTGCGCGGTACGCCGTTGCTGATCCAGATCTACATTTTCTACTACGGGCTCGGCAGCCTGTTTGCGCAATTCCCGCTGATACGCGGCAGTTTTCTCTGGCCGTATTTGCGCGACGGATACTGGTACATCGTATTCGCGCTGGTGTTGTCGGTAGGCGCGTATGTCGGTGAAGTGATTCGCGGCGGACTGCTGGCGGTGCCCAAAGGCGAGATGGAAGCGGCCTCGGCGTTTGGCATGACACCGCGCCAATCGCTGCTGCGGGTACGCTTGCCTCGGGCGCTGCGGTTGCTGTTGCCGACACTGGCCGGGGAGACCGTGATGTTGCTCAAATCCACAGCTTTGGCCTCGACGATTGCGATTGTCGATCTGCTGGGCGCGGCCAACGTGGTGCGGGCGCAAACCCTGCAGGTCTATGAGCCGCTGTTGCTGGTGGCCGGGGTTTATGTCTGCCTGACGTTCCTGATCGAGGCGCTGTTTGCTTTTGCCGAACGGCGCGGGACGCCCGTGCGCAGGTCGGTGTAATGAGCACGTCAGGGGTCGTCGACCGGTCGCTGCAGGGCATTGGCCTGTGCACGTTGGGGTACGCGTTCCTGGCGTTGCAGGACGCTGTCATTAAGTGGCTGGTGGCCGATTATTCGGTGGTCACCATTCTGTTCTGGCGCAGCCTGGTGGTGGTCGTTGCGTGTCTGTTGGCGGGACGCCTGCGTGTAGTCCAGCGGGCCTGGCGTTCGCCGAGCCGACGCTTGCTGGTGGTGCGCGGTTTGTTGTCGATTGTCGCCTGGCTGCTGTATTACACGGCCGCGCGGGACCTGACGCTGGCAGAAATGACCACCCTGTATTTTTCCGCGCCGATCATGGTCACGGTGCTGGCGGCGGTGATTCTCAAGGAGCGCGCCAGCGGCTGGCAGTGGTTTTCCCTGATCATCGGTTTTGTCGGGGTGATCATCGCTTGCCGACCGAGCAACATCGCCGATCCGTGGCCGATTGTGCTGACGCTGCTGGCGGCGATGTGCTGGGCGTTCACTTACATCCAGTTGCGTCAGGTGGATGACCAGACCTCAGTGCTGGAGCAGATGCTGATCACCAACGTGGTGTTTGTGCTGTGCATGACGGTCGCGTTGCCCTGGACGCACACCCCGTCACCGACCCCGGCCTGGCTGGGCATGCTGGTTGCCGGCCTGGTGGGCGGTATCGGCCAGTTCCTGCTGTTCGCCAGTTTTCGACGGGCCACCGCGACCTTGCTGGCGCCGTTCGAATACACCGGGCTGATCTGGGCGTTCCTGCTGTCGAGTCTGATCTGGGGCACGTTGATGGACGTGTCGCTGATGATCGGTGCCGGCCTGATCGCGGTCAGCGGCACCCTGGCCATGATCTTCGGTCGTCACCCATCACAAGACGTCGTCGGCGCTGAATGCTCCGTGACGCAGCCCCTTTATCCAGCAACGACAGATATGGAGGCCGTTGGCGGGGCTGAAGGTTTCGGGGTTGAGGCACCACTCGATCCAGAGTCCGTCGAGCATCGCCGATAAACCGATGGCGGCCAGGCGCGTGTCGTGGATCACGAAACCTTCGCTGGCCGCCATGTCATCAAGCAGTTGGCGCAGCAGGTCGAGGTAGGCGCGGTAGCTTTTTTCGTGGGACAGGCTGACGTGTTCGGAGTGACGAATCAGGCTCCAGAACACCACCCAGACACTCAGCAATTGCGGGTCCATGACCCTTGGCGAAAAAGAGCCTTTGAGAAACGCGTCCATCTTTTCCGCCGGGGTGCCGACCTGCTGGATCTCATGGAGCAGGGCGGTGGTCAGTTCGTTCGCGATCTTCTGGTAAGTGTCGGCGATCAACGCATCGATGCTGCCGAAATGGTGATTGAGCAGGCCGACGGACACCCCGGCTTCGGTGGCGATACGGCGCACGGAAATGCCCGCGTGACCGTCACGCACCAGGCAACGCACCGTGGCGGCAACCAGCATTTCACGGCGCTCATCGGGTTCTGCGCGACGGTTCTTTGGAGAGGGGGTTGTCACAAGGGAATCCTTGGGTGCAGTGCCTGGTTGGCGAGCTTAGTTGAACATGCGTTCAATCTCCAGTGCCGGCCGCCGCGATGCACCGGTTTTTAACGTTCATGACGGGGGAGGACAAGCAGATGGCGCAGGATATTTCGTTCAGTGTTCGCAACAATAACGGCGACGCGGTGCCGGTCGGCGCGTGGCGTTTCGAGGGCGACGGCAGAGGGCCGAAGGTGCATTTGCAGGCCGGCGTGCATGCCGATGAAATTGCCGGGATGCTGGTGCTGCATCTGTTGATGCAGCGGCTTCACGTCGTCGAGTCCGAGGGCCGGCTCAAGGGCCGTGTGACGGTGGTGCCGCAAGCCAATCCCCTGGGCATCGGGCAGTTTCGCCAGGGGCGGATTCTCGGTCGCTTTCACGACGCGACCGGGCATAACTTCAACCGCTCGTTCGACCAGTCCGCCGCGATGGAGCGACCTTCGACCAACGTCCAGGAATGGCAAAAAAAACTGGTGCAACTGGCGGCCACCGCGGATGTGATGCTCGATCTGCACACCGATGACGAGGCCTTGCCGTACCTCTACGTGCACCGTAGTTTCTGGCCCCGAGGTCGCGAACTGGCGGCAGCGATGAAGATGGACGTGGCGATCATCTGGGATGACGGCGGCGACGGCTCTTTCGAAGAAACCATCATTGCGCCGTGGCTGCGCGATGGCGTCACCGACCAGCGCATGGCCGCGACCCTGGAGTTGCGCGGGCAGGGCGATGTCAGCGACCGGTTTGCCGAGCAGGATGCTGCGGGACTGTTCGCCTGGCTGTGCAGTTGCGGGGTCATCGACGAAGCGTTGACACCCGGTGACTGGCCCGTCGAGGTGATGGAAATGGGCCAGATGGAGACCATCCTCGCCCCGCAACCCGGGGTGCTGATCTTTGAAAAGGAACTGGGCGATTTCGTCGAAGAAGGGCAGCGCTTTGCGCGGATTCTGCGGCGCCCCGGTGATCCGTCTTCCGAAGTGGTGTTGGTGGCCGAGCAAGCAGGGCGGATGGTGACACGCTACCGGGACCGGCTGGTGCCGCAGGGCATGGTCGTGGCGAAATTCACCGGGAGCCAAGTGTCGCGTAACTGGAAGGGCGGGTTGCTAGACCCGAACTAGGTGCAGAGCATTGGCCACGCCCGCTGATCACGAGCGGACGTGGTCCTCACGCTAGTTTCCATCCGCTACTTTGCGTTCTATCTCGGCTATTTTCCGCCTCAACGCCTCTGCTTCCTCCTCTTCGGGAAGCGCTGCTGGATCGACCTCTTCGGCGTCCCTGTCCTTCCGATCCCTTTCGGTGTCATTGACACTGTCATCGCTGTTCATCTCGTGTACCTCCGTTGACCTACACATTGGATGCAGCGGCAGGGAGGGAGTTCGAGATTTTTTCCCAGGGTTCAGGCGCACACGCAATCCCGGCTCCGGCCTGTAAACTGTCCGCGCAAAAGGCATCGACCGCCTCGTTACTACTTCAAGAAAGAGATCCCCATGGCCAACCAAGACATCACCTTCACCCCCGATCCCGACGCGGACTCCATCTCCTCCGACGTCGCCGGTTTCGGCGGTCTGCTGGTCTCCACGCAGATTCCAACCCACGCCGACGGCAGCCTGGAACTGGGCGATATCACCCTGCAAAGCGAGTGCACGCTGCAGGCGCTGAAGGTCGCGCTGGAGCGCGCCGGCAGTTCCATGGACCGGGTTCTGCACCTGACCATCTACCTCACCGACATGGCCGACCGCGCCGCGTTCAACGAGGTCTACAAGCGCTTCTTCGCCAAACCGTGGCCGGTTCGCGCCGCCGTCGGCGTGGCCGCGCTGGCGGTCGAAGGCATGCGCGTGGAAGTCACCGCGATGGCAGCCAAAGCCTGACGTTTCGGGTCAGGTGCGATGAAAATCCGTCTGACCCAGTTTCAAAAACAATGACGACTCATGTCTCTGTGCGACAAGCCTTATCCCGCTACGAAAGTTTACGCAATGGCAAGTCGAACACCGATGCTGGGCAGAATGTGGATCAGAATCGCTTCATCATTAACTACACGTTTTCGCTGCTGTAACCATGGTAGTTGACGGGGTGGGGGCATATCCATTACCGCAGAAATGGATATACCCCCCCCTTGAAGTCAGCAGCCACCCCCCCCAGGCGACGAACTGAACGCATCACTCATCATTCCGTTGGAACTCCCCATCACCCCCCTCCGTCATCTGCAGTGAGGGAGGCTGCACTCACTGCGAACTCCCGGAACGCTTGTTTACAGACAGAAGGCGAGGGATGACATGAATACTTCAGACAGCACGACCGGGAGTCAGCCAGATAAGCCCGATTCCGCAGGGCCGGAGCCAGGCTTTGGACACTTGAAGGAGGACGTGACAGAAGCACTTGAAGGCGCGCGACAACAGGCGGACGCCCAGTTCGGCCAGTACCGCGACACCGCAGCCGATCAGATCGAGGCCTTGGCGAAGGGAGCGAAATCAGTCGTCTCCGAACTTGAAAGCAAGGACACGCTCGGCATGTCCGATTACCTGGCAGACATGGCGGACTCCATGAGTGGCCTGGCCGGAAACCTGCGCGGCAAAAGTGCCGAACAACTGCTCCATGACGGGGCCGAGTTGGCTCGCAGCAATCCTGGGCTGTTCATTGCCGGCAGCATTGCGCTGGGCTTCGGCCTGTCGCGGTTCCTGAAAGCCGGCAGTTCCCCAGCTGCAACATTCCCCGATGCCGACAACCCGGCAGCCGGTCACTCCATGCCACCGTCCGGCGGTTTTGGTGCACATCGGCCCTATGAAACCTCCGTTGCATCACGCAACGATCCAAGCCCTGGCATTACGCCGGCCTCACCGAATGAGCAAGACCACCCTTCGAACTTTGCGACGACCTCGACACCGGGTTCGACCAACTTCAATGGAGCACTGTGATGAACAGAGAAGAACCAGATTTTCCGGGCTCAAGACCCGTGTCTGCGCCTGATCATGACGCTTCGGTCGTCGGGTTGTTACGCCAGTTATCCCGTGAAGTGCCCGCGCTATTCACCAAGGAACTGGCGCTGGCCAAAGCCGAACTTCAAACCAGTCTCTCGACGCTCAAAGCAGGGATTGCCGGTGTTGCCGGCGGTGCAATTGTGCTGCTGGCGGGGCTCATCATTCTGTTGATGTCCGCGGTCTACGGCCTCAGCACCGTGATGGCGCCGTGGCTGGCAGCGCTGATTGTCGGCGTGGTGGTGATGATCGTCGGGTACGCCATGCTGCAGTCCGGAAAAAAACAATTCGAACCGTCCCACTTCAAGCCTGATCGCACGCTGGATGCCTTGAACAAAGACCAGGAAGCGCTGCGGAGGAAAGTCTCATGAACAGTGAATTCGACATCGAAGCGGCAAAAAGCCCTGAAGCCATCGAGCGTGAAATCGATGCGCAGCGGGCGAGTATCGGCAACATCGTCGATGCGCTGGAAAGCAAGTTCACCCCTGGCCAGATGTTCGATCAGGCGCTGACGCTGATGCAGAGCAACGGCACGACATTCCTGAGCAACCTGGGCACCAGCGTTCGCAATAATCCGGTTCCCGCCGTCCTGACATCCGTCGGATTGCTGTGGTTGATGATGAGCCAGAATCGCCCACCGTCACCCCGTCCAGGCTATCGCGCTGGCCCGGATCAGAACACCGTCGGAGAGTGGGCCGATGGCTTGGCTGACGGCATCGACAGTGCCCGCGACCATCTGCACCAGACGGCTGACACGCTCAAGGACGGTTATCAGAACGTCAAAGGCAAGGCAGCGCACCTGGGCGACAATTTGGGTGCCGCCACCGAAAACATCAGCCATGCCGTGCATGACGTCAGTGACCGATTGGTGCGCAATACGCAGGTGCTGGGCAATCAGTTCAGTCAGTTGTTGAAGGAGCAACCGCTGATGGTCGCCGCGGCGGGCATCGCGTTAGGCGCCATGTTGGGCGCCGCATTGCCTTCGACAGCGACCGAGCAACGCTTCATGGGCAAAACCAGCGCAGACCTTGCTGACAAGGTAAAGCAGCAGGCAAGGGAAGGATTCGAAGCTGTGCGCGACACCGTGACCAAAACCACCGATCACTCGGACGTAGAGACGAAACCGGAAGGGGAGTACCGCGCAGCCTCCGATACGCCAGCCGATCTGTCCCGAGGTTTGGGCACATAAAGGGCTGCATGAAAGGCGGGAAGTCTGGCACAAACTTCCCGCTTTTCTAACGGTTGCCGAGGCCCGTTAAGCAAGTTCAGCCACGACGCAATCTTTGTAGCAGCTGGCGAAGCCTGCGTTCGGCTGCGAAGCAGTCGTGAAATCAGACAGTGCGGCGTTTCAGGTAGATCGCAAACACAGATTAACGACTGCTGCGTCCGAACGCGGCCCGAGCCGAACGCAGGCTTCGCCAGCTGCTACAAAACCGGGTTTGCGCAGAAGTGGGTATTTGGCCGCAGTGCGCAAGCCGAGAAGAGCATCGATGGACAGACACCTGAAGTTTGGCATTGAAGAGGAATACTTCATCACAGACCTGGACACCCGACGCATGGCCGAGAGGCCTCCTGACGCTTCCATCGCAGCGTGCCAGGTGGTGTTGGGCGATTGCTTCGCGCACGAGATGTTCCAAGGGCAAATCGAAGTCGCTTCACCCATCTTCACCAGCGTCGAGCAAGCAACGGAGTACCTGTTTTCCGCGCGCACAAGGTTGCGGCAAACGCTGGAAGGGTACGGTCTGGGACTGCTCAGTGCCGGGAGCCATCCTTTGGCTGACTGGCGTACGCAACAGGCCACGGACCAACCTCACTTTCTTCAACTGTTCGAAGACTACCAGCGCGTGGCAAGGCGCAGCCTGCTGTCCGGCCTGCACGTGCATGTTGAAGTGCCAGGGCACCTGGATCGCATTCGGGTGATGAACGAAGTCTTGCCGTGGATGCCATTGTTGTTGGCACTGAGTACGTCTTCACCCTTTTGGGGCGGCGCCGACAGCGGCTTTATGAGCTACCGGCAGACGGCGTGTGATGAGTGGCCGCGGATGGGCATTCCGGAGTTCTTCGAAGATCAAGACGCCTATGACGCCTACGTCGCCTTGCTGATCCGCACCGGCACGATCAAGCAGGCGGGCGATTGCTGGTGGGGGCTGCGACCCGCCGCGAAGTACCCGACGTTGGAGATGCGGATGACGGATGCTTGTCCACGCCTGGATGACGTGTTGTGCATTGCCTCATTGTTTCGATTACTGGTTGCCCATGCCATTGATCAGCCACGTCCGGGATCGAGCTATTCGCAAGCGTCGCAATGGATCCTCAAGGAAAATCGGTGGCGGGCGAAACGGTCCGGTATCCACGCAGCCTTCATCATTGAAGGTTACGACCGGCCGTTCTCCGCCGGGCAATGGCTGTTCAGGGCGCAACAGATCCTAGGGGACACGGCTCGGAAAATGGGCGTGGAGAACGTGTTTGCCCAGGCCCGCCGGATTCTTCGGGATGGGACCAGTGCAGATCGGCAGCGGAGCGCCTATGCGCGAGCCTTGCGTGGTGGGAAGGATGTGCAAAGCGCTCTGTCGGACGTGGTGGGGCAGTTGCTGATGGAAACGTCGCAAGCGCCGTGCATCAGTGAAGTGGCGCTTATCTAAGCGCGGGCACTTGGCGAGAGGGCTTTTGTGGCGAGGGGATAAATCCCCTCACCACAGGGGACTTGTTCGGCTGAAGTCCGCTCGTATCTTTTCAGCCCAACAACGGCGGGGTCCGCGGCGGAACCAATCGCTTGGAACCAACCGACTCAAACGCCGAAGCAAAGCGCAGCAGCGCTGAGTCGTCATAGGCACGCCCGGCAAATGTCAGCCCGACTGGCATGCCGATGTCCGCCATGACACCCATCGGCACCGTGACCGTCGGAACACCCAGGTGGCGGATGGCGAGGTTACCGTTGGCGACCCACACCCCGTTACTCCACGCGATGTCCGCCGACTGCGGATCGACATCGGCATTCGCCGGCCCCACGTCGGCCACTGTCGGGAACAGCACCGCATCAAGGTTCAACTGATCCATCCAGTCTTCAAGGTCGATTCGACGGGTCTCTTCCAGTCCGCGCAAGCCGTCAGGCACCGTGACGATCCGGTCCCACGGCGTGATGCCGCGTTCGGCCATCTTCACGTATTCGTCCATACCCGCGGCAAGGTCGTCTTCGCGATTGGGCAGGGTGCCCGGGTCGTGGGGGAAAATCAGCGGTCCGTCGACGTCGGCCAGACGGTTCAGTTTCGGATCACCGTTGGCCCGCAGGAAATCATCGAACGCCCAGGCCGACAGGTCCCACAACTCATGGTGCAGGAACTCCTTGGACACCAGGCCGCGAGTGAACACGGTCGGCGCGCCAGGACGATCACCTTCGCAATTGGAGACCAGCGGGAAATCGACCTCGATCACTTCGGCGCCTGCGGCTTCGAGTGCCTTGCGCGCGTCTTCCCAGAGGCTGATCACGGTCGGACGGGTGTTGATTTTCTGCCCTGTCGGGCCACCGATGCCCGGCGCCTCGCTGGTGCCCGCTTCGGGGTCCGCGTTGATGTAAATGCGCGGAACGCCGAAGCGTTTTCCAGCAAGCACATCGGACTTTACGGCCAACTCGGCATAGGACGCGGGGCGCACCGAAGCAACACTCGGAATCGGCACCCAGGGTTGCATCCGCCACAGATCGCCCCGTGTGTCGGGATCATCCGCCACCACCACGTCGAGCACCTCGAGCAGGTCGGCCATGGTTCTGGCGTACGGCACCACCACGTCCATCGTCGGCGTCAGCGGCCAGTTGCCGCGCACCGAGATCACCCCACGCGAAGGCGTATAGGCGCACAAGCCGTTGTTCGAGGCCGGGCCGCGTCCGCTCGACCAGGTTTCTTCAGCAAGGCCGAATGCGGCGAAACTGGCGGCGGTGGCAGTCCCGGCGCCGTTCGAGGATCCCGAGGCAAAAGGGGCTGTCAGGTAGTCAGCGTTGTACGGGCTCTCGGCACGGCCATAGACCCCGCGTTGCATGCCGCCATTGGCCATCGGCGGCATATTGGTCTTGCCCAGGCAGATCGCCCCGGCGGCGCGCAGCCGTTCGATGGTGAACGCATCGCGATAGGCAATCAGGTTCTTGAAGGCCGGACTTCCAGAAGCTGCTGTGAGGCCCTTCACCAGATAACTGTCCTTGGCCGTGTAGGGAATACCATCCAGCGGACCAAGCGTTTCGCCCTTGGCCCGACGGGCATCGGACGCCTGCGCTTCGGTGAGCGCTTCGGGATTGCGCACCACCACGGCGTTGAGCGCGGTGGGCGTTTCGGGGCCGTCGTAGGCCTCGATCCTGGCAAGATAGGCCTGGACCAGCTCAACCGCACAGGTCTGGCCAGACTCCAGCGCCGCACGCAGTTGGGCGATGGAAACTTCGGTGACTTCGATCATGCTGTTGTCTCAAAATGGGTGTTCATATCGGTTTCTCGTTGCACGGCAATACGCGACAGGGTCTGGACTTGGAGCCTGGGCGTTCTATTTAGCACCAAGGCGGGCGCAGAAGGAAACGGTGAAACGGTTTAGGCACTGTTTCGGGGTTGGCCGGGCACTACCTGTTCCAGCCAGTCGAGGAACTCGCAAAAGCCGCTTGAGCGCTTCACCCGCTTTGGATAGACCAGCGTGTAACGCCCGCCCGTGATGATGCGGCCCGCATGCACGCGGGTCAGTTGCCCGGTGAGCAATTCATCGTGTGTGAGCACGGCGTCGACGAGCGCGATGCCCTGACCGCATTTCACGGCGACGATGGCCGACTCCAGCGTATCGAACGTCAGATGCGCGTTATCGGCCCCGGTCGAGCCTGGGTAGTACCTGATTGGCTGGGGCGCCTCGGGCCGTAACGGCGGCGGGTGTTCGCATCACCACAGTCCGCTGTTTCTCGAAGAGCAACGACTGTGGCCGATGATGGACGAATTGCTCGGTTACCCGACCGAATATCGCCCGGACCGCATCAGTATCGATCTCACCGAACACCAGTTGTCACTCGACAAAAAAGTCGTGGACGAAGCCAAGTATTATGGGTTGCGCGCTGACCTCCTGAACCCTCAGGAGGTGCGGGAACTCGTGCCCTTCGCGGGCGATAACGTGTAGGCGGGCTACTACTACCATTTCGGCGGCCACGCCAATCCGCACCGCACGCTGCAGGCCTATGCATGGGCGCTGCAAAATCTCGGCGGTCGCGTTCTCGAGCACACGCCCGTCGTCGCCATCGAACGCCAAGGCGACCGCGTGACGGGCGTGCGCACGGCACAAGGCCTGATCGCCTGCGACCACCTGGTGATTGCCGCCGGCCCGCATACCGGTGAATTGGCGGCGCAACTGGGCGTAGACATTCCGCTGGTCACCGCTCGCGCCGAAATGATCGTGACCGAACCGCTGCCTTTACTGGAGGTGGGTGGTGTGGATGGCAATGGTTTGTATGGCCGGCAAACCCTGCGCGGCAACCTGGCATATGGTGGCGGCCCGCATGAATGGGTCGAGCTCGCCGATCTGCGTGGCACGCGTCCGCAGTCGACACCCCTGCAATGCAATATCGCCAAACGACTGGCCGAACTGTTCCCCAAAATCGCTCACAAACGGGTGATTCGCAGTTGGGCAGGATTCATCGAAAACACACCGGATGGACGTCCCGTCATCGATCGTCCTGCGGCACTGGGTAACGTCACCGTCGCGACGATGTCCGGTGTCGGTTTCGGGCTCTCGCCGGCGAGCGGTCATGCCATCCGCGATCTGGTTGTTGACGGTGAGTGCAGTTTCGCCGACCTGTCCACGTTCTCGCTCTCACGTTTTGCGGCCCTCGAGTCAGATTGGCAAGCGATCCAGGGATGGCTGCCGTTGCCCGTACTCGGGGCTTAGAAAGGCTTTTTTGTACTGATGTTGAATCGTTCTGTTCGCAACCATCCTCCTGAAAAAAAGGATCGACCATGAAACGAATATTCCGCAATCTGGTTTTACTGGCCTCAATCGGCATGACGTTGAGTTCCTTTACGGCCCCGGCCAGCGCAGCGGACGACAAGCTGCGTTTCGGTGTGGCCGCCGAACCGTATCCGCCGTTTCTGGTCAAGACACCCACCGGGCAATACACCGGTTTCGAGCCGGACCTGATCCGGGCGCTCTGCGAGCAGATGAAAGCCGAGTGCGAGATCAAGGAAGTGGCCTGGGACGGCATCATTCCGGCACTGCTCGCCAACAAGTTCGACGTGCTCTTCAACTCAATGGGCATCAGCCCGGAACGGCAGAAAGTCATCGCCTTCTCGCGTCCTTACTACGAGACGACAGGGATTTTCGTCGCACCGAAGGACGTCAACCTGACGCTGACACCGGAAGGCCTGGCCGGTAAATCCATCGGTGTGCAGGGCTCGACCACCAACGCCGAGTTCATCCGGACCGCTTACGGCAAAGCCTCGAACATCCGTATCTACACCACGCAGGACGACTGCAACGCCGATTTGCTGGCGGGTCGTATCGACGTCATGTTCCTCGACAAGCTTGGCGACATCGATTTTCTGAAGTCCCAGGACGGGTTGGCGTACGAAGAAAAGGGCACCGGCAGCGTCAAGATGGACCCGTTGCTCTATGGCCTGGGTATCGGGGCGGGCTTGCGCAAGAGTGACACCGTACTCAAAGAGCGAATCGATGTGGCGCTCACGCAGTTGCATGCTTCGGGCAAGTACACGAAAATTTCGCAAAAGTACTTTCCGGTCGATCTCTGGTCACACTGACATCCAGCAGCGGGGGAGACCTTAATAACGTCTGATTTTATCTAGCGACCGGCCGCTGCATCTGCCAATGCAGCGACCACTTGTTTCTCGATGTCTTTCTCGTCCGAACGCCCGACGGCGCTCCTTGTAAACACTTCGACCGCTTGATTCAGAGGAGACGCAACATGGACCGATTCACCGGCGGCTGCCTGTGCGGCAATGTTCGAATCGAGGCGTCAGGACGGCCTTATCGGGTCGGCCTTTGTCACTGCCTCGACTGCCGCAAGCATCACGGGGCTCTTTTCAACGCCAGCGCGATATTCCCTCAGGAGGCGGTGAAGATCGAGGGCGAAACACGTGACTACGCCGGGCGGCATTTTTGTCCTCGCTGCGGCTCGTCTGTTTTCGCACGCACCGACGACGAAATCGAAGTGAACCTGGGATCTCTCGATGCCCCTGACCAACTGATGCCAACCTACGAAAGCTGGATCGTGCGTCGCGAGTCCTGGTTGCCGGCGTTTGCGCTCATCAGACACTACCCGCACGATCGTGAGTCCACGGGGCGTTCTGAGGAGTAACCATCAAGCCTTGACCCAGCGTTGGCGGCTCCAGCTGCTCAATGAATCGACGGCGAAGACCAGGAGCAGCATGGCCAGGATCACCGTGCTGGCTTGAGCTTCCTGGAACAGGCTGAGACTCACATACAGCATTTGCCCCAAACCACCAGCGCCGACGAAGCCCAGCACACTGGCCATGCGGATGTTGTTTTCCCAGCGGTACAGGATGTAGGCCAGTAGCTGTGGCAACAGGTTGGGCAGTGTGCCGTAACAGAACGCCCAAACGGCATTACCGCCCTGCAGGCGGATGGCTTCGGCCGGTTCTGGCGGGGTGTTTTCCAGTGCTTCGGCAAACAACCGACCGAGCACGCCAGTGGTGTGCAGGGCCAACGCGAGAGTGCCGGCGTTGGGGCCGAGTCCGGCGGCCAGGACCATCAGTGCGGCCCACACCAGTTCCGGAACCGCGCGCAAAGCGTTGAGCACCAGGCGCGACGCACTCTGAAAAGGCCAGCCGAAACGGCCGGCCGCGGGCAGTGCCAACAGCAGACCGAACACCGCCGCGAGCAGGGTGCCAAGGGCTGACATGGCAATGGTTTCCAAGGCACCGTGGCCGATGGCTTGCAGATGACCCGCGCTCAGGTCCGGGCTGAGAAAACGTTGCGCATAGGCCCCCATCTGCTTCAGGTTGCCGGCGGCACCGAGCTCGCCAAGGTCGATGTTCAAGTAGTTGAAAGAAGCGACAACCGCGATGCCGATCAAAAGGATCAAGGCCAGGTTGATCAGGCGATTCATGCCAGCCTCCAGCGCAGCAGGCGGCTGAGTTGATCGGCGAGCAGCACCAGTAAGAGAAACGTCAGCAACAGACTGGCCACTTCACCACCGGCGAACATGCGCAACGACAGATCCATTTGTTGGCCCAGACCGCCGGCACCGACGAAGCCCATCACCACCGAGGCGCGGATGGCGCACTCCCAGCGGTACACCGTGTACGACATCAGCTCCGCCGCCACATTGGGCAGGATCCCGTAGCAAAACGCCGCGAGCCGACCGCTGCCTGAGCGCAGTAACGCGTGGGCCGGACGCTGGTCCACCGACTCGAAGATTTCCGCGTAGACCTTGCCCAGCATGCCGCTGTAAGTAATGGCAATGGCCAGCACCCCGGCCGTCGGGCCGAGGCCGACGGCACGCACGAACAACAGGGCCCAGACGATTTCCGGCACGCTGCGCAGGAAGATCATCAACCCGCGTACGGGCCAGCGCAGCAGTTGGCCGCCATAGCTCGGGCGACCGGCACGGGAGGCAGCCGACAGTGACAGGGCGCGACTGGCCAGCAGGCTGGCGGGGACGGCCAACAGCAACGCCAGGGCCATGCCGGCCGTTGCGATGGCCAGGGTCTGCAAGGTGGCTTGCAACAGCAGCTCAATGAACTCCTCGCCATGGGCCGGTGGCCAGAAAGCCGAGACAAATCGGCCCATCTCGCTCTGACTGTCACTCGTCAGCAGGACGCTGAGGTCCAGCTCGCTGTAGCGGATACCCGGCCACAGCAGAGCGATCGCCAGCAGGCTGAGGAGCAGACGGGGCAGGGCGGCAGGATCGCGGGTGGCAGACGTCAGCATCGGGGAATCTGCACACTCAAGGACACGGGAAGCACCGGCGAGGATTGCAGTTGTTCGTTGGCGTAAAGCGTGTCGAGCAGCTCGCGGTCGACCTCGTTGGCCGCAAGGTCGAACAGGATCTGCCCGTCACGCAGGCCGATGATCCGCGAAAAGTGCGCCAGGGCCAGCTCCACCGCATGCAGGCTGGCGACCAGGGTGACGTTGTGCTCACGGGCATGACGACACAGCACCGACAGCGTGTGCTCGGCCAATACCGGGTCCATCGCCGATACCGGCTCATCGGCCAGCAACACCTCGGGCGCTTGATACAACACCCGGGCAATGCCCACGCGCTGAAGCTGTCCGCCCGACAGTTGCTGGCATTGCGCGAACAACTTGTCGCCGAGGTCCAGCCTGGCCAATGCCGCGCGGGCGCCCGGAATATCCAGCGGATGCAGCAGGTTCAGCAGGCTCTTGCCCAGGCCCCACTGACCCAGTTTTCCGGCCAGCACCGCGGTGACCACGCGCTGGCGCGGTGGCAGGGGCGGCGATTGGTGGATCAGACCGATGCGCGCGCGCAGTCGCTGTCGCTGGCGGGCAGACAGTTGCCACGCTCGCTTGCCAAGCACCTGCAGTTCGCCCTTGTCCGGTCGCAAAGCGGTGGCCAGCAGGTTGAGCAGGCTCGACTTGCCAGCGCCGGACGGGCCAATGATGGCAACCTGTTCGCCTGCACGGATGTGCAGGTCCACGTCACGCAACGCCTGGACGCCGTTGATGTGAGTCAGGCTGGCCTGGGTCAGACGCAATGTCATTTCAGCAATTCGGCGGCGCGTGCGGCTTCCTCGATGCCTTTGTAATTGTCAGGGCTGGTTTCGATGAATCGGCTGGCAGCCTGCAAATCGAGAATTTCCTTGTCCTTCGGGTTCGCCGGATCGAGCGCGAGGAAGGCTGCCTTGATCTTCGCCGCCAATGCCGGGTCGAGGGTCCCGCGCACCGTCCAGTTGTAGTCGAAGTAGGCCGGGGTGGTCGCAAACACCTTGACCTTGTTGGTGTCGACCTTGCCGGCGGCGACCAGTTTTTCCCACACGCTGGCGTTCAGCACCCCGGCGTCCACCTTGCCGGCCTGGACCCAGGCAACAGTGGCGTCATGCGCGCCGGAGTAGCCCACGCGGCTGAAGTAGGTTTCCGGCTTGATGCCGTCCTTCAGCATGTAATAACGCGGCATGAGACTGCCCGACGTGGAGGACACCGAGCCGAAGGCAAAAGTCTTGCCCTTGAGGTCGGCGAGGGATTTGACGTTCGGGTCGGCGGTGATGAATTTGCTGGTGAACTGGGCGTCCTGTTCGCGCTGTACCAGCGGAATCGCATTGCCGGTTTTCAGGCGCGTCTGCACAAACGTGAAACCGCCCAGCCAGGCCAGGTCGATGCGGTCGGTGGCCAGCGCCTCGACCACGGCCGGATAGTCGCTCACGGGTACGAACTCGACCTTCATGCCCAGTTTCTGTTCGAGATAAGCGCCAAGCGGCTTGAACTTGCGCAGCAATTCGGTAGGGGCTTCATCGGGAATCGCACTGACTTTCAGGGTGTCGGCGGCCTGCGCCAACAAGCTGCCAAAAGACAGCGTAAAGCCGACGGCCAATGCCAGGGTACGCTTGAGCATGGAAGCTCTCCGGTGAAATGAACAAAAAGAATATCGTTGCGCCTGGCACAAGCTGATTGCTGCCTGGCGCTTTGTGAGGGTAGACGAAGCGCAGCGATATTAACCGCTTTTGACCTAATCATTATGTGTCGTGAGGGGGGCAATCGACACCAGAGCAGACAAACTCGCTGCCCCTATCTGAATGCTTTGCGTAAATCATCAATGACCCGGTCGATTGACGGCCCTTGGACTGCCGACGGCTCCGGGCTTTCTCCAAACTCACGCCAGATGAACAGCGTCAGTTCCGCTCCGTCAGTCAGTGACTGGGCGTTTTCGACGCTGGCGAATGTCTGCAAAAGCCTGTACCTGGCATCTTTCCAGAAAAGCTCCTCGACCCAGGCGTACACCGGGATGAAGTGAAAGTGGATGGGGTAGTCAGGGTCATGACCGAATCGACTGATGTAGAGCCACTTCGGTTTCAGCTGCAACTCCAAGGTTTTCTGGATGTTGGCCATCAGCCCACCAGAGAAGCCAGTGGGTGGTTTCAAGAATGACGAATTGTGGTGCTACTTCCATGTGCTGATGTCCATGATCATGGGGCACACAGAGTATGTGATCTGGACGGCAACAAACTGGCTGCTTATTGCTTTAACCCTGTTTAAGCCTTGTATGAGGCTAATGCCGTTCACTTCAGAAAATCTTTAGTTGAGCAAAAAACTGTGGCGAGGGGATTTATCCCCGTTGGGTCGCGCAGCGGCCCCAAAAAAGGGACCGCTGCACAGCCCAACATCAATTACCCGCTCAACACAGCAGACCGCACCTACTTGGGCAGATCAATTCTATCCAACACCCGGTTCGCTGTAATCTCCGCCACCATGATGCTGTTGGAAATACCCAGCAGGGCATAACGCGACTCACCCTCCAGATGATCCACCAACTGGTGGACCATCACGTCGACCGAGGCCAGGATCTCGACCAAATAAACTGCCAGAATTTCGGCCGTGGCTTCCGGGTCCACGGAAAACAGACTGCTGCGTGTTCGTGGGGCGGCTTTGATGTCGGCATTCGACGGGAAGTGGAAGTCGAGCGCCCGCTCGGCGGCCTCGTTGAGCTTCTTTGAATCAGGTTCGTACGGGGAGGCCGGATCGGTGTCCGGTGGGTTTGGCGTAACTTTGAACATGGCAAAACTCCTAGAGATATGGAGCTGCCACCATTCGCTGCGAAACGAAAATAGGTGGCAACTGTACGCGGGTTCGCAGACCAGGACTCTAGGAACCCGGCAGACCCTAAGGTCTCCCACGCACAGCCGCCATGACATGAATGACAGACCTGATGAAGCGTCTGCTCATGAGACGTAGACGTTGTGCGTCTAGAGATTACCCGGGCTGCGAAACCCGATCACTGATGGGCAGTGACGGGTATCAAGTTACCGAGGGGCCCAAAGGCGCACAAGCCGGCGGATTCTGGCGCAGCCGTAGGCAACGGCGCAAGGTTTTGTAGCTTTCAGGACGTAAACTCGAAGGCGTTTAAACAGGCCGTCCCCAGCCTGTTTAATCAGCAAGCGCACGCCGTGAGAGGCGATCAAATCAAGGATCAATTCCGGCCAACGAATCGCCCCCCCCCGAACCTGTCATGGGTCAGGCGAAAGCCACGTATCCACCACCCGCCGATCCAGCTCCTCCCAAGCCGCCATGCCCAACACCCGCGTGGTGTTCAACCCGCGCAGATAACCGCGCAGTTGATTGGCGGTGGCATGCACAAGCTCCGAGTCGGGCGCGTTTTCGCACAACAATACGGTTTCGTACTCGATCAAATAGTCGGCCACCCGGTCACGGAAATCGGGCAGGACGGCGTCGCGGATCAGGTCAAACGTTCTCAAGGAGAGGCCTCATCAATCTTTTTAAGTTGGGATTGAGTGTGTACCAGTCTGCGCGGCACGCAACTATTGCTGGAAGTAATAGTGACAATCAAGAAACACAAGTTCTGCTTTGTCAGCAATGACCGGACAATCGCCCCCATCGAACACCCCCCGTGACGCTGTCACGTCGCGTGATGAACCGGACTTTTTATTTTCAGGATGACACCGATGAGCCCTTTGTTTGTGCCTGTCATGGCGTTGGCTTCTTTGTTGCTCGCCGGTTGCGCCTCTGCGCCGAACGACCCGACGCTGACCTTGCAGACCCGCAAGACACCTGCGCAATACGCCGATTGCGTCGTACCGAAATTGCAGGGCAGTGCGTTGAACCCGACCGTCTCGCAGACCCAGCGCAGCTACCGGATCGTGGTGCCGAGCAAAGTTTCCGCGGACAACGTGCTGGAAGCCTACAAGGCCGGCAGTGGGGGCAAGGTGTTCATCTACGAGCGGCACTTGCTGGCCTCGAACTACCTGCCTTCGAGTTTTGAACGCGCCGCACAGGATTGCATCTGACCCGGCCCGTAAACGTTTTCAAGCGCTCCTTTGGTTGGCCGCAACCAACCAATTTTTTGCCCCGCACCGCGTTTCGGTTGCGGGGCTTTTTTTTGCGCCGACAGGCGAAGGGCTTGGCGATCGCCGCCGGCACCGCCGTGGTGGCTGCCTTGATGTTTGCGGCAATCGAAGCGGGACTGATTGAGCGCCGGCCGTTCAATGCGGAGGTGACTGCGGGTATAGCGTCAGGCATCCCGGCCGTGTACGTGCTGACAAAAATCAGGTTTCATCGGATTGACGAGTTCCTCGGCGACATCAGCTACGGCGTGTTTTTGAACCACTTTGTGGTGATGTACTTCCTGCGCGCTTTCTGGCCCGTTGCCTATGACGCGCACATCGTTGCCGCCGTTCTGGTCCTGTCGTTCGGATTGAGCTGCGTTTCGTACTACTCCATCGAACGGCCGGCCCTGCAACTCCGTCATGTGCTTCGGGCGGGCGTGAGGTATGGCGTAGGTAAACCGCAAGGCGGCGAAACAGCGGTTTAGTGCGAGTGGTGGCTGGTGCTCGTAGAGCGGAGGCCGAGTGGCAATCGACGGTGATGCCTTGCGCTGGATTGCAGCCTTCTGGGACTACTGACCGCTTGTGGGGTCCGGACCTCCGTCCGGGCCAAGGCAGCTCGCGCGCGCGGGGTGTGGAGGCCGGGCGGAGGTTTCAGGCGCTGCGGGCAAACTATCGAGAAATGCCGCAATCTGCCGAGTGCCGCGCAAGTGCAGCGTAGGAATGTGCGGACCCACGGCCAGGTGCACCGCCTCGATACCTGGGCGGTAGCCGCGATCGAAATTCCATACGAAGTTCAGAAAGGTCAAGAACTCCCGGTCGAGCTTCTCTGTACAGCCCGCTGCAAGGTCTGGGCGTGGGCGGTTCATTACGCTGCGCATGATCACCCGTGTGAAACAGGTGAACCGCGGCGTATCGAGCCAGATGATCAGGTCGGCACGGGGCAGGCGAAGGTCGAAGGTTCGCCGCGCATAGTTGCCTTCACAGACCCAGGCATCCGTTGCGATCGCTTCGCAGACCCGTGCACGGAATTGCTCAGCATCGGGTTCGACCCAGCCCGGCTCCCAGAACAGCGTGTCCAGATGCACCACGGGCAGACTCAAGCGCTTGCCGAGGGCGCGGGCGAGGGTGGATTTGCCGCTGCCGGCATTACCCAGAACTACAATCCGTTGCATCGGGACATCCTGTCGCGAAAAAAGCCGGCGATTGTGCAGGTTTTGGATGGTCAGTTAAAGGCTGAAGTGGCGCGGGACCGCATCAGGGTCAATTGGAGTCAGTTAACGCGATCTCGAACGACCGCCTCGCATGGCAGCAGCCTATGACCCTCGTCGAGTTCTACGGCGTGATGGACGCCCCAATCGATCAGAGATTCCAGGATGGACCGCAGGCTTTCGCCGAGCGGGGTGAGCAGGTATTCGATCCCCTGACGATCCAGGGTGCTGGGTTGCCGGCTCACCATCCCGTGTTCCTCAAGCGCTCGCAGTTGCTCGAAGCAGGCGTTTGGTACTGGGTGGCTCTGCGAACGCCTGCTGGTCGCCGCCGTTGCCGGTGGGTCAGGAGCTTTGGCTGAAAACAATGGGCCCTTCAAGCTCCCTTTTTGCAATCCGGGATTTATTCGGCGGCGGTCTTTACCTGGTCACTAATAAGCTGTGCCAGTATCCGCACAGGTTCAGTCAAGCTTTGGCGAGACCTGTGTACCAGCCCGATATCACGATGAAAGGTGTGTTGTCCGAGGTCGAGTACTCTTACAGCCGCTGGCCATTCCTTATGTATCGCTGTCTGAGGCACCAGAGCTACACCTACGCCATTTTCCACTAGCTTGATGATTGCCTCCAGTTCATCCAGTTCGCAAACTTCACGCAAGGTGAAATGCATCTGGCGCAGGAAGCGATCCACCTGTCTGCCCCCGAATGATGATCGGTCATACCGAATGAATGGTTGGCTGGAAAGCAACTCTGACCAATCTTCTCCCCGTACCTCGCGCGGAACAATCAGTCGGTAAGGTTCAAGTGCCAACGTCGTCCAGCGTAGATCGCTCTGGAGCGAGAAGGGTGGGCGAATGATTGCGGCCATGTCGATCTCGCCGGCATCCACAAGGTTCACCAATTCCATCGATAACCCCGGAATTACGCGGGTTCGGCATTGCGGGCATTGTTGGTGAAACCTGGCGAGTGCATCCGGAAGATAGGAGCGCTGCACGGAAGCGATAGCACCGATGTTCACCAGAACGCTCGCAGGAAGTCCGACCGTGGTGGAGCCTAAATTGTCGTAAAGCCGAAGCAGTTCTTGCGCTTGCAGAAGTATTTGATGACCCATCCTGTTGAGGTGGGCTGAGCGTCCCTTCCTGTCGAAAATCTCAAAGCCGAGTTCGGCTTCCAGACGCTGAATCTGTGCGCTCACGGCTGCCTGGGTGAGGCCGATTTTATTCCCGGCAGCGGCAAACGTACCTTCCCGTGCAACGGCGATGAGTGTTTTGAGTTCTTTGATCATTCATAAATATTAATTGTGTTTCTAAGAAAATTATATTGATTTTTTTGCTTGGTTTGCCGCCCTACGATGTGCCTATCCCCCGACAACGGCATGAACCTATTAGCCGATGGCGGTGGGACGGCGGAATTTGAAGGGGCGCGAAAAACCAACCGCTTGCATTCATGCGCTCCGTCCTTCACCAACAAAAAAACTGTATTGGAGTTTCGATGAGCCTCTCGCCTTTCCACCTCGCAATCCCCGTTTACAACCTCGCTGGCGCACGCACATTTTACGGCGAAGTGTTTGGCCTGGAAGAAGGTCGTTCCAGCACCCAGTGGGTCGACTTCAACTTTTATGGCCACCAACTGGTTATTCACGAACACCCGAAAACTGCTTCCCAGGAAAGCGTCCATAGCAACCCGGTAGACGGCCACGACGTACCTGTTCCGCACTTCGGCATCATTCTGGGCTGGGAAGAATGGGAAGCACTGGCCGAGCGCTTGAAGTCTTTCGGCACCGAGTTTGTGATCGAACCCTACATTCGTTTCAAAGGGCAAGTCGGCGAGCAAGCCACCATGTTCTTGTTCGATCCTTGCGGTAACGCCCTTGAATTCAAGGCATTCAAGGATATGAGCCAGCTCTTCGCTAAATAAGAAAAGTGTTGGCACAACACTGTTGTGCCATTTGAACTCAAGTGAGCTGGAAGCTCATGAATCTAGCAACTGCCAGTTAACGCAGTCCTTTCATTCCAACAAGAAGGCTAGACATGAAACGTATTCCCTTGGTGTGGCAAATCATTGCCGGGCTGTTGCTTGGCGTGCTCGTCGGTTGGTATTTGAATACCCATCCGCAGTATCAATCGTGGGTCAGTGCAGAAATCCTGAAACCGCTTGGCGATATCTTCATCAAAATGATGAAGATGGTCGTTGTACCGATCGTGTTCTGTTGCATGGTCCTGGGCATCGCAAGAGGCGGAGATAACAAGTCGTTTGGTCGCATGGGCGTCAAGTCGCTGGGCTACTTTTTTGCGATAACCGGCCTGGCCATCGTTATGGGATTGTGTTTCGCGAACTTCTTCGAGCCTGGCACCGGCACTGATATTTCAGGCATTGCACATAGCTCAGCATCCCTCTCGATGGAACCTTCGAAGGGCGCTCTCGTGATTGTGCAAAACATTGTCCCAGACAACGTCTTTGTGGCGATGTCGGAAGCCAAGCTACTGTCGGTGCTGTTCTTTGCGGTGTTGTTCGGCATGGCGTTGAACTCGCTCCCGAGGGAGAAGAGTGCACCTGTAATCGCGTTGGTTCAGGGTATTTCCGATGCGATGTTCAAGGTGGTTTCTATAGTCATGGCTTACGCTCCGATAGGTGTATTCGGCATGATCGGCGCCACCGTTGCGACCTTTGGATTTGCCTCGCTATTGCCGCTGCTCAAGTTGATTGGTGTGGTTTATCTGGCCCTGATTGTTTTCGCTTTGGTGGTGCTCGGGGGCATCTGCTATTTGATCGGAGAGAACATTTTCAAGCTGATCAAGTATTTCCGGAATGAGTTGATTCTTGCATTTTCGAGTGCAGCCTCCGCAGCGGTCATGCCGCAATTGATGAGCAAGTTGGAGAGCTACGGAGTACCGCGGCGGATCGTCAGTTTCGTGGTGCCGGTGGGCTATGCGTTCAATCTGGATGGCGCGTCGATTTTCCTGGGCGTGGCGACGATTTTTGTCGCTCAACTTTATGGAATCGATCTTTCGCTGTCTCAGCAGATTTTGCTGGTAGTGACGATGGTGCTGACCTCCAAAGGTGCTGCCGGGGTCCCTGGATTTGCCATCATTATCTTGTCAGCAACGTTGGCCTCTGCCGGTCTTCCATTGGAAGGAGTTGCACTGATCGCGGGCATCTTCAGGATTATCGATAGCGGTACCACCACATTGAACGTGTTGGGGAATG
Organism: Pseudomonas sp. LB1P83; assembly: GCF_054897885.1. Taxonomy (NCBI): domain Bacteria; kingdom Pseudomonadati; phylum Pseudomonadota; class Gammaproteobacteria; order Pseudomonadales; family Pseudomonadaceae; genus Pseudomonas; species Pseudomonas sp. LB1P83. The sequence goes on along the minus strand of NZ_CM142709.1, from coordinate 3,686,831 downwards.
CCATTGCACCGTTGGTTATTGCCAAATGGGAGAGGGCCGCCCTTGAGCCTTCACGAGTCAATCCGATAGGGCAAAAAGCATAGCAATCCACAAGTAGACGTCTGACGGGAAACGCTAACGGCTCATTCAGTTCATCAGGTAGCGGCAAGAGTTACTAGACGACCGGTCTAGTTTTGTATAGGCTGCCTTCCCATGAAGAAACCTATCCAAGACATGCGACAGCACATTATCGATGTGGCCAAGTCGCTGATGACCAACAAGGGCTACACCGCCGTCGGTCTGTCAGAAGTGCTGACAACCGCTGGCGTGCCCAAAGGGTCGTTTTATCACTACTTCCGCTCGAAAGAGGAATTCGGTCAGGCGCTGCTCGAAGAGTACTTTCAGGAGTACATCGGGCGCGTCGATATCGTGATGGCTGAGCAGGGGACCGGAGCCGAGAGGCTTTTGGGCTATCTGCGTTACTGGGCGAAGACCCAAGCATTCGATCACCCCGAGGAGAAATGCCTTGTGGTCAAATTGGGCGCTGAAGTCTGCGACTTGTCGGAAGACATGCGTGCGGTGCTGGAAGAAGGCACCGCGCTGATCATCCAGCGCATCACGCGCTGTGTTGAGCAGGGCATGGCAGATGGTTCCATTTCGCCGACCCAGGACGCGGCGATATTAGCCGAATCGCTTTATCAGCTATGGCTTGGCGCCTCGCTGTTGGTCAAGGTCAAGAAGACCACGGCCCCATTTGAAACCGCACTGATCACGAGTGAACGCCTGCTGGCATAGGGGCGTTTTTTTTAATCATTAAACTAGACGATCGGTCTAATATTTCAGGTATTGAGCATGATTGATAACAGTCTTGGCACCGACCTTTTTTCGCCCATGCAGATGGGCGCCTTGCAACTGACTAATCGAATTGTCATGGCTCCAGTGACACGCAGCCGGATGGCGGAAGATGGCGTGCCGAATGAACTGCACGCCACTTACTACGCCCAGCGTGCCGGCGCAGGCTTGATCATCGCCGAGGCCACGAACATTTCTCCTCAGGGGCGTGGCTATGCCATGACGCCGGGTATCTGGTCAGAAGAGCAGGTGGCAGGCTGGAAAAAAGTCACTGATGCGGTACATGCAGCAGGCGGCAAAATCGTCAGCCAGCTATGGCACGTTGGCCGCTTCTCCAGCGTCTATTTACAGCCGAACGGCGAAGCGCCAGTCGCTCCTTCGGCGATCAAGGCCGAGGGCAGCACTTACACCGAGAACGGCTTTGTCGAAGTGTCTATGCCCCGCGCGCTGGAAACCTCAGAGATTCCCGGAATCATCGAGCAGTACAAACACGCGGCAGAAAATGCCAAGCGAGCCGGTTTCGATGGCGTGGAAGTGCATTCCGCCAACAGCTATTTGCTCGACCAGTTCCTGCGTGATTCCACCAACCAGCGCACTGACCAGTACGGTGGTTCCATTGAGAACCGGACTCGGCTGACGCTCGAAGTTACCGATGCCGTTGTTGCGATCTGGGGCAGTGACCGGGTCGGTATTCGGCTCTCGCCGGTTACGCCGGATGCAGGCAATACACCACCCGACAGCGATGTTATGGCGACCTACGGCTACCTGGTTCAGCAGCTCAACACGTTCAACCTGGCCTATCTGCACTTCGTCGAAGGGGCTACCGCCACTTCTCGTACCGTTCCTGAAGGTGTGGATCTGGATGCGTTGAGTGCACAGTTCGACGGGCCGTTCATTGGCAATAACAACTATGACCTGAATATGGCGCTGAAGCGCCGGGCGCAAGGCCGGATTGATGCGGTAGCGTTCGGTCGCTTGTTCATTTCCAACCCAGACCTCGTTGATCGCCTGCGTCGCGGCGCCGAGCTGACCATCGCTCCCCGTGAGAGTTACTACGGCGGAGGCGCCAAGGGCTACACCGATTGGCCAACGGCTAACGACTGAGTCGCCCCCCTTGCGCCCGCCAGGCGCATGGAGGCTCCGTCGCGAAAGCATCTCACCGCAAAACAGGTATTGATTGAATGAACTATCTACAAAACAAGGTTGCCATTGTGACTGGCGCGTCTTCCGGCATTGGTGCTGCCACCACCCGCGCATTGGCCGCACAGGGCGTCCGCGTGGTGGCGGCAGCACACGATCAGATAGGGCTGGAAGCGTTTGTTGCAGAACTGCGTGAGGCAGGGAGCGAAGTGGTTGCTTTTACCACCGATGTCACTCATTTGGATCAAACCCGGGCACTGGCCAAGTTTGCACAAGACACCTATGGGGCCGTGGACATTCTGGTCAATAACGCTGGCCTGATGCTCTTTTCCAACTGGGTCGATCTGGCCGTGCAGGATTGGGAAAAGATGATCGATGTGAACATCAAGGGCTACCTCAATGCGACTGCTGCGGTACTGCCGTTCATGCTGGAACAGAAGTCCGGGCAGATTCTCAACATGGACTCTGTTGCCGGTCACCAGGTTGGGCCGGCGGCGGGTGTCTACAGCGCGACCAAGTTTTTCGTCCAAGCCATGACCGAGTCCATGCGAAAGGAGTTGGGCGTGCAGCATGGCATCCGCGTCAACACCGTCAGTCCAGGCGTCATCAATACCGGCTGGGCGGACAAAGTCAGCGATCCCGAGGGGCGTAAAGCGGCTCAGGAACTGAACCGGATTGCCATTGCGCCCGACGATATCGCCCGTGCCGTGATTTATGCGCTCAATCAGCCGGAAAACGTCACCGTCAACGATCTGATTATCTCGCCGACACGCCAGGATTGGTGATCGTTGGTAGGCCATGCTGCGCCCATCCAGACCTGATGGGTAATCGGAAAATCTTTCAATCAGGAGTCCATCATGAGCAATCCAACTTACGTCCAGGAATACAATGCGATCGTCGCCGTGCTTACCCAGTACAACGAAGGTGGTGCCAAGGCTGACAGCGCGTTGATGAAGCCCGCGTTCAACGAGCACGCCACCATGTTCGGGGTCGACGGCGACCAGCTCGTCGGCGGCGCGATCCAGAATCTGTACGACGTCATCGACAACTCTTTCCGCCCGTCTCCAGAAGCCAACGCCGCAATCGTGCGCATCGACATCGTGGGCACCGCCGCCAGTGCTCGGGTCGATACCGACAACGTTTCGGGATTTCGCTTCACCGACTTCTTCAACCTACTGAAGGTAGAAGGCAAGTGGACGATCGTCAGCAAGATTTACCACACCCACCCGAGCGTTTGATCCCTGATCGCATCTCACCGTCAATGAAAGGAGTGCACCATGTCAAAGAACATCAAGGCAGTACCGACCTCGGAGTACAACGCTGTCATCGCTACCGCCAACCAGTACGTTGAAGGGCTACGTGTGGGTAGTGCAGAAGGGGTTGCGCAAGCTTTTCATAAAGACGCCGTGATGTACGGTTTCACGAATGGCGAGCTGCTGGGTGGCCCGATAAAGAATTTGTTTGATTTCGTTCGGAAGAACGGTGATGCCCCCGAAATCACTACCCGAGTCGACGTACTGGCAATCACACCCACAACAGCTGTGGTACGTGTCGATATGGAGAAGGATGCGATCGGTGCCGACTACAACGACTACCTGACCCTGATAAAAATCGACGGTACCTGGAAGGTCATCGCCAAGGTCTATCACCAGTTCGAAGGTTGAGCGTGGACCGATCCAGGTTGAGTCAATGCCGGGATCGGATTTCGACCATCGTCAAAGGGAGACGCGACCATCAAGTGGTGCTCGAATCAGCCCTTGAGCGAAGACCGGGTGTATACATCATTACCGCCGAGCGCTGCGTTTGAGCCAAGGTCAGGTGTTCTTAAAAGTTGATATTTTCAGAGTGTAAACACGATGCCGATGGTTGAATTTTCCGCTGTCCTGGATAGCGATGCAGGACACGCCTGGGGCGTATTGAAGAAATTTGGTGAGATTCAAAAATGGCATCCGTCAATTGTCGAAAGCAGCATTGAGGACAATCAACCTGATGGTCTGGTTGGCTGTATCCGCAAACTCACGCTGGCCGATGGCGCAATCGTCAGGGAGCGTTTGATGTCGGTGGATGACCGCCATCAAACGCTTTCTTACTGCTTTGCGCAGGCGCCATTACCTCTGGACAATTATGTGGCCACCGTGAAGTTGGTCGCATTGACAGGACAGTCCAAGACGTTCATCAATTGGTCTGCAGGTTTCGATCTGCAAGATCTGAGTACAGCAGAACACTATCAGGAGCTTATTCGAAACCTGATCATGGAAGGCCACAATGGTCTTCAGTCACTGCTTGTCGAGTAAAACACGAAGCACAATTACGACTTGTAGTGCTTCACCCAGCGTAGGCTGATAGCGTCGCTACACGAACCACTCCTCATTACTGATCGAGCATCAAGCTTCGCCAAATGATTGTTGGTGGCTCAACAGGTGTGACATCCGGTTGCAACTGTTCCTGTTTTTGCAGGTTTTGAGGGGGAGGTTCATTTAGTTCAGGCGACGGATTCTTATCCCTGGCAGGATGCGCTTTGTCTACTGGCATTTTATGTAGAGTACTTATTTGATCGTTATGATGACTTTGCCTTTGGATCTGCCTTGTTCGACATACCTCAAAGCTTCTGCCGTTGATTCAAAAGAGAAGGAACGGTCAACCATCGGTTTGATAATGCCGGCCTCAATGAGTGCGGTGATCTTCTGTAATTGGGTGCCATTTGCTCGCATAAACAAGAATGCGTAGCTGATTTTATTTTTGCGTGCCTTTCTCCGAATTCCGCTGCTTAACAGGCGCATGACTTGCCTCAATACCCAAGACAATCGTTGCTCTTGGGCGAACTGCGCGGTCGGCGGTCCCGAAATGGAAATGAGCTGGCCGCCAGGCTTCAGAACCTTGAGCGATTTCTCCAGTACATCGGCGCCCAGGCTGTTCAACACCACGTCATAGTCGTGCAATACGCTTTCAAAGTTCTGCTTTTTGTAATCGATGATCACGTCCGCCCCCAATGCCTTCACCCACTCGACATGTGGTGTGCTGGTGGTGGTCGCAACAAAGGCTCCCAGGTGTTTGGCAAGTTGGATGGCAATGGAGCCGACGCCGCCGGATCCGGCGTGAATCAATACCTTCTGGCCCTTTTTCAATTGGGCGGTTTCAACCAGCACCTGCCAGGCCGTCAGAGCGACCAAGGGGATGGAAGCGGCTTCAGCCATGTTGATATTGGAAGGTTTCAGCGCGAGTGCGTTTTCGTTCACAGCAATCAGTTCAGCAAAAGTCCCGATCCGATCCTCCGGCGGGCGTGCATAGACTTCGTCTCCAGGCTTGAATTGCTTTACCGCCGAGCCTACCCGAACCACGACCCCGGCCAGATCATTGCCCAATACCAATGGAAATGAGTAGGGCAGTATCAGTTTGAATTCGCCCGCTCTGATCTTTGAGTCCAACGGATTCACGCTCGTGGCATGCACTTGAATCAGGACGTCATGTGCACCTACCGCAGGGTCGGGCACTTCGGCAATACGCCCGTTTTGTTTGCCGTAGCGGTCAATAAAAAATGCCTTCATGATGATGTTGCTCTCGTTAATTCGAATGAGGTCAGGGTTAGCCTCTACAGCGATGATGCGATAAGACTCGATGCTCTCAGGCGTCGAGAAACGCCAAAGCCTTTGCCACAAAATCAGCATGGTGTTGGAAAATTCCACCGTGCCCAGCGTCTGCGTAAATGATCAATTGCGCGTTGTGGATGCGATTCGCCAGCGCGATTGAGTTGATTGTAGGCACCATGATGTCGTGGTCGCCGTTGGCAATCAGTGTAGGGATCCGCAGGCGACCGAGGTCCTGTGGCGCCTGTTTGCCCCACGCGGTGATGGCTTTCAACTGCCGTAGGAACGCGGTGGGCGTCGGGCCTTTGTCTCGACCTTTCTTGCGTTCTTTCAGTCTTTGCAAAAACGCCGATGCGGCTTGGCGCCCGTTGACCGTCGAGGTAAAGAACAGGTAGAACTTGGGATCTCGCAGCGTCAGCAAGCCTTTGATCATCAAGGGCCATGCCACCGAACCGACCCTGTCGATACCTGCGCCACCGGCCGGTCCGGTCCCGGTGAGAATCATTCTGCGCACCCGCTCGGGCGCCTTCAGGGCGATGTCTTGAACGACGAATCCACCGAGTGAAAAACCGAGCAGGTCGACCTTGTCAAACCCCAGCGCACGAATCAGGCCGATTGCATCGTTAGCCATTTCACCGACGGTCAGTGGTGCGGTTCCACCCGAGCCACCGATGCCTCGGAAGTCGGTGGCGATGACACGACGTGTTTTTGCCAGGCCGTCGATGATCCTGGGGTCGAAGTTGTCCAGCACCGCGCCCCAATGATTGAACACAACCAGCGGCACCTCAGTCTTGGGTCCCAGGTCACGATAGACGAAGGGTATACCGTCAACCGTGATCGATTGGTTCGCTGCCTTGACGAACGGCGCCGGCAACTCAAAGTGGTTTTTTGTATCCATGAGAGGCGTTACTACTCCGTGCCGATCGCGAGGCCGCCTGCTATGAAAAGGTCAAACCTGGGCTTGGTATCGTTGCGCAACAGCGGACTGCCTGATTTGCGACAGCAGGCCCTGACGCGCTGTTTGCAGGGCATCCCAGCGTTCACCTTCATGCAACGGTGGAATGGTCACCGGCTCGCGACGATCGAAGCCGACCAGCGCGGCGTCGACCAGATCACCCACTTCCATGATGTCGCTCAAGGTATTGATGTCGATACCGGCGCGCTCCCAGATTTCAGTGCGGGTGGCGGCGGGCAGTACGGCCTGCACGTAAACACCTATGGGGGACAGTTCCAGGCTAAGGCCTTGGGAAAGGAACAGTACAAACGCCTTGGTCGCCCCGTAGACCGACATGCCGAACTCTGGAGCCAGACCGACCACCGAGCCGATATTGATTATCGCGCCGTTGCCCGCTTTGGCCAGGCGTGGAGCGATGGCACTGGCGAGGCGTACCAGCGCGGTCGTGTTGAGGGCTACCAGATGCGCGACACTGTCGGTGGACTGATCGATGAAGTTACCGGACTGCGCGGCGCCGGCGTTATTGACGAGGATGCCAATATTGTCGTCGTCGCGCAGGCGCGCTTCGACGGTCGCAAGATCGCTGAGTTGGGTCAGGTCCGCCTGAAGCACATCAATGGCGACCTTATGTTCGCTGCGTAGCTTGGTGGCGAGCGTCTGCAGACGCACAGCGTCGCGGGCAACCAAGACCAGGTTGTGCCCGCGCTGGGCGAAACGCTCGGCGTAAACAGCGCCTATGCCGGTGGAAGCGCCGGTGATCAGAACGGTGGGGCGAGTGGTCATGGTGTTGTCTCCTTTCAGGGACATCGATAGGGATTGATGAGCGAAAACCGAAGCTTGATCACGTTGCGTTTAGTTCGAAGCAGCGCTCGACTCAGCAATCGTCGGGTAATCGGTATATCCCGCCGCACCGCCGCCATAGAGAGTGGCTGGATTGAAGGCGGACAGTGGGGCGCCCGTCTTGAGTCGCTCCACGAGATCGGGGTTGCCAATGAAGGGGCGACCAAAGGCGATCAGGTCGGCCTTGTCTTCAGCGAGTCGGGAAGTGGCCAGGTCCAGGTCATAGCCGTTGTTGGCGATATAGGTGTTAATGAAGCGCTGGCGCAGTGCGCCAAAATCGAAGGGCGCCACGTCGCGCGGCCCGCCAGTCGCGCCTTCAACCACATGCAGGTAAACGATGTCCAGGGCATTAAGTTGATCGACGATGTAATCGAACTGCGCCTGCGGGTCGCTGCTTGAGACACCGTTGGCCGGCGAGACGGGCGAAAGGCGAATGCCAGTGCGATCAGCGCCGATCTCGCTGACCACCGCTGCCGTTACTTCCAGCAGCAGGCGCGCACGATTTTTGATAGAGCCGCCGTAGGCATCGGTACGCACGTTGGCACCGTCCTTGATGAATTGATCCAGCAAATAGCCGTTCGCACCATGGATTTCCACGCCATCAAAGCCTGCCGCAATAGCATTCGCCGCCCCCTGGCGGAAATCGTTGACGATGCCGGGCAGTTCGCTGATATCCAGCGCTCGCGGTTCGGAAACGTCCTGGAAACTATTGTTGACGAACACTTTAGTCGCGGGACGCAGCGCAGAGGGTGCTACAGGCGCGGCACCCTTTTCTTGCAGGTCAACGTGTGAAACGCGGCCGACATGCCACAGCTGCAGGAAAATTTTCCCGCCCTCTGCATGGACGGCATCGGTCACTTTGCGCCAGCCCTCAATTTGTTCCTGAGTGTAGATTCCGGGGGTGTCTTGGTAGCGCTGTCCCTGGCGGGAAATCTGCGTGGCTTCGCAAATCAGCAGGCCAGCCGAGGCACGCTGGCTGTAATAGGCAGGAGCGAACTCACTCGGCACGAAGCCTTCGCCTGCACGGTTGCGCGTCAGCGGAGCGAGGACGATTCGGTTCGATAGTGTCAGGGAGCCAAGCGTGTAGGGAGTAAACAGTTTCTGGTCGGTCATGTCGTGTTCTTCCGTGCCCGGTTGATGAATAGCGATGTTGCCTGCGATTAGGATGATGATCGAAATCTAAGCTGTCAACAAATTTGATTACGTTCAGCATCTATGTAACATTGGCGCATGTTTTTTTGAGCGAACACGAGGTGTTGTACGTGAGAGTGACCAAGGCCCAGGCTCAGGCAAATCGGGAGCACATCGTCGAGACAGCCTCTGTAGTGTTTCGCGAGCGAGGTTTTGACGGCGTAGGCGTGGCTGACCTTATGGCGGCGGCCGGATTCACCCACGGAGGCTTCTACAAACATTTCGGCTCGAAGGCTGACCTGATGACCGAAGCATCTGCGAGCAGTCTTTCCAGATCGCTAGTCAGTGCCGAAGCGCTCGATGTTCAAGGTTTCATCGATTTGTATGTGTCCAGGGATCACCGGGACGGGCGCGGCAGCGGTTGCACTATGGCTGCTTTGTGCGGCGACGCTGCGCGCCAGCCGGACAAGCTGAAGGCGGCGTTTGCCGACGGGATAGAGCGCACGTTGCAAACGCTGGGAGAAAAGTATCCATCGGGTCCGGATGCGGCGCCCGGGGACGCGAGAGTGAAGATGATCGACATGCTGGCGCATGCCGTCGGCGCGATCATATTGTCGCGTGCTTGTCCGGATGACTCGTCTCTGTCCGATGAAATACTTGAGGTCTGCCATGCACAGATGACGGCCTCATTGCCGGTGATGTCAGCCAATGAACCCAAAGAAGGGGCATAGACGGTCGATCCAACCCAATCTCTAACAGGCAGCAGAAAAAGCACGTCAAGGCTGCTTGCCCTCACCGGGTTACACTCCGTTCCGATTCCTGAACCTGCCGCGGAGCCGTGCATGAAAGTTGGCGTGATTTCCGATACCCATGGCCTGCTCCGCGCCGAAGCCCTGGCTGTCCTGGCGGGATGCGAGCGGATCATTCACGCGGGCGACATCGGCAACGCCGACATTCTCGATCAACTAAAGGCTATTGCCCCTTTGTACGTCGTTCGCGGGAACAATGACCTGGACGCCCCGTGGGCAGAAAACATCCCCGACCTTCTTCGTTTCGATCTCAACGGATGGGAGACGCTGCTGGTGCATGACATTGCTGATGTCCCAGCCGAGCTCGACTCAGCCATCAAGCTGGTGATCACCGGCCATTCGCACAAGCCCCGCATAGATTGGCGCGGCGATCAGCTCTATCTCAATCCCGGTAGCGCGGGGAGGCGGCGTTTCAAGCTGCCGGTGACGGTGGCGCTGCTGGAGGTGCTTGAGACCTCGATAGAGCCGCGCCTGGTCTCTCTGTTGGAATGATTTTCGCGAACACGCTGAAGCAATAATGGGGCTGGGTTTGTTCAAGAAAGAAAAACGGCCCGTTTAAGAAAACGAGCCGTCGTTGTGCAGTTGCTTATCGGGGAAACTGCCCGGACATCAGAGCAACCTCAGAGGTGATCCGCATCAATCACAGCCTTGGCAAACGCCTGCGGATCTTCCTGCGGCAGGTTGTGGCCAATGCCGCCGCTGATCAGCCGGAACTCGTATTTGCCGGTGAAACGCTTGGCGTAATCCTCAGGCTTAGGGTGCGGTGCGCCGTTGGCATCGCCTTCAAGGGTGATGGTCGGCACGCTGATCGACGGCGCGGTGGCCAACTTCTGCTCGAGCGCCTCGTATTGAGGCTCGCCCTGCACCATGCCCAGGCGCCAGCGGTAGTTGAAGACGGTGATCTCGACGTGGTCGGGGTTATCCAGCGCCTTGGCGCTGCGGTCGAACGTGGCGTCGTCGAACGCCCATTTCGGCGAAGCCAGTTGCCAGATCAGCTTGGCGAAGTCGTGGGTGTTTTTCTCGTACCCGGCGCGACCGCGGTCGGTGGCGAAGTAAAACTGGTACCACCACTGCAATTCAGCCTTGGGTGGTAGCGGGTTCTTGCCAGCCGCCTGATTACCGATCAGATAGCCGCTGACCGAAACCAGCGCCTTGACCCGTTCGGGCCACAACGCCGAGACGATGCCAGCGGAGCGCGCGCCCCAGTCATAACCGCCGAGCACCGCTTGCTTGATCTTCAGCGCATCCATGAAGTCGATGACGTCACTTGCCAGTGCAGCCGGTTGGCCATTGCGAAGGGTTTTGTCGGAAAGAAAATGCGTATCGCCATAACCACGGGCATATGGCATCAACACTCGATAACCCTTCGCCGCAAGCAGCGGTGCCACTTCGTCATAGCTGTGAATGTCGTACGGCCAGCCGTGCAGAAGAATCACCGCTGGCCCATCAGCCGGGCCCGTTTCGGCATAGGCCACGTTCAGCAATCCGGCCTTGATGTGCTTCAGTGGGCCGAACGGGGAGGGTGTTGTATAAGTGGCGTCGGCCTTGATCGCGGCCGGCTGTGCGGCGGCGGGCGTTTGTGCGTGGGCCGCACCGAGAGCGCCGAACAGACTTAGTGCGAGGATCGACGAGCTGACCAGGCGGCGGCGGGTATTGCCGATTTTGTTGTGCATTGCCATCTTCATGGTGATGTCTCCGTTGCAAGCCGTTGGCCAGGGGTTCCGGCTGAGCCCCTTGAAACCTTGAATGCATTTGAACGCGGTGACGTATCTGGCCTGTGTCGAATCCCGGGCCCGCTGAAAACTGATGTATCAAGAGGATAGCCAGACACACTGAGATACATAGTGGTGCACTCAAAATTCGCGATATTGGCGCTGTGTTGCGACCTGTCGCGCTCCATACGACGCCGGGCATTCCAGAGCACATGCATTCAGAGATCGCCCTGGTGCAGGCCGCGCGGGAATGGATGTTGCTGGACGTGGTTTTGAGCTGCTCACAGATGCACAACGCGAAGCGGTGATCGCCGCCTGGCCCCGCGAAACAGACTTTGCCCATCAGATGATCGACGCGTTTTATCACGGGCTGCAGCATCGTCCCCAGAGTACATTCGGCACCTTCAACGATGATTTCCTCGCTTACAAGGATCCGGGTTTCCAGCGGGTGAATCTTTGCAGCGTCATCTTGGGCTCAAGTTGGGAGCGAATAAACTTACCGCTCAGCGCTCCAGGTTCTTGACCGGGATACATCCCGGGCGAGTATCGGTTCACACTTATTCGCTCAAGCCCTGGTATTCCACGCCACTGCACACAGCGCAAGTCCAGCCACATTGAGTGTGACGGGATTAAAGGCATCCCTGAGCATGGATGGATTGACGATCGCGACATCCAGCAGCAGGCCCACCAGCGCCGTCGAAGCAACTATCAGTGGCCAGGCGAGCCGTTGCGCGAGCAATATCCATAAGGCCAGGGCAATTTCCGCAACCCCGGCGGCATAGGCAAACAATTCCACCTGATGGATGCCATGGGCTTGAATCATGGTCCGCTCGCCCGGACTCAGCCACAGCAACTTGGGCACCAGACCGTGGTAGGCAAACATGAACGCCAGACTTCCCCGGGCTATCCAGTGGGTGCGCTTCATGGCGCTCACGTTGGCGTTTTCAAGAATCGAAGTTCATGGTCAGGGTTGGGCAACAGGCACGTGTCGTATTTTCCAAAGAGCCGATAGCGATTCAGCGCAATGCGATCGTAGGCCCAATCTCGCAGCCTGCGTGGGCAGGCGCGCAACAGTCTCATCGGGCGCCAGGCACCGGGCAGTTGGGCGATGACTTCGAAGATGGCATCCGAACGCACCCAGTAATGCTGGTCGCGGATCACGGCCATGGTATCGAATTGATCCAGGGGCAAACCGGCCCACGCCAGCAGCGCTTGCCCCTCGGGCGATTGCACTGCCGCCAGCCGCACGCGTCGGTGATGATCGTGGCGGATCAAAAACCTTGCCCAGCCATTGCATAGCTTGCACACGCCGTCGAACAAGACCACGGTTTCGCCTGGCTGGAGTAAGGGCGCGGGTGAGGGGCGGGTTCTGGACGCTGGCATAGACATGATCCATAGCGGGTCATGCCAGTCATTTAAGCCATGACGCAACCCGTAGCAGCAGGCTTCGCCAGCGGCAGGAATTGCGTTGCGGCAGAAATTGCTTAACTGATTGGCATTAGGAGGTCGGTTATTCCCGGATCATAACCGCGTGCCAGGGCGAAAGTCTTTATGGGAAGCGGCAGCCTCTATCGAGACTGCCGCTGCTCAACGTGGAAACCCTCGTTTAACCAGTCTCAATAAACCTGAGGCACGATGATTTCCGGTGGCGTTGGATTGCGCGAATAGTCTTCCTGGCGCTCGCGTTCCGGTAACTGGATCACCGCTTGTTCCACCTCTTCATAAGGCATTTGCCCAAGCAGATGATTGATGCAGTTGAGCCGGGCCTTTTTCTTGTCGTCGGCCTGCACCACCCACCAAGGGGCTTCGGCGATGTGGGTGCGTTCGAGCATGATTTCCTTGGCCTTGGTGTAGGCCTCCCAGCGCCGACGGGACTCCAGGTCCATGGGGCTGAGTTTCCATTGTTTGAGCGGGTCATGAATACGGCTGAGAAAGCGCAGATGCTGTTCCTGGTCGGAGATGGAGAACCAGTATTTGATCAACTGAATACCGGAGCGGGCGAGCATCCGTTCGAACTCCGGCACAGTGCGGAAGAACTCTTCATATTGATCGGCGTTGCAAAAGCCCATGACCTGCTCGACACCCGCGCGGTTGTACCAGCTGCGGTCGAACAAGACGATTTCACCGGCGGCCGGCAGGTGTGAGACGTAGCGCTGGAAATACCATTGCGTGCGCTCGCGGTCATTCGGCGCGGGCAGGGCGGCGACCCGGCAGACCCGGGGATTGAGCCGCTGGGTAATGCGTTTGATCACCCCACCTTTACCCGCCGCATCACGTCCTTCGAACAGAATCACCACTTTGTGCCCGGTCTTGACCACCCAACTCTGCAACTTCACCAGTTCGCCTTGCAGACGAAACAGTTCGCTGAAGTAGCGTCGTCTTTCTTCCTTTTCGTCGTTGTCGCTCAGGTGCTCGTCAAACAGCGCGTTGAGGTCGTGTCCGTCCTCCAGTAATTCCAGTTCCAGTTCTTCGTCGCTGTGATCGAGCAGCTCACGATGGATGCGTTGCACCAAAGTGTCATTGGTTAGAAACATGGCTGGAACTCCTGCCGAAGGTGGAAGTGTCCATGCTAGGCCGGGGGATATGACGCAGACGTGACGATGAATGGGCGGGACCAATAAAGGGCGGTGTCATCTTGGTGTCACCTAAGGCATGGCAGGATCATCGCAAACCGTCTTGAACACCCAGCGCAACCCCGCCCTCGGGCTGATGAATTTGCCAGGAATCCCCACCATGAAAGGCGACGCCTCCCTGTTTGCGGCCATTGACCTGGGCTCCAATGCGTTTCGCCTGATGATTGGCCAGTCGGTCAAACGGAACCAGCAGATCGTGATCCAGGAAGTCAAAACCCTGCGCGAGCCCGTCCGTTTGTCGGAAGGATTCCAGGGCGGCGCGCTGGATGAACTGGCGCTGGATCGGGGATGGCAAGCGCTCGCGCGATTCGGCAAAAAATTGCGCGGCTTCGAGGCAGGAAGGGTGCGCGCCGTGGCGACCAGCGCGGTGCGCGAAGCCGACAATGCCCAACTGTTTCTGACCAGTGCCGAGCGGCACCTGGGTTTTCGCATTGACGTGATTTCCGGGCATGAAGAAGCGCGACTGGTGTATGCCGGCGTTGCCCATACGATACCGAGTGCCGCGAATATGCGCCTCGTCGTGGACATTGGCGGCGGGTCCACCGAGTTGATTCTGGGACAGGGCACTCAGCCGCTGTTGACCGAAAGCATCGCCATTGGCAGCGGCACTTTTGGCACGCGTTACTTTCAAGGCGGGTGCATAACAGCTCAGGCCCTGCTGGAAGCCGAGCGCGTGGCCACTGTGCAGTTTGAAAAGATTGCACGACGTTATCGGGCATTGGGTTGGCAGCAGGCCATCGGCTCTTCAGGCACCGCGCGGATGCTCGCCAAAGTCCTCAAGGCCAACGGCTTGAATGACGACGGCCAAAGCGGAATCACCTACGGCGGCCTGCTGCGCCTGTCGTTGCGCCTGCTTGAAGCGGGGCATGTCCACCAACTCAATTTAGCGAGCTTGCAACCCCATCGCCTGAGTACCTTGCCGGGCGGTCTGGTGGTCATGCTGGCCGCGTTCAAGGTTTTTGGTATCGCGCAGATGACACCTTCTGAAGCCGGGTTGAGGCTTGGGGTGTTGCATGGGTTGATGGCCAGGCACTGACTGGGTGCTGCGCGCCTGGCGTTACCTAGGCGCAAACCGTCAGTCAGCGAGACTCAAGCGGCGGGAAAACGGCAACTATCCTGGAGCGGGCGAAACCATCCTGACAGAGGTGGCAACCCCATGAAGAAGGAAGCCATCGCGCAAAGGAAGGAGAAGGGGAAGATGCCTCTTCGCTGATAGACGCGAGAATCAAGGAGCTGAGTGATTGGCGGGGCGAGACCCTCGCCAGGGGCCGAGGGGGCAATTGCAGCTGGCGAGCCTTTCGGAACGCCCGGTGGTACATTGCTGCCCTCATTAAGAGCAACCAGAAAGGAATCTGAGATGGCAAAGCCTGCCGCCCGCATCAATGATCCTACCGCGTGCCCCTTGCCTGGGCATAATACAAATCCGATCGTTTCCGGCTCCCCCGATGTTTTTTTTGATGGACTGGCTGCAGCCAGAAAATCGGACACGAGCGCGTGCGGAAGCGCGTTGGTTGGTGATGTCTCCGCTACTGTTTTCATTAACGGGTTAAATGCCGCGACTGTGGGGAGCACTGGAACTCATGGGAACTCCGTCACAGCGGGATCCGGAACCATCATCATTGGAAGCTCTCACACCCCAGCCCCATTCATTGCGCCACTCCCGTTGTCCTTTCAAAAAGTATTCGGGCAATCATTCAGCGTTAGCGATAGCGAAACTGGGCAGCCTTTGGCTTTACGGGAGTTTGTCGCCACCGTTGATGGTGTGCAAACCCCGGGAGTGACCGATGCGAACGGGGTCGCACATGTCAAGGCGCCGTCCCCCGATTCTATAATCTCCCTGCATATTAAATTCAGCGCGCCCGCGCGTACTCTCCATGAAATGTCGGAGGGCGTTTGAATGGGCGCCAAATTTGCTACCGAGGCGACCGCTCAGGAGATCAAGCCTGGCGAGTTCATGTGCCCGGTGCCGATCACCATTAATGACCGTGCTGCCACTCGCGAGGCAATCATCAAAAAGGTCCAATCGCTTGGGCACACTTTCACTGAGCGCTCAGAATGGGGGGCTTTGAAAGGAAAGCCGGATATGGTGAAAGACTGGGACTACACAATGATCGCCTTGCACCATGCTGGCCGGTCATATGAATGCACGCCTGGTGGAGTCAAACAGATGCAGGGCGTTCAAGCACACCACATGGGTAACAAATACGACGACATCGGCTATCACTACGGCATCGCCTGTGACGGTACCGTTTTAGAAGGGCGTGATATCCGGTTACAGGCATCCAGTGTCAAGCTATTTAACACAGGCGTTATTGGCATCGTCCTTCTGGAAAATCTAACGACCGCAGAAGAGGGCGGAGACATCGTTGCCAAAGGGCGTGAAACCCTTGAGTACTTGGGCTATAGCACAACGAATGTCATACCTGCGACGCAAATAGACGCTCTGCTGCACCTAGTCGAAGCCCTGAAAAGTGTATTTGTCATTGAGCGGTTTGGCGGGCATCGAGAGTTTCCAGGTCAAGACAGAGACGGCAAGATTTGTCCGGGGAATATTGGTATGGAGCTGGTAAGGAATATCCGCACTAAAACGCAGCTTCTGCCACCGCCTCGGCCGGCCGTAGAATGAAGTACTTTCTATTAGCAGGCGTGCTTGCATTGCTGGTGGTGCTAAACATTGGCTACTACAACGAAGTTTCAGATGGTGAGGTCAACACCATCTTCTTTGTGAAAAAGACGCCTACGTTGAGAATGAAATTCTTCAACATTCACGCCAACGACGGTGACTACCGGAAGGTAGAGAAGCTGAGCGATGAGTTACGCCAGGACATCATTGACTACTGCAAATACAGATTGGGCATTGAAACGGAAGTGAAGACGCAGGCTGACGTCGAGATGTGCGCAAAAATGTAGGTTTGTCTTTGCAGGTAGGGTCGTTGCTCATACTGCGGCAATTGTTCAGAGGCCCCGACAAAGTCGGGGCAAACATCTGGATGTGATTAGCCGCTATTTTGCGACTTTCATACTCGCTCTATCAGGTCGTGGCGTAACCGCTTTGACCACATCATCAATCACCGCTTTCCCCATTGCCGTCAAATAGTGCGCGGCCCACGAAAAACGGTCCGTTTCTCTGTCATAGGCGGCGTCTTTTGTAAGCGCCTTGGCCAGGAACAGTAGATCTGAAGCCATTGCCAGTGCTGCGTCGACAGGAACGCCGGCGCTGACATGGAACAGTGGGCGGTCTACGCAATAGATGCAGGGGGTGAAGCCAATGGTTTTTGCTTCGGTTGGTTCGGTCATTTTCCACCCCCGATTATCAAGCAGAAGGGGTGGTCGAGCGATAGATCATTGCGCGCTTTAGTGCGCAGAAAAGAAAGGCTGAGCTTATACGGATTAACAGTGTGCATTTGTCCAACTCCTTGACGTGAGGAGCTGCCACTTTTCGTTACCAAGCGAATGGGTGGCAGCTGCGCGCAGGTTGGTAAACCGGGAGTCAAGGAGACCGGCACGCCCGAAGGCGTCCCACGCACAGCCGCCATAACACAAGTTCGTAGCCGTACGACTGCCAGAAACTGTGAAGGGAGCGCTGTTGCGCAACTCGACGGGTTACCAAGCCCGATCGCTGAATGTGCAGCGACGTCTGAAGAATATCCCGTCGGAAGAAAGGCCAACAAGGCTATAGCTTGCTGAAAAGCACTGAAACGCGCTTCCTTACGCAACTCTCGGAGTTTGCCTACAACTCCGACATGAAGCCACCCAATATTCTGAAAAGAGCACCGCCAGCGACGAAGACGGCCCGCTGCTCGGCGAGGTGGCAGCGCTGGCCCCGGTGCAACGCACATATGCAAGACTCAAACGACGGGCGAAAAAAAACCGCCTTTGCGGGGCGGTTCTTTTGTAAGCCTCAGTTTGCGGCTGTGGCCTGAGCTTCTCGTTCTTCTGCTCGGAACTGGCCGACTCGCCGCTGTGGGTCATCGGCACCGAGGTGTCCCACGAACACTCCGCAACCTCCAGCGCCTGCACCTTCACGGGCATGGCCCTGGCGGGCGCCGTGTCGCCGGTAGTGATCGGTTGGTTGCTGGACATCACGGGGAATAACTGGGCGGTGGCGTTCGGTGCTTCGATCGCCGTGGTGCTGATGGGGCCGGAGGGAAGAGGGGGGCGTGCACGATTGATGGAGTGGCGATGGAGCTGTGTCAAAAGCCGCCGTTCAACAGCGGCGGCAATTGACCAGAGCCACGCATCAGCCCTGACTGGAAAACTCATCGTCAAAAATGCTTTCGATGGGTAACTCAAAAGCCCTGGCGATTTGAAATGCAAGCGGAAGGCTCGGATCATAACGACCGTTCTCGATCGCATTGATCGTCTGGCGCGAGACATTTAACAGCGCTGCCAGATCGACCTGCGACCACTTGCGTTCGGCGCGAAGTTCCTTGAGTCGGTTCTTCATTGATAACGGCGTCTGGCTACTTGCAACCCGATGATCCACATCAATCCCATCACCGGCCAAACCCACAACCACGGCAGATGGGGCGCCCCGACATTTTCCAGAAAGCCGTAGCTGAAGGTCAGTAGTGCGGAAGCCGCAAACGCGAAGCCGAGCGCCTCAAACTGGATGCGTAAATGCATTTCGTCCAGACGCCGAAGTTGCCGCACGACTGCCCAGCAAATCAAGGCGGCTGGAATCACGGGTGTAAGTGTGATGACGGTGCGCAAAACAATACTGGCCTCCTGTATGCGCAGAAGTAGGAATATCGAAGCCATTAACACGACCGAATACAAGGCCAGCCCAGCGCCCATTTCGTAGTAGTACCGTTTCATTTCATTGTCCTTGATGTAAAACGGCCTTTACATATTCGCCGATGATCTTGTGGATGTAAAGCACGCTTTACATAGGTTTTTACAGTGAGTCATGCCCTGCGCAGGCGATACCAATTGGCCACCTATTCCGTTAGAGTGTGTGCCGCCCGAGAGATGGATCCCGGGCAACATCTCATGGAGTTTTTCAGTGAAGTACCTCAGTAAAGTTGTTGCCGTTTCTCTGTTCGGTCTGGTTCTGGCGGGTTGCACCGGCACTCCGATGAACACCCAGCACTATGAAAGCAGCCAATACACTGTAATCGGCCACAGCGAAGCGACGGCCACCGGCCTGTTGCTGTTTGGCGTGATCCCGATCCAGCAGAACAACCGTTTTGTTCGCGCACAGAACGCGGCGATCAAAGCCAAGGGTGGTGACGCGATGATCAACACCCAGGTGCAGGAAAACTGGTTCTGGGCTTGGGTCCTGACCGGCTACACCACCAAGATCTCCGGTGATGTGGTCAAGCTGAAAAACGTTCAGTAAGCTCAACGCACCGTCACGCGTTGATCTGAAAAAGCCCGGCTAAGCCGGGCTTTTTCGTAGGTGTAAGTTGAAGAATCGCGACGCTCTAATCTGTAGCAGCTGGCGAAGCCTGCGTTCGGCTGCGCAGCAGTCGTAAATCCTGAGCACGCGATTTTTCTGATACACCGCATCGTCTGATTTCACGACTGCTGCGCAGCCGAACGCAGGCTTCGCCAGCTGCTACAAGAGTATGTGACAGCAGAAATTGCTTAACTGGCCGGACTTTTTGCTTTGGGTTTTGAAGAGTTGGGGCACTCAGTGGCGCTCCGGCACGCGAGCCTGTTGAGCCACCCGATTCCTTCCCGACCACTTCGCCTGATAGAGCTGCTGATCGGCGCGTTTGATCAGCGCGGTCGTATTGCTATCCGATGACTCGGCCAGCCCGATACCGATACTGACCGTGACGTGCCCGACCGTGGCAAACGTGGCTGCGGCAATCGCGGCACGGATCTTCTCGGCAACGACCTCGGGACTCTCGGGCTCCTCGACTTCCGGTAACAGCACCGCAAATTCCTCACCACCGTAACGGGCCACAAAGTCAGTGGCGCGGGTGGTGTCCTGAATCAGCCGGGCGAGTTGGTGCAGCACTTCATCACCAATCGCGTGGCCGTGGGTGTCATTGATTTGCTTGAAGTGGTCGGCGTCAATGAACAGCAACGCGAAGGGTCGTCCGGTGCGTTGAAACAGCAGGTTGCACTCGTCCAGTTTCTCGTCGAATCGCCGCCGGTTGTACACCCCTGTCAGCGCGTCGTGGGTGGCCAGTTTCAACAGATCGGCATTGGCCTGGGTGAGGGCAGCGGTGCGTTGCGCGACGGTGGCTTCCAACGACGCATTGGCCTCCTGCAACTCGCGCTCTTTGCCGAGCAAGGACTGCGTCATGCCCTGGAGGGATTGGCCCAGTTGGGCAATTTCTCGCACCGAATGATCACGGGGGAAGGTCACGCCGGGTTGTTGGTTCTGTACCTGTTTGGCCGACTTTGCCAGTTGCTCGATCGGGCGACTGAGGTACAGCGCCAGGTAGTAGGCCACCAGACCGAACACGATCGCGGCGATGACGCCCAACCCCAGCAACTTGTAAAACAGGATACGTGCCGGCTGAAGCGCGATATCAAGGGGTTGCCGTACGGCGATGTACCACGCAAGGTCGGTACTCGATGGCGTCGGCACCGCGACAACGCTGGTCAGGTAACCGCTGCCCACTGACCAGCCAGAAGTGGCGGAATGGTTTTCCCGGGCCAGCGGCATATTTGGCACGCGTTGCCCCATGAGCGATTCCGGGTAGAGCACTTTGCCGTTGTGGTCGACGATCAGCGCCTCCACTTCAGGCGTCATGTCTTTTCGCAGCACCGCCGCGTCAACAATCCGCGTCACCCAACTCCAGTGGGCATGAGCGCCCAGCACGCCGACGACCTGGCCCTCGGCATTGCGTATCGGCGCGGCGAAATCGATGAAGCGCAAAGGTTCACCACTGGCGGTTCCCGGCAGCAGTTTGGCCAGCAACACCGCCTCGTGAGGATCGCCGGTGTAGGCACCGCGCAAGCCGGCTTGAAACCAGGGGCGCTCTTTCACCGATTGATTCACCAGAAGGCCATTCACGGCTTGCCGCACACGTCCGCTGGCGTCCGCCACGCCCATCCAGGCGTACTCGGCGCGGGACTGCGAACGCAGCTCCATCGAGGTCAAGATATCCGGATCGTCCAGGTCGCCATGTTTGAAAAACGGGGCCCGACTGAGCAGGGATACTTCGAGCTGACGTTCATGCAACTGAGCGCCCAACAGCTCTGCCGCAGACCTTGCCGTGCTCAACAATGCATTGCCGCTGGCCTGCTTCATCTGCTCGGTGGCGATGTGGCCCACGTAGAAACCCACGCTCACGAGCGTGAGCAGCGACAAACCGGCAAACCAGAGAGTCAGGTGGCTTCGCAGACTGGCTTTGATCATGGGGGCCTGGCTGAAGTGTTTGGAGTCGCGGCATGGTATGCGCAATGGTCGGGTGGGTGCCAGTGGCGGCGCTTTCATGGCCCGGGTGGATCGGGGGCAGGGGAGTGTGCCGAACGACTGTTTTCGTGGCAATTTCAAACCCCCCATCCTTCCCGCACAGCCCGTCGAATCCCCTCCAGCAACATCGCAAACGCCGGGTTGTCGTTGTTCCCGCGCGAGATCAAATGCAACTCGCTCTGCACCCCTTCGCTCAGGTCGATGTCGCGAAACGAAGAGCAGATCGTCGCCCAGGCGCTGGCGAAAATGTGCGACACCTTTGGCCTTGGCGTGTCCATGCATTCCAATTCGCACTTAGGCATCAGCCTGATGGCGATGGCGCATGTGGCCGCTGCATTGCCCAATCTGGATTATGCCTGCGACACGCATTACCCGTGGCAGGAGCCGGATGAAGAGGTGATCAAGGGCGGCAAAATTCCGATCGTCGATGGCTACGTGAAAATCACCCGTGCACCGGGTCTGGGCTTAGAACTGGACCACGATCAGCTCGGCAAGCTGCATGACCAATACCTGACTTGCGGCATTCGCCAGCGCGATGACGTGAAGCAGATGCAGCGTTACAAGACGGACTGGAAGGCGGTCAAACCGCGGTTTTGATCCTGTGAGCTGTGCAGACTCGGGAGGTCGAAAAGCCCTGGCACATCCTTAGGGGTAACAGGGCTGATCACTCAGTCGGCACGACCGCGCATTTCAGCCATAATCCGCGCGGCATCTCGTGCCGGAGGCAAGCCGAAGACACGGGCGTAGTCGCGGCTGAATTGGGTGGCGCTTTCATAGCCGACATCGAAAGCGGCGCTGGTGACGCTTTTAGCGTTCGCGATTAACAGGGTCCGCGCCTGAAGCAACCGGACGCGTTTTTGATACTGCAAGGGGCTGAGCGTGGTGACGGCTTTGAAATGGCGGTGGAACGCAGACACGCTCATCGACGCTTTCCGGGCCATTTCTTCGACCCGTAGCGGCTCGGCGAAGGCGCGGCGGATCCACTGGATGGCCAGGCTCACTCGGGCCATGGCCGTATCAGGCGCGGCAATTTCGCGCAGCATCCAGCCGTGGGGTCCTTGCAAAACCCGATAAAGGATCTCCCGCTCGTAAACCGGGGCCAGGGCCGGAATGTCCGCCGGCCGGTCCATCAACCGCAGCATGCGCACCCAGGCATCCATCAGCTCGGGCGTGACCGCGGCCACCGAAAAACCGGCCTCTTGCTCATGCTGGGCGGCAGGTTTTGGCAGGTCCGTCAGCAGCATCGCCAGAACGGCAGGATCAAGCGTCAAGGCGACGGCGAGATACGGTTCGCCGGAAGTTGCCGGATGCACACTGCCGACCGCAGGCAGTTCAATCGACATCACGAAGTAAGTCGCCGGGTCATACTGTAGCGTACGATCGCTGACGGTCATGGACTTACTGCCCTGCAGGATCAGGTTGATCATCGGCTCATAGACAGCGGCCAGTTGATGCTCGGGAATCGCACCCTGGACCATGGCCACGCGCGGAATGCCGGTCTCTGTACGCCTGTTTTCGGCCCTGGCGGCGAGGGCCCTGAGTTCATTCAGTTGATTTTCCATGGGGAGACATCTGACAGCAGGGTGACGCACGACGCAAGCAAAAAGCAGAAACAGGCAGGATTGGAGTAGTAACGGCTGCGCTCGCCCCGTGTTCTATGGTTACCGTGGTTGCTCACCTGATTAGCAGTGGAGCAAACCATGAGTGTTATCGTCATTACCGGCGGCAGCCGAGGCATCGGTGCCAGCGTCGCAGTGCAATGTGCCCGGCGCGGAATGGGCGTCATCCTGACCTACAAGAGCAACCTGCAAGCGGCCGACTCGGTTGTGCAACGCATCAAGTCCGAGGGTGGCAATGCCGTTGCCCTCGAACTGAATGTCAGCGATGCCGGATCGTTTGGTGTGTTCTTCGAGGCGGTACGGCATGCACTGCAATCGAACTGGCAAGCCACAACCCTGGGCGGTCTGGTCAACAATGCCGGCCACGGCTTATTCAATCCGATCGAGACAGTCACCGAGGCGCAGTTCGACGACCTCATGAACGTTCACCTCAAAGGCCCGTTCTTCCTGACCCAGGCATTGCTGCCGTTGATGGAGGAGGGTGCAAGCATCGTCAACCTCACCAGCGCGACAACGCGCGTGGTCACTCCGGGCGTGGCGCCTTATGCCGCCTTCAAGGGTGGGCTGGAAGTACTCACTCGTTACATGGCCAAAGAGTTTGGTGCGAGGCGCATCCGTGCCAATTCTGTCTCTCCCGGTGCCATTCGCACTGAACTGGGTGGCGGTTTGAGCGAAGAGTTCGAGACCCTGCTAGCTTCGCAAACGGCGCTCGGCCGTGTCGGCGAACCGGACGACGTGGGTCGTGTAATCGCCACGCTTATGTCCGAAGACAGTGGCTGGATCAACGCGCAATCCATTGAGGTTTCCGGCGGTTACATCATCTGAATCAGCGAGGCACATTCCATGCTAGATCATGTTTTTATTTCGGTGAGCGACACTCAACGCTCCGTCAATTTCTATACCGCGGCGCTCACACCGCTCGGGATTACCAGCCGGCTGGATTACGACGGCAAGGACGGCCCGCCGGGCCATCCGGACCTCAAGGGTTTCGGCGCGCAAGGTCGGGTGTTTTTCTGGCTGCGTGAAGGTGTGGTAGAGGGGCGGGCTGCTCATGTCGGGTTCGTCGCGAACAGCAGGGCCGAGGTCGATGCGGCTTATGCCGCTGCGATGGCGGCAGGCGCAACCGATAACGGCGCTCCCGGCGCACGGCTGCATTACGACCCGAACTACTACGCTGCCAACGTACTGGACCCGGATGGGTACAGCATCGAATTCGTCTATAAAAACTGGCAGCACCCACAATGAGCAAACTGCTGATTTACGGTGCCACCGGGTACACCGGCCGGATGGTGGCGGCGCAGGCGAAGGCCTTGGGGCTGGACTTCGAGATCGCCGGACGAGATGCAGCAAGGTTGGCGGCGCTTGCCCGGCAACTGAGCGTGCCTTATCGAACCTTTGCGCCAGACGCTCAAACGGCGCAAGCGCTCAACGGCGTCACCGTCCTGTTGAACTGCGCCGGCCCTTTTGTATTGACGGCAGAACCTTTGATGCGGGCCTGTATCGGGGCCGGAGTCGACTATCTCGACATCACTGCCGAGATCAACGTTTATCGACTGGCCGAGCGGTTAGGTGAGGGGGCCGGCGTGATGCTTTTGCCTGGCGTCGGCTGGGACGTTGTCCCCACCGACTGCCTCGCCATGCACGTTGCCCGCCGCGTCGAGAATCCGCAGTCGTTGCGGATCGCGCTTCAGGTCGCAGGCTCCATGTCACGCGGATCGGCCAACAGTGTCGGCGAGATCATCGGTGCGGGGCTGATGGCGCGGGTCGACGGCGTACTCGTTCCTGCGCCGGATGCGCAACCGAGTCACTTCGATTTCGGTGCCGGGCCTGTGCTCTGTGCGCCGCTGTCGTTCGGTGACCTGGTCACCGGTGGGCGCTCAACGGGTATTCCGAACATTGCCATGTTCGTGCACATCAGCGGTGATGCTTTCCCCGAGGGCGACCTGTCGCAACTTCCCGATGGCCCTGACGAGCAAGAGCGCCTGTCTCACCGGGCTCGTGCGGTTGCCGAGGTGACGGGTGACGATGGGCATGTTGCACGGTCGGTGATTGAGACCGTCAACGGTTATTCGTACACACCACTGGCCGCTGTGGAAGCAGCGCGACGCGTGCTGGGCGGGGAGCGGCGTTGCGGGTTCGAAACGCCGGGTCGTCTGTTTGGTGTCGAATTTGCCGAGAGCATTGCGGGTACATTGATCGTTGATCTTTAAGGTTTGCGCAGCAGGCCCAGCAACCGCTCAATCTGCGCCAACTCCCATGTGCTGAGCAAACTGACCGGGTCGGTGCCGTAGCGTTGCCAGCGGTCGAGTTCACCCTCGCGGCCGTCCGGGCTCTGGCAACGTTGGCAATGCAGCAGGCGATTACCGTCGACACCGAGGCTCAGGCGCCAGCCTTCGATATTGACCTGCACGTGGCCGGGCTCGGATTGTTCGGCGAGGCGCATTAGAGGCCGAACTTCCAGCGCGGCGTCGCGCAACTGCTGGTAAACCTCGCGGGCGGTCAGGGGTGGCACAGAGTTCTCCGGTGAAATCGCGGGGTGCACAGGATAGAGTCTGCGCTTGCTGCTGTCAGCGGATAACGGGCGCCTCAAACTTCTTCGACTGTCCGCGGGCGCCGGGCAGGCTGACCTTCCTCCTCTCGAAGCTCAAGGCTCATGTCGTTGCAGCTTTGCGACCAGTCTGTCAGCCACTGCGGCATCGGTGGCGATTGTTCCGCCAGGCCCAGCTCCCGGGCAAACTCGCCGGGTGCAACCGTGCCTTTGCCCGCGCGGAACAGGCCGCGCATCACGACCACGCCGACCACGCGCCCTTTGCTCACGAAGCGATGTTCCATAAAGCTCCACTTATCGTCCCAGCCAAGCATCCGGGTGTGAATCTCGAAGGCTTCGAACAGCTTCAGCTCACGACGGAATTTGCCCCAGGTATCGCCAACGATCGGCACCGCCTTATTGCGCAAGGCCACGCGGAATGCGCCGCTGCGCAGTACGTAGTCCATGCGCCCCAGGTCGGCCAAGGTGAAATAACGGCCATTGGTCACGTGGCGGTTGAGGTCGAGGTCGAGCGGCCAGACGCGCAGACGGATGACGGTGGTCGCCAGGGCGTCGACTGGCTTGCGCCACGGACGACGAAACAGCATGAGGAACAGTCGGAACCAGAGATTCATAAGTACGCCGATGATTGAGTGACCGGTGCACTTTAGGGAGGAGGGATCAGGTAAGGTAGGTGCGCAAATGACTTTTTACATGCGAAAAGCGCAACAGGATCATGCATGCACGTCACTCTTTTACTGGCGGACCAATGTTCCGCTGCCAGCGCCACCATGGCGTTGGAAGTGCTCAGCGCCGCCAATCTGTTCGCAGACACGGCGGTTGCGCCTTTTGAAGTTGTCATTGCCTCCCTTGATGGCAATGATGTCGCCGCATGGGGAGGGCAGACGCTGCGCGCGGACCTGTCCACCGTCGAGGTCCTGCGAACCGATCTGGTGCTGATCCCCGGTTTTCTCTTCACCCTGAGGGACGCCTTGCCGGCATTTTCCGCCTATGGTCCCTGGCTGCGTCAACAGCATGCGCAGGGTGCGGTTGTGGCTTCAATGTGTACGGCGGCGTTCATGCTGGCCGAAGCGGGCCTGCTGGATGGCGTTCGGGCAACCACGCACTGGGCCTTTGCAGACCTGTTTCGTCGTCGGTATGCCGAGGTCTGTCTGGAGGAAACGCAGATCCTCTGCGAGGACAACCGCGTGATCACCAGCGGTGGCGCGAGTGCCGCCATGGACCTTTTGCTGCACCTCGTGCGCCGGTTTGCCTCATTGGATCTGGCGCAGAAATGTGGCAAATACTTGCTCGTCGACACGGTGCGCAGCGAGCAATCGGTGTATGTCATGTGGTCTATGCCGAAGAGTCACGGGGATGGCGACATCCTGCGCTCGCAAAACTGGCTGGAGGCACACTTCGATCAACCGCTGCTGATTGACGATGTCGCCCAGCGCTTCGGGTTCGGCGTGCGCAACTTCAAAAGGCGCTTCAAGGAGGCTACCGGGTACACGCCGATTACCTACCTGCAAACCCTGCGTCTGGAGAAGGCCAAGCAGTTGCTTGAGTCCACGCGAATGACAATGGACAGCATCACGTACGCCGTGGGCTACGAAGATGGCAATTCATTCCGTAGACTTTTCCGCCAGCGGGTGGGTTTGTTGCCGGCGGCTTACCGGAAGAAATTTCAACCGGGTGCGAGTTGATTCACAAGCGATAAGCCACAGATGATTTGGAGCAGGACATGAAGAAAGCCGCAGCACTCACCCTGGCCTTGGTGCTCAATGCCGGGCTGTCCAGCGCGCAGGCACACGCGGCCGGCGATGCTGAAGCGGGAGCGGCACTGTTCAAACGGATATGCGGCGGCTGCCATCAGGTCGGGGAGTCGGCGCGGGGTTCGTTCGGGCCGCAACTCAATGGCATTTTTGGACGCCACTCGGGCAGCACCACGGATTACCAATATTCCGACGCCATGAAATCAGCCGGCATCGTCTGGACCCGCGAAACCCTGGCCGCGTACCTTGAAGCGCCAAAGAAAGTGGTCCCTGGCACTCGCATGATTTTTTGGGGGCTCAGCGATCCGGAAAAGATCGAAAACCTGTTGGCGTACCTTCAGACCTTTCAGCCGCAATAGGCTTCCCGACATTCGCCAAGGATCAAAAGCGATGCAACGAACCACCTCGCGATTGTTTTTAAGGCCACCTCAACCCGAAGACCTGGCCAGCCTGTTTGCCATCTACGGCGACCCTGCCACGAACCAATACAACCCGGTCGGGCCTTTGACGCTTATTGACCAGGCTGAAACGCTGCTGAATGACTGGATTCGCCACTGGACCATTCACGGCTACGGACTGTGGACCATCGCCACCCGTGTTGCCCCTGATTGCGTCATTGGTTTCGGCGGTATCGGTTGGCGCAAGTACGGCGATGTCGAGCGGCTAAACCTCGGTTATCGACTTGCCGTGTCCGCCTGGGGCCAGGGGTATGCGACTGAGTTGAGCAGGGCGTCGCTTGAATATGGATTCGACGAGCTGAAGGTGCCTGAGGTTTTTGCGCTGGTCAGGCCCGCCCACACTGCCTCGATAGGCGTGCTGGAAAAAATCGGCATGCAACGTGTCGACGTGCTGGACGACGTACCGGGGCAGGCGCCGAGTTTTGTTTACAAGGTCAGTCGGTCCTTGATTGGAGACTGATTTATTCTGGCGCATGAAAAAGCCCGGCGGACAGGCCGGGCTTTTCATTGAGTACCGCGGTGAAGCTATTCATTTATGCAGCGTGGCTTTCGATCAGACGGTCGGAGCCACCTTCGGCAACACGGCTTTCGATCAGACGGTCGGAGCCACCTTCGGCAACACGGTTTTCGATCAGACGATCCGAACCACCCTCAGCCACACGACTTTCCATCAGACGATCCGAGCCGCCTTCAGCGACAACCGGGTGAGCAGAGGTAGCGGCGAAAGCGTTAACTGCAAAAACCGAGAAAGCGATGCTGAGAAGGAGTTGGCGTTTCATGATGGTGTGCTCCGGGGGGTCGTTGTTTTGGTATGGAGCCGATGTTACGCCGCAGATTTTTTATGAGAACTTCATTGAGTTGATGGTGACTATCGACGTAGGCAATGGATGACAGAACGGTCAAAGCGACCGCGCAGACGATGACAATCGATTCGTAGGAAAGCACCTACAAAAAACTCACGAAACGGTTATTTCACACTCATGAATCGAACTTGATAACCGCCAGTGTGGCGGTTTTACTTCGTCAGGATGTGTCAGTTTTCGACCGGTATTGACTTCGATGTGTCAGGGGTAGACTCTTGGCATCGATGGGCCTCATAGCTGAAATCGGATCGAAATCGTTCTGCTGAACAGACTAAAAGATCATTGTTTATCTCTAACGCAGAAAAGAAATGTCCTGGCTTGTCTGGCCATGGATGTTGTTTTTCATGGGCGGCAATAACCAGGGTTTTTAACTGGCATCTGTCTGGAATGCCCGGCAGGCGCGGGGTTGGTGATGTGTGATGGCATTGGCAAGATGATGTCGGCTGATACGCCTGTTTATATGTTAGATAGTGATTAGTTCTAATGATCGATACGTTGCCGCTGGATTGGTTTAGGCTTGCGGCAGGTAGAAGTCAATAGATAGTATTCCATGGACTTGCACTTACATGATGTAGGTGCAATCAATCGATAGAAGTGACTTTGTTCACTTCTGGAGGCAAGGATGCACGACCAAGTTACGTCTGAATATTCTGTACATCTGTGTATTCATCAGTTATTCGAGGCGCAGGTTGCGCGCAATCCTGAGGCAACAGCACTGGTGTTTGAGGGCGAGGTGCTCAGCTATGGCGAACTCAACGCCAGGGCTAATCGGTTGGCGCATCGGCTGATTGCTTTGGGCGTCAGGCCCGACCAGCACGTGGCGATCTGTGTCGAGCGCTCCTTGGCGATGGTTGTTGGCCTGATGGCGATCCTGAAGGCGGGTGGCGCCTATGTGCCGCTCGATCCGGAGAGCTCGGGGGAGCGACTGGCGTTCATTCTTGGCGATACGGCTCCGGTTCTGGTGCTGGCTGATGCGGCCGGGCGCCAGGCGCTCGGGGACGCTTTAAAGGCTCTTACCGTCCTTGATCCCCGGGAGGTCCCGACCGAAGCGGACACCAACCCTGACGTCCCCGGCCTTACCCCCGGCAACCTCGCTTATATCATCTACACCTCGGGCTCAACCGGACAGCCCAAAGGGGTCATGGTCGAGCATGCTCAGGTGGTGCGTCTGTTCGACACGACACATCCATCCTTTGGTTTTGTGGCCAGCGACGTCTGGTGCCTGTTCCACTCTTTTGCCTTCGACTTCTCGGTCTGGGAGCTGTGGGGAGCCCTTCGTTATGGCGGCACGCTGGTGTTGGTCCCGCATGCCATTACCCGTTCTCCCCAAGCGTTTTACCAGCTGATTTGTGAGCAGGGCGTCACCGTCCTGAACCAGACCCCGAGCGCCTTCACCGCCTTGAT
Organism: Pseudomonas sp. LB1P83; assembly: GCF_054897885.1. Lineage (NCBI taxonomy): Bacteria > Pseudomonadati > Pseudomonadota > Gammaproteobacteria > Pseudomonadales > Pseudomonadaceae > Pseudomonas > Pseudomonas sp. LB1P83. The sequence goes on along the minus strand of NZ_CM142709.1, from coordinate 3,657,172 downwards.
GGAATACCTACAACCGTCATCGAACCCTCTTCGCTACGTCATTTTTGGCGGTGAAGCGCTGCAACCGTCGACCTTGCGCGACTGGTATGGCGTGCGTGAAGAATCTGCCCCGCAACTGGTCAACATGTACGGGATCACCGAAACCACGGTCCACGTCACTTATTACCCGCTGACTTCATCCGATGCGAGACAAGTCGACAGCGTGATCGGTCAATGCCTGCCGGGTTTGAATCTCTATCTTCTGGACTCGCATGGCCAGCCGGTTCCGATGGGGGAAGTGGGTGAAATGTACGTCGGCGGCGCCGGTGTTGCGCGTGGCTATCTGAACCGTCCCGAGCTGACGGCTGAGCGTTTCCTGCACGACCCTTTTGCGGGGAAGGCTGACGCGCGTATGTACCGGTCGGGGGACCTGGCCCGTTATCTTCCAGACGGAAATCTGGCGTTTATGGGGCGCAATGACGACCAGGTGAAGATCCGCGGTTTCCGGATCGAGCTGGGTGAGATTGCAGCCAAATTGGCCGAGCATCCCTCCCTCCGCGAGGCGGTGGTAGTGGCGCAAGGCGAGGAGACCGACAAGCGTCTGGTGGCTTATGTGTTGGCGCAGTCCGAAGTTGAGGACGCATCGGTCGATTGTGAATCTGGCTTGTCGCTGGCGGGAACGCTACGTGATTACCTGAGTAACCGTTTACCCGACTACATGGTGCCGTCTGCCTTTGTGCGGATGGACAGCTTCCCCCTGACGGCCAATGGCAAGCTTGATCGCAAGGCGTTGCCTGTTCCGCAGGAGGACGCTTTTGCCCGTGAGGCCTACGAGGCGCCGCTGGGCGAGATCGAGGTCCACCTGGCCGGGATCTGGTCGGAGCTGCTTGGCGTTGAACAAATCGGTCGCCATGACAACTTCTTCGCCCTCGGCGGTCATTCGCTCATGGCCGTGAGGCTGGTCAGTCGCATTGCAGCCCTTGGGGCTGAATTGCCGCTCGCCACCTTGTTCGCCTCTCCAACGCTCGAGGCTGTGGCTTTGGCGATTGAAGCCCTGCGCAACGGCGGCGCTGTGGCGCGTGGATCGATCCAGACCCTTTCTCGCGATGAATCCTTGCCGCTGTCTTTCGCTCAGCAGCGACTGTGGTTTCTGGCCCAACTCGACAGTGGGATCAGCGATGCCTATCACATCCCCTTGGCCCTGAGATTGCGCGGCCAGTTGAACGTGACGGTGTTGCAGCAGGCCCTTGATGCACTCTGGTCGCGCCATGAGGCATTGCGCTCGGTCTTTGTCACCCAAGAGGGCGAGGTCGAAGTGCGTCTGCTGGCCGGCGACCAGGGGTTGCCATTGCGCCGGATTGATCTTCTTGAATCGGGCGCAGAAGCCGAGCTTGCAAGGCTTTGCACCGACGAAGCCCGGGCGCCCTTTGATCTCGCTAGTGGCCCGCTGATTCGGGCTTGCCTGATCCGGGTGCCTGTCGCCGCCTCCGTCGATGAGCATGTATTGCTTCTCACACAACACCACATCGTCTCGGATGGCTGGTCGCTCGGCATACTTTTGCCAGAGCTGAGTGCGCTGTACACGGCGTTCATTAACGATCAGGCCAGTCCATTGCCGCCGCTGGCGATCCAGTATCCGGACTATGCCGCCTGGCAGCGGCAATGGCTGTCGGGGGAGCGCTTGAATGAGCAGGCGGCGTACTGGAAGCAGGCGCTGGCCGATGCGCCAACGCTGCTCGACCTGCCCACAGACCGGCGGCGGCCTGAGCAGCAGTCCCTTGTGGGCGCCTCTGTGCCGATCGAGCTCAGCGCAGAGCTGACAACGGCCCTCAAGCGTTTCAGCCAGCAGCAGGGCGTGACGCTGTTCATGACCGTGTTGTCGGCCTGGGCGGCAGTACTGTCACGTCTGTCGGGGCAGGAAGACATTGTGATCGGCGCGCCAAGTGCCAACCGTGGCCATTGCGACATCGAGCCGCTGATCGGCTTTTTCGTCAACACACTGGCGCTGCGGATCGATCTTGGCGACAACCCGAGTGTGACCGACCTCATTGCGCGAGTACGCGAGCGGGCACTCAAGGCCCAGGATCATCAGGATCTGCCGTTCGAGCAGGTGGTGGAGATGACCCAGCCGCCTAGACGGTTGAGCCATACGCCACTGTTTCAGGTGGTATTTGCCTGGCAAAACCATGATGCAGGCCAATGGGCCTTGCCCGGCCTTGAAGCCAGCCCAGTGGGTTCATCCTATGAGGTGGCGCGGTTCGATCTGGAGCTGAACCTGGCCGAGGCGGGCGATCGAATCGTGGGGGCGCTTGGCTATGCGACGGCGTTGTTTGACGCAGCCACGATCGAGCGCCACGCGGGTTATCTGAAGACTGTCCTTGCCGAGATGACCCGGGATGCCAGCCAGACTGTCGCCAAAATAGACCTGCTTGAGGCGTCTGAGCGCACCTTGTTGCTCAAGACGTGGAACTCGGTGGATGAATCCCGCCCGGCTCATCTGTGTATGCATCAGCTATTCGAGGAGCAGGTTGCACGCAATCCTGAGGCAACCGCACTGGTCTTTGAAGGCGAGGCGCTCAGCTATGGCGAACTCAACCTCAGGGCCAATCGGCTGGCGCATCGGCTGATTGCTTCAGGCGTCAGGCCTGACCAGCGCGTGGCGATCTGTGTCGAACGTTCCACGGCCATGGTGGTTGGCCTGATGGCGATCCTGAAGGCGGGTGGCGCCTATGTGCCGCTCGATCCGGAGTACTCGGGGGAGCGACTGGCTTTCATCCTTGGTGATACAGCTCCGGTTTTGGTGCTGGCTGATGCGGCCGGACACCAGGCACTCGGGGACGCTTTGCAGGCTCGTACCGTAATCGATCCCAATGAGGTCCACGCTGAAGCGTCGATCGGGGCGGACGCCAACCCTGTAGTTCCAGGCCTTGGCACCAATAACCTCGCTTATATCATCTACACCTCGGGCTCAACCGGACAGCCTAAAGGGGTGATGATCGAGCATGCTCAGGTGGTGCGTCTGTTCGACACGACACACGCCGACTTTGGTTTTGAGGCCAGTGACGTCTGGTGCCTGTTCCACTCTTTTGCCTTCGACTTCTCGGTCTGGGAACTGTGGGGCGCCCTTCGTTATGGCGGCACGCTGGTGTTGGTCCCGCATGCCATTACCCGTTCTCCGCAAGCGTTTTATCAGTTGATTTGTGAGCAGGGCGTCACCGTCCTGAACCAGACCCCGAGCGCGTTCACAGCCTTGATCGAATATGCACAACCGTCATCGGACCGCCTGCGCTACGTCATCTTTGGCGGCGAAGCACTGCAACCGTCGACCCTGCGCGTCTGGTATGGCGTGCGTGGCGAATCGGCCCCGCAACTGGTCAACATGTACGGGATCACGGAGACCACGGTCCACGTTTCCTGGTACCCGCTGACTTCATCCGATGCGCGACAAGACGACAGCGTGATCGGTCGGCGTCTGCCGGATTTGAATCTCTATCTGCTGGACGCGCATGGCCAGCCTGTTCCGATGGGGGCCGTGGGTGAGATGTACGTCGGCGGCGCGGGTGTTGCGCGTGGCTATCTGAACCGCCCTGAGCTGACGGCCGAGCGTTTCTTGTTCGATCCCTTCGCCGGCAAACCTGAAGCGCGAATGTATAAAACGGGGGACCTGGCCCGTTACCTTCCGAACGGCAATCTGGCGTTTCTGGGGCGCAATGACGATCAGGTGAAAATCCGCGGCTTCCGGATAGAACTGGGGGAAATTGCGGCCCGATTGGCCGAGCATCCTTCCCTCCGCGAGGCGGTGGTGGTGGCGCAAGGCGAGGATGCCAACAAGCGCCTGGTGGCTTACGTGGTGACGCACTCCGAGGTTCAGGACACGCCGGTAGACGCTGCAACTGGCCGGGCGCTGGCGGGAACGCTGCGTGATTACCTGAGCAGCCGTTTACCCGACTACATGGTGCCGTCTGCCTTTGTACGGATGGAAAGCTTGCCGCTGACGGGTAATGGCAAGCTTGATCGGCGGGCGCTGCCGGTTCCAGAGGACGATGCCTTTGCCCATGCGGCCTACGAGGCGCCGTTGGGCGAGATCGAGGTCACCCTTGCCGGGATCTGGTCCGAGCTGCTTGGCGTTGAGCAAGTCGGTCGCCATGACAACTTCTTCGCCCTCGGCGGCCATTCACTCTTGGCGGTGCGGTTGATCGAACGGCTGCGCCGCCAGGGTCTGAGTCTTGCTGTGCGTGATCTGTTTCAGACGCCGGTGTTGTCGGTGCTGGCCAGCACGCTTGGCCAACACAGAGAGGTGGTGGTGCCGCCGAATCTTATCAATCCCGAGACCGGCAGAATCACGCCCGACCTGCTGCCGTTGATCGATCTCAGCCAATCGGACATCGATCTGATCGTTTCACAGGTACCTGGGGGGGCAACCAACATTCAGGATATCTACGCGCTCTCACCGATGCAGGACGGCATCCTGTTCCACCACATGCTGGCAAAGGAAGGTGACCCCTATTTGCTGGTTGCGCAGATGGCCTTTGCTGATCGTGAAACACTGGAACGCTATCTCGGCGCCGTTCAACAGGTGGTAGACCGTCACGACATTTTGCGTACCGCTTTTGTCTGGGAAGGAATGTCTCGCGCCGCGCAAGTTGTCTGGCGACAGGCTCCACTTTCCGTCACTGATGTTGTTCTCGATCCGGCAGACGGCCCCGTTACCGAACAGCTTTCCCGGCGCTTCGATTCATGTCGACACCGAATTGACCTGACCCAGGCACCGGTGCTGCGCTTTATCGTTGCCCATGACCCTGTCGCAGGCCGCTTCATTCTGATGCAGCTGCAGCATCACTTGATTGACGATGCTTCTTCCTTGCAATTTTTTTATAACGAAGTGCAGGCTTTCCTCGCCGATCGCGGTGAGAAGCTGCCGTCGCCTCAACCGTTCCGCAACCTGATCGGTCAGGTGCGTTTGGGCAAGAGCGTGGCGGAACATGAACGTTTCTTCAGATCGATGCTGGCTGGCATAGATGAGCCGACGCTGCCCTTTGGATTGGCGGAAGTGCATCTGGATGGCGCGCAGGTGGGGCAGACCTGCCGCATGGTTTCGGCCGAACTCAATGATCGGCTGCGGGCGCAGGCGAGGCGATTGAATGTGAGTCTCGCCAGTCTGTGTCATGTTGCCTTTGCCCAGGTTCTGGCGCGCACCAGCGGCCAGGAAAAGGTCGTGTTTGGTACGGTGCTGTTTGGGCGCATGCAAGCGGGCCACGGGGCGGATCGAGCGATGGGCATGTTCATCAACACGCTTCCAATCCGCTTTGACTCAGGCGGCATTGATACCGCTGAGAGTGTCCAGCAGGCCCATGCCCGACTGGCCGAGTTGCTCGCCCACGAGCATGCCTCGCTGGCACTGGCACAAAGGTGCAGTGGGGTCGCTACAGGCACGCCGCTGTTCAGCGCATTGCTCAACTATCGGCACAATGATCTGGCGGGTGCGGACAACATCGTCCAGACCATGGGGCAAATGCCGGGCGTCGAGTTCTTGAGTGAACAAGAGCGGACCAATTATCCGTTCACGTTGTCTGTGGAAGATTTCAGTCACTCACTGGGGTTGACGACCCAAGTGGTCACGCCGTTCGATTCCGAACGCGTGTGTGGCTACATGGAGCAGGCGTTGGACAGTCTGGCGCAGACCCTGGAGCGCTCGCCGCAGCGCCCGGTTCGACAGCTGAATATTTTGCCTGCGCCTGAACGTACCTTGCTGCTCAAGACGTGGAACGCGACGGATGCATCCTGCCCGGATCATGTGTGCATTCATCATTTGTTTGAGGCGCAGGTGGCGCGCACTCCAGAGGCAATGGCGCTGATCCTTGAGGGCGAGGCGCTCAGTTACGGTGAACTCAATGCCAGGGCCAATCGACTGGCACATCGGCTGGTCGAGCAGGGCGTCGAGCCCGACCAGCGGGTGGCGATCTGTGTCGAGCGCTCGGCGGCAATGGTTGTGGGTCTGATGGCGATCCTGAAGGCGGGCGGCGCCTATGTGCCGCTTGATCCGGCCTATCCGGGAGATCGACTGGCTTACATTCTTGCCGATACGGCGCCGGTCCTGGTGTTGGCCGATGCGGCCGGACGGCAGGTGCTGGGTGAGGCACTGCAGTCCCATACCGTGCTTGATCCCAATGAAATGTTGACGACGTCTGATGTCAATTTTCAGGTTCCCGGCCTTACACCGCGCAACCTCGCTTATCTGATCTATACCTCGGGTTCAACCGGTCAGCCCAAGGGCGTCATGATCGAACACCGTGGATTGATCGCATCGACATTGGCACGAACCACAGTCTACAAGCCAGGTTCCGACGCTGTATTTTTACTGCTGTCATCAATGGCGTTTGACAGTTCTGTAGCCGGCATCTTCGGAACATTAACCACCGGTGGTGCCTTGTGTTTACCAGGCGGCAAAGCCGTCGTAGATCCACTGATCATCAGCCGCCTGTTGATTGAGAACAAAGTCACGTCAGTGCTGTTGGTGCCGTCTCTCGCAAGATTGGTTTTGCCGCAAGTCGCCCAACTTGGATATGGACAACTGCGTCAGGTGATCGTGGCGGGTGAAACATGTCCTGCGAAGCTGATCCAGGAAGTGACTTCAGCATTCACCAGCATTGAGTTGTTCAATGAATATGGCCCGACTGAAGCGACAGTCTGGGCGGCAGTCCATCGCTGTTCCTCTGATGACGTTGATCCGGTGCCGATAGGCCGTCCGATTTCAAACACCCGCATTTACCTCCTGGACGCGTATGGCGAGCCAGTTCCGCTGGGTGCGGTGGGCGAGATGTACATCGGGGGCATGGGTGTTGCGCGTGGGTATCTGAACCTCGCTGAACTGACGGATGAGCGTTTCTTGCTTGATCCATTTGCCGGCGAGCCTGACGCGCGTATGTATAAGACGGGGGACCTGGCCCGTTATCTGCCGGACGGAAACCTGGTGTTCCTGGGGCGCAATGACGACCAGGTCAAGATCCGTGGCTTGCGGATTGAACCGGGTGAAATTGCGGCCAGATTGACCGAGCATCCTTCCCTCCGCGAGGCGGTGGTGGAGGTGCAAGGCGTAGACCCGGACAAGCGACTGGTCGCTTATGTAGTAGCTCGGCCAGAGGTGTTGGGAAATGCCGACTCAGAGGCGGGTTTATCGCTTGCAGGTCGACTGCGTGATTATCTGAGTGAACGTCTACCCGACTACATGGTGCCGTCTGCCTTTGTGCTGATTGAACGCTTGCCGCTGACCCCGAATGGCAAGCTTGATCGGCGGGCGTTGCCTGTTCCTGAGGGCGAGGCTTTTGCCCATGCGGCGTATGAAGCACCACAAGGTGAGACCGAGACGATTCTGGCAGCGCTCTGGTCAGGGTTGCTCGGGGTTGAACAAGTCGGCCGCCATGACAACTTCTTCGCCCTCGGCGGCCATTCGCTAATGGCCGTCCAACTGATGCAAAAAATCAGGGGTTATGGTCTGGAGTGTTCGCTGAGCGACATTTTTGAACACCCGAGATTGGCCAACCTTGCCACTCGGATCGCACAGTCTCCTGTGTTCAATCCGCAGATCGGGGCGATCACGGTGCGCGCTGGCGGGACTGAGCCACCGGTCTTTTTCGTGCCCTCGGGATTGGCCGATTATTCGTACGCTATTTCTCTGGCGCAACAACTCCGGGTTAGCTGCCCGATCCATGTATTGCCGTGGTCGGCCATTGGCGACCCTTTGCCTCACTCGATGGAGGATATGGCCGAAAGAATGATACCGCTCATGCAGGCGATCCAGCCTGAAGGGCCTTATCGCATTGCGGGGTATTCCTCTGGAGGGATTCTCGCTTATGCCATCGCCCATGCGCTTATGTGCAAGGACGCCAGTGTTGAGTTCTTAGGGTTTATTGACGTGCCGGCCCCGCATAAGTTGCTTTATAAAAATCGAGCCATAAAAGACTACTTTATTGAACATGTTAAGGCGGTGGCTTGCGAGGCGGAGCGTCATAAATTCGATGTGTTGAATGAGGGTGATGAGTTTGCCGAGCTGATTAAAAAAGCACAGGATCTGGGAGGTTATGATCCAAATGCAGACCTCTCGCTGGAAACAGTCAAATGGCAAGCCATTTATCATTTCTCACACATTGCCGGCGCCTATAAACCCTCTCCATTGCCGGTCAATCTCTATCATTTCTACGCGGCTGATCGTGAGCGTAGCCCTCTGCTGCGGGTTGATAGGGTAGGCGGGTGGAGAGAGCTCTTGCCTGATTTGGCGATTAATTCTGTTTCGATTCCAGGCGGGCATGTGTCGATGATGGAGGACGTCAGTAATCGCAAGCACTTGGCTGAAGCATTAAGCCGAGCGCTTTTGTAAGAGGCAATGATTGAGCGTTTCGCTCATCTGCATGCAAGTGGGTTTGTAATAGCCCACTTGCATGCTGGCTCAAATAACCATTCAGGTGCCGATACCCCATTAGTTTGCATTGCATGCCAGCGGGCTACTTATCAGCGTCGAAGTATAAACAGGAGGAATCATGGCAAATCCCTACCGCGAACTTCTCACCACCCCGGGCGTCATGGGGTTGGTGATCGCGAGTTCCATTGCCCGTCTGCCACAGGCAATGATCGGCATCGGCATCATTACCATGCTGGTGCAGCAGACGGGTCTTTATTGGCTGGCGGGCTCGGTCGCCGGTACTTTTACCTTGGCGAATGCGCTGATCGGCCCGCAAGTGTCGAAGCTCGTTGATCAGCGGGGCCAGAGTCGGGTTCTGCCCTTTGTGACGGCCTTCAGCATTGGCATGTTGCTGGCGCTGATCATCGCTGTCTACATGAAGGCTCCGGCCCCACTGCTTTTTATTCTTGCGGCATTGGCGGGCACGATGCCAAGCATGCCCGCCATGATCAGAGCACGCTGGACGCAGCTTTTCCGTGGCAAGCCGCAATTACACACGGCCTTCTCCCTGGACACGGTGCTAACTGAACTCGCCTTTATCATCGGCCCACCACTTGCCATTGGTTTGAGCGTCAGCCTTTTCGCCGAAGCCGGGCCTCTTGTCGCCGTCTTGTTGCTGGTTGTCGGCGTGACGGCCTTTCTTATGCAGCGCCAGACAGAACCGAAGGTGGTTGTGGGTGTTAAAAGGAGCGCAAGTTCCACTCTGCTTATCCCCGGCGTTCGTACCATCGTGCTGGCGCTCTTGGCGATGGGTGTAATTGGCGGATCAGTCGACGTGGCGGTTGTTGCCTTCGCCAACGCACAAGGCTGGCCGGCGTCTGCCAGTTTCATCCTGGCAGCCTATGCGCTCGGCTCCATGATCGCGGGCCTGACGTTTGGCGCGTTAAGGATTTCCTTGCCGATTGAAAAGCAGTTCTTTATCGGGGTTCTGATAACGGCAGTCACAGCTGTACTGCCCATTCTCTCACCGAACGTCTACATCCTTTCCGGGATGCTGTTTGTGGCCGGTATGTCATTTGCGCCAACGATGGTCGTCGTCATGAATCTCGGTACGATCATTGTTCCGCCTTCCAGGATCACCGAAGGACTGACGTGGATGACGACAGGCATCAGCATCGGCGTAGCGCTCGGTGGCGTACTGGCGGGCCTGGTCATTGACGTCCATGGCGCGCAGGCAGGCTTCGGTGTCGCCATTGTCGCGGGGCTGGCCATGGTGGTGATCGTGCTTTTGGGGCTGCGTACACTTCGTGCTACGTCTGCGGTTTGTGCAGAGCCGAGCTTCCAGTAATCAGCAAGCTAGAATGATCATTCATTCCCCAATATTGGAGAACCAGAATGGTCAGCAAAAACACGATTTGTCTCTGGTACGACGGTGCCGCACTGGACGCCGCCACGTTCTACGCCAAGACGTTTCCCGACAGCGCGGTGGGAACCATCCTTCGCGCGCCTGGCGACTATCCGGCGGGCAAGCAAGGCGATGTATTGACGGTCGAGTTCAAGGTGATGGGCATTCCTTGTCTCGGCCTGAACGGGGGGGCGGGGGTCAAGCACAACCAGGCTTTCTCGTTCCAGGTGGCGACTGACGATCAAGCCGAAACGGACCGTTTGTGGAACGCGATTATCGGAAACGGCGGCGTGGAAAACGTCTGCGGCTGGTGCCAGGACAAATGGGGACTGTCGTGGCAGATCACGCCGCGCGTCCTGACAGACGCCATCAACAATCCTGATCAAGTCGCGGCCAAGCGTGCGTTCGACGCCATGATGCAGATGGGGAAAATCGACGTCGCGGCGATCGAAGCGGCTGTTAAGGGTTGATCCGCGCGGCTTTGGGCTGGGCGGCTTGCACGATAACTTTCACGAGGACGAACAAGGAGACGTGTATGCGCAACTCGCTGCGTCCAGGTTACTCAGTAACCATTCGACAAAGCTTCGCGCGAGCGGATTGTTCTCGCTGTCACGGTGGGTCAGCAGCGCCCAGTTCGGGCCGCGAATGGTGTCCTCCACCAAGGGTTGCAGCAGTCCGCTGTCGCGCGCCGGCCGACTCAGCAATTGGCTGACCAGCGCGATGCCGAGCCCCGCGCACGCCGCGTCCAGCAGCAGGCCGGGATCGGAGAAATTCAGCCCCTGATCCTTCTGGCCGACATCGATGCCAGCCTCCACGGCCCAATGGCTCCAGTCCATTTCCCGCTCGCCGTGCAGGATGGTGCGCTGCTCGACGGGCACCGCCAACAGGTCCGGGTGACAGGCCGGGTAGAGGCGGTCAGCGTGCAGCACCTTGAAGCTGCACTCGGCCTGGGAGCTGATGTCGTCACGCACTGCGAGGTCGATGGTCTGGGTGGCCATGTCCGGGACTTCATCGGTGCTGAAAATCCATAGGTCGACCTCCGGATGCTGACGGCGAAAATCTCCCAGTCGTGGCAGCAGCCAGTGACGGGCGAACGTCGGCGTGGTGTTCAGCACGAGTTGGTTGGGTTTCTGGTATTGCCCGAGGCGACGAATGCCGACTGCCAGTTGCTGCAATAACGCCTGGGTCGTGCTGAGCAAATCATGCCCGGCATCGGTCAGGCTGACGCTGCGTCCACTGCGAAAAAACAACGGCTGCTCAAGGTACGCTTCAAGCGTGCGGATCTGCTGGCTGATGGCTGACTGGGTCAGGTGCAACTCGTCGGCGGCCTTGTGAAAACTGCCCAGGCGGGCGGCTGCTTCAAAGCCGCGAAGGGTGCTGAGCGGGGGCCAGTGCTTAAGCATACTGATAAGTTCCTCTAATCACTTTTCTACAAAATCCATCGTTTGTTAGCCCTTTTTTACAGCCGTAGCATGCATGCCAAGACCGCCAAGGCAGTTTTCATTGAACACAATGGCTTAACTAAAGGGCTTTTTATCATGCAGCAGAGCGAACTTCAAAACAGTGGCTGGTTGATGCCGGCAGAGTGGGTCAAGCACGCCGCGACCTGGATGGTCTGGCCGCACAACCAGGCGCTCTGGGAGTCGGGCTGGGGTGTCACCTTGCCGCTGGTGCAAGAGGATTTTGCCCGGGTGGCCAACGCCATTGCCCGGTTCGAACCGGTGAAAATGGTGGTCGACCCGTCGGCTGTCGTGAGTGCCCAAGCGCTGTGTGGACCCAACATCGAACTGATCCCGCTGGCGGTCAACGACAGTTGGTGCCGGGACTCTGGTCCGAGCTTCGTCTGCCATCCGCAACACGGTCTGGCCGGTGTGAGCTGGCGCTTCAACGCCTGGGGTGGCAAGTCGCTGCATAACCTGGATGAAAGCCTGGCACGTCGCGCACTCAATCACCTCGGCGTGCCGTGTTTCGGCACCCCACTGAGTAACGAAGGCGGCGCGATTCATGTCGACGGCGAGGGCACGCTGATCACCACCGAGTCGGTGTTGCTCAACCCCAATCGCAACCCGGGCATGACCAAGGCCGAGATCGAGGAAATTTTCACCCGTCTGTTGGGCGTGAAAAAAACCATCTGGCTGCCGGGTGATCCGGACTACGTGACGGGCGACATGACCGACGGCCACGTTGATGGCGTCTGCGCCTTCGCACGTCCCGGCGTATTGCTGGTGGACGCCACCCACGACAAGCACTCTGTTTACGCCGAAGTTGCACGGGAAAACCGTCGCGCGCTGGAACTGGCCACCGATGCCCAAGGGCGCAAGTTCGAGCTGATCGAGCTCTATGAAGCCACCGATGCCGTGGACACCGAAGCCGAAGTGTTCTGTGCCTCGTACACCAATTTCTACATCGCCAACAACGCGATCATCATGCCGGCCTATGGCATCGACGCCGACAACGCAGCGGCCGAAGTATTGGCTCAGACGTTCCCCGGGCGCGAAGTGGTGCCGGTGCGGATCAATCACCTGGCCCATGGTGGCGGCGGGGTGCATTGCATCACGCAGCAACAGCCGGCCTGGCCAGTGGAGGGTTGACCATGACCCTGTTGACGATTGCCACCACCCAAATGCCTTGCACCTGGGACCTGCCGAAGAACCTCGATCAGGCCGAGCAGTTGGTCCGTGAGGCGGCAGCGAAGGGCGCCCAGGTCATCCTGTTGCAGGAGCTGTTTGCCACGCCGTACTTCTGCATCGAACAAAGCCATAAACATTTGGCGTTGGCCGAAGAGTACCGATACAGCGGCGTACTCAAACGCTTTGCTGCGTTGGCCAAGGAACTGGGTGTCGTGCTGCCGCTGAGCTGGTTCGAACAGTCCGGTAATGCCTACTTCAATTCCCTGAGCGTGGCCGATGCCGACGGGCGCTTGCTGGGGGTGTATCGCAAGACCCACATCCCCAACGCCATCGGTTATCAGGAGAAGGAGTACTTCAGCCCCGGCGACACCGGTTTCCGCGTCTGGGACACCGCGTTCGGGCGTATCGGCGTAGGGATCTGCTGGGATCAGTGGTTCCCCGAAACCGCCCGTTGCCTGGCATTGATGGGCGCCGAAGTCTTGCTGTTTCCCACCGCCATCGGCTCTGAACCGGGCTGCGCAGCGCTGGATTCCCGTGACCACTGGCAGATGACCATGCGCGGCCATGCCGCTGCCAACATCCTGCCGGTGGTGGCGTCCAATCGCGTCGGCCGGGAAGTGGCGACCACCGATCCGGACTTGCAGATGAGCTTTTACGGCTCGTCGTTTATCTGCAACCACAAGGGCAAGTTGCTCGCCGAGGCCGACCGTGACACCACCGGCGTGTTGGTCCATCGCCTGGACCTGGCCGCCATTCGCGAAGAGCGCCTGAGCTGGGGCATCTACCGCGACCGTCGTCCGGACATGTACGGGGCGTTATTGAGTCAGGACGGTCGTCACCTTCATGCACGCTGGAACACTCAAGGAGTCTGACATGCGCATTCCCCGCAAGTTGTTGCTCGGCGCCTTGGGCTTGGCAATCGCCTCGTCGTCGCTGCATGCCGAAGAGAAAACCCTGAGGCTGTACAACTGGGCCGATTACTTCGCCGAAGACACATTGGCCAAATTCACCGCCGAAACCGGGATCAAGGTGATCTACGACGTCATGGATGGCAGCGAAACGCTTGAAGCCAAGATGCTCGCCGGAAACAGCGGTTATGACTTGATTTTCCCCGGCGACACCGTTGCCGAACGCTTGATGCGTGCCGGCAGCCTGCTGCCGCTGGACCGCTCAAAACTCACCGCTGTGGACGACATCGAACCCGGTTTGCAGAAACTGCGCCGGCAGTATGAAACGTCGAGCAAGGCCACTGTCCCCTACACGTGGGGAACCATCGGCGTGACTTACAATGATGAACAGATCAAACAGCGTTCGCCGGACGCCCCGGTCAGCAGCCTCGACATGTTGTTCAAACCGGAGTTGGCGGCCAAATTTGCCGATTGCGGTATCTCGATGATCGATTCGCCGGACGAAGTTCTGGCGGTGGTGCTCAATTATCTGGGTCGCGAGCCACGCAGCGCAAAACCTGAAGACCTGGCCGCGGCGAGTGAGTTGCTGATGAAACTGCGACCGTACATTCGCAAGTTCCAGTCGCAACCCGTGACCGACCTGGTGAACGGCAACCTGTGCCTGTCCCTCGGTTACAGCGGCGACATGACCCAGGCGCAACGGACATCGGACAGCGCCGGCAAGCACACCCGCTTCGAGTACCGCGTTCCCCGCGAAGGCACCACGGTGTGGATGGACACCATGGCGATTCCAGTGGACGCCAAACACCCGGAGTACGCCTATGCGTTCATCAACTTCGTCATGCGCCCGCAGAACATGGCCGCCATCAGCAACTTCACCGGCTACCCGACCTCCAACGCCAAGGCCCGGCCGGACGTCGATGCGACGATGCGCAACAACCCGGATATCTACCTCGATGAAGCCACGTATGCGCGGCTGATTCCAGGCAAGGACATTCCCCAATCCGACATGCGCGCGCGGATGCGTACCTGGACCAAATTCAAGACGGCCACCGCAAAATGAGTGCTTCACACAAGGATTCACATATGCCGACGCGTCGGGATTTCATCAAGCAGGTGTCGGTCATTGCCGGTGTCGGCGCCGCGGCCTCCATCGGCTTCAGCTTCGCGCCAGTGCACGCCGCGACCCAAGGTCGCTGGCGCATGCCGGATGAGGGCGACCGACACGAGCGGGCCTTCATTGCGTTCGGCGCACAGAAAGCCATCTGGGAGGATTTCACGCCCCACGTGCAATCGGCAATCGGCCTGATCGCCAGCACCATCGCCCACTATGAACCGGTCACCGTGTTCTGCCGCCAGCGTGAGCGGAGTCTGGCCGAACAACTGTGCGGCACCACCAACATTACCTACGCCACCACCGAACTCGACGACATCTGGATGCGCGATATCGGCGCCAATTTCGTCATCGACGGCGAAGGCGGACTCGGTGCGGTGGATTTCAACTTCAATGGCTGGGGCAACAAACAACAGCATGACAAGGATGCGCAACTGGCCGCTTTGGTGGCCGACACTGCGGATGCCCGTTACCTGCGCAGCGAGTTGGTGGGCGAGGGCGGTGGCATCGAAGTGGATGGCCACGGCACGGGGATCATGACCGAAAGCAGCTGGATCAACCGCAACCGTAACCCCGACTGGACCAAGGCTGAGGTCGAGCAGGAACTGAAAGAGCGTTTGGGTTTGCGCAAAATCATCTGGCTGCCGGGCATCAAAGGCAAGGACATCACCGATGCTCATGTCGATTTTTACGCGCGTTTCGTCAAGCCCGGCGTGGTGATCGCCAACCTCGACAACGACCCCGAATCATACGATCGGAAAGTGACATTGGCGCATTTGGAGATCCTCAAGAACGCCACCGATGCCGACGGCCGAGCGCTGCAAGTGCACACCCTGTCGCCGCCGCTCAATCCACGCAAGAGCCAGTTCAACCGCGACAACCCGGACTTTGCTGCGGGTTACATCAATTACTTCTTGGTGAATGGCGCGGTCATTGCGCCTGAGTTTGGTGATCGTTCGGCAGATGCGAAAGCGTTTGATCTGTTGTCGCAGCTGTACCCGGACCGAGAGGTGGTGCAGTTGAATATCGACGCCATCGCGGCGGGTGGCGGGGGGATTCACTGTGTGACCAGTCATCAGCCGGTGGCTTGATCGGGAGTGAAGCGAAGGCGCAATGCCTTCGCTGTACTGGCACCTTAGGCAACGGCGCAAGGATTTGTAGCCTTTGGGAAGTGACGCGGAGTGTCGTTAAACAGCCGTTAAACGTGTACGAGCCAGCTTTCAACGTCTGGGCGCTGACGACATTCGTTATTGATCTGAAAGTAACAGCACATGAGTACAATCGACTTGCCCCCGTATGCACCAATCTGACTATCGCTTAGCGTGTCGAAGAGGCAGCGTGTGGGTAAATACAAGCTCTTCAGATTCATGCTCGGTGTTCTCCAAAACCTGTCATGCACCCTTGGAAGGAACTCGGTATGAAAATGAATAAATTAGTGACCCATCTGGCCTTTTCTGCTGCGATGGCCGGCGCAACATCAGCCATGGCCGACACAACCAAACCTACCATTGTGCTCGTTCACGGTGCTTTCGCCGGCTCCAGCAGTTGGAATGGCGTCATCAAGATTCTTGAGAAAGATGGCTACACCGTTATTGCTGCCGCCAACCCGTTGCGCAGTGTTAAAAGCGACGCCCAATCCATTACCAATCTGCTCCAGGGCATCAAAAGCCCGGTGGTGCTGGTAGGCCATTCCTATGGGGGGCCGGTTATCAGCGAAGCAGCCAATGGACAAGCCAATGTGAAAGCACTGGTGTATGTCTCCGCTTTTGCACCTGAAGTCGGTGAAAGCGCCGTCGCGCTCACCGGAAAATTCCCGGGGGCGACCCTTGGCCCAACGCTAGGTACTCCAGTAGCTCTGGAGGGTGGCGGTAAGGATCTCTACATCCAGCAGGATAAGTTTCCCGCTCAATTCGCAGCCGACGTCCCCGTTGCCGATGCCCGCTTGATGGCCGCTACTCAGCGCCCCGTCACTGAGCAAGCACTGAACGAAGCAGCAACGGACGCTGCATGGAAAACCATTCCTTCGTGGTGGATCTATGGTGACAAGGACAAGAACATTCCCCCACAAGCCATGAAGTTCATGGCTGAGCGGGCGAAGTCCAAACAGACGGTTGTGGTCAAAGGTGCGTCTCACGTAGTCATGGTTTCCAATCCAAAACCCGTCGCGCAAATCATCGAGGCCGCTGCAAAGGCTCTGTGAGAAACACCCAAGCCTTTCGCATCACCCGTTCAAGCATTAATTCACGCTCACTTGTTGAGCCAAGATCCTGAGTCTGACTCTCGTGCGATGCCGAGAGCAGGAGGTACTGTGTCCGATCAATACAACGCCCCATCGAGTTCTCGCAGGCAGGTACTCAAAGTTGGCGCCACTGCGCTGGCTGCCGGTTCGATTTCGGGAATGGTGATGGGTAGCAACGTTGCCCAGGCAGCAACTTCGGCCCCGACTAAAGAAGGACATAACGAAATGACCAGCTTCACCACCAGCGACGGCACCGAAATCTTCTACAAAGACTGGGGCACCGGTCAGCCCATCGTTTTCCACCACGGCTGGCCTCTCAGTTCCGACGACTGGGACGCGCAAATGCTGTTCTTTGTTTCCAAGGGCTATCGAGTGATCGCTCATGATCGCCGAGGTCATGGTCGCTCAACGCAGACCTCAACCGGGAACGACATGGACACCTACGCTGCAGACGTTGCAGCCTTGGTCGCTCATCTCAAGTTAAAGAACGCCGTGCATATCGGCCACTCCACCGGCGGCGGTGAGGTGGCTCGCTATGTCGCTCAATATGGTGCCGGCCTTGTGGCAAAAGCGGTATTGATCGGCGCAGTTCCGCCGATCATGGTCAAGTCCGCCAGCAATCCTGGCGGTTTGCCGCTGGACGTGTTCGACGGCTTCCGCTCAGCGCTCGCTGCCAACCGCGCACAGTTCTATAAAGAAGTGCCGATTCCGTTCTACGGTTACAACCGTGAAGGCGCCATTGTCTCTGAAGGCGTGAAGGAGAACTGGTGGCGCCAGGGCATGATGGGCGGCGCTAAAGCGCACTACGACTGCATCAAGGCGTTCTCGGAAACCGACTTCACCGAAGACTTGAAAAAGATCACAGTGCCAGTGCTGATCCTGCACGGTGACGACGACCAGATTGTACCGATTGCCGACTCAGCCGAGCTGTCCATCAAATTGGTCAAGAACGGCACCCTTAAAGTCTACAAGGGCTATCCGCACGGCATGTGTACAACTCACCCAGAGGTTATCAACGCAGATCTGCTGGCGTTCATCAAAGGCTGATGCGTAGTGGGCCTTCCATAAAATATAGGGGAGGCCTAGCGGCACCTGCAACCGATGCACTTCACAACTGTATGAAAAATGGGACAGATCTATCATCAAATTTCCGGATAGTAGATCTGTCCCTTTACTAATAGTGGGAGGAGACAGGATCGGTGTCCGGTGGTTTGGGCGTCATCTATTGATACCTATCGAAGGCAACACAGCCTGAGGAGGCTAGGGCGTCAAGCCCTAGCAGATAACAGATGTCACTTTTTCTTTTTCGCCGGCTTTTCTGCCTTCTCTGATTTCTTGGCCTTTTCTGGCTTGCTATCAGCTTTTTTTGCAGATTTTTTTGGTTCGGCATCTTTTTTCTTGTCTTTCTTTTCGGAAGATTTCGAAAGAGCCGAGGCCGCCGCTGATTTCTTTGCCGGTGATGACTTCTTGTCTTTCAATTCCTTGCTGGCTTTCGAAGCTTCCCCTTTGCTTTTTTTCTCGTCTTTAGCCACGTTGCCCACCTCTCGGAGTATGCCGATATTGGCAAATTGCCTGTGGGATTATCCACAAGCTGATCATTAGGCGAGCGTGTCTAAAAGCGGTTCAATTTTTTTGATGCGTCGATGTAGGCTTTGGGTGATGCACCGATAGGTACCGAGGGCTGGACATCTTGAACAGGTCATCAGCTACGCCTAGAGCGTAGGCATACCCAGGAGCTGTCTTGCATCACTTCGCGATGTTTTGGCCGTCGATGCGAATCTCGCCGCTGTTGACGACATAGAAGCGCAGCAGCCAGTTGATGAGATTCTGCCATTTAATGGTCGCTAGAAAGTTTTTGCGACGCCTGAGCGTGCCAAAGTGTCCGGCTAATTTCACTACAAAAAATAAAGGCAGCGTCCGCTTTCGCGAGCGCCACCTTCATCAACTGCCCGCTAGTCAGGCCTACTTGTCCGCCTCATCCAGAGCCTTTTCAGCGTTGAACCCGTCGAAATTCTCGAACACGCCCATAAAGCCTGGGACGGTCACTTCTCGCGCCCAGTCGCGCTGCAGTTCGCAGTACATCTGCACCCGGCTGATGAGCTTCGCGCCCGCCTGTTCCATTCTGCGCAACGCCGCCTCGTGTGCGGCGAGCGATGTGCCGCCAACCGCATCGACCGGCACATAAACTTCATAGCCTTCCTGGATCGCGTCGAGCACCGGGAATGCCAGGCAGGCTTCGGTCCAGAGCGCAGTCATGATGAGCTTCTTGCGCCCGAGCGCCTTGACTGCCTGCTTGAATTCCGTGTCCTCCCAACTGTTGATCGAGGTGCGGTCATAGGTCGGCAGATGGCCGAGCACCTCTTGCAGCTCCTGAATCGGTGGCTTGTTGCGGCCGGTCGCGACATTGACGGTCGAGTGGATGATCGGAAGGTTGTAGTTGACCGCAGCCCTGGCGACGCTGGTGATGTTGAAGACGAGTTCATCACGCGGCATCGAGCGGATCGAAGACACCTGAACAGGCTGATAATCGATGATGATCAACGCCGAATTTTCCGGAGTCAGTAGCTGATCGGTATCGGGGTTGCGAAGAGTCTCGCTTGCCATTGGCAAATCCTTTTCATGGGTGACGCACGTTTGTGAAAAGGCCGGAGCCTGTGCGACTGATGGATTCCAGGACACGTGCGAATGATGCCGTGCCTGGAAAATCCATTGTGCTGTTCCCATGTTCGATGCAGTAGTAGCATTGCGCGATGTGCTGTGTCGCGAAAAGGGGAACGCAAGAATGGATATCGAAGAACTACAGACCTTCGTGGAAGTGGCTGATGCCGGGGGCATTTCGCAGGCTGCCCTGCGTCTTGGCGTGTCGAAATCGATCGTCAGTCGCCGCCTGGCTCGGCTTGAAACCGAACTGGGCGTGCAACTGCTGGCACGCTCCACTCGCGGGGCGGCACTTACTGAGGCCGGCGCGACGTTCCGGGACTACGCCGCCAGAGTCTGCACCGAGATCGACATCGCCAAGGAAACGATCCTGCCCGCCGGCGCCCTTCGCGGCCGCTTGCGCGTGGCCGTCCCGCTGTCGTTCGGCCCGACTCACTTCGCCCCGATGCTGGCGCAGATGGCACGTCGTCATCCGGAGCTGCATATCCAGACCTGCTACAGCGATCGCTTCGTTGACCTCATTGCCGAGGGGTACGATTGCGCCATCCGGGTGGGCTATCTGCAGGACTCCAATCTGATCGCAAGGCGGATTGGCCCAGTCTACGGCAAGCTCGTCGCGAGCCCCGACTACATCAAGGCGCACGGCGCACCCGAGACACCGGATGAACTGATCGCCCATCAGGCGCTCATGCAGGGCACCGAAGCCTGGCAATTCATGGATGGCGACAAGATCATTACGGTTCGACCGCAAGGACGCTTCAAGGCCGACAACGGCACCGCCCTCGTCGCCGCCGCGACCGCAGGCCTCGGTGTCGCCTACCTGCCCGATTGCCTCACCCATGAACACGTGGCATCCGGCGCACTGGTGCCGATCATGACAAACCATCCACCCCCCCCGGCCGGTGCCTACATCATCCGCCCGCCTGGTCCGCATCCAGCCCGGAAAATACGTGTGCTCACTGAACTGCTGATCGAGTTCTTCGGCGAAACTCCGCACCTGGCGGTGCAGCCGCTGTCACATCAGGATGATGCGTTGGCATGTAGCTGAGCAAAGCAGGAGCGACAGACATGCCCCTTCAGCTGCCATTCGCGAAGGGCTGCAATCAGCCCAGAGTGTGTAAAAACGTGAGATTGGGTTTTACATCGACGCTAGGAGACCGTGCTTACGTTTCGCAAACTGATCAAGTCCGTGACATTTACAGGAGCAGTTTAAACCGCTCAATAACTTCGTAGAGTCCTTTGGATGGGGTAAAAATGCCGGTTTTTACGCCGTTAACGCTTTCATCAAACCAGTGGCGCCGATGATTTTCATAACCCGCTTCAGGTTGTAGGCAAGCACATTCAAGCTCATCTCTGCGCTTACCCCGTTAAGCTTTCGGGTCAGAAAGTGCGTCGCACCCATCCATTGCTTGAGCGTTCCGAAGGGATGCTCAACAGTCCGTTTTCGGATCTGCATCATCTCCGGCGCGTTGCTCAGCCTGTTCTGCATTTCCTCCAATACGACCTCATGCTCCCATCGCCGAACTCGCCGTTGCTTGCTCGGTGTGCACTTCGATTTCAGCACGCATCCCTGGCAATTAGAACTCCAGTAACGGTGCAACTTCAGGCCTTTTTCAATGCTGGAAAAGCGCCAGATCAACGCCTCACCAGCGGGACAAATGTATTCGTTTTTTACCGCATCGTAGATGAAGGCATCATTATTGAAACGCCCGTCAGCCTTGGCTCCAGAGGTCATCGGCTTAGGCACATAGGCGGTGATGCCTGCATCGTGACAAGCCAGGATTTGTTCGCTTTTGAAGTAACCTCGGTCAGCCACTACCGACAACGTATCTGACGCCATCGCCTCGCGGGCCTGCTTGGCCATCGAGCTGAGTTGATCGCGGTCTGAACCGACGTTAGTCACCTCGTGCGCAACGATCAAATGATGCTGAGTATCGACCGCTGTCTGCACGTTGTAGCCGACGATTCCCGTGCCACGGTCATCATGGAACGGCTGTCTGGATCGGTCAGTGAGACCTGTTTATCGGGCGATTCATTGAGCTGGATTTCGATCGCCTGAAGCTCTTTCATTTGAGTTTTGAGCTTGGCGATTTTCTCTTCCAGCCGCACGGCACTGGGCTCGGAAGCTGTTGGTTCTTGCCGATCGGTAGCATCGAGTGCCGACAGGTAACGGTTGATGCTCGATTCAATTTCTTCCATTCGCCGCTTCAGTTTGGCGCTGGTGAAATTGCGGTCGCGGTTGTTGACTGCCTTGAATTTGCTGCCATCGATGGCGACCAGATGTTCTCCGAACAGTCCCAATTGCTGACACAGCACAACGAACTGCCGACAGACGCCTCGGATGGCCTTGCTGTTGTCTTTTCGGAAGTTGGCGATGGTCTTGAAGTCCGGCATCAACCGCCCGGTCACCACATCAGCTCGACGTTGCGTTGGGCTTCTCGCTCCAAACGTCGGCTCGACTGGATGCGGTTGAGATAGCCGTAGATGTAGATCTTCAGCAAGATCGCGGGATGGTAAGCAGGCCGGCCAGTATCGGCGGGAATGGCACTTTCAAAACCCAGATTGACCAGGTCAAGTTCGTCGACAAAGACGTCGACTACGCGCACCGGATTGGTATCGCTGACGTAGTCGTCGAGGCTCTCGGGAAGTAAGGTGCCTTGGCCTCGATGTTCACCTTGGATAAAGCGCTTCATGGGCGATCCCTGCGATGAAATCCTCAGAAATCATAGCAAGTGTTCGCGAAGGTGTTTTTACACACTCTGGGCCGATTGCTGACAATCACGATGGACCAGCAGCCGAGCCAAGGCGGACGTCAGATGTTTGTCTGTTATTTGATTGCGCCGAGCCTCTGTACCCGGTCGTCTCAGCATCGTCGCTACCCTCCACGAAGAAGGACGATGCAGAGACTCTACCCAAGTAATGAGTCTGCGATTCTCCGCCTCTAGACTCCTTCGCGCAGTGCTCTGGAAACAAGCGAAAATGCTGGAGAGGGTTGCCGCCGGCTGGGGTAATACAAGTAGTATCCAGCGAATGGGGGGCACCAGTCATCGAGTACTCGCATCAGCCTGCCTTCCTGAAGATGTGGTTCAAATTCCTCCTCGGGCAGATACGCAATTCCCAATCCCGACAATGCTGCATCCACTATGTGGATTGAAGTATTGAATGTGAGTTGTCCACTGACGCGTACATTCACCTGCTTGCCGCGTCGCTCAAAGTCCCACACGTAAAGCCCGCCTGATGTCTGCATGCGTTGGTTGATGCAGCGATGGTCCATCAAGTCGCGTGGGTTTTTGGGAACAGTACGAGTGGCAAAGTAAGCTGGCGCGGCAACGGCCGCCATCCGTAAGGGTGGTCCTATGGGCACTGCAATCATGTCTTTGTCGATGGTGTCGCCTAAGCGCACCCCCGCATCAAAACGATCAGCCACGATGTCTCTGAATCCGTAATTGACGTCGAACTCGACCTCGATGTCAGGATATTCGTGGAGCAATGGAGTGAGCTTGGGCAGCAGTGTTTTGCGCAGGACGTGATCGCCGCAGGTGATGCGTACTGTGCCCGCTGGCTTGTCGCGCAATTCTGTCAGGACATCCAACTCCGCTTCGATTTCATCGAAGCGATGACCGATGGCTTGCAAAAGCCGCTCGCCAGCTACCGTAGGCGAGACGCTGCGCGTGGTGCGTGTGAGCAGCCTGATCTGGAGGCGGGCTTCCAGGCCGCTGATGGCCTGGCTAAGCGCAGACTGGGTGACCCCCAGAATCGAGGCGGCGCGTGTGAAGCTGCCCTCGCGAGCCACAGTGACGAAGGACAGCAGATCGTTGAGGTTCCTTCTGACCATATTGCAAACGCCTTCGTGGTCTATTGATTAGCTTTACTTATAGCCTTATTAAGTATTCATTAGCTAGTCGCTGGAAAGTCCTTGCCGCACCATTCCATTCATTAAATTGAATGAAGGTGAGGCCCCGATGGCCACTGTTTTCCCGATAGCCGAGGGGCATGAGCAACCTGCTTACTGGAGCGGGGTCTTTGCAATGACGCTTTGCGTTTTCGCGCTGATCGCGTCGGAGTTCATGCCCGTCAGCCTGCTGACACCGATAGCCGTTGATCTGCATGTCACCGAAGGACGGGTAGGGCAGGGCATTGCGATCTCCGGGGTATTCGCAGTACTGACCAGCTTGTCGATTTCGGTGCTGGCGGGAACCCTCAACCGCAAGACGCTTTTGCTGGCCTTGACTGGATTAATGGCAGTGTCCGGCTTCGTGGTCGCGATGGCACCAAACTATCTGACGTTCATGGTTGGCCGTGCACTCATCGGCGTGGTCATCGGTGGTTTTTGGTCCATGTCGGCTGCAACGGCCATGCGCCTGGTGCCCGCCAACCAAGTACCCAAGGCCTTGGCCATTTTCAATGGTGGTAACGCGTTGGCGACGGTGATTGCCGCACCGCTGGGCAGCTATCTGGGTTCGGTCATGGGTTGGCGGGGCGCCTTTTTCTGCCTCGTGCCGGTAGCGGCGATTGCCCTTATATGGCTATGGACCAGTCTGCCGACCATGAAGGCGAAGGAGCGCACGGCGGGTTCCGGCAATGTCCTCAAGCTGTTAAAGCACCGTTCCGTGGCGCTGGGCATGGCTGGGTGCGCCGCGTTCTTCATGGGACAGTTCGTTCTGTTTACGTACTTGCGGCCGTTCCTCGAAACAGTGACGCAAGTTGACGTCACCACGCTGTCGCTGATCTTGCTCGTGATCGGCGGCGCAGGGTTCATCGGCACCCTGATTATCGGTACGTTCCTGAGGCGTGGGCTGTTCCGGACACTCGTCACCATTCCTTTACTGATGGCCGTAATCGCCTTGACGCTCATTCCCTTCGGCACCTCGGTCTTTGTCGTTGCTGTACTGCTCGGTTTGTGGGGGCTGGTGGCTACCGCGGCGCCTGTCGGCTGGTGGAGTTGGATTGCACAAGTCTTGCCCGGAAACGCTGAGGCCGGCGGCGGGCTGATGGTGGCGGTGATTCAGTTGGCCATCGCTTTGGGTTCTACCGTTGGCGGCCTGCTGTTCGATAGTCACGGCTACCAGAGCACTTTTGTGGCGAGCGCAGCCGTGCTTCTGCTTGCGGCGTTCCTGACTGTTTTGACATCACGCTCCAAAACGCCCCGAGCCGTCTGAATCGAGCGAAGAGCAAGGAGACGCAACATGACCATGATCTGTTCAAGCGCCCCTGTTTGCGAGCTGCGCACCTTCGCCTCGGCAACCGGGCACCGCCGACGCTGGGGACGGAGGGGCCTGCGCTGGTCGGGATTGCTGTATGGAATGCTTTTACTGGGCGGTTACGAAGCCCGCCAACATCCTGCATCTGGCTCACATGAAACAGCTGCGAAAGATGCCGCACAGGCGTCGTTGATATCGGAGAAAACACGCATGTGGATGGACGTCGGCGAGCATCGTTTCGCCATTACTTTGACCGACTCTGATACCGCTCGCGCGTTTGCCGCGATGCTTGCGCTGACGTTGGAGATGAGCGATCTGAACAGCAATGAGAAATTCGCCAGTCTTCCTGAAGCGTTGCCCACCCATCCGAGTGCCCCAGGAACGCTACGCAATGGCGATCTCATGTTGTATGGCACGGACACGCTGGTGGTCTTCTACCTGACCGTCAACTCGTCGTACGCGTACACGCGTCTTGGTCGTGTGGACGACCCCGCCGGCCTGTCTCAGGCACTGGGTTCGCGTGATGTTCGGGTCGTATTTTCCAAAGACTAATTGCTGCACATGAATAGGGTTTCCAATGAAAAAAGTCATTCTTCTACTCACGCTTCTTTTCAGTTCACTTTCAGCAATAGGAGCGGATATGTCTAACGGCGCCGATAATTTTTATACGAGCGAAAAAGTGACCGTGCAAAAAGTTACGTTCAAAAACCAGTACCAAATGAACGTGGCCGGGAATCTTTTTACGCCCAAAAATCTGGATCGCAACGCGAAGAGTCCCGCTATCGTTGTCGGCCATCCGATGGGTGCGGTCAAGGAGCAGAGCGCGAACCTCTATGCCACGAAAATGGCCGAACAGGGCTTCGTGACGCTGTCCCTGGACCTTTCGTTTTGGGGCGAAAGCGAGGGACAACCTCGCAACGCTGTCTCGCCGGATATCTATGCGGAGGACTTTAGTGCGGCGGTGGATTTTCTGGGTACCCAGCCATTCATCGACAGGGAACGGATTGGCGCCATCGGAGTTTGTGGCAGTGGCAGCTTCGTGATTAGTGCGGCGAAGATCGATCCACGCATGAAAGCCATTGCAACCGTGAGCATGTACGACATGGGCGCAGCCAATCGCAACGGGCTGAAGCATTCGCAAACGGTTGGGCAACGCAAAGACATCATCGCGCAAGCCGCGCAACAACGTTACGTGGAGTTCGCTGGCGGTGAAACCCGCTACACCAGCGGTACGGTGCATCAACTGGACGAAAATACGCATCCCATTCAGCGCGAGTTCTACGACTTCTATCGCACCCCGCGCGGCGAGTACACGCCGCCCAACTCGACGAAGGAACTGACGACGCACCCGACGCTGGCCAGCAACATCAAGTTCATGAACTTCTACCCGTTCAATGACATTGAGACGATTTCACCTCGTCCGATGTTGTTCATTGCAGGCGCCGATGCGCACTCAAGGGAATTCAGCGAAGAGGCCTACAAGCTGGCCGGTCAACCGAAGGACCTTGTCATCATTCCAGGCGCTGGTCATGTCGACCTCTATGACCGGGTCAATCTCATTCCCTTTGACAAGTTGACGAGCTTTTTTCGGAGCAACCTGAAGTAATCGATTGATCGGGTCTCAAAAAAGCACCTCAAGTGTGTCGATGCTACGTTAGCTCAAATCGCTCTAACGCATAATCCTTGCCTGCCAAGGTCAGTTCAAAAGTGGTGGCGCCAAACGTACCCCGTGTCACTTTTTGCTTCACAAGACGTTTGGCTTGAAGTTGCTTCAGACCGGTTTCAACTTCTAACGTGCTGAGTGAGACAAGCTTGCAAACCGAGTTTAAGTTTGCAATTTTTCTAAAGTTTGCATGATAGGCCAACGCTTCCATCAGTAGCGTTTGGTTCTCTGTCAGCCGTGGAAACTGAGGGTTGTTCATCTTGTAAACTTTTCGCTCTATTTCATGTAGCTCGTCGTAAGCGCCATCCGTATTGCGGGTGTAGTAAATCGCTACAGACAGAGTGCAGGTTAAAATCGCGATAATCATCAGCAGCGACCAATTCGGCACTGGCGTTTCCAGCAAAAGCCAATCCAGCAAACGTAGCAGTCGGCTCGTGGTATCTGCCAACAATGTCAGGTCGAAGTAAGTGTCGAGCAGCTTTATGGCAGCCCAGGCGACAAGGAAAATTCCAGCCCAGCAGGCCATAGCCTTGAACGTGAACGGGGAATGCTTGCCTTGTGGCGCCATGCTTTTCGTCTCTAGTGCAGAAACAGGTGTTATCAGCATAGCAGTGGAAAAGTGGTCCTATGGCGGCTTGGGATGCCAGCGCTCAATCTCGCGTGCCAGATGAAACTACTCACGCCATCAATGACTTCCCCGCGCCACAAACGTAATCTTGCCGATTCGCGTATCAAGAAAAACAAAAAATCAGGAGTCATTGATGCAACCGATCCGTCTCGGTCTGGTGGGCTACGGCAAGATAGCCCAGGATCAACACGTCCCCGCTATCAACGCCAACCCCGCGTTTCAGTTGGTGTCTGTCGCCACGCAAGGGCAGCCTTGCCCCGGGGTCGAGAACTTTCAGTCCCTGAGCGAGCTGCTCGAAAATGGCCCGCACGTCGACGCGATTGCGTTTTGCACACCACCGCAAGGACGTTTCGCGCTGGTGCAGCAAACGCTGGCGGCTGGCAAACACGTGCTGGTAGAAAAGCCGCCGTGCGCCACATTGGGTGAAGCGATGGCGTTGGTGCGCCAGGCCGAGGAGCAAGGCGTCAGCGGTTTGTTCGCCTGGCATTCACGCTACGCGCCCGGCATCGAAGCCGCCCGTGACTGGTTGGCCACGCGCACCCTGCAAAGCGTACAGATCGACTGGAAGGAAGACGTGCGCAAGTGGCACCCCGGCCAGGCATGGATCTGGCAACCCGGAGGCCTGGGCGTCTTCGATCCCGGTATCAACGCGTTGTCGATTGCCACCCATCTGCTGGCGCTGCCGCTGTTTGTCGAGTCTGCCGAACTGCGAGTCCCCAATAACGGCCAGTCGCCTATTGCGGCTTCCATCAAAATGTCTGACGCGCGCCACCTCGATGTCCGCGCGGAGTTCGACTTCGACCACGGTCATGACGAACTCTGGAGCATTGAGATTCGCTGCACCGAAGGCATCCTGCGACTGGATAACGGTGGCGCACTGTTGAGTATCGACGGCGTGCGCCAGGCTGTATCGGAGGAGGGTGAGTACGCGGCGGTGTATCGACATTTTCAACAGCTGATTGGCGACAAGGCCAGTGACCTGGACCTCCAGCCACTGCGACTGGTTGCTGACAGCTTTTTTGTCGGCAGTCGGGTGTCGGTTGAGCCGTTCTACGATTAGTGGCCGATCGGGTAGATCAGCTCTCAGGGGAAATGATTGAGTCGTCACTGGATTCAGCAGCGAGTTTCAATCGGTCCGCTTTACTGATGTATTTGGACTTGCTTGCCGGTGCCAATTTGGCACTGGCCTTTTTGGCGTGAGCCTTTAACAACTGCTTTATTTTTTTCTGACGATTCATGTTTTTCGCTCAGCTGGAAAATTCTTGAATGATGCCTTGCCTGATCGCCGCTCGGCGACTGTTCGTACACACCCTAAAACCGTTTCAAGCCAGCAGTTCGGTGATCCACCGGGCTTGCCGGGCGACATCCTGCACCTTCTCCTCGGGCACGGCCTGCCGCGCCCGGGCGAAGTGGGTCAGGGTCTGCTGCTTGTGGCGCAGTATCCGCTGCCACTTGACCAGGAAAGCGGGGGTGCGTGCCTGCATCTGCAGCGGGCCGAAGTACAGCTCTTCGGCGGTGTACATCACCGGTCCGGCGCGCTCGGCGACGATGATTTCGTAATCGAAGCGGTTTTCCCGCAGCAGTTCCTCGCAGAGAATGCGGTAGTCATTTTCCATCAGCCATTGGCGCAGCGGCTGCTCGCCACCGTTGGGCTGCAGGATCAGGCGCTCGTGGCCGCTCAGGCGAGTTTTGCCGCTGTCGAGGATGTCGCGGATGGTCTCGCCGCCCATGCCGCAGATGCTGATCGCCGTGATCCCGTCTCCCGGCTCGATCGCCGCCAGGCCGTTGGCCAGGCGCACGGTGATTTGCTGCTCCAGGCCGCTCTCGCGCACGGTACGTTCGGCCGAGCGGAACGGCGTCAATGCCACTTCGCCAGCCACCGCCGCCGCGATGGCCCCACGGCGCATCAACGCCACGGGCAGGTAGCCGTGATCCGAGCCGATGTCGGCCAGCCGCGCACCTGCTGGCACATGCGCCGACACGTGCTCCAGGCGCATGGACAATGTCTGTTCGTTCAACTGCAGTTCCTTTTCACCACGAATATCCCGCACCCTGGGCCGGATCGGGGCGCCATTCTGTCGAGCAATGCCATGCATTTCAAATTCCTGCGACCACGGGCCTGGCTCGAGCCGTATCAGATGCTCGAAACGTAAATGAATCCGGTCTCTTTTTGCCTCAGTCCGGGACGTTTGAAACGTACGACTAGCGTAGTGAATTGATTACATTGCGTATCAACTGAAATACGCATTCTCGGCATCATCGCAAAAGGGGTCTGCAACTACATTAGCGATAACATTTTTCTCAGGTGTGCCGCTCATGATTCAGAACATTATGAAAACTGCTTGCCTGACAACCCTTCTGGTCGTATGTGCAGCAATGTCGGGCGTTCAAGCCCAGCCACTGCCGCTTGGTAAAACCGGTGCTTCATATAATGAAGACGTGGAATGGCGTAGCTTTCCAGCATTTCCGAAAGAAGTAAAACTGGCTGTTCTAGTCGGGGATCCTGCTAAACCCGGGCCCTATGTTGTGCGAGTTAGAGTGCTGAACGGCACGAAACTAATGCCTCATACACATCCTGAAGACCGTATATACACCGTCATGTCCGGCGTGTTTTATATTGGTTTTGGGACTGTGTTCGATCCGGACAAACTGGTTGCTTACGGGCCGGGGAGTGTAGTGGTGCTCCCGGCTAATACTCCGCATTTTCATTGGGCGAAATCGGGGGAATATAACTCTCAGGTTTATGGAACAGGTCCGCTGGGGCTTGAGTACATTGACAGTCGTGACGATCCTCGTCATTTGTCAAAGTAATCCCTGCGGTATTCACCCCTTGGCTCGGTGACGCAAGCGCGAGTAAGAAATCAGCATGCTGGTCAGTTCCTGTGTGACTTGGGTGAAGGGTGACACCCGGCGGCTGATCAAGCACACCTCACCTGACTCCAGCGGTTCCCGAATTGAAATGCTGATAAGCGACGAACAAAACAGCTTCATGCCGGGAAGCATGCTGGGTTCTATGGTCAGGTAATCCGTCTCGGAAATGATGTGCAGGATTTCCAACAGTGATTCGGTGGTGATCACGATCTTCGGAGGAGGTAAGCCTTGGGTCCTGAACAGCTCGATCAGATGCTTCTCCGCGCTACCGATAACGCCAGCCGGCCGGACGCTGATCCACTGACAATCGGCCAGGTCGTGCACTGATCGAGCCTGCGCCATGGGATGCCCCTTGCGCGCAATGACGCTGGTTTTCGAGTGGTAAAGCCGCTCGATCTGCAGGTCGATATCGCAGACATCGGGGCTCAATGGACACATCACAAAGTCGAGCCGGCCAGCGCGGATCATCTCGATCAGCATCTTCGACTTTCCACTGGCGACGTGCAGCTGCACTTTTGGAAATCGGCGGGTAAAACTGCTGAAGACCGGCATCAAACACGCCGCCAATGGTTCCGCTGTGACACCCAATGCGATCTGACCTTCGGGCGCTCCATTCCATTGTCGGACGTCTTGTACCGCGCGATCGCAATCCAGAATGATCGAGCGTGCCCGGGTCAGGAACACCTTGCCGGCCAGGGTCAGACTGATGCCTTGATTGGATCGCACCAACAAGGTGACCCCCAGTTCTCTTTCCAGACTTTGAACCGACTCGGTCAACGTGCTTTGGGCCGCGTCCAGTTCCCGTGCCGCCGAACGAAAGCTGCCCTTGTCGACCACTGAGCAGAAGGCTCGAATCTGGATCAGCTTCATGAAGCAGTGATCCAGTTGTTGCCGTTGTGGCCATGGGAAGCGTGATCGGCAGTGATAAACAGCGGGTGGCTGCTTCCGGTGTTCATGGCTGAGTCTCCAAATGGCAAGGTTGCGATAGCTTGTTATCGTGATCGATTAAATCGTATGCGATGTATAAATATTCCCCCAAAGATCCAATGAAGTCAAAGCTGACGTTGCGCCTTGGCGACGAGTGGTGGTGGGCGGAAAAGCCGAAGGTGATCGGTTTTTCCGTTCTTCTCGGTGCCTTGGTCGCGCCTATAAAATCAATGCCGTCAGATAGTTACGTATCTTTTGTGCTATCTGAAATCTTATAAAAACTTCAAGGAATCACCGATGAGCAACATCGAAAAAGTCCTGGTGACCGGCAAGACTCACACCACCCTGAGCAGTGCCGGCAACACCCCGCGCGGGCACAACGGCAACCTCGACATCGAACTTTCAACGCCCGGGAGCGCCAAAGCCGCCCACTTATTCGCCGCCACTCAACCGCACCCGACGGCCGAGCAGTTGTTTGCCGGGGCATGGTCGGCCTGCTACATCGCAGCCGTTGGCCTTGCGGCCAAAGAGCTGAAGGTGACGCTTCCAGCCGACGTGTCCGTCGATATCGAGATCGATTTGGGTCAAACCGGGAACGCTTATCTTCTGCAGGCCCGGTTCGATGTACGGCTGCCAGGCCTGCCCCATGAGGTCGCTTGCGCTGTCGCACATGCTGCGGATCAGATGTGCCCCTACTCGAAGGCGACACGCGGCAACATCGACGTTGAGTTTAATGTTCAGACGTCGTGATCAAACAACTTTCTCTAACCAGACGTAAGTTTTGCGGCGCTGCGGCAGTGACCTGTGCGGCTGCACCGTTAGGGTTACTCGGTTTATCAATAAAGACTGAAACTATGACTAATAATCCAACAAAAACAAAGAGTTTTTCCGCTGAAATACGCCCCTTTCATTTCAGTGCCCAAGAGGCAGAACTTTCAGAGTTGCGCAGACGTATCGAAGCAACGAGATGGCCGGACAAGGAAACAGTCAATGACTCCTCGCAAGGTGTGCAACTGGCGACGATCCAGAAACTGGCCAGACACTGGGCAACAAAGTATGACTGGCGAGTAATCGAATCCAAAATAAACGCAGTTCCAAACTTCATTACGAATATTGATGGCTTGGACATCCATTTCATCCATGTCCGCTCCAAACACGAGAACGCGTTACCGCTGCTGATGGCGCACGGTTGGCCTGGCTCGATTATCGAGTTGATGAAAGTCATCGGCCCACTCACCGACCCTACGGCACACGGCGGCAATGCCTCCGATGCGTTCAGCCTGGTGATTCCATCGATGCCGGGTTACGGTTTTTCGGAGAAACCGACCGAGGCCGGCTGGAATCCCGAGCGTATCGCCGGTGCCTACATCGAGCT
Organism: Pseudomonas sp. LB1P83; assembly: GCF_054897885.1. NCBI lineage: Bacteria > Pseudomonadati > Pseudomonadota > Gammaproteobacteria > Pseudomonadales > Pseudomonadaceae > Pseudomonas > Pseudomonas sp. LB1P83. The sequence goes on along the minus strand of NZ_CM142709.1, from coordinate 3,625,179 downwards.
GATGAAGCGTCTCGGATACACCCGGTACGGGGCGCAAGGTGGCGATTGGGGTTCTATCGTTGTCGATCTGATGGCCGCAAAGGCGCCACCTGGCCTGATCGGTATTCATTCGAACATGCCTGGCGTCATCCCCCCTGAACTTGATGCGGCATTGTTTCGCGGCGACCCGGTACCCAGTGGTCTTTCTGCGGAGGAGAAGCAGGCGGCTGATCAACTCGGCAAAACCTACAAGCACATCGGCTACGCAATCATGATGGGCGACCGGCCTCAGTCGCTGACAGGTCTCAATGATTCACCCGTTGGCTTGGCAGCCTTCATGCTTGATCACGATCCTAAAAGCTACGAGATGATCGCCCGTTCCATTGACGGACAACCGGAAGGCCTCACACCCGATGACGTCCTCGACAACATCACGCTGTTCTGGCTGACCAAAACTGCCGTTTCCTCGGGGCGGCTCTATTGGGAGAACAAGTCGACATTTTTCGCCATCAAGGGCGTCACCATCCCGGTTGCGGTTAGCGTGTTTCCTGATGAACTGTATGCAGCGCCGAAAAGTTGGACGGAGCAGGCTTATCCCAAACTTGTGCATTACAACAGGCTTCCCAAAGGCGGGCACTTTGCTGCGTGGGAGCAGCCAGCGCTTTTCTCGCAGGAAGTCCGCGCCGGATTCAAGTCGCTACGGTAAGTGACAAGCCCACAGGCATCGAAGACCTGATGTTGTCATAATCAGGGTGGTTCGGATCGTTGATCGTCATGCGTGAAAATGATCCGAACCGCGCACCCGACGGCTAGGACGCGACCCGAAAGACGAGCGCCAGGCTCTGGCTACTTCGCTGCGCCTCCTTGCTTGATATCCCCGCAAAAAATATCGATGTTGCCACTCTCTGGAGCCGTTCGCACGAGGATGTAATAGTCACCGGCAAGCAGATCTTGCAGTGCGATCGGCGCGCTTCTTGAGAACGACCAGCCGCGTACGGCTTCGCGCGTGGTGTTGACCTTGTCATTCATTGCAAAGGCGACTGGCCCGGGTTGCTGGCAGCTGCCTTTATGGATGAAGGAATAGAGACGCAAGGGCAGAGTCGCTCCGCTTGGAGCCCCACTGATGAAGAAGCTGAGTCCGGTTTGTTTGTCCCAGCTTGTCAGCGTTACATTGCCGATCTGCCCCGTGTTCTGCCGAGTGGCAACCAACGGGACAGACACGCCATGGTCAGTTGAGGTGGCGCAGCCGAACAGGCTGGCGGCGATCATTAGGATTGCAAGTGAGTGTCTGAAGTTCATTGCCAACTCCTGCGTAAGAACTGCAAGCAGACCAGACGATGCGGTGAGGCTCGGGTGTCTGGTTTTCCATATCAGCGCCAGTCCGTTATTTACTCGCATCCAGCACAACGCGATAACGCGCCTTGCCGCTGCGCAGGTGATCGATCGCGTCGTTGACCCTACTCATGGGAAAGAGCTCGACCTGCGGCAGGATCTGATGACGTGCGCAGAATTCCAGCATGGTCGCCGTATTACTCGGTGAGCCGACCGGCGAGGCGGACAAGGTTTTTTGTTGGGGAATCAGGTTGAACACATGCACGGGAATGGCGTCGGGCACGATGCCGACAAAGTGCAGGCGACCCTTGCCGCGCAGGGTGGCAAGCATGGCTGTCCAGTCGAGGTTGGCGTTGGCGGTCACCAGCAGGAAATCCAGGGTGCCGGCAATGGCGTTCAGTGCGTCGCTGTCGGTCGAGGCGACGACGTTGTGCGCGCCCAGGCGTCGGGCTTCGTCGGTCTTGATCAACGACGAGGTAAACGCCGTGACCTCACAGCCCCAGGCATTCAGGAAGCGCAGTGCCAGATGACCGAGGCCGCCGATGCCCACCACACCGACCCGGTCAGTGGGTTTGACGTTGAATTCCAGCAACGGATTAAACACCGTCGAGCCGGCGCAGAACAGCGGCCCGGCCTTCGATGGGTCGAGTTCGCCCGGTATCGCCAGCGCCCAGGCCCAGTGTGAACGCAGGCGATCAGCAAAGCCTCCGTTGCTGCCGATAATGGTCGGTTTGGCGGTGCCGCACAGATGGTGCGCGCCGCCGATGCACGAGGAGCAGTGCATGCAACTGCCCTTGTACCAGCCAATGCCCACCCGTTGTCCCACTTCGAGCCCGCGTACCTGCGCGCCCACTCGCACAATGCTGCCGACCACCTCATGGCCAGGCATGAAAGGGTAGTTGCTGACGCCCCATTCGTTATCGATCATCGACAGGTCAGAGTGGCAGACGCCGCAATATTCCACGGTGACTTCCACCTCCTCATCCCCCAACGGACCGGGTTCGTAGCTGTAACGCTCCAGTGGCGCGCCGGCCGCCGTTGCGGCCCAGCCGGTGAAGGACGTGACTTCGGTGCTATCGCTCATGGGATACCTCCAGATCAGGAGACATAGGGAGTTGGCTGCTTGGGTGTCGCTGCGCGAGCAAGGCAAGTGCAGCGACCGCCTGAAAGGATAGTCCGGGATCCGGGAACCAAGGGGGGTAACCGACAATCAGTTCGCCAGGTGTTGTTCGGTGATGACGGTACGCTGATGGGTGTCTGAATTCGGCGGGCCATGCGTCTGAGCAGGTTAGCGACATCCTGCTCATCCCTGGTCATAGCGGTGGCCTTGTGAACGAGGTGCTCGGGTTGCCCGTAGCACCTCGCCCAAACGATGCAACGCAATCAGGCTTTGCTGGCCGCCAGATACGCGCCAAGGCGTTGTCCCATCTGCTCACCCAACGCTTGCAAGGCGCTGAATGGGCGGACCATCACCTCGAACTCAACGATTTTTCCTTGTTCATTGAACCGGATCATGTCGATGCCCTTCAGCTCTTTACCGCTGACTTTGGCGCTGAATTCCAGGACAACGCTCAAGCCGTCGGCTGTCGACAGTTCGCGGTGGTAAACAAAATCCTCAAACACTTCGATGACCGTGTTGAGAATCATCGATACCACGGCCGCTCCCGGGTAAGGCGTATGAGCCATCGGCGAGCGGAATACCGCGTGTGGGTCCAGTAATTCGGGCAGGGCGCTCAAGTCACCCTTGCGGATCATGTCGTGCCATTGGTTCAAGGATTGTGCGGCGTTGGGATGCAGGTTCAGTTCAGACATTTTCAACTCCTGTAATTTTTATTGTTGTGCAAACGTCGAGGGATGTGAGGCGGTTTCTCGAAAGCGCTGATTAATCATTTCAGCCGCATCGTCTGCCCACAGACTGTACATCGTCGGGCCGGGATGAAAACCATCGCGCGCCATTAAACCGGCCACGGGTGCAAGCCGGGTTGCCAACATCGTACATTGATCTTTGCGATCAGCCAGGTCAGCGAGGTGCTTGTTGAAGCGGGTAGCCCTGATCCCCAGGTACCAGCGCAACGGTTGCGGCAGAGCGGGAAACAGATGCATGGGTGGAAGAGGGGAAATGATGATCTGCTTCACCCCGAACTTGCTGCACAGCAGGTCCATCAACTGATGTTGTCGAGTGACCCACTGATCGGCAGTCAGTGTGCTGGTGACATCGTTCACGCCGATAGACAACAGCACCACATCGAAGGGTTCCGGCGAATTGTGCTCGAGCAGTTCCAGTATCGCTTTTGAATCAAGACCGGATCTGGCCCAGAGTTTCCAGTAAACCTGGTAATCATTGGCCAATCGGCCGACCAGTTGTCCACTGAGCGCTTCATCCTGAGTTGAGGCGCCGACACCCGCAGCGGCGCTATCTCCCAGAATTAATAGCCGCAAGGCGTTGCCGCTACCGGCCATGCCTTGGCGTTCGCCTTCGGCTTCCGGCAGCTTTGGCGTTACCCGCCGAGTGTAGAGGCCCTGAATGAGCAACAAGGGGCCGAGCATTATCTTTGCAAGCGCTTCAGTGTTGCTCATGCCGGGTTTCCGATGGTTTGTCGCAAGACCTCAATAGTGCCGTCAAGATCGAGCGGCGGCTAGGCAAACGCACTGGAAAGCGCTCACGAAAAAGCCCGGCTGATGAGGCCGGGCTTTTCGTTGAGTACCGCGGTGAAACCATTCATTTATGCAGCGCGGCTTTCGATCAGACGGTCGGAACCACCTTCGGCAACGCGGTTTTCGATCAAACGATCCGAACCACCTTCAGCAACGCGGTTTTCGATCAGACGGTCGGAGCCACCTTCAGCAACGCGGTTTTCGATCAGACGGTCGGAACCACCTTCAGCGACGCGGTTTTCGATCAGACGGTCGGAACCACCTTCAGCGACGCGGTTTTCGATCAGACGGTCGGAGCCACCTTCAGCGACGCGGTTTTCGATCAGACGATCCGAACCACCCTCAGCCACACGGCTTTCGATCAGACGATCCGAGCCGCCTTCAGCGACAACCGGGTGAGCAGAAGTCGCGGCGAAAGCGTTAACTGCAAAAACCGAGAAAGCAATGCTGAGAAGGATTTGGCGTTTCATGAGGGTGTGCTCCGGGGTGTAGTTGTTTGGTATGGACGCGATGTTACGCCCCGGAGTTTTTAAGAGAACTTCATTGAGTTAATGGTGACTATTGACGCAGTCAATGGCTGCACCGAACGGACATCGCCCTGTCACTGATCCGCGACACACAACTCCCCGGTAGCGCGTATCAAAGCCTGACCATGCAGTTGGTCCTTGATCAGGCCGGCTCGTGCCTCCCCCAGCCATGTCGGGCAGTTCGGGTCTTTGCGGTAGGGCGCGAAGTCGGCGTATTGCTGCAACAGACGGTTTTGCAGCTCATCCAGCTGTGGGCGGATCTGCTTGGCAAGGTCCGGCCGCGGGGTGTCAGGCGCCTTGCCGGCTGCCCGCCAGTTAGCGACCAGCCCGTACTGCACGAGCTTGTTGGCTTCGATCTGTGCGGCGATCAGCTCGGCGACCTGTTCCGGGTCCAACTTTCGTTTAACGGCCATTTTCCTGGCATTGGCGATGACTTGCGCTTCACGGATGCTGTCCTGGATCGGTTTGCCACTGTCCCACTTGGTCAGCGCCACGAGATCACCAATGTTCAGGCGCTCGTTCATTGTCACCAGCAGCGGTTGCAAACTGTCGGGCACCGGGGCGGGCGTGTTCGCCTGTGCGCCGCCAGCGAGTAAACCGACCAGGGCGCAGGTCAGCAGCTGCGGGACATGTGGGAAGCAGGGCATAAGCAAAACCTCATCAGACTCAGGACTTACAAACTCAGGTGTTGTGTATCACAGACGGACGCCAAGCATACAACGCTTGGAGCGCCCGCTGAGTTAGACTGAAATGCAGAACAAATATACTGATTTCAGTCAGCACTGTGCAGATTCATGGACAGTAAGGCTGCATGTTCATCATGAGGCGGGTAGACCACTGTGAATCAACTTTTAGCAATGCGTGCTTTTGTACGTGTTGTGGAAACAGGCTCTTTCAGCCGGGCTGCAGACCAGCTGGCGCTTCCACGTTCGACCGTCAGCAAGTTGATAACCGACCTCGAAAAGCATCTGGGTATCAAGCTGATGCACCGAACTACACGTGCAGTTGCCGCCACTTCGGATGGGCTGGAATACTACAGTCATTCGATGCGTCTGATTGCCGAACTGGACTCAGTCGACACCGCCGCGCGTGGCAAAAAGCTCAAGCCGGGCGGACACCTGAGGATTGATGCGCCAGCCTCCTTCGCCAATTGCCTGCTGATACCCGCGCTGCCTGATTTTCATCGCGAGTATCCCGATATCACCATTGCCTTAGGTATCAGCGACCGTCCCGTCAATATCGTTGGCGAGGGCGTGGATTGCGTCATCCGCGCCGGTGACCTGGATGACATGACGATGATCGGGCGCAAGATCGTCGACCTTCACTACGTCACCTGCGCAACTCCCGCTTACCTCGAACGCATGGGTACGCCTGCTTCCCCGATCGATCTCCAGACCAACCATGTCCAGGCAGGCTACTTCTTTGCCGCGACGGGTAAACCGGAACCCTTGGTTTTCAACAACGGCACTCATCGATACGAAATCGGTGGCTGCGAATTTTCGACGAATGACGGTAACGGTCTCAAAGAAATGATGCTCGCGGGTCTGGGCATCGGGCAGCACTTCACGCGCATAGTTCAGCCGTATCTGGACGCCGGCGAGTTAGTTGCCGTTTTGGAAGACTGGTCTCGGCCCGCCATGCAGTTTCATGTCCTCTATCCCCCCAATCGACATCAAAATGCCCGGTTAAAGGTTTTCATCGATTGGGTGATTCAGACATTCCGGGAAGAGTCGCCTATCCATTGAGACTCAAGGAACAATGGCGGTCACGCGGATTTCAATGCGCATCGTTGGAAGACCAAGCGCAGCGACCCCGAGCTGTGTCCAGATGGGGGCATGGTTGGGCATGTAATGGCGATACAGCCTGGCCATCGTCTCGTTAACTATCGGGGGGAAACCGCCGACATGGTAAGAGTTGACGTGGACCACATGCTCCCAAGTGGCACCCGCCGTCGCGAGAGTTCGCTCCAGGTTTTGAAACGCTTGAGCAATCTCGTCCTCGATTGAATCGGGAATCTGCAGGTCGTTATCCCAGCCGCCCTGGCCTGAAGTCTCCACTCGATCGCCAATTTTTAAAGCTTGCGAGTAGTGCAAAGCGTTGAGCAGGGTTTCGCCATAACCGGGTGTAACAAAAAACTCGGGCTTGTTCATCGTATTCCTCTATTCAGTTTAATATTTGGTGGAGGCTTCTACCTGTGGTAGATGCTAATAGACTGAATAGCGGATCAATAGCCGTTAAAGCTGTCATGACTATCCATGTGCATGGATAGTTGGATTAATGTTGTGCACGAAAAAGCCCGGCTGATAAGGCCTAATGCTGTTCACTTAAGCGGAGCAGCCTTACGGTCTACTGGAAACCGGGTTTTTGAAATTTTCACCGTCCTTGGTCTCGAAGGCCTTGGGCGGTGATCCAGAAACAATCCTCCAACACCTGCTCTTAACTCAGCCAAACGTCTTCCTGTCGCTGAAATAGGGTTGGCCGCTGCCATCACGATCAGTTGCACGGCGATGTACTGGCACGCCGGTTTGAAACGGATGTCCGAGGGGGCTCGGCCAAACGCCACCGCTGCCTGACTGGCCTCTCGACGAATCACGTTGTAAGCCAGCAAAAGCCCCCACACTTCTTGATAGATCAGCTCGACTTTTTTACTGCGCAAGGTCATGGCGTTCTGCTGCATCGAACTCTTGATGTCCCTGAAGCCCAACTCGATCTCCCAACGCTCCTGATAAAGCTTGGCAACAGCCTTGGTGTTGTAAGCCTTGGCCGGCAACGACGTCATAACGGTCTTCACCTTGCCTTGAATTTCATAGCTGACTTCGCGTACTTCCCAGTGCGATGGAAGAGCCGGGTTTCGCTTTCTGGCCTGCGGCGAGACTTTCATGCGCACCAAACGGTCGTGCTGGCTGTAACGGGCCACTTCCTCGCAGATCAGTCCTTTTTTTGCCGGGATCAACCAATGACGGTTGATGCCTGCTCCGCTCAGGCCCGACAGCAGCTCGGCACCCCAGAAACCTTTGTCGAACAGCGTCACCGAGTGGTCAGGAATCTGCTGCAAAAACTCGTCGGCCAAGCGCATTTCACTGCGTCGGTAAGGGCTCAATTGAGCATCCATGATCACGTGCGAACGCACATTCATCAGGGCCACCAGGCGCAACATCGGAAACGGCGTCTGGCGGTCGCTTGGAGTGTTTCCCGAGCCGAAGTGATCGCGGAGCTCGGGCGTATCCGGAGTACGCAAAAGTGCACCGTCTACCGCAAATACCTGCAGATCATGCCAGGCATCGTCGTCATAGCGCTCCGCACCCCATTGGGTGCCGGTCTTGCGGAATAACCACTCAACAGGATCGGCACCGAGTCGCTTGCGCGCCTCGGTCACGCCACTGCGAGCCAACAAGTGATCAGTGGCAAGGCCTTGGGCGCAGATGTTCAAACGTCTGGCGACCTCGTGAACCGGCTCGTCACGAAACAACGCCATGCCAAGCACCAGCCAAAGCACTTGGTCAGCGGGCAAGCGACGTCGGCGAATGGTCGCCTGACTGGATAGATCCAGCGCAGACGCTACCCACTCGATGGGAATGTTTTGGGTGAAAGTACTCAGGTCGCAGAAGTTGAAAAGGTCGCTGAGGTCGAGCAGGTCTTGTTGAACAGACATAAAAAATCCGATGCCAGAGGTCTGGCATCGGATTTTCGGATAAGCCCCGCTTGGACTCAAATACTTAAGTGAACAGCATTAGGCTGATAAGGCCGGGCTTTTCGTTGGGTATTGCGGTGAAGCCATTCATTTATGCAGCACGGCTTTCGAGCAGACGGTCGGAACCACCTTCAGCGACGCGATTCTCGATCAGACGGTCGGAACCACCTTCAGCGATAACCGGGTGAGCAGAGGTAGCGGCGAAAGCGTTTACTGCAAAAACCGAGAAAGCGATGCTGAGAAGGATTTGGCGTTTCATGATGGTGTGCTCCGGGGTGTAGTTGTTTTGGTATGGAGCCGATCTTACGCCGCGGATTTTTTATGAGAACTTCATTGAGTTGATGGTGACTATCGACGTCGGCAATGGATGGACGACGTTCAAATCCTTTGGGTGATGGCCTCTGGCTACGCGTTGCTTGATTGGATCCACAGTGGCACCCTCAGCGCCCGCTGTACCAAGGAGCCAGGTGATCAAGGAATGAGTGGATACGTCCCCAACCCCCCGAAAAACTACCGATACGACGAAGCCAAACCCGTCGACATCCATGCCCGACGCTGGGCGGAGTATGAGAAACACGGCAAGGCACCGGCACCTGCGAAAGAGAAAGTCAGGGTCGCGCTGCGCATTGGGGTGTTCTTTGACGGGACGCTGAACAATGCCGGCAACTCGGCTTCCGGGCTGCTTTGCGGCGCGCATCATCCAATCCAGCCAGCGGATGTTGATGCGAGTTGTAAGCCCTATATGGCAGATCCTGAAGGCAGTTATGGGAATGATGTCAGTAATGTCTCCAAGCTGTTTGATCTCTACCCCGCAGCCAAAGACGTTGATGGTGAAGGCACTGTCAGGCTTTCCTTACGCAGCCTCTACGTGGAGGGCATTGGGACGACCGGAGGAGCAGAAGATAAGTTATTGAATGCCGCCACCGGACGTGGTGATACCGGTGTTGCGGCCAAAGTCCAGCAAGCATTTTCCGATCTGAATGATTCGATAAGAGAACTTATTGATAAGAGCCCTGGTTGCGAAATCACCTCGCTGACCTTTGACACGTTTGGCTTCAGTCGGGGGGCAGCGGCGGCCCGTCACTTTGCGAATGAGATAGTGCGTTGCAAGCAAGGACCATTAGGGGAGGTGTTGCGTAGAAACCCCAAAGGGTTCAGTTCCAGCTTCGGCAATCAGTTCAACAGCGAAATCATCATGGGCTTTGTCGGATTGTTCGATACCGTACCTTCCGTGGCGGGCTTAACGAATTTTGGAAACATCCAAAGCCCGGTTGCTCCTGGGATCAAGCTATATCTGGATCGCCGATACTTTACCGATGTTGTCCAACTTGTCGCACGTGACGAACACCGAGCGAATTTCGCATTGAGTACAGTTGTGCCCGCCTACCCGGAAATTCCGTTGCCCGGGGTGCACTCCGATATCGGCGGTGGCTACCGCGAAGTCGTGGAGGAGTGTGTGCTGGTTAATCCAATGCAGGCGCTTACAGTGCCGCATGGTACGGATGTCCGCTCCACTTCCATTTACCTGGATGTCCAGCAGCAGAAAGCACGCATGGTGGCCCAGGGTTGGCCCGAATCCATGCTGGAAATTGTGACCCCGACGCCAAGCGTTGCACCTGCCTGGGAACAGGAGAAGGCAGGGCCGAAGAAGCAGAGGGTGTATGCAGGCTTGCAGCTCAAGCGGACTGTCAATGGCAAACTGGCTGTGGTTTACCTGCGTTTGATGCATAAATTGGCAAAGGAGAAAGGTGTGCAATTTGAGGTGATCGACGAGAATGACCCTGCTTACAGCGTGCCTCCTGAACTTCAGCCTTTCTGTGACAGAGTGCTCGCCGGCGAATACAAGCCAGAACCCGACGAAGAAGAGTTATTGAAGCTGAAATACGTTCACATGTCCGCCAACTGGAACAACCCGATTGGTGGGAGTCGTGAGAAGGGCGTAACCCTCCGCTACGCCAATGCACCGACCGACGACGGTGTACGGGTGCGCCATCCTCATGTAGCTGATTCCCCTTGGAGAACATTTTGATGCGCGCATTTTTTTTTTTACTGAGTGCGTTTCTGGTCACCGCTTGCCAGGCAGCAGCGCCTCTATCTGATCAAGCCGACCCGAAGAATCCATGGTGGAGCCTCAGTTTTGTTGAGCCCACCTACATGAAGGTCTGGGTGGAAGACACTGCTGTCGAAGACATCAACGGGAAGCTTTTTCGCCGCACTGGTGGCGGCACTGCAGCAAGTGATGAGCCCGCGGGTGATGCTGAATTTGCTCGTGGCTGGAGCGAAAAAATCAGCAGTGGTACTCGCGGTGTAGTCGGTGCGGATTTACCCAAACGTATTTACGTTCGTTGGCAGTCGGTAGTCGAGCCGCAAACTTATCGTGCATGGGTCGACATTCCTGAAGTGGCTCGACAAATCTTGCATGCCTCAGTGAATGAACGTTGTCCATCCAGGCCTGAAGAAACGGCCAACTACAGGGCCAAGGTTTATCTTGGGCTCGCGCCTGGAGGTATTGTGCAGGTGTGGGTACTGGATAAATGTATGAAATCAATCAAAGTTGCCCACGCCCAAGCGGAGATTGAGTCTTTGGGGCCTCACCTTGGGAAATCTGGCGGCAAGTATTATCCGCTATCCGAAAAATCCAAGCGCTACATCGAAAAATACGGCATCCCTTACGGCAGTTGGTAAAAACCGAAACACCAACCAATAACGGGCACCTCACTGGCGCCCGTTTTCATTTACTCCACAGCCCCGGAAAAACCGCCGGCGCAAACCTGTCGTCGGCTGTACCTCTCAACCAGGAGCGCAGGGCTATGCTTTACCTCCTCAGCTATCAACGGTCTCCAGGAAATCAGACCGCTTCATCATCCCCGTCCGCAAAGCATTTCCTGCGAGGTTTCATGCTCTGATCGAGAGGCTAAATCGATGCACGACTATTACGATTTAGGCACCTACAGCCGCGCGGTAACGACCCATTCACCCCAGGCCCAGCTCTGGTTCGATCGCGGTCTGATCTGGTGCTACGGCTACAACCACGACGAATCCATTCGCTGTTTCCACAAAGCCATCGAACACGACAGCGGCTGCGTGATGGCCTACTGGGGCATCGCCTACGCCTCGGGGCCCAATTACAACAAGCGTTGGGATGCGTTCATAGAGCAAGAGTTGAAAGAAGCCGTGGCCCGCGCCCGGCTTGCGACGCACACCGCGTTGGCGCATCTCGAGGGTGCCAAACCGGTGGAGCAGGCGTTGATCCGGGCGCTGGATAAACGCTATCAGGCTGATGAAGCGGCCAGCCTTGAGCAACTCTTCGCCTGGAACGACGCCTACGCGGCGGCCATGCGCGACGTCTACAAATTCTTCCCTGATGATCTAGACGTCGTTGCGCTGTTTACCGAAGCGCTGATCGACCGCACGCCCTGGCAATTATGGGATCTGAAAACCGGTACGCCGGCACCGGGCGCCGACACACTGGAAGCGGTGGCCGTGCTGGAGAAGGCGCTGCGGCGGATGGAGCAGCACGGCGATGCGCCGCACCCGGGTGTGCTGCACATGTACGTCCACACGATGGAAATGTCGCCTTACCCGGAGCGGGCGTTACGCGCCGGCGACGTCCTGCGCGACCTGGTGCCGGACGCCGGGCATCTACGTCATATGCCGTCGCACATCGATGTGCTCTGCGGCGATTACCGTGGGGCCATGATCACCAACAGCCGGGCGATCCAGGCCGACAGCAAATACCTGCAACAGGAAGGCCCCATCAATTTCTACACCCTGTACCGAAGCCACAACTACCACTTCAAACTCTATTCGGCGATGTTCCTCGGGCAGTACCAACCGGCCCTGAAAGCCGCCGATCAACTGATCGCTACCATCAAGGAAGAGCTGCTGCGCGTGGAGCAGCCGCCCATGGCCGACTGGCTGGAAGGCTTCGTGTCGATGAAGGTCCACGTGCAGATCCGCTTCGGCAAATGGCAGGACATACTCGCCACGCCGCTGCCCAATGACCAGGCGTTGTACTGCGTGACCACCGCGATGCTGCATTACGCCAGAGGCGTGGCGCACGCGGCTTGCGGGCATGTCGCCGCCGCAGAAACCGAACAGCAACTCTTCATCAATGCCCTGAGCCGAGTGCCGGCAACACGTTATATCTTCAACAACACCTGCCTCGACATACTGGCGGTCGCCGATGCCATGTTGCGCGGGGAAATCGAGTACCGCAAAGGCAACCACGACAGCGCGTTTGCGCACTTGCGTGAGGCCTTGGCACTGGACGACAACCTGCCTTATGACGAGCCATGGGGCTGGATGCAACCGGTCAGACATGCATTGGGCGCGTTGCTCCTGGAACAGGGCAGGGTGGAAGAAGCCTTGCAGGCCTATCGAGCCGATCTCGGACTGGATAACACACTCAGCCGCGCGTCCTGGCATCTGGACAATGTGTGGAGCCTCCACGGTTATGTGGAATGCCTGAAACGCCTGGGACGGGACGCTGAAGCCGCGGCTGCCAAAACTCGACTTGACCTGGCAACGGCCCGGGCTGACGTGGAGATTACGGCGTCGTGTTTTTGCCGGGTTGGGGAGCGCTGCTGCAAGTGATGCATAAAAAATCGACGGTAGCGTCAAGCCACAACGCGACCTGTAGCAGCTGGCGAAGCCTGCGTCCGGCTGCGCAGCAGTCGTGAAATCAGACGACGAGGTGTTGCAGGAAGTCCGCGAACTCAGGTTTCACGACTGCTGCGCAGCCGGACGCAGGCTTCGCCAACTGCTACATAAGTTGGGTGATCGCAGAAAAACCGGAAAATTCAGACCGGACATGACATTGAATGCCGCATGAGAATGAGCCCAATCGAACCGCAAACCGTGGGTGATATGCTGCAGCGTATCTACATCTCGCCAAGAGATCGCCCATGGACCGCTTGTCTACCCTGTTGTCGCAGTTCGGCGTGCGCGCAAACCTTTTCTACAACGGCAAGCTATGCGGCATGGCGGCATACGATGGCGCTGACCAGCGCGGTCATATTCATCTGCTTCAGGCCGGTGCCGTCACGTTGCTGGGGCTCGATCGCAAGGACTTGGTGCTGACCCGGCCCAGTCTGATTTTTCTGCCACGCCCACGCCGCCATCAACTGTTTGCCGGTGAACCAGAAGGGGCGCAACTCCTGTGCGCGTCAATGGAGTTTGAGGGCGGTATCGATAACCCGTTATCGGCTTCGTTACCCGATTTGCTGGTGCTGTCCCTGGATGAGCTACCTCTGCTGGCCGACACGCTGAGATGGATGTTCGTTGAAGCGGCCGGCGGACATTGTGGCAGGGAGGCCGCGCTGGATCGCTTGTTCGAACTGCTGATCATCCTGTTGTTTCGGCATCTCCTCGACCACCACCAACTACGTACCGGAATGATGGCCGGGCTGGCCGATCCACGACTGGCGCGCTCTCTGGTACAGATACACAACGCACCTCATCGTCCCTGGTTGATTGCCGAGCTTGCTAGCGAGTCGAACATGTCGCGTGCTGCCTATGCCGTGCATTTTCGGGTCGTTATAGGGCAGACACCGGCTGATTACCTATTGAGTTGGCGTATCAGCCTGGCGCAGAAGCGTTTGCGTGAAGGGCGGCCGATTACACTCATCGCCGCCGAGGTCGGTTATGAAAGCCCTTCGGCGCTTGCCCGTGCGTTTCGTCGCAAGACGGGCTGCAGTCCCCGGGACTGGATGAAGGATTCGGCAGGAGAGGGTGAAGGAGAAATGGCCTGAAAGCATCGAACGGTTTCAGACCATTCCAGGAGGACAAATCATCGTTTTAACGGCTTTCCAGAGCAGTCAGAGAATGGCCGGCCACGAAGATGGAAACGGCAAGCAACCCGATGTCTTTCAGGAGAAACTGACCTGGCGCAACCGAAATGGCTGGGAAACCGAGGCCGGGTTCAATCACGCCGGGTGTCGAAAACATAAAGCTCAAGGTCGTGAAAAACAATCCTGCCGACAACGCACCACCGATCAGTGACAGCTTGGGTGAAAGCAGGCGGCCAGCAATAAGAACACCGATCGAGACTTCCAGGACACCGAGCAGACTGGAGAACGTATCGACACTGAAAATGTTGTAAACCCAACCCAGGAAGGGGCTGTTGCTCACCAGCGGAACCAGGCCCTCGGCTTCATAGTGCGTAAATTTCATGCCGCCAAACCAGAAGTAAATGATGGCAAGAGCGACATAAGCACCATAGGTGCCGATCGCCGTGGTTCTAACCCCGAGCGAAACTTTCTGAGAGGTGCCATTCGTTCCGTAGTTCTCAATGTTCAAGGTATTCATGATTCAGGCTTCCAATAGTGTGGGGACTCGAAACCCAGCGCGGTTTGCGTTGGGAGTGAACACAGTGTTGCCTTTGATCCCACACTCGTGGCTTCTGAACGTATTGAGAACGGTGCAGATCGTCTTGACTCACTGTTGGGCGATCTGGATCAGATTGCCGCAAGTGTCTTCGAATATAGCGGGGGTGCCCGGTCCCATCGCCGTCGGAGGCTGAGTGAAATGGACACCGTCGGCACAAAGCCGCGCGTACTCCGCTTGTACATCGTCGACCCCGAGGGAGGTGCGCCAGAAGGAATGCATGCACGTCATCAATGACTTGCCCGCTGCACAAACGTAATCTTGCCGATTCGCGTATCAAGATAAAACAAAAAATCAGGAGTCATTGATGCAACCGATCCGTCTCGGTCTGGTGGGCTACGGCAAGATTGCCCAGGATCAACACGTCCCCGCTATCAACGCCAACCCCGCGTTCCAGTTGGTGTCTGTCGCAACACAAGGGCAGCCCTGCGCCGGGGTGGAGAACTTTCAATCCCTGAGCGAGCTGCTCGAAAACGGCCCGCACGTCGACGCGATTGCGTTTTGCACCCCGCCACAAGGACGTTTCGCGCTGGTGCAACTAGCGCTGGCCGCTGGCAAACATGTGCTGGTAGAAAAACCGCCGTGCGCCACGCTGGGTGAAGCGATGGCGTTGGTGAATCTGGCTGGGGAGCAAGGCGTCAGCGGTTTGTTTGCCTGGCATTCACGCTACGCGCCCGGCATCGAAGCCGCCCGTGACTGGCTGGCCACCCGCACCCTGCAAAGCGTACAGATCGACTGGAAGGAAGACGTGCGCAAGTGGCACCCCGGCCAGACATGGATCTGGCAACCAGGTGGCCTGGGCGTCTTCGATCCCGGCATCAATGCCTTGTCGATTGCCACCCATCTGCTGGCGCTGCCGCTGTTTGTCGAGTCTGCCGAGCTGCGAGTCCCCAATAACTGCCAGTCGCCTATTGCCGCTTCCATCAAAATGTCTGACGCGCGTCACCTCGATGTCCGCGCGGAGTTCGACTTCGACCACGGTCATGACGAACTCTGGAGCATCGAGATTCGCTGCACCGAAGGCATCCTGCGACTGGACAACGGTGGCGCGCTGCTGAGTATCGACGGCGTGCGCCAGGCCGTATCGGAGGAGGGCGAGTACGCGGCGGTGTATCGACATTTTCAACAGCTGATAGGCGACAAAGCCAGTGACCTGGACCTCCAGCCGCTGCGACTGGTTGCCGACAGCTTTTTTGTCGGCAGTCGCGTGTCGGTTGAGCCGTTCTACGATTAGTGTTCGGTCAGGTAAAGGCAGGAGTACTTCGGCGATGATTTGCTCTTTGGGCGACGGGCGACGGGATGATTTACCGCCATTGCTACTCGACACCGGACATCGAGAAGGCCTATGACGAATTGATCGCCGCGGGTGTCCAGCCCGAAGACGAAAACGGACAGCCGTTGGCCCGCGAAAACCTGCAATCCCCGTCCGGTGCACGCATCATCTGGTTGCCCAAGCGCTTCGGGCATTTCTCTATAGAGATTCTGGAAGACAAGGCGCTGGAGGCGTTTGTCGAGGCGGCGTTTGCCTGAGAAATGCGGTGGTGAACGTTCGCCTTTAGCGCATTACACGCCTGATCGCTGCCTTTGCTTTACTTGAATGACGATCGCGAGACTATGCCCGCATACTGACCGAGGCCCGCATGCCCTTGACCACTCTTGTGCGTTGTTGCAGTGGGAACTTCAGGGTATTGGCCAGGTCAATTGGGGCCCTGTATCGGAAATGCCGAGCAGCGCTGTAGTCTGTTTTACGGCAGTGCCGTCCGAGATCAGTCGAGTCCGCCCCCTCATGCCAACCAAGAGTTTTCTGCCGGGTCTCATCCTGGTGTTCTGCGCCGTTGCATCTCTTTGTTCGGTTGCTGCTGAGCGAAGAGCGGCAGCGCAAAGTAACAGCGCTTCAACCACCCTAATCGAAACCGCCTCGCGGCAGTATGAAAATGGCCAGTTGGACCAAGCCGCTGCCACGCTGGAGCGAGCCCTGCATATCCAGCCGAACAATCCCGCGACGCTGCATTACCTCGGTGTGTTGCGTCTTCAGCAGGGGCAGTACCAGCAGGCTGAAACCTTGGCGGCGCGCTCGAACATGCGGGTTGGTCGCAACGTCGAGTTACGCAACCGCAACTTCCAATTGATCCAGGCGGCGCAGCAGGCCCAGTCTTCGGGTACCCCACCCAGTGCCAAAGCGGACCTGGTCGCAGTTCAGAAGAGGCTGGAAGTGGAGACCCAAAGGCGCAGCGAAGCAGAAATGGGCGTTGTTGAACAATCCACTCAGGACACTGGGCGCGGCGCTGGCAACTTCGCTCGCGCAAAGGCAGACCGGGTATTGGATTCACCGACGGTTGACAGGCCTCGGCCCGAAGGAAAATCGCAAATGGCTTCCGTCGAGCCAGAGCCTGCGTACGATGAGCTTGTGATTCCCCGTGGCCATTTACCGCCTCCGGGTAAATGCCGAATCTGGTTTCCTGATCGCCCGCCGGGGCATCAGCCCGCACCCGGCAAATGCAAGAAGCTGCGATATCGGGTTCCATCAGGGGCCTACTTGGTGCACGGTTGAGTTACTGAATGCCCACTTCTGGCCGGTTGCTGCCCGTCGTGAAAGCCAGCTTCCGATCTGACACTGGACTCACTAGCTTGGGAAGATCAGTCGTTTTGTCATTGCATCCGGACACCATTTTTTATGACATCGGTTCATTGAACATGGCCTCGGCATTTTTGTGTCGGGAGGCTGCCGTGCAGTTCAGGGTATACCCGGTACCACCCGTAACCGCATGAGCTGGAAAATCCCACCGCCCCAAATACATTTTGACTGTAATCCGTGAGCAAGCGTCGATGTGTCTCGGGGAAAATTACGAACAAGGAAATGAGCCCGGCCTGTCGTCGAATGGAATTGCGAGCAAAGGTGCACTAACGTTTAGTTGTAATGCCCTCGTGCCGCATTCCTATTCTGGTTGAGAGGTGGGTTTCATGAACAACATCATCTACATCGTCGGGTTAGTGGTGGTCGTCGTGGTTATCCTGTCGTTCCTCGGATTTGCATAAGTTCGAAGCCCGATTTTACTCCTCGTTTGTCCTCGATTTTTCCTGATGTGGACGTCCGCCTTATTGCCGTTCTTTAACGGGTGGAACGGGCGTCCTCCGCCACACGACGTGACTTCGTCCGCATCCTGCTGCCCACCGCAAACCGAACGACCTGCCTCGCTACCGCTCTATCAATTCCTGCACTCCGCCAACACCACTTGGCAGGTATTGGGCGTGCCACCGGATCGGCCGGCATAGCGGATGCAATTATCCAGGGATTTTTTGCGCGCCACGCTCAAGGTGTTGCCCCAGGCAAGGCCACCCTCGCCGGCGGTGGGGAGCGCTTTTGCATAGCAGGCCGAGCCTACGCTTGAGGTTGCATAGCGAGCGGTGGAGGTTTTGCCAGAACATCCTGCGATCAGCGCCAGGTTGATGGCAAGCAGGGAGGGTATGACCCATGACGAGCATTGGCGTGCTGTATTACCGGCCATCCCGTTTCCCCTGTATCAAGAGGCGATAGGCGTGTTTGTGGTCGTACTCTATTTAGATTAGACGTTGTTGGGTCCGGGATTGTATCGGTTTCAAAATTCGCCGAGTTTCAGTATTCCGGCATTGCTCGCTAAGGGCCCAGCTTTTGCTTGAGCTCGACCTCACTCCAGACGCCGCTGAGCGGGCCGCCCGGCAAACCTTCATTGGCTCGCGCCAGCGGGAAAAGCACCGGTACAAATCCGGCGTCGCGCACTAACCGGGCGCCGAGCTCTCGGGCTTGGGCATCGTCAGCGAAAACGGGAATCGCCTTGCCTTTGCCAGACAGGTCTTTCATTGATGCGTAGCCAATGGCATTGAACGCCCGGACCAGGTGCACTCCGGGCAGATATTGTTGATCCGCCAGGGCGACGCCCAGATCCAGCGCCTTGCGCCCGACGTCCCCATCACGTCCGCTGAATGGGTTGCTGGTGCTGAACACCACTTTGCCGTCCAGCTTGCCCTTCAGCTGTTCGGACAGCACCGGCATTGCGCCGTAGGGAACACTCAACACGATCACGTCGCCCCATGCCGCAGCATCGCTGACCGAGCCCGCCTGAGCGTTGGGGCCGACCGTCTTGACCAGGCCCGCCAGCTCCTCGGGGTGGCGTGACGAAAACAACACCGAGTGCCCAGCTTTTACCCATAGAGTGCCAAGCGTGCCGCCGACGTTCCCGGCGCCGATCACGCCGATCTTGAGCGTGTCCGCCATCGCCGGGCTGGTGCAGAGGACCAGGGCGGCAAACATCAGAGAGAGGATTCTGGACATGTACTGCGCTCCTCGGTTGGAACTCGGTCGTGGAATAACCGTAGTTGAGGCGACGTATAAACGATGCGGACGAGCAGGGGTATTTGATAAGCGGCGTGAGGCAGGTTCAGCACGGGAAGCTAATGTCTATGGAGCCGGCTCGCGCGCTGCGTCCGTGCCTGGAGCGCCCAATGTCGCCCATCATCACGCGCCTGGTGGCGCTGTTTGTTCTTTGCCTGACGCTTGAAGTGCCAGCCCGGGACAGCGCCTGTCCGGCTGGCGAAAAACAAGTGTGCCTGGACGACTGCATCTGCCTGCCAGACGTGGGACCGCTGCTCGGCCCCCTGCCTGATGACATCTACCAGATCGCATCACCTGCCCTGGCACTGTGGCTGACTCAAGCCCGCGCCGAAGCAGCCGTCGCCGGAACTCAACCCATTCCACCGAACATCCGGGAGCAACTGCTGCGCTGGTACGATCCCGGCGTTCTCGATACCGCGCGCTACAAAGTCAGCAACGACGGTCAGTTCAGCGCCGCCACTGCCATATTGCAAAACCCCGATGTCGGTGCCGTGACGCTGATTGACATCATCCTCTTCCGGGATGCGCAAACCGCTGAAGAGAACGTCGCACTCTGGGCGCACGAACTCAAGCATGTGCAGCAGTATCAGGAATGGGGCGTAGAAGGGTTTGCCCAGCGGTATACACAAGATTTCAATGCGGTGGAGGCGCCGGCTTATGCCGTACAGGCCGAAGTCAGACGGTGGCTGGCAGTCCGCGAACGATTTCCCTGAATGGGAAGGGGAAGCCTGCAATGCTTTTGTAAGGTTCGCCACTGAGTTCGCCATTCAACTGACGGCAGTTCATAGCGAACAATACGGGTTAACCGAGCCTGGTTTCGCGTGGAAACTCAACGCCTGGGCAAATGTAAATGAGGCAGGCCACAGCAATTCACTTCATGGGCAACCGGGTGCGTTTTGGTCAGGGGTTTACTGGGTCGACGCCGGCGGCCGAGAGGACGACCCTGCAGTTGGAGGTGATCTGGAGTTTGCAGACCCGCGCGGTATGGTTGCATCGACCTACAATCCTGCGCTGCGAATGAGAGTCGAAGATTGCCTGACTTCCGGCTTTAGTAGTACGTGTGCAGCCAGAAGTGGAACTTTCATCATGTTCCCGTCGTGGCTGATGCATTCAGTGCGACGTTTTGAAGGGGCGAGGCCGCGAATCTCTATCGCGTTTAACTTTGGCGTTTAAAGAGATTCGATTTACTTGAATCGCCGCTAACTTCAAAGACACATCTAAATGAGCGCTATTGTCCGATTGCAATCAGGCACGACTGACCTTTATTAGCCAGTTTTAGCCCATCAGCAAGAAAAGACATGCGCCCAAACAGACTGTCTCTGGAGCATGGAAACAACCTACCGATTATGCGCAACCGCCGCCAGTTGCTCGGTATCCACGCGAACAAAAACCGAGTCTCCAACAGCCGTTATAACGTCCCCGGCGTAAACCTCGCAAATGACACGGGTTTTGCGCCCGACATCGCCTTCCACTCGTGCACGCAGGGTCAGTGGTACGCCCATCGGTGTCGGTTTGATGAACTTGATGCCGAGGTTGCCGGTGACGCAATTGATGCGGGGGAGGCTGGCGGCTTCGCGGTTTTCCGCACGGTAGTGATAAGCCATTGCCGTCCAGTTTGAATGGCAGTCAACCAGCATCGCGATCAATCCGCCGTACACCAGATCCGGCCAGCCGCAGTACATGGCATCAGGCACGTGCTCGGCCATGACATGCACGCCGTCTTCATGCCAGAAGCTCTTGATGTGGAGCCCGTGCGGATTGCTGCTGCCGCAGCCATAACAAACGCCTTCAGGCGCGGCGGTGTCTTGCAAAGAGGTGTCGAGACTGGACATAACGGGGTCTTCCTCAAACAGGTGAACCAGACCGGGCGGATTTTAACGCTGCAATCGGGCCGCGGTCACTCGGGCAATCCGGCCAGCCGCAGTCCATCTGCGAACCGCGAGAGATCCTCGGTTCGCTGGATGGGCAGCCATGCCTTCAGGTTGGAGAGTCGCAACGATGGATCCAGCTCTTGCAAGCGCTGCATTGCCCTTTTCGCTTTGTCCATTCGTCCGCTGAGCGCATGACTGGCCGCCATCAGCGCGACCGGCGGCAAAAGACTGGGCAGGTTCCCCAGCGCCTTTTCCGCCCAGGCCAACGCAACGTCGTAACGGCCGGCGAAGAAATGCGAGAGCGCCATCCCCACCTGCATCCGGAACATTTCCGGATCCAGCGGACTCAAGCGAACGGCATGGGTCAAATGCTCAATCGCTTCGTCTGATTCACCGTGCAGTGCGCGCAGGATCCCTCCCAGGAACCAGGCGGGGGCGAGGTTGGGATTGAGCATGCGCGCCCTGTCGAGCAGGGCAATGCCGCCATCGACATCGCCGGCGAGATGGGCCAGTGCGTGTCCGCCTCGGGTCAGCGCCACCGCATCCTCCCGACCGAGCGCCACCGCCAGTCGCGCGAGCCGCACGCCCTCGGCGATTTCTTGCGTGCGATCGGTCATCCAGCCATTCAACTTGCGCCAGAAATGGCACCAGGCGGCCATGCCGTAGGCTGATGCAAATTCTGCATCGAGCTCGATGGCCTTGTAGAACAACGGCAGCGCTTCTGCGATGTCTTCCCGGGTGCCGCTGTGCAGTTTCGCCATGCCGCGCAGGTAGTAATCGTAGGCGTCGAGGCTTTCCGTCGGTTTGCGCTTGGCGCGCTCGATTTCCGCCCGTTCGAGTTGTGGGGCGATGGCGCCGACGACGCTTTCGGCGATCTGGTCCTGCAGTTCGAAGATGTCGTCGAGCAGGCCTTCGAAGCGCTCCGCCCAGATATGCGTCCCGCTCGTCACATCGATGAGCTGCCCGGTGATGCGCACCTTGTTCCCGGATTTGCGCACGCTGCCTTCCAGCACGTAACGCACGCCGAGCTCCTGGCCAACGCCTTTGACGTCGACCGCGCGGCCCTTGTAGGTGAAGCTCGAATTGCGCGCGATGACGAACAGCCAGCGGATTCGCGACAGGGCGGCGATGATGTCCTCCACCATGCCGTCGGCGAAATAGTCCTGCTCCGGATCGCCGCTCAAATTGTGGAACGGCAAGACGGTGATGGAAGGTTTTTCCGGCAGGACGAGCGGGGCGGCAGGCGATGGATTCGGATCAATCGGTGTGTGTTCGTCGATGCCTGTTTCGCCGGTCTCAGCGACCCTGATTTCACCGACAAAGCGGTAACCCTTGCGGGCGACCGTGCGCACCAGGCGCTGTTCCTCGCCGGTATCGCCAATGGCCTTGCGCACCGCGTTGATGTGGCTGGTGATTGTTGATTCCGAGACGA
This sequence comes from Pseudomonas sp. LB1P83, assembly GCF_054897885.1. Classification (NCBI taxonomy): domain Bacteria; kingdom Pseudomonadati; phylum Pseudomonadota; class Gammaproteobacteria; order Pseudomonadales; family Pseudomonadaceae; genus Pseudomonas; species Pseudomonas sp. LB1P83. The sequence goes on along the minus strand of NZ_CM142709.1, from coordinate 3,602,936 downwards.
TCCGACCGCTCCATACCGCGTTGAGCAGGTCGTCCTTGCTGACCACCCGATCGCGGTTGCTGACGAGCTGCAACAAGAGATCGAAGACCTGGGGGCCGATGGCCACGACTTGCCCGCGCAAGGTCAGTTCCCGGCGCTCCTGGTCGAGCACGTAGTCTTCAAACACGAATGGCAAGGTGAGCATCCCCTGGTCGAGCGCCCTCGACTCCGTGTCCGAGCTGGCGATTGGTACGTGGGGTCGATCATACGGCAGCTCGAAACCCGCTGCACCGTCCAGCATGGGAACCCACCCGTCGCTGTGCTTTTGGACGAAAAACCAAGGTTGTCCAAAGACAAACTCAAGGTCAGTACAAGGACTTCCCACGCGGGCGGCGTCACTCTTCACTCCATCGACAGCAATGTTTGCCGTCGAAAAGCGGAGGGAGAAAGCCCATGAAGATCGTCGTCATTGGAGGCACCGGCCTCATCGGATCGAAACTTGTGAAGAACCTCCGCGAGCGCGGCCATGACGTGCTCGCAGCGTCCCCCAGCACAGGGGTGAACGCCGTCACTCGCGAAGGCCTGGCCGCCGCGATGGATGGCACCGAGGTTGTGGTCGACGTGGCTAACGCGCCGTCGTGGGAAGACCAGGCCGTCCTCGAATTCTTCGAAGCGTCGAGTCGCAACCTGCTGGCCGCCGAAGTGGCCGCCGGCGTTCGCCATCACGTCGCCCTGTCGGTCGTCGGTAGCGAACGGCTTCCCGACAGCGGCTATTTCGTAGCCAAGATTGCCCAGGAAAACCTGATCAAGGCGTCCGGCGTTCCTTACACCATTGTGCGTGCCACGCAGTTCTTCGAATTTGTCAGCGGCATCGCGCAGGCGGCCACCGTCGACGAGCAGATTTGCCTGTCACCGGCGCTGATCCAGCCGATGGCGTCCGACGACGTGGCGGCGGCGCTCGTCGATGTTGTGCTGGCAGCACCGGTCAACGGCACGGTCGAAGTCGCCGGGCCCGAAGCCATGCCCCTCGACGAACTGATCAGGCGTTTTCTGCGCGCAACTCAGGACAACCGCAAGGTTGTACCGGATGTGCACGCGCGTTACTTCGGCTCCGTGCTCGACGATCAATCGCTGACCCCAGGCAAGAACCCCCGCCTGGGCACGATTCGCTTCGAGGACTGGATCGGTCAGTCGACCACCCAGACGGGTCGCTAAGGCTCCTGGAAAGCGTTGACCCGACATCGGGTCGCGCCCTCATGAAACCTGTACAGCAGGAGATATGCCATGTTCAGCCGAATTATCCTGGCCGCGGCCTTCGCTGCGTTCTCACTCACGGCGTCGGCCGCCGACAAGCCCGCGGGCAAGGTGACGGTGGTGTTCGACCGCCCCATTCCCAACATCCCAGGCAAGAGCATGAGGGGCGTGCTGGTCGAGTACGGGCCGGGTGCCGGGTCGCCGGCCCACCTGCACCCGAAATCCGCCTTCATTTACGCAACGGTCCTTGAGGGCGCGATCCGTAGCCAAGTCAACGACGAACCGGAGAAGGTCTACAACGCCGGTGAAAACTTCGTCGAGGAGCCTGGCTCCCATCACCAGGTCAGCGCCAACGCCAGCGACACGAAACCTGCACGCCTGCTGGCGGTATTCGTCCTCGACACGCGTGAAAAGGAACTCGTCACACCCACCGGGAAGTGAGCCCGTCAACGCGCTCATCGACGCTCGACAGCCGGGTTGCAGGCAACTGCTGCCCGGCTGAAGGTCCTTGGCATTAAACAGGAAATACGAACATGAACTCCCACGCAACCGCTGACGCAAGCGCCGAGATCTCTGTGGTCGTGGCGCGGCAAAGCAAGAAGAAGAGGATCGGCATCTTGCTGTGCATCGGCGCGGTTGTGGTGTTGGCGGCCGGATGGGCGATGGCAGTTTCGAGCGGTTCGACCTCGACTGACAACGCTTATGTCCGCGGCGATGTGACGTCGCTCGCCGCCAAGGTGCCCGGCTATGTCACGGCGGTCGAGGTCGAGGACAACCAGGCGGTGCGGGCGGGTGATGTCCTGTTCCGTATCGACGACCGCGACTACCGCGCACGGCTGGCGCAAGCCGTGGCCAATGTCAGCGCCGCCCAGGCGCGCCTGAGCCATGTGGATGCGGAAACCCAACTCCAGCGTTCCCTGATTCGGCAGGCTGAAGCACAGCGGCGCTCAGTCACTGCCGAGATGAACCTTGCGAACAAGACCCACGATCGCAACCGCAAACTGATCATCAGCAACGCGGTCAGCCAGGCCCTGGTCGATGAAACCGGCGCGGCACGCTCCAAAACCGAGGCGTCGGTATCCGCCGCGTCGGCAACCGTGGAGGCACAGCAGCAACGCATCGCCGTGCTTGTGGCGCAGCGCGAAGCGGCCGTTGCGGCGGTGATCCAGGCACAGGCTGCGCGCGACCTCGCCCAGATCGATCTTGACAGCACCGTGGTGCATGCGCCGGTGGATGGCGTGGTCGGTAACCGTCAGGTGCGCATCGGCCGTTTCGTCACGCCGGGCGTTGCCTTGCTCGATATCGTGCCGGTCCATGATGTGTGGGTCGTGGCGAACTTCAAGGAAACCCAGCTCGAACATATCCGCCCGGGTCAGCGCGTGCGCATCACGGTTGACGGCTACCCCGACTGGGCACTGGAAGGCGTGGTCGACAGCTTTGCGCCGGGGAGCGGGTCGGCGTTCAGCTTGCTGCCCACCGACAACGCGACCGGGAACTTTGTGCGGGTGGTGCAGCGCGTTCCGGTCAAAATCCGCCTTGCGCATAACCCTTTGCCGGGTCGCATCGTGCCGGGCCTGTCGGCGCGTGTCGAGGTTGAGAACGGGAGCGGGTCATGAACCCGGCAGCCACCGCCACGCCGAGCAACGCCAGTACGACGTCCGGCGTCCTGCTCATGCTGGGTATCGTGTTTGCCGCGCTGACGGAAGCGATTGCCGGCACGGTTCTGTCGCTCGGTCGCAGTGACATCATTGGCGACGCCTACGCGACGCCTGACGAATTTGCCTGGCTGGACGTCGGTTACACCGCGCTCAAGTTGATCGGCTTCATGACTTCTCCTTGGTTGCTGAGCCGTTTCGATCCGCGTCAGGTGATGATCGGCGCAATCACGGCGATGGGCCTGGCGTGTGCCATTGCCGCCATCACGGCTCAGCTGGACGTGCTGGTCGCGCTGCGAATGATTCAAGGTTTCGCCGCAGGCACGCTGCTGGTCGGCGGCCAGGCGATCATCTTTCGCGCCTATCAACGCTCCCATCAACCCATCCTTCAAGCCGTGTTTGCCATGGGCGCCGTGGTTGCGCCCGCAACGGTTGCCCCGGCCCTGCAAGGGTGGTTGATCGACAGCCAATCGTGGATCTGGATCTTCTTCAGCGTTGTCCCGCTGGCCTTGGCGGCTATCGGACTGTTACTGATCGCAGACCGCCCGACACCCGCCAAACCCTGGCAGCGCCCGTTTGACTGGATCGGCTTCGCACTGATCTCTGCCTCACTGTTCTGTCTGACCTACGTGCTCAGCCAGGGCAGCCGCTGGGACTGGTTCGAGGAGCCGCGCATTGTGTGGCTGAGCGTGATCGGCATTGCGGCTCTGTTAGCCTTTCTCGGCCAACAACTGCTGATAAAAGGCCAAGGGTTGCTCGACTTCACGCTGTTTAAATCGAGCGATTTTTCCTTTGCCTTTATCGTCAGTTTTGTCGCCGGCGCTGCTTTGTTCGGCAGCGCGTTCCTGATTCCGGTGTTCGCCTTGTCGGTCCTCGGGTTCACGCCGACCGATGCAGGGCTGCTGCTGTTGCCCAGTGGCGGGTTTTTTATCGGCGCGCTGCTCGTTGCCGCCTGGCTCATGCAGGCCCGCCACGTTGCGCCGTTCGCCACGGTGCCTTTTGGCATCCTGATGATCATGGTTGCGATGTGGATGCTGTCCGGTTCGACCAGCGAAAGCGGTGCCGACGACATGATGGCCGCCGTCCTGTTGCGGGGTCTGGGGCTTGGTTTCCTGTTTCTGTCGATCACGCTGATCGCGTTCAGCGACCTCAAGCGCCGAAACCTCGCTTGCGGAATTGGCCTTTTCAATACGGGACGGCAACTCGGTGGTCTGATGGGCGTTGCAGGGCTACAGACTCTGATCGAGCATAACGTCGTCAACAATGCCGTGGTCCTCGGCACCAGCGTCACTCCTGGAGGTGCCGCGGTCATTGAGCGGCTGACGACCACCACGGCGATGCTGATGGCGGAAGGGATGGATGCAGTGGCCGCTGGCCGGGCAGCGGCGGGCCTTTTGGGTCGGGTCGTGTCAGGACAATCAACCGTGATTGCCTTCGACACAGCGTTCCTTGCCGTGACCCTGCTTTTTGCCGTCGCCGCCCCTGTGCTGGTGGGCATCAAGATCGGGTTTGCGCGACACGCGAAAGGGCAGGCTGCGCACTGACCGAATAGTGCTTAACCCACACTCACCGCTGCGGCTCGGCCACCAACAGCAACGACTGCGGCACCTGGCTTTGCGGGTGCTGCGGTTCTTGCAGGCCGGCCAACCGAAAACCGGCCATGTCCAGCGCATTCAGCCAACTGGAAACGGTGCGGAAATACCACGGCATGGGTTGCCACTGGCCCTTGAACCCGGCGAAGGTCTCTTCCCGCCAACCATCCTGATAGTCGCCCGCCGCTGCAGCCCATGGATGCAGCGTCTGGATCACCAGCGCACCACCAGGGGCGAGCAGGGCGTTCATGGCGGCGAGCAGCGGGATGATGTCTTGGTGCAGCAAAGCGAAGTTGGCGCAGATCAGATCGTAGTCGCGGCCGATGTCCACCTTCGCCGCCGCCAACGCTTCATAGCTCGCCAGATGCACCCGCGAAGAGCCCTCCGCCCGCGCCGCCTCGACCAGCGTTGCATCGCCATCCACACCGACCGCCGTGATGTTTCGTTTAGCTAACGCGCGCAATAGCCAACCTTCGCCGCAACCCAGGTCGAGCACGCGCTCCGGCTGGCGACCCATTACCGCCAGCAGGATGGCCTGGTCGGTCACTGTGAGGCGGCTTTCGATGGCGCCGCTGCGGATGGCTTCGATCCAGGCGTGGGCGTTGTGGTGCCAGCTGTCGAGGAGGGTGGATTCGGGGGCGGGCATGTTGAAGTCCAACGTTGTGGGTTGGTTAGAAGGATAGGACAAGTATCACGATGAACATCGGTCAGAACGCCTCAGCACCGCACCGAGCACTCGCTGTCCGTACAAACCAACCCCAAGACCCGACACGATGAGAACGACGGCGACGATTTTGTTGAGCGACAGGCTCTCATTGAAAATCATCACTGAACCGAGCAGTCCGAATACCGGCACCAGTAACGACAAGGGCGCGACGGTAGACACGGGATATCGTTTCAGCAGTGAATTCCACACCCAGTAGCCGAACAGGGTGTTGGGGTAGACCTGGAACAGGATCGACAGGACGGCACGGTAGTCGAGTTGATTCACCAAGGCTCTGTAACCCGTCGAGCCGTTGACAGCGTAATCAAGCGCGAAAAGCGGGATGGGTGAAAACGCGCTGGACCATACCAGGAACGCGAAGACCTGAGTGGTCCTGGCTTTTTTGTTGATCACGTTGGCCACACTCCAGGCCACCGCTCCCAGCAGCACCAGAATCAGCCCGGCCGTCGTGACGGTTCCGTCAACAATCGAGAGGATGCTCAACAAGCCACAGCAGGCGATACCCATACCCGCCAGTTGGTAGCGGGAAATTGATTCCTTGAATATCCAGGCGCCCAGCAGAAGGGTGAAAAACGCGCTGAACTGAAGCACCAGTGAAGCGATGCCGGCTGAAAGACCAGACTTGATGCCAAGGTTGACCACGCCCCACAGTCCGATGCCGAAGACCAGGCCGTAACCAATGATGTAGCGCCACTGCACATCGGGTTTCGGAATGAAAAAGATCGCTGGAAGGGCGCAAAGCGTGAAGCGAATGCCGGCAAGTATCAGCGGGTCAACGGTGGTGAGGCCCAGTTTGATCACCGAGAAATTCAGGCCCCAAATGGCAGTGATCGAGATGGCGAGTAGCAGGTGTCTGGCTTTCATGTTGATCTTCCTTGAAGGGTCGTTGAAAAACGGCTGGTGAGAACCCACAGCACCAAAGCAGTCGCGCTGATCAAGGCGCCCAGCAGGCTGGTTGCCGTCCAGCCCCAGAGCGCATAAACCTGAGTCGCGGCTGCCGCCCCCAGCGCGCTGCCGACCGAGTAGAAACACATGTAGGCGCCGACCATGCGACTTTGGGCGTCGGGTCGTGCGGCAAAAATGAGGCTCTGGTTGGTGACGTGCACGGCTTGCACCGCGAAGTCGAGCAGGACCACTCCCAAGACCAGCGCGATCAGGGACGTCTCGGCGAAACTGATGGGCAACCAGGAAAGTGTCAGGAGCCCCAGCGAAAGGCCGGTCACTCGTTGGCCAAAACCTTGATCGGCCCAGCGTCCGGCTCTTCTGGCAGCAAGCGCACCGGCGACGCCGGCCAGGCCAAACAGGCCGATGGCCGTGTGTGAAAGCGACAGCGGTGGAGCGCTCAACGGCAGCACCATGGACGTCCACAGCACCGAAAAAGCGGCAAAGATCAGCAAGGCCAGCAGGCCCCTGATCCGTAAAATCGGCTCGGTCATGAACAGCTTGAAGAGCGACCGGATGAGAGTCGGATAGGCGTCTTGATTGCGTGGCGACACGGCGGCAGGCACCACTTTCCAGAACACCGCCGCGAGGATCAGCATCAATCCTGAGGACACGAAGTAAACAGCGCGCCAACCCGCCAGATCGGCGATCAGCCCAGAGGTGAACCGCGCCAGAAGAATGCCCAGGACAACGCCACTCGTGACGGTTCCCACGGCCTGCCCACGTTGTGAGGGCGTTGCCAGCACGGCGGCATAGGCCACCAGCACCTGCACGACCACGGCCAGCAAACCCATGACGATCATGGCTCCCAGCAGGGCCAGCCATTGCTGTGCTGCACCGACTGCCGCCAGCGCAATTGCGGACAGCATCACTTGAGTCAAAATCAGCCGTTTACGGTTGACCCGATCGCCCAACGGTACGATGAACAGCAACCCCAGCGCGTATCCAGCCTGAGTGGCTGTCACCACCACCCCGATCAACCCTGAGGTGACGCCCAGGCTTTCAGCCATTGAGGCGAGCAAGGGTTGGGCGAAGTAAACATTGGCGACGGCCAGTGCGCAGGTGACGGAAAACAATAACGTGAGCGATGGAGAAAGCCCCGCAGGCTGGTCGGTTCTGCTGCTTTCTACCGCATCCACAGGCGGCAATTGCGAAGGCTGCCGGGAGAAACGTTGGGCGTCTGCTGTCATGCGCGCCTCCATGGCGTTAAACTGGTTTCAATTAACAACTTGTTTCGATTATTGCTGAATCAAGTTTTAAATTGCAACCAGATTGATCGGCAGACTAGGCAATTCTTATCCAAAAGGTAAATACGATGGTCGAAGGCACTTCACCGCACAGCAGCGAATGCCCCGTAGCAAGAACACTGGATGCGATCGGGGATCGTTGGTCGCTCATGATCATCCGCGACGCGTTTGACGACATTCGCCGGTTCAGCGAATTTCAAAAGAGCCTGGGCGTGGCCAAGAATATTCTGGCATCGCGACTGAAGGCGCTGGTTGAGGTCGGGGTATTCGACGTTCGACCGGCTTCAGACGGAAGCGCCTACAAGGAGTACGTCCTTACGGACAAAGGACGGGAGATTTTTCCGGTGGTGATCAGCATGAGGCAGTGGGGCGAACGTTTTCTGTTCGAGGCGCAGGAGACGCGTTCGGTGCTGCTGGACAACGAGTCTGGCCAACCTCTGATGCCAATGGATGTTCGCTCATCAAGCGGGCAAAAACTTGGGCCGACTGACTGCCACAGGGTGAGGCTGGTTGACGGCGGGTCGTGAATCGATAGCCGACTTGCCGCCTTCTTACCAGCCTTTCACTCCGCTCATATCGGGCAGCTTGTGAGCAATGCCTTTGTGGCAGTCGATGCAGGTGGCCTCACCGTTGGCCAGGGATGTCGAATGCATGGCGGAAGCGCGCTTGCTCTGGCGTGTGAAGTCCATAAACTCGAAGTTATGGCAGTTGCGACATTCGCGAGAGTCGTTGGCCTTGAGCCTGGCCCACTCATGTTCGGCCAGTTCGCGGCGCAGGGTGAGGAACTTGTCGCGGGTATCGATGGTGCCGAAAATCTTGCCCCAAACCTCCTTTGAAGCCTGCATCTTGCGCGCGATCTTATGCGTCCATTCGTGGGGCACGTGGCAGTCAGGACAGCTGGCGCGTACGCCGGAACGGTTGGTGTAATGAATCGTGTCCTTGAGCTCGACGAACACGTTGTCACGCATCTCATGGCAGGAAATGCAGAACTTCTCGGTATTGCTCAGCTCGAGCGCGGTGTTGAAACCGCCCCAGAAAATGATGCCGGCGATAAAGCCCCCAAGCGTCAGAAAGCCCAGGCTGTAGTAGAGGCTCGGACGACGCAGAATGCCCCAGTAATCCTTGAACAAGGCGAACAGAGCTTTCATGTTGCCTCCTCAGCGTTTCTGTGCGGCGTTGGCGTCGTCTTGCAGTATTTTGTCGATGGTCTCGAAACTGTTGCCCACCAGAGGGACAGCCTCTGTTTGCGGCACGTGGCATTGGTTGCAAAAGTATCGGCGCGGTGATACTGCCGCCAGTGGTTGGCCGTCGCGGTCCATGTAGTGAGTGATGCTGATCATCGTCGCCTGCGTCCGCGCGCTGTTGGCCCGGCTGTGACAGGACAGACACTTGTTGCCGTTCATGTCGATCTGATAACCGCGAATGCTGTGGGGGATGGTGGGCGGCTGATCCGGGTAGTTGCGTTCGCGCTTGAGGTCCTTGTTTTCTTCATTGGCGATGGGCGGGGCCGGCAGGATCTGGGTCAGGGTCCCACCGGGCCGGCGCCCGTCCGGCCCGGGTGCATCGAGCGGGTCGTTGACCTCGGCGGCGATCACCACGCCCATCGCGGCGAGCAAGAGCCATGGCAGGATTCGAAAAGGCATGACGGTTCTCCTCAGGCCACGCTGACCAACTCGATTCGGATCGCGCATTTTTTATAGTCGGTCTGCTTGGAGATCGGGTCGGTGGCATCGAGCGTGACCTTGTTGATCAGCTTGTTGGCATCAAAGAACGGCACGAACACCAGCCCTTGAGGCGGTTTGTTGCGGCCGCGGGTTTCGATGCGCGCACGGATTTCACCGCGTCGGCTGATCAACTTCACTTCACTGCCTCGGCGTGCCTTCAACGCTTTGGCGTCTTCGGGGTGCATGTAGACGAGTGCGTCAGGCACGGCTTTGTACAGCTCCTCGACCCGTTGGGTCATGGTGCCGGTATGCCAATGTTCGAGAACGCGGCCGGTGCTGAGCCAGAACGGGTAATCGGCGTCCGGCGCTTCCGCCGGCGGCTCGTAGGGGAGGGCGAAAATGATCGCCTTCTTGTCCGGGTAGCCGTAAAACTGCACTTCGCTGCCTTTCTCCACATAGGGGTCGAGCCCCTCGCGGTAACGCCAACGTGTTTCCTTGCCGTCGACCACCGGCCAGCGCAGCCCGCGTTCGCTGTGGTAGCGGTCGAATGCCGCAAGGTCATGCCCGTGGCCACGTCCAAATTGGGCGTACTCCTCGAACAAACCTTTTTGCAGGTAGAAACCAAACGCCTTGGCCTCATCGTTTTTATAGCCCGCTTCCATTTGCTCGACGGGGAACTGGTCAACCTGGCCGTTCTTGAACAGCACGTCGAACAGGGTCTTGCCCTTGTATTCTGGAGACTGGGCGAGTAATTCGGCAGGCCAGGTTTCATCGGTGGTGAAGCGTTTGGAAAACTCCACCAACTGCCACAGGTCCGACTTGGCGTCGCCCGGCGCACTCACCAACTGATGCCAGAATTGTGTACGCCGCTCGGCATTGCCAAACGCGCCTTCCTTTTCAACCCACATGGCGCTGGGGAGGATCAGGTCGGCGGCTTGGGCGGACACGGTGGGATAGACATCAGAAACAATCACGAAATTGTCCGGGTTACGCCACCCCGGCAGGACTTCCTGCATGATGTTCGGCCCGGCGTGCATGTTGTTGCTGGCCTGGGTCCAGTAGACGTTGAGCACGCCGTCCTTGAGCATGCGGCTCTGTTCCACCGCGTGAAAACCAGGTTTGGGCTGAATGGTCCCGGCGGGCAGTTTCCAGATGTTTTCCGCGGTGGCGCGATGTTTGGGATTGGTCACCACCAGGTCGGCAGGCAACCGGTGGGAGAATGTCCCGACCTCGCGTGCCGTACCGCAAGCCGACGGTTGACCGGTCAACGAGAAAGGGCTGTTGCCCGGCTCGCTGATTTTGCCGGTGAGCAGATGGATGTTGTAGATCAGGTTATTGGCCCAGACGCCGCGCGTGTGCTGGTTGAAACCCATGGTCCAGAACGACACGACCTTGCGTTTGGGGGCGGCATACAACTCGGCCAGGCTTTTAAGCCGTTCAGCCGATACACCGGTCTCCTTGGCAGTGCGTTCCAGTGTGTAGGGTTTGACGAACGCAGCGAATTGCTCGAAGTCGATGTCTGTCCAGGTGTTGGCCTTGTCGGCATTCTTCGCCTGTTTTTCCCGTGGATCATCCGGGCGCAGTCCGTAGCCGATGTCATCGGCCCCCTTGGCGAAGCGTGTGTGTTTGCTGACGAAGTCCTGATTCACCGCTCCGCTTTCAATGATGTGATTGGCGATGTAGTTGAGGATCAGCAGATCGGTTTGCGGCTTGAATACCATCGGGATGTCGGCCAGTTCGAAACTGCGGTGCTCGAAGGTCGACAGCACGGCGACTTTTACGTGCGGGTAACTCAGGCGCCGGTCAGTGACGCGGCTCCACAGAATCGGATGCATCTCGGCCATGTTCGAGCCCCAGAGCACAAAGGCGTCGGTGGCTTCGATGTCGTCATAGCAACCCATCGGCTCATCCATACCGAAAGTGCGCATAAAGCCCATGACCGCCGAGGCCATGCAATGTCGGGCGTTGGGGTCGATATTGTTGCTGCGAAAGCCTGCTTTCATCAGCTTGTTGGCGGCGTAGCCTTCCCACACGGTCCATTGCCCGGAACCGAACATGCCGACCGATTCGGGGCCTTTGCTCTTCAACGCTTCCTTGAATTTCAGTTCCATGATGTCGAAGGCCTTCTCCCAGCTGACCGGCTGGAACTCGCCCTGCTTGTCGTACTGGCCGTTCGTCATGCGCAAAAGCGGCTGGGTCAGGCGATCAACGCCGTACATGATCTTCGACAGAAAATAGCCCTTCACACAATTCAACCCGCGATTGACCTCTGCCTTAACGTCGCCATGGGTGGCAACCACCCGGTTATCCTTGGTCGCGACCATCACGCTGCAACCTGTACCGCAGAAGCGGCAGGGCGCCTTGTTCCAGTCCAGGGTGACCATATCGGCTTCGGTCACCAGGTTACTGGCGGAGGTCACAATCGGCAGTCCGGCGGCGGCAGCTGCAATGGCGGCGGCCTGCGCCTTGACGAATGCTCGGCGGGTCATGCTCATTCGATGTCTCCTTCGGGTTCGAGGAGTTCGTGGTAGACCAGCGCGGCGTTGAGTACGCCCGGCAGGTTGTTGATCTGTTCGATGCGTTGAAGGATCTGGTTTTCGTGCACGGTTTCAAGGACCACCACCAGTTTTCCGGCAGGACTTTCCTGGTGCAGCTCCACGCCGTCCAGCAGGCGCAGGTTGGCTTTGACTGCGTCGAAATATTCAGGCCGGGCATGTACTACAAGGCTGGCGATGTGCAGGGCTTCGTCCATGTGCAGGCTCCAATAGGCCTGAAGAAAAGGCTATTAGTTGGGTGGTCCAGGTGGGCCGTACAACATCTGAAAAAACCAGACGATAAAGCCGTAGCCGCCGACGATTGCAACCGACAGCAGCGGAAAGAGGAAGACGACAAGAAACAGGAAAAGCCGGGTTTCCTTGCGACGCCCGGGTTTACGTTCTTCAACCAATGGCATTAAGCAATCTCCAGCCTGACTTGCACTCAGACTAGATCACGACGTTTTTAAAGTTTCCTGGCGCGTACTTTTAACGACCGACGGTGATTCATTTATGCCTGAGTTTATAAACGGCTATAACGCCTTGAATCATTATTTCCTCAAGTTACAAATGCGCGGGTATCTGATCTGGTCGATGCTGAAGCTCGCCGGTTTCTGGCTTGGCGGATACTCGACGAAGGTTTTCAGGAATTTTGCGGCTTCAAACGAGGCGAGTGAAACGAGGTATGCATTCCTACCGGAAGGTATAGCCAGTGCACCTTCGTTCGCAGCTCTCGGACTTTGCCTACAACTCAACGGGAGTTACCTGCTATCCGGGTATTGATGGAAAGGAAATAGTGATAGGGCAGAACAGCGAAGCATCACCGGCATGGGTGAGGAGCTTCTAACTGCGTTCATCGATTACCCGGAAAAGCAGCCATAGAGTGCCCGCTTAATCCCGAAAGGATGGCTTATGCTACAAAACGACCGCGACAATCTGGAGCTCGATAAACTACAAGTTGAAATTCGGAAATTTACCTCCGAAACACGCAAGTTCATGGCAGAAGAAAGCAAGCTGAAGCAAGAAGCCTTCTGGTACCCGTTCGCAGTGGGGGCTGGTATCGTGACTGCCATCGTCGCCGCTGCGGGTCTTTGGTCAAAGTTCTGAGCACCGGGTTCGCAACAGCGGGACCGTACATCGGCGGTATTTGAGTGTTGCCGTTGCGCGGCCCACATTGCCTGACAAAGGTTCACACACATGGGTTTACCTGTGACCCGCAAAGGAAGAAGTAGCATGGCCTCACAACCTACGAATCAAGCCAGCATTGAACAGTTGCACCGTGATGTAGCCGCTTTGGCCGAAGAAATGAGCAGCCCGGCCCCGACTGCGGTGCGTGCTTTTCTGTTGCCTTTCAGCATCGGTGCTGCGTTCGCCCTTACGACCTTTATCGTCGTCGCGTTGGTGGCCAGACTGGTCTGATTTTCTGCCCCCACTGACTGGATTGGGGGCTGGTGGATCATCTGGAAGTTGGGTCGCGCAATGCGCTCTTGGTATTTCATACAGCGGATATTGGCAGAGACCACCCTGTTCAAGATGCTCATACGCCGTAACAAGCGGCCATAACAATAAGCGCAAGAAAACAGACCAGCTGGACGCTAAAGAAGGTAAACCGAACCGCCACAAACGCATCGGTTTGCACATGGCATACGTGAACCAGAGACTGGCACACGCGAGCGATCAGGACGATTGTCGACAAGTAGCTCACTGCCGGGCCGTCGACACCCAGGGCTGAAATCACCCACACGATCGCGCCAAAGACCGGCAGATTCTCCACGCAGTTCGCGTGCGCTCTTGTTCCGCGCCGATACCAATCCTCGCCTTCGGGCTGATCGCTTCGGAAAGAGGCAATCGGCACGTTCGAGAACAGGATTCTGACCCAGCGATACACCCCGACGGTTGCCATCAACAGCAGCAAAGTCCAGGTTGCAAACCCAAGCAACATCCACATCGGTGTCGTCATGGCTGCCATCCTCAATCAATCATTTTCAACACGTCATCCCACAGCCGCCCGGCCGACGTGTGGTCGGCCGGCGCCTGTCGATCAGTTGCTCATGATGGGGGCCAGTGCGGTCTGAATTCTGGACATCTGTTCGGGTGTGGTCATGTGCGTCAGCAGCCGGCCAAAGTGCGGGTGCTGCACGCCCGAGACAATGTATTGCCAGCGGTAGGCGCTCAGCACGCAGGCTTTGATTTGCGCTGTCTCATCGGCACCGAAGGAGGGTGAAACATTTCGAATGAAGTAGTCGGCGTCGGATGCGGATTGTGCCTGCAGGATCGTGTCGACGGCGGCCACCAGCGCAATCAGATCGTCCACGGCCTGGTCGCGCTCGGCCGGAGAGAGTTTCGCGTGCTCCGCCTTCCACTCCAGTTCATCGAGTACGACGTGCCGGCTTTCATCCTTCCAGTGGAATTTGAAGACATCCTTGAACAGTGGGCACAACTCTTCGCGCGGGGCGATGCTTTGCACGTAGTGCGTCTGCACAAACAGCTCGATATGACAGGTCAGCGCCAGTACCGACCAAGTGCTGGACGCCAGTACTGCACGCGCCACCTCGTTGGGATCGGCGACTTGACGATAGCCCGCTGGCAATTGCGTACCCATCATTGTCTCAATGCGCCGGAACAGCTCCTGATGCTTGATCTCGTCGTTGGAAAAGCGCACCAGCGCTTCGAGCGCGAGCTGATCGTCAAACACATGGGCCCGGCCTTGATCGAGCATTTTGGCACTGATAAAGCGCTCGACCAGGCCAAAGAGATACGCATAGGTTCGGCCCTGAATCTGGCTGAGCAGGCGCGCCTCGTGCGCGGTGAGAAAGGTCAGGCGGTCGATCCTCGACAGCCCTTCGGGCAAGAATTTGCGCGAGAAGTCGAAGCTGCGGTCCTGTAGCAAATCGCGATCGATCTGCCATTCCGCTTTCTTCGATGACCTGACAAGTTGCGCATAGCGGGCGGCGTTGGCCGAGTCTGAGACGGGTAGGGTGGCGACGGTGTTCATAGTGATCTCCTGCTTCCCTGGTCGAGTCGGGATAGGGCGATTAGGGTTAACGTCGGAGCCAATGACCCGGGGTGAAGCGTCTGGGGATCGTCTCGATCACTGAGTCCACGTTGGTGCTAATCTAGGCCTCGCAGTTCAGGCGGCGAATGACCAGTGCGCCTGATTACATGCTCCGGACTCCGGAAAGGAGGGCTGGCAAGTGTTGGATGCGCTGTCTGATGTGTTGCGTGTGATTCGGCTGTCTGGAGGGGTGTTCCTTGAGGCGGAGTTCACTGCGCCCTGGTGCATCAGCGGAAGAATCTCGGCGGACGATTGCAAACCGTTCCTGGCGGCACCCCGACATATCATTGCCTCGCATTTTGTCGCGGCGGGGCACATGCAATTGCGCATCGACGATGGCGTAACCCTCGACGTACGGGCCGGCGAACTCATTCTGCTTCCTCGCAATGACGTGCATACGTTTGGCAGTGATCTGAGCATTGCGCCCATGGCCGCGCGCGACGTTATTCAGCCGCCGGAAGTCGGCGGCATTTCACGCATCAAGTACGGCGGGGGCGGCGGGGCCACACAGTTATTGTGCGGATTCCTCGGCTCTGAAACACCGTTCAGCCCGTTGCTTTCGTCGCTGCCATCCTTGTTGAAACTGGACGTACGCGCGACGGCTTCGGGAGCCTGGATCGAAAGCTCATTCCGCTTCGCTGTCAGCGAGATCGCGGCGGGGCGCGTCGGCTCGGCAACGGTCATCGCCAAGCTATCCGAATTGCTGTTCGTTGAAGCCGTCAGCCAGTATGTGGCGAACCTCCCCGCTGAACGGCGGGGGTGGCTGGCGGGTTTGCGTGACCCGCATGTCGGGCGTGCATTGGCGCTGCTCCATGCTCGTCCAACCGAGGGTTGGACCGCAGAAGCCCTGGCGCTTGAAGTGGGCATGTCGCGTTCGGTATTCGCGGAGCGTTTCACGGCATTGGTCGGACAACCACCGATGCAATACCTGACGCTCTGGCGTATGCACGTGGCCGCTCAACAGCTGCGCGAAGGTCGCGGTAATGTCGCGCAAATCGGCTTTGCTGTTGGCTACGAATCCGAAGCCGCGTTCAGTCGTGCATTCAAGCGCCAGTTCGGCACATCGCCCGGGACTTGGCGCAGACAATCCGCATGAGCTGGAATTGAACCGGGGCCGCGGCCCGGCGAAGAAACCGCGGCGACCGATCAATCAGGCGGGGAGCAGGCCCTTCTGTTTGGCGACATGCGTCGCCATTGCGTCCATCAAGTCCGGAGACAGGCAGTCGTAGGGCTCCAGGCCGATCGAGCGCAGGCGCTCACGGATCGCCTTCATTTGCGCGGGCGGTGTGCCGGTTTCGATGATGGAGGACACGAACGCTGCGAAGCCCGGCGCCGCCCATCCGCGCTGGGGTGAGAGCTCGGTGTGGACGAAGTCCAGGCCATAAAACGCATGGTCCTTGTTCTCGATGCGCCCGAAGAGATGGGCGTGACACTGCTTGCAGGCGTGGCGCTGGATGGTGGCGGATTCGTCGACAATCGCCAGTTTTTCGCCGTGGGCCGTGACGCTGACCTTGTCCCGAGGTACCACGGCAATGACGGCAAATGTCGCGTCTTGCGGTTTCCAGCATTTGCTGCAGCCGCACGCGTGGTTGTGCAGGGTTTGTGCGTCGATCTTGACCTCGACCTTGTCGGTCGCACACAGGCATTGCAGGGTGCCACCGGTGAAATTCTCGGCGGCGGGCTGGATACCGTTGTCCAGTGAAGGGTGAAGTTTAAGGGTGCTCATGCTGGCGTCTCCTTTTCAGGGTGTCCCCAGATAAGAATAGCGGTTGCGCGTTATGACAGGCGCGATTCGCCTGTTGCGCTGCTCAAACGCTCGGCCGTCATGCCAATGCGCGAGAACACCAGCCAAACAAAAAGCAGCACGCTGCAGCCAATGAGGATTGATGCGACGCCAATCAATGGCTCGACAGACGGGAAGCCCTTGAGCCGCAGCGTGAGTGCGCAGAGCATCACCGGGACGCCAACGTTGTACGTCCAGAACTGTGCTTTAGCAGCGGGCCCTTCAGTGATCGACGGGTGCGCTGTGCCGATGATGCCGAACAGCGCCATCGACACCCATCCCAACAGGTTGATATGGGCATGTACCGCGAAGAGCGAATGGTCGCCGGACGCACCCATCGCCACACCCAGCATCACGCCAATGGCAAAGTAGAGGGCCGCGAGCCGAAACCAGGTCCGCGAACGGGGGTTGTGATTCATGGCATTCACCTCATGCGCCCTGCGGCGCGCTCAGTTGCTGAAACAATCGATATGAAATCGCCACGCGGTTGTGCGAGCGACCTCTTGTTGGTGGGTGATTCAGTGTCTATTATGAGACTCAAGTCTCACTACAAGACAGGATCTCATTTACTCCATGCCAAATTCGAAGTCAAGCCCGTCCAGCGGTGACGGCGATCAGGGCCGCGACAACCAGAAGCGCAGAACGCGCCAGGCACTGATCGATGCCGCCATCGCGTTGCGCGACGAAGGCCATAACCCGACACTTTCACAAGTGGCCGAGCGCGCGATGGTGTCGCGCGCCACGGCATATCGCTACTTTCCCTCGACCGAGGCGTTGATCAGCGAGACCGCGGCTGATCGTGACTTGCTGCCGCTGGAGCGCCTCTGGCAGCCGGGAGACGATCCGGTCAAGGGCATTGGTCTGGCGGCGAACGCCTTGAACAAACTCTTGATCGACGACGAGATCGGCCTGCACGTGATGGAGCGTTCGTTCATGACGGTGTGGCTCGAAAACGAGTCCCACGAGACGCCGCTGCGGCCGGGACGGCGCATGAGCTACATCGAGCCGATTGTCGACTCACTGAAGGACGTGCTCTCACCCCGGGCGCGCAAACGGCTGAAGCAGGCGCTGTCGATAGTGATGGGTACAGAGGCGTTGATTGCCGTGCGAGATATCAGTCGCGCGAGCGTTGAAGAATCACTCGACGCCGCCGCCTGGGCCGCTCGGGCGCTCGTTCGTCAGGCACTGGCGGAGGATGAAGAGGCGCGACGAAAGCGCAATGCTGCGAGCTCGCGGTCTGCTTCTCCAAATGAAACGGCCGGCCGGAGTGATGTGAATCGGGTGCTGCCATAGGCCAACCCATACGCACGAAAGCTACCTCCGGCCTGGGCGCCTGTAT
Source organism: Pseudomonas sp. LB1P83 (assembly GCF_054897885.1). Lineage (NCBI taxonomy): Bacteria > Pseudomonadati > Pseudomonadota > Gammaproteobacteria > Pseudomonadales > Pseudomonadaceae > Pseudomonas > Pseudomonas sp. LB1P83. The sequence continues at coordinate 3,585,168 of NZ_CM142709.1, read as the reverse complement.
CTCATAAATGAGTGGCGTCTGTGTCTATCGAAAGTACCACTGGGTGGGTACGGTCCGCAGACATTCCTTTGCTGATGAGGCAACCATGGATCTGACGGCTGTTCCCTTTGGTACGACCGATTGGTCGACTGTCGAGCCTGTCCAGTACGCTGGACAGACCGGTACCGCCTGGTGGCGAACCTGCCAGTTCGGTTCGACGCGTGTGCGGATGGTTGAATACAGTCCCGGCTATCTGGCCGATCACTGGTGCTGGAGAGGTCATATCCTGTTGTGCCTGGAAGGCGAATTGCACACCGAACTGGAGGATGGTCGCCAGTTCACGCTCACCGCCGGGATGAGCTATCAGGTGGGCAACAACGCCGAGGGGCATCGATCATTCAGCACGACGGGGGCCAAATTGTTCATTGTGGATTAACGCTGGGATTGATTCTTGCGGACAGAAATCGGAAGTGCGGCCTGCCCATCAGAAACAATAGGCAGGCCCGTGCAACGCAGCTTTTAGCGCAACGAACGGAAGGCTGCGCGCAGTTCCCTGGCGAACAATTCAGGCTGCTCCCAGGCCGCGAAATGGCCACCCTTGTCCACTTCGTTGAAATAGATCAGGTTGGGATAGGCGCGCTCGGTCCAGGTTTTCGGCGCCTGATAGATTTCCCCGGGGAATACGGTGACCGCCACGGGGATCTTGATGTCCCGGGTCTTCTGTTCCACGGCATTGAAGTTGTTGGTGTTGTTTTCCCAATACAGGCGAGCAGACGAAATCGCGCTGTTGGTCAGCCAGTAGAGTGAAATGCCGTCGAGTATTTCGTCCTTGGTCAGGGATCTTTCCGCATCGCCGCCGCTGTAGGTCCACTGGTTGAATTTGTCGAACATCCACGCGGCCAGACCCACGGGTGAATCCGACAAGCCGTAGCCGACCGTTTGTGGTCGGGTGCTCATCATGGCGCCGTAAGCCGCATTTTTGCCGAAGAAGGTTTTCAGCGACTGATAAGCCGCTGTCTCCTTGGCCGACAGGCCGGCGGGAGGCGGGGTGCCGTCGTTGATCGCCTTGGCGACATCGGCAGGTACGGTGGCCGGCATGTTCACGTGGATCCCCAGCAAACCGGGCGGTGCCTGGCGTCCCATGGCGTCGGCGACCACCGAGCCCCAGTCGCCACCTTGCGACACGTAGCGCTTGTAGCCCAGGCGCTTGACCAACACATCCCATGCCACGCCGATACGGTCGGGACCCCAGCCGCCGTTGGTAGGTCTCTGCGAGAAACCGTAGCCGGGCATCGAGGGAATGATCACGTCAAAGGCATCTTCGGCGCGACCGCCGTAGGCCGTCGGGTCGGTCAACGGGCCGATGGCCTTGGTCAGCTCCAGAATCGAACCGGGCCAGCCATGGGTAAGCAGCAGCGGCAGAGCGTTGGGATGTTTCGATTTGACGTGGATGAACTGGATGTCGAGGCCGTCGATGTTGGTCACGAACATGGGCAAGGCATTGAGTTGGGCTTCGACCTTGCGCCAGTCGTATTGCGCACCCCAGTAGCCCACGAGCGCCTGGAGTTTGGCCAGTTGTACGCCTTGAGATTGGTCGTCGACCGTTTCGCGGTCGGGCCAGCGGGTCGCCAATACGCGTCTGCGCAGATCGGCCACTGCGTCTTCAGGAATGTTGACCTTGAAAGGACGAATGGCGCTGTCCTTCTCGACGGTGGCGGCAACCTCCGGCGTCGTACTGGCCCTGGCGTAAGTGGGCGAAACGAGGGCGACCAGCGCCAGCGCACCAGCGGTTGCAGAAACAGCTAACAGGCAGCGCCGGAACGCTGCAAACGATACTGCTGACATGGTCGTACTCCAGGAGAATTGGGGGCGATAAAACTCAACGACGGACTACATTTGGATTCCGCAACGGCGGGCCGCTCAAAGCGATTTCAAACGCGATGGGTTCGAGCTAGTTCAGGAAGGTATTGGCTTGCTGCACGAAATCGTCGGCATATTGGAACAATGCGCCGTGACCCGAATTGGGATAAATCAGCAGCTTGGCGTTCGGAATGTGCTGCTGCAGCGTGTAGGAGTTCTCGGTGGGCACCATCCTGTCCTTGCTGCCGTTGACCACCAGGGTTGGCTGGGTAATCTGGCTCAATTGCGAAAAAGTGCCGTCACCGGGAGCGCTCCATTTGCCCAGCGCCGCGCCTTGGGCCGCGATGACTTTCATTGAACTGAGCTTGTCGAGGCCTTCCGTACGCTCGTGACGCCTTTCCCAGAAATCCCGGGCTGCCTGCTGGCTCGATGGCGCCGGATCGAAGAACAGGTAAGCGGTCTCGTCCTGCGTGGCGATCGATTCGCGCAACGCGATTCCGGGGACCCGTGGATCATGTCCCGAGACCCCGCCGCGCGGCGACGTACCCGCCAGGATCAGCCGGCGCACCAGTTGCGGATGACGCAATGCAACTTCCTGCGCCACCATGCCGCCGATTGAGAAGCCCAGCACGTCGACCTGCGTCAACCCGCGAGCCCGGGCAAAGGCGGCAACGTGATCGGCCATGGCTTCGAACGAATCAGGTGTTTCGCCGCTGCTAAGGCCCACACCGGCATTGTCAAACAGGTAGACCGGCCGCTGCTTGGCCAGGCCATCGGTCACCGCCGGGTCCCAGTAATCCATATTGCCGCGAAAGTGCTGGAGCAAGATCACCGGCACGCCCGTCTGCGCCCCGAACTGCCGATAGGCATAACGCACGCCGTCAGCTTCGACGAATTGATTGGGTGCGCTGTTGTGCGTAGCCGCCGGCGCCGCAAAGGCGCCGCTGACTGCGAAGGCGAAGACAGCCCCGAGGGCCAGCCGCTGGACGAGGTGCATGGTTTGCTCCTTACGCGCCTGTTTCGGAATTGAGGTAAGCCGCTTGCCCAGTAGACAGGCTGGCTTTTATGTCGCGTGTCCCTTGGTCGGCGAGCACTTCTTTCAGGCCCGCTTCCACGCCGTCCAGCGACTGGATCACCACTTCGGATGGCTGGACTTTCGGCACGTCAAAACCATGGGTCAGGTCGGTGTCGATAAAGCCCACATGCAGGCCTTGCACGCTGGTGCCCTGTCCTTGAAGTTCGATGCGCAGTGAGTTGGTGAAGCTCCACGCCGCCGCTTTCGATGCCGCGTAGGCAGACAGGAAAGGCGCCGCAATCCAGGCCGCATCCGACAGCACGTTGACGATTGCGCCGCCGCCGTTGGCTTTAAGCACAGGGGCGAATGCCAGGCTGACGTGCATGACGCCGTAGTAATTGGTTTCGAAGATTTCGCGAGCGGCTTCCACCAGACCAGGATCCAGCATGGAAGGCAGCAGGCGGGCGATGCCGGCGTTGTTGACCAGCAGCGTCACGTCGCCCGCTTGGGCCACTGCCGCGGCGACCGATGCCGGGTCGCTGACGTCAAGTCGAATGGCGATCACCCCCGGAATGTTCACGCCTTCAGGGTTGCGCACCCCGGCGTAGACCTTGCTCGCGCCACGCGCCACCAGCTCTTTGGCGAACGCAAGGCCAAGACCACGGTTGGCGCCGGTAACGAAGGCAACGGAATTTTTTATTTTCATGATCGTGTGCTCTGGTTGGGTGAGGCTTTCGCCCTGTAAGATTGCGCTCGCAATCATTGAATTAATAATGGTGCTCGCATTTATTAAAGTCAACATAAATATTATTGGTGTAATAAAGCCTTGCTGATGTTGGGTTATCAATAATTGTGAGTACAATCATAGCGTGCAAGACTGAAGCCGGAGGAACCTCGTCATGAAAATCTCGAAAGAAAAATCAGAAGCCAATCGCGCCGCGCTGGTGGAGACCGCCAGCCGTCTGTTCCGCGAGAAAGGGATTGATGGGGTGGGCGTCGCCGAAATCAGCAAGTCGGCCGGTTTGACCCACGGCGCGCTGTACGCGCATTTCCCGTCCAAGGAAGCGCTGGCCGCCGAGGCGCTGGCGTGGAGCCTGGAGCAGGGCAATGCCAAGCTCTACACGAACACGGTCGATGGCGAGCCGGACCTGGACCGCTTCCTGTCCGACTATCTGGCAGTGGACAGCCTGGATAACTACGCCGAGCACTGCGCAATGGCGGCGTCCGCCAGCGAAATCGGCCGACAGGATGCTGCGATCAGCGCGAAGTACACCGAGGGCTACATGGTGCTGGTGCGGGCGTTTGAGCGCCGGGTCGCCGCCAATAATCCCGAGGTTGACGCGCTGGCCACTGCCATGGGCATCGTTGCGGCCATGGTGGGCTCCCTTTCGGTTGCGCGGGCCACGGCGAAGGCCAGGCCAGACGTGTCGGCTCATGTGCTGCGCGGCGTGCGTCTCATGATCGATGCCGCACTGAGCAAACCGGTGTAGTGGGAGGTCTGTCGCAAGGCAGGCCCACAAGGGCACCTGGCGGTCGCAAATGGAGGGCGTAAAAAAGCCCGGCTGGTCAGGCCGGGCTCATTCTTGAGTACTGCGGTAAAGCCATTCATTTATGCAGCGCGGCTTTCGATCAGACGGTCGGAACCACCTTCAGCAACGCGGTTTTCGATCAGACGGTCGGAGCCGCCTTCAGCAACGCGGTTTTCGATCAGACGGTCGGAGCCACCTTCAGCAACGCGGTTTTCGATCAGACGGTCGGAGCCACCTTCAGCAACGCGGTTTTCGATCAGACGATCCGAACCACCTTCAGCGACGCGGCTTTCGATCAAACGATCCGAACCACCCTCAACCACACGACTTTCAATCAGACGATCCGAGCCGCCTTCAGCGACAACCGGGTGAGCAGAAGAAGCGGCGAAAGCGTTAACTGCAAAAACCGAGAAAGCGATGCTGAGAAGGATTTGGCGTTTCATGATGGTGTGCTCCGGGGTGTAGTTGTTTGGTATGGAGCCGATCTTACGCCGCGGATTTTTTATGAGAACTTCATTGAGTCGATGGTGACTATCGACGCCGGTAATGAGTTTGAAAGGCACGGAATAGAAGCTTCAGGCTTCGCTGATCTTGCTGACACTTGTCAACTGTCCATTCCAGACCATCTCGTAATGCGCTGCCTGAACGATTGATAAAACCGGTCTCGGCGTCATCAGCGCCCAGCAATAACTGCCCTGCATCCGCACAGAGTGGTAGCGAATCCCAGGCCATCGCGCCTCTTTGACAGACCTCCCCAAACGCCGCGATTCCGTGTAGTCGTCAGGATCGTAAACAGGATCAGTCGTCGCAATGGCAGCAGCATCCCTCATCGCTACATCCACGAAAGAGCAGGACAACCCCCGGAACACAAACCGCTCATAGTTGAGGCTCGGGACATTCGACCAGTACAGACTCTGGTGATGCCGCACCTCGGCCAACGCCGTTTCCATGGACTCCGCCAGATACAACACCCCAAAACTGCCATCGCTGAATCGCGAGCCCGCCGGGTTGACGTGAGTGAAAGGCGCCGTCGCGTAAGAGCAGCCAGGAATGCCGAACGGGATCTGATCCCGCGCAATCAACTCAAGATGACCCACTTCATTCTTCAGTCTGGGATTCGTCAACGCCTGAATCTGATACAGCACCTCAAACTCATCCGCGTCCGCCACGTCATCAAACATCGCGATCGGAGGAAACTTCGAATTGACCAATCGGTAAGCCTGCTGCTGCTCACCGGCAAGTTCTGTCAGTTCGCTCACCGTCACCATTGCGCACCACGCAGCACGTCAATGCGCTTAAAGGTTTCATACAAGGAAATCATGTCGCCCTGAGCCATGATCTCCAGCGGACTGCGCCCATTGAAAAACTCGTTGTGGTTGGTCATCGACGGGAAGCCGTAGACGTTTTCCGGGTTGTCGAAGATCAGGCGCAGAGCGGCGTGGATGTTGAGCACGAAACTGATGCGCTGCATCTGGTCTGAGTCCAGCGCGACGGACCAGGAGGGATCGGGCTGACGGGCGCGGGTGTAGGTGCTGCGGGAAATGCGCAGGATGCGACAGGCCCGATCGCTGGAGGCGCTCCATTTTTCGAGGATGCCAACGGCGGCGCGAAGGCCTGTGACGCATTGGGCTTTGGTGAACGCTTGTTCCTTGAGAGGGACGGCCATGTTTAATCTCACTACCAATCTATAGATTCAAAAATATATATATTGAATCTACAGATCAATAGTGTGTCGACCAGTGGACATCAGGGTGTTGTCACCAGTCCAACTGGTCGACAATCATCTAGTGCTACCAACCCACGCGACGGCCCTGGCCACCGTTGCCGATCCGGCCCAGGACTTTGTGTGCTTGTCTGACCCACGAGGCCTGCTAGCTTGAGTGCGTAGGAACCTTCAAAGGCGTGTGACCATGCAGATGATTAAAGTAGACGATAACGGTCTGGATCAGCTCCGGGATACGCTCAACCAGGCATCATTACCCAACAATGATGTCAGTGAGCCGGGGCGGCAGTTCTACCGTTTCGAAGTTCAGGGCCAATGGGTGGCTTTTGGAGGGCTGGAGGGGGCAGCCCCCGACATGTTGCTTCGTTCAATGGTGGTGCGCGAGGGACGCCGGGGAGAGGGGCTGGGCAAAACCGTGTTGCGTGCATTGGAACAGTGTGCAGCCTCCCAGGGGGCGCTCCGACTGCATTTGTTGACCCAGGGTGCTGCTGAATTTTTTGCAGCCAATGGATATGACCTGTTTGACAGGCAGGAGGCGCCCGCCGCCATCTGCCAAACAGCCCAGTTCAAACATTTATGTCCTGCGTCGGCGAGCTATTTACGGAAAACATTGAGGGTGTAAATCGATTGCACCCGGAAGGTGTTTTCACGTCAACGCCGCGTGGACATGGAACTGACAGTGTCAATAGCGTCTACATTTCAGAGGGGATATTCCCCAAACTGAAGGAACGACTCAATGTTCAAATCTCGTTCGTTGATTGCCGTACTGACAAGTCTTGCACTGGTCTGCGGCTCGGCTACTGCATTGGCCGATCCTGGCAATGGAAAGGGCCAGGGCAATGGAAACACGCAAAACAGCCAGGCCCATGGCAATCAGGGAGGTCAAGCTGGCAAAGGAAAAAACGCTGGGGGCGCCGATTGGGAGCATGGCCCGAGCATCAATCGCGGCAGCGTTCTGGAAATTGTTGGCGGCTACCGGGACTACTGGAGTCCCGGTCCTGCTTTGCCACCCGGCATTCAAAAAAACCTCGCTCGTGGTAAGCCGCTTCCACCCGGAATTGCCAAAAAACTGGATGGCCGGTTGATCGGCAGACTGCCTCATTACGATGGGTACGAATGGCAACAAGCAGGTACCGATTTGCTCCTGGTTGCGCTGGCCACCGGGCTGATTTATGAAGTGTTGAACGGTGCGTTTGATTAGCGTTTGAGTGGCGAGCACGATTGGAATCCACTGACAAAAGGCTCGCTTTTTTCAGTTCCAGCACAATGCTGATCAGAGTCTGCATGCATTGCATTCCGTCTGTCGCAGGACCTGGAACTGAAACGGGGTTATTGCGTCCTATGGCACGCGATATCAACTTACGGAAGCCATCATGCTTTTAAAGAATAAGAGTCTTTTTGCTGTCATGTCCTGCGCGATGATGCTTGCGGCTGCTCCATTACTCCCTACCGACCTGTCCGTCATGAACTCCGCCTATGCGAAAGAGGGTGGTGGTGGTGGTGGTGGTGGTGGTGGCAACGGAGGCGGTAACGGCGGTGGCAATGGCAATGGCAATGGCGGCGGCCATGGTGGTGGCACGGGTGGCGGTCACAGTGGTTCAGGTCACTCCGGCAACGCTGGCAGTAATGGCCGTGGCAATGGACTGGCCGGCGATCATGCCGGCAAGGCCGTTCGAGACCGGGGTGAAAGCGGAAACCACTACGGCAGTGATCGCGGAGTAAGTCGCGGTCATGGCTCAACAACTTCAGGCATCGCCCAATCCCGAGATACCCGTGGCGTCACCAAGGCCGGTGCCATTTCGACCTCGACTCCAGGCGATCACAACACCAAAGGGTTGCGCAACGCTGCCACCTCAGGATCAAAAAAATCGCACTGATCGCGAGATTGAGCATCGGTGTGTGAATTGGCCAGGCGGAGCAACCGCATCGGCTTAAGTCAGCGACGATGATGAAAAAAAACGGGTGCCTTCAGGGTGCCCGTTTTTATTTGTTCCGCTGCTTGAGCGCCCAGCAGACAGCAACCGGTATGGGATTCCATGCATTTAGCTTGCCCGCGCTATTCCTCCACGCTGATACCCGATCCGCCTAATTCGCCGGGAACATCCTTCAGCTTGGGCAATCCATCTTTGATCCGCAGCACCGTCTCCTGATAGTGCACGTGAACACCCGGCGAGTATTCAAGGTCCGGAATGACCGCGGCATACACATCGACCAGCCCCATCTCAGGGTGTTGAGTGAAGAGGTGTCCGCCGCACGTCTTGCACCACTTTCGGTAACTGCGCGGTGTCTTGTTGTAGGTGCCGATGTTGTCGGCGCCCCGGGTCACTCGCACCGCGTCGGGTTTCCACAACGTGAAGGCGTTGACCGGTCCTGCCGACCAATGCCGACACGACTCGCAGTGGCAATAGCCCATTCCGGCCGGCTCGCCGCTGACGGTGAACTCGACTGCGCCGCAAAAACAACTGCCCCTGTAAGACCGTTCATTGCTCATGGCATGACTCCTTAATCACGGGCCAGGCGATACCGCCGTTGCCTGTCTTCACTCGTCGATATAGCGCACCGCTGTCGTCGGCGTGCGCCGCACCTGCAGCTCGAAAATGTCCGGGCGCGCGTAATGCCCGGTGACGTCAAGCGCCCGCCGTGCCGGTGCCACGAGTGCGACGTCGATGTCCGCATACAAAATGCCGGCCTCCCGGTGCAGTGGACCGGCCACGATCCGGCCTTGAGGACTGACCACCACCGAGTCGCCGTCATTGATCCATTCCTCCGGATCGGCAAACAGTTGCGCACGCGCCGGGAAGTCCTCGGGAATGTCACTGCCGCGCAGCGCGGTGCCACTGCCGAGCACCCAACAGCGGCCTTCGAGTGCAATGTGCCGCATCGTACTGATCCAGCCTTCGCCGGCGTCGTAAGTGGGCGCGACGTAGATTTCCACGCCTTGGGCATACAGTGAATAGCGTGCCAGCGGCATGTAGCTTTCCCAGCAGATCAGCGCACCTATGCGACCGACCGGTGTATCGACCGCACGCAACCCGGACGCATCGCCGAAGCCATGCACCATGCGCTCGGGATTCGTCGGCATCAGCTTGCGGTGTCGGTTGAGCACGGCGCCGTTCGCGCCGATAACGACTACGCTGTTATAGAGCGTGCCGCCTCCATTGCGCCGGTCGCGTTCATTGATGCCGCACACGATCGTCACGGCGTGAACCCTGGCGGCCTCGCACAATGGGCTCAGGTCACCGTTCGCGATATCGACGGCGTTGGCCAGCAGCCGCGTGTGCAACTGGCCCATTAGAGCCCCGTCCTTTCCCGCTGCCAGCCGCCAGATCCACGACGGGTAACCCGGAATGAACTGTTCGGGCAGAACGATCAGCGAGGCTCCCGCCACCGCAGCCTCGGCGACCGATTCCACGGCTCGGGTGATCGTTGCGCTGCGATCGAGCAGCACGGGTGGGCGCTGAATGATGGCTACCTTGATCATGGCGTTCTCCATTGGCTTTTGGCTTTCGAAGGCTTGAGCGTGCGCGTGGCGAAGTGGCCGGACTAGTTCAAAAAGTGAAGCGTTGCAGTAGCGGGAGTCCAGACGATGGAAGGGAGCTACGGTCAGTTCTGCACGGTCGCACGCGGTGCCGAAGCCCTGTGTGAACGCTGGACACCCTTGGTGGTGCGCGAGCTGCTGTGCGGCAGCAAACGCTTCAATGAACTGCACCGCGGCGTACCCCGAATGTCCACCAACCTGCTGGTACAACGGCTGCGCCACCTGGAAGAAATCGGCGTCGTACACCGCACGGCCACCGGCAACGTCTGGGAGTACAGCCTGACCGAGGCGGGCGAGGAACTGCGCCCCATCATCATGGCGCTAGGGCACTGGGGCGCACGCTGGATCGGCAGCCGCCTGCGCGACGACGAACTAGACGCCGGCTTGTTGATGTGGGACGTGCGCCGGTTCGTGTGCATTGAAACCTTCCCGTCGCGACCGGTGGTTATCCAGTTCACGTTCCGCGATGCGCGGCCCGGCGAGCAAGCGTGGTGGCTGGTGGTGGAGCAGGGCGTGGCGGATTTGTGCCGCGACGACCCTGGGCGTGAACTGACGCTGGTTGTGGATTCAAGCGTGCGGGCGTTGACCGAAGTGTGGACCGGCGACCGCACACCGAAAGAGGTGCTTCAGTCGCAAGAGTTGCGTGTGGATGGCGCGGTGAAGGATGCGCAGAGTTTGTGGCGCTGGTTGGGTACGAGTGCGTTTGCGGGGACTCGCCGTGCGGCGGTGACTCGGTAGGTTGGCGAAATACCCATCAGGGAGCAGGAGAGCGCATCCGGCAATGCGCCACTCGACTCAAAGCCAGTACTCCCAGAGTCGCGCCATCTGCTCTTTGGCTTTCACCGCGAGCGAGCGGCGCTGCCATTTTTCCAGCTTGATTTCGTTCGACTTCGCCAGATCAGCCATGAATGCCGCCTGCATCTTTTTTCCGAACCCGGTGCCCAGCACAACCACGTTGACTTCATCGTTGTGCAGAAAGCTGCGCCAGTCGAAGTTGGTGGAGCCGACACTCGACCACACGCCATCGATGACTGCCGTCTTGACGTGGAGCAGCGCGTCACGGCGTTCGTAAAGCTTGACGTTGGCCTTCAAAAGCTCGCTGTAGTAAGCGCGTCCGGCATGAAACACCAGCGACGAATCAGTGCTGCTGGGCAGCACCAGTTTGACGTCGACGCCACGTGCCGCCGCCTCCTTGAGTGCCGCCAGCAACTGCGGATCAGGCACAAAGTAGGCGTTCGTCAGCCATATCTCGGTCTGCGCGCTATGCAGCGCCGAAATCAGCGTCGCGTAGATCAGGCTGAACGGCTCATCTGGCGAGCTGCCGATGGCGCGAACCACCTCGGTGCCTTTGCGCTCCTGTGGCGGAAAGTATTGGCGAGCGGCGAGTGGTTCACCTTTCTGGGTCGTCCATGTTTCGATGAACAGCTTCTGCAGATCCGCAACCACTGGCCCCTCGACGCGCAAGTCGGTATCGCGCCAGGGCAAATCACCATTGGGGCGAGTCTTCGAGTGAGAGCTGAACGAGCCCCCCGAATAGACGCTGCTGATGTTGATCCCGCCAAGAAAGGCAATACGGCCGTCCACTATCAGCAGCTTTCGGTGGTCGCGCTGGTTCACGTCCCAGCCCGCTTTGGCCGTCGCCGGATTGACCGGGTTGTACTCCAGCACCTTGATGCCCGCTTCGGTCAATCGAGCGAAAAACGCTGAGGGTGTTCCAAGGGTTCCGACGCTGTCACGGATCAGATTGACCTGCACCCCTTTGTGTTGCTGAGCGATCAGTGCGGCGGCGAAGCGCTGGCCGACTTCATCATCGTCGAAGATGTAGGTCTCCATGTTGATGTGGTCGCGCGCACCTTCCACCGCTTTGATCATCGACTGGTAGGTGGAGGGGCCGTCCTGCAGCAAGTCGACCTTGTTTCCTTCCGTTAGCGGACTACCGACAACGGATTCTTCGATAGCGAGGTGCACATCGAAGATGTTGGTTTCTGCGCCTGTGGACTTGAGTCGGTCGAGAATGGCTTTGCTGCGCTCGGCTGACAGAGGTCCGTGGACCCCGTCGAGTTGCACTGGCACAGAGGACACGCGAGCCATGTCGGGCACTATCCTCGGCAATGCACTGCAGGCAATCACCAGTGTCAGCAACACCGCCACGCACAGCGCCAGAGGAATACATACACCCTTGCATCTGGTTAGAAGATTCATCAGGCCACCTCTTGGCGAGGACGGTGATAACGCTCTGTCGGGGCGTCTTGCAGACAACGCAAGGCGCCTTGATAGACGGCTTTCAGCGCTTGATCAGGGAAATCTTCGTGCCCTCGATGCTGACTCCGGCCATTAACCCTTGCTGGTCAAATATGAACGCGTAGGCATCGTCCTTCAGCGTCGAACTGGACAGGTTCTTCGAAATCCCTTCATCCACTACAACGACGGTGGGCCCTACGCCGATTTCCCACCCCTTGGTTTCGCGAACATAGTTCACGGCTTTGTCGGTCATGAGGAAAACCACATAGCCATACGACTGGGCACCGGCCTGCAACCCCCATGACCCGGTGACAGAGTTGTAGTAACCCTCAACAGTCTTGCCTTTGAACAAAACGCCTTCGCCATAGCTGCCGCCAAACACAAGGCCGGCCTTGATGATTTTCGGGAAAACCAGTATCGCTTTGGCGTTGTGCGACATGGTCTCGGCAAATGGATGAGTCTTGTAGAGCGTTTGCAAGGCTTGCCGAGAGTCGGTATTCAGGTCCTCGGCGGTTGCCGCACCGGCAGAGTTCATGAAACTCGCCGATGCCAGTGAGGCAGTCGCGAGGACGATGGATAGGAAGAACCGCATTGACTGAGTCATTTTCGTACTCCGATACGGGAGCATTGGATGTGAGCAGCAGTCTGCACCTGCCTTGGGCAGAGTTCGAGCCTACTGAAATTTATCCGGCGCACCCTACAGTGTGTGAACGACTGGCTTCGTCCTTGAATGAAATAGGCTCGAGGCCTTTGATCATTGGCGATGCCATCAACTGCTTTGACCTCTGGGGGCGGGGCGGGTTCGTCGGTAAATACCGTGAGGTAGGGGAGGCCGGTCAGATGATTCTCGGATTTTGCCCCTGCTGCGTATGGGCGGGCCGTGGCTATTGAAGTTTTTCGCTTTGTAATGAATCGATTTGCGGCAGGGGGGGCTGAAGCGCCAGCGACAAACTGTCTGCCAGGCGCCTGGCCTCCTGAGTCGCGGCCTCCCGCGCGCGCAAATCAACGTCTTCCCCCAGGATGGTTTTCTCCACAATCACCGAATGCACATCGGTGACGCCGATAAATTTCAGCCAGGCTTCCACGTAGGGTTTCTGGAAGTCAACGCGCTCCGCCGGTGTGATCGACTGCGCCGAAAAATCCAGTCCGCGGGCGTACATCACCACGGCTAGTTTGTTGTGCAGCATGCCTTCCAGACCGCGTTCCGGGTCAACGCTGAACAGGATGTCTTTCTGCGATACCAGGTCGATGAAATGTTTGAGTTTGTAGGGGATGCTGAAATTCCACAGCGGGACAGACATCACCAGTACATCCGCGCAGTGCAGGTGTGCAGCCAGATCTTTCAAGGTGTTCCAGGCGTCCTGCTGCGCCGGGGTCAATGGCGTGCCATTAAGCCCGGCGTATTTGGCTTCCATTGCCAGATCATCGAATTCCGGCAGAGCCATATTCCAGAGATCGAGGGTGATGATTTCGGTGTCCGGACTGTTTGATTGATAACGCGCAATGAAGCTGCGCGCGACTTCAAGGGAAGCCGAACGGATCTTGCGTGGAGAACATTGAATATGGAGAAGCGTCGTCATGTCACACCTTGAATGATGGAGAGGCAGGGCAGGTGGGAGCATTGCAACATAGTTGTATTTGAAATATAAATCGTAAATTCCTACTCGATTAATCACGTATAGAACTATGTTCGATGCTCTCCTGCTCAAGACATTTGTCACGGTCGTCGATGAAGACGGCTTCAGCCGTGCTGCCCAGAAGCTGCACCTTACTCAGTCGGCGGTCAGTGGCCATGTGCGGCGACTGGAGGAGCAGATTGGTAAACCCCTGTTGACGCGTACCACCCGCTCCCAGCAACTGACGGCCGATGGCGAGCGCCTGGTCTCTTATGCGCGCACGATCCTCGCGTTGAACCGTGACGCCTGGACAGACCTGACACGCACGCCGTTTCACGGGCGCCTGCGGATCGGGGTGTCCGAAGATTTTGTCGAGTCTCGATTGCTGCGCACTGTTCAAGAGTTCGCGGCGCAGTACCCCGGTCTGGAAATCGAGGTGCAGGTGAACATTCCGGGTTCGTTACTGGCGCTGATGAAGCAAGGGCATCTGGAGGTGGTCATCGGTTCGCTGTGCGAAACCAGCGAAGCGGGGCTGCTACTGTGGCAAGAGCCGTTGGTATGGGCCTGGTCGGTACAACCCGTCACCCGGCTACCGACGCCGTTGCCACTGGCCCTGTTCCCCGAGCCGTGCCCTTATCGCGAGGCCGCGCTGACGAGGCTGGCGCAGGCGGGGATTGCCCAGCGCACGGCGATGTTGTGCAGTAGCACGGCCGGGTTGCGGGCGGCGGCACTGGCAGGCTTCGCGGTCGCGCCCATGCCACTCAGTCAGTTGGGGCAAAGACTGGCGGTGCTTGGGGCTGAACAAGGGTTGCCGCCATTGCCGGATGCGCAGTGTCGGCTGTTCACCTCACCTGAAACGGATCAGGCGATGGTGGCAGCGATCACTCAGCTCATCGTGGAATATTGCTCCACGCGTAGAGCTTGATTGTCCTGCCTGTCGGGGGCTTGGCTGAGTAAAGTCAGAGCATTAAAAAACCCGGCTGATGAGGCCGGGCTTTTCGTTGAGCACCGCGGTGAAGCCATTCATTTATACAGCGCGGCTTTCGATCAGGCGGTCGGAACCACCTTCGGCGACGCGGTTTTCAATCAGACGGTCGGAACCACCTTCGGCAACGCGGTTTTCGATCAGACGGTCGGAGCCACCTTCAGCAACGCGGTTTTCGATCAAACGATCCGAACCACCTTCGGCAACGCGGCTTTCGATCAGACGATCCGAACCACCTTCGGCAACGCGGCTTTCGATCAGACGGTCGGAACCACCTTCGGCAACGCGGTTTTCGATCAAACGATCCGAACCACCCTCAGCCACACGACTTTCAATCAGTCGATCCGAGCCGCCTTCAGCGACAACCGGGTGAGCAGAAGAAGCGGCGAAAGCGTTAACTGCAAAAACCGAGAAAGCGATGCTGAGAAGGATTTGGCGTTTCATGATGGTGTGCTCCGGGGTGTAGTTGTTTGGTATGGAGGCGATGTTACGCCCCGGAGTTTTTAAGAGAACTTCATTGAGTTGATGGTGACTATCGATGGCGGCAATGGATGCGCCTTACGCCCAGGTTTGCCCGAGCCTCCCCAAATCGGCCTTTTGCAGATCCTCCGCACTCAGCACAATTCGGAACTTGCAGTTGGCATCGAAGTTAAGAAAAAAGGGCTCGGCCAAAGCGGGGATGTCGGATGGCTCTTTCACGTCGACCAGAAAAATCCCGCCGCGCATGCCATCCTGCTCGGTAAAATACACCGCCTCCGGCTTGATGCTTTCCAGAATGCGCTCAATCACTTCGCCCACCCTCCCGGCTTTGACAAGGGAGTTGAAGGGTTCATTAGGGCATTCGACCATCAGTAACATCTTCATCATTCAATCCTCTGCTCAACCTGCAACCCTATAGCCAGGCCTATGTGCCTGACGCCCGTGCCGCCGGCCTCCAATTCCACAGTCCTCGCAGCTCGTTCTATCAAGAATAGCGAAGCGTGTGCCGGTCCTCGGGCAGGGTTACCGGTGGTCATGAAGCCTCGCTTCCAGAGGTGAGAGTCCTGAGGGTTGGCCTTGCTGCGCGGCTCGGGGGAAACCGCTCAACGCTCAATTCGACTGCTTAGGCGGGTAGTTACCGCGCAAGCCCCCGGACTTGTTGCCGGTTTTGCTGGGCAGGTTTGGCACGACCGGGCGGGAACGGGGTTGAGGGTTGGAGCGGCTGCGGGGTTGGGGTTGTTTGCTCATGGTGCGCCTCCTGATTTTTCAGTAATCGCGAAACGGCCTCCTGATAAAGCTTAGCTGCTTGGCGTAATGGGCTGCATCGTTCGGCATTTGGGGAAGGTGCTACATCCCCAAAATTGTTGACCGCTCCTGGGACCGCTTTTGAATGTGCGCACCACCAGCGCACTGCCGCAGCGCGGGCATTGGCGTGAGGCTGATGGATCGTTGCGCTGCTTCAGACGTTGCACATGCTCACGCCGGGTCGCGAGCGTCGGCGCCAGGCGACCTGCTTGCAGGGAGTCCAACATGGCCGTCACCTGCGCCTCGCTGAACACTGTTTGCTGGAAAGACTTGATGTAACGGACCCAGCCACTGCCGCGAATGACATTAATCGGCATCCTGGTCTTGAAGGTGCTTGGGCCGACAAACACGATGACCGAATGCACATGTTCCGGACCGATACCCAGCGCGGCTTGCAGCGCCTTCAAGTGCTTGTAGTTCTGGCGGACCGGGTTCTGGAATGTGAAGCGCTTCTTGTAGATCTGTTGCGTCCACCGAGCCTGCTTTTCACCGCCGAAGATCCAACCGCTCATGTTCTTGGTCTCCAGCACGAAAATGCCGAAGGGCGAAACAAACACATGGTCGATCTGCGTGGTGCCGTCCGGGGTGATCAGCGTTACGTCATGCAGGCGGCGGTACACCTGACGATCCAATTGAAAGTGCGCGAGCAACCGTACCAGCTGTTCACCGAACCAGCCTTTGAACAGGCGTGTTTGCAGCAGCGTCAACACCAGCATCAGCGGTAGGAGCCAAATCAGGATGTTGAGTAAGGGTTGCAGGATAACGGAGGGGTTCACATGGCAGTCCTTTGCTGTGAGAGATGGGCAGTCGTGTCGTCTGATGCTACGTTTCAGTAAAGCATTCCCGAGCACAAACAAAACGGGCGCCTGACAAGGTGCCCGTTTTCATTTACTCCGCCGCCTGCGCCCGCAAGCGTCGGCCGATCACATCCATCAAGTCACAGCCATCGCGTAATGGAATGGCCAGCAATTTGGAAAAGTCCGTCAACACGACCGTGTCGCAACCGAGTTCGGCGCGGAAGGCGATGTTTTCCAGCACCTGCGTGACCGTGCGGATGCGGTAGTCGGCCATGGCTTGCAGGACGTCGAGTGGAGCTTGGGTGTCGATGAGCAGGGAGGCCGGGATCAGGTCGATTCCGGTGAGAGGCATGTATCTTTCCATAGGTGAAGCTCCGAATCAGATTAATGAGGACTGATCCGATCTGCAGGTCGCCAAACCTGGTCGCTTGGTAAGCGACGTAAACACTATAGTATCTGTGGTTGAATGAAAAAAACAGGAGCGTTCCTACTTTTCTGTAGGAACGTCAATTAGGAGCACATTGACGGAGTAAAAAAAGCGGAATTAGCTAAAAGTAGGGCTTTTATTTTCGGTTGTTTTATTTGCGGCTTTGGAACTTAGCGGTTGGGGTGTCAGAAAGCTGGCCATTATTTGTAAGAGGTTTCTGTTTTGTGCGTAAATTTGATTGCGTGGCGAATTAGGTTTTGGTATTGATTTTAAGCCGTCGATGGTGATGGCTTTGTTTGTAAGAAATATCTCACAGTATGGTGGCTTGGTAATAAAGAAACAGATGAGTTGAGAGTGGTTTGGTTTGGTTTGGGTTGGGTTGTGAAAATGTGTTTATGTCTCATATTTCATATATATTGTTCGGTAAAGTGGTGGTAATGTGGTGCGCGTATGTTTTTGGGTGATAGTTGTATAATGCGACTGTTTTGACGTTCGCAAGGGTAAATATTAGTTTGGGTTGTGTTTGTTTATAGAAGGTCGGCTGGTGTTGAGGAAGGGTGGTCTCTCTTACTTTGGTGCAGGTTTGTACGGTGAAGAAAGTGGAATACGTTATTTACGATGTGTCAAGTTTTCAGAGTGAGCAAGTTGAGCCTTTAGGGACAAAGTCCAAGTATTGGTATTCTGGTGCGGACGGAAAGGATTATCTATTTAAATCCATAGAGACATACGATGCTAATAAACAGCTTGTGACCCGTGGTG
Organism: Pseudomonas sp. LB1P83; assembly: GCF_054897885.1. Taxonomy (NCBI): domain Bacteria; kingdom Pseudomonadati; phylum Pseudomonadota; class Gammaproteobacteria; order Pseudomonadales; family Pseudomonadaceae; genus Pseudomonas; species Pseudomonas sp. LB1P83. Next base: position 3,567,415 of record NZ_CM142709.1, on the reverse strand, counting down.
GAGAGGATTGGTCGGAGAAGATATCATGTGAGCTTGCAAAGTTCCTGTCTGTTCCATGCGCTGAATACGATTTGGCACATAATGGGCTGTCGCGCGGAGTGATTACGAGGAATTTCATTGCAAAAGGAGGTGCGTATCTTGTTACGGGGAATGAGGTGTTGAATAACTACAGCCCCCCAATTGCTGTTGTTGGTCCCGGCAGAATTGAGCAGCAAGATATTATGAATGTATATAATGTTCTTAGGCGGGTTGTGCGTAATAAGCCGGCGGGCTTTAATAGTCTGCCTGGTATTAAAACTGCCGCTGATTTTTTTGCGGGTTATCTTATGCTTGATGCGCTAATATCTAATCAGGACAGACATAGCGAGAACTGGGGGTTGATAGTTATTGGTAAGAGGCGATTTCACTTGGCGCCAACATTTGATCATGCGGCAAGTTTGGCTAGGAATGAATCCGATTTAGCGAAGGAGGAAAGGTTGCTGTCTTTAGATGTAGGGCAGCAAGTGTCAACTTATGTTCGGAGGGCTAAGTCTTATTTTTATCTGAGGGGTAAACGGCTTCGTACACTTAGGGCGTTTGAGTATTTTGGTGTTCTCAATCCCGTTGCTTCCATAGGATGGATTGAACAGTTGCGGTTGTTGACTCCCGAGGTAATGCAAGCTATTCTAAGTTCCGTGCCCGAAGGGATAATGAGTGATGTTTCTAAGAAGTTTGCCTTTGAAATGCTTGTTTGTAACAAGGCGAATATCATGGCTCTTGAGCCTTTCTTTGAGAAAAACTTAGATCCACTTTTTAGAAGACAGCAGATTAAAAATTATGAGTAGTGCATTTGTTATCTGGCAGGATCCAGAAACGACTATGTGGGAGCCGGTCGCTAAGTTGAAAGTGTCTAGTGGTGTGTTTAAATTTTCATATACCCGGGGCGCCCTCAATAAACGCTTTGTGGCATTTCCTCGGATGGAACTTAAAAATAAAGAATACACTTCTAGCGAGCTATTTCCGTTTTTCCAGAATAGATTGATTCCGGAGCGGCGACCAGAATATCACACGATGATGTCTTGGCTCGATATGGCGCCTGGTACAAATGATCCGTTGGAAGTACTTAGTGCTTCTGGAGGAGCCAAGAAGACAGATAACTTCAGAATTGTAAAAGCTCCTGAGAAATCTCTTGAAGGCGAGTACAGGTTGAAGTTTTTTGTCAGCGGTATCGCGTATCTTTCAAATGAAGCAAAAAACGAAGTTCTCTCGTTTGATAGCAGAACAAGGCTTTATTGCTCTGTTCAAGCAAATAATCCAGCTGACCCGAATGCTATAGCAATCGTCAAGAAAGAAGGTTTGCAAAGCTTTGGATATTATCCTCGCTATCTTAATGAGGATTTGATTAGGCTTAATCAGATGTGTGGTGTGGTTAGTGGTGAGGAACTACTCACTCGCATTGAAGTTGTTAGAGTCAACGCGTCGGCTCCGGAGCAATATCGTTTGTTGTGCGAGTCTATTACTCCTTGGCCTGAAGGGTTCGAACCTTTTCAAACGGAAAAATATAAGCTTCTAGCTGAAGGCTACTAAATGTATGGTAAGCCATCCTCCGAATATAATCCATCATCGATCAGTTAGAAAAGCGGGCGGATTCTAAAATAATTGAGATTTACCCTCATCCTAATAGAAGTAAGATTAATAGCTGATCCCGATGAGATAGCCGGTGTACGCAATCTATATATTAAGGTTTGTGATGAATGTATTTCATAAGCTCGAATAAATGGGGCGTTTTTATTAAGTCAGTGACCAGTCTAAAATACGCCCCAGTTCCTCCTTATTTCTTTTTCTTATCTGAGGCCTGCGTCAGCGCTGAACCGGCAACTGATTTTTGATCAGGTGTGGATTTTTTATCTTTGAGCTGTTCGCTTGCTTTGGACGCTACGCCTTTGCTGGTTTTTTCATTGTTCGCCATTTTGCTTCCCTTAAAATGGTGATTTCTCCGAAATTGGAGCCTATCCCGAGAATAGGTATAGGTCATATGCCACTATTTTCCATTCGCGGGATAGAAATCTCATGAGAAGAGACGTCCCCATCGTTTCCCAGGAAGTACAACTGACCACTTCTGGTTGAAGCTTGATATGCATCATGCTAACCGGATCTTTGAAGTCGGGGGACATTATTGGCAGTTCCCTAGCGAAGAATTCCCCAAGCCCACACTCGAGACGGACCTTCAATGCAAGGCTCTACAACCGACCCCTCTGGAACACCTACCTCCTTTTCTTAGCCTCCATGGTCCTCTCCAACTTCCTCCAATCCATGTCGGGCACCATCTACATCATTTACATCGGCCAAATGCTCGACATCCAAGTACCAACTGCCGTCCGGCATGTTCCCCATCGTCTTCTTCATCGCCCTAGTCATCGCCCTAGGCGCAGGTGCGGCGTGCTGAGTGGTCAAGCTAGGGGCGCATGAACCGCATCTGGTGAAAACCATCACCGACATCACCTTGTTGCTAGGCGCAATTATCGGTCTTGACAGAAATAAGCCAGTCCCCTTCGATTCATGGCTTGTTCTCCGGAACTACAAAACTCACCACCGTACTAGTCAAAATCTTATGACTCGGATCAGCCACCTCAAGCAGCACCTTGTGACTACCTGGCGTCAGCCCAACCAAAATAATCGGATCTTCACTGGTATGCGCCCATGTACCTTTCCAGTCGTCGACGGTCACGTGAAGGTGACCGAGCCGTGGTGACACTTCGACAGCCGTTTTGCCAAACACCGGCATGATCCTGGCGTGCTCTGCTCGATACTGAATAATGACAACCCCACGGGCGAGCGGCCCGGCAAGCGGCGGATAGGCTATGAGTTTCGGCCCCGTCTCAGACTCCAATGGGAGTATGGCGGGTGGCTGATCGGTGTTGGCTACCTCTTGCCCCCACGCGGCCATGCAAAAAAACACACCCAAAGCAACGGCGGATAGCTTTCTGAGAGCGAAGGGCATGGTGTTTTTCTCCCGCGTGATCTCCTTCAAGGCTAGATCAAACCGAGCAGTTGTCGATGCCAAAGCTGCCACGCTCTGCAAAACAGCCGAGTGGGGAGGCACAGAAGATCGGCCAAAAACAGCCAGTGAATGGAGCGACGCAAAATGAGAGCTAAGCTTCCTTCTACTGTCGGGCTTATTGAGCAGATTGGGCTTTGCGGCCATGGCGTATAACCGCCTTCAGCGGTCACCACGCCGTTACAACATCCTGCCCGATTTTGAGCGTTAGCCCTTCACCACAGCCTCGGAGGGGAGCCAGTGAAACGTTTCGTCATGCTCATCGCGATCTTTTTGCTGACCACTGCTTGTCAGAGCACAAATGATAATGGCGTCACCCGACTGGACAATTGTGTCTGCTATAAATCGCCCGAGGGGCAACATTTGCAAGCATCGGAAATGGCTTGGAAAGACCCCGAAACGTTGCAAAAACAATTCTCACATTGCATTTGCCGAGCCTTGGTTGACCTGAAGAAGGTCGATGATCCCAGTAAATATTTCGTACCCGGAACCGAAATAAGAACGGAACTGAAATGAAACAAGTGTGCCGGAGCTATCTGGGCTCAACGTCCATATTCAACGTACGGGCCCAAGTCGAAACCTTGCGTATCCCAGTTGATTCGATAAATCACTTCTTTCCCTGTCTTGATCTTGGCCGCAACGGTTTTGATCACGGCACCCGCACATAATCCAGACTCGGCGAGCCCGGCACCGAGATTCACTTCACCGGCCGGCAAAACGAAAGATGCCTTCTGACCGGGACCTATCTTGGCTGCGCGCTGACCATCAATGTAGAACACGGCGTCACATCCCGCACCGACAAACCCTTCATCACGGAGGATGGTCAGGCGTCCCGGATCTTTCGTCCCCTGGCTTTTGAACGCGTACATCTTGTCGGTCGGCACTGGCCGCGCTTCAGAAACCCGCATAGGTGAGGTTGCGCACCCGCCCAAGGCCAGCAAGAGTGCTCCCGTTGCGATAATCCTTCGCATGATTTTTCTCTCCTGAAACAGTGCGAATGTATCGGTACCGTGATCACAGGGCGCTGGCATCGTTTTCGTGTTCATCTGCAAATGCCATGAGCACCTCCAGATCGAGCACATCCAGTTTTATCTGGGCGATGAAAGCGGAGAAGGCCAGGTTGGCGGCGAGTAGACGTAGATCGCAGGCCCAGGCCGGTACATAGGTGGGTCCCTGCAGCCAGCCGGACTCGAATAGAGGAGCCAGGCGCACTGTATCAGCCAGGCTGAGGCGTCCCGCAAACAAATGACCCACCAATTCCGGTCGATTGTCGCGGATCGCGATGCGCAGCAGGGTATGGACACCGAGCAAACCCGTCAGGTAGGCGGCATCCTTGGTAAACGCCGAACCACCGCGCAGGTCGGCGCCCCGGAAGACCCGCTGGGTTGAGCGGAAGGACTCCTCTTGCGACTGGCCGGCGGCAAGAAAACCCTCGAAGACCTGTATGAAATCGGCGCCGTCCAACGCTTGCTGGACCGCCAGCACGCGCAGGGCCAGGCGGCGCAATCGGCTGATGTCCATACTGCCAGTGAACAGTTCTGCCAGGGTGGCAATGCCTTCCTGAGTTTGAGTCGTGCGTGGCGCTCCCAGACCCAGGCTTTTTAGGTTGGGCTGGAGCGCGCCATTTTGTGCGGTAGCGACATGCACGAAGGCCTCATGCTGCAATAACTGATTCTTGTCCAGTTCAGAGAACAGTGCGCCGCTACGCAGACGAATGCGGCTTGCCCCGGCGATTGCCTTGGCAGCAAGGGTCGGGTCGAGCACGACCGTGACCCGGCCCTCGCCAAAGAAACGGTCCAGTTCCGGCTGCATCCAGGCGGCGAAGGCCTCGGCCGGGATCTCAGCTTGAGTCGGTGGAATCCGGGCACCCCCCAGCAGGGCATCGGTGGTTGTGAGAAAGAAACGGGCCGCGTCCAGCATGCTGAGTTTCTGGTTCGGATAATAGAAATCCGGGCGCCGGTACAACGCGGATGAATATTGAGTGAAGGCGGGAGTGCCAATCGCACCGAGCATGCGTCCAGCCGTGGCATAGCTACGCGCTGTCATGGCGAGGTAATTCCCGGCTGGATGCCCCTGATCGCAACGCCCGATAAAAGCTTCCAGCGCGGCGATGTCGGCGCTGTGCTCGCGTGGGTGCTGCTCGACTTCAGGCAATGCGGCTTTCCCGGCGCGCCAATGCGCCAGGAAGATTTCCTCGACGCCATCCGGCCAGGACAGGGCATCCAGTACGCGGATCTTGCGCGCCAGACCGGGTAGAGCGGCATCAAGTTCAGACAGGGGGGCGCTGCTCATGAAGTCTCCCTTGAAAGACGAGGTTCCTTCGAAAAAGCTTAGCCGTTCCGATGCATTGCGTTGTAGCCGGTCAAGGGGCCTTCTGCTGTTCAGCGCCATACCTCAACTTCGCAAAACCCTCAAAGCAACCGTTCAATGACAGAATCTCCTACACTTGATCGTTTTGGAGAACACCATGCTTCGTGCGTTTGAACGAAGACTCGACCCTTTTCCTCCTGACGAGGTACCACCGCCACCCGCCGGCCTGGCTCGGTTCCTGTGGGCCTGTACGCGCGGCGCCCGCGGTTACATCCTTGCGCTTGCGCTGCTCAGTGCCGGTGTGTCGATTTACGAAGCCTGGCTATTTTCCTTCCTCGGGCAGGTCGTGGACCTGCTCTCGACCTGGCAGGCAGGCGGTGAAGCGGCTGCGCAGGAAAGTCGCGTGTTGTGGGGCATGGGCATCGTCATGGTGGCCAGTGTCGGGCTGGTGGCGTTGCGCACCATGGTGCAGCACCAGATCTTGGCGATTAACTTGCCGTTGCGGCTGCGCTGGGACTTCCATCGCCTGATGCTGCGGCAAAGCCTTTCGTTTTTTTCCGATGAGTTTTCCGGCCGAGTCACTACCAAGGTGATGCAGACTGCGCTCGCGGTGCGCGACGTGCTATTCACCCTTATCGAGATCGCACCCGGGATCGGGGTGTATTTCATTGCGATCATCGCACTGGCCGGCGGCTTCGCCCTGAAACTGATGCTGCCTTTCGTTGCCTGGATCGTGTTGTTCGGGCTGGCCATGCTGTACTTCGTACCCCGTCTGGGTAAAGTCGGGCAGGAACAGGCCAATGCGCGGTCGATGATGACCGGGCGTATCTCGGACGCCTACACCAACATCACGACGGTGAAGCTGTTTTCCCACTCCAATCGTGAAGCGCACTTCGCGCGTGCAGCGATGGAGGATTTCAAGCAGACCGGCTTCCGCCAGATGCGCCTGGTCAGCCAGTTCGAGATCGTCAACCAGGCCTTGGTGGTGGCGTTGATCATGGCCGCAGGTGGTTATGCCCTGTGGCTATGGCACCAAGGTGAGGTCGGCGCAGGTGCCGTGGCGGCAATCACCGCCATGGCGTTGCGGATCAATGGCATGTCGCACTGGATCATGTGGCAAATGACCTCGCTGTTCGAGAGCATCGGCACCGTGCAGGATGGCATGGCAACATTCACCCGTGGCCCGAAGGTGCAAGACGCGCCGGGTGCGGGCGTGCTGGTGACCTCCGGTGGCGCAGTCACCTTCGATAACGTGAGCTTCAACTACAACGGCGAACGTCAGGTGCTCGATGGCCTGAGCCTGAGCATCCGCGCGGGCGAAAAAATCGGTCTGGTTGGCCGCTCCGGCGCCGGCAAATCCACGCTTATCAATCTGCTGCTGCGCTTCTATGACGTCGACAGCGGGGAGATTCGCATCGATGGCCAAAACATCGCACACGTGACGCAAGACAGCTTGCGCAGCTCCATCGGCATGGTCACGCAGGACACCTCTCTGCTGCACCGCTCCATTCGCGACAACATCGCTTATGGCCGTCCCGATGCGACCGATGCGCAAATTCGTAGCGCCGCAGCCAGTGCCCAGGCCGATGAGTTCATCAGTCAACTGAGCGACCGGCAAGGTCATACCGGCTACGACACTCTTGTAGGCGAGCGCGGCATCAAGCTGTCGGGCGGCCAGCGCCAACGCGTCGCGATTGCCCGGGTGATGCTCAAGAATGCGCCGATCCTGCTGCTTGACGAGGCCACCAGCGCGCTGGACTCGGAAGTCGAAGTCGCCATTCAGGAAAGCCTTGATGAAATGATGCAGGGCAAGACCGTGATCGCGATAGCCCATCGGCTGTCCACGATTGCGGCCATGGACCGGCTCATCGTCATGGATGACGGACGCATCATCGAACAGGGCACTCACACCGAATTGCTTGGGAAGAACGGCGTCTATGCGCGGCTGTGGCACCATCAAAGCGGAGGGTTCCTGGGCGAGGATAAGGGCGTGGTCGAGGCCCTGGATCAGGTGTGAGGGTGTAGGGTGCGCAGCCGGAGTCGGGTGCACGAAAATATCAGCCTGGATCAAAGGCATGTTTTTGGGCTGCGCGTACTCCGGGACTTTAGGGGTGGGAATGTATCTGCATAGTTTATGGAGGTGTCGACTGGCCGCATCTGGCCGTTTTTTGCCTATCACCAAGGGCAGCAACCGACCCAGACTGTGTGAAAACTCCCGCAATTGTCTAATCTTCTGATCGTCGAGATCGTAGCGGGGGCGATCATGAAGCGATTTATTGAAGGTGAGGCCCGGACGCAAGTCACCTTGCTGCCGGAGTGTCTGGACGATTACGTAGCCGAAGAAAATCCAGTGCGCGTGGTCGATGTTTTCGTCGATGAACTCGACCTGGGCGCACTTGGTTTTGAGGGCGTCGATCCTGCCGCAACTGGTCGTCCGGCCTATCACCCAGCGGTGTTGCTGAAGATCTATATCTACGGCTATCTCAATCGGATTCAATCCAGCCGCCGACTTGAGCGAGAGACCGAGCGCAACGTCGAGTTGATGTGGCTAACGGGGCGTTTGGCTCCGGACTTCAAAACCATTGCCGACTTTCGCAAAGACAACGGCAAAGCCATTCGCAGCGTATGCCGCCAGTTCGTAGTTCTTTGTCGCAACCTCAATCTCTTCTCCCAATCGATCGATCGCCATCGACGGCAGCAAATTCAAAGCCGTCAATAATCGCGACCGCAACTTCACTCAGGGCAAGGTGAAGGCACGCATGCAGCAGATCGAGCAGAGCATTGATCGATATCTGGCGGCGATGGATTCGGCGGATCGGGCAACGCCCGAAGTGGCCGAGGCCAAAGCAGAGCGGCTTAAAGAAAAGATAGAAACACTGAAAAAGCAGATGCAGAAACTCAAGGACATCGAGGCGCAGCTCCACGAAAGTCCAGACCAGCAGATCTCCCTCACAGACCCAGATGCACGCTCAATGGCTACGAGCGGCCGAGGCACCGGAACGGTGGGCTACAACGTACAAACAGCTGTCGACGACAAACACCATCTGATCGTTGCCCATGAGGTGACCAACGTTGGTAATGATCGTGGGCAACTGAGCAATATGGCGAACCAAGCGCGTGAAGAAATCGAGGCTGAATCGCTAACGGTGGTTGCCGACCGAGGCTATTACAAAGGTCTGGAAATCCTTGCTTGCGAGCAAGCCGGCATCACTACCTTCGTACCGAAACCCCTCACATCTGGCAGCAAAGCCGAAGGCAGATTCGGCAAACAGGATTTCATCTACCTTATTGCGTCGGACGAGTATCGATGCCCTGCGGGGCAGTTACTAACCAGTCGGTATTCGTCGATGGAAGACGGCATGTTATTGCATTGTTACTACTTCTCGGGCTGCCAGTCCTGCTCAATGCAAAAGCAATGTACGACGGGTAAGGAGCGCCGTGTGAAGCGCTGGGAACATGAGGCTGTAGTCGACGCGATGCAGGTTCGGCTAGAACATGATCCAGCGATGATGAGGGTTCGTCGACAGACCGTTGAACATCCTTTTGGAACGCTCAAGCACTGGATGGGAAGTACCCACTTCCTGACCAAAACCCTGCCGAGGGTGAGCACTGAGATGAGCCTTCATGTGCTCGCCTACAACCTCAAACGAATGATGAGCATCTTTGGCATCGCAGGACTGCTTGAGGCGATCAGGGCGTGAACCCAGCCGCTTGGCTCGCTCGTTAGTAGCCGTTTGGGCCGCTGGCGCGGCCCAAACGGCATTACGAACGTCTATGTCACTGACTAAGCTAATTCGCGCTTTCGCCCGCTGATTCCATAGGCAACCCTTGCGACTCTCAGTTTTCGAGGTATTTAGCGCGTTTTCACACAGCCTGGACCCAAAGCCGACATTCATTTTGAGTCGCTCAATCGCTGGCTCAGAGGACAGTGTCGTCACGTAGAAATAAACAAGGCCGCAATCGCAGCCTTGTTTATTTCGGAGTGTTACTCGTGCGAATGGCCGTGCTCGGCACTCTCGGAGGTTGTGCCTTTTTCGCCACCGCCGCATGAAAGCGACGAGTTTCCAGTTTGTAGGGGATTTTATATCCCCCCTAGGGGGATGTGGGGCCATCCGAAACCAGAGCCAGTGGTAGCTCAAGAAGTAGGCGCTCAGCCGTTCATCTAATGCTGGGAAGACAGTTAGGAAGTCGCTTGCCCAATGAAGGCAATTAGCCATACGCTGCGAAGCGTGAGATATCTCACGGATAAAAAAACATGAGCATGGAGCAAGCCCTGATGAAACTGTCCGCCATTTTGATCGCCGCTTTACTTTCGATTACGTCCGTTGCTGTCTTCGCGCACAGTGGCGGTACTGATTCAAAAGGTTGCCATCGCAACCATAAAACGAACGACTACCACTGCCACTAAACAGCAAGAGCACACCTTGCGGCTGGGCCGCAAGGTGGCTTTCTCACATTTGTGGAGGCCAGTTAAAGAAAGGCTTCTTTCATGCGCTTCAGACTTTAAAGTGAAGGGCCGTTTTCTGCCTGTCGCGAAGATCTGAAACCCGAAGCTGCCTCTTGGAGAGCTAAAACCGAGGTTGTCACTCGTCAAACAGAGTCCAATCATGGTGAATGCCGGCAAAGTCTTTTGCCGTAAAAAATATAAGTGGGCGCAATAAGTAAATCTTACCTACGAACAAACCACAGGAGTTATGTACCGCTTTGAAGAACAGTGCTTCGATCTGGGAACTTGTACCCAGAAAGATATTCGGGCCCAATTGAGTTAATAATTTGCTCGGAAGATCCGGCAACCTTTCTCATCTCTTCATCAGAGATTGATGGCGTATCTATCTGATGAACAATCATATTTCGCATTTTTCGAAAAGTATCAATTTTACGAATTGTGTTCGTGTCAAGATTCGCCATCACTTCTAATTCAACCATGGTGAAGTTCTTAAAAATATCCTCAGAGAAGTTATTGAGAGCTCCAACTCTCTTGGAGTTATAGGTCGCAACCCTATTCACAAGAGCTTGATGAATTGAATTCCATCCATCAATTATAGCAAGCTGTGGTGAGAGCTTTTGAAGATCATGCATCCGCTTCATGAAAGAGTCGATATCTTGGGGGGGCGAGATTTTTATCGGTGTCGCCCCGCCTAATTTAAGAAAAATGTCTTTTGAAATATGTGAGTCCAGCTTTGAAATGTAAGCTTTTATGAAGTGCACAGCCAAACCAACAATTGTTCCCAATACTAATGGCGTAAATAGTATTATGATTTCCATCAAATCGCCTCCTTGATTTCTGCAATTACAACTCCGGCAAAATAACAGGCGAAGCCAATCCAGATCGGAGCGTCATAACCTAAAATTAGAAAAGGTGTTTTTTTCCCCACCAGTACTAACGAAAAGGTCCAGGCGGATATAAAGCAAAGAATTAGCAAGATTGCAATTACCACAAATGCATCGTCAACGTTACTTCTGGGAGATACTTTCAGCCGTTTTAACTCGGCGACAATATCCGGTGAAAGAGCGCTTGGCCTGCTCTTTGGGGACAAACAGGGGATCAGTAATCCCACTGCTGCGGTGGCCAAAGTAGGTCCGACGAAATCTAAAGTATCGGTATTTAGGGCCGATTTCAGACAATATTCAATCGTCAGAAGGATGAACGGCATTAGGTAGGCAATAATCCGATACAAAAGAGTACCTTCCTTTCAAAATCAAGCCGAAAAACTGCTTCTTAGGGTGACAGTCTAGATGGATCCACCGTGATGGCAAATGACTACAGCTCACCTTCGAACACAGCCGTCTCCTTCCGAACGATTTTCAGTCGCTAAGGTCGTGCCCCGACCCAGGTGTCTAACCTCCTACTATCAGAGTCATGTGGTTTTTTTGAACGTAGCAAAGCAAAAGGGGTGTATTTAGCAATGCGACAGAAGGCAAGTCGCGCTGGTTGGTATCCAGAGGTTCAAAAGGACGACACGAATGGCCGCTCCTGGCCCAGAGTGTGTAAAAACGCGCTGATGCACTGTCGGCGCGTAGCGCCGACGGCTGTTAGCTGAGTAATTGCTCGCAACAAGTCCTGCGGATCATCACTAGGGCCTGGGAGCCCCCAGCGCAGCGTCTATCTTGCTGGGCGGCCAAAATACAGACCTCTTCAGGCCGACAGCGCCTTCATTAAACCACTAGTACCGAGAATTTTCATGACCCGCTTCAGGTTGTAGGCGAGGACGTTCAAGCTCATCTCCGCACTTACTCCGTTCAGCTTTCGTGTCAGGAAATGCGTGGCGCCCATCCATTGTTTGAGTGTCCCGAAGGGATGCTCGACCGTACGTTTGCGGACTCGCATCATGTCCGGCGCGTTGCTCAGCCTGTTCTGCATTTCCTCCAATATGGCTTCATGTTCCCAGCGCCTCACTCGACGATTTTTGCTCGGCGTGCACTGCGTTTTCAGCGCGCAGCCCTGGCATTTCGAACTCCAATAACAGTGCATATTCATGCCTTTCTCAGTACTGGAGAAGCGCCAGGGCAGCGCCTCTCCCGCCGGACAGATGTATTCGTTTTTCGTCGTGTCATAAACGAACGCATCTTTGTTGAATCGACCATCCGCCTTGGCGCTTGAAGTCATCGGCTTTGGCACGTAGGCAGTGATGTTCGCGTCGTGACAGGCAAGGATTTCTTCACTCTTGAAGTAACCTCGGTCAGCTACCACCGCCAGCGTATCTGACGCCGTCGCTTCGCGGGCCTGCTTGGCCATCGAGCTGAGTTGATCGCGGTCGGAACCGACGTTGGTCACCTCATGTGCAACGATCAAATGGTGCTGGGTATCGACCGCTGTCTGCACGTTGTAACCGACGATTCCAGTGCCGCGAGTCATCATAGAGCGGGCGTCGGGATCGGTCAGTGAGACCTGTTTATCCGGCGATTCGTTGAGCTGAATTTCAATGACCTGTAACTCTTTCATCTTAGCTTTGAGCATGTCGATTTTCTCTTGCAGACGAGTAGCTTTGGGCTGAGCGATTGAGGGTTCTTGCTGATCGGCTTCGTCGAGCGCAATCAGATACCGATTGATACTCGATTCAATTTCTTCCATGCGCCGCTTCAGCTTGGCGCTGGTGAAATTGCGGTCGCGGTTGTTGACGGCCTTGAATTTACTGCCGTCGATGGCAACCAGATTTTCTCCGAATAATCCCAGCTGCTGGCACAGCACCACGAACTGGCGGCAGACGCCTCGGATGGCCTTGCTGTTGTCTTTTCGGAAGTTGGCGATGGTCTTGAAATCGGGCCTCAAACGCCCGGTCAGCCACATCAGCTCGACGTTGCGTTGGGCTTCTCGTTCCAGGCGCCGGCTCGACTGAATGCGGTTCAGATAGCCGTAGATGTAGATCTTCAGCAGGATCGTAGGGTGGTAAGCAGGCCGGCCTGTGTCAGCTGGAATAGCACTGTCAAAACCCAGATTGACCAGGTCGAGTTCGTCGACGAAGACATCGACTACGCGCACACCGGATTGGTATCGCTGACGTAGTCGTCGAGGCTCTCGGGAAGTAAGGTGCCTTGGCCTCGATGTTCACCTTGGATAAAGCGCTTCATGGGCGATCCTTGCGATGAAATCCTCAGAAATCATAGCAAGGGTTCGCGAAAGCGTTTTTACACACTCTGGGCCGAAAGCTGACATCGTCCATACTTTCTAAATCTTCGAAATCGAAGCGCGTTGGTGTCAGCTCCCTAGCGTAGAATTTGCACACCGCGAGCCCCCACCTGAGACGGACCCTCAATGCAAACCCCCACAACCAATCACCCCCTCTGGAAAACGTACCTCCTTTTCCTCGCCCCCATGGTCCTCTCCAATTTTCTCCAATCCATGTCGGGCACGATCAACAGCATCTACATCGGCCAAATGCTCGGCACTCAAGCCCTGGCCGCCGTCTCGGGCATGTTCCCCATCGTCTTCTTCTTCATCGCCCTGGTCATCGGCCTCGGTGCGGGTGCGGGCGTGCTCATCGGCCAAGCCTGGGGCGCGCGAGAACCGCATCTGGTGAAAACCATCGCCGGCACAACCTTGCTCTTGGGCGCAATGATCGGCCTCACAGCAGCAATCCTCGGCAGCGTCTTCGCGAGGCCGGCGTTGCAGGGTTTGGGGACACCGGCCGACGTCCTCGACGATGCGGTGTCCTACGCCCACGTCATGATGTGGATCATGCCGTCGCTGCTGGTCTACGTGCTCTTCACTCAACTGCTGCGCGGGGTGAGCGATACGGTGTCGCCGCTGATCGCGTTGGTGGTGTCGACCTGCATCGGTCTGGCGCTGACACCAGCGTTGATTCGCGGGTGGTTGGGGTTGCCGATGATGGGGATTCAGAGTGCGGCGTATGCCGGGTTGGCGGGTAACTTGTCGGCGATGGGGTGGCTGGCGTGGCGGTTGATCAGTAAGGGGCATCCGTTGGCGCCGGATCGGGAGATGTTTGCGGCGATGCGCCTGGATCTGGTGATTCTCGGCAAAGTGTTGCGCATTGGCTTGCCGACCGGGTTGCAGATGGTGGTGTTGTCGGTGTCGGAGCTAGTGATTCTGGCGCTGGTGAATCAGCACGGTTCGCAGGCGACGGCGGCGTATGGGGCGGTGACGCAGATCGTCAATTACGTGCAGTTTCCGGCGTTGTCGATTGCGATCACCGCGTCGATTCTTGGCGCTCAGGCGATCGGGGCGGGGCGGCTTGAGCGTATGGGGCCGATTCTGCGCACGGGGTTGTTGATCAATGTGTGCCTGACCGGTGGCCTGGTGGTGTTGGGTTATCTGTTGTCGCACTGGTTGCTGGGGTTGTTCCTCACGGATGATTCCACCCGGGCGAAGGCGGAGCATCTGTTGCACATCATGCTCTGGAGTCTGTTGGTGTTTGGCTTCCAGGCAATTGTCGGCGGCATCATGCGCGCCAGTGGTTCGGTGCTGGTACCGATGGCGATTTCGATTTTTTGCGTGGTCGGGGTGCAGTTGCCGGTGGCGTATGTGCTGGATGCGCGGTTCGGCTTGCAGGGTGTGTGGATGGCGTTTCCGGTGGCGTATCTGGGGATGCTGATGTTGCAGACGGCGTATTACAAACTGGTCTGGCAGCATCAGAGGATTGAGCGGTTGGTGTAGGGTAGCGACCCAGCGATCTGTGCTTGATCGATGCCCGGAACTGCGACGCAAGTTCCGCCAGTAATCAGGTCTTCACCTTCTTCGGCGAGTGGAATGGTAAAAGTATGACTGTTTCAGTAGGGGAGGGTCCTAAATGCGAGCCGCTCGTTATTGCACTTTTCGTAAGTTACCTAACAACTAATGGATCCAATAAACAATATTGGAAACCCCTGTAGTTCATCAGCCCAGTTGTCATGGGGCTGACAGAGAAGTTGATACGTTAGTACCTGCGTGTGGGACGTTCACAATAACCGCCGTTTGTCGGTGGGTTGCTCAAAAAATGAACATTCCGGGATCCCTGGCCTCTGATCCTGCAGCACGTCACCCAAGACCTGCTCCTGCAGCCGCAGAAAAGAAGTGGAAAATAAACCTCATGTGCATTGAATGCCAATGGGGATTTTTTTACCTGAAATTCAGGAGGCAAGAAATAGCCGGTCATTGTTTTGCCAGGCGAATCAATGGGCTAAGCAGTGCCAAGTCCATGATTTGGCATATCTTATAAAAGTAAGATCGCACAGGGTATTAAAGCGTTGGATGCCCTGTGAACTATCGATCTGTACTATCGAATAAGGTGGAGAAAGTACCGTGGCGATAAATACAATTATGAGCCTGCTCGAAAATAAAGAGTTTATGGAGTTGTTGCGATTAGGCGTTATTTACGTTCATTTAGTAGCGTGTTGTGTGGCCATTGGCTTGGTATTAACCAGTGATATGGCGATGGTTAGAGACTTGTTAAAACGGAAAACATTGACTGAGCATGATAATGCGCACATGGAAAGTCTTCAGAAGTCTGTCATCTTTGCATTGATAGCGTTGTGGGTGACCGGCATCGCCGTCATCGGTATTGATTACCTGGAAAAAGGTATGAATTACTTTATGAATCCAAAGCTTCACGCCAAAGTGATTATTGTCGTGTTGCTGAGTTACAACGGCCTCTTGTTGCATCGGCTGGTATTGCCCGCACTGCAAAAGGCCGGCTCGTTGCTCAATCTCGGGTTCAGCGCACGGATGATGGCGCTGTTCTGCGGCTCGCTGTCGGCCGTGTCCTGGATGTATGCGGCCATGCTGGGGGTCGGGCGTCCGTTGGCCTGGAAATACTCTCTCTCCGAACTGTTGATGGCGTATCCGCTCCTGATCGCACTGGGTTTCCTAACGATGCTGGCATTGACTCAGCGTCTGAAAATACAGGATTCCATCGCTATTTCTCCGCGGACAGTAGCGAACGCACGGTAGGCCGGTTCACTGCGTAAAACTGGCGGGCTTGTCCTGAGCCTGCCAGGCGCGACCTTCTTTGTGCAGGGGATCATTAAAACCTGCATCGGGGAGGTCGCTTTGTTTTGAGTCAGAAGGCCGGATGCTTCCAGACTTTAAACACTTCTGTGAAAAGCCCTGTATGAGTTCGCGCTGACGCCGGTGCATACGTTCCGGTGCATCGGTGGCTGGACTTGCTGTCAGCCATCTTCAGACTGACAATCAAGAGTGACCATCTGACGCAAACCGACAGGCGTGATCGCCTGAGGAGGTTTTCCAATGAGTCCCTCATCGCCCACCATCCTGCAAGACCGGGCCGCTGCCGGACGGCGTCTGGTTGAACCGCTGCTCAAATACGCTCATCGCCCTGACGTCACTGTTCTCGCCTTGCCCCGTGGCGGGGTACCGGTGGCCTATGAAGTGGCCATCGCCCTGGAGGTTCGCCTCGACCTGATGCTGGTGCGCAAGCTCGGAGTGCCGTCCCATGAAGAGTTCGCGATGGGCGCGATTGCCAGTGGCGGCATACAAATCCTCAACGAACACGCACTGCGGGTTCACCCGATTGATACGGCTACGTTCGATGCCGTGGTTGCCCGGGAAGCCCGGGAGCTGTTGCGACGTGAGCAGGCTTACCGGGGAACGCGGGCGCCGGTGCAGCTCAAGGATCAGGTGGTGATTCTGATCGACGATGGCCTGGCGACAGGCGCCTCGATGATGGCGGCGGTCCACGCGGTGCGGGTGCATGCGCCGGCGCGCATTGTCGTCGCCGTGCCGGTGGCGCCGATTGAGACGGCGGAGGCGCTGCGCAGTGAAGTGGATGAGCTGATTTGTCCGCTCATCCCAGAATGGCTGATGTCGATCGGCCGTTGGTACATGGATTTTTCCCAGACTTCGGATGCGGAGGTCATCAGGTTGTTGCAGCGGGCGTGGCTCAGAGAGTCCAGTTCCGCTCAACGGTAAGCATTTCGATTGTCTGCAGTGCGTCGCTGCTTGCCTGCCCATCCGAAATCAGCAAAGCTCTGCCGCGCCCGGTCTTGGGCGGTTCGCCACATGATCCAATGGTCAAGGAAAGCGTTAAATGGCACTTAGGGTGATGGTGATCGGTGGCTACGGAAATTTCGGCAGCATCGTTTGCAGGCATTTAGTCGCGATGTCGGGCGTAGAACTGGTGATCTCGGGCCGCGACTCATACAAGTTGAAGTGCAAGGTTGATGAGCTCAAAACCCAGTCCGGCCGTGTCTGCGAGAGTTGGTGCGGCGATGCCATGGGCGCCGCGTTCGGGTCGACGCTGAGCGCGATGGGCATTCAGTGGGTGGTCCATACCGGCGGCCCGTTTCAGGGGCAATCCTATGCCGTCGCGCAAAGTTGTATCGACGCGGGTGTGAGTTACTGCGATTTGGCGGACTGCCGCACCTTCGTCAATGGCATTGATGTGCTCGACGCGAGCGCAAAGCAGGCCGGCGTGGCCATTCTCAGTGGGTGCAGTTCGGTGCCGACGCTGTCGTCGGCGCTCATCGATCAATACCGTTATCGCTTCAAACGCATCGACTCGATCGAGCATGGCATTTCTTCCTCGGCAAAGATGCCGGGCCTTTCGACCGTCGAAGGCGTGCTGGCCTACGCGGGCAAACCGATCATGCAGCTCAAGAATGGCCAGGTGCACGAAGTGTCGGGCTGGCAGGACCTGACCCTGCGCAAGATGCCGCAATTGGGGAGCCGGGTCCTGTCCAACGTCGATGTGCCGGACATGGATATTTTCGCGAGCCGCTACGGCGCCCATACCTTGAGTTTCAAGGCCGGCTCGGGACTGAAACTCGGTGGCGTGGCCAACTACGTGCTCGCCGAGGCGCTGAGAATCGGCCTGGTGCGAGACTCTGCGGCGTGGGCGGCACGACTGCATCGCTGGGGAACGTGGTTCGAGCGCTTCGGCGATGGACTGAGTGCGATGTACATCGACATCGAGGGGCAGGGCCTTGATGGGCAACCCCTGTCCATGACCGTGCAATTGACGGCGCACAACGACAAGGGCCCGCAAATCCCGAGTTGCGCGGCCGTCGCGTTGGCGGCAAAACTGGTCGCCGGTTACGTACCGGCACCCGGAGCCCGTCCTTGCGTGGGCGAGATCAGCGTCGACGAGTACATGGCGGCGATCAACGATCCGGCCAATCTGCACTTGTCCGTTCGCTTTTCTGACGAGCAGGTCTGAGCATGCTTTACCTGTGCCTCAAGTACATGCACGTGATTACCGCGATTTTCCTGTTCGGGTTCGGCATGGGCTCCTACCTCTATTTGATCGCGGCGAGTCGCACGGCCAACCCGCAAGTGATCGCGCACGTGGCCAGGATGGTGGTGCACTTCGACACCTGGATTACCACCCCGGCAGGCTTCATTCAGATCGCCACGGGTTACCTGCTGATGAAAGTCTCCGGGCTGCCCATGACCACGGAATGGATTCTGACCTCGCTGATCATTTTCCTGTGCGTGGGTTCGCTGTGGCTTCCGGTGTTGGTGCTGCAGAAACGCCTGCAGGTGATGGCGCTGAGCGCGGTGGAAACCGGTGAGGGGCTCGACGCGCAATTCCGGTCGGTCTACAAGAAATGGTTCTGGATGGGCGTGGCCGGTTTTGCGGGGATGTTTGTGATCGTGATGATGATGGTCACGAAGATGACGCCGATGCAGCTGGTTGAGGCGGTGGTCTAGCGCAACGGCCACGCCTCACTATTTGACTTGACCGTCTAGTGGGTTTCAAGCCAGTCCTGAAACCGCGTCGCACCGACGATGGGATTGGCACCCGGTGTCAGCGACTGGTCATTGATCGGCGCACCAAAGTACGGAACCGTGTCGTCCGCGACGGTCTGGCGCGGGTCCTTGGTGTGCTTGAGGTAATCGCTCGCGAACTCGATAAGGGGGCGGTTTTCAGGGCCAGCCACCTCGACGGTCTGATTGATCGGCGCTTTCAGCGCGATGTCCGTCAGTGCCGCCGCCACATCGGCCGAGGCCACCGGTTGCAACGCGGCGGACGTCAAGTGAATGGTGTCGCCTTCCTCGCGCCCGGAGTGAGCAATGGCGTGGATAAACTCGAAGAACTGCGTGGCCCGCAGGATGGTGTAGGGAATGCCCGACTTCTTGATGAGTTTTTCCTGGGCCATTTTTGCTCGGAAATAACCACTGTCGAGCATCCGCTCGGTGCCGACGACCGACAGGGCAATATGGTGTTTGACGCCGTCGATCTTCTCCGCCGCAATCAAGTTGTGCCCGGCGGTTTCGAAGAAGTGCAGCGCCGCGTGGTCCTCGAAAGAGGGCGAGTTCGCCACGTCGACCACCACGTCCGCACCTTTTAACGCCTCTGTCAGCCCTTCACCGCTGATGACATTGACGCCGGTGCTCGGCGATGCCGCCAGGGCTTCATGCCCCAAATCCTGCAGGTTCTGGCAGAGTTTGCTGCCGATCAGCCCGGTGCCACCGATGACGACGATTTTCATGTCCTGTCTCCCGATGCGGTGAGTGCTTGAGTCATTAAACACCTGCGCGGGTGGCCGCATCGGGCGCTGGTTCGCGTTGCCGACAGGTGGTCGGAAGTCTCGGCGCGAGGTGGAACAAACCGTGGTTCTTTGCTTTAGTCCACCTATCGTCGGCCTGCGTGTGCCGCGACCGGAGCGCCCCATGAATGCTCGATCCCCGTCGATTTCCATACTGGCTGTTGCGCTTGCCTTGGGCTTTTTTCCCTGTGCCGAAGCGGCCGAATACACGCAAGTGAATGAAACCGCCAGCACCATCTCCTTTACCTACAAGCAGTTCAGCTCGCGGGTGTATGGCACTTTCCGCAAGTTCAAGGCCACGCTTGATTTCGACACGGCCAACCCCTCAGCGGGTCATGCTGCGCTTACCATCCAGCTCGACAGCATCGATGCCGGCAGCGAAGACGCGAACGCCGAGCTGCAAAAGCCTGCCTGGTTCGACGCGCAGAAGCATCCCGAGGCGACGTTTGAGTCGACGGGAGTGAAAGCGCTGGCTGACAACCATTACACAATCACCGGCAAACTCACGCTCAGAGGCGTCACCCGAGAGGTGGCCGTTCCGATCGTACTGAAGGCAGAGAACGACATCGGTATTTTCGATGGCCAGCTAACGCTCAAGCGTAGCGACTTCAAAGTTGGTGAGGGGGAATGGGCGGACAGCGTGGTTTCCGACGACATCAATATCCGGTTTAGGATGGTTGCGCCGCAGCGCTAACGACAGGCATCAGCGACGGCCTTCTCGGCGCGTTCAATTTCCTGCTTGATGTCAGTGGTGATCCGTTGTTCCTTGTGTTTCTGTTCCAGGAATATCTGACTCCCCTGGTTCTTCAACTCTGCGTCAGACGCGGCGTCCTGTGCCTGCAACTCGGCAGCGTGTGCGTCTATGACGGCTTCAACCTCGGCATCATTCTTTGCGGTATCCAGGGCGGAGACTAATTTGTCGACCTCCGCTTTCTCGGCATCGGCGTAAGCGTCAACGGACAGCCCGGCAGCCATCGCTCGTGCGCGAATTTGCAGGGTTTCCATATGCTGCTTTGCTGTCTTGCACACCGCTTCCTGCCGTGCGCTTTCACTCGCCTTCCATTCCATAAACCCATACGTCGTCACACTGATCACGGCCAGAGTGATGATGGCGCTAAATAATTGGGCTCTCACATTGCACAACCTCAACAATCAGGGGGACAACAGTTTTGGGTGATGATCGCCGGATTCCATTCGAGGCCTAAAAAGCGTAGCAGGACGGACGAGTTGCATGATGGCGGGATGGCATTTGACTTGATCACTACAAGGCATGGAGAGCGCACTTGTGTGCTATTACTTTTTGGGGCTTTCAATTAGAAGCATGGACGCATTACCGCGAATTAGCGCGTGCCCATGAGTCTTAATTGTTTGTTTGCCTGAGTGGCAAGGTGCCACAATCGTCTTTTTTGTCGCAGCATCATGATCAGGCGGATCAAATGGGTGGCCCAGGATTTCGGCACGACCAGGATACTTTCATCGCCGCGCAGGTGCGCAGTGATCGATTGCATCAGCTATTCCACCAGTCATTCCCGGCGATTTTCGGTAGTTTTCTAGCCGCGCTGATGCTGTGCGGCTTGTGCTGGGAGCGCTTTGATCACGCCGTCATTTTCTGGTGGGTTGGCCTGCTGACGGCATCTTCGATGCTGCGCATCCTGATGTTCGTTGCCTGGTTTCGCTGCCCTGAAAGTGAGCGCACTCCGCAACGCTGGGAGAAGCGATACTGGTTCACGCTGGTGTTGTCCGCCAGTATCTGGGGGGCAGGCGCTTTAGCGGTGATGCCGGCAAACGACCTGTTGTCCCAGGCGTTGGTCATGCTCTTTGCCGTCGGCATGTCGGTCAGCGCCGTGTCGTGTTACTCGTCCTATCGCTACATGACGTTGGCGTCGATTGGCCTGGTCTTGTTGCCGTGTACCCTCTGGCTGCTGTTTCAACCGTCAGCGATGCAGATCGGCATGGCGTTGGCCGTACTTGTGTTCGCCTCGTTCGTGGCCAGCGCGACACGCAAATTGTCCGAGGCATTGGAAACCGCCTTCCAGTTAACCCGTGAAATGGAACGCGCTCATCGCATTTCCACCTATGCCGCACAAACCGATGAACTCACTGGCCTGAAAAACCGCCGCGCTTTTTTCGAACACGCCCACCAGTTGTTCCATGACTGCAAAAACAACCGGTTACCCCTGTGCGCGGTGATGCTGGATATGGATCACTTCAAGCACATCAATGACACCTACGGTCATCAGGTCGGCGATCAGGTTTTGCGACAAATGGGCGCGATCATCAACAGGTCCTTCCGCGATACCGATGTCTTCGGCAGGCTCGGTGGCGAAGAGTTCGCGATCCTGCTTCCGGATACGTCAATTGAAATCGCCCTTAACATCGCCGAGCAACTTATCCAGTCTATCGGTGGATTGATGACCGGACCGGTTCACCGCATATCGGCGAGTCTGGGTGTTGCGGCAATGGAGATCAGCGACAACGATCTGCAGAGTTTGCTGAATAATGCGGACAAAGCGCTGTATCGAGCCAAGGCGCGTGGGCGTAATCAGGTGGCGGTTTCAGAGTAACGGGGCGGAAGGTTTAATGCGTAAACGGCTCCTCAATAAAACCGGTCTTCTTCCTTCATCGCATAAATCCGTCCCAGTGTCCTGGCCGATATCCCCAGGAACAACAACGCCAGCAACACCCCACCCAACATGATGTAAAACCCCGGGCGATTGCCGTTCAGCTCGCGGGCAATGCTGTTCTGCCCCGGTAACCAGCGCGAGTAAAGCAGGTCGATGCTGCCGCCGGTTTCATAGGCGGTTTTCTGTGCGTAGCGCTCGTCGACGTATTGATCGTCGTGCACCTGGCCGTTGTGATCGGTGTAGCGGTAATGGATGACTTTGCCGTCGCTGTTCATCAGGATGTTGTCCAGCTGCGTCACCGTGCCAGGGGTCTCGACAGGGCTCAAGCGGATGGCGGCATAGGCAATGCCCTCGTGCCGGGCCATGCCGGCGAGGATCAGCACCACGCAGCAGGCAACGGTGAGCAGGATCACGCGGTTGAACAGGTGGTCTTTTTCAGCTGCGCGGGGGTAATACATTTCACGGTCCTTCGTTGGTGAATTCACCAGAAGGAGTCGGCGAGCGGGGGGACAACTTTAGTCGAGCCGGATCAAACGGCGATTGTCCCTGGCTTTTTCCTTGGCCGTATCCAGCCACCGATGCAACCCAACCGCAACGAAGCGCAATCGTCGGTATCCGCCTCATTGTGGGCGGATTATCACTTCACCCAAGCGGTGCTCAAAGGCTTGACTTTCGGTGCGGGCGCACGATACACCGGGCGCAAACCGGGGGATTCATCCAACTCTTTCGACGTGCCGTCTTATGTGGTCTACGACACCACCATCAGTTATGACATGGGCAAACTCGACCCAAGCCTGCGTGGTTTGCAAACTCGCTTGAATGTGCAAAACGTGTTTGATCGCGAGTGCGTCTCGGACTGCAATTGTTCGTTCGGTTGCTACTACGGCCAGGAGCGCGTTGCGTCGGTTGAAATGAGCTACGACTGGTAACGCAAATCTTTGTAGCAGCTGGCGAAGCCTGCGTCCGGCTGCGCAGCAGTCGTAAAATCCGAGCACGCGGTACATCAGGCAGACCGTGCATGTAGGGTTTACGACTGCTTCGCAGCCGGACGCAGGCTTCGCCAGCTGCTACAGGATTTCGGGTGCTCAGGCGAGCTTCACATTCATGGTGATCCGCGCCGTGAACACCTTCTTGCCTTCGGCGTCATGAATATCCACCGGCACGATCTTGTCGCCTTCAGTCAGCCAATCCACCGCCTCACCATCGGCCACCGCCGTCACGTCTGTTTTGGCCTTGGCCAAATACTCAACCGTCATCCCTTTCGGAATCCAGCGCGCACCCGCGGGAATGGACACGTCGGTCATCGTCCCGGCAGCCAGCTCGGCGGCGTTGCACATCGCAATCGCGTGAACCGAGCCCAAGTGGTTGGTGATTTCCTTGCTGAACGGCACCTGCACCGTGGCATGGCCCGGACGCAACGCCGAGATCAGCGGGTTGATGGTGCTGAAGTAGGGCGCCACCTGGCAGGCCATTTTGCTGAACGCTTCGGGGCCGGCGCTGTTAAACATGCTGAGAAACTGACTCATTTTAAAGCCTCGCTGAGGAGTGGTTTTACAGAACGATCTTCCGTTACAGAATAATGTTCTGTTACGGAACAGTATTCTGTCGCGATGAAATCTGTCAACCTAGCGCAGCTTTCTCATCGGCAGTCGTCTGCCTTGTCATGGATTTTCTTGGCCTGTGTCCAGCATGGAAACCTCAGATTTACTAGAGCGCAGCTACCCCGGCAGAAGAGCCGAACTCAAGCGCGACATCTTCAGAAAGGCCCTGGCCCTGTTCAACGAACAAGGGCTCGAAGCCACGACTATCGAAATGATCCGCGCCGAATGCGATACCAGCGTGGGCGCGATCTACCATCATTTCGGCAACAAGGAAGGCCTGGTGGCCGCGCTGTTTTTCACCGCGCTGGACGATCAGGCACTGCTTCGCGACAGCTATCTCGCCGAAGCACAGACAACCGAAGAGGGCGTGCACGCGCTGGTCCACAGCTACGTCGATTGGGTCGACAGCCAACCCGAGTGGGCGCGGTTTCAGTACCACGCGCGGTTCGCCGTCACCAAAGGGCCGTTCAAGGATGAGTTGGTCACCCGTAACAAAACCCGTAATCAGAAGCTCGGACAATGGCTGGCAGAACCCGGCCGCCGCGATGAGCTGCAGGCGATTCCGGCCGAATTGCTGCTGTCGCTGATCATCGGGCAGGCGGACAGTTACTGCCGCGCATGGTTGTCGGGGAGGGTGAAAGGCAGCCCCAAGACCTACAGGAAATTGCTGGCTGAAGCGGCGTGGCGATCAATCTGTGGCGATGAAGCCGTTCCTGGCTGATAAACATCGGTTCAACAAGGCCGTTCTCCGCTGGACGGCCATTATTCCGTTGATGTATGGCTATGCTTGATCTGCTGCCGCAAACAATGGGAGTCAATCGGGCCGTTTTCCAATGTAGAGAGGGCAGGCGTTCAATCCATTACTGATGGAGATGAAACCGTGAGACCACTCATTCAGCTTCTGACAGTCCCGGCTGCGTGCATTGCACTGACGCTCCCGACTTTTGCCGCGCAAGACACTCCGCCCATTTCCGCCTCGATCAGCACGCCTGCCAAAGTCGACACCCGTTTCGGCACGCTGGACTTCAAGGACGGCATGCCGAGCAAAGACACACTGGACAAAGTCTACGACAACCTCGATTACATCCACGCGTTCAATGCCATCACCAACACCTTCCAGGGTGTCAATACGGTGGCGATTCGAAAAGGCTTCCAGGACATCGGCGTCAAGGATAACGAGATCCTGATCTTTTCCGAATTGATGGATGCCAAGTCGCTGTTCCTGACGGCCAACGCCGATACCATTTATTTCCTCGGCTTCATCGACGTGAGCAAAGGGCCGATGGTGCTGGAAACTCCGCCCAACTCGCTGGGCACGCTGGACGATTATTGGTGGCGCTGGATGATCGACTTCGGCGCGCCGGGGCCGGATCGGGGGCTAGGCGGTAAATACCTGGTGCTGCCGCCAGGCTATGACGGGCCCGTTCCCGAAGGCGGGTATTTCGTCACACGTGCGCCTACCAGCAAAGTGCTGATCCTGGGTCGCGCTTTCATGGACAAGAGCGACCCCAAGCCAGTGGTCGAGTTAATCAAGAAAACCACCAAAATCTATCCCTATGTACCGGGCGGTTACGGCACCAGCGTGGCGCAGTTTCTCAGTGGCCAGGTCGCGTTGGCCAAGGTCGTCGAGCCGCCGCCCACGGTGTTCCATGAAGGCAGCGGCAAAGTGATGAACACCCTTCCGCCGAACGACTTCGGCGCCTACGAACTGCTCAATGAGCTGGTGCAACAGGAGTCCGCAACCACGCTCGACGCCGAACTGATGGGCTCACTGGCCGCCATCGGCATCGTCAAGGGCAAGCCTTTTGCCCCGGATGCGCGGATGAAGAAAATCATGACCGAAGCGCTGGCAGCGGCGAATGCCACCTCGCGCAGCTTGCTGATGAATCCACGTGATCCGGATTGGTATTACTACCCGGGCTCTGCCTGGTCCAACTTCCTGTTCATCAGTGGCAGTGAATTTGAAACGCCCATTCCGATGATTACCTCCGAAGGTGCCAAGCCGTTCCCGGCGACGGGCTACCGCACCCTGGATGCTCGCTCGGCGTTTTTCTACGGCGTCACCGGCATCACGCCGGCAATGGCGATGCGTTTGCCAGGCATCGGATCGCAATACCTGTTCGCCATGCTGGACTCGAAGAAGGAGTATTTCGACGGGGCCAAGACCTACAAGGTGACGCTGCCAAAAGGTATTCCTGAAGCCAACTTCTGGTCGTTCACCGTGTACGACAACCAGACCCGATCGATGCTGGATACCCCGCAACGTTACCCGCGCGCCGGCAGTCAGAGCTACCCGTCGCCAGCCGCCGAGGCCGATACGGATGGCTCGACCACCGTCTACTTCGGCCCTCAACAGCCGGAAGGCGTGAAGCGTGGCAACTGGATTCAAACGCTGCCGGGCAGAGGCTGGTTCATGCTTTTGCGGCTGTACGGACCGCTTGAACCGTTCTTCACCAAGGCCTGGCGTGCGGGTGAAGTGGAAGAGGTTCGGTAAGTCAGTCGAGGGAAAGGCTGCCACAGCAGTTATCATAGGCGCGCCCGATGCCAACATTTCACGTCACGGGTGCGCCTTGATCCTTGGAGTCCGTCACGCAATGCCCCAGCTCAGCCACTTTCAAACCCCGTGCCCGGAGCACATCAACAGCCAGATCCTGCAGATGGTCGTCGACAACCTGACCGACATCAGCATGGTCGGCATCGCGCCGAGCAACCCGCTGTACAACGTCTATCAGTACGCGGTCGGCTACGAAGTGCATCTGTACCTGGAGGCCCTCGGCGGGACCAAGGGCATTGCGGTCGAGTTGATCGTCGCCATCGACGATGAAGACCCTGAGAAGGTCATCGGCTTTCTGCTGTACCTGCCGGTCAAGGATGATCCCGAAGCCTGCGGCGTGGCCTACATGGCGGTCGACGCGGGGCATCGTCGCCGAGGCGTTGCGCGAGCCATGTTGCACGACATGATCAGCCGCTACCCGCACGCCGAACTGACCTGCACCGTCGCCAAGGTGCCGTGGTTCGAGTCGATGGGTTTTCAGGTTCTCGGCGTGCGCGGCACGCACGTGCTGATGAACACTCGCGATCACAGCAGTGAAGGCTTGATGGGACTGTTGGATGTCACATTTATCTACAGTTCTTTAGAGGTCCGGCAGATACATACCTACTTGCTGCAAAAACACGGAAAGCGCGCAATGGTCGATGCTGAAAAGCAGCGCGACCGGCATCTGGACCAAATGACCCACAACGCCAAGGTGTTTGTGCTGAACCGTTTGGGCCAGAACGCGGCGAACGAGCCCCGTCTGGACTAGACTCATAAGTCCTTTCGGAAGCGCGCGGTCATCGAGCCGTGATATTCTGCGCGCCAACTTGGTTTGACCTATTCAGTTTGCCCGTCCCTGAGACGTGCCAGCAGGATCAATGTCGCTCAAGTAGCTGAAGCCAATAATGATAAAAAGTCAGTTCAGTAGGGACATATAAACTGAGGTCGATGGAGACACGTCGGCCTTGTGTGCCCACCCTCCAATCCTTATGTACGAGCACCCACGACGTCCTGCCTGAATGTCGTGAACCAGGGGCCCGTAAGTGAGGATGGAAGGGCGGATGGCGTTTTATCATAGGTGCTACAGATGTTTAAGAAAATGAACACGGCCCTGCTGGGGCTGGCTTTGTCGATGGGGATCACGTCCGTTCACGCGGAAGAGGCAAAGAAGGTTGATGTCCTGCTGATCGGCGGCGGCATCATGAGCGCGACCCTCGGTGTGTGGCTCAACGAGCTGGAACCGGGCACTTCGATGGAAATGATCGAGCGCCTCGACGGCGTCGCCCAGGAAAGCTCCAACGGCTGGAACAACGCCGGTACCGGTCACTCCGCCCTGGCCGAATTGAACTACACCCCGGAAGACGACAAGGGCAACGTACAGATCCCGAAAGCCGTTGAAATCAACGAAGCCTTTCAGATCTCCCGTCAATTCTGGGCCTGGCAGGTTCAGCAAGGCGTGCTGAAAAACCCGCGTTCGTTCATCAACTCCACACCGCACATGAGCTTTGTGTGGGGCGATGACAACATCAAGTTCCTGAAGAAGCGCTACGAAGCCCTGCAAGCGAGCCCGCTGTTCGCCGGCATGCAGTACTCCGAAGACCCGGCTGTGATCAAGAAGTGGGTTCCGCTGATGATGGAAGGGCGCGACCCGAACCAGAAAATCGCGGCCACCTGGAGCCCGATCGGCACCGACGTCAACTTCGGCGAGATCACCCGCCAGTTCGTTGCGCACCTGCAAACCACGCCGAAGTTCGACTTGAAACTGTCTAGCGAAGTGCAAGACATTACCAAGAACGAAGACGGCACCTGGCGCGTCAGCTACAAAAACCTGAAAGACGGCAGCAAGTCCGAAACCGACGCCAAGTTCGTGTTCATCGGCGCAGGCGGCGGTGCACTGCACCTGCTGCAGAAGTCCGGCATTCCTGAAGCCAAGGAGTACGCAGGCTTCCCGGTTGGCGGCTCGTTCCTCGTGACCGAGAACCCGACCCTCGCCGAGCAACACCTGGCCAAGGCCTACGGCAAAGCCTCCGTTGGCGCACCGCCAATGTCGGTTCCGCACTTGGACACCCGTGTCCTCGACGGCAAGCGCGTCATCCTGTTTGGCCCATTCGCGACCTTCAGCACCAAGTTCCTCAAAGAAGGCTCGTACCTGGACCTGCTGACCACCACCACCACGCACAACGTGTGGCCAATGACCAAAGTCGGCATCAAGGAATACCCGCTGGTCGAGTACCTCGCCGGCCAACTGATGCTGTCCGACGAAGACCGCCTCAACGCCCTGAAAGAATACTTCCCGAACGCCAAAGCCGAAGACTGGCGCCTGTGGCAAGCCGGCCAGCGCGTGCAAATCATCAAGCGTGATGAAGCGGCGGGTGGTGTGCTGAAGTTGGGTACCGAGATCGTTGCTTCTGCTGACGGCACCATCGCCGGTCTGCTGGGCGCATCGCCGGGTGCATCGACTGCTGCACCGATCATGCTGACCGTGCTGCAGAAAGTGTTCAAGGACAAGGTTGCAACGCCTGCCTGGCAGGAGAAGCTGCATCAGATCGTGCCGAGCTATGGCACTCAGCTGAATGGCAGTCCTGAGAAGGTTGCGCAGGAGTGGGCTTACACTGCCAAGGTGCTGGAGCTGACTCCTCCGCCGGCGATTGGTCAGGTGGTGGCTCCGGCTGATGCTGATAAAGCGAAGGCGCCGAAGGCTAATGCTGCTAGTGATATGGCTTTGTAAGTAGACGCGTAATCAGAAAAAGCCCACTGAACCGGTAACGGTCAGTGGGCTTTTTTGTGTCCAGAGTTCAGCATTTGGCGTCCACGCAAATCTCAAGACTGACACTGTTCCTGTGGCGAGGGAGCTTGCTCCCGCTGGGCTGCGGAACAGACCTGAACACGTCAGATTCACTCATCGCCGTACATCAAATTCAGGCTTTCTATCCATTCATCTGTAGCTTCGAATCTTGCGTAATACTCCTGTTTTTCTAAATCACTCAATTGAGTGAAGAAGGGAAGGAAGTAGTTGTCATTGTAGTATCCCTGAGCGCCTTGCATAACACCCCCCCACCATGACGGGTTGTACCCTTCGAATGCTATCCACGGGGGAGGTGCAACGAGCTTCTCATGGGAAACAACATTCATGAAGTCAACGCTATTCGTTACCATTCGAACGGTTGTGGAGTTGAATTCTCTCGTGGACGTAAAAAATACTAACTGCTCGTTTCTTTCCTCGCTAACATACTGCCTTGCAGGTAGTTCATTGAATATTTTTTCAGACTTGTACTTGAAGTTTGATTCGGTGAGCGCTAAAAAAATGTGAATGTCTTTGTTGTCAATTAAAAATGAAGAATAAAAGGCCGGAATGCCTAAGCCTTCCAAAGACGTTGATTTCGGATACTCGGGCAGACGGCTATTTATGTTTGTGGAAGAGCTAGTGAAAATAGTTTTGAGCTCTGTTACAGAATAACCTGCAATTTGCTCTTCTGGTTCTTGCTTGATTAAAGATTTTAAACGACTAAAAAAGCTCATGGCCAGACCTCAGTCTTGTACGTAATCAGTAAGCCAGGTTGCACCCAAGTAACCCGCAGTACCGAAGATGATTCCACCGACAGCCGCACTAACAATTGCTCCGGGGCCCGTTTCAATACCGACAGCTGCGCCAACTGCAAGACCTATCCGTCCGCCCGCGATCGCGGCGCCCCAACCTCCAGCTTGCTTGACTACCTCAACAGAGATCGGTTTGACGCTTTTTTGCTTGATTGACTCATCTGTGGCTAATTTCAAGTCATAGGCGGTAAAACCGATGGCAAAAACCCTTACTACTCTCGCGCCCTTAATCAGCATGTTTGTTGCTTTGTAGGATCCTGGGGTAAAGACTGCTTTGGCCGGTACTTTTTCAGCGTGAACCAATACCTCCTTGTCTATATTTTTAACCCAATCTGCGATTTGTTCGATCTGAACTACTTTCTTTGGTGCGAGTTTTTTGTATTCTTCGAGCGACTTTAATATCTCTTCGGTGGTCACAAGCTTTGCGCCGGCGGCTTTTGCTTTTTCTATATCGATGTAAACGGTTTTGCCCTCAAATCGCGGCGACCCGTTTGGAAATTCAGAACTTGTGGAGAGATAGCTGGATGGATATTTTCTGCTGCTAAAAACGTGCTCAGCTACTGTGGCGTTAGATTTTGGATCAATAGGTAGCATGCCAAATTTTTCCGGCCACACCTCGTGTTTGATTTGAAATGCCGGAAGGTTCTTTGCGACAAGATGAGGGTTATCTGGCGAAGAGTAGATTTTGCGAACCAAAAAACCATCTTTACCTATTTCATCAACGACGACGAATAAGTGAATGTTGGCAGGCATTGAATAGCCAGGCACATTGCTAACCGACCCGGACTGTTGGTTTGTAGGGACCTTACAAGAATACTCGGTCATGCATCGCCCCACTTTTCCAGCGCAGCAACGCCCGTGGTGATTTCAAGTGTTTCCTGTTTCTTCGTAGTAATTCGTGGTGTATGCCCTGATTCGTCAGAAAAGCCAGTGTAAACCCGACCCGCTTCATCTTTGATGTGATAAGGCACATGGGCGAGAGGCTGGCCGTCGCTTCCGAGAATACGAAACTGCTCATTGAATGGCTGCAACCACAGCGGCATCGGTAAAGGCGGGACAAAATCCGTTGGTGTGTGAGAGTTGCCAATGATGACCGTTCCGGAGCCACTTACAACGTTGTTGCCATGGGCACCGATACTGCCCACGGTTGCGGCGGGTTTGCCGTTGATAAGAACGGTAGAGGCGACCTCTGCGACAATGGGGCTGCCACACGCACTTTTGCGTCTTGGCGAGCCGCAGCCAAACCGTCAAAAAATACATCGGGAGAGCCAGCCGCTATGGAGTTAACCCCATGGCCGGGAAGCGGACAACTTGTAGGATCCGTGACTCGGGCAGCAGGTTTGCCAGCCATTTTGAACATCCTTGTAAAATGCGGAATTTAGGATTGTTACATAAAGAATCCGCTGACAACCATGGATATCCTTTTTAGCCCATTCGCGACCTTCAGCACCAAGTTCCTCAAAGAAGGCTCGTACCTGGACCTGCTGACCACCACCACCACCACGCACAACGTGTGGCCAATGACCAAAGTCGGCATCAAGGAATACCCGCTGGTCGAGTACCTCGCCGGCCAACTGATGCTGTCCGACGAAGACCGCCTCAACGCCCTGAAAGAATACTTCCCGAACGCCAAAGCCGAAGACTGGCGCCTGTGGCAAGCCGGCCAGCGCGTGCAAATCATCAAGCGTGATGAAGCGGCGGGTGGTGTGCTGAAGTTGGGTACCGAGATCGTTGCTTCTGCTGACGGCACCATCGCCGGTCTGCTGGGCGCATCGCCGGGTGCATCGACTGCTGCACCGATCATGCTGACCGTGCTGCAGAAAGTGTTCAAGGACAAGGTTGCAACGCCTGCCTGGCAGGAGAAGCTGCATCAGATCGTGCCGAGCTATGGCACTCAGCTGAATGGCAGTCCTGAGAAGGTTGCGCAGGAGTGGGCTTACACTGCCAAGGTGCTGGAGCTGACTCCTCCGCCGGCGATTGGTCAGGTGGTGGCTCCGGCTGCTGCTCCGGCTGATGCTGATAAAGCGAAGGCGCCGAAGGCTAATGCTGCTAGTGATATGGCTTTGTAAGTAGACGCGTAATCAGAAAAAGCCCACTGAACCGGTAACGGTCAGTGGGCTTTTTTGTGGGGAGGGGTTTTCAAGGGGTAAATTCATCTCGGCCTACATGTCTGCTTTCGGCTGCGGATTCAACCGGTCGACTCAATCACTGATGCCCGGAGGCGGCTCAGTCAAATAGAGAGTCACTTAGTCTGATTCGATGGATAAACACCGGCAAGCCGCGCTATCACAACACCCACGTAAAAGATGCCTGAGAATTCTTCGACCATCACAAGTGAGCGGGCGTGGTTGGTCAACGGGATAACATCACCGTAACCAGTGGTCGTGAGCGTCGTGAGGCTGAAATAGATCAGTTTGAAGAAAGTACCGGGCTGTCCGAAGTCGAGGTGGCCAGGGCCGAATGAGCCAGCGCTGGATATTTCGACCAGGGCATAGACGAAGGACCAAACGAAGGCCAGCATTATGTAACCCGCAAGCGCACCATGCAGCTTGTCGGCAGTAATTGGCCCGCGCTTGAGAATATAGCGAACCACTCCGCTAAACGAGACTGCAAGAGACGCCGCATAAGATATCCCGGCAAGTTCAAGAATCGCGATACTCTCAGCCCACAACGCCGTCCATTGAAGGCCAACCCCAAGCAACGCCAGGCCCAGTTTCAGGATGAACCCCCGCCGAGTCTGCCTGGTGGCGAAAGCGCCCACGAGCAGCACGATTGAAAACAGAATGCCGAGCAACGTGCGAGCAAATATACCTTCCTCAAGAAAGGGAAACACGAGGATCAATCCTAGTAAGAGCAGCAATAGATAGGTGCAGGGCCCTCGTCCTATTACCATCTGAGCTAAATCCTCGTCAGATTCGGCTTTATCTTGCGGATTTGCCATATCGGTTTCCCAGAGATTGAAATAATGCTCGAGACCTGATGTCGCACAGTTGAAATCTGATCTGGCTTTAGAAGAGTCGGCAGTGAAATTCTAGTCGCGAATGCATGTGAGAGGAGCCAGCCTGACAGATCAGGTCTGTAAATGCGGCAATGACAAAGCGGTTCGTCCGCTGAAGTTCAAGCCGGAAAAGAACTGGAAGCTGATGTACACCGGTGCCGACAAGCTGGTCAGGGCACGCCAACTCGGCATGAGCTATCCCATCCGCACCACCCGCCAATTGTTGGATCAAGAGTGACTAACCTCCTGTTTGTCTGCAGCCGTAACCAATGGCGTAGCCCTACTGCGCAAGCAATCTGGCGCCGTCGACCTGGCTTCAGTGCCCGTTCAGCGGGCACTAGCCCGAACGCACGTAAACCCATCGACGCGGCGGATGTTCGTTGGGCCGATGTCATCTTTGTCATGGAGCGCAAACACCTGAATCGCTTGCAGGCTCAGTACGCTCGTCTGCTTGAACACAAGCGGATTCACTCTTTGGATATTCCCGACGACTTTCGTTACATGGACCCTGAACTGGTGGACATGCTCGAAGTTTCGGTGAAGCCCTACCTTTCTACTTAAGCTTGCGCTTCGGAATCCGTACCGGCCCGCAATGCAACATGGCGCTGGGCATCCAGCAGATGATTTTTCTGGCAGAGTTGTCGGTGAATCGGGCGTTGGATCAGGTACATCCGCAGGAGTAGGTGAGGGCGTTGTTTCAACGCGTAACGCAGTAAAAAGCCCACTGAACCGGTAACAGTCGGTGGGCTTTTTTGTGTCTGGAATTCTGGTTTTGAAGATTACGAAATGCTCAAAGCAGACGAGTGTTTTGTGGTGAAGGGACCAGCCTCACGCATCTTGCAAAAGTCATGTTGATGGGGCTAGATCGCCTTCACCAGCCAATTCACCAACGTCTCCTTGCCAGGGTCTATTTATGCCGCTGAGTTTTCATAAGATGCACGCAAATGGCGATGACTTCGTTGTTGTGGACTCGCGAAACTCGGCCAACCCAGTGACAGGCACCCTGGCTCGGCAAATGGGCGACCGGAACCGCGGAGTCGGATTCAATCAACTCGCAGTGGTGCTCGATTGTGATGATGCAGATGCGTGCTTGATGTTTTGGAATGCAGATGGCACCACGCTGGATGTTTGTGGCAGTGCAACGCGGGGTGCCGCAGATATGTTGATGCGCGAACTAAATTCTACGTCGATAGCGCTCCGAACCAACCGTGGTCTACTCACTTGCGAACGAACTTTAACCGGCGCCATTTCGGCCAGCATGGGGGAGCCGCTGTTCGGCTGGTCGGATGTTCCCCTGGCTCAGGAACTGGATACTGCAGTGTTGCCACTTGCGGGTGATCCAGCTGCATGCAGCATGGGAAATCCGCACTGCACCTATTTTGTGGATGATCTAACGGCGATTGATATAGCGACAATCGGACCAGCCATTGAAACCAACCCCCTGTTTCCCCTCAGGACGAACGTGCATTTCGTCCAGATCATTGACCGAAAGCACATCCGGTTGCGCATTTGGGAGCGCTGGGGCGGTATTCCGCTCGGTTCAGGTTCCTGCTCTTGTGGCGCCGTTGTTAACGGAATTCGTCGTGGCTTGCTGGACAATTCCGTAGAGGTTGAATGTGATGGCGGAACCGTAACCGTTCAATGGAATGGCGTGGGACTGGTCTTTCTCATTGGACCGGTAGAGAGAACTTTTTCGGGAACACTCACGGGTAGCTGGTCAAACGGGTAAGGGTTAGGATCATCGAAAGATGGAATGGAACATCTCGACTACAAGGACGCGACATTTATGGAAACTCCCTTTTCTCCAATCAGCGAGCGTTTGAACAATCGCCGATTTACGGTAGCGGGCAACGCCCATGGGCTATCTGGTGCAGGCACGGTATTTCATTACCATGTTGAGGAAGATGCCATTTTGGGCGCTTACCAAGGCGGCCGGATCCGTACGGGTAATCAAGTTGGGCGCGTGACAGGCCCCGACACCATTGAGCTTCTTTATCATTGCTTGACTACGGACGGTGAGATTCTTGCCGGCTGGTCTCGTGGCACGGTAGGCGTTGATCAGGCAGGGCGTACAACGCTGACCTTCGTATGGGGTTGGTTGTCGGGCGCGACTGGAGGTGGGGAGTCGAGTTACGTCGAGCTTGTCGCGTAGTGGTAACGGATTTTTTGATCATTGCGCGTCCATCTGCGCGGCTCGGGAGGGCGTTGTTTCAACGCGTCACGCAGTAAAAAGCGCACTCTCAATTTGTATCGCCCACAGCCTGTTTAAACAGAAAAATCAGACACGTTTAAATGACGCTTGCTGTTACTGCATCAAGGCTACAACGCCTTGCGCCACCCCCTGCACGTAAGACAGAATCCGCCGGCTTGTGCGTCTTGGGCACGGGTTTTATCGTTGCTGGGTCACTGAAAAACAGTGATCGGGTTTGGTAGCCCGGTATAACTAGACGTATAGCGCACCGTTCGCAGACGTGTTCACGTCTCTGATTTATGGTGGCCATGCGCAGGGCTCCTTCGGGGGCGCCGGGTTCATCTAGTTACCGGTCTACCAACCCGCGTATGGCCGCCACCCATTCGTTTGGTAGCGAGGGTGATGGCTTCTCTTCATGTGTTAACTAGAGAGTTTCATTTATGTTCAAACCTACGCCTAACCCACCGGATACCGATCCGGCATCCCCCTACGAATCCCTCGATTCAAAAAAACTCCACGACGCCGCCGAACGCGCCCTAGACCACTACCTCAACCCGGGCGCCCACATCATGGCCAGCACCCACGAGCCCGAACCCATGTTCCTCGCCAACCCCAAGTACGACACCGAATCCCTGTTGGCCAACGCCAGCGAATCACTGGGCTCGGCCACCACCATGCTCAACAATTTCGCGGCGTCACTGGATAACTCCCACCGCAAGACACTGCTGGGGATTACCCAAGTGGTGATGCTGGGAGAGTTGGCGGTGAATCAGGCGCTGGATAACGTCGAGCCGAAAGCGTAAATCACAAATCCTGTGGCGAGGGGGCAGACCTTCACCTCAGGCAACTCTGCATAAATCCCCCTGTAGCAGCTGCCGAGCAGCGCGAGGCTGCGTTCGAAGACGTAGTCTTCGCAAACCCGGTAAACGCGGTACTCCTGAAAGAACCGATTGCCTGATTTTACGACTGCTTCGCAGCCGGACGCAGCCTCGCAGGCTCGGCAGCTGCTACACATTCAACGTTCTGATCCGTATTTTCCGTCGCCATCTGACTCTGTAATGCACCCCACCTGCAGCTCACAATGACAGCACGGTCCGCACTCACTTATTCACTGCACCGTAAACTCATAATGTAGGAGGCCCTATGGGCAAGATGGCAATTTTCCTCGGTGGATTTCTCGTGTTAACCATTTTGATCGGTGCCTTGGCCACGATCTCTCCCGCTTAGTCCCTTCCTCCCGTCAGCACAAAGCAAAACGCCTCCACAGTGGGAGGCGTTGCCGGTTTTTGTTCAGCAATCACTCTGCCCGCCAGCGCCGCGCCTGGACGATCAGCGCTGGTGCGAAGTGCAGCACGACCATCCGCACCAGGTGATGCGTCAGGATGAACACCACGTTCAACCCGCCACTGAACGCGACGATGGCGATGGTTTCGATGGCGCCCGGCATGTACGCCAGCCACAACGACAAGGGATCGCTGCCCAGCACCCGCCCGGCCACGCCGGCAAACGCCGCTGCGATCACCAGCATCAGGCCGACGGCGATCAGCCCGGCGCGGCCATGGCGGACAAGTTCGGCAAAGGTGATGTCCTTGAATTTCGAGCCAATCAGCACGCCGATGACAACGGAGGCGGAGTCAACACTCCACTGCGGCAGGTGGAGCGCCTGGAGGTAGCCCAGCTTTATATAGGCGCCGGTGAGCACGATCGCGGTGAGCATGAACGGTGCCGGCACGCCGACGCTCAACAGCAAGCGGCCGAGCAACAGGCACAAGGCGATCAGCGACAGCAGGGTCAGCGCCGTGCTCAAGTCCAGCGGGCTGTTCTGGGCAAGCACCACGTCGATAGGCCCGGGAATGCAAAAGCTGACGAGCAAGGTGATCGACAACAGCCGAACCAAATGCACGACGATCACTTTTCCGGACGCGCGTTCGGACTCGATCAAGTCGAAGACGGCGGCGAGTGCGCCCGGATACACGGATAACAGAGAGTCTTTCAGGTTCCAGCCCGAAACGCTGAACAACCAGAAACCAGCCACGCTGCTCTGGACCGCCAGACACAGAAGCATGAAACCAAGGCTGGGCAACATGGCCGCCACCGTGTGGTTGTCCCACGAGGTGAACATCAGACCGGTCGCAATGCCCAGCACGATTTGCACGTAGCCAAGGCCGAAGGGCAGGGTAGGGGAGAATCGCAGGTTGCTGGCGATCAACGCAGTCGCGAGTATCGAGCCCAGCAACAGGCCGTGGGGGATGCCAGCGTATTGCAGCGCGGTGCCGACGCCGGTGGCGATCAGCAAACACAATAGGGTTTTCATGAGTCGTCCTTGATTCGTGTAGTACGCCAACGCTTCCATTTGGGCCATAAACGTTTTCCCACTTAACAACGCGAGGCGTCAAGTACGCGCGATTCAACGCGGTAAAACGAGATCTCTGGCATTCGGCTTGTGCCATTTATCGCTTAGGCTCGAACTCGATTTGTAAACCCCTGATGCCAAAAGCCCGCAAAAGCGGGCTTTGGTTTTTAAGAGTAAGGCTTTACGCCTGGCGTGCTGTGAATGCCGAGTAGCTGTTCATCAGGTTG
>NZ_CM142709.1:0-3525000 GCF_054897885.1 Pseudomonas sp. LB1P83 | reverse complement strand
AGGCTGGAATCTTAGGTAAATCCGGGATTCTAAGGCCGAGAGCTGATGACGAGTGTTCTTTTAGAACACGAAGTGGTTGATGCCATGCTTCCAAGAAAAGCTTCTAAGCTTCAGGTAACCAGGAACCGTACCCCAAACCGACACAGGTGGTTGGGTAGAGAATACCAAGGCGCTTGAGAGAACTCGGGTGAAGGAACTAGGCAAAATGGCACCGTAACTTCGGGAGAAGGTGCGCCGGTGAGGGTGAAGCATTTACTGCGTAAGCCCATGCCGGTCGAAGATACCAGGCCGCTGCGACTGTTTATTAAAAACACAGCACTCTGCAAACACGAAAGTGGACGTATAGGGTGTGACGCCTGCCCGGTGCCGGAAGGTTAATTGATGGGGTTAGCTAACGCGAAGCTCTTGATCGAAGCCCCGGTAAACGGCGGCCGTAACTATAACGGTCCTAAGGTAGCGAAATTCCTTGTCGGGTAAGTTCCGACCTGCACGAATGGCGTAACGATGGCG
The DNA here is from genome assembly GCF_054897885.1 of Pseudomonas sp. LB1P83. Taxonomy (NCBI): domain Bacteria; kingdom Pseudomonadati; phylum Pseudomonadota; class Gammaproteobacteria; order Pseudomonadales; family Pseudomonadaceae; genus Pseudomonas; species Pseudomonas sp. LB1P83. Next base: position 3,524,490 of record NZ_CM142709.1, on the reverse strand, counting down.
GCGCTGTCTCCACCCGAGACTCAGTGAAATTGAAATCGCTGTGAAGATGCAGTGTATCCGCGGCTAGACGGAAAGACCCCGTGAACCTTTACTATAGCTTTGCACTGGACTTTGAATTTGCTTGTGTAGGATAGGTGGGAGGCTTTGAAGCGTGGACGCCAGTTCGCGTGGAGCCAACCTTGAAATACCACCCTGGCAACTTTGAGGTTCTAACTCAGGTCCGTTATCCGGATCGAGGACAGTGTATGGTGGGTAGTTTGACTGGGGCGGTCTCCTCCTAAAGAGTAACGGAGGAGTACGAAGGTGCGCTCAGACCGGTCGGAAATCGGTCGTAGAGTATAAAGGCAAAAGCGCGCTTGACTGCGAGACAGACACGTCGAGCAGGTACGAAAGTAGGTCTTAGTGATCCGGTGGTTCTGTATGGAAGGGCCATCGCTCAACGGATAAAAGGTACTCCGGGGATAACAGGCTGATACCGCCCAAGAGTTCATATCGACGGCGGTGTTTGGCACCTCGATGTCGGCTCATCACATCCTGGGGCTGAAGCCGGTCCCAAGGGTATGGCTGTTCGCCATTTAAAGTGGTACGCGAGCTGGGTTTAGAACGTCGTGAGACAGTTCGGTCCCTATCTGCCGTGGACGTTTGAGATTTGAGAGGGGCTGCTCCTAGTACGAGAGGACCGGAGTGGACGAACCTCTGGTGTTCCGGTTGTCACGCCAGTGGCATTGCCGGGTAGCTATGTTCGGAATAGATAACCGCTGAAAGCATCTAAGCGGGAAACTAGCCTCAAGATGAGATCTCACTGGGACCTTGAGTCCCCTGAAGGGCCGTCGAAGACTACGACGTTGATAGGTTGGGTGTGTAAGCGCTGTGAGGCGTTGAGCTAACCAATACTAATTGCCCGTGAGGCTTGACCATATAACACCCAAGCAATTTGTGCGTAAAAGCCAGATTGCGGTGTGTGAAGACGAAACGAACCGAAAGTTCGAGATACTCGCAAAACACCAAACTATCGCATACCCATTCGCTGGAGCGTGACCTCGCAAGAGAGAACGACCCGGCTACCGAATTTCTTGACGACCATAGAGCATTGGAACCACCTGATCCCATCCCGAACTCAGCAGTGAAACGATGCATCGCCGATGGTAGTGTGGGGTTTCCCCATGTGAGAGTAGGTCATCGTCAAGATTAAATTCCGAAACCCCAATTGCGCAAGCAGTTGGGGTTTTGTTTTGTCCGCAGGAAAGTGACGTGACAAAAAAAGGGATAGTCCAGCGGCTATCCCAAGTTCCAGCAGCACCGTCAGTGAAACTTATACCGCTATGCTTTCTGTACTCCAGGCACATCCATGTTTATCTTGCGCCAAGCCGCTTCGGACAAGCTGTAAACCGAAAATGCGATCAACCCCAAGGCCATCACCATCAAAATCACGCCTCCGGCCGGCAGGTTCTGGAGAGCATCGAGAGCCTCCTTCATGCCTGGCGGATCCAAGGCTTTATAGCGGGAGCCACTGAATATCAGCAACACTGCGATCTCAATAAAGACAACTCCACGGGCTATAAGACCGAACCGAGACACCGGACGGACGTACCGCATGACGTCTTCGTCAGCTTCAAAATATTTCTCGAACGACGACTTCCACCCCTTGATGATGTGAGCAATGCCTACGCCGAGTGGGACGAGTGCGACGAGGTACACTAATACATTCGAGTGTTCCCAGGACAACAGATGCGCCAGTAAATCCTCGGTTTGTCCACCCCCGGACTTGCCCGAGGTTCTGATGCCGCTAATGAGTAAGCCCAACGCAAAAAACGCCAGCGCGCCGTTGACTACAGCTCCCGCCAACAACCCTGTCCGAATGACCAAACCCTTCATTTTGTTACCGTGATGATCCACATCGCGTATGGCTTGCAACACTCGCCAACCGGCGAAGGCAAACAGGCCCGCCACCACTAAACCGACTAAAACATAACCGAATGGCTGGCTTAACAAGGCTTCAAGGCTCCTGTGACCGTCCTTCGGTTTTGTCGAATCTTGAGCCGCCAGCAGCGCGAAGATACCAATGATCAGGTAAAGAACGCCTCGAGCGGCATAACCTCCCCGAGCGAGTACAACAAGGCTGTTGTGCGCAGACATGGCAGCTAATTCCGCAGAAGTAATAATAGAGCAGACCTTTTGAGTCGGGAGGGGTTCGATTGAAGGCAGGGTTGATCAACTCAATTTACGCTCACTTGAGGATTCCCTCTTCCGGCTACCCATCGGTTAGAGGGCTCCCGCGATCAAACGATATCGTCAATCAGGATATGGTGCTGTCCCCGACTGCAGGTTTCGATCCGCGCCTCGACCTTGTAGACGTTGCGCAGCATCAATTCGGTAATCACCTCGTTGCTCGGTCCGCTGCCTTGAGCTGTCCCATCGGCTATCACCAACACCTGGTCGGCAAAGCGCAACGCCTGGTTCAGATCGTGGATCGCGATGAACACGATAACCTCGCGTCTACGAGCGAGTGCCCTCATGAAATTCAGCACTTGCACCTGCCGGTGCATGTCCAGCGCGCTGGTCGGCTCATCCATCAGCAGGATCTCGGGTTCGCGCACCAGTGTTTGTGCGATGGACACCAGCTGTTGCTGGCCGCCGCTGAGTTCACCGAGGTTACGAAAGGACAATTCGGTAATCCCGAGCGCACCGAGGATCTCGTCGACCAGTTTCAATTCATCGTCGTGGACGACCCAGCCCGGTGTCAGTTGTTTACGCGCCAGCAGCACTGATTCGTAGACCGTCAGGCGCGCACTGGCATTCAGGCCTTGAGGCATATAGCTGATACCCTGATGGCCCTTTTTCGAGTCCTGCAGGATGACCTGGCCCGGCCCGTCAATCAGCCCGGCCATGCGTTTGAATAAGGTGGATTTACCCGCTGCGTTCGGCCCGACCACGGCAACCACCTGGCCCCCCTTGAAAGAGGCTGTGGTGACGCCTGAAATGATCTCGCGCTGCCCATAACGAGCGCCGAGGTTATCAAGCTGGATCTTCACCATGAGTTTTTCTTCCCGCTGAGAATCAGAGATATGAAGAACGGCACGCCGATCAGAGAGGTGACGACGCCGATGGGGAAAATCGCGCCCGGGATCAGGGTTTTGCTCACGACCGAACTGGCGGAAAGTATCAGCGAGCCCGTCAGTAAAGAGGCTGGCAGGAAGAACCGTTGATCCTCGCCAATCAGCATCCGTGCGATGTGCGGGCCGACCAGTCCGATAAACCCGATGGTGCCGACAAAGGCGACCGGGAACGAAGCGAGCAGGCTGACCATGATCAGCGTCTGAAAACGCAGGCTGCGTACGTTGATCCCGAAACTTGCGGCCTTGTCATCGCCCAGCCGCAGGGCCGTCAGTGCCCAGGCGCGTTTGGCAAAGATCGGCACGGTGATCAGGATGACCAGGCAAATGACCCCGAGTTTCGGCCACGTGGCTTTGGTCAGGCTGCCCATGGTCCAGAACACCACGGCCGCCACGGCTTGTTCGGTGGCAAAAAACTGCACCAGGGCCAACAGCGCATTAAAGGTAAACACCAAGGCAATACCGAGCAGCACGATGGTCTCGGCGGTGACCCCACGGCGCATGCTCAGGAAGTGGATCAGCAGCGCTGACAGCATGGCCATGATGAACGCATTCACCGGCACCATGTACTGCGCCGCCAGCGGGAATAGCGCCACGCCAAATGCCAGGCCCATGGCGGCGCCGAAACTGGCGGCGGCGGAAATGCCCAGCGTGAACGGACTGGCCAGCGGGTTGTTGAGGATCGTCTGCATCTGCGCGCCCGCCAACGACAACGCGGCACCCACTGCGACGGCCATCAGCGCCACGGGCAGACGGATTTCCCACATCACCACCCGTACTTGCGCTGAAGCGGTGTCCGGCGAGAACAGCGCGCCGAGCACTTCAGTGAGGCTGTAGCTCGCCGGCCCGAGGGCCAGATCAAGCAGCACGCTGCAAATCAGTAACACCATGAGCCCGCCAAGGATCAGGCGTTTGCGCAGCACCAATCGACGGTAGGTGTCGCGCTGAACGACCATTGCTTCGTTCAGTGAGCTCATTGCTTGACCTCAGGCTTGTCCAGACTGACGAAATAGCCGGGCTCGTAAGGCACCGGCAGAAATCGCTCATGCAGTTCGCGCAACGACGCGTCCGGATCCAGATCGGTAAACAGCGTCGGATGAAACCATTTCGCCAATTGCTGGATGGCCGCGAACTGGTAGGGACTGTTGTAGAACTGGTGCCAGATGGCATGAAAGGCTTGATCCTTCTGAGCCTTGATGCCCGCGTAGGCCGGGCGTTGTGTGTACCACGCCAGTTTGCGTCTGGCTTGATTCATGTCCGCACCCGGGCCGACGCCGACCCAATGGCCACCGGGTGCAAAGGCTTCCCAGTTGGCGCTGGTGACAACGACCTGGTCCGGGTCGGCGACGATGACTTGCTCAGGGTTCAGCTGGCCAAAGGTGCTGGGAATGATGCTTCGGGCAATGTTGTTGCCACCGGCCATGTCGACAAAAAGGCCGAAATTTTCATTGCCGAAACTCAGGCAGCAATCATCGGTATAGCCACCGATGCGTTCGATAAACACGCTGGGGCGCGAAGGATGGCGCGCCTCGATGACGTCGGTGACGCGATGGATCTGCTGGTTGCGAAAGTCGATAAAGGCTTCGGCGCGCTGTTCCTTGCCAAACAGCTGGCCGAACAGGCGCATGGTCGGCTCGGTGTTTTGCATCGGGTTGTTGCGAAAATCGACGTAAACCACGGGAATTCCCAGGGCGTCGAGTTTCTCGATGTAACGCGCATCTTCGGTGGCGTGCTGCGCCTCGATGTTGAGGATGATCACATCGGGTCGCTGGGAGATCGCTTGCTCGATGTCGAAGGTGCCGTCTTCAAACCCGCCAAACGTCGGGATCTTTGCGATGGCGGGAAACTTGCGCAGGTAGGCGCCGTAGGTGTCCGGGTCTGACTGGATCAAGTCCTTGCGCCAGCCGACGATGCGTTCAATGGGGTTTTGCGTATCCAGCGCAGCGACCAGGTACAACTGGCGCCCCTCACCGAGAATGACGCGCCTGACCGGGAGGTGCACCTTGACCTTGCGCCCCAGCAAATCGGTCACCGTGCCGAGCGCGGGGTCCGGATTCGCGGCGTGTGCGTTGCGTGGCGTCAGAGAACACAGCGACAGGCCCAGCAGTCCTGCGAACAGCAACGCAGCGAAGTCTTGGGGTCGTCGAAAAAAGGTAACCATGATGTATTCCTTTGCAGTAGCCAGACCGGACAACGGCTCAAGTCGCCGCGCCGGGGCGGACGTTTCAGAAATCGACGGTGGCCGACAGCAGCAGGGTGCGTGGTGAGCCTTGGGAGAACGCCCCGTAGGACGCGACGCCCGACCAATACTCGCGGTCGAACACGTTCTGCACGGTGGCGCGCAAGGTGGTCGGATGTTCCGCAATGCGGGTAGTAAAGCGTGCCCCGGCATCGAAGCGGGTCCAGGCATCGAGTTCCTGGGTGTTGGCCTGGTTCACGTACTGGCTGGCGGTGTAGATCGCGCCACTGGTCAGCGTCAGCCCCTTGACCCACGGGGTGTCCCATTCCGCCCAGAGGTTGGCTTGAACGTTCGGAACGCCGACCGGTTTATTGCCACGGTTGGCAGCAACACCGGTCTTGGTCAGCTCCCCATCGAGGAGGGTCACGCCACCGAGCAAACGCGTGCCTTGGGCAATTTCGCCAAACAGGCTCAACTCGATGCCACGATTGCGCTGCTCGCCCTGTACCGAGAACCTCCCGGACGACAGCTCGCCGCTGGGCTTCTGGATCTGGAACAGGGCCAGTGTGGACATGAAGCTGCCGTAGTCGACCTTGACGCCGACCTCCTGTTGCCGGGAGATGTAAGGTGAAAAAATCTCCCCTGCGTTCGAGGCGGAGGACGGTGCGATGTCTCCCTTGCTCAGGCCTTCGATGTAGTTGTAGTAGAACGACACGTGGTCCCAGGGTTTGGCAACGACGCCGAACAGCGGCGTGGTATCGCTTTTGTCGTAGGAGGTCGTGACCGTCCCGGCCGCGTTGTAGTTATCGGATTTGATGTTCTGTTTGCGCAAACCGACGGTGACTTGCAAACGCTCGTCCAGCACCGAAAGGGTATCGGCCAGGGCCACGCCTGACAGTTCGCTCTCGGAGATTTTCGGCGTATCCGGTTTGGCGATGGAGGGTTCCGGACGGTCGATCGGGTGGTAAATGTTCGACAGTATCGCCTGGCCGGAAATGATGCCTCGGGACAACTCATCGCGATAACGGGTGGCCTGCAGGACGGTGCTGTGACTCACCGGCCCGGTGTCGAAACGCAGGCGGGCTCCGGCGTCGACCGTGTAACGCTGGACTTCGAATTTGTAGTAACCGGGGATTGAAGACGTGTCACCCGCAGCGTTGATGATGGTCGGGGTCTGATCGGACATGCGCGCCACATCCGATTTGCCGCCACCGGCGTGGGCAAATACGGTCAGGGTATCGTCAACGTCGTATTCGCCACCGAACAACGCCGACTGGTCACGGGTTTCTGACCAACCCCAGTCCTGGCTCACGCTGGTACGGCCGTTGGCCGCAGAGGGAATCGGTACGCCCGGTGCGATGAGGAACGGTCGAGACGCGGCGTCGAATTGTTCTTTCTGGCTGATCAGATCCAGGGTGGTCCGCAGGCGATCACCCTCATAATCCAGGGAGATGGCGCCGATGTCGACGTCCCGGGATTGCTTGTCGATGACCGTGTCGCCTTGCTGGACACTGCCGTTGATCCGTACACCGAACCGGCGTTCCTCACCAAACCGGCGACTGACGTCGATGTGGCCACCGAGCTGCGAATCCATGCCGTAACTGGCGGTGAACCGGGTCAAGTCCTTGTCAAGGGAGCGTTTGGGTACGACGTTGATCACGCCGCCAACGGCGCTGTTGGGCGACATGCCGTAGAGCAGGGCGCCGGGGCCTTTCACCACTTCGATGCGTTCGACGTACTCGGTGAACACCCGGTAGTTGGATGCGACACCGTACACGCCGTCGAACGCCAGCTCACCGAGATTGCCTTCGCCGACGGGAAATCCACGGATGAAAAACGAATCGACGATACCGCCGGTCTGGCCCGTGGAGCGCACCGAGGAGTCACGCTCCAGCACATCGCCCACGGTGACCGCCTGCTGATCCTTGATCAACGTCGAGGTGTAGGTGCTGATGCTGAAAGGCGCGTCCATCACATCGGTATTGCCCAGTATGCCGAGGCGTCCGCCGCTGGCGACCTGGCCCCCCGGGTACACGGGGGGCAGGTTGTCGGTACGTCGGTCGGTGCCATTGATCGCGGTTTCGTCCAGGGTCAACTGGCGTACTACCAAGGTGTAACTGCCGTCGTCGCGTAACACCATTTCCAGGCCACTTCCGGCCAGCAAGCGTGTGATTGCGTCCTGCGTGGAGTAAGTGCCGGACAACCCTGGACTGATCAAGCCTTCGGTGATCGAAGGCTGGAATGACAAGGCAATATCGGCATCCACGGCAAAGCTCGACAGGGTTGCGCCGAGCGGCCCGGGGGCAATGGTGTAAGCACGGACCACGGAAGCGTCCTGTTGCGCGGGTACGGCGGCCAAGGCAAGCGGACAGGCGGCTGCAGCCAGGGCAAGGCTGAGCAACACACTGCAAATCATTGGCTTGAGCGGACGATCCGGGCGCAGGGGTCGTGCAACGAGCATTAATGGATGACCCTAAAGACGAGAGGGAAAGGTTCTTCCTCTCCTTGCCAGTTGAAATCAAAAAAAGTATCACCCTGCGGCCACTTTTTTTGCACGAGGTCAGGCGGGAGAGAGCGTCACCCAGTAACCGCTCAAGTGACCGGTGACGAGTACCGGGTAGGTTTGCACCAGCATGTTCAGCGTGCGCTGGGTATCGCTGATGGGGAAGGCGCCAGAAATGAGCAGGTCGGCAATGGCCGGATCACACCGCACGAAGCCTTTGCGATAACGCGCCAGCTCGGCGACGAAATCCGCAAGCCGCATCTTGTCGGCCATGAGCATGCCTCGGGTCCAGGCACCGACGTAGCGGTCTGTCGGGTTCACCGGGCCAAACGTGCGGGATGAAAAATCGGTGCGCTGTCCGGCGTTGATGATCAGCGGGGCGGATTGACTGCTATCCGCCAATTCGACCCTCACCGCGCCGTCCAGTACCGCGAGATGGGTGCGGGGCTGCAGTTCGCGAACAGTGAATCGCGTGCCCAATGCCTGCATCCGTCCCTGGCGTGTGCCGACCAGAAAGGGGCGTGCCAGCGGCGAAATATCGGGCGCGGTCTGCACCAGTATTTCGCCTTCGCGCAGGTTGATGAGCCGCTGATTGGCGTCGAAGATCACATCGATGGCGGTGTCGGTATTCAGAGTGATGTGCGAGCCGTCGGCCAGGGTCAACTCGCGACGCTGGCCCACAGCCGTCCGGTAGTCGGCGGACCATTGCTGCGACTCAACCAGTTTCCAGCTACCCCAACCGGCCGGTAGCACAGCCAGCAGCATGGCCAGTTTGCCCAGGGCCATGCGACGTTCGGGATTGCTCGGGCGATCCAGTGCCGACATCGCCAATGACGATGGCAACCCGCCGAGCTTGCTCTGCAGTAACTGTGCGCGAGACCAGGCACGATCACGTTCGGGAGTGCTGGCCTTCCAGCATTCCCATTCGGCACGTTCGGTATCGCTGAGCTCACTTTCACTCAAGCGCATCAGCCACTCGGCGGCTTCTTCGAGCACCTTGCTGTCGAGTTGCGGGTCATTGCGACGAGTGAGCATTCATTCCACCAGCATCAGGCACTGCACGAAGGCCTGCTTCATGTAGCGCTTGACGGTGATCAGCGAGACGTTCAGCTGCGCGGCGATATCGTCGTATTTCAGGCCGCCGATCTGCGACAGCAAAAACGCGCGTTTGACCAGTGGTGGGAGCGTGTCGAGCATCGCGTCGATCTCGTGCAGGGTTTCCAGCACCATGAAACGCAATTCCGGCGAAGGCACTTCGGGTGCGGGCAGGTGCGTGAGGGCATCAAGGTAGGCGCGTTCGAGCGCCTTGCGCTGATACCAATTGATGAGAATGCCCTTGGCCACGCAGCTCAGGTAGGCCCGGGGCTGCTCGATGACCGTGACCTGGGAGGCCAGTATGCGAGTGAAGGTGTCCTGCGCCAGATCCGCCGCATCCATGGCGTTGCCCAGTTTTTTTCGCAGCGTGGCGTACAGCCAGCCGTGATGGCCGCTGTACAGGGCCTCGATCGCGCGCAGGTGATTGCTGTTGTTCGCGGGAAGGGAATCGCTCATGGCGGCAGTTTTTTGCAATTGAGAAGTATTCCCAATGCTAATTGACAAAGACGCTCCGACGCAAGGGTGATTCTGAATCCTGTTTTCAGATTTTCGGCAGGTGCATCAGCGCTTCAATCAGGGTGTCGATTTCGCCTTCGGTGTTGTAGGCGTGGACCGAGGCACGGCTGACTTCTTGTAAACCTCGTTGTTGCATGTCGAGCAGGGTTGAGCGGAATGTCGAGGTGGAGACGTTGATTCGCTTGGCTTGTCCCGCCAGCCAATGCTGTACGTCCGCGGCGCTGCTGCCCTGGCGCGTAAACGTCACGATGCCTGACGTGAGGGCGCCCCTGTCCCGAAGTGTGACGCCAGGCACTTCGGCCAGCCGCAGACGCAAGTGGTTCGCCAGTTGCTGAATGCGCTGCCACATCGGCTCGATGCCTTGCGCCAGTGCGTATTCAACCGCTGCACCCAGGCCAAGTTTCGCGGCCACGTTGCACTCCCAGTTTTCGAAGCGTCGTGCATCGTCACGGATCTTGAACGTGTCTGGCGTCAGCAACGACGCGGCATGCAGGTCGAGAAACGCCGGCTCGAGGTTTTGGCACAGGGACTTTTCAACATATAGAAAGCCCATGCCCCTGGGGCCTCGAAGGTATTTTCGGCTGGTCGCGGCGAGAAGGTGACAGCCGATTTTTCGCACATCGATCGGCATTTGCCCGACACCCTGGCACGCGTCGAGCAAATACAGCACGCCCGCGTCCCGGGCCAGCGCACCGATCTGCTCGATGGGCTGAACAGGTCCGCCGTTGGTCGCGATCACCGGCAACGACACCAACGCCACGCGATCATCGCCCAACATGTCCTGCAAGGCGGGAAGCGAAACCTGGCCCTGTTCATCGTTGGGGATGATCCGGATCTCAATGCCTCGCTGCTTTTTCAGTTGCAGATAGGGAATGAAGTTGCCAGCGTATTCGGTGGTGGAGGTCAGCACCACATCACCGGGTCGCAGCGGCAATGAGTAAAAGGCCATGTCCCAGGCGCGGGTGGCGTTTTCGATGACGGCGATTTCGTCGGGATCAGCGTTGATCAGGCGGCCGATGGCGCCGTAGACATTCTCCAGTTCAGCCGCGCGCAGGCTGGCCGCTTCGTAGCCACCGAGGCGCGCTTCGAGTTGCAGGTGGCGCGTCATGACGTCGATCACCGGGTCAGGCATCAAAGCCGCGCCGGCGTTGTTGAAGTGAATCAGCTGCTCGACACCGGGTGTGTCGGCGCGCAGTTGTGCAATGTTCAAAAGCAAACTCCTTGATCAGTCGCCGGGCGGTGCCTGGCTCGGCTGCATGACCACTGGCCAATAGCGCAGGGCAACAATGGGGATCAGCGCGACCCCATAGGCCAGGCAAACGAACAGGTAGGTGTACTGCAAACCATAGACCTGGCTGAGTAAACCACCGGCCGAGATGCCTGCAATCGAGGCGAATTGCGCGGTGCTTTGCGCGATCCCCAGCACGTAGCCCTGTTGTGAGCTGTCGGCGGTTTTCGAGATCAGGGCCATCAGTACCGGGGTGGTGGCGCCCAGCAGGACGCCCCATATGAAGTACGCGATGACAAATACAGCGGGGTTGCGTGTGACACCGGCGATGGCGGTCAGGACGACGCAACCGATGACAATGTAGGTGATGCGGTGCAGCGTTTCCTGTTGGGTGCGGTGCTCAAAGTAGCGCGACCACGCCGTGGCCGAGAGGATGAAACCTAGCGCCAGCAAGCCGTAGCACAGGCCGACGACCGAGTTACTGACCTCGAATACCGAGCTGACATACAGCGAGAACGATGTCTGCGGCAGCATCCGCGCCAGCAGCAAAATACCCATGACGCCCAGCAGCGACAACAGCGGCGAACCTTGCCAGACGCTGCCTGAACGGCTGACCGGCGTCGCCGTGTCCACCACCGGCGCTTTCTTCACGGGTGGAACATCCGGCAACGTCACGGCCGCCACCACGGTGCAAATGGCGCACAGTGCCGAGGCGATGATGTTGATCCAGAAGAAGGTCGCATAATCGAGGATCAGCCCGCCAACGACCGCGCCGAGCAACGAGCCGACATTGGTCGATATCTGCAGGATCGCGAACAACCGCGCCCGCCGCGAAGGTGCTTCGATACTGACCCCATAAGCTTGTGCCGGGGCGATGTACCCGGCAAATGCTCCCTGCAAAAAGCGCAGGACCAGGATCACCCAGATGTCGCTGAACAGGGCCAGCCCAAGCTGGGTCAACGATAAACCGGCGAGGGCGCGGATCATCATCAACTTGTGGCCGTAGCGGTCGCCGATACGGCCCCAGAAGGCGCTGGTCAGAATAATGCCCAGCATCGGACCGACGTAGACGGCGATGCTGGCGAAGCTGAATACCGATTCTGAAGCGGTCAGCCCACGCAGGTGGACGGGCCAGAACGGCCCGCTCATTTCCATCGCGCCCATGGAGATGAGCTGGATCGCGAACAGAAGATAAATCAGGATTCTTACTCGTGAACCCTGGATGGGACCTGCATGGGACATGAGTCAGCCTCGGTGGTTAAACGGCATCAAGCGGGTTGGTCAGCGTGTGCTGCAAACGGTAGTTGGAGTACTGCATCAAGTGCATGCGCAACAACGAGCGGGTTGGCCACGGGTCCTGAACGAACGCTTTGCGCTCGACTTCCCACAGCGCTGGCGAGACACGATCACGGACGGCCGCGAAGGCGCTCTCGGTTTCCTCACGCAATACTTCCCACATCCGCGTGCTGTCCAATGCGTACTCCTTCGTCAGCCACAGGGCCATTTCGTGAAGGTGCGTGAGGAACGCCGCGTCCAGCACGAACATGCGCACCGGCTCGATATCCTCGACAAACACCGTCGGCAAGATGCCAGGCTGTACATGCGGTTGCAGGGTATAACCGCGTTCCTCCAGCAACGGAGCATAGGTCCTGCCATCGCCGAAATCGCGGATCAGCAGACTACGTGCTTTGCCGTCGGGGGAAAACAGCACCATGGTGTTTTGCTGATGCGCTTCGAGCCCGATGCCGTACAGCAGATAGATCGCCACCACCGGATGGGTGACCACGCTGGCGTATTGGCGGAACCAGTTCTCGACCGTGTCGGCGCTGGCCCGAACGCCGTCGCGCTCAATCAGGTCGGTAAACAGCGGACGACCGCTGCCGGGCAAACGGGTGAACAACGACGCCACGGTAATCGGCAGGCAATCGTCGCTGCGTTCAAACGCCTGCTGACTGGCGCGATAGACCACCGAAAGATGACGCCCCGGCGCATCGTCCTGGGTGATCGCGTTTTTGTAACGCACGCCGATCTCTTCCGGGAAGATCTCCAGCTGCCGGTCGAAGCCGTTTTCGGCGGCGAGAATTTTTGTGATCACCGTGCTGATGCGCGGCCCCATGTGAATCGACTTGGCTTGCAGGCTGCGCAGCTCGCTGGTCATCCAGAGCGCGATCGGCAACTTGATCAGCGGCGCTGACTCGTTCAGCACTGGCATCATCGTCCGGTACGACATGGTCGGCAGGGTTTGAATGTCCGGCCCCTCAGTGATCAGGATGCCTTCTTCAATTTCCGCGGCAAACGTATTTAGGACGTAGGCCTGCAAATGCCAGGCGTGAATCGGCAACGGCAGCCACTGGGTTTCATCCAGGCCTTTGTCATTGAGTGAAGACTTCCACTGTTCCCATTGCACCGGGAAGTTCGTGGCAAACCAGGCGTGGTAGCTGGTCACGTGCGGCATGCTTTCGCTTTTGGCCATGTCGGCGCGCAACGCTGCAATACGCAGCGGCACCTGAGCGTTGAACTCGGGCGACAGTTGCTCGACTTCGGCATCGGTCAGGCCCGGACGGGATTTCCACGTCGGGTAATACGGGTGACCTTCCAGCGAACCCCATTGGTCCAGCAGGATGGCCGCGTCCTTGGTGCTGGCGTGTTGGCGAAGGTAGTCGGTGAGGCTGTCGAGGCCATGGCTTTTGGCGGCCTCGGCCAGGCGCGCGTTCCACTTCTGACGATACTGGCGGGCATGCGCATCGTTCAGCAGGCTGTTTTCCATGTCCGACTTGAGCCCGGCCATGCCTTCGTCGGTCGGTTCGAAGTCGAAGCTGTCACGCAGCACGTTCAGCAGGTCCTGGTGACTGTGAATCACTTGGCGTACGCCTTCATCGGTCACCAGCACCACATCACCGTCGTTGACCAGGGTGTCGGCCGGTCCCATGGCAATGTCGGTGAAAAAGACGTGCGCACGGGCGTTCTTCAGTGGGTACGTGGCCTGGTTGCCCTCGGCGGAAAAAACCAGGGCCGAACGGTCCAGAATGTTTTCGGCAAACAGGCAACGAAGCAACCGTCGCAGGGCGTTTTTGCGGGAGTAGGCGATCAGTGTCTTGAGGTCATCCATATCAGCTATCTGCTCGTCGATAAGTAAATGAAGAGGTGAGGGCGCGATTCATGCCGTGCGCGGCCAGTGGCTTGGAAAGTAATCCAGCGCCGAGTCGCGCAGGCCTTGCATGTAGGAAACGCTCCAGTGCAGGACTTCCTCGATGTAAGGGACTTTCAGTTCGAAACGCTTGGCCATTTCCACCAACAGCACCAGGCCGTAGGCGACGTCTTCGTTGAAAGCGCGGCTCTCGCGCTCGATCACGTAACCGGCGCGGTTGTCATCGGCGGGCACCATCGGCGCGAGGATGTCGTTGTAGGCCTGATTGGTGCGCAGAATCGAAAGCATGCTGCTCTGGTCGCGAATCTGTTCGCCGTACGCTTCGACAATTTCCTGCTTCAGGGATTTGACCGAAGACAGGTCGACCCCCATTCGCTGGCTGATGACGGCGCACAAGTCCTGGCTTTCCTGATCCATGCGCTCAAGGAAATAGGCGCCCAATTCCGGGCATTCGGTCCACCAGCACATGCGCTGGGGAAAGATCTTGCGATGCCATTGACCGTAGGACCCGATCAGCCCGTAAATAACCGAGCTGTGCATGATCGGGTTGCCCGGGGTGAGGGTGATTTCGAGGTAGTTGTCGAGCATCGTCACGCAAGGCCCGTACAGAACGGTGAGCATCGCTTGCAGGTGCTGGCGGGACGCTTGCGACTCGCGGGCGTGGGTCGCCACATAGAGCTGGCTTTTGCCGCCGCCCATTTTGATCGACAGCCCGGGCTTGAGATCGAACGCCGTGTGCGGGACATCCTTCATCCCCCAAATGACCAGGTTCGGCCGGTCGGCCAGCGTGGCTTCGGCCAGCCAGTCGAAACCGCAGAAACCGGGAATGGCGCCGATGTAAACCGGTTTGCTCGAACTCAGATGCGGTGTGATGGCTTGCAGGGTTTGCGGCCGGGCATGCGCCGGCACGGTGATGATGACGATGTCGGCATCCTCGACCGCGGCGCGTGCATCCGTGGTCACCCGATCAAGCCGTGCGCTCAGCGTCGAGCCATCCGGCATCAACGCCTGCATCGGCGTGTGGCGAGCGTGTTGGTCGACGATCTCCAGGTTGCTGGTGAGCATCGAGACCTGAACATTGGGCAGCTGTTTGAACAGGATGGCGTTGAGGTGACCGGTCCTGCCACCGCCACAGATGGCGACTTTCAGCGGTTTCATTGAGAGGCGTTCCTGTGTGGGAGAGGCGTCATGCGACGCTCAATTGCAGAGGCGTGGAGACGGAGTCCAGCCATTGGGTTTTGCCCAGCCAGATATCCAGCTGCGGCGCGACGTTCGGATCCAGCAGGTCGCGCTCTTCCAGCCACTTATCGTCAAACACCGTGTGCAGGTACTTTTCGCCGCCATCGGCTATCGGCACCACGACGTTGCCGGTCAGCACGCCTTTGTGGATCAGCTCCAGTGCCTTGAAAATCGCACCACCGGTTGATCCGCCGACCAGCAATGCCAGGTTGCGGGCGATATAGCGTGCCGTTTCGAAGGCTTGAGAGTCGGTGACTTGCACACCCAGGTCGATGCAGCTGTAGTCGAGCACCAGGCCCACGGTGTCCCCAGCCGGGGTGCCGGTTCCCGACTGATAGTACGGATAGCCGGGATGGCCAAAGACGATGGAGCCGGCAGGTTCGACAGCGACAGTCACGGTGTCGGGGTTGTGCAGCTTCAGCCCGCGAGCGATCCCTGTCATCGAGCCGCCAGTGCCGACGCAACCGACGTAGGCACCGACACGACCTTCGGCCTGCGCAATGGTCTCGCGCACGAAATCGCTATACCCGCCCGCGTTGGCGGCGTTGTCGGATTGGTTCATGAATACGGCGCCCGGAATTTGCGAGGCGAGTTCGGCGGCTAACCGTTGGCGCTCGACCACGGCGACCTCATCTTCGCGATAGGTCCCCGCGACAAATCGGACTTCAGCGCCCAGTGCCTTCATCACCGCGATTTTGTCCTGAGCCGCGTGGTGATCGACCACGGCGATGAAATGCAGGCCGAACTCGACGGCCGCCATGGCCAGGCCGATGCCGGTGTTGCCGGAAGACGATTCGACGACCACGCCACCAGGCTTTAGTCGTCCGGACTTGAGCGCAGCCAGCACCATGTTGCGTGCCATGCGGTCTTTTATGCTGCCGCCGGGATTGTTCTTTTCAATCTTGAGCAGCAGTCTGGCGTTTGTATCGGGGACATCAATACCCAATATTGGCGTATTGCCAATAAGGTCCGAGACTTTATTCAATATCATTTGAAGTATTCCCTCTAATAGTCCGGTGAAAACGCGTAGTTACCTTCCGTACAACAGGTCGCCATCAATCGCCGGGGCAGGGGATGGCGATGAAACTCGTTCTCCAGCAAGTCCATCTGATAACCGGCGGTATTGGCGTAAATCAATAAATCGCCTGCTTGCGGTGAAGTACTGAAATTGATCAAACGGTGAGTGATGACATCGTCATCCAGACAACTGTGGCCAGCGATGTAGGCGTTTACCGGGTTGTGCGGTAGTTGTCGGGTGCTGACCAGTATCGGATCAACGAGGTATTCGGAGGAGAACCAGGTTTCGCAGGCGCTGAAACTACTGCCTTCTACAAAGATGACGGTTTTATTGTCGGCCAGCTGTTTGGTGCGTGTAATGCGGAACACCGATATGGCGGCCTGATCCACCAGGCTTCGACCGGGCTCAAGTGCCAGCGTCATGTTCTGAGCTTTCAAGTAACCGGCAATGGACAGTCCTGCTGAATGATCAGCTTCGAGAAATAAGGCCAGCCACTGGCAGGCCGTCAGGCTGCTGCCATAAGGGTAAAAAGAGTCAGGGACAACGTGGTTGTAATAGTTGCTCGGCTTATTGTCGTTCTGTAAAAAACTGGTAAAGGCCTGTGGTTCGACATAACGCATTGGCAAGCCTCCGCCAATGTCGATCATGGTTGGGTTCAAACCCATTTCCCGCGCCGCTTCGACGAATCCGCTCACCTCGCGAAAGGCCTGTGCCCGGGTTTCGAATCCATAGCCGCCGAGATGAAAATGGAAACCTTCAAAGTGGAAGGTCTCTCGTTGTTCCGTGAGGTGTTGTAGACATTCAAGCACCTCGTTCGCACCCATTCCGAATCGGCTCGCCGGGCAGCTCTGCGGTCTGTAACGCAGTAAAACCTTGGCCTTGACGGGTTCAGGCAGGGATTCGATCAGCGCTCTGAGGTGACCGAACTCTTCCAGTGAGTCCACGCAAATGAGTGAGCCGGCCTGCACCAATGCCCGATGAAACACCGTGGTTTTGGCCGGTCCCGTCGCACACAAACGTTCGGCTGGCATGCCGGATCGCAGCGCCGCGTCCATTTCGTGGATGCTTGAAACGTCGACACCGATGCCAGTATTTGATGCCGCACCAAGCACGCATTGGGACTTGTTGGCTTTGGCGCCATAAAAAATAACGTGTTGCACATCGTGCTGTTTCAACACCGCTTGCAGGGCGCGGGTATTGAGTTCAAAGGCATGCGGCCATACCAGATTCAAGGGTGATCCGTATTGAGACACGAGTTCCAAAAGTGTTTGCGGATAATGGTCAATCAATCGAGCCGCTACAGGGTCAAGCAGCGGTTTAAGCAGTTCTGGTTGATGAACTTCTATTCGCTCATCTAATGACGGCGCAATTGTAATAGGCATAATTAACCCCTGGCATCGAAAACGTCGCCATTCATTGTTCGATAACTAAGCGTTATCGACAGATGTGATTTTCTGCTCGTCAGAGGCGAGTAATTAACGGTTCAGGAGGCGGATGCCATACAAAACCTGATGATAAATCAGGGGCAATAAGCGTAATAAATACTTCACAAAATAATGGCATGAGAACCCCATTCCATAAGGTTTATACGGACAGATTGTTGGGCCATTAGTTGATGGCCCAATCCTCTGTAAAGTGCCAGCAGCTGACATTCAAATGACATCACTGCGCTGTACTTCCCGTGAACATGAACGCTTGCTTTGATACGTGAATTGTTTCTCTTGGCGGCGAGAACCATATTGCTAACGCGAACGATTATCAAGTAAGGTTTTCAAATATTTTGAATAAACACCCGTTCAGCGAGAGTGCAGAAGCGTTTATTTGCCCACTCTTGCAAGCACTCGTTTGCGCATAAAAAAAACCCTTAATACCTTGATGAACAAGGCGTTAAGGGTTGATGCAACACGCCGGTTCCGGGCTCGAAAATCTCACTCCCCGGATACCCAAAAATTTTTGAAAACCCACGACTGATGCACGCCACGGAGAGATTCAATGACAACTGATCATCTCAGCACCCAAGCCACGCTTCCCATCAGCTACCTGTTCGTTCCGGGCAATCGCCCCGAGCGCTTCTCCAAAGCGGTCGATGCCGCACCGGACGCAATCATTCTGGACCTCGAGGATGCCGTTCATCCCGCCAGCAAAGCCGCCGCGCGCGCCGCTATCTGGGCCTGGCAGGAGAGCACGCCGACTGCCTGCTGCCAGCGTTACATCCGTCTGAACAGCGTCGGCAGTACGCTGTTTCGCCAGGACCTGACCTGGCTCAGGGACATGCGTTACCCCGAGCGCTGCGCGGGCATTTTCCTGCCCAAGGCGCAATGCCCCGAGGACCTGTCACGGGTCGTCGAGAGCCTGTTGGCATGGAATCCCGAACTGAAGATCGTCGCCATCATCGAGACCGCCAAAGGCTTGCAACAGGTCGAGGCGATTGCCGCAATACCCGGGCTGGCGCGCCTGGCATTTGGCTCGCTGGATTTTTCCCTGGATATCAATTGCAGCCAGATCCCCGAGGCCTTTCTGTTCGCTCGGAACCGCATTGTGCTGGCCTCGCGTACCGCCGATTTGCCGGCACCGATCGATGGCGTAACGCCGGCGATCAGTGATCTGACGGTGGTTGCGCAGGAGTCGCATTACGCCCGGTCTTTGGGCTTTGGCGCCAAGCTCTGTATCCATCCCGCGCAGCTGGACACGGTCCAGCGTGCCTTCCTGCCCGATGCGCGCCAGTTGGCTTGGGCGGATCGAGTCCTGAGTGCCGTGTCCGGAGGCAGTCATGCGGTGCAAGTGGATGGCGAGATGGTCGATCGGCCCCTCATCGAACACGCGCAGCGCCTGCTCGACGTGGCCAGCCGATACGCGTTGGTCGCCAAGGCAGATGCCTGCTGAACCGTCGTCGAACAGGAGATAAACCATGGGGCACGGTTATCAGATTGCACTGCGGCCATTGTGCGATGTGTTGCAGTCGGAGCAGGTCGATCCAGCCAATGTGGCGTTGCTTCGCGAGGCCATCATCCGCGCCGGGCATTGGTTGGAGCCGATCATCGTCGAGCGCTCCAAAGGCATCGTGATGGACGGCAATCACCGGTTCAACGCGGCGCTGCAACTGGGGTTGAAAAGGGTGCCGTGCATCCAGCTCGATTACGCCGACCCGCGAGTCTGTGTGCGGCATTGGCAGACCGGGCAAACATTCGAGGTGGCGCGGATTTTCACCACGATCGCACGCGGTGAGATGTTTCCGTACAAGACCACGCGGCACGCATTTGACCCGGCCCTGCCGGTGATCGCGATACCGCTGGACTGCCTGTACGCGTGATTGACCGGGCGTGCCCCTCGGCTTTGCGGCCGAGGGGCACAAAAAATTTTCCAGGAGAGGGTGATACTTTTTCGCGGGTCGACTGGCAATAGGAGTGATTACCATTTTCTCTTGCCCAAAAAGGATCCTTACGTCATGTCCGTTGCCAGTCGACCATGCGGTGAGCGCGCGTTAACGCAGGCCATTCGTACCGCCATGCTGAGTTTTGCCCTGGTCGCAGGAAGCGCCAATACCTGGGCTGCCGCCCCAAAGCAACAGGATGCTGATGTCGCCAAGACACCTGACGCTTCGGCGAGCCCGAGTGTGGATGGGCTGACGCTCGGCGCTACCAACATCACTGCCGATTACAACAACCCGACCGCACTGCCGGGAGTCCTTGCCGGTGGCCAGGTTGCTCGCGGTGCTCGCCTGGGAATGATGGGCAACAAGGATGTGATGGACACCCCTTTCAGCGTGACCAGCTACACCGCCAAGACCCTGGCCGATCTGCAGACGGTGACCGTCGCCGATGCCCTGGAGCGCGACCCTTCGGTCCGCTCTACGGGGCAGACGGGGGGCATCGTCGATTCCTTTTTCATACGCGGTTTCGCGGTTGGCGAAGGCAACCTGGGCGAACTGGCCTTCGACGGCGTGTATGGCGTGGCGCCCAACTATCGGGTGTTCACCGACTACGCCGAACGCGTCGAAGTGCTCAAGGGGCCGGGTGCCTTGATGTACGGGATCTCGCCGAACAGCGGTGTCGGCGGCGTGATCAATATCGTTCCCAAGCGGCCACTGGCAGAAGACCTGACGCGCTTTACCGCGAGCTACGCGTCGGACTCGCAAGCAGGCGGACATCTGGATATCAGCCGTCGCTTCGGCGACGAGAATCAGTTCGGGGTACGCTTCAACGGCAGCCTCCAGGGTGGCGATACTGCCGTTGACGATCAGGAAAGATCGGTCGATATCGGTGCGATTGCGCTCGATTACCAAGGGGAGCGCCTGCGTCTGAACCTTGACTTCATCAGCCAGAAAGAAAGCTTCGAGGCACCCTCGCGCCCCTTTACGGTGGCGCCGGGTATCGAGGTTCCCTCTGCGCCCAATGGTCGTACCAACCTGCCGCAGGCTTGGGGATGGTCCGACACCAAGGAGCAGTCGGCGTTGCTGGGCGGAGAATATGATCTGACTGACGCGGTCACCGTGTTCGCCCATGCGGGTGGTGGCAAGGCAGACGTCAAGCGCAAGTCCGATCAGGTGCCGAGAATCCTCAACGATGCAGGCGATACCAGCAACATTCCCGGTTACTACAAATTCAACGTCGATCGCTCGACGGCCGACGTGGGTATCCGTGGCGTGTTCGCCACCGGGCCCGTCACCCACACGACCACGCTGATGGCGACCCGGTATCAGGACGAACTGTCCCGAGGGATCAACAACGGGACGGCGATCAATTCGAACATCTACCACCCGGTGGAGGTGCCCGAGCAATTCATCAGGGCGCCAAAGGTGCTGCGCATTTCCGAGTCGGAGTTGTCCGGTGTGGCGTTGACCGACACCTTGTCCGTGCTGGACGACCGCATCCAGTTGACCTTGGGTGTACGTAAACAGGACATCGAGTCGCGTAACTACAATGCGACCGGTTCGGTCAGCTCCAAATATGACGACAGCGCCACGACCCCGCTGGTGGGCGTAGTCGTCAAACCCTGGGAGGACGTTTCGCTCTACTACAATTATGTCGAGGGTTTGAGTAAAGGTGATATCGCCCCGGGCACCGCGGCCAACTCCGGCGAAACCTTCGCACCTTACGAGTCGAAGCAACACGAAATCGGCGTCAAATATGAACATGGCACGTTCATGACAACGCTCGCGTTGTTCCAGATTGAAAAGCCCAGCGGCGAAATTGGCGCAGGCAATGTGTTCTCGGTGCAGGCAGAACAACGCAACCGCGGTATTGAGCTGAGCATGTTCGGGGAAATCGCGACGGGCACTCGCTTGATGGGCGGAGTGACCTTCCTCGATGGTGAACTGACTGATTCGGCCACGGCCGCTAACCGGGGCAACGATCCGGTGGGCGTGCCCGATGTACAAGCCAACCTTTGGGCTGAATGGGACACGCCGTGGCTGGAGGGCTTTACCCTTACTGGTGGTGCGATCTATACCGGCAGTCAATACGTCAATCAGGCCAATACCCAGGAGCTGGATGCCTGGACGCGCTTCGATACGGGCGCTCGCTACACCACCAAAATCGAAGGCCGACCTACGACGTTCCGCGCGACGGTTCAGAACGTCTTCGATCGAGAGTACTGGTCAGGCGTGGCCTCGTACGGTGCGTTCTCTCCGGGTTATCCGCGCACGCTGCAGTTGTCGGCTACGGTCGATTTCTGACAGAGGTTCTCGAGCCTTCAAAACGTCTCGATCACGTGTCTGACCGGCGGGTGATCGGGGGGGAGGGGAGGCAACGATCTACGTGCTGTCTTGATGCCTGAACGTTTCTGAAAAGGAGTATTCGCATGTTAAACCACTCAGCGTCGGCGACCTCTGCCCCCTCGAGATTCCAATCTTCAACCGCTCACCAAGCGTTCGTATTCGATCGCAGCATCAATGAGCACATCCGCGAGCTGCTGCGTTTTTACGGGTTGCGCACCAGCCTGATCCGCTTGAAGGTGATCGACGCCTTGCTGGTCGCCGCCAGGGATGGGACCCCTGTCGGTGTGCGCGGCGTGCATTCCTATCTGCAATCCTCTGCCACCGATTTACCGTTTATCAGCGTGCGCGAAGTGCTCAAGCGCCTCTGTGACGAGGGGGTTATCGTGTTTCAGGCAGACAAGAGCTACCGCTTTACTGCCCAGGCATGGGCGATGCTTGAACTGCACTTTGTTCGATGAAACCGGGCAGCGTGAACCACCCCGACCCGTATCACCGGGTCGAGGAGGTCCATTCAAGGCCTCACCGATTCAACAATTGCATCACTTCACGTCGAAGCGATCCAGGTTCATCACCTTGGTCCACGCCGCCACGAAGTCCTTAACAAACTTCTCTTTCGCATCGCTGCTCGCATAAACCTCAGCCAACGCCCTCAACTGCGCATGAGAGCCAAACACCAGATCAACACGCGTCCCGGTCCACTTCACTTCGCCCGTTTTGCGATCGCGTCCTTCAAACTCCTCGTTAGCCTCCGAGGTCGGTTTCCATTCCACACCCATGTCCAGCAGGTTCTTGAAGAAGTCATTGGTCAACGCTTCTGGCTGCTGGGTGAACACGCCGTGTCTGGTTTGCCCGACGTTGGTGTTCAACACGCGCAGGCCACCCACGAGCGCGGTCATTTCTGGCGCGGTCAGGGTCAGCTGTTGCGCCTTGTCGATCAGCAGATGCTCGGCCGACACGCTGTAGCGCGATTTCAGGTAGTTACGGAAGCCATCGGCGATGGGTTCGAGGAAGCCGAAAGACTCGACATCCGTCTGTTCTTGAGAGGCGTCCGCCCGACCCGGTGTGAAAGGCACCGTGACGCTGTGACCGGCATTTTTCGCCGCTTGTTCGACACCCGCATTACCGGCCAGCACGATCAGGTCTGCCAGCGAGATTTTCTTGCCGCTGTTGTTGAACTCGCTCTGGATGCTCTCGAGTTTTGCCAGCACGTTC
Source organism: Pseudomonas sp. LB1P83 (assembly GCF_054897885.1). Classification (NCBI taxonomy): domain Bacteria; kingdom Pseudomonadati; phylum Pseudomonadota; class Gammaproteobacteria; order Pseudomonadales; family Pseudomonadaceae; genus Pseudomonas; species Pseudomonas sp. LB1P83. The sequence goes on along the minus strand of NZ_CM142709.1, from coordinate 3,501,523 downwards.
GCCAGTTGCTCAGGCTGGTTGGCTTGCCAGAATTTCTGCGGCGCCAGACGCAGACGACCGCCGTTGGCACCGCCACGTTTGTCGGAACCACGGAAGGTGGACGCCGCTGCCCAAGCCGTTGATACCAGCTGCGAAACGCTCAGGCCCGAAGCAAGCACTTTGTTTTTGAGCTCTGCGACGTCACTGTCGTTGATCAGGGCATGGTCGACCTCCGGGATCGGGTCTTGCCACAGCAATTCCTCACGTGGCATTTCCGGGCCGAGGTAACGGGAGAGGGGGCCCATGTCACGGTGGAGCAGTTTGAACCAGGCACGGGCGAACGCGTCGGCCAACTGATCCGGATTGGCCAGGAAGCGCCGCGAGATCGGCTCATAGATCGGGTCGAATCGCAGGGCAAGGTCCGAAGTCAGCATGGTGGGATTGCGCCGTTTGGACGGGTCGTGTGCATCCGGAATGGTCCCGGCACCGGCGCCGTTTTTGGTGACCCACTGGTTCGCTCCGGCCGGGCTGTTGCTCAGTTCCCACTCGAAGCCGAACAGGTTTTCCAGGTAGTTGTTGCTCCACCGGGTGGGCGTGGTGGTCCAGGTCACTTCCAGGCCGCTGGTAATGGTGTCCGGGCCTTTGCCGGTGCCGAAGCTGTTCTTCCAGCCAAAACCCTGGGCTTCGAGGCCCGCGGCTTCAGGTTCGGCACCGACGTTGTCGGCAGGTCCGGCGCCGTGGGTCTTGCCGAAGGCGTGGCCGCCAGCGATCAGCGCCACGGTTTCTTCGTCATTCATCGCCATGCGCCCGAAGGTTTCGCGGATGTCCTTGGCCGAAGCGACAGGGTCCGGGTTGCCTTCAGGGCCTTCGGGGTTCACATAAATCAGGCCCATTTGCACGGCGGCGAGCGGGACTTCGAGATTGCGTCCTTGTTCGGTACGACTCTCCTCGTTTTCTCCCGGCTCAGCAACGAGCGGGCCTTCGCCGGGCTCTTGCATGGGTTGGTTGTCCTTGCCGTAGCGGGTGTCGCCGCCCAGCCATTTGTTTTCCGAACCCCAGTAGACGTCTTCATCCGGTTCCCAGACGTCCGGACGGCCGCCGGAAAAACCGAAGGTCTTGAAGCCCATGGACTCCAGTGCGACGTTGCCGGTGAGGACGATCAGGTCCGCCCAGGAGATTTTACGACCGTATTTTTGCTTGATCGGCCAGAGCAGCCGGCGCGCCTTGTCGAGGCTGACGTTATCCGGCCAGCTGTTGAGCGGTGCAAAGCGCTGCTGACCGGAGCCGGCGCCGCCACGACCGTCGCCCGTGCGGTACGTGCCTGCGGCGTGCCAGGCCATGCGAATGAAGAGTGGCCCATAGTGACCGAAGTCCGCCGGCCACCAGTCTTGCGAGTCGGTCATCAGCGCCGTCAGGTCACGCTTGACCGCCTCGAAGTCCAGGGTCTTGAATTCCTCGGCGTAGTTGAAGCCTTCGTCCGTGGGGGCGGACAGGGACGAGTGCTGGTGCAGGATCTTCAGATTCAGTTGGTTCGGCCACCAATCGCGGTTCGTTGTGCCACCGCCAGCGGCGTGATTGAACGGGCATTTCGATTCATTTGCCATGTTGTGAGCTACCTTTGGTCGTGTTCATCCGGCTATCTGCCCGAGGGTGGGCGTTGGATAGCAACGAGCGAAATCAATGACATAGGCTGCAGGGCCAACAGTTGGATCAACTGATTGTCTGGACCACACGGGAATTCTGGACAGCGGCAATCGAGTTGCCTGCGCGGTGGCCCACGGGTGGCCTAGTCAAGCTTCGGACTCATTCCTGTCTCCTTATCAGCACTAAACCGGCCAGCTTGTTCCGCCAGCGCTGGATACAGGTTAGACCCCACTTGGGAAGTCGGCTAATAGGTGGAGTATTGGGGAGTGATAGGCAGATTCTTTTACGGCTGTCGCGGGGAGGACCCGCGTCTATCTGGATTATAGACGCGGGTTTTGCAGGCCGGAGGGGTTACTTTTGCACGTTCTGGTACAGCATCAACCTTGAGGTTTCATGCATGGCGCGGGTCAGCTCCGACAGGCGCTTGAACTCTTCAGGGTTTTTCTCGGCGACGTTGTCCAGCGGCGTCATCGAGGCCAGGTCGTGGAGGGTCGGCGAGCTGCCGTCGTGCTCCATCTGCACCATGTAGTGTTGCGTCACGCCGGCAATCAGCGGGAACGTTCCCTCACGCAATACCAGCGGCACCACGCGTTCACCCTCGGGTGCAGGTTGCTGGATATCACGGCCCATGCCGCTGTTGCGAAACTCAAGGCCGGCCATCCCCGCCACGGTAGGCAGCAAGTCCACCAGGCCGACCGCTTCCTCGACCTTGCGCGTCCCGATCAAACCTGGCGCGTGGATGATCATCGGCACCGCGTTGCTTTCCAGGCCCAGTTGCTCGTAGGCCGGTGCCAGGAACGGGATCTGCGCGATTCGGGTGTTGTGGTCGCCAAACATCACGAAGATGGTGTTTTCGTACCAGCCGCCAGCCTTGGCGATTTCCATCAAGCGTCCGAGGTTGAAATCCAGCAAGCGCACGGCGTTGTACTGCTCGACGCTGCGCGATCCTGCGGCCTGCACTTCGGCCAGGGTAGGGTGCTTGACCTCGAAGCCGTCATTGCTCTTGGGAATCGTAAATGGACGGTGATTGCCGGCCGTCTGAACATAGGCAAAGAACGGTTTGTCCTTGGGCAGTGCCTGCAGGATCTGATCGGTTTCCTTGAACAGGTCCAGATCGGAAATGCCCCAGACATCCACCACCGGGGATTTCCAGTCCCGCTCTTCGAACAAGCGCACGCCGTCGATGCTTTGCCGAATCAGGGCATTCATGTTGGCCCAGCCGGAATTGCCGCCGATGGTGTAGATCTTCTCGTATCCGGTGAAGGCATTGATCAGGGTGTTTTGCTTGGTGATCAGCGGATTACGCGTCGCGGTTTCCTGTCGAGTGACGTCAGGCACCCCGCTGATGCTGGCCCAGACGGTTTTCGCGGTCCCTGTCACGGGCACGTAGAAGTGCTCGAAGAACCAGCTCTGCGTGGCCAGGCGATCGAGATTGGGCGTCGGATTGATCGGGTTGCCGTAGGCCCCGACGGCGCTGGTGCCCAGCGATTCAAGCATGATGAACATGACGTTCGGGGGACGCGAGCCCGGTATTTTGTAGGGTTGTGGCGCCTGGTGCCGCACAAAATCAAGGGTCTGTGGATCAGGCTTGTCGACCCCCAGGTAGTTGGCCATCACCGCGTAATGTTCACGTACCTGCGCTTCGTCGTAGCGAGACTGACCTACCTTGGCCGTATCGTAGAGGAACAACACCGGGTTCAAGCCCAGCGCGGCCATCTGGTTATTACCCGAGAAGAACGCATCGCTCCAGCGCAGCGGGACGGGGTTTTCAAGGTTCATGTTTTCGACACGACCCAAAATGCCCAACAGCACCACAATGACCATCAGCGCGCCGCCCCATGTCGCGGAGAGCGGGTGAATGGCTTTGCGGGGGCGATCCAACGTGACGCGTTCCAGGCGCACCAGGGCCAGAGTCACCAGCGCGACCGTTGCCAGCCAACCCAGTGAAATCCAGATCACCGGGTAAGTCTGCCAGACCATGTCGCGGGAAATTTGCGCATCCTCGATGAAGCGCAGGACTGTGGCGTTGATCCTCACGCCCAGGTAGGCGTAATGGCCAAAGTCGATGATGTAGATCAGCAGCATTACGCTCAGGACGGCGACCAGATAGACGCGTGCGATCCGGCGCAGCAGGCGGCTGCGGAGCAGGTTCCAGCGAGGAATCCAGGCCAGCAACGCCAACGGCAGCATCGTCAGGATGGCCAGGCGCAGATCGAAACGAAAGCCGATGTTCAGGGTTTCCCAGACGCCCTTTGTGTCCATCAGGGCTTTGGGTTCGAACCCGGAAAAGCCGAAGAAGAACACCACCCTCAGCAGTGCAAACAGCACAAACGCAATCGCTGTAGCGCCTAGCCAGTAATGTAAACGTCTCGAGTGCAGCCAACCCATCCCTGTTCCCCTGTTAAAAAGTCGTTGAATCTCAAGCGGATTTGAATTCGTCGCCCACTGCACCACGGCGCTTGCTTGAGCGGCGATACGTCCAGCGTATGGCAAGCACCAGCAACGCCACGCAGCAATACAGACCCAGCAGCGGATCGACCAGGTAATCCCAATAGTTTTGCGAAGGTTTGATCCCGGCGATGAAGGCCAGGGTCGCGCTGGCCAGCATCAACACGGCGAGGCCATTGCGCAGGTAAAACAGGCCCAGTGTGAGCACTGCGAAGAAAATCAGCATGGGGCGCGGGCTGTAGCCGAACCGATAGGGGTCCAGATCACTCATGCCCAAGGTGGCCGGGTACAGCACCACGGCCATCGCGGCAAAGAGGATCAACACGCCGGTTTTGCCCTGCGCCGGAGGCAGCATGTCCAGCCGACGCAAACAGCCCCACACCATGAACACCAGAGTGGTGATCGCAAGGTCATCAATATAACTGCGCAAATACGCGGCCAGGGACAACCCTTCCAGCGATATGAAACTGGCTGCCAGCAACGCAGCCAGCAGCGCGATCCGCCAGGCCCTGGACAAACCGAACGAAGGCAGCACCAGGAAAAGGATCATTGCGAAGCTGACATGGGCTTGCCACAGGCTGATCATTTGAGACGCTCGTTGAGCCACGCATCGTTAAAGGTAACGTGCTTGATGAAGGTGTTGTTCCAGGAATAAACCAAGTGATACATGCCGTCAGGACTGCGGATGAAGTACGGGTACTCGTATTCGAATTCACACCCTTGGTTTTTACAGACACGGTTGTCGAGGTTATCCAGAAACTCCGCTTCCAGCGGTTGGCGGCGTGCGCCGCTGGACCCGCGGAACTCTTTGCCGATGATCTCCTTGTAGGCCTCGGGAGAAAACGGAGCGCCCAGTGGATCGGGTGATTTGTCCAGGTCCCGCAACGAGCGCCAATCGTCCATCTTGGCGTCGGTCCCATACAGACTGAGCTTGAAGCGCCCCTCCTGCAGGTCGTTGAGCGCCACCAGCAACCCGTGTTCGGGCGTCGCGACGGCGGCCAACGAAGAATTCGGATTCGAAGGGTCGAGCGGGTAAGGCTCACTCCAGGTTTGCCCGGCGTCTTCAGTGCGGGTCGCCAGGACACGGTGGTGGGTGTTGCCGGCATAACGCAGCAAGGCAATGCCGCGCTGTCCGTCCAACGGAACCACCGTGGGTTGCAGAGAATTCATACCGTGGCTGATGCGGAATTTGTCGATCACATCGCCGTCTGCGCTCAAGTAGAGGTACTCGGCAAACTTGCCCAGAAACTCGTGATAGACCGGCAAGCCGATTGAGCCGTCGGCATGAAACACCGGTGCCGATCGGACCAGGGTGCTGATGTTCAGAAAGGGCGACGTGATCAACTGACGAGGTGCGGACCAATGTTCACCGAAGTCGTCTGACACCATCACATTGACCGCGCTGCCAGCCCAGCCACCCATGGACACTGACACGTAGAACAACCACAGGCGATTATCCGGGGCGAGGGCGACCACCGGATTGCCCAGTTTGCGAATGTATTTTCGAGTGCCCTGCTGGGTCGAATCCCGAGTCGCCAATACGTGCTCAGCCCCCCATTCGCCGGTTTTCGAATCGAACCGGGCGGAGCGCACCTGCACATCGGCCGCGCCTTCGCGGGAGCCGGCGAACCAGACCGTCATCAGGCTGCCGTCGGGCAGGGCGGTGACCGCCGAGGAATGCACGAAATCCACCAGCCCGGAGGAGGCGAAACGGCTGGTATAAATGGGCTTGGCTACGTTGCCGGCCACTGCCATCACTGGACTTATAAGGGCAAAGGATGAGTGCTTATTGGCTGGGTTGATGACCCAAGCGGTCACAAAAAGGCAGGACAGTGCGAGGTAGGCACAGAAGGCAGGAATACTGGGAAGTTTGATGCGCATGACTACGTTGGCATCTCATGGCCCGAAAAGGCGCTTAACGTAACACTCCGTAGTACACGATCGGGTTTTATGATTTGCTAAATTGTAAGCAGGTATTTGTAGCGTGCTTGCATGTCGACGCGCGCAGCTGGCTTTAGCGTCTGAGACTGCCGTACTAGAGGGATTATGCTGGGCTGTGGAGCATTTCCGCCTTTGGTCGCAAAAGTCGGGCCTGTCACAGTTGAGTCATCGAGATTTGTGTTTTTTGTTCGGGCCTCTTCGTCGGAACGCCGCCCGGGGCCACGCTCCCACAGGTAATCGGCGTCGCTCACATGATGGGTGATCGACCCCAAAAACTCTGGGAGCGTGGCATGCCGGGGAGGTCGGCTCAACGGGATTGATCGACGATCTCAATCTGCGTCAACCCTATCAGCTCCGCCTGCTTTAAAATTTCCTCCGGCGTCGCGTCCGCAGTGGGCATGATCAGGCTGTTCTCTCCATCCCCAAAATGCAGCTGCAGCAAGTGCATCGCCGCCTCATGGACGGATAGCTGCGGCTGCTTCAGTTCGAACAAGTGTGTGCGGGGCTCGCCTTTGAACAGGTAACGCAGCGTGTACTTGTGCATGGTGGACTCCTTGTTATGGGAGAAGTGTCGCTGATTATCCCGCCTTGGTTGTCAGTTGTTAGTTCAACTGCTCGACGTTGCCCTTTCTCCGCAGATCCCGACAAGGTCATCGAGGAGCCATAGATGCTCATCGGCACGTCGTCCTGAACTACTCCAGGCTAAAGCACCATCACGTACCGCCCAATGGGTAAGAACTCCTCGTACAAGGGCGTTTAGTTACGGAGCGGAGCCTTGCGCCTCGCGCTGCTCGACAGCTGCTACAAAGTTCCAATGCCCGGTTGCGGCGGCAATGCTGCATTGAAAAACCTGCCTTTGGTCGGTGTGCCTGAACCGGATTCACGCCGTATTGATCCATTCTGAAAGAACTTTCGAGGGGCGTTGCCATGCACTCGTTTGCCAATCTGCTGACTCCGGCGCAAGAGCACAAACTGCGTGCGCTCAACACCTGGCACCTCGTGCTGGATGACTTGAGGCTGCGCATGGAGTGTCCCGACGCCTATCACGAGGAACTGATTCGTCAGTCAGACGAGATGGATCGCCTGGGAATGGTGAGTTGGCAAGAATGGCGCGACCTCAGGATTGAGGCGGATCAAGCGTACCTGCGCGCCATCGCGGGTGAGGACTATCACCAAGCGCTCAAAAACTGCAAACCGCACCCTGGAACACCACCCGCCCAAACTCCGCGCCGGCGTCCAGTGGCGTGACAGCCAGCAGTTGATCCAAACGGATTTCCTGAGGGCCGTCAGCCGTTTCAAGGCATAGAAACTCTTCCTTGTCGCTGGAGGTTCGCGTCGTCAGCGCTTTGGCGATCAGGCGTGCACCATCGTTCAGTTCGATATCCAGTCGATAACCGCGCAGGCAAGCGATCTCCAGATAGTCGTGCAGATCGCAGTTCAAAGGCTGATACGCGTTCATCTCGTTACTTCTGGCAACCTTGCAGTTTTAGGATGAAGTGACCTTGTTTGCTGATCGCCTCAGCGACGACCGGATTCGTCGGTTCAACATGGCAGAAGCGGCATTCATTCTGGGAAATGTCTTCGTCCTGAATGCCCTGTTCATCAAGGAAACGGCGGGCGTACGACTTCGCCAGATCAGCGTCGTTGCTGTCGATCAGCACATCGAAATGCAAGTAGCGGCCATCTTTGGTGCGCACGTGGGTATCGAACACTTTAACGTTCATCAGATTCTCTCCTTCAGTTACCAGATGTCGGGTGATGAGTGGTTGTTTCGAATCGATACCAAAGCCTACGGCAAGAGTGCTTTTTGTCAACATGGTTTTTATCCGATACTATTTATCAACACTCTTGATCTGGAAATTGCCACGTGTTGTTCGATCTGCTGGAAAGACTGTCGAGCCTGACCCGTGTCTGGTTTCGCGAGCACCCGAAGCTGACGGATTTGCAGCCGATCCAGTTGAGCGCGCTGATGTATCTGGGCCGCTGTAATCGTTACTCCAACACGCCGTTGGCGGTAACCGAGTATCTGGGGCTGACGAAGGGCACGGTGTCGCAATCGCTCAAGGCGCTGGAAACTAATGGGCTGCTGATAAAGACCCCGGATGCCAAGGACAAACGCAGCGTGCACCTGGAACTGACCGCGCCTGCAAGAGCCCTGTTGGACGCCGTGATGCCACCGGATTTTCTGGTCGCTGCCGCCAAGCGCATGGGCGCTCGTTCGCAGGACCTCGAAGGGCTGCTGTTGGAACTGTTGAGGAATATTCAGCAAGGGGAAAATGTACCGAGCTTCGGGCTTTGCCGAAGCTGCCGCTTCCATCAGACAGTGGCTGACGGCGCCTTTTGTGGGCTGACTCAGGAACCCCTGGAATCCGGCGAAATCAATTTGATTTGCAGGGAGCATCGAGTGCCCGAAGGCGTGCACGATTGAGCGGTCTACATTTTTGATAATCACAAGGATTCCCCATGGGTTTAAGCAAACGCGATCAGACGCACATCGAGCGTCGCCTGGTTGCCACCCTGACCGAGGCGTGTGAAACGGCCAAAGCGCAAATCGTCGGCTTTGAATGGCTGACCCACGAAGTCGATTTCGACGAATTTCCTTCCAGCCTGAAGGTTACCTGGGTCTTCGACACCCAAACCAGCAAGGATCAGGCGTTGGCGAGCGGGCAGGGCGAGCGCATGGTCGAACTGACGGCTATCGCGTTAAACGAAGCGGATGTGCTCGTCAGCCCGGTCTCGGCCCATGTGCAGTTTGGTTCTGAAGAGCAATTCCAGCGTGACAATGGCGGCAATTGGCAGAAGCGTTTGGCGCGCAAGCGCTAACTCTGTAGCGGTCTGGCGCATGGTTTGGCCATGACCGGGCTCAGAAAGCGACTGCGCTCAATCAAGATCACGGCGCACCAAACAGCATCGTCCAGTAAACCCCTTCATCACTGCGCGCATCCGCCGCAAACGCTGCGCCCACCTGGGTGAACATCGGGTTCATCAAGTTGGCGCAATGCCCGGGGCTGGCCAGCCAGCCGGCCATCGCCTTGCCCGGTGAGCTCTGCCCGGCGGCGATGTTCTCGCCGATCTGTCGGCCACGGTAGCCGGCAGCCCTGGCGCGATCCGCCGGCAAGTCGCCGTCGGGGTCACGGTGCGCGAAGTAATTGCCGTAGGCCATGGCCTTGCTGTGCCCTTGCGCCGCCGCGCCGAGTGCGGCGTTCCAGCTCAGCGGCCGTGCAGCGGGAAAGCGCTGACGACCACACAGGCGTGGTTTGGCCCGCGCCGCATTGACCTCTGCCAACAACGCCTTGCTCGCCGCGCGTGCATCACCCACGCGGCTATCGAGTACGGGCTGCGCCAGCACGATCTGCCACTCACTTCTGGCGCGACTGACACCAATGTCGGCGTACTGGTTATCCAGCAGGGCCCCGCAGTACTCGTCCTGAAACAGCTCAAACGCTTCGTCGGCATCCTGCGCTCCGACCACGCGCAGGGTTCGCACCGTCACCGCCGAATAGCCGGAAGCCTTCAACCGGTCGCGCAAGCCGCCGCCATAACCAATCGGCAACGCCAGGTTCGACTTCAATGACAGCGGCGACAAGCGTTGTGCCGGGCGCCTGTCGCAGCGTTGCGGGTGGGCGCGGTAGTCGTTGATGGCTTCCACCAGTTGCCGTTCCCCGCTGGCATGGGCGGGACTGCTAAACAAGGGAAGCAAAGGCATGAAACAGAGCGAGACAAAACGCAAGGCAAGGCGGGTTTGGCGCATGAGACGGGCAGCTCTGATGAGATGACAGCGGTAATGGGAATTCACGACTGCGCTATGACTTGCGTTTGGGCACTAGGTTCAGGAGGGAAGGGAGCAAATGTGCGGCGCAATCGCGGCCGTTACTACCGCATGTCGCAAAATACCGAAAGTCCTGCGTCAGGCTTAAAAAACCACCGGAGGCAGCCGATAACGTGTTCATAAAAGCGACGTACCAAGAGGGCTATCCCATGTCTATAAAATTACGTTTACTGCTGCTGATTGGTACGAGTTTGCTAACCGCGTTGATCGTGAGCCTGGTCAGTTACGTGGGAAACACCCGAATGGCTGAAGCGGTGCAGGACAACGAGGTCAGCATGACCGCGCTGCGCAATCACCTCGAAGGCGACATGATGCACGATGCACTGCGCGCCGATGTGCTGTCCGCAATGGTGGTCGGGCTGGGCAAAAGCACCAGCAGCAAAGCCGAGGTGCGCAGCTCCATCGAGGAACATGCGGCGCATTTTCGTGAATTACTCGGTGAAAACCTCAAGCTGCCGGTCAACGACACCATCAAGGCGGGCCTGAACAAGCTCAAGCCGAGCCTCGATACCTACATCAGTGCGGCCGAGCGCATCGTCGGGCTGGCGCTGGAAAATCCGGACTCCGCACAAAAGGAACTGAGCACGTTCAATACCGCATTCAGCCAACTGGAAGACCAGATGGCAGCCCTCAGCGAGTTGATCGAAACCAATACCCAACAGACCAGCAAGGGCACCGAGCAGGCCATCAGCAGCGCGAATTTCACGCTGGGTGTCGTGCTGATCGCCAGCCTGCTGTTGCTGCTGATCCAGGGACGCTGGGTGATTTCGAGCATCATGGGGCCGTTGCAGACCGCCAGTCGTATTGCCCAAAGCATCGCCCATGGCAACCTGAGCGAGCCTATCGTCGAACCGACCCACAAGGATGAAGCCAGCGCATTGATTCGCAGCCTGGCAACCATGCAGCGTGACTTGCGCGGCATGATCGAGGTGGTTCGCAGCAATGCGCATGGTGTGAGTGGCATGAGCGTGCAGTTGAGCAGCGGCTGCCATCAGGTCGCCGACAGCAGCCAGCAGCAAAGCGTCGCCGCCAGCACCATGGCCGCTGCCGCGAGTGAAATGACCGCGAGCATCGAGGAAATCACCCGCCACGCAGAGCGCGCATTGAACATGGCCAATCAGGCCGAGGCACTGGCCAAGGATGGCGGTCGCGTGATTCATCAGGTGGTCAACGACATGGACGGCATTGCGCGTTCGGCGCAGCAATCGGCCCAGGTGATCCGCACGCTGGACAAGGAGTCCGAAGGGATTTTCAGCATCATTCAGGTGATCAAGGGCATCGCCGATCAAACCAACCTGCTGGCACTCAACGCCGCCATCGAGGCCGCTCGCGCCGGTGAGCAAGGTCGTGGATTCGCGGTGGTGGCCGACGAAGTCCGCAGCCTCGCCGGACGCACCAGCGCTTCCACGCAGGAAATTGCCAGCATGGTCTCGCGCATCCAGCTAAGTACCCGCGAGGCGGTGACCAGCATGGAGGCGGGCGTTGCGCAGGTCGACAAAGGCATGGCCGTGACCGCCGACGTCGAGCGCGCCATCCGCGAAATCCTCCAGGCCACGCTCAATACCACTGAGCTGGTGAATGACATCACCCGCACGATCGGTGAACAGAGCCTGGCCAGTAACGAAATCGCCCATCAGGTGGATATGATTGCCGGCATGTCGGAAGGCAACAGCAAGGTGATTGGGCAGACTGCTTCGACGACTGATGAGTTGTCGACTTTGGCGGGCAAGCTGTCGCAGTCGGTTGACCGGTTTCGGCTTTGAGGCTTGTGTGTTGATCAATTGATTTTCGGTGATTGTCAGGGCCTCATCGCGAGCAGGCTCACTCCCACATGTGATCTGCGTCGAACACAAATCCTGTGCTCAATGAAGATCCAATGTGGGAGTGAGCCTGCTCGCGATGGCGTCAGTTCAGACAACACAGAACCGCAGGCCTTGCGCCCATCCCCTAAAGATACTTATCCGTAACCGCACCCTCCGAGGCGCTGGACACGGTCTTGGCATACTTGGCCAGCACCCCGCGTTTGTACCTGGATTCCGGACGCACCCAGCGGGTCTTGCGCTCGGTCAGTTCAGCGTCGGAGACATCGACTGTGATCTGCCGGGTTTCAGCATCGATGGTGATCTTGTCACCGTCTTCGATCAGCGCAATCGGCCCGCCTTCAAAGGCCTCCGGCGTGATATGCCCCACCACAAAACCATGGGAGCCGCCGGAGAAGCGGCCATCGGTGATCAACGCGACTTCCTTGCCCAGCCCTTTGCCCATGACCGCCGAAGTCGGCGAGAGCATTTCGCGCATGCCGGGTCCACCCTTGGGCCCTTCGTAGCGAATCACGATGACGTCGCCGGCTTTGACTTCGCCATTGAGAATCCCGGCCAGCGCGCCTTCCTCACCGTGGTACACGCGCGCCGTGCCTTCAAAGCGCAAACCTTCCTTGCCGGTGATCTTGGCCACCGCGCCAGTCGGCGAGAGGTTGCCGCGCAACACCACCAGGTGCGAATCCTTTTTGACGGGGCGGTCGAACGGCAGAATCACGTCCTGGCCTTCGGGGTAATCGGGCACGTTTTCCAGGTTTTCGGCCAGGGTTTTGCCGGTCACTGTCAGCACATCGCCGTGCAGCATGCCGGCGGCGAGCATGCGTTTCATCAGCGGCTGGATGCCGCCAATGGCGACCAGCTCGCTCATCATGTATTTACCGCTGGGACGCAGGTCGGCCACCACTGGGGACACCTTGCCCAGTTCGACAAAATCATCCAGCGTCAACTCGACATCCACCGCATGGGCCATGGCTAAAAGGTGCAGCACGGCGTTGGTCGAGCCAGCGAGGGCGATCACCACGCGGATGGCGTTTTCAAAGGCTTTGCGGGTCATGATGTCGCGGGGTTTGAGGTCCAGCTTCAACAGCTCCATGACCTGCTGACCGGCGCGGAAGCTGTCTGATGCCTTATCGCTGCCGACGGCGTCCTGAGAACTGGAACCGGGCAGGCTCATGCCCAATGCCTCAATGGCGGAGGCCATGGTGTTGGCCGTGTACATGCCGCCGCAGGAGCCGGGGCCGGGAATCGCCACTTCCTCGATCTGCTTGACCTGAATCTCGCTGATATCGCCGCGAGCGTGCTGCCCCACGGCCTCGAACACGGAAATGATGTCGGTGTGGCCAGCGCCCGGGCGGATGGTGCCGCCATAGACGAAGATCGACGGGCGATTCAGCCGCGCCATACCGATCAGGCACCCCGGCATGTTCTTGTCACAACCGCCCACGGTCACCAGACCGTCAAAACCTTCGCAACCGGCCACCACTTCGATGGAGTCGGCAATCACCTCCCGCGACACCAGCGAATACTTCATGCCTTCGGTGCCGTTGGCGATGCCGTCGGAAATGGTGATGGTGTTGAAAATGACGCCCTTGGCGCCTGCGGCATTCGCGCCTTTTTCCGCTTCAACGGCGAGCTTGTCGATGTGCATGTTGCACGGCGTGACCATGGCCCATGTCGAGGCGATGCCAATCTGCGGCTTTTTGAAGTCTTCATCCGTAAAGCCCACGGCACGCAGCATCGAACGGCCGGGCGCGCGCTCCACGCCGTCGACCACTTGAGAGGAATACTTACGCAAATTGTCTTTGTCGCTCATGACGTTCCCTCATTTCCAGATCGCTGGCCCGACCGGTGTGGCCTGAAGCAACGGATTGAGTCTAGTCCCGGTTCGCCAACTTGGCCGCTCCCACCGGGTGCGAAAGCATTCAATAAGCGCTAATCCAGGAACCCCGCACACACCCCTCGAATACAGCCGCGCAACCACTGGTGCGCGGCATCGGCATCCATTCTCGGGTGCCAGAGCATTGAGATGGTGATCACTGGCGTGGCCACCGGAAGGGGGAAACTGTGCAGGCCAGCGCGCAGATTGTGGGTGTGGCGTTCGGGCACCGTGGCGATCAGGTCCGAAGCCCGGGCTAGCGCCAGCGCTGCGGAGAAGCCGCCGACGATGGTGACGATCTCCCGCGTCAGTCCAAGCGGTTTCAGGGCTTCATCCATCGGCCCTTTGTCCCGTCCACGCCGCGAGACCAGCACATGCCTGCCGGACGCATACCGGGCGGGTGTGATCTTGCCCTTGCTCAGCGCATGACCCGGGCGTACGACGCCAATGAAGCGATCCTGATACAACGCGCGGGTGCGCACTTCCGGGCTGGTGGTGTCGGCGACAACGCCGGTCTCCAGATCGACCGTCCCGTCGCGCAGCAGCGTGCTGTCCTGGTTCAGTTTCTGCAAAAAATGCAGCCGTACGCCGGGTGCTTCTTCGCTGAGGCGAGCAATCAGCGCCGGCCCGAAATTCTCTACAAAGCCGTCGCTGGTGCGCAGCGTGAAGGTGCGCACCAGTTGCTTGAGGTCGAGCTGCTCGGCGGGGCGCAGCACCGCTTCGGCGTGCTGCACCAGTTGGCTGACCTGCTCGCGCAGCTCCAGCGCCCTGGGTGTCGGCACCAGGCCGCGTCCGGCGCGGACCAGCAATGGATCGCCGGTGGTTTCACGCAATCGCGCCAGCGCCCGGCTCATTGCCGATGGGCTCAGGCGCAATCGTTGGGCGGCACGCGCAACGCTGCCTTCAGCGAGCAGCGCATCGAGGGTAATCAGCAGATTCAGATCGGGAGTCGTCATGTTTCAACGGTAGCACGGCTGAGTGATGACATGGCGCCGCGTGCAGGTATCAAGTGCAAGTGGTGCGTCTTCCGCCATGTCAGGCGCGGGCATACGCTGAAGGTCAACTCTTCATCAAGTGGCCAAACCATGAAACTCACCATGCAACCCGGCTCGGTCCGCTGGGCGCTCGCCAGCCTTTCGCTGTCGATGTTGATGCCTTCACTCGACACCAGCATCGCCAATGCAGGCTTGCCGACCCTGTCCCAGGCACTCGACGCTTCCTTTCAGCACGTGCAGTGGGTCGTCCTGGCGTATTTACTTGCGATCACGACGTTGATCGTCAGCGTTGGACGCTTGGGCGACATCGTCGGCCGCCGTCGCTTGCTGCTGGCCGGCATCGCCATATTCACCCTGGCTTCGCTGGCGTGTGGTGTGGCGCCTTCGCTGGGGTGGCTGGTCAGCGCGCGGGCGGTGCAAGGCCTCGGCGCGGCGATCATGTTAGCGCTCACCGTTTCGTTTGTCGGTGAGACGGTGCCCAAGGCGCAGACCGGCAGCGCCATGGGATTGCTCGGCACGATGTCGGCGATCGGCACCACGCTGGGGCCATCGCTCGGTGGCGTGTTGATCTCCGGCTTTGGCTGGCAGGCGATTTTTCTGATTAACCTGCCGCTGGGCGTTTTGAACGGTGTGCTTGCGTACCTCTATTTGCCTGCTGATCGCCAAACGCCAAAGGCTCAGCGCGGCGGATTTGACGTCGCAGGCACGTTGGTGTTGGCGCTGACACTCGGTTCTTATGCTTTGGCAATGACGATGGGTGGCGGTGTTTGGGGTTCGCTCAACCTCGCGTTATTGCTGATCGCGGTTGCCGGTACCGGGGTTTTCCTGTTCGTCGAGGCAACGGTTGCATCGCCGTTGATCAAACTGACGCTGTTGCGTGATCGGGGATTGAGCGCAAGTCTGGCCATGAGCACGCTGGTCTCGACGGTGATGATGTCGACGTTAGTGGTCGGGCCGTTCTATCTCTCGGGCGCGCTCGGGTTGAATGCAGCGCTGGTCGGGCTCACGTTGTCAGTCGGCCCGCTGGTTGCCGCGTTGGCTGGCGTGCCCGCCGGGCGCCTGGTGGACCGTTTTGGCGCGCAGCGCATGAGCGTTTCCGGGCTTGTTGCAATGGCGCTCGGTGCATGCGTTCTGTCCATGATGCCGACGCGTGTCGGCGTCCTCGGCTACCTCGCGCCCATTGCTGTGATCACCGCCAGTTATGCGCTGTTTCAGGCGGCCAACAACACATTGATCATGACCGGCGTCAGTGCGGATCAGCGAGGCGTCATCGCCGGCCTGCTCAGCCTGTCGCGCAACCTCGGGCTCATCACCGGGGCCTCGGTCATGGGCGCAGTGTTTGCATTGGCTTCATCGGCGACCGACGTCACCCATGCGGCGCCAGAAGCGGTCGCCCATGGCATGGCAATCACCTTTGCGGTAGCGGCGGGGTTGATTGGCTTGGCGCTCGCCATCGCGTTGCCAGCCCTGAAAGGTGAACGCGTGGTGGTGTAATTCGAAGCAAAACACAGGGCGCGCGTTCTGAGTCCTCAAGCCTCAATGCAACGAATGCCGGCTCAGGGCCTCATATGAAAAGGACGGGGCCACCGGTGCAGGTACGCATGGGATGGCCGAGCGCATATTTATCCCGAAAACAGGTGATTGTTTTTATGACCGCGGCTGACAAAAATCATGTGACCTGGCTGGTTGAACAATCGATGCTGCATGCCGCACGGCAGCGGGCCAAGCTCTACTCTGGGCAAGGTCGGCTGTGGCAACAGCCGTATGCCCACACCCGGCCCCGTGATGCTTCGGCCCTGGCTTCGGTGTGGTTCACCGCTTACCCGGCGTCCATCGTCACCCGCGAAGACGGCAGTGTGCTCGAGGCGTTGGGCGATGAAACCTTATGGCATGCCCTGTCGAAAATCGGCATCCAGGGCATTCACAATGGTCCGCTGAAAATGTCTGGCGGCCTGACGGGCACCCGACGCACACCGACCATTGATGGCAACTTCGACCGCATCAGTTTCGAGATCGACCCGCAACTGGGCACCGAGGCGCAGCTTCAGGCCCTGGTGCGCATGGCCGCCGCGCACAACGCGGTGATCATCGATGACGTTATCCCTTCGCATACCGGCAAAGGCGCGGATTTCCGCTTGGCCGAGATGGCCTATGAAGACTATCCGGGTCTCTACCACATGGTCGAAATCCGCGAAGAGGACTGGCCGTTGCTGCCGGACATCGCCGACGGCCGTGATGCGCAAAACCTCAGTCCGCTGCAGGTCGACGTGCTCCGGGACAAGCACTACATCGTCGGCCAGTTGCAGCGGGTGATTTTCTTCGAGCCAGGGGTCAAGGAAACCGACTGGAGCGCGACACCGATCGTGATCGGCGTCGATGGCAAGCCGCGGCGTTGGGTTTATCTGCATTACTTCAAGGAAGGTCAGCCGTCATTGAACTGGCTGGACCCGACCTTCGCCGCGCAGCAGATGATCATCGGCGATGCCCTGCACGCCATTGACGTCATGGGCGCGAAAATCCTGCGTCTGGACGCCAACGGGTTCCTTGGCGTGGAGCGCAAGCTCGACGGCACCGCCTGGTCTGAAAGCCACCCGTTATCGATCACTGGCAACCAGTTGCTGGGCGGGGCGATCCGCAAGGCCGGCGGTTTCAGTTTTCAGGAGCTCAACCTGACCGTCGACGACATCGCCAGCATGTCCCACGGTGGTGCCGATCTCTCCTACGACTTCATCACCCGGCCGGCCTACCAGCACGCGTTGCTGATGGGCGATACCGAGTTCCTGCGCTTGATGCTGCGCCAGATGCACACCCTCGGCATCGACCCCGGTTCGCTGATCCATGCCTTGCAAAACCACGACGAACTGACCCTGGAACTGGTGCATTTCTGGACGCTGCACGCCCATGACACTTACCTTTATCAGGGCCAGACCTTTCCGGGCAGCATCTTGCGTGAACACATTCGCGAGCAGATGTACGAACGTCTAGCGGGCGAGCACGCGCCTTACAATCTGAAATTCGTCACCAACGGCGTGTCTTGCACCACCGCCAGCATCATCACGGCGGCGTTGGGGATTCGTGATCTCGACACGATCACGACGGCGGATATCCAGCAGATTCGCCAGGTCCATTTGCTGTTGGTGATGTACAACGCCATGCAGCCGGGCGTGTTCGCGCTGTCCGGCTGGGACCTGGTCGGTGCGCTGCCATTGCCGGCCGAACAGGTTGAGCACTTGATGGGCGACGGCGACACACGCTGGATTCATCGCGGCGCCTATGATCTGGTGGACCTCAATCCGCAAGCACCGCTGTCCGCAGGGCAAATGCCACGTCCGAAGACCTTGTATGGCAGCCTGCCCAACCAATTGAAGGACCCGGATTCGTTCGTCTCGCAACTCAGAAGAATCCTCGCCGCACGCCGCGCCTACGACATCGCCGCCAGTCGTCAGATCCTGATTCCGGATGTCCAGCACCCAGGGCTGCTGATCATGGTCCACGAATTACCGGCCGGCAAAGGCACACAAATCACCGCACTGAATTTCGGCTCGACGCCGATCACCGAAACCTTGCACCTGCCCAACATCGCGCCGGGTCCGGTGGTCGACATCATCAACGAGCGGGTCGAAGGTGATCTCACGCCTGAGGGCGACTTCACCATTACGCTGGATGCCTATGAAGGGTTGGCACTGCGGGTGGTGAGTGCTTCGCCGATGATTTAAGAGGGGGGGGGCCGTCGGTGGGCTTTTCACTATCTTGTTGACGCTTGACCCGCCACCGTTTGATTCGGCAGACATGTTCTCCATAGGACATGCTTGCCTCTGTTGATCGGCATGGCCGGACCAGCGATCGGCGACTTTGTACGCTCGGTTACGGCTTATTAACTTCGACACGCTTGAAGGATAGCGAAAGGAGTTTTTTCATTAATCTGGCCATCGGGGTTTCTATTTTTTTATGGATGACATGCGACGCGCCAATCATCAAGGCGATAGTGCCCCAAAGCAGTAGGTGCGGGTTCACAGCCGGATAAGCAATATTAAAGATCATAAAGCCGATCATTTGATGTAATAGATAAAGTGGGTAGGTTAGCGCTCCTAATGCAGTCCAGTTCAATGCCCCTATGGCTGCCATTTTGTTCGTTGCGACCAAAAAGAACGTTATAAAGAAAAGGGTAATTACGCTGCATACGATCAACAGATTGTAGTCGGTTGAATATTTTGTTTCGAGCAATTCGGCCCATACAATTGCGGTGTAGCAGGACAATGCCAATGCACCCGCCAACAGGAGAATTCTTGTTTTTGTGATGCCCCCGGCCCATATCATGTAGAACGTTGCACCCGCTATGAAATAGGCAGCGTAATCGGTGACTAATATCGAGCGCATTTTTTCGAAAGTGAATACTTCAGCTGTGGCGGAGATCAGCAGCCAGAGTATGAGGTATGTCTCTATTTTTTCTATTTTCTTGAAACCCAACACAATGGAGATCATTAGATAAAATTTTATTTCTGCAAACAGAGACCAGTAAACGCCGTCGATCGGCGCGATACCCATCAAGTCGCTGAGGAATGTCATGTTCGCGATGTATTGATAAAGGTCGGCTGTATACCGTGGTTGGCCGATGGCAAGTATGATTAGAAAAGTGAGGGTGCAGCACACCCAGAATGCCGGGCAGATACGAACAACGCGGGATATGAAAAATACTTTGAGATTATTGCTCGAAGCGGTCATCAGAATGACGAATCCACTGATCATGAAAAACAGTTCGACACCCAAGTAACCGTATTTGGCGGGCTCAGCCAATAGCGGGTAGGGCATTGTAGACATGTCGCCCTTTGCATACCCGCGAAAGGCATAGTGAAAAAACACGACTGCGATAGCCGCCAGGAAGCGCAGCAAATCCAGTTCTTTCAGCCGGCGTTTGATCATTTGAATGCGCTCCAGACGTGTTAGCGCTAATTGAAAACTGACCATCTGCCGATTGAGATTTGACCCGGGCGGTTGTCGATCTGGTGTGACGCCTATCGACTGCGTTGCCACACCTTGACGTAGTCGACGCTGAAGGTAGAGGGCAAGTCAGCATCGTCGACCACGCCGAACCACTGCCACATGGCCTCACTGTCAAAGACGATCTGCATCGGGAAGAAGAAATGGCGGTTCTTCGATTCCCTGACCAGCACGCCATCGACGTACCAGCGCAGGGTATCGGGCTGCCAGTCGAAGCCGTAGATATGGAAGCTGTCCGCCAGGCGCCATGGACTGACCCAGGTGCTGCCATCGGCGACATGTTCGGTGCTTTGCGGCGTGGCCCACAGGTGGGCATTCATGTTGTAAAAACGGTCCAGGGCAGCGTCTTTGGTCTTGCCGCCGATTTCGAAGATGTCGATTTCGGTGGCGTTGTCAGTCATGCCCGTCCACGCGAGCCAGAATGCGCTGGAGCCTGCCGAGTCCATGGGTTTGGCGCGCGCCTCGTAATACCCGAAGAGCCCACGCGAATGGGTGCGAACCATCGCTGAGGAGTAGTCCTTGAAGCCGAGCTTGACGTACTTCTGCGGCAAGGTTTCCTTGCGAAAGACGATGTTCAGGTTGCCATTCTTGACGCTAGCATTGTCCGGCTTGAACAGCGCCGGTTTGCGTCCGAGCGATTCGTTCCCTATGGCATTGTTGACGTGCCAGCGCGTGCGGTCGAGCGTTGTGCCGTTGAAGTCATCGGACAGCTGCGTGTCGAGCGTCCACTGGCCGGCATTGGCCTGATCGGACAGCGGCAGGTTGGGGTTGGTATGGACCGGCAACGTGCCCAGCGGTCCGACACGGGTCCAGGTGTCAGCCAGTCTGGGAACGACAATGGACCATTTGTCCGCCAGGTACTCAAACGCTTGTTGCCGCTCGGCGAGGGAGGCGAACGGGCGGTCGTAGACCAGCACTTCGGCGATTTCGCCGCGGAAGTTTTCGGCCTTGCCGACCACGTTGCGCCCGACGGCATACGGACCGATCGGCACATCGAAAAGCTCCAGCACGGAAATGGTCGGCGCATACGCGGTGGTCTGTCGCAGGCTGATGGCGAAATTCGGCAACACGTTATCGTTGTTGGCGATTTGCGGTCGCGAACTGAACAGCCGCTGCCAGGGATCAACATTGGCTTCTGCTGGCCGAAGGGATACGAGCAACACCGTGACCGGGCCTTTTGCGCTGCGGATGTTTTTGCCCAGAAACCCCTCAACGCCACTGAAACGCACCACCGATTGACCGTTCAGGGCGTTCGCAACCTGCTTCGGTCCCAAGGCGGCATCGTCTGCCGTGGCGTCGTTGGACTGGCCGGATTTGTCGCGCCAGTACTGCACACGGTCCTGTGCATCGACGGTCATGGTCGATGCATCGGCCGCGTCGAGCCACAGCACCAGCCCGCTGGCCGGCGGACGGGAGGGTGCTTGCGCCGCCGTGCCAGCCAGTGAAACTGACCACAGCAGGACCAGCAGATATTTGCTGAGCATCTGCGTTACTTCGCTGTCATCAAGGCCGGTATGTCGAGCGACGACTGATACCCCAGCGGATTGCGCGACTGCCACCGCCAGGTATCGACGATCATCTGTTCCAGGTCACGTTGCGCGCTCCAGCCCAGGTCACGTCCTGCCTTGCTCGGGTCGGCCCAGCATTTGGCGATGTCACCGGCACGTCGCGGGGCGAAACGGTAGGGGATGGTGATGCCGGTAATGTCCTCGAAACTCTGGATCATCTGCAGCACGCTGTAGCCGATGCCGGTGCCCAGGTTCCAGGCGTTGATGCCCCCTTTGCCCCGCAACACCTCCAGAGCCTTGAGATGGCCGATGGCAAGGTCGACAACATGGATGTAATCGCGCACGCAGGTTCCATCCACGGTGGGATAGTCGCAGCCGTACACCGTGAGTTCGGGAATCCGTCCGATCGCAACCTGGGTCAGGCACGGCAGCAAATTGGCGGGGCGGCCGCTGGGGTCTTCGCCGATCATCCCGCTTTCGTGGGCACCAATCGGATTGAAGTAGCGCAACAAGGCAATGCTCCAGCGCGGATCCGCGTGGCACAGGTCGGTCAGCAACTCCTCGATCATGAGTTTGGTGCGGCCATAGGGATTGACCGGTTTTCCGGTCCCGATGTCTTCCAGGATCGGGGTTTGCGCAGGGTCGCCGTACACCGTCGCCGAGGAGCTGAACACCAGATTGAACACTTCATGACGCACCATCGCCCGGCAAAGATTGAGTGTCCCGGCGACGTTGTTGGCGTAATAGTCCAAAGGCTTGCGAATGCTTTCTTCGACGGATTTGAGGCTTGCAAAATGCACCACGGCCTCGACGTCGTAACGACTGAAAATCTTGTCGAGCAAGATCGAGTCGCCAATATCGCCATTGATGAAATCGACCCGGGTGTGGGTCAGCAGCTCAAGACGCGCGATGCACTCTTGACAGCTGTTGCACAGGTTGTCGAGCACCAGCACAGAGTGCCCGGCATTGATGAGCGCCAGGGCAGTATGGGAGCCAATGTAGCCGGCCCCGCCCGTAATAAGCGTGGTTTTAGGCATGGTGAGGTGTTCCTGTCTCAGGGGGGAATTCAGCGCGCGGTGAAAACCGTTTTGAATTCTTGCAGCCAGCGCGGGTGCAATATGCTGTACGCCACGGCATAGGTCAGTGCGCCAATACCGATGGTGAAAATCAGGTTCAGATAGCCTTGAAAACCTACCCGGGGAGCAACCATCACGACGGTTGCCGCCATGACGAGCGAGGCAATCACGCTGCGGTAATTGGCGTCGAAGAACCGGTGCCAGCCATAGCCGATGGCCGTGTTGAGGCCGCGTATTTGCAGCGGCGTGATGATCAGCATCCTCGCCAGCAGAGCGAGGGCGGCCGCCATGCCGCCATAAAGACTGCCGAAGCTGTAAACCAGCGCCAGTGCCAGTACCGTGGTTGCCACTTCGGCCTTGATGGTCAGGTGGCTGCGATTGACGGCGATCAGCGCGGTCGTGGCATACATGGCGGTATTGCCAATGGCGGCGGTGCACGCCAGCACTTGCAGCAGGGGAATGGCCTCGGTCCATTTGGCGCCGAAGATCAACAGGATCACGTCGTGCGCCGTGAGGGCGATGCCGATGAACAGGGGCGTCAGCAGGAAGCCGCTGACGGCGGTCGAATCGCTGATGATCGCGCGTAACCGTGAGGGATCGGCGCTACGCCGGGCAAACACCGGCAGCGCATAACTGATCAGGCCGTGGTAGATCGCCGTACGCGGCAGATCGATGATGCGCATCGCCATGTTGAACATGCCCACCGCATTGGTGCCGGCGGTCATGCCAAGGACCACATTGACCCCGCGTTGCAGCGCTTGCGAGCTCAGCGCGTTGACGGCCACCGGCGCACCGGACTTCAACAGTTCGCGCAAGACCGGGCCGTCAATACGAAAGGCAATGCGTCGCGGGTCTGCGCGCATCAATACGATGATGGAGACGAACTCCATGATCAATGCCTGGGCAACGACCGCCCAGGCCCCCAACCCCCACAGCGCGACAGCGATGCCGCCGACGCCACCAACCACCTTGCCCATTAACGTGCGTGAAGCCAGCATCTTGAAGTTACCGCTGCGGCGCATTTGCGCCACATAGACCCGCGCCATCATGGTGAACAGGATTTTCACCGAGGCAACCGCGGTCATCCATTGCAGCACCGGATCGGGCGTGTAAAGCATCGCTGCGCCCGAGATGACGACGATGGACGCCAGGCTAACGAGTACCGCCGCCCAGAACGCCGTGGTGATGTGCTTGTCCTCCAGCCGTTCGAGTCGTACCAGCGGGTCTTCCAGAACCGATGAATACGCCAGGCCGATCAACTCGACGATGGCAATGATGACTGTGCCCACACCCAGCTCTGCGGGCGACAACAGCCTGGCATACGCGACAAAGGTAATCATCGACAGGAAGATCAGGCCGAATTTCTCGGTGAAGATCCAGATCAATGTCACCAGACGGTGATTGGCCATGGCGGATACCGGTTCAATGAGCGGTGGTTGATGCCGTTGCCTTGCGCAAGGTTCGGGCGCAGGCATAGAGGTAGCGCAAGGTCGGTTTGCCATTGGCGAAGATCAGCGTTTGCCAGGAATACTCCAGCATTCGCCGGTACACGCCGATCACTTCGGCATGCTCGCCACGTCGGGAAAAGGCATTGAGAAAATCGGTGTGGTTGCCCAGCACAAAATCGATCCGTTGCTGCTTGCTGAGCTGTGCGCCATAGCGGGCGAGGTACACGTCGATGAACCTGATTTTGTTCGCATAGTACTTTTTCGGTTGCGCGGTCATGTTGCCGCCGTTGACTGTGCGCTCCAGCAGCACCTGTGGCACCGTGTGGACCTCCCAGTGTTCAGCGATCCGGGTCCACATGAAACGGTCTTCGGAGTAACGCAGGCTGGCATCGAAGCCGCCGTATTGCATGATCACCTCGCGCTTGACCAGCGCGGTGGATACGCCATTGAGGACGTTGGCGTGGATGAAATCGTAGAAATGCCGGCCGTTCTTGAGGTGGTTGTCCAGCTGCCGCCTGCCGTCGCTGTAATTGACCTGGGTGTAGCAGTCGATCAGCCCCACCGGCCGTCCCTGACGAGTGAGTTCGTCGTACAGCGCCAATTGCAGCTCGAGCTTTTGCGGACGAAATTGATCATCGGCATCGAGCAGCGCCACAAACGTCTCTTCACTGTGCCGCAATCCGTTGTTGCGGGCACTGGCCTGGCCTTCGTTGGCCTGCTGCAACAGCGTCAGGCGGAACGGCGCCACGAAGTCTCTGACCCGCTGTGGCCCGTCATCGGTGGAACCATCGTCAACGACGATGACGTGATCGGGCAGTCGGGTTTGCCCGACCAGGGACGCCAGTGTTTGCTCAATGCTGTCGGCGCCGTTGTACAGCGGGATCACGACGCACACTGAATGTGCTGAAGGGGAGGCTTGGTTGGGCACGGGTGTTTCTCCTTTTGTCACGCCTGGGCTGAATCGCGCGCTAAACCCTTGCCAGACGGACGCTGACGCAGGGTTGTCGGTGATAACTCGGGGAATGTCGCGTGGTGATGCCGAAAGGACAGGGCCAAGGTGCAGAACACCAGGAACTCGGCAGAGCGATAGTTGGGAATCACGTACGCCACATAATTGGTGACGACGAACAAGCCGATGATGACCAGGGCGCTGGCGCGAAACCGTGCCGCCTGGTTCGCCGTCACGGCGCGGTACTGTTTGAGCAGCGCTTCGCCCAGCAGCAGCGCCAGCGCAGTCAACTGGATAACGCCGCCGTTGAGCAGGGTCTCCATGTAGCCGCTGTGGGCGTTGCCGATGTAGCCCCAGCGAGTGATGAAGGCACTGGCGTCGGGGCTGGCCCAGAAGGCACCGAAGCCGTAACCCTTGAGCCATTGTTCGTCGACAAACGGCGCGAGCAGCTCCCAGATCATCGTGCGGTCAGTGAGCGACGGATCGCGACCGGCAATCTCCAGCAGCCACGCAACGTGGCTGTACAGCAACAGGCAAACCAGCAGAAACACCAGCGTGCAACCGAAGAACAGCCACTGCGAGCGGTTGATATGCAAGCGGATCAGGGTGAGGAAATACCAGTAGCTCACCGTACCGGAAATGATCAATGCCACGCCGGTCGCCGACTGGGCGAGCAGGATCGCGATCAGCGAAAAAAACGAACAGAACAGGGCCCAGCGGTTGCGTTGGCGGATCATCGGCAGCAACAGCAGGATGGCGATTGCGTTGAGCCGTGCCCCGGCGTTCTTTTCGGCGAAAATCCCCTTGAATGCACCGTCCCGAATGCCACCGGACAAGAACGCGACGTCAGGCATGACCACGGCGAGCATCAACCCGATCAACGCCGCCACGCCGATGGCACAGCCGAGCATGAAGGTGATTTTTTCAAGGGGGTAGTTGTAGGCAATGAAACCGGCAAAAAACACCACGCTGAGCATCGCGATAAACCGCTTGAAACTCAGCATCGGGTCGTGGGACCAACCGATCGATGCGATGACACAGAGCATGAACACCAGCAAAAAGAAGTTGCTGCGGTAAAAGGTTTTGCTGAGGAACACCTTGTTGCGGATGAAGAAGAACAACGGCACCAACAATGTGATGAGACCGCAGACCTGGTTGGCGACGTTGCCTTCGAGGTCTTTATCGATGTCGCCAAAGCTGGACGCTCCACCCAGACTGAGGACAAACGTGATCACCTGGATGTAGAACAGCACACCGAACAGAGTGAACGCATCGCGCAGTGTGGAATATCGGATCTCCAGTGTGCTCATGGCGATGGCCTCCGGAGCAGCGCGGCGAGGTAGGTTTCTACCGCGCTGGCATTCATGAAACGCGCGGCGGCATCGATGCGGGACTGGCGTTGCAGGTCTCGCGGTGTCGAGAGTTGCAGGGCGATGGCCTGCGCCAATGCGCTTGGGTCGTCGACGGCCACCAGCGGCGCGACGAGGCCACCGATGAGAATGTCTTGCGGGCCATGGGGGCAGCGGGTCGACACCACCGGGGTGCCGGTGGACAAGGCCTCGACCAGCGCGTTGGGGCTGCCCTCGAAACGTGACGACAGCACAAAGCAGTCGGCCGCGGCCACTTCTGCCATGGGATCGCGGGTGTAGCCTGGCAAGTCGAACCGATCGGCCACACCCAGCGTGCAGGCCTGCTCAAGCAACTGCACCCTGAGCGTGCCTTCGCCAAAAATGATCAGGCGAACGTTGGCGTCCGGCAACCTCGCGAAGG
The DNA here is from genome assembly GCF_054897885.1 of Pseudomonas sp. LB1P83. Classification (NCBI taxonomy): domain Bacteria; kingdom Pseudomonadati; phylum Pseudomonadota; class Gammaproteobacteria; order Pseudomonadales; family Pseudomonadaceae; genus Pseudomonas; species Pseudomonas sp. LB1P83. The sequence goes on along the minus strand of NZ_CM142709.1, from coordinate 3,475,245 downwards.
CGTTGATCAAGGTGTCGAAGCCTTTTTGCGGGGCCAGGCGACCCACGGCGACAATCACCGGGCTGGACTTTTGCAACAGCCAGCGGTGACTCGGCCGCCCCGGCGGCTTGTCGCGAAAGTCGTCGTCGAGGACCGGATTGTCGGCAATGGTCACGTCCTTGAGACGTGCAAGGGTGGTGTCGACCAGGTCCTGGGCGACGCCTCGCGAGACGCAGATCACCGGGTTGGGGATGAGCCGATACAACAGGGGGGCCACCCGATACGCCAGCCGCACCATGAAGCCTTGGTTAACGTGCTTGTCATGGGAAAACGTGTTGCGTTCGCTGACGTGCAGCCGTGCCAGTGTCCCTGACAGTGAGGCGGCGAGGATGGCCACCACGTTGACGTGAGTGAGGGCCGCCAGTTGTGCGTCGAAGCGATTGGCGCGCAGAAATCGCGCGAGGGCCGGCACCGCACGCGCGGTGCGCTGGCTTTGCAATTCGACTTTCTTGACCCGCGGGTCGAGGTGCACTGCATGGACGCCGCCACCGGTGAGCATCAGCAATGTCACGTCATTGCCCGCGTCCACCAGGGCACTGGCGAGGCGCGCCATCATTTTTTCAGCCCCGCCTGCGCTGAGGTCATGCAGGATAATCAGCAACTTTTTCATTGGTTCCATACCTGGTAATACGCTTGCGCGGCGTACCGGCTGGTGTACGGATGGATGGCGTCACTGAGCATTTTTGCGCTGGGCGCAACGCCGCTCTGGGCCGCCAGGCTTTGAAGCATTCCCCGCGCCAACGCCGGTACGTCGTTGACGGCGACCAGTTGACCCAGTCGACCGTTGTCCAGCAGCTCCCTGGGCCCGGTCTCGCAGTCGGATGCCAGCACGGGCGTGCCCAGCGCCAGCGCCTCGATCAGGACGGTCGGCATGCCTTCCTGCACGGAGCTCAGAATGAACAGCCGTGCGTGCCTCAGCAGCGGATAGGGGTTGCTCAGGAATCCGGTGAAATGCACCCGGTGCGTGATGCCCAGTCGGCTTGCCTGAGTGGTCAGTGCGTCAAGCAAGGGACCGTCGCCGACGATCACCAGATCCGGCAGTGCTTCGCTGCGCAACGCCAGGGCGTAGGCATCCAGCAACAGATGAAACCCTTTAGGTCCCACCAATCGGCCCACGCTCAACCAATAGTCGCGGGGTAAATCGGTGGGCAGCGGCGCTTGTGCGGCTTCAAGCAGTTGTTCGGTGACGACGGCGTTGGGGCAATAGCGGATCCGTTGCCGACCCCAGGGCATCCAGTCGACGAGGGACTGGCGCAAGGCTATGGAGACCGTGACCACCTTGCCGCTGCCGCAGAGGTACAACGAATAGAGCAGGCGCAGGCTTGAAGGGCCGGTTTTCTGTTCAGTGCAATCCAGTGCCGCGTGGCGGCTATAGATGACTTTGCAGGGACGGCCCCGGGTGGCGAACCAGGTGCAGAGATTGGCCTGCTCCTTGGCGGAAATGAGGTGGGTGACGCCCTCACGGTGAATGAGCCGGCGCAACAGCACAATGGACTTGAGCAGGCCGACGATGCCGCTGCCGCTGCCGCTGCCCAGCGTTGGCGCACCTTCAGTGTCCGGCGTGTCACCGTTCATGACGAAAAAACTCACACGCTGGCCATCCTTGAGAAACTGCTCGGACAACCGTTGCTGGACGCGCTCGACGCCACCACCCGATTTGAAGTCCTTGAGAATGAACAGGATGTGCATGGTCATTCTCCAACGCTGATGGCAACTTTGCGTTGAACGATCATCCTCAACAGGTGCAAAAAATTACTGGGGTAGTCGATGAGGTAGCGTTTGATCGTATGCGGCTCGCGATACATCCGATAAAACGCGCGCATATGCAGTTGATTGATCATTGCCGGGTAGTAATGCTGCGTGGCCATGGCTTCCTGGCGTATGAACCCGCCACAGGTGAAGGCGACCCCCCGAAAACCTGCACGCAGAGCATCCTGTTCGAACTGCTCCTGCAGCCCGGCACCCAGGCCGACGATCAGGATGTCTGCTTCGCTGCGGCAGATGTCGGCCTGAATGCACCGGGCCTGTGCCGCATCGAAGTAGCCGTTGTGATAACCGGCGATGGTCAGCCGCGGATAAAGCAGCTTGATCTTGCCGACAAACAGATCCAGTTCAGCCTGGCGGGCACCGACGAAATACACGCGCTTGCCCTGTTGCTCGGCGCTGCTGAGAACAGCGTCGGCAATCGAGGTGAAATCAAAGCTGACCCGGCCGATCGTACGGCCGGTCACGCGCGACATGAACGTCGACATCAGCATGCCGTCGCAGAAGTAGGCGACGGTGCCTGGGGCCTGTTCGAAAAGGCAGCCGATAGAAGCAAAGTTGATGAAGGAATAGGCCTGGTTGGCGTCGAGTAACTTCGGTGAGTAATGCCTGACTATTTGCAACCTGATCATGGCGCGACTCCCTTCAGATGACCGGGTAGGTCTGTCGACCCACGGAGACATAGGTGAAACCGCGTTTGCTCAACCGCTGCGGATCGAACAAGTTGCGTCCGTCGAAAATCAGCGGTTGCTTGAGCTGCCGGCTGAGCAGGTCGAAGTCAGGTGCGCGAAACGATTGCCACTCGGTGACGATGATCAAGGCGTCGGCATTTTTCAGCGCCGCTTCCTTGGTGCCCGCTAGCGTCAAGTCATCGCGCGAGCCATAAATACGCTGGGCCTCCTCCATGGCTTTGGGGTCGAACGCCTGGACGCTGGCGCCGGCACGCCACAAGGCTTCCATCAATACCCGGCTGGGGGCTTCGCGCATGTCGTCGGTGTTGGGTTTGAAGCTCAGGCCCCACAGGGCAAAGGTCTTGCCGCGAAGTGCGCCATCGAAGTGATTGAAAATCCGGGTGTACAGGCTGGCTTTCTGTTCGTCGTTGCGCGACTGGACGGCCTTGAGTACCCGAGCATCGATGTCGACGCTGGCGGCGGCGTGTATCAGCGCCTTGACGTCCTTGGGGAAACACGAACCGCCGTAGCCCACACCCGGATAGATAAATTGATAACCGATGCGCGGATCAGAGCCGATGCCATGCCTGACCATTTCGATATCGGCACCCAGTTTCTCGGCGAGGCAGGCCATTTCGTTCATGAAGCTGATCTTGGTCGCCAACATGCTGTTGGCGGCGTACTTGGTCAGTTCGGCGCTGCGCAGGTCCATGACGATGATCTTTTCGCGGTTGCGATTGAACGGTTCGTACAGTTCCCGCATGACCTCTTCGGCGTGCTGGCTGTCGGTGCCGATGATGATCCGGTCCGGGCGCATGCAGTCTTCGACCGCGCAGCCTTCCTTGAGAAACTCGGGGTTGGAGACCACGTCGAAGGTCAGGTCTGCGCGACCGTTGTCGGCCAGCACCTGCTCGATGTGCGCCCGCACCCGGTCGCCGGTCCCGACGGGGACGGTGGATTTATCGACGATGATGTGATGCCGGTCCATGTTCAGCGCGATGGTTTGCGCAACGCTCAGTACATGTTTGAGGTCTGCCGACCCGTCTTCGTCTGGCGGTGTGCCAACGGCAATCAACAGCACATCGCCATGGTGGACAGCGCTGGCAAGGTCAGTGCCGAACTGCAGTCGTCCACTCTGGTAATTGTTGTGGACCAGGCTTTTCAGCCCCGGCTCATAGAGCGGCAGCGTGCCATCCTGCAACGCCTGTACCTTGTCGGCGTCGACATCCACGCAGAGGACGTTGTGGCCCACTTCTGCCAGCGCCGCGCCTTGGACAAGTCCAACGTAACCAATACCGAATACGCTCACATTCATGATCAAACCTCGGGTCGTCGTGACAGCGATCAACGATGGGCAGGGGTCAATAGATGTTTTTCGAGAACAAGGTGAAGGGCGTCTTGATGAGGATCTTGATGTCCAGCCACAGCGACCATTGGTTGATGTAGTTGAGGTCCTGGGCGACGCGCAGCTGCATCTTTTCCACCGTTTCGGTTTCGCCTCGATGCCCGGTGATCTGGGCCAACCCGGTAATCCCCGGTTTGAGGCGGTGACGGGCCATGTAGGCGCGCACTTTGCCGGTGTAGTAAATGTTGTGGGTGACGGCATGCGGGCGGGGGCCGACCAGGGCCATTTGCCCGAACAACACGTTGAACAGCTGCGGTAACTCGTCGATGGAACTGCGGCGCAGAAAGCGTCCGAGCGGCGTGACGCGATCATCGTCACGGGTGGCCTGGTGAACTTCGCGATCGTCGTGGAGGCGCATCGAACGAAATTTCCAGACCTTGATCACTTCGCCGTTGCAGCCGTGGCGATTTTGCTTGAACAGCACGGGACCGGCGGAGGTCAGCTTGACGGCGATCGCTACCATCAAGAGCAACGGACTGAGGGCAATAATGGCCACGGCGGCCAGGCTGCGTTCGAACAGGTCCTTGCAAAACAGGCTGGCGGGGTGCGAGCTGATCAGGCTCTCGTTGAGGTAAATCGCCGGCATTCGCTCGATTTCAGAGATCGAGTGATTGAGCAGCACCATGCTGCCGAAATCCGGAATCCACACCACGTCGACGTTCATGTCCAGCAGATCGATGTAGAGCGCTTCGATGGTGGCGGCATGCGCCATCGTCAGGACAATGTAGACGCGGCGTACGTCCAGGCGGGTGATGATCTCGCGGATCCCGTCGACGTGACCCAGCAGCGGCAGAATGCTCGGTGCCGGGCCGCTGCTATCGGCGGCGGCGATGAAACCCAATACCAGCGCGCGGTTCGGCTGGGAGAGTTTTTTCGCGAGTTCATGGGCGGTCGGGCAAGTGCCGATGATCACCGAGCGACGTTCCCTGCAGATCATTCGCGAATGCAGCCGGGCGAAATAATGCAAGGGCAGGAAAGTCGCAGCCTGGACGAAAAAGCCCAGCACTGCCCAGACCATAATGACCTGGCGCGAGTAAATCGCACTGGTCTGGGTGGTGAAAGCAATGGCCGCCAGCACTGCCAGCAGGATCAACCAGCCGGCCAGTAACCGGCCGAGCCCGACCACCAGGCCGTGTCGCTTGTGGTAGACCTGCATCATGCTGTAGATGGGTACCGAACCGAGCACGGTCAAAATCATCAGGATGCGGTATTCACTGGTCAGACTGCCAACACGCCAATACACCAGTAGCGTCAGCAGCGAGATGGCCAGTGTCATCGCACATAACCACTGGCCCCAGAACGTCAGGCCTCGGCGATGTGCAATGTGAGCGGTGTATTGCGGAGTCATGGGCTTGACCTCGAGGCATGAGTGATCTATCGGCACTGAACGGCAGCCACGACGTGGCTTCCGCAGGGCTTTTCCGTAGCTCGGCAGAGGTGAAGCGAGGTGTGAGGGGCAGATAGAGGTGCAGCAAAAGCGTGACCGGCTGTTACCTGGGCACGAAGTCGTAGTTGTAGAACGTTCGGGAATGGTTGTAGCCGTACTTGCGTGCCTTGCGCAGATCGACTTGATTGAGCACTGCGCCAAATACCGGTACATGGCTTTGTTGCAACATTGAAATGCCTCTTTGCACCTGATTGATCGGCGTGCTGTCGGCCTTGACCACATAGATCACGGCATCCGAATGCCTGGCCAGCAACAGCGCGTCGCTGATCATCTCTGCAGGGGGAGAGTCGATGATGATGTGGCGGTAACGCGACTTGAGTACCTCAAGCATGCGCGCCATGCGCGGTGAGCTGAGCAGGTCCTGTGGCGGCGGCTGGCGTGTCGAACTGAGCGGGTCCGCAGGGGATGGCAGGCGCGGTGCGCTGAACAGATCCTGCGATGCAGGCGTCATCCTCCCGGCCGGCAGCATGTCCAGGTTGCCCACCGAAACGATGCAGTCTTCGAGCCGGGCAGTGCCCGCAATCACATTGGCCAGTCCCGGACTGTCAGGCGGAAAGTCGAAGTTCAGCGACAGGGTTGGCTGACGCATGTCTGCATCGATCAGCAGCACACGCTCCAAGGGTGTGAGTGAGCTGGCCAGGTTGTTGGCAATCGTGCTTTTTCCTTCACCGGCCACGGTCGACGTGACCAGCACCACCTGCGACGGCATGTCACTGCTTTGCAACATCAGCCAGGTGCGCAGGTTGCGAATGGTCTCGGAGAAGCGCGGGTTTTCATTGTCTTCGAACAACCGCGCCAGTTGCCGACGGCTTTTCTTCATGACCAGCGGAACGACGCTGAGCAGCGGAATGTTCAGCGTGCTTTCGATCGACTCATCAGTCTTGAAGGTGTTGCTCAGTTTGTCCATGAGCAAGGCCAGCGCCATGCCGATCACCGTCGCGATCAAACCGACGATCCCGACAATCAATGTTTTACGGGGCTTGCTCGCTTCGACAGGAACAATGGCCGGATCGACGATGCGCACTTTGGTGGAGTCCATGTCGGCGGTGGCGGCGGTTTCCTTCAAGCGGGTGACGAAGGTTTCATACAGTGCGCGGGTGCTGTCGACTTCACGCTGGAACTCGCGCAACTGGAATTCCTTGCGGGCGATGTCCTGGATCTGCGCCTTGTTACTGTTGAAGGATTGGCGTAGCGAGGCTTCACTGGCCGAGGCCAGCTGGAATTGGCGTTCGATCCCGGCGACCACTTGCTGAACCTGCAACTGCAGGCTGGTGGTCGCGGCGCGCAATTCGGATTGCGCGGAAATCAGGCTCGGGTGTTTCGGCCCATAGCGCCCCGCCAGCTCATCGACCTTGGCTTGTGCCTTGGCCCGATCCGCCTGGAATTGCTGGACCAAAGGGTTACTCAAGACCGCCGGCACACTGGAGAGCCGGCTCAAATCGCCGCTGCTCAGGGCCTTCGCCTGACGGTATTCGCTCTCGGCTTCAGCGCGGTTGCGACGGGCGTCGACCATACGATTGCCGGTCATTTCCAATTCGTTGGCGCTGATGGTTGCGACCCCGCCAACGTCGACCAGGCCTTGCTCCTCCCGGTATCCCTGAAGCTTTTTCTCGGCGGTGCGCAGGTTGTCGCGCAGCTTGACGAGTCGTGTGTTCATCCACGCCGTGGTGGTCTGCGAGGACTTCTCGCTGGTGTCCAGTTGGCTGTCGGTAAAGCCTTGGGCCAGCGCGTTTGCCGCTGCTGCCGCCAGAACCGGATCGGGCAGTTCGACCTCGATTTCCAGCAGTTGGCTCTTGCCGACGAACTTGACGCTGGTGTGCAACATGAGGTTCTGCGTGACCTGATTGAAAACATCTTCCTCGCTGGGCGCGTCTTTCACCGGGGCCAACGTGCCCAGTCCTGGCAGCCATTGGTCCAGGTCGAGGTCCGCCAGCCATTTGCGCGGTGTGAACCACGGCTTCGGTTGCTGGCGCGGGTCGGTGACCGGGTGGGTCGTCAGGTTGAGTTTTTTCACCGCGCGTTCGGCAAGGTCCCGTGATTGCAGGAGCGCCTGTTGAGTCTGCAAGTATTCGGTGGCGTTGCTGCCTGAATCCTTGACCTGCTGGAAGGACATCAGGGGCGGTGTTTTATCGTTGAACAGCAAAGTGGTGCTGCCGATGTATTGCGGGGTAATGGCCGACACCGCAATGGCCGCCAGGGCACAGCAGAACAGGACCAGCCATCCGATGGTCCATTTGGCGCGCCAGATCACCCTCCAGATGTTGAGCAAGTCAATGGTGTCCTGACGTTCGCTGTACGGCTGATGCACATGCGTTTGAAGAGGACGCTCGACGTAGGGGCTAGGGCTGTTGTCCATGGTCAGAAAAACCCTTGTGCAATGGAAATGGTATCGCCGGGGGCAATCGTGGTGCTTCGGGTGACCTCATCGGTGAGTGTGGCGCCGCCGTCACCGCGCACGATGGTCACGCGCTTGATCGAGGCCCGCTCGGTCAAGCCACCGCCCAGGGCGATGGCTTTCTCCAGCGTCAGCCCGGGTATGAATGGATAATTACCGGGTTTTTTCACTTCGCCGTTGATGTAGAACGGGCGGTATTCGATCTGGCTCAAGCTGACTTTCGGGTCGGTCAGATACCCTTGTTTGAGTCCGTCGACGATGATTCTTTCGACTTGACCGGGGGTCAGTCCCGTCGCGGAAATCTCCCCCAGAAAGGGGTAGGAAAAGGTGCCGGCATCGCTCAGGCGGATCTTTTTCATGCTCAACTCTGGCTCGCCAAATACGATGATGCGCAAGACATCGCCAGCGGCCAGTTTGTACTGAGTGCCGGGGTCTGCTGCATAGGTGTTGGGTAGAACCGCCAATGCGAACAACAAGCCGAGTGTGTGTGAGTTCATGGCGAAACCCTCTAGAGGCTTACGTTGAAGCTGATCTGAACCACATTGCGGGTAAAACTTTCGTTGTCGGCATCGGAGTCGTTATCGCGGAACCGATAGCCGAGTTCGATATCCAGCCACCGGCGCATCGCATAGATCACGGCCAGGTTGTAGTCCTGCAGGTCGTCCGTGCGGCTTTGGCCCTCGTAGACATAACGACCGAATCCGGCTTGTGCCACCGTGGTGATCCGTTCGGTCCAGCCATGGCGCCAACCGACCTGAGTGAAGGTCGACTTGACGGCATCGGCGCCATCGTCGCCTTCGGCGAGGGCCTGACGGGCCACAAAGGTGAACGTTGAATACGTTCGCGGCTTCCATTGCAGGTCCACTTGCCAGGTGGGGTTATCGAGGTCCTTGGATTCGCTGCTGTCGAAGTCCTTTTTCTCATACCCGACGCGGACTTTACCGGTGGTCTTTGCAGTGATATCCCAGACGGCACCGGCCAACACTGCGTTGGATTTGCTGCTGCGCGGGCTGTCGGGCTGCTGGTAGTCAAATTGGGTGTGGTCGTATTCGAGCAGGCCACGGGTATTGCTGCCGATGCGGTGATACCAGGTGGTCGTCAGACCGGCGGTATTGCGCTCTTTGTCGTCATTGATGCCGTCGGCATTGTCGTAACGGAGTTCTGCGTAGCTGGCGCCGAAATCGATCTGATTGTCAGCGCTCTTGGCGCCGTAGGTGTAGAGGCCTCCCACCCGTTTGTTGTTGAGCTTGTCATTGACGCCTTCGACAGCAGTCGATTCGGTGCGCTCGTATTTTCGATACTCGGCTTCGAGTTTCAGACGGTGGCGGTCGGTGAATTCCATGACGCTGTCCGCCCGCACCCGTTGTGCGGTGTACGAGGCATCCGACTCGTCATGATAAATGTAGCGGGCAGGCTGCCAGATCAGTCGGGTGGCGCTGTTGCGATCTTCGGCCTTGAGTTCGAAGTTGGGCACCAACTTGGTGATCATGGAGGATTGTTTATTGTTCTCCACCTCCCGGAAGTTATCGTCATGGCTTTCTGAAAACAGAAAGGTGGGTGTGAAATCGAACCCGTAAACATCAATAGGCGCCGGATCAATACTCCAGGCCATTCCAGGGTAGAGAGAAGCCATGATCAGTGCAAAAGGGCAACGTGAGTTCAAGGCCATGTCATGGCTCCTGGAAAAAACATGGAAATCAGAGAGTTAGAGAGTGGTGTGAGGCGTGCTGACGTTCAAGGTCACCTAATGGCAAGCAAATAGCCTGTTCCCGATTAAGGAACTGCATCAGGATCATGACGCGCTCAGACCCATGGGACGCGATGAAAACACCTTCGAGCGTCGACAGCGGACCGCGGATAATTTGCAGGTGATCGCCGGGCGTCAGGGGTGGGTCATTGGGGGACTCTGCGGATTCGCTACAGCGCGCACGCAGATGCTCGATGACGTACTCGGTCACCGTCGCAGGACCGTGATTGAATTCGACAATACGACTGACGCCGCGCGTAGATCGTATGGGCGACCAGTTATCGTTACCGCCAAGATGGATAAACAGATACCCGGGGAAGAGGGACTCGCGTACGTGGTGTCGTTTGCCACGAAGGATGCGTTCACTCAACAGTTGAGGGTGAAACACGACATAGTTTTGTTGAAGCAGGTTGATGTGGGCGCGTTCATCCTGGTGAGGCTTGCATTGCAACAGATACCAGTTGGAACGTTCGGAGCTGATGGCTGACATGCTGGTAAACCTCGTGAGTATCGAAAGTTTAGGCAGGCAGGAGGCTCTATTAAGGCCCGAAGAGTATTTAAAGCCAAACAGAGAGGTTGTTCTTGTCGGGTGCGTTAATGTGTATCAATAACGAATCATGACATGTCTCATTGTTGAAACAGTGTGGTAATGAAAGTGCGCTATATCTGACAGCGTATTGGGTATAAAGCTTGAGTGGTTTTCCGAAGACAAAGCTACCGCACGGTCCCTGTCAGGGGGGCCAGCAAAAACAAGGATTTCAGAAGTTATCTGGTGAAGCAGCGCAAACAAGGAAACTGCACTCGTATTCTGTTCCACCAGACCACGGGTAGTTATTGATCAGTCTCTATAATCTGTCAAACGTTCCTTGTCAAAAAATATGCCTTTTGTCCAATAGTGCATTCGGTTGTAGGCAAGCATTTGTTTTTAAAGCTGATTTAGTTTCCGTCGAACGGTGTAAACTTTTTATGATATTTGTAGTCTTGCGCTGCGGAGCGGGTCTGGAGACTGATCACCCATCATTGGGTCATGTAATGGAATCTGGTATCTCGGCAATTGCAACGCTATAACTAATTGCCTCGGACTGGACAAGCGGGATAACCATCATGACCATTCTTGTGACAGGCGCGGCGGGTTTCATCGGGTACCACACCGTCAAACGATTGTGCCTGGAGGGGCGAGAAGTTGTCGGTATCGACAACCTTAACGATTATTACAGTGTGGAATTAAAACACGCTCGGCTCAAACAGTTGAGTGAGTTGCACGGTTTCCGTTTTCAGACGATGGATATAGTCAACAAGCCGGCCTTGATGACGTTATTCAAAGACAGTGGATTCACCGAGGTCGTGCATCTGGCGGCGCAAGCGGGGGTTCGTTATTCGCTGGATAACCCGGATGTGTATGCGCAGTCGAATCTGGTGGGATTCCTGAACGTGCTGGAAGCCTGCCGACACTATCGGCCCGCGCACCTGATCTATGCGTCGAGCAGTTCGGTGTACGGCGCCAACAGCAAGCTCCCGTTCAGCGTCGATGACCCGGTCGATCAACCGGTTTCGCTGTACGCCGCTAGCAAGCGAGCCAATGAGTTGCTTGCCCACAGCTATTGCCATCTCTACGGTCTTCGCGCCAGCGGCCTGCGTTTTTTTACCGTATACGGGCCTTGGGGGCGTCCCGATATGGCGCTGTTCACGTTTACCGAGGCGATGCTCAGGGGCCAGCCGATTGATATTTACAACCATGGCCAGATGGCGCGCGATTTCACCTATGTCGATGACATTGTCGAAAGCATTGTCAGGTTGCGTCCAAAGCCACCCGTTCCGGACGAGGCTGGCAATGGCATCAACCGGATTTTCAATATCGGGCGTGGCAAGCCAGTCGCGTTGCTGGATTTTGTCGAATGCCTGGAGTCGGCATTGGGCATAAAAGCCCGGCGCAACTTTTTGCCGATGCAATCGGGCGATGTCATCAAGACGTGGGCCGATGTGTCGGCGCTGGCAGACTGGGTCGGCTTCTCGCCCCACGTGGAGGTTGAGGCAGGCGTGAGGCAGTTTGTGCAGTGGTATCGCGACTTCTATCAGGTATGAGTCTGACGCCTCACCCCAACACGAAATCCACCGGGTCCAGTGCTGGAGGGAGCTGCGTTTCCCCTAACGCTGCAAGGATTTCCCGCTCGATAGTGCGCACGATGGCATCGATGGGCAGGTCGCAGCGGCTACTGGCGACCGTCACCATCAGGCAGCGCAGGTCAATCCGTTTGGCGATCGAGCCCTTGATCGCGCTCACAATGTTGAGGAAAGTCGGTTTGGGTCTGACGATCATGGTGTTCCGCCTACTGGGAAAACGGGTGATTCAGAGCGGGCGCAGGCTAAGAGCATGAGGGCTGCCCGTCCAATCACCGTTGATGACCGGGTGATCGGCGGGCTCTATGACTCACACGCTTCTCTGTAGCAGCTGCCGAGCCTGCGAGGCTGCGTTCGGCTGCGCAGCAGTCGTAAACCAAAGCTCGCGGTGTGTCAGTCAGACCACGGAAACCGGGTTTACGACTGCTGCGCAGCCGAACGCAGCCTCGCAAGCTCGACAGCTGCTACGGGGCGCCGTGTGGTGTGGTGTGGTGTGGTGTTTTGTTCACAACGCATCGCCCAGCAATTTTAGATACTCGGGGCTCTCGGAAATTGAATTGTGGCCCACACCCGGCACGAGCCGCAGCGTCGCCACGCCTTTGGCGAAATGCGTATAGAGCTGCTCCGTACTCGATCGCGGTATGACTTCGTCGTGCTCCGCGGCGATCAACAGCGTCGGTATGGTGATGTGCGCCGCGTACTTCCATGATTCAAATCGCTCCCGCAGCAGCCATTTCACTGGAAACCACGGGTACTGACGCACGGCGAGATCTTCGAGGCTGTTGTAAGGCGTGATCAGGATCAGGCTGGAAGCCGGGCGCTGGCTGGCGAGGCGCACGGCGACCCCCGAACCGAGGCTGCGCCCGACCACTGCAATGTGCGGATGAGTGTCGTAGACCTTGTCAAACAAGGTCATGGCATCGCGCTGGATGGCCTCCTCGGAAGGCGAGCCCGAGCTTCCCCCAAAGCCTCGATAGTGCAGCAAGTAGATCGCATGATCCGGGAAGGCCTGCGCGAACCCGGGCAGGTTGCGAGAGACGTCCTCGGCATTGCCTCCGAAATAGATCAGTGCCTTCGGTCCGTCGTGGGGCCTGACCGACACCAGCACATCCGCATCGTCTACCGTCAGTTTGAGCAGCGTATCGGGCATCTCGATGGCGCTGGGTTGCGGGAAGTAGATGAGCGCGCGCTGAAACACGAACAACGCCGCACACAGCGTCAGGTACAACGCGGCAAGGATGACGACGATTAACACCAGGGTTCGTGGCATTCGGCTAACTTTAACGGGCGACATTGACGGCTCTGGGCTGAGAAAACCAATCCACTGGATCGGAGCCAGAGTTTAGTTCATCGGTAGCCAGGCACACCGAGCCCGGCTACAGAGGAGGGCGCCCATGCCCATCGCTGCACAGTGGCTCAACGTCCAGCCTGGCGAAAGAAGCGCCCTGATGCTGGGGTTCGCGTTCCATTTCTGCGTGCTGGCCAGTTATTACCTGGTGCGTCCGCTGCGCGATGCCTTGGGCCTGGAGGGCGGTGCCGACAAATTGCAGTGGCTGTTCACGGCAACTTTCGTGGTGATGCTGCTGATGGTCCCGGTGTTCGGTGCGCTGGCCTCGCGGCTGCCGGCCACGCGTTTCGTGCCGCTGATCTACCGCGTGATCGCCGTATCGATGCTGGTGTTTGGCGCGTTGATCGCCAACCACATCGCGCCGGTGGCCGTCGGGCGGGTGTTTTTCGTCTGGATCAGCATCTACAACCTGTTCATCGTCACGATTCTCTGGAGCGTGCTGGTCGACCGGTTTACCAGTGAGCAAGGACGGCGGCTGTTCGGCTTCATCGCGGCGGGCGGCACCCTGGGCACGTTCATCGGGCCGTTGCTGGCGGCGACCATGGCCACGCGTCTGGGCCCGGTGGCGTTGACCGTCGCGGCGGCGCTGCTGCTGGAAATCGCGGTGCGCTGCTATCGGGCGCTGCTGTCCCGGACCCGGTCGCAGTCCGGCAGCCGCTTGCTCGATGATCGGCGCATGGGCGGCAGCATGCTGGGCGGGATCACGCTGATTGTGCGCTCGCCTTATCTGATGGGGCTGGTGTTGTTCATGCTGCTGCACACCAGCGCCGCGACCTTGTTGTATTTCGAGCAGGGACGGATTGTGGCGGGTAGCTATGCTGATGTGGCCAGCCGAACGCAATTCTTCGCTGTGGTCGATTTGATCGTGTCGGCGCTGACCTTGAGCTTTCAACTGCTGCTGACGGCGCCGTTGATTCGCTTGATCGGTGTCGGCGGGGCGCTGGTGGCGTTGCCGTTGGCGACGATCGCGGCGTTTACCGCCATGGCCCTGGCGCCCGTGCCAACCACCGTCGCACTGGCGCAGGGGCTGCGTCGTGCGGTCGAGTTCGCCATCGTGCGTCCGGCGCGCGAGGTGTTGTGGACCGTGGTCAGCCGTGAGGAGAAGTACAAGGCCAAGAATGTGATCGAAACCCTGGTGTACCGCGGCGGAGATGCCGCCAGTGGCTGGTTGTCGGTCAGTTTGACGGCCTTGGGCGCGGGTTTTGGTCTGGTGGCGCTGCTGATCGTGCCGTTTGCCGGGCTGTGGGGCTGGTTATGCCTGTGGCTGGCCAGGCGCCAGGAACAAACGGCGGACCGTAAAAATGTGGAAGGGCAAATTTCATGATCCACACTGATCGGTACACGCGTCGCCAAATACTCACGCTGGCTGCCGGTGCTTCGGCGGTTTTCACCTTCGGCCCAGCCTTTGCTGAAACCACGCCGTCGAAGGAAACAGGAGGCAAGAACATGCTGACCCGCGCCATTCCTTCCAGCTCCGAGCCATTGCCCATTGTCGGGTTGGGCACTTATCGCGGTTTTGATGTCGAGCCTTCGAGCCCCGCCTACAAACAGTTACCGGCTGTTCTGCGGGCGTTGTTCGAGAAGGGCGGAACGGTGATCGACAGCTCGCCGATGTATGGCCGGGCTGAAGAGACGACCGGTGAATTGCTGTCGATTCATGAGCCGCGTTCGCCCGCATTCCTGGCCACCAAGGTCTGGACCCGGGGCCGCGAAGAAGGCATCGCGCAGATGGAGCAGTCCTTCAAACTGCTGCAAACCGACCGCATCGATCTGATGCAGATCCACAACCTGCTGGACTGGCAAACCCATCTGCCGACCTTGCGCAAATGGAAGGAAGAAGGGCGAATCCGCTACATCGGCATCACCCATTACACGGCCTCGGCGTATGAAGAAGTGGAAGCGGTGCTCAGGGCCGAGCCACTGGATTTCTTGCAGATCAACTATGCCCTGGACGATCGCGGCGTCGAGAAACGCATCCTGCCGCTGTGTCGCGAGCGCGGCGTGGCGGTGATCTGCAATCGGCCGTTCGGTGGCGGTAACTTGCTTACCCGTTTGAAGGGCAAGCCGCTACCGGGTTGGACTTCGCAAGTGGGGGTCAACAGTTGGCCGCAACTGGCGCTTAAGTTCCTGCTGTCGCATTCCGCGGTGACCTGCGTGATTCCCGGCACCGGCAACCCGCGCTACATGGCGGACAACGCCCGCGCGGGTTTCGGGCCGATGCTGACCGATGCGCAGCGCCTGCAGTTAATCGATATTGTCGGTTAAGTGCACTAGCGAAACTGCTCCGGGAGGGCCTCGGCAAACGGATACATCGAGAAGTAGGGCCTGGTTTCGTCGAGGACCCGCTGGACAGACGGCCGGGTCATCAACCGTTCAATACGCGTTCAAGTGGCGGTATTCGCCGGGGAACGGTTGCAATGTGCTGGCATAAAACAGCGCCGGGGTCGCCGCACAATCGCCAGGAGTACGAGGCCAGCGGATGGTAGTAACGCGTCAGCGACATCTTTGAACTCCTCCTGAAAAGTTGCCTTCATCAGCATAGCCGCCGCCCGAGAATGTCCGGGGCGCAGTGCTAGACTTTTGAGGTGGGATGAGTCTGTTGGAGGTATGACATGACGGCTCAATCGATGGACAAAGAGCACATCGGTGTTGTGGTGCGCAATTACGTGGAGGGCATGGTTTTCGCGGACGAAGCGTTGCTGCGGCAGGCTTTTCATCCGGCTTGTCGCATCATCGGTCACTATCAACAAGCGCTGGAATGGTTATCGCTGGAGGACTTCATCAGCGCGATCAAGGCCGAAGGCCCGGCGGCCAAAGAGGTCGAACCGTTTTGGCAAACCGTCAGCGTTGACATAACGGGTGATGCCGCCGCCGTAAAAGTCATTGATGATTACGTCGGCATGCGGTTCACGGATTATCTGTCGTTACTGAAAATCAACGAACGCTGGATGATTGTTAACAAGGTGTATTTTTTGAACGAGTAAAGCGTGGTGGCCCGGGAATCAAACGACTTCCGGGCCACTGGAGCAATCAGCGACGATCCAGCCACACCGTCTGCGCATTGCAGAACTCGCGCACGCCGAAGTGCGACAGCTCGCGACCGAAACCGCTTTTCTTCACGCCGCCAAAGGTCACGCGCGGGTCGCTTGCGCAGTAGCCATTGATAAACACGCCACCGGTTTCCAGTTCGCCGGCCATCTGCTGGGCCCGTTCGACGTTGCCGGTGTAGATAGTCGCGGCGAGGCCGAATTCGCTGTCATTTGCCAGTTCCAGCGCATGGGCTGCATCGCGCGCGGTAATGATCGAGGCCACCGGGCCAAACAGTTCCTGCTTGAACGAGGTCATCTGGTCGGTGACATCACCGAAGACAGTCAGCTCATAGAAGTTGCCCGGGCCTTCAGCCTTCTTGCCGCCCAGCAATAATGTCGCGCCTTCTTCCAGGGTGTCGCGTACCTGTTGATCCAGTTCATCACGCAAGTCAAAGCGAGCCATCGGGCCAATGTACGTTTCAGCCGCCAATGGATCACCGACCACCAGTTTGCGGGTGGCCTCGACAAACTTGCGGGTGAACTCTTCGACGATGCCTTGCTCGACGATCAAGCGCTTCGCGGCGGCGCAAACCTGCCCGGTGTTTTGATAACGGCCAATCACGGCGGCTTTGACCGCTTCGTCGAGGTCGGCGTCGTTGAGCACGATGAATGGATCAGAACCGCCAAGCTCCAATACACATTTCTTCAATGCTGCACCGGCCTGCGCGCCGATGGCCATGCCGGCGCGTACGCTGCCGGTGAGGGTGACGGCTGCGATGCGCGGATCAGCGATGGCTGTGGAAACGCCTTCCGGCGTGACGTTGATGATCTCGAACACACCTTCAGGGAAGTCAGCCTGCTTGAAGGCTTCCTGCAACAGATAGGCGCTGCCCATCACGTTCGGTGCATGTTTGAGCACGTAGGTGTTGCCGGCAATCAGCGCGGGAACGGCGCCACGCAGCACCTGCCAGATCGGGAAATTCCACGGCATCACCGCGAGAATCGGGCCGAGCGGGCGATACTCGATGCGTGCTTTGCCACCTTCAACCAGGGTCGGCTCGGCGGTCAGCATGGCGGGGCCGTGTTCGGCGTACCACTCGCAGAGCTGCGCACATTTTTCAATTTCACCGCATGCCTGAGTGATCGGCTTGCCCATTTCCAGGGTAATCATCTCGGCCATCGCTGCCGCGTTGTTGCGCAATGCCTGAGCCAGGGTGATCAGCAGCTGCGAGCGTTGCGCAACCGCTGTACTGCGCCAGACGCGGAACCCGGCAGCGGCACGGGACAGTGCGGCTTGCAGCGCCGAATCGGATTCAAAAGGGTAGTGGCCGATCTGCTCGCCAGTGGCAGGGTTGATCGAAATGGCGTGGGTGAGACTGGAAACGTTGGTCATGGCACCGTCCTGCAAGGTGGAAATGCGCTCAGATTACGGTGGCGTTTGTTTTCTGGAAACTGAATAATGCTGAGCATATCGTTCACGTTTGGAGAATGGCTTGGACCTGGTTCAGCTGGAAATTTTCAAAGCAGTGGCCGAACACGGCAGCATCAGCGTGGCCGCTCAGCACATCCATCGGGTGCCGTCGAACCTGACAACGCGGATCAAGCAACTGGAGCAGGACCTGGGCGTGGACCTGTTTATCCGCGAGAAAAGCCGCCTGCGCCTGTCGCCGGCCGGCTGGAGTTTTCTGGATTACGCCCGGCGCATTCTCGATCTGGTGCAGGAAGCCCGGGCGACGGTGGCCGGTGAAGAACCCCAGGGTGCGTTTGCTTTGGGGTCACTGGAGAGCACGGCGGCGGTGCGCATCCCCGAGCTGTTGGCCGCCTATAACCAGAAGCACGCCAAGGTCGAGCTCGACCTGTCCACCGGACCTTCCGGGACCATGATCGACGGCGTACTGTCAGGCCGACTGGCCGCTGCGTTTGTCGACGGACCGGTGCTGCACCCGGCACTGGAAGGCGTGCCGGCCTTCGAGGAAGAAATGGTGCTGATCGCGCCGCTCAACCATGCCCCGATCAACCGCGCGCGGGACGTCAACGGCGAAAACATCTATGCCTTCCGCTCCAATTGCTCGTACCGACACCACTTCGAAAGCTGGTTCAGCAAGGACGCGGCGGTGCCGGGCAAAATCTTCGAAATGGAGTCCTACCATGGCATGCTGGCCTGCGTCAGCGCCGGTGCTGGCCTGGCGCTGATGCCGCGCAGCATGCTCGAAAGCATGCCGGGCTGCACGACGGTCAGCGTCTGGCCGTTGTCGCAATCCTTCCGGTATTTACGCACCTGGCTGGTGTGGCGCAGAGGCACAGTGTCGCAGAGCCTGACCATGTTTGTGAGGTTGCTGGAGGAGCGGGGTGTGGTGCAGCACGAAACCTGAATCCCTGGATAAACGCAAAAACCCTGTAGGAGTGAGCCTGCTCGCGATAGCGGTCTGACAGACACCTATTCTTTGACTGACACACCCTCATCGCCAGCAGGCTGGCTCCCACAGTTCTGTTCAGCCTGCCCGGTGAACCATTGCATAATTAGCGCGCACGCAGGATGAGACGCCGCCGAAGGTTGCACGCACAGCGAATATACCTTCATTGATGATGAATCGAAGCGCCGCGCCACTCTGACCCAGCTAAATCGCGGCGAAGGTCGGCATGGCCTTGCCCTCGCCGTGTTCCATGGCTCGCGCGGCGAGCTTCGCCAGCGCTACCGCGAAGGTCAGGAGGATCAACTCGGTGCCTTGGGCCTGGTGGTGAATTTCTTCGTGCTGTGGAAACACCCTTTATATGACGGCCGCCGTGGAACGGCTAAAGCAACACGGCTCCCCGGTGCGGGACGAGGATCTGGCTCGGCTATCGCCGCTGATCTACGAGTACATCAAAATGTTGGGGCGGTACTCTTTCGCGGTACCGGAAGGGGTTGCCCGAGGTGAGCTGCGGCCACTGCGTAATCCCGAGGATGACAGATGACCCGAGATGGATTCGGTACAGCCTCAGTGCAACCAGCACTGTTTGAACTTCTTCCCACTTCCACAGGGACAAGGTTCATTTCGACCCATTTTGACTTCAGCCCTCACCGGAGCGAGCGCACTCCGTAGCACCTAGCGACGCTGCACCAGCGCGTGGTTAGCAGCGCCGTATTGCGCGTCTGTTACGCGCCCAGAAACATACGTACGTTATCGCCTCTGCCCCGACCTCTTTCCCCAAGCATCCGCCGCGACAAAGCGATACCACCTCACGGCCAGAGGCTATTCGAGAGAGATTGGAATTTCCAATGCGAGAGATATTACATAACGATCTAGAAAACTAGTATTTCTGACAGTGGCCAGTAAGCGCTGGAGGAATTCACAATGATCCGGACGAGCCAGGAGGTTGTGCCGGATGCATATGCGGTGCAACCCGCTGGACGTGCTATGCATGATCAATTCGTACGCGAAGGGTTAAATGACTATCGGAGGAACGCCATGAACAGAATATTCGTAGAAGGTATCCCAAAACAGTACCCGGTAGAGGAAGTCACCCGGAATGTGCGTAACAGGGCAGGAGCGGGTAGCACACTCATTCGAGACTACGAGAGCGGCGAGTATAAAACAGCGGAGTACGAAACGCCTTCAACGCAACAGGACGACGGCCTAGGGCCAGGGTTATGCAGGGAGATCCGGAACGCATTATGGGCATCGTACAGAACCTACCCCTTCGGTTTGGACAAGTCGTCAAGTGAAAAAGCCGTGTTCGCCGTGCGTCGTATTTTTGTCGACGAGCAACCCTGCGAACCCTCTCAACCCTGCGAACCCAGTGAACCACCACCAACAATCCAGGGCCCAACCCAACAAGACGATTCAGAAAAATTACTATATCAAAGTCCTTATAACCTCTACCCGACGGTAACAAAAAAAGACTGAAACTGACATCTTGCACACCCCTACAACAGGACACACGAAGACATGCACGAGAGATGTATTCCACCCTGCGCCCACCCAATTCTTGCACTTGGAACACGCCACCGAACACACGGAATGGCCCCAAAATACCGGGCCCACTCCGGTTGATCACCTGAGGGCAGCGACGCCACCTATCTGCGGAACCAGGCGCGCAGGTCTGTGGAGTAAATGCAAACGCGTCGTGACGCCCCCCCGAACAGCAGGAGAACCAGGGAAGAACCGCGCAGCTTCTGACCCCATTTCGGGACACACCGAAGACGAATCGAGCACCGCTGCAAGCGTGTCGCAAGGAGCGCACGATTTCACCCAGGCAGACCACCGTGCACGATATTCCGCCACGCGACACATCCATCTGTCTTGGGATTTATGTCGCGTGTGCTCGTAAAGCCGGCGGAGTTTTAGGGCGTGGTTGGCGAGGGCGCGCGGTGCTACTGCGGCGCAGCCCTCAGCCGTAAAAAGAAACCCCATCCAGTCAAAGCCTTTCTCGACCTTGCCGATAAACGTTTTGTCGGGATGCTGTTCGAATCCATACACGTTAAAAAACTGGTTCAGCTGTTTGACCGCTTTGCGCAGATGCCAACGCGTCTTTGCAAAGAGGAGGAAATCGTCCCGGTGCCGCCCGCGAGCGTGTCCAGAATCCGCACCCGCTCGGTTTGCCAGTGGAAGCGCAGGTGCCAGATATCGGCATGAACCGGGTAGTGGCGACGTTGCGTGCAGAGCCAGTCAAAGGCCTCATCGACGAGTGCGTCGCTCAACTGGTCGAGTGTGATAGGTCGTTGCATACGTGGGTTGGTCGAGGTTGAAGCGCTGTCGGCAAGGAGAGTCAGCCGATTCTATCAGTGAGAAGGTGCGACATCTGCACCGGGGGCTATTCAGCGGGAACCGCCGAAATTTCCGTCAGCCGATCAACCGAGCTTGTCTCGTGTTTGGTCGATGCGTTCATGGATCACCTTGTCGGCCCGATGTGCCTCCGGCGTTGCCGTGCCTTCGTAGTCTGTCGGAAGTTCTGCCTGCCCGGCAAACCATTGCATGACCAGCGCGCAATTCGCATGAGTCGCCGCCGAAGGTTGCAGGCACAGTGAATAAATACCCCGGGTCTTCAACGGACGCCCGAACGGAACCACCAGCACACCGCGATCAATCGATTCCTGCGCCAGTGTCAAATCTGTCACTGCCACCCCAAGCCCGCGCGCCGCAGCATCAAGCGCCAATTCATCGAGGTTGAAGGGGATGTGCCGATAGTCCCCCAGCGGCTTGCCGTCATTGGCGGCTAGCCACTCAATCCAGGCTTGCTGGTCGGCCGAACGATGCAGCAGCGGGAAACGCACCAGATCCTCCATCGACGCCAGCGGCTGGGTGGCGCTGGCCAGGCCGGGCGCGCACACCGGCACCAGCGCTTCCTCGAACAGGGTCAGGCAGGCAGGATCGCTGGAGGGTTCGGGCAGGTAAAGGATGTAGGCATCGCTGTCGCTGGCCGGCTCGACGATCTCCGTCGCCACGGTTTCGATCGACAGAGAAATGTCCGGGTGACTTCGATAAAAATCGCTCAGTTTCGGCAACAACCAGCGCACCGCAAGCGATACATGCATGCGGATGCGGAACGGGCGTTTTTGCGGAGACAGCCGATCCTCAAGGGTTTTCAGTTGTTCGAGAATCGAGCGCGCGCTGGCCAATACCTGTTCGCCTTCCGGGGTCAGGCGAATGCTGCGGCTGCTGCGGACGAACATCGGCACGCCGAAGTGACTTTCCAGCTGCTGAATCTGCCGGCTGACGGCGCTTTGGGTCAGGCAGAGCTTATGCGCCGCTTGAGTAAAGCTGCCTGAATCAGCGACTTCCACCAAAGCCTGCAGGGCTTGAAGGGAAGGGACGTGACGAATCTTATCCATGCGTTTTATGAATGGCTCGATGAATTTATAACGTTGGTTGTATCACCGAAGACCTAATAGATTCTAGCGCTAGCAGCCGCCATCACACATTGCCTATGCAATTACCGCATGCGCTGGCTAAGAACGACAGTCTAGGCAGGTGACGCATGAACAATGAATGTGGCTGGATCGCGCAAGCAGGAAGTGCCCCGGCGCGTGATCGTCTGATCGGTGCACAAAAAGCCGACTGGCTGATCATCGGTGCCGGCATTACCGGCCTGAGTGCAGCCCATGCGCTGGCGCAAATGCACCCGCAGGCGCGCATCGTGGTGGTCGACCGGCAGCGCGCAGCGCAAGGCGCCTCGGCGCGTAATTCCGGATTTGTGGTGGCCCACGAACACCCCGCCAACGATGAATTGATCGGCAATTCCGGGTATGCCGGGTTTGAAGTGGACACGACAATTTCACGAGCCGCCAGTGCGGAAGTGCGCATGGTGATTGCCCGTCATGGCATCGAGTGCGACTTCCGGGACTCGGGCTATTTCTTTGCCGTCAGCGATCCCGGCAAGTTGACCCACATTGACGAAAAGCTGCAAACCTTGCGGGCACTCGGCGCATCCGCTGAGTTTCTCGAAGGCGAGCAACTGAATCAAAAACTCGGTACCCGGCATTATCGCGCCGCGATCTGGTGCGGCAAGGGCAACGCGTTGCTGCAACCGGCGAAGTACGTAAAGGGTTTGCTGGAGGCACTGCCGGAGACGGTCACCGTCTACGAAAACACCGACATCACCGGCCTCGAACGCTTGGGTAAAGGGCGTGTGCGGGCCAACGGCATCGATGGCAGCATCGAGGCGAAGCAGGTGCTGATCTGCCTCAACGCCTTCGTGCCGCGTGCTGGCATCCAGGACAGCGGCACCTTTGCCATGGAACTCAGCGCCAGCCTTACGCGGCCGTTGAGTGACGAAGAGTTTCGCAACATTGGCAGTGTCGAGCCTTGGGGCGTGCTGTCCACCCGTCCGCTCGGCGCTACGGTGCGGTTGACGCCCGATCGCCGGGTGATGATCCGCAACACGGCGGAATATCGCTCGCGGGATTTGTCCGGCCCTGAACTGGCGATACGTCGCCAGCACCATGTACTGGGTTTGCAGCGGCGTTTTCCGTGGCTGACCGAGCAGGATATCCAGCACACCTGGACCGGACACCTGAGCGCCTCGCGCTCCGGGCAGCCGTTTTTTTCCAAAGTGGAAGAGGGCGTGTTTGCCGTGGCCGGCTGCAATGGCTCGGGCGTGGCGCGCGGCACTCTTTGGGGTCGATTGCTCGCCGAACTGGCGTCGGGTGTTGGCTCGCCGCTGCTCGATTCGGTAATGGATCGAGCCCAGCCCGGCTGGCTCCCGCCGCGACCCTTGCTCGACATTGGCGCCCTGTTTCGGATGCGCGTCGAAGCCGTCCGGGCCAGGACAGAAATCTAGATTCCGGTTATCACAAAAGAACAAAAAGGTGATTGAACATGCAGGTCAATACGATTTCCCTGATGGTTGCGCTCACGGCGTTTTCGGCGGCCACTCACGCGGCCGAAGAGGTCAACATTTCCAACTGGAACGGCTACATCGCCGACGACACCTTGGTCAACTTCACCAAGGAAACCGGGATCAAGGCGACGTACGACATTCACGACAGCAACGAAGTCCTGGAATCAAAACTGATGACCGGCAACACCGGTTATGACGTGGTCAGCCCTTCGAACCATTTCCTGTCGCGACTGATCAAGGCCGGCGCGATTCAGAAGCTGGACAAAAGCCAGCTGCCCAACTGGAAAAACCTCGATCCGGCGTTGATGAAAAAGCTTGAGGTCAACGACCCGGGCAACCAGTACGGCTATCCGTACATGTGGGGCACGGCCGGTATTGGCTACAACGTCGAGAAAATCAAAGCGATCTTCGGCACCACCGACGTCACCCATTCCTGGAGCCTGATTTTTGATGAGAACAACATCAAGAAGTTGAGTGAATGCGGCGTGGCGATTATCGACAACCCGACGCAAATCCTGCCGATCACCCTCAATTACCTGGGGCTGCCACCCCATAGCCACGAGCCGGCGGATTACAAGAAAGCCGAGCAGGCGTTGCTCAAGATCAGGCCTTACATCCAGTATTTCCACGCCTCCAAGTACGTCAGCGACCTGGCCAACGGCAATATTTGCGCGGTGATCGGCTTCAACGGTGATGTGGTGCAAGCGGCGGCAAGCGCCAAGGAAGCCAAAAACGGTATCGAAATCGCGTATTCGATACCGGACGAAGGCTCGACCTTGTGGCTGGACATGGTGGTCATGCCCAAAAGCGCGCCCCACGAGAAGGATGGCTACGCGTACATGAACTACCTGTTGAAGCCTGACGTCATCGCCAACATCAGCAACAGCATCCATTACGCCAACCCGAACCTGGCGGCGGACACGCTGGTCGATCCGGCGGTGAAGCAGGACCTGGCGATTTACCCGCCGAAAAACGTGATGGACAAGTTGTTCACGGTCGAGGACCTGCCTGCCGCGATTGCACGGCTGAGCACACGTCTGTGGACCAAGTTGAAAACCAACACCTGACGCAACGGCGCCTGGGTTCCGCGGTTGGAACCCAGGTTTAACCGCGTCATGCGCGCTTCGGCAGTTTCCAGTTTGGCCGAATGAAGTGACAGGTGTAACCGGTTGGCAGTCGTTCGAGGTAATCCTGATGCTCCGGCTCTGCCTCCCAGAACGGGCCGGCGGGCACGATTTCGGTCACGACCCGGCCGGGCCAGATTTTGGAGGCGTCCACATCGGCTGCGGTGTCCTCGGCCACGGCTTGCTGCTCTTCGTTCAGATAGAAAATCGCCGAACGGTAGCTGAGGCCGATGTCATTACCCTGGCGATTGGCGGTCGACGGGTCATGGATCTGGAAAAAAAACTCAAGGATCTGACGGTAGCTGGTGATCGCCGGATCAAACACGACCTCGATCGCTTCGGCATGGGTGCCATGGTTGCGGTAAGTCGCATTGGGCACATCGCCGCCGGAGTAACCGACACGCGTCGACAGCACGCCTTTTTGTTTCCTTATCAGATCCTGCATGCCCCAGAAGCAGCCACCCGCCAGGATTGCGGTTTCAGTTTGCGTGGTCATCGCTTACTCCTCAGTGTTCATTGATTTGATCAGGTTGTTGCGCAGGGTCACGATCGTCTTCTGCAGTAGCGTGAACTCGTCTTGCGTCAGGCCTGTCGCGGCGGCGAGGCCGTTTTCCGGTTGGTCTTCGCGCAACGCCTTGCCTTGTTTCGTCAGGTTGATGCGCACCTGGCGCTCGTCTTCAGGATCGCGCTGGCGTTGCAGGAAACCCATCGCTTCCAGTTTCTTCAGGATCGGCGTCAGCGTGTTCGATTCAAGAAACAGCTTTTCGCCGAGGCTGCCGACGGTCTGATTATCCTGCTCCCACAGTGCAACGATGGTGATGTATTGCGTGTAGGTCAGGCCCAGGTGTTCGAGGATCGGCTTGTACGCCTTGCCGAACGCGAGGTTGGTTGAATAGACCGCGAAACACAGGAAGTCGGAGAGCTTCAGGTCTTCGGGTACCGCTTTGTCGGTGGATTTCATGTGTCGCCTCGTTCGTCGAAGACGGCTTTGTCGTCTGCGTGAAATATACCTCGTGTGCGATGGTGTCGTAAGTGCTCTAAGCCGGTACGTGATAAACGGCAAGGGCAGGTTCGACGCAGGGTGTCGAACCCGCCGCGCGGTGCATCACGCCGTGAGGACGTTCAAGTCCACGTCGATGTTGCCTCGCGTTGCCTTCGAGTACGGGCAGATCTGGTCGGCGGTGTGCGCCAGTGTCTTCGCAATGTCATCTGCCAGGCCGGGCACGCGCAGGGTCAAACGAGCTTGAAGGAAATAATCCGCACCGGTCTGGCCGACGTCGACTTCGATGTCGACGGACATGTCCGCCGGCAGCACCACGTTCAGGTCATTGGCCACCAGCCCGACGGCGGCGGTGTAGCAGGCCGACCATGCCCCGGCGAACAGCTGCTCGGCGGCCGGATGCGGCTGGGTGGCCGCGAACACATGCGCAGGCTGGGCGTTGCCGGGCGACGAGATGGCGATGTCGAGGCTGCCGTTATGGCCGCGCGAGGTGTTGCCGGTGCGGCTGGCGGTGGTGTGGGTTTTGCCGGTGGCCAGTACTTTTTCGATCTTGCTCATGGGTGATTACCTGAATGTTTCAATAGGGTTGTAATTCGTATGCGCTTACATCGCATACGATATATAAGATGCTTCTACGAATGCAAAAGGGTACTAAAGCTTCCCGGTATTTCAGGCCGTGAGAACGTTCAGGGCCACGTCGATGTTGCCGCGTGTAGCTTTCGAGTACGGGCAGATCTGGTCGGCGGCGTGGGCGATTTCTGTTGCCACACCGTGATCCAGACCGGGAGCGCGCAGCGTCAGGCGTGCCTGGAGGAAGTAAGCGTCGCCGGTCTGGCCCAGGTCGACTTCGATATCGACGGACAAATCGGATGGAAGCTCAACGTTACGCTGCTTGGCGGCAAGACCGACGGCGGCGATGTAGCAGGCCGACCATGCACCGGCGAACAATTGCTCGGCTTTCGGGTGCGGCTGGGTGCCTTCGAATTCATGGACTGGCTTGGCGTTGCCGGGCGACGACAGCACGATGTCGAGGCTGCCGTTATGGCCGCGCGAAGTGGTGCCAGTGCTGCTCATGGTGGTGTGGGTTTTGCCGGAGGCCAGTACTTTTTCGATCTTGCTCATGGGGTGAATCCTCAAAGGTGCATTAGGGCTTGTTTATGTGTCGTATACGTTTGTGTCGTATGCGATGTAAATAATACTCTCGCAGTCGCCAATCCAAGTCAAGAGGGGCAAGGGGGACTTGGCGACGAATGGTTGATGACTGGGGAGGTGGATGGGCTCCCGATTCCGCGCAACAAAAAAGCCCGCACAAGGCGGGCTTCTGGAATCGAGTAGGTGGCCAGCGCTGGTCTCTGGCTTACAAGGTTTATCAGGCTTCTGACAGAACAGTTTTGTGCTGTCCTGCTTCACACGGCATAAGGGCTGGACCTCACCTCGGAGATCTTTCTAACCGTGTACCCTTAGGAGCGCGCCCCACGCTTCCTCGCTATCCTCTTGCGCATCAGTCTGCGTCTTCACCTACAGAATTTAGAATAGCAAAGGCTGCGCAGCGCATACCGGGCCTTTTAGACCGATTTCATCCTTCGGAAAAAGTGGCAGGATGGAAAACTGCTATCGGGTACAGCCTGCCGCGAAGGCAGGCCACACTCGGTGCCTGGATCAGACCAGATTGATGGTGACGTCGATGTTGCCACGGGTCGCTTTGGAGTACGGGCAGGTCTGGTGTGCAGCATCGACCAACGCCCTTGCAACAGCAGGCTCCAGGCCCGGAAGGCTGACATTGAGGCGTGCCTGGAGGAAGAAGGCGTTTTCGGTCTTGCCCAGATCCACTTCGGCATCAACGGCGACGTCGCTCGGCAAAGTCACCTTCAGCGCGGCAGCTGCTTTGCCGATCGCACCGATGAAGCAGGCTGACCAACCTGCAGCCAAAAGCTGTTCTGGATTGGTGCCGGCGCCTGAAGAGCCAGGCGGGGAAAGCTTGATGTCCAGACGTCCATCATCGCTTCGCGACTCGCCGTCGCGGCCGCCGATGGTGTGGGTCTTGCCCGTATAAAGCACGGTGTCGATTTCATTGATCATGACGGGGTTCCTGCTAAAGGTTGGGGGCCTCACCCTTTCCGTCGCCGGTTTTATGGACGAAGGGGTGAGGTCCCCACTTTTTCACCTTTATGTAGTGCCTATGTGTCCTGATCCGGTGGTTGTGTAACGCTGTGTAAGATCGCCAGCGAAAATACACACCGATACAAAGCCGGTAACCAGGCCGAGGCCGCTGTTGCCGCCGGTGATGAATGCAGTTTTTCCAGCCAGTTTCATTGGGAATCTCCTAAGGTTTTATCATGCAACCATTGATGACGAAGTTAATGTGCGTATGGCACAGAGAACTGATTGCCCTGTCGCAGTGGGGCAACGAATTTTTGTATGAGCCCGGCGAAGCGGGATCGGTCATGGTCGACGCAAAGGATCGCCCGCCGATCCAGAAACTGCAGTTGGTTTCAACGGATGGACGACGCTCCAGCCAGAAGACATCGTGACCAAACTGGGCGTACCGCACTGACGTGCGCCCGCGGTTGTATCCGAACGTATCTCCGACGCCGGCAGTTACCTGGGCATACAAAACCACGCTTTCTCGACACCTGCGCGATACACCGCGACCTCGTAATGACGCCACCGCAACCGCGGCATTCATTGGAGAATTGCGATGTCCCGTATCAACTCCCGTCACACCGCAGGCCTGCTTGGCATCGCCCTGGCTGCCGCCGTTTCACTCAACGCATTCGCGGCTGAAGAAGCAAAAGCGCCCGCGCAAGCCACTCCGGCAAAAAGCTGGCAGACAGGCCTGCACCGCACGGACCTGGTGCGCCAGGACCTCGACATTTCCAAGGGTGAGGTGATTCAGGTTCGTGTCGATTTCGATCCGGGCGTCGTATCCCCCAAGCATTCCCATCCTGGGGTGGAAGTCGCCTACGTCATCTCGGGCACGTTTGAGTATCAGCTCGAAGGGCGGGCGCCGATCACGCTCAAAGCCGGCGACTCCTTGTACATCCCCGCAGGCACTGCGCATGTCGCGAAGAACATCGGTGACGGCAAAGCCTCGGAGCTGGCGACCTACCTCGTGAAAAAAGACACGCCGCTGTTGATCCTGGAAAAATAAGCGATAGCCGCCCGATGCAGTGCATCGGGCGTCTTCGTTAAACGGAGCCTTCAGATTCCGACGGTTTCCCCTGGCCAACCGGCCTGGCGCAATGCCTTGAGCAGTGTTTTCGCGTCCAGTCCCGGCACGGTGTGGCCGTTACCTTCAGTCGTTTCAGCGACCAGCAGGGCGTTGATGATCGCTTCCTCCACCGCTTCAGTCGCGGCCAGAAACAACTCGCTGATATGGTCGTTGTTGACCATGCTCAAGTTGTCGCAAGTGGGTGCACCTTTGCCTTCATAAGCGGCCGGCGGGACGTGTTGATTGCCGGTGGCGAAGGCGATGAAAATGTCGCCGCTGTGGTCTTCGTTGCCGCCGCCGGTGCGGGCAAGCCCGAGGCTGGCACGCTGTGCGAGGCGCGTGCATTGATGCGGCAGCAGCGGCGCATCGGTGGCCAGGCATACGACGATCGAGCCCATCCCCGGATACGGCAGCGATGCCCTGAGGAACGGTGAATCAGCCTGTTCCATATAGCGCCCGACCGGGTAACCATCGACCCGCAGCTCATTGCGAATGCCATGGTTGGCCTGGACGATGGCACCGACGGTCCAGCCGCCCTGAGCCTTGCTTAATTGGCGCGAGGACGTGCCGATGCCTCCCTTGAATTCGTGACAGATCATCCCGCTGCCACCGCCCACCGCGCCTTCCGTCACCGGTCCGCCGACGGCGTTGCGCTGGGCCTCGGCCACATGCTCGGGCTTCACATGAAAGCCATTGATGTCGCTGAGCAGGCCGTCGAAGGTCTCCAGCACCACCGGCATGTTCCAGTAAAGTCGCCCGTCATCAGGCTGGGCCTGACGATCCAGGGCGATCAGCGCATCACGCACCACGCCCAGGCTGTGGGTGTTGGTGAAGGCAATCGGGCTGGTCAGCAGTCCGGCTTCACGAATCCACTCAAGCCCCGTGGCGTCGCCGTTACCGTTGAGCACATGGACACCGGCAAAACACGGTTGCTGATTGGTGGACCCGGCACGCGGTTCGATCAGGGTCACGCCGGTGAAGATGTCGCGGCCACTGGCGCTGCGGCCGCGCACATCGCTGTGGCCGACGCGCACGCCGGGTACATCGGTGATGGCGTTCAGGGGACCGGGTTGCAGTTGGCCGAACTGGATGTTCAAGTCGCGGGCACGTGGTTTCATCGTTTTCTCATCTTCTATTTATTCAAAAAGTGCGTGGCTGACGCGATCCCTGTAGCAGCTGGCGAAGCCTGCGTTCGGCTGCGAAGCAGTCGTAAAACCGGCTTGCTCGGTCCACCTGACATACCGAGTGTTCTGAAAACACGACTGCTGCGTCCGAACGCGGCCCGAACCGAACGCAGGCTTCGCCAGCTGCTACAGGTCTCGTGAGAATCACTGACCGTTTTTCACTTTGCTCCAGATCCGCGTGCGCACCCGTTCGGTGGCCGGCGGCAAGGGCTGAAGGGTGAATAACGTGGCCAGCGCCTCGGCCGACGGATAAACCGCCGGGTTGTTGCGGTTCGCTTCGGCCACCAGCGGTGTCGCGCTGCGGTTGCCGTTGGGGTAGGACAGGTAATCGCTGACCGGGGCGATGACGTCGGGGCGCATCAGGTAGTCGATGAAGGCCAGGCCTTGCTCCGGATGCGGTGCGTCCTTGAGCAACACAAGCGTATCGAACCAGACCGGCGCACCTTCCTTCGGCAGGCTGTAAGCGATCCTCACGCCGTTGTTGGCCTGCTCAGCATTTTTCCTGGCTTCAAGCATCGCGCCGGACCATCCCACCGCTACGCAAATATTGCCGTTGGCCAGGTCGCTGATGAACTTCGACGAGTTGAAGTAGGCAATGTGCGGGCGCAGTTTGAGCAGCAGCGCTTCGGCCTTTTTATAGTCCTCGGGGTTGGTGCTGTTCGGTGGCAAACCCAGGTAGTGCAGGGCGACCGGGAGCATTTCCGCTGGCGAGTCGAGCATCGCTACGCCGCACTGGCCGAGCTTGGCCAGGTTCTGTTCGTTGAACACCAGATCCCAGGAATCCACCGGCGCCTTGTCACCCAGGGCGGCACGGACCTTGTCGATGTTGTAGCCGATGCCGTTGGTGCCCCACAGATACGGCACGGCGTACTGGTTGCCCGGATCGTTGTTAGCCAGTTTCGCCAGCAGATCGGTGTCCATGTTTTTGAAGTCCGGCATCAGTGCGCGGGGCAGTGGCGCCAGCGCACCGGCCTTGATCAGGGTCGGCAAGCTGAAGTTGCTGGCCACCACCACGTCGTACCCACTGCGGCTGGTCAGCAGTTTGCCTTCGAGTACTTCAGCGCTGTCGAAGGTGTCGTAAACCGGCTCGATACCGGTGTCGCGCTTGAAGTCGTGCAGGGTGGTGGGGCCGATGTAGTCATACCAGTTGTAGACATGAACCGTGGGACCCTCGGCAGCCACCGCCGACAGCGAAACGCACAAACAGGCGCTCAGCCCAAGATTGATCTGTTGACGGGGACGACTCATGATGCGGCACTCCTGGCCTGCTGCAGGCCGGTGATGAACAGGTGCTTGCAGCGTATCGGCAGGCGGGGTACTCACCCATTCCCATCATGGGTTACTCGAAAGGGGTAGTGCGTGGACGCGTTGTTGAAAGAGTTGCCGGTGCACCAGGGGCTGGCACGGGTATTTGGCGCGTTGGGTCAGGACGGTTTCTGGCGCGCGCTGGTCGACACGCTGCGGCTGCTGGTGCCGCTGGACAACGCGTTGGTCGCGGTGATGAGGGCGGGGCGGGTGCCACGCTTGCTGATCGACTTCGACTCAAAAGGTGGCGCCACCGAGCAAGAAGAACTGGCAGACTACAGCGCCGGCATGTACCTGCTCGATCCGTTTTACCAGGCCGCTTGCGCCGGCATTGCCGATGGCTTGCACAGCCTCGATTCGGTGGCCCCCGACCAGTTTCAGCAAAGCGAGTATTACCTGAGCTACTTCCGTTCGGTGGTGGGCGGCGACGAGTTGCAGTTCATGGTCAACATCGACGGCGCCGTGCTCGGTTTATCGCTGGGGCGCTCGACGCGGTTCACCCTCGAAGAGCAGGGACGTTTATTGTGCGTACGGGATTGGGTGCTGTCGGCAATGCGCCGGCATCTGCAGTTGATGCCGCCGGAAGGCACGACTGCCGAGGCCGTGGCTGGCGATCTGGCGACCTTGCTGGATCGCTTCGACGCGCGATTGTCCGTGCGGGAAGTCGAAACGGCGCGACTGATTCTCCAGGGCTTCTCCAGCAAAGCCATCGCTCAGCAAATGGGCATCTCCCCGGAGACGGTGAAGGTGCATCGACGCAATCTCTACCACAAGCTCAACGTGAACGGTCACGGCGAGCTGTTTGCGCTGGTGTTGCAACCGCGTTAATCCAAACAGTGGCCTCACCCCAATCCCCTGTAGGAGCGAGCCTGCTCGCGATAGCGGTTCATCATTAAACGCGGATATCGACTGACCCAACGCCATCGTCGGAACGCCGCCTGGAGCAGGCTCACTCCCACAGTAAAAGCAGTACTCAGTTCTTCAGGGTGAACACCAACGCCTTCAACCCGCATTCAACATCAGCATCCGGAAACTCCGGCGGATTCTCCAGCCGCCGCTCAAATCGCAAACCCGGTGCTTCACGCATCACACCCTCAATGAGAAAGTCCGCCCCGAACGCCGGATCGTTCATGCACGCCAGCACCGTCCCCTCGGGGCTGAGCAACTCCGGCAGCCGACGCAACACGCGCTGGTAATCCTTGGTCAGCAGAAAACTGCCTTTCTGAAAGGACGGCGGGTCGATGATCACCAAGTCGTAAGGCCCCTTGCCGATCACCTTGCCCCAAGACTTGAACAGGTCGTGGCCGAGAAAACTCACCTTGCTCATGTCGTGGCCATTGAGCCGATGGTTGTCGCGACCACGGTTCAGGGCCGGGCTGGACATGTCCAGATTGACCACATGCTCGGCGCCCCCCTCGATGGCGGCGACTGAAAAGCCGCAGGTGTAGGCGAACAGATTCAACACGCGCTTGCCATTGGCATTCGTCCGCACCCAATCACGGCCATAGCGCATGTCGAGGAACAACCCGGTGTTCTGCTTGCGGCCCAGGTCCACGCGATAGCGCAGGCCACCCTCGGTGATGGTCATGTCCTCGATCACTTCCCCGATCAGCCATTCGGTAGTGCTTTGCAGCAGATAACGATGCTGCAGCGCCAGGGTGTGCGCGCCAGATTGCGTCCACTCGGGTGACCGGGTGATGTCCATCAGTCGCTGTTTTAACGCATCCAGCTGCGCCGCTTCAGGTTCCTTGAACAGCGACACCAGCACCACGCCCTGCAACCAGTCGACGGTCAACTGCTCCAGTCCCGGCCAGCAGCGTCCGCGACCGTGGAACAGCCGGCGGGTTTCTGCGGGTGCATCGGCCAGGGCTGTCAGCAAATGGTCGTGAAGGATGGAGAGAGCGTCAGCGTTCATCGGGCAGGGGCCAGCAATTGGATGGGGGCGGCATTTTAAACACAATTGAGTGTTGGCGGACGCCTGCGATGGTTGGCATGTACTCACAATATTGAAGACGCTTGTATCAAAAATGAATTTCCGCCAAATCCGTTGCTCATACCTGTAGGCAGCGGATTTGAGCCCGCGAAATCATTAGGCAATCAGGGAGTGGCAAAGTCATGTGTCCAATATCGATGGCGGGCGAGTGCCTTCCTGGAGGGTTGATTCTTGTGGTTGAAGATGACCCGCTGATTCTGGAGTTTCTCTGCGAAATTCTTCAGGAGGAAGGTTTCAAGGTTGAACCGCATGTCAGCGCGGACGCCGCATCGAAGTATCTGGAATCGCACGCGAACGAAGTGGGTCTTTTGCTGACGGATATCACCATGCCCGGAAAGCGTAACGGCGCCGACCTGGCCAATGAGTTTGGCGATCGCTGGCCAGACAAACCGATCATGATCATGTCCGGTTTTGAAACCCCCGAATCTTCCGGGGTGCGGCATGCCGTGTCTTTTATCAAGAAACCCTGGGCGTTGGGGCAACTGCTGGACTGTGTCGATGGGGCGTTCAAGTCGCGACGGTCGCTGTAGGTCGTGTACATTGACGGATCTGCCTGACACACGAAGGAAGCTCATCCTTGTCTGCTCACGACTCCGTTTTCAATACGCCGTATCGCGCGTTCCTGTTCGACATGGACGGCACCGTCCTCAACTCCATCGCCGCCGCCGAGCGGATCTGGACCACCTGGGCCTTGCGCCACGGGGTGGATGTCGAATCCTTCCTGCCGACCATTCACGGCGCCCGCGCCGTCGATACCATCAATCGTCTGGCCTTGCCCGGGGTAGATGCCGAGGCACAGGCAGCGTGGATTACCGAGGCTGAGATCGAGGACGTGGAGGGGATTGTCGAGGTGTCCGGCGCGGCAAGTTTCCTGAGTTCTTTGCCAGCCAATCAATGGGCAATCGTTACCTCCGCACCGAGGGCACTGGCGTTGCGCCGGATGGCGGCGGCGGGGATTGCCGAGCCGGGTGTCATGGTCACGGCCGAAGATGTCAGTGCCGGCAAACCTGATCCTGCGGGCTATCGGCTGGCGGCTCGACGGTTAGGTGTTGAGGTGACTGATTGCCTGATCTTTGAAGATGCCGCAGTGGGGATTCTCGCGGCCGAGGCGGCTGGGGCGGACCTTGTGATAATTACCGCGACGCATGACCATCCGATTCAGACGGCGCATGCCACCTTGGCGAGTTACGACTCGGTTGTCTGTCGTGCAGATGTTGACGGTCTCCTCCTGATCGAAACCTGATTTGTAGGAGCGAGCGGTGCGGCGATCCGACTTGCCCGCGAAGACGTTGGCACTAGCAATAGCTGTCTCATGATCGACCGCGATGGCCCCTTCGCGGGCAAGCCTCGCTCCTACAGGTCGCACATGAATAATCTCAGTACAAACCGGGAATCAACCGCCAGCTACGGGCGCAGTACGACTCATATTCAGCCCCGAACTGCGCCCTCAGCAACGCCTCTTCCGAGTGAATCCGGGCAATCAGCGGAATCACCGTCAGCGCCGCCAGCAACAGCCCGACCCCAGAACGAAACGCCAGTGCCCAGCCCACGGCGATGACCAACATCCCCAGGTAACTGGGGTTGCGCAAGCGGCGATAGATCCCGTCGGTGACCAGACTGTGCCCCGGCTGAATCGCCACCAATCCACTGAAGCGGCTGCCCAGCACAAACACCGGCCACATCCGCAGCGCGCCGCCGACAATGAACAGCAAAGCCCCCAGCCAGCGCACCCCCTCGCCACCGAAGGTCCAGAAGTCGATGCGGTCGGTGTAGGCCGGCAGGTACCCACTCAACAGTCCGATGACGCCGAACGCTGGCAGCACCCAGCGATTGCCCCGGTCTTCACGCTCCCCGGAGCTCAGATTGACCTCGGTGAACAGCGAGGCAACGGCCATTACCAGCGTTGCAATGGCGACCGCCACCAGCGGCGCATGCGCGAAAAACGCCGCAAACCCACCCAGCCCCCACACCGCGAGACCGAGGTAGGCGAGGGTAGAGACGATGGCGAAAAACGCCAGCCTGGCCGAGATTTTCATGCGCACCCATTCCCGCTTTTAACCGATGTTTTCAGTGTAGATGGTCATGTTGAATCGCCGGTTTGGGCTAGCCTCACTGAACGGTTCAGTCGGGCGAAAGGAGGGGCGCATGAACCATTCAAATCGGGGCAGCGAAGAGGTCTTTGGCGGCGTTCGTCGCTTGATGGTGATTGTGATGTTTCTGGCCCTCTTCGGAGGCGGCGTCGTCGCCTGCTCGACACCCTCGCTCGAACCCTATTCACCGCTGGTTCTACCTCCGTCAGGGCCAACATCCAGCCCTTTGACCGCGCGATTCATGGGCGTGTCGACCCTGATGCTCAGCGATGGCAACACATCGATCATGACCGATGGCTTCTTTTCGCGTCCGGGCTTTTTGCGGGTGGCGCTGGGCCGGATCGGGCCGGACGGGGACCGCATTGATGCGGCGTTGCACGCTATTGGCAACCCGACGTTGGCGGCGGTGATGGTGGCGCACGCTCATTACGACCATGCACTCGACTCCGCCGTGGTCGCCTTGCGCACAGGGGCAATGCTGGTAGGGTCCGCATCGGTCGCCAATATCGGATCAGGTGCAGGACTTCCACCCGAACGAATCAACACCGTCGACAAAAAACAATCATTCGACTTCGGTGAGTTCACGGTGCAAGCCTTCCCGTCGCCACACTCTCCGGACGCAAGATACCCAGGGACCATCGACACGCCGCTGAAACCACCCGCCAGCGCCAGTGATTACAAGGAGGGTGGTAATTACTCTTACTTGATCGAACAACGCAATGGCCTGCGGATCCTGATCCACCCCAGCGCCAATTTCACAAAAGGCCTATACAACAACGTCAAGGCAGACGTTGTATTTCTCGGCATCGGTTTCCTCGGCAAGCAAGACCTGCAGTTTGCCCGGAATTACTGGCACGAAGTGGTGCAAGCCACCGGCGCGCGGCTGGTGATTCCGATCCATTGGGATGATTTTTTCGAGCCCTTCGACAAGGGGTTACACCCCATGCCCAAGTGGATGGACAAGTTCGATATCGCGATGCAACGGTTGATGCTTCTGGCCTTGGCCGATGGCGTGGCGTTGCGGCTGATGCCGCTCTATGAAGCGGTCGATCTGCGGGCTGCGCTTCCTGCCCATTAGCGTTCACGCCGTCATCTGCGATCTGGCATTACGCCGAATCACCTGCGGCGGTTGGCCGAACGCCCGCAGGAAGGCTTCGCGCATGCGACGGCGGTCGGTGAAACCGGCCTCGGCGGCGATCTGGTCGAGGGTCAGGCGCCCGCGTTCGAGCATCTGACGCGCCGCCTCCAGGCGCAGATTTTCGATGGCCTTGGCCGGGGACTGCCCGGTCTCGGCGCGAAAGGTCCGGCTGAATTGCCGAGGGCTGAGGCGCGCCACGTCCGCCAGTTGCTCCACCGACAATGCCGACGTCAGGTGTTCCCGGGCGTATCCGAGGACGGTCTGAATGCGGTCGGATTTTGGCTCCAGTTCCAGCAATGCCGAATGCTGCGACTGGCCCCCCGCACGGCGTTGGTACATCACCAGTTTCTGCGCGACGGACCGGGCCAGTTCGGCACCATGATCCTTTTCGACCATGGCCAGCGCCAGGTCGATGCCAGCAGTCATGCCGGCGGAGGTCCAGATGGAACCGTCGACCACGTAGATCCGGTCGTCTTCCACTTTTATCGAGGGAAACCGCGCTTGCAGTTCCCGCGCATACGCCCAATGCGTGGTGGCCCGCCTTCCGTCGAGCAAACCGGCCTGGGCCAGCACGAACGCGCCCGAA
Source organism: Pseudomonas sp. LB1P83 (assembly GCF_054897885.1). NCBI lineage: Bacteria > Pseudomonadati > Pseudomonadota > Gammaproteobacteria > Pseudomonadales > Pseudomonadaceae > Pseudomonas > Pseudomonas sp. LB1P83. The sequence continues at coordinate 3,438,331 of NZ_CM142709.1, read as the reverse complement.
CAAATTGACGCCGTGCGTCTCGCGGTTTTCACGCTGTCGCGCAGGTACGCCAGCACACCCTCGGGCGCCTGCTCGAGGATCGAATCGCCGCCGACCACGATCACCGTGTCGAACACCTGCTCATCAAATGCCTGGGTGCCGACACTCAAACCGCCGGAAGCCTGCAGGGTACGGCCATCCTCAGAGATCACGCTAACGTCATAAAGCGCTTCACTGGCGCTGAAGTTGGCGTACTCGAACACCGGCATGGCCGCCAGCGCCATGGACTGGAAACCCTCGAAAACCACGAATGCCACGGAAGTCATGATCAAGTCCTCAAAAAGCCATGTCCTGAAAACGTACTTTAAATGTCATTTCAGACGAGCGTGAGTCAATTTATAACTGTTCACACCCGGCGACCTTATCGCCTCACTGTGAAGGAAATTGCACATGGCTCTCTCATCCAAAGGCACCGCACTGATCACTGGCGCCTCTTCAGGCATCGGCGCGGTCTATGCCGACCGTCTCGCCCGGCAGGGTTACGACCTGATTCTGGTCGCCCGCAGCCAGGGAAAACTCAATGCGCTGGCCAACCACCTGAGCAATGAAACCGGCCGCGCTGTGGAAGTGGTCGCCGCCGACCTCAAAGACAAGGCCGGCCTCCTGCGGGTTGAAAACATTCTGCGCAACGACGCCAGTATCACCTTGCTGGTCAACAACGCCGGCGTTGGCGGTGTCATGCCGTTGCTCGGCAGCCCGGTGGACGACATGGAAGACATGATCACACTCAACATCACCGCGCTGATGCGTCTGTCCTACGCCGTGGTGCCTGGCTTCGTCGCACGGGGCGCCGGCACCGTGATCAACATTTCTTCCATCGTCGCAATCGCTCCGGAAATCCTCAACGGCGTTTACGGCGGGACCAAGGCATTCGTTCTGGGCCTGAGCCAATCGATGCACCATGAGTTAGCCGACAAAGGCATTCGCGTTCAGGCGGTGTTGCCCGGCGCCACCGCCACCGACTTCTGGAGCGAGGCCGGCAACCCGGTTGAGAACCTGCCGCAAGAGATCGTGATGTCCGCCGAAAATATGGTCGATGCCGCGCTGGAAGGGCTGGCGAAAGGAGAAGTGGTGACGATCCCGGGCCTGCACGAGGGCGACAAATGGGATACCTACGAAGCTCAGCGCCAAGTGCTGTCAGGGTCGTTTGGCCACTCATCGGCGGCACCGCGTTATCAGTAAGGCGGTAATCGTAGGGCAGGGTGAACTAAGCTTGGATAAGGGTTGTTCATCACCGGCGCGTCGACACCTCGGCACGCCGGTGCTGCCAAAGGGAGCTCGCGATGCTACACATCAGAACGCCTTTGATTCTGCACCCAGGCTTGTCAACGCCGACCCGGCGCATCTGGCTCAAGCTGGAAAACCTGCAACCCAGCGGCTCGTTCAAACTGCGTGGCATGGGCCTTTTGTGCAGTCAGGCAAAGGCGCAGGGCAAACGCAAAGTCGTCTGTCCTTCCGGCGGTAACGCCGGTTTTGCCACCGCCGTGGCCGCCGCTGCCCTCGGGCTGAAAGCCTGCATTGTGGTGCCGCACACCACTCCGGAAACCACCCGTGCCAGAATCAGGAAAACCGGTGCCGAGGTGATCGTTCACGGCAAGGTCTGGGACGAGGCCAATCAACGGGCGAAAGAGCTTTCACAGGGTTCGGACGCCGAATACGTGCCAGCCTTTGATCATCCCGTGTTGTGGGAAGGGCACAGCACCCTGATTGATGAAGTCCTCGAGGATTGCCCTCATGTCGATGCGCTGGTGATGTCGGTGGGCGGCGGAGGTTTGTTGGCGGGCATCCTGACCGGATTGATCCGGCACCATCGCATGGACTGCCGGATCGTCACGTGTGAAACGCAGGGCGCGGCGTCCTTCGCCGCCGCCATTGAGGCCGGGCATCCCGTCAGATTGGCGCGCATCGATACCGTCGCGACATCGCTGGGCGCTGCCAGAGTGGCCGCGTGGCCGGTGCAGCACATCCTCGAATTTCCTCACGAATGTGTGGTGCTCAGTGATGACGAGGCGATCATGGGCGTGGTGCGTTACGCCAACGATCTGCGTCAGCTGGTTGAGCCGGCGTGTGGTGTTTCATTGGCGGTGGCGTACCTGGATCATCCGGCGATTGCCGAAGCCCATAACGTGGTGATTGTGGTGTGTGGCGGGGTCAGCATCAGCGCGCAGTTGGTGGCCGGGTGGGCGCGCTTATCCGCAGGGTGAAGCAAGGCAGGGCTGCAAACTATCCTAGTGTCGCGAACCCCACCTCAACCTTCATTGGCCGGCAGCGACGCTTTCGTGAATCAGGATCGCTCTGGCCAGCTCTTCGTCGCTTGCGTTGAGTCCGGGATTTGCCTGGCGAATCTGATTCAACACCGACTCCAGGTACACACCGCGAATCGTACCGCCACTGGCAACGAAGCTGGAGGCGTCATCACGGGCCGGAATCGCCAGTTTGTTGTCCTTGAACGTCGAGTACAGCGATGCGGAAACCCCGGCAGAGGTGGCGACATCACCTGCATCCACTTTGGCCATCGCGGAGCCGAAGGGTAAACACAACAGGAATGAGGAAATGATAATCAGACGGCGCATAGCAATGTCCTCTGAAGCGTGAAGCAAAAAGGAAGTACCTCATCATTTAGGATGCCCGGCGAACGTCAAGAGTTCCCTGTTGATGCGTTACCCGCGCCTGATACCGCTCAAAACCTCAGCGTTGCCCCAGTGATCAGCCACTGATCACGTTCCCCCGTCAGGTTGCGTCCCACCACCAGATCGACATCGATGCGCTCACCGATATGCAGCCTCGGCCCGGCCTGCCACGCCTGTTCGCCGCCTCGCTGGCCGTAGCGTTCAGCAATCAGCGTCAGGGAGCGGGCCAGGTCGTATTCGACGCCGGAGCCCCAGGTCCAGCGATGGTTTTGCTCGCCATCGTCATAGGCGTGGGTCCAGCCGGCATTGAGGTTCAGACGCAGGGTTTCGATCGGTTGGTAGGTGAATGGCAGGTTCAGGTCGGCGCCATCGAAGGCGTGGGCCCGATTGAAGGCAAAGTGCGCCGAACCCGCCAGCGCCAACGCGAGGCCAAGGTCTTCCCGTGAGAATATTTGCGCCTTGAATTGCGGGCTTAGCTGGGTTTCCGAAACCCCGTCATCGCGGCTGTGCTGTACGGCCGCGCCGAGTTGCACGTTGGGCAGACTTTTGAATGTGCAGTCCTGTGACACCACGCTGGTGCTGGATGAATGGTGCCGACCGTTTTGGTACCAGGCGTCGATGTTGCATTCGCCAGGGGCGTTGATCCCGGCGTCATCCACCGCATACGCACCGCCGGCAGCGTTGGCGCTGGAGATGATGCTGAGCAGTGCGATCAGGCCCAGGGTGAGGCTGACGAACAACAGATTGCGCCGCAGGGTCCGGCCCTGAGAGGGCGGCAGGTTGCGCACAAAAGACGTAAACAGACGAGTGGGTTTTTGCATGAAAGTGACCTCAAAGTTTTTTTGATAGCGAGCAGCGGTTGAGCCCTGATGCGGTCATGTAGCAGCTGCCGAGCAGCGCGAGGCTGCGTTCGGCTGCGAAGCAGTCGTAAAATCAGAGATTGCGATACGTCAGGCAGAACGCATCAGCCGGACTCGCGACTGCTTCGCAGCCGAACGCAGCCTCGCGCTGCTCGGCAGCTGCTACAGGAACGCGTTGGCTCAGTGCCGATCCTCTACCGATAAGGTTTGCAAACCGGCCGTCCGGGCCTGGGCGACCAGTTCTTCGGTGTCTTCGCCGCCGGGCAGGGCAATGACCACGTCAGGCCTGCTATCGAGCAACATGAAGTGGTTGCGCAGGCGTTCAGCCGACTTGCCGTGGCGCTGCCAGTTGGGCGGGTAGCGCACGATGTCGGCGCCTTGTTCCCGGGCCCACTCTTCGATGTCGCCGCCAAGGTATTGATTGCCGCCATGGATCAGCACACGCACCGGGTGCATGCGCTGAAAGGCGTCGAGGACCCGCCGGCACAGACGGCTGTCGGCATAATGGCGACCCGCGCAGATCAAGAGGCGCATGACGGATTTTCCTTGGCCAGATCGGTGCTCTCGACCGGTTGTTCACCGGCACGCTCCAGCAGCGGATAGCCCAGGGCAGCGATGTGGTGATGCACGCGGCGGTAATCACGCAGGACCCGCTGGAAGATGTCGCCGGATTCCGCCCAGGTGTTTTTGTCCTCCTGCAACTTGCGAAAGTGCTCGCGGCTGGCATGTGCTTCGAGCCTTCTGACGGTCTCCTTGCGATGGATCAAATGGTGCGCAGTGGGAATGTCTTCGCGCAGGAACACGGTGATCGCCAGGCTCAGGCTTTCCAGCAGCGCATCGTGCAGCGGCGCGATGTTGCCCAGCTCGAACGCCGAGAATTGCTCACCACGGCGCAAGCGGCGCATGGCCAATTGCGACAGGCTGCTGGAAAGAATGTCCGCGGCATGTTCCAGGTTGATCACGAACATCAGGATTTCCTGGGAGCGATCGGCATCGCTGTCACTGATGCCTTCCTTGCCGATGTCCGCCAGATAAGCCCGAATGGCGGCGCCCAGCAGGTCCAGTGATTGATCGATGCGCCGCACTTCATCGGCACAGGCGGGCGCCGAGGTGTGGAACAGCTGCACCAGTCGGCCGAGCATCGCCGAGAGCATGTCGGCCATGCGCAACGCTTCGCGGGCAGCGTTGGACAGGCCGATGTTGGCCACTTCCAGACCCGCCTCGTCCAAGTAGTGCGGCATGCCTGGGTCGACATCCCGCTCAGGTGCCGGCAGCAGACGAGTGAGCCATTTGGCGAGCACATCGGTCAGGCCGATGAACACCAGCGCCAGCAGCAGATTGAAACCGCTGTGCAAGGTCACCACCAACACCGACGGTTCCAGCTTCAGTTCGGCAATCAGCCCGGCGAATGGCAACACCATCAAAGCACCGACCGCACGCACCAGCAGATTGCCCAGCGGCAGGCGTCGGCCGACGCTCGAACCGGCATTGATGACCGACGGCAGCGCGCCGCCAATGTTCACGCCCAGGACCAGCGCGACGAGGGTGGTGGCCGACAACATGCCAGTGGCGGCCAGCGAGACGATCAGCAACACCACGGCCACGCTGGAATGGCACAGCCACGTGAGAATCAGCGCCACCAGCAACGCAATCAACAGATCGCCGTCCAGGCTCTGCATGATCAACTGGAAGACCGGCGCGCCTTCGACTTCCGCCAGCGTTGAACCGAGCATGCGCAGGGCCAGGAGCATCAGCCCCAGACCAATCAGCGCACAGCCGACGCTTTCGTACCGCGAGTCATCGCGCAGGCGGAACACCATCAAACCCGCTAGCAAGACGATGGGTGTGAGGATTGAAACGTCGACGCTGAGCAGTTGCACCACCAGGGTCGAACCGATATTGGCGCCGAGCATCACCGCCAACGCGGGCGCCAGACCCAGGGTGCCGGCGGCCGTGAACGAAGTCGCCATCAGGCTGACGGCGGTGCTGCTTTGCAGAATGCCGGTGATGCCGATACCCGAAAGCAAGGCCATCCAGCGGTTGTTCAAGTTGTGGCCCAGCCACTGGCGCAGTGGCGTGCCGAAGCCACGCAACAGCGCCGAAGAAATCATGTGAGTGCCCCACAGCAAGAGTGCGATGGAGCCTGCGAGGTTGATCAGTAGAGTAGTTCCCGACATCAGGACTCTCCCTTTTTCGATAGGGTTAAGCGCATTCCCCTGTGGGAGCGAGCCGGCTCCGGGCGGCGTTCCGACGATAGCGGTGGATCAGTCGACATCTCTTTTGAATGTCAGTCAGCTATCGCGAGCAGGCTCGCTCCTACAGGGGATTGTGGTGTTCTGGTGAATTGGGTTTGTCAGGCCATCAGAACCACTGCTTGAAGCGGCGGATGTAGATCGTCTTCATGATCTGCGCGAACACGCAGTAGCTGAGCAGGGTGCCCACCAGCCAAGGGAAGTACGCCCACGGCAGCGGTTGCAGGCCGACCAGCGTGCCCAGTGGCGAGAACGGAATGTAGATCCCCAACGCCATCACCAACCCGGTCATCAGGATCACCGGCAACGCCGCCGTGCTCTGGAAGAACGGAATCTTCTGGGTGCGCAGCATATGCACCACCAACGTCTGCGACAGCAGCCCTTCGATGAACCAGCCGGACTGGAACAGGCTCTGCATTTCCACGCTGTTGGCGGCGAACACGTACCACATCAGGGCGAAGGTGGTGATGTCGAAGACTGACGAAGTCGGCCCGATCCACAACATGAAACGGCCGATGTTCTTGGCGTCCCACTTGCGCGGTTTGCGCAGGAACTCCTTGTCCATCTTGTCCCACGGCAGCGACAGCTGAGAGATGTCGTACATGAGGTTTTGCAGCAGCAGGTGAATCGACAGCATCGGCAGGAACGGAATGAACGCACTGGCCACCAGCACCGAGAACACGTTGCCGAAGTTGGAGCTGGCGGTCATGTTCAGGTACTTCATGATATTGCCGAAGGTCTCGCGGCCCTTGAGCACGCCTTCCTCCAGCACCATCAGGCTCTTTTCCAGCAGAATGATGTCGGCCGATTCCTTGGCGATGTCGGTGCCGCTGTCCACCGAAATGCCGACATCGGCATCGCGCAGGGCAGGGGCGTCGTTGATGCCGTCCCCGAGGAAACCCACGGTGTGACCGTTGGCCTGCAGCGCCTTGAGCACCCGGGATTTTTGCAGCGGCGTCAGCTTGGCGAACACCGTGCGATCTTCAACCCGCAGCTTGAGGGTGGTGTCGTCCATGTTCTCGATGTCTTGCCCGAGCAGCGGCGTGCCGGGCTCCAGACCGACTTCGCGGCAGATCTTGCAGGTCACCACGGCGTTGTCGCCGGTCAGCACCTTGACGGTCACGCCCATGTCGCGCAGCGCAGCAATCGCCGGGCCCGCGGTTTCCTTCGGTGGATCGAGAAAGGTCAGGAAGCCGCGAATCACCAGTTCACGTTCGTCCGCGGTGTTGTACTGGTTTTTGCTTTGCGCTTTCGGGATCTCGCGGGTGGCGACCAGCAGCACCCGGAAACCGTCCTCGTTGTACTCGTTGGCCAGGGCCTGCAGGTCCTTGCGGCGCTGTTCATCGAGTGCCACGACCGTGCCGTTTTCATGAATGTGGCTGGCGATGCTCAGCATTTCCTCGACCGCGCCTTTGCACACCATCAGATGATCGTCGCGGCTGTCCTTGACGATGATCGACAGGCGCCGACGGACGAAGTCGAACGGCAACTCATCGACCTTGCTGTAGGCGAACGGCACGCGAAACTTTGGATTGCTGTTGGCGAATTGCACCACGGCCTGGTCCATCAGGTTTTTCAGACCGCTCTGGTGATGGCTGTTGAGCCACGCCAGTTCGAGGATCGTGTCGTCGCGCCGACCGTTGCTGTCGACGTGGTGCTCAAGAATGATCTTGTCCTGGGTCAGGGTGCCGGTCTTATCGGTGCACAGCACGTCCATCGAACCGAAGTTCTGGATTGCATTGAGGCGCTTGACCACCACTTTGCGCTTGGCCATGGCCATCGCGCCTTTGGCCAGGTTGGCGCTGACAATCATCGGCAGCATTTCCGGGGTCAGGCCGACCGCGACCGCCAGGGCAAACAGGAACGCGTCGCTCCAGTCGCCCTTGGAGAAGCCGTTGAGCAGGAACACGATCGGCACCATGACCAGCATGAAGCGGATCAACAACCAGCTGACGCTGTTCACCCCACGGTCAAATGCCGTTTGCACCCGCGAGCCGACAATGGCTTTGGCCAGCGAGCCGAAGTAGGTGCGCGGACCGGTCGCGACCACCACCGCTTTGGCGGTGCCGCTGACCACGTTGGTGCCCATGAAGCAGATGTTCGGCAGGTCCAGCAGGTTGGATTGATCGGCTGCGCCGTGGGATGCCGACTTCTGTGCGACGTCGCCCAGGGTGTCGTACTTCTCGACGGGCAAGGCTTCACCGGTCAGCACCGCCTGGCTGATGAACAGGTCGCGGGATTCGATCAGGCGGATGTCCGCCGGGATCATGTCGCCGGCGCTGAGCTGGACGATGTCGCCGGCCACCAGTTCGCGCATCGGCACTTCGCGCAGCACCGGGCCATTGCCGTTTTGCCCGCGTCGCAGCACGGTCGCCGTGGTGCGCACCATCGCTTTCAACGCTTCGGCGGATTTGGCCGAGCGGTATTCCTGCCAGAACCGCAGCAGGCTGCTCAGGGTGACCATGGTCATGATAATGATGACCTTGGTCAGGTCCGCATCGTCGCCTTCGCCCTGACTGATCGGCAGCCAGTAGTCGGTGAAGAAACTGATGCCGGCCAGGGTCAGCAGCACATAGATGAAGGGATTGTTGAGGGCTTTGAGCAGTTGGACGATGGCGTGAGGGGGCTTGTCGTGGGCGACTTCGTTGAAGCCTGCGCGGGCCAGCCGGCCTTCGGCCTCGAGTTCAGTCAAACCGTCAGGGGTGGCGTTGAGATTGGCGAGGGTCACGGCCAGGCCGTTTTGTGCTTCACGGGCGGCACGCATCGACAGTTTGGCGTTGTCGCTGCTGGCGCCTTTGGCGCGGATATCCGGAGTTTTTACAGTCGTCATTGTGTGTGCTCCTGCCGCCGACTTGCGGCACGACACACAGCCCACTCATCTATTCATAGGCGAGCGAATGTATGTCGAGTCGCAAACAGGCGATCAATTTCGAAAGTGTTGTTTTCTTGTGTTTTAACGTTCGCTGCGTATCAACGGAAAGTTGATAAGCAGCGAACCGTCTACTGGCTTCGTCCATAACTAACTCAAGCAAATTGATGTTTTAACAGGCAATAAGAAGTTGCCGAATTCCCTATTAAGGAAAACGTTAAAAGAAGGACTTTGAAGTGCCTTCAGATCAACTGAAAGTGCAGGCCCCGAGGGTCAGGCCGAACAGTCGCGCGATGCGCCGACTCGGTGGTTCCTGGCTGTCGTCGAAGCTCCAGCGTTGCTGAAGCCGGCCCGTCATCGGGCAGACGCGCCAGTTGGCACGAGGGTGTGCCTTGGCAGGGGAAGAAGGGGTGCAAAACGGGGCGCTGACCCGAGTCGCCAACAGACGCTCACGGCACAGCTTGACCCGCATGGTCGATGCAAAGGCCCGTACGCCCGGCATTACGGTGGTTTTGAAGTTCATAACATGCCTCTGGACCGGACGGACGCCGGTGAGGCAAGTTACGGTGGAGCATCAAGCTCTAGCGCAGCTCACCCGACCGAAAAGTCGAGTCCCGTCATTTACTGGGTTATGTGCCAGGGTCCGCGAATTCGCGGTGTCCCGACAGCGACTAGATACTGTGTCCATTGGATTCTTTTGTGAGTTGAAAAAAGGCCTTCGTCGAAGGCCCGGGCAATTTACTCAGGGAGGTGGGTTAAGTCAACCTTCAATGTCCGCTAAATACCGAATTGATGGAAAAAACATTGGATTCCAATATTGAAGTTCGAACTTGTTCAGCTGAATGACAATGTTTGTCCTCGGACAGCTGCTGTACAAGGGCTCGACCCAGGTCAACATCAATCCGGTCGCGATTCACTGACATCCGCAGTGGTAACGTAGAAACTTGCGTCAACTACCCCACTTAACAGGCACAGGAGCAACATCATGGATTTGGCTATTTCGGGCGCTGGGCGATCGTCTGCGCGGCCAGCAAAGGGCTGGGGCTGGCCTGTGCTCGCGCCTTGGCGTTCGAGACCGAGCGCTTGCACAAGACCCTGAGCGCCGCCGAGGCCAATGGTGCCAGCGTCGAAAGCATTGGCGAACAGCGGCGCAGAAACGTACCGGCCCAGCGCTTCGGGCAGCCTGATGAGTTCGGTGCGTATTGCGCGTTCATTTGCAGCGCCCACGCCGGTTTCCTCACCGGGCAAAACCTGTTGCTGGACGGGGGCAGTTACCCAGGAACGTTCTGATTTTTTATCTTGAAAGGCCGTCCGAAAATCACCGGCCCGACCGAGCATGGCGTGCCGGGGCTGGTGAACCTGATCGGCATCGAATATCCGGGTTTGACCAGTTGCCTGGCACTGGCTGATCGGGTGGTGAACCATCTGACTCCGCATTCCCTGTAGCAGCTGCCGAGCAGCGCGAGGCTGCGTTCGGCTGCGAAGCAGTCGTAAATCCTGCGCACGCGGTTCAACTGATAGACCGCATTGCCTGAATTGACGACTGCTGCGCAGCCGAACGCAGCCTCGCTGGGGCTCGACAGCTGCTACACCGAACGCATCGTGGCGAAGTGCCGGTTATCAGCCTTTGCAATGCCGCCCGCTGTGAGGGCTATGCTTGCCAGTGCACCCATCGTAATGGGAGAACTGTGATGATCAACGTACGCACTGCCCGCCTGCTTGCCGATTACAAGCAATGGGCCGATCAGCGCCTATTTGACAGCCTGGCCGCATTGCCGCCGGGGGAGGTCAACAAAGAGCGGGTGTCGGTGTTCAGAAACATGATCGGCACCCTGAACCACATCTACGTCGTGGACTGCATCTGGCAGGCCCACCTCGAAGGTCGAGGGCACGGCTTCAAAACCTCACACGACCTGCTGCATCCCGATCTGGCTGATTTGCGCATGGCGCAAAAGGAGATCGATCACTGGTATTGCAGGTGGAGCGCCCGGCAGAGCGACACGTCGCTGGATAAACCCGTCGAATTCACGTTTGTCTCGGGCGAGAGCGGCACCATGAGCGCCGGCGCGATGCTAATGCACGTGGTCAATCACGCCAGCTATCACCGTGGCTGGGTGATCCAGATGTACTTCGACATTCCAGCCATGCCACCGATGACCGACATGCCGATTTTCCTGCGCGAGACCGACCCGGATTTCACCTCGCTCAGAGCACCGGCAGTTCAGCCGACATGTGTTGGGCAATTCGCGAGCGCAACCAACGTTCTGCCGGATCGTTATCGTTGACCCCGTTCCAGACCATGGACAGCTCGGACAGCACGATGTCAAACGGCGGGTCGTCGGCACGCAACTGACTGCTGCCTTCGATCAGCGCACACGCCGCGTAGTCCGGCACCGTGGCCAGCATATCGGTGCCGGCCAGCAAGGCGCGCAGCCCGGAGAACTGCGGCACCGCCAACACCACCCGCCGTGAGCGGCCGATGCGCGCCAGATCGTTGTCGATGGCCCCAGTCAAATCCCCGGAAAACGACACCAGCGCGTGAGGGCGAGCGCAGTATTCATCCAGGGTCAGGGGGCCGGGACGGTCATCGCCGCGCAATATCTTCACGCTCAGATCCCGCAGTTTTTTGCGCTTGACATTGGCCGGCAGTTCGGTGGTGTAGCTGATCCCGACAGAAATCTCCCCGGAGCCGAGCATCGACGACATCAGCAAGTAATTCACCCGACGGACCACCACCACGACGTTCTGCGCCTCTTCGCGTATCTGCTTGAGCAACGGCGGAAACAAGCCGAACTCGGCATCGTCGGACAGGCCGATACGGAACACATCGCGGCTGGTGGCCGGGTCGAAATCCTTGGCCCGGCTGACCGCACCGGAAATCGTATCCATCGCTGGCTGCAATTCCTTGAGAATCACCAAGGCCCGCTGGGTCGGCTCCAAAACCCGACCGTTGCGCACCAGCAACGGGTCGTCAAACAAATCGCGCAATTTGGCCAGCGAGGCACTGACAGCGGGCTGACCGAGGAACAGCTTCTCCCCAGCGCGGGTCAGGTTTTTTTCGAACATCAACGTTTCGAAAATCACCAGCAGGTTCATGTCCACGCGGCGCAGGTCGTTGCGGTTCATGTCCGGGTACTCGCAGGGATTTTGGGTCTTTTCAGTAAAGCATCAAACCTTGTGGAGAGAGGCCGCCTGAGATGAGGGACTACTTGTGGCGAGGGGGCTTGTCGGAGCGCCGCACCGCCCCGTTCGGCTGCGAAGCAGTCGTAAATCCTGGGCACTCGGTTTATCTGAATGACCGTGGTTCTAGGTTTTGGTGCCGCTGAGCTACGCAACGGCCCCAAAAAAGGGACCATTGCACAGCCCAACATCAGCTACCCACGACCTACTTGGGCAAATCAATTTTATCCAGCACTCGATTCGCCGTGATCTCCGCCATCATGATGCTGTTGGAAATTCCCAGCAGCGCATAACGCGACTCACCCTCCAGATGATCCACCAACTGGTGGACCATCACATCGACCGAGGCTAGCGTCTCGACGAGATACACCGCCAATGTTTCGGCCGTGGCTTCCGGGTCTACGGAGAACAGGGTGCTGCGGGTTCGTGGGGTGGCTTTGATGTCGGCGTTCGATGGGAAGTGGAAGTCGAGGGCGCGCTCGGCGGCTTCGTTGAGTTTTTTTGAATCGGGTTCGTACGGCGAGGCTGGATCGGTGCCTGGTGGATTAGGTGTGACTTTGAACATAGATGCTTCCCTTTTGTAGTAGGGGCCGCAACCATCTCGCGACTAAACGAGGGGGTGGCAGCCGTGCGCAAGTTAGTCGACCGGTAAGGAAAAGCAAAAATCCGGCGCGTCCGAAGACGCCTTGCGCACAGCTGCCATAAGTACAGGCGAATACCTGCTGACGATGCTCGTGCGACCGCTTTAACTTAGCCGGGCGACTAAACCCGATCACTGATGGGCAGTGACAGGAATCAAGTTACCGAGCGGCCGTTAGGCGCACAAGCCGGCGGATTCTGGCGCAGCCGTAGGCAACGGCGCAAGGATTTGTAGCTTTCAGGAAGTATCTTTGAGGGTGTTTAAACAAGCGCTGTTTCGCGCTTAAACAGATGAGTGGGATAAGGGCCGCATCAGCAGACTCTGTGGCGAGGGAGCTTGCTCTCGCTGGGTCGCGCAGCGGCCCCAACACCTGCAACCACGTACTGTCAGGATGACCGCGTCGGATGGTCTGGCGCCTGCTACGCAGCCGAACAGGAGCAAGCTCCCTCGCCACAGGGTTTTTGTGAACTTCACACTTTAAGGTGTCACCACCACAGGGTTGGATCGTTCCCCACGCGGGGAACGATCAATGCGGGCCCGGCTCCGTCAGCACCTTCCTGAACGTCTCCACCAACGGCCGCAGATTGATCCGGTGCCACGCCGCCCACAGCGGTCTGGTGTAGCCAATCCACGGCACTTCCCGCAGCACCACGCCCGGCGGTGCGTTGCGGCTCAAGCCTTTCTGAATCATCGCGATGCCCAGTCCCGAGGACACCAGCGCCAATGCAGTGAAGGGGCCGGTGGCTTCCATGCGGATGTCCGGGGTGAAGCCTGCGCGGATGCAGGCACTGACAAAGTCTGCACGGCTAGTGAGGTGCTGCACGCCGATCCACTCCTGATCGGCGAGGTCGGCCGGGGTCAGTGTGGCTTGGTGGGCGAGGGGATGGTCCTCCGGCAGGGCCAGCAGCATCGGGTCGTCCAGCACTTGAAAACCCAGCAGGTCCGGATCGTCGGCGACGGGCGGTTCGCTGACCAGCGCGATATCGAGACTACGCTGTCGCAGGCCTTCGAGTTGTTCGGCGGAGCTCTGGTTGTACAGCGCAACGTGCACGTTCGGCCGATCGACGCGCAGCACCCGCAGGGCATTGGGCAGCACGCCGGCGTGCATGGCGTTTTCAATGTAGCCGATGCACAAGCCGCCTTCTTCGCCGCGACCGAGGCGTTTGCCCAAAGATTCGAGGCGGCTGGCGTGGGTTAGCAGGGCGCGGGTTTCGGCGAGGAAGGTCTGGCCGTCGCGGGTCAGGCGGATGCGTTGCTGGCTGCGCTCGAACAGGGTCAGGCCCAGGCGTTCTTCGAGCTGGGCGATCTGCCGGCTCAGGGGCGACTGGGAAATGTGCAAACGTTCGGCGGCGCGACCGACGTGTTCTTCTTCGGCGACGGCGACAAAGTAGCGCAATTGACGGATGTCGATCATGTCAGACCTCTTGGGACTCAAGTGCTGCGCATTATGTCTTGGACGGTCCGATCGTCGCAATCTAGGATCTGCTCAACGGTGTAGGAGCCGGCTGCTGGCGATGCGGTTCGTCAAGCTGTCGACTGTTTCGCCGCCATCGCCAGCAAGCCGGCTCCTACAGGGTTTATCAGACATTTGAGAGGTATTTTCCATGAGCTTGAAAGACAAACTGCCCGGCGCGCTGGGTTTCGGTACTGCCCCATTGGGCAACATGTTCCGCGCCATCCCTGAGGACGAGGCGCAGGCCACCGTCCACGCTGCCTGGGATGCCGGCGTACGTTACTTCGACACCGCGCCGTTTTACGGTTCGGGCCTGTCGGAGATTCGCCTGGGCGCCGCGTTGGCTAAATACAACCGCGATGACTACGTGCTGAGCAGCAAAGTCGGCCGGGTCATCCTGGATGAAGTCGAAGACGTCGCCGCCCGCGACCTGGGTGAAAAAAGCGGGGTGTTCGAACACGGTCGCCCGAACAAGATCGTCAACGATTACAGCGCCGACGCGACGATGCGTTCGATCGAAGACAGCCTCAAGCGTCTGCAAACCGATCGCCTGGACATCGTCTGGGTGCATGACATCGCGCAGGATTTCTACGGCGACCAGTGGCTGGAATACTTCAATCAGGCCCGCACCGGTGCGTTCAAAGTGCTGACCCGTTTGCGCGAAGAAGGCGTGATCAAGGGCTGGGGCCTGGGCGTGAACAAGGTCGAGCCTTGCGAACTGACCCTTGATCTGACCGAAGCCCAGCCGGACGGTTTTCTGCTGGCGGGTCGCTACACGCTTCTCGACCACGACCGTGCCTTGCAGCGTTTGATGGGCGCAGCCCTGGCGCAGAACGTCGAGATCGTGGTCGGCGGTCCTTACAGCTCGGGCATTCTGGCCGGTGGCACGCACTTCGAGTACCAGAAGGCCAGCCCGGCGATCGTCAACAAAGTCGAGCAGATCAAACGCATCGCTGCCGCCCACGGTGTCGACATCAAGGCCGCTGCGTTGCAGTTCTCGCTCGCCAACCCGGCCGTGGCCGCGGTGATTCCTGGCTCCAGCCGTCCGGACCGTATTGCTGAAGATGTGGCCGCACTGTCGGCCGTCATTCCTGCTGGTTTCTGGCAAGCGATGCGCGACGCGAAACTGGTGAGCGAACGCGCTCCATTGCCAATCTGAGGAGTTTGAGCATGAAGATCGATCTGACTGGAAAATTGGCGATTGTCAGCGGCAGCACCGCCGGCATTGGCCTGGGCATCAGCAAGGCGCTGGCCGAATCCGGCGCCACGGTGGTGGTGATCGGCCGCGAAACAGCCAAGGTCGAACAGGCGCTGGCGAGCATTCGCCAGAGCGTGCCGGGCGCGCAACTGCGCGGCCTGACCGCCGACCTCGGCACGGCCGAAGGTGCCGAGCAGCTGTTCGTCGCTGAACCGCGCGCCGACATCCTGGTGAACAACCTCGGGATCTTCAACGACGTGGATTTCTTCGACACGCCGGACAGCGAGTGGACGCGCTTCTATGAGGTCAATGTGATCTCCGGCGTGCGCCTGTCCCGGCATTACGTGCCGGACATGGTCAAGCAGGGCTGGGGCCGGGTGATTTTCCTGTCCTCGGAATCCGGCATCGCCATCCCGGCGGACATGCTCAATTACGGCGTGACCAAAAGTGCCAACCTTGCGGTGTCCCACGGTCTGGCCAAACGGCTGGCGGGCACGGGCGTGACGGTCAACGCAATCCTGCCGGGCCCGACATTGACCGATGGCCTGGAACAGATGCTCAAGGACGCCACCGCCGCATCGGGGCGCAGTGTCAAGGAGGAGGCCGATGCGTTCGTGCGCAAGGCGCGGCCGACGTCGATCATCCAGCGGGTGGCGGATGTCGAGGAAGTCGCCAACCTGGTGGCCTACATCGCCTCACCGCTGTCCTCGGCCACGACGGGCGCGGCCTTGCGGGTCGACGGCGGCGTTGTCGACAGCATGGCGATCTGAATTTCATTGATTGAGCGAGAACATTACATGGCAACTGCATCAGCGTTTATCGACATTCCGGCTTCGGCCGAAGAGGTTTGGCAATTGATTGGCGGCTTCGACACGCTGCCGGACTGGCTGCCGTTTATCCCGAAAAGCGAACTGAGTGAAGGCGGGCGGGTACGTAGCCTGCAAACGGCGGATGGGGCGGTGGTGGTTGAGCGGTTGGAGGCGTTTGATAACGCCGGGAAGACTTACAGTTACTCGATTTTGCAGGCACCGTTTCCGGCGACCGAGTATCTGGCGACGATCAAGGTTGAGGCCCAGGGGCAGGGAGCTCGGGTGACGTGGTCGGGTCGGTTTCTACCGGTCGGGGTGAGTGATCAAGAGGTTGAGGAGTTGTTTACCGGGATTTATCAGGGCGGCCTCGAGGCCCTGCGGGCGAACTACCCAACCTAGAAGTACAACGCAACCTTTGTAGCAGCTGCCGAGCCTGCGAGGCTGCGTTCGGCGACGCAGTCGTCGTAAACCCTGCGAACGCGATTTTCCTGATACACCGCAGTGGTTGATTTCACGACGACTGCGTCGCCGAACGCAGCCTCGCAGGCTCGGCAGCTGCTACACAATGGTGTGGGGTTTCAGGTCTGGGGTATAAGATCCTGCCCGCAATCAAGCACCAACCGCGCCCCGCCGAGTTCACTGGTGCCCACTTCAAGCGCAAACCCATGCAGGCTGACAATCGCCGCAACGATCGACAACCCCAAGCCGAACCCGCTTTTCTGACTCCCGCCCTCAGCACGGTAAAAGCGCTGGATTAGCGGCCCTGCGGGCGAACTACCCAACCTAGAAGTACAACGCAACCTTTGTAGCAGCTGCCGAGCCTGCGAGGCTGCGTTCGGCGACGCAGTCGTCGTAAACCCTGCGAACGCGGTTTTCCTGGCACACCGCAGGGGGGATTTCACGACGACTGCGTCGCCGAACGCAGCCTCGCAGGCTCGGCAGCTGCTACACAATGGTGTGGGGCTTCAGGTTTGGGGTATCAAGTCTTGGCCGCAATCGAGTACCAACCGCGCGCCCCCCAGTTCACTGGTGCCCACGTCAAGCGCAAACCCATGCAGGCTGACAATCGCCGCGACGATCGACAACCCCAACCCGAACCCGCTTTTCTGATTCCCACCCTCGGCACGGTAAAAACGCTGGAACACCGCTTCGCGTTCGCTTTCTGGAATACCGGGCCCAGAGTCGAGCACTTCGATTCGCGTGCGCCCACCGTCATTACTCCCCCGCAAAATCACCTCGCCACCTGGCGGTGTAAATTTGATCGAGTTGCTCAGCAGGTTCGCCACGGCTTCAAACAGCAGCGCCCGATCACCGTTCAACATTGGCAACGACGTCGGCAATTGCAGCGTGAACACCAGTTCACCTTCCTCCGCCAGCGGCAGGTAAAAATCATGCAGCTCTTGCAGCAACGGCACCGGATCCAGCTGCACAAAACCGGAACGTCGTTGGCGATCCTCCAGTTCGGAAATCCGCAGTAACCCGCGAAACCGCGCCATCAAGGTATCCGCTTCACCGAGTACGGAGTCCAACTGCACGGCCAGCGTCGAACCGTCGTCCGCCTGCTGCTGGATCCGGTACAGCTGCGCCCGCAAGCGGGTCAGCGGTGTGCGCAGGTCATGGGCGATGTTGTCGCACACACCCTTGACCTCGTTCATCAGGCGTTCGATGCGTTCAAGCATGGCGTTGACGATGGCCGCGAGCATGTCCAGCTCATCGCGGCGGTTTGACAGCGGCAAACGCCGGGTCAGGTCACCGGCAACGATGGCTTCGGCGCTGGCCTGAATCGCACGAATCCGCCGTAACGGACGCCGCCGCAACAGATGCCAACCGGCGATGCCCGGCAGGATGGTCAGCGTCACGCCCCAGAACAACGCGTGCAGAATGATTCGGGTCACGGCAAACAACGAACCGTTATCGCGCACCAGCACCAGCCAACGGCCGTCTTTTGTCTGGGTCGCGACCGCGTCGCAACTGTCGGTGGGCAGGCTGGGGTCGTCAGACTCGGCGCAGTCGCCGAGCATGTGGATCTTGCCATCCAGCGGCAGGCCTTTGGGCATGTGCCGCAGTGCTCCGCTGAGGTAGCGGTGCTGCGAATCGAACAGGCCATAAGCGTCGATGCCGCGAATGTCGAAGGTCATGCTGACGGCGAGGGCGTCGGCCAACTGTTCACCTTGAAAGTGCGAAAACAGATGCTGACGTTGCATCAGCGAATGCTTGGCCAGGTTGTCCAGATAAGCTGAAACCTCGTAGTACATGACCCCCATCAGGATCCCGCTCCAGATCACAAACAGCGAACTGTAGAGCGCGAGCAAGCGGCTGCTGGAAGAGCGCCAGCCGTTAGAGGGGTTCAGCAATGACATAACCCGAGCCTCGCACGGTGCGAATCAGTGGGACTTTGCCAGGCGGGTCGATCTTTTTGCGCAGCCGGCCGATGTGCACGTCGATGAGGTTGGTGCCGGGGTCGAAGTGATAACCCCAGACCTCTTCGAAAATCATCATCCGCGACAGGATCTGCCCGGTGTTGCGCATCAGGAATTCCAGCAATTTGTATTCGGTGGGCAATAGCGTCAGCAACTGATCGTCGCGGCTGGCTTCGTGGCTGATCAGGTTCAGCTCAAGATCAGCGACCCGCAACGTGGTCGCCTGGGCGGTCACGGTGTTCTGACGGCGCAACAGCACCTCGACCCGAGCGGCCATTTCATCGGTGGCAAACGGCTTGGTCAGGTAATCATCGCCGCCAGCCCGCAAGCCGCGCACTCGCTCATCGACGTCGGAGAGGGCGCTGATCATCAGGATCGGCGTGGCCACGCCCATGGTGCGCAGGGTGGTGACGATCGCCAAGCCATCAAGCTCCGGCAGCATGCGGTCGAGGGTGATCAGGTCGTAATTGCCGCTGACTGCACGCTCCAGGCCTTCACGGCCATTGTTGACCCAATCGACGTCGAGGCCGTGGCTACTGAGTTCGGCGACGATTTCCCGGGCGGTCACGGCGTCGTCTTCGATGGTCAAGATGCGGGGCATAGGGCGTGCCTGATAGTCAGTTCATGGCGGAGTGTGGGGGCATATTGCCAAGAATTACTGGCGGCTTAATAAATTAACTTTCATGTTGCTTGGAGAACGTGTGTAGAGCATTGATATCATACGGCCACAATTCAGACAGGAAGCTGCTCAGTGCGCACTTTGATCCGCCACGGCGGGATGCCGATTGTTCTCTTATTGCTGTGCATTGCCAGCGCATCCGCTTGGGCCGGCAATACACCGTGTTCGGGAAAAAAGGGTGGGATTGATCGCTGCGATGGCGATCTGTTCCTGTGTAATGACGGCTCGATCAGCGCCTCGAAGAAAAGCTGTTCGGCGATGTACGGCGGTCAGGGCACGGCCCGATCGCAAACGCTGTTGCAGGGCGCCGAGGGTTGCACCTGCGGCACCGGATCATTCTGCACGGGCCCCCGAGGCGGGGTGTATTGCCTTACGCCAAGTGGCAACAAGAGTTACAAGCGCAAGTAGTTCGTACGCAATGCATAAAACCCGCTGCAATGGCCGGTTCCTTGCAAATTGCATGGACAGAGGAAGTTCAAAATTTATAAGTGATTGAAATCAAATGATTTATTAAAAGTTGGCGACTGGCACGGTGACTGCACTCACTCCTTTGAAAAGTTGTAACACCATCTTTCCTGCCTGGAGCGATACAACAATGAATAGATCCTCTGATGGTTTCTATCCTGCCGCAGAAGAATCAAGCACGCTCTCGGGTGTGTCCTGGGGGGCGATCTTCGCCGGTGCCGCTGCGGCGGCGGCCTTGTCGCTGATTCTGGTGCTGCTGGGTTTTGGTTTGGGTTTCTCGGCTGTTTCACCATGGGCCAATGAAGGCGTGAGTGCCAAGGGCCTGGGGATTTCAACGATTGTCTGGCTGGCCGTTACGCAAATCTTGGCGTCCGGACTCGGGGGCTACATCGCCGGTCGCCTGCGGGTGAAGTGGGCCAACATGCACGGTGATGAAGTCTATTTCCGTGACACGGCCCATGGCTTCCTGGCCTGGTGCGTGGCAACGCTGGTGACTGCGACGCTGGTCGTCGGTTCGGTCAGCAGCATTGTCAGCGGCGGTGTGCAGGCCGGGGCGAGTGTTGTCGGTGGCGCTGCGAGTGCTGCGACTCAAGCCGCTGGCACGGCTGCTGGTAATGCCAACAGCGACCAATATGGCTACTTCGTCGACACTCTGTTCCGCGATGATCGCCCGGCGGCCGTCAGTGATGACGCTGCCCGCAGCACTGTGACTCGCATCTTCGTTCGCTCCCTGAGCAACGACGGTCAACTGGCTGCCGAGGACCGGACTTACCTGGCGCAAATGGTTGCTCAACGTACCAACCTGACCCAGGCGGATGCGGAGCGCCGTGTCGATGAAGTCTACGCCCGTACCCAAAAAGCCGTGGCCGACGCCAAACTGGCTGCGCAACAAGCCGCTGACACTGCCGCCAAAGTCGCCGCCTGGACGTCGCTGTGGATGTTCATTGCGCTGCTGATCGGTGCGTTTTTCGCCAGTCTCGCCGCAACCTTCGGCGGTCGTCGTCGGGATGCCGTGGTGTATGTGGAGTCCGACGATTATGTGACCACCACTTCGCTGCCTGTTCGCTAACCCAGGAGAATTACCATGCGCTCATTACTGCTGTTCTTTCTTGGCGTGCCAATCCCGATCATCATCCTGATCGCCCTGTTCATGAATTGATTAGCTGAGGCACATGCCTCTGCCGCTTCCGCCTCTGGTGGAAGCGGCGTTTTGCTTTCTGGCATCCAAAGAAGCGAAGATGAACCCTTGTGGGAGCGGGCCTGTGGTGAGGGGATTTATCCCCGTTGGGCTGCGAAGCGGCCCCGAATTCAAAACCGCGATGTATCAGATACACCGCAAGCAATGATTTACGACTGCTTCGCAGCCGAACGGGGATAAATCCCCTCACCACAGGCTCGCTCCCACACTTATTCCGCATTTGGCTTAAGAAGGGGAGAAGTACGTTGGACAAAAAGGAAATCAAACGGCAACTGGTGGCGATGCTCGACGCCGGGCGCTCCAAAACCGAGACGTTCAAGGCGTTTTCCGGTAGGGCGGTCAAGGATCGGGTGCTGGCCTACTGGATCGGTGCCCGGCCGGATCCGGCACTGCGGGAAAAACACTCACTCAAGGTCAACATTCTGATCGCGCTGACCTGCGTCCAGGCATTGCTGGGTGCGGTCACAGGGTTTTTTCTGGGCTCGATGATCGGCCCCGGTGCCGTGGTGTTCTTCACACTGTTTGCGGCGTTGGTACCGCTGGCCTTTGCCTGGGGTTTCTACAAGACCGCGGCACAGGCTTACACCCTCTACGTGATTCTGACCGTCAGCCAGATCTCGCGGATGTTCCAGGGCTATGAAGAAGACCCGGTGATGACCGTGTTCGGCGTTGCAATCACCTTGGGCATGGTGTTTTTTGCCGCCTGGGTAAAAACCCTGTTGTTCCCTGACCTGGGCTTCATTGGCTCGAAAAAGGTCAAGGGCGCGTACGTGTTCTCCAACTGATCGACGGGTTGGGGTTCGGTGTCTTTCACTGGCCTGGATCAATATTCGCTTACGCAATATCCCCTACCGTAAAAGATCCAAGCCCCTTCTTTGGCTTCGACTACATTGCTTTGACGCGCACTTGTTGCGCTGTCGAAGTACCGGTGCAGGCCGTCTCGTTTTTTGCGTATCAGTTGGCCTGCAAGGTGTAGTGCAGCAAGGAGCTGTGGAACCTCACCTGAACTCATCATGGATGAACATCGCAATGCCTCGTTTAGACAGAACGTTTGATATCCAGCCACTGCGGTGCGCGGATATGACTGTGCACATCAACGGCCAAGCGGTCAGTGCCGCCATCGGCGAAACCGTGCTCTCGGTCATTCAATCCCTTGGCCTGCGCCAAGTGGCCCGTAACGATCACGACCAAATCAGCGGCGCCTATTGCGGCATGGGCGTGTGCCAATGCTGCCTGGTGAAAATCAACGGCCGGCACAAACGTCGTGCCTGCCAGACTGTGGTACGTGACGGCATGAAGGTCGAAACCCAAGTCAACCGCGTCGTTGAGCAGGAGGGCGTATGAGCCTGCTTCCTGTGATTGTCGGCGGTGGGCCGGCGGGGATGGCTGCGGCCATTGAACTGGCCCGACACGGCGTACGTTGCACGTTGCTTGAAGAGGCTTCGCGACTGGGTGGCGTGGTCTATCGCGGACCACTGCGTGACGGTGTGCAACTCGACTATCTGGGGCCGCGATATTCGGAAGTGCTGGCCAAGTTGCATGGCGAGTTTGACGAACACTCGGCGCTGATCGACGTGCGCCTGAACCACCGCGTGATCGGTGCTGAAGGCACGCGCGCGTTGGTGGTGCTGGACGCCGACGAACATTTGCAGGAAATCGAGTATCCGCAACTGGTGCTCGCGGCCGGTTGCCATGAACGTAGCGTGCCGTTTCCCGGCTGGACCTTGCCCGGCGTGATCCTGCTGGGTGGCCTGCAATTGCAGATCAAGAGCGGAGTGGTCAAGCCTCAGGGCCCCGTGATGATTGCTGGCACCGGGCCTTTATTGCCGCTGGTGGCCTGTCAGCTGCACGCGTCCGGCGTGACCGTCGCGGGTGTTTATGAGGCGTGTGCGTTCGGCAAAATCGCTCGGGAAAGCCTGTCACTGCTGAACAAGCCGCAGCTGTTCCTCGATGGCTTGAGCATGCTCGCGTTCCTCAAACTGCATGGCATCCCGATGCATTACGGCTGGGGCGTGGTGGCGGCGCAGGGCGAGGGTGAACTGAGTTCCGTGACCGTGGCGCCGTACTCCAGCACCTGGGTGCCGGACCTGAGCCGTGCCGAGCAGATATCAGCGCAAACCCTGGCGGTCGGCTACGGTTTCATCCCGCGCTCCCAACTCAGCCAGCAAATGGGCCTGAATCATGGGTACAGCGACGACGGTTACCTGCGGGCCAGCGCCAATATCTGGCAGCAAAGCAGCGAGCCTCATGTGCACGTGGCTGGCGACATAGGCGGGATTCGCGGTGGCGAAGCGGCGATGCTTGCGGGCCGGATCGCGGCCACGTCGATCCTGTTGCAACGGGACGTGCTGGACGCGGAACTGGCCCTGGTACGGCGCAACCGCTATCTGTCGAAACTCAAAGCCATCGTGCGCTTTCGCGCGGCGGTCGACCGCTACACCGAACGCGGTGCCGGGCAAACCGCGCTGCCGGCCGCCGACACGGTGATCTGCCGCTGCGAGCACGCGACCCGTGCCGACATCGACCGGGCGCTGGAGCAGGGCGTGCAAGACCTGGCCAGCCTGAAAATGCGCACCCGCGTGAGCATGGGCGATTGTCAGGGGCGCATGTGCGTCGGCTATTGCACCGACCGCTTGCGACAAGTCACGGGGCGGCAGGACGTGGGCTGGTTGCGGCCGCGCTTCCCGATCGATCCGATTCCCTTTTCTGCGTTCCACCCCGTCGGCATGGAGGCCACAAATCATGAGTAAGTTCTATGACGTGGTCATCGCCGGTGGCGGTGTGATCGGCGCGTCCTGTGCCTATCAGCTGTCCAAACGCAAAAACCTCAAGGTCGCGTTGATTGACTGCAAGCGTCCGGGCAACGCAACCCGTGCTTCAGCCGGTGGCCTGTGGGCGATCGGCGAGTCGGTTGGGCTGGGCTGCGGGGTGATTTTCTTTCGCATGATGTCGGCCAACCGCAAGCGCGAGGCCCAGGGTTCGGCGGTGGTGGTGGATTCCAGCACGCCGCACATCCTGCCGCAGTCGTTCTTCGATTTTGCCTTGCAGTCCAACGCCCTTTACCCGGCGCTGCACCAGGAGTTGAAAGACAACCACGGGATGGATTTCAAGTTCGAAAAGACCGGTCTGAAATTCGTGATCTACGACGAAGAAGACCACCTCTACGCTGAGCACATTGTCGCCTGCATTCCGCACTTGGCGGATCAGGTGCGCTGGCTCGACCAGGCGGCGCTGCGCGAGGCCGAGCCGAGTGTCAGCCATGAAGCGAGCGGGGCGCTGGAGTTTCTCTGCGACCATCAGGTCAGCCCGTTTCGACTGGCCGACGCCTACACCGAAGGCGCGCGGCAGAACGGTGTCGACATGTACTTCAACACCAACGTCACAGGGGTTTTGCACCATGGATCCCGCGTCAGCGGCGTGCAGACGGCCGAGGCCGGGGTGTTTCACTGCAACACGCTGATCAACGCGGCGGGTGCCTGGGCGGCGGATTTGAGTGAGCAGGCCACCGGGATCCGGATTCCGGTGAAACCTGTCAAAGGTCAGATTCTGCTGACCGAGCGCCTGCCGAAAATCCTCAACGGTTGCCTGACCACCAGCGATTGTTATGTGGCGCAGAAGGACAATGGCGAGATCCTGATTGGTAGCACGACGGAGGACAAAGGCTTCGACGTGACCACCACCTACCCGGAAATTGCCGGGTTGGTGCAGGGTGCGGTGCGCTGTATTCCTGAGTTGGCGGATGTGAACCTGAAACGGACCTGGGCCGGGCTGCGGCCGGGGTCGCCGGATGAGTTGCCGATTCTCGGGCCAATGAGCGGGGTGGAGGGTTACCTCAATGCTTGTGGGCATTTCCGCACGGGGATTTTGACGTCGGCGATTACCGGGGTGTTGCTGGATAAGCTGGTGAATGGGGAGGCGTTGCCGCTGGATATCACACCGTTTTTGGCTGATCGGTTTGCGGTGGAGGAGGTTGGGTTGAAAAAAATGGCCTGACATCACACCGGGTTATCGTTCTTCGCGGGCAAGCCTCGCTCCTACAGGGCACTGGACCTGTAGGAGCGAGGCTTGCCCGCGAAGGCGTCATAACTGACACCACAAGCCTCAAACCTTACCGGCCTCCTGCTCCTCCATCTGATCCGCTTCAAACAACCGCGCCAATTCCCCCCGGGCTTCCTGGGCGGTCTGCAAGACCTTCGCCGCATCGTCATAAACCGCATGCTGAGCCTCCAGCACCTGTTCATCGTGATGCTTGAAGCGCTTGATCCGCGCATCGGCCTGCGCCTGGGTAAGCCCCAGCCCGACCAGGGTGCGGCGGCTCATTTCCAGGCTCGAATAATAGGTCTCGCGAATCGCCTCGGCGCCGAGGTCCACCAACCGGTGCACATGCTGACGGTTACGTGCCCGGGCGATGATTTTGATGTGCGGATAGAGCTTGTGCACCACCTCGGCGGTCTTGATGTTGGTGTCCGGGTCATCGGTGGCGATGACAAAGTATTCCGCCTGCTCGACCTTGGCCGCGCTGAGGATCTCCGGGCGCATCGGGTCGCCGTAGAACACCGGCACGCCGCCGAAGCTGCGGGACAGCTCGATGGTTTCCACGGAGGTGTCCAGCGCCACGAACTTGATGTTCTGCGCCCGCAGAATCCGCGCAACGATCTGTCCCATTCGGCCCATGCCGGCAATCACCACCCGCGGCGCGTCGGTATCGATTTCGCGGAATTTCTCCGGCACTACCACAGGCTGCACCTTCGGCGAATACAGGCGTGCGCACAGCAGCAGCAACAGCGGCGTGACGGCCATGGACAAGGTGATGGTCAGCACCAGCAAGTCGTACAGACGCGGCTCGAACAAACCCTGGTCACGACCAATCTTGAACACCACAAACGCGAACTCACCGCCGGCCGCCAGCACGATGCCGAGGCGAATGGCGCTGACTTTGCCCAACCCGCCGGCCAATCGGCCGACCACAAACAGCAGCGGCAGTTTGATTGCGATCAGCAGCAGGGTCAGCCCCAACACCGCGATCGGCGCGCTGACCAGCAGGCTCAGGTTAGCGCCCATGCCGACACTGATGAAAAACAGCCCCAGCAACAGGCCCTTGAACGGTTCGATCTGCGCTTCCAGTTCATGACGATACTCAGAGTCCGCCAGCAGCAGCCCGGCGAGGAACGCACCGAGCGCCATCGACACACCGACCAGGTCCATCAGCCACGCCGTGCCGATCACCACCAGCAACGCGGTGGCGGTGGACACCTCGCGCAAACCGGTCTTGGCCACCACGCGAAACACCGGACGCAGCAGATACCGTCCGCCGATCACCACGACCGCGATGCTGCCCAATACCCGCAAGCCGTGATTCAAATCATCGGCCGCCGTGGTGGTGTGATCGCCGCCCGCCAGCAACGGCACCATGGCGATCAACGGGATCGCGGCGATGTCCTGGAACAGCAGAATCGCAAACGCCAAGCGTCCATGGGGGCTGGTGAGTTCCTTGCGCTCCGCCAGGCTTTGCAGGCCAAACGCGGTGGACGACAGCGCCAGGCCTAGGCCGAGCACGATGGCGCTGTTCAGCGACTGGCCGAAGACAAACAGCGCCAGCACGCCGATCACCGAGCCGGTCAGCAGCACCTGCGCCAGACCGACGCCAAACACCGATTTGCGCATCACCCACAAACGACGCGGCGACAATTCCAGGCCAATGATGAACAGCAGCAACACCACGCCGAGTTCGGAGATATGGCTGACGCTTTGCGGATTGCCGATCAAGCCCAGCACAGACGGGCCGATGATCACGCCGGCAAACAGGTAACCCAACACCGCCCCTAATTGCAGACGTTTGGCCAAGGGCACGGTGAGCACCGCCGCGAACAGAAAAACGACAGCGGCTTGCAACAGGTTGCCTTCATGGGGCATGGCTTACTCCAGAACTCGGTACGGCGGAGTGCCAAGGATAAAGGGTGAGGCTTCAGGCGTCAGCCTTGAACATGAATTGATGTTGGCTGTTATGCCCCCTTCGCGAGCAAGCCCGCTCCTACAGGGGGGTGATCGACACTAATCCAATGTGGGAGTGAGCCTGCTCGCGATGGCGTCCGAATGGGCAACCCGTCACTCAGATAAACGCCTCGATATGCGCCATCCCCCGAGCCACATATTCGTCCTTCTCACCCACCGGCGCGAAATTGTGCAACACCTCCCGCGCCGCTTCAGTGCTCTTGAGCCGAGCCAGCAACCACACCGCCAAATACTGCGCCGCCAGACACCCCCCCGCCGTAGCGATATTGCCATTGGCATAGAACGCCTGATTCACGACATTGACGCCAGCCGCCTGCACCCAAGGCTTGCTGATGTTGTCGGTACACGCCGGTGCATCACCGAGCAGCCCGAGCCTGGCCAGCAGAAAGGTGCCAGAACATTGCGCCGCCAGTAACTGCCGGGCTGGGTCGAAGCGCAGCTGATCCATGATCGCCGGGTCGGCGGCCACTTCACGGGTCTTCCTGCCACTGCCCACCAACACTGCGTCAGCCTGACAGGCTTGCGCCAGATCGATGTGCGAGTCGATGGTCAAACCGTTCATCGACGTGACGCGTGGTGTCGGTGAGGCGATGCGCACGTGCCAATCCTTGTCACCCAGCAGGGAAATCCGGCTGAGCATGCCGAACGCAATCAGGGAATCGAGTTCGTTGAAGCCGTCGAAGGTCAGAATGGCGATGTGCATGGCTAATCCTGCTGGTTTTTGCCAAGCGTACGCCCAGCGAATGCCCGGTTCCCCGTACAGTCCGCGGCAGAATCATCGCAACAGTAAGGAATGATTCCATACGGGCGCAGTCGGAGTTCAGGTGCCATGAATTTACTGGAGGTTCATCGATGAACAACAAGACCCTTATCGCCAGCCTTGCCCTTGTCGCAGGCCTCGCCGGTATCAGCCCCATCGTTCAGGCGGATGATCCACCTGCAAAAACCGTCCAGCCCGGAGTCACCAACGCCCGCCAACTGGTGGTCGGCGACCGCGCCCCGGACATTTACCAGCGCAGCGAAAAAGCGATCGGCAACTGGAAAACGAAAGGCCTGAAAGCGCCGAAGGAACAGGCGCAGTGGGTGCAGATAAATGACAAGTACATGATGGTGATGGTGACCAACGGGACGATTGTGGACATCACGCCGATAGAGCGTTGAGCCGCCAGGGCGCTATTCACTGTGAACGCGCACCGGGCTTTCAGTGCCCAACCGATACTGATTATTCCCGCTGCGTTTCGCCTCATACATCGCCAGGTCCGCAATGTGAATCAACCGGTCCATGCTCGGCGCATGGTCCGGGAACACCGCCACGCCCAGGCTGGTGCCGATGTGGCGCTGGTCGTTGCCGATGGTGATTGGCGGTGACAGCTCGACGAAGATTTTCTGGCAGATGGTGCGCGCCTCGTCTTGCAGGCTGACGCCTTGGGGCAGCCCCTGAAGAATCACCACGAATTCGTCGCCGCCGATCCGGGCGACGGTGTCGGTTGAGCGCAGGATTTTCTTCAACCGCGTCGCAGTAGTGATCAGCACCCGGTCGCCGGCCGCGTGACCGTAGTGGTCGTTGATCGCCTTGAACCCGTTGAGGTCGACAAACACCAACGCCACCCGCGTGGCGCTGACGCGCGCCTGTTCCAGCGCTTCGCACAGGCGCTCTTCAAGCACCAGGCGATTGGGCAGGCCGGTCAGCGGGTCGTAATGGGCCAGGTGTTGCAGGTAACTGGCCGAGGCTTTTTCTTCGGTGATGTCACGCACGACGCCCATCATCTTGACGGTGGCGTCATGGTCGTTCTTGACCACGTTGCCGGTTTCCCGCAGCCAGCGAATACTGCCGTCGGGCCAGACCACGCGGTATTCCTCGTCATGGTTTTCACCGGTTTCCAGACAGCGCAGTTCCCCGGCCCGGACTTTGACCCGATCGTCCGGGTGCACGCAGGCGCAAAATAGCGCGTAGGAGGGCGTCACCTCGCCGATCTTGAAGCCGAACATTCCATAGATCGCGTCCGACCAGTAGAGCTTGTCGGTGTCGACATCCCAGTCCCAGGTGCCGATGCGGGCAAAGTACTGGCTGCGTTTGAAACGCTCGGCGTCGCCGTCCTGGCGGATGTGCAGACCTTCGGACAGACTGGCGATCAATGCGCGATGCACGGTCAGCTGCTTTTGCAGCGAGCGCTCGCGGCAAATCAGCACGACGATCAGGACAAGCATCACTGAGCCGATGGCTGCGCTGGTCCAGACGTCATTCATTGAAAAATTGCCATCGTGTCGTTTTGATCCGTGAGCCTTGGTGTTGGTTATCTTAGTTGAGGTTAATGCTGAAAACCGTTCCGAATGGGTTGCCAATGGTGCACATTTCTGGGAAAACGGCGCCCATTACGCCCTGTTGGGTGAGTGAACAATAGAGTGAACGTGATGAATGATGAATTGCAGGTAATCGATCTTGAAGTGGGCGACGGCAAAGCCGCCGTCAAAGGCGCGCTGATCACCACCCAATATCGCGGCTGGCTCGAGGATGGCACCGAATTCGATTCTTCCTACAGCCGTGGCAAACCTTTCCAGTGCGTGATTGGCACGGGGAGGGTGATCAAGGGTTGGGATCAGGGGATTATCGGCATGCAGGTTGGCGGCAAGCGCAAGTTGTTGGTGCCGGCGCATTTGGCCTACGGCGAGCGGACCATGGGTGCGATCACGCCAAATTCGAACCTGATTTTTGAGATTGAGTTGCTGGAAGTGCTGACGCGGGATGATTGATAAACGCGTGGGCTGAAATGGCAGGTGTAGCGAGGGGGCAAGCCCCTCGCCGCGGTTAAACAGTTTTCCCCACTACTCCCGCATCCCTATGAAGAGGTCCAGGTCAGTCGGTAACTGCACATTAAGCGCTTTAGCGGTTTGTTGTATTTGCTCGGCGGTCAGTAAACAGTCCCCGTACGCGCTTTCCTCAAGGTTTTTCCAGCCGAGTACACGCAATATTGCGTCTTCAAATTCGGGTAGAACGGTCAATTCGTACTTTAAGAAGTCACCCTCAAGATCACCTTTTGAAAATCCACTGATCCAAAAAACATAATGGGCCTCCTGATTTGTTCCCGGATAGTCCTGCGGCGTGTTGCGGGCGGGGTGCCCGTCGCCTGACGATGGGTTTTGAATCGGAGGTATGTTTGTTTTGCTAGCCATGAGCGTCCTTGTTTCAACTTTTGAAAGCGATGCGGACGCTATCTCAACGGGCATTAAATGGATGTAGGCATTTTCTGAATGTTGAGTTGTTGTTGCAAATGGTGCTGCTCGCTACGTCCGTGGCGCTGAAACGGGCAGGCCAGAGGCTTTCCGGATTTTTGTGGTGAGGGAGGAGCCTCCCTCACCACTGATACCCGCTAGCCTTTCGGGTCGATGTTATCTAGCGCCCGGTCTACTGCGAGCTCACCCAGCATGACGACTTGCGCAATCCCAAACGCCTTGTTGCGATGCGGACCTTCCAGAAGGTTGGCGAAGTCACTGAGCATGACGCTCGCGGAGGCCATGGATTCGCAGGCATTGGCCAGCAGGCTGTGCTTAATCATTTGCTTAGGTACCTAAGTCGATGCTGATACCACCTCGCGACTAAACAAAGGGGGTGGCAGCTGTAGGCAGGTTAGTCGACCGGGACACCAAAGCTTTAACCGGCGCACCCGAAGGTGCCCTGCGCACAGCTGCCATTGAGCGCAGATATGGGAATACCTGGCTGAACGGAGCGCATGCTGCTTTGGAAATCACCGGGCGACTAAACCCGATCACTGATAGGCAGTGACGAGAACCAAGTTACCGACGAGCCCCAAGGCGCACAAGCCGGCGGATTCTGGCGCAGTTGTAGGCAATGGCGCAAGGTGATGTAGCCTCCTGCGACAGTTACAAATGATGCAGTGATTTAACCGCTACCAACCCCCCGCAATGACTGAGGATCAGACCTGAAACGTCTCCCTGTACGCATACAACCCCGGCGTTCCACCCGTCATCACAAACAGCACATTGTCACCGCGCTGGAAGCGTCCTTGCCTGAGATCACTCAGCAACCCGGCAAACGCTTTCCCTGAATACACCGGATCAATCAGCAAGCCTTCAGCGCGAGCCATCAGGCGCACCGCGTCCAGCATGGCGGGCGTCGGCAGGCCGTAACCGTCACCCAGCTGACTGCCATCAATGACAATCTCTGAAGCCTGAACGACCACGCCGCTGCCCAGCAATGCCAGCGCGTCCTGCGTCAATTGCACGGTTCTGTTCGCTGACGTGTCCCGATCAGACAAGACCGAATACGACTTCACGATCGACGTCCCCCGACCCAGCAATTCAAAGCCTGCGGCGAGCCCGGCGTGGGTGCCAGCGCTGCCATTGGGCACGACAACCTGCTTGAAGCTCAGGCCGAGCTCGGTTTCCTGCTGCGCGATCTCCGCTGCACAGCGTGCATAACCGAGACTGCCCAGCGGCGTTGAACCCCCGGTCGGTATCACCAACACTTTGCGCCCGGCATCCCGAAGTTGCGCGGCCCGTTTTTCGGCCTCGGCGAGTAAGTCGCTGCCACCGGCCAGCCCCCGTATTTCCGCGCCGAACAACTGGTCGAGCAGGACGTTTCCGTTAAGTTCGTAATCCACTTCGGATTTGGGCACCGACCGGGTCAGGATCAATTCGCAGGCAATGCCCAGACGGGCACACACGGCGGCCGTCAGACGCGCATGGTTCGACTGAAGGCCGCCGATGGTAATGACCGTGTCGACCCCGGCCGCGAGCGCCGCGCCGAGATGGAATTCGAGTTTGCGCAGTTTGTTGCCGCCACCGCCGATCAACATGTGATCATCGCGCTTGAGGAACAGGCCGATGCCTTGTGCCTTCAAACCCAGCAGCTGTTCCAGGCGTTCGGCCCGCTGAATCGGCGTGGGACCTTGCAGCAGGTCTGCCCGCGCAAAAGAACTCAGTGACGTGTCCAGTAGGGTTTGCATCAATGGCGCCTCGTTATGCAGTTTATTAAAGTGACTCTAGGGGCAAAGTTCCGGGTGATAAACGCATCGCCGGTTATTACTCCTTTAACCTGATGTATCGAATGCAAGGCAGGGTGATGAGCAAACTCAGGCAAATGGAAGTCTTCGTCGCGGTCGTCGAGGCGGGCAGCTTCGCCGATGCGGCCAATGAAGTCGGCATGTCGGCGGTCATGGTGGGGCGGCATATCCAGGGCCTGGAGAAAACCCTCAATACCCAGCTGATTCAGCGCACCACCCGGCGGCAATCCATCACGGGCGAGGGGCGATTGTTTTACGAAGAAGCCAAACTGGCGCTGGAGCAAGTGAAGTACGCGTTCAGCCGGGTGGAAGCGTCCAGCCCGGAGCCCAGCGGCCTGCTGCGAATCACCGCGCCGATGAGTCTCGGCGTTTCTCTGGTCGGGCCTCTGGTGGCCGAGTTCATGCAGCGTTATCCGCAGATTCAGGTCGAGCTGATTCTGAGCAATGAAGTGGTGGACTTGTACGAAACTTCCTTCGATCTGGCGTTCAGGATTTCCGAACTGATCGGCGTCAATCTGCTGGCCACGCCGTTGCCGCCGTATCGAATGGTGATCTGCGCCTCACCGCTGTATCTGGAAAAATGGCAGGAGCCCCAATGTCCCGAAGACCTGCACCGTCACAGAATTCTCACCCACACGTCCTGGAACAACCGGTTTGCCTGGCCGCTCAGAAACGGCGCCAGCGAAGTGCCCTGGCCTGAAAACGCGGTGTTGAAGAGCAATGACGGCCAAGTGCTGTTGCAGGCGGCCGTGGCCGGAGAGGGGATTTTGATGCAGCCTGACTTTCTGGTGTCGACGGCGTTGGCCAAAGGTGAACTGGTCCAGATTATGGACGCCTATGTGCCGCCGCCCAAACCGGTGCAGATGGTGTATCCGCGCTCCAGGAAGTCGCTGCCCAAGTTGCAAGCCTTTGTCGACTTTGTAGCGGGTCGATTGGGGGTGACAGGGTAGTGGTGCGTTGTTTGTTATGCCGCTATCGTCGGAACGCCGCCCGGAGCCGGCTCACTCCCACATTTGTCCGCATTTCTCCTGTAGGAACGCGGTTGAATGTGGGGGCGGGCTTGCTCGCGAAGAACGATGACGCGGTTTTATGGCGAATCGCTAAAGACCGGAATACGCCCGTTGAGTGAAGGCCGGTACTTCCAGGCCAATTGATCCAGCGCAGGTTGATGCAGCAGAATTTCGCTCAACGTGGCACTGGCAATCCTCACCGCCAGCATCTGCCCCGGACATTGATGCCGCCCCGCACCAAACGTAAAACTGCGCCGATGCGGGCGATCCAGAATAAAGGCCTCGGGACTGTCATTGAGTTGTGGGTCCCGATTGGCTGAAGCCAGCAGCACCAGGATCACATCGCCTGAATTCAGGTTTACACCCTCGATTTCGCAGGGTGTCGCGACAAACCGGCGGGTGTTCTGCACAGACGGGTCGAAGCGCTGAATTTCAGCGATCAAGTGGTCAACGCGCGTCGAATCACGCAGTAATGACGGGTTTCGAATCAACGTCACTATCGCGTTTCCGATCATCCCGGCGGTGGCTTCATACGTCTGGGAGAACAGCCCGATCAGATTGGCAATCAGCGTTTCAGTGTCGCCGGCGAAGCGTGAGCGAATCCCGGCGAGCAGCGCGCTTCTGTTGTCCGGATCCTCCAGTACTTCAACGAAGTAACCCCTCAACTGTTCCGCCGCAGCATGGGCAACCTTCAGTTGTGCCTGATCACTCAGCGGCGACAGGCACGCGATGAAATCCGCCGTCAGCTCGCTGATCGCCCGACGCTGAGCCGGCGAGAACCCCAGCAACGCCGCCACCACACAAACCGGCCCGCGAAACATGGCGTTGTACAACCCATCGGCATCCGGCGTGATCAACCGCGCGGCCACCAGCGCATGGACCTCGTGCGCATCAATCAGCGCCAGACCCGGCTGAATCGCCGATCTCGGGCAACGCTGACGGTCGCCTTCATTCATCCGCATCAATTGCCCAAATACCTGGCCGGCCAACCCACCGGCAATCGCTTTGGGCACCGGCTCAGCGGCGGGCCGAACATGGCAATCCGGATGCGCCAGTACCGCCGCAACCGCTTGGGCGCTGCTCGCCACCCACAGTTTCAGCCCTTGGTGAAACACCAGCCCACCCTCGGCGCGCAGCCGGGCGTAATAGGGATAAGGATCGGCATGAGTCGCAGCGATGATCGGGTCCATGGGTCACAGCCTTGTTCGTGGTGGGAAAAGTGTTGCTACTATCTCCAGTTCGAAAGGGCCTTGATTCGTCCGGGAGCGAAATATGAACGTTGAACAACACGACATCGGCGTCTCTCAAGTGGCCGCGGCCATTGCGGAACCGGCCCGGACGAAAATCCTCTGTTCGCTGATGGATGGCCACGCCCGCACCAGCACCGAGCTCGCGGCGATTGCCGAAGTCAGCGCCTCCACCGCCAGCGCGCACTTGGCCAAACTCAAGGACCTGGCGCTGCTGCGTTTGCACGTGCAGGGCCGCCATCGCTATTACAGCCTCGCGGACAAGCGCGTGGCCCAGGCGCTGGAAGCGCTGATGGTGATTGGCCAGAACAGCGCGCCGACCTTCAGTTCGCGTACACCGGATCGCCTGCAATTCGCCCGTACCTGTTACGACCACATGGCCGGGACGCTGGCAGTGCTGCTGCATGACCGGATGCTGGAAAAAGGCTGGTTGCTGGAAACCGATGAACAGGTTTATCGCCTGAGCGGCAGCGGCGAGGTGTTGATGGAAGGATTGGGCATCGAAGTCACCGACCTGAGCACCTTGCGCCGCCGTTTTGCTTGCCCGTGCCTGGACTGGAGCATGCGTCGGCCGCACTTGGGTGGTTCGCTGGGGGCGGCATTGCTGCAAGCGGCGATCAAGCGTAAATGGGTGACGCAGGATCTGGACAGCCGGGCGCTGGCGTTGACGGCGCTGGGACGCAGGGAGCTTGGCGCGCGGTTCGACCTGACGCTGCCAGACGTACATCCCGTCCGGAAACAGCGCCAACCTCTACCAGTGCATGATGTGATTTGACCCGACCAAGGGTTCGTTGATGGCTTGTGCCTTGAGGGTCGACCCTATACTGTATATCCACACAGTAAAAGGCGTGCCCCATGGAACTCATCGACAAGCTCAGCATTCTCGCCGACGCCGCCAAGTACGACGCGTCCTGCGCCAGCAGTGGTGCGCCGAAGCGTAGTTCCGAGGGCAAAAGCGGCCTGGGCTCGACCGACGGCATGGGCATTTGCCACAGCTACACGCCGGACGGGCGCTGCGTTTCGTTGCTGAAGGTGCTGCTGACCAATTTCTGTCTGTATGACTGCCAGTATTGCGTCAATCGACGCTCCAGCGACGTACCACGCGCACGCTTCACGCCGGAAGAAGTGGTGACGCTGACCATGGATTTCTACCGGCGCAATTGCGTCAGTGGGCTGTTTCTCAGTTCCGGGATCATTCGGTCGGCGGACTACACCATGGAGCAACTGATCCGCGTGGCCAAATTGCTGCGCGAAGACCACGAGTTCCGCGGTTACATCCACCTCAAGACTATTCCCGAAGCCGATCCGGCGCTGATCGAGGAAGCGGGGCGCTATGCCGATCGCTTGAGCGTGAATATTGAACTGCCCACCGACGCCAGCCTGCAAACCCTGGCCCCGGAGAAACAGCTGGGCTCGATCAAGCAAGCAATGCAAACCATCTACACCGGCGTACAAACCGTACTCAACGAACCCCGCGCGCCGAAATTTGCCCCGGCCGGGCAGAGCACGCAGATGATCGTGGGCGCCGATGACACCGATGACAGCACCATTCTCCACAGTGCCCAGGCGCTGTATGGCAACTACAGTTTGCGCCGGGTCTATTACTCGGCGTTCAGCCCGATCCCCAACAGCCCGAAAAGCGTGCCTTTGGCCGCGCCACCGCTGATGCGTGAGCACCGCTTGTATCAAGCGGACTTCCTGTTGCGCAGTTACGGCTTTACCGCTGGCGAGCTGTTCAAAGGGCCCGGGCACCTGGCGCTCGACATCGACCCGAAGCTGGCGTGGGCACTGGAGAATCGCGAGGTGTTCCCGCTGGACCTCAATTGTGCCGATGCCTCGTTGATCGCGCGCATTCCAGGGATCGGCCTACGCACCACCGAGCGGCTGGTGGAGCTGCGCCGTCAGCGACGCATTCGCTACGAAGACCTGGCGCGAATGCGCTGTGTGCTGGCCAAGGCCAAGCCGTTCTTCATCACCAGCGATTACCACCCGCAGCAGGCCGAGGTCACCAGTCATTTGCTGTATCAGCAACTGCGCGACCGGCCGCAGCCGCAGCAAATGGGGTTATGGGGATGATCAGTCTGGATTGCGACGACCTGTTCGACACCTGGCGCCAGCAGGCTCGCTGGTTGCTCAGTCACGAGGTGGACCCGAGCCGCGTGAGTTGGGCCAGTGAAGGCGTGCCCGATCTGTTCGCCAGTGACGATGCACCACCCCAAACCCAAGGGCCGTTTCAGGCACGGATACCGCGAACGTTGCTGGACACCCTTGAGCGCGCCGCCCGTTACCGGGGTGATCAACGCTGGAGCCTGTTGTACGAAGTGCTGTGGCGGGTCAGTCATGGTGACCACACCGCGATGCTTGCGGGTGACAAGCTAGGCAGTGAATTTCATAGACGAATCAAACAGGTACAGCGTGAAGCTCATCACTTACATGCATTTGTACGCTTTGTCGCGATGCCTGAAGGCGAGGGGCCGCAGTACGTCGCCTGGCACGAACCGGCCCACGACATCCTGCACAGTGCCAGTGAACATTTTGTCGGGCGCATGGGCCGGCATCGCTGGTTGATCGCGACGCCGAGGGATGGGGTTTACTACGACGGCGAGCAGTTGATCCACCAACGCCAGTGCCCGGTTGAATGGCAGCAACTGGCACAAAACGTCGACGACCCGCACAGCGACATGTGGTTGACCTACTACAGCCACATTTTCAATCCGGCACGACTGAACCCGAAAGTCATGCAGGGGCATCTACCGGCCCGGTTCTGGAAAAACCTGCCTGAAGGCGCGCTGATTCCTGGACTGATCACCCAGGCTCGCACGGGTAAGCAACAGGATGGCCAGGCGAGCGGAATCAAGGGCAGGGGCGGTAAACGCATTGCGCTGGGAGACGCCGGGCATCGCTCATAAAAAAGCCCCCCATCGCCAATGCGATGGAGGGCTTCGATGCCGCCGGGGTCAGATCAAACCTTAACGATCCAGCCCGCGGGTGCTTCGATGTCGCCCGTCTGTACACCGGTCAGCTCTTTGTAGAGCTTCTGGGTGACCGGGCCGACTTCGGTTTCGCTGTGGAACACGTGCAGGTGGTCGTTGTAGCTGATGCCGCCGATCGGAGTGATCACGGCAGCAGTACCGCAAGCGCCGGCTTCCTTGAAGTCGGACAGCTTGTCGATGAACACGTCACCTTCAACCACTTCCAGGCCCAGACGCGATTTGGCCAGCTCGATCAACGACAGACGGGTGATGCCCGGCAGTACCGACGGCGAGTTCGGCGTGACGAACTTGTTGTCGTGGGTGATCCCGAAGAAGTTGGCCGAGCCGACTTCTTCGATTTTGGTGTGGGTCATCGGGTCCAGGTAGATGCAGTCGGCGTAATGCGCCTTCTTGGCCTGGGAACCTGGCATCAGGCTGGCCGCGTAGTTGCCACCGACTTTGGCTGCACCGGTGCCTTGTGGGGCCGCGCGATCGTAGCTGGAGATCAGGAAGTTGTGCGGGGTCAGGCCACCCTTGAAGTAGGCGCCGACCGGAATGGCGAAGATCGAGAAGATGAACTCGGGCGCGGTACGCACGCCGATGTTGTCACCCACGCCGATCACGAACGGACGCAGGTACAGCGCGCCGCCGGTGCCGTAAGGCGGGATGAAACGCTCGTTGGCACGAACCACTTCTTTGCAGGCTTCGATGAACTGCTCGGTTTCCACGAACGGCATCAGCAGGCGTGCGCAGCTGCGTTGCATGCGCAGGGCGTTCTGATCCGGACGGAACAGGTTGATCGAACCGTCCTTGCAACGATAGGCCTTCATGCCTTCGAAGCATTGCTGGCCATAGTGAAGGGCAGTGGAGCCTTCGCTGATGTGCAGCACGTTGTCTTCGGTCAGGGTGCCTTTGTCCCACTCGCCATTACGCCAGTACGAGAGAAAGCGCTTGTCTGTCTTGATGTAGTCAAAACCCAACTTGTCCCAATTGATGCTTTCGTTACCCATGACACCCTCTATCACTTAACAACCGCCGAAACGGTTCAAGGCTTCTGACGTTTTTCTGGATGGGGACAACAATACTTCATTCCGGGCCCAATTCGCAGCCCGCAATTCGATCTCTGCGACCATCGACGCAACCCGATGTAGCAGCTGTCGAGCACCGCGAGGCAGCGTTCGGCGGCGTAGCCGTCGTATTCCGGCTGTCTCGGTATGCCTGTAAGCATGCGCTGGCAGGTTTTGCGACGACTTCGTCGCCGGACGCTGCCTCGCGGTGCTCGTCAGCTGCTACAGGGTTTTGCGTGTGGTTTTAGAGGTGCAGCGCGTGGCCCAACGCACGCAAAGCCGCTTCCTGCACCGCCTCGCCGAGCGTCGGATGCGCATGGATGGTGCCGGCAATGTCTTCCAGCCGCGCACCCATTTCCAGGCTCTGGCCGAACGCGGTCGACAACTCCGACACGCCAACGCCCACCGCTTGCCAGCCGACAATCACATGATTGTCACGCCGTGCCACGACACGCACGAAGCCGCTTTTGGATTCCAGTGTCATCGCCCGACCATTGGCCGCGAACGGGAAGCTGGAAACGATGCAGTCCAGACCCGCCGCCTTGACGTCGTCCGGGGTCTTGCCGACGACCACCAGTTCCGGGTCGGTAAAGCACACAGCAGCGATGGCGGTGGGGTTGAACTCGCGGGACTTGCCGCTGATCAGTTCGGCAACCATCTCGCCCTGAGCCATGGCCCGGTGCGCGAGCATCGGTTCGCCGCTCAGGTCGCCGATGGCATACACGTTGCGCATGCTGGTCTGGCAGCGGTTGTCGATCTTGATCGCCGAACCGTTCATGTCCAGATTCAGTGCTTCAAGGTTCCAACCCTGGGTGTTCGGCTTGCGACCGACAGCTACCAGCACCTGATCCGTTTCCAGGTTCAGGGTATCGCCACCCGGCTCAAGAACTTGCAGTGTATTACTAGCAGAATCAAAGCCTTGCACGCTGTGCTTCACGTAAAGCTTCACGCCAAGTTTTTTCAGTTCGTCGTGTACCGGCTGGGTCAGTTCGGCATCGTAGGCCGGCAAAATGCGCTCCTGCGCCTCGACCACGCTCACGTCAGCGCCCAGTTTGCGATAGGCAATCCCCAGCTCCAGACCGATGTAACCGCCACCGACCACGACCAGCCGTTTCGGCACGGACGTCGGCGCCAGGGCTTCGGTGGAAGAGATGATCGGCCCGCCAATCGGCAGCATCGGCAGGTTCACGCTTTTCGAACCGGTCGCCAGCACCAGGTGCTCGCACTGGATTCGCGTATCGCCCACATCAACGGTTTTGCCGTCGATCACTTTGGCCCAGCCTTGAATGACCTGGACTTTGTTCTTTTTCAACAGGGCCGCGACGCCGGTGGTCAGGCGATCGACGATGCCATCCTTCCATTCGACGCTCTTGCTGATGTCGAGGGTTGGTGCCGAAACGCTGATGCCCAGCGCCGAATGCTGGCTGTGATGCTGCGTCTGGTGGAACTGTTCAGCGACGTGAATCAACGCCTTCGACGGAATGCAGCCGATGTTCAGGCACGTACCGCCCAGTGATTCGCCTTCCACCAGAATGGTCGAGATGCCCAGCTGGCCGGCACGAATCGCCGTCACATAACCGCCAGGGCCGCCGCCGATGATCAGCAGCGTGGTGTTCAAGGTTTGCATGCATGCTCCTCTAAAATCAGTCGACGAACAGGGTGGCGGGTTGTTCGAGCAGACCACGAACGGCCTGGATGAATTGCGCCGCGTCCATGCCATCGACCACACGGTGATCGAAGGAGCTGGAGAGGTTCATCATCTTGCGAATCACGATCTGGCCTTTGACGACCATTGGGCGTTCAACGATTTTGTTGACGCCGACGATCGCCACTTCCGGCAGGTTCAGCACCGGGGTGCTGACGATACCGCCCAGCGCGCCAAGGCTGGTCAGGGTGATGCTAGAGCCGGACAGTTCATCGCGGGCAGCCTTGCCATTACGCGCGGCAGTGGCCAAACGGGAGATTTCCTGAGCGTTGTCCCACAGGCTGCGGGCTTCGGCGTGGCGCACCACCGGCACCATCAAGCCGATGTCGGCTTGCGTGGCGATGCCCACATGGACGGCGCCAAGGCGGGTGATGACCTGGGCTTCGTCGTCGTAACGGGCATTGATCTGCGGGAAGTCGCGCAGGGCGACGACCAGCGCGCGGACCAAAAATGGCAGCAAAGTCAGCTTGCCACGGGTCGCACCGTGTTTTTCGTTCAAGTGCGCGCGCAGCTCTTCCACGGCGGTCACGTCGATTTCTTCGACATAACTGAAGTGAGCGGCGCGTTGCGTGGCGTCCTGCATGCGCTGGGCAATCTTGCGGCGCATACCGATAACCGGGATCTGTTCTTCGTCGTTACGCTGGGTGTACGCACTGCCGACGCTCGATGCATTCGACTGACCCTGGGCCAGATAAGCGTCGAGGTCTTCGTGCAGCACGCGACCGGCAGGGCCGGTGCCACGGACCAGGCGCAACTGGATGCCGAGGTCCAGCGCATGTTTGCGCACGGCCGGGGAGGCCAGCGGACG
The DNA here is from genome assembly GCF_054897885.1 of Pseudomonas sp. LB1P83. NCBI lineage: Bacteria > Pseudomonadati > Pseudomonadota > Gammaproteobacteria > Pseudomonadales > Pseudomonadaceae > Pseudomonas > Pseudomonas sp. LB1P83. Next base: position 3,397,797 of record NZ_CM142709.1, on the reverse strand, counting down.
TTCGTCGGCTTCGCGAGCGACCATCGGGCCTTGGCAAACGGCGGCTTTTGGCGCTGCAGCAGCGACCGGCTTGCTAGCCACCACGGCTTCAGCTTTCGGCGCCGCAACCGGTGCTTCTTTAACAGGTACAGGCTGAGCCGACTCTTTAACGTTGCCCGCGCCTTCGACTTCAATGCTGATCAGGATGCTGCCAACCGCCATGACTTCGCCCGGCTGTCCACCCAGCGCAATCACCTTGCCATGCACCGGCGAAGGGATGTCGACCATCGCCTTGTCGGTCATCACATCGGCCAGCACCTGATCTTCGACGACCATGTCGCCGACCTTGACGTGCCACACCGACAATTCAACTTCTGCAATGCCTTCACCAATGTCTGGCATTTTAATAACGTGCGTGCCCATTCAGACCTCCATAACCCGTTTCAAAGCCGCGCCCACACGGGACGGACCAGGGAAATACGCCCACTCTTGCGCGTGCGGGTAGGGAGTGTCCCAACCGGTGACGCGTTCGATCGGCGCTTCCAGGTGGTGGAAGCAATGCTCTTGCACCAGGGCGACCAGTTCGGCGCCGAAGCCACAAGTACGGGTCGCTTCGTGAACGATCACGCAGCGGCCGGTTTTCTTCACCGACTTGACGATGGTGTCCAGGTCCAGCGGCCACAGGCTGCGCAGGTCGATGACTTCTGCGTCGATCCCGGTTTCTTCTGCGGCAACTAGCGAGACGTAAACGGTGGTGCCGTAGGTCAGGATGGTCACTTCTTTGCCCGGACGGGCAATGGCGGCAACGTCCAGCGGCACGGTGTAGTAACCGTCCGGCACTTGTGCAGCCGGGTGTTTCGACCACGGGGTTACCGGGCGGTCGTGATGGCCGTCGAACGGACCGTTGTACAGGCGTTTTGGCTCGAGGAAGATCACCGGGTCATCGTTTTCGATGGATGCGATCAGCAAGCCTTTGGCATCGTAAGGGTTGGACGGCATGACCGTGCGCAAGCCGCAAACCTGAGTGAACATCGCCTCGATGCTCTGGCTATGGGTCTGGCCGCCGTAGATGCCGCCGCCGCAAGGCATGCGCAGGGTCATCGGCGCGGTGAACTCGCCGGCCGAGCGATAACGCAGGCGCGCGGCTTCGGAAATGATCTGGTCCGACGCCGGGTACACGTAATCGGCGAACTGAATCTCGGCCACCGGGCGCAGACCGTAGGCACCCATGCCCACGGCGACGCCGACGATGCCGCTTTCGGAGATCGGCGCATCGAACACCCGGGAGGTGCCGTATTTGTTCTGCAGGCCTTCGGTGCAGCGGAACACGCCGCCGAAGTAGCCAACGTCCTGGCCGAAGACCACGACGTTGTCGTCACGCTCAAGCATCACATCCATGGCCGAGCGCAGGGCCTGGATCATGGTCATGGTGGTGGTGGTCATGGCGGTTTCCGACTGAATATTGTTGTTGTGATCGTTCATGTCAGATCCCCAACTCTTGACGCTGGCGCTTCAAGTGCTCCGGCATCTCTTTATAGACGTCTTCGAACATGGTCGCGGCGCTTGGAATCTGGCCACCGGCGAGGGTGCCGTACTGCTCGGCTTCTTTTTGCGCGGCAATCACTTCGGCCTCCAGTTCGGCGCTGACGGCGACGTGTTCTTCTTCAGACCACTGACCGATTTTGATCAGGTGCTGCTTCAATCGGGCAATCGGGTCGCCCAACGGGAAGTAGCTCCAATCGTCGGCAGGACGGTACTTGGACGGATCATCGGACGTGGAGTGCGGGCCAGCGCGGTAGGTGACCCATTCGATCATGGTCGGACCGAGGTTGCGGCGGGCGCGTTCGGCGGCCCAGGCTGAAGCCGCGTAGACCGCGACGAAATCGTTGCCATCGACCCGAAGGGAGGCAATGCCACAACCGACGCCACGACCGGCGAACGTGGTGGCTTCACCACCGGCAATCGCCTGGAACGTCGAAATCGCCCACTGGTTGTTGACCACGTTGAGGATCACGGGCGCACGGTAAACGTGGGCGAAGGTGAGGGCAGTGTGGAAGTCGGATTCAGCGGTGGCGCCGTCGCCGATCCACGCCGAGGCGATTTTGGTGTCGCCCTTGATCGCCGACGCCATGCCCCAGCCCACACCCTGTACGAACTGGGTGGCGAGGTTGCCGGAAATAGTGAAGAAGCCGAAGTCTTTGACCGAGTACATGATTGGCAGCTGACGGCCCTTGAGCGGATCGCGCTCGTTGGACAGCAGTTGGCAGATCAGGTCCACCAGCGGCACGTCTCGCGCCATCAGGATGCTTTGCTGGCGGTACGTCGGGAAGCACATGTCATCGACGTTCAGCGCCAGGGCCTGGCCGCTGCCGATGGCTTCTTCGCCAAGGCTCTGCATGTAGAACGACATTTTTTTCTGACGCTGGGCGACCACCATGCGGTTGTCATAGATCCGCGTCTTGAGCATGGCGCGCATGCCTTTACGCAGGATCTCGGCGGGTACGCCTTCAGCCCATGGACCGAGGGCATTGCCCTGGTCGTCGAGCACGCGAATCAGGCCCTTGGCCAGATCAGCGGTGTCGGCCGGTTCAACGTCGATTGGGGGTTTGCGCACCGTACCAGCGTCGGTCAGACGCAGGTAGGAAAAGTCGGTTTTGCAGCCAGGACGGCCCGATGGTTCGGGAACGTGCAGTTGCAGCGGTTCGTACGCTTGGTTCATGGCTTCTACGCTCGATCTTGTGAATTTCTTGTAGTGAGCTGACCGTCATTCCACGTGTTATGGAAATCTTGTCCTACAAACATCATAGGCCCGGCGCAGAAGAATATTTATCTCTGTTTCGTTGCGTTGGAGATCATTTGAGGATAAAAAATCTGCATAAACATAAAAAACAGGTGGTTTTGTCTCATGCGCAAACTGGACCGTACCGATATCGGCATTTTGAACAGCCTTCAGGAGAACGCCCGCATCACCAACGCTGACCTCGCACGCTCGGTCAACCTGTCGCCGACGCCGTGCTTCAATCGGGTCAAGGCGATGGAGGAACTGGGGCTGATTCGCGAGCAAGTGACGCTGCTGGATGCTGACCTGCTGGGGCTGCACGTGAATGTGTTCATTCATGTGAGCCTGGAGAAACAGGTGGAGGAGGCGTTGCAGCATTTCGAGGAAGCGATTTCGGATCGCCCGGAAGTGATGGAGTGCTACTTGATGGCGGGCGACCCGGACTATCTGATCCGAGTGCTGGTGCCGACCATTCAGTCGCTGGAGCGCTTCATGATGGACTTCCTTACCAAGGTCCCCGGCGTGGCCAACATCCGCTCAAGCTTTGCGCTTAAGCAAGTGCGCTACAAGACGGCGCTGCCGTTGCCCGCGAATGGCTTAACACTAGGCAGCTAGTCCGTTCATCTGACTGCACTTTGCCATAATGCTGGCTTAGTGCTTTATTCATAAGACGCAAAAGAGAGTCAGTCGTCCTCCTCTGCAAACGCCGAATCACAGGCAAGTGTCGGTCACCGGCACGGAGGGCGGGCATATGGCTGGCTGCGTAAGCAATAGAAGTGTTCGCCCCGCGTCAGCGCAATGCTGGCGGCTTTTGCCCCGCTGGGTTGCGAGTTGTGTTCTGGGGAGTTTTCTCATTCTGGGTTTTAGTGGGCCGCCGCTGCTTGCTGCAGACGAACACCGGGTTCAGATAGATGTCGCCATCCCCAAAGATGAGTTTTTTGATCAGGCGACACCTCGCCTCAATGATGCACTTCAAGGTTCGGCTCAAATCAACACCCTGGATGTCGCCTCTGCCAGCGAAGCTATTCAGCGAGTTCAGAAGGGCGAAATCGATGTGGCCATTGTGCCGGTCGCTGTTTTGGCGGATTTCATCCCGGGATTTGGTATTTACGATTTACCATTTTCTTTCACCGATAAAAAACCCAACGCATTTTTTACCGGTTGGCAACTTAAACCAGAGCTGTCCAGCCAACTCAACGCGAAAGGATTAAGTGCGCTGGGGGGGGTTTGGTATGGCGGAACACGGGTGATCGCCAGCCAACTTCCTAGACGCTCACCTAACGATTTTGAAGGGAGCACCGTCGCTTATTCAACGAATAGTTATAAGTCGATAGATCTTTCGAACGTAGGCGCCAAAACGGTAAAGATGGCGGATGGTGAGATTGATTCGAAGTTGAAACTAGGCCAAATCGACGCGGCTGAGGTCACGTGGGACGAGGCATCGAAACTTAAACCGCCCTTTGTAACGCAAAGCAATCATCGCTTCGACGGATTGGTCGCGATTTACAAGGATGACAAGTTCACAGCGTTGACACCGCAGGAGCAAACAAATATTTCTCAGGCCATCAGTGACACGGAAAGTTATGTCACTGCCAATGTCACCGCACGGGAAACCAGAGCGAAAAACGTCATACGGTATTCTCGCGATACCGCTTCGTTGAACATCGATGAGGCCATGCGTGCGCAATGGCGTATTGCACTGAATAAGGGGCAGGAAAAGACCATCTCTAGCATCGGTCCGCAACTTGTCAGAGAAGCCAAAGCCAAAGCGCAATCATCTGAGGACTTGAAACGTGCCTCTTTGAGTTGGAATGCCTGGTTTGAATCAGATGGCGATGTGGCCTCTACGCTGGCGCTTGAAACGCCATACGATTTCGTTCTGGACTTGGGACGGGGCGATTACCCCTCTGCGCTAGCCGACGCCATCAGTAAGCAACTTCAAGAAAAAATCGATGACAGCAAAGGTGACATTCAGTTGCTGATCAAACCGGTTTTGATGGGAGGGCTACTCGAACCGTTGGAAGGTTCAGATTTTACCGCCGCCCGGATGATCATCAGTCGCAAACGCCTGGTACCCGATGCCGGCGATACGGATTACCGCCAGCAGGTTCAGAATAAACAGATCACCCTCAGTGCGATGGCGGAAAAACTCTCAGTGAGTAAACCTCTTCGATGGTCCTTGATGGCACGCAGCACTGGGTGTGCTCGAGTTGTGGTTTCGATCTGGGATGTAGCCGGTGTCAAGCCGCTGGACTATCTGGTTGTCAGTGTTCCTGTTACCGCGAAAGGTGAGGCAAGTTCGGAAAGCTGTGGCGCAGGCGTTTTCGGAGGACAACTAGTCGCCGGGTTGTCTGGGTTGCTTGAATTAGGGGATGCGCATGCGGGGAACGCGCCAGCGGATTCGGCGCTTCATTTGTTTGAGGCTGATTCGAGTGTCGGGAACCCAAGGACGGTGGCTGTTTATGTAGATCGGAAGGAGTTTGAGGCCGCTGAAAAAAACGGAAGTAACCCGCCAGTCTATGCATGGGAGCTTAAAGGCAATCTTTCGCTGTTCCTGGGGCAGCAAAGCATGCTGCCGGGCTCAATCATCGAGGCACGTGACAGGATAGGTGAGCCTCAACCTTATGCGGATGTTGTCACGCGCATGACCAATGCGCTGTTTATCGGGCGCTCTGATCGGGACAAAGAAGAGGCTGGTAAGGCGAAAAAGGCGATGCAGCAGCTATCCGCCCAGGCGTCATCACCCATCGTGCTGGTTCGCTATTTTGATAAGGTTGGGAGGATTCAATACCTGCCGCTGGCGATGCTGGGAGCCAATGCCCCAAATGCGTTGTTCAGTCACCGTGTCACTGTCGTTCAACCACTTCAGGATGCTCAAAAAGCAGCACCTGATGCATGCGTGAACAGTTGGGATTTCGCGATTCCAACCGATCTCGATGGTGCTAGCCCGGAAATGCTCAAGCTGTTGAGCCAGGAGGATTGGCGCATTCAGGGATCAAATCTCAACTGGTATCAGGACAACACCGCTCTGGTGAAATACATCAGCCCTCCTGGCGGCGCCGCGCAAACGACCAGTAACGCACTGGTGCTGCTTGCTCATCACGGAGAGGGCGATATCACCTTTTCTTCCAAAGGCCTTCCCAGCCGGGTTCTGGATACGGATGTCAACCGTCGATTCATGCCAGGAAGCGTGGCCGTTTTAGCAGCTTGTTCCACCGTAGGGGCCTCTACGGCAAGTCGTCAGTTTGTGAAACTACTGGTGGATAACGGAATGAGCGCCATCGTGGCTTCTCCCTTCCAGGTTAATACGGATTTTGGGGTTCGTCTTGCGGTTAGTTTTGTCACGGTCGCTCAAGACCTAAGAACCACTGGTGAACCGGCACGCTTCGTTGATGTGTTCAATCGCGCGCTACAGAAAACTATTGATGCTTACGGTGAGGAGTCGGGCTACGCCGACATGGCGCTGGAGTTTCAAATTATTGGCAACCATGAACTGCGCATGTGCGCCGGCCCGTCCTATTCGCAACAAGGAGTGCAATGATGAGCTATCTACGCGGAGCTGCCATTCTGGCCTTTTCCAGTTTTTTGCTGTTGACGGTCACCGACGCTCAGGCGCGATATAGTGTTTTTATCAGCGACTTACATTTCGGGTTGGGGAAGAATGCCGATCAGAAGTGGCACCCTTATGAGGATTTCAGGTGGACGCATGCACTTGAGGGGTTTCTGAAAGCTATATCCAGAGAAGGGAATGACGAAGTGGATTTGGTTATCGTCGGCGACTTCCTGGAGCTTTGGCAGTTGCCTGATGATATTCACTGTGACGGTAGTGGTGCGGGTGCCGGTTGTTCGGTCCCCGAACTGGTTGACTTGACGCGACGCATAACATTGGCACATGCCGCCGACCTCGAAGCGTTGAAGGCGTTTTCGAAACTAGGCAGCAATAAAATTCATGTTGTGCCCGGCAATCATGACGCAGCCCTTTTGGTGCCGGAAGTCTGGGCGCCGCTGGCCACAAGTCTGGATGCTCCGAGCGGTCGCGTCATTTTGGTAACCGAAGGGATCTGGAGATCCGATGACAAGCGTATTGTCGCGGAACACGGGCAACAGATCGGCAAGGATGTGAACGCATTTGACCAATGGCCCAAAGTCACCACTGTGGGTGGCAATGGCAAAGAACTGATGATCCGCCCCTGGGGAGAACGTTTCGTTCAGAAACTGTTTAATGAGCAGGAAAAACAATATCCGGTGATTGACAACCTCAATCCTGAAACCGCCGGTGCCCGGTATCGCATGGGTGATCGGGGATTGTGGGGAAGTGCGGCCGATGTGGGGCGTTTCATAGCTTTTAATATTTTCGAAACGACCCCAGCACAAAAAATGTCGCTTCTGGCAACGGATGAAAAACCAGAAAAACCCTTCAGTATCAAAGCCGCTAAAAAATCAGGGTATCGCCTATTTACCAATGGGCTTCCAGAGACAGATGAGTTCAGGGAGTTAATTGAGGCAAACGATGCGTCGGGACAGGCACTGCGAAAAGAATTGGATGAAATGGTACAAAAGATGCCAGACGAAGAGCTGGAGATGCTTTGCAAGAATACGATGCTGGTTAACAAAGTAAATCTCTGTCACGGCGAACTGAATGCGTTGGTTGCAGGATTATTGGTCCCCAAGAAAACTATTTTCAAGAATCACCTAAACCAGCGTCGTCAACAGTTAGGGGACTTCAGGCTGTTTGTCTATGGGCACACCCATCGCGGGGAAAAGAATTGGGATGTCGCCGTGCAGAATGACAAAACCATCACCGTGGTAAACACGGGCGCATTCCAGCGTCTGGTCGATGACAGAGCCTTCCAGGCAATAGCAGACGCTAAACACATCACAACTGTTCAGGCTCTGCGTCAATTGAATCCAGAGGATTTGAAGCCGTGTTACTCCGCTGTAGTTGTGCCACCGGGTGATCCGCGTAAAACCGCCAAACTACAACTTTGGCAGATGTCGGAGTCAGGCAGTGGCGGTTTCACTATTCCTGGCGTCAAAGAATGTTTATGACAAGCGATGTCCCGGTAACGGTCTTAGCTCGCGGAGCTACAACTTGTTGATCGGGATTTTCAGGTAGGTCACGCCATTATCTTCCGCCGGCGGCAAATTCCCCGCCCGCACATTCACCTGAATCGCCGGCAGCAACAGCGTCGGCATACCCAACCCGGCATCACGCTGGGTGCGCATGGCGACGAATGCTGCTTCATCGATACCGTCATGGATATGGATATTGCTTTTACGCTGCTCGCCCACCGTGGTCATGCATCGGGATTCGCGGCCTTCGGGTGGGTAGTCGTGGCAGACGTAGAGCCGAACGCTGGCGGGGAAGGCCAGCAGTTTGTGAATCGAGGCGAACATCTGGTTGGCGTTGCCGCCGGGGAAGTCGCAACGGGCAGTGCCCACGTCCGGCATGAACAAGGTATCGCCCGCCAGGATCACATCACCGTCGATCAAGTAAGCCATGTCCGCCGGGGTGTGGCCGGGCACATGCAGGGCCGTGGCCTTGAGGTTGCCGATCTTGAACGACTCGTCCGGCGCGAACAGATGGCCGAATTGCGAACCGTCGCTGCGAAACTCCGGCTCAAGGTTGAACAGGGTCTTGAACACGCCCTGAACCTTGCTGATCGACTGGCCGATGGCGATTTTGCCCCCCAGCTCCCGACGCAGATACGGTGCGGCGGACAGGTGATCGGCATGGGCGTGGGTTTCCAGCAGCCATTGCACGTGCAGCTGTCGGTCGCGAACGAAGGCGATGATTTTATCCGCCTGGGTGGTGGCGGTGCGTCCGGCGGCGGGGTCGTAGTCGAGCACCGGGTCGACGATGGCGCATTGACCGCCATTGCCTTCGTAGATCACGTAGCTGTAGGTCGACGAGGCAGGGTCTAGAAAAGCTTCAATCAAGGCAGGCATGGTGGCCGTTTTCTTTCAGGACAAGCCATGAGGGTAGTTTCATTTTCCCTGCGCTGACCAGCCCTGCGTTAATTCATGAAGGAAAAAATCCTCACGGGCTCTATCCTGTCACTCATCGATACCGGGCGTTCCCGGCTTTTTTTCGCGGATCACGAGCGTTTTATGTTGTTGGCGAGTTTTTTTGGTGTGGTGATGGGCCTGGTCCTTGGATTGACCGGGGCCGGTGGCGGCATTCTTGCGGTGCCGGCCCTGGTGCTGGGGCTGGGTTTGACCATGACCCAGGCCGCGCCGGTGGCATTGTTCGCGGTGGGCAGTGCGGCGGCGGTCGGGGTCATTGATGGTTTGCGCCATGGCCTGGTGCGCTATCGCGCGGCGTTGCTGATCGCACTGCTGGGGGCGATTTTTTCACCGGTCGGGATCTACTTCGCCCATCAGTTGCCGGAAAAAATCCTGATGATCCTGTTCAGTCTGCTGATGGTCATGGTGGCCTGGCGGATGTTGCGTCGTGAACGCCAGGAAGAAGGGCCGAGCGACCACGGCCATGCCAACTGGGGCCAGAAAAACTGCATGCTCGATCAGCAGACCGGACGTTTTTCCTGGACCGCCAAGTGCACTGCGACCCTCGCGGCACTCGGCGCGGTGACCGGCGTGGTGTCGGGTTTGCTCGGCGTCGGCGGCGGCTTTCTGATCGTGCCTGCGTTCAAGCAACTGACCGATGTGCAGATGCGCGGCATCGTCGCCACATCGTTGATGGTGATCAGCCTGATCTCGGCCATCGGGGTGATCGGCGCGTTTCATGCCGGGGTCAGGATTGACGCATTGGGCGTTGCGTTCATTGTCGCCAGCATCGTCGGCATGATCGTTGGCCGACACCTGTGCGCACGCGTTCCGGCCCGTGCCCTGCAAGTCGGCTTCGCCAGCGTCTGTGTGATGGTCGCCGCTTACATGCTGTTCAGGGCGGGCGTCTAGGAAGTACCGGTTCCTGTGGCCGCCAGTCTGCCGGGCAGGCGTACATCCTAAGTTCCGGGTCTTGGCGCGACCCGGTCTTACACCGAATTTGCCGCGCATCACCCGCCAACCCAAAGCACTTCAAAACCGCCCCCAAGGCAGCGTATGCCGCCGCCGGTCACCTTTCGATAATCGCCTCCGACATCCAGTCCCCCGCTGCGGAGCGCGTCATGCACAACAATAAGAATTTCAAGCATCGTTACTTGCCTGCCTTCATCGCCAGCCTGTCGACCCTCGGTTTGAGCTCAATGGCCGAGGCCGAGATCGTGCTGTACGACAAGGACCAGACCACGTTCTCAACCGACGGCTACATCAACGCCTTCTACGTGAACAGCGATGTCGACCGTGCCGGCGATCAATACGACCGGCGTCAGGCGCGGGTGAAAATGGGCTATCTGCCCAACTACCTGGGTTTCAACATGGGCAAACAGATCGATGACCTCAAGCTCGGTGCCAGGGCCTCCTTCTGGGTGACCATCAACGACAGCCAGACCAACGGCACCGACACCGCCATCGACGTGCGACAGTTCTACGGCACCGTGGCCAATCCGGAATGGGGCGAAGTGCTGATCGGCAAGGACTTCGGCCTGTTCGCTCGCTCCAACATTCTGCTCGATGAAATGCTCGCCGGTTACGGCCAGGTCAGCGATACCCTGGGCCTCGTGGACGGTGGCGGGGTGTCGTTCGGCAATATCGGCACGGGTTATCCGTATCCGTTCCCGACCTCGCAGATCACCTATCGCACCCCGGTGATGGAGGGTTTGCGCGTGGCCGTGGGGATTCTCGACCCGGTCGACACCAACGACAGCAGCCCATTGGGCAAGGCCTATCAGGAGAACCCGCGTACCGAGAGCGAAGTCACCTATCAGTTCGATGTGGGTGGGGCGAAGATTTACAGCTGGGTCAACGGCAGCTACCAGACCTCGGACAATACCGACTCCACCGTGCAGTCCGTCACTTCCAAAGGCGTCGGCTACGGTGTGCAGGCGAAGATGGGTGGGCTGTCGCTGACCGGTTCCGGTTTCCAGGCCAAGGGCATCAACCCGTTCTTCACTAACAACGCCGGCGAACCGACCCTGCGCAACGTCGACAGCGACGGTTACTTGCTGCAGGGCTCCTACAAGCTGGGCAAAAACCGTTTGGCCTTGTCGTACGGCAAGACCAATGACGACGGTAACGGTGTAGTCGGCAGCGGTGCGGATTACGAGACGCGCGGCATTGCGCTGTTCCATGACGTCAATGACAACCTCAAGCTTGTGGCCGAGTACAACCAGTTCGAAATCAACGGCCACGACACCAGCGCCCAGAATGAAGATACCGACACGTTTGCGGTGGGGGCGGTGTTGAACTGGTGACAACAGGTTTGGCACAACGCAAATCCTGTAGGAGCGAGGCTTGCCCGCGAAGAGGTCGTCACATTCAACATTAATGTCGACTGACACACCGCTTTCGCGGGCAAGCCTCGCTCCTACAAGGGATTGACGGTGTTTGGCTGATCTCTCATCCCATCGAAGCGCCTGACCGCTACCCAAGTAGCATACGTCGCCGCCCGCAAGCTTCGTACACTCGTGCCTCATACACGCGCACCTGCGGGGGGCGACCATGCAGCAGGTCCAGAGTGAAGGGGTGGTCAGTGGCATGTCACAGGCCACCGATGCCCAACAAGTGGCTCAGGAGCTCGCGCGTCAGCTATTGCACCCGCATTTGGGCTTCGTGCTGTTCTTCTGTTCCGCCGAGTACGACTTGCAGGCGCTGGGCCAGGCCCTGCAACAAAGCTTCGGCGGGATTCGCCTGGTGGGTTGCACCAGCGCCGGGGAAATCACCCCGTTGGGCTACGGTCGCAACTGCGTGACGGCGGTCGGTTTCGATCATCGGCATTTTTCCATCGACGCCGAACTGATCTGCGAGATGGAGCGCTTCAGCCTGATCGACGCCCAGCAAATGGTCGAGCGCCTGGTCAGTGGCTGTCGCAGCAATACCCTGGCGCCGATCAAAGGCAACAGCTTTGCCCTGACCTTGCTCGATGGTCTGTCCAGCCGTGAAGAAATGGTCCTCGCCGCCTTGAGCGCAGCGTTGGGCGACATCCCGCATTTCGGCGGTTCGGCCGGCGACGACAATTACCTGACCCACACCCACGTCTATTTTGGCGGCGAATTTCACAGCGGCGCGGCGGTGGTGGTGCTGGTCAATACCTGGCTGGATTTCGAGGTGTTCACCACTCACCACATCTTGCCGAGGGCCGAGAAACTGGTGGTCACCGGGGCCGACAGCGCCTCGCGCCGGGTCTTTGAACTGAATGCCGAGCCGGCTGCCGAGGAGTACGCCCGACACATCGGCGTACCGGTGGCCGAGCTCGATCACCGGGTCTTCGCCGCGCACCCGTTGGCCGTGCGGATCAACGATCAGTATTACGTGCGGGCAATCCAGCAGGTGCATCCGGACCTGAGCCTGAGTTTTTACTGTGCGGTGGAAAACGGCATCGTCCTCACCGTCATGACCCCCGGCCCGATGCTGCCGAACCTGCAAACCTTGTTTGAAGGCTTGCAGGAGCGTCTTGGCGACCTGTTGCTGACCATCGGCTGCGACTGCTTTCTCAGGCGTCTGGAACTGGAAGACGGCGGCAGCCTGGAGCAGATCGGAACGTTTTTGCGCGACCAACGGGTGATGGGTTTCAACACCTACGGAGAACAGTTCAATGGCATGCACATCAACCAGACCTTCACCGGGGTTGCCATTGCCCGAGGCCGGTCCCCTGGACATCGTTGAACTCCAGGCACAGCTCGCCAGCCTGCGCCACGACAATCAAAAGCTGCAGCGCATCAATGGCGCGCTGATCGAGCGGATCGAATCCGGCATTACTCGCGGCAACGACCCGTACGCGGCTTTCCAGCATTCGGTGGTGCTGGCCGAACAGGTCCGTGAGCGCACCGATGCCTTGAACCAGGCCATGGCCGAACTCAAGTCGGGCAATCACCTGCTCAGCGAAGCGCGTCTGCGGGCGGAAACGGCCCACCAACATTTGATCGATGCCATCGAGAGCATTTCCGACGCCTTTGTGCTGTTCGATGCCGACCAGCGCATCGTCTTGTTCAACAGCCGTTTCAAGGCGTTCTGGAGCAACAGCCGGGTGCGCATCAATGCGGGCATGCGCCTGGCCGAGGTCAAGCGCCTGATGTCCGCCACCGGGCTGTTCACCCAAGAACCCCGTGGGCATGCCGACGAAAACCTGTTCTATCGCCTGCAGAATGGCCGCTGGTTGCAAGTCAGCGAACGGCCCACCCAGGAAGGTGGGCGAGTGATCCTGTTCACCGACATTACCGACGTCAAACTCAGCGAAACCGTGCGCCGCGAGCAAGCGGTGGCGCAGAAATCGCACTTGCTGCAACGGGCGGTCGACAACCTTTCCCAAGGCGTGGCGATGGTCAATGCCGAAGGCATTCTGGAACTGTGGAACCGGCGTTTCCTCGAACTCAGCGGGCTGGCCCCGGTGGCGGCTCATCGGCCGTTTGCCGAAGTGATCGCCGACAGCGAGTTGAACCTGCTGACCCCGGCCAGTCGCGATGCCAACGGGCGGCACGTGCAGGAATCAGAGCAGCGCCTCTACGATGGCCGTGTGCTGGAAATCCGCACCCATCCGTTGCCCACCGGCGGCTTCGTCAACACGTTCACTGACATCACCGAACGTTATCAGCATGCCGAAGCGTTGAGCGAAAGCGAGCGCTGGATTCGCCTGATCACTGACCATGTGCCGGCGCTGATTGCCTACCTCAATGCCGATCTGGTCTACGAGTTCACCAACAAGGTCTACGAAGAATGGTACTGCTGGCCGCGCGGCGTGATGCTCGGGCAGAGCCTGCGCGAAGTTCACAGCCAGCAGCATTACCAACGCCTCGAAGCCTATGTGGCCCGGGCCCTGGCCGGTGAGAGCGTGACGTTCGAGTTCGCCGAAACCAACATCAACAATCAGGAGCGCTACATGCTGCGCTCCTACGTGCCCAATCGCCTGGCCACCGGGGAAGTGGTGGGGATTTTCGTGTTGATTCGCGACATCACCGAGCGCCGGCGCACGGCCGAGGCGCTGCACCAGGCTTATCAGAATCTCGAGTTGCGGGTGCGCGAACGCACGACCGAACTGACCACCCTCAATGACCAACTGCTGCGCGAAATCGACGAGCGTCGGCGCGTCGAATCGCGCTTGCGCGAAGCCAAGCTCGAGGCCGAGCAGGCCAACCTGTCGAAAACCAAGTTCCTCGCCGCCGTGAGTCACGATTTGCTGCAACCGCTGAACGCTGCGCGACTGTTTACCAGTGCTCTGCTGGAACGCCGGGAGCCAGTAGCCAATGCGATTTTGGTACGCAATGTCAGCAATTCACTGGAAGACGTGGAAAACCTGCTGGGTACGCTGGTGGACATTTCCAAGCTGGATGCCGGGGTAATCAAGGCTGACATTGCACCGTTCGCCCTGAGCGAACTGCTGGAAAACCTCGCGGCTGAATACACCCAGGTCGCCCGCAGTGAAGGGCTTGAGCTGCATTTCATCCCGTGTTCGGCGTTGGTGCGCAGCGACATCCAGTTGCTCGCGCGGATCCTGCGCAATCTGCTGAGCAACGCCATTCGCTACACCTACAGCGGTCGTGTGATGCTTGGGTGTCGGCGTCATCATCAGCGATTGACGATCGAGGTCTGGGACAGCGGCATGGGCATTGCCGAAAATCGGCTGGAAGAGATTTTTCAGGAGTTCAAGCGCGGCGATGTGCAGCGTCCGGATCAGGATCGCGGGTTGGGGCTGGGGCTGGCGATTGTCGAGAAAATCGCCGGGATTCTCGGTCACCGGATTCACGTGCGTTCGTGGCCGGGCAAGGGCTCGATGTTTTCCGTCGAAGTGCCGTTGAGCGCCACCGCCCCCAAGGCTCAACCGGCGCTGCTGATGAGTGAGCCGATGCTGGAACGTCTGCGCGGGGCGCGGGTGTGGGTGCTGGATAACGACGCGGCGATTTGCGCCGGTATGCGCACGCTGCTTGAAGGGTGGGGGTGTCGGGTGGTCACGGCGCTGTCGGAGCAGGACCTGGCGCGGCAGGTGGACAACTATCATGAAGAGGCCGACTTGCTGATCGCCGACTATCACCTGGATGACGACCAGAACGGCGTCGATGCCGTGGCCCGGATCAACGCCCGTCGCGGTTCAGCGATCCCGGCGATGATGATTACCGCCAATTACAGCAATGAGCTCAAGCAGCAGATTCGTGAGCTGGGGCATACCCTGATGCACAAACCGGTGCGGCCGATGAAGCTCAAGACGGCGATGAGTCATTTGCTTGGCCCATCCCGGTAGTTACGCCGGAAACCAGTCCCGTGGCGAGTGGGCTTTCTGTGGCGAGGGAGCTTGCTCCCGTTCGGCTGCGAAGCAGTCGTAAATCAGGCAACTCGGTTTATCTGAAGTTTGAAGGGGGCCGCTTCGCGACCCAACGGGAGCAAGCTCCCTCGCCACAGTATCAGGGAAACTCCAGCATTCAGCGCCGCAGATAAGACCCGAAATCGATATCCCCGGCACTCAGAATCGCCTGCACCCGGTTGTGCACGTTGAGTTTGCGCAAAATCGCCGAGACATGCGCCTTGACCGTGGTTTCGGCGATTTCCAGGGTGTAGGCGATCTGTTTGTTCGACTCACCCTTGGTCATGCGTTCGAGCACCAGCAACTGCTTGCGGGTCAAGGCCTGGAGCAGTTCCGGCGGGAAGCTCGGGTTGTCATTCATGCGTCGGTGGGTGCCGCATTTTTGCGTGCGGATGATGTCCGGCGGCAGGTACACATTGCCATTGAGAATTTGCTGGATAGCCTCGGTCATCTGCACCCTTGGCGAGGATTTGGTGATGAAACCCACCGCACCATAAGTGATGGCTTGCAGCACGATCTGTTTGTCCTGCTCAGCCGAGACGATCACCACCGGAATGGTCGGCGCCTCGTTGCGCAGGTTGATCAGGCCGTTGAGGCCGTGCATGCCTGGCATGTTCAGGTCGAGCAGGATCAGGTCCAGGTCGTCATGTTCCTGAGTCAGTAGCAGGGCGCTGTCGAGGTCGGCGGTTTCCATCACCTCGCTGCCCGGGAATCCGTCGCTGATGACGTTATGGATGGCTTCGCGAAACAGCGGGTGATCGTCGGCAATCAGAATTTTGTACATAGCCTTTCACCTCATTATTTTCATTATGGTGTGGCAACAACACATACGCGTAAAGGTCAGGGGAAGGGCTCGGGCCGGGCTGGTTCAACGGGCAGGTTCGCGGCTTGCCAGGCGTCCAGGCCGTCGCGATACCAATACAGTGTTTTATAGCCCATGGCAGCGGCGCGTTTGACGGCGTTCCAGCTCAGCCAGCAGTCGGAGCGGCAGTAGAAGACCAGCGGTTGCGCGAGGTCGCCTGCGGTCAATGTGTTCAGGTTACGCGCAAAATAGCCCTGCCAGTCAGGTGTCAGGTCGCCGTCGCCGGTATTGGCCAGCCAGTGGCTGCCGGGCAGGTTTTCGTGGGGCTGGTCTTCGATGAACCGTCCTTGCAGCCATTGGCGGCGGTAGACGTCGATCAGCACCGGGCGCGGCGTTTGGGTGAGCAGGGTTTGCAGGGCGGCGGTGTCGACGATGGCCGCGCCTTGAAGCTGATTCGGGGTCGGGCTGCGGTAGAGGCCGATGCGGTAGCCGTCGGCGGAGAACAGCGGCGTATCGGCGTGCGCGACGCTCAGCAACAGGCTCAGCGACAGCGCAGCGAGAGAAGGGCGCAACAGACGACGTTGGGCACGCGGCATGGGGTTCAATCCTTATAGTTATGAACCCATTACATGCCAGTCTCGGTGCATTGGGAATGCGACGATAGACAGGGAAACCAGTACTAAAGTAGTAATTTCCCCCCTATTCAACACAAATCCCCTGTAGGAGCGAGCCTGCTCGCGAAAGCGGACTATCAGTCAACATTGATGTTGAATGTTCGATCGCCATCGCGAGCAGGCTCACTCCTACAGAGGGGCTGTGGTGTCAGCCGGTTTTGCGCAGGGCGGCGTGTTGTGGGTTGAAGGTGAGTACGGCGAGCAGTGCGAACACCACCGTCAGCCCCGCGCACACTGTCAGGGCCAGCGGATTGAAGCGTTCATACAAGGCAAACCGCACCAACTCCACCGCATGGGTAAACGGGTTCAACGCACACAGCCAGTACAACCACTCGCTGGACTCGCGCATCTTCCACAGCGGATACAACGCCGACGACAGGAAGAACAGCGGAAAGATCACGAAATTCATCACCCCGGCAAAGTTCTCCAGCTGGCGGATCGCATTGGACAGCAGCAGGCCCAGTGCGCTGAGCATCAACGCCACCAGCAACAACGCCGGCAGGGCGATCAGCAAACCCATGGCCGGCGGCTGCACGCCGTACACCCAGGCGATCGCCAGGAATGCATACACCTGCAACAGCGAAATCAGTGATGTCGCCAACAACTTGCTGCACAGCAGGAAAGTCCGGGGCAGGGGGCTGGTCAGCAGCACGCGCATGCTGCCCATCTCCCGGTCGTAGACCATCGACAGCGAACCTTGCATGCCGTTGAACAGCAGGATCATGCAAGCCAGCCCCGGGATGATGTAGACCTCATACGGAATGTAGGTGTCGTAGGGCTCGATGATCGCGATCCCGAGTGCCGCGCGAAACCCGGCGGCGAACACCAGCAGCCACAGCAACGGCCGCACCAGCGCACTGAGAAACCGCGTGCGTTGCAGCACAAAGCGCAGCCATTCGCGCAGCACGATGCCGCTGAAACATTGCCAATAAGCAGTCATTGGACGGCTCCTGATGTGGTCAGACGGGTGAAGGCTGAACCAAGGTCGCCGCCATGTTCCTGGCTTAATGCATCAGCCCGTCCGCTGGCGACCAGGCGTCCCTGATGGAGAATCAGCAAGTCGTCACTCGGCTGCACTTCATCCAGCAAATGGGTGGTCCAGAGCACGCTGATATGTTGCTCGCGGCACAAACCTCGAATGTGTTGATTGAGCGCCAGACGGCTGGCCGGGTCGAGGCCGACGCTGGCCTCGTCGAGCAGCAACAGCCGTGGCTCATGCAACAAGGCGCGGGCGATTTCCACCCGGCGACGGTGACCGCCATTGAGTTCGCGCACCCGCTCGCGACGGCGTTCGGTCAAGGCCTGGCGCGTCAGTTCGGCATCGACCCGCAGGCTGGTCTGGCGCCAGGACATGCCATGCAGCGCGGCGTGATAGCGCAGGTTCTGCTCGACACTGAGGTCCAGGTCCAGCGTGCTTTGCTGAAACACCACGCCCAATTGCTTGAGCGCCGGGCGCGCCGCGTTGCGCAAGGAGCAGCCGCCCACCCGGATGTCACCGCGCTGCAAATCGTACAGCCGAGTGAGCAAGGCAATCAGCGTCGATTTGCCCGCGCCGTTCGGCCCCAGCAGCGCCGCAAAACGCCCGGGCGCCAGGCTGAAACTTACCTGCCGCAACGCCTCCCGCGCCCCATAGGCGAAGCTCAGCTCACTGACTTCCAGTGCGTTCATGGCGTCACCACCACGCCCCACGGATAGCGCCCGACCTTCACCGATTTAGTGACCTTGAGGCTATCGACATCAATCACCGACACATCACCGCTGACGCCGTTGGTGGCCAGCAACTGCTTCTGATCCGGGGTAAATGACATCTGCCAGACGCGCCGGCCGACCAGCAGGTAATCAAGCACTTCAAAGGTCTTGGCATCGATCACCGCCACATGGTTGGCCGGACCGAGGGCCACGAAACCGTACTTGCCGTCGGCGCTGAGTTTGATGCCCACCGGTTGCACTTTGTCCGGGTGCACGCCCTTGATCTGGAAGGTCAGGGTCTTGAGGATCTGCCGGGTGGCGACATCGAGAATGGTTACCGTGCCGCCGATTTCCGCCGAGGCCCAGAGCTTGGAACCGTCAGGCGCGAACTCGACGAAACGCGGCCGCTGATCGACCAGGGTGCTGTCGGCCAGGGTCTGGGTGCTGGTGTCGATCCAGTGCAGCATGTTCGTGGTTTCGCTGGTGTTCACCGCCCACTTGCCATCGGGGCTGACGGCCATGCCTTCGGGTTCGACGCCGACGTTGATCTGGCTCAGCACCTTGGAGGTTTCGGTGTCGATCACGGTCACCAGCGCATCGTCTTCGTTGGAAACGTATAGCCAGCGATTATTGGGGTGCAGGGCGAACTGCTCGGGGTCTTTGCCCGAGGGCAGTTCCTTGATGATCTTGCGTGTGGCGACGTCCATTACCTGGACCCGGTCCGAGTCACTGGCGCAGATGTACAGCAGCTTGTTGTCGTGGGACAGCAGCAAACCGCGCGGGCGCTGGCCGACGGGCAGGGTGTCGGTGACTTGCAGGGTCTGCAGGTCGATCAAGCTGAGGCTGTTGTCTTTTTCGTTGGAGACCCAGGCGGTGCTGGCCGCGGCGTGCCCGGCGGCGAGTAGCAGGGCGCATGAGAGCAGGGTGCGGCGCATGGCGGATTCCTTTTTTTGTTGTCGTTGTCTGGAGGCGGTATCAGGGAAAGCGGCAGCTGACCTCGGGCTTGTCGTAGCCGAGGCTGTCCATCTCGTTGAAGGGGTGCAGGAAACCGTCCTGCGGCGAGGTGCTGACCAGCGCCCGGGGCTGGACGATGGGAATCGGCTGACGCAACTGGCCGTTCCACGGCCGATAACTGAGCTTGCGACCCTTGAAGCCATCCAGTGGCAATTGATCGCTGATTTCCATCGCGCGAATCGCCATCGGATCGACTTGACGCAGTTTGCTCACCGCGCTGGCAATGCTGCGCACGGCGATCCAGGCAGCGAAATCACGGT
Organism: Pseudomonas sp. LB1P83; assembly: GCF_054897885.1. NCBI lineage: Bacteria > Pseudomonadati > Pseudomonadota > Gammaproteobacteria > Pseudomonadales > Pseudomonadaceae > Pseudomonas > Pseudomonas sp. LB1P83. Next base: position 3,378,251 of record NZ_CM142709.1, on the reverse strand, counting down.
CATTCATCCAGCGCCCGGCCAGGGCTTCGAAGCGTTTCTGCAATTGGGCGGCGCCGTAGGTTTCCACGGTTTTGTGCCAGCCCACCGGGGTCAGGCCCTGAGTGCCGGCGACCGGCCGTGGGTACCAGGTCTGGTAGGGCACGTATTCGCCAAAGTCGCCGCGTTCATCCGCGACCAGCACCACGTCGTACTCGGCGGTTTGAGTGAACAGCGGCATGTCGGCCTGGGCGCTGCGACGCTGATCGTTATCGAAGCTCCAGGCTTTTTCCGCCACCAGTTTCAAACCGAAGCGTTTGGCGGCGCGGCGCAGGGCGGCGGCATAGGCTTGATCGTCCGGCGTCGGGCCTACGATCAACAGCGCCCGTTGCCATTTACGCACCACCAGAAATTGCGCCAGCGCATCGGCGAGCATCGCCCGGCTCGGCAAACTGTGCAGCACGTTCGGCAGGCAATCGGTGGTGCGCAGGCTGTCATCCGGGCTGCCCGCGTTGAACAGCAAACTGTCGGGCAGCACGGCGCTGAGCCGGCGCAGACTCTCCACGGGAGCATTCACCACAAACAGGCGCAGGCCTTGTTGGTGCTGGGCCTTGGCCGCGTCGATCAGGGCCTCAGGGCTGTCGGTATTGACGCTGACCAAGCTGTAACTCTGGTTGAGAAAACGCCCGGTGCTGTTGCTGTCGGTGATCGCCAGTTCAGCGCCGCGAAGTCCGGCATCGACCGGTTCGGGAATCACGTTCGACAGCAGCGGGCCGGGGTCAGGTCGATAGCCCAGGTAGCCGATCTGCACCTGCAACGGCGCCTCTGCTGCCTGGCTCTGAGTCGCCAGCCCGGCAGCGCAGGCAATTGCCAGCAGGTAGATCAAGGCGTAGGGGGCAAGCTGGCGCATAAAGGCACTCCATTACAGGTAGCGCCAGCATAGGAAGCCTGCGCGGCAGAATGAAATATGCAGAAAGTACCAGTCAGGCAGTACCAAGGTAGTAGCTCTGACTTGGTGCGCGTCACAAGCCCTACTACCAAGGGACTAGACGGCGGCCACCAAAGCAGCATGGGGATTGTGCGAAGCCGTTCCTAAGATGGGTGCCATAGCCTCTTCAAAGAGGTTTTGCGTGCAATCTCGAGGGCATAACAATGACAACAAAACGCAACGCCTTGCTCGTTGCCGGACTGCTGGCCGGTTTTATCAGCGCAGGTTCGGTCTGGGCCCACGGTGACGTGGTCCCCCATGCTGTCGCCACCCCGGGTCTGACCCCGATCAAGGATGCCGGCGTGCAGGTGGATGCCGATGGTTGGGCGGCGGTGAACCCGTATCGCACCTCTGCGGAACGCGATAAGGCCGTGGAAATCGGCTCGTCGGCGTACAACCAGAACTGCGCGGCCTGTCATGGCCTGGAAGCCAAATCCGGTGGGATCGCTCCTGATTTGCGCATGCTCGATGTCGCCGAGGCGGGTGATGAATGGTTCGTCGAGCGCGTGCGCCACGGTGCCGTGCGCGACGGTCGGGTTTATATGCCGAAGATGGCCGATTACCTGAGTCAGGAAGCCCTGTGGGCCGTGCGCACTTACCTGGACAGCGTTCACGTCGAGGAGTAATCCATGCGCCTGCTTGCTGTGTTGATCAGCGCTGTGTTGCTGTGCTGCCAGGCAGTGCAGGCGCAGGTCCGTACCTATGACGAAATGATCGCCGCCGGGGAGCTGAAAGTGGCAGTCTACAAAGACTTCGCCCCCTACAGTTTTGAAGACGCCGGCCAGCCCCGAGGGGTTGATGTCGAGCTCGCCGCAGCGTTGGCCAAAGCGCTGGGTGTGCGCCTGACGCTGATCTGGGCACCCGCCGGCGAGAAGCTTGATGACGACCTGCGCGATTACATCTGGCGGGCCAGTCAGCTGCACGATCTGCGATTGGCCGACCTGATGATGCGCGTACCCTACGACCGCGATTACGCGCAAAAACGCAATGAACTGGGTGAGCTGGAAAACGGCCATGTGGTGATGTTCGGGCCGTACCAGAACGAACAATGGCAGGTCGCTTATGATCGCCGCCGTCTGGAATCGGTGGGCAGCGTCGCGGTGTTCGAACACCACCCGATCGGCGTCGAAGTCGACAGCGTGCCGTCGTTCTACCTGACCTCGGTATTCAGCGGCATGCTCGCTGGCAACACCCATCACTATCCCGGTGTGCCTCAAGCCTTCGCGGCGATGAAGGCCGGTGAAGTCGACGCGGTGATGGCCATGCGCGGCGAGATCGACTGGCAAGTTCACGAAGCCCACGACCCACAAGTGGCGCTGGCGGAAAACGCCTACCCGAACATGGGCAAGCAACTCTGGGAGATCGGCATGGCGGTGCATGAAAGCAACCGTCAACTGGCCTATGCCGTGGAAGAGGCGCTGGAGGCCTTGATTCGCGAGGGGGCGGTCAAAACCATTTATGGTCATTACGGTCTGCGCTATGACGTGCCCGAGATGTATCAATAGTGAACTGGCGAGCGAGTTGTCTGCTGCTCTGCTGGTTACCCTTGGTGGCGCACGCTGCCGGCATCGAGCCGGGCAAAGACCCAGTGCCCTCGGTGATGTGGGCCTTCTACCACAAGCAGATGCTCGGCGATGCGCCGTTCGTGTTCGACGACCGGGTCAAGCTGCTGGCACCGCCGTTCGCCGAAGACGCCCGGCAAGTGCCGCTGGAAATCGACGCCCGGGCGTTCAAGGGTGACGTGGTAAAAATCCTTGCCTGGGCTGAACTCAATCCCTTACCGAAAATCGTCGATTTTCAACCACTGGATCGCGTATTGCCGTGGCTGTCGATCCGTATCCGCGTCGAGCAGGCGACGCCGTTGCGTGCGGCGGTGCTGACCCGGGATGGACTGTGGCATGTCGGTTCGACGCTGATCGATGCGGCGGGCGGCGGCTGCACGGCGCCAAGTGTGGTGCGTACGCAGCCGGGCTGGGAAGACCACATCGGTGAAGTGCTGGGCGGTCGTTATCCCCGAGGCGAGTTCAGCCGTGTGCGCTTGCAAGTGGCGCATCCGATGGACAATGGCATGGTCAGTGGCATCCCGGAATTCTTCATCAACCATGCCGAACTGCGAGATCAGAACGATCAACTGCTGGCCCGGCTGGAGCTGTTTCCCGCTGTCAGCGAAAACCCCAACCTGGCCTTCGACATCGAAGGGGCAGGGCAGACGCGCCTGATGCTGCGCGACAACAGCGGCAATCAATTCGATGCGGCCATACCCTGACCCCAAGGAGCGCGTGATGCGCTGGATGCTGCTGTTGTTTTTGAGCCTGAGCCTGCCGGCCCTGGCGGACCTCGACTACTCACTCAAACCCAGGCAAATCGCCGAAGACACCTGGCTGCTGGAAGGCAGTACCGACAATTTCGCCAAGACTAACGGCGGCAACATCGTCAATACCGCGTTCATCGTCACCGAACAGGGTGTGGTGGTGATCGACACCGGGCCGTCGAAACGCTACGGCGAAGCGATGCGCAAGGCCATCGCCACGATCACTGACAAACCGGTGATTCAGGTGCTGCTGACCCATCACCATCCCGACCATGTGTTGGGCAACCAGGCTTTCAGCGACGTGCCGATCGGCGCGCTGGCCGGCACCGCCGAGCTGTTGCAGCAGCAGGGTGACGCCATGGCCGAGAACATGTATCGGCTGGTGGGCGACTGGATGCGTGGCACCGAAGTGGTGCTGCCATCCCAGACGCTGACGCCCGGCGTACACAGTTTTGGGAATCACGATCTGCGTCTGCTGAGCCTGGGTGGGCACACCGGCGCGGATCTGGCTGTTCTCGACCAGAAAACCGGTGTGCTGTTCGCCGGGGATCTGGTGTTTTACCAACGGGCGCTGACCACGCCCAACAGTCCGGGGCTGTCGGTGTGGCTGGCGGACATCGCCACGCTTCAAGGTTTGCCGTGGACGCTGATCGTACCTGGTCATGGGCCGGTCGCCACGGACGCCAAACCGTTGGAGCAAATGCGCGACTACCTTGGCTGGCTCGATCAGCTGATGCGTGAGGGTGCGGCCAATGGCAGCGACATGGGTGAGATGATCCGCAGTCCCATTCCTGAGCGGTTTGCTGGCATCAGCCTGAGTCGTTATGAGCTGATTCGCAGCGTTAGCCATCTGTACCCGCGTTATGAGCGCGCACAAATGCCCCGTGTCGATTCCGCCGCAAACAAATGACCCAGCGGCGCCGCAACCCTTTGTAGCAGCTGGCGAAGCCTGCGTTCGGCTGCGCAGCAGTCGTGAAATCAGAGTCCCGGGTGAATCAGGCAAACCGTGCAAGTAGGGTTTACGACTGCTGCGCAGCCGAACGCAGGCTTCACCAGCTGCTACAGGTCGAGGTGAGCCCTGACGGGTTGGCATCATCCGACCCGCTACTAAGGAACTAGCAATCTCAGCACTGCGGGCAATTGTTCCAAGGGCGGCGGCGCCGAAGAATCTGCACCAGACCGGGAAAATTTCCCGGGTATAACAAAAACCGCAGAGGTAGCTGTCATGACCCACCCCGCACGTCGCCAACCCTTCGTCCTAAGCGTGCTGCTCAGTGCCATGCTGTTGTCCGGCTCCGCGCTGGCCGGCGTCACCGATCAAGACATTCTCCAGGACCCCAAGAACCCGGAGCAGATCGTCACCAACGGTCTGGGCGTCCAGGGTCAGCGCTACAGTCCGCTGGACACCCTCAACGTCAACAACGTGAAGGACCTGCGTCCGGTCTGGGCGTTTTCCTTCGGCGGGGAAAAACAGCGCGGTCAGCAAGCACAGCCGATGATCAAGGACGGCGTGATGTACATGACCGGTTCCTATTCGCGGGTGTTTGCGGTGGATGCGCGCACCGGCAAGAAGCTCTGGCAATACGATGCGCGCCTGCCCGATGACATCCGTCCTTGCTGCGACGTGATCAACCGTGGTGTCGCGCTGTACGGCGACCTGGTGATTTTCGGCACCCTCGACGCCAAGCTCGTGGCCCTGAACAAGGACACCGGCAAAGTCGTCTGGAGCAAGAAAGTCGCTGACCACAAGGAAGGCTATTCCATCAGCGCCGCGCCGTTGGTAATCAACGGCAAACTGATCACCGGCGTGGCCGGTGGCGAGTTCGGCGTGGTCGGCAAGATCGAAGCCTACGACCCGAAAAACGGCGACCTGCTGTGGACCCGGCCCACCGTTGAAGGCCACATGGGGTACACCTACAAGGACGGCAAAGCGGTCGAAAACGGTATCTCCGGCGGTGAAGCGGGCAAGACCTGGCCTGGCGATCTGTGGAAAACCGGCGGCGCAGCGCCTTGGCTCGGCGGGTATTACGACCCGGAAACCAATCTGCTGCTGTTCGGCACTGGCAACCCGGCGCCGTGGAACTCGCACCTGCGTCCTGGCGACAACCTCTACTCGTCGTCGCGCCTGGCCCTGAACCCGGACGACGGCACTATCAAGTGGCACTTCCAGAGCACGCCGCACGACGGCTGGGACTATGACGGCGTGAACGAGCTGGTCTCGTTCAACTACACCGAAGGCGGCAAAGAGATCAAAGCCGCCGCGACCGCTGACCGCAACGGTTTCTTCTACGTGCTGGACCGTACCAACGGCAAATTCATTCGCGGCTTCCCGTTCGTGGACAAGATCACTTGGGCCACCGGCCTCGATAAAGAAGGCCGGCCGATCTACAACGAAGCCAGCCGACCTGGGGCTCCAGGTTCCGAAGCCAAAGGCAGTTCAGTGTTCGTAGCCCCGGCGTTCCTCGGCGCGAAAAACTGGATGCCGATGGCCTACAACAAGGACACCGGGCTGTTCTACGTGCCGTCCAACGAGTGGGGCATGGACATCTGGAACGAAGGCATCGCCTACAAAAAAGGCGCTGCGTTCCTCGGTGCCGGCTTCACCATCAAGCCGTTGAACGAAGACTACATCGGCGTGCTGCGCGCCATCGACCCGAAAACCGGCAAGGAAGTCTGGCGTCACAAGAACTTCGCGCCGCTGTGGGGCGGGGTGCTGACCACCAAGGGCAACCTGGTGTTCACCGGTACGCCGGAAGGTTTCCTGCAAGCGTTCAATGCCAAGACCGGTGAGAAAGTCTGGGAATTCCAGACCGGCTCCGGCGTACTCGGTTCGCCCGTGACCTGGGAAATGGACGGCGAGCAGTACGTCTCGGTGCTGTCCGGTTGGGGCGGTGCCGTACCGCTGTGGGGCGGCGAAGTGGCCAAGCGCATCAAGGACTTCAACCAGGGCGGGATGCTTTGGACCTTCAAACTGCCGAAAGACCTCGTCGCCAAGCATTGATCAGAGCACACGTGTATCCCTGTAGGAGCGAAGCTTGCTCGCGAAGAATGCGCCGCGGTCTGACTGGATGACTGCAGTGCCCCGATCGCGGGCAAGCCTCGCTCCTACTACCAAATAACGAGAGTCCCCCTGCCAACGGCGCATTCGTCTGGCGTGCGGGGCTCTCTACTATCGGTTCATCGCCTGTTTGCCCGACAGGCATCGACCCAGACAGAGGCCCACCATGATCTACGCACAACCCGGAACACCCGGCGCCGTCGTCTCCTTCAAGGCGCGCTACGGCAATTTCATCGGCGGCGAGTTCGTTGCGCCGGTCAATGGCGAGTACTTCACCAACACCTCGCCGGTCACCGGTGAAGTGATCGCCGAATTCCCGCGCTCCAGCGCCGCCGACATCGAGAAAGCCCTCGACGCTGCCCATGCCGCAGCGGATGCCTGGGGCAAGACCTCGGCTCAGGATCGCTCGTTGGTGCTGCTGAAAATCGCCGACCGCATCGAACAGAATCTGGAAATCCTCGCCGTCACCGAAACCTGGGACAACGGCAAAGCCGTGCGCGAAACCCTGAACGCCGACGTGCCGCTGGCCGCCGATCATTTCCGTTATTTCGCCGGCTGCATCCGCGCCCAAGAGGGCGGCGCCGCCGAGATCAACGAGCTGACCACTGCCTATCACTTCCACGAGCCGCTAGGCGTGGTCGGGCAGATCATTCCGTGGAACTTTCCGCTGCTGATGGCCGCCTGGAAACTCGCCCCGGCCCTGGCCGCCGGTAACTGCGTGGTACTCAAACCCGCCGAGCAGACGCCGCTGTCGATCATGGTCTTCGCCGAGCTGATCGCCGACTTGCTGCCACCCGGCGTGCTGAACATCGTCCAGGGTTTCGGTCGCGAAGCGGGTGAAGCGCTGGCCACCAGCAAACGCATCGCCAAGATTGCCTTCACCGGTTCCACCCCGATTGGCGCGCACATCATGAAATGCGCGGCCGAGAACATCATTCCGAGCACCGTCGAGTTGGGCGGCAAGTCGCCGAACATCTTCTTCGAAGACATCATGCAAGCTGAGCCGCAGTTCATCGAGAAAGCCGCCGAAGGCCTGGTGCTGGCGTTTTTCAACCAGGGTGAAGTCTGCACCTGTCCGTCGCGAGCCCTCGTGCAGGAATCGATCTACGACGACTTCATGAAAGTGGTGATGCAGAAGATCGTCAAGATCAAGCGCGGCAACCCGCTGGACACCGAAACCATGGTCGGCGCCCAGGCGTCCGAGCAGCAATACGACAAGATCCTCTCGTACCTGAAAATCGCCCAGGAGGAGGGCGCCGAGCTGCTCACCGGCGGCGCGGCCGAGCGTCTTGAAGGCGACTTGTCGACGGGTTATTACATCCAGCCGACCCTGCTCAAGGGTCACAACAAAATGCGCGTGTTCCAGGAAGAAATCTTCGGCCCGGTGGTGGGCGTCACCACGTTCAAGGACGAAGCCGAAGCCTTGGCGATTGCCAACGACAGCGAGTTCGGCCTCGGCGCCGGTCTGTGGACCCGCGACATCAACCGCGCCTACCGCATGGGCCGGGCGATCAAGGCTGGACGCGTCTGGACCAACTGCTACCACCTGTACCCGGCGCACGCTGCGTTTGGTGGCTACAAGAAGTCCGGTGTCGGCCGTGAAAACCACAAAATGATGCTCGACCATTATCAGCAGACCAAAAACCTGCTGGTGAGCTACGACATCAACCCGATGGGGTTTTTCTGATTCGACACATAACCGTGTGATGGCCTTCGCGGGCAAGCCTCGCTCCTACAGATTACCTGAACCTGTAGGAGCGAGCGGTGCGGCGATCCGACTTGCCCGCGAATGGCCGTGTCTGACACCACGCGATACCCCCTACCAACGCACGCCGTCACCTCGTTCGAAAGTAGCATTCGGTCGTCTCGCGCCCCGTGCATTAATGGCTTTACCGGAATAACCCGGCACAAGAAGAGGATTGACCCATGTGGAATAAACCCGCGTTCACCGATCTGCGCATTGGTTTTGAAGTGACGATGTATTTCGCCAACCGTTGATTGTTCACCCGGCCAGCCGTCACGTTGGCCGGGCCTGCCTTCTGGAGGCTCCCATGCACATCCGCGTTCTCGGTTCCGCCGCTGGTGGCGGTTTTCCGCAATGGAACTGCAACTGCCGCCAATGCGCCGGTATGCGCAATGGCAGCCTGCGGGCGCAACGTCGCACGCAGTCGTCGATTGCCCTGAGCGACAACGGTGTGGAGTGGGTGCTGTGCAATGCTTCACCGGACATTCGCGCGCAGCTTGAAGGTTTCCCGGCGATGCAACCGGCCCGTCGCTTGCGCGATACGGCAATCGCCGCGGTGGTGCTGCTGGACAGCCAGATCGACCATTGCACCGGCCTGTTGAGCCTGCGCGAAGGCTGCCCGCATTCGGTCTGGTGCACTGAACGCGTCCATCAGGACCTGAGCAGTGGTTTTCCCTTGTTCACCATGCTCGAGCATTGGAACGGCGGGTTGCAGTGGCAACCGGTGGGGCTGGACCGTGAACCGTTCAGCATCGCGGCCTGCGAGCATCTGCAATTTCGCGCGATTCCCCTGGTGAGCAACGCACCGCCGTACTCGCCCAATCGCGGCAATCCGCAGCCGGGCGACACCATCGGTTTGTTTATCGAAGACCTGCGCAATGGCGCCAGCGTGTTCTATGCCCCTGGCCTTGGGCAAGTCGACGACGAAGTCTTGAGCTGGATGCAGCGCGCCGATTGCCTTCTTCTGGACGGCACCTTGTGGCGCGACGATGAGATGCGCGTGTGCGAAGTCGGCCAGAGCCTTGGCAGCGAAATGGGGCACCTGCCGCAGAGTGGGCCTGGCGGGATGCTTGAGCTGCTGGAGGGGTTTAGCCGCCAGCGCAAGGTGCTGATCCACATTAACAACACCAATCCGATCCTCGATGAAGACTCGGCGGAGCGGGCGTTGCTGGAGCGGCGGGGTATTGAAGTGGCCTTTGATGGCATGAGTATTGAGCTGTAGCTCATGGCCCCTTCGCGGGCAAGCCTCGCTCCTACTAGGTTTCGCCGTACGCAGGAGTGGCGAACGACACAGAACCTGTAGGAGCGAGCGATGCGGCGACCCGACTTGCCCGCGAAGGCGTCAGACGTAACACCGCGAATCCCGGAGAACCCCAATGACTGACCAAGCCATGTCCCCCACCGAATTCGAAGCCGCCCTGCGCGCCAAAGGCGCCTATTACCACATCCACCACCCCTTCCACCAAGCCATGTACGCCGGCCGCGCCACCCGCGAGCAGATTCAGGGCTGGGTCGCCAATCGCTTCTATTACCAGGTGAACATCCCACTCAAGGATGCCGCGATCCTCGCCAACTGCCCGGACCGCGACGTGCGCCGTGAATGGCTGCAACGCATCCTCGACCACGACGGCGTCCCCGGCAGCGAGGGCGGCATCGAAGCCTGGCTGCGTCTGGGCGAAGCCGTGGGGTTGGACCGTGAACAAATCCTGTCTCAGGAATTGGTGCTACCCGGCGTACGTTTCGCCGTGGACGCCTACGTCAATTTCGCCCGTCGCGCCTGTTGGCAGGAAGCGGCCAGCAGTTCGCTCACCGAGCTGTTTGCGCCGCAGATCCACCAGTCCCGTCTCGACGCCTGGCCCGCTCATTACCCGTGGATCGACCCGGCCGGTTACGACTATTTCCGCACGCGCCTGAGCCAGGCGCGGCGCGATGTCGAGCATGGTTTGCGCATTACCCTGGCGCACTACGTCACGGTCGAAGGCCAGCAACGCATGCTGGAGATTCTGCAATTCAAGCTCGACGTGTTGTGGAGCATGCTCGACGCGATGAGCATGGCTTACGAGCTGGATCGCCCGCCGTATCACACCGTCACCACCGAGCCTGTCTGGCACCGGGGGATCGCCCTGTGAACCTGACCGAACAGCCACCCGGTCCGCCATTGTGGTTACTGGCAGAGCTGACGTATCGCTGCCCGTTGCAATGCCCGTATTGCTCCAACCCGCTGGATTTCGCCCAACAGGGCGAGGAGCTGAGCACCGAAGAGTGGATTCGGGTGTTCCAGGAAGCCAGAGAGATGGGCGCGGCGCAACTGGGTTTTTCCGGCGGAGAGCCGTTGGTTCGCCAGGACCTGGCCGAGCTGATCAAAGCCGCGCGGGACATGGGTTACTACACCAACCTCATCACCTCGGGGATCGGCCTGACCGAGCAAAAAGTCCGCGACTTCAAGGTCGCCGGGCTGGACCACATCCAGATCAGCTTTCAGGCCGCCGACGAGCAGGTCAACAACATGCTCGCCGGTTCGCGCAAAGCCTTCGCGCAGAAACTCGCGATGGCCCGGGCGGTGAAAGCCCAGGGTTACCCGATGGTGCTGAACTTCGTCACCCACCGGCATAACATCGACCAAATCGCGCAGATCATCGATCTGTGCCTGGAGCTGGAAGCAGATTTCGTTGAACTGGCCACGTGTCAGTTCTACGGCTGGGCCGAGCTCAACCGCGTCGGACTGTTGCCGACCCGCGAACAATTGCAGCGTGCCGAGCGCATCACCAACGAATACCGCGAGCGTCTTGAAGCCCAGGGCCATCCCTGCAAGCTGATCTTCGTCACCCCGGATTACTACGAAGAGCGCCCCAAGACCTGCATGAACGGCTGGGCCAACCTGTTTCTCGACATCACCCCGGACGGTACGGCGCTGCCGTGTCACAGCGCCCGCCAGCTACCGGTGGAATTTCCCAACGTACGCGAGCACAGCATCTCGCACATCTGGACTGAATCATTCGGCTTCAATCGCTTTCGTGGCGATGACTGGATGAAAGAACCGTGCCGCTCGTGCGATGAAAAGCACAAGGACCTGGGCGGGTGCCGCTGCCAGGCGTTCATGCTGACCGGCGATGCCGAAAATGCCGACCCGGTGTGCAGCAAGTCAGCGCACCACGGGGTGATCCTCAAGGCCCGCGACGAAGCGGACGCGCCGGGGCAAGGCATGGAACACCTGACCTTGCGTAATGAGAAGGCTTCACGGCTGATCTATCGCGGATGAGTCCAGGACGACACAAATCCCCTGTAGGAGTGAGCCTGCTCCGGGCGGCGTTCCGACGATAGCGGACTTCCAGTTAAAAATGATGCTGACTGACACTCCGTCATCGTCGGAACGCCGCCCGGAGCCGGCTCACTCCTACAGGGGATCTGCGGTGAATACAAAATCCCCAGGCGATGGCTACCCATTGGTCTGATTGCATTCACAGCCGGATGGGTTAGTGTGGCTCTTACCTTCCAAAACAATAAAAACAGGCTTTCCAATGAGCCAGAGTCTCAGCCAGCTGCGTAAATTCGTTTCGCCTGAAATCATCTTTGGTGCCGGATGCCGGCACAACGTCGGCAACTGCGCGAAGACCTTTGGTGCCCGCAAGGTTCTGGTGGTCAGCGACCCCGGTGTGATTGCCGCCGGTTGGGTCGCCGATGTCGAAGCCAGCCTGCAAGCCCAGGGCATCGATTACTTTTTGTATAGCGACGTTTCGCCCAACCCGCGGGTCGAGGAAGTCATGCTCGGCGCCGAGTTGTACAAGGAAAACCACTGCGATGTGATCGTCGCGGTCGGCGGTGGCAGCCCGATGGATTGCGGCAAAGGCATTGGTATCGTCGTCGCCCACGGACGCAACATCCTTGAATTCGAAGGCGTCGACACCATCCGCGTGCCCAGCCCGCCGTTGATCCTGATTCCGACCACCGCTGGCACTTCGGCAGATGTCTCGCAATTCGTGATCATTTCCAATCAGCAAGAACGCATGAAGTTCTCGATCGTCAGCAAGGCCGTGGTGCCGGACGTGTCGCTGATCGACCCGGAAACCACCCTGAGCATGGACCCGTTCCTGTCGGCCTGTACCGGCATCGACGCGCTGGTGCATGCCATCGAAGCGTTCGTCTCCACCGGTCACGGGCCGCTGACCGACCCGCATGCACTGGAAGCGATGCGCCTGATCAACGGCAACCTGGTGCAGATGATTGCCAACCCGACGGACATCGCCCTGCGCGAGAAGATCATGCTCGGCAGCATGCAGGCCGGCCTGGCGTTCTCCAACGCGATCCTCGGCGCGGTGCACGCGATGTCCCACAGCCTCGGTGGGTTCCTCGATTTACCCCACGGCTTGTGCAACGCGGTGCTGGTGGAACACGTGGTGGCGTTCAACTACAGCTCGGCGCCGGATCGCTTCAAGGTGATCGCCGAGACCTTCGGTATCGATTGCCGTGGCCTCAATCACCGGCAGATCTGCGGGCGCCTGGTCGAACACCTGATCGCCCTGAAACATGCGATCGGCTTCCACGAAACCCTCGGTTTGCACGGGGTCAGCACCGCAGACATTCCGTTCCTGTCGCAACACGCCATGCACGACCCGTGCATCCTCACCAACCCGCGCGAATCCAGCCAGCGTGATGTCGAGGTCGTCTATGGCGAAGCCCTCTGATGAGCAGCAACGCGCGCTCGCCGGGCTACTGGGATTAGGCAGTCACTCGGCGCGCAAGAGCCATTATCCGGAACTCTCCGCACGGCTGGACGAGCTGGAAGCCGAGCGCAATCGCTACAAGTGGCTGTTCGAAAACGCCGTGCACGGGATCTTCCAGGCCAGCCTCACGCAAGGCATGCGCGCCGCCAACCCGGCGCTGGCACGGATGCTCGGCTACCAGGACCCGCAAGAGGTGCTGTTTTCGTTGGCGGACCTGGCGAGTAACTTATTTGTCGGCGGTGCCGGGGAGCTGGAAAACATCGGCGAAATCCTCCGCCACCAAGGCAGCCTGCACGGTTATGAAACCCAGTTGCGGCGCAAGGACGGCAGCAGCCTTGATGTGTTGATGAACCTGCTGCTCAAGCCCGATCAGGAAGGATTGGTCGAGGGCTTTGTCGCCGACATCACCGAACGCAAACTCGCCCAGCAACGCCTGCAACAACTCAATGACGAACTGGAGCAGCGGGTGACTGCGCGCACCGATGAATTGCTGGAAGCCAACCGCAACCTGCAACAGCAGATCACCCAGCGCAAACAGATCGCAGAAGCCTTGCGCGACGCCCGGGATGCCGCCGAGGCTGCCAATCGCAGCAAGGACAAATACCTCGCTGCCGCCAGTCATGACCTGCTGCAGCCGCTCAACGCCGCGCGTTTGCTGATCTCGACCTTGCGCGAGCGCAAGTTGCCGGATGTCGAGCAGGTGTTGGTGGAGCGCACGCACCAGGCGCTGGAAGGGGCTGAAGATCTGCTCACCGATTTGCTGGATATTTCACGGCTCGATCAGGCCGCTGTCAAACCAGACGTCGCGTTGTACCGCCTCGACGAATTGCTCGCGCCGCTGGTCTCGGAGTTCCAGTCGGTGGCCGAGGCCGCCGGGCTGAACCTGCGGGTGCACATGGGCGATTACGCCATTCATACCGACTTGCGTTTGATGACGCGGATCCTGCGCAACTTCCTCAGCAATGCCTGCCGTTATACCGATGAGGGCAGCATTCTGCTGGCAGCCAGACGGCGTGGCGACATGCTGCGCCTGGAAGTGTGGGACACCGGGCGCGGGATCGCCGCGGACAGGCTGGAGTCGATCTTCCTGGAGTTCAACCAACTGGATGTCGGGCGCGCCGCTGACCGCAAGGGCGTGGGGCTGGGGTTGGCCATCGTTGAGCGGATCGCCAAGATCCTCAATTACCGGATCCAGGTTAAGTCGCGGCCGGGACGCGGTTCGGTGTTCAGCATCGACGTGCCGATTTCCCATGAGGTGCCGCTGCCGATCAGCCTGGCAGCGCCGCAACCCGGCACGGGTAATCCGTTGCCGGGCCGGCGCTTGCTGGTGCTGGACAACGAAGTGAGCATTCTTGAGAGCATGAGCGCGCTGCTCGGGCAGTGGGGCTGCGAGGTGGTCATTGCCACGGATGAGCACTCAGCGTTGGCAGCTTTGAAGGGGCGGGCGCCGGAACTGATTCTGGCGGACTATCACCTCGATCACGGGGTGGTGGGTTGTGATGTGGTGCGGCATTTGCGCGAGCATTTCCATCAGGCGATTCCAGCGGTGATCATCACCGCTGACCGCACCGACCAGTGCCGACGCTCGTTGCAGCGACTCGACGCGCCGCTGCTGAACAAACCGGTGAAACCCGGCAAATTGCGTGCGGTGCTGAGTCAGATGCTGGGCTAGTCAAGCTTGCGATAGTGCAGGCTGAAACCGTACTACGAGTCCAATTAGGCCAGAGGCTTGGCTAAAACCCAGGCCTTGGTCATTCTTGCCCGCAAGCTTTGCCGGGTGGCATTCGCACTCATGAAAAACCAGAGCGAATACCAGCCGAGTTCCCCTGCAACATAGAATCTCCCACAGGGAATCCGGTTTCAGCTCACGATCATCGGGGGCATGGTGCCCAGCAGGGAAACGGCCGCCACCGCCCCCATCCCTCAGAGGCAAGTTCGAAGAGGCGTCAGTTTGCCTGCGAGAACCTGGGTGCACGAAGTTTCGTTTTCCCTTGTCGCCGCGAGCTAGAGCGGATGCTAGTCTTGGCCAACGCTGTTGTCAGGGAGCCCTCATGGGCAATCACAAGATCGAGATTCGTCGCAGTAACGTCGAGAAGATTTTGCTGGGGGCCGAAAAGGTCTTCGCCGAAAAAGGTTTCGGTGGCACCGCCATGGCCGACATTGCCGCTGAAGTGCAACTGCCGCGCTCCAACCTGCATTACTACTTCAGCACCAAGACCGAGCTGTACAGCGCGGTGCTGTTCGATCTGCTGGAAGTCTGGAAGCAGGACGCGTTGTGCTTCGAGATGTTCGACGACCCGCGCGTGGTGCTCAGCAGTTACATCCGCGCCAAGATGAACCACTCCCGCAGCCGGCCTTATGGTTCAAAAGTCTGGGCCAACGAAATCATCCATGGCGCCCCCACATTGGGCGTGGCGCTGGACGCGAGCCTGTACGACTGGGCCAAGATGAAGGAAGCGAAAATCCGTCAGTGGGTGGACGACAAACGCATCCTGCCGGTGGAGCCTTCAAGCCTGTTGTACATGATCTGGGCGTCGACCCAGCATTACGCGGATTTTGATCATCAGGTGAACATTCTCAATGATCATCAGCCGCTGTCGGACATGCAGTTCGAGCGGGCGGTGCAGACGGTGACGAGTGTGATATTGCGGGGGATCGGGTTGGAGCCTTGATATCTCCGTGGTTGCTGCTGGCCTCATCGCGAGCAGGCTCACTCCCACATTGATCTCGGGTGCACACAGCATTTGTGTGCGACAACAATCCAATGTGGGAGTGAGCCTGCTCGCGATGGCGTCCGTTCAGACGGCGACATGATAGGGATTACGCGGATCATGATTCCAATCCAGAAACGGCTTCCCATTCTCCATCGGCACCATCTCAATGCAATCCTCCACCGGGCAGGTGATCTGGCACAAATTGCAGCCCACGCACTCATCATCGATCACTTCATACTTATGCGTCCCGTCCGCCTGCTTCAGGCTGGCGACGGCCTGGTGTGAAGTGTCTTCGCAAGCGATGTGGCAGCGTCCGCAACCAATGCACGCTTGCTGGTCAATCTTCGCAATCACCTGATAGTTGATGTCCAGGTACTTCCAGTCCGTGGTATTGCCCACCGCACGCCCGGAAAAATCTGACACGCTGGCGTAGCCTTGACTGTCCATCCAGCGTGACAACCCGTCCTTCATCTCCTCGACAATCCGGAAGCCATGCAGCATCGCCGCGGTGCACACCTGCACCGAGCCGCTGCCCAAGGCGATGAATTCCGCCGCATCGCGCCAACTGCCGATGCCGCCAATGCCGGAGATCGGCAGGCCTTGGGTCTGTGGGTCACGGGCGATTTCGGCGACCATGTTCAGTGCAATCGGCTTCACCGCCGAACCGCAATAACCGCCGTGGGTACTTTGGCTACCGACGGCGGGATTGGCGACCATGCGCTCCAGGTTGACGCTGGTGATCGAATTAATGGTGTTGATCAGCGACACCGCATCGGCCCCGCCGCGATGGGCCGCACGGGCGGCGACGCGGATGTCGGTAATGTTCGGCGTGAGCTTGACGATCACCGGCAGCGAGCAATACGTCTTGCACCAGCGGGTGACCTGCTCGACGTACTCCGGCACCTGGCCGACCGCCGCGCCCATGCCCCGTTCCGGCATGCCGTGCGGGCAGCCGAAGTTCAGCTCGATGCCGTCGGCGCCGGTGGCTTCCACCAGCGGCAGGATGAATTTCCATGATTCTTCGACGCAGGGCACCATCAGCGAAACGATCAGCGCACGGTCCGGCCAGTCCTTTTTGACCTGGGTGATTTCCCGCAGGTTGATCTCCAGCGAACGGTCGGTGATCAGCTCGATATTGTTGAAGCCCACCACTTCTCGGTTGGCACCGAAGAGCGCCGAGTAACGCGACGACACGTTGACCGCCGCCGGGTCTTCACCCAGGGTTTTCCAGACCACGCCGCCCCAGCCGGCCTCGAAGGCGCGGACCACGTTGTAGGCCTTGTCGGTCGGCGGCGCGGAGGCCAGCCAGAACGGGTTGGGGGATTTGATGCCGGCGAAGACAATCGAAAGATCGGCCATTTACGCAGCCTCCACGTTGAGCATCAGTTGAGCGTTGATGGCTTCGGCAGCTCGTTTGCCATGCTGCACGGCTTGCACGGTGAGGTCCTGATCGAGGCTGGTGCAGTCGCCGCCGGCATACACGCCGGGGATGCTGGTGCGCAGCTGTTCATCGACCTCGATTCGATCGCCCTGACGCTTGAGTTCGCGTGCCAGCGGATCGGCGAGGGCGCTTGCATCGAAGGCCTGGCCGATGGCTTTGAAAATCGCGTCGGCGGCCAGCTCGAAGGTTTCGCCAGTGCTTTGCAGGCGACCTTCTACCAGATGCGTGCGGGCGAAGCGCATGCCGCGCACGTTGCCCTGGTCGTTGAGCAGCACTTCTTCGGGCTGGGCCCACGTCAGCAAGCGCACTTGATTGGCCTTGGCGATGTCCTGTTCGTGGCGGGTGGCGCCCATTTCCTCGACACCACGGCGGTACACGAGATTCACATCGCGTGCCCCGAGGCGGGCCATTTGCACGGCCATGTCGATGGCCGTGTTGCCGGCGCCGAGGACGATGCAATGATCCGCCAGTGGCAGTTGGCTCAGGTCATCCGCCTGACGCAGTTCGCGGATGTAGTCGGTGGCAGCGAGCAGGCCGGGTGCGTCTTCGTGAGGCAAGCCGAGTTGTTTGCTTGCAGCCAGGCCGAGGCCTAGAAACACCGCGTCGAATTGCTGATGCAGTTCGCTGAGGGTCAGGTTCTCGCCGAGTTTCTGGCCGTGGCGGATTTCGATGCCGCCAATCGCCAGGAGAAAATCCAGTTCCTTCTGCGCGTAGTCGTCCACCAGTTTGTACTTGGCGATCCCGTATTCGTTGAGGCCGCCAGCCTTTTCCCGGGCCTCGAAAATCACCACGTCATGGCCATGCATTGCGCTGCGGTGAGCGCAGGACAACCCGGCCGGGCCGGCACCGACCACCGCAATGCGTTTGCCAGTGGTGGCGGCGCGCTGGAAGGGGTGTTCGCTGAAGTGCGCGTTGTCGACGGCGTAACGCTGCAACAGGCCGATCAATACCGGTGCGCATTCGTGATCGTTGTTGCGCACGCAGGCTTGCTGACAGAGGATTTCCGTCGGACACACCCGGGCGCAGCTGCCGCCGAGGATGTTCGCCGAGAGGATTTTCTGTGCGGCGCCCTGAACGTTTTCCTGATGGATATTGCGAATGAACGACGGAATATCGATCTCGCTCGGACAGGCATTCACGCACGGCGCGTCGTAGCAATACAGGCAGCGCGAGGCTTCCAGGTGCGCCTGACGGTCGTTGAGTGGCGGCGCAAGGTCGGTGAAGTGGCCGGCGAGGGCGGCTGCATTCTCATAGGGATGCGGGAGGTGGTTCAGGGTCTTGATCACGGTGTTGGCCTCACGGTTATTTGAGGTGATGCCTCTATCGGGCATTGGTATTTGTTCTGCCTGGGCCGGCCTCTTCGCGGGCAAGCCTCGCTCCTACTTTTGGAATGCGTTCCCCTGTAGGAGCGAGGCTTGCCCGCGAAGGCCGAAGGCCTCGATCTCAGCGTTTCACAGCCGTCGGCCTGTTCAACTCAGCCCGCTTGCTCAGCAAATCAAACACCGCCGGATACGCCGGCCGTTCGACATACCGCCCCGCACCACGCTCAGCCCGCAGATCACCATCGGCCCACACCACCCGACCCTGGCTCACGGTATGGCTCGGTACACCGCGTACGGTCTTGCCTTCGAAGATGTTGAAGTCGACCTGCTGGTGATGGGTCTTCGCCGAAATCGTCCTCGTTCCCTCCGGATCCCACAGGACGAGATCCGCATCCGCACCCACGCGAATCGCCCCTTTACGCGGGTAGAGATTGAAGATCTTCGCGGTATTGGTAGAGGTCAGCGCGACGAAGTGCTGCATCGACAAACGCCCGGTGTTGACCCCTTCATCCCAGAGCACGGCCATGCGGTCTTCGATACCGGCGGTGCCGTTGGGGATCTTGCTGAAGTCATCCCGGCCGGCAGCTTTTTGCTCGGCGCAGAAGCAGCAATGGTCGGTGGCGGTGGTGTGCAGGTTGCCCGACTGCAACCCGTGCCAAAGCGCCTCTTGATGGCCGCGAGGACGGAAGGGCGGGCTCATCACGTAACCGGCGGCGGTCTGCCAGTCCGGGTGTTGGTAGACGCTGTCGTCCAACAGTAAATGCCCGGCCAGCACTTCGCCGTAGACTTGCTGGCCCTTGCTGCGGGCATAGGTGATTTCGTCCAGCGCTTCCTTGGTCGAGACATGCACCAGGTACAGCGGCGTGCCGAGGGTTTCGGCAATGCGTATCGCCCGGCTCGCTGCTTCGCCTTCCACTTGAGAAGGCCGCGACAGCGGATGCGCTTCGGGGCCGGTCATGCCCTGGGCCATCAACTTGCGTTGCAGGTGATAGACCAGCTCACCGTTTTCCGCGTGCACGGTCGGCACCGCGCCGAGTTCCAGGCAACGTTCGAAGCTCGCCACCAAGGTGTCATCAGCTGCCATGATCGCGTTCTTGTACGCCATGAAATGCTTGAAGCTGTTGACCCCGTGCTGGCTGACCAGCTCCGCCATGTCCTCGCGAACCTGTTCGCTCCACCAGGTGATCGCGACGTGGAAACCGTAATCCGATGCCGATTTCTCAGCCCAGCCGCGCCATTGATGGAAAGCCTCCATCAAGGATTGCTGTGGATTGGGAATCACGAAATCGATGATCGACGTGGTGCCACCGGCAAGGCCCGCGGCGGTGCCACTGAAAAAGTCTTCGCTGGCCACGGTGCCCATGAAGGGCAGTTGCATGTGCGTGTGCGGGTCGATGCCGCCGGGCATCAGGTATTGGCCGCTGCCGTCGAGCACTTCGGCACCTGCGGGAACATCGAGATTTTCGCCGATGGCCTTAATCACGCCGTCGGCGCAATAGACGTCGGCGCGATAACTTTCATCATGGGTAATAACGGTGGCGCCACGGATCAACAGAGACATTCCGAGTTCCTCGCAGGCAATGACCGACTTATGTCGGTTCTAAATGTTTTATATGAAGCCGACGCAAACAGGTGTATTCCTGTCAGCACTGTCAGGAATAGAAGCTAGTCTGAGTTTATGGAATGAGCAAGAATATTTTTTATAAGCTTATGCATGTTTTAAAGCGTTGATTAATAACGATTAAAACTGAAAATCACCAAAATGGTGTGGCCTCGAACCATTTTGACGCACTTGACAGGTTCTAAAAATGAACGAGATTTCTTATGTGAAATCAGCTGCTTGAGGATGGTCTATGGTTGATGCGCAACTTTGAAAAAAAGTGCCATGCACCAGATTGAGCCCTGACTGTTTGGACAACTTGCCTGGCATTCGGCCTGAGCGAGCAAGCAAATAACCGGGGGCTTATCCGGGCTCTATATAAAAACTGATAAACATCAGTTGGTTGCGAAGTTTTTGTGGAACTGCCCGATGCGCAAACAGGGTGCCCGGCACGTTTATTGATGCCGCCAGCCTCTGATGAGCAAAAAATAATTCAAAGAACAGTGGAGCGGCCATGCAACAGATCAGATCGCAAGTGACCGAGCGCGACGGCTTGTTTGAGCTCGAAGCCGGCACCGACGTCCTCGACAGTCCCCGTTATAACCACGACATGGCACCGACCAAGGTGCGCGAACGAACCTGGAACAAATGGCACATCACCGCGTTGTGGGTTGGCATGGCGATCTGCGTGCCGACCTACACCCTCGGCGGCGTGCTCACCGCTTATTTCGGCCTGAGCGTCGGCGAAGCGCTGCTGGCGATTCTGTTCGCCAACATCATCGTTCTGATCCCGCTGACCCTGAACGCCTTTCCCGGCACCAAGTACGGCATTCCGTTTCCGGTGCTGCTGCGTTCATCCTTCGGCATTCTGGGCTCCAACATTCCGTGCCTGATCCGTGCGCTGGTGGCGTGTGGCTGGTTTGGCATTCAGACGATGTTCGGCGGACTGGCCATTCACCTGTTTCTCGGCTCGGTGTTCGACGGCTGGAAAGCGCTCGGCGGGACCGGTGAAGTGATCGGCTTCATGGTGTTCTGGGCCTTGAACCTGTGGGTGGTGATTCGCGGTGCAGACTCGATCAAATGGCTCGAAACCCTCTCCGCGCCATTGTTGGTGCTGGTGGGCGTGGGGCTGCTGGTGTGGGCCATGCCCAACGTATCGATGACCGAATTGATGGCGATCCCGCCCAAGCGTCCGGAAGGGGCCAGCGTGGTCAGTTACTTTGCCGCCGGGCTGACCGCCATGGTCGGGTTCTGGGCCACGTTGTCTCTGAACATTCCAGACTTCAGCCGCTATGCGAAAAGCCAGAAGGATCAGATCGTCGGGCAGATCATCGGCTTGCCCCTGACCATGTTTCTGTTTGCCTCGCTGGGCGTGGTGATGACGGCCGCCTCGGTCAAACTGGTGGGCGTCAGCGTCTCCGATCCGGTCACCCTGATCGGCCATATCCAGAGTCCGGTCTGGGTCGCATTGGCCATGGCGCTGATCATCATCGCCACGTTGTCCACCAACACCGCAGCCAACATCGTTTCGCCGACCAACGACTTCCAGAACGTCGCGCCCAAGCTCATCAACCGCACCACAGCGGTGTTGCTCACCGGCCTGGTCGGTCTGGCGCTGATGGCGCATGAGCTGTTGAAGAAACTTGGGTTGATCGTCTCGGATTTAAGCCTGGAGACGGTGTATTCCAACTGGTTGCTGGGCTATTCGAGCCTGTTGGGCCCGATCGCCGGGATCATGGTAGTGGACTATTTCCTGATCAAGAAACAGCAACTGGACCTGGCCGGGTTGTATCGCGATGACGTGTACCCGGCGTGGAACTGGTTTGGGTTTATTGCGTTTGGCGTGCCGGTGGCGTTGACACTGCTGTCGCTGGGCAGCGATGCGTTCAGCTGGTTCTACAGCTACGGCTGGTTCACCGGCTCGGCGTTGGGTGGCCTGATTTATTACGGGTTGTGCTCGATGCGGCCTGATCCATCAATCGCGAAATCTGCGGTGTGAGTACCGGCCCCTTCGCGGGCAAGCCTCGCTCCTACAAGGAGTACGCGAACCTGTAGGAGCGAGCGGTGCGGCGATCCGACTTGCCCGCGAAGGCGGCCTCAAATACAGCAAAAAATTGCCTGAAGAAATCCATAAGAACTGCCTGAGGAGATCATCATGAACGCTGCTGTAGACGTTCTGCAGTCCACCCATCAGCACATCAACCGCGACCGCTTGTGGCAGTCGCTCATGGACCTCGCCCAGCTCGGCGCCACGGTCAAGGGTGGCGTCTGCCGCTTGGCCCTGACCGATCTGGACCGCCAGGCCCGGGACATCTTCGTCAACTGGTGCGAAGAGGCCGGTTGCACCGTCAGCATCGACGCCGTCGGCAACATCTTCGCCCGCCGCCCCGGACGCAATCCGAACCTGCCACCGGTGATGACCGGTAGCCACATCGACACCCAACCCACCGGCGGCAAGTTCGACGGCTGCTTCGGTGTGCTGGCCGGCGTCGAAGTGCTGCGGACCCTCAACGACCTCGGCGTGGAAACCGAAGCGGCGCTGGAAGTGGTGGTCTGGACCAACGAAGAAGGCTCGCGTTTCGCTCCGTGCATGATGGGCTCCGGCGTGTTCGCGGAAAAATTCACCCTCGAAGAAACCCTGGCCAAGGTTGATGCCGCGGGCGTAACCGTTGGCGAAGCCCTGAATGCCATCGGCTACGCTGGCCCGCGTAAAGTCAGTGGCCACGCCGTCGGTGCCTATTTCGAGGCGCACATCGAGCAAGGCCCGATCCTCGAAGACGAACACAAAACCATCGGTGTGGTGATGGGCGCCCTCGGCCAGAAATGGTTCGACCTGAAACTGCACGGCGTCGAAGCCCACGCCGGCCCGACGCCGATGCACCTGCGCAAGGACGCCCTGGTCGGCGCTGCGGTGATCGTCGGTGCCGTCAACCGCGCCGCCCTCGGCCATCAACCTCACGCCTGCGGCACCGTCGGTTGCCTGCAAGCCTATCCCGGCTCACGCAACGTCATCCCCGGCGAAGTGCGCATGACCCTGGACTTCCGTCATCTGGAGCCGGTGCGGCTGGACTCGATGATCGCTGAAGTCCGCGAAGTCATCGAAACCACCTGCGAGGAACACGGCCTGACCTTCGAACTCACGCCAACCGCCGACTTCCCGCCGCTGTACTTCGACAAAGGCTGCGTCGAAGCGGTACGCGGCGCCGCCCAAGGCCTGGGGCTGTCGCACATGGACATCGTCAGCGGAGCAGGGCACGACGCGATCTTCCTCGCTGAACTCGGTCCGGCCGGGATGATCTTCGTGCCATGCGAAGGCGGCATCAGCCACAACGAAATCGAAAACGCCGCGCCGGATGATCTGGCGGCCGGGTGTGCGGTGTTGTTGCGGGCGATGCTGGCGGCGTCGGCGGCGATTGCCAGCGGCCAGTTGGCGGCTTGAAAGGCGTGACGTGCGCTGAAAGTATCAGCGCACGTCACAAACCCGGATCCTCAATCGTCATCCTTCACACCGTTCATAGCAGCTATCGAGCCTGCGAGACTGCGTTCGGCGACGCAGTCGTCGTAAATCCTGAATGCTGGATCCCCCTGATACACCGCAGTGCCGGATCCAGCGACGACTTCGTCGCCGAACGCAGCCTCGCAAGCTCGACAGCTGCTACATGTGCCCGGTCGCTGCACCTGCTTCGCACTATCCCACCCCCCTGCGGTCGTAATCTTCACAGGCGGCGCGTCACTGCGCCGCTGCACCCGTGGAGACCCAATGAGCCAGGACGTCCTGACCACCGAAACCAATCGCCGTCAGTTGCAGCAGATCATCGCCGGTTTGTCCGACGGGGTGATTCTGCTGGAGCTAGATCAGACGATCCTGTGGGCCAATGATGCCGCGCTGGCCATGCACGGCGTCAGTCGGATCGGCGAGTTGGGCGTCAATGCCAAGGAATACGCCAAGCGCTTTGCCTTGCGCTATCGCAATAATCACCCGTTGCCGCCAGAAAATTACCCGATCAGCCGCGTTGCCAAAGGCGAGATGTTCAGCGATGTGCTGGTTGAGGTGACGCCGGCCGATGACGAAGAGCGCACTTGGGTTCACAGCGTGCGCAGCCTGGTGCTGGCCGACAGCGCTGGCGAGCCGGAGTTGTTGGTGTTGATCATGGACGATGTCACGGAGTGGGCCAGTGCCGAGCAGCGTTTCGAAAAGACCTTCAATGCCAACCCGGCGCCGGCGGTGATCTGTCGTCTCAGTGACTTGCGTTACATCAAGGTCAATGCAGGCTTCCTGGAAATGACCGGCTATGCCCGCGATCAACTGATTGGGGTATCGACCTATGAGCTGGACATCCTTGAAGGTGCCGAAAAGAAAGACCTGGCGATCGAGCGCCTACGCGAGCACGCCACGATTCCGCAGATGCAGGCGGAGCTGAAAATGGCTGACGGCGGCAGCAAGCAGGTGATCGTCGCCGGGCAGCCGCTGGAGTTCAACGAGGAGGACTGCATGCTGTTTTCCTTCGTCGACATGGAGCCGCGGCACAAGGCCGAGGTGGCGCTGCGCCAAAGTGAGGAGCGGTTCGCCAAGGCGTTTCGCCTGACGCCGGTGCCGACATTGGTCTGCGATGCGCAGGATCAGGTGGTGATCGACGTCAACGAGGCCTTCCTGGATACCCTCGCGTATCCCAGTGAGGAAGTGCTGGGCAAGACCGTTGCAGAGATCGACTTTATCGATGACAAGGGCGCTCGCACCCGGCTGTTTGCGGCGCTGGAGAAGGCTGGAAGCCTGGATCGGATCGATGTCAGGATCCGCAGGAAAGACTCGACGTTGATTGACTGCACAGTGTCGGCCGACACCGTGAATATTCAGGACAAACCTTGCTACCTGCTGGTGTTGATGAACATCACCGAGCGCAAACGCACCGAGTTGGAGCTGGTGTCGGCGATCGAGGAGGTGATGAAGGACGCTTCGTGGTTCACCCGTACGCTGATCGAAAAACTCGCCAACGTGAAGAACATCAACTCGCCGCAATTGCCCAGCGTGTCCTTCACCGACCTGACCGCCCGCGAGCGCGATGTGCTCGGCCTGATCTGCGAAGGCCTTGCCGACAAGGAAATCGCGGCGCGCTTGAAACTGGCGCCCAATACGGTGCGCAACCATGTGTCGACGGTGTATTCCAAACTTGATGTGCACAGTCGCAGCGAGGCGATTGTGTGGGCACGGGAACGCGGTTTGTTCTCCAGCGAGTGGAGACCGAAGAGCCAGCGATAAGGTGCAAATGCACTAGCTAGGGCAGTGCAAATGGATGTTTTGGCGGACGGTGGCAATTCTTAGTCTGTAAGGGTGCGACACGGGTCTTGTGCCGGTGTTGCGTCCTCTACGAAACAGCTTAAGGAACAGTCACATGCTCGGCCAATTCAACAGGCTTTCAGTCGACAGGGTCAGCCGGCCCATGGGTGAATCGCGATGATTTATCTGACGCAATTGCGTGCGCAACTGGAACAGCACTTTTCCCCACTGGCTTGTGATTGCACTGTGTCGGGAGACAACTCGGTGACGGTGAAACTGTATCACCCGGTATCGGGGCAGGTGGATCTGGTGGTCAGTGGGTTGAGCGTCGCGAACCTAAGATCCCCGGAAGCGGTCATGACGTTGATCGAGGAGCTGCGTTATGAACTTGAGAGCAACAGATTGCACCGGCGGTCGGATACGGTTTCGTAGGAGCTGTCGTTTTTCCGGGTTGAAAAGGGGCAAAGTGCCTTGTTTGCTGGCATTGGCGGCTGGCTAGGCTATAAGAAATGCGAGGGTATTATTTTCTGTGACCAATCCGCGGCTTCGCGGTAGGTGTGTCGGGTCGCGGAAAGTGTCGATTACTTACCGCGGGACAGCCTATGAACAGTCTTGGGAAACGTGCTTTTTCGCCTCTGTCGCTCGCCTTTTGCGTAGCGATTCTCAGCGGTTGCGCCAGTCCGCCACCTCCGCCGCCTGCCGCACCACCGCCTATTCCGCAACGCACCTGCGAAACTACTGAGCAAACCGATGTGATGGGTGACGCGCGAGTGACCGAGGAAGTGACCCGGGAAACGACGCTGACCCGTTGCGTCACGCAGTAAGCCAGGGCGACTGCATCGTTGAAGCCCCGTGTTGAAAAAATCGTGTTGGTGGCCGACCTGGTCGGCACCGCGGTGTTTGCCGTTGAAGGCGCGATCAGCGCCATGCGCAGCAACCTCGACCTGCTTGGGGTGATGGTGATCGCTTTCATCGTCGCCTTGGGCGGAGGGGTCACCCGGGATCTGTTGATCGGCGCCACGCCACCCAATGCCGTCGCCGATTGGCGTTATCCGGCGCTGGCCTTTTTGATGGGTGGGGTCGCGTTTGTCTTGCATGAGCAGGTGCTGAGCTGGTCCGGTTCGACGTTGATCGTACTGGACGCCGCCGGGCTCGCGTTGTTCGCCGTGGCCGGGGCGCAAAAGGCGCTGAATTTTGGCATCTCGCCGTTTGTGTCGATGCTCATGGGCACCATTACCGGCGTGGGTGGCGGGGTGCTGCGCGACATCGTGCTGGCGCGGGTGCCGGTGGTGTTGCAGGCCGATCTGTATGCGAGTTCGGCCTTTGTCGGCGCCGCCGTGCTGATTATCGGACGCCGTTGCGGCGTACCGCCCGTCGCCTGCGCGTTGCTGGCGGGGGCGGCGTGCCTGGCGTTGCGATTGCTGTCGGTGAGTTACGGCTGGCAGTTGCCGAAAGTCATGGGCGCCTGAGCTTCAGACGTCCTCGATCCTGACCCAGCGTGACTCGTTGGCCGCCAAGCGGATCGCCGTCGCCAGACGTTCGACTTCCCACGCTTGCTCAAAGTCATTGCCACCTTGGGAAAGACCGGCCAGCGCCATCACCAGGTCATGCACTTCCAGCGTCTTGAGTTCGTTGTATCCCAACTGATGCCCCGCCGCCGGACTGAACGCCGCGTAACCCGGCAGATTCGGCCCCGCGAGCAGTCGCTGGAAGCCGTCCTGACCGGCGCGATACAGCCGCATCTCGTTCAAGCGTTCCTGATCGAATGCCAGCGTGCCTTCAGTGCCGCTGATCTCGAAGCTCAGGTGATTCTTGTAGCCATGCTTGAGCCAACTGCTGCTGAACGTACCTCGTGCGCCGTTGGCAAACCGCAGCAGCGCATGGACCTGATCGTCGACCGCAATGTGCCGTTGTTCCTGGCTGCCCGCCGTCGCAGGACGCTGCCGGTGTACGGTTTGGGTGTCGGCGCACACCGATTCGACATCGCCCACCAGATAGCGCGCCATCGCCAGCAAATGACTGCCCAGATCCGCCAGCGCACCGCCCGCGTGATCGGCATCGCAACGCCATGACCACGGCGAAGCAGGGTCGGCCATGAAGTCTTCGCTGAACTCACCCTGGAAACTGATGATCTGCCCCAGCTTGCCACTGACGATCAACTCCCGAGCCAGCCCGATCATCGGGTTGTGCTGATAGTTGTAACCCACCCGCGTCACCACACCCGCGTCTTTGGCGGCCTGCCGCATGGCGTTGGCTTGCTCCAGGTTCACCGCCAAAGGCTTCTCGCAATACACCGGTTTGCCAGCGGCTAGGGCAGCCATGGCCATGGGGTAGTGGAGGTGATTGGGGGTGGTGATGGCGATCAGATTGACCTTCGGATCATCGATCAGCTGTTGCCAGTCAGTGTGGGCGGTGTCGAAACCCCAGGCGTCGGCGCAGCGTTGCGCGCGGTGTGGATCGGCATCGGCGAGGGCGGCCAGTCTGAGCTTCAGCGGGAGCTCGAACACCGCGCTGACGTTGCGAAAGGCCAGGGCGTGGGCGCGGCCCATGAAACCTGTGCCGATGAGTCCGATACCGAGTTCGCGCATAGCAGGGGGCCTTTTGGAATTTTGTTTTTGGTAAGGTTATTTATGGAATATAAATTCACTTAACGCAATACGTGGAATAAAAATTCATTTTTGTGAGGGTCGGAAAGGACCACAGCGCTGTGCGCCGTTGCCTACAACTACGCCGGAATCCACTGGCTTGCGCCTCCTGGCATGGGTCTATATCGTTTTCTGGTGAGCAGATCAGCGACAAAATGCGGGCTTTGATGACGGGACATACACCGCAGACTATATTGGCCACTAACTAATCAAATTTGAGCAATGCAACGACGCTCGAATAGAGGTGGCCATGTCGAAGGATCTCGAGAAAACAACCTGTCTTTTCGTTGATGGTGATCGTCACGAAGCTAAGGCTGTGCGTGATTCTGCCGGATTTCAGCGCGGAGGCATCATCCGGCTATCAAGCGGCAAAATCATTAGCGGTCGGGCCAGTACTGCCAAAATAAACCCCGATAAGACATACGGACTTATCGCTGCAGCCGTTGCAAAAAGCGGATTAGGAGTAACGCTCGGTATGGATAGTGAAGGACTCAAAACGTCGGCTGAGGCCGGCTGGATCATGGTAGGTTCAAATGGAACCAAGATATCGGCCGCCACATGCGCCTCGGCGCGTATTGATGAATATGCAACTGAGATGCTTAAAGATCCGAACAAGGTTCGAGAGTTTTTCAAGCGTGTGAATGGGGAAGCCAAGGCTCGCTGATGTATTGCATTTCTCCTTCCTTCGTCCTTGGTTTTCATGGGTGTGAGCGAGACATTGGCGAGCGCGTACTGGCTGGCGAAGAGACGCTTCTTGATAGCACCAATGATTATGATTGGCTCGGCCGCGGCGCCTACTTTTTGGAAAACAACCCACAGCGCGCACTCAGTTTTGCGACTAACGCACAAAAGCGGCGCTCAATCAAAAATCCATTGGTGATTGGGGCTGTGATTGATTTGGGTCGTTGCCTGGATTTCACGACCGAGAGTGCATTACGCGAAATCCGTCAGACCTACCTCTGGCTTGAAGCCGCCTCAAAAGAAGAGGGCGGACAGCCCCTGAAGAAAAATAAGCCCTATCTACGTCGTCTGGATTGTCAGGTCATTGATGCGTTACATACTTTTCGGGAGCTTACGGAAGCACCTGCGTACGATTCTGTTCGTTCCCCCTTCTGGGAGGGAGAATGTCTTTATCCAGGTACGGATTTTATGCATGAAACGCATGTTCAGCTGGCGATCCGTAACGTGAAAAATATCAAAGGCTATTTTAGGGTTCTTGATTTGACTGGGAAGCCAGTTGAGTTCGTGCGTGATCAGTAGTTTCTGTAACTTGCACTAAATTGATTTTCAGGACGCTTAACGTTGGCGTGTACAAAAAAGGCAGCCCCAAGGCTGCCTTTTGTTCATCCGCAGAATTGAATCAGGACAAGAACCCGCCATCCACGTTCAACGAAACGCCGGTGGTGTAGCTCGACGCATCGCTGGCCAGATACAGCACAGCGCCGGCCATCTCGCTCGGATCGGCCACGCGCTTGAGCGGAATCTGCTGCAACGCGGTTTTCAGAATCGCATCGTTCTTCACCAGTGCCGAAGCGAACTTGGTGTCAGTCAGCCCAGGCAACAAGGCATTGCAGCGAATGCCGAACTGCGCGCACTCCTTGGCAAACACCTTGGTCATGTTGATCACAGCGGCCTTGGTCACCGAGTAGATGCCCTGGAAGATGCCCGGCGAGATGCCATTGATCGACGCGACGTTGATGATGCTGCCACCGCCGTTTTCGCGCATCAGTTTGCCGGCTTCGACCGACATGAAGAAGTAGCCGCGGATGTTGACGTCGACGGTTTTCTGGAAGGCGCTGAGGTCGGTGTCCAGTACGTTGCAGAACTGCGGGTTGGTCGCGGCGTTGTTGACCAGGATGTCCAGGCGCCCGAACTGTTCCTTGATGCCGGCGAAGACCTGGCTGATCTGTTCCATTTCACCGATGTGGCAAGCGACGGCGGTGGCTTTGCCGCCAGCGGCGATGATCGCGTCGGCCACGTGTTGGCAGCCGTCGAGCTTGCGGCTCGAGACGATGACGTGGGCGCCTTGCTGGGCCAGCAGTTTGGCGATGGCCTCACCGATGCCACGGCTGGCGCCGGAGACGAATGCGATCTTGCCGTCGAGGTCGAACAACTGAGTCTTGGACATGGGATTCTCTTATAAAAAGTCTTGTTATGGGGCCATGGACGCGGATCAAAGGCTGGATTTCTGGATGACTTGCAGGCTCATTTGTTCCAGCAGTTTGTTCATGTGAATGAACTGCGCGAAGCGTTTGTCCTGGGTCTGACCGTGGAAGAAGCGGTAGTAGATCTGCTGCACGATGCCGGCCAGGCGGAACAGGCCATAGGTGTAGTAGAAGTCGAAGTTGTCGATCTGGATACCGGAGCGCTCGGCGTAATAATCGACGAACTCGCGGCGTGTCAGCATGCCCGGGGCGTGGCTCGGTTGACGACGCATCAGTTGCACCGGCGCCGGGTCTGCGGCTTCGATCCAGTAGGCGAGGGTGTTGCCGAGGTCCATCAGCGGGTCGCCGAGGGTGGTGAGTTCCCAGTCGAGCACGCCGATGATTTGCATCGGGTTGTCCGGGTCGAGGATCACGTTGTCGAAGCGGTAGTCGTTGTGGACGATGCTGGAGGTCGGGTGATCGGCCGGCATCTTGTCGTTGAGCCAGGCCTTGACCGCTTCCCACTTCGGCGCGTCCGGAGTCAGGGCTTTTTCGTAGCGATCGCTCCAGCCTTTGATCTGCCGCGCCACATAGCCTGCGGGCTTGCCGAGGTCGCCCAGGCCATAGGCCTTGTAGTCGACCCGATGCAGTTCAACGAACTTGTCGATAAAGCTTTTGCACAGGGCTTCGGTTTGCGCTGAGTCCAGACCCAGTTCCGGCGGCAGTTCGGAGCGCAGGATGATCCCGTTGACCCGTTCCATCACATAGAACTCGGCGCCGATCACCGATTCATCGGTGCAGTGCACATAGGCTTTGGGGCAATACGGAAAACCGTCGCGCAGCTGATTGAGGATGCGAAATTCGCGGCCCATGTCGTGTGCGGACTTGGCTTTGTGGCCAAAGGGCGGGCGACGCAGGACAAATTCCTGCTCCGGGTATTCCAGCAGGTAAGTCAGGTTCGACGCACCGCCGGGAAACTGGCTGATCACAGGCAAGCCACTCAAGCCAGGAATGTGGGCCTTGAGGTACGGATCGATCAGGCTGGCATCGAGTTCTTCGCCGGTGCGGATACGGGTGGACTGGTCAGTAAGCGCCATGCTTATCCCTTCTGCTTATTTTGGAGGCCAGACATCATTGGCTAATCTAATGGTGCGCCGGGGTAGCCACAAGCGTGGCACGGTCTTATAGGTTAGCGTGTTGCTGGATAATCAGCGTTCCTGATGTGCGAGAACAGGCGCGGCGGTCTATGGTTCAGGGGGAGCGTGCTTCCAGGAAGGAGGTTTGAAATGGGCTGTCCGCAAGTCTGCGCCACCGCAACCCTGCAATGCAGTTTCGGTGCGGCGCCGGCCGTGCTCAATGTGTTGCCGGTGAACCGAACCCTGACCGGCGGGATGCCGGCGGCCAACATCATGGATCACATCCCGTTGGTCAACGTCATGCCCTTTGGCGTGTGCATGAGCATTGCCAACCCGATGGTCGCGGCCGCCACTGCCGCAGCGCTTGGCGTGCTGACACCGATGCCCTGCATCCCGGCCACCGCGACGCCCTGGATTCCCGGCGGCCCGCCGACCCTGTTGCTGGGCAATATGCCGGCCATCGATGCCAACAGCACCTTGATGTGCAACTGGGCCGGGGTGATCAAAATTGTCATGCCGGGGCAGATGCAGATGCTGATTCCCTGACCTGAAAAACACCGCCACCTTTGTAGCAGCTGGCGAAGCCTGCGTTCGGCTGCGAAGCAGTCGTGAATTCAGGCACCTTGGAGTGTCAGGTCAACCGAGCATGTAGGGATTGCGGCTGCTTCGCAGCCGAACGCAGGCTTCGCCAGCTGCTACAGGGAAAGCATCGCCAGTCACGCTTGAGCCGGATCCGTCCAGCGCCGAAACCACCAACGCACCCGCG
Source organism: Pseudomonas sp. LB1P83 (assembly GCF_054897885.1). Lineage (NCBI taxonomy): Bacteria > Pseudomonadati > Pseudomonadota > Gammaproteobacteria > Pseudomonadales > Pseudomonadaceae > Pseudomonas > Pseudomonas sp. LB1P83. Next base: position 3,346,410 of record NZ_CM142709.1, on the reverse strand, counting down.
AAATCGGCTTGCCTTTGGCATCCAGAGGCCGTCCATCGCTGGCAAATCCCTGTTCCGGCTCAACCAACTGGCCATTGAGATAACGCGCATCCACCGCCGGTTTACCGTTGGGATGAAAACGCTGATAACGCCCCTCGCGTACACCGTCGCGGTAGAACTCGGCCTCGGCCAGTTGCCCGTCGGGAAAGTAGTTGTTCGCTTCACCGTCCAGCAAGCCCCGGCGATAAGAGGCCTTGCGCTGCAACCAGCCCTCGGGCGCATAAAAGCTGGCCACGCCCTGCAGTTTGTCGTGCACATAAGGCAGTTGCGCCGAGACCTTGCCATTGGGGTGATACAACAAACTCGTGCCCTGCAATTCACCCTGGCTGTAATTCAGATCCGCCTGTGGCCGCCCGGCTTCCTTGATGTGCAGCGGACCTTCGAGTTGACCTTCAAGCAAGCGACCGTCCATATGACTGTCACCACGGTCCAGATCGACTTTGCTCGATGACATTGTCGTAAACCTCCTCAGTTGACCTTCACCAGGCCACCCTTGATGGTCAGCATGCCGCCGCCGTCCACGGTCTGCTCGGCGCCGCCCTTGTTCATCAGGCTGACCCCGGCATCGTTGGTCAGCGTGGTGCCGGCCTTATTGGTCAGAGAAGTCCCTGCCGTATTGCTCAGGGATGTACCTGCCTTCTGGCTGACCGACGTACTGGCCTCAGCCGTGAGGTCGGCACCGCTCTTGATGCTGAAACTGCCGCCACTCTGCAGGGTCAGGGTGCCGGTCACCTTGATCGTCAGGTTGCCGTCCACGGTCAGGCTGTAGTTGCCGGTAACCTTGTGTTCGTAGTTGCCGCCGGTGCTGTGAGTCTGGTCGGCACCGACCTTCACCGTGCGGCTGTCCTTCACGTCGAGACTGTCGCTACCAGTCTGGATGGTCACGCTGCGTTTGCCTTTCTCCAGCGTCACCGTCTCGTCGCCTTCTTTCACCGTGCGGGTGCGTGCGTTCTGCACCGTCAGGGTCTCGTCGTGGCCGACGGTGGCGGTGGTGTCGTTGAGCACGTTGATCTTGAAATCCTTCTGTGCCTGCAGAAACACCTCCTCGGCATCCTTCTTGTCCTCGAAGCGCAACTCGTTGAACCCGCCACCGCCCTTGGACGATTGGGTCTTGATCCCGGACTGGGTCTGGTTCGCCGGCAAGGCGTAGGGCAGGGCGTTGTCGCCGTTGTAGACGCAACCGGTCACCAGCGGCCGGTCCGGATCGCCATCGATAAAGGTCACGATCACTTCCTGGCCAATGCGCGGGATGAACTGCATGCCAAACCCCTTGCCGCTCCAGGGCAGCACCACCCGGACCCAGCAGGAGCTGGTTTCATCGTTTTTGCCATCACGGTCCCAGGGGAACTGCAACTTGATGCGGCCGTATTCGTCGGTCCAGATCTCTTCGCCGGACTTGCCGACGACGATGGCGGTTTGCGTGTGCATTCGCGGTTTTGCTGTGGTGCGTTGCGGCCGGAACGGGACGGCTTTGGGAATCGCTTCGAAGCGATTCTGATAACTCTCATGGCTGGCCTCGTGGGTGACCGCCGTCACCACCCAATCGATATTCAGCGTCGCGTCATCATGGCCGGCGAGAGTGAACCAATGCCCCGGCACCAGCCAGCGACAGTCACTCTCGCCGACAAACCGCTTCTCCTGACTACGCAGACCATCGACCCGCTGCTTGGTCAACGCATCGCCCCGCGCCTTGGCGTTGTAGCTGCCGGGATGCTCGTACACCGAGCGAGGCCCGGCGACGGCTTCGGCCTGGCTGTAGAGTGACGTGGTTGGTGTGGTGAACTCGTAATCCGTCGCCCGATACACCCCGGCCACCGCTTGCAAACACACGTGCCCGGAGCGAATGCCATGCAGCTCGCGCTCGCCCATGTGCTGGCCGATGTAATTCACTTTCGGCCCATTGGGGATTGGCGGGAATGCATCGTTGCTGTCCCCCAGCACCAGCGTGTGCTTGCCGTTTTCATGGGTGTAAAACCAGAAAATGCCGTCCTCTTCCAGCAGCCGGGAAACGAACGCGAAATCAGTTTCGCCGTACTGTATGCAGTACTCGCGAGGGCTGTAGCTGCCGGTGAGTTTCAACAGAAAATCGGTGAATCCGTGGGCCTTGAAAATCGTGGTGACGATGTCTGAGGTGGAGAGGTTCTGGAACACGCGGTTGTTGCTGGCCAGCGTCAGCCACCACAACCAGGGGCGCAGCACCAGTTGATAGCGCTCGGCGGTGGCGTCGGCGGGGAGTTGGCGGATTTCAGCGACCAGTGCGTCCAATGGGCGGACCGTGGCGTCGTTGTGCAAGGTAGCGGTGACATGCGTTGCGACGGCGGTAGTCAGGGTGAGAGAAGCGCCGTCGTTGAGGCCGTTTAAGGTGTGCGAGCCGAGCGCGTTGAGCGCTTCTTCACCGGACAGCGACTCAGGGTAAAGCGCCGACAGCGAGGCGGCGGTGAGGGAGAGGCTGGTGTTGCTGTCGGTGGTGCGGGGCATCGAATTGCCTCGGTGATAGTCAATTAACAGTTCATGCGGCGGTGTCCTTTAAATGAGCGGCATAAAGGCCTGACTAGTCTATTCGCGGATACATCTGACTGATCGTAAATCCCTCGTTAGTAGCCTCGGCTGAATTGGATAACCATGAAACGACAATCGTATAACCAACGACCGGAATATCCAGGCTGCCGCTGGCGCTGCCTGCTTGCAGGTAGGTTTGCAAGACTCCTTCGACATAAGCAGATATGGTTCCCAGGGATTGGTTGGCCGGGAAATAGGTCACCCCCAGGCGACGGCTTGGGGCGTTGTCGTCCCACGGTGTATTGGTCGCGTTATCAACCCAAATGTTTTGATCTGAAAAGTAGCTGGGGTAGGTGACCATCCCATAGGTGCCATCCATTCGAGCGCCAGGTGCCTGTGTTTCCGGATAAAAGAGACGCATCCGTCGCAGGACCCTATTTGGGTTGTTGAAATGCACGTTTCCATGCGCGCCTCTGACATGCTGTGAAAGTGTGAACGTCAACATTTTTAGAGTTCTCCAATGAATATAAAAAAGGGGATGGGTCCATCATTCAGAATGATCAACCCGTCCCCCGGCCTCGTAGAATCAACCCATCTGCCCAAGCACATTAATCAACGTCAGACTCGCTTGCGCTGCCTGAAATAACCGAAAGTCCGCGTTGTTTAAATGGGCTCTTACATCGTTAAATGCGTCATTGAACGGTGCCGTCTGTGCGGGACCCTGGAGCACAACCTGAGTGCCGTTGGCGTAAGTAAGACCGGTGACGTTGTTCCAGCCAAACGGGTTTGCGCCGCCGTTCTGGGTTATCCAGGTTTGCAGGTTGTTAAAGTAGGTCGTGAAGGCCGGAACCATCGGCCCCTGGTTTTGCGGGGTTGAGGCGGCCCAGAGTTCCAGATCAGTACGGCTGCTATTAATCCGAGCGGCCAGTTGTGCGGTTGTAAATGCCATATAAACACTCCTTGTTTTCACTACATTGGTTTGCACTGCCCTAAGAGCAGAGCGGGTTGCATCCTGTCTTCACTCCAACACCCACTCCGCCAACTTCCCTGTCACCTGGGTCATCAACACATTCTCGACATCCCGGGCGCCCGCCGCACTGCACTTGGCCAACACCGCCTGCACAATCCCGGCATCAAACTCAAACTGTTTACCCGTGGCCGCCTTATACCGCCCACGCAATTTCTCCAGCTTCGCCAACACAATCCCTTCCAGCGTCGCTTCATCCAGCGGCCGATAAGCGACCACGGTCATGCGTGCCAGAAACGCCGGGCGGAACGCTTGCAGCAGCACTTTGTGCAGTGCTTCGTTAAACGCATCGGTGCCGAGTTGCGCGACCGGTGTGTCGAGTAACAACTCCGCCCCGACATTGCTGGTGGCCAGCATCACGGTGTTTTTGAAGTCCACCACCAACCCGGTGCCGTCCTCCATCACGCCTTTGTCGAAGACGTTGTAAAAAGCTTCGAGCACATCCGGGTGGGCCTTTTCGATTTCGTCCAGCAACACCACCGAATAGGGTTTGCGCCGCACGGCTTCCGTCAGCACGCCACCGCTGCCGTAACCGACGTAGCCGGGTGGGGCGCCTTTGAGTTGGCTGACGGTGTGGGCTTCCTGGTATTCGGAAAGGTTGATGCTGATCAGGTTGCGTTCGCCGCCGTACAACGCGTCGGCCAACGCATAAGCGGTTTCGGTCTTTCCCACGCCAGTAGGGCCGACCAGCAGGAACACGCCGACCGGCTTCTGCGGGTCGGTGAGGCCGGCGCGGTAGGCCTGCAAGCGCTGGGCGATGGTGCCGAGGGCGATGCTTTGGCCCATCACTCGCTGGCCCATGCGCTGGCCGAGGGTGCGTACCGCGTGGGCTTCGTCGGCGAGCATCTTGCCCACGGGAATGCCGGTCCAGCCGGCGATCACGGCGGCGACAGTTTTCGTGTCGACCTGTTCCGGCACCAGCGGATCGTCCTGGCGAATGGCGTCCAGCCCGGCTTCCAGGCGCACCAGTTCGGCGGCCAGATGATCGATGCGGCTGTCGGTGGCTTCGTCCGGTTTGTCGCTGTCGGCGCGCTCGCTCAAGGCTAGCAGCTCGCGGCGGGTTTCCAGCAGTTCACGCACGGCGACCCGTTCTTCGTTCCAGCGCACTTCCAGTTCGCGGATGGCTTGCACGTTATCGGTGGATTCGGCTTCCAACAGGGTGATGCGCTCACGGTGGTCGAGCCCGGTGGCCTGTTCTCGACGCAGGCGTTCGACTTCGTCCTTGAGGCTGTTCTGGCGGTGGCGCAGGCTTTCCAGCGGTGGCGGCACGTCATGTTGGCCCAGGGCGACCCGGGCGCACGCGGTGTCGAGCACGCTGATGGCTTTGTCCGGTAACTGACGTCCGGAAATGTAGCGGTGGGAGAGTTTCACCGCTTCGTGGATGGCGGCGTCCAACACCTGCACACCGTGGTGCTGTTCGAGTTTGGCGGCGACTCCGCGGAGCATTTCCACGGCGGTAATTTCGTCCGGCTCCTCGACTTGCACCAGTTGAAAACGCCGGGCGAGGGCCGGGTCTTTCTCGAAGTATTTTTTGTACTCCAGCCACGTCGTAGCGGCGAGGGTGCGCAGCTCTCCACGGGCCAGCGCCGGTTTGAGCAGATTGGCCGCGTCGCTTCCGCCTTCTGCGCCGCCGGCGCCGATCAGGGTATGGGCTTCGTCGATGAACAAAATGATCGGTTTGTCCGCGCTGCGTACTGCGTCGATCACCCCTTTGAGGCGTTGTTCAAACTCGCCCTTGACCCCGGCGCCGGCCTGCAACAGTCCGAGGTCGAGTACTCGCAGGCTGACCTCCTGCAACGACGGAGGCACATCCCCGGCGGCAATGCGCAAGGCCAGGCCTTCGACCACCGCGGTCTTGCCGACACCCGGCGCGCCGACCAGGATCGGGTTGTTCTGCCGACGTCGCAGCAGGATGTCGATGCACTGACGAATCTCGCCGTCGCGCCCCACGATGGGATCGATGCGCCCGGCGTGGGCGTCGGCGGTCAGGTCCTGGGTGTATTGGTCCAGCACGGAATCCTGTTTTGGCGCTGCATGGCCTGCCACTGAGGGACGTGCGCCGCCGACGTGTTCGCGAGAGCTTTCGGTCCATTCCAGCAGGTTGCTGCGCAAGGCTTCCCGTGGAATTTTCAACAGCGACGAAGCACTGTTGAGCAGCAGGCTGCGGCGCTCGTCGCGGTCGATCAAGGCCAGCAGCAACAGCCCGGAACGAATACTGTCGAGCCCCAACACACTGGCTTGCACCACTGCATCTTCGAGCAGGCCGGTGGTGTGTGCCGAGAGTGCCGGCGTACGCGTGCTGCCGGATTTGAACAGGTCCAGCGCCTTGTTGATTTCCGCCGTCAGGGCATCGCGCTCCAGGCCGAAGCGCGGCAGCAGCCAAGCAAAGTCACCGCCCTCGATGTCCAGCAGTTCGAGGAGCAAGTGCTCGATCTCGACGAAATGATGACCTCGTTGCAGACAGCGTTGCGCCGCGCGCTCCAGGGCGCGGCGGTTGTCCGGGTTGAGGCGTCCGATCAGGCTGGCCAGTTCCATTCAGGTGATCTCCAGCTGACGAAGGCGGGTTTCGATCCGTTGCACGGCGAGGCTGGTCTGACGTTGCAAACCGCCGTTCCAGCTCAGCAGTGGGGGTGCTTCACGACCCATTTTCATCGGGCCGGCGCCGCGTACCAGCAACACCAGGGTGCAATCCAGGTCCGGGCCGAAATACAGCGCGCTGAGGCTGGCCAGCGCCGGGTGGGATTCGCCGTCCGGCAGGAACCTTGCGGCCTGGGCCGAAGACAGCGGGCCAAGGGTTAGCCTGAAGCCTGCGTGTTCATCCCAGACTCGGGTGCCAGCCACCGCTGTGCGACCCAATTGCAGGTTGCGGCCACCCGGGATCATGCGGCTGCGACTGGCGGGCGGAATCTCGCGCCAGGCGCCTTCATAGGCACTCAACTGCACGGGCAATTCGAACTGCTCGCGCACGATCGCGGCGAAACCGGCGAGGGAGCGACGCCCATCGGCAAACAGCGCGCTGCACGCCAGCACGGCTGAATCGGGTATGGCCTGACGTTCCTGCAAGGCTTTGGGCAGCAACCCGGTCAGCGCCCTCAATTGCGCGTGTACCGGGGACGCACCGGGCACGGTGAAGCCCACGGCGATCCGGTGTTTGCGCATCACCTTGTACAGCAGGCTCAGCAGCCGATGCTGGAACAGGTCGAGGAATTCGGCCGGTGCGTAGTCCTTGGCCCGAGCCCGTTGTTGCAGCCATTCCTGATAGGCGTAGGGCAGGGGGCCGTCAGGGCCGCCGAGGCCGAACACCGGCGTGCTGAGGATCGGTTGCTGGCCGGGTTCCTGGGTCAGGCTTTCGATTTCGCTGGCGGAAAACAGCGGCGTCAACGGCCCGCGCAGGCGCAGCGCTTCCGCTTGAGGGGCGGTGCCGCTGCCCAGGGATTCGGCCTGGGGATGTTCGCGCTCCAGCAGCAATAACGCCTGCAATAATTCGAAGGCCTGGGGATCACGTCGCAGCCGTTGGCTCAGGTTCAGAGGGACAGCGGCATGCCGGCTTGGGGTTGCCATGTCTTGACCTCCTTGTCTGATTGCACCAGCACCGTGCGCACGAAGCGGTTGGCCGTGGCATAGAGTGAAAAGAATTGCGCCAGCACCGCGGAAAACAACACCGCGCTGCTGCCGATGAAATACTCGGGATCCAGTTGCAGTTGCACCTCCAGGCCATTGCGCCAGCCGCGCCAGGCGTCTTCGCCGACATGGCCGATCACCCGCTCGCAACCCAGGCTCGACAAGCCCTCGATTTGCCGCCAGGCGCTGGCCTCGTCACGCAGGTTGTGCAATTGCAGGATTTCCTTGAGTGCCTCCAGCGCCTGCGGCCCCTCGACCAATGACAAATGATTGAGGGTCAGTTGCGACACCAGCCGCCAGCGCGATTCACCGTCCAGGCGCGGCAGACTCTGCGGGCTGGGCGGGTTGCGCAGACGCGCCCAGGCCACCGGCCCCGGACGTTCGAAGCCCAGCGGTGTACCGGCTGGCAGGCTCTGGGCCAAGTGTCGATTGGTGCAGAGCAGTTCAGCAGTGAGGCTGTATTCGATGGCCTCCGACAGCGGATCGAGTCGGGTGTCGACCAGGCTCACCAGCACGTCGGTGCCCAGACGATTGGGGGTCATGCCGCTGACCCGTCGCGCGTGCCAGTAGCACTGTTTATCGGCGCCACTGTGCTGACTGCCGTAATAGGCCGGCACCCGCTGCACACCCTGGCTGGAACTGGCGCGCATCGCCCGGATGCTGTGGATCTCGACGCTGTTTTCCCGATGGCTGTCGGCGACCAGGCGATATTCGCTGCGGGTGCCATCCGGGCGCAGGGGCTCCGAGGTGCGTGGAAACAGGTTGATCACCGGCGCGCAGCCCAGCGCGATGTCACTGGCCTGAAGGTGCAGACGGCTGGTGGGCGCGCGATCGAACACGATGTACAAAAAGAGCGTCTGGCTGTCGCTGGTGGCGCCGGCCAGTGGCAGGTCGAAGAAGTTGAATTTGTCCGGGAAGGCAAAATACTCGGCGAGCAGACGCATGCCCGGATGCACACCGTCTTCGTCCGGCAGCAGCACTTCGTCGCTGGCAAAACCGACGATCTGCGGCAGCCCCGTCAGCGCTTTGGGTACGCTGCCGGGCGGTCCGGCCAGTACTTTCACGGCATGGGCGCCGAGCAGGTCATAGAGGCAAGCGTTGATCATGGGCGAGGCGGTCAAGTGCACGCGCAACTGTTCGATGCCAAGCTCTGACCACTGGCTTTCACCGAGACAACGCAAGCTCAGGCGCAACGCCGAGCGCGCTTGAACAACGCCGGTCAGGGCCTGGGCTTCGTCGCTGCCCAGCAGCAGCGCTTCGTTGATTTCCACGGGCCACAGCCGAACTGCGGCGCTGGTGCGAAAGTGAATGCTTTCGCCTTTGCCGGTGGTGACGAACAGCGGTGTGTCCCGGGGCAGCGAATAGCCGCCGGCCAGGTTGCCTTTGCTCGGGTCAGGTTCGAACTGCACGATGGCGCAGGACGGAAGCGGGCGCATGGCCAACGGGTAAAGTTGTTCGAGCAACGCGTCGCTGAATTCGGCGTAGTCGTCATCCAGACGGCGTTGCAGGCGTGCGGCCAACAGTGCAAAACCTTCCAGCAGCCGTTCGACGTGCGGGTCCGGACATTCGCCGGGTGACAGCTCCAGGCGCCGGGCAACCTTGGGATAACGCTCGGCGAAAACGCTGCCGGCGTGGCGCAACCAGGTCAGCTCACGCTGGTAGTAGTCGAGCAGTTGCGGGTCAATCGAGTCGCTCATGACGCACCTCAAGGCCATCGCCGGCCCGCTCGATGACCAATGCCACGGGCCAGTGCTGCTGGCCGCTGCGTAATGCTCCAAGCAGGCGAATGCTCAGTTGCTGCGGATGGCCGGGGACTGGATTGACTTGAACCTCGTCCAGTTTCAGGCGCGGTTCGAAATGGGTGATGGCCTCGCGCACGTCCCGCGCCAACTGACGACGGTCATCGCTGCGCTGCTGTTGCAAGGCGGTCCAGTCAGCGATGCCGTAGTCGAGAATGCTCGGCGGGGAGGTCAACGGGCGAGGGCCGCGTCGGGTGTTGAACAGGCGCAGCAACTCCGTTTGTACCGAGTCGAGCAACCCCTGGCGGTCGAACACCTGCACAGTGTCGACCTCGCTTGAAGCGAGTCGCTCGAACAACGGTGGGAGTATGCCAGTACCTGCCATGGCCGACGCGTCCGCTTACTTGACGAGCTTGTTGGCAGCCATGTCCCAGGTCGAGGCGGCCGTGCCTTCCTTGGTGCCGTCGTCTTTCTGGGCAGTGAGCTCCCATTTTATTTTGGTGAAGTTCAGCGACACGGTTTCCACCGGTTTGCCGCCGGTGCCGCCACTGACGCTGACGTTGGACAGCACCACGTTGGTCAGGGTGTAGATGATGAACGGCATCAGCTGACCGCTGCCTTCAGCGGCGTTACGGCCGATGGTGATCTTGGCTTCCGGGATCGGTTTGCCGGCACAGCAATACTCGTTGAGGGACGGCGTGGAACTGTCGACGAATTTGGTCAGGGTGAACTCACCGATGTGCGGCTTGCCGGAGGTCCGTTCCGAGTTGCTGACATCGTTGGTGACCTGCATCGCCACGTTGTGGCTGTAGGACATGACTTCGATCTTGTCCTTGTAACCCTCGAGCAGACTGTCGCCTTTGATGTCGCCGCCGAGGTCGAGAATGATTGCATCCATCGCATGAAACTCCTGAAAGTAATCGTGCTAGATAAACGGAGAGCTCCCGCCGGGTTGGCCGACGGGAGAGAGGCCGGTCAGGCCGCTACCGGTGGCGGCAGAGTCGCGACCAGGCGGATCGAAGCGGTCAATTCTTCGAGCTGGAAGTGTGGCCGCAGGAACACCGTGGCCTTGTAGGCACCCGGCTTGCCGGCGACTTCGGTCACATCCACCCGGGCTTCACGCAACGGGTACTGCGCCTTGATCTCTTGCGGCGCGTTGTCGTTGATCAGCACGTAGTCGGCGATCCAGTTGTTGAGGTAGGTCTGCACGTTGTCGCGGGTCATGAAGCTGCCGACCTTGTCACGCATGATCACCTTCAGGTAGTGCGCGAAACGCGACGCGGCCAGCACGTACGGCAACATCGCCGAAATCCGTGCGTTGGCATTGGCCTCGTTGGTGTTGTAGAGCTTGGATTTGTTGGTGGTCTGCCCACCGAAGAACACCGCCACGTCGCTGTTTTTCTTGTGGCACAAGGCGATAAAGCCGAGGTCGTTGAGTTCTTTCTCGCGGCGGTCGGTAATCGCCACTTCGGTCGGGCATTTGAGCGACAGGTCGCCGGAGGTGGTGCGGAAGGTGTGAGCCGGTAAACCTTCGACCGCGCCACCGCCTTCAGCGCCACGAATCGCCGCGCACCAGCCGTATTTGGCGAAGGCTTCGGTGATGCGTTGCGACAAGGCCCAGGCGGCGTTACCCCACAGGTATTTGCCGTGGTCGCTGCCGTTGACGTCTTCGACGTAATTGATGCCTTCCACAGGGGAGGTGTCCGGGCCGTAGGGCAGGCGCAACAGAAAGTGCGGCAGCACCAGCGACACGTAGCGCGAATCTTCACTCTCGCGGAAGGAGCGCCATTTGATCAGTTCCTGACTCTCGAAGACTTTCGACAGATCCCGTGGCACCGCCAGCTCTGTGAAGCTGTTCATGTCGAACAGCCGTGGGCTGGCGGCGGCAATGAACGGCGCGTGGGCGGCCGCGGCGACGTTCGACAGTTTTTCCAGCAGGCCGATGTCCTGCGGGTGCCGGCCGAAGGTGTAGTCACCCACCAGCAGGCTGAACGGGTGGCCGCCGAAGGTGCCGTATTCTTCTTCGTAGATCTTTTTGAACAGCGCGCTCTGGTCGAACTCGACGGCTTTTTCCAGATCATTCTGCAGCTCTTTCTGCGTCACGTTGAGCAGGCGCAGTTTCAGCCGGGAACTGGTTTCGGTGTTTTGCACCAGCAGGTGCAGACCACGCCAGGAGGCTTCGAGTTTTTGCAGGTCCGGATGGTGCAACACCTCGTTGAGCTGAGCGCTGATCAGCTCGTCGATCTGGCTGATGCGGTCATTGATCATCGCCACGGTGTCCTTGTCGATGGCCATGCCTTCGTCGAGAACCTGGGTGGCGAATTCCGCGAGCATGTCGCGGGCGTAGTCCTGCTGGCTGTCGTCATGGGCCATGCGGCCTTCGGCGATGATGCGATCGAGCAGGGACAGGCTTTCCGTGGTGCTTTCACTGGTTTTGGAGGCGGCTGAAGCGGGCATGGCGACATCTCCCTAAATGAATGAGCGATCAGGCTTGCGGTTCGGCCGGTGCTTCGGCGTCGTCTGCAGGGGCAGCGCCAGAGGCAGCGGTTTCCGGACGGGCAGACTTGATCTCTTGCAGGCCCTCGGTGTTGGCGATGACGTCGCGCAACAGCTTGTCCAGATCATCATTGCCATCAAGCTTGGTCAGCAGATCGCGCAGTCGCTGGCGGGCTTCGAACAGGCGCCGCAACGGGGTCACTTGCTCGACCACCTTGACCGGGTCGAAATCGTCGATGTGCTTGAAGTTGAGCTCGATGTTGAGCTTGCTCTCGTCGCCGCTGAGGGTGTTGGTGACCTGCAAGGTGGCGCGGGGGCCGATCGAGGCGAGCACTTCGTTGAAGTTGTCGCGGTCAATCTCGGTAAAGCGCCGTTCGTTCAGTTTGGGGAGAGGTTCAAGGGGCTTGCCGGACAGGTCGGCGAGGATTCCGACGACCAACGGCAATTCTTTTTTCTCGATGGCGTTGCCGATTTCGACGTCGTAGGTGATTTGCACCCTGGGCGGGCGGACCCTGTCGAGCTTGTGCTGAGTACTTTCGGCCATGTTGGCTGACTCCGATGCATGAGCGGGCGCAATGCATCGGGAGGCCCGTTCATCGCTTTCCCTTGCTGGACCGTAGGTTAGAAAGGGTGGCAGATGGACCTGTCGTTCCTTTGACAAACCTTCCACATTCGGCTTGGGTGCCGAACTACCCAAGACGCTAGAACAGGTCTATAAAAAAGCAAGCAAAAACATTTTTGGACTGAATCGAGAAAAGGAAAATTCATTTTGGTTGCACGTTTTTTTGCCTTGGTCATGTTCCTGACCCTCGCTGGGTGTTCGTTGTTCGGGCCACGCGTGGACCTCGATAACCTGACGCTGGACGTCGCTCCACGAGCGAACGACGACACGCCGATTGCCGTGGATTTCATTGCGGTGAACGATCCGGATTTGCTCAAGCAGTTGTCGGGGATTACCGCGCGGCAGTGGTTTAACGAGCGTGAACAGTATCAACGCGACTACCGGCAACTGATGACGGTCTGGGGGCTTGAGCTGGTCCCCGGTCAGTTCATCGACAAACAACCCTTCCCGCTGGGGGGCAAGCGGGCGGCTGGACTTTTGGTCTTCGCCAGCTATAACACTCCCGGAGCACACCGGTTGCGGCTGGATGACCAGAGCAATGCCTGGCTCAAGTTCGACAGTCGCGAGATGACGCTGGTCAGTGACAACCCGAACTGAATACATGCCAGGCCGCCGGTTTGCGCGGCGACACTAGACGTCGAAGGGAATCGTATGAGCCTGTTACCTGACGCGGTTTGCTGGCATGAGGGCATGCAATTGCTGCCCCAGCATTTTCAGTTGCAAGGGTTGCGGGCCGAGGCGCTGGTCGCGCATTTTGCCCAGGCCTGCAATCCCTGGTTCTGGGGCGTGACCCGAATCGAATTCGACCCCGGCGCATTGAGTGCCGGGCTGGTGCGGTTAAGCCATTTGCAGGCAACGATGCCTGACGGTTTGCCGGTCAATGTGCAGGCCGGTGTCGGGCCGCTGCTGGAGCTTGATGTCAGCGAAGCAGTCAACGCCACGGACGATGCGACGGTCACCGTGTACCTGGCGGTCAGCCCGTTGTGGCGCGCCGGTCAGTTGTTGCCACTCAAGGGCCGGCTGCAATCGGTGGTCGGCGATGCGTTGCCGGATTTGACCAGCGGCGAGTACCCCGAATCGATCACGGTCTGGCGTCCGAACCCGCGGTTGTGCACGCAATTGAACAAGGCCGATTCCATTTGTCTGCCACTGCTGAAAATCCGCAAGGAGGGCGGTGGTTTTATCCCGCTGCCTTACACACCCCCCACGCCAACTCTGTTGCCGGAGTCCGTCATCGGCCGTCGGGTGGCGGGTTTGTGTGCCCGGGCGCGGGAGAAATGCATGTTCCTGGCGGGCCGCTTGCGTCAGGCGCAGCAGGCCGGCAATCAGGACGACGCGATGGAAATTCGTCGTCAGTTGACGGCGCTTTGGGCGCGGTTGCCGGAGGTTGAAGGCACGCTGAGCAGTCGCCAGGCCAACCCGCAAGCCCTGTATGGCGGGTTGCTCGGGCTGGCGGGCGCCTGGTCGGCGCTGGACCCATTGGCCGGAGTGCCGCCATTCGCCCCGCTGGATTTTCTGGAACTGCAACGCGGTTATGACGCGGTCCTCGACTGGCTGGAAAAGACCCTCGAATTGATCCGGGCCGGCTATCGCAGCCTGCCGTTTGCGCGCAGTGAACAGAGCTTTTCGATTCAACTGCCCGACGATCAACCAAGCCAGCGCCTGGTGATCGGTTTGCGCATGCCCAACGGTGTTGGCGAGCAAGCCGCGAGTGAATGGCTGAGCGGCGCGATCATCGCTTCGCAGCCGCATATCCCGTTGCTCAGTCGTCAGCGCATGAGCGGTTTGTCGCATCAGGTCATGGGCCGCAACGAGCAAGTGGCCTACAGCGTCGGTGACGATACGCGTTTGTTTGTGGTGACGGCCGAAGGCGAATGGTTCGACGGGCAATTGCCGTTGCTGATTGTCGCGCCGGCCTCAAAACCGGCGAGCAGCCCATGGCAAGTGGTGTTGTTTGTGGCCCAGGCGAGTGAAAGTGCCTGATCAAGGAAGGGGCGTCATATGTCTGAGGGGAATGCCGGTGCGGGTACACGGGGCCTCCACGATGCACCGTTGAGCAGTGCCTTTCGCGAGGCCTGGCTGCAATGGTCCGGGCAATGGAGCGAGTTGCCCAAGGACAGTGACGACGAGGCACTGGTGGAGGCGGTGGTCGACCTGTCGACGCAAATCTCGCAGCGCCTGTGGCGAACGGCGTTCGCCCGGGTCGGCGATGCAGCGACCGAACAGGTCAGGGCGCTGGTCTATGCCTTTGTCGCCCTGATCGATGAAACCCTGGTGTTTACCCCGTGGCCGGGACAGTCCGCGTGGCAGGAAAAACCCCTGGAGTCGAGGATGTACGCCAGTCGTCAGGCCGGTGAAAAGCTGCCGTTGGCGATCAAGACGTTGCTGGACGAGCAGGTTCCTGCCAACCGCGACCTCGCCAATGTCTATTTGCAGTGCCTGGTGTTGGGGTTCGAAGGGCGGCTGCGGGGCGAGCAGGGGCAGGCTCAACATGAAAAATTGCGCCTGGCGCTGTTCACCTTTGCCTGGCAGCACGAGGCGGATTATGCCGATGTCAGCGCCCGACTCACGCAACCTTCGGCCGTGCCGCCGTTGCAGTTACCGGTGCGCCAGTCGTTGCCCGATGGTTTTCGCCTGGGCCTGGGGATTCTCGCGATGGTCCTGTTGCTGACCGGTTTGGGGCAGTTGTTCTGGCGTGATATCCGCCAGGAACTCGAACCGGTGTTGCAGATGACCGATTCGGTTGCGGCATCGGAGCAAGACTCATGAGCACCCTGGAGATTATCGGCCTGGTCATCGCCGTGCTGCTGGTACTGGCCATTATCGCGGTGGCGGTCTGGTGGTTGCGTACCCAGAGCGGGGCGGCGGTCCGCAGTTTTTATGCCTCGGTGCGGCACATGGAGCAGGAGCAGGGTGCCCATGACCGCTACCAGATTCCCTGGTTGCTGATGCTCGGCAACGAAACCCAGGGCACGCAGTTATGCAGCCAGTGGCGCCTGCAACCGACAGACAAACCGGCCTGGTTCGGGCGCTGGTGGTCGGACCCCGAAGGCGCAGTGCTGGTGGTGCCACAGGCGTTGTTTCTGCCGGATGAAGGCATGAACCTGCAACGGGGCGGCTGGTGGCGCTTGTTGGGATTGATCTTGCGTTTGCGCAGCAGACGGCCGCTGGACGGGGTGATCTGGACCGTGCCGGTGAGTCGCCTGGGCAATGTCGAACAGGCCGCGAACCTCGGCCTGGCGGCTCGTCGGCGCTTTATCGATCTGTTGCAACGGTTCGGCCTGAGCCTGCCGGTGTACGTGGTCATTACCGGCATGGAAGAGTTGCCGGGTTTCCAGGAGTTGATAACGGCATTGCCGGACGAGACCCGCGAGCGGGTGCTGGGCTGGTCATCGCCGCATGGCCCCGATGCCGTCTGGCAATCGCAATGGAGTGATCAGGCGTTGGACCAGGTGAACCGTGCCTTGTCGGAATCGATCATCGAGATCGGTGCCTTGTCCGGCCATTTGAGTGGCGAGCTATACGGTTTGCCGGAACGTCTGGAAGCCTTGCGGCGCACTCTGCAAACCTTGCTGGAGCCGGTTTTCCAGGGTAATGCCCAAGGCGAGGCGCCGCGTTTTCGAGGGGTTTATTTCACCGCCAACCAGCCTGCGCAAGAGGCGCAAAACGGGTTCTCGGCCTACGACACCGGGTTGCAGCAGAGTGCGTTCGCCCGGCAGTTGTGGCAACGGCGGGTGGTCGCCGAGCGCGGGCTGGCACAGGTCGTGCCCCGGTTGTTGCGCCTGCGCCAGCGTTGGCAGCGCTTGACCGGTGCGGTGGCGCTGGTGGTCGGGGTGATCTGGGCCGTTGGCATGCTGTGGGTCTGGCAGGACTCGGTCAAGGACGCTCATGAACTGTCACGCCTGCTGCAAGGCGCGCAAAAGAATTACGTGGCGGTCACGGACGAGTCGCATCGGTTGGAGGCGACCCGGCGCAACGTCCAGGGCTTCTGGCGGGTGCTGGAGAAAGCGCCGCGCTGGAGCTTTACCTCGGTGGTGTTTCCCACGTCGTGGTTTTCGTCGCTGGACGTGCAGGTGGAGGATCAACTGCGCCTGACCGCACACAGTCATTTGTTGCGGCCGTTGCACGATCTCCTGAATGCAGAACTGTTACAACTCAAGGCCATTCGCAACACCGAGCGACGGGGCAACGTCGAAAACGAAGACCCGGCACAGTGGCAGAACTACGCCAAGGCCAAGGAGCTGGTGGAACGTGCGGTACGTCTTGAGCAACAGAACCAGTGGTTCAACCAGGCACTGAACAACCCCAAGGCGCCGCTCGAAGACCTGGCGTTGCTGAGCAACAACGCCTTGTCCCTGAACCTGAATGTCGGCACTTTGCGCCGTGCCGGTTTTTACAATCGAGTGTTGCTCGATAGCGATGGCGGCGACTTGAAACCGCTGGACCTGGCCATGGAGCGCTCGACCATCGAGGAAAACTTTTCCGGGTTGATGGAACGCTGGCTCGACCAGTATTTCCTCGCCGACAATTTCGTGCGCCAGGCCGGTTATCTCAAGTTGCACCTGGAGCGGCTGGAGGCCGGCAGTGGCAATTCCCTGACCGAGCTTGAGGACCTGCGGGCGCTGATCGACGACCTGCAAGCGCTGATCGGCCTGACCAATTCGGCGTGGAGTCGCGGCAAGGGCCAGGATCTGGTCCCGGGCTATCGCGAGATGATGGACAAGGTGCGCCAGAGCACTTTGCTCGGCCCGCAGGTGGAGCAACAACTGGATCAGCAAGCGTCGAAGTTGCAGCAGAGTTTTCGTGATCAGTGGATCGCCCAGGCCGGTGCCCGGGGCAATCTGCTGGTGCAACAAGGCAGCGGGCAACTGGTGTTGCAAGAGCATGTCAGCCAGTTGAACAACGCGGTGCAGGCCCTGTTCAAACGCGACTTCGTGGCCATTGCCTTGCGCGCGGACCAGTCTGAGGCCAGTGACATGCAAGGCCAGAACATCGATGGCGATGACCTCAACGGCGCGCTGAACTATTTCGCCAGTTACAAGAGTTACGCCGCCGAAGAACTGCCGCGCATCCCGCCGGATTATCGCGGTGCGTTGCTGCAGGCCGCCGAAGGTGCAGCGGCCAAGGCCATGTGGTTGAGCCTCAAGGATCACAATGATCAGACCCACGCCTACGGGGTGTTCAACGTGCAGGCGCCTCAGGCGGTGGCCTTGCAGAAAGCTTTTGTCGAGTTGCGCCGCAGCGACTTGGCGACGCGTTTGCAAAGTGCTTTGAACCGCCGTGCCATGAACCAGGTGGTCGACGGTCTGGGTGAAATCGTCGCCCAGCCGCTGTTCAGCGAACGCACGGCCATCAGCCAGTGGGACGGTTCGAAAAACCTCGGTCTGCAACTGTATGGCGCCAGCGATGTGCAGGATCTGAAGCTGAGCCTCAAGCAGCAATTCAACACCATGCTCGGCATCACCGAACGACGCACCTCGGCGCTGGAGTGGTTGAAAACCCAGCAGCAGAATCTCTCGGCGCTGGATTACGAGCGCGTAACGCAATTCAGCGCGCTCAACGATGAACTGCTCAAGTACAAGGAGCAGAATCCTGCCAGTTCTCCGGCCCAGATCGAGCAGTTGGTGAGCCGCGACTTCATCGAAATGGATGCCACGTCCTGCGGCCAGATCCTGCAAACCGCCAACCTGTCCGCCGGGCGCGGGACGTTGGCCCTGCGCGCACTGGATCTGCAACAAAGTGCCCTGCAACGCTGCCAGTACCTGCAACAGCGGCAGGCCTCGGCGGCGTGGAACGACCTCGCCAACTATTTCAATCAGTACCTGAGCGAGCGCTTTCCGTTTGCCAATGGCCTCCAGGCCTCCGACGCCGACCCTGCGCGGGTCCAGCATTTTCTCGAATTGATCGATAAGCGATTGCCGGTGGCCCAGGCCGGGTTGCAGCTCAGCCAGACGCCGGAACGACTGGCCGCCGAGGACTTTCTTAACCGCTTGAAGCAGGCCAGTACTTGGCTGGGCCCGCTGTTTGTGCGGGACAAGAGTGGGATCCTCGGCGTTGAAATGGACGTGCGCTGGCGCACTGATCGAGAGGAGGAGCGCGGTGCCGATCAAGTGATCGCCTGGGGCCTGGACGCCGGCAATCAACAGATCAGCTATCCCGGCGAGGCTCAGCCCAACCTGCGCTGGATGGTCGGTCAACCTGTGCGGCTGACCTTGCGTTGGGCCAGGAACGGCTACCAGCGCCCGGCCAACGATCCGTTGCAGCCAAGCCTGGTGGTGCGCGATCTTGAAGCCGGTTGGGAGTACAGCGGACCGTGGTCGTTGCTGCGTTTGATCCGTTCGCACCAGTCGGTGCAGCGCCAGCCGAACATGGATTACACGGATTTTGCGCTGACGTTGCGCTTGCCGGTGACGGCGCAGACCAGCACGGCGGAGCAGACGTTGATGTTTGTGCGCCTGTCGTTGATGACCCAGGGCTCGAAACTGCCGTTATCCATTGCACCGCTGCCCACCCGAGCACCGCGTTCACCGTTCATGGTGACCGGGGCGACCGCGAACCTGGTAAACAATGAGGAGGGGCTGTGAACATGCCGTCAAAACCCTTGCCGGAACTGATTGCCCGGTTGCTTGAACCGATCAGCGAGCAGGCGCCTTGTGGCGATGATTTGCGCTATGAACGTGAATTCGATCAAGCGCGCGAACTGCGTCGGGAAGACGACACCAGCTTGCCGACGGGCGTCTGGCAGTCGTCGATCAAACGGGCGCAATGGCCGGAGCTGGAAAAACTGACCACGACTTTGCTGCTGGAGCGCAGTAAAGACCTGATGCTCAGCGCCTGGCTGGGTGAGGCCTGGTTGCATCAGGACGGGCTGGAGGGGTTGCCGGGCAGTCTCGCGCTGATCGCCGGGTTATGTGAACGTTATCCCGAGCAGCTTCATCCTCAGGCTGAGGACGGTGATCAGTCATGGCGGGTGATCCCGCTTGAATGGCTGGCCCGGCGCTACAGTGAAGTGCTGCTGACCCGGGTGCCGTTGCTCGACCCGCGTAATGGTGGATTCGATGGCCTGTGTCTGGATGCCTGGCGGCGCTTGCAGCTGCAACAGGTGCTGGCCAACGACAGTAAGGCGGCGAAAGCCTCGGCGGAAACCGCGCGCAGTGAACAGAAAAAACTGACCGAGCAGATTCGCGCCACGCCCCTGTCGTTCTGGTTACGCAGCCAGGGCAATCTGCTGATGAGCCTGCAACATCTGCACCGGCTGGAAGACTGGAGCGATGCTTATCTCGGCACCCAAGCCCCGGGCTTCAAAGCCTTGCAGGATGTGATCGAGGCGTTATTGACGCTGGTTCAGGAGTTCATCGCCATGCACCCACGACAGTCAACCGAGGTGCCCGCCGAGGCGCTACCCGTGGCGCACTTCGTGGCGGCCAGTCCTGCCGAGTTGTCGTCAGCGCCTCAGGTGTTCCGTGAGCCGGCGAGTCGTGAAGAGGCGTATCGGCAATTGCTGTTGATTGCCGAGTACCTGGCGCGCACCGAACCCCACAGCCCCGTCCCGTATTTGATCAAGCGCGGGGTGGAGTGGGGCAACAAGCCCCTGAGCGAGCTGCTGGGCGAACTGATCTCGGCCGACGCCGAATCCCGGCGCCTGTGGACGCTGTTGGGCGTCCTTTAGTCAGCGAACGAGTACGGCGGTGACCGGCGCGGGTAACTCAATGGGCGTCAACACCCGCTGGCCGGTGAAGAACGCCACCAGATTTTTCCCCACCAGTTCAACGGTGCCCTGGGTCGCTTCCGGGGACAAACCCGCGACATGCGGCGTCAGGATCACGTTGGTCAGCGCCTTGAAGGCATCCGGCACGTGAGGTTCGGCATCGAACACATCCAGTGCGGCACCGGCAATACGTCGTTGTTCAAGCGCGCTGACCAGGTCTGCCGTGGCAATCACCGAGGCTCGGGCGATGTTCACGACGAACCCCTTGGGGCCCAAGGCATCGAGTACTTGTTTGTTGATCAGGTGTTTGGTGCCTATGCCACCAGGCGTGGCGACGACCAGAAAATCCGAGGCGCGTGCCAGTTCGGTCGGCGTCGAGCAGAAGGCATAAGGAACATCGCTGCGATGCTGACGGTTGTGATAACTCACGGTCATGTCGAAGCCTGCGGCGGCGCGTCTGGCGATGGCCATGCCGACGGCACCGAGGCCGAGAATCCCCAGGCGCTTGCCGGCCAGGGAAGGGCGCATGATCTTCGGCCACTCGCCGCGGCGTACGGCGGCGTCGCATCGGGGAATGTCGCGTACCAGCGCCAGCAACATCGCCATGGCATGGTCGGCAACTGAAGAGGCATTGACGCCAGCGCCGTTGGTGACGGTGATGTCCCGGTCGGCAGCGGCTTGCAGGTCGACGTGTTCGTAACCGGCGCCGATCACGCAGATGATCTTGAGGTTGGGCAGGGCGGCGATTTCATCGGCGTACAGGCCTAGTGGGCCGCGGGTCAATACCGCATCGATCTGAGCGCCATGCCGTGTAATGGCAGCGACGCGCTCGGCGGGCGTCGGGGCCAGAATCAGGTGAAAGCCCTGATGTTCGAGAATCGGCAGGTAGTCATTGATGGTTTCAACCAGTACCAGAACGGTTGCAGGCATGCTGGCCTCCTGTGGGTATTGAATGTCGGATCTCGAATGTTGCTTCAGAGTGCTGATTCCAGAGGAGTTTAGCAATGACCGGGAATCGCACACGCTATTGGTCAGATTGATTACCTTGCGAGGTCAGAAAATTCCGGGCGGCGTCGAGGATTTCATCGGATAACCCGTCCCCGCGGGTCGCGCGCGCGAGGGTCAGGGCGCCGACCATCAACGAGTAATCCACCAGGGCTTGTTGGCGATTGGCTTCGGGCTGATCAGCACCCATCAAGGGTGTAAGCATCTGCAACAAGGCTTCCAGCCCTTGGGTGTAGGTCTGGTGCAAACCGCTTTCGGCCGTCTCATGGCACATGTCCCCGGCAAACGCAGTCACCGGGCAGCTTTCGCCCGGATTGTCGCGATTGGCCGACGACAGGTAGGGCGCAATGATGCTCGTGCGGGCCGAGACGCTGTCGTCATTGGCGTCGATTTTCTGTTTCCAGCGTTCCATCGACTCAGTGAACGCCCGTGTGCAGGCTTCTTTCGCCAGCGCTTCCTTGGATTCGAAATGACCATAGAACCCGCCATGGGTCAGACCGGCCGCGCCCATCACATCGACGACGCTGATCCCGTGCAGGCCGCGCTCGCGAAACAATCGCGTGGCGGCTTCGACGATGATCTCGCGGTTGAGTTCGGCTTGTTTTCGGGAGACTCGAGGCATGGCGGCTCACAGGTGTTGAGGGTGTATGGATGACTGCATCTTAGGGGCAGTGGGTCGCGTGTCAGGCCGCTCAAAGGGCGTATTGAGCGATGCCGTTGCCAAACGACCAGTTCTCTTTCTTCACTTCCACCAGATTGATGAAGACGTCTTCCAGCCGCACCGCCAGTTCCGCGTTAAGGCTCTCGGCGATGGTTTTATAGAGGAGTTTCTTCTGCTCGACGGTGCGGCCTTCGCTCAGGGTGATCTGAATCACCACCAGGCTGTCGGTTCGACTGATGCCCAGGTAGCTGGGATCAAAGATGAAATGCTGTTCATCGTGCTCGGCGAGAATCTGGAAATTATCGTTTTCCGGCACGCCGATCGAGCTGTGCATGGCGGCGTAAATCAGCTGCCCGACACGTTTGGCGAAAGTGGGGTCTTGATGCTTTTTGATGTCGACGCGAACGAGTGGCATGGGAGGGCTCCGCAGTCAGGTTGCTGGTCAGCAGGCAGGGTTGAAAGTACCTGACGCTGATTCTTTATCAAATAGATTTTTTGAAACATCTATTTGATAAAGTACTCCGAAATCTGATCCGCACAACCACTCCTCAGCTAAGTCTTTGCTTCTGTTCATTAATCCCGGACAATCGCGCCCCTGTTTCGGCCAGGGCGCTGCCCGTCGGTATTTTTCCGACTCGTCCTGACCGGGTAGCAAATGACCGGAATGCGGAGATCCCACCGGATGAATGATCAGGCCAATAGCGTCGACGAACGCTATGTAGCGGCGACACCAGCGACTCTCACTCGCTGGAATCGCCATGACACCACCTGGATGCTGGGCCTGTTTGGCACGGCAATCGGAGCCGGTACCCTGTTTTTGCCGATCAACGCGGGCCTGGGCGGTTTCTGGCCGTTGCTGATCCTGGCGGTACTGGCGTTCCCCATGACCTTCTATGCGCACCGTGGCCTGACCCGTTTTGTGCTGTCCGGACGCGAAGGTGCGGACATCACCGAAGTGGTTGAAGAACACTTCGGCATCAAGGCCGGTGCGCTGATCACCTTGCTGTACTTCTTCGCGATCTTCCCGATCCTGCTGATCTACAGCGTGGCCCTGACCAATACCGTGGGCAGTTTCCTCGAGCATCAACTGCACATCATGCCGCCACCACGCGCCGTGCTCTCATTGGTGCTGATCCTCGGCCTGTTGGCCGTGGTGCGTTGCGGCGAGCAAATGATCGTCAAGGCCATGAGCCTGATGGTGTATCCGTTCATTGTTGCGCTGCTGTTCCTGGCGGTGTTCCTGATTCCGCACTGGAATGGCGGCATCCTGGCCACGGCTTCGACCCTGCCTGAACCGTCGGCGCTGCTGCACACGCTGTGGCTGGCGATTCCGGTGATGGTGTTCTCGTTCAACCACTCGCCGATCATCTCGGCATTCGCGGTGGACCAGAAGCGTCGTTACGGCGAACACGCTGAAGAACGCAGCTCGCAGATTTTGTCCCGCGCCCACGTCTTGATGGTGGTGATGGTGCTGTTCTTCGTCTTCAGCTGCGTACTGACCCTGTCACCGGCGCAGCTGGCGGAAGCCAAGGCACAGAACCTGTCGATCCTGTCGTACCTGGCCAACCACTTCAGCAACCCGACCATTGCCTTCGCGGCACCGCTGATTGCGTTCGTGGCCATTTCCAAATCGTTCCTGGGTCACTACATCGGCGCCAGCGAAGGCCTCAAAGGCCTGATCGTGAAAAGCGGAAAACGTCCGGCGCCCAAGACCCTGGACCGCATGACGGCCGCGTTCATGCTGGTGGTGTGCTGGATTGTCGCGACCCTGAACCCGAGCATCCTCGGCATGATCGAAACCCTCGGTGGCCCGGTCATCGCGGCGATCCTGTTCCTGATGCCGATGTACGCGATCCGTAAAGTGCCAGCGATGGCGCGTTTCCGTGGCCAAGCGTCCAACGTCTTCGTGACGGCGGTGGGTTTGGTGGCGATTTCGGCGTTGATCTACTCCCTGATGGCCTGACGCATCCCCCGTAGGAGCGAGGCTTGCCCGCGAAGAACGATGACGCGGTCTAGCAGTTTGTCCGCGTGATGGCCTTCGCGGGCAAGCCTCGCTCCTACGGGTTTTGTGCGGTGTTCGGATTCAGGCATAAAAAAACGCCGCTCATCTTACGATGGGCGGCGTTTTTTATTGCGTTGTAGCGTTAGGCTTGAACGACCGGGATGTTGGCGTTCGCAGCAGCTTCACGGAACTCGGCGATCTGGTCGAAGGACAGGTAGCGGTAGACATCGGCCGCCATGCTGTCGATCTTGCCAGCGTATTCCATGTACTCCTCAACGGTCGGCAGGCGACCCAGGATGGAAGCAACAGACGCCAACTCAGCCGAAGCCAGGTAGACGTTCGCGCCGTCACCCAGACGGTTCGGGAAGTTACGGGTCGACGTCGACACCACAGTGGAGTTCGGTTCTACACGTGCCTGGTTACCCATGCACAGCGAGCAGCCTGGCATTTCCATGCGTGCGCCGGCCTTGCCGTAGATGCCGTAGTAGCCTTCTTCGGTCAGCTGGTGAGCGTCCATTTTGGTCGGCGGCGACAGCCACAGACGGGTTGGAAGCTGACCTTTGACCTGTTCCAGCAACTTGCCGGCAGCGCGGAAGTGACCGATGTTGGTCATGCACGAACCGATGAACACTTCGTCGATCTTCTCGCCAGCAACGCTGGACAGCAGACGGGCGTCGTCCGGATCGTTTGGCGCGCAGAGCACAGGCTCCTTGATGTCGGCCAGGTCGATTTCGATGACTTCAGCGTATTCGGCGTCAGCATCGGCAACCATCAGCTCAGGGTTGGCAACCCAGGCTTCCATCGCTTGAGCGCGACGTTCCAGGGTACGCGCATCGCCGTAGCCTTCGCCGATCATCCAGCGCAGCAGGGTGATGTTGGAGTTCAGGTACTCGGTGATCGACTCTTTCGACAGCTTGATGGTGCAACCGGCAGCCGAACGTTCGGCCGAGGCATCGGACAGCTCGAAAGCCTGCTCGATGCTCAGGTCGTCCAGGCCTTCGATTTCCAGGATGCGGCCGGAGAACGCGTTCTTTTTGCCTTTCTTCTCGACGGTCAACAGGCCAGCCTGAATCGCGAAGTAAGGAATGGCGTGAACCAGGTCGCGCAGGGTGACGCCCGGTTGCATTTTGCCTTTGAAGCGCACCAGGATCGATTCCGGCATGTCCAGCGGCATAACGCCGGTGGCTGCGGCGAACGCTACCAGGCCGGAACCGGCCGGGAACGAAATGCCCATCGGGAAGCGGGTGTGCGAGTCACCACCGGTACCGACGGTGTCCGGCAGCAGCATGCGGTTCAGCCAGCTGTGGATGATGCCGTCGCCCGGACGCAGGGAAACGCCGCCGCGGGTCATGATGAAGTCTGGCAGGGTGTGGTGGGTGGTCACGTCGATCGGCTTTGGATAGGCCGCGGTGTGGCAGAAGGACTGCATTACCAGATCGGTCGAGAAGCCCAGGCACGCCAGGTCTTTCAGTTCGTCACGGGTCATAGGACCGGTGGTGTCCTGAGAGCCGACGGTGGTCATTTTCGGTTCGCAGTAAGTACCTGGACGAACGCCTTTGCCTTCTGGCAGGCCGCACGCCTTGCCGACCATTTTCTGTGCCAGGGTGAAGCCCTTGCCGGTGTCGACAGGTGCTTCAGGCAGTTTGAACAGATCGGTAGGGCCCAGGCCCAGTTCAGCACGAGCCTTGTCGGTCAAGCCGCGGCCGATGATCAGCGGGATACGACCGCCAGCACGGACTTCGTCCAACAGCACCGGGGTCTTCATTTCGAAGGTGGTCAGGACTTCGTCGGTGCCGTGTTTGCAGACTTTGCCAGCATGCGGGTACAGGTCGATCACGTCGCCCATGTGCATGTTGGAGACGTCGAATTCGATCGGCAGTGCGCCGGCATCTTCCATGGTGTTGTAGAAGATCGGAGCGATTTTGCTGCCGAAGCAGAAACCGCCGGCACGTTTGTTCGGAACGTTAGGAACGTCGTCGCCGAAGAACCACAGCACCGAGTTGGTGGCGGATTTACGCGAAGAACCGGTACCGACCACGTCACCGACGTAGGCGATCGGGAAACCGGAGTTGCGCATTTCTTCGATCTGCTTCATCGGGCCGGTAACGCCCTGGACGTCAGGCACGATGCCTTCACGGGCCATTTTCAGCATGGCGAGGGCGTGCAGCGGGATGTCCGGGCGGGACCAGGCGTCCGGAGCAGGGGACAGGTCATCGGTGTTGGTTTCGCCGGTGACCTTGAACACGCGCAGGCTGATCTTGTCGGCCAGGGTTGGGCGATTGCGGAACCACTCGCCGTCAGCCCAGGACTGGATCACGCCTTTGGCGTGTTCGTTGCCGTTGCGGGCTTTTTCCGCCACATCGTGGAACGCATCGAACATCAGCAGGGTGTGCTTCAGTTGAGCGGCAGCAACAGGGGCCAGTTCGGCGCTGTCAAGCAGGTCAACCAACGTCACGATGTTGTAGCCGCCCTGCATGGTGCCGAGCAGTTCAACAGCGCGTTTCTTGTCGATCAGAGGGGATGTTGCTTCGCCTTTAGCGAGGGCAGACAGGAAGCCAGCCTTTACATAGGCTGCTTCGTCCACGCCAGGCGGAATGCGATTGGTGATCAGGTCAACGAGGAAAGCTTCTTCGCCAGCCGGGGGATTCTTCAGCAGCTCGACCAGGCCTGCAGTTTGTTCGGCGTTTAGCGGCTGGGGAACGATACCCAGTGCTGCACGCTCTTCGATATGTTTGCGGTAGGCTTCAAGCACAGTTATTACCCTCATCAGTGGTCCCAAATGGGTGTCCGGGACGCTCATCCCGAAATTGCCGTACTCATGCGCTGCGTGGCGTTGTGGGCCACTTAGCCAGAATTACCGACAATTCCTTACAGAAGCTGCTTTCAAAGTTTTACGCCTGCAGAACGGGAGCTGATGAGGGTTGGCGATTGGCTTTTCCCCGCTGGAAAAACCCATCGCCAACACCGCTCTGAAGGAACGACTGTGCTCGTGACGCTTTGAAAACAGCTTCTAACGGACATTGGCGCCTTAAAAGGCTGGCTGATTCTACGGCAAAAAAAAATTAAAGGTAAGTCAGCGGCTATTGGACTTTGGTGGCGAGCCGCATTACCGGGCCGACGTGTGCGAAGCAAGGCGCGGGCATCCGTCACCGGTGTCACCAAAGCCCGACAGACCCTGTGCCCCTGCATTTTGAGGGGTGATGAATGCCGGACAAAGGGCTAACATGCCGACCTGTTCTGCTCTCCCGTGTTTTGCCTACCTATGCCCAATCAGACCATCAAGACCCCCTGCGTCGGCCTCTGCTCCACTGTTTACGGTGATCTGGTGTGTCGTGGCTGCAAGCGTTTCCACCATGAAGTGATCAACTGGAATGGTTACAACGAGGAGGAAAAGCGCGCGGTGTGGCTGCGTCTTGAGCAGCTGTTGTCCCAGGTGATGGCCAGCAAACTGGAGGTTTTCGATGCCCAGCGCCTGCGCTTGCAGCTGGAACAGCGCAAGATCCGCTTTGTGCCGCATCAGTCCGAGTATTGCTGGGCTTATCAGCTGATCGCCCGGGGTGCGCGGGTAATCAACAACCTGGAAGCCTACGGGATGGTATTGATGCCGGAGTTTCGCGACTGGAATCTGCCGGAATTGCGCGATGCCATTGATCGGGAATTCTTTTTGCTGTCTGAGGCGCATTACCAGCGCTATATCGCCCCCGGTTTCCTCAAAGACGCCTTCGGCGGGTAAACCTTAAAAGCTTCGCGGGCAAGCCTCGCTCCTACAGATTTATGTCGTGTCTAATACGTGCGACAAACACATAACTCGTAGGAGCGAGGCTTGCCCGCGAAGGCAATTTCACCGGCACCACACCTCTCAATGCTGAGTAACAATCTCCTCCAGATGATCCATGATCGTATCCGGCTTCAGCACCAGCACATCGCTCTCCACCGCATCCAGCACCACCTCCGCCGTATTCCCGATCAACGCCCCGGACAGCCCGGACCGTGCGACCGTACCAATGACGATCACCGCCGCCTGAAGCTTGTGCACCATGAACGGAATCAACACGTCCGCCGGGCCTTCGGCGATATGCAGGTGTTCATCATCGATATCGAATTCGGCCTGAAACGATTTGCACTGCTCGCGATAGCGCGCCTCGATGGTTTCGCTGAGCTGCAACGTCGGGTCGGCCGCCGACAACATCGGTGACGGATGGGCGCTGACCACGTGCAAACGAGCCTTGGCCAGGCTGGCGATGTCGTAGCCGTGATCGACGATGGCGGCGTGTAAGGTGCGGTGCTCATTCTCGGTATTGCCGACGTCGATCGCCGCCAGAATGACCCCGCCCGTCCACGGTTTTGAGGTTTTCACAAGCAGCACCGGCGTAGGGCAATAACGCAGCAATTTCCAGTCCGCCGGGGTCAGCAGGGCTTTTTTCAACGAGCTGTCGGGGTAATGCTGTTTGACCACCAACCCGCAGCCTTCAGCCTGCTGCACATCGACAATGGTTTCGTGCAGGCTTTCATTCCAGGCCTGCTCGGTAGTGACGCTATAGCCGTCCTCAATCAGGGCCGCCTTGAGCACGCCCAACATGCCGCTATGGTCATGCTTTCGATCGCACACCAGCAGATGCAGATGAGCCTGGGTCACGCCAGCAATCAGTTTGGCCCGTTTGAGCGCCAGGCTTTCCGAGTGTTCGGGTTCGATGACCACCAGGATGCTGCGAATGGCTTGCATGATCGGGATCTCCAGGAAGGTAAAAAATACCGCGTTGGACAACTATAGTTGTTCGCCGCCAACCCGGTACTTGATGCATATCAACGGTCGCGTCTGGTGGTCTGGCGGCAGGCCGGTATAATCGGCGCCCTTCGATTTATACCTTTTATTCCGTGAGCCCCATGATCCTTCCCGAAATTCACGAGTTCCTCGGCTGCCGCACCCCCGACGGCTGGGTCCAGGCAGCGCTTGCCGATCAGGAAACCCTGCTGATCGACCACAAGAACTGTGAGTTCAAGGCGGCCAGCACGGCGTTGAGCCTTATCGCCAAGTATCACTCCCACGTCGACCTGATCAACCTGATGTCGCGCCTGGCCCGGGAAGAGTTGGTGCACCACGAGCAGGTCATGCGCTTGATGAAAAAGCGCAAGATCGAGTTGCGTCAGCTGTCTGCCGGGCGTTACGCCTCGGGCCTGCGCAAAGTGGTGCGCAGCCACGAGCCGGTCAAGCTGGTGGACACCCTGGTGGTTGGCGCGTTTATCGAGGCCCGCAGTTGCGAGCGTTTCGAGGCGCTGGTGCCGCATCTGGACGAAGAACTGGGCAAGTTCTATTTCGGCTTGCTGAAAAGCGAAGCGCGGCATTTTCAGGGTTACCTGAAACTGGCTTACCAGTACGGTGATGCCAAGGACATTGCCCAGGTGATCGACCGGGTTCGCGCTGCCGAGCAGGAATTGATCGAGTCGCCGGACGTGGAGTTCCGTTTTCACAGTGGCGTCCCTGTCGCCGCATAACCCTGTAGGAGCACGGCTTGCCCGCGAAGGCGTCCTTGAGATCGCCTTCGCGGGCAAGCCTCGCGCCTACAAAAAAAGTCATGCTTTGATTCAACATTGTTAAAAACTCTTAAAAACATGAAACATCACCCAAAACCGGCCCCCGAGGCCGGTTTTTGCTGCCCGTCATCACCGTCCCGTCACCGATTGGCGCCATAATGCCGCCCACTTCACACAAGGGGAGCAGACGGTCGTTATGGATAACCTGGGTTTTGGCAAAGTATTGCTGGTGGAAGACGACGAGAAGCTCTCCGGGTTGATCGCGCATTTCCTGTCCCAACATGGCTTTGAGGTCCGGCAGGTATACCGCGGTGACCTTGCGTTGGCCGCATTCCTCGAATTCAAACCGAAAATTGTCGTGCTCGACCTGATGCTGCCGGGCCAGAGCGGCCTGCACGTATGTCGCGAGATCCGCAGCGTGTCCGACACGCCGATCGTCATCCTCACGGCCAAGGAAGATGACCTCGATCACATCCTCGGCCTGGAGTCTGGCGCCGACGACTACGTGATCAAACCGATCAAGCCGCCGGTGCTGCTGGCCCGACTGCGTGCGTTGCAACGGCGTCAGACCCCGGACAGCAGCGTGTGCAGCGCCCTGGAATTCGGCAGCCTGAGCATCGACCGCAGCTGCCGCGAAGTGCGGCTGGCGGGCGATGTCATTGAAATGACCACCATGGAATTCGAGCTGCTGTGGTTGCTGGCCAGCGCCGCCGGCAAGATTCTGTCCCGCGACGACATCCTCAACCGCATGCGCGGTATTGCCTTCGACGGGCTCAACCGCAGTGTCGACGTCTACATCAGCAAGTTGCGCGGCAAGCTCAAGGACAACCCGCGCGAACCGGTGTGCATCAAGACCATCTGGGGCAAGGGTTACTTGTTCAATCCGTTTGCGTGGGAGCTGTAAATGCTACGGTTATTTCTCGGGCTGTTTCTGGTGATGACGGTTGGCCTGGTACTGGGGCTGCAAACGGTCGAGCGCACGTTCGACGCGCTTCTCGCCGGTCAGATGCAGAGCTACAACCGCGAGGCGGTGAGGGGCCAGGCCTGGTCGCTGGTCGAGCAGTTACGTGATCTGGACGCTTCGGACCGGGACCGACAACTGGAAGCGGTGCGCCCCTACTATGGCTTGGGCCTGAGCTTGGTCGAGAGCGGACAACTGTCCCTGACCGATCAGGAGAAAGCCGAGTTGGCCCTGGGGCAGTTGGTGATTCGCGACAAGTACACGCAGTTCATCTCGCGCATCGACGACGGTTCTCAGCTACTCAGCATCAAGCAGCCGGCCGAGCCCAGTCTGATGCCGTTCTACATTGCGGCGGCGTATCTGATGATCGCGGTGATGATCGGTTTTGTGTTGATGTTCTGGGTCCGGCCGCATTGGCGAGACCTGGAGAAACTGCGCCTGGCGGCCGAGCGCTTCGGCGATAACGACTTGTCGTCGCGGATCCAGCTGTCCAAACGCTCGAACATTCGTGACTTGTCCGAACACTTCAACCTGATGGCGGCGCGCATCGAAGGCTTGATCGCCAATCAGCGCGAGCTGACCAACGCGGTGTCCCATGAATTACGCACGCCGATTGCGCGCTTGTCTTTCGAACTTGATCAGCTCAAACAACAGCCCGATCCGGCCCAGAACCGCGAGCTGATTGCCGACATGTACGCCGACCTCGGCGAGTTGGAGGAAATGGTTTCCGAGCTGCTGACCTACGCCAGTCTGGAGCGCGGCGCCACGGTCATCACTCGGGAAAACATTCAGGCCAACAGTTGGCTGGACAGTGTGGTGGGCAGCGTGGCGCTGGAGGCCGAGGCCGCCGGGGTGCAGTTGTTGATTGTCGAGTGTCAGGTCGATCAGGTGCGCCTCGAACCGCGCTTTATGGCCCGTGCGGTGATCAATCTGCTGCGCAATGCCATTCGTTATGCCGATGAGCGGGTGGAAGTGTCGCTGGTCCGTAGCGGTGACTGCTACGAAGTGCTGGTCAACGATGATGGCCCGGGTGTGCCGGTGGACGGGCGCGAGAAGATCTTCGAACCGTTCTCGCGCCTGGACGCCAGCCGTGATCGCCGTACCGGCGGATTTGGCCTGGGGCTGGCGTTGGTCCGGCGGGTGTCGCAATCCCATGGCGGGCAAGTGCAAGTGGCGGACTCGCCGTGGGGCGGGGCGTCGTTTCGCATGACGTGGGCGCATCTGGATTAATTGTGTCGTTCTCACTGACGCTATCGCGAGCAGGCTCACTCCTACATTTTGGAATGCATTCCAAATGTAGGAGTGAGCCTGCTCGCGATGGGGCAATCAGCAACCCAGCATTGTCAAAAGGTGTACGCCACCTGCCCACCCACCGAAGTCTGCATCCGCCGCTCGACTATCGGACTGTCCGCCGCATCACCCGCCAGATACTGCACGGCCAGCACCGTAGAAACGCTCCATTGTTCATTGATCGGCAACGACCAGTTCAACTCCGCCCCGCGACTCACTAGCCCACCGTGAGTGTCATGCGCCCTGAACTGACTGCGCGACGCCTGCGCCGCGCTTACGCCATACCAGGTGCGCACATAATTGCTGTCACCAAACTGACTGTTCAGACTGCCGACGACCTTGCCGTAGTCACCCTCATAGAATGGCGCGCTGATGCTCAGCTTCAGGCGATTCCAGGCTGAGCCGGTGTCGTGATCGTCATCATCCTTTTCCAGCGCATGCTCAAAACTGGCACCAAGAATGATTGGGCCCATGTGGTACGTCCCGTCCAGGCCCAGCACAGGGCGCGACTTGATCGAGCCCATGCCGTCCAGCTCATCCGAGCCTTTGAATCCGCTCTTGCGATCCTTGCGCACATCGCTCGCGCCGATGTACACGCTCAGGCCGAAGTCGTCTTCATCGAACGCCCAGCCCAACCCCTTTTCAGTGTCCAGAAAGATTCCATACGGGCTGACAACCTTGGCGCCCAGCAGTGGCGCGACCACGCGCTCGTCACTGCCGCTGTAACGCGGCACGCTGGCGGCACCGGCGCGTAAGGTGGAGTGCCAGTCTTCAGCGCGTAAAGAGTCGGCGGGAAGGAGCAGGCCAAGTGAAGTCAACGACAGACACAGCGAACGAAACATGGGAGTACCCGAAGGGAGATTGGATACGCCCATGCTAGGCGGCTGCCGGCCCCCAATCTTTGAGAGCTTTGTCGGGAAACTGTCAAAGACTGTGAAGCGGTTTTAGCGGCTCAAGCCCAGGCGTTCATGCCAGTCGGCAATCGACTCTTCGGGATAGACGTCGAACTGCTTGTCGCCGGGGCGCATGTCGACTTCCACCCATGGCGCTTTTGAGTCGAGCAACAAGTGCGTGTGTTCCGGCGGCACCGGCAGTGGGGTGTCGATGGCCGACGCAAACGGGTGAATCAGCTCCGGCCATTCGGGGCTATACACCCACAGGCCCGAGCCGCAGACCGAGCAGAAATGCCGGCCGAGGCTGCTGCGATGGGCGCGCTTGTCGCCTTCGTTCTTGAGTTGCGCATGGTAAACCGCGACGTGCTTGCGCCCACGGACCTTCAGGCTGGCGGCATCACCGGCAATGTTGATCGAGTAACCGCCACCGCCCTGAGTCTTGCGGCAGATCGAGCAATAGCAACGCTGATACGGGTAGGGGTGGGCGCTGTTCAGGCTGAACGACACAGCGCCGCAATGGCAGGAACCTTCGAGCTGCATGGGAACCTCCGACGAGGGTGGGGTTTACCCAAGACAGCCTAGACCGTCAGCGCCCCTCGACCGGCACCAGAATCGCATCGCCGGTTGCCACCAGTTTCAACTGGTCGCCAGTTTGCGCGAACAGCTCGGCGCGGGCGAAAACCTGCTTCTTGCCGGCCTTCACTACCCGACCTCGAGCGATGAACACTTCACCGACGGCGGGTGCCAGGCAGTTGACCGAAAAGTGCGAAGCCAGCACGTTGCCGGCGACCGTTCCGGCGGCGAATCCGCAGGCCGTGTCGAGCAGCGCGCCGATCAGGCCGGCGTGCAGAAAACCGGCATATTGCGCCATGTCGGTTTCGCGAAAAGCCATCGTCAGCTCGGCTTCGCCGCTCGCGGCAGCGGTCACTTCGAAACCGGCCCAGCGGTTGAAGGCTGAGGTTGAGTTGATCTGTTTAAGTGCGTTTAGCATGACGAATCCCTCCGGTTGAGCCACCAACATGCGCCGGGTTTTGGGGGAAGTCATGGTGGATAAGGGAGGGTGATGGGCCATTGGATTGGTGGTGAATGTGCCGCCGTCATCGCGAGCAGGCTCACTCCCACAGTTGAAATGCGGTCAACTGTGGGAGTGAGCCGGCTCCGGGCGTCGTTCCGACGATGAACGATAACGCGGTCTTACTAGACGCCCACCCATGGCCAAGGCAGCATGGCGACTTCATTAAAGGGGCTGAGACCATGCGACGACTACCCTCCCTGGCAGCACTCAGAACCTTCGAATGCGCCGCCCGTCACGCCCATTTCGGCCGGGCAGCCGCCGAGCTTTGCGTCACCGACAGCGCCGTCAGCCATCAAATCCGCCAGCTCGAAGAACACTTGGGCGTCTCGCTGTTTATCCGAGAAGGCCGGCAAATTCGCCCAACCATGGCCGCTGGCCGGTTGATGCAAAGCCTGCAGCAAGCCTTCGAACTGATCGGCGAAGCCTGCGATGAATTGCGTGACCCGTCCTCGCTGGCCGTATTGCGTCTGGCGGTCACCGCCGAGTTGGCGCAAAAGTGGCTGATGAGTCGCCTCACGGACTTCTACGCGCGCTATCCACACATCACGCTGCACCTCTATGAACAACCGATCGACGCCACGGCGCCGGGGGAAGACATCGACCTGGCGATCACCTACGGCACCGGCCCGGTCGACAGCAGCGCGTACTTCGTCAAGCCCTTGCCGGCGCTGCAATTCTTTCCGGTGTGCAGCCCCGGTCTGTTCAATCAGGGCACCCTGAAAACCCCCAAGGACTTGGCGCGCCATTGCCTGCTGCACGACGATCAGGACGGCAAGACCTGGACCGCGTGGCTCACCAGTCATGCCGGCGATCAGCGTCCCCAGCGGCAACTGTATTTCGCCCATGCGGGCCTGGCGCTGGAAGCGGCGGTGCAGGGGCAGGGCGTGGCCATGGGCGACAATTTGACGGCCCAGGAAGACTTGCTCAGCGGTCGTCTGGTCCGGCCCTTCACCGCCAGCATGACCGCGCTCGGGCAATATGCGCTGGTGTGCGAGCGGGTGCGCCTGGAGCGTCCGGCCGTGGCGCAGATGCTGGAATGGTTCAACGATCAGCTGATCGATTGATGAGTTGAATTCAAGTATTCCGAAATAATCATCGTTGGCGAGGAGGGCGCCGACGACCTTAGCCTGTGGTCATTCCAATCCCCGCTGATGAGGTCTGACCATGGCACGTTTGCTCGATTCCACCCCGAAACTCGACGGCTTCCGCCTGCCCGGCGAATTCGAAACCAAGGCCGGTTGCTGGCTCGGCTGGCCGGAACGCACCGACGTCTGGCGCAACGGTGCCAAGCCTGCGCAGAAGGTCTGGGTGCAAATTGTTACCGCGATATCCCAGAGCGAACCGGTCACGGTTTGCGCATCAGCCGCGCAATTCGTCACCGCTCGCCGCCAGTTGCCGCCTCAGGTACGAGTCGTGGAAATGACCTGCAACGACACCTGGTTCCGCGACAGCGGCCCGTGTTTTGTGGTCAACGACGCCAGCGGTGAAGTGCGCGGCGTCGACTTCGAGTTCAACGCCTATGGCGGTCTCGACGGCGGCTTGTACTACCCGTGGGACAAGGACGATCAGATCGCCAGCAAAATCCTCGAAATCGAACGCTTCGACCGTTATCGCGCGCCGTTGATTGCCGAACTGGGCGGAATCCAGGCTGACGGCCAGGGCAGCATCCTGACCACCGAACAATGCCTGCTCAACCGTAATCGCAACCAGCATCTGGGCAAGGAAGAAGTCACCCGCCGCCTGACCGATTACCTCGGTGCCGAGCAAATCATCTGGTTGCCAAGGGGTTGCAAGTTCGACGAAACCGACGGCCACGTCGACGATCTTGCGTGCTTCGTGCGTCCCGGCGAAGTGGTGCTGCAATGGACCGACAATCGCGATGACCCGCAGTGGGAAATCTATCAAGAGGCCTACGACATTCTGCGCAGCACCCGCGACAGCCGTGGCCGCGAGTTGATCGTGCACAAGCTGCCGCAACCGGATGTGCTGGAGTGGACCGCTGAAGAAGCCGAGGGCCTGGACCAGCAGGACAGCACCCATACCCGTCAGGCCGGGACCAAAATTTGCGCGTCGTACATCAATTACTACGCCGGCAACAGCTCGATCGTGGTGCCGCTGTTTGGTGATCGCCATGATCAGGTGGCGCAGGCGACGCTGGCCGAATTGTTCCCGCAACACAAAATCGTCGGCATCGAAAACTCTCGGGAAATCCTCCTGGGTGGCGGCAATGTCGCCTGTATCACCATGCCGCAATACGCCGGGAAGAGGGTTTAAACATGGGCCTGCACAAACTGACTCAAGCGTTATTGCTGGTGCTTGCACCCTTGTGTGTGCAGGCCGCCGACTCCGCGAAACCGGTGGTGAATCTGTACATCTGGGGCGAGTACCTGGCCCCGGATACCCTGACCAATTTCGAGAAGAAAACCGGGATCCATGTGGTGGCCGATCACTTCGACTCCCTGGAAACCGTCGAGACCAAACTGCTGACCGGCCGCAGCGGTTATGACCTGGTGCTGACGGCGGGGCAACACCTGTCCCGGGCGATTCAAAGCGGGGCGATTCAAACGTTGAACCCACAGCAACTGCCGCACTTTGCCGGCGTCGGGGAAGAGTTCCGCCAACACATGGCCGCGTTCGATCCAGGTAATCGTTACGCCGGAATCTACGCTTGGGGCACTACGGGCGTCGGTTATCAGGAAGAGGCGATCAAACAGCGCCTGCCGGACGCGCCACGGGACAGTTGGGCAATGCTGTTCGACCCGGCCGTGGTGTCGAAATTTGCCGATTGCGGGGTCAGCTTGCTCAATGATCCGAACGAGGTTTTCGCCGCGGTGATGAAGTACATGGGCCTGGACATCAACAGGCAGAATCTCGATGACCTGAAACTGGCCGAGCAACAACTGGCGAAGATCCGGCCGTACATTCGCTATTTTGACAATGACCTGAACATCAGCGACCTGGCCAACGGCAACACCTGCGTGGCGATGTCGTGGAACGGCAACGTGGCCATTGCGGCCGGTCAGGCCGAGGCGGCGAACAAGCCGTTCAAACTCAGTTACCGGATACCGAAGGAGGGCACGTTGATCTGGTTTGATGCCATGGTCATTCCCAAGGATGCACCGCACCCCGAGGCCGGGCTGGCGTTGATGGATTACCTGATGACCCCAGAAGTGATTGCGCCGATCACTGACACCATTCACTACGCCAACGCGATTACGGCGGCGGACGGGTTGATCGATCCGGCGATTCGCAATGATCCGGGGACGTATCCGTCGGCGCAGGTGAGGGCTTCGTTGTATAGCAAGAATGACAATGGCAAGGCGTTCAACCGGGCGCTGATTCGGGCGTTTACTCGGTTGAAATCCGGGTTGTGATCGGCTTTGAGTGATGGGGGTGAATGTGACACCGTCATCGCGAGCAGGCTCGCTCCCACAGTTGATCTGTGTCGTTCACAAACCCCCTGTGGGAGTGAGCCTGCTCGCGATGAACGATAACGCGGTCTACTTGCCAGTCATCCGCCACAAATACCAGGAAGCCACCGTGCGATGCGGACTCCACGCCAAGCCAATCTCAACCATCTGCTTACGCGTCGGCTGTACCTCCAGCCCCTTCAGCCGGCGATACCCTTCACGCACCCCAAAATCATCCGCCGGTAAAATATCCGGGCGCTCCAGGCTGTAAATCAGCAGCATCTCAACCGTCCAGCGGCCAACCCCGCGCAAGGTGATCAACCGCTCAATCAGCGCCTCATCATCCATCGCCAGTGCGGTTGCGTAATCCGGTACCACACCGTCCAAAGCGGCCTGCGCAATTCCTTGTATGGTCGCGATCTTGCCCGCGGAAAACCCGCAACTGCGCATTTGATCAAACCCTGTCGCCAGAATCTGCTCAGGCCTTGGAAACGGCGTCGACGGAAACAACGCCAGCAGCCGACCGACAATCGCATCCCCGGCCTTGGCGTGCAGTTGCTGATAGGCAATCGCCCGCACCAGCGACTCATAAGGATCACGAGCCGCATGGGGTTGGTGCAAGCACGGGCCGATGGCGGCGATGTGGCGCCGCCAGTCGTCATCGATCGATGACAGAAACCTGGTCGCGGGCAGATAGGGATCGGGCATGGCGATCAAGTGTTCCCGGCCATTTTCAGCAGAGCATTAACTTCCCCATACGTGAAGGCCTTGAGGTGGCTGCTGTCGAGTTTGCCGGTCTCCAGAAAGCCTTTGGCCACGGAAGCCATTGCGCCATAAAGAAACTCGGCAATGCCCGAGCCGGCACTCAGGCGCCGCACGCCGAGCGCTTGCAGCTCTTCAGGCGATGGCAAACCCGGCAGCCCAAGTACATTCACCAGCAACGAGGTGCCCTGGCACAGCGCCTCAATTTCATATTTTGCAGTGACGCCCGCCGCGAACAGCCCATCGGCGCCCGCCGCCTGATACAACGCGGCGCGCTTGAGCGTTTCGGCGACGCGATCTTCGGCAGGCACCAGGCCCCTCAGGTACACGTCGGTGCGGGCATTGATGAACAGCTTCACGCTGCGGCGATCGGCAACCTGACGGGCGACTTCGATCTTGCGTGCCAACAAATCCGGCGGGCCGGCACCGTCCTCGATATTGATCCCGACCGCACCGGCCGCGATCACCGCATCAATCACTTCGGTGACCCGCGTCAGGTCATCGGAATAACCGGCCTCGACGTCGATGGTCAGCGGCACCGAGATCACGCGGGCGATGGATTCGACGGTCGATATCAGGCGTTCGAGGGGCAGGGTATTGCCGTCCGCATACCCATGAGCCCAGGCAACCGCCGCGCTGCTGGTGGCCACGGCTTTGCAGCCCAGTTGCTCGACGATGCGCGCCCCGGTGGCATCGGCGACGTTGGTGAGGATCAGCAGGCCGTCGTGGTGCAGTTGATGAAATTGGGTGTCCATCGAATGTCCTTATGACTTTTTGCAGAGAATCAGGGGATCAGAAAGCGAGTTGTTCAGTCACCTGCACGGCGGCTTTTTCCAGCCGGAGCAAAAACGCCTTGCGCGGTTGTCCTCCACCATAGCCCGTCAACGAGCCGTCTGCACCGATCACCCGGTGGCAGGGCAACACAATAGAAAGACGGTTGTGCCCGTTGGCCAGGCCCACTGCACGACTGGCGCCGGGCTTGCCCAGTATTGCGGCGATGGTGCCGTAGGTGCTGGTCTGGCCGTAGGGGATCTTCGCCAGTTCGGCCCAGACCCGCCTTGCGAATTCGCTACCGGGCAGGTGCAGCGGAACGCGAAACTCAGTGAGTTTTCCGGCGAAATACTGCGTCAGCTCGGCGTCAATCTGCTGCAAATGGGCGTTGTGCCCCGGCGCCACGGCGTAGCCATAACGGTTTTGCAGTTCTTCGACTTCCCGGGTCAACGCCGGACGATCGAGAAACTCCAGCAGCACCAGCCCACGGCGTTCGGCCATGGCGATCATTGGCCCCAGCGGCGTGGTCAGGCGAGTGAACAGCAGCGGCTCACTGTTGGCCGCGCGGCCCGGCGTGATGTGGAAGGATTTCTGAAACGCATCGCGAAAACCGCTCAGGGATTCGTAGCCCGAGTCGAACGCCGCATTATCGATGGTATCACCCTGTTTGATGCCGCCCAGCGCCATGCCCAGGCGACGGGTGCGCAGCCAGGCGTGGAAGGTCATGCCGAAATGCTGCTTGAACCAGCGCCGCAGTTTCAGCGGCTCGATGCCCTCGGCAACCAGCTGAGCATCGGTCCAGCGCAGGTCGGGATCGCTGTCCACCGACTTGAGCAACGCCTGCACCCAGTCCGGCGCAATGGCCGCGGCGTCCAGTGGTTTGCAGCGCAGACACGCACGGTAGCCCGCCGACATGCACTCATCGGCATGGGCAAAGAACTCGACGTTCTCCGGTTTCGGTTTGCGCGCCGTGCAACTGGGGCGGCAGAAGATCCCGGTGGTCTTCACGGCAGTAAAGAACACCCCCTCGTAGGCAGTGTCTCGTTCGAGCATGGCGCGAACCATCTCGGCGTGGGGCGGAAGCAAAGCGTTTTGTAGGTTCATGGGTTGAGCATAAGACGCGTCGAGCGGCGCCTCCACCGGAAAATCGACAGGGAATTCCTCTGCCTCAGATCGAGCGTTGGTTGACCCGCTTCGACAGTTCTTCAGCGCTCTCTTTGCGTTCCGAATACCGGTCTACCAGGAACTCCTCGCGGCCACGCACCAGCACGGTGAACTTCATCAGTTCTTCCATCACATCCACCACACGATCGTAGTACGCCGAAGGCTTCATCCGGCCAGCCTCGTCGAACTCCATAAAAGCCTTGGGTACCGAAGATTGGTTGGGGATGGTCAACATGCGCATCCAGCGTCCCAGCACGCGCAGTTGATTGACCGTGTTGAACGACTGGGAACCGCCACAGACCTGCATCACCGCCAGGGTTTTGCCCTGGGTCGGACGAACCGCGCCCATCGTCAGCGGGATCCAGTCGATTTGCGCCTTGAACACCGCCGACATCGAACCGTGGCGCTCCGGCGAGCACCAGACCTGGCCTTCTGACCAGAGCACCAGCTCACGCAGTTGCTGGACCTTCGGGTGGTCGCTGGGCGCATCGTCGGGGAGGGGAAGACCGGAAGGATCGAAGATCACCGTTTCGGCCCCCAGCAGACGCAGAATCCGTGCGGCTTCCTCAGTCAGCAGCCGACTGAAAGAGCGCTCGCGGGTGGAGCCGTAGAGCAGCAGGATGCGTGGTTTGTGGGTGCTTTCGGTTGAAAGCGTCAGCAGCTCCAGATCGAGATTGGGCAGGTCGTCGTTCATCACAGGGCTCCAATGCGGTCCAGTTGGACTTTCAGTTCGGCGTCCGAAAGGGTTTTCAAGTCCAGTGCGAAGAAGGCTGCAAACCGTTGTTTGATCGTTTCGACGGTGCTGTCGAACGCGGCCTGGATTTCTTGCTCGGTGCCATGCACCTCCGATGGATCGGCCAGTCCCCAATGGCTTTTGATCGCCGGGCCGAAATACACCGGGCACGCTTCCCCGGCGGCTTTGTCGCACACGGTGATGACGATATCGGGCGGGGCGTCGGCGAACACCGAAGAGTCTTTGCTGTAGAGGCCTTCGGTCGAAATACCGAGGTTGTGCAATGTTTGCACGGCTTGAGGGTTGAGCCGGCCGCTGGGGAAACTGCCGGAACTCACCGCCTCACAGGCCGCGGGAGCCAAGTGATTGAACAGCGCCTCGCTCAACACGCTGCGGCAGCTGTTGGCGGTGCACATGAAGAGAACTGTGATGGGACGCATAGTCATCGCGGTGGCTCGTATATATGGATATTCGAATATACGGATGCTCGCAGAAAAAACCAACGTGCTTTTTCCACTTTCTAATGCTTGTGCCGGTGATGGATGTCCGGAAAGTGTGGATGACTGTGGCGGATTGGCGTGTGCTGATGTTCGTGGCTGTGCGGCTCGGTCCCATCCCACTGGAACGAATGCTCATGTTGATGATGCTCGTCATGCACATGCCGATGGCCGTGGGTGAGTGCCACGTGCTGATGGTGATGGGCATGATGTTCTCTTAGATGTATCCAGACGCCCAGGCCCATCAGCAACGACGCGATCCAGAACGTCAGGGAAACCGTCTCACCGAACAGCAGGAGGGCCATTGCGGCGCCGAGAAAAGGCGCCGTGGAAAAGTAGGCGCCCGTGCGTGCGGTGCCCAACCCGCGCAACGCCAGAACGAACAACACCAGGCTGATGCCGTAGCCGAGGAAGCCGACGATCAATGTCGGCCCAATTACCGTGATGTGCGGCAGTTTTGCGCCCAGAAGCAGCGCCAGCGAGCAGTTCACCAACCCTGCGGCCAGCCCCTTGATCCCGGCGATGAACACGGCATCCGAGGCCGACACTTTGCGCGTCAGGTTGTTATCGATCGCCCAACAGGCACAGGCCAGTGCTACCGCCAGCGGCCCGATCCAGCCTTGTGGCTGCGCCGAATCGTGCGGCCACGCCAGGATCAATCCGCCCGCGACAATGGCCAGCATCCCGGCGACGATGCGTCGGTCTGCATTTTCCTTGAACACTACCCACGCGAGCACGGCAGTCAGTACCGCTTCGAGGTTGAGCATCAACGAGGCCGTGGCACCGGAGGTCAGGGTCAAACCAAACATCAGCGCCACCGGCCCAAGCACGCCGCCAAACACGATGGCGCCGATCAGCCAAGGCCATTCAGATGATTTCAGGCCGCTGGGCTGCCAGCCCCGGTCGCGGATCAGCCTGACGAGGGTCAAGCCCAACCCGCTGCCCAGATACAGCAATCCAGCCAGCAGGATCGGCGAGAGGTTCAGGCCCAACACCTTGGCCAGCGGCGTACTCGCCCCAAACAGCGCGGCGGCGCTCAGGGCATAGATAACGTTCAGGTTCATTCAAGGCTCGGCGAGTATTGATTCGGGGTGCATCGCAGTTTGAACCTGCGCAGCATCCAGTCAACCCTGGAACTCAGGCGCGGCGTGCCATCAACAGCACCGAAGCCGCCGCCGATAACAACCCCGCGTAGCAACGGTTGAATATCCGCTTGCCCCGAGGCTCGGCAAACCAGCGGCGCATGTGCAGGCCCATGTAGGCGTAGGCGCTGATGGCGATCCATTCCAGCATCAGGAACAACGCGCCGAGCAACGCAAATTGCGGCGTCACGGCGCGGGTCGGGTCGACGAACTGGGGCAGGAAGGCGGTGAAGATCAGGATCGCCTTGGGGTTACTGGGGCCGAGTTTGATGCCTCCAGGCCCGGAGGGGCTGCTTTCGGCTGTGGATTCAACCGGTCATGCCCACGAAACGTTTAGGTCAAATCCGATGCAATCGCTGGTCAGAACGAATGCAAATGCCTGGTCAAGTCGAATGCAAGCGGGTGGGCAAGTGGAGTGTAATTTCCCAGTTATTGGAGTCATCCATTTTCTGAGTAGCGAGGAGGCGTGAGCCGGAGCGTAGGTGTGAACCGATGACTTAAGAGTCTGAGTGACTGCTCGCGTTTTCGACGAATGTTTGTAGGGTGAGGGCTCATTGACGCGCTGTAGCTCTTTTTGCTAGCTCGACAGGAGTAGTGCC
The DNA here is from genome assembly GCF_054897885.1 of Pseudomonas sp. LB1P83. Taxonomy (NCBI): domain Bacteria; kingdom Pseudomonadati; phylum Pseudomonadota; class Gammaproteobacteria; order Pseudomonadales; family Pseudomonadaceae; genus Pseudomonas; species Pseudomonas sp. LB1P83. The sequence continues at coordinate 3,304,162 of NZ_CM142709.1, read as the reverse complement.
GCTTTAGCTTAGTTGGAAGAGCAGCTCATTCGTAATGAGAAGGTCATCAGTTCAATTTCGGTAAGCGGCACCACCTACTAGTCTTACTTATGCCTTCCTCATTCTTCTTTATCTCAAGGACGATCTGATCTGGGGATTAAAGTCTTCACCTTGTGCTCGCCTCGTAGTTCAGTATTTCAATACACATAAGCGGTGTATTAGCATGACTTCCCTAGTTAGCGAGGAGTTGTTTAATATTGAAAAATTGAATTTAAGTGGATATTTGTTACTAAATGGTTGTAGGTATATAGTCGCACCCGTTTTTTTCAGGCAAACCTGCTCCCACAAATACATGAGAGCTGGCTTGTCTGCGAGCAAGATTCAAAACGCAAACGCCTTTAATGCCGTACGCAAACTTTGCGAAACACTCTGTAGTACTTCACCGGCGCCGGCGGTCGTGGCGGCCGAGCGGTTGCCGGCGTCGGCGAGGTGGCCAACTTCTTCCATACTGGAAGTGACTTTGCGCGAGGCGTTGGTGACTTCAAGGGTGGCGGCGACAATCTCCAGCATCGCCTGAGTCGCTACCGCGATGCGGTCCTGAATGCCCATCAACGACTCACCGGCCGCCACCACCGTCTTGATGCCGACGTCGACGTCCCCAGCACTGTGCTGGATCGCTTGCACGGCACCTTCAATGCTGCGGCGGATGGCGTCGATCAACGACTCGATTTCCGTGGTCGCGTTAGTCGTGCGTTCGGCCAGCTTGCGCACTTCATCGGCGACCACGGCAAAGCCACGGCCTTGTTCACCGGCACGGGCGGCCTCGATGGCGGCGTTGAGCGCCAGTAAATTGGTTTGCCCGGCAATTTCACGAATGGTCTGTACGATGCCGCTGACCTTGTTCGATTGTGTGCCCAGGTCGGTGACCGAGGATTGCGTCTCGCGGCTGGCAGTCGCCAGGCGCTGCACGCTCTCCAGGCTTTCCAGGCGGGCGCTGTCACCGGCGCGAGCCTGATCGTCCGCCTGGCCGACAGAAGTCTGCGCCGCCACCGCCTGTTTGGCGATGTGAGTGATGGTGTTGGAAATCTGTTCCATGGCCACACCTGTGGTCAGCGCCGACTCGGCGAGGCACGTGGAGTTTTCCTTCAGTTGCTCAAGTGCAATATTGACACTGCTGACCTGTACGTCCACCGATTCAGCGCCGGCGGCGGTATCGGCCACCAGCTTGCGAATGCGCTCCCGGGCTTCGGCCAGGCCGGCCAGGACGCTGCCGGCAATGGGAGGACGGTTATCGTTGCGCAGGTCACCTGAGGCGAAACGGGCCATTTCCTGGCGCAGTTCGGCAGGTTCGGCGCCGAGCAGAGTTTTGATCCGGCGGGCGACGAAGGTGTAGATCAGCCAGGCGACCAAGGTGCTCAGGCCGCCGACCAGTCCCAACAGCCAACGGGCGTTGCTGGAGGTGTTGCTCATCTCCACTAGTTGCGCGTCTGCGTAGGCGTTGGCGACCAGAACGGTTTTGTCGACGCCCAGGCGGTGCAGGTCATAGGCGGCTTTCAGTTCCTCGAACGCGGTGTTGGCGGCCGCTTGATTGCCTTGTTGCAGGGCCGGAATGAAGTGTGTTTCAAGTGCGCTGAAATAGGTATCGGAGGCTTTTTTCTGGGCGCCAAGCAGGCTGTCTTTAACCGCATCATTGAGGTTGGAGGCGAGCCAGTACGCGTTGCGCGTATCGAAATCGGTGCGTAACTGATGAAGCTTGCTCAGCCCCTGCGCGGTGTCAATGCCGCTGTTCATCAGTTGATAGACGATCAAATGCGCTTCGATCACGTACAACGGCGGCGGAAGAATGTCGGCCACGACATCCTTGCCTTGCCCCATCTCAATCGCCGCCCGATCCATCTGACCGAACGCCGCGACGCCACCGACAAAGATCGCGCCAAAGCCCAGGCTGCAAGCGACCACCAGCAGCAACAACATACCTTTCACTGATCCCAGCATCGATTTCACAACAGATCCTCCCTGAGTTTTAGTGGTGGCTAAGAGCCTTTATCGGCCATACGCTATCAAATCAAGAGGGCAGGGGACTGATTTATTTCTGCGCTCTTTTTATGACACGCGAAAAGCAAATCAATCCCTAGTCACGAGTCCATGCTGAAAAACCTAGTTGCTGAAGTCAGCTTGAGTGGCTTGGATATCGTCAGGGGTACTCAACAGCATTCTTCTAGGAGTGAAGAGCATGAATTTTGTACGCGTGCTTTTGTAAAACATCCCTGCTGCGCGTTGTTCACCATCCAAGATGCTCGGAGCCTCGGCTGCCGAAAAAATTTTCCGGCATATCTTTTAAACCTTATGTTTTGAGCTATTTTGAGCTGGCTTACGCATTGGTCCCTCGAAGGTCGTTAAAAATATGCCTCAGCTGCCAGCCGGTTGAACGCCTACTGACAGCGGATGGTTCTTAACCCAGTGCTTTTCACATAGCGCGTTTCAATGCTAAGGCGCGCGGTGGTGCCTGCGGTTCTCCGTCAGGTTGCCCATTTTTTGATTAAATTATTTCCTCTATGAATCTTTTAGGACAAAAAAGTGGCGTCACCTTTCGGAACGTGATTAGGCGGTGAAGTTATTTGGGTAATTGCACGGACCTTTCCACCAATTTGGGACCTGACCAGTCATTTTCATCGGATTTGAGCAGCTCGATTCGTGGGCATTGACCGGCAGAGAACAGTCCTTGGGAACAAATTTGATCAGCATGCCCCACTGTTTATGACCGGCAGAGGTCGACCCATAGCAGTCGTTCGAAAATGGCGACTACCGGCCGATAGCTACCGATCACAGTCGACCGGTTTCGGCCAAAAACTGACGTTCCGCTCTCACCACTGCCTGGCTAGGCACTTAGGATGGTACAAGCGATCCAGTCAAAAAAAAGGAGCAAGAATTAGCTACACAGGCGAGTATTGCTGTGTTCAACATTCCATTTACCCTGCGACTTAACTCTCTGTAATCGCCGTGATATCGTATGGCCACTCAAAACCCAGCTAAAAGGTAGCAATGGACGCTATATGAAACTAGATAAGTTAATATTTCTCGAAACAATTATAATCGAAGATTTGCTACAACCCAACATGACGCACGCGATTTTTTATCGCGATAATAATAACTGGATTGCTTTATCAGACAGCTCAGAAGCATCATTAGATGACAAAATAAATCTCGACAACTCCACTCGAGAAACGGTGTCATACTACGAAAGAAAGTCTTCTAAGGCATGGTTTTTTATTAAGGCTTATGAAGCCACACTTGTCATGTCTTTCCCCAGAGCACCAAAAATCTCAACCCGAACTAAATTTCGGGAGAACATTTCTCGCATATTAGAGCGCGCAGATAACGCCTATCGCGTGTCTCATCATGCTCTAACACATTTACTAGCAAAAGATGCATTCAGAGGCAAGTTATCGGACGAAATTTTAGCCAGTAATAATCAATTGCTTCCTAGTATAGAAGCACAGGAAAGTGAACAACCCACTATGCTTGGCCTTCTAGCTCTAGATATAGACCATTTCAAGCAAGTAAATGACACTTGGGGGCACTTGTACGGAGACCAAGTTCTCAAAGTTTTTGGAAGGCGACTGGAAGGCGCCGCAGAAAAAATATGTAGTGGTAGCAGTGAGTCAAAACCAATTATATATATAGGCCATCCATCGGGTGAAGAATTTTTAATTCTTATAGTGGCAAACGCAACAAAAAAAGAGTTTTCTGCTTGGGCTAACGATTTCAGGCTTTCAATTTCAGAAGAAGTTCTTCCATCAGATACGGAGTGGGCTTGGTTGTCAGCCTCCGAAAATCTTTCAGACATATCACTCCCTCCAACTAGAGACAGAAGCGTAACTACCAGTATTGGGGTTGCCTTTCACACAAGCTTATCACAAATAAAACAGATCACCAGCAGCGAAAATAGCTCAGCAAGTTTTCTTGATATAGCGGATACCGCACTCTATAGAGCAAAGGCTGCCGGCAGGAATCAAGTTATATTTTATGAGGACATTTTATCATCTTGCGGAAGGGTGTTAGAACACGATAAAAGCACTGGCGTAATTGCTATCGATATAGGTAAAAATGTAGGAGTCACCCATGGCCAGGAGTTCAGGGTTTTTCATCCGACTTATTCTGGGAGTGAGAAGTTTCTAATCAATGATGGCCGAACTACTAGAACGCTTGGCACATACCCCCGTGTAGAGAGCGCGCGAATAGTTGTATTTAATTCACAGCCAGAAATTTCGTTCGCTTACATTGATGACAGCAAAGACCCACACCTTCAGCTTTCAGTATCTTCTACCTTAGAGGCAATACCAGCCGGAAGCATTGGTCACCTTCTGCCAAGTTCCTCAAAATTCTTCCCTGCTTCTACTAGATCATTACCAGGCTCAGGATTTCAAAATCTTCAAAATCTAGTTGAGGATGGAGCGTCTAAAAACCAACGTCCTTTCGCAATCGTAGTTCGCTTCAATCGAGAGCCTGAATATTCTAAAAAATTTGGATCAGCTGCACTTAATAGCGCTCTAGCGCGACTATATAAAATCGCGCAAGTTACTTTTCACTCATCACTAGCAGTAGAAGTATTGGACAAAGGCTCGATTTGCATAATCGGCAATAATCATTCGTATTCCGAACCAGTGCTAACAGGCTTTTCTGAACAGATCGCGCGCGAACTTCCAGAGTTGGGTACTCTCGTTGGAGTATTCAATCATGATGATCTAATCAAACTAACAAAGAAAAAAATTGCGACTGTTCATTTCTCAAACTATATAGAGCTTGCGAGATTTTCAGCTTCAGGTGCGGGGTTGGACCCAGCCGCACGTATACGTCACTTTAGCGCAGATACAGCACATTCTATATTACAGTCTTTAAGGCGCGACAAATTGTTTGATACCGCATATGCCGACTTTAAAAAACTTTTAGAGTTCGGTATCGATACTGCCACAATATTAAATCTCGGAGGACTAACTGCGGGAACTCTCGGTCTCAATGCCGAAGCACAAACATTTTTTAAAATGGCAATTGCTAAGGAACCAAAAAACCCAATATTTAAAACGAACTATGGAATTGCAAGTCGCAATTTAAACGATGTTGAATCCGGGCTGGATGTATTGAGTTCGCTCACACTGACAAACATCAATATCTTGAAAGCCGTGCATGAATACGGTTATTTCATTTATGCTTGCCTGCTTGCGGACGCAAAGCTTGCTAAGTCTTCTAAATTTGATCAGGAACGTTTTTCTCTAATGGCATCTGTCGCAATTAAAATGAAATTTAAATCGTCGAAATCATTGCGGGCAATCGAAAAAATTAAAGAGGCGTTGAATGCGTGATTATATTGATGTTGCGATTTGTAAAAACTTGCCATCCGGTTTTGTAGACTCTTAAGCCGCCTATGGATGTTGTAAGGATACGCTCCGGAGAGATTTCGTTTGGCTGACCTTCGATTGTCGTGGTCAGCCATGCCTACGTGATTATTTTTTTATCAGCCTTATTTGTGACTGACCGCTCCTGGCCGATAGTTGCCGGTCGCGGAGGTCAGGACGACCCAACCGGTCAGTCGTGACAGGCAGAAAGCGCCTCAGGCTGTGAAAAAAGCGGGCACAGTCTGCTACGTAAAATCTGTTGGTACTTGGTTGATCAGCAAACCAAAAATTTGCGTAGAAACGCAATTTTCGTCCCGATCCTGACAGTCAAACCTGCTCTTAGGCCTCATTGTGTGTCCGGGGACGAGCGGCCAATGGCGAGCGGGGCGTCAAGATGGCCAAGGTAACCGCCACGATGAAGAGCGCCGGCACGTCACCCGCCAAGTGCCCCATTTGCTCCGGCTGGGTTACCGCTTGGACGGCCATGATTCCTCCGTGTACGGCGCTAGACCAAACGGTGAACCAGATCAGGCTCAGATTGGCTAATGGATCACGTGCGGCCAGGATCAAGAACACGCCAAGTGTGGCGTAGATGCCAACGATCATCATCGGGTAGTCCGAGTGACCGACGTGCCAGGCCCAGCCGGACGGCCAGAACAACATAAGTGGGTAGAGAGCAAGGCACGCGAGGCCAGCCAACACTAGAACGACGCGCAAATACCTAAGGCGATCGACTACGGTCATGACGGATTCCTCTTTGGGCCTGACTCTAAATTGACCTCAAGTGGGGTGATAACACCCTCACGGGCTTGGTGGATAACATTCCTCGTTCTGTCGTCTAGCCTGACTAGACCGGGCATTGTGACAGTCGGGTAACCGCTGAAAATGGACGGAAAACCCAATCTGCTCAATTAATTCCGGCAGTAGACCAAGCATAGCTACTCATTAGCTATCGCTACATCCACGACTTTTATTGCTCAAAGTGAGTGCGCGCCCATTCATTCAACAGGATTTGAGGGCGTTTGTTTAAACGCCATCGGGTTTACTTCCTGAAAGCTACAAATCCTTGCGCCGTTGCCTACGGCTGCGCCAGAATCCGCCGGCTTGTGTGTCGTGGGCCTCGGCTCTATCGTTTCCCTGCCGCTGACCATTCAGCGGTCGGGCTTGGAAACTCGACGGGTAAACGATACGAAGGCACCTCTTCATAACGTATTTTTTCGCACTATGTGCATTCCGTTATGGCGGCTGTGCGTGGGAGACCTTATAGGTCTGCCGGGCTCGTTTACCCTGGTTTTCCAACCTGCGTACAGCTGCCACCCCTTCGCTTGGAAACGAATGTGGCAGCTTCACCAGTAAACGAGGTTTCACCATGTTCAAGGTCACACCAAATCCGCCGGACACCGATCCGGTCTCCCCGTACGAAACCGATTCGAAAAAACTCAACGAAGCCGCCGAGCGGGCACTCGACTTCCATTTCCCTTCGAATGCCGACATCAAGTCCACCCCGCGAACCCGCAGCACCCTTTTTTCCGTTGACCCCGAGGCCACGGCCGACACCCTGGCGGTTTATCTGGTCGAGACCCTGGCCTCGGTCGATGTGATGGTCCATCAGTTGGTGGATCATCTGGAGGGTGAATCGCGTTACGTACTGCTAGGTATTTCCAACAGCATCATGGTGGCGGAGATCACCGCGAACCGGGTGTTGGATAGAATTGATCTGCCCAAGTAAGTACGGTCTGATGTGGTAATGGGCTGCTGATATTTGGCTGTCAAACCGGGTCAGAAATGGCATAGCAGCGAATCGCCACGTTACAAGCGCGAAGAAAACCCCCAGTGATTATCACTGGGGTTTTTTGTTGGCCGCGATACCCGCGGGCTTTGCCGGGTACCGGGGTGGAGGTTTGAAGGTCTGATTATCGCGAGTGGGTCGCCTGCAGCCCTTTGGGTAAAGATTTTCAGAGGCTTTTTGTGCAGAGACGTGTCCACACGTACATTAAGTTAGCGCTCGCCAAACTCAGCATAGAATATTCATTTCCAGCGCATACCCATGACGTGTGAAAGCGGCGCCAAGCAAGCCCGCGATAATGTTTGCCAGCGTACCGACGAGAAACGTCGTGAGAAGGTGTGTCGCCCAGCTACGACGGGCGATTAAGAAACCGATGGGGTCTACATCCTGAATGTCTTTCGGTACAGCGACTATGTTTGTCCAAGCGTTCCATTTTGAGGCGACCTTGAAGGCAAGCCAGCTTGCCACTACAACGTCAGCGTTTGCCAAGAAGGCAGAGAAGAATAGAAATCGCTCTAGAGCACCTAACACACTTCCGCCTTCGTTCCCCGATATCACCTTCAGCCATTCGGTGTCGAGGGCACCGCTTGGTGGTGGAAGAGACATTGACTTCGTCGCATGGGTCAACAATGGCTTGACCGTCAGGCCGAGCAAGATCGTGACAACAAGTCCGGCCAGGATTGGGGCGAGAGTGGAGATTGATGTCATGTTGAAGAGCTTCCGTGTTTGAGTTCAGCGGCTGTCGAAGACCGTCTCACTGTGATGAAAGGTTCGGCCCCCAGGTGAGTTTACTTGCCCTCAGGATCAAGGTTGCTAGAACCCAATTTGAAGTCATTGCCAAATGGGCGGCCGCTTTCAACCAAAAGCAGCCTTCACCTAGGGAGTCGAAATAAGGCACGGTCAGAAGTTTCCAGCCCTCATACGGGCAAGTTCTTCCACTACCAATTGCATCGGTAACTCGAAGAAATCGAATAGCGCATAAAGCGGCGATAAGAGCGGATGTACGATCTCCGGAAGATTCGCATCGATCTTTTGGGCATCAATATGCGTATTCAGGGTGATCGTATCCTGATGCGAGACACGGCCATCCCACATATGACGACGGCCATCCATGCTTACCAATGATCGACCGGACAATCCTTCGTAGCTGGCAACGACCCTGATAGTTGTCGGCCCGTCGAAGAGATTGGCTGCAAGACGTCGTGCTTGAAGCAAAGCTTCTCCAACCCTCCAGACGGGAAAGGTAATGTCGAAAATCGTTCCTGGTGGAGTTGGTCCGAATCCCGTTCGTTGGGCATCCCGGCTGTCTTCCTGATAACCGCGAAGGAGGAAAGCTAGACCATCCGGATGGATGCGCCAAAAGTCCGAGTGCGCAGCGTCTCGATCTTCCGGCCCAGCTTCGCGGTCGTTTCCTAACCAGCACTCGACAGTGCCATCTATTGGGTAGGGGGCAATGCCGGCTCGCGTTGGATACCAAAATGGAGGCCAACCTGTGTGTCGAACTACGCTCGCTCGGAGAACATCTGGAAATTGTGCGTGATTAATTTGTCTGCGCTCGCCGACTATTTCGTAAGCGATGTAATAGCGTCCATAGGGCATTCGTGGCCCGTCATTTTCGGGAAGTTCGTCAACGAGCACTTTCCAGCGCTCGCAATTGGATCTTATCCATTCATCGAGTCTAACTGGCTCCGGATCCTGTTCTACCTGCGGGACAGCGCCAATGATCAAATCTCTAATTTGATCAAACATCTCATCGCGCCGATTGCGAAGGCATCGGCCTAGAAGATCATCCCAGTCCTGAGCGCTTTGAGGGGTCTCGCTTCGCGGTCCTGGCTTGCGAACATAGATGGCATTGAGATGGACGGTGTTCCCGTTTGGCCCTGCACGTCGCGCTCTGACAGGAACCCGGTGCCCGCCTGGAACTAGCACCACAGGAAATACTGCGCCAAGTGGGTTAGCAACTACGTGCACTGCGCAGTGAAAGGGTGGATCGCAGTAGTTTTGCACGATCCCGTTGATCAGATCTTGATTATAGCGGTCGAGGGTAGCAGGCCGATCCTCTGCCTCTACTATGCCAGCGTCAGTTTCAATGAGACCAAGAACAATAAATCCGCCTCCGTGGTTCGCAATGGCGAGAACGGCTTTGGCGAATGTGGCTTTGTCATCGTTAGAGCCTTGCAGATCAAGCCAGTTTTTTACCTCACAATCGAGGGCTTCTTGAGTGTCTATCAACAGATCGGCTAAACGTTCGCGTGAGACGGTCATATGGCAACATCCTTACGAGATGTAGAGATGTTAGACGCATTCCTGCGGTTTGATTTTTTTTGGTCAGTGCCATTTACACTAAACTTATCCTTTCATGGTCTAAAGCAGCCCATGATTAGAATTTAGATTGCCATTGTTAGGATCGCGTGAGCATAGTTTGATTTCACCTAGCCGGCTGCTGCTCTCCCCATATCGGTCGTACAGGCCGCTATACTGCCCGAGTCACGTACAGTTGACCGAAGTCGATTGTTGCGTCCAGAGCTCGACCGAAAACTAACGATTACAAACTAGGACGGTGACGATGAAGAGGGGTCTATCTCGGCGGTTATTTCTTCTGGCCCCCTTGGCTCTGTTATCGAGCAATACAAATGCTCGAGGAGGACGCGGAGGGCGCGGAGGACGTGGCCGCGGAAGCCAAAGTGGCAGGGGATTTGTAGGGGTTGCAATTGTTGGGTTTGGTGCACTTATCTTTGTGATGATGGCTGCATTTACTCGATTTTCTCGTTGGAGGTATAGGCGAGCCAGGGCCGTTGCTGGGTTTCCTATACCGCCTCAGACCGAATGGGAAAAGCAAGGCAGATGCCCAATTTGTGGTGAGATCATGCAGAAGGTTGACCGACTTATTGTTAGATCGCGTCGGCGCCAAGTTAAACAAGTACAGCCTACTACGGTACTTTATCGTTGCTCCAGCCTGCTCCAATGTTCTGGGGTTCGAGTCGTCCCAAAAAAAACTGAGAACCCCGAAGCTTGAAAATTTAGTCAACTACAGAGATTTACGGCTTTGACCGGAATGAATCTTTGAAAACATGTTTATGTCGGCAATCGGTAGCGTTAACCCGAGCAGCCCTAATATCACTGGGATTCGCAACCCTAAACCTCGGCGCAAGGACTCACTTTAATTCTTTTTTCAACATCTCAAAAGTTAGTTCGATCTCATCGAATGCAATTGTGGCCGGGATCATAACTTCCTTCGGTGCGCGTAATTGATCCGATAGTATCTTCACGAAAACACAATCCATCTCAGCAGGAGGAGAGTCAAGGAAAACGGCAGAAGTTAGTACGCTTTCTCCGCTGTGTATCTTTCCGACATGAAAGAGGATGATTGTTCTGTCTTTCTTTGAAAATATGTCAACAGAACGGTTAAGTGCGGTAATATTTTTGTAGAGATTGCCCCCTGGCAAATATGACTTTTTCGGACGGCTATTTAGTTCGCTGTCAAGAAATACGTTGCCGTTTTTCCAGTTTTTCAACTCTGCATAAATTCGAACGTCATCGGCGTAACTGTTACCAGAGTTTGTTACGCATAATTGAAGTTTAAACAAGCCGAGCCTTTTTCTAAAGTAAGATGCGAGCTCTCTGTAATAGTCTTCGTTGTCAAAGTTTAGTGAGGGTATAGCGTAGGCGCTGGGCCGCTCCGGGGGGGATGTGTAATCTGGATAATCCAAAAGGTTGAGTTTGACGTACTTGAAACTCAAGGTTTTGGTGTTTTCATCGTCGTCCGAAACTAGCTTTACGTCTAGTTCGGGCATGTGCTCCGGAGCATTCGCAGAATTTAACTGTGCGACACCCATTCGGGCTATCTCTGTTGGGTCTGCGATTGCAGTTGATGAGCCACGGCGAACATATACTGTATGCGCGGTTACGACGCCATAGTCACTCTTTGAATAAACAGGTCGCAATTGCTGAGGGATAGTAAAAAGACCTAAGTTTATTCCTTTGTAAGTAAGGGAACGATATGAGAAGTCGATAGGGTGATTGGTCTTACTATTAATAAACTGCTGCAGTCGTGAGTCGTCAGGATCATGATCCAAACCTATAACTTCACCTGAGTTGCTAACCCCTACTAAAATGTACGCATCGTCCGAACGCCAAGCGTTAGCAAAGGCTAATATATCCTTGAGTAACTCGGATTTAGCTTTAAAATCCTTCCCGTCAACTACATATTGTTGCTGTTTATAATCTAGGCTCGCGCCTTCTCCCATGTACAGCAGTTTCTCAATTAAAACGTCATCCATAATCAATGCACCCGATCCTAATGAGGGAAGAATTACGTCGGCTTGAGTGATGGTGACACAGGGATCTCGCTAGTGTCACGATGGGCTAGCTCGATTTTTATTTGCCACCGCAAGGGTTGGGGGCTTTCCCCGTACAGCGTTGGACGCAAGTAGCCTTACACTTTTCTTGTTCATAATGAGTGCGCGCCCGTTCATTCAACAGGATTTGAGGGTGCTTGTTTAAACGCCATCGGGTTTACGTCCTGAAAGCCACAAATCCTTGCGCCGTTGCCTACGGCTGCGCCAGAATCCGCCGGCTTGTGCGCCTTGGGCCTGGGCTCTATCGTTTCCGGGTCGCTGCCAATTCAGCGTCCGGATTTGACCGTCCGACTCAATCAAGGCGTACCAGTGCCCAAGAAAAGCTTCCGGCTTTTTTGCGGTGGCTGTGCGTGGGACATCTTCGGGTGTGCCGGATTCCTTGATTTCCGGTCGGTCAACCCGCGTACAGCTGCCACCTCTATTCGTTTGACCGCGAACGGTGGCGGCTCCACTAATCAAGGAGCATCACCATGTTCAAAGCCACACCTAATCCCCCGGAAACGGACAACGTTTCCCCCTACGAATCCACCGATTCCAAAAAACTCAACGAAGCCGCCGAACGGGCGCTCGACTTCCACTTCCCGTCGAATGCCGACATCAAGTCCACCCCGCGTACACGCAGCAGCCTGTTTTCCGTGGACCCGGAGGCTACGGCCGAAACGTTGGCGGTTTATCTGGTCGAGACGCTCGCCTCGGTCGATGTGATGGTCCATCAGTTGGTGGATCATCTGGAGGGTGAATCGCGTTACGCGCTGCTAGGTATTTCCAACAGCATCATGACGGCGGAGATCACAGCGAATCGGGTGTTGGATAAGATTGATCTGTCCAAGTAGGTGCCGCTTGCTGTGGTGAGTGGCTAACTGATGTTTGGCTGTTAATCAGGGCCAGAAGTGACATAGCAGCGACTCGCTGCGTTTCAAACGCGATGAAAACCCCCCGGTGGTTTGCCGATCACTGGGGGCTTTTGTTGGCAGTAAGACCGGCCGGCTTCATCGCCGGTCAAATGCTCCCACGGTCACATGTTGCGTATCGCCTCGTTCTCGTTAAGCGCAAAATTTCATGAGCTCCTTCCAAATGTAACCGTAGCTGTAGCGTAGCCATGTAACTTTTAACAAGTCGAAGCTACGTCGTAGCCAACTGTTTTCTCGCGCTTTTAGTTCTTTGGCTATTTCATCTAATAACCATTCATCCTTAAAACCAGTCCAGACAGGAGGGACGGGCGTTTCAAGGTTGCTGAAGCAAACAGGCGCGACCTCTGAGTAGAAGATGTCCTCAACGACCTTTGGGTCATAGCCCCGGATTCGTTCTGCGATAGAGGCGAAGTCGACAGAGCTGTCTACAAAGGCCTCTGCCAGCGCGATCTGGATGCTTGCTCGTTCCGCAGGAGTCAGAATATGTCCCAATGGGCCAGCTCCTCTAGTTATGCGTCGAACGTATGCAGTGATGTGACTGCGCCATTTCCGCACCGCAGTTTGAACCTGCGCAGCATCCGGTCAACCCTGGAACTCACGCACGGCGCGCCATCAACAGCACCGAGGCCGCCGCCGATAACAACCCTGCGCAGCATCGGTTGAATATCCGCTTGCCCCGAGGCTCGGCAAACCAGCGACGCATGTGCAGGCCCATGTAGGCGTAGGCGCTGATGGCGATCCATTCCAGCATCAGGAACAACGCGCCGAGCAACGCAAATTGCGGTGTCACCGCGCGGGTCGGGTCGACGAACTGGGGCAGGAATGCGGTGAAGACCAGGATCGCCTTGGGATTGCCGGCTGCTACCAGAAACTCCTGCCGCGCCAACGCCAACACGCCAACCGACGCGCCCGTCACTGCCTTCTCGGCACCCGGATCGGCACGCCACAATTGCCACGCCAGGTAAAACAGATACGCCGCGCCCACAATCTTGATGCCATAGAACAGCAACTCGGACGTTTGCAACACCACCGCCAACCCGGCCGACGCCAGGCCAATCATCCCGGCAAACGCCAGCAATCGACCGATCCCGGCCACGCAGGAGATGCGGTAGCCATAGCGCGTCGAGTTGCTGACCGACAGCAGATTATTCGGCCCCGGCGCCATGTTCAGCGCGAAGCAGGCGGGGAGAAAAAGCGTGAGCGTGGCGAGGTCCATGACAGGTCTCCGGAAGCGAGAGCGGTATTTTTATCATGGACGGCGGGGGGCTTTCCCCGTACAGCGGTGGACGCAAGTCGCCGTACACTTTCGTTGCTCGCAGTGAGTGCGCGCCCGCTCATTCAACATGATTTGAGGGTGCATGTTTAATCGCCATCAAGTTTACTTCCTGAAAGCTACAAATCCTTGCGCCGTTGCCTACGGCTGCGCCAGAATCCGCCGGCTTGTGCGCCTTGGGCCTGGGCTCTATCGTTTCCGGGTCGCTGCCAATTCAGCGTCCGGATTTGACCGTCCGACTCAATCAAGGCGTACCAGTGCCCAAGAAAAGCTTCCGGCTTTTTTGCGGTGGCTGTGCGTGGGACATCTTCGGGTGTGCCGGATTCCTTGATTTCCGGTCGGTCAACCCGCGTACAGCTGCCACCTTTATTCGTTTGACCGCGAACGGTGGCGGCTCCACTAATCAAGGAGCATCACCATGTTCAAAGCCACACCCAATCCCCCGGAAACGGAAGACGTTTCGCCCTACGAATCCACCGATTCCAAAAAACTCAACGAAGCCGCCGAACGGGCGCTCGACTTCCACTTCCCGTCGAATGCCGACATCAAGTCCACCCCGCGAACACGCAGTACCCTGTTTTCCGTAGACACTGAGGCCACGGCCGAAACCCTGGCGATTTATCTGGTCGAGACACTGGCCTCGGTCGATGTGATGGTGCACCAGTTGGTGGATCATCTGGAGGGTGAATCGCGTTATGCGCTGCTGGGCATTTCCAACAGCATCATGGTGGCGGAGATCACCGCGAACCGGGTGTTGGATAAAATTGATCTGCCCAAGTAGGTGCGGTCTGGCGTGGTGAGCGGGTAGCGAGTCGCAGCGTTGCAAGCGCGAAGAAAACCCCAGTGGTCTGCCGGCCACTGGGGTTTTTGTTAGCCACAAGACCGGCTGGCTTCGCCGGGGACCGACGCGTTATCTCGCAAACCTTCTCGCACCCACCACACACAGAATCACCGCAACAGTAACCCCCAACATGCCAATGCTGACATGCTCATGAAGCAACGTAGCTGCCAGCGCCAACCCAAAAAACGGCTGAAGCAGTTGAAGCTGTCCAACGGCCGCAATCCCTCCCTGAGCCAACCCGCGATACCAGAATACAAAGCCGATCAGCATGCTGAAGAGCGACACGTACGCCAGGCTCAACCAGGCCGGCGCACTGATTCCCGAGAACGAAGAGGGCGCCAGCCACCAGGTCAGTGGGGCCACAATCGGCAGCGACAACACCAGTGCCCAGGAAATCACCTGCCAGCCGCCCAGGGTTTTGGACAGCTTCGCCCCTTCGGCGTAACCGAGACCGCAGGCAAGGATGGCCAACAGCATCAGGATGTCGCCTGTCGGCGAGGCGGTCAGTCCTTGGGAAACGGCGAAGCCGACGACCAGCAGGCTGCCCAGGACCGAGAAGAACCAGAACGCCGCCCGGGGACGCTCGCCACCGCGCAACACACCGAACGCGGCGGTCGCGAGCGGCAACATACCGACGAAGACGATGGAGTGCGCGGAGGTCACGTACTGAAGCGCCAGCGCGGTCAGCAGCGGAAACCCGACCACCACGCCCAACGCGACGACGACCAAGGGCAAGACCTGGTTTCGCGCAGGACGCTTTTCCTTGAACAGCCACAGCATGCACAGCGCCAGTACACCAGCGATGGTGGCTCGGGCCACGGTCAGAAAGACCGGGTCGAATTCCAGGACGGCCACCCGTGTCGCGGGCAGCGAACCGCTGAAGATCACCACGCCGATCAACCCATTGATCAGCCCGCTGGTGTTCTTTTCCAGCGTCTGGTTGTGCAGCTTCGATGTCCGTTCCATTTAGCGTCCACTCATGTGTCGGGTTGCATTCAGCGCATCGTATGACCGACTATCGTTACAATCAAAAAATTGTCATGGATACATTTCTCTATGCCTCGCTCCCGGTACAAGTCGCTGGTGGACGCCTTTGCAGCCGATATCCGTTCTGGGCGTTTGCCGCCGGGTACGCGCTTGCCGACTCACCGTTTGCTTGCCGCTACCCACGGATTGGCCCTGGTCACTGCAAGCAGGGTCTATGGGGAGCTGGAGGCCATGGGCCTGGTCAGTGGCGAAACGGGGCGCGGCACTTTCGTGCGCGAGACTTCGCTGCCGCCCAGCCTGGGCATTCACCAGCCCAGCGTTGTGGCGGGGATGATCGACCTCAACTTCAACTATCCCTCCGTACCGGGGCAGGCCGATCTGCTGCGCACTGCCTTGCGTCAGCTCGCGTTGTCCGGCGACCTGGAATCCCATCTGCGCTACCAGCCACATGCGGGGCGTCCGCATGAGCGGGCATCAGTCGCGCGTCATCTGGAGAGGCGCGGGCTGACGGTCCAGGCCGAGCAGGTGTTGCTCGTCAGTGGCGCTCAGCACGGATTGACGGTGGCCCTGATGGCGCTGTTGCAACCCGGTGACGTGATCGCGGCTGATGCGTTGACCTACCCGGGGTTCAAGGTGCTGGCTGAAACGCTGCATCTTGAAGTCGTGCCCATTCCTGGCACTGACACCGGGCCTGATCTTGATGCACTCGAAAAGCTCTGCCGGAGCCGGTCGGTACGTGCTCTCTACACCATGCCGATCCTGCACAATCCGCTGGGGTGGGTGATGGCAGGGGATCAACGCGAGCGTCTCGTGGCGATTGCGCGCAAGCACGACCTGCACATCATCGAGGACGCTGCGTACGCTTTTCTGGCGGAGGATTTACTGCCGCCGATAGCGCAAATGGCACCCGAAAGGACGGTGTACGTTTCAGGGTTTTCCAAAAGCGTCGCCACCGGGTTACGTGTCGGATTCGTCGCAGCACCCGTGCAAACAGTGGCCGCACTGGAGCGCACGATCAGGGCGACCACCTGGAATACGCCCGGGGTGATGACGGCAATTGCCTGCGCCTGGATCGATGATGGAACTGTCAGCCTGCTGGAAGCACAAAAGCGTGCGGACGCACAGGCCAGACAGGCCCTGGCCGACGAGCACCTGGCCGGCCTGCACTTCGTGCGCCATCCTTCTTCGTACTTTATCTGGCTGCCCTTGTCGGAAGACGCAAGGGCTGACCAGATCGCCATGGCCTTGATGCGCGAGCAGGTGGCGGTATCGACCGCCGAACCGTTTGCGACCTCGGTCCATGTGCCGCACGCGATCCGCCTGGCGCTGGGCTCGGTGGACATGGTCGCACTTGGCGTGGCGCTGGAGAAAGTGAAGCGGGTGGTGGGGGCTTATACGTAGCGAAGCCATACCTGGCCAAAGCAGGATGACTGACAAGTACACCGCGTCATCGTTCTTCGCGAGCAAGCCCGCTCCCACATTGGAAATGCGTTCCCCTGTGTGAGCGGCGTTGCTGTAATCCGACTTGCTCGCGAAGGGGCCGGGGCATTCACCACTCTAGCGATCTGATTTACACTTTCTGCTCGTTGACGGAGGCTGGCCGCTCGTGGATGTTCTTGCGCTTTTCTATGACTACTTGTCTCTTTGGGTAATTACACCGGTCACCGACCAGTTTCTTGGCATCTTCGATTTGAACGGTCGTGTTGGCTTGGTGTTTCTGTTGTCCTCCTACAGCGTTGCCTACGGCTTGTTCCGCTTCAGGAAATCCCGCGGGCTGACTGACGCGCGTTCTTTCGGGCAATTCATCGGCGGGACCCGGGTTCATTTGCACCGCTCGGCGTTGCTGGATTACCGCTACTACTTCGTCCGCGCCATCCTGAAAGTGTCGCTGGTGTTGCCCATCGTCGGTCTGGTGGACCCGTACATCCTGCGCTCTGGGGACTACATCCGTTTCATGACCAACCTTTGGGGCGCACGGGTGCAAGTCGGGGACCACCTCTTACTTTCTCTGCTGTTTGGATTGGGGGTGTTTCTGGTCAAGGATTTTGCCAACTATTGGGTCCACCGGGCCTTTCATTCCCGATGGCTGTGGGAATTCCACAAGGTCCATCATTCGGCACCCGTTCTGGTCCCCGCCACTGCAAGCCGGGTTCACTTCGTGGAAAAAATTGTTGAAAAGCTGACGAATACCGTCTGCATCGCTGCCTTTGCCGGCGTCTTCTGGTACGCCTGCGGTGGCGAGATCAGCCGTTACACGTTGTTTGGCGTGACCTGGCTGGTACTGATCTTCAACGGTTTTGCCGCAAACCTGCGTCACACCCATGTCTGGCTGTCGTTCGGGCCAGTGTTCGAGCATGTGTTGAACAGTCCGGCCCAGCACCAGATTCACCACAGTGACGCGGCCCGACACTTCAACAAGAACTTCGGAGTCAACCTGTCACTCTGGGACTGGATGTTCGGAACGCTCTACGTCACCACCTCGAAGCCGGAAGCCATCCGCTTCGGCACCGGTGAGCAGGACCACCAGCGTTACCTGACGATCTACAGCCTGATCGTCACGCCGTTTGTGGACCTCGCCCGCAAGATCCATCTGCAAACTCGCCCACAGACGGTTCTTCCCGGCGCTTCACATCCGCCCGAGTTGCCCGCCGAAGGATCTCGTAAAGCATTCACCTGAGCGAAGGGCGTCACCAAACACAAGCATGGCCTACGCTTGTTCACAGAAGCATGTTCAGTGAGCAGGGTTTGCTCCTGAGCGAGATTCAATCGGCACCCACAAAAACAATATCGGGAGACTCCATATGCTCGCCTTGTACCGTCGATTCAGCCGCTCCATTGCAGTTGCCATTACCGCTGCCGCGCTCACTACACCGGCGTTTGCGCTGGATACCGTCAAGTTCATGGCCCCAGGCTCGGTCGGTGGAGGCTATGACCAGACCGCACGGGACCTGGGTAAAGCCCTGGTCGAGGCCAAAGCGGCAAAATCTGTCACCTTCGAGAACAAGGGTGGGGCAGGCGGCACGTTGGGGCTGGCGCAATTTGCCAACAGCACCAAGGGCGATCCGAATGCGCTGCTGGTGGTCGGCGCGATCATGGTCGCGGGTATTGAGCAGAACAAACCGCAAATCACCTTGAAGGACGTGACACCGATCGCACGGTTGTTTACCGAATACAACGTGATTGCCGTGCGCAAGGAGTCCGAGTTCAAAACCCTCGACGACTTGCTCAAAGCCTTCAAGGAAAAACCCTCCAGCATCACTTGGGGCGGTGGCTCCAAGGGCTCGATTGATCACATCGGCATCGCCGATCTGGCCAGCAAAATGGGGATCCCCGTCAACAAGGTGAACTACGTGGCGTTCGCGGGTGGGGGTGAAGTCGTGGCTCAGGTATTGGGCGGCCAGATCAAGGTGATCACCGGCGGTTACGCCGAACTGGGCCAATACATCAGGAACGGCCAGTTCCGTGTGCTCGCCATCGGCGCGCCCGAGCGTATTGCCGGTATCGATGCGCCGACGCTGAAAGAAAGCGGCTACGACGTGATTATCGGCAACTGGCGAGGTGTTTACGGTGCGGCGGGCCTGACACCCGAGCAACGCAAGGAAGTGACCGACGCCGTCCTCGCCGCCGCCGAAAGCAAAGGCTGGAAAGCCAATGTCGAGACCAATAAATGGGCACCCAACGTCCTGACCGGCGATGAGTTCGGCAAATTTGTCGACGCAGAGCACGTGCGGCTGCGTGCGATGCTGGTTGAGGTCGGGCTGATTGCGAAATGAACCAGACTCGTAGAGTCGTGCCGGTGCAACTGGCGATCGGCGTGGGGCTGGTCGCCATCAGTGCGGTCCTGGCGCTCGGCGCCTACCGGTTTCCTGCCGAAATGGGCTTCGTCATCCTCGGCGCTCATGTCTATCCCTATGCGTTAGCGGCATTCCTCGGCGTCGTCGGCCTGTTGCTGTGTTATCAGGCCGTCACCGGTGGTTTCCGCGAATTGGCGGACCACGAGGATGAGTCTGCCAAAGTGCTACCCGGCGGCATGTTCGGGGCCGCTTGGGTGACGGCGGGTCTGGTGGCCGTGGCCGTACTGATTAACCTCATCGGGTTCGTGTTGGCGGCTGGCTTGCTGTTTGCCTGTTCGGCCCGGGGGTTTGGCAGTCGCCGTCCGGTGCGGGATCTGGCCATCGGCATTGCCTTGACGCTGCCGATTTATTGGTTGTTCAACGCCGGACTGGGAGTTTCCCTTCCGCCCCTGATCAATGCCTGGATCTGAGGAGATAAAACACGGTGGATATTCTCTCAAGCCTGGCCGTCGGTTTTGCCGCCGCGCTGACCCCGATCAATTTGATGTGGGGATTTATTGGCTGCTTGCTCGGCACGGCGATCGGTGTATTGCCCGGGATTGGACCGGCACTGACCGTTGCGCTGCTGTTGCCGATCACTGCCAAAGTCGATCCGACCGGGGCGCTGATCATGTTCGCCGGCATTTACTATGGCGCGCAATTTGGCGGATCGACAACCTCGATTCTGCTCAACACACCCGGGGAATCGTCGTCCATGGTCACCGCCCTGGAAGGTAACTTGATGGCCCGTAACGGACGGGCAGGGCCGGCCCTGGCGACGGCGGCAATCGGTTCGTTCGTCGCCGGTACCATCGCGACGGTTCTGCTCACACTGTTTGCCCCCATCGTTGCCACGCTGGCGCTCAATTTTGGCCCTGCGGAGTATTTTGCGATTCTGGTGCTGTCCTTCACGACCGTGTCGGCAGTGCTCGGCGCCTCGATGCTGCGGGGTTTTGCTTCGCTCGGGATTGGCCTGACCATCGGCTTGATCGGCCTCGACTCGACCTCGGGCATTGCCCGCTACACCCTGGGTGTGCCGGAGTTGGTGGATGGCATCGAAGTGGTGCTGGTGGCGGTCGGCTTGTTTGCTGTGGGCGAGGCGTTGTACAGCCTGCTTTATCAAAAAGA
Source organism: Pseudomonas sp. LB1P83 (assembly GCF_054897885.1). NCBI lineage: Bacteria > Pseudomonadati > Pseudomonadota > Gammaproteobacteria > Pseudomonadales > Pseudomonadaceae > Pseudomonas > Pseudomonas sp. LB1P83. The sequence goes on along the minus strand of NZ_CM142709.1, from coordinate 3,283,673 downwards.
GGAAGCGTCGGGTCGGCACCGACTGACGTCGTTGTGGATGACGCGCTCTGACTGGAAACGCTCGATTCCTGCCTGGTTGCGGGGCACGCTGATTGGTTTTCCTTTCGGCTCGATTCCGGCGGGTGGCGCTGAAATTCCGACGTTTTTGTCTTATTCCGCCGAACGCAAATTGAGCAAGTTTCCGAATGAGTTCGCGGGCAGCAAGGGTGAGGGCGCCATTGAAGGGGTGGCCGGCCCCGAGGCGGCCAACAATGCCAGCGCCACCGGTTCTCTGGTGCCGCTGCTGACGCTCGGTATCCCGACGTCCGCCACGGCGGCGATCCTGCTGGCGGCGTTCCAGAACTACAACCTGCAGCCGGGGCCGATGCTGTTCCAGACGTCGGGTGACCTGGTCTGGACCCTTGTCGCCTCGCTGTACATCGGCAACGTCATCCTGCTGGTGTTGAACCTGCCGTTGGTGGGGTTGTGGGTCAAACTGTTGCAGATTCCCCGACCGTACCTCAATGCCGGCATTCTAGTGTTCGCCACCATCGGCGTGTACGGCATGCGCCACTCTTCGTTCGACCTGTTGCTGATGCTGGGCATCGGTTGGGGCGGGGTGCTGATGCGGCGTTTCGATTTCCCCGTTGCGCCCGTGATCGTGGGCATGCTGCTGGGGCCGATGGCTGAAAAACAACTGCGCAACGCGTTGTCCATCAGCGAAGGGGACTGGATGATATTTTTGACGCAACCCATTGCCGCGTCGTTCCTCGCGCTGACGCTGTTGGTCTTGATCGTGCCTCATCTGCTGCATGCTCGGGGTATCAAGTTGCACGAGGATGATTGATCACCTAAAGCACACCACGAACCCTGTAGCAGCTGGCGAAGCCTGCGTCCGGCTGCGCAGCAGTCGTAAAACCTGATCACACGGTCTCCCTGAAACACCGCATTGTCTGATCTCACGACTGCTTCGCAGCCGAACGCAGGCTTCGCCAGCTGCTACAGGGACCGTGTCGCCTCTCATTAGGCAGTTTTCTTCAATACGCAGGGCAAGGCGCTCCGTACCTTGAGCGCTGATTTCCCTGAATTGAAGAAGGTGTGCGATGAGTCTGATTATTTCCATGGCGGCATTTGCCCTGGTGGCGTCGATAACGCCGGGGCCGGTGAACATTGTCGCGTTGAGTTCGGGCGCGCAATTCGGTTTTCGCGCCAGTCAGCGGCATGTGGCCGGGGCCACAATGGGGTTCGTTTTATTGCTGGTGTTGATGGGCCTGGGCTTGCATGAAGTGTTGCGGCTGTGGCCGGCGCTGACGCGGGTGGTGCAACTGGCGGGCGTGGCGTTTCTGTTGTTCATGGCCTGGAAACTGGCGGCGGACGATGGTCGCATCGATGCAAAAGAGTCGCGCCGGGCACCGTCGATGTTGTACGGCGCGGTGATGCAATGGCTTAACCCGAAAGCCTGGCTGGCGTGTGTGGCGGGGATGGGCGCCTTCGTCGCGGATGGCGAGGCGCGGTTGGTCTGGCAGTTCGCGGCGGTGTACTTGGTAATCTGCTACGTATCCGTCGGTTGCTGGGCTTACGCTGGCACCTTTTTGCGAGGTTACTTGAGCAATCCTGCGGGCATGCGCCTGTTCAACCGGATCATGGCGTTGCTGTTGGCGGTGTGTGCGGCGTACCTGTTGTTACCCTGATCAGCCTCGATATTGCCCCGGTGTGGCCGCCAGATGCTGTTTGAATACCCGCTGAAAATGCGCCTGATCGGCAAATCCCGCTTCCAGCGCTACATCAGCAATCAACTTGCCGCTACGCAATTGATCCCGGGCGAACTGGATCCGCCGGTTGACCAGAAAGGCGTGGGGCGTCATGCCGTAATGGTGTTTGAAGGCGCGAATCAGGTAGGACGGCGACAGTTGAGCCGCCTCGCAGATGTCCTCGAGCTTGAGCTGGAGTGTGCAGTTGTCGCGGATGTAGTCGGCGGCCCGTTCCAGCTTGAAATTGGGTTCACGCAGCGGTTGATCGACAGGATTGAGCCGCTGTTGCACATCGGTAAAAAACTCCACCGCCGCACTGTGTTTGCACAACACATCCTGCAGGGGATCAACCAGTATTTCGTACAAGCTGTTGAGGCCGGCGAACAGGTTGTCATCGCGGGTGTGGGTGATGGAAAACCGCCGAAACGCCGAGTCCTGGCTGAAGCCGAGCTGATGCTGCAAGTCGGTCAGCCAAGGCGTCTCGACGTACAACATCAAGTATGACCACGGCTGGTTGTCGATGGGATTGCAGGCATGGACATCATCGGGGTTCATCAACACCACGGTGCCGGCGCTGACCTGGAACTGCGCTTGCTCATGGATGTAGGTACTGCGCCCGGCGGTAATCGCACCGATGGAAAAGTGCTCGTGGGCATGTCGGGTGTAGCAAACCTCGCGGCCGTCGGCGATGGATCGGGCTTCGATGAAGGGCAGGGCATCGTCGCGCCAGAAGCGGGGTGATTTGTCAGCGTCTTTGGCAACGGTGTGCTTCATCGTCAGTGTCCTCGGCAGGCCAGCAACGGAGTGTATTAGCTCTCGCCGTCAAAGGCTCGCTGCAACGCCGCAATGTCGAGTTTTTTCATCTGCATCATGGCTTGCATGGCGCGTTGCGATTTCTTGGTGTCGGGGTCTTTGAGCATGTCCATCATGACGACCGGCACGATCTGCCAGGACAGGCCGAATTTGTCCTTGACCCAACCGCACTGCTCATTTTCTGGATGGGCGGAAAGGGCGCCCCAGAAATGGTCGACTTCGTCCTGGCTCTGGCAATTGACCTGAAATGAAACCGCTTCGCTGAATGTGAAAACCGGGCCGCCATTGAGTCCTGTCATCGGCTGTCCGTCGAGTTCGAAACTGACCGTCAGCACCGAGCCTTCAGGCATGCCATGAACCTCCTGGCCGGCCTTGCCGTAGTGAGTGAGGGCGGTGATTTTCGAATGATCGAAGATTGAGCAGTAAAACTTCGCAGCCTCTTCGGCCTGATTGTCGAACCAGAGGCAGGGAGTCAGTTTTTGTACGCGCTGCATGGTGATGCTCCTCTACGGGTTACTCATGCTGGATTATCAGCGTAGCCAGCTTGGAGTCGATTGGCTGGACCGTAGATCGACAATTGCCCGCAGGTAATTCTGAAATGGAGTCGAAATGACAATTAATTGAGTCATATAGACTATTTTTGTAATTGGTCGATATGACACCATTTGCTTCAGATAGCTGATTTATATGGGTTAAAAAACTGGCACGAGACTTGATAAGTAAAACGTACAACTGAACTGCTTCAGGAGTACGGGAAAATGTTCGATTTCTTCAGCAATCCTCAGAACGTTCTGCACCTGTCGAGCCGCGTGCTTGGCGCTGGCCTGGCGCTGCTCCTGGTCGGTATCTACGGCGCCTATCTCTACGACGGCCATTTGCCGATTGTCGCCCTGGTGACGATGCATGCCATGACCATTATCGGCCCGACCTTGATCAAGATCGGCTACGTCATGCGGCTGCTGGCCCAGCATCGCTTGGGTAAAGGCCTGGTCGGGGCGGTGGCCTGATGCGCCGACTCGCTGCTGCGCCCGTCTTCAGTCTAGGCTTTCGACCGTTCTTTTTGGCAGGTGCCGGGTTCGCTGCGATCGCGGTGGCGATCTGGGCGCTTTGGCTTTACGGACGACTGCCCGGCGCACAGCCTGTTGGTGGGATGCTGGCCTGGCACCGGCATGAAATGCCGTTCGGTTTTGCCTCGGCAATCATCGGCGGGTTCCTGCTCACCGCCGTGCCGAACTGGACCGGACGCCCGGGCCTCAACGGCTGGCCGTTGATGGGGCTGGTGCTGGTATGGCTGCTGGCGCGACTGGCTTGGTTGCTGCCCGTTTCCGATAGCGTGCTGTTGGTGTTGCAAGTGCCGTTTCTACCACTTCTGGCATGGGCGATCGGACGGGATCTGGTGGCCGCCGGCAAGCGCGACAACTACCCGATTCTGTTGGTGATTGCGCTGATGGCAGGCTGTCAGGGCATGACGTTGTGGGGCATCGCGATGGATGATGCAGGCCTGCAACGGCGTGGCGTGCTGGCGGCCTTGTGGCTGGTGGCGGCGCTGATGACGGTGATTGGCGGCCGGGTCATTCCCTTCTTCATCCAGCGCGGCTTGAACCGTGCCACTGCACCCGCCGCTCACGCGTTGCCAACCAAAGTGTTGTTGCTGAGCAGCCTGCTCGCCGCGATGTCCTTTGCTGGCGGGTTGAACGACGTCCCCAGGCCTTGGCTGGCGGCGTTGTTTTTGCTGATGGGCGTGTTGCACCTGCTGCGCTTGTGGCGCTGGCATGACCGGGGCCTTTGGCGCGTGCCGCTGCTCTGGTCGCTGTACCTCGCTTATGCCTGGCTGGTGGTTGCCGCGTTGGCGATGGCGTTGTGGCACGCAGGCCTTATGCCGCAACAAAGTCTGGCCACGCACGCCTTGGCCGTCGGTGGGATCGGCGGGCTGATTCTGGCGATGATTGCGCGGGTCAGTCTGGGTCATACCGGGCGCCTGTTGCAGCCGTCGAACACCGTGGTGCTGGGGTTTGCCTTGCTGGTTGTCGCCGGTGTGAGCCGGGTGTTTGTTGTACCGTTTTCCGGGCTGGGGCTAGGACTCTCGGCGCTGCTTTGGAGCAGTGCTTTCGGCCTGTTTCTCATGCACTACACCGCCATCTTGCTCAAGCCGAGGCTCTAACGCCCCAGGCCGCCACGATCAGCTATCCACTGCGTGGCCATATCGATGAAGGCACGCAGTTTCGGTTGGGTCTGGGTTCGGCTGGGGAAGTACAGGTACAACGCCGAACTCAGCGGCACGAACGGCTGCAGCACCTGCTCCAGTTGACCGTTCGCCAGCTCGTCGATGATCTCCAGGTTGCAGGCGTAAGCGAGTCCGAGCCCGTTTCGGGCTGCGGAGATCAGTAGCTTGCGATCATTGACGATCACGCCACTCTCGACGCCTACCGTGAAGTCTCGCCCGTCGCGGCGAAACTCCCAGCGATGTGCGCTGCCAGAGTTGGCGAAGCGGAAGCCGATGCACTCATGCCGGGTCAGCGCTTCCGGGCTGAGTGGTTTGCCGGCCTTGGCGAAGTAATCCGGCGAGCCGACCACTGACCATTGCAGGTCGGGTGTCAGGCGCACGGCGATCATGTCTTTCTCGATGGACTCACCCAGCCGGATCCCGGCATCGAAACCGCTCTCCATCAGGTCGACCGTGGCGTCGTCCAGGGAAATGTCGAGGCTGACCTGCGGATAAGCCTGGCGAAACAGCGGCATCAGCGGCTCGATCAACAAGGCGCCGGACAGGCGCGGTGCGGTGATGCGCAGCGTGCCCATCGGCTGGTCGCGAAAACCACTGAGCACCGCCAACGCTTCATCGATTTCACTGGCCGCCGGGCGCAAACGAGCGAACAGGCTGGCACCGGCCTCGGTCAACGCCACCCGGCGTGTGGTGCGCTGGAACAGCAACACGCCGGTGCGCCGCTCCAGCAGTTTGATCGCGTGGCTGACCGCCGTGGGCGTCACCGCCAACCGGGTGGCGGCAAGGGTGAAGCTTTTATGCTCGGCCACCGCCAGAAACTCGGTCAAGCCGTCGAACGGGTCATGGTTCATATCGGTGCCATTATGAAAGACAGTTTCATAGTGCTTGTAACACGAGGGCATTTTTCGGACGAATCTTCCTGCGTACCTTGTGCTAACCCCAACCCAAACAAGGAACACGATCATGACCACTTCCCACAATTTCAAACGTGTCTGGCTCATCACTGGCGCTTCCCGCGGGATCGGCGCAAAGATTGCCGCCGCCGCACTGGCCAATGGCGATGCAGTGGTTGCCACCGCCCGTGATGCCAGCAGCGTCACCCAGCGTTTTGGCACTCAATCCGCGTTGCTCGCCGTGTCCCTCGATGTGACCAACGAAGCGCAAGGCGTTGCGGTTGCCAAGGCTGCCATTGACCACTTCGGGCGCATCGACGTGCTGGTTAACAACGCGGGCTTCGGCTTGCTGGGCGCGGTGGAAGAAGCCAGCGCCGACGAGGTGCGACGTGTGTACGAAACTAACGTCTTCGGCTTGCTGAACGTCACTCGCGCCGTCCTGCCGTACATGCGCGCCGCTCGCAGTGGGCACGTGATCAATCTGTCATCGGTGGGCGGTTACGCGTCGGGGCCGGGCTTCGGCGTCTATTGCTCGACCAAGTTTGCCGTTGAAGGGCTGAGCGAGGCGCTGCACGCCGAATTGGCGCCGGTGGGGGTCAAAGTCACTGTTGTCGAGCCTGGTTACTTCCGGACCGAATTCCTCGAAGGCAATTCGCTGGTCGAATCCCCATCCACGATTGCCGACTACGACGCCACCGCGGGTGAGGTGCGCAAAATTGCCAAGGCCGTGACCCTGAATCAGCCGGGCGATCCGGACAAGCTCGCGCAGACCATGATCACCCTGGTGGAAGCGAAAAAAGCACCGCTGCGCTTGCCGCTGGGCAGTGACTGCGTCGCGGCGATCGAAGCCAAGAACGCCTTCGTTGCCGATGAATTGCATACATGGCGTGAAGTGTCGGTCTCTACCGATTTCTAAACCTCAACCCTGTCCGTAGCTGCCGTTGTGGCGAGGGGATTTATCCCCTCGCCACAACGGCAGCTGCTACAGAGCGTGCCATTTCAGTCTTTTTCATGTGACCGGTGGTCTCCCCAGTTATTGATGAGTTGCAGGCATGGCGGATTTCTAAGCTTTAACACCGTCCGTAATTGGATGGACTCGCCCAAGCCGAGGCGTCAATGCGCCACGATGGCAGTCTAAACAGCCAACGACAGCGAGGGCGAGTCCATGAAAAAGCATACTTCGATTGATCAATCCCTGTCTTCTTCCGATTTGTCGGCCTGCACAACCGTGGCGATCGATCTGGCCAAGCAGGTCTTTCAGGTCGCCGGTGAAGACGTCCTCGGCCAGGTGCACTACGAGCAACGGATCAAGTCGCGCGAGGCGTTTTATGAGTTTCTACGCCAGTTGCCGCCTCATGTCGTGGTTCTGATGGAGACCGGTCCGGGTGCTCAAGCCTGGGCCCGGCAGCTGCAAGACCAAGGCAATCTGGCGCGGATTCTTCCAGCCCGTTTGGTGGCCACACATCGTAGCGGGCCTAAAAATGATCGCAACGATGCGCTGGCGATTCTGCGGGCTGGTCGCGATGAAAAGATCTACGCAGTGCCGGTCAAAAGCGTTGCGGCGCTGGCAATGCAGGCGTTGCATCGCGCCCGCCAAGGCTATGTGCGTCGACGCACGGCGGTGAGCAATCAGATGCGCGGCCTGCTGCTCGAGCATGGCGTGGCCTTGGCGCAAGGTGACGTTGCGATCAGCCAGAAAATTCCGCGGGTCCTGGAAGATGCCACCCAGCCGGTGCCGGGCCTGCTGCGTGAACTGATCGACGAACTGTTGGCCGAGTGGCGCCATTTGAGCGAGCGCATCAGCGTGCTGACGGGGCGCCTGGAAGTGGCTGCCAACGCCGACATGACGGCGAAGCGACTGATGACTGTGCGCGGCATCGGCCCAGTTACTGCCACGGCACTGGTGGCCAAGGAAACCAAGCCTGAGCGATTTCCCAACGCCCGCAAGTTTGCCGCGTACTTTGGCATGGTGCCTGACCAGCACAGCAGCGGGCAGACGATCCGGCTGGGGGACATGACCAAGCGAGGTGATGTTTATTTACGCAGCCTGATGATCCAAGGAGCCCATGCAGTGCTGCAACAACTACGACCTGATTCCCAGCAACCCGATGACCGCCGCTTGTTGCGCTGGATGAGCCGGCTGGGCCGTAAGGAGGCTGCGATCAGGCTAGCCAACCGCAACCTGCGAATCGTCTGGGTGCTTCTACAGAATGACCAGACTTATCGTCGCCAGGCTGGTGATGGCCAGCAAGCGACGATGAGCCACTGAGCGACAGAGTTCTGCCACCGAGGTACTAACTGTCCGGCCCTTTGCTGAAAAAAAATTGACCCCAGGTAAGACCGGCGTGGATTGATGCCTTAGCTGCTACTGGCCTTCGAGGCCTGACTGTAATCGGCATACCACGAGCTCTTCCAATTTTGGCCAGAAGCCGAAGACGGCTTCCTCGAATAGGCCTAATACATAGATGCAACGGGGCGGCGGTTTTTCAAAAGCGGGTAGACAGTGGGGGCGAGTCCATACATAGCAGCTGCCGAGCTGCGCGAGGCTGCGTCCGGCGACGCAGTCGTCGTGAAATCAGACCCCGCGGTGCGTCAGGAAAATCGTGTCCGCAGGGTTTACGACGACTTCGTCGCCGGACGCAGCCTCGCAGGCTCGGCAGCTGCTATGTATGGACTCGCCCCCACTGTCTACCCGCTTTTGAAAAACCGCCGCCCCGTTGCATCTATGTATTAGGCCTATTCGAGGAAGCCGTCTTCGGCTTCTGGCCAAAATTGGAAGAGCTCGTGGTATGCCGATTACAGTCAGGCCTCGAAGGCCAGTAGCAGCTAAGGCATCAATCCACGCCGGTCTTACCTGGGGTCAATTTTTTTTCAGCAAAGGGCCGGACAGTTAGTACCTCGGTGGCAGAACTCTGTCGCTCAGTGGCTCATCGTCGCTTGCTGGCCATCACCAGCCTGGCGACGATAAGTCTGGTCATTCTGTAGAAGCACCCAGACGATTCGCAGGTTGCGGTTGGCTAGCCTGATCGCAGCCTCCTTACGGCCCAGCCGGCTCATCCAGCGCAACAAGCGGCGGTCATCGGGTTGCTGGGAATCAGGTCGTAGTTGTTGCAGCACTGCATGGGCTCCTTGGATCATCAGGCTGCGTAAATAAACATCACCTCGCTTGGTCATGTCCCCCAGCCGGATCGTCTGCCCGCTGCTGTGCTGGTCAGGCACCATGCCAAAGTACGCGGCAAACTTGCGGGCGTTGGGAAATCGCTCAGGCTTGGTTTCCTTGGCCACCAGTGCCGTGGCAGTAACTGGGCCGATGCCGCGCACAGTCATCAGTCGCTTCGCCGTCATGTCGGCGTTGGCAGCCACTTCCAGGCGCCCCGTCAGCACGCTGATGCGCTCGCTCAAATGGCGCCACTCGGCCAACAGTTCGTCGATCAGTTCACGCAGCAGGCCCGGCACCGGCTGGGTGGCATCTTCCAGGACCCGCGGAATTTTCTGGCTGATCGCAACGTCACCTTGCGCCAAGGCCACGCCATGCTCGAGCAGCAGGCCGCGCATCTGATTGCTCACCGCCGTGCGTCGACGCACATAGCCTTGGCGGGCGCGATGCAACGCCTGCATTGCCAGCGCCGCAACGCTTTTGACCGGCACTGCGTAGATCTTTTCATCGCGACCAGCCCGCAGAATCGCCAGCGCATCGTTGCGATCATTTTTAGGCCCGCTACGATGTGTGGCCACCAAACGGGCTGGAAGAATCCGCGCCAGATTGCCTTGGTCTTGCAGCTGCCGGGCCCAGGCTTGAGCACCCGGACCGGTCTCCATCAGAACCACGACATGAGGCGGCAACTGGCGTAGAAACTCATAAAACGCCTCGCGCGACTTGATCCGTTGCTCGTAGTGCACCTGGCCGAGGACGTCTTCACCGGCGACCTGAAAGACCTGCTTGGCCAGATCGATCGCCACGGTTGTGCAGGCCGACAAATCGGAAGAAGACAGGGATTGATCAATCGAAGTATGCTTTTTCATGGACTCGCCCTCGCTGTCGTTGGCTGTTTAGACTGCCATCGTGGCGCATTGACGCCTCGGCTTGGGCGAGTCCATCCAATTACAGAGCGTGCCATTTCAGTCTTTTTCATGTGACCTGTGGTCTCCCCAGTTATTGATGAGTTGCATGCATGGCGGATTTCTAAGCTTTAACACCGTCCGTAGCAGCTGCCGAGCTGCGCGAGGCTGCGTCCGGCGACGCAGTCGTCGTGAAATCAGACCCCGCGGTGCGTCAGGAAAATCGCGTCCGCAGGGTTTACGACGACTTCGTCGCCGGACGCAGCCTCGCAGGCTCGGCAGCTGCTACAGAGCGTGCCATTTCAGTCTTTTTCATGTGACCGGTGGTCTTCCCAGTTATTGATGAGTTGCAGGCATGGCGGATTTCTAAGCTTTAACACCGTCCGTAGCAGCTGCCGAGCTGCGCGAGGCTGCGTCCGGCGACGCAGTCGTCGTGAAATCAGACCCCGCGGTGCGTCAGGAAAATCGTGTCCGCAGGGTTTACGACGACTTCGTCGCCGGACGCAGCCTCGCAGGCTCGGCAGCTGCTACAGAGCGTGCCGTTTCAGTCTTTTTCATGTGACCGGTGGTCTCCCCAGTTATTGATGAGTTGCAGGCATGGCGGATTTCTAAGCTTTAACACCGTCCGTAGCAGCTGCCGAGCTGCGCGAGGCTGCGTCCGGCGACGCAGTCGTCGTGAAATCAGACCCCGCGGTGCGTCAGGAAAATCGTGTCCGCAGGGTTTACGACGACTTCGTCGCCGGACGCAGCCTCGCAGGCTCGACAGCTGCTACAGAGCGTGCCGTTTCAGTCTTTTTCATGTGACCGGTGGTCGATGAACCGGTCTCGCCCGGTAATTTGCGCTTAGCTGTAGGGATAACCCGAGGCGCGCGTAGGCATTCCGTTGTCACAGCGACGCCCCTTCAGAACACCGTGAGTCTGAGGAAATTTGCAATGCTGACCCTGAACATCAATGGCAAGGATCAGGAGCTGGATGTCCCCGCGGACATGCCGCTGCTCTGGGTCTTGCGCGATGTCGCGCACCTGACGGGCACCAAATTCGGTTGCGGCATGGCCCAGTGTGGCGCCTGCACCGTGCACGTCGACGGCGCGCCGCTGCGTTCCTGCATCACACCCGCCACTGCGGTGGCCCACGGGCAAAAAATCCTCACTATCGAAGGCCTGTCCACCGACGGCTCGCACCCGGTGCAACAAGCCTGGGCCGAACTCGACGTGGTGCAGTGCGGTTACTGCCAGTCCGGGCAGATCATGTCCGCCGCTGCGTTGCTGGCGAAGATCCCCAAGCCCACCGACAGCGACATCGATCAGGCGCTCTCCGGCAATATCTGCCGTTGCGGCACCTACCCAAGGATCCGTGCCGCGGTCAAACGCGCCGCCGAGATCGGTTGATGCCACGTTGACGGGAGCCTGAACCATGAACAGCATCAACCCTGTATCACGTCGAGGTTTTCTCAAGGGCAGCGCACTGTTGGGCGGTGGTCTGGTGGTGGCGTTCGTCATCCCCGGCACTCATCGCTTTGCCTTGGGGGCGGAGAATGAAGGCAATACTTTCGCGCCCAATGCGTTTTTACGGATCGGCAACGACAACGTCGTCACCGTGCTGCTCGGCCACTCGGAAATGGGCCAGGGAATCTGGACCGGCCTGACCATGTTGATTGCCGAAGAGCTGGACGCCGACTGGTCAAAAATCCGCGTCGAACATTCACCCGCGTCGGCGGCGGATTACGGTATGGCGGGGTTCGGCGGGATGCAGATCACCGGCGGCTCGACCTCGACCTGGATGGAGTTTGATCGCTATCGTCAGGCTGGGGCGGCAGCGCGTTTGATGCTGGTCGATGCGGCGGCCAAGCGCTTCAACGTCGCGCCCTCGGCGATTCGCACCGAATCCGGCGTGGTCATTGCCGGCGACAAACGCGCGACCTACGGCGAACTGGCGGACGACGCCGGCAAGCTGCCGGTACCGGACCCGGCCTCGATCAAGTTCAAGGAGGCCAAGGACTGGAAACTCATCGGCAAACCCACCAAGCGCCTGGACACCCCGGAGAAAATCACCGGCCGGGCCAAGTTCGGCATGGACGTGCAATTCGATGGCTTGATGACTGCCATGGTCGCCCGTCCACCGGTGTTTGGCGGCAGCGTCAAATCTTTCGAAGGCGCCGAAGCGCTGGCCGTGCCGGGCGTGCACAAAGTCGTGCAAGTGCCTACTGGCGTGGCGGTGATTGCCGACCATTACTGGGCGGCGAAGCTTGGGCGCGATGCGCTGAAAGTCGAGTGGGACCTGGGGCCGAACGTCGGCCTCGACAGTCAGAAACTGCTGGAGAGCTTCCGCAAACTCGCAGCCATCCCCGGCACCTCGGCCAGTAAGGCCGGCGATACCAGCTCTGCGCTGGGCAAAGCCGCCAAGACCATCGACGTCGAATACAGCGTGCCGTACCTGGCTCACGCGCCGATGGAACCGCTCAATTGCACGGTGAAAATCTCCAAGGACAAGTGCGAGATCTGGACCGGCACGCAGTTCCAGACCCTGGACCAAATGATTGCGGGCAAGATCACCGGGCTCAAGCCCGAACAGGTTGAAATCCACACTGAATTTCTCGGCGGCGGCTTCGGTCGTCGGGCCAATCCGACCTCCGATTTTGTCGCAGAAGCGGTGCAGGTGGCCAAGGCGGCAGGCGCGCCGGTGAAAACCGTCTGGTCCCGGGAGGACGACGTGCGCGGCGGTTACTACCGTTCGGCGTTCCTGCATCAGGCACGCATCGGGCTGGACGCGGGCGGCATGCCCATGGCCTGGAAGCATGTGATGGTCGGTCAGTCGATCATGGCCGGCACCATGCTCGAGGCAACTATGGTCAAGGACGGTGTCGACAAGACCTCGGTCGAAGGTGTTGCCGATAGCCCATACCTTAAGGGCATGGCCAATCACCAGGTGGAACTGCACTCGCCGACAACCGGCATCAGCGTGTTGTGGCTGCGTTCGGTGGGGCACAGCCACACGGCGTTTGTCATGGAGTCGTTGATCGACGAGCTGGCAGAGGCGGCCGGCAAGGACCCGGTGGAATACCGGCGAACCTTGCTCAAGGCGCATCCACGGCATTTGGGCGTGTTGAACCTTGCCGTCGAGAAAGCCAACTGGAAAGCGCCATTGCCGGACGGTCACGCGCTGGGTGTGGCGGTGCATGAATCCTTCGGCAGTTACGTGGCCCAGGTCGCTGAAGTGTCTCAGGACAACCTGAAAATCCGCGTGCACCGGGTGGTGTGCGCTGTGGACTGCGGGATTGCGGTCAACCCGATGAGCATCGCTGCGCAAATGGAGTCCTGCATCACCTTCGGCCTCGGCTTTACCTTGCACAGCAAACTGACGTTCAAGGACGGCCAGGTGGTGCAATCCAACTACCACGACTATCAAGTGCTGCGGCTGAACGAAATGCCGGTGGTTGAAGTGCATATCGTGCCGAGCACCGAAAGGTCCGGCGGTATCGGCGAGGCCGGCGTCCCACCCACGGCACCGGCAGTGGCCAACGCGGTGTTCGCCCTGACCGGGCAACGCTTGCGGGAACTGCCGTTGCAACTGTCGGGGGTGTGACATGAAACGACATCTGATTCTTGGCACGGTGGTGTTGGTCGGCCTGGCCGTCTATGCCGAGCACGTGCTTGCTGACGACAAGGAAGCCATCAAGGCGTTTGATACGGTGCAGAAGGTGTTCCAGAGCCCACGTTGCCAGAACTGTCATATCCCGGGCGATTCGCCGTTGCAGTTCGACGCCGGGATTCTTCATGCAATGAGCGTGGTGCGCGGGATGGACGGCAAGGGCGCTGCCGGTTTGCCCTGCGCGACCTGTCACGCCGAGACCAATCCGCCCGCCAGTTACGGGCCGCATACACCACCGGGAGCGCCGCATTGGAGCTTGCCGCCAGCCGCGCACAAGATGGCCTGGATCGGTCTGCCGGCCGATAGGTTGTGCGCGATGATCAAGGACCGTTCCAGTAATGGTGACCGTGATTTCGCGGCATTGATCAAGCACGTCAGTGAGGACAAGCTGGTGCTCTGGGGCTGGAATCCGGGCGAGGGAAGGGCGCCGGTGCCGGTGCCCCACGACATTTTCGTCACCCAATTCAAGCTGTGGGCTGACGCGGGTGGGCCGTGTCCGGTGCAGGGCAGTTGACCGGCGGTCCGTTAACAGGGAGTCAATCCGGGTACGCACGACTCTAAAGTGCATATCTGCCAATGGAGTGAGTAATGCTGATCCCAGGCAAACCGGTCAAGCGAGGTGCTTGCACAGACCCGATGCGTTCGCCACTTAAGGAGCGTGAACGGCTGCGCGATCTGGCTCGTAAGGCCGAGCAAGAGCTGATGGGTGTGCAGATGGCGAGTATGGACGAGTTGACGCTGTTGCCCAACCGTCACGGGTTTACAGCGCTGGCCCAACAAGGGCTGGACGCCTGCCAGCAGTTGGCATTACCGGCCACGCTACTGTTTTTCGATCTCGATAATTTCAAGCAAATCAATTACCTGTACGGTCGAGCAGAGGGCGACAACGCCCTGAAAACCTTTGCTGACGTGTTGCGCATTGCCTTTCGCGAAAGCGATGTGATCGGCCGACTGGGTAACGACAAGTTTGTCGCTCTGCTGACAGGGGCGAGCGTTGTAGAGCTGCCTGCGATCATGGCACGCCTCGAAGAAATACTCGCCGAGCGCAATGCCACGGCGAATCGCAGTTTTGCCATTCGTTACAGCATTGGCCAGATCGAGTTTAATCCTCGGCTAAATCAGACAGCCGAAGACGTGCTGGCCCTGGCCGATCAGGCGATGCACGCCACTCATCATTCTTGAGTGGCGCGGTGCAAAACCGATGTAACCTGCCCGGCGGCTCTCAACAACCGGCCGTCATCCCTGAACTTCCCGATCATCTGTAGTCCGATCGGCAGGCTGCCTTCCGCGCGTTTGAGCGGAATATTGACCTGCGGCCAGCCAAACGCGCCCCAGAACTTGATGAAATCCGACGGTCCGGTGCTTTCCAGACCCATGGGCGCAACCATCCCGCACGAGGCGCCGAGCATGGCGTCGAAGGGTTGGCAAAGCTCATTCAAGCGTGGGGCGAGGGTGGCCAGGCGCGCCTTGGCAGCGGATTCCTGTTCCCATGTTGTCGCTGCCGCACGCTCAAACATGGCCAGTGTCGAGGGGCTCAATTGGGTCCGGTGTCGTTGAAACTCCTTCGCCAGCGAGCGGGCACCTTCGCAATCGTTAATCAGCTGATGGTCGTCGAATACACCGGCAAACTCGTCGGGCAGTTGCAGTTCGCTCACGTGATGGCCAGCGCGGCTCAACTGATCGGCTGCCTGCTCCAGAGCGTGGGCCACCTCGGGGTCCACCTGATCCCAGCGCGACGTGCGGCAGAAGCCTAGTCGCAGTGGACGCCGCTCGACGTCCGGCACGACAAAACCGGGAATCAACACGCGCGCCACGAGGTGCAGATCGCGTACCGATCTTCCGTACCAACCCACGGTGTCGAAGCTCGGCGCCAGCGGTTTCACACCTTCCAGCGACACCAGTCCCAGCGACGGTTTGTAAGCGAAGAGGCCGCAGTAGGATGCCGGCTTTAGCAATGAGCCAGCGGTCTGGGTACCCAGCGCCAAGGCGAAGAAACCCGCCGCCATCCCGGCCGCCGAACCCGCGCTGGAGCTGCCTGGCGTGCGAGCGAGGTCGTGGGGATTGCGGGTCGGACCGGTGTGCATGTAAGCAAACTCGGTGGTGTGAGTCTTGCCCATGACCAGCGCGCCGGCCTGGCGCAACAGCGTCACCACGTGGGCGTCCCGGGCGGGTTGATGGCCGGTGTAAATGGGTGAGAAGAATTGCGTGGGGTAGGCGGCGGTGTCGAAGATGTCCTTGATGCCTACGGGTATGCCGGCCAACAGGCCACGACCGTTGTTCTGCGCAGCATCGGCGCGTACCTGCCGGGCGTCGAACGAAACGAAGGCCTGGATATCCGGCTCCTGCGCCTGGATGCGCTCAAGGAAGGATTCTGCGATGGCGGCCGCGGTCGTATCGCCATTGACCACCGCTTCACTGAGGGTGGTGGCGTCAAAGTCCGGGCGGATCATTTGGCAAACACCTGAGAGATGTCCTTGAAAGCCTTGAACTCCAAAGCGTTGCCGCAGGGGTCGAAGAGAAACATCGTGGCTTGCTCACCCACTAAACCCTGAAAGCGGATGCCGGGCTCGATCACAAAGCGTGTACCGAGGTCTTTCAAACGCTCCGCCAGCGCCTCCCATTCCTCCATTCCCAAAATCACACCGAAATGCGGCACCGGCACGTTATGACCGTCCACGGCATTGGTGTGTGCGGCTTCCTGAGAGGCGTTTTTCGGTGCCAGGTGAATCACCAGTTGATGGCCGAAAAAGTTGAAGTCGACCCAGTGGTCGCTGGAACGGCCTTCTTCCAGGCCGAACACTTCGCCATAGAAACGCCGGGCAGCGGCCAAATCGTAAACCGGGATAGCCAGGTGAAAAGGGGAGAGTTGCATGAGGTTCGCCTTCTTGTTGTTTGGGGACGAGGCTAAGTTTAGCGCTATGCTTTTTGATTGAAAGACGATAGTTTTTGCGTCGAGCACAAATAATTTCGATCAATCGAGAATGCCTATGCTGCGCGAATTGAAAACCTTCATTGCCGTGACGCGCTACGGCACGTTCGCGGCCGCCGGGATGCACATCGGCCTGACGCAGTCGGCGGTCAGCGCGCAGATACGCAATCTGGAACAGGCGCTGGGCATTCGCCTGTTCGATCGCACCGGGCGTCAGGCGGTTCTCAATGCCGCCGGGCAACGGGCCTTGCCGATGGCGCAGGAAATCCTCGAGACATTCAGCCGCATGGCCGTCAGTGATGATGTCAGCGAGTATCGCGGCGAGCTGAAAATTGGCGCGGTGGCCACGGTCCAGACCGGGTTGTTGCCCCAGGCATTTTTGCGGTTGAGGCAGCAGGCGCCGTTGCTTGAGCCGAAACTGGTGCCGGGTGTGTCATTGAACCTGTTGAGCCAGGTGGACACCGGGGAGGTCGACTTGGCGATATTGATCAAGCCGCCGTTCGAGCTGCCCAAGGAGCTGTCGGCGCAGGTTATCCGCCGGGAACCGTTTGTGTTGATTGTGCCAATGGACCTTGAGGGCAATGACCCGTTGCAGGTCCTCGCGAGCCACCCGCACGTGCGCTACGACCGCAATTCATTTGGCGGTCGCCTGGTGACGCGGTTTTTGCGTGAGCAGCAGATTGAAGTGCACGTGGCGCTGGAACTGGATGAACTGGAAGCCATCGTGAAGATGGTCGAATGCGGGCTCGGCGTTTCACTGCTGCCCGAGGCCGGGTTATGGCTTGAGCATGGGGCGAAGGTCAGGATTATCCCGTTGGGCGAGTTGACGTTCTATCGGGAGATTGTGCTGTTGCAGCGTTATAGCCAGCGGATGCAGCCGATTCAGCAGCTTTTTGCCCGGTGCCTGACCCAAACCGAGGACTAGCCACAAACCCCTGTAGGAGCGAGCCTGCTCGCGATGGCGTCATGTCAGACGACATCGATGGTGAATGATCAATCGCTATCGCGAGCAGGCTCACTCCTACAGGGGATTTGCATCACGCCTGAAATCTCAGGCACAAAAAACCCGCCTGTCGAGGCGGGTTTTTTATGGGCTAGCGGAAGATTACTCTTCCAGGCTACCCATCGCAGTGGTGTTGAAACCACCGTCTACATACATGATTTCGCCGCTGATGCCGGACGCCAGGTCCGAGCACAGGAAGGCGCCGGCGTTGCCGACTTCGTCGATGGTGACGTTGCGACGCAGCGGGGTTTGCGCTTCGTTGGCGGCCAGCATCTTGCGGAAGTTCTTGATACCCGAAGCAGCCAGAGTACGAATCGGGCCGGCCGATACGCAGTTGACGCGGGTGCCGTCCGGGCCCAGGGAGCCGGCCAGGTAACGCACGCCAGCTTCCAGCGAAGCCTTGGCCATGCCCATCACGTTGTAGTTCGGCATGGTGCGCTCAGCGCCCAGGTACGACAGGGTCAGCAGGCTGCCGTTGCGGCCTTTCATCATTTCGCGGCCGGCTTTAGCCAGGGCCACGAAGCTGTAGGCGCTGATGTCGTGAGCAATGCGGAAACCTTCACGGGTGGTGGCTTCGGTGAAGTCGCCGTCCAGTTGGTCGCCCGGGGCGAAGCCGACGGAGTGCACGATGCAATCCAGGCCGTCCCACTTCTTGCCCAGTTCAACGAAGACCTTGGCGATTTCTTCATCGCTGGCCACGTCGCACGGGAAGCACAGGTCAGGGTTGGAACCCCAGCTTTGTGCGAACTCTTCGACACGACCCTTGAGTTTGTCGTTCTGATAAGTGAAGGCAAGCTCAGCGCCCTCGCGATGCATGGCGGCAGCGATGCCGGATGCGATGGACAGCTTGCTGGCGACACCGACGATCAGTACGCGCTTACCGGCGAGAAAACCCATGTGTTGCTCCTCTCTTTCAGGTTATTGCGCAGTGGCTGGAGCCAGGAAAGCGGCTTCCAGCAACTGCTGTGTATACGGATGTTGGGGGGCGGCAAAGATACTTTGCGCGTCTCCCTGTTCGACCACTTGGCCATGCTTGACCACCATCAGCTGGTGGCTCAGCGCCTTGACGACAGCCAGGTCATGGCTGATAAACAAATACGTCAGGTTGTACTTGGTTTGCAGTGAACGCAAAAGCTCCACCACTTGGCGTTGCACAGTGCGGTCGAGGGCCGAAGTCGGCTCGTCCAGCAAAATCAACGCCGGTTTTAGCACTAATGCCCGGGCAATGGCGATTCTCTGCCGCTGCCCGCCGGAAAATTCATGGGGGTAGCGGTTCCGGGTTTCCGGGTCCAGACCTACCTCCTTCAATGCCGCAATAATCGCTTGTTCCTGTTCCGCCTCAGTGCCCATCTTGTGGATCCGCAGGCCTTCGCCGACGATCTGACTCACGCACATCCGCGGGCTCAGGCTGCCGAACGGGTCCTGGAACACCACCTGCATTTCCCGGCGCAACGGCCGAACCTCGCCCTGCGTCAGGCAGTCTAGCTGCTTGCCTTCAAAACGGATGGCGCCTTTGCTGCCGATCAGCCGCAAAATCGCCAGACCGAGTGTCGACTTGCCCGAACCGCTTTCTCCCACAATCCCCAGGGTCTGGCCCTGGGGCAGGCTGAAATTGATCCCGTCCACCGCTTTGATGTGGTCGACGGTCTTTTTCAGAAAGCCTTTCTTGATCGGGAACCAGACTTTCAGGTCCTCGACCTGCAGCAGCGGCGGGCCGATTACGTTCGTCGCCGGCTTGCCGCTGGGCTCCGCTGCCAGCAGTTCCCGAGTGTACGGATGCTGCGGCGCGCGGAACAACTCTTCGCACGATGCCTGTTCGACGATGCAACCGCGCTGCATGACACATACGCGATGCGCAATTCTTCGCACAAGGTTCAAATCGTGACTGATCAGTAGCAATGCCATGCCCAGACGGGCCTGCAATTCCTTGAGCAACTCGAGGATTTTCAGCTGAACGGTCACGTCCAGCGCGGTGGTCGGTTCGTCGGCGATCAGCAACTCCGGCTCGTTGGCCAGGGCCATGGCGATCATCACCCGTTGACGCTGGCCGCCGGACAATTCATGGGGCAGGGCCTTGAGACGTTTCTCCGGCTCTGGAATGCCAACCATCTCCAGTAACTCCAGCGTGCGCTTGGTCGCGACTTTGCCGATCAGGCCCTTGTGGGTGCTCAACACCTCATTGATCTGCTTCTCGATCGAGTGCAGCGGATTGAGCGAGGTCATCGGCTCCTGAAAGATCATCGCGATCCGGTTGCCGCGGATGTGGCGGATGGTTTTCTCTTTCAGGCTCAGCAGGTTTTGCCCGGAATACTCGATGGTCCCCGACGGATGCCGGGCGAGCGGGTAGGGCAGCAGGCGCAGGATCGAGTGTGCGGTCACCGATTTGCCGGAACCGCTTTCGCCCACCAGCGCCAGGGTTTCGCCACGCTTGATGTCGAAGCTGACACCTTCCACTACCCGCTGACAGTGATCGCCGACGACGAATTCGACGGCCAGGTCGCGCACTTCGATCAGATTGTCCTGATTCATTTCACTTCCTCGGGTCGAAGGCATCGCGAGCGGACTCGCCGATGAACACCAGCAAACTCAACATCAACGCCAACACCGCAAACGCGCTCATACCGAGCCACGGCGCTTGCAGGTTGGATTTGCCCTGGGCCACCAGTTCACCCAACGACGGTGCGCCCGGCGGCAAACCGAAGCCCAGGAAGTCGAGCGCGGTCAGGGTACCGATGGCGCCGGTCAGAATGAACGGCATAAACGTCATGGTCGAGACCATGGCATTGGGCAGGATGTGGCGGAACATGATCGCACCATTCTGCATCCCCAGCGCCCGGGCCGCACGCACGTATTCAAGGTTGCGGCCGCGCAGGAACTCGGCGCGCACCACGTCCACCAGACTCATCCACGAGAACAGCAGCATGATCCCCAACAGCCACCAGAAATTCGGCTGCACGAAACTGGCGAGGATGATCAGCAAGTACAGGACCGGCAGCCCGGACCAGATCTCCAGGAAACGCTGCCCGGCCAGATCCACCCAGCCGCCATAAAACCCCTGCAAGGCGCCGGCAATCACGCCGATGATCGAGCTGAGAATGGTCAGGGTCAGCGCAAACAGCACCGAAATCCGGAAGCCGTAAATCACCCGCGCCAACACATCGCGGCCCTGATCGTCAGTACCCAGGAGGTTGTCGGCTGACGGTGGCGCGGGCGCCGGGACCTTCAGGTCGTAATTGATGCTTTGGTAGCTGTAGGGAATCGGCGCCCACAGCACCCAGGCGTCTTTGGCCTTGAGCAGTTCGCGGATATATGGGCTCTTGTAGTTGGCTTCCAGCGGGAATTCGCCGCCGAACGCGGTTTCCGGGTAGCGCTTGAGCGCCGGGAAGTACCAGCCGTTGTCGTAATGCACCACCAGCGGTTTGTCGTTGGCAATCAGCTCGGCGCCGAGGCTCAGGCCGAACAGCACCAGGAACAGCCACAGCGACCACCAGCCACGCTTGTTGGCCTTGAACAGTTCGAAACGTCGGCGATTGAGCGGGGACAGATTCATCTCAATGCTCCCGGCTTTCGAAGTCGATGCGCGGATCGACAAAGGTGTAGGTCAGGTCACCGATCAATTTCACCACCAGGCCGAGCAAGGTGAAGATAAACAGCGTGCCGAACACCACCGGGTAATCGCGATTTATCGCCGCTTCGAAACTCATCAAGCCGAGGCCATCCAGGGAGAAGATCACTTCCACCAGCAACGAGCCGGTGAAGAAGATCCCGATAAACGCCGACGGGAAACCGGCGATCACCAGCAGCATGGCGTTGCGGAACACATGACCGTAAAGCACGCGGTGATTGGTCAGGCCCTTGGCCTTGGCGGTGACCACGTACTGTTTGTTGATTTCGTCGAGGAAGCTGTTTTTGGTCAGCAGGGTCATGGTTGCGAAGTTGCCGATCACCAGTGCTGTCACCGGCAATGCCAGGTGCCAGAAGTAATCGAGGATCTTGCCGCCGGTGCTCAGTTCATCGAAGTTGTTCGAGGTCAGCCCCCTGAGCGGGAACCAGTCCAGGTAGCTGCCGCCGGCGAACACCACGATCAGCAGGATCGCAAACAGGAATGCCGGGATCGCGTAGCCGACGATGATCAACGAGCTGGTCCAGACGTCGAAGTGGCTGCCGTGTCGCGTCGCCTTGGCGATCCCCAGCGGGATCGACACCAGGTACATGATCAGCGTGCTCCACAGCCCGAGCGAGATCGACACCGGCATCTTTTCCTTGATCAGGTCGATGACCTTGGCGTCGCGGAAAAAGCTGTCACCGAAGTCCAGGGTGGCGTAGTTCTTGATCATGATCCACAAGCGTTCCGGCGCCGATTTATCGAAGCCGTACATGTGTTCGATTTCCTTGACCAGCATGGGGTCCAGGCCTTGCGCGCCGCGATAGGCGGAGCCGGCCACCGAGACTTCGGCACCGCCGCCGGCAATGCGGCTGGTGGCGCCTTCGAAGCCTTCGAGCTTGGCGATCATCTGCTCTACCGGCCCGCCGGGGGCGGCCTGGATGATCACGAAGTTGATCAACAAAATGCCGAGCAAGGTCGGAATGATCAGCAGCAGTCGCCGAAAAATATACGCCAGCATCTGATTACTCCGTGCCCGCAGGGTCGGCTTGCAGTTTGGTTTCGACTTCTATCGCCGGTGTCGCGTCAGGCTTGACCCACCAGGTGTTCGTGCCGATGTCGTATTTGGGAGAGACTTTCGGGTGACCGATGTGGTTCCAGTACGCCACGCGCCAGGTTTTGATGTGCCAGTTGGGGATCACGTAATAGCCCCATTGCAGCACGCGGTCCAGTGCCCGGGCGTGAGCGACCAGGCTTTTGCGCGAATCGGCGTTGATCAGCTGCTCGACCAGTTGATCGACCACCGGATCCCTGAGGCCCATGGAATTGCGGCTACCGGGCTTGTCGGCGGCGGCGGACATCCAGAATTCGCGCTGTTCGTTGCCCGGTGAGTTGGACTGCGGGAAGCTGCCGACGATCATGTCGAAGTCCCGTGAACGCACGCGGTTGATGTATTGCGAGACGTCGACCCGGCGGATCACCAAGTCAATGCCCAGGTCGCTGAGGTTGCGCTTGAACGGCAGCAGCACGCGTTCGAATTCGGTCTGGGCCAGCAGGAATTCGATGGTCACCGGTTTGCCGTTGGCGTCGACCATCTTGTCGTCGACGATCCGCCAGCCAGCCTCTTGCAGCAATTGGTAGGCCTTGCGCTGCTGGGTGCGGATCATGCCGCTGGCATCGGTCATCGGGTTCTGGAACGCTTCGCTGAACACCTGCTCGGGAATCTTGCCGCGGAACGGGTCGAGGATCGCCAGCTGATCGGCGTCAGGCAGGCCGGTCGCGGCCATTTCCGAGTTTTCGAAGAAACTGCGGGTGCGCACATAGGCACCGTTGAACAGTTGCTTGTTGGTCCATTCAAAGTCCAGCAACAACGTGAACGCCTGGCGCACGCGCACGTCCTGGAACACAGGGCGGCGAAGGTTGAACACAAAGCCCTGCATGCCGGTCGGGTTGCCGTTGGGGATCTGTTCCTTGTTCAATCGGCCTTCGGTGACCGCCGGGATGTTGTAGGCGTTGGCCCAGTTCTTCGCGCTCATCTCCAGCCAGAAATCGAACTGACCGGCCTTGAGGGCTTCCAGCGCCACCGTGTTGTCGCGGTAGTAGTCGGTGGTCATCACGTCGAAGTTGTAGAAACCACGGTTGGCCGGGAGGTCCTTGCCCCAGTAATCCTTGACCCGCTCATAGCGTATCGAGCGCCCGGCCTTCACTTCGGTGACCTTGTAGGGGCCGCTGCCCAACGGGATTTCAAGGTTGCCTTTGTTGAAATCGCGGTTCGCCCACCAATGCTTCGGCAACACCGGCAACTGGCCGAGGATCAGCGGCAGTTCGCGGTTGTTGGTGTGCTTGAACTTGAAAAGCACGGTGAGCGGGTTTTCGGCGACCGCTTCCTCGACATCGCTGTAGTAACCGCGATAGAGCGGGGCGCCGTCCGTGGTCAGCATCTGGAAGCTGAACACCACGTCTTCGGCGCGGATCGGATGACCATCGTGGAAGCGCGCTTCAGGACGCAGGTAGAAGCGCACCCAGCTATTGTCCGGAGCTTTCTCGATCTTGCCGGCGACCAGCCCGTATTCGGTGAACGGTTCGTCCAGACCCTGTTTGGCCAGGGTGTCGTAGATCATGCCGATGTCGTCGGCCGGCACGCCTTTGCTGATGAACGGGTTGAGGCTGTCGAAGCCGCCGAACCCGGCCTGGCGAAAGATCCCGCCTTTGGGCGCGTCGGGGTTCACGTAGTCGAAATGCTTGAAGTCGGCCGGGTATTTCGGCGGCTCGTTGTACAGGGTCACGGCATGTTGCGGGGCGGCGCAGGCCAGCCCGGCGAACAGCAGACCGCTGGCCTGCAAGAGCAGGGCGCGTACGGGTTTCATCGATCTTTCTCCGAAGATTTCAGCCACCAGGCGCTCAGACCCAGGGTGTAGGGCGGCGTGGTGACGAAGGCGAACCGGTTGCGGTAGGCCAGGCGGTGATAATTGAGGTACCAGTTGGGAATGATGTAGTGCTGCCACAGCAAGACCCGGTCCAGGGCTTTGCCGGCGGCGACTTGTTCGTCGCGGGTTTGCGCGGCTAGCAGTTGTTCGAGCAGGTGATCGACCACCGGGTTGGCGATGCCGGCGTAGTTTTTACTGCCCTTGACCCCGACCTGGCTGGAATGGAAATACTGCCATTGCTCCAGTCCCGGGCTGAGAGTCTGGTTTTGGGTCATCAGGATCATGT
This sequence comes from Pseudomonas sp. LB1P83, assembly GCF_054897885.1. NCBI lineage: Bacteria > Pseudomonadati > Pseudomonadota > Gammaproteobacteria > Pseudomonadales > Pseudomonadaceae > Pseudomonas > Pseudomonas sp. LB1P83. Next base: position 3,259,556 of record NZ_CM142709.1, on the reverse strand, counting down.
CGAAATCGAACTGGTCCAGACGTTGTTTGTACTGGGCGCGGTCGACGGTGCGCAGCCGCGCGTCGATGCCAATGCTGGCGAGGTTCTCGACGTAAGGCTGAAGGATGCGTTCCAGGTTCGGGTTGACCAGCAGAATCTCGAGCTTGAGCGGTTGACCTTTGGCGTTCTCGATCCGTTGACCATTGAGCTTCCAGCCGGCCTCGGCGAGTAGCGCCAGGGCCTTTCGCATTGTTTCACGGGGAATGCCGCGTCCATCGGTCTTGGGCAGGCTGAACGGCTCGGTGAAGAGCTTGGCGGGCAACTGCTCGCGATACGGCTTGAGCATCAGCCATTCGTGCCCGACCGGCAGGCCTGTCGCGGAGAACTCGCTATTGGGGTAGTAACTCATGGCGCGCTTGTACGCGCCGCTGAACAGGGTGCGGTTGGTCCACTCGAAGTCGAACATCAGCCCCAGCGCTTCACGGACGTTGGTCTCGGAGAAGGCCGGGCGCCGGCTGTTCATGAACAGGCCCTGGGTCTGGGTCGGAATCTGGTGCGGGATCTGCGCCTTGATCACGTCGCCGCGGCGCACGGCCGGGAAGTTGTAACCGTTGTCCCAATTCTTCGCCTGGTGTTCGATGTAAATGTCGAATTCGCCGGCCTTGAAGGCTTCGAAGGCTACATCGCTGTCGCGGTAGAACTCGACTTCCATGCGATCGACGTTGTACTTGCCCCGATTGACCGGCAGGTCCTTGCCCCAGTAATCCTTGACCCGTTCGAAAATGATCTGACGTCCCGGTGTTACCGACGTAATGCGATACGGCCCGCTGCCCAGTGGCGGTTCGAAGGTGGTGGCCTTGAAATCACGCCCTTTCCAGTAATGCTGCGGCAGCACCGGCAATTCGCCCAGGCGCAGGATCTGCAACGGATTGCCGGCGCGCTTGAAGACGAATCGAATGCGCTGCGGATTGAGGATGTCGACCCGCAACACTTCCTGAAGGCTGGTGCGGTACTGCGGATGGCCTTCCTTGAGCAGCAAACGATAGGAAAACGCCACGTCGTAGGCGGTAATCGGTGTGCCATCGTGGAACCGCGCTTCGGGGCGCAGGTTGAACACGACCCAGCTGCGGTCTTCGCTGTATTCCACCGATTGGGCGATCAGGCCATAACTGGAGGTCGGCTCACCGCCTGACGGCGCGTACTGGCCAGTGCCGACCATCAACGGTTCGTTGAGCTCGTTGATGCCGTACTGCAGGAAGTTGGGGGTGGAAACCGGGCTTGAACCCTTGAAGGTGTAGGGGTTGAGCGTATCGAAGGTGCCAAACGCCATCACCCGCAACGTACCGCCCTTGGGCGCTTGCGGGTTGACCCAGTCGAAGTGGGTAAATCTGGCCGGGTACTTGAGCGTGCCGAACTGCGCATAACCGTGGCTTTCGCTGATCGTCGCGCTAGCGGGGGAGCTCAAGGCCAGGCTGATCAGGAACAGGAGGAGGGGACGCTTCAAGTCAGAGATCCGATCCAGGCGGCTTGGGCTTTGTGGCCCGTACAGTAACAGCTTGTATCGACAGGAAAAAGACACTGGCTTAATGCGTTGTTAATTACACGCGCGACCCTTGTAGCAGCTGGCGAACTGTGGCGAGGGGATTTATCCCCGTTCGGCTGCGCAGCAGTCGTTAACCCTATAAATGCGTAGTGCGAATGAAATGCTGAGGGCCGCTTCGCAGCCCAACGGGGATAAATCCCCTCGCCACAGTTCGCCAGCTGCTATGGATTTGAACAGGACTTTGGGGCAAAAAAAAACCCTGAAATCAGGGGCTCGTTTTTAGCGCGGTGAAGACACCGTCAACATCTGCCCAGGCTTGAGAGCCTGACCGACACGCGGGTTCCAGCGCTTGAGGTGTTGCATTTCAACGTTGAAACGTTTGGCAACCATGTACAGCGAATCGCCTTGCTGAACCTTGTATTGGGTCTGCGGCTTTTCCTTGGCGGCTTTGCTGTTGGTCTTGCTGTTCGCCGCCACGACGGTGTTGACGCGACCGCTGCTGCTGCTGCGCTTGTTGGTGTCCTGCATCACCAGGGTCTGGCCGACCTTGAGGTTCTTGCCGGTCATCTTGTTCCAGCGTTGCAGGTCCTTGACGTCGACCTTGTTGGCCTTGGCGATGGCGGCGAGGTTGTCGCCACGTTTTACGCGGTAGGCACGTTTGAGGCTGGCGATTTCGGATTCATCAGCACCTTCAAAGACCGGCTTGAGCGACTTCTTGCTGATCAACTCTTCAGGACGCATGGTCGAGAGGCTGGCTGTCAGCAGTTGCGCCTTGGACGTTGGCACCAGCAAATGCTGGGGGCCGTCGATGGTGGTGCGCTGTTTGAAGGCCGGGTTGAGCTGGAACAGCTCGTCTTCGTCGATGTTGGCCACCGCGGCGACCTTGGACAGGTCCATACGCTGGTTGATTTCGACGACCTGGAAGTACGGTTCGTTGGCGATCGGGTTGAGGTTCACGCCATACGCTTCGGGGGCCAGTACGACCTGGGACAAGGCCAGCAATTTCGGCACGTAGGCCTGGGTTTCGGCGGGCAGCGGCAGGTTCCAGTAATCGGTCGGCAGGCCGAGTCTTTCGTTGCGCTCGATAGCGCGACTGACCGTGCCTTCACCAGCGTTGTAGGCCGCCAGGGCCAGCAGCCAGTCACCGTTGAACATGTCGTGCAGGCGGGTCAGGTAATCCATGGCCGCGGTGGTCGAGGCGGTGATGTCGCGACGGCCATCATAGAAGCGGGTTTGACGCAGGTTGAAGTAACGCCCGGTGGAGGGAATGAATTGCCACAATCCAACCGCGTTGGCCCGGGAATAGGCCATCGGGTTGTAGGCGCTTTCAATCACCGGCAACAGCGCCAGTTCCAGCGGCATGTTGCGTTCTTCAAGGCGTTCGACAATGTAGTGAATGTAGAGGCTGCCGCGTTCGCCGGCGTTTTCGAGGAAGGACGGGTTGCTGGCGAACCATAGGCGCTGTTGCTCGATGCGCGGGTTGACGCCCAGGCTGTCCTGCAACTGGAAGCCTTGGCGCATGCGCTCCCAGACATCTTGTGGTATTTGCGGAGTCGGTTTTTCGCTGAGCCAGATAGGTTTCTGCTTGGCGCGAGCGGCGATATTCGGAGTGTGTGTCGCTTCGGTCTGCGGCACATGGCTGGAACAGCCCGCCAGAGTGGCGGACACAGCCACCGCTATGGCTTGAGCCAAGCGGGTCAATGCGTCTGAATTGATGGCTTTACGAATAGATGACGACATTGGCTGGAAGTATGTTCCGGGCAAAAATGTCGGGCGATTCTAGAAAGCGTACCCCTTGCGGTCAACCATTCAGAATTTTTGTACCAACGGGCCGGCTACTTAGAACTTATCTTTCCAAGCCCGAAGAGCAGCAAAGACCGCACTCGGAGCCCGGTTTTGGGTTCCATTCCGTTCGTCCACTTTTTCTTTAACGGATGTTTCGTCGACACGCAAAAACGGGTTGGTCAGCTTCTCAAGCGCCAAAGTAGAGGGCAGCGTCATGATTCCGGCTGCACGTTGCGCGGTGACTTTTTCCAGACGTGCGGCGGTGTCAGGGTTGCCCGGTTCGACCGCTGCGGCGAACTTCAGGTTGCTCAGGGTGTATTCGTGGGTGCAGTAGACCAGCGTATCTTCAGGCAGAGCAGCGAAGCGGCTCAGCGAGGTGTGCATTTGCTCCGGCGTGCCTTCGAACAATCGCCCGCAACCGGCGGCAAACAGGGTGTCGCCGCAGAACAGCAGGCCGTGATGGTAATAGGCAATATGTCCCAGGGTGTGTCCGGGAACGGCAAAGACGTCGAACTCCCAGCCCAGCACGCTGACGCGGTCGTTATCCTTGAGCGCCACGTCCCGCGCCGGGATGGTTTCGCTGGCCGGGCCGTAGACTGTCGCGTCCGTCGCTTTTTTCAGCTGCTCGACGCCGCCGACATGATCATGATGGTGGTGAGTGACCAGGATATCGCTCAATACCCAACCCGGATGCGCTGCCAGCCAGGCTTGCACGGGCGCAGCATCACCCGGATCGACCACGGCGCAGCGCTGGGTGTTGTGGTCTTGTAACAACCAGATGTAGTTGTCGGTGAAGGCGGGCAGGGCACTGATCTGTATCATCGTCGGATTCGCCAAGCGGAAAACAATGGCGCATCTTAGAACTTCCTGGCGCGTTGGAGAATGCAATGACTGATAAAGCGTTCGCTCAGGCCGATCCTGACTGGCTGGCATTGATCAGCGCAGCCCGTGAATGGCTGTCCGGCCCGATCGGGCAATTTCTGCTGGACGAAGAGCGTCGCATGCTCGAAGACGAGCTGGGCCGCTTCTTCGGTGGTTACCTGGTGCATTACGGTCCGTCCGCCCAGACGCCGCCGTCGGCACCCCAGGTTCAGCGCAATGTGCGGCTTGGTGCGCCGTTGCCGGGTGTCGAGATTGTCTGCGAAGAGCAGGCCTGGCCGTTGAGCGAGCATGCCGCTGATGTGGTGGTGATGCAGCACGGTCTGGATTTCTGCCTGTCGCCCCACGGTTTGCTGCGTGAAGCCGCGAGCAGCGTGCGGCCCGGCGGGCATCTGCTGATCATCGGAATCAATCCCTGGAGCAGCTGGGGCTTGCGCCATGTGTTCGCGCACGACGGCTTGCGCAAGGCTCGCTGCATCTCGCCGTCGCGGGTCGGCGACTGGCTCAATCTGCTGGGCTTCGCGCTGGAGAAACGCCGCTTCGGGTGCTATCGTCCGCCGCTTGCGTCACCCGCCTGGCAGGCTCGTCTGGCCGGTTGGGAGCGCAAGGCCGGTGACTGGCAACTGTCGGGTGGCGGCTTCTATTTACTGGTTGCGCGCAAGATCGTGGTGGGCCTGCGGCCCGTCCGCCAGGAACGGCGCGAACCGATGGGCAAGCTGATTCCATTGCCGATGGCCAAGGTCAACCGTCGCAACATCGAGCCGTAACACATTATTTATTTCCCGGTCGGGTTTGCCCCGGCCTCGGGCATCGTCGGTCACTGATCGGCGAGCCACCGCATTTTCTGGATAGATTGGCATGAGCGATAGCGTAGAACTCTTCACCGACGGCGCCTGCAAAGGCAACCCTGGCCCTGGCGGCTGGGGCGCATTGCTGGTGTGCAAAGGCGTTGAAAAGGAACTGTGGGGTGGCGAAGCCAATACCACCAACAACCGCATGGAGCTGATGGGCGCGATCCGCGGCCTGGAAGAACTCAAGCGTTCCTGCGACGTGCTGCTGGTGACCGACTCCCAGTACGTGATGAAAGGCATCAACGAGTGGATGGACAACTGGAAGAAACGCGGCTGGAAAACGGCGGCGAAGGAACCGGTCAAAAACGCTGATTTGTGGAAGCTGCTGGATGAGCAGGTCAACCGCCACAACGTCACCTGGAAATGGGTGCGCGGGCACATCGGCCACCACGGCAACGAACGGGCCGACCAACTGGCCAACCGTGGCGTGGATGAAGTGCGTGGGTACAAGCAGGCTTGATGATTCCACCGATCCCTGTGGGAGCGAGGCTTGCCCGCGAAGAAGGCGCCGCGGTGTGACAGAGTGACCGCGTTATCGTTCTTCGCGAGCAAGCTTCGCTCCTACAGGGCGTCACAGCATCAAGATTGCGGTGGCCAGTTGTCGGTCTGAATACTGATCGTTGACCATCCCGCGAATCCGCAAAAACGCCGCCTCGATTCGCGCCCCGTATATCGTTCCCTCGCTCGCCACAAACGCCGCCGCATCATCCTTCGCCGCCAGCACAATCTTGTCATCGCTGAATGACCCGCTGGTGCCTTTGCTCGAGCTCAGCGTCACACTCAACGTCACGTCAGTGCTGATCACCAAACTGGTGGCATGGGCGCCTGTGCCCAGCAGACAGGTACTCAATAATAGGAATCGTGCGGTCTTCATGGCGGACTCAATCCCTTGGAAACAAGCCCCGCACGCTAACAATCCGTTCTGCTCCAGACTTTATGAACATTGCTAATGATTGTTAAAAACGGCATGAGCCCCGGTCACCTGGCTGTGCGCGCGCCGGATCCCGCGAGCGTGTTAACATCGCCGCTTTTGCACGATTGACCCGTTGAGAGCTGAGCACTGATGGCCACCAGATCCGTTGTACTCGATACCGAAACCACCGGCATGCCGGTGACCGACGGCCACCGGATTATCGAAATCGGTTGTGTCGAGTTGATCGGTCGGCGCCTGACCGGCCGGCATTTCCACGTTTACCTGCAACCGGATCGCGAGAGTGACGAAGGCGCCATCGGCGTCCACGGCATCACCAACGAATTCCTGGTGGGCAAACCGCGTTTCACTGAAGTGGCCGATGAATTTTTCGAATTCATCAAGGGCGCGCAGCTGATCATCCATAACGCGGCGTTCGACGTTGGCTTCATCAACAACGAATTCGCCCTGATGGGCCAGCACGATCGTGCGGACATCACTCAGCACTGCTCGATCCTCGACACCCTGATGATGGCCCGGGAACGTCACCCGGGTCAGCGCAACAGCCTCGACGCGTTGTGCAAACGTTATGGCGTCGACAACTCGGGCCGTGAACTCCACGGCGCCTTGCTCGACTCCGAGATCCTCGCTGACGTTTACCTGACGATGACCGGCGGCCAGACCAGCCTGTCGCTGGCCGGTAATGCCTCTGATGGCAACGGTTCCGGTGAAGGCGCGGACAACTCCGCCACCGAAATCCGCCGCTTGCCGGCCGATCGCCAGCCTACCCGGATCATCCCCGCCAGCGAAGATGACCTGGCCCGGCACGTCGCGCGCCTGGAAGCCATCGCCAAGTCTGCTGGTGCCCCGTCACTGTGGCAGCAACTGGTCGAGGCCAAGGCACAGGCCTGACCTGTCATATGTCGGGGGGAGGGGGCAGGCTGTGTTGAGTAGAACCGGCACACCTGGCCCGTAGCAGCTGCCGAGCTGCGCGAGGCTGCGTTCGGCGACGAAGTCGTCGTGAAATCAGCCCCCGCGGTGTTCCAGGAAGACCGTGTTTGCAGGGTTTACGGCGACTTCGTCGCCGGACGCAGCCTCGCAGGCTCGGCAGCTGCTACAAAGGCCCGGCATCTCTGTTTTAGCTAGTGTTTGATGGCCACATGATGGTGCACTCATTGACCCGCTTCGGGGCGTCGCGCTCGCCACATGCGCTTGAACCCTCTACCCTGAGGTGATTGGCAGGCTATGGTCTGCAACCTCAGGACACTGAGCCTCATGTATAAAGATTTGAAATTCCCGGTGTTGATCGTCCATCGCGACATCAAGGCCGACACCGTCGCCGGTGACCGCGTACGCGGCATCGCCCGGGAGCTGGAGCAGGAAGGCTTCAGCATCGTTTCGGCGGTGGATTACACCGAAGGGCGGCTGGTCGCTTCGACCCATCACGGCCTCTCCTGCATGTTGATTGCCGCTGAAGACGCCAGCGCCGATTCTCATTTGTTACACAATATGGCTGAGCTGATCGGTCTGGCGCGGGTGCGTGCGCCGGACTTGCCAATCTTCGCGCTGGGCGAACAAGTGACGCTGGAAAACGCCCCGGCCGATGCCATGGCCGAGCTCAATCAGCTGCGCGGCATTCTCTATCTGTTCGAAGACACCGTGCCCTTTCTGGCCCGGCAAGTGGCCCGTGCGGCCCGCAAATACCTTGATGGTTTGCTCCCGCCCTTTTTCAAGGCGCTGGTGCAACACACTGCCGATTCAAACTATTCCTGGCACACGCCCGGTCACGGCGGCGGTGTGGCCTATCACAAGAGCCCGGTCGGGCAGGCGTTTCACCAGTTTTTCGGGGAGAACACCCTGCGTTCGGACCTGTCGGTCTCGGTGCCGGAATTGGGCTCCTTGCTTGATCACACCGGCCCGCTGGCCGAGGCGGAAGCCAGGGCTGCGCGCAATTTCGGCGCCGATCACACCTTTTTCGTAATTAACGGCACTTCGACCGCCAATAAAATCGTCTGGCATTCGATGGTCGCTCGCGATGACCTGGTGCTGGTGGACCGCAACTGCCACAAGTCGGTGCTGCACTCGATCATCATGACCGGCGCGATTCCGCTGTACCTGTGCCCGGAGCGCAATGAATTGGGGATCATCGGTCCGATTCCGCTGAGCGAATTCAGCCGCGAGTCTATTCAGGCCAAGATCGACGCCAGCCCGCTGACGAAGGGCCGTGAGCCCAAGGTCAAGTTGGCCGTGGTGACCAACTCGACCTACGACGGACTCTGCTACAACGCCGAGCTGATCAAGCAGAACCTGGGCAACAGCGTCGAGGTCCTGCATTTCGACGAGGCCTGGTATGCCTACGCGGCGTTCCACGAGTTTTTCGCCGGTCGTTACGGCATGGGCACGTCCCGTGCTGAAGACAGCCCGCTGGTGTTCACCACGCATTCCACACACAAACTGTTGGCCGCGTTCAGCCAGGCTTCGATGATTCATGTCCAGGACGGCGGTGCGCGGCAATTGGACCGCGACCGCTTTAACGAAGCGTTCATGATGCATATCTCGACGTCGCCGCAGTACAGCATCATCGCCTCGCTGGATGTGGCATCGGCGATGATGGAAGGTCCGGCCGGGCGTTCGCTGTTGCAGGAAATGTTCGATGAGGCGTTGAGTTTTCGCCGGGCCCTGGCCAATTTGCGCCAGCACATCGCTGCGGATGACTGGTGGTTTTCCATCTGGCAGCCGCCCTCGGTGGAAGGCATTGACCGCGTTGTCACCGAAGACTGGCTGCTGCAGCCCGACGCCGACTGGCACGGCTTTGGTGGTGTGACCGACGATTACGTGTTGCTCGATCCGATCAAAGTCACCCTGGTCATGCCCGGCCTGACCGCGGGCGGCGCGCTGAGCGAGCGCGGAATCCCGGCGGCGGTGGTCAGCAAGTTCCTTTGGGAACGAGGGTTGGTGGTTGAGAAGACCGGCCTGTATTCCTTCCTTGTACTGTTCTCGATGGGCATCACCAAGGGCAAATGGAGCACGCTGTTGACCGAGCTGCTGGAGTTCAAGCGCAGTTACGACGCCAACGTCAGTCTGGCAACGTGCCTGCCGTGCGTGGCGCAACAGAACGTCGCGCGTTATCAGGGCATGGGATTGCGGGATTTGTGCGATCAATTGCACGCCTGTTATCGCAGCAATGCCACGGCCAAGCACCTCAAACGCATGTACACCGTACTGCCGGAAATCGCCATGAAGCCGGCTGACGCCTATGATCAATTGGTGCGTGGTGAGGTGGAAGCTGTGTCGATCGATGCCCTGGAGGGGCGAATTGCCGCGGTGATGCTGGTTCCGTATCCGCCTGGCATCCCGTTGATCATGCCGGGTGAGCGGTTTACCGAGTCGACCCGGTCGATCATCGATTACCTGTCGTTTGCTCGCACGTTCGACAGCAGTTTCCCCGGGTTTGTCGCTGATGTGCACGGACTGCAAAACGAAGACGAGGGCAATGGACGGCTTTACACCGTTGATTGCATCAAGGAATGAGGACCTTTCCGAGTATGCAACCGATCATGAATCCCAAATACCCAGGCCTCTCGGTGCGTGTCGCAGACGAGGGTTTCGCGCCCTATATCTGGGGCAGCGACTTCAGTTTTGAAGTCGTGGCCTATGGCGCAGCCGAAATCGGCAAACCGGTGGAGCATTGGCCGGTAACGCCGATCACCCCTTATCGAAAGTGCTACGGCATCGATCCCGAAGAGTTCAGCAGTTTTCGCGATGCCGCCGACAGTGCGGTATTCATGGCCTATCTCGATGACGAGCCCGTCGGCCATCTGGTGGTCAGCACCAATTGGAACGGCTTTGCCCATATCGACGAGTTGGCCGTGCATGCGCCGGCGCGCCGTCACGGTGTGGCCAAGGCGCTGCTGGACGTGGCGCAGTTCTGGAGTCGCAAGAAGAAACTGCCGGGCATTATGCTCGAAACCCAGAACAACAATCTGGGTGCCTGTCGATTGTATGAGCGCTGTGGTTTCGTGATTGGCGGGATCGATCATCTGCGTTATCGCGGCATCGACCCGAACACCGCCGAAGTGGCGTTGTTCTGGTATCGCTTGTTCGATAATCCGCTGGAAAACCCGCTCAGCTCGACAACATCGCCGCGGCTTGTTCCGTGATGATCTCCAGCAGCACCTGAACGGCCGGCATTGGCTCGCCGTTCTTCAGGGTCAGGGCATACAGGCTGATCGGCACTGCAGGCGCCAACGGGCAAGCATCCAGACCGCTCGACTTGGCACCGAGGGCGGTAAACGGATCGACGATCGCCAGGCCTTCGCCGGCCTCGACCATGCTGCGCATCATCTGATGCGTCTGCACCCGGGTCTGGATGACCGGGGCAGGGCGCAAGGCATGCAGTTTGTTGTCGAGCGCCGGGCTCAATGGGTCATGACCTTCCAGGCCAACCATCGACTGGCCGGCCAGATCCTGCAACGAAATGTACTTCTGTTTCGGTTGCAGCCAGCCATGGGGCGCTAATAGCTGGAGTTTGCCCTGGGCAATCACCTGGCAATGAATGTCGGCGTGGTCGGGATCATGCAGGCTCAGCCCCAGATCACTTTCACGCAGCAACAGGCTTCTGACGATTTCGCGGGTGGGCTGGCTCAGCAGGGTGCAAGGCGCATCGGGAAGGCGTCGGCGCAGGGCCGCGATGCTGTGGGGCAACAACTGTTGCGCCAACGGCGGGGTGCAGATGATGCGCAGCGGGTGCGCCTGATATTGCTTGAGGCTGCTGGCCAGTCGCTGGACCGGCTCTAGCGCGTCGTAGACGTGGGCGATTTCAACCTGTAGCTCCCGCGCCTCGCGTGTTGCCTGCAAACGTCCACGCACGCTGGAAAACAGCATGAATCCCAACTGATCCTCGGCGTCGCGCAAAAGGCCTTCGACCTCGGCCACCGGCAACTGCAGCCATTCGGCGGCGGTGCCCAGGTGACCGGTCTGCAAGAGCGCGTGGATTACTTCGATATGACGTAAACGCATGCGTGAAGTCCATGTTCAGCAGGTGAGGGAGTCAGTGACTGAATCCTAACTCAAGTGCGCGCATATGACTTCTGCTCATAACGCAGGGTTATGAGGCGACGGTGGTTTCCGGCAGGCTGCCGACATAGGTGTCGGGTTCGCGCACGATGGTGACGTCCGATTGCACCAGCAGAAACTGGTTGTCATCGAGCTTTTTGACGCGATCGCCAATGGCCAGTTTGTAGGTGGTCACAGGCACCGAGCCAGTGAGGCCGTCTGCCGACGGGGTGGATTCCTGGAACTCATGCACGGAATAAACACGGCCTTCCGCGTCTCTTGCATGGAACTGACCGACGAGTACTGCTGCCATCTGCTTAGAACCTCTGGAGATAAATCACTCAATTTGCGGTTCTGTAGACCGTGCTTGGGCGAGGTAAGTTTTCCTACAGGAAAAAAATAGTCAGGGGCGGTGAATTCAGCAGCCCACTGGGTGATTCGTCATCTATAACTACAAGTCTTTCCATCGAACAGTCGAGAATCTTCCATGAGCAACGTCTACACGATCGCCGTACTGGTCGGCAGCTTGAGAAAGGAATCGATCAACCGCAAGGTTGCGCTGGCCCTGGCCGACCTGGCGCCTGCCAATCTCAAGCTCACTATCGTCGAAATCGGCGACTTGCCGCTCTACAACGAAGACATCGATGGAGCTTCACCGCCGGCAGCCTACAGCACTTTCCGACAACAAGTGAGCTCATCCGACGCAGTGCTGTTCGTCACCCCTGAATACAACCGCTCGGTGCCGGCGCCAATGAAGAATGCGATCGACGTGGGGTCGCGCCCGTATGGCAAGAGTGCATGGAGCGGCAAACCGGGTGCGGTGATCAGCGTTTCGCCGGGCGCTGTCGGCGGGTTTGGGGCCAACCATCACTTGCGTCAGTCCATGGTGTTTTTGGATGTGCCGTGTATGCAGCAGCCGGAAGCCTATCTGAACGGCGCCGGGTCGGCGTTTGATGAGGCCGGCAAGTTGTCCGAATCGGTGAGGCCGTTCTTGCAGAAATTTATCGATGCCTATGGGGCATGGGTCGAACAACACAAAAAAGAGTGACTGGAAATCCCCTGTAGCAGCAGCTTTGTGGCGAGGGGATTTATCCCCGTTCGGCTGCGAAGCAGTCGTGAAATCAAGCAACGCGGTGCATCAGACAGACCGTTCGTTCAGGTTTTACGACTGCTGCGCAGCCGAACGGGGATAAATCCCCTCGCCACAGCGCGTTGCTCGGCAGCTGCTACAGAAGCGGGGCAATCCAGTCTTTGCTTTACTGAATATTCGAAATTCCATATATTCACGCCTCGTTTGTCCAGAGGCGTGTCCCCTCATGTCCATTTCTCGCAGTCCCGTCGATATTTTCAAGGCCCTGGCCGATGACACGCGCAGTCGTATTGCACTGCTGATCGCCCGCGAAGGCGAGTTGTGCGTATGTGAATTGACGGCCGGGCTGGAGCTCAGCCAGCCGAAAATCTCCCGTCATCTGGCGCAGTTGCGCAGCAATGGTCTGCTGGCAGACCGGCGTCAGGGTCAGTGGGTTTTTTATCGCCTGCACCCGCAATTGTCGCCGTGGGTCATCACACTGTTGCAGGGCGCACTGGCCGATCACGTTGACTGGCTGGCCGCTGATGTCGACCGTTTGCAGGCAATGGCTGATCGCCCGGTCCGCTGCTGCTAATCCCCGAATTTTCTTTTAAGGCTGCTCCGCATGCTCATCGCGTCGCTGATTTTTCTACTGACCATCACTTTGGTGATCTGGCAACCCAAAGGCCTGGGTGTTGGCTGGAGTGCGGTATTCGGCGCAGTGCTGGCGCTGATTTTCGGGGTGGTGCACCTGGGTGACATCCCGATTGTGTGGCAGATCATCTGGAACGCTACCGGTACCTTCGTGGCGCTGATCATCATCAGCCTGCTGCTGGACGAGGCGGGGTTCTTTGCCTGGGCAGCCTTGCATGTGGCCCGTTGGGGGCGGGGCAGCGGACGTAAACTTTTCGCTTATATGGTGCTGCTTGGCGCGTTGGTGTCAGCATTGTTCGCCAATGACGGCGCGGCACTGATTCTTACGCCCATCGTGATTTCCATGCTGTTGGCGTTGCGCTTTTCTCCGGCCGCCACCCTGGCGTTCGTGATGGGCGCCGGCTTCATCGCCGACACTGCAAGCCTGCCACTGGTGGTGTCGAACCTGGTGAACATCGTTTCGGCGGACTTCTTCAATATCACCTTCAACCGATATGCGGCGGTCATGATTCCGGTCAACTTCGTCAGTGTTGCCGCCACGCTGGCGATGCTGATGTGGTTTTTCCGTCGTGACATTCCCAAGGATTACGACCCCGAACAACTGGAACTTCCGTCGACCGCGATCCATGACAAGACCACGTTTTATGCCGGCTGGGTGGTGCTGGTGATTCTTCTGCTCGGCTGCTTTGCCCTTGAACCGCTGGGCATTCCGATCAGCGCCATTTCTGCCGTATGCGCGGCGTTGCTGCTGGCCATCGCCGCCCGTGGCCACAAGATTTCCACGCGTAAGGTGATTAAAGAAGCACCGTGGCAGATCGTGATTTTCTCGCTGGGCATGTACCTGGTGGTGTATGGCCTGCGCAATGCCGGGCTTACCGGGTATCTGGCCGGGTGGCTGGACGGGTTTGCGAATTACGGCGTTTGGGGCGCGGCCATGGGCACGGGCGTGCTGACGGCGCTGTTGTCGTCGATGATGAACAACATGCCGACAGTGTTGATTGGTTTGCTGTCGATCGATGCAAGCCAGGCCACGGGCGTGGTGAAGGAGGCGATGATTTATGCCAACGTCATTGGCAGCGATCTGGGGCCGAAGATTACCCCGATCGGTAGCCTGGCGACGTTGCTGTGGTTGCATGTGCTGCAGCGCAAGAATATTCAGATTGGCTGGGGGTATTACTTCAAGGTCGGGGTTGTGTTGACGGTGCCGGTTTTGTTGGTGACATTGGCGGCTTTGGCGTTGCGGTTGTCCATTTAGACGGAGGTGGCCCTTTCGCGGGCAAGCCTCGCTCCTACAGGGTGTAGGGTGCTTTTGTAGGAGCGAGGCTTGCCCGCGAAGGGGTCAGACCAGACACTACAATTCTCAGCCACTACCCGGCACATTCGGCCAAAGATCCGCCACCAGAAACAACCGCTCAGCTTCCTCCCAATCACCGTCGGCATTCTCGATCAGCCGCACCATCAGTTGCGCCGGGGCCGAAGGCTCCAGGTCACTGAGCCACGCATTCAACTGTTCGATATTCCAGGTCTGTTCCACAGAATAATGCGCCGGCGCCAGCCAGGCATGGCGGGGCAGGGGTTGCCAGCGGCCGAACGGACGCTGCACGACAAAATCCGCCCAGTCCTTCTGATGCAGCCAGCTGCCGCGCAAATGCTGCGGATGCGCGCCGTTGGGTGGTTCGGCTTGCCCAGGCCACGGATAAAGCAGGTAGCCACCCAGCCACAGATGCGCGCTGAACTGCTGGATATCCAGCGCCGCCAGCACCTCGCGGCTCTCTGGTCGGGCGGAAATCGGCAACTGATGCTGCGACAGGTGCGCCAGTTTGCGGTCCAGCCGATCGTGGCAACCCGGCCCGAGCCACTGTGCTGTGTCGTGTCCGTCACCCTTCTGCGGGCCCAGATAAAGTTTGATTGCCAGTTCCAGGTGATGCACGCCATCGCGGTCGCGCAGCAACATGTCCAGCTCACCCAGCGTGTGGCCTTCGCGGCGTATCGGCATATTGGCGGCAATCAACTCGATACCCGGGGCATGGCGCACGGCGTATTGCCACAAACGTTCGTAATACAGGCCCAGTCGCCGGGTCCTGGCCTGTGCCAGCCAGTGCAGCAAGTCATAACTGTCACGGTCGAGTTGCCTCAGCCACTGTTCCAGCCGATCCGGTGCCTGCACCCAGTCGCTGCCGGCCAGCGGATGACGCTGCGGCCACGGGGTGATGTCGAGCATCGGCGGCGCGAGGATGACCCAGGCCAGGTCGCGCACTTCGGGGTGGCGCAACTGGTGGGGTAACTGGAGCAAATCGGGAAATAGGATCATCTTGCGAGCATAGCCCTAAACATGAGTACACCCTTGTGGCTGAAAGGATTTTGTCTATCCCGCGCTTTCGACCATAATCGTGTTTTTCGCCGTCACAGACCTCAGGGGCCCCATGGAGCAATTTCGTAATATCGGCATCATCGGTCGCCTGGGCAGTTCGCAGGTGCTGGATACCGTCCGCCGACTGAAACGGTTTCTGCTCGATCGTCACCTGCACGTGATTCTCGAAGACACCATCGCCGAAGTCCTGCCGGGTCATGGCCTGCAAACCTCGTCCCGCAAGATGCTCGGCGAAGTATGTGACATGGTGATTGTGGTCGGCGGTGACGGCAGCCTGCTCGGCGCCGCGCGCGCCCTGGCCCGACACAATATTCCGGTGCTCGGCATCAACCGCGGAAGCCTCGGTTTCCTGACCGATATTCGCCCTGATGAACTGGAAGTCAAAGTCGCCGAAGTGCTCGACGGCCACTATCTGGTGGAAAACCGCTTCCTGCTGCAAGCCGAAGTGCGACGCCACGCCGAGGCCATCGGCCAGGGCGACGCACTGAACGACGTGGTGCTGCACCCCGGCAAATCGACGCGGATGATCGAGTTCGAACTGTACATCGACGGCCAGTTCGTCTGCAGCCAGAAGGCCGACGGCCTGATCGTCGCCACGCCCACCGGTTCGACCGCCTATGCACTGTCGGCAGGCGGGCCGATCATGCATCCCAAGCTCGACGCTATTGTGATTGTGCCGATGTACCCCCATACCTTGTCGGGCAGGCCGATTGTGGTCGATGGCAACAGTGAGCTGAAAATCGTCGTGTCCAAAGATATGCAGATTTACCCGCAAGTCTCCTGTGACGGGCAGAACCATTTCACCTGTGCGCCGGGTGACACCATCACCATCAGCAAAAAAGCCCAGAAGCTGCGGCTGATTCACCCGCTCGACCACAACTACTATGAGGTCTGCCGGACCAAACTTGGCTGGGGCAGCCGGTTGGGTGGTGGAGGCGACTGATGCTCGATCCCGCGCGTAGCTACGACCTGATCGGTGACGTGCACGGTTGCGCTCTGACCCTTGAGCACTTGCTCGACCGGCTCGGTTATCACAAACAAGGTGGCGTCTGGCGGCATCCGTCGCGCATGGCGGTGTTCGTCGGTGACATCATCGACCGCGGCCCGCGGATTCGCGAGGCGCTGCACATCGTCCACGACATGGTCGAAGCCGGTCAGGCGCTGTGCATCATGGGCAACCATGAATTCAACGCCCTTGGCTGGGCCACACCGGCGCCGCCGGGCAGCGGCAAGCAGTTCGTGCGCGAACACACGCCGCGTCACGCGCGGCTGCTCGGTGAAACCCTGACCCAGTTTGAAGATCACCCGGGCGACTGGCATGACTTCCAGCAATGGTTCTACGAATTGCCTTTGTTTGTGGACGCCGGACGTTTCCGCGTGGTGCACGCTTGCTGGGATTCCGGCCTGATCGAACCGCTGCGCGCGCTGTTCCCCAATGGATGCGTCGACGAGCATTTCCTCCAGGCCTCGGCCGTGCCGGGCAGTTTTGCCTGCACTGTGTTCGACCGCTTGCTGCGCGGCACCGACATGCGTTTGCCACACGGGCTGACCATGACCAGCGGCGATGGCCTGACGCGTTCGTTCTTCCGCACCAAATTCTGGGAAGACGACCCGCAAACCTACGGAGACATTGTGTTCCAGCCTGATGCCTTGCCCGAACCCGTAGCCCAGACGCCGCTGTCGTCCACCGAAAAAAATACCTTGCTGCGGTACGGTGTCGATGAGCCGCTGTTGTTTGTTGGCCACTACTGGCGCAGCGGAAAACCGGCGCCGATCCGTCCGAACCTGGCCTGCCTGGATTACAGCGCGGTGCTCTACGGCAAACTGGTCGCCTATCGCCTGGATCAGGAAACCCGTCTCGACCCGCGCAAATTTGTCTGGGTCGATGTCGAGCGGCCGGAGGTACTGCAATGAGTACCGTTGCCGTTTTACGCCTGCCGCTGGCGGTGGATTTGAGTGGGTTCGTCAAACTGCTGCAACGCATGCAGGTGCCGCATCGGGTCAGCGAAGAGTCGGGCGAACAGGTGCTGTGGGTGCCGGCAAATATCAGTGACGACGTTCGTTCCTTGTACGAACGTTTCCCGGCGGGTGACCCTGATCAGCAGCTGGACATTCCGCTCGCGCAAACCACCAAACGTCCCGGTTTCGTCGAGCAGCTGCGTCATGCCAAGGCGACGGCGCTGGTGTTGCTGCTGAGCCTGATTGTCGGTGCGGTGACGCTGCTGGGGGAAAATCTCGACACGATGCGCTGGCTGACCTTCCTCGATTTTCGCATCGTCGGCGAGTACATCCATTTTGTTCCCTTGGCGGACAGCCTGGCGGCGGGGCAGTGGTGGCGTCTGGTGACGCCGATGCTGATCCATTTCGGCATCCTGCACCTGGCCATGAACGGCATGTGGTACTGGGAGCTGGGGCGGCGCATCGAGTCGCGCCAGGGCAGCATCAACCTGATCGGCCTGACCTTGCTCTTCAGCCTGGTCTCGAACTACGCCCAGTTTGTTTTCAGCGGCCCGACCTTGTTTGGCGGGTTGTCCGGTGTGCTGTACGGCCTGCTCGGGCATTGCTGGATTTTCCAGATGTTGTCGCCGAACCCCGCTTATCGCCTGCCGCGCGGCGTGCTGGTGATGATGCTGGTGTGGCTGGTGCTGTGCCTGTCGGGGTTGGTCTCAATGATCGGTTTCGGTGAAATCGCCAACGCGGCCCACGTCAGCGGGTTGCTCGTCGGATGCTTGACCGGTTTGTTGGGTGGTTTGTACAACCGCCGTAAACTGGCCGCCTAAACAGTTATGTATTAAAGAGCGGAGCCCTTGATGTCCTCTTTTAACGAAATGATTCAAAACATCACTCCCGATATCTACCAGAGCCTGAAACTGGCGGTGGAAATCGGCAAATGGTCCGACGGTGGCAAACTCACCGCCGAGCAACGCGAACTGTCGTTGCAAGCGATGATCGCCTGGGAAATCCAGAACCTGCCCGAAGAAGAGCGTACTGGCTACATGGGCCCGCAGGAATGCAGTTCGAAGTCGATCAGCGTGCCGAACATTCTGTTCAAGTCGGATGCCGTCCATTGATTGAGATTGGCCGCGGTGCAATCAGCAAAATGTCGGCGCGCCTTGACGGGCCGGACGTGCAGTACGCGTTTCGTCTGGATGACGTCGAGGTGCCGGTCAATCCATTGATCGGCTCCACGGTGCGTCTGGAGTATTTGGGGGCGATTCATTGTTCCCATTGCGGGCGCAAGACCAAAACCAGTTTCAGCCAGGGGTATTGCTACCCGTGCATGACCAAACTGGCGCAGTGCGATCTCTGCATCATGAGCCCGGAGCGTTGCCACTACGACGCCGGCACGTGCCGTGAGCCGGAGTGGGGCGAGAAGTTCTGCATGACCGATCACATTGTGTATCTGTCGAACTCGTCCGGGGTGAAGGTCGGGATTACCCGCGCCACCCAGCTGCCGACTCGCTGGATCGATCAGGGCGCCCGTCAGGCGTTGCCAATCATGCGTGTCTCGACCCGCCAGCAATCGGGGTTTGTCGAAGACCTGTTCCGCAGTCAGGTGGCGGACAAGACCAATTGGCGTGCTTTACTCAAGGGCGACGCGGTGTCGGTGAACCTGGCCGAGGTTCGCGATCAGCTATTTGATAGTTGCGCCGAAGGTTTGCAAGGTTTGCAGGAACGATTCGGCCTACAAGCAATCCAGACTATTGCCGATGTAGATGTCCTCGAAATCCGCTATCCGGTCGAGCAATACCCGGCCAAAATCGTCAGCTTCAACCTGGACAAGAATCCGATTGCCGAAGGCACGCTGTTGGGGATCAAGGGCCAATACCTGATATTCGACACCGGCGTGATCAATATTCGTAAATACACGGCTTATCAGCTCGCCGTGCATCAGTAAGGACTCCAGCATGCGCACCGAACAACCGAAGATGATTTACCTGAAGGACTATCAGGCGCCCGAGTACCTGATCGACGAGACACACCTGACCTTCGAGTTGTTCGAGGACCACAGCCTGGTCCATGCGCAACTGGTGATGCGCCGCAATCCTGAGCGTGGCCCGGGCCTGCCGCCGCTGGTGCTGGATGGCCAGCAACTCGAACTGCTGTCGGTCACCTTGGCTGACAACGAGTTGAGCGACGCTGATTATCAGTTGAGTGAAAACCATCTGACCCTGCACCCGACCAGCACCACGTTCACGGTCGATACCAGCGTCAAGATCCACCCGGAAACCAACACCGCCCTGGAAGGACTGTACAAATCCGGCACGATGTTCTGCACCCAGTGCGAGGCCGAAGGTTTCCGCAAGATCACCTACTACCTCGACCGTCCGGACGTGATGAGCACCTTCACCACCACGGTCGTCGCCGAGCAGCACAGCTATCCGGTGTTGCTGTCCAACGGCAACCCGATTGCCTCAGGTCCTGGCGAAGAGGGCCGGCACTGGGCGACCTGGGAAGACCCGTTCAAGAAACCGGCGTACCTGTTCGCGCTGGTGGCCGGTGACTTGTGGTGCGTCGAAGACACCTTCACCACCATGAGCGAGCGCACTGTGGCGCTGCGCATTTATGTCGAGCCGGAAAACATCGACAAGTGCCAGCACGCGATGAACAGCCTGAAGAAGTCTATGCGCTGGGACGAAGAGGTCTACGGTCGCGAGTACGATCTGGACATTTTCATGATTGTCGCGGTCAACGACTTCAACATGGGCGCCATGGAGAACAAGGGCCTCAACATCTTTAACTCCAGCGCCGTGCTGGCCCGCGCCGAAACCGCGACCGACGCCGCGCACCAGCGTGTCGAAGCGATCGTCGCTCACGAGTACTTCCACAACTGGTCGGGCAACCGCGTCACCTGCCGCGACTGGTTCCAGTTGTCGCTCAAGGAAGGCTTCACCGTGTTCCGCGATTCGGGTTTCTCCGCCGACATGAACTCGGCGACCGTGAAGCGCATTCAGGACGTGGCTTACCTGCGTACCCATCAGTTCGCCGAAGACGCAGGTCCCATGGCTCACGCCGTGCGCCCGGACAGCTTCATCGAGATTTCCAACTTCTATACCCTGACCGTGTACGAAAAGGGTTCGGAAGTGGTCGGCATGATCCACACCTTGCTCGGCGCCGAAGGCTTCCGCAAAGGCAGCGACCTGTACTTCGAACGCCATGACGGCCAGGCCGTGACGTGCGATGACTTCATCAAGGCGATGGAAGACGCAAACGGTGTCGACCTGACCCAGTTCAAACGCTGGTACAGCCAGGCCGGTACGCCGCGCCTGGCGGTGAGCGAGTCCTACGACGCAGCAGCGAAAACCTACAGCCTGACCTTCCGCCAGAGCTGCCCGGCGACCCCGGACAAGGTTGAAAAACTGCCGTTCGTGATTCCTGTGGAATTGGGCCTGCTGGACCCGAAAGGGGCGGCCATTGCGTTGCGTCTTTCCGGTGAAGCCAGTGCCCAAGGCACTTCGCGGGTCATTTCGGTGACCGAAGCCGAGCAGACCTTCACCTTCGTCGACATCGCCGAACAGCCGCTGCCTTCGTTGCTGCGCGGCTTCTCGGCACCGGTGAAACTGAGCTTCCCGTACAACCGCGATCAACTGATGTTCCTGATGCAGCACGACAGCGACGGTTTCAACCGCTGGGATGCCGGTCAGCAATTGTCGGTTCAGGTGCTGCAAGAGCTGATCGCTCAGCAGCAGAAGGGCGAGAAACTGGTGCTGGATCAACGCCTGATTTCTGCCTTGCGCACCGTGCTGTCCGACGAGACGCTGGACCAGGCGATGGTTGCGGAAATGCTTTCGCTGCCGGGTGAGGCGTATCTGACAGAAATCAGTGAAGTGGCTGACGTCGATGCCATCCATATCGCTCGCGAGTTTGCCCGCAAGCAATTGACTGAAGGTTTGTTCGAAGCGTTGTGGCTGCGTTATCAGGCCAACCGCGATCTGTCTAAGAAGACCCCGTATGTGGCCGAGGCCGAGCATTTTGCACGTCGCGCGTTGCAGAACATTGCGCTGTCGTACCTGATGCTCAGCGGCAAGCCGGAAGTATTGGCGGCAACGCTTGAACAATTTGAGACCAGCGACAATATGACTGAGCGCCTGACGGCGTTGGCGGTGTTGGTCAACTCGCCCTATGAAGAAGACAAAGCCCGGGCGCTGGCGAGTTTTGCCGAGCACTTCAAGGACAATCCGCTGGTCATGGATCAGTGGTTCAGTGTCCAGGCGGGCAGCACGTTGCCGGGTGGTCTGGAGCGTGTTCGTCAGTTGATGGAGCATCCGGCGTTCAACATCAAGAACCCGAACAAGGTGCGGGCACTGGTCGGCGCGTTTGCCGGGCAGAACCTGATCAACTTCCATGCGGCTGATGGTTCCGGGTATCGCTTCCTGGCGGATCTGGTGATCGAGTTGAACGGGTTTAACCCGCAGATCGCTTCTCGCCAACTGGCACCGCTGACTCGCTGGCGCAAGTATGACGATGCGCGTCAGGCGTTGATGAAAGGTGAGTTGGAGCGGATTCGCGCTTCGGGTCAGCTGTCCAGTGATGTGTTTGAAGTGGTCAGCAAAAGCCTGGCCTGAGTTGGGGGCTTGTTTCCGCGGGGTGTATATCCATTCCTGCGGTAACGGCCGCTTAGGGTTTCGCCCTTACGGCGACTCACTTTTTTTTCAAACGCCAAAAAAAAGTAAGCAAAAAAAGGCTCGCCCCGAGCGTCCGGCCCCTCGCTAAGGCTCGGCGTTCCTTCGCTCCGGTATCCATCCGGGGACACTGCCCTCCGGTTGGCTTCGCTGCACCTACATGCAGCGTGTTCGACTGCGTCGAACGGCGCTTTGCGCCACTCCCCGGATGAACACCTCCACTCAGCCTCCCGAAAGGGGCGGGTGGATCAAGATCAAAAGCTGAAGGCGAGCTAACGCTCGGCCTGATGAGTGGTGAAGAGCAAGAGCCGTACGCTGCTCTGCTTGCTTTTTGTAGGAGCGAGGCTTGCCCGCGAAGGCGGCCTGATAGCCGACCGATTTCTTGCAGGTGTACATCAATCCACTGTGGGAGTGAGCCTGCTCGCGATGGCGGTGTGTCAGGTAAAGCAATGTTGATCGAACTACCGCAATCGCGAGCAGGCTCGCTCCTACAGGTGTGAGGATGTTGTGGCTGCGGCTGCGGCTGCGGCTTTTGACGTTGATCTTGATCTTGATCTTGATCTTTCGCCCCATCGGCAGGCCGAGCGTAGGTGTTCATCAGGGGGTGGGCGCGAAGCGCCGTGCGGCGAAGCCGCACACATCGAGAGGAGGTCGTCGCGAAGCAGACCGTAGGCGATGCCCCCTGATGGGCACCGTAGCGAGGGAACGCGGAGCCTCAGCGAGGCGCCGTACGCTGGGGCGAAGCCTTTTGCTTACTTTTCGCTGGGCCGGCATTCCGGCGTCTGAAAAAGTGAGTCGCTGTAAGAGCGAAACCGCCAGCAGCCGTTACCGCAGAAACGGATATGTACTCCGAACCCCGAACCCCGAGCCCCAAACAAACCCAGAAACCCCAATCACCCCACCTGATACCCAATCATTCACCCAAACCGCATTCCGCCCCAGTTAACAAAACATAACGTGGCGTCGATTGTCAGACCTTTCCAAACCCCGATAGGATAAGCCAGCTTCCGAAGGGGCTCTAGATTGCGCATTTCAGGACTATGCTCCAGAACAGGCAATCCCGATGAGCACCCCTTACGGCGCCCTGAAAGGTTGAATGACCTAACAATAATAATGGGGGAAGGTCTATGAGTGAGCCTGTCATGGGTGTGGGTATTTGCCGCCCGCCGGCATTACGCAAGTTCGCGTTGCTGGCTACAGCGCTCTCGCTGTTGGGTTGTGCGGTGCTGTCGGCACCTGCGTTGGCCGCTGCGGCGCCAGCGTCCGACATTGTTTATGCCGTTGAATCTGCCAAAGCCAGCAAGAGCCTGATGCTCGACGTCGTGCACGCCGGCAAGCGCCTGGTGGCCGTCGGTGATCGCGGGCACATTCTGTATTCCGATGACCAGGGTGCCACCTGGACCCAGGCCAAGGTGCCTACCCGGCAATTGCTGACCTCGGTTTTTTTCGCCGATGACAAACACGGCTGGGCCGTCGGCCATGACGCACAGATCCTCGCCAGCGAGGACGGTGGTGCTACCTGGACCAAGCAATTCGAAGATTTGAAACGCGAATCGCCGCTGCTCGACGTCTGGTTCCAGGACGTCAACAGCGGCTTTGCCGTGGGTGCTTACGGTGCGTTGCTGGCAACCACCGACGGTGGCAAGCACTGGGAAGATGCCAGTGATCGCCTCGACAACGAAGACCAGTACCACCTCAACGGCATTGCGGCGGTCAAGGATGCCGGGCTGTTCATCGTCGGCGAGCAGGGCAGCATGTTCCGCTCTGCCGACTGGGGCCAGACCTGGGAAAAGCTTGAAGGCCCATACGAAGGTTCGCTGTTCGGCGTGATCGGCACCGCTCAGGCCAACACGCTGCTGGCATACGGGTTGCGCGGCAATCTGTTCCGCTCCACCGATTTCGGCACGACCTGGGAGCCGGTCGAGCTCAAGGCTGCCCGCGGTGCGCTGGAGTTCGGTCTGTCTGGCGCAACCTTGCTCGATGACGGCTCCATCGTGATCGTCGGCAACGGCGGCTCGGTGATCCGCAGCAACGACAACGGCGAAAACTTCAGCGTGTTCAACCGTTCGGATCGCATTTCCGTTTCGGCGGTGACTGCAGCAGGCGACGGTAATCTGATTCTGGCGGGACAGGGCGGCGTTCGCATCACCTCGCCAACCGGCGCCGGCGCAGAGAATGGAAAAAACGGGTCGTCCAAATGAGCCGGGCAAATAATAAGAAGGCGGGTCTATGACATCCTTGAGCAGTCATCACCAAGACAAGGCGACGTTTCTTGAACGCCTGATTTTCAACAACCGCCCGGCAGTGATCGTCATCTGCCTGCTGGTCAGCATCTTCCTGTTCTGGCAGGCGACGCTGATCCGGCCGTCCACCAGTTTCGAAAAAATGATCCCCCTGGAGCATCCATTCATCCAAAAGATGATGGAGCACCGTAACGATCTGGCGAACCTTGGCAACACGGTGCGCATTTCGGTGGAAGCCACCGATGGCGACATCTTCTCCAAGGAATACATGGAGACCCTGCGTCAGATCAACGACGAGGTGTTCTACATTTCCGGTGTCGATCGTTCCGGCCTCAAGTCGTTGTGGAGCCCGAGCGTACGCTGGACCGAGGTGACAGAGGAGGGTTTCGCCGGTGGCGAAGTGATCCCTCAGAGCTATAACGGCTCCCAGCAAAGCCTCGACCTGCTGCGCAACAACGTGCTCAAGTCCGGTCAGGTCGGGCGTCTGGTGGCCAACGACTTCAAGTCGAGCATCGTCGATATCCCGCTGCTGGAGTCCTACCCGGATCCGCAGGACCAGGGCAAGTTGCTGGCGCTGGACTACCGCAAGTTCTCCCACGAACTTGAAGAAAAGATTCGCGACAAGTTTGAAGCGCAGAACCCTAACGTGCAGATCCACATCGTCGGTTTCGCCAAGAAAGTCGGCGACCTGATCGATGGCCTGGTCATGGTGGTGATGTTCTTCGGCGTCGCCTTCATCATTACGCTGATCCTGCTGTACTGGTTCACCAACTGCATGCGCAGCACCGTGGCGGTGTTGAGTACGACGCTGGTGGCGGTGGTCTGGCAGCTGGGTCTGATGCACTTCTTTGGTTTCGGACTCGATCCGTATTCGATGCTGGTGCCGTTCCTGATCTTCGCCATCGGTATTTCCCACGGCGTGCAGAAGATCAACGGGATCGCCCTGCAGTCCAGCGAAGCCGACAACGCCTTGACCGCCGCACGACGCACGTTCCGTCAATTGTTCCTGCCGGGGATGATCGCGATCCTCGCGGACGCGGTGGGCTTCATCACGCTGCTGATCATCGACATCGGTGTGATTCGTGAACTGGCCATTGGCGCATCCATCGGTGTGGCGGTGATCGTGTTCACCAACCTGATTCTGCTGCCGGTGGCGATTTCCTACGTCGGCATCAGCAAACGCGCCGTCGAACGCAGCAAGAAAGACGCACACCGCGAACACCCGTTCTGGCGCCTGCTGTCGAGCTTCGCCAGCCCGAAAGTCGCACCGGTGTCGATCATCCTGGCCTTGCTGGCCTTCGGTGGCGGCCTCTGGTACAGCCAGAACCTGAAGATCGGTGACCTCGACCAGGGTGCTCCCGAGTTGCGTCCGGACTCGCGATACAACAAGGACAACAACTTCATCATCAGCAACTACTCCACCAGTTCCGACGTGTTGGTGGTGATGGTCAAGACCAAGTCCGAAGGCTGCTCGCGCTACGAAGCCATGGCGCCGATCGATGAGCTGATGTGGAAGATGCAGAACACCGAGGGCGTGCAGTCGGCGATCTCGCTGGTGACGGTGTCCAAGCAGATGATCAAGGGCATGAACGAGGGCAACCTGAAATGGGAAACCCTGTCGCGCAACCCTGACGTACTGAACAACTCCATCGCCCGTGCCGATGGCTTGTACAACAACAGTTGCTCCCTGGCGCCGGTGCTGGTGTTCCTCAACGACCACAAGGCCGCCACCCTGGATCGCGCGGTGCATGCGGTGCAGGACTTCGCCAAGGAAAACAACAAGGACGGCCTGGAATTCATCCTCGCGGCGGGTAACGCCGGCATTGAGGCGGCCACCAACGAGGTGATCAAGGAATCCGAGCTGACCATCCTGATCCTCGTCTACATCTGCGTCGCGACCATGTGCATGATCACCTTCCGTTCCTGGGCGGCGACCTTGTGCATCGTGCTGCCGCTTGTGCTGACGTCGGTACTTGGCAACGCCCTGATGGCCTTCATGGGCATCGGCGTGAAAGTCGCGACCCTGCCGGTGGTGGCGCTGGGTGTGGGGATTGGCGTGGACTACGGGATCTACATCTACAGCCGTCTGGAAAGCTTCCTGCGTGCCGGCCTGCCGTTGCAAGAGGCGTACTACCAGACGCTGAAGTCCACCGGTAAAGCCGTACTGTTCACCGGCCTGTGCCTGGCGATCGGCGTGTGCACCTGGATCTTCTCGGCGATCAAGTTCCAGGCCGACATGGGCCTGATGCTGACCTTCATGCTGCTCTGGAACATGTTCGGTGCGCTTTGGCTGTTGCCAGCGCTGGCGCGTTTCCTGATCAAGCCGGAGAAACTGGCGGGGCAGAAGGGCAACTCGTTGTTCGCTCACTGATCCCTGGCTGAAACAAAAAAAGCCGCAACAAGGGTTGCGGCTTTTTTATGCCTCAAATTTCACACCAAACCCCCTGTAGGAGCGAGGCTTGCCCGCGAAGGGGTATGTCAGTCAATACAGGTGTCGACTGGCCCACCGCCTTCGCGGGCAAGCCTCGCTCCTACAGGGATGTGTGGTGGTTATGAGGGATCGGTACCTAGCACGACATTCAACGCGCTTCGCGCATCATCCAGCTGTACGAGGGTGGCATGCCGCGCACCCAGCGCATCACGATTTTCGATCGCCGTCAGAATCGCCTTGTGCCGCGGCAACGCCAGTTCATGCAGATTCGGCCGCTGATTGGAATGCTTCAGCGCTTCAGCAATCGCCACCGACAGCATGTTGCACAGGTTGGCCAGCAGATCGTTGTGGGTCGCATCGGCGATCCGGCTGTGAAAGTCCAGGTCCGGCTGCAACAAGGCTTCAGGCGTCGGTGCGGCTTCCATGCGCTGGTAGGCTTCACCGATGGAGGCGATGTCCGCGTCGGTGGCGAATTGCGCGGCGAGGGCGGCGGCAGCGGGTTCGATGATGCTGCGCACGCTGGTCAGCAAGTCGAAGAATTGATTCTGCGGGCTGCTTTGCATCAGCCAGTGCAGCACATCCGGATCGAGCATGTGCCATTCTTTGCGCTGCTTGACCACGGTGCCGACCCGCGGACGGGAATACACCAGGCCTTTGGCAACCAGTACGCGGGTGGCTTCGCGCAGCACCGGGCGGCTGACCGCGTACTCCTCGCACAGCAGGGCTTCGGCGGGCAGTTTGTCACACGGTTTGAAGCGCCCGGAAACGATCTGCATGCCCAATTCCTGGACGATGCGCGAGTGCATGCTTTTGCGGTCGGAGGGTTTGCGGTAATCCATGGGGAACGGCGCGATCCTGTGCGATGGAGATGCCGCGCATGATAGCAGGCGCGGCGCGGACGGTCGCCAGAGCAAGCACGGTCCTGAATCAGATGAAGAACCAATGTGGGCGTGAGCCTGCTCGCGATAGCGGTAGTTCAGTCAACATCAATGTTGAATGTTCGACCGCTATCGCGAGCAGGCTCACTCCTACAGGGGGGGGTGATCAGTGGGAATGGCGGGGCACTTCGGAGCCGCGGCAACCGACCAGGAAGTCGAAGTCGCAGCCCTGATCCGCTTGCAGCACATGGTCGATGTACAGCTGACGATAACCGCCCACGATCAATTGCTGCGGCGGTTGCAGATCCGCCATGCGCGCTGCCAGTTCCGCATCCGGAATGTCCAGATGCAAACGCCCATTGGCGCAATCAAGCTCGATCCAGTCGCCTTCCTTCACTGTCGCCAAAGGCCCGCCGGCCGCCGCTTCCGGGGCAACGTGCAAAACCACCGTGCCGTACGCCGTGCCGCTCATGCGCGCGTCGGAAATGCGCACCATGTCAGTCACGCCCTGAGCCAACAGCTTCGCCGGCAAGCCCATGTTGCCGACTTCAGCCATGCCCGGATAACCCTTCGGCCCGCAATTCTTCATCACCAGAATCGAGTTGGCATCGACGTCCAGTTCGGGATCGTTGATCCGCGCCTTGTACATGTCGAAGTTCTCGAACACCACTGCACGCCCACGGTGCTGCATCAATTCGGCACTGGCCGCAGACGGCTTGAGCACTGCACCCAGAGGTGCGAGGTTGCCGCGCAACACGCAAATGCCGCCGTCAGCGCGGATCGGGTTGTCGAGGGTACGGATCACTTCGTCCTGGCCGTAGATCGGCGCGTCCTTGGTGTTCTCGCCGAGGGTCTTGCCGTTGACGGTCAAGGCGTTCGGATTGGGGATCAGATTGGCTTCGCCGAGGCGGCGCAATACCGCTGGCAGACCGCCGGCGTAGTAGAACTCTTCCATCAGGAAGCGCCCGGACGGTTGCAAGTCGACGATGGTCGGCATGCCGCGACCCATGCGCGTCCAGTCATCCAGGTCCAGTTCGACGCCGATGCGACCGGCGATGGCTTTCAAGTGGATCACGGCGTTGGTCGAACCACCGATGGCGGCGTTCACACGGATGGCGTTTTCGAAGGCTTCCTTGGTCAGGATCTTCGACAGCTTCAAGTCCTCGCGAACCATTTCCACTGCGCGCATGCCGGACATGTGCGCCAACACATAACGGCGTGCATCAACGGCTGGAATCGCCGCGTTATGGGGCAGGGACGTGCCCAGAGCTTCAGCCATGCACGCCATGGTCGATGCGGTGCCCATGGTGTTACAAGTACCCGCCGAGCGGGACATGCCGCCCTCGGCCGCGAGGAAATCGTCGAGGGTGATGGTGCCGGCTTTCACTTGTTCGCTGAGCTGCCAGACCACGGTCCCGGAGCCAATGTCCTGGCCTTTGTGCTTGCCGTTGAGCATCGGCCCGCCGGTGACAACAATGGCCGGCACGTCGCAACTGGCGGCGCCCATCAACAGCGCCGGGGTGGTTTTGTCGCAACCGGTCAGCAGCACCACGCCATCAATCGGGTTGCCGCGAATCGCTTCTTCGACGTCCATGCTCGTCAGGTTGCGGGTGAACATGGCGGTGGGGCGCAGGTTCGATTCGCCATTAGAGAACACCGGGAACTCAACCGGCCAACCACCGGCCTCGATCACCCCGCGTTTGACGTGCTCCGCGATCTGGCGGAAATGCGCGTTGCACGGGGTCAGTTCCGACCAGGTGTTGCAGATGCCGATGATCGGCTTGCCGTGGAACTGGTGGTCGGCGATGCCCTGATTCTTCATCCAGCTGCGGTACATAAAGCCGTTCTTGTCGGCGGTGCCAAACCATTGGGCGGAGCGCAGGTTGGGTTTCTTATCAGACATGATCGATTCTCTTATTGTATGACTATATTGTTCGAGCTACGGCGTAACATAAGCGCAATTTCGCCGCTTTGGAAGTGTTGTTGGGTAATTAGTATTACTATATAGTCGCTTTCAACGGAGGGATTGCCCTGGCGATTTTCGGCGAGAGGCGTCCCCCGAGGTTCTATAACAACAACAATCGGAGACCTATCTCATGAGCCAGGAACTGCGGCTTATTCGTCGCATCACGCTGAAACTGATTCCCTTCCTGATCCTGCTGTACCTGATCGCCTATGTGGATCGCTCCGCCGTAGGGTTCGCCAAGCTGCACATGGGCGCCGACATTGGCTTAGGCGATGCAGCCTATGGTCTCGGCGCAGGGTTGTTCTTCATTGGTTACTTCCTGCTGGAAATCCCCAGCAACCTGATGCTTGACCGCTTCGGCGCCCGGCGCTGGTTCGCACGGATCATGGTCACCTGGGGCGCCATTACCATCGGCATGGCCTTCGTCCAGGGGCCACACAGCTTCTATGTCATGCGCTTTCTGCTCGGCGCGGCCGAAGCCGGTTTCTTCCCGGGCGTTCTCTACTACATCACCCAATGGTTCCCGGTTCGCCATCGCGGCAAGATCCTCGGGCTGTTCATCCTTTCCCAACCCATCGCGATGATGATCACCGGCCCGGTGTCGGGCGGTTTGCTTGGTATGGACGGCATCCTGGGTCTGCATGGCTGGCAGTGGCTGTTCATCGTCATCGGCACCCCGGCGATCCTGCTGACCTGGCCGGTGCTGCGCTATTTGCCGGATGGCCCGCAGCAAGTGAAATGGATGGACCAGGCCGAGAAAGACTGGCTGACCGGCGAGCTGAAAAAAGACCTCGAGGCATACGGCCAGACCCGGCACGGCAATCCGCTGCATGCCTTGAAAGACAAGCGCGTGTTGCTGCTGGCGCTGTTTTACCTGCCGGTGACCTTGAGCATTTATGGCCTGGGCCTGTGGCTGCCCACGTTGATCAAGCAGTTTGGCGGCACTGATCTGGTAACCGGTTTCGTGTCATCGGTGCCGTACATCTTCGGGATCATTGGTTTGCTGATCATTCCGCGCAGTTCCGACCGCCTGAATGATCGTTACGGCCACCTCGCCGTGCTTTATGTGTTGGGTGCCATTGGCCTGTTCCTCAGCGCCTGGTTGACGGTGCCGGTGCTGCAACTCGCGGCGTTGTGTCTGGTGGCGTTTGCGCTGTTTTCCTGCACCGCAGTGTTCTGGACCTTGCCGGGTCGTTTCTTCGCCGGCGCCAGTGCAGCGGCGGGGATCGCGTTGATCAACTCGGTGGGCAACCTCGGTGGTTACATCGGCCCGTTCGTGATTGGGGCGCTGAAGGAATACACCGGCAACCTGGCCTCGGGCCTGTACTTCCTGTCGGGTGTGATGGTGTTCGGGCTGGTGTTGACCGGCGTGGTGTATCGGTTGCTGGAGCGCAAGCATGTGCTGTCGGCGGACCAGTTTGCGGCGAGTGCGCGTGGCGCAACCCGTACCTGAGGATTTACACCGATCCATTGTGGGAGTGAGCCTGCTCGCGATGACTGACTCACATTCACCAATGGAGTCGACTGTCAGATCGCTATCGCGAGCAGGCTCACTCCCACATGGGTTTTGCGGTGTGTTCGAGTTTTGTTTAAAGGAGAAAATCCATGCGTTTAGTGCAGTTCGAACTGAGTAACGGCGAGCGTCGAGTAGGCGTGGTCGATGAGGGGTTGATCCGCGAAGTGCAGGACGCGCGCACGGTTCGGGACCTGGCCCTGGCGGCGATCGAGGCGGGCGTCAATCTGGAGCAGCAGGTGAAAACCCTGGGCCTGGGCATTAGCCATGACTACGCTGAGTTGCTGGCGCAACTGCGAATCCTCCCACCACTGGATCACCCGGATCCGGCGCACATGCTGGTCAGCGGCACCGGCCTGACCCACCTCGGCAGCGCGTCGGCCCGGGACAAAATGCATCAGCAGGTCGGCGACGAAGCGGCGATGACCGACACCATGCGCATTTTCAAATGGGGCGTGGAGGGCGGTAAACCGGCGGCCGGCCAGGCTGGTGTGCAACCGGAGTGGTTCTACAAGGGCGACGGCAGCATCGTCGTGCGCCCAGGCCAGTCATTCCCATTGCCGCCCTTTGCCGAGGACGCGGGTGAAGAGCCTGAACTCAGCGGCCTCTACGTGAACGGCCACGATGGCAAACCGTATCGCCTCGGTTTCGCGGTGGGCAACGAGTTCTCTGACCATGTGATGGAGCGCAAGAATTACCTCTACCTGGCGCATTCGAAACTGCGCAGTTGCAGCTATGGCCCGGAACTTCGCGTCGGCCCGTTGCCGGAGCATCTGGCCGGCACCAGCCGTATCCTGCGTGACGGTGAGGTGCTGTGGCAGAACGAGTTCCTCAGCGGCGAGGCAAACATGTGCCACAGCCTGGAAAACCTCGAGTACCACCATTTCAAGTACAGCCAGTTCCTGCGTCCGGGGGACGTGCACATTCATTTCTTCGGCACCGCGACCCTGTCCTTTGCCGACGGCATCCGCACCCGACCGGGTGATGTGTTCGAGATCAGTCAGGCCGAGTTCGGCGCGCCGTTGATCAACGGGATTGCACCGGTTGAAGCAGCGTTCGAGCCCGGCACCGTCGGCACCCTTTAAGGAGAAATGCATGACCCGGATTCTTGGTCACAACTACATCGCCGGCCAGCGCAGCGCTGCCGGCACCGTCAAACTGCAAAGCGTCGATGCCAGCACCGGCGAAGCCTTGCCTCATGATTTTTTCCAGGCCACGCCTGAAGAAGTGGATGCCGCTGCCAAGGCAGCCGCGGCGGCTTACCCGGCCTATCGCAGCCTGAGCGCCGAACGTCGCGCGCAATTTCTCGATGCGATTGCCGATGAGCTCGACGCCTTGGGCGATGACTTCGTCGCTGTGGTCTGCCGCGAAACGGCATTGCCTGCCGGGCGTATTCAAGGCGAGCGCGGGCGCACCAGCGGCCAGATGCGCCTGTTCGCCAAAGTGCTGCGTCGTGGTGATTTCTACGGCGCGCGGATTGATCAGGCATTGCCGGATCGCCAACCGCTGCCCCGTCCGGACCTGCGCCAATACCGCATCGGCCTCGGGCCAGTCGCCGTGTTTGGTGCGAGCAACTTCCCGTTGGCATTCTCCACGGCGGGCGGTGACACCGCGTCGGCGTTGGCCGCTGGTTGCCCGGTGGTGTTCAAGGCCCACGGCGGCCACATGGCCACCGCTGAGCAGGTGGCTGACGCGTTGATACGCGCAGCGGAAAAAACCGGCATGCCGGCTGGCGTGTTCAACATGATCTACGGCGGCGGAGTCGGCGAAGCGCTGGTCAAGCACCCGGCGATTCAGGCGGTCGGTTTTACCGGTTCGCTGAAGGGTGGTCGTGCGTTGTGCGACATGGCTGCAGCACGTGCGCAGCCAATCCCGGTGTTCGCCGAGATGTCGAGCATCAACCCGGTGATCGTGTTGCCGCAGGCCCTGGACGTTCGCGCAGACACCGTTGCTCGCGACCTGACCGCTTCGGTGGTGCAGGGTTGCGGTCAGTTCTGCACCAATCCCGGTCTGGTCATCGGTATTCGCTCTCCGCAGTTCACTGCGTTCGTGCAACAGGTTGCGGGGTTCATCGGCGATCAGCCGGCGCAAACGATGCTCAATGCCGGGACCTTGAGCAGCTATGGCAAAGGCTTGCAAAAGCTCCTCGCTCACCCGGGCATCGAGCATCTGGCCGGTAGCCCACAGCAGGGCAATCAGGCGCAACCGCAACTGTTCAAGGCTGACGTCAGCCTGTTGATCAATGGCGATGAAGTCTTGCAGGAAGAAGTGTTCGGCCCGACCACAGTGTTTGTCGAAGTCGCGGACCAGGCGCAGCTCAGTGCCGCGTTGAACGGCCTGCACGGGCAATTGACGGCGACGATCATTGGCGAACCCGCAGACTTCGAGCAGTTCGGCGGGCTGACGGCGCTGCTGGAGCAAAAGGTCGGACGGATTCTGCTCAATGGCTATCCGACGGGCGTTGAAGTCTGCGACTCAATGGTCCACGGCGGGCCGTATCCGGCGACTTCCGATGCGCGCGGCACGTCGGTGGGCACGTTGGCGATTGACCGTTTCCTGCGTCCGGTGTGCTTCCAGAACTATCCGGACAGCCTGTTGCCGGAGGCGTTGAAGAACGCTAACCCGTTACGAATCCAACGCCTGGTGGACGGCAAGCCCTCCCGCGACGCCCTCTAACCGCCGAGCACATAAACCCCTGTAGGAGTGAGCCTGCTCGCGATAGCGGTCTATCAGTCAAAAATAATGTCGACTGACACGCCGCTATCGCGAGCAGGCTCACTCCTACATTTGTTTTGGGTTGGATGTGAGGTGTGTGCCAGACATAGACCCACCCTCACATTGAGCTATCATTGCGTCTTTCCCATTCAAAGATTGACTGCCATGACTGCCCCAACCGACACCTTGCTCGCCACCCTCGAACACTGCGATATGGTGGAAATCGACGGGCTGCACGCCTTCGAATTCTCCCTCGATGAAGACGACAATCTGCACATCGAATGCCTCGACGGCCGCGTGTCCAAGCACTGGGAGTTCACCCTGGCCGAAGTCGAGGCCGCGACCTTCGATCCGACTCTGCAAAGCTGGCTGATCACCGGTGATTCCGGCGAGCACCGCTTGGTGTGCATGACCGCGTTCCGCGGTGATGACGACGAGGAAGAAGAAGGGAATCTGGATGCATAAGCTTTGGCCGCTGTTGATCGCCGGCAGCATTGGCGCAATGGGCATTGAGGTGGCATCCGCCGACGACTATCAGTTGCTGGTCGGTTCCTACACGGCGGGGCAGAGCCAGGGCATTTATCGCCTGAACTTCGACAGCGCCACCGGGCAGATCAACCCCAAGCCGCTGCAAGTGGTCACCAGTGAAAACCCGTCCTGGCTGACCGTCTCCAAGGATCAGCAGCGCCTGTTCGTGGTCAACGAAAACGGCCCAGGCCAGAAAGATCCGGTCGGGCGCGTCAGCAGTTATGCGATCGACCCCAAGACCCACGAGCTAAGGCTGATCAATCAGGTGCAGAGTCTGGGCAACGAGCCAACGCATTCGAGCCTCAGCGGTGATGCCAGCCATTTGTTCGTCAGCAATTATTCAGTGGCTGAAGACCCGGGTGGCACGCTGGCGGTGTTGCCGGTTGGCGCTGATGGCAAGCTCAAAAACGTGGTGCAGATGAGCAGTCACCCGTCGAGCAGGGTTAACCCTGAGCGGCAGATGTCGGCGCATGTGCACTCGACGGTTTCGTCGCCGGACGGCCTGTTTGTGTTCTCCAATGACCTGGGTGCAGACAAGGTCTTTGTCTACCGCTTCGATCCCAAGGCGAACCCGCAGCTGCCGCTGGTTGCAGCCACCCCGGCATCCGTCCAGTTGCCACCCGGCAGCGGACCGCGTCATTTGTTGTTCAGCGCCGATGGCAAACATGCCTGGCTGACCATGGAAATGAGCGCGCAGGTCGCGGTGTTCGATTACCAGAACGGCAAGCTTGAGCAAACCCAGAGGGTTGATCTGGCGGCGGGTCAGCCTGTTTCCGACAAGGCAGCCGCTGCGCTGCACGCATCGGTCGATGGCAAGTTCCTCTATGTCAGCAACCGTGGCACCGCCAATCAGTTGCTGGTGTTTGCCATTGATCCTGCGACCGGCCACCTCAAAGAGTTGCAGCGTCGTTCGGTGGAAGGTGATCACCCGCGCGAGTTCAGCCTCGACCCGAGCGGCAAGTTCTTGCTGATTGCCAATCAGAAGAGCAACCAGATTGTCGTCGTTGAACGCGATACCAAGAGCGGCCTGCTGGGTAAAACCGTGCAAAAGCTGCCGATGGATGCCCCGAGCGACCTCAAGTTCCTGGTGCGTCAATAAGCCGCAGGCCCCGGTTGATAGGGCCTGCGTCCTTGTATTAATGAGGCTGATATCTGCTAATGCTACAAAAGATTTCAAGGCGCCGACCTCGAAGGTTAAGTTTGCTTCACGGCCCCACCGGGCAAGCAAGCCAACTGAATCCGAGGAATACCGCCATGAACTTCAATCTCTTCTCCATCATCGCCGCTTCTGCCATCTCTGCCACCGTTGCTCTGCCAGCCAGCGCCAACGTTGAAATCAGCGACAAAAAATCCCACGCCCAGAGCTACACCCAGAAATACCTGCAACAGAGCGCCAACTTCTACGCGGCGCTGGATCACAAGACCCAAGCCTGAAATTCCAGCCCTGCACCTTTTATGCAGGAGCGAAGTCACTTGCGCCGATCAAGCTGAAAAGCTTCGAGAAACCTGAGTGATGTCGCTCCTGCATAACGCGTTTACGACAGCATCACATAGCCACTAATCAAGCGCTTGATATCACATGGCTACGCGCTTGGATTTGACGCTGAGTTTTTGACTCCTTATCTAATACCAAGGATCGACAGCATGGCGATGCGTCTGGCAGTAGTTCTTCTTTTTCTCTATTCCACCCCATTCTTTCGGCTGTCCAGCCCGTTCCAGACGAGCCGGACGCGGCCCGTGAACGCTTGATGAGTTTTATTGAAGACTGAAATAGACCGGCTTAATGATTAACGAAGCTGATGGTTACTATGGATAACCCTGAGTGGTTATCACAGCTTTTTTGATCGATTCTGTGGGCTCTGAAACATGCCCACGGAGAACACCATGGCCAGCTCAATCATCACTTCTGCCAAATACGGCGCCTACCTGGCCATAGGTCTTTACGTGGCCCTGGTACTGGTCGTCAGCCTTTCGGCTCAGTTTCAACACACCTTTGACGCACCGATTCAGGTCGCTTATCCCGCCATCCAGTTCGAACACCGCGCTCAAAGCGTGATGGTTGAACACGCAGACTTGGCGGGAGTGGAAGGGGCATGAAAGGGGGCAAACTCTGGGTCATCGCCTTCCTGGCGTTCATGACCAATGGCTCTTCCCTGTTAGGGATAGGGCAGGGCTCGGCAGGTTCCGTCGCACGGTCCATCGAAGCCAATCACAACCTTGCGCGAGACATTGAAACGGCGAAAGCCTTGGGGCTGCTGGCAGGCAATCCGCCTATCAAACGCCAGGACGATTTTTTCGGACCGTTCCAGGTTGATTGCTCGGTACTCGAAATGTGTGAAGTGTTCGCCTGAAACCGTCCCCTGTAGGAGCGAGGCTTGCCCGCGAAGGGGCCCGTAAGACCGCTAAAAGCTTCGCGGGCAAGCCTCGCTCCTACAATGTGCCGGGGCGCAGGAGGTTGATTATTTCTTCATGATTGATGTGAACAGTTCTGATTCCAAAAAACGCTGCAACCAAACCTGCAACCGCACATAAGGCGTCTGCCCGAACCACTCGCGATCGACATGGGCGAATTGCCGTATGAACGGCATCAACGCCACATCCGCCAGGCTTGGATGCTCGGCCAGCAAGTAGTCGCGCCCCTCCAGCAAATCATCTAGCTTGCGCAAGAACACCTCACCCGCAGCGCGATAGGTTTCCATCGGCTGCTCGGGGTAACGCTCGGCGTACTTGTAGCGATTCAGATGCACCTTGAACGCCTGATCGTTCTGTTCAATCAGCGCGGCGATTTGCGCTTGTCCAGCAGGATCATCCTTGAGCAACCAATCCTGCGGATCGTTCTGCGCCAAGGCCCAGCGCATGACCGCCAGGCTTTCATCGATGACCTGACCGTCGACACTCAACACCGGGACCGTGCCCTTGGCCGATAGCGCGAGCATCTCGGCGGGCTTGGCCTTCAGGCTGACTTCGACAATCTGTACCGCAACGCCCGAATACCGCAGGGCCATGCGCGTTCGCATGGCATAAGGGCAGCGGCGAAACGAGTACAGCGTGCTCATTTCACCTCCAGAGTGCTCAAGCCGTTGCCCTGGCGGTGGACCTGAATCTGCACCGGAATCCGCTCATGCATTTCCTGCACGTGGGAAATCACCGCGACCTTGCGGCCCTGGGCTTGCAAACCATCGAGTGCATCCATGGCCAGTTGCAGGGACTCAGGATCGAGGCTGCCGAAGCCTTCGTCGATGAACAGCGATTCGATTTTCAGTGTGCTGGAGGCCATCGACGCCAGGCCGAGCGCCAAGGCCAGCGACACCAGAAACGTCTCGCCGCCCGACAACGAATGCACCGAACGCAGCTCGTCGCCCATTTCGGTGTCCATCACCAACAACCCGAGCATGCTGCCACCGCGTTTCAGGCGATAGCGCCGCACCAGTTGCCGCAATTGCACGTTGGCGTGATGCACCAGCAAGTCAAGGTTGTAGGCCTGAGCGATCTTGCGGAACGTGTCGCCGGTGGCCGAGCCGATCAACGCATTCAAACGTGCCCAGCGCTGGTATTCGCTGTAGGCGTCGGCGATCTGCTGTGCCAGGGCCTGATTGGCGTTCTGCCGACGCTGATCCTCGGCCTGTTCGGCACGCAGTTCGGCGCAACGGTGTTCGCTGGCGGCGAACAGGTTTTGCAGCTCCGTCAGGGCCGTGGCGAGTTGCTCGGCGTCGAGGTTGCCATTGTGTTGCGCCTGGTGATTGAGCAGGCGCTGATCGCGTTCCTGCAAGCGCACGTTGGCCTGTTCGATGGCTTTTTCGCTTTGCTGCAATTGCTGCCGCAGCTCGCTGACCTGTTGATCGTCGATGCTCAGCAGTGCTTCCAGCCCGCCATCGTCCAGTTCCGGATGCAAGGCGCGCCAGTCGGCAATCTTTGCGCTCAGCTCGCGGTCCTCGGTTTCCAGGGCCAGCAGACGCTCCTGTTTGGCTTTGAGTTCGGCGGCTAATTCGACTAACCGCGTGCGCACGGTTTGCAGTTCCTGATTGGCCGTTACCTGAGCATTGCGCGCCTGTTCGACGGCGTGATCGAGTTGCTGCTGCCATTGTTCGGCGCTGCTGTGTTCGCCGAGCAGTTCGGTCAGTTGTTGCTGGCAAGCCTGTTGTTGCTCGGCGAGGACGGTGAACTGTTGCTGAGCCGCTTCCAGCGTCTGGACGCGGGCCAGTTGGCGGTCCTGTTCTTTTTCCAGCGTCTGCTGGCGCTGTTGTTGTTCGCCGAGCTCATCGCGTTGCTGGTCGAGTTGCTCCAGGCGCTGGGCGATCTGCCGGTCGAGCTGCATAAAGGTCGCGGCAGGTTCGTTGCGCAAGGCCTCCAGCGTCTCGGCCGGGAGCAGGGTGCTGAAGGCGCCCAACTCTTCGTCCAGGCGCTGGCGATCACTGCTCAGCTCACGCTGCTGATTGCTCAGGTGCTGAGTCGCTTGCTGGCTCGCTGCTTCGGCACTGCGCAGTTGCTGTTGAAGGCGAGCAGCGTCGTGTTGCAGAGTGAGCAGGGCGGTTTGCCGGTGTTCATCCTGGGCGATGCTTTGGTTCAACTGGCTATTTTGCTGCACCAGCCAACTGTCGCGTTTGCTCGCGTCCTGAGCCAGCAATTGGGTCGATAACGGATGCGCTTCGAGGCTCGGTGTCAGGCCTTGTTGCTGGGTGGCGAGTTGGTCCTGTTGCTGCAACAGTTCTTTTTGCTGAGCGATCAAGCCGCCGACTTCGCCACGCAAATCGGTGAGTTTTTCTTTCAGCAGGTCAACCGCTTTCTGTGCGTTGGCCTGCTCGCTTTCATCGTGGCGACCGAGGCTTTGCAACAACGCTTCGGGCTGATGGTAAGGATGGTCGAGGCTGCCGCAGACCGGGCATGGCTGATCGTCCTGCAGCTGTCCTCGCAGTTCTTCGACGCTGGCGCTACGGGCCAGACGCTGACGTTCCAGCAGTTCGCGAGTGACGGTCAGGGTCTGTTCGGCGACAACCAGGTCGTTCTTGGTCTTCACGCCGTCCTGGGTCAGGCGATCACGTTCCTGCTGGGCGTTGAGCTGGCGTTGCGAAAGCTCCGCGCCGCGCTTGTCGATCTCCTGCTGACTGGCCCACAACCGCGTCAGTTCTTCGAATGCTCGCAGTTGTTTGCGGTTGTCCTGCAACAGATTGCCGAGCAGTTGGATCTGTTCAGCCACGGCCTCAGGCTCGGCACCCGCTTCTTTGTAGAGCACTTCCAGATGCTGCTTTTGAGCAGTCAGTTCCTCGCCCGCGCGCGCGGCGCTGTGCTCCAGGGCGGCCAGTTCAGCCTGGCCCTTGTTCAAGCGATTACCGATCAGCATCAGCTGTTGCAGGCGATCACGATAGGCGTTCCACGCTTCGCTCAACGGCGCCAGGTGCATGCTTTGTTCAAGCTCTCCGGCAATCCGCTCCAGACGTGCAGCCACCTGCTTTTGTTGTTCGAGCAGGCCTTGAATGGTGTTCTGCCCTTGGGTGCTGGCCAGTTCCGCATGTTGCTTGAGGTCTGCACTCGCACTGGTGTCTTTGACCAGTCGGGCGAGGGTGCTTTGCGCTTCAAAAGCCTGTCTTAGCAGCGGCGCTTTGGTGGTGTGTTGGCTTTGGGCTTCGACCAGCGCAGTTTGCGCAGCAGTCAAACTCTGTTCGAGTTGCGCCTGACGTTCGTTCAGCTCGGCTTGCTGCTGGGTGTGCTGCTGAATCTGCGCCGCCAGCGGAGTGAGCTGGGCCGTGAGTTCGGTCTTGCGGGCGAACTGGTGGCGTTGCGGGGCCAGTTGTTCCAGGCGCGTCAGCTTCAAGCGTTCGCCGGCCAGGCTTTCCCAGTGTTGCCGGGCGCCGTTCAGTTGCTCGACGGCGCTCTGCTGGTCATCTTGTATCTGGCGCAGCTCCTTGAGCCAGGTGTGCTGCAACTCAAGCTGTTTGAGCTGCGCTTGCTGGGTCTTGAGTTGTTGTTGCGCCTCGTTGAAGCGCTCATCCAGCTCGGCCCGGGCTTCGGGTGACAGCGGCGTTACGCCCGTGGCTTGATCCTGCAACAGCTTGTGCGCTTCGCGGGCATCTTTGGCTTTGTCGAAAGCGCGGCGACCGAGACGGGTATACAGCGCCGTGTCGGTAAGTTTCTCCAGCAGTTCGCTGCGTTCGTTGTCGTTAGCCTTGAGGAAGGCGCTGAACTCGCTCTGGGCCAGCAGCACGGCGCGGGTGAACTGTTCGAAGTTCAGGCCCAGCACGGCTTCGAGCTGGGTTTTGAATTCGACTTTCTGACTGGCCAGCAGTTGATCCTGATCGATGTCGCGCAAACTCTGGCGGCTGGCTTGCAGCTTGCCGCCGGCCTTTTCGCGAGCACGATTGGCTTCCCAGCGTGCGCGGTAACGGCGGCCGTCGATGCCGACGAAATCCACTTCGGCATAGCCTTCGCCGGTGCCACGGCGCAGCAAGGTGCGCGGGTCGCCGGTACTGATTTCGCCGTCGGCATCCGGCGCTTTGGCCGACACCTGAGCGTTACTCAAGCGCGGTACGGCGCCAAACAACGCAAGGCACAAGGCGTCGAGCAATGTGCTTTTACCGGCGCCGGTCGGCCCGGTGATCGCAAACAGGCCGGCGCTCGCCAGTGGCTCAGCGGTGAAATCGATTTCAAAAGGCCCGGCCAGGGAGGCGAGGTTTTTCAGGCGGATCGCGAGGATCTTCATGGTTGTTCGCTCTCCATCTGCACGTCCTGCAACAGCTCGGCAAAGTCCTTCAGCGTTTGCTCATCGACCTCGCTGCCGTAGCTGTCCTGCCAGGCGCGGCTGAACAATTCCTGAGGCGTGAGCTGGTCCAGTTCGATCAACGTGGTGCCGTCATCGACGCCCTCGCGACTGCCGTTGCCGGCGTACTCGGCAGCGATGCGCACCAGGCGCACGGCTTTGCCTTGCAGGGCGGTTTCTACTTGATGACGCAGATCGGGTTGCGGCTCGTCCAGACGCACACGCACTTCCAGCCATGGCTGGCGCTGGATGTCGGCCAGCAAGTCGATGTTCGGCAGCTCGGCCAGCAGCAAGAGGATTTCGGCCAGGGGCGCCGGGCCGATGCGTTGCAGGTTGACCGCGCGGGGAATCAGTTTCGGTTCGACGCTGACCAGGGTTTCACCGTCGAGCACGACGTCGAGAATCTGATGCTGATAACCGATTTCGGAGAACGACAACGGAATCGGCGAGCCGCTGTAGCGGATGCGTTCTTCACCGTTGACCTTCTGCGGCTTGTGCAAATGCCCCAGCGCGACGTAGCTGATGCTTGGCCCGAACAGGCTGGCGGGCAGGGCTTCGGCATTGCCGATGATCAGGCTGCGCTCGGAGTCTTCCGAGACGGAGCCACCGGCCATGTGCGCATGGCTGATGGCAATCAGCGCCTGGCCAGGCTTGCGTTTGGCATTGGCCGCTTCGATCAGCCATTCGTGAACCTGACCGATGCCGCGCAGGTAGTTGTCGCCCAACTGCGCGCCGGTCACTTCGGCGGGCCGCAAAAACGGCAGCGCCAGGCACCAGCCGGCAATTTCACCGCTGGCATCCGGCAATGGCAGCAACAGCCGTTCGGCATCCAGTTGGCCGTCATCCAGCCACAGCACACGCCCGAGCGCGTGGGTGCGCAAACGGCGCATCAACGGCGCAGGCAGTTCGATCCGAGAGCCGGAGTCGTGGTTGCCGGCGATGATCACGATGGTCAGCAACGGTTGCTGCTCGTGGGCGCTGACGATGAATTCGTAGAGGCGTTCCTGGGCTTTGACCGGCGGGTTGACCGTGTCGAAGATATCGCCGGCGATCAACAGCACATCGGGCTGGTCGAGCTTCAGCTGGCGCAGCAGCCATTCAAGAAAGCAGGCGTGCTCGAAATCGCGTTCCTGGCCGTGCAGGTTCTGCCCAAGGTGCCAGTCGGAGGTGTGAAACAGACGCAAGGCGAACTCCGTAGGAAATAAGGTAATGGCCGCGTGGAAAATGAGGGCGGCGAAAGGGGAGAGAGTTTACGGGTAAAGCGACACCAAACCTACCGCAGGAACTGGTCGCCAGCGATGGCTGCCTCAAATCCAGCCCCAACCTCAAGGGCCTCTTCGCGGGCAAGCCTCGC
This sequence comes from Pseudomonas sp. LB1P83, assembly GCF_054897885.1. NCBI lineage: Bacteria > Pseudomonadati > Pseudomonadota > Gammaproteobacteria > Pseudomonadales > Pseudomonadaceae > Pseudomonas > Pseudomonas sp. LB1P83. The sequence continues at coordinate 3,217,458 of NZ_CM142709.1, read as the reverse complement.
TCCTACAAGACCGTGGGGGCGCGAACCCTTGTAGGAGCGAGGCTTGCCCGCGAAGACGGCCTTGAGGACGGCGCGGGATTCAGGTTCGTTTCGCCAGCAAGCCGGCTCCTACAGGGATTGGGGTTATTTGGGGTAAAGCGGCGGAAGGCCGCTATCCCCCACCGGATCCTGAACCCGCTCGGCAATCGGGATTGCCTTGATCGCCCGCCACAATTCTTCGCCTTGCCAATGCTGCCCGGTTTCGCTGTAGAGCGCGCCGTTCAGGCCGTCCAGCGCGTCGGACAGCGGCACGAAGCGGGCGGCCATGTCGGCGAGGGTTTCCGGTTGTTGCCGGGCCCAGGCGTCGAGGGCCTGGCGGGTGGCGTGGGAGTCGTTGGCCTGACAGGCACGCTTGAGGTCGTCGAGGACGGTGCGCGGGCTCGGGCCGGTCTGAGTGGCACGCAGGACAGCCGGTTGCCAGCGACCGCGCCACCAGAGACCGAAGCCGAGCAGGGTGGTGCAGGCCAGGATCAGGGTGCTGAGTTTCCAGCGCCAAAGGATTTCGCTGTCGACGCCGGCATTTGCTTGCGCAGTATTCGCCGGCGTATCGACCACCATGCTCGGATTGCTCGCCACTTGCAGGCTTCGGGCCGGCAGGCTGCTGTGTTCCAGGTGATCTTCGAAGGTGTTCCACCAGACCACTTCCACCGCGGGCAGCTCGATTGCGCCACTGCGGCCTGGTACCAGCGCTTCGCGATCTTCACGACTGCCGATCAAGCCGCGCTCGGTACTTTGGTTGCTCAGCACCGGTTGATCCGGGTAGCGCCGCAGGCCGTTGGCGTCGGTGGCGGGCAGCGGCGGCAGTTGAGAGCTGGCCAGGCCTTCGGCCTTCAAGGTCAGGCTGCGTGTCAGCGAGTCACCCACCTGCGCATGGTCCGGCTCCGGGTTCCAGCTTTCGCTCAGGCTCAGGCTGCGGGCCGGCAGCCATGGCAGGTCGGCAGGGTAAGTAATGGGTTTGGCCTTGACCGTCAGCAGAATCGGGGACGAGCTGACGCGCATCAGTTTTCCGGATTTCGGCACCTGGGTGGCGGCGTCCTGGGCGGGCTGCACGTCCACAAGCGTTGCACTGAATAGCTGCGCCGGAATGGTCAATTCGCCGCTGTGTTGCGGGTAGATCGCATAGCGCATTTCGATCACGCCATGACGCAGATTGTTGATGACTTTCTCGTAAGTGCGCGACTCGCCCAGTTGTTCGATGCGCGCATCGGGAATCTGCAACGGAGTCAGGCTGCTGTCGTCGTACAGCGATACCGAATGGTAGATGCGCAAGGTCAGGATGGCCTGGGCCTGCACATACACGCTGGACTGGTCGAGGCTGGCATCGATGAACACCGGGGCCAGTTTGTTCGTGGTGTCCTGGGTTTCGCTCTCGACCACTTGCACGGTGATCGGCTGGCTCTGCACCTCGCCCAGTTGCAGCGATGGAATCGTCACGCTGCCGTTTTCCTTCGGCAGCAGGGTGATGATCCAGCGCGTGGTGGCGCGATTGTCACCGTTGAGGGTGGTCAGTTGGTTGACCTGGCGGGTGCCACGCACTTCGAACAGCGGTTCCAGCGGCGTCAGGTCAGGCTTGCCGAACTGCGTCACGTCGTTGGATTCCAGGGTCAGTTCGACCGTCTCGCCGGAACTCAGGCGACTGCGATCCACATTGGCGACCAGCGCCGCTGCCTGGGCCTGAACGGTGCAGAACAGCAGGGCGAGCATGAAAAGGGTGAAGCGGGTCATCGAGTTTTTTCCTGATCCTGATGTTGTTGCTGTTCGTACCAGAATTTGCGCCTGAGCAATTCACCCGGGTCATCCGGGATCTTGCGCAGCCATTGCTCCAGCGCCTGACGCTGTTCGCCATCGATATTGTCGCTGGCCGGACGCAGCGGTGGCGTGGTGGTTTGCTCATCGCCCAGTTCACTGCCCGGGACTTCATTGGTGCCCGGTTTCGGCGGCGTTGTGGCCTGCTGTCCGGTGTCCGGCGTGGTCTGCTCGGCGTCGGATTTTGGGTGGTCATTGTCCGCCGGTTGCGTGGCGGCACCCGGTGGCGGTTCCTGTGCGCTGGTCTCGGCGTCGTCATCGGCGGATTTCTGCGGCTCAGCCGGCGGTGCGTTTTTCTGCTTGAGCAGATTTTCTACCAGTGCCTTGTTGGTCTGTGCCGGGCGCAAATCCGGTTGCCGCTCCAGTGCCTGATCGTAAGCATCGAGCGCCGCTTCCAGCTCACCGCTTTTGGCCAGGGCGTTGCCACGATTGTAGTGGGCATGGGCGTCGTTGCCCTCGGCGAACCGCTGGGCGGCGCCGCTGTAGTCGCCGGCCTCGTAGAGCGCCACGCCTTGCCACTGCGGATCTTCAAAATGCTGCGAAGCCTTGGCCGGATGGCCTTGCCTGAGTAAATGCAGGCCCCGTTGATCGGGGCGCAGCCACAAGTCTTCGAAGTCGAAGGCATAGCTCGGTTGCGGCAGCAGAAACAGTAAAGGCAGACAGAACAACCAGCCACGGCGACCGGCGCACGCCGCCAGCAGCAACAGCGGCAGCAGCAACCAGTAACCCTGATCGGCCCAGGTGTCCAGACGCAAGGTCTGGCCATCATTGCGCAGCGAGCGTGGACCGTCGAGCAGGCCGAGCCCGCGCAAGTCGGCATCGCCCAGACGCGCCGGGCGATAGCGCCCGCCGAGTTCATTGGCAAAGGCTTTCAGGCTCGGACTGTCCAGGTGTGGTACCAGAATCGCGCCCTGATCGTCCTTGAGGAAACTGCCGTCCTCCTGGGCGACCGGCGCGCCTTCGGCGGTGCCGATTCCGAGCATCAGGAACTGGGTCGATTTTCTGTCCAGCGCCTGGCGAATGCCTTCGCGTTCCAGCTCTGTAAGGGTTGAGCCGATCAACAGGATCCGTCCTTCACCCAAATCACCCTGATCCAGCAGTGCCAGCGCCTTGGTCACCCCAAGATCGGCGCGATGGCCGGCCGCGGGCATCAGCGAAGGCTTGAGCGCGTCCAGCAGATTGCGGCTGGTCGACAGGTCATCCGACAGCGGCACCAGGGTGTGGGCGCTGCCGGCGTAGACGACGATTGCAGTCTGGGCGTCGCTGCGGATTTGCAGCAGGTCCAGCAGTTTGCGTCGGGCCTGTTCGAGCCGATTCGGCGCGACATCGGTGGCGAGCATTTCCGGGGTCAGCTCAAGCACAACCACCAGCGGATCGGCGGGTTTCTGACTGATTTGTTCGACGCGCTCCCAGCTCGGGCCCAACAAGGCCAGGACGGTCAGCACCCACGCCACGCCGAGGACGACCCACGGCAGCTTGCTGTCGCGACCGTTTCCACCGCTCAACAAGGCGGCGTGAAAGGCCGGTGGCAGGATCATCTGCCAGCGCCCGGCGCGTTTTTGCCGATGCCAGAGTTGCCAGAGCAGCCAGCCCAGCAACGGAAACAACAGCAGCCACCAGGGGCGGAACCAGTACGGCCACAGCGCAGTCATCGGCGCCTCCGCAGACGCAGGCGTTTAAGCCGCTGGCGCCAGTCAGGCAGTTGCGTTTGCAAAAACAGATCCTTGGTGAACAGCCGTTGCAGCGCGTTGTCCGGCCAACGCTCGCGCACCACCAGCAACATGCTCAGCAGCAGCGCCATCGCCAAAGGCCAGTGATACAACGCCTGCGCCGGGCGGGCCTGGGTCGGTTGCTGAGTCACCGGCTCCAGTTTGTCGAGTGTGTCCTTGATCGTCTGCAGCTCTTTGCCATCGTGGGCGCGGAAGTACTGGCCGCCGGTGGCTTGGGCGATGGCTTTCAAGGCCGGTTCGTCCAGGTCCAGGCTCGGATTGACTCCAAGAAAACCCAAGGTGCCACTTTGCTCCGGGTCGGCGCCAATGCCGATCGGGTAGATTTTCACGCCTTCTTTCGCCGCCAGTCGCGCCGCCGTGAGCGGGTCGATTTCACCGCCGTTGTTGGCGCCGTCGGTGACCAGAATCAGTACGCGGCTCTGGGCTGGACGCATGCGCAGCCGTTTAAGGGCCAGGCCGATGGCATCGCCGATCGCGGTGTTCTTGCCGGCGATGCCGATTCGCGCTTCGTCGAGCCACACCCGTACGGTGTGCCGGTCGAACGTCAATGGTGCTTGCAGGTAAGCCTTGCTGCCGAACAGGATCAGGCCGACGCGATCACCGTCGCGACTTTCAAGGAAATCACCGAGCAAATGCTGAACGAGTGACAGTCGGCTGACGTCCTCGTCCTGCCACTGCATGTCAGGGAAATCCATGGAGCCGGACACGTCTACCGCCACCAGCAGATCGCGACCACTGGCAGCGATTGGCAGCGGTTCGCCAAGCCATTGCGGACGCCCCGCTGCAATCAGCAACAACAGCCACAACAGAATGAACGGCGCTTGTTGACGCCAGGCCGGCAGGTTGGCGCGCGCGCGGCGGCGGGCCAAGCCTTCGAGGTCATTGAGGAAACTGACTTTGAGCGCCGGTTCGCCGCTATCGGCCACCGGCAGCAGGATGCGCATCAACCAGGGCAGCGGCAGCAGGGCAAAGATCCACGGCCAGGCGAACTCAAACATGTTTGCGAATCCAGGTATCGACGGCCTGGGTGAGGCCGGCGATGGCCTTGTCGTCGAGTTTGCATTCGGGTTTGTAGGCGCCTTCGACCAGCACCATCCAGCGGGTCAGGCCGGCGGCCGGGCAGCGGTTGTCGAGGAACGCCAGCCATTTGCGCCCGTTGAGGGTATGGCTCTGGCTGTAGGGGTAATGGTTGCGGCACAGGCGCTTGAGCAAGCCGTTGAGTTGCTGCAACCAGGCGCCGGCCGGTGCGCCGTCGTAGGGTTTTGGCAACCGCGCCAGTTCGGCGAGTGCGGCGATACGCACCGGGTCCAGCGGTTGTTCGGCGCGCACGATAGGGCGTTTGTTCGGAATGAATCGCCGCGCCTTCCACAGCCCGAAACCGATCAGCGGCAGCAACAACAGCAACAGCCACCAGCCGGGCGCCGGTGGCCAGAACTCGATGGGAGGCGGGGAGATCAGCGGTTGCAGTTGATCGAGGCTGCTCATCGACCTTTCCCCGGTTTCTGTGGGTTCAGATACTCGCGCAACTGCTCGACCATCTCGCTCTGGGTGCTCAGCGGCATCAGCAATACGCGCAGCTTTTGCGCGAGCAGTTCCCAGCGGGCGATACGCGCTTCGGCCTGGGCGCGGTAAGTCTGGCGCAGGTCAAAATTCAGCGTGTCGAGTTCCAATTGCGCGCCGCGCTCAGCGAAGCGCAGAAGCCCGGCGGCGGGCAGGGCGTGATCCAGCGGATCGGACAGCGGCAGCAACAACAAATCGCAATGGCGCGACAACAGGCTCAGCTGCTGTTCGGAACCTTCGGTCAAGGCGCGTTCATCACAGATCACGATCACCAGACTGCCGGGGCGCAGCACTTCCCGTGCACGGCGCAACGCCATGTTGAGTGAGTCGCGGTTCTGTTCGCTTTCGGCGTGCAGCGACTGATTCACCCGTACCAGACGGTTGAGCAGTTGCAGCAAGCTTTGTTTGCTGCGCCGGGGTTTGATCTCGTAGTGCTCGTTGTCGCCGAACACCAAGCCGCCGACCCGGTCGTTATGGCCCAGGGCCGCCCAGCCAATCAGGCTCGCAGCCTGGGCGGCGAGTACCGATTTGAACATCAGACCGGAGCCGAAGAACAGCCGGCGGCTTTGCTCGACCATGATGAAAATCGGCCGCTCGCGTTCTTCGTGAAACAGCTTTGTGTGCGGTTCCTGGGTGCGGGCGGTGACGCGCCAGTCAATGCTTCGCACGTCATCGCCAGCCTGATAGACCCGCACCTGATCGAAGTCCACCCCGCGCCCGCGCAGTTTGGAGTGGTGCAGGCCGATCAACGGACTGCGCTGGCTCGGCGTGGAAAACAGCTGCACTTCACGCACGCGATGGCGCATCTCGATCAGCTCGGCGAGGCTGACACGGATGCCCGGCTCGGGCGGCAGGAGGGCGTTCATCGGGGTCAAGCGACGGCTACGACGTCGAGAATCCGCTGGACCACCCGGTCCTGGTCAATGCCCGCGGCTTCGGCTTCAAAGGAAAGAATGATGCGGTGACGCAGCACATCGAACAGCACCGCTTGAATGTCTTCCGGGCTGACGAAGTCGCGACCGGCCAGCCAGGCGTGGGCCCGGGCGCAGCGATCGAGCGCAATCGAGCCGCGAGGACTGGCGCCGTAGGCGATCCATTCGGCCATTTCCGGGTCGAACTTGGCCGGGGTGCGCGTGGCCATGACCAGTTGCACCAGGTATTCCTCCACGGCGTCGGCCATGTACAAACCGAGAATTTCCTTGCGCGCGGCGAAAATCGCCTGCTGGCTGACCCGGCGCTCCGGTTTGGTTTCGCCGTTCAGGGCTTCGCCACGGGCCTGTTGCAGGATCCGGCGTTCAACAGCGGCGTCCGGGAAACCGATTTTCACGTGCATCAGAAAGCGGTCGAGTTGGGCTTCAGGCAACGGATAGGTGCCTTCCTGTTCGATCGGGTTTTGCGTGGCCATCACCAGAAACAGCGGCGACAGCTCGTACGTGCTGCGCCCGACGCTGACCTGGCGTTCGCCCATGGCTTCAAGCAGTGCGGACTGAACCTTGGCCGGGGCGCGGTTGATTTCGTCCGCCAGCACCAGGTTATGGAAGATCGGGCCTTGCTGGAAAACGAAGCTGCCGGTTTCCGGGCGATAGATTTCCGTGCCGGTAATGTCGGCCGGCAGCAGGTCGGGGGTGAACTGGATGCGATGGAACTGGGCTTCGATGCCTTCGGCGAGCTCTTTGATGGCTTTGGTTTTGGCAAGCCCCGGGGCGCCCTCGACCAGCATGTGGCCGTCGGCGAGCAAGGCGATGAGCAAGCGCTCGATGAGTTTTTCCTGGCCGAGAATCTGCGTTGAAAGAAAGGTTCGCAGCGCTAGCAGCGCTTCACGATGTTCCATCGATGACTGTTCCTGGAAAGGGTGACCGAAGACGTTCGAATAACGCCAGGGCTGGGGGCGTTACTTTAATCCATCGCGGGGGGCGGCGACTAACGGCATTTTGTGCAAAGTGTGGGAAATGGTTGGGGAAATTGTTGGAGATTTGTAGCCGGGGAGTGATTGGGTGGCTGTGCCGGCCCCATCGCGAGCAGGCTCACTCCTACATTGACGGTGTACGACGATCAACTGTAGGAGCGAGGCTTGCCCGCGAAGGCGCCCGCTCAGACGCCATCAAATCTCGCTTATATAGGTGCCGGTGCCTTTAAGTATGTTCTGCAGGGTCAATTCAACTTCCGCCAGATCGCCGGCATCGGTACTGTGAATGATCTCCAGCGAATCATCTCCATTCAACGCATCCGCATCCGCCGCCGCGATTTCAATCAGCAATCGGGTAGGGGTCAAGGTCACTTTCACGCCGTCAAGCGTCGAAGGCTCGCCGTCGAGGGTGATTTCCAGCTCGTCTTCGTCCGGGTAGCGGGTCATCAGGAACATGTCGCCCTGTTCGCTGTGGCAGCAGAGCATGGCCATGTTGTCTTCTTCGTCATCGCACGGGTTGACGATCAAGAGTGGGGTGGTCATTTGCATGGGAAAATCCTGGCTCGGCGAGCGTTGTGAACGCAATAAAAGGCGATTCTGCCAGCCCTCGGGAATTTCTGCTCGCCTGAGTGTCAGAGGATATGTCGTGAACACTTGGCGTGTGGCTGGTCATTTCTGGTACGGATGTGCCGTAAAACCGGGGATAAAACGCCCGTTTTCCCGCACGACTGCTAGTGTTGTTCGAGGCATATGACGCGAGCTGCGTACCGATGACCGAATATGTCGCAGCGCCGCAAGCACAGGCCTTGCCGCACTCGTTAAGCTGCGCATCGAGTGGATATCTGTAATGACATTGTGCAATTCATCGCACAGGCGTTTTTGCCGATAACCCTTCATGGAAGGTGAATGTGACCTGAGTGTCTCGTCCAGCTTCACCCACCTGTCATCCTGTTTCCTCTGCCCGAGAATCAGGAACAGGGTGACGGATCGCCCCGAAAGGGGTTTTGCACGCGACGCTTCCATCAATAACAAGCCCAAGCGGAGTACCACAGATGGCGTTCTTCACCGCAGCCAGCAAAGCCGACTTCCAGCACCAACTGCAAGCGGCACTGGCCCAGCACATCAGTGAACAGGCACTGCCACAAGTGGCGCTGTTCGCTGAACAATTTTTCGGCATCATTTCCCTGGACGAGCTGACCCAGCGTCGGTTGTCCGACCTCGCCGGCTGCACCCTTTCTGCGTGGCGCCTGCTTGAGCGCTTCGATCACGCGCAACCGCAAGTGCGCGTCTACAACCCGGATTACGAACGCCACGGCTGGCAGTCGACCCACACCGCGGTCGAAGTGCTGCACCACGACCTGCCATTTCTGGTGGACTCGGTGCGTACCGAGCTGAACCGTCGCGGTTACAGCATTCATACCCTGCAAACCACTGTGCTGAGCGTGCGTCGCGGCAGCAAGGGCGAGCTGCTGGAAATCCTGCCGAAGGGCACCCAGGGCGAAGGGATCCTGCAAGAATCGCTGATGTACCTGGAAATCGACCGTTGCGCCAACGCGGCCGAGCTCAATGTCCTGGCCAAAGAGCTGGAGCAGGTTCTCGGTGAAGTCCGCGTTGCGGTCACCGATTTTGAACCGATGAAAGCCAAGGTCCAGGAAATCCTGAGCCACCTGGACAGCAGCCAGTTTGCCGTCGATCCTGAAGAAAAAGCCGAAATCAAAAGCTTCCTGGAATGGCTGGTGGGTAACCACTTCACGTTCCTGGGCTATGAAGAATTCGTGGTTCGCGATGAAGTCGACGGTGGTCACATCGTCTACGACCAGGATTCCTTCCTCGGTCTGACCAAACTGCTGCGCACCGGCCTGACCTACGATGACCTGCGCATCGAAGACTACGCCGTGAACTACCTGCGCGAACCGACCCTGTTGTCGTTCGCCAAGGCTGCACACCCAAGCCGTGTACACCGTCCGGCCTACCCGGATTACGTGTCGATCCGTGAAATCGATGCCGACGGCAAAGTCATCAAGGAATGCCGTTTCATGGGCCTGTACACCTCCTCGGTGTATGGCGAGAGCGTGCGGGTCATTCCGTACATCCGCCGCAAGGTCGAAGAAATCGAACGCCGTTCCGGCTTCCAGCCCAAGGCTCACCTTGGCAAGGAACTGGCACAAGTAGTCGAAGTGCTGCCGCGCGACGATCTGTTCCAGACCCCGGTGGACGAGCTGTTCAGCACCGTGATGTCGATTGTGCAGATCCAGGAACGCAACAAGATTCGCGTGTTCCTGCGCAAAGACCCGTACGGCCGTTTCTGCTACTGCCTGGCCTACGTGCCGCGTGACATCTACTCCACCGAAGTGCGCCAGAAGATCCAGCAAGTGCTGATGGATCGCCTGAAAGCCTCGGATTGCGAGTTCTGGACCTTCTTCTCCGAGTCCGTGCTGGCTCGCGTGCAACTGATCCTGCGCGTCGATCCGAAGAACCGTCTCGACATCGATCCGGTTCTGCTGGAAAAAGAAGTGGTTCAAGCCTGCCGCAGCTGGCAGGACGATTACGCGAGCCTGACGGTTGAAAGCTTCGGTGAGGCGAGCGGCACCAACGTGCTGGCCGATTTCCCGAAAGGCTTCCCTGCCGGGTACCGCGAGCGCTTCGCCGCGCATTCGGCGGTGGTCGACATGCAGCACTTGCTGAGCCTGACCGAAAAAAATCCACTGGTGATGAGCTTCTATCAGCCACTGGGTCAGGTGTCCGGTCAACGCGAACTGCACTGCAAGCTGTATCACGCTGATACACCGCTGGCACTGTCCGATGTGTTGCCGATCCTGGAAAACCTCGGTCTGCGCGTTTTGGGTGAATTCCCGTATCGCCTGCGTCACAACAACGGCCGCGAGTTCTGGATTCACGATTTCGCGTTCACTGCTGCCGAAGGCCTGGAACTCGACATCCAGCAACTCAACGACACCTTGCAGGACGCGTTCGTCCACATCGTGCGTGGCGATGCCGAGAACGATGCGTTCAACCGTCTGGTGCTGACCGCCGGCCTGCCATGGCGCGATGTTGCGCTGCTGCGCGCCTACGCCCGTTACATGAAGCAGATTCGTCTGGGCTTCGACCTGGGTTACATCGCCAGCACCCTGAACAACCACACCGACATCGCTCGCGAGTTGACCCGGTTGTTCAAGACCCGTTTCTACCTGGCGCGCAAGCTGACCGGCGACGATCTGGAAGACAAGCAGCAACGCCTGGAACACGCGATCATTGCCGCGCTGGACGAAGTCCAGGTGCTCAACGAAGACCGCATCCTGCGTCGCTACCTGGACCTGATCAAGGCCACGTTGCGGACCAACTTCTACCAGACCGATGCGAACGGCAAGAACAAGTCCTACTTCAGCTTCAAGTTCAACCCGCACCAGATTCCCGAGCTGCCGAAGCCAGTACCGAAGTTCGAAATCTTCGTTTACTCGCCACGCGTCGAAGGCGTGCACCTGCGCTTCGGCAACGTTGCTCGCGGCGGTCTGCGCTGGTCTGACCGTGAAGAAGACTTCCGTACCGAAGTCCTGGGCCTGGTAAAAGCCCAGCAAGTGAAGAACTCGGTCATCGTGCCAGTGGGCGCCAAAGGCGGCTTCCTGCCGCGTCGCCTGCCGCTGGGCGGCAACCGTGACGAGATTGCGGCCGAGGGCATCGCCTGCTACCGCATCTTCATTTCGGGCCTGTTGGACATCACCGACAACCTGAAAGACGGCGCGCTCGTTCCACCGGCCAACGTCGTGCGTCATGACGACGATGACCCGTACCTGGTGGTCGCTGCGGACAAGGGCACTGCAACCTTCTCCGACATCGCCAACGGTATCGCCATCGACTACGGCTTCTGGCTCGGCGATGCATTCGCATCGGGCGGCTCGGCCGGTTATGACCACAAGAAGATGGGCATCACCGCCAAGGGCGCGTGGGTTGGCGTTCAACGTCACTTCCGCGAACGCGGCATCAATGTGCAGAAAGACAGCATCACCGTGGTCGGTGTCGGCGACATGGCCGGTGACGTATTCGGTAACGGTCTGTTGATGTCGGAGACGCTGCAACTGGTTGCCGCGTTCAACCACCTGCACATCTTCATCGACCCGAACCCGGAGCCTGCCAACAGCTTCGCCGAGCGTCAGCGCCTGTTCGACCTGCCGCGTTCGGCGTGGTCGGATTACGACACCAGCATCATGTCCGAAGGCGGCGGGATCTTCTCCCGTAGCGCGAAAAGCATCGCGATTTCCCCGCAGATGAAAGAGCGTTTCGACATTCAGGCTGACAAGCTGACCCCGACCGAACTGCTGAATGCCTTGCTCAAGGCGCCGGTAGACCTGTTGTGGAACGGCGGTATCGGTACTTACGTCAAAGCCAGCAGCGAAAGCCACGCCGATGTCGGCGACAAGGCCAACGATGCACTGCGCGTGAACGGCAACGAACTGCGCTGCAAAGTCGTGGGCGAGGGCGGTAACCTCGGTATGACCCAACTGGGTCGTGTCGAATTCGGTCTCAATGGCGGCGGTTCCAACACCGACTTCATCGACAACGCCGGTGGCGTGGACTGCTCCGACCACGAAGTGAACATCAAGATCCTGCTGAACGAAGTGGTTCAGGCCGGTGACATGACCGACAAGCAACGTAACCAGTTGCTGGCGAGCATGACCGACGAAGTCGGCAACCTGGTGCTGGGCAACAACTACAAGCAGACTCAGGCCCTGTCCCTGGCGGCACGCCGTGCTTTCGTGCGGATTGCCGAATACAAGCGCCTGATGAACGATCTGGAAGGCCGCGGCAAGCTGGATCGCGCCATCGAGTTCCTGCCGGCTGAAGAAGCGATCAACGAACGCCTCGCGGAAGGCCACGGCCTGACCCGTGCCGAGCTGTCGGTGCTGATCTCCTACAGCAAGATCGACCTCAAGGAAGCGCTGCTCAACTCCCAGGTGCCGGACGACGACTACCTGACGCGCGACATGGAAACCGCTTTCCCGCCGAGCCTGGTGAGCAAGTTCTCCGAAGCCATGCGCCGTCACCGTCTGAAGCGCGAAATCGTCAGCACCCAGATCGCCAACGATCTGGTCAACCACATGGGCATCACCTTCGTTCAACGACTCAAAGAGTCGACCGGCATGAGCCCGGCGAACGTGGCTGGCGCTTATGTGATCGTGCGTGACATCTTCCACCTCCCGCACTGGTTCCGTCAGATCGAAGCCCTGGATTACCAGGTTTCCGCCGACGTACAACTGGAGCTGATGGACGAGCTGATGCGTCTGGGCCGTCGCGCCACACGCTGGTTCTTGCGTGCCCGTCGCAACGAGCAGAACGCTGCCCGTGACGTCGCGCATTTCGGCCCGCATCTGAAGGAGTTGGGTCTCAAGCTCGACGAACTGCTGAGCGGCGAGATCCACGAGAACTGGCAGGCCCGCTATGAGGCGTACGTCGAAGCCGGTGTGCCGGAGTTGCTCGCGCGCATGGTGGCTGGCACTTCGCACCTGTACACGCTGCTGCCGATCATCGAGGCTTCCGACGTGACCGGCCAGAACCCTGCGGACGTGGCCAAGGCTTACTTCGCCGTGGGCAGCGCGCTGGACATCACCTGGTACCTGCAACAGATCAGCGCTCTGCCGGTTGAAAACAACTGGCAGGCCCTGGCCCGTGAAGCGTTCCGTGATGACGTCGACTGGCAGCAACGTGCGATTACCATCTCGGTCCTGCAACAGGGCGACGGCACCCAGGACGTGGAAACACGCCTGGCGCTGTGGATGGAAGAGCACAAAGGCATGATCGAACGCTGGCGCGCCATGCTGGTCGAGATCCGTGCGGCGAGCGGCACTGACTACGCGATGTATGCGGTGGCCAACCGTGAGTTGCTGGATCTGGCGTTGAGTGGGCAAGCGGTAGTGCCTGCACCTGTCACTGCAGCTGCCGAGCTGGAACCGGCTGCCTGATCAGGCGATGAATGAAAAAGCCCCGCATTGAGAGATGCGGGGTTTTTTTTGCCTGGAGGTTTTGTGTTGTCTGGTCGGGCCTCATCGCGAGCAGGCTCACTCCTACATTTGAAATGCATTCCAATGTGGGAGTGAGCCTGCTCGCGATGAGGGCATTCGCCTCAGTACAACTTAGTGCTTGTTGAATTATCGATCATCGACACTTTATCTGTCGGTCTGGTCAATAAATTACTGAGCGACTGGTCAAACTTCTGCAGTGCCCGAACTTGCACATTCTGTTGTTCATTAATATCCGCCACTATCTCTTCACTGCGTTTGTAATCGGCCCATACCGGACTCAGCGCTCTCGCATCATGTCCTTGTGCAGTGCCAATGTAATTGAAGTTCGCGTCATAGAACTCCGCACTCACATTCGCCTCGATATCCGAACTGCGCGACGTCATCAACTGGCTGCGGGTGTCGACGATGGCGACCACGTCCGGCTTCGCCGCTCTGAGGCTTTGCATGTCCGGGTACACCGTTACCGAGCCAAACTGGCGTTGCAAGGATGCCTTGACCCAATCCACCGCATGGTCTGGTCGGGAGGTGGCCACGTAGGCGTCGTGGATCGGCTGCACCAGCAGACTTTGGCCGAAACCGGTGCCGGCGTTGGCCTGATAGTGCTGCAGGTAGGCGCGGTTGGCCTGGGTGTTGCGGCTGTAGACGATACCCAACGAAACATGGCCGCCATTGGGAACCTGCGTGGCACTGCTGCGGCCAACCGGCTCAGTAAAGAGGCCGTCCAGCGAAGACACCGCTTTGGGCGCGGTGGGAACCGAGCAGCCCGTCAATAGAACGGTTATTGTTAATGTACTGACAAGCGCAAGTTTCATGGTGTTTCTCCAGTGAAACAACTTGAGTCGCAAAGTTGTAGTGCCGGGTTGTCCGGCGTGTTTCCAGACTAAACCTGTCGCCGCTGAATGAAATAGCCATCACTGCGCTTATTGAGTGGCCAATAGTTTAATTGGGTTTAAAACATGACCGGTAATTGCATCGGGAAATAAAAAGCCCCAAAAGGTTGATTCGGCCCGTTTTATTTATGGCTATCCGTTCAGCTATCAGTTTTCCAATGGGATCAACACTTTCTCGTCCGGGGACAAAACCATGAACACCAACAGTTTGGCAGGCTTGGTTGCGCTGGCGTTTTTCGAGACCAAGTGTTCCGAACCAGCCGGTTCGTACCAATATTGTCCAGTCTTGTAGGTGATCGCTTTCTCGCCCTTCACTTGAGAAATGATCGAGCCTGAAAGGACGTACGCCATGGCAGTGCCTTCATGTTTATGGGCAATCGAGGATTGGCCGGGCTTGTAGTCGACCTCGATCATCATGGCTTTTTTGCCGGGCACGTTTTTCAGCGCTTCATCCTGCAAAACCGTGACTTTCTCTGAAGGGCCTTCGTGAGCAATGGCGGCCGCTGAAACGGTCAGGGCAAGGGCGACTAGCGGAGCAGCAAGGAAACGCAAAGCTTTCATGGTTCTTTACCTGCGGTGGTTAGTTGTCAGAACCAACGATAGTCCGCAGGTGAAGCCAATCAAACAGCCAATATTCGTGAAGGTGAGGGGACCAATCCAGCCCCGGGATTTTTGTAGCAGCTGCCGAGCAGCGCGAGGCTGCGTTCGGCTGCGAAGCAGTCGTAAAATCAGGTCGCGCGGTGTGTCATGAGTACCGCGTGCGCCGGGTTTACGACTGCTCCGCAGCCGAACGCAGCCTCGCGCTGCTCGACAGCTGCTACAGGGGTTCAGCGAATCGGGAAGCTGTTGAAGTCCACGGCGTTCGCCAATTGTTTGTCGATCAGGCCAATAAAGCCTTGTACTTCAGGGCAGTTGAAATGCGATTGCATGGCCGCTTCCGATTGCCAGTGGGCGCTGACGGTCCAGCGGTTGCTGTCCTCTGGGCAGCGGTCGACCATATAGGAATCACAGCCCGGTTGTTGACGCAGGGTGTCGACAATCTTTTGCAGTTGCTTACCCAGTTCTTCCGAGCGGCCGGCGGCGGCCTGAACCTGTACGGTATTGATCACTTCGTTGGACATTGCTCACACTCCTGAATCAGGCCGGACGAATCCTGCTCACTGAGGGATAACGCCTATGCAGGATAGGCCTGCACCTTGGGACCGCCAATAGCCAATCGCCGGATAAAGCCGCAGACCAATCGATCAGGCCACCTGCTGCAAAATGTCGCGCAGCCGGTCCAGGGCGATGTCGATGTCCAGGGTCTCGATGGCACCAAAGCCCAGGAAAAGCCCGGCCCGCGGCGTTTGCTGGTAGAAAAAGCTGTCGATCGCGTAGAGCCCGACTTCGACTTTTTTGGCCAGTTCGATCACCAATGGAATATCGATAGGCACTTTGCACATAACCACCATGTGGAAGCCGGCCGTGGTGGGCACAGGTTCGAGCCAGGGTGAAAGGTCGCCGGCCATGCGCGTCAGGATCCGCTCGCGACGCCCGGCATAGATCGTATGGCAGCGCCGGATGTGCTTGAGCAGGCAGCCTTCGGCGATGAATTTGGCCAGCGCCCATTGGGGCAGGGTGGAGGTGTGCAGGTCGGTGAGCTGCTTGGCGCGGATCACGGCTTCAAGAATCGCCGGCGGCAAAACTGCATATCCGAGCCGTAGCTCCGGCAACATGGTTTTCGAAAAAGTCCCGACGTAGGCGACGATGCCGCGCTCATCCATGCTTTGCAGTGAATCGGTAGGGCGGCCCTCGTAGCGGAATTCGCTGTCGTAATCGTCCTCGATGATGATCGCGCCCAACTCATGGGCCCGCTCCAGCAGTGCCACCCGGCGCGCCTGACTCATCGGCATGCCCAGCGGGAACTGGTGGGACGGCGTGACGTAAATCAGCCGGGTGCCCAGAGGGATTTTATCCACCTCAATCCCTTCAGCATCCACCGGCACCCCGATCACCGTGGCCCCGTGGGTGCCAAACAATAAGCGTGCCGGCGGATAGCCGGGGTCTTCCATGGCGACAATGCTGCCTGGACGCGTCAGAACCCGGGAGATCAGGTCCAGCGCCTGTTGCGCGCCGTTGCACACCACCACGTCTTCGTCCTGGCAATTGACCCCGCGAGAAAACGCGATATGCCGGGCGATAGCATTGCGCAGTGCCGGAAGGCCTTCGGGCAGGCTGTAGAAGCCCTTCGAAGCGGCTATCTGGCGCAACGCGTGGGAGGTACAGCGCCGCCAATCGTCCTGCGGAAACTGGCCTTTGCTGGTCGCGCCACCGATGAAGTCGTAGCGTAACGAGCCTTCCAGGGTCGGGTGACGCAGAAACACCGGCAGGTTGCGCCAGGACTCGATCACTTTAAAGCTCGCCAACTGTGAATGGCTTTGCTTGGGGGCAGCTTTGGCTGTCCGGGCATTGACGTAAGTGCCTTTGCCGATCACCCCGGTGAGGAAGTTTTCGTAGGTCAGTTGTGCATAGGTGTCGGAAATGGTCTTGCGCGAAATGCCCAGTTGTTCGGCCAGCAAACGGCTGGGCGGCAATTGCGTCCCGGCTGCCAGACGACCGGATTCAATGGCGCTGCGCAGTTGGTTGTACAACTGGCCTGCCAGGTCCTTGCGGCCGTTGATGACAACATGAAGTTCCATACCGGCGAGGCTCCTGGGGCGATTGAGGCGCGTGTGCGTCGCGCCAGATTACCCGCATGAGCCGACGTGCAGAAGTTGCGTGGGCGAAAAATCCCGGATTGGTCTGCTGTCGAATGGTCCACGGCTTTTTCGCTGAATTGGATCTGTAACGTCCGCGCATCAGCGCCTAACTTGGAAGTCTCTATTTGATCCAAGAGGGTCGCCCCATGAGTTCCCGCCTGGATTACTACAGCGCATCGCCCAAGGCGATGAAAGCGATGATTGCCATGGAAGCCTTGACCAGCAACCTCAGCATCGAGCCGGCCTTGCTGCATTTGATCAAGATCCGCGCCTCGCAACTCAATGGCTGCGCCTTCTGCACCGACATGCATTCAGTGGACGCACGGCGCCTCGGCGAGACCGATCGGCGCCTGTATTCGATTGTGGTGTGGCGCGACAGCGGCTTCTTCAACCCTCGCGAACGCGCGGCGCTGGCCTGGACCGAAGCGGTGACCTTACTCTCTGAAAGCCATGTGCCGGACGACGTCTACGCCCTGGCCCGGGAGCAGTTCAACGAAAGCGAAATGGTCGATTTGACCATCGCGGTCACCACCATTAACAGCTGGAATCGCCTGGCGGTGAGTTTTCGGCAAACGCCCAGTACCTGATCACTTTGCGTTGAGCAGTGGCGAAGTCCCGGTGACCGGCGCGGGCCGTTGCGGTTTCACGGACGTACCGAACGTATTGCCCATGCGCGTACTTGTCGCGGCCGGGGTCGCCAGGCCGACTTGATTCGGTGGCCGTTTGTTCAGCGGCACATTCATGGCCTCCCGGTTGTTTTTTGCTGCCGTCGCGCCATCGGTGTTGCCGCCCATTTGCTGGCTCAGGCAGTTGTAGTCCGGTGCCTTGTAACCGGCGACCGTAACGTCAACGCACCCCAACGGTTCCTCGGCTTGAACCGCTGTCAGTGCGCTGATCAGCAGCACGCCGGCTGTCACCCGCCATACATGTTTCATTGAAGGCCTCCTGGCCGGCCGCGAACGGGCCGCTCTGGAGCCTGAGTCTAATGCAAAGCGGTCAGACGGCTCGTGATGGTTTTTTTGCACCGGCCGTCACATCAGATTCATATACAGCCCTCAGGATGACGGTTTTCAGGGGTACGTCAGCCGTGCATCAAGGCAGAGCCAGGGACGGGCGCCAGGCTTTAACGATTCACCTTCGCCAGGCTTGCCTGGCGTTGCTGTTTTGGCTGACGTCGTCGGCATTGGCTGCCGGCACGGTTGATTCGCACGCAATACTGGACCTGGAGATCCCGGCCCAGGAGCTGGCCAGCGCGCTTGAACAGTTCAGCCGTGCAACCGGCATGGCGGTCCTGGTGGATCGCCAGCTGAGTCGCGGTCGTCGCTCCGTTGCAGTCAAAGGGCGCCTGAGTGCGACCGATGCCTTGAACCGGATGCTCGGTGGCAGTGGCCTGATGGCTCGGTATGCCCGAGCGGATGCCTTCACCTTGCAAGTGGCGCAGGTCGCCGACGTGCCAACGCTTGCAGAGACGGTCACCCATACTACGGCGCTGTCCGGCAGCAGTTATGCCACGGCGATTCAAGCAGCGATCGAACGCAGTCTGTGTCGCTCGTCACTGACCCGGCCCGGGACTTTTCGGGCCTTGTTGCAACTGTGGATCGGCCGTGACGGCGTGGTGCAGCACAGCCGTCTTGTCAGTTCTACAGGTGATGTCCAGCGCGATTCGGCGTTGGTGGAAAGTTTACGCGACCTCAACATCGAACGTCCGGCGCCCAGTTCTCTGGGGCAGCCGGTCACGCTGCTTTTGCTACCGCAATCGTCAGGAAAACGCATGGAATGCACACAATGGGAAGGAGTTTCCGGGGGATGAAAGACACCGGACAAAGTTCGATGGTCAGGCTGTTCCTGACGTCCTACGACGATTTCAAGGTGCGCCTGCGCCGGCGCCTGGGGTCGGAGGATCTGGCCAATGACGTCCTGCACGAGACCTATTTGCGGGTCGACCGCATGGAAACACCGCCGAACATCGCCCAGCCTAATGCCTACCTCTATCGCATGGCGCTGAACATCGCGGCAGACAGGCGCCAGTCGGATGCCCGGTTGCTGACCGGCAGCGAAGTGGAAGAGTTGCTGCACATCTCGGACGAAGCGCTCGACCCGGCACGGGTGGTGGGCGGCCAGCGAGAAATCCAGTCTTTGCTCAACGCGTTGTATGAGCTGCCGGCGCGCCGACGCAAAATCTTCATCGCCGCACGCCTGGAAGAGGCTCCGCACCTGGAAATCTCCCGGCGTTTCGGGATTTCCACGCGAATGGTCGAGAAGGAAATCAAAGCCGCTTTGGGCCACTGCGCCGCACGCCTTGAAAGAAAAGTGGTTCAGCGGTTCGGTCCCGGCGCGGGAAAACCGTCTTGATAGAAGAGTCCAGATAATTCGTGAGTATCGCCGCGCTTGAAAATCTTCCATATGTCATCTCCTGAGGCGACACCCCAGGATCCGCTGCAAAGCGAAGCCATGGACTGGTTGATCCTGTTGACCTCGGGTCGGGCGACCGTCGCCGATGCCCGGGCCTTGCGTCAGTGGTGCGCACAGAGCCCCGAGCATGCCCGTGCGTTTGAGCAAAGCAAGCGGCTGTGGCAGCAATTGCAGCCTGCCACCGAGCGCTTGCAGAGCCCGCGCCATTTTGGCCGACGGGCATTTCTCGGTGGGGCGATCGCGGCCTCTGCGGCATTTTTTCTGATTCGCGCCACCGTGCCCGGGGGCTTCTCCGGGCTGGGAGCCGATTACATCACCGAAGTCGGCGAGCAACGCCGTGTGGATCTGGCAGATGGCGTGAGCCTGGAGCTCAACACTCAGACACGCATCAACCAGCGCGACAGTGCCGATGGCCGTCGCCAACTGGTGTTGCTCAGCGGCGAAGTCGAAGTCCAGGCGCGAACCCCCGCGACGCTGAACATGCAGGCCGGGGCAGGGTGGTTGAGTGCCAGTCAGGCCCGGTTCAATCTGCGCAACACCGACCAGAGCGTGTGCGTCACTTGCCTGGACGGCGCGTTGCAGGTGGATGTTCTGGGGCGCAGCATTCGCCTGGAGGCAGGTCAACAACTGACCTATGACGTGCAGCACGTCAGCGCGCCGCAAACGGTCGACACCTTGGCGGTGGTTGCCTGGCGTCAACAAGTGCTGGTGTTCAACGATGCCACGTTGTCGACGGTCATCGATGAGATCAACCGCTACCGCCCCGGCATGTTGCTGCTGCTCAACAGCGAACTGGGCAAACGCAAAGTACAGGCACGCTTCAGCCTCGATCAACTGGCGGGAGTGGCGTTGTTGATTCGTGATGCTTACGGAGTCAAGTGCACCGAATTGCCGGGTGGGGTGGTGGTGCTCAGCTGATGGCTGGCTGGGGCAGAAGGTGTTTCGACTGACGTCATCGCGAGCAGGCTCGCTCCCACATTGGGTCTTCGGTGAATAGGGATTCGGGTATGCGACAGATCCATTTGGGAGCGAGCCGGCTCCGGGCGGCGTTCCGACGAAGAACGATGACGCGGTCTGTCAGACTTACTCCAAAGGCCCCATCACCTGCCGATATTTTTCGATCCCCTGAGGCGTTTGCCGCGTCAGGCTGATCTCGATCCCCAACGGATCTTCCATGCGGTTACCACTGAGTTTGCGCCAACCCTTGTCGGCCTCCCAGACCCGCAAAGCCGCCTCACTCACCTCATTAAGCACCGCCACGCCCCCGGTGGGTGCCGGTAGCGGGTACTGAGTGCGCGAGGGTGCTTGCGCCCGATACAGCGTGTCGCCCTTGAGCCACCAGCGGACCCGCTGCAACGCACCATTACCGTCAGCTGAGACGCGAATCACGTCCAGGCGAAAACCCTTGCCGTCGGTGCTGCGCACGGTCAATGCCGCAGGCGCGCTGGAAGGCTCATTATCGACACCGGGCTGCACCGGCTCGGTCAATTCGATGCTGGCGCGCATCGCCACATCGCGCTCCATCTGGTTCAACGCGCGCAGCAGGGCTTCGGTTTGTCCGGTGCTGGCCTGTAAATGCGCGTCGGCCCGGGTGACGCTGTCCAGGCCCCGCCAGGCGATCAGGCTGACGACCGCCATCAGCATGATCGCCACCATGACTTCGATCAGGGTAAAACCTTGTTGGGCCTTCATTGGACACTCACTTGACCGGCAGCGCTGCGTTGCACACTGATGCTGTTGAGGCCGTCCGACAGCGTCACCTGCAAAGGCGGGTTGATCCATTCTGCGTTCAGCACGACTTTTTGCCTGGACGCCACGCGCACTTTCAGCCCGGGCGTCTGCCAGGGACGAGGGTGCAGTTGTGGGTCGCTCTTGAAATGGTCGAAGCCTTTGTCGCTGTCGTTGCGCCGACTGAAGTGATAACCCTTGGCGTCGGCCAGCCAGGTGATCGCTCGGCCATCGCTGCGCGCTTCGGCCTGCGCCACTTGCAGCAGTTGCGCGACACGCTCGGCATCCTTGCGCAATAAATGCAGCGGGTCCGGTTTGATGCTCAGGCTGATGGCCGCGCTGGCGATGCCGATGATCACCAGCACCACCATCAACTCGATCAGCGTGAAGCCCTGTTGTTTGAAACCATTCATCAACTGCGCGCTCCTTTGCGTCGTTTTTTATCCTGACGGTTGAAGATGATGGGCGTGTGAAATAAAAACGTGAGAATTGCGCTGTAGGCTCTGAGCAGGGACTAAAAGGAGATTCAGCCCATGTTGTTTACCGATCGGTTTTCACCGGCCCAGTGTGTCCAGGCCATTGCCTTGCTCGCCGCATTAGCCGGCGTTGTCACCTGGTCATCGCTGCTGCTCACGTCCGCCGAATCCAGAACCCCGGACGCCGCCCCGCAACTGCTCGCCCCACGCACCGATAACCCGGCACTGCAATGGTTTTCCAACCAGCCGGCAGCCACTGATATCAAAGTCAGCGGTGTGCTGGCGGGGAGCCGTGGGGCCGTGGCCATCCTCAGCCTCAACGACGGCCCGCCCCGCAGCTTTCTGGTGGGCGAGCGCGTGAGCCAAGGGGTGAAAGTCGTGGCCATCGAGGGTGACGCCGTGGTGATCGAACGCGGCACCGAGCGAACCCGCCTGCTGCTCGGCAAGCTGGCAGTGTCACCGTTGCTGCCCGTGTTGACCCAACCGTAGTCCCCACTCCCTGGAAGGCCGCGTTGCGGGCTCATTTCGTTGGCGGCCGGCTCAACAGGGTGTCGAGCCGCGCCAGTGGCGGCGCATCACGACTGCGGTCGAACACTTGCAGGTCGACCCGTAGCAAGCGGCCATTTTGCGCGTTGCCAATCGCCTGCTCACAGCGCAACAACAGCCTTCCCTGATCGCATTCCATCGCTTTCGCGCCCAGCGGCAATCGGCCTTCCAGTCGCAGTTCGGCCATACGACTCTGCGCCGCCAGCAGCGCGATCGATTTGTCGCGCAACATGCCATTGCTCTGGGTCATCAACCCGGATACCCGCACGGCGGCGGACATCGCGACGGCGATGATCGCCAGCGCCACCAGCACTTCAATCAAAGTAAAACCGGCTTGTCGGGGAGGGCTGCGCATCGGGTTCTCGAGCGGTCTGGACAGCGCTTTACAGTAGCGCCCGGGCTTGACCGCTTGACGACCAAAGCTCCCGTGAATTTTCAACATCACTGACATATCTTCTTGCAACACTGCGCGTCGAATCGAATCAAGCCAGGGAATGTCGAGATGGATATCGCGCACTTCAAGTTGCTGGATCACAAGCCCCGTCTGCCTCGCGGGCAACAAGGCTTCACCCTGATCGAGATCATGGTGGTGGTGGTTATTCTCGGGATTCTGGCGGCAATGGTGGTGCCCAAGGTGCTGGACCGCCCGGACCAGGCACGGGCCACGGCCGCCAAGCAAGACATTGGCGGGCTGATGCAAGCCTTGAAGTTGTATCGCCTCGACCACGGCACTTATCCCAACATGACTCAGGGGCTGAAAGTGTTGGTGGAAAAGCCGGCGGATGCCAAGAACAGCAACTGGCGTTCGTACCTGGAGCGGTTACCCAATGACCCTTGGGGCCGGCCTTACAACTACCTGAATCCGGGTGCGAACGGCGAAGTCGATATCTTCTCTCTCGGTGCCGACGGCCAGCCCGATGGCGAGGGCGTGAATGCCGATATCGGCTCCTGGCAGCTGTAAGCGCGACCATGAAAGCGTATTCGCTGACAGCGGCGAAGCAGCGCGGCATGGCGATCATCAGCGCCTTGTTGATCGCGGCGGTGGTGGCGGTGATCGCCGGTGGCATGCTCACCCGGCAAACCGTGTTTACCCGCAGCCTTGAGGCCGAACAGTCAAGGGTGCAGGGCGCTTGGGTGCTGCAGGGCGGCATCGAAATCAGCCGACAGTTACTGTGGGAGGCCCGCCAGCGTGACCCGTTGACGCGACTCGATCAGCCGTGGGCGCAACCTGTGCTGATGCCGCGCTACGACGCCCGCGACTTGCCGTTCGAAGGCCGGCTGGAAGACGAGCAGGGCAAATTCAACCTGCGCAATCTGATCGCCAATGAGCGGGTCGATGAAGAGCAATTGGCGAATTTCCAGCGTCTGTGTCAGTCGATCGGGATCAATGCGGGCCTGAGTCAGCGCATCATCCAGCGGGTTATCGCTTCGTATCCGCGATTGTTGAATCCTGAGCTGGCCGACAAGGCACCTTCCAAAAGCGCCTTTGACAGTGGCCGCGATACTTCGCCCAATGCCGCGCGGAAACCGCAATTGCCCACCCGTCCCATGCTGCGCAGCCTTGATGACTTGATCAGTGTCGAAGGGATGGACCCGGCGCTTCTGGCAAAAATGGCGCCTTACCTTACGGTTTTGCCGGCTAACACCTGGCTCAATGGCAATACCGCCAGCGCACCGGTGCTGGCCGCCTATGTGCCGGGCCTGTCGATCCAGCGCGCGACCGCGTTGATCGCTGAGCGTGACGGCGGCCAGTGGTTTATCAATCGTGGTGATTTCGTCAACCGACTGCGCATGCCGCAACTTGAAGTCACGACCCTTAAAGTCGGCATCACCAGTGACTGGTTCCGTTTGCGCGGCAAGGTTCGCAGCGCTCAGCGTCGGGTCAGCCTCGACGCCTTGCTCCATCGCAACGAAGACCGTTTACCCCAGGTGATCTGGTCACGGGTGGGCGTATGAGTCAGCTGCGCGTTGCCTTGCCCCCGCTGGCCGACCTGACTCTGGACAGCCCGCTGCAGTTCGCCTGGCTGGACCGTCAGGGGCAGTTGACTCGTGAGGGGCAAAGTACGTTGTTGCAATTGGGCCAGGGCGGCAAGACCCCGCCGATTGCGTTTTTTCTGCACCCGCAGGACAGCCTTTTAGCGAGTATCGATTTACCGATCCTGTCCGCCAGCAAGACCGTCGCGGCGGTGCAATGTGCGGCGCAGGCGTTGATCCTCGGGGCGTGCGAGCAGATGCACATCGCCCATAGCCCAAGGGATGAACAGGGCCGGGTGCATATTGCATGGCTGTCCCGTGAGTGGCTGACCCGCTTTGGTCAACTGCTGCGAACGGCGCGGTTGACCCTGCGCGGGGTGTACTCGGCGGCCTATTGTCTACCCGTGATGGACGGCCCCGTGGCGAGTGTCCGTGACGGTCACCTGATGGTGCGTTACAGCCTTCAACACGTGGTGGTGCATCCGGCAATGGATGAAGCGCTGAGCGATGTGTTGCTGGAGGCCGGTGATGGCGTGCGGTGGGTTGGCGACACGCTGGCGGATGCGACCGTCACTCAGCTACCGGCCGAGCAGCGCTGGACCGGTGCCTTGCCCGGTTGGGGCATACACGGCGGGATTTCTCAACGCACAGGCAGTCAACCGGGTTGGGGCCGAGCCGCCATTTTCTGTGCAGTCGCGGTGGCGGTCTGGACCCTGGGCTTGAACCTGTACGCCGCCCGTGAAGCGGCGCAAGGGCAACAATTAAAGACGCAGATGAATCAGCGGGTAAAGCAGGCCTTTCCAGAGTTGCCAGTGATCCTCAACCCGCTGCAACAAGCCCGTCAGCAATTGGCTGCGCGCCACAGCGGTGCCGCGACTGAACCGACCCAGCGCTTTGCCAGCCTGGTATTGCAGGCCGGCAGCGGCATGCCTTTGATGGCGGGCAGCGTTCAAGGCCTGGTGTTTGAAAACGGTGAATTACAACTGAGCCTGTTGGCCGATACACGCAAAAGTCCGGCTCACCAGCCGTGGCAAACCGCGCTGACTCAGGCCGGCATCGACGTCATTGCCACCGACGAAGGCTGGACCCTGCGTCCAGCCAGCACTACCGCAACCCCCGACACCGCCTCCGGAGCCGACGATGAGTAAGCCGTCCTTCGCGAAATATCGCGCCCGCTGGCAGCACTTCAACAGCCGGACCCGCCAGTTGTGGCAGGGCCTGGCCTTGCGTGAGAAACGCATGGTGGGCAGCACGGCGGTGGTGCTGGCAGGCTTGGCGAGCTGGCTTCTACTGATTCAGCCAGCGCTGAAAAAGATCGATTACTGGCAAGCCGAAACCCCGAAGTTACGCACTCAGACCGAAACGCTTGAGGTGCTGTTGCGTGAAGTGGCGCGTCCGGTTGACGGACAAAGTCTCGAACTGTCACTGCGCCAGAACCTCGACGCCAGCGGCATGGCCGGGCACTACCAGTTACAGCCGCCGGAGACGGCCACGCCACAGGCCTGGCACCTGACGTTCGAAGCAGCGCCAGCGGATGCCGTGATCGGTTGGCTGCTGGGCAATCCCCGACAATTTTTGCTCGAGGTGGTGGAGGTTCGTTTGCAGCGCGCAGGCGATCCTCTGCCCAATGACACGGCAGGCACTCTGTCTGGAACCGTTCGCATGAATCAGGCGCTCGGCGCTAAGGAAGCTTCATGAAGTGGTCAGGTTCTCTGTATGTGCGCCATTGCCGCAAGGCTGCGCCGTTTTTGTTGCTGGCGCTGGGAGCGTGCAGCAACACTGCAACTTCGCCGCAACCCCCGTTACTGGTGGACAGCGAGTTAGGACGCCCATTGGCCGAAACCCAGCGCAACGACGATCCCTTGGCGGAGCGCCAGCGGCTCCAGGCGCAGCTCAAGCAGCCACCGGGGGTGTTGCATAAAATCACCACGCCGGGGCGCAGCAACCCGGCGCCGGCGGGCGCTGCGTCGGCGAGCAATCCGCTGGGCAATCAACCGGTGACGCTGAATTTCGTCGACGTCGATATCCCGGCGGTGATTCGTGCATTGTCCCGCTCTACCGGGCGCCAGTTTCTGGTCGATCCCCGAGTCAAGGGCAACCTGACCCTGGTCTCTGAAGGTGAGGTGCCGGCGCATCAGGCCTACGACATGTTGCTGTCGACATTACGCATGCAGGGCTTCAGCGTGGTCGATGTCGGCGGCGTTTCCCACGTGGTGCCGGAGGCCGACGCCAAGTTGCTTGGCGGGCCGATTTACAGCGCCGACAAACCGGCTGCCAACGGTATGCTGACCCGCACCTTTCGCCTGCAGTACGAAAACGCGGTGAACCTGATACCGGTGCTGCGCCCGATCGTTTCACCGAACAACCCGATCAATGCCTATCCCGGCAACAACACCATCGTGGTGACCGATTACGCCGAGAACCTGACGCGGGTGGCGCAGCTGATCCAGGGTATCGACACGCCGAGTGCCATTGACACCGACGTGGTGCAGATCCAGAACGGTATCGCCGCAGACATTGCCGGCATGGTCTCGGACTTGCTGGAGGCCCCGGGCAACGACCCGACGCAGAAGATTTCGGTGATCGGTGACCCGCGCTCCAACTCGATCATCATCCGTGCCGGCAGCCCGGAACGCACCGAGCTGGCGCGCAACCTGATCTACAAACTCGACAATGCGCAAAGCAACCCGAGCAATCTGCACGTGGTGTACCTGCGTAATGCTCAGGCGGCGAAACTGGCTCAGGCCTTGCGCGGCTTGCTTACCGGTGAAAGCGACAGTGGCAGCAGCGACGGTGCGCGCTCGGTACTCAGCGCGATGGGCAGCAGCACCAATGGCGGGCAGAACGGACAAGGTGGCAACGCCAGCAGCACCGGGACACAAACCCCACTGTCGGGGGCTTCCACCAGCGGCAATGGTTACGGCCAGGGCGGCGCTGCCTCCGGGGCTCAGGCGGGGAGCGGCCAGCAGAATGATCAGAGCGTCGCTTTCAGTGCCGGTGGCGTGACCATTCAGGCCGATGCAACCACCAACACCTTGCTGATTTCGGCTCCGGACCCGGTGTATCGCAACCTGCGCGAGGTGATCGATATGCTCGACCAGCGTCGCGCACAAGTGGTGATCGAGAGCCTGATCGTCGAAGTCGGTGAGGACGATGCCAGCGAATTCGGTGTGCAATGGCAGACCGGCAATCTGGGCGGCAGCGGTGTCATTGGCGGTGCCAATCTGGGTGGCACGGGGATCAACCTCAATGGCAAGACCAGTATCGACGTGCTGCCCCAAGGCCTGAATCTCGGGTTGGTAAACGGCACGGTCGACGTGCCCGGCATCGGCAAGATCCTCGACCTCAAAGTCCTCGCCCGCGCCTTGAAGAGCAAGGGCGGCACCAACGTGCTGTCGACGCCGAACCTGCTGACCCTCGACAACGAAGCCGCGAGTATTTTTGTCGGCCAGACCATTCCGTTTGTCAGCGGCAGCTACGTCACCGGCGGTGGTGGCACCAGCAATAATCCGTTCCAGACGGTGACCCGCGAAGAGGTTGGTCTGAAGCTCAACGTCCGCCCGCAGATTTCCGAGGGCGGCACCGTCAAGCTCGATATTTACCAGGAAGTCAGCAGCATCGATGAGCGAGCCTCAAACAGTGCGACAGCGGCGGGCATTGTCACCAACAAACGCGCGATTGATACCAGCATCCTGCTCGATGACGGGCAGATCATGGTGCTCGGTGGCCTGCTGCAGGATGGTTATAGTCAGAGCAACGACGCCGTGCCGTGGCTCTCGACCATTCCCGGGATCGGCGCACTGTTTCGCAACGAGCGCCGGGCAATCACCAAGACCAACCTGATGGTGTTCCTGCGGCCGTACATCATTCGCGACAGCGCGGCGGGGCGCAGCATCACCCTTAACCGTTATGACTTCATGCGCCGCGCCCAGGGTGGGCTGCAACCTGAGCGCAGCTGGGCGATGCCGGATATGCAGGCACCGCAGTTACCGACGACGGCGCAGGGTGTTCCCGCTGCTGTGCCGGCCTCCGCCACGCAACCCCGGGCGACCATTCGTGCGGTGCCGATCCAATGAACACGCCGCCCCCAGTAGCAGCTGGCGCCATGTGGCGAGGGGATTTATCCCCGTTGGGCTGCGAAGCGGCCCCAGCAGTTCGTTTGCAACACGCGCTTACAGGATTGACGACTGCTGCGCAGCCGAACGGGGATAAATCCCCTCGCCACATGGCGCCAGCTGCTACAGGGGACGTGGGGAACTCATTGATCAAGGGGGCCTGTTCATGAGCGCATTACCCTACGCCTGGGCCAAGGCTCAACGGATTGTGTTGCGCAATGGCGAGGAGGGCGCGGTGCTGACCGTGTGTCCGTCGACACCGGGCTGGTCGATCAGTGAAGTTCGGCGCCAGTTCGGGCCGGCGCGGCTGGAGCGGGTGCGCGACGAGGAGCTCGATGGATTGCTCGCCAGCGCTTACGCCGACACGGGCAGCGCGGCGGCGGTGGTCGGCGCGGCGGAAAACGAAGTCGATCTCGACCGGTTGATGCAGGACATCCCGGAAATCACCGACTTGCTCGACACGCAGGACGGCGCGCCGGTAATCCGCATGATCAATGCCTTGCTCACGCAAGCCGCGCGCGACGAGGCCAGTGACATTCACATCGAACCCTATGAAAGCCACTCGGTGGTGCGCTACCGGGTCGATGGCACGCTGCGTGACGTGGTGTCGCCGCGCAAGGCGCTGCACGGTGCACTGGTCTCGCGGATCAAGATCATGGCGCAACTCGACATCGCGGAAAAACGCCTGCCACAGGACGGACGCATTGCCTTGCGCGTGGCCGGTCGGCCAATCGATATTCGCGTTTCCACCGTGCCCACCGGCCACGGCGAACGGGTGGTGATGCGCCTGCTGGACAAACAGGCCGGGCGCCTGCAATTGGAGACCCTGGGCATGGACGCCCAGGTGTTGGCCAGACTGGATAGCCTGATCCGCCAGCCCCACGGCATTGTGCTGGTCACCGGCCCGACCGGCAGTGGTAAAACCACCAGCCTGTATGCGGCGCTGGCCCGGCTGGACGCCAGCACCAGCAACATCCTCACCGTCGAAGACCCGGTGGAATACGACTTGCCGGGCATCAGCCAGATTCAGGTCAACGCCAAAATCGACATGACCTTTGCCCTCGCGCTGAGGGCAATCCTGCGCCAGGACCCGGACATCATCATGATTGGCGAGATCCGCGATCTCGAAACTGCACAAATCGCCGTGCAGGCATCGCTCACCGGACACCTGGTATTGGCGACCCTGCACACCAACGATGCGGTCTCGGCCGTCAACCGACTCATCGACATGGGCGTTGAACCGTTCTTGCTGGCGTCATCAATGCTCGGTGTCCTCGCGCAACGCCTGGTGCGACGGCTGTGTCAGCACTGCAAACAGGAGGACCCGACGGTCCCCGGGACCTGGCGCCCGGTTGGCTGTGCCGTGTGCAACCAAACCGGCTACAGCGGGCGGACCGGTATTCATGAGTTGTTCTGCATCGACGACGACATTCGCAGCCTGATTCATCAGGGTGCCGGCGAGCAGGCATTAAGGGCCGCTGCCCGTCAGGCCGGGATGTTCAGCATGCGCGAAGATGGCGAGCGTTGGGTGCGCAGCGGCACCACTGCGCCGGAAGAAATCCACCGCGTGACACGGGATGCCTGATGAACCGCTACCGTTTTGAAGCCGCCGATGCCACCGGCAAGATTGAGACCGGGCACCTTGAGGCCGACAGCCAGAGTGCTGCGTTCGGTGTACTGCGCAGCCGTGGAATGACCGCGTTGCTGGTGCAGATTGAAAACAACACCCCTGCGAGCGGTGGTGGCGGTATGTTCAACGCCAGGCTCTCAGACAACGATTTAGCCTGGGCCACCCGGCAACTGGCGAGCCTGCTCGGCGCCAGCCTGCCGCTGGAAGCCGCGTTGAGCGCGACGGTTGAACAAGCCGAACGCAAACACATCGCCCAGACGTTGAGCGCGGTACGCGCCGATGTTCGCAGTGGCATGCGCCTGGCTGAAGCGCTGGCGGCGCGCCCCCGGGACTTTCCAGAGATCTATCGGGCGTTGATTGCGGCGGGCGAGGAGTCCGGCGACCTGGCGCAGGTCATGGAGCGGCTCGCCGATTACATCGAAGAACGCAACAACCTGCGGGGCAAGATCCTGACGGCGTTCATCTATCCGGGCGTCGTCGGGCTGGTATCGATTGCCATCGTGATCTTTCTGCTCAGCTACGTGGTGCCGCAAGTAGTCAGCGCGTTCTCACAGGCCCGCCAGGATTTGCCGGGACTGACGCTGGCGATGCTCAACGCCAGTGATTTTATTCGCGGTTGGGGCTGGTTGTGTTTCAGCGTGATCACCAGTGGCTTCTGGGGTTGGCGCTTGTATTTGCGCAACCCGGCGGCACGCCTGAGCTGGCACAGCCGGATCCTGCGCTTACCGCTGTTCGGGCGATTTGTCCTGGGGCTGAACACCGCACGTTTCGCCTCGACCCTGGCGATTCTCGGCGGCGCTGGCGTGCCGTTGTTGCGTGCGCTGGAAGCGGCCCGCCAGACCTTGTCCAACGATCGGCTCAGCCTGAGTGTCAGCGACGCCACCGCCAAGGTGCGCGAGGGCGTTAACCTGGCGGCAGCGTTGCGGGTCGAGAAAGTCTTCCCGCCGGTATTGATCCACTTGATCGCCAGTGGCGAGAAAACCGGCTCGCTGCCACCGATGCTGGAGCGCGCGGCGCAAACCCTGTCCCGAGACATCGAACGCCGGGCAATGGGCATGACTGCGCTGCTCGAACCACTGATGATCGTGGTCATGGGCGGGGTGGTGCTGGTGATCGTGATGGCGGTGCTGCTGCCGATTATCGAGATCAACCAACTGGTGCAGTGAAGGCGCAAAGCCAGGATCACTGACCACAAGCTCCTGGATTATTTTCTGCTGATCCACGCCTCACCCGACCCCGATCCCTCCCTCCTCGGGTTCGTCGTTCTGTCATGTACAACGACGAATCAAGCCCTCCAGCCGACCTTTGGCCAATCCTTTCAAACCCGCGCGCCAGACGCCCCTGACAGCGCCTCCAAACACCCGAGAATTCGCTGGAAAATCACCGCGTACCTCCCGAGGTTTTTTCCTTTCTCTGTCACCGGAAGCTGCGAGTTTCTACTCCATGGCCTCACCCCCACGGACTTGAGCGCCATGGCGTCATGCACGAGCAACTCACTCAACGTACGAACACGACGAAAGGAGATTCTTCATGTTTAAGCGCAACGTTCTCGCGGTATCCCTGACCCTCGCTGCCCTGTGCTCGGCACAGGCTGCAATGGCTGACATCAATGGTGGTGGCGCGACCCTGCCACAACCGCTGTACCAGACCACTGGCGTACTGACCACTGGCTTCGCCGCCTACATCGGTGTCGGCAGCGGCAACGGCAAGGCTGCCTTCCTGAACAACGATTACACCAAGTTCGTGGCCGGCACCACCGGCAAGAACGTGCATTGGGCCGGTAGCGATTCCAAACTCAGCGCTACCGAATTGAGCAACTATGTGTCGGCGCATGGCGCTGCCTGGGGTCCACTGATCCAGGTGCCTTCGGTGGCCACTTCGGTTGCCATTCCGTTCAACAAGGCCGGCACCGCCAACGTTGATCTGAGCGTCAACCAGCTGTGCGGCGTGTTCTCCGGCCGTCTGACCGACTGGAGCCAGATCACCGGTTCGGGCCGTACTGGCGCGATCAATGTGGTTTACCGTAACGAAAGCAGCGGCACCACTGAGCTGTTCACTCGCTTCCTGAACGCCAAGTGTGCTGAAACCGGCACCTTCGCCGTCACCACCAGCTTCGCCTCCAGCTACTCGGGTGGCTTGCCGGCCGGTGCCGTTCCAGCCGTGACCAGCCAAGGCGTGATGGATGCCTTGAATGCCGTTGACGGTCGCATTACCTACATGAGCCCGGACTACGCAGCACCAACACTTGCTGGCCTGGACGACGCCACCAAAGTCGCCAAGGTCGCCGGTGTATCGCCAGCTCCCGCTAACGTTTCGGCCGCTATCGCCGCCGTCGCCGTGCCGGCTGCTGCCAACCTGTCCAACCCGAACGCCTGGGTCCCAGTGTTCGCCGCCACCACCAACCCGTCCGATCCAAGCGTTGTCGCTTACCCAACCACCGGCTACCCGATCCTGGGCTTCACCAACCTGGTGTTCAGCCAGTGCTACGCCGACGCGACCCAGACCACACAGGTTCGTGCGTTCTTCAACCGTCACTACGGTGCCCTGGCTGCGAACAACAACGACGCAGCCATCAGCAGCAACCGTTTCGTGCCACTGCCTTCGGCCTGGAAAACCGCTGTACGTAACAGCTTCGTCACCGCCTCCAGCGGCCTGAGCATCGGTAACACCAGCGTCTGCAACGCCATCGGTCGTCCGCTGTAACCCTCGCTTCAACGACCCGCAATACCTGATCAGCAACGGCGTGAGCCGTTGCTGATTTTTTGCGTGTGACCTGTGCAAAACAATCAGATGAACATTGCGTGACAGCAGTTCGGTCGCGCACCGGTGTAACCGACTATCCCCTATAAGCAACGCTGGCCGCTTGATGGCACGGCGTTGCAGACCTTCTGCAATTCGAAAGGATGAGTAGTGATGCTGCGCTGCAAACCTCTGGCAAAACCGAATGCCCCGCGTCGTGATGGCGAGCTGTCGATACTGCGGCTCAAGCCGTTGGCACAGGCCGTCGCGCTATTGATGGTCGCCGGCAATGCCCACGCGGCCACGGCATTCAGTTCCAGCTGGTTTGCCGCCAAGGGTGCCGCGCAGTCGGCTGGCGCGACGCGACCCGGTGCGACAGTGCCGGGCATGCCGCCACCGCTGGCGCAGCAGCAAAAAGCCAATCAGCAGTTGCAGCGCTCATTGACCAACCTCAACAACACCGTGGCTGCGATTGCCGCTCAACAAGCGGCGCAAGCGGCAGGGCGGCAGGCCGCGTTCGGCCGGGTACAAACGGTGCCGGACGGATTGGGCGAGGGTGGCTTGAAAGTCGACAACAGCCTGACCCAAGGCTGGCTCAATGCCCAGGCACCCGAGCAAACCCAGGCCGACGGCAAGACAACGGTGAAGGTCCAACAGACGGCCGACAAGGCGATCCTGAACTGGGAAACGTTTAACGTCGGGCGCAACACCACCGTGGATTTTCAGCAGCAATCGAACTGGGCGGTGTTGAACCGCATCAACGACCCAAGTGCGCGACCGAGTCAGATTCAGGGACAGATCAAGGGTGCCGGCACGGTGATGCTGATCAACCGCAACGGCATCGTGTTCAGCGGCACCAGCCAGGTCAACGTGCGCAACCTGGTGGCGGCCGCCGCGACGATGACCGATGAGCAGTTCAGCCAGCGTGGCCTGTACGTCGATGCGACCGGTAGCCAGCCGACCTTCAGCGATGCCGCCGGCAAAGTGCTGGTGGAGCGTGGCGCCCTGATCGAAACCCACAAGGCGGCATCGTCCACCGACGCTGGCGGTTACACGCTGCTGCTCGGCAACGAAGTGGAGAACGCTGGTTCCATCGTCACCGCCAAAGGCCAGGCGACATTGGCGGCTGGCGACAGCTTTTACATTCGTCGGGGTGTCGGCACCAGCGGCAACCTGCGCTCGACGACCCGGGGCAACGAAGTGGCGACTGCGCTGAACACGGGCAGCAGCGCCGGCACGGTGATCAACAACGGCCTGATTCAAGCGTCCACCGGCGACATCACGCTGACCGGTCATCAGGTGCAGCAGAACGCTGTCGCCGTGGCCAGCACCTCAGTCGATATTCGCGGCACTGTACACCTGCTCAATTCGGCCACCGACGGCACCGGTAGCGTGACACTCGGCCAGGGCAGTACCACGGCAATCCTCCTCGACGCCGCCAGCGGCCAGGCCCTGAACAGCCAGCGTGACGCCGCCTTGGCCGGGCTCGATGGCACCTCCAACACCTTGAACACAGGCCGATTCAACAACCTCAGCGCGGTGGCGGACCGCACCGATCAGTCGCGGGTGGAGATCGTCAGCGGCGGTAGTGTCGATTTCCAGAACGGTTCGATCACCCTCGCCACTGGCGGCCAGGTCGCGGTCAGCGCCGGGGTTCGCAGCCTGGTGCGCGACGGCGCGGTGATCGACGTGTCCGGCGCCATCGGCGTCAAGGTGGCGATGGAAGCCAACAGCATCAAGGTCAACGTCCAGGGCAACGAGCAGCGTGACGCGCCAGTCAACCGCGAGGGCGGCAAGCTGAGCAACAGTGACGTGTGGGTCGACATGCGTGACCTGGTGAAGGTAGCCGCCGGCACCAACGGCTACGCCACCGAGCGTTGGTACACCGCCGGTGGTTTGCTCGAAGTCGGTGGTTATCTCGGCACACAGAACCACAGTGTCGGCGAGTGGATGGCCCAGGGCGGCACCTTGAGTTTCACCGGTAACGATGTGGTCACTCAGCAGCGCGCGCAGCTTAACCTGTCGGGCGGCACGCTGGATGTGCAGAGTGGATTCGTCCAGCAATCCTGGCTCAAGGGCCCGAATGGACGGTTGTATGAGTTGTCGCGCGCACCGGGGGACATTCTCTATTCAGGGTTTTACAACGGCTACGAAGACCACAGTCAGCGCTGGGGGCAGACGTCCTATTACTACAGCCCCTTGATCGCGCCAAAGCAACGTTACGAAGACGGCTACACCGTGGGCCGCGATGCCGGCAAGTTGGTGGTCGCGACCAACAGCGCGGTGCTGGAAGGCCAGATTGTCGGTGAAGTGTTCAAGGGCGAACGTCAGACCCAGGCACCGAACCCGAGTCTTGACGGTTACCGGCAATCGCAGACAGCGGTGGCTCGACGGGCGCAGTTGCTGGTCGGCAATTACACGCCGGTCTACGACAAGACCACGGGCGTGGTCAACAGCGGCCTGAACCCGATGCTGGATCAGGTATTGATCGGCGATGTCGAGCAGAAGATCGCCGCCGGCCTGGACCTGACGTCGGCAGTGGCCAGTGACCGCCAGGGCAAGCTGCAGCTGGACAGCGATCAACTCAATGGTTTCCAGCTCGGCGCCGTGAACGTCGCGGCGCGGCAACAGGTACAGGTCGATGCGCCGCTGGTGGTGGCTGACGGTGGCGAAATTACGCTGTATGCCCCCCAGGTCAACGCCAACGCTGATCTCACCGCGCGCGGTGGCAGCCTCCGTCTGGGCAACGTGCTCAAGCAAGTGGCCAGTGATCGCAGCTTCGTGGTGGGGGATGTCGTGCTGGCCCCCAATGGCAACGACAAGGCCCAGGTGACGGTGGCGCAGGGCGTGCAACTGAACACGGCCGGTCGCTGGAGCAACCTGCTGCTGG
The DNA here is from genome assembly GCF_054897885.1 of Pseudomonas sp. LB1P83. Lineage (NCBI taxonomy): Bacteria > Pseudomonadati > Pseudomonadota > Gammaproteobacteria > Pseudomonadales > Pseudomonadaceae > Pseudomonas > Pseudomonas sp. LB1P83. The sequence continues at coordinate 3,182,265 of NZ_CM142709.1, read as the reverse complement.
ATGCCGGTGACACCAGCCGATTGCCTTACCTCAATGGCGGCACGGTGTCGTTGCGCAGCTCCGGGGACATCGATTTGCAGGCTGGCAGCCTGATCGATGTGTCGTCCGGCGGCGCCGTGCTCGCGGATGGCAAGACCCGCGGGGGCAAGGGCGGTGACCTGACCCTGGCGGCGGCTGATGGCGTTGCTTCCGGCGCGGGGAAATTGACCCTGGGGGCCGAGTTGCGCGGGTATGGTGTGACGGGTGGTGGCACCTTGAGAATCCAGTCCCGCACCGTACAGATTGGCGACACGGATACAGCGTCGGGCCGCGATTCGCTGAACCTGGCGACCGATTTCTTCAACAAGGGTTTTTCGGCCTACGACATCACTGGCAACGAAGGCTTGATCGTCGCCGACGGTGCGCAGGTCGAAGTCACCGCGCCGGCGTACCGATTTGCAGAAGACGCTGCGGGCACCGCCTCGGGCGCAGAACCTGCGATGGCGCTTGAGCGTTGGTTGCCGACCCTGTATCAGGAAGACCCGCTCAAAGGCCTGCTGACCCAGCGTCGCGGCGCCAGCCTGAACCTGAACGCCGGCACATCGCTGTCGGGCGCCGCGCAGATGGCCAGTGCTGCGTTGACCCTCGGCCAGGGTTCGGTGATCAGCGTCGATCCTGGCCAGTCAATCAACCTGCGCAGCATTGGTCAATTGACGGCCAACGGCACGTTGAATGCCTGGGGCGGGCAGGTCACTCTGGGCGCGCTAAGTGTCGCGCAACCGGTGTCCGAGGCCGTGAACGCCACCGGCCACGGTCGCTCCATCTGGCTCGGAGAGCAGGCGCTGATCGACGTGGCGGCACGCGCGGCAACGGCGGTCGATGCACGTGGCCGGACCTATGGCCAGGTGCGTGACGGCGGCAGGATTGTGATCGGCGGCCAGATCGACAGCAAAACCGGGGTGGCCACGGCATCCGATCTGTTCGTGGTGCTGCGCGAAGGTTCGCGCCTGGAAGCCTCAGGCACTCAGGCCTTGCTGGACATTGCGGGCCAGGGCAAAACCTGGGTGGCGAGCAATGGCGGCAGTATTTCCCTGGCCTCCAACAACGGCTTGTACCTGGACGGTCGCTTCAACGCCCGGGCCGGCGGCGCGGGTGCGGCGGGCGGCAATCTGGCGGTGGCACTCGAAACTCCGTATTACCCGAACGCCAGTGTCACGGATCGGGTGTTGCAGGCCCGTGAGTTGATCCTCAGCCAGACGCATGTGTCCGAGACCTTGAAAGATTCGCCCGAAGACGCCGCCGGTTCGCTGGTTTACGGTCGCGGCCGGTTGGGGGTCGATCAGGTGCAGACCGGCGGTTTCGACACCGTGTCGCTGCTCAGCAATGGTTTGTTGAGCATGGCCGGCGATGTGTCGCTGACCATCGGCCAAAGCCTGAATCTGTATGCCCGGGGCATCGGCCTTGCCGAGGGCGCCGCCGGCAATTCCCGGGTTGAACTGAGCGCCCCGCATGTGCTGTTGGCCGGTGTCCCGGAGGTCGCGGGCAAGGACGGCTATAACCGCCCGGTGCTCGATGCCACGGTGTTCTCGTCGACCAATCAGGCGTTGTTTTCGATCAATGCCGACCTGCTTGATGTTCAAGGCAGCGTGACCTTCAGCAACAAGGGCACGTTCAGACGCGCCGACACGTCGACCGTTACCGTCGAGCGCGACGGTTTCGACCGGGTCGAACTGACCAGTCGCGGTGATCTGCGCTTCCTCGCCGGTACTGGGGGGCAGGGGATGCCGGTCGGCTTTACCACGCAAATAGTGACCCCCGGCGACATGACCTTGCGGGCGGCACAGCTGTACCCGGCCACGGGCGTCGGCGCCCGGGTCCTGGCGGGTTTGAGCATGGGGTCTGTGGCAGGGTCAATGTTCTATGACCTGTCGCGAGCGTTGGTCATCGGCCGCGTCAGTGACGTGACCCCGGATGTACCGTACTCGGTGTTCGGTCGGTTACAGCTGGGTTCTGCAACGATCAAACAAGGTGGCGTGGTTCGCGCACCGTTGGGCCAGCTCGAACTGGGCACGACGGACAACACTTCCGCGGCCAAGACGACTCAGGTGCAACTGCTGTCCGGCAGCCTCACTTCGGTCAGCGGCAAAGGCTTGGTCTTGCCCTATGGCGGCACCGTCGATGGTCAGACCTACAGCTACGGGGGCAAAAATGTGGCGCTGGTCGGACAAGGATCTGTTCTCAACGAGAACGGTGATCTGACCGTCGGGGTGATTCTCGGAGGCCAGTCGATCGAGGCCCAGGCAGGGTCTGTCCTGGACCTGTCTGGTGGCGGCGATCTGCTGGGGGCCGGGTTTGTCTCCGGTCGCGGCGGTTCGACCGACGCCCGCTACAACCCGCTGGTGCAAATCGGCGCCAACGGTGGTTTCACCTTGCCGGGCCTTTCCACCAACCCGGTGTACGCCATCGTGCCGGGCAACCAGAGTGCGTACGCACCCGTGGCGGCCGAAGGCGGGGGCGTCGACCCGGTGATCGGTCGTCAAGTTACTATCGGTGCGGGCGTGCCCGGGCTGGCAGCCGGCACCTACACGTTGATGCCTTCCAACTATGCGTTGCTGCCGGGAGCGTTCCGGGTCGAGGTCAACGGTCTGGCGGGGTTGGGTAGCGTGGCGGGCGCACAACGGATGCGCAATGGTTCGTGGACCACCGCCGGTACGTTGTCGGTGGCCAATACCGGACTGCGTGACAGCATCACCAGCCAGTTGATCCTGACGTCGGGCGACGTCTTGCGCCGCTATTCGCAATACAACGAAACCAGTTACGCCCAGTTTGCAATGGCCGATGCCGCGCGCTCAGGCGTTCCGCGAGCCATGCTGCCGATGGACGCGAAAACCCTCAAGCTGGCAATGCTCAAGGGGGCACAGGAACAGGCGTTTTCGTTCAACGGAAGCGGCAAGTTCGACGCTGCACCGGGCGGGTACGGCGGAACCGTGGTGGCGTCTTCGGTCATCCCCAATGTCGACCTGGAAATCGTCGCACCGGGGCAACTGGCTACCCCGGGCTTCGCCGGTATCACGCTGGATGCCGACAGTCTGAATGCCTTGCAAGCGACGCGGTTGATGGTCGGTCGTCTGCCTTACGTGCTGTATGGCCAGGGCGGTAACTACATCAACTTTACCGGCGTGGGTGCCAGTTCGAACATTACCCTGCGCCAGGGTGCAACCCTCTCTGCCCCGGAAGTCTTCCTGGTGACGGGGAACGGTAATCTGGTGGTGGAACAGGGGGCGATGATCAACACCATCGGCCGAGGCGCGGCGTCGTTCGATGCCCGGGACGGCTTCATCTACCAGGCGACAAACCTGCTCGCGGTTTCCAACGGCTTGCTCAACGTGCGGCTCGCGCCCAATACCGTGAGTGGTTCGATCAGCGTGGGTGGTTGCGACAGCACGCCCTGCACCGGCCAGACACGGCTGTACTCCGACGGCAGCATCGTCGCGGCGACAGGCACAACCCTGGAGCTGGGCGATCAGGTTCGCTATGGCACTCGCCACCTGACCCTGGCCGTGGGCAACATCAACGTCGGCAGCAGCCAGGCACTCGCCGATGCGGCGACGCGCCACGTGTTGCCCACCGGTTTGAGTTTGAGCCAGCCGGTGCTTGAGCGCTTGCTGCGAGGTGACACCGAGTACGGTGCCCCTGCACTGGAAACCCTGGAGCTGTCCGCCCGCGAGGCGATGAACTTCTATGGCAGCGCCACCCTCGACACCTACGACGCCCAGACCGGTCGCTCGCGCCTGAGCAATCTGATGCTCACGACCCCGGCGATGTATGGTGCGGGCGGTGCGAACGACGTGGCGACGATCCACACCTCCAACCTGATCTGGAACGGCGCCCAAGGCTCACCCGGCACCGTGATCGCCGACGGCGCCGGCGCCGGCGCCGGCACCGGCAGCGGGCGCCTGGACATTCAGGCCGAGCGCATCGAGTTCGGTTACGGTGATTTCGCCCAGCCTGATTCTGTTGCCAGCCTTGATCGTCTGGCGTTGGGGTTTGCCGACGTCAACCTGAGCGCCAGCGAGCGCATCACGGCCAATCACAAAGGCAGCCTCGCGGTGTACCAGGCCCAGGGCGCTTTCGACGCGCAGAAGGGTTTCAGTTACAGCGGCGGCAACCTGAACATGGTCACACCGTTGATGACCGGTGAAGCCGGTTCGGTCAACCGCATCACCGCCGGTGGTGCCATTGATGTGAGCGGCGCGGCGAATGCCGGAGCTGGAGCCGGCGCTGTCGGCCTGGGTGCCGAACTGTTGCTGAGCGGCAGCCGGATCAGCCTGGCCAGTGCGGTGGTGTTGCCCAGCGGTAAATTGACCCTCAATGCGACCCGTGATCTGACGCTGGCCGATGGCTCCCTGATCGATGTGGCCGGGCGGGCCATCACCTTCAATGACCTGACCAAATACAGCGGCGGCGGCGAAGTCATTCTGCAGAGCCGCAACGGCAACATTCTGCAGAGCGCCGGTTCGCGGATTGATCTGTCGGCCCGCAACAATCGCGCCGGCCAACTCAGTGCCGTGGCACTGGACCCGGCCGCCGGGGTGGTCGACCTGCAAGGCAGCATTCTGGGCAGCAGCAGTGGCTTTTTCGACGCCGGCGGCACGTCGATGCCGTACCAGGCCGGTGAGGTCGAGATCCAGGCACAACGCCTGGGTGGCAGCGGCAACCTGAGTGAACAATTCGCGGCCCTGAACCAGCGTTTGAATCAGGGTGAGGTGTTTGGCGCGCGCAGCTTCCAGCTCAAACAAGGCGACCTGGCGATCGGCAGCGATCTGAAAGCGTCGAACATCACCGTGTCACTGGATAACGGCAGCCTGTCGGTCAACGGTACGGTGGACGCCAGTGGCGAACGGGTCGGCAGTATTCGACTGGCGGCAAAAAATAACCTGACCCTGGGCAGCGGCGCGGTGCTCGATGCCCATGGCAAGCGTCTGCGGGTAGACAGCTACGGCAAGATCATCGACTCGCCGAACCGCGCCATGGTCGACCTGACGTCTCGCGAGGGCGTGCTGACCCTGGCGAACGGTGCGCGCATCGACTTGCGTCACGGCACCGAAGTGGCTGTCGGTACCTTGCCGGGGCAGAACGACGGTCGCGCCCGCGGCACCCTCGAACTCAATGCCCGACGCATGGGGCCCGGTGTTGCGGATCCGGTCTACGGTGACATCGCCATCGATGCCAGCGGCAACCTGGATATCCAGGGCGCCCGGTCCATCGCGCTGAACGCCACCTGGCAGTACGACGACGCACCGCTGGGCGCTGACCCGGCGGCTAGCGGTCGTCCCTATCAAGTGATCGATCAGGCGTACCTGGACGGCAAGCATGTGCAGAGCGGGCAATTCATCAACGCCGCACTGGCCAACAACGACTTGATGCACCGCAAGCTGGCTGGCTTGAATAATGCCCGTTATGCCGATGCGTTCCACCTGCGACCGGGGGTCGAGATTGTCAGTGCCAGCGCCGATGGCGACCTTGTGGTGCAAGGCGACCTTGACCTGTCGGGTTACCGCTACGCGAGCGTCAATCCTCATACGCAGAGGACGTCGATTTATGGCTCCGGCGAGTCCGGCAGCCTGACCCTGCGCGCCGGTGGCGACCTGAGTATCTACGGCAGCATCAACGACGGTTTTGCACCGCCTCCGGCGACGCAGGACGACAAAGGCTGGACCTTGCTGCCCGGCATTGATTTCACCGGTGGCGATATCGTGGTGCCGGGCGCTGGCGTGACGCTGGCCGATGGCACCGCGTTCCCGGCCGGAACGACGTTGAACTACGACGTGCCGATCAAAGACGTGAGCCTGGCCGCCGGCACCCGTTTGCCGGTAGCCGTGACCCTCGATCAGCCGTTGCTGTTGCCGGCGGGCACCGTTCTCGCGGCCGCTGTACGCGATGGTTCGGGCAATGTCCTGTTCGCCGCCGGGACGTTACTGAATCAGAACCTGACCCTGGCCGCCGGCTCGCAACTGGATGCCGGCAGCCTGCTGACCAGCAGTGCTTCGTTGCGCGCCTTTACCTGGCCCAAGGGCGTGCCGTTGCCGAATGTCGAAGGTGCGGGCAATCCACAGAACAATGTGTTGAAACTCAATGGCAGCCTGGCGCTGAATCGGGGCTCGCTGATCCCGTCCGGCACCGATGTGAAATTGCCCACCGGGGTAGATTCAGTCCAGTTGCGTCCGGAAGTGGCAGGCCGTCAGGGCGCGATCTGGGCGATCGCGCCGATGCTCGCCGACGGTTCGCAATCCTGGTCGCTGCGCCTGGTCTCCGGCGCGGACACCACGGCAGCGGACAGTCGTGTCGTGCAGGCCAATCCCGCCCATGGCGATTTGCGTCTGGCCGACAGTCACTATGGGATGTTTGGCCAGGCGTTGCCGCCCAAGGCCGGTTTTGTCTGGAGTGCCCAGGCGGTGCTGGAGCTGGCGGACGCGGGGATCATCGTCAAGGAAGGCGATCCGGTAGATCCCGACCTGGTCGGCAACGTCGAAGACTTCTGCGCCAGCACGCCGACCTATTGTGCCCCTGCGGTCACGTTCGTATGGAGTGCCCAGGCGGTGCTTGAACTCGCCGATGCCGGCGTCATTGTGGTGGAGGGCGATCCGGTAGACCCGGTACTGGTGGGGGACGTCGGTGACTTCTGCGCCAGCACCCCGACCTATTGCATCGCCGGCGGCAAAGTCGAATACGGACTCAAGCCCGGCAGCAGCCGGTTCAGCGTGATCCGCACCGGCACCGGCGATCTCGAACTGCTGAGCGGTGGCAGCCTGCGCATGGATTCGTTGTTCGGTGTCTACACCGCCGGCACGTCGGCCAGCGCGACTTTTCCTGGCGACCCGTTCAACCAGCCCAAGGCCCTTGGCGCCAAGGGAACGGTGCTCAACGACGAAAACGGCAGTTACGAAAAACTGGTCAATGGCGGTGCCGACAGCGTCTATCGCGCGTGGTACCCGGACGGCGGCGGCAACCTGTTGCTCAAGGTCGGTGGCGATCTGACTGGCAATGCTGCCGCGCCAGCGGGCGCTTTCGGCCGACCTAACCCGGCGGATGTGGGTTATGACTCGGTCAACACCGGCAACTGGCTCTGGCGGCAAGGCAGCGGCGCAGTGGTCACCGGCGGTACGACGCAACCTGCGGCGTGGTGGATCAACTTCGGCAGCTACACCGCTTCAATGGTCGCCAACGGTGCCGATCAGATGGTGGGCTTCACCGGTTTCGGCACGCTGGGCGGTGGCGACCTGAATGTTCAGGTGGGCGGGAATGCCGGGGTACTGAATACGCTGGCTGGCAGCACGTTCAACTCCAATATCAACGCGCGTAGCCAGGGGCTGGTATTGGCAGTAGGCGGCACCGGCCGGGTAGCCGCCGATGGCAGCGTGCAGCTGACCGGCGGGGGTGACCTTGATGTGCGGGTCAGCGGTGCATTAAATCCAGCCAGCCAGATTGTCGCCGATCATCTCAATGGCGCTGTGATTGACCTGCGGGGGCACGCTCAAATCGAGAGTGGCGCAACGGGCAGCATTGCCCTGCATTACGGAAGCCAGGCGACGGACCAGTCACCGGGGGAAAGCCGCGCCTATGACTCTTTCCGGGCCACCCGCGCCATTGCATCCGGGGGGCTGACCCTGATGCCGGGGGACGCGGTGTTCAGCTTGTCGACCCGCGGCGATCTGGTGCTTCAGGATGTGGCGGACCCGGGACGTGCGCCGCTGATGAGCGGTTCGCCCTTTACTTCCAGCGCCGGTGAAACAGGCGTTGGCAACAGCTGGTTCACCTTGTGGACCGACCACACCGCGATCGACCTGTTTTCGGCGGGCGGCAATCTCACGCCGTTCACCCAGGCCGTGGGCAGCGATGCGGCAGTGATCTACCCCTCGATCCTCAGGGCCGTCGCGGCTGCCGGCAGCCTGTACTACGGCAAGGCTGCCGCCGTTGCCAACAGCGATGTTTTTTATCGACAACCGTTGGTGCTGGCGCCTTCGCAGAACGGCCAGTTGCAGATGCTGGCAGGCGACTCGATCTACGCGGGCGGTTTTACCGTCAGCCAGTCCGGGGCGTCTGCGGACGCGTTAGCGACACCACAGCGTCCTGCGTTCGTCGGCACCATCAACGGCGTGAGCGCCGCGGGCGGCAGCAATTTGTCCGAGGAAGGCAATCGCGCCTCGGTCAGCAGCGGGGTCTTGCCGTTGTTTGCGTTCGGCGCCAACAGCGCGTCCTCCCGAGCCGGCAGCGAACCTGCACGCTTCTATGCAATGAGCGGCGATCTGCTGGGTGTGTCCAGCGGTCGTGCGGTCACCTTTATCTCGGCAATCGGCGATAGCCGTTTTGGCAGCACCTGGTACGAGGGCGGCGGACCTGTATGGATGATGGCCGGGCGAGACATTGTCAGCAGCGGCACCGGGCTTGGAAAGGATGAAATGGCCGGCGCCAGCGATGCCTTGGGCAACTACCGCAGCGCTGGCAACCTGTTTATCCACAACAACCCGAATGACATCTCCATCGTCTCCGCCGGTCGCGACATTCTCTACAGCAATTTCAACGTCGCCGGTCCCGGCACGCTGGAGATCAGTGCCGGTCGCAATCTGCTGATGGAAGACAAGGTCGGCGTCACCAGTATTGGCTCAGTGGTACCGGGAGATTCCCGAGCCGGCGCAAGTATTGTCATGCAGGCCGGGGTCGGCCCCGACGGCCCTGACTACGATCGCTTCGTCAGCGCCTACCTGTCTGCCGCGAACCAGGCGGCCAGCAGTCTTTCGCTGGCCAGCCAGGACGGCAAAGTCGCCAAGACCTACGAAACCGAACTGATCAATTGGCTGGCTGCCCGTTATGGTTTCAGCGGTAACCCGCAGCAGGCGCGCAGTTTCTACGCGGCCTTGCCGGCCGAACAGCGTCGAGTGTTTGCCCGTGAGGTGTACTTCGCCGAACTCAAGGCCGGTGGTCGCGAGTACAACGAAAAGGGCGGCCCGCGTCAGGGCAGTTACCTGCGAGGTCGAGAGGCCATCGCCGGGTTGTTTCCGGAAAAAGACGTGGCCGGGAATCCGATCGCTTACCAGGGCGATATCACGATGTACGGTGGCGCGGGTGTCCACACCGACTTTGGTGGCGGTATCCAGATGCTGACGCCGGGCGGTGGACAGATCTTCGGTATCGAAGGCACGGCACCGCCGTCCACGGCGGGGGTGATCACCCAGGGCGAGGGCGACATTGAGTTGTACGCCAAAGGCAGCATCCTGCTCGGCCAGAGCCGGATCATGACCACGTTCGGTGGCTCGATCATGGGCTGGTCGGCCGAAGGCGATATCAACGCCGGTCGTGGTTCGAAAACCACGGTGGTCTACACGCCGCCCAAGCGTCTGTATGACACCTGGGGCAACGTGACTCTGTCGCCGTCGGTGCCGAGCACCGGGGCCGGTATTGCGACGCTCAACCCGATTCCTGAAGTGGCGCCGGGTGACATCGACCTGATCGCGCCGCTGGGTACGATCGATGCGGGCGAGGCGGGGATCCGTGTTTCCGGCAACGTAAATATCGCGGCGCTGACGGTGGTGAATGCGGCGAACATCCAGACCCAGGGCAAATCGACCGGGGTGCCGGTCACGGCATCGGTGAACACCGGGGCGATCACTTCCGCCAGTTCGGCGGCATCGTCGGCGACCCAGGCAGCGGAGGACGTGGCACGGCAGCAGCAGGCTGCGGCGCGGCAGCATCAGGCGTCGGTGTTTACCGTGCAGGTGCTGAGTTTCGGCTCTGAGCAACTGGCTCCGTCGCGTGATGGCGCCAGCCGTGCGCCAGCGGCCGGATATAACCCGGACAGCCCGGTGCAGGTGCTGGGGGCGGGGGTGCTGGATGAGTCCGCGCGGCAGCGGTTGACTGACGAGGAGCGGGGGAGCCTCACGTTGTAGAACTCTCGTTGTAACGTTTGGGGCGGCCTTTGGGTCGCCTTTTTTTTGCTGTGTACATATCCGTTTCTGCGGTAACGGCTGCGGGCGGTTTCGCTCTTACAGCGAGTCCCTTTTTCAAACGCCAAAAAGGAACCAAAAGGCTTCGCCCCGGCGTACGGCGCCTCGCTGAGGCTCCGCGTTCCCTCGCTACGGTGTCCATCAGGGGGCATCGCCTACGGTCTGCTTCGCGACGACCTCCTCTCGATGTGTGCGGCTTCGCCGCACGGCGCTGCGCGCCTAACCCCCTGATGAACACCTACGCTCGGCCTGCCGAAGGGGCGAGAGATCAAGATCAAGATCAACGTCAAAAGCCAAAGCCAAAGCCAAGCCAAAGCAACCTCACACCTGTGGGAGCGAGCTTGCTCGCGATGGCGGCGGTTTAGTCAACATCACTTTGCCTGACACACCGCCATCGCGAGCAGGCTCACTCCTACATAAAGCAGATCGGTGTACGGCTCTCGCTCTTCACCACTCAATAGGCCGAGCGTTAGCTCGCCTGCAGCTTTTGATCTTGATGCACCGCCCCCTCGAGAGGCCGAGTGGAGGTTCTGCGCAGTGGGCAACCCGGCATGGATGCCGGGTTAGCCGCCCCCGGCCATGGATGGCCGATGGCGGCGGGCCCACGGAGCAGGACCGGAGCGAGGGCATGCCGAGCCTAGGCGAGGCACCGAACGTCAGGGGCAAGAGCCCTTGGTTACTTGGGGCTCTTCCAAGTGACCCGCCGTAAGGGCGGAACCAATAGAAGCCGCTACCGCAGAAACGGATATGCCCCCAATTCAGGATCCCCGCAAAAAAAACCAACCCCGGGAATGAAGCTTTTGTGACAAAAGTTCGGTAGCACATCGCCAGTCCGGTCATGCCTATGTGACGCGCTTGAGGGGGCCGAAAGGCCACTTTTTTAAGCCGAGGCGGGACGCCGGGAGTGAGGCAATGGGGACTATGGAACGCTACTCGAAAGTGGGCATGCAGGAACTCGATCAACGCCTGTCGAAGATCGTCGAAGCCGCGCGCAAGAAGCCGGTTTCGGTCTATCGCTACGGCGCGCCATGGGTCTGGATCGTGTCGCAGGATGACTGGCAGGGCGCTTTGAAGGAAGTGTCCAGCTACATCCCGCCGGGCCATTCACTGGTGCTGCTGCGCCCACAAATCGATGACCTGCTCGACGATCATCGCGACGTTCTGCACAGCCTCAACGCCGAGTCAGGGATGCTCATTGCCCCGCAAACCGTCATGCACATCCTGCTGTTGCAGTTGCTCTATTCAGTGCCCAGCGAGCAGCAGTTGTACGAACAGCTCAATTACAACCTGCTGTTCCGCTGGTTCGTCGGCCTGGACCTGAATCAGAAGGTCTGGAGCTTCAACGTATTGAGCCGCGACATCGCCACGCTTCTGAACAATCCGCGGGCGGTGCAGGTGATTCAGAAAATCATTGGCGAAGTGTTCTGCGGTGCCTTGCTGCAAATGCCCGAGTTCTCGTTGAACTTTGCGCTGCTGCACACCTGGCTGGGCAAACACGCTGCGACATCGACAGCAAGCAATTGAGTGGGCCAAACGCTGGGCAAACAGCGACGGTCATTTCGAATTCAGGGGGTGGTGTGGAGCATCTTTTCAAGTCACGGCTGGCGCTGTGGAGCTGGCTGCTGGTGGCGGCTGGCGCGCAGCCGGCATTCGCCGAAGACGCGGCGGCGCCGACCAGGCTGGTAGACGTGAACGAGTATTTCGTGCGCGGCAATACCGTGCTCGATGCACGGGCGATCGAAGAAGCGGTGTATCCGTTTCTCGGCCCGCAAAAGGCCTTGAGCGATATCGAAGGCGCCCGCGAGGCGTTGCAGAAAGCGTATCAGGCTCGCGGTTATCAGTCGGTGTTCGTCGAGTTGCCAGAGCAGAAAGTCGACGATGGCATCGTCTACCTGCAAGTCAGCGAAACCAAGGTCGGACGGGTGCGCGTGGTCGGTGCCAAACACTATTCGCCGCTGGACATTCGTGAAGAGGTGCCGGCGCTGAAGGAAGGCGAGGTGCCGGATTTCAGCAAGGTCCAGAGCGAACTGGCGCAACTCAACAAAACGCCGGGTCGGCAAGTCATGCCGTTGGTGCGTGAAGGTCAACGCCCGGGAACCATGGACGTCGACTTGCAGGTCGAGGACCAGAATCCGTGGCAGGCCAGCGTGGGTCTGAACAATGATTACAGCGCCGACACCGAGAAGCTGCGCGCCGTCACCAGCCTGGGCTACAACAACCTCTGGCAGCTCGGGCACAGTATTTCGCTGACGTACTTCACCGCCCCCCAGGACACCGACAACGCCAAGGTCTGGTCCGGTTCCTACACCGCGCCGCTCAGTGAACGGTGGAGTGTGCAGCTGTCCGGTTATCAGTCCGACAGTAACGTCGCCACCATCGGCGGCAGCAACGTGCTGGGCAAGGGGCACTCCTATGGGATCTCGGCGATTTACACCTTGCCATCGAGCGGCAACTGGTCGAACTCGCTGTCGGCCGGGGTCGACTTCAAGGACTTCGACGAACGCCTGACGCTGTCCGGCGAGAGTGACAAGGTACCGCTTCAATATGCGCCGTTCACCTTCGCCTACAACGGCTTTCGCTACACCGAAAACTCACAGTTGGGACTTGGCCTGAGCCTCGTGGCCGGCACGCGCAGTCTGTTTGGCTATGGCAGCTCCGACGAAGACTTCGACTACAAGCGCTACCGTTCCAACCCGAGTTTCGCCGTGCTCAAGGGCGACAGCAATTACACCTACACCTTCGCCAATGACTGGCAGAGCGCATCCAAGATCGCGTTCCAACTGGCCTCCGGGCCGTTGGTTTCCAACGAGCAATTCTCCGCCGGCGGTGCGACCTCGGTGCGCGGCTATCTGGCCGCCGAGCGTACCGGCGACGACGGCTACCTGCTGAGCCAGGAGCTACGCACGCCGTCCCTCGCCAAGTACCTGGGCAGTTACGTCCAGGAATGGCGTTTGTATGCCTTCGCCGAAGGCGCCCAGTTGTACCTGCGTGACGAGCTCCCCGATCAGGACGCGGATTACGCCCTGGCCAGTGTCGGCCTGGGCACCCGCGCGAGCTTGAGCAAATGGCTTTCCGGCAGCCTGGATTGGGGCTACCCGCTACTCGAAGGGCCGAATACCTCGAAACAGGAATCGCGCCTGCATTTCAACCTGCAAGCGACATTCTGACCCCTACACGGAGTAACTCTTCATGCAGCGCTTATTCATCACCTTCCTGATTTGCCTGGGCTTCGTACTCCCGGCCACCGCCCAGGCGTGGTGGCAGGACGACTGGCATTACCGCAAACAGATTTCGGTGGACACCACGCCCCAGGGCGCGGCGATCAACCAGGCGCTGGGACGTACCGCGCTGCTGGTGCGCCTGCACACCGGCAACTTCACCTTCGACGGCGTCAAGGAAGACGGTTCGGACCTGCGCTTCGTCGCCGCCGATGACAAGACTGTGCTCAACCACCAGATCGAAAGCTTCGATCCGCTGATGGGCATGGCGCTGATTTGGGTCGACGTACCGAAAGTCGAGGGTGGCCAGCGTCAGGACCTCTGGATGTATTACGGCAACCAGAAAGCCCCGGCCACCGGCAACGGCCAGCTGACGTTCGACCCCAATTACACCGCGCTCTACCACTTCGATGGCGCCAATGGCACTCCGGCCAGAGACACCACGGCTTATGGCAACACTGCGCAAAGCGCCACGGGTGCGAGCCTCGACGGCGTCATCGGCCGTGCCTTGCAGTGGAACGGTCAACCCTTGCTCTTGCCCGCCAGTCCGTCGTTGCAACACAACGCGGGCAGTGCATTCACCTTCAGTGCCTGGTTACGTCTGGATCAGGCCAATGGCGAGCAACTGGTGCTGGCCCGCCGCGAAGGCGCGAACAGCCTGTTGCTGGGGTTGAACCAAGGCATGCCGTTTGTGGAAATCGACGGTCAACGCGCGGTGTCCACTCAACCGCTGAACCCAGGCCAATGGCAGCACCTGGCGCTGACCGCTGAAGGCAGCAAGGTCTCGCTGTACGTCAACGGTCGCGAAACCGCGAGCCTTGCGGTGGCAATGCCAGCCTTCAATTCGGCCATGGCCATCGGCGCCGACCTGTCCGCCAGCGCTTATTTGCCCTTCAACGGCGCCATGGATGAACTGCGCCTGTCCAAGATCGCCCGGCCTGCCGCACAGTTGCAGGCAGATGCGAATTCCCAGGGCGCCGAGTCAAAACTGGTGGCCTACGGCGTCGATGAAGAACAGTCGGGTTATGGCTTCGGCAGCCTCGGCTTTCTGCTCAACGCGGTACCGATCGACGCGTGGGTGATCATCGCCGTGCTGGTGCTGATGATGTTCCAGTCGTGGGTCATCATGATCCGCAAAAACCGCATGGTCAGTCGCGTCAGCGCCGCTAATGAAAGCTTTCGCGAGCAGTTCGCGAAGGTCGGTACGCGCCTGGAAATGTTTGCCGACAACCAGGAACTCGCCCAGCGTCTTCAGTATTCCTCGCTGTGGCGTTTGTATCAGGTCGCGGTGAAGGAAATCCGCACCCGCCGTGAGCAGGGCGCCGACACCTCATCGGTCTCGGCGGCGACCATCGAAGCCATCCGTTGCTCGATGGACGGGGTACGCACCCGGGAAAACCAGGCGCTCAGCGCCAAACTCTCGACGTTGTCCAACGCTATTGCCGGTGGGCCTTACATCGGCCTGCTTGGCACCGTGCTGGGGATCATGGTGGTGTTCCTCGGCACGGCCATGGCCGGCGACGTCAACATCAACGCCATCGCGCCGGGCATGGCTGCGGCATTGCTGGCCACGGCCATGGGCCTGTTCGTCGCGATCCCGGCGCTGTTTGGCTACAACCGCCTGATCACGCGCAACAAGGAAGTCAGCGCCGACATGCGGGTGTTCGTCGATGAGTTCATCACCCGCCTGGCGGAGATGCACGGTGAAAGCCAGTTCAGCGAAGCGGCTCATCGCCGTGGCAATCAAACCCCATCGTCCGTACCGGCCTGAGGAGCATCGACATGGCTTCCGTAAATGCCTCCCATGATGACGACGATGACGCCGCGGTGGACAGCATCAACATCACGCCCCTGGTGGACGTGCTGATGGTAGTGCTGGTGATGTTCATCCTCACCGCCACGGCGCAGGTTTCAGGCATCCAGATCAACTTGCCCAAGGCCAGTGCCTCGGTGTCGCTGTCCGAAGCCAAGACCAAGGCGATTTCGGTCAACGACGGCGGGCAGGTGTTCCTCGATGCCTACCCGGTGACCCTGGCGGAACTTGAAGATCGCTTGCGCATCGAGAAGGCGCAGAACCCCGATTTTCCCGTGATTGTGCGCGGCGACGCTACGGTGCAGTACCAGAAAGTCATCGAAGTGCTGGACCTGTTGCGCCGGCTTGAACTGTCCCAGGTCGGTCTCGTGACCGGCAAACCGACCCAGGGCTGACCATGACTGCACAACTCCCAATCCGCCCGTCGCCCGTCAAACCCTCACGCCTGCGTTTTGTGAAATGGGGCGCAGGCCTGCTGCTGGGTGCCGTGGCTGCCTGGTTGCTCTGGCAATGGGCCAACGACATGAGCGGTGTGCGCCGGGAAGCGCCGAAGGTGCCGACGATTATCCCGTTGCCGCCACCGCCACCGCCGCCGCCGGAAAAACCACCGGAACCCGAGACGCCCGTGGAAGAAAAAATGGTCGAGCCCGAACCGACGCCCGAGCCTGAGGAGGTCAAGCCCGAAGAAGAGGCGCCACCGAGCCCGGTCGACGATCTGGCCAATCCGATGCAGATGGATGGCGATGCACAGTCCGGCAACGACGCCTTCAACATCGGCGCGGGCAAAGGCGGCGGCATGGCTGGCGCGGGCGGCGGACGGTTGGGCAATGGCACGTACAGCCAGTTTCTGGCGTTCACCTTCCAGCGTTTGCTGCGCGAGAACCCGGACCTGCGCAACCTGGCTTTTTCGCTGCAGGCCGATGTCTGGCTGAGCAGCGTCGGCGAGATCACCCGGGTCGAGTTGGTGAAGTCCAGCGGCAACCCCGAGGTGGACACTCAGGTGATCGCCGCACTGCGCAGCGCACCGCATTTAACCGAGCGGCCTCCGGCCTCCATGACTTTGCCTGTGCGCCTGTCCCTGCAAGGGCGGCGTCCGGGTTAACCGAATATTTCAAGTGTTGCCAAAAGGAGTTGTGTGCAGATGATTTCCAACGTGAATCGATTGTCCCTGGCAGTCGGCATGGTGCTGGTGACCCTGGCCGGCCACGGGTTGGCAGCCCCTGCGCCCTCGGAAAATGCCACGGTCAATCTGATCCGCTTGCTGGTCGAGCAGGGCATATTGAAGCAGGACAAGGCCGACGCGCTGATCGCCCAGGCCCAGAACGAAGCAGTGCAGGCCCGCCAGGCGGCGAGTGCGTCCACCGTTGTCGCTGCCGGTCCGGTCGCGGCACCGGGTGACGTACGGGTGCAATACGTGCCGGCGGCGGTTCGCGATCAGATCCGCGATCAGGTCAAGGCCGAGGTCATGGCCACGGCCAAACAGGAAAACTGGGCGCAACCCAACACCTTTCCGGACTGGATCTCGCGCATCAGTTTTGACGGCGATATTCGCCTGCGTGACGAATCGCGCTACTACTCGGGGACCAACAGCAACGAAATCGTCGACTTCGCCAAACTCAACAACAACGGCCCTTACGACGTGAACCCCAACAGCAGCACCAACCTGCCGCCGTTGCTCAACACCCGCGAAGACCGCGAAAACCTGTTCCGCCTGCGGGCCCGCCTGGGCATGAAAGCGGTGATTTCGCCAGAATGGACCGCCGGCATTCGCATCGGCACCGGTTCCGACAACAACCCGGTGTCCACCACCCAGACCCTCGGCGGTGGTTTAGCCAAGAAAGACATCTGGCTTGATCAGGGGTACTTGAACTGGAAACCGTCCGATCAGTTGACCCTGACCGGCGGGCGCTTTGCCAATCCCTTCCTGTCCACCGACATGCTCTATTCCAACGACCTGAATTTCGACGGTGTGGCGGCGATCTTCGACCACAAGCTCAACCGCGACTGGGGCGTATTCGGCACCGTCGGCGCGTTCCCGGTGGAATACACCAACGACACCAGCAGCAGTAACGGCTTCGACAAGGAAGAGAGCGACAACAAGTGGCTGTACGGCGCGCAGATTGGCGCCAAATGGGCGATCAACAGCAGCAACCGCTTGAAGGGTGCACTGGCTTACTACCGTTTCGACGATATCGAAGGCCAACGCTCCAGCCCTTGCGAACCGTGGGCCGGTGCCCCGGGCTGCGACACCGATGGCACGCGCTCGGCCTTCATGCAAAAGGGCAACAGCGTATTCCTGCTGCGCGACATCACGCCCAATCCGCTCAACCCGGCCACCACGGCGCAGCCGCAATTCGTCGGCCTGGCCTCGGAGTTCAACCTGTTGGACCTGAACGCGATATGGGACGTCGATTTACCGCAGGACTTCAAGTTGCGCAGCCAGGGCAACTACATCCACAACCTCGGCTATGACGAAGGCGACATGCGCAAGCGCTCGGCCGGACAGATCGTCAACAACCTCGACAGTGACGGCAATATCGAAAGTGGCGCCAATGCCTGGATGGTCCAGTTCACCCTCGGCAGCGAACTGGAGCTGAAGAAGCAGGGCGACTGGAATTTCTTCGCTGGCTACAAATACATCCAGCCCGACGCATTGCCGGACGGCTTTAACGACTCGTCGTTCCACTTGGGCGGCACCAACGCCAAGGGCTACTTCCTGGGCGGCAACTACGGCCTGGCCAAGAACGTGGTCGCCACCGGTCGCTGGTTGAGTTCCGAAGCGGTGTACGGCGCGCCGTTCGACATCGATGTCTTGCAGCTTGAAATCAACACGCGCTTCTAAGGCGCAGGGAGGGCTTCATGAAATCAACATTCCTGCTGCTTGCACTGGGGCTGATGATGGCTCAGGGCGCGAGTGCCGAAGGCATGGAGGAGCGTCTGCGCACTCAGTTGCGCAGCACCACTCAACAACTGCAAGCCTTGCAAAGCCAACAGGCTCAGGCCAGCGCCGCGCAACTGGCGGCGCAAGGCGAGGCCAAGGCAGCACAGGCGCAAATCAAGCAATTGACGGCCGACCTGGCCAAGGTCAAAGGCGTGGCAGAGCAGTTGGCCGGCCAGCATGACAGCCTGCAAAGCCAGGCTCAGGCGCAAGCGGCGGCCAGCAGCGAGCAAATCGGCAAGTTCAAGAAGGCTTACGAAGAACTGTTGGTGATGGCCCGTGGCAAAGAGGCCGAACGAGCGAGGCTTCAGGTTCAACTGGCTGAACGTGACACACAAATGCAGCAATGTTCAGTCAAAAATCAGCAGATGTATGGCGTGGCCAAAGAGATTCTTGCGGCCTACGAAAAAATCGACGTCGCCGAAGTGATGAAGATTCGCCAGCCGTTCGCCGGCGGGGCAAGGGTCAAGTTCGAAGAATTGGCCCAGGGCTTTGGCGACGAACTCTACAAGACACAATTCGACGCGCCTCAAGCCGCGATCGCTCACTGATCACCAGGGAAGAACATCACATGACGCAATTGACCACCCACGTATCGCCGCTGTCCCTCACCGAGGTCCTGCAAGCGGCCGGTTATCGGGTCAACCAGACCGAACAAAACGACATCGTGCAGCTGCTCAGCGCCAGTCAGGGCATCGGCTATGCCGTGCGCTTCGGCAACCCGGCGGTTGAGCCGGGCCAATACGTCGACTTCACGTTCAGCTGTGCCTTGCGGGTGCAGGGCGAATTACCGGCCGGGCTGGCAGAGCTTTGGAATGCCTCGCGCCGTTTTGCCCGGTTGTCGGTACAAGGCGAGTTTCTGGTGATGGAAATGGACGTCGTGGTCGCCGCCGGGGTCAGCGCCGATCATCTGCGGGGCAATCTCGAACTCTGGGATCGTTTGCTGCAGGAGTTCATCGTGTATCTGCGCGAGTACAGCCAGAACGCCGCACAGATGCAAGCCGAGGCCGAGCCCGCCGGCGTGTCGGTGCAAGAGGTCGCAGCCCTGTGAAAAAACGTACGGTAGTGGTCAGTGCAAGCGCATTGGCCGTGCTGGTGGTTGCCGTGGCACTGGGACTGCGACCGGGTAACGACCCGGTCGCGGCCCAGCAGTCTGCGCCCTCCGTGCTGACGACGAATGAACCTGCGGTGGCGCGCCTGGGCAATCAAAGGGTGACACCCGAAGAACTCAAAGCGGTACTCGCCACATTGCCACCCGAATCCCGGGAGCAACTACGGGCCAATCGCGCTGCGCTGGAAAGCTGGATTCGTTCACGACTGGCCGAGAAAGCCGTGCTTGAACAGGCCGATGCCCAGGGCTGGAGCCAGCGCCCCGAGGTGGAACGACAAACCCGCGCAGCCACCGAGCAAATCATCTTTCGTGATTATTTGCAGTCGGTCAGCCAAGTGCCCGCCGATTACCCCAGTGCCGCGCAATTGCAGCAGGCCTACGAGGCAGGCAAATCGGGCTGGATGACGCCGCCGATGTACCGCGTCAGCCAGATTTTCCTCGGTGTTTCCGATGCGCAGAACCTTGAAGGCGTGCGCAAGCAAGCGTTGGAGTTAAGCAAAAAAGCCCAGGCGGCTCCCGCGGAGTTTGCGGCCTTGGCCACACAGTATTCCCAGGATCGAGCCAGCGCCGAGAAGGGCGGCGACACCGGTCTGCAACCGTTGCAGCAACTGGTGCCGGAGGTGCGCGGTGCCGTGTCGCGACTCAAGCCGGGTGCCGTGTCGGAGCCGATACAGAGCGCCGCCGGTTTTCATGTGATCAAACTCACCGAGCAGCAACCGGCACGCGTCGCCACCCTGGATGAAGTGCGCGAGCGCCTGACCGAGGCATTGCGGGCCCAGCGTCAGGAGCAAATCGCCAAGGCGTATCTGGAAGGAATGCTCAATACCGCAACGCTGAGCATTGATGGCGCCGTGCTGAACAAGGTACTGGAGGAAAAACAATAGCGCTCGGGCGCATTCCTCTGTGGGAGCTGTCTTGCTCCCGTAGGGGATGGGCTGAATATTCAAAAAACAAAGATCGACAGGGAGTCATCGATGTCATTTATAGAACCCACAGGACGCCAGGGTGTAGCCGATTACCGATCCTCCGGCGTGAAGTCCGATTCCTGGTTGGCGCTGGCAACGGGAATTGATGCCGAGGTGGCGCAATATTTTATGGTCAGCGCCCGTTGTGCCTGTTTCATGCAGGCTGCGCGCAGCCTCAATGTGCGGGCAAGCCTGTTGCGCAAACACTTGGCGCAGCTGGAAGATCAGCTGCAACGAACGCTGTTCAAGTTCAAGGGCAGTGCGCTGACCCTCAGTCGAGACGGCCAGCTGTTGCAGGCGCAGTTGATCGCTCTGGTGCACGAGCGCAAATTGCCGGTCATTGAGCAGCCCTTGGTCAGGTTGGCCGTGGCCGAGTCGATTCTGCACGACATCCTGGGCCGCGATCTGGTCTCGCTGTTGCGACGCAATGCCAGCGTGCGCCTGGATATCGTCTCCCTCGACAGCGAACTTTCACTGCAAGCGATCAGTGCCGATGTGGTGCTGTGGCTGGCCGGCATCGACTCACCCCTGCCGGGGCCGAGTTTCGCCATCAGCGAGCCTCAGCGTCTGGCGCGACTGGATTATCTGCCACACATCGCTAAACGTTATTCGCGAGTAACGGCCCGGCCCGACAGCCTCGATGACCTGGCCGACTTCATGTTGGTGCAATGGCAGCCTGACCGTCAGGTCGAGAGTTTTCGGCCGTGGAACGGTGTGGTCGATCAGCGCCTGGCCGGCGTGGTGCAGTTGCATTCTTATGAGCTGATGCTGGAGATGATCCGTTGCAGCGCCTGCATCGGTTTGCTGCCCAACTACATGAGCCGGTTCGACCGCGGGCTGATTGCGCTGTCGGGCCTGTTCGACCAACCGATGCAGCGCCAGGTGTGGATGGCGGTCAATGCCGAGTCCACGGGGCAGGCAGAAGTGCAAATGATCGTCGAGCTGATCCACAACACCTTCAATGAGCGGCGAGAGTGGTTCGAAGGCTGAACGCTGTCCCTGTAGGAGTGAGCCTGCTCGCGATAGCGGCGTGCCAAACGACATCAATGCTGAATGGCAGACCGCTATCGTCGGAACGCCGCCCGGAGCAGGCTCACTCCTACAGGGTTTGTCCCGCAATCGGTTTCTGGTCACATCACAAGCCTGCGTTGTAGAGTAAGCGGCCATGTCTGCATCAAGGATGAGTCACCCATGCCCGCCACCGAACCGGCCATCACCCTCGAACGCTTCAGCGAATCCCACATCGACGGCGTCACCGCGCTCTACAACGACCCGGCCATTACCCGTCAGGTGCTGCAAATGCCGTTTCAATCCACCGAGATCTGGCGCCAACGCCTGGCATCGGATAACGAGCGACTGGTGAAACTGGTGGCGCTGCATCAGGGCGTGGTCATCGGCAACGTTGGCCTGGAACAGTTCTCGCGGATCCGCCGCAGCCACGCCGGCAATCTCGGCATGGCTGTCGCGGTGGCGTGGCAGGGCAAAGGTGTGGGTTCAAAACTGCTGGCGGCGGCGCTGGACGTCGCCGACAACTGGATGAACCTGCAAAGGGTCGAGCTTTCGGTGTACGCCGACAACGAAGCGGCCATCGAACTCTACCGCAAGTTCGGCTTCGAAACCGAAGGCCTGTTCCGCGACTACGCCGTGCGGGATGGCCGCCTGGTCGATACCCTGAGCATGGCGCGCCTGCGTCGCACGCCCAGGTCTGACTGACTCAGTCGCCCAACGCGAACGCCACCGCCGCCTGCGCATGCAGTTCGGTGGTGTCGAGCAAGGGCAGGGCGCTGTGCCCGGGTTTGATCAGCAGGCCGATTTCGGTGCAGCCGAGAATAATTGCCTGAGCGCCTCGCACCGTCAGCGACTCGATGACCTGTTGATACACCTTGCGCGACGCCTCGCTGATCACCCCGACGCACAACTCGTCATAGATGATCCGGTGCACGGCGTTGCGTTCGTTGGCGTCCGGCACCAAAACCGTCAAGCCCATCGCGCTCAGGCGATCCTTGAGAAAGTCCTGTTCCATGGTGAAGGCAGTCCCGAGCAAACCGACCTTCAGTGCACCGGCATCTACGGCAGCTTGAGCGGTCGGATCGGCGATGTGCAAAAACGGAATAGTGATTGCTGCCTGAATCTGCCCGGCCACCTTGTGCATGGTGTTGGTACACAGCACCACGCACTCGGCACCGCCGGCTTCCAACCGTCGCGCCGCCTCCACCAGAATCGCCGCCGCATCGTCCCAGCGACCCGCATGCTGGGCCTGTTCGACAGGGCCGAAGTCGACGCTGTACATGAGCAATTTCGCCGAACGCAACGGCCCGAGCCGGTCGCGAACCTGTTGGTTGATGAGGCGGTAATACTCGGCGCTGGACTCCCAGCTCATGCCGCCGATAAGGCCGATGGTGCGCATTGGATTTCCTCAGGCTATGGCCTGTGCTGACAGATCAGGCCTGAGAGGGAGTTTCCATATGTTCGATGGCGGGCACCAGCGGCAAATCAACTGTAATGCTCATATTGCGTTGAAGTGTCATGGTGCTTTTTCGGGCAAGGGATAATCCCCTGAAAGTAACCGCTCGTCGTTACCATCCACCGTTAAAAGATGCTCACACGTCAGCTTTGTCGTACGCCGGCGGCTGGCATCTGCCATGATTGATTTCCGCAGCACCGCTTCAACCAAAGGAACACCGCAATGGACGACGTACAGCAACTGGGCGAAATGCTTCGCCACTACGCAGAAAGCGAAGCGCACAAGAAGCAAGTGTTTGAGTCGCAATCGGCCGTGTGGACGACGCGCATCGGTGAACTGTTCGATCAGATCCAGCAATGGCTGGAACCGGTCCAGATGCCGAATCTGCTGGAGGTGAGTCGCGAGGCGTATGTCGCTTCAGGGCCGAGCGTTCCGGTCGAGACGTCGACGTTCAAGACCGAGAAACTGGGCATTGTCATCGCCGGTAAACCGGTGGAGTTCGTGCCGGATGTGATGGGTGTCGGTGGTCAGATTTCGTTGGCGGTGATGGGGTTGACGGCCGCGCGCTATGGCAGCATTTCGCTGGTGTGCCTGCCACCGTCGACCAACTGGCAATGGCGCAAGACCAATGGTTTGAAGGACCCTGATACGTTTGCGTTCGATGCAAATTTCCTGGCGCAGCAGTTGCAGAGCCTTATTCCCCGCGAGCGCGGCTGATCTCAGCACTGACACAAAACCCTGTAGGAGTGAGCCTGCTCGCGATTGCGGTTTAGCATTCAACATTTATGTTGGCTGGAACACCGCTATCGCGAGCAGGCTCACTCCTACAATGGATTTATGGTGTGATCAGATTTCGAGGTTGCCCCAACCGGGTTTGGCCTCTTCCGGCGCAACCGCTTTTACGGTCTTGCCCGTCGCCAACTCCACCCGCCGCGCCACCTCGGGGTCATCGGCAAATGGAATCAGGCTGGCATCCTCTAGGCTCTCAGCCGTCTGATGTTTCAAGCAATACTCGATCGCCAGCCAAAACCCCACGACCCCAAACAGATTCAGCACAATCTCGGTCATCTTTAGCTCCTCGCCTCAGGCAATCTGCGCTTCAAGCTCGGCCATCGCCACGTCCGAAACCCGCACGGTGCGCCAGGTGTTGTACGCCATCAGCAACATCCCGCTGAGGAAGAACACGCCGCCGGCAAAGCGCACCACGAACCCTGGATGACTGGCCTGCAACGCCTCGACAAACGAATAGGTCAGCGTGCCGTCGTCATTGATCGCACGCCACATCAACCCTTGGGTGATGCCGTTGACCCACATCGAGGCGATGTACAACACCGTGCCGATGGTCGCCAGCCAGAAGTGCAGGTTGATCAGTGGCGTGCTGAACATCTGCTCGCGGCCGAAGACTTTCGGGACCATGTGGTAGATGGCGCCAAACGTGATCATCGCCACCCAACCGAGGGCGCCTGCGTGGACGTGGCCGATGGTCCAGTCGGTGTAGTGGGAGAGGGCGTTGACCGTTTTGATCGCCATCATCGGCCCTTCGAACGTCGACATCCCGTAGAAGGCCAGCGACAGCACCAGAAAGCGCAGGATCGGGTCGGTGCGCAACTTATGCCAGGCCCCCGAGAGCGTCATCATGCCGTTGATCATTCCGCCCCAGCTCGGCGCCAGCAGGATCAGCGACATCGCCATCCCCAGTGACTGCGCCCAGTCCGGCAATGCGGTGTAGTGCAAGTGGTGCGGGCCGGCCCAGATGTACAGGGTGATCAGCGCCCAGAAATGCACGATCGACAGACGATAGGAATACACCGGCCGCCCGACTTGTTTTGGCACGAAGTAATACATCATCCCGAGGAACCCGGTGGTCAGGAAAAAGCCCACGGCGTTGTGCCCGTACCACCACTGGACCATCGCGTCGGTGGCCCCGGAATACACCGGGTAGGACTTGAACCAGTCCACTGGAATCGACAGGTGATTGACCACGTGCAGCATTGCGATCACCAAGATGAACGCGCCAAAGAACCAGTTGCCGACATAGATATGTTTGGTCTTGCGCTGCACCACAGTGGTGAAGAAGACGATGGCGTAAGCCACCCACACCACGGTCATCCACACCGCGCCGGAGAATTCGATCTCGGCATATTCCTTGGTGGTGGTGTAGCCCAGCGGCAGTGTGATCAGCATCACCACAATCACCGATTGCCAGCCCCAGAAGGTGAACGCGGCCAGTTTGTCGGAGTACAGCCGCACCTGACACGTACGCTGCACCGCGTAGTAACTGGCGGCGAATTGCGCGCTGCCGGCAAAGCCGAAAATCACCAGGCTGGTGTGCAGCGGGCGCAAGCGGCCGAAGGTGGTCCACGGCAGGTCGAGGTTCATCTCGGGCCACACCAGTTGCGAGGCGATCCATACCCCCATCGCCATTCCCACGACACCCCATACGATGGTTGCCACGACGAATTGGCGGACGACCTTGTAGTTATAGGCCTGTCCGATTGTTGCTGTGCTCATGGTCAATGCTTCCACGGTTGCAAAGTCTTGCCAGGCCACCCGGACTGGCATGGCGTCAACTGTAGAAACCCTGCCGGAAACAAAACAGACTCAGAAAAGTTGAGTTTATGCGGATCAGATACAAGGCCTGCCTGCGGTGATCTGACGCAGCCTGATACGGTTTTTTAGTACTCAGGTGAATCTGTAACGCACTGCGCTGCAGGTTCATAGTCCCCATCACAAGCACCGCCACCCCCGTAGCAGCTGCCTCGCGGTGCTCGACAGCTGCTACAGGGGATGCAGCGCGTGCGATCCACCCTGATGAGGTAGCCACATGTATCAGTACGATGACTATGACCGGGCCCTGGTCTTCGAACGCGTTGCGCAGTTTCGCGATCAGGTCGAGCGTTTCATGACAGGCGAGTTGAGCGAAGAAGAGTTCCTGCCGTTGCGTTTGCAAAACGGCCTGTACATGCAAAAGCACGCTTACATGCTGCGCGTGGCGATTCCTTACGGCACCCTGAGTGCCAGGCAAATGCGCACGCTGGCGAGCATCGCCCGGGACTACGATCGCGGTTATGGCCACTTCACCACCCGGCAGAACATGCAGTTCAACTGGATCGAACTGGCGCAGGTGCCGGACATTCTCGAACGCCTGGCCCAGGTCGAGATGCACGCAATCCAGACCTCCGGCAACTGCGTGCGCAACATCACCACCGAAGCCTTCGCCGGCGTGGCGGCGGACGAGCTGATGGACCCGCGCCCGCTGGCCGAGATCCTGCGCCAGTGGTCGACCATCAACCCGGAATTCCTGTTCCTGCCACGCAAGTTCAAGATCGCCATCTGCTCGGCGGAGCAGGACCGCGCCGCCATCATGATGCATGACATTGGACTCTATCTTTATCGCGATGACAGCGGACAGATGCTGTTGCGGGTCATAGTGGGCGGCGGGCTGGGGCGCACGCCGATTCTTGGTTTGCAGATCCGCGAGGGCTTGCCCTGGCAACATTTGCTGTCCTATGTCGAGGCGGTGCTGCGGGTCTACAACCGCCACGGTCGACGCGACAACAAATACAAGGCGCGGATCAAGATTCTGGTCAAGGCCTTGGGCATCGAAGCGTTCGCGAGGGAAGTGGAGGAAGAATGGCAGCACCTCAAGGACGGTCCGGCGCAGTTGACCGATGTCGAATATGAGCGTGTCGCCAGTGCCTTCGTGGCCCCCGACTACCGATCACTGTCCGACACCGACCTGGATTTCGGCACGCGAATGGCCGAGAGTCCGGCCTTCGCGCGCTGGGTCACACGCAATGTCCAGCCGCACAAGGTCGCGGGTTACACCAGCGTCGTGCTGTCGACCAAACCGGGCTTCGACTCACCGCCGGGGGACGTGACGACCGAGCAGATGACGGCCGTGGCCGAGTGGTCCGAGCAGTTTGGTTTCAGTGAGATTCGCATCGCCCATGAACAGAACATCGTGCTGCCGGATGTGCCAAAGGCTGATCTCTACACGCTGTGGTGCCTGGCCTGCGAGCAGGGCCTGGGCTGCGCCAATATCGGTTTGCTGACTGACATCATCGCGTGCCCCGGTGGCGACTTCTGCGCGCTGGCCAACGCCAAATCCATCCCGATTGCCCAAGCGATCCAAGGCCGTTTCGAGGACCTGGATTACCTCCATGATCTGGGCGACATCAGCCTGAACATCTCCGGCTGCATGAACGCCTGCGGTCACCACCACATCGGCAACATCGGCATTCTGGGGGTCGATAAGAACGGCAGCGAGTGGTACCAGATCACCCTCGGCGGCAGCCAGGGCAAGAACAGCGCCCTGGGCAAGGTCATCGGCCCATCGTTCAGCGCAGCTGAGGTGCCCGAGGTGATCGAGCGGATCATCGCCACGTTCGTCAGTTACCGCGAGAGTGAAGAACTGTTCGTCGACACCTTGCAGCGCATCGGTCTAGAGCCGTTCAAGGAGCAGGTTTATCCCAAGATGCTGGAGGTCTCGGCATGAACAATCTGCTGCGGCTGGAGGAGGGTGTGCCGCGGGTTGTGGCTGACGATCCGTGGGTGCTGGTGCGGGAACTGGAGGGTGAGTTACCGGCCGGGCCGCTGATATTGCCGTTGATTCGCTGGCTTGAAGCGCCGGCACAGCATGCGGTCTGGCTGGGGCCGGATGATGAGGTGGAAAGCCTCAAACCGTGGTTTGACTCATTGGCGCTGATTGCCCTGGATTTTCCGAGTTTTCGCGACGGTCGCGGTTACAGCCAGGCGTACCTGCTGCGCACTCGGTTGGGCTGGACGGGAGAGTTGCGCGCGGTCGGTGATGTGCTGCGCGATCAGCTCAGCCACATGCGCCAATGCGGTTTCGACAGCTTTGCGGTACGCGACGACAAATCCGCTGAGGACGCGCTGAAGGGATTGGCCGGGATGAGTGTGTTGTACGGGCGTTCGGTGATTGAACCTCGGCCGTTGTTCAGACGACGCTGACACACAAGCCCCAACGCTGCTTTTTTGTAGCAGCTGTCGAGCCTGCGAGGCTGCGTTCGGCGACGAAGTCGTCGTGAAATCAAGCGATGCGGTTTACAGGAAAACCGCGTTTGCAGGGTTTACGACGACTTCGTCGCCGAACGCAGCCTCGCAGGCTCGACAGCTGCTACAGGCTCGCTCTTGTGTTTTTGCTTGGGGCGATGATGGCATTTTGGTAGAGTCCGCATTCGAAAGGGAGTCAGTCAAGAAAGGAGTCTGGTTTGAGCGTGGGCAAAAAGATTTTGGGGCTGATTGCGCTGTTGCTGATTGTGGCGCTGTGGGCCAGTTACTTTTATGTGTTCAAGGAAAACCGCGACGGCCAGTTGGGCGGCGCCTTCGACAGTACGGCCTGGTGCGGCACGCCACCGGCCAGCGATGCTGCTGCGCTGGGCAAGGATCAACTGACGCTGCGCATCACCAACACGGTGCGCGGCGAGTTCATGCTCAGCGGTGCCGTAGTGGTGTCCGAACGCACCTTCAACCGCTACGACCTGGGCCGCAACGAACTGCGCCTGCGTCTGGAACCCTTGCAGTGGTCGTACGGCGTCACGCCGATTTTCCTTGAGCAGGTCAAGATCCAGCCGCTGAGCCGCAACCTCGCATCGGCCAGCAAAAGCGCCTACGCCGAACTCGAGCCAAGGCCCATCGGGGTGCAGGGCCGGGCCACGGATTTTCCCTTCGATACCTACCGCTATGGCTACAAACCGGTGCTGTATTACCTCAAGGGCAACGAGCGCATCGACCTGAGGTTCAAAAACATCACCACCCTGATGGAGATGTCGAACACCTTCACGCCGATCCAGAAGTACAACCGAGTCGACTACATCAACGAACGCAACTCGATGATCCGCGATGAAGACTACAAGGCCTATGGCGCCCACGAGTGCGCGTTCAGCGTCGAGCGCAAAGGCTCGTTCAAGGTGATCGTGCTGCTGTCGCTACTGGTGCTGTGCCTGCCGCTGCTGCACGTGTTCTATCGCGATGAACCGGGGATCGATTTTCTCGCCACGCTGGTGGGTATCGGCGCGATTCGGGTCTTGCTGGTGGGGCCGGTGAAGGACTTCCAGCTGTACACCATCGACTTCCTGTTCGCCGGGGTGATTATCCTGGTGGGCACGGTGTCGCTGATCAAGGCGATGCGGGCGAACAGTCGGCGGGAGATGGCGCTTAAAAGCGGCTCATCTTGGTAATTCCACGGTTCGAGTAGCAGCTGCCGAGCAGCGCGAGGCTGCGTTCGGCGACGAAGTCGTCGTAAAACCTGCGAATGCGGTCATCCTGATGCACCGCGCGGTCTGATTTCACGACGACTTCGTCGCCGAACGCAGCCTCGCGCTGCTCGGCAGCTGCTACAAAGCCTCATTTCAACGCCGGATCCCCCATGTTCATTTTCTTCCAGCCTTGCAACAGCACCTGCGCCTTCGGTTCCTGCCCGTTATCCAGGTAGTACTGAATCAGCGACAACCGCGCATTGCGATTGGCGGGCTGCACTTTCAACAACCGCTCCAGCTCTTCGCAAGCCTCATCGACCTTGCCGCTGTCGTGCAACGCCACGGCCAGCACGTAGCCGTATTGGGCGTTCTGCGGTTCCAGTTGCGCGGCTTTGCGCAGGGCCGGCATGGCCTGGGCGGATTTGCCCGCACGCACCAGCGACAAGCCTTGGGTGTGTTGCAACAGGGCGGCGTCCGGGTGTTCTTTCAGGCTCTGCGCCAACCGTGTCTGCGCCTCTTGAACGCGTCCATTGGCTTCCAGCCATTGCACCAGCGTCACCAGCGCCGGGTAGAAATCGGGATCACGCTTGAGCGCAGTACGCAGCAGCGATTCGACTTCGCCATTGCGACCGCTGGCCTGATAGAGCATCGCCAGGTTGAGGTTGGCCTCGGCGCGCTCGGCCAGACTGATCTGCACCGCTTCGTACTCGGCAATCGCCGCATTCCAGTTCGCCTGGGCATTGCCCAAGCCATTGCGGGCCACGCTCAGCAGATCCCGGGCCGCAACGATCCGCACAGCCTTCACCGGATCGCCCAGCAACGGCGTCAGCAGCGGCGCACGCTCCGGTGGCGGCAGGAACGCGCTGATCGCCCGCACCGCGCTTTCACGCACTTGCGGTGCCGGGTGGCTCAAGTCCTTGGTCGCGAGTTTCAAGGCCTGCTCGCTCGGGTACAGCGGCAACTCTGCCAGCAACGTTGCACGCTGAATCGCTGGCAAGTTGTTGCGCTGCAGTTGCTCATACAAGGCTTGCGCGGCGCCGGGCTGACCGTTGCGAATCAGCCACAGGCTTTCATCATAACGTGGCGCCTGCGCGGTGCTGGCAGTGTTCCACAGCTTGAATTGCTCGGTGACCTTGTCGCCGGCGTTGCCCTGGTGACAGGTCAGGCAGGCGTCCGGGGTGCCAAGCTTTTTCGCCCGTTCCGGGTTGGGAATACTGAAGCTGTGGTCATGCCGGAAGTCGTTGCCCATGTAGAACTTGCCGGGCATGTGGCAATCCACGCATTGCGAGCCGGGCTGGCCCATGGTGTGGCGGGTGTGTTCGATGGAGTCGTAGTTCTTCGCTTGCAAACCCTTGCCGTCGACGCCTGCCACCGAGGTCTTGCCCGCGGTGTTGTGGCATTGCAGGCAAACGCCGTTGCCCGGGGCCTTGAGTTCGGTGCTGTGGGGGTTGTGGCAGTTGCTGCAACGCACGCCTTTGTCGAACATTTTGCTTTGGGCGAAGGAGCCGTGCTCGAACACTTCATCCTTGATCTTGCCGTCCAGCGCATACAACTCGCGGGTGAGGGGACTCGGCAGATAGTCGTCCATCAAACGTTTGCCAACGGTGAAGCCGTCGTCCAGTGGTGCGCGGCGCGAATGGCAGCGGGCACAGGTTTCGATTTCGACCGTAGCGTCCTTGTCCTTGAGGTCGACCGCAAAACCGGCATGAATCAGATCGCCTTTTTTCGCCGTCCATTCCAGGTGATTGGACGCAGGACCGTGGCACGCCTGACAACCGACACCGAGGCTGTTCCATTGACTGTCGAAGGTGTTTTTCGCCGCATCGAAATTACGCTTGAAGCCGGTGGTGTGGCACTCGACGCACATGAAGTTGGCATTCTGGCTCGGCTTGCTCCAGTGCAGCGGGTTCTTGAAGTTCACGCCCTGGCCCGGATAGAGGTGGAACCAGCGGTTTTTCTCGGTATCCCAGGCCACACCCAATGCTTGCAAGCGACCTTCGCCAACCTCGATCAGGTATTGCTGCAACGGCGCGATGCCAAAGGTGTAGGCCACTTTGAAGTCGGCATTCTTGCCGTCAATACCGGGCGTGGTGACCCAGAACCCGCCGTCCTTGCGCGAGAAACGGGTGGTTTCGTTTTCCGCTTTGAACGTGACGTTATTGAAGTCGCCCAACATTGTCTCGGCGTTGGCTTCCTGCATCGCCAATTGGTGATGGGAGCCTTGCCAATCCTTCATCTGTTCGCTGTGGCAGCCCTGGCATTGTTGCTCGTCGACCATTTTCGCCGGTGCCACAACGACCGGTTGCGGTTTGGCCGGCTGAACGGTCGGGGTGCTGACGGGCACGGGTTTGATCGGCGCTGGCGTGCTGCTAAACAGAAACCAGCCGATCGCCGCCACGGCCACCAGCAATACGCCGATGGTGACGGGAAACAGGTAACGGTGAATCAGGGTCGGTGGCGAATCAGGGTTTGGGGTGGCTGCTTTATTTTTAGGGTTCGGCATTGCGACTTCCGTAGTCCAGGTGCGTTTGCCGTCAGGCGCGCGTTCAAGCTCGGTGCAGCTTTGCCGGATGATCGGCGTCTGTCAAATGACCGTTGTGAGCGAGCCCGCGCGTTAGATGAATATTGTGCTTTTTGAATACGAAACGCTGTGTGTTGGCTATACCTGTAATTCCCCTATGCAATACCGTTGTCGGCCTTCTGACAGGAGTTACAGCATGAAGCTAGCGTTAATGATGGGCACGTTGTGCATCGCCTCGATCGGGGTGGTGGGTTGCGCCAGCAAAGTCGTTGAGCCGGACCAGTATTCAGGCTTTCTCAAGGACTATAGCCAGCTCAAGGAAGCCAAGTCGCCATCGGGCGCAACGGTGATGCGCTGGATCGATCCGAAACTCGACATCAGTCAATACACCAGTGTCTACATTGAGCCGACCCAGCTCTATCCCAAGCCGCAACCGACCGTGAAAATCCCCCAGGCTACCCTCAACGGCATCACCGGTTACTACGACCAGGCACTGAAGCGTGAAATTGGTAAATCCTTGCCTCTGGCCGCAGGTCCCGGCCCGGGCGTGATTGTGGTGCGTGCCGCGATTACGGCGGTGAGCAGCAAGACGGAAGGGTTGAAACCTTATGAAGTGATCCCGATTGCACTGGTGGCTGCGGCGGTGAGCACGGCCAGTGGTATTCGTGATCAGGAGACCGATCTGGCCACCGAAGCGGTGTTCCTCGATGGCGCCAACAATCACGTTTTGGCCCAGGTCGTGCGCAAGGGCACCGGCAAGCCACTGGAAAACGAGTCTCAGGTGATGAAGGCCGATGACGTGAAAGGCGTGATTGATGGTTGGGCGTCGGATTTGCATCAGTCGTATCTGAAGCTTAAGTCCAAGTGATGTGTTGGAGCTGATGGCACCATCGCGAGCAAGCCTCGCTCCTACGGTATTGAGTCGTTCGTCAATTTTATGAACGACCTGATCCTGTAGGAGCGAGGCTCGCCCGCGAAGGCGGCCTCAAGAACAACACATCACTCAATACTCAGCCCGCGCCAACTGGTTGTAATGACTGATCAGCGAATCATAACCACGCGTCACCGCATAAAAATCATCGCTCAATCGCTGCGGTTCGGCTTTGTTCTGCCAATCCTTGTGCAAGGTGTTCAACGCGGTCAGATACTTCTTCGTCGGCCTGGCAATGTGCGACCAGAGATAACCGGGTACTTCGTTGCGTTTTTGCGTTTCCGGCAATTGATGTTGGATAAACTGCTGCCGGTAATCCCAGGCCAATTGCAGTTCAGCGGTGGTTTTAGCCAGTGCCTGCGGCGTCAGGGTTCGATTTTTCACGCCCTCGGTGACAAGGTTCAGCGTGTCTCTGGCCTGGATCATGTAAGCCAGCAAATACCAGTGAATGTCCTTGCCCAGACGTGCTTCGATCAGATTGAGTTGCTCGCGCCGTTGTTCAAGGTCCAGCGATTCAACCTGCTGTCTCAGTAACGTTGACGCCGTGAGGTAGTCCTCGGCCCTGGATCTGAATTGATCGGCAAAGGCGGGCTGCACCTCACTGATGGCGGTCGAAAAACGCGCCTGTCGGTAAAAGGTGATTTGCTGCGTAAGGGGCGTCACTTGCTGTAATGCCTGGGCGTAGGCATCGGCTTTCAACACCAGCGCTGGGTCGTATTTCAGCAGTTTGAGTTTTTCGCTGATTGTCGGCGAACAGATATCCCGTTGGATGCCGGGCGCGTCACTGGCACCGTTGTCGTCGAAATCATGCTGGTTGGTGATCCAGTCCAGCACCGGTTCCGCGGGTTGTTTTGGCGATTTGTACAGTTCGTAGGCCACCCGCCAATGCACATCGACCCGGTTGATGCAGTCGATCACCGGGCTCAGGGCATTGGCCTGCGCGGTGAGCGGTGCGTCGTGTTGATCCAGCCACAAGTCGATGCGGGCGATGAATTTCGAAGAGCCGGCCAGCCCCATCAGGATCAGCATCACGATGGTCGCCACCGGGAACAGCCATTTCGGGTTCATGGCTGTTTCTCCTGGCCGTACCACTGCTCAACGGTGGCCGGTGCGTTGCATTCGCTGGCGGTGACGGGCATGCGGCTGCACAAGCGTTCGGCCCACTGTTGCAGGCCTTGGTTGCGGTTGACCGTACCTTGGCTTGAGATCACTTTGAACACGCCGAGTATTAACACCAGCACCAAAATGCCCGCACCCATCAGGCAGCGCTTGAGCAAGAGGCTGGCGTGTTGCCAGGAAACGTGCGGGTTGACCTCCCACCGGCGTATAAGTCCGACACTCGCCAGTGTGGTGACGTAAACGATGCTGCCGACCAAGCCATACACGTTGCCAATGCCCACCGCCATTGCAATGCAGGGAATCAAGTCGCGCAGCACTCCAAACGGCAGGGGCTTGAGCGAGGGCGAAAGGCGCACACTCAATCGATCGTCCAGCAACCAAAAACGATGGGCGACGCGCCCCGTCAGCCAGTCGAGTACCCAACCGGCGACCGCGAAGATCACCGACCAGAACACAGCGACGCCGATCAATCCGCCCAGACGCGTGCCCAACGGCGCGAATTGAACAAAGGAGCCGACCAGACAGGCGAGGACAATTCCCAGGTACATCGGCCAATTGTCGTGGATGTATTCCCAGTCACGCCAAAAGAACGGTGTGCCGCCCGGCAGATTGGCGCAGATGTCCGGGTGGTTGGCGTACAACGCAGAACTCAGGTTGCGGCATTGCACCCAGTCTTCGTCGCGCAAGCGACGGGCCAGGGCGCGGCGCTGACTGAATGTGCTCGGCGCCAACAGCAAGTGGGCGGCGCGATGCTCCGGCGTGGCGGCAGGTTGCGTGGCCAGCAGCTGTTGCCGGGCCAGAAATATCGGTGCTTCACGACGCTCGGCCAAGCGCTTGCGCTGTTGCGACAGCTCTACGATTAGCTCTTCGTCCAGTTCCAGTCGCTGCCAGAGACTGAACCAGCGAAAGGTTTCCATCGCCCATTCGAGCAGTGTTTCGGAGGTTTCGAAGTGTTCGACGCAATGCCTTAGCACGGCATCTTCCATGACATCCACCGCGCCATGTTCGACGGCGATGGCATGACGTCGTTCGAGCTCGACACGGCTGACACCGTCCAGCGAACGGGTGACCAGTTGCAGCGTGTCGACTTCAACGACCGACAGTCCGGTCAGGTCCCACGAGGTATCGTCGCTTGAGTCATCCTCGCGCAAGTGCTCCCATTCTTTGATGCTCAGCGCGTGTTCATAAGCCTCACGCAAACGCTGAAAGCCCTCAGGGTCTTCATCCGGGCGCGTCTGTTTGAGCAGGGTTGCGTATTGGCGTTTGATACTGCGCGTATCGGCATCGGCCGGGAGGCCAAGGATGGTCCAGCAACTCATTGCGTGTGCAACTCCATGAAAACCCGCGACGCGACAACTTCCCTGAAACCGGGGGGTGGTGGCAATTTGATTTTGCGCACCCTACCGGTTTCGCGTCGAAAAGTCCCCTGGTCTTACCTTCAGTCGCCGACAAACCAGCGGTAATACGGATTGCCGCCATCGCCGCGCATCACTTCGCGGATGTCCCTGGCCCAGGCGTCCCGGTCACCGTCATAGGCGTGCAGGCTTGCCCGATAGAACTGCATCAGTCGCTGCTGATGGACGTTCATGCGCTCGATGAACCCTGCGTCGGTATTCAACAACAACGGCGGCTGACGCAAGTCGAGCAAGGCCGGCAACACGCGACTGATTTCCTTGGCGCGCACCCACGGTGCGTATTCGATGCGCGGTTGATCGTCGGTCACAGGCAGTGCATCGCCAGCGAAACGCTCCAGCCCGGCGCGATCGGTCACCCAGGTCGCCAACAAGGCGGCGGCCGAACCGATGCCGACGTCCTGCAGGGTGCTGCGCACGGTGTCTTGCTGGAAGCGCTGGCTGATTTTCCCGACATCCAGTTCGATCGGTTCCATCGAGCCCACCAGCAGCATTTCGTGGAATTCGCTGGTCCACAGCGTCGCGTAGGGGAACACATCGAGGAAGCTGCGCACCAGCGAGCGCGAATCGTCGATGTTCTGGGTCGGCAACGGCAGCCATTGGGCGACCAGGCCTTTTTTCTCAAGGCGGCTGGCGGCCAACTGGTAGAAGTCTCGCGAATACAGATTCACCACGCCGGCAGCGGAGGGCGGAGGCGGTTCGAGGGTGATCAGGTCGTAAAGCTGCGCGCTGCGCAGCAGTTCCTGACGACCATCACGCAGGCGGACGTCGACTGCCGGATCGGTAGCGGCATTGAAATTACCCTTGAACAATGGCGCAGCTTTCACTACCGAAGGCAGCAATTCCGCGACGACGCGATGTTCAAGCCCTGGATATCGGGTCAGGGCGCCCGCGGTGATGCCCGTGCCAAAACCGATGACCAGCGCCGAGCGTGGTTCGCCGTTATGGATCAGCAGCGGCAACAGGGCCTGGATGCGCATGTAGCGCAGCGATGGCATGGCGTCACCGGTGTTGGAAACGCCCTGGATATATAGACGCTGGAACATCTTTTGTCCCTTGCCCTGAGTGACCACGGCCACGGTCCCGCCGCGTCCTTCTTCGTAGAACGCCAGCGTACCGTTGCGTGCACCGGGCAGCAGGTTGGCGAGCTTGCTCACCGGGGTAAAAACCGCCACCACAATCGACAACAGGGCGATGGCAACCACCGCCTGACGCCGGCCTTTCTTCACGTGATGGCCCTTGCGCACCGCGAGATAGCCTATCCCCGCAGCAACAATCGCCAATAGCCCCAAGGTGCGCACCAACCCCAGCAACGGGATCAGCAGGAATCCGCAGAGCATCACCCCGATGATCCCGCCCAAGGTGTTGAACGCAACCACGGCGCCGACATCCCGGCCAACTCGCTCACGGCCGACGCTCAGGCGCAAAGCCAGTGGAAAGGCAGCGCCCAGCAGCAGCGTCGGCACGAACACGATGCTCAGCGCCGCCACGGCAAACCGTGCGCTCATGCCCAGCAGTTCGCTGCCGCCCATGGCCAGCGCAAGGGTTTCGGCCTGGGATTGCAAAAACACCAGCCAGCGTCCGAGAAAGGCGACTTCCAGCAATGCAATCAGGCCGGCTCCGGCAATCAACAAGCCGAACACGCCCCAGGGATCGCGAATGCGATCAACCCGGCGAGCCAGCAATGCGCTGCCCAGGAACAGCCCGGTGAGGTACGTCGCCAGCACCACGGCAAAGGCGTAGGTGCGGGTGCTCATGAATTGCACGATGGACTGTGACCAGACCACTTCGTAACCCAGCGCCACACCGCCGGCAACGGAGTACAGCCACAGCGCCAGGCGATCCGGGGCTTTCGCTGCCGAATGTTTCACCGGGGCATCGATCGGTGCCAGGCGCTGGCGTTGAAACCACAGCGCACCCGCTGCAGCCAGCAAGTTCAGCATCGCCGCTACCAAGGCGCTTCCGCGCACGCCGAGGGTGGCGATCAGCACGAACGCGGCGAGCAGGGTGCCGGCAATCGCCCCGGCGGTGTTCGCGGCATAGAGTTGGCCGCCAGCCTTGCCCGATTGTTGCGGATCAGCGGCCAATGAGCGAACCAGCACCGGCAGGGTGCCGCCCATCAGCAGCGCCGGAATACCGACCAGCGCAAACGGCAATACCCACGCTGCCAGGCCAATGTGCTGTTCCAGCCAGGCGAAGGGGCTGGCGGCGAGGCTCATGGCGAAGGTCGCGCCGACACCCAGCACGGCTACCAACACTTCCAGCCCGGCATACAACAACACCGGCCGCTGCAAGCGATCCGCCCAACGCCCGAACAGCAAGCCGCCCAAGGCCAGCCCGGCAAAAAACGCACTGATGCCGGTGGTGATCGCATACACCTCGACGCCGACCACCAGCGACAACTGCTTGATCCACAGCACCTGATACACCAGCGCGGCGGCGCCGGAGACGAACAGCAACAGCGCGGGGATCAGCAGCGCCGGGGACGCGGCGGCTTGGGGGGCGGGTAGGGCCGACGACTTGCTGGCGACACGTGAGGACATTGCGGATTGCCTTGTGCTGAACCTGAAATGGATATGTTTCGTCGGTAAACACAAACCCTTGTAGCAGCTGCCGAAGGCTCGGGCCGCGTTCGGACGTTCGAGGACGAAGTCCTCGTCAATCATGCGCCGCAATATGTCTGGCACAACCAGTCGCTCGGGTTTACGACTGCTGCGCAGCCGGACGCAGCCTTCGGCAGCTGCTACAGGGAATGTGTTCACCGAAATAGGGCCGCTCGCCGGTGAGGGCGAGCGGCAGTCAAACGGTTTTACTGTGCAGGCTGATTTTTCATTTTTTCCGCGATCTTCGCATCCACCGCAGCACGGATCTGGTCAATGCTGAAGCTGGCCGGTTTCTGGCTTGGCGGATACTCGATGAACGTCTGCAGGAACGCCGCTGATTTTCCGACCGCAACGCTTGCCAGGTAGACGTTTTTGGTTGCCCAATCGTAATACTGATCGGAGACCACGTCGGCGCGTTCATACGGGTCCATCCTCAGGTTGAGGATCTTCGGCACTCGCAGGCATACGAACGGTTCGCTCCAGACCTTGAAGCCGCCTGGTGCCCGTTGTTCGCAGAATACGGCTTTCCAGTTGTCGAAACGCATCGACACCAGCACGCCGTCATCGTTGAAGTAGTAGAACTCCTTGCGCTCGCCTTTAGGCTGTTGGCCGGTCAGGTAAGGCAGTTGGTTGTAGCCGTCCAGGTGCACTTTGAAGTTGTTGCCGCCAGAAGTCGGCGCCCAGCCTTTGAGCAGCTTGTCTTTGACTTGCGCATCGCCAGCCGCCGCGAGCAGGGTCGGGAACCAGTCCATACCCGAGAACATCTCGTTGGAGACTTCACCGGCCTTGACCTTGCCTGGCCAGCGAATCATCGCCGGAACCCGATAAGCGCCTTCCCAGTTGGAGTTCTTCTCGTTGCGGAACGGCGTGGTCGCCGCGTCCGGCCAGGAGAACTGGTTCGGCCCGTTGTCGGTGGTGTAGACGACGATGGTGTTGTCGGTGATTTTCAGGTCATCGAGGGTTTTCAGCAGTTTGCCGACGTCGCCGTCGTGCTCCAGCATGCCGTCCGCATATTCGTTGCCGGGCATGCCGCTCTGGCCCTTCATCGATTCGCGCACGTGGGTGAACAGGTGCATGCGGGTGGTGTTCATCCAGACGAAGAACGGTTTGTCCGCCTTCGCCTGTTTCTCGATGAAGGCTTGCGCAGCGGCCGTGGTTTCGTCGTCGATGGTTTCCATGCGCTTGGCAGTCAGCGCGCCGGTGTCTTCGATCTTGCCGTCGGCAAAGCTGTGGATTACGCCGCGCGGAGAGTTGGCTTTGACGAACTCGGCATCATCCTTCGGCCAGTACGGCCGTTCAGGTTCTTCCTCAGCGTTGAGGTGATAGAGGTTGCCGAAGAACTCGTCGAAACCGTGGTTGGTCGGCAGGTACTCGTCTCGGTCGCCCAGGTGGTTTTTGCCGAACTGACCCGTTGCGTAGCCCTGAGACTTGAGCGCCTGGGCGATAGTGATGTCACGTTTTTGCAGGCCGACCGGCGCACCCGGAATGCCGACTTTCGACAGGCCCGTACGCAGCGGCGTCTGACCGGTAATGAACGAGGAGCGTCCGGCCGTGCAGCTGTTCTCCGCGTAATAGTCGGTGAACATCATGCCTTCCTTGGCAATCCGGTCGATGTTCGGCGTCTTGTAGCCGACCACGCCCATGGAATAGGCACTGATGTTGGTCTGTCCGATGTCATCGCCGAAGATCACCAGAATGTTGGGTTTTTCAGCGGCCCCGGCTGTTGCCGAAATCGCCATGACCGAGGCTGCCACCAAGGCGAGTTTCGGTAGCCACTTGCGTATGCGAGTCATCTGACTTGCTCCTTTGCTCACTTGCGTCGCTCAAGCGCGACAAACGTTTATTGCAGTCCTGCGTTACGCTTTTTTAATGCACTTGCTCGGGAGTGGCGGTATCGAACGGATAGACCCGGCGCCACTCGGACGCCATGTCCACGATAGTCCAGCCACGGTTTTTTGCTTCGTCCAGGGCCTTGTCCAGGCGACCGATCTGGGATTGACGGTCATAGGCCCATTCGCGTTTGGCGTCGGTGTGATGCACCAGCCCCATGAATCGTTTGCCCGGTCCTGCGGCGGTCCACTGCAGCATTTGCAGATCGCCATCGGAGTTACCGAACGCCAGGATCGGCCGGCGCCCGATCACCGCGTCGATGCTTTCCGGTTTGCCCGGGCCGTCGTCGTTGTGCGCGAGTTTTGGCGTGCGCACGATCGAGGCTTTGCCGTCCTTGAACTCGAACGCGGTGACAAAAGTGGTGCCGATCACTTGTTCGGGCGGGATGCCGTAGACCTTCTCGGCAAAGGCGCGCATGAACCCGGTGTCGCCTCCGGAAACGATGTAGGTCTTGAAGTCTTGA
Source organism: Pseudomonas sp. LB1P83 (assembly GCF_054897885.1). Lineage (NCBI taxonomy): Bacteria > Pseudomonadati > Pseudomonadota > Gammaproteobacteria > Pseudomonadales > Pseudomonadaceae > Pseudomonas > Pseudomonas sp. LB1P83. Next base: position 3,142,616 of record NZ_CM142709.1, on the reverse strand, counting down.
CTGCGCAGGTAGTCGAGCATTTCCAGCATCGGCTGGAAGATCATCTCGGTGTACGGCTTACCGGTTTTGGGGTGTTTGGCCTGGCTCAGCCAGGTCTTGGCGTAGTCATCGAAGGCTTCGGTGGTCATGCCGGTGTGGGTGGCCCCGAAGATTTTCAGGAGGCCGTCCATGCCCGTGGCGGCCAGGGCCTGGTGATCGTTTTCCAGCACGGCTTTGAAGGGCTGGGTGGTTTTCCACTCCGGGTGCTGCGGTGCGGTGCGCTTGACCTCATCCAGCGCAAACAGCAACTCGAAGTACATCGGCTGTTCGCTCCACAAGGTGCCGTCATTGTCAAAGACGGCGATGCGGTCCTCGGGTTTGACGAAGTCCTTGCTGGACTGATCGGTGACTGCCTGGACGAACTCGATGATGGTTTTCTTCGATGGCCCGTCGTTCCACGAGGGCAAGGGTTCGGCTGCCAGCGCGAGCAGCGGCATGCTCAAGACCAGTGCAAACAATAGCTTCAGCCCGTGGCGCTGGCGGATCGATATCGGGTTCGTCATGGGAAGTCCTTCTCGTGTACGGGGTTGAGTGGGCGCAAGGCGTGAGCAGCAGGGAACGGTTTGTGTTCGGCCCGACTATGCAGCGTAGCCAAGGATTTCTTCAGTTGGTGCAGCGCCTCGTCTTCGCTTGATTGCTGGCTGTAACAGGCGCGCAAAAGATCTTGCAGGCGCGGGCCAAGGTTGCTCAGTTTCAGGCCCAGGCGGCTGCGTCTGGCCCAAAGGTAAAGGGCGCTCAGTTGTGCCGGTTTGCCATCGATCTGCGCCGGGATCTGCCGCCAGGCGTAGTCAGCGGATTCGAGCCAGGCGGCGTGTTGCGCGCGGCGCCTGGCTTGCCCGGCAAGGTAGGCACGCTGGACGAAAGGATGTGCAAACCAGCCGAGCAACGCCACGACCAACAGCAGCGCAGACAGCACCAGCCAGTGCCCGGAGAGATGCACGCGACTTTGCTGGCCAAGTTTTTTCAGGTCTTCGGTAATCGAGAACACGGGCTTGTAAGCACTGTTGGCGGCGGCGTTGAAGCTCACGGCCGGGACTTGGGCCGTGCGGGTTTGTTGGCTGCTGGTGTCCCACCATTTCAGCTCGATGGCCGGCAGGTTGTAGCGGCCTTCGCTGTCGATGCGGTAAGTGACGGTGTCGATGCGCTGGCCGCCGTTGAAGTTGCCACGGCCATCGTCCAGGTTGCTGATTTGCGGGCTCTTGGGGTAACGGCTAAGACCGCTCACATCACCCATCGACGGCGCCGGCAGCGACATGGCCATGGCATCGTCGGCCTGCAAGGTCAGTTGCCGGGTGATGCTGTCGCCGACCTTCAGCGGTGTTGTCGAGTTCACGACTTTTTGTGTGAATCGCAGCCCTTGCGCGACGAGCACCGGTTCGCCGGGATTGAATCCCGGCGGCTGTGCGGCGGTGAAGTGCAGTGGCTGGCTTTGGGCAATCAGCGGAGTGCTGGCCTGCCCGGGTGTTGCGCGGACGGTCAGCGCGGGGATGTCGAAGCCCTGAGCCAGATTCGGCGTGATTCGGTAGCTGTAACGCATGCCGTTGAAGGATTTGCCGTCCAGCGTCTGGTTGATGTGCTCGGCATGACCGTCCGGTGGCAAGACCAGCGCACCTGGCAGCTTCAGGTCGGGCAGGGCGGGGGCGTCGGTGAACCAGCTGTCGGTGAGGACATCGAGTTGGAGTTCGAGGATGCCGCCGACCATGACGGAGTTGGTGGGTTGCAGGCGGGTCTGGACTCGCAGTTCGGGTTCTGCGGCGAGGGTTGCTGTGGTGAATAGGCAGAGGAGTAGGGCTGTGAGTTTTGAGGTGATTGGGTGGACGCCATCGCGAGCAGGCTCACTCCTACAGGGGATTTGCGGCGCAAACAGATCCAATGTGGGAGCCAGCCTGCTGGCGATGGCCACGACTCGGTTCATGGTCTGTTCCCCGCCTGATCCTGCAAACTGAATTTCTGCTTCAAGAACTTCGCCGGCGAAGTGCTCAGATTCTGCAACCACTGCTCATCCGAAGCCGCCTGCTCGGTCTCGACCGCTTTGCTCTGCCCCTTGCCCGGCGCCTTGTCCATTTTGATTTCGTCCGGTTTGACCTCGGGCGTATTCTGTTCAGCGCTTTCGGTGTCCTTTTGCAAGGCAACCGCCAGTGCCAGATTGGCTGTGGCCTCTGGAAACTGTGGCTGCAATTTCAACGCTTGCTGATACGCCGCAATGGCCTGATCAAACTTGAAGCGCCGCACATAAATATTGCCCAGGTAGAAATACGCCTGCGGCGTCTCCAGTCGCGCAAAACTGGCCAGCGCCAGGTCGAAATCGGCCGCGTTGTAGGCGGCGATGCCTTTCCAGTACGGGTCGACAAAATGCGCGGCGGCCTGGGGGAAGTGCTCGTGTTCGAAGGCCCAGCGGCCTTGCTGGTCGGGGGTGAAAAACGCATCGGTCAACGCGTTGGCCTCGGCCGGTGCCGGTTGAAAGCCGATGCCCAACGCCAGCAACAACCCGGCCATCCAGTTCAGGCTCCAGCCCTTGCGTACGCTGAGGAAGGCGAGCAGCAGCAACGGCCAGCACAGCCAGTAACCGGCGTCCTTCCAGTGCAATTCGCGCTGTTCATCGCTGGCACTCTGGAAATGCCGCTGGGCGTGCAACTCGACCCATTGCAGATCGTCGTCATTGAGGGTCAGGCTGCCCAGCGGCGCATCCACTGCTGAAGCCAGTTGCTTGAGCGCGGCCTGGTCGAAGCTGCCGAGCGCGGGGCGACCATTGCTGTCGGTGCGCGGCTGGCCGTTGGCGTCGCGGAGGATCCCGCCGTCCTCGCTGCCGACGGCGAGTATCAGCACTTGCAATGCGCTGTCGTCGAGTAGCTTGTCCAGCCCAGTGAGTTGCGAGGTGTCGGCACCGTCGGTGATCAACAGCAGCGTCCCCGGGGTTTTCTCGGCGACCAGCAGCCGTTTGGCCTGTTCGATGACCGCCCCCACGTTTTTTCCCTGCGTGGCGATCAGGTCGGTGCTCAACGCCTGGATGAAGGTGTCGAGCAGGGCGGGATCGTCGGTCGGCGGCAACACCAGGTGCGCGCTGCCGGCGTAGGCGATCAAGCCGCTGCGGGCACCGGCACGGCGCTGGATCAGGTCGTGCAGTTTGTGTTTGGCCGCTTCCAGCCGGCTCGGTGGCACGTCGCTGGCGTCCATCGAAGGCGAGAGGTCGATGGCGATGATCAGCGGCGCACGGTTTTCCAGGAAGTCCGGGCGGTCCTGTTCCCAGGTTGGGCCGGCGGCCGCGAGGGCGCCCAGAATCAACACCGCGCACACCAGATGTACGGGCCGAAAGCGCTGTTGATCCTGCGGCGTGATCAACAAATGCGGCAACAAGTGCTCGGCGATGTTGCTGCGCAGGCGCCGTTGCAGGTCGCGACTGCGCCGCCAAAGCATCGGCAGCAACGCGGCGAAGGGCACCAGCAACAGCCACAGCGGACGCAGTAAATGCAAGTCACTGAGATTGATCTCCATCTCAAGCCTCCTGCTGCTGACGCGCGAGTGTCAGGTGCGGACGGAGCAGGGCGCCCAAATGGTAGAGCGCAAGCACACCGATTGCAGCCCCCAGCGGCCACCAGAACAGGTCCTTTTTCGGCTGATGGCTAAGGGTTTTCACCTGATGCGGGGTGAGCTTGTCGAGCGTGCTGTAGACCTGATCCAGCGCATTACGGTCTTCAGCACGGAAGAACTTGCCGCCAGTGGCGTCGGCGATCTGCTGCAAGCCCTGCAGGTTGACCTTGGCTTCGCCCTCGGCCGTCGGGTCGCCGATGCCGATGGTGTGAATCACCACGCCTTTGGCGGCGGCCATGGTCGCCGCGTGATCCGGGGTGATCGCGCTGCTGGTGTCATTGCCATCGGTGAGCAGGATCAGCACTTTCTCTTGCTCGTGAGCCTGATCGAGCAGCTTGAGGCTCAGGCCAATCGCATCGCCGATTGCGGTGTTCGGACCGGCCATGCCGATACCGGTGTCGTCGAGCAACAGCGACAGACTGGCGTGATCCAGCGTCAGCGGCGCCTGGGGATACGCGCCGCTGCCGAACACGATCAGGCCCAGGCGATCTTCTTTACGTTTGTCGATAAAGCCATGCACCACTTCCTTGACCGCCGCCAGACGATTGATCTTCTGGCCACTGGCGTCGGTGAAGTCGGTAGTTTCCATCGATTGGGAGATGTCGATGGCCAGCATCAAGTCGCGCACCGGTTGCTGGCGTTCGATCGGTTTTTCGACGAACACCGGGCGCGCGGCGGCCAGCAGCACCAGCGCCCACACCAGCAGATTCAGGGCCAGCTGCCAGCGATTGCTGCGGGTCCCGGCCTGACTTGGCGCCTGACCGACGGCGCGGCTCATGGCGCCGAAAAACGGCACCCGCACGGCGCTGCGGGCTTCACGGTAATCGGGCAGGTAGCGGTAGCCCAGCCACGGCAGCGGCAAAAGGATCAGCAGCCAGGGGTAATCAAGCTGCCACATGATGATGCTCCACCCAGCGTTTGCAGGTATCGAACAGTTGCTGGCGTTTATCGCCGGGCAAGGCCAGCAATGCCGCATCGGGGGCATAGGCCAGTTGCGCCAGTTGCTGACTGAAATCAGCGGGCAATGGCTGAGAACTGTGCCGCGCCAGAAACGCCTGCCAATCCTCACCCCCAAGCGCCGCCACCCCCTGTAGGAGCGAGCGATGCGGCGATCCGACGTGCCCGCGAAGAACGATAACGCGGTCTCTCTGTGGGACCGAGGTGTCTGGTTCGCGGGCAAGCCTCGCTCCTACAGAGACGGGGATCGACAGGGCCACGCGTTTGAGCAGTTCAGGGAGTTCTCGCAAAGCGCCAAGTTGATCTTCGCTGCTTCGCAATTCAGCCAACCGCACCAACGCCTCCCGCCGATAGCGATCCCGTCGCCACTGCCAATACCGCCGCGCACCGACCAGCAAAACGGCAATCACCAACACCCCGAGCAACACCCACCATCCCCACGTCTGCGGCGCATAACTGACCGGGGCGGGCAAACCGATCTCTTTCAGCTGTTCGATACTCGGGATGTTCGGGTTCATCGCCGACCTCTGCCCAGTTCGGTGCGCAATTGTTCCTGGGCATCGGTTGCGGTGCTGAACATCATCAGCGGCACCTGACTGCGCCGCAGCAGGGTGGCGACATCCTTGAGCCGACCGCTGAGAAAATCCCCCAACGGCTGATGAACGCTGCGTTGCTCGACGGCCAGTTCCACCTGCAATTGGCCTTGGGTAATCAGCAGACGTCCGTTCTTCGGCAGGTTCAGCGCCAATGGGTCATACACCTGCATGGCGACCACGTCGTTGTGCGCGGCCAATTGGCGCATCAACTGCAAGGTGCGCTCACCGGCGCCGGCAAAGTCGCTGATGATGCAAATCAAATGATCGTGCCCGGCCACCGCCAGGCAATGCTGCAACACCTTGTCGAGCTGGTCTTCGCCCTCAGCGTCCGGGTTGGCGGCGTTGAGTTGCTGATTCTGCTCGGCAATCCGGCTGCACAACGCTTCAATGCGTTTACGGCTGCGCAGCGGGGCGATGCTGTCGATGCGTTGATCGTTGAACACCAGGCCGCCGACCCGATCTCCGGCGTTGAACACCATCCACGCCGCCAGTGCGCCCAGCTCCGCGGCGATGGCCGATTTGAAGCTGCGTTGCGAGCCGAAGAACATCGACATGCGCTGATCCACCAGGATCAAGGCCGGGCGGTCGCGCTCTTCGGTAAATGTGCGCACCACCGGTTTGCCGGTGCGCAGCGAGGCGCGCCAGTCCAGATGACGCAGATCGTCCCCCGGCTGATAACGACGCAGTTCATCAAAATTCAAACCACGGCCGCGCAGGCGCGAAGCATGGTTGCCGGCCAGAATGCTGCCCTGGGGCTGACGCGCCACAAAACTCAGGTCACGGGCCTTGAACTCCAGCGCCATCAACTGCGTTAACGAGACATAGACCAGACCGTCGGCACTCTTCATTTTCAACCTCAGGCGGGAATCGCCACTTTGTCGAGCAGGCGATCAAGCACCTGATCAGCCGTCACACCGTCCGCCACGGCGTCGTAACTCAGCTGCAAACGATGACGCAACACTGGATGCACCACCGTGCGGACGTTATCGGGTGAGACGAAGTCCTGCCCCTGCAACCAGGCATCGGCGCGGGCGCAACGGTCCAGGCCGATACCGCCCCGAGGACTGGCGCCGATGGTGATCCAGCGGCCCAGATCGGCGTCGTAGTCAGCGGGATGGCGGGTGGCATTGATCAGGTCGATCAGGTAACGGTCGATGGCCGGGGACACATGAATGGCGCTGACTTCGCGACGTGCGGCGAAGATCACCTCTTGAGACAGTGCAAAACCCTGCACCGCAGCCGTCTTGGCGCCCAACGCGAATTCTTCCTCACGCAACAGCCGCAACACCTGGCTCTCGTTTTCGGCGCTGGGGTAATCGAGCAAGACCTTCATCAGGAAGCGGTCCATCTGCGCTTCCGGCAGCGGGTAGGTGCCTTCCTGTTCGATCGGGTTTTGCGTCGCCACCACAATGAACAGCTCCGGCAGCACGTGGCTGTTGCCGGCTACAGTGATCTGGCGTTCTTCCATCGCCTCCAGCAATGCCGCCTGAACCTTGGCCGGGGCGCGGTTGATTTCATCCGCCAGAATCAGGTTGCCGAACAGCGGGCCGGGCTGGAACTGGATCTCGTTCTTGCCATCGATCTGGTGCAGGACTTCGGCACCGGTGATGTCCGACGGCAGCAAATCGGGGGTGAACTGGATGCGGCTCATCTTCGCGTCCAGGTGTTTGGCCAGCGCCTTGACCGTGCGAGTCTTGGCCAGGCCAGGCAGGCTTTCGAGCAACAAGTGCCCGTTGGCCAGCAGGCCGAGGAGAATCTGCCGGATCACTTGGTCCTGACCGAGCACCGCTTCGGCGATGCTGGCTTGCAGGGCGTTGAGGTCATTGAGTGCGGTCATGGAATGTTCCCTTTCTCAAAGGCTTGCTCAAAACATGAAAGTCGGAATGACGGGGATGAACGACAAGCGGAAATTCCAGCGGCTGCTGATCAGGTCGTCCGGGTGGATCGCCGAGTACTGAATCTCCCCGGAGATCCGTACCGGCAGCTTGCCGAAGTTGAAAATCCGCCCGGCGCCGATACCGATGGGGAAGGTGACCTTGTTGCCGCCTTCGGCCTTCCAGTTGACCGTGACGTTAGGCGTCATGCCGACGCGCCATTGCTCAGGGCCGGGAATGTTGCGCTGGATGAAGTACTGAATGTTGGTCAGGCTGACGTCCTTGCGCTGACTGTCGCCGCCGACCGACCACCAATGCTGCGGGAACAGGCCCAGGGTCCAGTCTTCGCCCAGATACGCCGCGACAAACGCCGGGCCGAGGGAATATTTGCCGGTGCCCAGGACGTCTTCTTCTGCGGTGGGGAACATCGCGGTCGGGCCGAATCCCCAGACCATCTTGCCGCCACCGGCGAAGCGAATCGGTTGCTTGGGTGAGAACACGCCGACGTAGGCCAGGTCGCCAAAACCGCTGGTGCGGTCGAATGGGTCCTGCACCACTGAGGCAAAGTCGCTGCGGTCGCTCAAGATATCGTTGGGGCCCATGCCGATCAGGTTGCCGGCACGGTGATTGACCGGCGCGCTGACGTAGCTGATGGGCAGGCGGTTGATCAGGTTCCAGTCTTCGCCGAGGGAAATCGGGAAGGTCGGCATGAAGCTGTATTTGCCCAGCATGCGGGTGCCGTTGCTGTTCGGCCCCTTGAGCGCGGTGTAGTCAAACTGGTTGAACAGCAGCACCAGATTGCCCACCGGGTTATCCATCAGCTTGGCGATCTGTTCCGTGGAGGGATCGCAGCCCGCCGCCACGACCTTTTTCAGGTCGATGTCGAAGTCCTGTTGCAGCCGATGACAGGTCTCGGGATCACCTTTGGCTGCCGGTTGCGCGGGAGTCGTGCCAAGGGCGGGCAGGTCACCGCTGGCGCAGGCGAAACCGCTGAACAACACGCTGCATAAAGTCAGTCTGGAACCCATGGCCATCCCTGGTCACTCCTAGAAAAACGCCAACGTCAGGTTGACGGATACGCCGTTGCCTTCCGGGCGGTTCTTGGTGTCGAACTCGGGTACCCAACGCGCACTGACGCTGGCCTGGGCATCGTTGAACTTGCCGGCCCAGCCAATCACCGGACCGGCGCCCACGGAACGACCGCGAAAGCCATTGAGCGAGTCAGCGGTCTGGCCTTTGTCGTCAGTGACTTGCTGGACATAACCGCCGACCAGACCGGCGCTCCAGCCGTTGCCGAAACCGTGGGTCCACATCGCATCGAGGGTGAAAATGTTGCCGTTGCGATAATCCGTGGCGTCGTTCTCGGTGTAGAACTCCAGGCCACTCGACAGGGTGAACTCGCCCCCTTTGCCATCCAGATGGGTGAACGCGACGGTGGGCATGAAGGTGTACGTGTTCTGGCCGGGGTTGGCCAGGCGATCGTCGTTGTAGGCACCGGTCGGCACGTAGATCGGCAGGGAAAACGAGAGGTGGTTGACCTCGTCGAAGTGATACCCGGCGGCGATCGGCGTGATCAGCATGTCGGCAAACTGCGTGCCGCTATCTCCGGTGCCTAGCGTGCGCCCACGCGGACCGGTAATCGAGATGTTGATGTCGGTGTATTGCACCGGCACGCCGATGGCCGAGGCATAGTTCCAGCGCCCCTTGCCGGTGTCCCAGACATGGGTGAAGTTGGCCATGGTGTAGGAGACTTTCATGTCGAGGTCGGCACCGACCTCACCGACAATCGGCACACCCTTGCCGCCCTTGAGATCGCCGTCATACCAGATGCTGGTAAAGGACATGACCCACCCCGGTTCCGGCGGCACGACCCCTGCGTTGGAAAACACCTGTTGCCCGGTGATCGGACGCCCGACACCGCCCTCGGCCGCGAAGCCCAAGGGGTTTGCGCCGATTACGCACAGGGCCAGTAAAGGACGCACTACAAAAGGCCTGACCATGACTGACTCCGCTTATTGTTTTTGTGAATTGACGGGGGTCAGCAGCGGCATTTGCCACTGGCCGCTGGTGACTTCAGGTTTTGGCAGGTAGAGGCGCAAGACTCCATAGAACGGGCCGTTCGGCGCTGGCAGCCAGTTGCTCTGCAAGTCCTTGGCCGGTGCCTTGTTCTGCACGTAAAGGGTCAGGCCACCGTCGGCGTCGAGCTTGAGATCGGGCAACATCCGCGAGTTGATCAGGTAGCGATTCAGCGGGTTGGCCACCAGCAGCTTGTTCTTGCCGTCGTACATTGTCAGTGACCAGAACGCATCGGCCGGGGGCAGGGCGCCTTTGTCGAAATGCAGGGTGTAATCGTGTTTCGAGGCGTCGACCGGCTGGCCGTCCTTGTCGACGAAATAGCCGATGTAATTCGCCTCTTCGGCCGAGTTGCCGAAAATCCCCATGTTGGCGCCGGCGTAGCGGTACAGGTAATTGCCCTTGAGGTGATCGCGGGTGCCGAAGAGGTCGCCGCTGGAGACCTGGTGGGTATCGACCTGGTCTTTTTTGAACCGGGCGAATTCGGCTTTGGCATCGCTGATGCCGTCTTCAAGTGACTGGCGCTGTTCGGCAGTGAACTCATGGAGTTTGAAAGGCTTGCCAGCCTCGATGCCGATTTTCTTGAAGCGCGCGAGCAGGTCCTTTTCCGCGTCCTGCGCCGGGGCGAAGGCCAGCATGAAGTTCAGGTAGCGGAACAGGTCAGGGGTATCGCTCATGGTCGGCGTGGGTTTTGGCCAGGCGATCTTCGGCGCCGCTGGTGGGGCCTTCTGTTTGACGTAGTGGCTCAGCGTCTCGACCTTGTAGCCCTTCTGGATTTCCTTGACCTTGCCCAGATCCTTTTCATCAAACAGCTGCGTGCGATACAGGGCGTAGGCGATGTTGGTTTCACTGCGCAGCAACCGGTCGATGTTCACCGGTTGCTGACCCTGCCAGTTGGGTCCGGCAATCATGAAATGCCCGCCGTTATTGCCTGTACTGCGGGTGCCCAGGTACGCAAAATTCTGCGTAAAGGCGTCAATCAATTGCACGGAGTAGTAACGGTGTTCATCGATGGGCGGCAAGGTCAGCACCACCGGTTCGGCGCGCAGGTCCATCCAGACGAACGAGTAGGGTGTGTCGGCGTTCGGTGTGACGAACGCGGTGTCCTTGGCCGTGAAAGCTTTCGCGGTGTTGCCGATCCGGTTGAACGGCGCCTTGAAGTTCGCGCTCTTTTTGTCGACGGCCTGGGTGTAGAGGGTTTTGTACATTTCCACCACCGGGAAGCCGTACAGGTAGGCCTCCTTGGCGATGCCTCGGGCCTCCTCGGGTGCGGCGGTGAAGTCGGCCCAGGCGCTGGTACTCAGGGCGAGCGAGAGAGCGGTGAGCAGCAGGCGATTATTCATAGAACTTCCTTATTGAATCCTGGGCGTCATTCCACGGCCGTGATGTCGTCGAGTTTCCAGCTTTTGTCGAAATACGCTTCGGTGGGCGCGTACAAGCGGAAGTAGCTGAACCAGTGCTTGCCCGGTACGGTTTGCACCCAATTACTCTCCCAGCCTGTGGGCGCGGTCGGGCCGAAGTACAAGTCCACCGAGCCGTCAGCGTTTTTCTTCAGGTCCTGACGGGACGATAGATCTGCCTTGCGCTGCGGGTTGTCGATCAGGCAACGGCTGTCGATGTCGTAAACGGTCATCGACCAGAACTGCTTGGCCGGCGGATTGACGCCGACGTGCAAGCGATAGTTTTTGCCGCCGTCGAGCCAGTTGCCCTTGGCGTCGGTGTAGGCACCGAGGTAGGTCTGGCCCAAGCCCGGGGTTTTGGACACCATGCCTTTGGTGTTGGTGACCGCTTCGTAGAACCAGGCACTGCGTTCCCATAACTGGTCGTAGTAAGCGACGCGCTGCGACGGCTCGGCGATGTTGAGTACGGTGTCCCACTGACGGTCTTTCCAGTACTGGGCATCCGGGAAACGCTTGGCGAAGGTGTTGGCCTTGGCGATCAGTTCGCCGACGTGCGCGCCTTGCTCCAGTGCCTTGCGCTGGTTGTCGTTGGGGTTGAAGGGCTTGTCCTTCTCGATGCCCAGGCTGGCGAGCATGGCCATGTAGAACCGATCACGTTCGTTGACCGGCTCTTTCTGGATGATCTGGTGCAAGCGCTCCCAGTAGGCCAGGCGACGCGGTTGGGTGCCGGACCAGGCTTTGCCGCCGGGGGAGAGCAGTCTGGTTTTGGCAGGGTTGGTGCGATTGGCGTACGGGTACATTTTGAACTGCTCGACCAACGCCTTGCCTTTGGCCGGGTCCGGATCGAGCACACGAAAACCCACCAGCACGTTCATGGTTTCCGATTTGGCCAGGTAATACTTGCCCGCATCGGCCGGAGGCTCGGCGCCGGGTGGCAGGACCAGGTATTTGCCACCCTTGCCTTTGTCGGGGCCGGTCTGGCCCATGTCGATGATCGCGCGCTGCCAGAAATCACCCACGCCGCCCGCAGTAGGGCCGGGCGGCAGTTCGATCACCAGCGGACCGGTTTCATTCAGGTCGACGAAGCCGAGGATGTACGGTGTAGTCGCATTGGCAGTGATAACGCCCAGCTTGTCTTCGTAACTGTTGAGTACCATCAGGTCGCCGTTCTGGGCGCCGAGCTTGTCACGAAACTCCTCCTGCCATTGGGCGTAGGACACCAACGGCAAGGCCCACAGATAACTCTGGGTGGCTTGTTGGAAATCCAGTTCGGCATAGAGTTTGGGGATCGAATCATGGGCCGGCAGCTCGCCTTCCATCGCAATCTTGCCGATCCGCGTGTCAACGTCCTGTGCGCCAACGCCGCAACTGACGAACAGGGTCATCAGGCTGAAACCGGCTGCGCGAATTGCACCGTGCATAGAAAAGTCCTTATTTGCCGAATGTGACGTTGATCCCGGCGAACAGCGTGAACTGCGGCAGGCCATCGCCTTTGCGCTCAACGGTCCACTGCGGTTCGATAAAGGCATTGAGGATATTGGACCCGGATTTCCAGACCTTGCCGCCACCCAAACCGAGTGGGATGTAATGGGTGTCGTTCTTCAGGTCGAAGGTCCAGGTGCCGGTCGAGCGCAGGTACCAGCCCTTGTCCAGGTTATGCATGATGAAGGGCTGCAGCGTCGCGGTTTCGACGTGGGCACGGTCATGGTCGCCGGCGAAGGAGCTTTGATACTGCACCAGTGCGCCGAGCAAACCCCGTGGCGATGCATCAATCGCGATGGCGGCCAGGCCAGCCTGCCATTTGCCGGTGCCCAGTTCGTCCTGATCGGCGGTGGGTGCAGTGATTTGCGGGCCGATGCCCAACTGCACACCCTCGGTCTTGAGCAAGAAAATATCGAAGACGTTCAGATCACCTTCGCCGGTGCTGTAGCCGCCATGCGGGTCGGGGCGCGTGCTGATCGGCACGGTGGCGCGCAGCAATTGCGGCACACCGATGAAGTCTCCGGGTGCAATCGGCAGCGTGCCGCGCATCAACAGATCGTTGGTGTGGGCATTGGTGTCGTAAAGCCTGGGCGTGTAGTAGTCCTGAAGGTTGGCACCGGGTGCCAGGTTCAGCGGGTTGTTACTTTTGTTGGCCGTATCGGCGTTGTCCGCCAGGGCACAAACGACAGGCGCAAACCATGCCGCCAACCACACGGCGCGTGTTCCTGTTTTTATCGACATGACTCCCCCGTTCCTTCGTGGCTCGTATGGACGACTCGGCACTTGACGGCCGTTACTGCGTAAGCCCTTTCCTATCAAGCCTGTAGGACACGTCTGTTGAAGCTAGCAGCTAACGCTGGGTTCGCCAGTCGGAAGGGGGGATCTTTGGATTTTTGTACAAGTTTTCGTTGTTTTTTTGTGTACTAGAAAGTTAATACGAATCAGGGATTTGGGTGATATCCGGCAGAAAAAGCCATCACGGACATGCCTCATTTCTGTAGAAGCAAGGTGTATCCGCGAAGAACAATGAAGGCATCAAAGCTGGCGTAGAATGCTTTGCTGTGATGCCCCAGACCCGCAAGGCGAGGCGCGGAAAAGTGTCAAATAACTACTTTTTGGGTGGGACGCAGGTTCACTCCATTTGCGTGAACAGCATTGCCCCAGAGTAGTTATGTAAGCCCTGCCACCAGTGTTCCCTTAGGGCCGGTGGTGCTAGTAAATGAAACTCTTTGTCCTTCCTGAAAGTGCTGTTTTTCGGATCTGACCGTGACCTCGTTGGAATCGCCATCGACGATAACGACCACATTGTATTGTCTGGGAGGGGTATAGCCTCCTGAGGAGGGGTAGTTAAAGGAAGTAACTGACTTGATGACCCCGTAATATGTCGTGGTCACTATTGGCGTTGACATGCTCGCTCTCCTTGCTCTAAAAATTTTCAGTTTTTTGCGCGCTAAAGAAACTTACTGCTGCGAAACCTATGTAACGCCGTGTCTTGAACGATTGCTACTGTCATATCTGACAGGTGGACCCCTCTAGTACAGCGAAAACCCTACCGGTTGTCGTTTTATCTCGGTGAGTTGCCTGTATCACGATTGTGGTGGCCGCAGACGGAAAGTTCCGTACCGTTTACATCAAGAAAAACGGCAAGGAACTCATGTAGGATGAGGCTTGAAAACTACTGAAATCAGCGCTTTTTCATCTGCTCGCGCAGCCGCTCTTCCTGCTCGCGCATTTCCGGAGTCAACAGCGCCGCGAAATCTTCCGCGCTGTATATCGGGCGGATCTCGATCTCCGCATCGGTGCCCGGCATCGGATTGGGGCAGCGTTTGACCCACTCGATCGCTTCCTCTTTCGACTTCACCTCCCAAAGCCAAAATCCGGCGATCAGTTCCTTGGTTTCGGCGAACGGGCCGTCGATGACCGTGCGTTTTTCACCGGAGAAACGCACCCGGGCGCCCTTGCTGCTGGGGTGCAGGCCGTCGCAGTCGATGAGGATGCCGGCTTTGGTCAGTTCCTCGTTGTAATTGCCCATGGCAGCCATCAGTTCTTCGCTGGGCATCACGCCGGCCTCGGATTCCTGGCTGGCTTTTACAATGATCATGAATCGCATGGTCTTGTCTCCGCTGGAGGGTGGTTGATTCACTGTCTAGTCGAATGACCGTGGCCCGAATCGACAACGCCGCTGACGAAAGTTACCTGTAAGCGCCAATCTGTTTTCGACTCGCCGCTTTGATAGCTGTCGACTGTCGGTGAAATGGCTGCCCTATAACTATGTACCGCACCGGATCACTGCTCCATCGACATGCTGCGCCCTACAGACAAGGAGTGACTGTATGGCACAACAAATACATAACGATGGAACGTCAGGAAGTGTCGTCATCAGGTCGGGCCCGCCCGCTTCAAGCGGTGGTTCCGGTGGAGGGGGTGGCGGCGGAGGGGTTTCAGGCGGGTTCGGTAAAACCAGCAAGAAAAAGAAGAAGGCCCGAAAGCGGGCCATAAATGCCGCTCGTCAGGCAAAGGAAAACGAGCGCGTGCAGGCAGGTGTTCAAGCGCAAGCCGAGGCGGCTCAAGCTCAAGCTCAAGCTCAAGCAGCCGCCGTGCAGGCTCAGGAGCAATCTCGCGTTCAGGCATTGCACCAGTTTCTCGCCCTTCTGGCCCAGCGTCATGACGCTGTCAGAGCCGAGGTAGACAGAAGCTTTGCGGCTAAGGCCAGTCAACTCGCACCCTCCCTTGAACATGAAATCTCCAGTGTTCGACGACCGCCGGACAGCGGCTCGAGCGAGCGTTGGCAGCTCTACACCATCACCAAGGAAAAAAACGAAATTGACGGGCTGATCGCCCGCAAGACCGCAGAGCTCAATGCAAAGAACGCTGTTGCCAGGTCCTTCGATGGACACGATCCACTCACCCGCACTTCGAACGATTACCTGACGCGACTGGGGGCGTTCGGGCAAGCGCTCAATGACGGTCACCAGATCTGGGAAAATGCCTACAACGCTGCCCACGAAGCGCGGCTTCTATCCGCGCAAATAAACGCGCTCACGGATAAATCCAATGCGCTGGCCAGACATCATGCCGAGCAGGTCGTTGTCTGGCGTGAGCGGGAAGCGGTGTGGGAGGCGCTCCGTCAGTTTGCCGAGCAGCGCGATGCTCGAGTCCGGTTCAAGCAGCAGGCTGATGAAGACTCTCGCGTCGAACGGGTCAGGCGGGTCAACACGCTGACTGTGCCCATGTCGACAGCGGCCGCCGGCGGGATGTTTTTGACCCGTGAGGGTGTGCTCGTTGCTCAGGACGTAGCGGCGGCAATTGAGGCTGCTTCCAGAGCTGCGGGCAAGCTCCTTGGCGATTTTGTTGGCATTGCAGTCAGAACAGGACCGGTATTCGTTACCGCCATGGTGTACTCGCCGACGCTTGGCAATGGCGAGTTGACACCCGAGCAACGCAGGCGCCTGTTCCATTCAGTCGGCGTGCCGGCGCAATCGCTGGGCCTTGCTGACAGCAGCGTCTTGCAATCGATCGCTGATGCGGGTGGATCGGTTGAAATGGCCTATCGGCTCAAAGCCGAAACGGTGCCGGAAGGCACCGCGATCATCGCCGTCAGTACCGGAGGCCCCATTGACGCACAGGTTCCGGTCGTCAATGCAGTGCTCGATCTTCTGACGGGGGCCTATCACGCCGAGATCCCCGGATACCCCGGCAGGCACTTGCAGTTCACTCCGGACGTTCCCTCCCTTGGGACAACGGCGAGTCAATCCGGATTGGCGGTGATCACTCCGCAGGTCCAGAACATCCCGGAGGGTGTCGATCTACGGATTCAGGATTGCATTGTCTGCGTGCCGGGCCTGCCACCGACTTACTTCTCTTTCGGTTCACCGGTGATGGGTTCTGGTGTTGTCACCGGCATCGGTCAACCCGCCGGCCTTGAGTGGTGGAAAACGGCCATCCAAGCGAGCGGTGCAGCTATTCCGGTACAGATTGGTGATCAGTTCCGTGGCCGGGAAGTCAACTCGTTCGGGGCCTTCGATGAAGCGCTGTGGCGAACAGTTGGCGAGTACCCGGCACTTGTCGCCGAATTCGATGAGGTAAACAAAAAACGCATCGAACAAGGCTTTGCACCCTACGCCCCGAAAAGCACCTGGGTCGGTGAGCGGCGTGAATTCGAGTTGCGTTATCAAACGCTCGTAGAGTTCGGCGAAAACCCGTTCAACCTCGACAAAATCAGCATTACTACCCCGCAAAGCAGCCAAGGACGGCTGGGCATCACACCGGCAATTTTGCCTTGGCCAATACGTCCCGTTGGCGTCGGTACGTGGACACCTCTCGTGCCGCCAGGGATCGAACACCTTGGTCCTACAACGGTACCGGTCATACCGTCGATTCCAACGGTTTATCCCGGCACGCCGGCCATCCCGGTCCTACCTCAAAACGAGACGTTTCCGGCTGTTGACGAGGGGCAGGTCGGTGGCAGTATTCCCGGGTTCCCGGCGGATATGGAGTTGCCTTCGCCGGATGTTCTGTTTCTTGACCGGCGGGATGATCCGGGAATGGCTACAGGTTGGGGAGGGCAAGCCTCTGAAGTGTGGCTTGCGGATGACGCGAAAGGAGCGGGGGCGCCCATTCCTTCGCATATTGCGGATCAATTGCGATGGAAGGAATTCAGGAATTTTCATGGGTTCAGGCGGGCGTTTTGGAAGGCTGTTGCCGGGGATATTGAATTGAGTCGGCAGTTTGCCGGGAGCAATCTGGACAGAATGCGAGACGGGTCTGCCCCTTTCTCTGCAGTTGTGGATCAAGTCGGGGGCCGTAAGACTTTTGAACTTCACCATGAAGTTGAAGTTTCAAAAGGAGGAGATGTTTACGGTTTGGATAACATCTCCGTGATGACACCCAAGCGTCATATTCAACTTCACAAAGTGAGAGGTGGTTATGATTTTTAAAGAAAAGTTAGTGGACTACACAGAGGCAGAGTTCTTGTTATTTTTGCGGGAGTTATTTCACCAGACGAGTGGTTTGCGCGGACAAGCGCTGGAGGATTACAGAGATAAACTCGTTGAACATTTCGAAGCGATTACTGAACACCCTGACCGCTCAGACGTCATCTTCTACCCCAAGGAAGGCCAGGAGGACAGCCCGGAAGGCATCCTGAAAGAAGTCAAAGAATGGCGTTCACTTAATAACAAACCCGGCTTCAAGCCGGAGTAATGCAATCACCTCGAGCGAAAAAACCATCTGCTCATCATTAATGGGCAGATGCCTTTATCTTGCAGCTGTTCAGTATCGCCTATACAAGGAAAAACCAGGGATGGAACTCAAAGCAACACTCAAGGATTACACCGAGCCGGAATTCCAGGCGTTGGTGAACAGAATATGGGCCGTCGATATGCCTAAATCGGACCACGACCGATTGATCAATCACTTTGACCGGATCGTCGGCCACCCCAAAGGTGCAGACCTGTTGTTCTATCCGGCAGAGGACGATTACAACGGCCACACCACGGGCTCGGTTGTGTACTACGTCAAAGACTGGCACCACAAGCTTGGGCTGCCCGCATTCAAGGGCGAAGGCGTTCCCGTGCCGGGTTCCAATGCCAATTGGCCGTCCATTCCGATGACGTTTGCGCAGGTGACGCAACTGCGCATCGATCAAAGTCTGGCCGCGGCACAAAAAGCCGCCGCAGACGTGGCATCTTCAGAGAAGGATGTCGAGCCGGCGTTAAGCCTTTTAGAGCGACGTATCAAGCATCTGCGCAGTCAACAGAACGCTGATGTGGACATCCGTGGGCGTGAGGCGGACATCCGTAGTCTCGAAACGGCTGAATTTGATACGCGTCTGGTGGTCAGGCGCTACGAGTTCTGGGAAATGAGGCTCAAGATCAAAAGGGAAGCTGCCCAGCGCGATTTGACTTATGGCCGCGCCGAGCAAGCACAGTGGCAAAACATCGTCCAGCTGATCACTACCACTGAGGCGAGATATTTGGCGACGTTGAGCGTCTCCAGGCAGCGTTTGCGTCACCTGCAAATTGAAGCTGAAACATTACTGATCAATGCGCAAAGGCAACTGGTACGCCAACGCTATCTGGAGGGGAATGGACCCGTTCAAGCCCCAGGCCTGTTGGAGGCGTCACTTGACCACGCCAATTCGCGCCCTGGCGTGTGGATAGACGGGGTGCTTTCACAGCCAATGGAAATTTACCGGGTCGCTCTGCAAAAATCTTTGCGTTCTGCGGTGGCAGAATTTACCTGGCAGATCACCTCCGGTACCGAAGCCCATCAGGGTCAATACGCGGCGGTTCTACGAATGGAATTTTCAAGTCGCGCCGAGGTTGGCAGGTATGCGGTGTGTGTGCCTTTGCACGAGTTCCAGCCCATCGAGGGGCATGATTGGCACGACCTTGCAGCAAATGCGGCAGACGTGGACATTGCTTTCAGGATGATCAGCGGAACGTACGATGTTCCCGCAGGGACGATGTCTCAAGGCGTGAGATTGATAAGCACGCTGTTACAGGTGGCCATAACGCCAACGAATGGCAACACCTTGTCCTCCAAAGTGAGGGTGCGCCCTGCGGTCTGGAAGGACTCGATGCAAGCTTACTGTTTCACCGCCGATGGACCGGCCCCGGTCAGTGTCAGCTGGCGCGCACCTGCGGCGCTTGAAACCGCACCGGCCCAGGGTCCGACCACCGAGTATCGCCTGGGGTTTTTGCAATCTCCGCCTGTGCCGTTACTGGAGCCATTTGATGGCACGAGCGAGATCAAATTCGATGACTACATTGTTGTCTTCCCGACTGGCTCCGGGTTGGACCCGATTTACATCATGTTCCGGGATCGGAATGAGTTATCCGACATCGAAACAATGAGTTGATGGAACTGCCTGCTTGCCACTTCACCCTTTTGCCAAACAATGGAATGTCACGACTGATGCCTGTCCTGGAACTCACAACCTTTATCCCCGGCCGTACGCCTGCCCAAGTCCTCGATTTCTGCCTTGAAGGCGTCAACTTCCCGAAGATCTTCCCGGAGCGGGTGACGTTGTTAAGCAAGATCGACTTGAGCAACCTTCGCATCGAAGCCGGGCGCCAGTTCCGTTTTCGACACTGGATGTTCAATGTCATTCCGGCGAACTGGACCGTGGTGATACGCGAGGTTGGTGAGCGTCATTTCATCGATGAAATGCTCAAGGGGCCGATGGCTGCCTTTCGTCATGAACACCGGGTGGAGGCTGGGGAGGGCGGTACGCTGTATACCGACCATGTGACGTATTCGGCTATCGGTGGCGCGTTTACAGAAGCGCTGCTGGTGAATGCATATATGCGCCGGGTTTTCGAGGCACGGCACCGCAATATGCTGCGGTTGCTGGCCTGAACCCGACCCGTAGGAGCGAGGCTTGCCCGCGAAGGGAGCGCCTCGTTACAACAGGCTGTCCGCGTTATCGTTCTTCGCGGGCAAGCCTCGCTCCTACGACGGGTTGAGTTTGTATCCAATGGGTGCGACGAGATATCACAATTTGTATCCGGGCATAGGTCGTCGGACCATTTCGTGGTTAACTTCGGCCTCTTCAAAATTCTCCACAACAACGTCAGAAGGACTCCGTTCATGGCTCAAGTCACTCTTAAAGGCTCCCCGGTTCAAGTCAACGGCCAACTGCCACAAGCCGGTTCCAAGGCGCCAGCCTTTTCCCTGGTTGCCGGCAATCTGTCCGACGTGACCCTGGCGAACTTCGCCGGCAAGCGCAAAGTGCTGAACATCTTCCCAAGCGTCGACACCCCGACCTGCGCCACTTCGGTACGCAAGTTCAACGCCCAGGCCAACGACATCGCCAACACTGTGGTGCTGTGCATCTCCGCTGACCTGCCGTTCGCTCAAGCGCGCTTCTGCGGCGCCGAAGGCCTGGAAAACGTGCAGAACCTGTCGACCCTGCGCGGTGCCGAGTTCATCGAGAACTACGGTGTTGCGATCGCTGACGGCCCACTCAAAGGCCTGACCGCCCGTGCCGTTGTGGTACTGGACGAGAACGACAACGTTCTGCACAGCGAACTGGTCAAGGAAATCGCTGAAGAGCCGAACTACGAAGCGGCACTTGCCGTTCTGAAATAAGTAAAGCATTACAATTGTTAACGGCCTGGCCCTGTCCAGGCCGTTTTCATTTGTGCTTCAGTGTCTTAGATAAACCTCCTGTTACGTAAGCCGAAGGTAAATTGCCGGTAAAGGCGCTTTGCTTAATACCCACCAGTGCTTATCGTTCAGCCTCCTGTAGAAAGAAGCTCACGCGCCCAATGGTTGATCATTCCATGCAATCCTCTGCTTCCCGTAATCCTCGTCGCTGGCTGTTCGGCCTGCTTGTCCTGTTGGTCATCGCTGGCCTGTGCTGGAAATTCTGGCCCGCCGGCACTGCCCATAAGGACGGTGCTGCGCCCAAAGCCGTGGCCGGCCACACCGGCAAGTCGGGGGGGATGCGTCCGGGGTTCGGCGGGGCGACCGGGCCGATCCCTGTGCGCGTGGCGCCGGCGGTCAAGGGTGATTTCCCGCTGTATTACAAGGCGCTGGGCACCGTCACCGCGCTGAACACCATCAATGTGCGTAGCCGGGTTGGCGGCGAATTGATGAAGATCTCCTTCGAAGAAGGGCAGATGGTCAAGGCTGGCGATCTGCTGGCTGAAATCGACCCGCGCGCTTACCAGAACGCCTTGCTTCAGGCCGAAGGCACCTTGCTGCAGAACCAGGCACAGTTGAAAAACGCTCAGGTCGATGTCGAGCGTTATCGTGGTCTGTTCAAGGAAGACAGTATCGCCAAGCAAACCCTGGACACCGCCGAAGCGCTGGTCGGTCAGTACCTGGGCACGGTCAAGACCAATCAGGCAGCGGTCAACGACGCCAAGCTCAACCTCGAATTCACCAAGATCCGCGCTCCGATTGCCGGACGTGTGGGCTTGCGACAGCTGGACGTCGGCAACCTGGTGGCCGCCAACGACACCACGGCACTGGCGATCATCACCCAGACCCAACCGATCAGCGTCGCCTTCACCTTGCCGGAAAACAGCCTCGACGTGGTGCTGGCGCGCTATCGCACCGGCGCCAAACTGCCCGCCGAAGCCTGGGACCGTGGCGACACCAAATTGCAAGCCACCGGCGTGTTGCAGAGCCTGGACAACCAGATCGACGTGACCACCGGCACCCTGAAATTCAAGGCTCGCTACGAGAACCGTGATCAAGCGCTGTTCCCCAACCAGTTCGTCAACGTCCACCTGCTGGCCGACACCCTCAAAGACGTGGTGCTCGCACCTTCGGCGGCGATTCAGTTCGGCACCAACGGCACCTTCGTCTACGCCCTGGACGGCGACAAGAAAGTCGCGATCCGTCAGTTGAAAGTCGGCGCCAGTGACGGTGAAAACACTGTGGTTACCGAAGGCCTGGCCCCCGGCGATCGCGTGGTCCTGGAAGGCACCGACCGCCTGAAGGAAGGCAGCGAAGTGGAAGTGGTCAACGACACCAAGGACGTACCGACCACCCCGACCGGCCACCTGCAAGGTAAATCGGCGGCCAGCTCGACTGAGCCGGCGACCACCGACAAGGCGAAAAAGGGCGGCGCATGAACATCTCGCGGCTGTTCATCCTTCGCCCGGTCGCCACCACGCTGAGCATGCTGGCCATTATCCTGGCCGGCGTGATCGCCTATCGGCTGCTGCCGGTGTCGGCATTGCCTCAAGTGGATTACCCGACCATTCGCGTCATGACGCTGTATCCGGGCGCCAGCCCGGATGTCATGACCAGTGCCGTGACCGCGCCGCTGGAGCGTCAATTCGGGCAGATGCCCGGCCTGACCCAGATGGCGTCGACCAGCTCCGGTGGCGCTTCGGTGCTGACCCTGCGTTTCAGCCTCGACATCAACATGGACGTGGCCGAGCAGCAAGTGCAGGCCGCGATCAACGCCGCGACCAATCTGCTGCCCAAGGACCTGCCGGCGCCGCCGGTGTACAACAAGGTCAACCCGGCGGACACCCCGGTGCTGACTCTGGCCATCACCTCCAAGACCATGCTGTTGCCCAAGCTCAATGACCTGGTCGACACGCGCATGGCGCAGAAAATCGCCCAGATCAGCGGCGTCGGCATGGTCAGCATTGCTGGCGGCCAGCGTCAGGCAGTGCGGATCAAGGTCAATCCTGAAGCCCTGGCGGCCAATGGTTTGAACCTGTCGGACGTGCGCACCTTGATTGGCGCGTCGAACGTAAACCAGCCCAAGGGCAACTTCGACGGTCCGACTCGGGTGTCGATGCTCGATGCCAACGATCAACTGACCTCGCCCAAGGACTACGCCAATCTGATTCTGGCCTACGCCAACGGCGCACCGTTGCGCCTCAAGGACGTGGCGGAAATTGTCGACGGCGCCGAAAACGAGCGCCTGGCGGCGTGGGCCAATGAAAACCAGGCGGTGCTGCTGAACATTCAGCGTCAGCCGGGTGCCAACGTCATTGAAGTGGTCGACCGGATCAAGGCCTTGTTGCCGAGCATCACCGACAACCTGCCTGCCGGCCTCGACGTCACGGTCCTCACCGACCGCACCCAGACCATTCGCGCCTCCGTCACTGACGTGCAACACGAACTGCTGATCGCCATTGCCCTGGTGGTCATGGTCACCTTCCTGTTCCTGCGTCGGGCCAGCGCCACGATCATTCCGTCGGTGGCCGTGCCGCTGTCGCTGATCGGCACCTTCGGCGTGATGTACCTCGCCGGGTTCTCGGTCAATAACCTGACCTTGATGGCCCTGACCATCGCCACCGGTTTCGTGGTGGACGATGCGATCGTGATGCTGGAGAACATTTCCCGGTATATCGAAGAAGGGGACAGTCCCCTTAATGCCGCGCTCAAGGGCGCCAAGCAGATCGGGTTCACCCTGATTTCCCTGACTCTGTCGTTGATCGCGGTACTGATCCCGCTGCTGTTCATGGCGGACGTGGTGGGGCGCCTGTTCCGCGAATTCGCCATCACCCTGGCGGTGGCAATCCTGATTTCCCTGGTCGTTTCCCTGACCCTGACGCCGATGATGTGCGCGCGGTTGCTCAAGCGTGAACCCAAGGAAGAAGAGCAGGGCCGTTTCTACCGAGCCAGCGGTGCAACAATTGATTGGATGATCGAGGCTTACGGGCGCAAGTTAAAGTGGGTTCTCAAGCATCAACCGCTGACATTGCTGGTGGCTATCGGCACGTTGGCGCTGACTGTGGTCCTTTACATGGTCGTGCCCAAGGGCTTCTTTCCCGTGCAGGACACGGGCGTTATCCAGGGCATTTCCGAGGCGCCGCAGTCGATTTCCTTTGCGGCGATGAGCGAGCGTCAGCAGGAACTGGCCAAGGTGATCCTGGCCGATCCGGCGGTGGAAAGCCTGTCGTCTTACATCGGCGTCGACGGTGACAACTCGACGCTGAACAGCGGTCGCCTGCTGATCAACCTCAAGTCCCACAGCAACCGTGACCTGAGCGCCACCGAGGTCATTGCCCGTCTGCAACCGGAACTGGACAAACTGGTCGGCATTCGCCTGTTCATGCAGCCGGTGCAGGACCTGACCATCGAAGACCGCGTCAGCCGCACGCAATACCAGTTCAGCATGTCGTCGCCGGATTCCGAGTTGCTCAGCCTGTGGAGCGGGCGACTGGTGGACGCTCTGGCGCAACGGCCAGAATTGACCGACGTCGCCAGTGACCTGCAAGACAAAGGGTTGCAGGTCTATCTGGTGATCGACCGTGATGCGGCGTCACGGGTCGGTGTGTCGGTGTCGAACATCACCGATGCGCTGTACGACGCTTTCGGTCAGCGGCAGATTTCTACCATCTACACCCAGGCCAGCCAGTACCGCGTGGTGCTGCAATCGCAGTCCGGGGAGAAGATCGGCCCGGATGCGTTGAACCAGATTCACGTCAAGACCACCGACGGCGGGCAAGTGCGCCTGTCCAGCCTGGCGCACATCGAGGAGCGCCAGGCGCAACTGGCGATCACCCACATCGGCCAGTTCCCGGCGGTGATGATGTCCTTCAACCTGGCACCCGGCGTGGCGCTGGGGCATGCGGTGGAAATCATCGATCAGGTGCAGAAAGACATCGGCATGCCGATTGGCGTGCAAACTCAGTTCCAGGGCGCAGCCGAGGCGTTCCAGGCCTCGTTGTCGAGCACCTTGCTGCTGATTCTGGCGGCGGTGGTGACCATGTACATCGTGCTTGGCGTGCTCTACGAGAGCTACATCCACCCGATCACCATCCTCTCGACCTTGCCCTCGGCGGCGGTCGGCGCCTTGCTGGCGCTGTTGTTGAGCGGAAATGACCTGGGGATGATCGCGATCATCGGCATCATTTTGCTGATCGGTATCGTGAAAAAGAACGCGATCATGATGATCGACTTCGCCCTCGACGCTGAACGCAATCAGGGCATGGACCCGGAAACAGCGATCTATCAAGCGGCGTTGCTGCGTTTCCGACCGATTCTAATGACCACGCTGGCCGCCTTGTTTGGTGCGGTGCCGTTGATGCTGGCGACCGGTTCCGGCGCGGAGTTGCGCCAGCCTTTGGGTCTGGTGATGGTCGGCGGTTTGCTGGTGAGTCAGGTGCTGACGCTGTTCACCACGCCGGTGATCTATCTGTATTTCGACCGTCTCGGTCGGCGCTGGGGCCGCAAGTCTGAAGCCGCGGAAGCGGTCGAGCAGCCATGAACCTGTCCGGACCTTTCATCAAGCGCCCGGTCGCGACCATGTTGCTGAGCCTGGCGATCATGCTGCTGGGCGGCGTGAGCTTTGGCCTGTTGCCGGTGGCGCCGTTGCCGCAGATGGACTTCCCGGTGATCGTGGTGCAGGCCAGCCTTCCCGGCGCCAGCCCTGAAGTGATGGCCTCGACCGTGGCCACGCCGCTGGAGCGCTCCTTCGGCGCCATCGCCGGCGTCAACACCATGAGCAGCCGCTCCAGCCAGGGCTCGACCCGGGTGATTTTGCAATTCGACCTGGACCGCGACATCAACGGTGCGGCCCGGGAAGTGCAGGCGGCGATCAACGCCTCGCGCAACCTGCTGCCGAGCGGGATGCGCAGCATGCCGACCTACAAGAAGGTCAACCCGTCCCAGGCGCCGATCATGGTGTTGTCGCTGACTTCCGACGTGCTGGAGAAGGGCCAGCTCTACGATTTGGCCTCGACGATTCTGTCCCAGAGCCTGTCCCAGGTGCAGGGCGTGGGTGAAGTGCAGATTGGCGGCAGCTCTTTGCCGGCGGTGCGCATCGAACTCGAACCCCAGGCGCTCAACCAGTACGGCGTAGCCCTGGACGATGTGCGCAACACCATCGCCAACGCCAACGTGCGCCGGCCGAAAGGCTCGGTCGAAGACGGCCAGCGGCTGTGGCAAGTGCAGGCCAACGATCAACTGGAAAAAGCCAAGGATTACGAGTCGCTGATCATTCACTACGCGGACGGCGCGGCACTGCGCCTGAAGGATGTGGCCAAGGTCAGCGACGGAGTCGAGGACCGCTACAACAGCGGATTCTTCAACAATGACGCGGCGGTGTTGCTGGTGATCAACCGCCAGGCGGGCGCCAACATCATCGAGACGGTCAACGAAATCAAGGCGCAGCTGCCGGCGCTGCAGGCCGTGTTGCCGGCCAGCGTCAAACTGAACCTGGCGATGGACCGTTCTCCGGTAATCAAGGCGACTCTGCATGAAGCGGAAATGACCCTGCTGATCGCCGTGGCGCTGGTGATTCTGGTGGTGTTCCTGTTTCTTGGTAACTTCCGCGCCTCGCTGATTCCGACGTTGGCGGTCCCGGTATCGCTGGTCGGCACGTTTGCGGTGATGTACCTCTACGGGTTCTCCCTGAACAACCTGTCGCTGATGGCGCTGATTCTGGCCACCGGGCTGGTGGTGGACGACGCCATCGTGGTGCTGGAGAACATTTCCCGGCACATCGACAAAGGCGTGGCACCGATGAAAGCCGCGTACCTGGGGGCTCAGGAAGTCGGTTTCACGTTGCTGTCGATGAACGTTTCGCTGGTGGCGGTGTTTCTGTCGATCCTGTTCATGGGCGGGATTGTCGAAAGCCTGTTCCGCGAGTTTTCCATCACGTTGGCGGCGTCCATCGTGGTCTCGTTGGTGGTTTCGCTGACGCTGACGCCGATGCTCTGCGCCCGCTGGCTCAAGCCGCACACACCAGGACAGGAAAACCGTTTGCAGCGCTGGAGTCAGCGGGCCAACGAGTGGATGGTAGGCAAATACGCGACCAGCCTCGACTGGGTGTTGCGTCACCGGCGGCTGACCTTGCTCAGTCTTTTCGTGACAGTTGGCGTTAATATCGCGCTGTATATCGTTGTTCCTAAAACCTTTATGCCGCAGCAGGACACCGGCCAACTGATCGGTTTCGTGCGTGGCGACGACGGGCTGTCGTTCAGCGTCATGCAACCGAAAATGGAAATCTTCCGCCGTGCCGTGCTCAAGGATGATGCGGTGCAGAGCGTCGCCGGTTTCATCGGTGGTACCAACGGCACCAACAACGCCTTTATGCTGGTGCGGTTGAAGCCGATCAAGGAACGCAACATTTCCGCGCAGAAAGTCATTGAGCGCTTGCGCAAGGAAATGCCCAAAGTCCCTGGCGCTCAACTGATGCTGATGGCCGATCAGGACCTGCAATTCGGTGGCGGTCGCGAACAGACCACGTCGCAGTATTCCTACATCCTGCAAAGCGGCGACCTGGGTGATCTGCGCGAGTGGTACCCGAAAGTCGTCACCGCGTTGAAAGCGTTGCCGGAGCTGACGGCGATCGATGCCCGTGAAGGTCGTGGGGCTCAGCAAGTGACCCTGATCGTTGATCGCGATCAGGCCAAGCGCCTGGGTGTTGACATGGACATGGTCACCTCGGTGTTGAACAACGCCTACAGCCAGCGGCAGATCTCGACGATTTACGACAGCCTCAACCAGTACCAGGTGGTGATGGAGGTCAATCCGAAATACGCCCAGGATCCGATCACGCTCAATCAGGTCCAGGTGATCACCGCCGACGGCGCACGGATTCCGCTGTCGACCATTGCCCACTACGAAAACAGCCTGGAAGACGACCGGGTCAGCCACGAAGGCCAGTTCGCGTCCGAAAGCCTGTCTTTCGACATGGCCGACGGGGTGACGGTGGAGCAGGGCACGGCGGCGATCGAGCGGGCCATCGCCAAGGTCGGCCTGCCGGAAAGCGTGATTGCGAAAATGGCCGGCACTGCCGACGCCTTCGCTGCCACCCAGAAGAGCCAGCCGTGGATGATTCTCGGCGCGCTGGTGGCGGTGTATCTGGTATTGGGTGTGCTGTATGAAAGCTACATTCACCCGTTGACCATTTTGTCGACGTTACCGTCGGCCGGGGTCGGCGCGCTGCTGTCGATCTATGCGCTGGGCGGTGAGTTCAGCCTGATTTCGTTGCTCGGGTTATTCCTCCTTATCGGTGTGGTGAAGAAAAACGCCATTCTGATGATCGACCTGGCGCTGCAACTGGAACGCCATCAAGGCCTTGAGCCGCTGGAGTCGATTCGCAGCGCCTGCCTGCAACGTCTGCGGCCGATTCTGATGACCACCCTGGCGGCGATCCTCGGGGCGTTGCCGTTGCTGCTGAGCCGCGCCGAAGGGGCGGAAATGCGTCAGCCGCTGGGCCTGACCATCATCGGCGGGCTGATCTTCAGCCAGGTGCTGACCCTTTACACCACCCCGGTGGTTTACCTCTATCTCGACAAACTGCGCCATCGCTTCAACAAATGGCGTGGAGTGCGTACCGATGCTGCTCTGGAAACTCCGCTATGACTGACCGTTCGCTTATCAATCTGGCTACGCCGTTGGCGACGGCCCGGGGCTCGCGTTTGCTGAGCCTGGCGCTGTGCGTGGCGATGCTCAGCGCTTGCGCTGTCGGCCCGGACTACCAGCGCCCGCAAGCCGCCGCGCCAGTGCAATACAAGGAAGCCGCCGGTTGGCGTCAGGCCAGCCCGAGTGATTCCCTGGCCCGTGGCGCCTGGTGGGAATTGTATGGCGATCAGCAGCTCAATGGCCTGATCGAAAAACTCAACAGCTCCAACCAGACCGTTGCCCAGTCCGAAGCCCAGTACCGTCAGGCCCAGGCCTTGGTGCGCAGCGCCCGGGGTGCGTTTTTTCCGACCGTGGACCTGACCGTCGGGAAAAACCGCTCCAGCCAAGGCACTGGCAGCAGCAGTTCGAGCCTGACCAGTTCCTCCAGCGGCATTCGTGACACCTACACCGCGCAGGCCGGGGTCAGTTGGGAAGCGGACATCTGGGGCAAGTTGCGCCGAGGCCTGGAAGCCGACACCGCCAACGCCGAGGCCAGTTTTGCCGATCTGGCAGCGATGCGCCTCAGCCAGCAATCGGAACTGGTGCAGAACTACCTGCAACTGCGGGTGATCGACGAACAGAAACGCCTGCTGGAAGCGACCGTCGAGGCCTATCAGCGCTCGCTGAAAATGACCGAAAACCAGTACCGCGCCGGTGTCTCCGGCAAGGACGCGGTGGCTCAGGCCCAGACCCAGCTCAAAAGCACCCAGGCGGACATGGTCGACCTGATCTGGCAGCGCGCCCAGTTCGAGAACGCCATTGCCGTATTGATCGGGCTGCCGCCAGCCGAGTTCAGCCTGGCCGAAACCAAGAATATCCCGGCGCTGCCCGAAGTACCGCTGAGCCTGCCTTCGCAGCTGCTCGAGCGCCGCCCGGACATCGCTTCCGCCGAACGTTCGGTGATGGCGGCCAACGCCAACATCGGCGTGGCCAAGGCTGCGTATTATCCGGACCTGACCCTGAGCCTGAATGGTGGTTACAGCAGCAGCACCTATGCCAACTGGATCAGCGTGCCGAACCGCTTCTGGTCGGTGGGGCCACAACTGGCCATGACCCTGTTTGACGGCGGCCAGCGTTCTGCCGAGGTCGATCGCAGCGAAGCGGCCTACGACGAAACCGTCGCCAAATACCGCCAGACGGTGCTCGATGGTTTCCGCGAGGTGGAAAACTATCTGGTACAGCTCAAGGTGCTGGAAGACGAAGCCGGCGTGCGCCAGGAAGCACTGGACGCGGCGCGTGAATCCCTTCGCCTGACTGAAAAC
Organism: Pseudomonas sp. LB1P83; assembly: GCF_054897885.1. Taxonomy (NCBI): domain Bacteria; kingdom Pseudomonadati; phylum Pseudomonadota; class Gammaproteobacteria; order Pseudomonadales; family Pseudomonadaceae; genus Pseudomonas; species Pseudomonas sp. LB1P83. Next base: position 3,113,511 of record NZ_CM142709.1, on the reverse strand, counting down.
CAATACAAGGCTGGCGTGATTGCGTATCTGGATGTGGTGGTGGTTCAAGCCACGGCATTAAGTAATGAGCGCAGCGTGTTGGGCTTGTTGCAAAGCCGCTTGATCGCCAGTGTCCAGCTGATCGCGGCGCTGGGTGGTGGCTGGGACGGGGCGCTGCAGGTGAGCGAAAACAAATAGCACGGCCCCTGTAGCAGCTGCCGAGCCCGCGAGGCTGCGTTCGGCAGCGAAGCTGCGGTGAAATCAGGCGGCGCGGTGTTTCAGGAAGGCCTCATGCACAGGTTTTACGACGACTGCGTCGCCGAACGCAGCCTCGCAAGCTCGACAGCTGCTACGAGCGGATGCGTAAGCCTTTGGAGGACCACCCCCCTGTAGCAGCTGCCGAGCAACGCGAGGCTGCGTTCGGCAGCGAAGCTGTGGTGAAATCAGGCGGCGCGGTGTTTCAGGAAGGCCTCATGCACAGGTTTTACGACGACTGCGTCGCCGAACGCAGCCTCGCAAGCTCGACAGCTGCTACGAGCGGATGCGTAAGCCTTTGGAGGACCACCCCCCTGTAGCAGCTGCCGAGCAACGCGAGGCTGCGTTCGGCAGCGAAGCTGTGGTGTAATCAGGCGGCGCGGTGTTTCAGGAAGGCCTCATGCACAGGTTTTACGACGACTGCGTCGCCGAACGCAGCCTCGCAAGCTCGACAGCTGCTACGAGCGGATGCGTAAGCCTTTGGAGGACCACCCCCCTGTAGCAGCTGCCGAGCAACGCGAGGCTGCGTTCGGCAGCGAAGCTGTCGTGTAATCAGGCGGCGCGGTGTTTCAGGAAGGCCTCATGCACAGGTTTTACGACGACTGCGTCGCCGAACGCAGCCTCGCAGGCTCGACAGCTGCTACGGGCGAATGTGTATGGTATCGGGGAGTCAAACAAGCGTTTCATCAGTTTGATGGCCATCTGATTACTTTTGTCAGTGCGTTCTTTTGCGCAATCAGTACAATCGCCCGATTTGCCCTCCCGAGAACGGAAGCAGTACGGTGGGGCGATCGCGAGAAGTCACATGCTCATCGGTAGCTATTCACCCACGCTGGTTATCATTTCGCTCTGCGTAGCGATTCTCGCCTCCTATACCGCGCTCGACCTGACCGAACGGATTTCCACGGCCAAAGGTCGTGCCGTATTTCTATGGACGGCGGGCGGCGCCTTTGCCATGGGCGTGGGCGTGTGGTCGATGCACTTTATCGGCATGCTCGCGTTCACACTGCCGATCGATCTGGGCTACGACTTCACCCTCACGGCACTCTCGTTGCTGACCGCGATCCTGTCCTGCGGCTTTGCCCTGTGGCTGGTCAGCCAACCACGGCTGCCGACCTGGCAACTGGCGTTCGGCGCGTTGGTCATGGGGGCCGGGATCAGTGCCATGCATTACACCGGCATGGCCGCCATGCGCATGCAGCCAGGTATCGACTACGACCCGACGCTGTTCGGTGCGTCGCTGCTCATCGCCGTCGGCGCTTGCGGCGCAGCGTTATGGATTGCCTTCCGCCTGCGTCAGCACACGCCGTATGTGGGCCTGTTACGCGCCGGTGCCGCGGTGATCATGGGCCTCGCCATTGTCGGCATGCACTACACCGCCATGGCCGCGGCGCGTTTCCCGGACAGCAGTTTCTGTGGCGCGGCCATCAGCGGCTTGAACGGCAAAGGCCTCGACAACCTGGTGCTGATCACCACGCTCGCGGTGTTGAGCATCGCGTTGTTGACCTCGGTACTCGATGCACGTCTTGAAGCCCGCACCGCGGACCTGGCGCGCTCGCTGACGGAAGCCAATCGTGAACTGACCCAACTGGCCTTGCACGACACCCTGACCGGTCTGCCCAATCGCATGTTGCTGGCCGACCGCATCGAGCAGGCCATGTCCAAGGTTCAGGAGCAGGGCGGTTGTTTTGCGCTGATGTTCATCGACCTGGACGGTTTCAAACCGGTCAACGATGCCTTCGGCCACCACATGGGCGATCAGTTGTTGCGTGAGGTCGGTTTGCGCCTGCGCGAGGACATGCGCAGTCAGGACACGTTGGCGCGAATCGGTGGCGATGAGTTCGTGTTGCTGGTGCGGCTTATCGAGCCAAACGACGCGTTGAGCCTGGCGGCGCGTCAGGTCGGGCTGATCGGCAGTTCGTTTCGGGTCGCCGAGCACGAGCTGCAGATTTCCGCCAGCGTCGGCATCGCGCTGTACCCGGGGAACGGCCAGACTGCCCAGGAATTGCTGATGAACGCCGACGCGGCGATGTACCACGCCAAGGGCGCCGGGAAAAACGGCTACAGCTTCTTCGATGCCTCGATGAACAGCAACGCGCGCAAACAGCTGCAACTGCTGCAGGATTTGCGCAACGCCCTCGATCAGCAGCAGTTCAGCCTCTTTTACCAGCCCAAGTTCGACGCCGGCAATGGTCGCCCGGTGGGTGCCGAGGCGCTGCTGCGTTGGGAGCATCCGACCCAGGGCATGTTGCTGCCGGACAAGTTTATCGACCTAGCGGAAAAGACCGGGCTGATCATTCCCATTGGTGAATGGGTTCTGAACGAAGCCTGCCGCCAGATGCGCGAGTGGTACGTGCTTGGCTACACTGACTGGCGCATTGCCGTAAATCTCTCGGCGTTGCAGTTCTGCCATGCGGGCCTGGTCAAGAGCGTCTCCAAGGCCTTGGCCACGCATCAGCTGCCGGCCAACAGCCTGACCCTGGAAATCACCGAAACCACCGCCATGAGCGATGCCGATGCGAGCATGACGGTGCTTCAGGAACTCTCGGAAATGGGCGTCGACCTGTCCATCGATGACTTCGGCACCGGCTACTCAAGCTTGATGTACCTCAAGCGCCTGCCGGCCAACGAACTGAAGATCGACCGCGGTTTCGTCCGCGATCTGGAGCACGACAGTGACGACGCCGCCATCGTGTCGGCCATCGTCGCCCTCGGCCAGGCGCTGGGCTTGCGCATCGTTGCAGAAGGCGTGGAGACCGGTGTCCAGCAAGACTTCCTGACCAAACTGGGGTGCGATTCATTGCAGGGCTACCTGCTCGGGCACCCGCTGCCGGCGGATCGCTTCATGGCCGACATTGTTCGCGGGGAGCGAGTGACGCCGGGCGTTGTGCCTGTAGCAGCTGTCGAGCCTGCGAGGCTGCGTCCGGCAGCGAAGCTGTCGTGAAATCAGACGGCGCGGTGTTTCAGTAAGATCTCATGCGGATGTTTTACGACGACTGCGTCGCCGAACGCAGCCTCGCAGGCTCGACAGCTGCTACAGAAGGATGCAGCTAGCCGCCACGGGGAACGCCAGTGCTTACAGCATTGGCGAGACAGTTGATGTGAGCCCATGCAAAAACCGGCAATGGCGGTTATTCTTGGCCCCGACTGCTTACGCGTGAAGGGGGAAACTCAGCATGGACAAAGTCATTGTCATCACCGGCGGCGGCCGCGGCATCGGCGCTGCAACCGCGCTGTTGGCCGCAGGGCTTGGTTATCGGATCTGTATCAACTATCAGTCCGACGAATCGGCTGCGCATAGCGTACTGGCTCAAGTTCGCGAACTGGGCGCTCAGGCCATTGCGGTGCGCGCCGACGTCAGCATCGAAGACGAAGTGATCAGTCTGTTCCACCGTGTCGACACCGAACTGGGTCGGGTCACGGCGCTGGTGAACAACGCCGGCACGGTCGGCCACAAATCCCGCGTCGACGAAATGTCCGAATTCCGCATTCTCAAAATCCTCAAAACGAACGTCCTGGCGCCGATCCTCTGCGCCAAGCACGCGATCCTGCGCATGTCGCCCAAACATGGCGGGCAGGGCGGCAGCATCGTCAACGTGTCTTCGGTGGCCTCGCGTTTGGGCTCACCCAACGAATACGTGGATTACGCAGCCTCGAAAGGCGCGCTGGACAGCTTCACCATCGGCCTGTCCAAAGAAGTGGCGGGCGAGGGCATTCGCGTCAACGCGGTGCGGCCAGGGTTTATCTACACCGATTTCCATGCGCTGAGCGGTGATCCGGATCGGGTCAGCAAGCTGGAATCGGCGATTCCAATGGCGCGGGGTGGGCGGCCGGATGAAGTGGCTGAGGCGATTATCTGGTTGCTGTCGGATAAGGCTTCCTATGCGACGGGGACTTTTGTTGATCTGGGCGGTGGGCGCTGAGCCCGACGTTAGTCATTCACCGTTAGTATCCCGTTAACCAGTATTGAAAATAGAACACTGGTTTAACAATAAGTCATCCCGCCATTAGTTGCAGAAATGCGAAGCGCGCCTTGTAGATCAAGGCGCAGTTGCCTTGTATAAAAAGACTTTTATTTTTCTGACACTCTCTGTATTGGGTTTGCCGGTGCGTGAGTCTTGAACGTTGAAAAGAGTGCGGCTATTATTTGGGTTGTTCCGCAAGAGTGCGGGACGGTTAAATTCAATAGTGGAGTTTTAATATGGATATTTATAAAGATGAAGTTGCTTTCTGGGATGACTTCGTACTGCGTTACATGCATAAAAACTTTGGTATAGGCGCGCCTTTTCAATACATGGTAGACGCTGCTGATTGTGCGGACAAGATGATTCTGGAGCGGCGAAAACGCAACGTCATTGAGTGATTGTTCTAGTTGTAAGAGTCCCTGGGTATTGCAGGTAGATTGTCAGTTGTGATGTTATTTTTATAGATGGAAATATTTAGATGAATGCCGAAGAAAACAAGTCAATAGTTGCCCATCTGTTTCTGAAAGGGAAACCATTGGTGCTGAATTATCAACTGATGGAATCCAGGCTGAAGCGGCCACGGTTGACGCCCTCTCAGAGGTCGGAATACAGCCGTCAGCTACAGGATGAGGCAGGTTTCCTGACCGTTGCCGACAATGAAAAGGATGAGCCTTTGTTGATTCACTTTCGATCGGAAAGTGACCGGTATACATTGACTGTTGCAACGCCTGGAAAGTTCTATGGGTATTATCTGAGCATGGAGAAAATGCTGGGTGCCTATGGAGAGGAACTTGAAGATCGAAATCTGGTTGTGCTGGAAAAAGCCAATCCCACGCGATTCTATTTAGACAATGTATCTCCGGGGGTTGTACGGTTGATAAATGTTGATCGAAAATATATCATCAGTTCGGATTTGCCGGATGATGACTTTTTCGCGGGTCATGTTATAGCTGCGATGGAGTTGACTCACAATAAAATACTCGGGCCTACCTACCGTTATAGCAATCCAGGGCAACTTGAAAATGATCCCCAGCAATATTTTTCTGACGTGCGCAGGCACCAGCAACACATAATTTTCGATCCGGTTCCCGTGGTGTTGACTATGCAGATCAAGGGCGCTGGGGTTCTGGAATTGAGCGACATCGGTTGAAGGCTTTGAATTAGAGAATTGGCTTGATGTAGCGTTTTAATCTATAGATCACTATTTATTAATCGTGTGACTTTACTGTGCAATAGTTGTGCAGGTGCAAGCGATATACCAGAAAAAGTCCTGCTGGCCTCCGTCTGCAGGACTTTTGTTTGCTGAGGTTTTCCTCTACTCATAACGCGAGCGACCGCACAATCCGCCCCAACGTCTCCATCGCCTTCTCGGCCGCCTCATTCCAGGGGCTGCCGTAATTCAGCCGTATACAATTCCTGAACCGCTGCGTCGGTGAAAAGATCGGTCCCGGCGCGATGCTGATGCCTTGCGCCAATGCCATCTGAAACAACTTCAAAGAATCCATCTGCGGCGGCAGTTCCAGCCATAAAAAGTAGCCGCCGGCCGGCTGACTGACGCGTGTCTGCGCCGGGAAGTAGCGGGCGATGGCCGCGAGCATGGCGCTTTGCTGTTCTTCCAGGGCGTAGCGCAGCTTGCGCAGGTGACGGTCGTAGCCGCCGTGTTGCAGGTAGTCGGCGATGGCGGCCTGGGCCGGCATCGAGGCGCACAGCGAGGTCATGAGTTTCAGACGCTCGATCTTCTGCGCGTAGCGCCCGGCGGCGACCCAGCCGATGCGGTAGCCCGGGGCCAGGCTCTTGGCGAAGGAACCGCAATGCATCACCAGACCTTCGGTATCAAACGCCTTGGCCGGTTTCGGCGCCTGCTGGCCGTAATAGAGTTCGGCGTAGACGTCGTCCTCGATCAGCGGCACCTGGTGGCTGCGCAACAGCTCGACCAGCTCCTGCTTTTTGGCCTCGGGCATGGTTGCGCCCATCGGGTTCTGGAAACTGGTCATGCACCAGCATGCCTTGATCGGGTGGCGCTCCAGGGTTTGGGCGAGCACGCCCAGGTCGATCCCGTCGCGCGGGTGCACCGGAATCTCCACGGCTTTGAGCTTCAGGCGTTCCAGTATTTGCAGGCAGGCATAGAACGCCGGCGCTTCAATGGCCACCAGGTCGCCGGGTTCGGTGACCGCTTGCAGGCACAGGTTCAGCGCTTCCAGCGCGCCGTTGGTGATCAGCAGTTCTTCCATCGGCAGCATCAGCCCGCCGACCATGTAGCGCAGGGCAATCTGGCGACGCAGCTGCGGGTTGCCCGGCGACATGTCGGTGACGACCATGCGCGGGTCCATGTCCCGGGCGGCGCTGGCCAGGGAGCGGGACAGGCGCTGCAACGGGAACAGGGTCGGGCTGGGGAAGGCCGAGCCGAAGGGCACGGTGGTCGGGTCCTTGATCGAGTCGAGGACCGAAAACACCAGCTCGCTGACGTCGACTTCGGTGGATTCGTTGACCTGGCTGCTGATCACCGGCTCCGAGAACGGGCTCGGCGCGTGCGTGTTGACGAAGTAGCCGGAGCGCGGCCGGGCGCGGATCAGGCCACGGCGTTCGAGCAGATAATAGGCCTGGAATACGGTGGACGGGCTGACCCCGTAAGTCTGGCTGGCGTAGCGCACCGACGGCACGCGTTGGCCAGGGCCGAGGACGCCGGAGCGGATCAGTTCAGCGATGTCGTCGGCGAATTTTTCGTAGCGTTTCATCGAGTGCCTTGTTGCCAGGGGTTTGTGTTGGGTGTCAGGAATATCACCCCTCACCCTAACCCTCTCCCCAGAGGGGCGAGGGGACTGACCGAGTTGTTTTTTCAAGCTACATCGACCTGAAATATCGAGGTGAACGCAGACTTTGAGACGCGTGGAGATGGGCTCCCTTTCCCCCTCTCCCCCCTGGGGAGAGGGCTGGGGTGAGGGGGGGATTCTAATGGATCAACGGTTCATCGGCGCAACAAACCGGCTGTTGGCCACGCTGTAGATGTCCGGCTCGTCACTGTCGACAATCTTGAAACTGATCGTCTGCGAGCTGCTGGTCGGCCGGTCCGCCAGCATTGCCACCGACAGCGGCACATCCACAATCTCGCCCGGCGCCAGGCTCAGCTCGGTCTTGCCTTGCAGCTGGAAGCCTTCGCCATCCACCAGGCTCAGTTGGTAATCCTGACGCAGCTGAGTCTTGTTGATGACCTTCAGGCTGTAGATGTTTTCGATCTGGCCCTGACTGTTCTCGCGGAACAGGCCACGGTCTTTGCTCACGTCCAGCGACACCATCGGCCGTTCGACCAATGCGAGGGCGAGGGCGCCGATCATCACCAGCAGCACCGCGGTGTAACCGATCAGCCGCGGCCGCAGCAGGTGGGTCTTGCCACCTTGCAACTCATGCTCCGAGGTATAGCTGATCAGGCCACGGGCATAGCCCATTTTGTCCATGATCGAATCGCAGGCGTCGATACACGCCGCGCAGCCGATGCACTCCATTTGCAAGCCGTCGCGAATGTCGATCCCGGTCGGGCAGACCTGCACGCACAAATGGCAATCGATGCAGTCACCCAGACCAGCCTCGGCCGGTTTCACCTCACGTTTGCGCGGGCCACGGTTTTCACCACGGGCAGCGTCGTAGGAAATGGTCAGGGTGTCTTTGTCGAACATCACGCTCTGGAACCGCGCATACGGGCACATGTGCATGCACACCGCTTCACGCAGCCAACCGGCGTTGATGTAAGTTGCGCCGGTGAAAAACAGTACCCAGAACAGGCTGACACCCCCCATCTGCAGGGTCAGCAGCTCTTCGGCCAGCGGCCGGATCGGCGTGAAATAACCGACAAAGGTCAGCCCGGTGAGCAGGCTGATGGCCAGCCACAGGGCGTGCTTGGCCGAGCGGCGGATCAGCTTGTTCAGGCCCCAGGGCGCGGCTTGCAGCTTGATCCGCTGGTTGCGTTCGCCTTCGGTGATCTTCTCGCACCACATGAAGATCCAGGTCCAGGAACTCTGTGGGCAGGTGTAACCGCACCAGACCCGGCCGGCGAACACGGTGATCGCGAACAGGCCGAACGCGGCGATGATCAGCAGCGCCGAGAGCAGGATGAAATCCTGCGGCCAGAAGGTCGCTCCGAAGATGTGGAATTTGCTTTCGGAAAGGTCCCAGAGCACCGCCTGACGGTCGCCCCAGTTCAGCCACACGGTGCCGAAGAACAGCAAAAACAATAAGCCCGCACCGCTCAGACGCAAGGTCCGGAACAGGCCGGTAAAGCTGCGGGTGTGGATCAGGTTGTCGCTGGATTTGGCCTTTATCTTTGGACGCAAAGGCTCGCTTTTTATAAATGAGGCAGGTTCTACGGTTCGGACGGGGATTCTTTCGCTCATGGTCTTTCGCTCATCAGCCTCCATCAGGCGTGAGCACTATGACCAGCAATCTGTTTGCATAACAGACTCAGGTATTGCAATAAAAAGCGGATCAGATGGGCATTGATCCGCTCCCTGCGACAACTTGATGCACCCCGTCGCAGCGGGGCGCAGGCGCTTATATCAGGCGCTTGCGGGCGTTGTTGATCCGGGTCAGTCAAATCACCGAATCACTGTCGGTGGCCTTCAAATGCTTACGACCGTCCACTGCGCCTGCTACGGTCAATGCATCGGCTTCTGCTTCGGTAATGTAGACACGCTGGCCGTTGATCTCCACCGCCGACATGGCTTTTTCCGAGTCGGTGATGATCGTGACATCGGGGCACAGGCGAATTTCTTCGCCGTTGTCGGTAAGGAAAAAGCAGGTCTGGTTTTCGATGCGCACAGTCATGGCGGTGTCCTTTTTTTAGCGGGTTCTAAACTCTTAGGGCGCATCCGACGGTCATCGTTCTGTGCAACCGATTAATGGTCGGCGCGGTCCATCCTTCCAATAACAATCAATCACAAGGATTGCACCATGAACGCCTGGTGGCATGAGGTTTGGGAAACGTTGCAAGCGGAGTTCGCCGACATCGGCGATGCGTCCCAACTGACACGCATAACCGTGAGATTGCTGATCGCGGCGATTTTGGGCGGGATTCTCGGCTTCGAACGGGAGCAAAAGGGCAAGGCTGCCGGGGTTCGCACGCACATGCTGGTGGCGCTGGGCGCGGCGTTGTTTGTGCTGGTGCCGCAGATGTCTGGCTCCCAGGCAGACGCGATGAGCCGGGTGGTGCAAGGCGTGATCGCCGGGATCGGTTTCCTCTGCGCCGGCACCATCCTGAAAAACCAGGAAGGCGATGATGGCCATGTTAAAGGCCTGACCACCGCCGCCGGCTTGTGGATGACCGCCGCCATCGGTGTCTCGGCCGGGCTGGGTCGCGAGGCGACGGCGGTGTTCAGTACGCTGCTGGCATTGGCGATTTTCAGCGTGATGCCGAGGATCGTGAGAATGATCGACAGGGAAACAGACGAGCAAGAGCGGCCGTAGCTATCACTCTGGCGTCAGGATCACCGGCGGCACGGTGGCTGGCGGCTCTTCCCTAGGCGGTGGAGTGGTTCCCGGCGGCTCTTGCTCGGGCACCGGTTCCGGCTCGGTCGGCGGAATGGTCGGGTTGTCGATGTTCGGATCAGGTGTTTCGGCCGGGATTGGAATACTCATCGTTGAAGCCTCCAGTGGCACATGGCGTAAGTCGTGCTTAAGTTGATTGACCGTTGCGCGAGGAATTTGATTCCCGGCAAATGGGCGTGAACTTTTCCCCGCGCTTGTCGCTCGGAACCTAAGTGAGTTCATTTCAGGGCAGACGGTTCCGCGTGAATGACGACCAGACACAAGAGCGTCCATGGGGCGTAAAGGAGAGATGCTCGATGACTGCTGAAAAACCGACAGAGCTGAACTACAACCCTCATATGCCGCTGTCGCAGGCTCTGCTGCTACCGCGCATCGCCATCGAAAACATCATGCCGACCCTGGATGGCGGACAGTTTGCTGCCAAAGCCGTGGTGGGTCAGGGCGTGGTGGTCACCGCCAAAGTGTTTGCCGACGGTCACGACAAACTGGCCGTGCGCATACGCTGGCGTGCCGACGGCGACGACGCCTGGCAGAGCGAGGTCATGACCGAACTCGGCAATAACGGCTGGCAGGGCCAGTTCCGTGTTGAGGCGCAGGGCCGCTACGTCTTTTGCATCGAGGCCTGGATCGATCAGTTCGCCAGCTTCTGTTATGAGATTGAGAAAAAGAACATCGCGGGCGTGCCCATCAGTCTGGAATTGCAGGAAGGACGCAACCAGGTGCAACAGGCCGCCGAACGCTCGGAAGGGCCGTTGAGCGAAGAACTGGCGGCGTTGCACCATGAGCTGTCCGGTCTGCTCGAAACCGAGCAGGTCGCTCTGTTTCTGCACCAACGTAGCGCCGACCTGATGGCTCAGGCCGATCACCGCGCTTATCTAAGTCTCAGCCCCGAGTTTCCACTGGACGTCGAGCGAGAGCTGGCGCAGTTCGCCAGTTGGTATGAGCTGTTTCCGCGCTCGATCACCGACGATCCGGCCCGTCACGGCACGTTCAACGACGTGCACTCGCGACTGGCGATGATTCAGGACATGGGTTTCGATGTGCTGTACTTCCCGCCGATCCACCCGATCGGTCGCAGCTTCCGCAAAGGCCCAAACAATTCATTGACCGCCGGCCCCGACGATCCGGGCAGCCCGTATGCCATCGGCAGTGAAGAGGGCGGGCACGAGGCGATTCATTCCGAACTCGGCACTCGCGAAGACTTCCGTCGACTGGTTGCAGCGGCGGCGGATCACGGACTGGAAATTGCCCTCGATTTCGCGATCCAGTGTTCCCAGGATCACCCGTGGCTCAAACAGCACCCGGGCTGGTTCAACTGGCGGCCGGACGGCACGATCAAATACGCCGAGAACCCGCCGAAAAAATACCAGGACATCGTCAACGTCGATTTCTATGCCAGCGATGCGATCCCCAGTTTGTGGGTCGAGCTGCGCGATATCGTGGTCGGCTGGGTCGAAGAGGGCGTGAAGATCTTTCGCGTCGATAACCCCCACACCAAGCCGCTGCCGTTCTGGCAATGGCTGATCGCCGATGTGCGGGCGTTGTACCCCGAGGTGATGTTCCTCGCGGAAGCCTTTACCACCCCAGCGATGATGGCGCGGCTGGGCAAGGTCGGTTACTCCCAGAGCTACACCTACTTCACCTGGCGCAATAGCAAAACGGAGTTGGCGACCTATTTCACCGAACTGAATGAGTCGCCGTGGCGTGAATGCTACCGGCCGAATTTCTTCGTCAATACGCCGGACATCAATCCCGCGTTTCTTCATGAGTCCGGGCGCGCCGGTTTTCTGATCCGCGCCGCGTTGGCGACCATGGGCTCCGGTCTGTGGGGCATGTATTCGGGCTTCGAACTGTGTGAAGCCGCGCCGGTGCCGGGCAAGGAGGAATACCTCAATTCCGAGAAGTACGAGATCCGCCCTCGGGACTTCAACGCTCCGGGCAACATCATTGCCGAGATCGCCCAGCTCAACCGCATCCGCCGACAAAACCCGGCGCTGCACACGCACCTGGGCTTGAAGGTCTACAACGCGTGGAACGACAACATTCTGTATTTCGGCAAACGCAGCGCGGATGGCAGCAACTTCATTCTGGTGGCCGTCAGCCTCGACCCGCATAACGTCCAGGAAGCCAACTTCGAATTGCCGCTGTGGGAAATGGGCTTGCCCGACGACGCCAATACCCAGGGCGAAGACTTGATGAGCGGCCATCGCTGGACCTGGCACGGCAAGTACCAGTTCATGCGGATCGACCCGGCGCATCAACCGTTCGGCATCTGGCGAATCACAACTTCCTGAATGCACCGCGACCTCTATGGCGAGGGGATTCCTGTGGCGAGGGGATTTATCCCCGTTGGGTCGCGAAGCGGCCCCCAATCCGCCCAAACGCATCAACCAGATCAAACGCATGCGACTGCTTCGCAGCCGAACGGGGATAAATCCCCTCGCCACAAAGCCCTATTCCAAAGCGACTGGCTTGGTTGTGGCTATTTCGAATTCAACAGGAGTTTCAAATGGCGAAGAAACCCAAGGCAGCCACCTTCATCAAGGACCCGCTCTGGTACAAGGATGCGGTGATCTACCAGGTTCACGTCAAATCTTTTTTCGACTCCAACAATGACGGGATCGGCGACTTTCCCGGTCTTATCGCCAAACTCGATTACATTGCCGACCTCGGCGTCAACACCATCTGGCTCTTGCCCTTCTATCCGTCGCCACGGCGTGACGATGGCTATGACATTGCCGAGTACCGTGGCGTCCACCCCGACTACGGCACCATGGCCGACGCCAAGCGTTTTATCTCGGAGGCCCACAAACGTGGCCTGCGGGTGATTACCGAGCTGGTCATCAACCACACCTCCGACCAGCACGCCTGGTTCCAGCGTGCGCGCAAAGCCAAACCCGGTTCGGCAGCGCGGGACTTCTACGTCTGGTCCGATGACGATCAAAAATACGACGGCACCCGCATCATCTTTCTCGACACCGAAAAGTCCAACTGGACCTGGGACCCGGTCGCCGGCCAGTACTTCTGGCACCGGTTCTATTCGCACCAGCCGGACCTGAACTTCGACAACCCGCAAGTCATGAAAGCCGTGCTGTCGGTAATGCGCTACTGGCTCGACATGGGCATCGACGGTTTGCGGCTGGACGCAATTCCGTACCTGATCGAGCGCGACGGTACCAACAACGAAAACCTGCCCGAGACTCACGACGTACTGAAACAGATCCGTGCCGAGATCGACGCCAACTACCCGGACCGCATGCTGCTGGCCGAGGCTAATCAATGGCCGGAAGACACGCAATTGTATTTCGGCGGCACGGACAAAAAAGGCCTCAACGGCGACGAGTGCCACATGGCGTTCCACTTCCCGTTGATGCCGCGCATGTACATGGCGCTGGCTCAGGAAGATCGCTTTCCGATTACCGACATCCTGCGCCAGACCCCGGAGATCCCGGCCAACTGCCAGTGGGCGATTTTCCTGCGCAACCACGATGAGCTGACCCTGGAGATGGTCACTGACAAAGAGCGCGATTACCTGTGGAATTACTACGCGGCCGACCGTCGGGCGCGGATCAACCTGGGCATTCGCCGCCGACTCGCACCGTTGATGGAGCGTGATCGTCGTCGCGTGGAACTGCTCAACAGTCTGCTGCTGTCGATGCCCGGCACGCCAACGATGTATTACGGCGATGAAATCGGCATGGGCGACAACATCTACCTCGGCGACCGCGACGGTGTGCGTACGCCGATGCAGTGGTCGATCGACCGTAACGGCGGTTTCTCCCGCGCCGACCCGGCGAGCCTGGTGCTGCCACCGATCATGGACCCGCAATACGGTTACCTGTCGGTCAACGTCGAAACCCAGGCCGGCGACCCGCATTCGCTGCTGAACTGGACCCGGCGCATGCTAGCCGTGCGCAAGCAGTCCAAGGCGTTCGGTCGTGGCACGCTGAAAATGCTTTCGCCAAGCAATCGGCGGATTCTTGCCTATATCCGTGAATACACCGGGCCGGATGGCAAATACGAAACCATCCTGTGTGTCGCCAACGTATCGCGCAGTGCGCAAGCGGCCGAGCTGGACCTGTCGGCCTACGTCGGCATGGTGCCGGTGGAAATGCTCGGCGGTAACGCCTTTCCGCCGATCGGCCAATTGAATTTCCTCCTGACCCTGGCGCCGTACGGCTTTTACTGGTTCGGACTCGCTGCGGAGAATCAAATGCCTAGCTGGCACGTAGAACCGGCGCAAAGCCTGCCGGACTTCACCACCCTGGTGCTGAAAAAACGCATGGAAGAACTGCTCGAAACGCCGTCCCGCGGCACGCTGGAGCAGGGCATCCTGCCGAACTGGCTGCAAAACCGCCGCTGGTTCGCCGGCAAGGACGCGGCCATCGAGAAGGTCAACCTGGCTTACGGCGTGCGCTTCGGTGACGCGCAGCACCCGGTGCTGTTGAGTGAAATCGAAGTCACCAGCGGCGGCCAGACCAGCCGTTACCAGTTGCCGTTCGGCTTCATCGCCGATGATCAGGTCGGCCCGGCGTTGCCGCAGCAACTGGCGCTGTCTCGAGTACGACGTGGCCCTCAGGTGGGTTTGATCACCGATGCGTTCAGCCTGGAAAACTTTATCCGCGCGGTGCTGCAAGGCATGCAGGAAAACAAAGTATTGCCCTCGGACGGCGGCGAGATTCGTTTCGAGCCGACTGCCGAATTGGCCAGACTGGGCCTGACGGCGGAATCGGAAGTACGTTACCTGTCCGCCGAGCAGTCCAACAGTTCGGTGGTTATCGGCAGCAGCCTGGTGCTGAAGCTGATCCGCAAAGTCGCCTCGGGCGTACACCCGGAACTGGAAATGAGCGCGTACCTGACCCATGCCGGTTTCAGTAATATCTCGCCGCTGCTGGGTTCGGTTGTTCGCCGCGACGGCAAGGGCGAAGACAATCTGTTAATGATCGCCCAAGGCTATCTGAGCAATCAGGGCGACGCCTGGGAATGGACCCAGAACAACCTCGAACGGGCACTACGCGACGAACTGGCCGACGCCATGTCCGAGCAGGAGCAGCACTACAACGCCTTGGGTGAACTGAGGGACTTCGCCGGCATGCTCGGCCAGCGGCTGGGTGAAATGCACCAAGTGCTGGCGGCCCCGACCGATGACCCGGACTTCGCCCCGCAGGTCACCACGCAGAAAGATGCCCTGGCCTCGGCCAAGGACGTTGCGGCGCAGCTGGAGCACTCGCTGAAGTTGCTCAAACAGCATCAAAGTGAACTGAACCCGGTGGACAAAGCGCTGGTCACTCGTTTACTGGACAACAAAAAAGCCATCCTCAGCCATGTCCAGGACCTGGGCAAAAAAGCCGTCGGCGGCTTACGCATTCGCGTCCACGGCGACTTGCACCTGGGTCAGGTGCTGGTGATCAAGGGCGACGCTTTTCTCATCGACTTCGAGGGTGAACCGGCGCGGCCGCTGAGCGAACGACGTGGCAAGCACAGCCCGTACAAAGATGTCAGTGGCGTGTTGCGCTCCTTCGATTACGCCGCAGCGATGGCGATCAACGTGCATAACGTCGACAACACCGCCGATGCCCAAGCGGCACGGCAACGGGTAGCCGACCGTTATCTGAATGAAGCAAAACAGGCATTTGTCGACGCTTATCGGCTGGCGGCAGCTAGTCTTGCTCATGCGTGGCAAGATCCGGAAGGCGAGGACGCCGCGTTGGCGTTGTTCGGGCTGGAGAAGGCGGCGTATGAGGTGGCCTATGAGGCGGAAAATCGCCCCACTTGGCTGCCGGTGCCATTGCACGGTTTGTTTGGATTATTGAGTGGGCTTAAACCCTTTTCCGATCTTGGTGGAGAGTAGTCATGAGTTTCTCGAACAAGGAACAGGGTCACGCCAAAGAGGCGCTGCTGCCCAGATCGCGGGATATCGACGCGCTGGTACGCGCCGAACATCACGACCCTTTTGCAGTTCTCGGCCCCCACGGCGATGACGCCGGTGGGCAATTCATTCGGGCTTATCTGCCAGACGCGCTGAGCGTGCAGGTATTGGCCAGGGACTCTGGGGAAGAACTCGGCAACCTTGAAGCCACCCAGACGCCGGGGCTGTTTGTCGGGCACTTCGACCGGGCGCAGCCGTATTTGCTGCGCACCCGGTGGGCCGGCGGCGAACAGGTGTCTGAAGACCCTTACAGCTTCGGCCCGTTGCTCGGCGAGATGGACTTGTACCTGTTCGCCGAAGGCAATCACCGCGACCTCAGCGCCTGCCTCGGCGCGCAGCTGAAGTCGGTGGACGGTGTCGATGGCGTGCGTTTCGCCGTGTGGGCACCGAACGCCAAGCGGGTGTCGGTGGTCGGTGACTTCAACAACTGGGACGGTCGTCGCCACCCGATGCGCCTGCGCCATCCCACCGGGGTCTGGGAGCTGTTTGTCCCGCGCCTGCAGGCGGGGGAAACGTACAAATACGAAATCCTCGGTGCCCAAGGCATTCTGCCGCTCAAGGCTGATCCGATGGCCCTGGCCACCTCGCTGCCGCCGGACACAGCGTCAAAAGTCGCTTCGCCGCTGAACATCGATTGGCAGGATCAGGCGTGGATGGAGTCTCGTGGCGACCGGCATCTGCCGAGTGCGCCGCTGTCGATCTACGAGTTGCATGCTGGCTCGTGGCAGTGCGAGCTGGATGATCTGGGTGAAGTGGCGCGTCAGTACACGTGGCACGAACTGGGCGAGCGGCTGATTCCGTATGTGAAGGAACTGGGCTTCACCCACATCGAACTGATGCCGATCATGGAACACCCGTTCGGCGGTTCCTGGGGTTATCAGCTGCTGTCGCAATTCGCCCCGAGCGCCCGCTACGGTTCGCCGGAAGACTTCGCGGCCTTCGTCAATGCCTGCCACCAGGCTGACATCGGCGTGATCCTCGATTGGGTGCCGGCGCATTTCCCCACCGATACCCACGGCCTGGCGCAATTCGATGGCACCGCGCTGTACGAATACGGCAATCCGCAGGAAGGTTTCCATCAGGACTGGGACACGCTGATCTACAACCTGGGTCGCACCGAGGTGCACGGTTACATGCTGGCCTCGGCACTTCACTGGCTCAAGCATTTCCACGTGGATGGCCTGCGGGTCGATGCCGTGGCGTCGATGCTCTATCGCGATTACTCGCGCAAGGCCGGGGAGTGGGTGCCGAACCGTCATGGCGGGCGCGAGAACCTCGAAGCCATCGACTTCCTGCGCCACCTCAACGACGTGGTCAACCTGGAAGCGCCGGGTGCGCTGGTGATCGCCGAGGAGTCCACCGCGTGGCCGGGTGTCAGCCAAAGCACGCAACAGGGCGGACTGGGTTTCGACTACAAGTGGAACATGGGCTGGATGCACGATTCGCTGCATTACATTCAGCAGGATCCGGTGTACCGCGCGCATCACCACAACGAGCTGAGTTTCGGCCTGGTGTATGCCTGGTCCGAGCGTTTCATCCTGCCGATCTCCCACGATGAAGTGGTGCACGGCAAGCATTCCCTGATCGACAAGATGCCCGGCGACCGCTGGCAGAAATTTGCCAACCTGCGGGCCTATTTGAGCTTCATGTGGGCGCATCCCGGCAAGAAACTGTTGTTCATGGGCTGCGAATTCGGCCAGTGGCGCGAGTGGAATCACGATCAGCAACTGGACTGGTACCTGCTGCAATACTCGGAGCACAAGGGTGTGCAGAAACTGGTTGGCGACCTCAACCGGCTGTACCGCGAAGAGCCGGCGATGCATGGCCAGGACGACGCACCGCAGGGCTTCCAGTGGTTGATCGGCGATGATGCGATCAACAGCGTTTACGCGTTCTTGCGCTGGAGCAAGGAAGGGCGGCCGGTGTTGGTGGTGGCGAACTTCACGCCGGTGCCGCGTCAAGCCTATCGCATCGGCGTACCGTTCGCCGGGCGCTGGATCGAGTCAATCAACAGCGATGCGGCGATGTATGCCGGTTCCAACTACGGCAACAGCGGCGGGGCGTTTACCGAGGAAGAGCCAAGCCATGGGCAGGCGCTTTCGCTGGTGTTGAACCTGCCACCGCTGGCGGTGTTGATCCTGCGGCCCGAGGGTTGATCTAGAACCGAGTTGCCCCCATCGCGAGCAGGCTCGCTCCCACATTGGTTTTGTGTCGTACACAGAACCAATGTGGGAGTGAGCCTGCTCGCGATGGCGTCCGACCTGACACCGAATCTCTCAAGCCCAAAAGCTCACCACCGCATCCGCACACCCAGACTCCCAATCAACCCGTTCAAATCATTGTCATCCACATCACTGCTGTAATCGGCACTGACGTAAAAACTCACAGCGGGCGTAACTCTGGCCACCAGTCCCAAACCCACTTCGACCGTCGATGAATGGCGACTGCTGCTGATCTTGTCGACCTGATCGAGGGTCACGGTATTGCCGGTGTATACGGTGTGCCACACGTTGGTCCGCACATAGGGTTCGACCCCCAGGCCGTTGATGTCGTAACTACCTTTCAATCGTGCGCCGACCCGGCCGCTCCAGGACGTCAGGTCGCTGGACGACGCATTGCCTGAGCCGGCATAAGGTGTATCCAGTGTGATGCGTTGATTGATCAACTGCGCTTGCGGTTCGACCACCCAGTTATCGCTCAGGCCAATCGGAAAACCGCCTTCCACCGACAACGTCACCGCGCTGCCTTCGGTCGCTTGTCGTGCGCCCTGGTCGTTACGGCTGAAACCGTTGACCCGGCCGCCACTGGCCGTCAAATCCACGTGCCAGCCTTGGGGGCCGGTCAGGCTCCAGTAGGCGCCGAGGCTCTGGCCTTGAAGGTTGAGGGTGTCCGTGGTGGGGTCGGCGAGTGCGCGACTGGTCAACAGGCCGTTGCTGTTGCCTTGTAACTGAGTCATCCCGCCGATCAGGCCGACCCGCTGGGTATGGCCGCTACCGCTCTGCAGGGTCAGGATCGCCGGGCCTTTGAATTCTGTACTGCCAGGGCTGGAAAAGCCCTGCGCCATCACATCGGTCTGTGCTTGTCGCGAAGCCTGCCCGTACAGCTGATCCCAGGCCGAAGGCGCGGCGTCTTCGATGGTCAGGTGTGAACTTCGGGTATCGGAGGCGGCGCTGAAGTGGCCAGGGTAGGGGGCGGTGATATTGACCGTGGGCAAGGTCATTACCGAAATATCCTGGCGATACCTGGGGGCGGTTTCATTCTCTGCGGGCCCTGCTTGCACCTCCATGGAAGAACACAGCAGCAGCGAACTCGAGACAGTGCAAAAAGTGACTTTGATCTCTTGTTGGGTGAATGAAGTTTTCATGGGGGTCTACCTTGCAATCGCATGCCGAATCTCGCTTTGGCGTCTCTCCTACCCCGAATGAGGGGCGACCGAATGGATTGAGGCAAGCCGCTGGCCGCCCGATTTCGCGGGTGTCCTGGAGGTTTGCCCCTGGTGGATTTCCGGGGGTAGTAACGTGTAGCTAAGAAGACCCTTGACGGCGCGTCAAGAAAATGGCCGATAAGTGGTAGTGGTATTTTAGTGCTCGCAAGTGACTGATTTGCGACGCGCATCTAAGTTCTTGTTTGTACGAAAAATCGTCAAAAAACCCGCGTGCCAGAGCCTTTGGATAGCGGGCTATCGGTCTGCCGAAGCGAGGTTCAGTGCACAGTTGTCCTGCTGATTGGGTGTCTCGATTCTGTCAGTAATGCGGCGCTGAAATGACCGCGGGCAGCAAACTGACCTACGTCGTGGTTAACGCGCCTTAATGGGATGAAAACTCAGAGGTGTACTTCCACCGCCAACGGCAAATGATCCGATAGATGCGTCCAGGGTTTGTTGCCGAGAATGCGTGGGTTGTGGCTACTGGCGTTGCGCAGGTAGATCCGGTCCAGGCGCAGCAGTGGAAAGCGCGCGGGGTAGGTTTTTGCCGGTCGGCCATTGCGGCGTTCGAAGGCTTCGTGCAGGTAATCGCGACGGGCGAGGGCGGCGTTGCCTTGCAACTGCCAGTCGTTGAAGTCTCCGGCAATGATCACCGGCGCATCGTCGGGCAGGGATTCGAGCAGTTGGCAGAGCAGCTGGAGCTGCAACTGGCGATGACTTTCCAGCAAGCTCAAATGCACGCAGATCGCGTGGACTTCTGCATGCCCCGGCACGTCCAGTACGCAGTGCAACAACCCACGCCGTTCGGGGCCGGTGATGGACACGTCGAGGTTGCGGTGTTCGCGAATCGGGTATTTCGACAGCAGGGCGTTGCCGTGATGGCCGTCGGGGTAGACGGCGTTGCGGCCGTAGGCGAAATCGCTCCACATGCTGTCGGCGAGGAACTCGTATTGCGAGGTTTGCGGCCAATCGTTGTAACGGGAAGAATGCCGATCGTGTTCGCCGACCACTTCTTGCAGGAAGACAAGATCGGCCGATGTACTGCGCACCGCTTCGCGCAGCTCCGGGAGGATGAAACGCCGGTTGAAGGCGGTGAACCCCTTGTGGGTGTTGACCGTCAGCACTCTCAAACGATGAACCGCCAGGGGCGTGTTCAAGGGCACTGATTCGACGGCTCGCTGCTCGGAATCGCTGGTCACGTTCACTCCTCTGAATCTGGGCTGCTTATGTATGCGACTGACGCAGCAGCGGGCAGTTCAGTTTGAGCGACACCATTCCCTGGAGGGGTGAGCCTGCTCGCGATAGCGGAGTGACATCCAGCATTGATGTCAACTGATCCACCGCTATCGCGAGCAGGCTCACTCCTACAAGGGATTTGTGTTGGGTGAGAAGTGGGGTCAGACGAAAACGACTTCGTAGGGCAGGCGCATGCGCTCCAGAATCACCCGGGGCAGCAGCGGCGCGATGCCGATGGCCGGTTCGCCGTCGAGCTGGCTGGCGTAGGCGTGGGTGGCGTGGCTTTTGCGGGCGACGGTCCAGGTGTCGAGGCGTATTTTGCGCGCACGATGCCAAGGAAAGAGCCCTTGATCCCGGGTCGGCCAGTGCCAGGCCCAGACCGGTGATTCGTGGAACGTTGCCCCGACCATGCTTGCCGCATTCGCGCTGGCGCGGCCGACGGCGTCATGATCGCAGGTGCCGTCTTCACGCCAGGTGCTGAACACCACGTCGCCGGGGCGCAAATAACGGGCGATGAATTGGGTCATTTGGGTTTCACGCTCGGCCAGGGCGTTGTCGGTAAAGCCGCCGCGGATCCACTTCAGGCTGTGCATCGGCAATCCCAGCCGACGCAAGGCTTCGACGCTTTCCTGGCCACGAAACACACTCAGGCGTTTTTCAGACCATTGTTGCGAGCCCGGATGGCTGGCGCTGCCATCGGTAATCGAGATCAATTGAAGGGGATGACCGAGGGTGGACAGCAGCTGCAGCAAACCGCCGCAGGTGACCACTTCATCGCCGGGATGCGGCGCGATCACCACGGCACGTGCGCCGGCGGGCACCAGGGTCTCGGTGTTGATGACGGGAATGTTGTCCAGCTGCTGGGCGCTGTTCCAGATCTGTCCCGGCGAGCTGCTTTCGAGGATGGAAACGGATTTCATCGGGCTACGTCCTTGTTCTGTTTGATAGCAATGTGCAGCGCTCCGTACCCTGGATTGCCGCGAGCAGAGTATTGCTCAAGTAACGCTATTCGTCGCGTAGTGGTGATATCTGATCCGGTTTTTTTTAACCGAGCTGTGCCAGACCTCGCAAATAATCGCCGAAACCACCCCGCGCCCGACTGTCCAGCCGAGCACTGGTGAGCACTTGCGGGCGATGGCTCCAGGCAATGTTGGCACCGCAGCGTTCGAGTTGTCGCACCAGTTGCACGTCTTCATCACAGGCCAGCGGTTCGAAACCGCCGGCGCGCTGATAGGCGTCAGCACTGATGCCAAGATTGGCGCCATGAATGTGCCGATGGCCGTCATGGGCCTGATAAGTTTGGTGATAACGAATCTGTGCCGACTCATCGATCGACTCGTGCCACGCATCCACCGTGACCGTGCCGCACACGGCATCGACGTCGAGGGCCAGTTGCGCTACCAGCCAATCCTGCGCCACACGGCTGTCGGCATCGGAACAGGAAATCCAGCGCACCCCGCGCTCCAGCAGAAACCGCGCACCGGCCGCGCGGGCCTGGCCGACGTTACGCGCCTCGATTGCGAGACTGTGCACCGGGTAAGCACTGACGATCTCCGAGGATCGGTCGGTGCAACTGTCGAGCACCACCAGCACCTCGACGGTCTCACCATCCAGCAGTTCGTGTTGCGCGGCGAGCAGGGCCGCCTCAAGGCAATCTCCGAGCAAGTCTTCTTCGTTATGCGCGGGAATCAGGATGCCAATCATCGCAAGCCCTCCAGAGCCGCCACGGAGCGTGGTTCACGACTCCAGAGTTCCAGCAGAAAATCCGCTTCCTGATGCAGGACCAGGCGCGGCAAATGCAAATGTTCGTGGAGCAAGTCGTGGACCTGCCGGGCATTCAGTGGACAGCCGTCGATGGGCGGGCGCCAGTGGCAGGCCAGGAGTTGGCCGTCGGCGGTCAGCGAGTTTTCGGCCTGTTCGATCAGACATTTCAGGTCGTCGGCGTCGAGGTAATAGCCGACTTCGCTGAGCACGATCAGGTCGAATTTTTCCTCCGGCCAATCGATAGGCAAACGGCTTTGGCGAACTTCTGCGTGATCGAACGGGCCAAGTCGGGTGCTGGCCAGCGTGACGGCCGCAGCGGCGGTGTCGCAACACAGCAGACGATCGCAACGGCTTGCCAGCTCAAAGCTCAACTCGCCGTTGGCACAGCCGGGTTCGAAGATCGCCCGGTAATGCGTGCGGGGCAGTGCGGCAAGGGTGATCGCACGTTTGCGCTGTTCATACCAGCGCTGACGAAAGGACCAGGGATCATCGCTGCCGGCAAACAAACCGTCGAAATAGCGGTCCTCGACGCTCATAAGAACACCACTTCGAACGGTTGCAGAAGGCGCTCCAGCACATAGGGCGCCAACACCGGCGGCAGGCCGATTTGCGGATCACCTTCCAATTGGCTGGCAAAGGCGTGGATAGCGTGGCGTTTGCGCGCAACCAAATGCGGCGCCAGGAGGATTTTTCGCGCCCGATGCCACGGCACGAAACTGTCCTCAGGTGCGGCCCAATGCCAGGTCCACACGGGCAATTCATGCACGGTCGCACCGGCGCGTTTCGCCGCTATGGCACTGGCTCGACCCGCGGCTTCGTGATCGCAATGGCCGTCTTCACTCCACGTGGTGAACACCACGTCGTTGGGGCGCAGATGACGTTCAATGAAATCGCCCAATTCGTCTTCTCGATCAGCGACCTGACTGTCCTTGAAACCGCCGCGCAGCCATTTCAGACTGTGCAGCGGCAGGCCGAGACGACGCAAGGCTTCGACCGATTCCTGAGGCCGGACCGCACTCAAACGCTCCACCGGCCAGCGCTTGGAACCGGGGTGGCTGGCACTGCCATCAGTGACCGAGATCAGTTGCAAGGGGCGGCCGGCGGCGGCCAGCAGTTGCAGGAAACCGCCGCAGCCCAGCACTTCGTCATCCGGGTGCGGGGCGATGATCACCGCGCGGGCGCCTTCCGGCACCAGGCTCAGAATATCGATGACCGGCAACTGCGCCAGGTGACTGGAAGTCTGCCAGACATGAAGCGGCGTGCCCTGGCCGACGATTGGGTTGGTTTTCATAACGTCCATGTCCCGGTAATGACTTGCTGTCCGAGGGCGGCGAGGTCCCGTTCGGCGTGGCTTTGGCGCAGGAATACCGGCAGGTCGGCGATCAGATGGGCGAACTGTCGATCCCTACAGTAGGGACCTGAACCGAGGGCGTGGCCGACGTGCAGCATCACCTGTTCCGCGGCGTGTTCTACCACTGCGCGGGCGCGCCGGGCCAGCAGCTCGGCGTCGTCCAGCGGTGCGGCGTCGATCATCAATGCGCTGACCCGCAGCACCTCGGCAGCGGCATGCAACGCACTGTCGACGGCACCCAGGTGGGCGAGGGCGTGGGGTTCTTCACGTTGGGCGCAATGGTCGCGCAGACGTTCGGCGATGCTCTGTGCCGCGCCGTACCAGCACGCCGCAATGCCGATTCCGCCTTGCCAGAAACCGGGCCGATTCAGGTAATCGCCGCGGTAGCCGATGGCTTGTGCTTCGGCGCCTTCGAACAGCACTTCGACGCTGCCGGTGGCGCCCATGCCGACCGCTTGCCAGCCCTGATCGGTCACGGTCACACCGGGTTGATCCAGCGCCACGGCGACCAATTGCTGGCAGTCCTGATGATCCCAGGCCGTGAGCAACGCATGACTCAATACCGCCGCGCCCGAGCACCAGGCCTTGCGCCCGTTCAACACGACCATGTGACCTTGCGGACGGACGCGAACCCGCGCCTGTGGCGGCTCGGCCGCCCACATCCCCCACGTGCTGCCCGGGGTTGGCGAACCACCGAGTTGCTGGATGATCGCCAGCGCATCGGTATGGCCTTCGTACAATTTGCACAACCCGAGGTCATGGCCACCGACCTCGGCCAGCCGCTGGAATCGCTCCAGCGTCTGGCCGCTACCCGGCAGCGGAAGCTGATCGAGCCCAGCCTCCACCAATGCCCGCAGGCACCGGCCTAGCGCCTGAGTATCGGCGTAGTCCGGTGGCTGGCGAGTGAGAAACGCCTGAAGGTCCATTTCACTCTTCTTCCTCATGCTGCAATTCGAACAGCAGCAGCGAACGACCGGTGACGGAATATTCGTGACCGAACTCGAAAAGCTCCTGCCCGCGAATCTTCGGTTGATTGGTGTCGATCATGCACGTCCAGTGATAGCCGTCAGGCACTTCCGGCAAGGTGAAGTTGACGATGTCGTGGTGCGCGTTGACTACCAGCAACAAGGTCGCGTCACCACCCTTGCGGCGGATACCGGTTTCCTGCGCACGTCCGTCGAGCAACATGCCGAGGCAGCGGCCATGGCCTTCTTCCCATTGTTCAGTGGACATTTCGCTGCCATCCGGGGCGAGCCAGGTCACGTCCTTGACGCCGATGTCCTCGTTGTAATTGCCCACCAAGAAGCGTCCGCGACGCAGGATCGGATACGCCAGGCGCAACTTGATCAGGCGTTTGACGAACTTGAGCAGGGCCTTGCCGTCCTCGCTCAGGTCCCAATTGACCCAGCCGATCTCGCTGTCCTGGCAATAGGCGTTGTTGTTGCCTTCCTGGGTGCGGGCGAATTCGTCGCCGGCCACCAGCATCGGCGTGCCTTGGGACAGCAGCAACGTGGCGAAGAAGTTGCGCATTTGCCTCTGACGCAGCTCGTTGATTTCCGGGTCGTCGGTCGGGCCTTCGACGCCGTGGTTCCAGGACAGGTTGTTGTTGCTGCCGTCCTGATTGTTCTCGTCGTTGGCTTCGTTGTGCTTGTCGTTGTACGACACCAGATCGTTAAGGGTGAAACCGTCATGCGCCGTGATGAAGTTCAACGAAGCATACGGACGTCGGCCGCGCTGGTTGAACATCTCGCCGGACGCAGTCATGCGGCTGGCGAAGTCCGCCAGTTGGCCGTCATCGCCTTTCCAGAACGCACGCACGGTGTCGCGGAATTTGTCGTTCCACTCGACCCAGCCCGGCGGAAAACCACCGACCTGATAACCGCCAGGGCCACAATCCCAAGGCTCGGCAATCATTTTCACCTGACGCAGCACCGGGTCCTGGCGACAGGCAACGAGGAAGCTGTGACGTTCGTCGAAGCCCTCGTGGTAGCGGCCGAGAATGGTCGCCAGGTCGAAGCGGAAACCGTCCACGTGCATTTCCGTGGCCCAGTAACGCAGGGAGTCGGTGACCATTTGCAGCACGCACGGGTGACTCAGATCGAGGGTGTTGCCGGTGCCGGAATCGTTGATGTAGTAACGCTTGTCATCAGGCATCAAACGGTAGTACGAGGCGTTGTCGATGCCGCGCATGGACAGGGTCGGGCCTTGTTCGTTGCCCTCGGCGGTGTGGTTGTAGACCACGTCGAGGATCACTTCCAGATTGGCCTCGTGCAGGTGCGCGACCATCTCCTTGAACTCGGCGATCTTGCCGCTCGCCAGGTAGCGCGGGTCCGGGGCGAAGAACGCGATGCTGTTGTAGCCCCAGTAATTGGTCATGCCTTTGTGCAGCAGATGCTGGTCATTGACGAACGCATGAATCGGCAGCAATTCAACCGAAGAAACCCCCAACTTGCGGATGTGTTCCAGCACGTCATCGACCATCAACCCGGCGCAGGTGCCGCGCACGTTCTCGGGGACGGAGGGGTGACGCATGCTGATGCCGCGCAGGTGGGTTTCATAAATGATCGTCTTGTCCCACGGGATGCTGACCCGTTGATCATTGCCCCAGGTGTGAGCCGGGTCGATGACTTTGCACTTGGGCACGAAGGGCGCACTGTCGCGCTCATCGAAACTCAGGTCGGCGTCGGGGTGGCCGATGGTGTAGCCGAACAGCGCTTCGGACCATTTCAGCTGGCCGACCAATTGCTTGGCGTAGGGGTCAATCAGCAGTTTGTTGTGGTTGAAGCGATGACCGTTGGCCGGGTCGTACGCGCCATAGACGCGGTAGCCGTAGATCAGCCCTGGATGGGCGTCGGGCAAGTAGCCGTGGTAGATCTCGTCGGTGTATTCCGGCAGTTCGATTCGCTCGAGTTCAACTTCGCCGGCATCGTCGAAGATGCACAGTTCGACTTTGGTGGCGTTGGCGGAAAACAAGGCAAAGTTGACCCCCAGGCCATCCCAGGTCGCGCCCAGCGGGAAGGGCAGGCCTTCACGAATTCGCGAGGCCTCGGCGTGAGGTTCTGGCGCGGCTTTCTTTGGACTGGTCATAGATGCTCCTGCAAAAAGGGGATTCTTTGTAGGAGCGAGGCTTGCCCGCGAAGGCGGTGTTTCAGTCACATTTCAATCGACTGACATGCCGCCTTCGCGGGCAAGCCTCGCTCCTACAGGTTTTTCGCGGGCGAGCGAGCCCACGGTGGCCAAGGGGTTGGCCACGAGGTCAATCAGGAAGCGATAGTGAAGCGTCAGACTGCCGGAGGTTTTTTCGCGGCGCGAGGCTTCTTCTCTGCAGTTTTTTCGCCGGGCGGAATCACCTTCGAGGCCGCTGCAGGCTTGGATTTGGCTTTCGGCTCGGGAACCTTGCCATTGGCGGCTTTGGCCACAGCAGGTTTGACAGCCGTTTTACTGCCGGCAGCCTTCGGCGATTTGCTCGGTGCCAGCGCTTCGGCTTCAGCCAGTTTGCGAGCCATCTCCCAGTGTCGGGCTTCCTGGCCTTCGGGTTTCCCTTCCGACTCCCAGATTTGATAGGCAAATTCGCGAACGCGTTTATCGTCGGTACTCATCGCAATACTCCTGAACTGAACTCAAGCTTGGGTAAACGTTTGAATAAAGAGATTGACCGGGAAATCCCCCAGCGCGGCGCTGATGTTCAGCTCCCTGTGGGGTGTGACTGCTGTGTTCGAGAAAAGTCCCTTCAGATTTTCCTCAGAGGCGGTGAACGGCAGTTTGACCCGCGTATCGCCCCAACGCAGCGCGTCAACCCGGGGTTCGGCACTGTTTTCCAGCAGTGGGGCGCAACGTATCGGTACGATCACGATGGCCCGTGTTCCTTGATGTTCGCGAGCAAAAGCCAGCACCCGGTGAGCCTGGTTGCCGACGACGTCGAGGGCTTGATACGTCCCTCGCCGAAACAGATCGGCGTGCTCAGCCCGTAGGTTCAACACCTGCTTGATCAGGGTTTGCTTGATCCGCCCGTCACGCCAGTTGGCCAAAAGATCGGGCAGATTCAACGGCACTTGCATCGCCTGTTGGCGGTTGGCGTAGTCCACCGGCCGGCGGTTGTCCGGGTCCACCAGCGAAAAGTCCCAGTACTCGTTGCCCTGGTAGAGGTCCGGGATCCCCGGTACGGTCATGCGCAGCAAGGTTTGCGCCAAACCGTTAATCGCGCCGGCAGCGGTAATCGTTTGCACCGCCTTGCCGAGGGCGGCGCGCAACAGCTCACCCTCCGGGCTCAGCAGCAGGCGTTCGATAAAGACCTGCATGGCTTTTTCGTAAGGCTCGTTCGCCGCGCTCCAGCTGCTTTGCAGCTTGGCTTCACGCAAGGCTTTCTGTTGCCACTGCCACAGGCGTTTGGCGTAGTCCTCAAGCGCCGCTTGATCGTCAACCCGCAGATCCAGCGGCCAACTGCCGAGGATCGCTTGATACAGAATCAACTCATCGCCCGCCGAGGGCATCTGGTCGTCGTCACGCAGGGGCCGGGCGAGTGTTTTCCACAACGGAACCTGTTCGGCGTACCAGGCACTGCGTTCGCTCAACACCGCCAACCGCGCACGAGTGTCTTCGCCGCGTTTGTGGTCGTGGGTGGCAGTCGCCAGCAGGTTGTCCGGAAACTGTTCCAGTCGTTGGAGGCAGACCGCATGGAAATCGGCAACCGGCGCACTGAACTGTTCGGTGCTGAACCCCACGTCATTGCGCGACAGCAACACGGCCGAGCGATAGAACGCGGTGTCTTCCACAGCTTTGGCGGCGGCCGGAGACGTCAGTTGCTGGAAACGTACGCAGGCATGTTTGAGGATCTTGCGCTGACGACCCACCGGGCGGTTGCGCCACGGCTCACCGCCGAGCCAACCGGCCAGGCAATCCAGCACCGGCCAATCGGCCTCGCCGAGGGTTTGCCGGGCACCGTCCATGGCTTGCTGGAAAAACACATCGTCTTCGGCAGAACGGCCACGCGGGCTGATGTAGGTGCGGTACACCGGGAAATGCACGATCAGTTCCTGCAACGCCCGCCGGATCGCGCCCAGGGTCAGGTCGCGGGTCATCAAGTCGTCCCGGGCCACTTGCAGCAGTGCTTGGGCAACACTCTCGAAATCACCGGCCAACGAGCCGTTGAGAATCTGCTGACGTGCCAGCTGCGCTTCCTGACGGAAGTCCGCGGGCCGTTCGCTGTAGCGATTCCACAACTCGCCCAAGGTCTGGGCGCCGTCGGGATCGTGTTGCAGCAACGACAACTGGTTCATGAATTCGTAACCGGTGGTGCCGTCCACCGACCAGTCGCGGTGCAGGGTTTCGCCTTCGCCGAGAATCTTCTCGACGAAGATCGGCAAGTGCCGATCGGGCGACAGCGTATCGACCCGACGCCGCAGTTTGCGGCAGTAGCCACGCGGGTCGGCGAGGCCGTCGATGTGGTCGATGCGCAGGCCGTCGACAAGGCCTTCAGCCACCAGCTCGAATATTTTTGCGTGGGTCGCTTCGAACACCGCCGGCCGTTCAACGCGCAGGCCGCCCAGTTCGTTGATATCGAAAAAACGCCGCCAATTGATGTCATCCGCCGCCGTGCGCCAACTTGCCAAGCGATAACTCTGACGTTCGAGCAGGTGGTGCAGGCGCTGGAAACCCTCGGGTGTCAGCGAATCGTAGGCGCTGAGATTCTGCTGAATGCATTTGAACACCTCGGGGTCGCTGGCCAGCTCACGCAGCTCTGCCTTCAGCGGTTGCGCCAGACTGTGCGCATCGGTCTGGTAGCTCAAAGCACTGAAACGGTCCGCGAGAAACTTCAGCGGTTCGTCGTCGGTCCGCAGCAGTTCACCGTAGCTCGACGGGCAGATCGGGAAATGATGCTCGTAGTGCTCGACATAAAACGCACCGCGCTGCGCATCGAAGCGTAAGGGCAGGGTGCCGTCCTGCAGCGCGATGCCGTAATCGCTGCCGAGGAAAGGCAACAACAACTGGCCCTCCATCAACGGGTCAGGCGAGTGCCATTGAATGTCGAAGAACTCGCCGTAAGGGCTCAGGCGTCCCCATTCCAGCAAGTCCAGCCACCACGGGTTGTCACTGCCACCGACGGCCATGTGGTTGGAGACGATATCGAGGATCAACCCCATTTTGTGTTCGCGCAGGGCACCGATCAATCGGCGCAAGGCGGCTTCGCCACCCAACTCAGGGTTGACGGTGGTCGGGTCCACCACGTCGTAGCCGTGCATGGAACCGGCGCGGGCCGCGAGCAGTGGCGAGGCGTAGACATGGCTGATGCCGAGGCTGGCAAAGTACGGCACCAGCGGCACGGCTTGATCCAGCGTGAAGCCTTTATGAAATTGCAGCCGCAGGGTTGCGCGTAGCGGTTGTATTAACGGGTGATTCATTGGTCACGCTCGCCAGCCTGAAGTCGCGCACAGGCGAGCAATTCCAGGCGCCGGGCGGCGTCCGGGTCGTCGAGCAGCGCTTCGCTGCCGCCGGGCAGGCGCCGCGACCAGTTGGGGTGCGTGTCGATGGTGCCGGGGAGGTTGGCCTGCTGTTCGATGCCGAGGGCATCTTCCAGCGGCAGCAACACCAGCGGCGCCCGGGTATGACCGAGAAAACGTATCGCGGCGTCGAGCACCTGATCGGTTTCATGGGACTCTTCGCGAAAGTTCTGCGGGTCCTCGCTCAACACACGACGCAGACCTTCGCGCTCGCGTTCACGGTGGTGGCGCCATTCGATTTCACTCGTGGCGTCGACCAGGCCCAGTCGGGCGTTCCAGTCGATATCGCGGCCATGCCACCAGCCATTGAGTGTCGGCAGGTCATGGGTGCTGGTGGTCGCGAGGGCGTTGTCCGGCCAGTCGAGAATCGTTTTGAAGTGCGCGTTGTCCTGTTCAAACAGCAACACCCGCATGCCGAGGATCGCGCGCGCGATGAGTTTTTCCCGCAGGCCGTCGGCCACCGTCCCGAGGTCTTCGCCCAGGACGATTGCCTGATGGCGATGGGATTCAAGGCTGAGCAAACGCAGCAGGTCGTCCACCGGGTAATAAAGGTAGGCGCCGTCGGCGGGTGGTGAACCATTGGGGATCACCCACAACCGTTGCAGGCCCATGACGTGGTCAATGCGCAAGCCGCCGGCGTGGGCGAAATTGGCGCGGAGCATTTCGATGAATGCGCGAAAGCCGTTGCGCACCAGGCCTTCAGGGGAAAATGCGGAAATACCCCAGCCCTGACCGGTACGGTTAAGAATGTCTGGCGGCGCTCCCACCGTCAGTGAGGCGAGCAATTCGTCCTGACGACTCCAGGCCTGACTGCCACCGCCATCGGCACCCACCGCCAGATCAGCGATCAACCCGATGCTCATCCCCGCGCTACGGGCGGCGGTTTGTGCACGCTCCAGGCAGCGGGTGATCAGCCATTGGGAGAAGGCGAAGAAGCCAATGCGGCCGGCGTTCTCTTCGGCAAATTCGGCGAGAGCGGCGCTGCGCGGGTCGCGCCATTGTTCCGGCCACTCGCGCCAGTCGAGGGTTTCACCCTTGGCGGCGCGGGCTTCTTGAATGGCTTCGAAGCGGCAGTGGTTTTCCAACGCCTCGCCGTGTGCATGGCGGAAGCTGCTGAAGTCGGCATGCAACGGATGTTCGCCCTGGACGAAGCCTTCGTACAAGGCTTGCAGCAAGCGATGCTTGGCTTCGGCTGCCACGGGCCAGTTAATCAGCGGCTGTTCTTCCAGCTGTTGCAGTTCGGCGGCCAGGCCGGTGGCGTCAATCGCGGCCCGCCACGCGCGCTCGCCGAGAATCGCGCCCGGTGCGGCATAGAGGCTGTTGAGGAACAAACGGCTGGATGGTGAATACGGGCTGTAGCGCTGGGTGTCGCTGCCAAACATCGCATGCAGCGGACTGATCGCCAACGCCTCGGCGCCGCGTTCACCGGCCACACGAGCGAGGTCTTCCAGTGCCTGGGTGTCGCCGAACCCGCCATCGCCGGGGCGACGCAGGGAGTACAACTGCACGCTGAGGCCCCAGGTGCGCGGAATCGGACTGTCCACGGCATCGCCGACGCTGTAGCACCGCGTCGGTGCCACGGCCAAAGTGAATGATTGCCCATCGATGCTGACGTGCTGATAACCGACCGGAACCAGGCCAGGCAGCACGGCCTCGGCATCCAGTTTCAGGTTCAGCCATGAGCCATCTTCAAGGTGGATCTCACAGGGTGTTTCCGGCTCAAAGAAATGTGCAAGGTCGAGGCCGACGCCAACGTCTGCGGTGATCAGCGGCGGTAGACGCCGGGTCTGTTGGACTTGCTGCAATTGCAGGAGGCTGGCATCGATTTCCTGGGCGGTGCCGGCAGGGTGGCCGAGCCCGGTCAGGACATTGCGCAAGACCGATGGGGCGACTTTCTGCGGGCGGCCGTTGGCGTCGATCCAGTCGACTGCCAATCCGGCGCGGCTGGCCAGTATTTCCAGTTGCGCATCACTCATTGGCGCTCTCCATCCAGGGGTAGCAAAGGGGCTGCGGCCGTGAGGCTGACTAGCGCGCAATACGGGGCAAGGGTGCCCTGTTCCAACAGGCCGGCAGACTGAGGTGGCGTTTCAAACAACAACCTGGCGTCGGCCTGTGGGGAGTGGACCACTCGCTTGTCGCTGAGGTTCAGGTCAATGCGCAGCTGACGACCATTGCCCAGTAGCCAGCGCGCCGTCACCGCACCTTCGGCCAGCACTTCGGCACCCAAGGCCTGAGCACCCGGCAGATGCGGGATGATGTGGTCGTGGCGAATCTGCAACAGCTGGTAATACAGCCCCTGCATGGCCGATTGCCGGGTGGCGGTCAGTTTTGGTCGCGACGCTTCAAAGGTCTGTTGTGCGTTCGGATCGGGGATCAGTTCGCGTTTATGAGGATCAGTAAACGCGCTGAACGCTGCAAATTCGTTACGTCGCCCTTCGCGCACCAGCTCCGCCAATTCACCGTGATGGCTGGTAAAGAACAGGAACGGTTCCTCGGCAGCAAATTCGTCGCCCATGAACATCAGCGGGATCATCGGTGACAGCAGCAACAGCGCGGTCGCGGCTTTCAAGGCGTCGAGGTGGGTCAGTTGATGCAGGCGTTCGCCAAAGGCACGGTTACCGATCTGGTCATGGTTCTGCAAAAACAGCACAAACGCGCTGGGCGGCAAGTGACCGCTGGGCTCGCCCCGGGTCGTACCGTGGCGGGTCACATGGCCCTGAAACACGAAGCCCTGGCTCAGGCAGCGTGCCAGTTGTTCGGTGGGGTTGTCGGCATAGTCGGCGTAATAAGCGTCGGTTTCACCGGTCAGCAAAACGTGCAAAGCGTTATGGCCGTCATCGTTCCACTGCGCGTCGAAACCTTCTTCCAGCAGGCTGGCCTGGTTGTGTTCGTTTTCGACTGTCAGCCAGACGTGCCGCGCCGGATCGGTCTGTTGCCGAACCCGTTGCGCCAATTCCTGGAGAAAGTCCGTGCTCTCAATGGCGTGCACGGCATCCAGGCGCAAGCCATCGAAGCGGTATTCCAGCAACCACATCAGCGCATTGTCGATGAAAAAGTCCCGCACCTCGCGCCGCCGGAAGTCGATGGCCGCGCCCCACGGGGTGTGCTTGTCTTCGCGAAAGAAGCCCTTGGCGTAGTGATGCAGGTAGTTGCCGTCCGGGCCGAAGTGGTTGTAGACCACGTCGAGAATCACCGCCAGGCCATGGCCGTGGGCGGTGTCGATCAGGTGTTTGAGTTGTTCGGGAGTGCCGTAGGAGGCTTGGGGCGCATAGGGCAGAACCCCGTCGTAGCCCCAATTGCGATCCCCGGGGAATTGCGCCAGCGGCATCAGTTCGATTGCGGTGATGCCCAAGTCAACGAGGCGCGCCAAGTGCTGCTCGACGTCACTGAAGCCACCGAGCACACCGACGTGCAATTCGTAGATGACGGCCTCGTTCCAGGGGCGGCCGGTCCATGTGCTGTTTTGCCATTGATAGGCGAGGGGGTCGACGACCACGCTGTGGTCGCCGATATCGCCGGCCTGCGCGCGGGAGGCCGGGTCCGGCACCTCCAGCTCGCCATCAATGTTGTAGCGGTAGCGCGTACCCGCCGGGCAGCGGGTCTTGATCACGAACCAGCCATCTGCCTGAGGCAGTAGTGGCAAGGATTGTCCATCTTCCAGTTCGACACTGACGTAAAACGCATCTGGCGCCCACAAGGCAAAACGCGTGTGTTCTGCGTCCAGCATGATTGCGCCGTGGGGCCAGGTCTCAAGGGTCCGTAACGGCATCTTTGAAAACCTCTTTTTACTGTTTGCCCGATTTACCCAGGGCTTTGGCGACCAGTTGTTCGTAGAGTTCGGCGTAGGGCTCTACCGCCTTGCACCAGTTGAACGGCGCGGCCATGGCGCGGCAACGCATGGCGTTGAGCAGGCCAGGGAAAGCGAACACCTTGAACGCGCGGCTCAGGGCTTCCTGGTAACTCTCGACTGTGGATTCGTCGAACAGGAAACCGGTCACGCCGTTTTCAATGGTGTCGGCCAAGCCGCCGGTATTGCGTGCCACCGGCAACGAACCGAAGCGCTGGGCGTACATCTGGCTCAGGCCGCAAGGCTCGTAACGCGACGGCATCAACAGGAAATCACTGCCGGCGAACATGCGACGGGCATCGGTTTCATTGAAGCCGATGCGTACGCCGATTTGCCCTGGGAAGCGCAGGGCCAACTCACGCATGGCTTGTTCTTCTTCAGGCTCGCCACGACCGATGATCGCGATCTGGCCGCCGTTGTTGACGATGTATTCGGAGACCCCTTCGGTCAGGTCCAGGCCTTTCTGATAGACCAGACGCGAGACCACCGCGAACAGCGGGCCTTCGGAGTCGTCCAGGTCGAACAGTTCACGGACATGGGCAGCGTTGACCGCTTTGCCTTCCCAGTCGCCGATGCTGAATGGACGGAACAGGTGCGTGTCGGTGGCGGCGTCCCAGCTTTCATCAATGCCGTTGGGAATACCGCTGAGCAGACCTTGCTGGGTCTTGGCGGCAAGAAAGCCGTCGAGACCACAGCCGAAGGCCGGCGTGGTGATTTCCTGGGCGTAGGTGGCGCTGACGGTGGTGATGTGGCTCGAGTAGGCCATGCCGGCCTTGAGGAATGACATCTTGCCGTAGAACTCCATGCCTTCCTGTTGCAAGGCATGGTTTGGAATACCGAGTTCCGGGCACGAGCCAAGGCTGGTGACACCTTGATAGGCCAGATTATGGATGGTGAACAGCGTCGGAGTGCGCTGTCCACGCCAGTGCATGTAGGCAGGCGCCAGTCCGGCCGGCCAGTCATGGGCATGCACCAGATCCGGGCACCAGTGAATTTGTGCAAGATTGGCGGCGATATCGGCGGCGGCGAGGCCCAGGCGGGCGAAACGAATGTGGTTGTCCGGCCAGTCGCGGCCATTGTTGGCACCGTAAGGCGAACCTTCGCGCTCGTAGAGTTCGGGGCAGATCAACACGTAAATGACCAGACCGTCCGGCATGTCCATGCGCCCGATCTTGCAGGGCGGCAGTGCGGCGTGCCCACCGAGCTCACCGATAATATGAATCGGGTTTTCACTGTGCAGTACTTGCGGGTAACCGGGAATCAGCACTCGCACATCGTGCAGTTGAGCCATCGCCCGGGGCAGCGCTGCGGAAACGTCACCCAAACCGCCGGTCTTGACCAGGTCGGCGATCTCGGAGGTGACGAACAACACTTTCTTTCTGTTCGGATTCTGACTGGCAGCCGGTGTCAGCGTCTTGGTGCCCGGTACGCTGATCGATTGGGCGCTCGGAGCATTCACGACGCTCGATTCGCCGACCTGCTGATGAGCACGCTCTCCCTGAATATCTAAAGCCGCACTAATCATATGAATCTCCCGTGTTGTTGATCTAATTCCAGGTCAGGCACAAACGGTGTTCGTGGCCAAATCCTGTGGCCGGGCGCAAACGCGCTTCGCATCGGTGAGCAATGCTGCCCAATGCGCTAAATGCAGAAAGGGTGGAGGGGCCGTTGCAAGGAATGCACCAGTCGCTGTGGCCCTACCTTTAACCTGACCCCCTGCCAGGACCAAAAGTTTCGAGTTTCTTACCACCAGATGACTGACCGGTTTCACCTCGCGAAAATGAGTCTAGGCCAGATCCTAGAGCGGGACAGGTCAAGTGGCGAAATTGTTCGACAATCGGTGAGAAGAGGGTAAAGGCACAGCGCTTTGAGGGGGAAACGCACCGACGAAGTGCAGGTTTATTTTTGAGATTGGGTCAAAACGGGACTGGGGAGTCACGGAAAAGGGCGGGATTTAAAGGCTGGCGCACCATTGCGGTGCGAGAGATGTTGGGCTTGAGGGCTTCTTCGCCAGCAGGCTCGCTTGTATTTTCAGGTTTGAAGGAGTGGCGGGACTACCCTTGAAGAAGCCGCTTCATCAGCAGTGCAGGCAGGCTCTTTCGGGTGTCAGCAATAATGTGGACATAGATCGTCTGCTCTCGAATCTCATAGATGATCCGGTTCATCCCTGACAGGATTTGTCGATACTGACTCAGATTAAGTTTCTTGATTTCCTCCGGGATCGATCCTGAATAGGGCTGTGTCCCCAAGTTGCGAATGGCGGCCTTCAGATCGGCATAGGTGCTTAGCCAGGTTTGGGTAGAGAACTGTTGGATGAGATAAATACGAAGTTCTTTCAGGTCAATCTCGGCAGACTGAAGAATGACGACCTTTAAACTCATTGATGGTCAGCCCTGTCCAGTTCTGCAAAGACATCTTCGGCATCGCGAAACTTGCCTTCTTCTACCTCACGATTTCCCATCGCCAAGAGCTTGAGTAAGGCCATGGTGTCTTCCTGCTCTTCGAAACTTTTTACGTCCATGACCACAAGCTTCGCTTCACCGTTTTGGGTGATCACCAAGGGCTCGCGGCTCTCTGTGAGTGTTTTGACGATTTCGGCAGTGTGGCTTTTCAGGTAGCTGATCGGCTTGATTTGAGATGAAAGCTTCATGGGTGAGCCTCGCTGTATTGAATAGGACCGAGTTTAGTCTTAATTCAGTCCTGCGTCAGGTTCCGCCGACCAGCGTTTATTGATTCCGGTTCTACCTGGTCATTACGGCTGATGCCTTCGCAAGTGGGCTCGCTGCCGCAGGGATGTGTAAACGACACACATCCAACGTGCGAACCCGCTCGCGAAAATGCTCATGTCGTACGCGGTTTACGCCCTGACACAAAATGACTCACATCATTAAACCCCGGTGTCGAGGAATGCCCCGGTGTGACCAGCGAATCAATGAACGCTTCATCTTCAGCCGTAATCTTCACCGACTGCGCCTTGGTGTACGCATCCCACTGTTCCTCCGTACGCGGCCCGACAATAGCCGATGTCACGGCGCCGTTATTCAGCACCCAGGCAATCGCGAACTCGACAATGCCCACGCCACGCTCCTGCGTGTACCGCTGAATCTGCTGGGCAATACACAACGACTCCACCCGCCACTCGGTTTCTAGAATGCGTTTGTCAGCCCGACCGGCGCGGCTGTTGGCGTCCGGCTTCACGTCAGGTGCGTACTTGCCGCTGAGCACACCGCGGGCCAGCGGACTGTAGGGCACCACGCCCAAACCATAGTTTTGCGCAGCGGTGATCTGCTCGGTCTCGGCCTGACGGTTAACGATGTTGTACAGCGGCTGACTGATCACCGGCCGGTCGACGCCCAGTTGATCGGCCACGCGAATAACTTCGGCAATACGCCAGCCACGGTAGTTCGACAAACCCCAATAGCGAATCTTGCCTTGGCGAATCAGATCGCCAATCGCTGAGACGGTCACTTCCAGCGGCGTGTTGTGGTCTTCGCGGTGCAGGTAATAGATGTCGAGATAGTCAGTGCCCAGACGCGTCAGGCTGGCGTCGAGGCCATTGAAGATATGCTTGCGGCTCAACCCGCTGCGGTTCGGCACACCGTCCACCGGGCCGAAACCGACTTTGGTCGCCAGCACCCATTCATGGCGGTTGCCGGCGATCGCTTCGCCGACAATCTCTTCGGAACGGCCGCCGGTGTAGACGTCCGCGGTGTCGATGAAATTGATGCCCTGGTCCCAGGCCTTATCGATGATCCGCAGGGAATCTTCGGTGCTGGTCTGTTCGCCGAACATCATGGTGCCCAGTGTCAGGGTCGACACCTGTAAACCGGAACGACCCAGCGTGCGATAGCTCATGACGAAATCCTTTTACCGATGGGAGAAAGCTTCAATCAAATACCAGAACGCCTGTGCGCAGAAAAGTGAAATTATCTGCGCAGGCGTGACAGTCATAAACAGCACTGTTTAACGGACACCTTCAGACACGTACTCAGGCTACACATCCTTGCGCCATTGCCTACGACTGCGCCAGAATCCGCCGGCTTGTGCGCCTTGGGCCTGGGTTTTATCGTTACCCCGTCGCTGAAAAGAACAGCGATCGGGTTTGGTAGCCCGGGTTTCTAGTTGCAAAAGCACTGCCCTTTGCCGAGATTTTTCGTCTCGTCTTTATGGTGGTCATGCGCAGGGCACCTTCGGGTGCGCCGTTTTCCTAGAGCCCGGTCTACCAACCTGCGTATGGCCTCCACCCATCGTTTGGTAGCGAGGGTGATGGCTCCTTCAAGTGCTTTAGGAGTTTCATCAATGTTCAAACCAACACCCAATCCACCCGAAGCGGACGACGTTTCCCCCTACGAAACCGCCGATTGCAAAAAACTCAACGAGGCCGCCGAGCGAGCGCTCGACTTCCACTTCCCGTCGAATGCCGACATCAAAGCCACCCCGCGAACACGCAGTGCCCTGTTTTCTGTGGACCCTGAGGCTACGACCGAAACCCTGGCGGTTTATCTGGTTGAGACGCTGGCCTCGGTTGATGTGATGGTGCATCAGTTGGTGGATCATCTGGAGGGGGAGTCGCGTTATGCGCTTTTGGGTATTTCCAACAGCATCATGGTGGCGGAGATTGCGGCGAATCGGGTGCTGGATAACGTTGGCCCGCAGAGCTAAAGCAGATTCTGAAGAAAACACGACCTGTGGCGAGGGAGCTTGCTCCCGTTCGGCTGCGCAGCAGTCGTAAATCGGATTGCGCGGTGTGCCTGAGAGTTCGCGGTTGCAGCTTTTGGGGCTGCTTCGCAGCCCAGCGGGAGCAAGCTCCCTCGCCACAAAGGCCTGCGTGGTCTCAAAAGTGCGTCTGACCCCATAAGCGTGGACCCCATAAGCGTGTGTGCACGCGCAAAATGAGAAACGGCCCGAAAGGGCCGTTTTTGTTAGTGATCACGCAGGGTGAAGTGAAGCCTTAAACCCGCAACGTCCGCGTCATGCGCAACGCCAGCAAGCTCCCGCAAACAATCACACCCGCCAGCAGATAAAGCGCCGCATCGGTCGAGCCGGTGCTGTCCTTGACCCAACCCACCAGGTACGGGCTCAGGAAACCTGCCATCTGCCCCATTGAGTTGATCAAGGCCAAACCACCCGCTGCCGCACCCGCGCTCAGCATTGCCGTCGGCACTGGCCAGAACATCGGCAAGCCGGTGAGGGCGCCCATGGTGGCGATGGTCAAGCCGAGTATCGCAATGGCCGGCGTCGTCGCAAAGTTCACGGCAATCAGCAGACCCACCGCGCCCATCAGCATCGGTACCACCAAGTGCCAGCGACGTTCTTTGCGCAAGTCTGCCGAGCGGCCGACCATCAACATGAACAGCGCCGCGAGCAGGTACGGGATCGCGCTCAACCAGCCGATCACCAGGTTATCGCTGAAGCCCAGGTTCTTGATGATCGACGGCAGCCAGAAGTTGATCGCGTAGACGCCGCTCTGGATGCAGAAATAGATCAGGCCGAACGCCCAGATCGCCGGGTTCTTGAACACGGCCAGCAGCGAGTCGGTGGAGGTTTTCGGTTTGTTGGCCAGGTCTTCGGCGTGGTCGGCTTCCAGCACCGAACGCTCGAACGGCGTGAGCCACTTGGCATTGGCGTAACTGTCGCTCAGCAAGAAATAGGCGAGGGCGCCGAGGATCACGGTCGGAATGCCTTGCAGCAGGAACATCCACTGCCAACCGGCCAAGCCGCCCTGGCCGGCGGCGAAGTGGTTGAGGATCCAGCCGGAGAACGGGCTGCCGAGCAGGCCGGACACCGGGATCGCCGACATGAACAGCGCCATGATGCGGCCACGGCGGAAGGTCGGGAACCACTGCGAAAGATAAAGCACCACGCCCGGGAAGAACCCGGCTTCGGCCGCGCCGGTGAACAGGCGCAAGGTGTAGAACTCGGTCGGGGTGGTGACGAACAGCAGGCAGGTCGACAGCGTGCCCCAGACGATCATCATCAGCGCGATCCAGCGCCGTGGGCCGAATTTGGTCAGGGCCAGGTTGCTTGGTACGCCGCACAGCACGTAGCCGATAAAGAAGATCCCGGCTCCGAGGCCGTACACGGTTTCGCTGAATTTCAGCGCGTCGAGCATCTGCAGCTTGGCGAATCCAACGTTGACCCGGTCGAGGTAGTTGAACAGGTAGCAGATGAAGATGAAGGGGATCAAACGCAGGGTAATGCGTTTGTAGACGGCGTTTTTGTCGTCAACGATGGCCTGGGTAGCGGCGGCGCTCTGTGACATGGCGGGCTCTCTCTTTATTATGATTTTTTGCGATGCGCAGGGTAACGTTGATCGCCCAGAGAGTCTCGGCCACCCTCGGGGTTGCTGTCTTTGTGCCTGAGCACAGGGTTTGCAACCCAGCCCTGTGCGGGTGAACAACCCCGTCCCATCACGCTTTCAAGGATCCCGATATGTTCGAACTCGATCACGACCTGGCCCAGGACATCGTCGACCGGGCGATGGCCATCCTGCCGTACAACGTCAATGTCATGGACAGCCAGGGACTGATTCTCGGCAGCGGCGAGCCGGAGCGCATCAACACCCGCCATGAAGGCGCGCAACTGGTGCTGGCCAACGGGCGGGTGGTGGAAATCGACGCGCAAACCGCGATTCATCTCAAAGGCGTGCAGCCGGGGATCAATTTGCCGCTGTTGCTCGATCAGCGCTTGATCGGTGTGCTGGGAATTACCGGTGAACCCGAGCAATTGCGCACCTATGCCGAGCTGGTGCGGATGACCGCCGAGATGCTGGTGGGCCAGCGCAATCAGCAGGCCGAGCAGCAATGGCGGCGTCAGCGTTGCGATGATCTGTTGGCGTTGCTGCTAAGCGAGGCCGGAGATTCCCCGCGCTTGCTGGACGAAGCGCAACAGTTGGGCTTGAAACCGCAAATGACGCGGGTGCCTTATCTGTTCGAGTTGGGTGGGGAACACGGCCCGGGGCAGACGGTGGATGCGCTCAGTGCCTGGCTGACCTCGCGTTACCCGGACAGTTGGTGCGTGAGTTCGGCCAAGTCTTCGTTGCTGTGGTGCCGGCCGGCGAGTCAGGCGATCGAGAATGATCGGCTGCTGGAAAAACTCGACGGCCTGGGCTGGAACATTTTGCGCATCGCCGTGGGTGGGCAGGCGGATGGATTGTCCGGGCTGCGTCGTTGTTATCGACGGGTCGGTGACTTGCTGGCCTACGGGCGCGATGTGTTGCCGCGTTCGCGTTTGCTGACACTCAACCGCTATCGGCTGCCGGTGATGCTGTGGCGCCACCGCAACGATGACGCGCTGGATGAGTTGCTCAAGCCACTGCGCAAAGTCATCGCCAAGGACGGCAACGGCCAACTGCTGGCGACCTTGCGCAGTTGGTGCGAACACGACGGGCAAAGCCAGGCGTGTGCGGAGGCGTTGGGGATTCATCGCAACAGCCTGCGCTATCGGATGGAGCGGATTGCCGAGTTGAGTGGGGTTGATCCGTTGAAACTGGATGGCATGCTTGCGCTGTACTTAGGCGTCCAGCTCCTGCCCCAAATCGACTGACAAACCCCAATTTTGTAGCAGCTGCCGAGCCTGCGAGGCTGCGTTCGGCGGCGAAGCCGTCGTGAAACCATCCGCTACGGTGAATCAGACAAACCGCATGTACCGGATTTGCGAGGACTTCGTCCTCGAACGCAGCCTCGCGCTGCTCGGCAGCTGCTACAAACAAGTGTGTAGGTCGGGCTTTGTGGAAATGAACAATAAACGGCACACCCGCTTGTGCAGCGGACCGGCGTTATTGTTCGGGGCTGCTGGCAGCATGGAACGCATTGGAACTGGAGAATTCGCATGAAAATCGTCATCGCCCCCGATTCGTTCAAGGACAGCCTGAGTGCCCAGGGTGTGGCCGACGCCATCGCGCTTGGCCTTGCGCAGGTCTGGCTTGATGCACAACTGGTCAAATGCCCGATGGCCGACGGCGGCGAAGGCACGGTCGAGTCGATTCTGGCGGCGTGCGAAGGTCAATTGCGCAGGACGCAAGTTCGCGGTCCGCTCGGTGTAACCGTGGATGCCGCCTGGGGCTGGTTGCCGCAAAGCCAAACCGCGATCATCGAAATGGCTGAAGCCAGCGGCCTGCAACTCGTGCCGCCGGGGCAACGCGATGCGTGCGTCAGCAGCACGTTCGGCACCGGCGAGTTGATTCGCGCGGCGCTGGATGACGGGGCCCAACGGGTGATCCTGGCCATTGGCGGAAGCGCCACCAACGACGGCGGTGCCGGGGCGATGCAGGCGCTGGGGGTGAAGCTGCTGGACGCCCAAGGGCAAACTCTGGCACCGGGCGGTATGGCATTGGCGCAACTGGCTCAAATCGATCTGAGTGAGATCAATCCACGGCTGGCCAACGTGCGCTTCGACATCGCCGCCGACGTCAACAATCCCTTGTGCGGTCCTCACGGCGCTTCAGCGATTTTCGGTCCGCAGAAAGGTGCGTCGCCCGAGCAGGTTCAGCAGTTGGATGCTGCCCTTGGACACTTCGCCGAGCTGTGCGCCCAGGCGCTGGGCAAAGACGTCAAGGACGAACCGGGCAGCGGCGCGGCCGGTGGTTTAGGGTTTGCGGCGAAGGCGTTTCTCGGCGCGCAGTTTCAGGCCGGCGTGGAAGTGGTCGCTGAGTTGGTCGGTCTGTCTGAAGCGGTGAAGGGCGCCGACCTGGTGATTACCGGCGAAGGGCGTTTCGACGCGCAGACCTTGCGCGGCAAGACACCGTTCGGCGTGGCGCGTATCGCCCGAGAGCAGGGCGTGCCGGTGATCGTGATCGCAGGAACCTTGGGCGAGGGGTATCAAGAGTTGTACGCGCACGGCATCGATGCGGCGTTTGCCTTGGCCAGCGGGCCGATGACGCTGGAACAGGCGTGTGCCGAGGCACCGCGTTTATTGCAAGATCGTGCCAGTGATATCGCACGGGTTTGGCGAATCGCCGCTCGTAAATCCTGAAGTGCAATCCATCCCTGTAGCAGCTGTCGAGCCTGCGAGCCTGCGTTCGGCTGCGCAGCAGTCGTGAAACCTGATGACGCGGTTTCCCTGGAACACCGCGCTGGCTGATTTTACGACTGCTGCGCAGCCGAACGCAGCCTCGCAGGCTCGACAGCTGCTACGGGGATTGGTGTTTCAAAGTTGAAACACATGCGGCGCCGCAAATTATTTTTCTCAACTCCCCGCATAAAACCTCATCCCCAGCCGATACACCCAATAGGCGCACACAAACCTATTACAACACCAGCGCCAAGCTGACCCCGCGCGCGCCAACGCCCGCC
Source organism: Pseudomonas sp. LB1P83 (assembly GCF_054897885.1). Classification (NCBI taxonomy): domain Bacteria; kingdom Pseudomonadati; phylum Pseudomonadota; class Gammaproteobacteria; order Pseudomonadales; family Pseudomonadaceae; genus Pseudomonas; species Pseudomonas sp. LB1P83. Next base: position 3,070,436 of record NZ_CM142709.1, on the reverse strand, counting down.
ACTCAGCAATCACCGCAAGGACGCTCGCCGCCTCAATCACCCGAGTATCGTCCTATGTCCCTGCGTAACCTGAATATCGCGCCTCGAGCTTTCCTGGGTTTTGCCTTCATTGCCTTGCTCGTCATCGTGCTGGGTGTGTTTGCGGTGAATCGCATGTCGATCATTCGCCAGTCCTCGATCGACATGGGCAGCAACCAACTGCCCAGCGTCAGCTACCTGGGCAATGTCACCGAAAATATCCTGCGCATGCGCATCCTGTCGTTCCGGATTCTGGTCAACCGCGAGCCGGCCAGTTTGCAGGAAGCTGAAACCCGCATCGGCGTGCTCACCGACAAGGCACGCAAGGCGCAGGCCAGCTATGCCGAGTTACCGGCGGGCCAGGACGAAGCCGCGCTATATAAAGTGTTCAGCGCAACGATGGACAAATACATGCAAGCGCAGCGCGAGATGATGGACCTGTCGCGCCAGAACAAGGTGGATGAGATGCGCACCTTGATCAACACGCGGATCAAGGAAGGCACCGACCTGATGGGCGAACAGCTCAATAAACTGGTGGCGTACAACAATGATGGCGCGAAAGCGGCCGGTATTATCGCTGAAGAAAACTACAACACCGCCGTGAACGGAATCATTGCGGTGTCGGTGGTGGCGTCGCTCATGACCGTGCTGCTGGCCTGGCTGTTGACCCGCAGCATCGTCACGCCGCTGAATCGCGCCGTGCAGGCAGCCGAAACCATTGCCAGCGGCAACTTGACCAAAGTCATCGAAGTCGACGGCAAGGACGAACCGGCGAAGTTGCTCGGCGCCTTGTCCGTCATGCAGTCCAACCTGCGCAAAACCATCGAACAGATCGCCGGTTCCGCCACGCAATTGGGAGCCGCTGCCGAAGAGTTGAGCACCGTCACCCAGGAAGCGTCTCGCGGCCTGCAACAACAAAACAACGAAATCGAACAGGCTGCGACGGCGGTCAACGAAATGACCGCCGCCGTGGAAGAAGTCGCGCGCAACGCCGTGTCGACCTCCGAAGCCTCGAACCAGTCGACCCAGGCCGCCCGCGAAGGCCGCGACCGCGTAGTGGAAACCGTCGACGCGATCCAGACCATGACCCACGACGTGCAAAACACCTCGTTGATGATCGAAGGCCTGGCCGCTCAGGGGCGCGACATTGGCAAAGTGCTGGACGTGATCCGCGCCATCGCCGAGCAAACCAACTTGCTGGCCCTCAACGCTGCGATCGAAGCGGCCCGTGCCGGTGAAGCCGGACGAGGGTTCGCGGTAGTCGCCGACGAAGTCCGGGCGCTGGCCCATCGCACCGCGCAATCGACCCAGGAAATCGAAAAAATGGTCGCCGGCATCCAGAACGGCACGGGCGAAGCCGTTTCGTCGATGCAGCAAAGCAATCAACGCACACAGAGCACCCTGGAAATGGCTCGAGCCGCCGGCGTGGCACTGGAGCAGATCACCCAGTCGATCCACTTGATCAACGAGCGCAACCTGGTGATCGCCAGCGCGTCGGAAGAACAGGCCCAAGTGTCCCGCGAAGTCGACCGCAACCTGGTGAACATCCGCGACCTCGCCACCCAGTCCGCCGCCGGTGCCAATCAGACCAGCGCCGCGACGCACGAACTGTCGCGTCTGGCGGTAGATTTGAATGCGATGGTGGCGCGTTTCGTGATTTGAACGGATGAGTCGAAGCAGATGTAATAAGTTGGAGCAGTTTCATGCTCCAACTTCCATGAATAGTGCGGTTCTAAGTTTGAGAAATGTCTATATAGCCTTTTTAATTTGACATGTCCTTCACTGTGATTTCTTGAGAGTGCGACCTTGGCGAGGTGTCGTTACCGACCCTTTTGAACAGCTCATAGTCCATTAGATGTTTGCCTTCGCCTACTGCGAGAATTTCTCTAGTCGTGATTATGACAGGCGTGTCAGAGTTGTTATAAAGGCTCGCATTAACAGTTATACATTTGGGATCTGTACCAAATCTTACCGCGACCATGTCGTACGATGTATCAGCAGGGAGTTTTATAGTGACTTTCAACTGATCGCCGTTTGCTACGAGGTATTTGAGAGTGAGGCCGTTAGCCAACACTTCCTTTGGTACTTCTGGTAATACAGGTATTTGTTCCTGAGATGTTTTATTCAAGTTCGACATTTCGATTCTCCAGAGCTAGATGGTTATGAGAGGAAACAGCATCGAAATCGAAATTCCTGCGCTCATTTAGCGGTCTCAAAAAAGGCTCGTCTACTGTCAGACCTGTCAGCTAGACAGGGTCGAAAAACGCGTTCAAATTTACGAGTTTCACTCAGTGAGTCCTGGCTGATGCCAAATAGCTGGCGCGTTTCGTGATTTGAGATAGGGTTGAGTCTGGAAGTCCGCGCGCGACAGGAGAAACACATGCGCTATTCAGCCTTGACCCAACGAATCGCCGGCGACGGAGCGGCAGCCTGGCAGATTCATGACCGAGCGCTGGAAATGCGCGAGCAAGGAATCGATGTGCTGCTGCTGTCGATCGGCGATCCGGATTTCGACACGCCGCCGTCCATCGTCCAGGCGGCCATCGACAGTTTGCGGGCCGGCGACACGCATTACCCGGAGGTGCGCGGCAGTCGCGGATTGCGCAGCAGCATCGCGCGGCGCCATCGACAGCGCAGTGGTCAGACGGTGGACGCCGATCATGTGATCGTGTTTCCAGGGGCGCAGTGCGCGGTGTATTCGGTCGCGCAATGCCTGCTCGATCCGGGTGATGAGGTGATCGTCGCCGAGCCGATGTACGTGACCTACGAAGGCGTGTTCGGCGCTTGCGCCGCCAAAGTGGTGCCAGTGGCGGTGCGGCCGGAGAACGGCTTTCGCGTTGATCCGGCGGATGTTGCGGCGCTGATCTCGCCGAAGACCCGGGTCCTGTTGCTCAACAGCCCCAACAATCCTTCCGGCGCCAGCCTGTCCTTGAAAACCTGGCAAGCGTTGGCAGCATTGTGCGTGCGCCATGATCTGTGGCTGATCAGCGACGAGGTCTACAGCGATCTGCTGTTCGAGGGCGAACACATCAGCCCGGCGAGCCTGCCGGGCATGGCCGAACGCACCGCGACGATCAACAGCCTGTCCAAATCCCACGCCATGAGCGGCTGGCGCGTCGGTTGGTCGATCGGCCCGAAAATGCTGGCTGAGCACCTGGTGCACTTGTCGTTGTGCATGCTGTTCGGCATCCCGGATTTTGTGCAGAAAGCCGCGCAAGTGGCGCTGGATGAAGACCTGCCGGAAGTAGCGCTGATGCGTGAAGAATATCGCCAGCGTCGCGATCTGGTGTGCGCGCGGTTGAGCAATTGCGCGGGGATTCGCCCGATCTGGCCGGATGGCGGGATGTTTGTGATGGTGGATGTGCGTGCGACCGGGTTGTGTGCCCAGGGCTTCGCCGAGCGTTTGCTGGAGGGGTACGGCGTGTCCGTGCTCGCCGGCGAGGCGTTCGGACCGAGTGCGGCGGGGCATATCCGGATCGGGTTGGTGGTGGATCAAGTGAAGCTGGCGGATGCGTGCCGGCGGATTGCCTTATGTGCGGCGGATTTACTGGAAGCACGGCGCGCCTGACCGTTTTGTGTTGTTTGTGCTGGCCCCTTCGCGGGCAAGCCTCGCTCCTACAGGTTTTGCACAATCCTGTAGGAGCGAGGCTTGCCCGCGAAGACTGACTGACAGCCCCCCAATTTCTTAAGCCTGCCACGCCCCAACATTCACCAGATTCTTCGGCCGCTCCCCAGCCAACGCCATCAACAGATTCTCCACCGCACACTCCGCCATCGCCTCCCGCGTCTCATGCGTCGCCGACCCCATGTGCGGCGTCGCCACCACATTGTTCAACGCTAACAACGGCGAATCCAGATTCAGCGGCTCACGCTCAAACACATCCAGCCCGGCCGCGCGAATCTGCCCCGTGCGCAACGCCTCGATCAGCGCCGCCTCATCCACAACCTTGCCCCGGGAAATATTGATGAAAATGCTCTCCGGGCGCATCAGGCCGAACTCCTCGGCACCAATCAAGCCTTCGGTTTCAGCCGTCAGCGGCAAGGTCAGGCAAATGAAATCCGCCTGTTGCAACAACTCGGTCAGGCTGCGGTACTGAGCATCAAAGCGTTGTTCAACCGCCGGCTTCGGCGAGTGGCTGTGATAGATCACCGGCATGCCAAAGCCGAAATGTCCACGTTGCGCCAACGCCTCGCCGATGCGCCCCATACCGATGATGCCCAACGTCTTGCCATGCACATCGGTGCCAAAATGCACCGGGCTGATGTTGCGGTTCCACTGACCGGCACGGACTATATTGGCCAGTTCCACCACCCGCCGAGCCGTCGCCAGAATCAGCGCAAACCCCGTATCAGCCGTGGTTTCCGTCAGCACATCGGGCGTGTTGCTGAGCAGGATGCGCCGCTCGGTCAGGTAGTCGATGTCGTAGTTGTCGACGCCCACGGAGACGCTGGCAATGGCCTGCAGATTCGGCGCCAGGTCGAGTAATTCGGCGTCCAGTTTCAGGCTCGCGCCAAGCAAGCCATGGGCGCGGGGCAGGGCGTCGCGCAGGTGTGCGATGCCTTCCGGGTTGAGGTTGTCGATCAGTGTCACGTCGGTGTGCTCATGCAGGCGAGCCATCAACAGCGGCGAGAGTTTCTTGTACAGCACGACCTGCTTTTTCATCGTCATCATCTCAACTTCAAATCAAGGGTGAGCCGTCACTGGCCGTTGCGCAGCGGCTTTGGCCACGACCCGGTCACTGGCGCCGGGCTTGAGGAAAATCGTCAGTACCACCGAGAGCATCAACGCGCCGCTCATCAGCAAATACGAAGCACCGGGCGACCCGGTGGAGCTGTTCAGGTAACCGACCAGATACGAACCGCCAAACGAACCCAGCGCGCCCATGCTGTTGATCAGCGCCATGGCACCCCCGGCCACGTTGGCAGGGAGGATTTCCGGGACGATCGCGAAGAACGGCCCGTAAGGCGCATACATGCAGGCACCGGCGATCACCAGCAGGGTGTAGGACCACCAGAAATGTTCGGCGCCCAAGGCGTAGGAGCCGTAGAACGCAATGGAGGCAATCAGCAGCGGCGGCCAGACGAAGCGTTTACGCTTCTGTAATTTGTCCGAGCCCCAGGAAACCAACAGCATGCTGATCACCGCCGCCAGGTACGGCAGCGCCGAGAGCCAGCCGGCTTCGATCATGTCCATCTGCGCGCCGGCCTTGAGGATCGACGGCAGCCACAACACGAAACCGTAGACGCCAATGCTCCAGCAGAAAAACTGCAACGCGAGGATGATCACTTTCGGCGAGCGGAAGGCTTCGGCGTAGTTCTTCACCGCTTTGATGCCGACCTGTTCGGCGGCGAGGGCGCTTTCCAGATCCAGCTTCTCCTGGTCAGTCAGCCACTTGGCCTGGGCCGGACGGTCATCGGCCAGACGCCACCAGATAAACGCCCACAGCACCGCCGGCAAACCTTCGATGATGAACATCCAGCGCCAGCTGTAATGCTGCACCAGATAACCCGACACCACCGACATCCAGAGCATGGTCACCGGGTTGCCGAGGATCAGAAAGGTGTTGGCCCGCGAGCGTTCGGCACGGGTGAACCAGTGGCAAAGGTACACCAGCATCGCCGGCATCACCGCGGCTTCGACCACGCCGAGCATGAAACGAATGACGATCAGCCAATAGGCGTTGGAGACAATCCCGGTCAACGTGGCGAGCCCGCCCCAGAGGATCAGGCTGACGAAAATCAGCTTCTTCACGCTGTGCTTCTGCGCATAGATCGCGCCCGGCACCTGGAAGAAAAAGTAGCCGAGGAAGAACAGCGCGCCGAGCATCGACGACAGGCCGGGCGTGATCATCAGGTCGGCAGCCATCCCGGAGGCGGCAGCGAACCCGTAATTGGCACGGTCCAGATACGCCAGGCTGTAGGTGATGAAGACGATGGGCATGATGTACCACCAGCGGCGGGCGGCGAGTGAGGCGGTTTTCATGAGGGTGCTCCTGAGCTTGTTGTTTTTGTCGCAGCAGGTAACGGATCAAAAATCTTCAGTGACTGTGCGGGCCTCATCGCGAGCAGGCTCACTCCCACACGGGTTTTGTGAACGCCACAGATCCCCTGTGGGAGTGAGCCTGCTCGCGATAGCGGCCTCGAATTCAACAGATAATTCAAGCCGGGTTGGCAACCCCTCCATATCCCCCCGACTCTGCACCGCACGGCTGCCAATCCAGTTGGCCCGCTGCACGGCATCGGCAAAGCTGTGGTTTTCCAGCAACGCGCTGATCATGCCGACGGCAAAGCCATCGCCAGCCCCAACCGTGTCGACCACCGTTGCCACCGGCACACCGGCGACAAACCCCTCATCCTGATGCGTGCGGTAATACGCGCCATTCGGCCCGAGCTTGATGGCCACTGCTTCGGCACCCTGATCGAGATAAAACGCCGCGATGTCCGCCGGGTCTTCAAACCCGGTCAGCAACCGGCCTTCACTCAACCCCGGCAACACCCAATGGGCGAGGGCGGCGAGTCGATTAATTTCGTCGATCATCAGCCGCTCGCTGGCCCACAAGCTCGGGCGCAGGTTCGGGTCAAAGGACACGCTGCGCCCTGCATTGCGCATGCGGGTCATCAGTTCAAACGACATTTCCCGGGCAGACGCCGACAGCGCCGCAGGAATACCGGTGGCGTGCAAATGGCGAGCGTTGAGTAACGGTGAGGCAATCGACTGCACCGACAACTGACTGGCCGCCGAACCGCGACGGAAATACTCGACCGCCGGATCGCTGCCATCCTCGGTGCGGGACTTGAGCTGAAACCCGGTCGGTTGGGTCGGGTCGATGGCGACATGGCTGCAGTCCAGGCCTTCTTTTTCCAACGTGTCTACGACAAACCGCCCAAGCGAATCGGCACCCACCCGACTCAACCACGCCACGTTGAAACCCAGCCGCGACAGGCCAATCGCGACGTTGCTGTCCGCCCCGGCAATGCGCTTGTGAAATTGACTGACTGCCGCCAGATCACCATTCTGCTCGGCGACAAACATTGCCATGGTTTCGCCGAACGAGAGGATATCGAACTCAGACATGAGCACTCTCCAGGCGGGATTGGCCGAGGCGGGCGAGGGTGGCGACGTGTTCGGTGGTCAGCTGCACCAGGTCATCGCCTTGCAGCGGATATTCCGCCGCCCGCATAACGCCTTGGGCCATGTGCCGCAGCAGTTGTTTCCACAGATGCACGTCACTGGCGGCTGGCGGGATAGCGACCAGCTTGCCGTCGGCCCGGCGTGCAACGGCTTTGCAATGCACATAGCCCACATGCCGACCGAGCAACCGCGCAGCGCTGGCGGCGGACTGGTCCTGCCATTGCCAGTTGCCGATGTCGAAGGTCATTTTGATCGGAAGATTGTGCTGCTCAACCTTGCCGAAGAAGCGTTGAAACGGTTCGATACGGCCGCCGTGCAGGGTCTGGTCGTTTTCCACCAGCAGATGCACCGGGCTCTGAGCGAGAATTCGGTTCAAGGCCTGGAGATCGTTGTTGTCGGTGAAGTAACCCAGCGAGACTTTCAGCCATTTGGCACCGAATGTTTCGGCGCGCTGAAGGGTGCTGAGCAGTTCAGGGTTGGGTTTCGATTGGCCGGCCAGCCACAATTCCATCGGCGACGAATAGATGCTTTCCAGCCCCTGGGATTGGGTAGCGTCGGCCAGTTGCAACGGGTCTTCGTCAGTCAGCAGCTCTTCGCGCCATTCAATGTGCGTGGCACCGGCAGCGGCCAATACCTCGATAAAACTGCCTTGGCCGCGTTGGCGGACCAGGTCGGCGCCGTAGCTCGACAGGCTGATGGAGACGGGTGATTTATTCATTGTTTTGCACCTCTGAAACCGGTTTCATTTTTGTTCAAAAAAAATGGCTGTTTAGGTGATGTGGTGTTTTCCAGGGCCTCTTCGCGGGCAAGCCTCGCTCCTACAGGGCATGCGGTGCCCTAGTAGGAGCGAGGCTTGCCCGCGAAGGCGTCCTCAAACTGAAACACGCAACGCGGTCGACCCCCGCACAATCAACCGCGCCGAGAAATCCATCGTCCGCACCGGCCCGTCATCCCCGCGCAACCGCTTGAGCAAACACTCAAACGCAGTCGCACCAATCTCCGCCGTCGGCTGGGCAAGCGCCGTAATCCCGCTGCCCACCAGCGGATACCAATCCAGATCATCCAGCGCGATCAGCCCGACCTCCTCAAACAGATTGCACTGCAACTCACGCAAGGAATGGGTAGCGGCCAACGCCGCAATCCCATTGGCACAAAACAACGCTTTCGGCCCAGGGCCAGGGGTGTCCAGGAAGGTTTTCAGCTGCGCAGTCAGCTCACTACCGGTTTCCACCACCGCACCGGCCAGTGTCGGACGTTGCCCGATTTGCGCCTTGAAACTGCTGACCCGCTCAATCCGTGAACTGGTGCCATCAAACGGTTCAGTCACCATCAGCACGTCGCGATACCCGCGTTCCTGCAAATGGGCGATGGCCATTTCCACGGCGGCCGGGTTGTCCAGACCGACCAGATCACTCTCAAGCTGTTCGACCTTGCGATCCACCAGCACCATCGGCATCTCCCGATGCAGTTCCTGCAACTCGTCGCGGTGGTGGCCAAGGGTGTTCACGATCAAACCTTCGATGTTGTACGACCGCAGCAACGCCAGGTGCTGACGTTCCTGCTCGTCATCGCGATCGGTGTTGCACACCACCAGGCTGTAACCGTGCTGACGGCAGGCGGTTTCCACCCCGTGCATCACGGCAATCGAATAAGGGTTACGGATATCGGCCACCAGCATGCCGATCAGGCGCGTGCGCCCACGTTTCAAACCGCGGGCCATCTGGTTGGGGCGATAGCCGAGTTGGGCTATCGCTTGCTCGATGCGCAAGGCAATGGCATCGGAGAGCAAGGCGCGGTCGTCACCGATAAAGCGCGAAACGCTGGCCTTGGAGACACCGGCGTGTTCGGCGACGTCGAGCATGGTGACGCGGCTGCGTTGGGCGGCGGAGAAATCGTTCATGGCGATAGCTTTTTGTTGTTGGATTGGTTTTTTAGTAGTCGTGAAACCGGTTTCAGAGAACACCAATCCCTGCCCCTTCGTCAAGCCACGTTCATCGCAGACGAGTCTGTGTAACGTCTGGTTTCCCGACGAACGGTTGATTTACCTGTCAGATCTGACAGTAGGCAAGTGCGATGGCTTGGCGCTTAATTCTTCCATGAGCGCCACAAAAGTTACGCGCAGTGTTTCTACCAACAGACAGGTAAAAGAAGCGATGGTGGCGAAGAAGTTATCAGCGTCAGACGCAGGGATATTGGCGGCGCCACTTTCAGTGGAAGGTATCGATGACAGTGATACGGATGGACATATTCCCCTCGATATCCTGCGCAATGGAACTCGCATTGTCATTCCTTACTGGCCCAGTCCCCTGAACAATGATGAACTTTGGATATCACTGTTTCGAAACGGAGTTGAGCAAAGGCTTTACACGGAGCTCTATAGCCCGCCACAACCAGCCTTTTTATATTTCAGACTGACGCCGCAGCATTTGGCAACTGATGGCATCGTATTTTTATCTTATAAAGTCTGGAAAGGTTTAGGCGGTAATCCCGACCCTTCGCCAGAAAGAAAATTGACTATTGATCACTCTTTACCAGTTGTTCTGGATGAGCCGACATTTCGCCATGCCACGATTTGGGGGTATCTGAACAACAAAACGTTTCCCCCACTGACATCCGGCGCAACCGTTGCGGTACCCGCTTCAACGGGCATTGCAGTACCCGGCGACATTGCAAAAGTACACTGGCAAGGTTATCTAAGTTTGAATGGAAGTGGTCCGCCTGTTACGAATACGTACGGCGATTTTGATAAGACATTGCAACAACAGGATATTAATAATGGATATGAACAAGTCATCCCATTTGATCCTCACATTAAATTTCTTTTTGATAACGACTCGGCCCTCGTCCATTGGCAATTGTTAAGAAAGGGACGGCTGATCGGAGAGTCACAAAAAGGTTTGGTGAAAATAGACAGAGTAACACCCGGCGAAAGTGGCCCTTCTGGCCTGAATATACAAGGAGAGACAAAAATGGCAATTGGTTTTGTACCCAAACAACAACGAGCCGCTTCTTTAATTTTATCAGGCGGTGGGGCTCTCTCGGACATTGCAGTTGACACGCTAGCGGATGGTTTTATCGCGAAACCTGTGCTGGATTCCGGCATCCTGAATATCAATTTTACTCGTTCAGACGATGAGTTTGAACGCGATACTATTGATGTTAAGTACCGTGAAAAAGGCGAGGCGGTTTGGATTGACTATCCAGCCACCATCACGCTTGGCCCGATTGCAGGCCGTCCCCCAACGACTATTCCATTGTCCTTAAATGCAACGCATTTTGCGGAAAAGCCTACGTCAACTGGCCCGACTGTCTGGGAGCTTATGATTGAGCTTTTCAAAGACAATGGCGGTAACGCGGATCCGTCGAATATTCTGGAATTTACAGTTGACCAACTCGCACCTGTTAATACAAAAAACCCTCCCAGAAGAATTAGGCCGACGCCGGCTCCAGCTTTTGTCAATGGAACCCCGCTTCCGACGCGGACAATTGACAGGACCTGGATAAATGCAAATACGGATATGAATTTCACGGTGAGTGTCACTTATTTAGGGCGTCGTCTTGACGATATCCTGACCGTCTGGTTGCTCTCCGGTACGCAAAAAGTTCAGGTCTATAACACCGTCGTTGTTGCTACCGGTGCATTGAGCATTCCCAGCAGCGAGTTGCTTCAATTTCCGAATGGACGCGTCAATATAAGTTATCGTTGGGACGACTGGCTAGGTAATCTAGGCGAGGAATCTACTTCTACTCCTGTTCTGACATTGGCATTACCGCAAGCGCCGTTGGTCAATAGAGCACCGCTGGTGCCAGAAACCGATCCGAATTACAGCGAGTCTCTCTATTGGGAAAACTTCGAAGGCGGGATTGCGGCCATCGTCCAAAATGCATCTATCGCACACGCGGAGCCGGGGGATCAAGTTTTAGTGGTAGTTACTGATCCCGCAGATGTCACCAATTATATCGAGACTGCCAAACAACCATGGGCTAACGCCAATTTGAGTTTTGATCTTAGCTACGAAGATCTTGATCAGATATTTGCCGATGCCGACGAGCCCAAGGACGTCACGATCCATTGTGAAATAGAGCGAACCGGCATTCCGAATGCAGTTTCACCTTCTGCAACCATTACGTTGGCATTCGATATTGCGGGTGTGAAGCCAACAAATCCTCCTGATCTGAACAATCCGGATCTCCAACTACCGGTTGTGAGGGGGGAGTCCGATACTCCGAACATTGTGCTGGCTACTGATCGCGACAAACCGGGCAAATTCAAAGTGACAAACGGTCTGCAAGACCCGGATTTTTCACCGGAGCACACAGTCAAGTGTTACTTGGGTGGCTCTACAATACCATTTACGGAATTTAGTCCGCTCGTAAATGTAAGCGAGTTTGAGGTTACGATCCCGGCAAGCGAAATGGCCAAGTTAACACCTCCGAGCGATGTAGCTCGATACACTATTCAGAAGACCGGGGTAGATAAAAACGTCAATAAATCCTTGCCGCAAACAGTGGTAGTTAATCAAATTCCGGTCGTCCTGCCGGATCCTACTATCAGAATCCGTAATCCGACAGTTCGCGACTATATCGAGTGCTACGCGATGACCAGTCCCACTAGTAGCTATGAACTGGGACTGCAAATCAAAAAGGACCCGTTGCTGCCACCCGGCACAGTTATCACGGCGCGTTTTGAAGCTCATAGAAATGCCGCGGGTACAGATTTGATTGCGGGTACGGCAGACTCGAAGGATTACACCATTGCGGCCGTGGGAACGCCTGACGTTGCGTCAGTAGGTAGTGCTGCAAACTTCAAGGCCGCACAACCGGTACGAGGCGCAGTTGCCTTCGGGAAGTACTGGTATACCGCGCTGAATGGCCAGCAATCGTCGACTCCGATCATTAAGCCGTTGGATACTATCAATAATAGCTTCCAATATTGCGATCTGACACTAGCTGCAGCTGCTCCAGGGCCGTAATCAATAAATATGGGTCTTGACTGTGTCGCAAGGGGGACTTGCGTGTCCCTCTTGCGAGTTTTTACTGCCAGAAAGGAGGAAGAGTGGAAGATGACTGCATCTCTGGAAGAGATAAATCTCTGCGCATAAAAAGATTATTCCTACATTAAACATTCGGTTTGCTCATTAGTCTGTAGGACGTTTTTTGGGTGGGAGCTTTCAACACTGCCGAAAGAACAGCTTTTTAGTGCAGGTTTGAGGAAGTACCCATGTCCATTTCTTTTCGTTCCAAATACCCGAACACCATCAGACTGATGATGGCGGCGTCATTGATTACCGCCCCCGAGGCATACAGCCGAACGCTATTGCCAGGCGAAAGCGAAGTGATCACCAATCCATCTGCGCCGGAAGCATGGGTGGTGTCCCAGGGGGGAACGCTGACCAACAACGCGACAGCGCTGACCATCAGCTCACAAAATGCCAATGTCGTTTTCAACGGCGGCCAGAGCCAGCGAATCGATGCGAACACTTCCTCGCTGAATTTGTTTGACGCTACGGTCAATAGCGCGGCGGGCCGAGGAGCCATTCAACTGATCGACAGCAGTGCAAGGATCAACAACTCGACTATCACCAGCACCGACAGTTCTGGACTTTTGCTGGGGCGCAACATCAACACCCCTGCATCTTCCTCTGCGACCGTCACTGGTAACAGTGTCATCACCGGTGCAATCGGCGGTGCAAGCGCTGTCGGTTTTGCCGTGCTGACCCTTGCCGACTCCACTATCATCGGCACGGGAACCACCAGCTATGGTGTGCAACTGGGCGGCGCCACACTCTCAGCAACCGGCAGCACGATTACCGGTGCAAAGGACGGGCTGCAAATCGAGACCGACACGACAGGCGTCAACACCAACACTGTCACGTTCAACAATACCCGCGTTACCGGTGGAACCGGATCAGCCATCGTGCTGGGTTCTTCCGGTGCCGCCGGTTCGGTTGCAGACATTCAAGTTCTCGGCGGCACGGAGCTGATCGGTGGCAATGGCACGGCGTTGCAGGCGACCAATCGCTCCACAGCCAACGTTACCGTCGACGCCAGCGCGTTGAAGGGTAATTTCATCGCCGATACCGACAGCACCATCGCGCTGTCGATGCAAAACGCAGCCTCTATTGCTGGCAATCTGCAGAACGTCAGGCGGGTCAGTCTCGATTCCGGCAGCACGTTGAACGGCAATGTTGAGGCTGTTGCCGGAACGGCTGCCACGGTCAGTCTGAACAATGGTTCCGCCATCAACGGCAATGCCGACAATATCGTCAGCCTTGCGCTGAACAATGGCAGCAACATGACCGGTGACGTACTCACTGCTGCCAATGGCAGTGTGATGCTGGACAACGGTTCTGTTCTGACTGGCCAGATCAACAATTCGGGCAACCTGAGTATCAACAACGCGGCGCAGTGGGTAATGACCGTCGACAGCACTGTTCAACGACTTGCCTCGAGTAACGGTGTGGTTCGCATGGGGACCAACGAGCAATTCCAGCAACTGAATGTGGGTGAACTTTCGGGTAAAGGCACCTTCGCGATGGGCACCGATCTCGGCAGCGGCGACACCGATTTCCTCAACGTCACCGGCAACGCGAGCGGGCAACATCAACTGCAAATCGCTGCAACTGGCTCAACACCGGTCACGGCCGAACCGGTGAAGGTCGGTAACATCGCCGCCGGCGATGCGAGCTTTTCGTTGGCCAATCGCGACACCGTCGACGCAGGCACCTTTGTGTACCGGCTGACGAAGGAAGGTCAGGGTTTGTACCTCAATCCCGACAAGGAAACGGTCAGTACTTCAAGCAATACCGCGCTGGCACTGGCCGGCAGTGCCCGCAGCGTGCTGAACGCAGAAACGGCCATACTCAGCGACCAGTTGGGCGATCGTAGTCTCAGCATCCGGCCCGAAGCCTCGATGCGTGCGATGGATGACAGTGCGGTGAAACTGAGCAACAGCGTCTGGGTCCGCACCTATGGCAACCAGTACAACGTCAACAACGCTTACGGCGATGGCTATACCCAGAACCAGACCGGTATCACCGGTGGTGCTGATACGGTTGTCGAATTGGGGGGGCGCCTATGGGTGCTGGGTGGATTCGTCGGAACGAGCCGTACCTACATTGATCTGAAATACGGTTCCAGCGCCATTGTCGACAGCGTGAATGCCGGGGTTTACGGCAGTACTTTCGATGTTGAAAGCGGCGTGTTCGTCAATGTCATGGCCAAAATCAACCAGTTCGATAACCAGGCCAAAGTGAGCATGAGTGACGGCACTCGGGCCAAGGGTGATTACAAGGCGTTGGGGGCAAGTGGTTCGGTGGCGGTAGGTAAGCATGTTCGCCTCAAAAACGACTACTTTGTTGAGCCTGAAATCCAGATCTCGGCAGGCGTTACTCAAAGCGATGACTACAGGCTCGACAATGGCCTGGAAGTCAACGCCGATACCATGCGTTCATTGCAGGGCAAGGTCGGGGTTCGTGGCGGTCGCGTTATCACGCTCGGAAACGGGAGTCTGCTGGAGCCGAGTCTGTCCACGGCAGTCAACCATGAGTTTGTGAAAACCAACGAGATCAAGATCAACGAAGACAGCTTTGACGATGACCGTGCCAGCAGCTCTATCGAATATGGAGCGGGGCTGAAGTGGACGCCGGCGCAACGCAACTGGCAGGTTTCCGGTCAGGTGGGTGGCAGTAAAGGCACAACTGTCAGTCAGGACTGGAGCGGTAGCTTGAGAGTGAGTTATTTCTTCTGATGATCAACCCATGAAGAAAAATGCCCCGACCCAAGTCGTAATGCTGTTCACTTGAGCGTTTGCAGTCAGTGACAAACCTGTGGCGAGGGAGCTTGCTCCCGCTGGGCTGCGTAGCGGCCCCAAAAACATGGCAACAATGCCGATTTTTGTGAGTGCTTCGCACTCAAGCGGGAGCAAGCTCCCTCGCCACAAAGTGTACTGAAGACTTCGCCTACTTAAGTGAACAGCATTACGACCCAGGTCGGGGCATTTTTTTGCGCTCTATTAACGTTACGCCAGCAAACTGAGCCAAGCCGATCCCAGCAGCAAAAAAGCCATGAATCGATTGAAGCGTTTCATGGCGCTGGCCGAGCGAATCCATTTGGCTGATCCTGCGCCCAGCAGGGCCCAGGTTCCCAGACACGGCAGTGCTACCAGAAAAAAGATCATCGACAGGCAAAGCGTCTGCACTTGGCGCTCCTCCCCCGAGCCGGCAAACACGCTGATGACAGTCAACGCCATCATCCAGGTTTTAGGATTGACCAGTTGCAGGCTGGCACCGGCCCACAGCCCGACTTTGAGCGACGCTGCATGCTCCGTCTGGGGGAGCATGATCGGCGAGCGGTATATCTGCCATGCCAGATAGCTGAGCCAAAGCACTCCCGTCCACTTCATCAAAGACTCAATGATCGGCAGCTTATCCAATGCTTCACCAATGCCATTGCCCACCGCCAATACAATCAGTCCCGCACTCGCGCAAGCGCCGAAGACAATAGGCAACGCCGCTTTGAAGCCATAGCGGGCGCTGCTGCTCAATACCAGAATGTTGGTCGGCCCTGGCGTGATGGAGGCAACAAAAGCAAACAGCAAAAACGGCAGCAGTGCAGGGACGCTGGACAACATGGTGACGGCTCCGTGAATGATTCAGGAGGCGATCCTCGCAATGTCGGGCTTATACGTCTGGAAGATTTGAGCAGCGCTTGCGGTACAGCGCCGGTGTCAGGCCATAAGCCCGGACGAACCAGCGTCCCAAGTGACTTTGATCGGCAAAACCCAACTCCATCGCCACCGCCGCCGGTTGTACGCCGCTAGCGAGCATTCGCCGAGCCTTGGACAGGCGCAGTTGCACCAGATAGGCGTGGGGTGCTAGCCCATAGGCCGCCTTGAACGCACGGGTCAGGCGGAAGCGGTCGACGCCTGTTGCCGCGGCGAGCTGGTCCAGGCCGATGTCGTATTGAGCGTTGGCGTGCAGGTACTCCCGAGCCCTCTGGGCCACCCGCGGCAGGCGCGGGTCTTCGCCATAGCGGGTGCGCCAGTGCAGGTGGCTGGTCAAACGCTCCAGCAAACCGTCGAGCGCCGTCTCGCGCACGATCTTCAGCTCGCCGCCATGCAAGGTTTCAAATGCCAGACAGGTGGCCCGCGCCAGTCCAGGCTCGCTGGTCAAGGTGTTGGCGAAACTCAACTGACTGTTGAGCGGTGCGTTTTCAAACAGACCGCTCAATTCGCGTTCCAGCCACAATGGATCGATGTAGAGCATCCGATAGGTGAAGCCACCTTCAGTGGGGGCTTCACCGTCATGGATGTCCCCTGGTTCGAGCAAAAACACGTTTCCCGGCGTGCTCTGGTGCCGAGTCCGCCGACAATTGAACTGCTGGACACCTTGCTCGGTCACGCCCACCAGGTAGCTGTCATGCCAGTGCGGATCGTATGCGTGGCCCTCGAAATGCGCGCGCAGGGTCTCGATGCCGGTGTCGGCGTCTTGGGTCAGGTCGATCCAGTTGGCGTTGCTCATGGCAGCCTGCGAATGCGGAAGTCACCGGGGCAGGTTAGCGTGTAGCCGGGGGGTAATGTCTAGAAGGTTTGTGCGGCGAGTGATGGTTGATACACCATCCCACAAGCATGCATTGGATGCCTCATGCCTGTGGGCGGGCAGGGTGAGGCCTGTCAACGGAGTACGATTTCGTAGCCTTCGATATCGAAATCGGCGTTCAGTTTGAAGGCTGGGGTGTCCGATCCCTTCAGTTCGCAGGAGGTGCGGCCCTTGATCCGTTTGGCCTCTTTATCCAATTCGAACGTAATGTCGCCATTGATGGCTTCATAGCTGCACATAGTGCCGCCGTTCGGTGGTAAACGGACAAAGCTAACCACCAGGTTTTCGTACGGCAGCTTATATTCTCCACTCGTAATGCCTGGGTCAAAACTGAAAACAAAGCGGGCGTAGAATCCATCCTGCAGTTCGCTTGTGCTGTTGACGACCTAGCGTGCAGGGGTCCCGATATCAGGATCACCTGGCAAATACCTCAGCGCGACATCTGAGGTGTTGAAACTTTTAATCGGGCCTTCAGCAAACGTACCGCTGAAGTGGCCGGTTGATTGGGCATTTTTCTGAAGAGCGGGAATTTGTGTGTCAGTCATGATCGTTCCTTCGGTTCATTAAAAGTGAGGACAGCAACCTGTTTGATTGCGGCCTCAGAATTACGCCGAAAGGGTGCTTTGTGTACTGTCAGAGTTGACAGTTGAAACACCTGCTTTTATGTGTGTTGAATCATCAGTTAAAAAGCCCCGCCGCAATATTGATCGAAAACCCCAGAATCGCCGTATTAAACACAAACCCGATCAACGATTGCGCCAATACTATTTTGCGCAAGTCCCGGGTGGCCACGCCGACGTCCGAAGTTTGCACGGCCACACCGATGGTGAACGAGAAGTAAAGGAAGTCCCAGTAATTGGGGGTTTCCAGCCCTTCGGCAAAACGCAGTGCCGGGTCCTTGCCGTTCCAGGTGTAATACAAGCGCGCGTAATGCACGCTGAAAATCACCCCGATCAGCAACCATGAACCGATCACCGTCAGCGCAGTGAAGCCGTAGCGCAGCAGTTTGCTTGCGGTTTCCAGATCCTTGCTGCCGGCGAGTTCGAAGGTGATGGTACCGAGGCTGGCCAGCGCCGCGATGCACACCAGCAGCAACACCAGCCCGGCGTTTTCGTCTTCGACCTCGGCAATTCGCTTTACGTCAGGCGCCTTGGCGCGTGCGGTGAGCCAAAGCATGAGGATCAGGTAAGTCCAGACCCCGACATTCCAGCCGATAAGAATTTTGCTGATGATCGAATCGGCCGGAGCCAGAATGCCTGCCGCAACTCCGAGGGTGGCAGCGGCGGACAGGCGAGGGTGGGTGCGGGCGAGGAAGGGCATGAGTGCTCGATGGGCCGGGGTTATGCAAACACCTTAGCCCAGCGTCATGCGTTGTGGCCATAACGTTCAGGCCGACGATAGACACTGTAGGAGCGAGGCTTGCCCGCGAAGAGGGAATGTCAGTCGACCTCCAGGCTGAATGTAACGGCCTCTTCGCGGGCAAGCCTCGCTCCTACAAGGGATGTGTATTGTTTAGGTGACTTTATGGCGTTTGCGGACCAGCTTCATCACCACCACAAAAAACACCGGCACAAACACCACCGCCAGTGTCGCCGTAATCATCCCGCCAATCACCCCGGTACCGATCGCTTGCTGGCTGGCCGAACTGGCGCCCGTGGCAATCGCCAACGGCACCACGCCCAGAATGAACGCCAGCGACGTCATCACAATCGGCCGCAGGCGCAGGCGCGCGGCTTGC
This sequence comes from Pseudomonas sp. LB1P83, assembly GCF_054897885.1. Classification (NCBI taxonomy): domain Bacteria; kingdom Pseudomonadati; phylum Pseudomonadota; class Gammaproteobacteria; order Pseudomonadales; family Pseudomonadaceae; genus Pseudomonas; species Pseudomonas sp. LB1P83. The sequence goes on along the minus strand of NZ_CM142709.1, from coordinate 3,051,949 downwards.
AACGTGGCGTCGATCAGGTCATGGCCTTCGTCGTACAAGGTCTTGGCGAATTCGATGATCAGGATCGCGTTCTTCGCCGACAGGCCAATGATGGTGATCAGCCCGACCTTGAAAAACACGTCGTTGGGCATTCCGCGAAACGTCACCGCCAGCACGGCGCCGAGCACACCCAGCGGCACCACCAGCAACACCGAGGTCGGAATCGACCAGCTCTCATACAACGCCGCCAGGCACAGGAACACAATCAGCAACGACAAACCGAGCAGAATCGGCGCCTGGCTGCCGGATAAACGCTCCTGCAACGACAACCCGGTCCACTCCTGGCCCAACCCGGCTGGCCCCAGTGCAACCAACCGCTCGATTTCGGCCATAGCTTCGCCGGTGCTGTGACCGGGCGACGGCTCGCCGGAAATGCTGATCGCCGGGTAGCCGTTGTACCGGGTCAACTGCGCCGGGCCCTGGGTCCATTTCGCCTGGACAAAAGCCGACAACGGCACCATTTTCCCGGCATCGTTACGCACGTGGATCTTCAGCAGATCGGCGACCTGACTGCGCTGATCGCCTTCAGCCTGAACCACCACCCGCTGCATTCGCCCCTGATTGGGGAAGTCGTTGATGTAGGCCGAACCGACCGCCGTGGACAGCACGTTGCCAATGTCGGCAAAGGACACGCCCAGCGCGTTGGCCTGTTTGCGGTCGACTTCCAGCTGCACCTGCGGCGCTTCGGCCAGCGCGCTTTCGCGCACGTTCATCAGGATCGGACTTTTTTCGGCGGCGGCGAGCAAATCGCTGCGCGCTTTCATCAGCGTGGCATGACCGAGGCCGCCACGGTCCTGCAAGCGGAACTCGAAGCCGCTGGACGTGCCGAGACCGTCAACCGGCGGCGGCAGCACCGAGAAGGCCACGGCGTCCTTGATCTGGCTCAGTGCGATGTTGGCACGGTCGGCAATCGAGCTCGCCGAGTCGTCGCTGCCCCGATCCGACCAGTCTTTCAGCGTGGTAAATGCCAGTGCGGCGTTCTGTCCGCTGCCGGAAAAACTGAAACCGAGGATCACCGTGCTGTCGCCAACGCCCGGTTCCGTGGCGTTGTGCGCTTCAATTTGCTCCACGACCTGCACCGTGCGGTTTTTGCTCGCGCCCGGTGGTAGCTGAATATCGGTGATGGTGTAGCCCTGATCCTCAACCGGCAGGAACGAGGAGGGCAGGCGACTGAAGCACAGGCCCAGGCCGATCAGCAGCACACCGTAGATCAGCAGATAACGGCCGGTGCGTTTCAGCGCATAGGCGACCCAACCTTGATAACGCACGGTCAAACGCTCGAAGCCACGGTTGAACCAGCCGAAGAAACCGCTCTTTTCGTGATGCTCGCCCTTGGCTATCGGCTTGAGCAGCGTCGCGCACAATGCCGGGGTCAAGGTCAGCGCCAGGAACGCCGAGAACAGGATCGAAGTGGCCATCGACAGCGAGAACTGGCGGTAAATCACCCCGACCGAGCCCTGCATGAACGCCATCGGAATGAACACCGCCACCAGCACCAGGGTGATGCCGATGATCGCCCCGGTAATCTGCTTCATGGCCTTGCGTGTCGCCTCTTTGGGCGACAGGCCTTCGGTGGCCATGATCCGCTCGACGTTTTCCACCACCACGATGGCGTCGTCCACCAGAATGCCGATCGCCAGCACCATGCCAAACATGGTCAGCACGTTGATCGAGAAGCCCAGCGCGAGCATGGTCGCAAAGGTGCCCATCAGCGCCACCGGCACCACCAGCGTCGGGATCAGCGTGTAGCGGATGCTCTGCAGAAACAGGAACATCACCGCAAACACCAGCAGCATCGCTTCGCCAAGGGTGTAAACCACTTTGGTGATCGAGACTTTGACGAAGGGCGAGGTGTCGTACGGGATCTTGTATTCCACGCCCGCCGGGAAGTAGCGCGCCAGTTCATCCATCTTCGCCCGCACCAGGGTCGCGGTGCTCAGGGCATTGGCCCCCGGCGCCAACTGCACGCTGACGGCAGTGGAAGGCTTGCCGTTCAGGCGTGTGCCGAACTGGTACTGCTCGCTGCCGATCTCGACCCGCGCCACGTCCTTGATGCGCACACTGGAACCGTCGGGATTGGCCTTGAGGACGATCTCGGCGAATTCTTCCGGGGTCGACAATTGGCCTTTCACCAGAATGGTCGCGGTGATTTCCTGGGTGGTGCGCGTCGGCAAATCGCCGATGCTGCCGGCCGAGACCTGGGCGTTCTGCGCGACGATGGCGGCGTTGACGTCGGCCGGGGTCAGGTTGAAACCGATCAACTTCTGCGGGTCGATCCAGATGCGCATCGCCCGTTCGGCGCCATACAACTGGGCCTTGCCGACACCGTCCAGGCGTTTGATCTCGTTCATCACGTTGCGCGCCAGGTAATCACTGAGCGCCACATCGTCGAGTTTGCCGTCGCTGGAGGTCAGGGTGATCAGCAGCAGGAAACCGGCGGAGACTTTCTCCACCTGCAAGCCTTGCTGATTGACCGCTTGAGGCAGGCGCGATTCCACCACTTTCAGGCGGTTTTGTACGTCGACCTGGGCCATCTCGGGGTTGGTGCCCGGCTGAAAAGTGGCTTTGATGGTGGCGCTGCCGAGGCTGCTTTGGGATTCGAAGTACAACAGATGATCAGCGCCGTTAAGCTCTTCCTCGATCAGGCTGACCACGCTTTCATCGATGGTTTGCGCCGAGGCGCCGGGGTACACAGCATAGATTTCGATCTGCGGCGGAGCGACGTCGGGGTATTGCGCCACCGGCAACTGTGGAATGGCCAACGCGCCGGCCAACAGGATGAACAGGGCAACCACCCAGGCGAATACCGGGCGATCGATAAAGAACTGCGGCATAAAAAGCGTCCTGCTTACTGACCAGAAACCTGGGCAAGTGGAAGAGGGGTGTTGTCGATCTGGACTTTTTCACCGGGCTTGGCATGTTGCAGGCCTTCGGTGACGATGCGGTCGCCGGGTTTCAGGCCTCCAGTGACGATCCAGCGATCGTTCTGCACCGCACCCAGTTCGACCGGTTGCTGGCCGACACGCTGCTCGGTATCGATCAACAACACTTGGGCAACACCAGCGCTGTCACGCTGAATGGCCCGCTGCGGTACGCTGATGCCTTGCTGATTGACCGCTTGCTCCAGGCGTACACGCACGAAGCTGCCCGGCAGCAAATCGAGGTCCGGGTTGGGAAACTCGCTGCGCACGATGATCTGGCCGGTGCCCGGGTCGACGGTGATGTCGGTGAACAGCAACTTGCCCGGCAGCGGGTAGAGGCTGCCGTCATCCTGAATCAGCGTGGCTTTGGCCTGGCCCTGACCCACTTCCTTTAACTGGCCGGAACGGAAGGCACGGCGCAGGTCGTTGAGTTCGCGGGTCGATTGGGTCAGGTCGGCGTGAATCGGGTTGAGTTGCTGAATCAGTGCCAGTGGCGTGGTTTCGTTCTGCCCGACCAGCGCACCTTCGGTCACCAGTGCACGGCCGATGCGCCCGGAAATCGGCGCAGTGACGGTGGCGTAACCGAGGTTGAGTTTCGCCCGGTCCACCGCGGCTTTGCTGGCCGCGACATCAGCGGCGGTTTGCCGGGCACTGGCCCGGGCGTTGTCGTAATCCTGGCCGCTGATGGCGTTGCCTTCGATCAACTGGGCGTAACGCTGTTCTTGCAGCTTTGATTGAAATGCGTTGGCTTCAGCCTTGCGCAGTGCTGCTTCGGCGCTGTCGAGGTCGGCCTTGAAGGGCGCCGGGTCGATACGGAACAGCACATCGCCTTTTTTTACGTCGCTGCCTTCGCGAAACGCGCGTTGCAACACGACGCCGGCAACCCGGGCGCGGACTTCGGCAATCCGTGGCGCGGCAATCCGCCCGCTCAATTCGCTGGTGATCGACAGGGGCCGTGCTTCGACGGTTTCGACGCGAACCGTGGCCAGAGGCGCCTGTTCCTCGGCGCTCGAGGACTTGTCACAAGCGCTCAGCGTCAACGCCAGAGCCACCAGACTGAGCTTGGCAAGCAGGTTCTTTGACATGTAAATACCCCAATAATGACTGCCCGCATCCTACGGGGAGGCGAGGAGAGTAGCGGTGAAGCTTTGTTGGTGCTGTGTGAAATTGTGTAAGGGTTTTACTCACGGGCGTGTGCGGGCGTATATCCTTGGCGACCGCTTCGCGCTCGTTCGCGGGCAAGCCTCGCTCCTACAGGGGAATGCGATTAACTGTAGGAGCGAGGCTTGCCCGCGAAGAGGCCCTAAAGGTCGCCACTGCACTTTCTGGAAACACCCATGCCCAACATCCTCCTGGTCGAAGACGACACCGCGCTCTCCGAACTGATTGCCAGCTACCTGGAACGCAATGGCTATTGCGTCAGTGTGATCAGCCGTGGCGACCACGTGCGCGAGCGGGCGCGGGTCAATCCGCCGGATCTTGTGATCCTCGACCTGATGCTGCCGGGGCTCGACGGCCTGCAAGTCTGCCGCTTGCTGCGGGCGGATTCGGCCACGCTGCCGATCCTGATGCTCACCGCCCGAGACGACAGCCACGACCAGGTGCTGGGCCTGGAAATGGGCGCCGACGACTACGTCACCAAACCCTGCGAGCCGCGCGTGTTGCTGGCCCGTGTGCGCACGCTGTTGCGCCGCAGCAGTCTCAGCGAACCGCAGACCGCCAACGACCGCATCCTCATGGGCAACCTGTGCATCGACCTGTCGGAGCGCACCGTGACCTGGCGCGAGCAACTGGTCGAGCTGTCCAGCGGTGAATACAACCTGCTGGTGGTGCTGGCCCGGCATGCCGGCGAAGTGCTGAGCCGCGACCAGATCCTGCAACGCCTGCGCGGCATCGAATTCAACGGCACCGACCGCTCGGTGGACGTGGCGATTTCCAAGTTGCGGCGCAAGTTCGACGACCACGCGGGCGAGGCGCGCAAAATCAAGACCGTGTGGGGCAAGGGCTACCTGTTCAGCCGTTCCGAGTGGGAATGCTGAGACGATGTTCAGGATCCTCTTTCGTCTTTATCTGGTGATGATCGTCTCGTACAGCGCGGCGATGTATCTGGTGCCGGACCTGGTGATCAAGGTTTTCCATGAGCGGTTTGTCACCTACAACCTCGATTACTCACGCGGGCTGCAAACCCTTATCGTCAAACAGTTCCACGCTATGCCCGAAGCGCAGTGGCTGACGTTGGCGAGCGAGATGGACAAGGAATTCGACCCGCTGCGCATTGTCCTGACCCGCAATGACGACCCTGATTTCACCCTCGATGAGCAGGAGCGTTTGCAGCGCGGCGAGAAGGTCGTGCGCATCGGCGACTGGGGCTGGCGGACTCTGGCTGTGGCGCCGTTGAATAACACAACGGTGGTGCAAATGGTCGTGCCGCCGGACCCGATGGACGTCAGCCTGTTGTACTGGAGCATCAACGTGCTGGTCGGTGCGACCATGCTCGCCTGCCTGTTGCTTTGGCTGCGCCCGCACTGGCGCGATCTGGAGCGCCTCAAAGGCGCGGCCGAGCGTTTCGGCAAAGGCCACCTCGGTGAGCGCACGCAGATTTCCCCGCATTCCAACATCGGCAGCCTGGCCAACGTCTTCGACACCATGGCCGGCGATATCGAAAACTTGCTCAACCAGCAACGCGATCTGCTCAACGCCGTCTCCCACGAACTGCGTACACCGCTGACGCGCCTGGATTTCGGCCTGGCCCTGGCGCTGTCCGACGACTTGCCGGCCGCCAGTCGCGAGCGGTTGCTAGGGCTGGTCGCGCACATTCGGGAACTGGATGAATTGGTGCTGGAATTGTTGTCGTACAGCCGATTGCAGAACCCGGCACGGTCACCGGAACAGGTCGAAGTGTCGCTGGATGAGTTTATCGACAGCATTCTAGGCAGCGTCGATGAAGAGCTGGATTCGCCGGAAATCGTGATCGACGTGTTGCTACATGGGCTACTTGAACGCTTTGCGCTGGACCCGCGCCTGACGGCTCGTGCGATTCAGAACCTGTTGCGCAATGCCATGCGCTATTGCGAGAAGCGCATTCAGATTGGCGTTCAGGTGTGCGCGAAGGGGTGTGAGATCTGGGTCGATGACGACGGTATCGGCATTCCCGATGACGAGCGGGAGCGGATCTTTGAACCGTTTTATCGGCTGGACCGCAGCCGTGACCGGGCCACAGGAGGGTTTGGTCTGGGGCTGGCGATCAGTCGTCGAGCGCTGGAAGCGCAGGGCGGGACACTGACCGTGGAGCCTTCACCGTTGGGTGGCGCACGCTTCCGGTTGTGGCTGCCCACCTCAACCTGACGCACTCTGTGTAGCAACTGCCGAGCAGCGCCCTGTGGCGAGGGGATTTATCCCCGTTCGGCTGCGAAGCAGTCGTGAATTCAGACAACGCGGTGCATCAGTAAAACCGAGTTGGCAGGGTTTACGACTGCTTCGCAGCCGAACGGGGATAAATCCCCTCGCCACAGGGCAGGCTCGACAGCTGCTACAACGTTAGTGGCAGCCTTATGCGCTAAGTCGGCTGCGCAACAACTTCGCCATGTCCTCCAGTTCCGCCCGCGGGTTATGCCCGATCAGCATCCACGCATGCTCCATGTCTGCCCAATACACCACATTCATCTCGTGCCGAATCTCATGGGCGAAATGCCGGCTGCCGCTGTTGGAACGTGTAGCGCACAAGGCAATCGGACCATGTGCCGGGTCCAGATACGTAATCTGCGCGATAGGTACGCCATCGTATTCAAGGATTTGCGCGCGCTTCAATTCGGACCGTGGCAGGGCCAGTTGCGCAGGCGTCATGCTCAGGCCCAGTCGCGCGTCGATGGTGCGCAATTGCGCCCGTTGTGAAGCTTCATCGACGGGCAGGTGCTCCAGGGTTTGCGGCACGTACAGCGACATGTAGTCGGCGACCAGGCCCCGCCAGTTGCTCTTTTCCTGACTCGATTGCCAGCCCATAAACAATCGATCCGCCACCACGCCGCTCACCACCAGGCTTGCTGCAGCGGCGAGGAACCAGCGTCGATTCATGGCCGGGCGTTCAGGTGAAGGCAAGGTGTCGAGCATTGATTGCAAGCGGTCGACGGGCGCTTTTTGAGCCAGTTCGTCGTAGGCTTCTTTGAACGGCAGGCTGCTGCGGGCCAGCCATTGCAGGCGCAGGTTAAGTGTCGAATCTTCGGCAATGGCCGTGTCGATGCGGGCGCGCTGGTCGACATCGAGTTGATCGTCGAGGTACGCCACCAGTTGCTCGTCCGAAGGTGTTGCGCGGTCGTTCATCGACGTACTCCCGTAAAAGGGTTCGGTACCGTGTGCAGTGGCGGGTATTCGGCCAGTTTCACCCGGGCGGCGGCGAGGCGGCTCATGACGGTGCCGATGGGCACTTGCAGCACCTCGGCGACCTCGCGATACGACAGGCCCTCAACGTAAGCCAGGTACACCGTTTCTCGCTGCGCCTCGGGCAGGGCGTCGACGCGCCGGATAACCTGGGCGGCGAGCACATGGGTCTGCGCCGCGGATTCTCCGTCAAACGACAACTGGCTCTCTGCATCGACCAGGCCCTGACCCTGGCGCACCCGCCGGGCGCGCACTTCGTTGAGCCAGATCGAATGCAGAATGCTCAGCAGCCAGCGGTCCATGCGGGTGCCGGCGACAAACTGCCCGGCACGCTCAAGCGCCCGGACGCAGGTGGCTTGCACCAGGTCTTCGGCGACATGCCGTTGCCGGGACAGCAACAGGCCGTAACGCCATAAACGCGCCAAATGCTGGCCCAGCTCTGCCCGTATTGTCTGATCGCTGGCGATAACGACCTCCGCCTGTTCGGTGTGTCAGGTTTTCGATGAATCGGTGATGGCTTCGGCCAGGTCCTGGTATTCCTCGCACGTGCTGCCACAGATCGATTTGATCTGCTGCAACTGCTCTTGCGCCAGGTCCAGTCGACCTTTGATCACGTAGGCTTCGCCAAGGTATTCACGCACTTGAGCATACTGCGGATCGAGTTTGACCGATTGCAGGTAATAACCGATGCCTTCGTCGGTGCGCCCCAGTTTACGCGTAGCGTAGCCGCGGTAGTTCAGGGCCTTTGCCGTATTCGGATTTTTGAGCGTGTCGAGCAGCGCCAGGGCTTCTTCGTAACGACCGTCCCTGGCCAGGCGATAAGCGTAATCGGTGCGGTCGGCGTCCGGGACCAGGCTGCTGGTCTGCATGACGCACCTCTGCGATTTGGTGTCGAACACCTGGCCTTTGGGGCAGTTAGGCTTGGCCGGGGCGTCATCGTCGCCATTGGCCAGGGCCAGCGAGCTGGCCAAGGCAAAGGCGAGCAGCAGCGGGGCAGTGAAAACAGCAAAACGGAGAGTCATGGACGATGCTCCACGGGTTAATTCGTTTCAGTTTAAACCACGCCCCGGCAGCATCGCGTAGAGGTGAATGGGGGGGGCGGTTGTTCACGGGCGATTCTCATGGGGCGTTGATTAGAGAACACTGCAGCGTGAACAATTATTCATTTCTTTCTGGCGGTCTTTGCAGGGAAAGCTCAAATCCAGTCGCTATGCTCGACAACATTCGTTGTGGGAGTACTGCCATGAAAGATCAGGTCCATCACTCTGCGGCTGCGGGCTATAAAACCGGCGCCGACACCTATGTTCGCGGTCGTCCGGACTATCCGCCGCAAGTGGCCGAGTGGCTGAACGAGACGCTGGGGTTAAACGCGAACAAAACCGTCATCGATCTGGGCGCAGGCACCGGTAAATTCACCGGGCGACTGGTGGCGACCGGCGCGCAGGTGATTGCCGTGGAGCCGGTGCCGCAGATGCTTGAGAAGTTGTCCGCCTCTTTTCCCGAAGTGTTGGCGGTGAGCGGCACTGCAATGGACTTGCCGCTGCCGGATGCCTCGGTGGATGTAGTGGTCTGCGCCCTGTTGAAGGGGCAGAGAGAATATCAACCAAAAACCAGTTGAGAGCTTCCCCTCAACCATAGAATCTCCCACAGGGGATTTTTGAACGCCACAGATCCAATGTGGGAGCGAGCTTGCTCGCGATGAGGCCGGCCCAGACAGCCGAGAATCCAACGCCAGTCCCGCTTTTGGCCGAATCGCTGCCTTACTCCCCCAGGCAATGCCTTGTTATAGTCCGGACCTCATTTTTTTGCCCGGTAAAAGGATCACTGCCATGTCTCAGTACACCGCGTTCACTGTCGAACTGGCCGATAAAATCGCCCATGTGCAGATCAACCGCCCGGAAAAGATCAATTCGATGAACGCCGCGTTCTGGAGCGAGATCATCGAGATTTTCCAGTGGATCGACGACACCGATGAAGCCCGGGTGGTGGTCCTCAGCGGCGCCGGCAAGCACTTTTCCTCCGGCATCGACCTGATGATGCTGGCCGGGGTGGCCAATGAATTGGGCAAGGACGTCGGCCGCAATGCCCGCCTGCTGCGCCGCAAGATCCTCGCCCTGCAAGCGTCGTTCAATGCTGTCGATAATTGCCGCAAGCCCGTGCTGGCAGCGATTCAGGGCTATTGCCTGGGCGGTGCCATCGACCTGATTGCCGCGTGCGACATGCGTTACGCCGCCGAGGACGCACAATTCTCGATCAAGGAAATCGACATCGGCATGGCCGCCGACGTTGGCACTTTGCAACGCTTGCCGCGGATCATCGGTGACGGCATGCTGCGTGAACTGGCTTACACTGGTCGCACCTTTGGCGCCGAGGAAGCGCGCAGCATCGGCCTGGTCAATCGCGTTTACAGCGACAATGCCAGCCTGCTGGACGGTGTGATGGGCATTGCCCGCGAAATCGCCAGCAAGTCGCCGATTGCGGTCACCGGCACCAAAGAGATGATCAGCTACATGCGTGACCACCGCATTGACGACGGCCTTGAATACGTCGCCACCTGGAACGCCGCCATGCTGCAATCCACCGATTTGCGCGTGGCCATGGCCGCCCACATGAGCAAACAGAAACCCGAATTTCTGGATTGATTAAAAATGATTTCACGCTGGACCACCGCAGTACTGGACACCGATCAACCCGGCGGCTGGGCCGTGGCTCGCAGCCCCGAAGGCTTTCTGTTCGATGACAATGGCGCGCTGTTCCCTCGCGAATGGCTCAAGCGTCAGGACCTGTCGATCCTTGCCGAACATGGCATCGGTCACCTGGATGGCGAACCGGTCTACTTGCTGGAATTGCGCAGCCATAGCGACGTGCCGGGCTGCAACTGGAAAGGCTTGCGGGCGTTCATGCTCGAGGGCGATCACACGGTGTATAAGGTGCTCGGCTACGCCGCGCAAATCGGGACGTGGTATCGCGAGCACCGTTTCTGCGGCAATTGCGGTCAGGCAACCGATCAGGTGCCGCGTGAACGGGCGATGTACTGCGAGCCGTGTGATTTGCGTTATTACCCGCGCATCTCGCCGAGCATGATTGTGCTGGTCACCCGGGGTGACGAGATTCTGCTGGGGCGTTCGCCGCGCTTTGTGCCTGGGGTGTACAGCACATTGGCGGGGTTTGCCGAGCCGGGTGAGTCAGCCGAGGATTGCCTGATTCGCGAGGTTCGCGAGGAAGTGCAGATCGAGGTCAAGAATATCCAGTACCTGGGCAGTCAGTGCTGGCCGTTCCCGCATTCGATGATGCTCGGTTTTCACGCCGAGTACGCCGGGGGCGAGATTGTCTGTCAGGAAGACGAGATCGAAGACGCCCAGTGGTTCAACGTTCACGCGTTGCCGCCATTGCCGGCGTCACGCTCGATTGCCCGTTACCTCATCGACGTCTACGTGGCGCGGCGCTTAGGCCACGCTGAACCAGTGCTGCCAGGCTAACCGCACGGTCAAACCCAGCACCACGGTGATGAACACCGGACGAATGAACTTCGCACCGCCGCTGATGGCGGTGCGAGCCCCGAAAAACGCGCCGACCATCACCGACAGGCCCATGCTCAGGCCGATGATCCAGTCCACCTGCCCGGAAAACACAAACACCGACAGCGCCGCAATGTTGCTGACGAAGTTCATGCTGCGCGCCACGCCGCTGGCCTTCACCAGGTCAATGGGATACATCAGCATACTGCTGACGGTCCAGAACGCGCCGGTGCCCGGGCCGGCCACACCGTCGTAGAAACCGAGGCTGAAGCCTTGGGTCGATTGCCACTTTTTCTTGATCGGTGCGTCGCTGTCCAGCGGCGCTTTCGGCGTGCCACCGAACAACAGGTACAGGCCGCAGGCAAAGACGATCACCGGCAGCATTTTGTTCAGCCATTCGGCCGGCAGGTAATGCGCGACGACGGCACCGGTCAGCGCACCGACCAAGGTGCCAACGATGGCGTGGACCCACTGCCTAGGATGGAACAGCTTGCGCCGGTAAAAGGTGAAACTGGCGGTGGCGGAGCCGAAGGTCGAACTCAGTTTGTTGGTGCCCAGCACCAGGTGCGGCGGCAGGCCGGCGGTCAACAGCGCCGGGGTGGTCAGCAAACCGCCACCGCCGGCAATGGCGTCGATGAAACCGGCAATGAAGGCGACGAAGGCCAGAATGGCCAGGGTGGTGAGGTCAACGCTGAGTTCGAAAGGCATGGAATCGGCTTATTCGGCGGGGTGCAGCAAGGGGCTGCGGGGAAGGGCCGATATCTTACCTATATCCAAAGTTTGCGGCGAGTGGTCTGGCCTCTTCGCGGGCAAGCCTCGCTCCTACAGGATATTTATGTCGTCCGACCATTTTGTGATCACCACAATCCCGTAGGAGCGAGGCTTGCCCGCGAAGGCGTCCTCCCGGGCACTACATCACTTGACCTGCGGCCCATTCCCGATCTGCCACACAAACGGCGGCTCATTCCCGTTGATCGTCCAGTCCCCGACAATCCGCGCTTTGTAGATCAGCGGATTGTGCGACGACACCGTCCGCGCATTGCGCCAATGCCGGTCCAGCGATTTACCCTCGCGAACATCCGAGGCCCCCAGCGCATTGAACAACTGAGTGGTCGCTCGCAGGATCAACTCGGAAACCACGACCTGCGCCTTGGCCGATTCGATTTCCGCCGCGACATTCACCGCCCGCTCCAGCTGTTCATCACCTGAGAACCGTGCCAGATACGCCTGTTGCGCCGGTTGTGCAGCCCTCAAAGCGCTCGCCTCGGCGGCATACACCCACGCGGCGATGTCACCGACCACTTGCTGAACCTGAGAATCCTGGCTGACATGCTGTGCATTGCCATGGCTGTAAATGCGTTTGCGCTCGCGGACCTGATGAGCCACGTCGCGCAACGCCGCCCGACCGATCCCGGCCAGGGTGGCCAGCAACACCAACTGATAGAACGCGGTCTGGTATTTGAAGCGGGTGGCGAAGTCGATGATGTTTTCGGCGTCGACTTCAGCGTCGATGAACCGAGAGGTGCCACTGCCGGTGGTGCGCTGGCCGAAACCGTCCCAGTCATCGCTCTGCACGATCCCCGGCTGGCGGGTGCGGACCGCGGCAATCACATCGCCGCCGGTGTCGCTGCGCTGGGCATACACGTCGATCCAGTCGGAAAACAGGCTGCCGGTGCTGTAGAACTTCTCGCCATTGAGCCGCCACTGATCTGCGTGGGGCGACACTTTGGTGATGACATCACCAATCGCCACGCTGCCGATTTCAGTCCAGGCATTGCCGACGATGTCACCGTCGACAAAGCGCTTGAACCACAGATCCCGACCCGGCCCCGGCGGTGAGTTCAAGCGGTCCTCGACAAAGGCGAAATGCCCGCGCAGGGCCTGGGGTACGTTGGAATCGGCTTCTGCCAGCTCGATCAGCAACTCGAACAACTGCGGCAGCGATGCGCCGCCACCGCCATATTCCACCGGAACACGCACAGCGCCGAAACCGGCTTCCTTGAGCCATTGAATCGGTTCGAATGGCAGGCTGCGGGTCTGCTCGCGCTCGACGGCACCGGCAGCGATGCGCTGGAATATCGGGCGGAATCTCGAGGCCAGTGCCTCATAGTCAGTGCCAATGGACAGAGGATTGATTACCTGGTGTTCGGTCATGGGATGGTTCCTTGGGTCGGCAGTGGATGCCAAGGGGGATTGCACGGACCATGCCTGGCGCTTCAAGCCAGGATTTGCGCGGCGTGGACGATTTCAAGGTTTACCCAACTGTTGCTCAACCAACAGCGCATCCGCAAATTGCCCCAGACACACCCGGATCCCCTGTAGGAGTGAGCCTGCTCGCGATAGCGTCAGTTCATTCAACATTTATGCAAGCGGGTGTACCGCTATCGCGAGCAGGCTCGCTCCTACAGGGATTTCACCTGGCGTGAGACAGTCGTGTCGCAGGTCGTAATCAAGCACTGGCACGGTTGCTGCTCTGACCCAAGGACTACCCAACGTCCCGAGGACATGCCAATGAGTCTGCAAGCCGTCAAATTTGCCTACTGGGTGCCGAACGTCAGCGGCGGGCTGGTGGTCAGCAAGATCGAACAACGCACCCACTGGGGCATCGACTACAACCGCAAACTGGCGCAACTGGCCGAAGAGGCCGGGTTTGAATACGCCCTGACCCAGATTCGTTTCACCGCCGGTTACGGTGCCGAGTTCCAGCACGAATCGGTCGCCTTCAGCCATGCATTGCTGGCCGCTACGACCAAACTGAAAGTGATCGCGGCGATCCTGCCTGGGCCTTGGCAACCGGCATTGGCGGCCAAGCAACTGGCGACCATCGATCAGCTGACTAACGGCCGGGTGGCGGTGAACATCGTCAGCGGCTGGTTCAAGGGCGAATTCCAGGCGATTGGCGAACACTGGCTGGAACACGACGAACGCTATCGTCGTTCAGAGGAGTTCATCCGCTCGCTCAAAGGGATCTGGAGTCAGGATAACTTCACCTTTCGCGGTGACTTCTACCGCTTCGACAACTACAGCCTCAAGCCCAAACCACTGGGCCAGCCGGAAATCTTCCAGGGCGGCAGTTCGCGCGCAGCGCGGGACATGGCGGCGCGGGTGTCGGACTGGTACTTCACCAATGGCAACACGCCTGAAGGGATCAAGGCCCAGGTCGACGACATTCGCGTGAAGGCGGCGGCCAACAATCATTCGGTGAAAATCGGGGTGAATGCGTTTGTCATCGCTCGGGATACGGAAGAAGAGGCGCGGGCAGTGTTGGCTCAAATTATCGATCAGGCCGATCCGGAAGCGGTGAATGCCTTTGGTGATGCGGCGAAGCAAGCGGGCAGGGCGTCGCCAGAGGGCGAGGGCAACTGGGCCAAGTCGACGTTTGAAGATCTGGTGCAGTACAACGATGGTTTCAAGACCAACCTGATCGGCACGCCGCGACAGATTGCCGAGCGCATCGTGGCGTTGAAAGCGGTGGGCGTTGATTTGGTGTTGGCGGGGTTTCTGCACTTTCAGGAAGAGGTGGAGTATTTCGGCAAACGGGTGTTGCCGTTGGTGCGCGAGCTTGAAGCAAAAGCAGCGGCTAAGCAGCAACCCGCAGTCGCCTGAACACCACAAAAACCCAGTAGGAGCGAGCCTGCTCGCGAAAGCGGTCTCTCAGTCAACATTGGTGTTGAATTTTATGACGCCATCGCGAGCAGGCTCACTCCTACAGTTGGATCTAGGTGAGGTTATAGACCGAGGTCGGACAGGCTCGGATGATCATCCGGACGACGCCCCAGCGGCCAGTGGAACTTGCGGTCGCTTTCCTTGATCGGCATGTCGTTGATGCAGGCAAACCGGTTGGCCATCAGACCGTTTTCGGCGAACTCCCAGTTTTCGTTGCCGTAGGAACGGAACCAGTTGCCCGAGTCGTCGTGCCATTCATAGGCGTAACGCACGGCGATGCGGTTATCGGTAAAGGCCCAGAGTTCCTTGATCAGGCGGTAATCCAGTTCCTTGGCCCATTTGCGAGTCAGGAAACCTTTTGCCTCTTCACGGTTGTAAGCGAACTCGGCGCGGTTACGCCACTGGGTGTCCAGGGTGTAGGCCAGCGACACACGTTCCGGGTCGCGGGAGTTCCAGCCATCTTCGGCCAGGCGAACTTTTTCGATGGCCGATTCACGGGTGAAGGGCGGCAATGGCGGACGAACTTCGGTGTTGGACATTTAAAGTTTCCCTCTAAATTTAAAGTTCAAGCAAGTTGTCGGGCTTGGTTCAAGTGTTACAGGTCCAATAACTTTCGCGCCATGCATTGCGCATTATCGGCGGCACTGTGATCACCCATGACAAGCGCCACGGTAATGGCTCCGTCGATCAGGATCAGCAGCTGTTTGGCCAGCTTCTCCGGGTCGGTAGCGCCATGTTCGGTGCAGAGCTCGCGCACGTAGTCGAGCAGCTTTTGTTTATGGTCTTTGGCGACCAGGCGAACCGGGTCTTGCGGGTCGCCGGTTTCACCGCTGGTGTTAATGAAAGCGCAGCCCCGGAAGCCTTCGGAGGCGAACCAGGCCTTGAGCACGGTAAACAGGTTGAGTAGACGATCGGCCGGGGTTTCAGCCTGGTCGACCGCGCTTTTGTACCAGTGCATCCAGCGCACGTCGCGGCGTTGCAGGGCGGCGACAGTCAGCTCCTCCTTGTTGGCGAAGTAGCGGTAGATACTTTTTCTGGAGACGCCGGCGGTTTTCACCAGAAGATCCATCCCGGTGGCAGCGATGCCACTTTTGTAGATCAACTTTTCGGTGACATCCAGAATGATGTCGCGTGTGTCGTTGCTAGTGATTTCGTTCATGTGGCGAACAGTAGAACGATCGTTCTCCTTGGTCAAGCGGATATTTTCGTCGTCTGTTAAATCGCCTTCGCGGGCAAGTCGAATCGTCGCACCGCGAAGGCGTCATTACAGACGCTCACAAGACCCAAGCTGATCCATGGTGTAAGCTCTCGGGCTATTCGGAATTGACCCTTTGCGAGCCCTATGCCGTCGCTTTTCAAACGCTCTCTGCTGCCTAAGCTGCGCAGTTTTCCGCTGACCGCCGATGCCGTCACCATTCTTTCCGGCGCTGCCGAGTTCCGTCGTTGCCTGCTGGAAAAAATCGCCAGTGCCACCCAGCGCATCTATATCGTCGCGCTGTACCTGCAACAGGACGAGGCCGGACAGGAAATCCTTGATGCCTTGCACGCCGCCAAACTGGCACGTCCGCAACTGGACGTGGTCGTGGTGGTGGACTGGCTGCGCGCCCAGCGCGGCCTGATCGGCGCCGGTAAACAACCGGGCAACTCGGCCTGGTATCAGGAAACGACCCGCACCCACGCAAGTGAAGTGCCGGTGTACGGCGTGCCGGTGCAGACCCGTGAGCTGTTTGGCGTGCTGCATTTGAAAGGCTTTGTAATCGACGACTGCGTGATCTACAGCGGCGCGAGCCTGAACAACGTTTACCTGCACAAGTTCGACAAATACCGCTACGACCGTTATCACCTGCTGCAGAACCACGCGCTGGCCGATTCCATGCAGCACCTGATCCAGCATGGTCTGGTCGCCTCCAAAGCGGTGCATCGCCTCGACCTGCCGAACCTGCCGACCACCCGCAGCCTGCGCAACGACATCGGCGATTTGCGCAGCCGCCTCAAGCACGCGACGTACGACACCACGGCCGGCAGCACGGCGAAGGGTGGTTTGTCGGTGAGTCCGTTGCTCGGCGTGGGCAAGAACAACCCGTTAAGCCGGGTGATCTGCGAATTGATCGCCAGCGCCCAGCATCAGCTGACCATCTGCACGCCGTACTTCAACCTGCCGTTGGCGGTGACCCGGGAAATCAACCGGGCCCTGGGCCGTGGCGTGAAGATCGACATCGTGGTCGGTGACAAGACCGCCAATGACTTCTACATCCCGCCGAGCGAGCCGTTCAAGGTGATCGCGGCGCTGCCGTATCTCTACGAGATCAGCCTGCGGCGCTTCGCCAAACGCCATCAGCACAGCATCGACAGCGGCAAGCTGAACCTGCATTTGTGGAAGGACGGTGACAACACCTATCACCTCAAGGGCATGTGGATCGACCAGCGCTACACCTTACTGACCGGTAATAACCTCAATCCACGGGCGTTCCGTCTCGATCTGGAAAACGCGCTGCTGATCGACGACCCGAAAGGCGAACTGTTGGAACCGCGCAGTAAAGAACTGGAAGAGATTTTCCAGAACACCACGCGCATCCAGCGTTATCAGGACCTGGAAACGCTGCTGGAGTACCCGGCGGCGGTGGCCAAGTTCCTCAAGCGTGTCAGTCGGGTGCGGATCGAGCGTTTGCTCTATCGCATTCTGTAAGGCTCAGTGCTGCCGGGGTTGTGGCCACACCGCCACCAGCAGCAACAGCGCAGCGGCCACCAGATAGGGCAGGCGCGGCTCGATGTCGTAGATCAACGTCGCCGCCAACGGTCCGATAACCACGCCAAAGCCTTGCGCGGCGCCAATCGAGCCAGCGGTGGCGCCTTGTTCCGAGGCGTCGACCGCGTTGGCGGCCAGGGCGGCGAACGACGGAAAGATCAGCCCCATCCCGCCCGCCGACACGAAAAAGCACAGCCACAACCCCCACGCGGTATCCGCCAGGATGCTGCCGGCAAAACCCACGGCCGCCACCAGTGCGCCCGCGCGGATCAGCCGCAGCGGCGGCCATTCGAGCCGACGCACCACCAATTGCGAACAGATCAGTGCGAAACCGACCATGGTCAGCGCGATGCCAGCGGTTTGCGCGGCGTCGGACGGATTCATGCCGAGCCGGTCGAGGGCGAAGAAGCCAACAGTAATCTGTGCAATCGACACGCACAGCATCGCCACGAACGCGACCGCCATCGGCCGACGCAGTCGTGGGTCGTTCAGATGAACCTTGCGCGGTGCTTGTCGCAGGTGCAGTTCCTGACCTTTTAGCTTGTAGCGCAGCACCACGAAGGCCAGTAA
The DNA here is from genome assembly GCF_054897885.1 of Pseudomonas sp. LB1P83. Taxonomy (NCBI): domain Bacteria; kingdom Pseudomonadati; phylum Pseudomonadota; class Gammaproteobacteria; order Pseudomonadales; family Pseudomonadaceae; genus Pseudomonas; species Pseudomonas sp. LB1P83. The sequence goes on along the minus strand of NZ_CM142709.1, from coordinate 3,034,115 downwards.
GGGCAAGATCGCCATGGCATAGAACGGCAGGCTCAGGCTGAAGCGCGACAACAACGCCGCGATTGCCGGGCCGATCACCAGGCCACAAGCGTTGGCTGCGCCCAAGGCGGCCATGGCTTTGGCGCGGTGTTGCGGCTCGATGTTGTCGGCGATCAACGCGTTGCCACCGACCGGAATCGCCGCATAGAACACGCCGATCAGGCCGCGCCCGATCATCAATCCGATGAAGCCCAGAAGCGCTGACGGCAGAAACCGCAACGAGGCGTCGATGAACAGGCACAAAGCCCAGTAGGCGAGGGTGAAACCGGCGGTGGCAATCAGCAGGATCCGTCGCCGGCCATAACGGTCGCTGGCCTGGCCCCAGGGGCGGGCGAGCAACATCCAGATCACTCCGGACACCGTCACCGCGGCCCCGGCCTGCCAGGTGGCCAGGCCCAACACACGGGCGATGGGCCCGATCAGGGAAACGAACGCCATCATCGACATGGAACAGGCCATGTTGGCGACCATGAGGGGGCGCAGGTCGAAGGCAGGGGTGGTCATGGGTGAGTCTTCCGTGAGCTTTTGTTATTGGCGGGGGATGTTAGCGCGAGTCGGGCAAGCCAGGAGGAATATAGGTGACTGTGATAATGCTTTCGCGGGCAAGCCTCGCTCCTACAGTTAATCGCATTCTCCTGTAGGAGCGCGAAGAGGCCCGCTCAGACGCTACAAAAACTCAATTCAAACCCAGCTTCCCACGCAACGTCGACAAATCTTCAGCCAACGTATTTACCGGCCCAACCAACGCCTTGCGGTCGTTCTCTTTCACCTTGTCATACGTCTCAAAACCACCGTCCCTGGTTTTGTACTTGGTCAGAATCTTGTTCACGCTGGCGAAGTTCTTGTCGACCTTGGCAATAAACTCCGCGTCCTGCTGCTCGATCTGCGGACGGAACAGGTCGACGATTTTCTTCGCGCCGTCGATGTTGCCCTGGAAGTCATACAGGTCGGTGTGGCTGTAACGATCTTCTTCACCGGAGATCTTGGTCGCCGCGACTTCTTCAAGCAACGCGGCGGCACCGCCCACCACTTTCTCAGGCGGGAAGGTCAGGCCAGCCACGCGGGTTTGCAGGTCTTTGACGTCTTTGTTCAAGCCATCGGCCAGTTCATCGAGACCCTGGGTGCTGTTTTCCGAGAACAGCGAATACTCGATGCGGTGGAAACCGGTGAAGTCTTCAGCTTTCACGCCTTTTTCGTGGTCATCCACCCGCGAATCGATGGAAGCGTCCAGGTCACTGAACAGCTCGGCAATCGGTTCGATTGACTCGTAGTAAACCCGGGTCGGCGCATAGAGTTTTTTGGCGGTGGCCAGGTCACCTTTTTTCACCGCATCGGTGAACTGTTGGGTGTGGCTGGCCAGTTCATCCAGTTGCTCGGTGACGTAGATTTTGTAATCCGAAATCGGCTGCACCAGCTCCAGCGGCGCCGTCGCAGCGAAAGCCGAAAGCGGGGTATTGAGCAAGCCTAGGGTCAGCAATAACGCGAGTGGCGACTTTTTCATGGGACGGTTCCGTGTGGGGGGTATTCAGGCGTTGGTTTTGGGTGAGGTAGCGTCAAGCAGCGAGCGACCGATGAAGTCGTTGTCGCCCGTCACACCCGGCAGGGTGAAGAAGTAACCGCCGCCGACCGGCTTGAGGTATTCCTCCAACGGCTCGCCGTTGAGTCGGCTCTGCACGGTGATAAAGCCTTTTTCCAGATCGGCCTGGTAGCAGATGAACAGCAAGCCCATGTCCAGCTGACCGTTCTTATTCACGCCGTTGGAGTAGTTGAACGGTCGGCGCAGGATCAGGTTGGCCTGGGTCGCGGCCGTGCGCGGGTTGGCCAGGCGGATATGCGCGTCGAGTTTGGTCAGCTTGCCTTCCGGGTCTTTGGCGTAATCCGGGACCTGGGTTTCATGGGCGCCGTCCATGGGCGCGCCGGTGCTTTTGATGCGCCCGAGAATGCTTTCCTGTTCCTGCAAGGGCGTGCGGTCCCAGCGCTCGACGAAGTTGCGGATGATCCGCACCGCCTGGTAGCTGCCATGGGCGGCCCACGCCGGTTCGTCGCAGCCCGGTTGCACCCAGACGATGCTGTCCATGGCCTTGGTGTCGTTGGAATCCGGGTTCGCCGAGCCGTCACGAAAACCCAGGAAGTTGCGTGCGCTCTGCGCCGGCACACCGGGTTTCGTCGGGGCCTGGGGCGGCACGCTGCCTTCCTGTTTCCAGCGCACCAGCAGCAGGTCCGGCAGGTTTTTCACGATGTCGCGCAGGGCGTGGATGTTGGTGTCGGTGGTGTTGGCGCAGAGCTGCAAGCTCAGGTCGCCGTGGCAGCAATCGGCTTCCAGTGCGTCGTTGGGAAAGCCGACCATGCGCATCAGTCGTTTCGGTTTCGCACCTGCCAGGCCGAAGCGCTCGTCGAACAGCGACTCGCCCACCGACACGGTGATGGTCAGGTTGTCCGGCGTGACCACCGGGCCGAGGATTCCCGAATCCACCGGCGGCAGCTTCGGATCGACCTGAGCCACCGGGCCGCCCTGCATCAGGAACGCGATGCGTTCGTTGAGGGTGCGGAACAGCCGCTCAAGGTCTTCGCGATCACTGGCCAACACATCAAACGACACCAGCATGCCGGACGCCGGGCGTGGGGTGACGATGCCGGTCTGGTGCTTGCCGTGGAACGCCTGGCGGTCTTCGGTCTTGTCGCTGCTCGGTGCTTCGGTGACTTGCGCGGGGCTCGCGGCCATCGCCGGGCGGCTCAGTGCGGAGCCCGCCAGCGCGACACCGGCGGCGCCCATGCCCATCAATACCCGGCGACGCTGGAGGTTGAAGTGTTCTGAATCGTTCATCGGTTTGAGTCTTCTGCTTAAAGGCCGGAAAGGCCGAGGACGGGGTCGATTCCATCGAGTGCGTCGGCCAGCGCCTTGGCCTTGTCGGCGATCTGCTTACGCTGCTCGGCGCTCACCGTGTCGTAGCTCGCATAGCCGTCCTTGACCTTGAAGCCATTGAGTTCGGCGTCGAGGGCGGCGACAGCGCTGTCGATGTTCGGCAGCAACTCAGCGGCGGACTTGGTCAGTAACGGGCGCAACAGGTCGACGACTTTGCGGGCAGCAAAAAGGTTGGCGGCGAAACCGTTCAGGTCGGTGTGGCTGTAGCGTTCCTCTTCACCGCTGCTGGCGCGCACATCGGCGAGGCTGTGGAGATTGCGCGCGACAATGCTCACCAGTTGCTCCGGTGGCAGCGACTGGGCGAGCAGTTGCTGCTTGAGCGTGGTGACGTCGCTGCTCAGGCGTTGGGCAACCGGCGCCAGACCGTCGAGGTTGCGTTGCTGGAACAGCGCGTACTCGATGCGGTGGAAACCGCTGAAGGCCGGATCCTGTTCGCGTTTCTCGAAGTAATCGGCGCGGGGGTTGATCGCGTTGTCCAGTTCGGCCAGACGCTGGGCCGCTGGGGCGATCCGTTGATAGGCTGCGCGAGCGGGCACATACAGCGCTTGTGCCTGGCTCAGGTCGCCCGCCGCGATCGCTTGCTCAAGTGCGTTGACCGCTTTGATCAGCGCGCTGCCCTGGCTGCTCAGGTACACCCGGAATTCCGACAACGGCCCCACGAAAGCGACCATCGACGGTTTGGCCTTGGCCGCCGCTTCGGAAGCGGCAGTCGGGGTCACGTGCAAGGTGCCGCGCGGGTTGCTCAGCAGTCCACAGGTGATCGCGTAGTCGCCGGGCGCAAGGTTGGCATTGATCACCTGACTCAGGCCTGGCGCGATGTTTTCCCGCTCTTCGACCACCAGCACGCCGTCGAGGATTTCCCATTCCACCGCCCGATCCGAGCGATTGACGATGCGGAAACTGGCGTGGCCTGCCGGAACGGTCAGCGCATTCGGCTCGCAGCTGTGCGAGTGAATGGTCACTACGACTTCGTCATGGTTCGTCTGGCGCTTCGCTGCCGACATTTTCGAGGCGTAGTAGAACAGGCCACCGGCGGCGATCATCACGATCACCGAACCGGCCACCGCCCAGCGCAAGGCGCGGGGAGGCGAGGCCTGGGGAGGGGCTTGATTTGGCATGGGTGCCCTTACTGACAGGAAACGGAAGAAGGTTGTTTAGCCGGGCCGGGCGCGGGAAGAAAAAACATCACCAGCGCCACCACCAGGTAAATCAGATAGGCCCCGAGGGTGCTGACCGTCGGCGCGTCCTGGTAACCGAACATGCCGGCCAGCACCGAGCCCGCCGGGCCGTCCATCGGCAGCGTCGCACCGAAATCGAAGAGCACGGTTTGCAGGTGATTCCAGACTCCAGCTTCATGCAGCGCCTGCACCGAGTTGGCGAGAATGCCGGCCGCCACCACGAGGATGAAAAGTCCGGTCCAGCGGAAGAACGCGCCGAGGTTCAGGCGCATGCTGCCGGTGTAAATGAGGAAGCCGACGATGATTGCCAGGATCAAGCCGAGGAGGGCGCCGATCGGTGCCGCCGGGCCTTCGCTCTGCTGGAACACGGCGAGCAGGAAGAACACCGTCTCCAGGCCTTCACGGGCCACGGCGAAAAACACCATGGCGATCAGCGCGGTTACTTGATGCTTGGACCCGGTGAGCGCGTGATCGAGGGAGACGTGCAGCGAATGCTTGATCGAGCGCGCCACTTTGCGCATCCAGAACACCATGGAGCTGAGAATGCCGACGGCCACCAGGCCGACCACGCCTTCAAACAGTTCCTGTTGTTTCTGCGGGAACTCGGCACTGACCAACTCCAGACCACCACCCACCAGCAGGGCCAGCGCCACGGCGAGGAACACGCCGATCCACACGGCCGGCATCCACTGGCCACGGCCGGTCTGCTGGAGGTAGCTGGCGATGATGCCAACGATCAACGCGGCTTCAATGCCTTCGCGCAGCATGATCAGAAAAGGAACAAGCATTCAGCACCGTCTCGGGATTAGATAGGGTGCTAATTTGTAACATAATGACACTCATTCCCAAATGGCATTCATTGACATTTACCTGAACCTAACCTGAACAACCCTGAATATCCCCCCGCCTCTGTAGGAGCGAGGCTTGCCCGCGAAGAACGATTACACCGTTTCAGGGTAAGACCGAGTCGCCTGCTTCGCGGGCAAGCCTCGCTCCTACAGGATTGGGTCGCTGTGCGCTAAGATGCCGGCACTCAAACAAGATCAAGGGCCACCCCGCTCAATGTCGGAAAAAGACACCATCGCCATTCAACTGGTGCGCGAAGCACTGTTGCAAAGCTGCGCCCCCGGAGCCGCCACCGACGAGGTGTTGAACAAGGTCGGTATCGATCCCGCGTTGCTGCAAACAACCGATGCCCGGGTCCCGGCCACCGCTTATGCCCGTCTGTGGCGTTTACTGGCCCGGCGCGGGGATGATGAGTTTTTTGGCATGGATCCGCGCAAGCTCAAATCCGGCAGTCTTGAGTTTCTTTGTCGCAGCTCGATGATTCAGCCAAGCCTGGCGGCCGGCCTGACATCTGGCCTGAGCTTTCTGTCGTTGATGCTTGAACGCATGCCCGCGCAATTGGTTCGTCAGCAAAGCCTGGCGGAGATCGTGTTGCTGGAAGACGACCAGGACCCGCGCCGTGCCTTTACCTATTTCACCTACTGGATGATCGTCCACGGCGTTGCCTGTTGGCTGGCAGGGCGGCGGATTCCGATCCTGGCCATTGAGTTGCGCTGCCCGGCACCGGATTTCTGCGATGACTATCAAGTAATGTTCTCCGAGAACCTGCGGTTCGACCGGCCACGCACGCGGATGATTTTCTCCGCGGATTGCCTGGACCTGCCGATCAAACGCAGTCCGGAAGAGCTCAAGCGGTTCCTGGCCCACGCGCCGGCGAATATTCTGGTCAAGTACCGCGACCCGGAGAGCCTGGCGAGCCGGATCAAGCATGACTTGCGCCAGTTGCCCGCCGAACAGTGGCCGGAGACCGAACCTCTGGCACAGCAACTGTGCATGTCGGCCTCGACCTTGCGCCGGCGGCTGGCAGAAGAAGGGCAGACTTACCAAGGGCTCAAGGACAGCGTGCGCAAGGAGTTGGCGATTGTGTGGCTGGCCGAGCCACACATCAGCTTTGCCGAAATTGCTACGCGGTTGGGGTTTGCTGATGCGAGTTCGTTTTATAAGGCGTTTCGCAAGTGGTCGGGGTCCAATCCTGGGCATTACCGGAGTTTGATCCTGAACGAGGCGAACTGATCCGGGGTTTGTGTTGACTGGGCGGGCCTCTTCGCGGGCAAGCCTCGCTCCTACAGTGGGTTGTGCCGTTCGCAATAATTACAAACCCCACAAAGCCCCGTAGGAGCGAGCGGGCGGCGATCCGACTTGCCCGCGAAGGCGCCAGCCCAGGCAACACACCCCTTGAACCTTGGCCAAACCAGTCAGACAACTTGATAGCTTTGACCATTGCCCCGATCCCCGCGCGGAGCGAGTATTTCTGTGGTTTTACGGTTCCCCCAACCTAATAAAAATACAGAGGGATTCTGGCAATGCGCGATTACTTGTCTGCCACATCACAGTTCAATTATCAGCACACCGTCGACGCCGCTCTCGCGGGCGATTTGACCGCCCTCAACGCCTGTGTCGAGTGTTGCGACCGGCACGCATTGCCGGGGCGCATTGCGCTGTTCTGGGAAGGCCGCGACGGCGCCAGCGCAACCTACACTTTCAGCGATTTGCAGGACAAAGCCGCGCGCTTTGCCAATTTCCTCCTGGCCCAGGGCGTGAAGAAAGGCGACAAGGTCGCCGGCCTGCTGCCACGTAACATCGAATTGCTGATCACCGTATTCGCCACCTGGCGCATCGGCGCGGTCTATCAGCCGCTGTTCACCGCCTTCGGCCCGAAAGCCATCGAGCACCGCCTCAACTGCTCTGGCGCCAAAGTGGTGGTCACCGACGCAGTCAATCGCTCCAAACTGGCTGAAGTCGCCGACTGCCCGACCATCGTTACCGTCGCCGGCCCCAAAGGCCAGGGCATCGTCCGTGGCGATTACAGCTTCTGGGCCGAACTGGCCAATTATTCCCATGAGTGCGAACCGGTGTTGCTGACCGGTGAAGACCCGTTCCTGCTGATGTTCACCTCGGGCACCACTGGCCCATCGAAAGCCTTGTCCGTTCCGCTCAAGGCCATCGTCGCGTTCCAGAGTTACACCCGCGACGCCGTGGACCTGCGCCCAGAAGACGCGTTCTGGAACGTGGCGGATCCGGGCTGGGCCTATGGCATCTATTTCGGCGTCACCGGGCCCATGGCGATGGGGCATCCGATCACCTTTTACGACGGCCCGTTCACCCTCGAAAGCACCTGCCGGGTCATCAACAAGTACGGGATCACCAACCTCACCGGATCACCGACGGCCTACCGCCTGTTGATTGCAGGGGGTGACGAATTCGCCAAATCGATCAAGGGCAAACTGCGCATTGTCAGCAGTGCCGGCGAGCCGCTGAACCCGGAAGTGATCCGCTGGTTCGCCGACAACCTCGGCGTGGTCATTCACGACCATTACGGCCAGACCGAACTGGGCATGGTCCTGTGCAATCACCACGGCATCGAACACCCGATCCACATGGGCGCTGCCGGGTTTGCCTCGCCGGGCCACCGCATCGTGGTGCTCGACGACGAATACAAAGAACTTGGCGTCGGCCAGCCAGGGATCCTGGCCATCGACCGCACCCAGTCGCCGATGTGCTGGTTTGCCGGTTATGAAGGCGCACCAACCAAAGCGTTTGTCGGCAACTATTACCTGAGCGGCGACACCGTCGAGTGGAACCCTGACGGCAGCATCAGCTTCGTCGGCCGTAGCGATGACGTGATCACCACTTCCGGCTATCGCGTGGGTCCGTTCGACGTGGAAAGCGCGCTGATCGAACACCCGGCGGTAATAGAAGCCGCCGTGGTCGGCAAGCCAGATCCGGAGCGCACCGAGCTGGTGAAAGCCTTCGTGGTCATCGGTTCGCAATATCGCCCGACGCCGGAACTGGCCGAGGAACTGCGTCAACACGTACGCAAGCGTCTGGCGGCGCATTCGTACCCGCGTGAAATCGAATTTGTCAGCGAATTGCCGAAAACCCCAAGCGGCAAACTGCAGCGCTTTATCTTGCGCAACCAGGAAATCGCCAAGGCTCAAGAGGCCGCCGCGAAGAACGTTTCAGCTTGAATCCAAGGAAACAATGATGCAGATCGAAAACAAGGTTTTTCTCGTCACCGGCGGTGCGTCGGGCCTCGGTGCGGCCACCGCTGAAATGCTGGTCGCGGCCGGCGCCAAGGTGATGCTGGTGGACATGAACGCCGAAGCCGTTGCAGCCCAGGCTGAACGCCTCGGCGCGCAAAGCGTGGTGGCCGACATCAGCGACGAAGCAGCGGCCGAAGCCGCCGTGCAGGCGACGGTGAAAGCCTTCGGTGGCCTCAATGGGCTGGTCAACTGCGCCGGCATCGTGCGGGGCGAGAAGATCCTCGGCAAGAACGGCCCGCACGCGCTGGCCAGTTTCAGCCAGGTGATCAACGTCAACCTGATCGGCAGCTTCAATATGCTGCGTCTGGCATCGGCGGCCATCGCCGAAACCGAAGCGGATGCCGACGGCGAGCGCGGTGTGATCATCAACACCGCTTCTGCAGCGGCGTACGATGGTCAGATCGGCCAGGCCGCGTATGCCGCGTCCAAAGGCGCGATTGTCAGCCTGACCTTGCCCGCCGCACGTGAACTGGCGCGCTTCGGCATCCGCGTGATGACCATCGCCCCCGGCATTTTCGAAACCCCGATGATGGCCGGCATGACCCCGGAAGTCCGCGCATCCCTGGCGGCCGGCGTGCCATTTCCGCCGCGCCTGGGCAAACCGGACGAGTATGCCGCGCTGGTCAGGCATATCATTGAAAACAGCATGCTCAATGGCGAGGTGATCCGTCTCGACGGTGCCTTGCGCATGGCCGCCAAGTAAGGAGATTGTCATGACTATTGCCAACGATCCCATCGTAATCGTCAGCGCCGTCCGCACCCCGATGGGCGCTTTCCAGGGCGAACTGAAAAGCCTGACCGCACCGCAACTCGGAGCGGCGGCGATCAAAGCAGCGGTCGAACGCGCCGGTATCGCGCCTGAAGCGGTCGAAGAAGTGCTGTTTGGCTGCGTACTGCCCGCCGGCCTCGGCCAGGCCCCGGCGCGGCAAGCCGCGTTGGGCGCGGGGCTGGATAAATCGACCCGCTGCACCACCCTGAACAAGATGTGCGGCTCGGGCATGGAAGCGGCGATTCTGGCCCACGACATGCTCGTCGCCGGCAGCGCCGACGTGGTCGTCGCGGGCGGTATGGAAAGCATGTCCAACGCGCCATACCTGCTGGACCGCGCCCGCAGCGGTTACCGCATGGGCCATGGCCGCGTGCTCGACTCCATGTTCCTCGATGGCCTGGAAGATGCCTACGACAAGGGCCGCCTGATGGGCACCTTCGCCGAGGATTGCGCCGAAACCAACGGTTTCACCCGTGAAGCTCAGGATGCGTTTGCCATCGCTTCGACCACCCGAGCGCAGCAGGCGATCAACGACGGCAGCTTCAAGGACGAGATCGTGCCGCTCACCGTGACCGTCGGCAAAGAGCAGGTGCTGATCGGCAACGACGAACAGCCACCGAAAGCCAAACTGGACAAAATCACCTCGCTGAAACCGGCGTTCCGTGAAGGCGGCACCGTGACAGCGGCCAACTCCAGTTCGATTTCCGATGGTGCGGCGGCATTGGTGTTGATGCGTCGTTCCGAAGCCGACAAACGCGGCCTCAAACCGCTGGCGGTGATCCATGGCCACGCGGCATTCGCCGACACGCCGGGCCTGTTCCCGGTGGCACCGATCGGCGCGATCAAGCGGCTGATGAAGAAAACCGGCTGGTCGCTGAACGATGTCGATCTGATCGAAGTCAACGAAGCCTTCGCCGTGGTCGGCATGGCTGCCATGACTCACCTGGAAATTCCCCATGAGAAACTCAACGTGCACGGCGGCGCTTGCGCCTTGGGCCACCCGATTGGTGCGTCTGGCGCGCGGATCCTTGTGACCTTGCTTTCGGCCCTGCGCCAGAAAGGCCTGAAACGCGGCGTTGCGGCGATCTGCATCGGCGGCGGTGAAGCCACGGCCATGGCCGTGGAATGCCTCTATTGACGCTGCCCCTGTAGGAGCGAGGCTTGCCCGCGAAGAGGCCCTGTCAGTCGACATCTATGTTGAATGACACACCGCCTTCGCGGGCAAGCCTCGCTCCTACAGGGAAAGGTGCACCGAAGTTTATTTTTAAGGACTAGGCATGATTCCCAATGACGAACAACTTCAGATCAGCGACGCCGCCCGGCAGTTTGCCCAGGAACGGCTGAAACCGTTCGCCGCCGAGTGGGACCGCGAGCATCGTTTTCCCAAGGAAGCCATCGGCGAGATGGCCGAACTGGGCTTCTTCGGCATGCTGGTGCCGGAAGAGTGGGGCGGTTGCGACACCGGCTACCTGGCCTACGCCATGGCCCTGGAAGAGATTGCGGCCGGTGACGGCGCCTGCTCGACCATCATGAGCGTGCACAACTCGGTGGGTTGCGTGCCGATCCTCAAGTACGGCAATGACGATCAGAAAGAGCGCTTCCTCAAGCCCCTGGCCAGCGGCGCAATGCTCGGGGCCTTTGCCCTGACCGAACCGCAGGCCGGTTCCGACGCCAGCGGTCTTAAAACCCGCGCGCGGCTGGAAGGCGATCACTACGTGCTCAACGGCTGCAAGCAGTTCATTACCTCCGGGCAGAACGCCGGGGTGGTGATTGTGTTTGCGGTGACCGACCCGAGCGCCGGCAAGCGGGGCATCACGGCGCTGATCGTGCCGACCGATTCGCCGGGCTACAAAGTCGCGCGGGTCGAAGACAAACTCGGTCAGCACGCCTCCGACACCTGCCAGATCCTGTTCGAAGACGTAAAAGTGCCGGTGGCCAATCGATTGGGTGAGGAGGGCGAGGGTTACCGTATCGCCCTGGCTAACCTCGAAGGCGGCCGTGTCGGCATCGCCTCGCAATCGGTGGGCATGGCCCGCGCCGCGTTTGAAGCGGCCCGCGACTACGCCCGGGAGCGTGAGAGCTTCGGCAAGCCGATCATCGAGCATCAGGCGGTCGCGTTCCGCCTGGCAGACATGGCAACCCAAATCGCCGTCGCCCGGCAAATGGTGCATTACGCCGCCGCGCTGCGTGACAGCGGCAAACCAGCCCTGGTCGAAGCCTCCATGGCCAAACTGTTCGCCTCGGAAATGGCCGAGAAGGTCTGCTCCTCAGCGTTGCAAACCCTCGGCGGTTACGGTTACCTGAACGACTTCCCGCTGGAGCGGATCTACCGCGACGTGCGGGTGTGCCAGATCTACGAAGGCACCAGCGATATTCAGCGCATGGTTATTTCGCGCAATCTTTAAGAAGGAAATCTTTATGACGTATGAAACGATTTTGCTGGAAACCAAAGACCGCGTAGGCCTGATTACCCTCAACCGTCCGCACGCGCTGAACGCGTTGAATGCGCAGATCGTCAGCGAACTGAACCACGCCCTCGATGGCCTGGAAGCCGACCCGAACATCGGCTGCATCGTGCTGACCGGCTCGAAAAGAGCCTTTGCCGCTGGCGCCGACATCAAGGAAATGGCCGAGCTGACCTACCCGCAGATCTACCTCGATGACCTGTTCAGCGACAGTGATCGCGTGGCCAACCGCCGCAAGCCGATCATCGCTGCGGTCAACGGTTTCGCCCTGGGCGGTGGCTGTGAACTGGCGCTGATGTGCGACTTCATCCTGGCCGGCGACAACGCCCGGTTCGGTCAGCCGGAAATCAACCTCGGCGTGCTGCCGGGCATGGGCGGCACCCAGCGCCTGACCCGCGCTGTGGGCAAGGCCAAGGCCATGGAAATGTGCCTGAGCGGGCGTTTGATCGACGCAGTAGAAGCAGAGCGCTGCGGGATCGTCGCGCGGATCGTTCCGGCGGATGAACTACTGAAAGAAGCGCTGGAAGTCGCGGCGTTGATCGCCAAGAAGTCGCTGCCGATTGCGATGATGGTCAAGGAAAGCGTCAACCGCGCGTTTGAAGTGAGCTTGTCCGAAGGCGTGCGTTTTGAGCGTCGAGTGTTCCATGCGGCGTTTGCGACGCAGGATCAGAAGGAAGGGATGGCGGCGTTTATTGCCAAGCGTGAGGCGAAGTTCAAAGGTAAGTAATAAGCCGTTTTCAGTGACGCTTTCGCGGGCAAGCCTCGCTCCTTGGTTTATCGGTGTTCGCATGAACGACTCGTAACCTTGTAGGAGCGAGGCTTGCCCGCGAAGCTTTTGGGCGGCCACTTATAAGCTAGCATTAAACACTTGAGAAACATCCCGAACAAAATGAATGAGTTATGGCCATTACTTCGCCTGTATTCGATCCCCGGAACCTCAACTATCGTGAATTTTGCCTGGACGCAAACCGAGGCTTCAGGACGAAGCCGTCGTTTCAGGGTTAATCACTTTATTCGAGGTTTACATGACCATTTGCCATTTTGTGCACGCCCAATGCGGCACGCTGATATCACACGTTCCTCAAGGTTCTGTTCTGGCCAACGAGCCTATGAAAGACGACATTGTCTATTGGCCGCAAAACCCGACCCAAGCATTGTTGGTGACCCGACGAACCGTTGTGATTGAGGAGGACGGCACGACATCGGTATTTTTCGCCGTGCGGGAAATGCCGCCCAGCGAACCCGATATGAGCGTGGCCATTCAGACCACACGCGCCGCGACTTCGGTGGCATAAGCCTATGATGCCTTCGCGGGCAAGTCGAATCGCCGCCCGCGAAGCTTTCAGGTGTCACACCAGATAATTTTTCAACTCGCGGGCAATCACCATCCGCTGTATTTCGCTCGACCCTTCATAAATCTGCGTGATCCGTGCATCCCGGTAATACCGCTCCACCGGGTAATCCTCCAGATACCCATACCCACCATGAATCTGCATCGCCGACGAGCAGACTTTCTCGGCCATCTCCGACGCAAACAGCTTCGCTTGCGAAGCTTCGGACAGGCACGGCTTGCCGGCGCTGCGTAACCGCGCTGCGTGCAGGATCAGCAAACGCGCTGCGTTCAGCCGGGTGTGCATGTCGGCCAGCATATTGGCGATGCTCTGGTGCTCGATGATCGGCTTGTCGAACTGCACCCGATCCCGTGAATAAGCCAGTGCGGCTTCGAACGCCGCCCGTGCAATGCCCAACGCCTGCGCGGCGATGCCGATGCGGCCGCCTTCGAGGTTGGACAGGGCGATGGCCAACCCCTTGCCGCGATCACCCAGCAGGTTGGCTTCGGGAATCGTGCAGTTGCTCAACGTCACCGCGCAGGTGTCGGAGGCGCGAATGCCCATTTTGTGTTCGGTGCGGTCAACGATAAAACCGGCGGTATCGGTCGGTACCAGGAACGCCGAGATGCCGCGCTTGCCCAGGTCCGGATCAGTCACGGCAAACACAATCGCCAGTTTCGCCCGCTTGCCATTGCTGACGAATTGCTTGGCGCCGTTGATCACCCATTGGCCGTCGCGCAGTTCGGCGCGGGTGCGCAGGTTATGCGCTTCGGAGCCGGCTTGTGGCTCGGTCAGGCAGAAGCAGCCGATCGCCTGGCCGCTGGCCAGGTCCGGCAACCACGCTTGTTTCTGTTCTTCAGTGCCGTAGTTGAGCACCGGGCCGCAGCCCACGGAGTTGTGGATGCTCATCAGTGCGCCCGTGGCGCCGTCGCCGGCCGAAATCTCTTCCACTGCCAGGGCGTAGGCGACGTAGTCGACATAAGTGCCGCCCCATTCTTCAGGCACCACCATGCCCAACAGGCCCAGTTCGCCCATCTTCGCCACCAGACCGTCATCGATCCAGCCAGCCTTTTCCCAGGCTTGTGCGTGGGGCGCGATTTCGCCACGGGCAAAGTCCCGGGCCATGTCGCGGATCATGACTTGTTCTTCGCTCAATTCGATATCGTGCATGGCTCAGCTCCCGCTCTGGTCAAAACCGCTGAAAAAACTCGCGACGTGCTCGGCGTCCAGCGCCTGCGAGGTCGGCGGGTTCCAGCGTGGTTTTTTGTCTTTATCGATCAGCAAGGCGCGCACGCCTTCGATCAGGTCGCCGCGCTCAAACCACTGACGGTCCAGGTGCAGCTCAAGGGCGAAGCAGTCTTCCAGACTCAAGTGCCGACCACGGCGCAGCATTTCCAGGGTGACGCCCATCGCCAGCGGTGAACGGCTCTCCAGCAAATCAGCGGTGGTCGTGGCCCATTCATGGCTGTCGGCGACCGTTACTTCTCGCAGTTGCTCAACAATACTCGGCACATCGGGCAGGGCGAAGAAATGATCGATAGCCGGGCGCAGGGCTTTTAAAGGCGCATCGGGGAGTTGTTGCACCGCGAATTTCGCCAGCAGACCCTGAAGGTCCTTGAGCGGCGTGTCGCGCCATTCGAGCTGATCGAGTTGCTCGTCGAGGGTGCCCAGCTTGTCGCTTTCCAGGTACCAGTCGGCCAGACCGCAATAGAGCGCATCGGCCGCGCGGATCTGCACGCCACTGACGCCGAGATAAATCCCCAGTTCACCGGGGACCCGTGGCAGGAAGTGGCTGCCACCGACGTCCGGGAAATAACCGATGGCCACTTCCGGCATCGCCAGACGGCTCTTCTCGGTGACCACCCGCAAGTCTGCGCCTTGCACCAAACCCATGCCGCCGCCCAGAACAAAGCCGTCCATCAAGGCCAGCACCGGTTTGCGGTAGTGGTGAATGGCAAGGTCGAGGGCATATTCCTCGACGAAGAAATCTTCGTGCAGCGTGTCGCCACTTTTGAAACTGTCATACAGCGAGCGAATATCGCCGCCGGCACAGAACGCTTTCTCGCCGGCACCGCGCAATACCACGGCGTGAACCTGCGGGTCCTGTGCCCAGGCGTCGAGCTGGCGCTGAAGGAGGCGGACCATGTCGAGGGTAATAGCGTTGAGGCCGGCGGGGCGGTTGAGGGTCAGGTGACCGATGTGGTTGCGAACCTCGGCCAGCACTTCGTTTTGCGTGGCATCCATGGACGAAGTCCCCTTCGATGAAACCTGAGCAGTCATCACTAACTCCCTGCTTTTATTGTTCTTTATAGAGAAGCTCGCGCGCGAGCGATCCCGGATCGTACCAGTGCAAATTTGTGATGTACAACCGGGATATATGCAGGCTCAGTTTGCGTTTTTGCCTTATGAAAGAATCAAATCCTGTTTTTCGAACAAATGCGTTTGCAGCACTTGAGCGCACAACAGCAGCGCGTGTTTTGCCTCATCGTAACGAGCCGGGTAATTGACGAAACCATGAGGCATCCCGATGTACTCCTTGTGCTGAACCGGCACATCAGCCTGCATGAGTCGACGCACATACTCCCGGCCTTCGTCCCGTAATACGTCACACTTAGAGGTGATGATCAGCGCTCGCGGCAAGCCTCGCAGATTTTCATGTTGCACCGGCGAAAGCCTCGGATCCGCGCGCGATACATCTGGCGGCACGTAGTGCGCGATATACCATTCGAGCATTTCTGCCGTCAGCCCGTGTCCTTCAGCGAACTCGCTGTGGGAAGGGTTGTCCGCCACGCAATCGAGCAAGGGATAGAGCAGCAGTTGAAACACGATCCGTGGTGAGCCCCGCTCAAGGGCCCATTGGCAAATGACGGCCGCCAGTCCACCGCCTGAGCCGCCGCCGGCCACCGCCATTCGCGAAGGATTCAGCCCCATGGCCGGGCCGTGGTCGACAACCCATTCGGTCGCTGCGCAGCAATCTTCTACCGCAGCAGGAAACACGTGCTCCGGTGGCCGTGCGTAGTCCACAGCCACCACCGCGCAGCCTGCCCACTCGCACATGTGTCGGCAAAAGCCGTCGTGGGTGTCCAGATCGCCGGTGACCCAGCCGCCACCATGGAAAAACATCAGCACCGGGAAGGGGCCAGAGCCAGCAGGGGTGTACATCCGCAGCGACAGTGATCGTCCATGGCTTTTGATCGACAGGTCGCGAACGCTGACGACCATTAACTTCCGCAACGCAGTTCTGGCACTTTCCACGCGGGGTCCTGAATCTTGCTTTTTGACCGTCACAACTCTATCTCGCAGGCTGTTGCCTCAGTGGTGAGTTCAACCACATATTCTTTACTGATCAAATCGCTGACCGCCAGGCACATCAACGTCGGCGGGTGCCCCTTGAAAAACTTCTTGTGCGCTTTGGCAATGTCCGGCCAGAACTTCATGCTGGTGGTGTAGATGCGGATCCCGATGATGCTTCGCCGATCGACGCCAAGCTGCTTGATGGAGTTCTCAATGATCTCCAGGCAACGCAGGGTCTGCTTATACGCATTACCCGGTTTAAAGGGTTTTCCTTTGTCATCGAACGCCACGGTGCCCCCCATCAAAATCCGCTCACCGACCCGAATTGCCCGGCAGTACCCGGCAATTTTTTCCCACGGCGCTTGTGAAAAAACACGTTGAATTTTCATTGCCCATCTCCTTTGCCCAGATCAATGGGCAGTGATTTCAGTCCACGAAATTGCAAATTGTTGTCACGCCAGATCGCAGGTTTGTCGGCAATCAGGCTCAACTTGGGAAAGCGCTTGAACAGCGAGGTGAAAACGACTTCGGCTTCAAGGCGGAACAAGGCGGTGCCCATGCAGAAGTGCTCACCCCGACCAAACGCCAGGTGATCGTTGTGTTCACGGCGAATATCAAATCGGTCAGGGTCGGTAAATTTCGCGGAGTCACGATTGGCGGAGGCACGCATCAGGTAAACCAGATCGCCTTTTTTCATCGTGACGCCATGGATCAACACATCCTCGTTGAGCACGCGATGGCTGAACGAACCGGCGGAATCGAAGCGCAGCATCTCCTCGATGGCCGGTCCGACCAGGTTCAGGTCTGCCTTCAGGGCTGCAAACTGATCGGGATGCTCAAGCAGGTGCAACAAGCCGATGCACAGCTGATCTGCGCTGGTGGTGTAGCCCGCGACCAGGATGAAGACGATCTGCGCCAGCACCTGATCGGTGCTCGAATCGCTCTCCGTGCTGGCCTCGAGAATCCGGCTGACCAGATCATCTTCAGGCTGGTTTCGACGCCGCTCGATGACATCGGCGAAATAGGCGTACATCTCTTCAACGCCTTGCAGAGCCTGTTCAGGCCCGAAGCCCGGGTCCAGGCTGCCAACCAGAAAGATCAGGATGCAATCCGTCCAGCGCCTGAGCTTCAGCGCGTCTTCGCGAGGTATGCCGTAGAGATGGGCGAGGATCAGCGCCGGAACGCGGTTGAACAGGTTCGCCATCAAATCCGTCTGCGGTTCGAGACCGGACAGCTCGCTATCGGTGATCGCCTGCATGGTTTGACGCAAGGATTCAATGGTGCGCGGCGTGAACGCTTTGCCCAGCAGATGGCGACTGTCCTTGTGCGCCTTGCCATCCTGCGAGTACATCCATTCGGACGCGAGTTTGACGAACGTGGCCAGTTGCGCGCGTTTTTCCGGCGGCACCTGGGCATCGACCAGTTGTTGCATGCGATTCGAGGAGTAGCGTTCGGTGTCTGCCTGCGCGGCGAACACATCGCTGTATCGAGTCAGAAACCAGGCCTGGAAGTGCGAACACCAATAGACCGGGTGATGCTCTCGCAGCCAGGCGTAGGCCTCATAAGGGTCACGAACGGTTTCGCGACGGGTGAAATCGAGCAGCAATTCAATGTCCATTTCACTGCTCCTCGTACAAAGCAGCGGTGAATTGCTGGAGGTAGTTCGGATTATCGATGGGCGCGCTGATCAGTTCCGGCGGCGGCTGCAGCAACGTGGCCAGCAAGGAAAGCCGAGATTCGGTAGCGTGAGCAATCAAATCGGCGTAGTTAGCGACCAGTCCTTCTTCGCTCAACGACGTTGCAAACACGCTGATGACGTCATCGAGTATTTCCTGCGATACAAGCTGATTGCTCTCGACCTCCGCGATGATCAGTTCAAGGGCCCGGGCATAGGTCAGGGCCAATGCCTGGCGATGTGAAACTTCATTCGTACTGTCGCACTGCTCGACAATCCTCTTTTCAATGCGCTGGGCAATGTTGCCCGCAGGCCGCGAGGCAAACCGTGGCCGGTTCACCGCGTCCCTGGCCACTTGATAGGCCATGACACTGTTGTCGCCAGCAAAGGTGATGCTGATCTCGCAATCCATGCACAGCGTGACGATCTGGTTGTAATGGTGAAATCCCTGAGAGCCGCACAGTTCACGGCACATGCGCATAACGTCCAGCCCCATCCAGGTGCCGACACTTTTGGCGATGGCCGCGAGAATATGCAGCTCTTTGCGTTTGTCCGGCTGATCCCACATGGCTTCGAAGCACGACAGGATGGCTTGCTCCAAAAGCTTCAGCGCGAGAACCTTCAGCTGTTCAACGTAGAGCCGTTGCCGAATCAGCGGTTTAGCCAAGAGGGGTTCGTTGGCTTCGGCATTTTTTACCAGTCGATGGGAAACAAAACGATACGCCAGGTGAGCGCACAGCTGCGCACCGCCCCGAGCGGCAGCCAGCAGAAACAGACGCTCCTGAATGAATGTCTCCATGGCGCGGGTTGCGCGCTGCTCTCTGGGAACGTCGCTGATAAATTGACCCTCAGCGGTGAACCGGGCATGCCGTTGCATCATCGCGTCCAGCGGCAGATTCATCTCGCAGAAACGAATACCGGCCACTTGATTGGCGTGGATCCCGCCTTTGGGGTCGCAGGCCATGACCTTGACGCCGGACAACAACGGGCCGTTTTCCTGCTCACGGATCACCACCCGGAACCAGTGCAGTCCCTCGTCCTCGCCACTGACGATCAAACGCGTGAGCACCATGACCACTTGCGCCGCGTGCAGCGCATTGCCGATCCAGAATTTGCAGGCGGCGGGTGAGGGTGTGTGCAGAGTCAGGCAATTGTTTCGGGGATCAAAGGTGGCAGTGGTTTGCAGGTTGCGCACATTGGAGCCGCTGTTGATCTCGGTGCAGCCAAAGGCGTAGACCGCGCTCATTGCGATGGCTTCCTGACGGTAGCGCGCGACCTGCTGTGCATCACCCTGAGCAAACAGCGTATTGCAGGCGATCATGTGGTCGACAATCGATGAAAACAAGGCGTAGTCAAAAGCGCCAACGGTTGCGGTGCACTCCATCATCTGTCGGAAGTCAGCCTGGCAGGCTTGACCGAGCCACTTGTCATTGGTGATCTGGCCGGCCTGGAAGATTTCGCGCATGCGAGCGATGGTCAGTTCCATGTACTCGCGCAATGGCAGGTGATGGCGGGTCCGTGCGTCGAACAGGGGGTGCCGCAGCATTTTCAGCAGTGGGTCGCTCATGAAACATCCCTCTCGTAGATTTCGAAAAAAACGGTTTCGAAACCACCAGAGCCAGAGGGCTGGCAGAGCAGAGAACAACAGAATCCTTCGAATACGAATCACGTACCCGAAGCATTCGCGAACAGCGAAATACGCGAAGGACTGCGTGTTGTTTCTTCTGGGAGATGCGGTTCTGTCAAAGCGCGAAGGCAGCGTCGCCACTCAACAATGTCGAGTGTTTCTCCATAGCCAGACTTCTTCCATGTCATCGCTACTGGACATTACGGCGTGCCAGACTTCGTAGTGAAAGGCAGACAACTCTATGCGGTACATTTTGACTTTAGCAGATTGTCCGAGAGGTGCTGCCCTGACCGTTGGCCGCCCCTAGACACTACGGGACAGGACTTCACCAATACTGCGACGTTTGGCGTGTAACTCACTGATATGGATCAGTTGTTCAAGGTCTTGCGGGGTGACATCGAAGAACGCTTCCATGTCTGCCAGGGCCAGTTTCAGGTCTTGTGCGGTGATCGCCTGGCTGTCGATCGGCGGATGATCGGCCGGCACCATATCCACCGGCTCGCTCGCGCGTTTGGGGTAGCGAATGCGGGTCAGGTTGTTATAGGCCAGGGCACTTAGCAGCAGGGTCGATGCGCCGAGCATCACTGGGCCGAGGGCTTTCCAGTCCATTGCGATGGTCGCCGGGTCTGCCAATACCAACAGCAGCGCCAACGCCCCGGCCGGTGGGTGCAGGCAACGCAGCCAGCACATCAGAATCAACGCCATGCCAGCCGCCAAGCAAGCGCTGTCGAGGGTTCGTCCGAGTACGTGAGCGACCAGCAGCGACACGACGCCGGCGCTCAAATATCCGCCCAGAATCGACCACGGCTGGGCGAGGGCGCCGGATGACACCGCGAACAGCAACACGGCTGATGCGCCCAACGGCCCGATCAGATGCTGGGCCACTTCCATCCCGAACACTTGAGCGCAAATCCAGACGGTGAACATCGTGCCCAGGGACATGCCGAGGGCGGCGCGGCTCCATTCGGAAGGTCGGGTGTTGATGGCGGCAGGTAACCAGCGAGCAAGCATGATGGAATTTATCCGTAGACAAAAAGCTCAAGCAAAAAAAAGGCTTAGCTGGGAAACCCAGAAAGCCTTTGAAGTAGTTCCAACTATTGGGGGAGGAACGAAGCACAGTGTGCCGTTCATTACCGATGCTGACAAATTCATATTAATGCAGTTTGAGTGCATTATTTTTGCTGTAAGGCGACTCGACGACCACTCATGAAACACAGAAACCCGCCCATGGCCGTCAGCGCGCTCAGGGCATAAAACATCGTGGGCGCCGGCGTGTGCATCAGCAGGAAACCGCAAATCACCGGGCTTAGCGCACCGCCGAGGGCCGCGAGGTTCTGTGCGCCGTAGTAACTGCCGCGCAGTTCTTCCGGGGCCAGGGTGTCGACGAAGAGGAATTCGGCGGGGTAAATGATCATTTCACCGAGGGTGAAGATGAACATCGCCACGCACCAGCTCACCAGGCTGTCCGCCAGGCTGAAGCCGATCAGCCCGACGATAAACAGGCTGGTGCCGCCTGCGATCCAGTAACGCAGCTGCTCACGCTTGAGAAAGCGGCCGATCTGGTATTGCAGCAGGATCACGCTGATGGCGTTGCACGCGAGCAGGGCGGCCATGGTTTCCAGCGCGCGCTTGGAGTCATGGGTCACCAGCAGGTATTGCGACAGGTACAGGGTGAAACGGCCGTGGACCACGGTGCTGAGCAGGCAGCCGCAGGTGAACATGATCAGCGTGCGGTCGTTCTTCAGGGTGATCAGCGTCTTGAGAAAACTTTGGGGCTGGCCGATCGCAGGTGCCTGGGCCGAGTCCTTGGGAATCCCGATCATCAGGAAAATACTGAAGAAGGCGATGCCGCCGGCAATCAGAAACGGCGCTATCGGGTACACGCCGGCAATCACCACGCCGAGCATCGGGCCGGTGGCGTAGCCGATGTTGGTCAGGGTGTAGCGCAGCGAAAAGGCTTTGGCGCGCTGGCCCATGGGCAGGTTTTCGCTGAGGATCGCCTTCGAGCCGATCAGGAACAGCGCCGAGGCGGTTTCGGTGATCACCAGGGTGGCGGTGGTCAGGTAGAGGTTTTCGGCGAAAGTCAGCAACACGAAGCCGATGGCGCTGGAGAGCATGGCGAGGATCAGCAGCCGACGCTTCTCAAGCCGGTCGATGATGTAACCGCCGTAGAGCGCAAGCAGGGTGGCGATAAACACCGCGATGCCCAGCAGCAAACCAACGTCCTGTTGGTTGAGGCCGAGCTTGTTGCTCAGGAACAACGTGAGCAACGGGCTGGTGATGGCGCGGCTGACGACGATGGTCAGCGAAACGATCATCAACCGGCGGATTACGAGCGAGTAAGTGGCCACGGTGAGGCAAATATCCTTATTTAGATTTTGTAGTGTTCGACGCGGGACCGAGTGACGGCCATCGCGAGCAGGCTCGCTCCCACATTTGGAACGCATTCCCCTGTGGGAGCGAGCCTGCTCGCGATGGGGCCCGCAATGGAAACACAAGATTCAAGTCAGCCACCGATCCAGCGAGCGAACCGATTCCAGCGCATCCAGCCGCCACAATTGCTCAAGCAATTCCCCAGCCCGCTCCCGCGGCATCACCCGCATCGCCAGACTGAAGAACTTCTCCTCCAGCGCCTCATCACTCAACGGATTCCCCGGAGCGCCCAGTGGTGGGTCGACACAAAGGCTCACGCGCCGACCGTCCACGGTCCGCACGCTGATGACGGGCTCGCCATCCTCTGACAGTTGCGGATCCACTTCAAGACGAATGCGCGACATCCAGTGAGCAATCCGTGGATCGCTCCGTTGTGCATCGTCATACGCTTCCAGTCGGCAATGACCATGAACCAGCCGGGCGGCGAGGGCATACGGCAAACTCATCTGCGCCGCCGCCAGGGTGCTGACATCCTGCCCGCCGCACATGTCCTGAAGAAACCCGCACAACGTGACTTCGATGTCTTCAACTTGATCGGTGTTGACCTGCAGTTGATCCAGCAGCAACCCCAACGCATCGATCGCCGAATGCGTCCCCCGGCACGCCGCGTAGGGCTTGATCGAACAGCGGGCGAGTTTCCACACGACGCCCAGATCCGCATCGAGCGCGCTCGGGTCGCAAGCCACGCCGGCCAGGGTCCTGAGGAATCCGCCCCAGACATCCTCAAACAACTTTTTCGGCCCGCTGATGCCTTGTTGCGCAAACCGCGCGGCCAGCAATCCACCTTCGGCCGCTCGACCGCTGTGCAGCTTTTTACTCTGCGAGCCGTCGTGGATGAAGGCCCACAAACCACCGCTGAAACTGCCAGCGATGCCCAGTGCCGACACGGTTTGCGCGGCGTTCAGTCCGAGAATCCGCGCACTGGCCGCCGCGGCGCCGAACACCCCGCAGGTCGCGGTCGAGTGCCAGCCAGCGCCGTTGTGCGCCGAGTAACCGCCACAGGCTTCAAGCACGCGCCGGCTGACTTCGTAGCCAATCACCACCGCGGTAATCAACGCGCGACCGTTGACCGGTTCCGTCTGCATCGACACCGCGGCCATGACCGCCGGCAGCACCACCGCGCCGGAGTGATCGCAGCCACCGGTATCGTCCAGTTCCAGGGCATGGGCGGCGATGCCGTTGAGGATCGCCGCCTGAGCTGCACCGACGCGCAGGTCGGTGCCCCAGACCAAAGTGTCGCCGGCTTCACCTGCAAATATCTGACGTGCCTGTTTCGCCACTTCGCTGTCGGCCCCGGCCAGGGTCACGCCGAAGGTGTCGAGAATGTGCCGCTTGGCTTGCGCCACCAAGGCCGGTGGCAAGTCTTCAAAACGGGTGTCGACGCAGAATTGCGCCAGGCGCTGCATGCGTTCAGTCATACGAGGTAACCCCGATAATGCCTTTCATACACCGATGCCGGGTGATCCTCGGTCACGGGTGCTGCCGAAACCGCCCACCATTGCGCGACTTCGCCGGCCGTGGCGATCCACACGTCATCGTGCTGCTGGATGCCTTGAAGCAATTCGCGCAACACGCCAATCCGCCCCGGCGTGGCGATGATTTCCGGGTGCAGGCGCAGCACGTAACACAGGCCAAAGCGGTGAAACCCGGCGAAGTCCATTTGCAGGTTGCCCAGGGTGTGGCTGTAAGAGGCGATTCGCGATTGCGCCGGCGGCACCGCCGGGCTGAGGTTGAAGGCGAAGTAGGGTTCGTCTTCCAGTTCGTAGTGCAACGGCAACTCGATGACTTCGGGAGCCGTGGGGTGAGCGAAGGGCAAATCATCACCGCGCCACGACGAAGACCAGCGAATGCCTTGGTCCCTCAACGTTTCGATGAAGCCCGGCGCACCGTTACCGGCCGGGATGCGAAACCCGGTCGGACGCTGGCCGGTCAACGCCGTCAGCGCCTCGCATCCCTTGGCGATCTCGGCGCTTTGTTCGGCGAGATTGAGCAGGTCGTAGTTCTGATGGCGATAACCTGCGCAGGCAATCTCATGCCCGCCGGCCTGAATCGCCCGAATGTGTTGCGGGTTTTCTTCGGCGACGATGCCCGGGATGCACCAGCTGCTTTTTACGCCGAGTTCGGCGAACAGATCGAGCAAACGGTCGACGCCGCGCTGGGTGCCGTAACGCCAGACCGACAGCGTCTTGTCGCGCCCGGCGACTTCCGGCGCTTGAGTCAGGATGCCGTGGATGTCGTTGTAATCGACGGTCAGGACCACGGCGCAGCGATAACCTTTGGGCCAGACAGTGGAATCAGCCATGGTGATGCTCCTTGAGCCACCACTGGGCGACATCGCGGCAGGTGGCAAACCAGACGTCGTCGCGCTGACGCATGTGTTCGAAGAGTTTTTCCAGCAGCAGGATGCGCCCGGGTTTGCCGGTGATCTTGGGGTGGAACAGGGTGGTCAGGCACAGGCCTTCGTTCATTGCGCCGTCGAACTCGCGGCACCAGTTATCCAGCGTCAGTGCGTAACTGGCGGTGCGGTCCAGCCCGGAAGGGAAGTCCGGAGCGCGGGTGTAGGCGAGGGAGGCGTAGTCGTCCATTTCCCAGCGGCCGGGGATTTCCACCAGCGGCGTTTCATGGCCCGGCACTTTCACCAGGTACGGCCGGTCATCGCCACGCATGCTGCTGGAATAGGTCACGCCCGCTTCCACCAACATCGCCGGCGTCTCGGCCCGCCAGTCGCCGGACGGGGTGCGGAAACCTTCGGCGCGGATGTTCAGGTGTTTCCAGAACACCTCGCGGGATTTCTTCATTACGTCCTTTTGCTGTTCCAGCGTCAGGGCGTAAAAGGATTCGTGTTTGTAGCCGTGGTACGCCACCTCATGCCCGCGCTCGACAATCGCCTGGCACTGTTTCGGCCAGTTTTCCACGACCCAGGCCGGGACAAAAAACGTGGTCGGGATCCGGTATTCGTCGAGCAAGTCGAGGATGCGTGGCAAGGCCCGGTAAGGGCCATAACCGCCGAAACCGAAGTACTCGGGCTTGCGCCAGATCGAGCCGTTGAGCATGGCATCGCCGGTCGGGCCATCAAGGTCAAAGGCCAGGGCGAGGCAGGCTTTGTGCGGGGCGGGCCAGGTGGGTTGGGGCGAGGAGGACATCGTGGCACTCCGGGAATTTATAGACATAACGCAACCCCTGTAGGAGCGAAGCTTGCTCGCGATAGCGGTGTGTCATTCAACAGAGATGTCGACTGACACGGCCCTATCGCGAGCAGGCTCGCTCCTACAGGGCAAGCATTACTTGCCGGCGTTAATGGTCACTGTCTTGATCGCACCCAGTTCCAGGTCCCATTTCTTCAGGATTGCCTGGTAGCTGCCGTCATCCACCATGCTTTGCAACGCGACTTTCAGCGCTTCACTCAGCTCCGGCTTTTTCTTGCTCACGCCCAGCCCGGTGAACTGCGAAGAGATCGGCAGGCCCACGGTCTTGTACATGTCCTTTTCCTGGGTCTTGAG
The DNA here is from genome assembly GCF_054897885.1 of Pseudomonas sp. LB1P83. NCBI lineage: Bacteria > Pseudomonadati > Pseudomonadota > Gammaproteobacteria > Pseudomonadales > Pseudomonadaceae > Pseudomonas > Pseudomonas sp. LB1P83. The sequence continues at coordinate 3,008,772 of NZ_CM142709.1, read as the reverse complement.
GTAAGGCAGGGTCTCGCTGCCCTGCATCGCCGCGTCGATACGGCTCTGACGCAGTTGCGCGCGGGCATCGGCCGAGCCTTCGGTGCCGACTACCACGATGGCCGGTTTGCCGGCGGCTTCGCAGTTGGCCTTGCTGTATTCAGCGATTTCCGCCGGGAAGGTAGTGCGGCGGCTGGTGCCGACTTTCTTGCCGCACAGGTCGGTGATCTCGTTGAAATCCTTGTTTTTCTGCAAGGTGTAGAACTGCGGACCGCTGGTGAAGTAGTCGACGAAGGTCACGCTGGCCTGGCGCTCGGCGGTGTCGGTCATGCCGGACATCACCATGTCCACGCGGTCGGTGGTCAACGCGTTGATCATTTGCTCGAAGCCGGTTTCCTGCCATTTGATCTTCACGCCCAGACGTTCGGCCAGGGCGTTGCCTAGGTCAACGTCGAGACCGGTGAGGGTGTTGGTGGCCGGGTCCTTGAAATCCATCGGCGGGTAGTTCGGCATGATCGCAACCACGACCTCGCCTTTTTCCTTGATGCTGGCCGGAAGCTCCGCGGCGAAGGTGAAGCCGGATGCCATAACGCTTGCGAGTACTGCTGGGATAACTATGTTCTTCATGGTCGTTCTCTTATGAGTGTTGTTACGCCAACGGCGCTTAGGTTCGAACGGCAGAAATGAAGCTTTGGGTGCGCGGGTTTTGCGGACTTATTAGTATTTCTTCGGGGCTTCCAGCCTCCACGATCTGCCCGCCGTCCATGAACACCATGCGGTTGGAAACCTCGCGAGCGAAGCCCAGTTCATGGGTGACGACGATCATGGTCATGCCGGTTTGCGCGAGGTCGCGCATCACCGACAGCACCTCACCGACCAGTTCCGGGTCGAGTGCCGAAGTGGGTTCATCGAACAACATCAGCTTGGGACGCATGGCCAGGGCACGGGCAATGGCGACGCGTTGTTGCTGACCACCCGAAAGCTCGATCGGGTAGCTGTTGCGCTTGTCGGCCAGGCCGACGCGGGCGAGCAGTTCCAGGGCTTCTTCTTGCGCCTCTTTGGGCGAACGCTTGAGCACCTGACACGGCCCTTCGGTGATGTTTTGCAGCACCGTCATGTGCGGAAACAGGTTGAAACGCTGGAACACCATGCCGGTGGCCAGGCGTTGACGGGCGATCTGCGACTCGTTGAGTTCGTGCAGTTTGTTGCCGACGACGCGGTAGCCCACCAGTTCGCCGTCGACCCAGAGGCCGCCCTTATCGATCTTTTCCAGCTGGTTGACGCAACGCAGCAAGGTACTTTTGCCGGAGCCGGACGGGCCGATGATGCACAGCACTTCGCCTTGCTCGACTTCGATGTTGACGTCCTTGAGGGCGTGGAACTGGTCGTAATACTTGTTCAGGCTCACGGCCTTGACGATGTTTCGCATGTTCAACTCCTCAAGAACGCTTGCCGGCGCCGCGAGCGAAACGACGCTCCAGACGACTTTGACCAAAGGACAGCACGGTGACCGTCGCCAGGTACCAGATACCCGCGACGATGAGCAGCTCCATCACCCGGGCGTTGGCGTAGTAGATGTTCTGGGCGTTGTAGAGCAGTTCCGAGTACTGGATAACGCTCGCCAGGGAGGTCATTTTCACCATACCGATGAATTCGTTGCCCACTGGCGGAATGATCACCCGCATGGCCTGGGGCAAGATGATCCGGCGCAGCGCCTGCAGGCGGGGCATGCCGATCGACTTCGCTGCTTCGTACTGGCCGGTGTCCACCGACAGCAGGCCGGCACGCACCACTTCGGCGGTGTAGGCGCCCTGGTTGATGCTCAAGCCAAGCAGGGCCGCCACGAACGGTGTCATCAGGCTCACGGTGTCCATTTCGAACACCCCGGGGATGCCGATCGTGGGGAAGATCAGCGCCAGGTTGAACCACAACAGCAGTTGCAGGATCAGTGGCGTACCGCGAAACAGCCAGGTGTAGGTCACCGCCACGTAGCGCAGGATCGGGTTGGCCGACATGCGCATGATCGCCGTGATCACCCCGAAGACGATGCCCAATGCCATCGCCAGCACCGCCATCACGATGGTGTTAAGCAAGCCCCACATGATCGCTTGCGAGGTGAGGAACTGGCCGATGTACGACCATTCGATCTTGCCTTCGGCGAAGGCCCGTACCAGCCCGAGAATGGCAATGACGATCACGGTGGCGAAGAAAATCCGCCCGTAGTAACGCCGGGGCACATGGTGGTACTGGGTGATATCGAACTGGTTTTCCGCCAGTTTTCGCTCCGACTGGAGTCGTTCTGCCTGAGTCTGGCTCATGTTGGTTCTCCGTACACTGTTCTTTCAGGTCCACCAAAATCCCTGTAGGAGCGAAGCTTGCTCGCGAAAGCGGTGTGACATTCAACATTGAGGTCGACTGACATGGCCTCTTCGCGAGCAAGCTTCGCTCCTACAGGTTTTGCGTTTGCTTTAGAGGCGGAAGCCTTGATAGTTCTCGGTCCATTCGTGCTGCGCGGCGAGGGCGGTTTTCAAGCGGCCGATCTGCTCGCGCACCTGTTGCGGCGCCGTACCGCCCCAACCACTGCGCGCAGCCATGGCAGCTTCGAGGGTCAGGCTGTGGCGCACTTCCGCAGTCAGGCGTGGATCGATCTCGGCCAGCAGCGCCGGGGACGCTTCCCACAATTCAATGTCGTGTTTCTCGCAGGCCTGGACCAGCGCACCGGTGATTTCGTGCGCTTCCTTGAACGGCACGCCACGTATGGCCAGCCAGTCGGCGACTTCGGTGGCCAGGGTGAAGCCAAGAGGCGCCTGGCGACGCAGCTCTTCAACGTTGACCTTCATGGTCGCAACCATTCCGGCCATGGCCGGCAGCACCAGCAACAAGGTGTCGACGCTGTCGAGCACGCCGTTCTTGTCTTCGCTCAAGTCGCGGTTGTACGACAGCGGCAGGGATTTCAACGTCGACAGCAAACCGGTGAGGTTGCCGATCAGCCGGCCAGCCTTGCCCCGGGCCAGTTCGGCAATGTCCGGGTTCTTCTTCTGCGGCATGATCGAGCTGCCGGTGGCGTAGGCATCGTCCAGTGCGACCCAGCGAAATTGCCGCGACGACCACAGGCAGAATTCTTCAGCGAGGCGGGAAATGTTGATCCCCAGCATGCTGGCAATAAACAGGAACTCGGCGACGTGGTCGCGGCTGGCCACGGCATCGATGGAGTTTTCGCAGACGCCGCTGTAACCCATTTCCTTGGCCGACTGCTGCGGCAGGCGGGCGATGGCGGAACCGGCCATGGCTGCGGCACCGAGCGGCGACAGCGAGGTGCGATTGTCCCAGTCCACCAGGCGTTGCACGTCCCGCAGCATCGATTGCGCGTGCGCCAGCAAGTGATGGGCGAAGACGATCGGCTGGGCTTGTTGCAGGTGAGTAAAGCCCGGGCAGATGCTCTCAATGTGTTGTTCGGCCTGATCCACCAAGGCTTGTTGCAAGGCCAGCACTTCGACGGCCAGGGTGCGCACGTGATCGCGCAGGAACAGACGCAGGTCGTTGGCGGTCTGGTCATTACGGGAACGCCCGGCGCGCAGCTTGCCGCCGAGGGCGCCGAGGCGTTCGGTCAGCAGGCGTTCGATGAAGGTGTGGACGTCTTCGTCGTCCAGGGTCGGCGCGATGCTGCCGGCGCGGAAGTCATCACCGATGCGCGCCAAAGCGTCGAGCATGGTCTGGGTTTCCTGCTCGCTCAACAGCCCGGCGCGTTGCAGTTCACGGGCATGTGCCTTGGAACCGGCGAGGTCATACGGGGTGAGGCGGAAGTAGCGTTCGGGGCAACGGGACAAGGCCGCCAGGGCTTCGGATGGGCCGCTTTTGAAGCGCGCACCCCAGAGACGGTCGGTGGTTTGAGACATTGTTGTTTTCCTCGTCGTTGCCGGAAGTTAGTAATTAATTTTGTGTTATCCAGAAGAGCTTCGCGGGCAAGTCGGATCGCCGCACCGCACGCTCCTACAGATCGGTGTGCAGAGCCGGGAACACTCGCCAGAAATGATTCAGGCGTGGTTCGGCCAAGCAGTTTTCAAGAGGGCAGTTGCGAAGTGGCGAGAGCTGATCGAAGTGTCAGCTTTTAATAGTTCGAAATCAGTGAGTTGGCACTGAAGTACGGGGATTATTAGCGGTTGCCAAGCCTGGTTTTCTGTGTTCATTATTATTGGCCAGCTATCTTTTTGTTGTTGGACACAGATTGTTGAATAGGGCGCCAGAGGTAAATAAGCATTATGGAAACCCCACTTTCCAATTCCGGAAACCCGCCGCTGAAAACGGCGCATCGAGCGCCGCTGGCCCTCAGCGGTCTCGATTTCAAACTGCTCAAAGTGTTCAAGGCCGTGGTCGAGGCGGGGGGCTTCAGTGCCGCCCAGAACGAGCTGAATGTGGGGCTGGCAGCCATCAGCAAACAGATTTCCGACCTTGAAATCCGCATCGGCATGCGCCTGTGTACCCGAGGCCGGGAAGGCTTTCACCTGACCGAAGAAGGCAGTCTGGTGTACCAGGCGTCCATCGACTTGTTTGCCTCGGTCGACAACTTTCGTGATCGGCTTAGTTCGGCGCAGAATGAACTTGTTGGCGATCTTGGCGTGGGGGTTATTGACAATACATTCTCTGACGCTAATTCGCCGTTAGTTGCTGCGCTTAGAAGGATTAATGAGCACTCGCCAAAAGTAAGGTTTCAACTTCAGGCCTCGCAACTGGATGAAGTGGAAAGAGGCGTGGTAGAGGGGCGGTTAGTGGCAGGCATTGTCCCGGTCTATCAGAAACGCGAAGAGTTTGATTACTACGCGCTCTATGAAGAACGCTCGGAGGTTTACTGCGCGGTCGGGCATCCTTTGTTCTCGGTGCCTGAGGCAGAAATCGGCAGCCATGTGCTCAAGGATTACGAGTGCATCAACCACCGTTACGCGATTCATCGCGACAAACTGAATTTTGCCCACTACGACAGCTTTTCAGCGTCGGCGACCCAGGTGGAAGCCGTGGCATTGCTGATCAAGACCGGTCGCTTCGTGGGTTTTCTGCCGCAGCATTACGCTGCATCGATGGTGGCTCAGGGGCAGTTTCGCGCAGTGCGGCCCGACCTGATCAACATTGTCACGCCGTTCAATCTGATCCTGCGCCACAACACGGTGCGCAGTCCGCTGGTCAAGGCGTTTGCGCACGCGTTGGGTGTGGATCTGAAGGCGCCGGTCTGAGGTTCAAATGCATTGCACAACGGCGTTCGGCGGGTAAACCGTGGGCCACTTCGTTGTTCAAAACCGCCGTTAAACGTGGGCCCAGTTGTGCGGGACTCAATGTTTCAAAGCCCATGCGCTGATAAAACGCTTCATTCCACGGCACATCGCGAAACGTGGTCAGGGTCAGACCATGGAGTTCTCGATCCCGGGCACATTCAATGGCTGCTAACAGCAACTTCCGTCCAGCGCCGCGGCCCTGAAAGTGTTGGCTGACGGACAGTTCCTGAATATGCAGTTCGTTGGCGACCTCAACCGCACTGACAAACCCCATAAGTGCACCATCGATCGATTGCGCAACCCAAACGGCATCCGACTCGATCGCCCGTAGATGGTGCTCGGTATCAGGCACCGCAGCATCCGCGAGCCAGGCCAGCGAAGGGTCACAGCGAAACAGCTCAGCCGCCGAACGCTCGATGGCGGGGAGGGCGGTGGCATCAACAGACAGTGCACGGCGGATAATAAAATTCATGCGCGGCACTGTAGCAGCTGCCGAGCTTGCTTTGTGGCGAGGGGATTTATCCCCGTTCGGCTGCGAAGCAGTCGTGAACCCTGCAAGTGCGGTGTGGATGGCGGAATGCTGGGGGCCGCTTCGCAGCCCGACGGGGATAAATCCCCTCGCCACAGGGGAGCTGCTACAAGGGATCGATGTGCGCCAGCACCTCGATGTCAAATCAAGCAACAACCTGAGCCGCCGGCCATTGCTGATGCGGAATCGGCAGTTTGCGCGATTCACCACGGCCCATCGGGAAGTACAGGAAACCATTGCGGGCCAGGCGTTCGGCGTCGTAAAGGTTGCGTCCGTCGAAGATCACCGGCGCCTTCAACCGTTGCTGGATCAGGTTGAAATCCGGGGCCTTGAACTGCTGCCATTCGGTGCAAATGATCAGAGCATCGGCACCGGCCAACACCGATTCCGGCGTGCCCATCAGCATCAGTTTCGACTCGTCGGGGTACAGATGCTGGGTTTCCTGCATGGCTTCCGGATCAAACGCCCGCACACTGGCGCCGGCCGCCCACAGCGATTCCAGCAGGACCCGGCTCGGCGCATCACGCATGTCATCGGTGTTGGGCTTGAAGGCCAGGCCCCACACGGCGAAGGTCTTGCCGCGCAAGTCGCCCTTGTAGAACGCATTGATACGCTCGAACAGCTTGTGCTTTTGCCGCTGATTGATCGCTTCCACCGCTTGCAGCAGGTCGCTGGAACAGTGCGCTTGTTCGGCGCTGTGGATCAGCGCGCGCATGTCCTTGGGGAAACACGATCCGCCATAACCACAGCCGGGGTAGATGAAGTGATAGCCGATGCGCGAATCGGCGCCGATGCCCAGACGCACAGACTCGATGTCCGCACCCAGGTGTTCGGCCAGTTCGGCGATCTGGTTGATGAAGCTGATCTTGGTCGCCAGCATGCAATTGGCGGCGTACTTGGTCAGCTCGGCGCTGCGCAGGTCCATGAACATGATGCGGTCGTGGTTGCGGTTGAACGGCGCGTAAAGGTCACGCATCACGTCGCGCACGTCATCGCTCTCGCAACCGATCACGATGCGGTCGGGGCGCCGGCAATCCGCCACGGCGGAGCCTTCTTTCAGAAACTCGGGGTTGGAAACTATATCGAACTGCAGCAACCGCCCGACCTTGATCAGGCACTTGTCGATATGTGCACGCAAGGTGTCGCCCGTGCCCACCGGCACCGTGGATTTCTCCACCAGAATCACCGGCTGCTCACGATGCCGCGCCACCGCTTCGCCCACCGACAGCACATAACGCAAGTCCGCCGAGCCATCGTCCCGGGACGGCGTACCCACTGCGATAAACAGCACCTGACCATGCTGCACCGCGAGTTTTTCGTCGGTGGTGAATTGCAGCCTTTTGGCTTCCAGGCTTTCACGCACCAGGCTCGCCAGCCCCGGTTCGAAAATGCTCACGTGGCCTTGTTGCAGCAACTCGACTTTCTTCTCGTCAATGTCCATGCAGACCACGTCGTGGCCAACTTCAGCCAGGACGGCGGCTTGCACCAGGCCAACGTAACCGCTACCAAATACACTGATTTTCATGAGGCACTCCTGAGTTCGGGCGCGCGAGCTGGACGGGTGTTGATGGTGATGACCCCGAGCATGACCAGGGCCACCCCGAAGGTTTTGGAAAGGCTGAATGTTTCGTTGAACAGCGGCAGGCTGGCGGCCAGCAGATACACCAGCGCGTAGCTGATGCTCAGCAGCGAATAGGCCCGGCCCAGCGGCACATCGCGCAGGGCGGCGAGCCAGCACAGCATTGAAAGGGCGTAGGCCAGAATCGCGCCCAGCACCACCGCGACCGCCGTCGGATCGATGCTGGACGTCAGCAATTGCTCGGGTGACGGCATGTGCGTCATGCTCCAGCGCATGCCCAATTGCGCCGCGCTGCCGAGCAGCACACTGCCCATGGCAAAGGTGATTCCGCGACGCAGGCTCATGCGTGTTGCCCCAGCAATATGACGCCGCCGATCACCAGCGCCACGCCCAACCAGTGCTGACGGTCGATGGGTTCGTGGAAAACAAAGCGGGCGATCAGGGTGATGAGCACGAAATTCAGGCTGAGCATCGGGTAGGCGATGCCGACTTCAAGGCGCTGCAACACCAGCAGCCAGACCAGCAAACCCAAGCCCAGCGCCGCGAGTGCCAGCCATAACCACGGCGAGCGCAGTTTCTCGCCCCAGGCCGACGGCTTCGCGCGCCAGCTCTCGACGGCGTACTTCTGGGCGATCTGGCCCAGGCAGGTCAGCAGGCACGCGGCCAATAGCAGCAACAGGCTCATGACGCACCCTGAGGAAAGATCAGAATCACCAGATTGCCTTGTTCATAGCGTTTGCCATCCTTGGGCAGGCGTTCGATTTCTTGCAGCTCGTCGTCCCCCTTGACCCGCATCACCACACCGACCGAGCCGCTCTGGCGGGCGTTGCGCATCCACTGTTGAACCTGATCGAGATCGACGCGCTGCTGCACCGAGTCAGGATAAGCAAGGCCATATTTCAGTTCGCCTATCGTGTTGTACAACGCTACGTCCGGGCGTTTCAGGCGCCAGGAAAGGGCAGCGGCGGCGCCGAGATCGTTACTCAGCAATCGGTCGGTCTGGCCAAGTTCTTGGGCATGTTCGAGGATGAATTGGTCGGGCATCTTGTTGGCCACCACCGAATCGGGCAGCCCGGCGGGCAGCAGACCGATCAGCAATAGACTGCCGAATGCCGGTGCCGCCCAGCATTGCAGGGGTCTGAAGGCTTGCAGCAGGTTGGCCATGATCCAGCCGATCAGGCCGATGAATACCAGCACCAGGTTGTGCAGTTCATGGTCGTACAGCGGCTTTTTCAGTTGCAGATAGACCAGGGCAAGCAGGGTGGTCAGTCCCAGCATCAGGTTCAGCAAGCCATTGATGCCCAGGACCCGGCCTTGCTCCAGCTTGAGCCGTTCGGCCAGGGCATGGCCCAGCAGCAAGGCCAATGGCAGCAGGCAGGGCAAGATGTAGCTCGGCAATTTGCCGTTGCTCAGACTGAAAAACAGCAGCGGCATCACCAGCCACAGCAGCAGAAAACCGATGTTGGCCTGACCACGGCTTTGCCATGCCTGCCGTAGCGCCGACGGCAACAATGCCGTCCACGGCAGACTGAACGCCACCAGCAACGGCAAATAGAACCACCACGGCCCGTCATGCTGGGCGTCGTCACCGGCAAAGCGACGGATGTGTTCGTGCCAGAAGAAGAATCGCCAGTAATCGGGTTCCTCGGCGTGTACCGCCAGCGCCCACGGCAGGCTCACCGCGATGGCCACGATAATTGCCACCGGGCCGTAGATCAGCAGCTCGCGCCAGCGTTTTTGCCACACCATGAAGGGCAGGGCGATCAGCATCGGCAGCAACCAGGCCAGGAAACCCTTGGTCAGAAAACCCATGCCGCAAGCCAGTCCCAGCACTGCCCAACCGATCAGGCGCGGGCCACGGCGGACACTGTCCAGCGCAAACCACAGACCGACCAGGCTCAGATTGACCCAGAAGGTAAATTGCGGATCGAGATTGGCATAACCGGCCTGGCCCGCAATCACCGTGAAACTCATGTACAGCAGCGCACAGGCGAAGCTCTTGCGCGGCTCGTTCCACAGTCGGCGGGCGATCAGAAAGCACAGCAACACACTCAGGCCGGTGCACAGGGCCGAGGCAAAGCGCACGCCAAACAGGTTCTGGCCAAACAATGCCTGGCCGGCGGCAATCATCCAGTAACCCGCTGCCGGTTTTTCGAAATAGCGCACATTCATGAAGTGCGGCGACACCCAATCGCCACTCAGTAACATGCCTTGGCTGATCTGCGCGTAGCGGGTTTCGTCGGGGATCCATAAGCCATGGCTGGCCAATGGCAGCAGATACGCCAACAGGGCAATCCCCAGCAGCAGCGGCAGTGCCCAGCGTTTACTCATACGCCTTGCACTCCCAGCCAGCCTTCCCGGCCTTCGAGAGTGCCGCGCACGACACGGCCCGTTGGCAAGATGCCGAGGGTTCCGGGCAGCAGATCGCCCAAGGGGTTGAAGCAGATGCCACGCTGGCGCGCATCGGCCAGCAGTTGACGGAAATCGTTGGCCATCAGAATCCCTTCTACTTCGGCGTGGATTGTGTAGACGTTGAGTTTTTCAGGGGTGAATCGATCGAGAATGAACCGGTTGAAGTCCTTGGCCGTAACGGCCGGGCCCACCACTTCATCGAAGGTCGGCAGGCCCACCGGAATCTGCGGCGTTCCCAACCCACCCCCGACCAGGGTCGGCCGAAACAAGCCTTGGCCACGACAATCGCTGTTGTAGCGAAACCCGAAAGCCTGCTTGGCCTCGATCACACGCTCATCCGCGCGCCAACCGGCAGACGCCGAGCACTGGATTTTTTGCCCAAGGATGTCGCTGAGGGTGTCCACGCCCTGGCGGACCTGTTCGATCAACTGCGCGTCGCTCCAGCGCCCGGCATTGGCCTGCCAGCCATGGTGATCCCAGGCGTGCAGGCCGACTTCATGGCCGGCATCCCGGGCCTGACGCATCAGGTGCCCGAGGTCGCGACCGATGGGCTTGCCCGACCAGGCCGTGCCGGCCAGCAGAATGTCCCAGCCATACAGGCCGGCAGCGTTGGAACGCAGCATTTTCCAGAGAAACTGCGGACGGATCAGGCGCCACAGATGGCGCCCCATGTTGTCCGGCCCGACGCTGAAGAAAAACGTCGCCTTGACCTGCGCTTCATCGAGGATTTCCAGCAGCCGGGGCACCCCCTCACGGGTGCCCCGGTAAGTGTCGACGTCGATTCGAAGGCCTGCCTGCATCAACGTCTGTCCGTTTGTTCGAGCATGGCTTCACGCAAGAAGAAATCCAGCGTGTTGCCGATGGTCTCGCTCATCTCCACCGTGGGCGTCCAGTCCAGCAGGCGTTTGGCGTTGGCGATGTTCGGTTTGCGGTGGGACACGTCCTGATAGCCGGTGCCGTAGAACGCCTTGCTTTCCACGTCGCGGAAACCGGCGAACGGCGGGAAGTTGCCACGCAGCGGATGGGCTTCGAACTGGCGCAGCAGCTCTTCGCCCAACTGACGAATGCTGGCCTCGTTGTCCGGGTTGCCAATGTTAATGATCTGGCCATTACAGGCATCGTTCTCGTTGTCGATGATCCGTGCCAGCGCTTCCACGCCGTCGGCGATGTCAGTAAAGCAGCGTTTCTGCTCGCCGCCGTCGAACAAGCGAATCGGCGTGCCTTCCACCAGGTTGAGGATCAATTGGGTGATCGCCCGGGAGCTGCCGATCCGTGCCGAGTCCAGACGGTCCAGGCGCGGGCCCATCCAGTTGAAAGGACGGAACAGCGTGAAGTTGAGGCCTTTCTGGCCGTAGGCCCAGATCACCCGGTCGAGCAATTGCTTGGAGATCGAATAGATCCAGCGCTGCTTGTTGATCGGGCCGACGACGAGGTTGGAGGTGTCTTCGTCGAAATTCTGGTCCTGACACATGCCATACACTTCGGAGGTCGACGGGAAGATCACGCGCTTGTTGAATTTGACGCAGTAACGAACCAGTTTCAGGTTCTCTTCGAAGTCCAGCTCGAACACCCGCAGCGGGTTGCGGGTGTATTCGATCGGCGTGGCAATCGCCACCAGCGGCAGGATCACGTCGCACTTCTTGATGTGGTACTCGATCCACTCGGAGTGAATGCTGATATCGCCTTCGACGAATTGGAAACGCGGATGGCTGCGCAAGCGGTCGATGGCGTCGGAACCAATGTCGAGGCCATATACCTCGTATCGGTCGTCACGCAAAAGGCGCTCAGACAAGTGATTGCCGATGAACCCGTTTACACCAAGGATCAGCACGCGAGTGCGGCGCGGCGTCCGACCGGACTCCGCACCACGCAGTACTGAACCGTCGACCAGCCCCAGTTCGTTGGCCAGTTGCGGACCGCTCAGGTACAAGCCGTTGTCGTTGCGCTGGCCGCCGCTGATCACCAGAGAGTCTTCGCCACAGGCGATGCGCAACGGATCCACGCTGATGACCCGGCCCGGTGCCTGGCCTTCATTGCCCTTGGCAACCTCTGCGCTCCAGACGATCAGCTTGTGTTCACCCACGGCGCAGAACGCGCCCGGGTACGGCTGGGTCACGGCACGGACCAGGTTGAACAGTTCTTCGGCGGGGCGCTTCCACACAAGCTTGCCGTCGGCCGGGGTGCGACGGCCAAACACCGTGGCTTTGGATTCGTCTTGCGGGGTTTCGCTGAGTTTGCCCTGAAGCAGCGCCGGCAAGGCATCGCGCAGCAGGTCGGTGGCGACCACACGCAATTTGCCGTGCAGGCTCAACGCTGTGTCGCTGCGGTCAATGGCAACCCGTTGCTGGGCAATGATCGCGCCGGCGTCGGCACGTTTGACCATGCGGTGCAGGGTCACGCCGGTTTCGGTTTCACCGTTGACCAGCACCCAATTGGCCGGCGCGCGACCCCGATAGCGTGGCAGCAACGAACCGTGCAGGTTGAACGCACCTTTGCGGGCCGTGGCCAACAGCGGTTCACTCAGCAGGTGGCGGTAGTAGAACGAGAACAAGTAATCAGGATTGAGCTTGCTGATGCGCTCGATCCACAGCGGATGGTTGGCATCTTCCGGGGCATGAACCGGTATGCCCTTGCTCGCGCACAGTTGCGCGACGGAGCCGTAAAAGACGTTTTCCTTCGGATCATCGGCGTGGGTAAACACCGCGACGATATCGAAGCCTGAATTGAGCAGGGTTTCGATGCCGGCACAGCCAATATCGTGATAGGCGAAGACAACAGCGTTTGCGCTCATGAAAGAACCTGATCGGAAGAAGTGGAAATGAGGCCGTCGACGGTGACAACAGGCGCCGGTGTGGCGGGTTGGCTACGCAGGACCTTCTCGACGAAGAAGCGGGGGCGGGCGCGGACGTCGCTGTACATGCGGCCCAGGTATTCGCCCAACAGGCCCATGCCGATGAATTGCCCGCCGGTGAACACGAACAGCACGGCGAACAACACGAACGTGCCGTCGCCGGCCCATTGCGCGCCGAAAACCAGGCGCAGGACGATCAGCGCGGTGGCGAACGCCACACCCAGGCCGGCCATGGCAAAACCGACAATGCTCAGCAGGCGCAGCGGCGTGGTGGTCATGCAGGTGATCAGGTCGAACATCAGGTTGACCAGGCGCATGGGGCTGTACTTGGACTCGCCGTGTTCACGCTCGGCGTGCATCACCAGGATTTCCGTGGTGTGGCGGGCAAAGCTGTTGGCCAGGATCGGGATGAAGGTGCTGCGTTCGCGGCAGGCGAGCATCGCGTCGACGATGCTGCGGCGGTAGGCGCGGAGCATGCAGCCGTAATCGCTCATGGCCACGCCGGTGGAACGCTGCACCGCGAGGTTGATCAGCTTCGACGGCCAGCGGCGTAGCGCGGAGTCCTGGCGGTTGTTGCGCACCGTGGCGACCACGTCATAGCCAAGCTCGGCCTGGGCTACCAAACGAGGGATTTCTTCCGGCGGGTTTTGCAGGTCGGCGTCGAGGGTGATCACCACGTCGCCTTTGCACTGCTCGAAACCGGCCATGATTGCCGCGTGCTGGCCGTAGTTGCGGTTGAGAATGACCGCCACCACCGGGCTGCACTCGCGATTGGCGGCGTCCTCGAGGATTTGCGCCGAGTTGTCACGGCTGCCGTCATCGACCAGCACGATTTCGTAGTCATGGTGCAGTTGCCGGCACGCCGCTTCGGTGCGCCGCAGTAACTCGGGCAGGCTGTCTTGCTCGTTGTAGACCGGGATAACGATCGACACGCAACGGATCGGATAAGGTTTCACAGGCTTGCGTCCAGGGTGTGTTCAATGGCATCGACAACGCGATTGACGTCATCGGTGGTCATGTCGGGGAACAACGGAATCGAGCACAGGCGCGCCGAGTTCCATTCGGTGTTGGGCAGGTAAAGGTTGGGGAAACGCTGGCGGTAGTACGTGTGCAGGTGCGTAGCGATGAAGTGAATGCCGGTGTCGATGTTCTGTTGCTGCAAGGCTTTCATGAACGCTTCGCGGTCCAGCCCGCAGCGCTCGGCGTCGATGCGCAGGATGAACAGGTGCCAGGCGTGCCGCTGCGGGTACGTCGGAATGGCCAGCGGTTGCACCGTTGAACCTTCGAGGCGTTGCAGGTAGGTACGCGCCAGTTCGGTGCGCTTGGCGTTGATCGCGTCCAGCCGCTCCAGCTGCACCAGGGCGATGGCGGCATTGATGTCGGCCAGGTTGTACTTGAAACCCGGTTCCATCACTTGTGCCTGAGGTTTGCGGCCGTGGGTCATGCGGTCGTAGGCATCAACGCCCAGACCATGAAACTTGAGCATGCGCACCCGGTTGGCCAGCGCTTCGTCATCGCTGACGAACATCGCGCCCTCGGCGCAGGTCATGTTCTTGATCGCATGGAACGAGAAGATCGCCGTGCCTTTCGCGCCGACAGGCCGACCTTTGTAGAAGGTGCCTGCGGCATGGGCGGCGTCTTCGATGACGGGGATGCCGTGTTTGTCCGCCAACGCGTAGAGCGAATCGAGGTCGAAGGCGGCGCCGGCGTAATGCACCGGAATGATTGCCCGGGTGCGTGGCGTGATTGCTGCTTCAATGCTTGCGAGGTCGCTCATCAGCGTGTCGCGGTCAACGTCGACGAAGACCGGTCTGGCACCCAGCAGGCAAATCATGTTGGCGGTGGACACCCACGTCTGTGACGGCGTAATCACTTCATCGCCCGGACCGATTCCCAATGCCAGTAATGTGATGTGCATACCGCCGGTGGCCGAGGAAAGTGCAACGGCATGTCGGCTGCCGACATAGTGGGCGAATTGCTCTTCGAGTTGCTGGTTCTTCGGCCCCGTAGTGATCCAGCCGGAGCGCAATACTTGCTCTACGGCAGCGATTTCTTCATCACCGATAGTGGGGCGGGAGAAGGGGAGAAAAGCCTCACTCATAAGAATCACCGGGCGAACGGCGTCCTTCAGCGAAATAGCCGAAAGAAGCGTGTTTTCAAGGATTTAACCGCCAGAGCAGGAAGCCATCAATTGACTTTCCGGGCCACGACCGGCAGCGTAACGGACCACAAGGGCTCGTCGGGTTGATTGAAGGTTATGCCCGATTTTGTGAAAGGAACATGAAAAACCGGTCGTTGAATCGTTTATCTGAAAGTCATACAGCCACTGTTCAGACTTCTAACGTTTATCGCGATCTTCAGAAGAAAAGTCCTACAGAAGTGTTCGCTTTATATGAAGAATGTTTCAATCCTTAGTTGTTTCTACTGAATTGTTTCCACTCAAGGCCGTTTCGTTTGATTGACTTACCTGATACCGATCCTGTTGTTTCGAAAACCAACCCGATGACCGTGTACCTGGCCCGACTGGCGCCTTCCAGTCAGCTGACCATGCGTTACGTTTTGCAGGATGCGGCCGACCGTCTGGGCTTCGAAGACATGAACGTCGAGGAGATTCCCTGGCATCAACTCCAGCCCGACAATGTCATTGCGCTGGTCGCGGCCCTGCGTGAAGACGGGTACGCACCGAATACCTCTTCGCTGTATGTCAACGCGGTGCGCGGGGTGATGAACGAAGCGTGGCGCATGAGCCTGATCAGCCAGGAACACTTGCTGAAAATGCGTTCGGTGAAGGGGATTGCCGGTACACGGTTGTCCCAGGGCCGCAACCTCAGGCGCTCGCTGATTCAGGAAATGATGGCGGTGTGCGCTGCCGACCCGCGCCCTCAAGGGTTGAGAGACGCAGCGATCATCGGGATTTTGTACGGCTCGGGGATGCGCAAGTCCGAGTCGGTGAACCTTGACTTGTCACAGGTGGATTTCAGCGAGCGCAGCTTGCGGGTCACCGCCAAGGGCAACAAGCAGTTGATCAAATACGCCCCGGCCTGGGCCTTTGAGAAACTGCAAGCCTGGCTGGAACTGCGCCGTTCGCACCTCAAGGAAGGTGAAGTGGACGACCCGTTCCTGTTCAACCGTATCCGGCGTGGCAGTCACATTACCCGCGAGCGCATCACCAAACACGCGATCTATTACATCGCCCGGCAGCGCGGTGCGCAGGTCGGGGTGAAAATCATGCCGCATGATTTTCGGCGCTCGTTCATTACCCGGGTGATCGAAGAGCACGACCTGTCGATCGCGCAAAAACTGGCTCACCACAGCAACATCCAGACCACGGCCAACTACGATGTACGCGACGACAACGAGCGGCGTCGGGCGGTGGACCGCTTCGATCTTTGATGTTCACGGTTCGCTCAGCACATGGGCATGGCCTATGGTCGAGACGTGAACCGCGCTGCCGGCGGGGGGCGCGTACATGCCCGAACTGCGCACCATCAATGATCGGCCGTGCGGGTCGCCGGCGACGGTAGGCTGTAACTCCACGGTCAAGGTGCAGGTGTTGCCGCTGAAATCCCGTTCGGTCACCACGGCTCGGCACCCGGCGACTTCGGTCGGACTGGGCTGGATGCTGACCAGTTGCAACTGCTCGGGGCGCAGCATGATCTGCGCCGATTTGTTGTTGCGGTGGTTATTGACCGGTATGCGACCCAGATCGCAATGGGCCCAGCCGGCTTCGATCCGTGCGGGCATGACCACGGCGTCGCCGAGAAACAGCGCGGTTTGTTCGTCGTCGGGATAGCGGTAAAGGTCCAGCGGATGGCCCGACTGCACCAGCCGACCGTCGCGCATCACCGCCAGCTGATCGGCGAACGACAACGCTTCACTCTGGTCATGTGTGACCAGAATGGTGGTGACACCGGCGTCGCTCAGCAGGCGCGCGACCATTTTGCGCATGTCGCTGCGAAGGCCGGTGTCGAGTGCCGAAAACGGCTCGTCCAGCAACATCAAGCGCGGCTGCTGTGCCAGGGCCCGGGCCAATGCCACACGCTGTTGCTGGCCGCCGGACAGCTCATGGGGCCAACGTTTGGCCATGCTCGAATCCAGGGCGACGCTGTCCATCAACTCGGCGACTCGCTGGTGTTTGGCCTCGCCCTTGGTCGAAAGCCCGAAACCGATATTGGCGGCCACGGTCATGTGCGGAAACAGGGCGCCGTCCTGGGGAACATAGCCAATCAAGCGCTGATGCGCCGGGACTTCGTGAGTGTCGTCGACCAGCGTCTGGCCATTGAGCGACAGCTTGCCGGTGTCCGGAAATTCGAAGCCGGCGATCATCCGCAGCAACGTGGTTTTGCCGGAGCCGGAAGGGCCGACGATCACCGTTCGGCTGCCGGTGGGCACCGACAGGCTGATGTTCTCCAGGGCTTGGTGGGCGCCGTAGGATTTGTAGATTGAATCGAGTTCAAGAGCGTTCATCGGCCAGCCGTTCGTTTGGATTGGTGATAAAGAAGTCCGGTCAACGGAAGCGACAGCAAAATCATCAGCAAGGCATAGGGCGCCGCAGCGGCGTAGTCGATTTCGCTGGTCAGCGCCCAGAAACCGGTGGCCAGGGTGCGCGTACCGTTGGGGGCGAGCAACAGGGTCGCGGTCAGCTCATTGGTGATCGCCAGAAACACCAGCGCAGCGCCGGCAGCAGCACCGGGCGCGGCGAGGCGCAGGGTGATCAGCCACAACGCCCGCGCAGGTGAACGGCCGAGGCTGCGTGCCATGTTTTCCAGTTCTATCGGCGCCTGCGCAATACCTGCACGCAAACTCACGAGAGCACGCGGTAAAAACATCAGCAGGTACGCCAGCAACACCGTGACAGTGGTCTGGTAAATCGGCCGGGCGAAATGGATGGTGACGGTCACCAGGGCCAGGGCCACGACGATCCCGGGTAACGAACTGGTGATGTAGTTGCAGCTTTCCAGTAACCGTTGCAGCGGTCCCGGTGAGCGGATCGACAGCCAGGCAATCGGGATGGCGGCGCAGGTAGTGAGTACTGCGCCTGCAACCCCTAACAGCAGGGTTTGTTCCAATGCCGGCATCAGCTCGGCCAGGTCCCAGACTTGCGTGCCTCCCGCGATCAGCCATTTGCCCAAGGTGATCAGCGGCACACCCAGTGCCAGGGCGCAGGTGGTGATTTGCAGCATCAGTCCAAGCACGGTGGCTTGAGCGCCCAAGCACACCAACCGTTGCTCACGGGCGCTGCCGGAGCCGACCCGGGCGTACCGTGCCGTACCGCGAGCAGCCGACTCGACGGTCAGCATCACCAGGCAACACAGGGCGAGCACACTGGCCAGCATGTGGGCGGCGGGGCCGTTGAAGGTGGACTTGAACTGATCGAAGATCGCCGTGGTGAACGTGTCGAAGCGGATCATCGCGTATAGGCCATATTCGGCCAGCAGGTGCAGGCCCACCAGCAAGGCACCGCCGCAAATGGCCAGACGCAGTTGCGGCAACACCACACGGAAAAAGATCGCCCAAGGCTTGAGCCCCAGGGATTCGGCCACGTCTTCGATGGCCGGATCGAGCCGGCGCAAGGTTGCAGCAATGGGCAGGTACAGGAACGGGAAATAGGCGATCACCGAGACCAACACTCCGGCAAACAGCCCATGAATCGGTGGAACCAGGCTGACCCACGCGTAGCTGTGAACGAACGCCGGCACCGCCAGCGGCGCGGTGGCCAACAACGACCAGCCTCGTCGCCCCGGCAGGTTGGTGCGTTCTGTCAGCCAGGCCAGGGTCAGGCCAAGTGCAATACACAAGGGAATCGTGATCACTACCAGCAACACGGTGTTGATCAGCAACTCGCCAACTCGTGGGCGGAATACCAGTGGCACCAGCGTTGCCCAGCCGGTTTGTATCGACACGCCGATGACGAAGGCAATCGGCATCAGCGCCAGTAACGAAACCAGCACCGACAAACCGAGCACCCATGCGCCGCCGCGACCGGCAAAGACGCCACGGGCGCGGCGTCGCAGGTTGTCGGGTATCGCGGCAGGGATACCCGTTGGCAGGGTTTCAGGCATCAATTAAAGCAGTCCCGCCTGAGTCATCAGCTCGACGGCTTTTTTGCTGTCGAGTTTTGAAGCATCGACCGCAGGGGCGTCGAGCTGCTGCAAAGGCACCAGTTTTGGGTTGGATTGGGCGTTCTTGCCCACGGCGTATTCAAACGATTTGCCAGTCTTGAGAATCTCCTGACCGTCCTTGCCGGTGATCCATTTCAGCAATGCCTGGGCCTGTTCCTTGTGTTGGCTGGACGCCAGAACGCCGCCTCCCGAGACGCTGACAAACGCGCCGGGATCCTTGTGCTTGAAGTAGTGCAGGGCGGTGTTCTTGCTGTTTTCGCCAGTCTTGGCCTGATCGCCGAAGCTGTAATAGTGATAGATCACGCCGCTGTCGAGCTGCCCGGCATTCACCGCTTTGAGCACCGAGCTGTTGCCGCGATAGGCGGTGAAGTTGGTTTTCATCCCTTTGAGCCACTCCAGCGTTGCCGCTTCGCCCTTGAGTTCCAGCACAGCAGCAACGATGGCCTGGAAGTCGGCACCGGCCGGCGAAGCACCCCAGCGGCCTTTCCAGTCTGGACCGGCGAGGTCTATGAGCGATTTTGGCAAGTCGGCTTCAGGCAGTTTGCTCGGGTTATAGACAAACACCGTGGAACGCGCGGCGATCCCGACCCATTTGCCGTGGGCCGGGCGATAAGCGGCATCGACCTGTTCCAGAGTGGCCGGCGCAACCGGTGCAAACAGCCCCGCGTTGTCCACCAGCACCATGGCCGGGGAGTTCTCGGTCAGGAACACATCGGCCGGGGAGGCGGTGCCTTCCTGCACAATCTGGTTGCCCATCTCGGTATCGTCGCCATTGCGCACGGTGACCTTGATCCCGGTTTCCTTGGTGAAACCCTCGACCCAGGCTTTAGTCAGGCTTTCGTGTTGAGCGTTGTAGACCACGATGCCGTCGGCGTCCGCTGCAAACACCTGTCCGGCGCTGAGCAGTGCGGTGGCCAGCAAGGCTGTTTTGAGGAATGAAGGGATAGGGGTGACCATTCTGTCGGCAGCTCCAGTTCTTTTTAGAGGGCATGCACGTCAATTCGCTGGCAAATCGATGCGAACCGTTTGCATGGTGCAAGTCGCAGGGAATGTAGAGCGCAAAATGAGAAAAAAACGTCAAAGAGACCGTTAATACATGTCATTTTCATTCAGATTAGCAGCACCTCGGCCCCTTGCCCGATGGATCTGAATCAAACGGTGTCGTCATTGGCTGGATGGGCAGTTCTTTGAAGCACCGGCGGCAGCCCGACTGATCGCAGCGGCCAAACGCTTCACGTTGTTCTGATGAGCGGCCACCAATTCATCAACGCTGGGCCCTGAAGGTGTCTGCAGCGTGCTGCGGCAGGTCACCAGCGTGGTATCGTTATCGCCGAGGTTGCGCAGGCGCCATTTGACGTCGATCAATGCGTATTGCCCTGGAATCGAGTCGAAGCGCTGCACATCCAGGCGCACCGACAGTTTGCGCGCAGGATTGCTGTTGACCAGTTGATCGACCATGGCGCTGCGCAACTCATCCACCAGACTGGCGGCCCACCATTCGGTTTCCAGAATCGCCAGGCCGCTGTTGCCCTGGCGGATAACGATCTGCGGCCGATCGACCTGGGGTGGAACGCTGATGCCTTCAATCTGAATCTCCGCGGCACCGCTCCTCGAATTGGCGCTCACTTGCGCCGGAATCAGCGTGTGGAACTGGATCGGATCACTGCGGCAAGCGGTGAGCATCAATAGCGCGGTGACCAAGGTGATCTTCAGCGAAAAAGCCATGGGTGTTGCTCCTGTGGTCAGTTGCGCGGTGGCGCCTGCAGATCCATCGGTGCGGCATTGTTCGGGCGGCCGCGAATCAGCGATTCCGGATGCCGCCCCAGGTAATCCGAGAGTTCACGCAAGGAGCGCGACATGCGCCCGAGTTCGTCCAGGGTCTGGGTCAACTGTTCACGTTGTGGCGAGTCTTCGGCAAGCGTCGAACTGGCTGATTGCAGCGTCTTGCTGACGTCGGCCAGGGTGGTTTGCACCCCCGGCAGGGTCTTGGCGTTGAACTGGGCGAGGCCTTTGCGCAGTTCGACGAGGTTGCTGTCCAGATTGCCGGCAATCCGCTCGATCGGCAGTTGATTGATCTTGTCGACCATGCCTTCGAGTTTTTCCTGCAACTGTTCGAGGCTGCCGGGAATAGTCGGAATACTGATCGGACGGGCGCTGGCATCGAACGCAACTTTCTCGGCTTTGGGGTAGAAGTCCAGCGCGATGTACAACTGGCCGGTCAACAGATTGCCGCTGCGGGCCTGGGCGCGCAGGCCGTTTTCGATGAAGGAGCCCATCAACCGCACACCCGCGGCTTCATCATTGGGATC
This sequence comes from Pseudomonas sp. LB1P83, assembly GCF_054897885.1. Lineage (NCBI taxonomy): Bacteria > Pseudomonadati > Pseudomonadota > Gammaproteobacteria > Pseudomonadales > Pseudomonadaceae > Pseudomonas > Pseudomonas sp. LB1P83. The sequence goes on along the minus strand of NZ_CM142709.1, from coordinate 2,987,727 downwards.
ATGATTCAGCGCCTTGAGCATTTTGGTGTGAGCCTGACCCAATTTTTGCGGGTAGATCATAATGCCGACGTTAACCGGAAAGCTGCGTTTCTTCGCGTCGAAATCCAGATTGATCGCCACCACTTTGCCGATTTCCATGCCGAGGAACTCCACCGGCGCATCAACCCTGAGCCCGCGCAAGGCCTGGTCAAAACGCAAGCTCAGGTATTGCCCCTTGCCACTGGGCGGGGCGAGGGCGGTTTGCTGGTCGTCGAACAGTTCGTAGGCATATTCCTCAGGCGCCGGTTTGTCGTCGGGGCTGTATTCCGGCGCGCGGAAGGCGATGCCACCGACCAATAGCGATGACAACGACTCGGTCTTCACCGCAAAACCATTGGCGCCGACGCTGACATCGATGCCGCTGGCGTTCCAGAACCGGGTGTTCTCGGTGACATAGGCGTCATTGGGCGAGTGAATGAACAGGTCAATGTTCACGCCTTTACCATCCGGGTCCAGGGCGTAGGCAACCACCTGGCCGACCGGAATTTTCCGGTAGTAAACCGGTGAGCCGATATCCAGCGACCCTAGGTCCTGGGTGTGCAGGGTGAAGCGCTTGCCCGGTTCGCCATAGGTAATGGGCGGCGGGTTTTCCAGCCCTTTGAAGTTCTTCGCGCGGTTGTTGGCCTGGCCAATATCGGCGCCGATGTAGTCGCCGGAAAGCAGGGTGTCGATGCCCGACACGCCGCCAGCACCGATACGCGGACGCACCACCCAGAACTGCGAGTCTTCACGAGTGAAGCTTTCAGCCTGTTTGGCCAGTTTGATCGTGGCGTTGACGCTCTTCTGGTCGTTGCTCAGTTCCACGTCCGAGACATGCCCGATCACCACATTGCGGTATTTGACCTCGGTCTTGTTGGCGGTGAGGCCGTCGCCGGTCTTGAACGTGACGGTGATGGTCGGGCCTTCCTGCATCATGCTGTGGACCACCAGGGAAAGCCCCACCAGCACGGCAATGATCGGCACGATCCAGACCAGCGAAACGCTGAAACGGCGAGTCTTGATGGGGGCCTGTCCGGGGGCTTGCGCCCCTTCAGTGGCTTGCGACTTCATCCATGGCCTCCTCGTTGTGTGGTTTATCCGACGGCTCGTTATCCCAGATCATTCGCGGGTCGAAACTCATCGCTGACAGCATGGTGAACACCACCACCAGGCCGAAAAACAGAATGCCCGGTCGCGGCTCGATATCGGCCAGGGCTTGAAATTTGACCAGTGAGGCCACCAGAGCCACCACGATCACGTCGAGCATGGACCAGTAACCGATGACCTCGACGAATCGGTACAGTTTCGACCGCTCCCTGCGCGCCCAAAGGCTGTCGCGATGCACCGTGACCAGCAACAGCGTCAGGGCAACGAACTTGATCCCCGGCACAGCGATGCTGGCGATAAATATGATCAGGGCGATGTCCCAGGCGCCGTGCTGCCAAAACTCCAGCACGCCACTCATGATCGTACTGTCGGCGCCGTCGCCGACCATTTTGGTGTTCATCACCGGCAACAAGTTGGCCGGGATGTAAAACACCAGGGCCGCGAGCATGTAGGCCCAGGTGCGTGCCAGCGAATTGGATTTGCGCCGATGCAACGGCGCGCCGCAGCGCTCGCATTCGTGGGGATCCAGGGTCATGTCACAGGCCATCCCGCAGCTGTGGCACAGACACAGGTTGAGTTCGCTGGCGACCGGCGGCGTTGTCATAAGGTGTCCCACAGGTCACGGACGTCGCGCCCGGCGATGCGGATCATCATCAGGCTGAGCACGGCCAGGGCGAACAGGCCGATGCCGGGCAGCACGTCCAGTAATCCGGCGAGTTTGATCACCGCGACCATCGCCCCCAACAGGCACACTTCCAGCATGCTCCAGGGCCTGAGGGTTTCCAGCCAGCGCATGCAAAATTTGAAGCCGGGCGAGCGTCGGGAGGCGAGGGCGAAGCTCAGCACCCAAATCAGCAGCAATAGCTGGAAAATCGGCGCGATGATCATTGCGATCGCCGCTACCATGGCGATGAACGTGATCGGCCCCAGGCTCAGGGCCAGCACCGAATCCCAGAGTGTTGCGCTGTTTTTCAGGCCTTTGAGGCTGATGCTCATGACCGGGTAGAAATTAGCGAAAATCCACAGCATCAGCGCGGTGAAGGTCAACGCCAGGCGTTGCTCCACCGTCAGGCCGTTATAACGCTGCAGCACGCCGCCGCAGCGTGTGCACAGGGTTTTTTGATGTTTGGCGAGCGTGACTTTTTCATACACGCAGTCGCAGTGCTCGCAGATGATCAATTGGTCAGTCGTAGCCATAGGCCGCACTCGCCAGGACGCAGGAAAGTCAGAGCACCTCCTCAATATAGAAGTGCCTCGCGATTGAGCAAATCGAAAGGCTCAATCGCCTGATTAACCGCGTCATCGTTCATCGCGGGCAAGTCGGATCGCCGCACCGCCGCTCCCACAGGATCTTCGTCGTTCACAAATGCTGTGTTCGCCGAAAATCCCGTGTAGGAGTGAGCCTGCCCGCGAAGGCGGCCTGTCAGCCAACCAACTCACGCAGGCGATACCAGAACATCCCAAGCGCCAGCAGCGGAGAACGCAGCATCGGCCCACCGGGAAAGGTCATGTGCGGCACAGCGCTGAACACATCAAACCCTTTGCTGTGCCCGGCATGGATCGCTTCGCCCAACAGCTTCGCGCACCAATGCGTCACGTTCAGCCCATGCCCGGAATACCCTTGTGCGTAGAACACGTTCGGGTGCTGACTCAAGCGCCCAACCTGTGGGAAACGGTTGGCGGAAATGCCAATCCTGCCGCCCCATTGATAGTCGATGCGCACGTCGTGCAATTGCGGGAAGACCTTGAGCATCTGCGGGCGCATGTACGCGGTGATGTCGGCGGGATCGCGCCCGGAATAGTGGCAGGCCCCGCCGAACAGCAAACGCCGGTCCGCCGAGAGACGGTAGTAATCGAGGCCAACTTTCTGGTCACACAACGCCAGGTTCTGCGGGATCAATTGCGCTGCAACATCAGGCGCCAGAGGCTCGGTGGCGATGATGTAGCTGCCTGCCGGGAGCACCTTGCCGCTGAGTTTCGGTTCGAGTTCTTCCAGATGTGCGTTGCAGGCCAGCACCAGACTTCCGGCACGCACCGTGCCGCCGGCACATCGAACCTGCACCGTGCTGCCATGGATCAACTCCAGTACCGGGCTCTGCTCGAAGATCTGCACGCCGAGGGATTGCGCCAGTTTTGCTTCGCCCAGCACCAGATTGAGCGGGTGCAAATGGCCCGAGCCCATATCGACCAGACCACCGGCATAGACGCCTGAATCCACCACTCGCTCGCGGATCTGCTCCGGCCCGACCAGGCGGGTTTCATGGGCGTAACCCGATTCGGTCAGACCTTCCTGCTCTGCCCTGAACGCCGCGAACTGCGCCTTGGTGTTGGCGAGCTCGCAGAATCCCCAGCGCAGGTCGCAGTCAATCCCGTGTTCACGGATGCGATTGCCCACCAGTTCCACCGACTCGATACCCGCACGTTCCAGATAGCGCACGCCATCCTCACCGACGTAACGGGTAAAACCGCTGACGTCATGCCCGATGCCGCGGATCAGCTGCCCGCCATTGCGCCCGCTGGCGCCCCAGCCGATCCGCCGGGCCTCCAGGAGAATTACCGAGAGCCCGCGTTGAGCCAGCTCGATCGCCGTGTTGACGCCGGTGAACCCGCCACCGATCACGCAGACATCAGCCACAAGGTCCGAGGCCAGCGTGGGGTAGGGCGTCAGGCTGTTGGCTGTCGCCGCGTAATAGGAATGTGCGTGTTCGTTATTCATTTGTTGGACTTCACTTTGCTCCAGGAACGGGTCATCAGTCGCATGATCGCCTGGGGCGGGGTGGTCGAAATGTAGAGTTTGTCGAGGACTTCCTGGGGTGGATAAACCTCAGGGTTGTTCACCAACTCCGCGTCCATGTAGGCCTTGGCGGCCGGGTTCGGGTTGGCGTAACCGACCGAGGCGCTGACCTTGGCAATCACTTGCGGGTCCAGCAGGTAGTTGATGAAGGCGTGGGCTTCTTTCGGGTTGCTGGCATCGGCGGGAATCGCCAGCAGGTCAAACCACAAATTACTGCCTTCCTTCGGGATGGCGTAGGCGATGTTCACGCCGTTCTTGGCTTCCTTGGCCCGGTTCGCGGCCTGGAACACGTCACCCGAATAGCCGAAGGCCACGCAGATGTCGCCGTTGGCCAGGTCCGACACGTACTTGGACGAGTGGAAATAGGTGATGTAAGGCCGGATGCTCAACAGCTTGGCTTCGGCTTTCTTGTAGTCCTCAGGGTTCTCGCTGCGCGGGTCCATGCCCATGTAGTTGAGAATCGCCGGGAACACTTCATCGGCCGAGTCCATCATCGACACACCGCACTGGCTGAGCTTCTTGATGTTTTCCGGCTCGAACAGCACCGCCCAGGAATCGATGTGGTCGATGCCGAGCACTTGCTTGACCTTGTCGACGTTGTAGCCAATGCCGTTGGTGCCCCACAGGTATGGCACGGAATGCGCGTTGCCCGGATCGTTTTTCTCCAGCAGCGCCAACAGTTTCGGGTCGAGGTTCTTGAAATTCGGCAACTGTGCGCGGTCCAGTTTGAGGAACGCGCCGGCCTTCACCTGACGGGCCAGAAAATGGTTGGACGGCACGACCACGTCATACCCGGTGCGGCCGGCGAGCAATTTGCCTTCAAGGGTTTCGTTGGAATCGAAGACGTCGTAGATCACCTTGATCCCGGATTTGGTCTGGAAATCGACGAGGGTGGTTTCGCCGATGTAATCGGTCCAGTTGTAGACGCTGACGGTGGGTTGAGCCTGGGCAACGGCACTGAATAGCACGGCCAGCGCGGCCGGAACCATGGATTTCAATAGACGCATAACGACACCTCTTTTGTTATTTGACTGTGTAGGAGCGAGGCTTGCCCGCGAAGGCGGACTGACTGTCAACGGTGATGTTGAATGTACCGGCCTCTTCGCGGGCAAGCCTCGCTCCTACAGGGGAACGCGTGATCTCGCGTGGTTTTCAGACGCTGAGCATCAAGAACTCACGCTCCCAGGAGCTGATCACCCGTTTGAAGTTCTCGTGTTCGGCACGCTTGACCGCGACGTAACCGCGCACGAATTTGTCACCCAGATACCGCCCGATGGTTTCGCACTCTTCCATCTGCGTCAGCGCATCCTCGATGGTGATCGGCAGGCGCAGGTTGCGGCGCTCGTAGGCTCGACCTTGCACCGCCGCACTCGGTTCGATGCGTTCGACCATGCCCAGGTAACCGCACAACAAACTGGCCGCAATCGCCAGGTACGGGTTGGCGTCAGCCCCCGGCAAGCGGTTTTCCACGCGCATCGAATCCGGCGTGGAGGTCGGCACACGCAGGCCGACGGTGCGGTTTTCTTCACCCCATTCGACGTTGACCGGTGCCGAGGTGTCCGGCAGGAAACGGCGGAACGAATTTACATTGGGCGCGAACATCGGCAGCACTTTGGGGATGTACTTTTGCAAGCCGCCGATGTGGTGCAGGAACAGCTCGCTCATCGCGCCGTCGGCATTGGCGAAGATCGGCTGCCCGGTGGCGATGTCGACCACGCTCTGGTGGATGTGCATGGCGCTGCCGGGCTCATCGCCAATCGGCTTGGCCATGAAGGTCGCCGCAACGTTGTGCTTGAGCGCCGCTTCACGCATGGTGCGTTTGAACACGGTGATCTGGTCAGCCAGGTCCAGCGCATCGCCATGCCGGAAGTTGATTTCCATCTGCGCCGGGCCGTCTTCGTGGATCAGCGTGTCGAGGTCCAGGCCTTGCAGTTCGCACCAGTCGTAGACGTCTTCGAACAACGGATCGAATTCGTTGGCGGCGTCGATGGAAAACGATTGGCGACCACTTTCCGCCCGGCCCGAACGACCCAGTGGCGCCTTCAGCGGCAAGTCCGGGTCTTCGCAGCGCTGGGTCAGGTAGAACTCCATTTCCGGCGCGACAATCGGCCGCCAGCCTTTGTCGGTGTAAAGCTGCAGCACTTTCTTCAGCACGTTGCGCGGCGACAGTTCGATCGGGTTGCCGAACTTGTCGAAGGTGTCGTGGATCACGATGGCAGTCGGCTCGATGGCCCATGGAATCACGTAAACGGCGTCCGCGACGGGCTTGCAGACCATGTCGATGTCGGCCGGGTCAAGCAGGTCGTAGTAGATGTCGTCGTCGACAAAGTCCCCGGTTACCGTTTGCAAAAGCACACTTTCCGGCAGGCGCATGCCTCGCTCATGCAGGAACTTGTTGGTGGGTGCAATTTTGCCGCGTGCAATGCCGGTCAAGTCACTGACCACACACTCGACTTCGGTAATCTTGTGATCTTTCAGCCACGTGAACAGCTGATCGAAAGGGGCATTCATAGGGACCTCGTTATTGGTTTTATTAACGCCGGGGAGGGCGGTTTCATCCGCCACACACTTCCCCTGGGACGCGTTGACGACTATCTTGGGCGAGCCTTGCGGTTCCATCTATCCACTTTAAGCAGCACCAAAACGCACCAAACGAGTGCGTAAGGTCTTTCATGTCAGCGTCCAGTCCGATCCAGGTTCAAGCGTTCAACACCGACGATGTCGCCGCGCAAGTCCGCGCCACGCCGGGTTGGGTTCAGCATTATCAGCAGATGTCGCCGGGGCATTTCGCCGGGCGCGTGCGCTATCTGGACCTGCAAGGCGTGGAGATTTACGAAGAGCAGATGAACACCCGGGTCGAGCAGAATTTCAGCGCGCCCCAGGGTTCGCTGGCGTTCTGTTTTGATCGCAGCGACAACGCGCTGTACGTGTTGAATGGCGAAAGCCGCAACATCTGGATCACCCCGGAGAACTACCAGGAAATCGCCGTGGTGTTCGGCCCGGAGTTCGTGCAGCGTCACGGTTTGAATGTCGCGCGGCTGGAAGGCTTGTTCATGTCACCGCTGAACTCGGGGCAGAGCGCATTGTTCAGCCGCTGGTTGAGCGGCACCTTGACCCGGCTCGGCGAAACGCTCGACCCGCCCAGCAAAGAAGCGCTGACTCAGCAACTGCTCGAAGACTGCCTGTACATCCTCGACAACGCCTGCGTGTGCCTCGATCGGGGCGGCCTGCAGCGCCGCACCGAAGAGCGCGCGGTGATGAAACGCATCGGTGAATGGGCCGCCGACTCACCGGAAGAAACCCTCAACCTGCTGGAGCTTTCCCAGGTGGCCGGGGTTTCACTGCGGCAATTGCAGCACGCGTTCAAGGCCTTCACCGGAATGACGCCGACCCATTGGCTGCGTCTGCGCCGACTCAACAGCGCCCACCGCGAATTGCTCGCTCGAACACCGAATGACACCACCGTTGCCGAAGTGGCAATGAATTGGTCGTTCTGGCACTTGGGGCGGTTTTCCAGCAGTTATCGAGCGTTGTTCAAAGCGTTGCCGAGCGAAACGCTCAAACGCAACAGTCAGTGCTGATCGCACTATTAAAATAAGCGGTTATTGCAAACTTGAAATTCTTGTACGTGTTCAGGTGTTTTCTATAATCCGCGTCTGTAGGCCATTTCCTGCAAGTGTCGCTCGATGTTTCAGGATTTTTCAGATCTGATATTTATTCGTTGCAGATCAATTATTTACGCTATCTGTATTGTATTTAAGCTGATTTGAGTCAAACGCAAAGGTCATCTAGGTTTCTGCTCGTCGATACAAGTCGCGTATCGATTTGAACGAGCCGAGGTAAACACAATGACTGTGCTGTTGAATGAATCAGAAAGTAGCCATGACCTTCCAAAAGCGGTACTTCAGCTTATATCGGGAGAGTTTCCCGGCGTAGCTCGCAGCGCCGGGATCTTTACCAAAGAAGATGTGATCAAGATAAAGCAGTATGTAAAGAAAGGCCTCGCGCTGCCCAGCGAGTTGCCGGAGGTTGAGTCGTACCTGAAGTACACCAAAGTGGACATCGCCGGGCTGGAGCCCAGCGATATCCAGGTGCTGTTCAAGAAAATCAGAATTCATGCCGCCAGCTGGGATGCGGTGGAAAACAAAATCGTCCAGCAGAGCATTGACCTGAGTTCTGCCGCCAAAAACATCGTCAGCAGTGGCAGCGAAATCATCTCCGTGATCAAGGAAATGCCCATCATGGACCGCGTCAGAACGACGTTGGGCGAGATGAGCCAAAACGATCTCGAAGGCATCCGCTATACGTCTGACGACGGTGAAGTGGCGTCTGCCGTGACCGAAATCATCGAGCTGATGAAGGTCGATATCAAACGCCAGCAAAGCGCGACCCTGGAACTGAAGGATCGCCTGTCCAATTTCAAGATCGAGTTATCGGGCGGAGAGTTGTCTGGCGGTAAACGCGTCTTTGGCTTGCAGTCCGAAGTAAAGGGCAAGTACGACTTGATGGAGCGCAACAACTTGCTCGAATCCATCGCCAGTACCAAAGAAACGATCAAGGACAAGAAGGAGCGGATCATCCAGCTCGACAAGGACTACGACTATTACGTCGGCATGTCGTTCTCGGGAGGCCTGCCGATTTTCTGGCCGATTTCAGGTTCGATCTTCGGCCCGAAAGCCGAGACTGCCCGTAAAGAGCGCAATGCCTTGAAAACGGAAATCGACGCGCTGCAGCTGGCCGTCAGTGGCAAGGAGAACTTGCAGAGCGCCATCGAAAGTTCCATGTCCAACTTTGGTGATATCGGCATCCGCATGGCCGGCGCTGAAGCGGCACTCAATATCTTGAACACGATGTGGCAAACCATTCTGAGCAAGGTTGATTCATCGGCTGATCAGTTCGGGCGCATCAACAACGCCTTGCGCCTGACCTCATTTGTCGCCGAATTCGCGCAGGTGATCGATCCGTGGCGTGACGTCAAAAACACTGCCGGTGACTTGGTGGCGGTGTTTAACGAAGCCCTCGAAGAATACAAAAAAACCTTCAACTGATTTGCCCAGCGGACAAAAGGATTATTGCCATGAGCAACGTGACGCTAATCGACACCCCGGTTATTCCGGTGATTGACGTAAAAAACATCATTCAAACCATCCGTGATATCTCCAGGCTGGCGAACTTCAGAAATGAACGGCCGGATGTGCTGCAGGAGCGAGCCCACCGTGTGGTCGCTTACTTGAACAATATCGATACCGCCCTGCGTGAATCATTTCCGGTCTTGCTGACCGCACTGAGCAACGCCTCCGGGCAACAGTGGTTTGAAGTGCTTGATGAATTGAATGGTGCCTTGGCCAGGCACGACCTTACACCAGAAGATCGGGCGCTGGTCGCCGACGAACTGGCCAATGTCAAAGGCAACATCAATACGATGCTGGAGGGCGTCGAGGCGAAGTTTATTGCGCGCTCGCGGCTGCTCGATAACGAAGTACAAAGCCTTTACAAGATCGAAATCGGTGAGCGTGCGGATGAACCGCTGAAGGTAGCACGAGACCGCAAAGCCAGGATTCTGACCCAACTCAATGATCACCACCTCAATAAAGCGACGTGCGAGGAGCAGCGCGACACACTGATCAAAGCGCAGGATGTGATTCGCGAATTCAACCTGGCCGACATGTATAAAAATTACATTCCAGACGCCAAAGCACTGGACGGTCTGGACATGGAAAATCCGAAAAAGGAAGCCGTCAAACAGGGCATCGAGCTGGTCAGGAAGGTGTTGGGGGTGGTCTCTGACGGCATCAAATACAGTCAACTCGCCACGTCACGCAACAATCTGGACCTGGAGATCGAATCGATTACCCGGTTGGTCGAAGGCCTCAATAACGAGCTTCAGGGCGCCGAAGATGTCTTTTCCGACATCAGCGCCGTTGTGGAAATAAGCCGCCGACGCAGGACCGCGGGTGAAGAGATCATCGTCGTGGCGGGGGTGTGGCGGGGGTTTTCAATGCACCTTGAGACACTGAAAAACCTGGAATACAACCAGGCCGGGCTGACCAGGCTCCTGGCGCGATACAAAAGTCATCTGGAGGGATTGGCAGGGGACTACAACAGCACGCTGATCAACTAGGCCATTAAACGCAGCCTCGTTTCACTCGACAGCTGGCACAGGTGTGCGCGTTCCCTGTAGGAGCTGTCGAGTGAAACGAGGCTGCGATCTTTTGATCTCAGACCGTAGCCGCCGGTTTTGCCAGTTCAATGCCGGCCGCACCCAACCGCTTGAGGATTTCAAATAAGAGATCGCTTTTGGTGGTGCCGACAATTCTCGGGCTGCTGACGTAGCCGGTGACCGTCAAGGTGATGCCGTCGGGGGTGAGTTTGCTGAATCGAACAAACGGCGCCGGTTTGTCGAGGATGGTTTCATGCTCGGCGTAGGTGCTGTACAGCAGGTTTTGTACCTGTTCGGGATCGATGTCGAGGGGGAACACCAGTTCAAGTGTCGCCACCCCTTGTGCACTGCCGCCAAGGGTGACGTTGCGCAGGTTTTGCGAAATCAGTTGTGAGTTGGGCACGATGACGATCGAGCGGTCACTGAGTTGTATTTCAGTGGCCCTGACGTTGATGCGGCGGATGTCGCCTTCGACGCCGCTGATGCTGATCAGGTCGCCAACCTTGACCGGGCGTTCGGTCAGGAGAATTAGCCCTGAGACAAAGTTTTTGACGATTTCCTGCAAGCCGAAACCAATCCCCACCGACAAGGCGCTGACGATCCACGCCAGGTTGGTCCACTTGATGCCCAGTGATGACAGCGTCAGCAGAATCACTGAGGCGTAGCCGATGTTGGCGAACAGTGTACTGAGGGAGGCACACATGCCGGGGTCCATGTCGGTCTTGGGCAGGAACTCGTTATCCAGCCATCGGCGCAATGATCGGATCAGGTAGATGCCGATCAACAGGGCCAGTACCGCATTCAACAAGTGGCCCGGGATGATATTGAATTTGCGCAGGCCGTCGCCGCCGAGAATGGCAAACATCTGAGTGAATAGTTGGCCGAGCGTTGTGCCGACGCCACCCACAAACAGTGAAATGACGCCCAACAACATCAAAGCGGCGCGACCGACTCCGGACAAAATGACCGACACTTGCTCAAGGCGCACATCGCCTATCCCGAGCAGTTGTTTGAACGCCTTGCCGCTGGCGCTCTTGGGTGAGAACAGGTACTCACAGCTGTCTTTGAGCAGCTGAATCAGCAAGTAGAAGCCCGAGAGGATGATAAATCCCCAGACCAGTTGGTAAGTGATGAACCTTGCCAGGGAGATATAGCCGATCAGCAGCGCAAGCATCGCGACAAAAATGGCAATGCCGGCAAACGAATAGATCAGGCCGGCGATGGTGGTACTCGATTCGGGTGCTTCACCGGTGGCCACCACGGCTCTTCGGGCTTTGCTGGCACGCCGGAACAACGCACCGATAATCAGCGTGACCACGAACGCGATCACCCCTCGGCCAAAGAGTATGGCGGTGGGGCTCATGCCGGTGACGTTGGTGATTTGTGCCAGACCTACCAGAATCAGCAGCGTGACGGCCAATATTCTGGGGAAGGGCTCGATTGCCAGTGCCACGGGATCGGCGATTGCCGGCAAGCGCCAGGAGGGATGCTTGGTCGATAACAACGCCCGGCTCAAACCGGTAATCAGGATGCAGACATAGATGAGTTTTTCGAACTCATCGGCAAAGTTTTGAATCATCGGTGTCAACGGCAGTTGTCGAGTGAGCGCATAAAACAGCAGGTGCATCGCACACGCAGTGGTCAATAGCGTGGCCACGACAGAAGCCAGTGCGAGCGAACTTCGCCGCAAACGCCCTTCAGGCATTCGATGAATGCAAAGCCAGGCCAGCCCGCGCTCCGCGATTCGTCGGCCCCAGGACCAAATGCCCACGGCCAGTACGATCAACGAGACGGCAAACAGGCGCTCGCCGGGTTGCCAGGCGGCCTTGATTGCGCTGGAAGCCTGCTGGATGAAATCACTCAGCCTTTGGCGGTCCTCCTGGGGCGGGTTAAACAACGGCGCCCAAAACGACGGCCCCAGAATACTGCCGCTGCGCAGCGTGACTTCGGTTTCCAGCAGGCTGCGTCGAATACCGGCAATTTGGGTGATCAGACCGGCAGCATTGTTTCTAAGCGCCGTCAGGGTTTTCAGATTGGCGTCGACTTTGGTCTTTTGCTCGGACAGATAGGCTCTTTGCGTTGCGATATCCGTCTTTTCCGACGCGACATCCTCCACTGATACCGGGCCCAATACATCAAGCTGGGCCTGCAGTTGCTTCTGCTCGGGCAACAGGGAGGACTGCAGGCTGTCCACATCACTGATAAACAACTGCACGGAATCTTGCAGGCCGACCATCTGGGTCAGGTTATTGGCCAGCGAAATCTGTTGCTTGATTCGGTCAAGGCGGATTTGCAGGTCTTGCAGGTCACTTTGGGAGATTGCAACAGGCGCAGTGCCTGATATAGGGGTTGGCATCGCCGGTATGTCGGCGGCCGACAGCGCTCCGCCGCTGGTTCCTAGCAGCGTGAGCACGACGAACATCATTAACTTCAATGCATTACGCATGGGAGTGCTCGACTCTGTTGTGGGGCGCTCAACCTATGAGGTTAGGCCATCACACCAAAACGATCGAAAAGAATCCTGTTCACCGTCCGGATCAGGCAATACCGCGCTGAGAGTGGATGCCGTGTGATCTACACTCTTTGTTGCTGAATCAAGCTTGGGATCAGTTATCCGCGGTCTGCCCACCCAGGGTTCTTGCCGAGTGACGGGCTGCGTTGGAGGTCATTATGAGCAAGGTGTCATCCATCAGCCTGAGCATCGCATTGGCGGTTGCCTGCACCCAGGGTTGGGCTGCAACGGTCGTTCCGATGAAAGGGCAGAGTTCGCAACAGACCCAGCTAGACATCAATGAATGCAATAGCATCGCGTCCAGTCAGGCCGCATCGACCGCCCAGCCTGCTTCCGGAGGGCGAGTGCGCGGTGCTGCTGCGGGTGCTGCCGCCGGAGCGGCCGGGGCCCAAGTTCGCGGGCGTCAGCATGACGAGTTTTATGATCGCGTCGATGACGACACCAAGCAGGACTATCGGCAGAATCGTGCCAAAGAGACGGCGGTGGCCGGCGCGGTGGTGGGCGGTTCGCGTCAGCGTCAGGAGCGCCGGGCACAAGAGAAAACCAGTGCTGCGACCACTTCGACGGCGTACACCAGTTGCCTGCAAGGCAAGGGCTATCAGGTTAACCCCTGAGCTTTTTGCGGCCGCGGCTCAAGCAGATACACCATCAGGCAGGCATACAACGTGACGGCGAGGAACAACCCCATGCGCATGGCAAACGCCGTGTACACGTCCTTGCCGGCGATGCTGTCCTGAACCGACTGGCCCAACAGGATAATCAGCGTGATCAGGGTGTTGAGCCAGAACCCCGGGCTGAACCGGGTCGGGCTTAGGGCGTAGAGCTTGCGCGCCAGCACCAGGCCGAACAGCAGCATCCACAGAAAAAACATCCACAGATGCACAAACAGGCTGAGGGCGCTCCAGAACAGAATCGCCAACAGGCCTGCGAGCAAGGTAGACCCGACGAGCTCACGACCGGCGTTGTTGGCGTTTGTCGTGGAGCTTTGCTGACCCAGGCTGACGGCTTTCAGGATGATCGGCAGATAACCGGCCGGATCGATTAGCGCCAGCAGAAACGCCGGTAACACGATCAGGGTTGCACGCAGCGCCACCCGACTGACCTCTTCGGCGGGCAGGGGTGGGGCGGGCGGCGGGGAAGGGGCATTGGGCGGATCGGGGAATAACCCGTGACTGAGCGCCATGACCGCAACGGCGAGGAGCAAGCCCTTGACCAGGGCTCCGATGACCATCGCCGCCAGATCGAATTCGGCCACGCCGGCCGAGGAGATCATGGTCAGGCCAATCACCAGAAAGGTCACGATCAGGGCGTTGCCGCCGCGCAGACCAAAGCGGAACACCATAAACAGACTCAGGCCGATCAGCAGTACGCCAGTGACGGGGTAATAACGCAGGATCGGGATCAACAACAGGCCGAGGCCCGTGGTCAACATCGCGGCCAGAGCGAGCACCACGGCAGCCTTGAACGGTAGTGGACGATTGATCGAAGCCAGCAGGATCAGGCACAGCACCGGCGCCAGAAAAGGGATCGGCAATCCCAGGCCGAAGCTGGCAGCGAGGCACAAAGCGGTGCCAGTGGCGAGTCGCAATGCGCGCTGCTCCCGGGGCGTGTGCTTAGTAGGCATACGAAAGCCAGCTCATAAACCCCACAAACACGCGGCCCAGCGGGTTCAGCGGGTTGCTTTGGGTGGGGAAGGCCATTACTTCGGCCTGCCCGCCGGCCCGGATGGCACGGCTGTCGCGCAAGGCTTTTCGGGCGTCCTCGGAGAACTCGATGATCACCGGAAAACGCTGGGCCGGTCGCAGCCAGTCGCGGCTGTTTTGCACGCCGGGCAGGGTGCCAGGCGCGGGTGTCTGCCCTACGCTGACCCCGTAACCGACACTGCGCACACGTCCCTCGAACACTTCGCCCGGTAGCGCATCCAGGACGATCGCCACTGGCGTATCGACTTTCACCAGACCGAGGTTGTTTTCGGTCATGTCCGCGCTGATCCACACGTCATGGATGGCAATCAAAGTCATGACCGCGCCACCGGCAGCGGCGAACTGCCCGGCATCGGTACGCAGATCGGTGATCAGCCCTGCCGAACGTGCGCGGATCTGCGTGTTGGACAAATCCAGTTCGGCTTTTGACAGCGCCGTGGCAGCGCTACGCAGCAGGGCGTTGTCTTCCTCGCTGCCGCCTTCTTGCTCGCGTGCACGTTGCACTTCAGCGCGGGCGGCAGCGACCTGACTGACCGCCTGCTCACGGTTGGCGCGAGACACTTCGAGCAAGCGCACGGAAATGGTGCCAGGGTCTTCGCGGTACAAGCCTTCCAGACGCTGATTGTCCTGTCTCGCCTTGAGTTCGTTGGCCTGTGCGGCCCGCAAGTTGGCTTGCGCCGAGGCGATGCCGGCGGTGCTGGCGCCGATCTGCCGTCGGGTCGATTCAAGGTCTGCCCGGGCCCGGTCGACGGCGATCTGGTACGGCTGCGGGTCCACCTCGAACAGCACGTCGCCGGCCTGGACGTCCTGATTGTTGCGCACGTTGACGCGGATCACCCGGCCGGCGACTTCCGAGGCGACCGGAATGACAAAGGCGCCCACCCGCGCCTGTTGCGTATAGGGCGTGAAGCGGTCGGCCAACAGGTACCACGCCAGGCTCAGGAGAATCAGGAGCAGCACCCATTTGATGCCTTTTTTCGCCGGGTCGGCGGCTGGCGGGGGAGGCGCTGGAGGTGTAGGTGCGGGCGCCTCGGGGACAGGCTGCGCGGCTTCACTCATGGCTGTTTACCTTGTGGGGCAGGGGGGCGGCGGGCTCGGTCAGCAGGTCGCCCCAGTCGGTGCGTTTTTCCATCTGCTGGCGGGTGGCGTCATCGACTTTTGGCTGGGCGCTGTACCAACCGCCGCCCAAGGATTTGTACAGGGCAATCAGATTGCTCACGGCGTTGCTGCGCGCGACCAGGTAGTTGTCCTGCTGTTCGAGCAGTGCGCGCTGCGCATCCAGCACGCGTTGAAAGTCCGAGTAACCTTCCCGGTATTGCGCGCTGGCCAGCACCAATGAGCGTTTCGCGGCGACTTCGGCCTCGGCCAGGATGCGTTCGCGCTCCAGCGATTTGATCAAGCCAGTGGCGGCATCGTCAGCCTCGCGAGCGGCCTGGCGGACTTTGTCGCGATAAGCTTCGATCAGTTGCTGCAACCGCGCATCCTGGATGCGCACGTTGTTGCTGATCTGGCCATGGTCGAACAGGTTCCAGCGCAGGCTGGGGCCGCCGATCAGGTCCAGGCTTCTGGACGTCCCGTTGAGCGTGTCGGCCGACCAGACGATGCTGCCGAGCAAGGTCAGCGACGGATAGAAATCACTTTCGGCCACGCCAATCAATGCCGACTGGGCGGCGACATTCAGCTCGGCGGCTCGCACATCAGGCCGACGCAGCAGCAGATTGGCCGGCACATCCTGCAGTACGACGCGATCGACCAGCGGGATCAGCCCCTGTTTTTCCGCTACCTGCGGCAACGTGCCGGGCGGTTGCCCGATCAGCACGGCCAAGGCATTGCGGGTTCGTTGCAGCTGGTCTTCAAGGGTGGGGATGGTGCTGAGCGTGCCGAGGTATTGGGTTTTGGCTTGTTGCAGGTCGAGTTCGGCTTGCTGGCCGCTCTTGAACAGCTTTTCGGTGATCTCGAAATTGCGCTTTTGCTGTTTGGCGTTCTCCCGGGCGACGCGCAACCTGGCCTCGGTGGTGCGCAACGAGAAGTAAGTGTCTGCAACCTGGGCACGCAGCAACACCAGCACATCTTCATAGTTGGCCTGGGCCGCAAAGTAACTGGCGTCGGACGATTCGATGGCTCGGCTGAAACGCCCCCAGAAGTCCAGCTCCCAGCCAACATCAAACCCGGCGCTGTATTGCCAGAAATGGCTGTCCTGGGGATTGGTGCCTCCGGATTGTCGACGGTTGAAGTACAGACTGTCGGCGCTGGCTTGCTGCAATTGCGGATAGAGCCCGCTTTGCGCAATGCCCAACTGGGCACGGGCTTCCATCACGCGCAGGCCGGCGATTTTCAGGCTGGCGTTATGAGCATCCGACTCGGCGATCAGCTGATTGAGCAGCGGATCGTCGAAGACCTGCCACCACTGGCGAATATCCGGGTGCGTTCCGCGTTGGCTGGCGTGTTCGAGGGCGGCGGTGTTCCAGTGTTCGACCCAGGTTTCACCCGGCGGCTGGAAGTCCGGTCCCAGCCGCACACAGCCACTCAGGCCAAGTGCGCCGAGCAAGAGGAGGTGGCCTGGCAGCCTCAGCAGGGAACGGCCTCGATGCATTGGGTATCGTCCAACCAGGGAAGGTCACTGGAGCATAGCCGTCCAAATGAGCAACCGGCTGCTAAGCTTCTCAAGCACCCTCAAACCTTCTGCGATCACTTATAGGCAGGACACTCATGAGTAACCCCCAAGGTCAGGCTGAACCTCATTCCGCTGGTTGGCGCTTCAAAGTGGGCATCGCCATTATTTGCTTGATGTTGGGTTCGTGGCTGATGGTGCCGATCGCCGCAGCGCTCGACATTCCAGGCTCAAGAATCGCCGCGCTGACCGGCGTTTTGTTCATCAGCAATAAAGTCCTGCTGATCGTCGTCATTGCTGTCATGGGCAAGGCCGGGTTCCAGCAGTTGAAAAGCAAAGTATTCGGTTACGTGTCCGGAATTGCGCCGTCGATAGATGCCGAAGTGGGTCCGATTCGTCATCGGATCGGTATCGTGATGTTTTGTTTGCCGCTGATCTCGGCCTTTCTTGAACCCTACGTCGACACGTTCTGGCCAGGGTTCAGACCGAACCTGTGGCAGTTGCAGGTGCTGGGCGACGCCATGCTGATCGGCAGCTTTTTTGTGCTGGGGGGCAATTTCTGGGACAAGGTGCGGGCGTTGTTTATCCGCACGGCAAAGGTCATCACTCCAGGTACGGTGTGAGGCTGTTCGCTAGCGCGTGATGATCCCGTGATCGATCGCGTATTTGACCAGGGCCGCGGGTTTATCGATGTTGAGCTTGCGGCGAATGCTCAGGCGATGGGTTTCGACCGTGCGCACGCTGATGTCCAGCTCGCGGGCCATTTCCTTGTTGTTCAGGCCCTGCGCCATCTTGTACAACACCTGGCTTTCGCGGGGTGTCAGCTCGTTGTCGGTGCTTTTGTCAGCAATCAGCCGCTGGGCAATTTCGGCGCTGTAGAACGTGCCGCCACTGGCGATGGCTTCGATGGCCGCAATGATTTCCCGCGACGGTGAATTCTTCAGCACATAGCCGCTGGCGCCGGCGCGAACCGACTCACTGACGTATTCATAATTGTCGTACATGCTCAGCACCAGCACCTTCAGCGACGGGTACTGGCTACGGAGCACGCGAGTCAGCTCGAGCCCGTTCATGTCGCGCAGGCTGATGTCGACCAGCAACAAGTCTGGCTGGCAGCGCCCGACCATCGCGATGGCATCGGCGCCGCTCTCGGCTTCGCCCACCACTTCCAGGGGTGCCATGACCGCGAGCAGCGCTTTGATCCCGTCGCGGACCAGGGAGTGATCGTCGACCAGGGCGACGCGGATCGGGTAGGGCAGGTTCATCGCGGGTATTCACTCTTGTTGTAATGGGCTGAGTCAGCGTTTTGCGCCGGGCATTTTCATCGGCAGCAGCACGTCCAGCTCACTTCTTCCGGGCATCGATATCAAGTCGAAACGTCCGCCAAAATGTTCGACACGCTCACGGATGTTACGCAGGCCAATGCCTGCATGGCGACGTTCGACCTGGGCGACGTTGAAACCGACACCGTCGTCGACCACCGTCAACCGCACAGTTTCTTGCGACCCGTGCAGGGTAATCGAGACGTTTTTAGCCTGCGCGTGGCGTTCGATGTTGGTCAGGCCTTCTTGCACTATCCGGAACAGCGAGACCGCTGCGCCATCGACCAGATCACAGTCGAATTCATTGTCGTCGTAAGTCACGGTGAGACCGCTGCGTTGCTCGAATTCTGCGGCGAGTTGGCCGATTGCCGCCGGCAGGCCAAGGGTGTCGAGCAGGGACGAACGCAGGTCGTGAGAGAGGCTGCGAACCTCGCCAATCGCGTCGCCGAGGCGCGCCGTGGCGTCTTTTAGCGTGCTCAACCCCTTGTCTTGCACCTGGTCATTCTCCAGCAGAAGGCTGGCCAGTTCGAACTGAAACTTGATGGAGACGAGCACCTGACTGATGCCGTCGTGCAGCTCCCGGGAAACCCGGGATCGCTCTTCTTCCTGCAAGCTGACGATACGCTGGGTCAGACGTTGAAGCTTTTTGTCGGCCAATCGATGTTCACTGACGTTGAGCGTCATGCCACTGGCAAAGACAAACAGCACCGCCACGAGGGCCACCGCAGCAATCGCCAGCATGGTCTTGCGAATGCCTTGGGCCACCTCGTCGCGCGCTTGCTGGGTGGCGCGCTCAACGTCCTCAAGATAGATGCCGGTGCCGAGCATCCAGCCCCAACGATCGAGCATCACCACATAAGCGAGCTTGTCGGTCACCTGACCGGAGGAGGGCTTGTTCCAGGCGTAGCGCTGAAAACCTTCGCCGGATTGTGCACTTTTGAGCAACGCCTGAATCACCGGCAAACCCTGCGGATCTTTCATGTCCCACAGGTATTTGCCCACCAGTTCGGACTGGCGCGCGTGCATCAGGCTGCGACCCTCGCGGTCGTAGACGAAGAAGTAGCCATTGATGCCGAAGCTGAGTTTGCGCAGTTCTTCCAGCACTTGTTGCTGGGCGTGCTCGTCACCGTGGCCGTCGTCATACAGCGGTGCAATCAGGCTTTGCGCCATTTCCACGTAGTTTTTGAGTTCGGCACGCTTGCTGGCCAGAATGCTGTCTTCGATCAGTTGTGCCTGCTGATCGCCGAGTTGGCGATTCAGGGAAATCACCAGCGCGCAGATCACGGCGATCGCCAACACCAGCGGCAGAATCCCGAGCGCGACGATTTTGTGTTTGAGCTGCATCTTGGCTCCTGACCGGACCGAGGGAAGGCGAAGGCCCGGCATCATATGCCAAAGATACGCGCGTCCAGTAGCGGTGCTGGACGGAACGACCTGCGGCTTTCTGGGCGACACTGAATTGTAGGAGCCGGCTTGCTGGCGATCCAGGCGGCGCGGTGTATCAGTCCCGCCGCTATCGCCAGCAAGCCGGCTCCCACAGATTGTGTGTGTCTACGTAGAACTACGTAGACACCACGTACGTAGTAACGCGGATTTATTTGTAGACGGCATGCGGGGATATTGGGCCAGCTCCGCACCGCGGACACAATTATAAAAATTACCGCCGCAGTCACTGGCTGTCGGCAGGAGACACGCTATGCCCCGTCTGGCTAAACACCTCGCCTGGTTTGCCGTGGCTGTCCTGGGAGCGTTTGCGCTAAGTGTCGTGGCCCTGCGCCGCGGCGAAGCGATCAATGCCCTCTGGATCGTAGTCGCAGCAGTCGCTATCTACCTCGTCGCATACCGCTATTACAGCCTGTTCATCGCCACCAAGGTGATGCAACTCGACCCCAATCGTGCCACGCCCGCCGTCATCAACAATGATGGCCTGGACTACGTGCCGACCAACAAACACGTGCTTTTCGGTCACCACTTCGCCGCCATCGCCGGTGCGGGTCCGCTGGTCGGTCCGGTATTGGCCGCGCAGATGGGCTATCTGCCCGGCACGCTGTGGTTGATTGCCGGTGTGGTGCTGGCCGGTGCGGTTCAGGACTTTATGGTCCTGTTCATGTCCACCCGCCGCAACGGTCGCTCGCTGGGCGACATGGTCCGTGAAGAAATGGGCCGCATCCCCGGCACCATCGCGCTGTTTGGCTGCTTCCTGATCATGATCATCATCCTCGCGGTGCTGGCGCTGATCGTCGTGAAAGCCCTGGCCGAGAGCCCCTGGGGGATTTTCACGGTAATGGCGACCATCCCGATCGCGATGTTCATGGGCATCTACATGCGCTACATCCGCCCGGGCCGCATCGGCGAAATCTCCATCGTCGGCGTGCTGTTGCTGCTGGGTTCGATCTGGCTGGGCGGGCAGATTGCCGCTGATCCGGTCTGGGCCAAGGCCTTTACCTTCACCGGCATTCAGATCACCTGGATGTTGATCGGCTACGGTTTTGTTGCCGCGGTATTGCCGGTGTGGCTGATTCTGGCCCCGCGTGACTACCTGTCTACCTTCCTCAAGATTGGCACCATCGTGGCCTTGGCGATCGGCATTCTGATCACCATGCCCGACCTGAAAATGCCAGCACTCACTCAATTCATCGACGGCACCGGGCCGGTGTGGAAAGGCGGGTTGTTCCCGTTCCTGTTCATCACCATCGCTTGTGGCGCGGTCTCTGGTTTCCACGCGCTGATTGCTTCCGGCACGACGCCGAAGCTGTTGGCTAACGAAGGCCATGCCCGTTACATCGGTTACGGCGGCATGCTGATGGAATCCTTCGTGGCCATCATGGCGATGGTCGCGGCTTCGGTGATCGAGCCAGGCGTGTATTTCGCCATGAACAGCCCGGCGGCGCTTGTCGGCTCGGATGCTGTTTCGGTTGCTCAGACGGTCAGCAGCTGGGGTTTTGCCATTACTCCGGAAGCGCTGCAAGCAGTGGCCAAGGACATCGGTGAAACCACCATCCTGGCTCGTGCCGGTGGCGCACCAACGTTGGCAGTCGGCATCGCGCAGATCCTGCACCACGTTCTGCCGGGTGAAAACACCATGGCATTCTGGTACCACTTCGCGATCCTGTTTGAAGCACTGTTCATCCTGACCGCAGTCGACGCCGGTACCCGTGCCGGACGCTTCATGTTGCAGGATCTGCTCGGCTCGTTCGTGCCATCCCTGAAACGCACGGAGTCCTGGACTGCCAACCTGATCGCAACCGCCGGTTGTGTGGCGATGTGGGGTTATCTGTTGTACCAAGGCGTGATCGACCCATTGGGCGGCATCAACACCTTGTGGCCGTTGTTCGGCATCTCCAACCAGATGCTGGCCGGTATCGCGCTGATGTTGGCGACTGTCGTGCTGATCAAAATGAAACGTCAGCGCTACGTCTGGGTGACCATGCTGCCAGCCGTATGGCTGCTGATCTGCACCACCACCGCAGGTTTCATCAAGCTGTTCGATGCCAACCCGGCGATCGGTTTCCTGGCCCTGGCCAAGAAGTACAGCGATGCCCTGGCCAACGGTCAGATCCTCGCGCCGGCGAAGAGCATCGACCAGATGCACCACGTGATCTACAACGCCTACACCAACGCTACGCTGACGGCGCTGTTCCTGCTGGTGGTCTTCAGCATCCTGTTCTTTGCGCTCAAGGTCGGCATCGCCGCTTGGGGCACCAAGGAGCGTACGGATAAAGAAGCGCCATTCCAGGCGATGCCGCAGCCGCAGCCGTGATGGAGGAGGGCGCCTATGTTCAATGACCTGAGTCGCCTCGGTAAATACCTCGGTCAGGCCGCACGCCTGATGGTAGGCATGCCCGACTACGACACCTACGTCGAACATATGCAGAGCAAACATCCGGACAAGCCGGTGATGAGCTACGAGGTGTTCTTCCGGGAACGCCAGGAAGCGCGTTACGGGAGCAAGGCCGGGCCGAAGTGCTGTTGATCCGCTAGCCGCGGGTTATCAAATGTAATGTGGGAGCAGCTCTTTGTGGGAGCGAGCCTGCTCGCGATAGCGGTCTGACAGTCAGCCTTGATGTTGAATGTGAAGTCGCAATCGCGAGCCGGCTCGCTCCCACAAGACTGCTCTCATTTTTTTGTGTCTGGTTTGGTAATCCTCAGCGCGCTCCTTGGCACCTATACATCTTTAACCATGGACTAAACTCAGCGATCACAGCGACTGTGAGGGCTGGGTTATGGCAAAGGACAAGAAAGGCAGCAAGAAAACTGATTCCGCCGCAAGCGCGAAGATGTCCAACAAGGACTACCTGAGCGAACTGCGCCGACTGCATGTCGAAATAGTGAAGTTGCAGGAGTGGGTGCGGCAGAAGGGCATCAAGATCTGCATTGTTTTCGAAGGACGCGATGGGGCAGGCAAGGGCGGGACGATCAAGGCGCTGACCGAACGGGTGAGCCCGCGTATCTTTCGGGTAGTGGCGCTGCCTGCGCCGACCGATCGCGAAAAAAGCCAGATGTATGTGCAGCGTTACCTGCCACATCTGCCGGCGGCGGGCGAGGTGGTGATCTTCGATCGCAGTTGGTACAACCGTGCGGGCGTCGAACGGGTGATGGGGTTCTGCACCAAGGATCAAGTTGTCGGTTTCCTGAAGGCAATACCTCTGGTGGAGCGCGCGATCGTCGACTCGGGCGTAATCCTGCTCAAGTATTGGCTGGAAGTCAGCCCGCAGGAACAGACCCGCCGACTTGAGGCGCGCATCAAAGATGGACGCAAAATCTGGAAGCTGACCGCAATGGACCTGAAGTCGTACAGCCGCTGGTATGACTACTCGCGTGCACGTGACGACATGTTCAAGGCGACAGATACCGAACATGCCCCATGGCTGGTGGCCAACTCGAACGACAAGAAACGAGCGCGCCTGAACATCATCACCGATTTGCTCAGCCGCATTCCCTATGAAGAGGTGCCGCGCGAGAAAGTGAAGCTGCCCAAGCGGCAGCGGCCCGGCGGTTATCGTGAGCCGGATTACCCACTCAAAAAGATCCCCGAAAAGTTCTGATTATTCAGGGGCAGCGTCGCGAAAACGTCGTTGCCTCTCCCTTGGTTGATACTGAAGCGAATAAAACGATTGAAAAAAACTTATATAAGCCTTAAACGGGAAGCTCACTGGCATATTGCTAACAATAACTAAATGGATATCGCCAGCTTTTGGCTCAGGGAGCGCTGATGAGTTTTCGTCTATTGACCGACTTCCCGCGGCAATCGAACGATGGCGACGTAGTCGCCTCTCAACTGAAAGGTAGTTCGGATACTGTCGGTATGGCCTGCGCTGGCAACGAAGACGCGGTCGAACAATTGCTGGCCTCAGCGCGCCATTGGACCCACACCAGCGCATGGGTGGTGTACCGCGCCGGTGAACAAATGCATTGGGTCGGGCAGGGCGACCCACTGGTGAAGTGGCCGTCGAGTGTTGCGAACGAAGAGTTTGAAGCCTTTTGCCGAACCAGGCACTTGCACCGTTGGCCGACCGGAAGAGGCGAAAGTGTGCTGGGTTGGCTACTTGCGCCCGTCAACGATGCCGAGGAGCCGGCACTTGCCGAGTTTGCCCGGTGCTTGGGCATGCAGGTACAGACCAGTACCCTTGCCCGTGCGCAAATTACTCAGCGTGTGCTGTATGAAATTACCTACCTGGCCAGTTCTACCCGCGACCGGTCAGTGTTTCTGGTGGGAGTGCACCGTCTGCTGGCGAGCCTGATCGACGCCGAGAATTTCTATCTCGCGCTGTATGACCCCCACAGTGGCAAGATTGACTACCCGTATTACGTCGACATCATCGACGTTGACGCCGTAGAGGCCGAGCACTACGAATACCTTGACGCTTCTCACCTGTCATTGACCGGCCAGGTGTTGACCACTGGCCAGCCGTTGCTGATCGACGCCGCCGGTATTCGCGCGGCTCAGGCCGACGGGCGTTTCTATTGCGTGGGAGATCGTCCCGAGTTCTGGATGGGCGCACCGTTGAAAAACGCCTCGGATGAGGTGTTTGGCATGCTGGCGATGCAGGTCTACGACGTTTCCCGTACCTACAGCGCTGAAGACCGCGCGCTGTTTCTGGTGGTGGCCCGCCACGTGGCCATGGCGCTGGACCGGATTCTGCACCGAGAGGGCCTGGAAGCGACGGTGATGCGCCGCACCCAGGAGCTTTCGGCACTCAACGACGCATTGAGGCAGGAAGTGGCAGAGCGAGAGCGCGCTGAACATCTGCAGAGCGCGCTGTTCCAGATTGCTGAACTGTCCAGCCAGCCTGGCGATATGGCTGAGCTGTTTCAAACCTTGCATGGCATCGTCGGTGATCTGCTGTTCGCGCAGAACTTCTACATCGCGCTGTTCGACGACACGACCCGTGAAGTGACCTTTCCTTACTATGTCGATGAGCGGCAGACGACCTGCCCGGTGGCACGGCGTGGACGCCAGGGCCTGACCGAGTACGTTATTCGTCAGCGTCGACCTTGCCTGATTGACCCCGGCGAGGCTGAACGATTGTCTGTACAGGGTGAAATCGAACTGGCCGATGAATATGTCCGATCCTACTCCTGGCTGGGCATTCCATTGTTCGATGGCGATGTGGTACGTGGCGTGCTGGCGGTGCAAAGCTATACCTCGCAGGTGCGCTATACCTTGCGTGATCAGGAACTGCTGACTTTCGTGTCGCGGCATATCGACACCGCGTTATCGCGACGCACGGCCGCCGAAGCGATCCATGCCGCCAACCTCAAGCTCGAAGCCCGGGTGCAGAACCGTACCCGCGAGCTCGATCACGCCAATGCCAAGTTGCAACACGAAAACTCCCATGATGCGCTGACCGGGCTGCCGAATCGTACCTACCTGCAACAGCACCTCAATCTCGCCTGGTCACGATTTGGCAGCGAAGGCGGGCACCTGGCGGTGATGTTCATCGACCTCGATCGTTTCAAAATGGTTAACGACAGCCTCGGCCACCATTTTGGCGATCTGCTGTTGATGCAGGCCGCCCACCGTTTGCGCAACTGCCTGCGCGAGACCGACATGCTCGCGCGACTGGGGGGCGATGAGTTTTCGGTGCTCGCTCCCGAGGCGCCGCTGGACGTAGTGATCGAAATCGCCGAACGGATCCTGGTGGCGTTTGATCTGCCGTTTTTTATCAATGGCCATGAAGTTTTTTCGTCCTGCAGTATCGGTATTGTCAGCGCCGACAATCAGTTTCATGCCGAACCCGCCGACTTGCTGCGCGATGCCGATGCGGCGATGTACCGGGTCAAGAGTGCCGGTCGCGACAGCTACGCGGTGTTCAATCAGGAAGTGCGCCGCGAAGTCTCAGACCAGGTCGAGCGTGAAGGGGCCTTGCGTAATGCCCTCAAACGAACCGACGAACTGCTGCCGTATTTCCAGCCGATTGTCAGCGTCGACAGTGGCGAACTGTTAGCCCTTGAAGCGCTGATCCGCTGGCATCAGCCGGGCGGCCGGGTAATTGCGCCGGGAGAGTTCTTGCCGAATGTCGAGGGGTTGCGTCTGATCGGTCGACTGGACCTTTACATGCTCACCAGCGTCGCGGCGATCCTCGCAAACCCCCAGCACGCCAATTGGCCTCCGGTGCACGTCAATTGCTCCAGCTACAGCATGACGCGTCCGGACTTCGCCAGTGATGTGCTTGCATTGTTGGCGCAGCACCAGGTCGCGCCGTCGCGGATCTGCCTGGAGTTGACTGAAGGTGCGTTGGTGGCTGAACCGGCGATTGCCCGGCTGAACATGCAGCAATTGGCCGACAACGGCATGTCGGTGGTGCTCGATGACTTCGGTGCAGGATTTTCATCCCTGAGCTATGTGCATCAATACCGTTTCAGCGGCTTGAAGATCGACAAGTCATTCATCCTCGAACTGACCACCAGCGCCCGCAGTCGCGCGATCGTGCGCGCGATTGTGCGGATGGCCGAATCGCTGGATCTCAGCGTGGTGGCCGAAGGTGTCGAGGATGAAGCAACGCTTGTCTTGCTGCGCGAAATGGGGGCAGGGCAGGCCCAGGGTTATTATTTTGCCAAGCCGATGGGGTTGAAGGCGTTGTTGGAAACTTCGCTGTTAGGGCGCTAACGTTTGGGCTTTATATATAACTAAACTAAACATGCATTTAGCGTAGTTATAATTATTAAGCATATATCGATGGGTAGTCACTTTTATGAGAGAGCCTAAATCCAGATGACCAGCAATGTGTTTAAAACCCTTGTTCCTGGCGCTGAAGCATTGATTACAGCACTGGATCTGGAGCCTCATACGGAAGGTGGTTTCTATCGCAGAACCTTCCAATCGGATCACCATCCCATGGTTGAAACCGATAGCGGCCCGCGTTTCCTGATGACATCCATTTACTATTTGCTGACCAAGGATGCGCCGACAGGTCATTTTCATCTCAACCAGTCAGACATCGTGCATTACTACCATTTGGGAGACGCAATTCAGTACAGCCTGATCTTTCCAGATGGCACGTTGAAAACTGTGGTGATGGGCAGCGACGTTATCGCCGGGCAATGTTTGCAGCTGCATGTACCGGGCGGTGTCTGGAAAGCTTCGCGGCTGACAGATGGATTGGCTGGATACGGGTTGATCAGTGAAGCGGTTTCACCTGGGTTTGATTATGCGGACATGGAATTGGGTCATCGGCAGAAGCTCAGCGAACTGTTCCCAGAGCATTCGGAGCTGATTGCAGAGCTGACACAAAAATGAGGGGCTGGGAGTGAATTGAGAGCTTCAAAATCTGCGTGCAACCGGGCTAATCTCGAAACACGCTGTTACGTGTAATGTATATTATGTTAAATCATGTGCTATGTTAGATATGTTCATGAGCTGCCTAAGCCGCTTGTGGCAATTGATATTAGAGTGGAAATCATCGAAATTAACCGGACTCATTTTACAATTAGACTTAGGAGCTTCCGAACCGCGGCCTCATACCTAGAATGGAGAGTGAGTGGAAAAAATCAGCGATTATTCTCGACTAAAAGACCATTTTCAGGACGATAGCATTGATAGATAGCTGGAAAAATATCGCTCTCTGCCTATCTTGCTTCTTTGGAGATCAGATTATGACTCCCCTCGGTTGGATTTAAGACTCCGAGGCATCTACGCTACGATCATGAAATATTCAGTCCAGTCGCAAGGTCTAGATGGATTGGCTCACCTCAGTGCGCTGGGAACGAACATCACGAAACTCTGACCAGTCCTTTATCCTCGTGCACACGGGTACAAAAGCTTACTGCTCTGATCAAAGGACAGTCTCAGGCATTCGGCTCGAAATTCGGCAGATGGAACGCCGGTTCTTTAAGCTCGGCATAAACAAGCAATCGAGTAGAGCAAGGCACAGGCCGAAAGGGAATTTTTTGGCTCCCTTGCTCCCTTGCTCCCTTGCTCCCTTGCTCCAGCAAGTAAGTTGGGACTATGTGCAGGCCGTGTGCTGGTGATAAAAAAGCTCTCGTGGGCTGCCGAGCTGATACCTCAAAGGAGTTTCGTTGTGTGCAGCGATCGCACGTTACCATTGCCGACTCAAAGCAATGGAGACCACACGTGAGAAAGCCACTTATGAAAATCATCATCGAAGAATGGGATGGTGACGGTGCTATCCGGATTCCTGATGAGGCACTGCAAGAGTTGGAGCTGGATGTCGGCGACGCTGTGTATCTGATTGAAGAATTTGTCGGCAACACACGGTGCCTTGTCCTATCAAAAACACCTCAAATCGCGGATCGAAGTCTGGTGCCACTGTTGAATGCGCGCCCGACACAAGTTTTGGCCGAAGAGGCCACTGCCTACTGAAAGCGTCACCAAGGTCATGATTCGGCGAAGACTACCCTGAGCGCAGCATCCGCTCTCAACGCCCCAACCGTAGGGGCCAAGGCCTACCAATGCCGCTGCTAATTTTCGCAAAAGGCTTAATGCATCATGTTGTATAGTCGTTGGCCAACCTGCTCCATTTCACTCGGTGATCCATGTCTTACCCCCTCGACGCTATCACTCACACCTATCTGGGCAGCAACGTTTACTCCCAACTGCGCAACGCGTTGATCACCGGCGGGCTCAAACCGGACGATCGACTGCGTATCCGGGAACTGGCCAGTCAGTTGGGGACGAGCGTCACACCAGTACGTGACGCCATTCTGCAACTGGCCAAAGAGAAAGCTCTGGTGCTCAAGACCCCAAAAGACATCAGGGTGCCCGTGCTTGATAGTGCGGCCTATCTGGAAATCCGTACGCTGCGGCTGAATCTCGAAGGTCTGGGCGCCGAAACCGCGGCACGGCTTGCAACTTCCAGCGATCTGGCGCGCATCGATGCCAATATCCAACGCAACCTTGAGGCCATCAACAATAATGACCTTCCTGAAGCACTGCGCCTGAATAGCGAGTTTCACTTTTTGATCGCGGAAGCCGCTCGCATGCCTCTACTGCGCAGCTATTTGGATAGCTTGTGGATGCGTGCAGGCCCATTAATTGCTCAGGCATACGCGCACTTTTCCTTGACTATGGCCATCGAGCACCATGTTGAGATACTCGATGCGCTGCGCCATCAAGACGCCGCGGCGGCCAAGCATGCGATTCAGACAGACATTCTTGATGGCAATCAAAAAATGCTGGAATTCATAGCGGTCAGCCAGGAGGCAGCCTCCTAAACTCAGCTTTCCCTTGAACGGCTATTGACAGCAACCTCGTCTGAAACAATGATGCATCAAACATCAATTGATAGAGATGCGTCCATGAGCGAGAAAAAAAAGCTTCTTTTGACCGGAGCCAGCCGCGGCATAGGCCATGCGACGGTCAAGCACTTCAACGCGGCTGGCTGGGAAGTGTTCACCGCCTCCCGGCAAAACTGGGTCGCCGAATGCCCGTGGGCGGAAGGCTTGCTCAACCACATCCATCTGGATCTGGAGGACATTGACAGTGTAAGCGCCAGCCTGGCGACCATTAAGGAAAAACTGGGGGGACGCCTTGATGCTCTGGTGGACAACGCCGGCGTATCACCAAAAAGCCTGGAAGGCGGGCGACTCGGCGTGCTGGAAACCGATTACGCCACGTGGCTGAAGGTGTTCAACGTCAACCTGTTCTCTACCGCCCTACTCGCTCGTGGCCTGTTCGATGAACTGAAAGCCGCCCAGGGCAGCATCATCAATGTCACGTCCATTGCTGGTTCCAAGGTGCACCCTTTCGCTGGCGTCGCCTACGCCACTTCCAAGGCGGCACTCTCGGCATTGACCCGGGAAATGGCCTTCGACTTCGGCCCGCACGGGGTTCGGGTCAATGCCATCGCCCCTGGCGAAATCGACACCGCAATCCTGTCCCCGGGCACCGCCGATATTGTCCAGCGGCTGGTACCGATGAATCGGTTAGGACAACCAGAGGAAGTGGCCTCACTGATCTATTTCCTTTGCACCAGCGGTGCTTCCTACGTCAACGGTGCGGAAATTCACGTCAATGGTGGCCAGCATGTCTGAGGCCATCATGGACAGGGTGTGTTACGCCGATTTGATGACCACCCAGGCGCCAAGCGTGTCGCCTGCCGAGGCGCTGGAAATCGCCGATCGGGTATACGGACTCAAGGGCACGCTGAAGCTGCTGAATGGCGAACGCGATGCCAACTTTCTCATCCAGTCCAGCACCGGCGCCTTCGTCCTGAAATTTATCAATGCGGCCGAAGATCCCAACGTCATCAGCTTCCAGACCCAAGCATTGCTGCACATCAAGAAACATGGCGTGCACCTGCCGGTTCCGCGTGTGCTGCCCTCGCGCGATGGCGCAGTTGAACCGAAAGTGCGGGTCAATGGGCAGTCGCTGACACTGCGCACAGTCAGCTACCTGGACGGTATCTCGCAGAACCTGGGCACGCCCAGCGTCGCACTGATGCACGAACTCGGTACATCTCTCGCCGAAGTCAATCTGGCCCTCAAGGGCTTTCAGCACGCGGCGGCCCACCGCGACCTGCTCTGGGATGTCGGCCATGCGGAGCGGGTCAGGCCGTATCTGGATTACCTGGACGCTGATCAACTGCCATTGGTTTCCACCCTGCTGGACAGCTATGAAACCTCTGTGAAACCGCGCCTGGCCAAACTCCGTGCGCAGGTGATTCATAACGATCTGAACCCACACAACGTCATGCTCGACTGCGCAACCGGCAGCCGCGTCTCGGCCATCATCGACTTCGGCGACGCGCTCTACGCTCCGCTGATCAACGAGCTAGGGACGGCACTTTCTTACCAGTTCGACGCTGATGCGATCGATCCGCTTTGGCAGATCAAGGCCTTCGTCGCCGCTTACAACGAGCGGATTCCGCTGCAGCGCGAGGAGCTGGAGGTGTTAGGCGAACTGATCGCCATGCGCATGGCCATGGCCATCACCATCGCCCAGTGGCGCGCCAGCCTGTATCCGGAAAACCGCACCTACGTCCTGCGTAACCTGCGCACCACTTGGCGCAATCTGCAATGCCTCACCGCCTTGCCCGAAGGGTTGCTGACCCAAAGCTTGATCAACGCCTGCACACCGGAGGCTCCATGACTTCGACCACCGCAGCTGAACTGCTCGCCCGTCGCCAACGCGCGTTGGGGGGCAGCTATCGATTGTTTTACGAGGAGCCCTTCGCCCCGGTGAGAGGTGAAGGTGTGTGGCTTTACGACCAGGACAACACCGCATACCTGGATGCCTACAACAACGTGGCGTCCATCGGTCACTGCCACCCCGCCGTGGTGGCAGCCATTGCCGAGCAAAGTGCCCGGCTGAATACCCACACACGCTATCTGCACCCCTCGATTGTGGATTATGCCGAAGAACTGCTCAGCGAGTTTCCCCCGCAGCTCGATAATATGACCATGACTTGCACCGGCAGCGAGGCGAACGACCTGGCGCTGCGCATCGCCCGCTGCCACAGCGGTGGCACGGGCATCATTGTTACTCGCTGGGCCTACCACGGCGTGACCAGCGCATTGGCTGAGGTATCGCCATCGCTGGCCACGGGCCTTCCCACCGCCAGCCATGTGCGCCTGGTGGAGGCTCCGGATTCCTACCGCCGAACCGCCGATTTCGTCGCCAGCGTCAAAGCGGCGGTACAAGACATGCAGGCACAGGGCATCAAACCCGCGGCGCTGCTGGTCGACAGCATTTTCTCCAGTGACGGCGTGTTCAGCCCGGCTAACGGCGAACTGGCGGCCGCCGCGCAATGCGTGCGCGAGGCCGGTGGGCTGTACATCGCCGATGAAGTGCAGCCCGGGTTCGGCCGCACCGGTGGGCAGCGCTGGGGTTTTGCCCGCGAGTCGGTGATTCCGGATCTAGTCACGCTGGGCAAACCCATGGGCAACGGCCATCCGGTTGCGGCCGTGGTCGGGCGTTCGGCGCTGTTCGATCAATTCGGTCGTCAACAGCGTTATTTCAATACATACGGCGGCAATCCGGTGTCCTGCAGCGCAGCCCACGCGGTACTGCGGGTGCTGCGCGAAGAAGACCTGCAAGCCAATGCGCTAAAGGTCGGCGATTACCTAAAAACCGGGCTGCATGCATTGGCCAAGCGCCATGAAGTGATTGGCGATGTGCGCGGCGAAGGCCTGTTCATCGGCGTCGAGCTGGTGACAGACCGCGAGACGCAGGCCCCGGCAACAAATGCCGCGGCGGCGGTCGTCAACGGCATGCGCCGCCGTCAGGTATTGATCAGCGCCACGGGGCCACAGGCCAACATTCTGAAAATTCGTCCGCCGCTGGTATTCGCCCGGGAGCATGCGGATCTGTTGCTTGAACGCCTGGATGAAACCTTGAGCAGCCTGAACTGAGCGTTACATCTTGCCGAAGCACGCTTTATTGAGCCTGCTTCGACACCCGGCGAAATGCCCCCAATCCAGGGCAATCGACCAAAGACTCGAATGCCCTCGCACAGTTGTGGTGCGGCCTCATAAGCGCTTCCACCCGAAGAACCTCACACCAGGCTGGATGAGTTCAGTGGCACGGATTCTGCTTTTATAAGAACATGATGCATCATGCTTCAATAGAGAAGCACATTTGGAGGGTTTGAGATGACAGGTAACAGTGCCAGCGCTTTCGTCCGCTTCAAAGGGGTGGAGAAAAGTTACGACGGTCTGAAGACCGTGGTTAAGCGGTTAGACCTGGACGTCGCCCAGGGCGAATTCCTCACCCTCCTCGGCCCATCCGGTTCCGGCAAGACCACCAGCCTGATGATGCTGGCCGGGTTCGAAACCCCGACGCATGGGCAGATCTTTCTTGAAGGCAATGCCATCGAAAGCGTCCCGGCCCATCGTCGCGGCATCGGCATGGTGTTCCAGAACTACGCCCTGTTCCCGCACATGAGCGTCGCCGAAAACATGGCGTTCCCATTGCAAGTCCGGGGCATGAAGCGCCATGAGATAGAAACCCGGGTCAAGAAAGCCCTGGAGATGGTGCGCCTGGGCGATCTCGCCAAGCGCTTCCCCGCACAACTGTCCGGTGGCCAGCAGCAGCGCATAGCCCTCGCCCGCGCGCTGATTTTCGAACCGAAGCTGGTGCTGATGGACGAGCCGTTGGGCGCCCTGGACAAACAGTTGCGCGAACAGATGCAGCTGGAAATTCGTCGCCTGCACCGCGACCTCGGCCTGACGGTGGTGTTCGTCACCCATGACCAGGCAGAAGCCCTGACCTTGTCCGACCGCATCGCGATTTTCAACGATGGTGTCATCCAGCAAGTCGACACGCCCAAGACGCTTTATGAACGCCCGGCCAACTCGTTTGTGGCCACGTTCATGGGCGATACCAACGTTCTGCCCGGTGTGTTGGGCGCATTCAGTGTCGACCACTGTCAGGTGCAGCTTGATCAGGGGCAACAGCTGACAGCCCGTACCACCCCTGGTTTGGCCACCGGCAGCCGCACCTCGCTGTCGATTCGTTCCGAACGGGTCACCCTCGATGGCGACGACAGTTATGACAACCGCCTGACCGGTTGCATCGAGGAGTGCATCTATCTGGGTGACCACGTGCGTATCCGTCTGAACGTCGCGGGCAACCACGACTTCAACGTCAAAGTGCCCATCGCCCAGATGCAATCTCATTGGCGCGAAGGCCACCGTGTTCCCGTCTGTTGGCATAGCGCGGACGCCTCGGCGCTCGACGCCATGCCTGCTTGATCCCTCCCCTTCATTGTTGATGACCTCAGGATATTTGCCATGCTCAAGCGTCTAGCCGCACTGACTGTTCTGACTGCCTTCGGTGGTCAGGTAAATGCTCAACCGCTGACCGTCGTGTCCTTCGGCGGTCTGAACAAGGAAGCCCAGGATAAAGCGTTCTATCAACCGTTCACGGCGGCTGGCAAAGGCGCCGTGCAGGCCGGGGAATACAACGGTGAAATGGCCAAGATCCGCGCCATGGTGGAAACCGGACAAGTCAGTTGGGATGTGGTTGAGGTCGAAAGCCCCGACTTGATCCGCGGCTGCGCCGAAGGCCTGTTCGAACCTCTGGACTGGAGCACCTTGGGCGACGCCAACAAATTTGTCAGCGGCGCCGTCAGTGAATGCGGCGCGGGGATTTTTCTCTGGTCGACCAACCTGACGTACAACAGCGCCAAACTCAAATCCGCGCCGAAAGGTTGGGAATCGTACTGGGACACCAAGACCTATCCCGGCAAACGCGGTCTGCGCAAAAGCGCCAAGTTCACCCTGGAAATCGCCCTGCTGGCCGACGGTGTAAAACCCGCCGAGCTGTATCAGGTATTAGGCACTCCCGAGGGCGTTGACCGCGCATTCAAAAAACTCGACCTGATCAAGCCCGATATTCAATGGTGGGAAGCAGGCGCCCAACCCCTGCAATGGCTGGTCGCCGGCGACGTGGTCATGACGTCGGCCTACAACGGCCGAGTGTCCGCCGCCCAGGGTGAGGGCCATGATTTCAAGATGGTGTGGAATCAGAGCCTGTACGACATCGACAGCTGGGCCATCGTCAAAGGCTCACCGAACAAAGCGATGGGTGAGCAGTTCATTGCCTTTGCCAACCTGCCCCAACACCAGAAAGTCTTCGCGCAAAATATCCCTTACGGGCCGACCAACAAGGACACGCTGCCGCTGATTGACGCCAAAACCCGGGAGCAACTGCCAACGGCACCGGCCAACCTCGAGAACGCCCTGCAAGTGAACACCAACTTCTGGATCGAACACGGCGAGGAGCTGGAACAACGCTTCAATGCCTGGGCGGCGCGCTGATCGATTACCCGCACAGACTGCCTGGATCGTGTCGGCGCTGACTGCCGGCGCGTCCGGGCCGTGTTGACGAAAGGAGACTCCCATGTCCGAAACGCTCGCCCTTCCCTCTGCGCCGCCAGCGGTTCAGACGCAACGCTTGCAGAGGAAATTACAGGCCACCAAACGGGCTTACATTCGACGTTCGATGCTGCTCATCCTGCCTCTGTTGGCCCTCCTAGTCGTGGGCTTTCTGACACCAATCGGGTCGCTCCTGACCAAGAGCGTGGAAAACCCGGAAGTGGCCAACGCCCTGCCCAAGACCCTGACTTTGCTAGACAACTGGGATGGTCAGACACTGCCGGGTGAGTCCGTGTTCAGCACCCTCGGTGAAGATTTGCGCAGTGCGCGCAGCAATGGTCAGCTGTTCGCCCTCAATCGGCGGCTGGGTTACGAAAGCGCTAGTTTGCGCAGCCTCTCGACCTCCATATTGGGCCGGTTGCCGGCCGACGGCGTCAATGTTCGTGACGCTCTGATAAAAGGCGTGCCGGCGCTGGCCGAGATCAAGACCTGGTCGACCCTCAAACAGCTCGGCCAACCCTACACCAGCTTCTACTGGCTGGCCGCTTTCGATCTGAAGATGGACGCCGGCAAGATCCGCGCGGTGACGCCGGATAAAGCGCTGTACCTGGACGTACTGAAGCGCTCGCTGACTATCGCCGGGCTGGTAACCGTTCTTTGCGTCCTGCTGGGCTACCCGCTGGCCTACTGGCTGTCGCGGCAACCGGCCCGACGCGCCAATCTGCTGCTGATCCTGGTGCTGCTGCCGTTCTGGACGTCGCTGATCGTGCGCACGGCGAGCTGGATCGTTCTGCTGCAATCCGGCGGCCTGATCAACAACACGCTGATCGATCTGGGCATGCTCGACAAGCCGCTGCAATTGGTATTCAACCGCGCCGGCGTGCTGATTTCGATGACCCACATTCTGCTGCCGTTTCTGATCCTGCCGCTGTATGCCGTGATGAAAGGGATCGACTCCCGCTATGA
Source organism: Pseudomonas sp. LB1P83 (assembly GCF_054897885.1). NCBI lineage: Bacteria > Pseudomonadati > Pseudomonadota > Gammaproteobacteria > Pseudomonadales > Pseudomonadaceae > Pseudomonas > Pseudomonas sp. LB1P83. The sequence goes on along the minus strand of NZ_CM142709.1, from coordinate 2,952,256 downwards.
GCGCGCGGCGATTTCACTGGGTGCTCACCCTTTCACTGCGTTTAGGCGGGTCTACCTGCCGCAGACTTATGCTGGCGTGACGGCCGGTGCGTTGCTGGTGTTCATCATGGCCATCGGTTACTACATCACCCCTGCACTCCTGGGTGGGCCGGGGGATCAGATGATCAGCTACTTCGTGGCGTACTACACCAACACCACCATCAATTGGGGTATGGCGACGGCGTTGGGCAGTCAACTGCTGATCATCGTGTTGTTGCTTTATTGGGTGTACGCGAAGGTTTCGCGCCCCGCCAACCGAGCCGCATGAGGAGCCTGCAATGAAGCATGTCGAACCGTTCGAGATCCGTCTGTTGCGCCCATTCTTAAGCGTCTACAGCCTCGCATTGCTGATGTTCCTGATCATCCCAATCCTGGTCATCATCCCGTTGTCATTCAATGAGGGTTCATTCCTGAGCTACCCGTTGAGCGGCCTCTCGTTGCGTTGGTATCGCGAGTTCTTCAACTCCAGCGACTGGATGCCCGCCCTGCTCAACAGCCTGAAAATCGCCCCCGCCGCGACCTTGCTCGCCACAGTATTCGGCACCCTGGCTTCGGTCGGACTGTCTCGGGGTGAATTTCGCGGCAAGGCGCTGATCATGGCGATCATGATTTCACCGATGGTGGCGCCGGTGGTCATCGTAGCGGTCGGCCTGTATTTCTTCTTTGCCAGCTGGGGTTTGCTCAACAGCTATCTCGGCCTGGTCATCTCCCATGCCGTCCTGGGTGTGCCGTTTGTGGTGATCACCGTCAACGCCACGCTCGAAGGCTACGACCGCAGCTTCACCCGGGCGGCCGCCAGCCTTGGCGCAACACCCTGGTACGGCTTCAAACGCGTGACCCTGCCGCTCATAGCGCCGGGCGTGTTAAGCGGCGCGTTGTTCGCCTTCGCCACGTCATTCGACGAAGTCGTGGTGACGCTGTTTCTGGCCAGTCCTTCCCAGCGCACCCTACCGATGCAAATGTTTGCGGGTATCAAGGAGAATCTCAACCCAACCATCGCGGCCGCGGCAACCATGATGGTTCTCAGCGCATTACTGTTACTGCTGGCCATGGAAGCGCTGCGACGTCGAAACGAGCGCATTCAGGGCGTCTAGCAGAAAAGTGGGGGCGGTTCCTACGAGGAGTAGGAACCAATAAGCCAGCCAGTAGGTTATTGAGTGTGCACATGGAAGGTTGCTTAGTTCATCCCGCTACCGTTGGGATTCGGCATCGTCCGGAACTACAAGCTTGCGATGGTTCGAGCATGTGGGGGCCATATACAAACGATGCATGCGCAAAATCGAGGCCGTTTTTAATCACACGATCCCAACTTGCTTCCCAGTCGAAATGACCGGACACCACGCTTTCAGCTGAATCGACGATCCAGTCAAGCGTCGGTAGAGCTGGCCGTTCTGGCGCCAGTAGGTCACCCAAAAAATGCCAGATCCAGACATAGCGCTCCAATGTCGGATACGCGTCGATCCGAGCCTTCGCCGGAATGCGCAGGTGCGGCCGTGCCGGAATGTGAGTGCAGATGCCATCCGCTCCAAAAAGCCAACCCTGATAGGGGCAACTCACGCTGTCACCCACTTGGTTGCCGGCAGAGAGGGAGCCACCTCGATGAACGCAAATATCAGAAAGCAGATGTGCTTCCCTGACTGTCACGGAAGGCAACAAAAGGCTGACCCAGTAACCGAACAGGTACCAGCCCATCAGACAATCGGGAGGAAGGAAGCACGATGTACCAGAGATTTTTGCGCATGATTGGCAAATGACCAATGAGCATTGCATCAGGGACGTATCCGCTAACTTTGAACGCTGCCTGCCGTGAGTGGTTCATTTCACGGTAAAGGAATGACCGTGATTGTCAGGTCGTTTTTTTGGGACTACCTTATACAAAACTTATACAAGACGATAATCAATGTACAACAAAGAGCATTGGCCACTGACGTTGTACTTTGACGGCAACTATCCATTGTGTGCGCGTGAAATCACGATCCTGCGCCGACACGCCGCAGAGAGCCGACTGCTGTTTGTTGACATAGACAGTCCTGAGTTCGACGCCAAAGCGCTTGGTTTCACGTTCGAGCAAATGCAGGCGACTCTTCATGCCTGTTTCGCCGATGGCCGCTGGGTTAACGGCTTGGACGCCACCCTATGTAGCTGGCGTGCCGCCGGCCTGGGATTTTGGGCCACGCCGCTGACTTGGCGTGCACTCAGACCGCTGCTTGCACTCGGTTATCGCCTGTTTTGCCGTCTCCGTCCCCATTTGGCGTGGTTACCTCACCCGGATGGCCGCCGTCGATGTGTCGATAACCGTTGCGCGGTGCCGGAAGCAAAACCCACACGCGACGAGCTGCTCACCGTCAAAACAAAGCAGCCCTAGAACGCTTCGCTTTGGTATTGGGCTGACGAAGAACCTGATCCACAGTTGATCTCGCGATGCTCGTGTTATCTGCGTCAGATCGTGCGCAGCAGAAACGCCCCTACAGCCAAGGATTGCCGTCACATGAAGCGCAGCATGGCTGCGAGGAGTCTAAATGAACCCATCAATAGCCGAGCATTACCGTGAAATTCTCGTCGCCGTAGGCGAGAACCCTGAGCGTGAAGGACTGCTGGACACGCCCAAGCGCGCAGCCAAAGCGATGCAGTACCTGTGCAACGGTTACACGATGAATCTGGAGGAAGTCATCAACGGCGCACTGTTCGAATCGCTAAACGACGAAATGGTCATCGTGCGCGACATCGAACTGTATTCATTGTGCGAGCACCACATGCTGCCCTTCATCGGCAAAGCTCATGTCGCGTATATCCCCACAGGAAGGGTATTGGGCCTGTCCAAGGTCGCACGAGTGGTCGATATGTTTGCCCGCCGCTTACAGATTCAGGAAAACCTCACCAAACAAATTGCCGGCGCCCTTCAGCACATGACCGATGCCGCCGGTGTGGCTGTGGTTATTGAGGCAAAGCACATGTGCATGATGATGCGAGGCGTGGAGAAGCAAAACTCGGTGATGACCACATCAGTGATGCTGGGCGCTTTTCGCGATTCTTCCGCTACCCGTCACGAGTTCCTGCAACTGATAGGGCGACTCGGTTAGCGCCAATAGATCACGTCTGTCTGCGGAGAGGCTAAATGAACAGTTCCTTCAGGATGAACTCCCTTGGCGAGGGCTACCGTGCCTTGGTGATAGGCGCCAGTGGAGCGCTCGGCGCGGCGTTTTGTGAGTTGCTCAACAAAGATCCAAGATGCTCGGTTGTTCGTGAGCTGGGGCGCAACAGTGCTCCAGGATTGGATCTGGAAAAGCCCGACAGTATCGCCAGGGCGGCCGCCGAATTAGCTGAAGAAGCCCCGTACCAGTTGATTTTACTTGCTGCCGGTCTGCTTCATCGCGAAGACATCAAGCCTGAAAAAAGTTACACCTCTATTGAAGCGGATGCGCTTCAGGCGATATTCCAAGTCAACACACTCGGGCCTGCACTGGTTTTGCGTCACTTCCTGCCCTTGCTTGACCCTCGTGGTGCGATGGCAGTGCTCTCCGCCAAGGTGGGCAGCATCGGTGATAACCGTTTGGGCGGCTGGTATGCCTATCGCGCCTCCAAGGCAGCGTTGAACATGTTGATTAAAACGGCTGGGATCGAACTAGCACGAACACGACCTCAGACCCGCTTGCTGACTCTTCATCCAGGTACGGTCATCTCGGGCCTGTCCCAGCCCTTTAAAGGCGCTTCTGCCGCCAGGCCCGCAAGCCTCGCTGCCCGCGAATTGTTATCACTGATTGACCGTTTGGCGCCTGCCGACAGCGGCAATTTCTTTGCTTATAACGGAGAACGCCTACCGTGGTAGGCAGGGAGTGAACCTTGAATCTGCAAGCGTTGACCGAACGGGTCGCGAATGGCGAAGTACGAGAGTTGGAGCTGCTGTCTCTGGAAGGCGGTTTTTATCTGGCGCGAGTCGAGCTGGATCAAGGCCAGTTCACACTGCTGGACGACGAAGCAAAACCTATGCGCCTTCGCTCCATCAATCACCTGCGTGAGTTGTTGCAGTTTGTCCCGCCATTCCCCTGCGTGCTTGTGCAGCAGTGCGTCCATGACGAGATGTGCGGTTCACGTGAAGAGCCCATAGGGTCGTTACGCATTCCTTTCTCGCTGACTGCGCCTTGGTGAGTCACCTTCCGTTGGACTCTGTCGAATGAATAAGACTCACCGACTATGCCTGGTCTTGGGCGACCAGTTGTCTTTTGACCTGGCCTCATTGAAGGGGCTGGACAGCGAGCGCGATACGGTTTTACTGGTCGAAGTGATGGAGGAAGCCAGTCATGTGCCCCATCACCCGCAAAAAATCGCACTGATCTTCAGTGCGATGCGTCATTTTGCTGAGGCGTTGAAGCAGTGCGGCATCCGCGTGCAATACGTCACGCTCGATGATCCGCACAATAGCGGATCGGTGCCGGGCGAATTACGGCGCTGGCAGTCACTGCTGCAACCGGATGAGCTGCACCTGACAGAATGCGGTGACTGGCGCCTGGAGCAGTCACTGAAAGATTGTGGCTTGGCGATCCAGTGGCATACCGATAGCCGTTTTCTCTGCACCCGACTCGAGTTTGCGTCCTGGGCCGAAGGCAAAAAGCAGCTGCGCATGGAGTTCTTCTACCGTGAGATGCGACGCAAGAGTGGCCTGTTGCTCAACGGCGACGGCAGCCCGGTCGGCGGCGCCTGGAACTTTGATGCCGAAAACCGCAAGGCGCTTCCCAAAGGCTCAAGAGCGCCCTCGCCCGTGCGCTTTTCGGCAGATGCGATTACCCAGGAGGTGCTGGCGCTGGTCGCAAAAAACTTCTCCGGCCACTATGGCGCCCTCGACACCTTTGACTACCCGGTCACCCACGCCGATGCCCAGGCGTTGTGGGACTACTTCCTCGATTGGGGCCTGGCAGCCTTCGGCGATTATCAAGATGCGATGGCTAACGATGAACCGTTCCTGTTTCATGCGCGGATCAGCGCCGCGCTGAATATTGGCCTGTTGGATCTGCGTCAATTGTGCAGCGACGTCGAGGCTGCGTATTGGGCGCACAACATTCCATTAAACGCCGCCGAAGGCTTTATCCGTCAACTCATCGGCTGGCGTGAGTATGTACGGGGCGTCTACTGGCTGAAAATGCCCGACTACGCCGGCGGCAATCTGTTTGGTAACAGCAGGCTGCTTCCAGAGTTCTATTGGACAGGCGACACCAAGATGAACTGCATGGGCCAGGCGGTCGGCCAAAGTTTGAAACATGCCTATGCCCACCACATCCAGCGGCTGATGGTGACCGGCAACTTTGCGCTGCTGGCCGGCATTGCGCCGAGCCAGATTTGCGACTGGTACCTGGCGATCTACATGGACGCGTTCGACTGGGTCGAACTGCCCAACACACTGGGCATGGTCATGCACGCCGATGGCGGTTACCTGGGCTCCAAGCCTTACTGCGCCAGTGGCCAATATATAAAGCGCATGTCTGACTACTGCCGTCACTGCGCGTACAAAGTCAGTGAAAGCACGACCGACGACGCCTGCCCTTTCAATTCGCTTTACTGGCATTTCCTGATGCGTCACGGCGACCTATTGCGCAGCAATCAGCGCATGGGCATGGTCTACAAGAACCTCGATCGGATGACTGAAGCCAAGCAGGAAGCGCTCTGGAAACGGGGCCAAAAACTGCTCGCCAAACTCGATGCAGGGGAGTCGTTTTGAAAAAGAGTGAACTGCCCGTAAAGGCATGTGCGGTCTGCGGATTGCCTTTCGCCTGGCGCAAGAAGTCGGAATGCCGATATGCCGATATGCCGATATGCAGAAATGCAGAAATGCAGAAATGATATCTGCATCCAGAGAACCTTTAACAAAGCCTGGCTCCCTGGGTTTTTGTTGCCGAACTTAGCGATTAAATGAGCCTGAATATCCTATAAGCATCTCAAGCTTCCGGGGACTCAGTCATCGCGACTCCTTTTCGCCCCAGTTGTTTAACGCCGTACATCGCCTGATCCGCCGCTTTCAGCAATGAGCCCAAATTTTGGCCATGATCAGGGCACAGAGAGACTCCGATACTGCACGACAGTGACAGCTCTCCTGCGCTTGTCGCTACTGTCTGCGCAATGACTTCCAGCACTCTTTCAGCGTTGAGTTCAGCACTCTCTGAGTTGATAAGATCCGTGATCAGAATCACGAATTCATCTCCACCGTAGCGTGCGACGGTGTCACAAGAACGAGTGACCTGAAGCATGCGATTGGCGACTGCCTTGAGCACCTGGTCACCCACCTCATGGCCATGCTTATCGTTAATGTCCTTGAAATGATCCAGATCTATCAACAGAACGGCGAACGCAGTCCCACGCACTGTCCAGTTTGAGAGGGCTTGGTCAAAACGGTCGGCGAAGAGGTAGCGATTCGGCAATTGGGTTAGAACATCATGTGTTGCGAGATAAGCCGAGCGTTCGTGTTCAACCTCTGCTCTTTCGATCGCTTTGAAATGCCGAATCAACACCACAGGCACAAGTACGAATGCCCCCGCGAGAACCGCAAGGATGATCAATGTTTCCGCTGTCAGAATATCGCCCAATCGCAACTGACGCTCAAACAACAAGGTCATCGGCTGTGAAACACTCCTGATCTCGACTCGGTCAGATAGCGCCGGTAATAGGAAGCGATCCAGGATACCGGCTTGCTCGGTCTGCGTTGAAAAGACATTGCTTTCAGATCCTGCAGCGGTTTTCAGGACAGCACTGACGCGAACCAGGGGATCTACGTTCGCATAACTCACAGCATCCTGTAGCGAATCCGTCTTGATCAAAAGCAAAGACACCATCGTGCTGCCAAAGAAATTGGGGCGAGTGTTCTCTCGATCCTGTTCAGGACGACTGACTGACTGCATCAGAATGTAAGCGTCACCACCCTCATACATTGAGAAAACAGGCGATACGACCGGCTTCTGATTATTGTGGGTTCGAGCCAACGCATAGGACAGATAGGCGACGGTTTCTAGCTTGACGCCATAAATCGAACTGGATTCAGGGAGTAACGGGTACATGAACAATACAGGCCAAGTCTCATTGAGATAGACCTGATGTTGCGCAGGTTGATGAGTGAGACTCGGAAAATCCTTGAGTTGAAAGTCTGGACGCCAAGTACGACGCAACAGATCTTCAAAAGCCGACTGTTCGGCGATGGGTACCGCCCTCGCCGCCTCAAGCATGTAAATATGAGGATAAGCGGCTAAAACGACTGCCGCATACCGGGCCGCAGCTTCCGTATCGCTCTGATCGACGGCCTGAAGAAATGCCGAGAAACCCGCCAACACAGCCTCATTAGTATCAAGCTGATTGCGCACGATGCCGGAAATATTCTGCACGTATTCCGAGAAACGCTTTTCTCTGCGTTCAGTCTCGGACTTCAGCAGTAACAGGGCCGAAAAACCAACCAATCCGACAGCAAGGATAATGAACCCCGCGAGGGAGCTGCGCCGTTTAGTAAGCACCACTTTAATTTTCCAACGCGCAGAGCGAGAGCCGTGCCTTGGCAAGCACCGTTGAAGCCAAACGTGATTGGGGGTGAACGACCGATGACATACTGTTCTTAAGGTCGTTTAGTATTGAAAACAATTCCCAATGGATCAGATCTGATGCGCATATTTGCGATTCAAAAATGATGCTGGGCAAGGTTACCTCCCCAAAAATGACGTAGCAGGCTTTCGGATTCATGCTCAGCACAGCGTCTCCCCTTTAGCATGTGCCCGAAAGAAAACTTTTCAAGCCCCATTTGCATGCTTCCTACGCGGTCACCACTGCAAGAAATCTCACTATAGGGCAATTTGCCAGCATTCGCTGTGTCGGGTGCAATACCTTCGGTTCGAGTTCAGCCGTTTATAAGGGGAAACTCCAAGTGGAAGCTCGTACCTGCTTCAGTGCTATCAACGGTTACACAACCGCCATGCAGTTGCATAATCGAACGAACAATGGCCAATCCCAGCCCCCCAGAGTCGTCGGGCTGATTACGTGATGGGTCGCACCGGTAAAAGCGCTCAAACAATCGTGGCAGATGTTCGGCTGCAATCGGCTCGCCGTGGTTGTGCACCGTAATTTCGAGCCTGTCTTCCGAAATCTCGCTGCTGACGGTCACTGCTGACGCGGGAGTTGCGTAGCGCAGCGCATTGGCTAGCAAGTTGGCCAATGCTCGACGGATCAACCCTGGATCCCCCAGCAACTGATGCTGGGTCTGGTTTATCAGTTGCACATCTCGCTCTTGCGCCACGCCTTCGAAATACTCACACAGTTGCTCAATGAGATCGTGCAGGTTGATTTGCTCGAATTTTACGCAGGCGTTTGGCTGCTCGGTGCGGGCGAGAAACAGCATGCTGTCAATCATTCGCGCCAGCCTTTCATACTCTTCCTGATTGGATACCAACAAATTCTGATAGTCCTCGATAGAGCGACTGCGCCTCAGAGCTTGCTGGGTATGTCCCATCAGGTTGCCAAGCGGGGTTCGCATCTCATGGGCGAGGTCTTCCGAGAAGCGCGAAAGCTGGGCGAATCCGTCCTCAAGGCGTGCAAGCATCTGGTTGAGGGCATTACAGAGCAGTTTGAGTTCATTCAGTTCATTGAACTCATCCAGCCGCAGATGCAGATGCTGCACATCGATTCCGGCAGCGCGCTTGGCCAGCAGGCGCACAGGGTGCAAGCCTCGTTGACTCACCCACCAGCCGAATGCGAAAGCCAGCAGCGCGCCGACCGACATGGCCAGCCAGAGCTTGAGTCGATAAGCACCCAGCATCTGGTCGCGCTCACTCAACAACTTGCCAGCGATCAGGGTCAAGCCGCGATCACCCTGCATGACATCCTGCCAAGCAAGCCGCACTGGCTCAGAAGAGTGATCGTCAACGAGGCGAGCCTGGGGTGTAGCCGGCAACTTTGGAAAAGTCATACCCACTGGGTTGATTTCGATCAACACCTTGCCGGTGTCATCGACAATCCATAGCAGATTGTCGCGATTGCCCAACATGTTTTCGTAGAGCTTGGGCCGACCTTGAAGTTGCTCGATGCTGTCGCTATCGCTGATCAATGCTTGCATTCGCTCCAGGCGCCCCAGCAGGGCCTGATCATCGCGCCAGGCAATCTCTCGCTGTAACGATTGATAAAGATAAAAACCAATGGAACCCAGTAACAGTGCGCTGACCAGCGCGAACATGATCGCCAGACGCAGGCTAAGGGTGTGCGGAAACAGATTCAGGATTGCACCTCAAGCATGTAACCGATACCACGCACTGTGTGTATCAACTTAAGTGAGTATGGATCGTCAACCTTGGCCCGCAGTCGACGGATGGCGACATCCACCACATTTGTGTCACTGTCGAAGTTCATTTGCCAGATCTGTGAGGCAATCAACGAACGCGATAGCACCTCCCCTTCACGACTAAGCAGCAAGTGCAGTAATGCGAACTCCTTGTTGGTCAGGGTGAGGCGCTCTCCGTTGCGCGTTACCTTGCGTCGCAACAAGTCCAGGCTCAAGTCGCCTGCCACAAAATACTCAACCTCGCGAGGCGGGCCGCGGCGAAGCAACGTGCGTACCCGTGCCAACAACTCGGCATAGGAAAAGGGTTTCACCAGATAATCATCGGCCCCCAACTCCAGGCCTTTGACCCGATCATCAACCGAATCACGTGCGGTGAGAAACAATACTGGGGTCTGCCACTTACGCCGGATGATTTGCAGCAATTGCCAGCCAGACAGCCCCGGCAGCATGACATCCAGAATGATCAGATCGAACTCACTCTCCTGCGCCAAATGCTGGCCGTCCAGCCCGTCAAGGGCGATCTCTACTGCATAGCCCGATTCAGTCAGGGCTTTGCGCAGGTAATCCGCCATTTTCGTTTCATCTTCAACCACCAGGATACGCATTTTTTCCTCCAAGACTGGAGCACAGGCTAGCCCGCTTCGGTGATTTCTCACATTACATATTGGTAATCAGGAGGTAATCATTCTGACGGAGCGGGCTGGTCATGATGTCTGGCAATGACTGAGACAGACTCAACCAACCAAGGAAACAGCATGCGTACAAGCCTATCGACTTCATTGCTGATCACAATCGCAATGAGCTCTGCGTTCGCCGTTGCAGCCCCGGATCAGGTTGCGCAGCGCAAGGACGTGTCACTTGCAATGGCCAACGATTTGCTAACGGCCGCGCTGACAGCCTGTCACGCCGATGGCCGCACAGCCGTTGCCGCAGTTGTTGACCGAGGCGGCAATTTGGTTGCCGTGCAACGCGATGACAATGTCGGCCCGCACAACACGTTAGCCGCGCAACGCAAAGCCTATACCGCCCTGTCGACCAAGACTTCGACGCGGTTGTTAGCTGAACGCGCTCGCGCTAATCCAGATGCGGAAAACCTCAACACCCTTGATGAGTTGTTACTGCTCGGTGGAGGCGTGCCATTGAAATTCGATGGCCAAGTCATCGGCGCCCTCGGGGTGGCCGGTGCGGGTGGCGCTGCACAGGATGAAAGTTGTGCAGAGGTCGCTATCAACAACGTTCTACCTGCCGTTAAAAACTAAGGACATCACCATGACTGTATTGAAAAGTTTCTTCGCTGGCGCTGTGTTGAGTGCCCTTTCAGCCATTGCATTAGCGGCAACAAATCCATTGAGCGTGCATGTACTCAACTTGCAGGATGGCCTGCCCTCCCCTGGAGTCAATGTCACGCTGGAAAAGCAGGACGGGAAAAACTGGGACATGCTCAACAGCGCGGCAACCAACGAGCAAGGTCGTATCACCGGGCTGTATCCGGAAGGTCGGGGTCTGGAGAAAGGTACCTACCGTGTCACCTTCAAGACTGGTGAGTGGTTCAAGGCGCACAAAACGTCCAGCTTCTTTCCGGAGGTACCCGTCATTTTTGAAGTGGACGGTACCGTTCCTCACTATCACATCCCGTTGCTTCTCAGCCCTTACGGCTTCTCTACCTACCGAGGAAATTGATCGTTAAACGATACAAAATGGATACCGCACGAACGTGAAGACAGCCGCCCCTACTCAAAAGGGCGGCACTGTCGATTAACTTTTCGGCATCAAAACCTTAAGCAATGATCACACTCACTCCTTAGGCTTGGTTCACGTTTCAGGGGGGGGATGCCGGTGACAGCACCTTTCTGATCCTCGACCATGAACTGCAGGCCACTGATCACCCCACCCGATTGGTCATGCCGAGACAAGGCATGCAGTGGATTTCAAGGCGCAAAGAATAGCGTCCATCCTCAGTGTGTTCCTGTGCTTACTTGATACAAACCTATACAAGACCCTGAAATTCGCACAAGACTGATCAGCAGGCGGTGACGCCTTACTTTATCGATGAATGCCCGTTCTGCGCGCTATACATCAATGACCTGCGCAGAGGCGCCAATGAGTCCAAACCGCTATTTATTGGTATCCGTTGCGATCGGATTGAACCCGCGCATGGACGCTCTCGTGCTGCAAACGTTAAGAATTTAGGCCACTAAAATCAATTGAGGTGCAATCCGAACGCCCCTTTCAGTCGGATATCGAGTGCTCTGCCGAGAGTGCAAAAGCTACGTAAACCGATAGTCTATTGCCGGTGCGCAATCCCCTACCCGATCAGCGCATTACTCGCGATCAACATGCTTCCCTCGTGTTCAATCTGGAATTTTCTTGTACAATCACAGCGCCACTGTATAGGTTTTGCGGTGGATTGATGAAAGTGCCAAGCAGTCCATAGCCACTGAGGTTCGTATGTTCAACTCGCAAATCAAAAAAGAACTGACCATCAGCAAGCAGCGTTTGGCTGACTGCGAAGCCACCCTCGCAGCATTACGTGGCTCCATGGCTCTGATTGAGTTCCAACCTGATGGCACGATCCTCGGCGCCAATCACAATTTCCTGAGCGTAATGGGCTACCGCCTTGAGGAAATTCACTCCCGGCATCACCGCTTATTCTGTACACCGAAATACGCCAACAGCGTCGCTTATCAAGGTTTTTGGTCAAGGCTGAGTAATGGTGAGTCCATAAACGACCGCTTCCTGCGCCTGGACAAACAGGGGCGTGAGATCTGGCTGGAGGCTAGTTACAACCCTGTTCGCGACGCCTCTGGACGGGTGATTAAGGTCGTCAAGATTGCTACTGATGTAACTGACCGGGTGCGGAAGGAACAAGAGCAGGAGAGCCAAATCAAAGCGATTAACCGTTCCATGGCAACCATTGAGTTCAACCGGCAGGGTGAAGTCATCAGCGCCAACGAAAACTTCCTTGCAGTGATGGGTTACCGCCTCGATGAGATTGTTGGCAAGCACCATCGTCTGTTCTGTGAGCGTAGCGAAAGTGAATCCAACGAGTATCGCCAGTTCTGGGAGCGCCTGAATCACGGCGAATTTTTCTCCGGCAACTTCAAACGCCTCAACAACCAGGGACAAACCGTCTGGTTACGTGCGACTTACAATCCGGTGTTCGACGCCAGCGGCAGCCTTTACAAAGTAGTTAAGTTTGCGAGCGATATCACGGCTCAGGTTCTCCAGCAGGAAACTGAGTCACGAGCAGCACGCATGGCTTACGAGACTTCACTGAAAACCGACAATACAGCACACGAAGGCGCCCGAGTGGTGCAGGAGACCGTGGATGTCATGCAAAGCCTGGCTGGCGAATTGAATCACGCAGCCGAAGGTATCAATGATGTCAGTCAGCAGTCGGAAGTAATCAGCAGCATCGTGCAGACCATCCGTGGCATCGCCGAACAAACGAATCTTCTTGCGCTAAACGCCGCCATCGAAGCCGCTCGTGCCGGAGAGCAGGGTCGAGGTTTTGCGGTGGTAGCTGACGAAGTGCGCAATCTGGCTTCGCGCACAAGCCAGGCCACCATCAAAATTGTCGAGGTGGTGCAGCACAATCGTTTATTGGCCCAGGGGGCAGTGGCCAGGATGGAGGCGAGTAAAGACAAGGCAGAACAAGGAGTCAAATTAGCCGGTGAGGCTGGTCAAGTAATCCTGGATATTCAGGATAGTGCTCGCCAAGTCGTACACGCGATCAGCAATTTCTCGTCGACATTAGCTAGATGATTCAGCCTTGCGGCATGTGCAAAATCTTGGCTTGATCTACACCTTCATAGTGGTTGAAAAAACGGGGGTTGAATGAACGAAAAATCACGACCAGTAGCTCCTTGTAGCGCCTACGGTTTTTGCGTGAGGTAGTTGCTGGGGTAGCAGAGTGTATTGGCAAAGAGAAGGTTGGCGTCCGTTTCGCGCCATTATTCAGCAACACCGATGAGGAGCGCACTTACCTAGGGATGGTTGAAGACGATCCTCATACCACCTACATCGAAGCGATCAAAGTACTTGAGGATGTTGGGATTGCTTACCTCTCCATCGCCGAAGCGGACTGGGATAATGCACCACGGATGCCCGAATCGTTCCGTCGCGCAGTCCGTGGTTCCTTCAGCGGGACGATCATCTACACCGATCGTTACACTGCACAAAGCGCTACGCAGTTGTTGGATTCAGGCCTGGCCGACCTTGTCGCTTTCGGCCGTACGTTCATCGCCAACCCGGATCTACCAGCCAGAATCGCGAACGATTGGCATCAGAACCCTCTGAACTCAGCCACAGTGTATGGCGGTAGTGCCGAGGGTTATACTGATTATTCCGTGTATGGTGGGTATCCGCTAAAAATAATATGTCAATCACTGGGGCTCTGAAAATGATCGACGCAGAACTGTTGAAGCTGGTGGTTGAAGCATCCAACGACGGCATCGTGGTAGCAGAGCAGGAAGGCGACGAAAAAATCCTGATCTATGCCAACCCCGCCTTTCAGCGCCTGACGGGGTACAGCGTTGACGACATCCTGTATCAGGACTGCCGCTTCCTGCAGGGTGATGACCGTAACCAAGCTGGTTTGACAGTAATCCGCGAGGCGATAAGGAACCTGCTCCCCTGCCGCCAAGTCATTCGCAACTATCGCAAGGACGGCAGCGCCTTCTGGAACGAACTGTCGATCACCCCAGTGTTCAACGACACCGATCAACTCACCTACTTCATCGGTATCCAGAAGGACGTCAGCGTCGAAGTTGAGGCCAGGGAGCGAGTGCGTGAACTGGAAGCTGAAGTCGCACAGCTGAAGATCCAACTGGCTCAGTTGCAATACAAAGCCTGAATGCATCCGCACTTGATGGATTAACGCTCCAGTGGTGTTCACTCACAAACAACCCAATGCACCAAACCAGTGATTGCTGATCACTTAAGCAATGTACGAACCCCGACTCCCCGCCTCCGGCAGAATTTGTGCTCTGCCGCGATCACCGATCTCTTCCAAGGTTTCCCACTGACCCAGAATGGCCAGCTTCAAGCACGAGCGCTAGCTGACTCCTCGTACTTTCTTGCGGTTGTGCCTGATCTAAGCATCTGTTGCGCTCGGGCTGAAATCTCAGCCTTCCGAGTGATAACGCTTTTAACGTTTGCGAGGTTGCGGGCTTCGCTTGCGACAACAGAACAAGCTGATTCTAGGGCAATTCGCCATTAGGAATCGCGATGCCAAATTCAGACCTGCTCCCTTCCCTGCTATACAAGATCAATCAAAACCAACTCACCCTTGAGGCTGCCATCATGGAGCTCACGCTCTGGGTCGAGCAGCGTGGATCGGGCGAGGTTGGAGGCAATGTGCGTGGTGCGCTGGAAACGATCAGCAAGAATGAAGAGTTCATCACCATGACGCTAGCGGTGCTAATGGCACCGGAGTGATCTACCCCAGATCCGTATGCTTACCTGAAGGACATTCTCAGGCGCCTACCGACGCAGCGCGCGAGTGAAATTAGCGCGATGACCTCCGAGGAGTGGCCATGTACGACTATGCAATCCGCTTCGAGGAAGACAGTGCTCCAGGACTTGCCATGTTCTGCCGCGACCTTCCAGAGCTGAACAGCTATGGCGATGATCGGGAGGGCGCAGTCAGCGAAGCCCTGGACGCGATCGAGACAACCCTATCCATTTACGTCGATCAGCGACGATTCATACCAGAAGCATCTGCGCCGGGGGCTGGTGAGCATGTAGTCCGCTTGCCAGCGGTAACCGTGGCGAAGATCGCGCTATGGAACGCCATAATGGAGCGAGGTATGCGCAAGGCTGACTTGTGCCGGTTGCTCGGCTTGCACCAGGCCCAGGGTGATCGCCTAGTGGACTTTATACACACCTCAAAAATTGAACAATTAGAAGCAGCTTTGAAAGCTTTTGACTTGCGTCTCTCGGTAAGCTAATTGCCGCCGAAACAAATTAGTCGCTAACGCGACTTTGAAAAGGTGATCGAGCGCCTGCAACTCACTCCTTGGTCGATTTGGGTATCGCAATACGGCTACTGGTCTTGACCTCGCGTAATGCCAGGCTGGACTGGATGGACGCAATACCTACCTGACGCCTGAGCACCTGCTCGATGAAGTCACTGTAGCTATCAAGATCCGCTGCTAACACTTGCAGCACATAATCGGCATCCCCGGTGATCTTGTGGCAGGACAACACCTCGGGCAATTGTGCAATCACCGCCTCGAAGGCGTCCGGAGCGTGATCGGCGTGGGTGGAAAAACGGATGTGCACGAACGCCATAATATCCAGCCCGAGCATTCGTCTATCAAGGTTTGCCTGATAGCCCTTGATGACCCCCGCCTCCTCCATTCTCTTACGTCGTCGCCAACAAGGCGTAAGGCTCAACGAGAGCCGCTCGCTGAGTTCAGAGTTGGAAATACTCGCGTCCTCCTGCAATAACTCAAGAATCGCCAAGTCGGTCTCGTCGAGGGCAACGCGTTTGGATAATTTTTTCTGCATTTGGTCACTCCTGAGTAAAACCACCCGTTAAATCCATTAAACCACGAAGATAAAGCAAAGAAAGCGCATCGCGACCAGAACAGAATATTTGCACTGGTTCACATTAACGGATGCGCAGAATGTTTACAGTTTTCAGTGATTCCCACCGTTTGCACCACGGCACCGAATTAAAAGACGGGGTGCTCAAGCCGTCGTTCGAACAGCCTAGTCGGGCCGATACCGTTCATAAACGAGTCAAGCAGGTAGGACTTGGGCAGATCGTCGAACCGCGCGCGTTTGATCGGTCGTGTTACGTCAACGCGCACAGCGAACGCTACGTCAGTTTCCTGGAAAGCGCCTGGACAGAATGGTGCGCAACAGGACGCACCCATGATGCCTTGCCATTGGTCTGGCCAGTGCGCGATCTGGCCAACGAGCAAGTGCCGACGTTCATCGATGGCAAGCTCGGTTTCTATGCCATGGACGCCGGCTCCCCAATTACTGCCACCACATGGCAAGCAGTGAAAACCAGTGCCGATATCGCCCTCACAGGCCTGGCGCTGATCGATGAAGGCCACGACAGTGCCTTTGCCCTTTGTCGTCCGCCCGGCCATCACGCGGCGCGTGAATACATGGGCGGTTATTGCTATCTCAACAACGCGGCCATTGCTGCACAGCAGGCCGTCACCCAGGGCGCCAAACGTGTCGCGGTACTGGATGTGGACTTCCATCACGGCAACGGCACCCAGAATATTTTTTACGAGCGCGACGACGTCATGTTCGTGTCGCTGCACGGTGAGCCGGCGGTGTCCTATCCGTACTACTCAGGTTTCAGCACCGAAATCGGCGCCGGGCATGGCGAAGGTTACAACCTCAACTATCCACTGCCGAAAAACACCACCTGGGAAAGCTACCGCAACGCCCTGCTCCATGCCTGCAGGAAACTCCAGCAATTCGCGCCTGAGGTACTGGTGATCTCACTCGGCGTCGACACGTTCAAGGACGACCCCATCAGCCACTTCCTGCTGGAAAGTGACGACTTCATCGGGATCGGTGAGCTGATCGCGAGCGTTGGCTGCCCCACCCTGTTCGTGATGGAAGGCGGCTACATGGTCGATGAAATCGGGATCAATGCGGTGAATGTGCTGCATGGTTTCGAGAGCAAACGCGCCTGAGTCATCCAGCGCTCTACAGCGTTTCAATTACTGAATCGGAGAACAAAAACATGACTCTTTTTATCGATGTCGATGATGCTGCACGTCTGTTTACCAAGGTAGGAATCCGCCGGGCCATCCGCGAGATGGCGGCATACATCGAAGCGGATTATTCCCGCTGGACGCAGTTCGACAAGTCGCCGCGCACCGCCAATCACTCCGCAGACGGCGTGATCGAGTTGATGCCCACCGACGATGGCCAGCAGTATTCGTTCAAATACGTGAATGGCCACCCGGACAATGGTCAGAGGAACTTGCTGACAGTCATGGCGTTCGGCCTTTTGGCAGATGTCCATAGTGGCTATCCGACCCTCCTTAGCGAGCTGACAATGACAACCGCTGTGCGCACCGCTGCGACCTCCGCATTGGTTGCGCAATCTCTCGCGCGCCCAGGTGCAACCTCGATGGCGATCATCGGCAATGGTGCCCAGAGTGAATTTCAGGCGATCGCTTTCCATGAAATGCTGGGCATAAACGAAATTCGTATCTTCGACATTGATTGCGACGCGTCACTCAAGTTGAAACAAAACCTGGCGGCATTCCAGAACATCAAAGTGATTCTGGCCAGCTCCGTACAGGAGGCGGTTAGGGGCGCGCACATTGTCACCACGGTCACCGCCGACAAAGCCTACGCAACGATTCTGACTCCCGAGATGATTGAGCCTGGCATGCACATCAATGCCGTCGGCGGTGATTGCCCCGGTAAAACCGAACTGCACGCTGACATCCTGCGCAATGCGCGGGTCATCGTGGAGTTCGAACCGCAAACACGCATCGAAGGCGACATCCAGCAATTGGAAGCCGACTCTCCGGTCGTCGAGTTCTTTCGAATTGTATTGGGCGAAGTTCCCGGGCGCGAGAGCGATACACAGGTCACGGTCTTCGACTCGGTGGGCTTTGCCTTGGAGGACTTCTCGTCACTGCGCTACCTGAACGACTTGGCTCAGGAACAGGAAATCGGTAAGCGCATTCACCTGGTACCGAAGCCGGTCAACATCAAAAACCTCTACCAACTGCTGGATCAGCAGCCGGCGAATGCATCGCTTCTGCGCACAGCCAGTTGATCTGTGCGGGACGCCCCCAGGAAGTTGCCTGGGGCCACTCACCACCCAGCAACGCCTGAGCACCGCTGTCATTAGTTGTTGAATCTCTAACAAGAACGCTAGAAACCTACTTTCTGCCAAAACTCAAAAACATAAAATCAAGAGGTTTTGAAATGAAATCGAACCCATCGGGGCTGGTTGAACAGCCCGCGCTGCAGCGCACGCTCAGCAATCGTCACATCCAGTTAATGGCCATGGGAGGGGCCATAGGTACGGGTCTGTTCATGGGCTCGGGCAAGATCATCGCTCTCTCCGGCACTTCGATCATTCTCATCTACATGATCATCGGTCTATTCGTTTTTTTCGTCATGCGTGCCATGGGCGAAATGCTGCTTTCCAACCTGAACTTCAAAACCTTTGCAGATTTTGCCGGGGCCTACCTAGGCCCACGCGCGGCATTCTTCCTCGGCTGGTCGTACTGGCTGAGCTGGAGCGTTGCGGTGATAGGCGATGCCGTCGTGGTCGGCGGATTTTTTCAGTATTGGTTTCCGGATGTGCCGGCATGGATACCGGCTATCGGGATGCTGGCGACACTGTTCGCTTTGAATGTGCTGACGGTTAGGCTTTTCGGTGAAGTGGAGTTCTGGTTTGCGATCATCAAGATTATTGCTGTTGTGACCCTGATCGGCGTCAGCATGGTGTTGATTGCCAGCTCCTTTGTATCACCCAGTGGCGTCACTGCGTCCTTGAATCACCTGGTAGATAAACAGGCCGCCTTCCCTAATGGCCTATTCGGCTTCTTCGCCGGATTCCAGATGGCAATATTCTCGTTTGCCGGCACCGAGCTGATCGGCACCGCTGCCGCTGAGACCCGCTCCCCGGAGAAGACCCTGCCTAAAGCCATCAACTCCATTCCACTGCGAATCATCCTGTTCTACGTTCTGGCTTTGACCTGCATTATTGCCGTAACGTCCTGGCAACAGGTTTCGCCCGTCAAAAGCCCTTTTGTCGAGCTTTTTCTGGTGGCAGGTTTTCCCGCAGCCGCCGGCATTGTCAACTTCGTGGTACTGACTTCCGCCGCCTCGTCGGCCAACAGTGGCGTATTCTCATCCAGCCGCATGCTGTTTGGACTGGCGAACCAGAACAACGCTCCCGGAGTATTCCGGCGACTATCGGGCAACAGCGTGCCTCTGCTGAGCCTGGCGTTCACCACGCTGTTGATGTTGGTGGGTGTACTGGTGCTGTTTATCGTTCCGGAAGTCATGACAGCGTTCACCATAGTCTCTACCGTGTCGGCGATTCTGGTGATTTTCACTTGGTCGACCATTCTTGCGTCTTATATCGCCTATCGCAAAAAGCGCCCTGAGCTCCATGCGAAATCTGCTTACAAGATGCCTGGCGGCGTGCCGATGGCCTGGTTTTCTCTAGCGTTTATGGGATTTGTTCTGTGTCTGTTGGCATTGAGACCTGATACCCGTGTTGCCTTGATGGTCATGCCGGGGTGGTTCGTATGGTTGGCAATTGCTTACCAGTTGACCCGCTCCTGGAAGCCCAAATCTGCGACTGCGTCGGCGAATCAATATAGCTAGTGTCCTTTGGTCTCTAGCAGCAACGATTTGGTCTCCCCGTGCAAGTCACTCTGAATGTTGGAGGCATCAGGCACCTGGCCAATGTCGACGCCACCGTCGGTGAAGTCCTCATCGACCTCCACGGGCTCAGCAACTTCGTCATCTGTCCTTGATGCTCGCAGCGAGTGGAGCGGTTTGCCCTCCACTCGCAGCCTCTTTTACTGCTCGCCGAGATCTATATGAAGATCTAACCCCCAGACAAATCTCAAAACCGCGCGACATATACAAAGTCAGGGCAAATTGCCATGATCCGTGGATAGACGATATGTATCGTCAGTTGCCCAGGGGATTTCAATGCTCGTGCACACTTCTAAGTCAGCTCGCGGCTTGGCAATCGTCTCTTTTGTTTCAGGCATCTGCGGTTGCGCTTCAGATGGCGGAGTAGGAGAGTTGGCCGTGGTGGGCCTTGTAGTAGGGGCGGCGAGTATGGACTCAGGGGCATTGATGGCCGCAGCTGCTGTCGGCACAGGGGTGATAATCGCAGCGTCCATGTCTGGGACGGATGAAGACAAAGCCGCCAATCCAGCATCCCCGGTATCGCCCGTCGTCCCGGTTTCTCTTGCTCCCCCCTCAATAATAACTGCTCCACTTCCAGTCCAGGCGCCGGTTGCGAAACCTACCGTTCTGGCAACCACCATCAATTATTGTTACGCCTATCTGACTGTTGGCGAAGAAAGAGGATCGACCTGCAGCCCAGTGGTTGAGATTAATGATACCGACAGAACGGGTACGGCATTTCAGACTCGACTGAACAGCTATGTCGAAAAAGTAAAGCAATCCCAGCCTGGCGTATGGGGGGATTTTGAGTATTCGCAAACACTCAAAATGCAGAACGCGTTCATCTATCAGATGAAGCCGAAAACCAATGGCGCATCGAAGCAAGACGCGGGATTAATTTGCTACGAGTCTCGATCCGATGCTGATGCTCAGCTCAAGCGATCTCAGAAAAACGACTCGTCAATGAAGATCGTAGGGTGGCAATAGCCCGGCCAATCGCCGGGATTTCCGTTCGTCTTGCATTCAGAAGGCGTTAATTACGCTACTTCAGCAAAAAAATAACGACGAGTGTGAGAAAGCGGCTCGTCCCAGCCTTGGATCATATTCGAGGTAGAGTCGAAGACCACTTCAACTGATCGCACAAAAAAAGGGCCCCGCTGGGCCCTTTTGTACTCAAACCAAAATCACTTGGTCAGCCAAGACTCTACGATTTCGGAGCCGCGTCCGGCTTCCCAAACCCTTTGCTACGCTGACCTCTTTCACAGAGGAAGCGCGATGCCAAACTCAGACCTGCTCCCTTCCCTGCTATTCAAGATTAATCAAAACCAGTTGGCCCTTGAGGCCGCCATTTTGGAACTCACGCTATGAGTCGAGCAGCGAGGATCGGGTGAGGTTGGGGGCAATGTGCGCGGCGCATTAGAAACGATCGGCAAAAATGAGAAGTTCATCAATATGAGGCTCGCGGAGCTCACAACACCGAAATGAAGCGTATATATTGCCCTAGAGCGCCGGTTGGAATAGCTGATCCATTGGATATCAAAGGGATGTTCTATGTAGGATCGCGATGGAGGTTTTCTCCCCTTTCAAGCGCTCAACGCAAAGCAGGATAGGTACGGAGCCGCAACAGCCCTCCGCCTGTCTATTCAGTTCTTTGGGAGCCGCCGCGTGAACTTCTTTCGACCATCGCGACGATTATTTCTAAGAGTTCGTCCATCGCCTGCTTGGGTGTAATTTCTCCATTGGCGGCGGCGTGGGATAGTGCCTCGGCCGCACCAAGCATCGCACGCAGGCTCGCCGATGAGATATCACCCTTTCCGGCAAATGGGAGAAAGGCCAACCGGCATTTGTTCAGGAAGACCTCTTCATACTTGCGCTTGATCATTCCGAGCTCCGGTGAGCTGGCCAACGCCGCGATCACCCCGGGTATTTCGGTGCCTTGGAGCATCACACAGTCGATGTAAGACGACGCGATGACCGTGGCCGTACATAACAAGGTCGGTTCACTGGTCTGAAGAGCGACGTCCATGAGCGCGGTTTGACGTGTGTCGAACTCTCGATAGAGTGCCGAGAGCAGACCTGGCCGGCTGATGAAGTGGTCATAAACTACGGGCTTTGTAACGCCCGCCTGTTCGGCGAGTCTTCCGAGTGTCAGCGCTTCCGTCCCCTCGTTCCGAACGAGCCGCCAGGCGACATCCAGCAATTGACGCTGCCTATCCTCTCTCGACAGACGTCGGCGCGGCTCTAGATTTGAGTCCTGCTCAACTGTTTCAGTGCTTGACATAACTATATACCAAAAGTAACTTACAGATCGAAACCTACCAAAAGTATATAGGTTATGCCATTGCCTCTCAATCACACGCAGGAGTACTCGCCGTGCACGCACTCATCGTGATTGCTCATCATGATTCCCGATCACTCACCCATAGTCTCGCTACACAAGTCGCTAAAGGTGTTTCTACTGACCCAAATAATTCATTCGAAATCGCCGATCTCTCGGCAGAAGCTTTCGACCCAAGGTTCACAACCTATGATCTCGCAGTTCATCACAGGGAAGCGCGGCCCCCGGCAGATGTTACCGCTGAACAAATGAGAATCGATCGTGCAGATGCACTTATTCTGGTCTACCCCGTTTATTGGTGGTCGATGCCGGCGCTTCTCAAGGGGTGGATTGATCGGGTGTTCACGAATGGCTGGGCGTTCGACTTTAGTCCGGAAACCACACTTGTGAAAAAGCTCCGTAACCTGCAGGTTCATTTAGTGGCCGTCGGAGGTGCCGATAAGGGAACCTATGCTAGACACGGATATGCTGATGCCATGAAGACGCAAATTGAGCACGGAATCTTTGACTACTGCGGCGCATGTGTCGTTACGTCTGAACTGATGCTGGAGTCAGAAAACCGAGATCCAAGTTTTCACTTGGAAGCAGCACGAAATCTCGGTCGTAACTTGTTCAATCCATCCAAGGAGTGTGTTTGCAAGGGAGAAAATACCCTATCCCAGGTCTGAAATCGTATTGTCGACGTCATCTGTCCGTCTCATCTTCAACCGACATTGGCCAAGACTTGATGCAGAGGACAAACAGCATCAATGCAATTAGTTGGTCAACGGACAAAAGAAGATAATCATTGACAAATGAAAAATCAAATCAGATCAGATCCACACCTAGATATATATTAGTGACAAAAGAAATAATTCCCCTACCAAGGCAGGCGCGGGAGCACAACATTAAGACAAGGTAATTACTGAGTTGTTAACTAGACCAAAAATAGTTTTTGTTAAGACTATGCAGCCAAAGCTAACCTAGAGCACTCAGATCAATATTATAATTAACCGCCAGCTCAAGTAAATATAATAGAAGCGGTAGTCGCCACACTTAAACAAATCCATGGGCAATCGCCATCCGCGAAGTAATATCTTCCCTTTCAAGAAAATTAAATTATATAGTGACACAAGGAAGCGCAGCGCAACTAATGTGTGCTGCACGAGGACTTCCCAAAACAAGATTATACTCGAAGAAAGGAGTGCGACAGCCAGAAGATTAAACACATCTACGTGTAGTTTTTCGAGTTTACGAGAGCCATTGCTAAGCTCACGAATACTTCGTGGTTGCTCAATTTGTGATTGCTCCCGCACGAGACCAATAAACAAGTATCGTATTAGCCTTGGCAGCTAAAATTTAGCCCTTCTTCAATCAGCACGTATACATCATCAAGCACATCTGAATAGAGGACGGAGCGTCCATCAAGATCTTTCCAAACTTCATAAGCGGCGCTATACGCAAACTCCAACACTCCCGCGATGACACCAGGACGAATGTCCTCAGCAGGATCGACACCCATCTTACTTGCAATCACTGCAACCAACGAAGCTTGACGAATTTGTGTACGCTCTAAGTTCCTAGCGCAAACTAATGGATGGCCGCGAATCAGATGTTTTAGAACTTTAAACCTATCGGAGTCCAATCCATAAGAACCCAGCTCACAGCCATTGACGACCTCAACTACTGCGTGACGCAAAGCCGTCAATATTGGCTCGCCCGCAGGTCTCGCGCTCAAGGCTGCGATGACTTCATCATGCTCGACTTCTTGGTAATCAAGAACTACATCCTCTTTCGAAGAGAAATACCGGAAGAACGTACGTGAAGAGACATCTACCTTATCCGTAATATCTTCGATCCTTGTCTCGTCAAATCCCTTTTCTTCGAACAAATTGTACGCTGACTCGATCAGAGCCTCACGTAACATCAACTTCTTCCGCTCTCTGCGGCCGAGATCCTCAGGTGCCTTCACAATCTACCTCTTGCCGATTAATTTCTATTCCTCGCCTTCGTCTTACCGCCAGCTTAGCTCCTGTGTTTTTAACACAGCCAGACTATTTTCTCAACGAGATAAATAACACGCAATGACAAATGTCACGAACTGAACAATTACGACTTCGCTCTATATAGGGTAAGCGTTGAGAGATGGATTCGAGATTTCGGCAGAGAAACTATGCCGGTCATTATGAAAACCGAGCCAACATTTCCCCTTTAACAAGGGTAGGTAAAGTGAACCAGTACTGAACTCAAGGGTAGTTGATCCTGGCGAGACTGGCCGAGTTTCTAAGGCGCCAAACGCAAATCTTGCAGCCCCCCCAAGCGTACCGAAAGCCGAAACCACGAGAAAACCACCTCATTTTCGAATGACAGACATGGCTTTCTTGTATGGGTTATTCAGGCTGGCGGCCACCAATGGAGAGAGCATGCTTCTCAAAATTGGTTCTGGGTACCCCCGCCCCACAGCATTCGCTTAACACCTCGACATAAAAAACCTCCCGCGATCTTAAGTCGAATAATTTTGATACAAAAATAAACATAAGCACCTGAAATTAAAGCACTTTTTTATTAGTCGTCGACTGAATGTTATCACCCTGCGAACTTTGTCAGTTGACACAATGTGTCGCGCAGTGACAGGATTATTTGACGCAAGCGTATGGATATCCGCCATGCGCACCGCAGGCCGTTAGTCGGCACAGTCCTCGCAGAGGTTGCAATCATTTGTTGGTTTTCAAGGAGAGAATTATGACCGGCATACCTTCTATTGCCCCGTATGAAATGCCAACTTCATTCGACCTTCCCCCAAACATCGCACAATGGGATATTGACCCCGACCGCGCTGTTTTGCTCATTCATGACATGCAGCGGTACTTCGTTCAGCCGTTCAACGGGCTACATCGTACTCACCTTGTTCAAAACATCTCATTACTGTGCGAGCGCGGTAGGAAATTGGGCGTGCCTATAGCGTATTCGGCCCAACCAGGTGGTATGAGTCCAGAACAACGGGGCTTATTGAAGGACTTTTGGGGCCCAGGAATGAAGGTTGACCCGGAAGATCGAAAAATTGTTGAGGAGCTAGCACCCGCACCCAACGACTGGATTTCTACCAAATGGCGATACAGCGCTTTCTTTCGCTCTGGCTTACTGGAACGCATGCGTGAAGCAGGTCGTGACCAACTTGTAATTTGCGGGGTCTACGCTCACGTCGGGGTCTTATTCACTGCAGTCGAGGCATTTACGAACGACATTCAGACGTTTCTAGTTGCAGACGCCGTCGCAGACTTTTCAGAAAAACACCATCGCCTTGCCCTCGAATATGCGGCACAGCGGTGCGCCGTTGTTTGCACGACTGAGGACGTTTTTATATGACACATCCTCTGAACGCACCCGACGATAAAAACGAGCTGCTCAGAAGCATTCTATCTATGTCACCTCCTGCGTTCGCGCTGATTTATCGCCCAGAGTCCGCGAACGGCGACTCCGTCGATATTCTGACCGGCACAGTTGAGCACTTAGAAAAACTTGAAGATCTTTCCCGGTGCTATCGTCCACATGCGTCAGCAATCGGTGGGCATGATGTATTGGCGATCATTCCCTACCGGCAGATAACTGAACGGGGCTTTGAATGCGTTGATGACAAAGAACCGCTGATCGCACTGAGCATCGATGCAGCAACGACCCTTGCAAAAGGGAAAGTACTGGAGCAAATACCTGACACGGGTATCACGTTAAGCGGTGAGCATTACGACATCGACGATGACGCCTACGCCGAGACAGCTTTAAAGATCATCAAAGATGAAATTGGCATGGGGGCAGGTTCCAATTTCGTGTTGAAACGCTCATTCCTCGCATCCATTGATGATTTCAGTCATCGCAAAGCTTTGACGCTCTTTCGCAGGTTATTGCAACAGGAAATTGGGGCGTATTGGATTTTCATCATATACACCGGTGATAGGGTCTTCGTCGGTGCGACGCCAGAGCGGCACGTCAGCTTGGAGCAGAACGTGGCCACCATGAACCCCATCAGTGGTACCTATCGATATCCGACATCAGGGCCGAGCGTCGAAGGAGTCCTGGATTTCCTTGCTGACTGCAAGGAGACCGAAGAGCTTTATATGGTCGTAGATGAAGAGCTCAAGATGATGGGCAATTTCTGTGCCCAAGGAGGCACTATCAAGGGCCCCTATCTGAAAGCAATGACTCGCCTAGCACACACGGAATACCTCATCAAAGGGGAAACCCAATCGCAACCGTGGGAAATTCTGCGCGAGACGTTGTTCGCTCCAACTATCACAGGAAGCCCGCTCGAAAACGCTTGCCGAGTCATCAAAAAATATGAGCCTGAAGGCCGCGCCTATTACAGCGGAATCGTTGCGCTGTTAGGCCGCGAGCGAAGCGGTCAGCACTACATAGATTCTTCGATTTTGATCCGCACTGCAGATATAAATAAGTACGGAACGATCAGAGTTTCTACCGGATCCACATTGGTAAGAAGCTCAAACCCCAGTTCAGAAGCTGCCGAAACCCGAACAAAGGCTTTAGGTCTGCTTTCAGCTCTTGGCGTTTTGGATACAACAGACGGGACTCTTAATTCAAAGTCCAGTGAGCCAACTCCTGAAAATCGATACAAAGACCTTGTCACCCATCCGCGCATCAGCGCCGCGCTTGAAAACCGTAATAACCACATATCAGATTTTTGGCAAGCATCTGCGAAAGACCGTGCTCGGCCAAAAAAGGAGCTAGAAGGCCTTCGAGTTTTAGTATTGGATGCCGAGGACACGTTTACTTCAATGATATGCCACCAACTAAGTGCACTCAGTCTGTCAGTAACCGTGGCAAATGTAAAAGAAACAATAAACTACGATGACTACGACATATTTGTATTAGGCCCTGGCCCAGGAGACCCCTGCGATCAAAAAGATGTGAGGGTTAACAGTCTCCATAATGCAGTTAAAACACTACTTGATCAACGCCGCCCTTTTTTAGCTATCTGCCTGAGCCACCAAGTGCTTTGTTCTCACTTAGGGCTCGAATTGATGCACAAAGAGATCCCAAACCAAGGGACTCAGAAAGAAATCGATTTTTTTGGAACTCCAGAAAAAGTTGGCTTCTACAACACTTTTTCCGCCATGACAAATTGTTCAAAGCTTAAATATGGTGAAGGTATAAGAATTGAGGTTAGCTATGATGCTCAGTCCGGTGAAGTTCACGCACTACGCGGGCCACTATTCTCATCTTTTCAATTTCATCCGGAATCCGTACTAACCCAACACGGCGCAAAAATACTCGGCACGGCTATTTGCGACTTGCTGAAGTAAAAAGCCGTAAAAAGCTCCTACTGAAATTTCGTATCACAAACAAATACATAACTAAAGGTCATTATATTATGCACCAAGCTACTATCGCTCAGCCTGCGGATAGGCAAGCATGGCTAGGATTACTTACGGTACTGGGACTGGTTGCACTGGTCGCGATGGACGGTTCCGTTCTGTATTTGGCTATGCCCAGAATCACCTCATCTCTTATGCCTAGTGCTGACCAAGCACTATGGATTTTGGATATTTACGGTTTCGTAGTCGGATCGCTTTTAGTGGCCTTCGGAAACATCGGTGACCGATATGGAAGATTGAAGCTTGTAATGGTGGGAGCGATGATCTTCGGCGGGGCATCCGTTGGAGCTGCGCTCTCGACAACCCCCGAGAGCCTAATCGCGTTCAGAGCTCTTATGGGATTAGGTGGAGCAACGCTATTGCCGTCGGGCCTGGCAATTGTCAGCAACCTATTTCCTGACCCTAAGCAGCGTGCGCAAGCTATTGGGATTTTTGCAGCGACTTTCGCTGGCGGATTTGCGGTCGGGCCACTGATCGGCGGAATGCTGCTGAATAACTTCACGTGGGGGGCTGTTTTTCTTATCAACGTTCCCGTGGTGTTGATTTTCATGCTCTCCGCGCCGTATCTACTACGCGAGGTACACGCTGAGACGACGGGCAAGATCGACGTACCGAGTCTCGCACTGTCGTTTGTTGGCATCCTGCTCTTCACATACTCTCTCAAAACGGCTGCGGCGTACGGCATTTCCACCGGCCAGATGGTCTCTGGTGTGATTGGCGTTATTGGTCTCTTTTGGTTTGTCAGCAGGCAGCGCCATCTCAAGCACCCTTTGCTTGACGTGAGCCTATTCAAAGATCGGATTTTCACCATTGCGATTCTGACCGGGCTACTGTCCTTGGTGGTTTGGTCTGCTACCGGCTATCTAGTAGGCGTCTACATTCAATCAGTACTAGGGTTCGACGTTTTCACCACTGCACTGCTCACTGTGCCAGGAGCCCTTGTCCTCACCGCCACATGTATTTGGACGAGCAAAATCGTTGAAAGAATCGGAAAAAAATGGGCACTTGTAGCTACGCACTTCCTGATCAGCGGTGGGATGTTGCTGCTACTTATGACGGACACCAGCTACGGTGCAGGTTTTTTTGTCGCCTCAACGATAATTGCAGGCATCGGATACGGCCTTTCATTTAGCCTCGTCGCCGAGATTGCAGTATCAGCAGTACCACCTGAGCGAGCAGGCGCTGCAGCCGCAATAGCAGAGACAAGTAACGAGATCGGCAACGCGTTGGGTATCTCCGTCCTAGGTTCACTCGCAGCACTGTGGTTTCGCCTTTCGGGCCCTAACGTTGCTGGCACACTGAACGAAACGCTCGATACGTCAGGTCTCGCCGCCGAAACAATCGCTCAAGCACAACAGGCATTCTTGACTGGTATGCACCTAGCAATAGCTGTTGCTGGCCTGCTTACCTTTGCCGTAGGGCTACTCGCTGTCTACTGGCTTCCCAAAACACTCCCCGAATAATCACGCGATCGGATTATTCGATTATCAGTGCACTTTCCGCCAATTTTTTATCAAGGAACGAATTATGAGCTTGGCAAAAATCGTCGCTGACACGATGAGCAAGTACGCGGATCGCCCTGCTATTGGGGAGCGAGACAAAATATTTATCACTGATGACTCCAGTCAAGAGGTGTCATTCAAGCTGTTACCAAGTTACGGCACGATAACTTATGGCGAACTCTGGAAGCGAACAGGTGCTTTGGCTGCCGAACTAAACCACAATACCAATGCGCCTCTGACTGCAGGCAAGCCGGTTGCATTTCTGGCCTTCACGAGCGGTGACTACGCCACATTAGACTTAGCATGCATTCGTCTCGGTGCAATAGTCGTCCCTCTTCAAACAGGATCATCCCAAGCTCAAATAGACTCGATATTACAAGAAACACAACCTCTGATCTTCGCGACAAGTATTGACTACTTGCAGATCGCTGTGGAAGCAGCACTGAAAACCCCTTCTATTCGTCGAATCTTACTACTGGATTATTATTCAGAGATAACCGAACACTCGAAAAAGCTCAATGACGTACTTAGTCACCTGGATAGCAACTCCAGGACTATTTCAATCGAACCTCTGCAAGCTCTGCTTAAACAGGGGGCTACCTTATCTGAGCCAGCCCTATATAACAGCCCGTCCTCAGATGACGATCTGTCGATGCTGATCTATACATCTGGCAGCACAGGCACGCCCAAAGGAGCTATGTACACACAGAAGCTTGCATCTGGAATGTGGGGCGGTTCGTGGGCCACCATTTTTTCAGAAGAGAGGGCTGTTACATTTCACTATATGCCGATGAGCCACGTCGCTGGTCACTCTTCGCTTAAAAGCACCCTTGCTAGAGGCGGCACTTGTTATTTCACGGCCAAGAGCAATCTTTCTACCCTGCTTGAAGACATCTCGTTAAGCAAGCCAACGGAGTTGTCGTTGGTGCCACGGATATGCGAGATGATTTACCAAAAATATCAAACAGAACTGGCTAGAAAAAAAGCTAGGCACGGCGATGATACGTCCTTGGCGATTCTGGAAGATATCCGGATAAATGTCTTGGGAGGGCAGGTTCGCTGGGCCAGCTGCAGTTCCGCACCGCTGTCCAATGAGTTGAAAATTTTTACGCAAACGCTACTGAACATTCCTCTTCACAATGTTTACGGTTCCACGGAAGCAGGTGCAATCTGGATTGACAATGAGCTACTCAGTCCTCCAGTCGAAGACTATAGAATCATCGATGTACCCGAACTCGGCTATTACGGTACTGATTCGCCCTTTCCTCGCGGCGAGTTGCTTTTGAAAACGCAGTCGATCATCCCAGGCTACTACAAACGACCGGAACTGGCCTCTGAGCTCTTCGATGAGCATGGATACTACAAAACTGGGGATATTGTTGCCGAAACAGGTCATAACCGACTGGTCTATGTAGATCGACGTAAAAATGTAATCAAATTGTCCCAAGGCGAATTTGTCGCGACTGCACAATTGGAGACCACCTTTTCGGCAATACCAGAAATCCAAAGTATCTTCGTGTATGGAAGAAGCGAATGGTCTTACCTACTCGCTGTCGTTGTTCCCTCCGAACACCTTGCGCAACGATTTGATGGTAAAGCAGAACTGATCAAACAATTTCTCGGTGATGCCATTCGTAAGCTGGCGAAAACATCCGAGCTGCGCAGCTATGAGATTCCACGGGACTTGTTAATTGAAAGCGAACCCTTTACCCAGTCTAACGGGCTACTTTCTGATCACGGTAAACCTTTGTGGCCTAAGCTTCGCGAAAAGTACGCTCATCGGCTTGAAGACCTAAACGATCAGCTTGTATCCAAAGAATTGAATGAGCTCCATGATATTCACGAACGGATAAACCAGCAGTCAGTCCTCGAAACGCTAAAACAAGCGGTGCGCAGCCTCGTTGGCGGCGCGACTGAGGAAATCAGTCCACATGCACAGTTCAGAGAACTAGGGGGAGACTCTTTATCTGCGGTCAGTCTCGCTGCAATACTTTCTGATGCTTACGGAATCGCCATTCCCGTCGATATGCTAATCAGCCCCGCGTACGACCTACAGCACGTTTCTGACTACATTGAAAAGACGCTCCAGTCGGGCCAGATTCGCCCTTCAGCTGCGTCAATTCACGGTGCAAAGCCAAACGTATTCAACGCAAAGGATCTTTCACTCAAAAAATTCATTAGCCCAGATGTCCTGCAGAAAGCAGGAGGGCTAAAAGCTTCCGCCAATTCAGCTCGAACAATCTTGCTCACGGGCTCGACCGGTTATCTCGGTAGGTTCTTGTGCCTGCAATTACTGGAGGAGCTTGGTGAAACAGGAGGTAAGCTGATCTGTGTAGTGCGTGGTAAGAATGTGGCATTGGCGACCAAACGGCTTTATGAGTCCTTTGGCAGTGAGAATTCGCAGGTTTTCAGTAAGGTACGATCTCTGTCAACTCACCACCTTGAGGTACTGGCAGGCGATATTGGAGAACCCAAACTTGGTCTGGACCCGGAAACCTGGGACAGACTAGGCAAGGAAGTAGACACCATCGTCCATGCAGGGGCCTTGGTGAACCACGTCCTTCCGTACAGTAACTTGTTCGATGCCAATGTGACGGGCACTGCAGAAATCATCAGCTTGGCTCTCTCAAACCACCTTAAGCCTGTTGTATTCTTATCCAGCATTGCCGTGGCATCTTTAGTGAACACCCACACCACCTTGGATGAAGACGCTGACATCCGCATCGTAGCCGCCGAAATAGAAGCCGACGACACCTACGCGGCCGGATACGCGCTCACTAAATGGGCGAGTGAGGTGTTGCTTAGAGAAGCACACAGCCATTACGGGTTGCCTGTCACCACATTCCGCTCAAGCATGATTCTGGGGCATAGCCAATATCCTGGACAGTTGAATGTCCCCGATATGTTTACTCGCCTTCTTTTGAGCGTCGCACTTACAGGTATCGCCCCATCTTCATTTTATCGATCCACTGACAACGTGGGACTGCCTCATTACGATGGTCTGCCAGTCGACTTCACTGCATCCGCGATATTGAAAATCGGAGTAAGACAACATTTGAAGTCGTATAGGTCATTCCATCTAGTGAATCCGCATAATGATGGCGTTTCGCTGGACACGTTTGTCGACTGGATGACTGACCATGGTGTCAACATCAGCAAAATTTCTGATTATGCTGATTGGCATCGTAGGTTCGAGACGGCGTTACGCGGCCTTCCGGAACGCCTAAAGCAGCATTCGTTACTACCGCTTATGCATGGTTTTAGCGAACCGGCAGAGGTTATCAGTGGCTCAACCATTCCTTCCGATCGCTTCGAAGGAGCCATTGATGCGTTTGAGCCCGGTTCAGAGACCTTTGCAATCCCACATATTTCTGAATCTCTGATTCGAAAATATGTAACAGATTTGCAATCTCTAGGATTATTGGGAGAACACCACAGGGAGTTAAATCGTCCTTCTTCTGCAAGAACACCTGAATTACAGTTATAAGCCAATAGAAACGCATATCACCGTTTCAATCAGTCAAAAACAGTAGACTTTACTGTCCAATGTTTTGGACTACAATCTTGAAATGGTTTAATTGCAGCTCCCACATTAGGAGAGCTGCAAAATTTCCGCTTATGATCAGGTAGCTAACATGAACTCCCACTTACTTGCCTCCCCGTCATCGTTTCCAGCATGTTATGACACTAAACTACAGCTTCCAAGTACTCTTGAAGTCAAACATAAACTTCCAATTTCGGATGCGCTTGCTCGTCAGGTTCAAGACAACCGTAATACAATACGCGCGATCCTGAATGGTGAAGATGAAAGGCTGCTAGTGATCGTGGGGCCCTGTTCGCTCCATCACTCAGATTCGGCACTTGAGTATGCCGAAAAACTTTTGAGTTTAGCTCAGTTGTTAAATGACGAAATCTTTTTAGTGATGCGTACATATGTTGAAAAACCGCGCACGACGGTTGGTTGGAAGGGTTTGGCTTATGACCCTTGGCTCAACGGCACCAACGATGTACATGCAGGATTGGAGGTTGCGCGGATACTGTTACGAGACGTCGTGTCCAAGGGTTTACCTATTGCAAATGAAGTCCTTCACCCCATAGCAGCTGGATACTTCGATGATCTGATGAGTTGGGCTGCTGTTGGAGCTCGAACCACCGAATCGCAAGTCCATCGAGAGTTAGTGAGTGGTTTAGGCATTCCAGTAGGCTTCAAGAATGGCACCGATGGAGGCATCGGCGTTGCGTGTGATGCTATGCGTGCTGCAGCACACCCACATACCCATTTTGGAGTCAACAGCCAAGGATTCGCGTCCGTCCAAAAAACCGAGGGCAATCCAGATACTCATCTAGTTTTGAGGGGCGGCATTGCAGGCCCGAATTATGATCATTTCAGTGTTACCGCCGCTAAGACTGCCATGGACAAAGCCGACCTTCCCTGCCGGATTTTGGTTGATTGCAGTCATTCCAATAGCGGTAAGATTCATACGCGTCAACCCGGAGTATTTGCAAACGTGCTAGAGCAGCGCTTGGAAGGAGAGCATTCTCTCAAAGGCATGATGCTGGAGAGCCATCTTTATGAAGGCTGCCAAGTATTAGGCAACTCCATGCGATATGGAGTGTCAGTGACTGATGCATGCTTGGGGTGGGATGCTACCGAGGCTACATTAACCCATGCTGCATCGACGTTGGCAAAGGCAAAACCGCAGATGAAGGTGATTGCACTCTGACCAACATTGCTGAGGCTGGGAACAGTGGGAAGCGAAAGTTAAGCCGGTTTCGAGTAAATCCACACAGGAGAAAAAAGGCCCTCTCGGGCCTTTTGTACTCAAACCAAACTCACTTGCTCAGCCAAGACTCGACTTTTTCCGAGCCGTATTTCGCTTTCCACTCTTTCAAAATTTTGTGGTTGCCGCCTTTGGTTTCTACAACTTCGCCAGATTCTGGATTCTAGTAGACCTTCACTGTAAGCGCTCCATGAACCCCACATTCAAAGCTGACACCTCATCCCCGAAGCTGTGCTCCCGATTTCTCTCAGGAGCCAGCTCGCCATGATGCGACCCGACGCCAAAGTCGAAAAAGTGTATCTCTATCCCAAACCTGTCGACTTCCGAAAATCCATTGATGGCCTGGCTGCGCTGGTCAAGCAACTGTTAGAGCAAATGCTGCTTGAGCGCGAGTCTAATAAGGGCCGCATCGTTCATCTTGAAGAAGAAAACGTGCTGCTGCGCCAGCGTCTGTTCGGACGTAAGTCCGAGCAAACAGCTGATCCGGCCACGCCACAGCTAGCTCTTTTCAACGAAGCGGAAAGCGTCGTCGAGCCTGTGGACGAAACCTCAAATGAAGAGGTCGTTGCCCCGACCAAGCGCCGCGGCAAACGCAAGCCACTGCCCGCCGATCTGCCGCGCATCGAAATCATCCACGAACTTCCCGAACATGAGCTGACGTGTGACTGCGGCTGCCGTAAACATACTATCGGCGAGGAAGTCAGCGAGCAGCTTGAGATCGTGCCGATGCAGATCCGTGTGATCAAACACGTTCGTAAAGTCTATGGCTGCCGCGATTGTGAAGCAGCACCGGTCACTGCGGACAAGCCGGCTCAACTGATTGAAAAAAGCATGGCCAGCCCAAGTGTTCTGGCGATGGCGGGTAACTGGAACAAACTGGAACGGTACGCCGAGGAAGGCTATTTGCCGATTGACAACAACCCCGCCGAGCGTGCGATCAGGCCCTTCGTCATCGGAAGAAAGAACTGGTTGTTTAGCGACACACCCAAAGGCGCGACGGCCAGTGCTCAGCTTTACAGCTTGGTCGAGACTGCCAAAGCCAACGGCCAAGAGCCCTATGCGTGGCTGCGCCACGCATTAGAACGGCTGCCACTGGCGACCTCGGTTGAAGATTACGAAGCGCTGTTGCCGTGGAACTGCTCGCCGGTGTCGCCAAGCTGAGCGCGCCACCCACCTTGAAGTAGGTGGGTGGCGCGCTTACCTCAGTCGTAAGGCACGCCGTGAATTCATTCATCGCGGCGGCCTCAATCGGCGCAAATATCGATCTCAAAGCTTCGCCTTTACTGGTCAACACCAGAAGAACCTGGCGTCGGTCTTGACCGTCCTGGCTACGAACGATCAAGCCCTTGCGCTCAAGTCGATCCACCATTCGCGTCATCGACGCGCTATGGATAGACAGGTGTCGGCACAACGCGACTGCGGTGTCATCTCCTCGACAAATAATCCTCAGCACTTTGAGTTGCGCCGCTGTTATGCCGAGAGGCAAAGTCGCTCCCAAAGGGCATCGCTCGCAATCAGCGCAAGCGTCAACAAGGCGTTACTTTTTTGAAACACTTCACAACCGCCGATCAGTAAAGTCTGGTTTTTGACACTCCCCCGATATGCGGTCACAACTTTCGCACTCCGCTGGGTCCTAACACGGTGGTCGTCGATGGAATATTGGCGTCTAGCGAGGTTCTTACCTGATACGGAGATAAGCTAATGATTTTCAATGTGCAAAATTTTGGCGCCAAAGGAGATGGCATCACAGACGACACAGCTGCGATACAAAGTGCGATTGATGCGGCAGCCGCTGCAGGCGGGGGGCAGGTGTATATGCCGACCGGGACATATATTGTTTCGGGAGGTGAGGAACCCTCCGACGGCTGTTTGATGCTCAAGAGCAACGTCAATTTGTACGGCGACGGCATGGGCGATACCACCGTTAAGGTGGCTGACGGCTCCGACACCAAAATCACGGGTGTCATCCGCTCGGCCTATGGCGAAGAAACCCATGACTTTGGCGTCAGCAACCTCACTATCGACGGTAACCGCGACAACACCACCGGCAAGATCGACGGTTGGTTCAATGGCTATATTCCCGGTCAGGAAGGTTTCGACTCCAACGTCACCCTCGACAGCGTCGAGATCAAGGATTGCTCCGGGTACGGTTTCGACCCCCACGAGCAGACCGTCAACATGGTGATCAAGAACAGCGTGTCCCACGGCAATGGCCTGGACGGCTTCGTCGCGGACTTTCTCAGCGACAGCACCTTCGAAAACAACGTCGCCTACGACAATGACCGCCACGGTTTCAACGTCGTCACCAGCACCCACGACTTCACCCTCACCAACAACGTTGCCTACAACAATGGCGGCAATGGCATCGTGGTGCAGCGCGGCAGCGAGGACATCCCCTCCCCCAGCAACATCATAATCACTGGTGGCGAGGTGTACGGCAACGGCGCTGAAGGGGTGCTGATCAAGCTGTCCAGCGAAGTGACTGTCAGCGGCGTCGATATTCACGACAACGCCAGCGCCGGGGTTCGCGTCTACGGCAGTAACCACGTCGAGATCATCGACAACACACTCAACAACAACTCTCTGGGTGCCCCCGTACCGGAAATCATCATCCAGTCCTACGACGACACCCTGGGCGTGTCCGGCAAGTACTTCAACGGCAGCGATAACACCATCCAGGGCAACATCATCAGCGGCAGCAACCTGTCGACCTATGGTGTTGCAGAGCGCAATGAAGACGGCACCGATCGCAACGCCATTATTGGCAACACCATCAGTCACACCAGCAAGGGTGCCACGCTGGTCTATGGCGACGGCAGCTATGTCAGCGCCACGGTGCCGATGACCACCGTGCAAGGTACGGCTGGCAACGACACCCTGCTGGGCAGCGCCGAAAGCGAGATTTTCTATGGCGGAGCCGGCAACGACACTATCAATGGCGGGGCCGGTGGCGACATTCTGGTGGGCGGTGCGGGCATCGACAAACTCACCGGCGGCACGGGTGCCGATACGTTTCGTTTCGTCGCTCAGTCCGACAGTTACCGCAACGCAACCGCAAGCTTCGATGACACCATCACCGACTTCGACGTCACCCAGGACAAGATCGACCTCGCTGGCCTCGGCTTCACCGGCCTGGGCAATGGCCGAGGCGGCACCTTGCAGGTCAGCTACAGCGCCAGCAACGACCGTACCTACATCAAGGACTACGATGCCGACGCCAGCGGCAATCGCTTTGAGTTGATTCTCTCGGGCAACCTCGCCAGCACCCTGACCGCCAGCAATTTCATTTTCAATCGGGTGGTCACCGGCACCAGCGGCAGCGACTCGCTGTTGGGTACCGATTCGGCCGACACCCTGCTCGGCCTGGCGGGCAACGACAGCCTCAGCGGCGGTGCGGGCGACGACAAGCTCGACGGCGGTGCCGGCATGGATACCCTTACCAGTGGCGCCGGGGCGGACACCTTTGTGTTCTCCAACCGCCTGGACAGTTACCGCAACTACAACACTGGCGGCGCCAACCTTGGCGACGTGATCACCGATTTCGATATCAGCGCCGACAAGATCGACCTCTCGGCCATTGGTTTTACCGGCCTGGGGGACGGCAAGAACAACACCGTGTACCTGGTGCTCAACAGTGCAGGCACCAAGACTTACATCAAGTCCCTGACCGCCGACGCCGATGGCAACCGCTTTGAAGTGACGCTGAACGGCAACTACGTCGACAAGCTGACCAGCGCCAATTTCGTCTTTGCCACGTCGTCACCGGTCAACCATGCGCCGGTGGTGGCAACGGCATTGCTGGATCAGAACGCCACCGAAAATACCCCGTTCAGCTACGTGGTGCCGGCCACCAGTTTTACCGATCCGGATAACGACAGCCTCAGCTACATCGCCAAACTGGCGAATGGCAGCGCCCTGCCCAGCTGGCTGACATTCGATGCAGCGACTCGTACGTTCAGCGGTACACCCAGCGATACCGCATCGGGCACTTACTCCATACAGGTCACAGCGACTGACGGCAGCAACGCCACCGTCAGCGACAGCTTTACCATCGCGGTGCAGGACGTGCCCGCCTCACCCACTGTGATCAACGGCACGCCGAACAACGACACACTGACCGGCACCGCCGCCAACGAACAACTCTTCGGTGGCGCCGGCAACGACACGCTGAATGGCGGCGCGGGCAACGATACCCTGGTCGGTGGCGCCGGCGCAGACAAACTCACCGGCGGCATAGGTGCCGACGTATTCCGCTACACCTCAACACTCGACAGCTACCGCACCGCTTCCACCAGCGCCAGTGACCAGATCCTCGATTTCGACGTGACCGCCGACAAAATCGATGTCTCGGCGCTCGGCTACACGGCTCTGGGCAATGGCCTGAACGGCACGCTGCAAGTGACCTACAGTGCTTCGAGCAACCGCACCTACCTCAAGGATCTCACCGTCGACGCCAACGGCAACCGCTTCGAAGTGTCGATGGCGGGCAACCTGGTGAGCAGCCTGACGGCGAGTCATTTTGTTTTCGCCGGCCAGAACGCGCCCAGCAATGTAGCGCCAGTGGTGGCCATTCCCCTCCTCGACCAGAACGCCACCGAAAGTTCGCCGTTCAACTACACCGTCACCCACGACAGTTTCACCGACGCCGACCAGGATGTGCTCACCTACACAGCGACCCTCGCCGACGGCAGCGCCCTGCCCGCTTGGCTGAGCTTCAATGCCTCCAGCCTGACGTTCACCGGCACGCCGATCAGCACTGCGTCTGGCAATTACAACGTACTGGTCAAGGCCACGGATCCTTCTGGTGCTTCGGTCAGCGACAGCTTCGCCTTGGCAGTGGCCGATGCGCCCGCCAATACCATCGCCGGCACCAACAATGCCGAAGCCCTCAACGGCACGGCGGGCGCGGACCTGATCCTCGGCCTCGGTGGCAATGACACAATCAAGGCCGGAACCGGTGCGGACATCGTCGACGGTGGCGCCGGACGCGACTCGCTGTACGGCGGCGACGGGGCCGACACCTTCCGCTACACCAACGTGCTCGACAGCTACCGCGACTACGACACCGGCGGCATCACGGCCACCGACACGATTTATGACTTCACCGCGGGCGTCGACAAGATTGATGTGTCGGGCCTGGGATTTCTCGGCCTCGGCGATGGCAGCAATGGCACGCTGTACATGACCCTCAACGCGGCTGGCGACAAGACCTACATCAAATCCGCCGAGTCCGACGTCGATGGCAATCGCTTCGAAATCGCCCTCAATGGCAACTACCTCAACACCCTGACCGCCAGTGATTTCGTGTTCGGCGAGCGCGCCCAGCAGGACATCCTCTACCTACCCACACTCGGCCAATCCAATGCGCGCCTGCTGCGCATGACCGAGGACGACAATCAGTCCGGCACCTCGATGCTGGTCAACGACCTGGACCGCTACACCACTTATGACGTGCGTAGCCAGTTCACCGATGCCGATGGCAATGGCATCGACATCGCGGTGGGGGGCAGCACGGTCAACGGCCTGTCGACCATGGGCGCCGAGGAACTCAAGTTGTGCTGGTGGCTGACAGACACCAACCAGCCCGGGCCTGCGCTGTTGCGCGCCGTCGCGTTGCTGGGCGACCAGCTCACCGAACTGCAATCGATCGATAACGTCACCATGGGCATCATCTGGGGCCAGGGCGAGGAAGCCGCCCAGGAGATCGGCCGTGCCACGGACAAAACAGCGGCGGCCGCTGCCTACAAGGACGCGACCCTGAAGGTGTTTGATTACCTGCATGCCCAGTTCGGCAACTTCAGCGTGTACATGATGGAGACCGGCCACTACCAGGAGGATGCGGCGCGTGCCCGGGGTTATTCCGAAGAGAAGATTGCCTCCATCGTCTCGGGCGTAGGCTATGTCCGCGCCACCCAGGAAGCCATCGCCGCCGAGCGCGCCGACGTCAAGCTGGCGGTGGACTACACCGACCTGCCCTTGCGCTACGAAGTCGATCCGCTGGTGTATCCCGATGACGTCTGGCACCTGCACGAGGAATCAGCGGAAATCGTTGGCCAACGCCTGGCCGATTACATTGCCAATGACCTGGGCTTCCAGGGCAATCCCGACGACAACAACAGCGTGCAGGCCATTTTCGGCAACGCTCAGAACCAGGGAGGGATGATTTCCGGCACTGATCAAGCAGATACCTTGGTGGGCAGCGCGGGCAACGACACACTGGATGGCGACTTGGGCGCCGACACGATGACAGGCGGCGATGGCAACGACATCTACGTGGTCGATAACGCGTTCGACAGTGTGGAGGAAACCAATACCTCGACCGCGCAGATCGATACCGTGCAGGCCTCGGTCAGCTGGACGCTGGGCGCCAATCTCGAGAATCTGGTGCTGACCGGCGTGTCGGAGATCGACGGCACCGGCAATGAGCGGCGTAACTTCATCACCGGCAATGCCGCCGACAATGTGCTCGATGGTGCCGCAGGGGCGGACAGCATGAGCGGTGGCGATGGAGACGACACCTACTATGTCGACAATGTCGACGACACCGCGATCGAGACCAACAGCAATGCGGTGCCTGGAGGAGTCGACAACGTGCACAGCAGCCTGGCGGCCTATACCCTCGGCAGCAACGTCGAGAATCTGTATATCGGCAGCGCTGGTGCCGCCAATGGGACAGGCAATGCGCTGGACAACACGCTGTTCGCCGGTGCCGGCAACAATGTGTTGGACGGACGCGATGGCAACGACACAGTGTCCTTCGAGCGAGCCCTGGCGGGCGTTACTGTAAACCTGTCGACGTCCGCACAACAAAACACCGCGGGGTCCGGGCTCGACACCTTGAAATTCCTCGAAAACGTGACGGGAAGCGCCAACGCCGACAGTCTGTCGGGCAACAGCGCCGCGAATATCCTGAACGGTGGTGCCGGTAACGACACGCTGGTGGGTGGTTCGGGCGATGACCGACTAATCGGCGGCGCAGGCACCGACAACCTCACCGGCGGCACTGGCGCGGACACCTACGCGTTTGGTGCGCTGTCGGACATGGGCGTCGGGGCTTTACGCGATGTGATTAGCGGTTTCAAGACCACTGAGGGTGATCATCTGGATTTCACCAGCCTGGACGCCAACCCGCTGACCGCCACCGTCGACGCCTTCATGTTCATTGGCAGCAACGCCTTCGACCCCACCAACGCCACCGGCCAAATACGCTTTGCCGATGGCATCCTCTCCGGCAGCGTCAACGCCAACGTCACCCCCGAGTTCGAATTCGAGATGGTGGGCGTCAAGGAGCTGCAGGCCAGCGATTTCACAGCCTGACCTGATGTGGGAGCGAGCTTGCTCGCTCCCACAAGGGATTAGCAGTGCCCGAAAAATTAAAGACCACCACACACCCAATGTGGTGAGCCACGGCGGTCATGCTCATTCCTCTTTGAAGGCCGCAAGCAAGCGCTCACGCAAAGGTTTCATCAGGTAATTCATCAAGGTGCGCTCCCCCGTCACCACCGTGACATCGGCGAGCATGCCGGGGCGCACCTGCAGACCAGCGGCCTGCAGCGAGGCGACGGTGTCGGCAGGAATGTCGACCTTGGCGGAAAAGTACGGCTGGTGCGTCTGTTCATCGATCAACTGGTCCGCCGACACTGTAGTCACAGTGCCGGTGACCATCGGCGTATCCACCCGTTGCAGAGCAGTGAAATGCACATGCACCGGCAAACCCGGGCGTAACTTATTGGCCATCAGAGGCTCGAAACGCGCAGTGATCGCCATCGGCGCGTCCAGCGGCACCACCTGCATCAGGGTTTGGCCGGCCTGCGCAACGCCCCCGACCGTGTGAATGCTCACGTCCATGACCTGCCCGGATACCGGCGCACGGATCGCACCGTTGTCGACTTCAAACTGCAAGGCATGAATCTGATCGGCATAAGCTGCCGCCTCGGCGGAGACTTCGCTGAGCTGCGTTTCGGCATCGCGGCGAAATTCCTGCTGCGCCTGCAAGGCCTTGAGGTGGCTTTCGTTGATCGCCTGGCGGGTTCTGCCGACATCGCCCACCCCGGAGGCAATCTGCCCGGCCAATTGGGCTGCGTTGCGCTCGGCCTCGAAGAGTTTGTTGCGTGGAATGTAGCCTTCAAGGGCCAAATTACGCAGACCTTCCAGCTCCTGCTGCTGGAAGCGCATCTGCGTATCGTAATTACGCTTGACGCCTTCGTAGCCGAGTAATTGCTGCTGCAAGGCCGCGGCTTCGTGTTCGATGATCTGCAAACGGCTGCCCAGTTCTGCACGGCGGGTCAGAAACAGCTGGCTCTGTAAGGCCATGGCGGCCTTGACCCGGGGCTCGTCGGCACGCTCCAGCAGTTCAGCGGGCCATTGGATCTCGGCTGAGCCCAGGCGCTCGGCAATCAACCGCGCCTCGACGCTGCGATCGTTGAGCAACTTGCCCAGGGTCACGTCCAGTTGCGACTGCGCCTGCACCGTATTGAGCTGCACCAGCAACTGTCCCTGGGTGACGCGGTCGCCATCGCTGACCAGCAGCTTTTCTACCACCCCACCGACCAACGACTGCACAGCCTTGCGTTCGCCCGCCACCACCACGGTGCCGGTGCCCACGACACCCTGGTCGAGTGGTGCCAGACAGGCCCAGAGCAGGAAACCGCCCAGCGCCAGGACCAGGAAACCCACACCATAGCGTGCAGCGCCCCCGGCGTCGGTACTGGCTCGGGCGTACGCTTTAGCGTGGCGCACGCTCAGCCCCTGCTCGCTGTACGTTTGTGCCTCTGGGGTCAGATCACGCATCTCCGCCAGCCTCCCTGACCGCGGCCGGTCTTGGCCCCGGTCTCAATGCCTTGAGCAACCGATCCCTTGGACCGAATGCATGTTGAGTACCGTCCTTGAGCACCAGGATGTGATCAACCACCGCCAGCACATTCGGCCGGTGGGTAATCAGCACCACGGTGCTGCCAGCAGCCTTGAGCGCATTGATGGCCTGAACCAGCGCCACCTCTCCGGCTTCATCGAGGTTGGAGTTGGGCTCATCGAGCACGATCAGCGACGGGTGCCCATAGAGCGCGCGAGCCAGACCGAGGCGTTGCTTTTGTCCACCGGACAAGCCAAGCCCGCCGGGGCCCAGCGGCGTATCGTAACCCTTGGGGAATTTCAGGATCATCTCGTGAATGCCGGCGTGACGCCCTGCGGCGATAATCTTGTCGGCGTCCTGCTCGCCGAAGCGGGCAATGTTGTCGGCCACACTGCCGTCGAACAGCTCGATGTCCTGCGGCAGGTATCCAAGGTGCGGGCCCAGGGCGTCGTGGGACCATTGACTGATCTCGGCGTCGTCGAGGCGCACCGACCCGCCCATGGCCGGCCATACCCCGACCAGCGCCTTGGCCAGCGTTGATTTACCACTGGCGCTGGGGCCAACGACGGCGAGCACATCACCTTTGGTCAGGCTGAAATTGATGCCCCTCAGGATCGGTTGCGAGGCGCCGGGCGGGCCGACATACACCTGATCCAGGCGTAGCGCGCCGGTGGGCGGTGGCAACGACATGCGCAGGCGCTCGCGCGGTTGCTGAGCAAGCAGTTGGCCCAGGCGCTGGTAACTCTGGCGGCCAGAGTTGAATTGCTTCCACGAACCAATGGCGATTTCCACGGGTGCCAGGGCACGCCCCAGCAGCAGCGACATCGCAATCATCATGCCCGCAGATAATTGGCCTTCCAGCACCAGCAGCGCGCCCAGGCCCAGGGCCAGCGACTGTCCGGAGATACGCACGAAGCGGGTCGTCGCGGTGATACGCGCGCCGCGGTCGCTGGCATGGGACTGGGCGGCAATGATGCGTTGCTGCAGCAGGCTCCAGCGCTGGCGCAACGGCCCGAGCATGCCCAGAGCCCGGATGACTTCGGCATTTTGTAGCGTGCTGTTTACAT
Organism: Pseudomonas sp. LB1P83; assembly: GCF_054897885.1. Lineage (NCBI taxonomy): Bacteria > Pseudomonadati > Pseudomonadota > Gammaproteobacteria > Pseudomonadales > Pseudomonadaceae > Pseudomonas > Pseudomonas sp. LB1P83. The sequence goes on along the minus strand of NZ_CM142709.1, from coordinate 2,908,640 downwards.
AGATCGACGACTGCACGCCCAGGCGATTGGCTTCGTCCAGGCGTGTGCGAGTCGCTAACTCGCCCCACAGCGCCAGGCCGATCAGTATCAGCGCCAGAACCAGCGTCAGTACACCGAACCAAGGATGAAAGATGAACGCCACCAGCACGAAGATGGGCAACCACGGTGCATCCAGCAAGGCGATCAGGCCCTGGCCGGTGATTAACTGCCGTAGCGTTGCCAGATCGGTGAGCACCTGCGCCGGGTTCGCGTTGTGCTCACGCAGGCTGCGGGCGAAGGCGGCGTCGAAAATGCGCTCGCCCAGGGCCTCGTCCAGCCCGGCGCTCATGCGAATCATCACCTCGCCGCGTGCCCACTCGATCAGGGCGCTGAACATGAACAGTCCCAGGGCGATCAAGGTGAGCATGAATAAGGTGGTTTCGTTGCGACTGGTGAGGACCCGGTCGTACACCTGCATCATGTAGAGCGACGGCACCAACACCAGCAGGTTGATCACACCACTGAACAGCGCCAACGACCAGAACACACGGCGATAGCTTAATAAAGCGGCATCAATGTCATGCCGTGGATCGAGAAGCAAACCCATAGAGTGTCGCCCGCAAAAGGAATGGTCGGTCCAAGACGCAATCCATCGCGAGCTTTTTGCCCTCAGGCATTGGAAAAAATAGACGTAGTCTGACGTGCCGCTATCAGAGACGATCCTCGTCGCTAGGCGTGAAATACTGACAGCGCAACCTCGGGTTAGTGCGGGCCGGGTTGTTGGGGGTGACGGGCGGGTATGTTGCACAACGCCACGAGGGAGAAAGCATGGAAGACCGCGACATCTTCGGAGGTTCCTTCAAGTTACCAATCCCCGATCACTGTTCGAGCCAACTCAATACCCCGGCTCCAGTGCGGCGACAAATCACCCCCTTCTATCCTGCTAACGATCTATATCTCCGGCTATCTCAACTGCATCAAGACCTGCGCAACGAACTTCGTCTACGGAGCATCGAAGGACTCTATAAATTTCAGAAACCACCTGCATCGTTGCGTCTTCGATCGTTCCTTCATTACGGCATAAGACCCAGCCGTGATCCGCAATCGCTTGCTCGAATGCCTGGGTACAAGCGACCTGTTCTTCCAGCTTATGGATCACAGTACTGCTCAGCCCACGTCCTCGTGCCGCGGCCCTCGCCCATGAAATTTCAGGGGCGGTGACAACCCCGACATGCAGGTCTGGCACTCGCACGTTTCGATCGATGTTCAATTGCAGAATCTCTGCAAACGGGACTATCCGGCGAAACGCGGCATCGGACGGGTACCAGCGATCTATCAAGATGATGCTGTCTGGTGGCTGTTTGGTCAGCACGTGCCGGGAAATCCAGGTACGGCTATCAGCAAGGCGCTCACAAACCCGCAACTCCAAATCCCGGGTGGGATTTCTGACGAGCTTGTTAACAAGGGCCATTGTTTCACCCCTACAGGGATCGCTTTTCTTCTCGCAAAGCCGGATCACCTTCTTGTTGTCTGCCCTCAGTACTTTCGTAACGGCTTCCAACAGTGTGGTTTTGCCGGTTCCCTTGGGCCCATCTAGAGAAACAAACAGCGGACGATTCATTCTTCACATAACGATTGATATACGGTTTTTTTTTGCCCTGTTCGTTCGCTGGAACCGCTTGGCGCGACTACGCGAATCGAGTGGAGGGACCTTATGTACAGACATTGATGAACACTCTAACCCGGATTCTGGCCAACGGGTCTCAACATCCAGGGTAACAACCGCTTATGAACATCGGTCGTCGCCCATAAGAATAGTGCTGTGTCAGGGCGGCACTTCTGTCACAACCCGACCCGCAGCAAAGGACAGACCGCTGGTCGCATCAGTTTCCTTCCTCAAGCCGTTGCCTGTGGGCGCACAGATCCAAAACTACACTTCGCTTGATAAAGCGGCTGCACTGAACTCATGAAAAAAAATATGTTTGCTACCCTTAGTGGGAAGTATCGAAGCAACCTGCTTTCACCGTCCCGACATTGACCCAGTCATTCCAAACCTGCCCGGCCACAAAGAGGTAAGGCAATGCGTATTTCGTTATTTTACGCGGTGTCAGTCGTACTGGTTTTAACGGGGCCTTCGTGTCTGGCGCAGACACCGGACGCGCCCGCAAACGTTGCTGAAACAGCGCCCGTCACGACAGCGGGCAAAGACGCCGTGTTTACCCAGGAACAGCTTGATCAAATGCTGGCTCCCATTGCGCTCTACCCCGATCCATTGCTTGCACAGGTCCTCATGGCGACCACGTATCCCGGGGAAATCGCCGAAGCGGTGACCTGGTCTAAAGCTCACCCCGACGCCAAGGGCGATGAGGCGGTCAAACAAGTGGCGAGCCAGCCTTGGGACCCAAGCGTTCAGGCGCTGGTCGCCTTCCCTCAGGTCCTGGTAACGCTGGGGCAGGATCCCGTGTGGGTGCAGCGTCTGGGTGATGCTTTTCTGGCGCAACCCGACGATCTCATGAACGGCGTGCAACGCTTGCGTCGTCAGGCACAAACAGCAGGCAACCTTCAGAGCAACCAGTACCAGAACGTGACCGTTCAGGCGGCACCCGCGCCCGCTGCTTCGGCCCCTGCCCCGGCCAATAGCACCTCCACCATCATCATTCAGCCCTCTGATCCGCAGGTGGTGTACGTTCCCACCTATAACTCGACAACAATCTACGGCACCTGGCCCTACCCTGCTTCGCCGCCCGCGTACTACCCACCGCCACCCGCGTATTACCCCGGTCAGGCTTTGATGGCCGGGCTGGCGTTTGGTACCGGTGTGGCGATCGTCGGCTCGTTGTGGGGTAATTGTGACTGGGGCAATAACGACGTAGACATCGACGTCAACCGCTACAACAACATCAATCGAAACAATCAAATCACCAATAACAAGTGGCAGCACAACGCCGCTCATCGCGATGGCGTCCCCTATCGGGACAATCGCAGCCGCGAACAATTCGGCCGGCAACTGGACGGTGCCAATCGGCGCGAAGCCTTTCGGGGTGACGATGCACAGCGAGCCCAGGCTCGTGAAAAAGCCCGTGGTTCCATGGACAGGGCCGGTATCGAAAGACCTGCCACCACTAATCGCGAAGCCCGTGACCGAGCTCGCGCAGCCCAGTCTGGAAACTCGGCAGGCAATCGAATGCAGGCGGGTACGGACAGACAGAGATCGCCTGACAGAGGCCAAGGCACTGAGAGAAACACTCGGGATAATCAGCCGTCAGGCAGACAAAACGCTCAGGTCAATCAACGCAGACAGGACTCCGCACAGCCGCGCCAGGCTGCGCAAAATCGCTCTTCCGCCGGCAGCGCCCGCAACAATGCATTCGCCGGCGCGCGCTCGCCGTCCCAGTCCAACGCACAAGCCAGCCGTGGCCGGGCCAGTCAGGTTTCTGCCCAACGCCCCAGCGCCGCGCGATCTGCCGGTCATCAGATCAGCAGGCCGTCCAGTGCACCACGTTCAAGGGGGGGCCGTCGTTGAAAAACCAGTATCGAGTCAAGTCACTCATGGGCAAGCTTTATCCCATAGTGGCGATAGCGGCCGGTGTGGCATGGTCGTGCATGGCTACGGCGCAGCAATCCTTTCCAACGCCGGAAAAGGCCGCTGAAGCGTTCGTCGAGGCACTGGGCACGGAACACGCTGATCAGGCTCGCCTCACCGAGTTGCTGGGTGATAAATGGCACAGTTACATCCCGCGCGAAGGTGTGCAGCGCAGCGATGTCGACGCGTTTTTGAAGGAATACCGCGAACAGCATCGCATTGAAAAAACCAGCGACAAAAAGGCGCTACTGGCGGTGGGCAGTAGCCACTGGACATTGCCCATTCCCCTGGTAAAAGTCGAAAACGGTTGGCGCTTCGACATCAAGGCCGGTAACGCAGAAATCCGGGCTCGGCGAATCGGTCGCAACGAACTCGACGCGGTGCAAGCGGTGCTGACGTATCACGATGCCCAGATGGACTACGCATCAGTGGATCGCGACGGTGACGGCGCACTCGAATATGCGCAGAAAATTTTCAGCACGCCCGGCAAGCACGACGGGCTCTATTGGGCAGAGGACGATAGCGACCAGATCAGCCCGTTGGGACCTTCGTTCGGCAAAGCCATTGCCGGGGAAGATTGGCATGGTTACCACTTTCGTATCCTTGAAGGCCAGGGGCCTTCAGCCCCTGGCGGAGCCTTCAGCTACCTCATCGGTGACAAGATGAGCCGTGGTTTTGCACTGATCGCCTGGCCGGCAAAGTACGACGACACCGGGGTGATGAGCTTCATGATCAGCCATGAAGGACAAGTATTTGAGAAGGACCTGGGACCCAATGGCGCCAAACTGGCCCAGTCGATGAAGCGCTTTGATCCAGACGACAGTTGGAAGGCGGTGAAAACAGATCCCGAATAGCCGTTTTACCCGGACCCCACCGGTGATGGTCGGCGAGGCCCGCTGGCGCACTTCAGCTCGACTCCCCTCCCGGATGAGTTACTTGAACTGCTCGGCTTGCAACGCATAAAGGCACTCGCTGCCTGCCTTGGCCGAGGCGCTCAACGAGTGAATGCGCGGTAGCAGACGGGCGAAGTAAAAACGCGCGGTCGCCAATTTGCTTGCGTAAAAATCATCCGTCGAGTGCGTGCTCATGGAGGCCTTGGCCATACGCGCCCAGAGGTAGGCATACGCGGTGTAGCCAAAGACATGCAGGTATTCGACCGAGGCCGCACCGATTTCATTCGGGTTGTTCCGCGCTCTATCAAGCAGCCACTCAGTGAGCTCATCGAGGGTGTCCACGGCCGTATTCAACGGCCTGGTGAACTCGCCGAGGTCAGCGCAGGCATTGGCGGTGAAGTGACGGATCTCCGACGCGAACAGCCGGTACAACGCCCCGTTGCTGGCGACAATCTTGCGCCCGACCAAGTCCAGCGACTGGATACCGTTGGTGCCTTCGTAGATCTGGGTGATGCGCACATCACGCACCAATTGCTCCTGGCCCCACTCGCGAATATAACCGTGTCCGCCGAAGATCATTTGGCCGTGCAAGGTGCTTTCCAGGCCCATGTCGGTGAGGAAAGCCTTGGCTACCGGGGTCAGCAGTGCCACCAGGTCCTGGGCACGACTGCGTCGGGTCGCATCCTCGCTGTACTTGGCGGTATCCAGTTGCAGCGCGACATAGCTGGAAAACGCGCGGCCGCCCTCGTTCAGTGCTTTCATGGTCAGCAACATACGCCGAACGTCCGGGTGAGCAATGATCGGGTCGGCGGTTTTGTCCTTGTGCTGCGCACCCGTTGGCGCACGGCTTTGGAGGCGGTCAAGAGCGTACGCGACAGCGTTCTGGTACGAGCGCTCGCCTTGGGCCAGGCCCTGGATACCGACGCCAAGACGCTCGTAGTTCATCATCGTAAACATCGCCGCCAGGCCTTTGTCCGGTGCGCCGACAATCCAGCCGGTGGCGCCGTCAAAGTTCATCACGCAGGTGGCGGAGGCCTTGATCCCCATCTTGTGTTCGATGGAGCCGCACGACAATGCGTTGTTTTCGCCCAGCGAACCGTCGGCATTGATCAGCACTTTCGGCACCAGGAATAGCGAAATACCTCTCGGCCCGGATGGCGCATCTGGCAGTCGTGCCAGTACCAGATGGATGATGTTCTCGGTCAGATCGTGCTCGCCGCCGGTGATGAAAATCTTGCTGCCACTGATTTTGTAACTGCTGTCGGCCTGTGGCTCGGCACGTGTGCGAATCAGGCCGAGGTCGGTGCCAGCGTGGGCTTCGGTCAGGCACATCGAACCGGTCCAGCTGCCGGCGTACATTTTTGGCAAGTACTTGGCTTTCAGTTCTTCGCTGGCGTGGGCGTTGATTGCCAGACAGGCGCCAGCCGTCAGCATCGGGTACAACCCAAACGACAGACTGGCCGCGTTGACCATCTCTTCGACCTGCGCGCCGATGACCTTGGGCATGCCCATGCCACCGAACTGCGGATCGCCGCCCACCCCCACCCAACCACCTTCGGCGAAGGCTTGATAGGCCTCGGCAAAACCGTCGGGGGCGGTGACCGAGCCGTTGCTCCAGGTGCAGCCCTGTTCATCGCTGACGCGATTCAAGGGGGCGATGACTTCATCACTGAACTTGCCGGCCTCCTCCAGGATGGCGGCGGCGGTTTCGTCATCAATCACTTCGACAAGGCCGGGCATTTTGGCCCACAGCCGGGACACCTGGAAAACCTCGTTGAGTACGAAGCGCATGTCGCGCAGGGGAGCTTTGTAATCAGACATAGTTGGCTTACTCGGAAGTCGTCAGGGCATGGGGCATGCCGGGACGTTCAGTGGTTTCGAAGTTGTCGGGTGCCGTGACAGGCCCACGTTCGGATGACCGCTCGCGCAGCAGAAAGTAAGAAAGGGCCGGGATCAGAATCAGCGCGCCCAGCATGTTCCACAGGAACATGAAGGTCAGCAGGATGCCCATGTCGGCCTGGAACTTGATCGGCGACCAGACCCAGCACACCACGCCTGCCGCCAGGGTGATGCCGACCAATCCCACCACCCGACCGGTAAACGACACGGCGTTGCGGTAGGCCTGAGTCAACGGCAATCCCTGGCGCTGGTAATGCAGCTGCACGCTGAGCAGGTATAAGGCGTAGTCGACGCCGATCCCCACCCCCAGTGCGATCACGGGCAGGGTCGCGACCTTCACCCCGATACCCATGGCGACCATCAGTGCCTCGCAGAGGATCGATGTCAGGACCAAGGGCAACAGGGCGACCAGCGTGGCACGCCAGCTGCGGAACGTGATCAGGCAGAACAACGTGACCGCCGCATAGACGTAAAACAGCATGGTGTGATTGGCCTCGCGCACCACAATGTTGGTCGCTGCCTCGATCCCCGCCGACCCGGCCGCCAACAGGAACTGGCGCTCATCGCTGTTGTTCTCACGGGCGAATCGTTCGGCGATTTCCACCACAGCATCCAGGGTCTCGGCCTTGTGATCCTTGAGGAAGGTAATCACCGGCATCAGCGAACAATCGGTGTTGAACAGCTCCGGGGAATTGACCGAGGCCTGTTGCGCGGCGTAGTTCAGGACGTCCTGGTTGCGCTGGATGCTGTTGAGCTTGGGATTACCTTCGTAGGACCCGGCCGTGATCTGGCGCACCGCATTGACCAGCGACGCCGTCGCTTGCACCCCCGGGCTCTGTTGCAGTTCCCAGGCCAGACGATCGGCGAGGATCAGCGTCTTGTAGTTCAGGCAGCCTTCCGGTGCGGTCTTGATCATCACCGCGAACAGGTCGCTGGACAGTGCGTAATGGCTGGTGATGTAGGCGTTGTCACGGTTATAGCGAGAATCGGCGCGCAGCTCTGGCGCACCGCTTTCCAGGTCGCCAATCTTCAATTGCAGGCTGACCATGAAGCCGCCAACGCCCATCAATACCGCGACCAGCACGGCGCCCGTGGCCCACTTGGCCGTGGTGAAGCGGTCGAGAAAGTCCCACAGTTTGCCGAAGCCCTTGTGCACATCGGCGCGGGAATCGATTTTCAGTGCGCGTTCGGCCGCCTTGGCACCGACACCGACGTAAGACAACGCGACCGGCATCAACAACAGCGAGGTGAAAATCAATACCGCCACACCGATACTGGCGGTAATGGCCAGGTCGCGGATCACCGGGATGTCGATCAGCATCAGTACCGCGAACCCGACGGCGTCGGCCAACAGCGCGGTGACCCCGGCAATGAACAGGCGGCGAAAGGTATAGCGGGCGGCAATCAGCTTGTGGGTGCCACGGGCGATGTCCTGCATGATCCCGTTCATTTTCTGCGCCGCGTGGGACACACCGATGGCAAAGATCAGGAACGGCACCAGCACCGAATACGGATCGATGGCATAACCCAGCCAGGCGACGATGCCGAGCTGCCAGACCACGGCGATCAGCGAGCAGCCGACCACCAGCAAAGTGCTGCGCACACAACGGGTGTAGGCGTAAATAATGACCAGCGAAGTGACCACGGCCAGGCCGAAAAACATCATCACCTGGATCAAGCCGTCGATCAGGTCACCCATCAATTTGGCGAAACCGATCACTCGGACCTTGTACTGGCCCTTGCCCTCCTCCCCTGACTTGCGCGCGGCGCTGTCACCGGCGAATTCGATCTGGTCGCGCAATTGCTCTTCGAGCACCTGCGAAAAGGCGTGGTAGTCGATGCGCTTGCCGCTGGCCGTGGCCTTGTCCAGCAACGGCACGATCAGCATGCTCGACTTGAAGTCGCTGGCCACCAGACTGCCGACGATGCCGGCGCGGGAGATGTTCTGGCGCAACTGTTCGATTTCTTCCGGCTTGCCCTGATAGGTATCGGGCATCACCGGGCCACCCTGGAAACCCTCTTCGGTGACTTCTGTCCAGCGCACCGCCGGGCTCCACAGCGACTTCATCCACGCACGGTCGACGCCTTCGGTGAGGAACAAACGGTCGTTGACCTGTTTGAGCACGTCCAGGTAACCGGGGTCGAAGATATCGCCCTGGGTGTTCTCGACCACCACCCGCACCGAGTTACCCAAACCGCGCAACGACTGGCGGTTTTCCAGGAAATTCTTGATGTACGGCTGACTCTGCGGAATCATTTTTTCGAAGCTTGGGCGCAGCTCCAGGCGCGTCGCGGCCATGTAGCCCAACACCACGGTAGCCAGCGCCATCAGCAGCATGAACAGCGGCCGGTAGTTGAACACCAGCCGTTCCAGCAGGTTGCCGGATTGGCGGTCAAAGTCCCGCAGATCGCGGATCACCGGCATGGCATCTTGTTTGATATTGCCCATGTCTGGGTTCTCGCTCTAAAGGTTCGGGGACTTGTTCACGGACAAAGTCCGCACACCACGGCTGCCAACCACCACCAGCGCACCGTCGGTGGAGCGCGCGACGCCCGTGACCGGTGCCGGTTCGATTTGCTGCATGAAGCGCATTTGCGCGCCGCTGCCCTGGCTGACCAGCCTCTGTCCGCCCTGGGTAAACAAGCGGTAATTGCCCTGAGCATCGATGATGCCGGCGGTGATGCTGACGTGCAGGCCGCTGTCCAGTGCTGCCCAGCTTTGGCCGCCATCCGTACTGCGCAGCACATTGCCGCGCAGGCCGTAGACCAGCACTTCGCCGGGCTTGCCGAGAACGCCAAAAAAGCTCCCTTGATAGGGTGTCTGCACGGCGGCGAAGCGTTGCCCGATGTCATCCCACTTAAGCAACAGGCCCTGCTCTCCGGCGATGTACAGCGCGTCGCCGGTTGAAGCGATGGCGTTGAGGTGAAAGTTCTGCGGGTTGTCGGTGCGATCCTGGAGAGGCGTCCAACTCTGGCCGCCATCCTCGGTGCGCAGGATCAAGTTGAACACCCCGACCACATAGCCGACGCGATCGTTGGCAAACCAGACATCGAGTAAGGGTTTGTCGGCGCCCTGCTCCGCCAGGCGTTCGCCTTCGGCGACCAAAACCGGCCATTGCTGGTTGTCGGGTTCGGCACTGGCCAACGCTTGGTAATGCTTGACCAGCAAGGCACCGATTTCACGACCGTCCAGCTGCTTTCGCCAGGTCATGCCGGCGTCATTGCTGTGCAACACCACGCCGTCGCCACCCACCGCCCAGCCGTCTGTGGCTGAAGGAAAAGTCACGGCATTGAGATCAGCGCTGACCGGCACCGCAGCCTGTTGCCAGTGCTTGGCGCTATCGTCGGAAAAGACAATATGGCCACGCTGGCCGACGGCGATCAGGCGGTCGCCTGCGCGGGCCAACCCGGATAACGGGCTGCTGATCGCCAGGGCACTGGCCTTGGCCGGCAGATCCAGCACGTCGACGTAAGTGGATGCGTGACCCAGGCCCTGCAACATCGCAAGCAGTGCGCCAAGCGCCAGCTGCAGGTAATTTTTGTACAAGCACATACCGCGTCCTCTTCGGAAAAACGCGCCAGAACACACATCCGTGTGCCCGACGTTCAAACCCCGCACCCGCAACGATCGGCATGCGCCGACCGTTGTGCGGTCACGCAGCCTTGCAGCGGCGGACCGAACGGACGATTTTCTCGGTTTGTTTAGCGAATCCCGCTACCGGCCAGGGATTCCGCCGACCATTGCGCCTTGGAAAGCGGATCGATGTACTTGATGCCGCCGTAAGGCCCTACGACACCGTTGATGTTGTACGAGCCGCCGACCAGGTCGTAGATCATGAACGGCGTGGAGTCCGGGACCTGCTTGTCGTAGCTCTGGCTGAGGAAGGCGAAAGAGCCACGGTACAGCTGACCACGGGCGTCGTACTGGTCGGAGGCCACAGCGGTCCAGCTGTCTTCGTCCAGGTAGAAGCGGCGCTTCTGGTAAATGTGACGGGCGCCGGCCTTGAGGTTGCCCTCGACCACCCACACGCGGTGTTTTTCCCAACGCACGTAATCCGGTGCCAGGTGATTGGCCGTGGTCAGCGACTTCGGATCCTGGGCGTAGGTCAACTTGTAGGTGTTGTAGGGCACGATCATTTCCTGCTTGCCCACCAGCTTCCAGTCATAGCGGTCCAGCGCACCGTTGAACACAAAAACATCGTCGTAGGTGCCCGCGCCGGCGGTGCCAGGGTTAGGCGTGTCGTAGGCCAGGTTCGGCGCCAGCTTGACCCGGCGCTGGCCAGGCAGGTATTGCCAGGCGCGGCGCGGTTGCTGCAGTGGGTTGGCGGCGTCTTTGAGCATCACCGCTTCGCCGGCCCGACGTGCAGGGCCGGTGTAGGACAGCTTCATCTGGTAGTACACATCGTCGCTGCGGATCGGCTGTGTCAGGTTTTCATAGATCGGATAGGAGATGTTCGCCTGTCCGGTGATCGCCAGGCTCGGCACGCCAGCGGAGTCGACGTTCCAGGAGTCGTACTTGGAACTGATGTTGACGCCCTGATAACGCAGCAGGAAGTTCCACATCGCTTCATTGCCAGACTGCGGGATCGGAAATGGCACGCCAGGCAGTACGTTGTCGATGGCCAGCCCGCCTTCGAGAGACTTGGCGCCAGTGGCATTTTTTACCCCGTTGTCCAGCACGGCCTTGGGCAGTGTGACGGTGCGATGAGTCGGGTAGACGTTGACATGGAAGCTGGGGAAACGCTTGGCCAGTTCTACCGTGGTCGCGGTCAGCGCGCCCTTGTATTGGTCGACGTTCTTGCCGTCGATCACCAACAGAGGTTTCTCGTCGGCGAAAGGGTCCGGGCGCATGCTGTCACCGGCCTTGAACGAAGCTGGTGGCGTGGTCAGGCCGCCGGTGTAGGCGGGAATCGAGCCATCGGCGTTCCCGGCTTTTTCAGCGCCGACCAGCGTCAGGCTGCTGCCCAGCTTTGCGGCTTCGCCTTCGGATACAGCGGCCTGTGCCTGGGCGGCGATGGCCATGGCCAGTGATGCGGCCAACACGGTGTGCATGAATTTCATCTTGTTATTCTCCTGCTTGCGCTGAGCAAGCCAGTGGTGAATCAAAAGGTGGTTTTCATCGTCAGGTAAACAGCGCCACGGTCCGCCGTGGTCGCGCCGCCACCTGAAAATGCTGAGTAACCACCGGCGTAACACGCGTAGTTTTCATTACCGCTGAACGCGTTGGGTGTGGAACCGTCACCGCTGCTGGCGTTGGCCGCGCCAGTGCTCGAACCGCTGACGTTGCACTTGTCGGTTTTGCCGAAAGCGTCCACGTACTTCAGATCGACGAAGTACTTGTTGTACACAACGGCACCGATGCCCACGGCATAGTTGCCCGTGTCTTTGGCACCGCCACCGGAGACCGGTGACACGCCGTCGAGACCGACGTTGACGGACATCGGCGCGTTGAGATCGACGCCGGGGAACACCTGATACCAGGTCGGTGTGAAGTTGATCGCGAGGCCCCAGTTGTCCCGGGTCGGCGCGTCGATACCGCGATAGGTGTCCTTGCCTTTGTAGAGTGCCTCGTTCTTGCTATCGAGCTTGAGCAAGTTGCTGTAATACAGCTCGGCCAGCAGGGTCGCCGAATCGAACACCGGGGTTTTCGGCAGGGTCATCAGGCCGTTGAGCGTCCAGTGCAACGTGTCACCGGTGGCGCCCATGCTGTCGCCCTTTTCCGGGGTGTCATAGATCACGCCAGTGGCGGCCGTGCGCGCCGGCAACAGTCCCAGGCCGGCGCCCAATCCCAGTGGGCTCGTCGAGCTGACAATCGCCGGAATACTCGCCAGCGGCATGTTGTGACGTATGTTCAGGTCCGACCCCACGCTCACACCACCGACATCTTTGGAAAGGCTCAAGCCGACGATGTGAATGTTGTCCGCATACGCCAGTTGATAAGTGCTGGTGCCCAGCGAGTTGAGCGTGTTGACGACAGCAGGCACTTGCCCGGCCGGACGCGTTCCGTTCGGGTTGGCCGACGTCAGTCCGGTGGCGTTCAGCCAGGCTTGCGGCAGGATTTCCGACGTGTTGCGGTAGTAAACGCCGAGGGTGCCGTCCAGCCAGGCAGGCGACCACTTGGCCATGACGCCCCAGTCGCCGCGTTTGTCCGGCGTCAGGTCATGCCCCCGACGCACGTTGGTCAAACCATTGCACGGCGCCAGACCACAGCCCAGCGGGCTGCCTGGAACCACGGAGTTGGTGTTGCCGAGCAGGAACGACTGCGCACCGAAACCGACGAGGTCGGAACCGCCATAGTAGGTGCCGGCTTCCGGCAGTCGGGCGGCATCCCAGTCGAGGAAATACTGGGCTCCCACTGTCAGTTCGGGATTGATGGTGAACGACATCGACAGCTGGTTACGCGGGACGAACAGCTCTTTGGCTTCAGTACCCGGCGACGCGGCGAGTTTGGCCAGGTCGAGGCCGGACTGGCCGTAGCTGACCGAGTGCACCGGATTGAGAAGGGTCTCGCCCCAGAACACGTTGTGCTGGCCAGCCTTGACGCTCAGCAACGACTCCTCGCCCACTTCGGTGCTGTAGAACACGAAGGCATCAAGAATTTCGCCGGAAGGACCGGTGTAGTAACGCTGGGCGTAGTTGCTCAAGTGCGGGCTGCCATTGCCCACGTTGTCACCGGTGACGCCGGCAAGACGCGGATCGTTGGCAACCAGGCCCGAGCGTGCATCGTTGCCGTTGACGAACGGGTTGGAATTCGAACCGGTGTTCTCATACGCCTTGTCGTACCAACTGGCGGCGCTGACACGAAAACCCATGTGGTTCTGGTAGACCACATCCATCTCGGTCAACAGGTCGACACGGTTGGTGATGTTGGTGCCGGACCTGCGAAAGTTGTAGTCACCGTCGTTGTTGTTCGGTGTTCCCAACAGGCGCTTGTCGGCGCTTTCAGTGCGCACACCGTAGTTGTACTTGACGGTGTTATCCAGACGCGCGGTCCAGTCCGGGTTGCCGGTGTCGAGCTCTATCGCCTGGGCGACTGGCATGCTTGCAGCCAGAATGGCCATCGCCAACACGCTGTAAGACGATGGTGCGAACCCGTGACGCTTGGTGTTGTGCATTGCGTTGTCTCCGCCTTTTTGTATTTGTTTTAAGCGCAGCTTCCCTCACGCACGCCCTTGTTCCAGGGGTTTGCGTTTCAGGAATGAGGGTAAATGCCGGCAGGCTTGCGCCAGCCGACGCCTGAACTAGCGATCCAGCTCTTGAATCAGGGCTTCGGCTTGCGGCCAATGTCCATAACCTGCTGCCGGATTGAGATGGCCAACTTCGCCCAGATTGAGCAGTTCGCTACCCCAGCCGTCTGCCATGCGCGTCACAGCGTCAAGGCTGGCGAGATGATCGTTGGTGCTGCCGACCACCAGGCTGCGAAATGGCAGCGGGCCAGTCGGCAGAGGATCCCAACCATTGGTGCGCAGGGACTCGGCAGACGGGTAGCCTTGCGGCCACTGGGCATCGAGGTCCGGCGGCGCAGCCAGCAGCGCGCCTTTGATTGGATGGCTGTGCGTTGCTGCCCAGTGCGCGACCATCAACACGCCGGCACTGTGAGCCACCAGAATCACCGGGCCATCGATCTGCGACAGTTCGTGCTGGATCGCCTCGACCCGCTTGCCGCAGTCGAGCTTGTCGGTCTGAAGCGGCGGCACACTGCACACTTTGCACAGTCTGGCTTCAAGCAACGTTTGCCAATGCTCGGCAACGTGCTCGCGCAGGCCCGGTACGATCAGAATGGTTGCGGCAGTTTGCAGTTTGTCCACGTCAACACCTTCGCTTTCACGGTGACTCGACTGACTCTGTGGTCAGCGCTTTCTTGTAGGACTGACATTAAAGAGCGCCCACCCCAAGCGCTTTTCATTGGACGTCATGCACTTTTCTTTTGATGACACGTTGGGGGGTGCTGGACGGTGCACGACCGCTGGTCAAAAAATCCCACAGGTCCGTTGCAGGCCGCTGTAATCAATGGATGCAGGCCGACTGACGCGTTTGAATATGATGTTTGCGGGCTGCGCAGGCGCGCCGTCGTCGATGACATCGCAACTGTTCAAGTGACGAAGTGCTGGATATAGTCGCCACGCTGATTTCCACCGCAACTGGCCCAGGAAGGTCCTTCGCATGACCAAGCTCGTTCGCGCCGCTGTCTTGACCAACTACCTGGAGGTCACTCAGTACCTGTCGTTCAACCCGCGAGATGTACTGGCAGCCGTCGGCTTGAGCAAGGCCCAGCTGCAAGCTCCTGAACACCGGATCCCTATTGATTCCGCCGTGCGGCTGCTGGAAGACTCGGCGGCCGCCAGCGGTTGCCAGACCTTCGGCCTGGGCATGGCCGAGTCGCGCCAGCTTTCAGACTTCGGCGTGGTCAGCCTGCTGCTCAGCCATCAGCGCACGCTGCGTGAGGCTTTGCAGGTGGTGGTGAACTACCGGCACCTGATGAACGATTCGCTGGCCATCTTCATTGAAGAGGCTGGCAAGATGGTGATCATTCGCGAAGAGGTGGTCACCGAGAGCCCCATGCCCAGCCGGCAAGCCAATGAGCTGGCGATCGGCGTGATGTTCCGGCTGTGCGCGGCCCTGCTCGGTTCACACTGGCATCCGTACAGCGTCAATTTCACTCATCAGCCCCCCGACAACCTGCAACTGCACCGTCGCCTGTTCGGCTGCACGCTGGAGTTCGGCAGCGAGTTCAATGGCATTGTCTGTTCCAACGCCAGCCTCGACATGACCAACCCCCATGCCGATCCGGCCATGGCGCGCTACGCCCAGAGTTACCTCGACTCGTTGCAGAGTCACGAAGGCTCGTCAATGCTGTTCGAGGTGCGTAAAGCCATTTACCTGCTGTTGCCCATGGGCCGCGCCACCATCGAGCAGATTGCCCAAAGCCAGGGCATGAACGTTCGAACCCTTCAGCGCCGGCTCAAGGACGATGGCTGCGCCTTCAACGACCTGATCAACGACGTGCGCCGCGACCTGGTGTTGCGCTACCTGGAAAACCCGAATTACTCGCTGGGCCGTATCGCCGACATGCTCGGCTACTCGATGGCCAGCTCCTTCACGCGCTGGTTCATCACCCAGTTCGGCATGCCGCCCGCCGTCTGGCGCGCCGCGCAAAAACAGCCAAAGGCACCGACCCCGCCGACCACCCTGCCCGACCCCGCCGACTCCTGAACACCCACAAGTACCTTCAACAAAAAAAACGGCGGCTGCTGGTGCAGTCGCCGCAAAGAACCGGTGTTTGTGACACCGGTCGGAAGCCTCGTTACGCTAGGAGTAAACGTAACAAGGCCCTGCCATTCAAGCCCCCCAGTGCAGCAACAACAGCACCAGTACGACGAGGAAGATCGTCTCTCCCACCATCAATAGAATCGGTTTGATACCCACTGACGCCAGCTCCTTGAGCTGGGTTTTCATGCCCAGGGCGCTGATCGACACCACCAGGCACCAACGCGACAACTCATTGACCGAACTCTGCACGACTGGCGCCACCCACCCGGTGCTGTTGATACAGGCCAGCATCAGAAAGCCGACGGCGAACCACGGCAACAGCGGCGGCCGCTTGCCGGTGGGGTCGGCGCCCTGCATTCGGGTGATCATGGCCGCGGTGACGATCACCGGCAGCAACATGGCCACGCGCATCAACTTGACCACCGTGGCCGTGTCGCCGGTCTCGGTCGACATGCTGTATCCGGCGCCGACGACCTGGGCGACATCGTGGATGGTGGCCCCGAGGAACACGCCGGCCACCCGGGGCGACAACGACAGCCAGTTGGCGATCATCGGATACAGGATCATCGCCAGGGTCGACAGCGCCGACACCCCGATCACCGTGAACAGCGTGGCGCGTTCTTTTTGCGGATGGTTGGGCAGTGCCGCCGCCAGCGCCAGGGCCGCCGATGCACCGCAAATCGCCGTTGCGCCACCGGTGAGCATGCCGAACAGACGCTGGAACCCCAGCGCCTTGGCCGCGACCACCGACACGCCGATGGTCACCACCACCAGAATCACCACCAGGGCAACGGGTTTCCAGCCCAGCGCAGCCATTTGTTCAAGGGTAATGCGCATGCCCAGCAGTGCCACGCCGATGCGCAACACACTGCGTGCGGTAAATTCGATGCCGGCCTTGCAAGGGCCATCACCGGCCAAAAAATTCAGCGCCATGCCCAGCAACAAAGCAAACAACATGACTGGGGCACCGTAGTGCTCGGACAAAAACGACGCGGCGGCCGCCACGATCAGACTGACGATAAACCCCGGGGCCAATTCGCGCGTGCGGCTATGGATACGGGTAAGAGCGATGGCGCTCATGGCGCGGACTCCTCGGGAACAATGACGATGAACGCCTGGCCGTTGATGATCTCGACCGGGTAGTTGTTGACTTTGACCTGCCTGGAATTGAGCAGGTAGCCGCTGTGCAGATCGAAACGCAAACCATGGGCGCAACATTGAATCACCCGCCCCTCAAGACGCCCGCCACACAGCGAGGCGCCCTGGTGGGGGCAACTGTCGTCGATCGCGAACAGGTGCCCGTCGACGTTGAACAACGCCAGGCTTTTGTCTTCGAACTCGAACAGCGCACGGCCACCGGCCTGCGGGTGTTTGCCGGCAGGTACGGGAATGCGCCGGGTCATGCCGGTTGCCGCTCGCGCTGACTTTCCTTGAGTGCTTCGTGCATGGCCCCGAGCAGCGCCTGCGCCGGCTGTGCACCGATCACCGTCATGCGGCGATCGAACTGGAAACTCGGCACGCCACTGGTCGCGTTGGGGGATCCTGCAAATGGCGTGGCGTCGCCCGTCAGGCAATCGAGTAGTGCGTCGGCATCGACGCCGCAGGAGCGGGCAATCGCAAGCAAGGTCTCGCGGCATCCAAGGTTTTCGCGTTTGCGGAAATAAGCGGCGAACAGCCGTTCGAGCAACATTTCACGCTGGGCAGCATTGCCCAGTTCGCTGACTCGCTCGAACAGGCGATGGGCGTCTGCGGTGTTGGGCATCGTCTCGATCTGGCTGAGGTCGATGGTCAGTCCAACCGCCGCGGCAGCCTGTTGTACCTGGGCCTGACGCATGGTCATGGCGTCGGCATTGCCCAGGCGCTTGCGGTAGAAATCGGCGAAGGGCTCACCTTGTACCGGCAACTGAGGCAACAACTGCACGCCATGCCACACCGTAGTGATCTGCACATCCGGATGGCGACTGCGAAACTGTACCTTTGCATGCTCCAGTTGGCGTTTGCCGATCAGGCACCAGGGGCAGATAAAATCAAAAAAAACATCAATATCTAAACGACGACTCACAACTTCACCTCTAACCCGGCTTGACTGACGGTGTCAGGCACGCGCTGACCCTGAAGACGGGCAATATCTTTGTGGTAGTGACACTTGGCGTAAAAGAACACGGCCGCCGCCGCGATACTGACCAGCGGCACCAGTTGGAAAGCGGCATGCAGGCCGATGAGGTCCGACACCCTTCCTGTGATGAACGGCCCCGGCGCCAGTCCCAGCATGTTGTTGGCCAATGTCAGCGTGGCGAAGGCCGTGCCATGGACCGAGTAATGGGTCAAATTGGCAACCATCGCCCCGGCGGGGCCCGTGGTGCCGGCGGCGATCAGCATGCCCAGGCAAATCAGAGCCAGTTGCAAAGGCCCTGCCGTGAGCGCGAACGCCGCCGACAGCAGCACGCAACTGCCCAGACAATAGGCAATGGCCAGGGCGACCTTGCGCTCCGGCGACTGGCGACATAGCCGGTCACTGAGCATGCCGCACAGGATCATCCCCGCACCGCTGCACAGCACAATGATCGCCGCGACACCGCCCGCCTTGTCCGTCGCCATGTCGTAATAACGATTGAGGTAACTGGGCATCCACACAATCACGGTGCCACCGACAAACAATTGCAGCCCACTACCCACGTAGGTGGCAATCACTGAAGGGCTGGACCACAACGTGCGCAACGGACGCTTGACCGTCGCAACCGCCTTGTCCGCGACGCGTTTGGGAGCGATGCGTGCTTCCTTGACGATGATCGGATAAAGCACCGCCAGCAGCAGGCCGAACAGCGACATGCCGGCAAACGACCAGCGCCAGCCCAACTTGGCGGCGATTGCCCCGCCCAACGCCATGCCCAAAACCGAACCGAACATGCCGCCCGCCATGAAGGCGCTGGCCAGCGTCGCCCGCAGGTGTTTGGGAAACACTGAAATCACCACGGCGATGCCGACGCTGCCGTATGCGGCTTCACCGACTCCGACCATGAAACGGGCAATGAACATCTGCTGATAGTCCTGCGCCAGCGCACAGCCCAATGTGGCGATGCTCCAAAGCAGCGCCATCAACGCCAGGCTCTTGACCCGACCGAAACGGTCCGCCAGCAAGGACAGAGGAAATGTCAGCAAGCCCACCATCAGGGCGACGATGCCGCTGAGCAGGCCCAACTGGCCGTCACTCAGGGCCCACTCGCCCTTGAGCATCGGAAATACGGCGTTGAGCACCTGGCGCGACATGTAATCGGAGATCAACAGGCCGAACGTCAGCGCAAAGACGATCCAGGCATACGGGCGCGCAACAGCGACGGCACAGTCGTCATCGTCTGCGGCGATTGGGTGAAAGGCCATTCAGCCTCCTCGAATCTCTGTTTTATTGTTGTTATCGAGCGTGTAGCCAGTCAGCGAGCGGGAGGCCATCGACCTCCCTCTCACCTTCGGTCAGCCGCGTTGTGGCACGCCTTTCTGTCCAGCCTTGCGGTTGGGGGCCATGCCGTTGGCCAGCAATGTTTCTTCGATGCTTTGGTACTGCACACCGATGCGGTAGATCTCACGAGCTTCCTTGCCGCTGGCGATTTCACGACCCAGTTCGTGGGCAATGCGTACGGTTTGCTTGATCTGCGCCACGGAGCCGAAACGGTCACCCTTGTGATCAATGATAGTGTCTTCATTGCCTACGCGCGGGTGCATACCCATGGCCATCGACATGGTGTTAAACGGCATGACGTTCTTGAGTAGCGACTCGGAGGTCAGGGTGCAACCGTCCGGCGCGCGGTGAATGAAGTTGAAGAAGTTGAACGGGTTGGGGCCATCGAAACCGCCACCGATACCGATCCAGGTCAGGTTCAGCGGTCCCATGTACACACCCTTTCGCACCAGACGCTCAAGCGTCTCCATGGCGTGCATGCCGGTCAGCTGAAAATGTGGCTGCACGCCAGCGGCTGTCAGGCGTCGCAAGTGCTCTGCAACCC
Source organism: Pseudomonas sp. LB1P83 (assembly GCF_054897885.1). Lineage (NCBI taxonomy): Bacteria > Pseudomonadati > Pseudomonadota > Gammaproteobacteria > Pseudomonadales > Pseudomonadaceae > Pseudomonas > Pseudomonas sp. LB1P83. The sequence continues at coordinate 2,889,018 of NZ_CM142709.1, read as the reverse complement.
ACGCCGGGCCCGCCGGCACGGTCATTTCGCTGTAGGCGGCCTGATAAAGCGGGTTCGCCAGGGACGTGCCTTCCAGGTATTCCGGGTACAGCAGTTCCATGATGTTCATCTGGGTGGTGTTGATCGCCACCGTCACCTGATCAGGCTTGGGCGTCAGCTCGGCCAGCATGTGGCGCGTGTCGTCCGACAGCCACTTGGCCGCTTCACCGTCGCTTTCAGGGGCGAAGGAAATCGAACCGCCGACCTGGATGATCATGTCCGGAACGGCTTCACGCACGCCGGCGATCAGTTCGTTGAACTTGGACAGGCGCTTGGAGCCCTTGCCGTCCAGCTCACGTACATGCAGGTGCAGGACGGTGGCCCCGGCTTCATAGCAATCGACCGCTTTCTGCACCTGCTCATCCATGGTCAGGGGGATGTCTTCAGGAAAATCTTCCGGCATCCATTCCGGGCCGTACGGGGCCACGGTGATGACCACTTTTTCCATGTTTTCCGGGTGCAGGGAATCGTCAAAAAATTGCATGAGGTACTCCTGTTTTTATGGTTTTCCACCCAGCCGGGAACCTGCCCGGAGGGCGCATTTACGAGTTCGAATGCAGAAGGGGTCGGTCAGAACGTCTTGTCACCGATGATCCCGGCACGTTCCATCTTGCGATGGCACGGCGGATAGTCCATGACGGCGTAATGCTGGGTACTGCGGTTGTCCCAGATGGCGATGCTGTTCGGCTTCCAGCGCCAGCGCACCTGGTATTCAGGGATGTACGCCTGGCTGATCAGGTAACGCAGCAGCTCGCCGGCACCCGGGTTGGCGTCCTGTCCGAAGCGCACCCGGTCAGGGGTGTGGTAGTTGCTGAAATGGGTCGCGAAGGCGTTGACGAACAGCACTTTCTCCCCGGTTTCCGGGTGGGTGCGCACCACCGGGTGCTCGGCATCCGGGTACATCGCCTTGAGTGCCAGGCGTTTCTCGATCGGCATCGCCGCACCGAAGCTCGCTTCAATGCTATGGCGGGCGCGCAGGTCGGCAATTTTCACTTTCACGTCATCCGGCAACTGCGCATACGCCTCAACCATGTTGGCCCACATGGTGTCGCCTCCGACTGGCGGGCACTCCACGCAGCGCAGTACGCAGCCCATCGGCGGCGCCTCGCGCCAGGTAGCATCGGTGTGCCAGGCGTTCTCGTAGCGGTCCATCGGCTGGTCCGGGTTCTTGTAGATACGCACCAAGCCCGGATGGTCCGGATCGCTGCCGGCGACCGGATGATCCTCCAGTTCGCCGAAGCGACGGGCGAAGGCCACGTGCTCGGCACGGGTGATGTCCTGATCGCGCAGGAACACCACTCGATGCTTGAGCAACTGAGCACGAATCTCGGCGAAAAGACCGTCGTCGTGAACCGCATCAGCGAGGTTCACGCCGATCAGTTCCGCGCCGATGTTGCAGGTCAATTGTTCGACTTTCATGGCGGACAACTCCCTTAAATGACGAAAATCGACGAGCCCGTGGTCTTGCGTGACTCCAGGTCGCGATGGGCCTGTACGGCATCTTGCAAGGCGTAATGCTGGTTGATTTCGATCTTGATCTTGCCGCTGCCGACGAGGTCGAACAATTCGCCGGCCAGGGCGGCTTTTTCCGCCGGGTCGGCAATGTAGTCAGCCAGCGCAGGACGGGTCAGGAACAGTGAGCCCTTCATCGCCAGTATCACCGGATCGAAGGCCGGGATCGGTCCGGACGCCGTGCCGACGCAGACCATCAGGCCGCGCCGTTTGAGCGAATCCAGCGAACCCATGAAGGTGTTTTTGCCGACACTGTCGAACACCACGTTGACGCCCACGCCGTCCGTCAACTCACGCACGCGCTGGGCCACATCTTCGTGGCTGTAGTTGATGACATGGTCGCAGCCATGGGCCTTGGCAATTTCGCCTTTGACATCGGTGGATACGGTGCCGATGACGTTCAGACCGAGCAGTTTGGCCCATTGCGAAACGATCAGGCCGACACCGCCCGCAGCGGCATGCAGCAGAATGCTGTCGCCGGCCTTGAAATCATAAATGCGCCGCATCAGATACGACGAGGTCAGGCCGCGCATGGTCATGGCCGCGGCCGTCTCGAAACTAATGGTTTCCGGCAGCTTGATCAGCGGCGCGGCCGGGATCAGGCGCTCGGTGCTGTAGGCACCCAGAGTATTGAGGAAACCGGTGTAGGTGACGCGATCCCCCACTTGAACGTTGGTCACGCCCTCGCCAATGGCCTGGACCACGCCGGACGCTTCGACACCCATGCCGTTGGGCATCGGGATCGGGTAGGTGCCGTTGCGAAAGTAGGTGTCGGCATAGTTCAGGCCAACGGCTACCTGCTTGAGACGTACCTGGCCTGGACCGGGATCACCGACTTCGACCTCTTCATAACGAAGTACGTCGGGACCACCAGTTTCGTAGAAGCGTACGGCTTTGGCCATTTTTGTTATTCCCCAGTCTGCTTTATTGTCGAGCTGCGTCGAATTGCGCTGATTGGACTGTAGGACGACGTCTGACCAGCCGCTTCTCATCAGACGACAATGGCTTTTCATTTCATGACAGCTGGCGTGTCCTGTACGCGCCTGCGGCGGATGACTGACTCGGTGGTGCTTTCACGCTTGTCTCGTTGGTTCAACGCGATCGAGATTGGCTGAATCGCTCAGCAATCTTCCTCCTCCCCACCCATCGAATACGTCATCAGATAGCGGCTGACCGCGGCATTTATAGTGGGGAAAAACGCCTCTTCGCCAAGCCGCGCGTACAAGCCGAATCGCTTGAGCTTGTCCTTGACCGGGTCCTTCATTTCGGCGATGCACAGCTTGATCTGCGCTGCCTTTAGGGTATCCGCCAAGTCGGCCAGCATGTCCGCAGACGTCACGTCCACGCTGGTCACCGGTTCCGCCGTGACGACCAGCCAGTTCACAGGCGTCGGCGATGCCGCCAGGGCATTCAGCACACGGTCCTGGAACAACTCGGCGTTGGCAAAAAACAGCGGTGCATCCCAGCGAAACAGAACCAGCCCGGGAATGACGCGCGAGTGGGGATAACGCTGGATGTCGTGGTAACCCCGGATGCCCTCGACGCGACCCAGCACCGCCGAATACGGTCGCCAGCCATCCCATAGAAATTCGATGACAGCAATCAGAATCGCGAGCCCGATGCCCTGAATCGCGCCGAAAACGGCCACGCCAATGGTGCAGGCGATCGATAGCCAGAATTCCCAGCGTTGCATGCGATAGATTCGTCGCAGGTCGCTGATCTCGATCAAGCCAATCGCCGATGCGATCACCACCGCAGCCAATGCGCTGGTCGGTAGATGCTGCAGCAGGTTCGGCGCCACCAACAGCAGCAAGGCGACACACAGGGCGCCGACGACTCCGGTCACTTGGCTTCTGGCGCCGGCGGCCTCTGCCACCGGGGTACGTGAAGAACTGCTGGAAACAGCGAAGCCCTGAAAGAGTCCAGCGGCCAGATTGGCGATGCCAAGCCCTACCATTTCCTGATTCGGGTCGACATAAGTACGCGTCCGTGCCGCATAGACACGGGAAAGCACGCTGGTGTCGGCGAACGAAATGAGGGCAACGGCGCAACCGCCGACCAGCACAGGAACAATATCGGCGGTGGTGATCCAGGGGATGGCGAACGCCGGCAAGCCTTGCGGGAGCGCGCCGAGGACGGATACGTTCGCGCGCGCAGCGAGGTCCAGCACACCCACGGCGATGGTCGCCCCTGCCACGGCGATCAGGATGGTCGGCAGGCGCTTGTAGCCCCTGAGCAGCAGGATGACCGCCAGAGTGGCAGCACCGACCATGAACGTCACCCCGTTGGTCTTTCCCTCCATGATCGCGGTGGCGATTGCCCACAGGTTTCTCAGTGGTCCGTCGGTTTCGATGGAAAAACCGAAGAGCTTGGGCAGTTGGCTGATCAACACGGTCAGCGCTATCCCGTTCATGTAACCGTAGCGGATCGGTTTGGAAAGCAGCTCGGTGATGAAGCCGAGACGTGCCAATCCGGCCAGGATGCATACCGTCCCTGAGACAATCGCCATCATGCCCGCTAGTGCCACAGCACGCTGCGGATCGCCACCGGACAGTGGCAGGACGACGGCGAGGATAACGGCAACCAATGAGGAGTCCGGCCCCAGCACCAGAATCCGGCTCGGCCCGAACAATGCGTAAGCGATGAGCGGGACGATGGTTGCGTAGAGCCCATAGATACCGGGAATGCCCGAAGCTTGCGCGTAAGCGATACCGACGGGCACCAGCATAGTGGTCAGCACCAGGCCGGCCACGATGTCGTGCCGCAACCAGGCTAATGGGTATTCGCGCAGCGCATGGAGCCCCGGCATCCAGCGCCCCCACCTCGTCTGATCGCCCGCCTTCACTCGCACAGCAATCCGACCCGGCTCCGGAGGTGAGCTATTGGAACCGTTCATAGGTTTGGCCTCCGTGTCGGATAAGCCTGAGACGGTTGAAGAAAGGTAATGGCGCTTGAAATCGGTAAAAAAAGCATAGCTGCTGGGAGAACGTTGCGTGCCCTCCTCCTGCCATTCAGCCATCTCCGGGCGGAGTGGTCAGCGGCGTGACATAGGACGTTGAGCGACATCCGCCGCCAGGCGGACATGGCAAGTTCTGAGCGCTGACTTACACTGCGTACACCCTATGCAAACGAATGACTGTGCAACGGATGATAGGTCCCACGGCAATCCGGGCATCACGAAATGATCTGGTTGAAGCCAGCATGAAAACGGTCACGGCCCCTTTCACCTGTCTGCTCGCTGCCTGCCTGTGCGCGGCGGCGAGTCTCTGTGCGAATGCAGCGTCCCCTCCCAGCATCGACTGCGCTCAGGCCAAGGCATCCGTCGAGAAGCTGATCTGTCGCGATCCGCAACTGACGCAGATGGATATCGAACTGACGCGTCTTTATCGCCTGGCGCTTACGGATGAACGTTCAGTTCCGCCCCCGGACAAAGTCATGATCGACCAGCAGTTCTGGATCGATGCCCGCAATGATTGTGCCCCTGGGCCGGAACTAAAGACGTGCATCATCCGCAGTTATGCCGAGCGCGCGCACCAGCTGCGCCAAGGCTCGGCCATCGTTCGAACCAAGGACCCGGACCGACTCACCGAAGGCCCGCTGGCGTTTCGTTGCGCAGGGCTAAACGCGCTGATTGCCGCCACCTTCTTCAACACGCAGCCGGGTGTCGTTTACCTGAAATGGGCGAACACCGCGATCACCCTGACTCAGGTGCAGAGTGACTATGGAACCCGATACACCGGCAAGGACAACCAGGGCACCTACAGCTTCTTGCAAGACGGTGGCGCGGTGCTGTTTCAGAAGCCTGGCTCACGGGAAATGAGCTGTACGGTTGAGCCGACCGGCTGATGGCTTTGGCGCAACTCAGTGCCCGCGAATGTAATGCTCCAGCTGCCGAATCAGATCGGCCTGCTCGACGATGGCTTCCTTGACCAGATCGCCAATCGACAACAGGCCGATCAGTTCGCCATCGTCCACCACCGGCAAATGACGCAAATGACTGTCGGTCATGACCGCCATGCAGCGTTCGATGCTTTGCTGACTCGGCGCAGTCACCACCGGTGCGCTCATGATGTCGCGCACCGGCGTACCCACCGAAGAGCGCCCCTGCAAAACGACCTTGCGAGCATAGTCGCGCTCGCTGATCACCCCGACCACCTGCCCGTTTTCGATGACGGGAAGTGCGCCGACGTTCTTTTCGGCCATGATCTTCAGGGCCTCCAGCACCATTTCATCCGGCGCGATACTATGCACCTGACGGTTTTGCACGACCTTGAGTTTGAGCAGTTGTGCGGCTGTTTTCATATATGGCTCCGATTCTGTGGCGCAATGCCGTCAATGACCTTTAACCACTCCGACTTCCACCACCCCGCCGTTCAACCGCACCGGCCAGACCCGCAAACGCTGTTGCGGGTATTCCAGGCAACTGCCGTCCTCAAGTCGGAAATGCTGTTTGTAGATCGGCGAGGCAACCACCAGATCGCCCTTGATGCTGCCGATCAACCCGCGACCGATAACATTCGCCCCGGATTGCGGATCGTGGTTGTCGATGGCGTACAGGGTCTTGCCCTCGGCTCCGGGCAGGTAGAACAACGCCACTTGCGCGCCGTCGAGCCACACGACCACGCCCGAGTTGCTGACCAGGTCCTGTTGTTCGCACACGGTTTGCCAGGCGTCGGTGGTTTCCAGGGAAGCGATGCGGTGGGTAGTGGGCTGGCTCATCAGGCAATCTCCTCGGTAACAGGGATAAGGTTGAGTTCGGCGGCCATGATCGGGCGTCGTTGGCCGCGCTCCTGGACAAAGTGGATGTCCGGGTCCGGCCGTTTATCGTTGACGAAGGTACGGAAACGCTTGAGTTTTTCCGGGTCTTTGAGGGCGTTGGCCCACTCGCATTCGTAGCGGTTGACCACCAACTGCATCTGCGATTCGAGTTCTTCACCCAGGCCGAGGCTGTCGTGGATGATCACGTCCTTGAGGTAATCGAGGCCGCCCTCCAGGCTTTCGCGCCAGACCGAAGTGCGCTGCAATTTGTCGGCGGTGCGGATGTAGAACATCAGGAAACGGTCGATGTAGCGGATCAGGGTTTCATCGTCCAGGTCGGTGGCGAACAGCTCGGCGTGACGCGGGCGCATGCCGCCGTTGCCGGCGATGTAAAGGTTCCAGCCTTTCTCGGTGGCGATTACGCCGACGTCTTTGCTCTGGGCTTCGGCGCACTCGCGGGTGCAACCGGAGACGGCGAATTTGAGTTTGTGCGGCGAGCGCAGGCCCTTGTAGCGATCCTCGATAGCCAAAGCCATTTTCACGCTGTCCTGCACGCCATAACGACACCAGGTGCTGCCGACACAGGACTTCACCGTGCGGGTGGATTTGCCGTAGGCATGTCCAGTTTCGAAACCGGCTTCGATCAGCTCGGCCCAGATGTCCGGCAACTCGTGCAACTGCGCGCCGAACAGGTCTATCCGCTGGCCGCCGGTGATTTTGGTGTAGAGGTCGTATTTCTTTGCCACCACGCCGATGGCGATCAGTTTGTCGGCGGTGATCTCGCCGCCGGGAATGCGCGGCACCACCGAGTAAGTGCCGTTTTTCTGCATGTTGGCCATGAAGGTGTCGTTGGTGTCCTGCAGCGGCACCAGTGAGGCGTCCATGATCGGCTGGTTCCAGCACGACGCGAGGATCGAGCCCACCGCCGGTTTGCACACGTCGCAACCGGTGTGGCCACGGCCATGCTTGGTCAGCAATTCTTCGAAGGTGATCACCCTTTCTACCCGCACCAGCGCATAGAGTTCCTGACGGGTATAGGCGAAGTGTTCGCACAGGCTCTTGTCGACGCTGACACCACGGGCAATCAGTTCATGCTCGAACACTTGCTTGAGCAACCCGGCACAACCGCCGCAACCGGTGCAGGCCTTGGTTTGCGACTTGAGCAGGCCGAGGTCGGTGCAGCCGCCGTCGATGGCCGAGCAAATGGAGCCCTTGGTGACGTTGTGGCACGAGCATACCGTGGCCGACTCGGGCAACGCGCCCGGGCCGAGGGTCGGTGCGCCTTCGGAGGACGGCAGAATCAGGCTGGCGGGTTCCGCTGGCAGCGCAATCGCGTTCTGCATGTATTGCAGCAGCGTGTCGTAATAGCTGTTGTCACCGACCAGCACCGCGCCGAGTACCTGCTTGCCGGTTGCATCCACCACCAACCGGCGGTAGCTGGCGGTGGTTTCGTCGATGAACTGATAACTGCGCGAGCCCGGGGTGCTGCCGTGCGCATCACCGATGGAGCCGACATCAACGCCCAGCAGCTTGAGCTTGGTCGACATGTCCGCGCCCATGAATGGCTCGGCAACTTCGTTGCACAGCAGGGCGGCCACACCGCGCGCCATCTGGTAACCCGGGGCGACCAGGCCAAAAATGCTGCCATTCCACGCAGCACACTCGCCGATGGCGTAGATGTGCGGATCGCTGCTCAGGCATTGGTCGTCGATCACGACGCCGCCACGCGGGCCGACTTCCAGCGAACACTGGCGGGCCAATGTGTCTTGGGCGCGAATACCGGCGGAAAACACGATCAGGTCGGTTTCAAGAAACTCGTCATTGGCGAAATTCATCCGGTAGCGATAGTCCTCGCCGGCGCTGATCGATTGAGTGCCGCGCGACAGGTGCACACCAACGCCGAGTCGTTCGATCTGCGACTTGAGCGCACGACCGCCCTGCTCGTCCAGCTGCACCGGCATCAGGCGCGGGGCAAACTCCACGACGTGGGCTTCCAGGCCGAGGCTTTTCAGGGCGTTGGCGGCTTCCAGCCCGAGCAAGCCACCACCGACGACCACGCCACGTCGGGCATTGGACGCAGCAGCACGAATCGCATCGAGGTCTTCAAGGGTGCGGTACACCAGGCGCGAATCGCCCTCGGCGCCTTCGATTGGCGGCACGAATGGATAGGACCCGGTGGCCAGGACCAATTTGTCGTAAGCGACGCATCCTTGCGCGGTGATCAGCTGGCGCCGGGCGCGGTCGATTTCCAGGACCGGCATACCCAAGTGCAAGGTGACGCCAGGCGTCTGGTACAGCGAGGCGTCACCCAGGGCGAGCGACTCGGCATCACGACCGGTGAAGTATTCGGAAAGGTGCACGCGGTCGTAGGCACGCATCGGCTCCTCGCTGAACACGTGCAGCTGATAGTGATCAAGGGCGCCGCGCTCGATCAGCTGTTCGACACAATGGTGTCCGACCATGCCATTACCGATCACGATCAGCGTTTGCAGCTTGTTCAACGCGGCCACATTGGAATTCATAAGAAGCACCCGGCTAAAGCCCATCACGGTTCAAAAAGCAAAAAAAAACGCCTGAAACCTTGCGGTTCCAGGCGTCTTTGCCTGTTCTTTTGCGGTGTTGAAACCAGACGTCTCTGCCTGACCCACCGATGTTGCCCACGAATCGATCGTCGTTGACCGAGGGGGCTGCCCACTCGACTGCGTTCACGGTGGGCCTGATCGATGTAATGCAGCGATTGTGCCAAGCGCTGAATATCAGTGTTTCAAGGCTTCCTCTGGGGCTTCAAGGGCATGAACGGTGCGGCTTCTGCCTTGGCTTAGTGCATGGCGCAGCACAAAAGCTTTATAAAAGTGCATTACAGGTACCAGCGATACTCCCGCGCACTGATCTCCTGCATGAACGCCAGATGATCCTGGCGCTTGTTCTCGCAATAGACATCGATGAACTCCGCGCCCAGCCCTTCGCGCAGGTGCGGTTGATGCTGCAGGGCGCGCACCGCTTCGAGCATTTCCAGCGGGAAGTCGACCCCGCTGTTGCGGTCTTCGTTGAGCGGCTGGATCGGTTCGTTGCCCGCTTCCAGGCCATGTTCCAGTCCCACCAGAATCGCCGCCAACACCAGGTAGGGATTGGCATCGGCGCCGGACAGGCGATGTTCAATGCGCAGGTTTTTTGCATCCGATTCCGGAATGCGCAGGCACGCATCACGATCCTCAAAGCCCCAGCTCGCCCGCGTGGCGATGTTCGTCGTGCCGCCCAGACGGCGAAACGCGTTCTGGTTGGGCGCGAAGATCGGCATGCAGTGCGGCAGCAGTTCCAGACAACCCGCCACCGCATGACGCAGCGATTGCTGCTGGTTCGCCGCGAGGATGTTGTTGCCGGCAGCGTCGTAAAGGCTGACATGCACATGCATGCCGCTGCCCGGGTGCTGCAAGTAAGGTTTGGCCATGAAACTGGCGCGGTAGCCATGTTTCAGGGCCACGCCCCGGCTGCTGCGACAAAACAGGGCCGCCCAGTCCGCCGCACGCAAACCATCATCGAGATGACCGAAATTGATTTCGAACTGGCCCGGGCCGAGTTCGGCGGTGATCACCGTGGTATCGATGCCTTGAGCCCGCGACGCCTCGACCATGTCATCGAGCACCGGGGCAAAGCGTGACAGGCGCTCGATGTGCATGTTCGGTTGATCATCGGCATCGTCGGTCAGGCCGTCGCGGGGAAATTGCGGCAGCCCGTCGCGCAGCTTTTTATCGAACAGATAGAACTCCAGTTCGAATGCCACCACCGGATGAATGCCTTTGCCCGCGAGCCTGTCCAGCACCTGCGCCAGCACCTGGCGCGGCTCGAAAACGATCGGATGTTCGGTGCCGTCCGAAGTGATCAGCATTTGCCCCAGCGGCTGTGCTTCCCAGCTCACCGGTTTGAGTGTGCCCGGCACCAGCCGGCGCAGCGCATCCGGGTCGCCGTCGTTAAAGCAGTAATCGCCAATCTTGAACAACCCGCCTTGCACGCCCAGCAGCACACAGTTCTGCGGCAGTTTCAGCGCGCTGCCGGCCGCAACCTTTTCCAGCATGTCCACGGGATAGCGCTTGCCGTAGAAGTGCCCCGGAATGTCCAGGGAAATCAGGTCGACATAACGTACATCGGGGTAGCGTTGGCGGAAGGCTTGCACTTCGGCCAGCAGATCAGCGTCCATCATGGTGGGTCCTATTGTGGTTATCAGGTGTAAACCCAAAGCACTCGTGTGAGGTGCTCGGTGAGGTTGCCGTAACGGCAACGGGTATGGCTGTCGAACTGAAAGCTGTCGCCGGCCTGCAAGGTGACGCCATCGTCATCGCCCAACCACAGCGTCAACTCGCCTTCGAGCACGTAGCCGCCCTGCTCCGAGCTATCAGTCAGATGCCGTTCGCCGCTGCTGGCGCCGGCTTCGAGGTGACTTTCGAGCATGGAAAACGAAGCGCGCATTTTCGGCGACACCAGGATGTCGGTAATGCCATTGGCGTAGTACAGCGTGCGGCGTTCATCCGGGCGCGTGACCCACGGCAGTTCCTTGGGTTTCGGCAGGCTGTAGAAGTAGGTCGTCGGCACGCCCAGGGTTTCGCTGATCGCCGTCAGGTCCGCCACGGTGGGCCGTGACAGGCCGCGTTCGACCTGCGAGAGAAAGCCCACGGAACGACCGATCTGGTCGGCCAGGTCCTTCAAGGTGTATTTCTTGTGCTTGCGCAGATCGTGAATAAGGATCGCCAGCGCAGCGATTTCTTCTTGCTTGTTCATGCCTGGATTTCCGCCAAATAATTCATCAAATGCTGTCGCGCAGTCGATACCACGCCTTGCCGATGGCTTCCAGCGGCGCCGCCAAGTGTTTCCCGCCTGGGAAGCTGGGGTTACTCAAGCCCTGATACAACGCCAGTTCATCGCTCTGGCCAAGAATCGCGTCGGACACGGCGCGGGCGGCGGCCAGCGTCGGCAGCACACCATGCCCGGAGTAGCCCTGAAGCCAGTAGCGATCACCCCATCTACCAATGTCCGGTGTGCGTTTGAGCGTCAGGTCGATATGCCCGCCCCAGGCGAATTCCAGTTCTACGCCTTTGAGCTGCGGGAAAACCCGTTCCAGAAACGGCCGGGTCGCACCGGCAATGTCCTTGGGCATGCCACCCAGATAGGTGCAGCCACCGCCGAACAGCAGGCGGTTGTCCGGCGTGCGACGGAAATAGTCGAGAACGAACTGGTTGTCGGTGACGCAGACATTGCTTGGCAGCAGCGCAGTCGCTTGCTCTGCCGTTAGCGGTGCGGTGGCAACTTGATAAGTCCCCACCGGCAACACGCAACTGGCCAGTTGCGGGTCGAGCCGGTCGAGATAGGCATTGCAGGCCAGCACCAGCACATCTGCGCGAATCGACCCGCGTTCGGTGTTCACCAGGAACTGACCACCCTCCTCTCGATAACTCAAGGCTTTGCTTTGCTCATGGATACGGCCGCCCGCCCGTTCGATGGCGGCGGCCAGGCCGAGGGCCAGTTTCAGCGGATTGAGGTGAGCGCCCTCGGGGTCATAAAGCCCTGCCTGGTAACGGTCGCTGGCCACCCATTCCGGCAACTGCTCACGGCGGATGAACTGCAAGCCATCGTGGCCCCACTTGTGACTGGCTTCGCGCTGCCATTCGGTCAGCAGACCGACCCGACGGGGCATGACCGAGGTCCATAAATGGCCGGCGCGATAGTCACAGTCGAAACCATGGCGAGCCGGCAGTTCACGCAGCTCTTGCGCCGCCCAGCGCATGCCGTCCCACAACCGTCGCGCACGTTCATAGCCCAGCGCTGCTTCCAGCGGAGGCATGTCGCACGACCAGCCAAGAATGGCCTGACCGCCATTGCGCCCCGACGCTGCCCATGCCACCCGGCTGGCTTCCAGCAGCGTCACGCGCTTGCCGGCCAACGCCAGGCGCAACGCGGTATGCAGGCCGCTGAAGCCGGCACCGATGATCACCACCTCGGCGTTTTGCTCACCAGTCAGGGCCGGTCGGGTGATGAAGCGATCAGCGCAACTGTGGGCGTAATAACTGGCGACATGCTGCGTGGACTGTTGAAACATACAAGCCTCATGAAATTATGTTTTTATAATTTCATGAAAAACTACAGCATAAATTTCATTCAGACAACTCACCCGTTCGGCGATTTATGCCAGGGATAGCCTTTCGCGCTGAGTTGAAAGGCGTAATCGAACAGCCGCTTCATGTACTCGCCATCGAATTTCTGATTGCGCGGAAAATGAAAGTCGGCGCCGATGTACGCCAGATTGAAGTCCGCCCCATCCTGCTGGGCGATGCGGTAAATGCGATCGAGGTCGCTGATCCCCTGAGTCTGGATCAAGGTGCTGATGGCGCGCCCGCCGATGCTCAAGGTTCGGCGCTTGGTGCCGGACCATTGCGGCACCAGTTTGCCGTTGCGAATGACATAGAAATGCCGCTCCCGACGTATGCGCGCGCCGGTTACGCTGTTCAGCGCCACCACGGTGCCCGGCGGGTAAAGGAACACTTGAGTGAGGACACCTCCGTCCACGTGCATTTCCTGAAACTGTTTGCCGTCGACCTCCACATCGATCATCACCGGTGAGACGGCGCCGGGAATGCTCATCGACGCGATCATGATGTTGCGAAACAGGTGCAGCGCTCCCGGTGCTCCGCTGGAAGCAATCGCGCCCATGTTCCAGGTCACGGGACGCCCGGCATCCAGATCGGTGGTACCGATCATCAGCAGTCTTCCCTTGGCGTATTGCGCGGCGATAGCCGCCAGCACGTCGGCGGTGATGTACTTGGCAATGAGCCGCGCCAGTGGCTTGCTGTCCGCGATTCCGTCGCTGGCCAGGCGGGTCAGCATACTTCGCGAATGGAACACGTCTTTGGGACCGATTGCACTGCAGATCCCCAGTATGACGCTGTCGTACTCAGGCCCCAGGTAAGCGAACGGGGCGACCAGGGCGCCCGCGCTGATGCCGGTGACGACCTTGAAAGCAGGTCGGCTCCCATGCAAGGTCCAGCCCGCAATGATGCCCGCCGCGAAGGTGCCGGCGTCGCCGCCCCCCGAAATGGCCAGGTAATAGCCCCGTGGCAGCATGTCGGGCGGCAACGCTGAGTCGGCGAGCGCCTCGACCTCTCGATCGTTGGCTAAAGTCGCGTCCCGAATGAACAGCGTCAGGTCCTGATCCAGCCAATAGCGCGCATTCGGGATGCCCGGGATGACCGCTTGTTCCGTCAGCGCTTGCGGCACCGCGTCACGGCGTTGCAGGCAGCCCTCACGCAGCATGTTCATGGTTGAGGCGCTGGGCCTGGGCAGAAATGGTTTCAAAACGCCTCCTCCGGTCCCTGCCATCGACAGAGCACGCGCTCGACTGACTCATGAACTTGACCTCAGCCATCATGCACGCGCCCCACACACCCATGACTACTTTTCAGTCGGGCGGTGGTCTCCTGAACACCAGCAGTTTGCCAGTGGCTCGTTGTACCACCTTGTCATTCTGGTTGAGGGTTTCCATGAACATCGTCACCACGCCCCGGTCGGGCTTGGTGCTGGACGGGTCGATGGCCTGCACGGTGCATTGCAGGCGCAACAGGTCGTCGGGGTAGGTTGGTGTCGGCCAGCTCAGCTCGATGCCCAGCCCGATGATGCCGTCCGCCAGCGGTACGCTTTCCACCAGCAGCTTCATGGTCAGGGCGGCCGTGTTCCAGCCGCTGGCGGCCAGGCCACGGAACAGGCTCAGCTCGGCGGCTTCAGGGTCGAGGTGAAACGGTTGCGGGTCGTACTCCTGAGCGAAGGCCAGCATCGACGCTCGATGGACGCGCAGGCTGTCGCTTTCGAACTGCTGACCCAGGCTCAGGTCATCAAGGTAGAGTTTTTCCCAGGCATGCACGGTCATGATTCATCCCTCCGAAGAGTATTACGAATAGCCGAGTTCGCTGAGATCGATAGCCACCAGCAACGCATCCTTGTTAGCCTGGCCGTCCTCTGCGCGTCGGTAGGCACGCCGCTTGCCGGGCATTCGCAGCCCGTCAGCTTCGATGTAGTCAGACACATATTGGGCGGCCGGCATGCCACCACTCACGTCGACGTTGTAATCGTGTCGACGCAGCAGGAAGTCTTCGCCGAAGTAGAAATCCTGTACGGCGCTGTGCGTGGCGATGCTTTCGGGGAAATGCACCCGCAAGCGACGCCAGCGCTGTGCGGCCTCTTGCCAGGGTTCGATTTCCTCGGTCACCACACCCGGCAACGTGAACAGGAATGGCATGGTCAGGTAGGACCAGAGCGCATAGCCGTTGAAGTACGCGCGATGCAGTGGATCCCAAGGGCTGTTTTCGTCGTGGTCGCGGAAAGATTCCCGGGGCGTCTGGCGCTCGGCGATCACCGTACCGTCCGTGGTTTCGATGGCGATTCTGTCGGGTGAATAGGCTGTCCGTTTATCCGGGCCACCAAAGGGAGTCACCGAGGCTTTCTGTTCATGCAGCCAAACGGTCATCTGGCGAGGGGCGCTGTCCTGGGTCAGCCCTTTCGCGCCCCAGAGCGAACCTCCGGTCACCAGCGTGGCGCGGACGGTGTCGAAGCTGTTCCAGCGGTCCAGACCACCATGGGCGGTCAGCACCTGATCCAGCAGTTGATGATCCTGCGCACTCATAATGGCGGCCCTCCTCCCTCCGGCGGTCGATCCTGCACCCATTGCCAGAATAATTGATAGCCAACGGCAAGCACTACCGGGCCGATGAACAGCCCGATGATGCCGCTGGTGACCATGCCGCCCAAGGCGCCGATCAGCACCACCGGCATCGGCACGTCGACACCGCGTCCTAACAGCAAAGGTTTGAGGACGTTATCCACCAGGCCGGCAATGAACACATAGATAGCGAAGATAATGGTCGCCGTGCTGGCCCCTTCGGTGGCAAAGACAAAGCCAATCACCGGCAGCGTAATCAGCGAGACCGGCAACTGCATGATGCCGAGCAGCAGCACCGCGAGGGCCAGCAAACCGGCGCCGGGGATGCCCTTGAAGACAAAGCCGAGGCCCACCAGCAGCATCTGGATGAAGGCGATGCCGACCACACCCAGCGCGACCGCGCGAATGGTGGCGGTGCACAGTTCGGCGATTTTCGGGCCCCTGGCCGGACCGCTGACTCTCGAGGCAATCTGGACCGCGGCGCGTCTGCCACCTTCACCATGGGCCATGAAAATTCCGGCAATGATCAAGGCGAAGATGAAGGTCAGGAATCCCATGCCGACACCGGCCAGTTTGCCCAACAGGCCCAGGCTGGCGTGTTTGATCTGCGGTACGTATTTCGCGGTCAGGTCGGGAAGATTGGTTGAGGCCTGTAGCCATAGATCAGAAAGCGGCTGGCCCACCAGTGGCCAACTGGCGACTGACTCGGCCGGTGGCGGAATGTGAAAACTGCCGCCCTTGACGATTTCCATCGCGTGTTCGACCGAGTCGGCAATCGAGGTGCCCAGCAGGTAGATCGGCACCATCAGGATGACGATGGCGATCAAAATGATCAGCGTCGCCACGTGCCCCGGTTTGTGCGTCCCCCGAATCCGTTCTTGCAGCGGATAGAGGGTGATCGCCAGGATCAGCGACCACAGCATCAAGTCGCGGAAGGGGCTGAATATCTCGAAGCAGAACAGCACCAGGACGGCGATCAGCCCTGCACGAATCAGTACATCAAGCAGCGTGCGAGTGAGCGTTTTTTCGGAAAAGGACGTGGGCTCCACGGATGCCTCCTTGCAGATCACTGCAACGGTAGCGGGTCGGTTAGCCCAGCATAGACGCTCAATACCCGGCGCGAATCCTCATCGCAGTTTCAGCGGGTCGACCAGTTCGGCGGCAATGGCCATGCCGACCAGGTCCGGCAGGGTATTGGCCTGCATGCGCTTCATCACGCGCGAGCGATACAGGTCGACGGTTTTTGCGCTGACGCCCAGTTGCTCGGCGATTTCGCGGGTGGTGTAACCCTGCACCAGCGGCAGCAAGACATCGCGCTCGCGTGGTGTCAGTGTCAGCAAGCGTGCCTGCAAGGCTTCATGGCCCTGGTTGCCCGAACGGTTGGCCGCGCAGTTGCTGAGCGCCTGTTGCACGCTGTCCAGCAACAACTGCTCGTTGTAGGGTTTCTCGATGAAGTCATGGGCGCCGGCCTTGAACGCGCGCACCACAATCGGCACATCGGCATGCCCGCTGACGAATATGATCGGCAGGTTCAGCTCACGTGCGCGCATCTCTTCCTGGACGTTCAAACCGCCCATGCCGGGCATGCGCACATCGAGCAGCACACAGGCATCGAGCGTGGCGTCACAGGCACTGAGAAACTCCACGCCACTGGTGAACGGCAAGGCCTTGAGCCCGACCGATTCCAGTAACCAGACCGTTGAATCAAGCATGCCCTGGTCATCGTCGACCACATACACCACGTGCTCCGTCACACCTGCCATTGCATTATTCCTGTTGTTGTTTTGTTGGGCCGGCAAGCGGCAAGCGGCAACTCATCAGCAGCCCGACCGGTTGGCGCCGGGCCTGCAATTCACCGCCAAAACCTTCGATGATGCTGCGGCTCATGGACAAGCCAAGGCCCAGCCCTTCGGCCTTGCTGGTATAGAACGGGGTAAAGATCTGCTCCAGTTCGGGCTCACTGACGCCCGGTCCCTGGTCTTGCACGCTGATTTCCACGGTTGCACCAATGCCCTGCTCCGCCGCCATCACGATCAGCGAAGGTTGCCCCGGATGTTGTTCGCGGTTGGCGTCGATGGCATTGCGCAACAGATTGAGCAGCACCTGCTCCAGCAACACCCGGTCGGCATAAACGGGCGGCAGATTATCCGGCAGTCGATCCTCGATTGTCACTTGGCAATTACTCGCCTCCCAGGCACACAAACGCACGGCCTCGCGGGCGACGTCGGTAAAATTCAGCGCCTGCATGCGGCGCTGGCCCTTGCGCAGAAACGCCCGCAGACGCTTGATCACTTCCGAGGCATGCGTGGCGTGATGGGTGATGCGTTGCAGCCCTTGGGCCACTCTTTCGGCGGCCTGGGGATTGGAATCGAGTGTGTGTAAATAGCGCTGACTGGCATTGGCATAATTGACCACAGCGGCCAGTGGCTGGTTGATTTCGTGGGCAATGCCCGAGGCCAACTCGCCCAGCGTGACCAGCCGCGCGGTGTGCGCCAATTCGTCTTGATGGCGGCGCTGTTGCACCTCGCGCAGTTCACGCTCCGTCATGTCCCGCGCCACCAATGAGTAATAACGCTCGCCGCCGGCCGAACGGTGCGCCAGCAACACCAGCGACACCGGCACTGAAGTGCCGCCACCAGGTGGCTGCAACCGCGCATCGGTGCTCCACACGCCGTCGCGTTCGGCGCTGCTCCAGCCGTCACGTTGCAGGCGCGTCAGGTCGGCGCTGGAAAACAGTTGCGCCAGGGCCGGCATCGGTTGTTCCTCGTCGATGCCGAGGATGCGCCGCGCCGCCGGGTTGAGGTAAGTCACTTGCCCGTCAGGGTCGATGAACAACACCGGATCGGTGTTGGCCTCGACGACTTCGGCCAGGCGCCGCTTGTTCTCTTCGGCTTGCACGCGGGCGGTGATGTCCCGGGATACGCTGACCACTTCGACCACCGCGCCGGTGTAGGTTTCACGAATCGCCCGGCTGGCGGTTTCGAACCACAAGTAATGCCCGGCACGATGGCGAATGCGGTAGGTCATGGTGTGATAACCGTCCTGCTCCAGAGCGTCTCGCGCGCGCTGGACCAGGTTGGCCAGGTCCTGACCATGGAACAGGCCCTGGGCCATTTGCCCGCGCAACTCTTCAGGCCAGTAACCGAGCAATGTCCAGGACGCCGGCGAGGCATCAAGAAAACGCCCGTCCGGGGTGTGCCGGGAAATCAGGTCGGTGGTGTTCTCGATGATCAGTCGGTACAGCCGCCGTGCCGTGGCCGCTTCACGTTCGGCCCGCACTTGGACCGTGGCATCACGACAACGGGCGAGCACGCGGTTGTCCTGGGGATCGGGGATAAACGTCCAGATCAGAATCTGCGCCTCGAACTGAGCTTCCACCCCTTCGATGGCCCGTTGCTGGTCAAGGCAGGCGCGCACCAGCACCCGGTGATTCACCGGCAAAAAGCCCAGCACTTCGGTCAGTGATTTTTCCGCGAGCAACGCCAGCAGCGCCGCATTGAACTCCAGCGGCCGGCCCTGCGCATCGAGCAACAGACTCGGTTGTGGGTCGTGACCCAACAGCGGTGACCCCCGCAGCATGCCGTTGACGCTGCTGAGCAAGGTCGTCAGCAAATCCTGCACCCAACCGAGCCAGTCAAGGCTCACGCCGTCACAGACTTCCACCAGCAACAGGCCTGCCTGCCCCGACTGCAAAGCCAGATCAAACACCTGGCCATGGCTGATCGCGGCCCGGCGCAACCGGCCGGACAACCAGCAATCGAGCTGCCGCACTTGCGCCAGGTCCAGCCGCCCGGTCTCGACCAGCCGATCAAACAGCAGTTGATCGCTGGCCAGCGACGGATCGCCCAGACCCGGAGGGAAATGCTGCGCCGCGCCCTCGTGGCTGTAAATCCGCGCAGTGGGTTGCCAGCTCAGATAAACCGCCCGGCGCACCTCGGGACATTCCTGCAACGCACGGCACAACGCATCAGCCCGGGCGGCCAGGGACACGCCTTCGCGTTGCAGGCGTAACCAGCTGTGCAATCGAACGGGGGTCAGGGTCATCACGGGGCCGCTTTGTCGGGGGAGCCAAGAATATACCGGCTCTAGAGGTATCGCCGCATTCATTTGGACGCCGAAGAATAAAATATAGTACAACTACTATACTGCGTAGGTTGTACTTCCATATGCATGGCAGATTGTTATATAAAGCAGGCCGGACATAAAGGATGACCTCAGCGGCTACGCTGAACAGGCCATCCATAGAGCTAACAATCAGCCACCGAGTACCCGTCATGTCGATCTATGAACAAGGGCTAGGCCCTTCGGCTGTCAATCATATTGCCTTGTCTCCGCTCAGCTTCATCGAGCGCACCGCCAGCGTTTACCCCCACTACCCGGCCGTCATCCACGGCTCGATTCGTCGTACCTGGGCGCAGACTTACACCCGCTGCCGACGTCTGGCCTCGGCGCTGGCCGGTCGCGGCATCGGCAAAAACGACACGGTGGCGGTGATGCTGCCTAATATCCCGGAGATGCTTGAAGTGCATTTCGGCGTGCCGATGATCGGCGCGGTGCTCAACCCGCTCAACGTACGCCTGGATGCCGAAGCCATTGCCTTCATGCTGCAGCATGGCGAGGCCAAGGTGCTGATCACCGATCGCGAATTCCACGACGTGATTCACGCGGCCATCGGCATGCTTGATCACCCGCCGTTGGTGATCGACGTCAATGACCCGGAATACGGTGAAGGCCAGGCCGTCAGCGACCTGGACTATGAAGCGCTGCTGGCCGAAGGCGATCCGGATTTCGACTGGCAATGGCCGGCCAACGAGTGGCAAGCCATCTCGCTGAACTACACCTCCGGCACCACCGGCAACCCCAAAGGCGTGGTTTACCACCATCGCGGCGCGTACCTGAACTCGCTGGGCAACCAGATGACCTGGGCCATGGGCAACCATCCGGTGTACCTCTGGACCTTGCCGATGTTCCATTGCAACGGGTGGTGCTACCCGTGGGTCATCACCGCAATGGCCGGCGTGCATGTGTTCCTGCGCCGGGTCGATCCGCAGAAAATCCTCACCCTGATCCGCGAGCATCAAGTGACGCACCTGTGCGCTGCGCCGATTGTGCTCAATGCCTTGGTCAACATGCCGGAATCGGCAAAAGCGGCCATCGATCACCCTGTCAATGCGATGGTCGCCGGCGCTGCACCGCCAGCCAAAGTGATTGGCGCCGTCGAAGAGATGGGCATCAAGGTCACCCACGTCTATGGCCTGACCGAAACCTACGGCCCAGTGACGCTCTGCGCCTGGCATGCCGAATGGGATGAGTTGGCGCTGGATGAACGAGCGCAAATCAAATCCCGTCAGGGCGTGCGCTACCCGACACTCGAAGGCGTGATGGTCGGCGACTCGAAGACGCTGGAACCCACCCCCCGCGACGGTCAAACCATCGGCGAGATTTTCATGCGCGGCAACACCGTGATGAAGGGTTACCTGAAGAACCCGACCGCCACCGCCGAAGCCTTCGAGGGCGGCTGGTTCCATACCGGCGACCTGGCGGTGTGTCATCCCAACGGTTATGTCGAGATCAAGGACCGGCTCAAGGACATCATCATTTCCGGCGGCGAGAACATTTCCACCATCGAACTGGAAGGCGTGCTGTATCGACATCCGGGTGTAATGGAAGCGGCCGTGGTTGCCCGTCCCGATGAAAAATGGGGCGAAACCCCTTGCGCCTTTGTCACCTTGAAGGCGGATCACCAGGACGTGCGCGAGGACGACATCATCAGTTTCTGCCGTGAACACCTGGCCGGTTTCAAAGTCCCGCGAACGGTGATCTTCACCCTGTTGCCGAAAACATCCACCGGCAAGATCCAGAAGTACGTTCTGCGCGACAGGGCCAAAGCGCTCTAACCCGAACCGACGTTTTACCCATCAAGCGGCAGGTGCCTTTACCTGCCGCTTCGGGTTCGTGCAGGCCGAATTCGGCTCTGCCCTGCCCCCGGACACATAACAAAAACAAGGTGGAGCCACCCATGATCGACATCCATTCAACCGATACCCAACGCTGTGAACGCATTCGGAGCAACCCGAAATTCCTTCAATTGGTGAGCAGCCGTTCGCGCCTGGCCTGGTCGCTGAGTGCCGCCGTGCTGGGCACTTACTACGGGTTCATGCTGGTGGTGGCGTTTGCCCCGCAGTGGCTGCATGCGCCGATCGCCGAACATCGGATGTTGACCCTGGGCATGCCGGTGGGCGCGGCGATCATCATTTTTTCCTGGCTCCTGACCGGTTGGTACGTCTACCGCGCCAATACGCGCTTCGATGCGCTGGGTGCCGCCATTCTTGAGGAGAGCAAGTGATGAACCTGTTCCGTAAGCTCATCCTCGCCACTGCCGGTCTGTTGCCGGCCTCCCTCGTCCTCGCCGCCCCGACCGTGGGCGCGGTGGACAAACAACCGCTCAACCTGCATGCCATCGGCATGTTCTTCGTCTTCGTGCTGGGCACCCTGGCGATTACCTGGTGGGCCGCGCGGCAAACCAAATCCACCTCGGACTTCTACACCGCAGGCGGTGGCATTACCGGGTTCCAGAACGGTCTGGCGATTGCCGGCGACTACATGTCCGCGGCCACGCTGCTGGGGCTGTCCAGCCTGGTGTTCGCCAAAGGCTACGATGGTTTCATCTATACCATCGGCTTCTTCGTCGGCTGGCCGATCATCACCTTCCTGATGGCCGAGCGCCTGCGCAACCTGGGCCGCTACACCTTCGCCGACATCGTTTCCTATCGACTGGACCAGAACAAGGTGCGGATCTTCGCCGCGTTCGGTTCGCTGACGGTGGTGTGCTGCTACCTGATCGTGCAGATGGTCGGCGCCGGTCAGTTGATCAAGTTGCTGTTCGGTCTCGACTACCCGGTTGCCGTGGTGATCGTCGGTGCGTTGATGCTGGTCTACGTGATTTTCGGCGGCATGATCGCTACCACGTGGGTGCAGATCATCAAGGCTGTGTTGCTGCTCGCTGGCGGCACGACCCTGGCGGTCATGGCCATGTCGCAATTCGGTTTCAGCTACGAAACCCTGGCAGACAAAGCGGTCCAGGCCCATGCCAGTGGCTGGAACATCATGGGCCCCGGCTCAATGCTCGCCGACCCGATCAACACCGCTTCGATGTCCCTGGGCCTGGTGTTCGGGATTGCCGGTCTGCCGCACATCCTGATGCGTTTCTTCACCGTGCCTAACGCCAAGGAAGCGCGCAAGTCGGTGTTCTACGCCACAGGCTTCATCGGCTTCTTCTTCCTGGTTGTCTGCACCCTGGGCTTTGCCGCGATGGTGATCATCGGCACCGACCCGCAGTACTACGTCAACGGTGAAGTCGGCGGCGCCTTGATCGGCGGCGGCAACATGGTCGCCATGCACCTGGCCAAAGCGGTCGGTGGCAACCTGTTCTTCGGTTTCCTCTCGGCCGTGGCCTTTGCCACCATCCTCGCGGTGGTCTCCGGGCTGGCGCTGGCAGGTGCTTCGGCGATATCCCATGACCTCTACGCCACGGTGTTCAAGAAAGGCAAAGCCAGCCAGAAACAGGAAATGCGCGTGACCCGCATGGCCACGGTGGGCCTGGGCATCATCGCGATTCTGTTGGGCATTCTGTTCGAGAAGATGAACGTCGCGTTCCTCGTAGGCCTGACCTTCGGCATCGCCGCCTCGACCAACTTCCCGGTGCTGATCATGGCCATGTACTGGAAAGGCCTGACCACCAAAGGCGCAATCATCGGCGGTTTCGCCGGCCTGATCTGCGCTTTGGTACTGGTGATCCTGTCGCCAGCGGTCTGGGTCACCGTGCTCGGCCATGCCCACGCGATCTTCCCGTACGACCACCCGGCGCTGTTCTCCATGCCGCTGGCGTTCTTCGTGATCGTGGTGGTGTCGAAACTCGACCGCAGCGTACGCGCCGACAAGGAACGTGATGCCTACGCCGACCAGTTCGTTCGCGCCCAGACTGGCCTCGGCGCCGCCAGTGCTTCCGCTCATTGATTGAAAGGGCACGGCCCGCCGTTGCGGCGCCGTGGCCATCGCACACCTTTTGAGGTTCACGTTATGCCCGAATTCAACGCCCCGCTGCGCGACATGCGCTTTGTGCTGCATGAAGTGTTCGACGCCCCGGCCCTGTGGGCCCGCCTGCCAGCCCTGGCCGACAGCGTCGACGCCGCCACCGCTGACGCCATTCTGGAAGAGGCGGCGAAAGTCACCTCGCACCTGATTGCGCCGTTGAATCGCAGCGGCGACGAAGAAGGCGCCCAGTGGCTTGATGGCCAGGTCAGCACGCCGATCGGTTTCAAACAGGCTTATGCCACCTACATCGAAGGCGGTTGGGTGGGCTTGTCCGGTAACGCTGATTTCGGCGGCATGGGCATGCCGAAAATGCTCGCCGTGCAATTCGAAGAAATGCTCTACGGCGCCAATTCAAGCTTCGCCCTGTATTCGGCGTTGAGTTCCGGCGCCTGCCTGGCGCTGGATGCCCACGCCAGCGAGACCTTGAAAAACCTCTACCTGCCGCCGATGTATGAAGGCCGTTGGGCCGGCTCCATGTGCCTGACCGAAGCCCACGCCGGCACTGACCTGGGGATCATCCGCACCCGCGCCGAACCTCAGGCCGACGGCAGCTTCAGCATCACCGGCAGCAAGATCTTCATCACCGGTGGCGATCAGGACCTGACCGAAAACATCGTTCATCTGGTGCTGGCCAAACTGCCGGACGCGCCGGCCGGGCCGAAAGGCATTTCGTTGTTCGTCGTGCCTAAAGTGCGGGTCAACGCCGACGGTTCCCTCGGCGAGGCCAACGCCGTGAGCTGCGGTTCGATCGAACACAAGATGGGCATCAAGGCCTCGGCCACCTGCGTGATGAACTTCGACGGCGCCAGCGGTTGGCTGGTCGGCGAAGCCAACAAAGGCCTGGCGGCGATGTTCACCATGATGAACTACGAACGCCTGTCCATCGGCATTCAGGGCATTGGCTGCGCCGAAGCGTCCTACCAGAGTGCCGTGGCTTACGCTCGCGAACGTGTGCAGAGTCGCGCGCCGACCGGTGCGATTGCCCCGGACAAAGTGGCGGACCCGATCATCGTTCACCCCGACGTGCGCCGCATGCTGCTGAGCATGAAAGCCATGACCGAGGGCGGCCGCGCCTTCGCCAGTTATGTCGGACAGCAACTGGACCTGGCGAAGTTTTCCGACGACGCCAAGGAACGCGACAACGCCCAAACCCTGGTCGCGCTGCTGACCCCGGTGGCCAAGGCTTTCTTCACCGACACCGGTCTGGAAAGCTGCATCAACGGCCAGCAAGTGTTCGGCGGCCATGGCTACATCCGCGAATGGGGCCAGGAACAATTGGTCCGTGACGTGCGCATCGCACAGATCTATGAAGGCACCAACGGCATTCAGGCCCTGGACTTGCTTGGACGCAAAGTACTCGCCGATAGCGGTGCTGCGCTGCGCCAGTTTACCGGTGAGATCCGTCATTTCGCCCACCAGCCCGATGCGCCCTACTCCGTCCAGTTGTTCGATGCCGTGCAGCGTCTGGAAGACCTGAGCGACTGGCTGCAGGATCAGGCCGCGACCAATCGCAATGAAGTCGGCGCAGCTTCGGTCGAGTATTTGCACCTGTTCGGTTACGTCGCTTACGCCTGGCTTTGGGCGCGCATGGCACAGGTTGCCAAGCAAAAGCTGAACGAGGACCAAGGGTTCTACGGGGCGAAAATCGCCACCGCCGATTTCTACATCCATCGCCTGCTGCCGCGCATTTTGAGCCTGGAGCAATCCATTCGCGCGGGCAGCGCTTCCTTGTTTGGCCTGAGCGCCGAACAGTTCTAACGATTGAACCGCACGCGGCGCCACGCTCCTCTCGATTCGGTGTTCGCGTTTTTTTATTGATAAGCCCTCGCCCATTTGGCGAGGGCCGCGGGACCTGTCTTTCCATAATAAAAACAAAGGGGCTTCATCATGGACCGCAACACCCGCACCCTCGCTACCCGACTGTTGCTGGCCGGCGGCGTCATCAGCCTCTCGGCCCCCGCCGCTGCTGACTTTGTCAAAGACAGCAAGGCCAGCCTCGAGCTGCGCAACTTCTATTTCAACCGTGATTATCGTCAGGACAACGCCGCCCAATCCAAACAAGAGGAATGGGCCCAGGGTTTCCTGCTGCGCTATGAGTCAGGCTTCACCGACGGATTGATCGGCGTCGGTTTCGATGCCATCGGCCTGGTCGGCGTCAAGCTCGATTCCAGCCCTGATCGGGCGGGTTCCGGCCTGCTCAAACGGCATGGCGACACGAGCAAAGGCGCGCAGGACGAGTACGGCGAACTGGGTTTGACCGCCAAACTGCGCGCCTCCAAAAGCACGCTGAAACTCGGCACGCTGCTGCCGAAACTGCCGACGGTACTGGCCAACGATTCACGGCTGTTGCCGCAAACCTTCAAGGGCGGTCAATTGACGTCGCTGGAAATTGAAGGCCTGACTGCGGATGCCGGGCGGCTGTCCCAGGTCAATCAGCGCGACTCCTCCGACTACGAGGACATGGGCATCACCCGAACCGGCGCCAAAGGCATCACCACGCGGCATGTCGACAGCGACAGTTTTGATTTCGCCAGCCTGAACTACAAATGGACCAGCAACCTCGCCACAGGCTACAGCTACGGTCACCTCGACAATTTCTACAGCCAGCACCTGGTGAACCTGACCTACGTGATGCCGGTGACGACGGGCCAATCGTTGAAGACGGACCTGCGCTTTGCCCGCTCCACGGATGATGGCGGCAGCAATGTCGACAACAATGCCATTGGCGCGATGTTCACCTACAGCCTTGGCGGGCATGCGCTGGGCCTGGGTTATCAAGGCATGAGCGGCGACACCGGCTTCGCCTACGTCAACGGCACCGATGCGTTCCTGGTGAACTTCGTGCAGATCGGCGACTTCGCCAGCAAGGATGAAAAATCCTGGCAAGCGCGTTACGACTACAACTTTGCGGCCATGGGCGTGCCCGGGCTGACCTTCATGACCCGCTACATCACCGGCGACAATATCGATTTGGGCGGCAACCGTCCGGAAGGCAAGGAATGGGAGCGGGATACCGACATTGGATATGTGGTGCAAAGCGGTCCGCTGAAAAATGTCGGGGTGAAATGGCGTAATGCGACGGTGCGTTCGACTAACTTCGGCAGTGACCTAGATGAGAACCGCTTGATCGTCAGCTATACGTTGCCGATCTGGTAAATCGATACCGGTTTTACAAGGGGGGACTCGCTTGGCGGCGCAGTCCTCTTTTTTTCTTCAGGTTTTGCGGTGTGTTGGTGAGCCTGCTCGCGAGCAGGCTGGCTCCTACAGTGGATCTTCAGTGCTTACAAGTCCCCTGTAGGAGCGAGCCTGCTCGCGAAGGCGGCCTCAAGGGCGCCAAAGATGAGAGTAGGTTAAGATGCCTGCAAACCAGGCTCGCCACGAGACGCCCCGCATGCCAGATAACAGTCGGAACACGCCCCGCCTGATCAAGAAATACCCCAATCGCCGACTGTATGACACCCACACCAGCAGTCATTTGACGCTGGCGGACGTCCGCCAATTGGTCGTCGATAAAGTTGCGTTTCAGGTGGTCGATGCCAAGAGCGGCGAAGACCTGACGCGCAGCATCCTGCTGCAAGTAATTCTGGAAGCCGAAAGCGGCGGTGAGCCGATCTTCACCAGCGAGATGCTGATGGGGATTATCCAGTTCTATGGTCCGTACCAGGGCGTGCTCGGCAGCTACCTGGACAAAAGCATCCAGACCGTCATCGACATTCAGTCGCAGACCGGCGCGCAGTCGTCCGAAGCCTGGAGCGACTTCATGCATCAACAGGCCCCGGTCATGCAGGACCTGATGCGCCAGTATGTCGACCAGTCCAAGGCGTTGTACCTCAATACCCAAAACCTGTTCGGCATGTTTGGCGGCAAACCCGGCACCGATAACGGGCCGAAAAAAAATGGCGATGGGGAATAAACCCATCGCCATTTTTGTGCTGCTGGCCTGATTTGACTTACTTGTTACCGCTGGTGGCCTTGGCGCTTGCTTCTGGCGCTGCTTTGGTGGCAGCGGCAGTGGCGGCGTCAAAATTGCTCTGAGCCACATCGGAAGCCTGTTTCACGGCTTTCTGTGCGCTTTCAAACACGGTACCGGCATTCGCCAGGCCCGACTTGAACGCAGCGACTACAGGCTCGGAGCCGGCCGGTGCATTCTTGCTGATCGCTTCAACAAACTCATTCACCTGCTGGGTGCCCGCCTCGACCTGACTCGACGTCAGTTTGGCGATGTCCGACTGCGTGCCCACGATCAGCGCTTGAACCTGACGATTGAACTCGGCCAGACGTTCGGTCTGCGCGCTCGGCTGGGTGAACGACGCCTGCAAATCAGCAAAACCTTGTGGATCACGCACGGCCAACAATTTGCGCACGCCTTCGAAGTGCTCTTCGGTGGAGTCGCGCAGTGCCTTGAACTGCAACTGGCTCAGCTGTTCAACGCTGGCGAAGACTTTGCCGCTGATTTGCTGCAAAAGATCGAGGTTGGCTTTCTGAGCGGTTTGCAGTTTTTCCGAATTGAAAAAAGACATGCTTGAATCTCCTGGTACTGGAAGGCCCTGATGGACCTGAGGACGCGATAGCGATCCTGCCAGACATCGCGTTAGCCTTGATATTGCAGTGCACAAAATCATTTGGCAACGTCTATTTTGTGCGGCGCACAATAAAACCCCGTCCTCGGCTGATATTCCCTATACACTCGTGAAAATCGGATGACCGGCCTGGCTTCTATCAGTCAGGGCGACGTTCCCACGCACTGCGTCAGGAGTTCACGATGGGTCAGGAAGAAAATATTGCGCTGCAAGATGAAGGGCTTTCGTCACCGACCGGTTTGTTCGAACACCTGAACCATCTGCAGCGCCTCAACACCCGCAACGTGCTCGACGCCGTGCAACAGCGCCAGGCCAAAACCTACGCGCCTTCAAGCCTTGGGCAACTCAGGCAGCCGACGGCCGCTGACTGGCAGGAATACCTCACGGACGTGGGTCAACGCAGCGTGCTGTTCTGGGACACCTTGCGTCAACGCGGCGACAACACCCTGGCCCACGAGCGCGCCGGGTATCCGCTGCTGCTCAAGTTCAATCATGAAACCCTGGTCGCCGGTGAAGACCTGCCGCGCCCGGTCAACTACTCGCTGCTGCAGATCCTCGCGGGCCCCGGCCAACTGCTCGACAGTAAAAAACAGCCGGTGATCATCATCGACCCTCGCGGCGGTCACGGCTCGGGGATCGGCGGTTTCAAACAGGATTCGGTCATCGGCGAAAGCCTGCGAGCCGGCCATCCCACCTACTTCATCTCGTTCAGCCATTCGCCACGCCCAGGGCAGACCCTTGCAGACATTGTTGAGGCCCAGGCGCGCTTCATCGAAGAGGTCAGCGCCCGACATCCCGCCAGCGCCAAACCCGTGGTGATCGGCAACTGCCAGGCAGGCTGGGCATTGATGGGCCTGGCCGCCACCCGCCCGGAATTGCCGGGATTGATCATCGTCAATGGCGCGCCGCTGTCGTACTGGGCCGGCGTCAATGGCCGCAATCCGATGCGCTACACCGGCGGTTTGCTGGGTGGCGGCTGGATGGCGCGGCTGGGCAGCGACCTGGGTAATGACCGTTTCGACGGCACTTGGCTGGTGAGCAATTTCGAAAGCCTCGACCCGGCCAACACCTGGTGGGGCAAGTACTACCACCTGTTCAGTGAAGTTGACAGCGAGGCCCCACGCTTTCTGGACTTCGAGCGCTGGTGGGGCAGTCCGACCCTACTCAATGGCGAGGAAATCGAGATGATTGTCGACGACCTGTTCATCGGCAATCAGCTGTCCGGCGGCCTCGGGCGCAAGAGCAGCGGGCTCGACCTCAAACGCATCGAAGTGCCGGTGGTGGTGTTTTGCTCCTATGGCGACAACATCACCTCGCCGCAGCAGGCGCTGGACTGGATCACCGACGTCTACCCCAGCGATCTGGCCCTGCAAAATGCCAGTCGCACCATCGTTTACTTGCGGCACGCGAGTATCGGTCATCTGGGCATCTTCGTGTCCGGCGAAGTCGCTCGGCGTGAACACCGAGAGCTGTTGGGCGCGGTCGAAGCGATCAATGAACTGCCGGGCGGGCTGTATGAAATGCTCATTGATGACCTGCCGGAGCTATCAGACACACCGTACGCCGTGCGCTTCGAGCGCCGGCGTATCGCCGACATCCACGGTGAAGTGCAGCCGCCCCGTGATGACGATCGCGAATTCGCGCTGGTCGAGCGTGCGTCTGATTTCAACAACACGCTTTACGACGGATTTGTACGGCCGTGGTTGCGCCAGTTGATCAACGAACCGGCCGCCGAACTGATGCGCAAGGCACACCCGTTTCACCAGCAACAGGTGATGTGGAACAGTTTGAACCCGGCACTGTGGTGGCTGGCAGGCAGTGCCGCCCACGTGAGCACGGATCGTCAACCCGCAAGCCCGGCCAATCCATTGCTGGCCTGGCAGGCATTGTTTTCCAACCAGATACAGGACGCGTTGAACGGCTATCGGGACCTGCGTGATGCCGCACAGGAAATGTGTTTTTACGGCGTGTATGGCGTACTCAATAGCCTCGCCGGCAATGCACCGGGGCGCAATCTTCAGGCCCATGCCGAGCAGCACGA
Source organism: Pseudomonas sp. LB1P83 (assembly GCF_054897885.1). Taxonomy (NCBI): domain Bacteria; kingdom Pseudomonadati; phylum Pseudomonadota; class Gammaproteobacteria; order Pseudomonadales; family Pseudomonadaceae; genus Pseudomonas; species Pseudomonas sp. LB1P83. The sequence goes on along the minus strand of NZ_CM142709.1, from coordinate 2,859,296 downwards.
TAAAGTCTTGATCGAACGCCTTCAGGACGCCCTGCCCCTTGGCGGTCTGATGGAGGCCTTGATCCGGATCTTGTTCCTGCTGGGCCGTGACAGCGATGAACCGGGCAAGCAAAGCGTCGAGAAGCTGATCCTGCAATTGCAGGTGCTGCTCCAGGATTACAGCGCCGAGCCGCTGGACCTGCGCGAAACCCTGCGCCTGCAAAAACTGCTGGTCGCCACCCACCCGCAGGAAAGCCTGCACAGCCTGCCCCTGATGCTGTCCGAGGTCGAAGAACGCCAACAAGTGTTGGCGGCCGTTGCCAATTTGCTGCCGGAATTGCTGACCAGCGGCGCAGACAATCCGTTCTGGTGTGAGCTGCATACGCTGCTTGATGTGCCGCTGCCGGGTTTCAATCTGACTCAACCGCCTGGTGAAGCCGATGTTGTCGTAGAGAAAGCCCCGGCGATAACCCCGGAGCCGAAGCCGAAAACTGCGGTCGTCGTACCAGAGCCCGTCAAACGAAAGCCCCCGGTGATCGTCGCTGAGCCGATTGCCCCGGTAACGCCGACAAAAACGCGCAAACCCGCCAAGGGCAAAAAAGGCGCGAAGAAACCTCCTGCACCATGATGAACAACCTGTGGGAGTGAGCCTGTGTGTGGCGAGGGAGCTTGCTCCCGCTGGGTCGCGAAGCGGCCCCAGAAGCTTTGCGACTGCTTCGCAGCCGAGCGGGAGCAAGCTCCCTCGCCACAAAGCCCCCCTCCCACAAGGGATTCGTTGCTTACAAAATGCTCAAGCTCTGACGAACACCGCGTCACACCGGCGCGGCTTCCTCGATTTCAAACGATTCATCGGAGCGATACTGACCCGGTGTCATGCCAAACCAGCGGCTACAGGCTTTGTTAAAGCTGCTGTGATCATGAAAACCAAGGAGATACGCGACATGCTTCATGTTGAAGTGAGAGTGGCGCAGGTAGAAATCGGCCAGTTGCCGGCGCACCGCGTTCTGCACATCCTTGAATTGCGTCCCCTCCTTTTCCAGGGCGCGTTGCAGCGTGCGCTTGCTGATGTTCAACGCCGCCGCGATCGACTCCATGTCGCACTGCCCCTGACCCTGACTCAAGCGCTCGGTAATCAGCGCGCGAGTCCTGCCGACAATGCAAAAACCAAACAGCAGGTCCAGTTGCGCCTCGGCAAAACTGTCATGCAGCACCGCCAACGCTTCATTGGCCATGCTCAACGGCCGCATCAGCTCCTGCCCGTCAAACAAAATGCTGTCGTAAGGCGCGTCGAAATGCAGATCGCAGCCAAACAGCCGACGATGCTCGGAGATGTCTTCAGGTTCGGGATAAGTGAACTCAACACTCAAGGGATGCGGTGCGTCGCCGCCCAACAGCTTGCGGCAGAAACCCAGCAATGACGCCAGACCGGCATCGGTGTACTGGCGCGGTTTAATCGAACCGTGCTGCTGATGGTCGAGCCCGGACAGGCGGTAATGTTGCTGTTCCGAGGTAAAGAAAAGGCTGAACCCGGTGCCAATCAACGGACTGAAACGAACCAGGCGTTCAAGGGCTTTTTTCAGATTCAGGCTGGACATCATGGTGTAGCCGACGATCTGAAAGCTGCCGGGGTGGAAACTGCCATAGGCCCGTAAGCCAATGTCCGGATCGCCCGAGGCCTGAGCGGCCAGTTCCCATAATCGATAGATGGCCTTTCGCTCGCAAAACGCTCCTGGTTTGTCCGCGAGATTAATATCCAGTCCAGCCTCCCGACACAGACTGGCAACATCCAGTCCTTGAGCCGAGAGCGTATTTACCAGCACGCTGGCATAGCCTGAACTCATTCTATACATGGCGTCCTCAATGACCTGTGGAACCGAACATCCTGTCCGGAGCCATGACTGATCTGCGGTGAATCAAATACTAACGGGGGGTTCCATTGCCAATATTGATCCCAGTATAGGTAACTCTCATTTTTAGCCACTGTTCCCGGTCATTCGTCGCCTTGTAGCAGCTGACGAGCAACGCGAGACTACGTTCGGCTGCGAAGCAGTCGTAAACCCTGAATGCACGGTCCACCTGACACACTGAAGCGCATGACTTCACGACTGCTGCGCAGCCGAACGCAGCCTCGCGTTGCTCGGCAGCTGCTACAGGCCAGCGGTGAAGGGGCGATTTGCACATGGCACCGATGGACACCACACCGTCACCTCCCAACACTTCCGCATCCCCCGCCAATACCGAACAATCCTTCCATCTTGCAACGCAAAAATATAAAAGGAACGGAGCTTATGAAGTCGCTTGGTCGTATTGCGTTGGTCACGGGTGGTATGGGTGGGATTGGCACTGCGATAAGCCAGCGCCTGTACAAGGAAGGATTCAAGGTCATCGTCGGTTGCAGCGCTGATTCCGCCCGCAAGAACGACTGGATTGCCGCTCAATTGGCGGCGGGTTATCAGTTCGAGTGCATCTACGGCGACATCACCGATTGGGAGTCGACGCGCAAGGCATTCGAGATGGCGCGGGAACAATTCGGCCCGGTCGATGTGCTGGTCAACAACGCCGGCATCACTCGTGATGCCTCCTTTCGCAAGCTGACGCCCGAGGACTGGAACGCGGTCATCGGCACCAACCTGACGGGCCTGTTCAACACCACCAAGCAGGTGATTGAAGGCATGTTGGCCAAGGGCTGGGGACGGGTGATCAACATCTCCTCGATCAACGGTCAGCGCGGCCAGTTCGGCCAGACCAACTACAGCGCGGCCAAGGCCGGCATCCATGGCTTCACCATGGCCCTGGCGCGGGAAGTGTCCGGCAAGGGCGTGACCGTCAACACCGTCTCCCCGGGTTACATCCAGACCAGCATGACCGCGGCCATCCGCCCGGACATTCTCGACACCATGATCGCGGCAACCCCCGTCGGGCGCCTCGGCCAACCCGAAGAAATCGCCTCCATCGTCGCCTGGCTGGCGTCCGATGAATCGGGCTACAGCACCGGCGCCGACTTCTCGGTGAACGGCGGCATGAACATGCAGTAGACCGATCAGGGCAAGGACGCCCTGCTCCCGCTCGACAAAATCTTAATGAGGTCACGCATGAACGAAGTCGTAATCGTTGCCGCTACTCGTACCGCCATCGGCAGTTTTCAAGGTGCCCTGTCCGCGATTCCAGCCACTGAACTGGGCGCCGCGGTGATTCGCCGTCTGCTGGAAGAGACCGGTCTGGACGGCGCGCAGATCAATGAAGTGATCCTCGGCCAGGTGCTCACCGCAGGCTCCGGGCAAAACCCGGCTCGCCAGACGGCAATCAAGGCCGGCCTGCCGTTTACCACCCCTGCCCTGACCCTGAACAAGGTCTGTGGCTCGGGCCTCAAGGCTGTGCAACTGGCCGTTCAGGCGATCCGTTGCGGCGACGCCGAACTGGTGATTGCCGGCGGTCAGGAAAACATGAGCCTGGCGCCTTATGTGCTGCCCAAGGCACGCACCGGTCTGCGTCTGGGTCATGCGCAACTGCAAGACAGCGTGATTCAGGACGGTTTGTGGGACGCCTTCAACGATTACCACATGGGCATCACCGCGGAGAATCTGGCTCACCAATACAGCATCAGCCGCGAAGCTCAGGACGTCTTTGCCGCCGCTTCGCAACAGAAAGCGGCCGCTGCCGTTGAAGCGGGTTACTTCAAGCGTGAAATCACCCCGATCCTGATTCCCCAGCGCAAGGGCGATCCACTGGTGTTCGACACGGATGAACAACCGCGCCCGGACAGCACGCTGCAAGCCTTGGGCAACCTCAAACCGGCGTTCCAGAAAAACGGCAGCGTGACTGCCGGCAACTCGTCGACCCTCAACGATGGCGCCGCCGTGTTGCTGCTGGCCAGCGCCGCCAAAGCCCTGGCCCTCGGCTTGCCGGTACTGGCACGCATCAAAGCTTACGCCAGCGCGGGCGTGGATCCATCGATCATGGGCATCGGCCCGGTCCCGGCCACCCGACTGGTTTTGGAGAAGGCCGGCTGGAGCCTGGACGACCTCGACCTGATCGAAGCCAACGAAGCGTTCGCTGCGCAATCACTGGCGGTCGGCAAAGAACTCGGCTGGGACACCAGCAAAGTCAACGTCAACGGTGGCGCGATCGCGCTGGGGCATCCGATCGGTGCATCGGGCGCACGGATTCTGGTGTCGCTGGTGCACGAGTTGATTCGTCGTGACGGCAAAAAAGGCTTGGCCACGTTGTGCATCGGGGGTGGTCAAGGGGTCAGCCTGGTCATCGAACGCTAGAAGAAACACAGGACTGCCTGCTTGGCTGCTGACGCGGTGCCGAATTCCGGCACCGCGGTTTTTTTCTGCCCGGTTTACCGATGTGGGCAAGGAGTTCCATGGACAATAACGCGCACACTTTCAACACCTTCTGGTCCGGCCAGGTCCCGTTCATTGCCTCCTTTGCAGTGCAACAATTACGCCTGTGGGTCAGCACCAATCCGTGGTTCACCGGCCAGGCCTACGACGAGTGGTTCGACCTGCCGCGCACCACCCTGGAAAGCCTGCAAGCCGACTATCAAACGCAATGGGGTGATCTGGGCCAGCGTCTGCTGACCGGCCAGCCGTTCTCCTTTGAAGATCGACGTTTTTCCAGCGGCAACTGGAGCACGCCGCTGTTCGGCTCCCTCGCGGCGTTCTACCTGCTCAACGCCGGTTTCCTGCTGAAGCTGCTCGATAAGCTACCGATCAAAGACAAAAAACCCCGCCAGCGCCTGCTGTACCTGGTGGAACAAGCGATTGCCGCCGGTGCCCCCAGCAACTTTTTGGCCAGCAACCCCGATGCCTTGCAGCGCGTCGTCGATACTCAGGGCGGCAGCCTGTTTACCGGCCTGTTGCACCTCGCCAGCGACCTGCAAGAAGGCAAGATGCGTCAGTGCGACAGCGGCGCCTTCACCGTCGGCGTCGATCTGGCCAATACGCCCGGCGAAGTGGTGTTCGAGAACGAACTGTTCCAGCTGATTCAGTACTACCCACAAAGCGAAACCCAGTATCGGCGCCCGGTGTTCATCGTCCCGCCGTCGATCAACAAGTACTACATCCTCGACCTGCGTCCGGACAACTCGATGGTTCGCCATCTGCTGCAACAGGGCCACCCGGTGTTCCTGATGTCGTGGCGCAACTTCGATCAGGCGCACGCCGGCACTACGTGGGATGACCTGATCGAAACCGGCATCATCAAAGGCCTGCAAGTGACCCGCGAGATCAGCGGCGAGCAACGCCCCAACTGCGTGGGTTTCTGCATCGGCGGCACGCTGTTGAGTTCGGCGTTGGCCGTACTGGCGGCGCGCGGCGACAAGGACATCGCCAGCGTGAGCCTGTTGACCACCTTCCTTGACTACCTCGACACCGGTCCCATCGACATCTTCGTCGACGAGCAACTGGTGGCCTACCGCGAACGCACCATCGGCGGCCTGGAGGGCCCCATCGGCCTGTTCAAGGGCGAGGACATGGGCAATACGTTCTCGCTGCTGCGGCCCAACGATTTGTGGTGGAACTACAACGTCGACAAATACCTCAAGGGCCAGAAGCCGATCCCCCTCGACCTGCTGTTCTGGAACAACGACAGCACCAACCTTCCGGGGCCGATGTATTGCTGGTATCTGCGCCACACCTACCTGCAAAACGACCTGAAATCCGGCGAACTGGACTGCTGCGGGGTCAAACTCGACCTGCGCGCCATCGATGCACCGGCGTACATCCTGGCCACCCATGACGATCACATCGTGCCGTGGCGCAGCGCTTATGCCAGCACCCAATTGCTGTCCGGGACCAAGCGCTTTGTGTTGGGTGCCTCAGGGCATATCGCCGGGGTGATCAACCCGCCGGCCAGGGAAAAACGCCATTACTGGACCAACAATCGGGTTTCGAAGAATCCTGAAACCTGGTTCATGAATGCCCAGGAGCATGCCGGTAGCTGGTGGAATGACTGGTTCGTCTGGCTGGCAGACCAGGCCGGCGAGCGCCAACCTTCGGTGCTGCACACCGGTAACACGCACTACCCGGCGCTGGAATCTGCACCCGGACGTTATGTGATGCAATGACAGACGGCCCGCCTACCTTGTAGCAGCCTGCGCCGGCTCTGTAGCAGCTGTCGAGCTTGCGAGGCTGCGTTCGGCTCGGTCCGCGCTCGGGCGCAGCAGTCGTAAAACCTGAGTACGCGGTGAGCCTGACGCACCGCATTGTCTGACCTTACGACTGCTGCGCCCGAGCGCGGACCGAGCCGAACGCAGCCTCGCAAGCTCGACAGCTGCTACAGAAGCGGCGTTCCGAAAAGCTCCCTCGCTCCCCGCAAAAAAGCGCCAAACACAGCACACCGACTCAATATCGCCGCCCGAATCTACGCAACCATGGCCTCCTCACTCACCCGTAAGGACTCCGCCATGGCCATCGCCAAAGCCGTTCCCGGCAAAACCCTGCTGACCCCGACCGACCACACCCTGATCATGATCGATCACCAGTCGCAGATGTCCTTTGCGACCAAGTCGATCGACGCCGTCACCCTGCGCAACAACGCCGCACTCGTGGCCAAGGCCGCGCGAGGCTTCAAGGTTTCGACCATCCTGACCACCGTCGCCGAGAAGAGCTTTTCCGGGCCGATCTTCGACGAAATCAAGTCGGTGTTCCCGGAACACAACGTCATCGACCGCACCAGCATGAACACCTGGGAAGACGAGCGCATCGCCGTCGAAGTCAACGCCTTCGGCAAACAGAAAATCGTCCTCGCCGGCCTGTGGACCTCGGTGTGCATCGTCGGCCCGGCGCTGTCGGCCATCGACCAGGGTTTCGAGGTCTACGTGATTGCCGATGCCTGTGGCGACGTCAGCACCGAAGCCCATGAAATGGCCATGCAGCGCATGATCCAGATCGGCGCGCGTCCGATGACTTCGCTGCAATACTTGCTGGAACTGCAGCGCGACTGGGCACGTACCGAAACCTACGAAGAAACCGTGAAAACTTCGATTGCCAACGGTGGCTCCTACGGTCTTGGCTTGATCTACGCCAAAACCATGTTCGGTGCTTCGGAAGGCCATTAAGCGGTTATCCAATAAAAAGCGAGCGACTGCGGACATTCCGCAGTCGCTGCTGCGTGGTGATTGACGATGACGTTTCGCAAGCAAGACCTTCCCCTTTGGTTGTCGTTGCTATTCGCCGGGACAGCCTTGGCTGATGAACCCGCACAAGGGTTTCTGGACGGCGCGACACTTGAAGTGCTCAGCCGCAACTTCTACCTCAACAGCGACTACCGGACCCCTTCCTCGACAGGAAAAAGCCATAAAGCCGAATGGGCTCAAGGCTTTATCAGCGCTTTTGAATCTGGTTTCACACCCGGCACACTTGGCTTTGGCCTGGATGCCCACGCCTTTCTGGGATTGAAGCTGGACGGCGGCAAAGGACATTCCGGGACAGGATTGCTGCCCGTGGATGCTGAAGGCCGCAGCGAAGACAATTATTCCAGTGGTGGCGGCTCACTGAAAATCCGAGCCTCGCAAACCACCCTGGCCTTCGGGGAAATGATGGTGGAAACCCCGGTATTCGACACCGCGGACAAACGCCTGCAACCGGAGTACGCCACAGGATTTCTGCTCAACAGCCACGAAATCGATGATGTGAATCTGGTAGCCGGTCATTTCACAGCGTTCAAGAATCAGGACAGTTCTTCGGGCAAGGGCAACTTCTACGGCTACGGCGCCAACACCGAAGCCGGCGGCATTACCTTTCTCGGCACCGACCTGTTCACGCAAAGTCCTGTCGGCGGCGCGTTGTACGCCTCAGAACTGACCGACACCTGGCATCAGTACTACGCCAACCTGCACCTGAAGCAGCCCGGAGTTTTCCTCGATGCCAATCTCTACCACACGCAGGACACCGGCAAAGCGCTGGCCGGCGCCATCGACACCACCGCGTTCAGCCTGTCGGGCAAGTACACTGTCGATGCGCACGCCTTCACCTTGGCGTATCAAAAAATCAATGGCGACACGCCGTTCGATTTTGTCGGCGGAGACTCGATCTACCTCGCCAACTCAATCAAGTACGCCGACTTCAACGGCGCCCACGAACGCTCATGGCAGGCGCGTTACGACCTCGATTTAAGCACCTTCGGGATCCCCGGCCTGACATTCATGACGCGTTACGTCATGGGCAGCCAGATCGACGGCACCCATGCGCCCAAGGGCGGCGCCTACAACCCTTTCGATGAGTCCGTCGGTGAATACGTGCCGCAACAAGGCGATGGCGGCCGGCACTGGGAGCGCGACATAGACCTGCACTACATCGTGCCGTCCGGTGCGGCCAAGGGTTTGTCCGTGCAACTGTCCCATGTGTCGCATCGGGCCAATACCGCCCAGGCAAGCGATGACATCGACCGGGTTTACGTGGTCATCCAGTACCCGCTGAACTTCAGGCATCTCTGAAGGGAATGTGATGTTCGGGACATTACCGTCTCGCTCCCACAGGGCCGGGCGATTATCATGGGCGCCATATCCAACCGGCCTTTATGAGACTGAGCATGACCTTCGATTTTGATCAGGTGTTCGACCGCCACGACACCGGCAGTACCAAGTGGAGCCGCTACCCGGTCGACGTGTTGCCGATGTGGGTCGCCGACATGGACTTTGCCGCGCCGCCGGTCATCCTTGAAGCCCTGCGCAAACGCCTGGAACACCCGATGGTCGGCTACAGCGTGCCTCAGGAAAATCTGCGCGCCGCCATCGTGGCCGACCTCTGGAACAAATACGCCTGGCGTGTATTGCCTGAAGAACTGATCTTCCTGCCAGGTGTGGAATCGGGTTTCAACATGGCCCTGAAGGCGCTGGTCGAGCCGCAACAAAACGTCGTGGTTCAGGTGCCGAACTACCCGCCGCTGCGTCATGCACCGGGTCATTGGGGCTTGAACAAGGTTGAACTCGAATTCGACGCCTTGGCTGACGGCACCTATGACACGCCGCTCGCGGCCTTGAGCCAGGCGCTGACCGGCGGCGGTGCGCTGCTGCTGAGCAACCCGCATAACCCGCTGGGCAAAGTCTTCCCACGGGAAGAACTGCAAGCAGTGGCCGATATCTGCCTGGAACAGAACGCCTGGATCATCTCCGACGAGATTCATGCCGAGCTGTGCTTCGACGGGCGCGTGCACATTCCCACGGCATCCCTCAGCCCGCAGATCGCCAAGCGCACCATCACCCTGATGTCGGCGAGCAAGGCTTACAACATTGCCGGCCTGAAAACCTCCTTCATGATCATTCAGGACTCGGCTTTGCGAGCGAAGGTCAACCACGCCCGCTGCGGCATGGTCGACAGCGTCAACCCGCTGGGCATGGAAGCGACTCGCGTGGCCTACAGCGAAGGCGGGCCCTGGCTGGCCGGGTTGAAGGCGTATCTGCAAAGCAATCGGGATTACCTGGTGGAAGCCGTTCGCACGCGTTTGCCGGGTGTGACGATCAACATCCCGCAAGGTACGTATCTGGCGTGGCTCGATTGCTCCGCCCTGGGTCTGGACAATCCGCAGCAATTCTTCCTCGACCAGGCCAAGGTCGGCCTGAGCCCCGGCCTGGACTTCGGCGACAACGCCCGGCAATTCGTGCGCCTGAACTTCGGCTGCCCACGGGCGTTGCTTGAAGAAGGATTGGCGCGCATGGAGCGCAGTTTGCGCACCCTCAAGGCCTGATAACACAACAAATCCCTGTAGGAGCGAAGCTTGCTCGCGAAGACGGCGTACCAGTTGACACATGTATGACTGACACACCGTCTTCGCGAGCAAGCTTCGCTCCTACAGGGGGTTTTGGCTGGTTTCGGGTATTGTAAACGGCGTCAAACCGACTCTGTGATCACCCTTGGAGCAACTGGCGAACCCACGAATAAATGAACCCCTGACAAATCTCCCTGCTCAATACCTTTAGCGCCCCATCGCGGGCCGCTCAAGGAGGTCGTCATGTCCGCCCCACAAACGCGGCCTACGCCCAGCGTGAGCCGAGCATGAGTTTCATTTTATGGGTGGCCGTGTTGGGTGCCGTATTGCTCACGCTGGCGCTGACCTCGTCCTACCTGCGCTGGATGCCGGTGACCACGTCCGCAGTGTGCCTGGTGCTGGGTGTCGGCATCGGGCCGGCCGGGCTCGGGCTGTTGAAACTGGACACCGATGACGCGTCGATCTGGATGGAGCACCTGACGGAAGTCGCGGTGCTCTTTTCCTTGTTTGTCTGTGGCCTGAAATTGCGCTCCCCGCTCAAACATAAAAACTGGCGGGTCGCGTTCGGCCTGGCCGGACCGGTCATGCTGCTGACCATTAGCGGCATCTGCCTGTTACTGCATTACGGGCTGCAATTGTCGTGGGGCACGTCAATGCTGATCGGCTCGATCCTGGCGCCTACCGACCCGGTGCTCGCCGCCCTGGTCCAGGTCAACGACGCGCGAGATGACGACAGCGTGCGGTTTGGCCTTTCCGGTGAAGCCGGGCTCAATGACGGGATTGCGTTTCCGTTCGTGATTCTTGGCCTGCTCCTGCTGCAACACGACGGCAATCCCGGCTGGTTTGGCGACTGGGTACTGCGCAGTCTGCTCTGGGCCGTTCCGGCTGGTTTGCTGACGGGTTACTGGATGGGACGCGGCATCGGGCGCCTGACGCTGTCACTGCGCATCAGGAATGATGACAGCACGCTGTCCCCGAACGATTACCTCGCCCTCGCCTTGATTGCCTTGGCGTATGTCGGGGCCGAGTCGATCCATGCATACGGGTTTCTGTCGGTGTTCGCCGCGGGCCTCGGATTGCGGCAGGAAGAAGTCAGCTCCACGGGCAATGACGCACTCCCGGCCGAGCATTTGGTCCAGCCTGTCGTCGGGCATCAGAACGTCGAACCGCAACACGCGGTTCATGGCGATACCGAAAACCTTGAAGACACCCAGGTCGCTGCGGGCATCATGATGGGTGACATGCTTGCCTTCGGCAGTCTCGTGGAGCGGGCCATGGAAGTGTTCCTGGTGACGCTGCTTGGCGTCGTGCTGATCGCTCACTGGGACTGGCGCGCCCTGCTGGTCGGCGGGGTGTTGTTTTGCCTGATTCGCCCCTTGAGTGTCGCTGTATTGCCGTGGGGCAGCTTGCTCGATTGGCGGCAGCGAATGTTGATTGGCTGGTTCGGTATACGCGGCATCGGCAGCCTGTATTACCTGTTCTATGCCTTGAATCACGGGCTGGGCCCGTCGGTGGCGACGCTGTGTACCGACCTGACCTTGTCCGTGGTCGCGTTAAGCATCCTGATCCACGGAATCAGCACGCAACCCACCCTCGCCCGCTATGAACGGCGCAAGAAACAAGTTATTTGATTTTTTGCCCGCGTATTGATGGACGGATCAAACGAATTTTCGCCTTCAAAGATTTGAAATCCCTGCACAACCTCGCGGTCACAACCTTAATTCCGCCAGGTTTTCTTGCACGGCGGGACCCGACAGGTTCGGTTCCACTGTGGCAACGATGCCGTTCAAAAGGGACCTCGGAAATTAAGGTGCCGGTCATGATTCACTGTTCAACCCCCGATCAAATCAAAGCCTGCCGGGCGTTCGCCCTGGAGTCCAATCGCCAGATGTTCGAAGAAGCTCAATCGCTGAGCCGCTGCGCCTTTGAAATGCTTGAGGCCGGCGATATGGACCTGGAACTGTTTGATCGCTATCAGGCGATGCGCAGGAAGGCTGATCTGAAGTTTCAGGAAGCGATTGAGCACCTGCGATTGCTCAACGAAGACTTCCCGCCGATCCCGGTGTCCGTGAACAACTCCCACCGTTTGCGCCAGCAGCTCGAAGATCGGGTTTGAGCCCGGCTATTCGCCGTAACGCAATCTTTGCAGCTGGCGAAGCCTGCGTTCGGCTGCGCAGCGGTCGTGAAATCAGACGATGCGGTGTATCAGGAAAACCGCATTCTCAGGATTTACGACTGCTTCGCAGCCGAACGCAGGCTTCGCCGGCTGCTACAGAAATCGCGTTGCCGCAGAAAGCACTCTCTGCAACCCCATTTTTTAAGAGACATAACACCACGCCGCGAACTGCATGAGTCAATTTCCGGACTCATGCAGCCTGCATGACCTCAATGCGCCATCAACCGTCTCAACTTATTGGTTTATATAGCGTTACTGAAACTACAAAAGTCGGCACGGCAAATGCTCCAGGTCTATGAGCGACCTACGGCCATGAGACCGTTTGCGCCCATCCCCGTGACTATTTGAGAGACTCGACCATGAACGCCATCGACCTGTTGAAAGCCGACCATGAACGCGTAAAGGGCATCCTGACTCAGTTGAGCGAGTCCACCGAGCGTGGTGTTAAAAAGCGCACTGAGCTGCTGGCCAAGCTTGAAATGGAAATTGCCATCCACACTCGCCTCGAAGAGGAAGTGCTGTACCCGGCGTATAAAAAGGCCGGAGGCAAGGAACAGGACGTCATGTACTACGAAGCCAAGGAAGAACACCGCACTGTGGATTCGCTGGTGCTGCCGGACCTGAAAGTCACCGACCCTTCCACCCCGGAATTCGCCGGCCGAGTGAAGGTGGTCAAGGAGCTGCTGGAACACCACATCGAAGAAGAGGAAACAGAAATGTTCCCTCAAGCCAAAAAGCTACTGGGGAAAGCCACGCTGGAAGAGCTGGGTGCGCAGATGGAAACGCTTAAGGCTCAGTACAAGAAAGAAATGAGCGCACCCAATATGGCGGCTTGATTTGGTTGGCTGACGTAAAAGCCCGGCATCTGCCGTAATGCTGTTCACTTAAGTATTTGAGTCCAAGCGGGGCTTATCCGAAAATCCGATGCCAGACCTCTGGCATCGGATTTTTTATGTCTGTTCAACAAGACCTGCTCGACCTCAGCGACCTTTTCAACTTCTGCGACCTGAGTACTTTCACCCAAAACATTCCCATCGAGTGGGTAGCGTCTGCGCTGGATCTATCCAGTCAGGCGACCATTCGCCGACGTCGCTTGCCCGCTGACCAAGTGCTTTGGCTGGTGCTTGGCATGGCGTTGTTTCGTGACGAGCCGGTTCACGAGGTCGCCAGACGTTTGAACATCTGCGCCCAAGGCCTTGCCACTGATCACTTGTTGGCTCGCAGTGGCGTGACCGAGGCGCGCAAGCGACTCGGTGCCGATCCTGTTGAGTGGTTATTCCGCAAGACCGGCACCCAATGGGGTGCGGAGCGCTATGACGACGATGCCTGGCATGATCTGCAGGTATTTGCGGTAGACGGTGCACTTTTGCGTACTCCGGATACGCCCGAGCTCCGCGATCACTTCGGCTCGGGAAACACTCCAAGCGACCGCCAGACGCCGTTTCCGATGTTGCGCCTGGTGGCCCTGATGAATGTGCGTTCGCACGTGATCATGGATGCTCAATTGAGCCCTTACCGACGCAGTGAAATGCGCTTGGCCGACGAGTTTTTGCAGCAGATTCCTGACCACTCGGTGACGCTGTTCGACAAAGGTTTCTGGGGTGCCGAGCTGCTGTCGGGCCTGAGCGGAGCAGGCATCAACCGTCATTGGTTGATCCCGGCAAAAAAAGGACTGATCTGCGAGGAAGTGGCCCGTTACAGCCAGCACGACCGTTTGGTGCGCATGAAAGTCTCGCCGCAGGCCAGAAAGCGAAACCCGGCTCTTCCATCGCACTGGGAAGTACGCGAAGTCAGCTATGAAATTCAAGGCAAGGTGAAGACCGTTATGACGTCGTTGCCGGCCAAGGCTTACAACACCAAGGCTGTTGCCAAGCTTTATCAGGAGCGTTGGGAGATCGAGTTGGGCTTCAGGGACATCAAGAGTTCGATGCAGCAGAACGCCATGACCTTGCGCAGTAAAAAAGTCGAGCTGATCTATCAAGAAGTGTGGGGGCTTTTGCTGGCTTACAACGTGATTCGTCGAGAGGCCAGTCAGGCAGCGGTGGCGTTTGGCCGAGCCCCCTCGGACATCCGTTTCAAACCGGCGTGCCAGTACATCGCCGTGCAACTGATCGTGATGGCAGCGGCCAACCCTATTTCAGCGACAGGAAGACGTTTGGCTGAGTTAAGAGCAGGTGTTGGAGGATTGTTTCTGGATCACCGCCCAAGGCCTTCGAGACCAAGGACGGTGAAAATTTCAAAAACCCGGTTTCCAGTAGACCGTAAGGCTGCTCCGCTTAAGTGAACAGCATTAGGCATCTGCCGGGCTTTTTGATTTTGTGGGTCAGCCGCCCGGGTTGGTGACCTGGATGTAAACCGCGTAGCTGCCCAGCAACACCCAGAAGGTTGCGAAGATCCACGGTGTGCGCACGGAAAACAGCAGGGATTTGCGGTAACCCTTGTGGGACGATTCCATCTCGCTGAACAGCGGTGATTCATCGTACGCCAGCCCCATCAACGGCTCGCTGCGCAGCAACTCACTCTGCTTGAAGTGCCAATGATCGATGATGTCATAGGCCGCACGAATACCCGGCCAGGCGTTCATCGAACTGAGCAACCCAAGCAGTGCGAGGAACGGTGGCACCACCAGGGTGAAGAGTTTTCCCCATTCGGGATTGAGGTTGGACATGCAGGAAGCGAAGGCAATCACCAAAAACGATTGCGCGGCCAGGTAAGCATCGGTTCGATTGGCGAGGATGCTGGTTTCGTACTGGATTTCCCGACGGTAGAAATCCAGACGCTCCTTTGGCGACCCGAACATCTTGGCGTTGTGTTCGGACAAGGCTTCTTCGGCGAGGTGTTCGGTCAGTATTCTGGGCACAAGAACTTCACGTGGACTGGGAAAGGACTCAGACGAAACCTGCCCGAGCAAAGTTCAGTCGGATTCAGTCACTTCATGGCCAAGGCAATGACTTCCACCAGATTGAGTTGGGTAAAGGGTTTGGACAAGCGAGGGAGTTTGGTGGCGAAACCTTCCAGGCGCTCGGCATAGCCTGTGGCGAGGACAATCGGCAGGTCGGGTTTCAAGGTCCGGATGACCTGCGCCAATTGCGCGCCATTCATTTGTGGCATGGCCATGTCGGTAATGACCAAGTCGATGTTCTGCTCGGTGTTAAACAACTCAATCGCTTGTGCACCGGACACCGCACTGATCACCCGGTGGCCGAGGTCCTCCAGCAACAGGCCGGTACTGGTCAACACCAGGGTGTCATCGTCCACAACCAATACGCACAACTGAGCCACCGGCGGCGCTTCCTCTTCCGCTGCAGCGGGCTTGACGGCCGAAGCAGCCGTAGCGACAGGTATCCACAGTTCGGCGACGGTGCCGATGTCCTTCTGACTCTTGATAATGAATCGCCCGCCCAATTGCTCGATAAAGCCATGGACCATCGACAATCCGAGCCCCGTGCCTTTTCCGACCCCTTTTGTAGTGAAAAACGGGTCCATCGCCGAGGCCAGGATGGTTTCATCCATGCCTTCGCCCGTATCGGAGACACTCAGGCAAACATACCGGCCGGCCTCCAGCGATAACGTGGATTGATCGCCGATGTCTTCTGTCCTGGTGCTGATAACGATTTTCCCGCCGTCGGGCATGGCATCCCGAGCATTGGTGACGAGATTCAGCACCGCCAGTTCAAGTTGATTGACATCGGCCATGACCGGCACGAGGTCAGGGGAAAAGTGTGTTTCAAGCTGCACGGCCGGCCCGAGGGAGCTGCGCAAGAGCCCACTGATCCCTTCCACCAGCGCGGGTATCTCGACGGATTCGGACTTGAGTTCCTGGCGCCTGGCGAACGCAAGCATGCGCTGGGTCAGGGAGACACCGCGCAAGGCACCCTGGGTGGCATTGTCTACCAATCGAGTGAGTTTTGGGTCTTCTCCCACGCGTTTGCGCACGATTTCCAAGTTGCCAAGGATAACCGTCAGCAGATTATTGAAGTCGTGGGCGATCCCCCCACTGAGTTGGCCGATGGCCTGCATCTTCTGCGCCTGGAACAGCGCTTCTCGAGTTTTTTCCAGGTCTTTCTGAGCTTGTGTAGCTTCGGTGATGTCACGGGTAATCTTGGCGAAGCCCAACAACGTGCCGGTTTCACCCCAGATCGGATCGACTACGACATGGGCAAAAAACCGCGTACCGTCCTTGCGTACGCGCCAGGCCTTGTTTTCGAAGCGCCCCTCCCGCGTGGCAGTCTCCAAGGCGCGTTGCGGTTCCCCGGCTTCGCGGTCTTCCGGAGTATAAAAGATCGAAAAATGCTGGCCGATGACTTCTTCGGGCCGGTAGCCCTTGATCCGCTGGGCTCCCAGATTCCAGTTGGTCAGGCGTCCATCCGGGGCGAGCATGTAGATGGCGTAGTCAGTGACGCTTTGAACCAGCAAACGAAACTGCTGCTCGCTTTGCTTGAGGGTTTCTTCGGCCATTTTGCGGTCGGTAAGGTCCCGGGTGATCTTGGCAAACCCCAACAACTTGCCCGTCGGGTCGATAATCGGATCGATCACCACATGGCACCAGAAGTGCGTGCCGTCCTTGCGAACCCGCCAGCCTTCGCCCTCGAAACGACCTTCGCGAATCGCCGTATCCAGTGCACGCTGGGGCATACCGACGCGGCGATCTTCTTCGGTATAGAACCGCGAAAAATGCTCACCGAGGATCTCCGCCTCTTCATACCCCTTGAAACGCCTGGCGCCAGAGTTCCAACTGGTGATGATGCCGTCGGGATCAATCATGTAGATCGCATAGTCCACCACCGCATCAATCAGCAGGCGAAAGCGCATTTCCTCGATGGAGTTGGTTTTGGACTGGATATCGCTCATCGATCACACCTGTGATTGTTGCTTTTATGGAGTATGCGACAAACCGTCGGTTTGGAAAGCCAGAAAACGGTCGTGCACTGGAGCATAACGCTCAGACCACCTATTCTCGAGCCAATCGCCATTCCTGGCCGATTCAAGGCGCCCCCATGATCCTGATTCTGTTGCCCACCTCTGACTACGATCCCACTGAGAGCAGCGTTCCATGGCAAGCCATGCGCCAGGCCGGCATCGAGGTGCGTTTCGCGTCACCCGAGGGCTTGCCCGCCTACGCCGACTCGCGCTTGGTGGATATCGGCTTCGGTCCATTGAACCCGTTGCTGATGACGCGCAAGGCCGACCTTGCAAGCTACGCCCGGATGACCGAAGACCCGTCATTTCGCAAACCGCTGTCCTATGACGAAATCGACCCCAGCGAGTTCCAGGGGCTACTGATTCCTGGCGGGCACGCGAAGGGCATGCGCAGCCTGTTGGAGTCCGAGCAGGCCCGGCGGATCGCCCTGCACGTTTTCAAGGCCGACAAACCGGTGGCAGCGGTCTGTCATGGCGTGCTGTTGCTCGCCCGCACGCTTGACCCCGATTCCGGGCTGTCGGTGTTGCAGGGTCGCAAGGTCACCGCATTGGTGGCCAACACCATGGAGCTGCCTGCCTGGGCAATCACCGCCGCCTGGCTCGGGCGCTACTACCGAACCTATCCTCAAACCGTCGAAGCAGAAGTCACCGCCGCCCTGTCCAGCCCGACGGACTTTCTGCGAGGGCCAGTCCTGGCAATGCGTGATTCGGCGGACCAGCCACAACGAGGTTTCGTCGTCCGCGATGGCCAGTTGCTGACCGCTCGCTGGCCGGGAGACTGTCATCGCTTCGCCGCCGAATGGGTACGCCTGCTTAGCGGTTCACGTATTTGACGATGTAGGCGTACAAATCGTTGTAGACAAAGTCAGGGACAACCTGGGCATACGTTTGAGCCTTGAGTAATGCCAAGTGGCTTTCTTTTACCACCTCATCACGATCACTTTGGGTGTAGAGATGGTTAGTGATAATGCTGCCATAAGCGCTGTACACCGTTGGCGCCGTTGAAGGCGTCACGTCCGCGGTTGTGGTGTAGGTGATATGAGCACGTGAGACTCGTTCTTTCAGCGCGCCGAACCCGCGTTCATACACAGTGATTTGTGAACAGTCGACAGCCTTCGAGGCGGTTTCGAAGGCCAGGATGATCGCCTGCACATGACTCATGCCGGCCTCCAGCGCCGATAACCTGACAAACCTTTCGAGTTCGCGATTTTCCAGGCTTTTGAAGGCTCTCTTGATGCTCGAAACATGAGCAAACTCCAAGGTGCAGCCAACAATGTGCGTCTCGAACTGATAGCCGGCCGCTGTCGCCAGCGGTGGAAACGCAGCGAAATCGAGGCTGTCGAACGCACACTCCATGATGATGTTGTATTTGAGGGTGAAGGCTTCGGTGAAAATCTTGGCGCTGACCTCTCGGACAAAGGCTTCCGTATGTTCATACGCATGCAGGACGCCGAGCTTGATCATCTCCGCATATTGAGGATGTTTTTGTCGGTATTCAGGCAGGTAAAGACGAACATATTTGTCGTAGCGTCGGGTCGGCAGGAGTTTGTTTTCCAGCAAAAAGGTTTTGCCCGACCCTTGCAGCCCGGCAACCACCAGTATTTTGGGCGTTACCTCGGCCGTGATACCGCGGAACAGCGTGGTTTTGATTTCATTGAACGCTGCAGTGACCTGCTCAGGGGTGTAAGCGTAATTCGGTGCGGGGGACATGCCTTGATTTCCTTATCAAAGAACTGGCAGAAAGTGATTGCCTGTCCTCTGAATAAAGCGGTGTTTCGCCGTTTGTTCAAATGAGCGTGTCTTTCAAGATATGTCACTGTTTTAACAGGTAAAAGATCCTACGCCCCGGGGTGAAAATGCGTTGGCTCAACCGACCACCAGCGCGGCAGCAATTGTTTAATCTTGCTGTCGCCGAACCGGTCATCAATCAACATCACCACCCCTCGATCCTGCTGAGTGCGGATCACCCGTCCTGCCGCCTGCACTACTTTCTGCACGCCTGGATACAAGTAGGTGTAGTCGTAACCGGCGCCGAAAATCGCCGCCATCCGATGCTTCAATTGCTCGTTGACCGGATTGAGCTGCGCCAGACCCAGAGTGGCAATGAACGCACCGATCAGGCGTGCGCCGGGCAAGTCGATGCCTTCACCGAACGCTCCGCCCAGTACCGCAAAACCGACGCCCTGGCTGTGCGCGGTGAACTGATCGAGGAAGGCCTGACGCTGCCCTTCGGCCATTCCCCGGGACTGCGACCACAGGTTGATCTGCGGGTGTCGCTCGGCCAGTAACTGTGCCACTTGCTGCAAATAATCGAAGCTGCTGAAAAACGCCAGGTAGTTGCCGGGGCGTTGGCTGAATTGCCGGGCGATCAGTTCGACAATGGGTTCGAGGGACGCTTGGCGGTGCACGAATCGGGTCGATATCTGGCTGACGATGTGCACTTTCAACTGGTCGGCATGGAACGGCGATTCGACATCAATGCACACCGTGTTCGGCGGCGTACCCAGCAGATCCGCGTAGTAATGCCGAGGGCTCAGCGTCGCGGAAAACAGCACCGTGCTGCGCGCAGCGGTCAGGCGCGGGCGGATGAAACCGGCCGGCACCACGTTGCGCAGACACAGTTGCGACAGGCTCTGTTTGCGTTCGAGGTCGCGCTTGCTGATGTCGAACAGGAACTGCTCATCGAAGAGCTCTGCCACGCGACAAAAATGCAGCATGTCGAAGTAAAAACCCTGTAAGGCGCTGTCCAGGCCCTGGGGATGATCGTTGAGATAGTCGCCGATGCTCGCGCTGCACGAAGACAGCGCCTGGAGGAGTTTTTCCGGGGCCTTGTCATAAGCCTGATACGCGGCCAGTTGCAGATTGTGCACGGCATTCCACTCTCGATTGACCCGCTGCAACGGTTTTTTCAGCGCGTCTGGGGCGGTTTTTCGCACCCCGTTGAGGGTCGACTGGTCGAGCGTGGCGCTGTACATCTGCCGGCCGCGTTCCACCAAGTTATGCGCCTCATCCACCAACACCGCGACTTTCCAGTTATTGGCCTGAGCCAACCCGAACAGCAGTGCACTGAAATCGAAATAATAGTTGTAGTCGGCGACCACCACGTCTGCCCAGCGGGCCATTTCCTGGCTCAGGTAATAGGGGCAAACCTCATGCGCCAATGCCACCTCGCGCAATGCCTTCTGGTTCAGCAGGCTCAGCTCACTGGCGGCTTGGCGGGCGGCTGGCAAACGATCATAAAAACCCTGGGCCAACGGGCAGGATTCACCGTGACAGGCTTTGTCCGGGTGCTCGCAGGCCTTGTCCCGGGCGATCATCTCCAACACCCGCAGCGGTGGCGCATCGGCGCTTTCAAGGATCACTTGCGCGGCGTCCAGTGCCAGTTTGCGCCCCGGCGTTTTCGCCGTGAGAAAGAACACCTTGTCCAATTGCTGCGGCGCCAGGGCCTTGAGCATCGGAAACAGCGTGCCCACGGTCTTGCCGATGCCGGTCGGTGCCTGGGCCATCAGGCAACGACCGGTGCTGACCGCTTTGAACACCGATTCCGCCAGGTGCCGCTGCCCCGGACGAAAATCGGCGTGGGGAAACGCCAATTGCTGCGCTGCGTGATTGCGTGCTTCGCGATGAGCCATCTCCTGCTCGGCCCATTGCAGGAACAGCCCGCAATGATGCTCGAAGAACTGCTCCAGCTCCCCGACGCTGAAGGCCTCGACCAGACAGGTTTCCTTTTCGCTGACGATATCGAAGTAGACCAGCGCCAGATTGATCTGCGCCAGCTCCAGCTTCTGGCACATCAGCCAGCCGTAGACCTTCGCCTGCGCCCAGTGCAGTTGTCGGTGGTTGGCCGGTTGCTTGCTCAGGTCGCCGCGATAGGTTTTGACTTCTTCCAGGCAGTTTTGCGCCGGGTCATAGCCGTCCGCCCTGCCCTTGACCTTCAAGGTTTTGTACAGGCCTTCGAGGGCGACTTCGCTTTGATAACCCTCGCTTCGACGCGAGGCAACGGTACGGTGACCGACGATGCCCTCAAGCGCGGTCGGCGACGGTGTGAATCGCAGGTCGAGGTCGCCGACTTTGGCAGTGAATTCACACAGCGCCCGCACCGCAATGCTGTAGCTCAAGCGCTCTGCTCCGCCCATTGCACATAGCAGATGGCGATCGGCATCTGATGTTCGTGGCAGAACTCCAGCCAACGCAGTTGGTTGTCTTGCAGGCGATCGCCGGGGCCTTTGACTTCGATCATGCGGTAGGTCTTGTGCTGCGGCCAGAACTGGATCAGGTCCGGCATGCCGGCACGGTTGGCCTTGATGTCCAGCAGCAGACGATTGAACCAGTGCTTGAGGTGTTCGGCCGGCAGGCAATCGAGGGCCTGGTCCAGCAGGTCTTCGCTCAGCGCGCCCCAGAACACGAAGGGCGACTGCACGCCCCACTTGGCGACATAACGTTCGCGGATGGTCTGGAGATAGCGGCCGTCATCGAGTTCGGCGAGACAGGCCTGAAACACATCCGCCCGACGCGCATGAAAGTCTTCGTTGAGCAGGTCCACCGGCCCGCGCTGGAACGGGTGAAAGAACGCTCCCGGCAACGGCGCAAAGATCGCCGGCCAGCACAGCAGCCCGAACAGCGAGTTGATCAGGCTGTTCTCGACGTAATGCACGGGCGCCGAATCCTCCGCCAGGTGTGCCTGGACGTAAAACTCAACCGACAACGCCAGATCGGTCCGGGGCAATTGAAGGTCCAGTCGCAGCATTTCCCGCGGGGATGGCCGCTTCATCGCAGGGCCGCCGAGTTTGCGCCGCAGCCTGGGCAACACACGCAGCACATGCTGATGCTCGGAGGCACTTTCCGGCGATTGCTCCGCGTGCTCGGCCAGATGCAGGGCTAACTGATATTCACCGCAGCGCTCCAGCACACGAATAAGGCGCACCCGTGCGCCGGGGTAGGCGCAATCGCGGTAAATCGTCAGCGCCGTGGAGAAATCCGCCATGCGTTCGCACTGCTGACCGAGCTGGAACAACAGCTTGCCCCGACGTCTTTGCAGCCATGGGTTGTCGAGTTCCATCCCGTTGATCTGCTCGACAACGGTGGCCACCGCCTCGCCGGCCTCGAAACGTTGCTGGCAGTGATGCAGGAACAGGCAGGCGTCCACGTCTTCACGGCTGCGCAGGCCCCGGGATTCGGCGCAGAATTCGACTTTTTCATAGGTAAAGATGCCGAGATCGGCCAGTACGAATTCCGACCAGTCCTGATAAAGGTTGCCGAAGAACATCAGACGCAAGCGGTCACACAGGTCCATGGTGGTCAGCGTGAATAGCCGGTCGTTCAGTTGCGGGCACCATTGTGCGAAGCTTTTTTCCTCGGACAACTGCTCGCTCAGGGCCGCCAGCCATTCGGTCTTCTTGCCTTTTGGTTGCTCGATGGCAGCACCGAAGCAGTGAAGAATCTCGGCTTTGAGCAGGACGTCGAACAAGTCGCCGATCGGCAAGGGTGATTGCTCGTCGATCCAGCCTGCCGCCAGCAACGGCTCGGCCGCGCTGGCGATATCACCGATCTCGACGTAACTCAATTTACCAGCCCTGAAATGCAAACCCTTGCGCATCACCATCCTGACCAGCAACGCCCGGGACTCGCGGGGTTGTCGACTAAACTCGCGGATGAAGGCTTGCTCCTCGACGCTCAGCACATCGGCATAGCGATGCTCAAGCCAATCAAGCACTTGCATGAAGTTGTTCAAGTAATAGAACGGGTCGTCGAGAGGATTTACAGTCACAGGAAAAATGGGCCATGGCGAGCGAGTACTGGTTATGCGTACAGATACCAGCTACGGCGTATCCGGTGCAAACGGAAAAGGATAAGCGGCGGCGCTATTTGGCTTTTTTCGGGTGACCATCGAACTTTCTGCCGATCCATGGCACCAACCGGCATAGCGGCTTTTTTTAGCATTTTTTGAGAGGTGGGTATGAATATCAAGACTCTGGGTTTGCCCTTGGCAGCGGCCGCCTTTCTGGCCCTGGCCGGTTGCTCGACGCCAACGGTCGTGACCCTGCAGAACGGCACCCAGTATTTGACCAAGGACATGCCGAAAACCAAGACCAAGGACGGGTTTTACGAGTTTGAAGATATTTCTGGCGCGAAAGTGAAGGTCAATGCCAAGGACGTGGCCACGGTTCGCGAGGAAGACTGAAGACCGCGTCATCGTTCTTCGCGGGCAAGTCGGGACGCCGAACCGCTCGCTCCTACAGGGTTGTGCGATTCTCCGTAGGAGCGAGCGGTTCGGCGTCCCGACTTGCCCGCGAAGAGGCCATCACAAACACCGAGTAACTAAGGCATCCACGGCGTACCGTGATCGCAGGAGACGAACTTCCCTCCTCGCCTTCTCAGTTCTTCATGAATCTTCTGGCAACGGTCGTAATCCTGCTGCATCGCGTGATCGATGCTGATGTTGCCGGTGATCTCCGGTTGCTTTTCCCCCGAGCGCAATGTCACAAAAGGCTCTTCCGGCTGGAGCTGGAAACGGCTTTTCTCTTCCAGGGGTTCAACGGTTTCCGGCGATGCCGGTGTCGGCAGTTGATCTGGCGTCATGCCATAGCGGCTCAAAATCGAGCTGTGAGGCAATTCTGCGGCGGCACTTGCCGATAACAGGGCCAGTGCCAAACCGATGATGTGCCTCTTGCTGTTACTCACGTTCTTTAATCTCCTGATCCAGTACTCAATCCTGTTGTTGCAAGGTATTGGAGTCCGCAGGTGACTGTCGGGTCACGTGATCAGGCAGGTTTACTGCGTTATCGTTCATCGCGAGCAGGCTCACTCCTACAGTGGATCTTCAGTGCTCGCAAGATCCCTGTAGGAGTGAGCCTGCTCGCGATGGGGCCACTACAAGCGCCACATCACTATCAGGCAATAACAATCCCTGAGCCGGACAAGCTATCCAGCCCAACCCCGACTAACGTCACCGAATCCGCGCCAAACGTCAGCACCGTATCCTGCCCCACCGTCGTGGCATGAGCCCGATAGTCATCATTCGGCGCAACCCCCTGAACCCCGAGAAATACCAACTTGTCGTTGGCCTGATACCCCAGCACCCGATCCTGACCAAACGCACCGCTGAACAGGAACGTATCGATCCCGCCCCCAGACTCCATCAGGTCATTTCCCACTCCGCCTACAAACACATCGTTGCCCTTGCCGCCGATCAAATGATCGTTCCCGTCCAGACCGAACAACCAATCGCCTGTCGCCTGCGCCTTGAGCGTATCTGCCCCTGCGCCGCCCTTCACCGATGACGCGTACTGGGTCAGGTTGTTGCCGACTGCCAGGCCATTGGCCGTGACGCTGTGCGTCACGTCATCCTTGAACAGCCCCCACAGGAACCCCGGCTCCTTGGTGACAATGCTGCCAATGTCCCGGGTGATGCTGATGCCGCCATTGGCATCACGGACGTAGAGGTTGCCCGCGCCGTCATTGGCAAAGTCGAAGTTTTTCACTGACTGCTGCAAGTCCAGCACGTTGCTGCCCTTGCCACCCAACAGGATGTTGTAGCCGCCACCGTCGCGGAAGGTGTCGTTACCGTCGCGCCCCTCCAGGAAGTCGTTGCCCTTGCCGCCCTGAATCAGGTCGTTGCCGTCGCTGCCGATGATGAACGTACTGCCCTTGTGGGTTTCAGCATTGCGATTGAGGTCCTGAACCCAGGTATTGACGCGCGCCGGGTCCGAAAGATTGGCGACGATGATCGTCGAATCCTTGCTGGTGAGGTCGTAGAACTTCGATTCGATCACCCGGTTCATACCGTCGCCATAGGCAGTCGGCAGGTGCGAGATCCAGGTCGGGATATTGAGGATGGAGAACGGCAGCACATTCCACGCCGTCGAGGCGTAGTGGTCGTTGAAGCTGACGATGTTATCGGTCGCCGAGGCCTTGGCGGCATCGTGCACGCCCACCGACGACAGGTTGAAGGATGAACCGTCGAGGGCTCGAAACACCGGATCGTTTTCATAGCCGACGTTGAGCACTTTGTCGGTGCTGCTCTGGGTCGGGGACGCGTAGGCGATGTAGTTCGAATCCTTATAGAACCCGGACCACTTGTCCGTGCTCAAGTCCGCCAGGCTGTTGACCGCCAGCCCGCCGAGGCTGTGGCCGCTGACCAGCACGTTCTTGCCCGACAGGCCATTGGCCTGGGCAAACGCCATGACGTCGCCGAGCAGATTACCGAAGGCTTCGCCGACATAGTTTTTTGCATAATCCTTGGGACCGAGCGCTGCCAGCAGATCGTTGATCACGTCGCCGATGGAGTCGCTGATCAAGGTTTCCCGCGGGCCGCTGGTGCCGCGAAAAGCGATGCCGATTTCGCTGAGGTGTCCCTGGGCATCGTATTTGCCGAGGATCTCGACCTGCGCGCTGGTGTACCCGGCTTTCTCGCCAAAGAACGTTCCGCGAGCATCGACCTTGCCGTCATAGCCCAGTTGCGACGCCGTGATGGGCGTCCAGCCAGCTTTTTGCACAGCCTCCAGTGCGGCTTTTTCCGAATCGGGGTTCCAGGGAATACCGGGAATCACCCCTTGGGAATCGGTGCCGCCCAGCAGCGCGGTGACCAGGGTCGCCGGCAATCCCAGGCCGAAGCCGTTGTGCTGATAACCTGTGGCAAAGCCGTTATCGAGGTTGTGATAGGAATACAGCGTGATCGCCATCGCGTCGGTAAACAACGCTTTGGAATCGGCTGTGCCGAAGTTTTTGTAGTCATACACACCCATGGGTATTGCCTCTCTTTTGTTGGAATTGTCAGAGATAGCTCACAACCAGGACGCCTCGTTCTCGAGGCGCCCCGGAGCATTTAGTGCATGCAGCCTTTACGCAAACGTAATGCCTGAAGCCGACAGGCCATCCAGTCCCACCCCGACAAGAGTCACGGCGAAGTCACCCACCTTCAGCACCGTGTCATGGCCCGACTGCGAAGCGTGTTGCTTGTAGTCATAACCCTGCCCCGCGCCCTGAATGCCGAGGAACACCAGTTTGTCGTTGCCCTGGTAGCCGTTGATCGCGTCGAAACCGAAGGCGCCGCTGAACAGGAACGTGTTGCTGCCACCCGAGGCGTGCATCACGTCATTGCCCGCGCCACCGACGAAGGTCACCAGACTTTTGTCGCTGCGCAGCAAATCGTCCCCGGCGTTGCCGAACAACCAGTCGCCGTCGACGCTGGCCGCCAGTGTGTTGCCGTAGGCGTCACCGTTGAGCGAGTGGTTGTATTGGGTCAGTTCACTGCCGTTGAGCAAGCCATTGGCGGTGACGCTGTAGGTCACCTCCTTGCTGCTCCACCATGACCCCGACTCCTTGCTGACCAGCGCGCCGATGTCGCGGGTCATGCTTATGCCGCCATAGGCATCGCGCACGTACAGTGTGCCGTCGCTATCATTGGCAACGCTGAAGTTCTGCAAAGGCTTCTGCAACTCGAAGGTGTTGCTGCCCTTGCCGCCCAGCAGGAGGTTGTAGCCGCCGTCATCGCGGAACCGGTCGTTGCCGTCGCGACCTTCGATGAAGTCATTGCCGGCACCGCCCTTGAGCAGGTCGTTGCTGTCGGTGCCGATAATGAAGGTGCTGCCGGTGTGAGGTTCGCCGCTGCGGCCAAGGTCCTCGACCCAGGTCGTGCCTCGGGACGATTCCGCCAGGTTGGACACGATCAGCGTCGAGTTCTTGTCGGTGAGGTCGTAGAAACGCGAGTCGATCACCCGGTTCAAGCCGTCCGCATACCCCAACGAGCCATGGGCCGACCAGTTCAGCGGATTGAGGATGCTGAACGGCACCAGGTTCTGCGCGGTGGACGCGTACTGGTCATTGAAGTTGACGATGTTGTTGGTCGCCGAATCCTGATGACCATCGTGCTTGCCCAGGGAACCACTGCTGAACGTGGTGCCGTCGAGCACCCGGAACACCGGGTCGTTCTCGTAGCCGATGTTCAGCACGTTGTTGCCGGTGGCGCTCTGGGTCGGTGAGGCGAACGCGATGTAGTTGGCGTCCTTGAAGAAGCCGCCCCAGTTGCTGCTGCTCAGTTCGGCGAGGCTGTTGACCCCCAGCCCGCCGAGGCTATGGCCGCTGACCATCACATCTTTGGCGCTCAGACCATGGGCGATCGAAAACGCGGCAACGTCCTTGAGCAAGTTGTCGAAGGCGTTTTTCGCATAGTTCGTCGCGTAATCCACCGGGCCGATGGCGGCCAGCAGGTTGTTTTTCATGTCGCCAAAGGTGTCGCTGTAACCCAGGCCACCGGTGCCACGGAAGGCAATGCCGATACCGATCAGCTTGCCCGCCGCGTCGTACTTGCCGAGCACTTCGGCCTCGGCGCTGGTGAAGCCATCCTTCTCGCCAAAGAAGGTGCCCTGAGCACCGACCTTGCCTTGATAGCCCAGCTGTGTAGCGCCAATCGGCGCCCAACCAGTGGCCGGCAGCGGCTGACCGGTTGGCGTGTACGCGTACAGCGTCAGCGCAATGGCGTCGCTGTACAACGCCTTGCCGTCCGCATTTTTGTAATCAAACAGTCCCATGTTGTTTGCTTCCTTTGCGTGGATTCAGAACTGCCAGTCGAGTGTCAGACCTACACCGTGGTCTTTCTCGTTGGAGCCCAGCAGTCCGTTGTAATCCAGGCTCACACGTACATCCTTGGCCACCGCCAGACCGGCACGCGCACCGACAACGGCGGCGTTTCGATCCAGAGACACGCTCTGCACGCTGAACCCGGTGTTGCCATTCACGAAGGCCAGATGATCTTCGGAACGGGTGTTGCTCAGGTTGTGCTGCCAGCCCAGCGTGCCGGACAGTTCCAGCTGCTGTTTATCCGACAGCGCAATGGCTTTGCTCGCCCGCACGCCGAGGGTCGAGAGCACGGCGTCACGGTTGTCTTCGCCACCCTTGAGCGCGGCGGCATCACCCTTCTCGGTGAAGCTGTCGCTGTTGAGGTGCACGTAAGCCAGGTTGGCGAACGGTTCCAGTGCCAGCGGTTGCAGGTCCAGGCGATACGCGGCTTCGGTAAACAGTTGCGCGGTGGTCGCATCGCGTTTGGATTTCTGTTTGCCGCTGACGTCACCGAACTGCAGGTCACGTTTCACATCAATGCGATGCCAGCTGTACGCGCCGCCGACGCTCAAACGCAGTGCGTCGATTTCATGGCCCAGGTAGGCACCCAAGTGGTAGCTGTCGACGGAGGCCGATGAATGCGTGCCATCGCCCATGCTCAACGAACTGTCGCTATAACCGGTAACGAAACCCAGCCGCGTATCTTCAGTGATCAGACCGTCGACACCGGCCAGCAAGCCGCCGATGGAGCTGTTGGAACTGGCATTGTCATGCCCGCCATCGCTTTTGCCCCAGGCGCCGAGGACTTTGACCCAGGCGTTGCTGCGGTCATCGGTCGGTGCGGCGGCATCGAACAGATCACGCTCACGCAGGCGTTCGCCAACAGCGTCGCGCAGGTAACGGCTGTCGTTGATCAGCAACGTGCCGATCGCCGGGTGAATCTCACCGGACAGTTGCTGGAACGCTTGTTGCGCGACAGCCACGGTCGGCGACAGCAGCAGGGTTTCATAGAGCGGATTGCCCGCGCCCAGTTGCTCGGCAGCGGCGGCGACAGCGCGCTGGTTCGGAGTCTGGCCGGCACTGGCGAAGGACGCGGTGTTGCGCTCTACCGCCAGTTGGATGCCATTGGCCGAGTAGCCAAGAGCGCCACCGATGAACAGGTAGTTCGGTAGCACCGCGCCAAAGCGCCCTTCGATCCCGCCGGCCGCTTGCAGAATGTTGTATTGAGTGCCGAGCAGGGATTGCACTTCGCGGGTGGTCAGCAAGGTCGGGCTGTTTTCCAGGGACAGGCTGACGGTAGCGCCATCAATCACGGCTTTGCCGCCAGCGATGATCTGATCGCTGCTGGTTGGCGATAATTCCACAGCGTAGGTCGAGCCAGGCTCGAAAGTCACGTCGCCCGCCACCTGCAAGGTGCCGATGGAATTGCCGGGGGCCACGGTGCCGCCGCTTTTCGCAGTCAATGCGCCGATGCGGCCGTTACCACCGAGGATCCCGCTGTCGTTGACGGTGACCGCCGAGAGCAGCGAGCCGTTGATGGCCAGTCGGCCCTGATTGACCAGCGTCGGGCCGGCATAAGTGTTGGCGCCGGTCAGCACCAGCGTGCCGATGCCCTGCTTGGTCAGGCCGCCATGGCCGGAAATGTCGTTGCGCCAGACGTCCAGACCGCAATGCACGTCGTTGCACACGCGTTCGGTCGGTTTGCCCGCGTCGATAATCGCGCCGATGCCCGGCAAGTCCGCCACAAACTGGCTGGAACCGTAGGCTCCCTGAATGCGGAATTCCTCAGGAATGTCCTGCTCGGTGACGAACATTCCCGGGCCATCGATGCCTTTGCGCAGGTTGATCATGCCCCAGCCGTACAACGCGTCGACGCCCGGTGCGCCCATGTCAGTGGCCGTGGTGCGCAACACGCTGGCGACCTGGGCACCGGTCATGTATGGAAAGCGTTCCATCAGCACCGCCACCGCGCCCGCGACATGTGGTGCCGCCATGGAAGTGCCGTTTTTGTTGGCGTAGCCGATGGTCAGGTTATCGGCATTGGTACCGCCGATGACCGCACTGAAAATCTTGCTGCCCGGTGCGGACACGCAGAAACTCGCGGTGTAACCGCAGCGCGACGAGAAGGTGCTGATGTTGTAGAGGTCCGGGCTGTTAAGGTCCGGGTTCTTCTGCAAGGCCGCGACAGTCATCCAGTTCGGCGCGATTTCCGGGACGAAATAGCCCAGGCCGGCAATGGCGTCCGGGTTATTCAGGTTGTAGTCGTTGCCGGCGGCGAAGATTGTCACGATGCCGCTGCGAGCGGCTGCGATGGCACCGTCGTAGGCGCCGCCCTGGCGCGTGCCGAGGATGGGCTGGATCTGATTGAACTGCAGCTGTGCGTCCTGCACGGTGAAATGCGGATACGCCGGGTCGCGGCCACCCAGGTCGAAGCGATCGGTGATGCCGATGCCCCAACTGTTGTTGATGATCCGCGCACCGCTGGCGATCAACGCATCCCAACCGGCCTTGTACACCGCGCCATCGTTACCGAGGATGATGCCGTCTTCAGGACCGGGGTCGCCGTTGTCGGCGCTGATGATCTGCGCGTTGTACGCCACGCCGTGCATCGGGTTGCCGTCGCGGCTGCCTGCGGCAATCCCGCCGACGTGAGTGCCGTGGGAGCCGAGCTTGCCGTCGTAGCCGACCGTGGGCGAGCCGTCATACCGAAATGCATCGCCGGCTTTGACCGGGATGTAGGGGTCGGTGTACTCGCGGATACCGCTGGTGACCAGGGTGATCACTTTGTTGGCACCGGAAAATTCAGGGTGCTGGGCGTAAACCGGTTGATCGAAGATCCCCAGCTTCACGCCTTTGCCGCTGTAACCGGCGGCGTAGGCTTCTTGAGCGTTGATGGCGCCCAGGCCCCAGTCAGCATTGAATTCGGCGCTGCGCCAACTGTTGGGGTCGCCTGCTTTACCGTTTTCCACGTAAGGCGCTGCTTGTGCGGTGCCTATTGAGGCCAGTGCGCAGAGCAAGGCAAGGTTGTTGTATTTCTTATTCATCCAGCTACCGTCCTTAGTTGTGTTGCGAAAATCCTTGTGGCCGGGGCGCGCAACTTGTAGGAGCGAGGCTTGCCCGCGAAGGCGGTGTGTCAGCCAACGTCAATGCTGAATGTCACGGCCCTTTCGCGGGCAAGCCACGCTCCTACAGGGGGTGCGGTGTTCCAGCCCTTTACCGCGTTAAAACTGCCAGTTGAGGCTCAGCCCTACGCCATGGCTTTTCTCTTGGCTAGACAGTTGGCCGGTGTAATCGAGGATCACTCGAATGTCCCGGCTCAGCGCCAGGCTGGCATGGGCACCTATCAGCGCCGCATCGCGCACCATGGGCGAACCCTCCACCGAAAACGCCGTGCTGCCGCTGGTAAATGCCAGATGTTCTTCGGCATCGGTATCGCTCAGGTTGTGCTGCCAGCCGAGGGTCCCTCCCAGCTCAAGCTGTTGTTGACCGGACAGGTTCACGGTTTTCAGCGCACGCACACCCAAGGTGCTGAGCACCGCATCCCGCGTGTCCCCGCTGCTTTTCAGTGCGGCACCATCGCCTTTTTCGGTGAAGCCTTCGGTGTCGAGGTGCACGTAAGCCAGATTGGCGAACGGTTCGAGCGCCAGCGGTTGCAGGCTCAGGCGATACGCCGCCTCGCCGAATACTTGAGTGGTGCCGGCATCGACCTTGGCCTTCTGCTTGGCGCTGACGTCGCCAAATTGCAGGTCACGTTTGACGTCGGCGCGATGCCAGCTGTAAGCGCCGCCGGCACTCAGGCGCCAGGCGCCCAATTCGCGGCCGGCATAAGCACCCAAGTGATAGCTGTCGACCTTGGCCGATGAATGCGTGCCCGAGCCCATGCTCACTGAGCTGTCGCTGTAGCCGGTGACCAGGCCGATCCGGGTTTGCTCGTCGAGCGCGCCATCGACACCGGCGAGCAAGCCGCCAATCGAGGTGGTGTAACCGGCGGTGTCATGGCGGTCATCGGTCTTGCCCCAGGCACCCAGCGCCTTGATCCAGCCGTTGCTTTGAGCGCCTTTGGCGTCAACCAGCCGCTCGCCGACCGCGTCACGCAGGTAACGACTGTCGTTGATCAGCACCGAGCCCAACGCCGGATAAATCTCCCCCGACAACTGCTGGAATGCCTGCTGTGCGGAACTTGCAGAGGGCGACAGCAACAGGCTTTCGTAAACCGGATTACCCGCCCCAAGCCCTTCTACGGCAGAGGCCACGGCGCGCTGATTCGGCGTCTGACCGACGCTGGCGAAGGTCGTGTCGTTGCGCTCCACACTCAGTTGAATGCCGGTGGTGGCGTAATCGAGGCTACCGCCGATGAACAGATAATTGGGCAGCACCGCGCCGAACTGGCCTTGAATACCGCCGGCCGCTTGCAGGATGTTGTATTGATGACCGAGCAGGCTTTGCACTTGTTGAGTGGTGAGCAAGGTCGTGCTGTTTTCCAGTGACAGACTGACAGTCGCGCCGCTGACCGTGGCCGTGCCACCCGCGATGATCCGGTCACTGTCAGTCGGCGACAGCTCAACCGCGTAGGTCGATCCGGGCGCAAACGTGACGTCGCCGCTGACCTGCAAGGTGCCAATGGAATTGCCGGGCGCAACCGTAGCGCCGCGGTTGGCCGTCAGTGCGCCGATTCGTCCCGACCCACCCAGCGTGCCGCTGTCATTCACGGTCACACTGGATGCCAACGAACCGTTGACCGACAGCAGACCGCCATTCACCGTGGTCGACCCGCGCCAGGTATTAACGCCGGTCAGCATCAACCGGCCGGTGCCGGACTTGATCAAACTGCCTTCGTAGACCCGGCTGGCAGCGGCTGAATCACGAGCCATGCCGATTGCGTAATCAGTCTGATCCTGCTGGCTGGCTCCGGCCGGCACGCCGTTCTCCCAACCTTTGGTTCGCAACGTCTGTTGCCAGGCACTGTGTTCCGTCGTGTCTTCGCTCTGGCGCTGGATCAGCGCGTTGTCCGAGATGTCGTTGCTCCAGACATCGCTCTGCCCTGCCCCCAGATTGGCGTCGAAGCGCCCGAGCAATTGCCCGGGCCCGCGCATCGCCCGTTCAAGGTTGGCCACGCCCCAGCCGACGCGGGTATTCGGTGCCTGGGTGATTGAACCGTCGAGTTGGGTGGCGGTGGTCAGCAGGGTTTCAAGTGCCTGCTGGTTGGTCATGTACGGATAGCGTTCCATCACCAGCGCCAAGGCGCCAGTAGCATGGGGAGCGGACATGGAGGTGCCGGACTTGATCGCATAACCGCCGTCGGGAATGGTGCTGTCGATCTTCGCGCCGGGGGTGGTGATGCACCAATACTTGGCGATCCCGCACTGGTTGTACTTTTGCTGGTTGCTTTGATCCAGCCCCGACACCGCCAGCCAGTGGCCTTCCAGGTCCGGCTGGAAATATGGCAAGGCCGAACGCACGCTGGCGTTGGGGTAACCGCTGTTGCCGGCGCTGAATACGTTGATCACGCCGCGCCGGGAAACGCCCGCCGCTTCGTCGAGCCAGGTGCCTTTGTTCCAGTGTTGCGCGTAAGCGGCGTGCAGATCGTCGAGGGTGCGGTAACTGACGTCCGGTGGCTGGCTGCCCCAACTGTTGTTGATCGCCCGCACGCCAGCATCCGCCAAGG
The DNA here is from genome assembly GCF_054897885.1 of Pseudomonas sp. LB1P83. Lineage (NCBI taxonomy): Bacteria > Pseudomonadati > Pseudomonadota > Gammaproteobacteria > Pseudomonadales > Pseudomonadaceae > Pseudomonas > Pseudomonas sp. LB1P83. The sequence goes on along the minus strand of NZ_CM142709.1, from coordinate 2,826,285 downwards.
CGTTATAAACCGCTTTGAAGTAGCGCGGATCGGGGTTGGGACCGAACAGAAAACTGTCGTTCTTGTTGGTGTTGCCGACGTAGACCTGCGCGTTGTACGCCACACCGTGCATGCCGGTGCCATCGCGAGAGGCTCCGATAGTGCCGGCGACGTGGGTGCCGTGGGAGTCGTTGTTGGCGTTGAGTGTGCCGTCGACATTGAACAGTGAACCGTCGACGTAACTGCCGCTGGCCAGCACCCCGTGGTAACGGTCGGTGGCGAATTCGGGATGGGACGCATCGAAGCCTGAATCGAGCTCGCCGATTTTTACACCTTTACCGGTGATGCCTGCAGCGTAGGCCTGATCGGCCTGCATGCGGGCCAGTCCCCAGTCACGCTGGAATTCTGCGGTACGCCAACTGCCGGCATCACCCAGGGTGCCGGTTTCCTGATAAAGCGCCTGAGCCGAGCCGGGCGCTACTGAAATCCAGAGCAATAGCGTGCCGACCGACATCGGCTTGATCTGTACGTCCATGTTCATGACTTCTCGCTTTTTTGGCGTTTTTAGAATTCTGGTTTGTTGCTGCCTGCTTTAGTTTGTCGCTGTTCCTGTGGCGAGGGAGCTTGCTCCCGCTGGGCTGCGAAGCGGCCCTTGACGGCGGTTGCTGCGCAACCGAACGGGACGATGCGGCGTTCCGACAAGCTCCCTCGCCAGAGGGGTGTTTCTTCAGGAAATCATTGGGTCCTTGGGCCCTGGCCGAACGCCTCGTCAACCTTGGCAAGATCCTGCTCGCTCAAGGTCCCGGCGTAGTAATGCAACTTGGTCCACGCCATCAGGTAGTCGTACCTTGCCTGAGCCAAATCCCGGCGGGTGGTAAATAGTTGTTGTTCGGCATTCAACGCATCCAGGTTCACCCGCTCACCGCCCAGGATGCTTTGTTTGGTCGAGACCACCAGCGCTTCGGCCGACTTCAGGGCTTTCTGATAGGCCCGAAGTTTGTTCACACCCGACAGGCAGGCACTGAATTGCCGGCGCAGCTCGATCAGGGTTTCCCGGGTCTTGCCATCCAGTTCGTACTCGGCCTGTTCCATGGTGCGGCTGGCCTGACGGGTCGACGCCGACACTCCGCCGCCGGCGTACAACGGCACGCTGACTTCAATGCCGATGGTGTTGGTGTCGTAACGCTGGTTGTAGGTGTTGCCGCTTTCCGATTCGTTCTGACGCACCGAAGCGTAGGCACTGACTTTCGGCAAGTGCCCGGCGCGGTTGCGTTCGACTTCATAACGCGCCACTTCCACTGCCTGGCGTTGCGAGGCCAGGTTCGGGTTGTTGGCCACGGCCATCTCGTGCCAGGTCTCGTAGTTGGCTGGCTGCAGGCTGAAGGTCTGGAAGTTCTGGTCCAGCGGCGCCAGGTCCGTGATGTCGACGGCCGGCACGCCAATCAGCGCGCCCAATTCGCGCAAGGACGCATCCTGCTCGTTGCGCGCCTCGATTTCCTCGGCGGTCGCCAGTTCGTAACGGGACTCGGCCTCGAGAATATCGGTGCGCGTGCCCTCGCCCTGACGGAACATTTGCTCGTTCTGCTGGAACTGCTGCTCGAAGGCTTTCTTCTTGGCCAGCGCGATGTCGATCTGATCCTGTGCGAACAATGCCTTGGTGTAGTTTTCCAGCACACGAACCAGCAACTCCTGGCTCTTGCCACGGAAGGCTTCGTCGGCAAACAACGATTGCGCCACACCCTTGCGATACGCCGCGTAGGCTTCGTAATCGAGCAAAGGTTGTTGCAAGGTCAGGGTCGAGCCGTAACTGCTGTAATTGCGGTCCTCGGTGAAGTCCGGCCGCCCTTCATTAATTTGGGTGACCTTGGAGGTGTTCCGCCCCTTGTTGTAGTTGTAACCCACCTTGGGCAGCAAGCCTGCACGGCCGATGATACGGTTCTCAAGGCCCGCATCGCGTTCCTTGATTGCGCCAAGGAACACCGGGTCATTGCGCAACGCTTGCTCGTAGATATCGAACGGCCCCATGGCCATCACACTGTTGCACGTCAGCAACGCCAAGGTGGCTGCGAGCATTGAAAGCTTATTCATACAGCCGAACATCCTTATTCCTCGGTCAACGCGGAGCCTGCCCGGTCGAGCAGCGGTTTGAACAGATAGTTGAGGAGTGAACGTTCACCGGTACGCACGAACATTTCCGCCGGCATGCCGGGCTTGATCACCAGACCGTTGAGCTTTTCCATGGCCTGATCGCTGACACTGCTGCGCAGCACGTAGTACGGCGCGCCGGTTTTCTCGTCGACCATCTGGTCGGCGGAGATCAGGCTGACTTCCCCGGGCACCCGAGGTGTACGGCTCTGGTTGAAGGCCGTGAACAGGATGTCCACCGGTAAGTGGGTACCGACCTTGTCGATCAGGTTGATCGGCAGGTGCCCTTCCACCTCCAGGCGAGTGCCTTGAGGCACGATCTCCAGCAAGGTTTCGCCCTGGCGGACCACCGCACCTTCGGTGTGAACCCCGAGGTTGACCGCGATGCCGTCGGCGGTGGCAATGATTTCGCTGTGTTGCAGGTCGAACCCGGCGGAGGTCAGTTGCTCTTCCAGCGTCACGCTTTTGAGTTGCGCGTCGGCCAGTTGCGTGCGGACTTCCTTCTGGTATTCCTCGATGTGCTGTTGCAGCTTCAGGCGCGACTCGAGGATGCCCTGTTCGACCCGGCCGCTCTCACCGCTGTTTTCCGCCAATTGCTGCTGCACCTGCGACAGTTGCCGCTGGTACTCCATCAAGCGGTTGCGCGGGATGTAGCCGTTGTCCGCCAGGGGCTGGAGATTGCCCAGTTGCTGTTGCAGCGAACTGGCCTGGGCCGTCAGGTCCGTACGCGCGCGGCGCATGCCCGCCAATTGCGCGCCAGCGCCTTCGATGCTGGCACGCAAGCCAGCCTGCTCGCGGGAAAACGCTTCGCGGCGACTGCTGAACAATTGCCGCTGGCCTTCAAGCACCAGGGCCAGGCGTGGGTCGGGATCGTTGCTCAATTCGGCAGGGAAATTCACCTGCTTGAGATTGTCCCGTTCGCTCTGCCAGCGCGCCAGGCTGGCCCAGGCCATGCGGTATTGCGCTTGCAGCGATTGCACGTCGGCCGCGACCTGGGTCTGGTCGAGCTGGAACAGCGGCTGGCCCTGCTTCACCACTTGGCCTTCGCGTACCAGAATCCGGCTGACAACGCCGTTGCTCATCGATTGCACGGCTTTGCGCTTGCCGGAAACCACGACCGTGCCTTGCACGGGAATGCCTTGATCGAGCGGCGCAAGGCTTGCCCAGGTAAAGAAACTGCCGGCGCCGACGATCGCCAGGATCCAGCCCATGCGGGCGAAGAAACGCGCATCACGCTCGGGCCGTTCGGCGATGTAATCGTGTTCCATCGTCGCTTCATTTTCAGTGTTCATGCGAGCGCTGCTCATACACCCGAATTCCTTGTCGTGGGCTGATACTGACGACTCATGCTGAGCCCGCCCGGTGCTTGCGGCGTTTTTTCACGTTGTTGTTCCTGGGCGCCTGACGGGTTTCCGGCAAGCGCCTTGAGCACTTCCTGACTTGGGCCAAAGGCCTGCAAACGCCCTTCGTTGAGCACCAGCAATTTGTCGGCCTGAGCCAGCGCCGAGGAGCGATGGGTCACCAGAATCACGCTGGTGCCCTGGGCTTTCATCTGCGCGATGGCACTGGCCAGTGCCGCTTCACCGACGGTGTCGAGGTTGGAGTTGGGTTCATCCAGCACCACCAGGCTCGGGTTGCCGTACAACGCGCGGGCCAATGCCACCCGTTGCTTCTGGCCGCCGGACAAACCGCTGCCGTCCTCACCCAGCACCGTGTCGTAGCCCTGCGGCATGCGCAGGATCAGCTCATGGACGCCCGCCTGTTGCGCGGCTTCGACGACTTTTTGCGGATCTGCCTCGCGGAAGCGGGCGATGTTTTCGGCGATGCTGCCGCTGAACAATTCGATGTCCTGGGGCAAGTAACCGATGTACGGGCCGAGGTCGTCGCGGTTCCAGCGGTGGATGTCCGCGCCGTCGAGCCGCACTGTGCCGCCGAGGGTTGGCCAGACGCCGACCAGCACCCGGGCCAGGGTCGATTTGCCGGAGCCGGAGGCGCCGAGCACGCCCATCACTTCGCCGGCACCCAGGCTGAAATTGACCATGTGCAGGGTCGCCGCGCGCTGCCCCGGTGGGCCGGCGCTGACTTGTTCGAAGGTGATCTGGCCTTTCGGCGCTGGCAGCGCCATGGCCTCGTCACTCGGTGGAAAGGCTTGCAGCAGCGAATCAAGACGACGGTAAGCGAGCTTGGCGCCGCTCCACTGTTTCCAGACCGCGATCAGTTGATCGATGGGGCTCAGCACGCGGCCCATCAGAATGGAACCGGCGATCATCATCCCGGCGGTCATGTCGCCCTTGATCACCAGCAGCGCGCCCAGGCCCAGGACCAGGGATTGCAGGCACAGGCGCAAGGTCTTGCTCAGGGAACTGATGATGGCGCCGGTATCACTGGCCTGATTCTGCAGGCCGAGGAAACGCGAATGCACCTGGAACCAGCGCTTGCGCAACACCCCGAGCATGCCCATCGCCTGAATGGTTTCGGCGTTGTGCAAGTGACTGGTGGCCAGTTGGCTGGACTTCTGGGAAAACCCGGCGGCTTCGCCCAAGGGTTTTTTGGTCATCGCCTCGTTGAGGCAAGCGAGGCCAATCAACACCAGTGCGCCCACGGTCGCGAACACGCCGAGCCAGACATTGAACAGGTAAATCACGAAGAGGTAGACCGGAAACCACGGCGCATCGAAGAACGCGAACAGCGCCGGACCGGTGACGAATTGGCGAATGTGGGTCAAGTCCCCGAGGGACTGCCCGGCGTTGCCCTCGCCCTTGAGCAGGTTACGTTCGAACGCGGCCTGGTACACCCGCAGGTTGAAGCGGCGCTCCAGTTGGCTGCCGATGCGGATGACGATGAAGCTGCGCACGATCTCGAGCAAACCGATGAAGGCGAAAAATCCGACCACCATCAGCGACAACATGACCAGGGTGGTTTCGTTTTGCGAAGACAGCACGCGGTCGTAGACCTGGAGCATGTAAATCGACGGGACCAGCATCAGCACGTTAATTAACGCGGTAAAACAACCGACGCTGATCAGGATGCTTTTATAGTCGCCCAGTGCCTTGAATAACGGTGCGGTGGCTGGGGCCTTCGCCATCTTCATTGATTTTTCCTGAGATGATATTCCTCACCCTGTTTTGGCGAGGTTTCAATTAACTGTCCGCACACGGGTCGAGACATTCTTTGTCCATTAGCGCTTACAAATGAATAACAACTTTTTATGCTGTATAAAAAGTTCGGTTATCGATCTGTCGCTTATAACGGAAACCAAGCGCTTTATATTCAACACTTACGTCGGTTCGGCACTTTGCGCTTAACGCTTAACACGCTCTAGCGTAATGATCAGACCCGACTTCAAAGTGCTTTGATAAAGCCCTTCATGCTGTCGGCTGAAAAACACAATTCTTGAGCCTTCCTTGCCGGTGACTGCGATGCCATCCGGCTCCGTGAACCAACCAATCGCCATCTCTGGCAGCCAGGCACCGAGGCAGTCAGCGCCCTCGCCCAGGGTCTGGTTCGCTTCAAGCGCAATGATGCAAACGTTCGACGGCTTATCCTGCAGCGCCTGAGACTCGGGCAAGTCCGTTTTGGCTATCAAGGTGGCCTGCCATTTCCCGACGAGTTCCGAGGGGTCCGCTAATTTCAGGCTGCTTGCCATGGCTACATCTCCAAGAATCATCATCAGCGTCGCCAAAAGCCACGCAGTCGTTCTGTAGGTAAAGGCGTTATGGGTCATAGGGCTTTTAACTCCGGCGTGTAGCCTTACGCACAGCGCGCATCGATGCAAGGACAGAGCGCGACGCAGCAAGCCTCGCGCTCCTTTTAGCCTTGAATCAAGCCACGATGTCCGAGAACGCCGCCTGGCCAACGGTGCTGACCAGGAAGTCAGCCACGCCGTGCCCGGAGAAGTCCACCGACAACAGGCTGTTACCGCCCGAAGAGGTCAACACTGCATCGCCTGCCGCACCGGTGAACGAGCTCACGAAATGCAGGCCCGCGCCTTTGGTGATGCCGGTCAGGTCAATCTTGTCCAGGCCGCTGACAAAATCGAGGATCTGATCCGCTACACCCGGCTTGGAATCGCTGCTGGCCGCGAACACAAAGGTGTCCGAGCCTGCACCGCCCCACAGTTTGTCCGCACCGCCCGCGCCGAAGAGGATGTCGTTGCCGGCACCGCCCTTCAGTTCGTTGGACACACCATTACCAATCAGCAGGTCGTTACCCGAACCGCCAATCGCGTTCTCGATGGTTGCACCCTTGGCAATGGAAACGTTGCCAACCAGGCCGCCAACGTCGGAGAACGAGGCTTCATTGAGGTTGATCTTCTGGTTTTGGGTAAAGCCGGAGAAGTCCAGGGTGTCCTTGCCGCCCGCATCCCATACCGAGAACACGACCTTGTCCGACGACGAAGAGGCGCTCAGGAAATCGCGACCGGCGTTGGAGTTGAAACCGTAGGTGGTGTCACCGGTGCGGGTGGTGGTGTTGGCACCGTAGAGCTTCTGGATGGCGGCAATGTCGTCCAGCAGCGGGCCGGACGCGTAGGCTTCGACGCCGGCCTTGCTGAAGTTCTGGTCGGTATTGCTTTCACTCCAGTAACTCATGAGGCTGTAACCGCGGGTGTCTTCCGCGTAGGTCGCGTCGTTGTAGGTCGGCGCGCCCTCACCGGCGTTGTAGTCGCCGGGGTGGGCCAGACCCAGGCTGTGACCGATTTCGTGAGTCAGGGTTTGACGACCGTAGTTGTTCAGGTCCGGTGTCTTGTTAGGCGTGTAGCTGCTGTTGGTCAGGTACCAGGAAGTACCGTCATAACCAGCACCGGTGCCAGGCAGGTAGGCGAATGCCGCTGCGCCGTCCTGGCCGCCGCTGTAGTTGCCGAAGGTCATGTGACCGTCGCCGCCCGTGGCCTTCTCGGTGAACGTGACTTTGGCCACATCGGCCCAGGATTGCATGGCGAGCACGGCCTGGGCTTTCTGTTGAGCGCTGAACTGACTGAAGCCGGTAATCCCGTGCTTGTTCATGGTGCTCGACGACGCCGAGGTCAGGAACGTGTAGGTCAGTTCGATTTTGCCGCTGCCGTCCTTGTCTTGGTAGGCAGCGCCGTCCCGCAGCAGCTGGGTCGCTGCCTCGTCGACGGAGAAGGAGGGTTTGCCATTGACCGTGAGATTGCCACCCCGGTCATACTGATGGCTGAAGCTGTCGATCTGGTTGTACGCGGAACTGGGCGCAGCCAATGCTTGCAATGGCGAAAAGGCCTGTTCGGCAAGATCAATAGCGTTGTTTTTAACTTTCGACATAAACACACTTCCTTGTTTAGCAATGGAACAGTTTTTGTCTGATAGCGACAATCTCTGGCGAGATCGTCCTATCACTCGCCCAATGAAGGCGAAAGAAAACTGACACAATTCGAAATCAAACGTCTACATTTTTTTTGGCGTCAAATTGTGCAACTCCAGCAAGTACCCGGAAACAATGCCTGCGCTGTCGAAATATAGTTTTAAGTTGAGGGTTTCGTACTAATTGTCTGACAATTGCGTATTTAAATATTAAATAGAGGTCAGTTGTTTTTTGTCGAAGGCGTCTCGTTTTTTTCGAACTTATTAATATGAGTGCCAGTGGATTGATATCAGGCGTATTTGTGGCGGGCTTGAGATTTTGACGACTGCTGCGCAGCCGAACGCAGGCTGCGCCAGTTGCTACACGAATTTTTGTGTACGCGGATCCTGTAGCAGCTGCCGAGCCCGCGAGGCTGCGTCCGGCTGCGAAGCAGTCGCCTGACCACGCCACACATCGTCCTTCTACCGATCTTTGAGATTCTGACGACTACTTCGTAGCCGAACGCAGGCTGCGCCAGTTGCTACACGAATTTTTGTGTACGCGGATCCTGTAGCAGCTGCCGAGCCCGCGAGGCTGCGTCCGGCTGCGAAGCAGTCGCCTGACCATTACAACCAACACGCATCCCACAGCGGGTAGTCATGAACGCGTGTCACCAATCCCGCTCGTATCGGGTTGGCCACGACATAACGAGCAAGATCCTTCACATCCTCCTCCCGTCGAACTGCGCGGTCGTGATAGCCCTTCTGCCACAGCCGCCCTTGCCTCCCCAATGCTTGATTGACTGCCAAACTGCTCCGGGATTTTATTCGGCACATCAGCACCGCCAACGTCTTGTCGTGCAGCTGCACAAGGCAATGCATATGATCCGGCATCACAACCCACGTCAAAAAATCAGCCCACCCCTCTTCCTGCACCCTACGCAACTCCCGAACGACCAACCTTCCCAACCGCCAATCAGAAAAAAACGGCTGTCGTTGGTCAACGACAGCCGTAAGCAGATAAATACGTCCTGACTCAGAAGAGCGACCGACACGCAGCTGACCCGCATTTGAACAAACAGGCATTCCATTGCCTCCTGATCCACTGAAAAGAGGCCTGGAATCTACAGCGTTGCCACCCAGCCTGACTGATCGCAATGGCTACAAAGCATGAACCCTCAACTCCCCGTCCGAATCTTGTTCCAGACCCGCGTACGAATCCGGTCAATATTCAGCGGCATCGCCTCCAGCGCGAACAGCTTGCCCATCATTTCCGGGCTGGGATAAACCTTGGTGTCGTTCTTGATGGCCGGGTCGATCAGGCTGTCAGCCTGTTGGTTGCCGTTGGCGTAGTGCACGTAGTTGCTGATGCTGGCCATGACGTCCGGGCGCAGCAGGTAGTTCATGAACGCGTAGCCAGCTTTTTCGTCCGGGGCGTCGGCGGGCATGGCGACCATGTCGAACCAGATCGCGGCGCCTTCCTTGGGAATGGCATAGCCGATGTCGACGCCATTCTTGGCTTCTTTGGCGCGGTTCTCGGCTTGCAGGATGTCGCCGGAGAAGCCGACCGCCACGCAGATGTCCCCGTTGGCCAGGTCGCTGGTGTATTTGGATGAGTGGAAATAGCTGACGTACGGCCGGACTTTCATCAGCAGCGTTTCAGCTTTTTTGTAGTCTTCCGGGTTCTTGCTGTGATGCGGCAGCCCCAGGTAGTTCAGCGCGGCCGGCAGCAGTTCGGGGCCGTTGTCGAGGATGGCGACGCCGCACTTTTGCAGTTTTGCCATGTTCTCGGGCTTGAAGATCAGGTCCCAGGAATCCACTGGCGCGTTGTCGCCGAGTACGGCCTTGACCTTGGCGATGTTGTAGCCGATGCCGGTGCTGCCCCACAGGTACGGAAAGCCATGCTCGTTGCCCGGATCGTTGGTCTGCAACGCGGTGAGCAACACCGGGTTGAGGTTCTTCCAGTTCGGCAACTGGCTCTTGTCGAGCTTCTTCAGTGCCTTGCCCTGAATCTGCCGCGCCATGAAATGGTTGGACGGGAACACCACGTCGTACCCGGATTTGCCGGTCATCAGCTTGCCATCAAGGGTTTCGTTGCTGTCGTAGACGTCGTAGCTGAAGGCGATGCCGGTTTCTTTCTGAAAGTTTTTGGTGGTGTCCGGGGCGATGTAGTCCGACCAGTTGTAGATCTTGACGGTCTCGGCCGCGTGGCTGAGGGACGCGACGAGCGCAAGGGGTGCCAGGGTCAGTGTCTTTCGGATCATGAGTCGATTCCTGTATGCAGTTGTTGTGCTTTTTATTGGAGGGCTGGCAGGCAATCAAAGGATCAATAATCAAAAAATCAAAACGTAGGTCTTGCGCACGGTTTCCTGGATATCCCAGATGCCGAGGCTGTTGGCCGGCAACATCAGTGCATCGCCGGCTTCTATGTAGAGGGTTTCACCGTCGTCCGGGGTGAAGGTGCAGCGGCCCTGGATGAAGTGACAAAATTCCTGCGCAACGATCTGCCGGCGCCAGCGGCCGGGCGTGCATTCCCAGACGCCGGTTTCGACGCCATCGTCGCGTTCGACGCTGGTGGTCGAGGCCACCGCCACCGGTGTTCCCAGCGGCACGGCGACGGGGTTCGACTCCTCCAGTTCCAATGTTGCGGTGTTCTTGAATTGCGTGATGCCCATGGGAGTACCTGTCGATTGAGCCTATAGATGAAGAGCGCGCCGTTTACTGCATGAAACCTTCCATGAACCCCGCCACCTTGCTCGCCAGTTTGCGGCGCCAGGGAGCAGTAGCCGGGTTGGCCAGGGTCTGGTCTTCGTGGACGAAGCTGCGGATGATCGCGTTGTAACCGAGCCAGCGGCAGGGCTCCGGCTCCCAGGCCCTGAGCCTGTCGAGACCGCCCTGGGGGATAACCCAAGGCTGGCGAATCAATTCGGTATCACGCTCGAGAATCAGATCAGCCAGGGTTCTGCCGCCCAGGTTGCTGGCGCCCACGCCCTCCCCGCCATAACCGCCGGACAAGGCAATGCCGCTGGCCTGATCACAAAGCATGTGCGGCTTGAAGTGCCGGGACATGCCCAGGTTGCCGCCCCACGCGTGGGTAATCCGCACATTCTTGAGTTGCGGGAAGAGTTCACCGAACAGGTAACGTCGCAACTCCACTTCGCTGGTGGTCAGGTCAAAGTCATGGCGCAACTTACCGGCAAACTGATAGCCGCCCCGGGCGCCGAACACCAGGCGGTTGTCCGCCGTGCGCTGGCCGTAGGTGACCTGCCGGCTGCTTTCGCTGAACGCCTGGCCGCGGCTCAGGCCGATTTCATCCCAGGTCGCGGCGGACAGCGGTTCAGTGGCCACAATCAGGCTTTGAACCGGTAACTGATAGCGGCCGAGTGGCGGCAGAGTGACTGAGTAACCCTCTACCGCCGGGACGATCCAGCGGCTGCGAACCTGAGACTTGGCAGTGCGCAAACTCCCCGACTGCCACTGCGTGACGGCGCTGTTTTCATAGATGTTGACCCCCATGCGCTCCACCGTCCTGGCCAGTCCTCGCACCAACTTTGCCGGGTGGACGGTCGCAACGTGCGGTGCATAGATACCGCCATAGGGCTTCGCAACTCTGATCTGTTGCGCCAGCTGCTCCGGACTGAGCCAGCGATAATTGCTTTCGGTCAGGCCTTGGCTGTAAAGCTTGTCGAGGTAGCTCCGCAGACTGGCTTCCTGCTCGGGATAACGCGCAGCGCAGTACAGCACGCCACCTTTTCGATAATCGCAGTCGATACCCTCACGTTCGAGGACAATTTCGACCTCATCAGGAATGCTGTGCAGCAGATCGAAGGATTCGCGACGCTGATCCGCCGGCAAACCGGCCAATAAACGGTCTTCGCCCAACAGGTTGCCCATCAGCCAGCCGCCGTTACGGCCCGAAGCGCCAAAACCCGCGGTTTGCGCTTCAATGATGGCGATGTCCAGGCCTGGCGCCAGGCGCTTGAGGTAATACGCGGTCCAGAGCCCGGTGTATCCCGCGCCGATGATGGCCACGTCGACGTCCAGGTCGTGTTCCAGCGCCGGGCGCGGCAACAGGGGCTCGTCGAGTTGATCCATCCACAAACTGATAGTGCGCCACGCCGACATGCAAGACTCCGCCACTCAAACTTCGTTGGCGTCGATCCTAGTGCGTGGGCTCAGGGACTGTCGTGCGCGCGTGCACGCAAAGAAATTTGTTTGACATAAGCCTTGGGCGACAGCCCCGTGTGCTGGCGGAAACAGCTGTAGAACGCCGATAACGAATTGAAGCCGGCGGCAAACGCCAGTTCATCAATGCGCAACGGTGGCGTGGCGGCGTCCATTGCCGCGAGTAAATGCTGCAGTCGAGCCTGGTTCACGTAGCGATAGAAACTCTGGCCCAACACTTGATTCAGCAGATAGGAAATCTGATTGCGGCTGTACCCGCACTCCTTCGCCACCCGTTGCAAATCGAGTTCGGGGTCCAGATAAGGCTGCTGACGCTGAAAATACTGTTGCAGGTCTTCAGCCATGAAACTCAGCTGTCGAGGTGAAAGCCCGAGACGGCTGACGGCCGGGCGCAGGTTCGTGGCAGTGCTCGTTTGCGGTTGTTCGCGCACCAGGGACGCGTATTCGTTGACGCGCCAGATCAACCCGTCGCGCACCGTGATCGCCTCACTGGAACGGAACGACACCAGTCCTTCGCCGCCGCGCAACGTCATCTGGTACTGGATGAACGCGGTGTTGCCGTCCAGGCGTATGCGATCCGAATGCTCAAGCGCTTCATCCGGGTTACGCGGCATGCTGCCGCGCACGTACTCGCGCAGTTCGTCCAGGCCCATGACCCGATTCTGGAAAAAATCGTTGTACTGGATGTCCGGGTGATACAGCGCCATGACCCCGTCCAGATCCCGGTGTTTCCAGCACAGGTGGTAACGCATGACCGTCTCGCCCGTGGCCTGGGCTTGCAGGGGGCCATCATCATCGGCGCGCATAAAGGACTCGGCAAAAAAAATCGAGCTTGCCCAAGTTCGGCCACGGCTTCAATGACCAGAATGAATCGGCGCAACGCCGAGCGAGGCCCGGCACGTGATCCACATCAAAAAAACGCAAGCAATCGCCAAACGGACTGAAAAATATCACATGGTTTTCACATCTGGATGCTACTTTTAAAAGCAGTCACCGGTTGAGCCATTGAAGGCTCTTCCCTCCTAACATGAGCTAAAGGAAGCGCTCGATGAAGAAGGCGGGCAACACATGAATAAAGGGTCTTTCAGCAAAGTTACGTTTCCAAACGCCTGCCAGCTGATGCGCTGGCATTTTCATCCCATGGGATTCGAGGCGAGCATGGATGCGCCGGGCAGCATGATTGCCCGCCTGTTTGACCGCGCCAGTGGCGAGACCATGATCGCCATTGCAGGCATTCCTTGCGCTACCGTGATGAATGCTGCGGACGTAGAACGAATAATCGAAGCCGTGGAAGACGAACTTGAGTCTTTCATTCCTCCCGAGGCCCTCAAGAGTTACGCCTGAAGGTCAAACACCCAACAAAAAGCCCACATTACGTGGGCTTTTTTGTGGGCTTCGGGCTTAAGCCGGTTTTTGACCCTGGCGCTGATCAGCGAAGAACGGCTTGTCCCTTCCAACCCGGTCAGACGCCTTGGGGATGTTCGCAGCCTGGGTGTCCTGCCCCTCGACATACCAATAGCAATGACTCACCGCCCGAGTGATGCCGACGTAAGCCAGTCGCAGGATTTCGTCTTTCTGTGCGTTGTCGTACGGCTCGTTATCACCCGACTTGCCAAGTCCCGCCATCCGATAGACCTGGTTTTTGTAAGGAGAGCTGGTCAGGTGCTGACAATCACCGAGCAAAAATACCGCGTCAGCTTGCAGGCCTTTGGCGCTGTGATACGTCAGTTGTTTGATCCGGCGTGCTTCGTACGGCAAGCTAGAATCCACATTAACTACGGACTGAATATGGCGCTCTATCAATAGCTTATCGCTACTTTTTCGATAAAGCATCAGGATTGAATCGCCCCGGCGGTAATGCTCGATCAGGCGTTGGGCCATGCCTTGATCGTCCCGATCCATTACGTTTACCGGTAACAGTGCCTTAGGTTCACCGCTGGCTTTGGCCTTCTTGCCTGCGATCGATGGCGCTGCGCGGACGATATGCTCGGCAGCATCAATAATGTGCTGATGACTGCGGTAATTGTCGCTGAGCATCACCTTCGTCGTGCTCGGCGACGGGAATTCCTTGTTGAACTCCATGAAGTACGACGGGGAACTGCCGCGCCAGCCATAAATCGACTGCCAGTCATCGCCGACGCAGAGTAAAGATGACCGTTGCGCGCCACGCCCCACGTGCATTGCCGGGCCGCGACTGCGGATTTCGGCCAGGCTGGCGCGGATCCAGGAGACAATTTGCGGCGATACGTCCTGAAATTCGTCGATCATCAGGTGAGACAAAGGCCTCAGTAGCTCATCACTCAGCAATTTCAGGTTTTCCGGGGAATGCTCGCTGAACAAGGCAAACATCCGGTTGTAGGTCATTACCGGCGGTTTTTGGTCGAGCAAATGATCTTCCAGGGCGCGCCAGAACAGGCTCAAGGCCTCGAAGAAAAACCGGTCCGGGTCATCCTTGGCGAAGCTCATCTGGCCGACGGCGCTTGGCACATCCAGGCCCAGGTTTTCGATAAACCCGGCGGCAGCCACAAAACAGTCCAGCAAGGGCGCCGACCCCAGCTCCCCTTTGACCTTGTAATCGAAGCCAGGCCCGGCACTGGCATCGCCCGCGAGGGAGGCCAAAACGCGCTTCGATGATTCGTAACTATCCAGCCATATCAATGGCTTATGGCAGAAAGCTTGAAACAGGGTGCGCTTCACTGCCCATTCCGCTCGAACGGTTAACTTGGCATTCGGACGGCTGACTTGCGGATTTTCCTGAGGGTCAAATCCCAGCACCACCCAGGCATCCAGCGTCGGGATGTAGCCATGACAATGGAAGGTCGAACCATTGATGTCGAAGGTCTGCCGATTGGGCTCGATGCCTTTGATCGGCCAGGCGCCGGCGCGAAACCACAGATCTTCAACAGTGTCGCAAAGCTCTTCATCACGTTTTGCCGCCAACTCGGTCACCGCTACGCGCTTCTGTACGTCGGGGTGATCGCGCTCCAACTCCTTTAGCTGCAAGGCGTGACGGGACAACGGCTTGATCAGCTCACGAAAACGCTCATCGCGGTTGTGCAGGCTGTGAAAACAGGCATTGAGTTGCTGACGCTGGGCGTCGTTGATGCGCAGGTCGAAGGGATTGCTGTCGACCTCCTCATCGCCGTTCTGCGCGCGATTGCTGAGGTTTTCGAACGCTTGCAGACGCTCGAAGCCCGGCAGGCTGCGAACCATTGGCAGAATTCGTGAGTGGAAGGTGCGCACCAGATCCCGCGCCTCTTTGAGGCTCAGCGCACGGCCCCACATTGCAAACAACTCGATCAGCTTATTAATGAAGTCTTTGCGCGACTCGCGGGTGAAGGTCACCACGGTCATCGAACTCAGCTCGAACCCCAGGTAATGGGTCAGCAGCAGGATACGCAGCACCAAAGTCGTCGACTTGCCCGCACCGGCCCCGGCAATCACTGACGTCGAAGGCGTGTCGCTGAAAATCATCTTCCACTGCGCGGCGCTTGGCTGGGCGTGCGGGGGCAGCAGTCGGGAAACATCGGCCTTCATGCGCTTCTTCAACTCGGCACTCAATGGCAGGCGCCAATCGTCGAACAAGTTGTCGTCAACGTTAGGCGGCCGGTGCTCGGTCGAGCGCGAATCACGGATCAACAGAACCTGCCGGCCTTCTTCCAACCCCTCGGCTTTCCCCTCCTTGTAGCCGTAATCCACCCCGGCGCTGTGACCACTGCGAAAGCCATCGGCTTGCCCGTGCAGCCACGACGCACGGTGTTGCGCGCGCAGACGGGTAAGGCCATGACCAAAGAAACGGGCGGCCAGGCGCTTGAGCAATGGCATCTCTGCCAGGGGACGAAGTTCGGGAGGAAGATCGGGGGTGTGTTGCGGCACGCGGACTGACTCCAGGGTGTGAGGCTGTTGAGGGCTATGGTGTCCGTATTTGCCGTTGAGTTCTAGTGAAATGCTTACAGGTCATTGGCTTATACGATGAAGTGAAAGCTGGGTGAGAATGTTTCGAGGTTATTTGATATCAACTAATTCGATCATGATGAGGCATTTTTTACGCTTTTTATCGATTAGTGCCTGATAGATGATGCCCGCCATCAACCACCGGTTCTCGTTTCGTGGCCCAGGCGCTCTGCCCCATGACGAACCTTTTCAGGAGACGATCATGCTTGAACTCAGACCTTTCAACTCGCTGGGCGGCGCCCACCATGGCTGGTTGGATGCGCATCACCACTTTTCGTTCGCCGAGTACCACGACCCGAAACGTATGAATTGGGGCAACCTGCGAGTATGGAACGACGACGTGATCGCTTCGGGTACCGGTTTCCCGAAACATCCGCATCGGGACATGGAAATCATCACCTACGTTCGTGAAGGTGCAATTACCCACGAAGACAACCTCGGCAACAAGGGTCGCACCGAAGCAGGCGATGTTCAGGTCATGAGCGCCGGTACCGGGATCGCCCACAGCGAATACAACCTGGAAGCGAGCGAAACCAGGATCTTCCAGATCTGGATCATCCCGAACGAGTCCGGTCTGGCACCTTCCTGGGGCGCCAAGCCCTTCCCGAAAGGCCAGCGCGAAGGTTTCGTGACCTTGGCCAGCGGCAAGACAGGTGACGATCAAAGCCTGCGAATCCGTGCCGATGCGCGGCTGGTGGCGGCGAACCTGAAGGCCGGTGAGTCCGCCGAATATCGCCTGGACAGTGGCCGTCGCGCTTACCTGGTTCCGGCCACCGGTGTCATTGAAGTCAATGGCTTGCGTGCACAAGCTCGAGACGGTGTGGCCGTGGCTGATGAACAGGTGTTGCGGGTGACTGCGGTTGAGGACAGTGAGATCGTGTTGGTGGATTTGGCTTGATGCAGTAAACGCAGGGCAAAAAAAGGGGCGACCATTATGGTCGCCCCTTTTTTACACCGAATTTTTACAAGTTGTGCTGGCGTCTTCGCGGGCAAGCCCGCTCCTACAGGATATGCGTCGGTCACAATTATGCGCTCAACGCGGATCCTGTAGGAGCGAGGCTTGCCCGCGAAGGGGGCCGTCACTTACTTCGCAGAAATTGCACCATCCACCAACGTCTGGGCCTCTGCAACCAACTGCTTGAGGTGTACATCACTGACGAAACTCTCGGCGTAGATCTTGTAGATGTCCTCCGTCCCCGAAGGCCGTGCCGCGAACCAGCCGTTCTCGGTCATGACTTTCAAACCACCGATGGCCTGGCCGTTGCCCGGCGCATGGCTGAGGATGCTCTGGATCGCTTCGCCGGCCAGTTCGGTCGAGGTGACCTGGTCCGGTGACAGCTTGCTCAACAAAGCTTTCTGTTCAGGATTGGCCTTGGCGTCGACGCGTACCGAGAACGGTTCGCCGAGCTCGTCGGTCAATGCACGGTAGGCCTGGCTCGGATCGCGACCGGTGCGGGCGGTCATTTCTGCGGCCAGCAATGCCGGAATCAAGCCATCCTTGTCGGTGCTCCAGACGCCACCGTCCTTGCGCAGGAACGAGGCACCGGCGCTTTCTTCGCCGCCAAAGCCTAGAGAGCCGTCGAACAGGCCGTCAGCAAACCATTTGAAGCCGACCGGTACTTCGTACAGGCGACGACCCAGCCGCTTGGCCACACGATCGATCATGCCGCTGCTGACCACGGTTTTGCCCACGGCAGCGTCGGCGCGCCACTGCGGACGGTTCTGGAACAGGTAGTCGATAGACACGGCGAGGTAGCTGTTCGGCGCCAGCAAACCACCGGACGGAGTCACGATGCCATGGCGATCGTGATCCGGGTCGCAGCCGAATGCTACGTCAAAGCGCTCTTTCAGACCGATCAGGCCTTGCATGGCATGGCTCGACGATGGGTCCATGCGGATTTGCCCGTCCCAGTCGACCGTCATGAAACGGAACGTCGGATCGACCTGCTTGTTGACGACTTCCAGGTCCAGACGGTAATGCTCGGCAATCGCCGACCAGTAGCGCACCCCTGCTCCGCCCAGCGGATCGACACCCAGACGCAGCTTGGCGTCACGGATGGCGTCGAAGTCGATCACGTTGATCAGGTCGGCAACATAAGTGTTGAGGTAATCGTGACGATGGGTCGTGCTGGCCTTCAGCGCCTGCTCGTAGCTGATGCGTTTGACGCCGGCCAGCTTGTTGCTCAGCAGCTCGTTGGCCTTGGCCTCGATCCATTTGGTGATGTGGGTGTCGGCTGGGCCACCGTTAGTAGGGTTGTATTTGTAGCCACCGCTTTGCGGCGGATTGTGCGACGGGGTGATGACAATGCCGTCCGCCAGGCCCGAAGTACGGCCGCGGTTGTAGCAAAGAATCGCGTGGGAAATTGCCGGGGTCGGCGTGTATTCGTCACCCTCGGCGATCATCACGGTGACGCCGTTCGCGGCCAGCACTTCCAGGGCGCTGGCGCCGGCTGGGGTGGACAGCGCGTGGGTGTCGATGCCGACGAACAGTGGACCGTCGATACCCTGGGCTTCGCGGTACAGGCAGATCGCCTGGCTGATCGCCAGAACGTGCCATTCGTTGAAACTCAGGTCGAACGAGCTGCCTCGGTGTCCCGACGTACCGAAGGCTACGCGCTGGGTAGAGATGGCGGCATCAGGCTGGCCGGTGTAATAGGCCGTTACCAGTCGCGGGATGTCGACCAACAATTCTGCCGGTGCCGGTTTGCCCGCAAAAGGACTGAGTGTCATGCAAAACCTCTGAAATAGAGTGGTTCAGGAATAGGAACGCAGTTTACTGGCAGTTTGACCGCAGCGCGACGTTATCGATCCCGAGCGAAATGTTATCGATCTCCAAAGCCCCGCTCTCCCTCAATCGATCGATTCCAGGCGCAAGGCATCACCCAACAAGCCCATGGCCACCGCGAGGTCGTGATCGCCGCCGAAGGTATGACTGAGGCGCAAGTGTTGCGCGTGCAACCCCTGAAGGCTGAACAGCTCACCTGGCGCGATCACCACCTGGTGCCTGAGCAGGCGCTGGAACACCCGGCGTACGTCGACCTGACGCAATGACCGGACCCAGATCGTCGCACCGCCCAAGGGTTCGATGAAGTGCAATGCATCGCCCAGGCGCTCCTGCAACAGCTGGGTCATGTGCACTTTGCGATCCCTGAGTAGCCGTCGCAAGACCACCAGGTGCTGATCGATTCGCCCGTTGCTGTAAAGCCGTGCGATGGCTTTCTGGCGAATCGGCGACAACCGGAACGAACGCAACAAGAAATACCGCTGCAGTTCGACGCTCAGTTGCCGCGAGAGCAGATAGCCATAGGGTGCTTCCGGCCCGATGGATTTTTCGAATGTAGAGAAAACAATCAGCCGATCCGGGTTCAACAGATCGCGAAACCGCAGGCCGTAGGGCTCGAATTCGAGCTCGCCATAGCAATCGTTTTCCAACACCCAGCTGCCATGACGCTCCAGTAGTTGAGCGGTTGACTGCCTGTTGCTGTGGGAAGCCATACTGCCGCGCGGCATGTTGAGGCCGGATGAAAGCATGACCAGCCGCACCGGCTCGGTCTCCAGGAGCTGCGTCAGCTGGTCAAGATCCAGGCTGCCATTGGCCTGCAAAGGAAGCTCGATGACGTTGACATCAGCCTCCTGGAGCAAGCGCAGAATTGTCCAGTCGCAGGGTGATTCGACGACAACCGTGGCGTCTTTAAGGCACAGCACCGCGATCAGAATCTCCAGAACGCCACGCAAATCGGCGCCGATATACACATCATCGGCGTGCCAGCAACGTGCCGGAGAGGAGGTATAGCGTGCAGCCAGTGCGGCGCGCAGTTCCAGTTCGCCGCAAGGTTGTGAAGTCGGTTGCGGCTGGCGCGGATACTGACGCAGCAGTTCTCTTTCAAGCAGCAGTAACGGGCTGTCCAGGGGCTGTAACAACGCGGGCTCATCCGCGCTCAACACCAGCATTCCCGGACGCCTGGCGTTCACATACACCGTCTCGAGCAGGTCATTGCCGCTGCTGAGCGGGCGAATGGACGACACAGGCAGCGCGTAATAACCGGACTTGGCGACCGAATACACCCGCCCTTCCTTTTCCAGCAGCGAATAGGCGTACTGGATAGTCGAAATCGACACGCTCAGACGGTCTGCCAACTGCCGCAATGAAGGAAGACGAACTCGCGTATCGCTGACCGGTTCGTTGATGAGATTAGTCAGGTAACGGTACACCGCCTGATAAGCGAAGTCGGTTTCGCGTGGGCCTTTCATGGGGAATGACCGAATACGCAGCGCTTATGGGTGAACGCAGTAAAACCGCGCATTTTCAACGACCCGCTGACCGTTCGCCATTCACGGCGGCGCCTGCGTCCAGGTCCAACGCCTGCACTCCCGCATCGTCGATTGCCGTGCCCGGTTTCTCGCCCCTGGCCACCGGTCCCATGCGGTAAAGCGTGCCGATCAAACCGACGGGCAACCCGCTGACGTCTACCATCCATTGCAGAACTTGCTCGGGCGCCGGGCAGCCCTGCATCGCCCGGTGCAGGTCAGGCAACGCCACGAGCATGCCGGGATGGCACTGGCGCAGAAAACACTCAAGCGAGGCGCCGTTCTCGGCGAAGGGCGCGAACAGCAAACACACCAGTTGAGCCTCGCTCAAGCCGAGGTTCTTCTGGGCCTCGGCCGTCGCCAATGCACGCTGGTCGGACATTGGCGACGGCATGCCGAACGCCTCCATTGCCTGCTCGCAAAAGCGCTCGGGAATCTGTTTGCGACGCATCATGACCAAGGCTCGCTGCACATGTTCGGCAAAGCCCGCTTCATACGTGCGGCCATGAACAAAACAGGCTTGCAGCCCCCGAACGTGAGCGGAAACCGGAAGGCTGACGAATTCGTTATCACTGAGCTGGGCGGCCAGTTCGTCAGGTTGAAACCCGAGAAAATCGGTGAGCAGTGCCCAACGATCTTCCAGGTTGCTGACAAGCATGTCGTGAATATCGATGAAGGTCGTGCGCCGACACGCCTCAAAACTTTCGGCCGGGCGCCACTCGGCCTGGGCATGCTCAGGGTAAAACTCGCGGTAACAATCGCTGCCCAGTTCATCCAGTCGTGCGAACAGCGCCTCGTAACCGGACTCAGGTTCACTCGACGCCTTCAGACCGGCCTTTTTCGCCGCCCGGCTCAACCCATCCATGAACTGCTTTTGCTGACGTGGTGTATCGCTGCTGACCAACGCATCGACGCCCCGCTCCCAACGGGAGATTTGCCCATAAAACTCGCCGGCTGCCAGGTACCCGTCATCCCACAGGTCGAGCGGTCCGTTCCAGGCTCGACGATGGCCAACCATCAATAGATTGAGGCGATTTGACTCGCGACCTGCTTCGGAAACCGGCGTCAGGTGGCTGAACGGCAGGACTTCCCGGTTATCGACCATTACCACTTCGACCCGAGGATCGTCGTAGAGAAACAACGCACTGCAACTGTGATGGATGTTCTCAAGCGCCGTCGTGCTTGCCCCATTCGTGCGCAAGGTCGCCACTCGCAGCTGGAACGTCGCCGGTGCCCGACCGGCGATGCTCAATTGCGCGGCACGCAGCAGCGCAAGCGTGTAACAACTGTCGCGGGTCCCGGACTGGATCGCCAACACCTTGTATTCGCCGATGCGCTCCATGCCACCCGCGGCGACCACCAGGCGCTGAATCATCAACTGCAATGCGGTGCGTTCGGCACGTGAGAAAAAACTCAGCAATCGCTGCAGTACTTGCTGATAAACATAGTTCATTGCCTGCTCATGGGTATGGGTCATCATTGTTTACCTGTTACGCATAGGTTCGATGTCACGCAAACAACTGTATGCATTGCGCAAACGGCTGCCTGTCATGATTAAAGTGTTGTGCTTGATATCAAATGCTAACACTTAGTTTTCGGTAATTATTTGAAATGAATCGAGCTTGCTGGTGATTCCGCCGACGAGCGATTGCTGCAAAGCCCCGCAGAGCAAGCACCTTGCGACCACCCGCGAGATCCTAGGAAATATCCGACAGCGTCCCACAGACATGTAGCACGAGAAATAAAGAAAGAAGTCGCCTTTAATTTTTCGGCAATTGATCGATAACGCGCTATTTGTTGAGTTTGTATTGCTGGCGCGCGATGAACAGTATCTATCCGATACCCAGCCATAGCTCATTCCTTGAGATGAAAGTAATCATTCAATTATCGGGGCTTATATGATGATTAGAAGATACAGATTGAGAGCAAAAACCAGTTCAGTTGCTGAACTGACCCGTCGCCGGTTGACGGGATGTCTCGGGTTTTCGGAGGGGGAATGCAAAAGTCCGTGCAAGCACGGACTTTTTCAGGGGTATCAGGCCGGTTCGACCTGGAGGGCGACCCGTTCGCGACACGGGCATTCGTCCATGTAGCGGTGCGCCTCGACAAACTCGGAAAACGGAAAGACCCGAGTCTTGAGCGGCAGCAGCACGCGGTCAGCGGTCATCTGGTTGATGTCGCGCAAGGCACGTTGCAATGCGACCTGGTCCTGGATGATGCCCAGTTCCGGCTTGCCGGTGAAGTTGCCGATACAGTGAACGAAGAATTGAATGTTCTTCTGGAACGCTGCACAGGCCGGGAACGGCGTCTGGTTACCGCCTTGCAGGCCATACAACACCAGGCTGCCACGAGGCGCGAGCACATCACCAAGCAGCGACATCTGCGGACCGCCAAGGCCATCGAACACCACATCCACACCGCGGTTGTCGGTGATCTTGTTGATCTGCATCAGCAGATCCTGCTCTTCGGTGACGATGACTTTCTCGGCGCCGAGGGACAGCAGGTATTCACGTTCCTCTGACGACTTGGTCGCGGCAATGACCCGGATACCCAGCGCCTTGCCCAGTTGTACAAAGGACGGACCGGCACAGTGGCTCGCATCGGTCACCAGGGCAAATTGCCCGGGTTTGACCCGCGCCAGATCGACATAAGCGAAGTAGGCGATCAACAGCGGCGTGTAGTGCACGCTGGCTTCGATCGGGCTAAGCACGTCCGGATAACGGGTCAGTGCCGAACGCGGCAGAACAATCTGCTCGCCGTAGACCGGATAGTCGTTCGGGCTTTCAGCCGGAAAGCTGGCGACCTTGTCACCGACTGCCAGGTCATCGACGCCCTCGCCGACCGCCGTTACGACGCCGGACATTTCATGGCCAAGGCCTGAAGGCAGACGAGCGTGGGATGAGGCCAGGTTCTGGCGCCAGAGAATGTCGTACCAGCTGATGCCAATCGCCTCGACGCGCACCTGCACTTCGCCCGGTGCAGGGAGAGCGGCCGCATGCTCTTCGCATTTGAGCACCTCGGCTGGACCAAACTTGTGAAAACGGATCGTGCGGGACATCGCAAACCTCGTCAAAGAAACCTCTAATGCCCTGAACTCTATCTGGGCTTTCTACCCAAGACTATCAGTGGCTATTAATAGTCGACATGCCTGTCATTGATTCCGCAGCATCCACAGGATCAACGGTTATCGTAAAAATCCGCAGTAGCCGTTTCAGGGAAACTGAATTATTCGGTGCAGAGTAGCAGCCTTTCCCCGTAATATTCATGCCGGCCATTGTTCTCATATGGCCGCTCTCGTCAAGCTTGATGACTCTGCCAGGACTCCAGATGAATCGTAATGACCTGCGTCGTGTCGACCTGAACCTGTTGATCGTTTTCGAAACATTGATGCATGAACGCAGTGTGACCCGTGCTGCGGAGAAATTGTTCCTCGGCCAGCCGGCCATCAGTGCGGCGCTCTCGCGCCTGCGCGGGCTGTTTGATGATCCGTTGTTCGTGCGAACCGGGCGCAGCATGGAGCCTTCCGCCCGCGCGGTGGAAATCTTCGCCCTGCTCTCTCCGGCACTGGATTCGATTTCTACCGCGGTCAGCCGTGCGGCGGAATTCGATCCGGCGACCAGCACAGCGGTGTTCCGCATCGGTCTGTCGGACGATGTCGAGTTCGCGCTGTTGCCGATGCTGCTCAAACGCTTGCGCGCGGAATCGCCGGGGATCGTGCTGGTGGTGCGTCGGGCCAACTACATCTTGATGCCGAGCCTGTTGGCCTCGGGCGAGATCTCCATCGGCGTCAGCTACACCGCCGACCTGCCGGCCAACGCCAAGCGCAAGGTGCTGCGTCGCAGCATGCCGAAGCTGTTGCGTGCCGATACGGTGCCGGGCCCGTTGAGCCTGGATGACTTCTGTGCCCGCCCCCATGCACTGGTGTCATTTGCCGGCGACCTGAGCGGCTTTATAGATGAAGAACTGGAAAAGCTCGGGCGCAAGCGTCATGTGGTGCTCGCGGTGCCGCAGTTCAACGGGCTCAGCACGCTCATCAGCGGGACCGATATTGTCGCGACGGTGCCCGATTACACGGCTGATGCGTTGACCGCGGCTGGCGGTGTGCGGGCTGAAGACCCGCCGTTGCCGGTTCGCAGCTTTGAATTGCACATGGCGTGGCGTGGGTCGCAGGATAATGATCCGGGTGAGCGATGGTTGCGGTCCAGGATTCAGATGTTTTTCGGTGACCCGGATAGCTTGGCCTGATCCTGACCCTGTGTTGGGGCTAATGGCCCCTTCGCGGGCAAGCCTCGCTCCTACGGTCGATCGCGCCCACTTGTAGGAGCGAGGCTTGCCCGCGAAGGGCGCGACTCGGTTTCAAGCCATTCCTTTGCATTACCTGCAACACTGAATTGTCATGAATCCAATTGATTGCTCCTCAACGCAAGGTGCATGCTAGAGGGCTCGCTTCAGCCTCATATCATTCCGAATGATAGTTACCTTCGCTTCATTCGATTCGTGCGATACCACCTCGCCGCTCATCATCCGCCCATCTCAATACATTGGCGGATGCATCCATGGAACAGTCACTCAAACATTTGCGCTTCCCGTTGGCCATGTTGGCCGTAGTGGTGATGAGCGCTTGCGGCAAGGCTCCGGAGTCTGCCGCTACCATGCCTGCGGCGAAAGTCAGTGTCGCCAAGGTACTGGAACAACCGGTCAACGAGTGGGACGAATTCACCGGGCGCCTTGAAGCGCCAGAAACCGTAGAAATTCGTCCACGGATCTCCGGCCAGATTGATGAAGTGGCCTTCACTGAAGGTGCGCTGGTCAAGAAAGGTGACTTGCTGTTCCAGATTGACCCACGCCCCTTCCAGGCTGAGGTCCGCCGCCTCGAAGCACTGGTTGCCCAGGGTCGCGCCAACGCCACCCGCAGCGAAAACGAAGCCCAGCGTGGCGAACGCTTGCGCACCAGCAACGCAATCTCTGCCGAACTCGCCGATTCGCGCACCAGCGCTTCCCAGGAAGCACGCGCTGCCGTCGGTGCCATCCAGGCTCAACTGGACCTGGCCAAACTGAATCTGAGCTTCACCCGTGTCACCGCGCCAATCAGTGGTCGCGTCAGCCGTGCGGAAATCACCGCCGGCAACCTGGTGACCGCCGATACCACCGCGCTGACCAGCGTCGTTTCCACCGACAAGGTCTACGCCTACTTCGACGCCGATGAACGCGTGTTCCTCAAATACACCCAGCTCGCTCGTCAGGGCAAACGCGGTGCAACCACTCCGGTTTACCTTGGCCTGTCCAACGAAGACGGCAACCCGCACCAGGGCGTGATGAACTTCGTCGACAACCAGGTCAACCCGAAAACCGGCACCATCCGCGGTCGTGCAGTCTTTGATAACGCCGACGGACAGTACACCCCTGGCTTGTATGCCCGTTTGAAACTGGTCGGCAGCGGCACCTACTCCGCCGTGCTGATCAACGACGAAGCCGTCGGTACCGATCTGGGCAAAAAATTCGTGCTGGTGATGGATGCCGACAACAAGACGGCCTATCGCTCCGTTGAGCTGGGGCCGAAAATCGAAGGTTTGCGCATCGTGCGCAGCGGCCTGAACAAGGATGACACCGTCATCGTCAAGGGCCTGCAACGGGTTCGCCCTGGCTCGCCGGTCACCCCTGAAGTGATCCCGATGGCCAGTGAACAAACCCTCGCGGCACTCGCACAACAACGACAAGCGCTGGAAGCCAGCAACCTGCCCCAAGTCGCACCTGCCAAGGTCGCGCCGGGTTCGGTTGTGAAACTGGCTGCTGCGACACCACGCGGTTAAGGGATCTCTACGATGAATTTTTCCCAATTCTTCATTTCACGGCCGATCTTCGCAGCGGTACTTTCGCTGCTGATCCTGATCGCCGGCGCCATCTCGCTGTTCCAGTTGCCGATCAGCGAATACCCGGAAGTCGTGCCACCCACCGTTGTGGTCCGCGCCAACTTCCCGGGTGCCAACCCAAAAGTTATCGGTGAAACCGTGGCCGCTCCCCTGGAGCAAGCCATTACCGGCGTCGAGAACATGCTGTACATGTCCTCGCAGTCCACCGCTGACGGCAAGATCACCCTGACCATCACCTTTGCACTGGGCACTGACCTGGACAACGCACAGGTACAGGTCCAGAACCGTGTGACCCGGACCGAGCCGAAACTTCCAGAAGAAGTGACGCGCATCGGTATCACCGTCGACAAGGCTTCGCCCGACCTGACCATGGTTGTGCACTTGACCTCGCCGGACAAACGCTACGACATGCTCTACCTGTCCAATTACGCCTTGCTCAACATCAAGGATGAGCTCGCGCGTCTGGGCGGTGTCGGTGATGTGCAGCTGTTCGGTATGGGCGACTACTCGCTGCGGGTCTGGCTTGATCCGAACAAAACCGCTTCGCGCAATCTGACCGCGACCGACGTAGTGACCGCGATCCGTGAACAGAACCGCCAGGTCGCTGCCGGTGCACTGGGTGCGCCGCCTGCACCGAATGCCACTGCGTTCCAGCTGTCGGTCAACACTCAGGGCCGTCTGGTTTCTGAAGAAGAGTTCGAGAACATCATCATTCGCTCCGGCGACAACGGTGAAATCACGCGCCTGAAAGACATCGCTCGCATTGAGTTGGGTTCCAGCCAGTACGCGTTGCGTTCGTTGCTGAACAACCAGCCGGCAGTGGCGATCCCGATCTTCCAGCGCCCTGGCTCCAACGCGATTCAGATCTCCAACGACGTTCGGGAGAAAATGGCCGAGCTGAAGAAGAACTTCCCGGAAGGCATGGACTTCAGCATCGTCTATGACCCGACGATCTTCGTGCGCGGCTCCATCGAGGCGGTGGTTCACACCCTCTTCGAAGCACTGATCCTCGTTGTTCTGGTGGTGATCCTGTTCCTGCAAACCTGGCGCGCCTCGATCATTCCTTTGGTGGCGGTGCCGGTTTCGCTGATCGGTACGTTTGCCGTGATGCACCTGTTCGGCTTCTCGTTGAACGCCTTGTCACTGTTCGGATTGGTATTGGCCATCGGTATCGTGGTGGACGACGCCATCGTGGTGGTGGAGAACGTCGAGCGAAACATCGAGCTGGGACTGACTCCGGTCGAAGCCACCAAACGGGCCATGCGTGAAGTGACCGGCCCGATCATCGCGACCGCGCTGGTGTTGTGTGCCGTGTTTATCCCGGCGGCGTTCATCTCTGGCTTGACCGGTCAGTTCTACAAGCAGTTCGCCTTGACCATTGCGATCTCGACGGTGATCTCGGCGTTCAACTCGCTGACCCTGTCGCCTGCACTGGCTGCTGTGTTGCTCAAAAGCCATGACGCACCGAAAGACCGTTTCTCCAGGGTCCTCGACAAGATCTTCGGTGGCTGGCTGTTCCGTCCGTTCAACCGTTTCTTTGACAAGGCCAGCCATGGTTATGTCGGCACTGTAGGCCGGGTTATCCGCAGCAGCGGTATTGCCCTGCTGGTGTACGCAGGCCTGATGGTGTTGACCTTCTTCGGTTTCTCCAGCACCCCGACCGGTTTCGTACCCGGCCAGGACAAGCAATACCTGGTCGCCTTCGCGCAACTGCCGGACGCTTCGAGCCTGGACCGTACTGAAGACGTGATCAAACGCATGTCTGAACTCGCGCTGAAACAGCCGGGTGTGGACAGTGCAGTGGCGTTCCCGGGTCTGTCGATCAACGGTTTCACCAACAGCCCTAACTCCGGCATCGTGTTTGTGACCCTGAAACCGTTCGACGAGCGCAAAGACCCGAGCATGTCCGCTGGCGCGATTGCCGGTGCTTTGAATGGCCAGTTCGCCGGGATTCAAGAAGCCTACATGGCGATCTTCCCGCCGCCGCCGGTACAAGGCCTGGGCACCATCGGTGGTTTCCGCCTGCAGATCGAAGACCGGGGCAACCTGGGTTACGACGAGCTGTACAAAGAAACCATGAACATCATCACCAAGAGCCACAACGTGCCGGAACTGGCCGCCCTGTTCACCAGCTACACCGTGAACGTGCCGCAGGTCGATGCCGCCATAGACCGGGAAAAAGCCAAGACCCACGGCGTGGCCGTCAGCGACATCTTCGACACCCTGCAGATCTACCTGGGTTCGTTGTATGCCAACGACTTCAACCGCTTTGGCCGTACTTATCAGGTCAACGTTCAGGCTGAACAGCAGTTCCGTCTCGAACCGGACCAGATCGGCCAGTTGAAAGTGCGTAACAACAAAGGCGAGATGATCCCGCTGGCGACCTTCATCAAGGTCAGCGATACCTCGGGGCCAGACCGCGTGATGCACTACAACGGCTTCATCACTGCTGAAATCAACGGTGCGGCAGCCCCTGGCTACAGCTCCGGCCAGGCCGAAAAAGCCATCGAGAAACTGCTCAAGGAAGAACTTCCTAACGGCATGACCTACGAGTGGACCGACCTGACCTACCAGCAGATTCTGTCCGGTAACACCGCATTGTTCGTGTTCCCGCTCTGCGTATTGCTGGCGTTCCTGGTGCTCGCGGCTCAATACGAAAGCTGGAGCCTGCCACTGGCGGTGATCCTGATCGTACCGATGACCCTGCTGTCGGCCATCACCGGTGTGATTGCTTCGGGAGGCGACAACAACATCTTCACCCAGATCGGATTGATCGTACTGGTGGGACTTGCGTGTAAGAACGCGATTCTGATCGTCGAGTTTGCCAAGGATAAACAGCAGGACGAAGGCCTCAGCCCGCTCGCCGCGGTACTGGAAGCCTGCCGTCTGCGTCTGCGGCCGATCCTGATGACCTCCTTCGCGTTCATCATGGGTGTTGTGCCTCTGGTGTTCTCCAGCGGTGCCGGTGCTGAAATGCGTCACGCCATGGGTGTGGCGGTGTTCTCCGGGATGCTCGGGGTGACCTTCTTCGGTCTGTTGCTGACGCCAGTGTTCTACGTGTTGATTCGTAACTTTGTGGAGCGCGGTGAAAAGCGCAAAGCGGCCAAGGCCCTGAAACTGGAGGCGCAACAATGAGCCTGAAAGCCTTCCTGCCGAGCCTTCTGGTACTGGCCCTGAGTGCCTGTGCCGTCGGCCCGGACTACAAGACCCCAGCCACTGAGCCGGCGAACATCACCACTGCTACCGATGGTGCTGCCGGCCAGAAGAATTTCGACCGCACGCGTTTCGAAGGCATCTGGTGGCAGCAGTTCGAAGACCCGACCCTCAACCAGTTGGTGACTCAATCGCTGCAAGGCAACCGTGATTTGCGCGTCGCCTTTGCTCGCTGGAAAGCGGCCCGGGCGATTCGCGATGACGTCAGCAATGACGCCATGCCAACCATCACCAGCCGGGTCAGCAGTGACCTGGCCAAGGGTCAGATCCCGGGCCAGACCACCCAACGGGTCAACAGCGAACGCTACGACCTGGGCTTGGACATGGCCTGGGAACTGGACTTGTTTGGCCGTATCCAGCGCAACCTGGAATCCAGCGACGCCGAACAGCAAGCGGCCGAAGCCGATCTGTACCAGCTGCAAGTCACCATGATTGCCGAACTGGTGGACGCCTACGGTCAACTGCGCGGTGCACAACTGCGTGAAAAGATTGCCCTGGCCAATCTGAACAACCAGCAGGAATCACGCAAGATCACCGAAAGCCTGCGTGATGCCGGCGTCGGCGATCAACTGGACGTGGAGCGTGCCGATGCACGCCTCGCCTCGGTCGAAGCCAGCGTGCCGCAGTTGCAGGCCGAACAGGTTCGGCAGAAAAACCGTATCGCCACCCTGCTAGGTGAGCGCCCGGACAAGCTGACCGTCGACTTGAGTCCAAAAGACTTGCCGGCGATTGCCAAGGCGTTGCCGATCGGTGATCCAGGTGAATTGCTGCAACGTCGTCCGGACATCCTCAGCGCCGAGCGCAAACTGGCTTCGGCCACTGCCCGTATCGGCGTGGCCAAGGCTGATTTGTTCCCTCGGGTCAGCCTCAGCGGCTTCCTGGGCTTCACCGCCGGGCGGGGTTCGCAAATCGGTTCCGCGGCGGCCAATGCCTGGGCGCTCGGCCCAAGCATTACCTGGGCAGCGTTTGACCTGGGCAGCGTGCGGGCCCGCCTGCGCGGCGCCGATGCCGATGCCGAAGGCGCACTGGCGACCTACGAGCAGCAAGTGCTGCTGGCGCTGGAAGAATCGGAGAACGCGTTCAGCGATTACGGCAAACGTCAGCAACGGTTGATCTCGCTGATCCGTCAAAGCGAAGCAAGCCGTGCCGCCGCAGACCTCGCCGAAATTCGCTACCGCGAAGGCACCGTGGACTTCCTCGTCCTGCTGGACGCCCAACGTGAGCGCCTGGCAGCCGAAGATACCCAGGCCTTGGCCGAAACCGATCTGTATCGCGGCATTGTCGCGATTTACAAAGCCCTCGGCGGTGGCTGGCAACCCGAGACGGTCGCCAGCAAGTAAATTTTTAAAGAGCTCCTTTGGTTGGCCGCAACCGACCCATTTTTTAGCCCTGCGCCTCATTCGGTCGCGGGGCTTTTTTTTGCCTGCACAATTCTGAATGCACCACCGTCCCCCTGTGGGAGTGAGCCGGCTCCGGGCGGCGTTCCGACGATAGCGGTGGGTCAGTCACCATCATCGTTGAATGTGCATCCGTCATCGCGAGCAGGCTCGCTCCCACAGGGGATTAGAGCTGATGTTGAGATTTGTGGTTTCCATGACGGTTACGGTGGCCGTCGTCCCCGCCCGCAGCTTATTTTTGCCTGCATAGTCGGCATTGAACTGAGTCAGCGTTTGACTCACACGCCCACCTGACCGAAGCTGACAGCTTTGCAAAAGCCGCCAGCCTCCGGATTCCTGCATGCCCCAGTCCCGCCGCTACTTGCTCATCAGCCTCTGTGTCCTGTTCGCCTTCGCTCTTGCCTGGTTTTTCCTGCGCAGCACGACACCCGTGGTGCCGGAAGCCATCAAGCGCGGTTACAGCGAAGCGCTGACTCAGGCGCGCGCCGGGCAACCGGGGGCCGCACGAGTTCTGTACCAACAGTTGGGTCGCCCTGACCTGTCGCCCAAACGTCGTGTCTGGCTGCACGCCGAACTGCCTAATTACCCCAGCCCACAAGCGTTGAAACTGGCGGCTGCCGACCTGCAAAACCCCTCGGCCGACGTGCGCATTGCAGCGATCAAAAGCATTGGCGGACTGGTGCCAAGTGGGCAGCGCAGTCTGCTGATCGGGCCGTTGCTGGATGACAGCGAACAAAGCGTCCGGTTTGCCGCGATCAACGCGCTGTTGGGCTTGTCGCCGGATGACCTGGGCTTGTATTTCGGGCCGTTGGAGCAAGCCATCGATGCCTGGGAACAGGTCCTGAAGAGCCAGCCGGAAAGCGCCGAAACCCAATACCAACTGGCCCGCCTGCACCTGCACAACAGCGAACTGAAAGAGGCACAGCAGGCGCTGGAACGCTCGTTGCGGCTGGACTCGGGCAATCTGCCGGCGCTGGTCATGCAGATTGAAGTCCTGGATAAGCAAGGCCAAAGCGACGCAGCAAGGCAATTGCTGGCGAAACAGTTGAAGGCTCAACCCGACTCGGCCTACCTGCAACATGCCTTGGGGCTCTGGTTGCTGCATCACGGGCAAAGTGAGTTCGCCCTGCTCGGTCTGTCCAAAGCGGTCGAGATTGAACCGAACAACAAGGATTACCGCTATGACCTGGCGACTACCCTGCATGGCGAGCAAGAACTGGAAGCAGCGCAAAAGCAGCTGCAGGAGATCGTTCAGCGCCATCCCGCCGACCGCAAGGCGCGGGTGCTGTTGATCAATTACTGGAAGGAAAGCGGACAACTGCAGAACGTGCAGATCCTTCTGGCGCAGCTGGAACAGCTCAATCCCGATGATCCGGCGTTGCAGCAAGGCTTGTAACGGCACCCTCCCTCACGCCAACAAAAAGGTTGAACCGTCGCCACGGCCAAGGGTCAAGTGATCAGGCAGTCCATTCAGGCACTTCAGGCCTGCTGCCTCGCTTCCCCTAGTCATGAGAGGGTTTTTTTTGTCTACATCAAACGAGTTGTTCAGTGCAAAAGCCGCCACCGGCATCGAAGGTCTGGACGACATCCTGGCCGGTGGATTGTCTCGCGGCCATGTGTTTTTGCTGGAGGGTGAACCCGGAACCGGCAAAACCACCATCGCATTGCATTTTCTGTTGGCCGGCGCTCGTGCCGGCGAGCGCTCGTTGTACATCACGCTTTCAGAAACCGAGCGCGAACTGCGCCAAGGGGCGTTGTCCCACGGTTGGGAGCTGGATGAACACATCCACATCTTCGAGTTGACCCCGCCAGAAAGCCTGCTCAATGCCGACCATCAGCAGAGCCTCCTGTATTCCTCGGACCTTGAGCTGGGTGAAGCGACCAAACAGATTTTCGAAGTGGTCGAACGGGTCAAGCCGACCCGGGTGGTCCTCGACAGCCTTTCCGAAATCCGATTGCTGGCCCAGAGCTCCCTGCGTTATCGCCGGCAGATCCTGGCGATCAAGCACTACTTCGTGCGCTACGACGCCACCGTCCTGTTGCTGGACGACCTGACCACCGAATCCCTCGACAAGACCGTCCACAGTGTGGCGCACGGGGTGGTTCGACTTGAAGAACTGACGCCCAACTATGGCGCCGAACGCCGGCGGGTCCGCGTCGTGAAATACCGCGGTCAGAAGTACCGTGGCGGTTTTCATGACTTCACCATCATGGGCGACGGCGTTCACGTGTTCCCTCGTCTGGTCGCGGCTGAACACCGCGGCGGTTACACGCGCCGGCAGTTAACCAGCGGCATCGACGAATTGGACGCCCTGCTCGGCGGCGGCATCGAGACCGGTTCCAGCACGCTGATTCTCGGCCCGGCCGGTACCGGCAAGTCGCTGATCTCGATGATCTTCGCTGCGGCCGCCGTCGCCCGGGGTGAGAAAGCCGCGCTGTTTATCTTCGACGAAGAGCTGGGGCTGCTGTTTGAACGCATGAAAAACATGGGCATCGACCTGCAAGCGCTGCAAGACACCGGCAACCTGCTGATCGAGCAAGTCGACGCTGCCGAGTTGTCCCCCGGGGAGTTCTCACACCGGGTTCGTCGGTGTGTCGATGAGCGTGAGATAAAAACAGTGGTGATCGACAGCATCAACGGCTATCAAGCCGCGATGCCCGAGGAAAACGCGCTGGTGCTGCACATGCACGAGTTGCTGCTGTACCTCAACCGCCGAGGTGCCGCGACGTTCATGACGGTGGCCCAACACGGGCTGGTCGGGGACATGCAGGCACCAGTCGACATTACTTATCTGGCTGACACGGTGATTCTTTTGCGTTACTTCGAAGCCTTGGGACAGGTTCGCCGGGCCATTTCAATTATCAAGAAACGCACCGGCAGCCACGAATCGACTATTCGCGAATATCGCATTGGCAGCACGGGCATGACGATTGGTGAGCCTTTGGACGCGTTCCAGGGTGTATTGCGCGGCGTGCCGACGTATCTGGGCGCGAGCCAGCCACTCCTCAAGGATGATGTCCGGTGAGGGTTGTCGAGGCGATGTCCGAGCGCGCGATCATTCTCGCGCCGCTGGGACGCGACAGCCAGATTGCGCTGATGATGCTCAATGAGGCGGGATTCGAAGGACTGGTCACACGGGATCTGGGCACGCTGTGCAGCGAACTCGCGCAAGGTGCCGGCCTGCTAGTGATTTCTTCAGAAGCCCTGCTGGGATGTGATCTCGAACCGCTGCTGGGTTTGATCGAGCAACAACCGGCCTGGTCAGACCTGCCGATCGTACTGATGACCCACCACGGCGGTCCGGAACAGAACCCCGCGTCACGTCTCGGCCCGCAATTGGGCAACGTGACGTTCCTCGAGCGCCCGTTTCATCCGGTGACGTTGATCAGCCTGGTTACCACTGCGTTGCGCGGGCGACGACGGCAGTATGAAGCCAGGGACCGGTTGATTGATCTGAGCCAAAGCGAACTGCGTCTGCAAAACACGCTGGAAACCCTCGAACAACAGGTCGAGGAACGTACCGCGCAATTACGTCACAACGAAGAAGCGCTCAGGCAGTCGCAGAAGATGGAAGCGGTCGGCCAACTCACCGGCGGCATCGCGCACGACTTCAACAACATGTTGACCGGCATCATCGGCAGTCTGGAGTTGCTGCGCCGACGCCTGGCCCGGGGTCGCACCGATGACCTGGACAGCCTGATCGATCTGGGGGTGACCTCCGCCAATCGCGCGGCTGGCCTGACTCATCGTCTGCTCGCGTTTTCCCGGCGCCAGTCGCTGGATTCCAAACCCGTGGAAATGAACACCCTGGTGGTGTCCATGGGTGAACTCTTGCAGCGCAGCATCAACGAAAGCATTCACCTGGACATGCAGTTGAGCGAGGACCTGTGGGTGGCCGAGGCCGACCCCAATCAGCTCGAAAGCGCCCTGCTCAACCTGGTGCTGAACGCCCGTGACGCCATGCCTGAGGGCGGAAAACTGGTGGTCAACACCTCTAACCAGCATCTGGATCGCGGCTTCACGCAGGTCCACAGCAATCTGCAACCGGGTGATTATGTTGTACTGAAAGTGACCGACACCGGCTGCGGCATGCCAGAGGGCACCATCAGCAGGGCTTTTGATCCGTTCTTCACGACCAAGCCGATCGGCCAGGGCACGGGTTTGGGCTTGTCGATGATTTACGGTTTCAGCAAGCAGTCCCACGGCCACGTGACCATCGAGAGTGAAGTGGGTAACGGCACGACGGTGAGTCTTTATCTGCCGCGCTACAACGGTGATCTGATCGAAGACACACTGGTCGATATCGCACACGCGCCTTACGCCCAGAACGGTGAAACCGTGCTGATCGTCGAGGACGATCCGGCGGTGCGCGTGCTGGTCAGTGCAGTATTGAGTGAGTTGGGCTATGCCTTCGTCGAAGCGGGCGATGCCGATAGCGCAGTGCCGATTCTCGACTCCGGCCAGCGTATCGATCTGTTGATCAGCGATGTGGGATTGCCCGGAATGAATGGCCGGCAACTGGCAGAAATCGGCCGGCAATACCGACCTGATCTCAAGGTGTTGTTCATCACCGGTTATGCCGAACACGCGGCGGTGCGCGGCGGTTTCCTCGACCCTGGCATGCAGATGATCACCAAGCCGTTCACCTTCGACCTGTTGACGGCCAAAGTGCGGGAGATGATCCGAATCTGAAAGCCCCCACAACAGGGGGCTTCGGCGCCTTTTACGACAGCATTTCCTGCATGATCTCTTGCAACACATCCAGATCGAACGGTTTGCCGAGGATCGGCGCCTTGCGCGTGATCGGGCTGTCGGTCTCGCGGATTTCCTGCGGATAACCGCTGATAAAAATCACTTTGAGCTCCGGTCGCAGTTTCACGGCTGGCTCGGCGATCTGCACGCCGGAAATCCCGCCGGGCAGGCGAAAGTCAGTGATCATCATGTCCAGGTGCGGCTTGCTCGCCAGAATCTCAAAGGCCTGCTCGCCGTTTTCGGCCTGCAGCACCCGGTAACCCTCACCCGACAAGTAAGCGGACAATACCATCAGTATCGAGGGGTCATCCTCGACGATGAGTACTACATCTTGTGCATCTTCACTCATGGGAAGCCTTTGTTCGGTCAATAGCTGCTGATACGACCATGGGGTCGATCAGAGGTTGCGTTTATCGGGCTGTTTTCCTACAGCGGCAGACAAACGCGAAATAAGGCGCCCTCGTTGATCTTGCTCTCGACGGCGATGGAGCCACCATGGGCGGCGACGATCTGTTCGGAAATAAACAGTCCGAGCCCCAGCCCCGCGACCACGGTTTTGGCTGACACTCGCTCGAACTGTTGAAAAATACGCTTCTGGTTTTCTTCACTGATACCGATCCCGCGATCCTGCACTTCGACCCGCGCCTGACCCTCGTGACAGTAGACCCTCACATCGATCCGGCTCTTGCCACCATAACGCAAGGCGTTGGTCAGCAGATTTGAAATAACCTGCTCGATACGAAATTCGTCCCAGTTGCCGACCACTGGCTGTTCAGCTGTAAACGCAACGGAACACTCGGCGGCATCGACCTGCGGCGCGAAGTTTTGCAACAAATTGCTGACCAATTGCACGAGGTCGAATCGGGTCGTGCGGATCGACAGCTTGCCGGTGCGGATGCGTGAAACATCCAGCATGTCTTCAATGAGACGGATCAGGCTTTTGATCTGCCGCTCGTCACGGTCGACCATGGCGTGCATCTTGTCGAGGGTGAACGCTGACGCGTTGTCCCGGGCCAGGTGCATCTTGCGCAACTGGGTTTCGAGGATCAGGCCATTGAGCGGCGTACGGACTTCGTGGGCGACAATCGACATGAAGTCATCACGCATGCGCACCGCTTGCTCCAGCTCATTCTGGGTGGTCTGCAATTGCTTGAGCAGCGCTTCCTGTTCGCGGCGAGCCTGTTCCAGTTCTTCGACCTGCTGCTTCATCGCCTTGCTTTGGCGGTACAAGTCGACAAACACGTTGACCTTGCTCTTGACCGCATGAATATCCAGCGGTTTGTGCAGGAAGTCCACGGCACCGCTTTCGTAGCCCTTGAACGCGTAGTTCAGCTCGCGGCCGGCGGCACTGACAAACACAATGGGGATGTTCTTGGTTTTTTCCGTGCCGCGCATTAACTCGGCCAGTTCAAAGCCGTTCATGCCAGGCATCTGTACGTCGAGAATGGCCATGGCGAATTCATGTTGCAGCAGCAACGACAAGGCTTCGTCGGCGGACAAGGCTTTATAGACCATGCGGTCTTCACGCTTGATCAATGCCTCAAGCGCCAGCAGGTTCTCGGGCAGATCGTCGACAATCAGCAGTTTGGCTTGGATGTTACTCAGCATGCTATTCGTTCCAGCTCGACAAGCAGACGGCCGATGCCGCGTATGGGGAGAATGTGGTCCGGGTGATGCAAAGCTAACGCTGCCCGAGGCATGGCTGCGACCTGGGCTTCGTCCGGGTCCTGGACGATGGTCAGGCCCCCGTAACGTTTTACCTGAGCCAGACCGCTGGCACCGTCGCGGTTCGCGCCGGTCAGTAGCACGGCCGCCAGGTGCTTGCCGTAGGCATCGGCAGCCGACTCGAACAGGAAATCGATGGCGGGCCGCGAATAATGCACGCGGTCCTCCAGGCTCAGGGAAAAGGAGCGGTCCTGCTCCACCGACAAGTGATAGCCGGGCGTGGCGAAATACAGCGTTCCCGCTTCGACGTGCGTTTTGTCATGGGCCTCCTGAACTCGCATGGCCACGCGCCGGGCAAACACTTCGACCAGGTGGCTACGACGTTCGTCAGGCAGGTGCAGCACCACGATGATCGGCAGCGCGAATCCTTTGCGCAGCGGACTGAGAATATCCAGTAACGCCTCCACGCCACCGGCCGAGGCACCGATCACGATAGCCTCCACAGTAGGCAAATCCGCTGCGTTTTTCATGATTTACGGTAGATCCGTTCTTGTTTGACCAAGGGCACAAACTGGTTGCCGAAGGCCGAAAAATCGGGGGTTTCCTTACTGCCCAGCACCAGGAATCCACGATGGCAAAGGGATTCATGGAACAATCCGAACGCCCGGTCCTGAAGCTTTTTATTAAAGTAGATCAAAACATTACGACACGAAATTAATTGGGTTTCTGAGAACACGCTGTCGGTCGCCAGACTGTGATCGGCGAAGGTCACGTTCTCACACAAGGTCTTGTCGAAAATCGCGTAGCCATACGCTGCCGTGTAGTAATCGGCGAACGAACGCTGGCCACCTGCCTGCTGGTAGTTATGAGTGTAGGCGCGGACGTTCTCCATGGAGAAAATCCCCTGCTTGGCCTTCTCCAGCGAACGCGGATTGATGTCGGTGGCGTAAATAATGGTGCGATCGAGCAAGCCTTCTTCGCGCAGCAGAATCGCCATCGAATAGACTTCTTCACCCGTGCTGCAACCGGCAATCCAGATCTTGATCGACGGATACGTCTTGAGCAGTGGCACCACTTCCTTGCGGATCGCCAGGAAATGCGAAGGGTCGCGAAACATCTCGCTGACCGGAATCGTCAGCAATTGCAGCAGTTGCATGAACGCGGTCGGATCGTGCAGCACCTTCTCTTGCAGGGCCGAAATGGTGTTGCACTCAAATTGCACCAACGCATGCTTGACCCGGCGCTTGATCGAAGCGCCAGAGTAGTCGCGAAAGTCGTAGCTGTACTTGAGGTAGATCGCCTCGATCAACAACCGCAATTCGATTTCGCTGTTTCGCTCCACTGAATTAATGCGTTCCACTAAATGCGTTCCATCTTCGGTAACCACACGCGAATCAGCGAGAACAGGCGATCCAGGTCGATGGGCTTGGCCAGGTAGTCGTTGGAGCCGGCTTGCAGGCAGCGCTCCTGATCGTCCTTCATGGCCTTGGCCGTGACTGCAATGATCGGCAGCTTGCGCCAGCGCGGGTCCTTGCGGATCTCGATGGTGGCTTCGAAACCATCCATCTCCGGCATCATCACGTCCATCAACACCAGATCGATGTCCTCGACTTCATTCAGTTTTTCAATCGCTTCACGGCCGTTCCGGCCGATGACCACGACTGCTCCCTTTTGCTCCAGCGCACTGGTCAGGGCGAAGATGTTGCGCACATCGTCGTCCACCAGCAGCACCTTGCGACCCTCGAAGACCTTGTCGCGGCTGCGCGCGGTCTTGAGCATCCGTTGGCGTTCATGGGACAACCTGGATTCGACTTTGTGCAGAAAGAGTGTGACCTCATCCAGCAGACGCTCAGGTGAGCGAGCGCCCTTGATGATGATCGAGCGTGAATACTTGCGCAGTTCGGTCTCCTCGTCCCGGGTCAGGTTGCGTCCGGTGTAGACGATGACCGGCGGGAACGAGCAGATATCTTCGGTCGACATGCGCTTGAGCAGATCATTACCAAGCATGTCCGGCAACTTCAGGTCGATGATCATGCAGTCGAAAATGGTCGTGCGCAGCAGGTCGAGCGCTTCCTGGGCGAAGCCGACGGCGGTGATCTCGATATCTTCGTCGCCGATCAGGCGAGCAATACTGTCGCGCTGCAAATCATCGTCTTCCACCAGCAGCACCCGCTTGACCTTCTGGGTCAGCTTGGCTTCGAGGCGGGCGAACACGTCCTTGAGTTCTTCGCGCGTGGTCGGCTTTACCGCATAACCGATGGCGCCCATGTGCATGGCTGCCTCGACCCGGTCTTCGACGGAAATCACGTGAACCGGAATATGGCGGGTTTCGGCATGTTCCTTCAGACGCTGCAACACGGTCAGCCCGGAATGATCCGGCAGGCGCATGTCCAGCAGAATGGCGTCTGGAATGAACTCTCTGGCCAAGTCGTAACCTTCGTCCGCACCATGGGCGACCAGGCACTGGTAACCCAGTTCGTGCGCCAGGTCGAAGAGGATGTGTGCAAAGTTCGGTTCATCTTCCACCACCAGAATGCAACGGGTGGTGAATGGCGCCTTGCCGCGGTCATCGTCGAAACGCGGGATATCGACTTCGGCAATCAACGGTACCAGCACGGGCGCTGCCGCTCTCGGCGCCATGGCGACCGGCGTGGCCTGCATCGGTGCAATCGGCACGTCGTTCGGTTCAACGTATTGCTGTGGCAGCACCAGAGTGAACACGCTGCCCTGCCCCGGTTCGCTGGTGACGCTGATCGAACCTCCCAGCAACGCGGCCAGGTCCCGGGAAATCGACAAGCCCAGGCCCGTGCCGCCATAACGGCGATTGGTGGTGCCGTCGGCCTGGCGGAAGGCTTCGAAAATGCTTTCCTGCTGGTGGGCGGCGATGCCGATCCCGGAATCGCGGACGATAAAGGCGATGCCATCGTTTGGCTGGGACGCCACCGTCAGGCTGACCGTGCCTTTTTCGGTAAATTTCACCGCGTTCGACAGCAGGTTCTTGATGACTTGCTCCAGACGCTGGCGGTCGGTGAACAGCATCATCGGCGAACCGGGCTGCAGCTCGACCTCGAACTTCAACTTCTTGTCAGCGGCCATTGGTTCAAACATCCCGCGCAGCCCATCCACCAGACGCGCAACGCTGGTGTTTTCAGGACGCATCTCCAGTTTGCCGGCCTCGACCTTGGAAATATCGAGAATGTCGTTGATCAGATTGAGCAAGTCGTTGCCGGCGGAATAGATCGACTCGGCGAACTTCACCTGTTCGGCGCTGAGGTTTTCCTGAGGGTTTTCTGCCAGCAACTTGGCCAGGATCAACGAACTGTTCAACGGCGTGCGCAGTTCGTGGGACATGTTGGCAAGGAATTCGGACTTGTACTTGCTCGAACGCTGCAATTCTTCGGCGCGCTCTTCAAGCTGAACCTGGGCTTGATTGAGTTCGGTGTTCTTCAGGTCCATCGCATCGCGCTGGTCGGCGAGGATCTGCGCCTGATCGGCAAGTTGCTCGTTGGTCTGCTCCAGCTCGACTTGCTGGGTTTCCAGGTGAGCCTGTGACTCTTTGAGAATCCGCGACTGTTCTTCGAGTTCTTCGTTGGCGGTCTTGAGTTCTTCTTGCTGAACTTGCAGCTCTTCGTTGAGTTGCTGGGTTTCGGCCAGTACTTCCTGCAAACGTTGACGATAACGAGCGGCCTCGATCGACGTACCGATGTTGCCGGCAATCAATTCAAGTAACTCGATGTCGCGGTCGTCCAGCGGGCGCAGGAAGCCCAGTTCGATCACACCGTTGACTCGGTCATCGTCGCTGGTCGGCACCACGAGCACGCTATGCGGCAGGCCTTCGCCCAGGCCGGAACTGACTTTGAAGTAGTCACTTGGCACGTTATCGAGACGGATCAGGCGAGCCTGTTGCGCTACCTGCCCGACAATCCCTTCATCGCTGTAAATCTGCTGGTCGCGCTCTTCCTGCTCGCGAGAAAAACCGTATGACGCCACACGCTTGAGGCCGCCATGTTCTTCACGCACATAAATAGCGGCGACGGCCGAGCCCAGATATTGCGCGCAGAACTGCAGGATGTTGCGCCCCAACAGATTGAGGGAGAGTTGCCCCAACACCTGTTCGGCCAGTTCGGTCTGGCCATTGCGCAGCCACGCTTGCTGTTCCAGACGCGAGGCGCTGGCCTGTTGCGCAGCGAGGTTGGCGCTGTAATTTTGCGAAAGGTTGAGCAAATCACGACGGCCGATATAGGCCAGCAAACCGCTGATACCGAGAATGAACAACAGGTAAAGGGTGATGCTCCAGATCGTGGTGCGGCGCACGTCCTCGTTGCGCGTCGTGCGCAACTGCTGCTCCATGTCAATCACTTCGTCGAATTGCTTGCGGATCTCATCGGTGAGCCGCTTGCCGCGCCCGGCTTTGACCGCACTGCGATAGTCGCCGCTGGCGCGTTGCAAATCGATCATTGATTGCGCGTAGTTGGCCCACTCCTGCTGCAAGGCCTGAAGCCTGTGCAGACGGTCGGTTTGAACCGGGTTGTCGGCGGTGAGTTCGAGCAAGGTATTGAGCGCGACCGCGATTCTCGGCTTGGCCGTTTCATAGGGGTCGAGGAAATGCTCATCGCCGCTGAGCAGAAACCCCCGCATCCCGGTTTCCAGATCAACGGTCAACTTCGCCGCTTCATTGGCGTTATTGATCACCCGGTCGGTGTGTTCGACCCACTGGATCACCGACAGCAGGTAGGTGATCAGCGCGACAAAGAACACCGCACTGAGCACACCGACACCCAACGGCAGGCTGATGTTGCGGCTCAGGAGTTTACGGAATCGTTGCTCATCAACCGAAGACGCAGGGGTCATGGGAAGGCCTTGTCGAACTGTTCAAAACCAAGGAGTTTGCCCCAAAACTGGCACATTGATCCAATTTTCTGAGGTGGATCCGGGCAAATCCCTGCGTTTAGCTGCTCTCGGTCAAAGGAGCGGTTATCCTGCCGCCTCTTGTACAGCTATTCTTTTTTGCACAGCGTTGGGAACTTGTCGGGATCTGCCACTTACTCATGCTGGAGCCCGGCGATTTCGATCGACCGGCGACCCTGAATTTCACTTGAGAGCCCTCTTATGTCCTCCGACCCGTCCATCATTCTGGTAGTAGAAGACGATGCCATTGTGCGCATGCTGATCGTCGACGTATTGGAGGAGCTGGAGTTCAAGGTCCTTGAGGCCGATGGCAGCGAGCAGGCGCTCGAATTTCTCAACGATGAAGACCAGTACATCGATTTGATGATGACCGATGTGGGTTTGCCAGTGATGGACGGCCGTGAACTGGCGACACAGGCCCGGATGCTGCGCCCTGAGTTGCCGATTCTGTTTGCCAGTGGCTATGCCGAAAGTATTGATGTACCTGAAGGCATGCAGGTGATCGGCAAGCCGTT
Organism: Pseudomonas sp. LB1P83; assembly: GCF_054897885.1. Taxonomy (NCBI): domain Bacteria; kingdom Pseudomonadati; phylum Pseudomonadota; class Gammaproteobacteria; order Pseudomonadales; family Pseudomonadaceae; genus Pseudomonas; species Pseudomonas sp. LB1P83. The sequence goes on along the minus strand of NZ_CM142709.1, from coordinate 2,784,096 downwards.
TTCCATTGATCAGTTGCGGGACAAGGTCAAAGGCATGCTCGCCTGATAGTTCATTAACCTCTCCCACCTTAGAAGTTATTACTCTCTCAAATAGTTTGCCGTGCCACCGGCAAACTATATCGGGCCATTACTTACTTCGACGCACTCCACCTTTGCTCATCCAACGCGCCTTGCCACCTTTTTGAAACAAGCCATCACACTACTGATCTTGCTACTTAATCTAAATCAAAAGAGGATTGCCGCCGACTATCGACCCCTGCCAAAGAACGGACTTATTTATGGCCAGCATCAGAACTTCACACACGTCAGCACCTGACCAACTGACAACAGTCAATCGCAGTGAAAAAGAGGATATCAACCGTGCATTGGAGATTCTTATTCATGGTGCAGAAGATCATCAGGAAGTTGATCTTTCAAGCTTGCAAATCCCTCACTCCAGGGGTTCTTCGTTCGATGACATCTACGATCCTGGAAGAGCATTACTGGAAAAGCTGGTGCTCACCCCCGACTTTTCAAAGCTCAGTGAAACCCTCGCAATATTTGACAAGGCGTCTTGCCTTCGAGTGAGCGCACAGGGCGACCTGCATGTACGTCGACACACCCCGTGGACAAGTCTGAATGACAAACTTCAATACTTTCCCGACCTCGAAGAATCGTTGTCATTGATCGCTGAAATCGCGGCGCTGGCAGGCGGTTATATTTACTTTAATGACCATGTCAGCGTCGAGCAGTGGCTGACTTTTCATCAGTTCGACATCCCGAAAACTGTCAACGAAACAAAAAACCTTATTGGTTTCTTACACATCGACTTGCCCGACTCACCGCCGGTGGGTAACTACTGGTACGCACTCTCCGGTTCCGAAAACTCTCCGTTTTCGCTGAGTATCGAGGAACGTGAGCACGTGTTGGCGCTCACCCGACAAGTGTTCAAGCATCCTCATGAAATACTGGAAGAGCTCGCCCGACCTGTGATTGCCGGGAAACCGATTGAAGAGGTTGAAGCGGGAGCCGGTTACTTGCTGGACCAGATTCTGGAGACCGAACGTGCGATCGAATGGGCACGCGAATATTCTGCCGTTGTTGGATGGTATGGCAGCCTGGAAGGACAACCTGCGTGTAAAGAACACCTTCAGTCGTTGCTATTGGCCGCGATCATCCTTGGATTCGACCCATCTGCCGGCCAGGTACGAAATCAGATTGCGGGCTACGACCTTTATCAACCTGGCAATGTTGATCGGAGTCCACTCGAAGTACGCGCAGACCTTGAGGACCACCTCCACCGTTTGAACAAAGGCGCGGGTCTTGCGACACCATTGGCATCATTGATTTTACTCGCGGGGATCGCGCCCGAATTCACCGTCAGGGACCTCCCCGAATCCTTGCGCCTGGGCACCCCGGCCTGGGTAACACTGAGTCAGGCAGTAGCGCTGGCCGAACTCAATGCCCCTGGATCATCGCGCATAATGAATTACGCTCAATTGCTCGACTTCGCCGCACTTGAGCCTGTAACAAAAGAACTGTCTCTGCTGCAAAGCGTTGTGACCATAAACCCGGTTATCAATTGGGCGGCTATTAACGGCGTCGTTTCGCCTGATGCTGATGGCAATTACGATGAGCGCGTCTTGCAGGATGCGACCTTCGCCTTCAAACAATATATCCATGACTTCGACAACGTGATCAGTGCGCTGAGCAGTCCTCTACCCTCCCGGGAGACGCTCGCGCGAACTCAATTGCAGAAAGAGCTTGCGGGGTGCGACTTCCTTGACAAAAAAATCTTTGTTCAGGAAGGCAAAGGATTTTATGGCAGCCGAGGATCTTCGTTAAAGATGTCCATGGTCGACTTGCACATGTCTGATGATCTGGCACCAGGTGAGTGGGATCGCAGAGGAACGAGTGTCTATACGTCGTTCCCGCAGGTGACAACCTTGTATCCAGTGAGCGAGCTGTTTGAGCCAGCCTTCAATGCATACTACGAAAAACTGGAAGCCGCGATTGTCGCAACGATCAAGCTGGCATTGTCGCAGTTACCTCAACAAGATCGAATTGCACTTCAAGCGGGCGAAGTCAGCTTCTATACCATTCGAAAACCGGTAGCGATCCTGCACAACATGTCGGGCAGTTCAGTCGGCCTGGTGGGCGCCAATACCCAACCTGGGCAACTTAAAGAAACACAGATCGACAAAGACGCCGCCACCTGTCGATACGGAATTGTGCTGTGTGCGACATACCAGGGGCGACTCAGCTGTTATGAAGTATTCACGCTGCGTGGCGAATGTCGAAAAAACCCGGGGCTCGGACGCATTCTTGTTAACTCAGGCAAAATCAATTCGCTTTCAAGAGTGGACTTCAAGGGGAGCATGACTGACCCGACTCCAGCGATCAGCCCACTTTCACTGCCCATTGATTTCAACGCTTACAACCAAGGTGTTGAACCCATTACCGATATTTCCAGTCACGCGGTGATTGAGAAACTCGGCGTGTTGCCTGCCACGTTGCCACTTGCGCCCACGACCAGCGGCCCCTACCAGAGTTTTTGCAGTGAGCCATTCAAGGCGATCGCTTCCTTCATCTTCAAACACCGCCCCATGGCCAGTTACGAAGAGCTGTATCGCAACGCCGAAGGTAGAACGGCGCTGGAGCTTGAACGCGAGAAGGCGGAACGCATTGGCACGTTCATCATCGACCTGGTTGTTCCATTCAAAAGGTGCATTGAAGACCTTTCATCAGATGACAAAACGCGCCAGGCCGAAGGAGCCGTCGGGTGCATCATTGATGGGCTCGCCCTTCTCGGAACGGTGGTCGGTGTTGCCGGAAAGTTTGCAAGCGCTGCCGCGAAAACGGCTTCACTGACCTCAAGAACTGCGCACTTGGCCAGAATCGGTGCAGGCGTTACGTTCTCCATTTTCAATCCGCTGGACGGAACGCCTCAGTTACTGTTTGGCGGTGCCCGTCTGCTTAAAAAAGGTTTCTTGAAACTAAGCTCACAAGCAGCGGCTGCGTTGGAGAGCGCGACGTTTCAACTGCATCGACTGACTGGCAGCGCGCAATCCTACGACCTCCTCAAGGCGGTAAATCGCAAAGATGTCGTATTTGGTACATGGCGACCGCTGGGGGACGCTGGCGAGCCGGTCTCGATATGGGCAATCCGCGACGAGAAACAGTGGTTCGGTCTCAATCTGCGCACTGGCGAACCATGGGGACCGGCCCTGAAGAACTTCCGGATCACCAAAGACCCTATACGAGTGCCTGGTTGGCATAGGGTCATGCCTAAAAGTTACGCTCGTTCGGTGATCAAAGAAGGTTTACCGCTCGCCAGCAAAAAAGTAGACGATGCCATCCACGTATTGAATGACCCCACGCTGATTCAGGAATCGAATGCGGTTCTTAACCTTCTGCTTGCGAATGACTCTTCCGCAGCCCGAAGTACTTACCGCGACTACCTGATTGCAGTAAGAGAGGATCTCTCAAATATCAAACCTGGCAACTTCATAATCGATAGCAGTAAAGAAAGCGAGACAATAGCCGAGCTACATTGGGGGCTCTACAACGATTGGAAGACCGGCAACAAAGCGCAAAATGCCAATAACGAATTCATCCGGGTCTACAGCAACAACTTCAACGAAGCTTATCGCAAGGATCATTTCAACCCGGGCATCACTGCCGATACTTTCGTTCATGAAATTTTCCACGGCACGCCGAAGACCAAAGATTTCGCCTACGCCGGACACAGCGGAATATTTCAACGTGGTTCTCAGCAATTGGACGTAAGTCCACTCCTGAATCTCGCCAACGGTAAAATATCCATGGGCCTACCGAGCTTTCCAAATGCCAACTACAACAGCGGCACGGCGTTCAAAAATGCCGACTCGTTTGCATTGACGACATCGTTGCTCAGCCAATTAAAGACCAACAAGCAAGCCTATCAGCAGAATATAGCGATCATGAAAGCGGCACTAAAAAATGCCAACCATGAATACATCAGCGGGCAGACACTGGTAAAAATCAACATTCTCTGAGCTTCAGACGTACCGAGTGACTGAAACCGGGCGCATGCGACCACTACGGTACTGTGGTTTAATTGCGCCCTTTTTTGCCCCCTCGCTTGCTGCAAAGGATCACTGTTCATGACTCAGCCGCCCGCCACCAAAGTCCTGGTCATCGGTTACGTCTGGCCCGAGCCTCGTTCTTCGGCGGCCAGTGGGCACGTCATGCAGATCCTCGATACGTTCTTGCAACAAGGCTGGGACATCACCTTCAGCAGCCCGGCCGGCACCGGTGAACATCGAGCTGACCTGACGGCACTGGGCATCCGCGAAGTGCCTATCGAGTTGAACAACAGCAGTTTCGACGCGTTCATCAGTGAATTGGCGCCGGATATCGTGCTGTTCGACCAGTTCATGATGGAAGAGCAGTTCGGCTGGCGTGTCGAAAAACACTGTCCTGAGGCGTTGCGTGTCCTTGAAACCTCGGATTTGCAAAGCCTGCGCCAGGCGCGACATCAACGACTCAAAGACCGCTTGAAGGCCAGCGACGATAACAATGATTTCAACGAACTCTTCGCGCCGGCGTTGCGCGAAGAGTTCGAATTGATGGCCGATACCGATCTGGCGAAACGAGAGATTGCGGCACTGTATCGATGCGATCTGAACCTGATGATCTCGGAAGTGGAAATCGAGTTGCTGGTCGAGCAATTCAAAATGCCGCGCAACTTGTTGCATTGGTGTCCGCTGATGGTGGAAACGCCGAGTGTGCCAGCCCCGGCCTTCGAAGATCGGGCGCATTTTCTCAGCATCGGCAACTTTCGACACGCACCGAACTGGGATGCGGTGCTCTGGATGAAGACCGCGATCTGGCCGTTGATCCGCGCACAACTGCCCAGCGCTCAGCTGCACATCTACGGCGCCTACACGCCACCCAAGGCCACTGCACTGCATAATCCGGCCCAGGGGTTTCATGTCATGAACTGGGCGGAAGATGCCTTGCAAGTGATGTCGGCGGCGCGCGTGTGCCTGGCGCCGCTAAGGTTCGGTGCCGGGATCAAAGGCAAGATCATCGATGCAATGATTTGCGGCACGCCGAATGTCACCACACCGATAGGCGCTGAGGCCATGCACGGCGACGAGCCGTGGCCGGGATCAGTCACCCGATCAGCCCAGGCGTTCGCTGATTGCGCCGTGCAACTCCATACGGACAAAACGCTGTGGTTGAAGGCGCAGACATTCGGGTTGCAATTGTTGACGAATCGTTATCAGCAAAACACTCACGGTCCGGCGTTGATTGCCCGACTCGAGGACTGCCGACAACGACTGTCCTCTATTCGCCGAGATAATTTCACCGGCAGCATGTTGCGACATCATCAGCACAAGAGCACTCAGTACATGTCGCAATGGATTGAAGCGAAGAATCGCCACAGAGAAGACGCCTGACACTGAAAAAGATACGTCTTGCATCAACCCTTAGTTTGTTTTTTATGGACGCATACTTATAAATAGGCGCTGGATTGCTTAACGTTGCGCGTGAGCGATTACCACACTAACTATTTATTTGAATTGCAAGGATGCCTCATGCCTGTCGCCCTTATAAACGACCTGGAATATCCCCTGTACGAAAACGCGGATATCACACTTAACAACTGGATGAGTAACACGCCCGCGCTGGATTCTTTATCGTTCGCGGAACTTACCCTGCCCGGCACTCACAATGCAGGCGTCGACAAAAAAGCCTCTTACGTTGCACCTGGCGTGAGCCACTGGGCAGCCTGTCAAAACAACTCATTCTATTTCCAGTTGACCAATGGCGCTCGCGCACTTGATTTAAGGTTGGAGTATGAAATCAAAAGTAACGGCGTCGCTGTGTTCTGGTTTCAACACAATGGTTTCCGGTCCTCTCGTTCATTGGAGAATGTCATCACGAGCGTTATCCGTTTTCTTCAGGAAAACCCTGACGAATTCATCCTGCTCGATTTTCATGAGCTGAAGTCGGACAGCATTCCTTTCAATTTCAAGGAATTCAGCAGGCTCCTGTTGACGCACCTGGGTGACCGGATGATCCCTTCAGGCAATGCGCATCTGACTCTGGGACAACTGAAGCAGGCCAGTGACGTTCAACGAGTACTGGTGGCCACTGGCAGCCATCCGGACCTGGACTGGCGCTGGTTCTGTCGGCAAATTGAACACAAATGGAGCGGTATCGCGACCACCAGCGTCAGCGAACTGCATGCCCATATCACACAGGTGATGAAGTACCCGCCTGGTGGTCTGCCATGGTCACTGTCCGCCACCAGCTACCATGCAGTGGGAGGGCCGGTGAACATCGCGGAGCACCTCGATCAATGGTTTGATCCTGCTGTTAACGATTGGGTACTAGATAGCAGCATTATCAATATTGACTTTTTGGACGCCTCGACGTTGGTGCGCCATTGCCGGAACGCCAATATCATCAAGGCGAACGCCAAGCACCGCTAATACCTCAATCAAAGTGCAACTGTCGTCGCGCCATTAATTCGCTACATATATAAAAATATTTCCGCTGCTGGCATTGTCTTGGTGCCCTTCTATGCTTTGCCATACACATCAATTAACTCGCCTCATGGATGGGGCGAAGGTAACCGACGGGAATAAGCATGACACAAGCTATAGAAGGGAATCTCGACAAACAAAAATGGATGAGTAATGTCCTCGACATCGATCGTATAAAACTGACCGATGTCGTCTGGCCTGGCGCCCATAACGCCGGCATGGATAAACAAGCACCTAATTATGAGGTGGTCATCGGCAACTGGACGACGTGTCAAAACGGCTCATTTGCCTGGCAACTGTCCAACGGCGCACGGGCCTTTGATATCCGCTTGGGCTACAGGGAGGGTGCTGACCAGTCGATCTTCTATTTTCATCACAATGGACACCAGTCCCATCGCGTCCTCGATGAACTGATCACGGCCGTTTTAGCGTTCCTTGACCGTAATCCGGATGAATTCATTGTGCTGGATTTCCACCAGCTCGAAGACGGGTCCAAGCCCTTTGATTATCAAAAACTAAATGATCTTCTGGTGAGTCGACTCGGACAGCGGGTCATACCGCCCGACAACGACACAAAAACCATCGGCGAACTCAAGCGGATCAGCACTCGTCGCAGGGTGGTGTTGTCGGCGCTTGCACATCGGGATCTGGATGAGGATTACTTCTGGCCGCGCATTACACACAAGTGGAGCAGCAGGCGGTTTACCGACACCGAGGATCTCAAGACCCATATTTCCACCACTCTGGAAAACCCGCCTTTCGGAACATTTCTATGGTCGTTATCGGCCACCAGCTACGCGTTTCTGGGAGGGCCTCAAGACATCAAAAACCAGATCAATGACTGGTTCAATCCCACCCGGGACTGGGTGACGCGCTGCTGCATCATCAGTACCGACTTTTTTGATGAGTCAGAGATCGTACGTTACTGCTGGACGGCCACCAGCATGAAAGCCGTTTACGGTCATGCCTTGCATCATCGGGAACCGGCATAACGCCTGTAGCGTTGCAAGCTGGCATTACAGGTCTGGAAAGAGGCATGATCAGGGTGCAATGACAATAAAAAGCGCCCTGACATGACCCGAACCGCCAGAGTCACCGATCCTTCCTACGAACTGATGGACGACCACAACGGGTTGTCGATCATCTATCGCCAGCATGGATTCCCCTGCCCTTTGGTACGCTGGCATTTCCACAAGGAATACGAACTGCACCTGATCGTCGCCAGTTCCGGCAAGGTGTTCATCGGCGACTACATTGGCAACTTTTACCCGGAATCACTGTTCCTGACTGGCCCCAATCTGCCCCACAACTGGATCAGCCAGGTGGCCGAAGACGAGGTAGTGCCCAAACGCGACATGCTGGTCAATTTCACCGATGAGTTGTTCGAGAGCGGTCATCAGGTGTTCGCGGAACTCAAAACCCTGGCGCCCCTGCTGGAGCGCGCGCAGTACGGCATCGAATTTCGTTGCAAGCGCACCATCCGCCAGGCCATGACCTTGATGCAACGCATCGCCGATACCAAAGGCATCACGCGGCTGGGGCACTTTTTTATTCTGCTGGAACTGCTCGCGGCTTCTGACGATTTTCAATTGCTGTCGGGGGCCACCACGCCGCAATTGGCGGATGAACACAACATCGATCGCACCAACCGGGCGGTGGATTACATTTTTGCGCATTACGCCCGCGAGCTGCCGCTCGAAGAAGTCGCCGAGCATTTGGGTATGAAGCCGACTTATTTCAGCCGGGTGTTCAAACAGGCCACCGGGCGCTGCTTCATCGAGTTCGTCAATCGCCTGCGTATCAGCAAATCCTGCGAGCTGCTGGCCGATGGCGACAAAACGGTGACCGATGTGTGTTTCGAATCGGGCTTCAACAATATTTCCAACTTCAATCGGCGTTTTCAGCAGCTCAAGGGCATGACGCCTTCGCATTACCGGCGGCTGGCGGTGCAACGGTTGACTGAGCAGAACCTGAGTTGATCGTCTTGGTAATGGGGTGATCTTTAGTACGCCTTCGCGGGCAAGCCTCGCTCCTACAGGTTTTACGTATATCCCTGTAGGAGCGAGCGGTGCGGCGATCCGACTTGCCCGCGAAGAGGCCCGTAAACCTGTACAAACTCGATGACCATTCACCTCCGCGAAGCCTGTCCTGGCAGTTCCCTCCTTTAATCCCAGTGCAAAATAGTATCGATTCAAGTGCGACGGATGATTTGTCTGATCCTCAATTGAAGGCTGTAATCAGTGCACATTCTTCCTTGCCTTCGGAAGACACAAAAACAATAACTGTCCTTCTGTCCCCACCGGGTGCAGAAAAGGAGTGCACGATGCAACCTTCTGTAAAAGCTCTGCTTGCCCTCACCTGCATGACCCTCAGCAGCGTCAGCCTCGGCGCTCAGACCCTGACCATTGCCACCGTCAACAACAGCGACATGATCCGCATGCAAAAGCTCTCGAAAACCTTCGAAGCCGAACACCCGGACATCAAGCTCAATTGGGTGGTACTGGAAGAAAACGTCCTGCGCCAACGCCTGACCACCGACATCGCCACTCAGGGCGGGCAGTTCGATGTGCTGACCATTGGCATGTACGAAGCCGCACTCTGGGGGGGCAAGGGCTGGCTGGAGCCGATGAAGGACTTGCCGGCCACCTACGCCCTCGACGATGTCTTCCCTTCGGTGCGTGAAGGCCTTTCGGTCAAGGGCTCGCTGTACGCCCTGCCGTTTTACGCGGAAAGCTCCATCACTTATTACCGCACCGACCTGTTCAAGGACGCCGGGCTGACCATGCCTGAGCACCCGACCTGGACGCAGATCGGCGAATTCGCCAGCAAACTCACCAATAAAGACAAAGAACAGTACGGCATCTGCCTGCGTGGCAAGGCCGGCTGGGGTGAGAACATCGCGCTGATCACCACCGTCGCCAATGCCTACGGCGCACGCTGGTTTGATGAGAAGTGGCAACCGGAATTCACCGGCCCCGAGTGGAAAAACGCTCTGAACTTCTACGTCGACACGATGAAGAAGTCCGGCCCTCCGGGTGCTTCCAGCAACGGTTTCAACGAAAACCTGGCGCTGTTCAACAGCGGCAAGTGCGCGATCTGGGTGGATGCCAGCGTCGCCGGCTCTTTCGTCACCGACAAGACTCAAAGCAAGGTCAGCGAGCACGTCGGCTTCACCTACGCCCCCCACGAGACCACCGACAAAGGTTCGGCCTGGCTCTACTCCTGGGCGCTGGCGATCCCGACCAGTTCCAAGGCCAAGGACGCGGCCAAAACCTTCAGCGCGTGGGCCACGTCCAAGGAATACGGCGCGCTGGTCGCCGAAAAAGACGGCATCGCCAACGTGCCGCCCGGCACTCGGGCCTCGACTTACAGCGAGGCGTACATGAGCGCCGCGCCGTTTGCCAAGGTCACGCTGGAATCGCTGAAAGCGGCAGACCCGAGCAAGCCGACCCTCAAACCGGTGCCCTACATCGGCATTCAGTTAGTGACCATTCCTGAATTCCAGGCGGTGGGGACCCAGGTCGGTAAATTGTTCTCGGCGGCGCTGATCGGCCAGACCACGGTCGACCAGGCCCTGACGGCCGCCCAGCAAACCACCGAACGTGAGATGAAGCGCGCCGGTTATCCCAAGTAACCCCACCTCTAGGAGCGAGGCTTGCCCGCGATAGCGGTGTTCCAGCCGCTGAAGATGTATCGGATGTACCGGCCTCTTCGCGGGCAAGCCTCGCTCCTACAGGTTTGACGCAATCCATGTGGGAGTGAGCCTGCTCGCGATGACGGCTTCACATTCAACATTGTGGGTGACTGATACACCGCCATCGCGAGCAGGCTCGCTCCCACATGTTGATCTTCGTCTGTCTGTCCTAATCGGTTTAATGCCATGAATATTTCAACTGCCAAAGCTCACATGGACATTCCCCAACCGGTGCGTAGAAGCCGGTTGGCCAATCCCGGCTGGTTTCTGGTCAGTCCCTCGGTTGCGTTGCTGCTGCTGTGGATGATCGTGCCACTGGGCATGACCGTTTACTTTTCGATGATCCGCTACAACCTGCTGTACCCCGGTGAAAACCAGTTCGTGGGGCTTGAGAACTTCACGTACTTCCTGACGGACTCCGGGTTCATGCCCGGCGCCACCAATACCCTGTTACTGGTCGGCAGCGTGCTGCTGATCAGTGTGGTGCTGGGTGTGCTGATCAGTGCGTTGCTGGAAGCCAGTGAATTCCTCGGTCGCGGCATCGTGCGGGTCATGCTGATCTCACCGTTCTTCATCATGCCCACCGTCGGTGCGCTGATCTGGAAGAACCTGATTTTCCATCCGGTGTCGGGAATTCTCGCCTACGTCTGGAAGCTGTTCGGCGCGCAACCGGTGGACTGGCTGGCGCATTACCCGCTGCTGTCGATCATCATCATTGTCTCCTGGCAATGGCTGCCCTTCGCGATTCTGATCCTGATGACCGCCATGCAGTCCCTCGACCAGGAACAGAAAGAAGCCGCGCGCCTTGATGGTGCCGGGCCGATCGCGATTTTCTGGCACCTGACCCTGCCGCATCTGGCGCGGCCGATTGCGGTGGTGGTGATGATCGAAACCATCTTCCTGCTCTCGGTGTTCGCTGAAATCTTCACCACCACCAACGGCGGTCCCGGCTACGCCTCGACCAACCTCGCCTACCTGATCTACAACCAGGCACTGGTGCAGTTCGACGTCGGCATGGCGTCCGCCGGGGGGTTGATCGCGGTGGTGATCGCCAACATCGCGGCCATTGTGCTGGTGCGGATGATCGGCAAAAACCTGACAGACAAAGCCTGAGGCCCGCGCCATGACTCTTCAACAATCCCGCCGCCTGCAAAGCCTGCTGCTCGGCACCCTGGCCTGGGCCATCGCGATCCTGATCTTCTTCCCGATCTTCTGGATGGTGCTGACCAGTTTCAAAACCGAAATCGACGCATTCGCCACGCCGCCGCAGTTCATCTTCACCCCGACGCTGGAGAACTACCTGCACATCAATGAGCGCAGCGATTACTTCAGCTTCGCCTGGAACTCGGTGGTGATTTCGTTCAGCGCTACTGCTCTGTGCCTGCTGATTGCGGTGCCGGCGGCGTACTCGATGGCGTTCTACGAAACCCAGCGCACCAAAGGCACGCTGCTGTGGATGCTCTCCACCAAAATGCTGCCGCCGGTGGGCGTACTGATGCCGATCTACCTGCTGGCCAAGAGCTTCGGCCTGCTCGATACGCGCATCGCACTGATCGTGATCTACACGCTGATCAACCTGCCGATTGTGGTCTGGATGATTTACACCTACTTCAAAGACATCCCCAAAGACATCCTCGAAGCCGCACGCCTCGACGGCGCCACGTTGTGGCAGGAAATGGTCCGGGTGCTGCTGCCGATTGCCAAGGGTGGTCTCGCTTCCACGGTGTTGCTGTCGCTGATCCTGTGCTGGAACGAGGCGTTCTGGTCGCTGAACCTGACCTCGTCGAAAGCCGCGCCGCTGACCGCGCTGATCGCTTCGTACTCAAGCCCTGAAGGTCTGTTCTGGGCCAAGTTGTCGGCAGTGTCGACGCTGGCCTGTGCGCCGATCCTGATCTTCGGCTGGATCAGCCAGAAACAATTGGTCCGCGGCCTGTCGTTCGGCGCCGTGAAATGAAGATTACTGACACGACACGATCCCTTGTAGGAGCCAGGCTTGCCGGCGAAGGCGATCTTCCGGACGCCTTCGCCGGCAAGCCTGGCTCCTACATAACAACAAGTGGAGGCCCATCATCATGGCCAACCTGAAAATCAAGAATCTGCAAAAAGGCTTCGAAGGCTTTTCCATCATCAAGGGCATCGACCTGGAAGTGAACGACAAGGAATTCGTGGTCTTCGTCGGCCCGTCGGGCTGTGGCAAATCCACGTTGCTGCGCCTGATCGCCGGGCTGGAAGAAGTCAGCGGCGGCACCATCGAACTCGATGGCCGCGACATCACCGAAGTCAGCCCGGCCAAGCGCGACCTGGCGATGGTGTTCCAGACCTACGCCCTTTATCCGCACATGAGCGTGCGCAAAAACATGTCGTTTGCCCTCGACCTGGCTGGTGTGCCGAAAGCTGAAGTCGAGAAAAAAGTCGGCGAAGCCGCACGCATCCTTGAGCTGGGGCCGATGCTGGAGCGCAAGCCGAAGCAACTGTCTGGCGGCCAGCGTCAACGGGTCGCCATCGGCCGCGCCATCGTGCGCAACCCGAAAATCTTCCTGTTCGACGAACCGCTGTCCAACCTCGACGCCGCCCTGCGGGTGCAGATGCGCCTGGAACTGTTGCGTCTGCACAAAGACCTGCAAGCAACGATGATTTACGTGACCCACGACCAGGTCGAAGCCATGACCATGGCCGACAAAGTGGTGGTCCTCAACGGTGGCAAAATCGAGCAAGTCGGCTCGCCGCTGGACTTGTACCACCAGCCGGCCAACCTGTTCGTCGCAGGCTTTCTCGGCACGCCGAAAATGGGTTTCCTCAAGGGCAAAGTTACCCGCGTCGACAGCCAAAACTGTGAAGTCCTGCTGGACGCCGGCACCCGCATCACGCTGCCGCTGGCCCGCGCCAACCTGAACGTCGGCGGCGCGGTGACCCTGGGCATTCGTCCGGAACACCTCAACCTCGCGCAAACCGGTGACTGCACCTTGCAAGTCACCGCCGACGTCAGCGAACGCCTGGGCAGCGACACCTTCTGCCACGTCGTGACCTCTTCCGGTGAAGCGCTGACCATGCGGGTTCGTGGCGACCTGGCCAGCCGTTACGGCGAAGCCTTGAGCCTGCACCTGGACGCCGAACACTGCCATTTATTCGATGCCGACGGCGTGGCGCTGACCCGCCCGCTGCGCGCAGCGGCCTGATTTAGAGAACCTGTGATGAAACTCAATAAACAGAACCTCAACCGCCTCGCCCCCGAGGTGGTCCTGCCCGCCTACACCCTGCGCGATACGCGCCAGGGCATCGCACACATCGGCGTCGGCGGTTTTCACCGCGCCCATCAGGCGTATTACACCGACGCCTTGATGAACACCGGCGAAGGCCTGGACTGGGCGATTTGCGGAGTCGGCCTGCGCGCCGAAGACCGCCGCGCCCGTGACGATCTGAAAGAGCAGGACTACCTCTTCACCCTGTTCGAACTGGGCGACACCGACGACACCGAAGTCCGAGTCATCGGCGCGATTCGCGACATGCTGCTGGCCGAAGACAGCGCAGCCGCTTTGATCGACAAACTCGCCAGTCCAGAGATCCGCATCGTCTCGCTGACCATCACCGAGGGCGGCTACTGCATCGACGACAGCAACGGCGAGTTCATGGCGCACCTGCCGCAAATCCAGCATGACCTGGCGAACCCGAACGCACCGAAAACCGTGTTCGGCTTTCTTTGCGCCGCGCTGGCCAAACGCCGCGCCGCCGGCACGCCGGCCTTCACCTTGATGTCGTGCGATAACTTGCCGCACAACGGCGCGGTCACCCGCAAGGCCTTGTTGGCCTTCGCCGCTTTACGCGATGCCGATCTGCGCGACTGGATCGACAGCAACGTGAGTTTCCCCAACGCCATGGTCGACCGTATAACGCCGATGACCAGCACCGAGCATCGCCTGCAACTGGCCGACAAGCACGCGGTCGACGATGCCTGGCCAGTGGTCTGCGAACCCTTTGTGCAGTGGGTGCTGGAAGACAAGTTCGTCAACGGGCGTCCGGCCTGGGAAAAGGTCGGCGTGCAATTTACTGACGACGTCATGCCATATGAAGAGATGAAGATCAAACTGCTCAACGGCAGTCATCTGGCCCTGACCTACCTGGGGTTTTTGAAGGGGTATCGCTTCGTTCACGAGACCATGAATGACCCGCTGTTTGTGCGCTACATGCGTGCCTACATGGACCTGGATGTCACGCCGCAGCTGTCGCCGGTGCCGGGGATTGATCTCACGGATTACAAGAACACGCTGGTGGCGCGTTTCTCCAATCAGGCGATTGCCGATCAGCTGGAGCGCGTGTGTTCGGACGGCTCGTCGAAGTTTCCCAAATTCACCATTCCGACGATCAATCGGCTGATTGCCGATGGCCAAGAGACCAAGCGTGCCGCGCTGGTAGTGGCGGCCTGGGCGTTGTATTTGAAGGGGGTGGATGAGAATGGGGATACCTACTCGATTCCCGATCCACGGGCGACGTTCTGCCAGGCACTGGTGGCGGACGATGTATTGATTACCCAGCGGTTGCTGGAGGTTGAGGAGATTTTCGGGACAGCGATTCCGCGCTCACCGGAGTTTGTGGCGGCGTTCGAATGGTGCTGTAACAGCTTGCGAGAGGTGGGTGTGACGCGGACGTTGGAGCGGGTTCTGGCGTAAGTGCGGCGGTGAGACCACCGCCGTCTTCGCGGGCAAGTCGGATCGCCGCACCGCTCGCTCCTACAACGCCAGTGTAGAGCCATATTTAAATGGTCGACTCCGGATCTGTAGGAGCGAGCGGTGCGGCGATCCGACTTGCCCGCGAATGGCTTCACCAAGATCGACCAGACACACCAAGGACTTTCCATGGCAAACCAACACCTATTCCTCGGCATCGACTGCGGCACCCAAGGCACCAAAGCCGTGATCCTCGACGCCCTCAGCGGCCAGGTCTTCGGCCAGGGCGCCGCCGCGCACAGCTTGATCAGCGCCCCCAACGGTCGTCGCGAGCAAGACACCAGTCTGTGGCTGGAAGCGTTCACCCAGGCCACCCGCCGTGCGTTACTCGCCGCGAAAGTCGACGGTCAGGACATCCTCGGCATCGGCGTTTCCGGCCAGCAACACGGCCTGGTGCTGCTCGATGATCAGGGCCAGGTGCTGCGTCCGGCGAAGCTTTGGTGTGACACCGAATCCACCCCGGAAAACGACCGTCTGCTGACTCACCTCGGCGGCGACAAAGGCTCGCTGGAGCGCCTCGGCGTGGTCATCGCGCCGGGCTACACCGTTTCCAAGTTGCTGTGGACCAAAGAACAGCACCCAGACATTTTCGCCCGAATCGCCCGCATCCTCCTGCCCCACGACTACCTGAACTTCTGGCTCACCGGCCGCAGTTGCAGCGAGTACGGCGACGCGTCAGGCACCGGGTATTTCAACGTGCGCAGCCGTCAGTGGGATTTGCAGCTGCTGCGCGACATCGACCCGAGCGGACGCCTGCAAGCCGCGTTGCCGGAGTTGATCGATGCGCATCAAGCGGTCGGCACGATCCTGCCCGGTATCGCCGAGCACTTGGGCATCAACCCGCAAGCGCTGGTGTCCAGCGGTGGCGGCGACAACATGATGGGCGCCATCGGCACCGGCAACATCCAGCCCGGCGCGATCACCATGAGCCTTGGGTCTTCGGGAACGGTGTACGCCTATTCCGACCAGCCGAAAGTCAGCCCGGATGCGTCGGTCGCGACCTTCTGTTCCTCCAGCGGTGGCTGGCTGCCGCTGATCTGCACCATGAACCTGACCAACGCCACGGGGGTCATTCGCGAGCTGTTCGACCTCGATATCGAGCCGTTCAACGATTTGGTGGCGAAAGCACCCATCGGTGCCGAAGGCGTGTGCATGCTGCCGTTCCTCAATGGCGAGCGCGTCCCCGCCCTGCCCCACGCCACCGGCAGCCTGCTGGGCTTGACCATGACCAACCTGACCCAGGCCAACCTGTGCCGCGCCGTGGTGGAAGGCACGACCTTCGGTTTGCGTTATGGGCTGGACCTGCTGCGCCAGAATGGCTTACAAAGCCGCAGCATTTGCCTGATCGGCGGCGGCTCGAAAAGTCCGGTGTGGCGGCAGATGGTCGCCGACATCATGAACACTCCGGTCATCTGCACCGAACAAAGCGAAGCCGCCGCCCTCGGCGCGGCGATACAGGCAGCGTGGTGCAAGTCTTGGGCAAACGGCCACGAGGACAGCCTGGCGGACCTCTGCGAGCGTTGCGTAAAACTCGATCCCGCCAGTGAAACCTTGCCGATTGCCGACAATGTAGCGGCCTGTCAGCAGGCCTATGAGCGCTATCAACAGCATGTCGCAACCCTTTAAAGAGCGAACAATTATGTATCTGGTGTGTGGCGAAGCGCTGTTCGATTTCTTCAGTGAAGACGACGCCAGCGGCCTGGCTTCAAAAGTGAATTTCAAAGCGATTGCCGGCGGTTCGCCGTTCAACGTCGCGGTCGGACTTCGGCGGTTGGGTGTCGAGTCGGCGTTGTTTGCCGGGTTGTCGACCGACTACCTTGGCCGGCGGTTGCAGCAAGTGCTTTCAGATGAAGGCGTGCGTCCCGACTATTTGGTCGATTTCGCTGCGCCCACGACCTTGGCGATGGTTGCCGTCGGCGCCAATGGCTCACCTCATTACAGCTTCCGCGGCGAAGGTTGCGCGGATCGGCAGCTCAAACCTGAGCATCTGCCTGAGCTGGGGCCAGAAGTGCGCGGTTTGCACATCGGCTCGTTTTCCCTGGTGGTGCAGCCGATTGCCGACACGCTGCTGGCGTTGGTGCGGCGCGAAAGCGGTAAACGCTTGATCAGCCTTGATCCGAATGTGCGACTCAATCCTGAGCCGAACATCGACCTGTGGCGTTCGCGGATCGCGACGCTGGGTGAGTTGGCGGACCTGATTAAAGTCAGCGATGAGGATTTGAGCCTGTTGTACCCCGAGCAGGATCCGCAGCGGGTGATCGAGGGTTGGCTGCAGCATCGCTGCCAATTGGTATTTTTGACCCGTGGTGGCGAGGGTGCGACGGTGTTCAGCCGTATGCATGGCTCTTGGTCAGTGCCGGCGAGTTCGGTGAAAATCGCCGACACCGTGGGCGCTGGCGATACGTTCCAGGCGGCGTTGATTACTTGGCTGACCGAGCAGCAGCTGGACTCGGTTGAGGGCGTGCAATCGCTTGAACGCGAGCAAATCGACGGGATGTTGAAATTTGCGGTGCAGGCAGCGGCGCTGACGTGCAGCAAGACCGGGCCGGATTTGCCGTATCGGCGCCAACTCAACTGACAGATCGTCCCTGCGGTAAAGGAATCCCGCCGGGACCAATATTTCACGAATAGAAAAGTGCCCACTTCAACAGGTAAGTAAATACGCTGTAATAGTGGTCGTCTACTGTTAGATCTGACAGTATTCGAGTTTCATTTTTTGATATTCACTGCTCTTGCATGTTGCTGTTACGGATTCGAACCACGATCAGGTTCGAGCGGGCATACTAACAAGATGGAGCAGAGAAAATGAAATGGAGTACAACTAAAAACCTAACTTCGCTGAACGCGATCCTGGCAACATTCGCTTTGGCATACGGCGCTGAAACCATCGCTGCCACAACCCTCCAAGTACGTATGCCCAAAGAGTTTTCTTCGTGCGAAGTGATCGACATCAACAACTATAATCGCGCTGTTGGGAACTGCACGGCACCTGACGGCGCGGTGATCGTCTGGCGCTCGGATGCCGTCGTCGGTCCGATCTTCCTCCCGAGCCTTGTACAGGGACAAGATTGCAAAGTTCTGGGAATCGGTATCGACGGAACTGTTTCAGGCAACTGCAAAGAAAAAGACGGCCAGTGGTTCGGGACGATCTGGAAACATCCCTATAACCACGCCACTAAACTTGAACCGCTTCGCAGACTTCTCCAAGACCCGGTAAACCCCGACGACGTCAGTACGAAAGCGGTTGCATACAACAACAGTGGGTTTGTTGTGGGACAAAGCATCGACAAAAATGGCCGCGCCACAGCATCGATGTGGACCCCCATTGATGCTAAAAACCCGATGACGGTGTCAACCCCCAGGGATAACTGCCAGGCGGTTGCGATCAACGATCAGATGGCGCCCGATGCGCCTCGTGTCGCGCTCAACTGCACTGATAATGCAGGGCAAGGCATCGCGAAAATTGCCTACAAAGATATCTCTGGTTTTATCGCAATTAAGATGAACGTCCCACCGACTTACTCGTCATGCCAGATTAGAGCCGTCAGTAACTCAAACAGATATGTAGGGGGTTGTGTCTCGGCGACCAACAAGACCATGGCAACTTACTGGGACTGGTCGAACCCGGAGCCTCAAGTACTCGACTTGCAAAACTTTACGTCTAGCGTTGTTGGCGTCGCCGTTAATAGCAGCGGCAACATTGGCCTTGAGTACCGCGATTTGAACGGCATTCCAAATCCCGGCTTTTGGCACCCTCAGGACGTCGCCATCAACATTGTCACTGCACCAAAAGGTCAGACCTTCGGTCAGGTCAGAAGCTTAAGCGACAATAACGTCCTGCTGTTGAGAAAAGAAAACGATGGACGCGAAGTGGATGGCAGTGTCGTGGGGTCGAAGCCGGCAGAGTTCACTATGGTGGGGGGTGGCAAATCCGGTGGAGTGGCTGCCATTTCTCCCAACGGAGAATTCATGGCAGAAATGTTGCCCTGAGAAGACTTCACGCGGAGTGCAGCGCTAAATCTACCAACGAATACAAGCATCCAGGGCGCCCTATACGGCGCCCTTTTTCCCTACACCGAAAAGTTGTAACTCACAATCAACCGGTCCGCACCCGGGCAAACTTCTCGTAGTTCGGCGGGACAACGACAACTTTAGTCTGTAAATGACTGCCGATTCTTGTTCGCCGCAAAGCTGTGACACAGCGACGCTCAGGAAAAGATGACCAAACACACCCCGCATTCATTGGCCAAAACCCCGTATCTAAGGGTTTTCCCGATAGCCCAAGGCATCCACGCCTACGCCATTTGCGCCTTGAACGGGGCGGTTTAATGCTGCACCATCCGCACCAGCTTATTCAAAGGACGGAATTAAAGGCATGCTGGACGCGAACGCAACCCATATTTCCCTGACGCTGGAAGGCGTTTCCGTTGACCTGCAAGTGCTCAGCTTCGTCGGTCGCGAAACCCTCAATCAGCCGTTCTGTTTCGACATCGAACTGGTCAGCGCCCGTCCCGACCTGAAACTCGAAGAGTTGCTGCACAAGCCTGGCTGCCTGACCTTCGGCGCTACCGGCAAGGGCATCATCCACGGTCTGGTCTATCGCATCGAGCAAGGCGATTCCGGCAAGAGCCTGACGCGCTACAGCATCAGCCTGGTCCCGCAACTCGCTTACCTGCGCCACAACCATGACCAGCAGATTTTCCAGCATTTAAGTGTGCCGAAGATCATCGCCCAGGTACTTGAGGCGCGCGGCATCCTGGCTGACGCCTACAGTTTCCAGCTCGGCGCGATCTATCCCGAGCGCGATTACTGCGTGCAGTACGACGAATCCGACCTGCACTTTATCCAGCGCCTGTGTGAAGAGGAAGGCATCCACTTCCACTTCCAGCACAGCGCCAGCGGCCACAAACTGGTGTTCGGCGATGACCAGACAGTGTTCCGCAAACTGTCGCCCGTGGCCTACCAGCAAGACTCCGGCATGGCCGCCACGAAACCGGTGATCAAGCGCTTCAACCTGCGCCTGGAAACCCGCACCTCCCGCGTCAGCCGTCGCGATTACGACTTCGAAAAACCAAGCATCCTGCCCGAAGGCGCCGCCAAGAGCACCTTCGCCCCGGACCTCGAAGACTACGACTACCCTGGCCGCTTCACCGACCGCGCACGCGGCAAACAACTGGCGACCCGCGCGCTGGAACGCCATCGCAGCGATTACCAACTGGCCGAAGGCAAAGGCGACGAGCCCACCCTGGCCAGCGGCCACTTCATGGCCCTGAGCGAACACCCGCGCGCCGAGTGGAACGACCTCTGGCTGCTGCTCGAAGTCGTACACGAAGGCAAGCAGCCACAAGTACTTGGCAAAAACGTCACCAGCGACGTCACCCACAACAAAGACGATTTCCATCAGGGCTACCGCAACACCTTCCTTGCCACCCCGTGGGACGCGCACTTCCGCCCTGCCCTCGATCACCCGAAGCCGAAAGTCCTGGGTAGCCAGACCGCCATCGTCACCGGCCCGCCGGGCGAAGAAATCCACTGCGACGAATACGGTCGCGTCAAAGTGCAATTCCACTGGGACCGCGACGGCCAGGCCAACGACAACACCAGCTGCTGGCTGCGCGTCGCCACCGGCTGGGCCGGCAGCGCCTACGGCGGCATCGCCATCCCGCGCGTCGGCATGGAAGTCCTCGTCACCTTCCTCGAAGGCGACCCCGACCAACCGCTGATCACCGGCTGCCTGTTCCACAAGGAAAACGTCGTCCCCTACGACCTGCCAGCCAACAAAACCCGCAGCACCTTCAAGACCCTGAGCTCACCGGGCGGCAAGGGCTACAACGAATTCCGCATCGAAGACAAGAAAGGCGCGGAACAGATCTACCTGCACGCCCAGCGCGACTGGGATGAAAACATTGAGCACGACCAGAAGATCCGAATTGGCAATGAACGCCATGACACGGTTGAGGCCAATGTTTTCAGCGAGTTCATGGTTGAAGAACATCGCATCACGCAACTGGATCGCAAGACCGAAGCGCGGGCGGATGATCACCTGACGGTGGCGGTGACCCAACATGTGAAGGTGGGAACGGCGCAGTTTGTCGAGGCGGGTCAGGAGATTCATTACCACGCTGGCGAGAAGGTGGTGATGGAAGGCGGGATGGAACTGACGGCCAAGGCTGGCGGGAGTTTCGTCAAGGTTGATGCGGGGGGTGTGACGATTAGTGGGGCTGAGGTGAAGGTGAACACCGGGGGCTCGCCGGGGGCCGGTTCCGGGATTCAGATTCTGCCGCCGATCACGCCGGGGGCCGCAGCTGCTGCCCTTGCGGGGAAATTGCTGAGTGCTCCGCCGGTTGGCAAGTTCAATGCGGTTGCTGATGAAGCGCCTAAACCAGCGCCACCGGTTGTGGAAGAGGAGCTTGAAGAGGAGGAGGAAGAGGTTGAGCAGGAAGACATTACCTTGCGAGTTGGGGTGTTCTTCGATGGTACGGGCAATAACCGTAACAACAGTGAACGCGTCTTTGGCTGCTTTGCGCCGGATGTAAACCTTGAGGAAATGGCAGAGGATATCCGTCAGTTCTGCGCCTCGCACGGCTACGACGGAAAGGGAAGTAGCCCGGATAACAGTTACGGGAATGATGTCAGTAACGTAGCCAGGCTGTTTGACCTTTACGAAAACCAAGGGGAGAGAACTCTGCCAATCGATGCTAAGACGGCAAGCTTGCGTGTTTATGTGGATGGCATCGGTACCAGCAGTACCGCAGAAGACTCCACCTTTTCGCAAGGTACAGGGATAGGAGCGCAGGGAGTCAGGGCGCGAGTTGAAGAAACTCCTGCGTTACTTGTTGAAGTTCTTCGTGCCTTTGGAGCAAGCAATCCAGACAAACGTATAGAGCGGATTGAATTCGATATTTTCGGATTTAGCCGTGGGTCCGCAGCAGCACGGGACTTTGCCAATGAAGTGCTAAAGGGTGAAAAAAGTATCTTGGCCCAAGCAATTCCCGCTGGCACTCCTGGGTTAGCAGATAGCTTTTCTTGGAAGCCGCATACAGAAGTTTCCATCAACTTCATTGGTGTTTACGACACAGTCGCAGCCATTGCTAATCCGCTGGTAGGGGACATGAATGGTAATAATGCTTACAACCCAGGGATCAATATCAAACTCGCACCAGATGCGGCTAAGAAAGTCGTCCAATTAGTCGCTCGAAATGAGCGACGTTATAATTTCGCCCTGAACAGTCTTGGAGCGGCCGACATTGTCTTGCCTGGCGTGCACTCTGATTTGGGTGGTGGCTATTTACCTAAGGCAATGGAACGCATCCTGCTTAGCAAACCACGTAAAAGCCCGGTTGATGAAAGGACATCTTTTGCTGAAGCCAATAGTTACAAAGTTGCCCAGCAGGACTTGAGGCGGCTGCAAGATCAACTATCCCAATACCATCTTTCGCTGGAGGTTCGAACCTGGGAGGTTCCGTTTCGGATTACGGAAAAAGGCAATCATAAAAACATGAAACACGTTTATGCCGCAGTCAGCAGCCAGCGCGAAGTCCGCAGTGATTTGTCCCTGATCTACTTTCGGATCATGCGTGAACTTGCCGTAGAGAATGACGTGCCATTCAGCGAAATTGACGAGAATGAGCCGAGACTTGCTCTGCCTGCTGAACTTGTCCCCATTTCCGAAAAGCTGATGGCATACGCTAAGGGAAAAAGCAAAACAACAGGACTGACCTTGCAGGAGGAAGAGCTGCTGTTCCGCCGTTATGTTCATGTCTCCGACAACTGGAACGCCGCTAAAAATCGAAACAATAGCGATCTGAATATCGTTTTTATTAATCGACCAGACGAAAACTCTACGCGCACGGTGCATCCAAATGAGTAATTTTATACGTGTCGCTTTTGCCGCCTTTTTACTCAGTGGTTGCACAGTTGCGAATAGTCAGTCAATGCCCTACAAAGCCTGGCACCTGGGATTCTCTGCCCCTGACTACATGGAAGTTTGGATCGAAACAGCCGATGTCGTCGATATTCAGGACCACGTGTATCCACGTGCGATGAGTGGCGTTGCCTCCATGTTGAAGCCTTCGAACAATTCCGGTGAGCCACGAGGCTGGCCGAAAAGAGCTGCCATCGGCGGCGGCAAGCGGGTGACAGGGGCCGACTTACCCAAACAGATCTATGTTCGTTGGCAATCGCTGGTCGAACCGCAAACCTACCTGATGGTAATTAAAATCCCGGAGGAAACTCGGGAAATCATGCGCAAAGGGGAAAAGGTTTTCTGCAAATTTGATGGTAAATGGATCACCGACTATCGCGATTCGATCGATATAGGGTTGGCTCCAGGAGGCATTGCTAAAGTCTGGGTGGGCGGTTCCTGCCTGCCTCCGATAGAAGTAACTAGGGTAAAAGCTGTGATTGACCCGCGTGGTCCCTATGAAGGGAAGTCCGGCGGTAAACATCGCCCTCTTTCGGCAGTTTCCAAAGCCTATGTCGAAAAATTTAGTGTGCCGTATGGCTCGTGGTAGTGGCCAATCGCAAATTCCTAATGAATAGGTTTTTCGGTATTGCCATCGTTGCGTTCATGCTCAGTGGCTGCGCAGTCGGCAAGAGTGAACCACTACCTTACAAAGCGTGGCGTTTGGGCTTTTCAGCGCCTAATTACATGGAGGTATGGATCGAGTCGGCTGACGTGGTCGATATCAAGGAACAGGTGTATCCACGCGCGATGAGTGGTACTGCTGCCATCCAGACACCTCCCAACAATACAGGCGACCCTAGAGGGTGGCCCGAAAAACCAGGAATTGGCAAAGGTAAGAACGTAACTGGGGCGGACTTACCCCAAAAGATCTATGTCCGCTGGCAATCGCTAGTCGAACCGCAAACTTACCAGATGGTGATCAACGTACCTGAGTCGACCAGGGAGATCATGCGCAAGGAGGAAAACGTTTTTTGCGCATTTGATGGCAAGTGGATAACAGATTACCGCAACGCACTAGTTATCAATTTGGCGCCCGGTGGTATAGCCAAAATGTGGGTGATGGGGTCGTGCCTGCCAGCAATAGAAGTAACTCGGGTAAAAACTGTGGTCGACCCGCGCGGCCCGTATGAAGGCAAGTCTGACGGTGAGTACGACTCGCTTTCCAATGAATCCAAGGCCTATGTAGAAAAATTTGGTGTTCCATATGACTCTTGGAAATGACCAGCCACAACATCCTAATGAGTAAATTTGTTCGTATTGCCATCGTGGCATTGTTGCTCAGCGGCTGCGCATTCGCCAATAGCAACTCACTGCCTTATAAAGCCTGGCGCTTGGGATTTTCGGCTCCCGCCTACATGGAAGTTTGGATCGAGTCGGCGGATGTGGTTGATATTCAGGAACAGGTATATCCACGTGCGATGAGTGGTTCTGCATCAATACTAACGCCTCCCAACAACACCGGCGATCCCCGAGGTTGGCCGAAAAGAGCAGGTTGGGGTAAGGGTAAATATGTGACAGGGGCTGACTTGCCCAAACAGATCTATGTCCGTTGGCAATCGCTGGTCGAGCCGCAAACCTACCAGATGGTGATTAACATACCTGAGTCGACCCGGGAGATCATGCGCAAAGGCGAAAAGGTTTTCTGCGCTGCCGACGGGAAATGGATCACCGGATATCGTGAGGCAATCGCTATAAGGCTGGTTCCCGGAGGCATTGCCAAAGTCTGGGTAACCGGTCCCTGCATGACACCGATTGAGGTAACTACCGTAAAAGGCGTGATTGATCCGCGCGGCCCCTATGAAGGTAAGTCTAATGGTGAGTACGACACGCTCTCCGATCAATCCAAAGCCTATGTCGAAAAATTTGGTGTTCCATATGGCTCTTGGGAGTAACGGCACTGCCTGGCAACCAAGTCCGTTTCCTTCAAGCATTGCTCCAATGCGAATGCTGAGAGTTACATTAAGTGAAAAAAGCAGGGTTTTTTTTAATCGCGGCGCTGCTGGTGAATCCCGCATTTGCTGAGGAAAAGCGTTCAATTCTCAACTGCCCATTGTCCGATGGCGCAATTATCTCCTTGCTGGCAGAGGCAAACGCTGATGGCCAGCGTCTACTCGTAAATTTCGATCAAAAAACGTCGCATGCATTCACCGACATGCCTGACTCCGACTTTGTCGGAGAAGTCGTCATGGCCAAGTGCGCGTCCTCTAGCCTGATATTCGTGATGAACTACGGCTCGCCCTATTTGAAGGGCGTCGTTTTACGTAAAAACCCGGTCAGTCATTCAATCGAGCGAATCGATTTCGCCGAGAAAGCCCTGCCCCGTTATCTCTACCTGGGACAGCAGCAGATGCGACTGGTCATTCCAAATATCGGGAATGAAGTGTCTACGAAGTTTTGGGTTTATGACTATGTGTCAGGCAAAGGTCAGCCGGACGAGGCTGCCGGCAGTGATGTCGTGCCTAATGGCCGTGGATTCAAGGTCGTACGCTTCAAGTAGGCATCAAATAGAGAAAACACCCTGCCATGAAAAATCCAGCGCTGCCGGGCGCTGGATTGTTTGTGATTTTCAGACGTCAGGCTGGCGCCTTCCATCCCATCATCCGCTGCTGAGCCACCTGCAACAGGTCAAAACCATCCTGAGTCAGCAGGTAAAGCGCATGGGTAATGTGCGGGATATCTTGAACATCGCCGTGCTTGAAGCATTGGCAATGCAGGGTTTCAAGTAACTGGCTGGCGGCCCGGACCCGCTGTAAGGCGGCTTCGAGAATGTCTTGGGGATTGGCTTCGGTGTCGATCACCAAAGGACTTGAATCGGTAACGCTGCTGTTGATTGAACGGTAGCGATCGGGAAACGGGTTTAGCGTAGGCATCGTAATTACTCGGGTATTAATTAGTAATCGCCAGCACCGTGACCAAACGGTGGGAGGCGGCTGTGTACAGGCTTGGTCAACCGACAACACCCAATCGGCTCGCCCTAAGGCGTCCCGCACACAGCCACCATTGCAACGCACCACGAGAACGTAGAAGTCCGCGGCGCGAATCATGGCACATATATGTGCGGTGTTATCAGGTGACCAAACCTGTCCGCTGATTTTGCAGCGAGCCCAAACAGTAAACGCCGCCCCCCATCCGGCGAAAGTCGACAAGGCGTCTGACCTTGTAGGACCCAGCCGAAGATCCCGTAGATCGTTTCCCACATGAAACGTCTGACAGAAACGCCCTCGCGACAGGCGGCGTTCAGCCGGGTTAACCATCCGTTAACCCCGCGGTCCAAAACTTTACTGGACCGCACGCCCTCAGGTTGTTCTGACGCCCAGTGCGGCAGGTTCGACGCCAATTCGTCGAGCTGACTTTACGTCTGCACTGGAGATCGCCACATGAACATCCGCACGCTGCTGATCACTTCCGCCCTCGCCTGCACCGCGTTTACCGGTCTTGCTCAGGCCAACGACACGTCGTCCTCGCAAGCCGTGCCCTATCACTACGGCATGCCTTTGAATATCGGCAAGGTGGTAGCGCTGACTGAGCCGAACACGCCGGAATGCAAAGTGATAACGGCTGACATGAAATACATCGATACGTCAGGCAAACCTGAAGAAATCAGCTATCGGAAGCTTTCTGACGCTTGCAGTTATCAGAACTGACGGAAAGGTCTGATTTAACGCTTTGCGGTATTCCTGTGAGGGTTCTGGCGCTATGCTTTGGTGCCTCCCTCACTGCCGCAAGGATTCGCCATGCAGTTATCGTTTCGCACCTTGTCGACCTTCTCGTCCCTTCTCTGCTTTGTACTGGCCCTGGTCTGGGGTTTGATGCCGGACGTATTGCTGGCGCTCTGGAGTATTGAGTATTCGTCTGCGGCAGGTTTTGTTGCGAGGCGCGGTGCGGTGCTGTTCGCGGCGTTGGGCGTGATGTTTTATCTGGTTCGAAACGAGGCGCCGTCCGTCACCCGCAATGCGCTGAGCACCGGTTTTACCGTCGGCTGTTTCGGTTTGGCAGCGCTGGGTTTCGGCGAATGGCTCAACGGCCATGCCGGGCCAGGCATTTTGCTGGCTGTGGTGGTCGAGTCGGCGCTGGGAATGGGGTTTGTCCAGACCCGGCGCGTGTCAGCGGAACTCGAAACTGTGGGTTAAAACGCTTTCTTGTCCAAGTGCAAAGGCTGGGACTCGGCCTTGGATTGATGCTCCATGTCTGAGCGTAATCCGGCAATCAGGTCGTTGATTTCACGGCAACCATTCAGGTGCTTGGCATCTATCCCGGTCTTTATCAAATCGAGGTGATCGGTTTCACGGTCTGAATACACTTTGACGGTCATCGAAAGGTCCGGCGACAGCGTACATAGACAGCGTTTCGGCAGAAAACTGCTTTCAATGATATTGCGTAGTTCCAGGGCAGAAAGAAACATGGCGACCCTCTCCTAATTGTGAGATTGCCAAATAAATTCAAGCGTTGGTCCGTGCTGAAATCACCCGCTTTTCTTCCTAAGGCGGGGTTTCTACGTCTCAAACACCAGACCGTCCTCGCGTTCCAAGCTGACTCAATACTGTCCCGGTCAACTCAAGACCTGAATGAGCATAAAACATGCCGCGAATTTCGCCGTGCAGCTCATCGGTAAATCAATGATTTAACGGACATGCCTATAAACGGCCTCATGCAATTTGCAAGAAAGGGCAGTTTCAGCCCTGCAATTTGCATACAACCCGAGCGGGGTTTGCATTAGCGGAGGTCGACAGTAAGAATGCGCCTGTCATTCCAGTATCCGCTGACCCCACTCACACGCAAGGAGGCACCATGGGTTCATTGACCTTTGTCACTACCGTTGGGCTGATTGTTGCCAGTCTTTCGAGCGTGGCTCATGCCGCAAAACTTGAAACTGTCGCGCCGTTCCCCAAGCCTGAGAGCGGTTTCACCCGCCAGGTCATTCATGTGGCGCCGCAGCCACAGGAAGAAAACTTCCAGGTTGAGGTGCTCGCCGGCAAGACCCTGACCGTGGACTGCAATCGCCAGCGTCTTGGCGGAATCCTTGAAGAAAAAAACCTTGAAGGCTGGGGCTACCCCTTTTACCGCCTGGAAAAAGTCATCGGCCCGATGAGCACGATGATGGCTTGCCCCGACGGCAAGAGTAAAAAGGAGTTCGTGCCGGTGGTTGGTGACGGCTTCATGCTTCGCTACAACAGCAAGTTACCGATCGTGCTCTACGTGCCCAAGGACGTCGAAGTCCGCTATCGGATCTGGTCGGCGTCAAGCAAGGTCGAGAAAGCTGTTCAGGAATAACCTTTCACAGGAGCACGACTTTGATTACTTGCCACGTCAAATATGTGATCGATCCGTACCAACTGACCGAGTTCGAAACCTACGCCAAGGCGTGGCTCGGTATCGTCGAACGTCTCGGCGGCACGCACCACGGGTATTTCCTGCCTTCCGAGGGTGCGAGCAATATCGCTTACTGCCTGTTCAGTTTTCCTTCGCTGGCGGACTACGAAAGCTACCGCCACATCGCGATGACTGACGCCGAAAGCACCGCTCTGGTCGCTTCTTTGGTCGAGAAGAAATTCATTGTCAGTTACGAGCGGACGTTCCTGCGTCCGCTGTTGGCCTGATGTTCCTTACGCTGAGGCGCCGCTCAATGCGGCGCGCTCGGCGACATGTCGCAGACTGTCAAAGTTGATATTGGCGCCCGAGTCGATCGCGACCAGAGTCTGACCGCGCACGCCGGTTTGAGTGACGTACTTCTTGATTCCGGCCACCGCCAAGGCGCCGGAGGGTTCGGTGATCGAGCGGGTATCGTCGTAGATGTTCTTGATCGCGGCGCACAGTTCGTCGTTGCTGACGGTCAGCACTTCATCGACACAAAACCGGCAAACCTCAAAACCGTAAGCGCCGATCTGCGCAACGGCCACGCCATCGGCGAAAGTGCCTACGCTGGGCAGGGTGATCCGCTCGCCGGCCTGCAACGCCGCGTACAAGCACGCGGAATGTTCTGACTCGACGCCGATGATGCGCACTTCAGGTCGCAGGTATTTGACGTACGCCGCGATGCCGGCGATCAAACCTCCGCCACCCACGGGGACGAAGATCGCGTCCAGCGAGCCTTGATGTTGACGAAGGATCTCCATGGCGACGGTGCCTTGCCCCGCGATCACGTCCGGGTCGTCGAACGGCGAGACGAAGGTGCGACCGGTTTGCTCGGCCAGACTCAGCGCGTACTCGAGGGCGAACGGAAAACTCTCTCCATGCAGCACCGCATCAGCACCGCGGCTGCGCACCCCGAGCACCTTCAGTTCCGGCGTCGTACAAGGCATGACGATGGTGGCGGCGATCCCCAACTCACGCGCCGCCAACGCCACACCTTGGGCGTGATTGCCCGCTGACGCCGTGATCACGCCGCGAGCCTTTTGCTCATCGCTCAGTTGCACCAGCTTGTTGTAAGCGCCACGGATCTTGAATGAAAAGGTTGGCTGCAAGTCTTCGCGCTTGAGCAGGATCTGATTACCCAAGGCTTCGGACAGCGCTGGCGCCGGTTGTAAAGGTGTGCGCACGGCCAGTTCATACACCGGCGCGGCGAGGATCTTTTTCACGTAGTGTTCAAGCAAAGCCTGCTGGGCGGGGGTGCTGCTCATGGTCGTCTCCTGACGTTGTTCGGAGCCCAAGAGACAGAAAGTAAAAACCCGCCTCAAGGGCGGGTTGGGTGCTGCAGTCGTGAGCTAGCCCGCCAGATAAGGAATGGCGGTAATAATGCTTGGCTGGCAGCGCAATACGGTGGAAGTCATGGCTGGAAATTAGCCGGGCGTTGATGGCAAGTCAATGGCCAATTTTCTTCGGCGTCTGTAGGCTGGCGACACCAATCATTGTCCCAGGGAAGGAAACCATGAAGTCTGTCGCCCTGCCCCTCGTTGCCTTGATCGCCTTTGCCGGTTACACCGTTTCAGTGATGCTTCAGGCGGAGCAATCGCTGATCGACTTCGGCATCAGCCTGATGTCGCGCCCGGATACTGCGCAGGTGGTGATTGATCTGTATCTGTTGGCGATTCTGGCTGGAATCTGGATGTACAAGGATGCGCGCAAGCGTGGGCAGTCGGGATTGTCGGTGATTCCGTATCTGCTGATCACGGCGGTTTTCGTGTCTGTCGGGCCGTTGTTGTACCTCGTCGTTCGTGGGCTTAAAGACCGCAAGAGTTGCGTTGATGCACGGCAGCAAGTCTGATTCAGGTGTTGTTGAGATGCTGATTAAGTCTTCGCGGGCAAGCCTCGCTCCTACATTGGAATGCATTCCATTGTAGGAGCGAGGCTTGCCCGCGAAAGCGATCTGACAACCGCAAAAGCTATTTCGCCAAGCGCCTGAGCCCAAGCACCATCGCTCCCGCCCCAATCATCATCGCCGTCAGAAACAACGGATACGACACCCACCATGGCGTGTCCCCGGTCATCATGCTGAACTCGGACATGCCGCCAATACTCGCTATCAGGTTCAGCGGCAAAAACACCACGTTAATTAACGTCAGTTTGCGCAGCAGATTGTTCATGCTGTTGTTCATCAGGTTGCCCCGGGCATCGATCAGCCCGGAGAACACCGTGGAGTAGATTTCCGCCTGTTTGTAGCATTGGTTGTTTTCGATGATCAGGTCGTCAATCAAACCGATGGCTTCGGCGCTGAAGTGTTCCTTGGCCGCGTGATTGCGCAACCGTGTCAGGACCGCGCCGTTGCTGTGAATCGCGTTGATGTAATAGATCAGGCTTTCGCTGAGGTTGAACATCTGGATCAAGTGCTGGTTCTGCATCGAGGCGTTGAACTTCTGCTGCAACTCCCGGGCAACCATTTTGATCACCTTGAGGTGACCCAGGTAGTGATGGATGTTGTTGAACAGCAGGTCGAGCAACACATCCAACGGCGTGTTCAACCGCTGCCGGGTGCCGAGCCCGTGCAGCGGCGCATCGTCGGTGGCGATCACCAGCAGGCGATCCGCTGAAAACAGCAAGCCGCAGGACGACACTTCAAAGGCCAGGCTGCCGGCGCCGGAATAGTTTTCCGGGCGCTTCCAGATCAGGAACAGGTTGTCGGGGTGGAACTCGATGCGCGACACCTCATCAGGGTCCAGGGCCGAGGCCAAGGCGTGTTCATCGAGCTTGAAGTGGCTGTGCAACAGGTCCCGCTCGGCGGCATCGGGGTTGCTGAACAGCATCACTTCGGCGTCCAGTCGTTCGACCGATTGCAGGGCGCCGCCAGCCAGTTGAAAGCTTCTGATCATCGGCCGTTCACCAGGCTTGGCCGCGACGTTTCAGTTCCAGCCGTCGGACGAACTCCTCCAGCACCAGCGAGTACAGATCGTCCTGCAAGTAGGCGTCTTCGATGCCGGCGTCCATGTTCGGGTTGTCGTTGACTTCGATTACCACCACCTTGTCACCGGACTGCTTGAGGTCGACGCCGTAGAGACCGTCGCCGATCAGGTTGGCGGTTTTCACGGCCAGGTCGACCACGGCTCGCGGGGCTTCGTGGACCGCCAGCGTGCGGCATTCACCGTTGATGTCCTGGCCCTTGGCTTTATGGTTGTAGATCTGCCAATGGCCCTTGGACATGAAGTATTGGCAGGCGAAGATCGGTTTGCGGTTGAGCACGCCGATACGCCAGTCGTATTCGGTGTAGAAGAACTCTTGAGCCAGCAGCAGCACCGAGTGTTCGAACAGTTCGGCCGTCGCTTCGAGCAAGGCCTGCTGGCTTTCGACCTTGATTACGCCCCGGGAGAAACAGCCGTCAGGGATCTTCAGCACCAAGGGAAAGCCCAGGCGTTCGCCGACCCGTTCGAAATCTTCCGGTCGATCCTTGTAGAGGATTTCGGTGGCGGGCATGCCGAGTTGATGACTCTTGAGCAGGTCGGTCAGGTACACCTTGTTGGTGCAGCGCAGGATCGACGCCGGATCATCCATCACCACCAACCCTTCGCTCTCGGCTTTTTTCGCAAAGCGATAGGTGTGGTTGTCGACGCTTGTGGTCTCGCGGATCAACAGGCCGTCGTATTCGGCAATGCGCGCGTAGTCCTTGCGCTCGATCAGCTCGACATCAATGCCCAATGTCTTGCCGACACGTACGAAATTATCCAGCGCCTTCGCGTTGGAGGGCGGCAAGGCTTCCTGCGGGTCATGCAAGATGGCCAGGTCATAACGGGCCAGGCGCCGTGAGCGTGGCACACGCCAGATCTTGCGACTGAAACTGTCCAGGGAGTTGGCGAATTGATCTTCCTGGTCTTCGCGCAACTTATGCAAGGTGCCGGACTTTATACCCTCGATGTGCCAACCATTGGTTCTTCTAAACTCAACTAACAATATCGGGCACGGAAAAACCTCAAACAACTGGCGCGCCAGATCCTGTAACGGTTCTATATTGGTTTTGCCAAAATACAACGTCAGGGTAAAGCCTTCGGTGTCGCTGTAGAGATGATTACTGAGGGCTTTTTCCAGGGGTTTATCCAGGTCGTCCAGCGACAGTCCGTACAAGGATTTTTTGGTCAATTCGCTGATGGTCCGCACCGAAGGAATGACCTTATGCCCCCGCGCCTCGGCCAGCAATGAGCAGTAATAGCCGTGCCCCAGGTACTTGTAGCTGCGGCACAGGTTGATCACCTGGACCCGTTTACCCTGTTCGTTGTCCCGCGTTTGCTCGAGGTATTCCTGGGCAGTGACAATGTCCTCGCTGGGAAAATACGAAGCCCAGTCTTCCTTGCGTTCGACGATGATAATCAACTGACTTGAAGTTTTGCTTGCATCATTTAAATAAGTTGCTACCGGCAAAGTTTGCTCGGATACTTCGCGCCAATGACCTTGTACCGCTGACATAGTGATTGATCCGTTGGAGAACAAGACCTTTCCTATTAAGCACGAACTTTTTCGAAAGTCCCGTTTCGTTACGCAACTTTTACGGCGGTCGTATGAACACTGTCTTTCGCTTGGCGGTAGTTGAAGACTTACCCGCGCTACTGGAACTTGAACAGCAATGCTTCACCACGGACCGGCTCAACAGCCGCAGCTTTCTGTGGATGATTACCCGGGCCCACGGCCAGCTGCTGGTGGCCCAGCGTGACGAGCAATTGGTTGGTTACGCGGTGGTGCTGTTTCACCGCGGCACTTCGCTGGCCCGC
The DNA here is from genome assembly GCF_054897885.1 of Pseudomonas sp. LB1P83. Taxonomy (NCBI): domain Bacteria; kingdom Pseudomonadati; phylum Pseudomonadota; class Gammaproteobacteria; order Pseudomonadales; family Pseudomonadaceae; genus Pseudomonas; species Pseudomonas sp. LB1P83. The sequence continues at coordinate 2,751,070 of NZ_CM142709.1, read as the reverse complement.
CTTTATTCGATTGCGATCGCGACCGGGGCGCGCGGCAGCGGACTGGGCAAGCAGCTACTCGAACGCGTCGAGTCCTGCGCCCTTGAACATGATTGCGCCTACCTGCGGCTCGAAGTGCGTATCGACAACCCGGCGGCGATTGCCTTGTATGAACGCAACGGCTACCGGCGTTTCGCGCTGATCCATGACTATTACCAGGACCATGCCGACGCGCTGCGCCTGGAAAAACGCATCCTTGAGCACCGCGATTCGCGCAGCATCAAGGTGCCCTGGTATCGGCAAACCACCGATTTCACCTGCGGCCCGGCCTGCCTGCTGATGGCCATGGGGGCGCTGCACGCGGACCGGGTATTGGAACGCCGCGAGGAATTGCAGATCTGGCGTGAGGCGACGACGGTGTTCATGACCGCAGGCCATGGTGGATGCAGCCCTCAAGGCCTGGCACTGGCGGCATGGCGCCGGGGTTTTCGAGTGCGTTTGCAACTGAGCATGGACGGGCCGTTGTTTCTCGATGGCGTGCGCGATGAGCATAAAAAAGACGTAATGCGCTTGGTGCACGAAGAGTTCACTGCCCAGCTACTCGAAACTGATGTGGAGCAAGTCATCGGCGGCCCGCTGAACCTTCCACGGTTACTGGGCGATGGCGGACAGCCGCTGGTATTGATCAGCAGCTATCGGCTGACCCGCTCCAAGGCGCCCCATTGGGTGATCGTCACCGATTGCGATGACGAGTTCGTCTACCTGCACGACCCGGACGTGGACCACAGCCAACATCGTCAACCGATGGACTGCCAGCATTTGCCGGTCAGCCATGGAGAGTTCGACAAGATGTGCAGTTTTGGCCGGGGAAAGCTTCGGGCTGCGGTTATCCTGCATACCCGGTGACGCCACCTATCCAATGTGGGAGCGAGCCTGCTCGCGATGGCGGTTTCACATCCGCCACTGTTGGTGACTGATACGCCGCTATCGCGAGCAGGCTCACTCCCACAGGGGAAGTGGTGGTTTCAGGAACCAGTTACTTCAGGCCGATCTTGTACAGCCCGCCATCGTCCTCATCGGTCAGCACATACAAGTACCCATCCGGCCCCTGGCGCACATCGCGAATGCGCTTGTCGAGTTCGCCGAGCAAGCGTTCTTCGTGAACCACTTTGTCGCCATCAAACTGCAAGCGGATCAACTCCTGGCTCACCAGCGCACCAATGAACACATTGTGCTGCCATACCTTGAAGCGATCAGCGTCGTAGAACGCCATGCCGCTGAGGCCGGGGGATTTTTCCCAGACATGGCGCGGCGCCACGGTGCCTTCAGCAGCCTTGCCCTTGGCTTCCGGGATCGGCTGGCCGGAATAGTTGATGCCGTGGGTCGCCAGCGGCCAGCCGTAATTCTTGCCGCGTTCGATGATGTTGATTTCATCACCTCCCTGCGGGCCATGCTCGTTCTCCCAGAGAACGCCGGTCCACGGATTGAGCGCCGCGCCTTGCGGATTGCGCTGGCCATAGGACCAGATTTCCGGGCGCACACCGGCCTGACCGACAAAGGGGTTGTCGTCTGGCACCTGGCCGTCGGGATAGATGCGCACGACCTTGCCTTGCAACTTGTCGAGGTCCTGGGCCGTCGCCCGGTCATTGTTTTCGCCGAGGGTGATGAACAGATAGCCGTCGCGATCAAACACCAATCGTGAGCCGAAGTGGTTGCCGACCGAAAGCTTGGGTTCCTGACGGAAAATCACTTTGAAATCCTTGAGGGTTTTCAGGTCCTCGGACAATTGCCCGCGCCCTACCGCCGTGCCGGCCTTGTCGCCCGCACCGCCGCCCTCGGCGTAAGACAGATAAACCGTGCGGTCCTGCTTGAAGTCGGGTGACAACACCACGTCGAGCAAGCCGCCCTGCCCCTTGGCCCAGACCTTTGGCACGCCATTGATCGGTGCCGACAGTTTGCCGTCGTACTCCACCACCCGCAGATTGCCGGGCCGTTCGGTGACCAGCATGCCCTTGCGATCGGGCAGGAACGCCAAGGCCCACGGATGTTCCAGGCCCTTGGCAACTTGCCAGACCTCAAGGGTGCCCTGCTCGCTGTTCATGTCCTGGGGCGCCGCCGCGAAGACGGGTGCCGTGGCGGTGATCAGTACGCTGGCGCAGAAAGTGGCCAGGAGGGTTTTACGCAACATGCACGATTCCTTTTGTCGTTCGAATGGCTGGCAAGAACCTGTCCTGCCGTTCAACGGTTGCTGGTGTCTGCGTCTCGATGAGGCGGATTGGGAATGAATTTGGGTGGGCTGGCGGGGGCGGTTCGGTCCTGCGGATAGCGATTGCCGATGCCACCGTTATCAAGGGTAGGCGGCCGCGGCACGGGCACGGTGTTCGGCCCGCGAATGACCGGAGCGCCGGGCTGCGTGCCTTGCATGCTATTGGGATTGGCCCGGCGGATCGGGCTGTTGTAAGGGTTGTTATTGCCGGTGCCCGTTGGGCTTTGGGCCAGCAGTAAAGAGGACGAAGGCACTGCGACGTCGGCCTGGGCAAGAGTGCTCAACAGGCCGCTGAATGCCAGTACGGTGCAGGCGAGCACGAATCTGTTCATGGGAGGCCTCCGGGCGTCAGCGTGGATAGGGTCTTCGATAGCACGCTACGCCCGGGGTTCGGATTTGTTAACTAAAACCTCTTTCACAAGATGTAACACCAGTTGACCGCCCCGCAGGACCGGGCCGCAGCCCGCTGAAACTTTTGCGCCGCGCGGCAGGTCACCTGAACACATCACTTGCGAGTAGACGACCATGGCACGGGCAATCTGGAAAGGCGCAATCAGTTTCGGGCTGGTGCATATCCCTGTCGCGCTGGTCTCGGCGACCTCCTCGCAAGGCGTGGATTTCGACTGGCTCGACAGCCGCAGCATGGACCCGGTGGGTTACAAGCGCGTCAACAAGGTCACCGGCAAGGAAGTCACCAAGGAACACATCGTCAAAGGTGTGCAGTACGAAAAAGGCCGTTACGTGGTGCTCAGCGAGGAAGAGATCAAGTCGGCGCACCCATTATCAACGCAGACCATCGACATCTTTTCCTTTGTCGACGCCGATCAGATTCCCCTGCAAAACATCGACACGCCCTACTACCTGGCGCCGGACAAACGCGGAGGCAAGGTTTATGCGCTGTTGCGCGAAACCCTGAGCAAAACCAATAAAGTCGCCCTCGCCCACGTTGTCCTGCATACCCGTCAGCATTTGGCTGCGTTGATGCCACTGGAATCGGCGATGGTGCTGGTGATGCTGCGTTGGCCCGCCGAAGTGCGCAGCCTCGATACGCTGGAGCTGGGCGCTGAAGTGACCAAACCCGAACTGGCCAAGGGCGAACTCGACATGGCCAAGCGTCTGGTGCAAGACATGAGCGCCGACTGGAAACCCGAAGATTACCGCGACAGTTTTGAAGACAAGATCATGGCGTTGGTCGAGAAAAAGGCGAATGAAGGCAAGATTGAGGATGTTGAAACGGCGACGGGTGAAGAGGAACGTAAAACGGCTGATGTGATTGATTTGACTGAGCTGCTTAAACGTAGTCTTGGGGGCAAAGGTGCCGCTAAGGCCAAACCGGCGGCTAAACCTGCTGCGCAGAAAAAAGCCACGAAGACTTCTCGTGGCTGATTGTTGGTTTTGCGGTGGAGGTCAGGGCCCCTTCGCGTGCAGGCTCGCTCCTACAGGTGATCGCGGTCAACTGTAGGAGCGAGCCTGCTCGCGATGGGGCCATATGTAACAACACAACATTCAGATCAGCACAAAAACCGCCAGCAACCCACCAAAAATCGCCCACTTTTCAAGGTAATAAAGTTTGCGATTACGCTTCTTCAGCGCCTTGCCCCGCAAGCGAAACTTGTAGATTTTGGCGAACAAACGGTTGATGCCACCGGTCTTGTCCCCCGCATCATTCGGCGCGCCCGCCGCCGACATCACATTACGGCTGAACCAGCCGTTGAACGCCGACGCCCAGCGGTACTTCATCGGCCGCTCGACGTCGCAGAACAGAATGATGCGGTTCTGCTGGGTGGTGTTTTCAGCGTAGTGAATGAAGGTTTCGTCGAACATCACCGCTTCACCGTCGCGCCAGTGGTAGTTCTCACCATCGACGTTGATGTAGCAACCGGCCTCATTCGGCGTTTCCAGGCCCAGGTGATAACGGTAAGAGCCGGCATACGGATCGCGGTGGCGGACCAGTTTGGAGCCCGGCGGCAACTCGGCGAACATCGCGGCTTTGATCGACCCGATGCTTTGCACCAGTTCAGTGGTGCGCGGGCAGAGTTTCGTCGCCGAAGGATGGCTGTCGCCATACCACTTCAGGTAAAAGCGCTTCCAGCCCGTCTTGAAGAACGAGTTGAAACCGACGTCGTCGTATTGGTTCGAGCGCTTGATCTCCCCGGCCCGAAGCAGGTTCTGGCCTTCCGCGCGAATTTCTTCCCAATGCTCCTGCAACGGACTCAGGTCCGGGAAATCGGCCGGGTCGAGGTAAGGCTTGTTGGGGATTTTCGAAAACATATAAAGGAAGCAATTGATCGGCGCCAGAAACGACGAGTGATCGCTCAATTGGCGGCCCAGCTTGTGGCGCACCCGACCGCGCAGGTGGACGTAAGCAATGGATATTACATAAATAGCGGCAATAATCAGTTTCACAGAAATCGTCACACGTCAGAGGTGAACAAACTGCTTCCCTCCAGGCCTCGAAGCCCTGGGATCTTGTGCAGCGTCTGAATACGAAACAGCGTTTCCCGGATGGCCCGTCCTAGAGCCTGCCGATAGTCGGCTTCAGGTAGAAAAATGGCATGTTAGTCTCATTTTGTAACCAATAGTTAACCTTCAAATGTGAAAATCTGTCCGTTGATGCCGCCAAAGCGCCCGCGCAACCTCAACGCCCTATCGTTTAAAGAGCCAGACCAGTACAATCGCCGCCAAACATTACGCGCCCCCCTTGGTTGATGACGGGAATGAACCCCGTCTCAGCGCACTTCGACTCGGGCCAAGCGCTCCATATGCTGCTGTCCACTTATTGCCAGATGGACCTTCCGCTTCTGACCGGGATGCATTTCCCGTGGTTCGGATACCGGAAACGGGTACTGAATCGGTACTGCCGCAACCCTAGCTACTCTGAATGCTTCGCAGGAAAAACCTTTGATCTCTACAGCTAACATCACGATGCAGTTCGGCGCCAAGCCGCTTTTCGAAAACGTTTCGGTCAAATTCGGCGCGGGCAACCGCTACGGTCTGATCGGCGCCAACGGCTGCGGCAAGTCGACCTTCATGAAAATCCTCGGCGGCGACCTCGAGCCGTCCGGCGGCCAGGTCATGCTCGAGCCGAACGTGCGTCTGGGTAAATTGCGCCAGGACCAGTTCGCCTACGAAGAATTCACCGTCATCGATACCGTGATCATGGGTCACGAAGAGCTGTGGAAGGTCAAAGCCGAGCGCGACCGTATCTACTCGCTGCCGGAAATGACTGAAGAAGACGGCATGGCGGTGGCCGAGCTGGAAACCGAATTCGCCGAAATGGACGGCTACACCGCCGAATCCCGCGCCGGTGAATTGCTGCTGGGCCTGGGTATCGGCATCGAGCAGCACTTTGGCCCGATGAGCGAAGTGTCCCCAGGCTGGAAACTGCGCGTTTTGCTGGCTCAGGCGCTGTTCTCCGATCCTGAAGTGCTGTTGCTCGACGAACCGACCAACCACCTGGACATCAACACCATCCGCTGGCTGGAAAACATTCTGACCCAGCGCTCCAGCCTGATGATCATCATCTCTCACGACCGTCACTTCCTGAACAGCGTGTGCACCCACATGGCTGACCTGGATTACGGCGAGCTGCGCCTGTTCCCGGGCAACTACGACGAGTACATGACCGTGGCGACCCAGTCCCGCGAGCAGCTGCTGTCGGACAACGCCAAGAAGAAAGCGCAGATTTCCGAGCTGCAATCGTTCGTCAGCCGCTTCTCGGCCAACGCCTCGAAAGCCAAGCAGGCCACGTCCCGCGCCAAGGCAATCGACAAGATCCAGCTGGCCGAGGTCAAGCCTTCGAGCCGTGTGAGCCCGTTCATCCGTTTCGAACAAACCAAGAAGCTGCACCGTCAGGCGGTCATCGTCGAGCGCATGGCCAAAGGCTTCGACGGCAAGCCACTGTTCAAGGACTTCAGCTTCCAGGTTGAAGCTGGCGAGCGCGTGGCGATCATCGGCCCGAACGGTATCGGTAAAACCACCCTGCTGCGCACCCTGGTCAATGAACTGACCCCGGATGCCGGCACCGTGAAGTGGACCGACGCCGCGGAACTGGGCTACTACGCCCAGGACCACGCCCACGACTTCGAAGACGACTGCAACCTGTTCGACTGGATGGGCCAATGGACCCAGGGCGGCGAGCAAATCGTTCGCGGCACCCTCGGCCGCATGTTGTTCTCCAACGACGAGATCCTCAAGTCGGTCAAGGTCATCTCCGGTGGTGAGCAAGGTCGCATGCTGTTCGGCAAGCTGATCCTGCAAAAGCCGAACGTGCTGATCATGGACGAACCGACCAACCACTTGGACATGGAATCCATCGAAGCGCTGAACCTGGCGCTGGAAAACTACCCGGGCACGCTGATCTTCGTCAGCCACGACCGTGAGTTCGTATCGTCGTTGGCCACCCGCATTATCGAGTTGAGCCCTAGCGGCGTGATCGACTTCAGCGGGACTTATGATGACTACCTGCGTAGCCAGGGCGTTGTGTTCTAAGCACTCGCTATAAATGAAAAGCCCTGTCCTGGTGACGGGGCTTTTTGCATTTCAGGATCAAGAAATGCGTTGTCTTTGAGGACCTCTTCGCGGGCAAGCCTCGCTCCTACAGGATTTGCGTCGTGCGCAATTGATATGGACGACATTGATCTTGTAGGAGCGAGGCTTGCCCGCGAAGGGGTCCTCAGGCACAACGAATATAGTTAGCCTGCTTCCTTTTATTTCCCACCCGCGCCATGATGCAGCTCTCCCACCGCCGCCCGCGAACGAGCCCTCATGTCTGCGCAGCAACTGCCACCGCAAAGCTCCATGGCGATTACCCTGCAGATCGTCTCCATCGTTTTCTATACCTTTATTGCGTTCCTCTGCATCGGCCTGCCGATTGCGGTGTTGCCGGGCTATGTGCATGAACAGCTGGGTTTCAGCGCGATCGTCGCCGGGCTGACCATCGGCTCCCAGTACCTGGCCACCCTGCTCAGCCGCCCCATGGCTGGGCGCATGTCAGACACCATTGGCACCAAACGGGCGATTGTCTACGGCCTGTCGGGGATCGTGCTGAGTGGCGTGCTGACGTTGATTTCAACAATGCTGCAAAGCTTTCCACTGCTGAGCCTGTTGATCCTGATTGCCGGACGCTTGTTGCTCGGCATCGCCCAGGGCTTGATTGGCGTGGGCACAATCAGTTGGTGCATGGGCCAGGTCGGTGCGGAACACACCGCGCGCTCGATTTCGTGGAACGGCATTGCGTCTTACGGCGCCATTGCGATCGGTGCACCGCTGGGCGTGGTGATGGTCGCCGAATACGGCTTTGTCAGCCTGGGAATAGCGCTGTCACTGCTGGCCCTGGCCGCACTGTTGCTGATCCGCAACAAACCTTCGGTGCCGGTGATTCGCGGTGAGCGTCTGCCGTTCTGGGCGGTGTTCGGGCGTATTGCGCCGTTTGGTGCGAGCCTGAGCCTGGCCTCCATCGGTTACGGCACCCTGACCACCTTTATCACCTTGTATTACGTCAGCCGTGGCTGGACCGGTGCGGCCTACTGCCTGACGGCCTTCGGCATCTGCTTTATTTTGTCGCGATTGCTGTTTATCTCAGCGATCAGCCGCTTCGGCGGTTTCACCTCGGCGATTGCCTGCATGAGCATTGAAACCGTGGGCCTGGTGCTGCTGTGGCTCGCGCCCTCGACCGCTTATGCGCTGATCGGCGCGGGCCTGGCCGGGTTTGGTCTGTCGCTGGTGTACCCGGCGCTCGGGGTGGAAGCGATCAAGCAGGTGCCCAACTCCAGTCGTGGCGCGGGCTTGAGCGCCTATGCCGTGTTTTTCGATCTGGCACTGGCGATTGCCGGGCCGTTGATGGGCGCGGTGGCGTTGAACCTGGGGTATTCGTGGATTTTCTTTAGTGCGGCGATGCTGTCGGTGACCGGACTCGGTTTGACCTTATTGCTGAAACGCCGCGCAACAACCTGACACCTGTGATCCCCTGTAGGAGTGAGCCTGCTCGCGATTGCGGAGTACCAGACAACAATAATGTCGACAGACACACCGCAATCGCGAGCAGGCTCACTCCCACAGGGGAATTGCGCAGACTATTGATCCGCAGTCTGCATCCCGGCCCGGGTCGGTTTGCCCAGCGCATGGGAGAAGAACCGTCCGGCTTCGGACACCATGTTGCGATGGATGTCTTCGCGGTCGACGCCATCGGCATCGGTGCACAGCGCCGGCATGGCGGCGATCTGCTCTTCGTTGCAAGGCGCCATGAACACGAAGTGCCCTGCCCCGGCCAGCAATTTGAAGTCCGGTGCGATCGGCAGTTTGCGCGCCAGCGCAGCGGCGTTTTTATCGAATGCCACCAGTTTGTCGCCATCCCCGCTGTAAAGCAGCACCGGCACATGCACGTCGGCCAGCGTGTGGCGGCCGAACTTCAGGCTCAGCGGCGCCATCAGCAGCAATGCATGCACGCGTGGATCAGCCACGGGGTGCAAGTCATCACGGTCGACAATCAACTCGCCTTTGGTGTTGCAGGCATCGCGGTCGTCCGGGCGCTCCTGGCAATAGCGGCGCAGACGATCCAGGTCAGGCGTTGCGCCGGAGAGGATCAACGCCGTTTCGCCACCCGCCGAATAACCAATCACGCCCACCTGATCGGCATTGACGAAAGGTGCAAGCATGCGATCACCCAAGGTGGCGGTAATGGCTTCGGAAATCTGGATGGGCCGGCCATAAAGGTTACTCAACGTACCGAGGCGGCTGTGGTCTTTGGAGTTGTCACCGGGGTGGATCACCGCGACCACCACAAACCCTTTGCGCGCCAGTGATGTGGCGAGGTCGTGCAGCGCCAGCGGGGTTCCGGTGTTGCCGTGAGACAGCATCAGCATCGGGAAACGGCCCATGGCAACGCGGGTGTCTTCACCGGCTTCGACGGTGTAACCCTCGATTTTGCTGGTGTGTTCCCGGTCGCTGGAGGGATAGAACGCGATGGCGCGCATCGGCTGCAAATCCAGAGGGTCGAGAAAACTCATCTCATGGAAACCGACGCTCCAGTGAGGATGCGGCGCAGGCGCGGCGTGCACTGAATTCAAGCTGCTGAGCAGGCAAATCAGTAATGTTGCACAAAGACGCACCATGGGATGCCCCACCTTGTTCCTGGACCGGAGTCGGTAACCCTCGACTGCATAACCCGGGCCACAATCTGTAATGACCAGAAACAAAAAACTCCGTATCTGGCACTTGCGTGATCAGAATACAGAGTTTTTTGGGTAGTGCCTGAGCTGTTTGAACTCTTTACGCAAGTCTTACGCAGCGGCGAACAACTGCTCGCTGATTTGCGTGTGAGCGTCGCTCATGGCTTTGGTGCGCACTTCGTCACCGTAGGCCAGGCCATGGGCGCGAACAAACTCAATGTCGGTGATGCCGATGAAGCCGAACAGCACCTTCAAGTACTCTTCGTGGGCAACGCCAGTGGCTTGACCGGCATGCAGACCGCCAGACGTCGAGACGATCACGACTTTCTTGCCACCGCACAGGCCTTCAGGGCCGGCTTCGGTGTAGCGGAAGGTCTGACCGGCAACGGCAATGCGGTCGATCCAGGCCTTGAGTTGGGTAGGAATGGTGAAGTTGTACATCGGCGCTGCGATCACAACGGCATCAGCCGCGAGGAATTCGGCCAGGGTGTTGGCGCTCAGCTCGGCTTCGTGCTGTTGCGCAGCGTTGCGCAGTTCAGCGGTGGTGCCGGCGGCAACCAGGGTGGTGGCGGAGAAATGGCTGATGGCATCGGCGGCCAGGTCGCGGTAAGTCACGACTGCGGTTGGCTCGGCGGCTTGCCACGCTTTGACGACTTCGCTGCTCAGCAGACGGGAAGCCGAGTTGTCACCAAGAATGCTCGAATCGATATGCAACAGTTTCATAAGGGATCTCCAGGTGAGGATCGCCACCGGGCGATCTGATGGGGAGGATCCTACAGATGAAACCAATAGCTGATTAGCCCGCAACAATGCGATAGTTCGTCCCACTGATAGAACAATCGGGTTCCCACCATGCAAGACCTCAATGACCTCTACTATTTCGCCAAGGTGGTCGAAGCCGGCGGCTTCGCAGCGGCCGGGCGATTGCTGGGGATTCCCAAGTCCCGACTGTCGCGACGCATTGCCGAGCTGGAAGAACGCCTAGGCGCGCGCCTGCTGCAACGCACCACCCGCCAGCTCAAGCTGACGGCGGTGGGCGAACGTTACCTGCGGCACTGTCAGGCGATGCTGCTGGAAGCGGAGATGGCCGATGAAGCCGTGGCCAGTATGTCCAGCGAGCCCCGGGGACGCTTGCGGGTTTCCTGCCCCGTCGGCCTGGCCCACGAAATGCTGCCGATGGTGATCAGCAGATTCCTTGAAAAGTACCCCCAGGTTCAACTGGAAGTCATGCTGATCAATCGCCGGGTCGATCTGGTGACCGAAGGTGTCGATGTCGCGCTGCGGGTCCGTGATTTGGGCGACGAGGATCCGCTGCTGGTAACCCGTCGCTTGCGCCAGGCGCAGATGGCGATGGTCGCCAGCCCGGCCTTCCTGCACGAACGTCAGATCAACCACCCCGAAGACCTGAAAGCCTTGCCGGTGCTAGGCGCACTGGAAGCCGACCGCATGGTGCACATCCGCATGCTCGATCAACAGGGCAAAAGCTATGACTTGAGCCTGGAGGCGCGATTGGGCATCGACGACTTCATCGTGCGCAAGGCCTGCACGCTTGCTGGCCAAGGCTTCACAATGCTGCCGATGATGTATTGCGAACAGGAACTGGAAAATGGCTCGCTGGTGCAGCTGTTGCCCGACTGGTCATTGCCTGGCGGCTGGCTGCAAGCGGTCTACCCTCATCGGCGCGGGGTGATGCCGGCCGTGCGTGCCTGGATCGACCATCTGATCGAATCATTCAATGCCTGTGGGGACCGATTGATATGAAGGCTGGACGCATGAGCGAAGAGGACGTCGCGCAATTTTGTCTCGCACTGCCCGGCGCGCGGGAAGACTATAAATGGGGAGGCGTTCGGGTGTTTTCGATTGCCGGGAACAAGATGTTCGCCTTGCAGAACCTGCGCGGCGATTCCCTGGCCTTCAAGGTCGACAAGGATCTGTTCCTCGGGCATTGCGACCGCCCCGGCATTCACCCGGCGCCGTATCTGGCGCGGGCGCAGTGGATCATCATGCAAACGCCCTACCCGCTGGGAGCCGAAGAACTGCAAGGATTGCTGCAACGTTCCCACCAACTGGTGGTGAGCAAACTGCCCAAGCGCACCAAGGTCAGCTTGCTGCTTTAGAACAATGCGAACAGATGGGCACCAAGGAACAGCTGGTCGATCCAGAACACTTGGTGCATCAGCACAATGAGCCAGAACACTAGCTGAAACGAAACCTTGCGGGTCTTGTGCCGAAACACTTGCTGGGCCAGCAAGGCGCCCGGCCAGCCACCCGCCAGCTCAACGGCGTGCAACACGTTTTCCGGGGTCCGCCAGCTGTCGGCGCGCGCCTTGCGTTTGTCGCTCCAATACAGAAAGAACGCCAGCACGCTGACGATGCCGTAGGCCGCCAGCGGAATCAGCGAAACCCCGCGCAGCCACAGCGACACCGAACCCGTCAGCGGCAGCGCGCACAGGATCGCCAATACCAGCAATTTCAACCGTGGATGCTGGACCCGCTCTCCCCCGGACCGGCGTCCAGGGTTATTGCGCGCGCTGGCGTCACTCATGGTTGGACTGCGGTCCAGTCGACCCAGCCAAACTGCCAGGTGGCCAGGATCACCAGGCCGAACGCGATGCGATACCAGGCGAATGCCGCGTAGCTGTGACTGCCGATGAACACCAGCAGCGCCCTGACGGCAATCATCGCGAAGATGAACGCGGTGACGAAGCCGATCGCAAACACCGGAAAATCAGCCGGCACGAACAGGTCGCGGTACTTGTAGCCTGAGTACACCGCTGCCGCGACCATGGTCGGCATCGCCAGGAAGAACGAGAACTCCGTGGCAGTCTTGCGCGACAACCCGAACAGCAAGCCGCCAATGATGGTCGAGCCGGAACGCGAAGTCCCGGGAATCATGGCAAGGCATTGGGCAAAGCCGACTTTCAGAGCGTCTTTCCAGGTTATTTCGTCGACGGTGTGTGCGTGCACTTCGTGCTGGCGCCGTTCAGCCCACAGCATGATGATGCCGCCCACAACCAATGCCGTGGCCACGGTGATCGGGTTGAACAGGTAGTGGTGAATCAAATCAGAAAAAATCACCCCCAGCACCACGGCCGGCATGAAGGCGATCAGCAGGTTCGCGGTAAAGCGTCGGGCGCTCGGCTGAGTCCGCAAGCCAGTAACCACATCGAAGATCTTGCGGCGAAACTCCCACACCACGGCCAGGATTGCCCCAAGCTGGATAATGATGTTGAAAGCGATGGCCCGTTCGCCACCGAAGTTGAGCAAGTCCGCCACAATAATTTGGTGACCGGTACTGGAAATCGGCAAAAACTCCGTCAGCCCCTCTACAACCCCAAGAATCAATGCCTGCAAGGCGGTCCAAAGTTCCATCAATCCCCCAAAGGCGATGCGCCAAGGCATGCCCCATTAGTTTTTTAAGCGTTCATCGCGCCAAGCGTAGCTGAAGTCCCGCGCACAAAGGATCCAGTCGGAACCGTAAAAATTCCGTGAAAGATCGACTTGGATTCAGGTTTTTCCGCGCGGGGCCGAAATCCTATCAGACAAGCCTCGATAACGCTGCCGCGTAATGAGACTTGGGTCGCATATGCCCGACCGGCAAAGCGTGGTTGGATGCTGGCTATCGTTTATTACAAGAAAAAGAAATCGGAGTGACAGCGTTATGAACAGCTTGCGCAGTGTGTCGATCAGCCGACGCTTGTGGCTCATCTTGATCGTGTCGGTGGTGATGTTATTGACGTTGGGCGTGTTGATGCTCAAGCAGATCCATGACGACCTTTACCAGGCGAAGGCTCAGAAAACCCAGCACGTGGTGCAGACCGCCAGCGGCATTCTGACCTACTACCACGGCCTGGAAACCGCTGGCACTCTCACCCGCGATGCCGCGCAGAAACAAGCGCTGACAGCCGTGCGCGGTCTGCGTTATGACCAGAACGATTATTTCTGGATCAACGATCTGACGCCGGTGATGGTGATGCACCCCGCCAACCCTAAACTCGATGGCCAGAACCTCTCGGCAATCCGCGACCCGGACGGTTTTGCACTGTTCAACGAAATGGTTGCCGTCGCCAAGGCCAAGGGCGCCGGCACGGTCAACTACCGCTGGCCTAAACCGGGTGCCAGCGCCCCGGTCGAAAAAACCTCCTACGTCAAATTGTTCGAGCCTTGGGGTTGGGTGATTGGCTCGGGCGTGTACATCGATGACATGCAGGCTGAGTTCTATGGTCAGGTGTGGAAGGCTTCTTTCGTCGGCCTGGTGATTGCGCTGATCATGGCGCTACTGGTGATCATGATCGCTCGCAGCATCGTGCGTCCGCTCCAGGCTACCGTGACCGCCATGGCCAATATCGCCAGCGGTGAAAGCGACTTGACCCGCAGCCTCGACACCCATGGCCAGGATGAAGTCACTCAGTTGGCCCGTCACTTCAATGCCTTCACCGCCAAACTGCGCGGGGTGATCAGCGAGCTGCAAGTGTCCGCCAGCGCCTTGGGCCAGTCTTCCAGCGAACTGGGGAACGACGCCGCCCAGGCTCAGCAACGCAGTCAGCAACAGTCCCAGCAAATGGAGTTGGTGGCGACCGCGATCAACGAAGTGACTTACGGCGTGCAGGATGTCGCCAAGAATGCCGAGCACGCGGCCAGCGAAATGCGCGATGCCGAATCCCAGGCACAGCAGGGACAGATCAACATTGACGGCAGCTTGCAGCAGATCGACAAATTGTCCGGCACCATCGATCAAGCGGTTGAAGTGATTCGCACCCTGGCGGCTGAAAGCAATCAGATTGGCAGCGTGCTGGAGGTTATCCGCTCCATCGCCGAGCAAACCAATCTGCTGGCCCTCAACGCCGCTATTGAAGCCGCCCGCGCCGGTGAGCAAGGCCGAGGGTTTGCGGTGGTGGCCGATGAAGTGCGCCTGCTGGCCCAACGCACCCAGAAGTCCACGGCGGAGATCCAGTCGATGATCGAACGCCTGCAAACGCACTCCGAAGCGGCGGTCAAAGTGATCGGCGACAGCAGCAGAGCCTCGCAACTGACCATCGAACAGGCCGGTCTTGCGGGCGCCAGCCTGAATGCAATCGGCCAGGCGTTGCGCAACCTCAACGGGTTGAACGCGTCTATCGCCAGCGCGACCCTGCAGCAAGCCCATGTGGTGGAAGACATCAATCAGAACGTCACCCAGGCCGCGGGGTTATCCCACAGCACCGCGCTGGCGGCGGAGCAGTCGAGCGTGGCCAGTGTCCGGCTCAAGGACTTGAGCGAGCAGTTGAACGGGCTACTCAAACAGTTCCGCGTGTAAAAACACCCTCTTGTAGCAGCTGCCGAGCCCGCGAGGCTGCGTTCGGCGACGCAGTCGTCGTAAACCCTGCAAACGCGGCTTTCCTGATGCGCCGCGGGGGCTGATTTCACGACGACTTCGTCGTCGAACGCAGCCTCGCGCTGCTCGGCAGCTGCTACAGGCCGCATGAGTCGGTTCTACTTGGCCGCGCGTGTCGGTACAATCCGCCCCCTCTTTTGTCTCCCCCAAGGAACCTCCATGTCCGGGCTTGAACTGTTTGCCGCCACCCTCGGCGTGATTGCCGTCTGGTTGACGGTCAAACAGAACCCCTGGTGCTGGCCGATCGGCCTGGTCATGGTGCTGCTTTACAGCTGGATCTTTTTTGAAGTGAAGCTGTATTCGGACATGCTCCTGCAAGTGGTCTACGCCGGGCTGCAACTCTACGGCTGGTGGCAATGGACCCGTGCGGGCGAGGCGAATACCGGCCGACAGGTCAGCCGCCTCGATGGGAAATCGATTGCTTTGGGCCTTCTGGCCGGCGCCATTGGCAGTCTGTTGCTGGGTGCCGCCATGGCGCACTGGACGGATGCCGCCCAGCCATGGCTCGACGCTGCGCTGGCCGGGTTCAGCCTGGTGGCGCAATTATGGATGGCGCAAAAACGCGTGCAATGCTGGCCGCTGTGGATCGCCGTTGATGTGATTTTCGTCGGGCTGTTCATCTATAAGGACATGTACCTGACCGCTGCCCTCTATGCTCTGTTCCTGTTGCTGGCCGTGCAAGGCTGGCGCGAGTGGCGCGCCGACCCGGCATTGCGCGCATGAAGGTGCTGGTGCTCACAGGCCCGGAATCCAGTGGAAAAAGCTGGCTTTCGAGTGAGATTCACGCCAATTTTGGCGGCATATTGGTCGAAGAGTACGTTCGGTATTTTATCGACAGCGAAGCTCGAGAAACCCGCTACGATGACGTTACTTCCATAGCGAATGGCCAGCTGACTTGGGAAGATGAAGCACGCGCAAGACAACCATCCCTGTTGATTCTCGATACGCACCTCTTGAGCAACATCCTTTGGAGTCGCACCTTGTTTGGCGATTGCCCGACATGGATCGAGCAAGCATTGCTGGCACGGCAATACGACCTGCATTTGCTACTGAGCCCTGAAACCGTGGCCTGGCATGACGACGGGCAACGTTGCCAACCGAAACTGGCAGAACGCCAGGCGTTTTTCCAGGCCAACCGCCAATGGCTTGACCGGCACCACCAGCCTTGCCAGGTACTGCAAGGTGACTGGAAACTGCGCAAGGACGCGGCATTCGAGGCTGTGACTCGCTTGCTCAAGGCCTGACAGGGTTGCCCACCCTGCCAAAGATGTTCCATTTCTGAAACACCTTCACCTGTGCAGAGCCGCGAGCTAAAGCGGTCCGAGCGCTTCAGCACCAATTTGTAAAGCCACTGATACAACTTGCCTTCAACGCCCCTGACGAGCAATGCCGCCAGCATGGGCGGCGCTTTGGCGTGAGTCTGTCTCAGTGGCGTTACAAAATTTTTTTGACTACCTCGACAATTAAATCCAACCCACTGTTTATAAAAGAAAACCTGAAAGCGGCACACCTTCTGCTCTCTACCTCGCAACGCTGATAAGGGCCAGCGTTCCAACTACAGAAGGAATTGCCGCCGTGGGGAAATTTGATCAACGCATCTATAGCCTCCTGCTGATCGGATGCGCACTGGGCTCAAGTGTCTGCCTGCCTGTACAGGCTGAAAACGGCATCATTCTTATCAAACGTGATGTCCAACCGCGCAACGCAACGATTCCACCGTTGATTCCCGATCCTAACCCCACGACCGTCAATGCCAACCCGTCCAAACAAATCCTCCAGCAAACGAACGAGTTGAGCGACGGCGACTTTGCCAACGTCGCCAGTGGTGCAGGCATCAACAACCTGGTCACACAAAACACCAACAACCTGGGCGGCAATATCAGCAACCAGACCCAGCTTTCCAACCTCCCCGCTGGACGCTCGGGAAACTCGGGCAACGGTATTGCCAACATGGTCAATTCAAACGTCCAGCAGGGCCTGGGTGCTCTGAAAATCATAACGGGAGACCGTTAAGATGAATCGTACGCTGCTCTTTATCGCCATGTTTTGCAGTGCATCGATCTTTGCCCAACCTCCCGTCATCAATAACGCCGACATCGACGGTTCGGGCATGCAGTACCAGGGCAACCTCACGGTCAACCAGGCGGCGGGCGATTATCAGCAACAGGCCAATGCCCGGGCCATCGCCATTGGCACCAACGCCAGTGCAACCACACAGATTCGCCAACGGCTGCGTACGCAAGTCGACCCAAGGATCGATGCCCGATCCAGCATTCAAGGCGACTCATTCAGCCACGGCAATGGCGTACTGGGTGTCAACCAGAGCACGGGCGCGAGCAACCAGCAAGCCAATGCCCTGCGGATAAGCATCAGTACACAGCCGCAAAGTATCGACGACAGCGTCCTCATGCAACAGAACGTGGCGCTGCTCAACAACTCCGATCCGACTGACTCTGCACCAGGCTATCGCCAGGTCACTACCAGTGACCAGGCTTTCACCGGTAGCCGTGGGGTGATTCAGTTGAATCAGAGCGCCGGGGTGGGAAACCGAACGGCCAACACCCTGAGCGTACGGGTCGCGAATTGACCCAAAAAGGTAAGAAACAACACTTAACCTAAAATAAGTACGGAGAATCACCATGAAACCTTCGATGGCAATAAAGCCTCTGGTATTCGCAATTGCTGCGGTCATGGCTGTTGCTGTACAAGCTGGGGAGCGTGACAACCACCACAATGGGGGCCACCACAATGGGGGCCACCACAACGGTGGTCATCACACCCCTCCTCCAACAAAGATCCCTGTTTACGCGACTGCCAATGCCTGGGATAACCAGAGCAGCACCGGCAACCGCATCCGTAACGAAGGGACTGTCAACGAAGCCGAGATGACCAGCTCTGCCACAGGCACCAGTGGCAACGTTGGTGTCAACGTGGCTGCAGGCAATGGCAACCAACAAGACAACGCGGCCGCCATTGCAAACGCTGCTTCTGACTCCAGTCTCGACAACAGCTTCGTGTTCGGCACTGCCTCCGCTACCGCTAGCGTGCGGCAATACAGCAACAATAACCGGGTCGACAACTACGGCAGCACATCTTCTGCCGTTATGAGTGGATCGGGTAATAGCGGCAGCGGCAACATGGGTATCAACATTGCTGGCGGCGACCTGAACCAGCAGAAAAACACCATGGCCATTGCCAACACCAATGCCCCGCTCGGTAACGCAACAGCCACCGCCTCTGCCGATCAAAACGGTCCTGGCCTGGTTGTGAACAACAACGCCGATCGGACTTATCGCGTGGATACAATCACCGTTACCAATACGGCGAGCGGCAGTTTCTCTAAAGATAAGTCGTTTGAGGCGAGCGGCAGTCAAAGCGCTTCTTCGAGCTGGAATAAAGCCGGTTCCAAAAGCTATGACGCCAGCGGTTCAAAAAGCGTTGATATAAGCGGTTCCAGCAGCAGTAATGCAAGCGGTTCCAACAGCAGTAATGCCAGCGGTTCCAACAGCAGCAGTGCAAGCGGTTCTTCGAGCGCTTCTTTGAATGCTTCCTTGAGCGCTACGCTGGACGCTGCTGCGGCGGCTTCCCACTCCACTACCGTCAACAACGGCTGGGGCGACCGCACCCGCAGCAGTTCTTCCGACGCATCTTTGAA
Source organism: Pseudomonas sp. LB1P83 (assembly GCF_054897885.1). Classification (NCBI taxonomy): domain Bacteria; kingdom Pseudomonadati; phylum Pseudomonadota; class Gammaproteobacteria; order Pseudomonadales; family Pseudomonadaceae; genus Pseudomonas; species Pseudomonas sp. LB1P83. The sequence goes on along the minus strand of NZ_CM142709.1, from coordinate 2,732,627 downwards.
CGCATCGCTCGATGCAACGCTTGATGTATCGATAGACAAATCGTATGACAGATCGCACGAGTCCTCGTACGACAAATCTCGCGACTCGTCGTATGACAAATCGCGCGATTCCTCGTTCGAAAAATCGTACGACAAGTCGTACACCAAGTCGCGTGACTCTTCGTACGAAAAATCGGGCAGCAAATCGTCCGAGTCTGAGTACGCAAAAGCGAAAGCCTACAGTGAAAGCAGCTCTTATGATTTGAGCAACACCTACTCTTATCAAGTGCTGACTCCAACTGGCTGGGCCAACCCTGTGACCAACACTGCAACCCTGAGTGGTTCGGTGAATGGCGGCAGCGGCAACCTGGGCGTCAACGTGGCTGCCGGTGTGGGCAACCAACAAAGCAACTCGCTGGCCATTTCCAACAACTCGTTCTAATGGCTGTCTTTGGAGGCCCCCTTACGGGGGCCTTTTTCAACACCTCCGGGGGCGTCCCATCATGCGCATTACTGCCTTGGCATTTTTGCTTTGCGTGGCCAGTGTGATCGAGGCTGCACAAATGCCGCTTTCCGTCCTGCCGGGTGGCGCGCTGGTGTACAAGCCGATCCAGAGCGTTCGTGAACGTAAATTTGAGGACCTGGTACAACAGAAAACCGACTTCAGTTGCGGCGCGGCTGCGCTGGCGACCCTCTTGCGCCAAGCCTATTGGCTGGACGTGGATGAAGAGCAGATCATCGAAGGCATGCTGGCTCACTCCGATCAAGATCTTGTCCGCGTACAGGGCTTCTCCATGCTCGACATGAAGCGATACGTGGAAAGTATCGGCATGCGGGCCCGTGGCTACCGGGTAGCGCCGGAAACGTTGAGCGACATCAGAATTCCGGTGGTGGTACTCATGGATATTCGTGGCTACAAACACTTTGTGGTCATGCAAAGAATCCATAACGGCTGGGTCTATATCGGAGATCCGGTACTCGGTCATAAACGTTACAAAATTGATGACTTCGTCAAAGGCTGGAACGGCATCATCTTTGCCGTCATCGGCCAGGGCTACGACAAAACCAATGCATTGCTCGACCCGCCCCTGCCACTGACCGCCAGGAACCGCATAAACGCCTTCAGCCCGGTGCAAGACGCAGAGTTGATGGATTTCGGATTCATCCAAAGCGACTTCTTCTAATAACAAAGGAGCACGACGCTCCGGGAGCATCCCATGAAGACTCCAATCTGGCTGGCCGTACTTTGCCTGGCCGCCAGCCTGCCGACCGAGGCACAGACATTCAAACCCATCGAACTGAAAGACCAGGAATTGGCAACCCTGCGTGGCCGCTATGTCATGCCGGGACGGATTGTCAGTTTCGGCATTGCGATGACCAGCACTTGGCGAAATGCCAACGGTGAAGTGATCGGCGCAACGTCCACGATGCAAATTCAACAATCGACCATCAAGCCACAGTTCTATGTGTCAATGATCGACGAAAAAGGTAATGGCTCAGCGCGCTCGCAAAACACGGGCACGGGCACCGTCACTGGCGGCAGCGGCCTCAACACCACCGAAGGCGTCACTCAAGTCGTGCGGGCTGCCGGCGATAATAATACGGCCTACAACAACGTTGATATCAACATTACAAAAGCTAACCAGGCGCCAACAACGCAACAGCAGGGCCAGGCACTGGCCGCAGGCACGACATTGGTCGGCGCCAATGGCGCGGGCTCGCTCAGCGTTTCCTCGACAGGTACGGGTGTGCAACTCAACATCATGGCCAACAACAATCAGGGCAGTACCGTACAACGCCTGGCCCAGGGTGGGCTGATGCAGAATACGACTTTGCTCGGCAGTAGCAATCAGGTCCGCAACCTCACTTCCTTCAATGTCGTGCTGCGTGACAACGTGCCGACAGCCGGATCGGTGAGCGGCAACCTGGACCAGCTCAAAGGTCTTCGCACTATCGGATTCTGATCTACGCTCAGTCTCATCAGATGTAGTCAGAAGGGACGGCTAACCCATGCACCGATCTTTAACGTTCAGAGCTTTCGTTTGTTTGAGTAGCCTGGCCCCGGCCACTTTGCTATACGCAGCACCGGACCCCCAGGTCGAAATCCTAAAACAAGAACTCATGGAGTTGAAACAGCGTTACGAAGCACAACAGAACGCGCTGATGGTCCTTGAGCAACGCGTTCGCCAAGTCGAAGAAACACCGGCGACACCCGCTCCCAAACGCCTGACCAAATCCCCCGCCGAACCGGCCAGGGGTGGTCAGGCGGTGGCCGCCGGTGCGCCGGGAACCACAGGCAGTTCCTATGGCCAATCGCTCAAGGATGATTCGGAGCCTGCGCAAAGCGTTTCCAACCTGTACGACGAAGCCAGCGGCTTCTTCGGTGGCGGCAAGTTCAGCGTCGAAACCGGCCTGACCTACACGCATTACGATACCCGTGCATTAACGCTCAACGGCTTTCTGGCACTGGACTCGATTTTTCTCGGCAACATCAACCTCGACCGCATCAAGGCCGACAACTGGACACTGGACCTGACCGCCCGCTACAACGTGGCGCAACGCTGGCAGTTCGACATTAACGTCCCCGTGGTTTATCGCGAATCGACGTATTCCTCCGGTGGCGCCGGAGGCGCAGGTCCGGTGACGTCAGACGCAACCGTTACGCGGGATCCGACCATCGGCGACGTGAACGTTGGCATTGCTTACAAGTTTCTGGACGAGTCGGCAAATCTGCCCGATGCGGTCGTTACACTGCGCGTCAAGGCACCAACCGGTGACGACCCTTACGGCATCAAGCTGATCGAAGACCCGAACAACGACAACCTCGCGGTACCCGAGGACTTGCCTACCGGCAATGGTATCTGGTCGATCACCCCGGGGATTTCGCTGGTCAAGACGTTCGACCCGGCCGTACTGTTCGGTAGCCTGTCCTACACCTACAACGTGCAGGACTCTTTCAGCGACATCAGCCCACAGGTCGGCTCCAAGGTGAAAGGGGACGTAAAACTGGGCGATTCCTGGCAGATCGGCGCCGGCATTGCATTCGCCTTGAACGAGAAGATGAGTATGTCGTTCTCGTTCACCGATCAGTTCGCCCGCAAGAGCAAGATCAGGCCGGACGGGGGCGACTGGCAATCGATCACCAACAGCGATTACAACTCTGCCAACTTCAACATCGGCATGACCCTGGCAGCCACCGATAACCTGACGATCGTGCCCAACCTGGCCATCGGCCTGACCGACGACTCGCCAGACTTTTCCTTCAGCCTGAAATTCCCGTACTACTTCTGATCCACAACGACAAAGCCCCGCTGCGACTTTAATCCCAGCGGGGCTTTTGTTTGTGTGTGGACCTAAAAAGCTCGCAGCCTCGTTTCACTCGACAGCTGCTACAGGATGAACGCATTCCAATGTAGCAGCTGTCGAGTGAAACGAGGCTGCGAGCTTTTGATCTTGCGTCTAACGGATCTGATGCTTGTGCAACAAACGGTAGAAAGTGGGCCTGGATATCCCCAGCACCTTGGCAGCGATGCTCAAATTATCGCTGTGGCGGTTAAGTACATCGCACAAGGCCTGGCGTTCAGCGCGGGTCTTGTAGTCTTCCAGCGTGCCCATCGGCGCGGCAATCGTATGCTGGCTGATCAGCCCCAGGTCTCGCGCTTCGATCTGCCGGCCTTCGGCCAATACCAATCCTCGACGGACCCGGTTGGCCAGCTCGCGAACATTGCCAGGCCAGTCATGCTTGCCCATGGCAATCAAGGCGTCGTCGCTGAAACTGCGAGGGCGGCGGCCGGTTTCATGGCTGTAGAAGTGGGAGAAATGGTTGGCCAGCATCGATAAGTCACCATGACGCTCACGCAGTGGCGCAGTGACGACTTGCAGCACGTTCAGGCGGTAGTACAAATCCTCACGAAAGCTTTTTTTCTCGACCGCCGCCTCAAGGTCGACGTGAGTCGCCGCCAGTACCCGCACATCCACCGGAATCGACTGGCTGCCGCCGACATGCTCGATGTGTTTTTCCTGCAGGAAGCGCAGTAGATTGGCTTGCAACTCCAGTGGCAGGTCACCGATCTCATCGAGAAACAGAGTGCCGCCATTCGCCGCCTCGATACGACCGACCTTGCGTTGGTGGGCGCCGGTAAAGGCGCCCTTCTCGTGGCCAAACAGTTCGGACTGGATCAAGTGTTCGGGAATGGCCCCGCAATTGATCGCTACGAAAGGTTTGCTGTGGCGCTGGGATTGTCGATGGAGCGTGCGGGCGACCAGTTCTTTACCGGTACCGCTTTCGCCCCGGATCAGGACCGGAGATTCGGTGGGCGCCAGTTTGCTGAGTAACTTACGCAGCTCACGAATCGGTTTGCTATCGCCCAACAGCTCGTGCTCTGGCTGATCAATGTGAACCGTGCCCTGACCACGCAGGCGCGCCATACCGAACGCTCGACCCAGCGTGACTTGTACCCGGGAAACGTCAAACGGCAAGGTATGGAAGTCAAAAAACCATTCGCATACAAAGTCCCCGACATTTTGCAGGCGCAGGACTTCCTGGTTGAGCACGGCGATCCACTCGGTGCCGCTGTGGCTGATCAATTCCTTGACGGCTTCCGGGCGTTCCAGATGAAAGGGTTGTAATCGCAACAGGCCAACGTCGCAGGTTCGGTCGGCGGCGTTTTCCAGGGAACAGCTGTCAACATCCCAGCCCACAGAGCGCAGACCCGGCAACAGGCGATGGCAGTCGTCGCAGGGGTCAACTACTAACAGACGTCGTAACGCAGGCGTTTCGATCATGACTGTTCCTTGACGCCAAACTTTAGGAAATATTATTAAAAACAGTCGTTTGGCGGATCTGGCTGTAACATTAGCAAGAATTTGACGCACCCTTGTACCGTTTGACTATAGGGACGTCGCGTTATTAGTTATAAGAACACGTTTGTTAGTTACCTAACGAGTTCCAGCCTTTCATTCAGCTTTCAAGCACCGCCCCTGCATTGAGTATATGAAAAAAAGTTGAAATTTCTTTTGATTGTGTGTGACCTGACCCCCGGTTGAGGGCATCAGTACAAGTAACCAGCCGAACGGTAAGCCCAACCGACGGCCTGTCACTTGATTGGGCATAATAGAGAGACGATCCCATGACCGCCCCGCTCCGTATCAACGAAGCTCTTTTGATTGCCAACCGCGCATTCCAACCTTTTCAATGCGTGGCCTGGGCCCCACAAGACGGCAATGGCGAACTCAGCCTGACCATTATCGACCGCACCAATACCCACATCGGCCGCACGCAAATCCCATGCAGTACGTATTCCGACCCGGCGCAACTTGCACACCTTCTGGAAGAAGCTCGCGCTGAACTGAGCGAAGAAGGTTATGCGTTGCAATCGTGGTCGATGCCGCATTAATAGATTCGCGTTTAAAGCGTAAAAAAGATCGCAGCCTCGTTTCACTCGTCAGCTCCTACATCGAATACGGATTTCTATGTAGGAGCTGACGAGTGAAACGAGGCTGCGATCTTTTTGCTTTATTACTTGGCAGGCTTGTCAGTGGTTCGAAAAGACACTGTTCTGGCACAATGCGACCCTCCACCTGTTAGTTGTGACAGTTGTGCAATCGATCATTCAGGGATTGAATGTTTTGCACACGCAGTTGCCCTCCCGGTACCCGGGTTTCGGTCAGCTCGCAAGGAGATGCGCGCATGCCAGACCAGACTGCTTTTGCCCGACCTGCAGCGCCGTACACGGCCGGTCATCTCGATAGAAGTTTTGCCTCCAACGGCAAAACCCAAGTGTATTTCGCCGGCAGTACGTCGAGCATCGCCAACAGCGTGGCGATCGACTCGAGTGGTCGCGTGCTGGTAGCAGCGAAAGTCGGCACTCGCGACGGTCATTGCTTTGGCTTGGCCCGCTTGCTTGAAGACGGCTCGGCGGACTTGGCATTCGGCACTCGCGGTAGCGTCATCGGGCAGTTTCAGCGCGGGTATGAGGCTATGGCGGGCAAAGTCCTTGTCTTGGCCGACGGCAACATTCTGGTTGCCGGCCTGCACTATGAAGACCCTCACCAGACGTTGCCGGCCCTGGCTCTGTTCGACTCGCAAGGTCACCCCGTCAGGGATTTTGGCGACAATGGGTGCTGCGTCATACGCCTGCCGGGGAATCTGTCACTGGGCATGCGCGACGCCTGGCTCCCTCCCGGTGTGCCGGGGGCCGAAGCCTGCGACGTCAAGGTTCAGGGTGACGGCCGAATCCTGCTGCTGGCCAATCACCATTTCGAACTGGCGGATCACGTTGGCCTGCTGATTCGCCTCACCCACGATGGCGAACTGGACACCACCTTCAATGGCCGCGGCTTTGTGATCGTCAGGCATTTGCTGATGAACTCCTGGCTCAGCTGCGTGATGGTGCAACGGGACGGTCGGATCATGGTCGGCGGTTCAATCAATTTCCCTGAAGAAGGCTTGCTGGCGCGCTACCTCCTCGACGGGAGCCTGGATGATAGCTTCGCCGTAGATGGTTTCATGACCTTCAGCGTTCAGGGACACAGCGCTCAGGTCAGTCAGATCGTCCAGCAGGACAATGGCGATTTGCAGTGTTTTGGCAGCAGCCGTGATCCGATGCATTGCATGGCGCTGAAGCTGCACAGCAACGGTCGCCCGGACACTCATTGCAACGGCGGCCAGCCACACCTGCTGAAAATCGGTCGCAGTGGCTGCCAGTGGACCGCCGCACAACTCCAGCCAGATGGCCGCGTGCTGACGGTTGGCGCCACGATTGGCGGAGTCGAAGCCGACTTCCTCCTGGCCCGGTATTTACCTGGCGGACAGCTGGATCCCGGCTTTGCCGAGGGCACCTGCTGGGTTCGTACCCGGCTGGGCCGCAGCCTGGACACCGCCACGTCAGTGGCCGTTCAGGCGGATGGAGGGATTGTCGTAGGTGGTTATTCGCTGGATGGCAACTATCGGGCGGTTGTGGTGCGCTATCTCGGTCAGGACAACAACTTTTCCCACACTTGATCTTCCCTTCGGCTTACGGCAAGTTGCGCGCTTCTTAATACAAGGAGTAGCCGATGCCCGGTTCAATGGCCCACGCCTTCGCGCACAACTTCCTCGGCAACTCACCCCGCTGGTACAAGGCGAGCATCGTCGGCTTCCTGATACTCAACGCCTTGGTGTTGTGGACGGTAGGCCCGGTGGCGGCCGGTTGGCTGCTGGTACTGGAATTCATTTTCACCCTGGCCATGGCCCTCAAGTGTTATCCGCTGATGCCCGGCGGGTTGCTGCTGATTGAAGCGCTGCTGCTGAAAATGACCACACCGCAGGCGCTCTATGACGAACTGGTGCACAACTTCCCGGTACTCCTGCTGTTGATGTTCATGGTGGCGGGCATCTACTTCATGAAGGACCTGCTGCTGTTTCTGTTCTCGCGTCTGTTACTGGGGGTTCGTTCCAAGGCCCTGCTCGCCTTGATGTTCTGCTTTCTCTCGGCGTTTCTGTCGGCGTTCCTCGATGCCTTGACGGTGACAGCGGTGATCATCAGTGCTGCCGTGGGGTTTTATTCGGTGTATCACCGCGTCGCCTCGGGCAATGATCCGCGCCAGGACAGTGAATTCAGCGATGACCAACACTTGCCCAAGTTGCATCATGACGACCTCGATCAATTTCGTGCGTTCCTGCGCAGCCTGCTGATGCACGGCGCCGTGGGCACAGCATTGGGCGGTGTTTGCACGCTGGTTGGCGAGCCGCAGAATCTGTTGATCGGCCATGAAATGGGTTGGCACTTTTCCGAGTTCTTTCTGAAAGTCGCGCCCGTTTCATTGCCGGTATTGGTCGCAGGTCTGGTGACCTGCTTCCTGCTGGAGAAACTGCGCTGGTTCGGATACGGCACGCTGCTGCCGGACAACGTGCGCACTGTACTGGCCAATTACGCGGCCGAAGACAACGTCGAACGCACCTCGCACCAACGCGCAGCCCTGATCGTTCAAGGGTTGGCGGCGCTGATTCTGATTGGCTGCCTGGCGTTTCACGTGGCTGAAGTGGGCCTGATCGGTTTGATGGTGATCGTGTTGATCACTGCCTTCACGGGCATCACCGATGAGCACCGTATCGGCAACGCGTTCAAGGACGCCATGCCGTTCACGGCATTGCTGGTGGTGTTCTTCGCGGTGGTCGCGGTGATCCACGATCAGCAGTTGTTCACGCCGCTGATCCAGTGGGTATTGGCGCTGCCACCGGATCAGCAGCCGGGCATGCTGTTCATTGCCAACGGTTTGCTGTCGGCCATCAGCGATAACGTGTTTGTAGCGACCATTTACATCACCGAAGTGAAACAGGCATTCATCTCCGGCCACATGAGCCGTGAGCACTTCGAAACGCTGGCGATTGCGATCAATACCGGCACTAACCTGCCGAGCGTGGCGACGCCTAATGGCCAGGCGGCGTTTCTGTTCTTGCTGACGTCGGCGATTGCGCCACTGATTCGTCTGTCGTATGGGAGGATGGTGTGGATGGCATTGCCGTATACGGTGGTGATGGGTGTGTTGGGTTGGTATGCCGTCAGTTACTGGCTGTAACGCAATCCTAAATGTGGGAGTGAGCCTGCTCGCGATAGCGGTGTGTCATTCAGCCTCAATGTCGACTGAAAGACCGCGATCGCGAGCAGGCTCACTCCTACAGGGTTTTGTGTTGTTATTGAGGGAGGATGTATTGCTCGATCGCCTGGGCCGCGCCGTCTTCGGTGTTGGCGCCTGTCACCACATCGGCCTGGCGCTTCACCGCTTCTTCCGCCTGCCCCATGGCAATCGACAAGCCGGCGCGATGAAACATCGCCGGGTCATTGCCGCCATCGCCCATCGCGGCGGTCTGCTCCAGCGGCACACCGAGAAACTCGGCCAGTGTCGCCAAAGCGGCACCCTTGTTCGCCTGCATCGCCGTCACGTCCAGATACACCGGCTGCGAACGCGAGACCTGTGCCTGGCCCTCCACTTTCGGCAACAGCTGCGCTTCCAGTTCGATCAACAGTTGTGTGTTGTTGCTGGTGGCAACGATCTTGTCGATGCGAGTCAGAAACGGCTCGAAACTCTCGACCACCACCGGTGGATAGCCGAGGCCGTGCTGCTCGCGCGGCACCATCGGCCCGCTCGGGTCTTTCAGCAACCAGTCACCGCCACTGAACACCCAGACTTCAACGTCCGGCTGATCGGCAAACAGTGCCAACGCCGTCAGCGCAGCCGTGGCCGGTAAATAATGCGCGACCAGCAAACTGCCGTCTGGATTGACGATCGTGCCGCCATTGAACGCCGCCGTTGGCAGGTCGACGCCGAGGGCTTCGATCTGCTGCAGCATGGCTTTCGGTGGGCGCCCGGTGGCCAGGCTGAACAGCACGCCAGCCTCGCGCAAGGATCGGACAGCCTCAATAGTGCGCTGGCTGAGCGTGTGATCGGGCAGCAGCAAGGTGCCGTCCATGTCGCTCAGCAGAAAACGGATGGGGTGTTGCGTGACGTCAATCATCCGAGGCTGTGCCAGACGCGACCGTCGCGAGCCAGCAGCTCATCAGCCGCCTTCGGGCCATTCTCGCCGGCCGGATAAGGTTGCACGCTCGCATCCTGCTGCCAGGCATCAAGGAATGGCTGCACGGCGCGCCAGCCGTTCTCGATGTTATCGGCTCGCTGGAACAGCGTCTGATCGCCGGTCAGGCAATCGTAGATCAGCGTTTCGTAGCCGGTAGACGGCTGCATTTCAAAGAAATCCTTGTAGGCAAAACCCAATTCGATATTGGCCATTTTCAGGGCCGGCCCGGGCCGCTTGGCCAACAGGTCGAACCACATGCCTTCGTTGGGTTGAATCTGGATCCGCAGGTAGGTCGGTTGCAACTCATCAACCTCGGTATCGCGGAACTGCGCGTATGGCGCAGGCTTGAAGCAAATGACGATCTCGGTGTCACGCACGCTCATGCGCTTGCCGGTGCGCAGGTAGAACGGCACGCCGACCCAACGCCAGTTGTCGATCATGACTTTCAGCGCGACGTAGGTTTCGGTATTGCTGTCCGGCGCTACGTTGCCTTCCTCGCGATAACCGGCCAAGGGTTTACTGTCGAGTTCGCCGGCTGCGTATTGGCCACGCACCGAGTTGGCCCGCGCCTCTTCCGTGGACCACGGACGTATCGCGCCGACCACTTTGGCTTTCTCGCCACGAACCGCATCGGCACCAAAGGCTGCCGGCGGTTCCATCGCCACCATCGCCAGCAACTGGAACAGGTGATTGGGCACCATGTCCCGCAAGGCGCCGGTGTGCTCATAAAAACTGCCACGGGTTTCCACGCCAACGGTTTCGGCGGCCGTGATCTGCACGTGGTCGATGTAATGGTTGTTCCAGAACGCTTCGAAGAGGCTGTTGGAGAACCGGCTGATCAGAATGTTCTGCACGGTTTCCTTGCCCAGGTAGTGATCGATCCGGTAGATCTGGTTTTCCGACATCACCTTGAGCAAACACGCGTTCAACGCTTCAGCGGTGTGCAGATCGGAGCCGAACGGTTTTTCGATCACCACCCTTCTGAAGGCTTCGGGTGTCTCTTGCAGCAAGCCGGCAGCACCGAGACGGCGCACCACTTCACTGAAGAAACGGGGCGCGGTGGCCAGGTAGAACACCGCGTTGCCCGTGCCGCTGGCGGCGATTTTTGCCGCCAGCGCTTGATAAGTGCTGTCGTCCAGGAAGTCGCCCTGGACGTAGCTGATGCCTTTGGCCAGCTTGGCCCACAGCGTCGGGTCAAGGGCTTCATCGCCCTTGCCGACCTTGGTGGCCGCTTCGGTCCGAATGAAATCTTCGAGCTTCTGCGCAAAGGCTTCGTCACTGATGGCGTTGTGGTCAACGCCGATGATCCGCAGTCCATCGCCAAGCAGACCGTCGCGACTCAGGTTGTACAGCGCCGGCATCAGCAAGCGCTTGACCAGGTCACCATGGGCACCGAACAGAAACAGCGTGGTCGGTGGTGCGGGTTCTGCCTTGGATTTATTGCGGATCAGACGGGTCATTTTTTCGCAGTCTCCACGTGGCCGCCGAAGCCGAAGCGCTGGGCCGAGAGAATCTTGTCACCAAAGGTGCCTTGGCCGCGCGAACGGTAGCGGGAGAACAGCGAGTTCGACAGCACCGGTACGGGCACTGATTGCTCCATGGCGGCTTCGATGGTCCAGCGACCTTCACCGCTGTCAGCCACCGAGCCGGAGTAACCGTCGAGTTTCGGATCGCTGGCCAGCGCGTCGGCGGTCAGGTCGAGCAACCAGGACGACACCACGCTGCCACGGCGCCAGACTTCGGCGATGTCGCCAACGTTCAGATCAAAACGCTGATCTTCCGGCAGGTTGGTGCTGGCCTTGGTCTTGAGGATGTCGAAGCCTTCGGCGAAGGCCTGCATCATTCCGTATTCGATGCCGTTATGGATCATCTTCACGAAATGGCCAGAGCCTGCGGGACCGGCGTGGATGTAACCGCGCTCGGCGCGATCGTCTTCCGACTTGCGGTCCTTGGTGCGAGGGATATCGCCCATGCCCGGTGCCAGGCTGTCGAACAGCGGATCAAGGCGTTTCACCACCTCGGCTTCGCCGCCGATCATCATGCAGTAACCGCGTTCCAGGCCCCAGACGCCGCCGGAGGTGCCGACGTCGATGTAGTGCAGGCCTTTCTCCGACAGGGTTTTCGCCCGGCGGATGTCGTCCTTATAGTAGGTGTTGCCGCCGTCGATGATGGTATCGCCGGCTTCGAGCAAGGTGCTCAGGGTGTCGATGGTGTCTTCGGTCGGCGCGCCGGCCGGCAGCATGACCCACACCGCACGTGGCTTGGCCAGGCCTGCGACCAGCGCCGGCAGGTCGATGACGCCCTTGGCGCCTTCTGCGGCCAGGGTGTCGACGAAGGCGGTATTACGGTCGTAAACAACGGTGGTATGCCCGTTGAGCATCAGGCGACGCGCAATATTTCCGCCCATGCGGCCCAGTCCAATAATCCCGAGTTGCATGTGCTGATGCTCCCTACTACAAATAAAGTGTGTCAAAGGTTATAGCCCAACGCGACTAATGTGGGTTAGTCCAGAGCGTTGGCGTGAAGTTTCCGGGCATTGTGCCCGATCCTGACTGATAACGTCAGAAATCGAACTGAAGACACAACGACCATGAAAAATAAAAAAGTTCCCTTCAGGGGCAAAAGAAATCAAAATCAGCGCCGATAGTAAATCAGCACCCGATTTCGGGGGCGGGCTTACAGTTGAGACAGCCATTTGCGAGGTGAGCAATGGGCACAGTACAAGCAGCACGGCCAGCACAAACCCTTTACGTCACGATCCGTCGTGATGAATTGCGCCAATTGAAAGAAGAGCGCGACCTGTTGAAGCAGGAGCTCGCGCAGCTGCGCTTACTCACACAAAGCTCTTCGGCTCAGCCCTTGCCCGTCACCCAGCGTGCTCCCCACGCCTGATCCCCTCGCTTGATTCGGAAACAGCCCTCTGCTGTTTCCGACACCGCTTCCCTGCCTTGCCGTTTGCGGCAACTCACAAAGTTTTCACACCGACCTGTTGATACTCCGGCTCATTATGGCCGCTCGGTATCCGCGCGGCCTCTGTTCGTCGGCAACATGGAAGGCTCCCGACGTGTCGACGTGATTTCCTGGCTGGAGCGCTGAATGACTGTGTTCAAACGCAGCACTACGACTGCGAAAGGTTTCGATTGGGCAGGATTTCTCTGGTTGTTCCTGTTCTTCTGGTATTTTTCCGGCATTACCCAACTGCTGATTCAACTGACGGGCACCTCGGGTTTCACCGGGTTCCGCCAGGCCTTTGTGATGAGCGCCATCTGGCTCGCGCCGATGCTGCTGTTCCCCAGGCAGACACGGGTGTTGGCCGCGCTGATCGGCGCGGTGCTGTGGGCCTGCTCGATGGCCAGCCTGGGTTATTTCTTCATCTATCAGCAGGAATTTTCCCAGAGCGTCATCTTCATCATGTTCGAATCGAACATCTCTGAAGCGGGCGAGTACATGACCCAGTATTTCGCCTGGTGGATGGTGGCGGCGTTCCTCGCCCACACGCTGTTCGCGTATTTCCTGTGGACTCGCTTGCGCCCGGTGTACATGCCCCGCGGTCGCGCGCTGGTGGCCGCGACCGCCATCCTGGTGGCTGTGGTCGGTTACCCGCTGATCAAACAAACCGCGCGCACCGGCAGCCTGGCCGGCGGCTTCGAGAAATTCGAAACCCGTATCGAGCCGGCGGTGCCTTGGCAGATGGCGGTGGCGTATCACCGTTACCTCGACACGCTGGCCGGCATGCAAGACATGCTCGACAGCGCAAGCAAGATTCCACCGCTCAAGAACCTCAAGGACACGATGGCCAACCAGCCAGCGACCCTGGTGCTGGTGATCGGCGAGTCCACCAACCGTCAGCGCATGAGCCTCTACGGCTACCCGCGTGAAACCACGCCGGAACTCGACAAGCTCAAGGATCAAATGGCGGTCTTCAACAACGTCATCACCCCGCGCCCCTACACCATCGAGGCGTTGCAGCAGGTACTGACCTTCGCCGACGAGGAAAACCCGGACCTATACCTGTCCACGCCGTCCCTGGTCAGCATGATGAAACAGGCGGGTTACAAGACCTTCTGGATCACCAATCAGCAGACCATGACCAAGCGCAACACCATGCTCACGACGTTCTCCGAACAGGCCGACGAGCAGGTGTACCTGAACAACAACCGCAATCAGAACGCCGCACAGTACGACGGCGACGTCATCGCGCCGTTCAACAAGGCACTGGCAGACGCCGCGCCGCGCAAGCTGATCGTTGTGCATTTGCTCGGTACGCACATGAGCTATCAGTACCGTTACCCGCCAACCTTCAACAAATTCACCGATCGCAAAGGTGTGCCGGACGGCGTGCGTGACGACCAGGTGCCAACGTACAACAGCTATGACAACGCGGTGCTGTACAACGACTTCGTGGTGTCGAGCCTGATCAAGGACTACGCCAAGTCGGATCCGAACGGGTTCCTGATGTACCTCTCGGACCACGGCGAAGACGTCTTCGATTCCCCGGGCCACAGCACGCTGGGGCGCAACGAGGCCAAGCCGACGGCGCCGATGTACACCATTCCGTTCATGGCCTGGGCTTCGCCGAAATGGCGTGAAACCCACGACTGGAGTTTTGCCGGTGACCTGGCGCGGCCGTACAGCAGCTCGCACCTGATCCACACCTGGGCGGATCTGGCGGGCCTGAGCTTTGACGAACTGGACCGCAGCAAGAGCGTGGTCAGTGACAGCTTCAAACCGCGTCCGTTGATGATTGGCAATCCGTATGAACGTCAATCGCGCCCGTTGATCGACTTCAGCCTGATGAAACCCAAGGCCAAGCCAGGCGATCCGGCAGTCGCGCATAATTAGGCCACAAGCGCACACCTTGTAATTGGATGGACTCGCCCAAGCCGAGGCGTCAATGCGCCACGATGGCAGTCTAAACAGCCAACGACAGCGAGGGCGAGTCCATGAAAAAGCATACTTCGATTGATCAATCCCTGTCTTCTTCCGATTTGTCGGCCTGCACAACCGTGGCGATCGATCTGGCCAAGCAGGTCTTTCAGGTCGCCGGTGAAGACGTCCTCGGCCAGGTGCACTACGAGCAACGGATCAAGTCGCGCGAGGCGTTTTATGAGTTTCTACGCCAGTTGCCGCCTCATGTCGTGGTTCTGATGGAGACCGGTCCGGGTGCTCAAGCCTGGGCCCGGCAGCTGCAAGACCAAGGCAATCTGGCGCGGATTCTTCCAGCCCGTTTGGTGGCCACACATCGTAGCGGGCCTAAAAATGATCGCAACGATGCGCTGGCGATTCTGCGGGCTGGTCGCGATGAAAAGATCTACGCAGTGCCGGTCAAAAGCGTTGCGGCGCTGGCAATGCAGGCGTTGCATCGCGCCCGCCAAGGCTATGTGCGTCGACGCACGGCGGTGAGCAATCAGATGCGCGGCCTGCTGCTCGAGCATGGCGTGGCCTTGGCGCAAGGTGACGTTGCGATCAGCCAGAAAATTCCGCGGGTCCTGGAAGATGCCACCCAGCCGGTGCCGGGCCTGCTGCGTGAACTGATCGACGAACTGTTGGCCGAGTGGCGCCATTTGGGCGAGCGCATCAGCGTGCTGACGGGGCGCCTGGAAGTGGCTGCCAACGCCGACATGACGGCGAAGCGACTGATGACTGTGCGCGGCATCGGCCCAGTTACTGCCACGGCACTGGTGGCCAAGGAAACCAAGCCTGAGCGATTTCCCAACGCCCGCAAGTTTGCCGCGTACTTTGGCATGGTGCCTGACCAGCACAGCAGCGGGCAGACGATCCGGCTGGGGGACATGACCAAGCGAGGTGATGTTTATTTACGCAGCCTGATGATCCAAGGAGCCCATGCAGTGCTGCAACAACTACGACCTGATTCCCAGCAACCCGATGACCGCCGCTTGTTGCGCTGGATGAGCCGGCTGGGCCGTAAGGAGGCTGCGATCAGGCTAGCCAACCGCAACCTGCGAATCGTCTGGGTGCTTCTACAGAATGACCAGACTTATCGTCGCCAGGCTGGTGATGGCCAGCAAGCGACGATGAGCCACTGAGCGACAGAGTTCTGCCACCGAGGTACTAACTGTCCGGCCCTTTGCTGAAAAAAAATTGACCCCAGGTAAGACCGGCGTGGATTGATGCCTTAGCTGCTACTGGCCTTCGAGGCCTGACTGTAATCGGCATACCACGAGCTCTTCCAATTTTGGCCAGAAGCCGAAGACGGCTTCCTCGAATAGGCCTAATACATAGATGCAACGGGGCGGCGGTTTTTCAAAAGCGGGTAGACAGTGGGGGCGAGTCCATACATAGCAGCTGGCGAAGCCTGCGTTCGGCTGCAAAGCAGTCGTAAAACCTGTGCATGCGGTGTTCCTGGAATACCGCATCGTCTGATTTCACGACTGCTTCGCAGCCGAACGCAGGCTTCGCCAGCTACAGGTCTCGTGTTTGCTGCTTTCTTCTGCATGAAAGCCACTTCCGAAACGTCTTAAAATAGTAATTATTCTCGTTTAGAACTAAATCCCCTCTCCCACCTTCGTCTTTGAACAAACGGAATTTTTCCCTCGAAGACAAGGAGTCGGCTGCGATGTTCGCGCCTATCACCCGTTCCATGACCTTTACCCTGGGCCTGTGCAGTGCTGCCCTGAGCCCCGACCTGTTGGCCGAAACCGTCCCCGATCAAGAACCGAGCCGCACCCTTGAACTGGGGGCCACCAACGTGACCGCCCAGGGTTTGGGCAGCACCACTGAAAACACCGAGTCGTACACCACGGGTGCCATGAGCACCGCCACGCGGCTGAACCTGTCGATCAAGGAAACGCCGCAATCGGTGTCCGTGGTCACGCGTCAGCAGATGGACGATTTCAAACTTGGCACGCTCTCCGAAGCCATGAGCCAGACCACCGGTGTGGTGGTCCAGCACAACGACTCGGATCGCATCAGCTATTCGTCCCGCGGTTACTCGATCAACAATTTCCAGATCGACGGGATGCTCAACACCTTCGGCTACATGAAGTCCGATTCCGACACCATCATCTACGACCGCATCGAAGTGGTTCGCGGCGCGACCGGCCTGACCACGGGCGCCGGCGATCCGTCTGCGACGATCAACATGGTGCGCAAACGGCCGACCGCACAATGGCAAGCCCAGACCGGTGTCAGCGGCGGCAGCTATGACGATTACTACAGCTATGTGGACGTTGGCGGACCGCTGGCTTTCGACGGGCGTCTGCGCGGTCGCAGTGTGCTGGCCTATCGCGACAGCGGTTCCTACCGTGACAAGTACGCGCTGCAACGGGAAGTCGGCTACGGGATTCTCGAAGCCGACCTGACCGACGACACCGTGCTCGCCGTGGGTTACGACTATCAGGACAAGCAGGTGCAAGGCACCTCCTGGGGCACCGTGCCGTACTGGAACGCTGACGGTAGCAAAGCCAACCTGGGACGATCCACCAACATGGCCACGCCGTGGAGTTCCTGGCCATTGAAGGACAAGACCGCGTTTGCCACGCTGGACCAGCAACTGGGCGCCGGTTGGCACCTCAAGGCTGCCTACACCCACCGCGAGAGTGACACCGACGGCAAGATTTACTACGGCGGTGGCGGCTTCCCCGAGGCGGATGGCAGCGGCATGTTCGCCAACGTCAGCCACATGGTCGGCACGGAAAAAATGAAGGCCTATGACTTCAACGTGTCCGGCCCTTATTCGCTGTTCGGGCGCGAGCACGAAATGATGATCGGCTATGGCGAATCCGAACGCAGCGAAGACAACCCTTACACCGTAGACGGCCCACGGTCGTCGGATTACGAGAAGGTACCCGACTGGAAGTACATGGGCGGCATTCCCAAATTCCCCGACACCGTCACCAGCCTTAAAGGCTCCGATGAAAACACCCGGCAAAAGGCCGGTTACCTGGCCACGCGCCTGGCCCTGACCGACGATCTGCACGCGGTACTCGGCAGTCGTTACGGCAGCTGGGAGATCTCGAAAAACACCTATAAATACGACAACAACCTGCAGCGGACCGGTGTCGAAGCCATCAGCCAGCAGCACAACGACATCTGGACCCCATACGCGGGGTTGCTCTACGACCTCACGCCTGAATACACGGTGTACGTCAGCTACACCGACATCTTCAAGCCGCAGGACGATCGCGACAGCAATCGCAAATACCTGGAACCGGTGGTCGGCAGCAACTATGAACTGGGCCTCAAGGGCAGCCTGCTGGAAGAGCGACTCAACCTCGCCACCGCGGTGTTCTGGAGCAAGCAGGACAACGTCGCCGAACGCGACGATTCGGTGCCGCCGGACCCGGTCACCGGTGAGGAATTCTTCAAATCAGGCGGCAAAGGCAACAAGGTCCAAGGCTTCGAAGCCGAAGTCTCCGGCGAGGTGATGGCGGGCTGGAACATGACGGCCGGCTACACCTACACCCACTCGGCCAATGGCGAGAAGCAGCGCAACAACACCGCTCAGCCATTGAACATGTTCCGCTTCTCCACGGCTTATCGCTTGCCCGGCGATTGGCAGGCACTGACCGTGGGTGGCGCGGTGAACTGGCAAAGCGACGTCTACCGTGCCGCCAGACGCCCGGTCGGCCGTGGCGCTGATGGCGAGATAATCACCGCCAGCACCAACATCCGCCAGGAGGCCTACGCCGTGGTCAAACTGATGTCGCGTTACGAAGTCGACAAGCACTTGTCGGCTTCGCTGAACGTCGACAACCTGTTCGACAAAAAGTATTACGACAACGTCGGGTTCTACAACGGCGTCTATTGGGGCGACCCGCGCACGGTCACCCTGAGCCTGGACTGGAAGCTCTGAGGCGGTTTAATTCCCAAATATCGGAATCGGCGGATAATGTCCCGGCAACATTGGTTCATGGATGAAAGGCACCCGATATCCGTAGTGGGAGGCAAACCATGAAACGTACCGCGTTGATCCTTGCCAGTCTGATGATGTTCGGCTCGACCGCTGCATTTGCCGAAGGCGGCGCCGAACGAATGAGGTATTACTTCGAAACCCTGCGACTCAAACAACAGCAGGCTAATGGCGTCGAAACCAGATCTATTGAACTAAGGGTTCCGAACGATCAAACCGCACAGGTGACCGAAACTTATCGGCCGAACTAAACGCTGACTAACGGGCGTCCTGATGGACGCCCTTTTTGATGCCCGTTCGACTGGTTTCAAGCGCCGAGCAGCACACCAAAAATCCCGCCCAGCAGCACCAGCAACCATGGCGGACATCGCCAGAACAGCAGCGCCATCAACCCCAACACCGCCAACAGCACATCCAGCGGGCCAAGGATCGAGGTGGTCCACAACGGCTGATACAACGCAGCCAGCAACAACCCGACCACCCCGGCATTCACCCCGGCCAGTGCCGCTTGCACCCGGGCATTGCCACGCAAGCGCTGCCAGAATGGCAGAACGCCAATCACCAACAGCAGTGACGGCAGGAAAATCGCCACTACGCACACAAGCGCACCACTCCAGCCGCTGATGGACGCGCCGAGAAACGCAGAAAACGTAAACAGCGGTCCCGGTACCGCTTGAGCGGCGGCGTAACCGGCGAGAAACACGTCATTGCTCAGCAATCCCGTGCCCACCACCTGACTTTGCAACAGCGGCAACACGACGTGGCCGCCGCCGAACACCAGCGCCCCCGTGCGAAAGAAACCGTCGAACAAGTTGATCAACGAGCCCGGCCAGCGGTGCGCAATCAGCGGCAACCCCAGAAGCAGAGCCACGAACAGACCGAGCGCCAGCCAGACGGCCACGCGACTGACCCGAATCGACAGGCCCTCCAGTTGCGCTCCATTTGCGTTATGTAGCAAGGCCAACCCGATCAACGCCGCCACCGCCATCACCGTCATCTGTCCAACAGACGTAGGCCAGAGCAACACCCCGACAGTCGCCACCAGCATGATGCCCACGCGCACCGGACCTCGGCATAACGTGCGGGCCATTCCCCATACGGCCTGGGCAACCACGGCGACGGCGACAATTTTAAGCCCGTGAATCAAACCGGCCGGTAAGGCCCAGCCACCGTGGGTGATGGCGAACGCCAACAGCGTCAGGATCAGCGCTGAAGGCAAGGTGAAACCTGCCCACGCCGCCAAAGCCCCCGAGTAGCCGCCACGGGACAAGCCCAGCGCCATGCCCACCTGACTGCTCGCCGGGCCCGGCAGAAACTGGCACAGGGCAATCAATTCGGCGTAGGCGGCTTCGCTTAGCCAGCGCCGACGCTGAACGAATTCACTGCGGAAATAGCTCAGATGCGCGACGGGGCCGCCAAACGAGGTCAGCCCCAGACGCAGGAAGATCAGGAAAATAATCCACGGCTTGTCTGCCACGGGTGCCCTCCCCTGTGCGCCATCGAGGCTGTTCATCTGCCGTTAAAGCTCCTTGGTCCAGAACAGCATGCGACCATGTGCCGGGTCGAACATGCCTGGCGCAAATCCGAACTTGCCATAAGACGCCTGTGCGACGGCATTGCCTTCGAGGACTTCCAGGGTGATCTTGCAGCAGCCGCGTTGCCGGGCGATGTCTTCAACTTTTTGAAGCATCTTCTGGCTCAACCCCAAGCCGCGAAACTTCGGCGCTACCGACACATCGTGGACATTGACCAGCGGCCTGCAGGCAAACGTCGAGAAACCTTCAAAACAATTGACCAACCCGGCCGGTTCGCCGCGGACAAACGCCAGTACGCTGAACGCATGAGGCCGCTTGGCCAATTCCCCCGGTAGTTGTTGCAGGAGGTCTTCGGGCAATGGCTGCCCGCCGCCCATCGGGTCTTTGGCGTAGGCATTGAGCACCACGCCGAAGGCTTCGGCATGCAGCGGATTGGTGTAGCTGGCCTGAAGTACCAGAATTTCTGCGGATTCCATTTCCATCGTCAACGTCCCGTCAAATTGTCCCGGCGCGTCTGTCGCACCGGGAGGTCGACGGACATTATCGCGAGGCGCCGTCGTCGACAACCCGAACCTGTCTCAAACGCCCCAGATCAGCGTTTCGGTCCAGCCCAATTCGGCAAAATCCTCGGCCCGCAGGCGTGATTCACCGGCACAGAAAAACTCGTCCAGTTGCGGCGGCTTGACCGAGGTGCCGCTGAGCATGGCGTGAACCTGACCGCGATGATGAAGCTGGTGCTCGAACAGGTGGGACAGCAGGCGCAAACGGCTGTCATGTTGCGGCGTGTCCCGGGCGATGGTCACGACTCGCCCCAGGTCGGTGTCGCGCAATTGTTCGCAGTAGGCAATCAGGCGGCGATCGACATGCGCTTGTTCGCGCTGCAGATCGGCGCCCGCCGTGAATGGTTCGTCCTCGGTAAAGAACACAAAGCAATCAGGGTGCGGATCGTCACCGCGCAACTCCCGCTCCAGCGCATCCACGTAAAACCAGTCGCAGGTGAGGATGTGGTTGAGGGTGGCAATGAGGCTTGGGAAGAAGCTGACGCGCGGTGCCGCCAGTTCGGCCGGGGTCAACTGGCTCCAGGCTTTGGCGAGTCTGTAATTGGCCCAGGCATTCTGATAAGCCATGGTCAGCAAATGATGAGAAAGTGGCTGATTCATCTTCGCGGCTCCCGGTCATTAGGCTTCGGCGAAACGTTGCAGCTGCATTTCCTGTAAACGGCTTAACGTGCGGCGGAACGGAAATTCCAGATAACCCTCGGTGTACAGCGCGGCCATCGGCACCTGCGCTTCAAGGTACAGCGGCACCTTGCGGTCGTAGCACTCGTCCACCAGGGCAATGAAACGCCGGACACCGTCGTCATGCACCGACAATTGCGGCAGCTCGCGATCACCGGCCACGACGCGCTCGGCACCGTCTTCGGTGCCTCGGGCGATGCGTCCTTCGCGTTTCTGCGCGCTGAGGTTGGGCACGTCACTCAACAGAATAGCGCTGAAGGTGTCGCACAGCGCCATGAAGTCCATGGCGGCAAACGGTTGTTCGCACAGATCGGCATAACGACACCAGAGCACGGTGGCACTGACCTGCACCACGTTGACTGAACGGTAACCGACCGTGATCGGCTCGTCGGACAGCGACTGCCCAACGGTCAGTGCCTTGAACACTTCACCGAGCGCGCTGGGCTGCCCGGGCGCCGTCGTCCAGTAACGTTGCAGAGCCGCGCCGGGATGCAGGCGATGGTCTTCGCCGCCGTCCACCGCGATCACCTGCATGTGCTTTTTAATGGCCTCGATGGCGGGTACGAAGCGGTCACGGTTGAAGCCGTCGGCGTACAGCTGGTCCGGCGGTTGGTTGGAGGTGCAGACCACCACCACGCCCTGCTCGAACATCACCTGAAACAAACGCCCGAGGATTATCGCGTCGCCAATGTCGTTGACGAACAGTTCATCGAAGCACAAAACCCGCACTTCTTCGCTCAACTCACGGGCCAGCGCCTTCAATGGGTCGGCGGTGCCGGTCAGCTGGAACGAGCGTTGATGCACCCAACCCATGAAGTGGTGAAAGTGCTGACGTCGGGCCGGGACTTTCAGGTTTTGGTAGAACTGATCCATCAACCAGGTCTTGCCCCGTCCGACGGGCCCCCAGAGGTAAACGCCAGTGATCGGCATGCGGCCTTCATGCAAGGCTTCGTGGCATTTTTGCAGCGCCCACACGGCATGTTCCTGGGCTTCGTCCTGGACGAAACCCTTCTGTTCGATGGCGTGTTGCCAGGCGCTTAACGGAGAGTTGACATTCATGCGCGGGAGTATACGTTCCTTGTGTAGCAGCTGCCGAAGGCTGCGTTCGATCGCGAAGCGGTCGCTTCGATATCCCTGTTCTCACCGATATACCGAGTCGCCAGGTTTTGCGCCTGCTGCGCAGGCGAACGCAGCCTTCGGCAGCTGCTACAAAGATCGCGCTCGGTTTAGAGGGAGATGTCTAGCCGGGCGATCTTGCCCTGTTCATTGAGGCGGAACATGTACCGCAGTTCCAGAGGACTGCCAGGAAACGTCCCGGAGATCAGGTTGTGCACCAGCACTTTGCCCGTGCGCAGCTGAACGTCGAGCACTTCGACCCGTGGTTCATAACGTTGCGCAGTGTCTTGCATCCACTGGGCGATGGCTTGCGTGCCGATCCGGTGCTGGCCCTCATCGAACACGTTGGCATCCTCAGCGAAAAAACTGCCGACCCGCGAGGTGTCGCGGGCATTGGCGGCGGCAATGTAGGCGGCGATGGCGGGTGCCAGTGAAGAGGCTGGATTGGACATGGTGCGGCTCCTTGTTTATTGATTCTGGAGCCATGCTAGATCAGGTCTGTGTCAGTTCTTGTCAGGAGTGAAACGCCCGGCTTCATCCAGTTGCATTTGCTTACGCCAGGTGCGCAACAGGTCGCTGCGCCGTCCCGGATAGCGCCCGCCCTGTTCATTGGCAGCCGAAATACGGTCGGTGCGAAACGTACGATAGGCACTGCGCAATTCACACCAGGCGACAATGATCCGCACTTCATTGAGAAAGCCCAGCGCCAGTGGCCAGATCAGTCGTTGACTGGGCACCTGATGGGCGTCTGCATAATCGATATTCAGTTTGGATTGATCGCGGATGGCCTGGCGAAACACGCTCAACGGCACGGCATTTTGCGGATAACCGTAACCGCGCGGGCCCGGCAGCACCGTCGGATTGCGCAATGCATCTTGAGCTTCCGGGGCCAACACGGCCGCAATCTTCGCCAGGGCGTCGGCCGCTGCCTTGCTTAACACCTCATCGCCACGCTGATCCACATAACGCAAACCCAGCACGATGGCTTCGGTTTCGTCGGCGTTGAGCATCAAGGGCGGCAGGAACAATCCGCTGCGCAACACATAACCGACTCCCGCTTCACCGAAGATCGGTGCGCCCAGGGCCGTCAGCTCGGCGATATCGCGGTACAGCGTGCGTTCGGAAATCTCCAATTCGCCGGCAAGTGTCGCGGCAGTGGCCGGACGACTTTTACCTCGCAGCACTTGCAGCAACGTGAGTAAACGAGTGGTACGCGACACGATCGGCAGGCTCTTTCCTGAAAAGTCGTCGGAGCTTAGCAGAGGCTGCTGTCAGAAACTGGCAGGAGCAAAGTCCCCGGGTGCCTACGTTGTGGCGAGGGGGCTTTTGTGGCGAGGGGATTTATCCCCGTTCGGCTGCGAAGCAGTCGTAATTCCGATAACTCGGTTTGTCTGGAAGGACGCCGGGGCCGCTTCGCAGCCCAACGGGGATAAATCCCCTCGCCACAAGTCTCTCGCTGACTGAAGGGTTTGGGTGAACAACATTACCCCGGTGGTCGGCCCTTTTGCCCTGAATGGAAAAGCGCCTTGACGGCCAATATTACTCGCATCATATTAAATACATGTTGCTAAACATTTAAATAAAGCCACAGCGCCATTTCTTCAGGAGTCACCTCATGCATTACAAAGTCTTCGGCCGCAAAACCGGCTTGCGGGTTTCGGAACTGGCGCTGGGCGCCGGTAACTTCGGCACCGGCTGGGGCCATGGCGCCGAGCGTGACGAAGCCAAGCGCATTTTCGATGGTTACCTGGAAGCCGGCGGCAACTTCATCGACACCGCCAACGGTTATCAGGCCGGCCAGTCGGAAGCCATGCTCAGCGAGTTCATCGCGCCGGAACGAGATCGCCTGGTCATCGCCACCAAATACACCATGGGTACGACGCCCGCCGCGGGCATTTCCCACACCGGTAACAGCCGCAAGAACATGGTTCGCGCCGTGGAAGAAAGCCTGAAACGGCTCAACATCGATCACATCGACCTGTTCTGGGCGCACATCAGCGACGGCGTGACGCCGATGGAAGAGATCCTGCGTGGCTTCGACGATCTGGTGCGTGCCGGCAAGATTCACTACGCCGGGCTGTCAAACTTCCCGGCCTGGCGCATCGCTCGCGCCGATGTGCTGGCAGAAGTGCGTGGCTTTGCGCCGATTGCAGCGATACAGGCCGAATACAGCCTGGCCGAACGCACCGCCGAACGTGAACTGCTGCCGATGGCCGAAGCCCTCGGGTTGGCCGCTACCATTTGGTCGCCACTGGGTGGCGGGTTCCTCACGGGCAAGTACCGCAGCAATGATGAGAACAACCGCGCCGCCAAACTCGGCATGCTGATTCACACCGAGAAAAGCGCCCACGAAACCGCCCTGCTCGACACGTTGCTCGCGGTGGCGGCTGAACTTGGAGCCACGCCGACCCACGTCGCCATTGCCTGGCTGCGGGAAAAGGCCAAGCGCTCGACGACGGCGTTGATCCCGATTCTGGGTTCGCGTACGCGTGAGCAACTGGATGCGACGTTGGGCGCGTTGAACGTGCAATTGAGTACTGAGCAATTGTCGCGGCTTGATGAGGTCAGCGGCGTGCCGAAGGGCGTACCGCATGAAACGATTGCCGGTTCGGCGGCGCGGTATACCGGGGCTGAGACCCTCGACCTGCCAATTATCCCGGTCGCCTGAAAAAGCTTCGCGGGCAAGCCTCGCTCCTACAAGAATCACATCGAATCTGTAGGAGCGAGGCTTGCCCGCGAAGGCGTCTTACCGGTCGACCTTGTGTTTGGCCGCATACAGGCACAGCATTTCCATCGCCAACGTCGCCGCCGCCAGTGAGGTAATGTCCGCGTGGTCGTAGGCCGGTGCCACTTCCACCACGTCCATTCCCACCAGATTGATCCCGCGCAACCCGCCGAGTATTTCCAGCGCCTGCACCGTGCTCAAACCGCCACACACCGGCGTTCCGGTGCCCGGTGCGAACGCCGGGTCGAGACAATCGATGTCGAACGTCAGGTACACCGGGTTATCCCCCACCCGCGCACGGATCGCCTCGACAATCGCCTCACACCCTTGCCGATGCACGTTCCGCGCATCCAGCACCTGAAAACCCTGGTGATCATCATTGGTGGTGCGCAAACCGATCTGCACCGAGCGCGACGGGTCCACCAGACCTTCCTTGGCCGCGTGCCAGAACATGGTGCCGTGATCGACGCGCTTGCCCTCTTCGTCCGGCCAGGTGTCGCTGTGGGCGTCGAAGTGAATCAACGACAGCGGGCCATGCTTGCGCGCATGGGCCTTGAGCAGCGGATAACTGATGAAGTGGTCACCGCCGAACGTCAACATCGCGCAACCGCCGTTGAGGATGTGCTCGGCGTGGGCCTCGATGCTTTCCGGCACCGAGTGCGGCGAGCCGTAATCGAAGTCGCAATCACCGTAGTCAATCACCGCCAGATGATCGAACGGATCAAAGGTCCACGGCCAGTGACGTTCCCAGGCGATGCCGGTAGAGGCTGCGCGAATACCACGCGGTCCGAAGCGCGCACCGGGCCGGTTGCTGGTGGCGGTGTCGAAGGGCACACCGCTGACCACCACGTCGACGCCGCGCAAATCACGGCTGTAGCGACGACGCATGAAACTGGTGATACCGGCGTAGGTACTTTCGGCGGCAGTACCAAAGAGGCTGTCGCGGGTCATGGCCTGATCGTTTTGCATCGGGACGTCCATGGTGATCTCCTTTTTATTTATTTATTGGCGGCTACGGAAAGTGGTCCACAGACGAGTGCGCGAGCGCATGTCCTTGAGGCTCATGCTGCGGTCGGCGTACAGCCGTTCGCGGGTGTCGGCCAGTGGGTAGATGTCCGGGTCGGTGCGCACGGCTTCGTCCACCAACGGGGTCGCCGCCTGGTTGGCCGTGGCAAAGAACAGCGTGTTGGTCAGCGCGGCGACGGACTCGGGACGCAGCATGAATTCGATGAACGCCCGGGCCGCTTCGGGGTGCGGTGCGTCCTTGGGAATCGCCAGGTTGTCTTGCCAGACCAGCGTGCCTTCCTTCGGAATCCGGTAGGCCACCTCGAACGGTTTGTTGGCCTTGCGCGCCTGGTCGGCGGCCATGCTGGCGTCACCGTTGTAGGTCAACGCCAGGCACACGCTGCCATTGGCCAGATCGCTGATCTGCCGCCCGGTGGCGACGTACAGCACATTGGGCTGCAACTGATGCAACAACGCCTCGGCGGCGGTCAGATCAGCCTTGTCGGTGCTGTAGGGATCTTTACCGAGATAGTGCAACGCCAGGCCGATCACCTCTTGCGGCGAATCGAGAATCGCAATGCCGCAGTCCTTCAGCTTGCTGGCGTATTGCGGCTTGAACAGCAAGTCGAGGCTGTTGAGTGGCACACCCGGCAAGCGTTGTTGCACCGCTTCGACATTCATCCCCAAACCCAGTGTGCCCCAGGTATAGGGCACGCCATAACGGTTGCCGGGGTCGACAGCGGCGAGTTTTTCCAGCAGGTCCGGGTCGAGATTGGCGTAACCCTTGAGCCCTTCGTGAGGAATTTCCTTTAGCGCACCCGCCGCCAAACCACGGGCCAGCACGCTGGATGACGGCACCACCACGTCATAGCCGCTGCCGCCAGTGAGCAGTTTGGTTTCCAGCACTTCCGAAGAGTCGAACGTGTCGTAACGCACGTGAATGCCGGTTTCCTTTTCGAAACGCTGCAAAGTTTCAGGCGCCACGTAATCGGCCCAACTGTAGAGGTTGAGGGTCTTTTCCTCAGCCTGGGCCGACGCGGCCATGGCGAGGAACAACGCGGGTAAACACAGCTTGAATGCGGGAACCATGACGAACACCTGACCAGAGGAAGTGGTTGCAGCGTGCGCGCTCGGATACATTGGCGAAATATCAAGTTTGTTAACCTGACTTTATTACGGATTAATGTTTGATGCTCGGTCAAC
Source organism: Pseudomonas sp. LB1P83 (assembly GCF_054897885.1). Taxonomy (NCBI): domain Bacteria; kingdom Pseudomonadati; phylum Pseudomonadota; class Gammaproteobacteria; order Pseudomonadales; family Pseudomonadaceae; genus Pseudomonas; species Pseudomonas sp. LB1P83. Next base: position 2,705,398 of record NZ_CM142709.1, on the reverse strand, counting down.
TCCACGACCTCGACCTGCAACTGCTGCGCTTGTTTGTCCGCGTGGTGGAGTGCGGCGGTTTCAGCGCGGCGCAAGGTGAACTGGGTTTGAGCCAGTCGAGCATCAGCCAGCAAATGGCCAAACTCGAAACCCGGCTCGGCTACCGCTTGTGCAGTCGCGGCAAGGGTGGATTCAGGATCACGCCCAAGGGCGAACAGCTGCTGAGCGCGACACGCGGGTTGTTTGAATCCATCGAAGCATTCCGTCATCAATCCAACGGCGTGGCGGGTCGTTTGATCGGCGAAGTGCGTCTGGGCTTGTCCGAGGCGCTGGATCAATCGGTGCTGCAAAAGGTGGCCGATGCCATCCGACGGTTTCGTGAACGTGACGAATCAGTGCGCATCGAGTTGATGAGCGCCATGCCCGGCGAAATGGAACGCCTGCTGCTGCAACAGCGACTGGACCTGGCGATCGGCTATTTCTCCCAGGTGCAAAGCGCGTTTGACTACCGCGAACTGTTCAGCGAAACCCAACACCTGTATTGCGCCCCCGGGCATCCGTTGTTCACCGACGATGCGCCGGATGATCTGGCGTTGCAGGCGTGTGACCGGGTCGATCATCCCTATCGTTTTCTGCGTAGCGATGAGCCCTTTCAAGGCAAATTATGTTCGGCCAGGTCTGAGCAAGTCGAAGGCACCCTCGCCTTCGTACTGTCCGGTAAACATGTCGGTTATTTGCCCAATCACTTTGCCCGCAGCTGGGAAGACAAAGGCTTGCTGCGCGCCGTGCGCCGGGATGACATGAGCTTCGATGTGGCGTTTCACCTGGCGCGCCATCGCGCTCAAGTGCCGGGGGATGCGCAGAAGGCGTTTGAAGAAGACCTGCTCGCCGCATTCACCTGAAGATCAAAAGATCGCAGCCTCGTTTCACTCGACAGCTCCTACATTTTGGAACGCGATCCCCTGTAGCAGCTGTCGAGTGAAACGAGGCTGCGATCTTTTGCCGTTAGCGGGCGCTTTCTGGCATCCTGCGCCTCCATTTTTTGACCTGGCCTCTGGCGCTTTCCTCGTGACCTCTTCCGAACACGCAAAACCCCAGTCCCGTTCCGACCTGATTTACGGCCTCAACGATCGCCCGCATCTCACCGCCACGGTCTTCGCCGCCCTGCAACATGTGCTGGCGAGTTTCGTCGGCATCATCACGCCTACCCTGATCATGGGCGGCGCCCTCGGTCTGCAAAGCGAAGTGCCGTACCTGATCAGCATGGCGCTGTTTGTCTCGGGCCTGGGCACGTTTGTTCAGGCGCGGCGGTTCGGCCCGATCGGTTCCGGCCTGTTGTGCCTGCAAGGCACCAGCTTCTCGTTTATCAGCGTGATTCTCAGTGCCGGGTTCATGGTCAAGGCCCGGGGTGGCGGCACCGATGAAATCCTGTCGACGATCTTCGGTGTGTGCTTTTTCGCCGCGTTCATCGAAGTGGTGTTGAGCCAGTTCATTGGCAAGTTGCGGATGCTGATCACGCCTGTGGTGACCGGCACCATCATTACCCTCATGGGCCTGTCGCTGATCAAGGTCGCCATGACCGACATCGCTGGTGGCTTCGGCGCGGCGGACCTTGGCGCGGCCAGTCATCTGGCGTTGGCGGCGCTGGTGCTCGGCACGATTGTGGTGTTGAACCGGGTCGATGTGCCTTTCCTGCGCCTGGGGGCGATTGTCATTGGCCTGACCCTCGGCTATGTCGTGACCTGGCTGATGGGCGACGTCAACTTCGCCAGCCTCCCCGACGTACCGCTGATGAGCGTGCCGGTGCCGTTTAAATATGGCTTCAATTTCGATTGGGTGGCGTTTGTGCCGGTGGCGGTGATTTTCCTCGTGTCGCCATTGGAAGCCGCCGGTGACCTGACCGCCAACTCGATGATTTCCCGGCAGCCGGTCAAGGGCCCGATCTACATCCGCCGGATCAAGTCCGGTCTGCTGGCTGATGGCCTCAACTCGGCCATGGCGGCGGTGTTCAACAGCATGCCGATGGTGACCTTCGCGCAGAACAACGGCGTGATCCAGCTCACCGGCGTGGCCAGCCGCTACGTGGCGTTTTTCATCGCTGGTTTGTTGGTGCTGCTGGGGCTGTTCCCGATGATCGGCGCGGTGCTGCAGTTGATGCCCAAACCGGTGCTCGGCGGCGCTGAGCTGGTGATGTTCGGCACCGTGGCGGTGGCCGGAATCAAGATCCTCGCCGAAGCCGGTCTGCATCGACGCAACATGCTGATCGTGGCGATTTCCATCGGCATGGGCCTGGGTGTCGCCGCGGTGCCGGAAGTGTTGCGCGAGCTGCCAAAGGCGCTGCACAACATCTTCGAATCACCGATCACCGTCGGGGCGTTGTGCGCTATCGTGCTGAACATCTTCCTGCCCGAAGAATTCATCGAGCTGGAAGAGGACGATTTCGATCCGGAAGCCTCGATCCTCCAGGTCATGGAGAATCCGGATGTCCCGGCCAAGGGTGAACCCGCACGGCCTGCGGCGGTCGCACAGTTGAACCGCTAGAAAGCTCGAGGGCTGAGCCGCTGGCGGTTCAGCCCTTTTCTACACGAGAGCCTGTCCATGCGCAGCGTCAACGCGATCCTCCTTTCCCTGCTGTTGCTCTCCCTGAGCGCCTGCGCCCTCTTCCCCCATCGCGACCCGCTGAACATCAATGTGGTCGGCATCGAGCCGCTGCAAAGCCAGGACATGGAAGTGCGCTTTGCCGTAAAGATACGCGTGCAAAACCCCAACGAATCGCCGATCGACTACAACGGCGTGGCGCTGGATCTGGAGGTCAATGGCCAGCCGCTGGCTTCCGGGGTCAGCGATCAGTCGGGCTCGATTGCACGCTTTTCCGAAACCGTGCTGACGGTTCCGGTGAGCGTTTCGGCGTTCTCGGTGATTCGCCAGACCCTGGGCCTGAGCCAGACGCAAACCCTGAACGACCTGCCTTATGTGCTGCGCGGCAAACTGGCCGGCGGATTGTTTGGCACGATGCGCTTCGTGGACACTGGCAAACTCAGATTGCCAGAGGCGACCGCCGGCACCTGGTAAAACCGAAGGATCAGCAACGCTGAAGATCTCAATGTGGGAGTGAGCCTGCTCGCGATGACGATTTATCACTCAGCATTGAAGTTGCCTGACACACCGCTATCGCGAGCAGGCTCGCTCCCACAAGGGGAGGTTATGTGTTGAAGCGGACGCCAGGTTTGGCGCGTTCGTCGACGCTCAGCTCAAACACATCAGGACGCGCGTAGTGGCCGACCACATCGAAGTCGTAACGCGCGCGGATCAAGTCGTCGGTGTCGATTTCGGCGGTGAGCAACCCGGCCCCGTCACGCAACGGCCCCGCCAGAATGTCGCCCATGGGCCCGACGATCACACTGCCGCCCGCAATCAGCGGCCGATCCGCCGGCCAGTTGGCGATCTCAACGCCCAAGGCTTTCGGTGAGTCCTGTACCTGACACGCACTGACCACAAAACAACGTCCTTCATGGGCGATGTGGCGCATGCTGATCTGCCACATTTCCCGTTCATCCACCGTCGGCGCGCACCAGACCTCGATGCCTTTGACGTACATCGCGGTGCGCAGCAGCGGCATCATGTTCTCCCAGCACACCACCGCGCCGATTCGCCCGACCTGACTGTCGATCACTGGCAGCGTCGAGCCATCGCCCTTGCCCCAGATCAAGCGTTCGGTGCCAGTGGGCATCAGCTTGCGGTGTTTGGCCACCAGTCCGGCCTGCGGATCGAAATACAGCGCGGTGCAATGCAATGTGCTGCCGGCGCGCTCGATGACGCCGATCACCAGGTTGGCCCCGGTGCGGGCCGACAATCCGGCCAGCGCTTCAGTTTCGGCGCCAGGCACGTCGATGGCGTTGGCAAAATACCGGGCAAACGCCTCGCGACCTTCCGGCAGACGGTAGCCCAGTTGCGTGCCGAAGCTCTCGCCTTTTGGGTAACCACCGAGCAACGCTTCAGGCATGACCACCAGCGCGGCGCCGGATTCGATAATCGCGTTTTCCCAGGCAAGAATCTGTTCAAGGGTTTCGGCCTTGCCGCCGAGCAAGGCGCCGATTTGCAACGCTGCAACAATGGACTTGGGCATGGCGGTCACTCCGAAAGCAATGAGGTGTTGCCCATTCTCATGCGCCACGGGATCATGAATACAGCCCGATTCACTGCTGAATGATATGAGCCATATGAATATCGCCACCGTTGACCTCAACCTGCTCAAAGTCTTCGAAGCGCTGCATGAAGAGTCCAGCGCCAGCCGAGCGGCACTGCGCCTGGGCGTGACGCAATCGGCTGTCAGCGCAGCGTTGCGACGGCTGCGCGAGATGTATGGCGATCAGTTGTTCGTGCGCACCGGCCGCGGCCTGGCGCCGACGCTCAGGGCCAACCAGTTGAAACCGGTGGTGAGTGATGCGCTGAACAAATGCCGTCAGAGCCTGGCGATGGTCGATCCGGCGGCCAATCATTACGACGGACGCTCGGTCACCGTGGGGTTGTCGGATGATTTCGAGATCGCCTACGGGCGGCGATTGATCGAGGCGATTGCGCTCAGTGCGCCGAAGTTGCGCCTGATCTTTCGGCAAACTCACAGCCAGATCGTCGCTCAGGCATTGATGGAGCGCAGCATCGATCTGGCCATCACCGCAGGCGGGTTTACCGAGCGGTTACTCAGCCGTCAGGTGCTGGGTGAAGGCGGTTATCTGTGCCTGGTGGACCCGCTCAGCCTGGCGCAAGGGCAAACGGAAATCAGCCTTGAAGAGTTTGTGGCCCGCGAACACATTCTGGTGTCGTCGGGCGGTTTTATCGGGATCACCGATGAAGGATTGGCGGCGCTGGGTCTGAATCGACGGGTGTGCGCCTCGACGACACACTTTGCGGCGTTGCCGCACTTGCTCAAGGGCAGTCAGGCGGTGGCGACCATTCCGGCCCACGCCGCTGAAAGTATTGCGGCGCTCTGCGGACTGGCGCTGCTGCCCTGCCCTTTGGCCTTGCCGCGCTACCCGATCGAACTGGGCTGGCGCACCAGCACGCAGCTCGATCCGGTGGTGTTGAAAGTGCGCGAGGCCATTGTCGCGAGTTTTGCCTGAGGCGGGCCTTACTTGGCGGCCATCAAGCGATTCACTTCACTGCGTACCATGTTCGCGAATTCCGGCGGCGACATGCCGTCGAGTTCCGAGCGAACCCATTCAGCCCATTTGCCTTTGCGCTTGGCGCGCTCGCCAAACAAACGCGCGGCCTCGCCCTTGGATTTGCCAAGGTTGCTTTGCCAGAGGTCGAACAGACGGGATTTCTCATCTTCAAGCGCGGCGCGCTCAGCCAGGGGTTTGTCGGCCAGATTGAAGCTCATGGGAATTACCTGCTGCGTAAAATAGGCGACATCTTACACTGTAGGAGGAAATGTCCGACTCCGGATTTTTCCTCGGCGCACAGTCGATACGCAAACCCGCTGCAACTTTTTCAGTCGCGCAAGACTCCATTGTTCACTGCCCATTTACCTGCAAGGAGTACCCAATGGCCCGGAAAACTGCCACACAAATCGTCAATGACCAGATCAAGGATCAGGCCTTCAGCGAACTTCAGGTTCTGATCGAAGAATCGGAGAAGCTGCTCAAAAGCAGCGCCTCACTGGTCGGTGAGGAAGCAGAGACCCTTCGTGGGCAAATCGCCCAGAAACTCCAGCAGGCCCGGGACTCGGTCACTAGCGTTCGTGACCGCACAAAACCTGTGGTCGACGCGACCGAGACCTACATCGGTGGTCATCCATGGCAAACCGTGGCCATCTCCGCCGGTTTCGGCCTGGTGGTCGGGTTGCTGCTGGGCCGCCGTTAAACGGTCACGCTTCGCTGGCAACACAGCAAAAAGGCGAGCTCAATGCTCGCCTTTTTTATGCCCGCGTATTGTGCAGGTCTCAGAGCCCTGCCAATTCTCGCAGGTTTGCCAACGTCTGAGCATTCAACTGAATGCCTTGAGCGTTCGACTTGGTGCGCTGGTAGTGACGTCGATCGCCCGGCAGGCGCTTGAGCCCCACGCCGTGCATTTGACGGACCAGCTCCTGGCTGCGTTCGGCGAAATTCTGCCCGGCCGCCTTACTCGGGTCGATCACGATCAGCAGCTGGCCGGTCCAGGGCGTCTTGGCCCCCGGGTGGTTCGACCAATCGAACTCGAAGGAGAAATTGCCGCCGGTCAGTGCCGCCGCCAACAGTTCGACCATCATCGACAACGCGGAACCTTTGTGCCCCCCAAACGGCAGCAACGCGCCACCCTCCAGAATCGCTTTCGGGTCCTGAGTCGGCTGGCCAAGGCTGTCCACGCCCATGCCCACCGGCAAGCGTTCACCTTTTTGTGCGGCAATCTGCACATCGCCATGGGCAATGGCGCTGGTGGCCAGGTCGAAGACAATTGGCTCACCGTCAGCCCGAGGCGCAGCGAAAGCGATCGGGTTGGTGCCGAACAACGGCCGGTCGGCGCCGTGGGGCACCACGCAGGTCATGCTGTTAACCACGCTCAACGCCACCAGCCCTTCATAGGCGAAAGGCTCGACATCCGGCCATAGCGCCGCGAAATGGTGGGAGTTACGGATCGCCAGCACCGCAATCCCGGCACTGCGGGCTTTTTCCACCAACAGTGCCCGGGCCGCCGCGAGCGCAGGCTGGGCAAAACCATTGCCGGCATCGACCCGGACAAAACCCGAGGCAACGTCTTCGACCACTGGCACGGCCTGGCCATTGACCCAGCCGCTCTTGAGCGTCGAGACATAACCTGGAATACGAAACACGCCATGGCTGTGCGCGCCGTCGCGTTCAGCACCGGCGCAGTTCAATGCCAGGGTTTTGGCAACATCGGCGGAGGTGCCATGACGCAGGAAAATTTGCTCAAGCAATAGAACGAGCGCGTCGAAATCGAGCGATGGGGTGGTCGAACTGACGGCCACTTCGGGCGTTGCGGTCATCTGAAGCTCCAGTTTTATTATTGAGTACGGGCACCAGGGGAAACGAGGTTGCAGGGCAACCTGAAGCATACGTCGATTAAGCGCTGTTTTACCGGCGTCCTGTCAAGTCTCGACCGCCTGTTCGGCTCAAGCAATATGTACCGCACCCAAGCATTCAACTGACCTTACTGTTTTTCCTCAACCAACGCCCTGCGACAGGTCGCTGATCGCAGCACATGAGGAAAAACCATGACTGAACCTGTAGAGCCCTACTTTTTCGATGAGGCAGAGCGTGCCTCAAATGCCAAACAGCCCGGTGACCGAGAAAAAGCACTGAATTTCACACTCGCCGACCTGAAATGGTTGAAGCACGTTTACCTGGCCACCCACGCTGCCCGCATTGCGCAAAAAGACCCAATGCACGTCTGCAAACTGTTGCTGAAGGTGACAGGCACAGCGGATATCCAATTGGCCGGCGCCTTTGCCATGAGCCGGCCCAAAGATGGAGAGGTCACGCTCTATACGCCGTGGAAAGGCTTGATCAAGTTCGCGGACATGGCCGACCTCAAAAGCAAGCTCAAGGAATGGCTGGCGCAGGCTACAGCGAAGCGGGAGCTGTTGCGCTTTCTCTCCATCGAACAACGCAGCATTTTACCCGCAGCCACCTCCCCCGACGTTGCCACGAAAGACATCGAAGGCGCGGTATTCCAGGACCAGCGACTGACCCTCGATCGCAATCAGGAACAGAACATCAAGACCATGAAGGGCGAGTTACTCGAGACGCCAACACTGCAATCGATGCTGGACGACACCCTCAAGCACGCGCTGCACAAAGCCTTCCCCACCCTGGACCAGCGCCTGACCACACTGAAGAGCTTCGTGAAGACTGTTTCAGCCCTCGACGGCGGCGAAAACCAGCACACGATTTCCTCGTTACCACTGAGCGATGCGCTTCTGCATTTCTATCTGACCAACCACTGGCCCACCGGCGATTCAAGAGTCTTCGCCAATCCCGGGCATAGCGTGAGCAGCGACGCAGATAACCAGGCATGGGAACACGCGGTTAAAGAGATCGCGCAGCGCTTTACGCCGCACTTGCACAGCCTGCTCACCTTGTTCTGGAACACCTCCATGAGCATTGGTCTCTCCCGTCTGGAGTTTTTCACCGAGGGTGTACGCGACACCTTTCACATGAAGCTTCTAAACCAGCACCAGAATGGAATCTTGACGACGCAGCACTACCTGCGACTGATGAAGGTCAGCCTCGCGCCGGATGCGAACGATCCGCTTCGCATTGAAAAAGTGCTTGTGACCGCGCCCTTGAAGCATTTTACGGAGCTGGCCTCGACCTTGATGATCGGGGGCCCCACCACCTTGGGTTTTCTGTACACCCCCTCCAGAGGCATCGAAGCAACGAGCAATCTTCCAGCAGTCAAAAAAATCGTATTGGAGATGATTAAAACCGAAGGGCATGAAGACACGCTGCTCAATTTCATGTCCCTGGACGAACGATCCACCTTTCTTGCGTTGGCTCCGGCTGAGCGCCTGATTGAAGGCAAACCGGTCATTGGCCCGGTGTTTAAACATTTGATGACCGACATCCTTGGCAAGCAACGGGACAACCTGTCCCATGCGCTGAGCCGCTTGCGCGAAAGCGAAGGTACGGTCGACCCCCATGCCTTGCTCGACAATGCGCTGGATGTCCGCGGATTGATCGATGACCGACTGTTGACTCCCGAACCTTCAGGGCGCTGGAGTACGCGAGCAGACCGGGGCGGCAGCGCACGCCCGGCCACCGTGCGCGCCGAGTCAGCCAAAGTGGAGCTGTCGCTGCTCAATTCTGTCGAGCAGGCGCTTGATCAACTTCTTGAGAAACACCCGATCATCTCCACGGCAACCCGCTCGATCGCCGACGCGCAGCGCGTACTGGGTCCCTCCGTGGCGAGCTTGCAAACGAATTTCACTCACACACTGTCGACGGCATTGCGCAGTGAACTGAAGCTGCGTGCCGTTACGCGCACCTTGGGTGCGACGGAACAGGCCATCATCAAAACCGTGTTCGATAGCCCGATACACCTGCAGCGAGCGGCATTGAACGGTTTTTTGCCGGAAGTTTTTTCCCTCGCATTGAAGGCCGGCCACGCAGCGGATCCGTTGAAACTGGCCAGTTGCTTTGTGCTGACTGAACGGGGCGGCCTGGACCCGGTGCATTCGGGCAAGGCGATTTTGTGGACGCCTGCGTTGGGGTTTGAGGCCTTCAAGGCATTGACACCGTTGCTGACCGAACTGGGACGACGCCTCGCAGATGTCAACCTTCGCTCAACGCTCCTGGAGAACCTTGGCCGCAACGAGCGATTGCCTGGCAAAACTTACACGTTGGCGCCCCTGCAGCGTGTCTACGGGCATTTTCTTGACTATCTACAAAAACCCTATGTGCATCTGGACCCGTCGAGCCTGACCAACGCGCTGGCGACGAAGCTCACCGCCACGTCACTGACCAATCTCCTGAATCTGGTGGCGCTGCGTAAGCCCATGACAGGGCTCGACCGTGCGGTAGACATTGCGCGGTCACTGACGACTCAACAAAAACTGCCGGCATGGCTGGCCCAGGCGGACGTCAAGGACCTGATCCTGCATGCCGAGCTGCTTCAGCAATACCTCAACAACGTCAAGGACGACCAGGATTACCTGACCGGCATACGGTCACTGCAACGCACGGCACACCATGAGCTTGAAAAACAACTCAAGGCAGACGACTTCAACATCAATCCGGACAACGTCCAGGTCCAGATCAGCGCCCGCCCCACGTCTGCCGCCAGAACCCAAACCCTGACCGACTTTGCATTGACTCACCTCAAGGAGCTGGATCACCTCCATTTCAAACTGGTGTCGCTGGATACCACCGTGATTCCCGAAGGGATGGACGAACGCTACATCAAAGACCTGATACGAAATCTCAAACCGGGCGAACATCAACAGAAAATAGTCAGCGACGCCTTGGCTGACACCCCGGCGAACGCGGACCGCAGGAAGCGGTTTTACACACAATTACCCTGGCAGTTGATGCATTACGCCCATGCAGAACATCTGCAGGAACGCCTGAGCAAGACCGGATTTGATCTGATCCGGCAAGTCATGGACATGCCAGACGCTATTGCCCGCGCAACCGTCGACGGTGCCCACGCGATCATCCGTCCGCTTGAGTTTTTGGGGATCAAGAGTGACCAGGCAATCAAAGTGCCCGGTGTTTACCTGATCGGCTCATCGGCTGATCGCGCGGCACCCCAGGTGCTTATTGCGCCTCACAGCCCACGGCACGGGGTGAAAGAATATGAAAATGAAGCACAGCTGCTGACCGAACTGAAGACCCGTGGACCGCTGCTCGACTGGCTACTCCTGAATCTGCCGCAACCTGACCGGATACTGCTGGAAACCCGAATGGCGACTACCGCTCATCGCGTTGCCAGAGCCACGCCGGCAAGTACCACGCTGGCCTCCAATCCAATCAAGGGAAATCTGTTCAGACATCTGCTCAGTGACAACGCCGCGTTGCTGGGCCGATTGCTCGGTTGCCAGTCCGATGACAACAAACAGGGCGAATGGGCAACCATCAAACATGTGCTGGGCGAAGACCTGCACGCGGCCTATTCGTATTTCATGGGCAAACTCGCCTACCCGGAGACGGTGTGGCGCAGTTACCGCGACATCAAGCAATCCGCCGAAGACCTGCAAACCCATAAATGGGGCGCCGCCATAAAAGAGTTCATCAGCGGCATGGCCGAACTCTCCACATTGCGCCAATCCCTGGGGGATGAAACGCTGCTGTCTTCGACACCCGCCCCCGCCATACCGGCGCCGGAAAAGCCCGATACGCGGTTCAAATGGCAGGACATCGACGTCACCGGCCCCGAACGCACGAAACTGAAACGCCATGAAAGCCTCAATGTCGATCTGGATTCGCTGACATCAGACGCAAAGCTTGGGCTCTACACCCATCCAACGACAAAAAAACACTATGGACCGGTTGAAGGAAAGGTGTATCCGGTCATCAAGCGCGGCACCCACTGGCGCATCGGCGACACAACCACCCGTGGCCCGCTTCTGCGTCAGAACGGATCGAAACAATGGGTGCTTGATGGGCCGACATCGGCACCTCGCTTCAGCCTGTTCGGACGATTGGAGACCGCAAGCTCGGTTTTTCAGAGCATGAACGTTGAAGCCACAGGGATGCCCGCTATCCGTCGACAGTTTCCGCAAAGAGCCCGTCAGATTGACGAAGCGCTAGACCTGGCAACGACCTATGCCTGGAACAGCTATCGAAATCTGCAACTGCTGAAGACGTCCGACGACACGGTCACTCCCGTGCATCAACTCCTCATGGATTTCATGAGTGTGCAGCACGTGCTGCCCGCGCATGTCGAGCAGGTTGAAAAAGTCGTAAGCGACGTGTTCACAGCGCTGCTGGAGCCATCACTCAGAAAGCCTAAGTCCAGTCGTTTTGCGGTCGGCAGGCTTGTCGATGGCGCACAAAACACCTTTGCCTTCATCGTGGCTACAGACGCAAAACGCAGGATTCATCTCGCCGAAAGATTCTTCGATCCCAGATTCGACCTCTACCACCAACACCTTACTGACACGGCCTTCCCTATCAACACCCATGCCCGGGCGGTAACCTTGATTCATGAGCTTTCGCACATGGCCTGTAAAACCGAGGACATTTCTTATCTCGATCCCTGCAGACCGTTCACCGACCTGATTGGAACAGCCACCCCCCTGGCAACTGAACTCAAACGCGCCTTGACCGACGTTCAGACCACAGCACTCTCGATCAAGACTCCGTATACCCAACTGTTCATGACCCAGGATCCTGATACCGGTGTGTGGGAGGATCCTGGCAGTACGTCTTATGAAGATACGGATCGGGTGAAGGCGCATATTCTGGCGTTGACCGGTGCAGAAAACCTCAGCGGTGCCCGCCACACCTTCAAGAAAGATCCACTGGTCAGGCTGGCCGTGCAGTTGGGTAATGCCGACAGCGTTGCCTGGTTAGTCAGCCAATTGGGCCGCGAACTGCACGTCAGCACGCCCTGATGTCAAAAATACTTCTCATTTGATGTTTAATTGCCATGACGGCTGTTCTCGCAGACTTCCCCTCAAGGTTAGAATGCAGGAAATCAGGATGAGTCAATGACCGACAATTCTCTCTCGCAAGCCGAATATGACGCTATCACCGATGCCGCTGCGCACTGGTGCATGCGTCTGCACGCCTTCGACTGCACCGCCGAAGAGCGGATCGCCTTCGAACAATGGCGTGAAGCTCATCCGCTGCATGCATTCGAGTACGAGGCCATGCTGGAGATCTGGGAAGTCGCGGGGGATTTGCCGCGTCCCGAAACCGTCGCATCGGTGGCTCGCTTCGAACCTGCCACGCCCTGGCGCACGGTTGGCATCGCCGCCGCCGTTTGCGCCCTGGCGTTGCCGCTGGCGGCGTACACCGGCTGGAACATGGGCTGGCTACCGAACTCGTATCAGCACTTCGAAGCGAGTGACACGGTCCGTCAGGTCACTTTGAGCGATGGCAGCCAAGTGGAACTGAACCTGGGCAGCGAGCTGACCTTCAGCAACTACAAGGATCAGCGTCGGGTCACGCTGGAAAAAGGCGAAGCCTTCTTCAGCGTCAGCCACGACATGGCTCACCCGTTTATCGTCAGGGCAGCGGACGGCAGGATTCGGGTCACCGGGACCAAATTCAACGTCTGGATGTATGAGGATCAGGTCCGCGTGAACCTAATTGAAGGCTCGGTGCTGGTCAGCAGCAACGATGATCTTCCGGGCGATGGCTTGCGTCTCGGGCCGGCGATGCAGGCGCGCTATAAACACGGCGACTTCACGCCGCAGATCAACCAGACCTACCCCAACGACAATGCCCTGGCCTGGCGCAGCGGCAAACTGGTGCTCGATGATCTGGCGCTGAACGACGCACTGCCGTTGATCAACCGTTATCTGACCAAACCGATCATGGTCGCTGACCACAGCACTGGCACGATTCGTCTGGGTGGCATCTACAACATCAAAGAACTGAACAACCTGGTGGCTTCCCTGCCCAAAGTGCTGCCGGTCTACCTGACCCGTAACAAGGAAGGTAATCCGGTGCTCAATTCGATCCCGCAACAAACCCCCAAAAGCTGAAAAGGCCGCAACCCTTAACGGGATGCGGCCTTATTTATCGCTTGAACCACCCTCTTCTTACTGAGCGGCTACCTTCCCGGCTTTTTCATCCTGCTCGCGGATCGTCTGTGCCTGGTACTGCGGATCCTCGGTGATCTGCTGCTCGGTGAACGGCAACGGGCTCAGCTGCTTCTTTGAAAACGCCAGGGTCTGGTCCCGGGAATACTTCGACGTCGGGTCGCTGGACAACGAGAACGCCAGCAGACCTTGAGCGTGCGGCCCCTTGTCATCAAAGGTCACCACTTGCAAATAGCTGGTGCCGCTGACGACTTCGAGTTTGCCATCGGTTCTCGGCACACTCTGGATGGCGTTGTACACGCCCAGCGTGCCCGGCCCGCCGTGGATCGGCGTTTGTTGGCCGCCGCTGCTGACCACCTGAATGTCGCCCCAGCGGCTGTCATCTTTCAGCCCCAGTTTTTTGACCTGTTCCATCGAGGCCAGCATCGCCTCGCGAATCGCCTGGGTGACCTGAGGATTATCCAGCGCCAGGCCACGCGGCGTGTGTTGCGGATCTTTCGGGTCAAATGCCACTCGCCAAATGTCCGGGACTTGCTGCAACGGTTCCATGACGTTCTGGAAGTGTACAAACCCGAGCCCGCTGTCCAGATTCGCGCTGCGGTCCCACGCTTTGAGGCTCGCACACAACGGCGCGAGCGTTGCGGCATCGGCGGCCAGATCGCCGGCGCAGAACTGTAGCAGGTCCGGCATCACTTGCCCGGCCTGGTACACCTGATCGTCCATCACCATCCGTTGCAAATCCGCCGCAGAAACCGGGCCGGCCTTGCTTAGCGTGCTCAACCGGTCCAGGGCGAAACGCGAGCGCAGCCCCAGGGGCTGACCTTCTTGACTGATCAGGGGCGAGAAACCGGTGAGCGGTTGCGCCGGGTTGGTCATCCACGCCGAGTCATTGGAGTGTTGCACGTAGTCTTTGCGCAGCAGTTGCGGCAACTTGTCCGCCGCATAAATACCTTTTTGCGCCGCGTTCGGGTCGATGTCCCAGGCACAGGCGCTGCTGGAACCGTCGAGCACGATCATCTGCAACCCGGCGCGCGGGTCGCTGCACGTGGCCAGTTTGTCGGCGCTGACGTTCGGCACCACCGACAGGTTCATGTACAGCGTCTGCCCCTGATTATCCACCGCGAGGGTGTTGACCCACGGGATGCCCTGAAGCTTGTGCACCGAGGCCTGCAAATCCTTGAGGCTGGTGGCCTGATTCATGGCGTACCACTGCTGCAATACCCGGTCGTTTTCCAGGTTGGCATCGCGCAAGCTGTAAGCGTACTGCTTGTCCCAGTCGAGTTTGCCGGGCCATTGCACGATAGGGCCGAATTGCGAACTGTAGACCACACGGGACACCGCCCGGGTCTGGCCATCGGGCTGTTTGACGATCACCGTCACGGTCTGCTTGTTCATCGGCAGCGACTTTCCGTCGAGCAGATAGCGGGTCGGATCCTTGGGATCAAGTTGCAGGCGATACAGAGTGAAGTGCTTGGACGTGTCCACGGTGTGGGTCCACGCCAGGTGCTGGTTGAAGCCGATGTTGATCATCGGCAGGCCCGGCAGCGCCGCGCCCATCACATCCAGCTTGCCGGGAATGGTCAGGTGCATCTGATAGAAGCGCATCCCGCCAATCCACGGAAAATGCGGGTTGGCGAGCAACATCCCGCGGCCATTGAACGAACGCTCGCTGCCGACCGCCACCGCGTTGCTGCCGCGATCCAGGGCAAAGCGCTGCATGCGCGAGTCCGCCACCTGGAATGACGATACGTCGCCGGCCACTTGAGCAACGGCTTGTGGTGGAGTGGCGCCGGCCAGTGCTTCGGCGAACTGCCCTACTCCGCCTTCGACCAGCAGACGGCGGGTCAACTTGACCAGGTCCTGCGAGGTGATGTCCCGTACCCATTCGCCCTGACACTGCTGCGGTAAACCCTGCGCACGACGTTCGGTCAGCGAGCGGTTGTACCCCGCGACATAACCTTCGACCAGATCACGCACTTGCGGGGTTTGCGCCTTCCAGAATCCGGCAACGGCTTCAGGGGTATTGAGCCAGGTGAAGAACAGGTCGCTAACCTGGTTCTCGCGCTCCTCGACCGTCATCTGATCCGGGCCGAAATAGCGCGAACGTTCACCATTGACGGTGACAATCTCGTTGGCCAGCAGGCACAGGTTGTCCTGCGCGTAGGCGTAACCGATGCCATAACCGAGCCCACGCTCGTCTGCGGCACGAATATGCGGCACACCGAAACTGGTGCGGCGAATGTCGGCGCTCGCCTGCTCGGGCGTACTGCGTGCGTTTGCCGCAAGACTCAGCCCCACCAACATGCCGGCAAGGCTCAACCTGGTTAACTGCCTGGAAATAATCACGCTCGCTCCTGATCGAAAAGACATACACCCTGCGTCAAACACGCACCGCGCCATCCCCTAGGAACGAAACCCACGACAAAAATTTAGGCCCGCAAAGGCGCTTTATCCGGCCATCTCACAGGCCTGTGACGTGACGGTGACGAATTTTCTACATTCGAACCTTCATTATTTGCCGTGCTCATACGTCTTATTGAATGAGAGCACCCATCACATTTCCTGGCCGGCTCGGAAAAGGAGTTTTTGCATGTACAACTCGCAACTGCCAACGGACGGTAGTCACGCGCCAAAGGGCTCAGCGATGGGCTCCGGTGTTTTCAGCCAACGGGGCGAGCGCACTGGCAACGAGCGGATCAGATTGCTGCTCAAAAGCTTTGGCCTGCGAACCAGCCTGATTCGCCTCAAAGTCATCGACGCCTTGCTGACCGCCGCCGAAAGCGAGCGCAGCCTGGGCGTGCGCGGCGTGCACAGCCATTTGCTGGACCTGGATATTCCCCTGTCCTTTCTCAGTGTGCGAGAAGTGTTGAAACGCTTGTGCAGCGAAGGCGTGATCACGCTCAATGCGGACAAAAGCTACAGCCTGCATCCAGACGCTGTAGCCATGCTTCATCGCGACTGATCAGCTCCCAGGTGCGTCGTTCAAGGCTTGACCTTACGACGCATCACGCCATTAATCACCACTACGACCACCGCCACGCCGATGGCGATGTACTGAAACAGCTTCTCGCTGATGACGCCTGTGTTTTGCAGATACGAAAGGCCGAACATGATCCCCAACACCACCAGGGAGATCAAAATCGAGTATTTCAAACGTTGCGACTGAGTCATTACGAGTTCCTGAACCTGAAAAATGTATCCGGTTTGTATCTGAAAGCATGCCAACCCCCTACCTTTGTGCGGGAATGGGACGCTGCAAACGGGGTCTCATGTTACAGCCGATGAAGAGATTTGGCTTTATTGCGGCGATAACCATGAGGATTTTCAAATGTTCCGTCGAATCACACTGCTGATTCCCCTGCTCGCTCTGCTGACCTTGAGCGGCTGCATCGTTTTCCCCCACGGCGGCTGGCACGGCGACCATCATTACGATCGCGGTGGACCGGGTTATTATCAACATCGATAACGGTTGAACGTTTCATATAGCGTAATTAATTGAACATCCACTCGTAAGAAAAAGAAACTTAACCGATCACTGAAGAACAAATGCCCGCCCTGTCGCGGGCATTTTCGTACGTGCACTCACTCCTGTTTTTCTTCCCGCCCTGCATCGAAACCTGGCGAAAACTATTGAAGCTTTCAGTCTTAATAGTCTGCTTGAGGTATTCATACTCGTTTGATTATCGTGGCGCATCGTAATAAGACCCGTTATTTAACTTCAGGAAAAAGAACAGGGATGCCATGCACAAACCTCTAATAAACATCAGCGCCTGTCATGTGTTCGGCTTCTGCCTGGCAATTACGCTGTTTGAACTTCTGACTTATATGGCGAGCGACATGATCATGCCCGCCATGTTGACCGTCACCGATGAACTGAATGCCAGTGCGCGTCATGTTCCCTACGCCTTCAATCTCTATCTGGCGGGCGGCATTCTCCTGCAATGGCTGATGGGTCCGCTGTCGGATCACTTCGGTCGCCGGCCGATGTTGCTCATCGGTTGTGCGCTATTCGCCCTGGCCTGTGCCGCAGCGTTCAGCGTGACCAGCATCTATGCGTTCAATGGCTTGCGGCTGATTCAGGGCATGGGCTTGGGATTTGTCATCGCAGTCAGTTATCCGGCCTTGCAAGAAGTGTTCTGCGAAGCCGATGCGGTAAAGATCATGGCATTGCTGGGGAACGTTGCGCTGCTCTCTCCGCTGCTGGGGCCGTTGCTCGGTAGCCTGTTGCTGGAATGGCTCTCCTGGCGGGAGCTGTTTTTGCTGCTGGGCATCGGCGGCATGCTGGTCTGGCTCGGGCTTTACGTGTTCATGCCAGAAACCGTGGGCACCTTGCGCCATGACGGCCAGCGACTGACCGCGGTGCCGTTTGAATGGCGCGGCACCCTACGCCGTTATGCTGCGTTGCTCGGCAACCCGCGATTCCTCAGCGCCTCTGTTGCGCTGGGGGTCATGAGCCTGCCCCTGATTGCCTGGATCGGACTGGCGCCGCTCCTGCTGATCCACAATCAGGGACTTTCACCCCTGCACTATGGCCTGTGGCAAATCCCGGTGTTTGCGGCGGTCATTCTCGGCAATCTGATACTCAACAGATTGATTGCCAACACTGAGCTGCCACAACTGATTCGATACGCGCTGTGGCCGTTTTGCGGCGGGCTTATCGGCTTGCTTGTCATCGGTTTCTACGGCGCGCCGACACCCTTGCTGATCAGCGTCCTGGCGCTTTACGCCGTCGGCCTGGGCATGAGCAATGCCGCGCTGTATCGGCTCGCGCTGTTTTCAAGCGACGACAGCAAAGGTCTGGTGTCGGCCATGATCGGCATGATTTCAATCGCCGTCATGGGCGGCGGCGGCTCGCTGATCGCGGCGGCCGGCGCCGGTGACAGCCACGAATCCTTCGCCCTGATGGCGGGCATTGCAGGGCTCACGTGCCTGCTGCCCTTGCGCCTGTTTTTGCGGCGCTCCCACCTCTCGCTTGCTGCCTGACCCACCCGATAGGTCCTTTGATGATCCATTTACCCCACACCGATGCGCTTTGCGCGTTAACGCAACCCTATTGCCTGGATTCCGTGCCTGAAGGCCTGTTCGACCGGGCGATGGCGGAAATCAGCCTGTTCCACTGTCACCACACGCCTGGCTATGAGCGCTGGCTCAACGGCAACGGTCTTGAAGCACAGGACCTGGAAACACTGGATGACTGGTCAAGACTGCCGCCGATTTTCGCCAATTATTTCAAACGCCACTTGTTGTTCGGTCCCACGGGCGAAGGCGCGCTGGAGCTGACCTCGTCCGGCACCAGTGGCCAGAAAAGTCGCCTGCGGTACGACCAACGCAGCATGGCCGCGGCCCAAGGCATGGTGAGCCACATTTTTCGCCATTACGGCTGGGACACGCCGGACAGCCCCTGCAATTACTTGCTCCTGAGCTATGAACCCAAGGCTGCGATCACTTTGGGCACCGCCTACACCGACCAGTTTCTGTGCAGCTATGCGCCGGTCAACCGTATCGCCTACGGATTGCGCCTGACTGGCACCGGACATGAGTTCGATCTGTTTGGGGTGATCCATGCCCTGCAGGCGTTTGCGGAAGAAGGTCTGCCGGTGCGCATTCTCGGCTTCCCGGCCTTCCTTTCCCACGCGTTGCAGCACATGGAAGACACCGGCGTAGCGGATCTGAAGCTACCGGCCGAGTCACTGGTATTTCTCGGTGGCGGCTGGAAAACCCAGGCGGCGCAGGAGATTCCTTTGGCGCAATTGTATGAACGGATCAACCGCCAACTGGGCATCGACCTGTCCCGCTGCCGGGACGGCTACGGCGCTGTCGAGCATGCCGTGCCTTACATCCAGTGTGCTCACCAGCATTTTCATGTGCCGGTTTATTCGAAGGTCTTCGTGCGCAATCCATCCGATTTCAGCGTCCAGCCCTACGGCCGGCGCGGCTTGCTGGAGTTCGTGTCGCCCTACATTTCGTCCAGCCCTGCGCATGCCGTGGTCATGGGGGATCTGGCGACATTGCACCCCGGTGCAAACTGCGGGTGCGGCTTGAAGACCGACTGGTTTGAACTGCATGGACGTGCCGGCACCACGGCCAGCCGAAGCTGCGCAATGGCCGCGTCTGAACTGATTGGAGGGATCTGATATGTACCTGATCAATGGCGAACTGCGTGACGACATCACCCTCGAAGCAGCGCTCGAGGAGCTGCACCCACAACTGCCGCGACTGCTGAACACACCGATCGACAGCGACACCGTGATCGACGCAGCGGCCCGATTCATCCTGCAATTGCAGGCTGGCAGGCTCGATGTGCGCCTCGACAACGATCAACAATCGGGGCTTGTCGACTTCTGCCAGCGCAGCAACCTGCGTTCCAAACTTGAGCGAGAACTGGGTGTACAACCGCGATCGCTGCGGCGAATCGATTACCGGCAAGCGTGTTTTGAAAGCTGGCACCCATTGGGGCTGGTGGTGCATGTGACGCCGGGCAATGCGCCGATGCTGGCGTTCTGTGCGGTCCTGGAAAGCCTGCTGGCCGGCAACATCAACTGGCTGCGCCCCAGCTCCAGCGATGAAGGATTGACCGCACGCTTACTCGCGGCGCTGGTGCACTGCGACACCAGCGGCATGCTAGCTGATTTCATTGCGGTGCTGCCGGTCGGCACTGCTCAGATAGCGCAACTCTGCATGCACGCCGATGGCGTTGCCGCCTGGGGCGGTGAAAAGGCACTCATGGCGATTCGTCAGCAGATCCCGGCCGGGTGTCGCTGGATCGAATGGGGCCACAGGATCAGTTTCGCTTACCTGTCGCCCGACGCGGCGAGTCCTTCAGCGCTGGATGCGTTGGTGGATGAGGTGTGCAGCCTCGATCAGCAAGCGTGTTCCAGCCCGCAATGGCTGTTGGTGGACAGCAGCGATCCGGCAGTTTTGCTGGACGTGGGTGAACACCTGGCTGAATCCTTCACACGCCGCGCTTCACACTGGCCAGCGCTGATACCGACAGACCAGGAAGCGTCGGAGATCACCACCCGCACCGCCATGGCGAAGCTGGAACATTGCTTTGCGAACCAGACCGGCCAGGTCTGGGCCGGCCCCGGATGGCGAGTCATTTGGGACCACCACCAAACCCTCGCGCCCTCACCGCTGTTTCGTACGCTGCTGCTCAAACCCGTGCCACAACACTTGATCGCCGAGACGCTATTGCCTTGGCGCACGGTCCTGCAAAGCTGTGCGTTGATTTGCGCTCCGGCAGAGACGCCTGGGCTGGTGCGGACGCTGGTCAACGCCGGCGTCACGCGTATCGCGCCGTGCGGATTGATTCATGACGGCTACCCCGGCGAGCCTCACGACGGCGTCTACGCGCTGTCACGCTTCAGTCGCCGCCTCTCGGTGAGTCTGGCGCCGGAGGCAGTGCCTGGGCGGGCAACGCTTGATGCGCTCACCGCCGCGCCCGACACAGGTCATGAACCGATCATGGACAAAAACGCGTTTATGACCCAGCCGATCAACGCCATGGCACAGCTGTATTTCCGCTCCGGGGGAAGCAGCGGCACGCCTGCCCTCGCCGGGTTCAGCTATCTCGACTTTCAACGACAGATGCGCGCCGCGGCTGACGGGATGTTTGCCGCCGGCCTTGACCCGTCAACGGATCGGGTGATGAACCTGTTTTACGGCGGCAGCCTGTATGGAGGTTTCTCCAGCTTCACCAAGGTCCTGGAACAGATGGGCGTTACGCACTTCCCCATGGGCGCGCCACAGCATGATGACTTCAGCGAAATTGCCCAGATGATCGTTGATCACCGCGTCACCGTGTTGATCGGCATGCCAAGTACGTTGCATCGCCTGTTTTTCAACGAGCAAAGCCGAATTCGCGCGTACGCCGGCATCGGCAAAGTGTTCCTCGGCGGTGAGCACCCGGGCCAAGCCAGCCTGCGCCTGATGGAAAGCTGCGGGGTCTCGACGATCCGCTCGGCGATCTATGGCTCGGTCGACGCCGGCCCGCTCGGGCATGCCTGCACGGCAACGGCGGACGGCGTCTTTCATTTGATGTGCGATACCCAGCATCTGGAAATCGTCCATCTCGAACACGATGTGCCAGTGCAAGCCAATGAGATCGGCCGACTGCTGTTCACCTCCCGGGCCCGACAAGGTCAGGCCGTGCGCCGGTATGACGTTGGCGACACCGGGCGCTGGATATCCGGAGCCTGCCCTTGCGGACTCGACTCTCCGCGATTCGAATTGCTGCAGCGCCACGGCAAGCTGATACGCATGGGCACGGAATTCATCTCACCGTTAGCGCTGCAGGATTGCGTCGGAATGCCTGTTCAACTGGTCCTGGACCACGCCCCCGATGGCAGGGAACGGCTGAAGGTTTTAGCGAGCCTTGCGGGCGAAAAGGTTTATGAAACGTTATTGACCCATGAAGCACTGGCCAATGCCGTGAACGCTGCGCTTTTAACAGTGGAAGTTCATGAGTGTGCTGAATCCGGGTTCACCAGAAACAAACACAGCGGAAAAACACCTTTGGTGATCGACAACAGAAAATAAACAGCTCGTTTGTCTTTCAACTATCAACTTGCCTGATAAAAAAGAGAACACAGTGAAAACAACTTATTCGCTTGAACAACTCGTGCCTTACATAAGGCAACACTCAAACTTTTACCGCACACACCTGAGCCACTTACCGGCAGCGGGTATTACTTTAAAAGACCTGCCGCTGACCAACGTGGCCGACTATTGGGCTGACAGTAACGACCTGAATCATTGGCCTGTGCTGACCGGCAATGTCGATGACGCGCTGGTGTTTAAAACCGGCGGATCGACCAGCCACGGCAAACTGACGGTTTACTCGACCAGCGAGTGGCAGGCCCTTGTCAGTACCTTTGGAGACAGTGTCTCCTCTCAACTGGAGAACGGCGACAGGGTCGCCAACCTGTTCTTTTCCGGCGATCTTTACGCCAGTTTTCTGTTCATCCACGACTCGCTCGCGCACGTCAAACGGTCTATTTGTGAGTTTCCATTTACCGGCGAAGTCAGCATGGACGTCCTGGCCGATGCGATTGATCAGCACCGGATCAACGTACTGGTCGGCGTACCGGCTCAGCTATTACGCTTTGCGGCGTACCTGACTCAGCATCAACGGGTGTTGTGCGGGGTTGATACCTTGCTCTACGGCGGCGAAAGCCTGTTCGGTCCGCAACTGGCAATCCTCACCCAGGTTTTTCCCAACGTGCGAATAGCCTCGATCGGCTATGCCAGCGTCGATGCCGGCCTGATCGGGGCGACCAGCCGCGACTGCGCTCTGGGCGAGCATCGGGTGTTTGAACCCCAGACCCTGTTGGAAATCGTCGATGAGCTCAGCGGTGAAGTCATCAACGAATGCGACCGCACCGGATTGTTGGTGGTGACCAACCTGACACGCCGGCTCATGCCACTGCTGCGTTATCCGGTGGGTGACCGCGCCTGCTGGCGTGAACCTGAAACATCCCCGATGCGCAAATTCGCTCTGAAGGGACGTAGTGCCCATAGTCAACGGGTTCGAGTGGGGGCGATGTCGTTGTTGATCGACGAAATGCAGCAGATCGTCCAGCGCATTGCTGACACTGACCAATGGCAATTGCGCATCGAACATGACGGCTACAAGGACATCGTGAGCGTGAAATGGGTGCCTGACGCTAAAACCGTGGCCACCGCCCCGCTATGCCAAGCGCTGTATGAAGCGCTTGTGGCCCACTACCCCGCGCTCGAGCACCTGAATCGCGAAGGGCTGCTGGAGTTGCGAGTGCTGTCCTGCACCGTCACCGAACTGAAACTTCATCCTCGTTCGGGCAAGCAGATGCGGGTCCTGGACTTGCGCACCTATGACGCGCCATCGCCGGAGACTGCGTGATGTCTCATCTGATTTTTCGACGCTACCGCCCTTGCGACGCCCGCGCCGTGAGCCAGTTGTTTCGCGAGGTCTATGGCGATCATTACGTTCAACCGGATGTTTACCTGCCAAACATGATCAGCCAGCACATTGCCGACGGCCGCTGGAAATCCATGCTGGCGGTGGACGACGTGCGGGTTCTCGGGCATGCAGCGCTGTGCCATGAAGCGTCCCCGCAGACCGCCGAACTGGCCCTCAGCGTGGTGCATCCCGCTGCGCAGGGGCACAGTATCGCGACCCGGCTGGGCCGGGAGTTGCTGCTGCAGGCAGGGCCGCTGGGTTTCACAAGCGTCTTGATCAAACAAGTGACCCACCACCCCTACACACAACGCATGGCCGCAAACATTGGCTTCCACAGCACGGGAGTGCTTCCCGACTACGTTCCTTCGCCGTTCGCCGAACCGCACCCGGAAACCATCGTGATGGGCTGCCACCTGGTCGAAGGCCACGCGCGCCCGCTCCCCGACATTCCCTGGCCCGAGCGTTACCGGGGGTTTATGCAGCACCTGTGTTCGCTGTTCGGGACGCATCCGGAAACGACAACACCACCTGCGATGCCCTTACGGATCACGCAACACCATCACCGTTTTGACATAGTCATTCACCGCCTGACCAAACGCCTGCTCGAACAGATCCGGCAGTTACCCGGTCATTGGATGATCTCGACCCAACTGGCGCTGTCGCAGCACTTTGCCGAGGACCTGCACAGCTTGACGCGGCTTGGTTTCACCTTCACCGGGTTGATGCCCAAGCCCGGCAGTCATGGATGGTTCGCCCTGTTTCATCGAGGTGCGCAGCCAAGGCACCTCAACCTGCATTGCCCCTACATGCAACAGTTGCACGACGACTTGCAGCGCAACATCGAATCACTGGGCAGCGCACGCTCAGCCGCCTGAGTCTTTTCTGTGAAAGTCATTGCCCGGCTGCGCGCAAAGCTCCACGAGCCAGTCGACAAACACCCTCACCCGCCGGGACAACTGGCGGTGTGGGGGATAGAGCGCCGTCAATGGCATCCCGGGGGGTGGCGTCGTTTTCAATACTTCGCACAAACGCCCTTCATTCAGTTGGCGGGCAACGTGGTAGTAAGGTGTCTGAATCAGACCGTAGCCTGCCTCACAAGCGGCCAGATAACCGTCGGCACTGTTGACCGATACGTGCTTGGGCAGGTCGATCAGCTGGAGTTGGCCGTCGACCACGAACTCCAGCCCGTAACGCTTGCCGGTGGTGCTGGAGAAATACTCGACCATCAGATGGCCTTCAAGGTCGGCCAGATGTTGAGGTGAACCTTGGCGTTGCAAGTACTCAGGGCTGGCGCAGGTCACCTGGTCCAGCATGACCAGCGGCCGCGCTACCAGCGAATCATCCAGCGCCGAACCACCGCGCAACACACAATCGACACCCTCACGGATCAGGTCGACAGGTCGGTCATTCAAACCGATATCCAATTCGATCAATGGATAACGACGGGTGAATTGCGGCAAGGCCGGAATCACGATCAAGCGCCCGATCCCGGACGGCATGTCCACTCGCAGCAGGCCTTTGGGATTGTGATGGGCGGCGGAAAACACCGATTCGGTTTCCTCCAGATCGGCCAGCAATCGCACGCAACGGGGGTAATAGGCGGCACCATCGAGGGTCAGGCTGATCTGCCGCGTGGTCCGTTGCAGCAGTTGCACGCCAAGATGCGCCTCCAGTTGCTTGATCAGTATGCTCACCGACGCGCGGGGCAACTGCAGGCTGTCCGCCGCTTTGGCGAAGCCGCCCAGCTCGACGATTCGGGTGAATACGCGCATGGCGTTAAAACGGTCCATTGTCAGGTGATCCGGTTGATTATTTAGAAATTGCAAACAGTGATAGCAGTTTTAGCCGGTTTATCTTGTTTCTGTCGAGGTCAACACTAGGGGCTTACACCACAGGGAGTTGATTTCATGCAAACACGTCAATTGGGCAAAAACGGCCCGCAGGTTTCTGCCATCGGTCTGGGCTGCATGGGGATGACCGATTTCTACACGACCGGTGTCGATACCCGAGAAGCCACCGCCACCCTGCATCGGGCGCTGGAACTGGGGATCAACCTGCTCGACACCGCTGACATGTACGGCCCGCACACCAACGAAGAGCTGATCGGCAAGGCGATTGTCGGCAAGCGCGAGCAGGTATTCCTGGCCAGCAAGTTCGGCATCGTCCGCGATCCGTCCAACCCCGACGCACGGGGCGTCAACGGCCGACCGGACTACATTCGCGCGTCGATCGACGGCACGCTTAAACGCCTGGGCGTTGAAACCCTGGATTTGTATTACCAGCACCGGATCGATCCGCAGGTGGCCATCGAGGAAACCGTCGGCGCCATGGCCGAGTTGGTGAAGGCCGGCAAAGTGCGTTACCTGGGGTTGAGTGAGGCGTCAGTGGCTACCCTGGAGCGGGCGCACAAGGTTCATCCGATCAGCGCCCTGCAAAGTGAGTATTCGCTGTGGAGCCGCGATCAGGAAGAGAACGGTTGCCTTGCCGCGTGTCAGCGCCTGGGCATTGCCTTTGTCCCTTACAGCCCATTGGGTCGCGGCTTTCTGACGGGAGCACTGACAAGCCCGGATGACTTCGCCGCCGATGATTACCGTCGCTTCAGTCCGCGCTTTCAAGGGGGAAATTTCGCGAAAAACCTGTTGCTGGTGCAGCAAGTACAGGCTTTGGCAGCCGACAAAGGTGTGACGGCGGGCCAACTGGCGTTGGCCTGGGTGCTGGCGCAGGGTGACTACCTGATCCCGATTCCAGGGACCAAACAGCGTAAATACCTTGAGGAGAATGTCGCCGCACTGGAGGTGAAGCTCAGCCGCGACGAATTGCACGCGCTGGAAGCGATCTTCCCGGCCAATGCCACCGCAGGCTTGCGCTATCCAGAGGAAGTGATGAAGTTGCTTGACCAGTAACCGACGCCTGGCCCACCCGGTCTGAGTGGGCCAGCACTTCCGAGCGTCAGGCCTTGGAGCTGACGCCACCATCGGTAGGAGGCACCGTCGTCCCATTGCCCTTGCCGTAAGTCTGCAAGTTCTGCAATACATAGATCGCCGTCTTGTATTCCGGGATCAGGTCAGTGGCGTACTTGTCGCCCCTGATACTGTTGTTCTGGATGGTGTCCAGTTGCGTGGCGAAATACTCCAGCGCATTGAATTTTGCATCCGGGTCATTCTGAACCCCGAACCGGTCAAACTTGTCACCGGCATTCATTAACGTCATCCACGTAGTATCGGAAATCAGGCCTTTACCTCTAAGGAAGGCACTGAGGTTGCCCAGTTGTTTGGCGGAGACATTTTCCGGGTCGAAACCTTTTACGTTTCGGTGGATTTTCATTGCATCCATTTTCGCCGTGCTCAGCGCGTTTGGATTGGTCCCCACCAATGCCAGCATCTGCTTGATCCTGGCGCTTTGCTTTATGGGCTTGCCGCTGCCCGTATCCTGAACCAGTAAACCTGCCTTGGACGTCCAAGCCCCGGCATAGCCGATAGTCATGACTGCACTCCCGACTGTGTGACCATAAAAAACTCCTTGTTTAATTAAAATTCAGAGCGCGCAAGTATCGGCGTGGCAACTAGCCATACCTACAACTATTTCCAGTTTTTACAATTTTCGTACATTTGAGATACAAAGCACCAAGTGCCTTTATTCATTGGTCTATACCAACTTTTCACTATGGGTCTAGCCAACTAATCCGACTCGTAATGCGTACTAAACAGTGCATGTGTATCGACATTGACACCGTTCGAGGCCTGACCATCCGTCACTCCGCCCATTCTTGCACGCCCGTACCTAAAGCTCGCCTGTTGCGGGCCGATAGCCCTTCGAAGCGCCGATCTTTCGATCGAAAACCACAATAAAAACGCTGCACAAGGACCGGTCCCATGCCCGCATTCCGCACCATCCAGGCTCGCTACACGCTGTTTCTGGTCCTGTTCATCCTGCTGTTGTTCGTCCTGACAGTGGTTGGCATCAGCCAGTTGGTCGCGCCTAAACTTCGCCACACGGAAGAACAAGTGGCCCTCAACCGCATCGCCGAAGTGGCCGAACAAATCCAGGGCGAACTGAACAAGGTTCAGGCGCAACAGCGCAGCATCACCCAGACCATCCCGTTGCTCGACAGCGCCGCCATCGACACGGTGCTGCCAGGCCTGGTCGATCAGTATGGCGAGTTGAAAGTGTTCGGTGGCGGGATCTGGCCGTTGCCCGGCCAGCGTGAGGCCGGACGCAACAAATTCAGCACCTTCTGGCACCGCGACGCCTCGGGCAAGCTGGCGGTCAATACGTTCTGGAACAGTGACGCCGC
Source organism: Pseudomonas sp. LB1P83 (assembly GCF_054897885.1). NCBI lineage: Bacteria > Pseudomonadati > Pseudomonadota > Gammaproteobacteria > Pseudomonadales > Pseudomonadaceae > Pseudomonas > Pseudomonas sp. LB1P83. Next base: position 2,677,978 of record NZ_CM142709.1, on the reverse strand, counting down.
CCCCAACTATTACGACCAGACCTGGTACAAGGGCGGCATGCAAACCCCGCGCGGCCAATGCGCCTGGGCAGCTGCCTATAAAGATGACGCCAGCGCCGAGCCGCGGACCAACTGCGCCATGGCCATTCAGAAAAATGGCGCGGCGTATGGCGTCTCGACCATCGACGTGACCCTGGGCTTCTTCAACGATCTGATCGCGCGCAAGGAAAAAGACCTCGGCGCAGAAATGCTGATCGTCGAGGCCGACGGCAAGATCATCAGCAACAGCTCGCGGATCAGCGGGCCGATCGTGCTGAAGAACATCAGTGAACTCGCCAGCAACTCGCCCTTCGCCAGCCAAGTGAAGGCCGGCCTGCAAAACCGTGATCAGTCGCAGCGGGGCGAGTTCGATAACAACGGTGAAGCCAGCACCTTCTTCATGCGCCCGATCGAAGGCACGCCGTGGTTCCTCGCCACCGCCCTGCCGACCAAGCTGATCACCGCCCAGCGCGACGATGTACTCAGTACCTTGAGCCTGCTGCAAATCCCGATGGTGATCCTGCTGGTGTTGCTGCAGATCTACGCGATTCGCCAACTGGTCCAGCGCTTGAGAATTCTGAAGGCCAATATCGACGCCCTGTCCGCTGGTGATGCCGACTTGACCAAGCGCATCACCATCCGTGCCGAAGATGAACTGGGCGCAATCGGGCACTCGGTCAACGCCTTCATCGTCTACTTGCAGAACATGATCGGCGAAGTCACCCAGGCCACCGGCGCCATGGCGTCCAGCCTCGATAACCTGCAACGCACCTCCGCCCACACCAGTCAGATTCTGGTGCGTCATGCCTCTGAAACCGATCAAACGGTCACGGCGATCACCGAGATGAGTTCAACCGCCGAAAGCGTCGCGCAGAACGCCGCAGAAACCGCAGCCTTCACCCAGCGTGCCAACGAAAACGCCGACCGTTCGCGTGTCGTCGTCGGCGAAGCGTCCAGCAGCGTGATCGCCTTGATCGACGAAGTGGCGAGCGCCACTCATAAAGTCGAAAGCATGCAGGAGGATGCGCAGCGCATCACCGAGATTCTCGGGGTGATTGGTGCCATTGCCGGCCAGACCAACTTGCTGGCGCTCAACGCCGCGATTGAAGCAGCCAGGGCCGGTGAGCAAGGTCGCGGTTTCGCGGTGGTCGCCGATGAAGTCCGCGCCCTCGCCGCCCGCACGCAGGCCAGCACTTCGCAAATCAATGAAATGCTCAAGCGTCTGACTCAGGGCGTGAGTTCGTCAGTGAGCGCCATGGAAAATACCCAGGCCAGTTGCCAGTCCGCCGCCGATGCCACGGCGCGGGTCAACACGGGGCTGGATGAAATGGCCGGTTCGGTCAGCCACATCAACAGCCTGAGCACGCAGATCGCCACCGCCGCCGAGCAGCAAAGCGCGGTGACCGAAGAGATCAACCGCAGCATGGTGCAGATCCGCCACATGGTGGATGAGCTGGTGAAAAGCGGTCAGGCCAGCGAACTCAACACCCAGCAATTGCTGCACGCCAACGCGCGCGTCAGCACGATCATGGGACGGTTCAAGGTGCGTTGATTTTGGCGCAACTCCCGTGGTGAGGGAGCTTGCTCCCGTTCGGCTGCGAAGCAGTCGTCGCTTTTGGGGCTGCTGCGCAGCCCAGCGGGAGCAAGCTCCCTCGCCACAACAGCTTGGCGTACTTGTATTACTTCGAAACAACCTCGTATCTCTTCTCGGCAGAAAACGGTCAAAATGCATCTTTTTTGGCCGCCACCCCGAGACGAGATCCCCATGCGAACCCACCTGCGTCTGGTCGCCCTGAGCGCCCTTTTTATTTCCTCCCTGGCCCAGGCCGCCGACCTGATCCCGATCGAAGTCCACCGTGACGCCAACTGCGGTTGCTGCAAAAAATGGATCAGCCACCTCGAGGCCAACGGCTTCAAGGTCGAGGACCACGTCGAATCCAACATGAGCGAATTCAAGCAACAGCACGGCGTGCCTCCGCGCCTGGCGTCCTGTCACACCGGCCTCATCAACGGCAAATTCGTCGAAGGCCATGTTCCGGCGGATCAAGTCCTGGCCTTGAGCAAACGCGATGACCTGCTGGGTGTTGCGGCACCGGGCATGCCCATGGGCTCGCCCGGCATGGAAATGGACGGCATGAGCGATGCCTATCAAGTGATCGGCCTGAAAAAGGACGGCACTGATGTGGTGGTGGCGGACTACCCTGCCCATTGATGGGCGGTGCTTACATCGGGCTTTTCTTCGCAGCATTCGGTGCCGCGACCTTGCTGCCGTTGCAGTCCGAAGCGGTGCTCGTGGGCCTGTTGCTCAACGGGCAGTATTGGCTTTGGTTGCTGCTGGCCGTCGCGACACTGGGCAATGTCCTTGGCTCAGTGGTGAATTGGTGGCTCGGCCTTCGCATCGAACGGTTTCGCGACCGACGCTGGTTTCCGGTCAGCCCGCGCCATCTGGAACACGCCCGAAAACACTATCAACGTTATGGTCACTGGTCATTGCTGCTGAGCTGGGTGCCGATCATCGGTGACCCGCTGACGCTGGTGGCCGGGGTCATGCGCGAGCCGCTTGGGCGGTTCCTGCTGATCGTGACCCTCGCCAAGGGCGCTCGATACGGTGTGCTGGCCCTGGCCACACTTGGCTGGATCGGTTGAACGATCAGGTGCGGCGATTGCCTGTGTTTAATGTCGCCCTAATCATGCCGATCCAGCATCGGCTGTTTTCCAACGGAGTCCGCCCATGTCCTTTGCTCTTCTGCGCTGGTTGCCCGGCCTGTTTCTGACAGCGGCATTGCCGGTTCTGGCTCACGCTGAAGGCCCGGAGTACGGGCCGGAACTGCAAGGGTTCGAGTATCCCTACACGGTCAAACACTTCGCGTTCGAATCCCAGGGCAAATCCCTGCAGATGGGTTACATGGACGTCGCCGCCCATGGCAAGGCCAACGGGCGCAGCGTGGTGTTGATGCACGGCAAAAACTTCTGCGGCGCCACCTGGGACAGTTCGATCAAAGCCCTGAGCGAAGCCGGATACCGGGTCATTGCGCCGGACCAGATTGGTTTCTGCACCTCCAGTAAACCGGACAACTATCAGTACACGTTCCAGCAGTTGGCGACCAATACCCAGCAACTGCTCAAAGCCCTCGGCATCCAGAAGGCCAGCCTCCTCGGGCATTCCACCGGCGGCATGCTCGCCACGCGATATGCGCTGCAATACCCCGATCAGGTCGAGCAACTGGCGCTGGTCAATCCCATTGGCCTGGAGGACTGGAAGGCCCTCGGCGTGCCGTATCGCACCGTCGATCAATGGTACGAGCGCGAAATCAAACTCAGCGCCGACGGCATCCGCACTTACGAACGCAACACCTACTACGGTGGCCGCTGGAAGCCTGAATTCGATCGCTGGGTCGATATGCTTGCCGGCCTGAATAAAGGCCCCGGGCACACGCAAGTGGCATGGAACTCGGCGCTGATCTACGACATGATCTTCACCCAACCGGTGTACTACGAATTCAAGGACCTGAAGATGCCGACGCTGTTGCTGATCGGCACGTCCGACACCACGGCCATCGGCAGTGACATTGCCTCCCCGGAGGTCAAGGCGAAGCTCGGTCACTACGACGTGCTCGGCAAGCAAGTGGCAAAACTGATTCCCCAGTCCACACTGGTTGAATTCCCCGGTATGGGCCACGCGCCGCAGATGGAAGAGCCGGCGAAATTCCACCAGGCATTGCTCGACTGGCTGAACAAAACCAATCCCGTGCGTTGATGAGGTAAGGCTGATGGCTGTGCAGATTGCGGTGATCGATGATTGGCAGGACGTAGCCCGTGACGTAGTCGACTGGTCAGTGCTGGACAGTCTCGGCGAGGTGAGTTTTCTCCACGACTACCCTGCCGACAACGAAACCCTGGTTGAGCGTCTGGGCAAATTCGAGGTGATCTGCGTGATGCGCGAGCGCACCCGGTTCGATGAAGAACTGCTGCGTCAGTTACCGAAACTCAAGCTGCTGGTCACCGGCGGCATGCGCAATGCCGCGCTGGACCTCAAGGCCGCTGCAGCATTGGGCATTCAGGTCAGTGGCACCGACAGCTACAAACACGCCGCTCCGGAACTGACCTGGGCGCTGATCATGGCCGCGACCCGCAATCTCGTGGTCGAAGCCAATGCCTTGCGCGCGGGGAAATGGCAGCAAGGCCTGGGCGGCGACTTGCACGGCAAGACGCTGGCGATCCTCGGCCTTGGCAGCATCGGCCAACGTGTCGCGCAGTTCGGCCAAGTATTCGGGATGCGGGTGATCGCCTGGAGCGAAAACCTCACCGCCGAACGTGCTGCCGAAGTGGGCGTGACTTATGTCAGCAAGCAGGAGTTGTTCGAGCAGGCCGATGTACTGTCGGTCCACTTGGTACTCAGTGATCGCAGCCGGGGATTGGTCGACGCCCAGGCGCTAAGCTGGATGAAACCATCGGCGCTGCTGGTCAATACCGCCCGTGGACCAATTGTCGATGAGGCCGCGCTGATCAAGGCATTGCAGAAGAATCGGCTGGCGGGAGCTGCACTGGATGTGTTCGACGTCGAGCCTTTGCCGGTGAATCATCCGTTCAGAACGCTGGACAATGTGTTGGCGACGCCCCATGTCGGGTATGTCAGTCAACAGAACTACCATCAGTTCTTCTCGCAGATGATCGAGGTCATTCAAGCGTGGTCGGCCGGTGAGCCGATTCGGCTTCTGAACTAAGACTGCAGCGCCGCTCTCGCACTCGATCGATGTTGATCGGTTAGTCAATACTGAAAGCGAAAACCACGTATCCTCTGCGCCCGTTTCACGTCCAACCTCGCGAGGGCAGTTTGTCTAAAGGTATCGCTTTATCGGTCTCGGCCTCGGTGCTGTTTGCCGTCATGTATTACTACACCTCGTTGCTCACGCCCTTGAGCGGCGTGGAGATTTTCGGCTGGCGCATGCTGCTGACCGTGCCGTGCATGACCGTGTTCATGGTGGTCTCCGGCGAATGGAAGCGTGTGCTCGAAATTTTTCAGCGCATCGCTGGCAATCGGAAATTGATGGCAGGCCTGGTCGCCTCTTCGGCCCTGCTCGGTGTACAGCTTTGGCTGTTCATGTGGGCACCACTCAACGGCTATAGCCTGGATGTCTCTCTCGGGTATTTCCTGTTGCCACTGACCATGGTGCTGACCGGGCGGATCGCCTATGGCGAGCGCCTCTCCTATTTGCAAAAAATTGCTGTGGTGCTGGCCTGCCTCGGCGTGATCAACGAGGTGTATCAGGTTGGTGGTTTTTCCTGGGCCACCTTGCTGGTCTGCATCGGCTATCCCCTGTATTTCATCCTGCGCAAGCGTCTGGCCGCCGACAACCTGGGCGGTTTATGGCTGGACATGGCATTGACGCTGCCGGTGGCGTTCTGGTTCGTACAGAGTGGTGAACAGGGTTTCGGCGTGTTTGATCAGCATCCGTGGTTGTCGCTGCTGATCCCGATGCTCGGGGTGATCAGTGCGTCGGCGCTGGTCGTCTACATCATCGCCAGCCGGTTGTTGCCGTTCAGTCTGTTCGGGCTGTTGAGTTATGTAGAACCGGTGTTGTTGCTGGGCGTTGCGTTGCTGCTTGGGGAAAGCATCAAGCCCGGGGAATGGTTGACTTATATTCCGATCTGGCTGGCGGTGGTGGTGCTGGTGTTTGAAGGGTTCAAACACCTGATGCGGCAACGACGCAAATCAATGTAGGAGCGAGGCTTGCCCGCGAAGGGGCCGATGAAGACGCTAAAAGCTTCGCGGGCAAGCCTCGCTCCTACATTGGTTTTGCATAGTCCAAAAAAACCCGGTCAGCATTGCTGCTGACCGGGCTTTCTTACATCTGAAGCGGCTTATTCTGTGGCGAGTACGCCACGACGAACCTGATCACGCTCAATCGATTCGAACAGCGCCTTGAAGTTGCCTTCGCCGAAACCATCGTCGCCTTTACGCTGGATGAATTCGAAGAATACCGGGCCCATCAGGGTTTCCGAGAAGATCTGCAGCAGCAGGCGCTTGTCGCCCGACTCGGACGAACCGTCCAGCAGGATCCCCCGCGATTGCAGCTGATCGACCGGCTCGCCGTGGTTCGGCAAACGGCCTTCCAGCATTTCGTAGTAGGTTTGCGGTGGTGCAGTCATGAAGCGCATGCCGATGCTTTTCAGGTGATCCCAGGTCTTGATCAGGTCATCGCTGAGAAAGGCCACGTGCTGGATCCCTTCACCGTTGAACTGCATCAGGAATTCTTCGATCTGCCCGGCGCCCTTGGACGATTCTTCGTTCAACGGGATTCGGATCATGCCGTCCGGCGCGGTCATGGCCTTGGAGGTCAGGCCGGTGTATTCGCCTTTGATGTCGAAGTAACGGATCTCGCGGAAGTTGAACAGCTTCTCGTAGAAGTTGGCCCAATAAGCCATGCGACCGCGATATACGTTGTGGGTCAGGTGGTCGATGATTTTCAGACCGGCGCCGACCGGGTTACGGTCCACACCTTCGATGAACACGAAGTCGATGTCGTAGATCGAGCTGCCTTCGCCGAAACGGTCGATCAGGTACAGCGGCGCGCCGCCGATGCCTTTGATCGCTGGCAGGTTCAGTTCCATCGGGCCGGTTTCGATGTGGATCGGCTGGGCGCCGATTTCCAGCGCACGCTTGTAAGCCAGCTGCGAATCCTTGACGCGGAACGCCATCCCGCACACCGACGGGCCGTGCTCGGCCGCGAAATATGAAGCGACGCTGTGCGGTTCGTTGTTGAGGATCAGGTTGATCTGGCCCTGGCGATACAGGTGCACGTCTTTGGAGCGGTGGGTCGCGACCTTGGTGAAGCCCATGATCTCGAAGATCGGCTCCAGGGTGTTCGGGGTCGGCGAGGCGAGCTCGATGAATTCAAAGCCCATCAGGCCCATTGGGTTTTCGTATAAATCTGCCATTTTGGCGCCTCATCATTTTTTAGAATTAACGGATCGTTAGTTGCTAATAATGCTGAAGCCGGCGGGTGGCGCGCAGGAGATGCCCCGCACGCTGCGGGCGAGGAAGTCACCGTAGATCAATTGAAACCCGAAACTTTTCATTGTCGACCCAAGGCTGATGCGGGCGAGGCTTCTGCTTCCAGAAGACGATTATTATTGTATGCGTAACCCGATTCTACACAGCGTAAATAGGTTTGTCCGCCTTCTGTATCAAATCCCCTTTTTCCCTGCTCGCGCAAGGGGTTTGTTGCACAGGAAAATTCCGGCGAGAATCAGCCCTCCTCCCAGGCACATCGCCAGCGTCAACTGCTCGCCCAACAGCAACGCGCCGAGGATCACCGCGGTCAGCGGATTCAAGGCAATGAACACCCCCGAACGCGTCGCGCCGATCTGGCGAATGCCGTCGTAATAGCCGATGTAGGCCAGCGCCGAGCCCAACACGCCCAGGTACATCAGGCTCAACCATTGTTGCGGCCCCAGTCCGATGAACGCGCTGGCACTCAGTTCACCGCGCACCGCACTGGTCACCCACAGCATCAGCGTGCCCAGCAAAATCGAATATGTCACCGTCTGTACCGGCCCCAGCGTCTGGTTGAGGTCTTTGGAGAACAGCGAGTAAATCCCCCAGCCAAGCACGCAGCCGAAAATCAGCAGGTCACCGATCCAGGCGTCGGCATTGCCGGCCAGCAGCTGCGGACTGCGACTGACGATCACCAGACTCGCCCCGGCGATACAGATCGTGATCCCGATAACCTTCGCCCGACTCAAGCGCTCCTTGAAGAGCAGCCATGACGCCAGTCCGATCACGGCAGGGTTCAGCGCCACGATCAACGACGCTCGCGACGCATTGATGTAATGCAACCCGTAAAAAAAACACAGGTTGTAGAAGAAGATCCCGAAGAACCCCAGCAGCGCCAGTTGCAGCCATTGCCTGGGGCTCGGTTTCGCCAATGGCACTCGAGCCAGCAGCAAAAATAGCAGCAACGCCACGCTGGCCAGCAGAAACCTCAGGCTGGCGGCGAACAACGGGCTCAGGCTGTCCGCGAGAAACCGGCCTGCCACGAAAGTCCCGCCCCAGATCATGGTGACGGCGGCGAGTTTCAGATACACCGGCACATCCGATGACGTGGTTTGCGCATAGCTATTCATAAGGCGTGAGGACTTCAATCAAGGCAGATGACGTATCATTCGACTAATGCGCCATCATCGTAAAATGAGTAAAGACTCATGACTCTGACACAACTCGAGATTTTCTCGCTGGTCGCCGAACTGCGCGGCTTCACAATGGCGGCCAATCGTTTGGGGATTTCCCAATCGGCGGTGTCTCACGCCCTGAAGTCGCTGGAACAGGAATTGGGTGTCGAGTTATTCAGACGCCACCAATCCCAAATCGAACTGAGCGACATCGGCCAACAGCTCTTGTCCCGCGCCCGGGCGATGCTCGGGTTGGCCAACACCTTGCGCCAGGAAGCCGCCGACGCCCGAGGAATGAAGCGCGGCACACTGCGTATCGGCTCGTTCGGCCCGACTTCATCGATCAAACTGCTGCCACAGATCCTGCGACACTACCGTGCTGCTCACCCTGGCATCGAAGTCCACATTGACGAAGGTCCGGACCGGCAGATTCTCCAGTGGCTGGAAGAGCGGCGAATCGATATCGGTTTCGTGGTGCTGCCTGAAGATCGTTTCGACACCTTCCCACTGATCGAAGACCGGATGGTCGCGCTGCTGCCCTCCGACCATCCGCTGACGGGTCGCGACAGCCTGAGTTTGAGCGACTTGTGTCACGACCCGTTCGTGCTGACCGAAGCCGGGTCTTCGGAGCTGGTTTCACGGCTGTTCAGCGCTGCCCGGCTGACACCGAACATCCGTTATCGCTGCTCGCAGTTACTCAGCACCCTCGACACCGTGGGCCGTGGTGATGCCGTGACCGTTGTTGCTGAAAGCTCATTGCCCGACGACAACGACAGCCGCTACGTGAAAAAACCGCTGTCGCCATCCGTCAATCGGCAGGTGGGCCTGGCGGTGCTCGATCAGCGTCAGTCGTCACCCGCGACGCTGGCGTTTATCCAGCTGGCGTCAAGCCTGAACTATCGCTGAGCGGCAAAAGGATCGACGGCCATCTATCATGCCCACTACCTGAACTCTTTTTGGGGGACGTGCCGTTATCCTCCCAGCATTTGAGAGCCGTACCTCATCGTCACAGGCTTCGCGAATGCCACTGAACGCCAAAACCCGCCGCAAGCGCGGCAAACGACTGGTTGTAACCCTGCTGAGCGGCTTGCTCCCGGTACTGTTGGGGGGCGTCATCCTCTATATGCAGGCTGAACGTACGCTCCAGCAAAGTACCCAGCTGACGGCCGAAGAAGCTGTCAGCCAATTCGAGTTGATGCTCGACAACACCGCCCAGGCCGCACAGGAATTGCTGCCGCTGGCCGGCCAAAGCTGCAATGAAGTCAAATTGGCCCTGCGTGAACAGGTCACCCGCCGACCGTTCGTGCGCTCGACGAACCTGGTGTGGGACAACAACAACTATTGCAGTTCTTTGTTCGGTGACTATCAGGAAAAGATCATTGCCGGCGACTACTCCTCAGGCCGGTTGTTGCTGATGAAGGGCAATCGGGTCACGCCCGATACCGCGGTACTGGTGTATCGGCTCAGTGAAGGAGAACAGGGGGCGATGAGTGCGCTGGACGGTTATCACCTGAGCAACGCGCTGCGCATGATTGGCCGCAAGACGACGCTGTTGCTGCAAGTCGGTCCCGACTGGTTATCCGCCGAAGGTAAGGTTCACGAAGATCCCCTGCCCGTCCTGCCCGTGGCCGAAAGCAAACTGACGTCCACGCGTTATGGCTTTACGGTCGCAGCCGGCTTTCCCGAGGGAGAAACCTGGCGTTACATGAGCAGCGAGTATCCGCCGCTGTTCAGTTTGCTGATCTTCTTCGGGATGGTGTCGGGAGCAATCGGACATGTCCTGCAGAAACGCTCGTCGTCCCCCAGCCACGAAATGCAGCGCGCGCTGGAGGCTGCCGAGTTCGTTCCGTATTTCCAGCCCGTGGTGCATGGCGAGACTAAAACCTGGTCCGGGGCCGAAGTGTTGATGCGCTGGAGCCATCCGAAAGAAGGCCTGGTGCGCCCGGACCTGTTCATTCCTTTTGCCGAACATTCCGGGTTGATCGTGCCGATGACCCGCTCGCTGATGCGACAAACCGCAGCGTTGTTGGCGCCCGCTGCGTCCTCGTTCGACGGACCGTTCCACATCGGCATCAACATCACCGCCAGCCATTGCAAGGATCTGGACCTGGTCGAGGACTGCCGGGAGTTTCTCAGTGCCTTTGCGCCGGGTGCCATCAACCTGGTGCTGGAGTTGACCGAGCGCGAACTGATCGAGCCGACCGCCATCACGCACCAATTGTTCGAGCAGCTTCACGCATTGGGCGTGATGATCGCCATCGATGACTTTGGCACGGGTCACTCAAGCCTCGGTTATCTGCGCCAGTTCAACGTGGACTTCCTGAAAATCGATCAGAGCTTTGTGGCGATGATCGGCGTTGACGCCCTCTCCCGGCACATTCTGGACAGCATTATCGAACTGTCGGCCAAGCTTGATCTGGGGATCGTCGCCGAAGGCGTGGAAACCGAGGAGCAAAGTGACTATCTGGCCGCCCAAGGTGTGAATTTCCTGCAAGGTTATTTGTTCGGTCGACCGATGCCCGGCGCAGAATTCATTAATGCATTAAGGCACCATTAACCGACGGTTTTAAGCGACGAGACTTCGAAAGGGCGCACCAAATTGAATCAAAAGACTACAGTTGTTACATGAAGAAAAAGACAGGATTTACTCTTGGCCAATTAACTACTACAATTTTTCATGCCTGTGCAAGATTGGCAGGTGAGCCACTATCACCGAGTCGCTTCAAGGCTCTTGGCTTATAGCTTTGTTTGCGGTTGGTATCAGCCAAACACACTATTGGAGTAATGATTTTGTCCAGACTCGCTGAATTTCGTGCCGCTGAAAAGGCCCTTCAAGAACAGCTCAAGCAGCTGGAATCGCTGAAGAATGATGCCGGGCTCAAGAAAGAAATCGAATTCGAAGAAAAGCTCCAGGGGCTGATGAAAACCTACGGCAAAAGCCTGCGCGACATCATCGCCATCCTCGATCCGAACCCGGCAAAATCCGGCTTGCAGACAGCCTCCCCTAAAACCCGCCGCGCTCGCGTGGTCAAGGTTTATCATAACCCGCACACCGGCGAACTGATTGAAACCAAGGGTGGCAACCACCGCGGCTTGAAAGCCTGGAAGGAACAGTACGGTGCCGCTACCGTTGATTCCTGGCTGCGAGGTTAAGCACTCGCGGTGATAAAAAAGCCCTGCCAATGCAGGGCTTCTTTTATGGACGCCTTCTAAATGCAACGAAAGGAGACGATCAACTCGCTACTTGCCGACTCAACTTTATGCTTAATCCGTTTGGGTATCTAAAAATCTCGGATCGCACTGAAATCTGCAGTCATGCAAACCGTCAGCTAAAGTTTCAAGCTGTTACGAGCTGCTGCTATTTCGTCCTGACTTGCCTTATAAGCCTCGGCCTGCCCCGCGTAGGAAAGAACATAGGCTTTATTGGCATCCACCGCCGCGACCAATGTTTGTGACAGCACATGTCGACCATTCTGTGTAATCGTGCAGGTAGTTTCCAATCCCGATAAGCGGCCCAAGGGCGCTGGATGAATTTTGTTGCAGACACTTTGATAGCCGCTTTGAAAAAAGTCCTTCTGCACCGACTTGCGCATTTCAAGCAACACACCTTCCAGATTGACCTGATGACCGCTTTCTACTGGCGTCATGGTCAATTCCATTACCAGCACCGGTGTGCCACCTTGGTCGACCTTCACCGCGCGTTGCCGGACAACCTCTGGTTTGGCGTCATCTTGCGGCACGGCTTCGACCTCCCAGCCATTTGGCCAGGTCACCACCGGCGCATCCGCATGAGCGCTGGTAGCACCTGACAGCAGGCAAATCAGGACCAACGTCGATTTACAGAATCGGATCATTGCAATAAGCACTCACGGATTGAACCGTAAAGTCTGAGCCTCACCCGTCTGTCAGGCAATAGCCGACTGTTTGCGTTTGGTGATGTCCCACCCCTTGCGTATCATTGTCGCCATTCGTTAGCCCCACTTATTTTCCGGAGGGCCCATGAGCCTGCACGAATTGAACACTTTCCCCGGCGTGACCGCTCAACCTGACACCGCCACCCAGAAATTCGTCTTCAACCACACCATGCTGCGGGTCAAGGACATCACCAAGTCCCTGGATTTCTACACGCGCATCCTGGGTTTTTCGCTGGTGGAAAAACGCGACTTCCCAGAAGCTGAATTCAGCCTGTACTTCCTGGCGCTGGTCGATAAAAACCAGATTCCGGCCGACGCTGCTGCTCGTACCGAATGGATGAAATCGATCCCCGGCATTCTCGAACTCACCCACAACCACGGCACCGAAAACGACGCGGATTTCGCCTACCACAACGGCAACACCGACCCGCGCGGCTTCGGCCATATCTGCATCTCTGTACCGGACATTCGTGCTGCTTGCGAGCGTTTCGAGGCGCTGGGCTGCGATTTCCAGAAACGCCTGAACGACGGTCGCATGACGAGCCTGGCCTTCATCAAAGACCCGGATGCGTACTGGGTCGAAATCATCCAGCCTGCCCCGATGTAACCTCCACCACCATTCCCCTGTGGGAAGGTGTGAGGCACAAAAAACCCCATGATCACTCATGGGGTTTTTGTGTTTTCAGTGACGACGTTTATGCCGGCGCGGAGGTGCGGATCAGGTGATCAAATGCGCTCAACGAAGCCTTGGCGCCCTCGCCCACCGCAATCACGATCTGCTTGTACGGCACGGTGGTGACATCACCGGCAGCGAACACACCCGGCATCGACGTTTCACCACGGGCATCGACGATGATCTCGCCGCGGGGCGACAGTTCGATGGTGCCTTTGAGCCAATCGGTGTTGGGCAGCAAACCGATCTGCACGAAGATCCCTTCCAGCTCGACGTTGCGCAATTCGTCCGACTGACGATCCTTGTAACGCAGGCCGTTGACCTTCTGACCGTCGCCCAGCACTTCAGTGGTTTGCGCGCTAGTGATCACGGTGACGTTCGGCAGGCTGTGCAACTTGCGCTGCAACACCGCGTCGGCACGCAGCTGTACGTCAAACTCCAGCAAGGTGACGTGAGACACGATGCCCGCCAGGTCGATGGCCGCTTCGACGCCGGAGTTACCGCCACCAATCACCGCCACGCGCTTACCTTTGAACAGCGGACCGTCACAGTGCGGGCAGTACGCCACGCCTTTGTTGCGGTATTGCTGCTCACCCGGGACGTTCATTTCACGCCACCGCGCACCGGTCGCGAGGATCACGGTCTTCGCTTTCAGGGTCGCGCCGCTGGCGAAGTGGACTTCGTGCAGCTCACCATTTTTGCCCGACACCAACTTGTCGGCGCGTTGCAGGTTCATGATGTCGACGTCGTATTGCTTGACGTGTTCTTCCAGCGCCACGGCCAGTTTCGGCCCTTCGGTTTCCTGCACGGAGATGAAGTTCTCGATGGCCATGGTGTCGAGCACCTGCCCACCAAAACGCTCAGCCGCCACACCGGTGCGAATGCCTTTACGAGCGGCGTAGATCGCGGCCGAAGCACCCGCTGGACCACCGCCGACGACCAATACGTCAAAGGCTTCCTTGGCGCTGATCTTCTCGGCTTGACGCTCGATACCGCTGGTGTCGATCTTGGCGAGGATTTCTTCCAGGCCCATGCGACCCTGTCCGAAGTTCACGCCGTTCAGGTAAATGCTTGGCACGGCCATGATCTGACGATCATCGACTTCAGCCTGGAACAGCGCGCCGTCAATAGCGACGTGGCGGATGTTCGGGTTCAGTACCGCCATCAAGTTCAGCGCCTGGACGACGTCCGGGCAGTTCTGGCAGGACAGCGAGAAGTACGTCTCGAAGCTGAATTCGCCCTTGATGGAACGGATCTGTTCGATCACTTCCACACTGGCCTTCGAAGGGTGGCCGCCGACTTGCAGCAAGGCCAGCACCAACGAAGTGAATTCGTGGCCCATCGGGATGCCGGCAAAACGCAGGCTGATATCGGCACCCGGGCGGTTGATCGAGAACGATGGTTTGCGTGCATCGTCACCGTTGTCGAGCAACGTAATCTGACTGGAAAGACTGGCAACGTCTTTGAGTAATGCGAGCATTTCCTGGGATTTCGCACCGTCGTCGAGGGAGGCAACGATCTCGATCGGCTGGGTGACCCGTTCCAGGTATGATTTCAACTGGGCTTTAAGATTGGCGTCCAACATACGGGCGATTTCCTTGATTTTGTAAAAAGTCGAATCGAAAAAAAACGCCCGAGCGAATCTCGCCCGGGCGTTTTTTAAAGGGCGGTTGCAGCTTACTTAGGTGCGGAAACCCGCCTTGATGATGCTTTTGTCACAGACTTAGATCTTGCCGACCAGGTCCAGGGACGGAGCCAGAGTGGCCTCGCCTTCTTTCCACTTGGCTGGGCAAACCTGACCTGGGTGAGCAGCGACGTATTGAGCAGCCTTGATTTTGCGCAGCAGCTCGGAAGCGTCACGGCCAACGCCGCCATCGTTCAGTTCAACGATTTTGATCTGGCCTTCAGGGTTGATCACGAAGGTGCCACGGTCAGCCAGGCCAGCGTCTTCGATCAGCACGTCGAAGTTGCGGGAGATGGCGTGAGTCGGGTCGCCGATCATGGTGTACTGGATTTTGCCGATGGCTGGCGAAGTGTTGTGCCAGGCAGCGTGAGCAAAGTGGGTGTCGGTGGAAACGCTGTAGATTTCGACGCCCAGCTTCTGGAATGCGTCGTAGTTGTCAGCCAGGTCTTCCAGCTCGGTCGGGCAAACGAAGGTGAAGTCAGCTGGGTAGAAGAACACCACAGACCATTTGCCTTTCAGGTCAGCGTCCGACACTTTTACGAAGTCGCCATTTTTGAAGGCGTCAGCTTTGAACGGTTTAACTTGGCTGTTGATGATAGGCATCGATGACTCTCCGTCAGGGTTGAAAAGTTTGGTTGAGAAGTTGATGGGGTGAATCCTACCCACTCGATCGCCGCCTGGCTCATTGGCAAAGCTCATGCTGCTGATTGGTTTTCGCTATTAGCAGACAGTATTAATAGAAGAAAACGGTATCTAGGGCGCCAATGGTTTTTCAGCGACTCGGGCCATCCCGAGAAACGGGCTGGCTTCAACATAGCGCATGGCCGACTTCACATCCTTCCAACCCACATAATTCATCAACGATTTCAAATCCCAACCGCTCTGATGGGCCCAGCTGGCAAAACCGCGTCGCAGGGAGTGGCTGGTGTAGCGGTCGGCTGAAATGCCGGCTCGCTCCAGGGCCTGGCGCAACAAGGGGATGACGCTGTTGGCGTGCAAGCCCTCCTCGCTCAAATGACCCCAGCGATCGATACCGCGGAACACCGGCCCGCGGACCAGCGCAGCGTCCGTGATCCATTGGATGTAGGCGTTCACCGGGCAGAGGCGCTGCAAGGCGGGGGTCTGGTAAGTCTTGCCAAGGTTTTCGCGATCGCTCTTGCTGCGTGGCAAGTAGAGGGTGATGCCTGAACCGCCGCTCGCCTGTACGTGTTCGATCTGTACACGGCACAATTCATCACTGCGAAACCCACGCCAGAAGCCCAGCAAGATCAGCGCGGTGTCGCGTCTGGCGCGCAGCAATCCCGACTGATCGTTTTGCGCCTTGGCGGTTTGCGCTTCCTGCTCCAGCCACGCCACCACTTGCTCCAGATGCTGAAGCTGCAATGGCTCGGCCTGTTTCTCCTGGGCTGGGTGCAGCGCCCGTATGCCCTTGAAGACCTTGCGCACCACCGGCGACTTGGTGGGATCGGCGAAACCCTGGCTGTTATGCCACTGCGCCAGCGCCGACAACCGAAGTTTCAACGTATTGATCGATAGCTCGCCCGCATAGGCCACGAGATAACGCGCCACGCTGTCGCTCGTCGCAGGCAGGAAACCACCCCAACTGACTTCGAAATGTTCGATGGCCGCCCGGTAGCTGCGACGAGTGTTGTCGCGGGTGGCGGCTTGCAGGTAGCGATCCAGGTCGGTCATGGCTCAATTCTCTAAAACGTACCGCTTCAGCGGAGTAAAACCTGTCGCATGGCGTATCACACGGGGTAATACCAGTATATCCCGTATCAACAACTTACATTTTTTATGTTATTAGACATGATGGTACACTGCGTACTTTGGTGGCATGTACCACAGTACGAAATCGTAGGAGAGCACATGGCTCGTGGCGGCGTAAATAAAGCGGTGGTGCAGGCGGCACGTTTGGCAATCCTCGCCCGTGGCGAAAACCCCAGCATCGACGCGGTACGGATCGAGATGGGCAATACCGGCTCAAAAACCACCATTCACCGCTATTTGAAGGAGTTGGATGACGGCAGCGAACGCGCCGAAACGCCTTCAGCACCCATTGATGATGAGCTGACAGGCCTGGTCTCGCGCCTGGCGCAACGCCTCAAGGAGCAGGCGCAGGAACCCATCGATCAAGCTCGCGCGCAGTTCGATCAGCAACGAAAAGAATTGGAAATCCAGCTGACTGAAGCCCGACAAGCCAACACTGAATTGCACCAGCAATACGAGATTCAAAGCCTGGCCCTGACTCAAGAGTCCGAGGCCCTGCAAGAAACCCGCTCCATGCTGCAGACCGAGCAAACCCGCAACGCCGGACTGAACCAGGCGCTGGCCGATTTTGAACTGCGCTTGCAAGACAAGGATGAGCAGATCCGCTCACTGGAAGAAAAGCACCTGCACGCACGCGATGCCCTGGAACACTACCGCAACGCCGTCAAGGAACAGCGCGAGCAGGAGCAAAGTCGCCACGAAGGCCAGGTGCAGCAGATTCAGATGGAATTGCGCCAGGCCCAGCAAAGCGCATTGGTGCGTCAGGATGAGATCACTCAACTGCACCGCGACAATGAGCGCTTGCTCACCGAGAACCGTGGAACGCTACGTGAACTGGGGCTTTTGCAGGACCAACTCAAGCACACCAACAGCCGTCAGGATCAACTGGTGGAGCAGGTCAACCGCATCGACAGCGAACGCACCCTCCTCCAGGAACGCTTGCGCGCCGCCCTGCTGGAAAGTCAGTCGCTCAAGCAGAACGTCGACGAGCAGTCGCAGATAAACAAAGTGCTGGAAACGAAATTGCTCAAGACTCAGGCGAGCCTCGATGAAAGCCTGCGCCTGGCGGCGGTCATTGCAACAGCGCCAGACGCATCAGAGAGCGAAAAGAGCGATTAACCGGCAACCGGCGTACGCATGGTGACGAACTCCTCGGCGGCAGTAGGAT
The DNA here is from genome assembly GCF_054897885.1 of Pseudomonas sp. LB1P83. NCBI lineage: Bacteria > Pseudomonadati > Pseudomonadota > Gammaproteobacteria > Pseudomonadales > Pseudomonadaceae > Pseudomonas > Pseudomonas sp. LB1P83. Next base: position 2,660,579 of record NZ_CM142709.1, on the reverse strand, counting down.
GCACGCCGATGGTTTCGTCGAAGTCGCGCTTGGTTGCGCCAGCCTTCAAGGCAATCGCCAGACCCTGAACGATCTCGCCGGCATCCGGCCCGACCATGTGGCAACCCAGAACTTTGTCGGTCTTGGCATCGACCACCAGTTTCATCAGCGTGCGCTCTTGGCATTCGGTCAAGGTCAGCTTCATCGGGCGGAAACGGCTTTCGAAAACCAGCACGTCGTGGCCGGCCTCGCGCGCCTCTTCCTCGCTCAAGCCAACCGTGCCGATGTTCGGCAGGCTGAACACGGCGGTCGGGATCATCTTGTAATCCACCGGGCGATATTGCTCAGGCTTGAACAAACGACGCGCCACAGCCATGCCTTCAGCCAGGGCGACGGGCGTCAGCTGAACACGGCCGATCACATCGCCCAGCGCCAGGATCGACGGCTCAGCGGTCTGATACTGATCATCGACCTCGACGAAACCTTTCTTGTCGAGTTTGACACCGGTGTTTTCCAGCCCAAGGTTGTCCAGCATCGGACGGCGACCGGTGGCGTAGAACACACAATCCGCCTCCAGCTCGCGACCATCCTTGAGCGTCACCTTCAGGCTACCATCGGACTGTTTGTCGATGCGCTCGATGTCGGCGTTGAATTGCAGGTTCATGCCGCGCTTGGTCAGCTCTTCCTGCAAATGCTTGCGCACTGCTCCGTCGAAGCCGCGCAGGAACAGCTCACCGCGATACAACAACGTGGTCTCGGCGCCCAGCCCGTGGAAGATCCCGGCAAATTCGACAGCGATGTAACCACCGCCCACCACCAGAACGCGCTTTGGCAGTTCTTTGAGAAAGAACGCCTGGTTGGAACTTATCGCGTGCTCGTGCCCCGGAATCTCCGGGATCTGCGGCCAGCCACCGGTAGCAATCAGGATGTTCTTGGCGGTGTGGCGCTCGCCGTTGATCTCGACCGTGTTCGGGTCGACGATTTTGGCGTGGCCTTCATGCAAGGCCACACCGCTGTTGACCAGTAAATTGCGGTAAATACCATTCAGGCGGTTGATCTCGCGATCCTTGTTGGCAATCAGCGTTGCCCAATCAAACTTCGCTTCGCCCAGCGTCCAGCCGAAGCCCGAAGACTGCTCGAAGTCTTCGGCGAAGTGCGCGCCATAGACCAGCAACTTCTTCGGCACACAGCCGACGTTCACACACGTACCGCCCAGGTAACGGCTTTCGGCCACCGCCACTTTCGCGCCATAACCGGCAGCAAAACGCGCAGCCCGTACACCGCCGGAACCGGCGCCAATCACATAAAGGTCAAAATCGTAGGCCATTTTCAATCTCCTCGGCAGGCAACCAGCATACCCGCAGCCGTCTGTTGGGCAAGCGCTGCAAGCGATTTGGGGGCGGAAAATGAAAAAGCCACCCGAAGGTGGCTTTTCAATACAAGTGGTTCAGGCGCTATCAGTAAGCCTTGCCAGTCTTGTAGAAGTTTTCGAAGCAGAAGTTGGTCGCGTCGATGTAACCTTCAGCGCCACCGCAGTCGAATCGCTTGCCTTTGAACTTGTAAGCCATGACGCAGCCGTTCTGGGCTTGCTTCATCAGGGCGTCGGTGATCTGGATTTCACCACCCTTGCCTGGCTCGGTTTGTTCGATCAGGTCGAAGATGTCCGGGGTCAGGATGTAACGGCCGATGATCGCCAGGTTCGACGGTGCATCTTCAGGCTTTGGCTTCTCGACCATGCTGTGAACGCGGTAGATGTCGTCGCGGATCATCTCACCGGCAATAACGCCGTATTTGTGAGTTTCTTGCGGATCGACTTCCTGGATGGCAACGATCGAGCAACGGAACTGCTTGTACAGCTTGACCATCTGGGTCAGAACGCCGTCGCCTTCGAGGTTGACGCACAAGTCATCCGCCAGCACCACGGCGAACGGTTCGTCACCGATCAGTGGGCGACCGGTCAGAATCGCGTGGCCCAAGCCTTTCATTTCGGTCTGGCGGGTGTAGGAGAACGAGCAGTTGTCGAGCAGCTTGCGGATACCGACCAGGTACTTCTCTTTGTCGGTGCCCTTGATCTGGTTTTCCAGCTCGTAGCTGATGTCGAAGTGGTCTTCCAGGGCGCGCTTACCGCGACCGGTGACGATGGAGATTTCAGTCAAACCAGCGTCCAGTGCTTCTTCGACGCCGTACTGGATCAGTGGCTTGTTTACCACCGGCAGCATTTCTTTGGGCATGGCTTTAGTCGCTGGCAGGAAGCGAGTACCGTAACCGGCTGCTGGGAACAAGCATTTCTTGATCATATAAGTCCTTGAAAGGGCTGTGTGTACGAGTTTCGGCGCAGTCTAATCAGGCGGCGTGCACCTTACAATGCCCCGCGCTGGCTAACCGATGCCATCATAGAGAAATATTCCCGCGGATAGTTCCATTCGCATTTTTGCGCGGTCAAATCAGCGTAGCTCAAAGAGGCCGGCAAACTGAACTACCATACGCTTATCGTCCCCCGATGCGAGCATTTGCCGGTATCATGGCGACTTTGAACCAGTGAACGAGACAGATAGATGACCGTAGCAAAAATCATCAACGGGTACACGGTCGACAAAGGAACAGATGGCCAGTGGCACATTACCGCCGCCAATGGCGAAGATGTTTCCGGGCCGTTACCCACCGAAGCGATGGCGATTGAAGTGGCGTCGGTGCTCGACTACACGCCCCCCGCGCCGAAGCGACGCGGCAAGAGTCAGGACTAATCTCCTACGGCACTCGCAGAGCCCTGCCATCGAGCAGGGCTTTTTTGTGGCTGGGTGCAAACAAGTGGCCAATCGCTATAACCTTTTCACACTGGCGCTGTCAGAGCGTCTAGCCCCCCTCGCTGAAGACGACAACTATGAACATGAACAGATTTTTGCCCCTGATTGCGATCCTGGCCCTGACCGGCTGCGCCACTTCCGAAAAAATGTACCTGAACAACGGTGAGCAAGGCCTGGCGATCGACTGCTCCGGCGAAGCCAATTCCTGGGCCACGTGCTACGAAAAAGCCGATGCCTCTTGCGCCGGCACCGGCTACCGGATTGTCGGCACCGACGGCACGCCTTCCACCAAGGAAAGCGACAAGACCCTGGGCGTCGATGTCGGCAACTTCAAGAACCGCAGCGTTGTGGTGGTCTGCAAGTAAGGCGCCCTGCCCTACATGTGAATTTCCGCGAATTTGATCCCGAGGCCGCGCACGGTCTCGATCAAATCGTCGAGACGACCAAACGACTCGACCTCGTCATTATCGTCCACCAGGAAATAACTGCGCCCGGCGCTTTTCTTGAAAAACACAATCCATTCCCCGGGGGTCGCCGGATTTTGAATGACGTGGGTGGCAGAGATCAGACCCTCTGCATGGCGTTCCCGTACCTGCTCTCGCTTCATGCTCGACTCCAGAAATGACAATGCCGCCAAAGCATGGCTTTGACGGCATCGGTATGAACGGCGGCCAGTCTATCAGCCGGAAATGCACGCATTGGCGGCTTTCTGTACGTCCTTTGGACGGACCGGCACATTGGACATACGTTCATGCAGCTTGATACCGCTGCCGCCCGAGCGGTCTTCGATGTCGAACACGGCTGCCGGGGCCGTCGAGAGTTTCGCCGGCACGATCACGCGCATGCCGTCCTTGTGCGACTCCACTTGCAGGGCACCACGACTGTCGGCCAGTTTTTCAACCAGGCATTGCGCGTACTCATTGGGCTTTTTGCCTGAGATCACGTTCATGGTAGGCAGCGTCTGGTTAATCTCCGAGACACTTGCACAGCCACTCACTACCAATGCCAACGGCAAGACCAACACACCCCACTTCATATAAAACCTCCGATAAAGACCCTCCGACAGCACAAATGGCAATTTTCTCCGAGGCTCACTGCGTTTATCGCTCATAGAATTCCGAATAACTGTTTTTAATTGTCAAAGCGCACCCCGACGACCGGATAATAACCTGTTCGGGCTGATAAACTGCGCCAATCGCCCATGCTATCGTTTTGATTTTGTAGAAAAAGCCCTTCTGGAGGCGCCTCATGAAATTTATCCACCAGCGCGAGCACCTCAACGAAGACGACATCGTCGTCATCCAGTGCTCCCAAACGTGCAACATCCGCTTGATGAACGACGCCAACTTCCGCAGCTTCAAGAACGGCGGCCGTCACACTTACCACGGCGGTGCTTTCGACACCTTCCCGGCCCGGATCACTGCGCCGAGCACCGGTTTCTGGAACATCACCATCGACACGGTCAACCGCCGGCCGATCAGCGTGACCCGCAAACCGACCCTGACGCACTCGATCAAGATCATCCGCCGCTCCAGCACGAAACTGAGCTGAGAGTCGCTCCCACACAAAGAAAGGCAGGTATGACCGTGGCCCAAACGACCAAGTACGTCATCAAATACAAACTCAACGGCGAACGCCGCTTCGAATTTGCCCAGCTCGAAAACGGCACCGAAGAAGAAGCCAAAGCCGCGCTGGACGCCATTCATGGTACGAGTGAAGACGTCATCAGCGACATCGCCGTCAGCAAAGCGCTGTAAACGCGACCCGGAGCGACAACAAGGACGTCATGCTCCGCGCCCGATTTGAATTCGACCGCAAGCGCCGGAGTGTTCACTCCCTTGGCGCTCCCTAGACTGGCCACCTCGACCTTTGGTTAAGGAGTCAGAACATGCTTGTTTCCCCGATTCGCTACATCAGCGGCACTTCCAGCCTTGGCGTCTTGATGCTGGCGTTCAGCGCCGAGGGCCTGTGCGCGTTGCTGCTCGGTGACGACTTGATCACGCTCGAACGGGATCTGGCACGGCGTTTCCCCGGCCAACCCAACCCACAGCGCGATGAAGGTTTGGTGCCGGCACTGGAGCAAACCCTGCGCCACCTCGAAGACCCACACACCGCGCTCGATCTGCCACTGGATCTGACCGGCAGCGTATTTCAACGGCGGGTCTGGGAAGCCCTGCGGCAAATCCCCGTCGGCGAAACCGCCAGCTACCGCGATATCGCCCAACGCCTCGGCCAGTCCAGCGCTTTTCGGGCGGTGGCGAATGCCTGTGGGGCAAACCCGGTGGCCGTTATCGTGCCTTGCCATCGAGTGCTGCGCCAGGACGGCAGCCTCGGCGGCTATCGCTGGGGACTTGAGCGCAAACGGCAGTTGCTGGATCGTGAGGCTCAACGATGAGCGAGCAAACCTTCGATGCGCTGGACTGGACAACCCTGGAGCAACAACTCGATCAAGATGGCTGCACCGTCATCAGGTCCCTGTTGAGTGCGCAGACGTGCGACGAAGTCAGCGCCCTCTACGCCCAGTCGGCGCCCTTTCGCTCTCAAGTGCTGATGGCGCGTCACGGTTTTGGCCGTGGCGAGTACAAGTACTTTAAATACCCGTTGCCGGAGCAGGTCGCCCGCCTGCGCAGCGTGCTTTACCCTCGACTGGCGCCGATCGCCAATCGCTGGTACGAATGCATGGACCTGCCGACCCGTTTCCCCGATACCCACGACGCGTTTCTGCAACGCTGCCATGCCGCCGGTCAGGAGCGCCCGACTCCGTTATTGCTGCAATATGGCCCGCAGGACTACAACTGCTTGCATCAGGATCTGTACGGCGAACACGTGTTCCCGCTGCAAGTGGCGATTCTTCTGTCAGAACCGGACGAAGATTTCACCGGCGGCGAGTTTGTGTTGACTGAACAACGCCCGCGGATGCAGTCACGGCCTCAGGTTGTCGGCCTGAAAAAAGGCGATGGGGTGATCTTTGCGGTCAGCCAACGCCCGGTCAAAGGCGTTCGCGGGTATTACCGAGTGACGATGCGTCATGGCGTGAGTCGCCTGCACAGCGGAAAACGGCATACCCTTGGAATCATCTTTCACGATGCGTTATGACCCCATGAGCCCGATCACCTTCGATCTGTTTGCCGACGCCGAGCCCGAGCAAGCGCCCAGACGCGAACAGATCGGTGAACAATCCTACGTCTTGCGCGGCTTTGCCTTGCCCCGGCTGGATCAGTTGCTGCCTGCACTGGAAGTGATTCTTACGTCCGCGCCGTTTCGGCAGATGATCACGCCCGGCGGCTTTACCATGTCGGTGGCCTTGAGCAGTTGCGGCACCTGGGGCTGGACCACGGATCGCAGCGGCTACAAGTACACGCGCAATGATCCACAGACCGGGCAACCCTGGCCCGAGATGCCCGATGTGTTCTTCGAACTGGCACAGGCCGCGGCACGGGAAGCGGGATTTGCTGATTTTGTTCCGGATTCCTGCCTGATCAACCGCTATGTCCCTGGGGCGAAGATGTCATTGCACCAGGACAAGGACGAAGGTTCCTACACAGCACCGATCGTTTCGGTGTCATTGGGATTGCCTGCCATCTTCCTGTTCGGCGGCTTTGAACGAAGCGATAAAAGCCAACGCGTACCGCTGCTGCATGGCGATATCGTGGTCTGGGGCGGCGTTGATCGCTTGCGTTATCACGGCGTCCTGCCCATCAAGGATGGCCATCACCCGCGCTTGGGCGAACAACGGATCAACTTCACCTTTCGAACCGCCGGATGATGCCCTCGAATTCAACCGCAAGACTCGGGGTGCAGCGGGTTTGCGGGCTGGTTAATCTGAAGGAAACGGGTCAACGGACATGAAGCCATGACAACTCATTCGACAAAGATTGCCACCGAGAACGATCCGCGCTGGGCCGCCGTCGTAGCACGGGATCCAGGCGCCGACGGGCAGTTTGTCTATGCCGTGAAAACCACCGGCATCTATTGCCGCCCCAGCAGCCTGGCGCGTTTGCCGAACCCACAGAATGTCGAATTTTTCGACACGGCGGAACAAGCCCAGGCAGCGGGATATCGTCCGAGTAAACGGGCCACAAAGGATCAAAGCGACGTCGCCGCACAACACGCGGCAACCGTGGCCGCCGCCTGCCGGTACATCGAGTCCGCCGAAAATCTACCTGCGTTGACTGAACTGGCAGAGGCAGCGGGTCTGAGCAGCTTCCACTTCCATCGAGTGTTCAAAGCCGTGACCGGGCTGACACCCAAGGGTTACGCCACTGCCCATCGCTCACGCAAGGTTCGCGAGCGCCTGGCCGATGGCGGCTCGGTCACCGACGCCTTGTACGACGCCGGATTCAACTCCAACAGTCGCTTCTATGAGTCGGCAGATCAGTTGCTGGGCATGAAGCCCGGCGATTATCGCGCGGCGGGCCAGAACAACGACATCCGTTTTGCCGTCGGCCAGTGTTCCCTGGGGGCGATTCTGGTGGCGCAAAGTGAACGCGGCGTTTGCGCGATTCTGTTGGGGGATGATCCGCATCAACTGGTCTGCGACCTGCAAGACAAGTTTCGGCGTGGGAATCTGATTGGCGCCGATCACGCGTTCGAGCAGTTGATTGCCAAGGTAGTGGGTTTTATCGAAGCACCGGCCATTGGCCTGGACTTGCCGCTGGACGTTCGCGGCACCGCTTTTCAAGAGCGGGTCTGGCAGGCGTTGCGGGAGATTCCTGCAGGCAGCACCGCGAGCTACGCCGATATCGCTCAGCGTATCGGCGCTCCCAAAGCCGTGCGCGCCGTGGCCCAGGCTTGCGGTGCAAACAGTATTGCGGTGGCGATTCCGTGCCACCGCGTGGTGCGCAGCGACGGCAACCTGTCGGGCTATCGCTGGGGGGTTGAACGCAAGCGTCAGTTGCTGGAACGCGAGACTCGCTAATCAGCGATTCACATCGACCACAACTCGTCCGCGCAATTGCCCGGCGAGCAGGCGCGGCGCGACGTCGAGGGCTTCGCTCAAGCCGATTTCATGACTGATCAGCGGCAGCAACGCGAAGTCCAGGTCCTTGGCCAGGCGACTCCAGGCCTGTACCCGTTTGGCTTTGGGTTGGGTCACGCTGTTGATCCCGGCCAATGTCACGCCGCGCAAAATGAACGGCGCGACGGAGGCCGGAAAGTCCATGCCTTGCGCCAGCCCACACGCGGCGACCGTGCCATTGGCCTTGGTGCTGGCGCAGGCGTTGGCCAACGTGTGGCTGCCGACCGAGTCGATCACCGCTGCCCAGCGCTCCTTGGCCAACGGTTTGCCTGGTTCGGAAAGCGTGGCGCGATCGATGATTTCGCTGGCACCCAGTTGCTTGAGGTATTCGTGCTCGGAGGTGCGGCCCGTGGACGCCACGACCCGATAGCCGAGTTTGCTCAGCAGCGCGATGGCGAAACTGCCTACCCCGCCATTGGCCCCGGTGACCAGGACTTCGCCCTGCTCAGGCGTTACGCCGTTATGTTCCAGCGCCAGGATGCACAGCATCGCCGTGTAACCCGCGGTGCCGATTGCCATGGCCTGGGCCGCGGTGAATTCCTTGGGTAGCGCAATCAGCCAGTCGCCGTTGAGGCGCGCTTTTTGCGCCAGTCCGCCCCAATGCCCTTCACCCACGCCCCAGCCATTGAGCAGGACCTGGTCACCGACCTTGTAGTCCGGATGACCGCTGACTTCGACCGTACCGGCCAGATCGATCCCCGGCACCATCGGGAATTTCCTGACCACCGGGCTGCTGCCGGTGATCGCCAGGCCATCCTTGAAGTTCAGCGTACTGTACGCAACGCGCACCGTCACATCGCCCTCAGGCAGTTGATCGTCATTGATCTCTCGCAGTGTGGCCCGGTAACCGCTGTCGTCTTTGTCGATCAAAATACCTTTGAACATCATTGCCTCTCAATGGAATCAATAAGGGGGTGGGGCTATTGAAATACCATAAAGAAACATCTGGCCGTACAAGACTTTAAGCTAAACCGCCAAAGCGCCGAGCGTTTCCATGATGTGCTACCACGCTTTTTTTTCGCGCTTCTGGAACACTGGAAATCGTCCTGGATACAAAAGTCGGCTGGCCCTGCGACAGCCATTGCTGGTAAAAAACCGGTTCTACCCGTCGGAGAACCATTCAAATGAGCCAATGGCCAGACACCCGCATTCTTGACCTGCTCGGCATCGAGTTGCCGATCATCCAGGCGCCCATGGCCGGTGCGACCGGCTCGGCCATGGTCATCGCGGCGAGTAACGCCGGTGGGCTGGGCTCGATGCCCGCCGCAATGCTGAGCATCGAACAGCTGCGCGACGAGCTGAAGACGATCCGTCAACACAGCCAGTGTCCGTTCAACATCAATTATTTTTGCCATCAGACGCCGGCCGCCGATGAGCAACGTGCTCGGGACTGGAAAAATTTACTGGAACCGTATTACCGGGAACTGGGCGTCGATTTCGATGCACCTACACCAGTGTCGAATCGCGCGCCTTTCGATAACGCCGCCTGCGAAGTGCTCGAAGAATTTCGCCCCGAAGTCGTGAGTTTTCACTTCGGCCTGCCGGAAAAATCGCTGCTGGATCGAGTGAAAGCCACCGGCGCGAAAATTCTCTCTTCGGCGACCACGGTCGAAGAAGCCATCTGGCTGGAGCAACATGGCTGCGACGCGATCATCGCCATGGGCTACGAGGCAGGAGGACATCGCGGGATGTTCCTCAGCGATGACTTGAGCAGCCAGGTGGGAACATTTGCTTTGGTGCCTCAGATTGTCGATGCGGTGAAAGTGCCAGTGATAGCGGCGGGCGGGATCAGTGATGCCCGGGGCGTTGCGGCGGCTTTTCTGTTAGGCGCTTCGGCGGTGCAGGTGGGCACGGCTTACCTGTTCACGCCGGAAGCCAAGGTCAACGCGTCGCACCACAAGGCGTTGCGCACCGCCAAGGAAAGCGAGACCGCGGTGACTAACCTTTTCACCGGGCGCCCGGCACGGGGGATTCTCAATCGGGTGATGCGCGAACTCGGGCCCATGAGCGATAAAGCCCCGGCCTTCCCCTTGGCCGGTGGTGCGTTGATGCCGTTGCGCGCCAAGGTTGAAGCGGATTTCAGCAACCTCTGGGCCGGGCAGGCGTTTACGCTGGGCGTTGAAATGACCACGGCAGAGCTGACTCGGCGTTTGGCGGAAGAAGGCTTGGCCAAGTTGCTCCGTCGCTAACGCACGACCTGTAGCAGCTGCCGAGCAGCGCGAGGCTGCGTTCGGCTGCGAAGCAGTCGTCAAATCAGCCACTGCGGTCGTTCAGGTTAACCGTGGCGCCTGGATTTACGACTGCTCCGCAGCCGAACGCAGCCTCGCGCTGCTCGGCAGCTGCTATGTATGGACTCGCCCCCACTGTCTACCCGCTTTTGAAAAACCGCCGCCCCGTTGCATCTATGTATAAGGCCTATTCGTGGAAGTCGTCGTCGGCTTCTGGCCAAAATTGGAAGAGCTCGTGGTATGCCGATTACAGTCAGGCCTCGAAGGCCAGTAGCAGCTAAGGCATCAATCCACGCCGGTCTTACCTGGGGTCAATTTTTTTTCAGCAAAGGGCCGGACAGTTAGTACCTCGGTGGCAGAACTCTGTCGCTCAGTGGCTCATCGTCGCTTGCTGGCCATCACCAGCCTGGCGACGATAAGTCTGGTCATTCTGTAGAAGCACCCAGACGATTCGCAGGTTGCGGTTGGCCAACCTGACCGCAGCCTCCTTACGGCCCAGTCGGCTCATCCAGCGCAACAAGCGGCGGTCATCGGGTTGCTGGGAATCAGGTCGTAGTTGTTGCAGTACCGCATGGGCTCCCTGGATCATCAGGCTGCGTAAATAAACATCGCCTCGCCTGGTCATGCCCCCCAGCCGGACCGTCTGCCCGCTGCTGTGCTGGTCAGGCACCATGCCAAAGTACGCGGCAAACTTGCGGGCATTGGGAAATCGCTCAGGCTTGGTTTCCTTGGCCACCAGTGCCGTGGCAGTGACTGGGCCGATGCCGCGCACAGTCATCAGTCGCTTCGCCGTCATGTCGGCGTTGGCGGCCACTTCCAGGCGCCCCGTCAGCACGCTGATGCGTTCGCCCAAATGGCGCCACTCGGCCAACAGTTCGTCGATCAGTTCACGCAGCAGGCCCGGCACCGGCTGGGTGGCATCTTCCAGGACCCGCGGAATTTTCTGGCTGATCGCAACGTCACCTTGCGCCAAGGCCACGCCGTGCTCGAGCAGCAGGCCGCGCATCTGATTGCTCACCGCCGTGCGTCGACGCACATAGCCTTGGCGGGCGCGATGCAACGCCTGCATTGCCAGCGCCGCAACGCTTTTGACCGGCACTGCGTAGATCTTTTCATCGCGACCAGCCCGCAGAATCGCCAGCGCATCGTTGCGATCATTTTTAGGCCCGCTGCGATGTGTGGCCACCAAACCGGCTGGAAGAATCCGCGCCAGATTGCCTTGGTCTTGCAGCTGCCGGGCCCAGGCTTGAGCACCCGGACCGGTCTCCATCAGAACCACGACATGAGGCGGCAACTGGCGTAGAAACTCATAAAACGCCTCGCGCGACTTGATCCGTTGCTCGTAGTGCACCTGGCCGAGGACGTCTTCACCGGCGACCTGAAAGACCTGCTTGGCCAGATCGACCGCTACGGTTGTGCAGGCCGACAAATCGGAAGAAGACAGGGATTGATCAACCGAAGTATGCTTTTTCATGGACTCGCCCTCGCTGTCGTTGGCTGTTTAGACTGCCACCGTGGCGCATTGACGCCTCGGCTTGGGCGAGTCCATCCAATTACAAGTCCCGCGATAACTCAGTACCGACACATTCCGTTTGCAGGCATTTCGCTATATATTCCGATATATAGCGTTTCGCCCCCTCGTTGCATTTGCCTATAACGGAGCCGTTTCATGACCATGCGTGCCTCACGTTTTGCCCCCACCTGCCTGGCGAGTCTGATCGTCGCACTCCCTTTCGGGTCCGCTCAGGCGGACGAAGTCCAGGTGGCCGTCGCCGCCAACTTCACCGCGCCGATCCAGGCCATCGCTGCAGATTTCGAGAAAGACACCGGGCATAAACTGGTCACCTCCTTTGGTGCGACCGGCCAGTTCTACACCCAGATCAAGAATGGCGCGCCGTTCGAAGTGCTCCTCTCGGCGGACGACACCACCCCGCAAAAACTTGAAGCCGAAGGCGATACCGTCAAGGATTCGCGCTTCACCTACGCCGTCGGCACGCTGGCGCTGTGGTCAGCCAAGGAGGGTTACGTTGATGCCAAGGGCGATGTGCTGAAGAAGAATGAGTACAAGCACCTCGCCATCGCCAACCCGAAGGCCGCGCCTTACGGCCTGGCCGCCACTCAAGTGCTGGGCAAGCTGAGCCTGACCGACCAGGTCAAAGACAAAATTGTTGAAGGCCAGAACATCACCCAGGCCTATCAGTTCGTTTCCACCGGCAACGCCGAACTCGGCTTCGTGGCCTTGTCGCAGATCTACAAAGACGGCAAAGTCACCAGCGGCTCGGCCTGGATCGTCCCGGCCGACATGCACGACCCGATCAAACAAGATGCGGTGATCCTCAACAAGGGCAAGGACAACCCCGCTGCCAAGGCGTTGGTCGACTACCTCAAGGGGCCGAAAGCCGCCGCTGTTATCAAATCCTACGGTTACCAACTCTAAATGTCGCTGACAAGTGCCGACTTTTCCGCCATCTGGCTGACCCTGAAACTGGCGTCCCTGACGACGGTTATCCTGTTGATCATCGGCACTCCGATTGCGTTATGGCTGTCGCGCACCCAATCCTGGTTGCGTGGTCCGGTCGGGGCGATCGTCGCCCTGCCCTTGGTCTTGCCACCCACGGTGATCGGCTTTTATTTGTTGCTGGCGCTCGGCCCTAACGGCTTTATCGGCCATTTCACCCAGTCACTGGGGCTCGGCACGCTCACATTCAGTTTTGCCGGGCTGGTGATCGGCTCGGTGCTGTACTCGATGCCGTTCGTGGTTCAGCCGCTGCAAAACGCTTTTTCCGCCATTGGCACCCGCCCACTGGAAGTGGCCGCTACCTTGCGCGCCAATCCTTGGGACACATTTTTCAGCGTGATCCTGCCGCTGGCACGACCCGGGTTCATCACCGCTGCCATTCTCGGTTTTGCCCACACTGTCGGCGAGTTCGGCGTAGTGCTGATGATCGGCGGCAACATTCCCGACAAGACCCGCGTGGTCTCGGTGCAGATCTACGATCACGTTGAAGCCATGGAGTACGCCCAGGCCCATTGGCTGGCCGGGGCGATGCTGGTGTTCTCCTTTGCGGTGTTGCTGGCGCTCTACTCCAGCCGTAAAACCAAAGCGGGCTGGAGCTGATTGATGATTCATACGCGCCTGAAACTGCGTTATTCGGGATTCGCCCTGGAGGTGGATCTGCAACTGCCTGGCCGTGGAGTCACCGCACTCTATGGTCATTCCGGTTCAGGCAAGACCACCTGCCTGCGCTGTATCGCTGGTCTGGAACAGGCCGAACAGGGTTTTATCCAGGTCAACGACGAAGTCTGGCAGGACAGCGACAGGAAGATTTTCGTACCGCCGCATAAACGTGCACTGGGTTACGTTTTCCAGGAAGCAAGTCTGTTTCCCCATCTGTCAGTGCTGGCCAATCTGGAGTTCGGCCTGAAGCGCATTCCCAAGCTGCAACGTCGGGTCGACATGGCGCATGCCACTGAGCTGTTGGGAATCGGTCATCTACTGGACCGCCATCCGCAGCACCTCTCCGGCGGCGAACGGCAGCGAATCGGCATCGCGCGCGCGCTGCTCACCAGCCCGAAGCTGTTACTGATGGACGAACCGCTGGCAGCGCTGGATAGCCAGCGCAAAAACGAAATCCTGCCTTACCTGCAACGCCTGCACGATGAACTCGACATCCCGGTGCTGTATGTCAGCCACTCACAGGATGAGGTCGCCCGACTGGCCGACCACATCGTCCTGCTCAGCGACGGCAAGGCGCTGGCCAGCGGCCCTGTCGGCGAAACCCTGGCGCGTCTCGACTTGCCCCTGGCGCTGGGCGACGATGCCGGCGTGGTGATTGAAGGACAGGTCAGCGCCTATGACCCCCACTATCAATTGCTGACGTTACAACTGCCCGGTACCGACCTGAGCATTCGCGTGGCGCACGCTCCGATGAGCCAAGGCCAGGCGCTGCGCTGCAAGGTTCAGGCACGGGATGTCAGCCTGAGCCTGCAAGGCGACGGGCAAAGCAGCATCCTCAATCGCTTGCCGGTGACGGTGATCAGTGAAATCGGCGCCGATAACGCCGCCCACGTGCTGATTCGCCTGAATGCCGCTGGCACGCCGTTGCTGGCACGCATCACCCGCTACTCCCGGGACCAACTGGGCGTGCACCCCGGCCAGCAACTCTGGGCGCAGATCAAAGCGGTGGCCGTCCTGGCGTAAATTCGTCGGCACCACGGCGAACGGGCGCGGTCAATGGCTGTACAGGCCCCCTGACTTGATCGCCAAGGATTTTCGCCATGTCCGACACCGCGCTGCCCGATGTGCTGCCACCCGATCTGCATTATGTCGATGACACCCAGCCTGGAATCACCCGCAAACTATTGCGTGGCAAATTCTGCTACTTCGATCCGGCAGGCCAGCGCATTACCGATCCCGACGAAATCAAACGCCTCAACGCCCTTGCGGTGCCGCCGGCCTACACCAATGTGTGGATCTGCGCTGACCCACGCGGTCATTTGCAAGCCACCGGGCGTGACGCCCGCGGTCGCAAACAATACCGTTATCACGTGCGCTGGCGCGAAGTACGCGATGCCGACAAATACTCGCGCCTGCGGGACTTTGGCCTGGCACTGCCAAAACTGCGCAAACAGCTTGAAGCGCTTCTGGGCGCTCCGGGGTTCAGCCGAGACAAAGTCATGGCCACCGTCATTACCTTGCTCGATGCGACGCTGATCCGGGTCGGCAACACGCAGTACGCGCGGGAAAATCGCTCCTATGGCCTGACCACCCTGCGCAGCCGTCACGTAGAGGTCAACGGCAGTGCGATCCTGTTTCAGTTCCGCGGCAAGAGTGGTGTCGAGCACCAGATCACCGTAAAGGACCGACGCCTGGCGCGAATCATCAAGCGCTGTCTGGAGATTCCCGGACAAGACCTCTTTCAGTACCTGGACGAAAATGGCGAGCGGCACACCGTCACCTCCTCAGACGTCAATGCCTACCTGCAAACCCTCACCGGCGCCGACTTCACGGCCAAGGATTACCGCACCTGGGCGGGTAGCGCGCTGGCATTGTCGGTGCTGCGCGAGTTGCAGTGGGAACCCGAGTCGGATGCGAAACGGCATGTGGTGGAGATGGTCAAGAACGTCGCCAAGCAACTCGGCAACACCCCGGCGGTGTGCCGCAAGTGCTACATCCATCCGGCGGTGCTCGAAGGCTTCATGCTCGGCGCCTTGGCCCAACTGCCTCGGCCGAGACTGCGTAAAGGGCTCAGGGCAGAGGAAGTCGGGCTGGCCGTATTTCTGGAAAAAATGATCGAGGCCGCTGAACCGACGAACTGACCCGTTCATTTTTTGCACGATCGCAAAGAACTTCTATAGTTGATGTGGACATGAACCAGCCGCGGTGACGCCATGGAAGACATTTTCGTTGTGCAACGTTGCAACAAGATCATCATTCATGGCCGTCGGGCCGGAGAAGTTAGTCACTCGCCACCTGAAGCCGAAGTCTGGTATCGCATCTTCGATACCCGCACCTATGGTTTCATCGGTGACGGTTATGATCTTGAAGAAGATGCCCAGCGTGAATGCCTGCGGCTCAATCTCACCTCACAGGTGACGGCCCGACAAGCCTGAAGTCCGGGTCTATACTGAAAACAGCTGAAGGACCAGCGACCCCATCGGCAGAGAGCTCGCACCAAGCGGGCTTTTTGCTGCTATTTGTCAGATTTCTTGAACGGAGGTGTTTGCCATGTCCGAAAAAGAGTCCATCACCACCCTGCTCACCCTGCTCGACTCACGTCAGGCTCGACTTGCCGCTGCGTGCAAGGAGATTGCCGACTGGGTAGATCATCAAGGAGGGCACCCGACAGCCCTCAGAATTCGTGACCGCCTGAACGACATCGAGAAGGACGCGCCACTGATTCGAAACACCCTGTCTTCGCTGAAACCTGTCGACCCGCCTCTTCCGCGGTTCAGATGATTCGATCTGGACGCGCGATTCGAGAACAGGGCCTGATTCAGGACGCATGAACGGCGACTCCATCGTCACCGCGTCCGTGCCTGTCTGATTATCTTGCGCTACACACCCACCTGGCCTTGAGCCGGGCTTTTTTTTGCGGCCCTCTTTTCACGTAATGTTCACAACACACGTCCTACAGTGAACCACTCCTTTGAGAAATACCCCTGGCCTGCCCGCATGCAGGCCTTTTTTTTGCCCGCCAGGCAGCCAGCGAACGTCGTCGCTGGAGGGAGGTCAAACGATCACACGTCGCGAAGGAGACGTCCCATGGTCACCCACTTCAAAGTCAGCGGGCATCTGGCCTGCGGTCACAAAGGCAGCAATCTCACCTCAAGCAGCGAATTGACCCGCGTAAAGTGCAGAAGCTGCCGAAACACCGACGCGTTCAAGGACGCGCGCAAAGCTGAACGCAACGCAGCACGCCGTGCTGCACGCAAGGCCAAAGTCACCCACACCGCCAATGACTGGCGCGCAGCCTGGGTAGAACGGCTTACCGCCATGGCCGGTTTGCAAAGACTACCTCGTGGATTTACCGGCCAGCCTTTCGTTTAAAGGCAATGAAAATCCAATGTGGGAGCGAGCCTGCTCGCTCCCACAGGGGGATTGCATTTGGCAGCTGAGGCGACGTGCTCTGCCCGGTCCTGTTATGACTCGAACGCTTTTATGCACGCGGGCGGCATGATCTCAGCGAGGGACATGCGCTTGAATGCCTCAAACAACCGCCGCCCCTCTTCGGGCGCACAAGAAATGGCCAGCCGCATGGTCGCTTCACCGAGCTGCCAGATCAGAAAGGCAGTATCAGCAACCCGCTGCGCATCGCTGCCTGGAAACACCCGCAGCATCGCATCGGCCAGTAACCTGCCCGCCACGCGACTCTCCTCCAGTTCCAACGCCAGCAGCTGCTTGTCTGCCTGCATGCCCGACCAGATATCGCGCATCGCAGGCTCGGCCTGAACGATCTCGTAATACTGATCCAGCAGGTCTGAATAGGCATCAGCCAACCCTTGGGCATCCTGCACCGCGACCAGAGCCTCTTCGATACAACGACGGCTTGCAGCGTTATAGCGCTCGGCCAGCGTGCGAATGACCGAGCTTTTGTCGGGGAAGTATTGATAAAGCGATCCGATCGAGATCTCAGAGCGCTCGGCAATTTCACTCATCTTTACTTGATCGCTACCCTTGGTCGCGATCAGCTGAGTCGCCACGGCGCCCGCACCAGGTCTTTTTTCTCGGTAGTGCGAAGCACCGCCAAGCGCCCCACCAGCACCATCATCGCTCCACTGATGCCCTGCAGCACGCGCGCGGCGACAAAGGTTTCCAGGCTTTTACTCAACCCGCACATCAACGAAGACACGCTAAACAGCACGATCGCCGAACTGAATACAAGGCGCGAACCGAAGCGGTCAGCCAACCAGCCGCTGATGGGGATGAACACCGCAACGGCGAGCATGTAGGCGCTCATACCAATGTTCACGTCCACCGCCGCGACGCCAAACGTCCTGGCCATGTTCGGCAACGCGGTAGCGATCACTGTGACGTCGAGGTTCTCCATAAAGAACGTGACGGCGACCAACAGAGCAATCCATGTTGAACGGCGTTGAGACATCGGTCATTCCTGTTCAGCGACGGCATGTAATCGGTAATTTATCAATGAGTGCGTTTTTAATGCCCAGCAACATTGCGCGCCGAACCTCTACCGGTTCGGCATACACCGGACCGAGGCGATCTAGACGACCGCTAGTATATTGAGTCAATTGATGATTTCTGATCACAACACCTTTGCGTAAATCAACGTTCTCCTCATGGATACCTGAAGGGATACTACCGGCCTTAAGTGTGGCGCACCCATGACCACTCAAGGCCTGTTAACGGATTGAAATGGCTTCAATCCGGTCTTTCATGAGGACTCACAATGCACGCTGATTTCGCCGCCTGGTCTTGGACCGCTGGTAAAGGTATCGACGGTTTACAACTGATCCGCAAACCCCTTGTGCAACCTGGCCCGGGCGAAGTTTTGATTGCCAACCGCGCGCTGGCGTTGAACCCGGTGGACTGGAAAATCATTGAGTGGGGCCACCCGGCATGGAAAACCGGCCACGTGCCGGGTGTGGATGGCATGGGGGTAGTAGTCGCTGCAGGCGCCGGTGTGCAGATCAAGCCGGGAACCCGTGTGGCGTATCACCAGTCACTGGAGCGAGAGGGTAGTTTCGCCGAGTTTTGTCTACTGGATGCCGCAACCGTGCTGTTGGTGCCCGCTGCGCTCGATGACGGCGCCGCCGCGTCCTTGCCTTGCCCCGGCCTGACCGCCTGGCAGGCCCTCGAAAAAGTGCCCACTGCCGCATCCCGCGATGTGCTGATCATCGGCGCAGGTGGAGCCGTAGGCCTTCTGCTGGTTCAATTGGCGGTACAGCGCGGATTTCGAGTCTGGGCAACAGCCTCCACAGCCCACCATTCAAGCTTGAAAGCGCTGGGTGCTGTGGGGGTTTTCGACTACCGTGAAGCGAATTGGCAGCAAGCGCTTGAGGCCGCTTTGGGTGAACGTCGACTGCACGCAGTGTTCGACACAGTCAGCGGCGAACATGCAGCCACCCTGGCTCCATTGCTGGGCTACAACGGTCACCTTGTGTGCATTCAGGATCGTCAGGAAACGGCGCCATTGCCTGCCTTCAGCACCGCTATTTCATTGCATGAGGTGGCGCTCAACAGCTTTCATGCCCACGCCAGCCTGAACGACCGACAAGTGCTGCGGAAAAACGGTGAACGACTGCTAGAGGGCTTGCTGGACGGTAGCCTATTGGCTCCCAAACGTCAGGTCTTCGACTTCCGAAATCTTCCGGAGGCGTTGCGTGCACTCAAACAAGGTGCAGAAGGAGGCAAATGGATTGCCCAATTGAACGACTCCGACCCCATCCTTTCTGTATTCCAGTAAAAGCGACAACGCCCGAGCCCCTTTGATCGGAGCTCGGGCGACAGCCTGACACAGCAGGGTTTAGGCCTCAGCCAGGCTTTCCTTTTTCTCTAGCCAGTCAATCATCAGCTCGCCCCAGGCGATATCGGCCTGCAACGCGCCTTTGGCTTTGGCTGAGTCACGGGTGCGCAAGCCTTCCAGGACTTCGAAGTGTTTGTGCCTGGCACTGGCCAGTTCCAGTTTGGGTACCTCAGCGTGGAACCTACTCAGTAGTGGTCCCATGATGACCCACATGTTTTCCAGAGTCTTGGACACCACTGGCATGCGGGCAGCGGAAATCAATCCGAAGTGAAATTCACGATTGAGCAAAGCCGCTTGTTTGTGATCGACTGAAACCGCCTTTTGGAAAGCATCTTGAATGGCTTCGAGGTGCTCCAGTTCCGGTTTGGTAATACGCTGAGCGGCCATACCCGCCGCCTCGCCTTCGAGCAAATGACGGATCAACTGGATTTCTCGCAGTTGACTGACGGTGAGCTCTGGAACATAAATCGATGTCGCCGCCTTCATGTCCAGCGCATGATCGCTGACCAGGCGAAAAATCGCTTCGCGCACCGGTGTGATCGACACACCGAACTGTTCGGCCAACGTACTGATGCGCAATCGATCCCCGGGTTGGTATTGTCCGTCCATCAACGCGGTGCGGATAATGGAATACACGCGTTCGCTCAAGTTGCCTTTATCAATGGGCTTATGCACGGTCACTGTTACTCGATCTCCATGGACGATGATGATGCGCCGACGGCGGCAGACATGAGTAGCTGCCAATCCGAGGCGCAGATAACGCATCATACATCATCAAATTACGCCTGCCACTCCGGCAGGCGAGTCACTCAAATCCGTGCGTCACGGCGACCGACACCCTGCAACAGCACGGCGATGACGATAATTGCGCCTTTGATGATTTGCTGTGGATAGGCCGGCACGCTCAGCAAGTTCATGATGTTGCCGATCAGCCCCAACACCAGTACGCCCACCGCGGTGTAAAAAATCGTGCCCTTGCCCCCCGTCAGCAACGCACCGCCGATGACGCAGGCGGCGATCGCGTCCAGTTCCAGCGCCATACCGGCGCTAGGCGTCGCGACCCCCGAACGAGAAGCAATCACCACCCCGGCCAATGCAGCGAGTCCGCCACAGATCCCATAGGCCGCCAGTTTGTAGCGTTCTACCGGAATACCCGCCAGGCGTACGGCGGTTTCGTTGCTCCCACTGGCAATAGTCAGGCGTCCGTAGGCGTTGTAACGCAGGATCAAGGCAAACACCAACGTCACCAGCGCTGCCAGCCACACCGGCCACGGAACACCGAGCAAACCATCGGCCAGCCTACCGAAATCACGCAGCAACTGAGCGCTGACCAGTTTGTCATCCAGCCTTTGTGGCTGACCATTCGACAAAATAAACGCCAGGCCACGCGCAACCGTCATCATGGCCAGGGTCGCGATAAATGGCGCCATGCGGAAATACGCGATAAAGGTGCCCGTCACCAACCCCATCAACACCCCGGATGCCACCGCAATCGCGACAGCCAGCAACAACCCGAAACTACCTTCGACCGGCATTACGTTGAGGGTCATTGCAACCACGATACCGCCCACGGCAGCCACCGAGGCAACGGATAGATCGATGCCCGCCGTCAGGATCACAATCAACATACCGATGCTGACCAGCAGCAAAGGGGTCAACTGGCGCAGCAGGTTGCCGATGTTCTGGTACGTGAAGAAGTCATCGGAGAGGACACTAGCAACGATAGCCAGCAATACCAGCATCACCAACGCGTTGTGTTCCAGAAACAGGCGCTGCAACGAACGCCAGTTCACCTTGCTCTCGTGAGCGCGGCTGTTTTCCTGCAAAAGCTCAGCCGGGGCCAGCTTGGAATTAGGGTTACTCATGGTGCTCGACTCCCATCGCCAGGCAAATCATTTCTTGTTCTTTAATGCGTTCGCCCGCCAGTTCGCCGGCGACCGCGCCTTCGCGCATCACCAGCACGCGATCACACATGCCGATGATTTCAATCATTTCCGAAGACACCATGATGATTGCCACACCCTGTTCGGCGAGGTCGTTGATCACCCGGTAGATTTCGGTTTTTGCGCCCACATCCACTCCGCGGGTAGGCTCATCGAGAATCAACACTCGACACCCCGCATCCACCCATTTCATCAAGGCGACTTTCTGCTGATTACCGCCTGACAGGTCGCCTACCAACTGTTCTATCGAGTGAGTCTTGACCGCCAATTGCTGGCGCAAGGCTTCGATGCCCAGGGTCTCCCGGGCGCTGGAAATCCAGCCCATGCTCCCGGTATAGGGACTGTCAGGGCGAAGCGCGCCATTGACCCTGATCGACATTTCCAGCAGCACGCCCTGGTGTTTGCGGTCCTCGGGCAACAGGCCTATGCCATTGGCGATGGCTTCACGGGGGGTACGGTTGTGGATTTCCTGCCCATCGAGTCGCAGCGTGCCGGAGGTTTTTTTATCGGCACCAAAAATCGCCCGCATGGTTTCGGTACGTCCCGCACCGACCAGTCCACAGAAACCCAGGACTTCACCGGCACGCACCTCAAAGCTCACATCGCGCACCAGACGTCCGGCACAGAGATTCTCAACTTGAAGCAATACCTCGCCGATCTGCTTGTTGCGCGGGGGGAACAGGTCGCTGAGCTCTCGACCGATCATCATCTCGATCAAGCCGCGCTCGGTAATGTCAGCCAGCTCTAGCGTACCCACCGTCTTGCCGTCCTTGAGCACCGTGGCGCGATCGCAGATCCGGAAGATTTCATCCATGCGGTGCGAGACATAAACAATGCATGCCCCTTTGCGGCGCAACTCATCAAGGATTTTGAACAGCTTCTCCGCCTCATGAGAGGTGAGTACCGCCGTTGGCTCGTCAAAAACCAGCACCGATGAGTTACGTGACAGTGCCTTGCAGATCTCGACTGCTTGTTGGTAAGCCACCGGCAAACTGCCGACCGGTTGGCGCACATCGATATCGCTGAAACCCAGCTCATCCAGAATTGCCCGAGCTTTTTTGCGCATTGCGGCCCACTGGACAAATCCCTTGCTCTTGCCCAGATCGTCGATGCAGATGTTCTCGGCCACCGACAGATGCGGGGCCAAGGCAAACTCCTGGTAGATGATCGAAATACCCAGCTTGAGTGCGTCCCCAGGTTTACGAATATCGACTTTTTCGCCGTTCAGACTGACCCCGCCAGCGTCGCGCACATAGGCGCCTGAAAGGATCTTCATCAACGTTGACTTGCCCGCGCCGTTCTCACCCATCAGTGCATGGATTTCACCCGCACGGGCAGAAAAACTGGCACTGCTCAGAGCGCTGATACCACCGAACTTCTTCGAGATGTCGAGCATCTCTACGGCAGGTTTGTGCATCGCATTCATTTTCTTCACCGCCTATAAACTGTCACCGATCGGTCTGTAACCGCCGTCAAAGACAGCAGTAACAGACCGGTTCAACACCGCTAAATCACTTCATGGCGGTTTTGATCTGCCCGATGGAGCGGAACGGTGGAACGTTGTCGGTGGACGGTGGCAGGCTGTCGGCCTTGATATAAGTGTCGACGTTGTCCGGCGTGATCAGCGTGACCGGGAAGTAGGACGCCAGCGGCAGGTTGTTGGCATCCAGGCCCTTTTCAAGGATCTGGTGAATCAACTCGATGGCGGCAACCCCGGTTTCCGAGCCACTGTTTGTGGCGCTCACCAGCAATTTCCCTTGCTTGATCAAGTCCAGCGCCACCCGAAAACTGCCTGCACCGGAAGCGACCATGACGCTGTTTTTCTTGCCGGCATTTTCCAGCGCGTTGATCGCACCAATGGCAATGAAGTCGTTCTCGGCCAGCACCAAATTGAGCTTTTCGCCCTGGGACGCGAGGATGTCTTCAGTCGCGGCCAGACCACCCTCTTCGGTCCAGTCACCACGCCCCCAGGCGAGCACGTTAAAGCCACCTTCCGGCCAGCTGAAGCTGCCTTTGGCTTTGACTTGCTGGAACAGTTTGAAGCCCTTAAGCATTGCGTCTTCTTTGGAAAGACCCAGCTTGCGCTCTTGCGAACGGGCATAGACGAGCCCGGAGATCATGCCGTTGATTCGGCTTTCGGACGTGGAGTTACCCATCACACCAATGACCATAGCCGCATTGATCACCTTGGCCGGATCGGTCTTGGAGGCGACATAACGACCGGCCTCAAAACCACTGCCATAAGGGTTACCCGTGCTGGTGGTGATCACCGGAGCCTTGGAATCCGGGGCGGTACCCACCGTAATGACCGGAATCCCTGCAGCCACTGCACGCTCAACATCCGATACCGAGCCGAGGACATCGGTAGGGTCGATCACAATCAGATCGACACCCAGGGTAATGAAGTTATCGACCTGCGCACTCTGCTTGGCGACATCACTGTCAGCCACTTGTAGCTCGATATCGTAGTTGTACTTTTTAGCAATGGTTTTCGAGTCGTCGATCATCGAGACAAACCAAGGGTTGCCCAGGGTGATTTCAGTCCAGCCAATACGCAGACGCTCGCCCTTCTTTTTCAGCGGCAAGGCTTTGTTGATCGAAGTGCGATCCGGCATATCGGGATCAATCACACCCGATAACGCCGTGTTAGGAATCAAGCTATAGATTTCATGCTTGCTGGCTGCCCAGGCATGTGTGCCGATAAGCGTCGCCAGGGTAAAAGTCGTGATCGAATGAACAGCTGACAGCTTCATATTATTATTCTCCAGTGCGCTGATTTGAACGGTGTTGCGGGTCTTTCAGTGAGCCGCCCCTGCGGGTTCTGTCGCAGACAGGGCCTGTTTCGAAGGCGGCCATGAAGGTCCGGCCGAATCTAGAATTCGATCCAGGCGGATTTGAGCTCCGAGTACTTGTCCAGCGCGTGCAGCGACCGGTCGCGGCCGTTGCCCGATTGCTTGTAACCACCAAACGGCATGGTGATATCGCCACCGTCGAAACAATTGACCCAGACACTGCCGGCACGCAGCGAACGGATGATCGAGTGGGCCCGCGACAGATCGTTAGTCCATAGGCTGGCGGCCAGGCCATAGGGCGAATCATTGGCGATGCGCACAGCGTCCAGGTGATCCTTGGCGGTGATGACTGACAGCACCGGACCGAAGATCTCTTCCCGGGCGATGGTCATGTCGTTGGTGACGTTGTCAAAAATCGTCGGTGGAATGAAGAACCCGTCGGCTAATACGCCTGTGGCACGTTCGCCACCGAGGATGATTCGTGCACCTTCCTCGGAGCCTTTTCTGATGTAACCCAGCACCCGATCCATCTGCGCCTTGTCGACCATGGCACCCAACTGCGTAGCCGGATCGAGCGGATCGCCGATGGCGATGGTCCGGGCAACTTTCAACACTTCAGCAACAAACTCGTCGCGAATCCCCTCCTCGACGATCAGCCGCGACGGCGCAACGCAAACTTCGCCCTGATTGAAAAACATCGATTTGGCAGCAGTGGTCGCGGCCTTTTCCAGGTCGCGGCAGTCATTGAGAATAATGTTCGGGGTCTTGCCTCCGCACTCCAGCCACACCCGTTTCATGTTCGACTGCCCCGAATACTGCAGGAACAATTTCCCCACTTCTCCTGATCCTGTGAAGACCAGCGTGTCGACGTCCATGTGTAGGCCAAGCGCACGGCCAGCAGTGGGACCAAAACCCGGTAGCACGTTGAAAACGCCTGGCGGAATGCCCGCCTGTGCTGCCAGTTCGGCAATGCGCAAGGCTGTCAGTGGTGATTGTTCGGCGGGTTTGAGGATCACCGAGTTGCCCATCGCCAGAGCCGGCGCGACTTTCCACATCGCCATCAGCATCGGGAAGTTCCACGGTGTCACGGCGGCGACGACGCCGATGGCCTCGCGGGTGATCATACCCAGCGCGCCCGGCCCGGACGGCGCGATTTCGTCATAGACCTTGTCGCAGCACTCGGCGTACCACTGCAGGCACTCAAGCACCGCATGCACATCAAACCCGGCACTTTCGGAGACTGGTTTACCCATGTCCAGCGTCTCGAGCAAGGCCAGTTCCGTCATGTGCTGCTCGAACAGCGCTGCAAAGCGCAGCATGACTTTCTTGCGTTCCTTCGGCGCCAGTTGCGACCACACCCCACTGTCGAACGCCTGGCGCGCGACCTTGACGGTGAGGTCTACATCTTCGGCCTGGCAGGACGCTACGTGGTTCAGCACCTGGCCGTTACGTGGAGAAATGTTGGCAAATGTCTCGCCGCTCAACGCGTCGACAAAACGGCCATTGATGAAGGCTTGTCCCGGCAGTTTCAGGGTGGCGACACGCTGCTGGACCGCAGCGATATCAACGAGATTGTTCATGCTGGTGCGTCTCCTGTTTGATCTTGTTGTAGGCATAGGCGCCAAACGACGATATATCATGCATTATCAAAATCGCAAGCAAAGTAATGCTCAGATTCAAGGTGTTTTATTCACAAGTTTTTTTATTTAAAACGACGTAATCAATCAGAAGCTGACTTCGGTTTTCAGCCCAAAGACCACCACGCTTTTATCGCCACTCAAGCCGCCAGGATTGCTGACGTATTGCACGTTGGGCCGCAGGGTCAGGGCTGGCGTTACGGCGACGCCGTAGTACAGCTCCACCGGGTATTCAGTGTCAGGTGCTGCTTGGGTGTAACCGTTTTGCTGACGAATTCGTTTCGCTGATTTTTCATTCACCTCAAGCCGACCGATCGCCAGGCCGATCTCATCCTGAGGGCGCCCGGCGAAAGGACCGCTGATAAACGCACCGGCATGCCAGACCTTCTCCACGTAGGAGACGTCGCGATCCGATTGAATGAAATTGGCAAATAGAGTCACGCCACGTGCGCTGTTATTCGGGTCCTGGTAGACCCGTTGCTCGGCCAAGGCGTAATAACCGCTGGCTTGATCGTGCTGCTCGGGAGCGTTGCCAGTGAGGCCGATCGGCTGATCGTTGACGTCGCGGTAGACATCATTGAAGTCACCGGTATTGCGCCAGATCCCGGCTCGATAGGCGCCGGGCATACCGTTCAAGGTCGGCTTCCACGCTAACTCACCCACCGCCAGATAACCGGTTGTGCCTGACGGGCTGCCGAAGTTCAGCCCTTGGGAGTTTTCGGTAAACCGTGGATTGACCTGATACAGCGAAGCATTCACGGACAGTTCATCCGTCAGCTTGGCCGCCACCGCCGCGCCCCATTGGCTGACCGGCCAGGTGAACCAGTTAGGCGTAATGTAACCGGGCACAGTGCCGCAGAACGTCAGGTTCTGAAACTTGCAGGAAAACGGGAAGACATCTCCGCTCATGGGCAAGCGGCCAAGTTTGACTACCAGCCGATCGTCCAACAGCGCTTGCTGGTAATAGAACTGCACCAACCGCGTGACGCTGCCATACCCGTAGATTTCCTGAGAGGCCAACAAAGTATTGGTTCCGGCCTCGGAGGTCAGACTTTCACCGTTGCGGTTGGTGAACGTCATCCGGAAAGCCGCGCCCTGCCAGCCGAAGAGTTTCTGCAAATCGAAGTTGGTATCGACCATCAACTGATCGCTGTAAGTCCCTTTGTGCTCTTCCCCTCCCTGGGTGTTGTAGGCAAGTTCGTTGACGTAGGTCAGCTGGAAATCCACACCCTGATCATGCAAGCGGGTGCGCTCGCCGTTCCAGTCACCTAGCAGAAAGTTGTTCGGCGAGTAACTCACCGCTTGGGCTCCCGACAATACGCAAGCACTGAAAAACCCAACACCGACCACTGTGATTTTTTTCATTCTTATATTCCCCGAAACTATTTTTTTTGTTGGTTTTTTATCGTTAATAGTGTTTTTCGAGCATGCAAAACCCCGCCAACCCAAGTGACAGGTCGGTCAAACAACGTCTTCAGAACTTCGTCAGGCGCGAGACGAAACGCCGATCATCGAGCGATCAGCAAAGACTGCGCCTGTTAAACAACGGCGGTTAAAAACACATTCTTATGATGTCGGCGACTTCCTCTTTGCTGTTGATTTTCTTCGGGTGACAGGCCAGGTCCTGGTTGAAACTGGTCCATACGGTTTGTGCAAAATCATCGATCTGATGTTCTTGCAGGCCATAACTGCGGAACGTATCGGTGACGCCCAACGTGGTGAACAGTTTTTCAAGAATGCCTGGCAGACGCTGCGCACGTTCCATCTCCGTGAGGCTCTGCGTCGACGGATCGAGAATCTCGGCCACGCGGGCAAACTTGTCTGCGCACACCGGCAGTGTCCAGCCAATCACATACGGCGTACTGGCCGCGACGGTGCCGCCGTGGGGTGCGTCGGTCATCGCCCCCAACGGTTGGCCCAACGCATGGGAAACCGTTACGCCAGCACTGGCAATCGCCATTCCTCCGAGGGTCGATGCAAAGGCCATACGTGCGCGCGCTTCAACGTCATCGCCGTGTTCGACGCAGCGCTGGGCGTTCGTCGCAAACAAACGAATCGACTCCAGGGCAACCATCTCGACCCAGGGGGTACAGTGAATACTGATGTACGCTTCCAGCGAGTGGCAAAAGGTGTCGACTGCCGTCAACGCTGTCAGCTTCGCAGGTTTCGAAATCAGGATCTGTGGGTCGACCAAAGCAACATCTGGATAGATGAACGGATTGACGATGGCGCACTTAAGGCCCAGTCCGGGATTGTTGATCACCGCAAAAGGGGTCGCTTCGGTTCCAGTCCCGGAGGTAGTCGGCACTACCAGCAGCGGCAACCCGCGGCTTTGCGGTCGAGTCACCGCTTCGCCCAGGCGTTCGGTGTAATCCCAGCAATAACCACCATGTACGGCAACGAGGGCAACGGCTTTGGCTGAGTCAATGGCGCTGCCGCCACCAACCGCAACCACGACATCGCAACCCGCTTCGCGGACAAGCTCAACCGCACGATCGATCGTGGTATGCCGAGGGTTGGGCACGATGTCGTAGAACTCGAGATACGCGATGTCGTGCTCGGCAAAACTGCTGGTAATTTGTGCAACCAGGTCACTGCCCTGAAGAAATGGGTCCACCATCAGGAAGACATTTTTACCGAATGGCTCGACCTTTTCACCCATGCGCTTGATCGCTCCGGCCTCGAAATCGAGTGTGACCGGTAGATTTGCCTGAAATGCTTTCATCAGTTCACCTTTTGTTGTGGCTCTGCGCTGCAAACGGGCTCAACCCGCCAGCAACGAACCGCCTTTTTTATAGAGTTCGCCAAGGTCGCTGGCCGAGATCAGCGCGGCCTTCATTTCATCGAAGGTGACCTCAAACGGCTCGACCTTGCTGGTCTGGTTCGGGTCAGCAGCGGTGCGTGCCACACAGTCGAGTTCGTGTGGGGTGATATCGGCCAGGCCGAGGTCTTCAAAGGTGACTGGTAAACCGATGCTCAGGCAGAACCTCAACACTGCATCCAATTCACCGCTGGATTTGCCTTCAAGCACCAGCATCACCAGCGTTCCGAAGGCCACGTACTCGCCGTGGTACATCGTTGCGCGGCTGCCCAGTTCGCTGAATCCGCAATACACCGCGTGTGCGGTGGCGACGCCATTGTTCTCGAAGCCAATACCGCTCATCAAGGCATTGGCTTCCACCACGCGGTTGAAGGCTTTGGTCACGCATTTGTTTTCACTGGCGCGCTTGGCTTGCAGCCCGTTTTCAAGCAGTACTCGGTAGCACAGCTCGGCGATGGCCATGGAAGTCAGCGTCGATTTGGCGCCGGAGCCGCCCTCCTTCATCCCGGCGCCGGCGTTACCGAGAAAATTGTCCCGGTACGATTCAACGCAGGTGCGGGCTTCGAAATAGGTCGATAAGGCATCCCCCATTCCGGCCACCAACAACCGCACGGGGGCCTGGGCGATGATCCAGGTATCCACCACTACTACATCCGGGCTGCGCTCATAAAACAGCACATCGTCAAACGCGCCTTCCTCGGTGTACAACACCGAAAGCGAACTGGTGGGGGCGTCGTTGGAAACAATGGTGGGCACGATACATAACGGAACCCTGGCTTGATGCGCCACAGCCTTGGCGGCATCCAGGACCTTGCCGCCGCCGACGCCGATCACCCCATCGCATTCAAAGGTGTTCATGCTCGTCGTCAATCGTTGGATTTCCTGACGGGTCACTTCGCCGGAAAAAATCGCGTAGTGCAATTGGGTGTGCTCAGCCTCGAAGCTGGCACTCAGCGTCTGCTTCAGGCTATCCAGGCGCCCCTGGGTGGTAACCACCAATAACCGCCGACCAAACCAGGCAACGTGCCGGTGAAGGCGGTCGAGCTCTTTGTAGCCCTGGATGTAGCGGCCGGGAGCAGCAAATATCTGTGTCATATCAACGTTCATCCTGGCCTCTTCGTGGAGGCTTTTTTTATTGCTTTGAGGACGTGTCCGAGAAGTTCAGCTTCTGGCCAACCGATGATATATCATATTTTATTTTTGACTGCCAACCGTTTTTTGGCTTACCTGTTCGCACAAAATCATCTGGGTTGACGCTTGGGGGGACCAACGATATATGATGCATGAAAACAAGAAAGCACTGTTCGGAGAGAGACATGCACGATTACGTTGTCATTGGAGGCGGGTCCGCGGGCTGCGCGCTGACCGGTCGATTGATCGAGGCTGGCGCCTCGGTTCTACTCATCGAAGCCGGGCCGAGAGATACCCACCCGCTGATCCACATCCCCGCTGGTTTCACCCGGCTGCTGTCCAGTCCACTGCTTTCACGCCACGAAACTCAACCGCAAACCGCCATGGATGGTCGCAAACGAATTCTTCCTCAGGGTCGGGTGCTGGGGGGAGGAAGCTCGGTGAATGCGTTGATCTATATCCGCGGCCAGCAAGAGGATTACGACGACTGGGCAAGCAGCGGCTGCAATGGTTGGTCTTATCGTGAAGTACTGCCTTACTTCAAACGCGCCGAAGACAATGAACGCTTCGATAACCGCTATCACGCAACAGGCGGCCCGCTGGGTGTCTCAGACCTCAAGCAGGTTTGCGAACTGTCTCGGGGATTCGTGCGTGCCGCGCAGCAGGCCGGTATTCCCTTTACAGCGGACTTCAACGGTGAACGCCAGAACGGCGTTGGCTTCAACCAGATCACCGCTCGCAACAATCGCCGTTGCAGTGCGGCTGTGGCTTATTTACGTACCGCTGAAAAATCCGATCGCCTGACGATCATCACCGATGCCACCGTGCAACGAGTCCTGATCGAAGGCAATCAAGCGGTGGGGGTCGAGTACACACACAAAGGCCAGGTGGTGCAGGCGCGTTGCGGTAAAGAAGTGATCCTCAGCGCTGGCGCCATTCAGTCACCCAAGCTGTTGATGCTTTCCGGTATCGGTCCGGCCGAAGAACTTGAACGCCATGGCATTCCATTGCAGCATGCCTTACCCGGCGTCGGTCAAAACCTGCAGGACCATGCGGAAGTCGGAACCATCGCCTACTGCCATGGCAAGTACGGTTACTACGGCCAGGACAACGCCTTCAACACCGTCAAGAATGGCCTGCAGTACCTGATGTTTGGCAGTGGCCCGGTGAGCTCGAACGTCACCGAAGCCTGTGCTTTCGTCAACACCGATAACGCGCAAGAACGACCAAACGCCCAGATGCATTTCGTGCCTATCGTGTTTTTCGACCTCGATCAGGACACGATCAAAAAGCCCGGCGCAACCATCAATACCTGCGTATTACGCCCCATGAGCCGCGGCGAAATCCGCCTGACCGACAGCAAGGCCGACACGCCACCGTGCATTGACCCACGTTATTTCGCCCACCCGGAAGATCGCCGCGTAGCGATCAAAGGGTTGAACCTGTCCCGCGAGATTCTCGCCCAACCGGCGATGCGCAAGTACACCGGCGAAGAGGTCTTTCCTGGACTGAGCGTACGCAGCGATGAAGCATTGCTGAGTTACATCGGCCAGCGCGCCAAGACCGTTTACCACCCAGTGGGAACGTGCAAGATGGGCGACGACGAGATGGCCGTCGTCGACCCTGAATTGCGCGTTCGCGGCCTGCGCAACCTGCGCGTGGTCGATGCCTCGATCATGCCCAATCTGATCTCCGGCAATACCAATGCACCGTCCATCATGATTGGTGAAAAAGCCGCGGACATGATTCTCGGGCGAGACGCGTTGGCAGCTGCCAGCTTTTAGCCCTTGGCACTCGCCGCTATCCACCATTGAAAGAGGAATTTCGTAATGCCTATAAGCGGTAAAACCCGAGTCGTCGTTCATCTCACTTACCCGGCGAAACACCTGCGTACCCCTGAGTTTTTCAATCCGTTACTGGAAAAACTCGGCTATGACGGCGTGCTGGTGCCATGGGAAGTCTCGCCAGCCAACCTGGCCACCGCATGGGAAGGTTTGCGCGGGATTGAAAACCTGGCGGGGGTGATCGTCACTGTTCCGCACAAGCTGGAGGTTGCAAAATTGTGCGATGAACTCAAAGGCACAGCCAGCCTGCTCAACGTGTGCAACGTTGCAAAACGTTTACCTGACGGGCGCTTCAGCGGTCGCATGTTCGATGGCGATGGCTTCGTCGGCGGCCTTAAAAAACAAGGCCATGATCTTCACAACAAGCGTGTGCTGCTGCTAGGGGCAGGTGGCGCGGCCACCGGTATCGCCCACGCATTGCTCGCCGAAGATATTCAAGAACTGGTAATCAGCAACCGCACCCCGGCCAAGGCCGAAGAGTTGGCCCGCGAACTGCGGCAGATTTTCCCCCATCAGCAGGTCAATGCCGGCCCCGCCGACGCGACCGGTTTTGATGTGGTGATTAACGGCACGGCCTTGGGCCTAAAAGCGCAGGACCCTCTGCCCCTGCCGGTCGAGACCCTAGCACCCGGCACGGTAGTCGGCGAAGTAGTGATGAACCCGGACATCACGCCGCTACTGAGCGCCGCCGCCGAGCGTGGCTGCGTCATCCATAAAGGCTCGCACATGATTACTGGCCAGATCGATCTGCTGGCCGAGTTTCTGTTTTCCCAATGTGGCGTTTAAGACGCCCTCTTCCAACACGTAAGGAAAGACCATGAAAAAGACTGCAATCGTGACCGGCGGCGGCTCCGGCATCGGCCTGGCCACTGCACAACGTCTGCTCGCTGACGGCTATGAAGTATTCACCGTGGGGCTCGGCGAACCCGAGCAACGCGTTGAGGGTATCCATTACCAGGAACTGGATGTGACCAGCGACGAGGCGGTGAATGCTTTCTTCGAACAGTTCCAGCGGGTCGATGCCATCGTCAACGCCGCCGGGATTATTGATCACAATCGCGAATGGGAGTTGGAAGGTTTCAGTCGGGTCATGGACGTCAATCTGACTGCGGTATTGCGGATTACCAATGCCGCCCTGCCCGGCCTGAAAGCCGCGCGCGGTGCGGTGGTCAACTTCGCTTCGATGTGGGGAATTTTCGGTTCGGCCAAAACACCCGCCTACGCGTCAAGTAAAGCGGCCATCTCGGAGCTGACTCGCTGCATGGCCGTGGCTTGGGCTACCGACGGTGTGCGGGCCAACGCTGTTGCACCTGGCTGGATTCTGACCAACCTGTCGCGTCGTGCGTTTGAAGACCCGGTCCGCTCGGAAGGCATCATGGCGCGCATCCCGATGAAAAGCTGGGGAGCCCCGGAAGACATCGCCAATGTGATCGCCTTCCTGGTGTCGGACAACGCGCGCTACGTGACGGGTACAACCTTGCCAGTCGATGGCGGGTATTCGATCGCCTGACGTCATCTCGTCGCATGAGTGCTTGACCGTTTAAAAACATGATATATCATGCATCATAACAAGACCGAGCGCTCGGCAACCTGCCGCCGAGCCTCGAATAACAATAAGCAGTGAAACGAGGTGCTGAATGAATCTGGTTTTCGGTTCGCCCGGACGGTACGTCCAGGGCACTGAAGTGCTCGCCCAGGCGGGTACTTATCTGGCGCACTGCGGACGCAAGGCCGTGGTGGTCATCGACAGCTATGTGCTGGGCCTGATCCGGCAACGACTCGATGACACCTGTGCGCACTCCGATGTCGAGTTGCACTACATCACCTTCGACGGCGAGATCACTGCCGACGGGATTGCCGGCCTGCGAATGGCGGCTTCAGAGATCGAGTTCGACATGATCCTGGCGGTCGGTGGCGGCAAGTGCATCGACGCCGGCAAAGCCCTCGCCCACACCTCCGGCCGCGCACTGATCACCATGCCGACCGTTGCGTCCAACGATGCACCCACCTCGAAAAACTACGTGGTTTACGACGCCCATCATCAACTGAGCGAAGTCGGTCACCTGCTGATTAGTCCTCGCTACGTGCTGGTGGACACCTCGTTGATTGCCCAGGCCCCGCGTCAGTTTTTGCTGGCGGGGATTGCCGATGCGCTGACCAAAAAATTCGAAGCCGAGCAGTGCTACAAATCCGGTGGCTTGAACATGTTCGGCGCACGCCCGGCGCTGTCGGGGCTAGTGCTGGCACGCGAGTGCTACCGCATCATTCGTCAATACGCCGAACCGGCACTGGCCCAGGCCGGTACTGGAGAGGTAACTGTCGCCTTCGATCACCTGATCGAAGCGGTGCTGTTGATGAGTGGCCTGGGCTTTGAAAGCGGCGGCTTGTCTATCGCCCATGCGATGACACGCGGCCTATCGAAAATCCCTGGTGCGCAGCAGCAGGTTCACGGTTGGCAAGTGGCGTATGGCTTGCTGGTGCAGCTGGTTCTGGAAGACCGTGACGCCGAACTCATGGGCGATATGTTGAGCTTCTATCAACGTATCGGCTTGCCCCGCAACTTGACCGAACTGGGCGTACTTAACGTCGACGATTCGGTGCTGATGCAGGTGGCCGCCCCCACGTTGAAAGCCCCGCACGCCCGCAACTTTTTCTCGGTATCGGGCGCCGCACTCACCTGCGACGAGCTGATCGGCGCGATGCGTGCACTGGAAGGCCTGACTCACCGAACATTTTGATTGAACGAACCACCACCCCGTTGAAGTTCAAGCCCCGCCACTGAGATTCAACTTCAACAAATTCATGCCTGTGATTGGAGGTAGAGATGTCTGCACCCCGCAAAACACTCGAACAGTGGAAAGCCAGTAACTTTGTGCCTTCCGCCGAGACTGTTATCAAGTTGAAAGACCGGGCGAAATTCGTTCGTCTTGAAACAATCCGCCTGATCGAAATCGCCAAGACCGGTCACTACACCTCGGTGTTTTCCGCCGCCGAATTGTTCTCCGCGCTGTACTACGACGTGATGACGATTCGCCCCGACGAACCGAAATGGCCGGGTCGCGACCGGTTCCTGATGGGCAAGGGCCACGCCGCCGTGGGTCAGTTCCCGATTCTTGCGGACCTTGGCGTGTTCCCCAAGGAGTGGCTCGATGAATACACCCGCCTGGGCAGCCCTCTGGGCGATCACCCTGACATGCGCAAGGTGCCCGGCATCGACTTCTCTTCCGGCTCCATCGGTCACGCCCTCTCCGGCGGCCTGGGCATGTGCCTGGCACAGCGATTCACCGGCGAAGTCTACGACGTGTTCGTCATGCTCGGAGACGGCGAAATGCAAGAAGGCCAGGTCTGGGAAGCCGCGATGAGCGCCGCCCACCACAAGGCCAAGCACTTGATCGCAATTGTCGACCGCAACGGCTTCCAGCTCGACGGCTCGGTCGACGACGTGATCGGCATCGAGCCGTTGGACGAAAAATGGCGAGCTTTTGGTTGGGAAGTGCATGTCATCGACGGCCACAACATTGCCGAAGTGACTGAAACCCTGCGTCGGGTGAAAGCCGATGAAACCCGCGACAAGCCGGTCTGCATCATCGCCAAGACCGTTAAAGGCAAAGGCGTTTCCTACATGGAAACCGAACCCGGCTGGCACCTCGGTTACCTCGATCCGGAAGATGCCAAACGCGCTATCGCTGAAATTGAAGCCATGGAGATCTGAACATGAATGCCCCTCTTTCCCCCAATTCCTGGCAGTACCGTGGCCTCAATGCCCTTAACCCGGGCCTGTCTTATTTGTCCGACGCACTGATCGAACTGACCAAGGCCGGTTACCCGGTGATGGCCGGCTCGGCCGACTTGCAGTACTCCAACGGCCTGAACAAGTTTGCCAGTGAGTACCCTGAGCGTTACCTGCAGTTCGGTATCTCCGAGCAGAACATGGTGACCGCCGCCGCGGGCCTGGCCACCTGTGGCGTGATGCCGTTCGTGGCGACCTTTGCTTCGTTCCTCGGCCTGTTGTGCTGCGAACAGATCCGCATGGACGTCGCCTATTCGGCGCAACCGGTACGGTTGATTGGTCACCACACGGGTATTTCTCTGGGCTTCTACGGCACTTCGCACCACGCCACTGAAGACATCGCCACCATGCGCTCGATCGCTGACCTGGCGGTCGTGTCGCCGGCCGATGGCCCACAACTGGTCGCCGCGATCAAAGCCTCGGCCACCTACGACAAACCGGTGTATTTCCGCATCGGCCGCGGTCGCGATCCGATCGTTTACGAGGACGGTGTTGTCTTCGAATTCGGCAAGGCCCACGAGCACATCGAAGGTGAAGAGCTGACCATCATCGCCTGCGGTATCACCGTGCATCCGGCACTCGCCGCTGCTCGCAAGATGAATGCAGAAGGTCGTTCGGTGGGTGTGATCGACATGGCTTCGATCAAGCCGATCGACCGTGACGCCATCCTGCGCGCCGCGGCTCGCAGCAAACGCATGATGACCGTCGAAGAGCACAACGTGCTCGGTGGCCTGGGTGCGGCTGTGGCTGAAGTCCTGGCGGACGAAGGCGTCGGCGTGAAGCTCAAGCGCCACGGTATCTACGACGAATACAGCCTGATTGCTCCGCCGACGCACTTGTATCAGCACTACAAGCTGGATGCCGCCGGTATCGAGGAAGTGGCACTGGCACATATGAAGGCCTGATCACCTTTCAGGAGCGAGGTTTACCCCATAGCGGGCAAGCTTCGCTCCAGTATTTTCGTCGTATTGGACACCTCTTTTCCTCAGGGAGCCTCACGCAACTCACCTCCACCGACCACACCCCGTGGTTTATGAAGTATCTCGGAGCCAACAATGAATAACATCACCGAGACCATGTCCGATTACTCGACCGGACAGGCCAAAACACGTACCTCCCTGCGCAGAAAGTCATTGATGGCCACTGGCGTCGGCAACTTGCTGGAGTGGTTTGACTGGACTATTTATACCGTCGCGTCGGTGTACATCGCCGCCGCACTCTTCGATAAAAGCAACGCAACTTCTGCATTACTGAACACCCTCGCGGTATTTGCCGCGGGATTTCTATTGAGACCTATTGGCGGCATCTTCTTCGGCATCCTGGCGGACAAGCTGGGCAGGCGCATTGTGTTGCTCAGTACCATGTTGTTGATGGCTGGCGCGAGCCTGCTGATCGCCTTTATTCCCTCTTACGATTCGGTTGGCAGCTGGGCTTCAGGACTCTTGCTGCTGGCCAGGTTGGTACAAGGTTTTGCGCATGGCGGTGAAACCACCACCTCCTACGCCTACATTGCTGAAATCGCGCCGCCGAAACGCCGAGGACTGTGGTCAAGCACGGTGTTTATCGCGGTGGGCTGCGGCTCGTTGCTGGCGACGTTCTACATGGCGCTGCTGACGTCACTGTTGTCCGTCAGTGAGATGCAGGAATGGGGCTGGCGTATTCCCTTCGCGACGGGTGGCCTGTTGGCCGTCTTCGCCTTGTGGCTGCGTCGTAACATGATGGAAAGCGAACACTCGCCAAGCGCTGGCGGTGAATCGACAGCACCAGCCTGGAGTCGTGGCAAGATCATCCAGCACGGCGTTCGTCTGTTTCTGTATGAAGCCGGTGCCACGTTGACCTACTACACATGGGTCACCTCGGCCTCGATCTACGCCATCAGTGTCAAAGGCATGGACCCACGCAGTGCGTTTACCATGAGCTGTATTGCGCAGGTCATCTACCTGGTATTCCTGCCAATCTCCGGCTGGATATCGGATCTCTGGGGGCGGAAGATTTCAGCGTTGATTTCCTTGCTGGGGATTGCCGCCACGCTGTTCCCGTTGTGGGGTTTGATTTCCAGCGAACCGTGGACCTTGATGGTGGCGCAGACTGCAGGCTTGTTGTTGGTGGCCTTTATCACCGGTTGCAAACCGGCTTCGATCTCGGAGCAGATTCCGACTCGCTATCGCACTCGAATGTTTGGGGTATGTATCTCTCTGGGCGTCGCGGTGTTCGGTGGTACAGCCTCCTATCTGACGACCTGGCTGTACTCGGAAAACATTGGCTGGATGTTCAATATCTATTTGATCGTTGTCGCGGTCATTGCCAGTGCCGTGGTGTTCATGTGGAAAAACAATCACGGTGTGCCGATCGACAAAATTTGAACCTCGTTGCTTGTTTTCGCCATTGCGGGCAAGCCCGCCCTTACAGGCATCTCATAACCTATGAGGGCGGGCTTGCCCGCAACTTACTTCAATTGTCGTTACATACCTATCCCCCTAGCGCATTCACCAACGCCGCTTGATTCTGCCACTGTGCGGTCTTCACTTGGGACAGCGCATTCTGCGCAGCCAGTTGCAGCCGCTGAGCATGCAACACATCAAGGAACGGAGTCTCTCCCGCCTGCCAGGCTCGCTGAATCTGCTCGGCAGCTGAGCTGGCTTGACTGGCCGCACTGGCCAGGAAAGTCTGACGTTCGGCATTGCGTTGGGCTGCAGCCAGCGCTGACTCCACCTCGGAAACGGCCGTCAACACGGTGCGTCGATAACTCAGCAACGCCTGCCGCGCCTCGGCATCCCGAAGATCGGCCACGTTGCTCCGACGTCCGCCGTCAAACACCGGCACACTGGCATTCAACCCGGCCAACCAGAACGTCGAACTGGCCAGATTGGCGGCGCTCACACCATCAATCAAAGACCCCAGAGCCGCTGACAGGCTCAAGCGCGGCAACAGATCCGCCTTGGCCACACCGACTCGCGCATAGGCCGCAATCAAGCGTGCTTCGGCGGCGCGTATGTCAGGACGCCGACGCAACAGATCCGCAGGCGTACCGGCGTCCAGCAACGACACCGTCGAGATCTTCGCCGGACTCTCCTTGAACTGCTGATAAAGCGTCTCGGTCGGCTGGGCGAGCAGCACCGACAAGCGATGCAGCGAACGTTGCCAGTTCAGTTGCAGCGCTGGCACTTGGGCGGCGGTGGAGTCCGACTGCGAACGTGCGCGAAGCAAATCCGCTTCAGGACTGTCCCCCGCCGCATACAGCTGCTCAGTCAGCTGCAAGGTCTCAGCCTGGCTGGCCGCACTTTGCTTGACGATCGCCAGGCGCTCCTCCAGCCCTCGTGCTTCGGCGTAGGCCTGGACCACTTCATTGATCAGCGCCACACGCACACCCCGCGCCTCTTCCTCTGTCGCGTTGAGGTCGGCGTCGGCAGCGCGCACACCTTCCCGGATACGGCCGAACAGATCGATTTCCCAGGCCGCACTTAACCCCAATGAGGTCGGCTCGGTGATCAGCGAGTCAGTGAAACCCGCCTGATCCGCCGAGATACGCTGACGAGCGACACTCGCCCCCAAATCGACCTGAGGGCTGCCGGAAGCTCCGGCGATGTTGCGCAGTGCACGCCCGGCATCGATCCGCGCCAACGCAATCTGCAGGTCAAGGTTTTCCCCCAGGGCGCGCTCCACCAGACGGTCGAGCAACGGGTCCTGATAAAGCTTCCACCAATTGTCTGTCACGCTGGCGGGTACAGCCGTTTGAGCGTTGACGAAACTGTCGACCGGCAAGTCGCTCTTGGGCGGCATGACCGGCGAGGCGCAGGCACTCAGTAGCGCGGCCCCAAGTACCAGGCCTGGAACGCTGAGATAATTATTCATGGGCCTCACCCTGTTCAGAATGGTTGGTTTTAGACTGTGCCTGACGCTCGCCACCGGCCATTCGGCGGATCAACACATAGAAGACCGGAGTGAACAGCAGACCGAACAGCGTGACGCCGATCATCCCGAAGAACACCGCCGAACCGACTGCCTGACGCATCTCGGAACCCGCGCCCTCAGACATCACCAACGGCAACACACCGAGGACGAAGGCCAGCGAAGTCATCAGAATCGGGCGCAATCGCAGACGACACGCCTCGACGACCGCATCAACGATGCCTTGCCCCTCTTTCTCCTGCTGCCTTGCCACTTCGACGATCAGAATCGCGTTCTTCGCCGCCAGTCCCACCAGTACGATAAAACCGATCTGAGTCAGGATATTGATGTCCTGCCCCATCAGACGTACGCCACCGGCAGCCGCTAGCAGACACATCGGCACGATCAACAGAATCGCCAGTGGCAGACTCCAGCTGCCGTACTGCGCCGCCAGTACCAGGTAGACAAAAATCACACACAACGGGAAGACCAGGAGGCCCATGTTGCCGGCAGTGGTTTGCTGATAGCTCAGATCAGTCCACTGATAGGTGATGCCGGCTGGCAGCGTCTCATCAGCTAGACGTTCCATCGTCTTGATCCCGAACTCGGAACCCAGTCCCGGCAATGTATCGCCGTTGATTTCCGCAGTAGGAAACAGGTTGTAGCGCGGGAATCGCTCCACACCCAGCGTCTCATGCAGACGCGTCACGCTGGCAATCGGCACCATCTGACCGGCATCGTTGCGCACCTTGACCCGTGACAGATCCTCTGGCGTGACCCTGTACGGCAAGTCCCCCTGCGCCGTCACTCGATACGTACGTCCCACGAGGTTGAAATCGTTGATGTAGGACGAGCCAAAGTACGTCTCGATGGCCTGGTTGATCTGGCTGCTTGGCACGCCCAGCATTTCGGCGCGTTCACGATCCAATTCAACGAACACCTGTGGCGTCCGGGCCGAGAACGGTGAATAGACGCCGGTCATGCCTTGAGTGGCGTTGGCGGCAGCAATCAGGTCGTCGGTTGCTTTGGCCAATGCTTCGGTACCCAGCCCGGCAGTATCCTGCAAACGCATGGAGAAGCCGCCCGTGCTACCCAAGTCTTGAACCGGTGGTGGCGTGGCGACAATGACCGTTGCACCGCCGACCGCTTTCAAACGTTCACGCAAGTCTTCGGCGATCTTGTCCGACGTCAACCCATGCACTTTACGCACGGACCACGGCTGGAACACTGGCGCCAGGCCGGCCGAGTTCGATGAGCTGGTACCGGTCACCATCGAGAAACCGGAGAACGTCGGTACTCGGTCCACACCCGGCACATCCAGGGCAATCGCCTCGATCTGCTGAGAGATTTCGTTGGTCCGCTCCAGAGAGGCACCGTCAGGGAGCTGCACGATGACCACCAGGTAGCCACGATCCTGAACCGGGATGAAGCCCTTGGGCGTCGACACCATTAGATAAGCGGTCGCGGCAATCAACACCGCGTAGATCGCCAGCATCAACGGAGTTTTTGCC
The DNA here is from genome assembly GCF_054897885.1 of Pseudomonas sp. LB1P83. Classification (NCBI taxonomy): domain Bacteria; kingdom Pseudomonadati; phylum Pseudomonadota; class Gammaproteobacteria; order Pseudomonadales; family Pseudomonadaceae; genus Pseudomonas; species Pseudomonas sp. LB1P83. The sequence continues at coordinate 2,620,207 of NZ_CM142709.1, read as the reverse complement.
ACGAGGCCACGCACGCTGCCGGCGTAGCCTGAAGAGAGTTTCAGGAAGCCGCTGTTGAAGCCATCAGCGGCACGCTTGAGCACACCAAAGACGCCTTTTTTCGGCTTCTGATGGGCTTCAGGATCATGTCGACGCAGAATCATCGCCGCCAACGCTGGAGACAGCGTCCTCGCCGGGTGAGTCACCGGTCATTAGCCTGTCGCGGGTCGAACAGATCGGCTACGAGCACTTCGATGCTGTCTATGTACCTGGTGGCCATGCACCGATGCAGGATCTGCTGCACAGCGTCGAGCTCGGAAAACTGCTGAATAATTTCCATGCGCACAGCAAGACAACCGCCCTCGTTTGCCATGGACCGATTGCCCTGCTGTCGACGCTGTCAAACCCCACCGCCTTCACGCGCCAACTCGAAACCGGCACCCAGGCTACGACCTCGGACTGGACCTACGCCGGCTACAAGTTCACGGTCATCAGCAATCAGGAAGAAGAGTTGGCCAAGGGATTATTGAAGGGAGGCGTTATGAAGTTCTATCCGCAAACGGCACTGGAACAAGCCGGCAGCGTATACAGCAGCAACTCTTCACCGTGGACCAGCCATGTCGTCATCGACCGCGAACTGGTGACCGGTCAAACCCTGGTTCAGCGCTGGATGTGGGTAAGGTGATACTCGATCGACTCAAGTCCCAGAACCAAGCGAAAGACTGATCGATTCAACCTCTCACCTTTTCACCGACAGTACATTGCCGCTGGGATTGTCTTTAGGCCGCTGCTTACGCAACGTGTAGGCGTAGGCGTAGGCCTGAAGCTCCTCCACTTGGGAAATAGGGAAACAAATGAAGTGAACAAACCACGACTGGTCGGCCAGGCAGTCATTTACCAAAAATCACGTACAAACAAAGCGCCGCTCAATTAGCGGCATTTTTTTGAGTTTTGGGCGGGAAGCGAGACTCGCAGCGATTACCCCTTCCTCCTCCAGAAAGGAAAGCTTTCTAATCGTGCGTTTTACTCAAGACTATTGTGCTATTTGATGCATTTTTCTCCGGAATGGAGCCGCAGATACTGTCGGTATTCACCCATGGAGTCGCCCTGCATCATGCAAGGCGCAGGAGACCTGATGAACTCACATTTTCAACGTTTGCTCGGCCCCAACAACTTCTCTATCGGATTGGAATTACCGCTGGACAATGATTGGTCCACTGCCGGCCAACGCTTGCGCATGGCGGAAAAGCGCCCTTTTGGCGTCCCCGATCTGAAGCAACATGCCCAACTGGCCGCACTGCCTAAAAGCTACACCAGCTTAAATGGTGAATATGTAACGAACAGCAGCCAAAGCCAATAATCAAACTAAGAGCCTAATGCGAATATTCATGTTCAAAATTGACTCTAATTAGCCAAACATTTCAACAGCTCTTATGCCGCCAACCGAAACGACCTAGCAAACTGTATCGCGCCAACTAAACAGCAAGGTCAATTCTCAGTCAGCGGCAATATTTATCACCTAACAGGCTAACCTGTTGCGCATTTTTTACAGCCTTCGACAACCTATTAACTCCCTCAACGATTTTGTTAGCGGATACAGCACCGTACCCCAATACGACACCGCATTCATTCGGTACTGAAGGAGGCGTTATGAACTTTGGGCTCCCCAATACCAACCCTTCTTTTCGCGCACACTCAATGAGAAATTCTGATTGCAAGTTAAGCTTGAACTTAGCATAAAGATGCAGTCCCGCCTGAGCATTTGAAAGCTCAACGAAGCTACCAAACTCTCTTTGCAGCTCCTGACGTAATAGGTGCTGACGGATAGCGTACTCTTGTCGCATACGTCGAATGTGTTGTGAGAAATAACCTTCTTTTAAAAAATCGGCGAGGGCAGCTTGCAAATATAGTTGCCCAGGCCTGTATATTTTTGCGTTGGTTTCACAGAATTGCTTCGATACATGAGAAGGTACAACGAGATAGGCAAATCGAACGCCTGCAAACATTGCCTTGCTAAATGTACCGGCGTATATGACGCGAGAATCGACGTCCAGCCCCTGCAACGATGGAATCGGTTGCGAGTCGTATCGGAATTCACTGTCGTAATCATCCTCAATCACCCATAAGCCAGACGACCTAGCAGTCTGCAAAAGCTGCAGTCGCCGAGCAAGGGGCATGATGACGCCGGTCGGATACTGGTGAGAAGGGCTCGTTACCACCAAACGGGAGCCGTCCGGCACTTGCTTTGCTCTCAGAGCCAAGCCTTCTGAATCTACATCCCTCCCCACCACGTTCAATCCTGATGCCGCCAACACCGTAGGAAACGCCCAATGACATGGATTTTCAACTATGGCGGTATCTCCAGGATCAGTTAAAAGTCTAGCGCAAAGATCAATGGAATGATTTGTTCCTGACGTGACGATGACTTGATCAGGATTACAATTAACAGAACGGGATATATTCAAGTAACTTGATATGGCCTCTCTAAGTGGGAGGTAACCTCCGCCATCCATAGCGTATCCGGACATCTCGATATCTGTTTTACCCAAATGCCGAGCTATCAGTCGTTTCCAGAGATGAAATGGAAACATCGTAACGTCTGCAACACCTGGCACAAACGCTCCTGAGCTTTGATTCAATCCGCCGGGTAGTGTTTCGAGCAACTGACCTCTTTGTGAGATATCCAAGCTGTTTTTTGTATGACTGACTTCGGATCCAGTTGATAACGGCACACTCATCGTTGGTGCAACAAAGGTTCCGCTGCCGGTCTCCGCAATCAGGTAGTTCTCGTTAATCAACCTCTCATAGGCTAGCGCTACCGTAACGCGAGATATACCTAAGTCCTGCGCAAGAGCTCTAGAGGAAGGCAGCTTTTGTCCTGCCAAAAGCGAATGGTTAAGAATCGCTCGACTGACCAGCTCATATATCTGCTTTTGCAGCGAAATGCTGCTATCTCTGGAAAGCGCACCGGTGAGCAGATCGGTGAGCAGCACATCTTTCATCGGATTGGCCCTATCAGATAAACCTGCAATCACTCATTCCTAAAGCCACTTCCCGGGCTCGTCAACTCCAATCGTGAACATGGATTCACTCCTTACTTCGATGTGTGTCGACCAAAAAGCCGTGGATCAATACAAATTCATTCCACAGACCCTACTCTGCACCCGCTAATACAGCCCAATTACTTTTCTGACCCTTCGGACATTGAGTTGGCTAGAGAGGGGATTCGCATCGGACGGGAAATCATCAGCCAGAAGGCCTTTGACCCGTTTCGTGGGGAGGAATATGCGCCAGGAGCAGCCCTGCAGACCAACGCCCAAATTGATGAGTATTTGAGGATGAATGTCGAATCAATTTATCACCCGGTGGGCACATGCAAAATGGGTTGGGATGACGCCGCTGTCGTCGATGACAGGCTCAACGTGCACGGCATTGAAGGGCTGAGGGTAGCGGACGCGTCTATCATGCCAACGTTAGTCAGTGGTAACACCAATGCCCCCACAATCTTGATCGCAGAGAAAGCTTCGGACATGATTTTGGGTAAACACGCCTGCAGGGTTCAGCTGAGTCCTCCTTGAACAGCGCTAAGACAGTTCGACTCTCTTAGAAAACTGGAGAACAATCAGAAATCTTCAAATCATTTCGGGGCGATTCAATATTGATTGGGGTGTCATACCCATCAACGCGCATCAGGTTTTGATACAGCCCATGGGGCAACGCATTGATTCGCTCAAGCGTGGCCGCATGGCTGCGCTCGAATATGAATTGCGCCAGATTCTCGAGATCGCCCAGGCCGAATTCGTTCATCATTTCCATCAGTCGGCGGTGGCCGATTTCATTACACGCGGCCAGGGAGTAAATGTCGCCGACTACCTGGCGGCTTTCACGCACGTTATTACGAATGATGTGCACCAGATCGCGGTCCACGGTGCCACGCTCGGCGAACTTCATGATCGGAATGAAAATCCCCTCCTCATACACCTCGTTGGCGTCCGGGCCGAAGCCACGCCCACCGACATCCACTACGTGGGCGGTGCAGGCAAAAAAACCTACAAGGCTTCCCGCGCGAAAGCTCGGGGATACCACCGTAAAATCGTGCAGGTGACCCGTGCCCTTCCATGGGTCATTGGTGATGTACACATCACCTTCAAAGAGGTTGTCGCGGCCGATATCACGGATGAAATGGCCGACCGCCTCGGCCATCGCATTCACGTGTCCCGGGGTTCCGGTCACTGCCTGGGCGATCATCTCGCCGGCCTGATTGAACACCCCGGCAGAAAGGTCGCCGGATTCACGCACACTTGTACTAAACGCTGTACGGATCAGCGTCAGGGCCTGCTCTTCTACGACCGAAATCAGACGATTCCACAATTACGACATAAACCTGGACATATTTGACTGTTTCGTCCAAGTAACTTAGAGAAAAATTGCGTATCTCCGATACTTGCCCACGAGGTTTCTCATGACGCCGCTTCAGCAGCCTATTCACACGCCGATCAACGCCGCGAGCACAGCGGCCCAAGTTATGGCAGATGTTGATCTGTGGGGTGGCGGTTGTTCCGGGCTGGGTAACCTCGAAGAGCCTGGCCGACACTGGTGCGCACGCTATCGTGCCTGCCAGAGATCTGGCTCGCGCGTGCTCGCCTTCGATGAGGATGCAAAGCACTTTCCCTACCCCTGCTCGAAGGACCGTCTCCGTTCATTGATTGTGTCGGCACGATGTCGGTGCAGGACGATGCCAAAGGCGGGACGTTGGCGTCCTGGTCTAGCACCTTTCTTGTCCAGGGCGCAGAGGAAACACAGGTCGTTGCGCATTTAGAGGCGCTCTGTCGAACAGGGCTGCAACGCCTGAAGGCCGTCATCGAGTCCAGGCACTGGGACGGTAGCGGGTTTATCCGCGGCTCATGAAAGATTGTAGGCGTGGCACCATAAAGTCGAGGAACGTCCGGATGCGTTGGGGCACATGCTGACCGCCCTGATACAGCGCGTGGACTTCTTCGCAGTCGTGACCGGTTTGCGCGAGCACCTCGACCAATCGGCCGGCGGCTAGGTCCTCGTCAATGTGATAGTCGGCCAATCGGGCAATCCCCACCCCAGATATGGCCATACGCCGAACGGTCTCACCATTGTTGGCTTGCAGGTTGCCCTGGATGATGCGATCAACAATGCGGCCACTTTGATGCATGGGCCAGACCGGACTTGCACGTCGGAAACTGAAGCTTAAGCAATTGTGCTCGCCGAGCTCTTCGAGGGTCTCAGGGATACCGTACTTTTCCAGATAAACGGGTGAAGCGACTATCTTTCGGCGTGCGACACCGATCGTCCGCGCTCGCAGTGTCGAATCGTTCAATACGCCGACCCTGAAAGCAATGTCCGTTCGATCCAGGTACATGTCGACGATGTCATCGCACAGGGACAGGTTGATTTGAATATTGGGATGAGCTTCCCAGAAAGCCGGCAAATTGGGTTCGATCGCCAGCGTACCGAACGCTACCGAGGAATTGATGCGTACTGTTCCGCGAGCTTTCTGTGCACCTTGCGCCAACACTCGCTCGACATCATCGAGCTCTGCCAGCAACGCATTACTGCGTTCATAGTAAATACGCCCTTCATCCGTCAACGACAGCTTGCGTGTCGAGCGCTCCAGCAGGCGAACGCCCAGACGCAACTCCAGGCGAACAATCAATTTGCTGACCGTTGAAGGCGTCATCAGCATCTGGCGTGCGGCTTGCGAAAAGCTACCGGCATCGACAACCCGCACGAAGACCGACATCTCACCTGCTCTGTTATCCACGTCATTCCCCCTCTGAGTCATTAGTGAAAAAATATCACAAGTTCTTCACGGAAAATCACAGAAGTAATGTGATGGTGCTCACTTAACTTATGAATAAAATTCACATGCATAACCCAATTCAACAACCCGATGCACTTGTCAACATCCGGCGCAGTTGTGAAAAAAACTCACAGAACATGTGAAGCGTTGCCAGGTTATCAGCGAACTAGCCAGCGCCTACGCTCTTGAGCATCATCAAGCGAGGGAAAGGTTTCTATGAGCACATTCTTTGACCTCTGCCGGGCTGGTGTGTTGACGCTATGTAATCGCATCGCAATAGCACCGATGACCCGCGCTCTCAACCCCGAGGGCTTCGCAAATGAACTGACCGCGCCTTACTGCTGCCAAAGGGATAGCGCCAGACTGAACACTCCCGAGGACACTCCGATTTCAAGCTCGGCTAAAGGTTTTCTGACCCTCCCACGCATCGACACCACACCACACCACAGGTTAACGGCTGGCGCAAAGTGACTCAGACTGTCCACGATGCTGGCAGCGTTATCTTTACGCAGCTATGGCATATAGGACGTGTAGTCAAGCTCGCTTTTCGGTGGCGTATTCCCTACGCACTCACCGAGCTAGCTGGCCTGGCTCGGTTTGAGTTGCTCACTACGCTTGGAAAACATAAATCGCTTGAGTCGCGAGATCTCATGGGGCGGTTTTCATTAACTGCTTTGTGATGGTGAATTTGCTTATACATCGCCTTCACCTTCTGATCGATACTCCCGAGGCGCTTCATCGAATGTATCCACAAGGCATGCATTTGCTCAGGGTTTATTTGGTCGAGACTAGGATGGGAAGTCATGCTGCCGCCTGTGCCAGAGAGGGTTGTGGGAGGCGATAGACGGATGGGCCAATGACGATTCTGACGTTGAGGGTATTGCGTCCGTTTAAAGCGCGGACAAAATCGGCCAAATGGGGCGAGCTCGGAAGGTGTGCTCGCAGCCCCCTACCGCCACGTGGCCTCTGACAGAGAAAAGGCGCTTCCAAAATGGGAATCCGAACTCAATGCCGCCGTAACCCACTCATTCACTGCAGGGCACGGGCTGGTGATGATGGCCAGTGAGCGTATTTTGTTGGCTTAGCCGAGTTTTCATGAATTCTGTTTCGAAAAAAGAAACGTTATAATATATTATTTGTGACGTATAATCGCAAAACCCAAAAGGGAGACAGTAAAAACCGAGGGGGGCGGCGCTCTATTTTGTCTGTATTTATATAGCTAAAGTAGGAGGGGCAATCGTGCGGTTGTGTATGGATTCAATCCTATTGCGGCGGGAGTGGCGTGGGGGATATTAAGCCAGGCGAAAGCCCTCCCAAGCATGTGTTTACGATCATAAATCATGTCTGGATTACTAGGAGCAATAGCGAGTCTGGGTACCGCATCGAAAACGTATAAGAAAATGAAGATGACTCCGTTCTAAAAAAGGCTCTTTCCTAACGTACCAAAGAGCTGTTGAGCATTGTTGCAGATCGAGGAATTGTCATTCCTCTGTTGCTTCTTCCCATTTGGTCGGCTGGTTATGGAGAGCAAATCGATCCAATAACTTCTGGATCAAATAAAGGAGCCTGAGTAACACAGAAAAATCCGCAAACATCCTCACGTTTCAACGCTGTGCGGATGTGCAGAGGAAGGTCCCTTGCACCGAATGAAGCAGAAACAGGAATTAAACTTACATTACTTTGATACTACATAGATCCGCTGCAGATACTCGTTATTTTGATCCCTTCGATCGCCGACAAAACCTTAACTACAAAAGGCTTGATCATGACCATCAACAGGATCGCTTCCGGGAAAATAGCCACCGTCAACACGCAGCATACGACAGCTCCGGAACGCTGCCTCTACTTCGGACCTTTTGCGCTCTACACCCAACAGCATCTACTATTAAAGAATGGTGAAACTGTGCAATTGGGCAGCCGTGCACTGTTGTTACTCATCGCGCTGGTAACCCGCGCCGGAGAGCTGTTGAAAAAAAACGAATTGCTGTCTCTGGTATGGCCCACAGTCATCGTCGAAGAATGCAACCTTCGGGCCCAGATCGTGACCTTACGACGCGTTTTAGGCGACGTAAAAGACAATTCATATATCGCCACTGTGCCGGGACGTGGCTACCGTTTTGTAGCTGCAGTGACGGTCCAAATGGAAGCGCAGCAGGCGATCCCGACCTTGGATCAGGCAGCATTAGAACGCTCAGCACTACCACGCCTGCAACATTCAGTGATTGGCCGGGATCTGCTAGTCGAGACACTTGGAGAACAGCTTCAGCAATGTCGCTTTGTCACCATCACTGGGCCTGGTGGCATAGGCAAGACCACGGTAGCGCTGACGCTGGCAAAAAGCCTTGCAGCGCACTTTCCTCAAGGCATGGCGTTTCTGGATGTAGCGTCAGTCAGCGGCACACAACTGGTGAACGGTACGGTCTCTTCGATCATGGGTATCAGCCCAATGACCCGATCCAGTGGCAGCAGCTTTGACGACAACAAACGGCTGCTGATTCTGGACAACTGCGAACATGTCTTGGAAGAATCCGCCAACGCAGTGGAAACCATCCTGCGCCAGGCACCTAAGTGCTGCGTGCTGATCACCAGCCGCGAACCCTTGCACGCCGAGGGAGAGTTCGTACACGATCTCGCCCCCCTGCAGGTTCCTTCGGACGATCCCGACCTCTGTTCCCGTCAAGCCCTGACTTACTCCAGCATTCAGTTGTTCATCGAACGGGTCACCGCCCATGATCCAGACTTTGTGTTTCGGGATATCGACGTGCATGCCGCCGCCGCCGTCTGCCGCAAGCTCGACGGCAATGCCCTGGCCATTGAAATCGCCGCTGCTCGTGTTCGCGCTTTCGGCATGACTCACTTAGTGGAGTTGCTCGACGGAAGCTTTCGCCTGCAGATGATCGGGCGGCGGACTGCCCAACCACGCCACCGTACGTTAAGTGCCATGCTGGACTGGACCTACAGCAGACTCTCGGATGATGAACGGGCCATGTTACGCCAGCTCTCCGTGTTCACCGGGGCCTTTACCCTCGGTGCCGTCAAAACTGTGGTAGCTATCAACCCGGGCGAAACCCAGGACTCAGTTTCGCTACTCGAAAGCCTGATGAACAAATCCTTATTGATCGCGGTGGCTTCCACATCGGTCAAGCGCTATCGACTACTGCAAACCACACGCCTGTACGCCTCGGAAAAACTTGCCCAGTACCTAGAGGCTCCCGCTACCGCGCAACGCCACGCCGCCTATACGCTGAATGCACAGCGAGATGCCGTAAAGAATTTGGACAGCATGAGTACTGATGCCTGGATGGCCTTTTACGGCCCGGAGGTCGACTCCATCCGCGCCGCGTTGAACTGGGCATACTCCCTGGATGGAGACCAATCTCTCGGGGTTGAACTGACCCTTATGAGCGTACCGCTGTGGCTGCGCCTGTCACTGGTCGACGAATGCCATGACTGGGTCAACCGGGGACTGCAGACCGGCTCGCATTTGGATGTGATCATGCCCCGTCAGCGCATGCTGTTACTGACCGCCTCGGCCAGCGTGATGGTCCTGACCCATGGTGCGGGACAGAGAATCCGCGAGGCCTGGAAGCTGGTCATCGAAGATGCCCGCGCCTTGGGTGATACCGAGCATGAATTGCGCGGCCTTTGGGGGCTTTGGAATGACCGCTGTTGCAGCAACCAACATCGGGAGGCTCTGGATTTGGCTACCTGTTACATCCAGCTCAGTGAAAGCAGCGGCAGCACAGACCGCAGACAGCTGGGCAAGCGAATGCAGGCCGGCCCACTGTTTTACATGGGCGATCTGCTGCGGGCGCAACAAGTGATCGCCGAATCGCTGAGCGCTGCGTTGTCACCACGTACCCATATCATTGACATACATTTCGACCAGCGCATCGGCGCTTGCACGATCAAGGCACAAATCCAGCTATTGCAGGGCCATGTTGGCCAGGCCCTGTTAACCATTGACCGCACTGTCGAGGAAGCCCGAGCCGCCTCTCACCCAGTTAGCCTGTGGTATGTCCTGTGCCTGAGTGCCATACCCACCTCGTTGCTAGTCGACCATAGGCAAAGAAGTCACAGCTTTCTGAAGCTGCTGCAGAACAGCGTAAACGGTGATGACCTGTATACCTGGCGCCTGTTCGCCCGCTGCTTCGAGAACATTCTGTTAATCCGCGACAACAATCCCGAAGAGGGCGTGCCGCGCCTGGGCGAAGTACTCAACCAATTGCATGAGGTGGGTGACACCCCGCTCTACAGCCTGATCCGTTGCGAGTACGCACAGGGCATCGCCGCGCTCGGACTGAGCCAGCAGGCCCTGAACGTCCTCGATGAAACACTGCTTATAGGCGCCGCTCGCCAGGAGCGCTGGTTTCGCCCCGAGCTGCTGCGGGTTAAGGCACAGCTGCTGATCAAGCAGGACGATCCCACGCTACTGTCACTGGCGCATGAGATACTTCGGGAGGCGATGGCCGAAGCAGAGGTTCAGGGCGCCTGTTTCTGGACCGCGCGAATCACTGCCGACCTGGCGCGCCTGGCCGTTCCACTGCAGATGAAATGAAGCTTACGGCCACCCCGAAAGACACTCGATTTGAGATCCGCCTCATCTCCCCTCCTTTCCTCTTACCTTCTTGATAATTTTCGCAGACGGGCCAACTACACGCTACAAGGTCTCAAGTTTCAGATCAGCCGCGCCGCCACCAACAAGTCGGCGACTGCCTGGAAGGTGTTATCCGGCACCGGATCACCGGGGACAGTGCGCCGGGCAATCTGCGCTGCAAGGGCTGGGGCCGCACCATGGGGTATCCCGAGCTCACTGGCTTCGACCAACATTTGTTTGGCGCCCTCCGGCCCCGCGCAGCAGACCACAACAGGCACGGGCGTCTCGCCACGAACATAGCGGATCCCCACCACCCAGCCGCCCACCGAACCGAGCATCAGCGAAGCGCGACCCAACCCTAGCTTGGTCGCCAAGGCCTGCATTTCCCGACGTTGGCGTTGTAGCTCGCTCTTGATCAGCGGATCACCGTCGAGGTCCTTACGCTCGCGTTTCTGCTCGCTGCGGGTCATTTTCATGTCACGCCCAAACAGCCAGCGTTGCACCAGCACATCCACGCCACCCACCAGTAGAAATGCCGCCAGCACAGTAACTACCAACGGTTTGAGCACCACAAAGAAGGTGGACTCGATGCACTCAGTGCCACACCTGGAAGACTCCATCAGAACTTGCAAGGCATGCCGCCCCACCACATAGAACGCCAGCCCAAGCAAATGCACCTTGACCAAGCCCTTGAGAAATTCGACCACGTTGCGCATGGCAAAGATGCGTTTGAAGCCTTCGGTAGGGTTAATCCGCTTGAAGTCCGGCTTTATCGGCTCGACCGAGAACACTACGCCCCGCATAGTCACCAAATTGGTCAGAATCACTACGCCCACCGTCACCGCCATCACCGGCAAGGTAATGCTGATCAGCAACTGTTGGGCGGTATCCAACACCCTGGGCCAGACCGTGGCAAAGGGTTCGATATAGATCAGAGCCGTAAGGTCAATCAGTGCACTGACCTGTGCCTGGGCCCTGGGCGTAACAATCGAAATGCACAGGGTGCAGAACAGGATGACCATGCCCGACACCAAGTCCTGACTCTTGGCGACTTGGCCCTTCTTGCGTGCGTCCTTGAGCTTTTTGTCAGTGGCCGGCTGGGATTTCTCTTCGCTGGTATCAGCCATCGCCACCGCCCACCAGGCTTTTGAGCAGCCCCACAGCGCTGCGAAACTCAGCCAGTTGATCAAGCATCAGCGGAATCAGGAAGCTGATGTAGATCACCATCAGAATCGAGAAAAATAAATTCTTCACCGGCAACGATAAATCGAAAATATGCAGACTTGGCGCCATCCTCGACAGGTAGGCCAGCATCAGGTCGGTGACCAGCAGCGAGATCATCAGCGGCGAGATCATCAGCACGCCAATGCGCATTACCTGATCCAGGATCGACAGCACCGCCAGCAGGGCCGACGAGGCAAACAGCGGTGTAAAGGCCGTGACGGGCCACAGCTTGTAACTATGAAAATAGCCATCCACCAGCAAAATAAAACCGCCCGACAGGAAGAACAGGGCAATCAGCATCACAGTCAACAAGGTCGCCATGACGCTGGACTCCCCCGAAGACAACGGGTCCGTCAGTTGCGCCATGGTCGAGCCTCGCTGCAGGTCAATCAGTTCCCCCGCCACTTCCGCCGCCCAGAACGGGATACCGAACAGCAGGCCGACCACCACGCCGATCAGGAATTCCTTGATCAACAGGCCGGCCAGCCAAAAGCTGCCGTGTTCAGGCATAGCGGTAAAGGCCGAAAACACCGGAACGAACATCGGCACGGAAATCGCCACCGCCACGCAGCCGCGAATCATCCCGGTCAGGCCAAGGCGATTGAACGCCGGGGTAATCACTACCAAACCCATAGCTCGGGAAGCCGCCAGCGCTGCCGAGCTGATTACCGGGTAGGCGACTTCCAGGAAGGTGTTGGCCAAGCTGGCGTCCATATACTTCAGCGCGTCCACAGTGGGAAGTTATCGAGCACCTGATTGCCCAACTCCAACACCTGCCCAGCCAGTAAGGGGCCGACAAACACGACCACCAGCAATACCGCCACTAGTTTGACCGCCTGAGGCAAGGTCTGGTCCTGGATCTGGGTCAGGGCCTGTAACAACCCGACGCTCAAACCGACGATAATCGCCACCCCAAGCGCCGGAGCCGACAACAGCAGCACCGTCATCAAAGCCTGTTTCACCAACGAAAGAAAAACGTCCTGCCCCATAAACTCACCCGTAACTAAGAATCAGACCGTGCATCAAACGCGACCAGCCGCTCAATGAGACAAAGAGAAAAAGCTTCAGCGGAATAGAAATCAACGTTGGGGAAACCATCGACATGCCCATCGCCATCAGCACGTTGGACACCAGCAGGTCCACCACCAAAAACGGGATGTACAACAGGAAGCCAATCTCGAAGGCACGGGTCAGTTCCGAGCTGACGAATGCGGGTACTAGCACCACAAGATCGTCATCACGCAGGTCGGCACGCGCCTCGGCGGACCAGATCGTCTCGGTCGCCTGGATGAAAAAACCACGTTCACTTTCGTTGGCAAAGCGTGAGAGGTGTGCCTGCAACGGAGGTCGCAGGGCCTCCCCAAACTCCTTGACCTGCTCAACGTTCTGCATGTTGAGGTCTCGCCCCTCCACTTGACGGTACATGTCGCCAATCAACGGCGTGGTCACGTAGACCGAGAGAATCAGAGCAATGCCGTACAACACCAGATTGGGCGGTGTCTGCTGCACGCCCAAGGCGTTGCGGATCAGAAACAGCACCACGGAGATTTTCATGAAACCGGTCAGGGTCACCACCGCCAGCGGAATCAAACCGATAGTAGCGACGACCAGGATGATCTCGATTAGGTTCGGCTGATAGCCGTTCATAACTTGGAAAATCTCACCAACCGCACACCCAGGCCGTCACCAATTTTAACGAGTTGGCCCTGACCGACACAGAGGCCATTGATCAGTAAGTCGACGCCCTCCTGCATCGAGGGTGTAAGTTGCAACAGGCTGCCGTTTCCCAGCTCACGCAGTTGCGCCATGGACAATTCGACACTGCCCACCTGACAGACCAATTTCAGTTGTAGTTCGTTAAGAATCGCATCCAGGTTAGGCTCGGCGTCCACTTCGGTCATGTGATGCTCCTTCATAGAATTCACGGCAAACGGTTGTTCAAGCAATTGCAGGCGGATGCCTTCCAGTCGTGCGCGGGCCCGCAAACGTGTGCCCAGGTTCAGACGCACCAGGCTGTCAGCCCAAGGGTTAAGCATCACGACATCACCGGGCAATAGGCTGCGCAACTCAGGCAGCGTGAGCCAGGCCTCGCCGCTGTCTACCGACATTGGCATCGGTAAATGGCCCAGGTCCTGAGGCGTGGCCGGCGCGTGCTGATCCAGCGCATCGGCCATCCATGCAGCGGCGACCTCACTCAGGTGTATCCGCACGCTCAATCGGGTGTCATCACCCCACTGCACCCCAAGGTCAATGCCCAGCTGCAGCGTCGAAGGCGCGATCTGGGAAGCGTCAAGATCGCGCACACGAATCGGTTGGCCAATAAGCTCTTCAAGCGGGGCGATCAGCGCGAGCAGTTCCTGCTCCAGCAACAGGCTGCCAGGCAGGCTGTCGAGCGTCAGGTTGTACGGCAGTGCCAACGCCGCCACCGCTTGCGCCGGCAACGTTAACTTGAGCAAAGCCTCCCCCAACGTCAGCCACAGTTCAGTCCCCTCCTCGACTGCTGTCTCGTCCGCGCTCCAATCCACACTGATGGCCTGCCCGCCAAACTGCCCGTGCCAAGTGGGGCGAGGTCGATGCAGACGATTATGCAGAGCTGTCCATTGCGGGTCATGCCAAGCCAGAGCCTGCTCGAACGTCGGTGCGTCGGGGCCGATGGCGGCCGCCTGGGAGGTCAAGGTGCGCCTCCGGGCAACGGCACAAACAATTCATCGGATTCTTCCCGACGCTCATAGGCCAGTCGCTCGCTTTGCTCGCGCCTTTCGACCAGCATTTTCCAAGCGTCCGCCTGGCGCTGCCGAGCGGCACGGGCCACACGAAATACCTCGCGCTCCCGCTCCTGCCCATCAAGGATCTGGCGGACCTCGTACACGGCGCTTTCCAGTTGCCATTGAGCGTCCTCCAGTTCATCCAGGCGATTCTGGTCCGCTTGCCACGCTGCGATTGATAAGCCTTCGATGATGCGTCCGAAGAGGCTTTCAACCTCACGCTCTATGGCCACGTGATGCTTGCCCAAACATTCCCGGGCATTTTCCAGGGCTTCATGGGTTTGCCGGCAACGTTGTTGCTGCGCGGCCAACTGACTCGCCGCACGTTGTTCGCGCAATTGCCTCATGCTTAGCAGGCTTTGCAGTTCATGGCTCTTCATCAGGCCTCCGTGGAAGTTATGCCAACACCTGGCGCATGAGTTTCAAGGTTTCACTTGGACTGCTCGGCTCGCCGGCCGTCTGCCGCAGAAAGGCTTCGATGGCCTCGTGCCGGGCAATGGCTTCGTCGGCGAGAGGATCGCTGCCCGCGGCGTACTCTCCGATACGTATCAACATTTCGATTTCATTGCGTCGCGCCATCAGTTCACGAATACGCATCGCCAAATGTTTGTGTTCGGCGCTGGCCACCTGGTCCATTAAACGGCTGCGACTGCGCAACACATCGATGGCCGGAAAATAGTTGCGCTGAGCCAGGTCGGCGCTGAGCACGATGTGGCCGTCCAGAATTGAACGCACTTCCTCAGCGACCGGATCGGTGGCGGCATCGCCTTCGGTCAGGACGGTGTATAGCGCTGTGATGCTGCCTGTGGGGCCGGGGCCGGCGCGTTCCAGCAAGCGGGGCAAAGCAGAAAAGAACGAGGGCGGGTAACCACGGCGGGTCGGCGGCTCCCCGACTGCCAGGCCGATTTCGCGCTGGGCCCTGGCAAAACGCGTGAGGCTATCCATGAGCAACAGCACATTGCGCCCTTGGTCTCGGTGATATTCAGCCATCACCGTCGCCACATATGCCGCCCGTACCCTCTCGGCAGCGGGCCGATCGGAGGTGGCTACCACCGCCACGGTACGTTCGCGGGCCTGGGCATCGAGCTGAACATCCAGCAGCTCACGCACCTCGCGTCCACGTTCACCAATCAGACCGATCACAATCACGTCTGCGTCGGTGTTGCGCACAATGCTCGCCAGCAGGGATGACTTGCCCACGCCCGGCTCTCCGAAGATCCCCATGCGCTGTCCTCTTGCCAAAGTCAGCAGACCATCGATGCTACGCACGCCCAAGGACATTGGATGTGCAATCAACTGTCGGGCAAAAGGCGCCGGAGGTTCGGCGTGCAGTGGATAGCGTTGCAGGCTACCCAAAGGCGGCACACCGTCGCCATCGAGATAATCGCCTACGGGACTGACCACCCGGCCCAGTTGCCCATCACCGACACTGACGCCTAGCGTCTCGCCTGTAGCGGTGATTTCAGTTCGGGTGGAAAGCCCCTCCATCGAACCGATCGGAGACAGGATCGCCTCGTCTTCATCGAAACCGATGACCTCTGCCGTCAAACTGCGGCCGCTATTGGGGTCATACAACAGACACAATTCGCCAATCCCCACCCCGGCGACGGTGGCCCGTAGCAGTACCCCGCGAATACTGCGGATGGTGCCTTTCATTGGACGTGGCCGAGCCTTGCCGAGACGACCGCATAGGCGCGGCATTATCTGCTGCAGATCAACGCTCATGCTGTTACCTCGGAAAAGGGCAGAAGGCTGCTGCGCAGTGCTTGCAGTTGAGCATCCAGGCCCAACTCTACCGAACCGACTGGGCTACTGAGGCGCGCCTGCCCGGCATGCAACTGGTCATCGGATTTGACGGTGATAGCGGGCAGGCTGTCGGGCTCGCTTTTCAGACGGTCGCGCACCCTCTCGACCTCCAGCGAGGGCACAAATAAGGTCAATGCCTGATCCTGGCGAAAAGCTGCCAAGGCCCTGCGCGTAAACCCCACGATACGTTCAGCCTCCTCCAGGCGTTCCAGCACCTCAAGCACCACGCCCAACGCAAGATCGACCAAGGAGGTTTCCAGGCTCGCCAGATAGGATTCGACCTTGACAGAGGTCTCCGCCAGCAATGCACTGATCTGCTCCGCGCCTTCCTGGCGGGCACTCTCGAAACCCTCCGTACGGGCTCTTTCCAGCCACTCAGTGCTGTCCTGACGGATCAGTTGTGCCTCATCACGGGCGGCCTGCAGGAAGGCATAGCCGTCGGTCCACAGCGTGGCCTGGTCAGCACGCAAAATACGAGCGCTCGGACGTGTCGGCAATTCGCTCATGGCGTCTCTCCGGTGTCGGTGCGGACAAGAACCGCTGCAATATGTCTCACGATCTGAACATTCATCGGCGATGGCCGCCCGTCAGCCACTGCAGGATCAAGCAAGCGTAGGCGCAACCATTCACGCAGTGGCGACGGTTGAGTTTGCAACCAGGCCGCCACACACCGCGCGCCGTCTTGATCGATGGCCGCCACCAACTCATCAGGCTGACGCAACGAATCCGTAGCCCCCGCCCATTGCCGATTGGCCAGCGCAAGGGCGAACACTTCGTCGCCCAGCCTCTCGCGCAATTGACTGACGAACTCGCTGCGAATCTCCCGGCTCAGGGTCGCGGCGTGCCAGATGGCGCCACACAACCGCGGTAACCGCCGGAAGACGTCGGGCGCCATCAGCAGCACCGGCAAGTCTTCTTCGGCGGGCGTGGGTGTCTGCGCCAGGGGGTGAAGCTTGAAATGCGTCATCAGCATCTTCAGCAGGCGCGACTGAAAGCGGGGCTCTGTCGTCAGTGCATGAATCCGCTCGATCGCCACCGCGTCGGGAAAACACTCATACAGATAATGCCGTTCGACAAAGGTCAGCGGCTGTTCCAGCAAGTCTTTCCATCGCAGTGACAGGCTCATGATGCCTCCGGCAAGGTGTACAGCCTCTGGGCGCAGTGGCGGCGCCAGTAGTGCCAGCCCAGTGCTCCTCCCAGGCCCAGCACCAGCACCATGCCGCCGCCGAAGAGCAGGCGCGCCCAGGACAGGTCGCCCTCGAGCAGCCAGATGCCCATGAAGCTGGTCAGGCGCGGTTGGCCATTACCGCCATGGATCGGTATGGCGACCTTGATCGCGGTCACCGACACGCCGTTGTAACTCAGCCCGGAAATGCCGTTGGCCACCAGCGTCTTGATTTGCGGGATCAACGAATTGATGTCGGTGTTGGCGTCGTAGCGCACCAGCACCGATGCCGATGAGGGTGAAATCACCCGCTTGAGCAGGTCGTTGTCGGGCAACACCACATGCACCCGCGCCGAGACAATGCCGTCGATCTGCGACACGCTGTGGGAGAGTTCCTCGCTTAAGGCAAAGACCATTTGCGCCCGTTCCTGTACGGGTGAAGACACCAGGCCGTTGCCTTTGAACACCTCGCCCATATTGGAAAAGGACTGCCCGGGCAAACCGGCTTCATCGAGCAAGGCCATGGCCTCGGCGAAGCGGCGCTCGTCCACCACGATCTTGAGCTGGCCACTGTCCTGGACCTTGCGCGAGGCCGGGATACCGTCGCGCAACAACACCGCGAGCATGGCATTGGCGTCCCGCTCGCTGAGGTTGCTGTACAGGTCCATGTCGCATGCCTGGAGCAAACCAGCGAGGGCAACGACGATCATAAAGCGCAGGGTACGGCAACGGCTGAACATGACTTTATTGACCTTTGAGAAGGGTATTGGCGGCGCCGGATATCTGCGTCGCACCGCGTACGACCATCTGCGTTTCAATGGAGTAATCGAACATCCTGCTCAGGGAGTGGACGATCTGGTCGACTTGTTTTTCGCCGACCTTTTTTGTCGCCTCGCTGCTGCCGGGCGCCGGTGTAAAAGCGGTGTTTCCCGAGGTGGCCGACGGTGGCGAAGCCCCAGGCAAACTACCTTTGCCGATCACGTCGGCGCGCTCGGAAAAACTCCGGGAGCGGTCAATGAAACCATTGAGCCGCTCCATCAACCCTTCACCAATCTGATGCGGGCTGGCCCCCTCAGGCATGCCCTTTGCGTTGCCGGCCATGTGTTCAAAGAGGTTCTGGGAAGCCTGAAGCCCCCCCTGCCCTCCTGACGGCGGCAATGCCGCCGTGGTTGCAAAATTTACAGTCATGGCGTGGCCTCTATTCTTCGTCGTCATCCGACATGGATTCGTTCAGCATCTCCTGGGCTTTGGGCATGATGATGAACTGACCGCCGATGGTGACCGCTTGGGTAATTATCGATTCAGTGAATTCGGCATCATTGAACTCATCCTTGGACTTATCCACCGCGGCATTGAAGCGGGCCTCGGAACTCGGTGGTGCGCTGGTGCTGCTATCGATTGGAGCGACTGACATGGTGCTTCTCCTTGGTTTCAGTTTTCACTGACGACGCTGCCGCGAAACACCCGTATGCCGCGTTCGCGACCCATGGATGCCGCGACAGGACGTGCTTGGTGATCGAGATGCTGCTGGATCATGTTCAAGTAGGCCGGAGGCCCGGAAACGAACAATTCATCGCCATTGGGACTGGGCCGCATCGATATTTGCTTACCGTAGACATCGAGGCCTGCCAGGTAAGCGTGCAGTTGATCGAGGTTCAGGCCCGCACTGCTGCGGAACAGGCGAGTGGTGACTTCATCAATGGCATTGAGGTACAGGACGTTGCCGTCGAAGTACCAGCCCAGGCCATTGAAGTCGCATAACTGGGTGAGGAAATCACCAGCGGTTACACCGCGCACAGTACTGCGCGACTTGCCTCGGACCTTATCGGACAGCACCACGACCATGTCCAGGTTGTGACCGAACTCAGTCAGCGCAGCACGCACGTCCTGATCAACCAACACATAGGTAAAAGGTTCAGCGAACCAACCCGGTTGCTCTCCCGACCGCTCGGTTTGCGCCTCGAGGCGCAGCGTCGACAGCGTCAGCAAACAGACAATAATCATCATCAGCCTACGCATGGCAGTGCTCTCCCGGTGACGTACGGCCAAAGATGAACAACGTGATAATTCACACACATAACGGTCGCTATTGAGCGTCAAGTCGCTAAGATGACCACCACATCGTCCGGCCGAGTCCTGTCCATGCAAAACCGCTTGCCGTCTCCCCTGCTGCTGATCGTCAGCGCGCTGCTCACTGCCTGCACCAGCCAATTGCCGTCCGACAGCAGTTACGACCGTTTCATGCGGCTGGCCGGTGATCTGGAAAAACGTGGTGATGCCGCTACCGCCGCTTCGCTCTACGAAAAGGCTGCGCAAGAACCGGGCGGTCATTTTGATGCCTGGCTCAAGCTGGGCGAAACGCGCCTGGCCAGCGACGATGCCAGAGGGGCGGAGCGCGCTTATCAACAAGCCCTGGAGCTCAAACCAGACTCCCCTGATGCGTTGCTGGGCCTGGGCACGGCCTTGGTGCGCCTGGGCAAGTTGGACCGTGCCGTCACCGCCCTGACCCAGGCCGTCAACACGGGCAATCAACCCGAAGCTTGGAACCGCCTGGGCATTGCCCAGATCCTGCGCGGCCACTCTCAGGACGCTCAGGCAGCGTTCAACAAAAGCCTGACTCTGGCTCCCAACGATCTCGACACCCGCTGCAACCTTGCCCTGGCCTATGCCCTGGGTGGCCAGAGCCGCCAGGCACTGGAAGAGATTCTCAGCGTCAGCCAGTCGCCCCGCGCCCAGCCTCGGCACCAGCGCAACGAACTGCTGATCACGGTCCTGGCTGGCCACGAGCGGGACGTCGCCGGCATGGCCCTGGAAGACATCCCGGCGGTCGACCGCAATGCGCTGCTGGTCGAGGCACGACGCATCAAGGCCATCAAGGACCCGGTGGTCCAGGCTCGTGAGCTGGGGCTGATGAGCAGCCACTAAGACCCGGCGCTTCATTGTTTTTCCTGCTTGTCGGCACTGGACTGTTGCTCGTCCTGGCGAGGACGCTGCTCTTCGCGGTCATTACCGTCGATATACACCTGAGCAGCACGACCCACCGGTGCGGCCATCGTCAGGCCGGTCACCCGCCCCTGAAACAGATCCTCACGCTGCTCGACTATCTGCATCAGCGTGAGGTTGTTGGCACAACCCGGCGCCAGCAGCGGGACAAAATCCTTACCGGCACCGAACTCGTCCTTGGAACTCGGCTTGAGGCACTCTGCCGGTAGCAGTTCGACACGGCCATCAGCGCCCACCAGGCGCTCGTAGTTCGGTGAATAAAATGTTGGTTCCAGGTGGGTTTTGCAGCCGCTCGGCAAGCCCAGCGTCAGCATCAGAATCGTTGCGAACAATGCCCTCATGGTCGCTCCTCGATCAATTCAGGTAGAAGCCGAACTTGCCACCATTGCGCGGCCCGGAAGACGCGGTGGGCGTACTGCCGGGCAAGGCATCCAGTGGCGTGGCCAGGTTTCGCCCGGGTATCGGCTGCACCAGGTATGGGGTGATCAGAATCACTAGCTCGGTTTCATTGCGCTGGAAGCGCTTGGAGCGGAATAGGCTGCCGAGGATCGGAATGTCGCCCAGCATCGGTACCTTTTCCAGGTCCTGGGTGCTTTCACGCTGGAACAACCCGGCAATCGCGAAAGTTTGGCCACTGCCCACTTCCACTCGGGTATCGGCACGCCGCACGCGAAACGAAGGCACCAGATAGCCGTTGACGTTAACCGTGCTGGAGCCCATCAAGCTACTGACTTCCGGGCGTACTTGCAGGGCAATGCGACCATTGGGCAATAGCGTCGGGCTGAACAGCAGCGACACGCCATAAGGCTTGTATTCAATGCCCACCAAGTCGCGGTTGACCGGCACCGGCACGGCCACCTCGCCACCGGCCAGGAAGCTAGCCGTCTGACCAGTCATCGCGGTGATGTTAGGTTCGGCGAGAATCTCCAGAATGCCGTTGTTTTGCAGGGCTTCGAGCATGGCGTCGATGTTCACGTTGCCCGAAGACAGCCCTGCGCTGATGACATTCGAGGCGCCCCTGGCGGCATCGGCCGCAAGGCCACCGCCCGTCAAGAGGCCAAAGGAAAAGGTGCCGTTATTAAACAGAGCATTCCAGCTCACGCCATAGCGCAGCAGCTCGGAGCGCGAAACCTCCGCGAAACGCACGCGGATATTCACTTGGGCTGAACCGCTATAAGTCGTGTTATTCCTGGCGGTTTGCGGACTCTGGCTTTCACTGTCGAGCAAGGCATTCAGGTCAGTGGCCTCAGCCACATCCCGGACAACGCCGCTTGCCACCATACGATTTCCCGCGGCGCTGATTTGGGCCGTGCTGTTTGGATACAGGGCCTTCAGGGGCCGACTGACACCCTGCGTGCCGCTGCTCACTGCCACGCTCAACTCAGCCACTTGCCGGCCTTCAGCGCCCAAGGCAATCAGACTGGTCTGCCCCACAGCCTTGCCAAAAATATAAATCACACCCGGCGCCACAACCTGCAGATCAGCAACGTTGGGCTCCGCCAACAGCACTGATTCAACAGGTGCCTTGAAATGCAAAATGCGCCCCTCACCGGAAGCCAAGTCCAACGTGCCACCGGTCCCTTGGGCAATGTCTTGGGCGCCCGCCAACAGCGGAAGCAGTACGGTCAGTAAGCCAACCAGATAACCGGTGGCGGGAAAGCGAAAAAAGCCAATCATGAAGAACTCGCCAGAGAGGTAACCGGAGCTCCGTCTTGAGGACGGCTATGAGTGATGTCGTTCAGGCTGATAGAACCCAAGGCTTGCAAGTTGTATTCGCCCGCCAGCTCGCGGAACGAAAGCACGGCCAACTCAATGTCGCCACGCACTACTAGGCGACGCATAGCACGACGCAATTCCGAGTGAACCAGCAGCACTGAGCTCTGCACATCCGGCAGGGGGTGGCAGGCTTCGCGCAGTTGCATCAGTAAAAAACGGCAGATTGGTTCGGGAAGTGAATCACGCCCGCCGTCCTGTCGACGTACAGCCGAACGCAGTTGTTCTTCCAGCGCTGGGGTGAGGACAAACGCACTGATCACTCTGTTGGCATCAGCATGCTGGTGGCTTATCTGCCGCGCCAGAGCCGCACGCACGTGCTCGGCCAGCCTTGATGCATCCGCCTCCTGGCCGCCCCATTCGGCCATGGCCTCAAGCAAGGCCCGCTGATTACGGATCGATACACCTTCGGATATCAAGCAGCGCAAAGTCTCGGCCATGCGTTGCAAGGGCACGTTGCGCAGCACTTCCTTGACCAGTTCTCCATAACTGTTTTCCATTTGTTCAAGCAGCATGCGGGTTTCCTGAATCCCCAGAAAATCCGCGACATGGCGGCGCAAGACGCGGTCAAGCACGCCACGCAACACCTCGTCCGGAAACAGAAAGCCCACTCCGGCCTCCTCCAGGCGCGCCTGATGATGACGTTCAATCCAGTGCCCTGGCCGCTGGTTCAAAGGCGAAATAGCTACCTGCGTCGGGATATCCATCAGATGTACGTGTACGGGGTCATCCTTGAGCAAAAGGTAATCGGCGGGCAGTTCACCCTCACCGACTGGCACACCTTCCAGCTCAACCACAAAGCGTTGGGCAGCGACTTGGCCATCTACATAAACCGCAGGCAGCGGCATCTCGATCCCCAGGTCACCGCGAATCTCATGACACAGACCCTCGATGCGCTGGCGCAAAGGCTGTTCGGGAGCGAATTCGGCCAGGCCTGAGCCCAGGACCAGCAGGACACGACGATCCAGCGGTTTGCCCAACATCGGCGCAGGCTCAGCAGGCTCGTACTCAAGCTCGTGTAGCTCCACCTCTTCCACTATCGGCGGCGATTGATCGCTACGCTGTCGCCGATACAAGAAAAACGCAGAAGCCCCAAGGATCACCGCAAGGCCAATAAACACAGGAGCCGGGAACCCTGGCAACAGGCTGACGCCCAGTAGGATCAAGGCCGTAAGGGACAGAGCTCTATGGCTGCCACCCAGTTGGCGGACAATTTCGGTACTCAGGTCACCTTCGGCACCGTCACTGTTGACCCGCGTGACGACCGTCCCCGCCGCTACCGAGATCAGCAGTGCCGGGATCTGTGCAATCAGGCCATCACCAACGGTCAACAACGAATAAGTATGTACTGCCGTACTGAACGACATGCCACGTTCGATTATGCCAATCAGCATGCCCCCTAACAGGTTGACCGAGAGAATTACCAAGCCGGCAATGGCGTCACCCTTGACGAACTTCATCGCGCCATCCATTGCGCCGAACATCTGGCTTTCCTGCTCCAGCCTCGAACGACGGCGACGGGCTTCGTGCTGCTCGATATCGCCGTTGCGCAAGTCGTTGTCGATGCTCATCTGCTTGCCTGGCATGGCATCGAGGGTGAAACGCGCGGCCACTTCGGCGACACGCTCGGCACCCTTGGTAATTACCACAAACTGGGCCACGGTAATGATAAGGAACACCACTAGGCCGACCACGACCTGTCCGGCAATTACAAAATCACCAAAGGCCTTCACAATGTGCCCCGCGTCGCCATCGAGCAGGATCAAACGCGTGGTGGTGATGGACAATGACAGGCGAAAAAGCGTGCTCAGCAAAATCAGCGGTGGCAGCGAGGAGAACTCCACCGAGTGGGAAATATAAAATGCGACGATCAGGATCAAGATGCTTAGAGCAATGTTCACGCCGATCAGCATGTCAACCAGATAGGTTGGCAATGGGATGATCATCATGACAATCGCCATCAGCATAAACGCTACGATAATCACATCGGTGCGTTTGGCGGCAATGCGAGCTAAGGAGTTGAGGCGGTTAAAGCTCATAAGGTAGCCCCTCGGGTGGCCAGATAGCGCTTGAAGCACTGCTGTGCCTCCGTCTTACGTCCCCCGCGCCACAACGCGCGACTGCGCAGCAGCAACAGTTCGGGCGACTCGCTCTCTTGCTCGGCCAAACGATCCAGCACACTGAACGCACGTTCGGTATCGCCGCTGTCAGTGAAAGCGATGGCCAGATTGCGTAGCAGCAGTGCATCGTTCGGCGCCATCTGCACCGCGATCAATAACATCACAAGTGCGCGTTTGGGCTGACCGCTGCGTTGATACAACTCACCCATGCCTCTGAGCAGATCGACGCAATCGTGTTCTTCACTGGAGATCATGTCTGCACCTCAGCGCGTTGCTGCTCCAGGGACTGGCGCATTTGAACTTCCTCAAGTATCAGGTCTTCCGCCAGGGTCTTGATCTCCGGTTCCATATCCAGCCCCGGTAAGATCTCAGTCAGCAGGTATTCAAGAATTTTCACCGAGCGCGTACTGCCAAACAGCTCAGGGCTGATACCTTCGGTGCTACCGAAGCGCTCCACTTCCCCTCGCAAGGAGCGCCGCGCAATCACCTCGCGCCTTTTTAGTACGGCATCGAAGAGAACGCCTTGACGGGCAATGGCCGGAAGCACACCGTCAACTGCGACGGCTTTTCCCGCAGGCGTTGGCAACAACGGGCGCGAGTCAACTCTCATAGCGTCAAGCTGAAGCGCGCTTCACCCTTGGCCAGCACCACTTGGTTGTTTTCGATACGCTCCAATATCCAGCCATCAGCCAGGGCGGCACCGGGGTAAAGACGCTTACCGCTGTCATTGATCGCGTAAGGATTGGCCCCGAACCAGACCGCCTGAAAGCGTACCCTGGGATTGGCAATATCGGCATGCACGGTGACATTGGCTTGCAACATCACCTGCTGGCTGAACTGTTTGTCGAAGGCTTGTTGCAAAGCGATCCACTGCGACTTTTGCCCTAGCTCGTAACTGCCTTCAGCGATCAACTGCCCCTCGACCTCGCTGAGCTTGATGGTCTTAATGCCGGCGGCGAGCATCTGCTGGTCAAGCCAGAGCCGGGCCTCAGCCCGGGTGGCTCGTGACGCCGGAGGAATCTCGGTCGGGAGGCCGATAAGCAGAGCACCTGGCGTCGTCGGCTCACCCCGAAAAGCAAAGGCACCCACGCAGAGAAACATCAAGACCAGTGCGAAGAGCCATTGCTGCCTATTGCGCCAGGCGGGAGGAACCGCTGCGGGCGGCCCCTGAGTCGGCACGCTGCACTCCAGGCGCAACCTGGCATTACCAATGCCGATCTCCAGTGGAAGGCGTGCACGGTGGCCGCTCCCCATGGGAACGAGGGTTTCACGTCCCTGTGGACCGAGGACCAATACGTCACCACCAAGGGCTTCAACGCAGATCCGCCCCTCAACGAAACGCAGCACCATATGCCGTTCGGTGATGCCGGCGTCACTGAGAATAAGGTCGGCGCTAACTGCACTGCCTATGGTGTAGACGGCGCAGTCCAAGGCCAGATAAACACCGCGATGTAGACCGCGAGTAATACTGAGTAACGGATGGGTCTTCCCGAGCACCGTAGAACCGGGCAACGGGAACAATGAAATAAGGGCTGTCATACGCGAACTACCACCGTGTGATCCACAGACGACGCCAAATCAGCGGCCCGGTAAAACTATAGAGCGCGGCAATAGGTATGCGAGCAGCGCAAGCGCCACCCGCATAAGAGCATCAGTTCTGAGGCCGCTGCTTGGTCGCATCGAGCTCAGCTTTTTTGGCAGTCGATAATTCGGTGATTTTTGCCGACTTCTCGATTGCCATATTGAAGGTTGCTTCCATTTTTTGGATAGCCGCGTCTGCGCCGCCGGATTTTACTGCAGGAACACCACTCATATTGAAACTCCTTGCTGGGATAATGACTTCGTTTGGGTATAGTAAATACATACGCCGCATGCGCGGAGAACTGCACAAGCAAATGGCTTAGGAATTCCTCGCCGAGGTAGTTGCCTTGCACAGCTCAATACTAAGCAGGGACGTTTTAAATTTGCTGTGAAAACTTGTGAATCCACATCAGGGCACGCTCAACGTAACAAATGCGATCTCAGTAAAAATGATGGTGTCCCTTTTCGGATAGCATCGAAACTTCACGCACAGAAAAACCCCCGCATTTCGCACCCCGCCCATACAAAAGCAAGTGACTGCGCATTACTAACATGTGAATTATTGTGAAATATCGAGATATTGATACCAGATGGCATTTTTTTTTGACCGGCCGGCTGATAACGTCTGACGCCACCTTTCAATAAAATTGTGAGCTCATAAAACGGCTTAATGAAAAAAAATTGCACCAGGAACAATAAGTGAGCTTGTGTCTTCAACTACACGACCGAAACAGCTTCGCCCGCTCAAAGAAATAAGCAATCCAACTCAGAACCCTAACCGGATCAGATTGAAAATAACGCATGACATGAAATCCTTTCCGAATTGTCTTTCAGAAAGATAACGTTAGGTTGATTGAAATCTCTATCCCTTTGGAGAGTTACGATGACAGCTAAGATAGCAACTCCTTCTTCCAAAGACGCCGCAGGCGCCAACAAAAACACCGTCACAACGACTGCCTGGGAGAAGGAAGTCAATAGAGTTTCCACAACCTCATTGAAAAAACCTTCAACTGATGAATTGGGCAAAGGACAAAAGCGCCCGGAAGGAGATAAGCGTTCGGCGAAACAAATCATTAAGGACACCCCCCTGCTTGCAAACCTCGGCAATCAAAACGACGTCAAGGACAACCTCAAGAAGCAAGTCGGTGATTTCGAAACCGACGCAGATGCAGCCTACCGGGCGTCCCAGGTTCTTGAGCACGTCGAGTACATCAATGAAGACGGCAAGCTCGCCCGCAGCAAGATAGATAAAGATGCCGGCAACGGCAAAATCGATGGGTTTTCCAAAGGTGATGCTAGCCACGGCACCGAGGCAGGCCGCCTGCAGGATTTCGGCAAATACGGCTATTCGAGCCTGAAGGGCAAGGTCGTTAAACTGGATCTAGGCGAAAATCAAAAGCGTCCTGAAGGTGATACTCGCTCTGCCAAGGAGATTATCGAAGACAACCCACTTCTTCGCTATCTAGGCAATCAAAGCGACGTCAAGGATAACCTCAAAAAGCAAGTCGGTGATTTCGACACCAACGCCGATGCCGCCTACCGGGCGTCCAAAGTTCTGGAACATGTCATTACCGTGGATGAGAACGGCAAGCAAATAACTGGTTCCGATGCAAAGAATAGAGACAACGACAGCATTGAAGGTTTTACCCACGATAAAGAAGCTAGGCACGGCACCGAGGCCGGTCGTCTCCAGGATTTTGGCAAATACGGCTATTCAAGCCTAAAGGGCCACCTCATTCAAGCGACACCCAAAACATATTCGGATAAAGCAGCGCCTGCCGATGAGCCGAAAGATGTGCAGGCGCTGCGCGAAAAGTACGATATCCCTTCCTTCGGCGCAGAAGCACTCATGGAAATGGAGTTACCCAACGACAAGACCATCGGCGGCCAAACGGCCGAGAACTTCGTCAAGGAAATCAAGGACGACATCAAAAGCGGAAAGCTTTCAAAAAATTCCGATGAAGCGAAAATCATCAAACTGATGGATGCACAAGCCGCGCTTGACAATGGCTACGAACTTTATGGCTATGCGGAAGGCATCAATCTGGGCGGCGGCACCTATCGTGAAACTGCTAAGAGCCCTACCAAACTGAACGGCGAAGACGTCAAGGAAATCGTTGACGAGAAAAAGCTGGCCAAACAAATTTCCGAGTTGATGGAGAAAGACGAAATTAAAGAGCGTTACGACAAGGAACTCCAAAGTAGCGTCAGCAATTTGTCAAAAGATAGACTCGATGAAGTTCGCGAACAGGTCTCAACTGCACTCTTCAAGAAGGAAGGCAGCAAGGAAGCCAATCTCAAATTTGAAGATTATGTTATCGCAATGAATGACTCAGGTGATCCTAAAAAGTCAGAAATGGCTGAACTGGACGTAGACCGCTATTTCGAGTCTCTACGAATCCTTGAACCGGACAGTTTCAAAGCCCGACGTCAGACCTTCGACCAAAATATGATGACGCACCAACTCAATACCTACATGGAACATCCAGATAAGGTGTCCCCAGAAAATGCCGAGAGTGGGCTGCGTTCGACATTCACAATACTCAAAGGTGGTATCAACGGGGCTCTTGGCGGTCTCGACAAGGGTGATAAAACTTATGACATGTACAAAAAGATGAAGGACGAGGTCGATATTCTCGACGGCCATATCAAAGGTTTGACACCAGGAGAGAACAGTAAGATCGCAGCCGCCATCCGGCTCGCTTCTGCAAGTGGTGATCCCAAGGCAATCGACAAGATAGTCGACACACAACTCAAGGGTCTTAAGAGCAATCGAGAGGAAACAGCCGGCTCCTTCAAGAAAGTACTGCATTCAGCCAGTTCCAGCGGGTCGCTAGGTGCAATGGCGGGCACAATGAATCTGGTCAATGGTGCCATGCAACTCGCCAATGGTGGCAAGGGTTTGACGGATGACCAGAAAGTGGCCGCCGCGCGAGACCTGGTAGGCGGCTTGAGTAACACCAACGACTTCCTCAAGTTCGGTTCAGAGATAGTAGAAACCCTTGGCGGCAAACATTCATATGATCCAGCTGCGGACGTTGATGGCAAACGGCAGCCAAAAATCAATGCCACTCAGTGGCTTGGCCTACTTGACGAAAACTTTCCCGATATTTGGGGAAAGGAAAAATCAGCAAAGTCAGACGCACTCGCCGACGCAATCAGCACCCGCGTTCAGAAGTCCTCCGAGACTCTCGAGAATATCAATGTGGCTAACCTATCGCCTTCTGAGGTCAAGGATTATGATAAAGCCGTCAAATCCCTTGGCGAAACAATGGGTATCAAAGATATCCCGGGAGGCGGCACCGATGTTAAAAAACCCAACTCTGCCATGGCAGCCGGACGTTCTTTCCTGCGCTTCATGGGCGGTTCCGGATTGGACTTGACCGGCGGGGTCATGGACATCGTCTCCGGCGCCCGTAAACTCAAAAAGGCCAAGACAGCGCTGGAGAAAGCCGACGCTGGCATAGGGCTCGCCGGTGGCATCTCCGGAACCGGCATGGCAATTGCCAATACTATCTCGATGTTTGCGCCCCAAGGCGCTCACCTCGCAGGGAAACTAGCGGGTGACCTGGCTGCAACGGTCGTGCGCGGCCTAGCCATTGGCGCTCGCGTTACGGGCCCCGTTTTCGCCGTGGCGGGGGTTGTATTCGGTATTGCCGGCACCTTGATTGCCGAAGCTGTCGAGCATGCCAAGTTGCAAAAACTGACAGACTCACAAGGACAGTTTTTCAAGGACCTCGCCAGCGCTGGCGTGACCAAGGACGACTGGGGCGACAAGCTGGAATATGCACGTTATGCCACTTATATGTATGGCGGTCGGGAAGCACCTGAAGACAAATCGATGTTCGAGTTTCAGTCGGACGAATGGAAACACTTCCAGGAAACCGAGGACAAAAAAGGCAGCTCACTTGCACGGCTTGCTCCCTATCTTCACAAAGATAGTGACCCCGACAACAACAACCTCTGGGAACAGGCTTTAGATGGAAAGACCGCTAGTACTGGCGGCCAGGGGCAGGTTATAAAAACAGATAAGTGGCGCCCTTGGGAAAACACGGACAGGGAGGCCGGTAAAAAGGAGAATGCCTGACCTAGAAAGTCGCCGACCGGCTATCAGGCTGGATAAAAAAGCGAGCAACGGCCGCTAAAAAGTACCACTCCAAGAGCGAGGATTATCCGGCGCTTGGAGTGGTCTAATGAAATCTATGGGCACCTGCATTTTGCAATATTGATTAACGGCTGAAGTGATTGGCCTACTGAACCTATAAGGCGCCTGTAATGATGTAGCCCCGCACCATGATGAGAGCGCGTCAAGCAATCCTGAAAACCAAATCGGCCTCTAAAGCCGCTTGATAAATCAGGTTTTTTACTTAGCTAGTCGGCCGTTCACTTCATCTATTGTTCAGCCATCGAAAACCTGAAAGTTGATTACTGATACAGTAAAAATCGCCGTGGCAGGTTTCAAGGCATCTGCCCCGCCGTCAAGTTGTGTATGGTGAGCCAATATTGCCAAAAAAGTTTCGCGCCAGTTTCCGACGCTAACGCTCCACCACCTTGGAATTTCTTCGCTGGTATCAGCGATACCGAAAGGCCAGCCCTCCCCCTATTGAGTCCCCAGCCTCTGCGTATAAAGCCTGGCACACTGCACCAACAGCCCCCCCCGACGTGTGCATTCAGTTGCAATAACAATGAACTCAACGGCATGCCAACATCTCATGCTCGCTCCAGGACTGCATAACCAGCTCCGGTAATCGTCTTTTTCATTAGGCAACCGGACATCACACATTGCTTGGCAGTTCCTAATGATATGGCAGCGAATCGGCAATTGCGCTTAGCGTTTACACCCGTATGGCTAAGCAACCGTACAGAAATAGCTGCGGACCTACTACTTGCCGCCCAGCACCGGGTCGTATCGCCACTCGACGGTGTTTTCCAGCATTGCGCTGTGAGTCGCCTCCGGCGACACACGTCATATCCACGATAGTTAAATCCGCAACCCACGGCAGCGTTCTGTTTTCACTGCGCGAAATACAATCAAGTTAAGGCTCGTTATCCGTCAAGTTGATGGTTCATCGACTGTAATTTCTGCGGTTGCGGAAAAACTCTCGACCGCCACGGATTAGACCCGTATCGGCGTCGAAAACCAAAGGTTAGAGATTGTTCAGGTAGCGACGGCCATTAATGGGATGTAGGCCTCTACTATTGAGTAGGCTCGTAATTTTGAAGATGCGGCGAATGCAGCCTCAAGCGCAGATATGCAGGCGCAGGCAGGCGAAGGAATGGCCAAGCAGACAATCATTGAGATAAAGCGTCTTGCAGATGACGTCTCTAAATATGCGACTGCCATGACGCGCCTCAAACAGGAAAGTGAACATATAGGTGGCGTTCTTGATGTGATCAAACCAATAGCGGATCAGACCAAACTGATTGCACTGAATGCCGCAATCAACGCCGCTCGCGCTGGCGATGCTGGTCGTGGCTTTGCAGCGGTTGCCCATGAGACTCGAAACCTGGCCTAGCGAATCTGAGAACTGGCTGCTGGCGTAGGCCCAGACGTAACGCGATGAGTCTTTTTGTGGCCAGGCGTCAGCATCTGTACCATCGCTTGGCAAACACACCACTGTCGAATAGCGTGATCTCTTGAAGAATATGTTCGGTCCAGCAGCTCTTCAGGCGTGAATCTCTGTGAAATTTCACCGACTTTGTGAATTGTTGTGAGGTCGCTGCGAGACGGCTATTTGCCCATGCTACCTTCTTCGAAGGGGTATCGTCAGTGCGACGATCTCATTCATTCCACTGACGGAGCAGCGCCGATGTCTACTACTGTATCACCCGCTAATGGTGGGTCAATTACTCAAAAAACCTCGTATTCTGTGTTCGACGATAAACTGAACATTGCCAAGTCGAGCAAAATCGTTGCCGATTATATGCGACAGAATGGAAAGTCGGCCATTTCCGGGAAAGAGCTTTCTCAACTCGCCAATAACTCTTCGGGGAACGTTCCCAGCAAGGTTTCCGATGCTGCGAAATACATGCAGCGTCACCCCGATGTATTTACTGCCATCGAAACACAGGATGTGGCAGGTGCTGACAACCTTTCTGGCGTCTGGAACTTTGATTGGGCAGCTAATGGAGGTTTGAAGGGCACTGCGACAGAAGCTACCGCCAAAATGCAGGACACTTTTGACATGGCGATCGCCAAATCTGCGGAAATCACCGAAATCTCCACAGGTAAAAAAGCCGAGCTGGATTCGAGCAAGCAGCGCCCGAGTAACTAAAACCAGAGCCACGCTATACCACAGGCAAACAAGTTCGGGAGTATTCAAAATTAGAATCCAAGGAAACATCGTTGTTTAGCGAGCACTTGGAAAACTCCGGCGATTTGAAATTTTCACAAAAAAAAACAGTATGTATAAATCCATCGTATGGCATCGTAACTTTTAAGCGCTGGCAGCAATGTCGGCGTCTCCGAGGCTGAAAAACTAGGCTTTGTACGAAAAGTGGTTGCGCATCGGTGATGCTCCGTTAAAAACAGGCTTGTGCGCGACTTCGACCGTTCCTTTCCTGTTTTTATCCTGCCTAACCTTCGCTTGCCGATTTTTTGTACAGGGTCTAGTGCGTTTCAGATCATCCGTAAACTTGCTATCGAGCTTTTCCAAGAAGTCCGACCGCTTTGAGGCGATGACTGAAATCGCCGTAGAGGTCATCGTCAAAAGAGGCCATTGATATGGCCAACAAAGCCGACGCTGATGGAAAAACACGTAATGCTTCATCGATTACCGCTGAGCAAGTGCTCAATGCCGTAGCTTGTTACAACTCAAAGCTGCGTGCCTATCAGGCAATGTCTCTGTATTCCATTGCAGACTTTCCCTGCGTGACTCACGCCTAATT
The DNA here is from genome assembly GCF_054897885.1 of Pseudomonas sp. LB1P83. Lineage (NCBI taxonomy): Bacteria > Pseudomonadati > Pseudomonadota > Gammaproteobacteria > Pseudomonadales > Pseudomonadaceae > Pseudomonas > Pseudomonas sp. LB1P83. The sequence continues at coordinate 2,587,473 of NZ_CM142709.1, read as the reverse complement.
AGAACTCTAGATCGAATCTTTTTTCTTGAGGGATTCACTGTTGATACGGATGTTAGTGGTGTAGAGGCGAAAAAGGTTTAAACCTCTGCCCCGCTACGCAATATTTTTACAAGGAGAAGTGATAGTGAACATGGCCAAAAAAAATATAAAAGAAACTGATACGTTGTTTTCCAAACAATCTCATCACTATGCAGCCTTTCGTTTCGACTACCCTGTCGAGCTTTATGAGTTCATCCAGAGGCACAGCCCCGACACGAAGCAGGTGTGGGACTGCGCAACCGGCAACGGCCAGGCCGCCATCAATTTGGCGACGACCTTCAACCATGTCACCGCCACCGACATCAACGCATCGCAAATCAATCACGCGCCTAGGGTGGCCAATATCAGTTTTCAGGTGCTGGCGGCTGAAGACGCCCGTTTCGCTCACCAGCAGTTTGACGCGGTCTGCGTGGCCCAGGCTATCCATTGGATAGACACCTCAAGCTTTTACGCCTTGGTCGACCACTGCTTGGTCAGTCAGGGATTGCTCCTAATCGTCGGCTACGCCTTCAACGAGCCGCTGACCCCTGCCTTAGACCAGGTGATCAATGACTTCCAGTTCGGGGTGCTCAAGGACTTCTGGCCAGTCCAGACCGAGATCTTGTTCGCTGGGCTCAAGGATCTGCCATTCCCTTACCCGCGACTTCCAACCCCAGAAATGCATATCCAGCGCCATTGGAGCCTAAAGGACTACGTCAACTACACCAGGACCTGGTCCGCGACTCAGCTTTACATCGATCAGCACGGCATCGACCCTTGCCTCGAACTGGCCGCGCGGTTGGCCGCAGTGTGGCCCGAGAACGAGGAACGCCTGGATTTCCAGTGGCAGCTGTTTGTCCTTGCGGGGACCAAACCCCCACACCAGGACCGTGCCTAATGAACGTCAAGGACGTCCTACTTCAGGCGGTACAGACTTTCAGCGAGCGCCCGGCGGTCAGCGATGGGCAACGCAGCCACAGCTATCAGCAGGTATGGACGCGTGCCTGCCGCTTGGCCAACGGCCTGCTGGCCTGGGGCATCGAGCCCGGAACCCGAGTGGCGGTGTTGGAAGACAACAGCGTCGAATCCCTGGATGTGGTGGTGGGGCTGGCCATTGCTGGATTTGTCCGGGTGCCGCTGTATGCCGGTAGCGCCCTGGCCATCCAGAAAAATATTGTCGAACACACCCACTGCCAAGTGCTGATCGTCTCACCAGCCCACGCTGATACTGCCAAGGAAATGCATCGGCAAAACCACAACCTGCGGCTGCTGACCTATGGTGCCGGCTATGAGGCTTGGCTCGCCTCAGCAGACGACAGCGACCCGAACATCAATGTCGCCGAGGAGGACCTGTTCATCATCCGCCACAGTGGTGGTACCACCGGTGTGCCCAAGGGCGTGCCTATCAGCCACAGAACGTGGCTCTACTCAATTTACGAGTGGTCATATGGTTTGCCACCGCTGCATCCCGGGGATGTTTTCCTGCAGGTCAGCCCGCTGTCCCACGGGGCCGGTTACCTGTTGCTGCCCACCTGGGTCGCCGGGGCCTGCACCTTGGTCAGGCCCGCTTTCGATGCCGCCGACTGCCTGCGCTGTCTCACCGAACATCGGGTCACCCACAGCTTTATCGGACCCGCCGACCTTAACGTGTTGACTCGCCTGGCTGCCGCAGAGCCGCCCCAAAACTGGCTCAAGGCCTTGATCACCGGCGGCTCGCCCCTCGCTGAATCCACTATCCGTCGTTTGCATCAGTGTTTCGGCCAAGTTCTGTATCAATATTATGGTCAGGTCGAGGCCGGTATAATCAGTGTGATGCCGCCCTTGAACCTGGATGAGCTGCCCCTCGGTGATGGCCGCCTGCTGTCCTGTGGCCGGCCTCGCCACGACGTGCAGATCTGCGTACTGGATGACGCCTGCCAAGCGCTGCCGCCCGGCCAAGTCGGGGAGATTGCCATTCGCGGCCAGGGTGTGATGCCAGGGTATTGGAACAATCCACAGAAAACCGCGGACAAGTTCAATCAGGGTTGGCTGCTGACCGGCGATCTCGGGCGCGTCGATCAGCAGCACTACCTCTACCTGCTGGATCGCAAGGAAGAAATGGTCGTCAGCACCGGGATGAACATCTACCCGATTGAGGTCGAGAACGTCTTGATGGGCCATCCGCAAGTGGTAGAGGCCGTAGCGTTCGGGGTTCCCGACGAAAGCAGCGGCGAAGCCTTGCAGGCAATCTGCGTCCTGCGTCAGGGAGCCAATACCGAGGCACAGGCCTTGCTCGACCTGTGCCGCCAAGCCCTAGGCGAGTTCAAAACGCCGAAACACATCGTCCTGCAGCACGAACCTCTGCCCCGCAGCGCCGTGGGAAAGATTCAGCGCCGGGCCATTCGCGCCACTTGGTGGGGCAATACGGAGCGTTTTATCCATGCCGTTTGAGCGCACAACCGGTGGGACAGAAACACCAACTCTGGATTTTGTCCTTATACCTGGCGCCGGGTTCAGAGGCTGGGGCTGGCGGGATGTTGTCGGCCTGATGCAGGATCTGGGCCATCGGGTGCTGACCCCAACCCTAGCAGGGGTCGCCGACCGCCAAGACTCGGTCGACGCTGAGGTAGGCCTCTGTCGCGACGGTGACGGACAACCACCATGATGGTGCTGGTGGGCTAGAGCTACGGCGGTGAGGTGGCAGCAGCATCGGCCGAACTTTCCTCTCGAGTGCGAGCGGTGAGTTTCCTCGACGCCTTCCTGCCCTTAGACAACAGCTCGCTGCTTGAGCACTTGCCCACCGCCCTCCGATCCCTGCTCATGACGTGGCAGCGTGAACGCCCAGGACCGACAATCACTCTGGGCAACGTCGACTGATTCGGCCTAGAGGACCGGATCTTACCTACCGAGGTCGAGCAGCGCCTGTGTGCCCACCCACCCAAGCCTACTGGCTCAGCCCCTAACGGAACTGGGCGCAAAAAAACGGGAAACTGACCTATGACAGCTGCTCCAATGCAAACGCAGAAGCCTGCCGTGGCCCTGGCCCGCGCAAAGCGCTGGCTGTGCCTGTCAATCCTTCTGGTGGGTTCGTTCCTGCCGCCCTTGGACTACTTCATCGTCAATATCGCCCTGCCCTTTATCAAGGCCGACCTGCGGGCCAGCGATGGCCTGATGCAGACTTCAGTATCGATCTATGCCGCAGCCTTTGCACTATTCCTGATCCTCGGCGGGCGCTTGGGGGACAGGTACGGACCGCGGCGGATTTTCATCCTTGGCATGCTCGGCTTTGCCGCTGCCTCGGTGGCCTGCGGCACGGCCGGAAGCGATCTGGCGCTGGTCCTTGGGCGCTTCGTACAGGGCCTGTTCGCCGCCATCATGGCCCCCCAGTCCCTGGCCCTGATCCATGCCAATTTCAACGGTAAGGACAAGGCGCTTGCGCTCTCGCTGTATGCCTCGATTTTCGGCCTGGCCTGTCTGGTGGGTCAAGGCGTGGGGGGCCTGCTGATTGCCGCCAACATCGGCGGACTGGGCTGGCGCAGCTTGTTCCTGATCAATTTACCGATCGTCTTGCTCTGCCTGTTGGTCGCGGCGCGCCTGCTCAACGAATCCGCACGACAGCAGTCGAAGTTTCTGGACATCCGCGGCTGCGCGCTGTTCGCCGGGTTCCTGCTACCGCTGCTGGCCTGCCTGATCGAGGCCGCGCCCCGAGGTTGGCCCTGGTGGTCGTGGCTAGCACTGACCCTCAGCACCCTCAGCCTTAGACTGTTCGTCACTTGGGAGACCCGGCTCAAGCACAACGGAGGCACACCCTTTGTCGATCTCGAGATCTTTTGCCTACCGGCGCTGTTGCCCGGTTTTCTGGCGCTGTTCTGCTTCTATGCCATTTCGCCATTCTTTCTGATTTATGCCGACTATCTACAGTCGGGTTACCAGCTCGGCCCGGCGGCGGTGGGAGCACGGATCCTGCCTTTCGGTGTGGGCTTTTTCCTTGCGGCCCTGGGCAGTGCGTTTCTTGGTCAGCGCCAAGGCACACCCGGGGCTCTGCTGGGCTTGAGCCTGCAGGCCGCGAGCATGCTGACTGTGGTCATGTGCGTAGGCGGCGGGCGCCCAGACCTGCTGTACCTGCCTCTGGTCTTGCTCGGCGCCGGACAAGGTTTCGCCTTGCCGGCCATGGTCGGGGTAGTCAGTGACACCCTCAACCGCCACCAGGCTGGCATGAGCGCCGGGCTTATCAATACCGTCCTGCAATGCAGCTCGGCGTTTTTTGTCGCCAGCGTCGGCGGAGTGTTCTTCGCCTTGAAGAACCAGCGTCCCGGCGCTGTCGGGCTCTCCGAGGCCTTGGTCGCCGCCGCGCTGCTGATTCTGTTGTGCCAACTGCTGGCGCTGTGGTTGATCCGTCTGGCCATAATGCGGCAGGCGGCCAGCGCGCTGCCGCTACCTACATCTAACGTCAACTGATAAATGCAATGCCACTCCCTCAAATCGCCAGCTATCGCCCGCACTACCGACAAGACGTCAGACGCCATCGCGGGTGATGGTCTGTCGTTCTGGCTTGGGCACCGGTACCATCACGAGATTCTCGGTCTCTGGCCGCTGAACCGACACTCCAAACTGATTCAGCGCAGCGAAGCCTTTTTCATCCGTCGTGGCGACAAAAGTGTCTTTCTCGCGCGCTTCACACCGGGCGTCCGTGCCTTTGTTCCGCTCCTTGCCGGCACGCTGGGGATGGCCGTCAGTCGGTTCTGCCGTCAATATCGCGTCGGCGCTCGCCTGGGCACCGTCGCATACGCTGCCTGGTGTGCTCATCGGCGCAACCTTCAGCATTCTCGGTGCGGCGGCAAAACCACTCGCGATCCTGCGGGTCGCTCTGTCACGGTGGGCTGGATGGTCCTGCATATCGTGCGCTGGACGCTGCGTCGCGGCATACCCTACCTCATCGTCGCAGTGCAGAGGTTGCGGAGCTGGGCCGGCACCCACGACACCTGACAGTCCTGTTCGTCGGTGCAGTCTGGATCCTTGAGGACGTCATAAACGGTGACCCTCTGCTGCTTGCAGATAGCGCGATATACCGCGAGTTCCAGGATCTTCGTACAACACCAGGCGATGCGGTGATGATCGCCATCACAGAACTCGGCAACACCAAGGTTGGGGTGACGGTCACGATTGTTGCCTTGCTGTGGCTCATGTGCAAACGCGCCTGGCGTACAGCAGCCTATTGGCTGATTGAACACGATGAGCTCCTATTCGAGAGTCAACCCCCGATGCTCGTCTGGCAGCCTGAGAGGATTCAGCAACAATACGAATTTGAGTCTATCCATAAAAGAGTACTCAAAAAGGTACTTAAACGTACTGGAACCCCCTGAACTCCGATGTTTTCCCGCAGCAACGAAAAAAGACGCCTAAGCGTCTATTTTGTGGATCCCAGCGCCCAGTGGACATCTGTGGATCAGATTTTTGAGCGGGAAACGAGACTCGCATCTGGCGTCCGATTGAAATATAGGGGATTTATTACATTCCTAAAGCAGGAAAGAACTTGATGCTGGACTTCTTCTTGGGGTGTAGCAAGAGCAAGAAACGGAACTGTTCCAAGGCACGATACCAGATTCTTCTGATAGCCAATCGGGAGTATGTCATTAACCCGAACACATCAATGGCTCAGATTTAGATCTGAAATCCGCCCCCACCGACAAGCCCCCCTACAGAGTCCGCCCTTTCCTTGACCTGGGCGAAAGTTTTCACGCCGCCAATCCATAGCCACTGACAACCCTCGCTCACCGGGTTTTCTACTTAAGTGCTCCTCCTTGAGCATGACCCGAGCGTTCAGTGTCCAGGTTTCAAATAGTTGCAGTGGGCGCTTCGCAGGCCGCTGCAGTCGCTGCAGATGCCCCATCGAGGATCCTGTTCTCAGGCCCCCCGTCAAGATTCAATCCGAGACGACGTGACTCTTCTTCAATGTCCTGTGCACTTCGATTGCGATAATCAGCGTGGATCCATTTGACCAACCCATAGGCCATGATCAGTAGCAGGAAGAGAAATGGAATCGATGTCAGGATGACTGAGGTCTTCACGGTTTTCAGCGAAATATGATTGGCGATCATGGTCAAGGGCACCAAGGCCAGCATGACGCACCAGAAGAGTCGCAGGAACGGTGAAGGATCACGGCCTTCAGGCAGATTACGCGTGGTAGCGGCAGCTACGGTATAGGCAGAGGCGTCGATGTGCGAAGCCAGGAAGATCACCATCACAAACAAATAGAACGCAGTCGCTACCGTGGACATCGGAAACCCGTCCAGTAACCGAGTGATGGCCACTTCTCCACCTTGGCTGGCAACGATGGCTGGAACATCGAGTTGCCCCTGAATCAATTGATCGATGCCGTAGCCACTCAGGCAGCCGAAAATTACCCAACAACTGGCACTTCCCCCCAACAACAGCGCCGCAGAGACCTCTTTCAACGTGCGACCACGAGAAACCCGTGCGACAAAAATCGAAACCGCAGGTGTGTAGGAGATCGCCCAGAACCAATAGAACACCGTCCAATTCCGTGTGAACTCACCACTACCTGACGGATCGGTGAAAAGGCTCATGTGCAGGAAGTTGGAAAACATCAAGCCAACGCCATTCACTGTGTTGTTGACGATAAAGCCCGTCGGTCCCACCACCAGCACCGCCAGTGCACAAAATAATGCGCCCCAGCACACCATGCTCGCTAGGCGCTGCATGCCGCCCTCCAGCCCGATGTATGAACTGAGCGAGAAGATACTGGCGATCAGCAACACGATTCCCGCCTGCATCGCAAAGTTGTTTTCCAGTCCCGTCAGGTTTGAGAAGCCGTTGGAGAATGTCAGCGTGGTCACCACCATCGTGACAGTGAGTCCGCCGAAGGTGCCAATCAGGAAAATGATATCCACCAGGCGCCCTATCGGGCCATCGGCTTTCCATCCCGTAACAGCCTCTATGATGCCGGCAAGGCTGAGCTTGTCATGCTTGCGCACATGGTAGTAATAAGCCATGGCCATGCCGCCCACCGCATAGCACGCCCATGTACCAAAGCCCCAATGGAAGAACGCATACGCGATGCTCATGTTCAACGCTTCGGTTGAACCTGCCGTGATATTCAAACCCGGCGTGTTGTAGTAGTAAGCCCACTCCACCAATCCCCAATAGAGGGTAGCGGAACTCAATCCTGCGCAAATGAACATGAAGATCCAGGGCACGGTCTTGAACTGGGGCTGACCCGAGCCGAGACGAATGTTCCCGTACTTGCTGAAAATGATGAACAGCGAGCCCATCACAAAGGCCAGGAAGGTCACCAGTACCGGCGCTGAGAGCAGCGTCGTGGCACGCGTGAACAACTGGCTGGCGACCTGCTCGGAGCGCGCCGGAAAGGCGGCCAAAGCAAACACGGTGAGGAAGATCGAAACCACACTGACCACTATCAGCAAATAATCTTTGCTGGCTCGGGGAAGTTGGTCACCCGGCTGAACCGGGTTAACTTTCACGGAAATTTTCATGGGTTACCTTTCTATAGCGGCTATATTGTTGTTTTTGCCTCTTCCCTGGCGACCTTCGTCCGCCTGGTACAGTCATAGAAGTGCAGAAGTGATGCCCCCGCCCAAAGTGCGATCGAGCGTGGTCAATCCTGGTACAGCTGGTCTTTTGAGCGGCGGCGGACCAGTATAGGAACAGGTCGAAACGGCCTTACATCCACAATCGCCGATCCTTGCATCTGCGTCTGCGAAGTAAGCTCTCAGTCAAAAAAAGGCGGCCTCAAAGGTCGCCTTATGTGTACCCGATTACCCTGGTCAAGACCTCAGGTTGCCCTGCACCTGTTGATCTGCATGGTAGGAGGAGCGAACCAACGGCCCTGACGCAACATTGCTGAAACCCATTCGCCGCCCTTCCTCGGCAAACCATGCGAAGACGTCCGGGCGGACAAAACGCTGTACCGGTAGATGGCTGCGTGAAGGTTGCAGATACTGCCCCAGTGTCAACATATCGATTCCGTGTTCACGCATGCGCTGCATCACTTCAATCACTTCGTCGTCCGTCTCACCCAACCCGAGCATCAAGCCCGACTTGGTGGGAACGCTCGCCACGCGTTTTTTGAAGTTTTCCAGCAGGTCCAGCGACCACTCGAAATCCGAACCTGGGCGTGCCGCCTTGTATAGCCGCGGAACTGTTTCGAGGTTGTGGTTGAACACATCAGGCGGCTCCTGCTCGGTGATGGCCAGAGCCACGTCCATACGTCCGCGGTAATCAGGAACCAGGGTTTCGAGCTTGACGCCCGGCGTCAGTTTGCGAATCTCGCGAAGGCAGTCAACGAAGTGGCCTGCGCCGCCGTCGCGCAGGTCGTCGCGATCCACTGAGGTGATCACGACATACTTGAGTCGCAAATCAGCAATGGTCGTCGCCAGATTTTTTGGCTCATCGACATCCAGCGGTTTCGGGCGACCGTGGCCCACGTCACAGAAGGGACAGCGCCGGGTACAGATGTCGCCCATGATCATGAATGTCGCGGTGCCGCCAGAGAAACACTCGCCAAGGTTAGGACAGGACGCTTCCTCGCAGACGCTATGCAATTTGTGCTTGCGCAACAACGCCTTGATCCTGGCTACCTCGGGCGACGTTGATATCGGTACGCGAATCCAGTCAGGTTTGCGCGGTATATCCTCGGTTGGCAGGATCTTCACCGGGATACGTGCCACCTTCACCGCGCCACGCAATTTGACTCCCGTCGTCAACGATTCCGGCCGACGATCAGCTCTTTGCATTTCTGTCATTGCCCTGTTCCAGAAGATGGCGCTGCGCAGAGGTGCACGCACATGCTCAACCACGGTAGTAACGCTGCGCCACGAATGGCATCTTGACGACATGCATCGGCACAGCCTTGCCCCGCACTAGCGCGAAGACTTCCGTGTCGAGGGCGGCATAGGTACTTTCCACATACCCCATCGCGACTGGCCCGCCGAAACTTGGACCGAAGCCACCACTGGTGACTCGACCGATCACTTGCTGGTGTGCGTTGATGATCTGCGTGCCTTCACGGACTGGCGTACGTTCCTTTGGCAGCAAGCCGACCCGTTTGCTGAGCACACCATCACGCTGCTGAGCAAAGACACGTTCCGCCCCCGGAAAACCGCCGGCACGAACACCATCGGCGCGGCGTGCTTTGGAAATGGCCCAGGTCAAGCTGGCTTCGACCGGTGTCGTGCGCGGTTCCATGTCATGGCCGTACAGGCAAAGGCCAGCTTCAAGGCGCAACGAGTCGCGGGCCCCCAGGCCGATGGCCTTCACTTCTGGTTCTGCCAGGAGAGAACGGGCCAGGACATTTGCTTGCTCAACCGGCACGGAAATTTCGTAACCGTCCTCGCCGGTGTAGCCGGAGCGACTGACATAACAATCGATGCCGAGCAACCGCACGCGCGCAAACTGCATGAACGTCATGGCTTTCACTTCCGATGCCAGGCGAGCCAGTACGTCGGCAGCACAGGGACCTTGAAGTGCGAGCAATGCGCGACTGTCGAACAGGGATTCGACATCGCAATGTCCGTGCAAGTATTTGGTCAAATGCGCCAGGTCCTGATCCTTGCAGGCGGCGTTTACCACCAGGAACAAATAATCTCCGGCGTTAGCCACCATCAGGTCATCGAGTATTCCGCCGTCCTCATTGGTGAACAGCGCATAGCGTTGCATACCCACCGGCAGATCGACGATATCGACGGGTACGAGCGCCTCCAGCGCCTGGGCTGCACCGGCACCGTAAAGACGTATCTGGCCCATATGCGATACATCGAACAGACCCGCCATTTCGCGAGTGTGCTGATGTTCTTTCATGACTCCAAGCGGATATTGCACCGGCATCTCGTAGCCAGCGAAGGGCACCATGCGTGCACCAAGTTCCACATGCAAAGCGTGAAGTGGGGTTCGCAATAGTTCTTTGTCGGACATGGATGACTCCTTGAATGAATTAAATGGATGTCAGCATTCGATGATGTTCACAGCGAGGCCACCGCGGGCCGTTTCCTTGTATTTGCTTTTCATGTCGGCACCGGTCTGGCGCATCGTGCGAATCACCTTGTCGAGCGAAACAAAGTGCTGACCGTCGCCACGCAAGGCCATGCGCGCAGCGTTGATAGCCTTCACCGACCCCATGGCGTTACGCTCGATACAAGGCACTTGCACCAACCCGCCAATCGGATCGCAGGTCAACCCGAGGTTGTGTTCCATGCCGATCTCGGCAGCGTTTTCAACTTGCTGCACAGTGCCGCCCAGCACCTCACACAGTGCCCCCGCGGCCATGGAGCAAGCGACACCGACCTCGCCCTGGCAGCCGACTTCGGCACCGGAAATCGAAGCGTTTTCCTTGTAGAGAATGCCGATGGCTGCGGCAGTCAGCAGGAAACGCTGCACCCCGTCCTCGTTGGCTCCCGGCACAAAGCGGGCGTAGTAATGCAGCACTGCAGGTACAATCCCGGCCGCCCCATTGGTGGGTGCGGTCACCACTCGACCGCCACTGGCGTTTTCTTCGTTCACGGCCAAGGCATAGAGGTTGACCCAGTCGAGGACTGAAAGACTATCTCGCAGGTTGGCCTCAGGGCTGGCGCTCAGCTGTTGGTAGAGCTGCGCAGCCCGCCGCTTAACCTTGAGCCCGCCAGGCAAGACACCTTCGCTACTGCATCCGGCAAGCACGCAGTCCTGCATGACCTGCCAGATGTGCAATAGCCCCTGGCGGGTTTCCTCGGGGCTGCGCCACGCCATTTCGTTCTGCGCCATCAACTGGCTGATCGAAAGATTGTTAAGCCTGCATTGCTCCAGCAACTCCCGTCCGGTCAAAAACGGGTAGCGCAAGGGGGTCCGGTCTTCGACGATCCGATTGACCCCGATCGCCTCCTCGTCCACGACAAAACCACCACCCACCGAGTAATACTCGCGACTGACCAATTGCAGCCCGGCGCTATCGAACGCTCGCAAAATCATGCCGTTCGGGTGGTAGGGCAACGGTTTGCGGATCATCGCCAAGTGTTCTTTCTCGACGAAGCGAATGACCTTTTCACCCAGCAGGGCCAAAGTTCCAGAGCTGCGAATAGCCGCCAACCGGATGCCCGTCATCGAAGTGTCCACCGACTCCGGGGACTGCCCTTCCAGTCCCAGCAATACCGCCTTGTCGCTACCGTGCCCCTTGCCGGTGGCCCCCAGTGAGCCATAGAGTTCGGCCTGCACGCTTGCCACCTGCCCCAGCATCCCTTGCAACTTGAGCCATTCGGCGAAACGTGCGGCAGCCTTCATCGGGCCAACAGTGTGCGAACTGGAAGGTCCGATGCCCACTTTGAACAGATCAAAAACACTTAACGACATACTCGTCTTCGCCTTGGATATTGATTCGTAATCAAGCCGGATACACGGGGAACAAAGCGCACAAGCCCTCCACTTGCCGGGCGACATGAGCCTCGACATCTGCATCGCCAAGATGGTCCAGAATGTCGCAGATCCAAGTCGCCAAAGCTCTGCACTCAAGGACCTGGAAGCCACGGGTGGTTACCGCTGGCGTGCCGATACGCAGGCCGGAGGTCACAAAAGGCGATTGCGGATCGTTGGGCACCGCGTTCTTGTTCACTGTGATGCGCGCGCGACCCAACGCGGCGTCCGCATCCTTGCCGGTAATCCCCTGGCGAATCAGGCTGACCAGGAACAGGTGGTTATCGGTGCCGCCGGACACCACGTCATAGCCGCGCTGCTTGAAGAGGGCCGCCATGGCCTGGGCGTTGTCGATGACCTGCGCTTGGTACGTCTTGAAGCCCGGCTCCAAGGCTTCTTTGAAGCACACGGCCTTGGCCGCGATCACATGCATCAACGGCCCGCCCTGCCCGCCCGGAAACACCGCCGAGTTGAGCTTTTTTTCCAGCTCGGGATCGGCCTTGGCCAGAATCAGCCCGCCACGGGGACCGCGCAGGGTCTTGTGGGTGGTGGTGGTGACCACATCGGCATAAGGCAGCGGGTTCGGGTACAGACCGGCCGCCACCAGACCGGCGACATGGGCCATGTCGACAAACAGGTACGCCCCGACCTTGTCGGCAATTGCGCGGAAACGCGGAAAGTCGAGGGTCTTCGAATAGGCAGAGAACCCAGCGACGATCATCTTCGGCTTGTGCTCCATCGCCAGACGCTCGACTTCGTAATAGTCGATCAGGCCATTGCCATCGATGCCGTATTGAACGGCGTTGTACAGCTTGCCGGACGAACTGACCTTGGCTCCGTGAGTCAAATGACCGCCATGGGCCAGGCTCATGCCGAGGAGAGTGTCGCCTGCTTGCAGCAACGCCAAATACACCGCCGCGTTGGCCTGGGAGCCAGAGTGCGGCTGCACGTTGGCATAGCCGGCACCGAACAGTTGCTTGGCCCGATCGATCGCCAGTTGCTCGACCACGTCGACATGTTCGCAGCCACCGTAGTAGCGCTTGCCCGGATAGCCCTCGGCGTACTTGTTGGTCAGCTCGGTGCCCTGGGCCTGCATCACTTGCGGGCTGGTGTAGTTCTCGGAGGCAATCAGCTCGATATGGTCTTCCTGGCGTTGTGCTTCGCGACGGATAGCGGCAAACAGCGCAGGGTCGAAATCGGACAGGGTCAGGCTTTTATGGAACATGCTGGGTTTTCCTTTTTGTTTGGATAAACACAAAGCGCTTTGCAAGGCCCGGACAGGGTCCGGGCAGACCGATCAAGCGTCCTGGTAAATCGAGATAGGTGGGCAAGCACAGGCCAGGTTGCGGTCGCCATAGACGTTGTCGACACGACCTACAGGCGGCCAGTATTTGCTGTCGCGCAGCGCGCCCAACGGGTAAACCGCCAATTCGCGGCTGTAGCAATGGCTCCAATCACCGACCAGTTCGGCGGCGGTGTGCGGCGCGTTTTTCAAGGGGTTGTCGTGCGGATCGAGGCCACCGCTTTCCACGGCGCGAATCTCTTCGCGAATGCAGATCATCGCTTCGCAGAAACGGTCCAGTTCTTCCAGGGATTCGCTTTCTGTTGGCTCGACCATCAGCGTGCCGGCCACCGGGAAGGACATGGTCGGCGCGTGGAAGCCGAAATCGATCAGCCGCTTGGCCACGTCTTCCACGCTGATGCCACTGCTCTCTTTCAGCGGGCGCAGATCGAGGATGCATTCGTGCGCTACCAGGCCGTTTTCCCCGGTGTAGAGCACCGGATAATGGTCCTCCAGCCGGCGGGCGATGTAGTTGGCGCTGAGGATGGCCAGTTGCGACGCGCGCTTGAGGCCTTCGCCGCCCATCATGCGCATATACATCCAGGTGATCGGTAGAATACTCGCACTGCCATAGGGAGCCGCGCAGACAGCACCTTGTTTGCGCGCCATGGTTTCATGCCCGGGCAAAAACGGCGCCAGGTGTGCCTTGACGCCAATCGGGCCCACGCCCGGCCCGCCGCCGCCATGTGGAATGCAGAAGGTCTTGTGCAGGTTCAGGTGCGAGACATCGCAGCCAAACTCGCCCGGCGCGCAGAGTCCGACCATGGCGTTCATGTTGGCGCCATCCAGATAAACCTGGCCGCCGTGGTCATGCACGATCGCGCAGATCTGCCGGATGCCCTCTTCAAACACACCATGAGTCGACGGGTAGGTGATCATCAATGCCGCCAGACGATCCTGATGCAGTTGCGCCTTGCTCAGCAGGTCTGCCACATCGACGTTGCCCCGGACATCGCAATCGACCACCACCACACGCATGCCGGCCATTTGTGCGGTGGCCGGGTTGGTGCCGTGGGCGGAAGAAGGAATCAGGCAAACATCGCGATTTGAATCACCACGACTGGCGTGATACGCACGAATGGCGAGCAGCCCCGCGTATTCGCCCTGGGAACCGGCGTTCGGCTGCAATGACATGGCGTCGTAACCGGTCGCCGCGCAGAGCATCGCTTCCAGTTCCTCGATCAGTTGCTGATAACCCTGGGTTTGCTCGGCCGGTGCGAACGGATGCAAGGCGCCAAACTCGGGCCAGGTGATCGGGATCATTTCGCTGGCGGCGTTGAGCTTCATGGTGCAGGAGCCCAGTGGAATCATGGTGCGATCAAGCGCCAGGTCCTTGTCCGCCAGTTTGCGCAGGTAACGCATCAGCTCAGTTTCCGAGTGATATCGATTGAACACCTCGTGTTGCAGAATCGCTGACTCGCGCAACAGCGGCAACGGCAGGCAGTCACCCGTGGTGTTGGCCAGTGCGGCGAAGTCCGGCAGTGGCTGCCCCTCGCTTGCAAACACCGCCCACAGCGCTTCGACGCTTTGCTGCTCACAGGTTTCATCCAGCGACAGGCCGACACGGGATTGGTCGATGACCCGCAAGTTGAACCGCGCCGACCTGGCCGCGTCGTGCAAGGCTTGCACCGGGATCACGGGCACCACGCTGATGGTGTCGAAGAAATGGTATTGCTCGACCTGATGCCCGAGTTGTTGCAGGCCCTGGGCCAGGATCGATGTCAAGCGGTGCACCCGTCGCGCGATGTCGGCTAGGCCCTTGGGACCATGGTAGACCGCGTACATGCTGGCGATATTGGCCAGCAGCACTTGCGCGGTGCAGATGTTGCTCGTGGCTTTTTCGCGACGAATGTGTTGCTCGCGGGTTTGCATCGCCAGGCGCAGGGCCGGGTTGCCATGACGGTCGATGGAAACCCCGACCAGCCGCCCCGGCATGTCCCGCTTGAAGCCGTCGCGTGTCGCAAAGTAAGCCGCGTGCGGTCCGCCAAAACCCAGCGGCACGCCAAAGCGTTGCGCGCTGCCCAGCACCACGTCGGCGCCGAATTCACCCGGAGGTATCAGCAGGGTCAGTGCCAGCAGATCAGCCGCGACCGCAACCAACGCGCCGACCTCGTGGGCGCTTTGTACCAGCGAACGGTGATCGGCAATGTCGCCGGTACTGGCCGGGTATTGCAGCAGCAGGCCGAAATAGCCATCGAGCCCTTCTTGCTCAAGCTCCGCTTCATCACCGATCACCACCTCGATGTTCAACGGTTCCGCGCGGGTGCGCAGCACGTCGAGGGTTTGCGGGTGGCAGTGACGCGAGACAAAAAACGCCGGGGCTTTGTTTTTCGCCAGACGCTTGCAGAAGGTCATGGCTTCCGCCGCCGCTGTCGCTTCATCGAGCAACGATGCGTTGGCGATCTCCATGCCGGTCAGGTCGCTGATCAAGGTCTGGAAATTTAGCAGCGCTTCCAGTCGGCCCTGGGAAATTTCCGGTTGATACGGCGTGTATGCGGTGTACCACGCCGGGTTCTCCAGCAGGTTGCGCAGGATCGGCGTTGGCGTATGGCATGGGTGATAACCCTGGCCAATGTAGTTGCGCAACAACTGGTTTTTTCCGGCAATGGCTTTGATCGCGGCGAGTGCCTCGGCTTCGCCCTGCCCTGCCGACAACTCCAGCACGCTGGTGCCCTTGATGCTCTGTGGCACGACACTGTCGATCAGTGCTTCAAGCGAGTCATGGCCGGTTAGCGTCAACATGGCGCTGATGTCTTCGTCGCGAGGGCCGATGTGGCGGGCTATGAACTCATTGTCCGTGCCCAGCAGGATCTGTGGCTTGTTCATCTCGACCTCCGGCTCAGGCGTTTTCGGCGACGAAACGGTCGTAGCCTTCCTGATCCAGCAGATCGTCGAGGGCCTCCAGGTTGTCGATGCGGATTCGGAAGAACCAGCCATCATTCATTGGCGAGGCGTTCACCAGCTCGGGGTCATCAGACAGCGCCTGATTGACTGCTACTACTTCCCCCGTCAACGGCATGCTGATATTGCTCGCGGCTTTCACCGACTCCAGCACTGCCACCTCATGTCCTTCCGCGAACTGCCCCAGGTCTGGCAATTGCACAAAAACCACATCCCCCAATGCCTCTTGGGCAAAAGTGGTGATACCCACGGTCAACTCGCCGGACTCTTCCAGACGTAACCATTCATGCTCGGGAGTGAAACGCAGCGTACTCATGGATTTTCCTCTTGTTGTCAATGTGCCAGCGGATAGTCGGCTTGGCTGATGAAACAAGAGCAAAGGTGATGCCAGTTATATTTTTCCGTTATTTATCATTATGTTAGTTGTGTTTTTACAAGACGTGACAGAACCTACGGAACGAAATCGCTCCAGATTTTTATTTGGTTTTATTGCGTTAGATCCGGCTTGAGCCAACGGTGGCGCGGCTTGCTTACCGATGGAGCGAAATTGCTCCACTGGAGCGTTATCGAACCGCCCTCGCTTCAACCCAACACGCTAAGAACGCGATCCGATCCCGTACTTGCGCAAGCGCTGCCCGATGGCGGTGTGTGATGTTTGCAGTCGCAGGGCCAATTGGCGGGTCGAGGGATAGGCCAAGTAGAACCTCTCCAACAAAGACTTTTCGAAATCCTGCACCGCGTCTTCGAGGCTGACCACCTCCTCGTCATCCGTCTTCTGACTGATCAGTTCAGTGCCGGCCAACTCAAGACCATCGCTGTCGATCACCTCCCCTTCGCTGATCGCGGCCGCGCGGAAAATCACATTCTGCAATTGGCGGACATTGCCTGACCATCGGTTTCCCAGTAACAGCGGATGAGTCGTAGGCGACAGCCGACAAGGCGTGCGCTGGATCTGTTCGCAGGCCTGGCGCAAGAAGTGTTCGGCCAGCAGCAGGATGTCCAGCCCGCGCTCGCGAAGCGCCGGTACCATCAGGTTCAGGACATTGAGGCGGTAGTAGAGATCTTCGCGAAAACTGCCCTCGGTCACCATGCGTTCCAGATTGCGGTGGGTGGCGCACAGCACCCGGACGTTGACATGCACCTCGCGGTCGCCACCGACACGGCGGAAGCATCCGTCACTGAGAAAGCGCAGCAATTTGGCTTGCAGGTAGGGCGACATCTCGCCCACTTCATCGAGGAACACCGTGCCGCGATCCGAGAGTTCCAGCAACCCGGGCTTGCCGCCGCGCTGGGCGCCGGTAAATGCACCGGCCGAATAGCCGAACAATTCACTCTCGGCCAGGCTTTCCGGAAGCGCGGCACAGTTCAGTGCCAGGAATGGCGCGTCACGCCGCACGCTCATGGCGTGACAGGCCCGCGCGACCAACTCCTTGCCTGTCCCCGTTTCGCCTTGAATCAACAATGGCGCATCAAGTCCCGCTACTTTGTGCAGACGCGTCTTCAGCTGTTTGAGCGCCGGTGATTTTCCTAACAACGCGTCCAGCCCTTCCGCGTGATGGTGATGCAGTGAAGCCAGGCGCTCGCCAATGCGGCTCGGCGGGTAGAGGGTCAGCAAACCACCGGCGAGAAACCGTGAACTCTGTGCCGTACCGGTGATTGGAGTGGCATCGAGCAGCAGGTCCTGCCCTTTGAAGTTCACCTCGCACATAGGCAATCTAAATCCCTTGTCGACTAGGGACCTTGCCAGGTCTGGCTCGGAGAACAGATTCGACAGCGGCTCTCCCGTGGGATCACTGCCGTAAAAACTGATCAGCTTGGGGTTGGCCAGCAGTACATAACCGCCAGGATCCACCGCCAATACCGGGTCGCTCATCGCTCCCAAAAGTGCATCCAGTTGCAGCCGGCGCCGCTGACCCGGAAGCATGTCAACCAGCTCCACGCCTTTGACGCCCTCTATGCGCAACAGCGCGTAGTTAAGTTCGTTCAACACAGTCTGGCTCAGGTCCGGTGCATCGATGTAGACGTTGGGTGGAATCATCTCCACCGCGTCCAGGTTGAGATTGCGTGCACCGAGCAATGCCAGGACTTCTTGGGTAATGCCGACGCGATCATTGAAAGTGACATGGATTCGCAATATGCACCTCGGTCAATGGGGGTTAGAACAAAGATCGTTGGCGAGTGCCCGAGCGCATTGCATTAACTCGTCGAGAAAAGCCCTTAGTATCAACGGTGATGCGATACCGCGCCGAGTGATGATTTCGAAGGCGGAAAGCAGGCGCAGACGACCAGCTCCTAGATGCTCAAGGTCGCCGGTTGCCACCCACTGCCGGGCATAATGCTCCGGTAAAAATCCCGCATAAGCGCCGGAGAGTATGAGCATTGCCTGAGCTTCGACGTTGTCCACCGTTGCAGCCGCCTTGTCCACACCCAATGCCTGAAGGTCGCGATGTTGCAGGTAGCCTCGCGCGACGATCCTGCTGGCAGCGATGCGCTCCAGCAGGTTGATTTTGAGCTCTTTCAGGCCAAACAGCGCATGGCTGCGACCGCAAAAAAAACCATGGCTCTCTTGATACAACGGTGAGTACGACAACCCCGGTACACGAAACGGAAAATGCCCGACCGCCAGATGCAAACGGCCATCGATGACGCGCTCTTCCAACTCCGCCGGCGTCCCGATGTACACATTCAAGTGCACCTCATGACCGCGCTGCACAAAACGCTGAGTGGTTTGTTTCAGCGGGCATTCCGGGTCGGTGATGGTGGTGTCGATCACGCCAAGATTGAGAGTCCCGCTGACTTCGCGCTTGAGCACATCGGCTTCCACGCAAAAGTCCTCCACTGCGCCAAGCAAGCGTTGGGTGGCTGCGTAGATGGCCTGCCCTTGCTCGGTTAAGCGAAAGCCACTGCGGCCCCGCTCGCACAGTTTGACCCCGAGCCTGATCTCAAGATGGGCCATCTGCTCACTGATGGTGGATTGGGCTACGTTGAGTGCAGCCTGAGCGGCAGAAAACCCACCGCATTTGACGATGGTACCGAATACCCTGAGTAGTTTCAGGTCGACATCGTGCAACTGGATCATCTCACACCTCATGGCGGGCATTTCATCGGAAATAGCGATGTACGTATCGTTAGATCATCATTTTTTCGTCCGCGAGTAAAGCCGATATTGAGGCGTATTCGAGATGCATCTATCTCGTCTTTCATCCAACAAAAACAATATGGAGACGCCTGAAATGTCCAGTAACAGCTATGAAAGCGGACGCCTGAACCTGCCCTTTGTCGGCCATTGCACTTTTGCCAAATCACCCGTCTGTACTGACTGGGAGGCAATCGATGCGGATGTTGCAGTGCTTGGCGCGCCCAATGACATGGGTACTCAATGGCGTTCGGGCGCTCGCTTTGGACCGCGAGGGATCCGCGAGGCATCGACGCTGTTCTCGTTCGGCCATGCCGGTGCCTACGACTTCGAGGATGATGTGATGTACCTGCAATCGCAAGACGTACGCATCGTTGACGTAGGTGACGCAGATATCGTTCATACCGATATGAAAAGCAGTAACGATAATATTGAATTTGCCGTACGCAAGTTGCTTGAAGCAGGTGCGATGCCGGTGGTGCTGGGTGGCGATCACTCAGTCCATGCCCCGGCTATCAAGGCCTTCGAAGGTCGTGGTCCGATTCATATCATTCACTTCGACGCGCACCTTGACTTCGTAGACGAGCGCCATGGCGTACGCTATGGACACGGAAACCCGCTGCGTCGCGCATCGGAAATGGACCACATTGTCGGCATGACCCAGATGGGGATCCGCAACGTTTCCTCGTCCAATCGAGACGACTACAACGCAGCGCGCGAAGCCGGTTCGAAGATTCTCTCGGTCCGAGATGTACGCGAGCTAGGCAGCGAGGGGGTACTGGAGTTGATCCCCGAGTGCGAGTCCTACTACATCACGATTGATATTGATGGCTTCGATCCATCGATCGCCCCCGGTACTGGCACGCCAAGCCACGGTGGCTTCCAGTACTACGAGGTCCTGGAAATCATCCAAGCGCTGGCCAACCGGTGTCAGGGTCGTATCGTTGGGATGGACCTGGTGGAAGTAGCACCGGCCTACGACCCGACCGGCATGACCTCCATCCTTGCTGCACAGCTGCTGATGAACAGCATCGGCTTTGTGTTCCATGCTCGGGCGCAAGCTCGCAGCTAAGTAGATATAAGCTTTTCCAGGGAAGGAAAAGCAGAATATAGGGCCAGTTGAAGCCATCACGGCTGGTTTCTTAGGTATTGCTTTGGCAAGAAAACGTCCAAGATCCCTCTGTTTTTTGCCACTTACAATTCAGGCCTGCAGATCTTTCAGTCCATGACCTGCACTTCTCGGAACGTTTCGCTCTGCTCCAAAGCCGCGCGTCGGCGATCACCAAGATCAATCAAGGTATCAAGTATGCGGAGCGATCCTGCAGCCTGGTCTTGGCAGAGAGGATAATGTTTATCAGCAAGCCGTTGGATCACAGCCGCTAACCAATCATTGTCGCCAGAGTATCAAAGCCAAATATCTTGAGAGGGAGCGGGCAAAGGGGAGTCCGCGACGTAAGAGTGTTGAGGAGCAAGCCAAGGAGGCAGACGTTTTGGACCTGTATACCCGTTTCTATAGATTTTTATCGCTTGAGACCCATAACTACAACGAAAGCCCCAAAGAAAAATCAGAAATCGCAGCTCTGTGCGTTACCCACCTTCAAGGGATTGGTGGCATCAGTCGCGCCATCGGTCAGGCAGCCGTTTGGTGGCTGATGCATTGTCACTGGCCAGACAACGAGTCACTACGTGAAGTGTTGGGCTTAAATGCAAAGGCTTAGAAACAAAGCTCAACGACACCCTGCCCTTCGTTGGACAAGTACTCTCTATCCAGTCCCACTTACGAAGGTACACTGAAGGCCAGCCAGCCAAAACCACACTGGGATTTATCAGAAGTCACTATTCGCGATCGCTCGCACTCCCGGCGCAAGTGGGGGGCAAAAACTGGGGGCATCATTTATTTTTAATGACCCGAAAACACCGCCCTAGGGCCAAGTCAAAATGTTTTTTGGCGATCCTGAGAGCCTGTAATGGAATTCCACTAAATTCCAGACCCACGCTTAATAACAACTCGTTATAGGCAAGATCAGTCTGCTGCCGCCTGTCTAATCCCAGAGCTCATGGGGCACAATTGGGGGGGAGTTTCGACTTTTAAAACGGTGCCCCCCCCCGCCGATAATTCCAGATAACATGCCTGTTCTCAGACGAAAACTCAGCAATGCCTTCATCCGCTCGCTGACCGAACCCGGCAAAATCAAGGCCCAGATTGAGGCAGGCCATTACACCAATGACAGCGAGTACATTCGCGATTTGATTCGTCGCGAACAGGCGCGCACTTCGGAAGTAGAAGCCATCCGTGCCGCATTGCTTGGGGCGAGGCCAGCGGTAAGCCCCGCGCGTTCAAACAGAGGATGCTGAACGCCCATGGCTGAATGAGGCCGTTACTGCGTCGACGCAGCAGTCACACGGGCAACGGCGGGTCTTGGATGACTCGCTTCATGACGAGCGTCGAGGTCAGGCGTTGCACATTGGGCAAGGCTGGCAGACTCTCATCGTAGAGCCGTTGAAAGGCCAACAGGTCCTGAGTAATGACGTGAAGCAAATAGTCCCGGCCTATGCTCCACGCCACCGCCAGTGATTTCGCGCGGGAGGTGAAGAGCGGCCAGTTTCCGGGGGCCGAACATACGTTCTGACCCCCGGTACCTAAGTGCTTCAACGACTCAGCTTGAACGCCTGGCGTGCATTTTCCACCAGAACCATTTGCAAGATTTACGCACCGTTGTAACGGAGCGCCAACTTGACGTTATGCCAACGCTACAACCGCTTTTTTAAGGAGACCGGCGAACCTCCTGCGTTTTGCTCAAGAAACGATCGAGCACATTTTTCGTGATCATCTCGGTGTAAATATCTCCCAGCATGAGGCCATGTATCCATTCGCACGTGGCGGCGGTAAATACCTCACCTCGACCTTTGTGGAAGTGCACCACCATGCCGACCCCGCGGCTATGCAAATCGATGCTGGCGTCGTTAAGTTCGGGCGCCAGGATGGAAGCACGAAACCGGGCATCGCCATCGCCGAGCATGAATGAATAGGCATCCTCGGACCGACCATGCTCGGCATTGGTCGCCCAGCCCATTGCGAGGATTTGCAATCCGCAGGGCGCACCGTCTATGCCGAGCGGTTCTGGGAGACCGTCGACGAACGTGTATTCCAGGCCATCCACCTCATAGCCAAAGATGTTGGCTTCGTCTCCGAACATGTCCGCGTAACCCAGTCCAGTTCCCATAAACGCCCAGTGCTGGGGCCTGAAGACTGTATACCCGCGAGGGTTGCGCGGTGCCATTCCCCCAAAGCTGCCATATATCCCCCGCAGAGCATTCACCCCGAACGTCCTTGCCCCGGGGTAATTTACCCTCGGATCTTCCCAGGCCCCCGTTAGCCGATGAGGCTCGGTAGCCGCCACAGGATCGAGCGCGCCGGCATCGTACTTGTAGGCCACCTGCCGCCGGCCCTCATCCTCCAGGCGAATCTGCCACATAAAATTGCCGGCGAATCGCGCGACCTTGCCGCCCTCCTCGACAAAGGCGTCGACATGGTCGCGCATTTCCCGCGTCCAGTACTCGTCGTGCCCGGCGAAGACGGCGCAGGCGTAGCCCTCAAGCGCGTGCGGGTCGTGATGCAAATCGTCCTGGGTCAGGATATGCACCGTATAACCTTGCTGTTCGGCCCAGACCACAAAGGGTCTCTCGTAAGAAGCCCACCCCGCCAGCGCGTAGTACTTGGCGTAACCGTTAAGGCCAGCCCATTCGATGAACTCATAGCGCGCCGGCCCTGGCTGGCGGGGCCGGGTCGCGTTGACGCAACGTGGCGCATCGTCCGGCAGCCACACCTGCCCTCGCGCCCAGGGGCGCTGTGCCGACAGCAACGGTGAGCGGCCACGCGGCGTGCCGGAGTGAAGACCAAAGTAATGATTGGCACCGCCCCAGTCGTTATAAGCGGCCCACGTCGATGTGGCCGCGACGAGTACCAAGGCATCAGCCCGCTTGCGCAGCGCCTTGACGATAAACAGATGATGCCCGAGGACGCTGCCAGCGCCGTCCCGTACTTCCACTAAATAGCCACCCTGCTCGGCATCAGCCGGGATTGGCCATTGCATGAAGACTGGCCATTGGCAGCCATGCTCATAGGCACGCTCAGGTATGGGGTGGAATCGAGCATCAAGGCTGTCGGTGGTATGCACCGTGCGGGCAATGGCTCCATCGCGATAGATCCTGAGCCTCACTTGCGGGCAGTTCGACGACAGATAAAGGCAAACCGAATCACCCGGGCTATAGGCGCGGCGATCCGAATAGCACCAGGCTGCCGCCGGGCCTGATTCTGAAGGGACTTCAACCCAGGTCTCGCGTGCGGCCTGACGTGGCCCTGAAGTCTGGCTGACGGTCACGCTGGCGCCGGGTCGTTCACCTCGTGCAGCAGGGTTTTTGAGGTCTGTGGAATTCATTGATTCGTACTCCTTTATTCGGCTGATTCGGCGGATCGACCAGCCAAGGTATTTACGCTGGCTCGAGCGCTAGGCGCCTCGATGTGCGCAAGGTCGATGCCCGCCGTTTCGTCGATCAGAAACCCTGCCAGGACGGTGACTACGCCCAACCCGATGACATAGCTGACGTACAGATAGCCAAGGTCGGCGCCGCCAAGGTAGTTGTGTAGATAAGGGGCGGTGCCACCAAAGATCGCCACTGAAACCGACGAGACCAAGCCTACGCCCTGGGCCCGTGCCTGGGTGGGTACCTGCTCGGACAGCACGGCAGGAAAAATCGCCGCGATCAACGACCAGGCGCCGAGTCCCAGCACCTGGGCGAGGAACAGCGTGTAGGGCTCGGTGGTCACCATTATCGAAATGGGATAGGTCAGCAGAATCACACCCAGGCCCCAGGCGATGACCATGGGCCGGCGCCCTACCCGATCGGACAACATCCCGCAGACCGGTAACCAGCACACACAGAGGATCTGCGCGAGAAGACTGGCCACATAGGCCCCCGTGGCGTCCATGCCCTGGGCAATCGCCGTCGAAGCGCCGAACGTGACCCACGCGTAGTAAGTGACATTGGCAGCCGCTGCAAGCATGACGATGTTACGCGCCACGCGTAGCATCTCCCCCGTGGACAGCTTGCGCGGCGGCCGAGCTTGCCCCTGCTGTTCTACGAACACATGAGACTCCTGCGCACCGCGGCGCAAGAACAAAGCATAAATGCCGAGTACTCCACCGATGGCAAAACCGATCCTCCAGCCGTAGTCACCCATGGCCTGCGCGCCCAGCAGCCAGGTCAGCGCTGCCGCCACGGCCGTCGCCGCCATCACCCCTAACGTCACCCCCACATAAACGGAACTTGACCATAAACCACGGTGCTTGCTTGGGGCGATCTCGGCGACATAGGTGTAGGAAACCCCTGTCTCGCCACCATGGGCGAGCCCCTGCATAAGCCGGAAAAACAGCAGCGCGCCCGAGGCGTACAGGCCGATGCTTTGATAGTCAGGGATAAGCGCGATGCCGAGGCTGCTGATCGCAAGCAGCAGCATGGTGAGCACCATGATGGTCCGGCGCCCCAGTCGGTCGCTCAGGCGGCCAAACAACCATCCGCCCACAGGGCGTGCGACAAAGCCAACCGCAAACACCGCAAGAGTCGCGAGCATCGCCGAGCGCGCATCGGTCTTGTCGAACAGGTTGCTTGCCAGGTACACCGAAAAGGTTGCGTACAGGGTCCAGTCAAACCATTCGAGCGCATTGCCGATACCTGCCGCACGCAACGATTTTAGGCGTCCTTGGTGAGACGTCGTATTGTTCATGGGTTAACTCCTGATTACGGATGGGATCGAGGCGATTTGGCAAACCGGATCAAAGGTGCAACGCGGGCTTGGGCTGGCGAACGCCATGGGCAGAAGGGACGCGGACCCGCATTGCAATCAGCAACGCGGCCAGCAGCATCAGCACGGCCGCCGCTACGAATACGCCTGCGCTGCCACCGAGGCTGAACACTGCACCGCCAGCGGCGGCGCCCGTAGCAATGGCTGACTGCACAGAGGCCACTACCATGCCTCCGGCGCTTTCCGCCTGGTCAGGTACCGCGCTGGCGACCCAGTTCGACCACGCCACCGGCACACCACCAAAGGCCAAGCCCCAGATCGCCAGCAGTACAGCCTGCCCCGGCAACGAGGCCGGCAACAGCACCAACGCCAGTGCTGCAACGCCGACCAGCGCAGGCATCAACACGAGAGTGGCCAGCGGGTGGCGCTCCAGCAGCCTGCCGGCCAACAGCGTGCCGACGAAGTTCGCCACACCGAACCCCAGCAACATCAGTGACAGCCCTTGCGGGCCGATGCCGGTAGTACTTTCAAGGAATGGCCGAACATAGGTGAACATCGCAAAGTGGCCGCTGTGCACCAGCACACAACCGAACATCCCCATGGCGATGCCTGGGCGCTGCAACACCTCGAGCACGGTACGCAGGCGTGCCGGCCGGCGCGGCGCAAGGCGCGGCAGAGTGAACGACTGGAACGCCAAGGTCACCATACCAACCGCCGCCGCTGCAAAGAACGCGCTGCGCCAGCCATACAACCCGCCCAGATAGCTGCCCAGCGGCACGGCAACGACCGTCCCGATGGCAATGCCGCTGAAAATGATCGAAAGCGCCCTGGGCAACAAAGCGCTCGGCACCAAGCGCATCGCTACCGCCGCCGCCATGCTCCAGAACCCGCCAAGGGCAATACCCAGCAAGATGCGCATCAACAACAGCACCGCGAAGCTGGAGGAAACGGCGACCAACAGATTGGAGGCGACCATCAACGTGGAAAAACCCAGCAACACCCAACGTCGGTCGATGCCGCGGGTCAGGCCTGGCACCAACAAGCCAGCGAACAGCGCCACCACGGCTGTCACCGTTACCGCCTGGCCAGCCAACGCTTCGGACACCCCCAGGTCGGTAGCCATCAGCGTCAACAAACTGGCCGGAAGGTACTCAGCGGTCAGTAATCCGAACACACCCATTGCCAATGAAAATACTGCCATCCATGCGGGGGCTCCAGGCTCCAGGTCCGAGCCGACGCCGCAATGGCAGTCGGAAACGGCATTACACACACAGTCAGTCATTGCACAGATCTCCCAATCTTCATTCGAGCCGAAGTCTAGGCGCGGGAAGCTGGATGATCTATGATCGAAAATCTCTACTTTTTGACTAAAACACCTGAACTATGCCTGCAGATCAGTTTGCTCTCTCCTCGGATCTCATCAACGAGCTGTTGCGTGGCATGCGTCTGCGTGGCGTCGAATACCGGCGTATCCAAGCGGGTCCATCCTTCGGCTTGGGCTTCGCTGAAAAACCTGGTCATGCCTGGTTCCACTTCATGGCCGTCGGCAATGCAGTGCTGCGGATGGAGGACGGGGCCACGTACGCACTGTCTGCCGGCAACGCCGTGTTCATATCCCATGGCGCGGCCCATCAACTGGTTTCCCACACGGACATGCCGGTTCTGGACATCGAACGCCTGGACGGCGCGCCCCTCGGTGACACCGTCAGCGCGGTGGATACCGGAACCGATGCCAGCCCCACGCCGAGCACAATTTTGTTCAGTGGTTGTATGGAGTTTGAACTGGGCAGTATCCATGGTCTTGGCAGGCTGATGCCGGGCCTCATGCTGATTGATGCCGGCGGCCAGCGTTACCCCGGATTGGTGCCGATCCTGACCACCATGGAACGCGAGGTCAGCGCCGCCCGTATCGGCTTCGCCGGTATCCTCGCGCGTTTGGCTGACGTGGTGGCCGCCATGGTCGTTCGCGGCTGGGTTGAGTGCGCCTGCGGGAATGCTTCTGGCCTGGTCGCCGCCTTGCGCGATCCACGCTTGGCCAGTGCACTGCTGGCGCTCCATCAACAACCGGGCCGCGACTGGACCGTTGCGCAGTTGGCAGAGCAATGCAATACCTCGCGCTCGGTCTTCGCGGACCGTTTTCAAGTGACGATTGGCATGACCCCGCTGCGCTATGTCACCGAACTGCGAATGCGGCTTGCAAGCCAGTGGCTGACGCTCGAAAGGCTGCCGATTGAAGAGGTGGCGCAGCGCTTGGGCTATACCTCCCAGGCCGCTTTTAGTCGCGCATTCAAGCGCATTACGGGCAAGACACCGGGTTTGAGTCGCAAGGTGAGGCAGCACGCTGTTACTTGAAGCCGAGCGCAGGTAGCCGATGATCCGCGCCTTTGACTCATTTACCGCCCGTTACGTCGAGGAATGTACCGGTAACGAATGATGCCTCCGCGCTCGCCAGCCATAGAATCGCGCGCGCCACTTCCTCCGGCTGACCGCCCCGCCCCATGGGGATCGAGTCCTTGACACGATCTACCCGCCCCGGCTCACCGCCGCTGGCATGCATTTCGGTATAGATATGTCCGGGGCGAATACAGTTAACGCGTATTCCTTCCCGGGCCACCTCCTTTGCAAACCCAATGGTGAACGTCTCCAGCGCGCCCTTTGACGCGGCATAGTCGAGGTACTCATTGGGGCTGCCGAGACGCGCCGATGCCGAAGAGACATTGATCACCACCCCGCCCGGGCCGTTGTAGCGATAAGACATGCGCTTCACTGCCTGCTGGGCACAGAGTATTGGCCCAATGGCATTGACCGCAAAGATGCGCTGCATCCGCTCGAAGCCGAGGGCCTCCAGGTGTGACTGAGGCGCCAGCATACCGGCGTTATTGACCAGTACGTCGATGCGTCCGAACGAGCGGTCGATGGCCGCGAACAAATCGGCCACCTGTTGGGGGTCCGAACTGTCGGCTCGCATAGCCAACGCCCGGCGCCCCAATGCTTCCACATCCGCAACCACGGCCAGCGCTGCGGACTCGTTGGCAACGTAGCTGATAGCGACGTCATAACCTCTTTCGGCGGCCAGCCGGGCGGTTGCCGCCCCCACCCCACGACTTCCACCCGTGATTAGAATCAGCGGTGCCTGCGAGACGTTGACCATTAAACATTGCTCCTGAGCCGTTGGCTGTATCAGCCGATGATGAGGGTACCGCTGGCGATCACTACGCACGCCAGTATCCGGCGCGGGGTGAGCGTCTCGCCGAGAAACACATAGCCGATCAACGCCGCAAACAGCACGCTGGTTTCACGCAATGCGGATACCGCGCCCAGTGGCGCTTCGTTCATGGCGTAAATGACCATTCCATAGGCGAGCAAAGAGACCAGTCCGCCAACCAACGCGGTCACTGCTCCGGGCCGGACTGAGAATAAGCTGCGGGTATCACGTAGGCCGATGTAGACCACAGGCATCAGCACGCCCCACAGGGCGCACATCCACACTGTGTAGGCAAACGGCGCACCAGAGAGCCTGGCGCCGATGCCGTCGACCACGCTGTAGGCCGTGATAAAGCCGCCCGTCCCCAGCGCATAGGGCAGGCTGGGAACCGACAGACTGCGCCCTCTGAAGGCCAGCGAAATAATCCCGCCTGACACCAGCGCAATACCGAGTAACTCGCCAGGCGTGATGCTTTCTCCGGCAAAAACGGCTGCACCTAAGGTGATCAGCACCGGCGACGATCCACGTGAAATCGGATAGATCTGTCCCAGGTCGCCGACTCGGTAACTGCGCACCAGAAACAAGTTGTAGCCTACATGCAGCAACCCCGAAAACACCGCGTAACCCCAGCTTTCAGTCGCGGGTGGCACCATGAACGCTGCGGCAACGACACTGGTGATGGCGATGGCAATGCACATCACCGTCATGGACCACAGCCGGTCGGCGCCGCTACGCAGCAGCGCATTCCAGCTGGCATGCAGCAGCGCGGCGAAAAGCACGAGGAAGATCAGATGAATAGGCATGCGCCACTTTAGGCAATCCGGCGCCGGGGCTAAAGCGAAGTCTCCTCATCGCAGCATGAACGGATGCTCATGGTTTACTGTTCTACGCGTTGTACTTTCAGCGCTTCACTGACTAACCATTGGCGAAAGCTGGCGATGTGCGGCTGCGATTCGATGCCCTTGGGGCAGACGAAGTAGTAAGCAAGCAGTGATGGGAGCGGCACATCGAACAGCCGCACCAAACGGCCATCGCTGATTTCGTTCTCGACATGCCCGCTGCGCACCAATGCAACGCCTTGGCCTAGTAAGGCCGCCTCGACCGTCATGTTGGTATCGCCAAATCTGACGCTTTCCTTGAGCGGCAAATAGGCCAGCCCAACGGCCTGAAACCACACTTCCCACTTTGGCACCATTTCGGCACCATCCCGAGTCAACAGCGGGAAATGCAACAATTCTGCGGGGCTCTCCGGCGTCCCAACGCGCCGCAGCAGTTCGGGGCTGCCCACAGGAAATACCTGCTCCCCAAACAAGAACTCCGAATGCAGACCTGGGTAATTGCCCTTTCCGAGCCTGATCGCAACATCAGCCTGGCCTTGAGAGAAGTGGATGATTTTATCCGTAGTGTCCAGCGAGACCAGCAGCTCGGGGTGCTGGCGAGAAAGACGCGGCAAGCGTGGCAGCAGCCATTTGAGAGCAAAGGAATAGGTGGTGCTGACGCTGAGTCGAACCCTGCCCTTTTGCTCGCGCAGGTCACCTAAAGTCGCCTCCAGGCTGATGAAAAACTCCCGCACGATGGGCGCCAGCGTTGCCCCCGCTGCCGTGAGGCGTAACGCCTTACCACGTTCAAACAACTGCAGCCCCCAGAGCGCCTCAAGATGCTTGAGTTGGTGACTGACCGCGCTCTGGGTAATATGTAGCTCCTGCGCGGCGGCAGTGAACGTCGGGTGGCGAGTGGCGACTTCAAAAGCACGCAATGTCGCGGTGGGCGGCAAGTTTCTCATAGGTGCAGTATCCAGCGAGTTGTCAGAAAAACGCTGGCATGAACGTTAGCTCATGCGAAAGCTAAATTCACTGTAAACGTCACCTCCCTTCCGGGACAGTCGCTCAAAGGAACTGAATGCTCAACGATTCGGAGGCTTCTCGGTATGCTGGATAGGCGAAACACTGCGCTTGGAAGGGGGAATCTGTTTCTGTCTGTGCTGCTCATTATTGCCTGACTCATGCCAACGCCTTAGCGCTTCAGAACCGTCGGAAGCAAAGACGGATAGTGGCGCGCAGACTATCCATGCGGTTGCCAGGACAAGTGTCATTTTTTTCATTGCCTATCACCTTGGTTAGTTGAAATCCAAATAGTTGGCATGAAGAAGCCTATGGCTCCCCTTTACCGTGCCATGCGGTTATGACTGGGTTTGTGACTCATCAAGGGAAACGCGCGATGTTCGCGTATTGCTCCAGCAACCAAGCCAAGTCTTGGTAACACATCGCTAACTGATGCGCTCCGAGCCTTCTCATCGACCTTGATGTTCGGCGTGCTTGCGCGGCGCTGATCGCCGGATCATAAGCAGAACGAGCAATCCGCCGCGCGCCGCTTTGCGCGCAATAGGCGACGGGCGACCCAGGTTCGATTCGGCGCGCTTTACGCTGTAACCGGCTCAATTGCTTACTCAGTTGCAGCGACAAGTAGCCCGCCTGGTAATCGTGTTGGTTATCAGCGCCAAGCAAATTCATCAACGCGACTATTCGAGACTGTTGTCTTGCTTGCCATTTAGAGTGATCGATCGTGCCCCCAACCCGAAGTAGGTGGCGGGTGTTTTTATGGAGTGCGCGTTTCAATGCCTCAACATGTTTGGCAGGATCTTTCGGCAAGATCTGGAATGCCAATAGGCAGATAAGCATTGCAACAATCCAGGCCAGCGCCTGGTTCGCAAAGTCGACGAAATCATAGGAGGCGATATCGCCGGTGCTCACTAAAGTGTTGAAACCGATCAGGTAGGCAATGCCTTGCAAGGCGTAGCGAGCTTGGCTCGTCGCATGGATCCCGAACGACCAGAACGCAGCCATTAGCAGAAATAACAGAGGGAAACCGTTGATCTGTGGCATCAGCAGGAACTTACACAGCGCTGCTGCCAAAATGGCGTAGAGCGTGCCGCGTATAAAGCTGGCAATGCCCTGCGCGGGCGCAGAAGCCGTCGCCAGCAGTGTGCAGCATGGGCCCAAGACTGCCAGCAGCGTGGGCCCTTGATTCCATCCGCTGAGGTACCAGACCGCACCCGTGGCCAGCGTGGCGAGCATTGCCCGGATGCCATTGCGCACCGCATCAGCGTAATGGCGATGGTACCCCACGGCACGGACCCGCTCCGGGCGAGGATGATCGAGACTGGAGAAGTTCAGCAAGGCCTCACTCAGATCCGTCAGTTGCTCGTCCAATCGTTCGCTGCGCAACCGCGAGCCTTGATTTAAATCAGCATGATCATCCGCCAAGCGACGCAGTTGCCCCACCGTATCGGCAGCAGCAAGAAAGTCGCAGCGGGTGTCGATCATGCGTTCACTGAGTTGTCGTAACGCACTGCCTGTTTCAGCAAGCGACAGGCGATCGACTCCGGCGGCGTTGTCGTCCAGGTGCACGTCCAGCACAGCGGATTGCAAATGCGCCAGACCTGCTTGAATCGCCAATTGCCGGGAGCGAATCAGCGACGACTCCCCCCGGGCGAGGCCCAGCTGATCGTCCACCTTGCCGATGTCCATAGCGAGCTGGTGACGTTGCGTCGTCAGTTGCGCAGGCGGCTCGCCCGAGAGTCTGGCTGCGAGCAGTCGGGCACTGCAGGCACAGACGCTGACGAGCGAACTTCGTACTTTATTCTCCATCGTCTTGGAACTGAACAGCGTCACCACCAGACTCAAGCTCAGCACACCAAACGCGACCGCCGTACCACGGGTGATGATGTGGTCAAACCCCAGTTGAGGCGCAACGATGGCCGGGCCCAGCGCCAGGCAGACCGTATAGCCCGCCACCACCGCCGCCGTGGCAAGATAATGGCGCAAAACGGTCATTGCGCCGACACACAAGCCCAGCCACAGACCGATACCGAGTATGAACAACAGCATCTGTTGAGCGAATAACCCTGTCAGCACCACAGCCGCGACCAGGCCTATCAGGGTACCCAGCATCCGGTAGACGCCCTTGCCAAGAACCGCCCCTTGGATTGGCTGCAGCAGCAACAACACGGTGGATGCGCCGGCGAATGGGTAATCCAGATGCAGTTGAAAGCCAAGCCATAGCGCCAGGCCCGCGGCCAGGATGCTGCGCAATACGTAGAAGAAGGTGACGGACGTCCAGGGCCGGGGGAGCGTCGCGAAGAGGCGTGTCGCCAGGCTCGTCATCACATGAACGCCTGCAGCCATTGGGTGAGCCGCCAGTGCGGCGCAACGTTCGACCCTTCAACTTCGACACTGGCGGTCATGCCCGCCACCAATTCCACCCCGTCAGGTACCTGGTCCAACTCGATGCGCACGGGTACACGCTGCGCTAATCGAATCCAGCTGAAGGTCGGGGTCACCTGAGGCAAACCGTTGTCATTACGCAATTCATTAACGTCGGCGATCCCCCTGCCCACGCTTGCCACATGCCCTTCCAGTAGCGGGGAAAATCCCATCAGCTTGATTGATAC
Organism: Pseudomonas sp. LB1P83; assembly: GCF_054897885.1. NCBI lineage: Bacteria > Pseudomonadati > Pseudomonadota > Gammaproteobacteria > Pseudomonadales > Pseudomonadaceae > Pseudomonas > Pseudomonas sp. LB1P83. Next base: position 2,555,221 of record NZ_CM142709.1, on the reverse strand, counting down.
CGGAGCGCCGATACGCACTGCCGGCAGCTTGGTCTCCTCAAAATAGCCCGTGATCCAGAAGCTATGGCCGTCGACGACGAATAGGTTCGTATTGCCTGCCTGTGCGTAGTCGCCCGGCTGCAGTCGCAGCTGAGTGACATAGCCGTCTACCGGCGAACGAATGGTCGTGCGGTCCAAGTCGAGCTGCGCTTGGGCGACCTGGTTTGCGGCCGCGTCCAGACGCGCTCGGGCCACAGCCAGGTCGCGCGCTGCGTTGTCAATCTCTTCCTGGGCGATGGCCCCGGCCAACTGGGCTCGCCGCTTGAGTTGTGCACGGCGTTGCTCGAACACACTGCGTGCCTCTGCGAACTGCGCCGTGCGCTGCTGCAGGGCCAATCGATACGCACGGGGATCGATGCAATAGAGTAAATCGCCCTTTGTCACCCATTGATTATCCCTGGCCAGCAACTGATCTATCTGGCCGGAAACCTCGGGAGCGATGCGGATAACCTGCGCACTCACTCGCCCGTCACGTGTCCAGGGCGCCAGGACATACGCCCGCCAAAGTTGCAGGCAGAACGCCACGGCCAGCAAACCAAGTAATAGGGTGATGGAAGGTTTGAGGATTTTGACGATAGACATGGCCTTCCCCGCTCAACAATTGACGACCATCGTCGACACGACGATGAGCGAGACAAAAAAACGCGCCAGCGCGGGGTGCCAGGTCCAGTCCAGCCAGCGGCGCGTCAGGCGCTCAATGAGTTTGTAGGCCAGGACCGATACGCCCAGGTAAACCAACAAGGGGGGGAGATAGAGGTTGGCGATGGAGAATTCGCTAAGCATGGCAAACACCGGATTCGGAGGGTTCTGGCAATCCCCCATCCTGCTGGGGGCTTGTTGATGATGCTAAGCAATTACCACCGACGCCGATATTGAGTAGACTGCCAGAATATAATCAAATCCAGACAAACCCACGATTCCATGCCATGGCCGAAATCCACCGCTTACCCGTCGATCAGTTTGAGTACGACAATCTTTCGCAACCTGCCGTAGCACTGACACTGGAAACCCAACGTAACGACAGTGAGTCCGCCGTACACAAGCATCGTAAGGGGCAATTGGTAGTGGCTTATTGCGGTGGCATTGTCTGTACGGGAGAAGACGGCGTGTGGATGGTCCCGTCAGGGTTCGGCGTCTGGATACCGGGTGGCGTTGCTCATAGCAACCGTGTGACGGCCAACGGGCAAGTCTGTTTTTTGTTTGTAGAACCCGGCGTCGCGTCACTGCCAGACCGCTGCTGTACGCTGGCTCTATCGCCACTGATCCTGGAACTCATTCTCCACCTCAGTGACCAGGCACAGGATTACACCCCACACTCACGCACTGCACGGTTGGCCAACGTGTTGCTAGAAGAGCTTGAACTGGCCCCCACGGAACAGCTTTACCTGCCTTTGCCTGCATCAGCAGCGCTGCACACAATCGCCCGGGCGCTAGCGCAAGCCCCGGCCAACCGCGCCACCATGGCGAGTTGGGCGCGCCATGTGGCCATGAGTGAACGCTCGCTGTCCCGTCTGGTAAAAGGTGAAACCGGCCTTACCTTCGGTCAATGGCGCAAGCAATGGCAGATCATTGTCGCGCTGCAAAGCTTAGCCGAGGGGTTGTCAGTACAGCGAACCGCAGAAGCGCTCGGCTATGAGTCAGTCAGCTCGTTTATCACCATGTTTCGTAAAACGCTCGGCACCTCACCGGCACGCTACCTGCGCAATACCACTCTTCCCGCTAAGAATTCTCATTCTCGCTCACCGAGAAGCGACTTTGTCTCCTAAGAGAAACTTTTTCCTGACGGTCTCTGATTCGCCTGCTCCTTCCGATCTTCAACCGCGACCGCTGCCCGCGTGACTTTGGTGTAACCGAGCTACGTTCTGATCCATGTGGCCTTGGATCGTGCGCAAGGTGTCTCGGGTAATAACCTGTGGGTAGAGGTTCTCGGCGTTGCTTGCAACCTTTCGCCCGAACCCATTGAGTGCTGGGGGCAAAAATGGGGGCATATCAAGATTTTTCATGCTGAAAATGCCGTACTAGAGCCCAGTCAAAATGTTCTTCGGACATCATGAATCCTCCCGCCCCCATCAGCTTAATGAATCCCTAAAATGAAAAGAAATATCACAGGATGGGTGCCCTAAGCGGCATGTGAAAGGGCGAAAAGCAGCGTGAACCCACCGCTATCGAGATCCAAAATATCTGTGGGAGTAAATGTGGGAGTGATTTTCCAAGCATTAAAAAGCCCAACCTTTTCGGATTGGGCTAAGTCATTTAAAAATATGGTCGGGACGGAGTGATTCGAACACTCGACCCCTAGCACCCCATACATAGGGTCGCTTTAAACTCCAAACTCGTCCATGGGCCGTGCCTGCCGACCCCATAAAAAACTCGGCACGAAGGCCGGGTTACCCCGAGCTATCCAAGACTCAGCCCCCAAATGATAGGGACGGTGAGCTGACAAGAGCGCGCGGGAGCGAGATATTGCCAATATAGCGCTCTACTGCGCAATAAAAAATCCGACTGAATGGCAGCGTATCGCAATCATCACCCCCTAGAAATCAGATGCTAACCATCATTTTGCAAGTGTCTCCCAGTACTTTAGGCGGCACCTGAACTTCAGATATCCAGCGGCTTATCGCAGAAAAATTAACGCTCATTAGAACCACTCAATCATCGTGGTAACATCCGTAGTCACTGCTCGAAGTTAACATCTCAGTGATGAGCCCCGGAGCACGGCACACGAGGGAGCAGCAAACTTTCCGGACTGAGGGCGAACAGCCTTTAATCCCCCTACGAAGCATTCGCCGCACGCCTACTTCATCGCACCACGTTTGAGTTTAATCGTGTGGCATTCTCGCCGGTCAGATTAGCAAACTCATGAGGCGTGACATGCTCCTGAAGATTCGACGTAAGGTACCGGCTCCACCAATTCATGATCAACCGACGCTCTTCAATAAACTCTGCCTTGTGAATGTAGGCGGCTCTAACGCTGTTGCGCTCTCTATGACTCATTTGCCTTTCGATGGCCGTCTCAGACCACAGGCCTGACTCGATCAGTGCGCTACAGGCCATTGAGCGGAATCCGTGACCACAAATCTCTGTCTTCGTGTCGTACCCCATGGTGCGCAACGCTTTGTTCACGGTGTTTTCTGACATCGGCTTCCAGGCCCTAGCATCACCGGCAAACACCAGGTCGAATGTACCAGTGAGGGTGTGGATTTGTTCAAGCACGGCCACAACTTGCGGCGATAGAGGCACAAGATGAACATCGCCCGCCATTTTCGTCCCCCGCGTTGAATGGCGTACGTCCTCCAGCTCCGGCCGAGTATCCGGGATCTCCCATACGCCACGCTTGAGGTCGAACTCACACCAGCGAGCGAAACGTAACTCACTCGAGCGAACAAACACGTGCAGCGAGAGCATGAGCGTTAGCCGGGTCAGCTCTCTGCCCTTGTAGGCATAGATTCGTGCCAGCAATTCAGGCAGGCGTGACAGGGGCAATGCAGGCCGATGGGAGACTCGCGGCGCTTTGATCAAGCCCTGAAGATCGTACGCAGGGTTTATCGGAATAAGACGAAGGCGTTTTACCTCACGCATAATACTTTGCAGGTATCTTTGTACCCTTAAGGCGACGTCAATCGTTCCACGTTTTCTGATCGCCTCCAAAGGTTGCATCAGATCATAAGTATCGAGATCAGCAATCGCGCGAGCACCGATAAACGGGAACACATAGTTATTCAGACGGTTGAATACATTCTTGGAATGGTCGGGTGTCCATCTGGCCGACATGTTCTTGTGCCAGTCCAACGCAACGCTTTCAAAAGTACGGCCGTTGACAGCATCTTCCTTTTTGGCTTTACGCTTGTTCTCAACGGGATCAATGCCGTCTACGAGCATCCGCTTCGCATCTAAACGCTTCTGGCGCGCATCGGCGAGGCCAATCACAGGATAGCTGCCGAGGGAGGTCAGCCCCTCCCGGCCGTCAGGCTTTACATACCTGAGACGCCAGCCTTTACGGCCATTGGGTTGGATTAGGAGATAGAGACCGTCGCCGTCGAAAAGCTTGTAGGGACGGTCTGTTGGCTTGGCTAAACGGCAAGCAGCGTCGGTAAGCGGAGCAGTTGTGCGCGACATAAGGGTACTATCCTTAATCGAACCAAAGACTACCCCTCCCTTTACCCTCTAAATGACTGGATTCCAGAAGAATGGGCAAGATTCCGACGGAATGCTAAAACGAAAAAACCCGCCAGAAGGCAGGTTTTTCAAGGCTTCCAAAGAACTCAAAAGCGCTCTGTGGAATGCAAGATGGTGCCCGAAGCCGGAATCGAACCGGCACGCCCTTACGAGCGGGGGATTTTAAGTCCCATGCGTCTACCAGTTTCGCCATTCGGGCGGTAGCGCGGTAAAGCTGTCTGGCTTGTGCAACAGAGGACGAAATATATACATCCCGCCCCGGTGAAGCAAGTTCGCAGATACCCTTTTCAAGACAAAATCTTGCAAGGCTGCGCAAATAAAAAAGCTCCGTAAATCATAGATCTACGGAGCTTGTTTATAGTGGAGGCCGAGGTCGGAATCGAACCGGCGTAGGTGGATTTGCAATCCACTGCATAACCATTTTGCTACTCGGCCTCAAACATTTGCTGTCATGTAGCGCAACATCAAATGTGTACAAACTTGGAGCGGGAAACGAGACTCGAACTCGCGACCCCGACCTTGGCAAGGTCGTGCTCTACCAACTGAGCTATTCCCGCGTCTTGGTGTGGCGCATTCTATAGAATCCAGAAGCCCCGTCAACCCTTTGATTCAAAAAAGTTTTATTTCTTTTCCACGTCGGTCTTCAGATGCGGCCAGGCAGCCCGCAGGTATTGGACCATCGACCACAATGTCAGGCCGGCAGACACCAGCAACAAGGCGTAACCGATCAAGACCCAGAAGGTGAAGTCCGATGGATTGGCCAGCAGGATCACCAGCGCCAGCATTTGCGCGGCGGTTTTCCATTTGCCCAGGTTCGACACCGCGACGTGAGCACGGGCGCCGAGTTCGGCCATCCATTCGCGCAGTGCCGAAACGACAATCTCGCGACCGATGATGACGGCGGCAGGCAGTGTGAGCCACAGATTACCGTGTTCTTGCACCAGCAATACCAGCGCAACGGCAACCATCAGCTTGTCAGCCACGGGATCGAGGAAAGCCCCGAACGGTGTGCTTTGTTCCAGACGACGGGCCAGATAGCCGTCCAGCCAATCTGTAGCGGCGGCAAATGCGAAGACCGAGGCGGAGGCCAGGTAGCTCCATTGGTAAGGCAGGTAGAACAGTAAAATGAAGATCGGGATGAGCAGGACGCGTAGAACGGTAATCAGATTAGGGATATTCATCGGCACAACTGGCTACGAGGTGAGGTGGCATTCTACTCGCTGTGCAGATTTGCATAAATCAACTCTGCGAGCTTTTTACTGATCCCGGGTGCTTTGGCGATCTCCTCGATGCTGGCACGAGACAGCTCCTGCAATCCACCAAAATGTTTTAACAAATCACGCCGACGTGTCGGTCCGACGCCTGCAACGCCCTCAAGCGTCGATGTGCGCCGGGTTTTGCCACGGCGCGCGCGGTGCCCGGTAATCGCGAAACGGTGGGCTTCATCGCGTATCTGTTGAATCAAATGCAGCGCGGGGGAATCGCCGCGCAGCGTAAATTCGTGGGCTGCGTCGTTGAGGTACAGGGTTTCAAAACCGGCCTTGCGCGTCGCGCCCTTGGCCACGCCCAGTAGAATCAGGTCAGGTACCGACAATTCATTGAGCACGTCGCGGGCCATCGACAGCTGCCCCTTGCCGCCGTCCACCAGCAGAATGTCCGGCAGCTTTCCCTCCCCGTCTTTAAGCTTGCTGAAGCGTCGGGTCAGGGCCTGGTGCATGGCCGCATAGTCGTCGCCCGGAGTCACGCCTTCGATGTTGTACCGACGATAGTCGGACTTGATCGGGCCTTCCGGACCGAACACCACGCAAGAGGCAACGGTGGCTTCACCGCTGGAGTGGCTGATGTCATAGCACTCAAGACGCTGCGGCGGCTCCTCCAGATTCAACACTTCTGCCAGGGCATCGAAACGCGCGGCGACGTGTTGACGGTTGGCCAGCCTCGCGCTCAACGCTTGCTCGGCATTGGTGACCGCCAGTTGTTGCCAGCGCGCTCGCGTACCGCGCACTCGATGACTGATAGTCAACTCGCGACCGCGAAGCTCGTCGATGGCGGTAATCAGGGTCGGAAAGTCCTCGTGAACCACGTTGACGATCAGTTCGCTCGGCAAGTCGCGCTCGGGACTGGTAATGAAATACTGACCGAGAAATGCAGCCATGACCTCGGAAACGTCTTCGTCGATTCCGACCTGAGGGAAGAAGTTCTTGCTGCCCAGCACCCGCCCACCGCGCACGCTGATCAAGTGAACACAGGCGCCGCCCGGATTGACGAACGCGGCGATCACGTCGATATCGCCCGTACCGCCTTCCATGCTTTGCTGGTCCTGTACCCGGCGCAGCAACGATATCTGGTCACGCAACTCGGCGGCGCGCTCGAACTCGAGGTTGATCGCCGCCTCTTCCATGCCGGCGGACAACTCGTCCGTCAGCGCATTGCTGCGGCCTTCAAGGAACATGACCGAGTGGCGAACGTCCTCGGCATATACCTCGGGCTCCACCAGCCCGACGCACGGGGCCTTGCAGCGTTTGATCTGGTATTGCAGACAAGGGCGCGTACGGTTCTTGTAATAGCTCTCTTCGCACTGGCGAACAAAAAAGGTCTTTTGCAGCAGGCTCAGGCTTTCGCGAATGGCGCCCGCGCTGGGATACGGACCGAAGTACTTGCCCTTCGCCTTTTTCGCACCGCGATGGATGCTCAGGCGAGGGAACTGGCCATCCGAGAGAAAGACGTAAGGGTAGGATTTGTCGTCCCGCAGCAGGATGTTATACGGCGGGCGCCACTCCTTGATCAGCGTTTGCTCAAGCAGCAAGGCTTCGGTTTCGTTGGCCGTGATGGTCGTTTCGACCTGAGCGATACGGGCGACCAACGCCGCCGTCTTGGGCGCAAGACCGGATTTTCGGAAATAGCTCGACAGGCGATTTTTTAGATTCTTGGCTTTGCCGACGTACAGCAGGCGTGCATCGCTGTCGAACATGCGGTAGACGCCAGGGCGCCCACTGACGGTCGACAGAAAAGCGCCTGGATCGAAGACTTCAGTCATTTTCAGAGGCTGGCATCAACCATGCCGTGACGCACCGCCAACAGCGTCAGCTCGACATCACTGCTGATCGAGAGCTTCTCGAAAATGCGGTAACGGTAAGTGTTGACCGTTTTTGGCGACAGGCAGAGCTTGTCGGAAATGATCTGGACTTTCTGGCAGCCGACAATCATCAATGCGATCTGAATCTCGCGTTCTGACAGCGCGTCGAAAGGCGAATCGTTGGTCGGCTGAAAGGATTTGATCGCCAGTTGCTGTGCAATTTGCGGGCTGATGTAGCGTTGCCCCGCAAATACCAGACGAATCGCCTGGACCATTTCCGGCAACCCGGCGCCCTTGGTCAGATAACCTGCGGCACCGGCCTGCAACAGCCGCGTAGGAAACGGATCTTCCTCGCAAACGGTGACCGCGACGACTTTGATGTCCGGATGACTGCGCAATAATTTGCGCGTGGCTTCAAGACCGCCGATCCCGGGCATCTTGACGTCCATCAGCACCACATCGGGTTTCAACTCACGCGCTTTAAGCAGGGATTCCTCCCCTGACTCAGCCTGGCCGACTACTTGCAGGCCATCGATGTCAGCCAGCATTCGTGTAATGCCTGTACGAACGAGATCATGGTCATCGACTACTAGCACCCTAATCAAGCAGACACCTCGCGATATGGTCTTATTGGGTTGCCGGACACCTTAGCAAAAAGCGACTGGCAGACCTAGCGGCAAGCGCTATATAAAAAGTTTCAATACATCTTGAAAGGCCTGTCGCAAGCGTGTTTCAGCGAAGAAGCTCATCGACATCGCGCTGCATTCTCAGGAAACACTCGTCTTGGCCGACCACCTTCAGCCCTTTTCGCTCGTACAGCGCTTTGGCCGGATTCGTTTCAAAAACTGTCAGGCGCAAAGCCGGACGCCGCTCTTTGCAGGCCATGGCAAATACCTGATCGATCGCCCAGGAACCGGCACCCTGTCCCTGAAACGCTTCGAGCACGTGCAACTCGCGGATGTATAAAGCTCTAGCGTCGCGACTGAGGCTCACATAACCCTGCAAGACATCGTCACGGACGATCAACCAGTTCTCGCGCCCGGCCCAGGCAACATCGAACGCCTCGTCCAGCCACAGCAGATCATGCTGAATGTAATAGCGAAGCATGGTTCGACAGGTCAGGTCGCGAGCGAACTCCAGATCCCGGGCGGTTGCCGGACGCAATTCGAAGCCCATCAAGCCTCCACGACCTCCACGATTTGCCCTTTATAACAGCCTCCAGCGTCTCGGCGAGCAATGACCAGCAGATTACCCGTACCGGGTGCTGCGGTAATCAACGATCCATCCGCCGCCCAGATTGCACTGCGCCCTGCCGATTCCCAACCTCCCGTCACCCCGCCATGGTTAGCCATCAGCACTGCCATTGAATGGGTGCCGGCATAGCCTTGCAAGAGTGCAGTATCCGGCGCATAGCCGTTTTCGGTGATCAGGACGCCGGCGGCATAAAGGTCGGCGCCTTGTTCCGCCGCCGCTGCCGCGTGGCTGGCGTGAGAAAAATCGGCGCACACCGCCAATGCGACCGTGTCGCTGCCAATCGTCAAGGTCGAGCCACCCGTGCCCGGTGCAAACGCCACCTCCTCGCCCGGATGCAGATGCTGCTTGCTGTACACCGCGAGTGAACCATCGGCGCCCAGGACCAACGCACCGATCAGTACCGGTGAATCATCCGACAGACGAATCGGCATTCCGACCACACTCGTCACGCCCGTTTCCCGCGCGAAATCTCGCAGCGGTTGCAGCACCTCGGCATTCGGGTCAATCGCCAGCTCAGCCGCCAGCCCGCGCTCGTACCCGGTCAGCGACAACTCAGGAAAGACGAGCAACTGGACGCCCTGCTCCGCGGCAATCTGCATGAAGCGCTGATGCCAGGCGATATTGGCGGCGAGATCACCCGCGATGGAGATCGATTGTGCGGCGGCGATGGTCAGTGTCGTCATGCTTCGTCCTTGTGATGTGGCAGGCCGGGCGGAAGGCGAAGTGTGTCATAAACCAGGGCGCACTCAAGCGATAGTAAACACAGCCACTGGTCGATAGCATTTTCTGATTGAAACCGCGCACCGGCCTCTAGTAAGCTCGGCGCATTCATCGGAGACAGACCATGTTCAACGCCCTTTCACAGCTACGTACCGCCAGCGCCTCGCGCTCGGTTGCGGCTGCCCGGGTGACTGACGTTTGTGCTCCGGTCAGCTTTTATTTTGGGTATTGGTTTAGCCACTGGCGCGCCTGATACCCACACGGCGCCCACTTTAAACGGGTCGCCACCAGAGAATTCTCAACCCCCGGTCGGCCTCCCGACCGGGGGTTTTGTTTTTTCAGCCCCCCCCATTTTTAGCAACACACCAGACAAACCGAGGATTTAGAAAATGAACTACGCCACTTATTACCGTTACGACAGTTTTACCGCCTGGCGATTTACCAGCCTCCGCTCGGGACAGCCTGCCGCCTCCGATCGGTCACCCACAGGTGGCAAGCACACACACGCAGCCAATCCGGCCAATTGTCGAACACCCCAGTAGGGCCGAGCGCGCGGGAACGAACCCGCCGCCAGCCCAGGAAGCCTGAATATGAACTCGTCCGTCTCCGCTCTGCCGCTGTCCACCTTGAGCCCCGCCAATGAAGCGCTGACCCTGCGTCTGCCCAGCTCATTGCAACTCAAACAGCAATTGCCCCTCGACATTGCCCTGAGCCAGCAAGTCGCCGCCCACCGCGACGCGGTCCGCGCGATCCTCAACGGTGAAGATTCCCGTCTGCTGGTCATCGTCGGCCCTTGCTCGATTCACGATCCCCGGTCCGCTCTCGAATACGCGTCCAATCTTGCCCACCTCGCCGCCGAAGTCAGCGATGAAATGCTGCTGGTGATGCGTGCCTACGTCGAAAAACCCCGCACCACGGTCGGCTGGAAAGGCCTGGCCTACGACCCGCGGCTTGACGGCAGTGATGACATGGCCGGCGGTTTGACGCTGTCGCGTGAACTGATGCGCGAAATGCTGCGCCTCGGCTTGCCGATTGCCACCGAACTGCTGCAACCCATGGCTGCCGGCTACTTCGACGATCTGTTGAGCTGGGTGGCCATCGGCGCCCGCACCACCGAGTCGCAAATCCACCGGGAAATGGCCAGCGGCCTGAGCATGCCGGTCGGCTTCAAGAACGGCACCGATGGCGGCGTCGCCGTAGCCAGCGATGCCATGCGTTCGGCCGCCCACCCGCATCGCCATTTCGGTGTCGACAGCCAGGGACACCCTGCGGTCATTCAAACCCCCGGCAATCCTGACACCCATCTGGTTTTGCGGGGCGGTCATCGCGGGCCGAACTACGATCGCGACAGCGTCGCCCAGGTGAACAGCGACTTGATTCGTCTCAAGATCCCGGCACGAATCATGGTCGACTGCAGCCACGCCAACAGCGGCAAAGACCCGGCACGACAGCCGGCCGTGTTCAACGATGTGCTTGAGCAACGCCTGCAAGGTGATCGATCGTTGATCGGCATGATGATCGAGAGCCATTTGTTCGAAGGCTGCCAGCCCTTGAGCCCATCATTGCGCTACGGCGTATCGGTAACAGATGGCTGCCTTGGCTGGACCGGAACCGAACAACTACTGCGCCAGGCAGTCGACCGGCTGCGAGTGCAGAACAGCGTTCAACGACCGGCATAACCACAGCCGACCTTCCAGCCCTCGATCGAGGGCTGGGCGTCGGAAAAGCGAATCGGTTTACAGGTAAACGGCGCTCACACAGTAGGCCGTTGCAATGATGTGCTCCACGAACGACAAAAAGATGTCCAGATATTCCGAACCGGACCTCATTCTCTTTCGAACTTTCCTACGTTTTCTATACCTTTTTCATCAGCTTACAGCGGATTTTTCATACACCGCCGAGCTGCCGCTGTGCTTTAGAGTGAGCCCGTATTCACACCTCTGAACCACCGCGAAAAAGGAATGAACATGCTACGGAATGCAACCACTCAGTATCCAATCCTGCTGATCCACGGGCTCTTCGGCTTTGATCGCATTGGCAAAGTCGAACTCTTCCATGACGTCAAGCAGGCCCTCAGAAGTGCCGGCGCAAGAGTGTTTATCCCCCACCTCTCGGCTACCCAAAGCAACGAAGTGCGCGGCGACCAACTGTTGGCACAGATCGAACGGGTGCTGGAAGGAACCGGCGCCCAACAGGTCAACCTGATCGGTCACAGCCAGGGTGCCCTCACGGCACGTTACGCAGCAGCCATCGCGCCAGAAATCGTCGCGTCAGTGACTTCGGTCAGCGGCCCGAACCACGGCTCGGAACTCGCCGACTTTCTGCGCAAGGCACTGACACCCGGACGCCTGCCGGAACACGTCGCGGCCACCGTTGCCACGCTGTTTGCCGACTTTCTGTCGTTGCTCAGCGGTCACCAGCACTTGCCGCAGAACGCCATCGCCGCGCTCAACGCATTGACCACTGAAGGTGTGGGCGCTTTCAACGACAAGTACCCGCAAGGGCTGCCGAAAACCTGGGGAGGCAAGGGCCGTGAGCTGGTTAACGGCGTGCGTTATTACTCCTGGAGCGGAACATTGCAGGGCGACCTCCTCGACAAAGGCCTGAATGCGGTCAATCCGCTGCACGGTTTCCTCCAGGCCTTTTCCCGCTACTTCACCACCGAAGCGGAGCAGAATGACGGCATGGTTGGCCGCTACAGCTCCCATTTAGGCAAAGTTATCCGTTCCGACTATCCGCTGGATCATTTGGACAGCCTCAGTCAAACCGCCGGACCACTGGGCAAGGGCATCGACCCGATTCCCTTGTATGTGCAGCATGCCGAGCGCCTGAGAAATGCCGGCCTATAATCCGTCCGGAACTTTGACGAGAAATAGGCCACTGAATCCGGTAGGCTCCGCACTTTACTGAACATTGAAAGGAGTATTTTTCCATGGCTAAAGCCACTGCCCGTCACATCCTGGTTGCCTCGGAAGCCAAGTGCAACGAACTCAAAGCCCAGATCGAAGGCGGCACTGATTTCGCCCAGGTTGCCAAAGACAACTCCACTTGCCCGTCCAGCCGCCAAGGCGGTGACCTGGGTTCATTCGGTCCAGGCCAGATGGTCAAAGAGTTCGACGCCGTCGTCTTCAGCGCACCGATTAACGTGGTGCAAGGCCCGGTCAAGACCCAGTTTGGCTATCACTTGCTGGAAGTGACCAGCCGCCAGGACTGATCGACGCCCTGGTTTTGTGCATGACGGCCCGCCTTTTGGTGGGCCGTTGTGTTTCGGATACGTGATACGGCTGGCGAGGGACGCGCCGCTAGCGTACAAATTGCGGTTATCGACCACCCGGCTCTAAGGCTGACAATGCGACTGGCTTTCCCTACTTTGTTGTTCACTGCCGTGGCCCTGCTATTAAGTGCCGCTGGTGTGGATGCAGCACCGCAACATGCGTTGACCGTGTACGGCGAACCGGCGAAGTATCCCGCCGGCTTCAGTCATTTCGCCTATGCCAACCCGCAAGCTCCCAAGGGCGGCACGATGCGCCGCTCCGCCATCGAGATCGGGCACTTCGACCATATGTTGCCGTACATCGACAAAGGCATTGGCGTCACGCAAATCGACGGTTTGCTCTACTCGCCTCTGGCCCAGCGCTCGCTTGACGAGCCCTACACCGTGTACGGCCTGGTAGCACAGAAGATGGAGCGCTCGGACGACGGCATGTCCCTGCGCTTCTATTTGAACCCGAAAGCACGTTTCGCCGACGGCACACCGATCACGGCCCAGGACGTGCGCTACACCTTCGACCTGCTGATGACCCAGGGCAGCCTGCGCTATCGCACCCAGTTCGCCGACGTCAAAGGCGTCGAAGTCGAAGCGCCGCTGACGGTTCGGTTCGACTTCAAAAGCAACGAAAACCGCACCCTGCCCCTCGACATTGCCACTTTGCCGGTCTTTCCGGAGCACTGGTGGAAGACTCGCGACTTCGCCAATGGCGGTGGTTACGAGGCGCCACTGGGCAGCGGTCCTTACAAGGTAGGAAAGGTCGATTCCGGCCGCAGCATCACCTTCGAGCGCAATGCCACCTGGTGGGGCAAGGATTTGCCAGTCAGCCGCGGCCTCTACAACTTCGATCGCTTCAGCATCGAGTACTTCGGCGATACCGACGTCGCGCGCCAGGTCCTGCGTGGCGGCGCCTACGATTACAACCGCGAATTCTCCGCGACCGGCTACTCGATCGGCTACGAAAGCCCGGCCCTGAGTGACGGTCGTCTGCAAAAAGCGCATCTGGCAACGCAAGCACCGCAATCGGCCCAGGGTTTTGTCTTCAATTTGCAAAACCCGATATTCCAGGACCGCCGAGTGCGCCAGGCCCTGGCGATGCTGTGGGATTTCGAGTGGAGCAATCGGCAGATGATGCGGGACATGTACATCCGCCAGCAGAGCTTCTTTTCCAACACCGACCTCGCCGCCCGCCAACTGCCGGACGCCGGCGAGCTGGCCATCCTCGAACCGCTGCGCGGGCAGATCCCCGACGAGGTCTTCACCAAAGTCTTCGAAGCACCGAAAACCGATGGCAGCGGCTTGATTCGCGACAAACAGCTGCAAGCGCTGGACCTGCTTGAGCAGGCGGGCTGGAAACCCGATGGCGATCAGCTGGTCAACGCTGAAGGCACGCCGCTGAGTTTCACCTTTCTGGTCAGCCAGAACGGCATGGACCGATTGCTGCTGCCGTACAAGCGCACCTTGAAACAGATCGGTATCGACCTGAACATTCGCCGCATCGACTCGTCCCAGTACGTGAATCGCCTGATGAGCCGTGACTACGACATGATCGTCACCGGCTACCCGGTCACCACTTCACCGGGTGGCGAACTGTTCAACTACTTCGGCTCGATCTCGGCCAACGACCCCGGCGCCAACAACTACATGGTGCTGAAGAACCCGGCGGTAGACACCCTGATCAACGGGCTGGTCCGCGCCAACACCCAACCGGAAATGCTGCGTTACGCCCACGCACTGGACCGGGTGCTGCAATGGAACTACTACTGGATTCCCAACTATTACCCGCCGGGCACCTCGACGGTGTGGTGGAACCGGTTCGGCATGCCCAACGAGCAGGCCAGTAATGACGAAGCCATAGAGAGCTGGTGGGAAGTGAGCACCACGCCGCTGACCAACCAGCAGATGACGGCCGAGAAAATCCGCCGTGGCACCCCCGGAGGGCCGCATTGATGTGGGCTTATATACTGCGGCGCCTGCTGCTGATCATCCCGACGCTGGTGATCATTCTTCTGGTCAACTTCATCATCGTCCAGGCCGCGCCGGGCGGTCCGGTGGAACAGGCCATTGCGCACTTGCAAGGCATTGGCGGTGCAGCGGTCGGCGGAGGCTCCGGGGAAACCATGTCCGGCACCTCGCGCGCCAGTCGCGGCCTCGACCCGCAATTGATCAAGGACATCGAAAAGCAATACGGCTTCGACAAGCCAGCACATGAACGCCTGTGGCTGATGCTCACCAGCTACGCGCGCCTGGACTTCGGCAAGAGCTTCTTCCGCGGCGCGACCGTCACCGACCTGATCCTGGAAAAAATGCCGGTGACCATTTCCCTCGGGCTCTGGGCCACGCTGATCACCTATCTGGTGTCGATCCCGCTGGGCATCCGCAAGGCCGTTCATCATGGCAGCCATTTCGATATCTGGAGCAGCACCGCGATCATCATCGGCTACGCGATGCCGGCGTTCCTGTTCGCAATGTTCCTGATCGTGGTCTTTGCCGGCGGCACCTCGCTGAACTGGTTCCCGGTGCGAGGGCTGGTCTCGGACAACTTCGAGTCGCTGTCGACCGTGGGCAAGATCGCCGACTATTTCTGGCACCTGGTGCTGCCGGTGACGGCGCTGGTGATCGGTGGTTTCGCCACCCTGACGATCCTCACCAAGAACTCGTTCCTCAATGAGATCACGCGCCAGTACGTGGTCACCGCACGCGCCAAAGGCTTGAGCGAACGACGCGTGCTTTACGGCCATGTGTTTCGCAACGCGATGCTGCTGGTGGTGTCGGGGATTCCCCAGGCGTTCATCAGCGTGTTCTTTGCCGGCTCGTTGCTGATCGAGGTGATTTTCTCCCTCGATGGCCTGGGGCGCATGAGCTATGAGGCCGCCGTGTCGCGGGACTACCCGGTGGTGTTCGGCTCACTGTTTATCTTCACGCTGTTCGGGCTCCTGATAAAACTGATCGGCGACCTCTGCTACACCCTCGTCGACCCGCGTATCGACTTCGCCGCGAGGAACGCGTGATGTTCAAGCTCTCGCCGTTAGGCCGTCGCCGCTTTGAGCGCTTCAAGAAAAACCGCCGGGGCTGGTGGTCGCTGTGGTTGTTCATTGGCCTGTTTCTGCTGACGTTGGGCGGCGAGTTGATCGCCAACGACAAACCGCTGGTGGTCAGTTATCAGGGCCAATGGTACTTCCCGGTGTTCAAACGTCACACCGAGCAGGAGTTCGGCGGGCAACTGCCGTTTCAAGCCGACTATCGCAGCGACTACGTGCAGAAGCTGATTAAAAAGGACGGCGGCTGGATGCTGTTCCCGCCGATCCCGTTCAGCGATGACACGCCCAATTATGAGCTCAACAAACCGGCGCCGAGCCCACCCACGAGTGTCAATTGGCTGGGCACCGACGACCAGTCCCGGGACGTCATGGCCCGGGTGATTTTCGGTGCGAGGGTGTCGATCCTGTTTGCGTTGATGCTGACCTTTGTCAGCGCGTTGATCGGCATCGCCGCCGGTGCGCTGCAAGGCTATTACGGCGGCTGGGTCGACCTGATCGGTCAACGTTTGCTGGAGGTCTGGTCCGGGCTGCCGGTGCTGTACCTGCTGATCATTCTGTCGGGGTTCGTCGAGCCGAATTTCTGGTGGCTGCTGGGGATCATGGCGCTGTTTTCCTGGCTGGCGCTGGTCGACGTGGTGCGCGCCGAGTTCCTGCGCGGGCGTAATCTGGAATACGTCAAAGCCGCCCGTGCGCTGGGCCTCACGGATCGAAAAGTGATTGTCCGGCATATCCTGCCCAACGCCATGAACGCGACGTTGAGCTATCTGCCGTTCATTCTCACCGGGGCCATCTCCACCCTCACGGCGCTGGACTTCCTCGGCTTCGGCATGCCGGCCGGCAGCGCATCGCTGGGTGAGTTGATCGGGCAAGGCAAGCAGAACCTTCAAGCGCCTTGGCTGGGGCTGACGGCGTTTTTCACCCTGGCGCTGATTCTTTCCTTATTGGTGTTTATTGGCGAGGCGTTGCGTGATGCCTTCGACCCTCGGTCTTGACCCCCGATCCTGACGCGGAATGTTGATATGAGTACCAACCTGATCGAAATCCGTGACCTCAGCGTGGCCTTCAATGGCCAGACGGTGGTACGCAACCTGTGCCTGGACATCCATCCCGGCGAATGCCTGGCGTTGGTGGGTGAATCGGGCTCCGGGAAATCGGTGACGGCCCACTCGATCCTGCAACTGCTGCCCGAGACCGGCACCCAGACGACTGGCAGCATTCGCTATCGCGGCAAGGAACTGCTCGGCGCCCCGCCCCAGGTGTTGCGTGAGTTGCGCGGCAACCGGATCGCGATGATCTTTCAGGAACCGATGACCTCACTCAATCCGTTGCACAGCATCGAAAAGCAGATCGGCGAAACCCTGCTGGTGCACAAGGGCCTGACGGGCAAAATGGCCCAGGCGCGGATTCTGGAGTTACTGCAACTGGTCGGCATTCAAAAGCCCAAAGAGCGGCTCAAGGCCTATCCCCATCAACTGTCCGGTGGCCAGCGGCAACGGGTGATGATCGCCATGGCCCTGGCTTGCGAGCCGCAGTTGCTGATCGCCGACGAACCCACCACGGCGCTGGACGTGACGGTGCAGCGCAAAATTCTGATTCTGCTCAAGTCCCTGCAACAGCGGCTCGGTATGTCGCTGCTGTTGATCAGCCACGACCTCAATCTGGTGCGCAGCATCGCTCAGCGTGTGTGCGTAATGAAGGCTGGGGAAATCGTCGAAGAGGCCACGTGCGAGACGATCTTCACCGAGCCGAAACACCCCTACAGCTGTGTGCTGCTGAACGCCGAACCGGAAGGCGAAGCCCTGCCTCGGGATGAGCGCGAGAACGTGCTGGAAGTGGACAATTTGAGCGTGCAGTTTGCCCTCAGTGGCGGGTTGTTTCAGCGCAAGACTTACCTGAAAGCGGTGGATGGCATCAGCCTCAACATTCAGCGCGGTAAAACCCTGGGTATCGTTGGCGAGTCCGGCTCGGGCAAATCGACCCTGGGCCAGGCGATCCTGCGTTTGCTCGACTCCGAAGGCAGCATTCGCTTTCAGGGCGAAGCGCTGGACGGCCTGACGCAAAAGCAGCTGCGGCCATGGCGCAAGAAGATGCAGGTGGTGTTCCAGGATCCCTTCGGCAGTCTCAGCCCGCGCATGTCGGTGGCGCAGATCATCAGCGAAGGACTTGAAGTGCATAGCCAGTTGACGGCGCAAGAGTGCAAGGCCGAAGTGATTCGCGCGCTGGAGGAAGTCGGCCTCGACCCGCAAAGCCGCCATCGCTATCCCCACGAGTTCTCCGGCGGCCAACGGCAACGCATCGCCATCGCTCGGGCGCTGGTGCTGAAACCGGCGCTGATTTTGCTCGATGAACCGACTTCAGCACTGGATCGCACCGTGCAGAAACAAGTGGTCGCCCTGCTCCGCCAGCTTCAGGAAAAACATGGCCTGACCTACCTGTTCATCAGCCATGACCTGGCAGTGGTGCGCGCCCTGGCCCACGACATGATCGTGATCAAGGACGGCAAAGTGGTCGAAAGCGGCGCCAGCCATGACGTGTTCGATTCGCCGCAGCATCCGTACACCAAAGAGCTGTTGGCGGCGGCGCATCCGCGGTAGGCATAATCTGCGTCATTCAATATGACCGCGTCGCGGCCTTCGCGGGCAAGCCTCGCTCCCACAAGTTTTGTGGTTACCGTTGAATTTGTGGCTCGACACAAACCCTGTAGGAGCGAGGCTTGCCCGCGAAGAGGCCCGCCAAGACAATACATATTCTGGACATGAAACCCATGAACACCACCGAAAGCCTCAAGGATTACCAGCGCGTTCGCCTGCTGGCGATCCGTTCGCTGTTCGAGATCATCGAGCAGTCCAGCGAGGGCACGGTGATTGTCGACCGCGACGCGAACATCGTCTGGATGAACGAGCGCTATGCCCGGCGTTTCGGCCTGGAGTCGGCCGAAGTGGCCATCGGGAAGGCGTGCGAAAGCGTGATCCCCGGCAGCCTGCTACGTGAGGTGGTGCGCACCGGCCGGCCAATCCTGCTGGACATGCAAGACACGCCCAAGGAACCGCTGGTGGTGATGCGCCTGCCGATCCACGACGACGCGGGCGCCGTAATCGGCGCCATCGGTTTTGCGCTGTTCGACGAATTGCACAGTCTGTCGCCGATGCTCAAGCGCTATCTGAGCATGCAGGAAGAACTGGCCTCCACCCGCTCGTTGCTGCGGTCGCGGCAGACCAAATACAACTTCGCCCACTTCATTGGCACCAGCGCCGCCAGCCTCGAAGTCAAGCGCCGTGCCCGGCGCAGCGCCAGTGCCGAGTCACCGGTGCTGTTGCTCGGCGAGACCGGCACCGGCAAGGAGTTGCTGGCCCAGGCGATCCACGGCGCCTCGCCGCGTGCGCACAAAGCCTTTGTCAGCATCAACAGCGCGGCGATTCCCGAGGCGTTGCTGGAAGCCGAATTCTTCGGCACCGCGCCTGGCGCGTTTACCGGCGCCGATCGCAAGGGCCGGGCCGGCAAGTTGCAGATCGCTCAGGGCGGCACGCTGTTTCTCGATGAAATCGGCGACATGCCGCTGCCGCTGCAAAGCAAGTTGCTGCGCGTATTGCAGGAAAAGGAGTTCGAGCCGGTAGGCTCCAATGAAGTGATCCAGAGTGATGTGCGAGTGATCGCGGCCACCTCCACGGATCTGGAAGCGGCGATCAAGCGCGGCGAATTTCGCGCCGATTTGTATTACCGCCTCAACGTCCTGCCGATCAACGTACCGCCCCTGCGCGATCGCCTCGACGACTTGCCGGCGCTCAGTGAAGCAATCCTTGAGGAACTGCGCAGTCAGCATGAGTTGAACACCGAAGCCTTGGTTCTGCTGGGGCAACACGCCTGGCCGGGGAATATCCGTGAACTGCGCAATGTGCTGGAACGCGCGGCGCTGCTCAGTGATGACCTGATGTTGAATGCGGGCGATATCCGCGCAGCGATTGGTACGTTTAAGCCGGTGGAGCGTGTGGTGCCGAGGGTGATTGAGGCGGTTGCGCATGAGACGTTCAGTGAGGCGCGGGAGCGGTTTGACCGACAGTTGATTGAATCTGCCCTGGCGCAATGCGGGGGCAAGGTGATTGAAGCGGCGGCGCGGCTGGGGCTGGGACGGTCGACTTTGTATAAGAAGATGGTCGCGCTGGGGATTGCAGAGTCTCTATAAAGAGACATAAATCTCTGTTGGTAGATACGGCCTCTTCGCGGGCAAGCCTCGCTCCTACAGGGCCAGGATGCTCAAATTTTCTTGGCCGACCACAAACCTGTAGGAGCGAGGCTTGCCCGCGAATGCGTCCGCACATCCACAAAAAATCTCAAAACAGAGACAACAAATTCAAAACGCTCTCATCAACAAACAAATGTCCTTATATTTCAACATGTTGTATGCATGGCACGAATCTCGCTAAAGCCCTCTCCCACAAAAGATCCACCCTACAAAAATAACAATCCAGGAGACACACCATGAGTGTGATCATTGCCTTGGCAGCCCTCGCGCTGCTGATGCTGGCTGCTTACCGTGGCTACAGCGTTATTCTCTTCGCCCCGATTGCCGCCCTCGGCGCCGTTCTGCTCACCGACCCTTCCGCCGTTGCCCCTGCCTTCACCGGGGTGTTCATGGAAAAAATGGTCGGCTTCATCAAACTGTATTTCCCGGTGTTCCTGCTCGGCGCGGTCTTCGGCAAGTTGATCGAGTTGTCGGGTTTCTCGCGCTCCATCGTTGCGGCGGCGATTCGGCTGCTGGGCACTCGCCAGGCCATGCTGGTGATCGTGCTGGTCTGCGCCCTGCTCACTTACGGCGGCGTGTCGCTGTTTGTGGTGGTGTTTGCGGTCTACCCGTTTGCCGCTGAAATGTTCCGCCAGAGCAACATCCCCAAGCGGCTGATCCCGGCCACCATCGCCCTCGGTGCATTCTCGTTCACCATGGACGCCCTGCCCGGCACCCCGCAAATCCAGAACATCATCCCCAGCACCTTCTTCAACACCACCGCGTGGGCGGCGCCATGGCTGGGTGTGATCGGCGCAATCTTCGTTTTCTGCGCCGGCATGCTGTTTCTCCAGCGCCAGCGCAACAAGGCTCAGGCCGCCGGTGAAGGTTATGGCACCGAACTGCGCAACGAGCCGGAAACCGCGGCCGATATCAAACTGCCGAATCCTTGGATCGCCCTGTCGCCGCTGCTGGCGGTGGGCATCATGAACCTGCTGTTTACCCAGTGGATTCCGCAGTGGTACGGCAAGACGCACAGCCTTGCGCTGCCGGGCATGACCGCGCCGGTGACCACCGAAATCGCCAAGCTAACGGCGATCTGGGCAGTTCAGGCGGCCTTGCTGGTGGGCATCATCATGGTGCTGGTGTTCGGCTTCCAGGCGATTCGCGGCAAGCTGGCCGAAGGCAGTCGAAGTGCGGTCAGCGGTTCATTGCTGGCGGCGATGAACACCGCTTCTGAATACGGTTTTGGTGCGGTGATTGCCTCGCTGCCGGGCTTCCTGGTACTGGCCGACTGGCTCAAGAGCATTCCCAATCCGCTGGTCAACGAAGCGATTACCGTGACCCTGCTGGCCGGTATTACCGGTTCGGCGTCGGGCGGCATGAGCATTGCGCTGGCGGCCATGGCCAATGACTTCATTGCAGCGGCCCATGCGGCCAACATCCCGCTGGAAGTGCTGCACCGGGTGGCCGCGATGGCCAGTGGCGGCATGGACACCCTGCCGCACAACGGCGCGGTGATTACCTTGCTGGCGGTCACCGGCCTGACCCACCGCGAAGCCTACAAAGACATTTTCTGTATTACGCTGATCAAGACCCTGGCGGTTTTTGTGGTGATCGGTACTTTCTACGCCACTGGCATTGTGTGAGGTATTCATGACGACTCTTTCGGGCAAGACTGCACTGGTCACCGGTTCCACCAGCGGCATTGGCCTGGGGATAGCCCTCAGTCTGGCCAAGGCCGGCGCCAATCTGATCCTCAACGGTTTCGGCGATGCGTCCAAGGTGATTGCCGAAGTTGAACAGGTCAGTAAAAAAAGCGGCGGCAAGGTCGGCCATCATCCGGCCGACGTCAGCGACCCGGCGCAGATTGCCGAGATGATCGCCTACGCCGAGCGTGAGTTTGGCGGCGTCGACATTCTGGTGAACAACGCCGGCATCCAGCACGTGGCACCAGTGGAAGAGTTCCCGGTGGAGCGCTGGGACTCGATCATTGCGATCAACCTGTCGTCGGTGTTCCACAGCACCCGTTTGAGCCTGCCGGGCATGCGTGCCAAAGGCTGGGGGCGGATCATCAACATCGCCTCGGTGCACGGCCAGGTCGGTTCGGTGGGCAAAGCCGCGTACGTCGCGGCCAAGCATGGTGTGATCGGCCTGACCAAGGTGGTCGGGCTGGAAACGGCAACCACTAATGTCACCTGCAACGCCATTTGTCCGGGTTGGGTGTTGACGCCGCTGGTGCAGAAGCAGATTGATGATCGCATTGCGACCGGGATCGAGCCGCAACAGGCGCAGCATGATTTGCTGGCCGAAAAGCAGCCGTCGCTGGAATTCGTCACGCCGCCGCAATTGGGTGAGCTGGTGTTGTTCTTGTGCAGTGAGGCCGGCAGCCAGGTGCGTGGCGCGGCGTGGAATATTGATGGTGGGTGGTTGGCGCAGTAATCATTCAACAACCCTGTGGCGAGGGAGCTTGCTCCCGCTCGGGTGCGCAGCAGCCGCAAACGGGCTGGACGAATCATTTGGGGCGGCTTCGCAACCCAGCGGGAGCAAGCTCCCTCGCCACAGAAGCCTGCTCCGCAGTAGCCTGTGTGTACGCATAAGAAAAAAGAGGCAAGCCATGTCCGAGATCCTGTGGCAACCCAGCGCCGAGCGCATCAGCAAAACCCGCATGGACGCCTTCCGGCGCTTCATCATCAAGCGGCACAACATCCACCTCGACGACTACCCCGCCCTGCACCAATGGTCCATCGATCAGCGCGAAGCATTCTGGCAGGCGATCGTCGACTTCTTTGACATCCGCTTCCACGATCAACCGGACTCGGTGCTGGTGGAAGGCCCGCACATGCCCAGCGCCCAGTGGTTTCCTGGCGCCACCCTGAATTTCGCCGAACACCTGCTGCGCCGTCGCGACGATGCCATAGCAGTCATCGCCATTGGCGAGAACGGTCAGCGCGAACACCTGACCTGGGCTGAACTGGCCGAGCATGTCGCCGGTTTCCAACACAGCTTGATCGCTGCCGGCGTCGGCCTCGGCGACCGCGTGGCCGCGTGCATGCCCAACACCTGGCAAACCCTGGTGGCCATGCTTGGCACCACCAGCCTCGGGGCGATCTGGTCCTGTTCATCACCGGACTTCGGCACCCAGGGCGTGATCGACCGCTTCGGCCAGATCGAACCGAAAGTGCTTATCACCTGCGCCGGTTACCGCTATGCCGGCAAAGACATCGACCAGACTGCCAAGGTCAACGAAATCCTCGAACGCCTGCCGTCCCTGCTGCAGTTGATCGTGGTGCCGTATGCCCGGTCACAGGCGCACATCGAGCATTTCCACACCCGGGCGAACGTAACGCTGTGGGATGATTTCTACGACATCGGCGGTGAGCCGGACTTCGTCCCCGTGCCTTTCGCTCATCCGCTGTACATCCTCTATTCCAGCGGCACTACTGGCGTGCCGAAATGCATCATCCACAGCACAGGCGGCGTGCTGCTGCAACACGTCAAGGAACATGGACTGCATTGCGATCTCGGCCCCGGCGACCGGTTGTTCTACTACACCACCTGTGGCTGGATGATGTGGAACTGGCTGGTCTCGGCCCTGGCCGTGGGCAGCGCGGTGGTGCTGTACGAAGGCTCGCCGTTTCATCCGGACCCCGTACGCTTGATCGACCTGATCGACGATGAACGCATCAGCGTCTTCGGCACCAGCCCCAAGTTCCTCGCGACTCTTGAAACCAATGGAATCAAACCCCGTGAGAGTCATGACCTGAGCAGCCTGAAAACCCTGCTCTGCACCGGGTCCGCGTTATCGCCGCAAAGTTACGACTACGTGTATCGCGACTTCAAGAGTGACCTGTGCCTGGCCTCGATGTCTGGCGGTACCGACATCGTTTCGTGCTTTGTGAACAGCAACCCGTTTGAACCCGTGCGGCGTGGCGAAATACAGGGCAAGAGCCTGGGTATGGCGGTCGAAGTCTGGAACGACGACGGTAAGCCTGTGGTTGGACAGAAAGGTGAGCTGGTCTGCACCCGGCACTTCCCGGCCATGCCCATCGGTTTCTGGAACGACCCTCAGCAGGAAAAGCTGCGTGCTTCATATTTCAGTCAGTTCCCCGGCGTCTGGGCCCAGGGCGATTACGCCGAACAACTGCCCCACGGCGCAATGATGATCCACGGCCGCTCGGACGCGGTGCTCAACCCCGGCGGCGTGCGCATTGGCACGGCGGAAATCTATCGTCAGGTGGAAAAGGTGCCGCAGGTGCTGGACAGCGTGGCCATTGGTCAGCAATGGCAGGATGACGTGCGGGTGGTGCTGTTCGTGAAATTGCGCGACGGCGTCAAACTGGAGGAAACCTTGCAGCAGCAGATTCGCCAGGTCATCCGCGCCAACACCACGCCCCGGCATGTCCCGGCGAAGATTGTCGCGGTGACCGATATTCCCCGGACCATCAGCGGCAAAGTCGTTGAGCTGGCCGTGCGCAATGTGGTGCATGGGCAGAAGGTGAAGAACACCGATGCGCTGGCCAATCCCGAGGCGCTGGAGCAATTCCGAAACCGCCCCGAACTCCAAACCTGAAGAAATTCCCTGTAGGAGTGAGCCTGCTCGCGAGGCGGTGTGTCAGCCCATATTGATGTTGACTGACAGAGCACTTTCGCGAGCAGGCTCGCTCCTACAGTGGGCCGGCGCGGTGTCAGTCCATGAGTCCCCACTCTCCAGTGGGCGGTTGAGTGGGCGGTGATGCATCGCTGTACAACTTCAGCCTCAAGCGCAAATTGTTCACCGAATCCGCATGCTTCAACGCCTCTTCCTCATTGATCGCCCCCTCGACAACCAACGCATACAGCGCACCGTCAAACGTCTGCATCCCCAACTCCAGCGATTTCTCCATGATCCCCTTCAGTTCGGCAAACTCATTGCGCCGAATCAAGTCACCGATGGTCGGCGTGCCCAGCATCACCTCCACCGCCGCCCGGCGCTGACCATCGAGGGTACGCACCAATCGCTGGGACACGAATGCCTTGAGATTATTGCCCAGATCATGCAGCAGTTGAGTATGACGCTCTTCCGGGAAGAAATTGATGATGCGATCCAGCGCCTGATTGGCGTTGTGCGCGTGCAACGTCGAGATCACCAAATGGCCGGTGTCGGCAAACGCCAGCGCGTGTTCCATGGTTTCGCGATCACGGATTTCGCCGATCAGCACCACGTCCGGTGCCTGGCGCAGGGTGTTTTTCAACGCGGCATGAAAACTGCGGGTATCGACGCCGACCTCGCGCTGGTTGATGATCGACTGCTTGTGCCGATGGATGTACTCGATGGGGTCTTCGATGGTGACGATGTGGCCCGTGCTGTGGCGGTTGCGGTAATCGATCAGCGCCGCGAGGGAGGTCGACTTGCCGGAATCGGTGGCGCCGACGAACAGCATCAGTCCTTGTTTGAGCATCACGGTGTCGAGCAACACCGCCGGTAACTTGAGGTCCTCGAAACGCGGGATGTCGAGTTTGATGTTGCGCGCCACGATCGACACATCGTTGCGTTGCTTGAAGATGTTGACCCGAAAGCGCCCGACACCCGCCAAGGAGATCGCCAGGTTCATCTCCAGTTCCCGATCGAACTCCAGACGCTGTTCGGCGTCCATGATGGACTCGGCAATGGCCGCGACTTCTCCCGGTTTGAACGGCTGATCGGTCAGTGGTTTGAGCACGCCGTCGAATCGGGCGCTGGGTGGCGCGCCAGTTGAGAGGTAAAGATCGGATCCATTCTGATTAGCCAGTATCTGCAACAGTGCATCGATTTCCATGGCAAAAAGCACCCGCGAAGCATTCAATGAAAAAAATGACCCATGGCGGGTCATCCAGCGTCTACCACCCAGCAAGGATAGTAGACGCCGCCACACCGACTTAAGCGCAGGACAACTTGATGAACGCATCACCGACGGGCAGCGATGCCCAGGCCTTGATCGCCAGACTGGACTGGACACGCACCCCGCTGGGCGCTGCCAATACCTGGCCACAGAGCCTGCGCACCGCCGTGGACATCGTGATTCATTCGCCGATGCCGATGCTGTTGCTATGGGGGCCGCAGCTCACGCAGATCTACAACGACGGTTTCGCCCTCCTCGCCGGCAGCAAGCATCCACACGCTTTCGGACAACCGACGCACCAGATCTGGCCAGAACTCCAGGACTTTACCGACCCCATTTACAGCGCCGTCCTACAAGGCCAGGTGCGAACCTACAGCGAACAACGCTTTACCTTGCAGCGCGACGAAGGTGATTCCGACTTCTGGCTGGACCTGACCTACAGTCCGATCCGCGATGAAAACGCTCAGGTCGCCGGCATATTGGTCACCGCCATCGAAACCAATGAACGCCGGCGCATCGCACTGGAACTCGAACAGCGTTCGGCCGCCAGCCTCAAGGCTCAGCACGAAACCGAACAGCGTCTGCAACTGGCACTGGCGGCCACCGACGCCGTCGGCACCTGGGATTGGGACATCGGCGAAGATCGCTTCATCGCCGACGCGCATTTCGCCCAGTTGCACGGCATTGATCCGGCCATGGCCAGCCAGTTGCCGATCAGTGAGTATCTCCACGGCGTGCACCCGGAAGACCGCGGGACGATCGCCCGCAGCATCAAACACTGCATCACTCACGGCACCGAGTACGCCGAGGAATATCGCTTGCTGCAGCCCGACGGCCAGTTGCGCTGGGTCTTTGCCCGGGGTCGTTGCTACAAGGACCATCATGGCCGGCCGATCCGTTTCCTCGGCGCCGCGCTGGACCTCACCGAGCGCAAGCACACCGAGCAGGCCTTGCGCCAGAGTCAGACCGAGCTGCAACTGATCATCAACGCCATGCCGATCCTGATCAGTTACGTCGACCGCGAAGAGCGTTTTCGCCTGAACAACGCCGCGTACCTGGATTGGTACGGCCTGACGCCCCAGGAACTGTACGGGCGAACCATTCTTGAAGTGTTGGGCGCGGACGCCTATGCCCTGCGCGCCGAGCACATCGCCGAGGCGCTGACCGGCAAGGCCTGCTGTTTCAGCATTGATGCTCCCCATCGCGATGGCAGCACGCGGCATGCGCTGATGAATTACCTGCCCCGGCACGGACCGGATGGCGCGGTGAATGGTTTCTACATCTTCGTGATCGACGAAACCGAGCGCAAACAGACCGAAGAAGCCCTGCGCAATCTCAACGAGACCCTTGAGGAACGGGTCGCCGCCCGCACCCAGCAACTGGCCGAAGCCAACCAGCGGCTGCAAAACGAAATGTTCGAGCGCGAGCGCGCGGAAGACGCCTTGCGCCACGCGCAGAAAATGGAAGCGGTCGGGCAGCTCACCGGCGGCATCGCCCACGACTTCAACAACATGCTGACCGGGATCATCGGCAGCCTCGACCTGATGCAGCGCTATATCGCTGACGGGCGCGCCGCCGAGATTGGCCGCTTCACCGAAGCCGCGGTGTCCTCGGCCAATCGCGCCGCCGCCCTGACCCATCGCCTGCTGGCGTTCTCCCGGCGTCAGTCGCTGGATCGCAAGCCGCTGAACGCCAATGACCTGGTGCATTCCCTGGAAGATCTGTTCAGCCGCACCAAGGGCGACCACATCGAGCTCAAACTGTTATTGGCCGACGAGGTCTGGCCGGTGAGCACCGACGTCAGCCAACTGGAAAACGCCCTGCTTAATCTGGTGATCAACGCCCGGGACGCCATGCCCGATGGCGGCGAGTTGCTGGTCGAAACCGCCAACATTTACCTGGACGGCAGCGACATCACCACGCTGGAGCCGGTCAAGGCCGGGGATTACGTGATGATTGCCGTCAGCGATAACGGCAGCGGCATGACGCCGTCGGTGCTGGCCAAGGCTTTTGACCCGTTCTTCACCACCAAACCCATTGGCCAGGGCACCGGCCTGGGGTTGTCGATGATTTACGGGTTTGCCCAGCAATCGGGTGGGCACGTCAGCCTGTTCAGTTTGCCGGACAAGGGCACCAGCGTTCGTTTGTACTTGCCGCGGTTGCACGCAACGGAACCGGAAAACGTGCTGCTGCCGTTGACGGGCGAGGCGCCGCCGGCCATTGCCGGTGAGACCGTGGTGCTGGTGGAAGACGATCCAGCGGTACGCATGCTGGTGCTCGACCTGCTCAACGAGCTGGGTTATCACGCCCACGAAGCGGAGGATGCGAAGACCGCCCTGCCCTTGCTGGAATCCGACCTGCGGGTTGATTTGCTGGTGACCGACGTGGGCTTGCCGGGGATGAACGGCCGACAACTGGCGGAAATCGCCCGTCAGCATCGCCCTGAACTCAAAGTGCTGTTCATGACCGGTTACGCGGAGAAAGCCGCCGAACGCCAGGGCTTTCTGGAAGAAGGCATGGACATGGTCACCAAACCGTTTTCCATCGACCTGTTGGCCAACAAGATTCGCGCGATGATCGGCCAACCGGAGTGAGTTGAGGCATAATCGCGCGCCTCGTTGTCACGACCGTTGCAAGGTAAGCCCCCATGAAAGCTCAAGCCCGCCATATTCTGGTGAAAACCTCGGAAGAAGCCGAGCAACTCAAACAACGCATCGCCAAGGGCGAAGCGTTTGATGTGCTGGCCAAGAAATACTCCACTTGCCCGTCCGGCAAACGCGGCGGTGACCTGGGTGAAGTGCGGCCCGGGCAAATGGTCGGGGTCATCGATGCAGTGATCTTCAAAAAGCCGTTGCGAGTGGTGCATGGGCCGATCAAGAGCAAATTTGGCTATCACCTGGTGCAGGTGTTTTACCGGGATTGATCGGGTTGGCTTGAGGGCACAATCGCGAGCAGGCTCACTCCCACAGAGTTTGGTGGTGTGGCTACTATCTCATGCAACTCACAAATCCCTGTAGGAGTGAGCCTGCTCGCGATCCGATGGCGCAGCCAACGGCCATTCACCCTTTACCTCGGAATGAGTGCTCCGGGAACTTGAATCACCCGACTCGCCAACCGATGCCCCGCTTCTGCCGCTTCAACCGCACTCCCGCCCTTCAACCGACTGGCCAGATACGCCGCACTGAACGAATCCCCCGCCGCCGTCGTGTCCACCACTCGCTCGACCTTCTGCGCCGGCACTTCGAACGACTCGCCATCACAGCGAATCAGGCACGCCTCGGCTCCGCGCTTGAGCACCACTTCGGGGGTGCCAATCTGCTCGTAAGCATCAAACACCGCGTCGCAATCGGAAAAATGAAACAGCGCCTGCTCGTCATCGACGGTCAACAACGCCAGATCGACATAGGGCAAGACGCTGCGATAAGCCGCCCGCGCCTCTTCGACTGAGGCCCACAAACGTGGCCGGTAGTTGTTATCGAAGACAATCCGCGCATCCCGCTGCCGGGCTTCGACCAGGGTTTCCAGCAACTTCTCCCGACCCTGCACGCCGAGCACCGCCAAGGTGATGCCGCTGAAGTACAGCACGTCGTAATCCGGCAGCGCGGCCAGGATCGGCGCGGCGGCCGGGGTGGTGAAGCAGTCGCGGACGGCCGCTTCATTGCGCCAATAGAGGAAGCGTCGCTCGCCGGCAGCATCGGTCTGGATGCAGTACAAACCGGGCAGTCGACCGGGCAAGCGCTGGACCATGCCCAGCCCGATGTTTTCGTTTGCCCAGGTCTGGCACATAGCATCGCTGAAACTGTCGTCGCCCAGCGCGGTGACGTAATCGACGACGCCGCTCGCGCCCAGTTCCCGGGACAGGTAGACCGCGGTGTTGAGGGTGTCGCCGCCGAAGCTTTGTTGCAGACTGCCGTCGGCGCGTTGTTGCAACTCGATCATGCACTCGCCGATCAGGGCGATGCGCGGGGTGTTGGGGCCGAGGGTGTTGATGGTGTTCATTGTTTTTGTCGTCTCTGGTGTTGCGGTGTTGTCTGGGAGGATGTCTTCGCGGGCAAGCCTCGCTCCTACAGGATTCGCGTCGGGCGCGAAATCCGCGGCGACCACTGCACCTGTAGGAGCGAGCGGGCGGCGATCCGACTTGCCCGCGAAGGCCGCGCCTCGGTCTAAACCTTAGAAACAGGTTTCCATGGTTTCGATGACGTTCAGTTGCTCATCCACCAGACACCCCGTGCGCCACTTGTCGAACGTCAGGCACGGGTGCGAAGTGCCGAACGAAATGATGTCGCCCACCCGCAACTCAACCCCCGGCGCCACGGTCATGAACGCATGCTGGTCCATGACTGCCGTTACCTTACAAGCGCTGACATCGTCGCCGGTTGCAGGCACTACGCCGGCCTTGTAACGCAGCAGCGGCACCGGCAACCCTGCGTCGTAGGCCACGTCGCGCTTACCCAGGGCGATCACCGCAAAACCCGGCTCCGGCAACGATTGCACATGCGCCCAGACTTCCAGCGCCGGGCGCAGGCCCTCGTGCAAGTCACTGCGGCGGTCGAGCACGCAGCATTGCGCTTCTTTGTAGATGCCATGGTCGTGAGCCACGTAACTGCCGGGGCGCAACACGCTGAGGAAACGTCCGCCGGCGTTCTGCGCTTCGAAGGATTCAGCGATCAAGTCGTACCAGGCCGATCCCGAGGCGGTGATGATCGGCTTGGCAAAGGCGAACGCGCCGCTGTCCTGCAACTGCACGGCCAGACGCACCAGAGAGGCGGCGAATTGACGAATGCCGGTGACCGCATGATCACCGTGGATCACGCCTTCGTAGCCTTCAATCCCGGTCAGCGCCAATGCCGGTTGAGCGCTGATGGCTTTGGCCAGCGCGACCACTTCCTCTTCACTGCGGCAGCCGCAACGACCGCCGACCACGCCGTACTCGATCATCACGTTCAGGCGCACACCGCGCGAGGCGAAATACGCCCCCAGGTCAGCGACGTTGTCCGGGTGATCGACCATGCAATGGAAATCGAAGGTCGGGTCCACCAGCAAATCGGCGATCAGTGCCATGTTCGGCGTACCGACCAATTGGTTGGCCATCAACACCCGACGCACGCCATGGGCGTAAGCCGCGCGGGTTTGCGTGGCGTTGGCCAGGGTGATGCCCCAGGCGCCGGCGTCCAGTTGGCGGCGGAACAGCGCGGGGGTCATGCTGGTTTTGCCGTGGGGCGCGAGTTCGGCGCCGCTGTTGCTGACAAACGTCTGCATCCAGCGAATGTTGTGTTCCAGCGCTTCGCGGTGCAGCACCAGCGCAGGCAGGCTGACATCGCGTACCAGGTTGGCGCCGGTCTGGGCAAAGCCCTTTTCCACGGCGGCAGTATTTTGGGCAGAAGACATGGTCGAACTCCTCACATTCGCGGCTGCAGCCAGCCGCTGTTATTCGTTGATACGCCGGGCCAGGCTATTGGCGCTGTCGATCAGCACCCGGCGATAGTCGTTGTAGTTGTTCTTCGCGTCGTCCCGTGGGGCGACGATGCACAGGGTCGCAATCGCCACGCCGCTGGGGTCTTTGACCGGAGCGGCGAAGCAATGGGTAAAGGTGTCGGCGACGCTATCGAAGGAGAAAAAGCCATCGATACCGGCCTGACGGATTTCCTTGAGAAACTGCTCCAGCGGCAGACGCTCGCCGTCGGGCAGGATGAAGTCGTCGTGGTCGATCAGGTCGATGATTTGCTGGTCGCTCAAGTGCGCCAGCAACAGGCGACCGGACGCGGTCCAGGGGATCGGCGCGTTCTCGCCGATGTCCGAGGAAATACGGAAATGCCGCTCGCCCTCTTTCATCAGAGCCACGGTGTATTTGCGCCCGTTGAGCAGGCACATCTGCGCGGTTTCATGGGTCTGGCTGACGATTTCCTGCAAGGCATGATCGGCCTCGCGGGTCAGGTCGAAATGGCGCAGATGCGCCTGCCCGAGAAAGTACAACTGACGGCCGAGGTAGACGTGACCATCCTTGCCCACGGGTTCGAGAATGCGTCGTTCCAGCAGGGAAGCGACCAGCTCGTAGATCGTGGATTTCGGGCTGTCGATGCCGCTGGCAATTTCATTCGGGCGCAACGGTTTGCCGACTTCCTTGAGGAAATCGAGGATATCGAACGCCCGGTCCAGACCGCGAGCCCGGCGCTTGATAGTGTCTTCGGTCATGTCAGTGGTTCCCATTAAAGTGCCGGGAGTTTACCGCTAATGATCGTTCCCACGCTCTGCGTGGGAATGCCTCAATGGACGCTCTGCGTCCGCTTTGGGACGCGGAGCGTCCCGGGCTGCATTCCCACGCAGAGCGTGGGAACGATCAGTGCTGAGGTTCAGGCCTTTTTCTTGTACGCGATGCAGTCAATCTCGACCTTGCAGTCGACCATCATGTTCGCCTGCACACAGGCCCGTGCCGGTGCATGTTCGGGTTTGAAGTACTCGGAGAAGACCTTGTTGAAACTGGTGAAATCCCGCGGATCTTCCAACCACACCCCGGCCCGCACCACATCTTCCAGGCCATAACCGGCCTCTTCGAGAATCGCGATCAGGTTCTTCATGGTCTGGTGAGTCTGCTCGACGATGCCGCCAAGAATGATCTCGCCATCCAACGCCGGCACCTGACCAGAAACGTGCAGCCAGCCATCGGCTTCAACGGCGCGGGCGAAAGGACGAGGCGTACCGCCAGCAGCGCTGCTGCCGGCGCCGTAACGAGTAATGCTCATGAGTGTTTCTCCTGATTGAAAAGATAAAATTCTTTTTTAATAAAATCAGAACCGCGTGTTCTTGAGAAACTCAGCCAGACGCGGTGATTGCGGGCGTTCGAACAGTTCCTTGGGAGGCCCCTGCTCTTCGATGCGCCCCTGATTCATGAATACGATCTTGTCCGAAACCTCGAAGGCAAAACGCATCTCGTGGGTGACCAGCAACATGGTCATGCCTTCATCGGCCAGGCCCTTGATCACGTTCAGCACTTCGCCGACCAGCTCCGGGTCGAGTGCCGAGGTCACTTCGTCGAACAGCATCAGGCTCGGGTTCATCGCAATCGCCCGGGCAATCGCCACGCGCTGTTGCTGACCGCCGGACAACTGACCGGGATAGTGGTCGCGCCGCTCCAGCAAGCCGACCCGCTCCAGCCATTTTTCCGCCAGTGCCACGGCTTCGTCCTTGTGCAGCTTCTTGACCTTGAGTAATCCGAGGGTGACGTTCTGCAACGCGGTCAGGTGCGGGAACAGGTTGAACTGCTGGAACGCCATGCCGGTCATCGCCCGATGCCGAGCGATGACTTTTTCCGCGTGGCGCACGCGCTTGCCGTTGACCTCGTCATAACCGATGGACTCGCCATCGAGCATGATCTGGCCGCCCTGGAATTCTTCGAGCATGTTCACGCAACGCAGCAACGTGGTCTTGCCCGAACCGCTGGAGCCGATCAGCGTGACCACGTTGCCGCGCTGCAGGGTCAGGTCGACGCCCTTGAGCACTTCGAGCTTGCCGTATTGTTTGTGCAGGCCGCGAATGTCCAGTAGGGCCTGGTTCTGTGTCGAAACTTGAGGTTGAGTCATGGCAAGGCCACCCGCTTTTCAATGTGCCGGCCGAGTAATTCGATGGCGTAGTTGATGACGAAAAACAGAAATCCGGCGAACAGGTAAAACTCCAGCGTCATGAAGGTGCGGGCGATGATCTGCTGCGTGCTGAGCAACAATTCCGCCACACCAATGACCGACAGCAAAGTCGAGGCCTTGACGATCTCAGTGGACGAATTGACCCAGGTCGGCAGGATCTGCCGCAACGCCTGGGGCAACAACACGTAACCAAGGGATTGATAAAACGTCAGGCCGATGGACTTGCTCGCTTCCATCTGGCCACTGGGCAACGCTTGCAACGCGCCGCGCACAATCTCCGCCACGTGGGAGCCGCAAAACAGCGTCAGGCCCAAGGCGCCGGCCTGAAACGCACTGATCTGCCAGCCCACTGCGGGCGCCATGTAAAAGCAGGCCAGCACCAAGACAAACACCGGTGTGCCGCGAATCAGGTCAACGTAAAACCGAAACGGCGCGCGCATCCAGAACTTGCCGTAGGTCAGCACCAGACCGGTGACAATGCCGACCATTGTGCCCAGCAAAATGGCCAGGGCCGAGACCTGCACACTGGTCAGGAAGCCTTGCCACAGCACTTCCCGCGCGACCCACAACTCATGCAACCAACTAGGGGATTCGTACATGTGGGCCTCCTATCGGCGGATCGCCAGACGCTGCTCGAGGTAACGCAGCATCATGGCAATGAGGTAACAGGCCGCCACATAGAGCGCTGTGGTCACCAGCCAGGTTTCAATCACCCGGTAGCTCTCGACATTGATCTTGCGCGCGTAATAGGTCAGCTCCGGCACCGCAATCGCGGCGGCCAGCGAGGTGTCCTTGAACAGCGAAATGAAGTTGTTCGACAGCGCCGGCAGCACATTGCGCAGCATCACCGGCACGGTGACGTAGGCCTTGACCTGCCACTCACCGAGCCCGATGGCCAACCCGGCTTCACGCTGTCCCTTGGGAATGCTCAACAAGCCGCCGCGGAACACTTCGGTCAGGTACGCGCCGGCATACAACGACAGGGTGATGATGAACGACGGGATCTTGTCCAGACGGATCCCCAGGCTCGGCAACGCGAAGTAGATCAACAGAATTAACACCAGAATCGGCGTATTGCGGATCACCGTCACATACACCGACGCCAGCACCCGCAAGGCGCGGTGCTTTGACAACAAAGCAAACGCCATCATCAGGCCGATCACGCAACCGATGGCGATCGACACCAGCGCCAGCTCAAGGCCCAGACCGAGCCCCGCCAGCAAGGTGTCGAAATCGCGCCACACGGCGGCAAAGTTCAACTGATAGTTCATGGTCAGCAGTACCTTGAACGGGGCGCGTCATGGGCGCCTCGCTCTCACGGGATCATTTGAATTCGGCAGGGAAACCGATGGCTGGAGTCGGCAGATCAACGCCGAACCATTGCTTGAAGGACGCCGCGTAAGTCGGGAACTCAACGCCGGTCATGGCTTCATGCAGGGTAGTGTTGACGAAGTTCAGCCAGTCCTGATCGCCGCGTTTGACCGCGCAGGCGTAGGTCTGCGGGCTCCAGGCGTAGGCCGGGCTGCGATAGCGACCAGGGTTCTGCACCATCAGGTATTTGACCGACGACTGATCGGTGGCGGCAGCATCGGCACGGCCGGAGTTGACGGCCTGATACATCAAATCAACGCTGTCGTACTGATCGACCTTGGCTTTGGGCAAGGCTTGATGCACCAGCTCCTCGGCGTACACGTTCTGCAGCACCGCCACGGTCACGCTGTCGTTGGCGGCCTTGAGGTCTTCGATTTCCTTGTACTTGCTGTTGGCCGGCAAAAGCAGGCCGACGCCTTCGCGGTAGTACGGCAGGGTGAACGCCACCTGCTGCGCACGGCTGGCGGTCACGGTGATGAACTGGCAACTGATATCGACCTTGTCAGTCAGCAGGTTGGGAATCCGCGCATCGGAGGACTGCACCACGAACTCGACCTTGGTCGGGTCGTTGAACAACCCCTTGGCAATCATTTTTCCGATATCGATATCAAACCCCTGCAACTTGCCATCCGCTCCCTGGAAGTGCCACGGCGCATTGGTACTGCCCGTGCCCACAATCAGTTTCCCGCGGGCCAGCACGCTATCGAGCTTGCCCTCCGCCGCCTGGGCCACGCCCATGGCAGCAGCTGAAGCTGCGACTAGAAAAATACACGCTTTAAACAAGGAAGGTCGGCGATGCATGGCAAGCACTCCAGGGTGATGTTTATTCCGCTATAACGGACGTTGGTATGTAACAACGGAATAGACAGCAGAAAGTGTGCCACAGGTTGTGGGGGGAATGTTGGGTAGATTGAAAAGTGTTTTGAATCAAATGGATGGGTAAAAAACAAAATCAATGTTACGAAACGCGCACAACGAGATCCGCTACCGCTGGCTACAACGTGCGGGTACGTGGTTCACAGTTGGGGCATTTGACGAGTTAATTTGGTGCGGCTTGTCATCAGAAAGGCAGAGGAAAATGGGTTTTAGCAAAGCGCATTTTCTTTCCAGGCTTGTTCAGAAAACTCCAGCTCATAGGTCATAGGTCATCAATCGAAACCTTAATGGTTGGGTCGTCTTCCCTGTCTTTACAAAGGGCAAGCAACTCCAGATCCTCCAGGCGATTCATCAGGGTTTCGTATTCTTTGGCGGGAACACTATAGAAAGCTGGTTCATTGCGGCGCGGATTTATCTTGCGCTCCAGGTTCTCACTCATTGTTTTAGCCACCCTTTCCTAGTCCATCACCGCCTTCATTGACGGAAGGAAAAAAGTATCACGTTACGCACTTCTGGCTTTCCGTGATTGCTGTCGGGCTGATCCTACAACCCGGTAAGTCGATTCCTGATAATCGTAGGAAAATCTACCTGTAATTTCTGACAGTAGACCCGCCCGCTTGCACTCCTTTACCGTCGACCGAGCCTCAATGCACAGTGAAAAAAGGAGATCTCAATGCGCTCGGCAACCGCCCAAAACACGTTGGCTCCGGTCTATCGCAAAGCCCTGAAAACCTGGCGCCCGGTGATTTTGTACTTCAGCAGTCAGCACTGTCCGGCCTGCGATTGGGCCGGGCCGATCTTTCGCCAGATCGCCGAGACTTATCGGCATCACGCGCACATCTACATGCTGGACACCAGTCAGTCGCCTCGGCATTCGTGCGTCACCGGAACTCCGACCGTGCTGTTTTATCTGAACGGGAAATTGGTCAAGAAGCTCAAGGGCATCGGCACTGAACAAACCCTGCAGGAAGAGTTCGCCAGGCACATCGGCAGGATGAAACCGGCAACGGTGACCCGAAAACCGGTTCACGATCTGGCGTGGTTACGCCAGACCCTGCGCAGGCTGTGCACCGTGCCTCGGGCGCATAGGTTGATCGGGGTTTGAGCAATGATCGTTCCCACGCGCGGGAACGATCTAAACAGCGCGCACCAGCAACACCCGCGTCACACGACGCTCCTCAACCGCCGCCACCGTGAGCCGCCAGCCTTCCCATTCATGGCTGTCACCGATCATCGGCAGGCGATCCAGCAGGCTCACCACCAGCCCGGCCAGGGTCTGATAGTCATCGGTAGGCTCTGCCGCAAACCCGGTCCGCTGTCGCACCCGCGCCAAGTTCAACGCGCCGCTGACCATGAACCCACCGTTCTCCTCGACCACATCCGGGCCCTCGATTTCGCTGGCGTCCGGTAACTCGCCGGCAATCGATTCGAGAATGTCGGTCATGGTCAGCACACCGACAAAGTCACCGAATTCATTGACCACAAACGCAATGTGCGTCGAGGCTTTGCGCATCTGCTCCAGGGCATTGAGGATCGAGTAACTGTCCAGCAAGTTGATGGTCTTGCGCGCCAGAGACTCAAGACCGGGCTGGTTGCCGGCCAGGTATTCCTTGAGCAATTCCTTCTTGTGCACGAAGCCCAGCGGCTCATCCACCGCGCCATCGCGAATCAGCGGCAGGCGTGAATAGGACGAATTCATCAGGCGCGTGCGAATGTTTTCGGCATCGTCGGACAGGTCGATGTGATCGACATCGGCGCGCACCGTCATCAAGGTGCGGATCGGTCGCTCGGCGAGTTGCAGCACACCACTGATCATCACCCGTTCGCGACGGTCGAACAGACCTGTGCTCGGCGCTTCGCCGTTATCCAGCATGTCGGCAATCTCCTCGCCAACCTCCTCCACCGCCAGCGTGCGGCCACCCAGCAGACGCATCACGGCGTGGGCCGTGCGCTCACGTATCGGGCGCAGGCCCTGCATCGACTTTTTACGGCGCGCCCGGGCAATCTGGTTGAAGACCTCGATCAGGATCGAGAAACCAATGGCCGCGTACAGGTAGCCCTTCGGAATGTGGAACCCCAGGCCTTCAGCGGTCAGCGCGAAGCCGATCATCATCAAAAAGCCCAGACAGAGCATGATCACTGTCGGGTGTTCGTTGACGAAGCGGGTCAGCGGCTTGCTGGCGACGATCATCAGGCCGATCGAAATAATCACCGCGATCATCATTACGGCCAGTTCATCGACCATGCCCACGGCGGTAATCACCGCATCGAGGGAGAACACCGCATCGAGCACCACGATCTGCGCCACGATCGGCCAGAACATCGCATAAACCGCATTGGAAGCGCGCTGGCCGACATGGCCTTCGAGTCGCTCGTGCAATTCCATGGTGGCCTTGAACAACAAGAACACACCACCGAACAGCATGATCAAGTCGCGGCCGGAGAAGCTCTTGTCGAACACCTCGAACAACGGTTGAGTCAGGGTCACCAGCCACGAAATACTCGCCAGAAGGCCCAGGCGCATCAGCAACGCCAGGGACAAACCGATGAGCCGCGCACGGTCGCGTTGTTCGGGTGGCAACTTGTCGGCCAGGATGGCGATAAACACCAGGTTGTCGATGCCCAGCACCAGCTCCAGCACAATTAGAGTCAACAGGCCCAGCCATGCGGTGGGGTCAGCTATCCATTCCATAAAAACGTCTCGATCTCTTCAGTGAATTCAGAAAGCCGGGCACGGCAAAGCGCGGCGCAGAGGCCGTGGCGGTGAAGTGACAAGGAGATTCAGAAGTCGGAAGACCGGATGTTTCGCGTGCATCAAGACCGCGCGGTAGCGCGAGGAGAAAGGATAACCGGGAGGCTCCAAAAGGGTGTTCATGCAAGTCCTGAAAGGAAAAAGGCCTTGGAGCGTACAGGCGAAAGCGACATTTCCCACAGCCGGAAATCATTACAAAATCTGTAATCAGCGCTTTTTGACCTGCTCGATGTACCTGACCACGGCCGCCGACTTCTCGAACCGCCGATGAATCAATGATAGCCACGACGTCGCCTCGCAGCCCTTGATCGTCCGGTACAACACGCCGGGCAAACCGACATGCCCGACCACCGACTCCGGCACGACCGCCACGCCCTGCCCCAACGACACCAGCGCAATCACCGCTACCAGTCCGCCCGGTTGCGCCCCCAGTTTCGGCGCAAACCCGCCCTCGGCGGCGACTTGCAAGGTGCCGCTGATTTGCTCCGGCAGGATGAACGTCTCGTTTTGCAGATGCTCCGGACTGATGTCCGGCAGACGACACAGCCAGGACTCGGTGGACAGCGCCAGCACGAAGCCTTCCGAGTCCAGGCGAATGGCCTCCAGGCCGTCGGGCAGGGTCATGGGTGAGCGGACATAACCGATATCGAATCGCCCCTCGACCACCATGGCCGGTAATGAAGCCATTGGGCTTTCCCGAACATTGAAGCTGACGTCCGGGCACTCGCGATTGAAGGTCTGCACCTGTTTTTGCAGCAACCCCGAGTACACCGCCGACGCCACGTAACCGAGTTCGATATGACCGATGTCCCCGCGTCCGGCCCGCTTGGCATTGTGCTGGGCGTATTCGAATTGCCGCACCGTCGCCTCGGCCTCGATCATTAACGCGGCACCGGCCTCGGTCAGGCTGACTTCACGTGTCTGGCGTACGAACAGTCGCGTGCCGAGTTCGTTCTCCATGTCCTGAATCTGCCGAGTCAAGGTGGGCGGTGCGATACCGAGTTGTTCGGCGGCGCGGGTAAAGTTGCCTTGCCGGGCAACAGCCAGAAAGTAGCGGAAATGCCGTATGTCCATGGGTGCATTAGCTCAAAGGTAATGAAGTCCCGATAGCAGGCTAACAAAGCCGATAATCGACCGCGATAAGCTCACTGGCAATCACAGTAGAGAGCCAACGCCATGTACGTCAAACCCCTTTTCTGCGCCACAGTCAGCCATCTTGCCCAAAAGGCAATCACGCCATGAGCCGGGTCAGTCCACGTCTGACACTATTGACGGCCTCCGGCGTGTGCTCGCTGATCGTGCTCGACACCAACATCGTCGCGGTGACCCTGCCAACCATCGCCCGGGACCTGGGCGCGAACTTTGCCGACATCGAATGGGTGGTCAGCGCGTACATGCTGGCGTTCGCAGCCCTGTTGCTGCCGGCTGGCAGCATCGCCGACCGCTTTGGCCGGCAGAAAACCATGCTCTGTGGCCTGGGCATTTTCATCCTCGCCTCCATCGGATGCGGCGCGGCGCCCACTGCGTTGTTCCTCGATATCGCGCGGGCGATCAAGGGAGTCGGCGCGGCGTTGTTGCTGACCTCGGCTTTGGCCGCCATCGGCCATACCTTTCACGATGAAGTCGAACGGGCCAAGGCCTGGGCGTTCTGGGGGGCGTGCATGGGCGTGGCGATGACTGCTGCGCCGACGGTCGGCGGGCTGATCACCGAATATGTCGGCTGGCGCTGGATCTTCTACCTCAACCTGCCGGTAGGGGCGTTCTTGATGTACAGGGTCTGGCGCGCCGTGCCGGAATCGAGGAACACCCAGTCTGCGCGCCTCGATCCCTGGGGTAGCCTGGCGTTCAGTGCGAGTTTGCTGTGCCTGATCTGGGGCTTGATCGAAGCCAACCGGATCGGCTGGAGCAACCCGCTCACCTACGCCCGGCTCATCGGTGGCGCGCTGCTGTTGGGGCTGTTTGTGGTGATTGAGCGGATGCAACAGCGGCCGATGGTCGACCTGCAATTGTTCAAGCACCCGCGCTTCATCGGCGCCCTGCTCGGCATGTTTGCCTATGCCGGTTGCGCCCAGGTGATGATGACGTTGTTGCCGTTTTACCTGCAAAACGGCCTGGGCTTCTCGGCCATCGCATCGGGGCTGGGGATGCTGCCGTTTGCGGTGACCATGTTGATTTGCCCGCGAATCGGCGCTCGGCTGGCCAATAGATTTGCCCCTGCAACGCTGATGGCCGCGGGTTTGACCCTGGTCGGCAGCGGCAACCTGCTCAGCGCCTGGGCTGTCAGCAGCGGCGGATACCTGCCCTTCGCCTTGGCCATTGCCGTGACGGGCGCCGGGGCCGGCCTGCTCAATGGCGACACGCAGAAAAACATCATGGCCTGCGTGCCCCGCGAGCGCACCGGCATGGCCTCGGGCATGAGCACCACCATGCGTTTCAGCGCGATCGTTTTGGCCATCGGCGTGTTCGGTGCATTGCTGTCCAGTCATACCGAACTGTTGCTGCACACCAGCCTGTCGACGCAGGGCATGCAATGGCTCGACCAGACCCAAGGCATTGCCTCGCGGGTGGTCGCCGGTGACATGACCGCGGCGATGAACCTGCTACCGGAAACCGCACGCCCATTGGTCGAACCGCTGGCGCGCCAGGCCTTCGTCGGCGGCTTCAGTCTGCTGCTAGTAGTCGCCGGTTTGCTGGCTTTGCTGGGGGCGCTAGTGGTCGGCACGCTGATGCGCAATCCGATCCCCGCGCAGAAAAGTTTTTCCCTGGGCCTGGAATAAACCCCGACGGGGCTCGTCGTACTGCCACTGAAATCGTTCAGTAGCCACTACGAGATCCCCATCATGAAACGCATTCTGTCCGCCCTGTTTCTCATCAGTCTGAGCGGTGTTGCAGCGGCCGCTTCCGTCGACAATTCCAGCACGCAGAAAGTCGAGGACTACACGTATTCGACGCCGCTCCATATCGCCAAAGTGCTCAACATGACCAGCACCGATGGCTGCGGCCCCCTCCCGCGGGAGATGACCTATATTGATACCGCGGGCACCACCCACGTCTTGCGTTACCAGGCCTTTGGCGAAAACTGTCTCGGTCAGAACTAATGCTTGAGCGAGGCCAGTACCCGCTCGGCATTCTCACCGCAGGCCATCCCTTCGGGCCGTGCCTGAATGTTTTCGATCAACCCCAGCAACTGCGCCTTGTTTTGCGCAAGGTGCAGTTGCATCGCTTCGATCTGTTCGACTTTGCGCCCTAAACCGGCCACCAGTTCATCGTGCTTGAATTCGCCTGTCGCCGTGTCCGGCAACAACAACTTCAGCTCTTCAAGGCTGAACCCGGCTTGCTGGGCGCACTGGATGATTTTCAAGGTCTGCAGCACTTGCGCTGGATAACGCCGATAGCCGTTGGCCAGACGCTCCACCTGCTGGATCAAGCCCTGAGCCTCGTAAAACCGAATGCGCGACGGGTTCAACCCGCTCAATTGCGCCAACTCACCAATCTTCATCACGGCCTCACTTGACTGCTTGACATTAAAGTTAACTTTAAGCTTAGCCTCTACGCTTTACTGATGAGGAGTCAAGCATGTCGCCCTTCCAAACGCTGAATTTGCCCAACGGCCAGACCCTCGGTAATCGCATCGCCAAAGCCGCGATGGAAGAGAACCTCGCGGATACTGGGCAAGCGCCGTCCAGCGCGCTGTTTCAGCTGTATCAGGCCTGGGCCGAGGGCGAAACCGGGCTGCTGCTGACCGGCAACGTGATGATCGATCGCCGCGCCATGACCGGCCCTGCGGGCGTCGTGCTGGAAGACGGAAGGCATCTTGAGCAGTTCCGTCAGTGGGCCACCATCGGCCGGTCCGGGGGTGCGCATTTCTGGATGCAACTCAATCATCCCGGCCGCCAGACCATGGCCAACCTCGGTCAGCAAGCCTGGGCACCGTCGGCTGTGGCGCTGGATCTGGGTTCGTTTTCCAAGATGTTTGCCGAACCCAAACCGATGTCGGAAAGCGATATTGCCGAGGTCATCCAACGCTTCGCCACCAGCGCGGCCCTGGCGGAGAAAGCCGGATTCACGGGTGTGCAGATTCATGCGGCGCACGGCTACCTGATCAGCCAGTTTCTCTCGCCCTTGACCAATCGCCGCGCTGACTGTTGGGGTGGTTCGCTTGAGAATCGCGCGCGCCTGCTGCTGGCCGTGGTCAACGCCGTTCGCCAAGCCGTATCGCCACAGTTTTGTGTCGCGGTAAAACTCAACTCCGCAGACTTCCAGCGCGGCGGTTTCGACGCCGACGATGCCCGGCAAGTGATCCAGTGGCTCAACGACCAACCGCTGGATTTGCTGGAACTCTCCGGTGGCAGCTACGAAGCACCGGCCATGCAAGGCGAAGCCCGGGACGGCAGGACCTTGGCGCGGGAGGCGTACTTTCTGGAAATGGCCGGCGAACTGGCCAGCGTGGCGAACATGCCGGTGATGGTAACGGGCGGGATCCGCCGCCTGGCCATCGTCGAACAGGTGCTCGACAGCGGCATCGCCATGGCCGGTATCGGCACGGCGCTGGCCATCGAACCGCAGTTGGTCAAACGCTGGCGCGAAGGCCAGAACAGCCACCCGCAATTGCCGCCGATCCGCTGGAAACGCAAACCGCTGGCCGCCCTGGCGAGCATGGCCGTGGTGAAGTTCCAGCTACATCGCCTGAGCCGTGGGCGCAAGACCCGGCCCGGGGTTTCAGCGATATGGGCGTTGATTCTCGATCAGCTGTACATCGCCCGGCGTACGCGTCAGTACCGGCAGGCGATGGGGAAGTAACCCATAAAATAAAACCGCGTCGCTCCCATCGCGAGCAGGCTCGCTCCCACAGGGATCTTCGCCATAGGGAGATCCAATGTAGGAGTGAGCCTGCTCGCGATGGGGCCATTGAAGTCAGCGATTACTGCCCGGAGAAACGCAACCTCGACAGGCTGCGCAAATCCCCCTCCACATAATAATCATCAGTCCAACTGTCCCCCGCCACCAACGGCTGAACCTCCTTGAGCTCCAGCTTCTTCGCAAAATACCGAAACCGGTAATGCTCGTAGAACCGCAGCAACTCCAACCCATACCGATCCGCCAGGTCGGTATCGCCACGAATGATCAGGTAGTTCTCGTCATTGCTGCGACTGGCCGCCGCACTGAGGTTATGACTGCCGCTGATGATCGTCGGTGCATCGCTGGTGAAGTCGGTGACGATGGCTTTGGTGTGCACCAGCAGGTTGCCCTTCTGGCCTTCCTTGCTTTCCATGAGCCAACCTTCCAGGCCGGTATTGAGCAGCGCAACCGTGGTGAATTCGGCGGTACGGTCGGCGTGGAACCCGGTGATTTTGCTCGCGGAGTTTTGCAGGCCGTAGCGCAGGATGTCGTCGTGGGGCTTGCCAAGCAAGGCGTTGAGGATGGCGTCGGGCAAGGTGAACGCGGTAACGAACAGCACGTCTTTTTTTGCCCCGTTGATGATGTCGACGAACTCATCCAGGTCGCCCTTACCCGAGCGTGGTGAGAATCCGGCGAACAGCGGTTGCGTTGGGTCCATTGGGTTGTGCTGCGTGATCCATTGCCGCGTGGCGCCGACGTCCTCCGGTGTGTTCCAGACCTGCTCGAACGTTTGCAGGTAACTGGCGCCGACCTTAGGATCGTCCAGCACATGCACCACATTCGCTTGGCGGTAGATACCGTTGGGGGTGAAGTTGGTGCTGCCACAAAGCACGGCTTCAGGCTGGCGCAGCCCCGTTGCATCGAGACGGCTCAGGACCATGAATTTGTTGTGGAAAATGCTGTGGGTGACGCGTCCGCGCTTGTTCGCCGCCGGGATCTTTTCCAGGCTTGCTTCGTTCATGGCGGTGGTGTCTTCGTCCGGTTGCGCGTGATAAAGGACGCGAACGTGCACGCCGCGGTCGTGCGCCGCGTTCACCGCATCGACAATCACCGGCAACTGGTACTCGTAGATGGCGATATCCAGTGCCCACCGGCCATCGATCGCTCGCTCGATAAAGCCCAGCAACCGCCCGAGCAAGCCGTTCTCCAGCCATTGGCGTGGGGC
The DNA here is from genome assembly GCF_054897885.1 of Pseudomonas sp. LB1P83. Lineage (NCBI taxonomy): Bacteria > Pseudomonadati > Pseudomonadota > Gammaproteobacteria > Pseudomonadales > Pseudomonadaceae > Pseudomonas > Pseudomonas sp. LB1P83. The sequence goes on along the minus strand of NZ_CM142709.1, from coordinate 2,510,867 downwards.
ATCGGGCCAGTCTTCGATAGACGGCTTTTCTTCGCCGCTTAGGAGCGCGTCGAGCTCGGGGAACTTGCGCTGGAACGCCTGACTGGCAGCCACCGCGCGGTTGAAATTGACACGTTGGTTGCCGGGATGACCATCGTCGGAAGTGACCGTCACCTCCAGGGACTCACCCAGTTGCGGAGCGTCGGCGCTGCCGTAGGCCAGATGGACCCGGTAATGAATCGTCAGCCCCGGATTGACCGCGTAATCGGCCCAGCGGAATTTCTGTAGCGGCGCGATATCGCTCGGGGTGGCGTGATACTGGGGGAAGGTATGGGTCTTGCCCGGGAACGTCAGGCTATTGAACAAAAACTGCCAGGGTTTGTTGCCCTGCTGCTTTTCGATGGCGAAGCCCAGCAGTCCTTTGCGACGGGGTTCGGCCAGATCCATGGCCAACAACACGCCGTTGGTGCCGGCGTAGGCTTTGACGCGGAAATCGTTCTGATCGTTAACGGCAAGTACGCGCATGATTCACTCCTTTGATCGAATGGCCATCAGAGCATAGGGTAGCGATGCGGATTCGCCATGATTCTCCGGAACCGGGGTGATGCCATCGCGAGCAGGCTCACTCCCACAGGGGTTTTGTGAACAATGGAGATCCAATGTGGGAGTGAGCCTGCTCGCGATAGGGCCATTACTAACAACACAATTTTCAGCCGGAGATCAGCTCATCAATGTGCCGATAATCCGCTTGCAGCTCTACCGCCATCTGTTTCGCCCGACCTAACCGAATCGGCCCGCGCTCGATATCAATCAATAACCCTGGGCAATCCAGCACCGGTAACCCCGGCCATTCCTTCAATCGTCCGTCGGTCACCAGCAGCAGCCTTTGCTGTTCCGCCGGAAAGCGTTTTTGCCGTGTCGCCATCCAACGCCCCGCTTCACCCAGCGCCGCCAACAATGGCGTGCCGCCGCCCGCGCCCAAGTCATCGAGCCAACCGCGCAACCCCGCCGAGGCTTTCAAGCCTTGCACCTGCCACTTCGGTGCATGGCCGCTGGCGGTCAACAAGGCCAGACGCGCGCGTTGGCGATACGCGTCGTCGAACAATTGCGCAAGCAACCCCTTGGCATCGCTCAACGCCTGATGACGGCGGGTCGAAGCCGATGCGTCGACGATCACCAGCCACAGTTCATGAGGGGATCGGGTACGCAGGTGAAACAGCACATCGCTGTGCTGACGAGGGCGACCATTGAGCAAGGTGCCGGGCCAGTTGATCGAGCCGCTGCGCGCGGCGTGATGCTTGCCCTGTTTACCGTTATCCAGCCGTCCTGCGCGGGGTCTGGCATTCGCCCCCGCGTCAGAACGAGGGCGAATGCCTAGGGCTTTTTTGGCCAGCTCGGCACTTCACGCCGGGCACCGACCGGCAACGCCTGGGCGGGCATTTCACCCCATTGGCCCTGGCCTTCGCTCGGACTGGAAGATTGAGCCGAAGGCGACTGATTGTGTTGCGGCGGTGGTGGCGATTGCTCGCGACGACGATGACGCAGGGCGAACTCGGCAACGGCGTCGATGTCTTCCTCGGCGATAGCGCTCGCCCCTCGCCATGCGGCGTGAGCACGGGCAGCTCGCAACCAGACCAGATCGGCGCGCAGACCATCGACACCGGCGGCGAAACAACGCTCGGTAATCTGCGCCAGTGCTTCATCATCCAGGGGGATGCCCGCCAATGCGCTACGCGCCTTCTGGCAACGTTCACGCAGCGACTGCTGCTGGCCTTCCCATTCAGCGCAAAAGCGCTGGGGATCGCTGTCGAAATCCAGACGCCGACGGATGATCTGGCCACGTTCAGCCGGTGCGGTATGACCACCGAGGGCTACGTTCAGACCAAAACGGTCGAGCAGTTGCGGCCGCAGTTCGCCCTCTTCCGGGTTCATGGTGCCGATCAATACAAACTTTGCCGAATGCCGGTGGGAAATGCCGTCGCGCTCGATCAGGTTGGTGCCGCTGGCGGCCACGTCGAGCAACAGGTCGACGAGGTGATCGGGCAGCAGATTGACTTCATCGACGTAAAGCACACCGCCGTCGGCCTTGGCCAATACGCCAGGGGAAAACTGGGCGCGGCCTTCGCTCAGCGCGGCGTCGAGGTCGAGGGTGCCGACCAGCCGCTCCTCGGTGGCACCGAGGGGCAAGGTGACGAATTGACCGCTGGCCAGCAAGTCCGCGAGGCCTCGGGCGAGGGTCGATTTGGCCATGCCGCGTGGGCCTTCGATCAGCACGCCGCCGATTTTCGGGTCGATGGCGGTCAGGTAGAGGGCGAGCTTCAGATCGTCGGCGCCGACCACGGCGGAGAGCGGGAAATGCGGGGTGTCGGTCATTTATATATCTCGGTCATGGTCGGCAAAATCAAAAACACGTCGATCCCTGTGGGGGCGAGCCTGCTCGCGATAGCGGCATGTCAGACAACATCTTTGTCAGCTGAACGAATGCAATCGCGAGCAGGCTCACTCCTACAGGGTTTTGCAGCGCGTCAGGTTTCTTCTTCTATATCCAGCAGGAGGTTTTCCAGCGCTTCGCGATACGCCCCCGGCTCTTGCCACATCCCGCGCTGCTGCGCCTCGAGCATCCGCTCGGTCATGTCGCGCAGCGCATGAGGATTATGCTCACGGACAAAATCCCGGGTCGCCGGATCGAGCAGATACGCATCCGCCAGTAACGCATATTGATGATCGTCGATCAGTTGCGTCGTGGCGTCGAACGCGAACAGATTATCCACCGTCGCTGCCAGTTCGAACGCGCCTTTGTAACCGTGACGCTTCACGCCGTCGATCCACTTAGGATTGGCCGCCCGCGAGCGGATCACCCGGTTCAGCTCTTCCTTCAAGGTGCGGATCTTCGGCAAGTCCGGCTGACTGTGATCGCCGTGGTAGCTGGCCGCTGCTTCACCGCTAAGGCTTTCAACGGCGGCGAGCATGCCACCCTGAAATTGGTAATAGTCGTTGGAATCGAGCAAGTCATGCTCGCGATTGTCCTGGTTTTGCAGCACGGCCTGAACCTGGCTCAGGCGCTGGGCGAATTGTTCGCGGGCCGCGGTGCCTTCATCGGAGCCGCCGTAAGCGTAGCCGCCCCAGTTCAGGTAAACCTCGGCCAGATCCTCGCGGCTTTGCCACAGACGACCGTCGATGGCGCCCTGCACGCCTGCGCCATAAGCACCGGGCTTGGCACCGAAAATCCGCCAACCGGCCTGACGCCTGGCCGCTTCTTCGTCCAGGCCCGATTGCATCAACGCTTCACGTTCCGCACGCACCTTGGCGGCCAACGGGTTGAGGTCGTCTGGCTCGTCGAGCGCGGCGACGGCTTGCACGGCGGCGTCGAACAGGCGGATCAGATTGGCAAACGCATCGCGGAAGAATCCGGAAACCCGCAAGGTCACGTCCACGCGCGGACGGTCGAGCAAGCTCAGCGGCAGAATTTCAAAGTCGTCGACCCGTTGGCTGCCGGTGGCCCAGACCGGACGCACACCCATCAGCGCCATGGCCTGGGCGATGTCGTCGCCGCCGGTGCGCATGGTCGCGGTGCCCCAGACGGACAGGCCGAGCTGGCGCAAGTGATCGCCGTGGTCCTGCAAATGCCGTTCGAGAATCAGGTTCGCCGACTGAAAACCGATGCGCCACGCGGTGGTGGTCGGCAGGTTGCGCACGTCCACCGAGTAGAAATTACGCCCGGTCGGCAGCACGTCCAGCCGACCGCGACTCGGTGCGCCACTGGGGCCGGCCGGGACGAATCGGCCGCACAGGGCGTCGAGCAGGCCGCGCATTTCTGCCGGGCCGCAGGCGTCCAGACGTGGTGCGACCACTTCACGCAGACTGTCGAGGATGGCGCCAACCTCATCCCAACCCCTCTCCTGTGGGAACAGGTATTTGTGGCGAGGGAGCTTGCTCCCGTTGGACTGCGCAGCAGTCCCATTTTCTGGGTCCGCTTCGCGAACCAACGGGAGCAAGCTCCCTCGCCACAAAAGCTCACTCCCACAGGATTCGGGGTTGGCATTCAACGTCTGCGAGATCAGTTGAGCGGCGAACAATTCCAGGCGTTCGCGGGTATCTCCGGCGGTACGCCAGATTTCTTCGCTCATCGATTGCAAGGCATCCGGTCGCGGCCCGGTCCACGGTTCGGCCAACGCACAATCCAGCGGATCGAACCCCAACTCGAACGCCTTGGCCAACGCCCGCAACAAACTCGACTGCGCCCCACGACCATCGCCACGGGGAATGCGCAACAGCGCCAACAACGTATCGATGCGCAAGCGCCCGGTCGGCGACTCGCCAAAGATGTGCAGGCCATCGCGGATCTGCGATTCCTTCAAATCGCACAAGTAGGTGTCCAGCCGCGGCAACCAGATCGCCGCATCGGCGTCGCTGTTGAGCTTTTCGTCCAGTTGCAGTTCACGGTCGATGTGCGTGTCGCGCACCAGTTGCAGAATGTCGCGCTGCAACTCCCGGGCACGGCGCGGGTCGAGCAATTGCGCTTCGTAATACTCGTCGGCCAGCAACTCAAGGTTGCGCAACGGGCCGTAGGTTTCGGCGCGGGTCAGCGGCGGCATCAGGTGGTCGATGATCACCGCCTGGGTGCGGCGCTTGGCCTGGGCGCCCTCGCCCGGGTCGTTGACGATGAATGGATAGATGTTCGGCAGCGGCCCGAGCAGCGCGTCCGGCCAGCAGTTTTCCGACAGCCCGACACCTTTGCCCGGCAGCCATTCAAGGTTGCCGTGCTTGCCAACGTGGATCACGCCGTGGGCGCCATAGGTGTTGCGCAGCCAGAAGTAGAACGCCAGGTAACCGTGGGGCGGCACCAGGTCCGGGTCGTGATACACCGCGCTCGGATCAACCTGATAACCCCGCGCCGGTTGAATACCGACAAAGGTCAGACCAAAGCGCAACCCGGCGATCATCATTCGTCCGTCACGGCACATCGGATCGCTGTCGGGCGTGCCCCAGCGCTCCAGCACGGCGTGCTGATTGGCCTCGGGCAAGGCGTTGAACATCCGCCGATAGTCGTCCAGCGCCTGGCTTTGCTGACAGGGACGCTGGTCGATCGTGTCGAGGTCGTTGCTGACGCCGCCGAGCAATTGTTGAATCAACGCAGTGCCGCTTTCCGGCAATTCGGCGGGCAACGGATAACCTTCGGTGTGCAGCGCACGCAGGATGTTCAGCGCGGCGGCCGGGGTGTCGAGGCCCACGCCATTGCCGATGCGTCCGTCGCGGGTCGGGTAGTTGGCGAGGATCAGCGCGATGCGTTTTTCGCGGTTCGGCACCCGGGCCAGATCGATCCAGCGCCGCGCCAGTTCGGCGACGAAATCCATGCGCTCCGGTTGCGCCCGATAGCACACCACGTCCGACTGACTGCGCTCGCTGCGCCACGCCAGGTCCTTGAAGCTGATCGGCCGGCTGATAATCCGCCCGTCCAGCTCCGGCAAGGCGATGTGCATTGCCAGGTCACGCGGGCCGAGGCCTTGCTCGCTGGCACGCCAGCCCGGCTCGTTGTCCTGAGCACAGATCGCCTGGATCACTGGGATGTTGCGACGAAACGGTCGCAAGTGCGGCGCTTCGGGGCTGGACTGGGCGAAGCCGGTGGTGTTGAGAATCACGCCCGCCTCGACTTCATCCAGCAGATCCTCGACCACCGTCAGGCAGCCGGGTTCTTTTAAACTGGCCAGCGCAATCGGCAAAGGGTTCAGGCCCGCGGCCTGCAAACGCTGGCAGAAAACATCGATAAAAGCGGTGTTCGCCGCCTGCAAATGCGAGCGATAAAACAGCACCGCTGCAACCGGTTGATCGGCCTGCCAGTCAGCTTGCCAATCGTGAAGGTCTGCGGGGCTTTTGTGCGGGTGGTAAATCGCCGTGCGCGGCAGGGTTTGCGGCTCGGCCCACACGTAATCGCGATCCAGCCAGCGATTGGCCAGGCAGCGGAAAAAATCCAGGGCATTGGCCATGCCGCCCTGACGCAAGAACTGCCAGAGGCGGTCGCGGTCGTTGGCAGCCACGCTGCTCAGGTCGCTGAGTTCCGGGTCCGGGCGATCATCGCCGGGCACCAGAATCAGCTGCACGCCACGCTGGGACAGCTCCACCAGACGTTCGACACCGTAACGCCAATAGGCGATGCCGCCGTGCAGCGAAATCAGTATCACCTTGGCGTGGCGCAGCACTTCGTCGACATACAGGTCGACCGACGCATGATTCTGCACCTGCATCGGGTTGGCCAGGCGCACGCTCGGGTAATCGTCCGGCAACTGTTGCGCCGCTTCGGCGAGCAGCGCCAGGCTGGAGTCACCGCTGCACAGGATCACCAGCTCGGCGGGGGTTTGTCCAAGGTCGGCAATGTTGTCATCCGACACGAAACCGCCGGGCTGGGTCCTGAGCAGGTGCATGGCTTAAGCGCTGAGCGCAGCGCGCAATTGCGCTTCGATTAGAATTCCGTCCAGTTCCTGGCCGATCAATACCAGGCGCGTGGCGCGCGCTTCATCGGCGCCCCACTGACGGTCGAAATGCTTGTCGAAACGCGTGCCCACGCCCTGGATCAGCAGGCGCATCGGTTTGTTCGGGATCGCGGCGAAACCTTTGACCCGCAGGATGCCGTGCTGAACCACCAGCTGGGTCAGCGCGTCCAGCAGCAGGCTTTCGTCGGCTTGCGGCAGTTCGATGGAGATCGAATCGAAGGCGTCGTGATCGTGATCGTCTTCACCTTCGTGGTGGTGATCGTGATGGCTGTGACGACTGTCGATGTGTTCTTCGGAACCGGCACCGAGGCCGATCAGCACGTCCAGTGGCACGCGCCCGCTGCTGGCTTCGATGACTTTTACCGCTGGCGGCAGTTCTTCGGCGACTTCCAGGCGCACACGGGCCAGGTCTTCAGGGCTGATCAAGTCGGCCTTGTTGAGGATCACCAGGTCGGCGCTGGCCAGTTGGTCGGCGAACAGCTCGTGCAGCGGCGATTCGTGATCCAGGTTCGGGTCGAGTTTGCGTTGGGCATCGACCTGGTCCGGGAACGCGGCGAAGGTGCCGGCGGCGACCGCTGGGCTATCGACCACGGTGATGACCGCGTCAACGGTGCAGGCGCTGCGGATTTCCGGCCACTGGAAGGCTTGAACCAAGGGCTTTGGCAAGGCCAGGCCGGAGGTTTCGATGAGGATGTGGTCGAGGTCACCGCGACGGGCGACGAGTTCGCGCATCACCGGGAAGAATTCTTCCTGGACGGTGCAGCACAGGCAGCCGTTGGCCAATTCGTAGACGCGACCGTTGGCTTCTTCTTCAGTGCAACCGATGGAGCACTGTTTGAGGATTTCACCGTCGATGCCCAGCTCGCCAAACTCGTTGACGATCACCGCGATGCGGCGGCCCTGGGCGTTGTCGAGCATGTGCCGCAGCAAGGTGGTTTTGCCCGAGCCGAGGAAGCCGGTAACGATGGTGACGGGGAGTTTGGCCAGTGTTTTCATCGGATGCCCTTTGGCAAGGTGGCGGGCATACGGGACGACAATCGCAGCGACGGGCGCGCGCGGAAGAGTTCGCCACCGGATCACCCCGCCCGGTTGTAGTGAGAATCTGTGTCGAGGCAGGTCTCCTGGCTGACGGTGTGCCGGGCGGTTGGCCTGGCATTCGCTGCGCCTTCCCGCGAACCCGTTGGACAGGGCTTGCAGTGGCGTGGCAGCGAACATCACCGTTCACAGTTGCGGGGGCAGCCGCGGCATCGACCGCGTTCCCTTCTTAGCTTCGGCAAATGCCGAAGAACCTCGAAAGCGCAAGGCTACGCATCGCGTCGGGGCGGGTCAATGTTCAGCTTGGTTCAGTGGTGACTGTGAGGGCCTCTTCGCGGGCAAGCCTCGCTCCTACAGGACCGCGACGCCCTTGTAGGAGCGAGGCTTGCCCGCGAAGGCGTCACCTCGGTCCGGGATCTGGCATTGAGAACCCATGCCAATTGACTCCCGCGCCCCGCCCATGCTCTCCTACACGCCTTGTTACGGGTGCCCTTCACAGGGTGAAACGGGAAACCGGTGAATCATGTGCTTTACTCAAAGCCATGTCAGTCCGGTGCTGCCCCCGCAACGGTAAGCGAGCGAAGCGTCAAATCCACTGTGCCAGCAGTTCGGCATGGGAAGGTGATGCTTGCAGGTTCAGGCGCAAGCCTTGGCCCCTCGTGAGCCCGGAGACCGGCCCGCAACACAAAGTGACCTTTACGATCACTGAATAACAAACCCGCGGTGGGTGGGCGCTGTTTGAACCTCTGCGTGCCCGACTCGCAGGGGTCTTCCATGCGCTCTATTCACCCGCTGACAGACCAGAGGGAAGCGCCATGTCGATCATCAGCAGCACTAGCCACACAACGGCCAGCACCACCACGACCCTGACTCAACGCCTGACCGCTGCCGTTTGCGCATCGATCCTTGGCGCGTGCCTTGTGTATTTCGCCGGTTTCTCGCACATCGAAGCGGTCCACAACGCCGCGCACGATACCCGTCACAGCTCCGCCTTCCCGTGCCATTGAGATCTGCTGACATGATCAAGCGTATTGCGCAAACCGCAGGTTTCACTGGGCTGCTGGCCGCCCTGTTGCTGACCCTGCTGCAGAGCTTCTGGGTCGCGCCGCTGATTCTGCAGGCCGAAACCTACGAAAAATCCGAGCCTGCCGCGGTTGAAGTTCACGAACACGCCGCGGGTGTCGCCGCTCACACTCACGATGCCGAAGCCTGGGAACCGGAAGACGGCTGGCAGCGCGTTTTGTCGACCACGGGCGGCAACCTGGTGGTAGCCGTCGGCTTCGCCCTGATGCTCGCCGGTCTCTACACCTTGCGTGCACCGACCAAAACCTCGCAGGGCTTGCTCTGGGGCCTGGCCGGTTACGCGACCTTCGTGCTGGCGCCGACCCTCGGCCTGCCGCCTGAACTGCCGGGCACTGCCGCGGCCGATCTGGCCCAACGGCAACTCTGGTGGATCGGCACGGCCGCTTCCACGGCTGTCGGCATCGCGCTGATTGTGTTCAGCCGCCACTGGCTGATGAAGATTCTGGGCGTGGCCATTCTGGCCGTTCCGCACGTGATCGGCGCGCCACAACCGGAAGTGCACTCGATGCTGGCCCCGGAAGCTCTGGAAGCGCAGTTCAAAATCGCTTCGCAGCTGACCAACGTCGCATTCTGGCTGGCCCTGGGCCTGATCAGCGCGTGGTTGTTCCGCCGCAAAAACGACGGCCAATACCACGCATGACAGATACCGGCACAGCGCCGACTTTAGTGGTCGGCCTGGGCTGCCAGCGCGGCTGCCCCGCCAGCACGCTGCGGGCGTTGCTCGATCAGGCATTACAGGCGCATAAAATCGAACTTCACCAGATCAAGGCCCTGGCCAGTATCGACTTGAAGCGTGATGAACCGGGCCTGGTCGAACTCGCCGAACAACTTGGGCTAGAAGTGACGTATTTCAGCAGTGAGCAACTGCAAGGTTACAAAGCGCAGCTCAGCCATCACTCGGACATCGCGTTCGAACGCACCGGCTGCTATGGCGTGGCGGAAAGTGCAGCCCTGGCCTTGGCCGAACATCTGGCCCAGGCACCGGCGAAACTGCTGATTTGCCGACAAAAATACGCCCAGGCCACCCTGGCATTGGCCTGCGTTGCGTAAGATCCGCGATAATCCCCGCCTTCGATCATGAGCAATCTTCATCTGAAGCCTTGCCCGCGCCCTTTTTCTGACAGACTCTTTTTTCAAAGGAACGGACGATGACCGTCTACTTCATTGGCGCAGGTCCCGGCGACCCGGAACTGATCACCGTCAAAGGCCAACGGCTGATTCGCAGTTGTCCGGTGATCATCTATGCCGGCTCTTTAGTGCCCGCCGCCGTGCTGGAAGGCCATTGTGCCGAACAGGTGGTCAACAGCGCGGAATTGCATCTGGAACAGATCATCGAACTGATCAAAACCGCCCATGCCAACGGCCAGGATGTGGCGCGGGTGCATTCGGGTGATCCGAGTCTTTACGGGGCGATTGGTGAGCAGATTCGTTATCTGCGCGAACTCGGGATTGCGTTTGAAATCATTCCCGGGGTCACGGCGACCGCCGCGTGTGCGGCGCTGCTGGGGGCTGAACTGACGTTGCCAGACGTTTCACAGAGCGTGATTCTGACTCGCTACGCCGACAAGACTGCGATGCCGGCCGGAGAAGAGCTGGGGAGTCTGGCTCAGCATGGGGCGACCATGGCGATTCATTTGGGCGTGAATCACTTAGAAAAAATCCTTGCTGAGCTGCTGCCACATTACGGCGCGGACTGCCCGATCGCGGTGATTCACCGGGCGACCTGGCCGGATCAGGATTGGGTGGTGGGGACGATTGCAGACATTGCCGAAAAGGTGGCGGCGAAGGGCTTTCGGCGCACGGCGTTGATTCTGGTGGGTCGGGTGTTGGGAAGTGATCAGTTCAGCGAGTCATCGCTGTATCGCGCAGGGCATGCGCATTTGTATCGCCCATAAAGCACCTGTGGCGAGGGAGCTTGCTCCCGCTGGACCGCGAAGCGGTCCCAACATCAGCCAACGCATTCATCACGGGAAAATGCATTAGCTGCATTGCGATTGCTTCGCAATCGAGCGGGAGCAAGCTCCCTCGCCACAGTGCCGTTTTTTCATTTCGCAGCGAACACCTTACTCAGTAGTAGGCGTTTTCTTTCTGCGTGTGATCGGTCACATCGCGAACACCCTTGAGCTCGGGAATGCGCTCGAGCAAGGTGCGCTCGATACCTTCGCGAAGGGTGACGTCTGCCTGGCCGCAGCCCTGGCAACCGCCGCCGAACTTCAACACGGCGATGCCGTCCTCGACCACATCGATCAGGCTGACCTGACCGCCGTGGCTGGCCAGCCCCGGGTTGATTTCGGTTTGCAGGTAGTAGTTGATGCGCTCGTTGACCGGGCTGTCGGCGTTGACCATCGGGACTTTGGCGTTTGGTGCCTTGATCGTCAGCTGGCCGCCCATGCGGTCGGTGGCGTAGTCGACTACCGCGTCGTCCAGGAAGGCTTCGCTGAACGAATCGATGTAAGCGGTGAAGCTTTTGAGCCCCAGCGCCGTGTCTTCAGGTTTCTCTTCGCCCGGCTTGCAGTAAGCAATGCAGGTTTCGGCGTACTGGGTGCCAGGCTGGGTGATAAAGACGCGGATGCCGATACCCGGGGTGTTCTGCTTGGAGAGCAGATCAGCCAGATAATCGTGTGCGGCGTCGGTGATGGTAATAGCGGTCATGGAAACTCCTCGCAGGCTTGGGCGCAGTTTACGCCAATCATCGCGCCGTACAAAGTCCTAGTATTTTTGTCGGGAAAGAGCCGCTGCGGACTGAAGAACCGTTTCGCCGTCAATCCGGGCTTTAAGCCACTGCTAGCTGCGTTTTTCTACAAATTCGTAACTTGCCCAGGACGCCAGACCGATAGTCGCCGCGCAAACGGCGAACATCACGTAGGGATTCACGCCATAACGCTGTGCGACAAATCCACCGGCAGACAGCACCAGCACGTGACCACCGCCCAGGCCGCGGCGGCGCGCAGGGCTTGTACAGAAATCAACATTGACCGCCCTCCCGACCTATAAATGCATACCACCGCAAATTCCTGTAGGAGCGAAGCTTGCTCGCGAAGGCGATCGACCTGCCAACAATGATGCTGAATGAACCGGCCTCTTCGCGAGCAAGCTTCGCTCCTACCAGGGGGGCGGCGGTGCCTATAGAATCCGACACCGTGCAGCGTTCAAAAGTCGATCAAAGATTCTCGTACCGGTTCATGTCCAGCACGCCCTCTTCCACTGGCTCGGTTTCGTGGAGGTAGCGACTCAGGTCATGGAAGTAAAACCAGAACTGCGGATGGCTGCGGCGAATACCCCAGCGCTCGACGATTTTCTCGAAGCGGTGCGCGTCTTTGGCGTTTTCCATTGCATCAACAAATGCCGGGACCTGGTCGGCGGGAACGCTGAACATGAAATTCGGGTAGCTGCTGAGCACGCCCGGAAAAATGGTCAACGTATCAAGCCCCGGCTGATAGCGCAGCGATTCACCGAGCAGGAAGGCCACGTTGCTGTGAGCCCGGTTGCGCAGCAGGCTGTAGACCTCGCGTTTGCCGCCAGCGGTTTCGATGCGCAGCATGGTCGCTTCCGGTAGCTGATCGATGACTCTCAAACCGGCCGCCGGGCGTGAAGTCAGGCGACTCAAGGCTTGCTCGGCGCTCTGCAAGTCCGGGTCGATGTTCGGCCGCGAGCAATAAGCACCGTCGCAACGATTGATCGGATCGGGCTTGGCGTTGAGCTCCCCATAACGGGACAGCAACTGCATCGCAAAGTCGCGCTTGGGGTCTTTCTCATCCAGTCTCAGCGCCGTCGGCGTGTCGTTGTCGATGGCTTCGTAATCCAGCCACATCTTGAATTGGCCGCCGCTCTGATACCAATCGTCGAGGTAATCGTCCCGAGAATCGGCCGGCATCAGACGCAGGAAATTCTGCTCGGCGCCGTTGCGGATCAGGTCGAAGTACAGCCGCGTCTGCGCTTGGTGAGAGACGTTACCGAACACGTCGAAGTTGACCGCCAACTGATAATAGGTGCGCTCCAGCAGCGGAAAGTCAAACAACCACATTGTTTGCGGCACGTCGCCGATCAGGCCCTTGTTTACCGAAGCGCTGTCGAAATGCCGAAAGATGCTCAGCAGCGCGTTGTCATTGCCCGCCCACAGGGTCGACCAGCTCGGCGCCGGCAGCTCGGCGTAATTATCCCGGCGCAGCGCTTCGTACTCGTTGCGCTTGTTTCGGTAGTCATGCCACAGGCTGAGGACGCTGCCGACGTCGTCGTTTTGCCCCGGCATGGCCAGCAACGGCGTGGCCTGGCCGCGATAGTTCGGGTCGGTGATGTAGAGATCGTGTTCCGGCGCCTGAAACAGCGCCCAAAAGTTATCGCGGATCACATCGGTGGCGATCTGGCCGCGGCAGACCGGGCCGCGAATGAAGGTGCGTACAAAGTATTCGGCGTTATCGAGCATGAACTGATAACGCGCCTGCGCCGGGATCGCTTCGAACGTGGTGAACGGATTGGCCCGGCGCTCCGGCCCATATCCCGGCAAGGCGTTGACCTGCCAGTTACCGCTGTAAAAGAGGCTTTTGATCCGCGCCATTTTTGCCGCGCTCAGCGGATAGGTGATGTGGGTCTTGTGCACGATCACGCCCTGTACCGGCCACAAGCGGTAATACACCTGGGTGCCTGGATCATCGTTCGGACGACGTGTATTGATCAGGTCGATAGGCTGCCCGGTCGGCGTTCGCGAGCGTACCCACTGGAAGAAATGCCCCGGCTCGCCGTCCTTGAAGTAGAGATGGGCAAGGAACCAATGCTCGAACAACCAGCGGCCGACCAGGCTTTGCCGCGCCCCCCGGGCGTTGAGCAGATTTTCCCACTGCACCACCTGCAAGGCTTCCTTCGCGCTTGGGACCAGGCCTTGCTCATCGATGGGCGCACCGGAGGCAAGCCAGCGTTGCAGCGTCTGGTATTGCTGGTCGGTCAGGCCGGTGACCGCCAGCGGCATGCCTTCTTTGGGGTGGGTACTGGCGTAGCCGTTGAACTCCGCCGGCATGGCGCACATGTTTTCCCGGTTCAGGCCCAGGACGATGTCTTCCGGCAATTTGGCGTTGGGCGTTAGTGGCGTGGTGTGGCCCAGCTCCAGCATTCGCGCCATCAACGCCGCTTGGCTGCCTTGGGCGTCAAGGACCGAATAGAAGCCCTTCTGCTGCCAGGCGCGTTTTCCGAAGGCGTCATAAAACAGCCGGGTCGGCGCGGCGGCCTGGCTGCGTTCGCCGTCGTAGACCGGGGTTTTGGTCGCGCCACGCGCCACCCCTTCGCCGCTGCCCAGATTGAGCTGACAGGCGGAGTCGTAGCAGGCATGGCAGGCCACGCACTTTTCGGTGAAGATCGGCTGGATGTCCCGGCTGTAGGAAATGGCAGGGGAAATCGCGGGTTCTTGCGCAACGGCATCCCAGCTTAAAAGCAGCATAAAAATGCTGGTGATGACGCGATACGACATGTCCCTGGTCCCGATCATGGAAAAACGCCGCGATTCTACCGGTCCGGCACCTGCACCAACATGAGCGATATTCATGAAAAACCGGCGCATGCTCTAAAACCGCACAGGTTTGCTATCATCCCGGCCCTTCGTCATGGTCTTTCCGAGTAGTCCCAATGTCCGATCGCAGTGTTCGCCTTCAAGCTCTCAAGCACGCCCTCAAAGAGCGCATCCTGATTCTCGATGGCGGTATGGGCACGATGATCCAGAGCTACAAGCTCGAAGAGCAGGATTACCGCGGCAAACGCTTCGCTGACTGGCCGAGCGACGTCAAAGGCAACAACGACCTGTTGGTGCTGACCCGCCCGGACGTGATTGGCGGTATCGAGAAAGCCTACCTGGATGCCGGCGCCGACATTCTGGAAACCAACACCTTCAACGCCACCCGGATTTCCATGGCCGATTACGGCATGGAAGAACTGGCCTACGAACTGAACGTAGAAGGTGCCCGCCTGGCGCGCAAGGTCGCCGATGCGAAAACCCACGAGAACCCGGACAAGCCGCGCTTCGTCGCCGGCGTGCTCGGTCCGACCAGCCGCACCTGCTCGCTGTCACCGGACGTGAACAACCCCGGCTACCGCAACGTGACCTTCGATGAACTGGTGGAAAACTACACCGAGGCCACCAAAGGCCTGATCGAAGGCGGCGCCGACCTGATCCTGATTGAAACCATCTTCGACACCTTGAACGCCAAAGCCGCGATCTTCGCCGTGCAAGGGGTTTACGAAGAACTGGGCGTCGAACTGCCGATCATGATTTCCGGCACCATCACCGACGCCTCCGGCCGTACCCTGTCGGGCCAGACCACCGAAGCGTTCTGGAACTCGGTGGCCCACGCCAAACCGATTTCCGTCGGCCTGAACTGCGCCCTCGGCGCCAGCGAATTGCGTCCGTACCTGGAAGAGCTGTCGAACAAGGCCGGCACCCACGTCTCGGCGCACCCGAACGCCGGCCTGCCGAACGAATTCGGCGAGTACGACGAACTGCCGTCGGAAACCGCCAAGGTCATCGAAGAATTCGCCCAGAGCGGCTTCCTCAACATCGTCGGCGGCTGCTGCGGCACCACGCCGGGCCACATCGAAGCCATCGCCAAAGCAGTGGCCGGCTACGCGCCGCGTGAAATTCCGGAGATCCCGAAGGCCTGTCGCCTCTCGGGTCTGGAACCATTCACCATCGATCGCAGCTCGTTGTTCGTCAACGTCGGCGAGCGCACCAACATCACCGGTTCCGCCAAATTCGCCCGTCTGATCCGTGAAGACAACTACACCGAAGCCCTGGAAGTCGCCCTGCAACAGGTCGAAGCCGGCGCCCAGGTGATCGACATCAACATGGACGAAGGGATGCTCGATTCGAAGAAGGCCATGGTGACCTTCCTCAATCTGATTGCCGGCGAACCGGACATCTCCCGCGTACCGATCATGATCGACTCCTCGAAGTGGGAAGTGATCGAAGCCGGCCTCAAGTGCATCCAGGGCAAGGGCATCGTCAACTCGATCAGCATGAAAGAAGGCGTCGAGCAGTTCATTCACCACGCCAAACTGTGCAAGCGCTACGGCGCCGCCGTGGTGGTTATGGCGTTCGACGAAGCCGGCCAGGCCGACACCGAAGCGCGCAAGAAAGAAATCTGCAAACGCTCCTACGACATTCTGGTCAACGAAGTCGGCTTCCCGCCGGAAGACATCATTTTCGACCCGAACATCTTCGCCGTGGCCACCGGCATCGAAGAACACAACAACTACGCGGTGGACTTCATCAATGCCTGCGCCTACATCCGCGATGAGCTGCCGTACGCACTGACCTCCGGCGGCGTTTCCAACGTGTCGTTCTCGTTCCGGGGCAACAACCCGGTGCGCGAGGCGATTCACTCGGTGTTCCTGCTGTATGCGATCCGCAACGGCCTGACCATGGGTATCGTCAACGCCGGCCAGCTGGAGATCTACGACCAGATCCCGGCCGAGCTGCGTGATGCGGTCGAAGACGTGGTACTCAACCGCACGCCGGAAGGCACCGACGCCCTCCTCGCCATTGCCGACAAGTACAAGGGCGACGGCAGCGTCAAGGAGGCCGAGACCGAAGAGTGGCGCGGCTGGCCCGTCAACAAGCGTTTGGAGCATGCACTGGTCAAGGGCATCACCACGCATATTGTTGAAGACACCGAAGAATCGCGTCAGTCCTTCACGCGTCCGATCGAAGTGATCGAGGGGCCGCTGATGTCCGGCATGAACATCGTTGGCGACTTGTTCGGTGCCGGCAAAATGTTCCTGCCGCAGGTGGTGAAATCCGCCCGCGTGATGAAGCAGGCCGTGGCGCACTTGATCCCGTTCATCGAACTGGAAAAAGGCGACAAGCCGGAAGCCAAGGGCAAGATCCTGATGGCCACGGTGAAAGGCGACGTGCACGACATCGGTAAGAACATCGTCGGCGTGGTGCTCGGCTGTAACGGCTACGACATCGTCGACCTCGGCGTGATGGTGCCTGCAGAGAAAATCCTGCAGGTGGCCAAGGAGCAGAAGTGCGACATCATCGGCCTGTCCGGCCTGATCACGCCTTCGCTGGATGAAATGGTCCACGTGGCCCGTGAGATGCAGCGTCAGGACTTCCATCTGCCGCTGATGATCGGTGGCGCGACCACCTCCAAGGCGCACACGGCGGTGAAGATCGAGCCGAAGTACAGCAACGATGCGGTGATCTACGTCACCGACGCCTCCCGCGCCGTGGGCGTGGCGACGCAGTTGCTGTCCAAGGAATTGAAACCGGCGTTCGTCGAGAAGACCCGCCTGGAATACATCGACGTTCGCGAACGCACCGCCAATCGCAGCGCCCGCACCGAACGCCTGAGCTACCCGGCCGCCATCGCCAAGAAGCCGCAGTTCGACTGGAGTGCCTACGAGCCGGTGAAACCGACCTTCACCGGTTCCAAAGTGCTGGACAACATCGACCTGAAAGTCCTGGCCGAATACATCGACTGGACGCCGTTCTTTATCTCCTGGGACCTGGCCGGCAAGTTCCCGCGCATCCTCACCGATGAAGTGGTCGGTGAAGCCGCCACCTCGCTGTACGCCGACGCGCAGGAAATGCTCGCCAAACTGATCGACGAAAAACTGATCAGCGCCCGCGCGGTGTTTGGCTTCTGGCCCGCCAACCAGGTGCGTGAGGATGACATCGAAGTCTACGGCGATGACGGCAAGGCGATTGCCAAGCTGCATCACCTGCGTCAGCAGATCATCAAGACCGACGGCAAGCCGAACTTCTCGCTGGCCGACTTCGTAGCACCGAAGGACAGCGAAATCACCGACTACGTGGGTGGCTTCATCACCACCGCCGGGATCGGCGCCGAGGAAGTGGCCAAGGCTTATCAAGACGCTGGCGACGATTACAACTCGATCATGGTCAAGGCCTTGGCCGACCGCCTGGCCGAGGCGTGTGCCGAATGGCTGCACCAGCAAGTGCGTAAAGACTACTGGGGTTATGCCAAGGACGAGACGCTCGACAACGAGGCGCTGATCAAAGAGCAATACACCGGCATCCGCCCTGCTCCCGGCTACCCGGCCTGCCCGGATCACACCGAGAAAAGCACCCTGTTTGCATTGCTTGACCCCGAAGCCCGCGAAATGCAAGCCGGCCGCAGCGGCGTGTTCCTCACCGAGCACTACGCGATGTTCCCGGCGGCAGCGGTCAGCGGCTGGTACTTCGCTCACCCGCAAGCGCAGTATTTTGCGGTGGGCAAGATCGACAAGGATCAGGTGCAGAGCTACACATCGCGCAAAGGGCAGGAATTGAGCGTGACCGAACGCTGGTTGGCACCGAACCTCGGGTACGACAACTAACCCTTAAGCCAACAAAGATCCCTTGTAGGAGCGAGGCTTGCCCGCGAAGAGGTCATAACATTCAACATCTTCGTTGACTGTTACGCCGCCTTCGCGGGCAAGCCTCGCTCCTTGTATGTTGACCCTGATTCCAACGAGAGAGGTTACGCTCAAGGACTCATACAACATCAAGTGTGTTTCTGGGGGAGGTCGATCGCTCCTAAAGGCAGGATTTACTCCTGACCTTGTCTGTAGAGAGGCCCCCCCGCCTCATTGCCCACCACGAAGAGTATCGAGAAGCCGACAAGTCGGACTTCGCATTACAAGGTTGCAGTGGCATGAAGTTCGAGGTCGGGGGAACCAGGAGCAATCTTACCGAAAGTCAGGGAAGTGAAAAGCATGAATACTCATGTCGGCATAGACATTGGTGCCCGCACATCTGCTATGGGATGGCGGCAGAACGGTAAAACATCAGGCCAGTGGGACATTCAGCACACACCCAAGGGGCGTAAGGCTGCCGTGACCAAGATGTTGGGCCTCAAACCGCTGAGCGTGGTCATGGAGGCCACCGGCATTTACTACCTGGACCTGGCGATAGAGTTGCATGCCGCCGGCTTACCGGTCTCGGTGATCAACCCCAAAAGCTTCCATAACTTTGCCAAGCTGATGCTGCAAAACAGCAAAACTGACCAGATTGATGCTCAGTTGCTGGCCGAGTATGGCGAACGTATGGCGCCTAGACTGTGGGTGCCACCTACTGCAGATCAACTGATGCTGCGTGCTATTGGTCGCCATATCAACCGGCTGATTGGCCATCGGACCCGAGCCAAGAATGAGTTGCACGCACTACAAGCGACGGAAACGAGTGTTGAGCTGCTGATCGAGGATGAAAAAGATGCGATTGCAGCGCTAGACACACGGATTGATCGTTTGAAGAAGGCCGCTCGCGAGGCCATCGCCAAATGCCCAGATCTGAGCTTGCAGTTTCGCTGCATGATGGCTGCACCCGGCGTGGGAGAGGCCTCGGCCATCGCAGCACTGGCTGAGTTGACGACACTTCCTGTGACGCTTAAATCGGCGCAGGTAAGCCGTTATGCAGGACTCGATGTAAGGTTGACCCAGTCAGGCACCAGCGTGAACCGGCCAGGCCGAATGTCCAAATGCGGCAACGCGTATTTACGTGCAGCGATGTTCATGCCGGCAATGACGGCAATTCGCTGTGATGAGAATGTGAAAGCCTTTTACGAGGCGCTGGTAGCCCGCGGCAAGAAGAAAATGCAGGCCATCGGAGCAGTGATGCGCAAATACCTGACCGGGTTATGGGCATGCATGCGTTCTGGAGAAGAATTTAATACGGCCAAGCTTTTTAGCGAAAAACATCTCGCGAAAGCTTGACCGTGAACAGAGTATCTACAGGTGTTTTTGGGGGGGGGTCGAAAATGCCCGGATCAACCGGATCAAGGGTGGGAGTGAGCCTGCTCGTGATGGCGGTGTAACAGTCAACGAAGATGTTGAATGTTATGGCCCCATCGCGAGCAGGCTCGCTCCCACATTTGGTTTGTGTATGCCGTGGATTGTCTATGCTTGCCTGACACACATACATGACGAGGGATTTATGGACGATCCAGTCGACAACAAGCCGCCGACGTTCTGGCAAATGCTGCACAGCGTCATGGCGGCGGCGTTCGGGGTGCAGAGCGGGAAGAACCGGGCGCGGGATTTCACCCACGGCAAGCCGAGTCATTTCGTGATTCTGGGGATTCTGTTTACGGCGGTGTTTGCATTGACGCTGTTCGGCATCGTGCAGCTGGTGGTGCATCTGGCCGGGGTTTAGCGCATCAGGGTTTGCAGGCTGAACGGATAGCGATAGGACGTCGGCCGGCCTTTGGCAGACAAACGACGGAAGTTCACCCCATAGTTCGGTGATGCGCCCATGGCCAGCAAGCGTTTGGCCTGGGCCTTGTCGATCAGTTGCAGTAATGGAATCAGCCGGTCGCGCCCGCCGTACTGTTCCAGATCCACGCCCCGTTCAAGGTCATGCAACTCCACCAGCGCCCAACCGCCCAACGTGAAGTGCCCGCCCAACAACACGCTCATCCGACCGTCGACCATCGCCTGCAACGCGGCGGGCGACGTGTTCACCGCGCTGAACAGCGCGTCTTTGCCGGGCACTCCGCCCGTTTCCGAATACGCCTGCATGGCACCAAAGGCCATTTCGTCATTGGCCGACCACACCAGCGAGACCTTTGGGTAACGTCGGAACAACAGCTTGGCCTGCTCGTAAGCCCGGTTCCGGGTCCAGCCGCTGTAAACCAGCTGGCGCAGACGTACTTCCGGGTGCTCGGCCAAGGCGCGCATCATGCCTTGCTCGCGCAGTTGCGCCGACGGCGTGATCTTCAGGCCGGAAAATGCCAGTAATTCGATGACCTGACCGGGCGCCACCGGTGGATGCTGGCGAATCAGCTCCTTGAGCATCAGGTAGCCACCCTCTTCATCGTTCGGCACCAGGCTACCCAATCGATCGGAACGCTCGCCCAGCAGGCTCAGCTGATTGGCCGTCAGCGCAGCGTTGACCGTAAACAGCTTGACCCCACTGCCCTGGGCCAGACGCAAAATCTGCGGGGCGACGTACTGTTCGTTGACGAACACCAGATAGTCCGGACGATCGGGACCTTGCAGCGCCAGGCGAGCTTGCGCCACGGTGAGTTCAGGCATGCGTTGGGAATAGAGAATTCGCAGATCAATGCCCAGATCCGTGGCGGCTGCCTGCATGAATTGCGAATAGCTGAGCCAGAAGGCTTCGTCCGTCTTCCCGGGATTCAGGAACAACACCGACTCCGCGCGCGCAGCAGGGCCATAAGCCGCGCCCAGCATCAGCAGGAAGGTGTAGAAAAACTTCAACATTAACGTCCGAGCCCCCGGAAATTTCGCCGCGCATTATAGCCAGCGAAGTCCCGGCAAACGGGGTTTATTCCGGTTTTCGTCCGACAATCGTCGGAACCGGGCCAGGACGGGGTCGGTTATTGATGGCTGACCCAAAATACTGCAGTGCCCACGACCAGGATGATCAGGAACAGAATCGCCCAAGCATCGACCGTGCTATCAGGCTTTGTCGCTTTGGTAGGGTTGCTCATTGCATCGCCTCTTGTCGGTTTTATCGGTGATTGCATAAAGACTCGACCACAGTAAAGACGACGATTGCCCGCACTACAAATACGGGATTACCAATAACGGTTCTCGTTAGTCGTTTTGGTTCTTTGCATATACTCAAACATCACTTTTGCGCATAACTGCAAACTGGTATCTTGCCCCGGCTCCGTAGGGAGTGCGCGGCCGTGCGCGCAGAATTGCCGAGGCAGTATCGGAGACCTCCAGGCGAAAAAACGCAACGGGATCCGACCGGCCCAAGCCTGAGAACAGGACTTATATGTACGTATACGACGAGTACGATCAGCGGATCATCGAGGACCGCGTCAAGCAGTTCCGTGATCAGACCCGACGCTATCTGGCAGGCGAGCTGAGCGAAGAAGAATTCCGCCCCCTGCGCCTGCAAAACGGGCTTTATGTCCAACGCTTCGCGCCGATGTTGCGGGTGGCGGTGCCTTACGGCCAGCTCACTTCGCGCCAGACGCGAATGATGGCCAAGATTGCCCGCGACTACGACAAGGGCTATGCCCACATCAGTACCCGGCAGAACGTGCAGTTCAACTGGCCGGCGCTGGAAGACATCCCGGACATCCTCGCCGAGCTGGCCACCGTGCAGATGCACGCGATCCAGACCAGCGGCAACTGCTTGCGCAACGTCACCACCGACCAGTTCGCCGGTGTCGCTGCCGATGAGCTGATCGACCCGCGCCCATGGTGCGAGATCGTTCGTCAGTGGACCACGTTCCACCCTGAATTCGCTTACTTGCCACGCAAGTTCAAGATCGCGATCAACGGTTCGACCTCTGACCGTGCCGCCATCGAAGTCCATGACATCGGCCTTGAGCCGGTACACAACGCCGCAGGCGAACTGGGCTTCCGTGTGCTGGTGGGCGGTGGCCTCGGCCGTACGCCGGTGGTGGGCGCGTTCATCAATGAATTCCTGCCGTGGCAAGACCTGTTGAGCTACCTCGACGCCATCCTGCGGGTCTACAACCGCTATGGCCGTCGTGACAACAAGTACAAGGCGCGGATCAAGATTCTGGTCAAGGCGCTGACACCTGAAGTCTTCGCGCAAAAAGTCGACGCGGAAATGGAACACCTTCGCGGTGGCCAGACCACGCTGACCGAAGCCGAAGTGCATCGCGTCGCCAAGCACTTCGTCGACCCGGACTACAAGGCCCTGGACAATCAGAGCGCTGCGCTGGCCGAACTCGACAAAGAACACCCGGGTTTCGCGCGCTGGCGCACCCGCAACACCCTGGCCCACAAGAAGCCGGGTTATGTGGCGGTGACCCTGTCCCTGAAGCCGACCGGTGTTGCTCCGGGCGACATCACCGACAAGCAGCTCGACGGCGTGGCCGACCTGGCCGATCGCTACAGCTTCGGTCAACTGCGCACCTCCCACGAGCAGAACATCATTCTGGCCGACGTTGAACAGACCCAACTGTTCGCGATGTGGGGCGAGTTGCGCGAACAGGGTTTCGCCACGCCGAACATCGGCTTGCTGACCGATATCATCTGCTGCCCTGGCGGTGATTTCTGCTCGCTGGCCAACGCCAAGTCGATCCCGATTGCCGAGTCGATCCAGCGTCGTTTCGACGACCTGGACTATTTGTTCGACATTGGCGAACTGGACCTGAACATCTCCGGCTGCATGAACGCCTGTGGTCACCACCACGTCGGCCACATCGGCATTCTCGGGGTGGACAAGAAAGGCGAAGAGTTCTACCAGGTTTCCCTCGGTGGCAGCGCGAGCCGCGACGCCAGCCTGGGCAAGATCCTCGGCCCGTCCTTTGCCCAGGAAGCCATGCCTGATGTGATCGAAAAGCTGATCAACGTGTACATCGAACAACGTACCGAAGACGAGCGCTTCATCGACACCTATCAGCGTATTGGCATCGACCTCTTCAAGGAGCGCGTCTATGCAGCGAATCATTAAGAACAACGAGGTCGTCGACGAAACCTGGCACTTGCTGCCAAAGGACTTCAACATCGACGACGTCAGCAACTGCGACGACCTGATCGTCCCGCTGACGCTGTGGCGTGAACACGCGCGCATGCTCAAGGCTCGCGACGGCGGCCTGGGCGTTTGGCTGGACGCTGACGAAGAAGCCGAAGAAATCGGTGAGGACGTTGCGAATTTCCAGGTCATCGCCTTGAACTTCCCGGCCTTTACCGATGGCCGCAACTACTCCAATGCCCGTTTGCTGCGTGACCGTTACGGTTTCAAAGGCGAACTACGGGCAATTGGCGATGTGCTGCGCGACCAGCTGTTCTACCTGCGTCGCTGCGGTTTCGACGCCTTTGCGTTGCGCGCCGATAAAGACCCGTACGAAGCCTTGGAAAGTCTCAAGGACTTCTCCGTGACCTATCAGGCCGCTACCGACGAACCGCTGCCGCTGTTCCGTCGCCGCTGACCGGTAAACCTTGAACCCCGCCCGGGGTTCAAGGCTCCCTCCTTCGCTTAGAAACCGGCACGATCCTCCAGCGCCCTGAACGCCGCCAACGGGTGATCAAACCGCCCGCTGCTACGACTCATCCGCCCCCACATTTCATCCGTGGCATCTGCTTCTTGCAATAATCGCCAGACCCGAGCCTGAAGCGACAGGTAACTGACCTGAAAGTCGGCCGTCAGGCTGAGCCGGTCTATTACGGCTAGAAATCGCGTACCGGAGGGTTTGCTTGCCAGTCGCTGCCAAAGGGCTTGCCGGGACTGTTGCAACGCTTCGTCGCAGTCGCGTAACCATACCGTCGGCGTGCCATAGTCTGCGCCCGGCACGCTCAACCACAGATTGACTCCCGTTTGTTCGCGATGACTGACCAACCGACGCAACGTGTCCTCGTCGGTCAACGGATTCCCCCATAACAGCACGCGGTCGTCGGCCACCGCCTGATTCATTATCGCTGGCGGGACCCGCGTAATACCGTTGTCGCGCAAATCCAGCATCGTCAGATAAGGCTCGTCCTTGATCCCGACCGGACAGCGGGTAATTCCGGTATTCCTCAGGTTGAGCTGACGTAAATTGTCCATGCCCAGCACCATAGGCGGCACACCTAGCGGGTTGTCGCTGAGGTCCAGCGTTTGCAAGTGGGTCAGCTCACTCAGTTGCGAAGCGGCGCTCTCGGAAAATACCAGCTGAGTGGCTCGCAGGTTGAGTGAGGTCAGGTGGGTCAACTGGCCGATGACGGGCGGCAAGGCGCGCCCTGCGTCGCCGTCCACGAAGAAATGACGCAAGTCGACTCGTTCCAGATTCAACACTTCAAGGTTTGGAAAATTCTCCAGGAACCCGTTCAAACTGTCCTGCTCGGCCAGGTGAAAACCCCGCATCGACAATTCGATCACATCGGTGAGCCTGACATTCAAGGCGGGTAATCGGTGGTAGTCCTCGAAGGTCAGATCCAGCCTGACACCGCGCAGTTGCCCGTCTGCATAAACATGATCCTGCAGCGACCCGCGCTTTTGCCAAATGGCGACAAGCTCCTCGGCGAGCTCTGTCCTGACCCCACGCTCCTGTTCCAGGGCGGTTTGCAGCAGGTGAGCATTGTGCACGGCGATTTGCGCGCGGCTCATGCCCTCTGCCTCCTCATCACCCATGGCCACGAAGGAAATATCCATGTCGGCAATGTCTTGCGCCGCTTGATCAATCCAGCCGCTCAGATCAGTGTGAAGCTGTTGCAGTTGCAGATTCAACTGGTCGATATACGCCTGCACCCTGACACCCGCGAACTGCAGCACCTGATCAACACCCGCGTCGGTGATGTCCGGGTAAATGTCCTTGATCTGCAACTTGGTCGCTTGCAACTTCATGGCCTCGCCTTGCGGTGTCGCCGGGTAACCTCCGCCGCGCAGGCCCTGCCGCTCGAAGGTCAGACCGGTGTCCAGCCGTTGCAAACCCAGGATGGTTTCTGAACGGGACAATGCCCTATCGCTGATGCTGAGCCGCAACTCACTGGCGGGATCCGGAGAGGTGAAATGCAATGCCGAATGTTCCTTGTCCGACAGCACGCCAAGGATCGCGTCGTAGAAATCCGTTTGCCGGCCTTGTCGCAGGTAACGGTTTCCCACCTTGATGACGTTTCGGTTATGAGGGGTATCAAGGGGGCCACATCGGTCGAGAACCCGGCCAGTGGACGATCCGTCGAGGATCTCGATTCGCAAATCCTTTGGCCAGCCGGGCAGGTTTTTCAGGGAGTGCAATGCCAGCGTGTCCGTCTCGGCGCTCACCACCGACTGCAGATAAAAGCCTTCATAGGCTCGATCGAGCCGTACATGCTGTTGGTATTGGCGCGCCTTGCTGTCCAGCCGCGTGAACACTTGCCTGGCCTCGGTAGCGTCGGGCAATGCCTGGATGTCGACGCCATAGCGGTCAAGCATTTGCTCAATGGCGGTTGTCGGCAGGCCCGGGTATTCGCGCTGAAACAGTCGGACCCATTCATGCTCCGACCGTTGAAGCGCTTCGTAATGTTGATTGAATAACACGGGGTTCCCGGCCGGACCGAGGTCCTGATCGATCTTGAAGCGGCTGATCGTGTCCGCCAGCAAGGGGGTCGGTGGGCGGCCCGTTTGCATCAACCGCAGCATGTCGTCGTCAATCGTGCTGACCTTGGCGATCTGCTCCAGGATCTCATCGTTGAAGGAGGCCACCGAGGGACCGATTCCACGGATGAGCTCGGTCCGGTTGCTCATGGGCGTCGGGGCAACGGTTGCATCCGACGCGGGTCGAGGCCCTTGCTCTCCCGGATCAGCGCCGGGCTCGTGGGCGCGCTCCGCCATGCTATCGGCCTCGGCAACATCCCCCTTCACAGCCGACTCTGCACCCAGCATCGGCAACGCATTCAGCAAGCCAAACACCGTGCGCGTCCGCCCTTCCGAACGTTGGCTCAGGGTCTTTCCGTTGACCGCCTGATTCAGACCATAACCGGCGTCAATGAGCCCGGCCAATGCCAGCAGCCCCTCGCCTCCGGGGACGAATATGGCGAGCGGAGCAAACCGGTTGACCCATTGCACAATCGGTTCGACGACAGCGCTCAACTGATCCCGGTTGACCTGCGCATCGTCACGGATGGTCGCGATGCCTGACCGTGCGGCCTGCTTCATCGTCAGTACCAACCGGGAAAAAGGATCGGTGGCGACGGCCGGATCGTCGTAGCCGATGTACTCGTTCGGGTCCCAATAGCCGTCGTTGTTGAAGAAGCCGGCGTTGTGGGTCAGCCAGTGCTTTGCAGGATAAAGCGCCATGCCATCCAGCGCCGTCAGCACACCGGCGTGAAACGTACCGTCCTCGCGATCGTCCTCGGCAAAGTGGAGGGCCAATGCCTGTTTGGCCTTGCTGGACTTGCCCTGGGCGACAATCCATTGGTGCAGTTGCGTGGCATCGGCAAATTCATGCAACGGAGAAGAATTGCCAGGGATGTACACCAGCACGCGGGCACTGGCAGTGTCGCGGAAGACCCAGATATCGGTCGCGGTGTAACGGTACAGTTTCAGAAGGCCAAATTTGGCGGTTGAAGGAACGCGCGCCGGTGCTTGCAGTTGCTCAAGGGTCAGCGTTGCCCATGGCTGATCGGCTGGCAAACCTGCCGCCCGCATCGCAAGCTCCAGACCTTTTTGCGTCAGGCGTTGCTCATGATGCTGCAACCAGGCGGCCATGACGAACGCTGCTTTGACCGACGTTCTCAAGGCGTAAGGTGTGGCCGCAACGAGCACGTCATCGGCAGGCCAGACCTGATCGAGATACGCTTGGTACAAGTTCTTTAACTCCAGTTCCCAGACCCATTTCTTGAAATCGGCGGGTCTGAGAGTGATCTGGGTCTTCGGCCCATAAGCTTGCGGTGTGGTTTGGCGATAAATGCCTTCGTACATCTGGTGATTGCCGCTGCCGTGATCGGCGAACTCGTCGACGTGTTCGACCATCCGGACCGTTGGCCCGATGTCCGGCGGCGTGTACAGACCGAATGCCGTTTCAGCGAAACGACCGTCACCCACGGTCTGGTAGTTGGACAGCAGCGTTTGCAGCAGCGAACGGGAACTCGCCACTCGCCCTTGCTCGATACCGTTTTCTGCGGGATGGCCCTTGTAGTGGTAATCAAGCGTGACCAACAAGGCCGTCCGCGGATCGATGTCCGCCCCCCACTTTTCCTTGATCAAGCGTTCGCCAAACTGGCCGGGGGATTGCGGCAAGGCGAGATCCACCATGGCTTGCAGTTCGTCGCGCATTGGCAGAGTCGGTACTGGATGGGGGCCGGCAACATTATCGTCGGGTTCATTCATGGTGCATTCCATTGCATTCATTTCAGGACCATCACCCTACCCGGCCTGAGTCCAGTCGAAAGCCGGAGCGATCGACAATGGCCCTAGGAAAGTTCGCTATTTCCCCGTGGACCTTTCTGAAGGCAAAAAAAAAACCGTGGACATCCACGGTTTCAATTTTTTGTTCGGTGTAGAAAATTACCAGAAGCGTTGCTGAGTCAACCGGCTCCACCAGCTCAGCAATACGCGATCAACCGAACCACTGGCCGCCATGCCGATACGCTCTTGCAGGCTTTTGCGTTCGGCGTAATGCAAGTGGTACAGCTCGGACTTCTTCGCCCGTTCAGCGAGATATTCGTCGCTGGTCTTCAGCTCATCCACCAGCTGTTTATCCAGCGCAGCGATGCCGAGCCAGATTTCACCGGTGGCGACTTCGTCGATGGCCAGTTGCGGGCGATAGCGCGAGACGAAGTTCTTGAACAGCTGGTGGGTGATGTCCAGGTCTTCCTGAAACTTCTCGCGGCCTTTTTCGGTGTTTTCGCCAAACACGGTCAAGGTGCGCTTGTATTCGCCGGCAGTCAGAACCTCGAAGTCGATGTCGTGCTTTTTCAGCAAGCGATTGACGTTCGGCAACTGCGCCACTACGCCGATCGAGCCCAGAATCGCGAACGGAGCGCTGATGATCTTCTCGCCGATGCACGCCATCATGTAGCCACCGCTGGCCGCGACCTTGTCGATGCAGATGGTCAACGGCACGCCGGCGTCGCGAATGCGCGCCAGTTGCGAGGACGCCAGGCCGTAGCTGTGAACCATGCCGCCGCCGCTTTCCAGACGCAGCACCACTTCGTCTTTTGGCGTCGCCAACGTCAACAGCGCGGTGATCTCGTGGCGCAAGCTTTCAGTGGCCGACGCCCTGATGTCGCCGTCGAAATCCAGCACGAATACCCGTGGTTTGACCTCGGGTTTCTTCTTTTGCTTTTTATCGGTTTTAGCCTGGGACTTGCGCAAGGCCTTGAGCTGGTCCTTGTCGAGCAAGGTTTGCTCAAGGCGTTCGCGCAGCCCTTTGTAGAAATCATTCAGCTTGCTGACTTGCAACTGCCCGGCCGACTTGCGCCGACCTTTGCTGCGCAACGCCACGAAACTGGCCAGGACCACCAGAATGGCGATCACCAGTGTCACGGTCTTGGCCAGAAAACTGGCGTACTCGGACAAAAACTCCACAGTGACTCCTTCAAAACGATGCGCGGCTTAAAACACGCGCGGGACAACGCCAGCATACCCATGCTCCGCCTCGGCGGCCAGCCGTGAAACCTCTGGCAACACGCCTGTAACGGGCATTTCAAACAAGCGTATGTTTTTTCATTGACAGCTCTCCGTCATCCTCATAACCTCGCCAAACCTTCAACGTACCGGGATGACGCGGACGTGGGCAGCATCTATCTGATTCGACATGGCCAGGCCTCCTTTGGTGCAGACGACTATGACGTCCTGTCGCCGACCGGTGTTCGCCAGGCAGAAATCCTCGGCCAGCACCTCGCCGAGCTGGGTGTCAGCTTCGACCGCTGCCTCTCGGGCGACCTGCGCCGCCAGCAGCATACGGCCACTAGCGCGCTGGAACAGTTCGCTGCCGTAGGCATGCCGGTGCCGATCCTGGAAATCGATTCCGCCTTCAATGAATTCGACGCCGACGCGGTGATCCGCGCGCTGCTGCCAGCCATGCTGGAGGATGAGCCGCAAGCACTGGAGATCCTGCGCAACGCCGCGCAAAACCGTGCCGAGTTCCAGCGCATTTTCGCCCTGATCATCGAACGCTGGCTCGCCGGCACCTATGACACGCCGGGGCTTGAAAGCTGGCTGGGTTTTGTCGAACGCGTGCAGGCCGGTCTTCACCGCATTCTCGAAAGCGCCGACAACACCCAGAAAATCGCCGTGTTCACCTCCGGCGGCACCATCACTGCCCTGCTGCACCTCATTACGCAAATGCCGGCAAGGCAGGCGTTTGAACTGAATTGGCAAATCGTCAACACCTCGCTCAACCTGCTGAAGTTTCGCGGTCGCGAGGTGGCTCTGTCTTCTTTCAACAGTCATGCGCACTTGCAACTGTTGAAGGCACCGGAACTCATCACGTTTCGCTGAGTCCGGACTATTGTGACCCTGGCTGTAATCACCCAGCTCTAACTACCCAAGAAAGGATCGAACCATGACCTCCGTAGCTGATGCCGTACAAGCAATGAAAGCCAAGTTCAACCCAGCCGCCGCTGCCGGTCTGGACCTGGTCTTCGGTTTCCGCATCGACGACACCAAAAACTTCTCGCTGATCGTCAAAGACAGCACCTGCGAGCTGCAAGAAGGCGAAAACCCTGACGCCCAGGTCACTCTGGTGATGGACGGCGAAACCCTGCAAGGCATCGTCGACGGTTCGACCGACGGCATGCAAGCGTTCATGGGCGGCAAACTGCGCGCTGAAGGCGACATGATGCTGGCGATGAAACTGTCCGAGCTGTTCCCAAGCTAAGACGGCGGTTTCCGTCTTCGGAAACCTTCCTGGTTGCACACGAATCCCGCCCCTAGAGACGGGATTCGTCGTTTTCCGCCCCCCAAAAACGGCTACCTGTGGATTTGCCGTCTATATTCCTTCTGGCCGCATGCGTCAGACATCGGCTGTTTGCCCCTCGATCATTTGGCGCGGAGCACTGCCCATGAGCCCACCTGACGACCACGAAGGTTTCAACCGCCGACGTGTACTGCAAGGCCTTTCGGCAGGCGCCGTCGGTGCCTGGATCAGCCCGCTATTCGCAGGGAGTAAAACCATGCCCGATACCCCCGCCGACCTCATTCTATACAACGGACGCCTGCACACCGTCGATCGCAAGAAACCCCAAGCCAGCGCCGTCGCGATCAAGGACGGACGCTTCGTGGTGGTCGGCAGCGACGCCCAGGCCATGGCCCTGCAAGGCCCCGGCACACAAATCATCGACTTGCACGGCCGCACGGTGATTCCCGGTCTCAACGACTCGCACCTGCACCTGATCCGCGGCGGCCTGAATTACAACCTCGAACTGCGCTGGGAAGGTGTGCCGTCGCTGGTCGATGCCTTGCGCATGCTCAAGGACCAGGCCGACCGTACGCCCACGCCACAATGGGTGCGGGTGGTCGGTGGCTGGAACGAATTCCAGTTTGCCGAGAAACGCCTGCCGACGATTGATGAGCTGAACAAGGCCGCGCCGGATACGCCGGTGTTCGTGCTGCACCTCTACGACCGCGCCCTGCTCAACCGCGCCGCGCTGAAAGTGGTCGGTTACACCCGTGACACGCCGAACCCGCCTGGCGGAGAAATCCAGCGTGACGCCAACGGCGATCCCACCGGCATGCTGATCGCCCGCCCGAACGCGATGATTCTCTACTCGACCCTGGCCAAGGGACCGAAGTTGCCATTGGAGTATCAGGTCAACTCGACCCGCCAGTTCATGCGCGAACTCAATCGCCTCGGCGTTACCAGCGCCATCGATGCCGGCGGCGGTTATCAGAACTACCCGGACGACTACCAGGTGATTCAGCAACTGGCCAAAGACCAACAACTCACCGTGCGCATCGCCTACAACCTGTTCACCCAGAAACCCAAGGAAGAGCTGACCGACTTCAAAAACTGGACCAGCACTTCCCATTACGGCCAGGGCGACGACTTCCTGCGGCACAACGGTGCCGGGGAAATGCTGGTGTTCTCGGCGGCAGACTTCGAAGACTTCCTCGAGCCACGCCCGGACCTGCCGCAAACCATGGAACAAGAGCTGGAACCGGTGGTGCGCCATCTGGTGGAACAACGTTGGCCATTCCGCCTGCATGCCACTTACAACGAATCGATCAGCCGCATGCTCGATGTGTTCGAGAAGGTCAATCGCGACATTCCGTTCGACGGTTTGCCGTGGTTTTTCGATCATGCCGAAACCATCACCCCGCAGAACATTGAGCGGGTGAAAGCCTTGGGCGGCGGTATCGCCATCCAGGATCGCATGGCCTTTCAGGGTGAATACTTCGTCGATCGCTATGGCGCCAAAGCCGCCGAACACACGCCTCCGATTGCGCGCATGCTCGCCGAAGGCATTCCGGTGGGCGCCGGCACCGATGCCACGCGCGTCTCCAGCTACAACCCGTGGACCTCGATGTATTGGCTGGTCAGCGGCCGCACCGTCGGTGGATTGGAGCTGTACCCGCAAGGCTTGAGTCGCGACACGGCACTGGAGCTGTTCACCCACGGCAGCGCCTGGTTTTCCTCCGAACAAGGCAAGAAAGGTCAGATCAAAGTCGGGCAATTGGCGGATCTGATTGCGCTGTCGGCGGACTACTTCCACATTGAGGATGAAGCGGTCAAATGGATTGAGTCGGTGTTGACCATCGTCGACGGGAAGATCGTCTATGGCGCCGTCGAGTTCGAAAAACTCGGGCCGCCGCCGGTGCCTGTGGTGCCTGAATGGTCGCCCGTCGCCAAAGTGCCGGGCCACTGGAAACCCCTGGCACCACTGACGGCGCAGGTGCATCAATGCGTCGGCGCGTGTGCGGTGCATGCACACAGTCATGAGCGAGCGCGATTGTCGTCAGCGCCGGTCAGTGACTTTCAGGGGTTCTGGGGGGCGTTTGGCTGCTCGTGTTTCGCGTTTTAAACAAAGACCTGACAAACACCGAAAATCTCCTGTAGGAGCGAGCCTGCTCGCGATAGCGGTCTGACACCCACCGTCGATGTTGACTGGACTATCGCCATCGCGAGCAGGCTCACTCCTACAAGGGTTCTGCATCAAGCAGACTTCTCTAGCTGCGACGACTGTCGCGAATCTATTTGTCCCCTTCTTTAGCTACCGCCGTCATCGCAAACTCGTCTAATAAACTGTTACTTCTTACAGGTGTCAGTACGAGGGCGTTAGTTCTACTCTTTCAACTAACAATCAAGCAGGAATGGTTTGACCCACGTCAACTTCCCGCGCCTGTAAATCCCGCACGATAACTTTCATCGAAAGCCAATGACGGCTCATTCGAGGCCGATGGCCGGCCATCCTCAAGGAAGAGACAAACATGCGACCACTCAACATTATTCTGTTGTCATCGGCATTCAATGGCCTGAGTCAAAGAGCCTGGCTAGCGTTACGCGAAACGGGGCATTGCCCCAGCGTAGTGCTGTTCACCGACGAAAAAACAGTCTGCGAGCAGATTGAACAGTCTGGCGCCGACCTGGTGATCTGCCCGTTCCTCAAGGACCGGGTGCCGCAACAATTGTGGAGCAACCGTGAACGCCCCGTTGTGATTATTCATCCGGGCATTGTCGGCGACCGTGGAGCCAGCGCACTGGACTGGGCCATCACCCGTGAGTTGACCCATTGGGGTGTCACCGCGCTGCAAGCCGTGGAAGAAATGGACGCCGGGCCGGTCTGGTCCACCTGCTGTTTCAAACTGCCCCAAGGCCTGCGCAAATCCGAGCTGTACAACGGCCCGGTCAGCGATGCGGCGATCCGCTGCATTCGTGATGTCGTAGACAAATTCATCAACGGTTATGTGCCAGTACCGGTGGACTATGCCCATCCTCGGGTGGTGGGCGGCTTGCAGCCGAACATGACGCAGGCTGATCGGACGTTCAGTTGGCACGACTGCTCACGTTTCATCAAACGCTGCATCGACGCCGCCGACGGTCAGCCCGGTGTTCTGGCGAGCCTGGCGGGTGGTCAGTATTACGTGTACGACGCCCATCTGGATTCACGTAGCGGCACGCCCGGAGAGATTCTGGCGGTGCGCGACGACGCGGTACTGGTCGCCACCGGCGATCGCAGTGTGTGGATCGGTTCGTTGCGACGCAAACCCCGGCCCGGCGAAGAAACCTTCAAGCGCCCGGCCCGACACGTACTAGGCGCGCAGTTGAATGACGTGACCACACTTGACGAACCGATTGCCTCAACCCTCTACAACACCGAAACCTATCAACCGATCCGCTACCGTGAATCGGGGCCTGTCGGCGAGCTGACCTTCGAGTTTTACAACGGTGCCATGAGCACGGAGCAATGCCAGCGACTGGTCACGGCCCTGCGCTGGGCCAAATCCCGAGACACTCAGGTGCTGCTGATCAAGGGCGGGCGCGGCAGTTTCTCCAACGGCGTGCACCTCAACGTGATCCAGGCCGCCGAGGCGCCGGAGCTTGAGGCCTGGGCCAACATCCAGGCGATCGATGACGTCTGCGCGGAATTTTTCAGCGCCCGGCAACTGGTGGTCAGCGGCCTGACGGGTAGTGCCGGGGCCGGCGGCGTGATGCTG
Organism: Pseudomonas sp. LB1P83; assembly: GCF_054897885.1. Lineage (NCBI taxonomy): Bacteria > Pseudomonadati > Pseudomonadota > Gammaproteobacteria > Pseudomonadales > Pseudomonadaceae > Pseudomonas > Pseudomonas sp. LB1P83. Next base: position 2,477,291 of record NZ_CM142709.1, on the reverse strand, counting down.
GCGCTGGCCGCAGACCTTGTCTTCGCCCGTGCGGATATCGTGCTCAACCCGCACTACAAAACCATGGGGCTGTATGGCTCTGAATACTGGACCTACAGCCTGCCCCGCGCCGTCGGCCCGCAGATGGCGGAAAAACTCTGCGAGGAATGCCTGCCGGTCAGCGCGACCCAGGCAATGCAACTGGGCATGGTTCAGGAAATCGGCCCACGTTGCCCGGAAGCGTTTGGCCAGTGGTTGTTGCAACGGGCGGGCAATGCGCTGACCGATCCGGCGTATACCGCTGTGCGCGAGCGCAAGGAGCGGTTCGATACCCAACTCATGCAGCACTGCAGAAATGCCGAACTGCAGCAGATGGAACTGGACATGGTGCACGACCGCAACCGGTTCGCCGAGAAGTGCCGCAATTTTGTGTTCAAGCGCAAGGCGTGTGGCACCCCGATGCGGCTGGTGGCGCCGTGGGCACGGCAGCGTAGTCGGACGCAGAGTTTGGCCACGGCTACATAAGCCAAATACCGACAATCCCCTGTGGGAGCGGAAAGCTGTTCACTTAAGACAATCATCAGTCGAGCGAGAACCTGTGGCGAGGGGATTTATCCCCGTTGGGCTGCGAAGCGGCCCCCTAGGCCCGTTCAGACAGACCGAGTCGTCTGGATTTACGACTGCTTCGCAGCCGAACGGGGATAAATCCCCTCGCCACAAATGAGTGCCCGCGCTTAAGTGAACAGCATTACTTGTGGGAGCGAGCTTGCTCGCTCCCACAGGGGTTCTGCGTCGGGCACAAATCTCTGCAATTGCGCAATCAAGGCTGCAACAACAACGCAATCAGCGCGCTCCATCCCGTCTGATGGCTGGCCCCCAATCCGCGTCCGGTTTCCCCATGAAAATACTCATGGAACAGCACCAGATCGCGGCTGGCAGGGTCAGCCTGCAACTGCGTATACGCCGCCATTGACGGCCGATTGCCCGCTTCATCGCGAAGCACAAGCCGGGTCAGTCGTTGACTCAAGCTGTCGGCCACCTCTTCCAGTGACGCCAGAAACCCCGACCCCGTAGGGTATTCCACCGAAAAGTTCTGATCGTAATAGCGATGAAACTCGCGCAGGGATTCGATCAGCATGTAGTTGATCGGCATCCACACCGGCCCGCGCCAATTGGAGTTTCCGCCGTACAGGCGCGATTCGGATTCTGCCGGCTCGTAATGGGCACAAAGCCGTTCGCCATCGATTTGCAGGCCGAATGGCTGTTCGGCGAAGGCTTTGGACAACGAGCGAATACCGAATTCGCAGAGGAACTCGCTTTCATCAAGCATGCGTTTGAGCAGGTCCTTGGTGCGCTCGCCACGCAATAGCGCCAACAGCATCCGGTTGCCTTCGCCCGGTTCGGTCCAGCGTGAGATCAGGCTGGCGAGGTCCGGGCGATGCCGCATGAAACCGAGCAAACGCTCACGCAAACCGGGCAGCCCTTCATGCTCGTGTTGCTCCAGCACTTGCACGGCAAACAGCGGCATCAGGCCGACAATCGAGCGCAAACGCAGTGGCTCATTCACGCCTTCGGGGCGATGCAGGACGTCGTAGAAGAAGTGATCCTGCTCGTCCCACAGGCCTTCGGCATCGGAGTCGACCCGATTGATGGCCCCGGCGATGTAGAGGAAGTGTTCGAAGAACTTCACCGCAATATCGACATACACAGCGTTGCGCCTGGCCAGTTCCAGCGCGATGCGCATCAGGTCCAGCGCATAGGCGGCGACCCACGCCGTACCGTCGGCCTGGTCGAGCTGATAGCCGGGCGGCAACAGCGCCGAGCGGTCGAACAGCGCAATGTTGTCCAGCCCCAGGAAACCGCCCTGAAACAGGTTGCGCCCTTCGGCGTCCTTGCGATTGACCCACCAGGAAAAATTCAGCAGCAGTTTGTGGAAGATCCGTTCGAGGAAATCCATGTCCCCTGTTCCGGTCAGCGCCTTGTCCTGCTGATACACCCGCCAACAGGCCCAGGCATGCACCGGCGGGTTGGCGTCGTCGAAACGCCATTCGTAGGCCGGTAACTGGCCGTTAGGGTGCATGAAGCGGTCTTTGACCAGCAGCAATAATTGATGCTTGGCGAATGCGGGATCGATCAGCGCAAACGCCACGGCCTGAAAGCCCAGATCCCACGAGGCGTACCACGGGTATTCCCAGGTGTCTGGCATCGACACGATGTCGAAGTTCGACAGGTGGCGCCAATGGGTATTGCGCCTGTGCGAACGCCCGGGCGGCGGCGAAGGTTGAGCCGGATCGCCGTCGAGCCACTGATTGACGTCGAAGTAATACAGCTGTTTCGACCAGAGCAACCCGGCCAGGGCTTGACGCTGAACGTTGCGCGCATCCGCATCGTCGATGCCGGCTTGCAGGGCTGCGTAAAAATCATCGGCTTCACTGCGACGCCGAACGAACAGGGCTTTGGCGTTGACCTGAACCGCGCTGGTCGGAGCGAAACGCAAGTACACGCATCGGCTTTGGTCTGCTGCAAAAGCCAGGGTGAAGTGTGCCGCCACCCGGGTCCCCGCATCATGGCGGATCGCATCGTTGTTGCCCGCGACCAGAAAATCGTTGATTCCATCCTTGAATGGACCGCTCGCCGCCACGCCATCGAGTTTGGGGAAGTTGCTCTCGTTGTTGCAGAACAGCCATTGGCAGTCTTCCTCGCCCCAGGCGCTGGCCTGCCGATCAGCGACTTGCGGATGCCGGGCCAGGACCTCATCGCCGCTCAGCGTGAGGCTCGGTGGCTGCCCGTCCGGCGCCCAGCTCCAGGTGTTGCGAGCCCAGAGCTGCGGCAACACGTGCAGCCGTGCCGGCTGATCGGACCGGTTGTGCACGGTGACGCGCATGAATAGGTCATCGGCCGCGTGTTTGGCGTACTCCACCGTTACATCGAAATAGCGGTTGTCCTCGAACACGCCGGTATCGAGGATTTCGTACTCGGTATCGGCCAAGCCACGGCGAGCATTTTCAACCACCAGGTCGGCGTAGGGAAATTCGGCCTGCGGGTATTTGTAGAGCATGCGCATGTACGCATGACTTGGCACGCCATCGACATAGAAATACAGCTCTTTGACGTCCTCGCCGTGATTGCCTTCGGCATTGTTCAAGCCAAACAGACGCTCTTTGAGAATCGGGTCACGCTCGTTCCACAGGCCCAGCCCCAGGCACCAGTGCTGAGCCTTGTCACAAAACCCGGCAAGCCCGTCCTCGCCCCATCGATAGGCGCGGCTGCGGGCGTGATCATGGGGGAAATAACCCCAGGCATCGCCATCGGCGCTGTAGTCCTCGCGCACCGTGCCCCATTGGCGTTCGCTCAAGTAAGGGCCCCATTCGCGCCAGGCCTCGGCATCGCGGCCGGCCAGGCGCAGGCCTTCAGTGGTGTCGAGGATGTTTGCTGCGTGCTTTGCCGTCATGGGGGGCGCCGTTGGGCTAGAGACGGTTGCAGTGTAGTGCTTCGCCGCGCCCCATAACTGAACACCCCCTGTAGCAGCTGCCGAAGGCTGCGTTCGGCTGCGAAGCAGTCGCAATATCAGGCACTGCGGTATTTCAGATAGACCGAGACAGCCGGATTTACGACTGCTACGCAGCCGAACGCAGCCTTCGGCAGCTGCTACATGAACCGGCTCCGGCAGGATCCGTTTACAATGCCTGCACTTCCCGCACCGGCCGCCCCATGGACATTGATCTCGCTCGCACCTTTCTGGAAATTGTCCGCCACGGCAGCCTGGCCGCTGCCGCCGAAAAACTCCACGTCACCCAGACCGCGATCACCGCGCGCGTGCAAAAACTCGAGAGTCAGCTGGGCAGCACGTTGTTCGTGCGCAACCGCGCCGGTGCGCGTCTGACGCCCAATGGCGAGGCCTTTGTGGTGTACGCCAATCAACTGGTCGAGACCTGGGAAGCCGCGCGTCGGGACTTGCCGTTGCCCGAGGGTTACCGCGACGTGCTGCATATCGGCGGCGAGGTCAGCCTGTGCAATCCGCTGATGCTCAGTTGGGCCGGTGAACTGCGCGAGAAGATTCCCAGCCACGCCTTGCGCATGGAAATCCGTGACGGCGAAAACCTGTTGCGCCAACTGGAACTGGGGGTGCTGGACGCGGCGCTGGTCTATCAGCCTGAATATTGGCCGCGTCTGCAAGTCGAGCAGATCCTCGAAGAAAAACTGATCCTGGTACGCCTGGCCGGGCGCCCCGATCCTTACGTGTACATCGACTGGGGTCCGGACTTCCGCCGGCAACACGATGCCGCATTACCGGAAAAAGCCAAGGCCGCCCTGAGCTTCAACCTCGGGCCGCTGGCCCTGCAATACATCCTGGAAAACGGCGGCAGCGGCTACTTTCGCACCCGGGTGGTCCAGAGCTATCTGGAAAACGGCGTGCTGGAGCCCGTGCCCAAAGCCCCGGAGTTCAGCTACCCGACCTACCTGGTTTACTCGCGCGATCGGGACTCGGCGACCCTGCAACGGGCTTTCGATTTATTGCGCGAAGTCATCAAGACCGACGACGACTGGTCCCAGCGCTGGAACCCGCTGACCTGAATACACCGGATCATGGCGCTTGTGTCCTCCAGGTTTGCTCAAGTCTGCGCAGGCAGATCAGCTAATCTGCTGGTTATAACTATAACCAGAGGTGACCGCAGTGAGGCAGACCACCCAGGCATTTCGCAGCCGCTATCGCGCTGACATTCATCCCCGCTACAACCCCTGGCTGCACGGCGCCTTTGTGCTGCTGTTCGGGGTGCTGGCCATCGGCGGGTTCTGGAGCACCGTGCATCAGGTCCAGCCGCTGGAATGGCTGGCGGTGCCGCTGACGCTGCTGTTCTTCAATTTCGGCGTGTACATGGTGCACCGGCATTTGGGGCACCACAAAAAGAGCTTCGCGCGGATGTTCTACGCCCGCCATGCCGGCGACCATCACAGCTTTTTCGCCCCCGGCCACATGACTTACGACAGCGCCCGGGACTGGCGGGTGATTCTGTTCCCGGCCTGGCTGATCGTGTTGCACACCGTCGCCATTACCCTGCCCCTCTGGTGGCTGCTCAAGCAGGTTGATGCCAACGTCGCCGGGTTGTTTGGCGGCTGTCTGGTCCTCGGGTACCTGATGTACGAGGTGTTTCATGCCTGCGAGCACTTGCCCCCCGAAAACCCGGTCACGCGTCTGCCGTGGATCCACCAGATGCGCCGCCTGCATGAGCTGCATCACCGTCGCGAGCTGATGCAGGAGCGCAATTTCAATATCGTTTTTCCGCTGATGGACTACCTGTTCGGCACCCTGTACTGGGAGCCGGAGCATGACACCCTGCCCCTGACGAGAACGACCATGACCCGCATGCAGCACCAGATCGCTATCGCTGGAAACCCGATTGAAGTGCTCGCTTATGCCTGCACCGTCATCCGTTGGCCGGAGTGGCACCCATCCTCCCTCAAGGTCCAGGGGCAGGTTGGCCCGCTGCATGCCGGTCAGCGGTTCGAGGAGGACATCAGTGCCGGCGGGCGGGCGGGGCACTTGAGCTGGGAGGTCAACGAATACCTGCCAGGACGACGCTGGAGTGCCTGGGCACGCGGTGATCATGGGTTATCGCTGGTCGTGACCTACGAATGCGAGGCACAGGGTGAAGGCACACGCTTCGTGCGCACGTTGGAGTATCAATTCAGTGGCCTGGCGATGCGTATCACCAATCAACTGCTGCTCAAACGTCGCATCGAGCGCGAATCCGCAGCGTCGATGCTGGCATTGCGCGAAATGGCGCAAAAACACCTGACGCCGGCAGGAGTCAGCGCGTGAGAAGAACCTTAAGGCTTCGCAATCTGCTGTTGCTGCTGATTATTGCCCTGGGGGCTTTCCTGTTGTTGTTCCCGACCAAGGTTCGGCCGGTGGCCTGGACACCGCCGCCTGCGCCTTCCCTCATCAGCGGCGTGTATGCCGACAATCAGCGTCTCAAAGGGGTGGAACGTGTCGGTCCAGCGGACATCGACGGGCCCGAGGCGCTGTTACTGGAAGACAACGTACTCATCACCGGTCTACACGACGGCCGGCTGATCCGCACCAGCCTCGACGGCAAGGTCATCAAAGTGCTGGCCGACACCGGCGGCAGGCCTCTGGGCCTGGCGCGACACCCGAATGGATTGCTGGTGATCGCTGACGGCGTCAAAGGTTTGCTGTCCCTGGATGCCCAGGGTCGGTTGATCCCGCTGACCACTGCGGCCGGCGACGTGCCCTTCGGTTTTACCGATGACGTGGCCATCGACAAGCCCGGGCACTACGCGTACTTCAGCGACGCCTCCAGCCGCTGGGGCTACGGCAAGGATGGCGAGGCGATCCTTGAGCACGGCGGCGACGGTCGTTTGTTGCGTTATGACTTCCAGACCGGCAAGACGGCGGTGCTGCTCGACAAGCTGGAGTTCGCCAACGGTGTGACGCTGGGGCCGGACGATAGTTTTGTGCTGGTCAATGAAACCGGTGCTTACCGAATCACTCGCTTGTGGTTGAGTGGGCCGAAAGCCGGCACCCACGACGTGTTTATCGACAATCTGCCCGGGCTGCCGGACAACCTCGCTTTCAATGGCCGCGACCGCTTCTGGGTGGCGCTCTACGCCCCGCGCAATGCACTGCTTGACGCCACGGCGCCGCACCCGTTCGTGCGCAAGATGATCGTACGGGCAATGACGGTGCTACCCAAACCCGTGGAAAAGCGCGCCTTTGCGCTGGGTCTGGACCTTGACGGCAAGGTGATTGCCAACCTGCAGGATGCTAATACCGGCAATTACTCGCCGATTACCACGGTGCGCGAGTATGGGGACTGGTTGTATCTGGGCTCGCTGAAAGCAAACAACATGGCGCGCTTGCCCCTGACCACCGCCCTCCAGAAATAACGAAAATCAACTGTAGGAGCGAGGCTTGCCCGCGAAGGCGTCTATTCAGTAGATATCTATATTGAATGTGTAGGCCTCTTCGCGGGCAAGTCGGATCGCCGCACCGCTCGCTCCTACAGGGGATCTGTGTGGAGTGGGGTTAGCGGGGATCCATTTTGTTATCGCGTACGGCGTGGTCCGTTTCTTCACGCACCCGTTCCGGGTCCATCGAGGTGGAGTCGTCCTCATCCAGCGGACGCACACCTTCATTGTTCGGCAATTCGTCGATGCCCGGTTCATCCTCGGGGTTCACCGCTGTGCGGCCGGGGCTTAACGGTTCAGGATGAGTGGGAATCGGGTCGAACCCGCCCTGCTCTTCGCTGGGAAACTCTTCTTTGTCGGGAAACGCTGGTTCGGTCATAAGGCACCTCGCAGGGAGTCGAAAAGGTCGGACTCTGATCTTTCGAGGTGCCGGTATTGATCACCGTTCCAATTTTTCAGTCACCGGTTGTCGGTGGGTTGGCAAGGTGCGTCAGGATGGCGTCTGGAGCCGATCAACGATCTGATTCTTGACCTGCACGCGCTTCTCCTTGAGTTTCTTCAATGCGTCATCGCTGGGCGCATCCGATTGTGCGGTTTCAGCCTTTACCACCTCGGCGTCCGCTTGCGAATACTTGTTGATCAGCGAATCCAGTAACGGATCCTTGGTGCGTTTTTTCTGGACATCTTCCTTTGAAAGTTTCAGGTCCTGATAAAGGTCGTGTGGCACCGGCATGGAACACCTCCGTTTGTTTTTCGGGTAGCAAACGCGATCGATTGCGTTCACCAACTATCAGAATGGCCTCGGTTAACGGGTTCTGTCGACCGCCTATCAGACCAGCGGTGTCCGTTCGTCGTCCTGGCGCAATCCCGATAAAACCTTTGCCCGAGCGCCCGCCTCCATTGAATAACGATCATCTTGATCGCTGACCAAAATCCTGTGTGGAGAATGACCAATGGACGGATTCACCCTGCGCCACCTCGCCCTGGCCGTAGCCTTGAGCGCCAGCATGGGCACCGCTTTTGCCGCCACTTCCAATGACTTTGTCGACAACGCCGCCGCAGGCGGCATCGCTGAAGTCGAAACCAGCAAACTGGCCCTGGAAAAAAGCTCATCAGCGGACATCAAGGCGTTCGCCAATATGATGATCACCGACCACACCAAGGCTAATAAGGAATTGACTGCGCTGGCGAAAAAGAACGATATCGAGGTGCCGGACGACACGACGCTGGTCAAGCAGGCCAAGGAAAAAATCCTCGACATGCGCGACGAATCCTTCGATGCGGCCTATGCCAATAACCAGGTGAAGGCCCACGAAGAAACCATCGAGCTGTTCAAAAAACAAGCCAACACGGTGACGGACGACAAGGTCAAAGGCGCCACCGACCTGAAAGGCTTCGCGCAGAAAATGTTGCCAGCCCTGGAAAAACATTTGGATATGGCGAAAAAGCTTCAGGCCGCCCATCCCAGCAAATAATGTTCAAAAAGAAGGCCGCATCGTTTGATGCGGCCTCTTTTTTAAGCCTGACGGGACTAGCCGCCATCCGTATCGATGTCGGCATCCGTATCTTCGCCGGGTTTTGGGCGGTCGGGCGTCGGTTTGAAACCAGGGCTGAACTCATTGTCGTTGTCGGTGTGATGGTTCTTCTGATCCACCGCTGCATCGGCGCTTGGCGAGCCGGTGGATTGGCTTTGACGCTGACCACCCGGCGCGCCCTCACCCGGGGTCTGCGGGTCAATCGCCGGGTCATTGCGGTCGACCGGCGCCCCCGATTGTTCCTGTCGTTGTGTCGATTCGTCTTTCATACGTACCTCGCTCGTGACGGCAAGCCCACGATACAAACAGCCGGGGCCTTGAAGGTTCGAAGCCAACCGCGGACAGGGGTTCAATCCAAAGGACAGTCACCTGGCAGGATCAAGGTCAAAAAATCGTCGTCGACGGCTGTGCCGACTAGAGTTATCGGGCAAGTACTGGTCAGGATGGAAAATATCCCGCCCGATTGACCAACTATTTCACTCGGCAAATGTCACTGACTCGGGCCCGTTGTTTTTTGGGGAATCGGCCCGTCAAATTTCAGGAGCACAAGGACATGGCAGCAATGCAGATCAGCACGCTCGACGCGATGAAAAACAACCACGCGCAATTGCTTGGCGATTGGGTCACAAGCCTTGAAGCCAGTGGTGCCAACCGTAACCTCAAGGACCATGAGCTGAAGCAGCAGACCTCGGAATTTCTGCAACTGGTGGTCACGGGCCTGGAAAACGGCAACGGCCCGAACATCGCCGCACCGGGCTGGGACGAAGTTCGCCAATTCCTCGAAAAACTCTCCCACAGCCGCGCCCAGCTCGGTCAGGACTCCCACCAGACCGCCAGCTTCATTTTCTCGCTGAAAGGTCCGCTGTTTTCCCTGTTGCAATCCCACTACAAAGACAACCCGGCGGTATTAGCCGAACAGCTCTGGGAAGTGTCCGAGCTGCTCGATGCGCTGGGCATGCACACCATTCGTACCTTTCAGAGATCCCGCGAAGCGGTGATCAAGCGTCAACAGGAAGAACTGCTGGAACTCTCCACCCCGGTGGTCAAGCTCTGGGACGGCGTACTCGCCTTGCCGATGATCGGCACCCTGGACTCGCAACGCACCCAGGTGGTGATGGAATCGCTGCTGCAAAGGATCGTCGACACCGGTTCGGAAATTGCCATCATCGACATCACCGGCGTGCCCACCGTCGACACCCTGGTGGCCCAGCACCTGCTCAAAACCGTGACCGCGATTCGCCTGATGGGCGCCGATTGCATCATCAGCGGCGTGCGTCCGCAGATCGCTCAGACCATCGTCCACCTGGGGCTGGACCTGCAAGGCGTGGTCACCAAGGCCAACCTGGCCGATGCCCTCAAACTGGCGCTGACCCGTCTGGGAATCACTGTCAGCAAGACGGTATAAGCCGATGGAACGCATTCCTATTCTGAAAATGGGCGATTTTCTGCTGGTGACCATTCAGGTCGACATGCACGACCAGCTTGCCCTGACCTTGCAGGATGACCTGTCGGAGCGCATCAGCAAAACCTCGGCGCGGGGCGTGTTGATCGATATTTCCGCGCTGGACATGGTCGATTCATTCATTGGCCGGATGATCGGGACGATTTCCGGGCTGTCGAAAATCATGGACGCCGAGACCGTGCTGGTGGGCATGCAGCCCGCCGTGGCGATTACGCTGGTTGAGCTCGGCCTGACCTTGCCCGGGGTCAGCACCGCGCTGAACGTCGAGCGCGGGATGAAACTGCTTCATGAACGAGTACTCAAGCAATGACCCTGCGCAGCAGCGGCACTCAGCCAATCCAGATCGAGCAGGACGTGGTCCTGGCCCGGCAGACTGCGCGCAAGCTGGCCACCGAATGCGGCATGCGCCTGATTGACCTGACCAAACTGGTGACTGCCGTCAGCGAGCTGGCGCGCAACACCATGGTGTATGGCGGCGGTGGCGACATGGACTGGCAGATCCTCGACGAAAACTCGAGGGTCGGCTTGCGCCTGACGTTTCGCGATGAAGGCCCCGGCATCCCGGACATCAAACTGGCCATGACCGACGGCTGGACCTCCGGCAGCGGTCTGGGCCTTGGCTTGACCGGGGCAAAACGGCTGGTGGAGGAGTTCGAACTGGACACCGAGCCCGGGAAAGGCACTCGCATAACGATCACCCGATGGACATGAACATTGGGGGGTTGATGACCCAAGTGCTGTTGATCGAGGACAGCAGCCAGATCGGCTTTGCCCGGCGCACCGCGCAGAAGCTCGCCGAAGACCATGGTTTCGACGCAACGGATGCCGGCCGCGTGGCGCTGGTGGCCACTGAATTGGCCAGCAACGTACTCAAGCACGCAACCCGGGGCGAATTGCACTTGCGAATCCTGCCCGGTAAAAACGCCAGCGGCATCGAGATGCTTGCGGTGGACCGTGCCCAAGGCTTTGACTTGCAGGCGTGCATGGCTGACGGGTTTTCCACGGGAGGCACTCAGGGCATCGGCCTCGGTGCGGTGTCGCGCCAGGCGGACGTCTTCGATGTGCACACCGACTCGCGCGGCACCGTGTTGCTGGCCCGTTTGTATCCACGCGCCAGCAAGGCAGCGGACTTGCGCATCGGCATCAGCCAGCACTCGTTGCACGACGACCCGGCGTGCGGCGACGTCTGGCACCTGGCGTTCGATGGGGCAAATATCAGTGCCTTGGTCATCGACGGCCTGGGCCATGGTGAAGAAGCCGAACGCGCCGCTCGCGCCGGTGAAAAAGCCTTCGCCGTGGCGCCGTTTGCCTTGCCACTGTTCCTGCTCGAAGACATCCACCAGGCCATGATTGGCACCCGGGGCGGCGCCCTGGCAATCGCGCAGTTCGACGGCCACCTTGGCACCCTCAGATTCACCGGCATCGGCAACATCGGCGGCAACTTGATCAGCCTGGACAAGTCCCGTGGCCTGGCGTCCCATCCGGGTATCGTCGGCGGGCAATACCGGAAAGCCCAGCCTTTTGACTATGCTCACGTGAACGGACATCTATTGATCATGTACAGCGACGGCCTGCAGTCCCGTTGGAATTTGAACGACTACCCCGGCCTGGTGCACCGACATCCCGCCGTGATAGCCGCAGTCCTGCATCGCGATTTCTGTCGCGGCCGGGACGATGTGACGGTACTGGTCGTTGCTTTGGAGGCCGCCCATGGCTGAGTCGCCCATGCCGCCGATCGAAGAACCCTCGGCACTGATTGAGCGCTTGCAGAACGAAACCGCAGCGCTGCGCGAAGAGCTCGATGAAACCAATCAGGGCGTGCTCGCGCTGTACGCCGAGCTCGACACCCAGGCTGAAGAACTGCGCCAGGCGTCGGACCTCAAAAGCCGCTTCCTGTCGTACATGAGCCACGAGTTTCGCACGCCGCTGGGCTCGATCCTGAGCATCGCCAGCCTGCTGACCGATGAACTCGACGGCCCGCTAAGCCCCGAGCAACACAAGCAGGTCACGTTCGTCAGCACCGCCGCGCGGGAACTGAGCGACATGGTCGACGACTTGCTGGACCTTGCGAAAATCGAGGCCGGGCGTATCACTATATCGCCTGCCTGGTTCGACATGTTCGACTTGTTCGCCGCCCTGCGCGGCATGTTTCGCCCGATCGTCGACGCTTCGGCGGTGGACCTGATCTTCGAAGAACCGGTGGGTCTGCCGCGCCTGTACACCGATGACAAGAAGCTGGCGCAGATCCTGCGCAACTTCATTTCCAATTCGCTGAAGTTCACCACCCGCGGTGAAGTACGGGTTTCGGCCTCTCTCGAAGGCGCCAGCCACGTGCGCTTTGCCGTCACCGATACAGGAATAGGTATCGCTGCCGAGCTACATGGCGCATTGTTCGAGGACTTTTCCCAAGTCGATTCGCCCCTGCAGAAACGCTTGCGCGGTACCGGTCTGGGCTTGTCTTTGTGCAAACGCTTCGCCGAACTGCTGGGTGGCGAAGTCGGGGTCGAGAGTACTCCCGGGGTCGGTTCGACCTTTTTCGTGATCATCCCGCTGGCCATTGCCATGGAGCCTGCCGATGAAACGTGACATTCGCCTGTTGATCGTCGACGACAACGTCGCCACTCGCTACGCCCTGCGCCGACGCCTGGAGCCGCACGGCTACATCGTGCTCGAAGCCGGGACCGGTGGCGACGGCCTGGCGCTGATCGACAGCGAATTGATCGATGCGCTGATTCTGGACGTCAACCTGCCCGACATGAGCGGCTTCGACATTGTCCGTAAACTGCGCTCGGAACCCGCCACGGCGTTGCTGCCGGTAATTCACGTGTCGGCGGCGTCGATCCAGACCGGTGACATCATCACCGGCCTGGACGCCGGGGCCGATGCCTACCTGATCCATCCCGTGGACCCGGACGTGTTGCTGGCGACCCTGCGCACCCTGCTGCGGGTGCGTGATACGGAAAACGCCCTGCGTGAAAGCGAGGCGCGTTTTCGCGAGATTTTCGTCAATGTCTCGGCACCCATCGCGGTGCTGGACGCCCAGTTCAAAGTCCACGAATGCAACCATGCCTTCTCCCGATTGATTCAGGACAACCGCGACCCGGACACCTTGCGCGAATGCTTCGCCGACCAACAGCAAGCGATCCTTGATGAACTGCGCCTGCGCCTGACAGCGGGTGAACGCTGGAAAGGCACGCTGAATATGCGGATCGAAGGGGAACTGCGGGAAACCGAGTGGCAGATTTCGCCCTATCGCACCCCTGAACTGAGCCTGGTGTTCGTGGAGGACGTCACCGAGCATCGCCATCGCGAACGCTCGCACCTGGCCCGGCTCGACGACACCACGTTGCAACTGGAACACGAGATCGCCGCGCGCGTGCGCACCGAAAGCCAGTTGCTGCAAGTGCAGAAAATGGACGCACTGGGCAAGTTGACCGGCGGCATCGCCCATGACTTCAACAACCTGCTGACCGGCATCATCACCAGCCTGGAATTGATCCAGAAACGGGTGGCCGATTCGCGTACCGACAAGGTCCAGTTCTATGCCGAAGCGGCGCTGAACTCGGCCATGAGCGCTGCCTCCCTGACCCATCGCTTGCTGGCCTTCGCCCGCCAGCAGCCGCTCAATACCCGGCCGGTGGACATCAACGAACACATCCGCTCCCTTGAAGAATTGCTGGCGCGCACCATCGGCGAACACATTGCGCTGAAACTCGAACTGACCTCCAAAGCCGCAATTGCCCTGGTCGACCCGATCCAGCTGGAAAGCGCCGTACTCAATCTGGTGATCAATGCGCGCGATGCGTTGCCGCAAGGCGGGAATATCTGGGTCAGCACCTACGCGGCGTATTCGCGCGGTGATCTGAAACTGGCGGACGGGGCGTATGTCGCGTTGTCCGTGCGCGATGACGGGACGGGCATCGAACACAATGTGATCGACAAGGTGTTCGACCCGTTTTTTACCACCAAGCCACTGGGCCAGGGCACCGGGCTTGGGTTGTCGAGTATTTACGGGTTCGCCCGGCAATCGGGTGGCGATGCGCACATCCGCAGCGTGGCCCGCCGTGGCACCGAAGTGACCATCATGCTGCCCGCCAGTGCCGATCCGACGGCCACTGAAGCGGAACAGACGACAGTCGATCAACAGGGCTCGGGTGAGCATGTGTTGATTGTCGAAGACATGCCGTCGGTGCGCATGTTTGTCGCCGAAGTGTTGGTGGATGCCGGTTACCGCTGCACCCAGGTATGCGATATCGAAGGCGCCCTTGAACGCCTGCAAAACGACCCCACGATTGATCTGATGCTGACGGACGTGGGTTTGCCGCGCATGAACGGCCGGGAACTGGCCGATGTCGCCCGTAGTTGGCGTGAAGACCTACCGATCCTGTTCATGACCGGTTACGCGGAGAATGCGATCAACCGCCAGGTGTTCCTGGGCGAAGGCATGGACATGCTGATCAAGCCGTTTCAGATCAATGAGCTGTTGGACAAGGTCCGGCGCACCATCGACTGCGCCTGACGCAGGTCCTGTAGGAGCGAGCGGTGCGGCGATCCGACTTGCCCGCGAAGAACGATAACCGGGTTTGTCTGAATGTCCGCGGCGCTTCATTCGCGGGCAAGCCTCGCTCCTACAGGGAAAGTGTCCGGGCTAAAAACGGAGCCGTGCGGCTCTTCTTGCTCCTGGCCACTTTCTGCGGCGTGCCGGCAACGACAATCTTCCCGCCCTGATCCCCCGCCCCCGGTCCGATATCGATCACCCAGTCACTCTGCGCAACCACGCGCATTTCATGCTCAACCACAATCACCGTGTGCCCCGCCGCCACCAGCGTATTCAACTGTTCAAGCAGCCGGTCAACGTCCCGTGGGTGCAAACCGGTCGTCGGTTCGTCGAGTACATACAACGTCGCCCCACGCTGGTTGCGTTGCAGCTCGGTCGCCAGTTTGATGCGCTGGGCTTCGCCACCCGAGAGCTCCGTGGCTGGCTGGCCGAGGCGCAGATAGCCCAGGCCGATATCGCGCAGCACCTCCAGCGAACGGCGAATGCCTGGTTGCTCGGTGAACACCTCGACCGCTTCGTCCACCGTCAACTGCAACACCTGCGCAATGTTCAGATCCTGCCAGATGATCGCCAGCGTCTCGGGGTTATAGCGGGCGCCATGACACGTCGGGCACGGGGCATAGACGCTGGGCATAAACAACAACTCAACGCTGACAAAGCCCTCACCTTCGCAGGTCGGGCAACGGCCCTTGGCGACGTTGAAGGAGAACTGCCCGGCGTCGTAACCCTCGGCCTGGGCCTGGGGGGTGGCGGCGTACAGTTTGCGCACGTTGTCGAACAGCCCGGTGTACGTCGCCAGGTTCGAGCGCGGCGTGCGGCCGATGGGTTTCTGATCGACCTGCACCAGGCGCTTGATCGATTCCAGCCCGGCCGTGACCTGACCGCCGCTGACTTGCGGCGCATCGTCTTCAAGGCTCAACTCTTCAGGCTCGCTGCCGCTGGCGGCACGTCCCAGATGCGCGCCCACCAACTCCAGCAACGCCTGACTAACCAGGCTTGATTTGCCGGAACCGGAAACACCGGTCACCGAGGTGAAACACCCCAGAGGAAACTCGACGCTGAGGTCGTTCAGGTTGTTGCGCGTGATGCCTTCCAGGCGCAGCCAGTCGGTCGGCTTGCGCTGAGTTCTGGTTTCAGTGACCTGTTCGGCGAACAGATAGGCACGTGTCTGCGAGTTATTGACCTCGGCCAGCCCCTGCGGTGGTCCGCTGTACAGAATCCGCCCGCCATGCTCACCCGCCGCCGGGCCGACGTCGATCAGCCAGTCCGCACGACGCATGGTTTCCAGATCGTGCTCAACCACAAACAGCGTGTTGCCGGCCGCCTTCAAGCGTTGCAGCGCTTCAAACAGCGCTTCGCCATCCGCCGGGTGCAGACCGGCCGACGGTTCATCCAGCACGTAGATCACGCCGAACAACTGCGAGCCCAGCTGAGTGGCCAGGCGCAGCCGCTGCAACTCGCCGGACGACAACGTCGGCGTGCTGCGCTCCAGGGCCAGGTAACCAAGACCCAGGTCGGTCAGGGTGCTGACCCGCTCCAGCAAGTCCTGAGCGATCCGTTGCGCGGCCAGGCGTTTCTCCACTGACAGGTTAGGCGTATGCCGCACGTCCGGCGCGTTGGCATGAGCGCTGGCGCCGTGGGCCACGCGCTGTTCACGGGCTTCGCGCGTCTGGCTGTGAGTCAACACTTCGCCCGCCTCATCGGCCTGCTCCAGGTAACTGTGGGCCGCCACCGGTTTCAGCACCTCGGCCACTTGCAGCAACGGCATCTGCGACAGCTCACCGATGTCATAACCGGCAAAAGTCACCGACAACGCCTCGCGCTTGAGCCGTTTTCCGTCGCACAACGGGCACGGGCTGCCAAGCATGAATTGCGCGACACGCTTCTTCATCAGCGCACTTTGCGAATGGCTGAACGTGTGCAGGATGTAGCGTCGAGCGCCGGTAAACGTTCCCTGATAACTGGGCTCCATTTTACGTTTGAGCGCGACTTTGGTTTCTTCGGGGGTGAGCCCGGCATACACCGGAACGGTCGGTGTTTCCTCGGTGAAGAGGATCCAGTCACGCTGCTTTTTCGACAGATCGCGCCAGGGTTTATCGACGTCGTAGCCCATCGTCACCAGGATGTCGCGCAGGTTCTGTCCTTGCCACGCCGTTGGCCAGGAAGCCACCGCGCGCTGGCGGATGGTCAGGCTCGGGTCCGGGACCATCAAGGCTTCGGTGACTTCATAGACCCGGCCCAAACCATGGCATTCGGGGCAGGCACCTTGAGGCGTATTGGGCGAGAAGTCCTCGGCGTACAGCATCGGCTGGCCCGGCGGATAGCTGCCGGCCCGGGAGTACAGCATGCGGATCAGACTCGACAGCGTTGTCACGCTGCCCACCGAAGAGCGCGTACTCGGTGTGCCGCGCTGCTGTTGCAGAGCCACGGCCGGTGGCAGGCCTTCGATGGAATCCACGTCCGGTACACCGACCTGATCGATCAGCCGCCGCGCATACGGCGCTACGGATTCGAAATAGCGGCGTTGCGCTTCGGCATACAAAGTGGAGAACGCCAGCGACGACTTGCCCGAACCCGAAACGCCGGTGAACACCACCAATGCGTCCCGGGGAATGTCGACGTCAATGTTCTTGAGATTGTGTTCTCGGGCACCGCGTACCCTGACCATGCCGGAAGGAGGATTGGAGGTGCGCGTTGAAGTCATCGGGGGCCCTAATTAGATTGCAGAAAAAAACACAAACCCCTGTAGGAGCAAGTCCTGTGGTGAGGGGATTTATCCCCGTTGGGTCGCGAAGCGGCCCCTAAAATGGGCCTGCTGCGCAGTCCAACGGGGATAAATCCCCTCACCACAAGGCTCACTCCTACAGGGGTTATTCCCACATTGGATGTGGTTAGCCGCTGAGGACGGTGTGAATCATGTGTGCCAGTGCCTCAGGCCCATACGGTTTGCTCAGCAGATGAGTATCGGGGCTGAGTTGGTGATTGCGCGAGATGATGTCCCGAGTGTGGCCGGAGGTAAACAGCACCGCCACCGGGGGAGTTTGCACCTTGGCCCAGGCCGCCAGGTCCGAGCTTTTGATCAGGCCGGGCATGACCACGTCGGTGAAAATCAGGTTCACCGCCACGCCCTCCAGCAACATCTGCATCGCCTGGTCGCCGTTGGCCGCGGTCAGGACCTGATAGCCCTCTTCGCGCAGTAACTCCACCGCCGAGCTGCGCACCGCTTCGTTGTCCTCGACCACCAGAATGGTTTCGTGCCCGCCCCGGCGAGGTAAGTCCCGCTGCGTTGTTTCACTGAGCAACGCTCGCAAGCTGCGTGGAAAGTAAAGCTGCACCCGAGTGCCCTGCCCGACGACGCTGGAGATTTCGATGTGCCCGCCGCTCTGTTTGACGAAGCCGAACACCATGCTCAGACCCAACCCCGTGCCCTGACCGTCGGCCTTGGTGGTGAAAAACGGCTCGAACGCCTGCCCGAGCACTTCGGGTGACATGCCGGCGCCCGTATCAGCCACCGCGACACGCACATACTCGCCGGCCACGATGCCCTTGCCAGCACAGAACCTACGATCGAGTGCCACATTCTCGGCGCTCAGCTCAATCGTCCCCTCGCCCTGCATGGCGTCACGGGCATTGATCGCCAGGTTGAGAATCGCATTTTCCAGTTGGTTGCGGTCGACGTTGATGTGCCAGGGTGCTTGCGGCACCTGCACATCGATCTGGATGGTTTCACCCAGCGCCCGCTGCAACAACTCGCCCAGGCCTTCGAAGATCTGTTGTGGATCGCACACCGCCGGCGACAACGGTTGGCGGCGGGCAAACGCGAGCAATTGCGAAGAGAGTTTGGCGCCGCGCTCGACGGCCGCAATCGATGCACTGACCCGGCGCTGCA
This sequence comes from Pseudomonas sp. LB1P83, assembly GCF_054897885.1. Lineage (NCBI taxonomy): Bacteria > Pseudomonadati > Pseudomonadota > Gammaproteobacteria > Pseudomonadales > Pseudomonadaceae > Pseudomonas > Pseudomonas sp. LB1P83. The sequence continues at coordinate 2,458,938 of NZ_CM142709.1, read as the reverse complement.
CGTTGGCGTTGTCCGGCTCATGCCGCGCCAGCAAGTGCAGGTTACCGGCGATCACCTGCAACAGGTTATTGAAGTCGTGGGCCACGCCGCCAGTGAGGCCGCCGATGGCTTCGAGCTTCTGTGATTGGCGCAGTTGTTCTTCAGCCGCCAGCCGCGCGTCGACTTCGTCGGCCACACGCTGCTCGAGGTTGCGGGTGAATTTGAGCAAGGACTCTTCGGCAATCTTGCGCTCGTGAATGTCGATCAACACCCCGGGAAAGCGGAACGGCTCGCCCTGCTCGTTGAACTCGCAACACCCACTGGCCTGCACCCACAGATAGCTGCCGTCGGGACGCTTGACCCGGTACTCGGCATTAAAAGGTTCGCCGGTTGCCACTGATTGACTGACCTGTTCCTGCACCCAGCTGCGGTCGTCGGGATGAATCTTTGCTTCAGCGATGTCGGTAGACAGGTCGGCCAGGTTCTGCTCGGCGGGGTAGGAAAAAGTTCGGGCAAAGCGCTCGTCGCCGGACAGCACATTGCCCTTGATGTCCCAGACGAACGAACCCAGCAAAGCGCCGGCATTGAGCGCCAGGCGCACCCGTTCGTTGTCGGCGCGATAAGCGTCTTCGGCTTCCTGGCGCCGGCGTTCGGAAATCACATGTTCAGTGGTTTCAACGACCATCGCCATGACCCCGGCCGGGCGACCTTCATCATTGGCGACAGGGCTGTAATAGAGGTCCAGCCAGACGTCTTCGGGAATCCCGTCCCTCAGCAATACCAGCTCTTTATTGCGATAAGACAAGGTGCCACCCGCCAGGCAGGTGTCGACGACATGGCGGTTGAACTCGGCCACTTCCGGCCAGCCCAGCTCCACCGGAGCACCCAGCAGATACGGATGACGGCCACCGGCAAATTTCGAGTAAGCATCGTTATAGATCATGTAGCCCGCCCAACCCCAGAGCATCACCATCGGCAACGGGGATGCGAGCATCAGCTGCACCGCGCTGCACAGACTGGCGGGCCAGGCGTCGATGTTTCCAAGTTCGGTCTGGCTCCAGTCGAACGCGCGGATGCGCCCGGCCATTTCACCGTTCCAGCCTGCACACCCGTGGCTATCAGATAGAAACTGCATCGGCTGACTCTGTGTCCTTGTGAGTGGCTGACGTGCGGGATCGCAACTGCGCGAGGACGGCGCGGGCCCGATTGTTTCGAGCATCACCGACGCCAATGGTTTCATAGAGGTTAGCCGATTCCTGGTCTACGGATTTTGTAGCATTGCCTGATGAAGAACCCCGTAGCAGCTGTCGAGCAGCGCCCTGTGGCGAGGGGATTTATCCCCGTTCGGCTGCGAAGCAGTCGTAAAACCTGAACACACGGTCTATCTGATGCACCGTGTTGTCTGAATTCACGACTGCTTCGCAGCCGAACGGGGATAAATCCCCTCGCCACAGGGCAGCTACAGGTCCCAGCGACTAAACCTCGATCAGGTGCTTGAGCGGGTGGTAACCGGTTTTCAGTGTGGCGGCGACGTCGAGGATGGCCTTCTCGATGCCATTCAAATGCATGCAGGTCAGTTCGATGGCCGCGCTTTGATTACCGGCCTCGATGTACTCAATCAGCCGCAGGTGTTCGTCGTCGCGACACGCCTCGTGGCTGTCGTCATCCAGCGCGGCAGCGTACAGCGAAGCGCGGGAAATCAGCTTCTGGAACCAGTCCAGCAGCACCGGGTTATTCAGGCTGCGTGCGAGTTTTATGTGGAACTCGCCGAGCAAATGAATCAGTCGCTCATGGTCGCCACTGCGGTGCGCTTCATCCTCCAGCAACAAGTGATCGCGCAAGTCCTGGGTCACCGCGGTGTCGCGTCGACGGCAGAGTTCGCTGACGATGCCGATCTCGATCAAGCGCCGGGTCTCGAACAGCGAGCGGATTTCTTCGTCGCTGGGCAACGACACCGATGCCCCTTTATTGGGCTCGGTGGTGACCAGCCCGTCCGCTTCCAATTGCTTGAGCGCGGCACGAACCGACGTGCGGCTGACATTAAAAAGTTCGGCCAGCGATGCCTCGCCGAGCTTCATGCCGGGACGCAACGAACGTTTGCTGATCGCCTCGTAAACCCCTTGGTAGACGCGGTCGACCGTGGTTTCGAGTTTCTTCTCGGTCATCTCAACACTCCTTTAGCGCTAAACAACCGGCCCCTGGCGGTGAGCAGCCATTGGAAAAAGGGGGTTGCACGAGCAGATTAATCCGGTTATTTGTAGATTGCATCCAGATATTGCATACAATAATTAGAGGATCGCACCATTATGGGTCAACCAATAGCTATCGAAGTGCGTAACGTCTTTAAGCGGTATTCCGACGATCCGGGGCTGGCTCCAGCGCTCGACAACGTTTCAGTCGACATTGCCGACAACGAATTCTTCACCCTGCTCGGCCCTTCCGGCTGCGGCAAAACCACCCTCCTGCGGACCATCGCCGGCTTCGAGCATGTCAGCGAAGGCGAGATCCGTCTCGCCGGCGAACCGGTCAACGACCTGCCGCCGTTCAAGCGCCGGGTCAACACCGTCTTCCAGAGCTACGCGCTGTTTCCGCACATGAGTGTCGCGCAGAATATCGCCTTCGGCCTCGAGATGCAGGGTCTTGATCACAAGCAAATTGCGCAGCGCGTCGATGAGATGCTGGCGCTGGTGCAAATGCAACACCTGGCCAGGCGCAAACCGGCCGAATTGTCCGGCGGTCAGCAGCAACGCGTGGCCCTGGCCCGGGCCCTGGCGCCGAAACCCAAAGTGCTGTTGCTGGATGAGCCGCTGTCGGCGCTGGACCTCAAGCTGCGCAAGGAAATGCAGGTCGAACTCAAGCGCGTGCAGAAGGAAGCCGGGATCACCTTCATTTTCGTGACCCACGATCAGGAAGAAGCGCTGACGCTGTCCGACCGCATTGCCGTGATGTCCGCCGGCAAGATCCTGCAGATCGGCACACCCAATGACATTTACGAACGCCCGCAGCATCAGTTCGTCGCCCAGTTCATCGGCGACATCAACTTCCTCCCCGGTCACCTCAAGCGCGGCCAGCAGAACGAAAAACTCTTCGTGCCGAGTGGCATGCCAGTGGAAATCCCCTGCCCGGCTCAAGGCTTCGACGGCGCCAACGTGCAACTGGCCTTTCGCCCGGAGCGTTCGCAACTGGTCGATCCCGGGCAGCCGCATCACCTGCGCGGCGTGATCGAAGCGGTGTTGTACGTCGGCACCGCGACGCTTTACCAATGCCGCTTGAACAACGACATCAAAGTCATGCTGCGCGAGAACAACGAAGGCCTGAACCGTGGCCGGGTGGTTGGTGATCACGTGGCGGTCAATCTGCCGCCTCACGCCTGTCTGTTGATGGAGGCCTGAGATGAGCGTCAGCAGCACTTCCCCCGCCCTCAACCGTGCGCTGTTGCTCAGCCCGGTGGTTCTGACTTTGCTGGCGCTGATCGCCATTCCGCTGGGCATCATGGGCTACATCAGCCTGTTGCCGCGCAACGTGTATGGCGGTGTCGACTGGCAAGCCGACTGGCAATTGCAAAGCTACGTGCAACTGTTTTTCCAGGAAGGTTTCGACGGTGAACTGGAACTGAACTGGGTCTACGCCCAGGCGTTGTTGCGCTCGGTGTTCCAGGCCGGTGGCACCACCGTGTTGTGTTTCCTGTTCGGTTTTCCGGTGGCGTTGTGGATGTCGAGCCTCACACCGCGTCGACGCAACCTCATGGTCTTGCTCATCACCATTCCGTTCTGGACCAACCTGCTGATCCGCAACTACGCGTGGCTGATCATCCTGCGCGAGCACGGCTGGGTCGCCCAGAGCCTCAACGCGCTGTTCCCCCAGGCCGGCGGCATCACCCTGCTCTACAACGACTTCGCGGTCAGCGTCGGGCTGGTTTACAGCTTCCTGCCGTTCATGATTTTGCCGATCTATTCGACCCTGGAAAAACTCGACTGGCGTCTGGTGGAAGCCGCCTACGACCTCGGCGCCAATCGTTGGCATGCCCTGAAGCGGATCATTCTGCCGCTGTCGATGCCGGGGGTGATTGCCGGTGCGCTGTTGGTGTTTGTACCGAGCCTCGGTGCCTTCATTACCCCGGCGATTCTCGGCGGCGGCAAGACGCTGATGATCGGCAACTTGATCCAGCAACAGTTCGGCACCGCGCGCAACTGGCCGCTGGGCAGTTCGCTGTCGTTCCTGTTGCTGGGGATTCTGCTGTTGTCCCTGGTGGGTTACGCCCTTTACAGCCGTAGCGCCGCCAAAACTCTACGTCGGGGAGCCACCGCATGATCGCCCTGCACCTGAAAAAACTGCCGCTGACCCGCGAAGTCAGCCTGCTGATCCTGGCCTATCTGTACGTGCCGATCTTTGTCCTGATCGCCTACAGCTTCAACGCCAACCGCTCGGCGACAGTGTGGACCGAGTTCTCCTTCGCCTGGTACGGACGGATTCTGGCCAACCCGTCTATCCAGACCGCGGCGTTGAATTCGATCATCGTCGCCAGCATCGCCACAGTCTGCGCCACGGCGATTGCGCTGCTCGCGGCGCTGGCGACTTACCGGCCGTTCTATGGACAGAAGATGGTCGAGGGCGGAATCAACCTGCCGCTGATCCTGCCGGAGATCGTCACCGCTGTGGCCACCCTGCTGTTGTTCATGGCGCTGGGGATCAAGCTCGGGTTGCTGACGGTGATCGTCGCGCACATCGGCTTCTGCATTCCCTTCGCCTACCTGCCGATCCGCGCTCGATTGAACGATCTGGACAAGAGCCTGCTGGAGGCGGCGAACGATTTGTACGCCAACCCGTGGCAGGTGTTTCGCCGGGTGACGTTGCCGCTGCTGTGGCCGGCAGTGCTGTCCGGTTCGGTGCTGGCGTTCGTGGTCAGCCTCGACGATTTCATCATGACCTTCTTTGTCGCCGGGCCGGGTTCGACCACCTTGCCGGTGTACATCTTCTCGGCGATCAAGGCCGGCGTGACGCCGGAGATCAACGCGATCTCGACCCTAATGCTGTTGATTTCCATCGTGCTGGTGGTGCTGGCCTTCTGGCTGGGACAGCGCGGCAAAAACCAATAATCCTGGAGCGCACAAAAACATGAAAATGAAAAACATGTGTTTCGCCGTCACCGGTCTGGCCCTGAGCTGCTTCACCGCCCTCAGCGTCCAGGCTGCCGAACCGAAGGAATTGTTCTTCTACAACTGGACCGACTACTACCCGGTCGACCTGCTGGCCAAGTTCGAAAAAGAGACCGGAATCAAGGTCACCATGGACGGCTACGACAGCAACGAAACCCTGCTGGCCAAGTTGCAGGCCGGTGGCGCGGCGTATGACGTGATCGTGCCGTCGCAGTCGATCATGCGCACCTTGATCAACCAGAACTTGCTGCTGCAAATCGACGCAGCGGCCCTGCCCAACTTTCAATACGTGAAACCGGCGTTTCGCGACCCGGTATTCGACCCCGGCCGCAAGTTTTCGGCGCCCTATTTGTGGGGCACCACCGGGTTCTCCTATGACAGCGCACGCGTGCCTGGCGGCAAACTCGATGACTCGTGGAAAGAGTTCTTCGAACCGCGCAAGGAACTTCAAGGACAACTCGCCGCCCTCGACACCTCCAGCAGCGTGATCAACGCCGCCAGCCATTACCTGAACGTCGACGAATGCAGCGAAAACCCGCAGGACGCCAAGCGCATTCTGGAGCTGCTGCAAAAACAGAAACCGTTCCTGAAGATGTACAGCTCGGACAACACCGTGGACCGCATGGCCTCCGGTGAAGTGATCATGATGCAGAACTGGAACGGCTCGACCGCACGCGCCACGTTGCAGAAGAGCACCATCAAGTACGTCTATCCGCGCGAAGGACTGGCGATGTTCCAGGACAACTTCGCCGTGCCGAAAAGCGCGCCGCACCCTGGCAACGCGAAGATCTTCATCGACTGGATGATGAAACCGGAAAACGCCGCTGCCGTGTCCAATTCCATCGCCTACGCCAACGGCATTCAGAGCGACAAGCTGCTCGACGCCAAGTGGAAAGTCATGGACGCCATCAACATGCCCGACGAATTCGCCTCGCGTTTGCGGCCGGAGAAAGAGTGCAGCAACAAGGCCCGGGAGCTGCAGGATCGGGTTTGGTCGAAGCTTAAGGGCTGATCCAAGACCGAGTCGTGGCCTTCGCGGGCAAGTCGGATCGCCGCACCGCTCGCTCCTACAGGTTTGGCGCTGCTCTTGTAGGAGCGAGGCTTGCCCGCGAAGAGGCCCGCCCTGACAACACAAAATCAGAGGTATGCAATGACCCACCCCCGCTGGCTACGCAATGTGCGGCCCTACGGTGCCCCCGCCGAAGACCTGCTTCTGGAAAACGGCCTGTTCAAAGATCGACGCCCGGCCTCCAGCACTCCGCTGACCGCTACCGACATCGACGGCCAACATCAGCTCCTCACCCCGGCTCTGGTCGAAAGCCACGTCCACCTCGACAAAACCCTCTGGGGCCAACCCTGGCGCCCGAACAGCGCCGGCCCGACGCTCAAGGACTACATCGCCAACGAGCGTCGCGTCCTGCGTGAAGTCGACGCGCCCATAGCCCAACGCGCCGGCGCGCTGCTGGAAAACTGCATCGCCCGTGGCTCGCTGACCATGCGCTGCCACGTCGACATCGACCCGGAATTCGGCCTGTGTCATGTCGAGGCCATGCAACAACTGCGCGACACCTACCGCGACCTGATCGACCTGCAACTGGTGGTGTTTCCGCAAACCGGTCTGATCAGCCGTCCTGGTACCGCCGAACTGATGCGCGAAGCGATGGCGCTGGGCGTGGAAAACGTCGGCGGCCTCGACCCGTGCGGCATCGACAACGACCCGATCGCGCAACTCGACTTCGTCTTCAAACTGGCCAGCGAATTTGACCGTGGCGTCGACATTCACCTGCACGACAAAGGTGAGTTGGGCCTGTGGCAAATCGCGTTGATCGCCGACTACACCGAGCGCTTCGGACGGCAAGGTCGAGTGATGATCAGTCACGCCTACTGCCTGGGGATGTTGCCGTGGAGTCAGGTCAAACCAGTGGCCGAACGTTTGGCGGCATTGAGGATCTCGCTGATGAGTTCAGCACCCGCCGATTGCGCGGTGCCGCCGTTCCTCGCGTTGCGTGAAACAGGTGTGAATGTCTGCCTGGGTTCGGACGGCATTCGCGATGCTTGGTCACCCATGGGCAACGGCGACATGTTGGAACGGGCGATGCTGTTGGCGTTCCGCTTTGATTTGAACAAGGACGAGGAACTGGCGGCAGCGTTCGCAGCGGCAACGGTGAATGGTGCCCGGGCGCTGGGCCTTGAAGGGTATGGCGTGGAGATTGGCCGGCCGGCGGACTTCCTGCTGATGCCGGTGCAGACGTTGGGCGAAGCCGTGGTTTCACGCCCCGTGCGCCAGGTTTATCGCGGCGGTGAACTGATTGCCTCCGGTGGTCGCCTGCTGGAAAGCCGCTTGTGAAACGCATCGGTCTGAAGGCCAGTTGCGTGGTCGGTTTCGACGGCACGCAGCATGTGCTGTGGCGCGACGGCGAAGTGGTGTTCGAAGGCTCGCGCATTGTGTTTGTCGGGCGTGATTATGGGGGGCCGGTGGATCAGTGGATCGATTACGGCAACGCACTGATCGGCCCGGGGTTCATCGATCTGGATGCACTGGGGGATCTGGATTCAACGGTGCTGACGTTGGACAACGGCGATGAACGCGATATGGGCCGGATGTGGACCGAGGACTCTCTGGCGGCCGGTCCGCGCGAGAGTTTCAACCCCGACGAAGAAGTCTTCAAATACCGCTACGCCTTCACTCAACTGATCCGCAACGGCATCACCACCGCGATGCCGATCACCTCGATGTATTACCGCGAGTGGGCCGAAACCTACGACGAGTTTGCTGCCGTGGCGGGCGTCGCTGCCGAGTTGGGGCTGCGGACTTACCTTGGCCCTTGTTACATGAGCGGCATGAGTTATTGGCGGGCCGATGGCACTCTCGGGCATCACTGGGATGAAGCGCGGGGAATGGCCGGGCTGGATGCGGCTGTGCGGTTTTTCCATGATTACGACGGTGCGCACGAGGGTTTGATTCGTGGCGCGTTGTTGCCGGATCGAATCCAGACGTGCACCCCGGCGCTGCTGCAACGCACCGCCGCGCTGAGTCGCGAACTGAACGCGCCGATGCGTCTGCATTGCTGCCAGGGGCTGGGTGAAGTGGCGATGGTCGAGCAACTGCGCGGTGTGTCGCCGCTGCGCTGGTTGCAGCAGTTGGACCTGCTGACCCCGCGCAGCCTGCTGCCTCATGGCATCTACACCAACGGTGATGACGACCTGCAACGTGTGGTGGACGGTGGCGCCAGTCTGGTGCATTGCCCGGTGGTGTTTGCCCGAGACGGTGAGGCGCTGAACTCGTTTGGTCGTTATCGGGCCAGGGGCATCAACTTCGCCCTGGGCACCGACACCTGGCCGGCGGATTTGCTGGAGAACATGCGCCAGGGCTTGAACATCGCCCGTTTGATGGAGGGCGGCAGCGCTCTGACCAGCACGCTGGACATGTACAACGCCGCCACGCTCGGCGGCGCCAAAGCCTTGGGTCGCGACGATCTTGGCCGTCTGGCAACCGGGGCCAAGGCCGACATCACGGTGTTCAGCCTGCGCGGCTTGCACCTGGGGCCGCTGTTCGACCCGCTGAAAAACCTGGTGCTGGCCGGTCGCGGTGACGACTGCATCGCCAGTTACATCGACGGCCGCTGCGTCATGCAGGACGGCCAGGTTCAGGGCATCAATTACCCCGCCCTGCAACGCCAGGCCCAACAACAATTCGAAAAACTGATGCGCAGCCACAGCGACCGGGCCTTTGGCCAACCGGACTGGAAAACCCTGTTCAAACCAACCATTCCGTTCGCCGACGACTACAGCGCACACGCGCCGCTTTGCGCGATTGATCCCCTTCTTTAGAGATGTCTGCCTATGCAAAGCTTCGACTTCAGCACATTGAGTGCCCGGGACAAATACAAGATTCTGATCGGCAGCGTGGTGCCACGGCCGATTGCGCTGGTCACCACCATCGACGGCGAAGGCCGGATCAATGCCGCGCCGTTCAGCTTCTTCAATGCGCTGTCCGCCGACCCGCCGATCCTCGCGCTGGGCGTGGAGAACTACGGCGATCAAAGCCCCAAGGACACGACTCGCAACATCCAGCTCAATCAGGAATTCACCGTCAACATCGTCAGCGATGCGCTGGTGGAGGCGATGAATGTGTGCGCGGTGCCCTTCGCGCCTGGCTTCGATGAGTTGACGGCGGCGGGGCTTACGGCAATTGCCGGCACCACGGTCAAATGCCCGCGCATCGGCGAGGCGCCGGTGGCGTTGGAATGTCGGCGGATGATGGCGCTGTCCATCGGGCAGTCGCGGGAGATTATCTTTGGCGAAGTGTTGATGGCGCATGTACGGGACGAATTGATCGACCCGAAAACCCTGTACATCGATCAGCTGGGGCTGGATGCGATCGGGCGCATGGGTGGGCATGGCTATGCGCGAACCCGGGATTATTTTGATTTGCCGACGCGGTCATTGCAGGCGTGGACGGATGCGCCGGGGGGTGGGGAGCGGTTTTGGCCAGAAGCCAAGTAGAACAGCATCACACAAACTGTGGCGAGGGAGCTTGCTCCCGCTGGGCTGCGGAGCAGCCCCAAAAACTGACAGCGCGCTCTTCAAATAGATCGCGTCTTCAGATCGACGACTGCTGCGCAGTCGAGCGGGAGCAAGCTCCCTCGCCACAGGAGCAGCTCCACACAGGGGCTTTCCGGGTTCAGTCAGTACCGTATTTCGGCGAACGCGGTCCGTACAGCAAGCCCGCGGGTTGCCCGGCCGACAGCAGTCGCGCACTGGCCACACCGGCAATCGGGTGGCCGGCGTCGGTGGAGCTGTTGATCACTTGCTTGACCGCTGCCGTAATCAGCATGCCCACCAAACCACCGCCACCGTTGTTGCCGCCCTCTTCGCTCGAAGCCCGGGCCGAGCCGGTCCACAGGGTGGTGCCGCTCTTGAGGTCCACCAGTTTCGCGGTGGCAGTCACCACGGTTTCGCTGCTGATGATCATGTAGCGCGTGCCGTAGTCGGTCACGGTGATGTACAGCGCCGCATCGGCACCGAAGATTTCCTGCAGCTTGTTGGCCGGTGCCTGGTGAATATCCGCCGGTGTAGTCAGGCCATTCTGGCGGAATGTCTCATCGACCAGGGTGATAGGCAGCACGTAGTAACCGGCTTCCGCCAACGGGTACGTGACCTGCGACAACATGCTGTAGGACGCCTTGACGTCCGGCGAGTTGTTTAGCGGCGGCAGCACCAGAATGGTTTTCGGACGGGCTTGCTTGTACGCCGAATAGTCCACGGTCTTGGGGCTGACGCAGCCACCGAGCACGGCCAGCGCCAGCAACCCGGCCAGCAGTTTCAATGAACGCGCGATCATTGGGTGTCTCCGGTCTTGGCGTTTTTAAGCAGAAAATCCATGTACGGTGTCGACTCGGGAAACAGGGTTTTCTCGGTCCGGAACTGCTGCACCATCTGATCGTCCTTGCCCATGCTCAGGTACAACAGACCCAGGTGAGCGTGGTAGCCAGGCGGCGGTGTCTTGCCGGTGGACTTGATCTTCTGCAGGTCGCGTTCCAGCGCTTCGGCCTGAGCTTCCTTGGGTTCTTCGCCCTTGAAGTACTCGTAGACTTCCGGCTGGTAGCTTTCCCACTGGTAAAGGGTTTTCGGGCCGGCGCAACCGGCCAACAGGCCACTCACCAGCAACGTCGACGCCATCAGCGCCCACGACACATACGTCTTGAACATGCTTGTACCGCTCCTTGTCATCAACCTTGATCAGTTACCCGGTTTCCATGCCCCGGCGTTCATCCCGTCCACCAGACGATTGATCGCCTCGCGCATGGCCAGGTCGAGCACTTTGCCGTTGAGGGTCGAATCGTAGGCAGCGGTGCCGCCGAAGCCGATGACTTCACGGTTGGACAAGGCGTACTCGCCCGCGCCCTGAGTCGAATACACCACTTCGGACGTGCTGATGTTGACGATGTTCAGGTTGACCTTGGCGTAGGCCACCTGGGTCTTGCCGCGACCGAGAATGCCAAACAGCTGATGATCGCCGGTCTCTTTGCGGCCGAACTCGGTGACGTCACCGGTGACCACAAAGTCAGCACCCTTGAGGCGCTGGGACTGGCCCTTGATCGCGGCTTCTTGCTGGATTTCGCCCATGTTGTCGCGGTCCAGCACGCTGAAGCGGTTGGTTTGCTGCAAGTGAGTGATCAGGATGGTCTTGGCCTGACCGCCGAGGCGATCCACACCGTCGGAGAAGATCCCGCGCATGTAGCTCGAACGGTTGTCGAACTTGCCGACGGCCATAGGCACGCGAACACCGTTATAAACCACGCTGGCGCTTTCGACTTTTGCGATCGGCAAGGCGCGCGAGCTTTCGGTCGCACACCCGGCCATCGCGACCAAGAGGGCAATCGCTGCCGCCGATACCAACATCCGAGAGATCATTCTCACTGTGCATTCCTTCTGAAAAAACGGTTTATCCCGGCACGGCCATAGCCAACCGCTGCGGGTTGCAGCGACGAAAAAGCGAGGGGAATCAGATCGACAATCGACGTGCGGGACGTCGGCGGCCGGCATTATGCCAAAGTGCCATCACCGAGAACAGCGTTTAATTTTTTATTGGCGTCAGTGATTTGGCAGCACACTTCCCTGTAGCAGCTGACGAGTGAAACGAGGCTGCGATCTTTTGATCTTGTTTTTACAAAGCAAAGTCAAAAGATCGCAGCCTCGTTTCACTCGTCAGCTGCTACATGGCTCCTATGGGGGGTATGAAGGATCAGCGGAAATCGCGGCTACGCACGCTGATGCCGTCCAGCAGTGGGCTCAGGTCGCTCAGCCGTCCGGCAATCAGGTGCCGCACCTCGCCTTCCTTTTCCCAGCGGCCATCGACCTTGAGCAATTGCGAGCCGACCAATACCTGGCGCTGCCGGTCGGCGAGGTCGCGCCAGACGATGACGTTGACGTTGCCGAACTCATCTTCGAGAGTGACGAAGGTCACGCCACTGGCGGTGCCCGGGCGTTGTCGACCGGTGACCAGCCCCGCGACGCTGACCGGTCGCCCGTGTTCGACCTCTATCAGTTCTTTCGAGCTGCGGCAGCGTCGGGCTTTCAATTCACCGCGCAGCAACGCCAGTGGATGCGGACCGAGGGTGGTGCCGACACTGTTGTAGTCGGCCAGCAGGTCCTCGCCCACCGTGGGTTTTGGCAGATAGATCGCAGGTTCTTCCTGACTCGGCAGGCCGGCAAACAAACCGAGCTGTTTCTGCACCCCCGCCACTTCCCAGCGCGCCCGATGACGGTCACCGGCCAGGCCACGTAGCGCACCGGCATCGGCCAGTTGCTCCTGGGCACGGGCATCGAGTCGCGCGCGCTCGCCCAGGTCGGCGATGTCGACAAATATCCCCTTTGCCCTTGCCGCTTCAATGCGCCGGGCATCGTCCTCGCGAAAGCCCTTGATCATCCGCAACCCCATGCGAATCGCCGGCTGCGCACCGGTGATCGGTTCCAGGCTGCAATCCCAGTCACTGGCGCGCACATCCACCGGACGAATCTGTAAATGATGCCGGCGCGCGTCCTGCAGAATCTGGTCCGGGCTGTAGAAACCCATGGGCCAGCTGTTGATCAGCGCACAGGCGAAGGCCGCCGGCTCATGGCATTTCAACCAGCAACTGGCGTAGGTCAGCAAGGCGAAACTGGCGGCGTGGGACTCGGGAAAACCGTAGCTGCCAAAGCCCTTGATCTGTTCGAAGATCTGCGCGGCGAACTCGGCCGTGTAGCCGTTTTTCTTCATCCCGGCGGCCAGCCGATCCTTGTGCGGTTCCAGTCCACCGTGGCGTTTCCAGGCGGCCATGGAGCGACGCAACTGATCGGCCTCGCCGGGGCTGTAGTCGGCGGCGACAATTGCAATCTGCATCACCTGCTCCTGAAACAGCGGCACACCGAGGGTGCGTTTGAGCACGACTTCCAGTTCCGGCGAGGGATAGGTTTCGGGCTCTTCCTTGTTCCGGCGGCGCAGATACGGGTGCACCATCCCGCCCTGAATCGGCCCCGGACGGACGATGGCCACCTCAATCACCAGGTCGTAGAACTTGCGGGGCTTGAGTCTGGGCAGCATCGACATCTGCGCCCGGGATTCGATCTGGAACACGCCGATGGTGTCGGCACGGCCGATCATGTCGTAAGTCAGCGAGTCTTCGGACGGGATCGTCGCCAGGCTCAAGTCCTGATGGCGATGACGGCGCAGCAGATCAAAACAGCGGCGGATCGCGCTGAGCATGCCCAACGCCAGAATATCCACCTTGAGCAGCCCCACCGCGTCGAGATCGTCCTTGTCCCACTGAATGATGGTGCGCTCGGCCATGGCGGCATTTTCCACCGGCACCAGACTGTCCAGCGGCTGCTCGGAAATCACGAAACCGCCGGGGTGCTGGGACAGGTGGCGGGGAAAACCGATCAGTTGCCCGGTCAAACTCAGCACCCGGCGCAGCACCGGGCTCTCGGGGTCGAAACCGCCTTCAAGCAGGCGTTCCACGGGGGGTGTTGCATCGCTCCAGTGACCACAGCAATCGGCCAGGGCGTTGATCTGATCCGGCGGCAACCCCAGGGCCTTGGCCACATCTCGCACCGCGCCGGCCGCGTGATACGTACTGACCACCGCCGTGAGCGCGGCGCGGGTCCGGCCATAACGCTGGAACACGTATTGCAAGACTTCTTCGCGGCGTTCGTGTTCGAAATCGACGTCGATGTCCGGCGGTTCATTGCGCTCTTTGGAGAGAAACCGTTCGAACAACAGCGTGGTGCGATCCGGGTCGATTTCCGTGATGCCCAAGGCAAAACACACCGCCGAGTTCGCGGCGGAACCCCGGCCCTGACAGAGGATTTGTTGCGCGCGGGCGAACCGCACAATGTCGTGAACCGTGAGGAAGTAGCTTTCATAGCCCAGCTCGGCGATCAGCTCCAGTTCCTTGTCGATCTGCACCAGCACCTTGGCTTGCGGGCCTTTTGGCCAGCGCCACGCGATCCCCTCGTCGGTCAGATGCCGCAGCCAGGACGTGGCCGTCTGGCCTTGCGGCACCAGCTCGCGGGGATACTGATAACGCAACTGGCCGAGGTCAAAAGTGCAGCGCCGGGCAATAGTTAGCGTTTCATCGAGCAACGCTTGCGGGTAGATCGATTGCAGGGCATCAAGGCTGCGCACATGCCGCTCGCCGTTCGGATGCAGCCGCAACCCGGCCTCGGCCACCGGCAAGTGATGACGGATCGCGGTCATGGTGTCCTGCAAGGCGCGCCGCCCACGGGTGTGCATGTGCACATCGCCACTGGCCACCGCTGGAATCCGCAGTTCCCGCGCCAGGGTCAGCAGTGCGTCCAGTCGCCGGGTGTCGTCCTGCCCGCGATGCAACTGCACCGCCAGCCACAGGCAATCGCTGAACGTCTGTTTCAGCCAGTGACCGCTGGCAACATCATCGACTGTGTCCGGCACCCACAACGCCAACAGCCCCGGCATCGGTTCGCTGAAGTCCTCACGCAGCACCTGATACTGGCCTTTCTGCGTACGGCGTCGCGCTCGGGTAATCAGCCGGCACAGGGTCTGGTAACCCTCAAGGTTTTCCACCAGCAGCACCAGTTTCGGACCGTCCTCGATGCGTATTTCGCTGCCGATAATCAGCGGCAACTCCACGGATTTGGCTGCTTGCCAGGCGCGGACGATGCCGGCCAATGTGCATTCATCAGTGATCGCCAGCGCTTGATAACCGTGCTTTTTCGCCCGCTGAAACAACTCAAGGGCACTGGAAGCACCGCGCTGGAAACTGAAGTTCGACAGGCAGTGCAGTTCCGCATACTCGACGCTCATGCGAACCAGCCTTGCAGCCACAACGGGCCGCCCTCACCCACCGCACGGTAGGCCCACCCCTGCTGGCCGGAACGGGTTTCGATCAGGTAATAATCGCGGCGCACGTCGTCGCCGTCCCACCAGCCGGACTCGATGCGCTCCGGCCCCATGAGGATCCGCGTCGAGCCTTCGTGTACGGCCTGCGGCTCCGTCAGCAACCATCCCGGACGCTGCACGCCTGCCAACCCTGCGCAGAGTTGGCTGTCGGCCCGTGCCTGCCACGCGCACTCTGGCCGGTGATCGGCCTGAAAGCGCAAGCCGTGCACCGCCTCATCCCCAAGCCGCGCGCGCAAGCGTTCGCGCAGTTGCTCCCAGGGCAAGGACTGCTGCGGACGGTCGTCGAACAGCTCCTGACGCTGCGGGACGAAACTCGGCAGGTCTTCGGCACGCAGCCGAAAACCGCGCACCGGGGCCGCGACCTGGACCTGCTCCAGCCGTCCCCGGGCCAGTTCGAAGAGCATTGCCGGATCGCGCTCGGCGCTGAGCAGGCCGACCTTGATCACCGTGTCCGGCAAGCCGGCGTGTTCCAGGTGCAGGTCGAAACGCTGCACGCCACTGTCGCGGCCGCAGAGGAAGGCCGACAGATCGCCGGTCAAGCGACGTAATGGAAACAGCAGCGCCTGATGGGATTGCACATCGAAGTTGAGTTCGATGCGCACATCAAACCGGTCCGGCGGCAGGTAGAACGCCAGCGCCAGCCGCCGCTCACCGAACAAGGCATCCAGGTGCTTGAGCACCTGCGCCTCGAAACGTCGCGCCAGGCTGTTGCGCGGCAACGCCTGCACCTGACTCAAGGTGCGCAACCCCATGCGCGACAACGCCGTGGCCACCGCCGGCTCCAGGGCAACCCGGTCGACGGGCAACTGCCCCAAGTGATAGCGCAAGGCTTGATCGTCCGGCACCACCAGACCGTCATACACGTTGGCCAACACCCGCGCGGCCACCGGGTTGGGTGCGGCGACGATCCGATGACGAAAGCCCAGTTCGCCGAGCTCGGCGCGCAACCGCGCCTCGAACTGCGGCCAGGGCCCGAACAGCCCCAGGCTCGATTCAATTTCAAACACCACGGCTCGCGGGTAATGCACGCTGACCTGAGAGCTGAAGCGATAGGCCCATGCCGCCAGAAACTGCTGCCAGTGTTCGATTTCGGCAACGTCGTATTCGGCCGTGGCAAAACCTTTGCTCAAGGCCTGGGCGGCGGTCATCGACTGCCCCGGACGCAAACCCAGCGCCCGCGCCGGAGCGTTGACCGCTTGCAGCACTCGACGTTGCGCCGGGCCGGTCAGCAGCGCCAACGGTTCATCGGGATCGGGGCGCTGACGCAGGACCGCGTCCAGCGCCAATTGCGGGAAGAGAATGCAGACCCAGCGCATGGCAACCTCAATGCCCCACGGGAAAGGCAATCGGCGCCGAACGCGCCAACCCGCCCCGACACTTGAGCACGCGCAACTGTGCAGGCCTGGCATCGATGGCGATGCGCAGGGCTGCGGGCGAAGGGTTGATGGCTTCGTTGATCGAGCGGTAAGCAAACGCCAAGGTCGAGCCGGTCTCCGCCGCCACCTGCAAGCGCCGCAGCGCACGGTCATCGGCCTTGTGCGGCCAGCACAGCACCGCACCGCAACTGCCCGAACGCAGGCATTGTTCCGCTGCCCACAGCGCATCGCGCTCGCTGGCCTGAATGATCGACAACTGGCGCAGATCGACCCCGGCGTTCTGCCAGGCCAGGGGATACGGCACGTAAGGCGGCGCCACCAGCACGATACGTTCGCCCGCCGCCGACAGCCGCGCCAGCGCCGGCCACACCAGTTGCAACTCACCCACGCCCTGCCCGGCCAGGAGGATTTCAGTCAGCGCCGCTTCCGGCCAACCACCGGAGGGCAATGCCGCATCCAGCGCGGCATGCCCGGTGGGTTGCGGGCTGACAGCCGGTGGCGCAGGCCGGCCCTTCCAGACCTGGCCGCCATTGAACAGCGTGTCCAGCGCAACGACGGCGCCCATCACCCTTGCCTCACCAGACCGCAGAACACCCCTTCGATGGCCAGGTCCTGACTGGCCTCGACGATGATCGGCTTATAGGCCGGGTTGCGTGGCAGCAACCGGACAAGGTCGCCGACCCGCTCGAAACGCTTGATGGTGACTTCGCCGTCGAGCCGCGCCACCACGATCTGGCCGTTGAAAGCCTCGGGATTGCGGTGCACGCCCACCAGATCGCCGTCGAGAATGCCGTCCTCGATCATCGAATCCCCCTGGACCCGCAGCATGTAGTCCGGCACCCGCGAGAAGATCGACGGATCGAGCAGCAAGCGGCTGTGCACCTCGGCATCGGCACCGATCGGCGCACCCGCCGCGACCCGACCGAGTACCGGGATGTCCAGCCACTCGGGTCGCGCCGGTTGCCCGAGCAAACGAATGCCCCGGGCCTGATGCGCATTGACCTCGATAAAACCGGCCTCGGTCAGCGCCAGCACATGCTTGCGCGCCACGCTGCGGGAGGCGAAACCAAACGCCTCGCTGATTTCAGCGAGGCTCGGGGACTGACCGTACTCCGCGATTCGATCACGGATAAAGGTCAGGATGGCAGTACGGCGGGGGGTTAAATTCGTCATGGAGTACATTTGTACTCTTTCGGCATTTTCCTGGCAAGGACTTGTAGCAGCTGTCGAGTGAAACGAGGCTGCGATCTCTTGATCTTGCTCTTCAGAAAATCGCAGCCTCGTTTCACTCGACAGCTGCTACAGGAAGAGCCAGGCCAATGCATGCGCGTAAGCATCGAAATGCCAGCATCATCCTCCGCCGCAGTCACCACTCAAGCCACGAGACGCCAGAAACCCTGCGATGTAATCGATGAAAGCCAGCACTTTGGCGGTGGCCCGTCGATGACTGGGGTACACCGCCAGGATGTACGAGCCGAAGCTGTCCGGATCGATGTCGTAATCGGCCATCACCCGCACCAGCCGGCCATCCGCCAGATACGGCGCGGCACTCCACAGCGGCGTGTGCAGCAAACCACGTCCTGCCAGCGCGTTGGCCAGCAGCAGGTCGTAATTGTCGCTGCGCAACCGTGGCGACTGCGGTTGCGGCAGGCTCAAACGCTGCCCGTCGCGCTCGGCCCACCAGAATTCGCGGCTGAGCAACGGATGCCGATAGAGCAACCATTCATGGTCATCAAGGGTGTGCGGAGTCACCGCCACCGCCTTGCGCGCCAGATACGCCGGGCTGGCGCACAAGGCCAGACGATTGCTGCCGACGACGCGGGCAATCAACCCTGGCAAGTCGTCATGCCCCTCGCGCAACGCCAGGTCGTAGCCGCTTTCCAGCAGATTGACGAACTCATCGCACAGGTCCACTTGCAGGTTGATCTGCGGGTATTGCTCCAGAAAACCGCCGCACACCTGATCGAGAAATGCCTGCCCGTACGCCAGCGGCGCGGTGATTTTCAGGTTGCCGCGTAGGCCATGCTGCAACTGCTCGATTTCCTCGCCGGCCTCCTCCAGCCGCTGCAACACCTGACGCGCGGTTTCCAGATAAAGCCGACCCGATTCGGTCAGCAAAATCCGCCGGGTGCTGCGCTCGAACAACCGGGCGCCAAGCTCCGCCTCGAGGTGATTGACCGCTTTGGTCAGGGCCGACGGGGTCTTGCCCAGTTGCTCGGCGGCACGGCTGAAACTGCCCAGTTGCGCCGTGACCACGAACATTTTCAATGCACCCAACTTGTCCATTCTTTTTCCATTCAGGCAAAAACGTTTTTCGTGAGCAAGGCGTTCTGCTTGCCGTGACAAGCCACTAATCTGGCCATCAGACGCAATAACAAGGAAACATTCAATGAAAAGATTCATCCCGAATCTATTGATGGCCGCCGTCAGTTTTGCCTCGATGGAAGCCATGGCCGCCGCCGATCTGGTGCTGATCAATGGCAAGATCTTCACCGCCGACCGCGCCCAACCGAAGGTGCAGGCGCTGGCGGTACAGGACGGCAAAGTGCTGCAAGTCGGCAGCGATGCGCAGATCAAGGCCCTGATCGACTCGGGCACCCAAGTCGTCGACCTCGGCGGAAAATCCCTGATGCCCGGCCTGATCGACAGCCATTCCCACGCGGTTTTCGGCGGTCTGGAAATGGTCTCGGCCAACATGGCAGACGAGGTGGTCGACCTCGACGAACTGGAAAAACGCCTGAAAGCCTGGCGCGATGACGGCAAAGCGAAGCATGGGGATGTGTTGAGCGTGGCCGGCATGAGTTCGACTTACTGGGCCCAGGCCGAAGCCTTAGGCAAGAAATTCAACAGTGGCGAATGGGCCAATGTGCCCGTGGTGTTCACCGGCAGCGATCACCACACCGCGTGGGCCAACAACGTGATGCTGGAGCGTGCGGGCATTGATGCAGCGCTGCTGAAAAACCTGCCGGACGCGGAAAAAGACACCATCGGCAAGCTCGCCGATGGCAGCCCCAACGGTTTCCTGGTGGACGCCGGTTGGGATCGCGTCGCCTCGAAAATGCCGGTGCCGAGCCTCGCCGCCATGCTGAAAGCCGCGCAGTCTGCCGTGCGTTACAACAACAGCCTGGGCATCACCGCGTGGATGGACCCCGCCGCCAACGCCGCGCCCGGCGAGCCGGTGTTCGCGCTCAAACCCACGGAAAAAACCGTCGGCGTATTGCCGGTGTACAAAGCGCTGTCCGAAACCGGCGGCATGAGCGCCCACGTCGCCGCGTTGCTGGTGGCCAACCCGAAAAGCATGCCGGCCGATCTCGACACCCTGGACAAGGTCCGCCAGCAGTTCCAGGGCATCCCGAACCTGACCTTGCCCGGTATCAAGATCTTCGCCGACGGCGTGATCGAATACCCGGCGCAGAGCGCGGCGATGATCGATCCGTACAGCAACTCGCACAAACAGGGTGAATTGCTGATCGATCCGAAGCATTTTGGTGAACTGGTCAGCGCCATCGATCAGCGTGGCTGGCTGGTGCATATCCATGCCATCGGCGACCGCGCGGTGCGTGAATCGTTGAACGGCATCGCCCAGGCGCGCAAGGATCGCCAGAGCGGCGTGACCCACTCGATCACCCACCTGCAAATGGTCAACCCGAAAGAGTTTGCGCGGTTCAAACCGCTCAACGTCATCGCCTCGATGCAACTGCTGTGGGCCAGCGCCGACGAGTACACCCTGGACATGATCAAGCCGTATGTCAGCGCGCTCGCCTTCCGCTATCAATACCCGGCGCACTCGCTGCTCAAACAGGGCGCGACCATTGCCGGTGCCAGTGACTGGGCGGTGTCTTCTCCGAATCCGTGGAACGCCATGGCCCAGGCCATCACCCGCGAAGGTCCGCTGGGCGTGCTCAATGCCGATGAACGCATCGACCGCGAAACGATGTTTTACGCCTACACCTTGAACGCTGCGCGCACCATCGGCCTGGAAAAGCAGATCGGTTCGCTGAGCCCCGGCAAACAAGCCGATTTCATCGTGCTGGACCGTGACGTGTTCACCGTCGATAACAAAGCCCTGCACGACACCCAGGTGCTGCAAACCTGGTTCGCCGGTCGCGAAGTCTACGCACCGACTCTCTAAGAAAAATCAGCATTAACCCCTGCCCGCCCCTCGCGTTTTACGTCGGGGTTCGGCGCAGCCTCGCCGCAAAAAACTGCCCATAACAATCACAATATCGGGACGCTACCCATGAAAGCTTTCACCCTGTTCGCCCTCGGTTCTTTGAGCTTGCAGCCTTTGAGCAGCCAGGCGCTGCCCTTGAATGACGACTTCGCCCTGCTGATCGACCTGACCCTGGCCAGCGACTACCGCACTCGCGGCATTTCCCAGACCCAGAACGACCCTGCGGTGCAGGCCGGGTTGACCCTGGCGCACAGCAGCGGCCTGTACCTCGGCGCATGGAGCTCAAACGTCGATTTCGGCGGTGGTTTGAAGACCCGGCAAGAGATCGATTACTACGCTGGCTGGCTCTGGCAAGCGACCGATGCCGTCAGCCTGGACCTTGGCTATCTCAAATACGCTTACCCCAGGGAAAGTCAGTTCAACCAGGGCGAGACCTACGCAATCCTCAGCGCTTACGGTGTGAAGCTGGCGGCCTATTACTCCGCCGATGCGCCGGGCATCGACAGCAAACAGAGTTCGCTGTACAGCTACGTCGGCTATGAAACCGGGTTGCCTTACGACACAGGCCTGAAGCTGCGCTACGGCAACATGGATTTCAAGGACCCGCACCTGTACGCGATGTCGGGCGATGTCGAAGACTCGTACCGAGAGTGGGAAGTGAAACTGACTCATGAACTGGCCGGTGTGATGCTGGGCTTGAGTTACATCGACACTGACCTGTCCCAAAGCGAGTGCGTCAGCAATTGGGGTTATGGAGATGTATGCACCGCGACCGTCGTGGCCAGTATCAGCAAGTCATTCTGACCCACACAGATCCCCTGTAGGAGCGAGCCTGCTCGCGATGGCGGACTTACATTCAACATCGATGTTGAATGTGATGCCCTCATCGCGAGCAGGCTCACTCCCACATTAGATTTCAGTGGTTTTAGGGGTGAGTTGTGCCAGGTAGGGCCACGGGTAGATGCCGCGTTCATGGCCGTCGCTGAAGATCAGTTGCAGGCCGTAGCCCTGTTGGTTGAGTTCAATCACGCGGATGCGCTCGTCGACTTTCACCGTCAGCCCCCGCAACCGAAACGCCCGGCATTGCGAGCACGGGCACTGACGGCGCAACTCGGCATGGCCCAGCAACTGCTCACGACCGTCCGGCCAATTCAATCGCAGCTTTTGTTGACCTTGGGAATTCCCAATCGCCACCGGGTTCATTGCAACTGGCTCAAGGCAATGCGCACGGCTTTGCGCACTTCCGGGTCGCCGTCGTCTTGCGCAGCCTGCAAGGGTGCGATGGCGCCTTTATCGTTCAGTTCGCCGAGGGCCAGCGCGGCTTCCTTGCGCAGGTTGCTGATGCGGTGGCCCAGGGTTTCGATCAGCGCGTCGAGGGCCGGGGCGAAACGCAAGCGGCCGAGACTGCGGGTGGCGCGCAGGCGGACTTGCCAGTAGTCGTCGCTCAAGGCGTCGACCAGGGCGAAACCGGCGTCAACGTGGCCGACCTTGCCCAAGGTGGTGGCGGCTTCTTCGCGCACTTGCCAGGCGTGGTCCTGCAACGCCTGACGCAGGGCCGGCAGCACGTGCGCATCGGAGGCCAGGCCGAGGGCGCCGGTGGCGGCGCGGCGGACTTCGGTGTCCGGGTCGTGACTCGCCAACTTGGCTAACGCCGGCAAGGCATCAAGCTGTTTGAGCCAGCCCAGTACGCCGACGGCTTCGCGGCGAACACCGGCGTCTTCATCGTTCAAGGCGCCTGAAGCAGCAGCGGCGGCATCGGGAAAGCGCAGCTCGCGCAAGGCCCGGAACGCGGCGATACGCACGCTGATCTCGGCGTGCCCTGTCCACGGCAGAATGACTCGGCCCGCCGTCTCGCTCTTGAGCAGACTGAGGCTTTGCGCGGCGGCAGACTGCACCGCCAATGAAGGATCGGTCAGGGCCTGGCACAGCGCTTCGACCACAGGCTCGTCTTCCCAGGCTTCGAGCAAGCGTGCGGCTTCGGCGCGGACTTCTTCGGTCGGGTCTTCAGCCAGGCGATTGACCAGCCACAGCAGGCCATCCGGTTCTTCGAGGTCGGCCAGTTCAATCAGGGCGATCCGGCGCACGCCGGGATCGTCGTCGGTCAGGCGCGGTTGCAGGGCAAGAATGTCGTCGTTGTCGGTTACATCGAATAATGAGGTCATAGGGCAAATCGCGGCAGTTTGTTTTCAGGAGGAAGTCCGAGAGGGTTCAAGCGCGGTAACTGCCGACCGTCTTCGTGACGCAGTAATTCGAGGCAATGCCGTTTCAAGCGGGAGAACTCATGGCTCGTCACCAGTTCGGTGGTGCGCGGCCGGGGAAAGTCGAGGCGCAGGTCTTCGATGATTCGACCGGGGCGCGAGCTCATGACCAACAGGCGATCGGCGAGGAACAGCGCTTCGTCGATGTCGTGGGTGACGAACACCACGGTGGTGCGAATCCGCGTCCAGATGTCCAACAGCAGTTCCTGCATGTTCAGCCGGGTCAGCGCATCGAGGGCGCCGAAGGGTTCGTCCATCAGCAGCAGGCGCGGACGATTGATCAGCACCCGGGCGATCTCTACCCGTTGCTGCATGCCGCCGGAGAGCTGGTCGGGCCAGCGATCGGCGAAGCCTTCCAGCCCTACCAGTGCAAGGATTTCATCGGCGGCTTTGTGGCGTTCGGCTTTGCCGATGCCGCGCATTTTCAGGCCGAAGGCGACGTTGTCGCGCACGGTGCGCCAAGGGAACAAGGTGTGGTGCTGGAAGACCATGCCGCGCTGGGGCGAGGGACCTGAGACCTGCGCGCCGTCGACTTTCAGGGTGCCCGAGTTCGGTTGCAGGTGCCCGGCCAGTGCGCCGAGCAAGGTCGATTTGCCGCACCCGGACGGCCCGAGAATGCACACGAATTGCCCCGGCTCGATCTGGCAATCGAGGCCTTGCACGGCTTCGAAGGCTTGCTGGTTTTCGCCGAGGACGATGGACAGTTGGCGGATGTCGATCCGCCCTTCAGGGGTTTGCATCACGCTCATCAGGCTTTTCCTCGTGGTCGGTGCCACGGCGTGAACAGCCCGCCGAGACGCTTGATCAGCAGGCTGCTGCCCATGCCGAGTACGCCGATCAGCAACATGCCGACGACGATGTCGGCGTAGTTCTGGATGGTGTAGGACTCCCAGGTGTAATAGCCGATGCCGTATTGGCCGGAGATCATTTCCGCGGTCACCAGGCAGAACCATGAGGTGCCCATGCCGATGGCGAGGCCGGTGATGATGCTCGGTGCGGCGCCCGGCAGGATCACCTCCAGCAGAATCGCCCGGCGCCCTGCCCCGAGGCTTTTGGCCGAG
The DNA here is from genome assembly GCF_054897885.1 of Pseudomonas sp. LB1P83. NCBI lineage: Bacteria > Pseudomonadati > Pseudomonadota > Gammaproteobacteria > Pseudomonadales > Pseudomonadaceae > Pseudomonas > Pseudomonas sp. LB1P83. Next base: position 2,435,012 of record NZ_CM142709.1, on the reverse strand, counting down.
GCGATCAGGCGTGGGTCGACGCCTTCGACGCCGTGCACGGTGTTGAGCAGGATCGGGAACAGCGCGCCGGTGAAGGTGATGAAGACCATCGACAGTTCCGAGGACGGGAACATCAGGATGGCCAGGGGAATCCAGGCGACGGCGGGGATCGGGCGCAGGACTTCCAAGGGTGGCAGCAGTAAATCTTCGGCCCATTTCGAGCGGCCGATGGCCAGGCCCAGGGCAATGCCGATGACCAGCGCCGCGAGGTAACCGGCGAAGACCCGGCTGAGGCTGCTGCCGAGGTGCTGGGCGAGCTTGCCGGAATCGCAGAGACCAAGTGCGGCTTCAATGACGGCCACCGGCGTCGGGACGTTGGCGAAGGTCACCAGGCCGAGGTTCCAGTGGTGGCTGGCGGCGAGTTGCCAGAATAGAAGGCAGAATAGCAGCGAGGCGGCTCTTGGAACCCAGCGTAAATATGATCCGAACACAATTCATCCTCTCAACCGAGAACCCTGTAGGAGCGAAGCTTGCTCGCGAAGGTGTGTCAGCTAAGTCAATTTTGGCTGACACACCTTCGCGAGCAAGCTTCGCTCCTACAGGGATCAGTGCGTCTGGTGTTTAGCGAACGGCAACGGCCTGGGTGGTGGCGTCGGTGAAGTCGAGGACTTTACCGCCCTGGGCCGTGGCGAATTGTTGGGCCTGGCCTTTGAGCAGGAATGCACTGAGGCGACCCTTGGCATCGCTGGCAAACCACGCCTGATCCGCGAGCAATTTGATCCCGCTGTCACTCGCCTGGGCGTACACGGCGCGGATGTTTTTGCCTTCCTGCTTCAGGCTGGCCAACGCAGTGAATGCCGACTCCGCCGAGGCGTACTGCCGAACCTTTGGCTCGCCACGCACCCAGATCTCGGCCACATGACTGAAGTCGGTGATGGCTTTGCCGCTCGCCGCATCCACGCCTTTGAGTGGTGTCTGTGCGTAGTTGGCCAATTGCGCGGTGTAATCCAGGTTTGAGGCCTTGAACGCGGCGCGGATGTACTGGTCATCGATAAAGGTATTCAGATCGAGCCCACGATCAGCCTTCTTCAACAGCTTGAGGGTGTCGATCGCAGTGCCCACGGCCTGGCGGTACTCCGGCTTCCAGCTCAGGTCGCGGGTTTGCACGCCCAGCGGGCCATGGAACAGGTAATTGACCTCGGCATCGACGCCGGTGACCTTGGCGATCAGCTCGCTGTATTTCTCCGGTTCGGCCGCCAGCAGCTGGTTGGCTTCGATGCTCGCTCGCAGATAGGCCACGACGATTTCCGGGTATTTCTTCGCGTAAGCCTGATCCACCAGCGCGCCGTGGAAAGTTGGCGTGTTGGCTTGGGAACCGTCATAGACCTTGCGGGCAAAACCACGGCTCGGGAACAGTTCGGCGAACGGAACAAAGTCGGCATGGGCGTCGATTTTCCCGGCCTGCAATGCCGAGCCGGCGACTTCCGGCGGCTGGGCAATGATGTTCACGTCTTTCAGCGGATCCCAGCCTTGCGCCGCGACGGCCCGCAGCAACATGCCATGGGCGGTGGACGCGAACGGCACGGAAATGGTCTTGCCTTTCAGCTCTGCCAACGACTGTACGCCCGACGCACTCGGCACCACGATGCCATTGCCGCTGCCCTTGATGCTGCCCGACAACACACTGATGAACAGGCTGTGTTTGCCGGCGGTTTCGAACGCCACGCCGTTGAACGAACCTGGGAAGTCGGCCATGGCGCCGAAGTCGAGTTTGCCGGCGACCATTTCGTTGGTCAGGGGTGCGCCGCTGGTGAAGTTCTTCCACTCGACCTCGTATTTGGCGTCTTTGTACTGGCCGTCATGGGGCAGGTATTTGTCCAGCAGGCCGAGCTCGCGAATCAACAGGCCGCCAGCGGCGCAGTTGATTGTGGTGTCCTGAGTGCCGATGGCAATGCGGATGGTTTCGGCCGAGGCCGACAGGGTGAATGAAGCCAGTACCAGACCGGCGAATGCTGCACGCAGCAATGTTGGCGAAGACATGGGTGTATCCCCTCGAATCATTTATAGGATGTTCGTCTCCGCCACGATCAGGGCGTGGTGGGAAACGAGGGGTGTTTTGAATCAGGCGTCCGGGGGTTGCCGGATGGCGTTTTGTGTTGTCTGTACTGGACCCTTCGCGGGCAAGCCTCGCTCCTACAGATCAACGATGTTTGTAGGAGCGAGGCTTGCCCGCGAAGGCGTCCTGTCAGTCAGCGCAATAAATAGGGGATTTCGACTTTCACGGCTCCGGTCGGGCAGTCCTTTTCGCACGGCATGCAGTACCAGCATTCGTCGAAGGCCATGTAGGCCTTTTGCGTGGCCGGGTTGATCGCCAGCAAGTCCATCGGGCAGACGTCGACGCACACGGTGCAGCCTTTGTGGGCGATGCAAAGATCCTCGTCGACCGTGACCGGCGCGTTGGAGCGGAAGAAAATTTCCTGGGGTTGATAGGCCATTTGGCGGTCTCTCTTTTTGTGATGCTCAGGCAGCAAAGGCGCCGACCCGCAGCCGGTCGTAGGCCTGCATTTCTTCGGCGTCGAGCGGGATGATGTAAGGCTCGACGGCTTTCTTGAAACTGGTCATCTGGCCGTCGTCACCCTTCTTCAGGTGGCAATGGCAGAACCAGTCGCTGTCGTTGCGTTGCGGGTGATCGACCCGATAGTGGTAAAGCCCCCAACGGCTTTCAGCGCGAAACAAGGACGCGCGGGCGGCCATTTCGGCGCAGTCGCGGATCATGCTGACTTCCATGGCGCGCATCAGTTCGTGGGCGTTGTGGGCCTTGATCTGATTGAGGTCGCGCTGGATATCGCTGAAGCGTTGCAGGCCGATTTGCATCTTCTTGGTCACTTTCGGCGGTTGCAGGTAGTCGTTCACAAAACGCCGCAGCTTGTATTCGACCTGGGCGGGCGGCAGACCGTGTTCGCGATCCAGTGGCGCATAGACCCTTAGTTTTTCCGTTTCGATCTGCTTCGCGTCGACCGCTGAAAACTCGCGACCAGCGACAAAATCCGCCGCGTTGGTGCCGGCAAACCAGCCATAAGTGAACGCACCCAGCATGTAGTTGTGCGGCACCGCCGCCATGTCACCCGCCGAGTACAAACCTTTCACTGAGGTTTCGGCTCTCTCGTTGACCCACACACCCGACGCCGAGTGGCCGCTGCAAAAGCCGATTTCCGAGATGTGCATCTCGACCATCTGCGTGCGGTAGTCAGTGCCGCGATTGGCGTGAAACTGCCCGCGGCTCGGGCGTTCGTTGCTGTGCAAAATCTCTTCGATGTTCTGGATGGTTTCCTCGGCCAGGTGATCGAGTTTGAGGAACACCGGGCCGTTACCGCTTTCGAGTTCCTGGTGGAACTCCCACATCATCTGCCCGCTCCAGTAGTCGCACTCGATGAAGCGTTCGCCCTTATTGTTGGCGGTGTAGCCTCCCAACGGACCGGTGACGTAGGCGCAGGCCGGGCCGTTGTAATCCTTGATCAACGGGTTGATCTGGAAGCATTCGAGGTTCGCCAGCTCGGCGCCGGCGTGATAGGCCATCGCGTAGCCGTCGCCGGCGTTGGTCGGGTTTTCATAGGTGCCCATCAGGTAACCCGAGGACGGTAAACCGAGGCGCCCGGCCGCACCGCACGCAAGGATTACAGCCTTGGCCTTGATCACGTGGAAGTCGGCGGTGCGGCAGTCGAAGCCCATCAGGCCGTTGACTGCGCCCTCTTCGTCCGTCAACAACCGTGTGCAAACCACGCGATTGGTGATGCTGACTCGTGCCCGTTTCAACTGGCGGTACAGGACTTTCTTGATGTCGTGCCCTTCCGGCATCGGCAGCACGTAGGCGCCCATGTGGTGGACCTTTTTTACCGCGTAGTCGCCGGTTTCGTCCTTCTCGAACTTCACGCCCCAGCGGTCCAGTTGCTCGATCGTTTCGAAGCTGTGGGTCGCATAGGCGTACACCGCGGCCTGATTGACGATGCCGTCGTTGGCGATGGTGATTTCCTTGGTGTACTGCTCCGGTGTCGAGTGGCCGGGAATGATCGCGTTGTTCAGGCCGTCCATGCCCATGCTGATCGCGCCGCTGCGCTTGACGTTGGCCTTGTCGATCAGCAAAACCCGCAGATCGCGATTGCGCTCCTTGGCCTTGATCGCCGCCATCGGCCCGGCCGTGCCACCGCCGATCACGACGATGTCGTATTCCTGTTCGAGCGTGCTTCTGGTTATTGAGCTGCGTGTCATGCCTGATCCCCTTTTTGCCGGTCGATCCGCAAGCGGTACTGGAACGCATCGCCGCGATAGTAAAGGTGTTCGAAGTCCACGGGCTGGCCGCTGGCATCGTGGGTCAGGCGTTCGATGCGCATGATCGGCGAGCCCGTTTCGATGTTCAGCGCCTGGGTCAGGTCGCTGTCGGCCAGCACCGCGTCGATGGCCAGGTCGGCATGACCCAGGGCCAGGCCGCAGTCGTTTTCGAGGATCAGAAAGATGTCGCGGGTGACCAGATCAGCCTTCTCCAGCCGTTCGCCGATGGCTTTGGGCAGGTAGGTGATTTCCAGCGAGATGGGCTCGCGATTGATCAGCCGAACGCGTTTGATCTGCGCCACGGTCTCGCCTTCGGCAACCTGTAAACGCTCGGCGACGAGCTTGTCGGCGGGGATGAATTTGAAGCTGCGCAAACGGTTGATCACCTCGTAGCCGCGACCGGTCATGGACTCGGCCAGGCCCTGCAAGGTGCTGACGTTCTGAAAGGTTTTCGGTTTGGCGACGAACGTGCCCTTGCCGTGAATCTTGAAGATCAGCCCTTCCTTCTGCAGGTCGCCCAAGGCCTGGCGCACGGTGATGCGGCTGACTTTGAACAGCGCGCCGAGTTCGCTTTCGGACGGCATCTGGCTGTCTTGCGGGTATTCGCCGTCGAGGATGCGGGCGCGCAGCACATCGCGCAGTTGCGTGTGCAGCGGGATGCTGCTGAGGGATAGAACGTTATCGGTCATGGCAGATCACTTGTTATAACGAGTTATGACGTGATCTTAGAGAGGCCGTGCAGGAATTGAGAAATACTGATTAAGCATAAGGTTAGATTCGCCAGATAACCGCGGACTTTGTAGCAGCTGCCGAGCAGCGCGAGGCTGCGTTCGGCTGCGTAGCAGTCGTGAAATCAGGCCACGCGGTGCATCAGGATGACCGCATGCGCAGGTTTTACGACGACTCCGTCGCCGAACGCAGCCTCGCGCTGCTCGGCAGCTGCTACAAGGGCTCCGGTTTCGGCAGTGAGATTGCCTGGCTTTAGCCGCGCTTGAGGATCTGGTCCATCACCCAGTCGGTTTTCAGCGCGTGTTCGGCCACCGCGGGATGCTGCGCCTCGCCACGGATGTGAGCGTTCATGCCCAGCACGTGATGCCACTGGATGTGCTCGTGATGGTCGATGTGCAGGCTGAGGTGTTCATCGGCTTGAAGCTGCACCGGGTGTTCATCGAACACCGAAAAACTGATCCGGCCTTGGCTGCCGATCAGCTCGACCCGATCTTCGCGGCGGTCGGCGACGAAATTCCAGCAGCCCATGCCCAGGGCACCCGAAGCGAACCGCCAACTGGCGCTGACGGCGTCTTCGGCGGCATACAAACCCGCCTGCCGCGCGGTGAAACCGGCGACTTCGACGATATCCCCGAGCAAGTACTGGAACAGATCGAAACCATGACTGGCCAGGTCGGCGAAGTAACCGCCGCCGGCAATCACCGGGTCAGTGCGCCAATTGTCGACGCCACTCAGATCGTTCGGCGAAGGGGCTTTGGTCAGGGTCCAGGTCAGATGCCGCACCTCGCCGATCCGCCCCTCCTCCAGCCACTGCCGTACTTGTTGAAAGCGCGGCAGCGAACGTCGGTAATAGGAAACGAACAGGTGCAATCCGGCGTCGGCAAAGACCTTTTGCATGTCACGGCTTTGCCCGGCATTCAGCGACATCGGTTTTTCGACGCAGCAATGTTTGCCGGCGGCGGCGACCAGCAAGCTATACGCGTGGTGACTGTCGGGTGGTGTGGCGATGTACACCGCGTCCACCTCGGGATCATTGATCAGGGCTTGCGCGTCGGTGTAAACCCGGGCGATGCCGTGGCGTGCGGCGTAGTCGGTGACCGCGTCCAGACGCCGTCCCATCACCGCCACCAGCGCCGAGCCGGGTGCCTTGTAAAAGGCCGGCCCGCTCTTGCGTTCAGCAACACTGCCACAACCAATCATGCCCCAGCGCACCACGTTCATCATCGCTCCTTGATGTTTAGCCGATGCGCAATGCGCGCAGGTCCAGATGACCGTCCTTGAGCGGCGGGCACCAGTAGTAGCCGCCGGTGATCGGGCGGCTGATGCGGTACAAACCGTCGGTGATGCCGTCTTCCAGCCCGCTCATGCGCCGCAGTTGGGCTTCGAAGGCGTCGAGGGAAAAACCAAACGCGAGGAACATCAGGCCCGCACGATCGCCTTCGATCCACGGCATCGAGCGACGGACCACGAACGCTTCGGGGGCGAAGCTTTCCTGGGCGGTGCGTTTGACGTGAGCGGAAATCGGCGCGTCATCCAGTTCTTCGTTATCGCTCAAGCGACGGCCCATGATGTTGTCCTTTTCATGGGACGGCATCGCGTGGAAGCCCTTCAGATCATGCTGCCACTGCTGGATCGCGGCAAAGCTGCCACCGACCAGGCCTTCAGCGCCTTCGCCCAACAGCGCGGCGGCCACGGCGGCTTCGTCGTGCGGGTTTTCAGTGCCGTCTTCGTAACCGGTCAGGTCGTGGCCGGTCAGGTGGCGGAAGGTTTCGTTCATCTGCACCAGGCGCAGGGCCGGGGCCAGCGCGGCTTCGATGGCGTTGCTGCGATTGAGCAATTCACCCCGGTCGACGCCGTGCAACCAGCACCAAAGCGCGTGTTGGGTCGACGGGTTGTCGACGCCGACACCGGTCAGCGCCGGAAAGGGCCGCAGGCCATCGATCTCAACGTGCAGTGCCTTGACCAGAGATTCACCAAAGCCGACCACCGCCGATTTCCCGTCCACCAGCTGCATCAAGTTGTCGAGCGCAGCCGGCAATGCTTCGGCAGATTCAAGGGCGAAGAACATATGACGGGCTTGAGGCGGAACGGGGGTGGCGAGAATGCCCGGCTGGTAGTAACTCATATGAACTCCTTAAAAAGAGCGCGGAGTTTAACCGGAGCACGTGCGTTTGTGTGCACCGACCTGTAGCAGCTGCCGAGCAGCGCGAGGCTGCGTTCGGCTGCGAAGCAGTCGTGAAATCAGGCACTGCGGTGTGTCAGGAATACTTTGCCTATAGGGTTTACGACTGCTGCGCAGCCGAACGCAGCCTCGCGCTGCTCGGCAGCTGCTACCAGGGATTTGTCGTTAGTGAGAGTGGAGCTTCGTTGCGGAAGGCGCTCGGGCTCATGCCGGTCCAGCGCTTGAAGGCCCGGCGAAAGCTGCGCACGTCGCTGTAACCGACTTCTTCGGTGATGCGCTCGATTGACAGGTCCGGGTTGGCCAGCAGGTTCATTGTGCGGGCCTGGCGTACTTGCTCCAGCAGCGTCTCGAAGGTCAGCGCATGCTCGGTCAGGCGGCGGCGCAAGGTGCGGCTGCTCATGTTCAGGTCGCCGGCGATCTTCTCGATGTGACTGCCCTCGGTCAGGTCCCGGGAAATCGCCAGCTCAACGGCCTGAATCAAGTCCATTTTCTGATGAGCCTGCGCGGCTTCCAGTTCAAGCAATTTGACCGCCTGGTGCAGCGCCAGGGAATGGTGATTAGGCAAATGCACGTCAAGCCAATGGGCAGCGATCACCATGCGGCTTGCCGATAGGAAATGCGCTGCGCCGGGTCCTGAAGATCGTCAAGGGTAAAACCCAGGCCTCGGCAAAGGCTGTCGGGGTTGACGCCTTTTTGCTCGGCGACTTAATAATAATGAGTACACACATGAACCCGACCCGCACGACATTTCCCCTGTTGGTCATCAGCCTGGCCGGCGGCTGCGCTCTGCAACTGGCACTGGCCACCGAGGCCGGCGTGGACAACATCGGTACCGGCACCGACGGTTTTTCCATGTTGCCGCTGGAGGCCGACAGCCTTCCGGACAACATGGTTGCGTTCAACCTCTACTACAACCACTACAAGTCCAGGAAGCTGAACATCAGTTCGCTGGGCGGCAAGGTGCCGAATGTCGAGATCGAATCCACGGCGGTTATCCCGCGCCTGGATTACCTCAGCCCGGTGCGCATTTTTGGCGGGCGGCTGGCGGGCTACATCGGCCAACCGTGGCTGAAACAGGAAGTCTCGGTGTTCGGCTTGCAGGACACCCGCGAAGGCATGGGTGACACCACCGTCGCGCCGATCATTCTCTGGGACATGGGCAAGAACCTGACCCTCGGCGCCGCCGTGGAAATCACCGTACCCACCGGCGAATACAGCGTTGATCGCCTGGCCAATACCAGCAACAATTTCTACACCTACAAACCGCTGTTTTCCTTCACCTGGTTGCCGACGGAAAGGACCGAGGTGTCGATGAAGACGACGTACAGCTTCAACGAAAAAAACAAGGACACCGAGTACACATCGGGGCAGATCTTCCACTTCGATTATTCAGCCAGTTACAAGATCACCGACAACCTGATGCTGGGGCTGAACGGCTATTACTTGAAGCAGACCACCGATGACAAGCAGTTCGGCAGGACCGTGCAGTTCAATGGCGAGGACGTGAATGACGGCGTGCGCGGGCAAGTGTTCGCGATCGGGCCGGCGTTGCACCTGACCTTCTTGAAGTACGCCAGCGCGGAGATACGCGGGCCAAGGAGTTCGATGTGGAGAACCGGCCTCGAACGAGTCGCCCACCCGGTCATCGAAACTGATCAGCGCCAGGAACTCTTCCTGCGAACACTGCATGCACATCCCCATCGGCGGCATGCCGTTGTAGCCGTTGATCGTGTGGTCGAGCAGCGTGTCGGCACCCTGCTGCACACGCGGCTCCCAGGCTTTTGTGTCGCCGGTCAACGGCGCGCCGGCCGCCGGGTTGGCGTGGCAGAGCTTGCAACTGTTGTCGTAGACCTGTGCCAGCGCGGTGTCGGTGGGCATGGCGGCGGCTGCTTCGCTGTGAATCGCCGGGCTTTTTGGCTCATCGCCACAACCGTTGAGCAGCGCCGCGAAGACGCCGCCCACCAACGCCAAACAAAGGCTAGGCTTTTCAGAGACTCGACTGGCCCGCATGGCTGTCCTCTCGTAGGGCGTCCCTCAGCGGAGACACCTTTTTTATTGTGATCAAGCACAGGTCAACACTAAGGCACCGACGCGGGCAGGTTGAGGGCATTGGGGGCCAACAAGGGGGGCATCTGAGGCCATGACCGAAGGTGCCGGCCGTTCCACGATCGAAAACCCTGAACCGCCGAACGATGAGATGAGTCATGACAAGCGAGGCCGAGGTCTGCTAAAACGATTCATCAGCTCATCACCCAATCCAGACGGGGTAGCGACATGACCACAGCACATATCCTTGGCAACCTGTTTCCCGATTCAAGCGACATCCCGGAAAAATACCGCCTCGACGGTCAGACCGAGCAGCGTGAATACCTGGTCGATGGCGAACTGAAAACCTGGTCCGGCCCCCTCGCCCAGGTCCGCAGCCCGGTGTACCTGACCGGTGAAAATGGCGACGAACAAGTCATCCTCGGCAGCACCCCGCTGCTCGACGCAGAAACCGCATTGACTGCGCTGGACGCCGCCGTCCGCGCCTATGACCGGGGCCAGGGTTTGTGGCCGACCATGCGCGTGGCCGAACGCATCCAGCACGTCGAAACGTTCCTGGGCCACATGCGCGAACAGCGTGAGGCGGTGGTCAAGCTGCTGATGTGGGAAATCGGCAAGAACCTCAAGGACTCGGAAAAAGAGTTCGACCGCACCTGCGATTACATTGTCGACACCATCAACGCCCTCAAGGAACTCGACCGCCGCTCCAGCCGCTTCGAGCTGGAACAGGACACCCTCGGGCAGATCCGCCGCGTTCCACTGGGCGTCGCCTTGTGCATGGGGCCTTACAACTACCCACTGAATGAAACCTTCACCACGCTGATTCCGGCGCTGATCATGGGCAACACCGTGGTGTTCAAACCGGCCAAGCTGGGTGTGCTGTTGATCCGTCCGTTGCTGGAAGCCTTCCGCGACAGCTTCCCGGCCGGGGTGATCAACGTGATCTACGGCAGCGGCCGCGAGACTGTCAGCGCGCTGATGGCCAGCGGCAAGATCGATATCTTTGCGTTTATCGGCACCAACAAAGCCGCCAGTGACCTGAAAAAACTCCACCCGAAACCACACCGTTTGCGCGCGGCACTGGGCCTGGATGCGAAGAACCCGGGCATCGTGTTGCCGGAAGTCGATCTGGACAACGCGGTCAACGAAGCGCTGACCGGGTCGCTGTCGTTCAACGGTCAGCGTTGTACAGCACTGAAAATCCTCTTCGTCCATGAAGACGTGGTCGAGTCCTTCATCGAGAAATTCAACGCCAAACTCGCCGGCCTGAAACCCGGCATGCCTTGGGAAAGCGGCGTGGCCCTGACGCCGTTGCCGGAGTCGGGCAAGGTCGATTATCTGCACTCGCTGGTCGCAGATGCGGTCAGCAAAGGCGCCAAGGTAGTGAATCCAAATGGCGGAGAAGCGCGAGCATCGTTCTTCTACCCGGCGGTGCTGTTCCCGGTGACGCCGCAGATGCGCGTCTACCAGGAAGAACAGTTCGGCCCGGTGGTGCCGATCGTGCCTTACCGGCATCTGGACACGGTGATCGACTACGTCCTCGAGTCGGACTTCGGCCAGCAGTTGAGTATCTTCGGCACCAACCCGGTGGCGGTCGGCCGACTGGTGGACACCTTTGCCAATCAGGTCGGGCGGATCAACCTCAACGCCCAGTGCCAGCGCGGCCCGGACACCTACCCGTTCAACGGCCGCAAAAACTCCGCCGAAGGCACGCTGTCGGTGCACGATGCGCTGCGGGTGTTTTCGATCCGCACGCTGGTGGCGACCAAGTTCCAGGAAACCAACAAAGAACTCATCAGCGAGATCATCAGCGGACGCAGTTCGAGTTTCCTGACCACCGATTACATCTTCTGAGGACACCGAGCCTGAACACGTTCAGAGCCCATCGACTGCCACCGCTGCTGCGCCGATTACTGCGTCCGTTGCTGGACCCGTATCGGCGCTATCGTTACGCCAAGCTGATCCACGCGGTCCGCGTGTCGCTTGGGTTGCTGGCATCGATCATGCTGACCACCGGCATCAACCTGCCCCACGGTGAGTGGGCGTCAGTAACAATGCTGGTGGTGATCGGCGGCTTGCAGCACCACGGCAACATCGGCAAAAAAGCCGCCGAGCGCGCCGTCGGCACGTTGATCGGCGCCAGTATCGGCCTGCTGTTGGTGGCGCAACAGGCCTGGCTCGGGATGCCGTGGCTGACCTATTTTGTGATGTCGGTGGTGTGCGGGTTCTTCTCGTATCACGCCATCGGCAAGGGCGGTTACACGGCGCTACTGGCGGGAATCACGGTGTTTATTGTCGCCGGGCATGGCGACAACCCCATCTCTGATGGGCTGTGGCGCGGTGTGGATATTCTGATAGGCGTGGTCCTGGCCCTGGCTTTTTCCTTCGCCCTGCCGTCGTATGCGGTTTATTCGTGGCGCTACAACCTGGCCAACTCGCTGCGCGATTGCGCGACGATTTACGGACGCATCATCGATGGGAAGCCCGTCTCCGATGACGAACACCTGAAGCTCATGAATCGTCTGAACGCAGCGATGGTGCAACTGCGTTCGCTGATGCCGTCGGTGTCCAAGGAAGTGAAGATTTCCATGACCGAGCTCGATGCGATCCAGCGTCATTTGCGGATGTGCGTCAGCACCCTGGAAATCCTCGGCAACACCCGGCCCGATGCCAACGACCGCGACGCCATGGCGCATCTGCAATCGAGTTTCAAAGCCGAACACCGGCAGATTCGCGTGCAATTGATCGGCATGGCCCGGGCGCTGAAAACCGGCGCGTCGCAGCGACTCAGTCGCCCCCTCGATTTGCCGGCCAATTCAAGTCTTGAAGCGCCGGTCCACAACCCGCTGGACGGCTATCGGTTATTGATCCGCCAGTTCGCTTCGAACATCGGCGAGATGCGCCAGCGACTGGCCAAGACCGCACCGCGCTGGAATATCTGACGCCCGTTTATTGTGTGGCCGCCCGCCGAAACTTCAGGCCCCAGCCCTGCTGCATGCCCGCGGCGGCCAGCAGAATCGCGGCAACGCCGATCCATTGCAGCGGCTCCAGGCGATGGCCGAAGGCAAACCAGTCAACGAAAATCGCCGCAATCGGGTAGATGAACGACAACGCCCCGGTCAATGCCGTCGGCAATTTTTGAATCGCGCCGTACAACAGCACATACATCACACCGGTGTGGACGATGCCCAGCGTCACCAGGCTGGCCCAGGCACTTGGCGCTTGTGGCAACGCTGAAAAGTGCGCGAACGGCGCGAGCAGCAGCACGCCGGTGCTGACCTGGATCAGGGCAATCAAGTGCGGTGGCGTGCCGGTCAGGTGTTTGATGATCAACGCCGCAATTGCATAGAGAAACGCAGCACCCAGGGCCAGACCGATGCCCATCAGGTAATCGTTGCCACTCGCGCCCTGCTCGCCATGAGCGCTGACAATGGCCAGCATCCCGAGAAACGAAATGCCCAGCCAGAACAGCTTTTGCAGGGTGATTTTCTCGCCAAGAAACAGCGCCGCCAACCCGACCAGCATGAACGGTTGAACGTTATAAACCGCGGTGCCGATGGCAATCGAGGCACGGGAATAAGAGGCGAACAACAGCACCCAGTTGCCGACAATCGCTACGCCGCTGAGCACCGCCAGCAGGAACGTGGTGCGGGTCAGAATGCCCGGGCGCAGAAAGCCGAATGCGGCGCAGATCAACAACAGCGTGCCGGCGCCAAACACGCACCGCCAGAACACCACGTCCAGCACGGGTTGCCCGGACACCAGCACGAACCAACCAATGGTCCCGGAGATCAGCATGGCGGCGCTCATTTCGTATGAACCGCGACGTAGTGTGTTGTCCATCATCAGACTCCCGTGATTGAGCCCAAATTATGCCAATCCGCCCAAGGGCTTCTCCAGCGCAAAAAGCAGGCTAAACTCGGTTTCTGCCTTTTTTATCAAGGCGTATTCCGTCAACTGCCTAACAGGGGATTTGCCATGACCGACGACATCGACCAAGTGCTGATCAGCGCATTGATGGAAGACTCACGCCGTTCTCTCAAGGCCTTGGCGCAGATCAGCGGCCTGTCCTCACCCAGCGTTGCCGAACGCCTGCGTCGGCTCGAAGAGCGTGGCGTGCTCAAGGGCTACACCGTCGAGATTGACCCCAAGTGCTTCGGCTATCAACTTCAGGCCATCGTACGAATCCGCCCGTTGCCGGGCCAGTTACAGGAAGTCGAGAGGCAGATTCAGGCGATCCCGGAATTCACCGAGTGCGACAAAGTCACCGGCGACGACTGCTTCATCGCGCGCCTGCATGTGCGCTCGATGGAGCAACTGGACGCCCTGCTCGATCGCCTCAACAGCCACGCCGAAACCAACACCTCAATCGTCAAGAAGACCCCGGTCAAACGCCGACTACCACCGATGGCATAAGTGCTGTTTGGGTTTGAATGGCGTAAATTGAGTGTTTTCCGGCGAAGGATTGGCGGTATGAAAATTCAGGTGGTTTTACTCGCGGTGCTGATGCTGGCGGGTTGTGGCACGGTACAGACAGTGATTCGCGGTGACGAAGTGACGAAGTGACGAAGTGACGAAGTGACGAAGTGACGGCGAAGGATCACAAGGATCACAAGGATCACAAGGATCACAAGGATCACAAAAGCTACTGCGGCGCCGTTCCCCGTATCTACAGCGGCGTGACCTACGATTTCTGCATGCTCAATGCTCCCCTGGAAAAAGGACGGGATGCGCAGGTGCATGACAATGCTCCGGCCATTGTCCTCATCGACGTGGTCATTTCCGGCGCCCTCGATACGTTGCTCCTGCCCTATACCATCTACCGCCAGCAGGTCGATGGCAGCATTATCATCACGAAATGACGCTGAATTTCAGGCAATAAAAAACCCGCCTAAGCGGGTTTTTTACTCAAGGCTGCCGATTAATCATCGCGGCTCATGATGCCGAGGATCTGCAACAAGCTGATAAACAGGTTGTAGATCGATACATACAGGCTGATGGTCGCCATGATGTAGTTACGCTCGCCGCCATGAATGATGGCGCTGGTCTGGAACAGAATGCAGACCGAGGAGAACAGCACGAAACCTGCGCTGATCGCCAGTTGCAGACCGCTGACCTGGAAGAAGAAGCTCGCCAGCGTCGCGCCCAGCAGCACGAAGAAGCCTGCGGTGATGAAACCACCGAGGAAGCTCATGTCCTTGCGGGTGATGAGCACGTAAGCCGACAGACCACCAAACACCAGTGCGGTCATCGCGAAAGCCGAACTGACGACTTCAGCGCCGCCCTGCATGCCCAGGTAGCGGTTGAGGATCGGGCCGAGCAGGAAACCCATGAAACCGGTCAGGGCAAATGCCGACACCAGACCCCAAGCCGAGTCACGGAGCTTGTTGGTAAGGAAGAAAAGCCCGTAGAAACCGATCAGCACCACGAAAATGTTCGGGTAGCCGACACGCATCTGCTGAGCCACGAACGCCATCACGCCACTGAATGCGAGGGTGAGAGCGAGCAAGCCGTATGTGTTGCGCAGGACGCGGCTAACCTCTAGCTGCTCAACCTGCACGCTGTTATTAACTGCGTAATCCTGTTCGCGCATGGCGACACTCCTGTTGGTTTGAAACGTTCAGTCGCAAAGATCATAACAGACGCTCTGTAACAAGCCATGCAGAGAGTTTGACAGTGTGTTTCATTCAGGTATTATGGCGCCCGCAACGCAAACGGAGGTGTGGCCGAGTGGTTTAAGGCAACGGTCTTGAAAACCGTCGACTGTAACAGGTCCATGAGTTCGAATCCCATCGCCTCCGCCATATTTGTAACGACAAAGCCCTGATTATTCAGGGCTTTGTCGTTTCTGGCTTTTGACAAATCCCTGCAGCCCATACTTCAGCCCATACCTTGGATAAATCATCGATTTTCGACGAGCGGCTAACATTTGAACCCCTCATCGCTGGCAATCAGTGCGGTAGCAAGGATCGATCAGGTATGAAACGCGAAAGCATGTGGGGCCTGGGATAACAAATAAAACGCATTCGAAAACGCCGCTCAATGAGCGGCGTTTTCGATTTTGTGGTGGGATGGAAACAAAGGCAGCAATCGGCCAGAAGCATCGAGCCTGCCAAGCAGTGGCACCGAAGACGACAAACCTCACCACGATCGGGGGCTACCGGCCAGAGGTGAATACCCGGAGGATTCTGGATTTCCCGGTTTGGTTGGCAACTGAGCCACTGTCGCCTCCCCGACGGCAGCAAACTCGACTACCGCCACCAATCCGGCGGTCGACTGAGCAGCATCGACCTCAACGGCTCGCGTCTGACCACGCATCAATTCAGCGCCGGTCGCGAACTACAGCGCCAACAAGGCCTGTTGCTCAGCCAATACCAGTACGACGAACAAGGTCGCCTGCAAGCCCACAGCGTCAGCCAGCAGGATCGCAACCTGTTTCAACGTCGCTACGCCTACGACGCCAATGGCAACCTCGCCAGCATCGACGACAGTCGCAAAGGCAACCGCAGCTATCACTACGATCCGCTCGACCGTCTGATAAACGTCCGTGGCAGCACCCCGGAAAGCTTCGCTCACGATCCGGCCGGTAATTTGCTGGGCCAGGGCAACCAACTCAGTGCGAATATGGCCAACGTCAAAGGCAACCGTCTGCTGATGCAGGGCGACCGCCACTACGACTACGACGCATACGGCAATCTGACCCGCGAGCGTCGCGGCACCGGTCAGAAACTCGTTACCGAGTACCGTTACGACTGCCAGCACCGCTTGATCGGCGCCAGCCTGCCGGGTGGTAGCGTTGCAACCTACAAGTACGACGCCTTTGGCCGCCGCATCGAAAAAACCGTCGACGGCAGCACCACCGAATTCTTGTGGCAAGGCGAACGCCTGATCGCCGAAAGTGCCAATGACCGTTATCGCACTTACATCTACGAACCCGACAGCTTCCGACCGCTGGCGATGCTCGACGGCGAAGGCCCGCTGAAGGCCACGCCGTATTACTACCAACTCGACCACCTGGGCACTCCACAAGAGCTCACCGACTACAGCGGCGAAATCATGTGGTCGGCCAAGTACCGCTCTTACGGGAACCTCGCTGCCCTCGACGTGGCGGAAATCGACAACCCGCTGCGTTTTCAAGGTCAGTACTTCGACACCGAAACAGGCCTGCATTACAACCGGCATCGCTACTACAATCCGGGGAACGGGCGGTTTTTGACGCCGGATCCGATCAAGCTTGCGGGCGGGTTGAATAACTACCAGTACGTGCCTAACCCTACGGGATGGGTGGATCCGTTGGGGTTGGAGGGTTGTCCAGGACAAGGTGGAACAAAACCTGAAGGCGCAACCCGAGATACTGCAACTAAACCCGTTGTCGACGAGGGCACGCCAGCTGTACCAAGCTACGAGACCCCATACAAACCTTTGAGCAGCCCTCAAAAGAAAGTTCTGCAGGGTAAAGTCGAAAGCAGGACAGCCACCCGGGGCGAGGTTGCTCATCTAGATTGGGACAGACGTTTCTCGAACAGGCGCCAAAGAGGTGTAGATCGTTTCTGGTCAGAGGAAAGGAAAAGACTTCGCGGGGGTGAGTCGGGCACAAGGGATTGGAGTCCGGAGCAAGCCGATGACATCATGAAAAACAAGCGCCCGAAATTTGATGACAAAACTATTGAGGGTCATCATATGTACAATGCACTGGATTACCCACAACTGGTTGACAAAGCTTTTAACATCTATCCAGCAACAAGAGATGAGCATCTATATAGATGGCACGGTGGTAGTTTCCAAAACGAGACCAAAGGAAAACCACTTAACCCATTGGTACCCGAGGATTTTTGAGCCATGACTAAGATAAGTATTGCTGCTGCAGCCCCAACTAGCGACCTTGAAGTGGCCAAATTCCTGCACCAACGATTTAAAATGTCGCTGATTGGCTCACAAAAAAAGCTCGCCTTGGGCGATAAGGGCTTTTTTTACACGTGTGATCTCTATCAAAATGACCATGTTGAGCGCGACAAGGATATTCGCGACATAATTACTTTCTTCAGTCAAAAGAAACTTCCACTACTGCTCTTAGAAATCGAAGACGAACAGGAATGGGGGGAGTTAGATATAGATAACCTTAGTCAGTATTCAATATCTGAAGAGGAACTGCTAAATGCTCTGGACTCATCTAAAGGACTTTACGAGTAGCTGAGCCCTTTCTTCATATTTAAATACCTGACCTGCCTTCGATGAAAAGAGGGTATTTTGCTGACGACGTCAGCATCATACCCAACCAGTCAGGATTGCTTGGACTGCGCACGGTAATCGAGTTTTATCAGAGGAGCGTTCGCGCTCCTGCACACATACAACGGAGTGTTCGGCCATGCCCACTAAGAACCCGGGCTTCACTATCCGCCACTACTGCCAAGGCATCGGTGACTGTCATCTGCTCCGCTTTGAGAAAGACAGTGGTGACCCTTACTGGATGCTCATCGACTGCGGGATCCACACGTCTATTCAAGGGAGGGTCGCAAATCATCGACGACTTAGTCGCCGACCTTCACCAACAGACTGGCGGCAAAATCGATGTCCTGGTGCTGACGCACGAACACACTGATCACATCTCCGCTTTCAGAGAATCCTCTAACCGATTTGTAAACTTCAAAATCGACGAGGTGTGGATGGATTAGACGGAATCACCGACGGCCCCTGACGCTCGAGATCTGGACAGGTTCAAGCAGCAGGCCCTGAACGCGCGCTCCGGCGTTAGCCGACAGTTGCATGGCGCATCCCACCTGGACGCAGCACAGCCGACTGCGCCTCTGCGCGAAGGAATAGACGAGCTCTTGACCTTCAGTTTCGGAGCCCAGGGTGAAACGGTACGCGGTATGCGAGATGCCGCCGGCCGGCTCGCCAGTAAAGTAATCAAGTACCTCGAACCCAAGCAAGCGCCGCTCAACATTCCCAGCACACCTGCGATACGAGCGTACGTCCTTGCTCCGTCCCGAAATCCTGACTACCTCAACATCGTGGACCGCGTTGGTGAGCGTTACCAGATGGCCAGCGATGAGGACGGGGCCCGCGTTGCCGAGACGCTCACAAGCGCATTCTCTGCAGCTGCACCAGATAGCGACTTCACTGACCCGACAGCCCCCTTCGCCCCCTGCCTGGGTACCCGACTCACCAACATCGAGCGTTCGACCAAGCCGCGCAATTCCGTTGCCGCATTCGCGTACTCGCACTACTTCGGCCCGAGTGAGCGGTCGCCCCTCATTGCCTCCAGGAAACGCGTGCGAACCGATGACGCAAACGAGACCGATCAGGCGTGGCGCAGGATTGACTTCGACTGGCTAAGTTCCGCCGGCACGTTGGCGATGCAGCTAGACAACAAGACCAACAACACGAGCCTCGTACTCGCCTTCGAGATCGTGGACACAGGTCGCGTTCTCTCTTCGCAGCCGATGCGCAAATTGGCAGCTGGCTGAGTTGGCAGGACTCGGACTGGAAGATGTCAGATGGGACCATCGTGACAGGCCCGGACCTGCTGAAAAGAACCGTCTATTACAAGGTGGGTCACCACGGCAGCGAGAACGCGACTGCCAAGGCCAAGGCCAAGGGCCTTGAGCTAATGACGAGTGAGGATCTCACCGCCTTTGTTCCCACCAATGAGAACGATGCAAAGAAAGTGAAGTGGGGCGAGATGCCCTACCCCTCACTCCTTGCGGCACTTGAGGCCCAGTGCGGCCCGCGCGTTGTTCGCGCTGACAACCCGCAACTCCTGGAAGGCAAAGCTCCCTTTGAAACACCTTCCGGGTCCATCCACGCGGTCCGGGTAGGAACCGTCGGTAACGGGGGCGACCAACGTCGAACATGGATTGAGTTCGATGTTGCGTAGCACCGGGAGGTAGCGCGTCACTACAGGAACCAGTAGCGATTCAAGGCCAACGCTTTGGTATACACCTGTAAAATTGATTCCTGCACTTCTTATGGTTCGTTCGGAAACTCCACGTACGCGATGACTTTGCCGAACGGCGCGCTTGCCATACCAATAGGCATATTCACCCCTGGATACCCTGGCATGAGTGTATTGATGACTGAAACCTGCTCCCCTAAGGCTCGGTTATCCGCAGCGATCAGCAAAAAGTAGGTTCCATCGGCGGGCGCGACGCCGGACCATTCAATCGCAAGAGCATTGGGGCCGTCCAAATTATCAGCAACGATATTACCTTGGGCGTCGAGCACGACTGCTTTAGGTTTCAGCGCATTTTTCGCAAACCCCATACACATGTTGTTGCACATTGAGCTGACGTTGATTACGTAGGTTTGGCCTTTGAGCAAACGGAAATTGAACAGTCGGTAGTTACCTATCTGCTCTCCCAGGACAATGCGTGGCTCTGCTGCGCTGATCTCCCATCGCTTCGGGAACAGGCCACGATTAATCGGAAGTGGAGTGGCCTGCGAGTGGAGAATCGCTTCATGGAATGAATGAGCGATCGTTGAATTGCTGGACTGAACCTGATCGATGTATTGGCTTTGCGAGTTGCTTGAGCAGCCAGCCAAGGATAAGACAATAACAAGTGGTAGTAAGCATTTGAGCATCGGAGGTCGTCCATTGAGTACTACGGCGGGAGTCGTTAGCCGAATCAAAAATGGTAAACAAGCATTGTCGGCGGCTCTGGCTGAAGCTTGAACGCGATAGGTAGCAAAAAAACGATAGACCCAGTCTGAGCAATTGCTCAAGCACCTGCTATCCGGGACCGCCATCTCTTCATTTCGAAGCCGGCACTTTTGGCTCGCGTATTTTATCGTCTAGGCCCTATTGGCAATGAAGTCTTAGACGCCGCCTCTTTCTCAGTCCGGGCAGTCGATACGAAAAAGTTTGACGTCAAAATGATGGCCATCTAACATCGCGCCACTATTGTGCTACCAGCCTCCATTTCGAGGGATCGAACATGTACCCAGCCGCCCTCGCGGCGAGGTTGTGCCTGGCTTTGCTGTGCCTTTCTCCGCTGAATCTCGCTTACGCTGCCCCTACCCCGGGGGAAACCGACCTCATCCGTGAACGTCAGGATCGCCTGCTCGAAGAGCAACGTCGGCGTCTCGACGAGCTCAAGGATTTACCCGGCAAGGAAGTCAAACCCGCCGCACCGACAGCGCCTGCGGACGCCCGTTGCTTCCCCATCAAAGACATCCAGCTCAAAGGCGCCGACAGTCTCTCCGAGCGCGAGAAAAATCGTCTGCTCAAGCCTTACATCGGCCAATGCCTGGGCGTTACGCAGCTCAACGAACTGCTGAAAGTCATCACCGATCACTACATCGAAAAAGGCCTGGTCACCAGCCGTGCCTATTTGCCGCAGCAGGATTTGTCCGGTGGGCATTTGAAGGTGCTGGTGGTCGAAGGCAAGCTCGAAGGCTTGAAGGGCGCGGAGGGTAGCAAGCTGTCGGATCGCGAGTTGGGCATGGCTTTTCCCGGCAAGACCGGCGAGCTGGTCAACCTGCGGGAAATCGAGCAATTGGTCGATCAGCTCAACCGCTTGCCGTCGAATCAGGCACAGATGGAATTGGCGCCGGGCAAGAACGTCGGTGGCAGCGAAGTGCTGGTCAAGAACTCGCCGCAAAAGCCCTGGCGTGCCGGGTTGTCCCGCAGCAACGATGGCCAGCGCAGTACTGGCGAGCAGCAGTGGGGCACCACGTTTGACTGGGACAGTCCGCTGGGTTTGGCGGATCAGTTGAATCTGCGCGGCGGTCACGATGCGATGACCGATCATCAGCACACCTCCAACAACGCGCTGCTCAATTACAACTTGCCGTTGGGCTGGTGGAACTTCAATTACACCTACAGCCAGAGTGAATACCGCTCGCAGGCGCAAGCCAACGGCTTCAACTTCAAGCAGACCGGCGACAGCGAAAACCACCAACTGCGCGCCGAGCGGGTGATCCATCGCGACGCCGTAAGCAAGACTTCCCTCAGCACCGGCTTGTCGTACCTGCGCACCAACAACTTTATCGAAGACAGCAAACTCAAGCTGAGCAGTAACCGCATCAGCGAAGCGCAGTTCGGCATCAACCACGGTCGACGGGTCGGCAGTGCGTTCGTCAACATTGACCTCGGTATGCAGCAAGGCATCGGCGCGTTCGATGCGCAGGGCAACGGTCACCCTGGCCCCGGCGAGCCGGATGCGCGCTACCGCAAATACACCGCCACCGCGAGCTACCTGCAACCGTTCAAGGTGTGGGGCGAGTCGTTCAGTTTCAGCAGCCTGATGACCGGCCAGCGCAGTGAAGACGTGCTGTTCAGCCCGCAGCGCACCAGCCTCGGCGGGCAGTCGTCGATCCGTGGTTACAAGGATCAATCCTTGTCCGGCGACAGCGGCGGTTACTGGCGCAACGACCTGCGCTGGAGCCGTCCAGTGACGCTGGAATGGCTGCGCCCGGTGTTCGCCGAATACGGCACCAGCCTCGGTTACGACCAGGGTGTGATCCGTGGCGATCGCTACAACGGCGACCAGCACGGCCGAATGTCCAGCAACTCGGTGGAGGTGTTTGCCCGCGGTCAGCACCTCGCCGCCAGCGTCACCTTTGCCCATTCCCTCGAACGTCCGGACACCCTGACCGAGCGCGAAGCGCCGATCTATTTCCGCATGGATTTCTTCCTCTAACTTCGTTGCATCGAGACCTACCACATGGACGTTCGTCAGTACGCCTTTCTCGCGCGCCAACCTTCTGCGTGCGTGAAAACCCGCGAGCACTTCTGGGGTATGCCCAAGCGGGGATTGGCGTTCCTGTTGGCAAACGTGATGTTCTGGCAACCGATGTGGGCGCAGGCCGAGGGGATCGTGGTAGCGACGCCGGGGACCAGTCTCGGTCAGGCGGGCAATGGCGTGCCGATCGTCAATATCGCCATGCCCAATGGCACGGGGCTGTCGCATAACCAGTTTCACGATTACAACGTCGGCACCCAAGGCGTCATCCTCAATAACGTCGCCAACCAGACCGGTGCGACGCAATTGGGCGGCATCATCGTCGGCAACCCCAACCTCACCAACAGGGTCGCCGCGCAAACCATCCTCAACGAAGTGGTCGGCGGCAGTCCGAGCCAATTGCGCGGTTACACCGAAGTGGCGGGGCAGTCGGCGCGCGTCATTGTGGCGAACCCTTACGGCATCAGCTGCAACGGGTGCGGTTTCATTAACACCCCGCGCGTGACCTTGACCACCGGCAAACCGGTACTGGACAACGGGCGTCTGGATCGTTTTCAGGTCGATCAGGGCAGCGTCTCCATCGACGGCGCCGGGCTGAATGCCAACAACGTCGACAGCTTCGAAATCATCACCCGCAGCGCGAAGATCAACGCCGAGATTCAGGCGAAGAACCTGACCATTGTGGCCGGTCGCAACGACGTCAATGCACAGAGCCTCAACGCCACCGCGCGAGCCGATGACGGCAGCGCCAAACCACAACTGGCCATCGACTCGTCGGCGCTGGGCGGGATGTACGCCGGGGCGATCAAACTGGTTGGTACCGAGGCCGGGGTCGGGGTGAAACTGGCCGGCAACCTGGCGGCCAGTGGCGGTGATATCCAGCTCGACGCCAATGGCCATCTGAGCCTGGCGCAGACCTCTGCCGCCGGCGCGGTGAACGTCAAAGCCGCCAGCCTCGACGCCCGGGGACCGGTTTATGCCGGTGCCGTCAATGTACAAACCCAAGGCAACCTGACCAACCAGCAAACCCTCGCGGCCCGGGACGGCATTGTCCTGAGTGCCGGTGGGCAGTTGACCAACAACGGCATCATCGAAGCCGGGGTCAATGCCGATAACAGTCGCAACGCCAATGGCGATGTCAGCCTGACGGCGCAGAACCTCAACAACAGCGGAAAAAGCGTGGTTGCCAGCCGCAACCTGACGGTGAGTGCCGCGCAGACCCTGAATAACCAGGGCGGTACGCTGAGTGGGCAAACCACCAATATCACCACCGCAGTCCTGGACAATCAAAACAACGGGCGCGTACTCAGTAACAGCACGTTAAACCTCCATGCCAACAAGGTGTTCAACGCCAAGGGCGTGATCACCAGCACCGGCAATCTCTACGGCAACTTCGGTCGGCTGAACAACAATAGCGGCGAACTGAGCAGCCTGGCTGATATCGTTCTGAACGTGGTCTCACTGGATAACGTCGCCGGTCTGGTGACAGCCGGTCAAGCGTTGAGCCTCACCGTCGCAGGAGCAGTGAATAACCACGATGGAAAACTCACCAGCCTCGACAGCCTGACCCTTACTGCCGGTAGCGTCGATAACAGCGGTAAAGGCCGGATCGCCAGCAACAAGTCACTGACCGCCAGCGTCAGCAGTCTCGACCAACAGGATGGTGGGCAACTCACAAGCGATACGTCGCTGATCCTGGATCTGAACCACGGCACACTGAACAACAAGGGTGGGCTGATCAACGCACCGTCGCTGGTGCTGAAAAATCTCGCGCAGGTGGACAATCGCAGCGGCGAAATATCTAGCGCGCAGGCGTTCACATTCGCGGCTGACAGCCTCGACAACAGCAATGGCAAACTCCTCGGCAATCAGGCTATCACCCTACGTGTGACGCAGGCACTGACTAACGTCAAAGGCACCATCGCTTCGGCTCAACTCGATGCACAGGTGGGTAGCCTGAATAACAACAGCGGCACTCTCACGAGCCGTTCCGACCTCGTTCTAAGAGTCAACGGTCAACTCGACAATCAGGACAAGGGGCTGATCAACGCTGCCCAGAACCTGAATATTAACGCCGCGAACCTGAACAACCAGAATGGAGGTTCGCTGCTCGGTAGTGCCATCGCCATTGACTTCAGCGGCGCCATGGGCGATTTGAACAATGCCAAAGGCCTGATCACCACAGCGGGCCAACTGAGCATCAACAACCTGCGGGATCTGAACAACCAGGGAGGTGAACTCTCCAGCAATCTGAGCTACACGCTGCGCGGGCGTAATCTCGACAACAGCGATGGCATGCTCTTCAGTCGTCAACAACTGGATCTCAACGCTGCCAGCACCCGAAATCTCAACGGCCTGATTTCTGGCTGGGGGGGCTTGAGCCTGCTGGGTGGCAGCCTCGACAACCGGAATAAAGGCACCCTGTCGAGCCGTGACGGTGATCTGTTGGTCGACCTGACCGGCGATGTTCTGAACAGGAATGCGGGCGCGCTCGTAAGCAAAGGCACACTGAAGGTCACCACAGCCAGTCTCGATAACTCAGAGAAAGGCATTCTCTCCAGTGAAGGTGCACAAACCTTCATCGTCGCTGGCACGTTGAACAATGGGCTAGGCGGCTTGATCGACAGCGGCGCGGGCTTGGAGATTCAGGCCAAAGCTCTAAGCAACATCAATGGATTCATTTACGGAAAACAGGACCTACGGATCACCGGTACCGACCTGAACAACAGCGAAGGCGTGCTGTCCGGTGATACGTCGATGACCCTGGATCTGCTTGGCACCCTGACCAACACCAAGGGTCAGTTGGTCAGCGTCGGCCCACTCGTAATCTCCCAGGCCGCTCAAATCAATAACCAGGGCGGCAAACTAGTCAGCCAAGGGCTGCTTACGTTGTTGACTGGCGACCTCGATAACCGCAACGGCGGCACTGTCGCCGCCAACGATGCGCTGACTGTAACTGCCAGCGGCGTCGTGCAAAACAGCGCTGACGGTCTGATCTACAGCGCAGACGCCGATCTAACAGTGAATGCAGCCAGTCTGGATAACGCCAAGGGTAACCTGCAAAGTGAAGGCGACCTGACGGTCAAGACCGATGGCGCCATTGATAACCAGAGCGGACGCATCGTTGCCAAGTCCGGCAACCTTAAGATCACGGCCGATAGCCTGGATAGCCGTGGCGGTGTATTGGCCAGTCTGAAAGGAGCATTTAGCGCGCGGATCACCGGTGTGCTGCGCAACGGCTATGACCTCAACAACAATCGTCAAGACGGGGTAATTCAGGCCCAACGTCTGGATCTGAAAGCCTGGGGCGGTCTCGAAAATAACGGCGGGCGAATCACCGCGCAAACCGGTGATGTGATCATCGATACCGGTGCCAGCGCCAGCTTCGACAACCGCAATGGCGGTCTATATGCCAAGGAGCGCGTCAGCGTCACTGCCAAGGATTTCGACAACAGCGGCGACCTCGGTGGCCAGATAGCCGGCCAACAGATCGATCTCAGCTTGCGCGGTGCCTTGAACAACCGCAAAGGCATCATCGAAAGCATCAGCACCTTGAGCATCACAGCGGCCAGCATCGATAACCAGACTGGCCAACTGCGCGCGCTGGGCAACGCTGGCAAAACCGTGTTCGCCATCGGTGGGGTGTTCGACAACCGCAACGGCACCGTGGAAAGCGCCAACAGCAACCTGGACCTCGGTGCTGGTGGTTTGTTGAATACTGGTGGCAACGTACTGCACGTCGGTACCGGTGTCTTTGATATTGCTACCAGTTTGCTCGGTAGTGCCGGCGGCAGTTTCGTTACTCGCGGCGGTTTGACTGTGGCCGCCGACAGTTGGACTAACAGCAGTGTGATTCAAGCGGATAGCCTGACCGTCAACGTCAACAGTCTCAATCAGACAACCGACGGTCAATTGTTGGCGGTCAGCCAGTTGACCGGCAACGGTGGTAACTGGAACAACGACGGCTTGATCGCCAGCGATGGAAAATTCGATCTGACCCTGTGGGGCAACTACACCGGCATTGGTCGCACCAGCAGCCTCGGTGATCTGACGCTCAAAGCCAATCAACTGACCCTTAGCGCAGCCAGCAGTATTGCCGGTGGCGGCAACACCACGGTCAACATCAATGGCCAGTTGAACAATCAGGGCCGTTTGACTTCCAGCGGAGACCTGATCGTCACTGCTGCCAACCTCAACAACTACGGCACAATCGGTTCCGGTAAAGACTTGACCCTCACCACCGGAGTACTGCTCAACAGTCGTGGCCTGATTTCCAGTGGCGGCGATATGCGGCTGCTACTGTCCAGCTTCACCAACGCTTACGGCCAGGTCTATGGCCTAAGCAACGTTCACATCGGTCGCGACCGCGACAGTAGTAAGGCCGATTTGCTGGACAACCGCTCCGGGGACATTTACAGCGCAAAAGATCTGACCATCAATGCCCTGACCGTGAACAACGTGCGGGACATTCTGGAATACACAGCCCATGAGAAAAGTTCGGTGGTCATTACCGAGCTGGATTGCAATTTGATCCCGATTGCCGGGTGTGACTTCCGCAGCGGTTCTCGCCGTAACGGGCACTGGGAAATCGCCGAGACCGATCGTCTCAAAGTCACACAAAGCAGCGCCGCCGCCAGCCTGACCAGCGGTGGAAACATGACGGTCAACGCTCAGTCGCTGAACAACACCAGCAGCACCATCGCCGCCACAGGCAACATCACCGTCACTGCCGGCACGATCAACAATACTGGCCTGCAAGAGCAGGAGATCATTACCAAACGCACATTCTGGAACTACGTCGACCAAATCTTCGCCACGGTTCCGGCGGCCGCGGCCTTCAACAATAAGAACAGTCCGACACCCTCCTCCACTGTCGAGGCGGATTTGAGCTATTTCATCAGCCTGCTGGGCGGCGGCAAGTTGACCGAAAGCACTACCACGGTAGCGGGCTCGGGCTCGGGCTCGGGCAGTTCCTATGATGCAGTGATCCAGGCCGGCGGCAACATCTCCCTCAACGCGACGCAGACCATCGACAACAGCGTGGTGCGTCCGTACTACAGTTACGTCGCTGGGGGAAAAACCAACACTGATACTGGGGCCGGCAACGGCTACTCCACGCCGGTTACTATCAACGCGCAACTGCCTCCGGATCTTGCCCAGCAACAAGTCAACCCGATGGATCTGCCGGGCTTCAGCTTGCCCACCGGGCAGAACGGTCTGTTCCGCCTAAGCCAGGAGGGCAACAGCAATCCGACTTCGACTGGCCCACAAAGCTGGACGCTGACCGGCGGCCAAGTCACATCAGGGGCAACAGCCGCACCTGTCACCATCAATCGCGTCCAAGGTCTACCAAACAGTGCCGGCAAATCCCAACCGCACAAATACCTGATCGAAACAAACCCGGTACTTACCGACCTCAAACAATTTATGAGTTCGGACTACCTGCTGTCTGGCTTGGGTTACGACCCCGACCAGAGCGCCAAGCGCTTAGGTGACGGCCTCTTCGAACAGAAACTGGTCCAGCAAGCCGTGGTCGCCCGTACCGGTCAACGCTTCATCGATGACCAGACCTCTGACGAGGCTGTCTTCAAATACCTGATGAACAACGCCATCGCCAGCAAGGACGAGCTGAACCTAAGCCTTGGTGTCACCCTCACCGCGCAGCAAGTCGCGGCGCTGACCCACGACATCGTCTGGCTCGAAGAGCGCGAAGTGAATGGGGAGAAAGTCCTGGTGCCGGTGCTGTATCTAGCCAACGCCAACAATCGTCTCGCACCCAACGGTGCGCTGATTCAGGGCAAAGACGTCACGCTGGTCGCCGATAAGGACCTGCACAACGCCGGCACCTTGCGAGCCAGTCAAAACCTCGATGCGACGGCAAAAAAAGATCTGGTCAGCAGCGGTCTAGTGGAAGCCGGGGATCGTTTGAAGTTGGTGGCGACCAACAACCTGACCAACAAGGCCGGGGGAATTATCACGGGGCGGGATGTAACCCTTGAGACCAAAAACGGCAACATCATCAACGAACGCACGGTCACGTCCCATGACAGTAGCGTTGATGACTACAGCCATGCCCGCGATTTCGTGGACAACGCTGCACGGATCGAAGCCGCCAATAAGCTGGTGATTAACTCCGGTCGCGATGTGATCAACAGCGGCGGCGTGCTCAAAAGCGGCGGTGAGATGGACATCGACGCCAAGCGCGATGTCGCCATCGCCGCAGTTGCAGAACGTCATTCCGACAGCCGCACAGACTTCCTCAATTCGAGCATCACGCAACATGGCGCCGAAGTCAGTTCCGGTGCGGGTCTGACAATTGATGCCGGCCGCGATATCGCGGCGGTCGCGAGCAAGATCGACGCCAAGGGCGACGTAACTATTGAGGCCAAACGCGATGTGTTCTTCGGTGCCGCCGCCGATGAAGAGCATTCCTATTTCAAGGACAAAAAGGAAACTCGTCAGGAGGACCACGTCAGTCAGATCGGCACCTCACTGAATGCGGGAGGCAAGCTGACTTTCAAGTCCGGCAAGGACATGACGCTGGTTGCTAGCGACATCAGCTCCGGTCAAGAAGCTTATCTACATGCCGACGGTGACTTGCAGTTGTTGGCCGCGCAAGACAGCGACTATTCGCTGTACGACATGAAGAAAAAGGGCAGCTTTGGCAGCATGAAAACACAGCGTGATGAAGTTACCGACCTCGTCCACGTGGGCACCAAAATAAAGTCCGGTGGCGACCTGACACTTTCCAGTGGCGGCGATCAACGCTATCAGGCGGCCTCGCTTGAAAGTGCTAACAACATCACGCTGGACAGCGGCGGCGCGATTGATTTCGAAGCGGTCAAGGATCTGCACGACGAGAGTCACACCAAGAGCGATAGCAACGCGGCCTGGAACTCGGCAAAGGGTAAAGGCAACACCGATGAGACCTTGCGTCAGAGCGAGTTGGTGGCCAATGGCGCGTTGGTGATCAAGGCTGTCAAAGGCCTGACCATCGATATCAAACAAATTGATCAGCAGAACGTCAGCCAAACCATCGACACCATGGTGGCGGCCGATCCTAAACTGGCCTGGCTCAAAGACGCTGAACTGCGGGGCGATATTGATTGGCGCCGCGTGGAGGAAATTCACAAAAGCTTCGAGTATTCGACCTCCGGTCTCGGTGTCGCCGCACAAATAGCCCTGGCGATCTTGCTGGCGGCGGTCACGGGCGGAGCGGGAGCCGGATTGATAGGAGCCACGGCCGGGACCTTCTCGGCAGGCTTTGCCAATGCTGTGTTGATTGCGGTCGAAACCACGGCCGCCAACAGTGCAATTAGCAATAAGGGTGATCTGGGCTCCGTGCTCAAAGACGTCTTCAGTGCTGAGAACCTGCAGGGTTATGTGCTCTCCGGCATGTTGGGCGGAATCGGCACCGGCCTGGGTTACAACCCGACCGAACTTGGGTTCGACTGGAGCAGCGCCGGTACGGTGGTTTTGAAGACGGGCGCCGATACCCTGGCGCAAACCGCACTGCAGGGCGGTAGCCTGAGCGATAACTTCGTTAACAATCTGTTAGGGGCGGTCATCGATATTGGCGGTGCTCTCGCAGCCAATGGGATCGGCAACCTAAATCTCGTCGACGGCAGCCCTACCAAGATTGCGGCGCACGCACTGGTGGGTGGCTTGAAGTCCATGGCCATGGGCGGCGACTTCAAGACTGGCGCGTTGGCCGGCGGCGCCAACGAAGCGATGGTTCAGTACCTCGCGGATCTGATCCTTCCAGAAAATTACGATCCGAAGATGCCCGGTGCCGATCAGGCCAAAGCCAACATGTTGGCGATGTCTCAGTTATTGGCAGTACTCACGGCAGTCGTTTCGGGCACCGATCCCAACATCGCCGCGAACATTGCTGCCACGGCCACCCAATACAACTACCTGTCTCACTCTGATCTGGAAAGGGCGGCGAACGAGTTGAAAGGCTGCGGGAGTGACTCCGCATGCATAAATAAGGCATATAGCGACTATCACGAACTCAGCCGGCAGCAGGATATTGATGCGGTCGCGCTATGTGCAGCGGATCCTGCCAATTGCGCTTCCATCTCCAAGCGTGTCGCCGAGGCTGAAAAGCAAACCCAAAGCCTCAAAGACATGGCCGCTTCAGCATCGCCGGAAGCCAAAGCGATCTTTGACCTGTTAATTACGGAGAACAACGGCTTCCAGAATATGCTTGCAGGCGTTACCACCGGACACACTGTCAATGCCCTTGCGGATACCCTTGCTCAAACGCTCGGCATCAGCCACGAGACCGCTCTTGCTGCCCTTGATAATCTTGCGACGCTCGCGGCCGGATTGAATCCTATCGTCAAGCCTGTGGTGGCGGGTGGTGGTAAGGGGCCGACCAAAGAAGGCAATTCAGGGACGAAAGGTGGGACGAATACTACCGACAACGGCACTGGTGGTTCAAAAGCCCCAGGTGATACTGTTGTGCGCAGCGATAATGACTTTTCGTCAACTGTCGGTGGAAATGGGAAGCCGAAGGCATACATCAACGAGAACGGCGACTTGGTTCCTCCAAATCCAGAGGGAACAGGTACCGTTCAAACGCATGTGCGTGGCAGTGGTCCTGAAAATTCTCCCTACATCTCCGTAACCGACCCGAGCACCGCCTTGAATCCGAAGGACTACGGAACGCATAAAGTTGAAATCGACGTAACGCGGTTGCAGAAGGATATCGATTCAGGTGTATTGCCAAACACCAAGTTTTTGACGAGTCAACAGGTGGCGGCGGAATTGCAATCAAAATTGGATGCGGCTCGTGTTAGATTCGAAAACAATCCAAGCAAGAGAAACGAAGACTCCCTAAAAGGTGCAGAGAGAGATTTAGGAAACGCGATGCGTGATGGCGAGTGTCTGATCAAGGGATGTGTTCCATCCACGTATATTACTCCCGTTAAGAAATAGAGGTTGATGATGGAGCGTAAAATCTACGATCTGTTAAATAGCGTACCGGATCATGCTGACTATGCCGTTGATGCCGGAGACCTTGATTTGGAAGATGTTCCTACGGAAAGAATCAATGCCGTAAGGGACTTGTTGTCAAATACGAAAGACGACACGGAACGCTTTTTAGCTGCCAAGTTGCTGACTAGTTGGGGCGAACATGTAGGTCTTCTTGCGCTGGAACAGTGCATGGATAATTACAAAAGCATCGAAGACTCCTACCCTCACAGGTTGCGTGGTTATGATGACACCTACCATCAATTGCTAATGACTATTATTAGATATTACTCAAACTCGGCTGATAATGGTCGAGAACAAGAGGCGAGAGCTCAAATCTACGCTCCGCTATCCAAGATAATAAAGTTATCTGCTCACATGCCCTTTGAGATCGCCAATGTTTTTGACTTTATTAGTCGAGAACAATTTTTTGAGTACGTGCCACTTATAAAAGAACATCTTGTTTCGATAATCGATAATCCGGCCATGCATCGGTGGAAAATTACGGATGCTATTGATTTTTTGCAAAAAGCAGATGAACCGTTCGTGCTGTCACTTCTGAAGGAGAAAGGTAAAACAGTCGATGACTTTAAAGAGGGTTTCGTCTGATATTTTGGCAAGACGCGACTAAAGGACCTTTCGTCCTGTCGGATCAGGGCAAAAATTGGAAGGTCTTAGATGCCCCGGAAACCGGTCTGTAAGCATTATTTGGCAAATCCGGCAGGCCGGTTTCCGTGAGCTTTTGCGCCACCTCCGTGAGGTGGGGAGGCCGGCCAGATGATTCTCAGATTTATTTTCCCTGCTCTAAATGTCCGCCTCTGGCCGAATGCGTCCTTCAGATTTTCGCTTCGATGACTACTGAACAAGCACCACCGAAACCACTTCGATATATCTGAATTTTTTCTTTTTTGCATCGTTTTTTACCTCCTGTTCAGCGACGAACGTACTCAAAGGCGCCTCATAAACGAGAAGCTCGACGTCCCCCTCAAAATCCTTAGAAACGCGCAATGTCACCCTAAGCTTCGGTGAGAACCGCTTGGTACCAAATTGAGTACGCAGGGATGGCTGAGACGTCGGCAAGATTGGATGAGGTGATTTCGGCGCTGATTGAGGATCGGGCTCGGTCAAGGAGCCAAATAGCGCTAGGTGCATCTCCCCCTCACTCAATGCTGTGCTCATGTTGTATTTCTCGGTACAGGAATAGGTGGAGTCACATTTTACACATGGCAAACGATAGAAGCCGGTGCCACATGCAACAGAGCACAAGCATTGATTGCGAGCTGCAAACCTGCGCTCCTACCCCTCCCCCAACATCGCGTTTACTCATCACGCGAGTGATCAAGACGTTCGTACTGTTCTCGACTAGCCCCGCTGGCAGCAACCGCACTGAGCAAACGTTGTCGTGGATTCCAAATCGTCAAACACCATCCGCTGCGCCACTCCTCTCCTAAACTGAAGTATTCGCTCCATGGCTCGCTGCCAGGGATGAAGTCTTCTGGAAGACTCCCGGCCCTGATGCCCTTGATGTATGCGTCCGGCCAAGTCATCTACCCAACCCCGCAAAGCCGGGACATGGTGTGCACTTAAATTTAGGTGGGCACCAGTTCTAGCCTTTTAAGCGGGTATTTCATGCAGCCAACACGCCGTTCGTATTCCAAATCCTCAGAGTATTCGCGGTAGTGGGTGCTGACAGACAAACGGAACTGCATCACCTCCATTGGGATAGTTTACTAACGCTTAGAGGCAGACTTTACGGAAGGCGCGCAAAAATCGACTGTATTAATAATGGAGTCACTTCACTTAGTACCGATAGGTAGCCTGCACTGAAACGCCATTCGCACTATTGTCGTAGTTAGCACTGTATTCCGGTTGAAGACCGGAATTGTTCGCCTGCTTTACCGAGACTTTGGAGTCCCAGAGATATCCGTAAGCAAAATCTATCGTCAGATCGGAATTCGGCGAGTAAGCACCACCCAACGTCACGGCTTGGCGATTTCCAACTGGAATGCGCACGCTGCGGTCGGCGTTTCTGATGGGCGAAGGATCATAGGCGTAGCCTGCGCGCAGCAGCCATTGTTGGTTCACTTGATAGGAGGCGCCGACTGCGGTGCTCCAAGTGTCGCGCCAGTTCATTTCTTCGATCACATGCCCCAGGCCAGCCGCCTGCCCCATGGGGGAAAGACCGCTATTGACTGCCTCGACCTTCTGGATCCGGCTCCAACGTTTCCAGGTGGTCCCCAGGTAGCCCGTCCAGCGACTATTGAAATGATGGGTGATAGACGTGTCCACGGATTCGGGCATCGTGAGGTCTATCTTGTTGTCATACTTTCCGTTCAGCGGGATAACGCTCGGAGAACCAGAAACCTCAGTATGCCCTTCGAGTTCATAGTCCACCTTCGAGTGATAGTTAATCCCCCAACTGGTTGCCTCAGTAAAGTCAACCAGGATGCCTACGTTGTAGCCAAGTGCCGTGTCATCGCCTTTGATGGTGACCCGTGTGTCCTCGCCGTTGTTCAGGGCGCCGGTGGCCAGGTAATTCTGAAGCTTTGCATTGAAACGGTTTAGGGTCGGGCCGCCACCAATGGACACGTAATCATTGATTCGCCAGGCAATGGTGGGTTGCAGGGTTATTTCCTTGGTCGTGCTATAGGAACCATGGTAGCGGCCCTGAAAAGTGCTTTCGTAATCATTGATCAGACCACTCGGCGCATAAAGCCCCAGACCAATCGAAAGGCGATCATCAAGTGGCGTCGACATGTAAGCGAAAGGCACAGCCCCCAAAGGTACCGAGTCCCCCTTGTTCGTTCCCGCGACACTGCTCTGCGCATCACTGATGTCATCACTCACCGAGATGACCGCGGCACCGCCGGAAATCTCAGTGCGCTTCAACTTGGTCAATCCTGCGGGATTTCCAAAGATGGTGCTGGCGTCCAGCGCGGAAGACGACCTTCCCGCATAGGCCGTTCCCGCACTGCTTGCACTTTGTTCGTTTAAGGCAATGCCATTGGCGCTTGCAATTGTGGAGGCGCTGAGTAGTGCGATGGCACTGCTGAATTTAATCCAGACAGCACACTTATGCTGAACAGAGAGACACGGGATCACGCGGCTATTCAGTTTCATTTTCCACCTCTTGTTTGTTGTTTTTGTTGATTTCACGCAGGCAAGGCTTCGCCCTCCCGTGCACCTGTCAGTGCCGGTTGGAGTTGATCGATATTGTGTAAATGGCCCTGGCGGAACAGCACCAGGGCGTAACTGCTGGACTTACAGACTGCGAATCAGGAACTCAATTGATCCACTCGACTTGAAAGCTGTAACGCCCCAAAAGCGGAGCCAGGACTTCCTGACCAGTGCCGGCCCTGACGCAGGCAACCTGCCCACGACGATTGTCCTGCACGACTTCAACAGCAATATCCGTAAGCCCCA
The DNA here is from genome assembly GCF_054897885.1 of Pseudomonas sp. LB1P83. NCBI lineage: Bacteria > Pseudomonadati > Pseudomonadota > Gammaproteobacteria > Pseudomonadales > Pseudomonadaceae > Pseudomonas > Pseudomonas sp. LB1P83. The sequence continues at coordinate 2,400,665 of NZ_CM142709.1, read as the reverse complement.
GACGTTCGACTTCCTGCTGGACTACTTTGGCAATCTCCCGCTGCTGCAAAGCCGGCTTGAATATCTTGCCCACGGCAGTCAGTGGCAACGCTTCGAGGATTTCAATGCGCTTGGGAACGGCTGCCCGCTCGCTGATGTTGAGATGAGCGAACGCCTGAAGTTCTTCGGCGTTGCACACTTGCCCGGGACGCAGTTGAACGTAGGCGACCGGCACCTCGCCCGAGTAGGCATCGGGGCTGCCGATTGCAGCGGCCAAGGCGACGGCGGGATGCGCCTGAAGCGCTTCTTCAATTTGCTTGGGATCAATGTTGTGACCGCCGCGGATAATCAGCTCCTTCTTGCGCCCGGTCAGCCAGAAATAACCTTGGGCATCCTGGCGGCCCAGATCGCCCGTATTCAGCCAGCGCTGACCGTTGATATCGATCCAGAGGCCCTGGTTATGGCGCTCTTCCAGATAGCCATTGAAGAGATTAGGTCCACGGATGGTGATCAGACCGATCTCATCCACGTTGGCATCGCGCAAGTACTCTCCGGAATCATTGAGCAAGACCGCGCGCATATTCTGGTAGGCGATCCGTAGCCCGATAGAGCCGATATGGCGCTCACCATGGGGTGGATTGATTGAAGAAACGCAGGCGCCCTCAGTCAGACCGTAACCTTCAAGAATCTTTACCCCGGTACGGCGCTCGAATTCTCGGAAAAGCTCCGCCGGCATGGGTGCGGCACCACAGATTGCATAGCGAAGACTGGAGAGGTCGCGGCCCTGCCATTCATTTTGCAGAAGTGCCGCATAGACAGTAGGCACACCGGAAAAGAGGTTGATACCGAAGTGCTCGACCATCTCCCAGAATCGTGGGATCACCCCCTCGCCTCGATACCCGTTAGGCGTCCCAAGGATCACATGGTCGCCTTGAGTCCAGGGCATCAGTCCAGTCACCAACTGGCCATTGACATGAAATAGCGGCAGGCCGCAAAACAGAACCTGGACATCACTGCGTGGCTGCATGTGAGCGGCGATGGCCCATGCATTGAATACTTCAGAGCCATGAGTTCGCGCGGCGATCTTGGGGAGCCCGGTGGTGCCGCCCGTGCAGATGTAGGAGGAGCACTCATCCTCGCGGATCCGCCGACCGCTCTTCAGGTGGGTGTGTGGCTGAGCATTCATCAGCGATCGCCAATCGTGGATCGCGATATCGCTGTGTAACTCTCGTTCCTGCCGTGCCATGGCTTGCCGAGCCCCACGCACCGATTCGGCGATATAGGGTTCCATGCTGACCCAAACCACAGACCTGACCGTAGGCAACTGATCCAGATGCGAAGCCAGTTTGGGCCACAGGTCGCTGCCTGCCGTTGGCGCGAGCGTCACTACTACAGATACCTTCGCGGCGTTCAGCAAGCCAGCCATCTGCTTGGCCTCGAGCAGAGGATTGATCGCCATGACGATGCCCGCCGCCTCCCCGCCCCATATCGTGAAATGGGTTTCCGGCAGGTTGGGCAGGATGAAGGCCAGCACCTCACCCGGTTTTATGCCCAGGTCATGGAAGGCATTGGCCGCGCGGGTAATATCCGCGAAGAGCTGGGTGTAGTTCCACTCGAAGGTGCGCTTGAAATCGGCGGCGTCGGCGAAGAAACTGAGCGCTGGTGCCTGGGGGGTACGCTCGGTCGCCTGGCGCAGCGCTTCATAAGTGCTGCAAGCCAGACCACGCTCCGACAAGGGAACTCGTTCGAGACTTTCGATGTCATCCAGGGTCTGCACAACCATCAGGCCTCCCCCACGACGCGATTGCGTTGCACGCCGAGGTCGATCACGCCATCGGCACTGCGAATGCGCGCCTCGACCACGTCACCGGCCTTGAGGTACTGCGTCCGGCTTTCCTGCGCCTTGAGGAAAAGCTTCCACTTGGTGGCTTCGGGCAGCAGGGCTGCAATGCGCATTTTGGCAGGCGAAGGGATCGTCAGGGCACAGCCGGCAGGCGTACCGGTGGCGATCAGGTCTCCAACGGAGAGATCTTGCAAGGCGGAAAGTTCGGTCAGGGTTTCAGCGGGGCCATAAACCAGGTTTGCCGTGCTGTCGTTCTGTCGCACCTGATCGTTGACCGTCAGGCGCAGTTGCAGCTCTTTCAGATAATGAATGTTCGTGGCATCCAGCAGGCAGAGGTACGGGCCGACCGGACCGAAAGTGCGATAGCTCTTGCCCTTGTAGAACTGCATCTGGGGAATCTGAATGTCACGAGCCGAGTAGTCATTGACAATGACGACGCCTGCAATGAACTCATGCAGATTGGCGTCGGTGACAGAAACAGAGCCGGTGATCGCGCGCTTCATCACAAGGCCCAGTTCGATCTCGTAGTCAAGGAAGCGCACGTGGCGCGGCTTGATCAGGTCGCTGTCAGCCGCCACCAGGCAACTCGTCGCCTTGGTAAAGATCATGTTGAATTTCTTCGCATCCGGGTCCATGCCCGACTCGATCATGTGCTGACGGTAATTGGCACCCTGGCAGACGAACTGCTGGTTACGGGTCACCGGCGACAGCAGTTTCACTTCGCCCGCATCCAGCTCCGTACCTTTCAGTTGAGCGAGGTCATCGATATTGTTCTGGCTAATGAAGTCACCGGTGGTATCAAAAGTACCGGGAACAACTGTGATACGGCCCTGGCGAAGTACGCCCCAGTGGATACCGTTCTGAAACTCAAAGCGAACTACGTGTACAGCAGACATTGAAGGTACTCCTGGAGCGGTGTTTGTCTCGCGCTCGGTGGCGCGGGAATTGTGGTGTTGTTCTGAGGGAGCGCTGGCAAGGGTGTAGACCCACGCACTGCCAGCAATCACAGCGCCAGCTTTAAGCACGTCGCGCCGGCCGTACCGGGTTGATTTGTCAGACATGGCAGCAGCTCTACCCGAACATCCGCATGAGTGTTACCAACTTTCGAAGGGTCAGGTCCGGGCTGCGTCGCAGGTTTCGGATCAGCAGAAGCAGATTGGCCAGGCTCATCTTGGGTTTGGTAAAACTCCTGGGCATGCGCTGCCCCCACTGCGCCATTGCCTCGGGGCTCACCGGATGAATGCCCATAGGTCGAGCGGCCGTGAAAACATCCCCGTCGCAGTAATGCTCGTGCTTGTCGCCCCAAGGGTCTTGCCAGTAATCGAAGATCTGACTGCCCAGAATGTGCCGGCCGATGCCCCATGAATGTTCCCAGCCGCGCTCGCGCAAGACGCGCTGCCCCATACCCACGGCGTCTGCATCGACGACTTCATAGGCGCTATGGCTATAGGTCGCCATGAACCCTTGTGCAATCGCGAGCGTATGGTGATCCGCGGGAATGTCACCGAGATCCAGGCGCATGAAAGTGACGATAGGCGTGCCGTCGGGGAGTACCTGTACATCACTTGGAATAAACCCGAAGTGCTGCGTATACCAGGCACACGTCGCTTGATAGTCAGCCACTTCAATGACGATATGGCCAAGCTTGAGGACTTCAGGGGGAGCAATCGGCGGGCGCTGCGTGGCGTTGATTCGGGGTTGCTCGTGCGCCAGATTCCAGTTCAAAGGAGCTCTATGTGCCAGAGGCTTGCCCGGGGTCTGGTCGCAGACGGCTTCCACAATGAAACCGGAAGGATCCATCAGTCTGACGTAATACCCTTTGCCAGGATGCTCCGACTTCTCTACCGATGACGCACCCGGGATTCGACTGAGCTTTTCCAGATCTTCCAGGGACTGCACTGCAAGTCCGAACCCGATAAAACGTGCCTGTTCGGCACGTTGGACACGGTAACAGTAGGCAGTCGCTTCGGCGCCCCGTAAATAGAGCGTATCGGCGTCCTGCCGACTGACCGTCAGGCCGAAGTCAGTCAGGAAACGCGCCGCCGCATTCAAGTCCGGCCGTTGGAAGATCAGGTGAGTCAGATCCTGAGCCTTCACCGTCGGCTGCGGATGCCGGGCGGGCTGTTGCGTCGCCAACCGGTGCAATTCGATTTTGTTGTTCATTGTTGTTGTTTTCCGGTTTTTTAGGGCAAAGCTGTCCCGAACCCCTGAAAAAAATCAGGGGTTTATTCAATCAAGTCAGTTACGGGCTCAGTCGAGAGATGGAAGCGCCGGCAACTCTTTGGTCGCCAACGCACGAGCCTCCTCTGACGGCACACCCAGTGCCCGCAGTACCAGCTCGGCGGTATCAGAGCCCGACTCGCGCCACGTTCGGTGACCTTCCAGTACCAGGAAAATCGAGCCCAGCACGCTGCTCGATATCAACGTCAGTACCGAGAGCAATTGCTCCTGCGCAAACGTGTAGCGTCCAGTGGTAAGTCCGCTCAGAAGATCCTTGGTCGCCTGGCTGCTAAACATTTCGCGCAACGCCGAATTGCTCATGGCGAATTTATGGATGAACGCGCCCCACTGGGAGTCTTCGTGCGCTCGGCGAATGAAGAACCGAATGCCATTGGCAAGACGATGAGCGGGATCCGAGAGGGAATCGAAGCTCTTGTTGACGCGTTCATGCATCTCCCTCGCGAGATGGCTGGCGACCGCCTCGAACAGGTTTTCCATGCTGTCGATGTTGCTATAGACCGTTCCGCGCGCCACGCCTGCCTCTTGCGCGAGGTCGAGGATGTTCACTTGTGAGGTGCCTCTCTCGGCGAACAGGCGAAAGGCGGCTTGATGAATGCGGCGCTGTGTTGGATTCAGGGATTCCACGGTTCTCTCTCCAGGATTACCTTATGGATCGATTGAACACTCGTGTTCATTTTACGTCAACCCTATTTTTTAGTCTGTTGGATTTTTTGCCGAAAACCCGACCAACAGCGTAATGATTTGGATGCCATGATCGATGTCTTTGGATCAACAAAAGCCCTTCACATTGACACAACTGAACACGCATGTTCAATTATGTCATGACTCAGGTTCGTCTTCCCGACAAGCACCTGGCTCTGCCCAACGATGAAAACCAGGACACAACATGACCGTCTCAAATCTCTTCAAACCGCTTCGATTGCCCAATGGCACGGTGATTCCAAACCGAATTGCCAAGGCTGCCATGGAGGAGAACCTTGCCAATGAGGAACACGCTCCAGGCGAGGCGCTGGTTAAGCTCTACCAGCGTTGGGCGGAGGGTGGAGCCGGCCTGATCATCACTGGCAACGTCATGGTTGACCGCCATGCGTTGACCGGACCGGCCGGCGTAGTGCTTGAGGACGATCGGAACCTGGGCAAATTCAAGTTATGGGCCGATGCTTGCCGCAGCTGTGGAGCCCAGGCCTGGATGCAAATCAATCATCCCGGACGGCAGCTATTGGCTTCAATGGGGCAATCGGCAAGAGGCCCCTCCGCAGTGGCGGTTGATATCCCAGGGCTTTCAAAAGCGTTTGTGCTGCCCAGGGCTTTGGAGCAGCAGGAGATCGAAGAGCTGATCGTGCGCTATTCCCAAGCGGCGGTGCTGGCAGAGCGTGCCGGATTCACCGGTGTGGAGATTCATGCCGCGCATGGCTACCTGTTCAGCCAATTCCTTTCGCCCTTGACCAATCGGCGTGACGACCGCTGGGGCGGCAGCCTGGAAAACCGTGCGCAAATTCTCCTGCAAACCATCGACGCCATACGTCAGCGAGTGGCACCGAACTTTTGCGTCGCTGTGAAGCTCAACTCTGCAGACTTTCAGCGCGGCGGGTTCGATGCCGAGGATGCGGCTCGCGTGGTGGAAATGCTGAATGCCAAGGCGGTCGACCTGGTCGAGTTGTCGGGTGGCAGCTACGAAAGCCCGGCCATGCAGGGGCAGACCCGCGATGGCAGCCGCCTGGCTCGAGAGGCCTACTTTCTCGAGTTCGCAGAGAAAATAGGAGACATAGCGCGCATGCCGCTGATGGTCACCGGCGGCGTGCGTAGAAAGGAGGTCGCGGAGCGAGTGGTGAGCGGCTCGGTATCAATGGTCGGACTTGCCACTGCGTTAGCAATCGAGCCAGCCCTGCCGAAACAGTGGATAGCGGGTCGGGACATCAAAGTGGAGCCGATCGTGGTCCGCTGGAAGAACAAGACGCTGGCATCGCTTGCAGTGGCGTCGGTGATAAAGAAACAACTCGGCTTGCTGAGCCAGGGAAAACGGACAAACCCCGGGATGTCGCCACTCATGGCATTGATCGGCAATCAGTTGAAGTCTCGCCGCCAGGCGAAGAGCTATCGACAATGGATTGATCAAGCCAGGTAGATCAAGGATGACATCGGATCAGGCCGGTAACGGCTTGCCGGCGATTTTCCTGGCTTTGGCAGGTGTGACGCCCAGAGCCTGGAGAACCATTTCGGCGACCCGCAGATCGTGCTCCGCCACTGCCCGCCCCTCGACAACCGAGCGCATGGCTCCGGTTGTGCACGACAGGACGATGTCCAAAGCGACCCCTTCGTCCTCGTAAGCAAACGTGCCCGCACGCAATCCTTCACGCAAATCGCCCAGTACATGGCCAGCCAGACGCGAGCGCATGGCCTGGTCGAAATGGATGATGCGCAGCAGCGCATTCGCCCATTGGTGGTCTGCCGCCGCCCGGCACACAAACATGCGCACACCGATCGAAAGCCGCTGCGCACCGCAGTTCACGTCCGTGCTGAGTGTGGAAATGGCATCGGAGAACTCGGCGGCCATGGCAATTCCCACCGCCTCCAGCACTTCATCGCGAGTTCGAAAGTAGTTGTAGATGGTGCCGTTGGATACCGCGGCTTCCGCAGCCACCTCGAGCAGTGCGATCTCCCCCACTTCCTTACGTGCGATAAGGCGCAATGCCGCGTCCATCAGGCCGCGACGGGTGCGCTCACGTTTCTTGTGACCTCTCGTGAGAGGTTCTGGCGCATCAGCTTCTAAAGGAAGTGTGGGGGAATGCATGATCAAGCTCGCAATCTAATGGGCTCGTTGATGGTAATGGAAACGCTGTCAGCAGTGGCGTCTTCGCTGGCCAGCAGATTCCCGCAGTCTCGAAGGAGATTGCCTGCCTCGGCGCCGGGGGCGTGGTGCATGATGATTCGGTCGGGGCGAACCACAACGAGCGTTCCCTTGGCAGCCAGCGGCAGGATCTCATGGTTCATGTCTTCGATGAAATCACAGCTGCCGCCGGAGCGTTGGCCACGTGCTCTGACTTCTAAAAAGTGACCTCCCATTTTTTCCCAGGAAATGATCTGATCAGGGGTCAGCAGTGACAACGGGTCAACACCGAATCCAACCAGGGTCAGGCTATCTCCCAGAGCATCGTCGCTCAGCTTGATCTGCTTCTGCAGGTTGCGAGTCCAGGCCTGGGGAAACAGGCTGCCACGCACCAGCTTGTCGCCTCGGCGATGCTGCACGAACAGGCCGTGGTTGAAGATGTTCTTCGGCTTGATGTCCAACTGTTCGAAGTACCTTCTGGTCGCGGGAGTCAACGCCAGCGTACGCATCAGGCCGTGGACAAAGAATGCGGCAATCTTGTTCTTGGGCATCACCAGACGGCCCATGAGTTTCGCCAGATTGATCATCGCCTGGGCATGGGGGCGGCGCTCTACGTCATAGCTATCGAGTATTGCAGGCGCCGCATGGCCGCGAAGGACCCAAGCCAGTTTCCAGGCAAGGTTGGCGCCATCCCGAAGTCCCGCGACGAGGCCCTGCCCCACAAACGGAGGAGTGATGTGCGCTGCGTCGCCGGCGAGAAAGACACGCCCCTTGCTGAATCTGTTGCAGCAGCGCGCATGGAATCGATACACCGCCTTGCGCTCGATTTCCAGCTCCAGCGGGTTGATCCATGGCGCGATCAGCCGGGCTATGCTTTCCGGGCTTTCCAGCTCTTCCCGGGACTCGCCGGATTGCAGCATGAACTCCCAACGCTCCCTGCCACCGGGTGCCGGCATGTGCGGCGTTGGCCGTCGCGGATCACAGAGAAACTCGATGTGATCAATCGCAGACTTATGCCGGTTCTTGACATCGACAATCAGCCAATCCTCCGCATAGGTCTGCCCATCGAACTCCTGGCCAATCAACGCTCTGACTCTGGAGCTGGCGCCATCCGCTCCGATCAGGTACTGGGCGCGAACGGAGTGCGATTGCCCATTCTGATCCCGTACGGAGGCGACGACGCAATCCGACTCCTCGACCAGGCTCTCAAGTTCGAAGCCACCCAGGCTGGTCACGGTCTTAAGCCGGGAAACCTGGCCGCGCATCGCGTGTTCGAGGTCGGGCTGATAGAACGTCACGAGTTTTGGATGGCCGTCGACGCACCCCTCGGTATTGGCTCGACCGAATTGCCCGAGGACCGGGGAGTGCATCTTCACCTCAGGGATTACGATTTTCTCGAAAGCGTCTTCCGACAAACCGGCTTGTTGCAGGATGCGCAGCGCCTCGTTGTCCAGGGCAATGGCACGAGGCATCAGTACGACGTCATGGACCTTGTCCAGTACCAGTGTCGTGACCCCATAGCGGCCGAGCAGCGCCGCGATTGTCGCACCTACCGGACCATAACCGATGATCAGCACGTCGACGGCGGCGGGAGGCAATTCGCAAACTTTCTTGTTGTTGTTCATCTTGAGCCCTTGTTGTGATTGAAGTCGTGAGACACGAGGTCTCATCGTCAGGCAAGGTGAAGGTATTCAATATTGAGGAATATTTCAATATTGATGTTTTTGTCATTATTTTTTGAGATCATGCTCAAGCCGCGTCGGGGCCAAGGGGCGAGCCGAAATACGCGGCGTGAACCGAGTTTGCGCGTGTGCCAGTTTCCGACCGACGACGCTTGGCTTCAGAGCCGATCAGCGTTGTCATTGGAGCAACGGCTCAAGACTGCCGAGGCTGGAGAGCCGTTGACTCAAAAGGCTGGTCGACAGGGAAGTCGGTTTTCAGTATCGCCCCCCTGTGAAGCTTTCGCGGGCACACCCTGTATTACTCTTCAGGAATCAACCGTGGCACGTCCGCAGCTCCATCCGACCCCAGTCTTGCTTAGCTTTGTCGAGTTCGAGCTCGACGAGACCAACGCCTGTTTGTCACGTAACGGGCAAGCGGTAGCGTTGGCACCGACGCCCTTCACGTTGTTATGCGCGCTTGCACGCCAGCCAGGATCGCTGGTGACCAAGGACGCTTTGCTTGATGCGGTGTGGGGACATCGGTTCGTCAGCGATTCAGTCCTGAAAACAGCCATCAGCGATCTGCGCAAAGTGCTGGGTGACGACCCCAGGCAGCCTCGCTTCATCGAGACGGTGTCGCGGCGCGGCTACCGCTTCATCGCCCCACCCTCCTGCGCACTTTCGATACCGCCTGCACCCGCTACGGTTGCAGCGGCCGGCACACCTCCGTCACCGTCATTCGTCGGTCGCACCGACGAGGTTTCCAGGCTGAAACGGGCCTGGGAGCGGGCATATAGCGGCCAACGCGCAGTAGTCTGGCTCGCCGGAGAGCCGGGGATTGGCAAGACCACGCTGATCGAATATTTCCTCGCGAACCTTGGCGATATCGCCTGCGCACGCGGCCATTGCGTGGAGCACTTTGGCGCCGGCGAACCGTATCTGCCGGTGCTGGAGGCGTTAGCCGATCTATGCCGCAACGACCCCACCCTGCCGGCGCTGATGCGCGCCGTGGCACCGACCTGGCTGCTGCAACTCCCGTGGCTGAGTACCACGCAGGAGAAAGACGCGTTGCGGCGCGAGCTTGCCGGCGTAGGCCCGGATCGCATGCTGAGGGAGATGGGCGAGTTGCTGGACCGCTACACAGAGCAGCGCCCGCTAATGCTGGTGACCGAAGACCTGCATTGGAGCGATCGCGCTACGGTTCAGCTTATCGACTATGTGGCGCGGCGACGTGGCCGCGCGCGGCTTATGTGGTTGTCGAGCTTCCGCCTTGCCGAGGTTGTAGCACTCGAGCATCCGCTTAACTCGTTACGCCATGAACTGCGCCTGCAACGTTTGTGCGAGGAAGTGGTGCTCGACCCGTTCTCGGAAACCGAGGTCGCTGACTATGTTGCGCTGCGTTCGACCTCACTGGCACGCGATGAAGCCTTCGTGCGCGCCCTGCACGAGCGGACCGACGGTGTGCCGTTGTTCGTTTCGTCAATCACCAGCGAAGTGATGGACCCAAAGGACGACAAAGTCACCATCGAGGCTCGGCTTGCGAATCTTGCGGTTCCCGAAAACCTTGCCGCCATCATTGATCACTACATCGCCAGGCTGGGTCCGGAGCAACGTACCCTCCTCTCGGCAGCAGCAGTGTGCGGGGTCGAATTCCGAATCGAGACGGTTTCGCTGGCCCTTGAGCGCGACTTCTCTTCGGTCGCCAGCGCTTGTGAGGAGCTGATGCGCGAGCAGGTCTGGCTCACACAGTCCCGGGCCACCAGGATTGAAGACACGCTAGAGCAGCCCTACTCGTTCCGACATGCCCTCTTTCGCCAGGTGCTGTACGACCGCACGCCGCGCTCATTGCGCACCCAGCTCCATCGCCAGGTCGGCGCTGCTCTCGAACGCGAACGCACGATAGGCGTACCGGTTGCTGCCTCGGAGCTGGCAATGCACTTCGACCGGGCTCGGCAGCCGATGATCGCGCTGCGTTACTACGCCGAGGCCGCAGAAGCCGCGCTACTGCACTTCAGCCCGGACTTGTGCATTGGCCTCACTGAGCGCGCCTTGGTCCTGCTGATGCAGGCACCCGAAGGAAAGGAGCGCAATTCGCTCGAAATTACCCTGGCCACGCTGCAAGGGGTTTCGGCTTTCCACATGTTCGGTGTCGGCAGCGAAGCCAAGAGCGCCTTCGAACGTGCATACAGGCTGCTAGCGGATGTACCCGAGCACCCTATGCGTGGTCGCCTGCTGCACGGATTCGGCTATCTGCTTGGTCTGCGCGGCGACTATGCGCTGGCGCTCGAGGTGGCGGAGCGCGCCGAAGCCCTCTCCTCAGATGCAAATGATCAAGAGCTCATGCTGGCGGCGTGCATCGTCCAGGGCGAGGTGCATCATATGCAGGGACACACGCAAACGACCCGCCATTGGTTGGAGCGCGCCCTCGCAATCGCCGAGCCGCTGGACATCGGGGCGAACGAGGTCTTTGCGGCTGATCCTCAGGTCATGTTGCACGGTATGCTGGCCATAGAACTGGTGCGTTCTGGCCTGCTTGAGCAGGCCCGGGTCCATCTGCAGCAGGCACGGGTACGTGCGCAGACGTTGCGCCAGCCCATGACCTGGCTGGTCGCCGCCTGGCAAGAGGTGTTGATCGAAGTGAGATTGGGAAACCACGTGCGTGTGGTTGCGTTGGCCGACGACATGCAGGCGCTGGTGGATGAATATTCACTCGCACTCGGGCGTACGGCTTGCCGCTGGTGGCACGGCTGGGCCGATGCGCGCAACGGTACGCCGCGTGAGGGCTACCGTCGCATCCGTGAAGCCTATGAAGAACACACCGGGCTTGGAATGCGCTCCGGTGCCAGCGAGGTACTCGGGTACGCCACCGAGGCGTTGCTGCTCGCAGGTGATTGCAACGCAGCGCAAGTCGAGCTGCAGGAAGCATTTCGGGTGGGCGAGGAACTGGGCGAGCGCGTCTACCTGCCGCAGCTATTGCTGCTGGAGGCAGCGATCTCGCGAGCGCAGGGTCGGCCCGATGCCGGTATCGCTGCGGTGCGGCGCGCGGTTGAAGAGGCTCGCGCCCAGGAAGCTCCGTGGCTGGAACTGCAAACGCTGGTCGAACTGTGCGAGCACCCTGACGCTACGGCCGAGGACCTGCAGGCATTGGCCACACTGGTTGACCAGTCGCCCGAAACTGACGGAACCGAGCTGACGGAACGTGCACGCTCGCTGATTCACGCTGCCAAGCCGGCTTGAAGAGTTAGGGGCGAAAACTTGTGGGAGCTCGCTCCCACAGGGGCTGCGGTGCGTTCCCGACCGAAGCCTGACCTTTCGCTTACGACTCGACCCAGGAGGCGGCTTACGCTGTCGTCGAACTTTCTTGCCCCCCTGGTCTGCGATGATCCTGAACCCTGAATCCAAATACCCGAGCCGCCGCTCATACGTAGTGAAACTGCGTAGCGACGCCGCGCCGGGGGCCCTGGTGGGCCGCCTCGAAAACCTGGTCACCGGACGACAGCGCGAATTTTCGTCCGCCGAAGAACTGTTGGAGTCGATTGCCTCAGACCTCGCGTCGGCGACCGGCGAGCACACGGCCGATGCCGGCGGCGAGTGACGCCCCCACCACGAATCAGCGCTCGATATGGCGACCGAACGGCGACCCTTCGCTGACGACTTCGCGCACACCGGGCCCTACGCTGATGCCACCTCGAATTTTCACGAGTCCCAATCCGATGCCGCGACTTCCAGCTTTCCATCTGTTGACCCGCAACGGGCATACGCCCCTGCAATATGCCGAACGCGTGGTCAGCATCGTCATGGGGGCGGCGCTCGCCGCGTCTGTTGCCCTGGTCTTGACCGGTTGCTCCACCGAAGTGCTCACGCCGTCGGTAGACCTGCCGAGCCACTTCTCCGCGAGCACGGCCTCCGAAATGGAACCCGAGGCGGCATGGTGGGAGGTTTACCACGACCCGGTTCTGACGGATCTGGTGCGCCGGGCCGCGCGTGAGAACCGCGACGTCAAGATTGCAGCCGAGCGCCTGCACGCCGCACGAGCCGGCGAAACGGTCAGCCAGTCCTGGCTGTTCCCGAGCGTCGGCGCATCCGTCTCCGGCAGCGATCGCAGCAGTGGCTACAACTCGGCCACGAAACAGGGTTATCCGGATACCAAGACCACCAGTGCAGGCCTGGACGTCTCGTGGGAGCTCGACCTGAGCGGCCGTCTGCGAGCCGGCGCAGCGGCGGCCGACGCCGATGCGCTGGCCGCGGAACACAGCATGCGCGGCGTACGACTGCTGGTGATGAGCGACGTCGTCAGCAACTATTTCACTCTGGTCGGCGCGCAACGCCAGGTTGCGACGCTGCGTGCCATCTCGGCGATGCAGGACGAGACGTTGCGTCTGGTCGTTGCGCGCCAGCAGGCGGGGCTGGCATCCGCCTTCGACGTGGAGCGCGCGCAGACCGACGCCTTGTCGGCGCGGGCGCAGATTCCGCCGCTGGAAACGCAGGTGGCTGTGTCGCGCCATCGTATCGCGGTGCTGATTGCCGACCAGTCCTTCAATACCGCGAACGTCCAGACTTCGATTAGCGATGTGACAGCGGTGCCCGAGGCCAAGCCGGGCCAGCCCGCCGAGCTGCTGCAACGCCGACCTGACGTGCTGGCGCTGATGGCGCAACTCGATGCAGCCAATGCGCGCCGCAAGCAGGCCGCGGCCGAGTGGTTCCCGCGGCTGTTCCTCGATGCCTCCTTCGGCCGCCAGGGCTTGAGCCTGAACGGCGCCGATCTCGGCGTTGCACGCTTCACCAACGTGGCGGGCCTGCTGGCGATGCCGCTCTTCAACGCCGGGCGCACGCAAGCGATCAACGATGCTGCCGAAAGCGCTCAAAAAGAGGCGCTGCTGCGCGCCGAAGACGGCATCGTACGGGCGCTCGAGGATGTGGAGAACGCCCTCGTCACGCTGGCGCAGGAACGCCGCCGTGCCGGGTCGCTGCAATTGGCCGCCGCGTCCGCCGAGGCTGCGCAGAACCGCGCCCAATCGCTCTATAACCGCGGGCAGATCGACCTGTTGCCACTGTTGGATTCGCAGCGGGCGCGCCTGGCGGCACGCCTGAACTCCAATGAAAGCAACACCCGCCTGCTGATTGATAGCGTGCAGCTCTATAAGGCACTGGGCGGGGGCTGGCAGGTGTTCGAACAACCCTCCAATCCAACCGCATCCGCCAAAGCCGACCGGCCACCACTTTCCTAAGAATCTGTCGTTTTCCAAAGAGGAACCGTCTTGAAGAATTCCCTTACTGCGGCCGGCGCCTTGGCCGTAGCCGTCATGCTGTCCGCGTGTAGCCCCGACCAGCCCACCGTGCAGGCACCACGACCGGTGCGCACCGTTGCAATCAGCTACGACAATGCCCGCGACATCAGTCGCTACGTAGGCACCGTACAGTCGCGACATGAAGTCGACCAGGCCTTCCGCGTGGGTGGCAAGGTAGCCCAGCGCAAGGTCGATGTAGGCCAGTTTGTGCGTGAAGGCGACATCCTGGCTGTACTGGATGACGCCGACTACCGCCTCGCCGAAGAAGCGTCGCGACAACAGTGGACGGTTGCCGTCGAACAGACGCGGCAGGCCGACTCGGACCGCCAGCGCCTGACCGCTCTGAAGACTGACGGCTCGGTCAGCGCGGCCGACGCCGAGCGCGCTCAGACCAATGCCCAAACCGCGCATGCGACCGCCGAGGCCGAGGCTCGAAAGCTCGAACTCGCGCGCAACCGCCTCAAGTACACCGTGCTGCGCGCCTCGCGAAGTGGCGTCGTCACGGCTGTGCGCTTTGAGGCCGGGCAGGTTGTACCGGAGGGTCAACCGGTTCTCTCGATCGCGAACCCGGATGAATCCGAGATCGTCATCGACGTGCCCGAGGATCAGTTAACCGTCTTCAAGGACGCGCGCTTCAAGGCCACGCTGGCCAGTGCGCCGAACGAGGTCTTCGATGTCACGCTGCGCGAGCTGTCGCCGCAGGCGGCAGCGCAGACGCGCACCTATCGCGCGCGGCTCAAGCCGTTACAGGCGCTGCCACTGGGCGCCACCGCCACGGTGATGGCCGAGCGAGTCATGACAAGTGTCTCTGTGGCGGCAGTGCCAGCCACTGCATTGACGCAGATTGGCGGCCAGCCGGCGCTGTGGGTGGTCACGCCCACGGGCAATGATCCTGCAGGCATCGTCGATCTGGAGCGTGTGGCAGTTTGGGGCTACCGCAATGACCAGGTGCTCGTCTCAGGGCCGCAGGCTGGCGTATTGGTCATCACCGCCGGCGTCCAGAAGATGACGTCCGGCCTGAAGGTTGCGCTTCCCGGCGCAGCGATTGTTGACGCGAACACCACACAGCAGGCCGCCCGATGAACAACTTCAACCTCACCGACTGGGCGCTGCGCCATCGCGCCATCGTTCTGTTCATGCTCCTCATTGTGGCGTTGGCCGGTGCCTTCAGCTTCACCCGGCTCGGTCAGCTTGAGGATCCGAACTTTTCCGTACCCTCCATGACCGCCATGGTCATCTGGCCGGGCGCCACTGCCCAGCAGTTGCAGGACCAGGTCCTCAACCGCATGGAGAAAAAATTCGAGCAGATCGACAACTTCGAGAAGGTGGTCACCTACGCCCGGCAAGGCTACGCAGGCATGACGCTCACCGTGCGCGGCGGCACTTCCAAGGCTGACCAGCGAGAAGCCTGGTACCAGGCGCGCAAGAAACTCAACGACCTGAGCCTCGAGATGCCTGACGGCGTGATCGGTCCGATCCTGAACGACGAATACGGCGACGTGTATGGCCTGATGTACGCGGTCAAGGGCGACGGCGTCGGTCACGCCGACCTGTCGGCCGCGGCTGAGGACATCAAGCGCCAGATGCTGAAGGTGCCGATGGTCAAGAAGATCGATCTCATCGGCAAGCAGGCCAAGCGTGTCTATGTCGAGTTCTCGCACGAGCGCCTGGCCGCACTGGGCATTACCCCGCTGGCCATCGCCGACAGCCTCAAAAGCCAGAACTCAATGCTGCCCGCAGGCCAGATCGACACCCGCGGCGACCGCGTCATGGTGCGCGTGAGCGGCCAGTTCGCCAGCGAAGAGGCTATCCGCAACGTGCCCATCTCTGCGGGCAGTCGGCTGATCAAGCTCGGCGACATCGCGACCGTTGCACGTGGCTTCGAGGATCCGCCCACCTACACGGTTCGCCACAACGGCCAGCCGGTGCTGATGCTCGGCATCACGATGACCAGCGACGGCAACATCGTGGACCTCGGCAAAGAGATGGACACGGCCGTCGCCAAAATCCAGTCGGAGCTCCCGCATGGCGTAGAGCTGGAACTTGTGGCCGACCAGCCCACCACGGTGAAGGATGCAATCCTGGACTTCGGGCGTGCGCTGGCCGAGGCGCTGATCATCGTGATCGCGGTGAGCCTCGCCAGCCTGGGCTGGCGCGCTGGTCTCGTGGTCGCGGCTACGGTGCCGCTGGTGCTGGGTGGCGTGGCGCTGGTGATGCTGGCGATGGGCTGGAACCTCGAACGCATCTCGCTCGGCTCATTAATTATCGCCTTGGGACTGCTGGTGGATGACGCGATTATCGCCATCGAGATGATGGTGGCGAAGATGGAAACCGGCATGGACCGCGTAAAGGCGGCCGCCTTCTCCTATCAGTCCACCGCCATGCCACGCCTGACCGGCGCACTCATCACGGTCGTGGGCTTCCTGCCGATCGGCCTCTCGAAATCCACCACCGGCGAGTACGCGGGTGGCATTTTCTGGATCGTTGGCGCCGCAGTGCTGTTCTCGTGGATCTGTTCCGGCATCTTCACGCCGTACCTGGCAGTGAAAATGCTGCCCAACGATTTGGGCAAGCACCAGCACGCCGATCCTCACGACACGAAGTTTTACCGCAGCCTGCGCCGCCTGATCGACGCCGCCATCGAGCGTCGCTGGGTGGTCATCGGTGCGACAGTTGGCGCGCTGGTGCTTGCTCTGGCCTGCATCAAGCTGGTGCCGCAGCAATTCTTCCCCAACAGTTCGCGCCCTGAACTGGTCATAGACCTGCGCGTCAAGGAAGGCTCCTCGTTCGCCGCGACGACCGAGCAGGTCAAGCACATGGAGGAGATCCTGGCGAAGGACGAGGACGTGCGTTTCTATACTGCCTATACCGGCGCCGGCGCACCGCGCTTCTATCTCTCGCTCAACCCCGAGCTACCCAATCCGGGATTTGCCCAGTTCGTGGTGATGACCAAGGATCTGGAGGCACGCGAGCGGGTACGTGCGCGGCTGGTGGCCTCGGCTGACCAACAATTCCCGCAGGCGTGGGTGCGCGTGACCCGACTTGAGTTGGGGCCGCCTGTCGGCTACCCGGTGCAGTTCCGCGTCGTAGGGCCTGATACCCAGAAAGTGCGCCAGATCGCTCGCGAGGTGGAGAATGTGGTTGCATCCAACCCGAAGGTGCGCGACCTCCAGCTTGACTGGAACGACCCGGTGCGCACGCTGAAGGTCGAGCTTGATCAGGACAAGGCGAGCGCGCTGGGCCTCACGCCGGCCGACGTGTCGCTGGCGACCCAGACCGTGATGAACGGCGCAACCCTGTCGCAGCTGCGTGAACACGAGGACCTGATCGACATCGTGGCCCGTGCCGTACCCGAGGAACGCTTGAACCTCGACACACTCAAAGACATCAACCTCTACACGCGCCAAGGCACAGTGGTGCCGTTGTCGCAAGTCGCACAGGTGCGCGCTGAACTGGAAGAGCCGGTACTGTGGCGCCGCAACCGCGATATGGCGATCACGGTGCGTGCCGACGTGAAAGATGGCGAGCAGGGTGTCTCGGTGACGCAGGAAATCCAGCCGTTGCTTAAGGACATCGAAGCCAAGCTGCCAACGGGTTACCGCATCGATGTGGGCGGCGCCGTTGAGGAAAGTGACAAGGCTAACAAGGCACTGCTCGCGGTGGCCCCGCTGATGCTGATCACCATCCTGCTGTTGCTCATGCTGCAACTGCAGAATTTCTCCCGCATGTGGATGGTCGTGCTGACCGCACCGCTGGGCCTGATCGGTGTGGTGCCGGCGCTGCTGGTGTTCCAGTCGCCGCTGGGCTTCGTTGCGATTCTGGGCATCATCGCACTGGGTGGCATGATCATGCGCAACGCAGTGATCCTGATCGATCAAGTGCAGATCGAAATCGCCGAGGGGCGCGACCCGTGGAACGCTGTGCTGGATGCCGCGATTCACCGAGCACGCCCGGTGATGCTGACGGCGCTGGCCACCGTGCTTGCAATGATCCCTCTGACGCGCAGCGTGTTTTGGGGGCCGATGGCAATTGCGATCATGGGCGGACTTACGGTGGCGACGCTGCTGACGATTTTCTTCGTCCCGGCGTTGTACGCCGCATGGTTCAAGGTGGGGCGCCAGACGGTCGCTGGCACCCAACCGGCAAGGGGTGATGCCGCGCTCGCTTCTGAGTAATGAGCGCTGCGGTCATTCAGTCGTCCGCTGGTCCAAGACGTCGCGAAGAGGAACTGACCCGGCGCGTCGATCAGCGGTCGATTTGAACCTCAAGTTTCAGCGCTTGAATGCCTCATTTTTACAGTGACGAACATTTTGATGCGGTCGTGAATTTCCTGGAGAGCATGTCGAAAAGGCTCATGTTTCTCACTGGTTGCAGGATCCTCAAAACTCCACGAAATCACTTTGTCAGAGATCGGCATTCTGTCTGCCTCTTCCGATGACTTGTCACACAGCGTGATGACGTAGTGGAACGGCGGCACTTCAAACTCGCCGATTGACTTGCTCCGCAACCCGGTTGCGTCGACGCCGATATGATCAAGCGATTCAAGCGTGCGCGGGTCGACCTCACTGGGTTCCAGACCCGCGCTGAAGGCTTCAAAGTGTTCGGAATCGGTATGTCTGAGCAGAGCTTCCGCCATCAATGAACGGATGTCGTTTTTAGCGCAGACGAACAGCACCCGGGATTTTTCGGTCATGATCAATTCCCCTCTCGCGAGACAGTGAACGGGACGACGGTTGCTGTTATTAGAGCAGTGTTTCGACCTGCGGTGAGTCTTTGCCGATGGGACGCACGCGCCATGCCCTGGCTGCTCCTGGCCAGACCGAGGTCTCCTTATTCTTCCCGACAATTTCGACGACACCTTCGCCGGCTCACAGGCTTCCTGGAATCGGCGCAATTATTTCGCATTTCAATTTTGCTTACCGTCAAATTCCAACTACAGATTATAGGTGAGGTGGGGGGTGTCCAAATCTTGACAGTTGTCGCCATGGCTCGAACGTCCGACAGATGGCTCTTTGTCATCTCCGGCTTTTTGATCACCTCCCAGGTTTATTCCGAGGTCAAGCGCAACGCTTTCTCGCTGAAGGGTTTTTATCAGCGACGCATTAATCGGATTGTTCCTGCCTTGGTGACGGTATTGCTGGCAACTGTGATCGTCGGGGCATTTATCCTTTCTCCGGTCGACCTGATCCGGCTCAACGTCAGCGCCCTGCTCTCTTTGATGGGCGTCTCGAACATCTATATCTGGGTCAAGTACGGCAACTACTTCGCCGCTGACGCCAGTGAAGCCCCCCTTTTGCATACCTGGTCACTGGGTAATGAAGAGCAGTTCTACTTGCTCTGGCCGCTGTTCATTGTGTTGCTCTATCGCTTTGCGCCGCGTTACGTGCTGCCGGTATTGGCCATTGGCGTGGTCGTCGCGGTTGGCGTTTCAGAATACGCGACAGGCATTTTTGCGACAGCCGCCTACTACCTGTTGCCGACGCACTTTTTCGAATTGATGCTGGGCGGTTTGCTGGGGATCTATCTGCATCAACCACGCCTCATCGGGAAGCTGACGGCTCATGGCATCGCTCTGGCGGGTTTCCTGCTGATCGGCTATTCGCTGTTTGCCTTGACCCCCAACTCGACCTTTCCCGGGATCAAAGCCCTGATCCCTTGCCTGGGGGCCACGTTGTTGATCCTGGCCGGCAGCGGGGACACGCGCTCGCGTTTGCTCACCAGCCGGCCCATGGTGTTTATCGGCTTGATTTCCTATTCGCTGTATTTGTGGCACTGGCCGTTGATTGCCTACCTGAGCTACCTGGAGATCCCCATCGATTTGCCGGTCGGGGCGATGCTGATCGCGGTCTCGATCATCCTCGCGTGGCTATCATGGCGTTATGTCGAGGTTGCCCTTTCGACGCAACGGGGCGACGTGGCAATTTTTCCCACCAGCGCGCTGTACGGCACAGCACCTAATGACGCGTGTCGTCTGGGGGTCAAAAAAGAAGGGCTGGACGGCATCATGATCGGTGATTCGTTTGCCAATCACTTCACCGGCATGGTCGATCTTCTGGCCAAACCCAACACCCTCTCGATCATGGACTACACCATGGACTCGTGCCCGCCGATCCTCGGGTACACCGTCGACATGTCCGCGGTCTATGCCGCCCATTGTGCACAACGCAACGAACGGGCGTTCGGTCTGATCGAGCAGAACCAAAGCGCCAGGGCGCCCTATGGGGCTGATATACATGTGAAGTATCCGCAGGTGCACTTTATAGACCCCGATCAAGTGATCTGCCCGGAAGGCGTATGCAGCCCGATTATCAAGGGCCAACTGCTGTACCTGGATGATTCGCACTTGAATGAAGTGGGATCACGTTTTATCGGCCGCACATTATTGGACCGAGGCTACTCATTGCTACACGACCCGGTGGCTACCCCAAGTACGGCCGGGTCGGAGTTTGATGCCACCGTTCACCTGTAGGGCAGGTTCGGGAACGTCGACTTCTGGCTGAACCGCCACGCGTAAACAGGCGCACCATTGCAGTGCAATTTATTGGCGTAAATCCATTTCCTCGACTAGGGTTTCTACCGAATCGAATGGCGCGGATTCTGTAGCGGGCGCCTGATCAAGGAGGATAGATGACATGATTTCTAAAGCCGAGAAAACCTATCGCACCTACTCCAGCCCTATCCTGATGGAACTCAAGGTGAGAGAGCATCAGCTGGACCCTGATTCCCGCCAGGCACTTCAGAATGTCCTTGTAGAAAGGAGGCTGATAAACATTGGCAATCCTTCTGGCAACGAGCGACGCCGACCAACTTCCTGACGGCGTCCATCAGCACCTTTTATGGCAAACCCCGTCTGTTCATCAGATTCTTCAAGCGCTCCCTTGCGGTGGTGGCCAGTAGCCGCTACACATTAAGGTGAATTCGGAAGGAGTACGCGAAGATGATTTCAAGATTCGTTGTCGTCCCTGCAATTCCCACGGAAACGGGATCAACGCGCAACGGAACGCGCTTCTACTGCAAAACCGCCCCCATAGGGTTCAACCTCTATGACAACGAAGAAAAGCGAAGGCTCCCAACGACCTACCCGACCCGGATAGAAGCCGAAAACGAATGCTCCCAGCTCAACACTGAATGCCTTCAATGCATGCTGGCTGATCGCCCCTGCGTGAACGCGCCATGAGCGCGTGCATGACGACTGAATGAAAAACGTCGCGTTTTGCCGAAGCTGATAAAAGTCCGAAAACAGAGGGAACTGGCACTACGCCATCAATGTCGTAGTGGCAGCACCTGGAGATTCGGATGACCCGCCCTCGATATTTTCAAATCACGTATGGCTTCAACAAGACTCGGCATATTTTTATTCAACCCGACTCCCACATGACTGAGGCAGACGCTTGGTACTACGCCTGCCTGCATTCGGGGATCGGGCTTTCGTATGGGGACAATCACGATCAACAAGATGTCGATGCTCTGCGCAGCCATGCACTGGAATATGGCTTGATACAGGTTAGTTGGGAGGAGTTACCGTAAATGCCGGTGTGCGGTCCACCTAAGTGCCACCGCCCACGCCCTCTATCGCTTTTGAAAAGGCAATGCCCGCTTCTTGCACCAACTTGCGCCATTCCACGCCGTTGATCAGCCCGGTACGCTCCATTTCATCAGCCGCCTTGAGCAATTCGTCATACTGTTCTTCGCAATCCATGCGAATTTCCGGCTCATTGAGGAGCTGGTACCAGGAAGCCAGTGCTTGCTTCTTTTGATCATCATTCATCGCCAAATTCCCAAGGACAATTTTCACTTGGAAGTTCTCCAGCGAATAACCGTTCCTCGGTTCCGACAGATGGCGCTTACAAACGAAGTTCACATGAAGTGAGTTTTACAAGCAGCTGCGTACCGCTTTACGCATCGCGTCCGACTTGGCCCATGGCGGCCCCTGATACAGCGAAACCCGACTACCGTCCTTGTATTTCACGATGTCCAGAATCTCGTCCGCCGTAATGATGCTTGGCGCGTTGATCCGGTAGCCATTGGAAATCGCAGTCTGAGTCGTTCTGGAGACTTCCTGCTGCCATAGCGGCAAAAGACACGCGGCATAGTCTTTGGGCGTCTTGTTACTGTACTTGCTGACGTTAGGCTCACCTGGGACCAGGGATGTCGGCAATGAACAACCTGCCAGTATCGATATCGCTACTCCCCCAATCAACATCCGCATGACGCTTCCTTATCCCGAAAAGCGGGAAATATAGCGAGTAGCGGTCCAGACATCCATCTATTGAATCATCCTTCAGGGGGTTGGTTTGTGATGAAGTGGTCTGGGTAAGACCTTTCATTCAAATACGTCATCCATCGCTCATAGGCTTCATGCTGCCATCGAGTGACCCGCTCCCACTCCGGACCGCTCAACTGATGAGCCGAAATCAGATTCATCATCTCCGTGGTTGCTGCATCCAGATCAACAATCAGCGCTTGCGCATGGAATCTGAAATCATCGGTATTGGTCATTTGAAGTTGCCTCGCCCTAGCGAAAATTCGCCACCTCAGTACGACATCACGCCTGTCCGTTCAGGCTCATCCTCCCGACAAGCGGCGTACCTTCCATCCATTGAGCATCCGTTGAACAAACGCCCCGCCCGCTAATCGGGACTACTCTTTCGGTGAGGGATATTTGCAGGAGGTCATCATGTGGCTTAACGAAGATGAAAATGAACTTCGACGTGACCTGCAAGGCGTTGCGTCGGACTTGAGGTGGTCGGCAGTGGAACTCTTGCGTATTGCAGAGCAACTACGCCAGGCCGGTAATGATGTGGATGCGCAAGCTGCCCTGAAATTATGCGACCTGTTTCAAGGCGATGAACAGCGACTGGCGGGCTATGCCGAAGAAGTGAAAGCCAAGGTCATCAGTCGGACGAAAGCTCACTAACGGGAGCGGTGTCATGAACAAGCCTCTATTCGCGCTGGTCGTCGTGCTGGCGGCGACGGGTGGCTGCAGCACTGATTCGCACGTTTATCGCGATCAGCCGCTGGTCGCAAAAGTCGATACCGGCATGAGCAAGGATCAGGTTCAGCAGATTGGCGGTCAGCCTTTATTGATATCGGAGCGCACGGTGGTGCCTGGCACTTGCTTTGACTACGAGCTGACGCAGGCCGGCCAACAGAAGCCGTACAACATCAGCTTCGATGACAGGGGCAAGGTAGACCACAAAAGCTTCATGACCTGTGCGCAATGGAGTCACGCACAACAGAAAGCCAGGGAACCGTCTCGCAGTGCGGGCGGCGGAGGTTATTAACCAACGTGGCGCACCGGCTAGCTGGAAACCGGCTTATTACAGGTGTTCCGCCATTTATCCGCGAACGTATTGATTGCCTTGCTCTTGAGTTCTGGAGAATCGAGGGCGGGCTGGTTGTACGCTTCGTTGATCAGCATTGCGCCTAACGTGTCGTGATCAGGATTACCCGACTTCACCGCCAGCAAGCTTTCTTTCGATTCGCCATTTTGCCGAGACTGCATGATCGATCCGGCCAATGTACGGAAAGCATCACAAACCTTTTGATTGGTGTGGATTTCGCTTAGCGTTTGGGCTTGGACCTGACTTACACCCGCAAAACAAAGAGCGGACCACACTGCCAGTGCAGTCCAGCGACCTTTCAACATGAGTTCATCCTTGGATTAAAAGCCGCCACCCTATCATCCGAATGTCGCGTTTAAAATCCTCCTGGCCGTGGATTTACGACAAAAAAAGCCCCGGCATTCCAGGGCTTCAAACTCACGCTCATTCTGATTTCTGACTTCGAGTCGATCGACCCGCTTTGTAGCCAGGCAGCGCAGCCGCGTAGGCCAGTGCTTCCTCTCTGCTGGCAAAGGCTCCGAGCCGGTCGCCTTTGGTGCATACCCGCCAGGGCCCGTTGTTTACGCTGAGTACGTCATAACCGTTCATGTGCATTTTGTTCAGCATCGGAACGCTCATAGTCACCTCCTTTTCGGCAGTGATAAGCCACGATTGACCTGGCTACCTTACACCCGACCTTCGCCCAAGTACCGACCAGACGTCGCGTCGGGTTTTCGACATCCCTTTGCACTTTCTGCCGCCCCCCCTGACTCCAACCCTTGAAACAGAGGCCTCGGCCTGAATATTGCATTTTCATGACTGTTTTATGACAGGCGGCGGTTTAGTAACACATGAAAGTTCGGGCAACAGTCATTTGCGAGCAGGATCGGCATGTTCTCCTGGTACGCAAAACCAGGTGTCGCTGGACCCTGCCCGGGGGAAAAGTCGAGCGTGGCGAGACCAACTCGGGTGCGGCCAGGCGCGAACTCCAGGAGGAAACCGGCCTGGGAGTCGACGGTCTGCTGTATTTGATGGAACTGGAAACGGGCGGCACCCGACACCATGTTTACGAGGCGTCAGTGCTCAACTCGGACGAGGCCCGGCCACAAAATGAAATTTTCGATTGCATGTGGTATCCGCTGGACGCGGTCCAGAACCTGAACACAAGCGACGCCACGCTCAAGATTGTCAGAGCCTTTCAGCGTCGCTTGTAACGGTGTCTAGGCTAACGCGGTCGCGGCCTTGTCGATAAACGCCGCAATCTCGGCCGGCATCGAAGCCAGCGAAGCATGGCTGGCGTTCAAGGTCAGGACTTCCCTGGCGTTCAGTCGCCCGGCCATCCATTGCTGATTTTGCGGCGCGATCATGCGGTCATCGCTGGAGACCTGATACCACGACGGCTTGGTCTTCCACGCCACCGTGTTAATGGTGTCACCGAAAGTACTGGCCAGTGGTGCTTTCTGGGTGAGGCCCATGACCAATCCCTCGGTCGCCGACAGATCCTGGCAGAAACTTTCGTGGTAGAGCTCAGGTTTGACCCACAAATACCCATCGCTGTCGGGCGCCAGGTTGGCCGCCGCCACGGGAGGATGCCGCTGAGTGATGCCACCAGGACTTTCCCCGGCGTCCGGGGCGAATGCGGCGATGTACACCAGGCCCACGACATTCGGTTGGTCGCCGGCCTCGGTGATCACCGCGCCGCCATAGGAATGTCCCACCAGCAATACCGGCCCCGGCACCTGGGCGACCATTTTGCGCGTGCGCTCGGCATCGTCGGCCAATGACGTCAGCGGTATCTCGACCGCACGGATCTTCGTGCAGCCCTTGCTCAGCAGTTCGGCGATGACTTTGTTCCAGTGGGCAGCGCCACCCCAAAAACCATGGACCAGCACGATCGTGGGTTTGTCGCTCATCACGATGACTCCTGTTTGCAGGGTGTTTTTAATGAGGCGCGTCAGCCCTGGTCGCCGCCGCCCACCGGCATGATCATGCCGGTGATGTACGACGCTTCGTCGCTGGCCAGAAACAGAATAGCGCCTGCCTGCTCATCCAGCGTGCCGTAGCGTTTCATCAAACTGCTGTCGAGCGTCTGATTGACAATCTGCTGGTACCAGACCTTTTCTTCGGCGCTTTGCTCTGTGCTGTTACGCGGGATGACCCGCGGCGGTGCTTCCGTGCCGCCGGGCGCGGTGGCATTGACCCGAACCCCACGTCCGGCGGTTTCAAACGCCAGGCACGCGGTCAGCGCATTGACGCCGCCCTTCGCCGCGCCGTACGGCACACGATTGATGCTGCGGGTGGCGATGGACGAAACGTTGACGATCGCGCCGCTGCCCTGTTCAAGCATGAACGGCAGCGCGGCGTGGCAGCACCATAACGTCGGAAACAGCGAACGACGGACTTCGGCCTCTATCTGCTGCTCTTCATAGTGTTCGAAAGGCTTGGCCCAGATCGTGCCGCCCACGTTGTTGACCAACACATCCAGACGCCCGAAGCGCTCGACGGCGGTGCGCATTACGCGGCTGCATTCGCTGTATTGCTCAAGGTCGGCGGTCAGCGCTAGCACCTGGCTGCCCTGCCCCAATTGTTGCTGCACCTCGAACACCAGGTCCGAGCGATCGACCAGAATCAACCGCGCACCTTCGGCGGCCATACGCTCCGCCACCCGCCGACCGATGCCTTGCGCCGCACCTGTGATCAGCGCAACTTTGCCTGTGAATCTGTTCATACATACCTCGTGGCGAATATCGCTTTCGCGGTGAGTCGCTTTTCGTAGGAGCCAAGCTTGCTGGCGAAGGCGCACTCAAGGACGCCTTCGCCGGCAAGCCTGGCTCCTACAGGAAACGTGAGTCACTGCTGACAAATGCTCAAGCCGCGCTGGCGGCGAATTTCTCGTAGTAGAAGTTCGTCGGGGCAACGCCCTGTTCACGGATGAACTGACTGACCGCTTCAACCATCGGCGGCGGGCCGCACAGGTAAACGTCGACGTCGCCATCGTTCAAATGCCGTGGCTCGATGTGCTGGGTCACGTAGCCCTTGAGCGGGTGCTGGCTGTCGGGGTTGGCGACGCAGGCACTGAAACTGAAATTCGGGATTCGCGCGGCAAACGCTTCGAGCCGGTCCAGTTCCACCAAGTCGAAATCGTTGGTCACGCCGTAGATCAAATGCAGCGGGTGCTCACTGCCCTGCTCGGCGATTTTTTCCAGCATCGCGGTGAACGGCGCCAGGCCCGTACCGCCGGCCAGCAGCAGCAATGGACGGCGAATGTCGCGCAGATAGAAACTGCCCAACGGCCCGGCCAGGCTCATGCTGTCGCCGGCCTTGGCCATGCCGGTGAGGAAGCTGCTCATCAAGCCGCCAGGCACGTTGCGGATCAGAAAGCTAACTTCGCCGTCACGCTGCAACGAGCTGAAGGAATAAGCGCGGGTCTGCTCGCTGCCGGGAATCCCGAGGTTCACGTATTGGCCCGGCAGAAACGCCAGTTTGCTCAGTGCCTCGCCCTTGATCGACAGCGCGATGGTGCTGTCGGACAACTGCCGCACGGCGCTGATGGTCGCGTCGTAACTGGCCTGCTGCGTACGGCAGACTTGCGATGAGGTCGGCACCCGCACCACGCAATCGCTCTGGGCGCGCATCTGGCAGGTCAGGACAAAACCCTGTTCGGCTTCGTCCGCCGTGAGCGCGTCTTCGATGTACTCCTCGCCCAAGTCATAACGACCGGCCTCGGCGAAACACTTGCAGGTGCCGCAGGCGCCGTCGCGGCAATCCAGCGGAATGTTGATGCCTTGGCGATACGCGGCATCGGCCACGGTTTCGCCCACATTGGCGTCGATGAACCGAGTGACGCCGTCTTCAAAATTGAATGCAATGGAATGAGTCATGACGGCCGCCTCAGAGGTGGTAGACATCGATGACCTGGCGAACGTAATCGTTCTTCAGGATCACTTTCTTGGCCTTGATCAACGGGTTTTCACCGCGCACATCAAGGGTGTAGAAACTGCTGCCGAAATAGCTGTCGACGGTCTTGTAGCGAAAGCTCAGGGTGTGCCAGTTGAAGCGCACCTTGCACAGGCCATCGGCCTGTTCGAGCAACTCGATGTTGCTGATGTTGTGCGAAGTACGGGTGTCCGGAACGCTGGCGCTGGAGCGTTCTGTCTTGATGCGGAAGATGCGGTCTTCCAGGCCGCTGCGGTTGCCGTACCAGATCAGCGAAATCTCGCGCTGCGGGTCTTCGGTCAATTCATCGTTGTCGTCCCAGGACGGCATCCAGAACGACGCATCGGCGGCGTACAGTTCCAGCCAGTCATCCCACTGCTTGTCATCGAGGTAGCGCGCTTCGCGGTAGAGAAAATCGCGCACGGCGTCATAGGTGATGGTCATTGCACGGCCTCCACAGCGATCAAATCGGACTGTTCGGCGGCCAGGGCCTTGAGCATGGTTTGCTGCCAGTATTTGTGTTGCAGCACGAACAGGCCTTCGTCTTCGGTGCGCACGCCGCTGAGCAGTGGATGCAGGTCGATTTCCCTGGCCGCCTCATCGGCGCCCTCGACCCAGTGCTCGGCACCGCGGGACATGTCATTCCACGTCGTGACGCTGCCCTGATAGCTGGTCTGGCAGGAACGAAACTCTTCCAGATCGTCCGGAGTGGCCATGCCGCTGACGTTGAAGAAATCCTCGTACTGACGAATCCGGCTCGAACGGGCGTGGTCGCTTTCGCCTTTGGGGGCGATGCAGTAAATGGTGATTTCCGTGCGGTCGACCGAGATCGGCCGGGCGATGCGGATCTGCGAGCCGAACTGGTCCATCAGGTACACGTTCGGGTACAGGCACAGGTTGCGCGAGTTCTCGATCATCCAGTCGGCGCGGGCCTGGCCGAAGTCTTGGGACAGTTCATCGCGGCGCTCGTAGAGCGGACGATCCTCGGGGTTGGACCAGCGGGTCCAGAGCAGCATGTGGCCCTTGTCGAACGAGTAAAAACCCCCGCCCTGTTTGGCCCAGGTCCCGGCGCTCATGGTCGGGTTGCTGTCACCGGCTTCACGCTGTTTGCGCTGGTTCTGGGTGGCGGCGTAGTTCCAGTGCACGGAGCTGACGTGGTAACCGTCGGCGCCGTTTTCGGCGGTGAGTTTCCAGTTGCCTTCGTAAATGTAGCTGGAGGAACCGCGCAGCACTTCGAGGCCATCGGTGGACTGGTCGACGATCATGTCGATAATCTTGGCCGACTCGCCCAGGTGTTCAACCAACGGCACGACATCAGCCTTGAGGCTGCCGAACAGGAAGCCGCGATAGGATTCGAAACGCGCGACTTTAGTCAGGTCGTGGGAGCCTTCGCAGTTGAAGCTCGCCGGGTAACCCGCAGCGGCCGGATCTTTGACTTTGAGCAACTTGCCGGAGTTGTTGAAGGTCCAGCCGTGGAACGGGCAGGTGTAGGAGCTTTTGTTGCCGGTCTTGTACCGGCACAGCGTCGCGCCGCGATGGCTGCAGGCGTTGATAAAGGCATTGAGCACACCTTCCTTGTTGCGCGCGATGAAGATCGACTGGCGCCCCATGGTGGTGGTGTAGAAATCGTTGATATTGGGGATCTGGCTTTCGTGCGCCAGGTACAGCCAGTTGCCTTCGAAGATGTGTTTCATCTCCAGGTCGAACAGCCGTGGGTCAGTGAACATCTCGCGCTTGCAGCGGTAGATGCCTTGTTCTTTGTCATCTTCAAGCAGGGAGTGAAGGTATTCGGGTCGCAGGGACATGGCCGCCGCCTCCATTGTTTTTATTCAGGCAGGGCCATGCTAGGACGGGGGGATGGAGCGGACTATCCGATGGGTGCAGACGTGTATCCGTTTACTGCAAACAGCCCACGTCTTGTAGCAGCTGCCGAGCCTGCGAGGCTGCGTTCGGCGACGAAGTCGTCGTAAACCCTGCGAGCGCGGTTTTCCTGATGCACCGCGGAGGCTGATTTCACGACGACTTCGTCGCCGAACGCAGCCTCGCAGGCTCGGCAGCTGCTACAGGGATTTGTGGTGGGTCAATCGCGGCGTTTGAGGGTGTCGGAAGGTAATTCGCCGAACTGCTTGCGGTAGTTGTCGGAGAACCTTCCCAGGTGCAAGAAGCCGTAATCCATGGCCACTTCCGTGACGTTGCGCGCGTTGCAGGTCGGGTCGCTCAGGCACAGGTTGATGCGTTCGAGTTTCTTCTGTCGGATGTAGTTTTTCGGCGACGTGCCGGCATTGCGCTCGAACAAGCCGTACAGCGAACGCAGGCTCATACTGGCCTGGCGCGCCAATTCTTCACTGTCGATGTCTTGCTTGAGGTTGCGCGCGATGTAATCGGCAATCACCTCGAACGTCGCCGACGACGAGCCGAGGCTGCTGCGGATGACGTTGGTTTTCATCAGGCTGAGCATCTTGCTGACGATGATCTGCGCGTAGTGCTCCTGCACCCGGGGGATCTGCTCGGTGGCTTCAGCCTCCTGGCAAATCATCGCCAGCAGACCGACGAAACCTTCCAGTTCATCGAGCTGATAACGGTTTTCCAGAAACCGCACGCCCTGCCCCGGATAGCGCCAGCGTTGCTCCTCGCACACCGATTCAAACAGTCGGGTGGGCACTTTGAGGATGAATTTTTCGCAATCGTCTGAATATGTCAGGTCCACTGGATCGTCGGGGTTGATCAGCAGCAACTCACCCGGCGCAAAGTAATGTTCCTGACCGAGACCGCGCCACAGACAGTTGCCGCGCAGCAACACTTGCAGGTGATAGATACTTTCCAGCGCACCGGAGGTCACCCGCACGCTGGCGCCGTAGCTGATGCGGCACAGGTCGAGGCTGGCGAATTTGCGATGATCGAGGCTGGCCAGCGGACGGCCGACCCTGGGCATGAGGATGCAATGATTACCGACGTGCTGATTGACGTAACCCGACACCGCGTAAGGGTCGGCGTGGTCGAATATTCTGCTGCGCTGACTCAATAGTTGCGCGTGCATCATCGGATCACTCTCGTTGTTCTTATGGGCTGCGTCGGGTCATTCTAAGGCAGTACTTGCAGCGGTGTGTCAGTAAGCTGACATGTGGGCAGTTCTGGCCCTATCGCGAGCAGGCTCGCTCCTACAATTTGACCGCATTCCCACGGGTGAAACGCGGTCAACTGTAGGAGCGAGCCTGCTCGCGAAATCGGTGTATCAGTCAACATCGATGTTGAAGCTGACGCCCTCTTCGCGAGCAGGCTCACTCCTACAAAGGTCCGGCTATTCGAGTTGATCAATCCTCGAGCGCGCGAACCCGTTCGTGGCGTTGCTGCTCTTCTGGTTGCGCGGAAGTCTGCAAGGTGAAATCAAAGTCGATTTCAGCAAACCGCCCGCTGACGCCATGGGCCGCGGCACGCTGTGGATCGTCGCTGAAGGTGATGTGGGCGATCAGCTCGTCGCGGGTGGCGTAGGCAAAATCGTCGTGCAGGTATTGATCACCGTCGAGGTTGATCTGGGTGGTCAGGTGACGATGGTCCGGTGCGGAGATAAAGAAGTGAACGTGCGCCGGACGCTGGCCATGTCGGCCCAGTTGATCGAGCAATTGCTGGGTTGGACCGTCTGGCGGGCAACCGTAGCCCGACGGCACGATGCTGCGGAAACGATAGCAGCCCTCGGCATCGGTGACGATGCGGCGGCGCAGGTTGAACGCCGATTGCGTGGTATCAAAATAGGAATACGTGCCGCCCGTGTTGGCGTGCCAGACATCCACCACCGCACCGGCCAATGGCTCGCCAGCGGTGTTGCGCACCTGGCCCTGCATGAACAGAACCACGCCCGGATCGACACCGTCATCCAGTCGCGCCTCACCTTCCGACAGCGGCGCACCCGCCACATACAGCGGGCCTTCGATGGTCCGCGGCGTACCGCCCGCCTTCCCCGCCTGCGCGTCTTCGGCGTCCATCAGCAAGTCCAGGTAATGTTCCAGACCCAGCCCTGCCACCAGCAAACCGGCTTCCTGACGCGCGCCCAGCACGTTGAGGTAATTGACGGCAGTCCAGAACTCTTCCGGGGTCACGGCCAGGTCTTCGATGATGTTCACCGAGTCACGCAGAATGCGATAGACCAGGGCTTTGACCCGCGGGTTGCCGGCTTCGTTGAGCAAGCCGCTGGCGTCTTCGAGAAACTTCTGGGCGCTGGCAGTGTGGGAAATCTTGACGTTCATTTTGGGTGGTTCCTCATCTTGTAATTATTAGCGTAGCGAACTGAACAGGCTGGGTCAGCGGTCATCCTCGCGAATGGAAGAAGGATGCCGGCACATCGCGTCGACCTCGATCGCCATGTACGGAAACAGCGGCAATTGCATCAGCAGGTCGTGCAGCTCCTGAACGCTGTCGACGTCGAAAACGCTGTAATTGGCATAGTGCCCGGCGATGCGCCACAGGTGCCGCCACTTGCCTTGCTCTTGCAGGCGCTGGGCCAGGGCCTTTTCATCGGTCTTGAGCCGGGTGGCGAGCTCCGGATTGATGTCGACCGGCAGATTCACGGTCATTTTTACGTGGAATAGCATGATGCTCTCCTCAGGCTTGATGAACGGAAGTGGATGTTTTGTCGCGACGGAAAAACGCCAGGCGTTCTTCGTCCAGGCTCAGACCAAGGCCCGGGGTCTGCGGGACATGCAGCGCAAAATCGCGATAGACCAGCGGCTCGCTGAGCAGGTCTTCAGTCAGCAGCAACGGGCCGAACAGCTCGGTGTCCCAGGCCAGTTTATTCAGGGTGATAAAGGCATGGGCCGAGGCCAGCGTGCCGATTCCGCCTTCCAGCATAGTGCCGCCGTACAAACCGATACCGGCAGCCTCGGCGATGGCAGCGGTCCGCAGCACGGCGCGAGGCCCGCCGTTCTTGGCGATTTTCAGGGCGAACACCGAAGCGGCGCCTTCGCGCGCCAGATTGAAGGCGTCTTCCACGCACTCGATGGATTCATCGGCCATGATCGGCGCCGGGCTCATGGCATTCAAGCGCACCATGCCGGCGCGGTTGTTGCGCGAGATTGGCTGTTCGATCAGATCGATGCCATTGCTGCCCAGTATCCGGCAGGCGCGCAGTGCGACCGCTTCGTCCCACGCCTGATTGACATCGACCCGTACACTGGCGCGGTCGCCCAAGGCTTTCTTGATCGCTATGACGTGGGCCAGGTCGCGATTGACTTCGCCGGCACCGATTTTCAGTTTGAAGATCCGGTGGCGACGCAAGTCGAGCATTTTTTCAGCTTCGGCGATGTCCTTGTCGGTGTCACCGCTGGCCAGGGTCCACGCCACCGGTAGCGCATTACGAACCCGGCCGCCGAGCAACTCGCTGACCGGCAGGCCAAGGCGTTTACCTTGAGCATCCAGCAACGCGGTTTCGATACCTGACTTGGCAAACGTATTGCCACGGATACTGCGCTCCAGGCGCAACATCGCCGCATTGATGTTGCCGCTGTCCTCACCGATCAGCAGGGGCGCGAAGTGTTTGTCGATGTTGGTCTTGATGCTGTCCGGGCTTTCGTTGCCATAGGCCAGGCCACCGATGGTGGTGGACTCGCCGATGCCTTCGATGCCATCGGCGCAGCGCACGCGGATGATCACCAGGG
This sequence comes from Pseudomonas sp. LB1P83, assembly GCF_054897885.1. Lineage (NCBI taxonomy): Bacteria > Pseudomonadati > Pseudomonadota > Gammaproteobacteria > Pseudomonadales > Pseudomonadaceae > Pseudomonas > Pseudomonas sp. LB1P83. Next base: position 2,367,919 of record NZ_CM142709.1, on the reverse strand, counting down.
TCTGGTTCTGCATGGTGTGCATGGCGAGTTTGTGCGGGCGAATCGTTGGCAGATCGACGATGATCGTCTCGATCGATTCAATGGCTGTTGCACGCATGTCGATACCCGTCAGGTTCTTGAAGTTCTGAATTGGATTCTCATACGGCTTTTTACTTAGGGCCAATATAGAATTGGTCTGGCTCGATACCTTAAAGGTATTCAACTGATCAATGCCCGGAGGCACCATGGAACTGCGTCACCTGCGGTATTTTCAGGTGTTGGCTCAAACCCTCAACTTCACCCGCGCCGCCGAGCTGCTGCACATTGCCCAGCCGCCCCTGAGCCGGCAGATCCAGCAATTGGAAGATGAACTCGGGGTGATATTGCTGGAGCGCGGCCGTCCGCTGAAGCTGACCGACGCCGGGCGTTTCTTCCATGAACATGCCACCGCCCTGCTCGAACAACTGGCCAAGGTGTGCGACAACACCAAGCGGATCGGTCTGGGGGAAAAGACCTGGCTGGGCATCGGCTTTGCGCCATCGACGCTGTATGGCGTGCTGCCGGAACTGATTCGCCGTTTGCGCAGTGGCGAGCCTCTGGAGCTTGAGCTCGGGCTGTCGGAAATGACCACGCTGCAACAGGTGCAGGCGCTCAAGGCCGGGCGCATCGACATCGGTTTCGGGCGGATCCGCATCGACGACCCGGCGATCATTCAGACGGTATTGACCGAAGACCGGCTGGTTGCCGCCCTGCCCGCCGGCCATCCGCTGCTGGCCGGGCCGATCAGCCTTCGCCAACTGGCCAAGGAACCTTTTGTGCTGTACCCCGGCAATCCGCGCCCCAGCTACGCCGATCATGTGATTGCACTGTTCGAATCCTACGGCGTGAGCATCCACGTGGCGCAATGGACCAACGAGCTGCAAACAGCGATTGGTCTGGTGGGGGCCGGGATCGGGGTCACGCTGGTGCCTGCCTCGGTGCAGTTGTTGCACCGCGACGACATTGGTTTCACCCCGCTGCTGGAAGACAACGCGACCTCACCGATCATTCTCAGCCGGCGCGTGGGCGACGTGACACCGGGGTTGAATCATTGCTTGAAGATGATTGATGAGTTACTGCCCCGGAACCAACCATAACGCGATTCCGTAGCAGCTGGCGAAGCCTGCGTTCGGCTGCGCAGCAGTCGTAAAATCAGACTCCGCGGTGTATCAGGTGAAACGTGGATGCCGGTTTTACGACTGCTGCGCAGCCGAACGCAGGCTTCGCCAGCTGCTACATGGATCCATTTCAGCCAGCGAATATCGCTTTCGCCATCGCTACGAGAGCGCCTGCGAACTCTATGTGTTGGCTGTTGTTCATTTCGCTGGGGTTTTAATGCGAATCCCCATCCCACAACCAGTTCCAGATCCCCGGCAACTTCTCTGCCTCTGAACCGCTGCTGACGGTACGCGCCATGGCCGCCCGTTGCAGCGCCGCCGTGTCGTCATAAAACGGTTTCTGCGCCACCGTCACCCCGGTGCCACGGGCGCTATCAAGCAGAATTTGCAGGTATTCACGGGCATGCCGGGCGGTATACCGGTTCAAGTCGTGGAAGGTCACCACCACCGGAACCACACCGTCCACCGTCGGCAATTCGCCCAGCGCGATACGTTCACGCACTTCAGACAACTGCCGCAGCATGTTGGCCCGCCGCCGGGGGCTGGCGTTGAAGCCCCAGATTTTGCCGTCGTTGGCGCTCAGGTCAGTCAGCAGCAGGTGCATTCCGTGTCGCTGGTAGGCAGCAAACACACGCTTGTCGTAATTCCAGAAAGGTGGGCGCACCAGGGTGGGCGGCGCACCGGTGATCGCGGCGATGTCGGCACTGCCTTTGCTCAGCGACTGCTCCAGCTGTTCCGGGCTCAACGAGCGGTGATTGGTGTGCGAGTGGGTCGCCGTGTGGAAACCCAGCACATGCCCTTCAGCCTGTTCCCGGTGCATGACCCCGCGTCCGATGTCGCTGTCGCCGGCCCGTGGGGCGCCGGTCTGGACGAAGAACACCGCTTTGATCCTTGGCTGTACCGGGTTCTGCGCGAGGCTGTCGAGCACCGTCATGCTCGGGTTCCAGAAGCTCGACGCACTGGGACCGTCGTCGAACGTCAGCAGGAAGCGGATCGGAGGCTGCTCGCGCAGACGCTGTTCGGTCTGCGGGGTCAGTTCGATCGGTGAAGCGATGCAGCCCACCAACCCGGCAGCGAGGATGAGCGCAGAGATAACCTTGAACAGCTGTTTCATGGTTTGCCTTGAACCAGACCTTTACGGTCATCACGTTAAACGGCAAAAACCCTTCGCCCATTGATCCATTGTCGCCCCGCAAGTGGCTGCAGGCCGAGGTTGGATCAGGGTACACAGTGTTTGGTTCCAGCGCTCACCCGCCTGGCTTACTGCGCCAGCGACTGCTGGAACGAGTTGTCGATAATCGGCGCGGTGGCCAATGCCGCCGGCAGCGCCTTGACCTTGAACAGGAAGTCCGCGGTGCTCTGCAAATCCTTCGCAGCTTGCTCATCCACCGGGCCGACGGTCATGTGGGCCTGACGCAGCCAATGGCGTGACACGTTCTGGTCTAGGTTGGCTTTCTTCGCCCACAGGTCGGCGTATTCGTCGGTGTGGTTGTCGACCCAGGCCCGGGCTTTTTTCAGGCGCACCAGGAAGTCTGCGATGGCTTCGCGCTTGCTCTCGATCGACGGTGTAGACGCGGCAATGGCGCTCAGGCCGGGCATAAGATTTTTCGCCGTGAGAATCGGCCGGGCGCCGGAGAACAGAATCTGCTGGGAAATGTAGGGTTCCCAGACCGGGAAGGCGTCGATGCTTCCTTGCGGCAACGCGGCGGCGGCATCGATGGGCATCAGTTTGATGAAGTCGACGTAGTCCTCCGGCAGATCGGCTTTTTCCAAGGCGCGCAGGGTCAGTTGCTGGCTCCAGGCACCGGGCCAGTAGGCGACTTTCTTGCCCTTCAGGTCGGTAATGGTTTTGACCGGTGAATCCTTGGGCACCAGCAAGGCGATGGTGTCGGGGTTCTGCCGCGACACGCCGATCAACTTCACCGGCGCCTGTTTGGCCGCCAGGAACAGAAAACCGGAATCACCGAGAAAGCCCACATCCAGGGCACCCGTGTTCAGCGCTTCGGCCAGTGGAGCGGCGGCCTGAAAGTGCTTCCAGTCGACGGTATAGGGCGCCCCTTCCAGCACACCCGACGCCTCCACCGAGGCGCGAACGTTGTAGTAGTTCTGATCACCGACGTGCAACACGACGGGTTCTGCGGCATGGCTCAGTGGCGCGGCAAACATTGCGCTGGTCAACAGACCGCGCACGAATCGGGACAGGTTCATCGAAGGCTCCAGGAACGTATTTTTATAGACCCTATCGCTCTTACAGCACCGCTTATAAATTCTATTTATGCATAAGCTCATGACCGACAGACCTCGCTGTTCACCCAGCAACAGCGACTCAACAGAGTGTCTTCATCGGAACAGCCAATCCCCTCATTCTCACCGCCAAAGCCCTGAAAAATCTGCCACTGCGCGACATGGCACAGAGCCTGCAATATTCCTTTTATGCAGGAAGCATTCGTAAAAAATAAATTTTTGGACATAAGAATCTCGCCGCCTTGCCCGGAGCTGTCCCATGAAACCGACCTTCCGCTTTCCAAACGTCAGGTACCTGCTGAGCGCCTGCGCCCTGGCCCTGAGCCTGCAACCCGTGGCGCAGGCAGCCGAAACCGTACCGGCCGAAGTGCACCTCGATTACGCCTATTACTCGCCGGTGAGCCTGGTGCTCAAGCACTTCGGTTTCCTCGAAAAGGCCTTGCCACAAACCAAGGTCAGCTGGGTGTTGAGCCAGGGCAGCAACCGCTCGCTGGAATACCTCAACAGTGGCGGTGTCGACTTCGCATCGTCCGCCAGCCTGGCCGCCGTGCTCAGCCGCGCCAACGGCAGCCCGATCAAATCGGTCTACGTCTACAGCCGCGCCGAATGGACCGCGCTGGTGGTGCGCAAGGATTCGCCGTACAAAACCGTGGCTGATCTGAAGGGCAAGAAAATCGCCGCCACCAAAGGCACCGACCCGTACCTGTTCACCTTGCGCAGCCTGCAACAGGCGGGCCTGAGCAAGGACGATGTCGAGCTGGTGCATTTGCAGCACCCGGATGGTCGCACCGCGCTGGAAAAAGGTGACGTCGACGCCTGGGCCGGCCTTGATCCGCACATGGCGGCCAGCGAAGTCCAGGCCGGTTCGCGCTTGCTGTATCGCAACACCCATTTCAACAGCTACGGCGTGGTCAGCGTCACCGACACCTATGCCAAAGAACATCCACAGACCATCGAAACCGTCCTGAGCGCCTATGAAAAGGCCCGGGACTGGGCGGTAAAAAACCCTGACGAACTGGCGAAGTTGCTCGCGACCGAATCCGGTCTGCCCCTGGAAGTGGCCAAGTTGCAGTTGTCGCGCACCGACCTGAGCAGCCCGCAATTGACCGCCAAGGATGTGATTGCCTCCAAGGCCGCCGCACCGATCCTGGTCTCTGAAGAACTGGTTCGCCGTGGGGTGAATGTCGACCAGGTGATCGATCAGTTGATCGACACCGGCTTCAAGGAAACCGTAGCCCGTCAGTAACAATAAAAGCTCGCAGCCTCGTTTCACTCGACAGCTGCTACACGGAAATAGGCGTTCCTTGTAGCAGCTGTCGAGTGAAACGAGGCTGCGATCTCTTGATTTTCCCCGCGCCCGTTGCGGATTCGTCGTGACTGGAGAAACCCATGACCAGCAAAAGCAAAGACCTGCCCGCCCCCCTGGCACTGCCTGCACCCGGAGGCCTGAGCAACGCCTGGAAACTGCGCCTCAAGGGCCTGGCGCTGCCGGTACTCATCGTGCTGGTGCTGGAAGTCGTCGTGCGCATCGGCTGGCTGCCGTCCTATCAAATGCCGGCCCCGAGCGAGGTCGCGGTGACCCTCAGTGACCTGGCCGAAGGCACATTGTGGAAACACATTAGCGCCAGTCTGCTGCGGGTGCTGCTGGGTTTCGCCATTGGCGCCAGCCTGGCCTTGGTGTTCGCCGCGTGGGTGGGTTTGAGCCGCGAAGCCGAAGCGTATCTGGAACCGACGTTCGCCGGATTGCGCTCGATTCCGAGCCTGGCCTGGGTGCCGCTATTGCTGTTGTGGCTGGGCATCGACGAGACCTCGAAAATCGTCCTGATCGCCATCGGCGCGTTCTTCCCGGTGTACCTCAACGGCGTCGCGGCGATTCGCGACATCGACCGCAAACTGGTGGAAGTCGGGCAAATGTACGGCTTCAGCCGGTGGCGCCTGGTGAGGCGAATTCTGTTGCCCGCCGCCCTGCCCGGCCTGTTCACCGGATTGCGCAGCGGCATGAGCCTGGCCTGGATGTTTCTGGTGGCCGCCGAGCTGATCGCCGCCACCAAAGGCCTGGGCTATTTGCTCAGTGACGGTCGCGAGACCTCACGCCCGGACATTGTCCTGGCCGCCATCATCGTATTGGCGCTGCTGGGCAAACTCAGCGACGGCATCCTCGCCGGCCTGGAGAAACGCTTCCTGGCCTGGCGCGACACCTTCAACGGCCAAAGCGCAGAGGATTGAGCCATGACCGAACACTTGCTGGACATTCGCGTCGAGCGCAAAACCTTCGCCGCCATTACGGTCCTCAACAACATCCATCTGCAACTGCAACCCAGGGAAACCGTCAGCCTGCTGGGCCCCAGCGGCTGCGGCAAAAGCACTTTGCTGCGGATCGTCGCGGGCCTGGAAAAGGACTTCCAGGGTGAGCTGCGCAACAACGCCGGGGAAGTCGCGTTCGTGTTTCAGGAACCCCGGCTGATGCCCTGGCTGACAGTCGAGCAAAACATCGGTTTCAGCGCCGACAGTCATTACGACAAGGCCTGGGTCGCGCAACTGATCGAAGAAGTCGGCCTCGGCGGCTTTGCACAGGCGCTGCCCAAAGCCTTGTCCGGCGGCATGGCGCAACGGGTGGCGATCGCCCGCGGCCTCTACTCGCGACCGCAGGTGCTGTTATTGGACGAACCGTTCAGCGCAGTGGACGCCTTCACGCGGATGAAACTCCAGGACCTGTTGCTGCAACTGGCCGAGCGTCACGCCATCGCCCTGCTGCTGGTGACGCACGACGTCGATGAAGCCCTGTACCTCAGCGATCGCGTATTGGTGATGGACAATCGCCCGAGCAGCATTCGTCAGGAACTGGCCGTGGAGCTGCCCCATCCTCGCGACCGGCGGGACCCGCTGCTCGCGCAATTGAAGGCGTTGTCGTTGACCGAGTTGCAGCGTGCGCAGGTGATTTGATCGGTGTCCGTAAAATCGCCTTCTCCGGCAAGCCGTGCTCCTACACTGAAAGCTCAAGCCGGAGGATCAGCCGATGTGCGGACGCCTGTCGCAGTACCGTGGCATTCACGACTTTGTCGCGGTGCTGAGCATTCCCGACGCGCTGATCAACCACGTCGGTGATGAACCGCTGGCCCGCTACAACGCCGCGCCCACCACCCAGCTCGCGCTGCTGCACCTTGAGCCCGATGGATTACACGCCGATTCGGTGCGATGGGGATGGCGTCCGCACTGGGCAAAGGATCGCGCGGCGCCGATCAACGCCCGGGTCGAAAAAGTGGCTCACGGCCCTTTCTTCCGGGCGATCTGGCCGCACCGTGCCATTGTGCCGATCGACAACTGGTTCGAATGGGTGGATGCCGGCGATAAGACGAGGCAGCCCTGGCTCATTCGTCGACGTGATCGGGCGCCGATCTGCTGCGCGGCAATCGGCCAGTTTGCCCACGGGGGCAGCGACGACGGTTTTGTCATCATCACGGCGGACAGCGCCGGCGGCATGCTCGACATTCATGACCGGCGGCCGGTTGTGTTGTCGGCGGAACTGGCGCGCGAATGGCTGGACCCGACCACGCCCAAAGAACGCGCCGAGCAGATGGTGCTTATGCAAGGGGAAGTCAGCGAAGTGTTCGAGTGGTACAGGGTCGATAAAGCGGTGGGAAATGTCAGGAACCAGGGTGCGATGTTGATAGACAAGCTTATTTAAAGTGGATCCATTCCTGGACCTGAATAACCGCACGACGTAAACGTTACACAGACTGTTTCATCGTAGAAACACTTGTCGATGTGCGGCCTAACGACGCATTAACCGCTTGTCCGACAATTCATTCATCGTACATACATTTAGCAACACTACCGCTAGCATGCGCGCCGCATTTCCCTCGGCAGTACCCAGTTGACCAAAGAGTCAATAACTAAGGAAATCCCTAAACCTAACAAGCCTTGCAGAGAACTAAGTTGCGCGACGATCTTGTAATTAATCAAGTCAGCGGTCTGGAGTGCGTGTACCTGTCGCTGACAGAACGCTATCAACTTGACTGTTTTATCGGGCAATACATAAAGACCCGAAACCTGCGTTCCATCCCCAATATCAACGACATCCTGCGTTCAACCCTCGCGACCTACTCCGGCAAACCGCCGGTCATGGTCAACGAGCTGAATGCCTGGATCGACAAGACATTGGGTTATCGGGCCTCCCACCCTGATTTTCCGCCGCTGGAAGATCTTTGAAGTGATGTGCGGTTCAGTTCAACACTGAACGAACCGGACATCGTTGCACTCTGAAGAAGAGGCCCATCAAGGCCTCTTTTTTTTGCTCTGATCATTTGCACAAGGATTGCACCGCAGACTTCCGAGTGCCCTGTTCGACGACTGACCCAAAGCCCTCGCGGACTTCAGGAGGAATACATGAGCGAACTCGTTCCCTATGCCGTGCACTATTTGCTCGACGGCGTTCGGCAGCACTTTTTCAAACTGGCCGAACAGTTCTCCGATGTGGACGCGATCCATTCGGCCTCCGCGCATGCCTTTCCGCAATCCGACCGAAAGATCGCCGCACACGCCTCCCTGGAAACGGCGCGCTTGAGCGCTCAACAATTGGGCATCACGCACATACGCTGGAATGAGGCGATCTGACCCCGCCTTTGTGGCGAGGGGATTTAGCGAAACGTCGCACCGCCCCGTTCGGCTGCGAAGCAGTCGTAAATCCAGACAACCCGGTCTATATGAACGGACGCTGGGGGGCCGCTTCGCGACCCAACGGGGATAAATCCCCTCACCACAGTTTTTTGCTCTACTGGAGATTGTCTTGAGCTTGATTGCGGTTGGGTATGCAAATCGGTCAAGGCTTCAGCGGAATCTCTATATCGCGGTCTGAGAGCTCTCGACTGTCGTCATGTTTCCAAGTCTTCTCTGCACGCCTCTGCCGCTCAATCTCCTCTTCCGAGGGTTCATCCTTTTTTTCATCCAGGTCCGTACGTTTAGAATCGTTGGCCATGCTCACCTCGCTTCCTGATGGAATCCCCTTTAAGCGTAGAACAATTTCCCGAGCACAGCTCAAAGCCACCAGCGCAGCAAAAAGAAAAACCCCATGCTCAACAACATGCTGAGCAAGGTATTACGGGTGTACAGCACCAAGCCCACCGCCACCAGCGAACTGATCAGGTACGGATTGTCCCACTGCAAATTCAGCTGTTTTTCCGGCATGAACACAATCGGCCCGCAGATCGCGGTCAACATCCCCGGCACGGCAAAACCGAGGAACTGCCGGGCGTTGCTGCTCAAGCGTAGCGGCAGCCGAGGTTCGAGGAATACGTAGCGGTTCAGGAAGACGAGTACGCCCATCCCGATAATCACAGCCCAGACCATCATGTGCGGCCCCCATAGAATTTGTTGCAGATAAAGCCCGCGGTCATGCCCAGCAACCCCGACAGCACCAGCGCCGAACCCCATTGCCAGTAGCTGAACAACACCGAGCAAAACAGCGAAACCGCGACGCAGACCACCGTCGGCACATTGCGCACCACCGGGGTGATCAAAGCAATAAAGGTCGCGGCAATGGAGAAATCCAGCCCCAGGTGTTCGAGGCCAGGAATGCTGCTGCCCAGGACGATGCCGGCCAGTGTGAACAGGTTCCAGGCGATGTAAAACGTCAGGCCGACGCCCAAGGCGTACCAGCGATTGAACTGCTGTTTGTCATGCTGGCTGGTCAGGGCGAACAGCTCGTCGGTGAGCAGAAAACCCAGCCCCACGCGCCAGCGACCCGGCAGCGGTGAAATCACCGAGCGCAGGCTCATCCCGTACAGCAAATGCTGGGAAGTCAGTAACAGCGTGGTCAGCAGGATCGAAAAGACCCCGGCGCCGCCCTTGAGCATGCCGATGGCAACCAGTTGCGCGGCACCGGCAAACACGATGCTCGACAAGCCCTGACCTTGCAGCGGCGTGAGATTGGCCTCGATGGCCATGGACCCGGCCAACAGCCCCCAGGGCGCCGTCGCCAGGGACAACGGCATGATCGCCACGGCGCCGCGAAGAAAGGCACTGCGCGGCATGAGTGAGTTCGACATAACGCTCTACAACCAGGGAAAGTCGCCAGACTGTGCCAGCAGTCGCGGTCGAAGGCTTGAACAATCTTGCGCACTTGCGGGCAACGCTCGCCGAATGGCTCTGAAGCGCTGTAAATGAAGAGAACCCGAGTACCATGGAGCCATTCGTATAACGCGTCAGGGAGTCGACATGCTTTACCGGATTGCCGCCGATGGGCTGGTGCTGTTTCATTTGCTGTTCATTCTGTTCGTGCTGTTCGGCGGGCTGCTGGTGCTCAAATGGCGCCCCTTGATCTGGTGGCACCTGCCCGCTGCGGCGTGGGGCGTGAGCGTGGAAGTGTTCCACCTGACGTGCCCGCTGACGCAATGGGAAAACCTCATGCGTGAGGCCGCCGGGCAAACCGGTTACGGCGGTGGTTTCATCGAACATTATGTTTGGCCGGTCATCTACCCGGCCGGGCTGACACCGACGATTCAACTGGCACTGGGCAGCGTGGTGCTGGCGATCAACGTAATGGTCTATCTTCGGCTGATCAGGCTGTGGAAGTTACGCCGGGCATCCTGAAATACCCGCCGAGGACAGGACATGCTGTCGATTGAAGACCTGACGTTGCTCGAAGCCATCCGCGAAACCGGCAGCCTGTCGCGGGCCGCTGCCCACTTGGGTAAGGCGCCCTCGACGGTGTCCTACGCGGCGCGGCAACTGGAAGAACGCTTCGACGCCTTGTTGTTCGACCGTCGTCGTTATCGCTTGCAGCTGACCCCGGCGGGTGAGTTGCTGGTGAACGAGGCGGCGCGGCTGATGCAGGATGTCGCCCGGCTGACCCAACGAGTGCAACAAGTGGCCAATGGCTGGGAAAGCCGGCTATGGATCGTCACCGACGAACTGCTCGAATTCGAAACCTTGATCCCGGTAATCCACGAGTTCGACGCGCTGGAGTCCGGCGTACCGCTGCGCATCACTCACGAAGTGCTCAAAGGCGTGTGGGAATCCCTGCGTGAAGGCCGCGCGGACTTGATCATCGGCGCCACCAATGAGCCGCCGGCCATCCCCAGCCTGCGCTGGATGCAACTGGGTGAAATGGAGTGGGTGTTCGCGGTCTCGCCCAAGCACCCGCTGGCCAATGCCAGGGAACCGATTTCAAGGGCGATGGTTGCGCAGCACCGGGCAATTGTCGTGGCCGATTCGTCCAAGGCGACGGAGGGCAGCACGTATGGCGTCTCCGGCGGCCAGCCCGTGCTCGCAGTGCCGACCATGCGTGCCAAGATTCTCGCCCAGTGCGATGGCCTCGGCGTGGGCTGGTTGCCCAGGCATCGGGTCAGCGCATTACTGAAAAACGGCACGCTGGTGGAAAAGCAGATGGCTGATCCGCGAGAACCGAACATTCTGTACGCCGGCTGGCGCGGCGATCATGACGGTCGCGCCCTGGGCTGGTGGCTGGAAAAACTCAAGCAATCGTACCTGTCCACAAAACTGGTCCAGGGCAGCGACCGCTTCGTTTGAACTCAGTTTGCAATGACACTCATGTTCCGCCCACTGGCCTTGGCCACATACAAGGCCTTGTCCGCAGCACTCACCAAATCGTTAGGCTTACCCTGAGAGGCCGGGTTGTAGGCACAAACCCCCACACTGACGGTCACCGTACCTTCCGGGCACTCGCTGTGTTCGATCCCGGCCTGCTGTACCGCGCGGCGGATTTTTTCCGCGACCAGAAACGCCCCCACATAGTCGGTGCCGGGCAGTACCACCGTAAATTCCTCGCCGCCATAGCGAGCGGCCAGATCGCCAGGTCGTTTGATGTTGTCCTGGATGATTGCGCTGATTTTGCGCAAACATTCATCCCCCGCCACATGCCCGTAACGATCGTTGAAACTCTTGAAGTGGTCGACATCGATCATCAGCATGGCGAGGTGAGTCAGGGTGCGCCGGGCACGGCCCATTTCCGCGAGGATGAACAGATCGAACTGACGCCGGTTGGAAAGCCCGGTCAGTGCGTCTTCGAGCGCCAGCAATTCAAGGCTGCGGTTGACCTCGAGAAGCTTTTCCTGGGCATCGAGCAACACGCTCTGAATGTGATTCTGCTGCTTCATGAAGCGTATGAGTCGATAACCGAGCCCGCCCAGAAACACCAGCAGCAACAGCACGATGCCAGCGCTGAGGATTGACTCCTCGCGCCAGCCGGCCAGCACGTCGTTCTTGTCGAGAGCGGCGAAAACGATCAGCGGATAACCATCGACCCGTCGAAACCCCACCACTCGCTCGACACCATCCACATAAGACTTGACGGTGGCCGTGCCGGAATTGCTCTTGGGCAACAGTTGCGTAAACAGCGGTCCCTTGGCGACGCTGGTGCCGACTTCCGCTTCGTTGAAGGGCCGGCGAACGACGATGGTGGCGTCGTCGGCGATCAGGTTGATCACGCCGTTTTTGCCCATGTCGATGCTGTCGTAGAGCCCGAGGAAATGGCTGAGATAGATCGATGCCAGCGCGACACCGGCAAAGCTGCCATCCGGATGATTGATCCGGCGTGACACGGTCATGATCCATTCGCTGGTCGATCGACTCTTGATCGACGGGCCGATGTAGGGGCCGCGGTCAGGATGATCACGATGGTAGATGAAATACTCGCGGTCGGAATTGTTCGCGCCGGGCATATCCGCACCATTGGAGTTGGCGATCCACCCCCCTCGTTCGTCGAATACGAACAAGCCATGGAGCTGGGCCAGCTCACTGCGCTGGGCGCTGAGCAAGCGGCGCAACCTGGGTAGCTGCGCCGGAGCCACGCCCTCGTTTTCGAGGCGGTCCACCAGGGTAAACAGCAGCGTATCGGCCTGTTTGACCGACGCCTGCGCTTGCGATGCCAAGGTCTGGGCAAGGTTGGACATTGCCACTTCTTTGTCATGCAAATGGTACTGGCGCGAGTTCCAGGCTTCCCAGATGACAATGGCCGTCATGGACAGGCACACCGCCACGAGCAGGGCAACCGCGTAACGGACCCTGAGCCTGGACTCAATGTGCTCGGGCACCCAAGGCGCGACGGGCCGGGGGTGTTCAATTCGGTCGTTGATGGACGGATGTCCCATGACGCTCCCTGAATCGTTATGACATGGCGAATTTTCCCGTTCGCCCTTTTTGCGCCATCCAGCCGTGTCTGACACTCGTATCGCAATGCCCCATCAGAAACAAGATAGGTGATTTTGCTAGCGTTGTGACGGGTTTGTGTGGGGTGACGATGCCACCCCACGGGTTTTACTTCGGCGTCTGCTTCACCGCTTCCAGCCAGGCGGGATTCAATTGCGTCTGTTCGGTGTCGAGGCCCAGCGCTTCCATCCGCGCCTTGTGTTGCTCCATTTCGCGACTCAGTTGGCCATGGTCGCTGGAGTTGCCGTCCAGTTCGTGCATCTGGCTCAAGCCCAGCTGGTAGAAACGCAGCAGCTTCATGGCCGTCGGATCACCCACCTCCACCGCCGCCGTCACCTGATGCATCACATTGGTGATGCTCATCAGGCTGCGTTTGAGCTGCCAGCCGTACACCGCCGGCGCCATCCAGGCCTGGGACCAGAACGTGCCGCGCATCAGCGCCGCCATCAGCAGCACCGCGACAAACACGCCGCCGACGTTAAACCGGAGATTGTCGCCCCCAGGCTCACCAAACAACGCCACCGCCACGGTGGACAGCACCATCGCCAGCGCGAGGAATATCAGGGCAATAATCACCGTGCTGCGCCGCGTCTGCTTTCGAAAGAGTTCGGCGTTCATCGGCTGGATTTCGAACATCGTGACGGGGTTCCTTGCATCAATGGTAAAAGGCTCAGTGAGCGAAAAGACTGCGGGGCATTATCGCCCCTGCGCAGGATTTAGCTATGCTGGGCGCCTCTTCATCTTTTCATCGTCAATCGGGGAACATGGCGATACAGCGCAGTTCGTGCCATCTTCTTTCATGGATACACACTATTCGAATGCCATTTGCCTGTATGAATGCCATCGTTTTAAGGATCATTGAATGACCCAACGACAAGTAATCAACGCCTCTGTCAGCCCTAAAGGCAGCCTGGAAACCCTTTCTCAACGTGAAGTACAGCAACTGAGCGAAGCCGGATCCGGCAGCACCTACACCCTGTTCCGCCAGTGCGCCCTGGCCATCCTCAATACCGGCGCCCATGTTGATAACGCCAAGACCATTCTCGAAGCCTACAAGGACTTCGAAATCCGCATTCACCAGCAGGACCGTGGCGTGCGCCTCGAACTGCTGAACGCCCCCGCCGACGCCTTCGTCGACGGCGAAATGATCGCCAGCACCCGGGAAATGCTGTTCAGCGCCCTGCGCGACATCGTCTACACCGAAAACGAACTCGATGCCCAGCGCATCGACCTGAGCACGTCCCAGGGCATCAGCGACTACGTCTTCCACCTGCTGCGCAACGCCCGCACCCTGCGCCCCGGCGTCGAGCCGAAGATCGTGGTGTGCTGGGGCGGCCACTCGATCAATACCGAAGAATACAAATACACCAAGAAAGTCGGTCACGAACTGGGCCTGCGCAGCCTCGACATCTGCACCGGCTGCGGCCCCGGCGTGATGAAAGGCCCGATGAAAGGCGCGACCATCGCCCACGCCAAACAACGCATCCACGGCGGCCGCTACCTCGGCCTGACCGAGCCCGGCATCATCGCCGCCGAAGCGCCGAACCCGATCGTCAACGAACTGGTGATCCTGCCGGACATCGAGAAACGCCTGGAAGCCTTCGTGCGCGTGGGCCACGGCATCATCATTTTCCCGGGCGGCGCCGGCACGGCCGAAGAGTTCCTGTACCTGCTCGGCATCCTGATGCACCCGGACAACGCCGGCGTGCCCTTCCCGGTTGTACTTACCGGGCCGAAACATGCGGCGCCGTATCTGGAGCAACTGGACGCGTTCGTCGGCGCCACGCTGGGTGACGCCGCGAAGCAACACTACGAAATCATCATCGACGACCCGGCGGAAGTCGCTCGCCAGATGACCCAAGGCCTCAAAGCGGTCAAACAATTCCGCCGCGAGCGCAATGACGCGTTCCATTTCAACTGGCTGCTGAAAATCGACGAAGGCTTCCAGCGCCCGTTCGACCCGACCCACGAAAACATGGCCAACCTGAAACTCAGCCGCGACCTGCCCGCCCACGAACTCGCGGCCAACCTGCGCCGTGCGTTCTCCGGCATCGTCGCCGGCAACGTCAAGGACAAAGGCATCCGCCTGATCGAAGAACACGGGCCTTACCAGATCCGTGGCGATGCAGCGGTCATGCATCCGCTGGATCAACTACTCAAGGCCTTTGTCGCACAGCACCGGATGAAACTACCGGGTGGCGCGGCTTATGTGCCGTGTTACCGGGTGGTTGCTTGATAAACGGCGCCTGACAAACACCCAATCCACTGGGGGGGCGAGCCTGCTCGCGTTGGCGGTGAGTCATCCAACATTGATGTTGATTGACAGGCCCTCATCGCGAGCAGGCTCACTCCTACAATGAGTTCGGTGTACACGCTTCGCTCCTCACCACTCATCAGGCCGAGCGTTAGCTCGCCTGCAGCTCTTGATCTTGATCTACTCGCCCCGTCGGGAGGCTGAGTGGAGGCGTTCATCTGGGGGGTAGGCGCGAAGCGCCGTTCGACGAAGTCGAACACATCGAGAGGAGGTTGAAGCGAAGCCAACCGGAGGCGATGCCCCCAGATGAATGCCGGAGCGAGCGTACGCCGAGCCTAAGCGAGGGGCCGGACGTTGGGGCGAAGCGTTTTGGTTCCTTTTGGGCGTTTGCAAAAGGGACTCGCTGTAAGAGCGAAACCATAAGCGGCCGTAACCGCAGGAATGGATATGTACACCTGAAAGAGATTGGTCGGCTGTCAGGCCGCCATCGCGAGCAGGCTCGCTCCTACAGGGGACGGGGTACATCGGGGTGAACCTGGTCGGCCCGAAGGCCGCCAAGGTCAACCGCCCTGATTCCCACACGCCGCAAACTTACTGTAATCCAGCACCTTCTGCGTACCGCTGGAATCCAGATACGTCATCCGCGCATTCACAATCCCGCAATTCCCCCCACCGTCTTCTACAGTAGAAATCACCTTCTTGATATCCAGAGGGGTACTGTGCGCCTGAACATCCGCATGGGCCGAAAACGCCGCAACGTGCAAGACAGCAAAGAAGCCCGCGGCAACCAATTTATTCCAGTTCATGATGATGTCCTCTAAGTCGATGGGCAGTAGAGCGAGGCAAGCCACCTTGTCTCGATGGAACCCATTCAATCGCCCTGAGGTATCTGCCATGTGTCGAAAAACCGGGACTATTAAGGCGTAAGGTGTCACGCAGGGCACCCGATACAGTTCGATACACCCGCCCCAGCAAAAAGCCGTCTTGTATCCCCATGTATCAACGTCACCACCAGATACAGTGAGATACAAAGGCCGGCAGGCAGGCGCGGTGCGGCTCCCTAGAATGCGCGACGAGCGAATAACAAGAGGGTTGAGCAATGGACCATGTGAACCACATTTTGATCGTCGATGACGATCGCGAGATCCGCGAACTGGTCGGTAATTACCTGAAGAAGAACGGCCTGCGCACCACAGTGGTCGCCGATGGCCGGCAGATGCGCAGCTTTCTCGAGGCCAACACCGTGGACCTGATCGTGCTCGACATCATGATGCCCGGTGATGACGGCCTGCTGCTGTGCCGCGAATTGCGCTCGGGCAAACACAAGGCCACGCCGATCCTGATGCTCACCGCCCGCAACGACGAAACCGACCGCATCCTCGGCCTGGAGATGGGCGCCGACGACTACCTGACCAAGCCGTTCGCCGCACGCGAATTGCTGGCGCGGATCAACGCCGTTCTGCGCCGCACCCGGATGCTGCCGCCCAACCTGCTCATCACAGAAAGCGGGCGGTTGCTGGGTTTCGGCCGCTGGCGCCTGGACACCACCGCCCGCCACTTGCTGGACGAAGACGGCACGATGGTTGCACTCAGTGGCGCCGAATACCGCTTGCTCAGGGTTTTCCTCGATCACCCGCAGCGCGTGCTCAGTCGCGACCAGTTGCTCAACCTCACCCAGGGCCGCGACGCCGACCTGTTCGACCGTTCCATCGACTTGCTGGTGAGCCGTCTGCGCCAACGGCTGATGGATGACTCCCGGGAGTCGACCTACATCAAAACCGTGCGCAGCGAAGGCTACGTATTCTCCTACCCTGTGGAAATGCTCGGCGCAGAATCATGAAAGCACCGGCCTGGGCCTTGCCATCGCGCAGCAACTGGCCCTGACCATCGGCGGTTCCCTGACCCTGAGCAACCGCGAAGGCGGCGGTTTGTGCGCTGAACTCACACTTGCCCCTCATAACCACTGATCCCTGTAATTGGATGGACTCGCCCAAGCCGAGGCGTCAATGCGCCACGGTGGCAGTCTAAACAGCCAACGACAGCGAGGGCGAGTCCATGAAAAAGCATACTTCGATTGATCAATCCCTGTCTTCTTCCGATTTGTCGGCCTGCACAACCGTGGCGATCGATCTGGCCAAGCAGGTCTTTCAGGTCGCCGGTGAAGACGTCCTCGGCCAGGTGCACTACGAGCAACGGATCAAGTCGCGCGAGGCGTTTTATGAGTTTCTACGCCAGTTGCCGCCTCATGTCGTGGTTCTGATGGAGACCGGTCCGGGTGCTCAAGCCTGGGCCCGGCAGCTGCAAGACCAAGGCAATCTGGCGCGGATTCTTCCAGCCCGTTTGGTGGCCACACATCGTAGCGGGCCTAAAAATGATCGCAACGATGCGCTGGCGATTCTGCGGGCTGGTCGCGATGAAAAGATCTACGCAGTGCCGGTCAAAAGCGTTGCGGCGCTGGCAATGCAGGCGTTGCATCGGGCCCGCCAAGGCTATGTGCGTCGACGCACGGCGGTGAGCAATCAGATGCGCGGCCTGCTGCTCGAGCATGGCGTGGCCTTGGCGCAGGGCGATGTTGCGATCAGCCAGAAAATTCCGCGGGTCCTGGAAGATGCCACCCAGCCGGTGCCGGGCCTGCTGCGTGAACTGATCGACGAACTGTTGGCCGAGTGGCGCCATTTGGGCGAACGCATCAGCGTGCTGACGGGGCGCCTGGAAGTGGCTGCCAACGCCGACATGACGGCGAAGCGACTGATGACTGTGCGCGGCATCGGCCCAGTCACTGCCACGGCACTGGTGGCCAAGGAAACCAAGCCTGAGCGATTTCCCAATGCCCGCAAGTTTGCCGCGTACTTTGGCATGGTGCCTGACCAGCACAGCAGCGGGCAGACGGTCCGGCTGGGGGGCATGACCAAGCGAGGCGATGTTTATTTACGCAGCCTGATGATCCAGGGAGCCCATGCGGTACTGCAGCAACTACGACCTGATTCCCAGCAACCCGATGACCGCCGCTTGTTGCGCTGGATGAGCCGGCTGGGTCGTAAGGAGGCTGCGATCAGGCTAGCCAACCGCAACCTGCGAATCGTCTGGGTGCTTCTACAGAATGACCAGACTTATCGTCGCCAGGCTGGTGATGGCCAGCAAGCGACGATGAGCCACTGAGCGACAGAGTTCTGCCACCGAGGTACTAACTGTCCGGCCCTTTGCTGAAAAAAAATTGACCCCAGGTAAGACCGGCGTGGATTGATGCCTTAGCTGCTACTGGCCTTCGAGGCCTGACTGTAATCGGCATACCACGAGCTCTTCCAATTTTGGCCAGAAGCCGAAGACGGCTTCCTCGAATAGGCCTAATACATAGATGCAACGGGGCGGCGGTTTTTCAAAAGCGAGTAGACAGTGGGGGCGAGTCCATACATAGCAGCTGCCCTGTGGCGAGGGGATTTATCCCCGTTCGGCTGCGCAGCAGTCGTGAAATCAGACAACGCGGTGCATCAGATAGACCGTGCGTTCAGGTTTTACGACTGCTACGCAGCCGAACGGGGATAAATCCCCTCACCACAATGCAGCTGCTACAGAACGTAGAAAGTCGCGGGGTTTTGTATCCGTCTGTATATGAACCCCGAGCTGATACGTAGAAGCCGATTTCAGCGCGTTCAAGCACACATCACCGATACACCCGGGCGTTTAACTGTGTTCACCGGATAGCAGCAGCTACCGACCCACACACACTTAAGCGCACGGAGAATCAACCATGTTCAACTTCTCGAAAGTCTCGTCCCTGGTACTCGGTCTGGCACTGGTTGGCGGTCTCGGCCTGTCGAACCTGGCATCGGCCAGCACCTCCAGCACTGTGTCCCACAGCCAGATCCAGCAACTGCTGGTGGAAGGTGGTTCGGACCGGCTGCAGCAGAATCGCGTCGCTGAATATGGCTCTGAAAACCTGCAAAAGAATCGCGTGACTGAAGGTGGCTCCGATCGACTGATCGAGAACCGCGTTGCCGAGGGCGGTGCCGATCGCCTGCAGGAACTGCGTGAACGTGTCGCGCTGATCAGCCCGAAGAATGCCGTGCAAGGGGGTGTGGTTGTCGCGGAAAACCGCCCTGAGTTCGGTTCGAAATATCAGCGCTACTGAGCAAAATCTACAAACCGACAGAGATCAACTGTGGGAGTGAGCCTGCTCGCGATGGCGGTGTGTCATTCAACAATGATGTTGACTGACAGGGCCTCATCGCGAGCAGGCTCACTCCTACAGTTGTTTAGTGTTATGCCTATCCCCCTGCAGCACACCGATAAATCCTGAAATCTGACGCAATAGTCCGACAATTTCTCGGGACAGTTGAACAACCGCGTACTAAGATTTGCACCTCATTCAATCAAGGACGATTCATGAAGCGCATTGCCGGTTGCCTGCTGTCTTTCCTGACATTCACTGCGGTGGCAGCCGACCTGAACCTGCTCACCGACAACCATCCGCCCCTGCATTTTCAGCAAGGCAACGAACTGGTGGGATTTGGTGTGGATGTGGTCCAGGCGCTGGCCGAAAGCGCCGGCGATCAGGTGCATTTCCAACAAGTCCCTTTGCTGCGCGCCTTGCGTGTCGCCAGCACCGAGCCTGCCACCGGGGTGTTTACCGTGTTGCGCACCGCCGAGCGCGATGGCCAGTACCAGTGGGTCGGTCCGTTGATGGAAGTGGAAACGGCACTCTACTCCGCCAATGGCACCCAGCAACCGGTGCACAGTTTGCAGGAAGCCGGCAGCCTGGGCCGCATCGTTGTCCCGCGAAAATGGCTGGTCTACAGCTACTTGCAGAAGCAGGGTTTGAACAATCTATACGGCGTGGAAACGCCCGAACAAATGATGCGTCTGGCGCGCCTGGGCCGCACCGAATTCGTGGTAGCGGACACCCTCTCCGTCAATACCCTGGCCAGGGAAGAAGGCGTGGCGCCCAGTCAATTGCATTACCAAATGCCGCTGATGAAGCAAGGCACCTACATCGCGTTTTCTCCGCTCACCGATGCTCGTCAGGTGGAGCGCTGGCAGCAGGCGCTGGAGGAGATGAGCCGCGACGGACGCCTCGAACAACTCAAACAGCGTTGGCTCAGCGACAACCCACCCCGCTGATGGTGGATCAACGCGCTCGATAACAACTATGCGCAAGGGTGTTTTCTCATCGCGGCGCTCCAGCACTACAGTGGCCACATCTTCTCCCCACACTACTGGAGCAACATCATGAAAAGCATCATCGGTCTTGGTTTCGCCCTGTCGGTTCTTGGCGCTACATCCGCCATCGCCGCCCCACACGCCACCTCGCAAGTTGTTGCCGCAGCTAAAGTCAGCCAACCGGCAACGTTGAACGTGGACACTGTCGGCGTTGATCACAAAGACAGCCAGGCGAGCAAACTTTACGTCGCTGAAAACCGCCCTGAGTTTGGTTCGAAGTATCAGCGTTATTGATCAACGGCTTTGCGCTGCTTGAAACAAGAAACCCCGGGTAGATCCGATCTACCCGGGGTTTCTTCATTTACGCGACCACTGTTGTCCGTAGCAGCTGTCGTTGTGGCGAGGGGATTTATCGAAACGTCGCACCGCCCCGTTCGGCTGCGAAGCAGTCGTAAACCCTGCCAACGCGGTTCCACTGATGCACCGCGCTGTCTGAATTCACGACTGCTTCGCAGCCGAACGGGGATAAATCCCCTCGCCACAAGGTATCTACAACGACCGGGTGAGACGTTCGGCCAGGGCTTTGGCCTGGCTGGCGACATCGGTGACGGCCGTGCTTTCCCACCACATCCCCCGCAACGGCGGGCCCATGGCGAACAGGCGTTGAGCGACCTGTCCGTCGGCATCCAGCACTGCGCCATCAACCGCCGCCGCGATCCCCAACGCCAACGGCCCCGGACGAATCAGCCCGCGGGCCAGCAGTTGTTGTGGCAGCGGTCGGGCCACTCGGCGCCAGTCGTATTCGATACCACTGGAATTGATCAACGCCGCGCCGTTGACGACCGTGGTTTCATCCTCACCACGACGGCGGATGCGGATGCTCACCTGCCCCTCAGTCGTCGATTCCAGCCCTTTGAACGACGCTGCCTGAATCCGCAACCGCCCTTCCTTGTGCAACCGTGCCACCAGCTCGGCACTCAACGGTGGCGAGCGGTGGTGATGACTCTCCCACCAGGGCCGCACATGCCGCACGAACTGCCGCCGCTGTACGTCGGTCGCCTGATTCCACAATCGGCCAATATGCGCCCGCACGGTGTCGAGCGGCGACTGCCAGTCGATGCCTTGAGCGATGGCGTCCCGGCAATGCCGGCGCAGTTCGCGTACCAATTGTCGAGGCGTGCGAATGCTCGGGTCCTCGGCGAGAAAATCCACCCAGGTTGGAGGTTGCCGGCGCACGTGCGGCAGCAAGCCATGACGGGAAAACACTTCGATCGGCCCGCGATGCCCGGCTTGCTCCAGCGATACCACGGCATCGACCATCGTCAGGCCCGAACCGATGATTAGCACCGTCGATTGCGGGTCCAACCGGCGCATGGCCGCGACATCCCACGGATCGAGCGCTGCGGCGTTCAAGCCGCTGGACTCGGTCTGCGGCGTGCGCGCGGCGGGAAACATCCCCGTGGCCAGCACCGCATAAGCGCCTTGCAAGCGTTGCCCATCACTCAGGGTCAGCAGCACCGAATCGTCTCGGGTTTGCAGATCAACCACTTCGGCCCGCACATGCTCGACCGTTGAACCGTTCACCGCCCCGATCGCTTGCGCCTCCGCCAGCCGTTGCTGTACGTACACACCGAAAAGCCCCCGGGGCGGGAACAATTCGCTGACCGGCACATGCTGCTCATCCGACTCCGGCCAGCCACCCGCCGCGATGTGCTCGGTCAGCCATTGGGTCAGGTCATCGATGTTGTCCGGGTCGACGCTCATGCGTGCGGCATTGCCGTTGAGCGTATGGCCCAGTTCGACCGCGCTGTACGCCTCGCCCCGGCCGAGTTCGGCGCGCGGTTCGATCACCCGCAATGAACGCTTGCCAGGCAATCGCAACAACTGCGCCGCCAGCATCGCGCCGCTGAGGCCGCCGCCGACGATCAGGATGTCCGCGTGGCGGATGGCGTCGGTCGCCTGTCCGCGTTGGGTTTGAGTCATGGCGTTCTCACTGGTCAATGGCTCATCTCGAAAATCTCCTGGACGATAATAGGCGCCAAACCCATGGAGCGGTCATCAAGCGGTACCAAAGTCGAACACGTCACCGTCAGCACGCCGTATCACTGGCTTGCAGGATGGAATCGGTCGAGTTCATGCTATGTCCCGTTTGAATTCGTTGAGCCAGTTCGGCGCCGGTCGAGCCTCCGGGTTACGCGTGGCTTGCCAGATGAAATGCAGGTTGTGGAACCCCAGCAGGCGACGAACGCGGTTTTTGATCAGGCGTTGCAGCGGTTTTTGCGGGTGGGCGATGGCCCAGTCACAGAGACGTCGACGCCAGGTGCCTTGGGGGGCCAGGCGACTGTCGATTTCAGTGGCCAGCCGTTGCAGGCCTTCGGCAGACAGCAACAGCCCCGACGGCGCCACTTCACGGCGATCGCGGCTGGCACTGCCGGGGCTTTCCGGGAAGGCCAGGGATTGTCCGCTGGTGAGCCATTGGTCGAGTACGACAGTCAGGCCGTCCTGCCATTGCGTGCCCTCTTCGCTCCACAGTTGGGCGCCTTGTGCCCAGCGATGCCAGCGTTGCGGGGGTTCTGTCGGGCCGAGCAGTGCGGCGAACTCCAGCAGCGTCTGGCCGTGGTCGAGCCAGAGTTGCTGCGTCTGCCGGCCCTGGACGAAGGCATGGGTCGGGCGGCTGCGCCACAGGGCTTTGTGCAGTGATTCGGCGTCGAGGTTGTCCGGCAATGTTAGCCGTTCACCGCCGATGTGTTGAGCGGCGAGTGCCAGCAGCAACAGATTCGGTTCGAAGGCACCGCTGAGCGCCAGCCGCGAGTCTTCATTGAAACCTTGTTGACGCAAGCCATCGGCCAGCCGTTCGACATCGCGCAAGGCGTCGATCCAGCGCCAGACAACCCACTGACCGTGGCGCTTGTGCCGCAACGCTGGCTGCAACGGGCTGACCTGCGCCCAGTGGCGCATCTGATCCAAAGCCTGGGGCAGATCAACCCGCCACGGGGCCGAGTCCGCGATTGGCGGACGCTTGAGTTCATGCACGCTCATGGGTTTGACCTCCTGTTCATGGGCAAAAGCGTGCGGTGGTCCGCCGGGCTGAAAAACTAACGCAATCTCTAAAACACCACCGCCCCCCTGTGGGAGTGAGCCTGCTCGCGATTGCGGTGGATCAGGCAATATCGATTTTGAATGTGCCGGCCTCTTCGCGGGCAAGCCACGCTCCCACAGGGGTTTGTGTCGTCCACACATATCGCCGGCGAAACGAAACCTGTGGGAGCGTGGCTTGCCCGCGAAGGGGCCTACGCCGACACCACTTTCCTCTCCTGCTGCCGCAACCCCGCCAGATCCCGATACCCCGCACCCGGATGAATGTCGGGCAATCGCGGCCCCTCCCCGAACAACTTCTCGCGCAGGGTCCCGGGCGCGTATTCGGTCTTGTACACCCCGCGTTTCTGCAACTCCGGCACCAGCAACTCCACGGCGTCGATGAACGTTTCATGGGTCAATGCATAGGCCAGGTTGAACCCGTCCACATCGGTCTCCTCGGCCCACTCCTGCAGCAGATCAGCGACGGTTTCCGGGCTGCCTACAAACAACGGACCAAACCCGCCGATACCGACCCAATCGGCCAATTCGTTAGGCGTCCAGACCTTGTTCGGATCAGCCGTCGAGAACGCTTCTACCGCCGATTGAATGGCGTTGGTGTGTACATGCTTGAGCGGCTCGTCCGGTTTGAATTGGCTGAAATCGATCCCGGTCCAGCCGGAAATCAGCGCCATCGCCCCTTCGTAACTGACCCAGGTTTTGTATTCCTCGAACTTGGCTTTGGCCTTGGCGTCGGTCTCGCCGAGGATCACGGTTTGCAGGTTGAAGATCAGGATCTTCGACGGATCGCGCCCGGCCTCGGCGGCGCGACGACGAATGTCGGCCACAGTTTTCTTCAGCAGCACTCTCGACGGCGCCGCGACAAACACGCACTCTGCATGCTCTGCAGCAAACTGCTTGCCGCGACTCGATGCGCCCGCCTGATAGAGCACCGGGGTGCGTTGCGGCGAGGGTTCGCAGAGATGAATCCCTGGCACCTGGAAGTGTTTACCCACGTGCTGGATCTCGTGGATCTTGCTCGGATCGCTGAACATCCGTCGCTCGCGGTCGCGCAGGATCGCGCCCTCTTCCCAACTGCCCTCCCAGAGCTTGTAGCAAACCTCCAGGTATTCCTCGGCGAAGTCATAACGCGCATCGTGTTCGGTCTGGGCTTTCTGGCCGAGGTTCTTCGCACCGCTTTCCAGATAAGACGTGACGATGTTCCAGCCTGCGCGGCCCTTGGTCAGATGGTCGAGCGTCGACAAACGTCGCGCGAACGGATACGGATGCTCGAAGGACAACGACGCAGTCAGGCCAAAACCCAGATGCTCGGTGACCAGCGCCATCGGCGGAATCAGTTGCAACGGATCGTTGACCGGCACCTGCGCCGCCTGACGGATCGCCGCATCGCCGTTGCCGTTGTAGACGTCGTAGATGCCCAGCACATCGGCGATGAACAAACCGTCGAACTTGCCGCGCTCAAGGATTTTCGCCAGATCGGTCCAGTATTCCAGGTCCTTGTACTGCCACGAGCGATCCCGCGGATGCGCCCACAAACCCGGCGATTGGTGACCGACGCAGTTCATGTCAAAGGCGTTGAGACGGATTTCACGGGCCATCAAACGGCACTCCGAAAGCGTGGGGGATGGATACCGTTGAGGCGAAAATTGCCAATGATGTGAAGTTTCCAGCGCAGCGGATCATGCAGTGATCCGTGCAACACGGTGCGTTGGCCGGTGAGTTCAAATTCAGCATTGCTGACGGCGTTAAGTGCGTCGGCGCTGGCCAGGCGCGACTCGGCGATGGCAACGCTGATTTCCGTATCGTCTTCGTGGCTGTTCAGAAACTCTTCAGCGCGTTCGAGCAGCGCAGCGGCAACTTCGATGCGGATGTGCAAATCACCGACACGGCTGATGACGTAAGGGTCATCCGTGGTTTGGGTTTGCTGACGGACAAAACGCAGGGTCGCATCGAGCAGGCTGCGGGCGTTGTGCACGTCGTGCTGACTCTTGGCCAGAGGCTGGTCGGCAACAATCGGTTGGGTCAAAGCGTTCATGGTGGACTCCTCAGTTCCAGGCGTGGCGCGCGGGCTTCACGCCGTTGAGCAGGTAGTTGCCGATCAGGTGGAATTTCCAGCGCGCCGGGTCGTGCAGCGTGTGGGTCCGGGCATTGCGCCAATGGCGGTCGAGGTTGTATTTGCCCAGCACCGAGCGGGTGCCGGCCAGTTCGAAGAGTTTGCTGCTGGCGAGCAGCGCGATTTCGGCGGAGAGGACTTTGGCCTGGGCGACCACCACTGAGGCGTGGGCAACCGTGTCTTCGTTGGGGTTGAGCAAGGCTTGATCGATGGCCAGTCCAGCCTTCTTGAGGATCGCTTCAGTGCCATGGACCCGCCATTCGAGATCGCCAATCGCGGCGATGCTGAACGGGTCTTGCCAGCCGTGATCCTGCCCGCTGTCGATCCATGGCCGGGCTTCACGGGCGTAGCGTTTGGTTTCTTCCAGGGCGCCGACGGCGATGCCGGTGTCCACGGCAGCCTGAATGATTTGCGAGATCGGGCCGTCGGCGGTGGGTTCGTCGAACGCCTTGTGGGCCGGGATTACCGCACTGAGCGGGACCTTCACTGCGTTAAGCGTAACGCTGCCACTGGCCGTGGTGCGCTGGCCGAATCCGTCCCAGCTGTCGATCACCGTCAGGCCGGGGTTGTCGCGCTCGATAAACGCGATGAAGGCCTTGTTCTCTTCATCTACCGCCACGGCCGGCACGATGTGCGCGAACAACGCGCCGGTGCAGTAGAACTTCTCGCCGTCGATTTGCGCGGTGTCTTGATGGACGCGGATACGGGTTTCAAAGGCCCCGGCGTTTTTACTTTTGGATTCGGAGAAGGCATTGCCGAAACGGTAGCCCTGCAGGACTTTGTTGAAGTAATAGCGCTTCTGCTGTTCGGTGGCGGTTTGCAACAGGATGTCGAGGACGCCGAGGTGGTTTTGCGGGATCTGGCCGAGGGATGAATCGGCGGCGGAAATGATCTTGATCACTTCGGCGACCGTCACATAGGAAACACCGGCGCCGCCGTACGCCTTGGGAACCGTGATGCCCCAGAGGCCGCTGGCGGAGAACTCGTCCAGTTCATCAATCGGCAGACGTCGGTCACGGTCGCGGACGCTGGCCTCGATGGCGAAGCGTGCGGCGAGCTTGTGAGCGACGGCGATGGCTTCGGCGTCAGAGTGGATGACGTGGGCGGTGCGAGGGGGTTGGGCAGAGGCTGTCATGGGCCGACTCCGGGATTCTGGTGAATACGCCGGAAGCTTCTGCAGGAGTCGTGCCTGAATACAATTTCGTTTTATTTCAATAGGTTGAGGGTTTTTCCGAGAAAGACTTGCAGCTTTAAAACAGCAAAGTGTCCGTCCAGTGTTGATCGGCGAACAGTTAGATCACTACGTTTCGCACAAACCGCGCGGCCACCGGACCATCGTTGCGATAAGCATGGGGCTGGTCGCTGGCGAACATGTAGAACTCTCCAGCAGCAATGTGCTGCGGCGTGTCGCCCAGCATCAACGTCAAGTAGCCTGCAAACACATAGATCTGCTCACTCCAACCCTCAGCATCCGGCTGCGACGGGTAAACCTCCCCCGGTTGCAGGCACCACTCCCACTGTTCCACCTCACAGGTGGCGGTGGCTTTGGACAGTAGAACGGCTTTGCTCCCGGGAATCGTTCCGGCCCAGGCGATTTCATTGATGCGGCTCGGGTCGCGGGCGTCCGGGGCCTGGATCAAATCGCTGAACGCCACGTCCAGCGCTTCGGCCACGCGGTCGAGGGTGGTGAGGCTGACGTTTTTCTCGCCGGCCTCGATGGCCACCAGCATGCGGCGGCTGACCCCGGACTTTTCGGCCAGCGCGGTCTGGCTCATGTCGGCGGCATGGGGAAGTTTAGATTAATCTCTAAGCCAAGTGAATTTCATAGGAAGCCAGTTTTGATTCAAATCCATTACCACCGCCACCCGGGTAGACCGTATACATAAATGGAACCTTTCCCTGGCCTGAGTAGTTCAGAAAGGATTCTTTTGGCACAATCACGACTATCTTCTTAACTTCCTCCCCCGTAAGTTTATAGGTACAGACAACTTCTTTTTTAATGTGAATATCAACTTCATCACCAGGAGAGGCATCAGGCCAACAAGAAATAATAGCCGTCCCGCCCTTTTCGACCGATGCCATCTTGATCACACCATCGATAGCTTCTTCAATTTTAAGTGGTTCAAAATCCATTTCCTGATTCCTTCTAGTAGACGGTCTTTAGTTGCACTAGCCAGGCCAAATTCGCATATCTAATGCTCTGAGGCGTGCTGACCAATATTGAGAGCCAAATGACGCTTAACGTCTACTGTCAGAACTAACAGGTAGCTCATCATTCCCGATGAGCGGTAGTCCGCGATCAAATCACCACATTACGCACAAACTGCGCTGCAACCGCCCCATCATTGCGATAGGAATGCGGCTGGTCACTGGCGAACATGAAGAACTCACCCGCGCCAATCTCATGCGGCGTATCGCCCAGCATCAAGGTCAGGCAGCCTGCAAAAACGTAGATCTGCTCACTCCACCCCTCCGCATCCGGTTGCGACGGATAAATCTCCCCCGGTTGCAGGCACCATTCCCACTGCTCCACTTCACGGGTGGCGGTGGCTTTGGACAGTAAAACGGCTTTACTGCCGGGAATCGTTCCAGCCCAGGCGACTTCGTTGATGCGGCTCGGGTCGCGGGCGTCCGGGGCCTGGATCAAATCGCTGAACGCCACGTCCAGCGCTTCGGCCACGCGGTCGAGGGTGGTCAGGCTGACGTTTTTTTCGCCGGCCTCGATGGCCACCAGCATGCGGCGGCTGACCCCGGACTTTTCGGCCAGCGCGGTCTGGCTCATGTCGGCGGCATGGCGCAGGCGTCGAACGTTCTGGCTGACGTGCTGGAGGACCGAAGCCCGCTGGGTAGAATCTTTGTGCACTATATTGCTCACTTGGTGGGGTTGGGCAGTATACTGCGCAACATTCGGCGCATTGTGCGTCCCCCTCAGGTAGCGCGCAAGGTCATGACGTCTGTGAACGCCTCTCACACTTCTTCCCGTTTCTCGCGGTTCAGCAAGGCCGAGTGCGTGCTGGTGCTGATCACCATGGTCTGGGGTGGAACCTTCTTGCTGGTGCAGCACGCAATGACCGTCAGCGGGCCGATGTTTTTTGTCGGCCTGCGCTTTGCTGCGGCGGCGATCATTGTGGCGCTGTTCTCCTGGCGTCACCTGCGGGAACTGACCCTGTTCGAACTGAAGGCGGGGGCGTTTATCGGCGTGGCGATCATGCTGGGTTACGGCTTGCAGACTGTCGGCTTGCAAAGCATTCCCAGCAGTCAGTCGGCGTTTATTACTGCGCTGTACGTGCCCTTCGTACCGTTGCTGCAATGGCTGGTGCTGGGACGGCGTCCGGGGCTGATGCCGAGCATCGGGATCATGCTGGCGTTTACCGGGTTGATGCTGCTGTCCGGGCCGGCGGGCGCTTCCTTTAATTTCAGTCCGGGTGAAATCGCCACGTTGATCAGTGCTGTCGCGATTGCGGCAGAGATCATTCTGATCAGCACGTATGCCGGGCAAGTCGATGTGCGCCGGGTGACGGTGGTGCAACTGGCGACCACGTCGGTGCTGTCGTTCCTGATGGTGGTGCCGACTCAGGAAGTGATTCCGGGTTTCTCATGGCTGTTGCTGTGCAGCGCGTTGGGCTTGGGCGCTGCGAGCGCGGCGATTCAGGTGGCGATGAACTGGGCGCAGCAGAGTGTCTCGCCGACCCGGGCGACGTTGATTTATGCGGGCGAGCCGGTATGGGCCGGGATTGTCGGAAGAATTGCCGGGGAGCGGTTGCCGGCGATTGCGTTGGTGGGTGCTGGGTTGATTGTGGCGGCGGTGATTGTGAGTGAATTGAAAACCAAGGGTAAGGTTGCTGCGGCGGAAGAAGAGTTGGAACAGGAAACCCAGATTTAAGCTTCAAGATTTGCAGCGCCTGCCAGATCGTCTTCGCGGGCAAGCCTCGCTCCTACAGGTTTTTTGTCGAGACTAATATTTGCGAACAATACAAAACCTGTAGGAGCGAGGCTTGCCCGCGAAGGGGCCAGACCTGCTGAAAACGCACCTTTGAAACAATGTGAATCAGGCTTTTCCCATCTACCTTGTAGGATTCTGCGACAGCTTGGCGTTTGGTGATCCGGGAGCTGGCACGTATGATGCTTCACAAACTTCCGCAGATTAGAAGCCTATGTCCCTGATAGTTCTACTGCTTCTGCCTTTTATCGGCAGCTGTCTGGCGGCTTTGCTGCCTCACAACGCGCGTAATACCGAATCTTTGCTGGCTGGTCTGGTTGCCTTGATTGGCACCGTTCAGGTCGCCCTCTTATACCCGCAAATCGCCCATGGCGGCGTCATTCGTGAAGAGTTTTTCTGGCTGCCCAGCCTGGGCCTGAACTTCGTCCTGCGCATGGACGGCTTCGCCTGGCTGTTCTCGATGCTGGTGCTGGGCATCGGCACGCTGGTTTCTTTATACGCCCGCTATTACATGTCACCGGACGATCCGGTGCCGCGCTTCTTTGCGTTTTTCCTGGCGTTCATGGGCGCGATGCTCGGGTTGGTGATCTCCGGCAACCTGATCCAGATCGTGTTTTTCTGGGAACTGACCAGCCTCTTTTCATTCCTGTTGATCGGCTACTGGCACCACCGCGCCGATGCGCGGCGCGGCGCCTATATGGCGCTGATGGTCACCGGCGCAGGCGGATTGTGCCTGCTGGCGGGGGTCATGCTGCTCGGCCATGTGGTCGGCAGCTATGACCTGGACAAGGTCCTGGCCGCCGGCGATCTGATTCGCGCGCACTACCTCTACCCTATCCTGCTGCCCCTGATCCTGATCGGCGCCTTGAGCAAAAGTGCGCAATTCCCTTTTCACTTCTGGCTGCCCCACGCGATGGCGGCGCCGACACCGGTTTCGGCCTATCTGCACTCGGCGACCATGGTCAAGGCCGGGGTATTTCTGCTCGCAAGACTGTGGCCGTCGCTGTCCGGCAGTGAAGAATGGTTCTACATCGTCAGCGGTGCCGGTGCTTGCACCCTGCTGCTCGGCGCGTACTGCGCGATGTTCCAGAATGACCTCAAGGGCTTGCTGGCCTACTCGACCATCAGCCACCTCGGCCTGATCACTCTGCTATTGGGCCTGAACAGTCCGCTGGCCGCCGTGGCCGCGGTGTTTCACATCCTCAACCACGCCACGTTTAAGGCCTCGCTGTTCATGGCCGCCGGGATCATCGACCACGAAAGCGGCACCCGTGACATTCGCAAGCTCAGCGGCCTGATCAAGCTGATCCCGTTCACCGCCACCCTGGCCATGGTCGCCAGCGCCTCGATGGCCGGCGTGCCGCTGCTCAACGGCTTCCTGTCGAAAGAGATGTTCTTCGCCGAAACCGTGTTCATCAACGCCACGGCCTGGATCGAGATGACCTTGCCGATTGTCGCGACCATCGCCGGCACCTTCAGCGTCGCCTACTCGCTGCGCTTCACCGTTGACGTGTTCTTCGGCCCGACCGCCACCGACCTGCCCCACACCCCGCACGAACCGCCACGCTGGATGCGCGCGCCGGTTGAATTGCTGGTGTTCGCCTGTCTGATCGTGGGGATTTTCCCGGCGCAAGTGGTCGGCCCGTTGCTGGCCGCCGCTGCGTTGCCGGTCGTAGGTGGGACATTACCTGAATACAGCCTGGCGATCTGGCACGGCTGGAACGCGCCGATGATCATGAGCCTGATCGCCATGTCCTGCGGCATCGTGCTCTATTTGCTGTTGCGCAAGCAGCTCAAACTCGGGCGTTTCAAATACCCGCCGATCATTGGCCGGTTCAACGGCAAGCGCCAGTTCGAGCGCAGCCTGGTGATCATGATGCGTCTGGCCCGGCGGCTGGAGCGGCGGATCAGCACCAAACGCCTGCAAACCCAATTGTTCCTCGTGGTGCTCGCGGCGGTGTTCGCCGGGCTGATCCCGATGCTGCACAGCAGTCTGAGTTGGGGCGACCGGCCGAAGATTCCGGGGTCGATCGTGTTCGTGACCCTTTGGCTGCTGGCGATTGCCTGTGCCCTCGGCGCGGCGTGGCAGGCCAAGTATCACCGGCTCGCGGCCCTGACCATGGTCAGCGTCTGCGGCCTGATGACCTGCGTGACCTTTGTGTGGTTCTCGGCGCCGGACCTGGCGCTGACGCAATTGGTGGTCGAGGTGGTGACCACGGTGCTGATCCTCCTCGGTCTGCGCTGGCTGCCGCGCCGGATCGAAGAGGTGTCGCCGCTGCCGAGCACCCTGCGCAAGGCACGTATCCGGCGTCTGCGCGACTTGCTGCTGTCCATCGCCGTCGGCGGCGGCATGGCGGTGTTGTCGTACGCGATGCTGACGCGCCAGACGCCGAACGCCATTTCCTCGTTCTACCTCAGCCGTGCCCTGCCTGAAGGCGGCGGCAGTAACGTGGTCAACGTGATGCTGGTGGATTTCCGTGGCTTCGATACCCTCGGCGAAATCACCGTGCTGGCGGCCGTGGCGCTCACCGTGTTCGCCCTGTTGCGTCGCTTCCGACCGCCGAAAGAAAGCCTGCAGTTACCCGCCCAACAGCGCTTGCTCGCGCCGGACGTGGTCACCGATCTGGTCAACCCGCGTCACGCCAGCGACACCGCGCTCGGCTTCATGATGGTGCCGGCGGTGCTCGTGCGCCTGCTGCTGCCGATTGCGTTCGTAGTCTCGATCTACCTGTTCATGCGTGGCCACAACCAGCCGGGCGGCGGGTTTGTCGCGGGGCTGGTGATGTCGGTGGCGTTCATCCTGCAATACATGGTCGCCGGCACGCAGTGGGTCGAGGCGCAAATGAGCCTTCGACCGCTGCGCTGGATGGGCACCGGCTTGCTGTTCGCCACCGTTACCGGGCTCGGGGCGATGGCGGTCGGTTATCCGTTCCTGACCACCCACACCTGGCATTTCGCACTACCGCTGCTCGGCGACATTCATATCGCCAGCGCGCTGTTCTTCGACATTGGTGTGTACGCGGTGGTGGTCGGTTCGACGCTGCTGATCCTCACCGCCCTCGCCCACCAATCGGTCCGGGGTCACAAGACCGCTGCCCAGACCAAACCCGTCGCCATGAAGGAGGCCGTCTGATGGAAGAAGTCATCGCAATCGCCATCGGCGCGCTGGCCGCGTCCGGTGTCTGGCTTGTGCTGCGGCCACGGACGTTCCAGGTGGTCATGGGCCTGTGCCTGTTGTCGTACGGCGTCAATCTGTTCATCTTCAGCATGGGCAGTCTGTTCATCGGCAAGGAGCCGAACATCAAGGACAGCGTGCCGCAGGACTTGCTGCATTACACCGATCCCTTGCCACAAGCGCTGGTGCTGACCGCCATCGTGATCAGCTTCGCCATGACCGCGCTGTTTCTGGTGGTGCTGCTGGCCTCCCGCGGCTTGACCGGGACCGACCATGTGGATGGCCGGGAGCCTAAAGAATGAATGCGATGACGCACCTGATCGCCGCACCGATTCTGCTGCCGCTGCTGACCGCCGCCCTCATGCTGATGCTGGGCGAGAAACATCGCCCGTTGAAGGCCAGGATCAACCTGTTCTCCAGCCTGCTGGGCCTGGGGATCTCCGTGATGTTGCTGCAATGGACGCAGACCACCGGCGTGCCCGGCTCGATCGGCGTCTACCTGCCGGGCAACTGGCAGGTGCCGTTCGGTATTGTGCTGGTGGTCGATCGCCTGTCGGCGTTGATGCTGGTGCTGACCGGGATCATCGGCATCAGCGCCTTGCTGTTCGCCATGGCCCGTTGGGACGGCGCCGGTTCGAGTTTCCACGCGCTGTTCCAGATTCAGATGATGGGCCTTTACGGCGCGTTCCTGACGGCGGACCTGTTCAACCTGTTCGTGTTTTTCGAAGTGCTGCTGGCGGCCTCCTACGGCCTGATGCTCCACGGTTCGGGTCGGGCGCGAGTGTCGTCAGGCTTGCATTACATCTCGATCAACCTGCTGGCGTCGTCGCTGTTTCTGATCGGCGCGGCACTGATCTATGGCGTCACCGGCACGCTGAACATGGCTGATCTGGCGTTGAAAATCCCGCTGGTCCCGGAAGCTGATCGCGGCCTGCTGCATGCCGGTGCGGGGATTCTGGCGGTAGCGTTCCTGGCCAAGGCCGGGATGTGGCCGCTGAACTTCTGGCTGGTGCCGGCCTACTCGGCGGCCAGCGCGCCGGTGGCGGCAATGTTCGCGATCATGACCAAGGTCGGCGTGTACACCTTGCTGCGCCTGTGGACCCTGCTGTTCTCCGGTCAGGCCGGGGCGTCGGCGTACTTTGGCGGCGACTGGCTGATCTACGGCGGCATGGCGACCATCGTCTGCGCCGGCGTGGCGATCCTTGCCGCACAAAGGCTGGAACGCCTGGCCAGCCTGAGCATTCTGGTGTCGGCGGGGATCCTGCTGTCGGCCATCGGTTTTGCCCAGCCCAACCTGATCGGCGCGGCGCTGTTCTATCTGGTCAGCTCGACCCTGGCGTTAAGCGCGCTGTTCCTGCTGGCCGAACTGATCGAGCGCTCCCGCTCGGCCAATGAAATGCCATTGTTCGATGACGGCGACCTACTGCCACGCCCGATGGAATCCCTGCAACCGCCCAAAGGCATCAACCTCGATGACGAACAGAAAGCCGTGGTCGGCCAGGTGATTCCCTGGACCATGGCGTTCCTCGGTTTGAGCTTCATTGCCTGCTCGCTGCTGATTATCGGCATGCCGCCACTGTCCGGGTTTATCGGCAAACTCAGCCTGCTCAGCGCCCTGCTCAACCCGTTGGGGCTGGGCAATAGCACCGATGAGCCGGTGTCGAACGCGGCGTGGGGTTTGCTGGCGTTGCTGATCCTGTCCGGGCTGGCGTCGTTGATCGCCTTCTCGCGCTTGGGCATCCAGCGTTTCTGGACACCCGAAGAGCGGCCATCGCCGTTGTTGCGTCGCTTCGAGTGCGTGCCGATCATCGTCCTGCTGGGGCTGAGCGTTGCGCTGACCTTCAAGGCTGAGCCGCTGATGCGTTATACCCAGGCCGCCGCCGATGCCTTGAACAACCCGCAGCAATACGTCATGGCGGTGCTGGGCACGCGTGTGGTTCCGAGCCCGGAAGCCAGGGCGGCGATGCTGGAGGTGCAGCCATGAAGCGTCTGTTTCCGGCACCGTGGTTGTCGCTGGCCTTGTGGCTTTTGTGGCTGGTGCTGAACCTGTCGATGAGCCCAGGCAATCTATTGCTCGGCGCGGTGCTGGGGTTCTGCGCGCCGCTGATGATGCGCAAGCTGCGGCCGCTGCCGATCCGTATTCGTCGACCCGGGGTGATCCTGCGCTTGTTCTTGCTGGTCGGACGCGACGTGCTGGTGTCCAACCTGGCAGTGGCCTGGGGCGTGCTCAACGCCGGTCGCCGTCCACCGCGCTCGCGCTTCATCAAAGTGCCGCTGGACTTGCGCGACGCCAATGGCCTCGCCGCGCTGTCGATGATCTGCACGGTGGTCCCCGGGACGGTCTGGTCGGAACTGGCGCTGGACCGCAGCATCCTGTTGCTGCACGTGTTCGACCTGGATGATGAAGTGCTGTTTATCGAGCACTTCAAGGCGACCTACGAGCGCCCCTTGATGGAGATCTTCGAATGAGCGAATTGCTGTCGAACGCGATCCTGCTGAGCCTGTTCCTGTTTTCCCTGGCGATGATCCTGACCCTGATTCGCCTGTTCAAAGGCCCGTCGGCCCAGGACCGGGTTCTGGCGCTGGACTACCTCTACATCATTGCGATGCTGATGATGTTGGCGCTGGGTATTCGTTATGCCAGTGACACTTACTTCGAGGCGGCGCTGCTGATCGCCCTGTTCGGTTTCGTCGGCTCGTTTGCCCTGGCCAAATTCCTGCTGCGTGGCGAGGTGATCGAATGAACGCGGAACTGTCTCTGTGGGTTGAAATTCCGGTGGCGATCCTGCTGGTGCTCGGCAGCGTTTTTGCGTTGATCGGCGCCATTGGCCTGGTGCGGATGAAGGATTACTTTCAGCGCATGCACCCCCCGGCGCTGGCCTCGACACTCGGCGCGTGGTGCGTGGCGCTGGCCTCGATCATTTACTTTTCAGCGCTCAAGTCCGGGCCGGTGCTGCATGCCTGGCTGATTCCGATTCTGTTGTCGATCACGGTGCCGGTGACCACGTTGCTGCTGGCGCGGGCGGCGCTGTTTCGCAAGCGCATGGCGGGGGATGATGTGCCGGCTGAGGTGAGTAGTCGGCGCACTGAGAATCAGGGACAGGTTTAGAGCTTTGTGGTGAATGACACGGCCTCTTCGCGGGCAAGCCTCGCTCCTACAGAATTGTGTGAAATCATTAATTTGTAATCGACACAAAACCTGTAGGAGCGAGGCTTGCCCGCGAAGCTTTTCAGCAACAACTCAGATCCAGGCGACTGCCAACAACCCGGCGCCCAACACCACACACAACGGCGAATAAGCCCAGGTATCGAGCCGGGCAAACTTCGAATCCTTGACCTGCTTGAAGAACCCCACCAGGTTCGAATCGCCGATCGCCCGGGCAAACATCAGCATCGCAATGGCACTGATCACCCATTGCAGCGCCCAGTGATGCACCGTCGGCAAGTACAGGCCGACCCGCAGGCACACCAGCATCGCGATCAACAGCAACCCTACCGCGACCAACAAGGTGGTAAAGCCCGACGGCTTGAACGCCGGCCTGGACTCTGCATCGCCCTCCCCGGGCACCCGCGGCACCGCCGCCTCGCTTCCCAACTTGCCCCCCGCGGCCCAGTACAAATGGACCAGGCTGATCAAGAGGAAGATTGCTGCAATCCATTGCGCGACCATTAGGCTCATATTCAAACATCCTGCGTGAAATGTCGCAGCAGGATGAACCTCCTTGAGCGTTTTTGTAAGGGTATTTTTCATCGACGGTGGTAACGTGCCGCTCCATGAAATTCGCCCGAACTGATCGCACATTGATGGCCTGGATGCTTTATTGCTGCGTCCTGGTCAACGTGTTCGCCTGCAGTATCGGTCACGGGCAAATGGTCGGGATGCAGCTCAATGGCATCGGCGGCCAGTTCTGTTCGGTTGATCCGGCCACCCAGGCGCCCGCCTCCTCGAACACCTCCGATGACAACCTGCCGACCCTGTCCAATGCCTTCGGCTGCCCGCTGTGCTCCACCGGCGGCATGGGCCCGGCGCTCAATTCCAGCCTGACCCTGGCGATCCTCCCGGAGCAACACAGTCCGCCCTTGGCCGTCGTCGCCAGCGCTGACCTCCCTGCCCTTCAGGATTCATCGATGAAACGCATTCCTTTACTGGCCAGCCTTTTCGGCTAACTGTCTGTTAACGCCTGGGCGCAATCCACCGTCGACTTGGCCCCCATTACCATTGATGGCGAAGCGACGGCCGAGCCAGGGTTAAGCCTCGATCAATCCAGCGGCATGGCCTCGCGCCTGGGCCTGAGCGTGCGTGAAAACCCGGCGTCGGTGGCCATCGCCAACCGCAACGACATCGAGCGCCACGGTGCGCAAAACTTCCAGGACGCCGCCAACACCTTGCCCGGCGTCAATGCCAGTGCTCCGCCGGGTTTCGGTGGGTTCGTCTCCTACCGGGGGCTCACCAGCAGCCAGATCACCCAGATGCTGAACGGCATCAACGTCTCCGGCGGCCTCGCCCGGCCGGTGAATGCGTGGATTTATGATCGGGTGGAACTGGTGGACGGCCCGTCGTCGCTGATCAATGGCGCAGGCTCCGTGGGCGGCTCATTGAACTACGTGACCAAACTCGCGACCCGCGAAGAGCAAGCAGTCGAAGGCCGCGTCAGCTACGGGACTTATGACACGACCGAGACCGCGTTCGGCCTCAACCACGCGCTCAGCGACGACGGCGCCGATGTGCAGCATTACGCGCGGCTCGACGTCAGCCACAACACCGGCAATGGCTACTTCGACCGTCAGGAGCGCGATGCCTGGAGCGTCGCGTTCTCGCTGCTCAGCGACCTGACGCCAAACCTGTCCCACACCCTCGCGCTGGAATATCAGGACGAACACGAAGACAGTCCGTACTGGGGCACGCCCGTGCTCAACCCCAAGACCGGCAAACTGAAAATCGACAAGCACAACCGCTTCAACAACTACAACGTCGAGGACGGCCGTTACGAGCAGCGTACGATCTGGGTTCGCTCGATCATCGACTACCAGATCAACGACAGCACCGGGGGAAGCCCGCTCCCACAGGTTTTTTGTGAACACTGAAGATCCAGTGTGGGAGCGAGCTTGCTCGCGAAGGCGACATCAGACTCACTGCATTACTTCAACTCAGCAGAAACCTTATCCGCCACATCCTTCGGCACCCACGCCTGCCACACCTCCGGGTGCGCCTTCATGAACGCCTCCGCCGCCTGACGTGGCGGGGTGTGTTTTTCGCTCATTTCAGCCAACGCCTTGTTCAATGGGGCGATCGGAAAATCGACCTTGCTGAAGAAATCGGCAATCTGCGGATACTGCTTCTGAAAAGGCGTGGACACGCCGATCGACAGCTTCGAGGCCAGCGAGCGCGTCGGTTTCGGATTGGGGTTGTCAGCGTCGGTCAGGGTTTTCCAGGCTTCGGCATCGAAGGGCGGCTCCTCCAGCTGAATCAGCTTGAAGCGCCCGAGCAGCGGCGTCGGTGACCAGTAATAAAACAGCACCGGCTTGCCGCGACGAATCGACGAACTGATCTCTGCATCCAGCGCCGCCCCGGAACCGCTGCGAAAATTCACATAGCTGTCGTTCAGGCCATAGGCCGTTAGTTTCTGTTTGTTCACCACTTCCGACGTCCAGCCAATCGGGCTGTTGAGGAAGCGTCCCTTGCCTGGGCTTTCCGGATCGCTGAACACATCCTTGTATTTGGGCAGGTCGCTGACACTGCGCAAACCGGGCGCCAACGGCTTGATGCCCTTGGCCGGGTCGCCCTTGATCACATATTCGGGCACCCACCAGCCTTCAGTCGCACCCTTGACCGTATCGCCCAGGCTCACGACTTTGCCCTCGGCTTCAGCCTTGACCCAGACCGGACTGCGACCCGCCCATTCTTCACCAATGACCTGAATGTCATTGTTGGCCAGTGCGGTTTCCAGGGTGATGGTTGTCCCGGGCAAGGTGTCAGTCGGCAAGCCGTAGCCCTTCTCGACGATGATCCGCAGGATGTCGGTGATCAGGCTGCCGCTTTCCCAGTTCAGGTCGGCAAAGTGGATCGGCGTCTGGGCAGCGGATACCGGAACGGGTGAACTCAACACACCAAACGTGGCCACGGCAACGGCCAGCAACCGTCGAAATCCTTTCATGCTTTTGCACCTCGTGCTGTTCACAGCAATAGCAGGATGGCCTGACAGAAGACCGCAAGCCTCTGAATACTCAGTCAACTGACTGTAGTAGAGGTTCCTGCTTTCGAGGGGCGTGATTTAATTTTCGGAAACTTCCTGCAAGCGTGCCAGCTCTCCTCTTACCATGCTGGCGTACGCCGCCGGGCGCAGCGTGTAGATCTGTGACGCCACCCAATTCAGCCAGCCTCCCTGCAGAACAGCTTTCTGCTCGAACAGCCGCCGGGCTTCGACTTGCGCGCTGGCCTGGTTCTGTTCGTGGAAATCGGCGCGGGTCAGGGTCATTACTCGCTGGCCTTGAACGTGACCAGTTCGCCCTTGCGCCACTTGGCGGCTTTGGCAGTCACGGCTTTCAGGGTTTTGGTCAGGCCTTCCTGCAACTGCTGGTGGGCGGCGAAAACCATCACCACGCTATGACCTTCCTTGAACACAATCGCGTGACCGTCTGCGGTGGTGACAAAGGCGTAATCGCCCAGCCCATAAACCGTCAGTTTGATTTCACGGAACTTGATGTCGAGCTTGCCGCCTTCACGACTGGGCAGCACGGAAGCGCTGAAATGATCACCGACCTTGAGCTTGAGCCCCGGCTTGTCATCGACCACCAGTGCCTCTTCGGTGTCGATCTCGGCAATGTAAATGCCTTCAGCGTTCTGTTCGGTGATGTAAACGAAACGTGACTGAAACTGTTTAACCAGCTTTGCGCGCAAATCACCCAGCACGAACAAAGCATGCATATCGAGATTACTTACTGCCAAGGAAACATCCCCACATCTGAAAATGATGCCGCACGCAGAAAAAGCGCACAGCAGAAAAAAAGCGGCCATGCCGGAGGTTTGCCGTAAGACCCGGGTTGAAATCCTGAGCTGAGCAGAGCGCTCATGCCTCGCGAGGTCAGTGAGATTACTGGAATACCACCCGCGCCGTCCTCTGTGAAAGTCGTCAGATGTTGAAGGAAAATGCCCTTCTTACTGCCAGAGGAAACCGGATTACCAACTTTAGGGAAAAATCTCTTTAAAAAAAGCACTTTTCCGACATATCGCCAGTAAAAAATTGCTTTAGATGAACACCATTCTCCAACCAGTGTTGGTGATTCTAGAGCAGCCATGCTTACCGAGACTACCCAAAACGACGTACACACGTCGGCAAAACAATGAAAAGGACTTCACATGTGCACAATGACTCACATCGCTTCCGCCCAGGCATCGCGCGCAAACAGCTGCGCCCCCTTGCTACCGGTGTTGTTCCAGCCACATGAGTTACAGCCGGAAAGCTTTGTGCTTCCACGCTTTCAAGTGGTACTGGCCGGTAATGCCTTCTTCCATATCAAGGAAATTTCCACCGGCCGCGTAAGAGGTTTCCGTGGCTGCCATAACGAAGCCTGCGCCCTTGCCCGCTCTCTTGAGTCGCGCGCCTGACGTGCTCTTCTGCGTTCACATCTATAGACGTTTCGTCATGCCGGCGACTTAACTCAGCCGCCGGCAGGCAACTACTGCCATACTGCCCGACCCACGAAATCCGTCCCCAGGACGGACGGCGTTCAACACAACAAAATATTTCCAAGGGAAGGCAGCTACGTGACGGAATTTGATATCGGTGAATTTTTTATCCGGGGCGAAGCCAGAGAGGTCGAAGGCGAATTCCAGGCTGTCATTGTGATGCGTGCCAAGCCACCGCTGACCAAGGAGACATATCACCAGGTCGAGAAGGATCGCTGGTTCAAGACCTCGGACGTCGCCGCCGTTGCCGCCCAGGAAGCCGCGAAGGAGCTGAAGCTTGCCGTCGATAACGGTGCATTGAAAGCCTGATCGTCGGATTTGCCGTCTATGCTCTCTCCTGCTATCCACATCGCGATCGAACTCCTGAAGCGCGGCCCCCTCAGATGCAATGACGCCGCACCTCAGATCTCGCATTCGACGCGACACGCAAGGAGATGAAGATGGATTCACCTACACACGACTTGAAAGGTTTGTTCGACCAGCTCGGCCTGGACTCCAGCGAGAAAGCCATCGACGATTTCATCGCCAGCCATTCCCCTTTGGCAGACGACAAGAAACTCATCGATGCCGAGTTCTGGACGCCACAACAAGCGGGCTTCCTCAAAGAACAATTGCGCGAAGACGCCGATTGGGCGCGGGTGGTCGACGACCTGAACCTGCGCATGCATCAGGTTCACTGATAATCCGATCCTGAGCCAACGATAACCTGTGGCGAGGGAGCTTGCTCCCGTCGGGCTGCGAAGCGGCCCCAAGATGGGACTGCTGCTCAGTCCAGCGGGAGCAAGCTCCCTCGCCACAGTTCAGTGTCAGGCATACTCACCGGTTATCAGGCTGCGCCTCTAGCGCGGACTTTCCGGCTTGTACCCCAAGCGCAATCCACCCCAATGCCGTCCCTTGAGCATGATTGGCACCGAGAGGTCGTGCATCAGTTCCCCGGTGTCACGGGTGTAGGTCTGCAACAACACGGGCTGCTGATGGCTACCACAGCGGATGCCGGTGCGGTCGGCGAATTTGCGCTTGGTGCGGTTTTGTATCGTATCGACCTGCGCGTCGCCGGTCAGCGGCTGACTGAAGACTGTGTTGTGGGTGGGCACGTAACCCTGCTGGGTGCAGGCGATGGCAAACACCAGGCCTTCATGGCGCGGCAACAACGGTTCCTGGATCGCCGGCAAGACTTGATCGGTATAACGATCGAAACGGGTCTGAAATTTGGCGGGGCTGGTATTGGGGATCGCTTGGTAACTGCGATCGAACAGGTCATCGAGGCTGACACGGCCCTGATCGATATCCGCTTCAAAGCGTGCGGCAATCTGGCTGGCGCCTTCGCGGGCCAGGTCGTAAATCCGTTGGTGGTAGTCATCCAGCCCGACTTCGGCGAGACGCTCGCTGATGGTTTCGGCCTGACCTTCCATTTGCACGGCAGCCTGAGCCAGGCGCTGGGTCTGTTGGTCGCTGACCGCCAGGTCGCTGCGCATCTGTTCGATGGCGTGGAACAGGCTGTCGAGTTGTTCGCGGTTAGTGTCCGCACCCTTGGCGATTTCGCCGACCTGGCTCTCGACGCCGGCGGCCAGACGCGCAATGTTTTCCAGGTGCTGGCCGGTGTGCTCGACCTGCTCGACACCGGTGTCGAGGTCGCTGGACAGCTGGCGGATCTGCTCCACCACTTGCGCCGTGCGTTGCTGAATATCGGCGACCATCTCGCCGACTTCGCCGGTGGCCGTCGCCGTGCGCGCCGCGAGACCGCGAACCTCATCCGCCACCACCGCGAACCCACGACCGTGTTCCCCGGCCCGGGCCGCTTCGATCGCGGCGTTCAAGGCCAGCAGGTTGGTCTGGCTGGCGATCGACTGAATCACCAGGGTGACCCGTTGAATATCGTCACTGCGCAGGCTCAGTGCCTCGATCAGTTCACGACTGCTGCTGGCGCGCTGACTGAGCTGATGCATGCGACTGATGGATTCAATCAGTTCCGTGCGCCCTGCGGCGCTGCTCTGATGCGCTTCGCTGGCCGCACTGAGGGCTTCGCGGCTGAGTTTCGAGGTGGCTTGCTCGGTTGCGATCATCACTTCGGCGTTGCTGACGATTTGCGCCGCCGCATCGAGTTGCGATTGCAGTTTGTCCGCCAGTTGCTTGACCGAAAAGGCTACGCCCGCGGCCGACAAGGCGTTATGACTGGTGGTGTAGGAAAGATCGCGCGTCAACTCGGCGATGGCACTGGCGCCGTCGGCGGGAGTTGCTTGGGGAGTGGCGCGTGAGCGCAGGCGTGGCAGCCAGATGACCAGAATGGCCAGTGGCAGGCAAAGGTAAAGCGACCAACTCCCCAGCGCCATGCCGCACAGCAACAGCATCAGGGCGATGCTTTGCAGGGTTGGCGTCAGCCAAAGGTTTTCCGGCAAAAACACTGGTGCAGGCACTGCCGCAACCAGAGACCCGTCTCTCGTCATCTTCGTCACCCCATGTACCTTCTAATTGTTGTCCAGCCATTAAACGCCACTACTGGGCCATTATCTATGGTCCATTAGTAGTGGGCGTTGCAGCAGATCAATAGAAGTACTTGAGATTTTCGCAGGCGAAAAAAAGCATCGCGGGCAAGCCTCGCTCCTACAGGAGTGGCTTGCCCGCGATGCAGGGCGTTACGGAATCAGGCCTGACGCTGGTGCTTGTCGATCTGTTCGTGACGCTCTTGAGCTTCGATGCAGTACTTGGTGGTCGGGCTGATCAGCAGGCGTTTCAGGCCGATGGCCTCGCCGCTGTCGTCGCACCAGCCGAAGCTGTCTTCTTTGATGCGTTCCAGAGCCTGCTCCAACTGAGGCAGCATGCGCTGGTCGCGATCGATCGCGTTCACCAGCCAGGTGCGCTCTTCTTCGACAGAAGCAGCGTCGGCCGGATCGGCTGGCGTGTCCAGGCTCTCGATGGCGATGCGATTCTGTTCGATGCGCTCATGGGTTTCGACTTTCATGTTCTGCAACAGCTCGGAGAAAAAAGCATGTTGCTCGGCATTCATGTAGTCATCCGCCGGCATGGCCAGCAACTTGTCCTTTGTCATTGATATCTCTATAAAAAAACGTGCATTAAGGCGAATTAGGGAGCATTCCGGCGGACCTGGTCTGGCCATCGGAAAGGCGCCGTTTATTCCAAGCGCCACCCGGCACTCAATTTACGAGGGCCGGCAGTCTAAGGCCGACTTGAGGCCTCAGCAACTGAAAAGACAGCGAATTTATCCGACAAAGCCCGGAAAGTGCTCTATGGCAGCCTTTGCGGTGATTATCGGAGTGCGTTTATAGCAAGAAATTCAATCGAGCGGCGGTATAGAGAAGACAAACGGCTGCGCCACGCGGGTCAGGCGTGGCGCATTGGCTGTCTGTTCCAAGACTCAGCG
This sequence comes from Pseudomonas sp. LB1P83, assembly GCF_054897885.1. Taxonomy (NCBI): domain Bacteria; kingdom Pseudomonadati; phylum Pseudomonadota; class Gammaproteobacteria; order Pseudomonadales; family Pseudomonadaceae; genus Pseudomonas; species Pseudomonas sp. LB1P83. The sequence goes on along the minus strand of NZ_CM142709.1, from coordinate 2,324,573 downwards.
CTTGAGTTTACGCTTGTTGCGGTATTGGTCGATCACCACCGCCACCACAATAATCAGTCCCTTGATGATGTCCTGAATATACGCATCAACCCCGACAAAGGTAAACCCGCTGGCCATCACCCCGAGAATCAATGCACCGATCACGGTGCCGGTAATGCGCCCGACGCCGCCCGCCAGACTGGTACCGCCGATCACGGCCGCGGCAATTGCGTCCAGCTCATAAGACATGCCCATCCCCGCCTGCCCGGTCGCGGCACGTGCCGAGGCGACCACACCGGCCAGGCCTGCAAGCAACCCGGCGATGCTGTAGACGATCACCAGATGACGCTTGACGTTGATCCCCGAGGTACGCGCCGCCTGCATGTTGCCGCCAATGGCGTAGGTGTACTTGCCGTACTTGGTGTAGCGCAGGGCGATGTGAAAGATCACCGCGACCACCAGGAAAATGATCACCGGCATGGCACCATGTCCGATGGCCGTGTAGGAATCCGAGAGCATGCTCACAGGCTGGCCTTCGGTGTAGAACCGCGCCAGGCCACGCGCCGACACCATCATGCCGAGGGTTGCAATGAAGGGCGGAATTCCGGTGATGGCAATGATGCTGCCATTGATCGCGCCCGCCAGCAGTCCCACGCCGAGTCCGGCAATCACCGGAATCCACACAGGCAAGTCAGTCAGTGATGGAAACACCGCCCGGGCGAAATCCGAAGTCTGGGCCAGACTGGCCGCGATCATCGCCGACAGCGCCAACACTGAACCGGAGGACAGGTCGATCCCGGTAGTGATGATCACCTGCGTCACGCCAATCGCCAGCAGGCCGATGATCGACACTTGCAGGATCATCAGCACCAGGCGCTGGGAGTTCATCAGGAAGCTCTGGTCGCGCACGATCCAGCCGAAGACTTCGAAGACCAGGCCGATGCCGATCAGCACCAGGAAGATACTCAACTCGGTCGGAAAGCGCCGGCGACTCTTGACCGGTGCCGTTGCTGGCTTGTTTTCCAGTATCGCGTTCATAACCACTCACCTTCTAAAAAATCTGGCATCAGATACATACCCTGTGGCGAGGGGATTTATCCCCGTTGGGCTGCGCAGCGGCCCTAAAAAAATGGGACTGCTGCGCAGTCCAACGGGGATGAATCCCCTCGCCACAGAATCCCTCTTCACCCTTGAGCTAGTGACATTGGGTCATGCCCGAGGCCAGTTGCATGACTCGTTCCTGGGTCGCTTCGCTGCGGTCGAGGGTGCCCATCAGGTCGCCCTCGTGCATGACCATCACCCGGTCGCTCATGCCGAGCACTTCCGGCAGCTCCGAAGAAATCATGATCACTGCCATGCCTTCGCTGGCGAGGTAAGAGATGAGCCGGTAGATCTCGGCCTTGGCGCCGACATCGATGCCGCGGGTCGGCTCGTCGAGAATCAGGATCCGTGGATTGGTCATCAGCCAGCGCGCCAGCAAGGCTTTCTGCTGATTGCCGCCAGACAAGGTGTCGATGCACTGTTCAAGCGACGGGGTCTTCACCCGCAGCTTCTTGCACATGTCTTCGCACAACACCCGCAGGGCTTTCTGTTGAATGAATCCGTGACCGGCGTAGTGCGGCAGCACCGCCATCTCCATGTTCTCCAGCACCGACAGGCACGGGAACAAGCCGCTGAGCTTGCGATCCTCGGTCAGCAACGCGAAGCCCTTCTCGATCGCCATGTGCGGATCGCTGATGCGCACCACTTCGCCGTCGAGCCGAATCTCGCCGCCGTCACTTGGGGTAATGCCGAAAATCGCTTCGGCGACGTTGGTCCGGCCCGACCCCATCAACCCGGCAATCCCAAGGATCTCGCCCGCGTGCAGGTCGAAGGACACCCCTTTGAAAATACCGTCCAGCTTGAGGTCGCGCACCGACAGCAGCAAATCGCCGATGGGCTTTTCCCGCACTGGGAACAACTGGCTCAGCTCGCGGCCGACCATCATCGAGATCAGGCTGTCGCCGTCCATGCTGTCGGCCCGTTGCAGACCGATGTAAGCGCCGTCACGGAACACCGCCACTTCATCGGCGATGGCGAACACTTCATTCATTTTGTGGGTGATGTAGATGATGCCTTTGCCCTGGCTCTTGAGGTCGGCAATGATCGAGAACAGGTGCGCGACTTCCTTGTCGGTAATGGCTGAAGTCGGTTCGTCCATGATCAGGATGTCGGAGTCGTAGGACACCGCCTTGGCGATCTCGACCATCTGCCGCTCGGCGATGCTCAGGTTGCCGACCTGCTCCTCGGGGTCGAGGTTGATCCGCAGGCGCTCGAGCAATTTCGCGGTGCAACGGTGCATCTCGCGGTGGTCGATCATGTGCAGGCTGTTGAGTTGCTCGCGGCCGATCCAGATGTTCTCGGCGATGCTCATGTGCGGCATCAGGTTGAGCTCCTGGTGGATCATCGCGATCCCGGCCTGAAGTGCTGCCAGCGGCGTTTCGAACACCACCGGTTTGCCCCGAAGGCGCAGTTCACCGGCATCCGGCTGGTAGATGCCGGCGATGATTTTCATCAGGGTGGATTTGCCCGCGCCGTTCTCGCCCATCAGCGCCAGGACGGAGCCGGGGCGGACCCGAAGCTGCACGTCGGACAACGCCACCACACCAGGAAAACCCTTGCTGACGTTGATGATCTCCAGCAGGTACGGCTCATCGACGGGTGTTGCGGTTGGCTGGATACCCACCAACGGGGTGCTTGAAGCAGTCGCTGAAGCGAACATGATCAGGTACTCCATCAGCAAGGTCGCGGTGGCAACCTTGCGTACTTATTGTTGTTATTTGGCGGACGGGCTATTTGAACGTGTCGACGTTTTGCGGAGTGATCAAGCGATATGGCACCCACACGGCCTGTTCAACCGGCTCGTTCCTGGCCATTTTCACGGCGGTGTCGATCGAACCATCTGCCTGACCTTTGGCGTCCTGGAACACCGACACCGCCATGTTGCCTTTCTTGATCGCGTTCAAGCCGTCCGGCGTACCGTCGACGCCAGCGATCAGCACACTGCCCTTGTCGACGCCGGCCTGTTGCAGGGCCATCGCGGCACCAATGGCCATTTCGTCGTTGTTGGCCACGACCGCGTCGAACTTGCGGCCTTGGGTCAGCCAGTCGTTGACCAGCGTCATGCCTTTATCCCGCAGCCAGGTGCCGGTCTGCTCTTGCTCGATCTTGATGTTCGGGTATTTGGCCAGCACCTCTTTGACGCCTTTGGTGCGGTTGGTGGTGGAGTTGTTGGCCAGGTCGCCCAACAGAATCACGATGTCGCCCTTGCCACCCATCTTGTCGGCCAGGTATTGCATCTGCATTTCACCCGCCTCGAGGTCGTTGGAGGCCACCGTGACCACGCCTTTGGGAAGCTTCAGGTCATCCGGGCGACGGTTGACGTAGACCAGCGGGATGCCGGCCTTGACGGCGGCTTCGGTAATTTTTTTGGTGGCGGCGGTGTCCACCGGGTTGACCACGATGGCATCGACTTTCTGGCTGATGAAGCTTTCTACCTGGCTCAACTGCTTGACCACGTCGCTGCGCGCGTCTTCGAACTGCAACTGCACGCCATCGGGATAGGACTTGGCTTTCTTGTCCATGGATTCGCGCAGGTAGGTCAGCCAGGTGTCATCGAACTGGGACATGCTGACGCCGATCTTCATGTCGGCGAGTGCAGCGCCGCTGGCGAACATCAGGGACAAGGCCAGTGAGGCAAAACGGATCTTGGTCTTCATGAAAAGTCTTTCTCCACATTCTTGTTGGTTTTATGGATGAGGCGTGACGATTTTCAGTAAGCGGGCAAGCGGGAAAAACGTTGAAAACGAGCGAGAGGCAGTTCGCTGGAAATGACTTTATTGGAATATTATTTCTATATCAACTCATTTTAGAATTTTATTCTGATTTTGTTCCATGGCTTTCAAACGGGCTTAATTCCACCACTCGATGCTGCTCGAAGCTCAGTCGCGCAGCGTCTAGAACGCGGGTGGTCGCCAGTGCATCACGGGCGTCCACAGGCAGTGGGCCACCGCTCTGTAACGCGGTTTGTAGCTGCAAATAGAACTGATTCCAGCACCCGCGCTCCGAGGGAACACGTTCGCGCACTTCGCCCTGTTCGAACCAGCCCCAGCGCCGATGCTCTTCAACGCCCCAGCGTTCACCCTCGGATTTCGGCGAGAGCCCGGCGAGCGCCGAGGCCTCTTGCCCGTCCAGACCATCGACGCAGTAACAACCTTGAGTGCCGGTCACACGGAAACGCGGGCCGGGGGTGTTTTGCAGGCAGCTGCCGCCCAGGTGCGAGATCACCCCGTTGGCGTGGGTCAGGGATACAAAGAAGCCGTTGTCGAAGGTTTGGCCTTTTTCCAGGTAATCCAGTTCGGCGTAGACCGTTGTCACCGGGCCGAACAGCAGCAACGCCTGATCCACCAGATGACTGCCCAGATCACGCAGGAAACCACCGCCACTGCCGTTGTTCACCGATTGCGGCGAGTAACGCTCGATCCGCGATTCGAAACGGGTGACGTGGCCCAGGGCGCCGGACTCGATGAGTTTGCGCACGGTGAGGAAGTCCGAGTCCCAGCGGCGGTTCTGGTAGACGCTGAGCTGTACACCCTGGCGCTCGGCCATGGTGATCAGGGTCTGTGCTTGCTGCGCATCGGCAGCGAACGGCTTGTCACTAACCACCGCCACGCCGTGCTCAATACCGTCGAGCACCAGCGCCGGGCGGCCCTTGAGCGGTGTGGAGATCACCAGCACATCGACGCCGGCGTCCACCAGTTGGCCGATGCTGTCGAAGGCTGGCACACCGGGGTGCTCGGCCGCCAGCCACTGTCGGCGCTCCGGGGAACGGGTGACCACGCCAACGAACTTCGCCGTCGGCAGACTGCTGATCAGCGGAGCATGGAAAAACCGGCCGCCATGGCCGTAACCGACAAGTCCGATACGCATGAAAATATTCTCCTTATAAAATGCTGCCGGATGTACACGGACCTTGTAGGAGCGAGCCTGCTCGCGAAAGCGGCGTGTCAGGCGCCCTCAATATTGACTGTGCTGACGCCATCGCGAGCAGGCTCACTCCCACAGGGGTTTTGTGGTGGCCGTTAGCGGCAGAGTTCGCTTTTGACGCGTTCGAGCATCATCCGGTTGGACGCGTCCGGCCGGTCTTCCCAGGCGAATACCGAGACCGTGGCGATGCCGTCGAATTTGATCTCGCGCAAGGTGCCGAAAAACGCCTCCCAGTCGACTTCGCCCTGGCCGATGTCCAGATGCTGGTGCACCGTGGCGACGACGCCCGGCGGGTTGACGATGTAGCGCAAACCCGAAGAAGCCTTGTGGTTGTAGGTGTCGGCAATGATCAAGTGGCTCAGTTTGGAGCCCGCGTACTTGAGCATCGAGGCAATGTCACCCTTGCCGTCGTCGTAGAAAAACGTGTGCGGCGCGGCGTAGAGGTAGTTGATCCAGTCGCGATCCAGACCGCGAATGATGTCCACCGACTCGTTGTTGCGCTCGCAGAAGTCGTAAGGATGGGCCTGGATGTCGAGCTTGACGCCTTCGCGTTCGAACTCCGGGATCAACTCGTCCATGGAGCGCATGAACTGGTTCTCGCAGACCAGCGGATTGTCTGACTGGCCGGTGAACTCGGTGTTGACCAGCTCGCAGTCCATCTCCACGGCAATCTGGATTGCGCGTTTCCAGTTGCGCACCGCCGCCACGCGCAGGCCTTCGTCGGCGGCGGCCCAGTGGTACATCGGTAATAAGGAAGACAGCTTGACCCCGGTGTCGCTCAGGGCTTTGCGAAATTCCTTGATCCGCGCCTTGTCGACACGCGGGGCCTTGTAGAACGGCAGGAAATCTTCCCGGGGCGAGAGTTCGATGTGTTCGTAGCCGAGTTCGGCGACTTTATCGACCATCTTGCCCAGAGACAGGGTGCGGTACATGTAAGGGTCTAGTGCGATGCGCATGTTGTTATTCTCCTTCACCATTGCCTCAGCCGTGACACTCCCCCCGTAGGAGCGAGGCTTGCCCGCGAAGACTGACTTTCAGCCGACATCTACGTTGAATGTACCGACGCCTTCGCGGGCAAGCCTCGCTCCTACAGGGTGCGGGGTTAGCCGTAGAAGTGGGGGCGGTCTGGCAGGGTGACTTTTACGATCTGGCCGCTGTTTTGAGCTTCGATGCAGGCATCCGCAGCGACGGCGGCGGCGAAGCCGTCCCACGCCGATGGGCCGCCCACCTGTCCCGCTCGCACGCCATCAATGAACGCCTGCAACTCGACGTCATAAGCCGCGATGAAGCGATCCTTCCAGTCCATCAAAATCGCATTCGACAGCTTCGCCCCGCTGCGCAGTTGAACCTGCGAAGGCTCCGGCAGTTTGGCGATACCGGTCTCCCCCACCACTTCACACTGAATGTCGTAGCCGTACTGGCAATTGACGAACACTTCCACGTCGATGCGCGTGCCCTTGGCGGTTTCCAGCAGCACGATTTGCGGGTCTCTCAAATGTGCGAGGGCTTTGCTGCTCTTGCGTGGGAACACCACTTGCACCGACACGTAATCGTCGTCGAGCAACCAACGCAGCACGTCGAGTTCATGGATCAGCGTGTCGGTGATCGCCATGTCGGTCTTGTAATTCTCGCCCACGGTCGGGTTGCGATGCGCGCAGTGGAGCATCAGCGGTTCGCCGATCTGACCGCTGTCGATCACCGCTTTGAGGGCGCGATAACCTTCATCGTATGGACGCATGAAACCGACCTGCACCAGCCGCTTGCCGTGGGCCACTTCGGCCTCGACGATTTTGCGGCAGCCTTCAGCGGTGACCGCCAGCGGCTTCTCGCAGAACACCGGTTTGCCCGCCGCAATCGCCGCCAGCACGAACTCTTCGTGGCTCGGCCCCCAGGAGGTGACGAGGATCGCTTCGACTTCTGGCGCCTTGATCAGCGCGTGGCCGTCAGGGTAGACCTCGGCGGTCAGTTTCAGGTCGGCAACCACCTTGGCCGCTTGCTGCAAGTTGATGTCGGTGACCGCGACAACCTGGCTATTGAGCAAGGTCTGGCTGCAACGACGAATGTGATCCTGGCCGATGGCCCCTGTACCGATAACACCCAGTTTCAAAGACATTTCTGATCTCCTGTTGGAATTTTTGTCGAGCAGTCAGTACTGACGGGCCTTGGCCAGTCGTTCGTTCAGGGTCTTGGCCACCGCATCGGTGCGGGCGCTGGTGGAGACTTGCGCCACACCGACCCGCCACCACGACAGGTATTTGTGGATCATGGTTTTGGGCAACACCTTGATGTCGATCAGCGTCGACACGGTCTGCACGCGTGCATCCGCCAGCGCGGCTTTCAGCTCTTCAACGGTGTTCACTTTGTAAGTCTTGCAGCCATAAGCCGCCGCACTCATGGCGAAGTCCACCGGGACGAAGCCGCCATCGAGCTTGCCGGTGTCCGGGTTGCGGAAGCGGAACTCGGTGCCGAAGCTGTCCATGCCGTGCTCCATCTGCAGGTTGTTGATGCAGCCGAAGGTCATGTTGTCGAACAGCACCACATTGATCTTGCGGCGCTCCTGGATCGAGGTCGCCAGCTCAGAGTGGAGCATCATGTAAGAGCCGTCGCCGACCAGCGCATAGACCTCGCGCTCGGGCTCGGCGAGCTTCACGCCCAATGCGGCGTTGACCTCGTAACCCATGCAGGAATAACCGTACTCGACGTGATAGGTGTTCACGCCCTTGCTGCGCCAGCTGCGCTGCAAGTCACCGGGCAGGCTGCCGGCGGCGGCGACGATCACGGCGTCATCGGCGAGGGTTTCGTTGAGCACGCCGAGCACGCGGCTCTGGGTCAGGCAGGAACCGGTCAGCTCGATGAATTCGCGCAAGACCGCAGGGGCCATGTGGTCGTTGATTTCCGGGATGAAGTCCTGGGTCTGGTACTCGACCTGATAGAGGCGATCGACTTCCTCGTCCAGTTGCGCCTTGGCCTGACGCGGTTGATCGCCCCACGCGGAACGGTAATCGCCCAAGGCCTCAGCCAAGGCTTGCAAGCCGGTTTTGGCATCCGCCAGCAGTTGCACGCCGTCGAGTTTCAGGGCATCGCAGGGGCTGATGTTGAGGTTGAGAAATTGCACGTCCGCATTCTGGAACAGGGATTTCGACGCGGTGGTGAAATCGCTGTAGCGGGTGCCGATACCCATAATCAGATCGGCGTCCCTGGCCAACAGATTTGCCGCCAGGCATCCGGTTTCACCGATCCCGCCAACGTTCAGCGGGTGGCTGGACACTACCGCACTCTTGCCGGCCTGGGTTTCGGCGAAAGGTATATCGAAACGCTCGGCAAACGCTTGCAACGCCGCGTTGGCCCCGGAGTATTTGACCCCGCCACCGCAGATGATCAGCGGTTTGCGCTTGCCTTTGAACAGCGCCAAGGCATCGCCGAGCATCGCTTCAGTGGCCGGACGACGCTCGATGCGGTGCACGCGTTTTTGCAGGAAATAATCGGGATAGTCGTAGGCCTCGGCCTGCACGTCTTGCGGCAAGGCCAGGGTCACGGCGCCGGTTTCGGCAGGGTCGGTGAGGACGCGCATGGCGTGGATCGCTGCGGCCATCAACTGCTCGGGACGGTTGATGCGGTCCCAGTATTTGCTGACTGCCTTGAACGCATCGTTGGTGCTGATGCTCAGGTCGTGGAACTGCTCGATCTGTTGCAGCACCGGGTCCGGCTGGCGGCAGGCGTAAACGTCACCGGGCAACAGCAGCAAGGGAATGCGGTTGGCGGTGGCCGTCGCGGCGGCGGTCAGCATGTTCGCCGCGCCGGGGCCGACGGATGAGGAACAGGCGTAGATTTTGCGGCGAAGGTTTTGCTTGGCGAAACCGATGGCGGCGTGGGCCATGCCTTGTTCGTTGCGGCCTTGATGAACGATGAGGTCGCCGCTGTCCTGCTCCAGGGCTTGCCCCAGGCCCAGCACGTTGCCGTGACCGAAAATGGTAAAGATCCCGGCGACGAATTTGCTCTGGACGCCATCGACCTCGATGTACTGGTTATCGAGGAATTTCACCAGGGCCTGGGCCATGGTCAGTCTTGTTGTGGTCATAACCGATCCTTTCAAATGCATCCGATCCCCTGTAGAAGTGAGCCTGCTCGCGATGGCGGAGTGTCAGGTAACATCAATGTCGACAGACACTCCGCCATCGCGAGCAGGCTCACTCCTACAGGGGGGATCTTCATTAGCTTTGGGATTTTTGTAGGTGATCCATGCTTGCGCCGATGGCCTGTTGGATATTCGCCAGGCCATGGACGCTGTCGGCAAACGGTTCGAACGACAGGTAGCCGCTGTAGCCGCTGCCAAGCAAGGTGTCGATCTGCGCGGCGTTGCCGAGGATGTCGCCCTCGCCCACCAGCACGCGATGGCCGTCGCGAATAGTCGCCAGCGGCGCCTCGGCATCTTCGACACCGGAGATGTGAACCAACCCGGTCAGTTCGGCGAAAAACTCTTGTTCACTGGCCAGGTGGTGGTGAAAGGTGTCGTGAACCAGCCGGAACACATCCAGCCCGCCAATCGCTTTGATCGCATCTACCGCCGTACGCTTGAGTCGCAGCGAGCATTCTTCAAAACCCAGCGGCTCGATGAAACCGAGGATGCCGTGGTCGCGCAGGATCGGCGCCAGTTCGCTCAATGCGGTACGCAAGCCGGAAGCGCGCTCGGCTTCGCTTCGCGGATCGGCGCGATCATTCAGCGGGCACATGACCAAACCCTGCGCGCCGCAATCACGAGCATAAGCCGCCAGTTTCAAGGCCTGCGCCCGGCGCTCGTCATTCCACACATCAAACGGATACAGCGCGTTGATCGACAGCACGGTGATGCCTTTGGCCGCACACAACTCACGGACATGTTCGGGGGCGGTGCCGTCTTCGATCTCGACGCCCTTGAGGTCGTTGCGAATCTCGATGGCGTCGGCCTTGAGGGCCACCGCCAGGTCGATGAACGCAGGCAGTGACAAACGTGGGGCGACCATACGGTTCAGGGCGAAACGCAGGGGTTTGCTCATTATTGTTGTTCTCCGCACAGGTGAATTATTTGGCCGTCGGCATGCTGAATTCAGGGCCTTTGGCGATGCTGTCGGGCCAGCGTTGCATCACGCTTTTGTAGCGGCTGTAGAAGCGGATGCCTTCTTCGCCGTAGGCGTGATGGTCGCCAAACAGCGAGCGCTTCCAGCCGCCGAACGAGTGCCAGGCCATGGGCACCGGAATCGGCACATTGATGCCGACCATGCCGACCTTGATGGCGCGGGCGAAGGCTCGGGCGATGCCGCCGTCGCTGGTGAAACACGACACACCGTTGCCGAATTCGTGGGCATTGATCAAAGCGACCGCGCTGGCGAAATCCGGGACGCGGACGATGCCCAGCACCGGACCGAAGATTTCCTGCTGATAAATGCTCATCTCGGTCGTGACGTTATCGAACAGTGTCGCGCCGACGAAGAAGCCGTTCTCGGCCCCCGGCACTTTGAAGTGACGGCCATCGACAATCAGCTGCGCGCCTTGCGCCACGCCCTGGTCGATAAAACCTTCGACCTTGGCCTTGTGTTCGGCCGTCACCAACGGCCCCATGTCGCTGTCGCCCTGCATGCCGTTGCCGACCTTGAGTTGATCGATGCGCGGCAACAATTTGGCAATCAGCTGGTCACCGACATCACCCACCGCGACGGCAATCGAGATCGCCATGCAGCGCTCGCCGGCCGAGCCATAAGCCGCGCCGATCAGGGCGTCTGCGGCCTGATCCAGATCCGCATCGGGCATGACAATCATGTGATTCTTCGCCCCGCCCAGCGCTTGGACCCGCTTGCCGCGAGAGGTGGCCTGTTGGTGGATGTACTCGGCAATCGGCGTCGAGCCGACAAAGGAAATCGCCTCGATGTCCGGGTGTTGCAGCAATGCGTCGACCGCGGTCTTGTCGCCCTGAACCACGTTAAACACGCCGTCCGGCAACCCCGCTTCGGTCAACAGGCGCGCCATCAGCAAACTGGCGGACGGGTCGCGCTCGGAGGGTTTGAGGATGAAGCAGTTACCGGTGACCAGCGCCAGCGGAATCATCCACAGCGGCACCATCACCGGGAAATTGAACGGAGTGACGCCGGCGCAGACGCCCAGCGGCTGACGCAGGTTCCAGTTATCAATGCCGCCGCCGATGTTGTCGCTGAACTCGGTTTTCAGCAGGTTCGGCGCACCGCAGGCGTATTCGACGATTTCGATGCCACGGGTGACTTCGCCCTTGGCGTCGGAGAACACCTTGCCGTGTTCGCGGCTGATGATTTCTGCCAGTTCATCGTGATGACGGTCGAGCAATTCCTTGAACTTGAACATCACCCGCGAACGGCGCAGGGACGATTGCTCCGACCAGGTCGGAGACGCTTTCAAGGCCGAGGCAACGGCGGCGTCGACGGTCTTGTCGCTGGCCAACCCGACGCGCGCTTGCACCTCGCCGGTGGCCGGGTTGAAGACGTTACTGAACCGCTCGCTGGCGCTGTCTTGCACTTGACCGTCGATGTAATGGCCGATGACCGGGGCGTCGCTCATTGTTCCTGTTCTCCGTGCAGATAGTGAAATCAGGCTTTTTAGTTCAGACATCAAGCAGCCAACTGTGCTGCGGATCGTTATGGAACTGCCAGACGCGCTTCGGCCCGGCCATCACGTTCAGGTAATACGACTCGTAGCCGTAAGGCACGCTGACCGGGTGATAACCCTTGGGCACGACCACGAGGTCGCTGTTTTCCACGGCCATGGCTTGATCGATGCTGCGGTCGTCGGTGTAGACGCGCTGGAACACGAAGCCTTGAGGCGGGTTGATCTGGTGGTAATAGGTTTCTTCGAGAAAGCTCTGGTGCGGCAAATCGTCGGTGTCGTGCTTGTGCGGCGGGTAGCTCGACGAGTGACCCGACGGCGTGCGCACTTCCACCACCAGCAGCGAATGGGCGGGTTCGGTGTCCGGCAGGATGTCGCACACGTATCGGGTGTTGGCGCCCTTGCCGCGCACGCTGCGCTTCATGCTGTCGGGTTTGATCAGCCGCGGACCGAGGCCCTTATCGGCTGAGCCCGGCGCGGCGCAGACGGCGATTTGCACATCGCTTAGCGCAACGACTTGGGCCTGGCTGCCCGGTGGCAGATAAGCAGCGAACGGCGATTTGTCTTCGAACACCGAATGGCGATCGCCAATGTTGTCCCAGTCGAACGCGCCCTGCCCCGGTGCTTCGCCCTTGATGCTGACCCGGCCGCTGAGCAGCACCAGGCACAGTTCCTTATCGCCCGCCGACACCGGCAAGGTTTCGCCCAGGCTCAAGCGGTACGCGGCGAAACCGACGTATTCCAGTTCACCTTTGCCCAACTCGACCATGGTCCGGCCACGGGCATTGCTTTTGACCAGCAGGTTCATAAGGCAATCCTCTCGTCGAGCAGCGCACGCAGGGTGTCGTAACCTTTTTTCGCGTAGGCATAACTGGGCGCAACGGCCGGATCCTGCTCGGCCTCGACCACCAACCAACCGTGGTAATCGTTGGCCAGCAACACCTCGAGCAGCGCGGCAAAGTCGATGTCGCCATCGCCGGGCACGGTGAAGGTGCCGTTGATGATGCAGTCCGGAAAACTCCACAGGTTGTTGCGCGCCAGTTGCACCACCGGTTTGCGCACGTCCTTGAAATGCACGTGGCAGATGCGTTCGATGTGTTTGCGCAAGACGTGCAACGGTTCGCCGCCGCCCATGTAGCAATGGCCCGAATCGAACAGCAGACCGACTTCGCTGCCGGTCAGCGTCATCAGTTTGTCGATGTCGGCCGGGGATTCGACGTAAGCGCCCATGTGGTGGTGATAGGCCAGGCGCACGCCTTGGGACAGGGTGAAACGCGCCAGTTCGGTGAGTTTGTCGGCGTATTCCTGCCAGGCCTGTTCGGTGTGAAAACGCGGCCGTTCCACCAATGGAATGCGTTGGCCCTGGATCGAGTCAGCCACTTCACCGTAAACCAGCACCTTGGCGCCGTTCTTCGCCAGCAGCTCGACGTGGCTGCCGATGGCGTCGATTTCCTCGGCCACGGAACGGCAGGCGAGACGGCTGGAATACCAGCCAGACACCAGCGCCAGATCGTAAGGCCGCAGCACGTCACCGACGCCTTTGGCATCCTTGGGGAATTTGCCGTTGAGTTCGAAACCTTCGTAGCCGATTTCCTTGCCTTCGCTCAACGCAGTGCTCAGCGGCGTCTCGCCACCGAGGGACGGCAAGTCGTCGTTGCTCCAGGAGATCGGGTTGATGCCAATTCGGATAGCGGGCATGGCTGCACCTTTTATTGTTTTCTAAATTTCCGTTGAGTCTGAGGCCGCCTTCGTGGGCAAGCCTCGCTCCTACGGGGAGCCGCTGTGACCTGTAGGAGCGAGGCTTGCCCGCGAAGAACGATAACGCGGTGTTGCGTCATGCGCGGGCCGTGCGCCAGGCATCGATCAGTTCGACGAAGGTGTCCTGCACTTGGCGGATCAGCGCCTCGTCATCGATTTCACCGGCCATCCACGCGCGGCTCGGTTCCTGAAAAATCGTCCGGCCCACGGCGAATCCACGGCACGTCTGGCTTTGACTCGCTTGTTGAAACCCTTCGGCTAGCGCAGCCGCTGGCGCATTCAGACCCAGCAACACCACGCCACGGCAGTACGGATCGCGCTCCTGAATCAGCTCGTCGAGTTGCTTCCATTCCTCGGCACTCTGCGCTTCGATCTTCCACCACGCCGGGTAAATCCCCAGGTTGTAGAGGCGTTTCAGCGCGCGATACAGCACGTCCGGATGGGTCGACGGATGATCCTTGGGCGGGATGATTTCCAGCAGCAGTTCATGCCCGCTGACCTGAGAGGCCTGATACAAACCTTTGATCTGCGCTTCCTGTTCCAGACGCAGCATCGGCTCGTCGTCAGGATGAAATTGCACCAGGCACTTGATGATTTGTTCCTGCGGCCAGGCAATCAGGTTGCTGCCGATCGAGCGCCCATGTTCAAACGCCAACGGCCGCGAGCCCTGGACTTCCACCGGCCGCGCCACCCACCAGCCGCGACCTGTGGCAGCATTCAACGAATCCTGGCCGAAGCGTTGATCGGCGAGCAAGCCGACATCAGCATCGATCCCTTGCTCGCGCAAATCGGTTTCAACCCGCTCAACAGCCTTGATAAAAAGTTGCTTCAGTTCGCAGATGGCGTTCAGGTCGCGGCCTCCCTTCTGCGCCAGTTCCACCAGTTGCCCACGATGATCAAAGGCAAAAATGAACAGCTGCCGCCACTGTTTGCGCGGTACGCTGACCTGGTGCAGGCGCTGCAACACCTCATCCTGATCCGGCCGGGTAATCGGCACCGGGCTGTTGAACAGGTAGTCGAGTTCGGCGCGGGTCGGCATCGCCGGAGCGCACGCATGGCGCGACACCACCAGACCGCCGCAGGCATTGGCCAACTGGCAGCAACGCTCATCGCTGGCATCCTCCAGCCAACCGCTGAGAAAGCCCGAAATGAAGGCATCACCGGCCCCTAACACGTTGAGCACTTCCACCCGCACGCCGGGGTAAATCGCCCCGTCTTCAAGACGCACCGGAATCACCCCGTGAATCACCGTACAACCCTGCGGGCCGAGCTTGACCACCAGTGTCGCGGCGCTCAGGCGCCGAACATTACGCAACGCCGTGAGCAAATCCTCGGCGCCGCCAGCAATCAAAAACTCTTCTTCCGTGCCAACGATCAAGTCGAAACGCGGCAGGATTTTCTGTACATGATGACTGACGTTCTGATCGGCAACGAACCGGGTTTCCCCGTCGGCCTTGCCGGCCAGCCCCCACAGCACCGGGCGATAGTCGATATCCAGCACACGTTTGACGTTGTGCTTCTCGGCGTAATCCAGCGCCTGGATGCTCGCCTTGTAGACGCCGTCGGTGGAGAAATGGGTGCCGGTGATCAGCAAGGCTTTGCTGGAGGCAATAAAGGCTTCGTTGATGTCCTCGGCCCGCAACGCCATGTCGGCGCAGTTTTCGCGGTAGAACACCAAAGGAAAGGTTTCGCGGTCCTTGAGACCGAGCAGGACCATGGCCGTCAGGCGTTCCGCATCGACCTTGATGCCGCTGACATCACAGCCTTCACGGGCCAGGGATTCCAGGAGGAACCGGCCCATGTGGTCGTCCCCTACCCGGCTCAACATCGCCGATTTAAGCCCCAACCGCGCGGTGCCGAAGGCGATGTTGGCGGACGATCCTCCGAGGTATTTGGCGAAGCTTGAAACATCTTCCAGCCGCGCCCCGACTTGCTGCGCATAGAGGTCGACGCCAAGGCGCCCCAGGCAAATCAGATCCAATTGACGCCCACTGGCAAAACGAGTCTGGCCCATGCTGGCTCCTGTTATTTTTATCAGCCTGCGTTCGGGTCGATGGAGGCGCCGAACGCTCTTGGTGGGATGCAGACTAAAACGACCGGGACCGAACAATCAATAATTATTCCAAATAATTTTTACGTGGAATATTTTTTCCAATAAACTTTTACAAAAGCATTCCAGACACAGTGCATCGTTTCAGCAAACCTCACGCCGGCCGCAAGCTCAAGATTTTATTCCGGCCTACCCTGTAGACTGCGCACAGCCAACCTATTGTCAGGGGACGACAAAAAAAGTCGTCCCTATAAGAACAAGCCAGAAGGATTCCCTATGTCCCGCACCGATCAGCCGGCTTCGACCGAGAGCACGCCCGACAGCGATCTCGTCAGCCCCCCGATCAATGCCGAGCGTCTGCTGCAGCTGATCACCAACGAATACGAAAGCCTGCCGCGCCAGCTCAAACGCATCGCCAGCTACATGAGCCAGCAAAGCGACCGGATCATGGTCGACCGCATCAGCGACATCGCCCGTGAGTGCGAAGTGCACCCGTCGGCCATCGTGCGGTTCTCCCAGCGCTTCGGCTTCAGCGGTTTCAGCGAAATGCAGGCCCTGTTCCGCGAGGCGTACACGCACAAAACCACGCCGGTGCAGAACTACCAGCAGCGCATTCGCAGCATGATTGCCAACAAATCGCAGAAAGCCAGCGGCGGCGACCTCGCCCGCGAGTGCATCGACGCGACCCTGTCCGGCATCGAACGGCTGGGGCAGGAACTCGATGACGAGGCTTTCGACAAAGCCGTGGACCTGGTGGTCAACGCCGACAACATCTACGTGGTCGGCGTGCGCCGCTCGTTCGCCGTGGCCGATTACCTGGTCTACAACCTGCAACACACCAACAAGCGCATCCACCTGGTCTCGGGCCTCGGCGGCAGTTACCGCGAGCAGATGCGCAGCGTGCGCGCCAATGACCTGGTGATCGCGATCAGCTTCACGCCCTACGGAAAGGAAACCCAGCACTGTCTGCGCATCGCCCAGCACCATCAGGCGAAAACCCTGATCATCACCGACAGCAACCTCTCGCCGCTGGCCAAGCGCGCCAACACCGTGCTGCTGGTCAACGAAGGCAGCTCGTTCGCCTTCCGCTCGTTGAGCGCGACGCTGTGCCTGTGCCAGGCGCTGTTTATCGCCGTGGCGTATCGACTGGAATTGAAGGTCGACGAGATTCACGAACAGGTCGGTTTCGACGATTAGCCCAGCGCCGTTTGCAGGTCGCCGAACCTCAGCTAAGGTAGTCCATCCCGACATGGACACCTGAAGGAGCGGCTCAATGAAACTGATCGGCATGCTGGATTCGCCCTACGTGCGGCGCGTGGCCATTTCCGCCAGACACCTGGGCATCGACCTGGAGCACGAATCGGTTTCGGTGTTCCGCCACTTCGAGCACTTCCAGCAGATCAACCCCGTGGTCAAGGCGCCCACCCTGGTGCTGGACGATGGCGAGGTGTTGATCGACTCGACGCTGATCATCGACTACCTGGAAGCCTTGGCCAGCCCCGGCAAAAGCCTGATGCCCGACGACCTCAAGCAGCGACTGCGCGCATGGCGCCTGATCGGGCTCGGGTTGGCGGCGTGCGAAAAGTCGGTACAGCTTTACTACGAACGCAACCTGCGCCCGGCCGAGATTCAGTACCAGCCTTGGGTTGAGCGCGTCGAAGGCCAACTCGCCGCAGCCTATTCGGCTCTTGAGTGCGAGCTGGAAAAACAGCCTCTGGCAAACGGCGCCTTGATCGGGCAAGACGGCATCACCCTCGCCGTCGCCTGGAGCTTCACCAACCTGGTGACACCGGATCAAGTCGATGTGGAACGGTTTCCTTTAATCGCGGAATTCACCGCGCAGGCGGAAAAGCTTGAGGCCTTCATCAGTACCCCGATAACCTGACCGGCCCCCTCGAACGGACCCGACCATGACCGCCGCCGAGCAACCTGCCCCGGCGCTGAAGGAAATCTTCAACGCCGAACGCCTCAAGCACATCGCGACCGAAATGACCGCGGTCTACCCGGCGTTCAACGCCAAAGCCTTCCTGAAAATGGCCAACGACGGCCTCGCCGACCTGTCGATCATGCAACGCATGGCCCGGGTCAGCGAATGCCTGCACGCCGTGTTGCCGCTGGGTTATGACGAATCCCTCGAAGTGCTGCGCGCCCTCGCCCCTCGTTTGAACAGCGGGTTTGTCAGCATTTCGTTGCCGCATTATGTGGCGATGTATGGCGGGCATGATTTTGAGCGGTCGATGGAAGCGCTCAGGTACTTCACTGCGTTTGGGTCGGCGGAATTTGCGATTCGGTATTTTCTGCGCAGCGATCTCGAACGGTCGTTGGCGCTGATGCGGGAATGGTCTCGGGATGAGAATGAGCATGTTCGGCGTCTGGCCAGTGAAGGCAGTCGACCGCGGTTGCCGTGGTCGTTTCGGTTGGAGCAGATTCAGAGTGATCCGACATTGGCGGTGGCGATTCTCGATAACCTCAAGGCGGATGACAGCCTTTACGTGCGCAAGTCGGTGGCTAATCACCTTAATGACATTACCAAGGACCATCCGGAGTGGGTGTTGGATCTGATTGAGGGTTGGTCGCTGGAGAACAAGCACACGGCGTGGATTGCCAAGCATGCGTTGCGCAGTTTGACTAAGCAGGGGAATCAGCGGGCGTTGGCGATTATTGGGGCAAGTGGCAAGGCTGAGGTTGAGATTGTTGGGGTGAAGGTTGAGCCGGCGGTGATTCGGTTGGGGGAGAAAATCACCCTGTCGTTTGCGGTGAAATCCACGGTGCCAGAGAGTCAGCGGCTGGTGATTGATTATGCGATTGACTACGTCAAAGCCAATGGCAGCACCTCGGCGAAGGTGTTCAAGCTTAAGGCGTTGACGCTGCCTGGCAAGGCCACTGAACGGGTCAGCCGCGGTCAGCAGATCAAGGAACTCACCACGCGCAAACACTATGTGGGCAAACACGCAGTACACATCCTGGTAAACGGCGAACGCCTCGCCACCACCTCATTCGAAATCCTCGCATAACTTGTAGCAGCTGCCGAGCAGCGCGAGGCTGCGTCCGACTGCGAAGCAGTCGTGAAATCAGGCAGCCGGTTCTTTCAGGAAAACCACGTTTACCGTTTTGCGAAGACTACGTCCTCGAACGCAGCCTCGCGCTGCTCATCAGCCGCTACACATGCAGGCACTGATTGACTGTTAAGTAAATCCACCCCGCTATTTCCAGACCAATCTTGCCAGCGCATCACAAATGACAACATCGCCTGATGTTCGCACTTTATTTCGTCTTTTTCGTGGGTGTGCATTTGGTGTGAACAGAGAGCTGATCCTGTCCGACTTCTTCCTTGAGCTGATCAGCTGCGTACTGACAGGCCTCCAGATTTTCGTTCAAACAAAGGTTATGGGTTGTCATGAAATGAAAAAGCGCTGTCGCCAAATGAAAGGCTGGCGCACGCCCCGTCTATAAACTCCTCATCAAGTCTGCGCAGCAAGCCCATGAGTGAGCGGTCGATAACCAGTTCTTTTCCGCCCCAGGGGATCCGCTTCGCATGCTGCGGCAGTCTTGGCGGGCAGCGCGAGCAGATGGCACTGTATTCCTCCGCGTGCGGCAAGACAGGTGCGATTCGCACGACGGGAAACGGTTAATATCCACCTACTAATGTATAACTATAAGTCCACAGTCTACTGCGCAGCCACTCCAATAAAGCTCACACATTAAAAAATGTGTTCCTAGAACTACATTGTGAAAGATAAAAATAAGTAATATTTTTGCGATTTGTTTTTTTGTTGAATCCATGAATTTTATAAAAACCATGACAACCCTTGCAGAGATATCACTTCAACACCCTCAATGCTGGAAGCTCGATATAAATAATCGAATCCTATTCGACGGCGCCAATCAAATACACTTAACTAATATTGAGAGCATCATTGTAAAAAACATGCTCCTCAAGAAGGAGCGCGTCATTAGTAAAACAGAGCTAATTAGTAGTATTGGGAGAGATCCCGATCTCTATCGCGGCCTGGAGATGAGTTTGAGTAGACTGCGAATAAAATTCAAGAACAGTACTGAAGGAAGGCATCTCTTTCGCGCAGTCAGAAATCGTGGCTACTGCCTCACTCAAACCATACATATTAATGGGGAGCCGTCTCGGGAATTTACGTGAGATAAGCGGCAATACACCCCTCGCATGGTCATATGGCTGATGATGACTAACGAAATTATGAATTTAGGGGGGCTGCGGGCGCAGCGTTCAAGATGAGTGAGTTCACTTTTTACGATTGAGCTTGAGCTTGAGCGGAAAAAGTGGACGGATTTATTATTGAAAAAATAAATCCGGTCCCTTTGCGCCGTTTGTTTCATCTGCAACACTCCTTCTGCTTACACAGAATTTAGGTGTGTTGCATCGACCGGTTGAATCCACAGCCATAAGCAGTCAGTGGACAGACCAGGTGTAACCTGATTGCCGCGTTGCACCATTTTACTCGTGCATAGGTAACTGCCTGCTTTTTACCGTTGTATTTCTTGTGCGCAACCTGCGCAGTCAGAACCGGTTGCCGCCCAACCACTGACATCTCTGCCAAAGGAGTCTCCCCATGTCAAAGCTATATCCCGGTATCGATCCTGAGGGGCTGGTCGAGTACTCAGTGGTCTACACCGACCGCTCGCTCAACCACATGTCACAGTCATTTCAAGGCGTGATGAAGAACATTTCCAGGACCCTGAAACAGGTCTACAACGCCCAGGCTGTTGCGGTAGTCCCGGGCAGCGGCACATTCGGCATGGAAGCGGTGGCGCGACAGTTTGCCACCGGCCAGCAATGCCTGGTGATACGCAACGGCTGGTTCAGTTATCGCTGGAGCCAGATCCTTGAGATGGGCAACATCCCGGCGGCCACTACGGTGCTGAAAGCCCGACCGGTCGACACGAGCCGTCAGGCTGCCTACGCCCCACCCCCTCTGGACGAAGTGCTGGCAGCCATTGCGGCGCAGAAGCCGCAGATTGTCTTCGCCCCCCACGTTGAAACCTCATCAGGGATTATCCTGCCCGACGACTACCTGCGGGCCGTCGGCGACGCCGTGCATGCGGTGGGTGGCCTGTTCGTGCTGGACTGCATCGCCTCGGGCACGCTTTGGGTTGATATGCACAAATGCGCAGTCGACCTGCTGATCAGCGCACCGCAAAAAGGCTGGAGCGCCTCTCCTTGCTGCGCCCTGGTGATGCTCAGTTCTTTGGCCCTCGAGCGCATCGAACAGACGCATAGCAGCAGCTTCGCCTGCGACCTGAAAAAGTGGCTTCAGATCATGCAGGCCTACGAACAGGGCGGACATGCCTACCATGCGACCATGCCCAGCGATTCCCTCGCGCGGTTTAACGAAGTGATGAAAGAGACGCAAGCCTACGGTTTCGACAAAGTCCGCGGCGAACAGCAGGCTCTGGGCGATCGGGTGCGCGCAATGTTGACCGGCAAAGGCATCAAAAGCGTGGCCGCAGCTGGCTTTCAGGCCCCTGGTGTAGTGGTGAGCTACACCGATGATGCCGACATCAAGAGCGGCAAGAAATTTGCCGATCACGGCCTGCAGATCGCCGCCGGAGTGCCGTTGCAATGCGACGAGCCGGCCGACTTCCAGACCTTCCGCATCGGTCTGTTCGGACTCGAAAAGCTGCACAATATCGAGCGTACGGTCAGCACCCTCGAGCAGGCACTGGACGAGGTGATGGTTAACTAATCGCTCATCCTGGCGTCATCAATGTCGCATTTAAACGCGACAGTGATGTCGCCAGAAAGTAGTCAGGCGTATTAGTAGGAGGAGTTGCAATGACAACAATCGATGTGAAATCCCGATTCGAAGCAAAGCTTCTTCGTCCGGCAAAGCCCGGTAATGATACGTCATGGGCGTTCGCAGTACTGCCAAGAGACGCGAGTGAACCGCTTCCCAGGCGAGGAAGGACGACAGTTGAAGGCACAATCAATGGGCACCCTTTCCAGGCAACCCTTGAGCCCGATGGTCAGCTGAGCCATTGGCTGAAGCTAAGTAGCGAGTTACTCGACGCCGCAGGTGTGGTCGTTGGGGATGTCGTTACACTCGAGCTAACCCCTGTGAAGAAGGAACCCGAGCCTGACATCCCGGCAGATTTTGAGGAAGCACTGGCAGCCACTCCTGAGGCTCGTAAAGTTTGGAATACTACAACGACCCTCGCACGAGTGGACTGGATTCACTGGATTACATCAGCCAAGCAACTCAAGACGCGCGAAAAGCGAATGGGTGATGCCTGCGATATGCTTGCAACCGGCAAGAAGCAGGTTTGCTGTTTCGACCCGTCCGGCTATTACAGTAAGGCCTTCCGTGCGCCTGAGGCAGAAAACCTTTAAAAGGAACATTCCGTTGAATACGCCTGACAACGCGTTCCCCTCGTTCCCCGGGACAGACTAAAGCCGGCCTTTTGGCTTAATTGTTATGAATGTCTGTAAAGGGGCGAATAGCGACCACCACGTGTTGTGACTGATTCACCCTTGTCCTCCGTCAACGTGGAGGACGAGCCATGAACACTATTGCCAGATACAGCAATCAGCCTTGTA
Source organism: Pseudomonas sp. LB1P83 (assembly GCF_054897885.1). Lineage (NCBI taxonomy): Bacteria > Pseudomonadati > Pseudomonadota > Gammaproteobacteria > Pseudomonadales > Pseudomonadaceae > Pseudomonas > Pseudomonas sp. LB1P83. Next base: position 2,302,587 of record NZ_CM142709.1, on the reverse strand, counting down.
ACAAGGGAAAACCTGTCGGGCAGAAACCCCCGCTCCGAGTCAGAGATATCTGGGCCATTCGGGTCAGACTCCAGCTCGCGGAGAAGACACGTGATTTGGCGCTCTTCAACTAGGCCATCGACAGCAAGCTGTCCAGCTTCTGCTTGGTCATACGAAGCTTGAAAGCACCGTCAGATACTTGGGAATCGAGGTCGATGATGCCCTGGAAATGGCGGAACAAACGGAAGTCTGACCTCCATAGTGACGGTCGATGCTTGACCGTCGCAATCCGACCCATAGCTGACATTCAAGGTCTTTCTAGCCATGCAGCGAATCATCTTTGATATCGTCGGCAAACTTGCGCATAAGACGCACTAGGTTCTCGAAGTCCCGCTCGTCCCATGTGGCGAATATAGACTGTCCAATTCTCTCGCGCGCATCGTCGACACGATCAGTCATCGCTTTGCCCTTCTCGGTAACGACAGATTCTCGGACACGGCGGTCGATTGCGCTTTCCTGCCTGTGGATCAATCCTAAGGTTTCCAGCTTCGCGATCTGACGGCTGACAGTCGTGTAATCGCGCCCAACGCGATCCGCCAGCTCGACAACGCCAATGGGCCCCAGCCGCTCCACCAAAACCAGTAACGGAAACAGCGCACGGTCGAGGGATATTCCAGCCTCTCGAACCATCGCTTCGTCGCGCTGAGGTCGGTTCATCACCCCGACAATCTCAAGGAGCGCCCCATGAAGCTCGCGGAGCTGGTTGTTTATATGTGTATGTTGCACATTTTTTGTTGACACGATTCTTTCTCCGTCTGAATATGTGCATATTGCACATGTTGGTGGTCGAAATGAAAGAGCAATTCGCAGTGGATGTGTTGATTTGCGGTGCGGGTGCGGCCGGTTTGACCTTGGCGATTGACTTGGCAAGAAGGGGAATTGCCTTTCGTCTCATCGAAAAAGCGGACCATCCTTTCCATGGATCGCGCGGTAAAGGTATTCAGCCAAGAACTCAGGAGATATTCGAGGATTTCGGGATCCTCGACCGAATTGTTGCAGTGGGAGGAGCTTATCCGACTGAACGGCGCTATCGCGATGACGGGAGCTACAGTGACTCAGATGTCATGGTGCATCAGGACGCGACACCGGCCGAGCCTTACCACTTGCCTTTGATGGTGCCGCAATTTCTGACCGAAAGCGTAATGCGCGAACGCCTGCTTGAACTGGGCTACAGGCCTGAGTTTGGTTGCGAGCTAATAGGTTTCGAACAGGATATGGACGGCGTAACGGCACGTCTTCTTGGCAAGGCTGGCGACGAGTCGCTTCGCGTGCGGTGGCTGGTTGGCGCCGATGGCGGTCGTAGCTTTGTGCGTCATGCGCTTAATGTCGAATTCCCGGGCAAGACTCTAGGCGTGCGCGCTCTGGTAGCCGATGTCGTGCTGTCAGGCCTGTCGCGCGATTGTTGGCACCGCTTTGGCGATGGCGACATGGAGCGGCAGATCGCGCTGTGCCCACTGGCCGGTACTGAGATGTTTCAGATACAGGGCCCGATCCCGTTCGATGTGGACATGGACCTTTCCTCCGAAGGACTGACAGCGATAGTGGCGAAACGCACCGGCCGCGACGACATTCACGTCCAATCGGTCTCCTGGTCCTCGGCCTACACGATGAATGCGCGCCTGGCGGATCATTATCGTGTGGGTCAGGTTTTTCTCGTCGGGGACGCCGCGCACATTCATCCCCCCACTGGCGGACAAGGTCTAAATACCAGCGTACAGGACGCGTACAACCTAGGTTGGAAGCTGGCTGCGGTCGCCAATGGAGCGCCTAATACGCTGCTCGACAGCTATGAAGAGGAGCGGCGACCTGTCGCGGCAGCAGTCCTTAACCTGGCGACAAAGCTTCTTGACGATCTGAAGCGTGGCGACATGCGGCGTGGCCGGGAGACGCATCAACTTGATATTGGCTATTCCCAATCGACACTCGTGATGGAGCAGACTGAACGTAATGTCGGTTTGTTTGCTGGCGACCGCGCACCGGACGCAAAGGTGTGGGGGGCCGCCGGCCAATCACTACGGCTATTCAACCTGTTTCAGGGCGCACACTGGACACTGCTTGGCTATGGGGTAGAGCGCGGGCTCGTGCCGCCTCGCCCTGGACTGCATATCCATACCTTTGGCCCAAGCGGCGAGATATCTGATGATCAAAGGCATTTTTTCAGCGCTTACGAACCCGCTATTGGCGATTGGGTGTTAGTACGCCCCGACGGCTACATCGGTGCGGTCGTTAAGATTGACGATGTCGAATCTCTAGAGCGCTATCTCGCACAGGTAGGACTCAGTGCGGCCAATACTTGCTGTTACTGATGAAGCTGAAAGTGGAAAGATTTTTTCTGGTTTATTTGTCCGACTCCGAACGGCTGCTTCTGGCCGTTCTGCCTCGTGCGAAGGGCAGCTTTTGGCCGAGAGTGTGTAAAAACGTCAGATTGGGTTTTCTATATCGACGCTAAAAGACCGTGCTCACGTTTCGCAACCTGATAAAGGTCACGGCGGTTTCAGGAACAGTCAACACGGCCCAGTAGCCTCTTAACCCCCCCAGGTTGGGTAAATAGACCGATTTTTACGCCGTTAACGCTTCAATCAAGCCAGTGGTGCCGATGATTTTCATGACCCTTTTCAGGCTGTAGGCGAGCACGTTCAGACTCATCTCTGCACTGACCCCGTTGAGCTTTCGCGTCAGGAAGTGCGTTGCGCCCATCCATTGTTTGAGCGTCCCGAGGGGATGCTCAACCGTCCATTTTCGGATCCGCATCATTTCCGGCGCGTTGCTCAGCCTGTTCTGCATTTCCTCCAGGACGGATTCATGCTCCCAGCGTCGAACCCGCCGTTCCGTGCTCGGTGTGCACTGCGGTTTCATTGCGCAGTCCCGGCATTTCGAACTCCAGTAACGGTGCAACGTCAGGCCTTTTTCAACGTTGGTATAGCGCCAGATCAGCGCCTCTCCAGCCGGGCAAACGTATTCGTTCTTTGCCGCGTCATCGACCGCTGCCTGCACGTTGTAACCGACGATTCCAGTGCCACAAGTCATCATGGAACGGGCGTCTGGATCGGTCCGTGAGACCTGTTTATCCAGCGATTCGTTGAGCTGAGTTTCAATGATCTGTAACTCTTTCATCTGAGCGTTGAGCTTGTCGATTTTCTCTTGCAGACGAGTAGCCGATTCAATTTCTTCCATGCCGCTTCAGTTTGGCGCCGGTGAAATTGCGGTCGCGATTGTTGACGGCCTTAAATTTACTGCCGTCGATGGCAACCAGATTTTCTCCGAACAGTCCCAACTGCTGGCACAGCACCACGAATTGGCGGCAGACACCTCGGATGGCCTTGCTGTTTTCTTTTCGGAAGTAGGCGATGGTCTTGAAATCGGGCATCAAACGCCCGGTCAGCCACATCAGCTAGACGTTACGCTGGGCTTCTCGTTCAAGACGCCGGCTCGATGGGATGCGGTTCAGATAGCCGTAGATGTAGATCTTCAGGAGGACAGCGGGATGGTTAGCAGGCCGGCCAGTATCGACCGGTATGGCGCCTTCAAAACCCAGTTTGACCAGGTCGAGTTCGTCGACAAAGACGTCGACTACGCGCACCGGATTGGTATCCGTGACGTAGTCGTCGAGGCTTTCGGGAAGGAAGGTACTTTGGCCTCGATGTTCACCTTGGATAAAGCGCTTCATGGGCGATCCCTGCGATGAAATCCTCAGAAATCATAGCAAGGGTTCGAGAAAGCGTTTTTACACACTCCGGGCCGATAGCAGCCAGCAATGATCCGATTCTCGCCCAAAAGCTCAGACCTCATGGTTACAGTTGCCGACTTACCCTCCCTCTGTGACGACGGACTAACCCACCGCCACAGAGGGTTTGGCACTTACTCCTTCACCTCAACCTTATCCAACGCCTGATTCACCGCCAATTCCCCCAGCATCACCACTTGCGTAATCCCCAGCAGCGTCTTGCGGTGCGAGTTATCCAGCAACGCAGCGAAATTGCTGAGCATGGTGGTGGCCGAGCCCAGTGATTCGGTGTCGTACGCAGGGTTGGCGAGGAACATGGGTTCGGGTTCGTGGGTGCTGGCCATGATGTTGGCACCTGGGTTGAGGTAGTGGTCGAGGGCGCGTTCGGCGGCTTCGTGGAGTTTTTTGGAATCGAGGGATTCGTAGGGGGATGCCGGATTGGTGTCCGGTGGGTTGGGTGTTGGTTTGATCATAGTGAAACTCCGATGCTATTTAAAAAAGGAGCCATCGCCCTCTCGCTACCAAACGGAGGGTGGCGGCCATACGGAGGTTGGTAGACCGGGCATCGGAACCGGCGCTCCCGAAGGAGCCCTACGCATGGCCACCATAAAATCGCAGTCCTGAGGAAAGGACCGCCGAAGGTGACGCTATGCGTCGATGCTGTGGGTCTACCAAACCCATCGCTGTTTTTCAGCGACGGGACCACGATAGAACCCACACCCTGGACGCACAAGCCGGCGGATTCTGGCGTACGCGTAGGTAATGACGCAAGGCGTTGTAGCCGTTGGGACGTAACACTGAGTGTCTTTAAACGTGGGGCCTTGAGCATGTTTAAGGCATCAAATGTCGGGCGGAAAATTCTTGGCTGAAATTGATGGTGTCGGGTCTGACGCCATCGCGAGCAGGCTCGCTCCTACAGGGGATTTAGGTTGAATTCTAGATTTTTTGGGGGGGGCAATGGGTGTGGCCGGTGTCTGGTCGGCATCGGGTTCGGGATTATTTCGGCGCCCTCGGACGCAGCCTCGCGGGCTCGACAGCTGCTACAGAGACATTGCGTTGGCTGGGCATTGATAGTCCGTCCCGCCACTTCGAGCGGGATACGGATCACCTACTGAATCCACTGCCTGGAAATCCTTCACGACATCTGTGCACGACACCAGGCGCGATGATGAGCTCTAGCCCTTCAGCTCGTCCTTCATATCATCCAGCGCATCGATGATTGCGTCATCGCTGTCCCATGCGATCAGAGATCCAACCCCAGACGATCTGTCCGATACCCCCCGTAATGGTGAAAAGTACGGAGTACGCCGCGGCCTCGGCGAAGTTGCAGTGAGCCACGAATGCCAGGTACTGAGGCAACCAGAAGCTGATGCCAAAATACCCAACGATGGCGAGCATCGAGACGATGCGCGATTGTGCTGATGTTCGGATTGCGCATCGCGGACCGAAAGGCTCCCTCAGGTGCCACCACCGTCCCCTGGGCAGCGATCAACGCGGGAACTGTTTCACTCGCGTCAGGCACATGATCGACGAACGACTCATATCTCTTTTTGGTGCAAAACCACCAATCAACGTCCCCCACGGATAGCCAGTGTGATGCAGACCCAACGCGAAGCCGCGTCTCTCACGAGACCACCACTGCGACAACGACGTGACTTCGATGGCCTCACCGGCACCACCAAAGGCGTGGGAAATCACCTGCAACGCCACCAGCACCCCAAGTGATCCGGTCAGGAAATTCAACCCGGTCAGAAAGGTAAACAGCGTGTAGGCAATCACGATTGGCAGGTGACGGTACTTCCTCATCCAGCCTTGCCCACCCTTGTCAGCCCAGATCATGCAAGGCACAGCGATCAACGATGTTGCGATGGTGATAAACGCCGCGAGCAGGCCTGTCATCTCTGCGCTGGTTTTGAATTCACTCGTGATCGAGGGCAACACCATGAAGAACATCTGGCGTGAGTTGGCATCCATGGCGTAGACCAGCCAGAGCAAAGCCATTGCTCCCCACGAAGCGGTCCTGCTCCTTTGGAAACCCGAGTGAACGACGCAATGACACCAGCTTTTTCTTGAGCGAGTCCCATAGGATTATCTCCCGCTGAGTTTTATTTTTAGTGTTCCCCGACAATTGATCAGCGCAGAGCATTCGCAACGTCGGGTCTGCAGGCGACTCCAGAACACTGGGAGCGTTGGAATTCACCGTCTGCAGATTAGAAACCCGACGAGATTTGATGCATATAACTAATAAATCACACCTGCTTTGAAGTTTTGGCACAGGTAGGTGACAGCCTGATTGGGTCAGGGCACCAGCGAACCCCAGGGTTCAAGATCACTCAGGCGAGAGGTCAACTCCAACAACATCGGTAACAGGTGACAGGCTGCAATCGGCTGTGGATTAAACCGGTCGACGGCCGGCGCGTTCAACCTATCGCCATAAATCCCCGGGGAAAATCACCACCCTGCATATTTCGTTCTTTGTCGGCTTTCGTATTGACATATCGATAAATCTCGATATTCTCAGCTTATGGAATTACTCGAAATATTCAAAGCCCTCTCAAACCCTACACGCCTTGAAATCTTGAAAGGCTTGAAGGATCCCGCAAAGAACTTCCCTCCGCAGGATGAAGGTGACGTTCTCACGGTGGGGGTCTGCGTCAGTAGTATTCAAGAAGGTATCGGACTGTCGCAGTCAACGGTGTCTGGTTATCTTGCAACTCTGCAACGAGTGGGCCTGGTCGAAGTCAGGCGCATCGGTCAGTGGACCTACTACAAACGGAATGAAGCGACCATCAGTGCGCTTGCCGAGATCATAGGGAAAGATCTGTAATTTTTTTACTGCATGATATCGAGATTTCTCGATATCCCTTTTTGTCGATACGAGGATTTGTAATGAAAGCGATGATGCTTAAATCATTTGGTGGCCCGGAATCGTTCGAACTTTGCGAGGTGCCCAAGCCAGTGCCGCGTGCGGGACAAGTCTTGGTGCGGGTGCACGCAACCTCCATCAACCCCTTGGATTATCAGGTTCGACGTGGCGATTATGCCGATTTGGTGCAACTGCCGGCCATTACCGGACACGACGTATCGGGCGTTGTCGAAGAAGTTGGGCCGGGTGTGACGACCTTCGCTCCGGGCGACGAAGTCTGGTACACCCCGCAAATATTTGACGGGCCAGGAAGTTATGCCGAGTACCACGTTGCGGCCGAAAGCATTATCGGGAAGAAGCCGCCATCACTGAGCCATCTTGAGGCGGCAAGTCTGACCCTGGTTGGCGGGACGGTGTGGGAAGCCCTTACCGTGCGAGCGGCGCTCAGAGTGGGGGAAAGCATTCTGATACACGGTGGCGCCGGAGGAGTCGGTCATGTAGCGATCCAGGTGGCAAAAGCCATTGGAGCGCGGGTCTTCACGACCGTGCGCGAAACCAACGTTGAGTTCGCACGAAGCATGGGTGCCGATGTGGTCATCGACTACGAAAAAGAGGATTACGTCGACGCCATCAATCGGGAAACGGATGGCCGTGGAGTCGATGTGGTGTTCGACACCATCGGCGGCAACACTTTGTCGCGCAGCCCCGACGTGCTCGCTCAACTTGGCCGAGTGGTCTCGATTGTGGACATTGCCCATCCGCAAAACCTCGTTCAGGCCTGGGGCAAGAACGCGAGTTATCACTTCGTTTTCACCCGACAAAACCGCGGCAAGCTGGATGAGTTGAGCACGTTGATAGCGCGCGGTCAGCTGCGCCCGCACGTTGGCGCCGTCTATTCACTTGCCGACCTTGCGCTCGCCCATGCACGGTTGGAGAGCCCCAACAACGGTCTTCAAGGAAAAATCGCGATTGCAGTCGAGCCATCGCTCATCCCGTGAGTGCGTACTTTTAACTGTTTAAGTCATTTTCGAGGAACGCCATGATTTATGAAATCGCTCTGCTCCCGGTTCACAAAGAACGCGTTGAAATGTTCAGACGTGCATTTGCCGAGGTCGCTCCTTTGCTCACCCGCGCAAAGGGTTACGGCGGCCATTTGCTCGCGCAAGGGATCGAAAGCCCCGAGCTATTCAACCTGATAGTTCGCTGGGCTTCACTTGAGGATCACACGCCGGGCTTTGAAGAGAGTGAAGACCATCGAATGTTCATGATGGGCTTGGAGGAATATTTTTCGGAAGAACCGAGGGTCTACCATATCGAAGGGGCAGCTTTTTCTGCTGGCGAACAGGATGATTTGAACAGCACCGGTAGCATGGGTAATGCTAGAGCCTCAAGGGGTTTGTGGCTTTAAAGCAATTGGCGTTATCGGAAATAGGCAGGCTAGTTGTGTTGCATGGACCGGTTGAATCCACAGCCGTTAGCGGATGTTCATGGCCGGTCCGCTTTCGGCCAAAAACTGGCACTCACACATTTAAGCGATCAAGCAATAACGCTAAAACCCTTCCGGTACTGATATTTTTCAATCAGCTGCATCCAGTTCATCCTCCTGCGGGTAGTACAGGTAGTAGCCACAGCTGCTGAACTGATTACTTTTCTGGAGAGATTTGCATGAACGCTAAACGATTCCTGGGCATTGTCAGTACTACGCTTGCTGCCACCTGCTTGTTGGTCACAGTGCCAGCTGCCTATGCGCAAACAGATTTGCCCGACAGCATCAAGGTCCCGGACGGTCATAAGGTCGCGATGGAGACCGTGGGCGTGGGCGAGATCACGTATGAGTGTCGCGACAAGGCTAACTCCGCCGGCCAGACTGAATGGACTTTCGTCGGACCCAAAGCGGTACTGAATGATCGCAGCGGCAAACAGGTCGGCACCTACTTTGGACCGCCTGCCACCTGGCAAGCCAATGACGGCTCTAAAATTACCGGAACGCAACTGGCGGTTGCACCCTCAGGTACGGGTGACCTCCCTTATCAGTTGGTCAAAGCCAACCCTGCGGAAGGCAAAGGCGCGATGAGCAATGTCAGTTTTATCCAGCGGGTGGCCGTTAAAGGTGGCGTAGCGCCAACAATCGAATGCTCCGCCGCAAACAAAGGCAATCGTGAGGTCGTGAAATATCAAGCTGACTATATTTTTTGGGCAGCCAATTAAGCCAACGATCCAGGACAGGTTGTTAGCGCACAAAGTCGTCTACTCTGCTCCGATGGACCCCCAGCCTTAGGGCTGGGGTAATTACTACCTGCAGGCGGCTGAAAACCTTGTCACTACCTGAGCCCTGTTTTGACTACGAAGCCTGTTTAGCTGCTTGTGCCCGCGGCGAGCAGCAAGCATTGCAAGACTTGTATGAGCAGGAAAGTGCTCGTCTTTTGGGAGTTGCCAAGCGAATTGCTCGCAGTAACGCCTTGGCCGAAGACATCGTGCACGATGTCTTTATCAAAATATGGACCCGTGCCGCCAGCTTCGATCCGGCACGAGGCTCTGCCCGTGGCTGGATCTTCAGCGTGACGCGGCATTTGGCGCTCAACTTCATGCGTGATAACGCCCGGGAGGTACAGGTCAGCGAGCAAAGCGAAATGGCATTGCTAGCCTTAGCATCCATGGAGGCATCGTTAGAAAGTGTGGACGCCTTCGATTTTCGAGCCCGTTCAGGACGTATATATGTGTGCCTTGAACAACTGGAGCCGGCGCGGCGCAACTGCATACTCCATGCGTATGTAGACGGCTATTCGCATTCAGAAATATCGCAGAAACTGGGCGCACCGCTGGGGACCGTCAAAGCCTGGATCAAACGCAGTCTGGTGGCATTGCGGGAGTGCATGGGATGACCATAAGCCCAGAGGATGACAGCCCCGACAACATTGACGAACTGGCGAGTGAGTATGTGTTAGGCACGTTGCCGGCCGAGCAACGCATCGAGATACAAAAGCGTCTCGCTCAGGAAGCGGATTTGCGAGCGGCTGTAGATGGGTGGGAACAGCGTTTGCTTGCGTTGACCGATCTGGCTGAACCGCAACCCCCTACCCCACTTCTCTGGCGGCGAATCGAGCGCAGCTTGAACAGCAATGACCGGCGAGCACCACAAGTGACGGCCGCTGTGAAGCCAATCTCGTGGTGGAACCTTCTCCCTCTATGGCGCGGACTCGCGGGGGCAGGTCTTTTCGCAACGCTGTTGCTCGCAACGGTGCTTCTGACACGAACAGCTCCGTTGAATCCGACCACCTACCTGGTCGTTCTGGTGGCTCCGCAGAACCAGGCTCCCGGCTGGGTCATTCAGGCGAGCAACCCAAAGGAAATCCAACTGATTCCTTTAGGGGTAGCGCAAGTCCCAACCGACAAAGCACTTGAGTTCTGGACCAAAGCGGACGGCTGGCAAGGACCGGTGTCCCTTGGATTGGTCAAACCTGGGCAAACGCTTTCTGTCCCTTTGGATAAATTACCGCCGCTGGAATCCAACCAGCTCTTTGAATTGACTCTGGAGAACCCCAATGGATCGCCGACGGGCAAACCCACAGGACCGATTCAGTTCATTGGCCGGGCGGTTAAAGTGATCTGACCTCGGGCGGCTTTAGCCGAAAAACCAGTAACACACCACAATCGAGGCCAGCACCCCGACCAGATCCGCCAGCAGGGCGCAGCCCACGGCATGCCGGGCACGTTGCAGGCCGACCGAGCCGAAGTACACCGCCAGCACATAGAAGGTGGTCTCGGTACTACCCTGCATGGTCGCGGCGACCAGCGCCGGGAAGCTGTCGACGCCGTGGGTCTGCATGGTCTCGATCAGCATGGCGCGCGCCGCGCTGCCGGAGAAGGGTTTGACCAGGCCGGTGGGCAGCGCCTCAACGAAGCGCGTGTCCCAGCCCAGGCTCTCGACCAGCCAGCGGATGCCGTCGAGCGCCAGGTCCAAGGCACCGGAAGCGCGCAGCACACCCACGGCGCAGAGCATGGCGATCAGGTAGGGCAGGAGGTTTTTCGCCACCTCGAAACCTTCCTTGGCGCCCTCGACGAAGGTTTCGTAGACCGCCACCCGCTTCAACGCGCCCAGCAATAGGAAGGTCAGGATCAGGCCGAACAGGGTCAGGTTGCCGAGCAGCGAGGAGAGCGCCGCCAGCGCGGTCGCCGAAAGCCCGGCGAGTATCGCCATAAAGCCACCGAGCAGCAGCGCGCCGCCGCCGAACCAGGCCAGCAGCACCGGGTCCCAAAGTTTCAGGCGCTGCATCACGGCCACCGACAGCAGCCCGCTTAGGGTGGAGACGCTGTTGGCCAGCAGGATCGGCAGGAACACCATGGCCGGATCAGCCGCCCCTTGCTGGGTGCGGTACATAAAAATCGACACCGGCAGCAGGACGAAGGACGAGGCGTTCATCACCATAAACAGCACTTGGGCGTTGCTCGCCGCGATGTTGCTCGGGTTGAGTTCCTGCAAGGCCTTCATCGCCCGCAGGCCGATGGGCGTGGCGGCGTTGTCCAGGCCCAGGCCATTGGCGGTGAAACTCAGGGTGATCAGGCCCAGGGCCGGGTGGCCACGCGGCACTTCCGGCATCAAACGGGCGAACAACGGGCTCAACAGGCGCGCCAGCACGTCGACCAGGCCGGCCTTCTCTGCGATTCGCAGGAAGCCGAGCCAGAGCGTCAGGGTGCCAAACAGCAGGACCATGACTTCGACCGACAGCTTGGCCATGGCGAACAGGCTTTCGACCATGGCGGCGAATACCGTCGGGTCATCCCCCAGCAACCAGCGGGAAAAGCCGGCAATCGCCGCCACCACGAAAAACCCCAGCCACAAGCCGTTGAGCATAGTTATCCCCCGTTTTAATGGGCGGGATAATAGCGCGGCTTAGCTGGTCGGGGTGTGATTATAAGTCTGAGTGGCGGTGGACTGGCGGGCTACGATCAGAGCCATGGGCGGCGGCCCACGATGAACGAGACGACAAACATCACCAGGAACACCACGAAGAGAATCTTGGCGATTCCCGTCGCGGTGCCGGCAATATCGCCGAAGCTCAATACCGCGGCGACTATGGCGATAAGCAGAAAGCTATGGCCCAACTAAGCATGGCGTTCTCCTGCGAACCTGTCTGGGAGCTGCTGCGCGTCGGCGATACTGCGTTAGAAACAGGTTCTTGGAGGAAAAGGCCGCAAACGCGGCCTTGTTTGTCCGTCACATCTCTACCTGAGTTCCCAGCTCGATCACCCTGTTCAACGGCAACTTGAAATACTTGAGGTTGCTGTTGGCGTTCTTCAGCAAAAACGCGAAAAGACTCTCCCGCCAGCGTGCCATCCCAATGCGCTTGGTGGGAATCACTGTCTCCCGGCTGAGGAAATAGGTCGTGCGCATCGGACTGAAATCCAGCTCATTCAAGTGACACAGACTCAGCGCCATGGGTACGTCAGGCTCCTCCATAAAACCAAAGTGGAGACTGACTCGGAAAAACCCTTCGCCATACGCTTCAACCTCAAACCGCTTGTCAGCACTAACGCGAGGACTGTCTTCAGACACCACGGTGAGCAGCACCACTTGCTCATGCAAGACCTGGTTATGCAGCAAGTTGTGCAGCAACGCATGGGGTACAGCGTCGGCTCTGGCCGTCAGAAACACCGCAGTGCCTTGTACGCGATGGGGAGGCTGCGTGCGGATGCTGGCGATGAATAGCGGTAAAGGCAGCGCGGTTTCATCCAGTCGTTCAACAATGATCTTCCTGCCCCGCTTCCAGGTGGTCATCAAAATGAACAAGCCAATGCCAGCGATCACAGGGAACGCACCACCTTGGAAAATCTTAGGCGCATTGGCGGCGAAATACAGGCCGTCGACCAGCAGAAAACCGAGCAGCATCGGGATGGCCAGCCAGCGCGGTGTTTTCCAGAGGAGCAGCACGACAGCCGAAGAAAGAATGGTGGTGATCAACATGGTGCCCGTCACCGCAACCCCATAGGCAGCGGCCAAGGCACTGGACGACTCGAAACCGATCACCAGCAGCACGACACCGACCATCAATGCCCAGTTAACCGTACCGATGTAAATCTGCCCCTGTTCCTGGCTCGAGGTGTGCTGGATAAACATGCGCGGGACGTACCCTAGCTGTATTGCCTGGCGCGTCAGAGAGAAAGCACCAGAGATCACGGCTTGAGAAGCAATGATCGTGGCGAGAGTAGAGAGAGCAACCATCGGCAGCAGTGCCCAGCTCGGCGCGAGCAGATAGAACGGATTGCGCACAGCCTCCGGATTCTCCAGGATCAGGGCACCCTGGCCAAAATAATTGAGCACCAGCCCTGGCAGCACCAGAATGAACCAGGCACGGGAAATCGGTTTGCGACCAAAGTGGCCCATGTCGGCATACAGCGCTTCAGCACCGGTCAATGCCAACACGACGGCGCCCAAAATTGCCACACCCATGCCCGGATGAACGGCGAAGAACTGCACCGCCCAAGCAGGGTTGAGCGCTTGCAGCACTTCAGGGCGCTGCAAGATGCCGTAGACCCCGAGAGCACCCAACACCACAAACCACAGCACCATGACCGGGCCAAACAGGATGCCGATGCGAGCCGTGCCGTGTTTTTGTATCAAGAACAGCGCCACCAGCACGATCACTGACAAGGGCACGACCCAGTGCTCTATTCCGTCAAACGCCAGCTGCAATCCTTCAACCGCAGAGAGCACCGAAATTGCCGGGGTGATCATGCTGTCCCCGTAAAACAGTGCCGCTCCAAACAGGCCGAGCAGGACCAGTACCTTGCTCATGTGTGGATAAGGGGCGGCTGCGCGGCGGGCCAAAGCCGTCAACGCCATGATGCCGCCCTCACCCTGGTTGTTGGCTCGCAGGATAAACAATACATATTTGATCGAGACGACCCAAATCAGTGACCAAAAGATCAACGACAGAATGCCCAGCACGCCGTCGTGATTTACCTGAACACCGTAGTGGCCGGAAAATACTTCTTTCAGCGTGTAGAGGGGGCTGGTGCCGATGTCCCCGTAAACCACCCCAACAGCAGCGACGAGTAAGCCCACTCCTGAGGCTTTGGATTGGGAGTCTTCGTTTGCAACGGTCGCTGTCTCACTCAAGGGGCGCTTCTCTCAATTAACGGGAAGTAACTGCAAGCCATCCTTGGGCAATACATTTTTCCAGGGCCATAGGAAAAACAAGGCGCATGGACGATCTTAAAAAAACGCGGCCAGTATCGTTGCGGTCAAAAACACCGACCGTAAAGAAAGCGTAAAAATTTTACGGTGATCACACCCATTTTTTCGAACACTGAAGCTTCAGATCGGTTTCGGTTGTATTTTTAATGTGCAGGCGCTTGACCATATAGCAGCAAACGAAAGGAATACTCGTTTACCGAAAACTTCAGAGTCGATGAGAAAAGGTCTAATGCGCCACCAGGGTGTTTATTCTTATGAAAGAACAGCCAACCGGTGGCGGAATCGACAATGAGGTGTTCATGTGGTCGAAGCAATCGATCTCAGATTTTGCATCTCATGCTGATGCAACCACTGTCGGACGCCCGGGTTTGCGTAGGAGATCGAGTCGCGATCCGCTGTAGCGGGATTCGCGGAAGAAACGCCAGCGCCCGAACAAGCCATAGACATGCATGACCCGACCCTGCTCGTGGTACCCCATGCGGATGTGCAATTTGAGCGCCGGGACGTTGTGCGTCTCACAGACGTCCACTACCTTGTTACACCCTTGCGCTTGCATGGTCTGCCACAAACTGATTTGGGCATCGACTGAAAGGGCCGTACCGAAGTAAGGTCGCGTCATCTCGCCGCCGAATTCGAAGAACTCGCCGTCCTTGACCGGGAACCAGCAGCCGTAGTAGTGGCGATCATGGTAATTGCGTTTGCTGCCCCAAATGAAGGCCACGGCATCGTCGTTTTCGTCCAAGTACATATGACCTGTATGCCCTTCGGCGGCCAGTTCGCGCATGGTTTCCACGCGGTCGCCAAAGTGCTTGGTGAACGCATCAGCGTTCTGTGTATCGATGTCGACCTGGCGTAACCCCGAATAGGGTCTGAGCGTGCAGGGTGGCACCGGCGTGACCAAGTCACGCTCCATCCACAGCAGCTCCCAGTGGAAAAACACATAGCGCTCCCACAGTGTACTGAAGGTGCGACGCAGGCCTTTTTGTTTGATTCGGTCTTGTAGCTTCTGCCATGCACTCATGATGTTCTCCCGGCGGAACTGGGGCGCCGTTATAAAAGTCAGTGACAATTGAAATCCACAATGGACAATCAGCAACGTTTCAGTTGAGTGGGTATATGAGCAGCTAATGGACTGCAGTCGATGCGACTCTTGGGATGAAGTGCCAGCCACATCCATACACTTGAAGTGGGTATAGATCAGCGCGGCAGGCACATATCAAAAAGACACCAACAGTTTTGTAACAAACTATTCTGCTTTCCGCTGAATGAAGCTAAGTCTTCGCTGCACATGAATTTTTTAGGCCGCGCCGTCCTTCGCGACCGAGCGATGCCCGCTGGAACCAGCCACTCAGGGGGTATTAAAGAATTCAGGAGCGAATTAGGTTGGAGACGAATGCCCAGTCAGGTTGTGCAGATGCTAGACGCATGTCCTCAACACCTGCTGTTTTTCTGCTGCCTCTCTAGACAGTTTTTTTTGCCTGACAGTTTTGGCAGCAGTGTTGCCAAGTCAGCTAATCGAGCTTCTGCTTTTTCAAGTGGGCGCAAGTCAGAGTCGGTTGACGCCTTTTGACACCATTGATAATGGTCATGCCAAGAGCCTAAAGCCGATTGCAGTGCTTTGAGAGAGCTCGCAGCTTTACACGATAGTGGTGAAAGCTTGGGAAAAGCTTCCGTGAGGTAGCGTGTCCGTTTGACCAGGATGCGCAACTCATGGCGATCAAATCCAGTGTCATCCACGGCAGCATGCAAACGGTTGCCGACTTACCCTCCCCTCTGTGACGACGGACTAGCCGACCGCCACAGAGGGTTTGTATTTACTCCTTCACTTCAACATTATCCAACGCCTGATTCACCGCCAGCTCCCCCAACATCACCACTTGCGTAATCCCCAGCAGCGTCTTGCGGTGCGAGTTATCCAGCAACGCCGCGAAATTGCTGAGCATGGTGGTGGCCGAGCCCAGTGATTCGCTGGCGTTGGCCAGCACGGATTCGGTGTCGTACGCCGGGTTGGCGAGGAAC
This sequence comes from Pseudomonas sp. LB1P83, assembly GCF_054897885.1. Taxonomy (NCBI): domain Bacteria; kingdom Pseudomonadati; phylum Pseudomonadota; class Gammaproteobacteria; order Pseudomonadales; family Pseudomonadaceae; genus Pseudomonas; species Pseudomonas sp. LB1P83. The sequence continues at coordinate 2,286,744 of NZ_CM142709.1, read as the reverse complement.
ATGGGGTCGGGTTCGTGGGTGCTGGCCATGATGTGGGCACCTGGGTTGAGGTAGTGGTCGAGGGCGCGTTCGGCGGCTTCGTGGAGTTTTTTGGAATCGAGGGATTCGTAGGGGGATGCCGGATCGGTGTCTGGTGGGTTGGGTGTTGGTTTGATCATGGTGAAACTCCTGATTGTTCATTAGGAGCTACCAACATCACTTGCAGATGATGGGTGGCAGCTATGCGCGGGTCTGCAAGACCGGGAAACCAGGAACCCGGCAGACCGTGAAGTCTCCCGCACAAAGCCGCCATTTAACGGACCTGAACGAGCGTCCTGTGACAGGGCTATGCGACTGGTATTCCGGCGGGCTTGCAGACCCGGTCACTGATGAGCAGTGACAGGAATCAAGTTACCGACGGTGCCCTGGACGCACAAGCCGGCGGATTCTGGCGTACGCGTAGGTAATGACGCAAGGCGTTGTAGCCGTTGGGGCGTAACACTGAGTTTCTTTAAACGTGAGCCTTGAAACCTGTTTAAGTGCATCAACAGTCGGGCAAAAAATCCTCGGCTGAAATCTATGGTGTCAGGTCTGACGCTATCGCGAGCAGGCTCACTCCTACAGGGGGTTGTGTCAGGCCCGGGGGCTCGGGGCGGCAATTAGCACGTCCGGTGTCTGGCTGGCACCGGGTTCGGGGTTATCGCTGGCGCTGGTTGATGGGATTACTGGACCGGCCCGGCAACATGCGCGTCAGGGTGTTGTCCCGTACCCAATAGTGATGAAACAGCCCCGCCGCCGCGTGCAAGCCGATCAGCCAGTAACCGGTGCTGCCGAGCAGTTCATGCCAGTATTTGAATTGCTTGGCCAGGTCCGGATCAACGGCCACCGGCGAAGGCAGGTAGAACTCGAAATAAGGCATCGGCTTGCCCCCAGCCGAGAGCATCAGCCAGGCCAATAATGGCGTGGCGATCATCAGCCCATACAACGCCAGGTGCATCAGGTGTGAAACGCCAGTCTGCCATTTAGGCAGTGCCGGGGTAATCGGTGGCCGAGGTGTCAGGCGTCCGAGCAGACGCACCCACACCAAGGCAAAAATGCTCAAGCCGAACAGGCCGTGCAACCCAAGAAACATTCCCCTCAAAGCGTGTCCCTTGGGCAGCAGACCTTTGATTTCGATGCAGGCATACACGCCCACGAACAGCGCCAGCATCAGCCAGTGCAAGGTGATCGAGAGTTTTCCATAGCGTTGTACTGCTGAATCGCGGGTCATAAAGGGCCTCGATAACTTCATTGCCGGCTGCCGAGTCATTCGTGCGGCCGGGGTCCGGTGTGTCACCGCACCGACGGGCGACACCCTGCTCGCCGAGTCTTAAGGCAATCTGAAGACCTTGCCGATCACTCTTTTTGTCACCTTCAGACTTCGTTAAGAAATGCCTCGGATACTCCTCCCACACTGACCCGGGAGGCGCATTCCAATGCCCGATTTTGAATGGAATATCCCTCTACCCCTGCGCTTCGGCCAGGCCGAGACCCCGCTGATGAGTCTGGCCAGAGCGTTGCCGGACGCCGTTGAGCGTCCTGTATTCGAAGCCTTTATCCAGCAACGTTTTCGTAAAGCTCACGGCGCCGATATTCGTCATTTCATGCCGGAGTTGTTCGGTATGGGCAATGCCTCAGGCACGCTCTGTGCGGTGGCGGGTGTGCGGCTGGCCGACGTCGAATCGTTGTTTCTGGAACGTTATCTGGACGAGTCGATAGAGCCGCTGATCAGCGCTGCGGCAGACCGCCCGGTGGATCGCGCCGGCATTGTCGAAGTCGGCAACCTGGCCGCCAGCGACACCGGCAGCGCGCGGATGAGCATCATCGCCATCACTTACTTGCTGGCCATGGGCGGTCTGGAATGGGTGGCGTTTACCGGCAACATCGGCCTGGTCAACAGCTTTCATCGCCTGGGCTTGAAACCCGTGACGCTGTGCGCGGCCGACCCTGAACGGCTGGGTGATGAACGCCAGCACTGGGGCAGTTATTACGAGAGTAAACCCTGGGTACATGTCGGCAACATCCGCGCCGGTTTCATTCATTTGCGCAACATCGGGATGTTCAATCGCCTGGGGTTGCCGACGTCCCTTGAGGAATCCAGCCATGTCGCCTGAAACCGAGCGTTTCAAACAGGCCCTGCGCAGCCATGCCGAGCGCAAGACCAGCGCGATTGCGCTGTGGGGGGATCAGCTGAAAGTGGATTACGCCACGCTGTACGCCGAAGTGGTGTATCGCCAGCAACGGCTGCGCGATGAGCAGGTCAAGGTGATCGCGCTGGCGTTGGACAATGGCGTCGAAGCCATGCTCTGGGACCTGGCGGCGCTGTTCGAAGGCCTGACGTGCCTGACGTTGCCGCCCTTTTTCAGCCCGGCTCAACGCGCCCATTGCCTGGAACAGAGCCAGGCCGAACGGGTGATTGCCGAACCTGCGCTGGAAGACGAACTGCAAACGGCCGGTTACGAGAACAGCGGTGAGTTCTGGCGCCGTACGTTCAGCGGCCCGAACCGCCTGCCGGAAGGGACCGCCAAACTGACCTTCACTTCCGGCACTACGGGGACGCCCAAAGGCGTGTGCCTGAGCGCCGAGAGTTTTTTAACAGTCGCTCGCGAACTGAATCAGGCCAGTAAATCCACCGATCCGCAGCATCACCTGGCCCTGTTGCCCCTGGCGATTTTGCTGGAAAACCTCGGTTGTTATGCCGCGCTGTATGCCGGTGCAACGTTGAGTTTGCCCAGTCAGAAAACTCTCGGAATTCAGGGGGCCAGCGGTGTTGATGTGCCGCGCCTACTCGGTTGCCTGGCGACCCGGGCGCCCGAGAGCCTGATCCTGGTGCCGCAGTTGTTGCTGATGCTGGTCAGCGCCGCCGAGCAGAAAGCTTTCAACCCCTACTCTCTGCGTTTTGCTGCGGTGGGTGGCGCGCGGGTGTCCGAAGAATTGCTGCATCGCGCGCAACGGATCGGCCTGCCGGTTTACGAAGGCTACGGACTGTCGGAGTGCGCCTCGGTGGTGTGCCTCAATCGCCCTGAAGCACGCCGCCCCGGCAGTGTCGGCCGTCCCCTGCCCCACGTAGAGATTCGCCTGGCCGAGGACGGCGAAGTACTGGTCAAGGGTTCGACCTTGCTCGGTTACCTGGGAGAGGCGCCGCACACCGATGAATGGTGGCCGACCGGCGATCTCGGCGAGTTTGACGCCGATGGTTTTCTTTACCTCAAGGGGCGCAAGAAGCATCAATTCGTCACCAGTTTCGGGCGCAACGTCAACCCGGAATGGGTCGAGGCCGAATTGACCCAGCGCCGCCATATCGCCCAGGCCTTCGTCTACGGCGAAGCCATGCCGCGCAACCACGCGTTGCTCTGGCCCCATCGCCCGGAATGCACCGACGGCGAACTGGCCGCTGCCGTCGCCCAGGCCAACGAGGCCTTGCCCGGTTACGCGCAGGTCTATCACTGGACCCGTCTCGATCAACCCTTCTCCCCCGCCAACGGCCTGCTTACCGCCAATGGGCGACCGCGCCGTGACGCCATCGTCGAGCGTTACCGGGCGCAACTGACCGAATCTGTATTTTCCGAGGAATCCGCATCATGAGTTTTTTCGACACGCTGCAAGAAGCCACCCAACACGAACGCCATGAACTGTTCAATCTGCCGGTCATTCGCGATGCGCTTGAGGGCAAGGTCAGTCTGGAAAGCTACCGGGCTTTTCTGGCGCAGGCCTATTACCACGTGCGCCACACCGTGCCGTTGATGATGGCCTGCGGTGCGAAATTGCCGATGCGCCTGGAATGGCTGCGTGAAGCGGTCTGCGAGTACATCGAGGAAGAATACGGCCACGAACAGTGGGTGCTTGACGATATTGAAGCCTGCGGCGGCGACCGGAACGCCGTGCGCGACGGTCGCCCGTCCCTGCCGATCGAATTGATGGTCAGCTTTCTTTACGACCTGATTGCCCGCGACAACCCGGTCGGTCTGTTCGGCATGGTCAATGTGCTGGAAGGCACCAGCATTGCCCTGGCCACCCACGCGGCCGGCAGCATTCGCGAGCGTCTGGACTTGCCGGAAAGCGCCTTCAGTTACCTGAGTTCCCATGGCTCCCTGGACATCGAGCACATGCAGACCTATCGCCGGTTGATGAACGCCCTCGACGATCCGGCCGATCAGGCGGCGGTGATTCACGCCTCTAAAGTGGTGTACGCGCTCTACACCGACATGTTCCGTGGCTTGCCGCGCGACGGGGAGACTTTGCATGCAGCTGCATGAAGCCCGCGTGGTGCTGACCGGTGCCAGCGGCGGCATCGGCCTGGCGATCGCCACCGCCCTGTGTGCCAGTGGCGCCCGGGTGCTGGCGGTGGCTCGGCATCAGGAACCGCTGATGCCTTTGCTTGTGCGCTATCCGCAACACCTGTGCTGGGTCGGCGCGGACCTGACTGTGCTGTCCGACCGGCGCAAGGTGCTGAGTGCAGCCGAGGCGATGGGCGGGGTCAACCTGCTGATCAACGCCGCCGGGGTCAATCACTTCGCGATGCTCGAACAGCTGGAGGACAGCGACGTCCACGCGATGCTGGCAGTGAACATCAGCGCGCCGATCTGCCTGACCAAAACCCTGCTGCCGCTGCTGAAGCAGGCCGAAAGCGCAATGGTGGTGAACGTCGGTTCGACTTACGGCTCCATCGGCTACCCCGGTTACGCCAGCTATTGCGCCACCAAGTTCGCCTTGCGCGGGTTTTCTGAGGCCCTGCGCCGGGAACTGGCGGACACCCGGGTCAGCGTGCTCTACGTCGCCCCGCGCGCCACCCGCACCAGCATGAACAGCCCGGCGGCGCAGGCGTTGAACGATGCGCTCAAGGCCAACGTCGATGACCCGCAAACCGTCGCCGCCGCGGTGATTCATGCGATTGCCGGTGACCGGCGTGACTTGTACCTGGGCTGGCCGGAGCGCTTTTTCGTGCGCCTGAACAGCCTGCTGCCCAATCTGGTGGACAGAGGTTTGCGCAAGCAATTGCCGCTGATCCGTCGCCTGAGTCAGAAGCCCGACAACGAGAACCTCAAACCATGAAAACCATCATCGCTTGCCTGCTGCTGGGGGCTCTGAGCCAGAGCGTCTGGGCGCTGGAGCCCGCCGACCAGCAACGTCTCAAGGACATCCAGCAACGCTGGGCGCACATTCAATACGAAGTGCCGGAGGCGCAACGCACCGCAGCGTTCGAGAAACTGGCGGCCCAGGCGTCCGCGTTTACTCAGCAACGCCAATCCGTGGCGGAAGCCTGGATCTGGTCCGGCATCGTCAGCAGCAGTTGGGCCGGTGCGCAGGGTGGTCTCGGGGCGCTGAGCAAAGTCAAAGCGGCGAAAGTCGACCTGGAAAAAGCCATGGCGCTAGACCCGAAAGCCCTGCAAGGCTCGGCCTATACCAGCCTCGGCGCGTTGTATGACCGCGTCCCCGGCTGGCCCATCGGTTTCGGTGACTCGGACAAGGCCGAACAGTTACTCAAGCAGGCCTTGCAACTCAACCCGGACGGCATCGATAGTCTGTACTTCTGGGGCGATCACCTCTACCGTCAAAAACGCTACAGCGAAGCGCGGGCCGCGCTGCAAAAATCCCTGCAAGCCGCCCCGAGGCCAGGCCGGGAAACCGCCGATGCCGGGCGGCGCAAAGAGATCGAAGCGTTGCTGGTGGACGTGAACAAGAAACTCGACTGACAGGAGTTCGTGTGCGCTTATTACTGATCGAGGACGACGTGGCCCTTGGCGAGGGCATCCATCAAGCCCTGGGCCGCGAAGGCTACACCGTCGATTGGCTGCAGGACGGCACCAGCGCCTTGCACGCGCTGCTCAGTGAAACCTTTGACCTGGCGGTGCTCGACCTCGGCCTGCCGCGCATGGACGGGCTTGAGGTGCTGCGGCGCTTGCGGGACAGCGGCTCCAACCTGCCGGTGCTGATCCTCACTGCGCGGGACGCGACCGAAGACCGCATTGCCGGGCTGGATGCCGGGGCCGACGATTACCTGGTCAAGCCCTTTGATCTGGCGGAACTGAAGGCTCGCTTGCGGGCGTTGTTACGGCGCAGTGCCGGCCGCGCCCAGGTGCTGATCGAACATGCCGGCATCAGCCTGAACCCCGGTACGCAGCAAGTCAGTTATCAAGGCGAACCGGTGGCGCTGACGCCCAAGGAATATCAGTTGCTCCACGAATTGCTCTCGCCGCCGGGCCGGGTCATGACCCGCGATCACTTGATGCAGTTGCTGTATGGCTGGAACGAGGAAGCCGAAAGCAACACCCTGGAAGTGCACATTCATCACCTGCGCAAAAAATTCTCCACCGACCTGATCCGCACCATTCGCGGTGTCGGTTACCTGGTGGAGGAACGTCGATGACGTCGATTCGACGCCGCACCCTCACGCTGATCATTGGCCTGATGCTGGTGGGGGTGGCGGTGATCAGCCTGTTCAACCTGCACGACAGCAATCACGAAATCGCCGAAGTCTACGATGCCCAACTCGCTCAAAACGCCCGGCTCTTGCAGGGCGTGATGCGCATGCCGATGGCCAGCAAGGAACACGCCGAACTGTATCAGGCCTTCAACCAGGCGCTGGGTGAAGCGGAGCCCAGGGTCGACGGCCATCCCTACGAATCCAAAATGGCCTTTCAGGTGTGGAACCGCACCGGTGAAGTGCTGGTGCACACGGCCAGCGCGCCCTCCTTCAACGCGCCGCCGACCAAACCCGGCTTCAGCGACGTGGTGGACCTGAACAACCGCCACTGGCGTGCGTTCCTGCTGGAAGACAAACAGAACGACCTGAGAATCTGGGTCGGTGAACGGGACGACGTGCGTTCGGACCTGGTGGACCGGATCGTGCGGCATACCTTGTGGCCCAACGTGCTGGGCAGCCTGATTCTGGCGGCGATGATCTGGATGGCCATCGGCTGGGGTCTCAAACCGCTGGAAGACATGGCGGCGACCTTGCGCGCGCGGCACAGCGGTTCGCTGGAGCCGCTGCAATTGACCCCGTTACCCAGTGAGCTGGAGCCGATGCAAGCGGCGCTCAACCGCATGCTCGCGCAGATTCAGGAAGTGCTGGGCCGCGAGCGGCGCTTCATCGCTGACGCCGCCCACGAAATGCGCACACCGCTGGCGGTGCTGCGCGTGCATGCACAGAATCTGCTGGAGGCCGGCACTGAACAGGAGCGCCGTGAATCCCTCGAGTTTCTGATTGCCGGCGTCGACCGCACCAGCCGACTGGTCAATCAATTGCTGACCATGGCCCGCCTCGAACCCAAAGGCATGGACCCGGTGTTGCAGCGCATCGACCTGGCACAAACCGTGCGTGACAGCCTTGTGCAGCTGACGCCCTGGTTGCTGAGTAAAAATCTTGAGCTGGCTTTCGACGTCACTGATCGTCCCTTTGAAGTGGTGGCCGACGCTGCTGCCATCGATATCGCCCTGAACAATCTGATCAGCAACGCGGCAAACTTTTCCCCCGAACACGGCGTTATCACGGTGCAGTTGAGTCAAGCGGACGGGTTCTATTCGCTGAGCGTCGAGGATCAGGGCCCCGGCATCGACGAAGCGGATCGCGGGCGATTGTTCGAACGTTTCTACAGTCGCGGGAATGTTCATGGCGCGGGTTTGGGCCTGACCATCGTCAACACCATCGCGACCCGCCTTGGCGGACACATTACGCTGGCCAACCGAACGGAAGGTGGGTTGCGCGCGACGCTGTCCATTCCTGATAGCCAGCCGCGCGATCCGCTGCAGCGCACCACGCGGGAATTGCCGCCGAATGCTTGAGTGAGTTCGACAGGATGCGGTGAACTAGCAGACGCCATCGCGAGCAGGCTCGCTCCCACAGGGTTTGGTGTCGAACACAACACTCGTGCACGACGCCGAACCCATGTGGGAGTGAGCCTGCTCGCGATGGCCGTGGCACATCCAGCCGTGAAGTCATTGTCATGCCAAATTGCAAGCCTTTTACAGCTGCCTCACTTTTTAACACTCGCCAAATAATGCGCCACCAACGCATTCGCATGCCCATGCCCCATACCGTGCTCAACCTTCAGCAAAGCCACCATTTCCATATGCTTCTTGCCGCTCACTGTCCCGAGCAGATCCAGCCAGTGGCTGATGGGCTGGCCATACTTTGTCTCGATTGACGGGAAATACGACGCCGGGCCTTTCACTTTTGTCTCTTCGCTCATGCTGCAAGCTCCCTTGTTCGCGACGAAGTGTCGGTGGACGCTCCTTGTCTTCACCCAACGATTGAAGGTCAGGACGGCTGTGTAGTCCAGTGGGAACAAGCGCTCGGTTAACAAGCAACGATGGAAGCTATCGCGAAGTGCTCTAACGAACTGTCAGTTCTTACAGGTCACTTTCAGTTTGGCTGCAGATACGCTGCGTCCACTGGAATGAATTGAGGTGTTCATCATGTGTCGTAATCGTTATTTATTGCCGCTGGGCGTTAGCTTGTTGGTGATGCTGCCGGTGTTCCGCGATGCCCAAGGTGTCCAGTGGACGCCCTTAACGGACGAAGTGAACTTTCAGTGCGACAACGGCATCACGACGAAGGGTTACAGCGTGTACGTTGTCGGCAACCATCCGAAGCTAGGGAACTGGGATCCGGCCAAGGCTGTGAAGCTCGATCCTGTTGCGTACCCTACATGGACCGGCAGGGTAGAGTTCCCAGGCGCGGACGACGGCAAAGATGTGGAGTGGAAGTGTATTGTGCGCAACGAGAACATACCGACCGATGTGCAGAAGTGGCAGGGCAATCCCAACAACATTGTTAAGTTGACTTTCAGAACAACGAGTATCGGCATGCTCTGAGACGTGAGCGGCCGGGAACCTATGAAGAGCAAGCGCAAGATCAAAAGATCGCAGCCTCGTTTCACTCGACAGCTCCTACAGGGGATTGCGTAGACCGGTTAGGTTGGGCCTAGCAGTAAGGTTTGCTCGCGCTCACACAACTCCACCACGTAATCCCACATCACCCGCAGCCTTACCGACTTGTGCAGCTCCCGCCGCGTGCTGATCCAGTAACTGCGCTCGATGCTCTCATCGGGAAACAACGGCACCAGCTCCGGATCGGCGCTGGCCATGTAGCACGGCAGCACCGCGATCCCCAACCCCGAACGCGCCGCTTGTTGCTGGGCGATGACGCTGGTGCTGTGGAACACCACTTGCGGGTTGCGGCAGAAGCTGTTGAGGAACATCAGTTCCTGGCTGAACAGCAAGTCGTCGACGTAGCCGATCCAGGCGTGGCGGCCGAGGTCTTCGCGGCTGTGCAGCGGGGGTGCCTTGTCGAGGTAGGCCTGGCTGGCGTAGAGCGCCAGTCGATAGTCGGTGAGTTTGCGTGTGACCAGCATGTCAGCGGCCGGGCGTTCGAGGTGGATGCTGATTTCGGCTTCGCGGTTGAGGATGCTGACGAAGCGCGGCACGGCCACCAGTTCCACTTCCAGTCCCGGGTAGCGCTCGAACAGACCATTCATGCGGCTGGCGAGGAACATGATGCCCAGCCCTTCGGTGACGCCGACGCGGATTTTGCCCAGTGGCGCGGTAGATTGGGTGATTTCTTCCTGCGCCAGCAACGCGACGTTTTCCATGGCTTCGGCGTGTTTGAGCAGCGCTTCGCCGGCCGGGGTCAGTTCGTAGCCCTGGGCGTGCTGGACGAATAGCGCAGTGCCGAGGCTCTTTTCGATGGCCTCGATGTGCCGGGCGACGGTGGCGTGGGTGGTGTTCAAACGGCGCGCGGCGGTGAGCAAACGCCCGCTGCGCTGCAACTCGAGAAAAAACCGCAGGTCATTCCAGTCGAACATGAGTCGTCCTTGGGTCTACGCTGGGTGAGGCGCTGTCTGAAAACGCACAGCGGCTGCGCAAAAACTAACATTCTTTTGACGAAAGCTAACAACTAGGATGACCGACAACAAGAACAACAATACGAGGTCAGGGATGCAGACTTCCCTTGATGAATTCGACTACATCGTGGTCGGCGCCGGGCCGGCCGGTTGTTTGCTGGCCAATCGGCTGTCGGCCAACCCGCAACACCGCGTATTGCTGCTCGAAGCCGGCGGCCGCGATAACTATGCGTGGATTCACATCCCCGTGGGTTACCTGTTCTGCATCGGCAACCCGCGCACCGACTGGTGCTTCAAGACCGAAGCGCAACCCGGCCTGCAAGGTCGCGCGTTGAGTTATCCGCGCGGCAAAGTGCTGGGCGGCTGTTCCTCAATCAACGGCATGATCTACATGCGTGGCCAGGCCGGCGACTTTGACGGCTGGGCCGCCGACGGCAATCCAGGCTGGAGCTGGAACGACGTCCTGCCGCTGTTCAAGAAAAGCGAAAACCATTTTGCCGGCGACTCGGAGTTTCACGGCGCCGCAGGGGAATGGCGGATCGAGCGTCAACGGCTGTCGTGGCCGATTCTGGATGCGTTTCGCAGCGCTGCCGAGCAAAGCGGCATCGCCAGCATCGATGATTTCAACCAGGGCGATAACGAAGGCTGCGGCTATTTCCAGGTCAATCAGAAGGCCGGGATTCGCTGGAACGCGGCCAAGGCGTTTCTCAAACCGATCCGCAATCGCGCCAATCTCACCGTGCTGACCGATGTCGAAGTGGACCGCGTGCTGCTGGAAAACGGCCGCGCATCGGCGGTCAGCACGCGATATCAAGGTCAGGCGAAAACCTTCAAGGCGCGCAAGGAAATCGTGTTGTGCGCAGGCTCCGTCGGTTCGCCGAGCATCCTGCAACGCTCCGGGATCGGCCCTCGCCCGCTGCTTGAGAAACTGGGCATCGGTGTGGCCCATGAGCTGCCCGGTGTGGGCGGTAATCTGCAGGATCACCTGCAACTGCGGCTGATCTACAAACTGGAAAACGCGCGCACCCTCAACCAGATCGCCGGCAGCGTGTGGGGCAAGATGGGCATGGGCCTGCGTTATCTGTATGACCGTAGCGGCCCGCTGTCGATGGCGCCGAGTCAGCTCGGGGCGTTTGCCCGGTCAGGTCCGGAACAGACCTCGGCCAATCTTGAATACCACGTGCAGCCGTTGTCGCTGGAACGCTTCGGCGAACCGCTGCACGCCTTCCCTGCTTTTACGGCGTCGGTTTGCGATCTGAGACCACAGAGCCGTGGTCGCGTGGAAATCCGTTCTGCTGATCCGCAGGAAGCGCCGTTGATTCAGCCCAATTACTTGAGTCATCCGGAGGATTTGCGGGTAGCCGCTGATGCCATTCGCCTGACCCGACGCATCGTTGCAGCGCCGGCCTTGCAAGCGTTCAAACCGGTCGAGTATTTGCCCGGTGACAGCTTGCAGAGTGAAGAGGAACTGCACGAAGCCGCGGCGCGGATTGGCACGACGATTTTCCATCCGGTGGGGACCTGTCGGATGGGCAATGATGTGGATGCGGTGGTGGATGCCGAGTTGTGTGTTCACGGGATTCCTGGTCTGCGCGTTGCTGATGCTTCGATCATGCCGCGCATTACCTCGGGCAATACGTGTTCGCCTACGCTGATGATTGCCGAAAAAGCTGCACAACTGATCCTCAACCCCAACACAAGGAACATCACCCCGGAGAAGGAACTGCTGACTAACGCCTGAATCACACCCGTAGGAGCGAACGGTGCGGCGATCCGACTTGCCCGCGAAGAACGATGACGCGGTGTATCAGGTCTGACGCCTTCGCGAGCAAGCTTCGCTCCTACAGATTGATATTCACCCCGCTTTATGGATGCGCGGCACCCGCCTACAAGGCCGGCGCCGACAGTGGAACAACAAAAACAATCACTGTGAGGGATACCGATATGTCAGAACATGTTCAGCCGCTGGATGCCGCGCGCAGCGTCGACACCAGCCCAGACACCCGCAAAGTCATCTTCGCGTCGTCACTCGGGACAGTTTTCGAGTGGTACGACTTTTTCCTCTACGGCGCCCTCGCGGCGGTGATCAGCAAACAGTTTTTCGCCGGGGTCAACGACACCACGGCGTTCATCTTTGCGCTGATGGCCTTCGCTGCCGGTTTCATCGTGAGGCCATTCGGCGCGTTGGTGTTCGGACGGCTGGGAGACATGATCGGGCGTAAATACACCTTCCTCGCGACCATCGTCCTCATGGGCGTGGCGACCTTTTGCGTCGGGCTACTACCGACTTACGCAAGCATCGGCATCGCCGCGCCGATCATCCTCGTGGTGCTTCGCATGCTGCAGGGCCTGGCCCTGGGCGGTGAGTACGGCGGCGCCGCGACGTATGTCGCCGAACACGCGCCGATGGGTAAACGCGGCTTCCACACCAGCTGGATTCAGTCCACTGCGACCCTCGGCCTGTTGCTGTCGCTGCTGGTCGTACTGGGTTGCCGCTACTTCACCGGTGACCAGTTTGAAGTCTGGGGCTGGCGGATTCCGTTCCTGTTTTCGATCGTTCTGCTGGGCATCTCGACCTGGATTCGCCTGAGCCTGCACGAGTCGCCGGCCTTCGTGAAAATGAAAGAGGAAGGCAAGCTCTGCAAGTCGCCACTGCGTGATTCCTTCGGCAAATGGGAAAACCTCAAAGTCGTACTGATTGCGCTGTTCAGCATCAACGCCGGGCAAGCCGTCACCTTCTATGCGGCGCAGTTCTACGTGCTGTTTTTTCTCACCCAGTTCCTGAAGATGGACCCGGCGCTGGCCAACAGTCTGCTGATTGTCAGCGTGATTATCGGCGCGCCGTTCTTCATCTTTTTTGGCTGGCTGTCGGACAAGATCGGGCGCAAACCGATACTGATGATTGGCCTGCTGCTGGCCACCGCGCTGTACTTCCCGATTTTCAAATCCATCGCCCACTACGCCAACCCGGCCATCGACCAAGCCAGCCGTCAGGCACCGATCACCGTGCTGGCGGACCCGGCCACTTGCACGTTCCAGTTCGATCCGGTGGGCAAGGCGAAATTTGACAGCCCGTGCGACAAGGTCAAAACCTTCCTGGTCAAACAGGGCCTGCCTTACAGCAGCGAAGCCGCGCCGGCCGGTAGCGGCGTGCAGGTCAGCGTCGGTGACGTGAAGCTTGATGGCTTCGACGAAGCGGCCCTGCGCGGTGCGGTGACCCTGGCGGGGTATCCGTCACAAGCCGATACGCAACAGGTCAACAAGGCCATGATCGTAGCGCTGATGGTGGTGCTGATCATCATTTCCGCCATGTGCTACGGCCCGCTGGCGGCGCTGATGGTCGAACTGTTCCCGACCCGCATCCGCTACACCTCAATGTCCCTGCCCTACCACATCGGCAACGGCTGGTTCGGCGGCTTCCTGCCGACGGTGTCGTTTGCATTGGTGGTGTATACCGGGGACATCTTCTATGGGCTGTGGTACCCGGTGGTGATTACCGCGGTGAGTCTGGTGGTGGGGATGATCTGTTTGCGTGAGACGAAAAACGTGGATCTCGATAAAAACTGAGCCCACCACAATCCCCTGAGACCTCTGTGGCCTCTGTGGCCTCTGTGGCCTCTGTGGCGAGGGAGCTTGCTCCCGCTGGGTGGCGAAGTCACCCCAATCCAGCCAACTCGATTGATCTGACACACCGAGGCGGCTGTTTTGGGCCTGCTGCGCAGGCCAGCGGGAGCAAGCTCCCTCGCCACAGGTTAAGCTCAACGACATCGGCAGCCCCGCCATTTCACAGACCGAGGCACCATGATCATTTCATCCGCATCCGACTACCGCGAGGCAGCACGTCGCAAACTCCCGCGTTTTTTGTTCGATTACATCGATGGCGGCGCTTATGCAGAGCATACGCTGAGGGCCAACAGCGCCGATCTCGCAGGCATCAGCCTGCGTCAGCGCATTCTGAAAAACGTCGAAACCCTTAGCCTGGAAACCACCCTCTTCGATCAACCGCTTTCAATGCCCGTCATCCTGGCGCCAGTCGGCCTGACGGGCATGTTCGCCCGCCGAGGTGAAGTGCAGGCGGTCAAGGCAGCGCAAAACAAAGGCATTCCCCTGTGCCTTTCAACCGTGTCGGTGTGTTCGATCGAGGAAGTCGCGGCGCAGAGCCAGCAATCCATCTGGTTTCAGCTGTACGTGCTCAAAGACCGGGGCTTCATGAAAAACGCCCTGGAGCGTGCGAAGGCCGCCGGGGTAAAAAACCTGGTGTTCACCGTCGACATGCCCACGCCCGGCGCCCGATACCGGGACGCGCATTCCGGCATGTCAGGTCCTTTTGCATCTTCGCGGCGAATGCTTCAGGCCATGACCCGGCCCGACTGGGCGTTCAATGTCGGCGTCATGGGCCGTCCACACGACCTGGGCAACATCTCGAAGTACCTGGGCAAAGCCGTCACGCTCGAAGATTACATGGGCTGGCTGGCCAATAATTTCGACCCTTCGATCAGCTGGAGCGATCTGGAGTGGATTCGTGATTTCTGGAAAGGCCCGATGATCATCAAAGGCATCCTCGACCCTCAGGATGCCAGGGACGCAGTCAGCTTTGGCGCGGATGGCATCGTGGTGTCGAACCACGGCGGGCGGCAGCTCGACGGCGTACTCTCCACCGCCAAGGCCTTGCCGCCGATCATGCAGGCGGTGGGAAATGATCTGACGGTGCTGGTCGACTCGGGTATTCGCTCGGGGCTTGATGTCGTGCGGATGCTGGCGCTCGGTGCGAAAGGCGTATTGCTGGGGCGATCCATGGCCTATGCACTGGCGGCCGATGGTCAACGCGGAGTTGAGAATATGCTGGATATTTTCGCCAAGGAAATGCGCGTGGCCATGACGCTGACCGGAGTGACTTCGATTGGCCAGATTGATGAATCGACGCTGATCGAAGCGGTACGAATGGGCTGAATACTGACGCTGAAAACGCCCCTATTCCCTGTAGGAGCTGTCGAGTGAAACGAGGCTGCGATCTTTTGATCTTGTTTTTACAAAAGCAAAGTCAAAAGATCGCAGCCTCGTTTCACTCGACAGCTGCTACAGGGGGCCGCCGTGGCATTTTCGCGGGCCTCACTCAACGTCTTTGAGCACCTCAAACGTGACTTGATCGGGATAGTACGCCACATAGCCGCGTATCTGATCGACCGACACTTTAGGCTTTTCATAGCGCCACACCGCGTTAGCGCCCTCATGCCCCGGGATTTGCAGACTGTAATAAGTGGCGTCGCCCTTGTACGGGCAATAGGTCGTGTGATCGGTACGGGCATAATACTGTTCGGCAATGTCCTCCCATGGAACGTAGTAGACCGGAGGATAATTGGCCTCGAGCAGCACCAGTGCGCGCGAGGATGCAGCCACCTGAATACCGTGAAACTTCACCAGCAGGATGCCTGGCTGCTCCGCGATGGTGATGACAGGACTGGGACCGTTGCTTTTCATGGAATACGTTCCTCATGACGGTGATGGACCTGTGGGAGCGTGCGGCGCGGCGATCCGACTTGCCCGCGATGGGTCGCGCAGCAGCCCCAAAACCTGAGACCACGACTGTCAGGTATAACCCAAAATTCGCCGACACGACGGCCCCGCAGCCGAACGGGCCGTTTTACCTGCCGCAAACAAACGCAACAGCTTTGCTGTACATCCATACAGATAAAGATTGATCCATTGCTCAGCACCGGCCATTCTGTGCACCTCTTGCACATTTGATGAACGACGGTGGTTATGCAGCTGTACCTCTGTGAAAAACCTTCCCAGGCCAAAGACATCGCGGCAGTACTCGGCGCCAAGCGTCGGGGCGACGGTTGCTGGCTGGGAACGGATGTCACGGTGACCTGGTGCATCGGCCATCTGCTGGAAACCGCACCGCCGGATGCCTATGACGCGCGCTACAAGCGCTGGGTGCTGGCGGATCTGCCGATCATTCCGGAAAAATGGAAGATGACGGTCAAACCGCGCACGGCCAGCCAGTACAAGGCGGTCAAACGCTTGCTCGGCGAGGCGGATGAGCTGGTGATTGCCACCGACGCCGACCGTGAGGGCGAGATGATTGCCCGGGAATTGGTCGAGCATTGCCGCTATCGCGGGCCGATCCGGCGACTGTGGCTGTCGGCGCTGGATGATGCGTCGATCCGCAAGGCGCTGGCGGCGCTCAAACCGGGTGTCGAGACCTTCAGCCTCTATCATTCGGCGCTGGGACGCTCCCGGGCCGACTGGTTGATCGGAATGAACATGAGTCGGCTGTTCACGCTGCTGGGGCGACAGTCCGGCTATCAGGGCGTGTTGCCGGTGGGCCGGGTGCAGACACCGACCTTGCGGCTGGTGGTGGATCGCGACCGCAGCATTGCCGACTTCGTGCCGGTCGCGTATTGGGCCATCGACGTGCAACTGTTGCACGACGGCACGGCGTTCACCGCCCAGTGGCGCGCGGTATCCGACGTCTGTGACGATCAGGATCGCTGCCTGAATCAGGCGCTGGCCCAGCAAGCGGCCGCCGCCATCAGCAGCGCGGCGAGTGCCCGGGTGATCAAGCTGCGCACCGAGCGGATGCGTGAAGTCGCGCCGTTGCCGTTCGACTTGGGCACTTTGCAGGAAGTCTGCTCGAAGAAGCTCGGGCTCGGCGCCCAGGAAACCCTCGACATCGCCCAGGCGCTCTACGAAACCCACAAGGTCATCACCTACCCGCGCAGCGATTGCGGTTTCCTGCCGTTGAGTCAGCACAGCGAAGCCCCGGGCATTCTCGCCGCGCTCCGGCAGGCCGATCCATCGCTGAACGCCTTGAACGATCACCTGGAGCCACAGCGCCGCTCACGCGCCTGGAACGATGCCAAGGTCACGGCTCACCACGGCATCATCCCGACGGCGGCGGCCAAGCATCTTGATCGACTGGTGGGCAAGCAGCGCGCGGTCTACACCCTGATCCGCGCGCGCTATCTGGCGCAGTTTCTGCCCAACCATGAATACGACCGAACCCAGGCTGACTTCGATTGCGCCGGTGAAGCCTTGCGTGCCGTCGGCAAGCAGATCGTCGAGCCCGGCTGGAAACGTGCCCTGCCCGAAGCGCTCGCCCCGGCGAAGGGTCGCGAGGCACCGGCACCGCAAACACTGCCGGCATTGGCCGAAGGGTGTGACTGCAAGGTGGCCGATGTAAAGCTCAAGGACCTCTGGACTCAACCGCCCAAGCCGTTCACGGAAGGCGACCTGATCAAAGCGATGAAGAACGTCGCCAAACTGGTGGAAGACCCGCTGCTCAAACAGAAGCTCAAGGACACCACCGGCATTGGCACCGAAGCCACCCGCGCCTCGATCATCCAGGGCCTGCTCGACCGCGGTTATCTGATCAAGAACGGCAAAGCCCTGGCTGCGACCCCGGCCGCCTTCAGCCTGATCGATGCAGTGCCGCGCGCCATTGCCGACCCCGGCACCACGGCCATCTGGGAACAGGCGCTGGACATGGTGCAAAGTGGCGACATGAGCCTGGAAGAATTCGTCACAAAACAGGCCGCGTGGATGAGCAAACAAGTTGCCCGTTGCGCCGGTCTGAGCCTGACCATCAGTGGGCCAGCGAGCCCGGCCGGTCGGGGTGCTGCACCATGGAAAAACAAACGAAAGCCGGCCAAGCGCAAGCCGTCGACGGGCGTCAAACGCGCCGCAAAACCGGCAAGCAAAGCTTGATGGCACTTCGAATGGGCAGTGATGGTCTAGTGTTCTTCAAGCTTGGCGATGGCCCCATTCTCTGAAAAGACAACGCAGCCTCGTTTCACTCGACAGCTGCTACAGGAATCTTGTTTATGATTATCGTGCACCACCTGAACAACTCCCGCTCCCAACGGATTCTCTGGCTGCTTGAAGAGCTGGCAATTCCTTATGAACTGAAACGCTATCAGCGCGACCCGAAAACCAATCTTGCACCGCCGGAATTGAAAGCGATCAACGCCCTGGGCAAATCGCCGGTCATTGAGGATGGCGCGCAGAAACTGATCGAGTCCTCCGCGATCATCGACTACCTGATCCGCCGCCATGGCCAGGGGCGCCTGCAACCCGATCCGTCGACCCCCGCCTACGACGAATACGTCCAGTGGCTGCACTTCGCCGAAGGCTCGGCCATGCTGCCGCTGATGTTGAACCTGTACGTCGGGCGTCTGGGTGAGGCCGGTGCACCGCTGCATCCGCGCATCAACTCGGAAGTGGCGAACTACCTCGGCTACCTCGACACGGCATTGAGTCAATCCGATTACCTGCTCGGTGATGAATTCAGCGCTGCGGATATCCAGATGAGCTTTATCGGCGAGATCGCCCGGGCTCAGGGCAAACTGGGCAACTACCCTCATGTAGCGGCCTGGGTACAACGCTTTCAGGCACGCCCTGCTTACGCTGCTGCGTTGAAGACAGGTGGGACGTACGACTTCGCGCCCCACTGAGTGATCCCGAAAGGGCCACGGATGGCCCTGCGATCTGGAGCGAGCCAGCATGCCTTCGATAGAACTGCACGTCGCACACCGCGATGAACTGGAAACGATCGAAAACCTGATGCAGTTCTACATGCACGACTTCAGCGAGTGGCTGCCACTGAAACTCGACGAGAACGGGTTCTACAATATCCAGCCAAAACTGGATTACTGGCGCAACCCCGCGACCCGCCCGTTTCTGATCAAGGTGGAGGGTGAGCTCGCGGGATTCGTGACCGTGGACGGCGACGTTCATATCGAGGGTGCCGAGCACAACATCGGCTACTTGTTTATCAGTCGGCGCTTTCGTGGCCAAGGTGTCGCGAAGTTTGTCGTTTCCACCCTCTTGAGCCGGTTCCCCGGTCAATGGCAGATTTTCCACATCGACGCGAACCCGCCTGCACGGCGGTTCTGGGCCAGGGTGATGCCCCAGCTCGCGGGTGATGAATTCACCCTGCATCAGCGACCGGTAGATGGTTATCCCTGCACCTTTTACCGCTTCCAAAGCCCGCAGCCATCGTCCTGACTGGCACGTTGTGGCTCCTCTTTTTAATTCCAAAGCGCTTTGTCCGACAATATGTAGTGACTGAAAATAATCACTACATAACGGTTGACGCCTCCGATTTGCCCTTGCATGATGCAGACATCTCCCCGATCGGGAGTACAGCAACATGTTTGAGCAAGCTCGTCTGACCGCCGAGCTGTTTTCCCGGATACACGCTGCCCACAAGGCAGATTGAAGAAGCTGACCTGGCCCGAACGTCCAGTACAAGGACGAGAAGCGCTGGCGATCAATCCTCATGAAGCTTGTGGCCGACCCTCAAAAGTCGGCGGTGGCCTCCAGGTTTTCGCTGCTTCTCTTCGTTGTGACGCTATTGCGTAGCAGTTATTCAACACGACTACATGCAACAGACGCGAGACCCCGTTGAATTGACGGCCGACCGCTGACGTCCTGGTTTCGGTGCCAGGGATCAACTAACCGATGGGCTACCTGTATTAGCGAATCAACTTTGAAAGATCACCAAATGGTCAAGGGGCATATTATGAATCTGAACAATCAACCTACTATCGATGAACTGGCTGGTATCTTCGCTGCGCAAAAAGACAGCCATGACAGCCACATTCTGTGGATCAGCAAGTCGGGTCAGGTGCATATGGACTGCCTGTCGCCGCACGCCCACGAAACCGAGTTCGACCAGAACAACCAGAACCTGCTTGCCCGACTGAAGATGTACCGTCGCGGCCAGGGCTACGTCGGCAAGAAAGCCGCGGCCGACAAGGACTTCATTGGTCATGTTCTGCAAACGCTGAAACAGGCGTGGGCCTCGATGCAGAACCAGAATGAAGTTCGGGTGATTGACCGGTTCTACTGATACCCCCGCGGCTAATCAATAAAAAAAAGGCCCCGCTCGTAGTATCGAGCGGGGCCTTTTTTTGTTTGTCTCGTGCCCAGCAAATACAGCTATTGTTAAGCGTATTCGCTGCTGTGCCCATGGAGACTTGCGATGAACAATACCCTGACATTCCTGCTGTTACTGGCCACCGCAAATATTGCTCAAGCAAACAGTGTCGAAGGCGTTCCTTCATTCGATGTGGAATGCCCCGGGAAAATCATCATTCACGCGGATCAGGACGGTCCGGTGTTGATCAACAACAAAGAAGCCGACACCAAAGCCATCAGCGAACGCCGCTTCGAAGCCAAGGGATCAGGCGTGACGATTTCAATCGTTCTCGCCGATGACGACTCAGTGACCGTGAGTTCCACGGGCAAGGCCCCCTATGGCGTCTGCCAATCACTGGACGACTGACTCCGTCGCCCCCGTGCCCAACACCAGATTCATGAACGCCACAGACGCCGCGCTGTGATAGTTGTTCTTGCGCCGAAGCAGCGCCGCCCCGCGCGTAGGCGCTTCCCCCAGCAATGGAATTTTGCGCAGTGCCCGGTCCTGGGTGGCGATGGGCTCCGGAAGGATCGTGGCGATGGCCGTATGCCGAATCACCTCCAGCAACGTGCTCACCGAGTTCACCTCGATCACCACCTTCGGCGTGATCTGCTCCTGAGCAAAATACTCATTGATGCGCGTGCGGGTGACGAAGTCCGCGGCCAGCAGCGCAAAATCCAGTTGCGCCACCTCTTCAGCGGACAGCGCGACCTTGCGTTCATATAGCGGGTGATCCCGCCCCACCATCACCCCCAGGGTTTCGGTAAACGCCGGGATCGACTCAATGTCGGCATTTCTGACCTGGGTAAACGCGATGGCGATGTCCAGCGAGTCATCCGCCAGCCCCGCCTCGATGTCATCCATCGACAACTCGAAAATTTGCAGGTGGATGTTGGGAAACCGCGCCACGTAGTCGCGCACCAACGGCCCTACCAGATACGCCATGAACGTCGGTGTCATGGCCAGGCGCAAGGAGCCGCGCGACAAGTCCTTCACGTCATGCAGCGCCCGCTTGCCGGCTTCCAGTTCCACCAATACTCGACGTGCGCACTCGATGTAGGCCTCGCCCGCATCGGTCGGTTTGACCGTGCGCGAAGTGCGGTCGAACAGGCTCACGCCCAGGGTTTCTTCCAACTGGCGGATTTGCTGGGACAGGGTCGGTTGTGAAACGTGCAGCGCCTCGGCGGCGCGGGTGAAGCCGCCGTGGTCGGCAACCGCCAGCAGATAACGCAGATGTCGCAGCAGCATGGGGCACACCATCTATAGGCAGGACTTATGCTCAGCATTGTATATCGGTCTTGGACGCTATGGATCAATCGGCAGAAGATTGCTTCACACCCAAGCAACACAACCCCGACAGGAGAAAAACCATGCAACAGTCCCACGCTTACAACGACCCAAGTCTGGCCCTGACCACGTCGATTCTCGATGCCAAGGCCCGCAAAAATCTTTCCTGGCAGGACCTGACTGACGGCACCGGCCTGGGCCTGGCCTACGTCACCGCCGCCCTGCTCGGCCAGCATCCGCTGCCGGAATCCGCCGCCAAAGTGATTGGCGAAAAACTGGACCTGGACGCCGACGCCGTGGCCCGCCTGCAAATCATCCCGCTGCGCGGCAGCCTCTCGGGTGTACCAACCGATCCGACCATCTACCGTTTCTACGAGATGATCCAAATCTACGGCACCACCTTGAAAGCCCTGGTTCATGAGCAGTTTGGTGACGGCATCATCAGCGCGATCAACTTCAAGCTCGACATGAAGAAAGTCGAGGATCCAGAAGGCGGCCACCGCGCTGTGATCACCCTTGATGGCAAGTTCCTGCCACTGCGTCCTTTCTAACCGATCTGAACACGCGCAATTCCCTGTAGCAGCTGTTGAGCAACGCGAGGCAGCGTCCGAGCCGGGGTCGCGCTCGACCGAAGTCTTCGCAGCCCCATGCGACTGCTCCGCAGTCGGACGCAGCCTCGCGTTGCTCGACAGCTGCTACAGGGCAACCATCCGATTCAAGAGGACATCACCATGAAAGCGCTCATCGAAGGTTTTTTGAAGTTCCAGAAAGAAGCGTTCCCGCAACGCACCGATCTGTTCAAACACCTGGCCACCACCCAACATCCCGGCACGTTGTTCATCACCTGCTCTGACAGTCGCGTAGTGCCTGAACTACTGACCCAGCAAGAGCCCGGTGAATTGTTTGTGATCCGCAACGCCGGCAATATCGTGCCCTCCTACAGTCCCCACCCGGGCGGCGTCTCGGCCACGGTCGAATACGCGGTCGCGGTACTGGGCGTCACGGACATTGTGATCTGCGGCCACTCGGATTGCGGCGCCATGACCGCCGTCGCCAAGTGCAAATGCATGGATCACCTGCCGGCCGTCAGCGGCTGGTTGCAACACGCCGAATCGGCCAAGGTCATCAACGAGTCCCGCCCTCACGCCGATGACGCGGCGAAGGTGAGTTCGATGGTCCGCGAGAACGTCATCGCGCAACTGGCCAATATCCAGACGCACCCGAGCGTGCGCCTGGCCCAGGAAAAAGGTCAGCTGAACCTGCATGGCTGGGTCTACGACATTGAGACCGGTTCGGTCGACGCCCTGGAGGCCGGCAGCCGCGCGTTCGTGTCGCTCGCCGAACACCCGACCACCTGCGCCGTTTACGGCAAAGCCGTTGAAGCCGCTTGATGGGTGACAG
Source organism: Pseudomonas sp. LB1P83 (assembly GCF_054897885.1). Taxonomy (NCBI): domain Bacteria; kingdom Pseudomonadati; phylum Pseudomonadota; class Gammaproteobacteria; order Pseudomonadales; family Pseudomonadaceae; genus Pseudomonas; species Pseudomonas sp. LB1P83. The sequence continues at coordinate 2,264,271 of NZ_CM142709.1, read as the reverse complement.
CACTAGATCTCCAACACCAAGGGCTCATCACCCTTGGCCGGCACCGCGCAGCAGATCAATACTTCCCCTGGCGCCGGCAGCTCGGCGGGCATGTTCAGATAATGCACTTGTCCGCTGAGCAACCGGGTCCGGCACGTCCCGCACGAGCCGCCACGGCAACTGAAGTCCGGATTCAAGCCACGGCTTTCAGCCAGTTCCAGCAAACTCCCGCCACCCGGCTCCCAGCGTGCCTCCTTGGCCGACGCTGAAAACACCACTTTCACCGAACTGTCCGCTGCCGGTACTTGTGCCGGCGCAGGGCTCAGTTGGTCGCGCAGACGCACCAGCGTGGAAGGACCGAATGTCTCCGCATGAATGCGCTCATCTCCGATGCGCAGGGCCCGCAAGCTGTCGTAAATCCCTTGAGTAAAAGCACCGGGCCCGCACAGGTAGAAATCGTAATCGTCCAGCGGCAGCAACGCCTTGAGCAACTCGATGTCGACTCGCCCCGCCACCTCGAAATCCTCACCTTCCCGGGCATGGTCCTCGGGTTGGCTGAGCAGACGCAGCGCCCGTACCGAGTCCTTGGCACGGGTGGCCAGTTCGTATAACTCCTCGCGAAACCCAAGCTCAGCAAGGCTGCGGGCACTTTGAATAAACCAGGTCGGTCGAGTGCGGCGGATGCGTTCGCCTTCGTAGATCACCTCGCGCAGCATCGACAACAAGGGCGTCACGCCGACACCCGCGGCCAGCAGCACCAGCGGCCGACGCTCATCCGCTTTCACCGTGAACCGACCCTGTGGCGCGCGGGCTTCGATCAGATCGCCCTCGCGGACACGCTCGTGCAGATGCGATGAAATCAGCCCGTCACGCTTGACGCTGATGCGGAAAAAACTGTCCGACGGCGCGCTCGACAGGCTGTAAGTGCGCACCAACGGCGCCTGCCCCTCGGCCAGGCAAAAACGCACGGGCAAATGCTGCCCGGCCTCGAAGCGCGGCAAGCCGGCGTCGTCGGTTGGCTCCAGGTAAAACGAACGGATGCTGGTGCTTTCTTCAACGATACGGGCCACACGCAGCAATCGCCATTGATCGCGCAGGGCATCGGCCTGCAATCGACCCTCAGCCTGCTGCCAACTGCCGGTCATCAGGCTGTTGGGGGAGAATCCTTCAAATTGCCAGCGCAGCGACAGCACGCCGGCGCGACGCACGACATGCTCCACCGTCATTCGCCAAAGCCGTTCGGCGCCCTGGAACGCCGCTATTTCAGGACCCTCCAGGATAATCTCGGTGCGCCCCGCGACTTGCAGCACATCACCCGACTCGAAGTCGACAAACAGCAGCCCGACCCGTGGATTGAGCAGCAGATTGCCCAAGGTATTGAAGTGCAGATTGCCGGCGAAATCCGGGATCGTCAGCACGTTGCCCTCGACTCGCACGAAGCCTGCGTTGCCGCCTCGATGCGAGACATCCACCGAGCGCTTTTTCGGGTCGCCATCGAGGTCTACGTAGCTGGTAAGGAAAAAGGTATCGGCGTTGCCAATGGTCGTCCGGGCGGCATCGTCCAGTTCATCGAAACGCTCGACGGCCACAGCAGATGAAGGGCGGCCCAACGTGCCAGGGTCGACGGCACGTAGCTGAATGTATTGTGGGCAATTGCCAAAGGCGTGCTCGACGGCAACCGCAAAACCGCCTTGGGTGGCGGTGCTGATGCGGCCATTCATTCGGTTGCGGCGGCGGGTTTTCAGATCGATACCGAGCAGCCCCACCGAGGCGCCCGCCGTGAGCGCGGGCCTGACGGGATCGCCCTCGGCGGGCAGGCGTTCGAGTTGCAACTGGTGGGGATCCGGCGAATGCGCAAATCCGGGCGGCCCTTCAATCAGGGTCGCCCACGGCACGCCTTGCTCATCAACGGCGCCCACCAACAGATACGGCAGTTGCGCGTAGAACAGTTGATGCTGCTCGGGCAGATAATCGCGCACCACCTTGCGCCCGAAGACTTCCATGCGCTCGGCCACACCGACGCTTTCCTGTAGCTGCCGCTCGCCCGCATGCCAAGGTGACGCGCCCTGCTCTTGCGACTGATTCATGACGACCTCTACGCCTTGGTAAACAGGTGTCTTTCGCCCGCAAGCCTGCGCTGGCTTTTGTGGCTCAGGCGTTGAAGCGTAGTTCGCCGTGTCGGACTATGGCGGTTCGTCGGATGTACGGAGCAGATGAAGGGTGTGCCGGATCAAGGTACTTGCGGCGTTTCATACCACTGGCGAGACGGGGTCGGAAAACGCATTTTCTGGCGGATATTGGCTGCGTTCGACGCGCTGGTCAGGTGTTCCAGCAGCACGAAGGCGACTTCCGTAGCAGTGCCGGGGCCACTTGAGGTGATGATGCGGCCATCAACCACCACGGGCCAGTCGACAAAACGGGCACCGGATTCAACCAGCTGGTTTTTGCGCTTGCCACCCACCTGGTGATAGGTCGTCGCGTCTTTGCCTTTCAGCACCCCGGCAACGCCCAGGCACACCGACGACACGCAGACACTGGCGACGATTTTATCGGCCGCGACAAAGTGCCGGATGACCTCCAGAAATGGCTCGCTCAAGGCCTCTTCATAAAAGCCCGATGGTTCAAATCCGCCGGGCAAGGCCAAGGCATCGAAGCTGCCCAGGTCAACTTCGCTCAACAAATGAGCCGGATTGAGGGACAGCCCGAAGGTCGTCATGATCTGCGGCCGAAGGCCGGCATTGATCAATTCCACGGGTTGGTCGCCAAGCAGATTGGCCCAACCGAGCACATCGGTGAAAGCCGCCATTTCCAGCGGCTCGACACCGTTGGCCAACAACATGAGGACGCGTTTCATCGGGTAAACCTCTCAGGGATCGGCAGATAGTCCGCCTTTGCTTCACATGAGAGAACACCCAAAAAACGCAATCCATTGTTGCTTGAGCTGAAATGCCCGCGTCGAGGCGCTCCCGGTGGACGGGAGCGCCATACTCACAAGGTCGCCCTGATCAATGGTCGTCCTGGTCAGACGATGATGGCCGACGTTCGGAGGTTTCTTCGGCGTTGGGAGGAACTGGATTACTGCCAGGCGTGAACACGTGGGTCAGCAATTCCCGGGCATCGATTTCGACGACACCCGGCACCGAGCGGGCCAGCGCAACCGCCTGCTCGCACTGCTTATGGGTGTTGACTCGCCCGCTCAATGCCACCGTACCCGCCAGGGTTTTGACATGGATTTGCAGGCCGAGGGTGGTGTCGGCCAATGCCAGGGCCGACTTCACCCTGGCGGTAATCCACGTGTCGTGCGCGACCATTTCCAGATCGTGGGAGTAATGCTGAAAAGAATGAAGTTTCATGGCGCAGCCCTCACTCAAAACACAGACGCAAACACACCTTAATTATAGTGCGCTCGCTGCCTGTGTCCGGAATGCTCAGCGTTTGACCGACAGGTCCGTCTGGGTCATGCGACTGCGAACGGTAAACACCCCGTCTCCCGACAGAATGGCGCTGCGGGCAAACAGCCGACCGCTCTCCCAGTTCGAAAGCCCCAGTTCCGGCTTGTTCAGCGCGTACTGTCCATCGACCCAGCGGGTAATCCCGTTACCCACAAACGGTGCGTTGACCGCGTTGTAGAAACGTTCGTGCGCCGCCCCGTCTTCACTGATCAGCGACACGGTGAACTGCGGGCTGTAGCGATTGAACAAGGCGATGGCGCTGTCCAGGTCATCGACGATTTTGAGGCTGACTTCCGGGGTTTCTTCCCATTCCCACTCGCGGCCCAACTGATCCTCGGGCAACGGTTCGGCCAGCGCCTCGGTCTGGTAGCCTTCAGCGCGATAAACCTCAACGCTGCCGGTTTGCCATTCACTCGGCAACCACGGCTCGCTGCCCTCGACGATGTGCAATTTGCAGCCTTGGCCCCGAGCGGTGCCGGCCTGTTGCAGTGCGTCGAGAAACAGCGGCACCAGTTCAGCGGCGCGGTCGCGCTGGATCAGGCAGACGTTCAGGGTGTTGCAGACTTTGCGGTCCAGCGAATTGCGCACCACGGCGGCGAAGCGCTTGGCGTCGGCATCCTTGTCGGCGATCAGCCAGGCGCCACCGGTGCCGTGCAGGCTGACGGCGGTGCCAGCCTGTTGGGCGATGCTGCCCAGTTGGCTGACCGCACGGCCCGAACCACGGGCCACGGCCAGGGACAAACGGCGGTCGGCGAACATCGCCCAGCCGGCGGCGTGATTGACGCTTTCCACCAAAGACACGGCGCCGGTCGGCAATCCGGCGTCGTTAAGCGCCGGGTTCAGTGCGTGAGTGACGATGGCCTGAGCGGTGCCCAACGCATCGCTGCCGATGCGCAGCACGGCGGTGTTCCCGGTGCGCAATACACCGGCGGCGTCGGCGAACACATTCGGCCGGCCTTCGAACACGAACGCGACGATGCCCAGTGGTGACACCACTTGCTCGACTTTCCAGCCGTCGTGTTCGACGCAACTGATGACCTTGCCGCGAGTCGCCGCCGCATCACGCCAGGCTCGCAGGCCGGCGATCATGTCGCGGCGCATGCGTTCATCGGCCAACAGTCGTGTGGTCGAACGCCCGCGGGCCTTGGCGCGCTCAATGTCAGCCAGGTTGGCGGCTTCAATCAAGGCCCAGCACTCAGCGTTTTCCAAACGCTGGGCAAAGAGATCGAAGAAGGCGCTGATCGCCTGGTCCGAGACGCTGGACAGCGCGGTGAACGCCGCTTCGGCGCGTTCGATGGCGACGGCCGCCGCTTGCTGGTCAGCCACCGGGATCAGCAACAACTCGCCGCTGACCTGCTCCACCAGCAAATGGTCCCCGGGCTGAAAGCGCGCGGCCAGTTCGGGGCTGACGACAGTGACACGATTACCGGCAAAAGGGATCGGCGTGCCAGCGACTAGACGTTCGAGCGCAAGAGACATGAAGCGGTTTCACCATGCAGGGGGCGGCTGGAAAATGTATAGGAAAATCCAGGGAGCGTCATTAACCGCGCGGGGTTGAACGCCTTAGAACACCGACCAGCCAATCCGCTGACTCAACAATTCCAGCGCCGCCATCCCGGCCAGGGAGTTACCGGCGGCATTCAATTCCGGGGACCAGACGCACACCGTGAACTGCCCCGGCACCACCGCGACAATCCCTCCGCCGACGCCGCTCTTGCCCGGCAAACCGACGCGATAGGCAAAATTGCCGGCTTCGTCGTACAGGCCGCTGGTGGCCATGATCGAGTTGACCTGCTGGGTCTGGCGGGCGGTGAGGATCTGTTCGCCGCTGTGTTTGCAGAACCCGTCGTTGGCCAGGAAGCAGAACGCCCGCGCCAGGTCCACGCAATTCATGCGCACCGCACAGTGGCTGAAGTAGCTGCGCAACACGGCTTCGACGTCGTTGTGAAAGTTGCCGAACGACTGCATCAGGTACGCCATGGCCGCGTTACGCGCGCGGTGCTGATATTCGGATTCGGCGACCTTGCCGTCCACCATGACCTGCGGGTTGCCGGACAGCCGACGGACAAAATCGCGCATCGACAACGCGGGCGCGGCAAAGCGTGACTGATTGATGTCGCAGATCACCAGGGCTCCGGCGTTGATGAACGGATTGCGCGGGCGGCCGCGCTCGAATTCCAGTTGCACCAGCGAGTTGAACGGTTGACCGGAAGGCTCGTGACCGAGGCGCTCCCAGATCGCTTCGCCAGAATGATCGATGGCCTGCACCAGGCTGAACACCTTGGAAATGCTCTGCACCGAGAACGGCGTGTCGGCATCGCCCGCGCAATACAACTCGCCGTCGTTGCCATACACGGCAATGCCCAACTGATTGGCCGGCACCGTGCCGAGGGCCGGAATGTAGTCAGCCACCTTGCCCTGACCGATCAGCGGCCGGACGGCGTCAAGGATCTCGTTCAACAGCGCTTGCATGCCGGGTTCCGAAGTCTCGCCCCGTGGGATTGCGGGGACACGGAGGCTAGACGCTGTTGGTTAGTGGCGGATCACAGTTTTGTAGGATCCGCGGAGATCGAGCGGATGCCCCTGTAGGAGCCAGGCTTGCCGGCGAAGGCGATTTCAAGTCTGCCTTCGCCGGCGAGCCTGGCTCCTACAGAGTGGGGTCGATGGAGTATCCGTGCTGTGTATCGGAGTGTGTACAGACCCGCCTGCGACACACCCTGCCCATAAAACCCCGCGCAAAAGACACATCGCAGATACACCCGGTTGATGAAATGTGCCTGTCGATTGGCCAAGCCGATCAAAGCGCTCAACTCACTCAACGCTACGGAGTATCACCATGTTCAAGCTCTCGACTTCTTCCCTGACCCTCGGCCTGATCATCGCAGGCGGCCTGGCCCTGTCCAACGTGGCTTCGGCCTCCGAATCCGAAGCGTTCAGCATGAAACAACTGGCCCACGGCTACAGCCAGGCCCAGGCAGACACCGCGGAAAAACCGGCGGAAGGCAAATGCGGCGAAGGCAAGTGCGGCGCCGGCGAGTAACCCTCTGCGCGGGGCACCTTGCCCCGCCTCTTGTCTGAACGGAGATCAAGCCCATGAACACCTCACTCTCATCGGCCGTGAAAGGCCTGCACCTGAATCTCGACCGTGCCGGTAGCTGGCTCGCGCCTTTGACGCTGCGACTGTTCATTGCCTGGGAATTCTTCGAGTCGGGCCTGGAAAAATGGAACGGCGACAACTGGTTCGCCGACATTCAGGACGCCTTCCCGTTTCCGTTCAACCACGTGTCGGCCACGCTCAACTGGGAACTGTCGATGTGGGCCGAGCTGATCTGCGCCCTGGCCATTCTGGTGGGCCTTGGCACGCGGGTGTCGGCCATTATTCTGATTGTCGTGACCATTGTCGCGACCGCCGCCGTTCACTGGCCGGCCGATTGGTCTACATTGAGTGAGCTTGCTCAGGGCTACTCCATCAGCAACAAAGGTCACGGCAACTTCAAACTGCCGCTGATCTACCTCGCCGCCCTTATGCCGTTGCTGCTCTCGGGTGCCGGCAAGCTCAGCCTGGATGCACTGTTGGCTCGTTTCGCCTGGCGTCGCAATAACCGTTGATCGGCCAGAGTCTTCATCGCGTCCTCCACTTCCATAAGAACGGAGCAATCGCCATGAGCCTCACTCTCTACGGTTTTGACGGCAGTACGTATGTGCGCACAGTGAAGATGCTGCTTGCGGAAAAAGGTGCGGATTTCGACCAGTTGCAGGTCAATGTGATGAAAGGCGAACCGCACCTGCCCGAACACCTGGCACGCCATCCGTTCGGCAAGGTGCCGGTCATCGATCACGACGGTTTCCGCATTATCGAAACCGACGCAATCGTGGCGTACCTTGACGAAGTCCTGCCGGGGCCTTCGCTGACACCTGACAATGCCCACGACCGTGCCCGCACACATATGGTCATGGGAATTTACGACTCCTACGGCTACGGTGCGCTAGGCTCGGTGTTCGGCTATCACTTGTTCCCCGACTTTATCGGCGGGAAGAACGAAGAATCGCGCCGTAAAGGCATCGAGACCTCAAAAATGGTTCTGCGTGAATTGATGAAAATCAAAGGCTCCGACCCATTCGTCGCCGGTCAGGATCCGAGCCTGGGTGACTTTTACCTGGCACCGGCCTGTGCTTACATGGCGATGACGCCGGATGCACCGCAGGTGTTTGCCGTCAACGGCTTTGATGACTGGTGGAAACGGATTCAGGCATTGCCCAGCTTTCAGGCCACACCACCGCAATAAGCTTCCCCCCTCTCACTTGTGTAGACAGGAGCCACCATGAGCGTGACCACCCAATGGATCGAGATCGACAGCCCCGACGGTAAATTCGGCGCTTACCTGGCGATTCCGCATACCCGCAAAGGCCCCGGGATCGTGCTGATCCAGGAGATCTTCGGCGTGAATGAACACATCCGCTCGGTCGCGGAGCAATACGCCGCCGATGGTTACCTGGTGATTGCGCCGGACCTGTTCTGGCGCAACGGCCAGCGCATCGAATTGACCTACGACGAAGCCGGCTGGAAACGCGCCGTCGAATTGATGAACGCCACGGACATCGACAAGGCGCAGGCCGACATCAAACTGGCCATCGACGCGCTCGATGCGCAGCCTGGCCTGGACGGCGGCATCGCTTCCATCGGTTATTGCTTTGGCGGCTTGCTGTCCTACCTCACCGCCGCCAACGGGCTGGTGGAAGTGGCCGTTGCCTACTACGGCGGCGGGATCCAGAACTATCTGGACCGCGCCGATGAAATCGAGGTGCCGCTGCTGATGCACTTCGGTGAACAGGACAGCCACATTTCACTGGAAGCCGTGGAGAAAATCGCCGAGCGTTTCGATAACAACGATAACGTGGAAATTGTCGTGTACCCGGAGGCCGAACATGGCTTCAACTGCTCCCATCGCGACAGCTACAACCAGCGTGCAGCGGCTGAGGCGCATGGCAATACGTTGATCTTTTTGGGTCAGGAACTGTAAAGGTCGACGCTAATGCAAAAGGCACCTTCATCTGCCGATGAAGGTGCCTTTTTTGTTTGCAGCCGGTTTTGCCGCCACAGTTGTGGCAGACGGCCCCTAGGTTGCTGTGACACCGCAGATTCAGCCGTGATAACGACTCACTGACGGTTCATTTGTTTTCCGCCCGGCGACGATAATTTGAGTGCCTGCCTGGACGCCCATGCTTGTCGTTTGATTAGGGGTGTGTTCGTCGTTCGGATTGCTGATCCCCGTAGATGAGAAGGTTGTGTCAACGAGTCCGTACTTGGTTATACGGCCGACGACGCACAGGCGCGCATCTACCTCCCCCGCTGCGACAATCGAGTCGTTTGAATCGATATCTGCCGACCGCCACTGCAGTTTTCTAAACGACATCTTTGTGATGACAGCCTTCGAGCCATTAAATGTCTCGTCATCTGTTCCATTGCTGTGTGTTCTTACTATCCACCCACATTCGCCATTTGAAATCGCACCGACGGCGACGGGTTTATCGTCGGATTGCAGGAGGATTTGATTCAGTCTGATAGGCCCGTCGATTGACTTGAATACAGTGATGCCGTCTTCTTTCCCAAATGAGCGGTCTGGCTGGCCAGTCGATGTATAGCCGGCCAAAAAACCTTGATCCGGAGTGGATCCTGCCAAAATAATCCTGCCATCGGCTTGTGTAACCACACCGACAGTTGAGGTATTTTGATTGTCGTGACGGAAGAAAACATAACCTAGACCGCCCAGGTTTTTGTCCAGGGTTCCCTGCATTGTCAGTTGAATCAGCAAGCCCCAATGTCGGTATGGCCCAGGCGCGCTGTTGTTAACCGAGATGAGGATCTTACCGTTCTTCGTTTCAGTGACCGCCAAGGTATCAGTAGCACTCGTTTGCAGCGTATTCGAGGAAATTGCCTCGTTTGCTTGTGGTGCGGATTCCTCGAATTTGAACTTCCCAAAAACCAGGTTCGGAGATCCATTGGCATGAAATAGTGCCGCAGCCGGGAAATTCGGGGCTAAAGAGGTGTCCCGAACGTGTCCTGTCACCAGGATTTGATCGTTGTCGATGATGGTCAGCCCGCTGGGTGTTGAGAGACTTGAAGCGGCACCGAACCGGTCCTCTGAATAACCCGTTGCAGTGGGCCCGAATGTAGTGTCCAGCTCGCCTGTTTTGTTTAGCCGGAAAAGTTTGAACATGTCCGTGCTGGTACTGATGACTCCGATGATCTTGCCCTGATTAACACCTTCAGCTTTCAAGACAACCATGGCCTTTACTTCCGATCCCTCCAGCGACCGGGTTCCATAGGCACCAAAGGTGAAATCCAGCTTGCCAGGTTCATCCAATGGCTGAGAATCGTTTTGAGAAAGCATGGGGGGACCTCCGTGGTCTGAGTTCCCGTGCAAAGCACAGGTGTGAGTCATTCAGCCTGCGTCAATGCAATCGGTAAACTGTCAGAGTTGACAGTTGGCGTATGGCCATCACTGAAAAAGTCTGCCCCTAAAAACGCAAAAAGCCCCGCCATTCAAATGGCGAGGCTTCTATTTTTCAGCGCTTACTTGATCAACATCCCCAGCGGACTCAGCGGCCCGATCGGCATCAGTTCGAAGGTCAGCAAATCAACCTCTCCCAGCGGCAATGCCTTGAGTAAACGATCAGCCTCCTCGACCGAATCAACGGTCATCAGGAAGATCACCCCCGCTTCGTTGTCGCGCATCCAGAATTGTTCCATCTTGCCGTCCAGGTACAACTGCAAGGTGGCGGGCACTTCAGCGGGCAGGTAAGCCACACGCTGTTCGGCGGTCAGGGGTTTGAGTGTTCCGATGGCCATGACTTTCATGATCACACCTCTTCCGTTTGCGCAGAGACAGCCAGTTTCGGCTGATCGTTGCGTTCGTGGACATGGCGATGAGGCGTGCGGTCGATGTTGAGGCTCAGTATTTCCGGACGGCTGTAGTGTCCGCGGCCGTCCATCTGACGCTTGCGGATTTCGATCTGGAACAGGTCGATGTCAGCGATGACTTCGCCCTCGCCTTCGGTCAGTGCGCCGACGACTTCACCTTGAGGATCGATGATCGCGGTGTAGCAACCGCCGGAGATCGGGCCGATCTCGCAACCGGTGTCGGCCATGATTTGCGCCTGCTGTTCCGGGTACAACCACGCCATCGAGTTCACCGCGAAACAAGCCGATTCCAGGGCATGCATGCGGATGCTGACTTCCATCTGGCGGGTGAACAGCGGGCCTGCGAACAGCATGGGCGTTCCATCGAACGCCCTAAAACACAGGACCTTCTACTTCGCCGCCCCATCACGCGGCTTGTAAAACCGAAACATCCCGGTTTCAGCCGTTTTGATGTACTCCTTGGCCCAGTCCGGTTTCACCGTGCGGTCATGGAAATACATCGCGCCACGGGTGAGATCCGGCAGCTGTTTGTTCAGCGCCTTGCGCGCGATTTCCTTGGCCAGGGCATATTGGGTTTCTTCCTGGACCGTGTCCGGGCGGCCGTCGCACCACCACGAAAACTGGCAGCTCCTGGTTTCGGAACCTTGCTTGACCACCGCGCACACCGTGTCCGGAAAACCTTCGTGGCCCAGACGGTTCATCACCACGTTGGCGACCGCTTGCATGTCGGTGGTGTCCTTGCCTTTGGCCTCCCAGTAGATGGAGCGGGCCATGCAGGTGATGGCGTCGTCCAACGGGGACTTACCAGCCGGATCGACGGCCTGGACTTCGGATTGGGTGATCGCCTCGGATTTGGGAACGGGCACGTCGCTGCCCTTCTCTGCGGCTTTGTGCTCAAGCACTTGGGCCTTGTCTTCGGCTACTTCTTTTTTTTGCTGCTGGTCGTCGGCGATGGCCTGACCGGTAAGAAAGGTCATGGCGAGAATTGCTGCTATCCATTTAACGGACATGGTGGAAACACTCTGGGAGGCGTCGGGATTGAGTGTAGTAGCCAAATCATGTCAGAAGGCTGGCAATAATGTGCAAAAAGCCATTGCCTTGGACGGGGTGAGTTCGCGCATTATGGGTGCGGTCAGTTAAAGGGGATTTCCATGCGCGTTCCGTCATCCGTTTTACGTGTTGCCGCGTTGTCATTGGGTCTGGTGTTCACCGCTACGGCGATGGCTACCGAAGAAACGCAATTGGTCGAATCGATCAACGTTTACCGCAGCCAGTCGCAACGCTGCGCCGGTCAGGCGTCACCAGAATTGCCACCGCTGACGAGCGATTCGCGTCTGGTTTTATCACCCAGCGGGCCCGTCGATTTGCAGCAGGCGATGGCCCGGGCGTCGTACCCGATTGTCAACGTGCAGGCGATCACCTTGTCTGGACCGCGTGATGCGCAGTCCGCCATAACGGCGATCAAGGAGAGTTTCTGCCAGGTGGTGCTGAACCCGCAGTTCATCGACGTCGGTGTCAGCCACGAGGGCCGCGACTGGCGCATTGTGCTCGCGCGACCGCTGCTAACCGCGCGCCTGGGCGACGCCGCAACTGAAGGCCAGAAGCTTCTGGAGATGCTCAACACCGCCCGCGCACAACCTCGTCAGTGCGGTGGTCAACCGTTTGCCGCGACCACTCCGCTGGCTTGGAACGCGACGTTGGCGGCCGCGGCCGAAGCGCATACCCGGTCGATGGCCAATAACAACTTCTTCGACCACAAGGACCGCGACGGCCGCACCCCGGGTGATCGCGCCGAGCTGGCGGGTTACAACTATCAGGACGTCGGCGAGAACATCGCCGCCGGGCAAGACACCCCGCGCAAAGTCGTCGATGGCTGGCTGGACAGCGCCGGGCATTGCGCCAACCTGATGAACCCGAAATTCCGCGAACTGGGTGCGGCCTATGCGGTTGATCCAAAGAGTGACGCCGGGATTTACTGGACAGCCATGTTCGGCACGCCGTAAGGGCGATGGACAGAGCGGTGATTCACCGCTCTTACAACGTATGTTGGCTGTCGCCGATTTTTTTGGCTTTATCGATTGCCCACTCCAACGCTGCCTCCATGTCCAGCATATGAGGGGACGGGCGATTGTCCTCCTCAATGACCGAGCCGTCCGGCCGGTAAACTCCGATGAACATCTTCAGGGAACCGTCCCTCTCTATCTCGGCTCTCACCTCGATCCTGCATCCGTTGGAAAGCGTTTCCTTGTGTTCCTCATGGCGTTCAGTCATCGCTGCATTCCTCTCGTCGGTGATAGCCGAGTAACGGGTTAACCGGGAATAACCCCCTTCTGTGCAAGCCGTTTCAACGCGTTGATCATGATCAACTCATTGTTGACGACTTCGGTAAAACCCGCACGCCGAATCTTGTTCATGTCGCTAATCCTGTCGAGGGCCCGCCCACCCGATTGAAATTGAATCCGGGTACTTGTAGCACCTGTAGCACCTGTAGCAGCTGCCGAGCAGCGCGAGGCTGCGTTCGGCTGCGCAGCAGTCGTCAAACCTGCGCACACGGTTTACCTGATAGACCGCAGTGCCTTATTTCACGACTGCTGCGCAGCCGAACGCAGCCTCGCGCTGCTCGGCAGCTGCTACATGGGTTACGCGCCGGGATGGTGATGAGTCTTATCTTGCGGCGGGGATTGCCCGCGACGAACCTCCCGGGACAGCGGCGTAATGCCACCTATACTCCATTCCACCAACCCCGCCCGGGGTCTGCACTACCAACAATAAAAAGCAGAGGTGGAACATGGTCTGGCAGCAAATCTACGATCCCTTCGGTAACCCGGTGCTCTCAACCATCATGGCGGCAGTGCCGGTGGTGGTGATGCTGGCATCCCTGGCGTTCTTTCATATCAAGGCGCATCTGGCGGCCTTGCTGGCCCTTGGCTCGGCGCTATTGATCGCAATCTTTGCCTTCGGCATGCCCGCTAACATGGCCGGTTCGGCAGCACTCTACGGTGCCGCCAACGGCCTGTTGCCGATTGGCTGGATTGTGCTCAACATCATCTTCCTGCACCGGCTGACCACCGAAAACGGCTCGTTCAAAGTGTTGCAGGATTCCCTCGCGCGCATCACCGACGATCGACGTCTGCAACTGCTGCTGATTGCCTTCTGCTTCGGCGCTTTCTTCGAAGGGGCTGCCGGGTTTGGCACGCCGGTGGCGGTGACCGGGGCGATTCTGATCGGGTTGGGCTTCTCGCCGCTGGCCGCCTCCGGCCTGGCATTGATTGCCAACACCGCGCCCGTGGCATTCGGTGCGCTGGGCACGCCCATCATTACGCTGGCCAAGGTGACCGGCCTGGATGAAATGGAACTGTCGATGATGGTCGGCCGGCAACTGCCGTTCTTCTCGGTGCTCGTACCGTTCTGGTTGATCTGGGCCTTTGCCGGCTGGCGCAAGATGCTGGAAATCTGGCCGGCCATTCTCGTCGCCGGGGTCAGTTTCGCCGTGCCGCAATTCCTGGTCTCCAACTACCACGGGCCGATGCTGGTGGACGTGATCGCTGCGTTGATCTCCATGGCGTGCCTGACCGGTTTCCTCAAAGTCTGGAAACCGGCCACGATCCACACCTCGGCCGCCCTGTCCGGACGCGTCGACAACTCGAAAATCGAAGAGGAGCATCAACATAAACCCGAAGCCAGTGCGACCTTTGCCAGCGATGCCAAACCGGCCGTAATGCGCGCGTGGATGCCGTGGATCATCCTTACGGTCTTCGTCTTCGCCTGGGGCACCCAGGGCTTCAAAAACATGTTCGACACCCGCCCCGCAATCGATCCGCAAACCAACTCGGCCAAGCTCGACCCTCAAGGCAAACCGATGCGCGAAGCGAACCCCATTTTCGCCCCGGTCGTGACCTTCACCACCATTCACCAGCAGATCGAGAAGGTGCCACCCGTGGTGCCTGCGGCTAAAACCGAAGAGGCGGTGTACAAATTCACCTGGTTCACCAGCACCGGCAGCGGCATCCTCTTGGCGGCGATCCTCGGCGGATTGCTGATGGGGTATTCCATCCCGCAACTGATCCACCAATACCTGCGAACATTGTGGGTGGTGCGTTACTCACTCATCACGATTGTGGCCATGCTTGCGCTCGGCTTCCTCACTCGCTACTCGGGCCTCGACGCCACCATGGGCCTGGCCTTCGCCGCAACAGGCATCTTCTACCCCATGTTCGGCACCCTCCTCGGCTGGCTCGGTGTAGCCTTGACCGGCTCCGACACGGCTTCCAACGTACTGTTCGGCGGCTTGCAACGGGTGACCGCCGAACAATTGGGGATCAGCCCGGTGTTGATGGCCGCCGCCAACAGTTCCGGTGGGGTCATGGGCAAGATGGTCGACGCCCAGTCGATCGTCGTCGCGTCCACGGCTACCCGTTGGTACGGGCATGAAGGTGAGATTCTGCGTTATGTGTTCTTCCACTCGATTGTGCTGGCAATTCTGGTCGGTGGATTGGTGACGTTGCAGGCGTACGTGGCGCCGTTCAGCAGTATGGTGGTGGGCGGACACTAGACATCAATCGGTCATAACCCGGGCAAGCCGCCCGGGTTATGGCTTGCAACGCGCGAATCAGGTCAGACTGCCCCCCGACATCAACCCTTCCGTCAGCAACGACACCAACGGCTGAACAAGATGCTGAGTACGAACATCATCGCCAATCACCGCCACTTCGGTGCTGGGCAAGGTCGGTAACTTTTCCGAGGGTTCCAGTATCCGCATCCCTTCCTGCAAAAACGACGTCCCCAACGCTGTAATCCCCAACCCACCGGCAACGGCCGCTTGAACGCCCATCAAATTGCTGGCCAGGCACGCTGATGCCCATTCCCGCCCGACCGTAGCCAACGCCTCGATCATGATGGCCCGGTACGCGCAGGGTGGTCGCATCATCACCAGGCGCACCGGTTTCGACGATTCGATTTGGTAATCCTTCGCGGCAATCCACACCAGCGGCTCGCGCCAGATGACTCGGCCTCGCGTTGTGCCGGAACTGAATTTTCTCTTGGAGATGACCACGTCCAGCAACCCTGTTTCGTAGTCAGTGAGCAGGTCGTCGCTCAGGCCCGTGGTCAGTTCCAGTTGAATGTCCGGATACAGCTTGGTGAAGCGTGACAGCAGCTTGGGCAACTGGGTCGGCACGAGGTTTTCCGAGATCCCCAGGCGCAGCAGATTGACGGTGGCCGGCGCCTTGATGTCCCGCATGAAGGTGTCGAAATGCACCATCATCCGGCGCGCGCCCACCAGCAGTTCCACCTGTATGGCTCGACGGATTATTTATCCAGAACGGCCCCGGAGGATTTGGCCTTCATCGCCTACGACGAGACCATGGAACAAACTCCGCAACAGGTGTGGCTCAAGCAGCAAGCGGGTGATCGACCGATCCTGCTGCGCAGCAATGATTTGAACATCCAGGCGACCATTGCCCAGGCAGGCGCCGGCGTTGCTGCATTGCCGTACTTTCTTGGCGAGCACTACGGCTTGCAAGCGATGGAGACCGTGGGCGCGGGCCTTGCGCGTGAAGTGTGGCTGGTGGTCCACAGCGACATCCGGCACACGCCGTCGGTGCAGGCGGTGATGAGTTTCCTGGCGTCCTGCTTCGAAAACTGAATCAGTGCGCCAAACACTGCTTTACTGATTCAGACCCTGAACCAACGGGAAGCGCCCCCATGGACCGTCTCACCGCCAAAGACTTCGCCCCGGAACTGCTTGAGCTCTACGACTACTACGCCCACGGCAAGATCAACCGACGTGAGTTTCTTGATCGAGCGGCGCTGTTCACCTTGGGCGGATTGACGGCCAGTGCCCTCCTCGCTTCCCTGAGCCCAAACTACGCGCTCGCCGAACAGGTTGAATTTACCGACCCGGACATTCTCGCCGAGTACATTTCCTATCCCTCGCCCAAGGGCCACGGCAATGTCCGCGGTTACCTGGTGCGCCCGACCAAAGCCACCGGCAAAGTGCCGGCGGTGCTGGTCGTGCATGAAAACCGTGGGCTCAATCCTTACATCGAGGACGTTGCCCGGCGCGTCGCCAAGGCAGGGTTTATTGCACTCGCCCCCGACGGCCTGAGTTCGGTGGGCGGCTATCCTGGCAACGACGAAAAAGGCAAGGAACTACAGGCGGCCGTCGATCCCGAAAAGCTGATGAATGACTTCTTCGCCGCCATTGAGTGGTTGATGAAAAATGACAAGACCACGGGAAAAGTCGGCATCACCGGGTTCTGTTATGGCGGAGGCGTTTCCAATGCGGCGGCGGTGGCCTATCCGGAACTGGCGGCGGCCGTGCCCTTTTATGGCCGTCAGCCGAACGCCGAAGATGTGCCGAAAATCAAGGCGCCGCTGCTGCTGCATTACGCCGAACTGGACAAGGGCATCAATGAAGGATGGCCGGCCTATGAGAAGGCGTTGAAAGCGTCGGGCAAAACCTACGAGGCGTTCATTTACGCAGGCTGCAATCACGGTTTTCATAACGACTCAACGCCTCGCTACGATGAGGCCGCTGCGAAACTGGCGTGGGACAGGACAGTGGCGTGGTTCAACAAATACCTGGTTTAGGTTCAAAAGATCGCAGCCTCGTGTCACTCGACAGCGCCTACACCGGTGTTTGTGGTGCTTGTAGCAGCTGTCGAGTGAAACGAGGCTGCGATTTTTGGGGTTGTGTGCAGGTCTGGGCTACGCAGCTATCAATTGCTTCGATCTTTTAAATCATGAAGCCGAATTTTTTATTTCTCAGTGGCGAGTTCAGGATGGCGCCACCTCTGATAATTCGGGCGAAAGCTTCATGAACATCAATTTTGCGTTTGCGTGCTTGATCGTGGTGTCGTTTGCGATTGCGCTGGGACATGGCTGATCGCTCAGGCGTCCGCTTGCACCACTTCGATTCCCAGCTTGCGATAGTCGTCGATGTCGCCCGACGCCACGTGACGTTCGGTAATCAGAGTGTGCAAACGTGAGCACGGCACGACGATGTACGGTTCCACCGCACCCAGTTTGTCCGCCGTGGTGACGGCGATCACTTGCGAGGCACTGTCAAACAGCGCCTGCTTCACTGGCACCTCATCAAAATGCAGCGAGCTGATGCCGACCTCCGGATGAATCGCACAAACCCCGGTAAACAGCACGTCCGCCTTGATGCCTTGCAACAAGCGCACGGTCTCGTGACCGCTGACCGACATCGTCGCCAGGTTAAGTTGCCCACCCGCCAGAATCACCTTGATGCCTGGGTATTGCGCGAGGGTAATCGCGGTCAACGGCGATGTGGTGATGGCAGTGATGGAAATATTCGAAGGCAAGGACCGGGCGATCTGCAACGTTGTGCTTCCCGAATCGAACATCACGATCTGACCGTCCCGGACGTGCCGCACGGCGAGCTGTGCGAGGTGCACTTTCACCTCGTCGGTTTCACCCACCCGAGTCAGGAAATCCTTGCCGGTGTCCTTGGGACGAGGCAACGCGCCACCGTGGACGCGTTGCACCAGGCCGGCGCTGTGCAGCTCCGACAGATCGCGGCGAATGGTGTCTTCCGAAACGGCGAAATGCTGGCTCAGTTCCGAGGCCATGACCTTGCCGTCGCGTTCGAGGATCAGGAGGATTTTTTGTCGGCGGACGGAAGGCAGTTCGGTTGCCGAATGCTGATCTTGCATGTTTATGCCTGATTTTGCGTGTTTGTGCGAGATTAGCCAAAGCGTTGCACAAACACAATCGCGGTTTTGTTTTCTGGCAAACTGCCCCGGCGCCTCCATCCAGATCAGTCTCCCCATGCATTTCGCCCTTGTCTCAAACGGTTCACTCCTCACGCCTGAGCAGCCCGACGTAACGGTGCCGTGGTGGAGTTTCACCAAGACGGTGCTCGCCGCCGCGGCGCTGTCGTTAGTGCCTGATGGATTGATCGGTCTGGATGATGCGGTACCTGAAGGCCCGTTCACGTTGCGTCAACTGCTGCGGCATGAAGCCGGACTGGCGGATTACAGTGAGCTCGCCGACTACCACGCCGCCGTTGCCCTCCATGAGACACCTTGGTCCGCCGCTGACATGCTGCAACGGCTTGATGCTGCCCGGTTGCGATATGCACCGGGAGACGGCTGGAGATACTCGAACGTGGGTTACCTGTTCATCGCCAGACTCATTGAGCGCGTGACAGGCCTCGCGCTTGAGGACGCACTGACGCAACGCGTGTTTTCGCCTCTCGGTTTATCGCGCGTGCGCCTCGCAACAACGCGGGCCGATCTGGAGGGCGTGAACATGGGAGCTGCCTCGACATACGACCCGGGCTGGGTCTATCACGGTTTGCTGCTCGGTTCGCTTGATGACGCGGCCCTGTGTCTGGATCGTCTGTTGGGCGGGCCGCTGTTGCCGCAATCACTGCTGCGAGAGATGCAAACGGCACGCACGCTGGGCGGGCCGATTGCTGGACGTCCCTGGATTGCTCCGGGTTACGGTCTCGGCCTGATGCAGGGCACGGTGGAGGGCGGCTTGAGCTTAAGTGGTCACACTGGTGCAGGACCGGGCAGCACCGTCGCGGTTTACCGCTGCGTTGATGGCGACAGCACAGCGAGTTGCGCGGTCTTTTGTGAAAGTGGCGAGGAAGGCGCTGTGGAAGCCGAGGTCGTGCGCCATCTGAAGAGCGTGGCGCTTAAATAAAACTGCGAATCATCTGGCCGGCCTCCCTCACAGTGGGCAGATACCTCAATGTGGGAAGCACACAAAACCTGTGGCGAGGGAGCTTGCTCCCGCTGGGTCGCAAAGCGGCCCCAAAACCTACGACCGCGTTCATTCAGGCAAACCGCGTGCACAGGATTTACGACTGCTGCGCAGCCGAACGGGAGCAAGCTCCCTCGCCACAGGTGCGGGGTCGGTCAGACCGATGTGTGGAACTCGCCACAGGGTTTGGTGGATTAATGGATCACTTTGAATGTGCGTCAGTTGCTGGCGACTTGCGCCCCATTACCGGACGTCACCAGTGCCTTCAGCGACGCATCAAACTGCTTCAGCGCATTCACCTGCACCACGTTTTGCTGGTCAATCTGCGCGGCAATCTCCGGGGCGGCTTTGCCATGCACCCAGACCGAAGGCATCTGCTGTTCACGTGAACCTTCAGCCTTGCCAATGTACTGCAAGTTCGAATCGTAGAACTTGGCCAGGAACCGCGCTTCGACCTGGTTGTTGCGCTTGGACACCAGACGACTGTAGGTGTCCAGCATCACCACCACATCCGGGTGGGCTTGCACCACCGCGTCGAGATTGTCGTAGACGGTCACTGAAGCGAATTGTTTTTGCAGCGAGCCCATCAGCCAGTTGATCGCCAGTTTCGGATCGGAGCTGTTGACGAAGGCGTTGCTGATGCGCGAATCCAGCGCCGGGTTCTTCGCGCCGTTCAGCGCGACAGAATGGTACTGCTCAAGGTATTCGATCGTGTTGAGGGTGTTTTCGCTGTAGAGCACGCCCACCGATTGGGTGTGCTGCAAGCTGGCGGGGCTGTCGCCCATCGGCAGAAAATGGCAGGACGGGTCAGCCGCGTAGGCCGGCACGGTGGCGGCAACACTGCCGGTCAATACGGCGACAAGGGCCAGCAAGGTAGAGATTCTCATCGCGCAGGTTCCTTCAGAGGCGACTTTGGTATGACGCTATCCTCCTCTCATGACAATAAAACTGAACTTGCATTCCTTGATGGTGATTATTGATTAAACGAATGGTTGCAACGTAAAGAGTCCGGCCTGGGATCGAGCGTGATGGCGAGTGGAAATCTGCGCGAAGCCGATTATGCTTCATGAATCCTTGCAGTGATGCGAGGCCGTAAGCCTGTGTGCATGTTTCGCGCAATCCGAAATCCGACGACATCAGCCCAAGGGCCTGGGTGCGGCAAAAAAGTAATGGGGTACTCCGGCCTATAACAAGAACGACGGAGAAGACTCATGGCCGCAATCGACAACACCTCCACGAGCAGCGCGCCCCACCACGGGATCACCAAGGAAGAGCGCAAGGTCATTTTTGCCTCGTCCCTGGGCACCGTGTTCGAGTGGTACGACTTTTACCTTTACGGCTCCCTGGCCGCGATCATCGCCAAGCACTTCTTCGCTGGCGTCAATGAGACAACGTCCTTCATCTTCGCGCTGCTCGCGTTCGCTGCAGGCTTCGCGGTGCGTCCTTTCGGCGCGATCGTGTTCGGCCGACTGGGCGACATGATCGGGCGCAAACACACCTTCCTCATCACCATTGTGATAATGGGTATCTCCACCGCCATCGTGGGCTTTCTACCCGGCTACGCGACCATCGGCGTGGCGGCGCCGATCATCCTGATCACCTTGCGCCTGTTGCAAGGCCTGGCCCTGGGCGGCGAGTACGGCGGCGCGGCGACCTACGTCGCCGAGCATGCGCCGAAAGGCAAGCGCGGCTATTTCACCTCGTGGATTCAAACCACGGCGACCCTCGGCCTGTTCCTGTCGTTGCTGGTAATCCTTGCCTGCCGCACGATCCTCGGCACCGAAGCCTTCGAGGCCTGGGGCTGGCGGATTCCGTTCCTGCTGTCGATCCTGCTGCTGATTGTCTCGGTATACATCCGCTTACAGCTCAGCGAGTCGCCGGTGTTCCTGAAAATGAAGGCTGAAGGCAAGTCCTCCAAGGCGCCGCTGACCGAATCCTTCGCCCGCTGGGACAACCTCAAAATCGTGATCATGGCCCTGCTCGGCGGCACCGCCGGCCAGGCCGTCGTCTGGTACACCGGGCAGTTCTATGCGCTGTTCTTTCTGCTGCAAACTTTGAAGATTGACCCGCAGACTGCCAACTTGCTGATTGCCGGCTCGCTGCTGATCGGCACGCCGTTCTTCGTCATCTTCGGCAGCCTGTCCGACCGCATCGGTCGCAAAGGGATCATCATGGCCGGCTGCATTATCGCAGCGCTGACCTACTTCCCGATCTTCCATGCGTTGACCCAATACGGAAACCCCGACGTGTTCGTCGCGCAGGAGAAGAACCCGGTCACGGTGATCGCCGATCCCGACCAGTGTTCGTTCCAGTTCGACCCGGTGGGCAAGGCCAAATTCACTAGCTCCTGCGACCTCGCCAAGACCGTGCTGGCGAAGCGGGCCATCCCGTACAAGAACGAGAAGGCCGAGCCTGGCACAGTCGCGCAGGTGCGCATCGGCGACAAGGTGATCCAGAGCTTCGAGGGCACCGGCATGCCGGCCGCCGACTTCAAAGCCAAGAACGATGCCTTCACCGCCTCCCTCGTCTCCTCGCTCAAAGAAGCCGGCTACCCCGAGAAAGCCGACCCGGCCAAGACCAACTACCCGATGGTGTTGTTACTCCTGACCATCCTCGTGATTTACGTGACCATGGTCTACGGCCCGATCGCCGCCTGGCTGGTGGAACTCTTCCCGGCGCGCATCCGCTACACCTCGATGTCGCTGCCCTACCACATCGGCAACGGCTGGTTCGGCGGCTTCCTGCCGACGGTGGCGTTCGCCATGGTGGCGGCCACGGGTGATATCTACTACGGCCTCTGGTACCCGATCGTCATCGCCGTGATGACGGCCGTTCTTGGCATATGCTTCATGCCGGAAACCAAGGACCGGGAGATTCATCACACCTGAGATCGGCACTCGCCCTCTCGTGCGAGCGGGAGGGCACGCCTTCTACGGATCAAACGGTCTACGCTCATCCACATTGCTTCGGGGTTCCTTCCCCGGGTACTGATGGGGGCACCGTGATGATCCGTATCCTGTTGAGCGCTTTTATGCTGGCACTGAGCATCCCGGCCCATGCGGGGGTGATGTCCTTTCCTGCCGGTTTTCATGTTCAGGACATCCCTGTCGATGGCGCGACAATTCATGTGCGCGTCGGCGGCAAAGGCCCCGCCGTGGTGATGCTGCATGGCTTCGGCGACACCGGCGACATGTGGGCGCCACTGGCAGCCGATCTGGCCAAGGACCACACCGTCGTGGTGCCGGATCTGCGAGGCATGGGCTTGTCGTCGATCCCGGACGGCGGCTACGACAAGAAAACCCAGGCGGGTGACATTCGTGGCGTGCTGGCAGCGTTGAAGATCGAACACGCGGTGGTCATCGGCCACGACATCGGCACCATGGTCGCCTTCGCCTACGCCTCGCGTTATCCGCAGCTGACGGATCGCCTGGTGGTGATGGACGCTCCCGTGCCGGGCATTCCACCCTGGAACGACATCGTTCGCTCACCGATGTTGTGGCACTTCGACTTTGGCGGAGCGGACGCCGAACGCCTGGTCGCCGGTCGCGAGCGCATCTACCTGGACCGCTTCTGGAACGAGTTCGCCGGTGACCCGACCAAGGTCGATGAAGCGACCCGTCAGCACTACGCCAAGCTCTACGCCCGCCCCGGCGCCATGCACGCGGCCTTCGCGCAGTTCCGCAGCATTCGTCAGGACGCGGTGGACAACGAAGCGTCGATGAAGACAAAACTGACGATGCCGGTGCTGGCCATCGGCGGTGAGAAATCCTTTGGAAATAACGAAGCAATCGTGATGCGCAACGCGGCGGACACGGTGACGGAAGTGGTGATCCCGGGGGCGGGACATTGGCTAATGGAAGAAGCGCCGACGCAGACCATCAAGGCAATTCGCGAGTTTATTGCGCCGTAGAGCCGCAACTCGACCTCTGTAGCAGCTGCCGAGCAGCGCGAGGCTGCGTTCGGCTCGGTCCGCGCTCGGGCGCAGCAGTCGTAAATCCAGCACACGCGGTTTACCTGACAGACCGCAGTGCCTGATTTCACGACTGCTGCGCCCGAGCGCGGACCGAGCCGAACGCAGCCTCGCGCTGCTCGGCAGCTGCTACAGGGTTCGAGGCAGATCCATGGTTTATGTCGCTGGCTGATACGTCGCCGTTACATTGCTCTGTTCGCTGTATCCGCGTTGTTACCTTACCGACCGTGTTGTCACTTCTGCGGTGCGCGGCAGGCCAATAGAGTATTGGCTTCGGTATATGGGCGGGGACGAAAAACGTGCCGGCCTGCAGTCCGCCGATCCCCCATCACGGAAGAGGTGACATCATGAGTTTCGTAACTGTTGAAAAAAACCAGAGCAGTGCCCCGTCGGAAGCCGACATGATAAAGGCCATGACCGACTCTGGCGGTAAACCCGGGGACGTCACCGGGAACAATGCGGCCCGGAAACTGACTTACACCGGCACGGTCAATCACACTACTTATGAGAACAACCTGATCAACATTGCCAAAGGCAAACGAACCAGCTGGAACTTCGTCTGGGCCGACGCGAAAGTGAGTAGCCCGGCTGCATAAGGCTGATGTGGGGCGGTCGCACGGCCGCCCCGCTGTTCCACCTCGCAATATCCCTTGATACAACCCGGTTACGCAGCCTGTTACCTTGCCGATTCAACCGACCTCCCCGCTGTAACGCCAAGACACTTCGCCGCCCTGAATCTTGCGCCTACTGTGAAGCCGTCAATGTGTTTAGAGAGTGCTACCCGATCACTTGTCGGATTCGCTGCCCGCTGCGCATTGATTGCCCAACACAACCAAGGAAGAGGAAAGCCATGAGTAAGTCGAGCGCTGTAAGCAATCAAGCTCTGCAACTTCACAATGATGTGCAAGAGGCCTTCAAGTCATTCCAAAGTCTCGCCCCAACGAGCCTGAAAACGTCGGACTACAGCAAGGTGTTGACGTCGACCCTGGCGGCCACTCAAAAGTCGGTGACGATCGAAATCGCACCCGATGACCTGACCCTGCTCAAGCAGTCAGGCTACAAGCTGTGCTTTGCCAAGAAAGTCGGTAACGAAGCCTATAACGTTGTCTGGCAGTCTTACGACAAATACCTGAGCAACAATGGTTTCAGCTGGACACCTCAATACCAGTTATTCGGGTCCAATACTTTTCAGGCGGACGTGACGGTGAAGGTCTCGACCAACATCGTCACGATTGGTCTGGGGCAACAATCGATACTCAGCCCGGAAGGCTTGCTGGGCAATGCGGTGACCGGCGGCCCAGACATTTCCATCACCCTGGATAACGAATACGGCCCGATCCACCCCGGCATTAACCAGTTGTCGGTCGGCATCGACGGCAAGCAGGTCAGCACCCCGATCTACGTCGCCACGAACCAGGTGGTTACCGGCAATACCGTTCTGACCCCGGTCGAGACCATTCTCGTGTGGTTCGAACAGAACGTGCAGACCAGCACCATGTTCAGCACTTCGCGGTCCAAGGCCATCGAAATCGACCTGACCGTCGTTAACGATGCAACCCGCCTCTACGAAGACGGTGCATGGAAAACCGTGTAATCGTCGCATCGAGGGGCAACCTCGCGGTTGCCCCCTCTACTCAGGAAACATCACCGCCGCCCCGGGCGAAATAGCCCGTCAACGACCGACAAATAGATTCCGCCAAGTCTTCCTGAGTCGCGATGCCATAAGGTCGATTGCGATCGAACTGCTCTGACCAGCGGATTCGCCCCTGGGCGACATCAATCAGGCGCACCGATGCCCGGACACGGCTCGGCTCCACCCGCACGCTGCCTTCAAGGGAATAGTTACCGCGCCCGGCCCGCACAACGTCCAGCGCTTTCAAGCGGGTGCGCGGCACCTTCATCAACACGTGGTTGCCATGGCTTTGCGTCTGCTCGAACGATTCGAACAGCCGGCAGCTCAACTCTTCACACAAGCCCCGGGTAAAGTCATCGCCGTCGCTGGTGATGCAGGTAAACGGCTGAATCTGCAGGACCGGATGGCGAGTAGCGATGCTTTTGGGTCTGAGCCGCTGGTAAGCCAGCCGATAACAACCGGCCGGGATGCTCAGACGTACCGGGTCTTGCTGACCCAGGGTGGCGTAATGAGCCGCAAGCTTGCGCCGCAACCGGCCCACCTGGACGCGCACCACCGGATCGTCACCCGTGCAGTAAACCGCCGGGTCACGGCGAAATACCGCAATGCCGATGGCGTGCTCGGTGAGCGCAATAGTGGGAAATTGAAGGTCGTGATCGACCAGGAAACGCAGCAGACTGCCCATTCGCCTGGACTTTGCAAATACCGGACTGGCCAGCAACAGCGCCAGCACCCGCTCTATTTCTTCACGATCGAGTGGCTCGGGAACACCCTCGGCACTCGTATTGCCTACGTGCTTGATCACCATTGCCTGCCTCCGTGCAGGTTACCGACAATCGATCGCCACCCCTGTTGAAGTGGATAATGTCGTACTCCATGGCCACGCTAAACGCCCGATCCCGAAAAGGCTCGGACGCTGCAACGTCGAAGCTTAGCAGCCGTAACGCAATGGCGAAGATATTGTGCTGATGGCCGCGTTGCGAGCGGTTTTCAGCAGCAACGCGTCGTGCATTGCTTGCCGCCGTAGCGGGCTTCCTGACGCTCACGAAGAAACGCCGAATGGCTCATGACCGGTTCTTCCGGGTGTTTGAGCGCCATCTGGGCGACGTAGTTGTCGTAATCGGGGACGCCGATCATCAAACGCGCGCCCTGGCTGAGAAGTCGGGCGGCTTGCTGCAGTTTATGGAACATGACAACGCTCTCATTGTGGTTGGGGACAGGGCCATGAAAGCGCACTTTTGTATCTGGAATGTGTCGAGCCGCACTGAGTTTAAAACCGTCGTTGAGCCCCAACGCGATCCCCTGTAATTGGATGGACTCGCCCAAGCCGAGGCGTCAATGCGCCACGGTGGCAGTCTAAACAGCCAACGACAGCGAGGGCGAGTCCATGAAAAAGCATACTTCGATTGATCAATCCCTGTCTTCTTCCGATTTGTCGGCCTGCACAACCGTGGCGATCGATCTGGCCAAGCAGGTCTTTCAGGTCGCCGGTGAAGACGTCCTCGGCCAGGTGCACTACGAGCAACGGATCAAGTCGCGCGAGGCGTTTTATGAGTTTCTACGCCAGTTGCCGCCTCATGTCGTGGTTCTGATGGAGACCGGTCCGGGTGCTCAAGCCTGGGCCCGGCAGCTGCAAGACCAAGGCAATCTGGCGCGGATTCTTCCAGCCCGTTTGGTGGCCACACATCGTAGCGGGCCTAAAAATGATCGCAACGATGCGCTGGCGATTCTGCGCGCTGGTCGCGATGAAAAGATCTACGCAGTGCCGGTCAAAAGCGTTGCGGCGCTGGCAATGCAGGCGTTGCATCGGGCCCGCCAAGGCTATGTGCGTCGACGCACGGCGGTGAGCAATCAGATGCGCGGCCTGCTGCTCGAGCACGGCGTGGCCTTGGCGCAAGGTGACGTTGCGATCAGCCAGAAAATTCCGCGGGTCCTGGAAGATGCCACCCAGCCGGTGCCGGGCCTGCTGCGTGAACTGATCGACGAACTGTTGGCCGAGTGGCGCCATTTGGGCGAGCGCATCAGCGTGCTGACGGGGCGCCTGGAAGTGGCTGCCAACGCCGACATGACGGCGAAGCGACTGATGACTGTGCGCGGCATCGGCCCAGTTACTGCCACGGCACTGGTGGCCAAGGAAACCAAGCCTGAGCGATTTCCCAACGCCCGCAAGTTTGCCGCGTACTTTGGCATGGTGCCTGACCAGCACAGCAGCGGGCAGACGATCCGGCTGGGGGACATGACCAAGCGAGGTGATGTTTATTTACGCAGCCTGATGATCCAAGGAGCCCATGCAGTGCTGCAACAACTACGACCTGATTCCCAGCAACCCGATGACCGCCGCTTGTTGCGCTGGATGAGCCGGCTGGGCCGTAAGGAGGCTGCGATCAGGCTAGCCAACCGCAACCTGCGAATCGTCTGGGTGCTTCTACAGAATGACCAGACTTATCGTCGCCAGGCTGGTGATGGCCAGCAAGCGACGATGAGCCACTGAGCGACAGAGTTCTGCCACCGAGGTACTAACTGTCCGGCCCTTTGCTGAAAAAAAATTGACCCCAGGTAAGACCGGCGTGGATTGATGCCTAAGCTGCTACTGGCCTTTGAGGCCTGACCGTAATCGGCATACCACGAGCTCTTCCAATTTTGGCCAGAAGCCGAAGACGGCTTCCACGAACAGGCCTTATACATAGATGCAACGGGGCGGCGGTTTTTCAAAAGCGGGTAGACAGTGGGGGCGAGTCCATACATAGCAGCTGGCGAAGGCTCGGGCCGCGTTCGGACGTTCGGCTGCGTAGCAGTCGTAAAATCAGACAATGCGATATGTCAGGTACACCGTGCACTCTGGATTTACGACTGCTGCGCAGCCGAACGCAGGCTTCGCCAGCTGCTACAAGGGTTTGCGTTATGGCTGGGAGGTCAGTGGCCTGATCCGTAGTTTTTTGCGCTTCCTGCACCTGTACCAAAACCACCCCTCGTCCAACAATGAGCGAAGCACGGTCACAGTTTGTTAATATCCACGCGTTTTTTCGTCTGATGCATCAGGCGCTGCAGATTTCACGTCGCAACACAGGAATGTTTTTCCATGAGTACGTTGTTTACCCGTCGCACGGTCCTGCGCGGTATGGGCTTGTTGGGTCTTGGCCTGCTCGCCGGCTGCGATGACAGCCCCAAACTGTCGTTCAAATACGGCAAGGACCTCAGCGACAAGATCATGGGACGTACCTTCAAGCTGAAAGACGCCCAGGGCGAAACGAAGATGCTCACCAGCTATCGCGGCCTGATGCCGATGGTGTTCTTCGGTTTCACCCAGTGCCCGGCGGTCTGCCCGACAACGCTGGCCCGTGCGGCCCAGGCTAAAAAACTGATGGGACGCGACGGCGAGAAGCTGCAGGTGATCTTCATCACCCTCGACCCCGAACGCGACACACCGCAAATGCTCGATGCCTACGTCAAGTCATTCGACCCGAGTTTCGAGGCGTTGCACGGCACGCTGGAAGAAACCGCCGCCACCGCCAAAGAGTTCGGCGTGTTCTTCGAAAAGATCCCGAGCGGTTCGACCTACACCCTTTCCCACACCGCGACCAGTTACGTCTTCGACTCCCGGGGCAACCTGCGCCTGGGGCTGTCCGCGTCCCTTACGGCTAAAGAGTGCGCAGAAGACCTGCTCACCGTCATGGAAGTCTGCTAATGAATTCGATCTGCGCAAATACCGCTTTCTCGCGACGTGCCAAACAACTGGTCCTGGGCTGCGCCCTGATCGGCATGGCCTGGCAAGTATCCGCTCAAACCAAAGTGGATGACGCCTGGGTTCGCGCGACCGTTGCCGGCCAGCCATCCACCGGCGCGTTCATGACCGTGCAATCCGACAGCGACAGCAAGCTGCTCAGCGTACAGTCGCCTGTCGCCAAGACCGTGCAAATCCACCAATCAACCATGAAAGACGATGTGATGAGCATGCGTCAGGTCGAGTCCGTCGCACTGCCTGCCGGCAAGCCGGTGAGTTTTGATCCCCACGGCTACCACGTAATGCTGATGGACCTGACGGCGCAGGTGAAGGAAGGCGATAAAGTCCCCCTGACCCTGATCGTGGAAAACGCCAAGGGCGAGAAAGAGACGATTGAAGTGCAGGCCGAAGCCCGGGCACTTGGCATGGCTGACCACAGCAAGATGCATTAACGGTCGGTTTTCAGTGGACGAGCGACTCTTATTTGACGAGTCGCTTTTCCTTGGAAGGTCTGTAGCCGAAATACGAGCTGTAGCACTTGCTGAAATGGCTCGGTGACACAAAACCACACGCCACCAGCACGTCCACCTGGGACAGCTCCGTATGCTGGAGCAACCGCCGCGCTTCGGTAATCCGCAATTCCATGTAATACCGTTGCGGTGTGGTGCCCAGTTGCTCCTTGAACAACCGCTCGAGTTGTCGACGGGAACGGCCGGCGTAAACCGCCAATTGCTCTAACTCCAACGGTTCTTCGAGGTTGGCATCCATCAGCTTCACCACCTCGCGCAGCGGCGCGCTCACACAGACATTTTCCGTCGGCTTGATGCGCCGGTAGCGGGACTCCTCGAATGCCAGGATGTCCTCAATCCCCTCGACAAGCGCTTTGCCGTACAGCCCTTTGATCCAGTCCAGCGCCATGTGGAATGCGCCGGAAGGACTGGACGCCGTCAGTCGGTCTCGATCAATGATGTAGGGCTCACTGCTGACCTGCGTCGCCTTGCAGAAATCCGCGAGCGCGGGGCGATGCTCGGGGTGAATCGCGCAACGGTAACCGTCCAGCAAACCGGCCTTCCCCAGGAACCACGCACCATTCCACAACCCCGCCAGGCTGACGCCCTGGTCCGACGCAGTCTTCAACAGACTGATTAACCCGTCGCCGGCCTTGAGTTCTGTCCTGTAGCCGCCGCAAATCACCAGCAGGTCCAGCGCTTTGATCGCTGCACAATCGATGCGCGCATCGGGTCGAATGACCAGGCCCAGATCGCTGACGACCTCGCCATCGTTCAAGCCGAAGGTGCGGGAAGAAAACGAGTCAGGTCGTAGCAGATTGGCCGTGATCACCGTATCCAGCGCCTGGGTGAATGCGGGCAGGGAGAAATGTTCGAGCAGCAGGAATCCGGCACGGACCGTTTGCAGGGTCCCATCGGGGTGTTCATTCAGATAGCGAAGGTTCTTGCCCTTCATGCCTCCGCTAAATTGGCGTCGTTCGATCAATGCTCGCCCCACTCCATTACGTTACCGAACCGGTTGTCTGTTGCCTTGATAAGGCGCCATGTTACCCCGCAGCGCCACTATGGCGTATCCACGCGCCTTGATGGAACGCCAGATAGCGCTCTGCCTCAGTTATTTATACTCAAATGCCAGCTTAATAATATTTTACCGATACCAGGGTCATCCCTAGTCTTGAGCCCAAGAAATGGCAGGCCGTTCGCGACCTAACTCCAACTTCGAAGGGTATTGAGATGACCACTGAAAAAATAAAAACAGATACGCTGATTGTTGGCGCCGGTCAGGCTGGCGTGGCCATGAGTGAACACTTGAGCAAACTAGGCGTGCCGCACCTGGTGCTGGAGCGCAATCGCATTGCCGAGCGCTGGCGCACCGGGCGCTGGGATTCGCTGGTGGCGAATGGTCCGGCGTGGCATGACCGGTTCCCTGGTCTTGATTTTGACGACCTCAGCCCCGACGAATTTGCGCCGAAAGAACGCGTCGCCGATTACTTCGAAGCCTACGCCAAGAAATTCAACGCGCCGATCCGCACCGGCGTCGATGTGCTGAAAGTCGAGCGCAATGTCGGTCGCCCGGGCTTCACCATTGAGACCTCTGAAGGCTTGATCGAAGCCAACCGCGTGGTGGCGGCCACCGGGCCTTTCCAGCGTCCGGTCATCCCGCCGATTGCTCCGAAAGATCAGCCGTTCATGCAGATCCACTCGGCCGACTACCGTAACCCGGCGCAACTGCCTGAAGGCGCGGTGCTGGTAGTCGGCGCCGGTTCGTCCGGCGTGCAGATCGCGGATGAATTGCAGCGCGCCGGCAAGAAGGTTTACCTCTCCGTCGGCGCCCACGACCGCCCTCCTCGCGCTTACCGCAACCGTGATTTCTGCTGGTGGCTGGGTGTGCTGGGCGAATGGGATCAGGCGGCGATGAAACCGGGACGGGAACACGTGACCATCGCGGTCAGCGGCGCCCATGGCGGTCGCACGGTGGACTTCCGTGGCTTGGCCCATCGCGGCATGACGCTGGTGGGTTTGACTCAATCGTTCAACGGTGGCGTGGCGACGTTCCAGGCGAATCTGGCCGACAACCTCGCACGTGGCGATGAGAACTATCTGGCGCTGCTGAATGCTGCCGATGCCTACATCGAACGCAATGGCCTCGACCTTCCGGAAGAACCTGAAGCGCGGCACGTGTTCCCGGACCCGGAGTGCGTCACCCAGCCGATTCTTGAACTCGACCTGGCAAAGGCTGGCGTGACCTCGATCATCTGGGCCACCGGTTTTGCCACGGATTACAGCTGGCTCAAGGTTGATGCTTTCGACGACAACGGCAAGCCGCAGCATCAACGCGGTGTGTCGAGCGAGGCTGGCGTGTATTTCCTTGGTCTGCCGTGGCAGTCCCGTCGCGGCTCTTCGTTCATCTGGGGTGTCTGGCATGACGCCAAGTACGTGGCTGATCACATCGCCATTCAGCGCTCGTATCTCGACTACCACGACGCGGCGCAACGCGAGGCGGAACAGGCCCCGGTCGCCCATAAAACCACGGTCAGTGCTTAAGCCTTTCCTTTTCAGGAGCTTCATATGTCCACGCCAACCCATACCCGTATTCGCATGTTCAACACCAAGGAAACCTACCCGAACCAGACCCTGGACAACGACTTGTGCCAAGCAGTCCGCGCCGGCAATACGGTTTATGTTCGTGGCCAGGTCGGGACTGATTTCGAGGGCAGACTGGTGGGTCTGGGTGACCCGCGCGCGCAAACCGAACAAGCCATGCGCAACGTCAAGCAGTTGCTGGAAGAGGCTGGCAGTGACCTGAGCCACATCGTGAAAACCACGACTTACCTGATTGACCCGCGGTATCGCGAACCGGTGTATCAGGAAGTGGGCAAGTGGTTGAAAGGCGTGTTTCCGATCTCGACCGGGTTGGTGGTTTCCGCACTCGGACAGCCGCAGTGGTTGATGGAGATTGATGTGATTGCGGTGATTCCTGAGTAAGCAGGTAAGACCCAGTCGCGGCCTTCGCGAGCAAGCTTCGCTCCTACGTTAGATCTCGATTTCATGCACGACCCCGATCCTCTGTAGGAGCGAAGCTTGCTCGCGAAGAGGCCCGCCCAGACACCTCATTCGCCAAGGCAAACCAAGGAGCAAAACCATGACCTTCTCCATCGCCGCCCGTTGCCCCGAAACCGGTCAGTTCGGCATTGCGATCAGTTCCTCCAGCATCGCCGTCGGCGCCCGCTGCCCGTGGCTGCTGCCGGGTGTCGGCGCCGTCTCCACACAAAACATCACCCTGCCGTCGTTAGGCCCGGAAGTCCTCGCCCTCCTGGAGCAAGGCCTCGCCCCTGCCGAGGCGCTGGACAAAGTCCTGACCCGCAACGGCTACAGCCAATACCGGCAGATCACCGCCATCGACCACCTCGGCCAGACCGCCCATTTCAGCGGCGCGCAAACCCTTGGCAACCACAACGCCGTGTCCGGCGAACAATGCGTCGCCGCCGGCAACATGCTCGCCGACCGCGCAGTGATCGAGGCCATGGTCGAAGCATTCGAACACGGCGAAGGCCAACTCGCCGACCGCTTGCTTGCCGCGATGAAAGCCGCCATCGCCGCCGGTGGCGAAGCCGGGCCAGTGCATTCGGCGGCGATGGCGGTGGTCGGCGAACTGACGTGGCCGATCATCAATCTGCGGGTCGATTGGGCTGACGAAAATCCAATCGGCCAGTTGGAAAAACTCTGGGACGCCTATCGCCCACAAGTCCAGGACTACATCGACCGCGCGCTCGCCCCCGACAAATCCCCCGGCTACGGCGTCGCCGGAGACGACCGATGAGCACCAGCCGTGATTTGCTGCAAACCCTGGTGGCGTTCGACACCACGAGCCGCGAATCAAACCTGCACCTGATCGAGTTCGTCCGTGACTACCTCGCGGGCTTCGACGTGCCGTGCGAACTGATCTACAACGAGCAGCGCAGCAAGGCCAATCTGTTCGCCACCATTGGCCCGGCGGATCGGCCGGGCATCGTGCTGTCGGGGCACACCGACGTGGTGCCCGTCGATGGCCAGCCGTGGACCGTTGCGCCGTTCGAACTCACCGAGCGCGATGGCAAGCTGTATGGGCGTGGCACGGCGGACATGAAAGGCTACATCGCTTGCGTGCTGGCGTTGTTGCCGTCGCTGGTGAAGTGCACCCTGCGGCTGCCGGTGCACATCGCGCTGTCCTACGACGAGGAAGTCGGTTGCCTCGGCGTGCGCTTGTTGCTGACGGAGCTGGAACAGCGACCGATTAAACCGATGCTGTGCATTATTGGCGAGCCGACCGAACTGAAACCGGTGCTCGGGCATAAAGGCAAACTGGCGATGCGCTGTGACATTCATGGTGAAGCGTGCCATTCGGCGTATGCGCCGCTTGGGGTTAACGCGATTGAATACGCCGCTGAATTGATCGGTGAACTGGGACGGATCGGTCATCGACTGAAAGCGCCCGAGCATCACGATGCGCGGTTTGATCCGCCGTTCAGCACCGTGCAGACCGGGGTGATTTGCGGTGGTAAAGCGTTGAACATCGTGCCCGCTGATTGCCGCTTCGATTTCGAAATCCGTGCGTTGCCTTCGTATGACCCGAGTGAGGTTGCGCAGGAGCTGAAGGCTTATGCGGACCAGCAAGTTTTACCGCGCATGCGTGCGGTAAGTGAACAGAGCGAGATTCGATTTAGCCAGTTGTCGGCGTACCCCGGTTTGGCGACTGATGCGCACAGCGAAGCGGCCGAGTTGATCGCCATGTTCTGCGGCTCCCGAGAATTCGGTACCGTGGCCTTCGGCACCGAGGGCGGCCTGTTCGACGCCGCCGGAATTCCCACCGTCGTCTGCGGCCCCGGCAGCATGGACCAGGGCCATAAACCCGACGAATTCGTCAGCCTCGATCAGTTGAATGGCTGTGATGAAATGCTGCAACGAATGCTCTCATCTATCTCTGGCTGACACGTAACCTGTAGGAGCGAGGCTTGCCCGCGAAGGCGGTCTGACTTTCAACATCTACGTTGACTGACACACCGTCTTCGCGGGCAAGCCTCGCTCCTACAAGTTGCGTGGTGTTTTGACGATCCGTCTGATTCGCGAAGGAATTTGAACACTCAAAAATCCCTGTGGGAGTGAGCCTGCTCGCGATAGCGGTCTGTCAGCCAAATCAATTTTGACTGACAGACCGCTATCGCGAGCAGGCTCACTCCTACAGGTTTTTCACCTTCCTACTGACCCATTTTTTTTAACGTCTATACCCACAATCTTACTCATTTATCTATCCGCCCCCACCGCACATCATCCACTCCAACAAGAAAAGCGTCGCCCCCGCGCGGCGCTCACCGAAGTACGTCCACGTACTCAAATTGCCTTGGAGTCCGTCATGGTTACCACAGCAACAACCACCGCCCCGCTCATCGAAAAACACACCATCGGCTACGTGCCGCCCGAAGATCGCCATGGCAAAACCCGCGACCTCTTTACTCTCTGGTTCGGCGGCAACATCGCCCCGCTGCCCATCGTCACCGGCGCCCTCGGCGTGCAGATGTTCCACCTCAACCTGGTCTGGGGCATCGTCGCTATTCTCGTCGGACACCTGGTCGGCGGCGTGCTGATGGCGCTGCATTCCGCGCAAGGCCCGCAGATGGGTATCCCGCAAATGATCCAGAGCCGTGCCCAGTTCGGCTCCCTCGGCGCACTGCTGGTGGTGCTGATCGCCGGCATCATGTACATCGGTTTCTTCGCCTCCAACATCGTCCTCGCCGGCAAGTCCCTGCACGGCGTCGTCGACAGCGTCCCGGTGCCCGTGGGCATTGTCATCGGCGCCCTCGGTTCCGGCATCATCGGCATCATCGGCTACCGCTTCATCCACGTGCTCAACCGCATCGGCACCTGGGTCCTCGGCGCCGGCATCGTGCTGGGTTTCGGCTACATCTTCACCCACGTGCAGACCGCCGACTTCCTCACCCGCGGTAGCTTCAATATCTCCGGTTGGCTGGCCACCGTGTCCCTCGCCGCGCTCTGGCAAATCGCCTTCGCGCCCTACGTCTCCGACTACTCGCGCTACCTGCCCGCCAACGTGCCCGTCGCCGCAACGTTCTGGACCACTTACCTCGGCACCGTCCTCGGCTCCAGCCTCTCGTTCATCTTCGGCGCCGTCGCCGTCCTCGCCACACCCGTCGGCATGGACACCATGGACGCCGTCAAACTCGCCACCGGCTCCATCGGCCCGCTGATGCTCGTGCTGTTCCTGCTCAGCGTCATCAGCCACAACGCCCTCAACCTCTACGGCGCCGTGCTGTCGCTGATCACCCTGATCCAGACCTTCGCCTACCGCTGGATCCCCACCGCCAAAAGCCGCGCCATCCTCTCGATCATCATCCTCGCCGCCTGCTGCTTCGCCGCCGTCGGCGCCTCCGCCAACTTCATCGGCCACTTCGTCGACATGGTGCTGGTGCTGCTCGTCGTGCTGGTGCCCTGGACCGCGATCAACCTGATCGACTTCTATGCGATTCACAAAGGTCAGTACGATATCAATTCGATCTTCAAAGTCGATGGCGGCATCTATGGCCGCTACAACCCGCAGGCGCTGTTGGCGTATGCGATCGGGATCGCGGTGCAGATTCCGTTTATGAACACGCCGCTGTATGTCGGGCCGATTTCGGAACACATCAACGGCGCGGATTTGTCCTGGCTGGTCGGTCTGCTGATCACTTCGCCGCTCTACTACTGGCTGGCCAACCGCGACACCGCCTACAAACGTCGCCTCTCCACCGGAAAACTGGCCAACTCGATCTAACTAAATCCCAATTCCCCTGTAGGAGTGAGCCTGCTCGCGATGAGTCCCTGACAGCCAATACTAATTTGACTGACAGACCACCATCGCGAGCACCCCCTCCTTACATCTCCCAAAATTAAATTAACCCTGCCCACCACGACTCACCTAACAGAAAGACTATCTGGAGGGTGACCATGCAAATCGAAACAATCTGGATCGTACTGACCGCAGCTCTTTTGCTGATCGAGCTATGGGCCATCAACCGAGTGCGCAAAGCCCAAGGCAAATCGAGCAACAAACTCCTGTGGATCGTAGTGATCGTGTTTGTGCCGCTGATTGGGGTGGTGGCGTGGGCATTGGCCGGACCGAAGCACACTGAACACAATCCGCATTCGCCGCAGGCTGGACAATGACGTCGGATGGTCCGCGATAACGATTTGGAAACTGCACAATTCAAAATGACAAAGCCCCGATGATTCGGGGCTTTGTTGTTTCTGGCCATCTGATCAGCACGTGAGCCACCGAAACCAAAATCCTTTGATTTTTCACATCCGAAAATCATGTAGGAAACCACCCTCCGTGGCGAGGGAGCTTGCTCCCGCTGGGCGGCGAAGCCGCCCCAAAACCCACCAAACTTTTAAACATACCCACATCTCGTAGCAGCTGGCGAAGCCTGCGTTCGGCTGCGCAGCAGCCGCAAATCCAGCACGCAAGGTCCACCTGACACTAAACAACCTCTGAACTCACGTCAGCTGCACAGCCAAACGCAGTCTCCCCCATCAGCCATAAAACTCGGATTTACGTCCTACACCCCCGTTTGCAGACACTCAAATCGCCCCCTATATTCGACCCGTCGCTGACCGCAGTTAGCGACAGGGTTTCGCAGCCCTCAAGATTGACACCAAAGTACCGTCAGGCATGATGCAGCCGGCTCCGGCTGCATAATGTTTCATGGCGGTTGTGCGTGGGAGACCTTCGGGTCTGCCGGGTTTGGTGTGGGTCTCCGGTCTGCGAACCCGCGCACAGCTGCCACCCAATTTGTTTCGCAGCAGAAAGGTGGCAATTCTTCTTTTTTGTGAGGACTTACACCATGACAACTCAACAACCGCCCCGCCGCTTCACCCCAATGTCCCAACTCGCCACCGACCACCCCGTCCTGCTCATCGACTACGACGCCCCACTGCGTGAACTCCACAACTGCCTCAGCGAACGCCTCAACGCCGTCCTCAAATACCTCAACCTCATGGCCTGCACCAGCCTCCCCGACTACGCCGAACACGACATCAACACCGTCACCAACATCGCCCGGATCATGGTCCAGGATGTGAGCGATGTGTTTCGGGTGATTGAACAGAGAGCATTTGATACGCCGAAGGCGTAGCCAACATTTCAACCTCAAAAAAACCCGCATTGATGCGGGTTTTTATGCCTATATATTTTCTTTAAGATACTTTTATTTTTTTGAAAACAATTTTCTCGCAGAATAGTTCGAGACCAGTCAATTGCGATCTTGCCACGTCCCAAACCAATAAGTCTTTCACCTTTCCAGTAAAAAAACTCCCGCTTTGGCTAACCCGCCTGAGTAGTGAATTTATTTACATTTGCAAACTCATTAGCATACCGTGCCACGTCAGCCAAAGTAACACACTCTCTAATCCTATCTTCATCAGGGTGGTTGGCATTAAACTGATACTCAAGCATAGAGACAATCATCATAATCAACTCGTCATACAACTCCGCAGACTCAGAAGAAATCGATTTTAATTCACATAGTTTGTTTTGCACAGCTACAAACTCCGGTGAATCTGGTTCTATTCTATCCTCCTTGAAAGAATAATCCCCGTTGAGATGCGCCTTTGTTTTCAGGTAGAAATATGGAAGATTTTCCAGCATATGATGTAGCATGTAAGCGTATTGCGTTTCAGAGGCTGACATTTTAAAACTCCTTTATTGGATATAACTCGCCTATCGAAACCCACTACCAAGGAACTAAATTACATACTCGCCATGCAACTCAATCTCCTTCTCTTGACAAGTGAAATATAAATGGAGTGAATCATTACGACCACTGTAAAATCTGACAGTTTTTTATATTAATTTGCGATAACTCATCAGCGCATTACGAGAAAACAACGAACCTAAATCAGCCCCCTTTTCATCCGTTTTCATACTTGGTCGCCGTTCGAGAGCGCATTTACATAGACCAGTTCTAGGACGAGTACGCGGGCGATCCCAGCAAGGTGGATGAAGAAGCCCGCAAGCATTACGCCACGCGCGAATAAGAAAATGACAGAAAAGGTGACAGATCTATTTAATTAAAGTAAGAAAAGGTGACAGTAAGAAAAGGTGACAGATCTATTTAATTAAATAGATCTGTCACCTTTTTCGCTGGTCACCTTTTTCGCTGAAAACCACTTAAAAAACAGAAAAACAAACATGTAATTCAAATAGATCTGTCACCTTTTCCTGTGCTTTTTTTCAAACAGCCGATTTTTCGATGGATACCAACTCATTCATATTGAACTCCACATCATAGTTCCCACTGCCAGGATGATACATCATTACGGTGAATTTTCGCTTCGACACATTGTATGTCTGAAGTAGCCCCTGATGGGAAGTAGGTTCATTACCTGCAGACATCTTGAATTTACACTTATTGCCCACGCCCACAGCACTGAAGATCTTTTCAACATTGGCCTCGGACACAGTCTCTTTATTATCGTGCATAAATATAACTCCTTTAATGCAATCTAGCTCCCACCAATATTGCCGTCTAGCAGCTTGTTAATAATTATCTTGTCTGATTTTAAAATAGATTACACCTGTCAAACCTGACAGGTATCTAGAACTGTTAGCGATAAAAACTAAAAATCGTCTTTCGTCAGGGTTTTAAGAGACAAAGGACAGAGGACAGAGGACAGAGGACAGACAAAGGGGACACCCATAGCCGTAAAAAGGTGACAGATCTGAATGGCACTTACTTAACCATCTTCGGATGCCCGTTTTTCCTGACCTCCACCCTTGCTGCGGCTGATTTTTACCGGCACTGCGGTTTCGTGGGCCCTCCCCACGTCACGAATTTGTACTATTTTTATAGACTCTCTGGATTGACCTGTTCCTGATCAGAACAGGCTGACGGTCATCAATGATCCGTAACAGGAGGTCGCATCATGAAGCGCTTGCTGGGGTCCCTTGGATTCTCATCGTTACTGGTGGCATCGGCGGTGTTCGCTCATCACGGCTGGAGTGAGTACGACTCGAGCAAACCCCTGCAGCTGGACGGAACGATCGAGGAGTCCGGTTATTCCCACCCGCATGGGTTCGTTCGCCTGAAGACCGACGACAAGACCTGGAACGTCATACTGGCGCCACCCTCGCGCATGGAAAACCGTGGTCTTTCCAGGGAAATGCTGACTGTCGGCAAGCGGGCTATGGTGGTTGGCTATCAGAACCGGAACAACCCCGATGAACTGCGTGCAGAACGCATCACGGTCGACAACAAAACCACTGAGTTACGCTGATGCAGACAACCAGCGCCAGCGGTGGATCGGGTCCGGGAGGCTGGCTGGACTATGTGGGTGACTCGCAACTCGGGTCGGCCATGCGAAGCGAGTTATGGCTGTATCCGATAGTCGAGGTGGTTCACATCCTTGGTTTCGTGGTGCTTGTCGGCTCTGTCGTCATGTTCGATCTGCGGGTTCTCGGGCTGTCGAGAGGTCTTCCGGTGATGGCACTGGCTCGCCACCTCCTGAGGTGGGGAGTCGTTGCCCTGTTATTGATCGTCCCGGCTGGGCTGATGATGTTTTCAGCCCATCCACACGACTTCGCATCCAACGGCGTTTTTATTCTGAAGCTTTGCTTGATCGGTATTGCGGGCCTCAATGCGGCTCTTTTTCACGTGGGTGTCTTCCGCTCAGTAGATAGATGGAACACCGACACCGCGGCGCCTGGAATAGCGAAAATCCAGGCGATTTTTTCGATTATGTTATGGATCAGCGTGGTGCTTTGCGGCCGACTGCTGGCCTATACCTGAATGAAAAAATTAAAAAAAGGGACCCGATCTATTTTTCCACTTCCAACAAATAGTATTAGAGTGCCCACCTCAAACCGCTACGGACAGAAACTCCCATGAAACCGTTGTACTCAGGCTCGCTCCTGCTTCTGATTACGGGTTGCTCGCCGATCCCGCAATACGAAACTCCTGCCAATGCCCCCCAAGCGCAGATTCGCAGTGAAATGGACGCAATGATCAATCGTCGCAACTACCTGACCCTTAGCGCAGCACCGGCCACAGCCTGCAAGTACGGAAGGTCGGTACCCGTAACACCCCCTCGGGAACTATTCTCGGTCAGCGGTGGGCACCCTTCGAAACCCGAAGGTTTTCGAGCTATCGAAGCGGGTAAACCGATCCACCTGGTGCTGGAGGGCGGAGCCAGTGGCAACCGCAGATGCACGGTCGATTTTGTCAGTGAGTTCATGCCGGGCGCCCGCTATGTGATCAAGGGCGGCATCACCGATGGCCCCAATGTCATGAGCGGCTGCCAGCTCAACATCGTTGATCTGGATTCCGGAGCTCGACTCTTTCAAGCTAAGCAGTCACCGGCCAACGGCTGTGCTCTGGATCGGTTATCACTGCCGACGCCTTGAGCGCGCTAACTGATTGAGCGCTGTCATCTATTCCGTTACTGATCGTCGTGCCCTCAACGGCGCCGGCATCAGCGTTTGTCATTTTCGTTCCTTGAAAAGTGATCGCATCCTGGCGATTGATAAGCTAAACAGCGGCATGTCTAATGACCAAACATCAGTCCAGCAGCGCAACCTTCTTCAGCAGCTCGTACAACCCGGCAGGAACCAACGGCGTATCGCCAGTAATACTGTCGAGCGGCAGCCACTTTGCAATAAAGGCAGCACCATCGCTTTCGTGAGCGTTCAAGTGGGGCCGTGCATAGACGCTGGTATCCACGAATTTCGCATCGTAGACCTGCACGATTTCGTGCCCGGGCGTGCCGGCATACGTGAAGATGTTTTCGAGCGTGCCGAGCAAGCGAACATCGGTGATGGATAAACCGAGCTCTTCATCGACTTCACGCAGCACGGCTTGGGCGCTGGTTTCGCCAAACTCGATTCCGCCACCGACTGGGCGCAAGAATGGCTTTCCAGTAATGGGGTCGTACGCTTCGTTGACCAGAATCTTGCCATCGTGATGGAAGATGCAGAGTGCGAGGGGGCGGATGCGGTGTGCGGTCATGATGTGAAGTCCATTTACTTTAGAAAAACGCTGAAACAGCTGCTTCCATTCAGTAAGGGTGTCGTCTGCGGACGCAGCCTTCGGCAGCTGCTACAGGGTTGCGTCCGTTTTGGATTAGAAGTTGGCCGGCGTGTTGGCGCTGATGATTTCTGCTTCATCCTGGCCGATATTGCGAAACTTGTGCGGCAGCGTTGTCGGGAAGTAGTAGCCATCGCCGGCGTTGAGGACACTGATCTGCCCATCAACCGTCAGCTCAACCGTCCCCCGCGTAACCAACCCACACTCCTCCCCTTCCGAATGCACAATCGGCTCCTCCCCCGAACTCGCCCCCGGCGCGTATTGCTCGCGCAACAAGCGCATCTGCCGACTCGGCACCGACGCGCCAATCAGCAACAACCGCAACCCATGACGACCGAGATCCGGTTGTTCATTGGCGCGAAACACGTATTGATGTTCACGCGGTGGCTGGTCAAAGGTAAAGAAATCCGCCAAAGACATAGGAATGCCTTCGAGCAGTTTTTTAAGCGAGCTAACGGAAGGACTGACGCGATTCTGTTCGATCAGGGAGATGGTGGCATTGGTGACGCCGCTACGCCGGGCCAGCTCGCGCTGGGACAGTTTGTAGCTTTCGCGTACTAATTTGAGTCGTGAGCCCGTGTCCATGACAGCCTTATGCGAGAAATACTTAAGGGTTATGGGGGTGGATGGCGGGCGACTTTTGGCCGCGAAAGTACCGCTTCCCTGTCCCGGAAATGTGAAAGGCGGGTATTAAATCACGTTTGGTGGTGTTGCTCAGCAGGATCGATAAATGGCTGGGTAAAAAGGTTGTTGGGCGGTGATGGCAGCGAGTTCAGTGGTGCGAATTGTGGGAGTGAATCTGCCTGTGATGGGGTGTGTCAGCCAAAATCCATGGTGGCTGATAGGGCCTCATCGCGAGCAGGCTCACTCCCACAGGTGGGTCCCGGTCGATCACACATTCTGTGTACTCCATAGATCTACTGTGGGAGTGAGCCTGCTCGCGATGGCGGTGTGTCAGCTACATCAATGGTGGCTGATGTGGCCTCATCGCGAGCAGGCTCGCTCCCACATTTTTGATCGATGGTGTGAGCAGAGCCTGTGTCGGGGCTTAGATCCCGAAGCGATCGCGCAGTGCGTAATACGCGGCGCCCATGGCGGTGAGCGGGGCCTGGAAGGTGCGGCCGCCGAGCATTGGCATGTGCGGTAATGAGGCGAACGCGTCGAAGCGTTCGGCGTCGCCGCGGATCATTTCCGAGATCAGTTTGCCGGCCAGGTGCGAGCAGGTGACGCCGTGGCCGCTGTAGCCTTGCATGTAGTAGGCGTTTTTCTCGATGCGGCCGAATTGCGGCATGCGTGACATGGTCAGCAGGAAGTTGCCGGTCCAGCGGTAGTCGATCTTCACGTCCTTCAGTTGCGGGAAGGTCTTGAGGATTTTCGGTTTGATCAGTTGCTCGATGTCATCCGGTTCGCGGGCGCCGTAGACCACGCCACCACCGTACAGCAGGCGGTTGTCGGCGGTGAGGCGGTAGTAGTCGAGCAGGTAGTTGCAGTCTTCGACGCAGTAGTTGTTTTTGATCAGGCTGCGCGCGACTTTCTCGGACAACGGTTCGGTGACGACGATTTGCGAGCCACACGGCATGCTTTTGCGCGTGACGCGGTTGTCGAGGTCTTGCGGCAGGTAGGCGTTGCCGGCGATCAGCAGGTACTTGGCGCGGACCAAGCCTTTGGCGGTGCGCACGGTGATCGGTTCGCCATAGGTGATTTCCACCGCGGCCGATTGCTCGTAGATTTTGCCACCGAGGCCGATGATGGCCGAGGCTTCGCCGAGGGCCAGGTTCAGCGGGTGGATGTGGCCGCCCTGCATGTCGAGCAGGCCGCCGACGTAGTTGTCGCAACCGACTTCGCGCTTGATGTCGGCCGCGTCGAGCATCTTCAGGTTT
This sequence comes from Pseudomonas sp. LB1P83, assembly GCF_054897885.1. Lineage (NCBI taxonomy): Bacteria > Pseudomonadati > Pseudomonadota > Gammaproteobacteria > Pseudomonadales > Pseudomonadaceae > Pseudomonas > Pseudomonas sp. LB1P83. The sequence goes on along the minus strand of NZ_CM142709.1, from coordinate 2,221,359 downwards.
TTGTTGCCGTAGCGTTCCCAGCTGCTTTTCTGCTCGGCCAGGCCTTTGAGTTGCTTTTTGTTCAGCGCGGCGAAGATGCCGCCCGGTTTGTAGTCGCACTGGATGTCGTAATGTTGTATGCGCTGACGGATGATGTCGGCGCCTTCGAAGATCATGCTGCCGAGGACTTCGGCGGTCTTGTCGCCATAGCGCTCTTCGATCACATCGACGTCGCGGCTGTAGGAGTTGACCAGTTGACCGCCGTTGCGACCGCTGGCGCCGAAGCCGACTTTGGCGGCTTCGAGCACGGTCACGCTGTAGCCCGCTTCGCAAAGGAACAGGGCCGAGGACAAACCGGTGTAGCCGGCGCCGATCACGCAGACGTCGCAATCGACCGCTTGTTCCAATACCGGGAAGTCGCCGGTGAAGTTGCGGGTGGCGGCGTAGTAGCTGTTTACATGTGCTTGTTTCATACGTTTCTCCGATGATCGTCGGCAAGTACCGACGACCGCCGCTGTAGAGGTGTTAGAGCTTGATCCAGGTCGCTTTGAGTTCGGTGTATTTGTCGAACGCGTGTAGCGATTTGTCCCGACCGTTACCCGACTGCTTGTACCCGCCGAACGGCGCGGTCATGTCGCCGCCGTCGTACTGGTTGACCCAGACGCTGCCGGCGCGCAAGCCACGGGCGAAGGTGTGGGCCTTGCTCAGGTTGCTGGTCCAGACGCCTGCGGCCAGGCCGAAGATGCTGTCGTTGGCGATGGCCAAGGCTTCTTCAGCGGTGTCGAAGGTGATCAGCGACAGCACCGGGCCGAAGATTTCTTCGCGGGCGATGGTCATGGCGTTGGTCACGCCGTCGAAAATCGCCGGCACCACGTACAGGCCACCGGTGGCTTCGAGGGTGCGGCTGCCGCCCGCAATCAGTTGCGCGCCCTGGTCTTTGCCGACCTGGATGTAGCGCAACACGTTGTCCAGTTGACGCTGATCGACGACCGCGCCGACCGTGGTTTCCGGGTCCAGCGCGTGGCCCGGTTTCCAGGCTTGCAGCGCTTCCACCAGCAGCGGAATGAACTGCTCGCGGATCGAGCGCTCCACCAGCAAACGCGAACCGGCGGTGCAGACTTCGCCCTGGTTGAAGGCAATCGCACCGGCCGCCGCTTGTGCTGCCGCGCGCAAATCCGGCGCGTCGGCGAACACCACGTTCGGGCTCTTCCCCCCTGCTTCGAGCCAGACGCGTTTCATGTTGCTTTGCCCGGCGTAGATCAGCAGTTGCTTGGCAATCGCGGTCGAGCCGGTGAAGGCCAAAACATCGACATCCATGTGCAACGCCAACGCCTTGCCGACGGTGTGACCGTAGCCCGGCAGGACGTTGAACACGCCTTTCGGGATGCCGGCATCCAGCGCCAACTGGGCGATGCGGATGGCGGTCAGTGGCGACTTTTCCGAAGGTTTGAGGATGAACGAGTTGCCGGCGGCGAGGGCCGGGGCGAACTTCCAGCTGGCCATGATCAGCGGGAAGTTCCACGGCACGATGGCGGCGACCACACCCGCTGGTTCGCGAGTGATGAGGCCGAGTTGGTCGTGCGGCGTGGCGGCGACTTCGTCGTAGATTTTGTCGATGGCCTCGGCGCTCCAGCGGATCGCGTTGGCGGTCGCCGGGATGTCGATGCTCATCGAATCGTTGATCGGTTTGCCCATGTCGAGGGTTTCGAGCAGGGCGAGTTCCTCTTGGTTGGCCAGGATCAGGTCGGCGAAGCGGATCAGAATGCGCTTGCGCTCGGCCGGGGCAAGGTTGGCCCAGATGCCGGAATCGAAGGTGCGGCGTGCAACGGCCACGGCTTCGTTAGCATCGGCTTCGTCGGTGCTGGCGACGTTGGCCAGGAAACGGCCGTCGACCGGGCTGATGCATTCGAAGGTGTCACCGCTGAGTGCCGGGCGGTATTGGCCGTCGATGAATGCGCGGCTTTCGATGGATAAGGACTGGAAGCGTTGTTCCCAGTCGCTGCGGGTGTTTGTCATTGTTGTGACTCGACGCAGAGGAATAAATAGTGGGACTGAATGCCGCTCAACCAGAAAGTTGAAATGCAGCCCCCTGTAGGAGTGAGCCTGCTCGCGATAGCGGTGAATCAGGCGACATCAAGATGACTGATACGCCGCTATCGCGAGCAGGCTCACTCCTACAGTTGATCGGTTTTTCAGCCTGGAACCGGGTTCAAGCCATCAAACCGTATGCAAATACCAGTTGTACTCAAGGTCGGAGATGGAGTTCTCGAACTCGGCCAGCTCGCTTTCCTTGCACGCCACGAACACGTCGATGTACAGCGGATCGATGTATTTGGCCATGACTTCGCTGTCGTCCAGCTCGCGCAGTGCATCGCGCAGGTTGTTCGGCAGGCTCTGCTCGTTTTGTTCGTAGCTGTTGCCTTCCACCGGGGCACCCGGCTCGATTTTGTTGGTCAGGCCGTGGTGAATACCGGCCAGCACCGACGCCATCAGCAAGTACGGGTTGGCATCGGCGCCCGCTACGCGGTGTTCGATGCGCACCGAGTCCGACGAACCGGTCGGCACACGTACCGCAACGGTACGGTTGTCGATGCCCCAGCTCGGCGAGTTAGGCACGTAGAACTGCGCGCCGAAACGACGGTACGAGTTGACGTTCGGGCACAAGAAGGCCATCTGCGCCGGCAGGGTCTCGAGCACACCGCCGATCGCGTGTCGCAGGGCGGCGTTCTGCTCGGGATCCTCGCTGGCAAAGATGTTGTTACCTTCTTTGTCGAGAATCGAAATGTGTACGTGCAAACCGTTGCCCGCCTGGCCCGGATACGGCTTGGCCATAAACGTGGTGTCCATCTCGTGGTCGTAGGCGATGTTCTTCACCAGACGCTTGAGCAACACCGCGTAGTCGCAGGCCTTGATCGGGTCGTTGACGTGATGCAGGTTCACTTCGAACTGCGCCGGGGCGCTTTCCTTGACGATGGCGTCGGCAGGAATGCCCTGCTCTTTCGCGCCTTCGAGGATGTCTTGCAGGCAGTCGACGTATTCGTCGAGGTCGTCGATCAGGTAGACCTGGGTCGACACCGGACGCTTGCCCGATACCGGCGAACGCGGTGACTGCGGACGACCGTTCACGTTGTCCTGGTCAATCAGGTAGAACTCCAGCTCGAACGCCGCGCAGATGGTCAGGCCCAGATCGTCGAACTTGCGCACGATGTTGGCCAGCACTTCGCGTGGATCGGCAAAGAACGGCTCGCCTTCCAGTTCGTGCATGGTCATCAGCAACTGAGCGGTCGGGCGCTTCTGCCACGGCTCAATGCTCAGGGTGCCAGGGATGGGAAAGCAGATCCGGTCCGAGTCGCCGATGTCCAGACCCAGCCCGGTGCTTTCCACCGTGGAGCCGTTGATGTCCAGAGCAAACAGTGACGCCGGGAGGTTGATGCCTTTTTCGTAAACCTTATGAAGACTGGTGCGCTCGATGCGCTTGCCGCGCACCACACCGTTCATATCCGCAATCAGAAGGTCGACGTACAAAACCTCAGGATATTTCTTAAGGAATGCGTTTGCTTCGTTGAGTTGAACGGTACGCAGAGGGACCGACATGATGCACCTATTAGCTGTTAATTATTATGTTCACTACCTTGTTGCGAGCCCAGTCAACCCGAACGGCAAAGTGAAGTCAATAGCGAACACTTGACCTCTCAACCTTTATTTTCGGGCCTTTTATGGGCACGAGAGTGCCAATCAAGTCCTGCGCACCGCGTAAACCCTCAGGATCGGACGTACGGCGTTTAGAATTTTTTACATGAGAGTTGTTAATTAAAATCAACAAGGCTAAGCTCCGGAAAAGCTCGTTCAAGTGTGAAACTTCGAGGTGATAAAAATGGCATTCAAGCCATTGATCGGCATTACTGCATGCGTCAAACAGATTGGCCTGCACCCCTACCACGTCAGCGGCGACAAGTATTTGCGTGCTGTCAGCGTCGCGGCTTTGGGGCTGCCTGTGATCATTCCTTCCTTAGGCGAACTGACTGAAATCGATGATGTGCTCGCGCATCTCGACGGTCTGCTGCTGACCGGCTCACCCTCGAATGTGGAACCTTTCCACTATCAAGGCCCGGCCAGTGCCCCCGGCACGGATCACGATCCGGCGCGGGACGCCACCACCCTTCCTTTATTGCGTGCAGCCATTGCGGCGGGCGTTCCCGTGCTCGGCATCTGCCGCGGCTTCCAGGAAATGAACGTGGCCTTCGGCGGCAGCCTGCATCAGAAGGTGCATGAACTGCCCGGCATGCTCGATCACCGGGAAGCCGACAGTCCAGAGCTCGCGGTGCAATACGCTCCGGCGCATGCGGTGACGGTGCAACCGGGTGGCGTATTCGAAGCGCTGGAGTTGCCGGCCGAGTTCAGGGTCAATTCGATTCACAGCCAGGGCATTGATCGATTGGCGCCGGGCTTGCGCTCGGAAGCCATCGCGCCGGACGGTTTGATCGAGGCGATTTCCGTAGAACACAGCCCGACCTTTGCCGTCGGTGTGCAATGGCACCCGGAATGGCAGGTCCTGTCGAACCCGCCTTACTTGAGTATTTTCCAGGCGTTCGGCGATGCGTGCCGGCGACGGGCCGCGTTGCGTAAAACCCGCTGACCTAAAACACGAATTTACTGCCCCCGCGAGTCAGGCGGGCGTGCCTTTGCGCGTCCGTGACTTGCGAAACAACACACTGCAATAACAACAAGTACGACCCCGGCAGCCAGGACGGCGGCGCCGAATAAGCCCGAGCGGTATGGATCAGGCGAGCGCAACTTCTTGTAGGAGCGAGGCTTGCCCGCGAAGGCGGAGTGTCAGTCGACATCATCGTTGCCTGATACACCGCCTTCGCGGGCAAGCCTCGCTCCTACAAGGGAACGCGCCAACCGAATGCCCCGGGCTTGCAATCCACTCTTAAGTCAGGCCGCGTTGGCCCGACGACTGAAACCTGTTGGGAGTTTCACATGGCAAACGCCTCCAGCATCTACAGGAAGGCTCTTGAAGGTCACCAGACATCGAAAAAGGTGCTGGTGAAAGTCGACCGCGTCACCAAGAAATTCGACGAAACCTGCGCAGTAGACGATGTCTCGCTTGAGATCCATCAAGGCGAAATCTTCGCCCTGCTCGGCGGTTCCGGCTCTGGTAAATCGACCCTGCTGCGCATGCTCGCCGGCTTCGAGCGCCCGACCGAAGGGCGGATTTTCCTCGACGGCGTCGACATCACCGACATGCCGCCGTACGAACGGCCGATCAACATGATGTTCCAGTCGTACGCCTTGTTCCCGCACATGACCGTCGCCCAGAACATCGCCTTCGGCCTCAAGCAGGACCGTTTGCCCGCCAGCGAAATCGACGCCCGCGTTGAAGAGATGCTGCGCCTGGTGCACATGACCCAGTACGCCAAACGCAAACCCCATCAGTTGTCTGGCGGCCAACGTCAGCGCGTGGCCCTCGCCCGCTCCCTGGCCAAACGTCCGAAGCTGCTGCTGCTCGACGAACCGATGGGCGCACTGGATAAAAAGCTGCGTTCGCAAATGCAACTGGAGTTGGTCGAGATCATCGAGCGGGTCGGCGTGACCTGCGTGATGGTGACCCACGACCAGGAAGAGGCCATGACCATGGCCCAGCGCATTGCGATCATGCACCTGGGCTGGATCGCGCAGATCGGCAGCCCGGTCGACATCTATGAAGCACCGGTCAGCCGCATGGTCTGCGAGTTCATCGGCAACGTGAACGCCTTCGAAGGCACCGTTGTGGAAGACCTTGAAGGTCACGCGATCATTCACAGCCCGGACCTGGAGCAGAAGATTTACGTCGGTCACGGCGTCAGCACCTCGGTGCAGGACAAGTCGATCACCTACGCGATCCGCCCGGAAAAAATGCTGGTCAGCACCCTCAAGCCGGACACCCGCTACAACTGGTCCGAAGGCAAAGTGCATGACATCGCCTACCTTGGCGGTCACTCGGTGTTTTACGTCGAGCTGCCTGGCGGCAAGGTCGTGCAATCGTTCATGGCCAACGCCGAACGCCGTGGCGCCCGTCCGACCTGGGACGACAAAGTCTACGTGTGGTGGGAAGACGACAGCGGCGTGGTACTGCGCTCATGAAAACACTCAATCAGCAGTTCATGCGGCTGATGCCGAGTGGTCGAAAGCTCGTCATCGGGATTCCGTTCCTGTGGCTTTGCCTGTTTTTCCTGTTGCCGTTCTTCCTGGTGATGAAGATCAGCTTCTCGGAAGCGGCGCTGGCCATTCCTCCTTACTCCGAGATCTACACCTTCGCCGAGCAGAAATTCCAGCTGCTGCTGAACCTCGGCAACTACTCGCTGCTGACCCAGGATGAGCTGTATATCTCGGCCTACTTCGGCTCGTTGAAGGTCGCGTTTTTAAGCACGCTAATGTGCCTGGTGATCGGTTTCCCGATGGCCTACGCGATCACCAAGGCGAACAAGGAAACGCAAAACGTTCTGCTGTTGCTGATCATGATGCCGACCTGGACCGCGATTCTGATCCGTGTTTATGCGTGGATGGGCATCCTCAGCAACAACGGTTTGCTCAACGGTTTTTTGATGTGGACCGGGCTGACGGATCACCCGATCGAGATCCTCAACACCAACACGGCCGTCTATATAGGGGTTGTTTACGCCTACTTGCCGTTCATGGTGTTGCCGCTGTACGCCAACCTGGTCAAGCACGATCAGAGCCTGCTGGAAGCCGCGTCGGACCTGGGTTCGAGCAATTTCAACAACTTCTGGAAAATCACCGTGCCGCTGGCCAAGAACGGGATCATTGCAGGCGCAATGCTGGTGTTCATTCCGGTGGTCGGTGAGTTCGTGATTCCGGAGCTGCTGGGTGGTCCGGAGACGCTGATGATCGGACGTGTGCTGTGGCAAGAGTTCTTCAACAACCGCGACTGGCCGGTGGCGTCTGCCCTGGCGGTGGTGATGCTGTTGATCCTGATTGTGCCGATTCTGCTGTTCAACCGCAGCCAGGCCAAAGAGATGGAGGCACGGGGATGAAACGCTTCGGATTTTCAAAGTTCATGCTGGTTTTCGGCCTGTCGTTTATCTACCTGCCGATGTTGATTCTGGTGATCTACTCGTTCAACGCCTCGAAACTGGTGACGGTGTGGGGCGGCTGGTCGTTCAAGTGGTACGCCGGTTTGCTCGACAACACGCAACTGATGGGCTCGGTGGTGCGCTCGCTGGAAATCGCCTGCTACACCGCGATTGCAGCGGTCGCATTGGGGACACTGGCAGCGTTTGTGCTGACTCGCGTGACACGCTTTAAGGGTCGTACGCTGTTTGGTGGTTTGGTGACGGCGCCGTTGGTGATGCCGGAAGTGATTACCGGTCTGTCGTTGTTGCTGCTGTTTGTGGCGATGGCGCAGTTGATCGGCTGGCCGATGGAGCGTGGCATCGTCACGATCTGGATCGCCCACACCACGTTCTGCGCGGCGTATGTGGCGGTGGTGGTCTCGGCGCGTTTGCGTGAGCTGGACCTGTCCATCGAAGAAGCGGCCATGGACCTCGGGGCAAAGCCGTTCAAGGTGTTTTTCCTGATCACCATTCCGATGATCGCGCCTTCACTGGCGGCCGGCGGCATGATGTCGTTTGCCTTGTCGCTGGATGACCTGGTACTGGCGAGTTTCGTGTCTGGCCCGGGTTCGACGACCTTGCCGATGGAAGTGTTCTCGGCGGTGCGTCTGGGTGTGAAGCCCGAGATCAACGCCGTGGCCAGTCTGATTCTGTTGGCCGTTTCGATTGTGACGTTCATGGTCTGGTACTTCAGCCGCCGCGCCGAAGCCACCCGCAAACGTGCGATTCAGGAAGCGATGGACCAGACTGCCAACGAATCGTGGCAGCAACCTAAAAAGCAGATGGTAGAAGCGACAGCCTAAGGGCCGGCAGCACGCACACTTTGTAGCAGCTGGCGAAGCCTGCGTTCGGCTGCGAAGCAGTCGTAAAACCTGCGAATTCAATCTTCCTGAAAGAACCGCAGTGTCTGAATTCACGACTGCTTCGCAGCCGAACGCAGGCTTCGCCAGCTGCTACAAGGGGTGCGCGAAGGCTGCAATTGTTTTGCGTACTTGAATAAAAAAGAATGGAGTTGTACCGATGAAAATGTTTGGCAGGACTCTGCTGACACTGTCCTTATTGGGCGCGATTGCCACGGCTGCCCAGGCCAATGACAAGGTTCTGCGCGTCTATAACTGGTCCGATTACATCGCCCCGGACACGGTCAAGAAGTTCGAAGACGAGACCGGTATTCGCGTGACCTACGATGTGTTCGACAGCAATGAAACCCTTGAGGCACGCCTGCTCGCGGGCAAATCCGGCTACGACATCGTCGTGCCGTCCAACAGTTTCCTGGCCAAACAGATCAAGGCCGGCGTCTATCAGGAACTGGACAAGTCGAAGCTGTCGAACTGGAAAAACCTCAACCCGGTGCTGCTGAAAAACGCTTCCGCGAGCGACCCGAATAACGGCCACGCCTTCCCGTACATGTGGGGGTCGATCGGCATTGGCTTCAACCCGGCCAAGGTCAAGGAAGTGCTAGGCGCCAACGCACCGACCAACTCCTGGGACCTGCTGTTCAAACCGGAAAACGCGGAAAAACTCAAAGCCTGCGGCATCAGCTTCCTCGACTCGCCGACGGAAATGCTCCCGGCAGCCCTGCACTACCTGGGTTACCCGGTGAACTCGCAGGACAAGGGGCAGATCGCTGAGGCTGAAGCGCTGTTCATGAAGATTCGTCCTTCGGTGGCGTATTTCCATTCGTCGAAATACATCTCCGACCTGGCTAACGGCAACATCTGCGTCGCGGTCGGTTACTCCGGCGATGTGCTGCAAGCCAAGGCTCGCGCTCAGGAAGCGGGCGACAAGGTGAAGATCGACTACAGCATTCCGAAAGAAGGCGCCGGCAGTTTCTACGACATGGTCGCCATTCCACAGGACGCGGCGAACGTGGAAAACGCCTACCTGTTCATGAACTTTCTGATGCGCCCGGACATCATCGCCGAGATCACCAACAACATCGGCTACAGCAATGCCAACGCGGCAGCCACGCCATTGGTGGATGAGGCGATCCGGGATGATCCGGGGTCGTATCCGCCGCAAGACGTGATGGCGACGTTGTATGCCATTCCGGACATGCCGATCGGCGTTCAGCGGGTGATGACCCGGGGCTGGACGCGGGTGAAGCTCGGGAAGTAATTGCGCGCGCCCTTTGTAGGAGCGAGGCTTGCCCGCGAAGGCGGTGTGCCAGTCACCATCAATGTTGAATGTGATGGCCTCTTCGCGGGCAAGCCTCGCTCCTACGGGGACGTAGGCATGACACAAATATTGGGGTTTTACCTGTTTTCCGTTCACGCAGCGCCTTACCACCGCTGCACGCCTCTCTGACGAACGGCCTCACCTGGCTTCCTCGGTTCAGGTGAATTCGGGCGCCCTCCTCGGGCGCCTTTTTTTATGCGGGGACGAGCGGCCATTCGGCCAGCGCCCGATACCGCCCCTTATGGGATTCAAACAAGACAAAGCGATCGGCCCGCAGGAAAAACTCGGGTGGCGTCGCGGACTCAGGCACCGGCACTCGATAGTCGCGCATCAAGGTCAGGTGCGGTCGAAACTCCTTGGGTGCGTCCTCAAAGCCGAACGGCAACATCGCCTGCTCCAGCGCGTACACCAGACGCAGCAACTCCGGTGGTGCCTGCTCCGGCGCCAGCACCAGAACCCCTGCCCTGCGCCAGACATCCATTCGATCCAGCGCCAGCCTCAACGGCGCACCCGGCACCCGAACCTTTGCCGCCGCCGTGCAAATTTCGCCAATTTGCGCCACCGCCACAGCCCCCAAAAACAACAACGTCAGGTGAAAGTTTTCCGCCGGCACCGGGCGCCCGCTGCGCAGCTCCAGTGCGCTGCGCCATTGGGCAATGGCCTTGCGTTGCTCGGGCGGGCAATTGAGTGCGAAAAACAGCCTTTTGAGCGGTTCATGGGATTCGTCAGTCATGCCTGGCAGCTCCTGACATGCACGTTATAGTTGAACCAGCCGAATTCAACGGGAGGGGGCCATGCGAGCAATCATCAGCAAAGAGCCATGGTGGGCGATGCCACCGAAACCGGGTCAGGATGAGTCCGAGCTGGAATGGGGCTGGCTGGTTCACTATAGCGAAGGTGAGCCGCGCTTCGAGTTCGTGAGAGAACGGCCGACGGACAGTGAGATCCGTAACCGCAAAAGTTGCAGGATCACCCCGTCAGCGGAGTGATCCTTTCGTCTGGATCAGGCCTTCACGATCACCTCGAAACCACCAAAGACCAGGCGCTGGCCATCGAATGGCATCGGATTGACGTCCGGCTGCATCCGCGGATCGTTCATGAGTTTGTCCATGCCCGCATTACGGGTGGCCTTGTCGGGCCAGATGATCCAGCTGAACACCACGGTTTCGTCTTCCTTGAGTTTCACCGCCATGGGAAACGAAGTCACCTTGCCGTCCGGCACATCGTCGCCCCAGCACTCAGTGACGCTGAGCGCGCCGCTTTCCTTGAAAATGACGGCGGCGGTTTCGGCGTGTTTCTTGAATTTCTCGCGATTGGCGGTGGGTACGGCAGCGAGGAAGCCATCAACGTAGGACATGGTGTTTCTCCTTCGGTTATGGAACGGTCTGCTGGCTAGTCGATTCCGTGGGGCTCCAATCGACAGCGCCATTGCCCGAACTGACCGGCGGTACGTCGGCACTCCCCGCCAGATTGCCCTCGATTTGCGCCGCCAGGTAAAACGTTCCCGCCATCACGCCGGTGGTCGGGTTCTGCACCAGCTTCATCCAGGCCTTGTCGAACGTATTGCCCAGGCTGCTGCGAATCAGCGCCTCGCTGTCCGGCCGGTCGGCGGCCTGAATCATCGCGCGGATCCCCGCCACCCCGACCGTAATCAGCCCTCCCGCCAGTCGTCCCGCCGCTGCCGCCACTGCACTGGCCGCCCCTCGAGGTGCCATTTCGGCTTCCATCCGCTGGCTGGCACGCTTGGCCACCGGCGCCATCGCCGTGTCGGTCGACCCAACACCCTTGTCGCCGCCAGCCTTGTGAATCTTTTCGATCAACGCCGCGTAGGCCGGTAATGTATTCAGCGGTTGGGTATGCACGACCTGATACAACGACGCGTCGCGAGCCGGCGGCGGTCCCAATGCAATCGCGGGAATTTTCTGGAGGCGGCCGTTGAGCTGGGCCATCGGCACGCCGTGGCGCTGGGAGATTTTCTGTAGTTCTTCTTGGAGGATGTCCACGTAGAAGGCCGTTGCCAGGCCGAGAATCGCGTCAGGATCGATCTCCACCGCCACCGGCGCCAGCACCCGCTTCTGGTATTGCTCCAGCAGATAGGCGGCCAGGCGCTTGGCCGAGGCATCCTGCTCGCCCGCGGCGCTGAGGGAGTACCAGCTGACCTTCATCGACAGCCATTCCTGGGTCCAGTAACTGCTGAACCAAGGAATGAAGTTCTCTTCGGTCAGTTGGTAGACGCGAGTACGCCAGTAATCCATGGCACCGCGGGCGTAGATTTTGGTCTGCTCGGTGGCCGATTTCGACGCCGCGACAATCTCCTGATCCACTTGGCGCCAAGTACTCTCGGCCACCACCACAATCGGCACCACCACTGGGGCACGAACGGGCGTGGCGCATCCCGCCAACACCACCATCACGGCGACGATCAGCGAACGCAGGTTCAAGATCGCGGTTTCCTACAGTGATCCCCGGACGGAATGTCCGGTGTTCGAAAAGCCTATTTATTTGAGTATAGGTGGCGGGGTTTGTTCGCTTGGGGTTGATGGACGGCTTATGGCCTCATCGCGAGCAGGCTCGCTCCTACATTGGATTGCGGTGAACTCGACATTGTAGGAGCGAGCCTGCTCGCGGTGGGGTCCTGAATATCACCATCATCTTTATCGATATTCACCATCGCGACGAATGCCTTCCGCAAAAAAACCACCAGGCGCACGATCACCCCATCCCAAGGCAAAACCCCACACCGGAGGGGCAAATCATGTTGATCCATCTCCTGACCTGCCTGGCCCTGACGGCCATTACCCTGACTGTTTTTTCCTACATTGTCCTCGCCGAGGAGCGCAGATCATGATCCACGCCATTACCCTCTCCGTGAGCTTCCCGGTGTTCGGCAATAACCTCTATTCCCAGGAATTCGTCTCTCGTAAAACACTGTCGCTGGTGTTCGACAAAAAATTCGAGGCATTGCTGATACCGGCAGCCGCGAACCACTTCAACAACGAAGTGGTCGGGCTCAACGATCAGTTCCGGTTTCTCAATGACGTATTGGTTGAACATCTGCTAGAGATCGAGCTAGCCCAGAGCACACCCCGCTCTTCGCGTCAGTTCACGTTTTAGGATGAGGCGGGCCGACGAACGGCCCTCACCTTCCCACTGTTCCCACCACCACAGAAAAACCGGTCCGCACCGTCGGATTCAAGCCCCGATACGCCGACACCGGCCGGCAGCTTGAGGCTTTGCAGCACCTCGCCGGTCTTCGGATCCACGCGCCGCAATTCGCCCTCCTCTTCTTCCCATGTGCCGTGCCAAAGCGCGCCCTCAACCCAGGTCACGCCGGTGACGAAGCGGTTGGATTCGATCGTGCGCAGAATCTTGCCGTTGTCGGGGTCGATCTGGTGGATCTTGCGCTCCCGATACTGACCCACCCACAGCGTGCCTTCGGCCCACGCGAGCCCTGAGTCGCCCCCGCCGCCGGGCGCCGGAATGGTGCCGAGTACCCGGCCGTTCGCAGGATCGATCTTCTGAATGCGATCCTCAGCGATCTGGAACAGGTGCTGGCCGTCAAAGGCTGTGCCCGCATGGGCAGCGACATCGATGGAGCGCAGCGTCTTGCCGCTGGCCGGGTCGAGGGCGTTGAGTTTTTCTCCGGAGGCGAACCAGACGTGCTGACCGTCATAAGAAACGCCATGCACGCTGTCGACGCCCGGAAAGGGTCCGTATTCGCGGATGATTTCGGCAGATGATTGCTTCATAGTTGCATCCTCTTCGTTGGGGGGTGGAATGGATCCTAGTCACCCGACACCCAAGCTGTGAGTAACAAAGTCGTCGCGAATCCCGGCAGCGGCGGCGTCATCCAGCGCCGGGCCCGCCCGCGACCAAACGCCTGCACTTTTCCGGCGGTGGTCAGCGCGTCGAGCGAACGCTGCACGGTGCGCTGACTGGCTTTCAGCGCCAAGGCGAGCGCCGAACTCGACCACGACTCACCGTCTGCCAGAAAGGCGAGCAGCGCCGCCTGCGGCTCTTCGACGGGCCGCGCCAACACCACAACGTCGTCAGCAATCTGTGGTTGCAGCGCAAACCCGCGCTGGGTCGCACTGACACCGGCCAGAGGTTTCAGCGCCGCGCGAAGCCGACCGATTTCGACCCGCAGCCGCGCGCGATGGGACTCGTCGGTGAGCTTCAAGCGAAAGGCCTGGGTGATGAGTGTTTCCCTTGCCACATCCCCGGGCCAGGCTTCGGCCAACGCCCGCACGAGGGTAAACAACACCGGGCGTCTGGCCAGGGACACTGACATTCCAGCACCGCGCACGCCGTATCGGCACGCGTCCACCACCAGGGATGTCGACCCGAGCAGCGCTTCCACTTCATCCAGCAACAGTGGGCGCTCCTCGCCACGGGCAATCAATCGTGCGGCGGGGGTGTTGAGGACTTGAGCGGCGTGTTCGACCTCGGCGGTCAGCGCGGGAATAGCGGCGTCGGACGCAGCACGATGAGCCCTTTCGAGGGCAGAGCGCGCCCTTTTTGTTTCGAGTCGCCGCACGGCGATCCCCGCCACCACCAGTTCATGAACGGCGCGCAGTGCCGGCGGCAGTGGCGCAGGGTCAAGCTCGGCGAGCATCCCTTCGACCTCATCAAGACTTCCGATCAACAGCAAACGTCGAATCTGCAAATACCGCGCATGGGCCGCATTCGGGCCATCGCCATGGGCCTCCAGCGTCACTCGTGCCGCTTCGAGCGCCTTCACCGGCCAGCCCAGATCCCGTGAAGCCAGGGCGATTTCGGCCTCGGCGACCACGCACCGCGCACGGGCCAAAGGTGCTTTCTGACCGAAGGTGCGTGCGGCTCTGCGCACCAATTCCTTTGCCCGAACCAGATCGCCCAACTGCGCCATGGCGATGCCGCGAAGCGCCAGCGCCAGCGCCGGTGCATCGTCGCGCAGGGCAACCCGGTTCAGCGCCCCGAGGGGATCACCCGCTGCGAGTGCGTGCGCTGCAGCGGTGATCAGCGAGTCCATTTGAAATGCGCCACACGTGCCACTCCCACCGTTCGATACCCGTTGATGAGTCTATCTCACGCCAACAAAACAGCCCGCGGGTTAAGCGCATCCCCTGTAGGAGCGAGCCTGCTCGCGATGGCGGTGGATCAGTCACCATCACTATTGAATGTGATGACGCCATCGCGAGCAGGCTCGCTCCTACAGGGGTTGCGCTGAGCCGGCTGGCGTGGTCATCGCGGGCGCTTTGCCTCCTGCACCCATTCGCGCGGGCTGGTGCCGGTTTTACGCCGAAAAGCCCGGGCCAGCGCCGAGGGGCTTTCGTAGCCGACTTCATCGGCGATCAGCGCAATCGACTTGCCTTCACGCAAGCGTTTCTGCGCCAGGCTGATCCGCCAGCTCACCAGGTAGTCGACCGGCGTCTGTCCCACCACCGAGCGAAAGTACTCGGCGAAACTGGCGCGGGACATATTGGCCGCCGCCGACAGTTCAGCCACGGTCCAGGCCTTACCGGGCGAGTCGTGCATCAAGCTCAAGGGGCGCGCAAGGCGCGGATCGGCGAGGCCAGCCATCATCCCGGGCGTCTGATCACGGCTGGTCAGAATGTGCCGCAACAACTGAATCACCAGCAGTTCGAACAGCCGGTCCATCATCGCTTCGCGACCACAAACACCACCGAACGCCTCGCTGAAGAGCCAGTCCAGCGTACCGGCCAGGGTCGGGATGCTGTCGAGCTTGAGCACCAGGTATTCAGGCAGCGCGGCCGCCAGGGCATTGCCCGACCCGCCGTCGAATTCCAGGGTGGCGCACACCAGTTGAGTGCCCGACGCTTCGCTGGCGAACAACCGATGACGATAAGGTCGCGGGAAGAAAATCAGCGTCGGCTCGCTGAGCTGCAGGTCTCGCTCATCGGCCAGTTTGAGCGTCAGTTCGCCGGCCTGAAGCAAATGCAGGTGCCCGGTGGCCTGATCGCCATCGAAAGCCGTGGCGCCACAAAAATCCCCGCTGTGGAAGGTTCCGGCACTGACACCGAAATGCGTAAGCAACGTGGACAAGCGATCCATGGTACGACTCCCGGGGGACATTTCTGGACGATCTGTCGCATATCCTCGACGATTTGCACCCTAACGACCAGCGTCGATCAATAGCATAGACCCCGTACCCAGCGCATACCGCGCTTGAATCTACGGAGCATCACCATGAGCCGCATCACCGCCCTGAGTCTTGAACACGCCACCGACACCACCCGTCCGCTGCTGGAAGGCGTACAGAAAAAAATCGGCTTCTTGCCCAACGTCTTCAAGACGCTGGCCCATGCCCCCGCCGTGCTGGCTGCCTATCTGCAACAGTCGGTGGCCCTGGGCAAAACGTCCCTGACCGCCCCTGAAAAAGAAGCCATTTCCCTGGCAACTTCTCAGGTCAACGGTTGCGACTACTGCCTGGCGGCGCATACCGTGTTCGCCGGTAAGGCCGGGCTGTCCGCACAAGACATCCTTAGCGCTCGACACGGCCAACTCAATGCCTTCGCCACGCTTGCCCGGCAAATCACCGAAAGCCGTGGCCATTTGAGCAACGAGCAAATTGAAGCAGCGCGTGCAGCCGGTATCACCGACGCCAAGATCATCGAGGTGGTCGCCCACATTGCCTCGCAGACCCTGACCAACTACCTCAACAATCTGGCCCTGACCGAGATCGACTTCCCTGCGATCGACGCTTGAACCGGATCTCCAATCTGAGGAGTGCATGCCATGAGTACCGTGACGCTTTACACCACTGACACCTGCCCTTACTGCCGCAATGCCAAGGCGTTGCTGGCCAGCAAAGGCATCGCCACCCGGGAAATAAACGTTCAGTCGGACCCCGGCAAATTTCAGGAAATGCTCACCCGCAGCGGCCGTCGCAGCGTGCCGCAAATATTTATCGGTGACACCCACGTCGGAGGCTTCGACGACCTGGCCAAACTGGACCGCCAAGGTGCCTTGATGTCGATGCTGGCCTGAAGCTGTGATCCAAAGTCCCTTCCCTCTTCCTGGCCAGACTTCTATCACCCCATAGAAGTCTGGCCAGGTCGTTTTGCCACTATTCAATTAATTTCTGGTAGGTTGTACGATGACCGACGAGTCATCCATAACAACAAGGAAATACCCATGAAGAAAGTCAAATTGCTGATCGGTTTTTTGTGCCTGTTCAGTGGCTACGTAGCGGCAGCCCCTGTACCGGGCGAGAAGGATGTCGCGAACGCGGTGGACCATCTGACGCAAGCCATGCTCAACAAGAACATCCCCGAACTGAAAGCGTTGACCGCTGAAAACCTTACCTACGGCCACTCCAGCGGTAAGGTCCAGAACAAGAAAGACTTCATCGCCGATATCGAAACGGGAAAGAGCGCCTTCAAAACCCTGGAAATGCAGAACCAGACCATCACCGTTTCGGGTGATGTCGCGTTGGTCCGGCACCATTTCTCGGCACAGGCGATCAAGGGCACCGAGCTGGTCCCGACTGAAATCGAGAACTTCCAGATTTGGCAAAAGAAGGCTGGCAAATGGCTGCTGGTAGGCCGACAAGCCTTCCGCATCTGAATAACAAAAATCCCGCCCAGGAACACCTGAGCGGGATTTTTTATGCCGACATTTTAGGCAATCGGGATCAGCGGATCAGCCGCTGCCCATGCCGTTTCGCGATTGGCCGCCGGTGGGTAGATCCACACGGTGTTGATCTGGGTTTTCAGCGACTTGCCCTCCTCCTTGACCAGTTTGACCTGGCGATCCCAACCCTCGGTGTAGACCGCGCCCCAGGCGCCCAAATCCAGGCAAGTCACGTATTTCGGCTGACTGTATGGCGTCGGGTCCACGCCGAGGATCTGCGCCGCGACGTTGTTGCCTGCATGCCGGCCCAGGACGATGGCGTGTTGGCACGTCATCAGGGCGTAGTTACCGATGTCATCAGACGCGGCGTAAGCCACATCGCCCGTGGCGAAAATGTCGTCCTGGCCGATGACTTTCAGATGCGCGTCGACGTGCAGGCGGCCGAGGTGATCGCGTTCGGCCGGGATCTGCTCGGTCAGCGAGCTTGCCCGTACACCGGTGGTCCAGACCACGGTCTTGGCGTCGATGCGTTGGCCATCGGCCAAGGTGACACCGTTTTCATCGACGGCAACCACCGACGATTTCAAGCGCCACTGCACGCCCAGCTCAGTGCTGGCTTCGGCGATCGACTGGGCGATTTCAGTGCCCATGGACGCACCGACTTTTTCACCGCGATCGACAATGATCACTTCTATGTCGGCCTTGTCACCGAGGATGGCTCGCAGACGCGCCGGCATTTCAGTCGCCGTTTCAATCCCGGTGAAACCGCCACCGGCCACCACTACGGTGTTGCGGGCTTTGCTGTCTGGCAGGTTGGCCAGGGATTTCAGATGATTTTCCAGGCGGACGGCTTGTTCGATCTGGTCCACGTCGAAGGCATATTTGGCCACGCCGGGAGTGTTGGGCAACGCCAGGCCGCTGCCGGTGGCCAGAACGAGTTTGTCGTAGCTGCACACCTGCTTGGTACCCGATGCATCGGTGTAGCCGACGTGTTTCTTCTGCACGTCGATGGTTTCTGCGGCGCCCTTGATGAACTTCACACCGACGGCATCGAACAGTTCACCGATGGGTGCGGCCAGCTGATGAGCATTCGGCTCGTAGAAACGCGGACGTACGCGCAGCTCGGCCTGAGGCGCCAGTACCGTGACTTCCACGTCGTTGTGATTATGGATATCGAACAGGCGCGTGGCGCTCAATGCCGTCCACATGCCACCGAAACCTGCGCCGATTACCAGAATGTGCTGTTTCATTGTTTCACTCCGAAGAAGACCAAAGACTGAACCCGTCGCCGAGCTGACAACGGCGACTATAGTGATCCGAGTTGCGATAAGCAACGACCTTCTATCGATGGTTACCATCAGAAATCCAGATACCCCAGAAAGCTCTGATCTATAAGCAGAACAGGACAGCCAGACGATTTAACCCATGCCAATGGTTCGTTGCACCTCTGAACATCGGCTGGTAATATTGGCGACTCATTCAGTCGGAGATAACCATGTCTCTTTACAGTGCAGGCGTTGAATACGGCATTCATTGCCTGCTTTTTCTGGTAGGCGATTACGGCGATAGCCGTGAGGCGAGCGTGCGCGACCTCGCTGAGCTGCAAGGCGTGCCGCTGGATTACCTGGCGAAAATCTTCACCAAGCTGGCCAAGGCCAAACTGGTGGTGGCGACCGAAGGCGTGCGCGGCGGGTTCAAGCTGGCGCGGCCGGCTGACGAAATCAGCGTGCTGGATATCGTCAACGCCATCGATGGCCAGAAGCTGATCTTCGATTGCCGTGATATCCGCGGCCGTTGTGCGCTGTTTGACGGCTCCCCGCCGACTTGGGCCGTGGAAGGTCATTGCTCGGTGCACGCGGTCATGATGACTGCGCAACAACGTATGGAAGACGCCCTCGCCCAGCAGACCATTCTCGACCTGGCCCGCAGGGTCGGACGTAAAGCCCCGGCCGAGTTCGGCGCCCAAGTGGACACGTGGATGAATGATCGGCGGGAAAAGAAAACCGTGACCGGCACTCAGCCCGATGGTGAACAGATCATCCCGGTGACCGATATTTCCGACTGACGATTCGTCAGGGGCGCTCTATGATTAAGGCCCATGACGACCTCTGCTCCGATCCGCTCACCCTGCCCGCCCGGCGCCTGCATCTGCGGGCGAGACCCGTTGCTGGAAACACCGGGGGCGGATGTGCGCATCCTGTTTCTGACCCGGCAGGAAGAAAAGCGCCTGCTCGATCGTCTGGAAAACCTGCAAAGCCTGGCTGACCTCGAACGTTTGCAAAACCGCATGTACGAACAATTGGGCATCCGCGTGGACATCGTCCCCAGCTTCAACGAAGTACGCACCATGCGCGGCATCAGCATCACCCTCGGCGAATTGCCCGGCCTGTGCCGCAAAACCCGCCAGTCAATCCCGGCCGCCATCCGCCGCAGCCTCGAGAAGCGCCCAGAGATTGCCTACGAGATTCTCAACGCCAACGACCTGTTGCGCGACGCCTGAGGTCAGCCCCATGAACCTCGTTCTCGAATTCCCCGTGACAGACGAAATCCTGACGTCCTACGCCTTGGCAATCGGCGCTGATCTGCCGGGTTATCGCAATCACATTTATCGGGTGCTGAACTTCTATAGCGCGATCAGCGGCATTGCAGGCCTGCCGTCCGAGGCCGTGCAAATCGCGGCGGCGTTTCATGACCTGGGCATCTGGACGGATGGCACCATCGATTATCTGGAACCCTCGGTTCGCCTGGCCACGGACTATCTCGCCAACCAGCAACTGTCGCACCTGAATGAAGAAGTGACCGCGCTGATTCTGGAGCACCACAAAGTGCGGCCCTACGTGGCCGACCATGCGCTCAGCGTCGAGCCCTTCCGGCGCGCCGATGTCATTGATGTGTCCCTCGGGCTGATGACCTTCGGCCTGCCACGGGCTTACATCAAAACCGTGAAGTCAGCGCTGCCCAACCAAGGCTTTCACGGGATGCTGCTGAGGCAAACCGCGCGGCAATTCCTGCGCTCACCGCTCAAGCCGCTGCCCATGTTTCGCTGGTGAAACAGGCGTCGACGGCGGCGCCATTCAATCGTTGAAAAGGCCACTTAACAGGATCAGCGGTCGTACGCAGACGGCCCGGCGCTGCTATGCCTTCACATGGGGCAAGTATCTGTAGACACAGCGTCACCGTGGTCCCGGCGCCAACCCGGTGCGCACAGACAAACAGGTGCCAATCCGTTGAAGGAGGTGGCAAATGTTATTCATCGTCAGTTGGTCGATCAATCCGGAAAACCGCAACAAGGCAATCGAGCGTTTTCTCAAGACCGGGGCCGTACCACCCGCCGGCGTCAAGATGCTCGGGCGCTGGCATGCCGTTGGCGGTTCAAGCGGTTTTGGCGTGGCAGAAGCCAGTGATCTGGTGCAGATACAAAAGTGGGTGCTGGAGTGGAACGACGTCATGAAGATGGAGGTTAAGGCGGCACTGACCGATGAACAGATGGCGCCGTTGTTGGCGGGCACGGTCGGTAAGTAATCGTCATCGGGCGGCGGGCAGTGCTCGCCGCCTCATGCGAGCGCCCGGCGAACTGTGCATGACTGACTGGAAATTTCTGCGGGCGAACCTACGCTCATCGCGAAGGATCCGGTTTTCAGCCAGGGTTTTCTTGCCTGGACTGGCCGGGCCAACCCTGCGCTGACCCCCACGGAGTAGATAGCATATGAACCTGTCGCAGAAACTGTTCATCGGCGCTGCACTTGCCAGCCTGTTGCTCGGCGGGTGCACCTCGAAAATCACCGAAAAAGACCAGTACTCAGGCTTCCTGTCCAACTACAACAACTTGCAGCAAGTCACCACCACCAGCGGCGAGACCGCCATGCGCTGGGTGAGTCCGTCGTGGAATCCGGATGCCTACAACACCGTTGCGTTCAACAAGCTGGAACTGTACCCGGCGCCGCAGCCCAACGAGCGGGTCAATCGGCAAACCCTGGATGAATTGCAAAGCTACATGTCCAACAAGGCCAAAGGTGTGCTGGGGCAGAAATACAAGGTCGTATCGAGCGCAAAAGCAGCGCCGGCCGGTTCGAAAACCCTGATCATGCGCTCGGCGATCACCGGGGTGAACGCCGAAAACGAAGGGATGAAATGGTATGAAGTGGTGCCTGTCGCGGCCGTGGTCGGTGGTGTTTCCGCTGCCAGCGGGCATCGGGATCAGGACACCACTCTATTCATCGAGGCCGAGTTTATCGATGCGAGCAACAACCAGACCGTGGCCAAGGTTGTGCGCAAGGTGTTTGGCAGCACCCTGGAAAACGCCAGCCAGAAGATCACGGCCAAAGACTTCAAGGTCGCGATCGACAAACTGACCAGCGATTTGCAGGCGTTTATCCGGTAGCAATGCACCCTGCAGCTGCCTTGTGGCGAGGGGATTTATCCCCGTTCGGCGACGAAGTCGTCGTAAAACCTGAACGCACGGTCTACCTAATGCACCGCGTCGTCTGAGTTCACGACTGCTTCGCAGCCGAACGGGGCGGTGCGACGTTTCGCTAAATCCCCTCGCCACAACGCGTTGCTCGGCAGCTGCTACAAAGGATGCGGTTAACCAAGGGGGCTATTTTTTCATGCCCACCCGCCGACGCATGTCGGCGGTGATCGATTGCCGGGTTTTCTTCAGATCCGCCCAAGGCTCATCACCCACTTCGGCCAGTCGCTCGTGCACGTTGTGGATGTTCCACTGATTACCGCCCTTCAATTCCGCCACCTCCTCACGAAAGACCGGCACCGACACCGGCATCCCTTCGCGGGTGCGCGCGGCGTAGGCGCAAATGGTCGTGGCGCCCAGACCGTTACGCAGGTAATCGATGAAAATCCGCCCGACACGATTCTTCGGCCCCGACACTGCGGAAAAACGCTCCGGCAGCAACTTGGCCATGTGGCTGACAATCGCATGGCTGAAGTCCTTCACCTCATCCCAACCCAACTTGCGAGTCAGCGGCACCACTAGGTGAATCCCCTTGCCGCCGCTGGTCTTGAGGAAGGACTTGAGCCCGAGTTCATCGAGCACCGACAGGGTCAACTGGGTCGCTTCGACCATGCTTTTCCACGGCAGCGCCGGGTCCGGGTCGAGGTCGAGGACGAAGCGGTCAGGTTTATCAAGGTTGTCCGAGGTGGCGTTCCAGGTATGCAGCTCCACAGTGCTCATCTGCACGGCGCCAATCAGCGCTTCGGCGCTGTTGATGATCATCACCGGTTGACCGGTGACGTCCTTGTCCAGCGTGGTGATCCCGGGAATGGCCAGGCGCTCGGCGTTCTTCTGAAAGAACAGATCGCCGGCAATGCCGTCCGGGGCGCGCACCAACGCCACTGGCCGATCCTTGAGCTCGGGCAAAATCCACTCGGCTACGCTGGCGTAATACTCCGCCAGTTGCACTTTGGTGGTGCCGCTGCTGGCGTCGATCACCCGGTCCGGGTGAGTAATGCGCACCTTGCCCGCACCGAGGCCGATTTGTGAGGGCGCGGGCGCTGCCTTGGCCGGTTTCTTTTTCGCCGCGGCGGCCGGTTTGTCAGCGACGGCTTTTTTGCTGGTCTGGGCTTTCACGGCTTTCGGACGCTCCTCGGTGATGTCTTCGGCGGGTTTGTCATCGCGCAAGCCATGGAACACCGCATGGCGCACCGAACCCTCCTTGGTCATCTCGGCGAACGCGACTTCTGCGAGCAAGACAGGTTTGAGCCAATGCACACCCTTGGCTTCAAAACCGGTCGGCGGATTGGCCACCGCAGGCTTTTTCGCCTGCAACGGTTTCAGCTGTTCGTAGATGTGCTTGAGGGTGTTCTCGTTAAAACCGGTGCCGACCTTGCCGGCGTAACGCAACTCGCCGCTGTCACGGTCATGCAGGCCCAGCAGCAACGCACCAAAGGCATTGCGCGCACCTTTCGGATCGGTATAGCCGACCACGACGAATTCCTGCCGATGTTTGCACTTGAGCTTGATCCAGTCACTGCTGCGCCGGGACACGTAAGGCGAGCCCAGGCGCTTGCCGATCAGCCCTTCCATCTGCATCTGACAGGCGCTGTTGAGCAAGGCTTCCGGTTCTTCGCCGAACGCGTCGGAGAAGCGCAGCAGCGGATCTTTATTGGGTTTGAGCACCGTCGCCAGCGCGACCCGTCGCTCCTCGACCGGCACCTCGCGCAGGTCCACGCCATTGAGGTAAGGCATGTCGAACAGGTAGTAAACAATGTTGCCGCTGCGATTGGACTCGAAGGCATTTTGCAGCGCCTGAAAGTCCGGCACGCCCTGCTCGTCGGCCACCACCATTTCACCGTCGAGCCAGGCGGATTCGAGGCCCAGCGACGCCAGTGCCTCGGCCTGTTTCGGCAGTTTGTGGGTCCAGTCGTGGCCGTTGCGGGTGAAGAGTTTCACCTCGTCGTGGTCGATGCGGGCCATGATCCGATAGCCGTCGAACTTGATCTCATAGCTCCACTCGCCCTGCGGGGCTTTCTCCACCAGCGTCGCCAGTTCGGGTTTGAGCTGGGCGGGCAGTTTGGCTTTGTGAGCGCCGGTGAGTTGGGCTGACTGCTCCTTCGGCGTGACCTTGCGCGCCGGCTTCTTCACCGGTTTGGGTTTGTCGGCGGTCTTCGCCTTCTTGGGGAGAATGGTCCGGTCACTGAGCACGCTGTCCGGCTCGGCGACGACCACGTCGTAATCGCTTTCGGGTTTGGCCGCACTGTCCTGATGCTTGATCAGAAACCACTGCTCCTGCTTGCCCGGCATGTGGGTGCGCACCAGATTCCACAGGCCGCCGAGTTTCTCGCCTTGCAGCTCGAACTTGAGCTTGCCCTTGGCATAGGCCTTGGCCGGATCTTCCTGCGGGATCCACACGCCACGGTCCCAGACGATCACGTCACCGGCGCCGTAATGTCCTTCAGGAATGCTGCCCTCGAACGTGGCGTAATCGATCGGATGGTCTTCAACGTGGACCGCCAGGCGCTTGACCTTGGGGTCCAGCGAAGGGCCTTTCGGCACCGCCCAGCTCTTCAACGCGCCATCGAGCTCCAGGCGAAAGTCATAGTGCAACCGCGAGGCATCGTGCTTCTGGATACAGAACTGCAAGGCATGGTCTTTCGCGGTTT
Organism: Pseudomonas sp. LB1P83; assembly: GCF_054897885.1. Lineage (NCBI taxonomy): Bacteria > Pseudomonadati > Pseudomonadota > Gammaproteobacteria > Pseudomonadales > Pseudomonadaceae > Pseudomonas > Pseudomonas sp. LB1P83. The sequence goes on along the minus strand of NZ_CM142709.1, from coordinate 2,197,396 downwards.
TTTTGGCTGACCGTTTCGCCGCCGGCTCAGAGGTCGCCGAGAAATCGCGCATGCGGTTGTAATCGTCCAGGTTCTTGCTCATGGCGCACCTGCTGACTCAACGCTTCCCCCAATGCCGGGGCCGATGCGCGTAACGATCAGGGCCACCACCGCAATCCGCTCGACCCGTTGATAGCCTGGGGTCAGCAGTTCTTCACCAAACACGTCGGGATCGAGTTCGCGATAAGTCCAGCCGAACAGGGGCGATTCCAGACGCGGAATCAGTGCCTCCAGAAACGGATCCCGGCCCTCGATCATTGCCACCCCGGTGTACAACACCAAGGAGCCACCGGGCGCAAGGCGATACAACGCCTGCTCGACAATGCGTAAAGACAATTGCGCGCCCAACTCGCCGCCGCCATGGCGATAAGCTCGCTCGGCGGGGTCTGCCATGTACGGTGGATTGGCGACGATCAGATCGAAATGGCCGTCGACGTCCTGCAGCACATCGCTGGCTTCGACGGTGACATTGGAGACTTCGGCAAGTGCCGCGTTGACGGCCGTCAGGCGCAGCGCCGCTGGATTGATATCGACGGCCAGCACTTCGGCCTCATGGCGCGCGCGGGCAATCACGATCGCCCCGACACCTGCGCCGCAGCCAATGTCCACGGCGCGCCGGATCGGTGCAAAAGTTTGTTGCAGGTGGGCATGAATCAGCTGCGCGAAACGGTAAGTGTCCGGGCCGAAGAACACCGCATCCGCCGCATCCGTGGGGAACCCCGAGTGCACGAACAGCAGATCATCCAGGCTGGACCAACGCACACGGCTTTTCAGTCGGCCGTTACTTTCTTGAAGGACGCCCTCCTGCTGCAACTGCCGCTGCTCGTCCGTCGACAACAGGCCAGGTTCGAACGAGCGCGACCAGCCGAACACATCGCGCAGGGTCCGGGCGGTTTGCCCGAAGGCACGATCATTAACCCGCTGGTGGGTTAGCGGCGTCGGGGTGATAAAGCGGTAGCCATCGGCCTGCAAGCGGCGCCCCAGTTGCACCAGTGCCAGATCGGCAGCGTCCAGTTGCTCTTCCTGATTCATGCAGTGCTCCTATCGCAGGCGGGATTTGAGTTCGATAAACCGTCGCGTGGCCATCAGGCCGGCCGGATGGGAATGTCGATGGGCCGACAGCCACGGGATTAACACCGGCATCTGCTCGTGCGCGGTGAGCCCGTCCAGCGCGGTTTGCAGGCTCTGGATATCCGGGTCGTTGTCGGACAGCGTCGGTTCGGTCGCGACACTCGTGCCCCGGCGAACCGCTGTGGGTGGGCGTTCAGGCGTCCAGTCGCCAGCGATCCAGTCATGCAGCAGCTGTTTTTCATAAGGGCTGAACACGCCGAACATGGCGGCGCCGTCCCCCTCGATCAACTGCCAGAAACGGCTGGCTTGAGGGTCCTGCTGACGTTTGATCCAGCCTTTGTTTTCCATTGCAGCGAGGAAACCGGGCAACTGTTCCGGTGACGACAGCCATTGGTTGACGGTCTTGCCTTCAAAGCGGCAGTAGTCGGAATGCATGTGCTGGCCGAACGGGCGCTTGCGCTCAAGCATGTTGAGCAACTCGGCGTCGAGGTCGAACGATTCGATGATTGCGCGACTGCCCTGCCCCAGATCGTTGAGCCGATAACCCAACGCGATCCGGCGCAGAAAGTCTTCACGATCGCCTTCCACCGGCAGCAGTTGCAGCACCGACTGCACAGCTTTGTGCGCGTGGCCGGTGCTGGCATTGTCGATGGTCACATGCAGGGTGAAGTAATACGGATCGATGCCCAATTCGCTGAGCTCATAGGCGCTGATCAGCAAATGCAGTGGCAGTTGTTCGTAGCCAAGATTGTAGCCGATCACCTCAGGCAGAAACTCGTCGGCGGATTCACCCAGCGCCAGTTGTATCGCGCCTTGCAGGTAGTGCTCGTCGGCGATCACCCCGGTGTCTTGCAAGCCATGTTCGGCCAGCAGTTTGCGGTAAATCACCACATGATTCTGCGCGGGGTTGCCGTCGCCCAGTTCCTCCAGATAAGTGCAAATCAGCCCTTCGAAACGCGGGTCGCGCCAGTGGCGCAGGAGGCCAAACAGCCAGGCGCCGTCGACCAGTTTGGTCGGGGCAACGGCTTGCAGGAAGAACAGCGCGTGCGCCTTGTTGGTGAAGAACTGGCGCGGCCCGCCTGCCTTGCGTTGCTGCAGGTAGTCAGCGTATTGGCGAGCAACATCGACGCTGTGCTGTTCAACGAAAGATTGCAGCGCCGACAGGTCCGTCGGCATCTCCTGAGGCAGGTCGGTGGCATGTTCGAGCTGCGCCTCAAGAAAGGTTCGGGCGAGTGTGCGCCGTTGCTCGGGGTCGTCGCCAAGCAGCAAATGTTCATAGGCCTGTCTCAGGCTTCCGGCGGCCGGGATCGGGTGTTCGTCGGCAGGCCGCGATTCAAGTCGTGTCAGGGCAGTCATAGGCGCATCTCTCGGTCTGAGGCCAGTGGCAGGACGCTCAATCAAGACGTCTCTACTTCAGAAGAGCGATTTGCCCGGAAAAAAATTCAATCGGCGTTGAAATTGCCCTGACGGACGGGCCTGGGTGGCGGAGTCCAGCCGGCGCGACAGGCATATACTCAGCGGGTGTTTACTCATCTTCGGAGAGCAATCATGCGAACGGTGCACGTCATCGAGCAATCGCCGGCGCCGGTGAACGTCGTAGGTGAGGCGATCACGATCCTCGCGGGCGGCGATCTGAGCAAACCCTTTGAAATGCATATTCAGGAAGGCGTGCAAGGCGGAGGGCCGCCACCGCACTTTCATCCGTGGGATGAAGCGTTTTACGTGGTCGACGGTCAGGTCGAAGTGACCGTGGCGGGCAAGTCCACCACCGTCTCCGCCGGGGGTTACGTGCATATTCCCGGGGGCGCCATCCATGCCTACAAGAACATCAGCCCTACCGCGAAGATGATTGGCGTGGTGTCCGACCCGCGTGGCGGGCAGTTTTTTGCGGCCGTGCATCAATTAAGAGTGCCGGAGGATTTGCCCCGGATACTCGAGATTGCCGAGGCGCACGGGGTTATCTTCCTGATCCCGAAATCCCCGCCAACTTTGTAGCAGCTGCCGAGCTGCGCGAGGCTCCGTTCGGCGACGAAGTCGTCGTGAAATCAGGCCTCGCGGTGCACCAGGATGACCGCATGCGCAGGTTTTACGACGACTTCGTCGCCGAACGCAGCCTCGCGTTGCTCGGCAGCTGCTACAAGTCGGTGGTCACTATGCAACACCACCCTTGGCCTGCTGCTCCAGATGCACTTGCAAATCCGGTTCAATCTTAAGCGCGGCCGCCAGTTCATCCAGATAGTTGCGCTCGGCCTCCTGCTGATCGTCCACCAGCATCACACTGGCAAGATACATTTCCGCCGCCATGCCTGGATCCGTCGCCGACTGCGCCACATCAGCAGCATCCAGTGGCCGGGCAACTTCATCATCCAGCCATTGCTGCAGTTCCGGGTCATCGGTGTGGCGTCCGATTTCGGTACTGATCATCTGCTTCTCGGAATCGTCGATCCGGCCATCGGCCTTCGCTGCAGCTATTAATGCGCGCAGGACTGCATGGCTGTGGTCCTCGACTTCCGGGCCGGATAAAAGATCGACGGTGCGCGGTGCCTCTTGCGGCGCAGCAGCCTGATTGCGTTGCCACGCCTGATACGCCTGAAAGGCCATCATCCCGAGCGACGCCAGGGCCGCGTAGTTGGTGCCACCCCCCGAGCGGGTCTGGGTCGAGCCGCCCATGGGTGAGCCGCCGCCCAACAGACCACCGAGCAACCCACCCAAACCGCCACCGCCCGCGCTTGAGCCGGCGCCACCGCCCAACAGGCCGCCAAGCAATCCGCCCAGACCGCCGCCGATGCCTCCCTGAGCGGATGCGCCACCCTGTTGCGCCCCGGAGCCCTGGCCCCGCAGAAGTTGTTCGAGCAAATCGCTGGTGTTCATGACGACGTCCTCATCGATGGGAGTGACCCGGTCAGGCAACAATAGTCCTCGCTACTAAATGCGCCACCACCGTTTGGCCTGAAGCACCTTATTTAAGTGAACATCAGTACGGATTAATCCAGAGTATTTCTTGCCGGCCCAGCTAAGATTCACAGACGGTGAACCTTATTCCCGGATTTCCGGTCGATACCTGCAACCGAACCGGTTTGCCGCCGCCCTCGATGATGAGGGTGATGACTGGCTTGCTTCACTTTTTGGAGAACGCCCCCGTGATATCCACCCTACACATCGCCAGGCTCAAAGCATGGGGCGCCCATGGTTTTACCGCCACCGGCGTGGTCACTGCCTTCCTCGCCACCCTCGCCTTGCTGGAAAACCAGGCCACCAACTGCCTGCTGTGGCTGGGCGTGGCCCTGATCGTCGATGGGCTGGACGGTGCCTTGGCGCGCAAGGTCAATGTGCAATCGGTGCTGCCCAGTTTCGATGGATCGATCCTCGATCTGGTGATCGACTACCTGACGTATGTGTTCATCCCCGCGCTGTTCATCTATCGCTACATCCCGTTGCCGGACTACACATTGCTGCTGACCGTGTCGCTGATTCTGGTCTCGTCGCTGTTTTGCTTCTGCAACGTCAACATGAAAAGCAAGGACAACTACTTCCAGGGCTTCCCCGCCGCGTGGAACGTGGTTGCCCTGTGCCTGTACATCATCGCTCCGTCGCCATGGATTACCTTCCTGACCGTCATCGGCCTGGCCTTGCTGACCGTGACGCGCATGAAGTTCCTGCACCCCTTCCGCGTGCGCAAGTTCATGCCGATCAACATCGCCGTGACGGCCATCTGGTTGCTGTGCAGCTTGTCGCTGGTGGTCAACCATCCGGTCATCAACCCGATGGTGATGGGGCTTTGGCTGCTGATGTCGGCTTACTTCCTGGGGATCTGCATCTGGCGCACCGCCATGGAGTGGTTTGACGGATCGCGTCACAAGTAGCCCGGCATGGCCATCCATATCGTACGACTCGGCTCACCCCGCTCGACCGATGAAGGCCTTCGGATCGGCACGGTACGCCGCCCGCCTCGCGGTGTACCGAAGGCCGAGTTTGCCAGCCGGGACTTTTATGATGTGTGGCAACCGCTGCTTTCGCCGAGTGCGGAGCTGGTGGCCGAAGCCAAAGCGGCCGAGGATGAGAAAGCCTGGGAGGCGTTCAGGCGCAAGTTCAAGGCTGAAATGAACCATCCCGCGCCCAATCAGTTGCTGGATCTGCTGGCCGCCCTTTCCCATCAAACGTCGCTGGCGGTTGGTTGCTACTGCGAAGAAGAAGCGCATTGCCATCGGTCAGTGTTGCGGGAACTGCTGGAAGCACGCGGAGCGCAGATCGCTTAGCTCCCACAGTTGAACGTATCAATTAGCAGATCTTAGACTCAAGCACTATTTTATTATTCTGAGCCGCAATAAAAACCGCTCCAAAGAGTTCAACTAGCTAATCTCATAGTCGACATCTTTATTAACGTCAACTGTCAACTATTACAGGTGCGCGTCTGCTAGCCAAACCTGTAGCCTCCACCATGAACCAGCACTCTGATTTCCGCCTTAAATTTAAATTGAGGAGCTAACATTCATGAACACCCCTAACTCAGAACTTAATAACATTTCCGGTACTGTATATGTCTTTGGTGACAAATCTACCGTCAATAATCTTACCGATGCGCTGAGGTGTGTATGCTCCAAAGCTTCGGTTTGGCCAGGTTTGACTCCCAATAATATCGATAGCCCCCCAGAAAAAAGAGCACGTGACATCACCATTAACACTGCTCACGCTGAACACAAGTCGTCCGAGCGTCACTACGCACACGTTGACGCCCCAACTCACGCTAGCTACGTAACCAGCATGATTGACGGTCCTGCCCGGGAGGATGGCGCTATCTTGGCTGTCGCGGCCACTGATGGTCCGATGCAATTCCGCAAGCACATCCTGTCGTCCCGCCAGGCTGGCATTTCGAACCTCGTTGTATTCGTGAACAATACTACAAATGTTGACGACGAAAACCAGCTGGCGTTTTTGATGACATTGCGAAACGAGCTGGATATTAATGGTTACTCGGGTAGCGACACTCCGGTCATCATCGGTTCAGCGCTGATGGCGTTGGAGGGTCAAGACAACAATCAGATGGGCACTACAGCCGTTAAGAAGTTGGTCGAGACGATGGATACTTATATTCGGACGTCTGAACATGCTGATTGACAAGCTGCTCCTGACACCGGCCGTGGACGTGTTCTCGATCTCTGGTCGCGATATTGTTATGACAGATCGTGTTGAGCGTGGCATTTAAAAGTAAGGGACGAAAATGAGGTTGTTGGTATTCGTGACACAGTCAAAACTACTGACCGACGTAGAGTATCCCGCAAGTGGAAGTCATAGATGGTGGTAGTCATCAAGGACGGATATACCTCTAAAACTCGCCATTCAAACTTCACGATTGGGTATGTCACTGCGAGGTCGAGGTGCAGTGCCACACGCTCCGTGTTGCGCAAACTGCTGGAAGTACGACGCCAAGGTTGTTTAGCTATAAATAACACCAGAAATCCTTGTGGGAGCGAGCTTGCTCGCGATAGCAGACTGTCAGTCGACATTTAAATCGACAGGTAGTCAGTCATCGCGAGCAAGCTCGCTCCCAAAGGTTTTTTGGGTGTTCAAGGGATTGAGTTACCAATTTGTCGCAACTATCGATCACCACGTAGTCGCCACCGCGAGTCTTGATTGCGATGTCGTGAGCAGCGTATTTGTCGACCCCGCCCATCAAGAGCGCGGACTCGGCCGGCAATTGATGGCAATGATCGAAACCCTCGCCACCGAGGCGAACATCGAGGTATTGCGCGTCCCCTCCTCCATCACCGCGCAAGCCTTCTACTCCAAACTGGGCTTTCGAAAGGTCCGCGATGAATTCCACGGTGCCGAGCGCACCATCATCATGGAACTGCGCCTTCCCCGGGCCGCCGGACGGGACGTTGATCATGGTCAATACTTAAGGGATTGAATGGCTATTGAATGACCGCTGTCTCTTCGTTCACCCACGGGAGGTTTGCCATGTCTGGTCAATCACGCTTCATGCTGGTCGCCTCGCCACTGATGGAGCACAGCCCCGCCTTCGACCGGGCCGCGGCGCTGGCCAAGGCCGAAGACGCGGCGTTGCACATCGTGGCTTTCGATTATCTGGAAGGCCTGGCGACCGCCAGCCTGGTCAACGAAAAGGCCCTGGAGCAGATGCGTCTGGGCTACGTCGATCGACACCGCCAGTGGCTCGAAGAACAGGCCCGGCCCTTGCGCAAGATCGGCGTGCACGTCACCACTGAGGTGGCGTGGGTCGAACGCCCGCTGGAAGAAATCCTGATTCACCTCAAAGAGCAGCCGATGGACGTGCTGATCAAGGCACTGGAGCACGAATCGTTGCTGTCGCGGCTGTTGTTTACCCCGCTCGACGTGCACCTGCTGCGCGAATGCCCGGTACCGCTGCATTTCGTCAGCCATGCCGTTCACGCCCTGCCACGCAGGATCGTCGCGGCGGTCGACCCTTTCCATCGCGACGATCACTACAAAACGTTCAATGACCGGATCCTGCACGAAGCGGCGAAACTGGCGAGTGCCTGTAACGCCGAACTGGATGTGGTCTATGCCTATGACCTTTCATCCATCAGCGCGGACGAGTTCGGCTTCGACAATGGTTCGGCGTTTTTCAATTCCGGCAAGGCCAAGACCCTGTTCGACTACCAGGAAGACGCCTTCAACGAATTGGCCGAACGCAACGGCATCGCGCCCGAGCAACGGCACATGATCATGGGCAACCCGGCCAAGGTGCTGACCCGTTATGCCGATGCGTATGACGTCGACGTGATTGTCATGGGCCGGGTCGGCCATCGCGGTTTGGGCCGGTTGATTGGCAGCACGGTGGAGCATCTTCTGTACAAAATGCCGTGCAGTGTGTGGGTGGTGTACACCGAGCGGGTGGATGAGTGACCCTCTTTCAGACACCGCAAAGCCCCTGTAGGAGTGAGCCTGCTCGCGATAGCGGTCTATCAGTCAATATCTACATCGACTGATAGACCGCTATCGCGAGCAGGCTCACTCCTACAGGGGTTTTGTGTTGTTGGTTCAGCGTCGGGTGATTACCACTTCCAGGTATTCACTCGGCACCACCAACGATTTTTCTCCCGCCCTGTTCATCCGGTTGATCAGTTCGGTCAGGTCGCTTTCAAAGGCCTGGGCACCGTCGGGAGGCAGCGCTGCGAAGGCCTTGTGGAGTGGGCCGTACCAGTTGCGAAAAGTGTCAATGAAGTGCGCCGCCGAGCGGTAGCGGAAGTTGAAGGTCCGCCGCGTCACCTGCACCAGGAAGCTGCGTTCATCGAACTGCGAGTGCAACCAGGCTTCGTTTCCCCAATTTGAGGGCGGTTGCGCGCCGGCCGGTGGCGGCATGTGCTGGCCCAGGGTCTTGAACATCTGGCCGACAAAGCCTTCAGGCGTCCAGTTGGCCAGGCCGATCCGGCCGCCGGGGCGACAGACGCGCGCCAGTTCCGCGGCGGCTTTGGGCTGGTCCGGCGTAAACATCACACCGAAGGTCGAGAGCACGGCATCGAAGCTCGCGTCTTCGAACGGCAGTGCCTCGGCATCGGCGACCTGGAAGGTCACGTCCAGGCGTTCTGCCCGGGCCCGGTCTTCGCCGCGTTCCAGCAGCGCGGGGACGTAATCGGTGGAAGTGACGTTGCAGCCACGGCGTGCGGCGGCCAGCGTCGCATTGCCGTTGCCGGCGGCCACGTCCAGCACACGCTCGTCGCAGAGCAAGTCACAGGCTTCGGCCAGTTGCTCGCCGACAATCTGCAGGGTGGTGCCGATCACGGCATAGTCGCCGCTGGCCCAGGAGGCCATCTGGCGGTTTTTCAAGGCAGTGAGATCAATGGGGGTACTCATTAAGTCAGCTCCGTAGGGTTGGAACGCTGCCCCGGCTTATTCCGCCGTGGTCGGATCGATGATGTTCATGACTTGAGAAATGCGGTTGGCCGGGAAACCGCTCTGCCTGGCGTGCTCCTGAATCAGCGCTTCGCTGGGCGAGATGTACACGCAGTACAACTTGTCGCCCGTGACATAACTCTGAAGCCACTGCACCTCCGGTAGCTCGCGCAACGCCCGGCAGGACTTTTGCGAAGCGGCTTTCAAATCCCTTTCTGACAGTGTTCCAGCACCTGGAATCTCGCGTTCTATGACGAACTTCGGCATAGCAACCTCTCATTCTTGTTATGGATGACAGGGTCGGCAGTGGCCCTGTAGGCAAACTATCGCTCCGCTGCACGCCTGCGTCCTGCCCGATCGTCGGGCAACACTACCCGATCGTCCGGAGAATTCACGTTTGGCGCAGACGCGCTCACAATCAGGAAGCCCTCCGCACGGAAACCACCATGGACGCCCTGTCCCAAACCCTGCGCGTCGTCCGCCTGGTCGGTGCGATTTTCATCAATGCCAGGTTCACTGCGCCCTGGTGCTACCAGTCGCCCAGCGCCGACACGGCGGCACCGTTTCTGGAGCCTGGCGCAGAGCGGGTGGTGATCTTTCACTTGATCACCGAAGGCGAGTGCTATGTCGAAATGGGCAACGATCCGCCGCTGCGGCTGACGGCCGGCGATGTGGTGGTGTTCCCTCAGGGCGACGCCCATCGCATGAGCTCTCAACCCGGATTAACGCCGGTCACCGGCAAGCGCCTGGACGTGGTGCTGGCACGCCGTCCCCGGCAACTGAGCTATGGCGGTGGCGGCGCGGTGACGCGGCTGGTGTGCGGTTATCTGGCGTGCGATACGCGGTTGGCGGGCATGTTGCTGACGGGGTTGCCGGCCGTGGTCCGGGTCAATGTGCGCGGCTCGAATGCCGGCATCTGGCTGGAATCTTCAGTCCGTTATGCGCTGGCCGAAGCGCGCTCGCCCAGGCCGGGCGGCGAAGGTGTGCTGGCGAAACTGGCCGAAGTGTTGTTCATCGAGGTGTTGCGCCTGTACATGAACGAGCACGGTGAAGGCCGGACCGGTTGGCTCGCAGGTGTGGGCGACCGGATCGTCGGCGCTGCCCTGAATGCGTTGCACAAAAAACCCTGTCACGCCTGGACGCTGGATGAACTGGCGCGGACCGCTGGCACGTCAAGGTCGGTGTTGGCGGAACGCTTCGCGCAACTGGTGGGGAGTTCGCCGATGCAGTACCTGACGCAGTGGCGGATGTTGCTGGCGGCCAACCTGTTACGCAGCAGTAACAGTTCGTTGATGCGGATTGCCGAAGAGGTGGGTTACCAGACCGACACGGCGTTCAGCCGGGCCTTTCGTCGAGAGTACGGCGCGCCACCAGCGGCGTGGCGGCGCAATCAGGAGAAAAAACCAATGGCCCACGGCGCGCAGCCAGTGAGCCATTGATTTCGAGGGTTACGCGGCAGGTGCCTTGGCCTCTTCCAGCAGTTGCTGAATCATTTTCTCCTGGGTTTCGTAGGCGCCTTCACCAAAGTGGGTGTAACGCACCTGGCCCTTGGCGTCGATCAGGTAGTGAGCGGGCCAGTACTGGTTGTCGAAGGCGCGCCAGATCGCGTAGTTGTTGTCGATGGCCACCGGGTAGGTAATGCCGAGCTTTTTCACCTGATCCTTGACGTTGTCGATGATGCGCTCGTAACCGTATTCAGGGGTGTGGACGCCGACGACCACCAGGCCATCCTTCTCGTATTTCTTCGCCCAGTCCTTCACGTACGGCAAGGTATGCAGGCAGTTGATGCAGTCGTAAGTCCAGAAGTCCACCAGCACCACTTTGCCTTTGAGCGAGTCATTGCTCAGCGCTGGCGAGTTGAGCCACTGGACGGCACCGGACAGCGACGGCATGGCGCCTTGGGCGTTGTCCATGGAGTCGGCCTTGACCTTGCTGACGAAGTAGTCGACGACCTTCGGCACGGTTTCCAGCACACCTTTTTCGAGGCTGCTGACGCCTTCGGACGAGGTGCCGGCGAGCAGTGTCCTGTCGGCACCGGTGGAAATCACCGCCACGGTGGCCAGTACCGCTACACCGGCACCACGACGCAGCCAACCGGTGACCGGGATCGACGCTTTCAAGCGATTGACCAGGCCGCGACCGAAGAAGATCAAGGTGCCCAGGGACAACGCGCTGCCCAGGCCGTACGCCAGCAGCAACAGGCTGGTCTGGGCGTTGGCGCCTTGCAGCATGGCACCGGTGAGGATCACGCCGAGGATCGGGCCGGCACACGGTGCCCAGAGCAGACCCGTGGCCACGCCAATCATGACCGAACCCAGCGGGCCGGACATTTTGCGGGTGTCGGGGTCGAGGCGATTGCCCAGCGCCACGAACGGACGGGCCATCCAGTCTCCGACCCGGGCGGAAATCAGCGACAGGGCGAACAGCGCCATCACGATCAGGGCGACATGGCGACCGGTGTTGTTGGCTTGCACTACCCATTCGCTGCTGACCACCGCCAGGCTGGAGATCAGGGCGAAGGTCAGGACCATCCCGCCAAGGGTGAGCAGGATGGATGAACGCGTGCGCTTGACCCCGGCGAACAGGAACGGCACGACCGGGAGGATGCAGGGGCTGAGGACGGTCAATATGCCGCCCAGGAAAGCGATGAGAAACATGGTAATCACCTTGAAATAGAGAGGGACGACACACCACCGATCCCCTGTAGGAGTGAGCCTGCTCGCGATGGCGGCGTGTCAGTCGAATCAGTGTTACCTGACACACCGCCATCGCGAGCAGGCTCACTCCTACATTGGAATTGTGATGGGCTCAAAACAGTACTTGGGCTTCAGACCGTCTGGTTATCCAGCTGCTGGCCCTGCGGCGTACGGCTTGCACCGTCCTGTGCCAGGAAGGCATGTCCGCTCTGCTCCGCCACCGGCGTCAGTTGGAAGCAAGTCGCGCTGCCACAGCTTTTCTGTTCAACAGCGGCATTGGCATGGGCAGCAGCGCCGGCTACGGAGAAGGCAACAGCGGTCAAAAAGCGGGTGACGTTGTTCATGGTGTTCTTCCTGTTTCAATGGGGGTTGGCGATCGGTCAGCGAAGGACTCAGTTGTCCGAGTTGCAGCCGTCGGCAAATTTGCGGTAATCCAGCACCTGGGTCTTGTGCTGGGAATCCAGGTAGGTCAGCTTGGCATTCACAATCCCGCAGGAAGGCGCGGCGTCTTCTTTCACCGACACCACTTTCTTGATGTCCAGGTGGGTGCCGTAGGTGTAGGTTTTGGCGGTGACATCGGCGGCTTCGGCGCGGGCCGACAAGGTGCAGATGTTCAGGGCGGCAAACAGGCAAGCGGCGTAGATGGCTTTGGTGTTCATGGTATTTTCCTCAAGGCTTCAATGGGTAGGTCGTTCAATTGAGCCGAGGCGTTCTGGTTTGCCTCGATGGAACCCATTAGAAGCTCGCGAGGTATCTCGTCTGTGTCGAAAACAGCCGCGTGTAAATCGGTACGTATCAAAGTCGGCCCCTGATACAGAGCGATACAAAACCGCTGGAAAAGCGCATTTTTTACGTTTGCGTGTATCCGCCGCCACGCCAGATACACTGCAATACAAAGGGGGGCGGGCGAGCGGGCCAAGGCTCGATAGACTGCGCAACATCCCCCATTGATAGAGGCTTGGCCCCATGGAACACGTCGATCACATTCTCATCGTGGACGATGACCGCGAGATCCGGGAACTGGTAGGCAACTACCTCAAGAAGAACGGCCTGCGCACCACGGTCGTCGCCGACGGGCGTCAGATGCGCACCTTCCTTGACTCCACGCCGGTGGACCTGATCGTGCTCGACATCATGATGCCGGGCGACGACGGCCTGATGCTCTGCCGCGAGCTGCGCGCCGGCAAACACAAGGCCACGCCAGTACTGATGCTCACTGCCCGCAACGACGAAACCGACCGCATCATCGGCCTGGAAATGGGCGCCGACGATTACCTGGTCAAACCGTTCGCCGCTCGTGAACTGCTCGCACGAATCAACGCCGTACTGCGTCGCACGCGGATGCTGCCGCCGAACCTGGTGGTCACCGAAAGCGGTCGCCTGCTGGCGTTCGGGCGCTGGCGCCTGGACACCTCGGCGCGGCACTTGCTGGATGAAGACGGCACCATGGTCGCGCTCAGCGGCGCGGAATATCGATTGCTGCGGGTGTTCCTCGATCACCCTCAGCGGGTGCTCAATCGTGACCAGCTGCTCAACCTGACCCAGGGCCGCGACGCCGATCTGTTTGACCGTTCCATCGACTTGCTGGTGAGCCGCTTGCGCCAGCGTTTGCTGGACGATGCCCGCGAACCGGCCTACATCAAAACCGTGCGCAGCGAGGGCTATGTGTTTTCCCTGCCGGTGGAAGTGCTCGGTGCGCCGTCATGAACCTTTCGCTTCGTTGGCCCCGCACCCTCGCCTCGCGATTGTCACTGATCTTTCTGATCGGCCTGATCCTGGCCCAGGCGTTGTCCTTCGGCGCGCAGTATTACGAGCGTTACGAAAGCGCGAAAAACACCATGCTCGGCAACCTGGAAACCGACGTCTCGACGTCCATTGCGATCCTCGACCGTTTGCCGGCGGAAGAACGCATGAGCTGGCTGCAACAACTGAACCGCCGCAACTACCGTTATTTGCTGGACGAAGGCTCACCGGGCGTGGCCATGAGCGATACGCCCATCGCGATGACCTCGATCAAAGACGCCATCGGCAAGGATTACCCGATGACCGTGACTGACATTCCCGGCGAGCAGAAACACTTTCAGGTCCACCTGAAACTCGCGGATGGCAGCCCGGTGACCATCGACGTGAGGCCATCGATGATACCGTTGTCGCCGTGGTTGCCCATCGTCTTGCTGGGTCAGTTGGCGCTGATGATTCTCTGCACCTGGCTGGCCGTGCGAATCGCCATCCGCCCCCTCACCCGCCTTGCCGAGGCGGTGGACAACCTTGATCCCAACACCCACGCGGTGCACCTGGACGAAAAAGGCCCGACCGAAGTCGCCCATGCCGCCATCGCCTTCAATTCGATGCAGGCGCGCATCGCCGCGTACCTGAAGGAGCGCATGCAACTGCTGGCAGCGATTTCCCACGACCTGCAAACCCCAATCACCCGCATGAAACTGCGCGCCGAATTCATGGACGACTCCAGCGAGAAAGACAAACTGTGGAACGATCTCGGCGAGATGGAGCATCTGGTGCGCGAAGGCGTGGCCTATGCCCGCAGCGTTCACGGCGCCACCGAAGAGAGCCGCCGCACCGACCTGGATTCGTTCCTCGACAGCCTGGTGTTTGACTATCAGGACGTGGGCAAAGACGTGCAGCTCAGTGGCAAATGTGGCGCGGTGATCGATATCCGGCCGCATGCCTTGCGGCGGATCCTGGTGAACCTGACGGATAACGCACTGAAGTTCGCCGGGGCCGCTGAACTGTGGGTGGAAGCGAAAAATGGTGGCCTCTCGGTGAAGGTCATGGATCGCGGACCGGGGATAGCCGAAGAGGAATTGGCCCACGTAATGGAACCGTTTTACCGGGTAGAGAATTCGCGCAACCGCAGCACCGGCGGAACCGGTCTGGGGCTGGCGATTGCACAGCAATTGGCGTTGGCGCTCGGGGGATCGTTGACGTTGAGCAATCGTGAGGGCGGCGGGCTCTGCGCGGAGCTTCGGTTGCCGGTTTAGCTTCTGTAGGAGCGAGCGGTGCGGCGATCCGACTTGCCCGCGAAGGCCGTTACGCGGTTCCACTTGAGAACCGAGTCATCGTTCTTCGCGGGCAAGCCTCGCTCCTACAAACGGCCCAAAGGCGAAAGAAAGCCTTTATATTGTCGGACACAGTCGCGCGCACCCGACAGCAACCGACACTTATAGGGATATTGGCAAATGGATGACAACCGAAGGCCCATCAAGACGCGCTCTGCGGGCTGGGCGAAACACATCACCGACCTTCTGGTGAAAAGAGACATCTCCCCCAATCAGATCTCCGTCGCCAGCATCGCCTTTGCGCTCGCCGGGGCGGTGGCACTGAATATCGATAACGGTCTTGTCGGCTCGCTCCTCTGCGCCGTGGGCATTCAATTGCGCCTGCTGTGCAATCTTTTCGACGGAATGGTGGCGATCGAGGGCGGCAAGAAATCCGACATCGGCAGCCTCTACAACGAATTCCCCGACCGCATCGCCGACAGCCTGCTGATCGTCGCGCTGGGGTATGCCATCGGCTACGCCGATCTCGGCTGGTTCGCTGCGCTGGCCGCGGCGCTGACGGCGTATGTCAGGGTGTTCGGCGGTTCGATTGGTCTGAAGCAGAGCTTCATGGGCCCCATGGCCAAACAGCACAGAATGGCCGTGATGACCGCTAGCCTTGTGTTGAATGCCGTCGAAGCCACCGTTTATGGCACTCACTACGTGCTGTTGATCGCGCTAATCATCATCGCAGCCGGCTCCGCTGCGACCTGCGTCACGCGAACCCTGGCCATCTCGCGCCAACTGAAGGGGAATCACCATGTGGATCAGTAACGCGCTGATTTCTGTTCTTCGATTCCTCATAGGCGTCACCGCCCGCTGGGAAAGCCCACCGGACCTGACACGCCAGCGCATCTATTTCGCCAATCACTCCAGCCACATGGACACCTTGGCAATCATCGCCGCCCTGCCACCGGAAGCACGGGTGAACGTGAAACCGGTCGCGGCGGCTGACTACTGGGGAAAGAACCGGTTTCTGTCGTACATCTCGCAGAAAGGCTTGAATGCGGTGCTGATCGATCGTAACCCCGCACCCGGCGTCAACGTGCTGGAGCCGATTTTCGATGTGGTGCGCGCCGGCCATTCGATCATCATCTTTCCGGAAGGCACGCGCGGCAGCGAGGCGTTGCCCGGCCCTTTCAAATCGGGTCTGTTCCGCTTGGCCGAGACGTTCCCCGAGGTGGACCTGGTGCCCATCTACCTGGAAAACCTGCATCGCTCCATGCCAAAAGGCAAACACGTGCCGCTGCCCATTATCTGCACGATCCGTATCGGCGACCCGCTGCAACGGATCAGCGGCGAGGAAAAACAGGTGTTTCTGGATCGGGCGCGTAATGCGATTGTGAGGTTGTCGGAATGAATCTTGATGAAAAGTTTTTGTGGTTCTTCGGCGCCATTGCCGGCCTGTTGGCCATCGCTTCGATCATCGGCCGGATACTGGCCAAGCGCGCTACGACAGAAGGCTCGATCTCGACCATCGAAAACCTCAATCAGCGCGTAAATGCCTGGTGGGGGATGGTGATCATCTTCTTCGTCTCCTACCTGCTGGGCGGGAACGCGACGGTCATTCTGTTTGGCTTCATTTCCCTGTTCGCGCTCCGGGAATTCATCACCCTGACGCCGACCCGGCCTGGCGACCACAACGCGCTGTTTTCGGCGTTTTTCATTCTGATCCCGCTGCAATACGTACTGATCGGCACGCATTGGTATTCGCTGTTCACGCTGTTGATTCCGGTGTACGCCTTCCTGCTGTTGCCGGCGATTGCGGTGCTGAGCCAGGACACCGACGCCTTCCTGGAACGGGCGGCCAAGATCCAGTGGGGGGTGATGATTTGCGTCTACTGCATCAGCCACGCGCCGGCCCTGTTGCTGCTGGATCTGGAAGGTTTCAAGGGACAGAACGCGCTGCTGCTGTTCTATCTGGTCTTCGTCGTCCAGTTGAGTGATGTGTTGCAGTACGTGTTCGGCAAACTCTTCGGCAAGCACAAGGTTGCGCCGCTGGTGAGTCCGTCGAAAACGGTGGAAGGACTGGTGGGTGGCGGTCTGTCGGCCACGCTGATTGGCGGGTGCATGTTCTGGATGACGCCGTTCAGTTTTTGGCAGTCGCTGCTGATGTCGCTGGTGATCGTGGTGATGGGTTTTCTGGGTGGGCTGGTCATGTCGGCCATTAAACGCAGCCTGAGTGCGAAGGACTGGGGGACCATGATTAAAGGTCATGGCGGCATGCTTGATCGGATGGACTCGATTTGCTTTGCGGCGCCGATATTCTTTCACCTGACGCGGTATTTTTTCTCCGTCCAATAAACACCGGGTAACCCTGTAGGAGTGAGCCTGCTCGCGATAGCGGTGGGTCAGTCGACATCAGTGTCGGATGTGATTCAGTCATCGCGAGCAGGCTCGCTCCTACAGGGACAAGTGGTGGTTGGGAGATTGGGGTGGGTCAGGCTTTTATGCCGACCACCCCTTCCCCATGCATCTGCCGCAACAACGCCGCCCCGCTCTCCATAAATTCTGACGACCCGGTGGTCCCCGCCTCCGCCGCCAATCCTTCCAGTTGCGAGCGCCCATCCAGCTCTGGAAATTCCTCGATCCGCTGTAACAACCGCCATGCCAACGGGCTCAGCTCGGAAAATTTCACACTCCAGTCTTCGGCCCGACGCACCAGCAATAACGTGGGTTGAGGCGGTGCAACGCCTGGCTGATGATCCGGCCCCACCAACTGCACCGGCCACGCATACGCCAATGGCCAGGCCAGCGGCGAAATCTGCAACGGTCGATCCAGCAAAAACCCGGCATCGCTGGCGGGCAATGGCGCAGCCTCGGATTGCTGCAAGGCCATCTCGACCCATTCGTAATGCGCCAGTTCCACCATGAAAGGCGGCCACACGCCCTCGCTCAACGCTTGCGGCCCGGAGGCCAGGAACTCGACAAACTCTTGGGCGATTTCGCCGAATTTCGGCGTGTGCGCACGGTAGTCCCGCAGGAAGATTCGCACCAGCGAACGCCAGCGTTCATCTCCAAGAATCTTGATCAGCACCGGAAAGGTCCCGCTGAGCAACGCCGACAGGTTGGCGAAAATCAGGTCGCGGTAAACCTGTGCCCGCGCCACATCCATTCCGGCCGGCGGCGCGCAGTGATCGGGATCGCGCAGGTACAGACCCAGGGTGGATTGCTGTTGATGCAACGAGTGCTTATCCACGGTTCACCCCCTCGGCCTGCAAACGGCGAATGGTCTGCAATTCGGCCACCAGTTCAGAGAACGCCGGAAAGTTGAAATCCCGCTCCAGCAACGTCGGCTGCGCGCCGAAACGTGCGTACGCTTGCGCCAGCATCGACCAGACCACCGGTTTCACCGACGCGCCATGGGTGTCGATTTTCAACGTATCGGACTCATCGAAGTGCCCGGCCACGTGCATCGCCACCACCCGGCCCGAATCAATGTTCGCCAGAAAGGTCTGCGGATCGAACCCATGATTGATCGAGTTGACGTAGACATTGTTGACGTCCAGCAACAGGTCGCAATCGGCTTCACGCAGTACCGCATTGGTGAACGTCACTTCGTCCATGTCCTGCTGGGGCGCGGCGTAGTAGGACACGTTTTCCACCGCCAGGCGCCGACCGAGAATGTCCTGAGCCTGGCGAATTCGCGCGGACACGTGATGCACCGCTTCTTCGGTAAATGGCAGCGGCAACAGGTCGTAAAGGTGACCGTCATCGCTGCAATAACTCAGGTGCTCGCTGTACAGCGGCACGTTGTATTGATCGAGGAACACGCGGACTTCCTGGAGAAATCCGACGTCCAGCGGCGAAGGTCCACCCAACGACAGGGACAAGCCGTGACAGGACAACGGAAAACGCTCAGCCAGGGCGCGCAACGCATGGCCATGGGCACCGCCGATGCCGATCCAGTTTTCCGGCGCGACTTCCAGAAAGTCGAAATCGCTGGTACGGGCGGCCTCAAGGTCCTTCATTAAACCGCGACGCAGGCCAAGCCCGACGGTCGCTTTCGCTGAGGTGATGGGGGTCTGCATGGTGTCGGTCTCAAGGGTTGCCAGTACGGAATCACAGTTAACCGAAGTGCTGTATCGGGTCTGTGTTCCGGTCCGGCGGTAAATCGCAGCGGTTGTATCGCCGGCGGGTCTGTACACACTTCGGTACAGACCCTTCGGCAGGCGTTACGCCAGGTCGTATTTCTCGCGCACCAGATGGCCGATGCCGATGCGATCGAGCACGTTCATCGGGCACAGGAAGGTCACGCGCACCGTGCCCGGCAAGCGGCTGATGTCGATTGAGCCGGTGATGGTCGCGCGGTTGAGCACTTCGTCATACGGCAGGCCGGTGACCGACGCGGCGCGTTTCAAGCCGTTCTCCACCGCGACGTTGAGATTCTCGCCGCTGCCGATAAAGGTGATCGGGCCGCTCTGCTCGATCTCGGTCTGACCCCAACGCTCGCCCAGTTCGCGGACTTTCTGCCGCTGTTCGGCACTCATCGGCCGGGCCATCGGTGGCAGATCGTCGAGGTTTTGCAACAGGATCGGCCCTTCCAGCGTGAGGTTTTTCACCACCTCCACCACGACCTCGGTTTCCCCGGAGCAATCGGTGGCGTGCCCGGCGATCTCGCCGTTGCCTTGCTGGGCGTGCATATCGCCCATGTACACACCGGCCCCCGGCACTTTCACCGGGCAGATCAAGACGCAGCCTTCGCGAATCGAGTTGGTGTCCATATGGCCATCGGTCTTGGCCGCGTGCAGTTCTTCGCGGGTCATGCCGAAACGGTGTGGCGCGTTGATCAGGTATTGGCCGAAGTCGGCGCAGTTGTGCGAGTCGGGCAAGTCACGGGACGGCGTGGTACCGATGTTGCCGAGGAACGGCCGCATGTGCGCGGCAACGCCGGGGATGTCGGCGCGGGCCAGGGACAGGATCGAATGCTGGGCCGCGAACTCGGGCAGCGCCGACATTTCGGAAGCATTGCCGGCCAGTTGGTTGGCAATCTCCTGATTGACCGTCAGGCTGACCTGGTTTTGCGCATCGAACACGATCACGTAGCCATGGCTGAAGCGAAACGCGCTGACCTCGGCGCCACAGTTATTACAACGAATCGACTCTTCGCCAATGCCTTCGACATGGCTGGCCGGGTGGTCGGTGCCGCACTTGGAGCAGAATTTGGCGACGAACGGGTCGCCGTTGTAGCGCCCCTCAACAAAGCTCATGACCCCGGACGACGTCGCCAGCGAGGTGACGCGCATGCTTTTGATCTTGATTGCCACCGCATCGCCGATTTCTGCACCGGCGATGGCCACCGGTTGCGTCACTTCGTGGCCGCCCTCGAAGGCCGGCGTGATCATCGGGCCCCAGCAGCCCGGCGGTGTGCCGGTAATCAGCGTGCCGCCGTCGGCGAGCGGCCCGAGCATCGGCTGGCTTGGGCCGATGATGCCTTGGGTGTAGTGATCGACGCGCAAGCGATTGACGGGTGTTGATTTCAAGGTGGGTTCAGACAGGAGCGATGTCATTGTGTCCCCTTGTCCGCAGACGGTGCGGAACGGTATCAGGAGCGAAACGGCCGCCTGCTGCGACGGCCATGAAGTTGCGGCGACCGCCCTTTTTTCGGGGCGCCGGACAGCCTTCGCAGTTCATCGCAGGTTTGTATCTCGTCTGTGTTCGGCAGTGCCCCGGAATTGGGGGAAACTGTATCGAGGAGGGGTTTGGATACAGTGGGATACACGCAGTACCACTGGCATCGGTGCGCCGCAGTGCCGGGGGCGGTCGAGTGAATACAATTCCCAAAAACACCACCAATCCCTGTAGGAGTGAGCCTGCCGGGGGGATGTGGGCTTTCGTCGCTCCAGGCCGTGGCGCATGGGGCTCGTACTAAACTTACTGCACGCGGGACGTGCAGAGCGTCCTGTTCATTCCCACGACCACCGCCCAGGGGTGAACGCCTCGAAAAACAAGGCCTCTGGACGGTGATCCTGTTGAAGGAGCACACGTGATGGACGAGGCCAGACTCAATGATTTCATGGGCAAACTGGTGAACGACATGGGCGGCGCGGCGATGCTCGCCAACGTCATCCTGGGCGAAGAGCTCGGCCTGTACCGGGCAATGGCCGACAGTCAGCCAATCACCCCTGAAGCACTCGCTGACAAGACCGGCTGCAACCCCCGCCTGCTGCGTGAATGGCTCAGCGCCCACGCCGCTTCCGGTTATATGGAACATGAGGGCGGCCAGTTCCGCCTGCCCGAAGAGCAAGCCCTGGCCTTGGCCATCGAAGACTCACCGGTCTATATCGCGGGCGGTGTCGGGGTGGTCGCGTCGTTTTTCCATGACAAGGACAAACTGGTCAATGCCATGCGCGGCAACGGCGCCTTGGCCTGGGGCGATCACCATCCGTGCATGTTCAGCGGCACGGAGCGGTTCTTCCGGCCCGGCTACAAGGCGCACCTGATCGCCGAATGGCTGCCGGCCCTCGACGGCGTGGTCGCCAAACTGCAGGCTGGCGCCAAAGTCGCCGACATCGGCTGCGGCCATGGTGCTTCCACCGTGATCATGGCCCAGGCATTCCCGGACTCGCGGTTCGTCGGTTTCGACTACCACGCACCGTCCATCACCGTCGCCACCCAGCGCGCCGAAGAAGGTGGCGTTTCCGAGCGCGCGCGGTTCTTCCAGGGCACCGCAAAAAGCTTCCCCGGCGACGACTATGACCTGGTCTGCTACTTCGACTGCCTGCACGACATGGGCGACCCGGTGGGCGCGGCAAAACACGCTTATGAGTCGCTGAAAGCGGACGGCACGGTGCTGCTGGTGGAACCGTTCGCCAACGACTCGCTGGACGACAACGTCACCCCGGTTGGCCGACTGTTCTATGCCGCCTCGACCTTCATTTGCACACCGAACTCGCTGTCCCAAGAGGTCGGCCTGGGGCTCGGCGCTCAGGCCGGTGAGGCGCGGTTGCGCAAGGTCTTCACCGAGGCGGGGTTCAAGAGTTTCCGGCGGGCCACGGAAACGCCGTTCAACCTGATTCTGGAGGCGCGTAAATAATCCGTGGACCTGTGGCGCATGGCTTGCACGTGATGGCGTTTTTGAAATCGCCTTCGCCGGCAAGCCGTGCTCCTACAGGGTGATCGGCGATGCTACTCTGCAGACACTCAAGGCCCTGCGGAGTGTTGAACATGCTCGACGAACAACTCGATCGGCTCCAGCAGCTGATGGCCGATCAACCGTTTGTGGTGCTGACCGGCGCCGGCATCAGCACTCCGTCGGGCATACCGGACTACCGCGACAACCAGGGCGTGCGCCGCGGCCGGCAACCAATGATGTATCAGGAATTTCTGTCGGCCCCGGAATCACGCCGACGCTATTGGGCGCGGGCGATGCTCGGCTGGCCGCGCGTGCGCCAGGCTCAGCCGAACGTGGCCCACGAAGCCTTGGCCAGTTTGCAAAGTACCCGGCAGATCAGCGGGCTGATCACCCAGAACGTCGACACCCTGCACGACCAGGCCGGCAGCCATGATGTGATCGAACTCCATGGCAGCCTGCACCGGGTGCTGTGCCTGGACTGCGGGCAGCGCAGCGAGCGGGATTCGATTCAGCAATTGATGGAAGCGCAGAACCCCTACCTGGCCGGAGTCGAAGCAGTGCAGGCGCCGGATGGCGATACGCTGCTGGATGCAGCGTTCGAGGCTCGGTTTCAAGTGCCGCAGTGTCCGCATTGCGCGGGTGAGCGGATGAAGCCGGATGTGGTGTTTTTTGGCGAGAATGTCGCGCAGGTGACGGCGGCCAAGGCAATGGCTGCGGTGGAACAGGCTGCGGGGTTGTTGGTCGTGGGGTCGTCGCTGATGGCGTATTCGGCGTTTCGGTTGTGTCGGGTGGTGGCGGATCAGGGGAAGCCGTTGATGGCGATCAATTTGGGCAAGACCCGGGCGGATGAGCTTCTTGATCTGAAGATTGAGGCTTCGTGCGAACAGCTTTTGCCCTTACTGGCCCAGCGCCTCTCCTCCTGATCACCCAAAAACCCTGTAGGAGTGAGCCTGCTCGCGATAGCGGTGTATCAGGCAAAAATGGTGCTGACTGACACTCCGCTATCGCGAGCAGGCTCACTCCTACAGGGGATTGTGATCAGGGCATCGAAATTCGTTGGCCGAGGTTTTCGGCTTTGAGGATATCGAACAACGCCTGCGCCGCCGCCGACAGTTCCACCCCTGGCTTGGTCAACACGCCAATCGCCCGCTCCACCACCGGGTCGCGCAAGGTAATGCACCGCGCGCCCAACTCGCGCATCTGCCCGGCGCACAACGCTGGAACGGCGCTGACGCCCAACCCGCTGGCGACCATTCGCCCGACCGTCGCCAGCTGATGGCTCTCGAACTCCACTGGCAACTTCATCCCTCGCGCCTGCAAGTGCTCTTCCAGCATCACCCGCACTGTCGACGGGCGTTGCAAGGTAATGAACGGTTCCTTGAGCAAGGTTTGCCAATCGATGTCTTGCAGTTCGGCAAAGGGAGAATCGTCCGGCACCACGGCAACAAAACGGTCCCTGTACAACGGCGTGAATTCCAGCGATGAACTCTGCGTCGGTTCAAACGCCACGCCCAACTCCACCTGCCGGTCGCGCACCATTTCCAGCACCTGTTCGTTGATCACGTCGTTCACCGTGACGTTGACTTTGGGATAACGGGCGCGAAAGGTCTTGAGGATCGGCGGCAGCAGATTGCCGGCAAATGAGGGCATCGCCGCCAGGGTCACGCGCCCGCGCTGAAGGGTGAAACGCTGGCGCAGTTCATCCTCGGCGTTGTCCCAGTCCGCAATCAACCGGCGCGCCAGTGGCACCAGGGATTCGCCTTCGGCCGTCAACGCCACATTGCGCGTGTTGCGGGTGAACAATCGCCCGCCCAGCCCCTCCTCCAGGGCCTTGATGGTCAGGCTCAAGGCCGATTGCGACAGGTGCAACCGCTCGCACGCCACGGCGAAACTCAAACTCTGGGCCACGGCCAGGAATGCGCGGATCTGCTTGACGGTCATGCGCGGTCTCTCCAAGGTCACTACAGTAATTCAACGTAAACGCACGCTCCCTGTAGGAGCTGTCGAGTGAAACGAGGCTGCGATCTTTTGATCTTGTTTTTTAAGATCAAAGTCAAAAGATCGCAGCCTCGTTTCACTCGACAGCTCCTACAGGCTCCTATGGCCTCACATTGGTGAGTTTTATCTATCAATCAACCTTAAAAATCAACTTAACAAATTAATTTGTCAGCGCGACACTCACTTCCACTACGGCTAGCCAGCCGCCCACAAAGAATAAAAGAGGTGCATATGGCAGGTTTCGACAAGCGCGTGAGTTCCTACGAGGAAGCTCTGGCAGGTCTTGAAGACGGCATGACCGTGATCGCCGGTGGCTTCGGCCTGTGCGGGATCCCGGAAAACCTGATCGCCGAGATCAAGCGCAAAGGCACCCGTGACCTCACCGTGGTTTCCAACAATTGCGGCGTCGACGGTTTCGGCCTCGGTGTGCTGCTGGAAGACCGCCAGATCAAAAAAGTAGTGGCCTCCTACGTTGGCGAGAACAAACTGTTTGAAGACCAACTGCTCAAAGGCGAAATCGAAGTCGTCCTGACCCCGCAAGGCACCCTCGCCGAAAAAATGCGCGCAGGCGGTGCCGGCATCCCTGCTTTCTTCACCGCCACCGGCGTCGGCACGCCCGTTGCCGATGGCAAGGAAGTGCGCGAATTCCATGGCCGCCAGTACCTGATGGAAGAATCCATCACCGGTGACTTCGCCATCGTCAAAGGCTGGAAAGCCGACCATTTCGGCAACGTGATTTATCGCCACACCGCCCAGAACTTCAACCCGCTGGCCGCCACTGCCGGCAAGATCACCGTGGTCGAAGTCGAAGAAATCGTCGAACCCGGCGAGCTGGACCCGTCGCAGATCCACACCCCTGGCATCTACGTCGACCGGGTCATTTGCGGCACGTTCGAGAAGCGCATCGAACAGCGCACCGTGCGTAAGTGATCTCCAGCCCCCGGACCTGAAGGAAAAACAACAATGGCACTTTCCCGCGAACAAATGGCTCAACGCGTCGCCCGCGAAATGCAGGACGGCTTTTACGTGAACCTGGGCATCGGCATTCCGACCCTCGTCGCCAACTACATCCCTGAAGGCATGGAAGTCATGCTGCAGTCGGAAAACGGCTTGCTCGGCATGGGTCCTTTTCCTACTGAAGAAACCATCGATGCCGACATGATCAACGCCGGCAAGCAAACCGTGACCGCGCGTATCGGCGCTTCGATCTTTTCCTCGGCCGAGTCCTTCGCGATGATTCGCGGTGGTCACGTCGACCTGACCGTGCTCGGTGCGTTTGAAGTCGACGCGCAAGGCAACATCGCCTCGTGGATGATCCCCGGCAAGCTGGTCAAGGGCATGGGCGGCGCGATGGACCTGGTGGCCGGTGCAGACAACATCATCGTCATCATGACCCACGCGTCCAAGGACGGTGAGTCCAAGCTCCTGTCCAAATGCAGCCTGCCGCTGACCGGCGCCGGGTGCATCAAGCGTGTGCTGACCGACCTGGCTTATCTTGAAATCGAAAACGGCGCGTTCATTCTCAAAGAACGTGCGCCGGGCGTCAGCGTCGAAGAGATTGTCGCCAAGACCGCCGGTAAACTGATCGTGCCGGATCACGTTCCGGAAATGCAGTTCGCTGCCCAGTGAGGAATCATTCCATGCAAGAAGTCGTCATTGTCGCCGCCACCCGTACTGCCATCGGCAGTTTCCAGGGTTCGCTGGCCAGTGTTTCCGCGGTTGACCTCGGCGCTGCGGTGATCCGCCAGCTGCTGGCGCAAACCGGCCTGGACGTTGCTGAAGTCGATGAAGTGATCATGGGCCAGGTATTGACCGCCGGTGCCGGGCAAAACCCTGCGCGACAGTCGGCGATCAAGGCCGGCCTGCCGTTTACCGTGCCGGCCATGACCCTGAACAAGGTCTGCGGCTCGGGCCTCAAAGCCCTGCACCTGGCCACCCAGGCGATTCGCTGCGGCGACGCCGACGTGATCATTGCCGGCGGCCAGGAAAACATGAGCCTGTCCAACTACGTCATGCCCGGTGCGCGCACCGGTCTGCGCATGGGTCACGCGCAAATCGTCGACACCATGATCAGCGACGGCCTGTGGGATGCGTTCAACGATTACCACATGGGCATCACCGCCGAGAACCTGGCGGAGAAGTACAGCCTGACCCGCGAGCAACAGGACGCCTTCGCCGCGGCCTCGCAGCAGAAAGCCACGGCCGCCATCGAAGCCGGGCGTTTTGTTGATGAGATCACACCGATCCTGATTCCTCAGCGCAAGGGTGATCCACTGTCCTTCGCCACCGATGAGCAGCCGCGCGCCGGCACCACCGCCGAAGCGCTAGGCAAACTGAAACCGGCCTTCAAGAAGGACGGTTCGGTGACCGCCGGTAACGCCTCGTCCCTGAACGACGGCGCCGCCGCCGTGATCCTGATGAGCGCCGACAAAGCCAAGGCCCTGGGCCTGCCAGTGCTGGCGAAAATCGCTGCTTACGCCAACGCGGGCGTCGACCCGGCAATCATGGGCATCGGCCCGGTATCGGCTACTCGTCGCTGCCTGAGCAAGGCCGGCTGGTCCATCGACCAACTGGACCTGATCGAAGCCAACGAAGCCTTCGCCGCGCAATCCCTGGCGGTGGCCAAGGACCTGGAATGGGACTTGAACAAGGTCAACGTCAACGGCGGCGCCATTGCCCTGGGCCATCCGATCGGTGCGTCGGGCTGCCGGGTGCTGGTGACCTTGCTGCACGAAATGATCAAGCGTGACGCCAAGAAAGGCCTCGCCACCTTGTGCATCGGTGGTGGTCAGGGTGTAGCGCTGGCGATCGAGCGGGCGTAAAGCGTTCAACGGACTGTGCGGGGACCCACGAAGAACCGCGCGGTCTGGTAACACCCCCGGTGCGACTCATGTCGCACCGGGTCCTACAGTTCACACATCTTTGCTGCGCCGCTTACTGTGTAGCAGCTGGCGAAGCCTGCGTTCGGCTGCGCAGCAGTCGTGAAACCTGAGTACATGGTCTTTCTGACACACCGCATTGCCTGATTTTACGACTGCTGCGCAGCCGAACGCAGGCTTCGCCAGCTGCTACACGGGCCGTGTTGTCAGGCAAATTTCACCAGGTTCAGCGTGGGCAACGGCCCGCCCGGAAACTGCGCCAGTCGCGCGCCGACACTCAATTCTCCAAGGTCAATTCCGAAGAAACCCAATCGCTCGGTCAACCCGATCACTTGAGCTTTCGCCTCGGCATCGTCGCCAGACACAAACAGCACCCGCTGACCGCCCTCCGCCGCCGGATCGCTTTCCAGCAAACGCGCCGCCAGATGATTGAACGCCTTGACCACTCGCGCTCCAGGCACCCACTGGGCAAACACTTCGCTCGACATCCGCCCATTCAGATCAACCGCTTTGAACAACGGCGCCTCGATCGAATTGTTCGCGTCGATGACGATCCGCCCACCGAAATCCGGCAGGCCGGCCAACGCGACCGGCAGCTTCGACCAGTTGACCGCCACCAGCACGATCGCTTGTGCAGCAGCTTCTTCGCGGGTGCCGGCGCGTGCCGTCGGCCCGAGTTCTTGCACCAGCGCGGCCAGGCTTTCGGGGCCACGGCTGTTGGCGATCACGATTTCAATGCCTTTGCGTGAAAGCGCCCGGGCAAAGGCTGAGCCGATGGCGCCGGCACCGATGATTCCAATGGTGTTCATGAGTGTTCACTCCGAGTGGGTTGTCGTTGGCGTGAATACTGCGCTTGCCATTAGGACTTGATTAGACGGTAATGCCTTGAATGATTTTCAAGCCTTGCTATCAGGTGTCAGCCATGGAAACCCTCGCCAACCTAGAGTCTTTCGTTCGCAGCGCCGAGACCGGCAGCTTTTCTGCGGCGGCACGTTTGCTCGCGCTGACACCCGCCGCCGTCAGCCGCAACGTGGCGATGCTGGAAAGAAACATCGGCGTGCGACTGTTCCAGCGCTCGACCCGCAAGCTGTCACTGACCGAGGCTGGCGAACGTTTTCTGGCGAACATCGGCGGCAATCTGCAGGCGTTGCAGTCGGCGATCAGCGCGGTGAGCAGCGATCAAGGTGAACCTGCCGGGGTGCTCAAGGTCAGCCTGGCGCCGACGTTTGGCATCGGTCATGTGCTGCCGTTGCTGCCGGAATTCCTCAAGCGATATCCGCTGATCAAACCGGAATGGCACTTCGAAAACCGTCAGGTGGACCTGATTGCCGAGGGGTATGACGCGGCCATCGGCGGCGGTTTCGAGTTGACGCCCGGGGTCATCTCTCGAACATTGGCGGCGGCGGATGTCGTGGCCGTGGCTTCACCGGGCTACCTCGCGCAACACAGCCTGCTCGACAGCCCGGCAGACCTGGCCCGATTGAATGGCATCGTGATGCGCGGCACCCGAACCGGACGGATCCGGCAGTGGGTCATGCAGGATGGCGCGGGCAATGAGGCGCAGGCGATTCTCAACGAAAATATTGTCCTCAACGACCCGGCCGCCATGCGTGAGGCGGCGATCCTCGGTCTGGGTGTATCGCTGCTGGTGTTACCGGACGTAGCCGCGAATATCCAGCGCGGCGAACTGGTGCGCCTGCTCCCCGATTGGCATGCCGACGCGGGGCCGATTTCGTTGTACTACCCGAGCCGCACGTTGATGCCGGCGAAGACCCGGGTGTTTATTGATTTTGTGGTTGATGCATTTCAGAAATAGACCGCGTCATCGTTCATCGTCGGATCGCCGCCCGGAGCAGGCTCACTCCCACAGGTTTGATGTACGACACAAATCCACTGTAGGAGTGAGCCTGCTCGCGAAGAGGCCAGCCCAGTCACCCGAGAAACTGAAAGATCAACCAGCTATTCGCCCCACTGATCACCACAAACAACCCCCACGCCAACACCCGCGTCGGCCAGCGATTCACCAGCGCCCCCATCAGCCTGTGATCGTTGGTCATGCGAATCAGCGGATACAACGCAAACGGCAACTGCAAACTCAACACCACCTGACTCAACACCAGCAACTTGCCGATCGCGTTATCACCCATCAGCCAGACCCCGATAAACGCCGGGATCAGCGCCAGCCCCCGGGTAATCAGCCGCCGTTGCCAGCAGGGAATCCGCAGGTTCAGATAGCCCTCCATGATCACCTGCCCCGCGATGGTCCCGGTAAAGGTCGAGCTCTGCCCCGAAGCGAGCAACGCGACCCCGAACAACACGCTGGCCAAGGCGCCGCCCACCAGCGGATCGAGCAAATGATAGGCGTCCTGAATGTCCACCACATCGGTGTGTCCGCTCTTGTGAAACGCCGCTGCTGCGAGGATCAGGATCGCCGCATTGACCAACAGCGCCAACGCCAGGGAGCCAATGGTATCGATCCGCGCCAGCTTGACCGCGTCCTGCTTGCTGGCCAGGTCCTTGCCGATCATTCGGGTCTGTACGATCGAGGTGTGCAGGTACAAGTTATGCGGCATCACCGTGGCCCCGAGAATGCCGATGGCCAGGTACAGCGGCGCGGCATCGCCAAGGGCCGACAGGGACGGGGTAAAACCACGGGCGACGTCCGGCCAGTAAGGCTTGATCAACAGCAACTCGACGAAGAAACACACGCCGATGGTGCTCACCAGCACCAGCATGATCGCCTCCAGTCGGCGGAAACCCCGGTTTTGCAGGGCCAGCACCAACAGCGTGTCAAACGCGGTCAGCGCGATGCCGACGGTCAGCGAACAGCCCAGCAGCAGATGGAAGGCCAGCGCGCAGCCGAGCACTTCCGCCAGATCGGTGGCGATGATCGAGATTTCCGCCAGCACCCATTGAGTCCGAGCGGTGCGCGTGCTGTAGCGCTCCCGGGACAGTTGCGCCAGGTCGCGGCCGGTGGCGATGCCCAGGCGCGAACACAGACACTGCACCACCATCCCCGCCAGACTCGCCAGCAGCACCACGAACAACAGGCTGTAACCAAACCGCGAACCCGCCTCGATGGCGGTCGCCCAGTTACCCGGGTCCATGTAGCCGATGGACACCAGCAAACCGGGACCGGCAAAGCGCAGCACCCGCTTGAAGAACGACGCGCGCGGGTCAACGGCAACGCTGCCGGCCACTTCCGGAGGGCAAAACGGCGCTGTGGCGACTTTGGGCAAACTGAATTTCACGCACACATCCGTCGACAGGTGGAAAAAGCGCAGCTTAGACGTTTCAGCCTGTGCGCCCAAGGGGCAAATGCCCGAGGATCAGGCGCCGTGTCGGCGGAAGAACAACGTCACCTGGCCTAACTCAACGCCGAACTTGGTCATGGCGGAGCGGTTGGCCATGGTGTTTTCGTCCAGCAAGTACATCCAGTCATCGAAATGCACCTGGTAGACCTTGCCGTCCACCGGCAGGCTGAGTTCATAGCGCCAGTGCAAAGCGTTGCCGGCTACCTCACCGCGAGATTCCCCGACCACATCGCCGGCCGTGCCGCGCCAACGGCCTGGACCGTCAGGGTACAACGTCCAGACGCGGGTCTGTTTCGTGCCGTCGCTGTAGGTAAAGGCTTCATGCATGATCAGGTTCTGGCCGTCCATTCGACTGTTGATCAATACATGAAAACGCTTGATCACCTCGCCCGAGCGTTTCTGGAACATTCCCCAGCCATCCACTCGCCCGACGAAGAACCCGGGCAGATCGAGCTTGGGGGTTTGCTCGCTGTAGCGCTCCACATCAACGCTGCAACCGGCCAGGCAGACGAACAACACCAGTAGCAGTTTCTTCAGCATGTCATGCACCTCAAGGATTGGCGCTGCCCAGCAACTGCTGGCGCAACTCGGGATTACGCGTACGTGGGTCGAGCCAGATAGCGAAAAAGGCCCGAGCGAATTGCGGGTCTTTCACTTCGTGTTGCGGCTGCTGGCCGACAAAGAACCGCGCGCCCTGTCCCGGCAGATAAATGCCAGTAATGCGGGTGCCGGCTTTTACATCGACGAACGACTGTTGCATCTGCACCTTCCAGCGCTCGAGCTGCTCGGTGCTGACCGAGGCGCCGGACAATCGCTTGATTTCATCGACACTGGCCTGCACCAGATCATCGCGGGAAATGCTGCGTTGATAGATCAGTTCCAGGGCAAACGGCTGGTCCAGCGCCAATGGCCGTGCCGCACTCCAGAGCCGGGCGTTGTAGACATCAAACCCAAACACCCGAAACTCGCCGGCGCCTATGATCTGCGCGCCGGGCAATGCCTCCTGCCAATTGGCCAAGGCCTGGGTGCCTAACAATCCCAGCAACAACACACTGTGGTGCAGGCGAAATCGGGGGCTGTTCATCGCGTTGTTCTCACCGTGGGCATTTACTAAAAACTTATACGCAAAGTATATGTTTGTACAATTATTTTGCCGCGCGCTTTGTATACAAAATCCATTAATTTCTAGAGCAATCCAACGTCCGCGGTGCTAACGTTGGCGCCTCACTCGGGTCGGAGACGCGTGCGTGTTGATGCTCAAACTGCTGGTGATTCCTGGTTTTCTGTTGCTGATTTCCCTCGCGGGCAAACGCTGGGGCCCAAGCGTGGCCGGTTGGCTGTCGGGGTTGCCGGTGGTGGTGGGGCCGATTCTGTTCTTCCTTGCCATCGAGCAAGGCGAAGTGTTCGCCGCTCAGTCCGCGACAGCGGCGTTGTCGGCGATGTTCGCGATGATTGCCTTCTGCGTGACCTACGCCCAGGTTGCTCAACGGGCGGAATGGCCATGGGCGTTGACGATTTCACTGCTGGTCTGGGCCGCCGTGGCCGTGGTGCTCTCGCTGATTCCGCCCTCGCTGGTGTTCTCGACGGTCGCTGCCGCCATCGCGCTGCTGGCCGCGCCTTACCTGTTTCCCAGCGTGCAACCCATCGTTTCCGGCCCGGCGCCGAAGTCCGACAAACTGCTGCTGCGGATGATTGCCGGCGCCCTGCTCACCCTCGCAGTGACGTTACTCGCCAGCACCGTCGGCGAAGGCTGGAGCGGTTTGCTTGCGGTGTTCCCGGTGCTCGGCAGCGTGATGGCGGTGTTTTCCCAGCAAACCCGCGGTCCGGCGTTTACGGCCGCATTGCTGCGGGCGACGGCGACCGGCATGTATTCGTTCGCGGCGTTTTGCCTGGTGTTGGCGCTGGCATTGCCCGAGATGGGCATGAGCGCGTTTGCGCTGGGTGTCGGGGTGTCCGTGGGGTTGCTGGGGATCACCCGCCGCTTGTTGGCGCGACCGGTCAACCCGACGACCGCGGCTGGACGATCAGCGATCAAACGCTAAGCTCCTTCACATCCAGAGGGCCAGGATGTCGCCCGCTACGTGCTGAAGGAACAGACATGAGCCTCACAACGTCCCTCGTCCGTACTCCCCACTCAGCCACAGCCGTTGGTGTGATCGCGATATTTCTCTGGTCCTGCCTGGCGCTGTTGACCACCCTCACCGAAGGCATTCCGCCCTTTGAATTACTGACGCTGAGCTTCGGCATAGCGTTTGTGGCGAGCCTGGTGATTCTGGGTCGACGCGGGATCGCCGGCTTCAGCAGCTGGCGACAGCCCTGGGCCGTGTGGGCGACCGGGTTCGTGGGCATTTTCGTTTATCACGCGCTGTATTTTTTCGCGCTCAAAGTCGCCCCGGCGGCCGAAGCCAGCCTGATCAACTACCTGTGGCCGCTGTTGCTGGTGCTGCTCTCAGCGCTTTCGGCCGGGGAAAAGCTGCACAAGCGGCAAATGCTCGGCGCGCTGCTGGGTCTGGCCGGCACCGCGTTCATCATGCAGCAACACGGCCCGGAGGCTGGCGCAACGATGCCCGTCGCCGGTTATCTCGCAGCATTCGGCTGTGCGCTGATCTGGGCCGGTTATTCAGTGATCAACCGGCGGTTCAATGACGTGCCCAGCAGCATCATCGGCGGGATCTGCGGTATGTCGGCCGTGTCCGGCCTGATCTGTCACCTGGCGTTCGAAACCACGGTGCGGCCTGATCCCGGCCAATGGGCAGCGATTGTGGTGCTCGGCCTCGGGCCGGTCGGTTTGGCATTTCTTGCCTGGGACCACGCCACCAAACACGGCAACCTGGCGACGCTAGGGGCGCTTTCCTACCTGGCGCCGTTGATTTCAACATTATTGCTGATCGTCGTGGGACGCAGCCATGCCGGTCCGATCCTGATCGTGCCGGCAGTGTTAATTATTGCCGGTGCGGTGATCGCAACGTCGCGAGCAAGTGATAAAGCCCCCACAACACGTTCGATAATCCAGAACGAGTAGAGCAAAAACCTCGTACGTCAATCGAACAGGTTTGCCCCACCATCAGCCTCAGTTCCTAACCCACTGACTGAGGCCTACACCATGAAGTTCTTTTTCCACCCTTCGCCAAACCCGATGAAAGTTGCCCTGCTGCTTGAAGAACTGCAAACGCCTTACGAATTGATTGGCGTTGACACCTTCAAGGGCGAGCAACATTTGCCAGCCTTTTTGGCGATCAACCCGAACGCCAAGGTTCCAGCCCTGGTCGACGGCGACGCCACCGTGTTCGACTCTCAGGCCATCCTGCTGCACCTGGCGCAAAAACATCAGCGTTTCCTGCCGACCTCCGTCACAGGCCAGGCCGAGCTCCTGTCATGGTTGATGTTCATCGCCACCGGGCTGTCGCCATTCTCGGGTCAAGCCGTGCATTTCCTGCACCACGCACCGGAAGACCTGGCCTACGCGAAAAATCGCTACCTCAAGGAAGTCGAACGCCACTACCGCGTGCTCGACCAGCGCCTGGCCGATCATCAATACCTGGCCGGCGACACCTACAGCATCGCCGACATGGCGCTGTGGGGCTGGGCGAGCTACGCGCCGTACATCCTCGGCGAGAACGGTCTGGCGGCCTACCCGAACGTCAAGCGTCTGTTCGATGAAATCAGCGCCCGCCCGGCGGCCCAACGTGCGCAGGGTTTGAAAGAGAAACTGGTGCTGAAGGCCGAGTTCGACGAAGAAACCCGTCGTAACCTGTTTCCGCAGAATCAGGACTGACACCGCTGTCGGTGTAGCAGCTGTCGAGCCTGCGAGGCTGCGTTCGGCTGCGAAGCAGTCGTGAAATCAGGCGCCGTGGTTTTTCAGGAAAACCTCGTATACCGACTTCACGACTGCTTCGCAGCCGAACGCAGCCTCGCAGGCTCGGCAGCTGCTACAGGCCGGTTTTCGGGAGCTGCTACAAATCGTGTTCCATGGGATGATTGCGGCGAATGCGCGATCATCCCTGGAGTTTCCGATGTCATTGTTGAGTAAAAAAGCCGCTGTCCTGTTACTGACGGCGGCCGCCAGCCTGGGGGCTTTGAATGCCTATGCCGCCAAGGCCACTGCCAGCGACAAAGCGCCTGCACAAGAGGTGTCGATGCTTGGCGGCAAGTTCAAATTCACCCTGCCCAAAGGCTTTATCGCCAACCCGTTGCCTGCCGGAGACGCGGCCACCGGCACCGCCGGGGCAACGGGCACCATGTACACCAATGAGACCACTAAAACCGTGGTGATTGCGGCCGAAAACACCATCCCTGGCGGCGCCAACGTCAAGGACAACGACGGTCAGTTCCTCGACTCCGCAGCGGCCGACTTCGCCACCGAGCAAGCCAAGGCGCTGCCGGACTTCACCAAACTCAGCGAAAAAAGCCTGACCCAGAAAGGCACCGGCCTGGGGCTGCGGCAGATCGACAGCACCGCCACCCAGGGCGGCGGCAAAACCCTCGACACCACGCTGATGGCCGCGTCCAACACGCGCATGGCGATCGTCCAGGTGATTTCCCGCCTCAGCGACAATGGCGGCCACGAGACGCTGGTCAAGCAGATCGTCACCGGCAAGTAAGACTTACGGGTTGAGGCGTTGCAACCAGGCGCTCAGATCCTGCATTTCGGTGGCACTGATGCTGTGACCGACGCCTGGATAGGCGTGAAATTCAGGCTGGAGTGACAGGCTCTGCAACAGGCTGTTGGCCTCGGTGCCGTCGATGTAAGGCAAGCGTTTGTCTACCGTGCCATGACCAATGAAAATCGCCAGCTTCTGGCGTTTTTCATCCGGTTTGAGCTCGGATTTCAGCACCGGCAGAATCCGCCCGCTCAGCGCCGCAATCCCGCCCACCGCCTCGGGGTGACGCAACGCCACCTCATAGGACATGATCGCGCCCTGGCTGAAACCCACCAGAAACACCTTGTCGGGTTCGGTGTGATATTTCTTCGCGGCCTGGGCGATGAAATTCAGCAGCACCTGGCCGCTGGCCTTCAGATCATCGGTTTCACCGTTGTAGGCAGCGTTGCCCTTCTCGCGAAACCACTTGTAACTACCCTCCTCCATCACCATCGGCGCTCGCACAGACAGGAAGTTGTACTGCGCCGGTAACTCATCCTTGATGCCGAACAGATCCTCCTCATTACTGCCGTAACCGTGGAGGAAAATCACCAACGGCTGGTGGCGGGATTCGGGGTTGGCCTGCTCCAGGTACTTGAGCGGCAGATCGGTGTGCAGCGGGGTTTCAGCGTGGACGGTGGCGCAGGCCAGCAACGTCAGCAGAGCGAGAAACTTCAACATAAACCTTCCTTCATGGAGCGCAGGATTCGGGTGTGAGCCTAACACCATGAAGCTTGCTGGAGGACTATGATCGTTCCCACGCTCTGCGTGGGAATG
The DNA here is from genome assembly GCF_054897885.1 of Pseudomonas sp. LB1P83. Lineage (NCBI taxonomy): Bacteria > Pseudomonadati > Pseudomonadota > Gammaproteobacteria > Pseudomonadales > Pseudomonadaceae > Pseudomonas > Pseudomonas sp. LB1P83. The sequence goes on along the minus strand of NZ_CM142709.1, from coordinate 2,161,979 downwards.
CCTCAACGGACGCTCCGCGTTCGGCTGTAAAAGGGACGCGGAGCGTCCCGGGCTGCATTCCCACGCGGAGCGTGGGAACGATCAAGAAGATTTCGCAGTTAATCGTTAATCAGTTTCCCAACCCGAATCGGCTCACGCCCCGCCACCTTTGCCTGCCACGTTCCCGGCTGCGTATACCGCCCGCGATCAATCGCAAACAACACGCCGCTGGTGCCGGCGCGCACGGTAGTCACGCGGTCGCTCAGCGGATCAACCACCTCAAACAGCGCATCGCCCTTCTCCACCCACTCACCGGAATCACGCAGGAAACTCACCACCCCGTGATGCGGCGCGAACAGGTATTCGGTGCCCTCGAACGGCATGCCTTCACAGCACTCGCTCGGCGCCGCAGGCCAGGTGCCGCTGATGAAGCCCTGCTCGGCGAGGAACCCGAGAATCGCCTCGCAGTTGGCCTGGGCCTGATCGACCCGGGTGTCGCCCATGCTGCCCAGCTCCAGCGTCGTCGCAAGGTTGGCCGGCGGAATCGCCGCCTCGGGGAAGGCCCGTGCCAGGCGCAACCACGGCGACGAACAGGATTCATCGAAGGAACTGCCGCCGGAATCTTCACAGAGCAACGCCACCCCGGCCTTCAGGCGCGCCGCCAGGGATTGCCACTGCGGCCAGTGTTGCGGCAACGCATACAGATGAATCGCTGCGTCGAAATCGCAATGCAGATCCAGGGTGATGTCGGCTTCGCACGCGTGGCGCAACAGCAAGCGGTGCATGGCTTCCAGCTGCGAGGCTGGGGCCGGCAGGTCGTCCAGGACCCGGCCCATGGCTTGGCGAATCAGCGCGATGTTGGCTTGCGCATCGTTACCCAATTGGTCGCCAATCAACTCGGCCACCGGGGCGCTGAGTTCGACGAAGGAGCGGTTGAAGTTCTTGCCGCTGCCCAGTTCGAAGCGGCCCATGTGGCTGCCTTGCAGGTGCTGGTCAAGGCCGATCGGATTGGCCACCGGCACCAGTTCGATCACGCCCTGCAACTGGCCCTGGGTTTCGAGTTCAGCCAGGCGCTTCTTCAGTTCCCAGGCCGTGCGCATGCCGGGCAACTCGTCGGCGTGCAGGCTGGCCTGGATGTAGACCTTGCGAGTACCGGCGCCATAACGAAACACGCTGAGGGTGCGTTCGGTGCCCAGATGGCTCCAGGGCAGTGAATGGTCGATGCGTTGCATGGAAACTCCTGAGTGTCTGAGCGGCGAAAATCACCTGTAGGAGTGAGCCTGCTCGCGATGGCGGTGTGTCAGACAGCAAATTTTCCACTGAAAAATCGCTATCGCGAGCAGGCTCACTCCTACAATGGATCTCATTTCAACAGAGAGAGCGCATAAAAAAAGTGGCAACCGCGTCAACGGTTGCCACTTTTTTGCACGGCGTGATTACTGGCCGTAAACGTCAAAGTCGAAGTACTTGTCTTGCACTTGCTTGTACTTGCCGTTGGCGCGGATTTCGGTGATGGCGGTGTTGAATTTGTCCGCCAGCTCGGTATCACCCTTGCGCACAGCAATACCGGCGCCGCCGCCGAAGTACTTGGCGTCTTCGTAAGTCGGGCCGACGAAAGCGAAACCTTTACCGGCGTCGGTTTTCAGGAAACCGTCGTCCAGGTTGACCGAGTCGGCCAGCAGCGCGTCAACGCGGCCAGAGACCATGTCCAGGTTGGCTTCCTGCTGGGAGCCGTAGCGAACCAGGTTGATACCGGCCGGCACCAGCACTTCAGTGGCAAAGCGGTCGTGGGTACTGGCGCGCAGCACACCGACTTTCTTGCCTTTGAGCTCGGTCAGCGGGTCCTTGATGTCGGTACCGGCCTTCATCACGAAGCGCGCCGGGGTGTGGTAGTACTTGATGGTGAAATCGACGTTCTTTTTGCGATCGTCAGTGATGGTCATGGACGACAGGATCGCGTCGATTTTCTTCACTTTCAGTGCCGGGATCAGGCCGTCGAACTCTTGCTCGACCCAAGTGCACTTCACTTTCATCTGCTCGCACAGCGCGTCGCCGATATCGACGTCGAAACCGGTGAGTTTGCCGTCAGGGGTTTTCATCGAGAATGGCGGGTAACCGGCTTCGATGCCGATGCGGATCGGCTTGGCGTCATCGGCCACAGCGGTCAGGGACAACATCGACAGTGCCAGGGCACCAAACATCACTAGCTTCTTCATTTATAACTCCTGTGTGCGGAGGCTTTTATTGGCAGCTTTCGAATGACTTTCGGTCGGTGAAGACCTAAGTGGCCGGCAGTCTAGAGCGGCTTTCAGAGGGCAAATTGTGTTTAAGCGACAAATACTTATAGAAAAGTGGCCGACCCATTCAAAGCCCTTGAAGCGTGCGCCAAGGCGGTGCAAGGACTGTAGGACAAGTCCTTTTTTCAGACAAAACCTACACGCAAAAACGACAAGAGAGCACCGATGCCCACACTGAATCTGATCCAGCACCACCCCGCTGAAGGTCCTGGCGCCATTGCCGATTGGGCAGCGTCCCGAGGGGTGACGCTGAACGTCTTTCGCGCCGACCTCGGCCAACTGCCGCCGGTGAGTGCGGCGCCCGTGATTGTGTTGGGTGGGCCTTATGAATCCAATGCCGGGCCGGCGTGGCTGGACGCGGAACGGCAGTGGCTAGCGGCAAGCCTGGATCAGGGCGCGGCGGTGTTTGCCATTTGCCTGGGGGCGCAGCTGCTGGCGCTGAGTCTGGGCGGGAAGGTGCGGCGGATGGATCGAACCGAAACCGGCTGGACCACGGTGACGTTCGTCGATGGCCAGATGCTGAAGGTGCTGGAGTGGCACGAAGACGCGTTCGAACTGCCGCCCGATGCGCAACTGCTGGCCAGCAGTGATCAGTGTGAACAGCAGATGTATCGGGTCGGGCCGACTCGGGTGGGATTGCAGTTTCATCCGGAGTGGAATGCGGAGTCGGTGGCGATGCTTAATGAACACTTTGACGAAGAATCACCGCTGCCCCGGGGGGAACAGGACAGCGCCGCCTACGCAGCCGTGAATGACTGGTTACAGGCGACATTGGATGGGTGGTGGGCAGCGGCGGATTAAGATCAAAAGATCGCAGCCTCGTTTCACTCGACAGCTCCTACAGGGGATCGCGTAGACCTGTAGCAGCTGTCGAGTGAAACGAGGCTGCGATCTTTTTGACTACATCAACATTCGCAACCGATCACGGTGGTGGCAGACCGTTGCACCACCACACTCAACTCCAACCCCTCATCCAGCCACCCGGTCACGCCGCCGATCATCTCCTTGACCGGGTAACCCAGCGCCGCCAGTTTCACCGCTGCCTTGTGCACACCGTTACAGTGCGGCCCGGCGCAATAGACCACGAACAAGGTGGATGTCGGGTAGTCCGCCAGGCCCTCGGCGGTGAGCAGGCGCCCCGGTATGTTGATCGCACCCGGCACATGCCCGCGTTCGAATGCCGACGGTCCACGCACGTCCACCAGGACAAAATCCACCTCGCCGGCCTCTTGGCTGCCGTACACGTCGGAACAATCGGTTTCAAAGGTCAGACGGTTGCTGAAGTGCATCAGGGCAATGGCCGAAGGTGCTGCGGGAATGGCACGGACCAGGCTGGTCATGGGCTGTACTCCAAAGTCTTGAGTGGGTGTGAGAAGACTTTATCCGCCCGACGCTTGCGGCTACAGTGGCGGACAAGACACTCACCGGGAACTTTCCGCCATATGCAGCCCAACCCTGGATTGGTCGCGATTCTGGCTTACGACGGCCTCTGTACCTTCGAATTTGGCATCGCCGTGGAGATCTTTGGTCTGGCGCGGCCGGAGTTCGACTTCCCTTGGTATGAGCACCGTATCGTGGCAGTGGATCAGGGCCCGATGCGCGCCATGGGCGGCATTCAGGTCCTGGCCGATGGCGGCATGGAACTGCTTGAAGACGCCCGCACCCTCATCATTCCCGGCTGGCGCGACCGCACCGCGCCGGTGCCGGAACACTTGCTCGCCGCCCTGCGCCAGGCCCATGCGCGGGGTGCGCGGTTACTGTCGATCTGCTCCGGCGTGTTTGTGCTCGCGGCGACCGGCCTGCTGGACGGTCACGGCGCTACCACGCATTGGCGCTACGCCGCAGAGTTGGCCGAACGTTTTCCGAACATTCTGGTGGACCCGGACGTGCTCTACGTTGATTCCGGACAGTTGATCACCTCGGCCGGCAGCGCGGCAGGTATTGACGCGTGCCTGCACCTGGTGGCGCGGGATTTCGGCACTCAAGTCGCCAACTCGGTGGCGCGGCGCCTGGTGATGTCGCCGCAACGTACCGGCGGGCAGGCGCAGTTTATTCCTACGCCCGTCAGTCCAACGCCGCGCAGCGATTTGTCCCGCGTCATGCAGTGGGCGCGTGAGCGCTTGCATGAACCGCTGGAGGTTCGCGAACTGGCGAGTGAGGCGGCGATGAGTGAACGGACCTTTCTGCGCCGGTTTACTGAGGCCACTGGCATGCCGCCCAAAGCGTGGTTGCAGCATGAGCGGCTGGCGCGGGCGAGGGAGTTGCTGGAGAGCACGAGTCAGAACACCGATCAGATTGCCGACCAGTGCGGTTATCGCTCGGTGGAGAGTTTTCGCGTGGCGTTTCGAGGGGTGGTGGGTGTGCCGCCGTCGGTGTATCGGGAGCGGTTTGGGCGTGGGATAAAAGCAATAATTTGAGGTGTATTTGAGGGCCCCATCGCGAGCAGGCTCACTCCCACATTTGATCGGTGCTGGTCGCAAAATTTGTGTTCACAACAGATCCAATGTGGGAGTGAGCCTGCTCGCGATGACGTCAGCCCAGACACCGCAGCCCTCAAGGCTTACGCAACAAATAGGTATCCATAATCCACCCATTGGCCACCCGCGCCGCCTTGCGCACCCGCTCAATCTCATCCGCCACGTCTTTGAGCTTGCCGCTGATCAAAATCTCATCCGGCGTTCCCAAGTAAGCCCCCCAGTAAATCTCCGTCTCCGGATCCGCCACCTGATGGTAGGAATCCTCGGCATCGAGCATCACCACCAGGCTATCGGCATCGCTCACCTGCCCCGCCGCGAGCCGTCGGCCGGTGGTGATTTCAATCGAGCGGCCGATGCGATTCAGCGGCACCTTATGCTGCGCCGCCAGTGCCTGAACGCTGGTGATGCCGGGGATCACTTCATACTCGAACGCACAGCGGCCCGAGGCGAGGATCGCCTGCAAAATCCTCAGGGTGCTGTCGTACAGCGCCGGATCGCCCCACACCAGAAAACCGCCGCACTGGTCGTCGGAGATTTCCTCATTGATCAGCCGTTCAAAGGTTTGCTGCTTGGCGAGATTCAGATCTTCGACACTGGTCTTGTAGTCCACATCCCCGCGTTCGCGCTCCGGGCTGTGAACTTCGACGAAGCGATAGTCGTGATCGGTGATGTAGCGCTCGCAGATCTCACGGCGCAGGTCGATCAGCTTGTCTTTGCTCTGGCCCTTGTCCATCAGGAAAAACACGTCGACGAGGTTCAGCGCCTTCACCGCCTGCATCGTGATGTAGTCGGGGTTGCCGGCGCCGATGCCGATGACCAGAAGCTTTTTCATCAAATGACTCCTTCAAGCAAACGCAGGCGCCAGCGGCCAGTGAACCGCAACTCGATGGCCGACAATGGCTCGACGTCGATCAGGTTGAACGCCGCCGCCTGCAACACCTGCGTCAATGCGGCGCGAATGACAAAAGGATGGGTGATGGCAAGGATATGCCCCGGTGTTGTCTCAAGGGACTTGAGCCACTGCGCCACGCGCTCACCCAGTTGCATGACCGACTCACCGCCATGCGGCGCAGAGGCCGGGTCGTCGAGCCAGGCTTGCAGCGCCTCGGGCTCGGTCTTTTGCAAGTGATCGATCCGCGCTCCGTTCCAGCGTCCGAAGTCGCAATCCCTCAGCGCCGAGACGATTTCAACGTCATCGCCAAACAACTCGGCTGTCTGCTGCGTGCGCAACTCCGGCCCACAGAGCACACGTGGCACGCGCTCGAACTGGCTGCAACGCGATCCCTTCGCCGAATGCCCATAAAATTCCAACGGCTCATTCGTAGGAAACGTCGCCAATTTTTGTGCGACGGTTCGAGCGTGGCACATCAGGGTCAAACGGGTTGCCTGCACGGATTATCACCCTGTCGATGAAATGGTAAACGGCACAACGCCGCAAACAATGACGCAATTGTGCCGCAAGACGCTTGATCCAGGGCGTTTCGTTTAAATTGGCAACGACGGAATGCTTACTCATTCAACCCTTGAAATTCGGCAATCTCCGACAGCCTTGCGGGCGATGGACTACAAGGCCGGTCGACTTCCGTGTAGCCCCCAGCGCACGGGCATTTCGCCTCATTTTTGACGCTGGAAAAACCATGGAAAAATTCACTAGACATGTAGCATGCGCTACATAAATACTGTTTTAGCAATTTATGAAACAAAACCGACACACCCATCCAGCAGGAGCCCGGATGCCCTCTCTCAGAGACCTGATCACCGATCCCGGCCTGGACCTTACGCCGTCGGAACGCAAAGTCATTCGTGCCTTGCTGGACCAGTACCCGCGTAACGGGCTGGGACCGATGTCACGTTTGGCCGAACATGCCGGTGTCAGCGACCCCACCATCGTGCGACTGGTAAAAAAACTGGGTTTCAGCGGTTACGCCGATTTTCAGGATGCCCTGCTCAGCGACATGGACCATCGCCTTCGGTCCCCCAGCACCCTGTTGCAGCTTCGCTCTCAGCTTCAGAAAGGCGACGCATGGAGTCATTACCTGGCGGACACCCATCGGGCGCTGGTGGATACCCATGCCCTGACCCAACCCGAAGATGTGCGGATACTGGTGGAATGGCTGCTCGATACCCGCCATCAGGTTCATTGCTTTGGCGGGCGCTTCAGCAGCTTTCTCGCCAACTATTTGCTCAACCATTTGCGCCTCCTGCGCCCGGGCTGTTTCACCCTGGAAGACAACGCGCAACTGCCGGACAGACTGTTCGACGTGCAGCGTCAGGACGTGGTGCTGGTGTTCGACTATCGCCGTTACCAATCACAAGCCCTGCGCGTGGCCAATGCGGCGAAAAGTCGATATGCCCGAGTGGTGTTGTTCACTGACATCTATGCTTCACCGCTGCGGGAAATGGCCGACCTGATTATCAGCGCGCCGGTGGAATCGGTGTCGGCCTTCGACACCTTGGTCCCGGCGCTGGCCCAGGTCGAGGCGCTGATTGCCTGCCTGACCCTGCGCAGTCCGGAGCTGGCCGATCGCCTGGAAGGCATCGATGCCCTGCGGACCGACTTCGACACCCACCTGCTGGAGGATAAATAAGGATGTTCACGCTCCCCCACCACTCGCCCCGGGACTTACCGTTCACTGCCGATCACACCGCGCTGTTGCTGGTGGACATGCAGCGTGCCTGGCTCGAACCGCAGTTCGACCCGCACCTCAACGGACCGGACGGCGAATACTTCCTGACTCGCGCCCACATGCAGGTGGTGCCCAATCAACGCCGGCTGCTCAGCGCTTTCCGCAGCGCGCGGCAAAACGTGCTGCACACGATCATCGAAAGCCTGACTGCCGATGGCCGCGACCGCTCGCTGGACCACAAACTCTCGGACATGCACTTGCCCAAGGGCAGTGCGCCGGCGCGGATCATCGACGACCTGACACCGACAGAAAACGAAATCGTCCTGCCCAAGACCTCCTCCGGGGTGTTCAACTCCACCAACATTGACTACGTGCTGCGCAACCTTGAGACGCGGCATCTGATCATCGCCGGCATCGTCACCGACCAGTGCGTGGACATGGCCGTGCGTGACGCTGCGGACCGTGGCTACCTGGTAACGCTGGTGGAGGATGCCTGTGCGACCTACACACCCGAGCGTCATCAAGCCTGCCTGAACGCGATCAAGGGTTACTGCTGGATCACCGACACCCAGACCGTGCTCGGCCGGTTGCAGGAGATGCAACCATGAGCGAACGCCTGTCGCCGCTGCCCATGACCACCATTGTCACCACCGACTTGATCGGCGTGACGCGCGGACGCTCGTTTCCGACGGACGAACTTGAACACTATCTGGCGACGGGCTGCGGCTGGGTGCCGGCCAACAGTGCCCTGACCCCGCAAGACATCATCGCCTCCACCAATCCGTGGGGCGCTTATGGCGACTTGCGCCTGATTCCCGACCTGAGCAGCCGGGTAACGGTCAGCAATGGCCCGGATACCACGGCCCCGGCGCTGGACTTCATCCACGGCGACATTCGTGAAACCGATGGCCGCCCGTGGGGGGCCTGTCCGCGAACGTTGTTGCGCAATGAAGTGGAGCGGTATCGCGCCGAACTGGGCTTGCAGGTCAATGCCGCGTTCGAACATGAATTCAACCTGAGCAGCGACGCGGCTGATCAGCTGGCGTTCTCCCTTGAGGCCCAGCGTCAGGGTGCCGAGTTCGGTGGCTGGCTGCTCAGTGCCCTGCGCGCCGGCGGCGTCGAACCGGAAATGTTCCTGCCCGAATACGGCAAGCATCAATACGAAATCACCTGCCGCCCCACCCTCGGTGTGGCAGCGGCGGACCGCGCAGTGAACGTGCGCGAGATCACCCGCGAAATCGCCCGGCAGATGGGCCTGGACGTGAGCTTCGCGCCCAAGACCTCCGAGCATGCTGTGTGCAACGGCGTCCATCTGCATGTCAGCCTGCTGGACCTGGACGGTCAACCGCTGATGTACGACGCCGGCACCCTCAATGGCCTGTCGACCCTCGGCCAGCACTGGGCCGCCGGCATCCTGCATTATTTGCCGGCACTCTGCGCGTTTACTGCGCCGACACCGGTGTCCTACGAGCGTTTGCAACCGCATCACTGGAGCGCCTCCTACGCCTGCCTCGGCCAGCGCAACCGCGAAGCGGCGCTGCGGATCTGCCCGACGGTGAGCCTGGGCGGCAAATCCGTGGCGGCGCAATACAACCTGGAGTTTCGCGCCATGGACGCCACGGCTTCGCCGCACCTGGCCATGGCCGCACTGCTGATCGCCGGTCGCCTGGGCATCGAGCAACGCCTGGTCTTGAACGCGATCACCGATGAAGTCCCTGACTCCTTGAATGAAGAACAACGCCACGCCCGAGGCATCATCGCCCTGCCCGCTTCCCTTGCGCAGGCGCTCGAGTGCCTGCGCAACAGCGAGGCGCTGATCGAAGCCTTGCCGAGCGCGTTGATGGACACTTACTTCGCCCTTAAAACCGAGGAACTGACGCTGACGGAACAGCTGTCGCCCACCGAACGCTGTGAGCACTATGCACGCCTGTACTGAACCCGCTGAACTCGGTCTTTTTACCGAGCCTGCGTACACCCTGAGCCGCGAAGACTCAGAGCACCCGTTGATTCTGGTGTGCGAACACGCCAGCCGCTTTATCCCGGCCGGGTTAAATGACCTGGGCCTGAGTCATGAAGCGGCGCGCGAGCATATCGCCTGGGACATTGGCGCACTGGCACTGGCTGAGGGCCTGTCCCGGGCAATTGGGGCAACATTGCTGGCGGCCAATTACTCACGGCTGTTGATTGACCTCAACCGCCCGCGCCATGCCCCGGACAGCATCCCGTCGCAGAGCGAGATTTATCAGATACCGGGTAACCGGGATCTGGACGAGGCGACGCGCGATTACCGCCGCGAATGCCTGTTCAAACCGTTTCATGCCCGGCTGCAAACCTTGATCGACCAGCGAGTCGCACAAGGGCGGCCGGTTCGGGTCGTCGGCATTCACAGCTTCACCCCGGTTTTCCACGGCCAGCCGCGCGCGCTGGAAGTCGGCGTGCTGTTTCGTGAAGCCAAGGGCTACGCCCAACGCTTGATTGACGGGTTGAACCGGCATCCATTGAAGGTCGCCGGCAATGAACCGTACAAAATCAACCCGCTGGGCGACATGACCGTGCCGGTGCACGGCGATGCACGGGGACTCGAGTCGGTATTGATCGAGGTGCGCAACGATCTGCTGCGCACCCCTGAAAATGTCAATCGCTGGACCGCTTACCTGGCACCGCTGTTGTAAAAGAATCGCGTCAAACTCGCAGCTCGTGGCTGCTTTCATCCCAAGGAGTAGGGCTTCATGGAAATAGAAGAATTCGGCTACAAGCAGGAGTTGAAACGTAGCCTGTCGCTGACCGACCTGGTGGTGTACGGGATGATCTTCATGATCCCCATCGCCCCGTTCGGTGTGTACGGTTACGTCAACGCCGAAGCGCCAGGGATGGTGCCGCTGGCCTACATCATCGGCATGGTTGCGATGCTGTTCACGGCCCTGAGTTACGGCAGCATGGCGCGGGCCTTTCCGATTGCGGGTTCGGTGTATTCCTACGCGCAACGCGGCCTCAATCCGCATGTCGGGTTTATCGCCGGTTGGTTGATGCTGCTCGATTACCTGCTGATTCCGCCGCTGCTCTACGTGTACGCGGCCATGGCGTTGAATCACCTGTACCCGGACATCCCCAAAGTCGGTTTCATCCTGGCGTTTCTGGTCAGCGCAACCTTCGTCAACCTGCGGGGCATCACCTTCACCGCCCGCATGAACATTGTGTTTCTGCTGGCGCAACTGGTGGTGCTGGGGATCTTCCTGTTCTACGCCTGGAATGCGCTGCACAGCGGCGGCGGCAACGGTCAACTGACCCTGGCGCCGCTGTACAACCCCGACACCTTCAATTTCGCTTTGCTGATGCAAGCCGTGTCGATTGCGGTGCTGTCCTTCCTCGGCTTCGATGCGATCTCCACCCTCGCCGAAGAAATCAAGGGCGACCCGGGCCGTAGCGTCGGCAAGGCGGCGCTGATCACCCTGTTGGTAATGGGCGTGATCTTCGTCGTGCAGACCTGGATTGCCACTGACCTGGCGGCCGGCATGGGCTTCACCTCTACCGACACCGCGTTTTATGAAATCGCCGAAATCGCCGCCGGCAGTTGGCTGGCAACCCTGACCGGCGTGGCCACGGCCCTGGCCTGGGGCGTAGCGGTGGCCATCACTTCGCAAGCGGCGGTATCGCGCCTGCTGTTCGGCATGGCCCGGGACGGCAAACTGCCGAAGGTGCTGGCCAAGGTTCACCCCAAACACAACACCCCTTACCTGAGCATCTACCTGGTGGCCGTGCTGTCGCTGGTGATCTGCTACCTGTTCATCAACTCGGTGGACACCCTCACCTCGCTGGTGAACTTCGGCGCGTTGAGCGGATTCATGTTGCTGCACCTGACCGTCATCAATTACTACTGGCGTCGGCAGAAGTCCGGTCAGGTGATCCGTCACCTGATCTGCCCGGTGATTGGCTTCATCATCGTCGCCGCCATCATGTACAACATGGGCGTCGATGCACAAAAACTCGGCCTGATCTGGATTGCCCTCGGCCTGGTGTATCTGTTTTTCCTCAACAAGCTGGGCGCCAGCACGGTATTGCCCGACCCGAGCAACGGCTGACAAGAAAAAGAGCGGCGTCTGACAACAAATCAGGCGACCGCCGATTTAATGCGTGGAAACCGACAGTGATAGTCAGGTTCGGTACACATCGCCGAACCCTTTGATACAGGAGTACATCCATGCTGGTCTTACGCCCAGTCGAGTTAACCGACCTGCCCCAGTTACAGCAACTGGCGCGCGACAGTCTGGTCGGTGTCACGTCCTTGCCGGACGACACGGAGCGCCTGCGGCTGAGGATTCTCGACTCCAGCGCCTCGTTCGAGAGTGACGTGGAGGTTAATGGCCCGGAGAACTATTTCTTCGTGCTGGAGGATCTCGCGGCCCGGCGTCTGGTGGGCTGCTCGGAAATCCTTGCCACCGCCGGCTTCAACGAGCCGTTCTACAGCTTGCGCAACCGTCACTTCACCAGCGCCTCCCGGGAGCTGAACATCGAGCACGGTGTGCCGGCATTGTCGTTGTGCCAGGACCTCAGCGCCCACACCTTGCTGCGCGGCTTTCATATCGACACGGCGCTAGTTCGCACGCGGTTTTCAGAGTTGCTGTCCCGGGCGCGTCTGTTGTTCATCGCCGCCCATTCGCAGCGCTTTGCGGAAGCGGTGATCACCGAGATCGTCGGTTACAGCAGCGATGAAGGGCAATCACCATTCTGGGATGCACTGGGCAAGCATTTCTTCGACCTGCCCTACGCCGAGGCCGAGCGGCTCTGTGGTCTGGAGAGCCGGACCTTCCTCGCCGAACTGATGCCGCACTACCCGATTTACGTGCCGATGCTGCCCCAGGCTGCACAGGATTGCATCGGCCGGATCCACCCCGATGGCCAGGAAGCCTTCGATATTCTTGAGCGCGAGGGATTTGAAACCAACAGCTACATCGACCTGTTCGACGCTGGCCCGACGCTGTATGCACGGACCTCGAATATCCTCTCCATCGCCCAAAGCCAGACCGGCACGGCGCAACTGGCTTCACCCATCGATGGGTGTGGCAGCTACCTGGTGAGCAACGATGCGCTCAGGGATTATCGCGCTATCGTCGCCGAGCTGAATGTCCAGACCGGGCAACCGGTCGGGTTGAGCGCCGAGATGTGCGCGGCCCTGAACGTCACCGATGGCAGCCCGATCCGGCTGATTGCCCTGTGAGCATCACCCGGCCCCGTGCCCAACGACAGCGCCCGAACGGGCGCGAAGAAGGAGCTGCATCATGATTGTCCGCCCGGTTCGCATCACCGACCTGCCCGCCCTGATGGATCTGGTGCAACAGGCCGGCCCCGGGTTCACCACCCTGCCGGCCAACGAAGAACGCCTGACGCACCGGGTGCGCTGGGCTCAGCGGACCTTCGCCGAGCAGGTCGAGCGTGCGGATGCCGATTACCTGTTCGTGCTGGAAGATGACGATCAGCAAGTGGTCGGCATCAGTGCGTTGGCCGGTGCCGTTGGCCTGCGTGAACCCTGGTACAACTATCGGGTCGGGCTGACGGTCAGTTCGTCGCCGGACCTGGGCATTCAGCGGCAGATTCCGACGCTGTTCCTGAACAACGAAATGACCGGCCAATCGGAAATCTGCTCGCTGTTTCTGCGGCCCGATCAGCGCCATGGCAGTAACGGTCGGCTGCTGTCCCTGGCGCGCCTGTTGTTCGTTGCCGAATTCCGGCACCTGTTCGGCGACAAGCTCATCGCCGAACTGCGCGGCAGCGCTGACGAACAGGGCTGTTCACCGTTCTGGGACAGCCTGGGCCGGCACTTCTTCAAAATGGATTTCAGCCACGCCGATCACCTGTCGGGGCTGGGCAGCAAATCGTTCATCGCCGAACTGATGCCACGCCAACCGCTCTACACCTGCCTGCTCACCGAACAGGCCCAGGCCGTCATCGGCAAGGCACACCCGAACACGGAACCGGCGCTGAAGATTCTCAAGGCCGAGGGTTTTGTTCATCAGGGCTACATCGACATCTTCGACGCAGGCCCGGTGATCGAAGCCCCGATCGCGAGAATCCGCACCGTGCGCGACAGCCAGCCGCTGGTATTGGCCATTGGCACGCCTGACGAGCAGGCCCCGGTGTGGCTGATCCACAACCGCCGCCTGGAAAACTGCCGTATCACTACCGCCCAGGCCAGGCTTGTGGGCAACAGCCTGATCGTCGACCGACTCACGGCGAAACGCCTGCAACTGCAACCGGGTAATTCTGTGCGAGCGGTGCTGCTGCCCAATCAACAGCGGCAGGCTGTGGCGGCCTGATCATAATCTGAAACCTTCCCCACCCTGTGGCGAGGGAGCTTGTCGGAACGCCGCCCCGTCCCGCTGGGCTGCGAAGCGGCCCCAAAAACTGCCACCACTTTTTTCCAGACATACCGCGCCCAGCGTTTTACGACTGCTGCGCAGCCGAACGGGAGCAAGCTCCCTCGCCACAGGTAAATCCCCTTACCTCAGCCACCCCCTCACCACAGACAAGCCCCCTAGCCACACGAGTCAGCATCAATCCGAGCCACCCCACAAAATTCGTCATCATCTTCCCCTCGTCCGCGTGATAGCCTTTTGTTCCTTCGGCGTTGACACCTTTGCTCAAGCCTTTCCATTCCTTTGTATTGGTGGAACTCATATGTCCAGGCTTTCTCATCAAGATTTGCGCCGTAATTTCCGTGAGCTGTTTGCTTCCAACGCCTGCTACCACACGGCGTCGGTCTTCGACCCGATGTCGGCCCGCATTGCCGCTGACCTGGGGTTTGAAGTGGGTATCCTCGGTGGTTCGGTCGCCTCGTTGCAGGTGCTGGGCGCCCCCGACTTTGCCTTGATCACCCTCAGTGAGTTCGCCGAACAGGCTACGCGCATCGGCCGTGTGGCCCAATTGCCGGTCATCGCCGACGCTGATCACGGCTACGGCAACGCGCTCAACGTGATGCGCACCATCGTCGAACTGGAACGCGCCGGCGTGGCCGCCCTGACCATCGAAGACACCCTGCTGCCGGCGCAATTCGGCCGCAAATCCACCGACCTGATCGGCGTTGCAGAAGGCGTCGGCAAGATTCGCGCGGCCCTGGAAGCCCGGGTCGACTCGGAAATGGCGATCATCGCGCGTACCAACGCCGGGATCTTGCCGGTCCAGGAAATCATCAGCCGCACCCAGCAATACCAGAAAGCCGGTGCGGACGGGATTTGCATGGTAGGTGTTCGTGACTTCGATCACCTCGAACAGATTGCCGAACACCTGACCGTGCCACTGATGTTGGTGACCTACGGCAACCCGGCGCTGCGCGATGACAAACGCCTGGCTGAACTGGGCGTGCGGGTGACCATTGATGGTCATGGCGCGTACTTCGCGGCGATCAAGGCGACGTACGACAGCTTGCGCGAACAGCGGCAGATCTTTACCCAGGCATCGGATTTGAGCGCTACCGAGCTGACTCACACGTATACGCAGCCTGAGGAATACATCCGCTGGGCGGAAGAGTTTATGAGTGTGAAGGAATAGCGGTCAGCTGACGTATTTGTAGCGACTGCAATGGCCTCTTCGCGAGCAGACTCGCTCCACATTAAATCTCAGTCGATCATAGGACTTGTGTTCACAGGAGATCCAATGTGGGAGTGAGCCGGCTCCGGGCGGCGTTCCGACGATAGCGTCAGCTCAAACACCGCTATATTGCGGTTTTAAACCCCTCCTCCCGCTGCAACGCCCGCGCCTGAATCACCCCCAGAATCGCGCACCCTTCGCGCATCAGCAGATGCACCGCGCCGGTTACGCGCGTCAAATCACAATCGGAAATACCTTTGAGGCCGAGGGAGGACAAGGTGTCTGCCAGATCGCGAACCACGGTAAAGCGATGCGCGGCGCAGGCGGCGAGGTCACTGAGTTCTTTGTGGGTATTGATGAAGAGCACCGGGGTTTCGGCGTCGTAGGTGTCGATGGGGAGGTAACGGGGTATTACTTGGTCGGACATGGGTGAAACTCCTGTAGTTAGAGCAACCACCATTCGCGGCCAAGCGAAAAAGGTGGCAGCCGTACGCGGGTTGGCCGACCGGGCTACAGGACCCCGGCACACCCGGAGGTGTCCCGCGCACAGCCGCCATAACACAATGTTTCAGACGTTAATCGCCTGAACGGTGTCGGGTTAGCTGGCGTTCCTGTATCCGACCGGCCAAGGTCGTTCGCGAAGTTTTCCGCGAGTCCGAACTATAGGGGGCGATGCTGGAACGCGGCAACAGGGTACGTTGTAGGAAACGTCTTGGAAAGTTGTGCGCAACTTAATCATCGGTCCCCCACGCGGTAGGAACGCAATTTCACCAACACCGAATATCCCTGTGGCGAGGGGATTTATCCCCGTTCGGCTGCGCAGCAGTCGTAATTCGCTGAACGTGGTGCGGCTGAAAAAACGCGATAGTAGATTTTGGGGCCGCTTCGCAGCCCAACGGGGATGAATCCCCTCGCCACAGGTTCTCGCTCGACTGATGATTGTCTTAAGTGAACAGCATTACGCTCCTACAGGGGACTTTTGCAGGCCTCAGACCGGGTCGAGCAGTTCGTGTCGGGGCTGGCCGTCGACGCGGCAGATAACGCGGTTGCGGCCGGTGCTCTTGGCTTCGTAGAGCGCCTGGTCTGCATCGTTGAGCCACAGGGTGGCGTCGGTGTGGGCCGGGTTGAACGCCGCCAGGCCAATGCTCAGGCTGACTTTCAGCGCCGGGTCCTGCTCGTAGCCCAGGGAGGCGAAGCGATCACGCAAGGCATCCATGGCTGTCGCCGCGCTATCGAGGGGCAAGTCCGGGAGGAGCACGCAGAATTCGTCACCGCCATAGCGCCCCGCCACGTCAGTCGCCCGCAGGTTCTGCTTGAGCATTTTGCTCAGCTGCCGCAGCACGATGTCCCCGGCGACGTGGCCGTAGGTGTCATTGATTATTTTGAAATGGTCGATGTCGATCAACGCAATCGCCCCGCCCTGCTGCTGGCGTTGGCAGCGCTGGAATTCAACTTCGAGCTGATCTTTCCAGGCGCCATGGTTCAGCAGGCCGGTGAGGCTGTCGGTTCGGCTCAGGGCCAGCAGTTCGCGTTTGTGTCGGCCAAGGGTGGTGGCCTGGCGAAAGCAGATCCAGCCCAGCGCGAGTGGATACAAAATCAGCAGCGGTAAGCAGGCATACAGTTGCAACGCTCTGGTTTGCGCGAAGAAGACCGGTGTGAAAATCAGCAGGCCGACACCGATCCCGAGAATCTGTGCGACCGTGCCCACCAGCAGGAAACGCAAACCGCCAATGGCCACATTGTTCATGGCCATCATGGACAGCGTCGCTGCGCTCGGCAGCGGATTGAATTGCATGGCGGCGACCCAGAAGCCGCCGAGAAAGGCATCGACCAGGATGTTGCGGTGTTCGGCGTGAAAGGGCACCTTCGCCCGACGCGCCCATTGATAGGCAACGTGCGGCCAGATCACGCCATTGAATAGCATCAGCGCCCAGACCCACGGCGCCGGATTCAGCGGATACATCGCCGCGCCCACGCACAACAGCCCCAAGGCCAGACCCAGGGTTCGCGATGTATAGAGCCTCCTGGCCAATGAAAGTCCTTTTCCTCCCGTTTTTCCCATAGGGGCCTCTGCGCCACAGAACGGAACCTGACACCACAAGGGTTGCGGGTGTGCTGGGAGTCTATCAGGGCAACGTTAAATAGCCATCACCGGCGGGCAGCCTGAAGACAATGCAGTCTGTAGGAGCGAAGCTTGCTCGCGAAGAACGATGACGCGGTTTTGCCTGATATACCGCAGCGCCCCATTCGCGAGCAAGCTTCGCTCCCACAGGTTATGTGTGCAATGTTTGGGCTATACATGAAGGGAGGATTGGATAAACAACGATTAAAAAAGGAGGCCCATGCAGACCTTTCAAGTGTTGATCATCGGCAGCGGTTTTGGCGGTCAGTGCGCGGCGATCAATTTGCTCAAGGCAGGCATCGACGATTTTCGCCTGCTGGAACGACGGGACTTCTTTGGCGGCACCTGGTGCCAGAACACCTACCCCGGCGCGGCCGTCGATGTGCCTTCGCCGCTCTACTCACTGTCCTTTGCCCCTTACCGCTGGACGCAAATGTTCGCCGAACAGGCTGAGCTGCACCACTACACCCAGTACGTGGTGGAGCACTTCGGCCTGCGGGACAAGGTCGAACTGGAGGCTAATGTCGAGCGCATCGAGTGGGACGCCGAAGGCCAACGCTGGGCAGTGCATACCGGCGCCAAAGGCACGTTTTACGCCCAGTTCCTGATCAACGCGACGGGGCCGCTGAGCCAACCCGTCGTCCCACACTTTGAAGGGCAAGAACGCTTTAAGGGCAAGACTTTTCACACAAACAACTGGGATCACACCTTCGACTATCAGCACAAACGCGTCGCCATCGTCGGCAGCGGCGCCAGTGCGGCGCAGGTCATTCCGGCCATTGCCCCCGACGTCGAACACCTGCATGTGTTCCAGCGCACGCCGCACTGGGTATTGCCGCGCGCCGACCGCACCTTCGGACCTTTCCAGCGTTGGCTGCTGGGCCTCAAACCGGCGTACAAACTGCTGCGCTGGATGCTCTACTGGCAGTTCGAAACCCGTGTCATCGCCTTCAAATACTCGAGACCGGCCATCCGCCTGGTCCAGCAACACGCCCTGCGCTTCCTCAAACGCCAGGTGCCCGACCCCGAATTACGCCGCAAACTGACACCGGACTTCACCATCGGCTGCAAGCGAGTGATTGTCTCAAGCACCCTTTACCCGGCGCTCGGCCGCAGCAACGTGACGCTGCACAGCCGCGAGCAGGGCATCGCGTCCATCGACGAAACCGGCATCGTCACCCAGGACAGTCAGCACATCGACCTGGACCTGATCGTCTGGTCCACCGGGTACGACGCCACCGACGGGGTGATTTCCTACCCGGTCACCGGCAAAAACGGCACCCGGCTCAAAGACGTCTGGGCGCAGTACCCGCGGGCTTACCTGGGCACCAGCCTGCCGGACTTTCCGAACCTGTTTATCGTCACCGGGCCCAACACCGGCATCGGCCACACCTCGGCGCTGTTCATCATCGAATCGCAGATGAATTACATCCTCGACTGCATCCGCACGCTGAAAGAACACGGTTTGCGCAGCATCGAAGTGCGCCCCGAGGCAGAACGTACCTACACTGAGATGATCCACCGCGAAATGGAGCGCACCGTGTGGAAGTCCGGAGGTTGCCACAGTTGGTATCAAAGCAAGAGCGGTCATGTGATTGCCATGTTTCCGGGGTTCAGTTTCAGCTACCACCGGTTGACCCGGGCACTGAAACCCGCTGACCACATTTTGTCCTGATCACGTAAAAGGAAGATGCCTGATGCTTGTGTTGGTTGTCCTTATCGCGGTTTTTGTAGCCTGGAGCTGGCTGAGTTACCCAGCCATCGGTTACTGGCTCTATGACCTGAATATGGCCATGGAAGCCAAGCTGTATCGGCTGCACAAAATCGTCGTACCCATCTCGGAGATGACCGTCTCGACCTGGCAAGGCGGTCCGTACGAAGCGTCCAGCAGTGTGCTGATGCTGCACGGCTTCAGTGCCGACAAGAACGTCTGGCTGCGCTTCGCACGACACTTTGTCGGCAACTATCGGGTGATCATCCCCGACATCGCCGGTCATGGCGAAACCGGGTTCAAGGCCGGTGGCGGCTACGACATCCCCCTGCAGGCCAAGCGGATGATCCAGTTGCTGGACGTTTG
This sequence comes from Pseudomonas sp. LB1P83, assembly GCF_054897885.1. Classification (NCBI taxonomy): domain Bacteria; kingdom Pseudomonadati; phylum Pseudomonadota; class Gammaproteobacteria; order Pseudomonadales; family Pseudomonadaceae; genus Pseudomonas; species Pseudomonas sp. LB1P83. The sequence continues at coordinate 2,142,819 of NZ_CM142709.1, read as the reverse complement.
CGGGGTCGAGAAAGTCCATGTGATCGGCAACTCGATGGGCGGCTACATCGCGGCGTGGCTGGCGGCGACTTACCCGGACCGGATTGCCTCCGTCGCCCTGATCGATCCGGCCGGCGTCACTTCTCCCGAGCCCAGCGACCTGGAGCGACATTTGGCCAAGGGTCACAACCCGTTTTTGATTCATTCACGGGAGGAGTTCCAGCGCTTCTACGCCATGACCATGGCCGAGCCGCCTTGGGTGCCCGGCGTGGTGCTGGACGCCATCGCGCAGCGTTATGAACAGACTCGCGATGAGCTGGAAGAAATCTTCAACGACTTCCGTGCCAGCCCGCCGATGGAGCCCAAACTGCCCGACATCAAGTGCCCGGCGCTGTTGCTGTGGGGGCACAAGGACCGTCTGATCGACGTCAGCAGCGTGGCGGTGTGGAGTAAAGGCATCGCTGATTTGCGCGTGGACATCTGGGATCACAGTGGCCATATGCCGATGGTCGAACAACCGGCCAATACCGCGCGGTTGTACCGGGAATTCCTCGGATCGCTGCGCTCGGAAAGCCGTTCTCATCTGTAATCCCTCACTAATCCTGTAGGAGCGAGGCTTGCCCGCGAAGCTTTTTGGCGCCTTCAAAGGCCCCTTCGCGGGCAAGCCTCGCTCCTACAAGGGTTGTGGGCAGCCAATATTGCGTCAGTCCTTGGCAGAATGAAGTCCGTCAGAAACTTCGTTTGTCGGCGTTGCAGAAGGCTGCGATCTTTTCCCGCATCCTTTACGTCTCCCGCGCCAGGAACTTTTTCATGAGCCATCCAAGCTTCGTCAGCCCTGACCTGATCCGCCAACGCTTCTCCAAAGCGATGTCCGACATGTACCGCGAAGAAGTGCCGCTGTACGGAGCGCTGATGAAGTTGGTGGAGCAGACCAACCGTCACGTGCTGGACAGCGATCCGCAGGTCGCCCGCCAACTGAACAGCACCGGCGAAATCGAGCGGCTGGACCTGGAGCGTCACGGCGCGATCCGCGTCGGCACCGCTAACGAACTGGCCACCCTCGCCCGCCTGTTCGCGGTGATGGGCATGCACCCCGTCGGCTATTACGACCTGACCCCGGCCGGCGTTCCCGTGCATTCCACGGCATTCCGCGCCGTGCACGAAGCTTCATTGCAAGTCAGCCCGTTCCGGGTGTTCACCTCACTGCTGCGCCTGGAACTGATCGAAGACCTGGAACTGCGAGCCTTCGCCCAATCGGTGCTGGATAAACGCCAGATCTTCACCCCGGCAGCGCTTGCACTGATCAAGCGTGCCGAAGCCGAGGGCGGTCTTACCGAACAAGAAGCCCAGGATTTCGTCGAACAGGCGCTGGAAACCTTTCGCTGGCACCACAGCGCCACGGTTACCGCCGAGCAGTACCAGAAACTCGCCGCACAGCATCGACTGATCGCCGACGTGGTCGCGTTCAAGGGCCCGCACATCAATCACTTGACGCCGCGCACCCTGGACATCGACATCGTCCAGGCGCAAATGCCCACCCATGGCATCACGCCCAAAGCCGTGATCGAAGGCCCGCCCTGCCGTCAGTGCCCGATCCTGCTGCGCCAGACCAGCTTCAAGGCGCTGGACGAGCCGATCGCCTTCACCGATCAAGCCGAGACGCGCGGCAGCCACAGCGCACGCTTCGGTGAAATCGAACAGCGCGGCGCAGCGCTCACGCCAAAAGGCCGGGCACTTTACGATCGCCTGCTCAACGCTGCCCGTGATGAGTTGAAGGATTTCCCCAACGAGGCCAATGCCGCACGTTACAACGCGCTGATGACGCAGCACTTCAGCGAATTCCCTGACACCTACGAAGGCATGCGCCAACAGGAACTGGCGTACTTTCGCTACTTCGTCACGGAAAAAGGTCTGGCGGCGGATGAGCTGAAATCGTTGCCGCTGGAAGATTTGCTCAGCGGCGGCTATTTGCGGGTTGAACCGTTGGTGTATGAGGATTTTCTGCCGGTGAGCGCGGCGGGGATCTTCCAGTCGAACCTTGGGGATGCGGCGCAGGTAAATTATGGCGTGCATTCGAACCAGCAAGCGTTTGAACAGGCGCTGGGGCGCTCGACCATTGATGAATTGGGACTGTATGCCGAGACGCAGAGACGCTCGATCGAGCAATGTTTTGCCGCGTTGAACCCCGCTACCTAAGGCGCCGCGGACCTGTAGCAGCTGTCGAGCAGCGCGAGGCAGCGTTCGGCTGCGCAGCAGTCGTGAAACCTGAGTTTGCGGTCTTCCTGAAACACCGCATCGCCTGATTTCACGACTGCTTCGCAGCCGAACGCTGCCTCGCGCTGCTCGGCAGCTGCTACAGGTCCAGTGTTTAGGCTAGTTTCTTCAACAACGCCTCAGCCGCAGCCTCGGACGATGCCGGGTTTTGCCCGGTGATCAGCAAGCCATCGGTGAGCACATAACTCGCCCAATCCGCGCCCTTGGAATACTCCCCACCCTTCTCCTTCAGCATGTCCTCCACCAGAAACGGCACGACATCCGTCAGTTGCACCGCCTCTTCTTCAGTGTTGGTAAACCCCGTCACGCGCTTGCCTTTGACCAGTGGCTGGCCATCGGCACCTTTGACGTGACGCAACACACCCGGCGCATGGCAGACCGCTGCGACCGGTTTTCCTGCCTTGATAAACGCCTCGATCAGCGAGATCGAATAGCGGTCTTCGGCCAGGTCCCACAGCGGACCATGACCGCCGGGATAAAAAACGGCGTCGTAATCGTCGGGCCTTACGGTACTCAGCACAGCGGTGGAAGCCAGTGCTGACTGGGCCGCGGAGTCTTTGCGAAAGCGATCGGTGGCAGCGGTTTGCGCGTCCGGCTCGTCGCTTTTCGGGTCCAGCGGCGGCTGACCACCCTTGGGGGAGACCAGGGTCAATTGAGCGCCGGCATCCTTGAAAGCGAAATACGGTGCGGCGAATTCTTCCAGCCAGAAGCCGGTTTTCTTACCCGTGTTACCCAATTGATTGTGGGACGTTAAAACCATCAGGATTTTCATGTCGTTCTCACTCCACTTCGGGGTTGTTCGGACGCTCGACGGCGCTGTTTTTATGGACCACTCGGCCCGTCGATTCGTTGCACCGGATGCCAGGTGCCTTTGAGTGATGGCGCAAAGCCTTGCTGCGCAAGAAGTTGCGCACTGCTCGCGCCAAAAGCCCCTAAAGGATCGCTGATCGCCCGGCCTGTCAGGCCTTCCAGCCGAGTGCGCAAGTTCTTGCGCAGTGCTGCGCAAGAACTTGCGCATATTCAGGCGACAGCGCTTTTAGAAATATTCGCCGCCCTCTAAAAAAAGCCTCAACACCTTGATTTACATGGTCTTGTCCGTTTCTGGCACGGACCTTGATAACAATCAGGCACCCACCGGGCGATACCGCCTCCCGGGCACCCTAAATTTTTAGCAAGGAGCACATCCATGGCTACACCAGCGTACATGTCCGTCACTGGCGAGAAACAAGGTCTGATCACTGCCGGCGCATTCACCGCCGACTCGGTTGGCAACACCTACCAGGAAGGTCACGAAGACCAGGTCATGGTTCAGGCTTTCAGCCACGACGTGATCATCCCGCGTGACCCACAGTCCGGCCAACCAACCGGTCAGCGCGTACACAAGCCAGTCGTGATCACCAAGGTCTACGACAAGGCTTCGCCACTGCTGCAGGCGGCTCTGACCTCCGGTGAGCGCATGAGCGAGATCGTTATCCAGTGGTACCGCACTTCGGCTCAAGGTACCCAAGAGCACTACTACACCACCAAACTGGAAGACGCGATCATCGTCGCCATCAACAACAAAATGCACAACTGCCAGGATCCGTCGAACTCCCACTTCACGCACCTGGAAGAAGTACAGTTCACCTACCGCAAAATCACCTGGACCCATGAAGTATCCGGTACTTCGGGTTCCGATGACTGGCGTCTGCCGGTCGCCTAAATCAGGCCGACCGTCTCAAGCATCGGCCAGCTCTGCTGGTCGATGTTGTTTACGCCCTTCCAGAATTTTCGCGTCCGCAAGCGCCCTGCCCGGGTGTAGCGTACGCCGCTGCACTGCACAAGGAACAAGGGATGTTCGCGCCGGCCAATCAAACTCACTTTGCCCTGACCATCGAAGGTCTTTCCAGCGACTTCCAGGTCCTTTCCCTGCAAGGTCGGGAAGCCATCAGCCAGCCTTTTGTGTTTGAGGTGGAATTGGTCAGTGAACAGCCGTCGCTGGACCTCGAGACCCTGCTGCACAAACCGGCCTTTTTGCAGCTCTCGCCTGACGGCAGCGGCATCCATGGCCAGATCTATCGCGCCGCCCAGGGTGATTCCGGCAAACGCCTGACCCGCTACGCGGTGACCCTTCGCCCGCAATTGTCCTACCTCGCGCACCGCATCAACCAACGCATCTTCCAGAACCTCAGCGTGCCGAAAATCATCGGCACGGTCCTTGAAGAGCACGGCATCCAAAGCAACGCCTATGAATTCAAAGTCGGGGCGATTTATCCCGAGCGCATTTACTGCGTTCAGTACGATGAGTCGGACCTGCAATTCATCCAGCGCCTGTGCGAGGAAGAAGGTATCCACTACCACTTCCAGCACAGCGCCACGGCCCACAAACTGGTGTTCGGCGATGACCAGACGGTGTTCCCGAAACTCGCCCCCGTGGCCTATCAGCAAGACTCCGGCATGGTCGCCAACGACCCGGTGATCAAGCGCTTCGACCTGCGCCTGGAAACCCGTACCAGCCGCACCACCCGCCGCGACTACGACTTCGAAAAACCGCGCATCACCCTCGAAAGCGAAAACCGCGGCGACGCCCTGCCCGACCTCGAAGACTACGACTACCCCGGTCGCTTCATCGACCGCGAGCGCGGCAAACACCTGGCCAAGCGCAACCTGGAACGCCACCGCAGCGACTTCCAACAGGCCGAAGGCAAAAGCGATCAGCCGTTGCTGGTCAGCGGCCATTTCCTGGCCCTGACCCAACACCCGAAAGCCAAATGGAACGACCTGTGGCTGTTGACTGAAGTCCTTCACGAAGGCAAACAGCCGCAAGTGCTGGAAGAGTCGGTGACCAGCGACACCACCAGCCTCAAAGGCGATTTCCACCAGGGTTACCGCAACCGCTTCCAGGCCACGCCATGGGACGTGCCGAACCGCCCGCCGCTGACGCAAAAGAAGCCGCGCATACTCGGCAGCCAAAGCGCCGTGGTCACCGGGCCCAAGGGTGAAGAGATCCACTGCGACCAGTACGGCCGCGTCAAAGTGCAATTCCACTGGGACCGCGAAGGCCAGGCCGACGACAAGACCAGTTGCTGGCTGCGTGTCTCCTCCGCCTGGGCCGGCGCCCACTACGGCGGCATCGCCATCCCGCGGATCGGCATGGAAGTGCTCGTCACCTTCCTCGAAGGCGACCCCGACCAACCGCTGATCAGCGGCTGCCTGTACCACAAGGAAAACGTCGTCCCGTACCCGCTGCCGGCGAACAAAACTCGCAGCACCTTCAAAACCCTGAGTTCCAAGGGCGGCGGAGGCTTCAACGAACTGCGCATCGAAGACAAAAAAGGCCAGGAGCAAATCTTCCTGCACGCCCAGCGCGACTGGGACGAAAACGTCGAACACGACCAGAAAATCCGCGTCGGCAACGAACGCCACGACACCGTCGAGAAAAACAGCTACAGCGAATTCAAGGCCGAAGAACACCACACCGTCTACGCCGACCGCAAAGTCGAAGCCCGGGCGAACGACCACCTGACCGTGGGCATGAACCAGCACATCAAGATCGGCACCGGGCAATTCATCGACGCAGGCCAGGAAATCCACCTGAGCAGCGGCATGAAAGTCGTGCTCGAAGCCGGCAGTGAACTGACCCTGATCGGCGGCGGCAGCTTCATCAAGATCGATGCCGGCGGCGTGACCCTGAGCGGGCCGGTGATCAACATGAATTCCGGCGGTGGGCCGGGTAGCGGGACTGGCGCTGCACCACTGATGCCCGGTGTGCTGAAACAGGCGGATGCGGACAAGGCTGGCGCGGTGCTGACCCCGGCGCAGATCAATACGCTGAAACGTAATGCGCCGTTTTGTGAAGAATGCGAGAAGTGCAAGGCAGGTGCTTGTGCGATCTGATCTGTTGACTCCGCAGGCTTGGCTTGCTGACAAACCGTTGCAGGCAGGTGAACGCCTATACCTGATCGTCAGTGCTGCCAGCGATGCCGAACCGCTGAAGGCCTACTACCAGCAAGAGATGGCACCAGAACTGATACCTATCTGGGGTGGCACGCCTTACGCCGATTGGCAGCCAGTCATGCCCTATCTCGCCGAGCTGAAGCCAAACGCCGGTTTTTTGCAATGGATTACCGAAACCGATGCCCAGGATTGGGGTTGGCTGGCGGTGTCCACCAGCACGGCGGACGTGGTGTTTGAACATCTGCGCAGTTTGACTCAAGTACGCATGCCTGATGGAACAGAGGTGTTTTTCCGGTTCTGGGATGGGCGACATATTTACCCGATTCTTGAAGGTCTGGGTGCCAGCGCTGGCGAGGTGCTGCCCGTGTTCGACCGTTACTTGATCAACGGGCAGAGCCTGACGGTGGGACCAAGGTCCGTACCTCCGGCGAAGAAATGGCCGTGGTGGGAAGTGCCACAGAAGCTGCTCGATACGCTGGCGGAAAAAGACCACACCACCGTCGTCGACAACCTGATGCAGTGGCTGGGCGAAGACTGCCCGGAGCTGTTCTTCGCTTTCCCTGAAAGTAACTTGCGCCACAAGGTCGAGCGCTTCGTTCGCCAACAACCCAATACAGAAGATATGGCAGAGCGTCTTGCTGCTCAGCTGACAAAGGAAGTCACGTCATGAATACCCCGATTGGTACCTTGGTCCTGCGCGTGCTGGACGCCAAAACGCCTGACGTGAACCTGATTCTCAAAGACTTCAAAAACTGCCTGAGCGATTACAAGGAGTGGGCGGACGGTTTTCTCACTGGCTGGGCACTCGATGTCGACCAGACATTCAAAGTCGGCAATGAAGTCAGCGTCACCAAACGCAAGACCAAAACCGGTGCGGTCGAGACCTACGCAACCTGCCCCCTGGCGGGCGACTTCACCCTGATCCACATGTTCGAATCGGCGCGCTTCGTCCCCATCGGCAACACGCCAGTGAAACTGGAGCCCGTCACCAAAGGCACGCTCTACGACGACGTCACCGGCCCTGCCATTGAAACAACCATCGGTCCCAGCGGCATCAAGGTGATCGACGGCTGCAAGAAAGGCCAGATGTACCGCATCACCTTTTTCCCCAACGTTTCCCAGAGCAACGTCAAAGCGCTCTACGACTCCTATCAGGGCGTAATCGGCAATCTTGAAGGCTGGTTGCAAAGCGAGTGGTCGGGCAAGTTTCAGCCACAGTGGGCCAGCTACTCGGCGGCCGACCGCATGGGCCGTTCGGTCATCCTGTTGAAACAAGCGATGGATGGCCTGGAAAAAGCGTTGCTCAGGCTGTGGGACGACATCAAAAGCCTGTTCGAACTGCTCGCACATCCGAAGGAAAACCTCGAAAAGCTGCGTAAATACCTGTCGGATGTCGAGATCGACAAGCTCTATGCCGCCTCCAAGGAGTCTATTGCTTCAGGCCTGTTGATCCTCAGTGATGAACCCCTGATGTTCATCTACGTTTCGGCAATTGTTGCCTGGGTCGGCATGCTGCCTCCACAGGTCATTGTTGACGTAGTGACGGCGATTGCAGCGGAGTTCCTGATCAACGTGGTGCTAGGCATTTGCCTCACCGGTGGTGCGGGGATCGCTGTGCGGGTTGGCACCAAGGCGATGTCTACCGTCAAGTCCGGTACAGCCATCAAGTACCTCGAAGAACTGGCCGCGAAACTAATGACGTTGAGCGGCAAACACAGCCTGCCGGCACACGCTGAAGTGTCGAAACCGTTGATTGCCAGCGCCAAGAATGTGCCGATGAAGCCGACCAAGACGGCGGCGATTAAAATCGACGAGGCTGCCGCCAACGGGTCTAAAAGTCAGGTGCCGAAAACCGCCGATACGCCAAAGCAGGAAGTGAAAGATGCTTCTTCGTTTCCGCGTGGCAAGAAAGAAAAACAGACCACCCTCACCCCCAAGGAAAAGGTCGACGACGTTTCGACGCAGTCGAAGACGCCCGACGATAAAAGCGCCACCTGCGCCAAGAAAACCTGTACCAATGGTTGCCCCGTGTCGATGGTCACGGGCGAAGAGCTGCTGACCCTGACCGATGGCGAGCTCGGTGGTTTGTTGCCCTTCAGCTGGACGCGCCTCTATCGCACCAGCGCCGCAGAAATCGATTGCGGCCTCGGCTACGGCTGGAGCCATGCCTTGGCCCAACGTGTCGACATCCACGAAGACGAAGTCATCTGGACCGACCACGAGAACCGTGTCACCACGTTCCCGCTGCCAAGCGTGCAGCGTCCGGCGATCACCAACAGCCTCTCGGAAGCGGCCATTTTCATCGGTGACGACCCTTCCGAACTGGTGCTCACGCAGGCCGGCGAACGCAAGCAGTTCTACCACTTCCGCTACAACAGCAAGGGCGCCACGCTAATCGCCATCAGCGACGATTACGGCAATCGCCTGCACATTACCCGTGACATCCACGGGCGAATCAAGCGTGTGGATAACGGTGCCGGTCGCGCCCTCCTCGTGCGTTATGACCGCAAGCACATCGTCGCCATCGACTATCAGCAGTTCAGCCCGGCGGACAATCTGGAAGATGCCTGGAGCACCGTTCAGACCCTGGTCACCTATGGCTACGACGCCCAGCATCGCCTGATCGAAGCCCGAAACGCAGCGGGCGAGGCAGAACGCTACGCCTACAACGATCAAAACGTCATTCTTGAGCGCCAACTGGCTGGTGGCGCGAGCTTCTACTGGGAATGGGAAAAGGAAGGCAAGTCGGCACGCTGCATCCATCACTGGGCGAGCTTCTCGCAGATGGACGCGCACTACGCCTGGGATGACAAGGGCAGCGTCACGGTTACCAACGCCGACGGCAGCGAAGAAATCTACACCCACGACGATCAGGCCCGACTGGTCGCCAAGGTTGACCCGGATGGTGCCGAACACCTCAAGGCCTACGATGACAAAGGCCGGCTGATTGCCGAAAAAGATCCACTCGGCGCAGTCACCGAGTACCAGTACAACGAAGCCGGCCGACTGGTCGCAGTGATTCCACCGGAAGACGCCCCCACCACTTACGAGTACTACCACGGCTTCGTACGAGTAGTGAATCGTGGTCCGGCCACCTGGACCTACTGGCGCAACGATCAGGGCGATATCACCGAACAAATCGACCCGGACGGCAACTCGACCCACTACAGCTACAACCGCCAGGGCCGTCTGCTGGAGATCCGTCATCCTGATGGCAGCCGCCACCAACTGGGCTGGAACAACCTTGGCCAACTGCTCGAAGAACAGCTGCCGGACGGCGGCCAGCGCAAGTATCGCTACGACGCGTTGGGCCGACAGATCACACGCCAGGACGAAAGCGGCGCGATCACCCACTATCAATGGGACGCTGCCAACCGCCTCGCGCAAATCACCCTGCCCGGCGGTGCAACCCGTGCGTTCACCTATAACGCTTACGGCAAAGTCACCGCCGAACGCGATGAACTGGGCCGCGTCACCCGTTACGAGTATGCGGATAACCTGCATCTGGTCAGCCGCCGCATCAACCCGGACGGCAGCCAACTACGTTACCACTACGACAACTCGCGCCTGTTGCTCAGCGAGATCGAAAACGAACGTGGCGAGCACTACCACCTCGATTACTACCCTAACGGCCTGATCCAGCAGGAAACCGGCTTCGACGGTCGCCGCACCGCCTACGAATACGATCTCAACGGCCAATTGCTGAAGAAAACCGAATTTGGCGACGACGGCAGCGAACTGGTTACCGAGTACCAGCGCGACGCCGCTGGCCGCTTGCTGGTTAAAACCTTGGCCGATGGCGAAGAAATTCACTACAGCTACGACGCACTGGGTCGCCTGGTAAACGTCGACGACGGCCAGTGGCCTCTCGCCTACGAATACGACCTGCAAGACCGCCTGATCACCGAACACCAGGGCTGGGGCACCACGCGTTACGAGTACGACAAACTCGGCCAACTGAGCCACTGCCGCCTCCCCGACGGCAGCAAACTCGACTACCGCCACCAATCCGGCGGTCGCCTGAGCAGCATCGACCTCAACGGCTCGCGCCTAACCACTCACCAGTTCAGCGCCGGCCGCGAGCAGCAACGTCAACAAGGCCTGCTACTCAGCCAATACCAGTACGACGAACAAGGCCGACTGCAAGCCCACACGGTGGGTCAGCAAGATCGCAACCTGTTCCAGCGGCGCTACGCCTACGATGCCAATGGCAATCTCGCGGGCATCGACGACAGCCGCAAAGGCAATCGTAGCTACCACTACGACCCGCTCGACCGACTGATCAACGTCCGTGGCAGCACCCCGGAAAGCTTTGCCCACGACCCGGCAGGCAACCTCCTGGGCCAGGGCGACCAGCCAACCGCAAACCTGGCCAACGTCAAAGGCAATCGCCTGCTCATGCAAGGCGACCGCCACTACGACTACGACGCCTACGGCAACCTGGCGCGCGAACGTCGAGGCACCGGACAGAAACTCGTCACCGAATACCGTTACGACTGCCAACACCGCCTGATCGGCGTCAGCCTCCCCGGCGGCAGTAATGCAACCTACAAATACGACGCCTTTGGCCGCCGCATCGCCAAAACCGTCGATGGCCACACCACGCAATTCCTGTGGCAAGGCGAACGCCTCATCGCCGAAAGCGCCGACAACCGCTATCGCAGCTACATCTACGAACCGGGCACCTTCCGCCCATTGGCCATGCTCGACGGCGAAGGCCCGCTCAAAGCCGAGCCGTTCTACTACCAACTCGACCACCTCGGCACCCCGCAGGAACTCACCGACTACAGCGGTGAGATCATGTGGTCGGCCAAGTACCGCGCTTATGGCAACCTTGCTGCGTTGGATGTCTCTGAAATCGACAACCCGCTGCGGTTTCAGGGGCAGTACTTCGATGCGGAGACAGGCTTACATTACAACCGGCATCGCTACTACAATCCCGGGACCGGACGGTATCTGACGCCGGATCCGATCAAGCTTGCGGGTGGGTTGAACAACTACCAGTACGTGCCTAACCCTACGGGGTGGGTGGATCCGTTGGGGTTGGATACATGTCCAGGCGGTGATGCATGCAAACCACCCAACAACTCTGCAAATGCGACAAAGCCCGAAGGCTTGCCGATGACGCAGGAAAAATTTGATGAAATCATCGACCTTGATAAAACTAAGCGACCCGATGACCCCGGTGACTATCTGCCAGCGAGCTACATTAATGCGCACCGAGAGCTATTCACAAAGGAAGGCGGCTCGTTTGTAGTAATCGAAAAATGGATTACAGGTACTAGATTCCCTAGTCTTCCCGAGCGCAAATTCGTTGGTTTATCGTCTGAAATGGATAAGGTTGTGGGTAAGTACAAGTCATCCAAAAACGACTGGCGGGTACTCAGCGATGAACTTAATCTGGGCGCGGATGACCTTTCCGATACTGCGATTTATCTTGTTCGTGTAAAACCGGGAGATGCGCGATTCAAGTTCGAAATGCCGAATGGAAAAGAAAATGGTGCCTATCCAAAAGAATGGGTCCCCGGTGGAGCAACGAAAAGCGGGACTAAAGAGGCAGCCCTAATAGGCTCTGAAAAAATCCAACACAACAAAAATGTTGATGAATTACTAAGCCAATTTGAGGACTGGGAGAAACTCCAATGAAAACTAAATTTCAGATCGCGCTGGAAAACAACGAGCCGGCAGAGTTCTTCAAAGGTCAAGGGCAATATTTTTCCCGAGATCCTGACTGGGGAGACCACCTCTACATCAACAACTGGCAGGGGCTCTGCGGGCACCTTAAACTGAAAGACAACCCAAATGAAATACTGCTTGAAGTATTCAGTAAATACTTAATATCGCTGAAAAACACCTATGAAGATGCGGACTCCTTACTACTAAACATCAGTTGCTACTACTCAATGCGAAAAGACACACCTTTCATGTCCGCCGATGGTTTTGATTTGGTATCAAACCTTAACGAACCAAACAAAAAAATAATCGGAGATCTGTTTAGAATACTTCGTAGTGAGTACGCCAAAAAAAACGTCGGCAAACCCGTGATAAGTCTCGATCAATTCCTGTCTGAAATCAAAACAAACGGCTGTAAAGTTGACTTAGAAAAACTGTAGAACGTAAAGCAGCAAGCGAGGGAAATTGGAGGCCATCTGCTATTTTTTTGGAGAGCAACCAAACTCGAACCAAAAGAAATAGCTTTAATTGGATCAGAGCGTATTACCCATGACAGGCGGGTGGGGACGTTGTTGAAAAACTTAGACGGGCGGAAAACAATTCCAATGCAAACCACGTTCGAAACTGCCTTAGATCAACATGAGATCTCCGAATTCTTCAAAGGAAAGGGTATCTACTTTGCTAGAGGATCCGACTGGGGTGATCATCTATATGTAAGCAACTGGGCAGAAATGTGCGGCGTACTTGAAACCCAGAAAGCTGCGCAGAGCTTATTGTCGACTATATTTGAAGAGTACGCGAGATACCTCAATGAAAATTACGAAGACGCTGAAGGTCTACTTTCAAACATAACAGCATATTGCATAACAAGACAAAAATTCCCATTTCTATCCGCCGACAACTACGACCTGATCAAGAGTCTCGACAACAAAAGCAAAGAAAATATAGGCCGCCTATTTAGACTTTTAAGAAAAGAGCACGATATAAAAACCAAAGATCTACAAATGCTTTCGTTCGAACAACGACTTCAAAAACTAAAAAGCAACGGCTGCTCCATTGATCTTGAAAATCTTTAAATGACAGAAATTTTCCCTCCTTTTTTTTAAAATCAGTCCCCTCTTTAACCGAAGCCAATTTTTATGAGTGGGAACATCTTCAATGATCAGCAACTTTGAAAAAGCATTAAACAGAGATGAAATCCCAGACTATTTCAGAGGATCCGGCATCTATTTCACAAGAGATCCCGACTGGGGTAATCAACTACACATCATCAACTGGCAAGGGCTTTGCAGCTTTCTCGAGACACAAAAAAATCCCGTGTCTATTCTAAAAATCGCGTTTGAAAAATACGTAATTACCGTAAAAAACAGTCTAGAGGACGCAAACGACCTTCTCGAAAATATAGGCTGCTATTTTTATATGCGGAAAAAGGACCCAGCCTTATCGGAAAATGGATTTGACCTAATCCGGGATATATCCAGCAATGAAAAACTGAAAATATCTAAATGCATGGAATACCTGCGCCAACAAATAAACAAAACGACGAACGCACAGGACATCGGAGTTTACAACAGTCGACTATCAAAGCTAATTAATGATGGCGGACCAACCGATCTAGAGAATCTTTAACGATAAAGACCTCCGAAAAAAACGATTAATAGATTTATTTCATGATGGGAGCCTACCGATGCATTACCCCGAACTGAAAAATGCGATTCATCGTGCCGGTTTCACCATTACCGAATTCTCGGACCAGAGAGCATTTTTCGGCTGTTGGTCACTCACTGTCGAAGGTTATGGACATAGCTACTTGATCGTCAACGAAGGACGTGAGGGTTGGATGATGTTCTATCTTAAGGAAACGGGTAGGGCATTTATTGAGCTGGATAAAAAAGAATCGACCTGGATGGACAACGCGGACAGGGCGACCCAATGCCTTATCTGGCTTTCCGGCTCCCGCCCACCTCAGGAGTGCAAGATCCGAAATTATTACGTAATTGCCGAAAAGGACCTTGTACCGGAGCTCGCCCATAGTTCTGAGTGGCCAAAGTTGATCGGGTATTGCTACGCCGATAACTATTTTCTTTTTTTTGAAGGCAAGGGACATGGGTTGGGCGGATCTGCTGTCCCAGCTCACAAGGCGAATAATGCTGAATGGTTGCAACTTTTCGCTGCGTTAAATGCAGAGTGGTTCTTGGAGTTGCTAGAAACGTCCAGGTTCGCGTCGGAAGAGGCATTTACCTTGGCGTTGACCGCACAGATTGGGTTGCTTGAAGTTCGAGAATTTTAAAAACCATTTAGTTTTGGCGCAGGTTTATATCTGCTTCGACCTATTTGAAAGAAAACAGATCCGTCCCCTTTGATTTCAATACATCTGACAGGCACGTCGGAGATTTCCTGCAAGCTACGGCGTATATTCGAACTTGCGCTCAGCTTCCCATGTCGATAACCTTCGACAGTCGCTGCATATTAGTGACCGGTTTTGACAGACCGAACGTTATCAAGGCATGCAAGTGCCGTCATGTGAACAGTTGGCACTTTTTTTATGCCCGCCGTTCCGTATTATGGCGGCTGTGCGTGGGGCACCTTCGGGTGCGCCGGGTTCCTTGATCCTCGGTCTGTCAACCCGCGCACAGCTGCCACCCTTCTTGTTTGACAGCGAGTAGTGGTAGCTCCATTTGATCAAGGAGATTCACTATGAAAAAGATCACCCCAAATCCCCCTGGACTCTCGGATTCGTCGGCCCCTCTAGACCCGATAGAACTCAGCAAAGCCACCCAACTCGCCGTCAGCACCCGTCTCCGCGACCCAAAAAGCCCTGACCCCGTCAGCCACGTTTTTACCATCCTCCCCAACATCGACACCGAAACCCTGCTAAGCCACGCCTGCGAGACCCTCACTTCACTCAACGTCCTCACCACTGACTTGGCCTGTGAACTTGAGGGTTCACACCGCAGCCTCGCGCTGTCGATTCAACAATTGGCCGTACTGGGCGAGCTGCTGGTAAACCGAGCGCTGGACAACCTCGATCCACCCGGCGAGGCGTCCGACGCTCCGTCGGGCACTGAGTCTTGAGAGAAGGAGAATCAGCCATGGCTCGATACATGCCGATCACCGGCATCGACTGCATGATCCCTTCCCTGCTGATTGATGCTGAGGCTCCCCTCGACGTGTTGCATGACACGGCAGCACATCGAATCCGCAGCGTGACCCAACTGCTGGAAACAATGGCACTGAACGAATCGCTGACCGGCGACGCCACGCTATTGCGGGACTTCGCTCAGGTAATTGCAACTCAACTACGCGACGGCTGCGATTTGCTGGATGTCATCGGTCGACGATTACAGGCACAAACTTAAACAAACAAAAAACGGGCGATCTTATGATCGCCCGTTTTTTTATGCATTCACCGCCAACAAACCTTCCTCAACCTCATACTTAACAACCACCCGATTCTTATAAAGCCGTTCATCCTCCAACACCTCACTCCCCTGCCCCTTACTCCTCACCTCCCGCCATATCTCGTTCTCCCGAAACACCCGCCCGCCCTCGCGCAGAAACCGATGCCCAACCTGATAAACGTGATACCGATACTCCCTCACCCGGTCACACAACAACTCCCCTTCCAACTGCTGATCCCCAACATTCAATTTCAACTGAAAATGCCGATCCGTCGGGTTATGCAGTACCAAATCTATGTAGTTGTAAAAAATCACCGCCCCGGAGCCGAATGGCAACACTCGCCCGTCATCAGGAAACGGATCGAAGCTGTGGTTTGACCGTTCAACCACCACCAGCGGCGAGTGAATGGCCATCCAGTGAATCAGGTTGCTCAGTTGGCAGATGCCGCCGCCGATGCCGCTGCGTGCTTCACCAAATGACAGCTCCATGCCTTCGACGTAACCGCGTTTGCGGGTCGGTCGGCCCACCAGTCGGCAGAAGGAGAATTATTCGCCGGGCGCGATGACTATGCCGTTTATTGATGACACGGCCAGTTTGAGGTTGATGACTTTGTTGTGTTGCAGCGCAATATCGGAGTTACCGAGCCTTCGGATCAGCTTGGAGGTGTGTTTGAGGTAGCGAAAGGGCAAGCGGGATTCGGCGTTGATCGAAACGGCGTACTGCCGGCTGGAGAAGCGCCAGGCTATTTGCCGAAACAGTCTTTTTTGCCACACGCGCAGCCAGTAGAGGGCCGGGTGATAAAGGGAGAGTGGTTTCATCCGTGTCAGAACGGCGGCGGCCGTTTTCATCCTTGATGTGAAAAGTGCCGCGCATCTTAACGTATTGCTGCAGGTGCGTATCGAACTCGGAGGTGTTCGCCCAGTGTAATGGCCTCGGCAATCCCTGCACTGGTAAAGAGCCCTGCCACTGGGCGAACGGGAAGTATTTTAATTGAAGTCGGGAAAGTTGTCCGTATACATAATCATGAAATTTATCGATACAACATTAATTAAATGTCGTTTCAAATATGATTTGTACGACAACAAAAAAACTCACCAGTTAGACCGTTAAAACTGATTGTTCTTATACAAAAAAGTTGTACAAGAACAATCAATATATAGAGTTAATACTCAGCTTTTGTGTTTGCTGGTCACTGTCAGTATGTCGGTGTAGGTCACTACGACACTTTGTCCAACTTTCAGGTCTTTCAGTTTTGCTTGAACTTCGGGCCTTACGACGTCAATGGTCTTGGACTGGCCGGCAGGATTTTCGAAGGTCACCTGGTTTTTCTTCAAATCGATTTTGGTGATTTTTAGCTGAACCTGCACCTGGCGGTAGGCTTCGCCGCCCGGGTTGTCGCTGCCAGGGGCGGCACGGACTTCGCCGGAACGCTCGACAGTGCCTGGCAGGCCTTTGTCGACATCCGTGTCGAGGTAGGCGGCGACGGAGCTGGTGACCTCGATGTCGACCCGATCGCCGACTTTCAGTTTGTCGAGGTTTTTCGCTTTGTCGGTCAGTTGCACATGAACCTGGCGACCTTCCGGCCCTTCAAGGACGACTTGGTGATTCGCCGCATCGACCGAGATAACTTTGGTCGTGACCTGATCCGCTTCCACAACGGCAGACAGCGGAATGTCCGCAGCCATGGCGCCAAGGCTGGTGGCAGACAGCAAGGTAGCGAGGGTGATGGCTTTAGTCAGTGCGTGGAGTTTCATAAGCAATACTTTCCCTGTGAATTGGTGGCAGCAGACGGCTCTGGCGCGTGGGTCAGCGTCGACTGTGCAAATCAGCATAGACGCTGATCAGGGAGTGTTCGCAGTTTCTTGCGCGGTGGATTCGCCGCTTTCAGTGCCCTTGCCGCTTTCCTTGCGCCGGGTCGGGTCGGTGGGGCGCAGGGCGTCGTTGTCGCGCTCGACTTCGCCGGGAGGTCGCGGTTCGTCGGGGTGTTTTGCGGTGTTGGGTGATGGGGGTTTCATGATGGTTCTCCTCAGGCTTCGGGATCATCAACTTCCTGGGCGACGTTCACCGCGGGCGAGTCTTTGTGGGATTGCTCGGCCTTGGCCTTCAAGGCCTGCCATTGCTCTAGGTCGATGGCACCCTGCCCCAGCAAGTCGTCGGCCACCCGCAGCAGTTCGCTGTAATGGGCGTCGGGGGATTGCTGCCAGTAGGCCTTGTCTTCGAACAGGCGCTGCCAGGCATCGAGGTCGGGTGGTTTTAGGTCTTCGCTCATGAGTGAGCTCCTGCGAGGCGTTCGTACGGTAGAGGTCTGCGCGGCGTTTGGAGTTCCAGGGGATTTGGTGGGAGGCAGGATCAAAAGATCGCAGCCTCGTTTCACTCGACAGCTGCTACAGGGGGTTAGTAGCCGGTCATTTCGAGGTAGCCGGTGCCGCCGTTGAATTGCACCGGGCCTTCCCAGTAAGGAATGCGCAAATCCATCCAGGCATTGGGGTTGAGCGCGGTGATGGAGATGTCGAGGTGTTTGGCGGGGATTTTGATCGACCAGCGCACCGGCATGTCACGCCCGGCGACTGTGGCGGTGTCTTGCGGTGTGAGGCTGATGTCGGTGGCGTGCAATAACTGGGTCTGGCCCTGGGCGTCGATCCAGGTGCCGGTGAGGTAAGGCGCGCCGTCCTTTTGCCGCATGCGGTAAAGCATGACCTGTTCGCCGCTGTCCAGGTGCAGCGAAAACCAGTCCCAGCCTGTTTGATTGACGGTCAGTGGCTGGCTGCTCCACTCGCGGTCGAGCCAGGCCGGACCGCTGACCTGATAAGTCTTGCCATCGATTTCCAGCGCGCCACTGGCCTGGAAAAACGGTTGGCTGTAGTAATACGACGCCTGCCCTTGTTCGGATTTCTGACTGAAACCCTTGTCACCCTGAAGCACCAACGGACGGGTGGACGTCAGCCGTAATTGGTAGCTGAAGCCCTTGTCCCGAGCGCTGAGTTGAAGATCCGCCAAGGCCTCGGAGCCCTGACTGCTGAAGCGCCAGTCGTCGATCCAGGCATTGAACGGCGCGAGACTCACCCCCGCCTGACCAACGCCGCCACGGGCATAGCGTTCGGCCGCGTGGTGGGCCGTTGCCGACGTCACGGCCGCGTGCCCCAGCCAAAGGGTCTGATTACCCCATCCAGGCTGCTCCGAAACAGCTTTCAACGCACTGCGAAACAACGTCCATTGCACACCAAATTCGCGACCCTGATCGTCCTTGAGATTGGCCGTGACGTACCACCATTCGATGCGAAAACCGTCATGCGGCCCATGATCGGTCGGGAAGCTGAAGACCCGACCGGGCACCACCGGAGTAAACGCGGATGCCTCACCGCCGAGCCCGGCGAAGCCTTTATCGTCTGGCGTCGAGTTGTCGCAGCCACTCAACATCGCCAATAGCAACACAGCGACCTTAATCCTCATGCGCAAACGTCCTCAACAGGTCGGCCGGTTGCGTGCGATACAGCGAATACAGCGGCCACGCCGACGCCAGCAAGGTCGCAAGCAACGCCAGCCCCATCAACTGCAACAGCTGCAGCGGAAACACCCGCAGCGGCAATCGCCAGCCAAACGCTTGCACGTTGATCACCGTGTCCAGGCACCACGCCAACGCGATCCCCAGCGGTAAGGCCAGCACCAGCGTCAGCACCGCCAGCAACCAGGTCTGCCCAAGGTTGAGCAGCATCAATTGCCGTCGCGTCACGCCCAGCGCCCACAGCGGCGCGAGTTGCCCGAGGCGGCTCTGGCTCTGGGTCAGCAGGCTGATGAACAGCGCCACACCGGCAACGGCCAGGGTCAGGCTGTTAAGCGCGGCGGTGGCGGCGAAGGTGCGTTCGAACACTTGCGTGGACCATCCCTTGAGCCGCGCCTGATCGACGATTCGGCTGTCGTCCAGGGTGAAGCGTGTTTGCAGCGCTTTGAGGAATGGCGGAATCAATGCCGGCTCGATGCGCAGGTTGAAACGATTGGGCGTGAGCTGCGGCCACCCGCGCAGCAGATGGTTGCCGTTCACCAGAATGTGGCCCTTGGGATTGCCGTAGTCAGCGTAGATCCCGACGATCCGTGGCGACCACGGGCCGCCCGGCGTAGGAATGGTCAGGTGATCGCCGAGCCGCACGTTCAAGCGCCGGGCCAGTTGTTCGCTGAGCATCAGGGCATCGTCCTTGGCCAAGCGGTCCCAAGGGTTGTCGCCCAAGGCTTCCAGCAGCGGCCAATGTTGGCGATAGGTCGGGTGATCGATCACACCGAAGACGTCCGCCGGCCAGCCTTGCAACTGGATCGACACTTGCCAGTTGGGCAGCACGGCTGTCAATGAAGGCTGCTGTTTCAGCCAAGTGTGCAGTTCGCGGGACTGGGCCGGGTTTTGCGGATTGATGTAGAGCTCGGCGGTCAGGCGTTGTTCGAGCCAGTCGCTGAAGGTTTCGCGAAAACCGGCGGTCATGCTGCCGGCGCCGATGTTCGCCGCCAGTGCCAACAGCAGCGCCATCAGCGCCAGGCTCAGCGCTGGAAGTTGCTGACGGCAGTCGGCGAGAAACCATTGGCCGAGCACCGAATGACTGCGGCTCAACGCCAGGTTCAACACGATATTCAGCACCACCGGCAAGGCCAGTGCGGCACCGATCAACAGCGCCGCCATCAGCACAAAACCACTGGCCAGGCTGTCGCCCCAGAACAAGGCGATGAGCGCAATGACAGCGGCCAGTGCCGCGACCCAACCCTGACGCCGTAACCAGCGCGCGTGAGCCTGATGCCAGGCTTGCGGATCGGCCAGGGCCAGCAAGGGCAAACTCGCCGCCCGCAACAAACTGCTGGCTCCGGCCAGCAGCGCGCCGAGCAAACTCAAGCCCACTCCACTGAACCACCACCATGGGCTGAGGCTCAACTGCCCGGCCACTTCGGCGCCATACAAACCGCGCAGACTGGCGGCCACATCCGGCAACAGCACACTGGCCAGCAGGTAGCCGCTGGCGACGCCGGCAATGCCGCCGATCAGCGCCAATGCCCCGAGTTCAACCGCCAGACACGTAATCAACATACGAGCACTGACCCCGCAAGCACGCAGGGTTCTGAGCAATCCCCGGCGTTGCTCCAGCGCCAGCCCGATCGCGGCGTGAACGATGAACAAACCCACCACGAAGGACAGAAAGCCCAAGGCATCGAGGTTCAGATGAAAGCTTTCAGTCAGCCGCGACAGATTGTTTTCTTCCCCGCTGGTCTTGAGCTGCAACTGGCCTTTGTATTGATCGGGTAATGCTGCACTGAAATCCTGGGGCAACAATAGGCGCGACAGTTGCTCCGGCAGACCGAGAATCTGCTGGGCGAAGCCAATGTCCACCAGCAACATGCCGGGGGCCATGTCGGTCTGAACCTGCAGCGGCGGCAATGCCACACCGCTCGCGCTCAGCGGCTGTTCACCCTCATGCAGACCCAACGTCTGCAAAGTCTGCGGAGAAATCCAGGTGCGGCCCGGCGGGGTGAAAAACTCGACAATCTGCTCGATCGCCAACGATCGCCCCGCCACCGCCGAACCGGCCGGCAGCGACACCGGTTCGATGCCCATCAGCTGCAAACGCTGGTCTTCATTGCCCTTGAGCGTCACCCGCCCTTGCAACACGGGCGATACCGGCCAGCCCGCGCGGCGCAGGTCGACAAACACTTGCTGGGAAAACGTCGCGCCACTGGGTGCGCTGAGACTGGCCTGGGGTTCGCCGCCGATCAACTGGCTGGCTCGGGCATAGCTTTCCCGCGCCTGGCTGTTCAACGCCTCAACGCCAGACAGAAGGCTGGTGGCGAGCCAGAGCCCGGTCAGCACACTGAAAAATTGCACCGGGTGCTGCCGCCAATGGCTGAGCAGCGCCCGCAGCGTTTCGCCAAAGACTCGCACTTCAGCGCTCGTCCGCGCCAGCCAGACGGCCGCGGTGCAGCACTACTTTTTCCGCCAAACGTGCTGCCACGTGGGGGCTGTGAGTGACCATCAACAAGGTGGTCGGGCTGTCGTCGAGCAATTCCAGCAGCAACTTCAATACCTCATCGCTGGTGGCTTCATCGAGGCTGCCGGTCGGCTCGTCGGCCAGGAGCAATTTCGGCTGCGACGCCAGGGCGCGGCCCAACGCGACGCGCTGCTGTTGCCCGCCGGAGAGCTGCTCCGGATAACGCCGCAGCAAATCACCCAACCCCAATCGCCGCACCAGATGCGCCTGCCAGCGCGGGTCATGGCGCCCCGCCAGTCGCGCCTGAAACGCCAGATTGTCCTCGACCCGCAGGCTGCCAATCAGGTTGAACTGCTGGAACACCAAGCCGATTTCGGTCCGACGCCAGTTGGCCAGTTGCCCTTCGTTCATCTGCTCCAGCCGATGTTCGCCACTGCGGATGCTGCCCTGATCGACCTTGTCCAGCCCGGCGATCAAGTGCAGCAAGGTGCTCTTGCCGCTGCCCGACTCGCCCATCAGCGCCAGGCTGTTGCCGGGTTTCAATGTCAGGTCGACACCTTGCAGCACCGGCAGTGGACCTTGCGGAGTGGCGTAGCTTTTGAAGACGCCTTGGACCTGAAGCATGGGCAAGCCTGTTTGATGAACGTGGGGCAAGGATAGCGGCCTTGCATGGTTTTTGTCCGTTGCGGATTGCTGCCCTCACCGGGCGCCGCCCTCTGTTGCAGAGGTTCTGCAATACGTTTCGTTAGATCAACCACGCGACGGGCTTCGTCGATGAAGGAGCAGCGCACTATTCATGAGCAAACAGCGCTGAACACTCTTCTCCGACAAAGCGCTTTGGTTGTGCCTGCCAAAACGCCTCTTTCCAAAAGAAGTAGTCATCGAACTCGCCATGTTTCTGTGGCCACTGGCATTTTTCGCCTATCGGAAATCGCGTCAGGTGGACGCGTGCTCGCAGCGAGACCGTGCCGTTCTGCAATGGAAATACATCCTCTGCAAGTCGGGTGATATTCCACCATGAGCCTGCAGTACGATCCTTATAGGAATTGACTTCGCCAAAGGTAAAATCGATCCAGTTCAGCAAACTGCCGCGCGGGGCAAAATCATAAAAAGTGTTTTCGCCAATCTCCCGATAGGGGTCCAGACTGAGGTTCCAGAACTGCGCAGACTTGTGGACCTGTAGCCAAGGGCTGACCACATTCTCAAGGTCCTTGATTTTTGCTGCTGCCCCCATGAACACCAGATTGCGAATGTTCAAGTCACCATGCCTGGCAAGTACATTGACCGCCACAATTGCCCCCATACTGTGACCGATCAAATCAATTTCGCTGCCTTTAAGTGAGGGATCGGCCTCATAACGTTTCAAGAACGTAGTGACCGCAGTGTCGGCATAGCGGGGAGCATCCAATTTAATACTGTCGGCTTCGCCTGCCATATCCCCCTCAAAAGCCGAACTTTTGGATAACACCAGA
The DNA here is from genome assembly GCF_054897885.1 of Pseudomonas sp. LB1P83. Lineage (NCBI taxonomy): Bacteria > Pseudomonadati > Pseudomonadota > Gammaproteobacteria > Pseudomonadales > Pseudomonadaceae > Pseudomonas > Pseudomonas sp. LB1P83. The sequence continues at coordinate 2,120,126 of NZ_CM142709.1, read as the reverse complement.
TCGGTACGTCGTAACATCCCATCCCAAGACCCGGTTCCAAACCCATCTACGAAGGGAGCCGCCAAGACCTTGATGGGGTTCCAGACGGTGTAATAATCACTTCCTACGCCCACATAAGGCGGCCGGTTGATAACCGCAAAACCTTCAGCCTTCAACAGTTTCGCCCTTGCCTGATAATCGACTTCCGCCTCTGTATGCACTGATTTGGTCACAACCAATGGGTCGGTGACTTCTTTGAACATCGACGACGGAATTCGAACAATGGAACGCCCTACGTCCTCCAACAATACAAACGGTGCACTGATCGGGCCCAGAATCGGCCGATTCAAACCTTTTCTGATTTTGACCAGATGGTCCCAGTAGTTTGTCATGAAGCCCGAATCCCAACCGATGAAGACCGGGTAGAGATCGTCTTTCATCATAAGTGCGGTGTACTGGGTGGCGCGCCGGGTTGCAGCCTCGAACTCATTCAAACCGCCATGAATGAACAGAACCAGCTTCAGTTTTGGGTTTTCGCTTTTGTGCTTTTTGAAGTCCGTCAATATTGCATTGGCATAGAGAGCTTCTTCGTCATGAATTGCTTTGGGGTCAGAAGACGTCGCGATGGGTTCCCCGGTCCTGGGATCAAGCAGGTTTCCATATCCATCGATATAGATTGTGTGGAATTTCGCTGACTGAGGATCCGGGGCACGCGCTGTTTGCTGGCTAGCACATCCGGCGATCATCAACAGGGTGCATCCAATCAATAGGGCAACTTTCATCGAGTGCTCTCCTGAAAAGCGATCAGTCCATTTTTGTGTCGCTCTCATTGCCCCGTCACAAGCCCCGTCTGCGTCTCAACGTTTCCCGGCGTCACAATGCTCTTCAGGTCAATATGCTTCCACTCAGGCTTGGCCCCCAGCCGCGCATTGAACCGGTAGTTGAACGTAAAATCGTCCGCCGTCGGCACGCTCAACGGCTTGCCATAAACCGCCTCGATCCCCGCCAGGTCATACCCCATCAACTGCAACAGCGTCGGGAAGATGTTGTAGTGACTCGACCGGTCCTTGTTCGCGGTCAGCGCCTTCTGCCAATCCAGTGTGCGCAACTGATCCCCCTGAATCACCACCAATGGCACCAGGCCCTCCTCCTGCACCGGATCACCGCCACAGTGCAAATTCAACCCGGGGTTGCCCCGCTCATGAAGGTCTTGCCCATGGTCCGAGGTGTAAATCAGCAGGGCATTGCTCATCTCGGCCTTGGTAAAAACCCGTGAGAAAAACTCCCCGACGTTCCACAGCAACGTGTTCTTGTAGGCATTGCGGTACAGCACCCAATCATCCGGCTGACCGTTGAAGCCATCCCGCGTGCCGGTGTCCGCGATCTCGACAAACTGCCCCCGGGGCAACGTCGGACGGTACGCCATGAACGCGTCCGGGTACTTGTCGTGCACCGGGAAATGCGCGCCCACCTTATTAATCACCACTAACTCGGGTTTGCCGTCGTTGAGCAAGTCGATCAGTTTCGCCGCTGCCGCCATGTCGCGTTCGCGCACGCTGGTCTGGTCGAATTGCACAAACTCGTCGATGTCCTTTTTCTCGGCCTCGTTCATCAGGTTCTGCAAGTTGCCGCCGGTGCGCTGGGCATCGATATAGACGGTGCGCAGGCCGGCCTTCTTCGCGTACTGCCAGATCGACGGCATCGTGCTGTTAATGCGCATGTAGTCGCCGCGGGTGCCGCCATAGCGCAGGGTGATGTTGGTGTCGGCGCTGCAATTGGCAATGGAGGCGGCGTAACCGTAATTGAATATCTCGACGCCGGGGCGCGGTTCCTTGAGGTTGCTGTGCACACCGAACGGCGCGTTGATGTCCAGGTAGTTGCCGGAAATGCTTTCGTCGATGATCAGCACGATGTCGTGGCCCGGCGGTGAGTCGTTGCGCGCCAGGCTCACCGGCTCGCGCGGGCCGACGGTGTTGTGCAGGGCTTCATAGGTAAACAGGTTCAGATAGGCCAACGGCGTGTACATGATCGGCAGGCCACGGGCGCCCTCGCCGGCGCGCACGAACAACACCGCACTGAGCAGCAGCACCCCGAGTACCGGCGCCGCCACCAGCAGCGCACCGGGCAGCGGCATGCGTCGACGCGGCTTGAGCCCTATGCCGAACAGCAGCAGCAAGCCGGCGACCACCCCGCTAATGATTGCGTCGCGGTATTGGTACGCCGCCTCTTGGATGAACCCGCCGGAGTACACCAGCGACACGAAGCTGCTGTACGTCAGGTAGTCGGCCGTGACGCGGGTATAGACGTCGAAAAACACCGCCGAGACAAACATCGCCAAGGCAAACACATGACGGATCAGTGTCTGGCGAACGTAGGCGGTCATGAAAAGCGCCACCGTCAGCGCAATAAACATCCCGCCAAACAGCAGCACCGGGAAGCCGATACCCATCGCGTTCAGGCGTTCCAGGTAATAGTCGTAATTCTTAACTAAATAGAGAACTAAGAGCAGTTCTTTGAGGTATCGAATCATAGTATTTCCGATGCTCGCGGCCGTCCGTTGGCCAATAGATTGTCGGCCATTTTTTGACACTAGCACCGGGCCATCAAAGCGCAAGAAATGTTGGGTTTTTCGACAAAGCGTCAAAAAAACGTTGACTCAAATCTGACACACTCAGGTGGCTACAACCCTTGTGTTTCAAGCCCTACGACCGTTTATCGTTTTGTTCGAAATGTGAAAAACCCGTCAAAACCGCGGCAAATCCAGCTGCGGCAAGCACTTGATGGCAAAACGCCCCGAAAATGGGTCTGTTATAGCAAAGCAACATGTCATTTTGCTGACACGTTTTCCCAGCGCTGGGCTATACCCCTTTTGACAGTCTTATTTCAGTTCTTTCAACCGTCTTACGAGGCACGCCAATATGGACGTGAGCGTATTTGGTACGGGCTACGTTGGCCTGATACAAGCAGCGGCACTGGCCGACGTCGGACATCGTGTCTTATGTGTCGACATTGATCCGAACAAGATCAAGCAACTGCAACAAGCCGTGCCGCCGATCAGCGAACCTGGGCTATCCAGCGCGCTGGAAGAAAACATCAAGGGCGGTCGTTTGCTGTTCACGACCCAGGCCAGCGATGCGGTCGAACACGCCGAGCTGATTTTCATCGCCGTCGGCACGCCCGCCGATGAAGACGGTTCGGCCGACCTCAGCCACGTCCTAAATGTGGCCCGCCAGATCGCCAGTTACATGGAGGCCGATCGCACACTGATCATCAAGTCCACCGTGCCGGTCGGCACCGCGGACCAGGTAGCCGCCACCGCCAACGAAGAACTGCATCGCTGTGGCAAGAGCGTCCTGAAGGTGCGGGTGGTGTCCAACCCCGAGTTTCTCAAGGAAGGCAGTGCCCTCGCCGATTGCATGCGCCCGGACCGGATCATCGTCGGCACCGACGACGACGAAGCCCGCGGCCAGCTGAGCGAGCTCTACGCGCCGTTCTGCCGCAACCGTGAAAAGATCATGTTCATGGACAACCGCAGCGCCGAGCTGACCAAGTACGCGGCCAACGCGATGCTCGCCACGCGCATCAGTTTCATGAATGAACTGGCCAACCTCACCGAACTGCTAGGGGCCGATATCGAAGCGGTGCGCAAAGGCATCGGTTCCGACCCACGCATCGGTTACCACTTCATCTACCCCGGTTGCGGCTTCGGTGGCTCGTGCTTCCCCAAGGACCTGCGCGCCCTGCTCCATACCGCCGAACACAACGGCATGCCGTTGCGTCTGCTGCGCAGCGTCACTGACGTCAACGACAGTCAGCGCCACATCCTCTTCAGCAAACTGAAAGCGCAATTCCCCAACGGGCTGGCCGGCAAATCCATCGCAATCTGGGGCCTCGCGTTCAAGCCCAACACCGATGACATGCGCGAAGCCCCCAGCCGTTACCTGATGGAAGCGCTGTGGGCCGAAGGCGCGAGCGTGCAGGCTTATGACCCGGAAGCCATGTCTGAATGCCGGCGCATTTACGGCTACCGCAATAACTTGCACCTGTGCGCCACCCGCGACGACACCCTGGAAGACGCCGACGCCTTGGTGATCTGCACCGAATGGAAGAACTTCCGCGTGGTCGACTTCGACCTGCTAGCGAGCAAATTGCGCTCGCGGGTGATCGTCGACGGTCGCAACCTCTACAACCCGGAACAAGTGGCGGCGGCCGGTTTGCACTACAGCGGCATCGGCCTGCGGCACATCGTTCCCGAGGCGCCGCGACCATGAAGATTCTCGTCACCGGAGCAGCCGGTTTCATTGGTGCCCACTGCGTATTGCGGCTGATCCGCGAGGGGCACGACGTGTGCGGGCTGGATAATTTCAACGACTACTACGACCCGCAACTCAAACACGATCGCGTGGATTGGGTGCAGGAGCAGGTTGGCAATTTCCAGCTCGCGACGGTTGACCTGGCTGACGGTCCGGCCATCGAGGCCCTGTTTGTCCGTGAAAAACCCGAAGTGGTGATTCACCTCGCGGCGCAGGCCGGGGTGCGTTACTCCCTGGAAAACCCTCGGGCGTACCTCGACAGCAATTTGAACGGGTTCCTCAACATTCTCGAAAGCTGCCGCAACCACCCGGTCAAGCACCTGATCTACGCCTCGTCCAGCTCGGTGTACGGCGCCAACCAGCACACGCCCTACTCGGTGAAGGACGGCGTCAACCACCCGCTGTCGCTGTACGCCGCGACCAAGAAAGCCAACGAGCTGATGGCCCACAGCTACAGCCATCTGTTCGGCATTCCCTGCACCGGCCTGCGTTTTTTCACCGTGTACGGGCCCTGGGGTCGGCCCGACATGTCGCCGATCCAGTTTGCCCGGGCGATTGCCGAAGGTCAGCCGTTGAAGTTGTTCAACTACGGCGAACACCAGCGCGACTTCACCTACATCGACGACATCATCGAAAGCATCGCCCGCCTGATCGAACGTCCACCGCAGGCCAACGCCGAATGGGACCGTGAACAACCGGACCCGGCCAGCAGCATGGCGCCGTGGCGGATCTACAACATCGGCGGCCAGCACCCGGTGGAACTCAAGGATTACCTGGCGCTGCTGGAAAAACACCTCGGACAAAAAGCCCTCGTCGAGTTGCTGCCTTTGCAGCCGGGCGATGTGCTCAACACCTGCGCCGATGCCAGTGACCTGGCCCGGGCAACCGGATTTCAGCCTTGTATCGAGCTGGATGAGGGACTCGGGCGCTTTATCGCCTGGTTCCGCGATTACTACCCACTGCCTATCGCCCACGCGCCGCTAGCGGCTGAACTTCAGCGGAGGATTCTATGACTGGACATGAAAAAACGGTGCCCGTGCAACAGATGCGCCGAGACAAGCGCCTCGACCCGGAGCACCGAATGCGCCTCGATACCGCGATCCATATGCAAGGTCGCGGCTGGATGACCGGTCGTGACGGCGGCCGGCCCTGGACGCTGTCGCGCACCAACCGCGTGGTCGCCTGCTTCGGTGCGCTGCTGATCCTGCTGCTGATCTCGCCCATCCTGCTGGGCCTGGCACTGGCGATCAAATTCAGCAGCCCGGGACCGGTGATGTTCGTGCAGAAACGCACCGGCTACCGCGGTCGCAAGTTCGGAATGTTCAAGTTTCGCACCATGGTGGCCAACGCCGAGGAGCTCAAAGAGTCCCTGCGTCACCTGAACAAACACGGTGCCGACGCCATCGATTTCAAGATCGACAAGGATCCGCGCATCACCGGCATCGGCGGTTTCCTGCGGCGCAGCAGCCTGGATGAGCTGCCCAACCTGTTCAACGTGGTGACGGGCGACATGCGCCTGGTGGGCCCGCGCCCAACCTCGTTCAACGCCTACCGCTACAAGGACAATCACCTTGCACGCCTGAGCATCTACCCCGGCATGACCGGCCTGTGGCAGATCTCCGGACGCAGCAATATCGACTTCGACCAGCGCGTTGAGTTGGACCTCAGCTATATCGCCGAGCAGAGCCTGTTGCTTGATCTGAAGATCCTGTTGAAAACCCCCTTCAAAGTGTTCAGCGGCCACGGAGCGAGTTAAATGGACGGTTCATCAGCCAAAAGCCTAAGCATTGCCAACCCGAGCGAGTCCAATCTGACTTCGACCGTGCTCGATCTTGATCTGCGGATCCTGTTCCTGACCGCCGCCAACCCCGGCGCTGGCACCACCACCAGTGCCCTGGCGCTGGCCAGCCAACTGGCGCAAATGAGCAGCGGCGAAGTGCTGCTGGTCGATGCCAGCCATTCGGCGACCAACCTCACCCAGCAGTTGGGGCTGACTAAAGAGCGCGGTTTTCGCGACCTGCTGTTCAACACCCAGAACCCGCCACTGCTGCAGGACTGCGTGGTGAACGTTTCCAGCCTGCCCTTCCACATCCTGCCCAACGGCCGGTTCGTGCGCGGCACCGAACACCTGACACCCGAACGCCTGGGCCCATTGCTCGATCAGCTCGGCAGTCAGTATCGCTTTGTGGTGATCGACGGCGACGCGGTGTATTCCGCCGCCGACACCATGATCATCAGCACCCAGGTGGACGGCGTGATCATGGTCGTGCGCTCTGAAGACACGCGCTGGGAAGTGGCCCAGGCGGCCGTTCAGCGCTTGACCCAGGCCGGCGCGAAACTGGTCGGCAGCGTCTTCAACCGGCGCAAGTACTACATGCCGAAGTGGCTGTACAAAAACCTGTAAGCAACCAGAAAGGGATGACGACATGAACGCCAAAATGCTTGTCCTGCTGTTGCTGCCGCTTGCAGGTTGCTCCAGCACTTCCGAAACCCAGACCATGCCGGTGAATATCCTCACGGCCGCACCGGCCAACGCCCAGGCCACCGACATGCCCAAGATCGAACAGACCTTGCGGCCACAGGATGTGCTGGACGTGATCTTCCACATCAGCACCAGCGGCTCAGACGCCTACCGCATCCAGTCCGGTGACCAGATCGGCCTGAACTTCACCGCCGCCAGCCAGCTCAACGGCAATCAACTGGTGCTGCCCGACGGCACCATTGAACTGCCGGGCGCCAACACCTCGGTGAAAATCGCCGGGCTGACGTCCGAACAGGCGCGTGAGGAAATCCAGCGCGCCTACCAGCGCAAACAGCTGTTCCAGCCTAACCGCAACCAGCTGTCCGTGCAGGTCATCAGCCCCCTGAGCAACGAGTCCAACCTCAAAAGTGCCCTGAACCACCCCGCGACCGGCATGAGCCGGGAGATCACCGTGGGCACCGACGGTTATGCCAGCTTCCCGGAAATCGGCGCCGTGCCGCTGCAAGGCATGACCGTCAATCAACTGGAAACCTTCCTCAACCAACGCTACGCGAAGCTGCCGGGGCGGATGACCGTCGACGTGCTGCTGAAGTCCACGGCGGGTAACGAAATCTATGTGCTGGGCGAAGTGGGCCAACCGGGTTCCTACCCGATCCGCCGGCCGGTCTCGGTGCTCGAAGCACTGACCCTGGCCCGTGGCAGCAACACCAAGGCGCGGCTCGATTCGGTGATGATCATGCGCCGCAATGGCAACCAGGTGCAGGCCGTGCGTTACGACGTCGAGAAAGCATTGGCCGGCGATGCGTCGCAGATTGCGTACCTGCAACCGGACGACATGCTCTATGTGCCGAAGACCAAACTGGCCAGCGCCGGTGAGCTCGCACGGCAATTGGCAGACGTGGTGTTGTTCCAGGGCGTGGGCTTCAGCTTCGGCTACCGCGTCGACAACAAAGACAGTGACAGCAACTAACTCTCAGGTGACCGACCATGAATCCAAAGGAAAACTACCTGCACGAGTTCTTCAGGATCTTCTTCGCCAACAAGCAGTTGGTGAAGCGAGTCTTCCTGGTCTTTGCAGTGATCGCGCTGGTCTTGCCGTTGGTGCTCAAACAGAGCTTCGATATCACCGCCCAGGTGATCGTGCAGTCCAAAAAACTCTCCCAGGGAGACGCCACGACGTCCCTCAACCAGGAGAATGCCTCGTTCATTCCCCCGTCCCTGGCGGACATGGAAACCGAGAGCAATATCCTGCGCTCGCCGGCGTTGATCCGGCAGACCATCAGCGAGTTGCGCGACAAGGGTGAGTACACACCCACCCCTGGCGTGTTCAACAAACTGGTGACCCAGCCGTTCAAACAGTACGTGACCACCCCGCTGCGCGAATACGTGATCAACCCGGTGAAAGCCACTCTTGGCCTGGAAACCGATCCGGTGCGCGACACGGTGCTGGATGCACTGACCCAAGAGGCGATGGACAGTCTGAAAATCGAGACCCTGCCTGGCTCCAACGTGATCTCCATCATCTACAGCTTTGACAATCCGGCCCAAGGCACCAAGTTTGTCGCAACCTTGCTGCAGAACTACCTGACCAGCCGTCAGGAACTGCAATCAATCGACTTGCCACAATCGTTCTACGAAACCAAAAAGAAGCAGTACCAAGTGCGGCTCGATGGCCTGGAAGGCACTCGGCTGGCCTTGCTTGAAGAAGTCGGCTCGTCCGATCCAAAGGAAGAAATCACCTTCCGCCTCAACGCCATCAACACCGAGGAGCAAGCACTCAACCTGTACCGCGACCGCCTGCTGCAAAGCCAACGCTGGCTCGACTACCTGAAAACCAGCCTGGCCGCTGCCAGCAACTCCAAACTCAACGACTACACCTTCCCCTACACCTTCACCACCACCGTGGACAACGTGGCGTTCGAAGATCGCGAGATCAAACAGATGGGTGAGGCCCTGACCACTCAGGTCAGCCGCTACATGAACGACCTGGCGATCTTCCAGCCAAGCAGCGAGCCGATGTTGCTGACCCGCGAGCAAATCGCCCGCACCCGTCAGCAGTTTCTGAAAGTGGTCAGCAACCGGATTCAGGAGCGCACCACCGACCTGGCCGTTGTCGCTTCAGTGATCAACCAGAAAACCGCGCGCATTGCCGAGTTCAAAGACCGCATCCACCAGTTGCAGAAAACCCAGAGCAAGCTGCGGCAGATGGACACCGAGATCAACGGCTTGCACGCGGCGTTCTCGACGTACGCCCAGCGCTTCGCCGAAAGCAGCACCTCTCGCTCGCTGGACAACGACCTGTCCAACGCACGGGTACTCAGCCCGCCGTATGAGCCTACCGAAGCCGCGTTCCCGAAACCGATGCTGATCATTCCGTTCGGCTTATTCACCGGTCTCTTGCTGGCGATTGCCCTGGTCTACGTGCGTGAGTTCTTCGATCACCGTTTCAAACACCCAGCGCAAATCACCCATGAACTGGGCTTGCCGGTGCTGTTGGTGATCAACGATCAAAACGTGGAACCGACCAATCCGCACAGCAACTGGTCCGTGCCTGGACTTGTGCACTGGGTGCGCAATTGAACGCGCCGCTCATCCCCTCCCTGCCGATCATTCATTTGCTCAGCAGCGGCGGCTTCTACGGGGCTGAGCGGATGCTGCTGGACCATTGCCTGGCGACGCCGGGGCAGCACCAGGTGCTGTTTCTCGATGCGCCGCCAGACCTGATCGCACGGTTTCGCCAGGCGGGGGTCGACTGCCGGGATTGCGCGGGGCTGGGGTCATTGCTCGCGCATTTGCGCCAGCGCCGGGCGGAACGGCCGTTGATCAATACGCACAACTTCAAGGGCCTGTTGTTTGGCTGGGTGGGCGCAACGTTGTTGCGCCTGCCGCTGGTGATTACGCAACACGGTTTTACCCCGCGCAGCCGCAAGCAGAAGTTCTACACCTGGCTGAGCCTGCAACTGTGCCGCACCGCCTCGGTGAATCGCGTGGTTTGCGTAGCCGAAAGCATCGCCGTGCTGTGCCGCCAGGCCAGTGTCCGTGCGGAAAAGCTGCAAGTGATTCCCAATGGTTTACCGGCGGCCACCGGACTGCTGCCGCACAGCGTGGACCGCCAGCGTTGGCTGGCCGGTTACGTCGGGCGGCTGAGCAGTGAAAAGGGCCCGGACTTTTTTCTCGATGCGCTGATTCCACTCTGTCAGCAACACCCGCAACTGGACGCCGTGATGCTCGGCGACGGCCCGGAACGGAACACGCTGCTGGCGCGCATCAACGAAGCAGGTTTGCAAGACCGCATCACCCTGCCGGGTTACCAGACCGACATGGGTAAGTGGTGGCAGCAACTCGATGCGCTGGTGATCAGCTCGCGCACCGAAGGCACGCCGATGATTCTGCTCGAAGCGATGCAAGCCGGGGTCCCGGTGGTGGCGTTTGGCGTCGGCGGGATTCCTGATGTGCTGCAAGACCGGCACAACGGCCTGTTGGCGACACCCGCCGACAGCGCCGCCCTCGCCCGCCAGATCGGTTCGTTGTTGACTGAACCGGCCATGGCGAGCCAGCTGATCGACAACGCAAAACGTACGCAATTGGACCGTTACGACCTCAAGGCCCTGGCCGAACGGTGGTCGCAACTTTATCTCCGTACTGCACGGGAGGCACGCGCGTGATCTTTCCGCTCTCGATCGTCAGTTTGTTTGGCCTGGTCTGCCTCGGTTTGCTGGCCAGCCCTTATCCGTATCTGGCGCCGGGGGCGGTGCTGGGCCTGGTCGGTGTCGCGCTGCTTTATCGCAAACCCGCCTGGGGCTTGCTCGGGATCGCGGCACTGATACCGTTCGAAGGTTTCTTCAAGGACAGTTCGCTGTCGGGCACCAAGTTCCTCGGCGTCTCACTGGCCGTGATCCTGATGCTGCAACTGGCCATCCACCAGCTCCCGTCCGAGCGCCTGCGCAGCAACATCTGGCGCTACCTGATCTGGTTCATGGTTTTGTACCTGCTGAGCGTGATCAACACCGACAACATGGGCATGTCGATGGGGCACCTGCGGGAGCTAAGCGTTGGCCTGATTCTGTTTGTGATCACCCTGCTGATCGGCCGCGAGCTGAACATGGACCTGTTCGCCAAATTGGTCACCCTCAGTGTCACGGCAACCTGCGTGCTGGCGGTGTTCTCCAGCAAGTATCAGGACCAGGGTCGCGCCGCAGGTCTGCTGGAAGACCCGAACGCCTTTGCCATGCTGATCGCCTTCGCCGTGCCACTCGCCTTGCTGCTGGTGGTCCGCAGCCCACACTTTTTGCATCGGTTGTTCTGGGTCGGGTGCTGCATTTTGCTGCTGGGCGGCATGACCAAGACCGAATCCCGTTCGGGGCTGGTGGTGCTGTTCCTCAGCCTGATGATTGGCGCCTGGCACTACCGCGCCGAGCTGAAACGCATCCGTCCACGGCATCTGGGCTTTGCCATGCTGGGCCTGGTGATCGTGATTCCGCTGGCCCTTTATGCGATGCCGAAGGGTTACATCGAGCGCATACAGTCGTTAAGCATTTTGAGCGCCGGCGCCAAGAGTCAGGACCAATCCCTCGGCCGTCGCGCCTCATACATTGTGGTCGGCAGCCAGATGATCCGCGAGAATCCGCTGCTGGGCACCGGCCCCGGGACGTTCCCGCTGCACTACGCCACCACCGGGTATGCCAAGGCGTTTTCGGCTAACCGCAAAATCGGCGACTTGTACCGCCGCGCCCACAACACCTACCTGGAAATCTTCAGTGAACTGGGGATTCCCGCCGGCCTGCTGTTTGTCGGCATGCTCGCCCTCGGCTTGTACAACCTGGTCCGCGCCCGCCGTGCGTGGATGCAGCGACGCAACCGCGAACAAGCGGATTTGCTGACGCACCTGAGCATGAGTTTTCTGTCGCTGACCCTGTTTTTGATGTTCCTCAGCGCACCCAACCAGAAGTACGTGTGGATCATGCTCGCCCTGACCAGCGTGCTGCGTTTGAAAGCCGAAGAAAGCCCACTCGTGGAGGCCAAGGCATGACCCGCATCAGCATTGTCATTCCGATGTACAACGAAGCCCCACACATCGCCCGGACCCTGCTGGCGGCGCAACGCGCCGCCATCGCCGCCGGAGTGCAATGTGAACTGATCGTGGCCGACAACGGCTCCGAGGATCAGGGCCCGCACATTGCCCGGCAAATGGGCGCACAAGTGCTGGTGCTGCCGGGCTTGCTGATCGGCGCCTTGCGCAACCGCGGCGCCGCCGTCGCCACCGGCAAATGGCTGGCCTTCCTTGATGCCGATATCGAAGTGCCCGAGGATTGGCTCACGCTGTTGTTGAGAATCGAGCCTGCGGTTCACGTCGACGTCCTAGGACTGGATTTGCACACCCCGGCGCAAGCCCCCTGGTATGCCGATGCCTGGCAACGCCGCCTGTTGCGCCCCAGTGCGGAAACGGTGCAAACCGTACGCTGGCTGCCCAGCGCCAACCTGCTGATGCGTCGCCATTGGTTCGACACGGTCGGGGGTTTCAATGAAAGCCTGCGTACCGGCGAGGACAAGGACTTCACCATGCGACTTTCCCACGCCGGTGCGCGCCTGCTGTCGGTCAACCAGAGCGTTGCCTTGCATTGGGGTTATGAGGCCAGCTGGCGCGAATGGATGGGCAAGGAATTCTGGCGTCAGGGCAGTCACCTGCAGTTACTGCGCAGCAACGGCATGAGCCTGCGTCTGCTGCGCTTCCCGATGCTGTCGATAGCCGCCTGGGTGCTGGACATTGCGGCGCTTTTTGCCCTGCTCAACGGCCAGGTTCATCTGACGCTGTTCTTCTTGCTGGTGACCAGTCTGCCCGCGCTCGCCCTGAGCATGCGCCAGAGCATGAAACACCGCGACCTGGGCCTGACGCTGCAACTCTGGGGCCTGCATTGGGTGCGTCTGCAACTGGCCGGTGCCGCGTTCATCCTCAGTCTTTGTCAATGGAATGCCAGGAGGCCGGCCCGTGGCTGAATTCATTTTCTGGTTGTGCCTGTTGCTGCCGGTTTACGCCTATATCGGTTATCCGCTGCTGTTGACGCTGCTGGCGCCGTTGTTTGCTTCGCGGCGCCATGCGCCGCCGGAACCGATGAACATCAGCATCGTGATTGCCGCGCACAACGAAGCGCGGCACATCGAACACAAGCTGCGCACCTTGCTCGCTCAGGATTATCAGCCGGCCTCGCTGCAGATCATTCTCGCCAGCGACGGTTCGACCGACGACACCGTGGCCTGCGCACGCAAGGTCATCGACCCGCGCATCACTATTCTCGACCTGCCCCGCCAGGGGAAGGCCGCGACCCTGAATGCCGGCGTTGCGTTGAGCACCTGCGATATTCTGGTGTTCACCGATGCCGACAACCAATGGTCCCGCGACACCCTCGGTAACCTGCTTGCGCCCCTGTGCGATCCCCAGGTCGGCGCGTGCGCCGGGCACATGGTGATCCCGGTCACCGGCGGTGGCCTGAGCATCGGCGACAGCCTCTATCGGCATTACGAAGGCTGGCTGCGCAGGGTGGAAAACCGCACCGGCTGCATGGTCTCCGCCGACGGTGCCTTGCTCGCTCTGCGCCGCGAGTTGTTCCAGGACATCCCGGCCGAGGTCAACGATGACTTCTTCATCAGCACCTGCGCACCGGTGGCGTTCAAGCGAATTGTCTATGTGCCCGAGGCGCAGGTGGTCGACCAGGGCGTCGATGAAGCGGACAAACAGTTCCGTCGTCGTCAGCGGGTCACCGTCGGTGGCTTGCAAAGCCTGGCCCAGCGCAGCGAGCTGCTCAATCCGCTGAAACATGGCTTGTATTCGATTGCCTTGATCAGCCACAAGTTGATCCGCCGACTGGCGCCGATCCTGTTGCTGCCGCTGTTACTGAGCAATTTCTGGCTGTGGGAGGAACACGGATTCTATCGCCTGAGCCTGGTCGCACAGCTGCTCGGTTACGCCGTGGCCATTGCCGGCCTGCTGGATTCCAAACACCGTTTGCCCAAACCCTTTCGCCTCGCCGCGTTCCTGCTGGTGACCCTGGCCGGGATGAGTATCGGTCTGTGGCAGTTCCTGCGGGGGCAGCGGTACGCCCAGTGGAACCCCGAGCAAAACCGTTGAGAGGACTGTGCCATGGCGATCAAACAATTATTAAAACGCACCAGTGGCTGGCTATACCTCAACTCGTCGGTGGGGCGCACTCAACTGCAAGGTGCCGGCGTGATCCTGATGTTGCACCGGGTGCTGGCCAGTGACCAAGCCGCCGAACTGCCCCACCGCAACGAACTGTGCGTCGGGCCGAAAGCCTTTGAACACTTGCTGGTGTGGCTGAAAAAACACTTCGACTGCGTGTCGTTGATGGACATCCTGCAACCCGGCACGGTGAGATCGGATCGGCCGAAAATCACCCTGACCTTTGACGACGGCTGGCGTGACAACGCGGTGAACGCTTTCCCGCTGCTGCAAAAATACCAAGTGCCGGCGAGCATTTTTCTCTCCACCGACTTCATCGGCAGCCGCCAGCGGTTCTGGTGGGAAAGCATCGGTGAAACCCTCTGGGGCAGCCACGGTGAACGGGCCCGGATGCAATTGATCGGCTGCCTTAAACAGGTCGGTCGGCCGTTGCCGGTGCCTTTCGATGAACTGGATGTGGAGCCTCGCAGCCTGGCCTTGCTGCATTTTCTGCACAGCCTGAAAACCCTCAGCCCTGCTGACCTGAATCGACTGACCGATGAGTGCCCGGACGAGTCATTGCCCCAGGCGCTGGACTGGCATCAGGTGCGCGCGCTGGAAGCCTCGGGGCTGGTGCGGTTCGGCCCGCACGGCGCCAGCCATTCGATTCTCACCGGCCTTGATGATCAGCGTTTGCACGAGGAACTGAGCCGCAGCCGCAACGCCTTGCAAAACAGCTGCAACCGGCCTCTGCCGGTCTACTGCTACCCCAACGGAGACAATGATGCGCGGGTGCGCGAACAACTGGCCGACCATGATTTCCCGTTCGCCCTGGGCACAGGCACCGGGATTTATCGGGGCACCGAAGATCCCTTGAACTTGCCACGCTTTGGCGTCAGCCAACGGGTGGCGCGCAATCCGCAGCTGCTGTCCTGGCGCCTGTACCGCGGGGCACGCGCATGAGCCGCAACCGTTACCTCAAGCATCTGGCCCTGAGCATGGGCACCAAACTGGCGATGATCGGTTTGCGGCTGATGCGCAACGTGCTGCTCGCCCGAATCCTCGGGCCGAGCGAACGAGGCTTGTTTGCCCTGCTCAGCACCCTGCCTGACTTGATCAGCGCTGCCACCAGTGGCGGGCTGAATTCGGCGGTGGGTTTTCAGGCGGCCAAACAGCGGCCCATGGGTTTGCTGCTGAGTCAGGTGCTGGTGTTTGGTTGCCTGCTGGCGGGTCTGTTGACCTTGCTGGTGGTCGCGCTGGTGCGCGAGTTCGGCAACGAACTCGACATCACCACGCAATTGGGCCTGCTCGCCTGGCTGTTGCTGCTGGCGGTGCCGCTGACCGTGCTCAAAAGCGGACTGCTGACGCTGCACAACGCATCCGGCGGCGTGGTGGCCTTCAATGCGTTGCGCCTGATGGAATCGCTGGTGCCACTGCTGTTGTTTCTCGCCTTGTTCTGGATGTGGAAAGACGCCGCGCTGGAAGCGGCGCTGATCAGTTGGCTGTCCGGCATTAGCCTGGTGGTGCTGGCGGGCTGGTTCTGGCTCAAACGTGCCCAGCCCCTGAAATTGCAATGGGACCGCGCCAGTCAGAACGAGCTGCTGCGTTACAGCGCCCGCAGCCATCCGGACCTGTTGTTCCAGCAAGTGATCCTGCGCTCCGATTACCTGTTCATCGGCGCGCTGCTCGGCAGCACCGCACTCGGTCATTACGCCATGGCCAGCGCCGCCGCCGAGTTGCTGCTGATCGTCCCGGAAGCCGTGACCACGCCGCTGATGAAACGCCTGCTGCAACAGGAAGAAGGCATCGACAAAGTCACGCCCCTGGCCCTGCGCCTGACCGCCACGGTGATGCTCGGCGCCTGCGTGACCATGGCCGTGATCGGCGAATGGCTGATCGTGACGCTGTTCGGCGTGGCCTATCAGCCCGCCTATCCCGCCTTGTTGGCGCTGCTGCCGGGCCTGCTCGGCCTGTGCTACGCGAGCATCCTGCGCCTGGACTTGCTGGGTAAAAACCGCCCCGGCACGATTTCGCTGTTGATGGGCCTCGGCGCCTTGCTCAATTTGGCGCTGAACCTGGTGTTGATTCCGGCTTACGGGATTGTCGGTGCGGCGGCGGCATCCTCCATTGCCTACGTAGCGGTGACGCTTGCGCTGCTGGTGATGTACTGCCGATTGAGCGGTGTACCGGTCTGGCAAACCCTGATCATCCTGCCCAGCGATGTAGCGCCGATGCTGCACATGCTGCAAAGGAAGTCGGCATGAAAGGCCTGGCCCTGCTGTTGAGTCTGGGCCTTTCGCTGAGCGCCCACGCGGCGCCCATGCGTTGGGCCGATATTCGCGACGGCAGCCTGTACCTGCAACCGGACCGCCCCGACACCTTGACCATTCGCTGGGCACCGGCGTGGCAGGCGGATGCCAACGAAGAACGCCTGTACCTGCTCGATGGCCAAGGCAAACTTCAGGGCGAGCGCCTGATCGCCGCCAGTGAATCGCGCGGCAGTCAGAGCTGGCCGCTGGCGCCGAGTGCCTCCAGCTATCAACTGGAAATTCCGGGCTACAGCTTCCGTCGCTACCGGGTAGAACACGACGACCGCACGGTGGCGCTGTTCGCCCCGGCCAAGGTGCATTTCAGCGCCGAAACCCACAATGGCGATGAGCTGTATTTCAAGGTGGCGCCGGGTGAACACGCGGTGCTGGCCGGCAAGTTCCACGGTGGCGTCAGTGCCCTGCAAGCGCAGCGCGTGGGCGACGGCAAACAAGTGGCGCTGGCGCTGAAACCGTATCGCGGCTATTGGCAGTTCGACAAGGTCGAGTTGCCCGTCGCCACCGAGCCACAGGTCTGGCGCCTGCGCCTGCAAGGCAGCGGCAAAGTGGCGTTCTGGCTCGATGGCACCGCCAACCTCTTCGCCCAGAACCCGCAGCAGCTCAAACCCCTGCGCGAGGACGATGGCCAGACCCGGTTGACGCTGCACCCGAAAGTGCTGGGGCCGACCCCGAACCTGGCCATTGCCCTGCCCTACGTCAAGGTGCCGGAGTCGAGTTATGCGGTGCTCGATGCACTCAAGCCACAGGCGGGGACTTATTACAGTTTCGTCGACATCACGGCGAAGAACCCGCACTACGAAGACGCTTTCCGCAAGTTGTATCAGGATCGCTTCGGCATCACCCAAGACATCACGCTGTTGGCCGGGAGCCAGCGTCAGGCTGACCTGCGCGCCGACACCATGAGCAACGCCGGGCTTGATGCCTGGCTCGCGACGACCCGTGCCCTCGGCGGCAAAGGCACGCACTACATTGGTTTCGCTGACGAGCCGAACCTTAACTACCCGGACTACGCCAACTACCAAAGCATCTTCAACAGCATGGCCCGGCAAGTGCGCAGCAATCCCGCCAACGCGAAAGCCGGCGTGCGCATCGCCATGCCTGCCAGTTCGCGGTTGGTCAACGGCCCGTTTGCCGACAACGCCGCCGACAAGCGCGGCATCGATTGGGCCACGCGCTTGCTGGCCGAATCCGGCGACAACATCGATGCCCTGGCCTGGCACGAATGGATGATTCGCGACCTGCTGGCGACTCGGGTCTACCGTGACAGCGTGCGCCGTGCCGCCGAGCTGGTCGGTCTCGACGCCCAAGGTCGGCCGCGCAAAGCGTTGCTGCTGGACCAGACCAACATGTCCAGCGGTTCCAGCCTCAGCCCTTACGATCAGGAAACCGACTTCGCTTCGTTGTGGTGGGCTTCAGTCGTCATCAACTCGTCCCAGGATGGCTTGCTGGAGATGCTCGGCTGGTTCCAGGCCGCCGACGAGCCGAACTACCCCAAAGGCATGTTGCGCGTGCTCGGCGAGAACTCCTTCGAACTCAAGCCCGTGGGCATGGCCCAGCAGTTCATCCGCGAGCATTGGCTGCGCGACGTGATGAGTCTGGAGAATGACGCTTTCGAGGTCGACGTGCTGGCCATGGCCGAGGACCTCAAACGCAGTTTGCTGGGGGTCAACAAAGGCACGCGCTTGCAGCGTGTGGCCCTGACCGGGGCGCAGTGCCCGATGGCCAACGGTTCATTGCGCTATTTCGGTGCCGACAACCGTGCCCGCGACGCGCCATTTGATTGCAAGGACGGTCGCGTCAGCTTCGAGCTGCCAGGACGGACCCTGTTTACCCTTAGCTGGAGCACCTCATGAATTGCCACGAATTGAATAGCGACGCCGGTCATTGGCCGGGCCTCGCATTACTCCACTTACGGCCCGTGCCGTCAGGAGTCAATACCATGAGCGTTTTGCAGAGACTCAGCCGCCACATCAAACAAAAAGGCTTGCGCGCCACCCTCAAGAAAATCTGGAAGCACTACGTGTTTTCCCACGAAGAACTGTTGTGGATGGAGCGCGACCTGGTCAGTCCGGTGCCGCCGAATAAACTGCGGCCCTACCCGCCGCTGCGCCTGGAGACCATCACCGAGCAAAACGCGGTGGCGTTCACCCGTCACTTTGGCGATCGCGTGGAAACCATGGCCGAACTGGCCCGCGAGGGTCATACCGGGCACATGTACCTGGACGAAAACGGCGATACCGTGGCCTTCATCTGGGGCAGCGCGCGCAACTATCACGACCGTCATTACTACCGCTGCTGGTTCCCGGTGAAGGAAGGCGAGTTCTTTGAATTTGGCGGCGAGCAGATCCGCGCCTACTGGGGCACGCTGTTGTCGCTGGACCTTCAGTTGAACCTTTGGAAGGCCATGCAGGCAAAAGGCTGCAACACAGTGGTGGATGTCTGCGAGTTCCACAATATCCCGGCCCTCAAGCTGCACATTCGCATGGGGTATGAGGAACAAGGGCGGATCATGAACGTCTACGAGCTGTTTGGCCGCTGGCGCTTCTTCCGCGAAACCCATTACAGCGGCTCACGCCTGGATGCCTTGCGCAAACCGGCCCGTGAACCTGCCCCGGCAGCGGTGACCTGACCCTATGGCAGCACGATTCGAATGGCGCACTTCACTGTGCGCCGCTGACTTTCCGGCAACGGCTTATGAAGCGTTGCGTCTGCGAGTGACGGACCACACGCCGTTCAACACCCTGGCCTGGATGCGCGCGTCCGAACAGACACTGACCACCGGGCAACGCTTGCACGTGTTGCTCGGCTGGCATGGCAAGGAACTGGTCTTGTGCTTGCCGTTGGTGGCCTGCGTCGAACGTTTCGGAAGGCTGCCGTTTCGCGTGCTGCATCACCTGGGCTATCCCCTCGCCGACCGCCTCGCGCTCCTCGCAAAAACGGACTCGGAGAATATCCGCAAGGCACTGATCGAGATCCGTCGACAGCTGCCCCATGCCCTGCTGCAACTCAACGAGTTGTCGGAACCTGTCGGCGAAGAAAGCGCACTGACCGAGTGGATGACCCACAGTTCGACCGGTGAGCGACGCCTCAGCTGTCGGGTGCCGGTGCACGTGATCAGCGACGCGGACCACCAGGAAGTCTCCGGCGACCCGCGCTACAAACTGCGCCGCGCGCGCAAACGCATCGCGGCGTGTGGCGCCCAGGTTCGGCGGATCACGCCCGACGCGTCGACCATGGGCCCGTTGTTGCAGGCCATCGGTGAAGTCGAAGCGGTCAGTTGGAAAGGTGATGAAGGCGTCGGAATTTTCGCCGACGAACGCCACCGACAATGGATGGACCGTGCCTTCACCGCCCTCGCCGAACAGGGCCTGGTGCGGGTCGTGGTGCTGGAACTGGACGGGCGCTGCATCAGCTACCGTCTCGGATTGCTGGAGCAGGGCCGACTGTACGATTACAACCTGGCATTCCTGCCGCAATACGCCGATCTGGGCAGCGGTCGGGTGCTGCTCGATGAATGGATTCGCTGGGGGCTGGACGAACACTGGCGCTGGATCGATGCCTCGCGGGTGAGCCTGGAAAACTCCAACCATCAACTGCACGAACGCATGACCGGGCAACTGGAACACTGGCGCTGGAGTTTTTACTCCTGGCGCCCCAGCGGTCTTGCGTTGGGCCTGGCCCTGAGACTTTGGCAGTGGCTCAAACCCGTGCTGCAGAAACGGCGAGCCAAACGTGCCGCAGCGGCCGTTGCCGCCGCACCGGCCCCCGTCGCCGCGGTGATTAAAGCGGCGCCGCCAACCGACAACAACAGGGAGAGCGAACATGCCTCGCCAAGTCATAGTCAACGCTGACGATTTCGGTCTCAGCCCATGCGAAAACGCCGTGATCCTCGGTGCGTTCCAGGCCGGGGTGATCAGCTCCGCCACGGCCATGGCCAATATGCCGGCCTTCGAAGCGGCCTGCGTCATGGCCCAGCACCCGTTGCTCAAGGATCGGATCGGCCTGCATTTCAACCTCACCTACGGGCGCCCCTTGAGTCAGTCGATTCTGGCTCGATCGAACTTCTGCGACCGCAACGGGGTATTCGATCTCAACCTGCCCCGCCACCGCTTCTGGCTTAGCCGCCGGGACCGCGACGCGGTGCTGGAGGAACTCAAGGCCCAATGGCAACGCTGCGTGGACAACGGCGTACGGCCCAGCCACATCGACTCCCATCAGCACGTGCACAACATCTGGCCCATCGGTGAAATCGTCGCGCGCTTCGCCGCGAGCCAAGGGGTGGCCGTGCGCCTTGCGCGCAATCTGGGGCAAAACCTGAGCTTGCCCAAACGCGTATTCAAGACGTTGCTCAATAGTCGCTTGCAGAGTCTGGCCGGTGTAACTGCCGATTATGTGTGCACTCCGGTGGACCTGCGCAACGACGCCATGCCGACCGACGGTGTGCTGGAAATCGTGGCCCATCCGACTCAGCTCGGCGCCGATTTCGGCGATGCCTATTTGCGTTCAGAAGAGTCGCTGCCCCTTGTGCTAGAGCGGCGCCTTCAAGGTGTTCCACGGGTTTCCTATGGCGCTTTGAACACCCATCTAATGACGGGTGAAGCAGCGCTCGAATGAGTTACATAGGTTGCAACATATTCAAAACTGGCGCTTTGACATGAACCAGCAACCTTGATCTATACCCATCAAAAAAACGTTTCCACCACACCCTGGCTTAGGCTAAGGAGAGCGTCATGAGCATCATCGAAAAGCTTCGCGAACGCATAAAACAAAAGGGCCTGAGCCGCACGTTCAACACACTGTGGAAACGCTACGTGTTCTTCCACTGGGAGCTTTTATGGATGGAACGCGACCTGATCAGCCCGGTAGCGCCGCACAAACTGCGTCCCTATTCGAGTGTCCGCCAAGTGACCATTACCCCGGAAAACGCCATCGCTTTCAGCAAGCATTTTGGTGACCGCGTCGAGACCATGGCCGAACTCGCCACCGAGGGTCACACCGGGCACATGTATCTGGACGAAGAAGGCCACGCTGTTGCGTTCATCTGGGGCAGCACCCGCGACTACCACGACCGTCACTATTACGGCTGCTGGTTCCCGGTCAAACCTGGTGAGTTCTTCGAGTTCGGCGGCGAAATGACCCGCCCCTACTTCGGCACCAGCCTGTCGGTGGATGCTCAGGTAGACCTCTGGGCGGCAATGGCGGCCCAGGGCTGCCACAAGGTGGTGGACGTCTGCGAAACCCACAACATCCCTGCCCTGAAGCTGCACATCCGCATGGGCTATCACGAACAGGGTCGGGTCACCCACGTCTACGGCCTGTTCGGCCGCTGGCGCTTCTACCGCGAAACCCGCTACACCGGCTCAAGGCTTGATCCGCTGCGCAAACCGGGACGGCCGGTGGTGACGGCGGCGGCGAACGCCTGATTTCTGATAGACAGACCGAGTTGCTGCCATCGCGAGCAGGCTCACTCCCACAGTAAATCTCCAGCGCACACAGCATTTGTGTTCGACGGGATTCAAATGTAGGAGTGAGCCTGCTCGCGATGGCGGGGGCACATTCAGCATTGATGTGACTGAAAAATTGCTTTCGCGGGCAAGCCTCGCTCCTACAGGGGATCTCCAGCGCACACGGGAGTTGTGTTCGACGACGATCCAATGTGGGAGTGAGCCTGCTCGCGATGGCGGTGGGACATTCAGCATTGATGTGACTGAAAAATTGCTATGGCGAGCAAGCTCGCTCTCACAGTAGATCTTCAGCGCACACAGCATTTGTGTTCGACGGAATTCAAATGTGGGAGTGAGCCTGCTCGCGATGGCGGTGGGATATTCAGCATTGATGTGACTGAAAAATTGCTTTCGCGGGCAAGCCTCGCTCCTACAGGGGATCTCCAGCGCACACAGATTTTGTGTTCGACGACGATCCAATGTGGGAGTGAGCCTGCTCGCGATGGCGGTGGGACATTCAGCATTGATGTGCCTGATAAATTGCTTTCGCGGGCAAGCCTCGCTCCTACAGGGGATCTCCAGCGCACACGGATTTGTGTTCGCCGGGATTCAAATGTGGGAGCGAGCTTGCTCCGGGCGGCGTTCCGACGATGGCGTCAGTGGGAGCAACTCAGTTCTCAGCGCTTCACCACCACCAACGTAAAACACAACGGCAACTGCGCCGTCTGTTTCTCATACCGGTCATAGAGTTCCTCGCGGTTGGAATGCGGGTACTCCTTGAAGTGGCTGATCTGCAGCCCCGCCTCGATGGCGCCGGTGAAGATGGCGCCCAGGGTGTGGACGAACCAGTAGGACGGAGCGGCCGGCTGCTCGACTTTGCCTTCATATACAATCGGCTGATCCTGAACGAACGGCTCGCTGCGAAAGTAAGAGCTGTCCAGGCGATAAGGATCGGCAGCTTCGGGGACGACCATTTCCAGGAAGGGATGGGTTTCGTACACCACCAGCGCACCGCCAGGCTTGAGGGTCTGCGCGACATGGCGAAAGAATTCGCCGATGTCTGGCATCCAGTTCAAAACGCCGATGGTGATCAGCGCCACGTCGAAGCGCTCATGAAGCTCGGTCGGCAAGTGATGAATGTCGGTCTCGATGAATTCGGGCTCATGCGGCGAGCGGGACGCCAGCTCTCGCGCCTGATCAAGAAACGCCTCGGACTGATCCACGCCCACCACGCTGCGCGCGCCCAGCGCAAACAGCGAAATACTTTCCCGCCCGTTGTTGCAGCCCAGTTGCACCACGTCCTTGCCATCGACGCCAACCTGCTCCAGCAAACCGCGAAGTGTGTCGTCGATGCAGCAAAAATCACGCTGACTGACCGCCTTCACCAGGGCCAGCCAAACGGGGGTGTCTTTGTGGTGTCGGGCGGAATCGTTCCAGGCATCGCGGTTGCTGGCGATGGCGTTTTCTTTGGTCGGCATTTCCATTGCTCACTCCAGAATTCAGCTGTTTGTTGACCGGCACGAGTCTAGATCAGGGCTCTGAAAAACCCCATTGGGCGTTTGTTGGAATGTTGTAAGCCGGGCGCCGCGAACGCGTGCCCGTACGGCAGCTATAGTTAATGGCCTTGGGGAAGCGCAGGAAAACCGATTTCACAGGTGTTGCCATGAAAACAACTGATCTGACGCTGATGTTCGCACTTAGCCTGACCGCCATCACCGGCGCCCAGGCGGACGACACGCTGACACCCACCACCGATTACAGCAGCAACTTCAATTACTACGGCGCCGACCAGCCCTTCGCCCACCCGGTGCCGCCCTCCCTGAGCACGGTGCCGCCTCGGTCATACATCCCGACGGCCCCTCAGGATTTCATCCCGATTGCCAGCCAGCATGAGTTCTACGACTCAGTTTTGCCGACGGTCGCGGATGCCTCCGTTCGAGTATTCATCCGTTCCTACGATCCGGAACGCGGTGTTTACGTCAACGAAGAAGTCCTCGACCCCCGGTGCGTACTCGAATGCCTCAGCCGTCAGGGGGCGACGTTGCAATAAGGCTCACCACTGGCGTCTGTCCGGGCGTGCGAGGCCGAGCTTCTCGATCCGGTAACGCAGCATGTCGCGGCTCAGGCCCAGCAGCCGTGCGGACTTGGTGACGTTCCAGTCGGTCTTGTCGAGCATCTTGCGCACCATGTCGCGCTCGACTTCCGGCAGGTTCATCGACTCGGTGCCGTTGTACACCGGACGCGGCTCGTGGTGCTGTGCTTCCTGCAGGATGATCGGGTCATCCACCAGGCTCAGGCACACGTTCAACTGATGGACCGCAATCGTATCGCTCTGCGCCAGCAGCACGGTTTGCTCAAGCATGTTGCGCAATTCACGCACGTTGCCCGGCCAGCTGTAGCTGAGCAGCAATTCTTCAGCCTGGTCGCTGAAATGCAGGTTCGGTTTGCCATAGCGTTTGCCGTGGATCGCCAGGAAGTGCCGGGCCAGCAGCAAGATGTCTGCGCCGCGGGCATACAGGCGCGGAACCTTGATCGAAATAATGCGCAAACGGAAGAACAGGTCTCGACGAAATTTACCCTGTTGCACCATTTGTTCGAGGTTGCAGTTGGTCGCGCTGATCACCCGCAAATCGACCTTGCGCTCCTTCACCGAACCGACCCGGCGAATGGTGCGGTCTTCCAGCAGCTTCAGCAATTTGGCTTGCAGCAGCAGATCCATTTCACCGATTTCGTCGAGAAACAGCGTACCGCCATCGGCCGCTTCCACCAGGCCAACACGACGGTCCTTGGCGTCGGTGAAGGCGCCCTTCTCGTGGCCGAACAGTTCCGACTCCACCAGATTGGACGGGATCGACGCGCAGTTGAATTCGATGAACGGACCTTTGCTGCGCGGACCGTCGAAGTGCAGCGCCCGGGCCACCAATTCCTTGCCGGTACCGGTCTCGCCTTCCACCAGCACCGGCGGCAGGTCGGTATTGGCCATGCGTCGCTCGGCGTCGAGCAATTGGGCGATGGTGTTTTTCAGGTATTGCATCGGAGCCGATTCGCCGATCAATGCCTGTACGCCTGACTTTTGCGCCTCGCGCTCCTGATAAAACGACAGAGTGCGCTCCATTCGATCGGTGGCCAGGGCCTTGTCCAGCAGCAGCTTGAGCTCCGGCAAGGCCACTGGCTTGGTGACGTAATGAAAAGCGCCCTCTTTCATCGCCACCACGGCGTCTTCGACGTTGCCGTAGCCGGTCATCATGATCACTTTCAGATCCGGCGCGCTGATGCGCAGCTTCTGGATCAGGTCGTGACCGCTCATGCCCGGCAGCGAGTTATCGGTCAACACCACATCAGGGGTGAACGTACCCAGTTTTTTCAACGCCTCTTCAGCCGAGTGGCAGACCGTCACCTCGAAGTCTTTGCGCTCCAGGTAGGTCTGAATATTCTCGGCCAGGAGTTCATCATCCTCGACCAGCAGTATGCTGTGCTCCATATTCCCCTCCCGTTGCCACTTTAAAATTGAGACAGACGCGGGTTCCTTCCTGCTCCTGGCTGGTCAGTTCGACCGAGCCTTCGAAACGCTCCATTATTCGTTTGACGAGGGCCAGGCCAACGCCCAACCCTCCCTGTTTGGTGGTGAAAAACGGCTTGAAGACCATCTGTTGCTGCTGCTTGGTCATGCCTTTGCCGGTATCGCTCAAGGTCATGAGCATCTGGCCAGATCGGGGTTGTTCAATATCGATGCTGAGCATGCCGCCCTTGGGCATGGCCTCCAGGGCGTTGGCAAACAGGCTATTAAGAATCTGCGTGAGCAGCACCTGTTGGCTGACGACCGGTGGACAGGTTTGCGGTGTGAAGCGCACTTCCACGTTCGAGCGTTTGATCAGTGCGTCGAAAGCGCTCAGGGTGTCATCGATGGCCAGCACCAGGTCCACCGTTTCGGACTCGTCGTTCATGGGCCGCAACGACACCAGCAACTCGCGGACCCAGCGCGACATGCGATCGACCTGGCTGATGATGTCGCCGATGTTCTTTTGTGCATTCTGGCTGGCGATTTCCTGGGCCAGTTCGGCGCTGGAGCGAATGTTCGCCAGCGGATTGCGCAGGCTGTGGGCGACCGCCGAGGACATTTCACCCAGGGCGACAAAGGTCTCGTTAGTGATCAGTTGTTTCTGCTGGCTCTGCAGCAACATGGACGCGCGCCGCACAATCCAGAACAACCCAAGGTAGATGACCAGACCACCGACCAGGGTCGCCAGCCAGATTGCCCTGAAGCCACGCTGAATGCGCTCTACCAGATCCACCGGCTCCTTGTAGATCTCGACCATGGCGATGACTTTGCTTTTGTCGGCATTGAACATCGGGATGTAGTTTTCGATGAACAGGTGCTCGGGCTCACGCAGCAGTTTCTGCTCTGGACGCTCGTCGTCGATCTCGTGGTAACTGGTGGACACCGCTTCCTTCATTTCAAAGGATTCGTCGAGTTCATCATCGTCTTCGATGCGCACACCGATCAGCTCCGGGTTGGTCGACCAGACCACGGTGCGATCCAGGGCATACACGTTGGCTAACAGAATGTCCGGCAGATGCTCCACATGATCGAGAAACTCGCCGCGCGAAGACGCACGGGCTGTCGGAAGGACGTCGGGATAAGCGTTGTCATCGCGCGGGTCGAGCATTTCACCCATGGTTCTGACCGGATTGATCGAGGCATGGCGGATTTCCGCATCGCCGATGGCCTGAACGAATTGCGCGGTGAGCATGGAGTCGCGTTCGATGCTTTCGGTGACCACAAAGCGCGTGGAAATGTAGCCGAGCCCCAACGCCACGGCGGCAATGATGAAAAAGCTGCCCAAGGAAAACCAGCGCAGCAGATTGAACTGTCCGCCCCGGCACGGCTTCCCTGCTGCCGGTGTGTCCGGCGCAGGCATTTTTTGTTGTTCCAGCGTCTGCATGGGAGTGTCCTGGAGACTTGCCTCAAGCCTTTTAAGCCGTATCTGGGATCAGTGTAGGTGGCATTGATCGGGGTTGACGGCCTCACTGATAGTATTTCGCCGCTATTGCACCTGCGCCGCTTGCAGCGGTTGTTGACGATCGGTTTCTTCCTGCAAAAATCCCATAATTGACTGCGCCGCGTTCTCGTCCAGACGCAGGTTGGGCATCGGGATTCTGTCGAAACGTTCAAACAGCTCCACCGCGATCGGGTCCTTTTCAGCGAGCATTCGGTCCGGTTCACGAATCCAGCGACTGAGCCAGACCGGGTCACGCCGGCGAGTCACGCCGATCAGGTCCGGGCCGATGCTGCGCAGACCGATGCCCTGCCCGTCCAGCGGCCCCAGGCTGTGGCACGACGCGCAACGGGTGCGAAACAGCTCCTCTCCATTGCTAGGCGGGCGAATCTCGGGCGCATCGGCGTAACTTTCTCCAACGCTGGGCTTCTTCCAGTTCTGCAAGGTGTTGGCCAACTGATCGGCGAGGATCCACGGGTTCTCGAACGGCGAGGCTTTCATCCAGCGACCCGTGGACTGATTGCCGACGATCAGGCTCAGGTTGTGGTCTTTGCTGCGTCCGTTGTCGACGCCTTCGATGAACAGCCCGAGTTTTTTGCGCAGATCGGTGACGTCTTCGAATTCGCCGGTCAGAAACTTCCAGCCCGGCCCGACCTTGAAGCGTTGCGCGTAAGCCTTCAGCACCTCGGGCGTGTCGCTGAGTGGGTCGATGCTGATGGAGTAGAAGAAAATATCCTGGCCGACCCGGTCGCCCAGCAACGTTTGCACCTGACGCAGGCGCGCGGTTTCCAACGGGCAGGAGTCGCTGCACGAAGTAAATATGAAATTGATCACCACCACCTTGTCCTTGATCAAATCATCGAAGAACCGCACCTGCCGACCGTCCTGATCGGTCAGCAAGGTGTTTGGGAAGTAATCGCCGCCCCAGGGTGTCGCCGATTCCGTTGGCGCCAGTACCCCTTCGCGAGCGAGCAGCACCAGACTGACCAACAGGCAAGTGACCAGGACCAGAATCAGGTGCATGCCCAAGGCGCGGGAGCGCGGGGTATGCGCGGGTGTGTCGGCTCCCCTGCGTTTCATTTTTTCACCGTCACTTGTGGGCCGAAGGTCAGCCCCGGCTGACGCATAAAGGCGTCGAGTTTTTCCGGGCTGAATTCTTCAAACAGCACCCGCTGCCGAGTGAACGGCTGAGTGCCAAACAACGGGCTCGGCTTGGCGTTGGTGGGGTAATTGAAACGGGTCTTCAGAGTCGCTGTGCCCGGCGTCATAGTGAGCAGGACGCTCAGAGGCATTATCAGGCTGAACCATTTGAAGGGGCGCCGCGCTTTTCTGTCCATCACCAGCCGCCTCGAAGTCGTGAAGGAGGTAGTGGTGGTTTTGCAAGGACCTCGCCAGATCTGTAACAGATTTGCACAAGAGCAATAACACTAATAAAACAATGGCTTATCAACACCAATGCGCCATGATCGGAGAAACGACTGGGGCCTGGCACCCGCTAACGGGGAAAGTTCATACCCATTGTCAGGGAATCCGTTTGAACGACAGACGGACGCTAGTGCCCTCACCTTCACGACTGCCCAGAGTCACCGCGCCACCAAAACGCTCCATGATCCGCTTCACCAGCACCAGCCCGACGCCCAGCCCACCCTGCTTGGTGGTGAAGAAAGGCCGGAACGCCATGCTTCGCTGTTCTTCGTTCATGCCCTTGCCGGTGTCGCTCACAACCACGCTGATTCCCCGGATATCGGTCGGCTCCAGGGTGATGGTCAGGGTGCCGCCCTGGTCCATTGCTTCCACGGCATTGGCCAGCAAACTGTTGAGGATCTGCGTGAGTTGCACCTGCTGGCTCAACACCATCGGCGTCTCCTGCGGCTCGAACACCACCTGCACCCCGGCCTTGGCAATCTGATGCTCGAAGGCCATAAGGCTGTCATGCAACGCCGCCACCAGGTTCACCGGCTCGGCTTCATCGTTGAGCGGGCGTAACGACTGCAGCAATTCCCTGACCCACTTCGACATGCGATCCACCTGACCGATGATGTCGTTGATGTTCTTGTGGGCCGGGCCACTGTCGAACTCCAGGGCCAGCTCGGCGCTGGAGCGGATGGTCGCTAACGGATTGCGCAGGCTGTGGGCAACCGCCGATGACATTTCCCCGAGCGCGACAAAGGTTTCATTGGTGATCAGTTGTTTTTGTTGGGTCTCCAGGAGGATCGCCGCTCGCCGCACGATCCAGTACAGCCCCAGGTAGATCAGTCCGCCGCCCAGGGCCGTGGCCAGCCAGATCAGCACCAGGCCGCGCTCCATGCGGTCGATCAGGTCCCTGGGTTCCTTGTAGATCTCAACCATCGCCGTGACGGTATCGCCATCGGCATCGAACAGCGGAATGTAGTTCTCAATAAAGATGTAGTCCGGCGGCGTGACGAACTTCTGCTCCATGCGCCCCTTGTCCACGTTGTGATAACTGGCCGACACCGGCGTCTTGGAAGAAAAAGCCTGGTCGAGGTCTTCGTCGGCATGGATCGTGGTGCCCATCAGTGCCGGGTTGGTGGACCAGATCACCATGCGGTCAGGGGCATAAATGTTGGCCAGGATCACGTCGGGCAAGTGCTCGATATGGTCGAGGAATTCCCCACGGGCACTGGCCCGGGCCAGTGGATCAACGTCGGGAAAGTCTTTGTCCTTGCGCGGGTCCAGCAGCTCGCCCATGGTCCGTACGTTGGGGATCGAGACATGCCGAACCTCGGCCGAGGCAATTGCTTGAACAAATTGGGACGTGAGCAACGCATCGCGCTGCACACTTTCGGTAATCACAAAGCGCGTGGACACCGCGCCCAGCGCGACCGCCACCGAGCCGATCACCGCCATGCTGATGAGCGAGAACCAGCGCAGCAGATTGAACGGCTGTTTGCGCGAGCTCAAGCGGACATCGCCCTCTTCTTTCTGGAGGGTTGTGGTCTGAACATTCATGGTCGTTGTTCCCGGAAACTCCCTATAGGGTTATAGCCCACTGTCTGGTGTTTGCCCGACTTTGGGTTTTGTCCCTCCCACCAATTCCCCGCACACCCCAAAGCCCCCACCTACCCCCAATGCTGGGGACAGTCGCCCGCTCGCGCCCTCGGCGCCGCGAAACCGTTTGCGCGCTACACGCCTTTCACTGCGGGCCTCTGCCGGTTGTTTTGAAAGATTGGTATGGAAGTTGCCAAAGCCTCCTCGACTGACCCATCCCTACGGGGCAGGTACTTCGATAGAGGGAATACTCATGCACCCTTTACTGTCCAAAACGGCGGCCGCCCTGGTCGTCAGCGCTTTAGCCCAAGGTGTTGCCCAGGCAGCGCTGTTTGCCGTAGACCCCGGCCCCTATGTGCCAGACAACGGCTCGTTCGCCGCCTGGTATCAGGACAGCCATGGTCGAACCCTCGACTTGTGCCTGTCCAAGGCAGTCAGCTCCAGGGTTGCCGGTGCACCCGGTGCGCCGGCCTACATGTGCCTGTTGAATCCGACCCCCGGGGTTTTCGACGACGCGCAGCCCATCGTTTTCCCGACCAACTTTCCCGATGAGTCGTTCTGGTTCACCGGTGACGGCTCAATCGTCGATGCCGCACGGGGCATCGACCTGTCCTATGTCAGCGCCGTGGAAGCCGCCTTCGCCGCTGAAGAACCGGTAGAAGGCGACCAGGTCAGTTTCGGCCGCATCCGCATTCGGGTGGACGTGCCCACCGCCGGTGTCTACACCATCACCCACCCCTACGGCGTCGACATCTTTGACGTTCCCGCCGGTGGGACTCGCGCCATCAACATGACCCGCGACATCGGCATCGGCACGCCGAAAACCTACGACGGCGCCCTCAAGAGTGACATCGGCCCGTTCCTGCGCAGCGTCAACGGCCCCTACACCGAAACCAACCCGGTCACCGGTTCGGCCGAACGATTCGTTGGCGATCCGAATCTGGAAGAAGCCTTCACCGGCAGCCCTTTCAATACCAACTACATTCGCATCGAAGGGCCTAACGGTCTGGACTTGCGCACGACGGTCATGGCCATTTCCGGCAAGTTGTCGACCGTGGTCCGGCCAACGCCGATGATCACCGAGCGCAGCACTTACTCGCGCAAGACCGGTGAAAGCGCACCGGTGGCGCAGCAGGATGTGTTCGTCATGGCGCCGCCGCCACCGGCCACCGTGACCCTGGACAGCAACAGCCCGGTGCTGAACCTGACCGAGGCTGATACCTCCGGCCGCTGGTACGCCCAGTCCGCAACCAACCCGACGTTGCCAAGCAACCTCGTGGTGACCGCCGACAACCACCTGGCCATTCCCACCAGCACACCGACCACGCTGTCGATGCCATTGACGGACCTGGTGGTGATCCAGACCGCCCAGTACAGCTTGAGCACTGCGCAAATCACGGTAGTGGCTTCGACCAGCGATGAAACCTCGCCGCCGGTACTCACCGCCACCACCGGCACCGGTGTCGCCATCGGCGCCCTGAGTGGCGATGGCGCAGTGAAATCCCTGGCGACCGGCATCTCGCCGATTCCACCGGCCAAGGTTCGAGTGACGTCATCCAATGGCGGCAGCGATATCGAAGAAGTGGTCATCGTGCAATGAACGCACACATGCCCAGATCCTCATCAGGAGGCATCATGAACAAATTGCCACGCCTGGCGCTCAACGCCCTGGGACTGACTCTATCGTTGTCCGGGAGTGCTTTCGCGCAGCTCGCTGCCGTCGACCCCGGCCCCTACACCTTTGCCACCGGGAAATTCCCGATGTGGTACCAGGACAACAATCTGCTGTCGCTGGAACTGTGCCAGTCGCGGGCGACCAGCTCGCGGTCGCCTGGCGCACCTGGCGCGCCCTCCTACATGTGCATCCTGAATCCGGAACCCGGGGTTTTCGACGACACCCAGCCAATGGTTTTTCCGGATAACTGGCCACCGGAAGCGTTCTGGTACCTCGCCGAGACCACCATCGCCGATGTCGGAGGCTATGGCGTGGACGCCTACGTGGCCGCGATCGAAGCGGCATTCACGTCCGAAAACCCTGTCGACGGCGATCAGGCAAGCTTCGCGCGGATTCGTCTGCGGGTGAACGTGCCTGTCGCCGGGACCTACACCATCACCCACCCGTACGGCGTGGAAACGGTCAACGTCACCACGCCGGGCCGTCGGGCGATCAACATCACCCGCGACATCGGCATCGGCGTACCGGGTGATTTCAGCGGTGCTCTCAATGGTCAAATCGGGCCATTCCTGAGCAGCGTCAACGGTCCGTACACCGAAGTGAACCCGGACACCGGTTCCACCGAGACTTACGTCGGCGATCCGAACCTCACCGAAGCGGTCACCGGCAGCCCGTTCAATAATAACTTCCTGCGTGTGCAGGGGCCTGCCGGGACCATCGAGACCAACCTCTTTACCGTGTCGGGCAAAGTCCTCGACAACCGTGCGCAAACCCCGGTTGAAATTGGCCGCGCCACTTACCGCCGCACCTCTTCAGGCCCGGGCACCAGCAGTACCCGGGTCGAAGTGTTTGGCAAATCGGCCAACGGTTCGAGCCTGTGCTTCCGCGAAACCGTGGCCCTTGTGCCCGGACCACCGCAGACGCCCTGCCTGACCAGCATGCTCGGCGACAACACCGGCCTGTTCTTCGGCCAGCGCCTGACGGGTGCCACCGTGCCTCCGGTCGTGGTGGTCACCGCTACCAACCCGGCCGGCACCACCCGGCCTACGGCAGTCTCGAGCAAGCTCACCGACCTGGTGAAAATCCAGACCGCTCGCTACAACTGGAGCAATCACAGCCTGCTGATCGAGGCCACCTCCACGGATGAAGTGGCGGTGCCGGACATGGTCGCGCAGGGTTACGGACGTCTGTCGAAAACCGGCACCCTGCAAAAAATCACCGTCGCCGACCTGACTCAGCCACCGGCGTCCGTCACGGTCAAATCCGCCGCTGGCGGCAGTGATACCGAGCTTGTCGTAGTCGTCGGGGCTGCACCGGATACCGGCGAGAACCAGGCGCCGCTCTCCGTCGCCGACACCGGCAGCACCAGCTTCGGCGTGCCGCTGACCCTCAACCTGCTGGCCAACGACAGTGACCCTGACGGCAACACGCCGCTGAGCATCACCGCGCTGACCCCACCGGCTGACGGGCAAGGCACCGTGGCATTGAGCGGCACGGCAGCGGTGATCTACACCCCGCCTGCCGTGGTCAATGCACCGCTGACAGCGACCTTCACCTACAAGGCTCAAGACGTCAAAGGCCTGGCCTCGACCGCTCCGGCGACCGTGACCATCACCGTGGCGCCTAACCAGTCTCCGGTGGCCGTCGCCGACAGCATCGCAACCCTGGGTGTGGCAATTCCGATCAACGTGCTGGCCAACGACACCGATCCGGAAGGCAACGTGCCGCTCACCGTCGCCAGCCTGACCCCACCGGCAGCCGGTCGCGGCACCGTCACCACTGACGGCACCGTCATCACCTACACCCCACCGGCCACGGTCACCACGGCCTTCACCACCACCTTCACCTACATCGCCCGGGACAGCTTCGGCGCCCTGTCGACACCGGCGACGGTCACGGTGCAAGTCTCGCCAAGGCCTGCTGCGGAAACCTTCGCAGTGACCACGGCCACGGTGTCGGCCCGCTCCAACAACCGCTTCACCTGGGACTTTGCGGGCACCTCATCGGTGATCACCGGCAACACCATCACCGTACAGGTCACCACCCCGACCGGGCTGGTAACCCTGGGCACCACCACCGTGCCGGTGACCGGTCGCTGGCGGTTGACGGTGGGCAACAGCACCACGGTGATCCCGTCCGCTAATCCGACGGCCACCATCCGCTCCTCCCAAGGCACCGTGCGTACCGTGACGGTCACCGCCAACTGAGCCCTCGCCCCGCCCGCCGATTCGGTGGGTGGGGCCGGCCTCTTCCCACAGGACAACGCCATGAAAACGCCGACCGCCGCCCTGCTGTGCCTGCTTCTGCTTTGCAGCAGTGCAGGCGTGCGCGCCGACGATTTGATGGAGAACGACGACCTGGCACCCTCCGCCGACCTCGGCGAGTTGCCTCCACCGGTTGGCCAGCACGCGCTGATCGACCAGAACGGCCAGGCCAACGTGGCGCTGCTGCAACAGAACGGCCAATCGTTGCTCGGCACCATCGTCCAGTCGGGCAGTAATCAGGAAGCCTACATCCTGCAACAAGGCAGCGACCTCATGGCAATGATCACCCAGCAAGGTTCTGGCAACGCCGCCTCAATCACCCAAAACGGTAGCCACAACCGCGCGCAGATTTCCCAGAACGGCAATAACAACGACGCCAGCATCGACCAGGCCGGTACGGGGCTTTCAAGCGCCGTGACCCAGTCGGGAAACGGCATGAGCGTTTCGGTTAAACAATATCGCTAAAGCACTGCACCCCTTGGAGGTTTCATCATGTTCAAACTGACGCCCCTCACCGCCGCCATCCTGGTCATTGTCAGTGCCCAGGCAATGGCCGACGACAGCGTTTCCACCCAGGACCAGTTCGGTACCGCCAACGTTGCCGATGTGAAACAGACCGCGGCCCCGTTCAGTACCGCCACCCAACAGCAACTCGGCCAGGGTAACGATGCCGCGGCGGTGCAAGACAACGCCACCGGCACCATCACTCAGGATCAAGTCGGCGACTACAACGCCGGTTACGGTGAGCAACTGTTTGAGAACGGCGGCCTCATCACCCAGCAACAGGTCGGCAGCGGCAACACCAGCCATGCCAGCCAGTCCATCGGCATGGGCGAAAACCAGGCGCTGCAACAACAGTCGGGCAGCGGCAACTTCTCGTTCATCTATCAGGACAGCCAGGAAGCCACCCAAGGCCAGACCTTCCAGTTCGGTGATAACAACGAGGCCAATATCGAGCAGATTCAACTGGGCATCGCCAACAACGCGACGATCATCCAGTACGGCACCGCCAACTACGGCGCGGCCGAACAGATCGCGCACATGGGCGGCGAGATTGGCATCAACCAGGCCGGCGAAGGCAATTACGCCTATGCCGACCAGCGCGATGGCAACGGCGGCGTCATCACCATCAACCAGTTCGGTGATTTCAACGGCAGTGAGGTCTGGCAAGGCGCACAAACCGCGAGCGAGGCCACCGTCAACCAATACGGGCAAACCAACGAAACCGTGGTCGACCAGAGCTTCGGCCAAAACAACTATGCCCAAGTCTTGCAAGTCGGTGACGTCAACGCCATCTACGCCGACCAGTTCGACTCCGTCGGCTCGGTGCTCGCGCTGTACCAGCAAGGCACCGGCAACGTGCACTTCACCTACCAGAGCGGCGACAGCCATGTGCTGACCGCCACCTCCGTGGGTACCGAAAACAAGGTCTACGCCAGCAACTGGAAAGGCCCGCAACTGGGCGGCCAATTCGGCAGCAACCAGGTTGCAACCGTCACCCAGGCCGGCAACGGCAACATCGCCAGCTTCAAACAGGATGGCGTTGGCCACGTCATGACCACCAACCAGACCGGCAGCGGCAACAAAACCACCATCAGCCAGGCCGACTCCTACAACGAGCTGTACTTCGACCAGAACGGCAGCGACAACATCCTGATCGCCGACCAGCGCGGTACCACCAACCTGGCCCAGGGCACCACCAACGGCACGGGCAACACCACCGAGTTCGACCAGTCGGGCACGGGCAACCAGGCGTTCACCACGCAGCTGTATGGCAGCGACAACCTGATCACCGTCAAACAGGCTGACACCATGAACGTGGCGTACGTGACCCAGGGCGGTACCGGGAACATTGCCAGTGTTGACCAGAGTGGCGTGACCCAGATGGCGAATGTCCAGCAGTTCGGTTCTGACAACCGGGCGACTGTGCTGCAGCAATAATCGCAAGGCATAAAAACCGCGGCCCTTGGGGGAGGGTAGCGGTTTTTTTTTGCCTGATGGAGAGGAGTCTCCTTAAAGTCAGCTCGCCCCCACATTTGATCTCCATGGGACACCGATTTTGTGAACGACAAAAATCCCCTGTAGGAGTGAGCCTGCTCCGGGCGGCGTTCCGACGATGACGGAGTGTCAGCCGACATCAATGCCGAATGAAAATAGGCAATCGCCAGCAGGCTGGCTCCCACAGTTGATCTTTTAGGGACACAGATTTTGTGTACGTCGAGCCCCCCCTGTGGGAGCGTGGCTTGCCCGCGATTGTCCTCTCAATCCAGCCCATCACCTGCTGACTAACCACCCTCCCCCAAACGCCGCCAGGATTTCGGACTTGCCCTACAAGTTTTACCGAATCCTCCGGCATTCACACTTGAGTCCCATCGCCAAAGTGCCCCGTTTCCAAGGATCGGGCACAAAGCGTGACAAAACTCATCCCCCCACACCAACTCGTCGGCGAGCGCGGCCAGGTACTCGACAGCCATCAAGCAGCCGACTCCCTTCGCCAGGCCCTGAACTACCCGTACGACTTACAAGGGTTCGACGACCTGCTCAATGCCGTGGGCGCCAACAGCTCGAACTACATGCAAGCCGCCCACCAGCAAAAACTGCTCAACGCCGTGAGCATTGGCGATTGGGCAATGGTCACGCTTCGCGTCAATCCGGAAAACGGGGGCGGCTCATGGAATGGATTCAAGACCCCACCCGAACCACCCCCGGCGCAACATCGGGTCGAAGATCACGCCTTCACCCAGCCCAAACCGGCGGAGTCAGGATTTCATATTGTTGAAAAGCCCATGAGCCTTGAGTCGCTGGAACGCTCGCTGTATGAGAGCTCGCCAAGCGATGCGCTACGTCGCGGATTTCGTTCGCTCAATCGCCATCTGGGTGAACACGTGAAGCCGGGGCAAATGGTGATCTTCAGCGATTCACGGCACTACATGTGCCGGCGTGAAGAGGCGCAGATGATGATTGCTGCGCAGAAGGTTAACGAGGCGCTCGAAGATCTGAGTGATGAAGAGGCTTCGTTCATGGTTGAGCACCATGAGGTGATTGAGCCGTTTCTGGGAATCTCTTCTGGTGGGCTAGGCGTGGCGACGTTTATGGTCGGTCGTCATTTGGAAGACCTCGGCGATACTCTCAAAGAACTGGAGCGACTACATCAAGAGCAGTACCGACAACACGGTCATTTGCATTCACCAGGCTTTTTTGCCCAACGCAAACGTCTGATGACGAAACTGGACGTTGGCTTCGGACCTCTGGTGCGTAAGGGACTCGGTCTCGCAGATCATCCCAAACTCAAAAGAGCGCTGGGACTTTCATCCCGCAAAACTATTCATCATTGGAGCAAGGCAGGCTCTCCCACGCAGTTGCCGGGTTACGCAACGAACATCCAGGCAGTCTCTCAAGCCGTGAAATACATGAAGGTGGGCGGTTACGTAGCGATTGCTCTGGGTTCAGGTTCAGCGGCAATGAAAATAAGCGAGACTTGCCGTAGTGGTCGCGAGGAAGAATGTCGTCAGGTGAAGTTTGTTGAAGGCTCGAAGTTATCTGGCAATGTGTTGGGCGGCATAGCGGCAGGTCGTCTGGCGCCGATTGTTGCCCCTATAACGTGTGCTGCCATCGGCGCGGGAACCGTCGGTGTAGGTGGACTCGTGTGTATGTTGGTCGTAAGTGGGTTTGTGATCGCAGGCACTGCAGACGGAGGGGCAGTTCTCGGTGAAGTTTCTGGAGAGATGCTTTATCAGGCTACTGCTCCATGACTCAGCATGACTGGGCGTTTTTGACATCCTGCCTGCTCTGGGCAGCAGTGATGCTGATAAACACAGCCGTTTCGGTGTACGTCGCCTACTTCAAAGCGGATGAGTGCCAGGCGCACTTTGTGAGGTCGAATCTGGTCGGGCACCAACGGTTCAGTCCGACAGGCGGTTTCATGAACCGACTAGGAAGTATGGGAATGATCTATTCCCTCTTGGTATTCAATTATCAACGTCGCTTGGATCCCGCCTCAGTTGAAGAAGTGAAGACCTTTCCTGCGTATCTGCGACCTTGGATCGTAGTTCCAGGTCATATCAATCTGTTCTGCGTTGTCTGGATGATTGCAATGTATGGCTGGGCCAAATATGCGGGTCTGGCTTAAAGATTTTTCGTCACGAGACAAACCAGCGCTTCACCACCTATCAATGCATTGCGCAGGAAGGTTCAGCGGCCAGCGTTTGGGCCAAGCGTTCTACAACCACTTCAAATTGCACCGACTTTCTGAGCAGCAGCCATTAGCTGGTTTGTATAAGGCTGATGGGAAGTCGGTACTCAAGATAATTGAGCGAGTATTCACATTCAGCTAATACCTGGTTATGACTGCGAGAAATTGGCCGGCTATCAGGCCACCTTCGCGAGCAGGCTCACTCCTACAGTAAATCGGCGTACACCTTTCGCTCCTCACCACTCAACAGGCCGAGCGTTAGCTCGCCTGCAGCTCTTGATCTTGATCTGCCCGCCCCTTCGGGAGGCCGAGTAGAGGCGTTCATCTGGGGGGTGGGCGCGTAGCGCCGTGCGGCGAAGCCGCACACATCGAGAGGAGGTCGAAGCGAAGCCGACCGGAGGCGATGCCCCCAGATGAATGCCGGAGCGAGGGTACGCCGAGCCTAAGCGAGGGGCCGGACGTTGGGGCGAAGCCTTTTGGTTCCTTTTTGGCGTTTGAAAAAGGGACTCGCTGTAAAAGCGAAACCATAAGCGGCCGTAACCGCAGGAATGGATATGTGCACCTGAAAGAGATTGGTCGGCTACTAGGCCGCCTTCGCGGGCAAGCCTCGCTCCTACAGTTGGACGGCGGTACATTGGGGAACCTGGTCGGCCCGAAGGCCGCCTCGGCTCACTCTTCCTCCCCCTCAGGCACAACCTTGTTCTGAGTCAGGTAACGATCCAGCGTCGCATTGTTATCAGGCGAAGAATTATCCCCTGCCACCTGCCACAAATTCCGCTCGATCCCCTGGGCCAACAGGTGCCCGACGGCCGACTCGATCGCCGACAACACACACAACTGCGCCGGCTCGTTAGTGGTGTAACCCACCTCAGCCTCAAGCAGCTTCTTGAACTCGATAAACTTGAACACCCCGGCACTGCGGCCCACCGAGTAAATCGTCTTGCTGGTCATCACATTCGCCAGCACCTGCCCACTGCGCACATCCACCGCGCGAAGGTTCACCGACACCTGGTCCACCCGATACTCCCGGGAAATATCAATCCCCAGGTACCGCGCCCCTTCCCCGCCACTGCGCACGTTGGTGTCATAGGCGATGATCCCGCCTTCCAGCATCAGATTCGCCGCCTGCAACGGTGGCAACTCGCCCTGAATATTCACCGGTGTATTGGGCTTCTTCTGCGAGGCGCGGATGATCTTGCGCTCGGTCAGCAGGTTCTGCAGGCCTTCCCGTTCCAGCACCACAAACCAGCCACTGGCCTGCAACGCATCCATCAACATGCTCGCCGCGCCTTGGGTCACGCTGGTCGAAAACGAACTGGCGGGGGTCGGTTTGTACTGCCCGGTCTGATCCCGGAAGCCGTACACCACCGCCATCAACCGGCCCTTGGGTCGTGGCATGTTGATCAAGTCGTAATAGGTCGACGCCCGAGGTGTCAGGGTCGGTGACTCGGTGTCCTGCTCGGCCCCCACATTCTCGCGCAGACTGCACCCTTGCAATGCCGCCAACATCAGCCCCAGCGCTATTATTTTTTTCATGTCCATTTCTCCCCATTGACCCGAATCCCCTTCAAGGGGCGAGGCCATTCACCTGGATTTCCGAAATTTCACCGGTCACTCGGTCGGTCACTTCAATGGTCAGTGCACCGGAGTCGTCGACGACGTTGACGATAAAAGCGTCGGTGGACAGGCTCCCGGTATTGCCCGTGGAGATGTTGTCCAGCAACTGCCCCAGCAGCCGCGATTGCAATTGGCTGGTGAAGCGTTCAAGGGCCGAAGTCCCAGCCACCGACGTGCGGTTTTTCAGATCAGGATCGTCGTAGTCGTTTTGCGCCTGGGCGTTGTTCAGCAACCAGGTGCCGTTCAACGGATTGCCGCCGAACGAGGGGTTGATGGGTGTGTAAACCAGCTCCGTGGCGTGCACCAGGCTGCAACTGCCCAGCCCGATCAACCAGAGCCCGAGGTTCCGTGAGACTGTTTTCGTTTTCATAATTCGTCCCTCTCAAGGTCCGTAGTGTCCTGCAACAAGGCTTCCAGCTTGCGCTGGACAATCTGTCCGCGAACCCAGTCGGCGGCGTCATAGGCCTCGTCCTTGAGTTCCACGGTGTTCGGTGGCAGGAAGCGCCGATAAACCAGTCGTTGCTGATATTCCACGGTCACCAGGCTGCCCCAGCGTGCCGAAGGTCGTTCGCGTACCACCAGGTTGAAATCCATCGGGCTGGTGGCGCGCAGGCGTTCACTGAACGAGTAGTAAAAGTCGTGGCCGATGTGCGAGATCGTGTCATCGACGATAAAACCCTTCATTTCGTCCTCCTCGCTGGCGTTCGCGAACATCGCCACGCACGCGAGGATCAGGGCCGACAGCCATTGGCGGCGGTTCATGGCGTCCCCCCCTGAGGCGATGCGGAGTGGCTTTTCGCCGGGCCCGAGGCGCCATCGAGGAAGGCTTTCTCGGCCACGAACTGCCAGTCCTTGTAGCTCGCCATGCCGGTGAAGTCCGACCACTGGCTGGGGAAGTCCGACTGCTTCAGCGGCAGGTCCGTGGACGGACTGTTGAGGCCGGTGATGCGCCCGTCGAACCCGCGCATCAAAGTCCATTCACCACCGCCGATCGGGTCTGGGTACAGCTGGCGAATATGATGTTTGGGCGTCGGAAAACGCTCGTCCTGCAAGAGGTCTTCAAGCTCTTTCGGGTACTGCGCCAGGCCCGGCGAACTGCGGTAATAACTGCGCAATGCCTGGGCGTACTGCGTGCCGACCCACAGCAATTGGCGTTCGCGATCACGGCGCGAGGCGGTCGACCACAACTCGCCGGCACTGGCCAGGCCCATGCCCATCAACATGATCAGAAACAGCACGCCCAGGTAAGTGAACCCGGCCTCATCGGCGGGCTTACCACTCGGAATAAAGGCTGCCATCACGCGCCCTCCCTGTGGCACCGCTTTTGATATCGGCGACCCCGCCCGGTACGCCGTCCGGCGGCGCGACCAGCACCCAGAGGTCCTTGCGCTCGGAAATCGGGTCCATCGGCGGGTTGCGCAGGTAGCGCTGTTCCACCAGTTGCTCCAGGGAATCGGGATAGCGCCCGGTGTCGCCGTAGTAGTGATCCAGTGCTTCGCGCATGGCCGACAGGCTCTGGCGCAGCGTGGTTTCTTTCGAGGCTTCGAGGCTGTTGAAATAGCGTGGCAAGGCGATGGTCATCAGGGTCGCGATGATTGCCATGACCACCATCAGTTCCAGTAGGGTAAAACCCTTTTCCCGACGCATGTTCTCACCACTCCCGGTAGGCAATGCCGTTGAGACCCTTGCCGCGTGCATGGGAGTAAACGTCGAAGACGTCTTCGCCATCCCGCGGGTTTTGAGCCGTGCTGTCGTAAGAGCGCAAGCCCCAGCCACCGTCGTCGTCACGCTTGACCGGCGTCAACGGGTCACGGGGCAAGCGCCGCAGAAAGTAGAACTTGGCACCCTTGGCACTGCGCACATCACGCACGCCTTCCACCAGCACTTGCAGGCTCGGTGGATAGCCGCTGCTGTTCAGCGACTTCTCGATGTAACCGGCGTCGAAGGCGCGCTTGTAAGCGTCAATGGCGTCGCGGATCTGGTACAGCGCCGTGCGCAATTCCTGCTCTTTGCCCCGGCGTACCACGGTCTCGGTCAGCGGCGCGGCCATGCCGGCCAGCAGACCGATCAGGGCCAGCGTCACCACGACTTCAATCAAGGTAAAACCACGTTGCGAGGCGTTCATGATCAAGGCTTTTCGACGACAGCGGTGGTGGAATTGGAAGCAACCGGCCGGTCGATGTGTTCGTTCTGAATCGGCGCTGGCATCCGGCGGTCAGGCGCCTGGATGTGCATGCTGGTTTCGGTGCCGGTCGGGAATTCCATGTCCGACGGGCTCTGGTACGGCAGGTTGCGCACGATCCGCGGGGTGATGGAGAGCACCAGTTCGGACTTGCCGACGGTGTCCTTGTTGCTGCCGAACAAACGGCCAAGACCGGGGATGTCACCAAGGCCCGGAATCTTGTTGCCCGTGGCGCCATGGTCATCGCGCATCAGACCGGCCAGCACCTGGGTTTCGCCGTCATGCAGACGCAGGGTGGTCTGGGCGTTGCGGGTGTCGACCTGAACCGGAATGGTGCCCTGGCGGGTCGGCTCCAGCGGCGTGGCGTTACTGACTTCCAGGGCGATCTTGATCGCCACTTCGTTGTTGAGGTGCACGGTCGGCTGCACTTCGAGCTTCAGACCGACGTCCAGGTAGGTGACGCTTTCGGTGATCACCGGGCCTTGGGTAGACGGCACCGAAGTGGCGCTGATGATCGGCACACGCTGACCGATGTGGATACGCGCCTGCTCACGGTTGCTGACGCGGATCACCGGGCTGGCCAGGGTATTGATGTCGTTGTCCTGGGCGTTGATCTTGGCCTGAGGCGACGGCGAAATGGTGATCCGGCTGGAGTTGATGCCTTTGAGTTGATCGAGCAGGGTCACCGCCGAACCGTCGCTGTTGACCACGCCGAAGGTGTTCGGCCATTGCAGGCCAAGGTCGAGAATCCGCTGCGTGGCGACTTCCATCACCTCCACTTCCAGCACCACTTCCGGGTTGGACTGGTCTTGGGATTGCAGGAGTTTCTCGGCCATGCGCACGGCGTCTTCGCTGTCGCGCATGGTCAGGGTGTTGAGGCGCTCATCGACGAACACGTCACGGGTCTTGAGCATGGTTTTGATCATGTTCAGCGCGGTGTTGGCATCGATGCTGGTGAGGTAGAAGGTGCGCATCACCAGCTCTTGGTAATCCTTGAGCTTCTGCGGTGAGTCGGGGTAGATCAGCAAGGTGTTTTCGTTCACCACTTTCTGATGCAGCTGGTTCTGTTGCAGCAGCAGTTCCACGGCATCTTCGATGCGCACGTCACGCACGAAGATGGTGGCTTTCATGTCCGGGCGCAGGTCCTTGTCGAAGATGAAGTTCAAACCGGCGACCTGGGACAGCACTTCGAAAATGGTTTTCAGGTTGGCATCGCGAAATTCCAGGGTCACCGGCCGGTCGAGACGGGTGCGCAGTTGCGGATAAGGAATCACGTTGCGGCTTTGCACCAGACGGATATTGCTTTGCAGCTCCAGGGCGCCTTCATTCTTGGGGTCCAGTTCGAGGATCTGTTTGACCTGGCGGTCGGCGCCGTAGATGTCGCCGCGACGCAGGTCGCCCCGGGCCAGTTCGAGTTTGTCATCGAGACTGCGCATGTGTTCGAGTTGGCGCAGGGAGTCCTGGGCCCGACGGTTGTTGGGTTCGATGGTCAACACCCGGCTATACGCCATGCGTGCCGACGCGAAATCACGCTGGGCGCGATCCATGTCGCCTTGGGTCAACAACGCCGTCACGGCACGGGCACGGCCGCTGGTCAGGGCGAGGTGCAGTTCGGTGTTGCGAGGGTTTTCCTTGAGCCCTTCCTCGATACGGGCCAGGCCGGCTTCATACTGCCCCGACGCCATCAGGTCGGTCCCCTCCTCTTTGGCAACCTGCGCCGAGCTGCATGCGGCCAGCCCTGCGCACAGGCAAAGGCTCATCAGCGCTCCTAGCGTATTACGGCATGATCTGATCATTGCGTGCTCCCCACAGACAAGGTCTGGGACAAATGCAGAGGCAGGTAGACAAAGCTGAGTTCCACGTCGGAAATCTCCTCGATCCGCCAGGTGTCGTCGATCACATCCCCTTTGCGTACGACGTATATTTTTTCGCCGTTCTGCAAAAACACTTGCAGGTCGGAACGGTCACTCATCTTGCCGACGAACTGGAAAGGCATCGGCGGTACGCTGGGGACTTGCACCACCGGGGTCGGGTTGACGGGTTGTTCAGTGACGCTGGCCAGCGTCGGTGCAGCCTTCCAGCTGCGGGCGGCGAACAGATCGCCGGACGGGCTCAGGTCTTTGATTGCCGCTGGTTTGCCATTGGCTGCCACGGCCGGCAGCGTGCCGCGGGTTTTGCTTTTGGCGGGCGTTGTCGCGGTTGCGACCGAGACATCGCTTTCGTCTGACGGCATGAAGTAATCAGGCCCCCAGGTCAGCGCCGCGGCCACGCCGAAGAACGCCACCCAGCCCACTACGCGTTTGGTATTCATCATGACCTCGACAGGTAAAGGGTCATGCGGATCCGCCCGGTCAGGTCGGTGTCGGCGATCTTTTTGCGCTGGAACTCCACGTCCTCCACCACCACCGCCGGCAACTGGCCGAGCAACGCGTGCAGGAAGCGCCGCAGTTGCGGGTAGCTGCCGCGCACCGGCAGCAGAATCTGATAACGCGCCAGATGGGTCTTGGGGTCGATGCCCAGTGAGTATTCGCCCCGTGCCAGGGTGATGTGTTCCTGGGCCGCCAGCGCGTAGATCTTGTCGATGGCCACGGTGGCTTGCGGCTGCGACGGCAACTTGCTGCGGAAGTCGTCGAGCTGACGTTGCGGCACCACCGGGGCGGCGACACTGCCGT
Source organism: Pseudomonas sp. LB1P83 (assembly GCF_054897885.1). Classification (NCBI taxonomy): domain Bacteria; kingdom Pseudomonadati; phylum Pseudomonadota; class Gammaproteobacteria; order Pseudomonadales; family Pseudomonadaceae; genus Pseudomonas; species Pseudomonas sp. LB1P83. The sequence goes on along the minus strand of NZ_CM142709.1, from coordinate 2,075,799 downwards.
CTTCAACCTTGGCCAGGTATTCGCCGGCTTCACGGGTCTGCTGGCTGAGGGTTTGCAGCGAGTTCCAGTCCGGCATCAGGCCACCCAAGGCCCAGGCCAGCGCCAGCAGCAACATCGCCAGCCCTGCCAGGCCGGGCACGCCCAGGCCTTGCAGGTATTCGTGGACGATCAATCTAGAGATTTGCATCGCCGATCTCCCAGCTAGCCGACAGGTTGAATTGCACCGGTTGTTCCGGTGATTTCACGACGATTTCGTGGCTGAGCAGCGACACATCGGAGAGCTCGTCGCTGGCTTCGAGGCGGCGGTGAAAATCGAGCATCGCTTCCAGGTCCCGAGCCTCGGCGCTGATGCGCACCTGGCCCTTGCGGGCATCCGGGGTCAGGGTCAGCAGCGCGATGTTGTCGCGCGGCATCGCTTCGAGCATGGCGAACAGGCGTTCCCAAGGCCGGCGAAGTTGCTGCGAGACCTTGCGCATTTCCGCCAGGTTCTGGGCTTGTTCGCGGGTTTCGGCCGGGCTCAGGGTGACTTTGCTGCCGGTGTCGCCCGTGAGTTCGCGCTGGGCGTGCTGCAAATGGCCCTGTTGTTGCGAGGCTTGTTCGGCGACGTGCTGCTGAGCGACAAAACAGGTCACGACCAGCACCACGCCGCCCGCCAGCAGGCTCCAGCCCAATGGACCCGAGCGGCGGCGTGGCTGGAAGTCGAGCGTCAGGGGGCGCATGTCAGGCCACCGCCCGGGACATCACGTACAAACAATCGTGTACGGATGTCCGGTCCTCTTCGAGGGTGCGCAGATGCACACCGGGTACGTCGGGCTGCACGTCAATCCGCGCGGGTGCGTGCAGATAAACGTTCAGCGGCCGCTCGCTGGTGGAGGCCTGCAACTGGCTTTCACGGCCGATCAGCGCGGTCAGTGCGGCATCGCTGTCGCTGCTGCCCACCGAGCGCACCGAGGTCCAGCGCCCTTCCCTGGCCAGCAGCAAGACACTGCGCACCGGCTCGGCAACCACGAACAGGAAGTCGCCGGCGTCGAGGCTTTTATCGAAGTGATTGAACGCTGCCATCAGGTAAGGCTGCACCGACTGCAGGCGCAGGCCGCGACCGCTGGCCAGGCTGCGCAGACGCGCCAACAAGTCTTGCGGCAGTGCCGTGGCAATCCGGTCGAAACCCGCAGGTTCCGCCGACAGCACCATGCTCCAGGGTTGAGTCGGTACGCCGTAGAGGTCTTCGAAACACAGTTGGGCAAACCCGAGCAATTCGTCAGGGCTGGTGATTTGTTCGCTCCAGGGCACCAGGCAGAAACGGCTGAAGTGACCGGAGACCACCACGCTCAATTCTGCACCGGCAGGCGCGTGTTCACCCAGCAAGCGGTCGAGGGTTTCGAGGGCGACGGCCCAGGCATGGAAGCCTTCGTCGATAAAGCCGACGCTGCCCAGCCACTGGGTGTCGCCACCCTTGCGCTGGCCCAGGCCGACACCACTGGCGCCGAGCACGGCGACATAACGATCACGAGACAAAAGTGACACGATTGATCTCCTCGAGCGTGGTCCGCCCTTCCTGCACCAGTTCCAGAGCGGACTCGCGCAACAGGCGCAAGCCACGTTTGCAAGCGTGTGCCTTGATCTTCGAAACGGGTTGACGCTCGACGATCATTTGCCGCAGTTCATCATCCAGGTGCAGCAGCTCGGCAATCGCGGTCCGCCCGCGATAACCGGTGCCCCGGCAATGGCCGCAGCCTTTGCCATGGACGAAGTGGTAATGATCGACCTTTTGCGGGTCGAGCCCGGAGAGGCGCAACTCTTCATCGGTCGGGTTGCACGGCGCACTGCAACTGGCGCACACCAGGCGAATCAGCCGCTGAGCCAGCACCGCATTGAGGGCCGAGACGAGGCTGTAAGGGTCGATTTCCATCTGGGTAAAGCGGCCGATCACGTCGAACACGTTGTTGGCGTGAATGGTGGTGAACACCAGGTGCCCGGTCAGGGCCGATTGCACGGCAATCTGCGCGGTATCGGGGTCGCGGATTTCACCGACCATGATCTTGTCCGGGTCATGGCGCAGAATCGAGCGCAGGCCACGGGCAAAGGTCAGGCCTTTCTTTTCATTGACCGGGATTTGCAGGACCCCCGGCAGTTGGTATTCCACCGGGTCTTCAATGGTGATGATCTTGTCCACGCCGTGGTTGATCTCGGTGATCATCGCGTAGAGCGTGGTGGTCTTGCCGCTACCGGTCGGGCCCGTCACCAGCACCATGCCGTAAGGTTCGGCGGCCAGCCGGCGCAGCGCGCGCAGGGTTTCGTCTTCAAAGCCCAGGGCCTGCAATTGCACGCCACTGACTTTGTCCGCCAGGTCCTGTTTGTCGAGGACCCGCAGCACCGCGTCTTCGCCAAAAATGCTCGGCATGATCGACACCCGGAAGTCGATCTGCCGGCCGCTGATGCCGATCTTGAAGCGACCGTCCTGGGGCACGCGTTTTTCGCCGATGTCCAGTTCGGCCATGACTTTGACCCGGGAGATCACCTGCTCGGCGAACTCGCTGCCCTGGATTTTGCTGATGTTGTTCAGCACGCCGTCGATCCGGTACTTGATCACCAGGCCGCTGCCGGTGGTGCCCAGATGGATGTCGCTGGCGTGCATTTTCAGCGCGTCGTAGAGCGTCGAGTTGACCAGTTTGACCACCACGCTGGCGTCTTCGCTGATGCTGGTCAGGGACAGGCTTTGCAGCGTATCGATTTCGACATTGGCGTCGGCCTGGGCGTTGAGCGATTCCACCGCGTGGAAACTCTCTTCGTGACGCGCCAGATAGGCTTTCAGGTCGTCGGCATGCACCAGGTACAGCGGCGCGCCGTGCAGGCAATCATCGATCCAGGCCAGACGCGATGTATCGAAGGGGTCGGCAAACACGCCAATGACCGCATCGTCGTGACGCAGCAGGATGAATTCGCGCTTGAGGCATTGGGCCAGGGTGACCCGGTCGAACACCGGGGTGGCTTGAAACAGGGTGTCGGTGTCGAGCACCGGATAATGCAGGGTAGCGCCGAGGCACTGGATGAAGGGCATGGGGGCCAGTTCGCACAACACCCCGAGGGCTTCCAGAACCCGCTCGCCGGAACTGGTTGCCAAGGCCCGGGCCTGTGCCAGTTGCTCACTGGAAAATCGCGACGGTACACATTCCAACAACGCCGGTTCGACGGCAAGGGGTAGACGGTCCATGGCATGCTCTCCAACGCCGGGGGCTTTGAGCCCTGTCGACGCGGCAGGCCATTACGGCGTATGCCGGAACGTCTTGTCGCGCCACTACTCCCCGGTGAGCAATTGTCCGTCGTCTGGTGCCTTGGAAGTCGATGTACTTCGTCGACGATCTGCCAGCACCCAACTGCCGTCGTACAACTGCAGCGGGAAACTTTCGGTCCTGCTCTGGCGTCGTTCGACGAAACCTTTGGATGGGCTCGCGCCCGGTTTGGCTTCGCGCTTTATCCCCAGAAGGTCGCAGACTGCTCGGGCCAATTCCGCCATTGGAAACGGTTTGAACAGGATATGGCTGACTCCCAGTTGCCGGGCCCGCTCACAGACTTCAGCGGTTGGGTGCCCGGTAATCAGCACAAAATGGCATTTCCTGTTCTGGCGGACGGCAGCGAGCACCTCAAAGCCTTCCATATCGGGCAAGCGGTAATCGAACACCATCACATCGGGTGCAAAACGTTCGACTTCGTCGATTGCCTTGGCACCGTCGTGAGCTATCCGGACTTCCAGTGCTTGCGCCTCGAGATAATTCTTGAGGTTTTCCGCCAGCAGCTGTTCGTCTTCAACAACCAGTACTTTGTTTAACAAGGTGGACTCCTTGAAACCGCAGGTCCGATATTCGTGCCTGGGAGTACGCGCCTTAATTAGGCTAACGCACACTTCATGCCAGACTGAGCGCCGGTTTTCGACCGCTTCATCTCTATGATTTTCATGAAAAAATCTTTTCGTTCAGGAACCCCGTCCCCCAAAGGCGGGGAAGCGCTCGGATTTGCCCTGAAGCTTTCCCCACATTTGGGGGGGACGCTTCAATCATCGTCAATCCGTTCGATACGATTGTTTGATCGCAACTGCGCCAGAACCTGTAGACGAGCCTGATCCTTTTGCTGTCGGGCAAGGTAAGCCCGAACCATTTCAAGCCCCTGAACTTCTGAGACATCGGCCGCCTCCCTGTGGTTCTGCAAGTAAATCAAATGCCAGCCCAGCGGCGTACGCACCGGTGCGCTGACGGCCCCTGGCGCCAGGGCAAATGCCGCTGCTTCGAATTCCGGCATCATGCGCCCACGGGGAAAATAGCCCAGATCCCCGCCTTCGGTGGCGGAAGCATCTTCGGAGCCGGCCCGGGCAACGCTGGCAAAGTCCTCGCCCTGGCCGATTTTCACCCGCATCTCCTCTAAGCGTAGCCGTGCTGCTTCAACTGTGGCGGCATCGGCTCCCTGAGGCACTTTGACCAGGATGTGCCGCGCCTGGATTTGCTCTGGCGTGCTCATTTCGGCGCGATGTTCCTCGTAGAACGTGCGGACTTGTTTTTCGTCCGGTTCAACCACCTGGACCAGGTCGGCAAACACCTTTTGTGCCGCGAGTTCACGGCGCGTGTAATCGATATAGGTGGCTTCGTCGAAACCGGCGTCTTCGAGCCGGCGGGCGAACACCTCGGCACCACCGATCGCTTGCCGCGTCTGCTCGACCTGGCTTTGCACCACTTCATCGCTGATCTCCACCCCGCGCTTGCGTGCCTCCTGCCACAGCAACTCCTTGTCGATCAGGGCATCCAGCGCTTTCTTGCGCAATTGCTTGTACGCCGTGGGGTTGCGAATGCTGCCCACCGCCCGGCCCTGGTCCTCCAGGTACTCGGCGAAATAACGCTCCAGTCGGAACTCGGAAATGACCTCGCCGTTGACTCGCGCGGCGGCCGGGCCATTGCTGGCGAGCGCCACGGGGCCCCACAGCGTCAGCAGTATCAGCAGAGTCTTGAGTTTCATCATCAGGCCTCCCGTCAGGGTGTCGCGGCAATGGGTTTGTACGGTGCGACCAGATAGAAGCGCTGGTCGGGCAAATCTACGGTGACGATATGGGCACCGCTCAAGCCCAGTCGGCGACCCGGACCGAAGCTGATCAGCGGAGTCAGCCCGGTGTCGAAATCGTGCAACCCTTCCAGGGCGCTGATGAGCTTCTCGCGGCTGGCGTCGCGCCCGGCCTGTTTCATGCCTTCGCTTATCAGCAGCATCGAACTGTAGGCGCCGACTTGCAGCACCGCGTGCTCACCGCCCAGCCCCTGGTTCTTGCGCAATTGCGTCAAGGCCAGGCGCCCGGCCAGCGTCCAGTCATTGGGCACAAACGGGTAGGCCAGAAACACCCGCCGGGAAAAACCACTGGGCAGTTGAAACAGGTCGCCTGCCACCTGATTCGACGCGGCGAACAGGTAAGGCACCTGCCCTGCCGATTGCAAGCGCTCGGCGAGGCGACTGAAACCGACGCCGCTGCCCAGATAAAAAACTGATCGCGAGCCCAGCGGCAGCTCGTCCTGTGCCGAGTTGAAGGCTTGCAGGCGCACTTGCTGCCAGGCGCGATCTTGCAGGTACTGGCCGAGGTTCTGCGCCGCCAGTCGCTGGCTCGGCTCATCCGGGTAGACAATCAGCGTCGGCCCCTGGAGCAAGCGCAAATTGGCGGCACCGTAGTCAGCCAGGGCGATCAGCTGTTCACGCAGCCCGGACAGCGGTTCGAATATCTGCCGGCTGGCCTGGGCCATGCCCTGCAACGAGAGTGGACCGATCAGCGGAATGCCGGCGCGTTCCAGCCGTGTGGCCAGCTCTGTGTCGAGCGCAGGTGCCAGCGGCGCGATCAGGGCGAACACCTGTTCCTGGTCGATCAAGCGGTCCAGCGCCCGTTCGGCACTGGCGCGGTCCGGGCCCGGATCGAGGATGGTCAGGCGCAATTGCCGGCCATGAATCCCGCCCGCCTCGTTGATCCGCGCCACGCTGCCCTTGAGTACCGCGGCGACCGTGGCGCCCTCCTCGCTCAACGGTCCCTGGCTCGGCAACAAAGTGCCCAGGTGCAAACTGTCGACGGTCAACCCGGGATCGCGGTCCTCGGCCACGCGCTTGAGGTAGGCAGTGAGGTTGCGCTGATCATTCATCGACAGCACGAAACGCGGCATCGCCGGGTCCAGCCGATTGTTCGCCGAATCACGCCCCTCCTGGATCGCCCGTGCCAGTGTGCCCTCGGTGTAGGCCGGGTAATTGCGACCATTGACTTGCTGCTGACCGTAATTGCTGGAAAGGCGCGACCAGCTGATGTCCGGCGGCCGTACCCCGCCTTCGGGACGCCCCTGAGCATCGGCGCCATGGCAATTGGCGCACGGCAGGCTGGTGGCGGGCAGCAGCATACCTGCTGCCCCGACCCTGGCCATGATCGGCTCGCCGCTCCCGGACACACCCTCGCGATACAGCCGCTTACCGGCGCTTTCGCTGGGGCTCAGCGGCAACGCATTGGCGGCAAGGTTGATGCCGACAAGCAGTAGCAGGCCGAGGACGAGGACGAGGACGAGGACGAGGGCAGTTTTCATGGCGCGGGCTCAACGACCGGCCACGGGCATTGTCAGCAACTGCAAGCGCTGGGCAATGGCGGCGGCCGGTGCGTCGGGACGGATTTTGCTCCAGCGCTTGTTGGCCACGTCACCGACGATCAACTGCGTTGAGTGCTGCTCGGGGGTCGGCACAATCTGGCCGATGCGCCCCAGTACAAGGTCCATCTGCGCCTTGTCACCAGTGAGAAAAAGCCAGTGGGGGCCATCGACGCCCTGCTTCAAGGTGTAAGCCTTGAGTACCGCCGGCGTATCGCGCAGCGGATCACTGGTAAGGGAGATAAAGGTAATGCCATCGGCCTTGTCGCCCAGCACCTCACGGACTTCCTTGAGCTTGCGGGTGATCAGCGGGCAGGCATCGTTGCAACTGGTGAAAATCACGTTCAGCAGCACCACGCGGTTTTGCAGCGCATCACTGTAGAAGCGCAGCGTGTTGCCGTTCTGGTCCTGCAACGGTGTGTCGGTGAACCAGGTTTGCGCATCCCGCGTGCCGCTGGCCGATTGCGCGGCGGCCACCGCCGGCGCCGGCTCCTGGTGTCCTTCGTGGGAAAACGCCATAAAACTGATCACGCAAAAACTCATCGTCAGGAAGATCAAAACGAGGGCTTTCATGGCTGGTGCTCCATGGCAATGGCTGTGTGTTTGGCGTGGGCATTACGCTGGCCGCTGAGTTTCTCGACTTCACGTGTGAGCACTGCCGGGTCGGTAAAACCGTAATAGCGCGTCCAGTGGCGGCTGTTGCCGTCCCCCACCAGAATCAGCGGTTGATGGCTTTTGAAATCACCGCTGAAGGAGCCGAGGCCCTTGAGGGTTTCGTTGATCGACTGCGAGCTGCCGGTCAGCCAGCTCCAGCCCGGGCCTTTCTGGAAGTTGCGGGCGTAGTCGTTCAGGCGCTTGGCGTCATCGCGCTGAGGGTCGATGCTGATCGACACCAACTGCACCTCGTCGCCGACCCGGGCACCGAGTTGTTTCTGCACCTTGCCCATGATCGAGGACACCACCGGGCACACCGTGGTGCAACTGGTGTAGATGAAACTCATGACCACGATCTTGTTGGTCACCAGATCCTTTTCCAGACGCACCGGCTTGCCGTTCTGGTCCACCAGTGCCACGTCAGCGAATTTGACCTGGGCACTCTCTGAACTGGCGCTTTTGGCCGGCATGTCGTGCCCAGCATGCTCATCCGCCGAGTGCGCCAGGGCTTGGCCGATGCCGACGGCCAACAGGCAGAACGTCAGCAGTCCACGGTGTGCGAATCGATTCATGTCGGTTTCCTCTTCAGTGGGCATCGCCGGGCAACACCCGAACGCTGGCAAAGGTCTTGTCATCGAAACTCGCGCCAAGGGACGCCGCGCGCACGTGCAGGTACCAGGCGCCGTTCTGGTCGAGGGTCACCGGGGCTTCGTAGATGCCGTTGCCCACTTCAAGGGCGGCGACGTGCTGGGCGCGGGAAGTCGGGGCGCGGAAGTAGCGCACCTGAACGTCCTTGACCCCGCTGCGCTGTGCCTTCTGGTGGCCCTGGACGATGCGAAACCGCACGGTGTAGGGGCTGCCGAGGGCGGCGGTGGATTTGTCGAGCATGAACTCGACTTTTGGCACGCCGGGGAGTTTTGCGAGGTTCTTGTCCGGTTCAACCAGCGCCGTGAAGCAATGGATGATGTTCGGTTGGTTAAGCAGGAACGCCACATCAAAACGCCCGGCGACCGGCAGCTTGATCCGCGAACTGTAGAGCCCGGGCTCGATTTCGCGCAGGCTGCGGTCGATGACCATCGCCGCCCGTGCCACCTGCCCGCGATTGGGGTAACCGGACATCGGCGCGTTCATGCCTTCGGCGTAGAAGTAGGTGGTGTTGTCCACCGGGTTGACCACGAACACCGCGTTGTCGTCCCGCGACACCGCCAGGCTCGAAGCCAGCGGCAGATCACCGGCCAGCCGTGGCGCCTGAGGCCCGGCTTCGAAGCCCTGGCTGATCGGCGTGCGGCCTGCACCCAACGACGAAAGGTTGATCATCGTGACCTTGGCCGAGGCCAGTCCACGTACGTAGGCGTAGGCCTTGGTGAACACCACTTGATAGGGTTCGGCGGACACGTCCAGCTCATGGATCATCGAGTCGGTGGCCGCGTCGATCACTGCTGCCTGGTTTTCCAGGGTGTTGAGGACGATGCCGAAACGCCCGTCCGCGCTGAACCCCATCGGCCCCAGGCCCTGTTTCATCTTGATCACCCGCCGTACCGCGAGGCTGGCGCTATCGACCACGGTCACGGTGCCGTCCTTGCCGTCGGCGACATACACCGCCTGGGACAGTGGCGAGTACGCCACCGACAGCGGGTGCGAACCGGTCTTGAGTTGTTTGCTGATGGTCAGGCTGGCGATGTCGATGATGCTCAGCGTGCCGTCGTCGCGGTTGCTGACGAAAGCAAAACGACTGTCTTTGCTGAAGGTGATTTCGTGGTGCCCGGCACCCGTTGCCAGGTGTTTGAGCGGCTTGAGGCTGCGGGTGTCGATCACCGTGACGCCGGACTGCTCGGCGGTCTGGGCATTGTTGCCGACCCACAGCAGACGCTCGTCCGGCTGCAAGGCCACGCGCACCGGGTTGCTGCCGGCGGCGACCGAATCGATCATTTTGAATTGCTCGCTGTCGATCACCGCCACTTCATCGGCCGTCGGCATGGAGACAAACACCCGTTTATTGTCTTTGGACGTGGTCCAGTCCATCGGCGGTTTTTTGATGTCGATCCGCGCCATGGTGCTGGTGATACCGCCCACCGACACCGACGGATCGACCACCGAGACGCTGGCGTCGCGGTTCATCACTAGAAGGAAGTAGCTATTCAAATCGAGCATCGGCCGCGCACCGATGCTCGATTTCAGGAAGACCCCGACCCGGGCTTTGCAGCTTTGCTCCCGGCCCTGGGCCTTGTCGGCGGCGACGGTTTCCGGGTCCAGCCAGGCGCCGGGGTTGACGCCCGACAACGGCTGGCCCGAGGCACTGTCACTGATGCGGAACTGCACGTCGGCAAACTCGCCTTCACGCAACACGCCATCCGCGGCCAGTGGCTTGACCTCAAGCGCCACCGAAATCCCGTCACGGGAGAGGTTCTGACTGCTCCAGGTGTCCGGCAGCGCGACTTCGCTCAGCAGGTTGGGCGGCGCGGTGCGCCAGACGCCAAAACTGATCAGCCCGAGCCCGACGGCCAGCACGCAAACGGCGAATCCGATAGTCCTGTTCATCACACTCTCCCCTTACAGATCTGTGCCTGCCTTCGAACACGGCCCCTGTGGCGAGGGAGCTTGCTCCCGCTGGACTGCGCAGCAGTCCCATTTTCAGGGCCGCTTCGCGCTGGAGCGCCAGCCCGGCCCAGCGGGAGCAAGCTCCCTCGCCACAGATCACTCATCGCTCGTTCTTTCTCTTTACTGGCTAGTGCCCCTACGGTGCCGGTGCCGGCTCAGGTTCATTGGTCACCCGCAGCAACCCCCAAAGCCCGGCGGTGTTGCCGTAGGCGCCGTAATCGCGGTACAGGTAGTCGCCCGGTATGGCGTTGCTGCCCCCGGCGCTCGGGTGCATGAAGCTGAAGTGCGCCGCCGGCAGGATGCTTTCGCGGGCACCGATGTACATCGACATCGGGTTGTAGCCGAACCGCACCGACCCCACCCCAGGCGTGGCCAGCGGATAACCACCGGTATCGCTTTTCTCCGACTGGAACGGGTTGACCGACCAGACGTGACCGTCCAGTTGGAAGGTCGTGCCGCGACTGCCACCGCTCGGCATCATGATGTGGGTGCGGAACGGTTGCCCCGGTTTCACATACAGCACCGGTGTCTGCGGATCGCCCCCGATCAGCGCATTGCTATACGCCATATGGGCGTTAGGCACGTCACCGTAACCGGCACCGTCGGCGTGTCCGAACGGCGCATCCGGCGCCAACCCGAAGCGGAACCAGATCGGCTCGGCCTTGTAGTTGATGGCCATGCTCGAGTTGTCCTGTGGATCGGTCGGTACACCGAAGCCTTCGGCGGCAATGCCTTCCACCGGCCGACCGTTGGCCCAGCGGATGTTCAACGCTTTCTGCCAGACCATCGCAAAGTCGCGGTAAGTGGTCTGCCCTGGCGCCGTGACCGTTGCGTTGGTTTTACGCGCATCCTCAACCCAGGTTGCGCCGATCGGCAGGATCGTCATCGCCCCACCCAAGCCTTTCTGCGGTTGTTTGATGAGGTCCGCCGGGGTGATATTCAGTCCGCCGAACTCCACCGCCGTGGCGTTGATGTTGTCGACACTGCGGCCCAGTTGCGTGACCGGTTTGCCTTCACGCTCGAGGTGCCCGGCGTAGTACTGATAAGTACGGGTCGGGTACGCGCCGCTGTTGCCGATGCGCGGTGGCACGGTCTGGGTCGGGTTGGCGCCGACGTTGGTGCCGTCGGATTTGGTGATGTCGTAGGCCAGCAGTTGCGCGTGCAGACCCACGTGGCTCGACGGCCGCAGCAGGTTATTGGTGAAGATGGTCGAGCCCTGGCCATTGTTGCGATCCCGTTTGACCAGCCCTTGCATCACGGCCGTCTGGGTCAGGTCGGGCATGACCACAGGCAAGCGGTTTTCCAGGGTGACGTTGATGCAATCACCCGCCGCTGCGCGCAATACCAGCGGTTCGACAGGAACGCCGGCTTTCAGCTTGCCGGTGGCCGGATCGAGGTCGGATTTGCGCACGTACAGGATCGCAGTCGGATCGTGCAACGGGCCGCTTTGACCGCCGACGGTGATGGTTTCGCCATCTTCAGGATCGACCACGGTGACCTGCGGGATGTTCACCGGCCGCGAGTTAAACACCAGGGTGCCACCCGCGGGATTCAACGGCCCTCCCACGTGTTGCCCGATGCCGGCCGGATCGCCGATGGTCAGGTTCAACGGATTGCGCAGGATGTCGTTGGCCAGCGCCGCAACCACTTCATAGTTACGTTGCACGGTCGGCCGGGTGCCGATGCCGTTAGGGTTGGCACTGATCCGTGGGCAGGAACCCTCGAATGCCACGGTATTACGCATGCCCGCCGGCTTGGGATTGTTTGGCACGGCGAACAGATCGCTGCGCTGGGCCGTGTAGTTGCGCATCACGCCCCAGATACCGTTCCAGTAACCTTCAATCGAAGCGTCCATCGAGTACAGGTAATCCCCCGTGGTCGCCGCCGAACTGGAGAGCATCGAGACCGGCGCATTGAAGCCCATCTGTTCGGAGATACCGACCATCTGCGACGCGCGCCAGCCGGAGTTGGAGCTGTTGCCGAAGCCGGAACCGCTTTGCAGCCATTTCACGCCGTGCAGGGTCACGTTGTGCTCTTCTTCGTGACCGCCGGCATGCACCCGCAGCCGCACGTTGTCACCAGTGTAGGTGCGCAACATCGGGGTGAACGGGTCACCCGGTTCCGCACCGCCACGGTTGACGTGCGGCGGGAACAGCGTGGTGCCGCCGGTTGGGCCGGTGGCCGCGGTGACCAGGTTAGGCGCCAGGTTCATCGCCGGGATGGCACGGTCGGTACGGCTTTGCATGGCGTACGCCAGGTCGCCGCCGAGGCCGTCGGCCTGCATGCCGCGCTTGCCGTCCGGGCCGACCTTGTTCGGGTCGTACACCCGCAGGGCCAGCGGTTCGTTGCGGTAATTGACCACAAACATGCCGGGGTCATCGACCGAGATCGCCTGTGGGCATGGCCGAGTTGGACAACCCGGCACCATGCCGCCCTGCACTTCGATGATGCCATCGAGCAAGGTGCTGGCGTTGTTGCGCACCGGCGGGTTGATGGCGTAACGGAAGCTGTCGGCGGTGGCCGGGAAGGCTTGCGGATCAGGCACGCCGTTCGGGCCGGCGCCCACATACACACCGGCTTCATAGGCGTGCTGGAAGTCGCTGTATTCGAGGAAGAACTCACGGAAGCTGTCGTTCTTGCCGTCGCCGTCGATGTCCCCGGTGGACACCACCGCTTGCCACGAAGTTGGCCCGCCGTCCTGGCGTGCGCCGCTGTACAACGGCTCGCCGGTTTCAGCGTGGAACCAGGTGGAACCGGCCGGTTCAGCCAGCACGGTGGCGTACAGGCCAATCTGTTGGTGAGTCGATGGGCCGAGGTGGTCGTGGGTGAAAATGGTCCCCAGGCCACGGTCGACACCTTTGGTGTTCACTACCGGATCGACAAACCAGCGCTGCATTGCCGTGCGCGCCCCGACCCAATCCGCCCGGCCAAATTGGCCGAAGTAGGGGTGATTTTTGGCTTTCGGACAGGCCGGCGTGCCATCACGCGGGTCGGTGCCTTCGCATTGGTTGAACTCGCGAATGGCGCGGATGCGTTCTTGCACAGCCCCCGGGGAAAGCACGCCGTCTTCGTAGTTCCAGCCGTTGGCCGAACCGTCGGCGGCCGTCAGGTCCCATTTCGGCAGGTGAATGTGCTGGCCGATCACGTCGGTCGGCGTGCGCACTTGATAGTCGTCCATTTCATAGGTGGCCGGCACCAGGTTGGTTTGCTGGTATTGCACACAGTCGAAGGTGTTCATGCGCATCACCAAAGGCTCTGGCGGACGCTGCTTGGTGATGACTGGCCAGGCGTCTTCCCACAGGGCCAGAATGCGCGCTTGCGGGAAGTGGTAGCCGACCTTGTTGTACACCGCATCGAACTGGATGTTCGCCGCTTTGTAGACCCGTGGACGGTCGGCGGTAAAGGCCGAGGAGCCGGTGTAGGACATGCCGTCGATGCGCTCGCCGCTGGCAAACTCGCCGGTGCCGGCGCTGCTGGTCAGGCGTTTTTGCCGGTCGTCCATGCACGGTTCGTAGTACGGCGCGCCGGCAATCGGCAAGGCGCCGTTGGTGCGGAAGGCCTTCGCCACGATTTGATTTCCGGGCAGCACGGCAAAGCTTGGGTGGTCTTTTTTGGCGTGGAAGGCCATGGCCGCCTGTTCGACTTCGGTGCCCTCTTCCGGCATGTAGATCGGTTTGGCGCGGGTCACTTCCTTGGAGAAATCCAGCGACGTGGTAATGGTGTTCGCCACGCCACCGGCGGAGAAACCGTCCAGGGAATGCCGCCCCAGGCCGCCGTCCCAACCACCGGACGAAGCCGGGTCGAGGTTGGCCCACAAGGCGTTGCCGCTGGTTTTCAACGACTGAGCCTTGGCCGCGTCGAGCATGTCCAGCGGTGGGGTCGGCGGACGTTGTCCGACCGACGTTTCCATGCCGCCGATCCAGAACGGATAACCAGGGTTTTTCAGGCTGCCGTCGGCATTGCGGTTGGCTTCGCTGCGATCCACCAGGGCCAGGGAACCGATGGCTTGGGCGCCGCCGCTGCCGCTGTGATGTTCGCCGTCGTCATCATCGTCGTCATCGTCGTCATCGTTAGCGGCGACCAGGGTTTCGCCGATTTTCGGCACCACCGCGACCTTGCCTGGCATCGGCGCCATGGCTTTGCCCGGCAGCGGCACGACGGCAGGAATCGGTGTACCGGCAATGATCTCGCCATCGGGCAAGGCCCGGGCGCCCGCTGCCGGTTTGCCGCTGCGCAATGCGTAGGGTTCGCTGTGGTAACCGTCGGTGCCTTGTTGCGAGACTTCGAGTTTGGTGCCTTCTTCAAACACGTCGTGGACCCGCCACATGCTCCACATGCCCTGGGCGAAGTGCGGGTAGAAGTGGCAGTGGTAGATCGCATCACCGGCGACGCGGTTGCGGTTACCCGAACCACCGTTGGCGATTTCATAGGTGTAGCCGGCGCCCGGGCCGATGCCTTGGGCATCCACATAGTCGGAGTTGTCGTCGTTGGGGTTGAACAGCCACTGATGGCCGTGCAGGTGGAAGATGTGCTGCTCATGACCGTTGTGGGTGTTGCGGAATTTGACGAAGTCGCCAATGTAGCTGTGGTTGACGTTCGACGGTTCGGCCGGATACAGCGCCATGGTCGCCTTGACCCCGATCTGATCGGCGTTTGGCACCTGGCCTGGAAGAATGCCTTCGAGGCCGGCGTTGGCCGGTACGTCCACCAGCATCGCCACGTCGCCGACGGTGTGCGAACTGAGGAAAAATTCTTCATAGGCGCAGGACAGGCAATCGTGCATCGGCCCGACGCCCAAACGGTTGGCCACCACCTCGGCGCCCATGCCACCGGAGCCGTAGTTGATCATGAACGAGTCGCGGGTAGGCTCCAGCACGTGGGCCATCACCGGGTCAGCCCAATAAGCGGGGAATGCCTGGGTCGCGGCGGTTTCATCCTGGAACTGCGAGGCGAAATCGCGGAACGGTTCCAGCCGATTCGGGATCGCCGGGTTGCGTTTGCCGACGGCTTCCAGCGGATAGGTCGAAGGCGAGAAGCTGCCGTCGGCGTTGCTGCCCATGACAATCGCGTCGCTTTCGCTGGAAATGATTTCATTGCCGTCGACCATGTTGATGATCGGCGTGCCAGCCTTGCCTTCACGGATCCACGGTTGGCGCTGCGGGTAGCGCGCCTGGTAATCGACGATCGGTTGACCGGCCGGGGTGCGACCGGCGCTGGCCAGGCGCATCTCTTCTTCAGTCACGGTGTTGCGATAACTGCGGCCACCCTTGGGTACCACCACAACCTGGCCGAACAGGCCGTTGGCAACGTTGCCCGCATCGCCTTCACCACCGAACGTCGCGCCACGGCTGCTGGCGGCGAATGCACCTTCGCGCTCAGCGAACAACGTGTAGGAACGGGTACCGCCCGGGGCGACCAGCGAATTGCCGTTGCGCCCGGTGTACGAGGCGATGTCGTCGATGCTGTTGACCGCTTGCAGGCCATTGACCTGGAAGCCGACATGACGGTCAGCGACCTGCTCATCGACTTTGAAGTCGTCTGCTTCACCGATTGCGACTTCACCCTCGATCTCGCCTTCTTCTTCCTCGCCATCGTCATGCGAACCTGGGTTGGCCTGGTACGCCAGCAGGTTCTGCAGGTTGATGGTCAGGCAATCGCCAGCGGCCACACGCAACACCAAGGGGCGCGGACGCTTGTCGGGCCGCAGCGAGACTTTGCCCGGCACTGCCGCGCCGCCCTGGGCCAGCGACACATTGTGGTCGTCGACCACGTCGCGGCGCAGGGCGAACATCATGCCGTTGACGTTTTGTGCGCCGAGGCGGTTGAACATCAGCGGCTGATCCAGCGCCACAACGTTCGCCACCAGATTGCGCTCGCAGCGCAAGGCTGCTTCAGCCAGCTCGATGCCAAACATCGACACCACTAACAGCGCACATTTAAACAAGGACGAAGCGTACGGTTTGCCGGTCATGATCACGGGCCTCGCTGTGGGTGCTCACAGGGAATAATTCTCGACAAATCCCTTTGAGCAATCCGCATGCCATAAAAAATTCAGTTATTTTTCAGCCGCTTACAGCAACGATTTAATAACTCGGGGGATATACCCCATTTATTCCCCACTTTTCCGGGTGGACGAGACTGCATTCGATCTGTAGCAGCTGCCGAGCCTGCGAGGCTGCGTTCGGCTGCGAAGCAGTCGTAAAACCTGAACGCGAGGTATTCCTGATACACCGCATCGCTGGATCTCACGACTGCTTCGCAGCCGAACGCAGCCTCGCAAGCTCGACAGCTGCTACAGGGCGCGTTGTCCCCACTGTTGGGGAAACTTGCCCCAGGCTCGCCCATCACAACGGCGCATCCATGGCCAGGCCCTGCAAGCGGCGGTATTGGCGTAATACGCTGGGCACATAACGCTGGGTTTCGGCGAACGGCGGGATCACTCCGCCACGACTCAGCACCGCTTGTGGCCCGGCGTTGTAGGCGGCTACGGCGAGGGCGATGTCGTTGTCGAACAGGGTCATCAGGCGCTTGAGGTATTTGGCCCCGCCCTGGATGTTGGCTTTCGGGTCATAGACGTTTTTCACCCCCATCTCGCGCGCGGTATCGGGCATCAATTGCATCAGCCCACCGGCCCCTTTGGGGGAGGTCGCATCCGAGTTGTAGCGGGACTCTTCGCGGATAACGGCGTGCAACAACGCCGCCGGTAATTCATTGGCCGTGGCGGCCGCCGAAACCAGCTCCGCATAAGGCTGTCTGGCAATCATCTGGGGCTGCTGATCGAGGCCGACCAGCGAGGATTGGGGCTCGTGAATGACCCGTTCATAGGTGCGGCCGGGACGGTGAACATTGGACAGTACGTAGCTGCCCTTGGCGTCCACGGAAACGAATACATCGGCCTGTGCGACGCTCGTCAGCAGTAAACAGCCGAGCAGTCCTGTGGTGAGTGTTTTCATTATTTGCCTCCCCTGCCCGGCCCCGAAAAATGGGGGTAATGCCCCAATGGCCGGTAGTAAACAAGCCATACGCAAGCACTGTGCCGAAAGCGCAAAGGCCCGGAATACAGGGGTTACAGCGGAATGACCGGGGGTGTGCATGGCAATTGCATAGGCCTTCACGGCGACCCTTCTGCCGACTGTGTGAGGTCATCATGAATCAGCGTTTGCGTTCCGCCCCGCGTACTCAAAGCGGGTTCACCCTGCTCGAACTGTTGGTGGTGCTGGTGGTGCTGGGGCTGTTGGCCGGCATCGTCGCGCCGAAGTATTTCGCCCAACTGGGCCGCTCCGAAGTGAAGGTGGCCAAGGCGCAAATCGAAGGCCTGGGCAAGGCGCTGGATCTGTACCGCCTGGAGGTCGGCCATTACCCGTCGACAGAACAGGGTTTGCAGGCACTGGTCACTGCGCCCAGCGATGAAACCAAATGGACCGGTCCTTACTTGCAG
This sequence comes from Pseudomonas sp. LB1P83, assembly GCF_054897885.1. Lineage (NCBI taxonomy): Bacteria > Pseudomonadati > Pseudomonadota > Gammaproteobacteria > Pseudomonadales > Pseudomonadaceae > Pseudomonas > Pseudomonas sp. LB1P83. The sequence goes on along the minus strand of NZ_CM142709.1, from coordinate 2,058,468 downwards.
AAAAAACTGCCGCAGGATCCGTGGGGCCGTAACTACAACTATCGCTACCCCGGCGAAAACGGCGAATACGATCTGCTGTCCATGGGCAAGGATGGACAACCCGGCGGCGAAGGTGAAAACGCCGAAGTCACCAGCTGGCAATGACGGGGGTGGCGACCATGCGCTTTCATCTCAAGGCAGTGGGCAAGGCCGGGGTGGTCTCGATGACCGTCGAGGCCCAAGGGGACAGCGAAGCCCGGCGCATCGTCGAAGACCAGGGCTTGCGGGTGGTCAGCCTGCACGTCGAGCGACACTGGCGTGCGTTGCGTTTACACAAACGCGAGACCTTCAATCTGGTGTTGTTCAGCCAGGAACTGACCACCTTGCTCAATGCCGGCCTGCCGTTGATCGATGCGCTGGAAAGCCTGGCGGAAAAAGAGAACGCACCACAGGCCCGTAAAACCTTGAGCGAACTGGTGCGCCTGCTTTATGAAGGCAAATCGTTCTCCCAGGCATTGGCCCAGCTGTCGGCGGTGTTCCCGCCGCTCTACGTGGCGCTGGTGCAGTCCAGCGAAAAAACCGGCGCCGTTGGCGATGCCTTGGGCCGCTATGTCAGCTATCGCCAGCGCATGGACGAGGTCCGGCAAAAAATCGTCAGTGCTTCAATCTACCCCCTGCTGTTGCTGGTGGTGGGCGGCGGCGTGGTGTTGTTTTTGATGGGTTACGTGGTGCCGCGCTTCAGCCTGGTGTTCGAAGGGCTGGGGTCAAACCTGCCGTGGCTGTCGCAAGTGCTGATGAGCTGCGGGATGTTCCTGCACGCCCACCAGGGTGAATTCTTCGGCGGGTTGGCGGCGATTGTCGTCGCCCTCGGCTTCCTCCAACGCCAACCGGCCTTTCGCCGGGGCGTCGACCGTGTGATCGAAAAACTCCCGGCGGTCCATCAACGCATTTTCATGTACGAACTGGCGCGCTTCTATCGCTCCCTGGGGATCCTGCTGCAGGGCGGCATCCCCCTCGTCACCGCCATGGGCATGGTTCGCGGCCTGCTCACCCCCGCCTCCCGCGTGCGTCTGGACCAGGCCTGCGAGCGGGTGCGCGAGGGGCAATCGCTGTCGACCGCACTGGAACTCAATCACTTGGTGACCCCGGTGTCCCTGCGCTTGCTGCGTGCGGGGGAGCAGTCCGGCAACCTCGGGCAGATGATGGAGCGCAGCGCCGACTTCTACGACGAAGAAATCAGCCGCTGGATCGAATGGTTCGTGCGGCTGTTCGAACCCTTGCTCATGACCTTCATCGGCCTGCTGATCGGGGTCATCGTGATCCTGATGTACATCCCGATTTTCGAGCTGGCCTCGAGTATTCACTGACCTTTGGAACGGGGTCGAGTTGTACCGTTCATCGCACATCGATGCTGCAACTGAATTAATCAGCTCGCTGTGGTGTTCACCCATTGAATCGAGCAGCAAGTTGCATTGTTCATCAACGTTCCAACCCGAATTAGAAGACGGAGAACGACATGCACATCAACAAGCTTTTACTTGCAGTAGCTATTGGCGCAGTTCTGTCGGCGTCTACCGTATTGATTCCGGACAGCCTGTCCGGAGTGTCGAGTGCCCAGGCTAAGGACGGTGGTAGTGGCGGCGGTGGATCTGGAGGCGGTGGGGGCGGATCTGGCGGTGGCGGCAATGGCGGCGGTGGCGGTGGATCCGGTGGTGGCGGTAATGGCGGCGGTGGATCCGGCGGTGGCGGCAATGGCGGCGGCAGTGGTGGAAGCGGTGGCGGCGGCAATGGCGGTGGTCACGGCGGAAGCGGTAGTGGCGGCAACAGTGGTAGTGGCGGCAACAGTGGCAGCGGCGGCAATAGCGGCAGCGGTCACAGCGGCAGCGACCATGGCTCGGGACATTCCGGCAACTCAGCCTCTTCCTCCTCCGGTCGCAGCGGCACTCACGCCGAACCGGGTGACGATCATGGCGTTCATCGTTCCGGTGAAGTTGGCGACGATCACGGTGTGCATCGTTCCGGTGAAATCGGCGATGACCACGGCGTGCATCAAGCAGGTGAAGTCGGCCACAATCGCGGCGTGCATCGCGCCGGTGAGATCGGCGACGACAACGGCGTGCATCGTTCCGGTGAGATCGGAGATGACCACGGCGTGCATGTGGGCGGCGAGCCAGGCGATGACAAAAGGTCCTGACAGACACTGATCCCCAAAACTCCCACAAAACCCCTGTAGGAGCGAGGCTTGCCCGCGAAAGCGTCATCAGCCTCTCCGCCAAAACCGAGGTGAGCCCTTCGCGGGCAAGCCTGCTCCTACAGGGGAAACGGTGAGCCTTACAACCCACCCTCGACCCGATCCAGCCGCTCGCGCAAAAACTCGATCAGCGCCTGCACCGGCCGCGAACTCTGGCGGTGCTGGGGATACACCGCCGACAACGTCAGCGGCTGCGGACGAAACTCATCCAGCACCGGCACCAGCCGGCCCTCCTTCAGCGCCGAACCGACAATGAACGTCGGCAAATACGTAATGCCCATCCCGGCCACCGCCGCATCCTTGAGCAACTCACCGTTGTTGACCCGCATCCTGCCCGTCACGTTGACGGTCAGCGGCTTGCCCTGCCCTTCGAAACGCCATTGCACCTGGCGCCCATGGCCGTACGGCAAGCAGTCATGGCTGTGCAAGTCTTCGGGTTTGAGCGGCGTGCCGCGCTCGGCCAGGTAAGCCGGGCTGGCGCAGTACACGCGCTGGATGGAGGCGATGCGGCGGGCGATCAGTGTCGAGTCTTCCAGAATCCCGATGCGCAACGCCAGGTCGTACCCCTCGCTGAGCAAGTCCACCGGCCGATCGCTCAAGTCCACTTCCACCGTGACATCGCGATAGCGCTGCAAGAACAGCGGCAGCAGGCAACCCAAGTGCGCCAGCGCAAACGACAACGGCGCGCTCACGCGAATGGTGCCGCGCGGCTCGGTGGTCTGGCCGGCGATGCCCTGCTCCACTTGCTCGACTTCACCGAGCAGGCGTAGCGCCGACTCGTAATAACTCTGGCCCAGCGGTGTGACGTCCAGCCGCCGCGTGGAGCGATTGAGCAAGCGCACGCCCAGACGCTCTTCGAGCTGCATCAGGCGACGGCTGACAAATTGCTTCGACAGGCCCAATTGATCGGCTGCCGAGGTGAAGCTGCCGGAGTCCATGACCTGGCAAAAAATACGCATATCTTCGAACGGGTTCATTGTCACGCCTTGGTTGACAGTCAAACACTTTATAGCCGCTTTTTCCCTTGGTGGCACCCTATTAATCTGTGTCCACGGTGCAGCGACAGCCGCTGCTTCCAAACCCAAACCCAAACCCAAACCCAATACCTGTAGGAGCTGTCGAGTGAAACGAGGCTGCGATCTTTTGATCTTGTTTTAAATAATCAAAGTCAAAGAATCGCAGCCTCGTTTCACTCGACAGCTGCTACAGGGACCGAACACACAATTAAAAAGGAATTAAGCATGAACCTCGTCAACAAAACCCTGACCGCATCCCTCCTTGCCCTCTCCATCGGCAACGCATTCGCCGCCGGCAGCCCGGGTGTCGAACACAACACCCAGGCCTTCCTCGAAGCGCTCGCCGCCGGGGGTGGCAAGCCGCTTGAGCAATTGAGCCCGAAGGAGGCCCGTGCGGTGCTGACCGGTGCGCAAAATTCGGTGAAGGTTGATCTGTCAGGTGTGGACGTCAGCGACCGTGCGATCAAGGTCGACGGGCAAACCATCAACCTGAAAATCGTCCGGCCGGCCAAGGTCAAAGGTGAATTGCCGGTGTTTATGTTCTTCCACGGTGGCGGTTGGGTGCTGGGCGATTACCCGACTCACCAGCGTCTGATCCACGATTTGGTGGTCGGCTCCGGCGCCGTCGCGGTGTATGTCGATTACACGCCATCGCCGGAAGCGCACTACCCGACCGCGATCAACCAGGCCTACGCCGCGACCCGCTGGGTGGCCGAGCATGGCAAGGACATCGGCGTCGATGGCAAACGCCTGGCGGTGGCCGGCAACAGCGTCGGCGGCAACATGGCGGCGGTCGTGGCGTTGATGGCCAAGGAACAGAAAACCCCGGCGCTGCGCTTCCAGCTGTTGATGTGGCCGGTGACCAATGCGCAGTTCGACAGCGGCTCGTACCAGCAATTTGCTGAAGGCCATTTCCTGACCAAGGGCATGATGAACTGGTTCTGGGACAGCTACACCACGGACAAATCCGAGCGTGCGCAGATCCATGCCTCGCCGCTGCAAGCCAGTGCCGAACAGCTCAAAGGCTTGCCTGCCGCCCTGGTGCAAACCGCCGAGTTCGACGTGTTGCGTGACGAAGGTGAAGCCTACGCCCGTCACCTCGACGCGGCCGGTGTGCCGGTCACGGCGGTGCGTTACAACGGCATGATCCACGACTTCGGCCTGCTCAACCCGCTGAGCAAGATTGCGGAAGTGAAGGCGGCGGTTCGCCAGGCGGCACTGGAACTCAAGACTCACTTGAACTGAGTCCCTCCCCCTCGCCACACAGCAATGTGTGGCGAAGCTGCTTGCCCTTGTAGCAGCTGTCGAGCACCGCGAGGCAGCGTTCGGCTGCGAAGCAGTCGTGAAATCAGGCAATGCGGTTTGTCAGGAAGACCGCGTATTCAGGTTTCACGACTGCTGCGCAGCCGAACGCTGCCTCGCGGTGCTCGACAGCTGCTACATGAATCGAAAGCGTTCTTTTAGTCGGAGTTTCCCCATGTCCTTTGTCCTCGCCCACCTGCTGTCCTGGAGTGCCCTGCTGCTGGTGATTGACGCCGCGCTCTGGCACCTCGCGCCGTTCAAGCATCGCGTCACGCGGGTTGGCGTGCGCCTCGCGTTGTTTGTGATGTTCAGCACGCTGGTGATCAATGCCGGTGTGAGCCCGTTGCAGGCGCCGCTGTTGGCCGAGGATCGTGTCGCACAGTTGGGCGCCACGGCGTTGGGGATTCTCTGGTGGTTGTACGCCGCGCGGGTGCTCACCGAAGTTATCGGCCTGGTGCTGATGCGTCGCATCGGTCACAGCGGTCGCCTGTTGCAGGACGTCATCGGCGCGCTGGTGTTTCTGATCGCCATCGTCGCGGCGGCCGGATATGTGCTGGAGTTGCCGGTGAAAGGCTTGCTGGCGACATCCGGCGTCGTGGCCATCGTTGTCGGTCTGGCGTTGCAAAGCACCTTGAGTGATGTGTTTTCCGGGATCGTACTGAACACCACCAAACCGTATCAGGTGGACGACTGGATCATGATCGATGGCGTCGAGGGCAAAGTGCTCGACATCGACTGGCGCGCCACCCATATGCTGACCAGCGCTGGCAGCACGGCTGTGGTGCCGAACTCGGTGGCGGCCAAGGCGAAGATCGTCAATCTCAGTCGGCCGAACAACATGCACGGCGTGTCGATCAGCATTCAAGTGCCCAACCACATTCGCCCGCGTCGGGTGCTGGATGCGCTTGAGCGCACCCTTCAGGGCAGCAGCAGTTTACTGCTCACCCCGGCGCCGAAAACGGTGCTCAAAGAGGCCGGCGAAACCATGTCCGAGTACGTGGCCAGCGGGTTTATCGCCGAGCTCGGCAAGAAAAGCGAAGTGCGCAATCAGCTGTTCGACCTGGCGCATCGGCACCTCGAAGCGGCGGGGATTTCCAGGCAGATCGATGGTGTGATCGAACCGACAACCCGTGCGCGGGCATTGCTCGACGAAGTGAAGATCTTCCGTTCCCTGAGTGAAGATGAGCGCGATCAAATGGCTCAGTCGATGGTGGCGCAGCAATACGCGGCCGGCCAAGTGGTGCTGGAATTGGGCGAAGTGCCGGACAGCCTGATGGTGATCGCCACGGGTGTGGTCAGTGCGACCGTGCCGGACGGCGCCGGGCAAACCGAAGCGGGTCGCATGGGGCCGAGTGAGGTGATGGGTGAACAAAGCATTCTCACCGACACACCGTCTCAGGCCACCTTCACCACCTTGACCTCGTGCATCATTTACCGGATCGACAAAACCCTGACCCGTGGTTGCATGGAGCGACAGGTTGAAGTGGGTCGGGCGTTGAACAAGCTACAGGCGGTAAGGCAACAGAACAGCCGGTTGGCGTTGATGGCTAAACCGGTGCAAATCAAGAAAGGAGGATTTCTCAGCTGGCTGCAAAAACGTCAGGCTTAAAACATAACCCTGTAGGAGCGAGGCTTGCCCGCGAAGAACGATCACGCGGTCGACCAGATACACCGAGTCGCCTGGTTCGCGGGCAAGCCTCGCTCCTACACGAGTCTTGTGCCCCAGGTGAAAAAATGCCCGCAGATCGCGGGCATTTTGGCGGCAGAGCTTATTTCGACGTCAGCACCGAGTAGCTGTTCATCAAATTGCGATAGTTCGGAATGCGCGGCGACAGCAGGTTTGCCAAGCCTTCCATGTCGTTGCGCCAGTCGCCCTGCAGCTCGCACGCCACCGAGAACCAGTTCACCAATTGTGCACCGGCCGCGGCCATGCGGGCCCAGGCCGCTTGCTGCACGGTTTCGTTGAAGGTGCCCGAAGCGTCGGTTACCACAAACACTTCAAAACCTTCCGCCAGCGCCGACAGCGTCGGGAACGTTACGCAAACGTCGGTCACTACACCCGCGATGATCAGTTGCTTGCGACCGGTGGCTTTAACGGCGTTGACGAAATCCTCGTTGTCCCAGGCATTGATCTGGCCAGGGCGCGGGATGTATGGCGCGTCCGGGAACAGCTCTTTGAGCTCCGGCACCATCGGGCCGTTCGGGCCGTTTTCGAAACTGGTGGTGAGGATGGTCGGCAGTTTGAAGAACTTCGCCACGTCCGCGAGGGCCAGCACGTTGTTCTTGAATTCGTTCGGCGAGAAATCCTGGACCAGCGAAATCAGGCCAGTCTGGTGGTCGACCAACAGGACAACGGCATCGTCTTTGTTCAGGCGTTTGTACGGAACGTTGCTCATGTGAAACTCCTCGATGGATGGGTATTACGCAAGGCGCCGACGCGGTGCATCGGCGCTTGATGTGATCGTCAGAACGCGAAGCACGAACAGCCGAACGCGCCCCAGAAACCCGCAAAATCGCTGACCGGCGCGTTGGATAAACGCGCCTTTTCATGGCTGTGGGAATGCACGCCGCACGGCCCGCTGCAATGGTGAACCTGCGCCTGCATCGGCGACGTCGGACGCCAGTGACCCGGGACCTTGACCACCGGCGACCAGTCCGGCAGCACCGGCACGCTGGCCGGTCCGAGTTTTTCGAAATCACCGGCGGCGTACACCACCTTGCCGCCGACCACGGTCAACACCGATTCGATCCACTTGATCGCTTCTTCATCGACGCTGAAAAAGTCTGCGCTCAGGGCCGCGACGTCCGCCAGTTGGCCGACCTTGATCATGCCTTTCTTGCCCTGCTCCGAAGAGAACCAGGCGCTGCCGTGGGTGAACAGCTCCAGCGCGGTTTGTCGGGACAGGCCCTCGGCGTGCAGTTCCAGGCCACCGACGGTGCGACCGCTGACCATCCAGTACAACGAAGTCCACGGGTTGTAGCTGGACACGCGCGTGGCATCGGTGCCGGCGCCGACCGGTACGCCTTCGGCCAACATGCGCTTGATCGGCGGTGTGGCTTCGGCCGCTTTGGCGCCGTAACGCTCGACAAAATATTCGCCCTGAAACGCCATGCGATCCTGAATCGCGATACCGCCACCCAGCGCCCTCACCCGCTCAATGTTCTGCGGGGTGATGGTTTCAGCGTGATCGAAAAACCACGGCAAACCGTTGAACGGAATGTCGCGATTGACCTTCTCGAACACGTCGAGCATGCGGCTGATGGATTCGTTGTACGTGGCGTGCAAACGGAACGGCCAGCGCTGCTCGACGAGGTGGCGAACCACCGGTTCCAACTCGTCTTCCATGGTTTGCGGCAGGTCAGGACGCGGCTCGAGGAAGTCCTCGAAATCCGCCGCCGAAAACACCAGCATTTCCCCGGCGCCGTTGTGTCGCAGGTAATCGTCGCCCTGATGCAGGGTCACGCTGCTGGTCCAGTTCTTGAAGTCGGTCAGTTCTTCTTTCGGCTTCTGCGTAAACAAGTTGTAGGCGATACGAATAGTCAGCTGCTGGTCCTTGGCCAACTGCTCGATCACCTGGTAATCGTCCGGATAATTCTGGAAACCGCCGCCGGCATCAATGGCGCTGGTCAGGCCGAGGCGATTGAGTTCGCGCATGAACTGGCGGGTCGAGTTGACCTGATATTCCAGCGGCAACTTCGGCCCCTTGGCCAGCGTCGAGTACAAAATCATCGCGTTGGGACGCGCCACCAGCATGCCGGTCGGCTCACCGTTGCTATCGCGCACAATCTCGCCACCCGGCGGATTCGGCGTGTTGCGGGTATAACCGGCCACGCGCAATGCGGCGCGGTTGAGCAAGGCACGGTCGTACAAATGCAGGACAAACACCGGGGTGTCCGGCGCGGCCTGATTGAGTTCTTCGAGGGTCGGCATGCGCTTTTCGGCGAACTGGAATTCGTTCCAGCCACCGACCACCCGCACCCATTGCGGCGTGGGCGTGCGATCGGCCTGGTCCTTGAGCATGCGCAAGGCATCGACCACCGACGGCACGCCTTCCCAACGCAGTTCGAGGTTGTAATTCAGTCCGCCACGGATCAGGTGCAAGTGCGAGTCGTTGAGGCCGGGAATGACACAACGCCCCTTGAGGTCGATGACCTGCGTGCCCGACCCGCGCAGGGCCATGGCGTCGGCATCGGTGCCGACCGCGACGAAGCGACCTTCGCTGATCGCCACCGCACTGGCGCGTGGGTTTTCACGGTCAACGGTATGGAATTGGCCATTGAATAAAATCAGATCGGCGTTCATCGCGTTTCCTTGGACTGAGGGGAATGGGACAGCCAGGGCGCGAACAACCGCGTTGCCATCGGCATGAACAGGTACACCACCGAGACGACGATGGTCAGCGTGATCAGGAATGTGGCGACCACGTAATTGGACAGGATGGCGTTGAGTTGCAACAGCGGGCCCCAGAGCAGCGGCACCAGCAAGGTGTGCGGCAGAATCACCAGCAACGTCACCACCGCCTGCTTCCAACGTGGTGGCGGCGGCGAAGCGGCGTCGGCTTGCGGCGCGAACCAGAACTCATTGACCGGGTTGACCTCGGTCTGGTCGCCATCGGCGAGCATCGGCGTGGCTTCGTTGACCAACTCCAGGCGTTGCGGCGAATCGAGCCAGTGCTGCATCGCATCGGTGGTGCAAAACCGCAGCACGCAGGTGTACATGTCCAGGCCGGCGTTTTTACCGCGCATCACGTCCACGCCCAAATGCCCTTCCTGCTGCCCGGCGATGCTGACAATGTTGCGCAACCAGGCTTCGTAAGGCACTTCAAAACCGGCCTTGACCCGGTGCTTGATCACCAGGGTCACGACTTCCTCGAAACGATTGGATTCAGGCATAACGCAAAGCTCCGGCGAATCGGACATTGAGCGCCAGCCGTCCCGGCCCGGCGATAAAGAGGCTGGTGAATAGAATCAACAGCAGCCAGCCGAACTGCCCTTCTTCGAGGCTCCATTGCGGATGCACAATCAGCAGCGCGACCAGCAGCAAACTCAGAACCGGCAAACATGCCAATCGCACCAACACCCCTGCAATGATCAGCAACGGGCACAATACCTCGGCAAAAATCGCCAGCATCAGCGTGACGTTCGCACCCACGTGAAAAGGGTCTTCGATGACTTGCAGTTGAGCGCTGTAGTTAAGCAGCTTCGGCAAACCGTGCACCCACAGCAGAAACACACCGCCACTGACCCGCAGAAAAAGCAGTCCGAGATCCAGGGCCCGTTCATCCCATTGCGACGTATTCATGGGCTACCTTGCACAAATGAAAAACTACCGGCGTCGTTGCGCCGGGACTTCATTTGATAGTGCCGGTGTGGGGGCGGTAAAAATTGGATGGGTGTGCTCTTTTGTGGATGAGCCCGGCGGTACGATCCACCGCTGACCCCTTGTGGGAGTGAGCCTGCTCGCGATGGCGGTGGGTCAACCAACATCACGTTTAATGACACACCGCCATCGCGAGCAGGCTCACTCCCACAAGGGGTTGTGTTTACTCGAAGGTTTGTGACAAGCACAAAAAACGGCCTCGACCGAGACCGTTCGTTTCAAGAGATCGAGACCTTGGGCAATGATGCCGGCGCTGATTAAGGAGTGGCCCGAACGGTATATTCACGGGCATCAAAGACCACCGCCGTCGCGGGATCCCGGATCTGATCCAGATTGACCCTGAAGCGAATGGACAACTTGCTGCCATCTCTCAAGTGCCGCAGATAGCTGTACGCAATGGGAGTGCTGTAGCTGTTGGCCGTGACCCAACCTCTATGAACAGAGTTGCGCGAACCTATCCACACGGTGAGATTGTGACTGCCACCGCTGGGGTTCTCACCCTCCAGATCCAGCCAGATACTCTGCCCGGTAGCAATATGCGGCCAACCGCCAAACAGAAGAGTCGCGCCGGCCATGACATCTTTCAGATCCAGCACGGTCGTGCCGTTCGCCTGGGTAATGACCGGAGCAACGAGCGCGGTTGCCGGGATCGCCAGTACGTTAAGGGGAAACGGTTGTGAGGTCACCGGAAGCGATGCACCGCGTGTGTAGGTGAAGGTAACCACAACTCTTTTACGCTCGCTGAACGCCACCAATGAAACGGGCAGCGCAATTTTTATGGGGCGAGTGCTGCCAGCCAAAACTGGTGTTGTCGTGTGCGAACCTGCTTCTGGCGTGCCTGCCGCGGCGATCCATTGCACAGTGATGATGTCGTTGGCCTCGCTCTCGTAATCCAGGATTACTGTCAGACTTTGCGTAGCCGCAAGAGGATTCAGGTTGGTATTATCGGGCGCCTCTTCGATCGACAGTTGCCGATCTTTCAACGTCACGTTGATCGTCCACGAATTGGATACCTCTTCGTCGCCGTACAAGGCTTTAGCCTTTAACTCGTGCGATCCATTACTCAGTCCGGTGACGTGGAATTCCCAACTGCCGGAATCGGCAGTGACTGTGCCTTGGGAAATTTGCCCGTCAAAAATTTCCACCGCTTCACCCGCCATGGCGGTGCCTTCTACCGTCACGCTGCCGTGCTCGGTGTCCCCCCCATCAGCAATGTCCTGATCGAGTGGATCTTTCACAGACAAAATCACCGGGGGTATCGATGCGTTCGTTCTGACGATGTAGTTTCGTGGCGCAAACTTCAGAGCCGTCTCAACCGGGCTCCCATCCAGAGTCGCCATCAACTCCACTATCAGTATGCTGCCCCCCCTGAGCCCCTTGAGCGGTGCGGCATCATGGTTTTGCGCGTGAAGGCCTCTAAGGATAAAAGACTGATCGACTACGGTGCTCGGCCAGTACAGGACGTCGAAAGCGCTGCCGTTGGCGTTAGTGCCTCTGAGCCGCAGACAGAATTTTTGATCGTAAGCAATCAGAGGCCATCCGTTTATCCGCAGGGTGAACTCGGTCAGATTATTCACATCCAGCACCAGACCTTCACCAGCGTTGTCCGCCTGCAGAATAACCGGTCTGGGCAAATCGCCCTGTGCCAGTGGCAGCACATATAAAATCAAGGGCTGTGAGGTTCTGGGCTCTGAGTCGCCGCTGATAACGGTGTAGGTCAGCGTTACCGTTCGGCCCAGATTGTAAGTCACCAGCGAATTGGGGATTCGAAGCTCCATGGGACGTGTGTTTCCGACCTGAACGAGGCCCGAGGTGTATGAACCCTCAGCTGGAGTGTTCGGCGCCCCCTGCCACCTCACGCTGATCCGGTCCGTGGGTTGCATTTCATAGTTCACAACGACAGTAAGGGTATGCCTGACCGGTACGGGACTCAGGAGGGTGAAAGCTGGGTTTTCCTTGATGTACGGGGGCGGCAGGTCGTTGGTGAGTAAGGTAGATGGATTGTTCATCATTCGTTCTCTGTGCGGGATTGACCTCGCGCCCCCTTTTGGGGTGCTGGCCTATCTCACACCGGACAGCGAACATCCGCTACTGTCAGAACTTACAGGTCGACGGCTTTTACAGACGAGTGGCAACTATGCCAGGCAAAAAAAACGGCCCCTGCCGAGGCCGTTTTTAATCAGAAGCTACCGTGGATCAATACCGTCCAGCGCTCGATTCACCGCCAGCTCGGCCAGCATGATGACCTGCTGTATGCCCAGCATCGTATGCCGCTGCGGCCCCTCCAGATGCCCCGCAAAATCACTGGCCAGAACCCTCGCCGACGCCAGGGATTCGCAAGCGTGGGCCAACAGGCTTTCGTTATCGATATCGGGGGCGACAATGAACATTGCGCTGGGCTTGCGGATGACGGGGGTTTTCAGGGCAGACGGATTGAGGTAGTGATCCAGCGCGCGGTCGGCGGCTTCGTTGAGTTTTTTTGGATCGAGGGGATCGTAGGGGGAAACGTCGTCGGTTTCCGGGGGATTGGGTGTGGCTTTGAACATGGTGAATCTCCTTTGGAAAATCGCACCACCAGAACCTGTCGCTAAACAAGTAAGGGTGGCGACTGTATGCAGGTTAGCGAACCGGTCAAAGGCACCCGGTAGACCCTAAGGTCTCCCGCATACAGCCACCATAACGTAATTGCAGACGTCAAAAGCCGGCAACAAAGTCTGGAGCACAGATGCACTTTGAATAGTCCGAGTCGCTAAACCCGACCGCTGATTGGCAGCGATGCGGAAACGATAAAGACCAGGGTCAAAGCGCACAAGCCGGCGGATTCTGGCGCAGTCGTAGGCAACGGCGCAAGGATCTGTAGCTTTCAGGACGTAACCTTAAACACCATTAAACACAGCCCTCGAATCAACGCACATTCCCCTGTGGGAGCAAGCCTGCTCGCGATTGCGGTGCGCCATTCAACATTGATGTTGGCTGATAATCCGTCATCGCGAGCAGGCTCACTCCCACAGGGAATGAAGTGTGCCTGCAAGAGGCCGGCCGGCTGTCAGGCCGCCTTCGCGGGCAAGCCAGCGCCCACAATGAATGATGTGTGCCTGCAAGAGACTGGTCGGCTGTCAGGCCGCCTTCGCAGGCAAACCAGCTCCCACAAGGAATGATGCGTACCTGCAAGAGACTGGTCGGCTGTCAGACCGCCTTCGCAGGCAAACCAGCTCCCACAAGGAATGATGCGTACCTGCAAGAGACTGGTCGGCTGTCAGGCCGCCTTCGCAGGCAAGCCAGCTCCCACAAGGAATGATGCGTACCTGCAAGAGACTGGTCGGCTGTCAGACCGCCTTCGCAGGCAAACCAGCTCCCACAAGGAATGATGCGTACCTGCAAGAGACTGGTCGGCTGTCAGGCCGCCTTCGCAGGCAAGCCAGCTCCCACAGGGATTGTGGGCACACGCAGAAACCAGGTCGGCTGTCAGGCCGCCTTCGCGGGCAAGCCTCGCTCCTACAATAAATCGGCGTACACGCTTCGCTTCTCACCACCCAACAGGCCGAGCGTTAGCTCGCCTGCAGCTCTTGATCTGGCCCTGCCCGCCCCTTCGGGAGGCCGAGTGGAGGCGTTCATCTGGGGGTAGGCGCGTAGCGCCGTGCGGCGAAGCCGCACACATCGAGAGGAGGTCGAAGCGAAGCCGACCGGAGGCGATGCCCCCAGATGAATGCCGGAGCGAGGGTACGCCGAGCCTAGGCGAGGGGCCGGACGTTGGGGCGAAGCCTTTTGGTTCCTTTTTGGCGTTTGAAAAAGGGACTCGCCGTAAGGGCGAAACCATAAGTGGCCGTTACCGCAGGAATGGATATGTACACCTCAAAGAGATTGGTCGGCTACTAGGCCGCCATCGCGAGCAGGCTCACTCCCACAGTGGAATGGTGTATACCTGCAAGAGATTAGTCGGCTGTGAGGCCGCCTTCGCGGGCAAGCCTCGCTCCTACAGGAGATCGGGCACAGGCGGGAATGTGGTCGGCCCGGAGGCCGCCACGTTCAAGCCGAAACCGGCAAAGGCCTCGACATGAACTCACTGATCCGCGACCGCAACCACCGCTCCGCCGGATCATTGTCATGCACCCCACTCCACGCCATCGACAACTGCGCCGCATCAATGGGAAACGGCGGATCCTCCGCCCGCAACGCACACCCTTCAACCAGCGCACACGCCGCATAATCCGGCACGGTAGCAATCATCTCAGTCCCGGCCAGCAACGCACGCAACCCGCTGAACTGCGGCACACCCAACACCACACGGCGACTGCGACCGACCTTGGCCAGATCCAGATCGATATTGCCGCTCAAGTCCCCGGAGAACGACACCATCGCATGCGGCCGTTCGCAATACTCGTCGAGCGTCAGCGTCCCCGGTCGCTTGTCCCCGCGCAGCACTTTGCAGGGAATGTCCCGCAACTTCTTGCACTTGGCATTCGCCGGTAAATCCGTGGTGTAACTCACCCCCACGGAAATCTCTCCCGAAGCCAGCAACGCGGGCATCAGCAGATAATTGGCACGACGCACCACCACCACGATCCCCGGCGCCTCTTCCTGCAATTGCCGCAACAACGGCGGAAACAAACCGAACTCCGCGTCGTCCGACAGCCCAATGCGGAACACATCGCAACTGGTCGTCGGATCGAATTCCTTGGCGCGACTGACCGCCCCGGAAATCACATCCATCGCCGGTTGCAGCTCCTTGAGAATCGCCAGCGCCCGCCCCGTCGGCTCCATGCCGCGGCCATTACGCAGCAACAACGGATCGTCGAACAGATCCCGTAACCGCCCCAGCGCCGCACTCACCGCCGGCTGCCCCATGAACAGTTTTTCGGCCACACGGGTCAGGTTCTTTTCGAACATCAACGCTTCGAAAATCACCAGCAGGTTCATGTCGACGCGACGCAGATCGTTACGGTTCACAGGCACGATTCCTTTGTGTGTTCAGCCGAGGACTTTACTCGATCAACGGCACTTTGGCCGCACGTTTGTAAGGACCATATTCGACCGGCACCCACTGGAAGTGCTTGCCCTGCGCCGCGATGTGGCCGATGCCCTGAAACGGCAAGTTTGCCGCCGTCACCCAGCTATTGCTCGCCGCCGCATCATTGAACACTTTCGCGCGGCTCTTGATCGCGAGCCCCAGCGCACAAACCAGGGAATGTTTCATGCCGTCGCCCTTGATCGAGTCAGAAAAGCGGCGATGTAAAACGTCGCCCGATGACGACGATTGTGCACGTGGGGTGGCCATGGAAATTGCAGCAGTGTGCTGAGTTGGCGCTGTAGTCACCCCTGCGCACCGATGGAATTAACAACGTTTAACTCGCCTGCCAGAGCCCTGCGCCCAAGAATGAAGCTCACCGACACGGACATCTGTCATGGCCTCTTCTCAGCAAAACCTCGCCTGCGCGGCAGTCACTGAAACGCGAAAGAAAACCACTGGCGGCCTGACCCCGTGGCGCGAAAGCCTGGCCAAGCAACTGATCCTCGAACGCCTTGGTGAAACCGTTGAAGTGACCGAACTGGCCCGCGCCTGTGCCCTTTCGCGCAGTCATTTCTCCCGCGCGTTCAAGTGCAGCACCGGGCTCTCGCCCCAGGACTGGATTCGCGACCAACGCATCGCCCGCGCCAAGCAGCTGATCCAGAGTACCGACCTGACACTGACGCAAATCAGCCTCGAGTGTGGCTTCTGCGATCAGGCGCATTTCTGCCACATCTTCACCCGCAGCGAAGGGATCAACCCGTTTGCGTGGCGCTGCCGCACCGTGCGCTCCCTGCCCCACCGCCCCGCCTGCACCGCTCAACTCCACACCTAATAAAGTAACACCGCACGGCCCTGTAGCAGCTGTCGAGCCTGCGAGGCTGCGTTCGGCTGCGCAGCAGTCGTAAAATCAGCCAACGCGGTGTTCGGGTAAACCGCGTCATCAGGTTTTACGACTGCTTCGCAGCCGAACGCAGCCTCGCAAGCTCGACAGCTGCTACAGACCCGAACACAGCCTCGCAAGCTCGACAGCTGCTACAGACCCGAACGCAGCCTCGCAGGCTCGACAGCTGCTACAGGGCCGAACGCAAACCCGACAGCTGCTACAAAGCCTTGCGCCGCTACATGGGGTGCGTCAACCCAACGGGGACAGGCGTTCCAACGCCTCAGCCACGCCAAACCCGTACGCCGGATCAGCCTTGGTGCAGTTGTCGATATGACGCTGACGAATCGCCTGCGGCACGCCGTTCATGGCCCGTGCGGTGTTGTCGAACAGCAGCTGTTTGCGCACCGGATCGAGCAGGCGGAACAGGTTCCCCGGCTGCTCGTAATGGTCTTCTTCCAGCCGATGATCGTAGTGCTGCGCGAAGCCTTCCAGCGGCAGCGGCGGTTCGGCCAGTTCCGGTGAGTCCTGCCACTCGCCCACGCTGTTCGGGAAGTAACTGGCGGTGCCACCGAGGTTGCCGTCGGTGCGCATGGCGCCGTCGCGGTGGTAGCTGTGGGCCGGGCAGCGTGGCGCGTTGACCGGGATGTGGTTGAAATTCACACCCAGGCGATAGCGCTGCGCATCGCCATAGGAAAACAGCCGCGCCTGAAGCATGCGGTCCGGCGAGAAGCTCACGCCCGGCACCACGTTGGCCGGCGAGAACGCCGCTTGTTCGATTTCGGCGAAGTGGTTTTCGGCGTTGCGGTTGAGCTCCATGATGCCGACTTCGATCAGCGGAAACTCGCCATGCGGCCAGACTTTGGTCAGGTCGAACGGGTTATGCCGATAGTTGAGCGCCTGCTGTTCTTCCATCACCTGGATGCACAGTTTCCAGCGCGGGAAATGGCCCTGCTCGATGACTTCGTACAGGTCCCGCAGATTGCTTTCGCGGTCCTTGCCGACCACCGCTGCAGCCTCGGCGTCCGAGAGGTTTTCGATGCCTTGCTGGCAGACAAAGTGAAACTTCACCCACACCCGCTGGTTGTCGCGGTCGATCAGGCTGAAGGTGTGGCTGCCGAAGCCGTGCATGTGGCGGAAACTGGTGGGAATCCCGCGATCACTCATGACGATCGTCACCTGGTGCAGCGCCTCGGGCAGCAGGCTCCAGAAATCCCAGTTGCTGGTGGCGTTGCGCAGGCCGGTGCGCGGGTCGCGCTTGACCACGTGATTGAGGTCGGAGAAACGCAGCGGGTCGCGGAAGAAAAATACCGGCGTGTTGTTGCCGACAATGTCCCAGTTGCCTTCGTCGGTGTAGAACTTCACCGCGAAACCACGGATGTCGCGCTCGGCATCTGCCGCGCCGCGCTCGCCGGCCACCGAGGAAAAGCGCACGAACAGCGGCGTTTCCTTGCCCACTGAGCTGAAGATATTGGCTTTGGTGTAGCGAGTGATGTCATTGGTGACGGTGAAGGTGCCGTAGGCGCCCGCGCCCTTGGCGTGCATGCGTCGCTCGGGGATCAGTTCGCGGTCGAAGTGGGCGAGTTTTTCCAGCAACCAGATGTCTTGCAAGAGCGCCGGCCCACGAGGGCCGGCGGTCTGGATATTGAGGTTGTCGACCACCGGGGCGCCGGTGGCATTAGTAAGCTTTTTCATGAACAAGTTCTCGATGGCTTGCTGCTCTCATCAGGAGCGAAAACCGGCGCGGATCTACGCCCGCGCCGGGGCACATCAACCCTTGAGGAACGCCAGCAGATCGGCGTTGAGCTGATCCTTGTGGGTATCAGTCAAGCCGTGAGGGGCGCCCGGGTAGACCTTCAGCGTAGACCCCTTGACCAGTTTTGCTGAGGCGATGCCCGCCGCCTCGATCGGCACCACCTGGTCCGCGTCGCCGTGCACCACCAGCGTCGGGATGTCGAATTTTTTCAGGTCTTCGGTGAAGTCGGTTTCGGAGAATGCCTTGATGCAGTCATAAGCGTTCTTGTGGCCGGCCATCATGCCTTGCAGCCAGAACCAGTCGATCATGCCTTGGGACGGCTTGGCGTCCGGTTTGTTGAAGCCGAAGAACGGCCCGCTGGCGAGGTCGATGTACAGTTGCGAACGGTCGACCAGGGACGCCTGGCGAATGCCGTCGAATACCTCGATTGGCAGACCGCCGGGGTTGGCTTCGGTCTTGAGCATCAGCGGTGGCACCGATGAAATCAGCCCTGCCTTGGCCACGCGACCGGTGCCATGGCGACCGATATAGCGCGCCACTTCGCCGCCGCCGGTGGAGAAGCCAAACAGCACGGCATCCTTGAGGTCCAGCAACTCGATCAACTGCGCCAGGTCATCGGCGTAGGTGTCCATGTCGTTGCCGGTCCACGGCTGGCTGGAGCGGCCATGACCGCGACGGTCGTGGGCGATCACCCGGTAGCCTTTGGAGGCCAGGAAGATCATCTGCGATTCCCAGCTGTCGGCGTTCAATGGCCAGCCGTGGCTGAAGACGATGGGTTGGCCGGTGCCCCAGTCCTTGTAGTAGATCTCGGTGCCGTCTCGGGTCGTGAACGTACTCATGCGATGTCTCCTTAGCGAGTGTTGGGGTGGGTCAAACCGGTGGAGGGGCCATGCGTTCGGCCAGACGCGCCACCCGCTCGCCCAGATGCGCGGCGGTGCAGCGATCTTCGGGAGGTGGGGCAAGGTCCGGTGTCTGTTCGACATTCGACTGGGCCATGGCGCCGAGCGAGCTGCCCAGGCGATTCATTTGCCCATCGAAGGCGCCCGTGCTGGAGCGCGCCGGCAGCAGGTCGAGGCCGACCCAGATCATCGAATGCTGCGCGGCGAACACAGCCATCTGCAGCAAGGTGTTGAGTTTGTCGCCGCACAGGCAGCCGGAATTGGTGAAGCCGGCGGCCAGTTTGTCGCGCCACGGCTGGGCGAGGTAGAACGCCGCTGTCGCTTCCATGAAGCTTTTGAACGGTGCCGACGCGCTGCCCATGTAGGTCGGAGCGCCGAAGATGATGGCGTCGGCGCTGTGCAGCCGATCCCAGTGCTGGTCCACTTCGTCGACCGGAATCAGCAGGCAGGTGCTGCCCACGTGCCGTTCCACACCCTGGGCCACGGCTTCGGCCATGACCCGGGTATGCCCGTAGCCACTGTGATAGACCACCACCACGTTGCTCATCCCGGTGTCCTCATGACAAGTTGATCCTTTTGCTACGCCGCCACCCCTCTGTAGGAGCGAGCCTGCTCGCGATGGCGGCGGCACATTCAACATTGATACAAGCTGATCCACCGCTATCGCGAGCAGGCTCACTCCTACAGGTTGCGCGGTACATTCAAAACAGATGCAAGCAGATCCACCGCCATCGCGAGCAGGCTCGCTCCCACAAGACCGGCGGAGGTTGAAGCAGTAGAGTTTTGGGCGTAGACCAGACGCAGGACGAGTTAAACGTTGTTAATTTTCATTGGCGCGCCAAAAGCCTCAACACCTGCTTTGCTACGATTGCACCCAATAAACACGGCACCGGCCAGTGGCGCCGGGTACAGGCAGTCGCCGCGAACACCCGACAGTCACCCGAACCCTCGTTGCGTTGATGGAAAAACCTGAGGAATATGCTCGAAAACCGCGTACTAGACGGATGCAAGCAGGAGCAACATTTGACCCTTTCCCCCGAGCAGGCCATCCATTTCGGCCCCTACCGGATCTATCCCGGACAACGCCTGGTGCTGGAGGCCGACCAGCCCCTGCGCCTGGGTCGGCGCGCCATGGACATTCTGTTGATCCTGCTGGAGCACGCCGGAAACGTGGTCAGCAAACAGCAACTGATCGCCGGGATCTGGCCCAACAGCGTAGTCGAAGATATCAACCTGCGCGTGCACATGGCGGCGCTGCGTAAAGCCCTCGGTGACGGCCAGGCCGGCCAGCGCTATATCGTCACCGTTGCCCAGCGCGGCTACAGTTTTGTCGCACCGTTCTCGCTGGAATCGATCGAGCAACCGCTCGCGAGCGAAAGCATCGAGCCGAACACCCATAACCTGCCCATCCGTCGCACGCGCATGATCGGTCGCCAATTACTGGTCGACAGCCTGGTCACCCAACTGTCACGCCAACGCTTCATCACCCTCGTCGGCCCCGGCGGCATCGGCAAGACCACCGTGGCGCTGCGCGTCGCCGAACTGTTGATCGGCCGTTATCGGGACGGCATTCGCCTGCTGGATCTGGCGCCGATCAATGACCCGACGTTGATCACCGCACATCTGGCCACGCTGCTGGATTTGTCTCTGCACGGCGCCGAACCGATGAGCAGCCTTGCAGCGTGCCTGCGCGAGCGGCAGATGCTGCTGGTGATCGATAACTGCGAGCATCTGCTCGACGGCGTCGCGCTGCTCTGCGAAAGTATCCTGCGCGCCGCGCCACACGTGCACATCCTGGCCACCAGCCGCGAGAGCCTGCGGGCCGAAGGTGAGTTCGTCCAGCGTCTCGAATCCCTCGATTGCCCGCCCCCCATCGCGGTGCTGGATCGTGCCCAGGCGCTGACCTTTTCCGCACTGCAATTGTTCGTCGAGCGCGCCATGGCCAGCCATGACAGTTTCGAGTTGAGCGATGACGATCTGCCGCTGTTGATTGAAATCTGCCACCGCCTGGACGGCATCCCGCTGGCCATTGAACTGGCGGCCGCGCAGGTCGGCAATTTTGGTCTGGGCGGTTTGCTCACGCAGCTGCAAGGCAGCTTTCGTCTGCTGACCCAGGGCTGTCCATCGGCGCTAGGCCGACACCAGACCCTGCGCGCCACACTCGACTGGAGTTTCGAACTGCTGAACGCCTGCGAGCAAACCTGCCTGCGCCGACTGAGCGTGTTCAGGGGCGGCTTCACGCTGGAGTCCGCGGCAGCCGTGATCGTCGGCGACCACATCGAGCCCGGCGTGGTGTTCGGCTCGATCACGCAACTGGTGGCCAAGTCGTTGCTGAACGTGGAAGTGGGCGACAAAGAAGTGTTCTACCGCTTGCTCGATACCACCCGCAGCTACGCCCTTGAAAAACTCGACCAGACCGTGGATCTGCCGGACACGCGAAAACGTCACGCCGAGCGTTGCCTGGCCTTGATGCATCAGGCTCAAACTGACTGGGAGCTGATCCCCACTGACCTGTGGATAGAGCGTTACGCCCGCAGCCTGGATGACATTCGTTCGGCCCTCGACTGGGGCTTGAACGCTCAAGGTCCGCAGGCGCTGGCGATCCGCTTGACCGCGACCTCGACGCCACTCTGGCAGGAGCTGTCGCTGCTCAAGGAACATGGCGTCTATGTGCGCAAAGCGCTGGCCTTGCTCGAGACGGCGCCCGAGCCCTGCCCTCACCTGCAAATGACCCTCAAGCTGGCCCTCGGCAATTCCTGCTACCACACCCAGGGCGGCACGGCTGAAACCATCGCCGCGTTCGTCAGCGCCAGAACTTTGGCCAGGCATAACAACGACGTGGCCGGTCAGTTGCGGGCGGTGTCCGGGCACATGGCGGTCAACCTCAGTTGCGGCCATTACCAAATGGCGCTGGAGCAGAGCCAATTGTTCGACCGCCTGGGCGCGCCGGGTGACGCCGTGCTGTCGCTGAGCACGCACCGCTTGCGTGTACTGGCCCTGCACTTTGCCGGCGATCAGGGACTGGCCCGGGTGAACGCCGAACAGGTCATCCAGCGCATGGCCCAGAGCGGGCACCTCAACCGCTTCACCCACGGTTTTGGCGTGCAATACGATCAGAGCGTGGCCGCCCTGACGATTCTGGCGCGCATCCTCTGGCTGCAAGGTCAACCGGAACAAGCCTGGCGCACCGCCCGCCAGGCACTGGACATCGCGATTCAGATCAACCACGGCACCTCCATTTGCTACACCCTGGCGCTGTCCGGCTGCCTGATCGCTCACTACAACGGCGATACCCGTACAGCTCGTGAACTCTTGCGCCTGCTGCTGGAGCAATCACAGAAACACTCGGTGCTGCTGTTCTACACTTGGGCCCGGCACTATGCGCAGGTGATCGACCGCACCGAGGCGCACTTGCCTCTTCAGCCAGGCGTCGGGCTGATCAAGGACATCATGGTCACGCTGGACAGCGGTTTCGTCGATGACGCCCTGATGCAACGGGCCGACTCCGGTACGGCAGGCTGGAGCACGGCGGAAGTTCTGCGGGCCCGGGCTGATGCGCTGCTGGCCGAGGATTGCCCACTGAAAACCGAAGAGGCTGAGGCGGTGTTGATCAGGGCTTTAAATGTGGCAAAACATCAGGGCGCACTGGCCTGGGAACTGCGCAGCGCCACCTCGCTGGCGCAACTGTGGCAGCGCAAGGGTTTGCATCAGCAAGCCCACGAGCTGCTGGCGCCGATCTACAACCGCTTCACGGAAGGTTTTGCCACGCCGGACTTGAGCAAAGTCCGTCGTTTACTCGACGAGCTCCATGGGCAACTGCACGCCTGAGACCCAGCGCGCACGGCTGATGTAATGCGAGTAGCGCCGCTCGAACGTACGCAGGTGGCCGCTGTGCTCGAGCTTCTCCAAGGCATAGGTGCGCGTGGTGTTGAGAAAGCGATATCGGGTAATGCCGTTGACCTGATCCATCGAGAGCAACGACTTGGCCACCAGGCGCTGCACCAGCGCCGCGAGATGATTGGGCTTGAGCACCTCGCAACTGCTCACGCCAATCGCGGCATCGAGGGTGAAGGACATTTTGAATACCGAGAGCCGCTGCAACACGGTTTGTTCCAACCCGCTCAGCCGTTCATAGCTCCAGTCCAGCGCGGCCTTGAGGGTCTGATGCCGGGGCACTGCCGTGCGCCGGCCCTGGGTCAGTAGCTGAAAGCAGTTATCCAGCTGAGCTTGCAAACCGACCAACGCCAGCGCATCGATCTGTGCCGCCGCCAGTTCAATGGCCAGTGGCAAACCATCGAGCCGCCGACAGATTTCACGCACAGCCTTGAGGTCCTGATCGCGCAAGGCAAACCCTTGTTGGCGAGCGCGAGCGCGACTGACAAACAGCTGCACCGCCGAATAGCCCATGACCTCGGCCACGCTGTGCAGTGCCGAAGCGGACGGCACCGCCAGAGATGGCAAGCGCTGGACCGTTTCCCCCGTTGCCAGCAGCGGTTCGCGGCTGGTGACGAGGATCGACAGCCGAGGCGCCGACGCCAGCAAATCCTCGACCAATGTGCGGCAGCATTCCAGCAAGTGTTCGCAGTTATCGAACACCAGCAACGTATGCCGATGCGCCAACACGTCCAGTGTCGTGCCAACCTCCAGTTCAAGGCTCTGAGTCAGATGATCGACCACTCGCGCGGGGTCATCGAGCGCCGCGAAATCAACCAGCCACACGCCGTCTTCATAGTGCTGCAACAGCAGTTCGGCGACGCGCAAAGCCACGGTGGTCTTGCCAATGCCACCGGGACCGACGAGGGTCATGAGACGCCGTACCGGCAACTGCCGGACCAGACTGCCGACAATCGAATCCCGACCGGTCACAGGCGTGAGCCTTGCTGGCAGGTTGTGCTGATGTTTTTGCACCTCGATCGACACCAGCGTGCCCGCAGGCACCCGCTCCACCGGGGCGATAAAGCTGTAGCCGCGCTGGGGAATATTAATGATATAGCGCTGGCCGTTCTGCCCGTCACCGAGGGCCCGACGCAGGGCTGCAATGTGCACGCGCAGGTTGATTTCTTCGACCACCGACGTCGGCCAGACGTGGGCAATCAACTCGTCCTTGCTGACCACATGGCCGGCGTGCTCGACCAGCACCTGAAGGATATCCAGGGCCCGACCGCCCATGCGCAGCGGCCGATCGCCGTCCAAAATCAGCCGTTGCCGCAGGTGGAATGCGTAGGGGCCGAACCGCAGCACCGTATCGCTGTTTAAATCGCTGAGGCTGTTCATGCACGTGTGCGTGCTGAAAACCTGGCCCGGCTCACAGTGCGCAAATATCCATCGCACCCGCCCTCCAGGCTCCCGCACCTCCATTGCAAAGAGTTCACGGCTATCTTGGCAGGCCTCGGTGACGGTACAACTACCACGGTGGGAGCGCCACGGCCATTGCGGTGCGCGCAACGGCCAAGAACGCTCTAGCTGAACTGTTCGCGGTACTGCGTGGGGGTCAGACCAAGCTTTTCAGCGAACAGAAAGCGCATGTGCCGCACGCTGCCGAAGCCACTTTTGAAGGCCACGGTCTTGAGCGGCAAGTCGCTGGTTTCCAGCAGGTTCCTGGCGCAGTCGATGCGTGCGCTTTGCAGAAATTCCATGGGCGTCATGTTTACGTCCCGGGCAAACATCCGGGCGAAGTGCCGCGTGCTCATGTTCGCCAGGCTGGCCATGCGTTCAATGCTGAAAGCTTCATCGAGGTGTTCCAGCACATGGTTTTGCACGCGGGTGATCGGCGTCTCATGCGGTGCGACGGTGGCCATCAACGGGCTGAACTGCGCTTGCCCGCCCTGGCGCTTCATCACCACCAGCAACACCTTGGCCACGTCCTGGGCGACTTTCTTGCCGTGGTCTTCGGCGACCACCGACAGGGCCAGGTCGATGCCGGCGGTGACGCCGCCGGAGGTGATGAGGTTGCGGTCCTGAACGAAAATCTGGTCGGTCTCGACTGTCGCCTTGGGGAAGCCTTTGATCAGCCGCTCGGTGTAATGCCAGTGGGTGGTGACGCGATAGCCGTCCAGCAGCCCGGCATGCCCCAGTACAAACGCGCCGGTGCAGATCGAGCCGTAGCGCTCGGCGCGACCGACAGCGTCTTTGAGCCAACACAGCAGCGGCGGATGTTTTTCGTTGTAGGCCCCCGGACCGCCCGGCACCAGCAACAAGTCATACGGATGATCGGCCTGATCGATGTGCAGGTCGGTCTGCACGCTGACGCCATTTGACGCGCGCAGCGCGCCATGCTCGGTGCCGATGGTCGACAGCTCGTAACGGTCATCCGCTGCGAGGTATCGATTGGCGATGGAAAACACTTCCATGGGCCCGGCCATGTCGAGCAGCAGAAAGTCCGGAAACAACACCATAGCCACGGTTTTCATGGGTTCAAAATCACTTAAGTCAAAAGAAATTCCATCCGCCAAACACCTAATCCCTGTAGGAGCGAGGCTTGCCCGCGAAGGCGTCATCACATTCAACATTGATACTGACTGACACGCCGCCTTCGCGGGCAAGCCTCGCTCCTACAGGGGCTTTGTGTCCGGCATCGAGTAGTGCTGTGCATTATGGCCAATGTGCGGCGCCGGCGTCGGAGAAGAATACGTTATGGCACGCCTGCCACTGTCAACCTGAGAGAGACAGTATTTCAATTTCCATCTACTTATTGCATCCACCAGTAACCATTAACCTTCTCCTCACTCGGACGAATCAACGTCCCCACAGGAGATTTCATCATGCTGACCCTTCGCAAAGCCTCCGATCGCGGCGCCGCCAATCACGGTTGGCTGAAGTCGTTCCACACCTTCTCCTTCGCCAACTACCGCAACCCGAAAGAGCAGGGATTTTCAGACCTGCTGGTGATCAACGATGACCGCGTGGCGGCCGGTAAAGGTTTCGGTCAGCACCCGCACCGCGACATGGAAATTTTCTCGTACGTGCTCGAAGGTGCGCTGGAACACAAGGACACCCTGGGCACCGGTTCGGTGATCCGCCCCGGTGACGTGCAATTGATGAGCGCCGGCAGCGGCGTGGCGCACAGCGAATACAACCATTCGGCCACGCGGCCGGTGCACTTCCTGCAAATCTGGATCGTGCCGGACGTCAGCGGCGCCAAACCGCGTTATCAGCAAGAGCACTTCAGCACCCAGAAAAAACGCGGGCGCCTGCAACTGATCATCTCCCCCGACGGGGCCAAGGGTTCGCTGAAGGTGCGTCAGGACGCACGGGTGTATGCCGCGCTGATCGACGGCAAGGAAAGCGCCACGCTGGAACTGGCCGCCAACCGCTACGCCTATGTGCACGTGGCCCGCGGCAGCGTCGAACTCAACGGCGTGCATTTGCAGGAAGGTGATGGTGTGCGGGTGCGTGATGAGCAGGCGCTGGCGTTGAGCAACGGTGTGGATGCCGAAGTGCTGGTGTTCGACCTGCGCCCGCAGGAACTGCCGGAAATGCCATAAGACGGCGAGCACAAAGCTTGAAGCGAGGGGCATTACTGTGGGAGCGAGTTTGCTCCGGGCGGCGATCCGACGATAGCGGCCTGACATTCAACATCTTTGTTGAAAGTTAATCAGCAATCGTCGGATCGCCGCCCGGAGCAAGCTCGCTCCCACAGGAGTACGCGGGCCAGTAAGTCATCGCCCGGCACTCAGCCGGGCTCTTCATACGATTGTCGAATTTATCCCCACCTCCCCCACGCTTCTGTTAAAACCCGAACTTTCCTTTTCATCCTCAGGCCCTCTGCATGTTTTCAAACCTGATGAGCCGCATCAGCCGACGCTGGCTGCCCTGGCTGTGCATGGCCGCGCTGGTCGTCGGCTTGCCCGTGGGTTGTGGCGTACTCAAATACAAAGAGCGCGAGCTGCTGTTCCGCATAGAGCCGGGGACCGCCGGCTGGTATCGCGGTTTGCCGCAGGACGTTCAGGAATTCGATATCAAGCCTGCCAGCTTCAAGGCCGGGCAAAACCTGCATGCCTGGTGGTGGCCGGCAGCGCGTCGCGATGCGCCGTCGATCCTGTATTTGCACGGCGTGCGCTGGAACCTGACCGGCCATGCGTTCCGCATCGAGCAATTGCGGGCGATGGGTTATTCGGTGCTGGCGATCGACTACCGCGGCTTCGGCCAGAGCAAGGGTGATCTGCCATCGGAAGCCAGCGTTTACGAAGATGCCCGCGTCGCCTGGGAACGCTTCAAGGCGATGCAACCGGACGCCAACAAACGCCTGATCTACGGCCATTCCCTGGGCGGCGCGGTGGCCATCGACCTCGCGGCAGACCTGGCGGCGCAAGCGAAAAAGGACCACAGCGCGATACCGGTACGCGGTCTGGTAATCGAGTCCACCTTCACGTCGCTGGGCGATGCGGTGGCGCAAGTGGCCGACAGCAACCTGCCGGTGAAATGGCTGCCGGTGCGCTGGCTGCTGTCGCAGAAATTCGATTCCATCGACAAGATCGTCGACATCGACATGCCGTTATTGGTGGTCCATGGCCTGGCCGATCCGTTCATGCCCTCGCGGTTCAGCCAGCAGTTGTTCAATGCTGCCAGCGAACCCAAGCGCCTGTTGCTGGTGCCCGGCGGTACGCACAACAACAGCATGAGCCTGGGCGGCAGCCAATACCGCCAGGCACTCGAAGGCCTGATGAAATCAAAACCACCACAGATCGCCGGGCCTAGCGATACCCCCGGGCTTGCAGGTTGAACAACTGCGCATAGCGCCCGCCCGCTGCCACCAGACTGTCGTGATCGCCGCGCTCAAGGATCGCCCCCTGATCCAGCACGATGATGTGGTCCGCATTGCGCACGCTGGAAAACCGGTGGGAAATCAGCAACGTCATACGGCCTTCAGTGTGCTCGCTGAAATGCTCGAACACCGCCGCTTCCGCGGCCGGGTCGAGTGCCGAGGTCGGCTCGTCCAGAATCAGGATATCGGCGTTGCGGCGCATGTAAGCGCGGGACAAGGCGATCTTCTGCCACTGCCCGCCCGATAACTCCTGGCCACCGGCAAACCAGCGTCCCAACTGCGTGGCGTAACCACGATCAAGCCCCTCGATGAACAGCGCGGCCATGCCTTCGGCGGCCGCTTCTTTCCAGCGCTGCTCATCGTTGAACGCCAGCGTATCGCCGACGCCGATGTTCTCGCCGACGGAAAACTGGTAGCGAATGTAATCCTGAAAAATCACCCCGATGCGCCGGCGCAGCGCGTCTTCTTCCCACGTCTGCAAATCGCTGCCGTCGAGCAGGATGCGGCCGTGATCGGGGCGATACAAACGGGTCAGCAACTTGATCAGCGTGGTCTTGCCCGAACCGTTCTCCCCCACCAGCGCCAGGCTGCGCCCTGGCACCAGGTGCAAGTCGATGCCCTCCAGAGCGGCCCGACTCGCCCCCGGATAACGAAAACCAACGTTCTCGAATCGCAAACCATCACCGGGCACCGCCCCGACTGTGAGATGCCCAGCATCGGCCACCACCGGTTCGGCCAGGTATTCGTAAAGGCTCGACAGATACAGACCATCCTCGTAGAGACCGCTGATGGCGCTCAAACTGCTGCTTACCGCCGTCTGCCCCTGCTTGAACAGCACCAGGTACATGGTCATCTGTCCGAGGCTGATCTGGCCGTGAACGGTATCGACCACCACCCACGCATAAGCCAGGTAAAACGCGGCGGTGCCCAGCAAGCCCAGGACAAATCCCCAACCATCCCGGCGCAAGGTCAGCCGTCGGTCCTCGGCATACAGACGGGCAAACGTCTCGCGGTAACGCTGCAATAGCAACGGCGCGAAGCCGAACAGCTTGACCTCTTTGATATAACCCTCATGGGAGAGCAGTGTCTCGATATAGCTCTGTTGCCGACTCTCCGGCGCCCGGCGCGTGAACAGCCTGAACGCATCCCCGGAAAAATGCGCTTCGGCGAAAAACACCGGCAACGCGCCCACCACCAGCAATACCAGCGCCCACGGCGAAAAATGCACCAACAGCACGCCGAAGCTGATCAACACGATCAGGTTCTGGATCAGCCCCAACGACTTCATCACCAGCGCCAACGGCCGCGTCGACGCTTCGCGCCGCACCCGCACCAACTTGTCGTAGAACTCCGAGTTCTCGAACTGCACCAGCGACAACGTCTGGGCCTTCTCCAGAATCATCGTGTTGACCTTCTGCCCCAACTGCACCCGCAACAACGACTGCTGAACCGACAGCGCCCGCTGCGTCCCGGACAGCAGCGCCAGCACGCCGGCCTCGAACAACACGTAACGCACCACCGGCCACAACGGCGCACTGCCCTGCTGCGCGTGTAATTGCATGGCGAAGACCACTGCATCGACGATGCGTTGGCCCAGCCAGGCGGCCAGGGCCGGGAGGACACCGGCGATCAGGGTGGCCAGGACCAGGCCGAGGAAGAGACCGCGAGAGGTGCCCCAGACCAGGAGCAAGGCGCGTCGGGCTTGGTCGAGTAGTGAGGTGATGCGGGAAAGGGCCGCAGGCATGGATTGATGGACTCGGCAGAGGAAGTCGCTGAACACAACAAAGACGTCATGGTACTTCAGCCAGAAATTCCACAGGCGAGAACCACCTGTGGCGAGGGGATTCATCCCCGTTGGGCTGCGCAGCAGCCCCAAATGGTACCGCTGCACAGCTCAAAGCGTTACCGACTTACCTGGGCAAATCAATCTTATCCAACACCCGGTTCGCCGTGATCTCCGCCATCATGATGCTGTTGGAAATACCCAGCAGGGCATAACGCGACTCACCCTCCAGATGATCCACCATCTCGTCGACCACCCACGTCATCCCTCGCTCATCACAAGCATCACCGAAAGCGTCAATTTGTTCCTGAGCAAACTCATCGCTGGAGGAACCTTGTTCAGCGGCAAATGCTGCTAAGACCTCGCACGAGGTCCGACAAAACAAGGGGTTTTCGGGGGCTCCGGCATCCACCAATTACCAAAAATATAACTATTACTGAGTGCCTCAGCGACCGCTGATCAAAAAGTCGCTTTACCTGTTATTTCTGACAGTAGACGGGTCGATTAATGAAGTGGCTTGATGTAACCGCACGGCAATGGCCAGCGGGAAACCAATGACCATGTACGTGAACAGTCCACTTATTAATCAAATATAAGGATATATCTCATGAAAGCAGATACCCAATCCAGCACCCCATCCTTCGCAGATGCGAGACCCCTTGGCGCGGGGGATGAATCCTTCATTCACGATCTTCATGCATTGCTAGAACGGCATGGTAATACCCAGCGTTTTGGAATTTTCTTGCTGCATAATCATTTCGCAATAAAGGGGGATGAAATTATGCTGGAAAGCAACGATCCTGCCGCCCGCACTCTTCATATGGAAGTCGTCAAGCGTACGGACTTGCCAGAAGGTAAGTTCACCAGTTGGCGCATGGGCGGCACCCAGCCTTCAGATAAAGAAGGGGGGCTCAATGAGGTAGAGGCACTTACCTTCTGTGGACGTCCTTGCTATTAGGCACCTTGAGTTGTGGAGCGGCCCCTTGTAACTGAGGACACGGAGACACGCCGTAAGCGGCCAGACATTCCGACTTACAACTATGTTAGTCATTCAGATAACGCCTCAATGCAACCCAGCGTTTGAGACTGTATCCAAGGCCTTGGTGATGGCTATTTCCGTTCCACCACATGAGGCCTTTTTTCTGCCGCTGCCCCACTCAGACGCGGTGTCGTGGCGCTGGCGGCTGGATCGAATGCGAACGTTGCGCATAGCTTTAACGACAGGGCGACCCCATCCGCCGTTGACCGATACGGCATCACCTACCAAAACCTCAATTCAAAAAGCACCACATCACCGCGCACGCCCTGCAAGATTTAAGCGGGCGGCAGGTGCGTCCGCGCCGCAACACGCCCGGAAAAATGTCGGACGCTTCCTCAGATTTCGGAAGGCCTTCACGCGTTTAACGATGCGCGTTTAAAGACACTCGGTGTTACGTCCCGAAGGCTACAAATCCTTGCGCCGTTACCTACGGTTAAGACAGAATCCGCCGGCTTGTGCGCCTTGCCCCTGGCCTCTATTGTTTCCCTGCCACTGCTCATCAGTGGTCGGGTTTAGTAGCCCAGTATCTAGCAAGGTGCATTAGCACCTATCAATCAGGTATTCATTTGCCTGCACTTGATGGTGGCTGTGCGCAGGGCGCTTTCGGGCGCGCCGGATTGCTAGGTCCCCGGTCTACTAACCTGCGAACAGCCGCCACCCTTATGTTTAGTAGCAAGAGGGTTGCGGCCTCATTAAAGGACTTAGCTTATGTTCAAAGTTACACCCAATCCGCCGGAAACCGATCCGGCATCCCCGTACGAAACTGTCGACTCAAAAAAACTCAATGAGGCCGCCGAGCGCGCCCTCGATTTCTATCTCAATCCGGCAGCGCTCATGAACAACACTCCACGCAAACCGAGCACTATTTTTATGATCGCGCCAGACATCGACCATGAAACCTTGCTGGTTCAAACGTGTGAGAACTTGGCATCGGCCAGTGTCATGGCCGGCGATGTGGCGGCATTGGTTGAAGGCCCCCATCGGCATACCCTGTTGGCGCTTCAGCAGGTCATCATGCTGGGGGAACTGGCGGCGAACCGAATGCTGGACAACTTCGTTCCACCTAAGTAGTCACTCTTCCCTTAGCGAGGACTTGTTCCTCGCTAAGGGAAGGCGAAGCCATGATGTCCGCTGCCTGACTCGACATCTCAACTTTCGAAAGCCTCTCCCACTCCCTTTTGAAAACGCGCCCGATACCGCCCCGGACTCTCCCCCGTCCACTTCTTGAACGCCCGATGAAACGCACTCGGCTCCTGAAAACCCAGCTGCTCGGCAATGTCGCTGATACTCGCCCGGCTCTCGCGCAACTGCTCAAACGCCACCCCGCGCCGCACTTCGTCCTTGATCTCCTGATACGAACAGCCTTCCCGCTCGAGTTTGCGGCGGAAGGTGCTGGGGCTCAGGTGCTGCTCGAGGGCAAACGCCTGCAAGGTCGGCCATTGGCTGTAATGGCTGTTGCGCAGGCGCTGATGGACTTGTGATGCGAGGCCATGCTGGTTACGGAAACGGATCACCAGCCATTGCGGCGCGGTGCGCAGGAATACTTTCAGTGAGGCCAGGTCCTGGACCACCGGGAGGCGCAGGTAGTGGCTGGCGAATTCGATTTCGGTGCGTTCGGCGCCGAAGGTCAGGTTGGGGCCCCAGAGCAATCGGTCATCGCTGAGGGGAACGCGCTCATGGCGAAAATCTGCGCGGTCAATGGGGATGCGCCGCCCGCCCAGCCAGCACAACAGGCTGATCATCAACACCAGAAACGTCTCTTCACCGAAACGGCTGGCGTCTTCGTTTTGCGCGTGGGTGTCGAGGCTGATGATGGCGCGTTTACCGCGCACGGTCAGCGTGCCGCGAAAGTCGCGCAGGAACAGCGCGAAGTTGGCCAGGCACTGGCGCATGGCTTTGTGCAGGTCGGGTTCCTGGATCAAGGCGCGGCAGATCAGCGCGAAGCTGCCGGGTGGCATGCCGTGGGAGTCGAGGCGGAAAAATTCGTCGTCCAGCGTGCGGATCTGAATCAGCCACAGCGCGGCAAACGCGCTCGCCGGCACTCGTGCGGTCGGCTGCTCGATCAACGCCGGGTCGATGCCCGCCTCTTCAAGCGCAGCCCGCGAGCGCTGCGGATTGTCGCCTTGCCCATGGATCATCGCCTGCACGAAGTAGGCCGCCACCGAGTCCTTTTCCCGCATTTGAACGCTTCTCTCCCCATCGCCCGAATGGCAAAAAACACCAGCACCGTTGAACAGTTGCGGCATAGGACAACCGCCCTGCCGGTTCTAGACTCGCGGCCAATAGTACGCCTTCGGCCGTTGCGGCGGCCAAGGTATCGCAAGGTTGATTGGAAGGACGGGGACATGAATCTGCAAAACATTGGCGTGATCGGCGCAGGCACTATGGGCAACGGCATTGCACAAGTCTGTGCGCTGGCCGGCTTCAACGTGACCTTGATCGACATCTCCGAGAGTGCCCTGCAAAAGGCGCTGGCCACCGTCGGCAGGAACCTCGACCGGCAGATTGCCAAGGAAACCCTGACCGAAGCGCAAAAGCTCGACGCCCTCGCCAGGATCCGCACCAGCACCGAGTACAGCAGCCTGCAGAACGTGCAACTGGTGATCGAAGCCGCCACCGAAAACCTCGACCTGAAACTGCGCGTGCTGCAACAGATCGCTGCACAGGTCAGCGCCGAGTGTGTGATCGCCTCCAACACCTCGTCGCTGTCGATTACACAACTCGCCGCCAGCGTCAGCCAGCCTGAGCGTTTCATCGGCCTGCACTTCTTCAACCCGGTGCCGGTGATGGGCCTGATCGAAGTGATCCGCGGCCTACAAACCAGCGATGCAACCCACGCCCTGGCGCTGGACATGGCCACCACCCTCGGCAAAACCGCGATCACCGCCGGCAACCGCCCGGGCTTCGTGGTCAACCGCATTCTGGTGCCGATGATCAACGAGGCGATTCTGGTGTTCCAGGAAGGCCTGGCCAGCGCCGAAGACATCGACGCCGGCATGCGGCTGGGCTGCAACCAGCCGATCGGCCCGTTGGCGTTGGCGGACCTGATTGGTCTGGACACCGTGCTGGCGATTCTCGAAGCGTTCTACGACGGCTTCAACGACAGCAAATACCGCCCCGCTCCGCTGCTCAAGGAAATGGTCGCCGCCGGCTACCTGGGACGCAAGACAGGACGTGGCTTCCATGCCTATGCCTGAGCGTTGCTCGCGCTTCGCCGAGTACCGGGACAAAGTGCTGGAGTTGTTCGCCAGCAAAGGGTTCGGGCAGGTCGGCATGCGTGAGCTGGCAACCTGCCTGGGGCGGTCCCCAGGCTCGTTGTATCACCATTACCCGAGCAAGCAGCACTTGCTGCTCGACCTGATCGAGGAGTTCTACGAAGAACTGCTGTCGACCCTCGGGCGCATCGATCAAAAGGCTTCGACGAAACGCGACAAACTGCCCAACCTGATCCGCGCACACCTGAATCTGCACCGGGAAATGCCGTGGCATTTTCGCCTGGCGGAGCGCGACAGCGGCTGCCTGAACGAAGAGCAACAAGCGCGTGTTCGCCAGCTGCGCGAGCAATACGAACGCACGTTGCTGAAGATGCTCGGCGCCCCGTCCCGTCTCGGCGAACAGGGTTTGATGGCTGCCGGACACGCCATCGCCAACTTGCTCAACAGCGCGCCCGGCTGGCTGGCGCAGCATCCGCTGGAGGAAACGCAGCGCGATGAGTTACTGGAAAACCTGGTGACCGGCGCTGTCGAACGTTTGCTGCGCCCATCAGCTGCCGCCCGTGCGGTGGCCTGAGGACCGCATTACTTCAGTGGCAACGCTGACCACTCCGGTTAGGCCTTCGCCACATCACTGCCGGACTTCTCCATATGCGTGCCTATGGCCGTGGATGGTCGACCGCGAAAAATTGTGACCTGAAGTGAACGTACATTGCCATACGACCTAACCTCCTACATTCTCCCTCTAAGCCAGAAAGCCGCGAGCGAGTTCCATTCCCTGTTTCGATAGCTTGATGACTTGCCATGGAAATCCGCCCCTCAACTGCAGGCAGAAGCCAACGCATCAGGGGATTTACTTAAAAATAAAGGTCGCTGATCAAAAGTCAGGCGACAAGGGAAACGTAGAAAAGGATGTCGATCTCAAATCTGGAAGTATTGGACATTCCGCTGGGACTTTTCCTACAGGGGGACCCCGTCGATGATCCGGATATCAAGGGTCAGCACCCGCTGTTCTACGGGACAATCACGGGACTGAAGGGATACAAACGCGACCTCCATGCCTATGTAAAATTCCTTCCAGCGGAGCGCTTGTTCGCAGAAACGATGAGCGCCACAATCGGTCGGTATTTTGGCCTCCCGATTCCCCTCACCGCGCTTGTCATCGCAAGAGGCGAGTCACTCGGGCGAGGACCAGGCAAGTGCATTGCCCTCGCCAGCATCGACACAAATGCCATTCCTGTCAGTCGTGCTATCAAATTCGACAAAGTCTCGCACCTCCTGAACAAATGGTCTCATCTTCACGCAGCAATCGTATTTGACGAGCTAGTCGCCAACACGGATAGAAATCTGCGGAATTTGCTCGTCGGTGCCGACGGTGCAATCTGGCTGATTGACCATGAAGAAGCCTTAGCGTCACCCGTGTCCGAAGCCGGAAAAAACATCCAGAATCGCTTGCTGCAAATGGTGATCGGTGAGGTCACCGTTTTCGAGCGTCACCTGTCTGCCAAAAAGCTCAAGAACAGCTCTGCCCCCATATACGACGCAGATTTCCGAAAATATGCGGCAGCTAGCCAGCCGGAGTATTGCCAGGTATCTGTTGAGCACGTTGACCGGGTGGTGGAATTCCTTGAGTCCCGAGTCCATCATATGAGCGTGCTAATGGATAGCGCGCTTGGTGTTAAACAAAACAGTTTGGCGATCTAACAAGATGCTTCCAGATCTTTCTGACTTCCCAAGTTTTCCAAAGTATGAGGCCGATTGGGCTCCCATTTACCTTGAGCCCATCGTCCAATCGGGAGAACGCCTGACAATCGCGGTTGTTGCGAAATCGAGCACCGGCGTCGACGGTTGCCTGGCAATTAGTGAAAAAGCATTAAAGTGCCTGTATGGAGCGTCTGCGACAGGAATGCGGCAAATGATGGAGATGGCTCTTAACAGAGCCCTTGAGTTCGCGGAGAACGGCTTTGAGGGTAAGTTTTCAGCAGGTATCCACGGGGTTTCCGTTGGGAAAATCCGAAAAGGTCTAGGTGTGAACATGAAGCATATTCTTCAGCAGGCGTGCAGCCTCACATCAAGCCTCTCCTCAGTTCATTCCGACGCGATTGAAGAAGAAGATGCCGAAGACGATCCGATCGTTTACGAACAGAATCTGGGTCAGCTTCGCTCCGACATACAAGAGCGTGTCCTTGGAATATTGCCGAGGCTACGGGACCGATTCAACCTTCCACTCCACACCCAAGCGATGCAGGGATCCCGCGGGAGTTTATTTTTTTCCGGGAATAAAATGGTCGCTAGCCTGGCAAAAATAAAACCCTCCAAGCAGATTAGCCGCCATGTAGATGGCGCAAAGAGTCGCTTGTGGGATCTCCACTTTGTGAAACACAAAATCGCCGATGCGCCTCAAGACAAATGCACCCTTTTCATCTGGACGCCAAAGTCACTTGATCGATTCGATCGAGCGCTAATTACCGAATATGAGCAAAGTCTCGAAGATCTTCAGCGCCAAAGCTTGGAGGACGGAATTGAGCCCCGTGTGTTTTTTGGAGCCGAGGAAGCGGCCAAAGCAATCATCGACTATGAGTGTGCTGCTTAATCAATTATTGAAACACCACAAATAGGCAAACCATCAGCTTAGCTACCCCTCCGGGTATGTTATTGCCACATGCGCAATAGCTTGTCCCGTTGGGCAGACGAAGTATGCATGCGGCTACCGAGAGCATGTAGTGCTGCTGGAGCTACTTAGACTTCGGCGTCGTCCTGCATCAATGAAGCAATAAGCACCACCCCTCCCATAGAAAAACCGTCTAAACAAATCCTGCACAACCCCGCATCTAACGCTTTGCTACTTGGAGTCAATTCAAAGGCAAATGAGGGCCTCCAGTCCCTCGGTTACCGGGAGCAAACATGAAAATCAATCCCTACCTCATCTTCAACGGCGACTGCAAAGCCGCCTTCACCTTCTATGCGCAAGCCCTGCAAGGCCAGATCGAAATGATGATGACCTTCGGCGAAAGCCCGGCGCGGGAGCACTTTCCCGCGGATTACCACAACCTGATCATCCACACCCGTCTGGCGGTGGGTGATCAGGCGATCATGGGGTCGGACACCACACCTGATCGCCCCACTGATGACATGAGCGGGTGTTCGGTCTCGCTGAATGTCGACAGCATTGCCGAAGCCGAGCGCGTCTTTGGCGCCTTGTCGGAAGACGGCAGCGTGCAAATGCCACTGGAAGCGACGTTCTGGGCGGCGCGCTTCGGGATGCTGGTGGACCGGTTCGGTGTGTCGTGGATGGTGAACTGCGAAAAGGATCAGTGACTGTTCGGGCATGAAGAAGCCCGACCTGAAAGGGCTGGGCTTTCTGGAAACTCCCGGGCCGTCTGCTACCGTCAACAGGCCACCCCGCATAGCAGCGGCCCCTTCGGAGGAAACCCACCATGCCTGCTCATGACGCGCTCTGGTCCACCCGTTTGAAACTGTCGCTGCTGGCGGCAGGGCTCGCCGCCGCCCTGCTGGCGCTCAATGGTTGCGCCACCGTCGATGCGCGGACCACCGCTTATGTGGGCGTCGAGCATCCCGCGCCGACAATGGCCAGCGAAGTCGTGGTGTTGCGCACCGAACCGCTTCGTCCGCACATTCGATTGGGTGAAGTGCTGATCGATGCGAGTGTCGACCCCGCGCCGCCCATCACCGAGGTAGAAGCAAAACTGCGGGATGAGTCGGCCAAGCTCGGGGGCGATGCCGTGGTGGTGGTCTACGACCATATCCAGCCGATGGGCGCCTATGTCAACGGGCCGCTGTGGGCTCGCGATGTGAGAACCATCGAGGGGCGCAAACTCAAAGGGATCGTGATCAAGTATCGGTAGATCAAGAGATCGCAGCCTCGTTTCACTCGACAGCTGCTACAGGGAACACGCATTTCCATGTAGCAGCTGTCGAGTGAAACGAGGCTGCGATCCTTGCGCCGCGCCTATCCCTTTACGCACACCACCTGACGCAAGGTGTGCAGCACTTCCACCAGCTCGCGCTGGGCGTGCATGACGTGGTCGATGTTTTTGTAGGCCATCGGTATCTCATCGATCACCGACGCATCCTTGCGGCACTCGACGTGGGCGGTGGCGCGGATCTGGTCTTCGACGGTGAACAGGCTTTTCGCTTTGGTGCGGCTCATAATGCGGCCGGCGCCGTGGCTGCAAGAGCAGAACGATTGTTCGTTGCCGAGCCCGCGGACGATGAAACTCTTCGCGCCCATCGATCCCGGAATGATCCCCAACTCGCCCTTCTGCGCCGACACTGCGCCCTTGCGGGTGACCAGAATATCCTGACCAAAATGCCGCTCTTTCTGCACGTAGTTGTGGTGGCAGTTCACAGCCTCCAGGGCGACTTCAAACGGTTTGCTGATCACTTTGCGTGTCGCCTGAATCACCGATTGCATCATCAATGTACGGTTCTGTTTGGCGAAATCCTGGGCCCAACCAACGGCCTCGACGTAATCATCAAAATGCCGGCTGCCTTCCTCGAAGTAGGCCAGGTCACGGTCCGGCAGATTGGCGATGTGTTGGCGCATGTCGGCCTGAGCCAGTTGAATGAACAGATTGCCGATGGCGTTGCCGACCCCGCGTGAACCGCTGTGCAGCATGAACCAGACCCGGTTGGTTTCATCGAGGCACACCTCGATGAAATGGTTACCGCTGCCCAACGTGCCCAAGTGCCCGCGATTGTTGGTGCTGGCGAGTTTCGGGTATTTGTCGGTGATCGCCTTGAACCGTGGGTTCAAGGCAGCCCAGGCAAGATCGGCCTGTTTCGGAACGCTGTCCCAGGCACCTTTGTCCCGGACGCCACGACCGACCGTGCGGCCATGGGGCACCGATTTCTCTATCGCGCAGCGCAAACCATGCAGGTTGTCCGGCAAATCAGCGGCGGTCAGCGACGTACGCGCGGCGATCATGCCGCAGCCGATATCCACGCCGACAGCGGCCGGAATGATCGCGCCCACGGTAGGAATCACACTGCCAATGGTCGAGCCCTTGCCCAGGTGCACGTCGGGCATCACCGCCAGGTGTTTGAAGATAAACGGCATCTTCGCGGTGTTGATCAATTGCTGCCTGGCTTCGTTTTCTACCGGGACGCCTTCGGTCCAGAGTTTGATCGGTTTGCCGTTGGCGACTTCCAGTAGTTGGTAGCTCTGCTTTTGCATGATGTCCGGTTTTTTCTCAACTGCCTGCACCGCCATGTGCTTCCTCAAAGAAGTAATCTTTCCAGCTGTCAGCCTTGTTTTTCAGCACGCCAAGCGACTGCAGTTGCTCGGCGTAGATAAAGGTGCGCTGTGGCACCACGGTAAAGTCGATCTCGGGGTCTGCGACAATTTTCTCTACCAATGGCAAGGATAGTTTCGATTGCTCCACCCGGATATAGGTCTGGGCGGCCGCCGGCTTGTCGGCCTTGATGATTTTCTCGGCCTCGGCCAGCGCCGCGTAAAACGCTTTGTAGGTTTTCGGGTTTTCGTCGTGGAATTTCTCGGTGGTGTACAGCACGTTAAACGTGGCCTGGCCACCCAAAACGTCGTAGGAACTCAGCACCTTGTGCACGTTGGGACTTTGCAGTTCCTGGTACTGGAACGGCGGGCTGGAAAAGTGTGAGTTGATTTCAGAACCGCCAGCAATCAACGCCGACGTCGCATCCGGATGCGCGAGGCTGATCGAGATGTCGTCAAACTTTTTGAAGTTCTCAGCGCCGAACTGCTTGGCCGTTTCGATCTGCAACGTGCGCGACTGGAAACCTACCCCCGCCGCCGGTACGGCGATGCGATCCTTTTCAGAGAAGTCCTTGAGGCTCTTCACATTCGGATTGTTAGTCAGCAGGTAGTTGGGCATAGAACCCAGCGACGCGATGGCCTTGACGTTTTGCTTGCCCTTGGTCCGGTCCCAGATCGTCAGCATCGGCGGCACCCCGGCCGACACCACATCCAGCGCACCGGCCAGCAGCGCCTCGTTCATCGCCGTGGCACCGGAGATGCTGTTCCAGTCGACCTTGATGTCGAGGCCCTGCTCCTTGCCATGTTTCTCGATGAGCTGCTGATCGCGCACCACATCCAGAATCAGGTAACCGATGCCAAATTGCTGGGCAATGCTGATTTTGCCTTCGGCCTGAACACCGCCGCTGAGTAACGCACTCATCGCCGCCACGGAGGCTGCCAACAGGGTCAACGGGGAGCGCTTGAAAGGAGTCGCCATGAAAACCTCAATGTGATTGGAAGGACAATCGCAGACAAAAAAATAGCGGCTGAGGCCGCTAATGCCAGTAAGTCAAAACGCAGAACCTGTGGGAGCGTGGCTTGCCCGCGAAGAACGATGACGCGCAATACCTGAAAAACCGCGGTGCATTCTTCGCGGGCAAGCCACGCTCCCACAGGATTTTCGTCGCTCGTGACTTACCGGCATTAGCCGAGGCTGCAGATGTTGAATTTCGAACGGGCTCTTCAGAGCTTGGCGATGGAGACCTCGGTGGATTTGACGAAGGCAATCACCTCGCTGCCCACTTTCAATTCAAGGTCGCGCACCGAGCGAGTGGTAATCACCGAAGTGACAATGCCGGATGCGGTTTGCACGTCGATTTCGGACACCACTTCGCCCGTCACTATTTCCTTGATGACGCCTTTGAACTGGTTGCGGACGTTGATCGCTTTGATGGTCATGTTGAGGCTTCCTGTCTGGTGTCGGACACATCCGCATGGATGCGCAGGCCTTCAAAGTGCACCACCCGAACCAACAACAAAAGGAATATATAATTATCTATTTATATCTTAATAGAATATCAAAGTGCGCTTGCATGCTGTGCCATCGGCTACAGGAACCGGGTCAATCCTTTTCTCGCCATAAGATCCAAAAAGAATTAATAAATAAAAAATCAGTATTTATCGTTATATGAATATCCGCGTACTCTCACTTCATCCCGTCATTCATCACCACAGTGAAGTGCCCTATGAATCCGACTGAAAACCTCATCGACTTCGCCAGCTACCGCAAACGCAAACAGGCTCAGCAACGGGCACGGGCCATGTGGGAAATGTATGCACGCAACGCCGGTCTTCAGGCCTTTCAGTGGGTGCAGGCATACCAGGCGACCGAGACACGTCAGGCGTGAACGCGAACGAACCCTCGCGCTTTCTGGCGAGCGCCGACGAACCCGTGCTGGATTTGAACAACCTGGAACAACTCGAAGAAGACCCGATCTGCGAACGGGTCGCGCAGAACCTGCAACGTCTGCGAGGCAAGCGTCATCTGTCCCTCGATGCCCTGGCCCGACAATGTGGTGTGAGCCGGGCCATGCTCGCTCAGATCGAATCCGGACGCAGCGTGCCCTCGATCAAGGTGCTGTGCAAAATCGCCAAGGGCCTGAAGGTGTCGGTGGCGGCGTTTCTTGAACATCGGGCCTTCGAAGGCGTGGCGGTGCTGTCGGCCAGCCAGAGCAAACGCCTGGTCAGTGCCAGCGGCGCGTTCGTCAGCCGCGCGCTGTTCCCGTTCGACGTGGCACGCCAATCAGAGTTTTACGAATTGCGCCTGAGCCCCCTGGGTGAGGACGTCTCCGAGGGTCATGGTCCCGGCGTTCAGGAAAACCTGGTGGTGTCTCAAGGCGTTCTGGAAATTAGCGTCAATGACGAGCGTTACCTGCTGTCCACCGGCGACTCGATTCTGTTTTACGCCGACCAGCCCCACCGCTATCGCAACCCTGCCGACAGTGAAGCGGTGGCATATCTGGTGGTCACGTACCCGGAACGCCTGGACTGAACAACAGCCCCCTGTAGGAGTGAGCCTGCTCGCGATAGCGGTGTGTCAATCGGCATCGTTGTTACCTGACACACCGCTATCGCGAGCAGGCTCACTCCTACAGGGGCTGCGGTGTCTACGGAAATGAAAAAGCCCCCGAGGCCACAGGGCCGCGGGGGCTTTTTTTGTGCTGTCCGGGATCAGCAGGTGCAGCACATCAGCGGCATGCCATTGCAGCTCATCATCATCGGCATGCTGCAGTCGTTCATCATTTTCATCATCAGGGTGCAGCAGTTTTTCATCATGTCCATGTTCATGCCGGCCATCGGCATGATTTTGCACATCATGCAGTCGGCCATCAGAGTGCATTCCATCACGCACTTCATCGATGGCATCGGCATGCCCATCATCGGCATTGGCATCATGGTGCTCATCATCGGCATGGCCATGCTCGCCTGGGACATGCACATCATGCTCATGTTGCCGCAATGCATCATCATCGGCATGCCGCAGTTCATCATCATCTGCATCATTTCAGCGCTGTTCTTGAACATGGCCATGTCCATGCCAGCGGCCGGCATCATTTTGCACATCATGCCGTCGTCCATCATTTCGCAGCTCATGGTCGCCATCATCATCGGCATGCCCATCATCGGCATCATCGGCATGTTGGCGTTCATCGGCATTTGCATCTGCATGGCGTTCATCATGGTGTGGCTCCCTGAAGGATGGATAGTTGGACAAAGCTGATGGAGCGGATTCTAAGCAATGGCCCACGCACAACAAGATGACGATCAAACAGCTGGAATGAATGCTGGAGCAGCGTTAACGGGATCAACAGGACACTAGCGTCCGTCACAACGAACGTGCGGCTTTTACGACAGATGTCAGATGAGTCACAACGTATTTTCCAAGGTTATGGATATGCGAGCCAAGCCTATATAAATAACCGAAGGAAATAATCGTTCTAAACAGCGTCATGTATTTCAATAAGGGATCAATAACTCCACCCACAACTCATCCGGGGCATAACTCAGCCTGGCCGGGTTGTTCGGGTCTGTCGGTGAATCATCGAAGGCTTTGATTTCGCTTGCGGGTTGACCATCCCCTGAAACAACCCGCTGTCGGGTACGTTGTTGCAGGGCACTCAGCAGCTCCGGATAGGGCATTTTCCAGTCTTTGCCTTTCGCAACATCGGCATCCACCGGGATCATCGCCACCAGCCGGGGATCGAGCATTTTCTCCAACCCTGCCGCACGAGCGGTGGCGTTGTGACTGCAGTGGTGACCGACTTTGTAGAGCGTGACCCGCGCGAGGATGTCGTCGCGGGTCAGCGGCGCGGGCTTTCCTGCCACCCCCTCTTTGGGATAGGTCTGGTCGCCCCAGGACATCCAGTTGCCCACCTGGGCATCACCGGGAAAGAGCAGGATCTGTCCGTCGGGCAGTTCGAAAGCCAGGACCAGGCTCGTGTTGTTGGTATCCGAGTCCATCTTCAAGGCCAGCGTCTCCGCCCCGTCCAGCCATTCGTCTTCAATGCAGCGCCATTGGTTTTCGCTGCTGAAATAGCGCTGCTCGACACTGGCCGAATCGTCATCCTCCCCGCTATGGGTCTCGGAATCGCTTTGCGCCTTTGCGTATGTACGCTGATAAGGAGGGGCAAACGGGATATCGGCACCGGTTGGAAGCACACCTTTGAGCAGGAGTGTCCGCGCCTCCAATGCCATGGCTTCGTCGAGGCTGGTCATGTAGACCTCTTTACCCGCCCCTGCGCTCGGCAAATCCTTGCGCAATCGATCTTCGGATCTCGGCGGCCCCATGACGTAAGCCTTGAGCGTTTCGATGGCGGTCGGTCGCACCACATCTCCGGGCTCCAGGTACCGGATTGCATTCGATCCGGCCTTGGCTTTGAGCTTTTCGATGGTCGTGCGCTTGTCCTTGTTGGCAGCAGCGGCAAGCGGCTCGATAAATGCCGACAGGCCATGCACCGTCTTGATTCGCGAATCCTCGTGCAATGCGGTACCTCGCCCACTCAGGCCGACAACACCGGCCAACGCCATTTTTGCCTTTTTGAAGCGAGCATGCAGCGCTACGGCCTGGGCATCATTGAGGTTCTCGGTCCAGGCCAGCCAGAGTTCACCGATGCGAAAATCATCACCCAAAAAACGCGCTTGCTCATAGAGGAAACCGCTCGTGTGGTCATGATGCTCGTGGGTCACCACCACCAGGTCCAGCAAGCCGCCCGTGGTCTTGTGAATGTCGTCGACGATGCGCGCCATCTTCAGCTTGCCGTCCTTCGCCCCTTGAAGCACGCCACAGTCGATCAATACATGACGAGTGACTCCGGCCTCCAGGTAGCGAAGCAGAAAACAGTCACCGAGAATTCCTCGGTACATTCGAATCGCTACCTTTCCCTGCAAATCAGCCTGGGTCATGGCGTCACACTCCACGGTGGGTCATGGCAAAGGGGTTGTCATCCGGGCTCGGCTGTCGATAGGTCAGGGCGAGACCGTCATTGTCGGTTTGCAGGAAACGTCGCTGGGCGTCCAGACGCTCATCGTCATTGATGCGCTTGCGGATCACGTAGCGCAGGCTGCCATCACGCAGGTCAATGATCAGTGTCGCGCCGCCTCGAAACGTGAAGTCATAAGGGCTGTGACCTTCATCGCGGGTGGGTTGCAAATCTTCTTTACGTTGTTGCTCGACATCGAAGTAGCCGCGACGGCGTTGAGTAATCTCGACGACCAGTTGCCGAAGATCCTGCCCGTCCGGTCCTGCCCTGCGACACGTTCGGACCGAGTGCACTTCCACGGCCGGTTGAACGCCATCCCCTCCGATGAACAATGACCCTTGCATCCTTGCTGCATCCGGATGGGCCGCGAAGTAAATCCCTAATGCCTTCTCCCATTCAGCGTCGTGATCTGACTCTTCCATCAGCCAGCTCCACACAACTTGTCGATTGTGCTCTGACTGGAGATACGCATTGCCCCGCAAGTATTGTGGCGTGAGATCAAGCGATCCCCCCGGCCACTTCCGATTCGGTTTCGCGGGTGCTTTGAAGTCGAGCAGGTCATCGGCCGTCAGTTGAAGTTCGTCTGTCTGATAACCCTTGAGTGATTCCCAAAGCAGGCTGTCCGGCGCCAGCGACAAACACTTGTCCGGAAAAATGCCGCGTCGGCGAAAGGCCTGGATCACTGCCAGGCGATAGTGCATGCGGTCATCTGGCACAAGGTCGTTATCGGCCGTGACGATCGCCCGCAGAAATTCACCAAAGTGCACATCCACCGGCGGCAAATAGTCCAGGGCACGAATGCACATGCGCAGTACATGATCGGCAGACTTAACGGCTTCGCGGGTCAGGCGTGCGATCAGTTCTGTCGACAGGTTTGCCGTCGACGTCTTGTCATGCCCTGCCAGCCGAAAAAGATCGGTCGTGCGTTGCTCGTAAATGGTGATGAATGCGTCGAAAACAGCGGCGACCAGGATCGCGCCCCGCTCATGCGGTTCGCTCAACCGCGAAAGGCGTGTCGGGTCCGGCAAGCCGTCCCGGCCTTTCTCGTCGATGGCTTCGCGCAATGCCGCATAACGTCCCGAAGCCTCACCGAACTGGCGAGCCAAACCACTCAACCAGGAACGCTCACTCAAGTTGCCACGGCGTGCCTCCAGCTGACTCGACACAAC
Organism: Pseudomonas sp. LB1P83; assembly: GCF_054897885.1. NCBI lineage: Bacteria > Pseudomonadati > Pseudomonadota > Gammaproteobacteria > Pseudomonadales > Pseudomonadaceae > Pseudomonas > Pseudomonas sp. LB1P83. The sequence goes on along the minus strand of NZ_CM142709.1, from coordinate 2,013,755 downwards.
TTCCGGCAGGGTGAAATGCATCAACAGCGCAACGATATCGGCAAAGGCTTCATGAAACGCCAAACTATCGACGCTGGTCGACTCGACGTAACGACGGTGCAGGCCGTCCAGAATGGCATGGGTTGTTTCATGCGCAACAATGTCGTGGGACAGCGCCGTGAATATCCAGCCGCCCGGTAAGTTCACCCCGGCGTCACTCAGCGAAGCTTTGAAATAACCGAACAACAGCGCCTTTTTCGCCGGACTGTAATAGGCATTGGCCTCGCGCAACGCGTGGGGATAGATACGTAATCGTCGTACATAGACATGAGTCGGTTTGTTGCGCTCATCGTCGATAACCCTGGGTGACCAGAACACCTTGCGGCCCAGTGCGCGCTCAAACAATTTGATGGTTTTCATCGCGACGGCGAAGACCATCTGCTGATGGAAACGCGGATCACCCTCAGAAGGCGCGATGCCATCCTGGGCCAGCAAATACGGGTTATTCAAATCGACCGGTTTGTAGAACTGGCCGCTGGTGGGATCAACATCGATGACTTCCAGATACTCGTTTACAGGTCCCGGCAACAGATCGGTTTCCCAACGCTGCTCCCAAGGCAATTCGATGGTGGCGTGGTTGATCCCGACCGTTTCCATTTGAGTCGAGGCTTGCGGGTCGAATGCATAGACCCTCAGCTTGCGCATTGGCGGTGGCGGGTAGTCGGACTTATCCACTGCGGATCTCCTTGTCTGACGAACTAGCGATAGAGCGGCCGCCCCAGTGGCATAAGGTCTAGTCGGCGGGAGGCACCGGGTCAAGTTGATGGCTTTTTTGTCCGCGACAACCATTCGTCGAATATCAAAACCTGGCGCGTAACCGGCGGCCCTGTCTGGCGTAGGGATTGCACAAGCCGGTCTTGCAGCCGCAGAACGACGTAATTCTGACGCGGCGAGAATCTAATTAACGCTTGGTCAGTCCCCCCGGAGATGTAACGTGTCAACTCTCAATGAAATCGCAGCGAACCACGCGAGAATGGCTATGGCAAAGGCAGAAGAGTCGACCGGGCTGAGTGAGCGACACCTTCAAATCGTCGGTAGCGTCGAAATCCGCACCCCTGATGAACAACCGCACGTTCCACTGCATTTCATCACCGTGGCGCAGGACAACCACCTCGCCCAGGCGGCTGGCTACTAACGCTGACCCTGACGAAAAAAACCCGGCGCAATGCCGGGTTTTTCTTTGGCTCTTTGTGATCGACCCAGAGCCCTGGCACTAAGTCTTGCCCGCGATTTGCGCCGAGGCGGCCTAAACTCAACTGACCAAGAGCTCGCCGGCAATTGGCGGATGAGGCACTGCCCATGTTCGAAATCTCAGAGGTCACGCGCGTAAAACGCTTCGCCGCTAACACTGTCGGTCGAGATTTCGCCGTCGGCGACATTCATGGCCATTTCACCCGGTTGCAGGCTGCTCTGGAAGCAGACAGGTTCAACGTTTTGGTCGATCGCCTGTTCAGCGTTGGCGACTTGATTGACCGCGGGCCCGAATGCCCTGATGCGCTCGATTGGCTGGACAAGCCGTGGTTCCACGCAGTGTGCGGCAACCATGACGACTACGTGGTTCACTTCGATACCTGCGACGTCGATAGCTGGATCTACAACGGCGGCTTATGGTTTGCCGGCCTATCGCTGTCCGTGCAGAAAGTATTCGCGGCGAAGTTCGCCGAGCTGCCTATCGCCATCGAAGTCGAAACAGCACAAGGCCTGATTGGCATCGTGCATGCCGATTGCCCATTTGCATCATGGGAGCAGCTGCGTGAGGAACTGACATCGCCAGAGAGCAGTCAGCGCTTGAGGCAGGTGCAGCACCGCTGCATGTGGTCGCGAAGTCGGCTCGATCAATGGGAGATGCAGGGCGTTGAGGGCCTGCGCGCAATGATCGTTGGGCATACACCGATACGTAAACCGGTCAGGCTAGGCAATGTGATTCATATCGACACCGCTGGATGGAAGCCGGATGTGGGTTACTTCACCCTTTTGAATCTCGAAACGCTTGAAGCTGCGTCTTGATGGGCGCCAATGTACTAGCCGCGCAAAAGTCTTACACGTAAAAAACGATAGCACCTGTGCTCACGTAGCGAGGCTTTTCGGGCTTTTTCATACCTACCGCTCGTCCTGGCATCAGCACGTTCAGTTTCTGCGCTCTTCCAATGCATATATCCACTCGTATGGTAGGCGCAAACGATGAACAGCAAAATTGCCGCTCTTATGCTCGCGGGACTCTTGTCGATCTGCTCGCTCTACTCGCTCGCGGCCGAGAAGAACACGGAAGACGCTACCATCCCACCGAGTGCTCTTCCGGGGCGTAACCAAGGGGGTGAGTCCAACAAGGAAAAGGCTGACAAAAAGGGTGAGGAGGCTGCGGGTTCCAACTCCGGCGCGGAGTCGGTGGAAATGGACAAAGACGCCGCTACTTCAAGTGACTCGGGGAATGAGGAAACAAAGCCGAGCAGTAGGCAAGTAGCCCTTATGCGGGTTTTCGTAAGGCTGAATATTAGCGAGGCTGTCGAAAAGGTCGGACAGAAGTTCACGTAGCCACATCAAATATCTGCGTTCGCCCGACCTTCAACTCGGTCGCCGGTTGATTCGTCCGTATTAATGGAGAGTCACAACCCTGCGACTTTCCCCAATCCTGATTCGGTCCAGCGCTCGGTTTAGAGAATCCAAGGCATCGAGGAGGGCTTTCGCCTCAACTTCCCGGCCATCGCCCCAAAGGCGTTCTGCCAATTTGTTCAGGGCTTGGATGGAGCGCTCAATTTCAGCAGCAGTCGCTGCTTTGCTTTCCGGCTGTTTCTTCAGCATTGAGTAACCCTTCTGCCGGTCGGTGCTTGCCTTCAGTTGCCAGCTCAAGAGTATCAGCCACTCGAACACATTTGATCTGATCCGTTGAGCTTATAAAGCCAACCACGGCTGTCTTTCCGCCCTGGTGCAGCTAATCGCGATCATACGCCGGTAGATTGCTATGGCCCTCGAAGGATCCCGAGACTGGGACAGAGACGAAAAACTGCTCGTATCGCCAGGCAACAGCATCACCGCCACCGCGCCTATCAAAATCTGCATGATTCTTCCTCGTCCTGAAACGAGTGACCATTGCATTCATCTTTACTTGGAGCGAATCACGATCGTCGATGCGAGCATGTCGCCCAATCGTTTCCGTGATCCAAAAAAAATGAATATCCAGTCAAAAATACTCAGGAAAGGCGTTGTGATGTTTCGCATGAAAGATTGATAGAGATTACAGCTGAGGTAGCTGCGCTCATCAATCACTGACATGCCCAACAACTTTTTGCCAAGGCTTTGGCCGTTCGGCATTGCATCGGAAAACAGGTAATACGCCACGCCTGAGCCGAGAGCGAGCGCGCCAACCACAGTAGACGGCAAGCCAACAAAATCGGCTGATCGCCCTATGAAAAAAAAGAGAAATACAGTGATTATGGAGTCAATCATTTGTCCTCCCCATCGACGCCCCAGACCGGCCAGGTTTTTGGGCTTCTGATACTCGCCTTGGGTATTGCTGACTTCCATGCGCTGCCACTCCGTTGGTATATGGATCAGAGAATATCGGCACCGCCCACAAAACATTTAGTGGCCCCCAAACCGAAGCGCTGAAAAACCCTGGGTCGAAGTATCAAGCCCGCCTGCACGAATCCCCAACAACGCCCCGCCACCCTCCGTAAGAGCCTCCTGCCTCCACGCAACGGATGTCTCAGTCCTTCACCTGCAAGCCCAAGGTCCGTGATTGCGCCAATTTCGGCGGTTTACCCTTACAACGGTATCGCGATGCATCGAATGAACGATTCAGCCTGGAAGAAGGCGCGGGTGAGAGCGGCGAAACGCTGGCAGGAAGAAAACCTTTGCCCCACTCATCTGGGAAGGTGCATGACTTGAAGCATACGTATGTCCGTCGCCTCCGAGCTGCAGGCGCCACCAAGGAGGACCGGAAGGCCTTGCTGGGCCACAAGAACGGCAGCATCACCTGTTACTATTTGGGCGCTGCAGGCATCGCTTCGACTCCATTCGAGGGAATGTAAGCGTAGCAAGGAAAACTCCGAAGCGATCAGGAATCGAAAACAAAGAAAAGCCCGCGTGGGGAGCGCGGGCTAAAGGCTTCATTAGGAGCTGAAATCACAATAGGCTGCAGCCCGTGAAAAACTCGTGAAAGCGCAGAACTAAAAAGCCCGGCACTAGGCCGGGCTGCACTCGATGATGGATGCTTATGTTGGTACCCCCAAGGCATTACCCCTCACAAGCAGTCGGATCTTCATAGACTTCGCACCAGGCAGCCTTCATCAGCGGCTTGCACTCCGCGTCATACTTTCCCCTTAGCTTGGCAGTGCTAGCCGGGGTCATCGGTCCTGGGATCTCCTCGCCTATATCCACCATTTTTTGCGCAACGGCGTCCTGGGCTTCTTGGGTATCGCCGGCGCGTTTCAAAAGTGCATAGAAAGCTTTTGACGACTGTTTGCGGCTTATGTCGGGCTGGTCGCCAACAACCGACAGCAATTCATAGTAGGCCGCACAGTGAATGCCCTTCTCATTTGAAGCATAGGCTAGGGCAATAGACGAAGCGCTGCAGCAGAGGACAGCCAGTAGCCAAGAAATTCTGATCATTACCTTCTTCCATTAAATGAGCTGAGCAAAGTGCGCAGCCATAGTATCGGCGAGAAGGTGAGGGTCTAGCGTGCGGGAGAGGGGGCAGTCAAAAAAGCCCGGTACTGGGCCGGGCTGGACCGACTTTTTAGATATCGGAATGAACGTCGAGCTGTCGTGGATTTGGATCAACCACATGCCTACTCAGTTTTCGCCCGCACAATCCTTCCCGTCTTCACCTCGTCAGCGTGGCGGCAGATCTTTTCTTGCTCAGCTTTCAGTAGAGCCGAGATCTTCATAAGCGCAACGGCTTCATCGGGGGATTTGCTGCGGCCGGCCATGCTGGTCAATTCGGCGACTGACCAGCCGATGACTGCAGTCGCGTCCTCGAGTTCGTAAAACAGCTCATGTTGCGCAGTTCTGGGGCCGTCGAGCCCTTGTATTAGATCAGCCATCTATTTGAGCGTCCTGCTTATTGTGCCGGCCTTGATCTCATCGGCGTACGCAGTCTGCCGATCCTTTATTTATTGCTTATTGGTGCCGTGCCCACGCCGACAAAATCGCAACTTCAAAGACAGCCACCAGGATGAGGAAAATCACAAATCCCCGTGAAAACACGCGCTTTCTGCGCGCCGGGGTGTAATCGTTGCTGAGCTGAAACAATTGGCACAGCAAATCAAATAGCTTGTACAGGAACTCAAACAGTTCGGACATGACGCTTTGCGCTAGAGCTAGTCACGATGAAGTTCACTTGTGAAGGCATGGTGCGCTTCCGGTCCATCCCGTGCTAAAGGCAGGGGTTGAAGAATTCAAGAATGGGTGTTCTGGAGATGACGGGGATGGTAGTGCCAGGGACCGTCCCAGCACCGTAAGCCACACGGTCTGTACCCTTGATAAAACCACCCTCAATGCCGGTGAATGATTTCCGATCGGACACTACCATCCGATTCAGGATCAGCTTCTTTTTCGCGAAATCGGTTTTTACGTCGGGCCATTGGAGCCAGAATTCGTACGCCTTTTCTCGGGTGAACAGAAGGAAATTCGGCGCTTTTTCTATGCCTTCACTTAAGTGAGCGCACATTACTTCCGTCGGTTTGATACGCATGAGGGGGCGATATTTTTTCCCTGCGTATTCGGTAACCAGGAGGTCAGTTTGTGTTAGTACCACCAAAGCATCCGAGCGGTGGCAAGGTACAGAATCTCCATAGAGGTGCTCGCACCATGCCATTTCAACGATCGTGACGATATCGCTTGGATTGAGACGAAGGTCGCGCTCAAGGTTGGCTCGGTCTGCCGGTTGTTCGTAAGGGATATGGCCGCAGCCAGTGAGAGCCAAGCAGATCGTGGCGATTGTTATTGCGAACCGCATCTGTGCGTCCTTGCCTTAGGAAAAGATTGGTTTCGCGCCCGCTCAGCACGAATACATCACCGACCAGAACAAGTACTGGTCTGAAGTTCGGTGAAGCTGTTGCCGCCGTCCGAGCCCAGGACTAGGCGCGCCCTTATCACCCGTACAGCTTTTTAACGGCGCGAAATTTATCACCATTGAATGGCCACTACGAGCAGCCATGACTGGTTTTTATAATTTCTGAATTAGCATTCATTAAATTATCAATCTGTATTGATATTTTATTTAGCTTTTGCTGATTTTTCATCACTCCTCATTTGCCTCACGGCGAACCCAGAGCCATCACCATTTTGCGAAAGCCAATAACGCGGCGGGACTTTGCTCGCCTTGGAGAAACTGAGTCTTGGCGAGCCTTAATACGAGTGCCGGAGCTTGAACGAGCGTGTTTCTGATTCCGTCAGGGTTTGGCGGTCAGCACGAAAAGGCGGGGGTGAAGAATGGTGATGAAAGGCTGGTGGTGCTGAACAGGGTTGCGATGTCGGTGATCGACGGTCAGCGCGGCCTGCATCATGATCTGTTTTTCCCTTATAGGCAGCCGGACCAGTTTGGGCCTACAGCGATTCGCTTGGACATTTGATCGGAGCGGCAGACAAAGTGTAAGCCACCGATTCGCGAGGACCGGCACTGACCATCTTGAGGAGGAAAGCGGGATGATCCCCCGCAAAAGTCCCTACGCGTAAAAAAGCCGAACTAGCTAGAGTTCGGCTAAGTTACTGATAAATATGGTCGGGACGGAGTGATTCGAACACTCGACCCCTAGCACCCCATGCTGGGGACTGTAGAGACCCAAGCAATTGTTTTATAAGGATAACAGGCCTATTTGGCACTCGCAAAACATCCGCTTTTTCGTGCTTATGCAAACGGAAACTCGCGGCCTGCAGAGGTGGTTTTGCGCAGCTTTTCGGGTGGAAATTCGAGGCCATCTGAGCTCTCCCCCTGTTGATGTGCCACTCAATAGCCATCATAGTAAAGGTCGGCTCTCTTCTTATTGGCGAATCCAATGTTTACGTTTTACCTGGCGATCGTTCTCTCTCTAATCTGGATGGCGCTCTGGTTTGCCGTCCCCCCAAGCCGCCGCGCTATCACCAATATCATCTGCTCGATTTTACTTGTCGGGACAATCGCAGGCTTAACAGTGACCAGGCTCTAACACCCCCGCGTGGTGGTGGTGCGGCGTATCTGGACCACCACCATGTCAAGGTGACCCCGAAACCCATGTAAGCTATTGATCACTAAGGAAAACGAGGTGATTTATACGGGGTCTAAAACCGCCTCGTCACCCTATAAGAATCAATAACTTAGCGTTGTATATTCCTACAGTGTTCCCCCCATTCCCGGCGTCCTGCCGACCGAACAGCCTCCAAAATCCTACAGCTCGTCGCCGCACCCTCGCCCAACCGCCTCGCCTAGATTACTGTATATCCAAACAGTACTGACAAGGCGTCACTCGTGGAACCGTATGATATCGAAGACACCAGCTACTGGCTGGGCTCACCCACTGAGCTGGAAACCTGCCGTCAGTTCCTGCGCATGACTGAGAACGAGGTGCAGGAACTGACCCTGCAATTGCGCAAGGCCCGCGAAGACATCTTCGGCCTGGTGCAAATGCATGCGGAAGTATCCAAGGAGCGGGATCAGTTGCGGACCGAATTGACCAGGGCAAAGACGGAGCTTGCGGATTCAAACCGTAGAGCCGCCGATATAGAGACGAAAAGCAACTGGGAGCTGATGGCCAACAGCAGGCACATCAGTGAACTCACCCTCAGGATTCGCGAACTCGCCGGTGAGAAACCGTTCGATAGCCCTTTCCCCCATCAGCGAGACACCTCCCTCACGTAAGCCTGGCAAGCAGCCAGCGCGATCAATCCTTGGTCACCGGCATCGGTGATGGCGACAATTCGTTGAGCATGCGCTGGGTCAAGTTGGGCACGCGCTCTTCCATAAACCACGCCGCCGGCGGCGGTACCGGTTGGCACTGAGCAACCACCGGCTGGATCCTCGGTAAGGAGGACTGACAGCCGCAGATCAGAAGTAGCCAGGCGATCGCGCAGGCGATCCTGCTTCGTTTGAGCATCGCTAAGTTCCTTGTAATGGGTTTGTTCGCTGGCAGCCAGACGCTGCTCGAGCGCCAGGCGCTTGTCCTGATCGATGCGCACCTGGGCGGCAGCCGCCTTGCTGATAGCGTCCAGGTCGTAATGATGTAGGCCGGCCTGCTCGGCGAGCTGCTTGCCGTAGCGCCAGTCCTGAATCCTCCAGACACCACCAGCAGTCAGCAGCAATAGCGCCAGCACGCCTGCTAGCGCCAACTTCCATGCCGCGGGACTCATGGCACATCCTTAAAGAAAACGTGGTGGCCAAGCTTCAGTGTTTGTTTCGCTCCCACAGTCCAGGTCGGAGCCTTCGGCATGGTGGTCGCGTAATAGTGAGTTGCTCCACCGGTAGGATCGGGCTCGGCACCGGACATCACCACGTCGGCGGCCTTTTGCGCCCGGGCGAACTCAGCGGCAGGGATCGGCTTGCTCCCACAGAGGTACAAGTAGTTCGGATCGTTTTTGTTCCAGCAGCTGAATTGGTACGGCTTCAGGCACACACCGGCATAGCCCTCTCCCCACCACGACTTAGCCTTGCCATCGCTCACGCGGTTTCGGATGGTCCAAGCGACGGCGATCTGCCCCGCCAGATTTTCGCCGCGCGCCTCTCCCCACAGCGTGCGGGCAAGGATGTCTCAATCGTTGTTAATTTCAGTCATTACTTTTCTCCAAGCACAAAAAAACCGGCTTTAGCACCGGAGCTCAAGAGGATCTGCAGCTGTTGCTGAGCTGTGATGGGTATGGCTTTTCCGAAATAAATAAACGCAGTGCGGCGAGATGTCGCCCGTGAACTTTCGATCAGGTACGATACGCGCGCCCTGGAGTCAGGCTTGAACCACATGGAGCTACGCCCGATGTCATCTGTTGCCAGCCCACAATTAAGCTCGCGAAAACAAACGCCGCATCACTTAAAATACCGATCGGATATCGACGGGCTCCGCGCTATCGCAGTTTTGAGCGTAGTAATTTTCCATCTGGGACTTGGCTTGTTCCCCGGCGGCTTCGTTGGCGTGGATGTCTTCTTTGTAATATCTGGGTTCTTGATCAGCAAGATCATCTATACAGAAACTGCATCAGGTTCTTTTTCTATAGCTAATTTCTATGTCAGGCGAGCTCGTCGCATTCTGCCAGGGCTATTATCGGTACTTGTGGTTTGTTCGATTTGTGCTGGGTATCTTCTTTACCCAAGCGAGCTTGTGAGCTATGCAAAATCTGTAATTTCGACTGCACTCTTTTCGGCAAACATATATTTCTACGCGACATTGAATTACTTCGGCCCTTCAGCGGGAGAGATTCCCTTACTACATCTATGGTCGCTTGGCGTGGAAGAGCAGTTTTACATCCTGTTCCCAATCCTTGCCATTGTCATGGCCGCATCGCCGACGCGCAATCTTCGGATTGTTATTTTCTCGCTTCTGGCTGCATCCGTCGCCTCGTCAGTATGGCTACTGTCGAGGGACCCGTCCGCAGCGTTCTACCTGCTGCCGTTCAGGGCTTTCGAAATGCTAATTGGTAGCGCTCTTGCGCTGCCTGGACGCGGCGTCTCGTTGAGCAAGTCATCCTCTGCTCTGGTTTGCGCCGCCGGCTTGACGTGTATCTGTGTAGCGGTATTCGGCTATGACAAGGCAACGCTGTTCCCTGGCCTCGCCGCACTGCTCCCATGCATCGGGGCGGTGTTGATCATCTATGCCGGCGAGCAGAAAAACGCACTATCCCAAAGGGTACTAGGGAATGAATTTCTTGCGTCCATCGGCAAAATTTCCTATTCGCTTTATTTGGTCCATTGGCCTGTTATCGTTTTCGGCAAAAGGGCATTCCCGTACGCTGACCAGTACACATTCGCGGCGTCAGCATTTGCAGTCTCGTTGCTCCTTGCGTACCTAAATTTCCGATATATCGAGCAGCCGTTCAGGGGGCGTAGCTCTATACAGCGCCCAGCAAAAGTCCTTGGCGTATCCTTTGCAGCGCTTGCGTCTGTAATGTTTATTTCAGGGCTGACCGTTTACAAGGGCGGGTTTGTTGGAGGGATTGACCACCGCGTCCAAAAGGTTCTGTCGTACCTCAGTTATGATGCAAGCGGCCCATACAAGACAGGAACTTGCTTCCAAACCTCTGAGCAAGATCCTCAAGAGGTTGATATTTCTTCTTGCTTACCTAAAGAAAGCAGTAAAAAAATAATGTTGTGGGGCGATAGCCATGCAGCTCAGTACATACCTGGGCTAACACGCACTTTGGAGTCTAGAGGTTATTCCCTTGGATTTTTAACTGCTCAATCATGCCCACCAATCATGGGCGTCACAGTTTTATCCAATCCAAGATGCGGCGCTTTCAATGAGATGGCTTTGCCGGTAATTCTCAATGAGAAGCCAGAAATTATTATTATGTCGGCCAACTGGGTTACCAATCAGGTAACCATGAACTTATTAGAAAAAACAATAAAGCAGCTTTCGGATACAGGAATCAAATTAGTATTGCTTGGCGAGTCCCCCCTCTACAAACAGAATGTCCCTGCAATCATTGCCGAAAAAATAAAATCTGGAAACACTGATTTCACTGCACCAGAGCTGCTAGTACATCTTTTTCTTGATCACTCGCAGAGAGTTATGTCACGCAGATTTGCAAACAGGACAGATGTTAAATACATATATGTAATGAACATACTCTGCCCTGACAATAAATGCCCCTTAACGACGCCCAACGGAACTCCTACTGCCTTCGATATCGCTCACCTAACCAAGGAAGGATCCGAGGTGTTCGCGGAGAAGCTGACGCCGTTAATTTTGGATTAACAGGATAAATTCAAATTTATACCGCTGGAGCGAGTGGCCATCCTGGAGTTGCCACGCTCACATCGACAACCTGAAGAGCCCGATAATATGCCTGCCAAGCTCTGGCTTTAACAGTTTCGTCATCGGTGGCGTCCCCCAGTTGAAGTGACACGAGGATTGGCGCCATTGCTTGCGATGCCTGCGTCATGAGCGCAGACCGCTGCGTCTCGTTGGCGGCTTGGATCTCTTCAGGTGACGGCTGGTAAGGAACAGGCGCCGAAAAGGTCGTGCCGTCGAACGTCCAACGATACTGCGGGCTCGGATCAAGATTAGTGATGTCGTGCAAGGTTTCAACAAACCAGCTGGGGAAACGGATTTCGATAGGCTTTTCCAGTCCGATCCGACTCGAATCTCCTTCGGTCCAAAATGGCCCCTCGTCGTCGAACAATTCCGGGGTGATGATTTCTTGGACAATACCGCTTTCGACGCGTGCGTAAGTCTTAAACATTATGCGTCCTCCCAGATAGTTGCTTCTCCCGCAGCCCCAAGGCCGCCGGCTTTGTTTACGCCAACAGATGCACCGTTTGCAGCACCAGAGCCGCCAGAACCAGGAGAAACACCGTTATTACCAGCCGTCCCCGTAGTTGGAGCACCACTTACTGGCGCCCCACCTCCGCCAAGCACGGATCCTCCGCCGGCGCCGCCCAGCGGCGTAGGGCTATAGAACCCGAAGCCGCCGGTATGACCGTTTGCGTTTAGCTCGCCACCCGAGCCTACCCCGCCGGCGGTTATACCAAATGGGATGCCGGAAGCTGAGGCAGTAGTAGCGGTGGAACCACCGGCGCCACCTGTCGCGATAATCAGGCTACCGATAGAAGTCGTACCGCCAGCCGTAGAGCCTGTCGAGATATCGGAAAGCCCACCGTTCCCTACAGCTATCGAAACCCCATTAAATGATGCGATTGGGGCAGTCTTAGCTGCCCAGCCACCGCCCCCGCCACCTGGTGCAGCTGACACTGCGCCCGCCCCAGTAGCGCCAGCAACACCTCCCCCTCCCCCACCACCAATGACTTCGCCAACTCCGAAAGTTGCATTAGGATGCTTGACGAAGGTCGAGCCCACGTTAGCGAAAGCAGCACCGTCTACCGACGCTTGTAACACCCCTGCGTTTTTCCGATAGACCGTGGTTCGTAGCAGTCGCCCAGGTGTAGTTTTTCCGATTGAATCCAGAAGATCGGCAGCACGGCCTTTCGTCGGTGTAATGCCCGCAGCGACCAACACCGCAATGATATTTTCCTGAACGTCGTTCGCCCAGTCGTCCGTGACCATCGTGGCCTGAATGCCAGCAACTGGGTCGCCATCCGTGAACCTGTTATCTACCGTGGCGCCTGGCCCATCAATTCTGTGCATGCGTCAATCTCCATAAGCGAAGAGCGCGACCGTGTGCGCTGGTTTCAACTGATTAATTTTGCATTCGAGGGTGTCATTACCCCAGGTGCGCAACCGCTCCCCCACGGCCGACTGGCCAACGCGGAAGCTGGTTACTGAAACCTCAGGCGCCCTAATGAGCCAGGTGAATGCCCAGGGGCCATTGGTGAGCAAATCACCAGCGCGCGAGCGACCGACTCTGAAAGACCGGAACGTCTCGATCGTTACCGTGTATCCGAGAGATGCAGCCAACTCAATGAAGTAGGCAGCTGACTGGCCCCCAGTGCTTGTGAGCTTCGCAAGAAGCGCGTTGCGTCGGCCCTGCAACGTCTCCTCCAGAGTGCCGGAACACTTGTCAGGAAGACCGGCGACCCGCTCCCAATCAGGAAGCAGCTCCAAGGACGTTACTGGGTTCACCTCTAGCGGCAAAACACTCCCCCGTGCATCCACGCGCGCCAGCTCCAGCGACATTCCGTCGAGCAGGTCATGGAGAGTTGATCCGGGATCACGGGGGAAAGCCTGGCCAGGTGGAAGCAGCGATTTCAGCTGCTCCCTGTATTCAGCAGCTGTTGGCATTGCGCCTCCTAAAAGCTGGAGAAAGTAACGGTGCCGAGAGTCGCCATGTGGCCAGCAGCGTGCGTCACGTCAGCGGTTGGCGTGACGATCTGGTTATTGTCTTCACCAGTCGCCAGCGATACAGCTTCGCGTAGCCGACTGATCAGAATCGTCCCACCAGGTGCGGAGTCGCGATCGATCAGGTCTGCCAACTCGGCGAGCACGGCATTCTGTACAGCGGTGGTGTTCGGCGCGATCTTGATGGTCATGACCAGTGGGTCGGCGACTGGCGCTGCGACGAAAACTTCTGCTGTCACCGGAGCGCGAGCCTCGATGTAAGCCTGAACCTCGGCCACCTTTGCGGGGCTCGGGATGATGCTCACATCCTCGTCACACACGAACAGGACAGTTACGGTGCCTGCGCCCATCTGTAGCGGGTAAACCCATACCCGGGTGACGCCCGCCACCTCAAGCGCCCACTGTTCGTAGTCAGAAGCTGCGTCGAGTACTCCGCGACGACGGCACGGCATGGGTGAACATGGGCGATAGCTATGCATCAATAGCTGGCGGGTATGCCCCAGACGGTTCGGCGGGCAAGCGCGACATCGTTTCAAAGACGACCAGAGGCGCTGTTCGCCGTGGCCATAGAAGAAAGCCGCACGAAGGATTCAAACAAAAGGACTTGATGGGCATGCCTTGGCGCTTGGCTTTCGCCCTACAGGAAGACGGCTGGTACCTACGTCAGGACATCATCTGGCACAAGCCGAACCCGATGCCTGAGAGCGTAAGGGACCGCTGCACCAAGGCCCACGAATACATTTTCCTGTTGAGTAAGTCGCCGAAGTACTACTACGACCAGTCGGCGATCCTCGAACCCTGCTCACCAAATACCCATAACCGCCTCTCGCAGGACGTACTCGCGCAGATCGGCAGCGACCGAGCAAACGGCGGCGCCAAGAGCAACGGGAACATGAAAGCAGTTGCCAGAAAGTCGAATGGCGTCGGCTGGGGTCATGGTACCGACGGCGAGGAACGCCACCGTGGCCGGATCAAGGACAACGAGTCGATGAACGCTGCCCTTGCCGTAATGCCCAGCGAACGAAACAAGCGAACTGTGTGGACCGTACCGACGCACAGCTTCAAAGGTTCCCACTTCGCGACCTTCCCGCCTGACCTAATCCGGCCATGCGTTTTGGCCGGTGCACCCCGTGGCGGTGTGGTGCTGGACCCGTTCGGCGGTGCCGGTACCACCGCGGTGGTTGCGATGCAGGAAGGCCGCAAGTCAATTCTGTGCGAACTCAACCCCGACTATGCAGCCATGGCTGAACGCCGGATCGCGGCGGCCTGGCTCGACGGCGCGGCGCAGATGGACGTGTTTCACGATTCAGCGCCAGCCGCATAACCCCAAACCTTACAACTCAACCAGCCTGCCGGTGTACGGCGGGCGAGGAATCCTCATGCCTCTCGAAAACATGCCCGTCATGAAGGGCGTCAATATCAAATCAATCCCAATGCGCTTGCTCATGCCCTACGAAGAACAGGGGCTTCGCAATCACAACCAATCTCTGCAACGCCTTGCCGAACGCGGCGGCATGGACTCAACCGAGATTTTAGGGATGGTGCGAGGGCTGCGCTGGAGCCAACTCAAAGTCCGGCCGGACGACGAGGCTGAACTCATCAAGTGGGTCGCCAGTAAATCCTAACCACCTTCTGCCGCCACGCGCGGCATGGAGCATCGCTATGTCCGCAGCAAAACTCTTCGAACTGCTCATGTGCGGCCTGGCCTACCTGGTTCTGTCCGGGCTCTGGTTCTGTTTGGCAGCACCCTGGCTGCTGAACGACGGTGCAACTGCATCGCTGTTCACCCTCAAAATCGGCGCGGCCATCTGGATCTGCGCCACCGCCTGCATCGTCATTCACGTCATTCAGAAAGCGCGGCCGGCGTAGCCCGGCAAGGAGGCAACCATGAAAAGAGAACTCATCAAAATCAGCGAACTCCAGCGCCGGCGCTGGGGCGAGAACGGAACGCCGCAATGCCCACAAGCCATCCGCAACCACATCCGAAACGGTGTGGTCCCCGGGGAGCAGATCGGGAAACTCTGGTACGTTGACTGGGCAGCGTTCAACAGGTCGAACGGCAACGAACTGGTCGCGATGGTATTGAAAGGAGCTGCATGATGGTCCCACGGCCGCGCAACAAGGCGAACAAGAGTCTCCCGCAGAACCTGTATTTCGATTCGCGGCGCTCGACTTATCGCTACCGGCGGCCTACCGACGGTAAGTGGTTCCAGTTTGGCAGCGATCGAATCAAGGCAATCGATGCCGCGAAGCAGTTGAACCTGGAATTCATGCGCGGCGCTGACCTAATCGGCGCCGTGATGGGCAGCTCATCAGAATCATTTGCCGGCTTCCTCGACACCTACGAACGTGACGTTCTGCCACCACGCGAGCTGGCCAAAGGAACGCTGGGCCTTTACGCCGTGCACTTCCGGCGCTTCCGCAAGCAGTTCGAGGGCAAAGCTGTAGATCAGATAACCATTCGCATGGTCGCGGAGATGCTGGACGCGCTCACCCCGCGCACGGCGAACCAGTGCCGGGCGCTGCTGATTGACATCTTCAATCACGCAGCGTCCAAAGGACTGTGCCCGGACAACCCGGCGGCCAGCACTATCAACCGGATCGAGAAGAAGCAGCGCAAACGCCACACGGTGGAAGGACTGAAAGCCATCCGGGAGAAGTCGCCGGCTTGGCTGCAGAACGCAATCGACCTGGCGTTGATCACTGCCCAGCGACGGACAGACATTCTCGATATGCGTTTTGATGGAAGTCGGGAGGGTTACCTGTACGTGGTGCAGAAGAAGACGGCCAAAGCCAGTGACGCGGCATGGATACGGTTTCTGATAACGCCGGAGTTGCAGGCGGTCATCAGCCGATGCCGTGACGATGTCGTATCGCCCTACCTGGTGCACCGGAAGCCCGAGCGCCGGAAACAGAAACAGGCGCAAACCAAGGATCACTGGACAAAGGTTGAGGAGAGGTATTTGACGCGAGCATTCAAGGAGGCCAAGGAGGCGGCGAACTGCTACGCGGGATGGAAGGAAGAGGAGATGCCGGGCTTCCACGAAGTGCGAGCGCTGTCGCTGCACCTGTACAAGAAAGCCGGAAAGGATGGACAGAAAATCGCCGGGCATGCGCGCGAGGGCATGACCAGAAACTACAAGCGGGTCCACGAGGAAATCGTCTGGTCTGAAGCAATTCCGGACCTGAATATCAGCGAAATCACCGGATAGTTTTGCGCCAGTTTTGCGCAGACACAAAAAAACCGATCTAGATGATCGGCTTAAGTGTCTGATTTAACTCAGGAATAATGGTCGGGACGGAGTGATTCGAACACTCGACCCCTAGCACCCCATGCTAGTGCGCTACCGGACTGCGCTACGCCCCGACTAGGCGTGAAACTCGTTCCTCTCCTCGAAGAACGCTCAAGAATATATCGCAAGCATTTGAAAACTGGAAGTATTCAAACGCAGGAAATTATTTCTTGAGGACAACCAACACATCTTCCAACTCAGCAATCATCTGCCGAATCATCTGCTTGTATTGAGTGGTGTCGTCTTTGGCTTCATCACCGGACAAACGCAAGCGCGCGCCGCCGATGGTGAACCCTTGATCGTAAAGAAGCGCGCGGATCTGCCGGATCATCAGCACGTCTTGTCGCTGATAATACCGGCGGTTTCCGCGGCGTTTGACGGGGTTGAGTTGAGGAAACTCCTGCTCCCAATAGCGCAGCACGTGTGGTTTTACCGCACACAGCTCGCTGACTTCACCAATGGTGAAGTAGCGTTTGCCTGGGATGACGGGTAGCTCGTCGTTATGACTTGGTTCCAGCATAAGCCTCAACTCGGGCCTTCAACTTCTGCCCTGGACGAAAGGTGACCACACGGCGAGCCGTGATCGGGATTTCTTCACCCGTTTTCGGATTGCGGCCAGGCCGCTGGCGTTTGTCCCGAAGGTCGAAATTGCCGAAACCGGACAATTTGACTTGTTCGTTGTCTTCAAGAGCGTGCCTGATTTCTTCAAAAAACAGTTCGACCAATTCCTTGGCCTCCCGTTTATTCAGGCCCAGCTCTTCATACAGACGTTCCGCCATCTCAGCTTTCGTCAGAGCCCCCATACGTCACTTCCTTAACGTGGCGTTCAACCTTTGTTCGAGCGAGGTGAGGATGTTTTGCGTCGTGGTATTCACCTCATCGTCATTAAGAGTGCGCGATGGATGCTGCCAGGTCAAGCCGACTGCAAGGCTTTTTCTATCAGGATCAATGCCTTTACCCTGATACACGTCAAATAGCCTGAGGTCTGTGAGCCATTCGCCTGCATTTTCACGGATTACGTCCAGTACGGCACTGGCCGCAACGTCCGTGGCCGCAATCAAAGCCAAGTCACGACGCACTTCAGGAAAGCGTGATAACTCCTGGAATTTAGGCATTTTCCCCAATGCTACTTCGGCCAGAACCAGCTCGAAGACGAAAACCGGGCGGTCGAGACCTAGGGTTTTCGACAATTCAGGGTGGATAGCGCCGACAAAACCGACCAGGCGACCTTCACGTTCGATGCGCGCGGTTTGACCCGGGTGCAACGCAGGGTGTTTGCCCGGCACGAACGTGAACGAATCCAGTGCACCTGCAAAGCCCAGCACCGCTTCCACGTCGGCTTTGACGTCGAAGAAATCCACGACATCGCGACCCTGAGCCCAGCCTTCCGGCAGACGGCTACCGCAAACAACACCCGCCAGCATCGGCTCTTGCTTCAGGCCTTCCAGCTGACCGACAAAACGCAGCCCGCTTTCGAACAGACGGACGCGGTCTTGTTGACGGTTCAGGTTGTGCTGAAGCGCCTTGACCAGACCAGGCCACAGGGACGAGCGCATGGCCGCCATGTCGTTCGAGATCGGGTTGGCCAGCAGCAGCGGCTCGACACCCGGATTAAACAACTCGAATTGTTTCGGATCGATGAAGCTGTAGGTGATCGCTTCCTGATAACCACGCGCCACCAGCAGACGACGCAACTCAGGCAGATCGCTGCGCGCTTCAGCCTTGGCTTGCGGTGCCAGGCGAGCTTGTGGGTAACGTACCGGCAGACGGTTGTAACCGTACAGACGAGCCAGTTCTTCGATCAGATCGACTTCCAGGCTGATGTCGAAGCGATGGCTTGGCACTTCAACGCGCCACTGCCCTTCCCCATCGGCAGAAATTTTCAGACCCAGGCCGCTGAGCAGACGCTCGACTTCGGTCGACTCCATTTCCATGCCCAGCATCTGAGTGATGCGTTGCGCACGCAGCGTAACCGGTGCAATCGACGGCAGATGCTGCTCGCTGACGGTTTCGATGATCGGGCCAGCTTCGCCGCCAGTGATTTCCAGCAGCAGGCCAGTGGCGCGCTCCATGGCTTCACGGGCCAGTTGCCAGTCCACGCCACGCTCGTAGCGGTGCGAAGCATCGGTGTGCAGGCCATAGGAACGGGCCTTGCCAGCGACGGCGATCTGGTCGAAGAACGCACTTTCAAGGAATACGTCGCGAGTGGTCGCGGTGTTGACGCCGCTGTGCTCGCCGCCCATGACGCCGGCGATTGCCAAGGCGCGGGTGTGGTCGGCAATCACCAGCGTATCGCTACGCAGGCTGACTTCCTGACCGTCGAGCAGTACCAGCTTCTCGCCTTCTTCGGCCATGCGCACGCGGATGCCGCCATTGATTTCGGCGAGATCGAATGCGTGCAGCGGTTGGCCCAGCTCCAGCATCACGTAGTTGGTGATGTCGACGGCAGCGTCGATGCTGCGCACGTCGCCACGACGCAGGCGCTCGACCATCCACAGCGGCGTCGGCTTGGTCAGGTCGACGTTACGGATCACACGGCCCAGGTAACGCGGGCAAGCGGCTGGCGCCAGTACTTCGATCGAACGCACTTCATCGTGCACGGCTGGCACGACAGCCACCACCGGACGGGTGACTTCAGCGTCATACAGCGCGCCGACTTCACGAGCCAGACCGGCCAGGGACAGGCAGTCGCCGCGGTTCGGGGTCAGGTCGACCTCGATGCTGGCGTCGTCCAGACTCAGGTACTCACGAATGTCCAGACCGACCGGCGCATCCGCCGGCAACTCCATCAGGCCGTCGTTGCCTTCGCCGACTTGCAGCTCGGCTTGCGAGCACAGCATGCCGTTGGACTCAACGCCTCGCAGCTTGGCTTTCTTGATCTTGAAGTCGCCCGGCAGTTCGGCACCGATCATGGCGAACGGGATCTTCAGGCCCGGGCGCACGTTTGGCGCACCGCACACGACCTGGAAGGTCTCCGAGCCATTGCTGACCTGGCAAACGCGCAACTTGTCGGCGTCCGGGTGTTGCTCGGTGCTCAGCACTTCGCCCACGACCACACCACTGAATTCACCGGCGGCCAGCGTAACGCTATCAACCTCAAGACCGGCCATCGACAGACGAGCAACCAGCTCGTCGCGACTTACCTGCGGGCTTACCCAGCCACGCAGCCATTGTTCACTGAATTTCATCCTGCTCTCCTAAGAATTCGTTACGACTAGCGAAATTGCGCGAGGAACCGCAAGTCGTTGTCGAAGAACAGACGCAAGTCGTTCACGCCGTAACGCAGCATGGCCAGACGCTCAACGCCCATGCCGAAGGCAAAGCCCGAGAACTCTTCCGGGTCGATCCCGGACATACGCAGCACATTCGGGTGGACCATGCCGCAGCCCATCACTTCCAGCCAGCCAGTCTGCTTGCAGACACGGCAGCCTTTACCGCTGCACATCACGCATTCCATGTCGACTTCAGCGGATGGCTCGGTGAACGGGAAATACGAAGGACGGAAACGCACGGCCAGTTCTTTTTCGAAGAACACGCGCAGGAACTCTTCGATGGTCCCTTTGAGGTCGGCGAAGTTGATATCGCGATCGACCAGCAGGCCTTCGACCTGGTGGAACATCGGCGAGTGGGTGATATCGGAGTCGCTGCGGTACACACGGCCTGGGCAGACGATGCGGATCGGCGGTTGTTTCGATTCCATGGTGCGGACCTGTACCGGCGAGGTATGGGTGCGCAGCAACATGTTGGCATTGAAATAGAAGGTGTCATGCATCGACCGGGCCGGGTGATGGCCTGGGATGTTGAGCGCTTCGAAGTTGTGGTAATCGTCTTCGACCTCAGGGCCTTCGGCAATGCCGTAGCCGATGTGGGTGAAGAATTGCTCGATTCGTTCCAGAGTACGGGTGACCGGATGCAGACCACCCGAGGTCTGACCGCGGCCAGGCAGGGTCACATCAATGGACTCGGCAGACAGTTTGGCGGCTAGATCAGCCTCTTCAAACAGTGCCTTGCGGGCATTGAGAACCTCTGTGACACGCTCCTTGGCAACGTTGATCAGGGCGCCGACTTGCGGACGCTCTTCTGCCGGCAAATTCCCCAGGGTCTTCATCACCTGAGTCAATTCGCCCTTCTTGCCAAGGTAGTGAACCCGGATTTGCTCCAGGGCATTGATATCTTCAGCGCTTTGCACAGCCTCTAGTGCTTGAGAGACGAGCGCATCCAGGTTTTCCATGTACAGACTCCAGATACAAAATAGGGGAAGAGCTTGAAGGCTCTTCCCCTATTTATGACGTTTAACACCTGGCCCCACAGAGGTGAGGCCGGGTGACTGTCGGGGGTACTTAAGCCAAGGTGGCTTTAGCTTTCTCGACAATCGCAGCAAACGCCGCTTTTTCGTTCACTGCCAGATCAGCCAGAACCTTACGGTCGATCTCGATGGACGCTTTTTTCAGGCCGGCGATGAAACGGCTGTAGGACAGACCGTTGATACGTGCACCAGCGTTGATACGAGCGATCCACAGAGCGCGGAACTGACGTTTTTTCTGACGACGGTCACGGTAGGCGTATTGGCCTGCCTTGATTACCGCTTGCTTGGCAACACGGAATACGCGCGAGCGAGCGCCGTAGTAGCCTTTAGCAAGTTTCAGAATTTTTTTGTGACGTTTACGGGCAATGACGCCACGCTTTACACGAGCCATGAGTTACTTCCTCTATTCTTGACTAAATTAACGAAGGCGCAGCATGCGCTCGACTTTTGCCACGTCACACGGTGCCAGCAAGCTGCTACCGCGCAGTTGACGCTTACGCTTGGTCGACATTTTAGTCAGGATGTGGCTCTTGAAAGCGTGCTTGTGCTTGATACCGTTAGCAGTTTTCAGAAACCGCTTAGCAGCACCACTTTTCGTTTTCATTTTTGGCATGTTCGGATACTCCGCATTCAGTTGATAAACATAATCAGAAGGCCTGCCGTGCCCTGATGATTACTTCTTCTTTTTCGGGGCGATGACCATGATCAGCTGGCGTCCTTCCATCTTAGGATGCTGTTCGACCGAACCGTACTCGAGCAAGTCACCTTCAACTCGCTTGAGGAGTTCCATCCCCAGCTCCTGGTGGGCCATCTCACGGCCGCGGAATCGCAAGGATACCTTGGCCCTGTCCCCATCACTCAGGAAACGTACCAGGTTGCGCAGTTTTACCTGGTAATCCCCTTCCTCCGTCCCTGGACGAAACTTGATTTCTTTAACCTGAATCTGCTTCTGGTTTTTCTTGGCCGCGGCAACCTGCTTCTTCTTCTCGAAGATCGATTTGCCGTAGTCCATCAGTTTGCAAACAGGGGGTACTGCATCGGCGGAAATTTCCACCAGATCCAGTTTGGCCTCTTCAGCCTTAAGAAGCGCGTCTTCAATTGACACAATCCCAAGCTGTTCACCTTCAGCCCCAATTAACCGAACCTCGCGTGCCGAGATATTCTCGTTGATCGGGGCTTTCGGTGCAGCTCGTTTATCTTGTCTCATTTCACGCTTAATAGTAATTACTCCGAATCTGGGCGACCACGCCGGGAAACCGCTTGCGCGAGAAACTCAGCGAACTGGGCGACGGGCATCGAGCCCAGGTCAGCACCTTCACGAGTACGCACAGCGACAGTCTGCATCTCGACTTCCCGATCTCCGATAACCAAGAGATAGGGAACCTTGAGCAAAGTATGCTCGCGGATTTTAAAGCCGATCTTTTCATTTCTCAAGTCAGACTTGGCACGAAATCCGCTTTCATTGAGGGTTTTTTCAACCTCGGCGGCAAAATCGGCCTGTTTATCAGTGATATTCATGATCACTGCCTGGGTCGGAGCCAGCCACGCAGGGAATGCACCCTCGTAGTGCTCGATCAGGATTCCGACGAAACGTTCGAAGGATCCGAGGATCGCCCGGTGCAACATAACCGGGTGCTTGCGACTGTTGTCTTCGGAGACGTATTCGGCTCCCAAACGGACAGGCAGGTTAAAATCGAGCTGAAGGGTACCACACTGCCAGACACGGCCAAGGCAATCTTTCAGCGAGAACTCGATCTTCGGACCGTAGAACGCACCCTCGCCCGGCTGCAGATCGTACGGCAAGCCAGCGCTATCAAGGGCTGCAGCCAGTGCAGCTTCGGCGCGATCCCACAGCTCGTCGGAACCCACGCGTTTTTCCGGACGAGTGGACAGCTTCATTTCGACGTCTTTGAAGCCGAAGTCGGCATAAACGTCCATGGTCAGCTTGATGAACGCGGCGGATTCGGCCTGCATCTGCTCTTCGGTACAGAAGATGTGGGCGTCGTCCTGAGTGAATGCGCGCACACGCATGATGCCGTGCAGCGCACCCGATGGCTCGTTACGGTGGCATGCACCGAATTCGGCCAGGCGCATCGGCAACTCGCGGTAGCTTTTCAGGCCCTGATTGAACACTTGCACGTGGCAAGGGCAATTCATTGGCTTGATCGCGTAGTCGCGGTTTTCCGACTGAGTGGTGAACATGTTGTCGGCGTAGTTGGCCCAGTGCCCGGAT
Organism: Pseudomonas sp. LB1P83; assembly: GCF_054897885.1. Taxonomy (NCBI): domain Bacteria; kingdom Pseudomonadati; phylum Pseudomonadota; class Gammaproteobacteria; order Pseudomonadales; family Pseudomonadaceae; genus Pseudomonas; species Pseudomonas sp. LB1P83. The sequence continues at coordinate 1,990,970 of NZ_CM142709.1, read as the reverse complement.
TTCTCCCACAGGCTGCGGTCAACAACCTGAGGCGTCTTGATCTCCAGGTAACCGTTGTCGCGTTGAACCTTGCGCATGTACTGCTCGAGCACCTGGTACAAAGTCCAGCCGTTCGGGTGCCAGAACACCATGCCCGGGGACTCTTCCTGGGTGTGGAACAGGCCCAGGCGCTTGCCGATCTTGCGGTGATCGCGCTTTTCAGCCTCTTCGATGCGCTGGATGTAAGCCGCCAGCTGCTTCTTGTCCGCCCAAGCGGTGCCGTAAACGCGCTGCAACTGCTCATTCTTGGCATCGCCACGCCAGTAGGCGCCGGACAACTTGGTCAGCTTGAAGGATTTCAGGAAGCGCGTGTTTGGCACGTGCGGACCGCGGCACATGTCGACGTATTCTTCGTGATAGTACAGACCCATGGCCTGCTCGTTCGGCATGTCCTCGACCAGGCGCAGCTTGTAGTCTTCGCCACGGGCCTTGAACACTTCGATCACTTCGGCGCGCGGAGTGACTTTCTTGATCACGTCGTAATCTTTTTCGATCAGCTGCTGCATGCGCTGTTCGATCGCGGCCAGGTCGTCCGGAGTGAAAGGACGCTCGAAGGCGATGTCGTAATAAAAGCCTTCATCGATGACCGGGCCGATGACCATCTTGGCGGTCGGATACAGCTGCTTGACCGCGTGGCCAACCAGGTGGGCGCAAGAGTGGCGAATGATCTCCAGCCCCTCTTCATCCTTTGGCGTAATGATTTGCAGCGTGGAATCGCTGTCGATGATGTCGCTGGCGTCAACCAGCTTGCCATTGACCTTGCCGGCCACGGTGGCCTTGGCCAGACCTGCACCAATGGATGCGGCGACCTCGGCTACGGAAACCGGGTGATCGAATGAACGTTGACTGCCGTCGGGAAGAGTAATAGTTGGCATGGCGCCTCCTCTCCTAGTGGTGACCCCTACCAAAGGTCACGTGGGTTGGGATGAGCCAGTACAAGATCCGATCCAGGCCATTCAATGACGAACGCCTGCCTTACAGCGGCAGGAGCCTTGCGGCCAACCGGAAAACCGAACCAGAGTGACTGGGATTCAAATCAGGGTTATTCGCGCAATTGCCGCTACCGGGACTGAAGGTCATCCGGAGCCTGCAAACGCCCGAGCGAGGCATGCTAGCACAGATGAACGGTCGTCGATGCAACGAGGCTTTGTGCTGGGGCAAATCATGCAATTTATGCCAGAGTGCTGAACTTGAACCCCGCTTTACCCCTCAGATAACAAGACATTGACCCACAAGGAGCATCCCAGCATGCGTCTGAATCGTTTGTTCGCAGTCGTCGCCCCCATCGTTCTGCTGCTGCCACTGGCCGCCCACGCCGATTGGCCGAAGGGCGAGCGTGAGAAATACATGGCTCAGTGCACAGAAGCGGCCACTCCGCAGATCGGTGCTGCCGCAGCGAAGGCTCACTGCGCTTGCGGAGCCGATGCCATCAAGTCGTACCCTGCCAAAGACATCCAGTCCCTGATGGATAACACGGCCAATGACGCACTGAAACAAAAAGCACTGACCCAAATCTCGTCATGCAAAGCCGATAACAAGGCAAAAAAATAAGCCCGACTGAGGGATTTTTACGTCTGCCACAACAGTAAAAACGCTCTGAAAACTGCTTTTTCGTACAATTTATGCAGGTTTTACAGGTTTTTTTATCGTCTTTACTTTCGGCTGAAAGCCTTGTAAAACGGGGCTTTCAGCTACATCAAGCAGCAAACTGAACGCGACTGCAGGGCAAACAGCACGTCCGGGGGGCTCCCAAAGCGAACATTTCGACTATGATACCCCGGTGTGCCCAGTTGGCCTGAGCAGCACAGCACTACTGAAAATATATGTTTCTTGGAGATACACCATGTCTAATCGCCAAACCGGCACCGTTAAATGGTTCAACGATGAAAAAGGCTTCGGCTTCATCACTCCTCAAGGTGGCGGTGACGACCTGTTCGTACACTTCAAAGCTATCGAAAGCGACGGTTTCAAAAGCCTGAAAGAAGGCCAAACCGTTTCCTTCGTGGCTGAGAAAGGCCAAAAGGGTATGCAAGCTGCACAAGTCCGCGCTGAGTAATTTTCAGCCGCACTAAAAAAACCCCGTCCATGTGACGGGGTTTTTTATGAGCGAAGCAAAAGTTTGAAGTGATCAGCCGCAGTTGACGCGGGTAACCACTCGGCTGGCATCGGTATTCAGGTTCAGGCGATCAGAACGGTATTCCAGCGTCACCATATCGTTAGGCGACAGGAACCGGGCATTCTGTGCACCTGCGCGGGTACGTGCCTGCTCCAGCAGTGCAGGCGAAGCTGCTTTGCCAATGGTGAATTCGGCCGCCTTAGCCTCGCAACGGCTGTGGCCAGTGTCAGTCGTCGTAACAGGGTCTGTCGCCGATTCCGACGTCGTACTGCTGCAACCCGCCAGCAGCGTGACAGCGAACAAAGTACCCAATGACGCGAACTTCCAAGGCATGAAGCCTCCTTTTTTCCAATAGTTAAGCTGAGATCTTGCGACCGCCAATCCGGCATTTGGTTTCGAGGCGAGAGCCATCACCCTGCCCTGGATCCGCACGAGCGGCGAGTTTGCCTGAGCGTCACCCTGCCGTTCATCACTCAATCGTGACTGAATATGAACAGTCCTCAATAGACGTCGATGTAATCATAGGGCGGGTTCGGCCAGTTTTCTTTCAGCGCATTGAAAATCTGCATGACCCAGACTTCGTCGCTGGCCGCGACCAATCCTACGTATCCGGAACCCTTGGCCCACGTCTCCAGGCGAAACAGTAGCCCGTTGATATCGGTGCCGCCCACAACGCCCGATGAAATGTAGGCGATGCCGCCCTTGGTCACTCGCAGCTGCGTGTGCTCATCATCACTGGCAGAGGCCAGCAGCTGGCGCACCGCCTCAAGGGTCAAGCCGTCGGGCGTGTTCAAATCGATCTGCACAGCGTGGTCCTTGAAAAATTCGTCAAAGACCAAGTGTCGCATAGCCCTCTTCTCATGCCTAAGTCGGAGTGCCAAACGCCGCGAAAAATGGTTAACTCGGCACTCAGACTTTTCCGACTTCACGAGCGCCATCATGACCACCGTAAGCATCGACGCCAACATCACCGTCAAGTGGCCACAGGGCCACAGCTCTTACAGCCCGGGCAGCCCGGAAGAGTTGGCAATCATTGGTATCGATCTGCTGGTCAAGGCACTGGGCACTGACGCAGCCCATTCATTCATCAAGCAGGTTTTCGAGAGATATCCCGCCGACCTGAAAGACGCAGTGGAAACCGAAAGATAGTAAAAACCCGCAGGCTGACACCTGCGGGCATGCGGCTTACTTCAAACGAGCAAGACGCTGGGTCAGCAGGTCGAAGAAACCCTGAGCGTCGCCGCTCTCAACCCAGAACGCGTTCTTCGGCGCTTTCAGGCCGTCATACCAGTCGACAATGGTTTGACCGAAGGTTGGTCCTTCGCGGCTATCAACGACCACGTTGACCGAACGACCGGTGAACAATTCAGGCTTGAGCAGGTAAGCAATGACGGTTGCGTCATGCACCGGGCCACCGGGAATACCGTAGTGCTCCATGTCGCCTTTGACGTACTCATTGAGAATATCGCCCACCAGCTTACTGGCATTGTTGTTGATCGCTGCGATCTGCTTCAGGCGCGCGTCACTGGTGAGGATCTTGTGGGTCACGTCCAACGGCAGATACGTCAGCTTCACGCCGCTTTTGAGCACTACTTCCGCAGCCTGCGGGTCAGCGAACAGATTGAATTCAGCCACCGGGGTAATGTTGCCACCGTTGAAGTGCGCGCCCCCCATGATCACCACTTCCTTGATGCCCTGAACGATTTCAGGTTCCTGGATCAGCGCCAGGGCCAGGTTGGTCTGTGGCCCCAGCATGGCGATGGTGATGCTATGAGGCTTGGCGGCCTTCAAGGTATCGATCAGGTAATTGACTGCATTGCCTTCGGCCAATCCTTTTTTCGGCTCGTGCACAGTGACGCCCGACAGACCTTCCTTGCCATGGATGTTTTCCGCATAGATCGGCGTGCGCATTAACGGTTTCGGTGCGCCCGCGTACACCGGCACCTCCTCGCGCCCCGCCCATTCACGGGCCAGTCGAGCATTTCGCGAAGTCTTGTCCAGACGCACGTTGCCGGCAACGGTGGTCAGCGCACGAATGTTCAGCTCTTCAGGCGACGCTAACGCAAACAGCAAGGCAACGACGTCGTCGGCACCGGGATCGGTGTCGATGATCAAATCGGTCTTTTCCGCCGCCTGGGCGCTCGTTGCAGTAATCAGGGACAAAAGCAGCAGACTCCGGAGCAGGTGGTGCAGTTTCTGAGCATAGCGGTGCATATCGCACTCCTTGTGCGTGGGGAAACAAATGTGTGTACAGCGCGTTAGAACGTCACCCCCGATACCAGCACGATGTTGCAGTACGGCGCACATTCGCCTGTACGAACAATCGCTCGCGCCTGTCGGCTGAGGACTTTGAACTGGTCATGGCTGAGCAGCTCACGCCGGCCCAGCACACCTTTGGCATTCAGCTCATCCAGCGAGCTCAACGCGGGTGGTTGTTTGTCCAGAATTTCCTGCGCCAGCACATGGCGCTCAACCTGCATTTCGCTGAGAACGACCTTTAAAGTGCTGACGAAATCCGGAATACCCTGGGTCAGGGCCAGGTCGATCAGTTCGACGCCCGGCGGGACCGGCAGGCCGGCATCGCCGATCACGACCATGTCGCCGTGACCAAGAGACGCGATCAGCCGAGACAGCGCGACGTTGAGCAAAGGTGTCTTTTTCATGGTGCTTTGAACGCCTGTACATCGGACAAGGTGGGAATCGAGGGTTGCGCGCCGGCACGGGTGACCGACAGCGCTGCGGCGACCTGGCCGAAACGGATCGCTTCAGCTTCAGTCTTGCCGGACGCCAGTGCGGCGGCGAACCCGCCGACGAAAGTGTCGCCAGCCGCCGTGGTATCGACAGCCTTCACTTTCGGCGCCGGGAAATGTTCGAAGCCTGTGCCGTTGGCGAACATCGATCCTTGAGCGCCAAGGGTGATGATGACCTTGCCGGCGCCCAACGCGATCAAACGGGTTGCGGCAGTTTCGGCGGTTTCAAGGGAGTCCACCGGCAAACCGCTGAGGGCCGAGGCTTCGCTTTCATTGGGAATCAGATAATCGATGGACGCATACCAATCGGCCGGCAGCGGGCGACTGGCCGGCGCCGGGTTGAGGATCACGATTTTGCCCAGCTCACGTCCGCGCTTGAGGGCATGTCCCACCGTGGCATCCGGCACTTCCAGCTGACAAATGATCACGTCCGCCGCCTGCAATACCGCATCGAACTGGTCGATGACTTGTGGTGTCAGCGCACCGTTGGCACCGGCGACGATCACGATTGCGTTCTGACTGTTGTCATCGACCACAATCAAGGCCACGCCGCTGGAGCCTTCGACCGTGCTGACTGCCTGGCAGTCGATCTGCTCGGCCCACAGTGCCCCGCACAATTCTTCACCGTAAGCATCGCTGCCGACACAACCGACCATCGACACCTGCGCCCCCAGCCGTGCCGCGGCGACCGCCTGGTTCGCGCCCTTGCCGCCGGAAACTGTGGCAAACGACTCGCCGATAAGCGTCTCACCGCCACGGGGCAACCGTGGAGCCCGGGTCACCAGGTCCATGTTCAGGCTGCCTATCACCACTACTTTTGCTGGCATACATCACTACTCGTCAATTCGGTTTCAGCGGTATTCATCGAACACACCGGCGAGCGGTGCAGTCGATTCTCGCAGGACAATACTGGGCGTCACGATCCGTTGATCAGTGGCCATGGCGGGTGTTGCGATCCGTCGTAACAAAACCTCGGCCGCCATCTCACCGAGTTGCAGGATCGACTGGCCCACGGTGGTCAGCGCCGGGTAGACATAACGGCTCATCTGGATATCGTCGAAGCCGATCACCGACAGCTCGGTCGGAACACGAACATTGCGCTCGGCCGCTGCTCGCAGCACACCGATACCGATCATGTCGTTGCCGGCGAAGATCGCGCTGGGTGGGTTCTTTTCCAACAGAATCGCGGCGGCGTTGTAACCGCCAGTGCTGGTGAAGTCACTTTCGAGCATACGCTCGGGATGCACTTCGACGCCCGCCTCCTGCAAGGCGCGGCAATATCCGGCCAGACGCATCTGCGCCACGCTGGTGCCCGCCGGGCCGCCAATGGTGGCAATGTCCCGGTGGCCCAGCTCCAGCAAATGCCGGGTAGCCAGATAGGCGCCGTATTCGTGGTCGATACGCACCAGATCGGCATTCACACCTTCCAGACTACGGTCGACGATCACCATCGGCGTGCGCACCCCGGCAAGACCTTCCGCCAGCCCCGCGTCACCGCCGGCCGAGGCCACGATCAACCCGTCGACGCGCTTTTCCAGCAGCACGCGCAGGTAACTGCGCTGTTTGTCCGGGTTATCGTCGGAGTTGCAGAGGATCACGCAATAGCCGTTGCGTTCGCAGTAATCCTCGATGCCTCGGGCCAGTTCGGCGAAGTACGGGTTGAGGCTGTTCGGCACCAGCAAACCGATGGTCGCCGTGGTTTTAGCTTTCAATGAACGGGCCACGGCGCTCGGCACGTAGTCCAGGGTTTTGATCGCTGCCTCGACTTTGATCCGCACCTCTTCGCTGACCGGTCGGGTCTTGTTCACCACGTGGGAAACCGTGGTGTAGGAAATCCCTGCGAGTGCCGCCACATCCTTGATCGTTGCCATGACTCAGGTCCGCCGGCTTGCGCGCTGACTGCGATAAGTATCCAGCACCACCGCCACCACGATCACCGCGCCGGTGATGATGCGTTTGGTCGGCTCGGTCGCGCCGATCTGCGCCAGGCCTGCCGCCAGTACCGATATGATCAACACCCCGAAGAACGTACTGATTACCGAACCACGGCCGCCCATCAGACTGGTACCGCCGATCACCACGGCGGCGATCACTTGCAGCTCCAGTCCGGAGCCGGCATTCGGATCCGCCGCTTCCAGACGGGAAATCTGGAACAGCGCGGCAATACCGGCCAGCAGCCCCATCAGACTGAAAACCAGAATCTTGTAGGGTTTTGGATTGATCCCTGCCAGACGCACCGCCTCTTCGTTGGTGCCGATGCCGATCAGGTAGCGACCGAACACGGTACGGGTCAACACAGCCTGAGCGATGATGATGATCAACAAGGCAATGATGAACGACGGCGAAATGCCGAAGGCGATCGGGTTGGACAGCCAGGCGAAGGCGTCACCGATGTAAGCCGTGCGCGAGCCGGTCATCTGGTAGGCCACGCCACGGGCCATTTCCAGCACGCCGAGGGACACGATGAACGAAGGGATTCGCCACGCCACGGTGATCGATCCGGTAATGGTCCCGGCCAAGGCAGCAATCGCCATCCCGAGCAGCGCGGCAGGCAGGACGCTCCAGCCCCAGCCGAGAATCGCCACGCTGACGGCCGACGCCGCGAGCGCCAAAACCGAGCCGACCGACAGGTCGATACCACCGATGATCAGCACGAACGTCATGCCGACCGCCAGCACCATCAAATCGGGGATCTGGTTGGCCAGGGTGCTGAACGTGTCGTAAGACAGGAAGTGGCTGCTCAATACCGAGAACAGCGCAACCATCGCCAGCAAGGCACCGGCCAGGCCCAGATAGGTGCCCAGACCGTAGAAATTGCCACTACGTTTGCCGGCGGAAGATGCAGTTTTCATGAAAGGTCCCTAGGCGCTGCTTCGTTGAGCAACGCATCACGTTTTTGGTAGCCGGCGAACGCGGCGGCAAGCAAATCATCCTGGGTCCAGCTGTCGCGCTCGAAGGTGTCGATCAGACGCCCCGCTGACAACACGCCGATCCGGTCGCAGATCAGCATCAACTCACGCAGGTCGCTGGACACCACCACCAGCGCTTTGCCCTGACGGGTCAGCTCACCGAGCAGTGCATAAATGTCGAACTTGGCGCCCACATCGATGCCGCGGGTCGGCTCATCGAACAGCATCACCGAACAGTCGCGCTCCAGCCAACGGCCGATCACGACTTTCTGCTGGTTGCCACCCGACAGCTCGGACACCAACTGCGTCGGGCTCGAACTGCGGATGCGCATGGCGTCGATCTGACGCTGAGCCAGGGACATTTCGTCAGCGTTATTGACGACACCGCCACTGGAAATCACCGGCATGTTGCCCAACGCGATGTTGGCGCTGATCGACTGGGTGAGCAGCAGGCCTTCACCTTTGCGGTCCTCGGTGATCAGGGCGATGCCGTGGCCGACCGCATCAGCCGGCGAACGAATACTCACCACTTGAGCGGGAGAACCCAGCGCAACGGTGCCGCTGTCCGCGGTGTCGGCACCGAAGATCAGGCGCAGCAACTCGGTGCGCCCTGCCCCGATCAATCCGGAGATCCCGTAGATCTCGCCTGCGCGAACTTCGAAGGATACGTCGCGAACTTTGTCCGATCGGGTCAGCCCTTTGACCGTCAGGGCGGGAGCGCCAATCTTGCGCGGCCCCAGGTCGATGTGTTCACCGAGTTCACGACCCACCATCAGAGTGACCAATTGCTCGCTGTTGTAATTGGCCATCGGCTCGACGCAGACCAGGTTGCCATCGCGCAACACCGCAATGCGCTGGGCGACCCGCGCCAGCTCTTCGAGGCGGTGGGAGATATAGATGATCGACACGCCGCGAGCCTGCAAGCGGGTGATCTGCTCGAACAGCATTTCGACTTCGCGGGCGGTGAGCATCGCGGTCGGTTCGTCGAGGATCAGCACATGGCAATCGCCGATCAGGTTGCGCGCGATCTCGACCATTTGTTGGTGACCGATGCCGAGTTCGCCGACCAGGGTGTCCGGGTCGATCGCGTCGAGCCCGACCTGAGCCATGGCCTCGATCGCGGCCTTGCGCAATTGCTTGCGGCTGATCCAGCCGCCATTGCTGGGCAAGTTGTCGAGAAACAGGTTTTCCGCCACCGACAGGGTCGGCAACAGATTGAGTTCTTGCATGACCATGCGGATGCCCAGGTCTTCGGCCTGGGTACGACTGCCAGGGCGGTAATCCTGCCCCTGGAATTGCATCTGGCCGGTGGTCGGCGTGACCAGTCCGCCAATGATTTTGGACAGCGTGCTTTTGCCGGCGCCGTTCTCGCCGGTCAGCGCCAGCACTTCACCGCGCATCAGCGTCAGGTCAATGCCGGTCAGGACGGGTTGAGCGTAGGTCTTGCCGATGCCGCTGACCGAGAGGACAGCGTTCGGGGCGGAAACTGACATAAAACTCTCCATGTGCTCGCCGGGACGGGCGAGCACCGTTGTGTCGCCAGAAGGGTTACTTGGTGACCAGCTCTACTGGAGTTTCGATCACGCCATTGGTGCCGCTGTCGACCTTCTCGCCCTTGATGATTTTCAGCGCAGTCTCGATACCGAACACGGCTTGCCTGGCGGCAAACTGGTCAGCGGTCGCCAGGACCCGGCCGTCTTTCAACATTGGCTTGATGGCGTTGATATTGTCGTAACCGACCACTTGCACCTTGCCCGCCTTGCCTGCCGCACGCACGGCGGACACTGCACCGACGGCCATGCTGTCGTTACCGGCCAGCAGGGCTTTGACATCCGGGTATTCGCTGAGAATCGAGGCGGCAACCTTGTTGCCCTTGTCGATCTCCCAGTCACCGGACTGCAACGAAACAACCTTGATCTGCGCCGCTTCCATCGCGTCTTTGAAGCCTGCGGTGCGGGCCTGGGCGTTGGTAGTCGTGGACACGCCTTCGATGATGCCGACTTCGTCACCGGCCTTCAGTTGCTTGGCCAGATACTCACCGACCAGACGCGCACCTTTACGGTTATCCGGGCCTACGAACGGGACGGTGATGTTCTTGCTTTTGACCACGGCCGGGTCCAACTGGTTATCGATGTTGATCACGGTGATACCGGCATCGATGGCTTTCTTGATCACCGGAACCATGGCCTTGGAGTCAGCCGGCGCGATGACCAGCGCATTGACCTTGGCCAGAATCATTTGCTCGACGATGCGCGTCTGGCCAGCGGTATCCGTTTCGTCCTTGATGCCGTTGGAGATCAGTTCGAAATCGCCGGAATGGTCTTTCTGATACGCCTTGGCACCGTCTTCCATGGTCAGGAAGAACTCGTTGGCCAGGGATTTCATGACCAGCGCGACTTTGGGTTTTTCAGGGGTCTCGGCGAATGCCGAAGAGACAGGCAGCGCGGCGGATGCGGCAGCCAGCATAGCGACAGCAAGAAGACGTCCAGCGAATGGCAGCTTCATGGGTTCACTCCGATCTTATGATTATTGTGAGCAACGCTTGCGCTGGCGGAGGCTTCATTGCGTCCGTCAATGGTTCGAGCCATCGCGAACAGCGCGCAAACGTTTGCGTAGACCGAACTATGCGAACCCTGCTGTGATTTGTCAACGACCTGTTTTGTGTCCGGGTTGGCAAAAACCAACCCTCCACGTTAAGCCGTCGTGCTGATCAGCCCGCCGGTGCTGGAGTCTTTGGCCAGTTCTTTCACCAGATTGCCGGACACTTGCGCCAACGCGCCATTGGTTTCAGCGATCTGCCCCTGGATCGACATGACGGCGGTGGCTTTGGCTTCCTCGTTTGGATAGGACGCTGCCTGAGCGGCGGCCAATTGCTGCTGTTGTTCGCGCAGCTGCTGTTGCAGTTCCTGCATGCGTTTGAGCAGCACCTGCACCGCGATACTTTGACTGCTTTTGCTCTCGGATTTGCTCTCGGATTTGCTTTCAGCCTGAGCAGCGCCACCGGTTCTGACCTGGTTTTCTTCTTTTCCAGTCTGCTGCGTCGACGCGTCTTCCGTCGCTTCGCTCAAGGCATTGATCGTCGACGGGGACTTGCCACCGATGGTGATTGCGCCCGCATTTGGAAAACCGACAGAAAAAGACATGTGAACTCCCGAAAAAAAATCCTTGAAGGGGCATCGACCTGTGCGCGGGTTTCTTTAGCACTGATTTTCTTTCTGGCAAGGTGAAAGGTTCACCAGAGGTCGTAGGCCTTTTCGGAGAGCCGAACGCGAATCCTCAACTTATTCGGAAACCCGGACGCGAGGCTGTTCAATACCGATAACCCATTGGATAAATATTGATATAAATCATCATGTTAAAAGTTTCTCTCATTCAACGTATGGCTGGTACAGATCCTGCTCTTCACCTATACCCCAGGCGTTCAGATCTGCCTGGGGCGTATCTAGATGAACTTGCATCAGCACCGTCTCACTACTAGAGAGAAAATAATGAAATCTGCCTTCAACACCTTTATTCCGGGCGCTTTGGCCCTAATGCTGCTCCTGCCTACTGCCCTTCAGGCAAAAGAAGTCGAAACCCAACAGAAACTGGCCAACGTGGTGATCCTCGCTACCGGCGGCACTATCGCCGGCGCTGGCGCGAGCGCCGCTAACAGCGCGACCTACCAGGCGGCGAAAGTCGGTATCGAACAGCTGATCGCCGGGGTTCCGGAACTCAGCCAACTGGCCAACGTTCGCGGCGAACAGGTCATGCAGATCGCCTCGGAAAGCATCACCAACGACAACCTGCTGCAACTGGGTCGTCGCGTCGCCGAACTGGCCGACAGCAAAGACGTCGATGGCATCGTGATCACCCACGGCACCGACACCCTGGAAGAAACCGCCTACTTCCTGAACCTGGTGGAAAAAACCGACAAGCCGATCATCGTCGTCGGCTCCATGCGCCCCGGCACCGCAATGTCGGCTGACGGCATGCTCAACCTGTACAACGCCGTCGCCGTCGCCAGCAGCAAAGAGGCGCGCGGCAAAGGCGTTTTGGTGACCATGAACGACGAGATCCAGTCGGGTCGCGACGTCAGCAAAATGATCAACATCAAAACCGAGGCGTTCAAAAGTGCCTGGGGCCCACTCGGCATGGTGGTTGAAGGCAAATCCTACTGGTTCCGTCTACCGGCCAAGCGCCACACCATGGACTCGGAATTCGACATCAAAACCATCAAGAGCCTGCCTGACGTCGAAATCGCCTATTCCTACGGTAACGTCAGCGACACAGCCTACAAGGCACTGGCTCAGTCGGGCGCCAAAGCGATCATCCACGCCGGCACCGGCAACGGTTCGGTCTCTTCGCGTGTGGTCCCTGCCCTGCAAGCCCTGCGCAAGGACGGCGTGCAAATCATTCGTTCGTCCCACGTCAATGCCGGCGGTTTTGTCCTGCGTAACGCCGAACAGCCTGACGACAAGTACGACTGGGTCGTGGCGCATGACCTGAACCCGCAGAAAGCCCGCATCCTGGCCATGGTCGCTCTGACCAAGACCAACGACAGCAAAGAGCTGCAGCGGATGTTCTGGGAATACTGATTCACCCTCGCCCGACCGATTCCGGCCGGGCACTGCATTCACCACTCGCCAGCCTTGGCGAGTGGTTCACGCCCTTCCGATATTCCGATAAAAATTTTCCCTTCCTCCTACACCAAACGGAAAAAACTGCTGTCAGAGGATTTTCTTGAATTTTAAGCAGTTGCGAAAATGCCTACAGTTAAATACTGTATGCACGTACAGCTTAATAAGGATAATCCCGTGGCCACTACCTCTGCCTCTCCTGACACCTATGAACGCATGGGCATGCGCGTTCAGAAAATCATCAATTCCCCCACCGCTCAGAAAGCCAAAGCCGCACTGATCTTCCGTCTACCAGACGAACCTGTGGATGAGTGGGAGCAATTGCTCGAAGAAATCGATGAGAACGACAACGTCACCCTCGCCTATCGCGACGATGGCGGTGTGCAGATTTTCTGGGTTGTGCCGAAGGAAGATTGAGTCAATGAGTGTCCGCTGGTTTGCCTTGCTGTTTCTGTTCATTACCCTCGGCGCCCAGGCTGGCGCCCCACGCACCTTCAGCGAAGCCAAGAAAGTCGCCTGGAAGTTATACGCGCCGCAATCCACCGAGTTCTATTGCGGCTGCAAATACACCGGCAACAAGGTCAACCTTGCGGCGTGTGGGTATGTGCCGCGCAAGAATGCCAAGCGCGCCGCCCGCATTGAGTGGGAGCACATTGTTCCGGCCTGGCAGATTGGCCATCAGCGCCAGTGCTGGCAGGAGGGTGGACGCAAGAACTGCACGCGGTACGATCCGACCTATCAAAAGGCCGAGGCCGATCTGCACAACCTGGTGCCGAGCATCGGCGAGGTGAATGGCGATCGCAGCAACTTCAGTTTTGGATGGCTGCCAGTGCAATCGGGTCAATATGGCTCGTGCCTGACCCAGGTCGACTTCAAGGCGAAGAAGGTCATGCCCCGCCCTTCCATTCGCGGCATGATCGCACGGACGTATTTCTACATGAGCAAACAGTATGGTTTGCGCCTGTCAAAACAGGATCGCCAACTGTACGACGCGTGGAACAAGACCTATCCGGTGGAAGCCTGGGAACGTCAGCGCAACCAGAGCGTGGCGTGCGTGATGGGTCGCGGCAACGAGTTTGTCGGGCCCGTGGACATGAAAGCCTGCGGCTGATCGACCGCAGAAAAACAAAAGGCCTCGGGGGTAATACCCGAGGCCTTTTTTCGTTTCTATCCGCCGCTTTTGTTGTAGCGCCAGTAGCCCATCAGATTGAGTGACTCCCTAGCGATGCCGCGCTCCTTGATCAAGTACTTGCGCAGGCTCATCACGGCCACCGTTTCACCGGCGATCCAGCCGTAGAAACCCTCACAGGCCGAGTCGGACGTCTCCCAGAGAATCTCTTCGTCGACATCGACTTCCGCCAGTTCCACCGTTTCGTGAGCCAGCGAGGAAGTGACCGGCAGCTCCGCTCGATGGACCGCTTCGACCATCAGCGTACCTGCTGCCCTGTCAATGGAATGATCCCGGACCAGCCACTGCACGGACAGACCCGGCCACTCAGGCACCGGCAATGCGTCTTCCGCACTGTCCACCTCGAAAAATGCCTGAGTGGTCGGCGGCTCGGCCAGGGCGGCCATCTCGTCCAGAATGCCGAGAGCAGCGGGCAATGCAGTGGCATCGGCCACCAGCAACAGATGCTTGAGCCTGTGCGGAGGCTTCCACTCGAAACCTCCCGCGTCTTGCGCTGAAAACTGGCGATCAGGTGCAACGATCTGGATAGTCTCGCCCGCCACCGCACGAATCGCCCAACGAGAGGCCGGACCGGTTTCACCGTGCAAAACGAAATCAATGTCCACTTCGCCTTGCTCGGCCCGCAAATGTCGAATGGTGTAAGTGCGCATCGCCGGACGCTGGGCGACCGGCATTGAACGGTAGCGCGCATGCCAATTCTGGTCATGAGCCAGTCTGGCAGGCGACCCATCCTCGGCCGGGAAGAACAGTTTTACCCGCTGATCCGGCGCCCATGTGGCCATTTCGGTGACCATCGGACCGGCCAGGGTCACGCGCATCAAATGAGGACTGAGGTTTGTTTTGCGCGCAAGGATCGCGTCGAAGATTTTGTAAGGGGTGGCGGAGGCCATGGAGAGCTCCTTCTGGGAATCGACAGTGACTACGCTTAGAGACGAGTCAATGTGGATCCCCTTTAAGGTGCTTCGGCAAAAGGCCCCTTGAAAAGAATCGTTACTGGACGACGGGATGCTCAAGCACCAGCGCTTCGATGTTCTGTTTCTTTGCCTTGGTTAGCGCCGCAGTCACCTCGGCCTGTTTGGCCTCCGCCTCGGCTTTCGAATTGAACGGCCCGAGCAGAATACGAGCCTTGCCGTTTTCCATGACAATGCTGGAAACAAAGCTGTGCTCAATCAACCAGCCGCTTAGATCGCTGACAGCCTGGGGTGTTTGGCCTCGTACTTCGAGGTCCCATTGCGGACCGGTGGCTGCCGCAGGTGCGGAAACGACTGCCGGTTTCGGCTTTTGAGCGTCAACGCCCTTGCCTGCATCGCACCCAACCAACGCCAGTACCGCCATTAACAAGACCATTTTGCGCACAACGTGTCCCTCTGAATGCTGAAAGCGGCGATTTTAACATTCATGAATACTTCCCGAGTGCCGCAAAATGGGCGCAAAACAACGAGAATGATGGTTGCGGCCTCTGTATAGTTACGCCTTGGGAATTAATGCAGCATCTGCGCGTCAGAAAGAGGCACCCAAACCGTGAGACTTCGCACTAATCTATACATACCACCGACCTCTGCACTGTTCGAATCAGGTGCCCTACAAAGCAATCAAGGAGAAGACCATGCTGATACTCACCCGCAAAGTCGGTGAAAGCATAAATATCGGTGACGACATTACGATCACCATTCTGGGCGTGAGCGGCCAGCAAGTCCGGATCGGCATCAACGCGCCGAAAGACGTCGCAGTGCATCGCGAAGAAATCTACCAACGCATTCAGGCTGGCCTGACCGCTCCAGACAAGCCACAAACTCCCTGAATCCTGTTGCAGTCAGTAGCCAGCCCGTTCAACCATGGACAACGGCTGGCTAAAGATTCAAGCGCCGTATTGCCATCCGCTGATTCCTTCGCCCCATCCTGCCAAAGACGTGAAGCCGATATTAACGGCACGTCACCAGCCCTGGCTGTCAGACGTTTCGGATTAACCCCGAGGAAGAGTGTGATCAGACTCGGCTAACCAAACGTCACGGCGCGCGCCATGCCCGTGGCAGCTACGACCATCAGCAACACCAGCAACCCTTCGACATGACTGATGCGTGCAAACAGCTTCGCGCGCCCGGTATCGATTGCCGCGCCACGGCTAAGTGCAATCCGCCATTTGATCAACGTGATCATCGGCGCAACTTCTAGCAGCAGGATTAGAACGAAGAGCGTCATCTTGAGATGGAACAATGGCTGGTGAAGGTAGTAATCAGTACCTTTTTCGTACCCGCCGAAGGCACGCATCCCACCGGTGACCAGAAGGATGACGGCAGAGATGCCCCACAGGTTATCGGCCATCAGCACACGGCGAGCCTCCCCCGCCCCGGCGGCCAGACGGCTAAATGCCGTCCCCCGCGTCAGTACAGCCCAGAACCCCAAGGCTAAAGCCAGCAGGTGAATTGCCGCAAGCGACCAATGAACCAGCATCGATAGACTCCCATCAGACCGAGTTTGAGTTTGGCCAGTCAGTAGTAGTCCAAAAAACCGGGGTTCGCCCAAATGGCATTTCGTGCGCTCCTCATAGCAGCAACACGGCATCCGCGGTTTGTTCAGAGTAAGGGAGCATAATTGAAGCTGTCCTTTTGATGTTCGAGTGAACCAGGACAAATTTCAGGCAAAAAAAAATCCCAAGCAGCTGATGGACGCTTGGGACTTAAAAATGCATAAACCGTGGTGGTGAACGCGGGGCGATAATAGCCCAACAGCTCACTTGTAACAATATATTTTAGATCACTGTCTGGTTAAAAATAATCGTAACTTGTTAAATATCCACAATATTTTTATGGTTCCTAGACGAAAACCTAGCTGCGCTCAAAGCATCAAGTGCCAAAACAGCAAGCCTGGAAACAGCCTCCGAAACATAACGTTACAGACCGTCTAGACGCCATCACACGCTTCAAAAATGCCTCGCCACTTCTGACTGATGCCCTCAGCAAAGGCACGTTGAAGATAGTGGGCGGCGTCTATCGCCTGGCGAGCGGCAAAGTAGACCTGATCGCTTGACTCATAACGCGCACATCCCCCGTCATTGAGGTGGCCGAATGCGAAGAGCCCAGCGCGATGGCTGGGCTCTGGTTATTTTCGGTTTTCCATCATCTTGTCGGCAAGCGCCTTGGCCCTTCCGATCAACAGGTTCTGCCTGTCTTCGTGAGTAGCCCCTCCTACAACCGGTGCCGTCAGATTGCTTTCCGCAATCAACGCAGCGCAGAAGTATTGATCCCAAACGGCCCTGTCTTCAGATGCCTGTTTGTTCATTTGGTCGGCGATCATATGCGGCTCCTTTTGGTGAGGTAGCACCGCCAGTTTACGCCTGAATTGCAGGTTTCCACGTCGCTGAAAACACCTTGCGGCTGCCTTATGTTTTGCGGGCAGGAACAGGCGAACGAAGCCAAGGACACGATTGATCAATCTTACTTTTTGAACCAGTAATCCGCTCGCTTCCCCGGGTTAGCCACGATTTCATCGCATTTAGCCGAGTATTTATTGATCAGATTCGACCATTTCGCGGCGTCACCATTGACCTCTTCAAGCATTGATTTGATCGCCTTTTCCGTCTTGGCTCGAGTCACGTTCTCATCCGTGATTTCCTTGGAAAAGGCTAAAGCACTGACCGCTGCCTGTTTCTTCTGCTCAGCCAGTTCCGGTTGCGCCCGAACAGACCTTGCCGAAACCAGATAGAACCCGGCGCAGTCAGTAAGCTCATCCGAAAAACTGTTTATCGCAGGATCGGTCTCGAACGCAGACGCCGAGCCCAGCGCAAACAACAACACAAAAAGAATGTATCGACCCACAGCGGAGCGTCCTTTCAACGGCTTGAGATGTATGGGCTTTGTAACACACCCCAAAACGGACGGCACTAATTCCCCTTTCAAATTCAGCCGCTTAAAGCAGGCATCGAAGGTTCATTGATTCGATGAGCAGATCTGCCAGGGGGGGAGGCCCCGAGTTGGAGTTTGAGCGAGGTTTTACAAGAGCTTTGCGAATCGCAGGCAACAAAAAAGGGCCCACCTTTCGGTGGGCCCTTCCAGACCGCCCAGCAGAGCGGATTTTGTTTGGTAGGCGCGATTGGACTCGAACCAACGACCCCCACCATGTCAAGGTGGTGCTCTAACCAACTGAGCTACGTGCCTGCTGTGAGGCGGCATTCTACGGAATTCCGGAGGGGTGTCAACACCTTTTTTCGAGCTAACCCTATGAATATGCAAAATATTTAATTTCGCGGTGGCGAAGAAGATTTTCCGGTGGCTGGCGGTCGATTTTTAACTCGGGTAGGATCGATGCACTCGTAAAATATATTAAACAGAGGCAGCCGGATGGCGAACACCCCCTACCCCGAATCCTATTACGCTGCGTCGGCCAATGCGGTTCCGCCGCGTCCGGCCTTGCAGGATGACGTAGAGACTGATGTCTGTGTGATCGGCGCCGGCTACACCGGGTTGTCCTGCGCCCTGTTTCTGCTGGAAAACGGCTTCAAGGTCACGGTACTGGAAGCCGCCAAGGTGGGTTTCGGCGCGTCGGGTCGTAACGGCGGCCAGATCGTTAACAGTTATAGCCGTGACATTGATGTGATCGAGCGCAGCGTCGGTCCCAAGCAGGCTCAGTTGTTGGGGCAGATGGCGTTTGAGGGCGGGCGGATCATTCGTGAGCGGGTCGCCAAATATAATATCCAGTGCGACTTGAAGGATGGCGGCGTGTTCGCTGCCATTACCGCCAAGCAGATGGGCCATCTTGAATCGCAGAAACGCCTGTGGGAACGTTTTGGCCATACGCAGCTTGAGTTGCTGGATCAAAAGCGCATTCGTGAAGTGGTGGCCTGCGATCAATACGTCGGCGGCATGCTCGACATGAGCGGCGGGCACATTCATCCGCTGAACCTGGCGTTGGGCGAAGCGGCGGCGGTCGAGTCGCTGGGCGGCACGATTTATGAGCAGTCTCCGGCGGTACGCATCGAGCGCGGCGCGAATCCGGTGGTGCATACGCCACAAGGCAAGGTCAGGGCCAGGTTCATTATCGTTGCCGGCAATGCTTATCTCGGCAATCTGGT
This sequence comes from Pseudomonas sp. LB1P83, assembly GCF_054897885.1. NCBI lineage: Bacteria > Pseudomonadati > Pseudomonadota > Gammaproteobacteria > Pseudomonadales > Pseudomonadaceae > Pseudomonas > Pseudomonas sp. LB1P83. The sequence continues at coordinate 1,972,280 of NZ_CM142709.1, read as the reverse complement.
GCCGGAGCTGGCGGCCAAGTCGATGCCTTGCGGGACTCAGGTCATCACCACCGAGCCTTTGGGCGATGAGTTGGCCAAGCGCCTGCTGCCGCAGGATTACTGCGTCGAGGACTGCAATTATCTGCTCGATTACTACCGGCTGACCGGCGACAAACGCCTGGTCTTCGGCGGCGGCGTGGTTTATGGGGCGCGGGATCCGGCGAACATCGAAGCGATCATCCGGCCGAAAATGCTCAAAGCGTTTCCTGAGCTCAAGGACGTGAAGATCGATTACGCCTGGACCGGCAATTTCCTGCTGACTCTGTCGCGCCTTCCTCAGGTCGGACGGATTGGCGACAACATCTACTATTCCCAAGGTTGCAGCGGCCACGGCGTGACGTACACGCACCTGGCGGGCAAGGTGCTGGCCGAAGCGCTGCGTGGTCAGGCCGAGCGTTTCGACGCGTTTGCCGACCTGCCGCACTACCCTTTCCCCGGCGGACAATTGCTGCGCACACCGTTTGCAGCGTTGGGCGCGTGGTACTACGGACTGCGAGACAAGTTCGGGTACTAACCGACACTACAACGATTTTGTGGGAGCGAGCCTGCTCGCGATGAGGCCGTCACTTTCAACATCAATGCTGCCTGTCAGTCCGTTATCGTGAGCAAGCTCGCTCCCACAGGGGAAATGGTGTCTCCCCAGAGAGGGAATGATGTTTAGAGCCGTTCCCGTGGATCTCAAGTCTCACAGAAGCCCTTTTTGACGATGCAAATGGCTGTGTTGACAGTGCAAAGCTGACCGAATGATCAAATCAGCACGACATTGCGTCGTGATAACTCAATCATCAGCCACTTAAGCAGACCTTCATTCGCCTGTAGCTGGACCGATTCAGAAATCGACCGTCGCCGAAAGCAGGTAAGTCCGTGGCGTCGAAAGCGTCAACCCGGGCTCGCTGTCATCCGAGGCGCCGGCTGAACTCCAGTAGCGCTTGTCCGCCACGTTCTCGATATTGGCGCGCAACGTGATGTTCTTTTCCTCGACCTTGAACGCGTAGCGTGCGCCCACGTCGAAACGCTCCCAGGAATCGATTTCCTTGTTGTTGGATTGGTCCAGGTACTGCGAGCTGGAATAGATGCCGCGGCTGGTGAGGGTCAGGCCCTCTAAAGTCGGCACATCCCACTCGGCGCCCAGGTTGACGTTATATTTCGGGGTGGCCGGCGCGCGGTTGCCGTCGAAGGTGCCATTGGCAGTGTTGGTCAACTCGCTGTCGATGTACATGACACCGCCGAGCAGGCGGAAACCATCGAGCGGCTCACCGAATACACTCAGTTCCACACCCGTGTTCTCACGCTTGCCGTTCGGGCCGAACACGCGTGTCGTGGCGTTGGTCTCATACGCTGGCTGCTTGATCCGGAACACGGCGGCAGTCACGGCAAATGCACCCGCGTCATACTTGGCGCCAACCTCGACCTGGCGGCTGATGAACGGTGGGAAGATTTCGTCCTCGTTCACCGAGGTTGACGGCGCGATCTTGCCCTGGCTCAGACCTTCCATGTAGTTGGCGTACAGCGACAGCTTATCGGTCGCCTTGAACAGGATGCCGCCCGACGGCGAAACCTTTTCCTCATCGTAGGCGGTGTCGCCTTTGACGTTATCCGACCAGTCGTCAACCTTGACCCGCTGCCAGCGGGCGCCGAGGGTCAACAGCAACTGATCATCGAAGAAGCCCAGGGTGTCGGACAACGCTACGCCACTGAAGCGGTTCTCGGTATAGACCTTCGCATCCTGTCGCGTGGGTCTGAGCGGCGTTGGTGTTTCCACCGGGTTGTAGAGGTTGCTGGGGGCCGCCGCGTAACGAGCACCGCCATTCTCGAAGTCCATGTAGAAATAGCTGGCGGCCAGGTTGACCTCATGGCTCACCGGGCCGGTATGGAACCAGTTGCGCACCCCAGCCGTGGCCGTCCGGACATTTTCGTCGCGGGTGAAATCACGTGGCTGAACACTGAAATCGCCTGCGTTGTTGGTGACTGCAACGGCATGCCGGAGAAAGTCATGGTTGCTTTTGCGCGCGCCCACACCGCCGTACAGCATGACGGAATCGTTGACATCGAATTCACCGTTCACCGTTCCGAACGTGTCGTTGGTGCTCGCCTTGCTCCACGGCTGCGCATAGTTGTGGCGCACATCGCTGGCACGCGGAACCTGCGCGTTGGCGTTGACCTGCACGCGCTCCTGCGGGGCGTCGGTATCACGCTCGGTGCGCCCGATGTCCGTCGAAAGCCGCAAGCGTTCACCACGAAAATCCAGGCCCAGCACGGCCATCTCGCGGTCGACATTCTGGTGGTCCCAATCGGTGTCGCCGGACTGTTTTACGCCGTTGAAACGAAGACCGAACTTGTTGTCCTCACCAAAGCGCCGGCCGACATCCACGGCACCGCCGACCTGGCTGTCGGAGGCGTAGCTGCCGGTGAACGAAGTGATGGGCTTATCGGTTGCGCGCTTGGGTACCACGTTGATCCCGCCGCCCACGCTGCCCCTCGGCGAGATGCCGTTGATCAGCTGGCTCGGCCCCTTGAGGACGTCGACGCGGTCGGCCATTTCCATGTCGATCGTGTAGGTCGGCAGGACGCCGTAGAGACCGTTATAGGCAACATCACTGTTGAACAGACTGAGCCCGCGAATGGTGAACTGTTCATAACGCCCGCCCGCCGGGTTGGTGGCGCGAACCGAGGGATCGTTGGCGATCAAGTCGCCCAAGGTACGCGCCTGCTGGTTTTTGACCACCTCGCTGGTGTAGGTGGTCATGCTGAACGGCGTTTCCATAAAGTCTTTCGAACCCAGCAAGCCTTGCGAACCACGGCGCGCGACCTGGCCGCCGGCGTACGGATCGCCGTCCACCGGGTCGATGGCACCGAGAATCGAGGTAGCGCCCAGTTGCAGGCCGCTGCCTTCTGGGGCCGGGGTCAGGATGTAGGCCTGCTCGCCCACCGGTTGCAGTTGCAGACCGGAACCCTGCAACAACCGGGCAAAGCCGTCCTCCACTGCGTATTCGCCGGAAAGGCCAGGGCTGTTGCGACCGCTCACCAGCGCCGGGTCCACGGACAGGTTGACCCCGGCCAGCCCGGCGAAACGGGTCAGCGCTGCGCTGAGGCTGCCGGCCGGCACCTGATAACTGCGTCGAGGCGCGTCTTCGGCCCAACCGGCGGTGATGAACAACGGACAGGCACTGAGGCTCAGCAACAGACTCAAGTGCATTAACGGGCGCAGGCGGGATGAAGCCAAACGCGGACTGGACGGGAACACTGCGGGCATTGAAGAAGCTCTCTTATTTCGTTCACTTGCCTTGAATGACAAGCGACGCGAAAAAAGGGGACACACTTCAAACACTATTTTTACGCGGGAGCAGCGTTACCCAATAACGCGTACGCGAATGCACCTCCAACGGCAGGCTGGCCGCCAGCAGCGCCAGGATACGATCGGTGTCTTCCAGACGAAAACTGCCGGTGACACGCAGGGATTCCAGCTCCGGCTCCCAGCGCAACACGCCCGGGCGATAAGTGCTGAGTTCGCGCAAAAAATCCCCCAGCGGCTGGTTCTGCGCCATCAACACACCGTCGCGCCAGCCTGGGGCGAGCACGTCGAATGGCTCCACAGCGCCGGCACCCGCGGCCTGAAGGTTGATTTGCTGGCCTGCGCGCAACGAAAAGACCGGTCCGTGCAAAGGCTGCAACTGCACCGCGCCGTTGAGCACCGATACCTTGCACCCCGTCTGCCACTGACGAACACACACTTCGCTTTGACTGATGACCAGCTGGCCGAAGTGCGTCTGGATCGTCAGCGGCGAAGTGCCGGGGACTTTCAGGGCTATCTCGCCCTCGACAAGCTTGAGAAGCCGGTTGTTCAGATCGATATCGACGGCGCTCGCGGTGTTCAATTGCAGCAAGCTGCCATCGGCCAACTGGACTTTCTTGCCGTCCCCGGTCGCCGTCCGTAGGTCGGCGCTCCAGACATCCAACGGCAACTGCCGACTGATCAGCCAGGCGGCCGGCACCAACGCCACCGCGCCGACGGCGCGCTTGAGCACGGTGCGCCGGCTCGGCTGCGGTCGATCCAGACTGGCCATCGCCAGTGCTGACGGCAGGTCGGTGAAGCGCTGGCGCAAGAGTTGCGCTTTCTGCCATGCCTGTTCGTGGCTGGAATGGCTGTCGCGCCAGCTCTGCAATTCGGCTCGGTCTCGCTCATTGGCGGTGCCCGACTCCATGAGCGCCAGCCACTGTGCGGCAGCCCGTATCGCTTGGCGGGCGTCGGCCGAAGGGGCTGAGCCGATCACAGATCCACCAGCAGGCAGTGCTCATAGGCTTGGGCCATGTAGCGCTTGATCGTGCGCTCCGAGACTTGCAGGCGCTCGGCAATTTCTTGATAACCCAAGCCTTCCAGTTGACTCCAGAGAAACGCCCGTCGTACCGGGGTCGGCAATCCATCGAGCAATTCGTCGAGGGCTTGCAAGGTTTCCAGCAGGATCCAGCGCTGCTCAGGGGATGGCACACAGTCTTCTGGCAGCAGCGCCAGTGCATTGAGGTAAGCCTGCTCCAGGCTGCGACGCTTGTAGAAGTTGGTCAGCAGCCGTTTGCCCACGGTCGCCAGATAGGCGCGGGGTTCTTGCAGGTCAGCAATGCGCTGGGAGCTGGCGAGCAAGCGCACGAAGGTGTCCTGACTCAGGTCCGCAGCATCGTGACCATTGCTCATGCGTCGTTTCAACCAGCTTTCGAGCCAGCCGCGATGGTCGCGGTACAAATCGTGGAAGGTTTGCTCCTCCGGCATCGCTGCATCACTCATTCAAAGAAGCCCTGTGCCAGGAGTTATCGTAAATGAGAGTGATTCTAATTAATGTCGGACGTGTGAAGGAAGCCCTTTATGCATCGGCCGAGCAGAAAGGCTTGATTGGAAGGGTATGAAAGAAGGAAAAGCCAAATCGCAGACACAAAAAACCCCGGTCTTTCGACCAGGGTCTTTGCTATCGACTCGAAGACTGCCAACGGCTTTCTTCGTAGCTCCAAGGCGTTCAGTGGGCCTTGAAGCAGATATGGCGCAGCGGACGGGACTCGAACCCGCGACCCCCGGCGTGACAGGCCGGTATTCTAACCGACTGAACTACCGCTGCGTATCGCTTTGGACTTGCGTCCAAGTAACTCGTCTGATTGAAAGCTCCGAGACTTTTCAGTCTCTCTTTCAATCTCGAATCAGGGCAAGCCTGACTCGGAAAATATGGCGCAGCGGACGGGACTCGAACCCGCGACCCCCGGCGTGACAGGCCGGTATTCTAACCGACTGAACTACCGCTGCGCGTCGGTGGAGGCTTTTAACAGCTTCCATCTTGCTTTCGCAAGACTCTCGGATTTGGTGGGTGATGACGGGATCGAACCGCCGACATTCTGCTTGTAAGGCAGACGCTCTCCCAGCTGAGCTAATCACCCGTTTGCATCTCCGAGGCCGCGAAATTTACGCAGGTAGCGAACCTAAGTCAATAGCAGGATTGAAGTTTTTTCAAAACAGCTTCAAGTCACAAGCTTCAAGCGGCAAGTAAAAGCAGGATTGCGTATTCAGGGCACGGGCTCGAATTTACTTGCCGCTTGCGGCTTGAGGCTTGCAGCTTCTACTTGTAGACCATCTTCTTGGTCATGCCGCCATCGACCACAAACTCCTGGCCCGTGACGAAACCGGCATTCTTCGACAGTAGCCACGCCACCATCGCCGCGACGTCTTCGACGGTCCCTACCCTGCCCGCCGGATGCTGGGCATGGTCAGCCTCGGTCAGGGGCTCGGCACGCCTTGCCGCCGGGTCTCGCGCATCGATCCAGCCGGGGCTGACCGCGTTGACGCGAATTTCCGGCCCAAGGCTGATGGCCAACGCGTGAGTCAGGGCCAACAGACCGCCCTTGCTCGCCGCGTAAGCCTCTGTGTCCGGTTCGGACTGCGCAGCGCGGGTCGAGGCCAGGTTGACGATCGCACCGCTGTGAGCGCGCAGGTACGGCGCGCAGTGCTTGGCCAACAGCATCGGCCCACTCAGATTGACCGCCAGCACCCGATTCCAGTAAGCCAGATCGAGGCTTTCCAGAGTGATGTTGTGCGGGTCGGCAATCGCCGCGTTACACACCAGCGCATCCAGACGCCCGAACTGCCCCAACACCTCGGCGACGCCCAACGCCACTTGCCCCTCATTCGAGACGTCCATGGCGATGAACCAGGCGTTTTCGCCCAGCACCTTCGTCACTTTCGAACCGCGTTCTCGATCAAGGTCAGTCAGTACCACCTGCCAGCCTTCGCTGATCAGCCAGGCCGCAATCCCCAGCCCGATGCCGCGTGCGGCACCGGTGACCAGTGCAACGCGGCCATGGGTGCCCGTACCCGGCGTCGACAACTCGATCACAAGGCAGCCAACCCGCGCGCCAGATCGGTTTGCAGGTCAGCCACATCTTCCAGACCAACCGCGACGCGGATCAGGCTGTCACGAATGCCTGCCGCTTCACGCTCTTGCGGCGCCAAACGGCCGTGGGAGGTGGTGCTCGGGTGCGTGATGGTGGTTTTGCTGTCGCCCAGGTTGGCGGTGATCGAAATCAGACGGGTCGCGTCGATAAAGCGCCAGGCGCCCTCTTTGCCACCCTTGACCTCGAAACTCACCACTGCGCCGAAACCCTTCTGCTGACGCAGGGCCAGTTCGTGCTGCGGATGGCTCTTGAGGCCGGCGTAATGGACTTTCTCGATGCCGTCCTGCTGCTCCAGCCACTCGGCCAGTTGCTGGGCGTTGGCGCAATGCGCCTTCATCCGCAGACTCAGGGTTTCCAGGCCCTTGAGGAAGATCCAGGCGTTGAACGGGCTCAGGGTCGGCCCGGCGGTGCGCAGGAACCCCACCACTTCTTTCATCTGCTCGCTGCGACCGGCGACAACGCCGCCCATGCAACGACCCTGGCCGTCGATGAACTTGGTGGCCGAATGCACGACGATGTCCGCGCCCATCTTCAGCGGCTGTTGCAACGCAGGGGTGCAGAAGCAGTTGTCGACCACCAGCATCGCGCCTTTGGCGTGAGCGATTTTCGACAGTTCGGCGATGTCCACCAGTTCGGCCAATGGATTGGACGGTGACTCGACGAACAGCAATTTGGTGTTGGCCTTGATCGCCGCGTCCCAACCGGACAAGTCCGCCAGAGGCACGTAATCGACTTCGATGCCGAAACGCTTGAAGTACTTCTCGAACAGGCTGATGGTCGAACCGAACACGCTTCGCGAGACCAGTACATGGTCGCCGGCACTGCACAGGCTCATCACCACCGCCATGATCGCGGCCATGCCGGTCGCGGTGGCTACGGCTTGTTCGGCGCTTTCCAGCGCGGCGATGCGCTCTTCAAACGCGCGCACGGTCGGGTTGGTGTAGCGAGAGTAAACGTTGCCCGGCACTTCACCGGCAAAACGTGCCGCTGCGTCGGCAGCGGTACGGAAGACATAGCTGGAAGTGAAGAACATCGGATCACCGTGTTCGCCTTCCGGCGTGCGGTGCTGACCGGCGCGTACGGCCAGGGTATCGAACGCTACGCCTTCGAGGTCGCTGTCCAGCCGACCGGCATCCCAATCCTGACTCATGCTGTCACTCCTTGCCTTGCTCGGTAATAGATACAAAACCGGCCTGGAGGCATGACACCTTGTAGGAGCGAGGCTTGCCCGCGAAGCTTTTAGCGTCCTCAAGGGACCCTTCGCGGGCAAGCCTCGCTCCTACAGACCGGTCATTACAGACAGGTCGTTACTAGGCCGGTCGTTACTCAGTTGTTGTACAGATCGATGATCGCGCTGACTGCCTGCGTCTTGACCTTGGAGGCATCGTTACGTGCCTGCTCGATCTTGTTCAGGTACGCCTCGTCGACGTCGCCGGTCACGTACTGGCCATCGAACACGGCGCAATCGAACTTGTCGATCTTGATCTTGCCGCCACCGACCGCTTCGATCAAGTCAGGCAGGTCCTGATAGATCAACCAGTCAGCGCCGATCAGGTCAGCCACGTCCTGGGTCGAACGGTTGTGGGCGATCAGTTCGTGGGCGCTTGGCATGTCGATGCCGTAGACGTTCGGGTAGCGAACGGCCGGGGCTGCGGAGCAGAAGTAGACGTTTTTCGCGCCGGCTTCACGGGCCATCTGGATGATCTGCTTGCACGTGGTGCCGCGAACGATCGAGTCATCCACCAGCATCACGTTCTTGCCGCGGAATTCCAGCTCGATGGCGTTGAGCTTCTGGCGTACTGATTTTTTCCGCGCAGCCTGGCCCGGCATGATGAAGGTCCGGCCGATGTAGCGGTTCTTCACGAAGCCTTCGCGGAACTTGACGCCCAAGTGGTTCGCCAGCTCCAAGGCCGCGGTGCGGCTGGTGTCTGGAATCGGGATGACCACGTCGATGTCGTGATCCGGACGCTCGCGCAGGATCTTCTCGGCGAGTTTCTCACCCATGCGCAGACGCGCCTTGTAGACCGACACGCCGTCGATGATCGAGTCCGGACGCGCCAGGTAGACGTGTTCGAAGATGCACGGGGTCAGGGACGGGTTGGTCGCGCACTGACGAGTGTGCAGCTTGCCGTCTTCGGTGATGTAGACCGCTTCGCCCGGTGCCAGGTCGCGAATCAGGGTAAAACCGAGCACGTCCAGGGAAACGCTTTCGGAGGCGATCATGTACTCGACGCCTTCATCCGTGTGACGCTGGCCGAAGACGATCGGGCGGATGCCGTGCGGGTCGCGGAAACCGACGATGCCGTAACCGGTCACCATCGCCACGACTGCGTAACCACCGACGCAACGGTTGTGCACGTCAGTGACGGCAGCGAACACGTCTTCTTCGGTCGGCTGCAACTTGCCGCGCTGGGCCAGTTCGTGTGCGAACACGTTGAGCAGCACTTCCGAATCGGAGTTGGTGTTGACGTGGCGCAGGTCAGATTCGTAAATCTCCTTGGCCAGCTGTTCAACGTTGGTCAGGTTACCGTTGTGCGCCAGGGTAATGCCGTAAGGCGAGTTGACGTAAAACGGTTGAGCTTCGGCCGAAGTCGAGCTGCCCGCGGTCGGGTAACGCACATGGCCAATGCCCATGTGGCCGACCAGGCGCTGCATGTGACGCTGATGGAACACGTCACGCACCAGGCCATTGTCCTTGCGCAGGAATAACCGGCCATCATGGCTGGTCACGATACCGGCAGCGTCCTGGCCGCGGTGCTGGAGGACGGTTAGCGCGTCATACAGCGCCTGATTGACGTTCGACTTACCGACGATACCGACGATGCCACACATGCGACGCAACCCCTACTTAATGGATCTGAACTGAACACAACTCACTGAGGCGTTTTGGCCATCGGCAAGAGGTGCTCCTTGAACGGTATCTCAGCGGGTACGCTGATACCGCTGGCAAGCCACTGACTGCTCCACCCGAGGATCAGGTTTTTGGACCAGTCGGCAACCAATAGAAATTTTGGCACGAGCTGTGATTGTTGCCACCACCCGTCCTGCTGTACCGGCCCCAGGCTCAACAGCCCGACCGCCACGACCACCAGCAACACGCCACGCGCGGCGCCGAAGGCCATGCCGAGGAATCGATCGGTCCCGGACAACCCGGTGACGCGAACCAACTCGCCGATAAGATAATTGATCATTGCGCCTACGATTAAAGTGGCGACAAACATGATGGCACAGCCCGTGATCACACGAGCCGATGGCGTTTCGATGTATCCGGCGAGGTACTCGGACAATGCACCACCGAACATCCAGGCGACGACTCCTGCGATGATCCAGGTCACCAGCGATAATGCTTCTTTGACGAAGCCGCGGCTCAGACTGATCAATGCGGAGATGGCGACGATTGCAACGATCGCCCAGTCAACCCAGGTAAATGGCACAGTGCAGCCTACAGACGGATAAGGCGGCGCATTTTAGCAGAGCGCATGGCTATCGGTAAGCTGCGATTGTCAGTGCATTTCAAATCGGGGCGATAGTTTTAAGTGACACCGGCCCCTATAGCAACTGGCGAAGCCTGCGTCCGGCTGCGCAGCAGCCGTAAAACCAGGCAACTCGGTGTTTCTGACATACCGTGCAAGCAGGGTTTACGGCCGCTTCGCAGCCGGACGCAGCCTCGCAGGCTCGGCAGCTGCTACAGAGATTTGAGCATCATTATCAGCCACGCTCAGGCTGGAAACGCACCACAAAACCCTTGAGGTTCTTCTGGCGGCCCAACAAGTCACGCAGACGGTCGGCTTCTGCGCGTTCGATCAGCGGTCCGACAAACACCCGGTTCTTGCCATCTGCCGTACGGATGTAGGCGTTATAACCCTGACTGCGCAGGTCTTTTTGCAGGCTTTCGGCACTTGCACGGCTCGACAGGCTGGCCAGTTGCACTGACCAGCTGACCGACAGACCATTGGCATCGACGCGGCTTTGAGTCGTATCAGGTTTGCCCGGTGCGGCAGAAATTGGCTGAGACGGCGCTGTTGAAGGCTTGGCTGCCAAAGCAGGCACCGGAGCTGGTGCGGCCGGCTTGGCGACTGGTGCAGGTGCAGGTGCAGGCGCCACTGGCGCACTCGGTGCAGCGGGTGCAATCGGTGTCGACGGCGCTGCTTCCTGCTGAGCGATTTCGTCATCACTCGGCACCGGTTCTTGAGGCAGCGCTTGCGGCTCAGGCACCACTACCGGCTCGACCTGCACTTGCGGCACCGACGGTGCTTGCGGTGCAGTCGGGGCTTCGACCGTCACTTGACGCTGCTCATCCTGACGGGAAAACAGCATCGGCAGAAAAATAACCGCCAGCGCCACCAGAACCAGGGCGCCAACCATGCGCTGTTTGTATGCCTTATCCAGCAATGCCATTTGCCGCTTCCTCCGTGGAGCGCCGGGCCAGCCATTCAAGGGCCTCGGCGACACAATAAAATGATCCGAACAACAGAATCTCGTCGTCGCTCGTCGCTAGCGCGCACTGCCCTTCCAGGGCGGCGGCCACGCTGTCATAGGACGTTACCGCGGCGCCAAGGTTCTGCAACGCCGCCTGCAAATCGGCAACCGGGCGCGCACGTGATGAATCCAGCGGCGCGACAGCCCATTGCTGGACACTAGCATTCAATTCACTGACAACACCATCCAGATCCTTGTCCGCCAGCAATCCGAACACCGCCAGACGTTTGCCGACCGGCGGACGGCTGGCCAGACGGCGCGCCAGATACTCGGCCGCATGCGGGTTATGACCCACATCCAGCAACAGGTTCAGGCGCTTGCCCTGCCAGTCGAACTGACGGCGATCGAGACGACCGACCACCCGCGTCGCTTTCAGAGCATCAATAATCTGCGCATCTACCCAAGGCAGACCGAGCAACAGGTAAGCCTGCAAGGCCAGTGCAGCGTTTTCCATCGGCAGGTCGAGCAACGGCAGATCACGCAACTCAACCGCACGCCCGTGAGCATCTACCCCGCGCCACTGCCAGTTTTGATCGGTGATACCGAGATCAAAATCGCGGCCACGCAGGAAAAACGGGCAATTGAGCTCGCGCGCTTTATCCAGCAGAGGTTGCGGAGGATTCAGGTCGCCACAGAGCGCAGGCGCGCCCTGACGGAAGATGCCGGCCTTTTCATAAGCCACGGATTCACGGGTATCACCCAGGTAATCGGCGTGATCGACACCGATGCTGGTGACCAGCGCCATGTCGGCATCGACCACGTTGACCGTGTCCAGGCGCCCACCGAGGCCGACTTCCAGCACCACGGCATCAAGCCCTGCCTGCTGGAACAGCCAGAACGCCGCCAGGGTGCCCATTTCGAAGTACGTCAGGGACGTTTCGCCACGGCCCGCCTCGACCGCGGCAAAGGCTTCGCACAGCTCGGCGTCAGTCGCTTCGACGCCGTTGACCTGCACCCGCTCGTTGTAACGCAGCAGGTGCGGAGAATTGTAGACACCGACGTTCAGGCCCTGCGCCCGCAGCAGCGAAGCCACGAATGCGCAGGTAGAACCCTTGCCGTTGGTGCCGGTGACCGTGATCACCCGAGGCGCCGGCTTGCCCAGTCCCATGCGGGACGCTACCTGTTGCGAGCGCTCAAGGCCCATGTCGATGGCCGAAGGGTGCAACTGCTCGAGGTAGGCGAGCCACTCGCCAAGGGTACGTTCGGTCATAGGTTGGCAGGTACCGGTGGAACCACGATCGGCTCGATGGGTGCGGCGACGAATTTCGGCGTCGGCAGGCCCATCATTTGTGCCAGCAGGTTGCCCAGGCGCGGACGCAGCTCCTGACGGTGAACGATCAAGTCGATCGCGCCGTGTTCCAGCAGGAACTCACTGCGCTGGAAGCCTTCCGGCAGTTTTTCGCGAACGGTTTGCTCGATAACGCGCGGACCGGCGAAACCGATCAGGGCTTTCGGCTCACCGACAATCACATCGCCGAGCATTGCCAGACTGGCGGAAACGCCGCCGTAGACCGGGTCGGTCAGCACGGAGATGAACGGAATGCCTTCTTCACGCAGACGCGCCAACACCGCGGAGGTCTTGGCCATTTGCATCAGGGAAATCAGGGCTTCCTGCATCCGCGCACCACCGGAGGCGGCGAAGCAGATCATCGGGCAACGGTTTTCCAGCGCGTAGTTGGCGGCGCGGACAAAACGCTCACCAACGATGGCGCCCATCGATCCGCCCATGAAGGAAAACTCGAAGGCCGAGACCACCACCGGCATGCCCAGCAGGGTGCCACTCATGGAGATCAGTGCATCTTTTTCGCCGGTCTGCTTCTGGGCAGCGGTCAGGCGGTCCTTGTACTTCTTGCCGTCGCGGAATTTCAGACGGTCAACCGGCTCCAGGTCCGCGCCCAGTTCGTTACGGCCTTCGGCGTCGAGGAAGATGTCGATGCGCGCGCGGGCGCCGATACGCATGTGGTGGTTGCACTTGGGGCAAACGTCCAGGGTCTTTTCCAGCTCCGGACGGTACAGCACAGCCTCGCAAGACGGGCATTTGTGCCACAGACCTTCAGGCACCGAGCTCTTCTTGACCTCGGAACGCATGATCGAAGGGATCAGTTTGTCTACTAACCAGTTGCTCATGCTTTCTTTCTCCAGTACCGGCGGCCCGAACGCTCTGGTTCGCAGCCCCGCGTATGCCCTTGAGCTAAATTCATGTGTGTGGCGATGATCGGTGGATGGCCGGGTCGGTGAAGCGTGACCTGCGTACAACCCATCAATCCTCAGCCGTGCCTGCTTTGTGCAGCGCAGTGCATTTTGGGACGGCGGCAGTCTGCCAGCCGTCACATCAACTACGTGCTACTACGTACAGCCTTGATGAATGCCTGAATCTTTGCGTGATCCTTGATGCCCTTGCTCGCCTCTACCCCACCGCTGACGTCCACCGCGTAAGGCCGGACCCGGGCGATTGCCTGCGCCACGTTATCCGGAGTCAGGCCGCCAGCGAGGATGATCGGCTTGCTCAGACCTTGCGGTATCAGAGACCAGTCGAACGCTTCACCGGTTCCGCCAGGTACGCCTTCAACGTAGGCATCGAGCAGAATACCGCTGGCGCTTGGAAACGCATCGCATGCCGCCGCAATATCGTCGCCGGCCTTGACCCGCAGCGCCTTGATGTACGGGCGGTGCCAGCCTTCACAATCGTCAGCGGTTTCGTCGCCATGGAACTGCAACAGGTCCAGCGGCACGGCGTCGAGCAGTTCGCCCAACTCGCAGCGACTGGTGTTGACGAACAACCCCACGGTGGTCACGAACGGCGGCAGCGCCTTGATAATCTCGCGCGCCTGCTGGAACGTCACCGCCCGCGGGCTCTTGGGATAAAACACGAACCCGATGGCATCCGCACCGGCCTCGACCGCCGCCAACGCATCTTCTATGCGGGTAATCCCACAAATCTTGCTGCGAACGGCTGACATGTCGATAAAACCTCAGGGCAAATCCGAGAAAGTCCCGGATGGTAACAAATGCGTTCGAGGGCGTCAGCCGTCAAGTTCAGAGAAGCCAGTGAGGAAGTGTGGGCCGATGTAACGCTCGGGCAATTCGAACTCGTCGCGATACTCGACCTGCACCAGATACAGACCGAACGGATGCGCCGTCACCCCGCCCGAACGACGGATCCGGCTTTCCAGCACTTCCTTCATCCACTCCACCGGGCGCTCACCGGCACCGATGGTCATCAATACACCGGCGATATTGCGCACCATGTGGTGCAGGAAGGCGCTGGCGCGAATATCCAGCACGATCATCTTGCCGTGGCGCGTGACACGCAGGTGATGCAATTCCTTGATCGGCGACTTGGCCTGGCACTGACCGGCGCGGAAAGCGCTGAAATCATGAGTACCGACCAGATACTGGGCCGCCTCGGCCATGCGCTCGACGTCAAGCGGACGGTGGTTCCAGGTGATTTCTTCGTTCAGGTGCGCCGGGCGGATCTGATCGTTGTAGATCACGTAGCGATAGCGACGGGCGATGGCCTTGAAGCGCGCATGAAAATGCGCCGGCATGACCTTGGCCCAGCTGACGCTGACATCGTGAGGCAAGTTGATATTGGCGCCCATGACCCAGGCCTTCATCGAACGCTCGACCTGCGTATCGAAATGCACCACCTGGCCGCAGGCATGCACGCCAGCGTCCGTGCGCCCGGCGCAGAGTAGCGACACCGGTGAGTCGGCGACTTTCGACAAGGCCTTTTCGAGGGTTTCCTGCACGGTAAGCACGCCGGAGGCCTGGCGCTGCCAGCCGCGATAACGCGAGCCTTTGTATTCAACGCCCAGCGCGATCCGGAAAAAGCCGTCGGCCGCCAGTTCGGCGGCCGGGTTATCTATATTTGCCAAGGAGTAACAGCCTGCTGATAAGCGCAAAGGCGGGCATTATAAGGCCGCTGCACCGGGACGCCAGAGGCGCTTCATTTTTGAGGCCTGTCGGGGCGGGACTTGTGCCGGCACTGAGGGCCTCATCGCGAGCAAGCTCGCTCCCACATGGGTATTGCGTTGAATGCGCAAACGAAAACGGCAGCCCCAATGGGCTGCCGCTTTGTTTATTGCCTACCGATCACTCAAGCCAGATGCGAAAGCATCTCCTTGGCTTCGCTCTTCTGGCCAGCATTCCCCTCGGCTACCACCTCATTGAGGATGTCCCGAGCGCCGTCGTTGTCGCCCATGTCGATGTAGGCCTGGGCCAGATCGAGTTTGGTGGCGACTTCATCGGTACCGGAGAGGAAGTCGAAATCCGGCTCATCCGCCGCAGAAGCCATCGCGTCTTCGGCGGTAAAGGTCGGCTCGCCCATGCTCTGGGACAGACGATCCAGTTCGGCGTTGACGTCTTCCAGCTCAGCGGCGAAAGCGTCCGGTTCGGTAGGGGCAATGGCGGCGGCGGTGTCCATTTCATCGGCCAGCGACAAGTCGAAATCGGCCGGCAACTCCAGGTCATCCTGCGGAACTTCAGGTTTCACAGGCTCGACTGACAAGTCCTTCACGCCTTCGTCCAGATCCAGCAGGAAGTCGTCTTCAGCGAGGATTGCCGGCGATGGGTCTGCACCCAGATCCATGTCCAGATCGAAGTCCGACAGGTCGTCGAGGTTTTCCTTGATTTCGGTCTGTTCCTTCAACACCGACTCAAAACTCAGGTCGTCGTCGAGCGGGAATTCTTCAAGGTCAGCCGCCGATTCCGGCTCGGGTGCAACCACCGCCGGAGAAGCGGCTTCAAGATCGTCCAGGCTTAGATCGAAGGCGCTGTCAAAGTCGTCATCGGCAGGGGCTGGCGCTTCCGGCTCGTCCAGCAGCAGGTCTTTGACGTACTGCGCGTCCAGCTCGGCGGCGATGGCGGCAGCGGCGAGACCACCGGTAGCCGCGATAACCATCGCGGGGAAACGGGTTTTAAGCTGTTCGACCTGGGCGAAGTTGTCACCGTTGGCCACCAGCTGGCGCTCCTGGGCAACAAATGCATCGCGATCGCCCTGCTGACCGTAGACCTCCATCAGCTTCAGGCGCAGGTCGCTGCGCTGCGGTTCTTGTTTGATGCCGTCTTCGAGCAACGCGGCAGCCTGGTTCAAACGACCGGCGGCAATGTGCGACTGAGCCTTGGTCAGTACATCGTCATCGCGCTCGGCAGCCGGCGATATCAGTGGTGCGGCGATTGGTGGCGTGACCACCACCGGAGCAATCACGGGAGCAGGTGCAGGCACCGGCGCTGGCGCAGGAGTCGGCGCCGTAGCGAGTTTCACGCTCGGCGGCGGAACTTCCAGGCCTTCGAAGCTGCTTTCCGGCAGGTCCTGCTCGGCGGAGAACTCCTTCTCCTCTTCCAGGGCACGCGCCATGCGCAGGTGTTTCTCGGCTTCTTGCTGCGCTTTGCGGCGACGTGCCAGCAACAGCAGCAACAGCAGCAGAACCACTGCACCGCCGCCCACCAGACCCAGCAGGACCGGATTGGTCAGCAGCTCGTTGAATTTCTGGTCGTCGGAGGCGACTGGCGTCGGCTCGACGGGTGGCTCGGCAGGCGCTGGCGCGACTTCAGGTGCCGCCGCCTCTGGTGCAGGCGCTACCGGAGCAGGAGCCACTTCCGTCGGCGCTGCTGCAGGGTGGGCTGCCAACTCCGCGGACATTGCCGGAGCGGTGGCTGCCGCAGCCGGCGCATCAGCAGCGCCTTCGGCCTGCAACTTGGCCAGTTGATTGTTTTTCAGCTCGATCAGGCGTTGCAGCTTTTCCATCTGACTTTGCAGATCGGTCATTCGGCTTTTCAGTTCGGCATTGTCACGACGGGTCGTGTCGAGGCTTTCCTGGGTGACGGCCAGTTTGTTGCCCAAGGCTTTGGCATCGCCTGCAGCGCCTTTGCCACGGGCTTTGTCGGTTTCGGCAGAGACCAGGCTCAGATTGTCTTTCGCCGTTTGCGACGGAGCAGCGTCAGCGCGGCCGCGCTTGGTGGCATCGAGTTGCTGCTGGCCGGTGCCGGGCTTCGCCACATAACGACGACCCTGGCGCCACGCGGTGTTCTGTGCAGCGACTTCAGCGATGGCCTTGGGTTGCGGCAGGTTGGTGCTCTGGGCCTGATCGGGCATGCGCAGCACCTGGCCGATTTTCAGGCGGTTGATGTTGCCGTCGATAAAGGCATCGGGGTTCAGCGCCTGGATAGCCAGCATGGTTTGCTGAACCGACCCGCCATTACGCGCCTTCGCGGCGATTTCCCACAGGGTATCGCGCGGCGTGGTGGTGTATTGGGTCGGCTTGGTGGCGCCGGTCACCGGCGCAGTGACCGTTTGGGTCGGCGCAGGCTGCGCAGCCGCTTCAGCGGTCTGCGGGGAGAATTTGGACGGATCGAGCAGCACGCTGTAATCGCGCAGCAGTCGACCGTTGGGCCACATCACTTGAACCAGGAATTTCACCATCGGCTCGGACAACGGCTTGCTGGACGTCACACGCAGGATGCTCTTACCACTGGCGTTGAGCACGGGCGTGAAGGTCAGGTCGTTGAGAAACGCCTGGCGATCGACACCGGCCTTGGCGAAATCTTCGGGCGAAGCCAGGCTCGGCACCACTTCCGCGGCGGTGAGGTCCTTGACGTCGAGCAGCTCGATTTCCGCCACCAGAGGTTGGTTCAGCGTCGACTTCAGGGTCAACTCCCCGAGCCCGAGGGCATGCGCCATACCGGAGGACAGCGCCGAGGCGGCCGCTATTGCTAACACCAGTTTGCGAACTTGAACCATAGCCTCATCCTTTGTTTGAACATTCCTCGGCCAGCGAGAAGGTGTTGATAGCCGCTGCCGTAAGGCATTGCGCGCGGCGACGAAGGGTCGTCACGCGCGATCATTTCATTCATGCCCCGGAAAGCCCCGCAGGGTGGCTCGCCATCAGCGATCCGGCCAAGCATAACGCTCGACCGGACTCATTCGAAAAATTGTTGCCAAGTATCTTTTACAGCAGGTCTTTTATCAACAATTCAGCCACCTGCACAGCATTGAGCGCGGCGCCTTTGCGTACGTTATCTGACGTCAGCCACACATTAAGTTCCGACGGGTCGTCGATACCCTGGCGAACCCGACCAACGTAGACCACGTCCTGCCCGACCGCATCGCCTACCGCAGTCGGGTAATCGCCGGCTTCCACCAGCTCGATGCCCGGCGCGTCTTCCAGCGCCGCGTTGACTTTTGCAAGGTCGACAGCGCTCGTGGACTGCAAGGTCACGCTAAAGCTATCGCCAAAAAACACCGGGGCTTGAATGCAAGTGACGGAAATCTTTAATAAAGGCAGGGCCATGACCTGACGCAGCTCACGCACCAGGCGTTTTTCCAGCAGCGTGTGACCCTGCTCATCAGGCTTGCCGACCTGAGCCAGCAGGTTGAACGCCATTTGCCGATCGAAGAAGGTCGGCTCCAGCGGGCGCACATTGAGCAGCTCGGCGGTTTGCCGGGCCAGCTCAGTCACTGCTTCGCGGCCCTGGGCGGACACGGCCAGGCTGGCGGTCAGGTTGATGCGTTGCAGGTCAAGCAAACCGAGCAACGGCGCCAACACCACGGCCAGCGTCGTCGCCGACGGGCTTGGGCTGCTGACCTGGAATGGTTTTTTCAAACCGGCGAGGATTTCGGCGTTGGCTTCCGGTACCACTTGCGGCGCCTGATCGGCCGGCAAGGCGCCGGACAGGTCGATCAGCGAGCAGCCGGCGGCGGTGGCGCGCGAGGCGAAACTCAGGGTTACCGCCGGGCCGGCGGCGAAGAACACCAGCTGGACTTTGCTGAAATCGAATTCGTCGACTTCACGCACCCGCACGTTCTTGCCGCGAAACGGCACCGAATGCCCGGCGGATTCGCTGCTGGCCAGCAGGTGTAGGTTGCCGACCGGGAAGTCGCGTTCTTCGAGAATCTGCACGAGCGTTTCGCCGACAGTACCGGTGGCGCCGATCACGGCAATATCAAGGGACTGGCTCATGGTTCTACCTCTGGCGAAACGGGGGGAGCGGCACTTTACCGGGTGGGGGGCATGCAGGCAATTCGGCTGGGGATTTGCGGTGCCTGTACCGGCCTCTTCGCGGGCAAGCCTCGCTCCTACAGGTTTTGTGGACGCCCGGATCCCTTGTAGGAGCGAGGCTTGCCCGCGAAGAGGCCCTCACTGACGACACACCGGGCAAAAAAAACCCGCACCTCTTTCAAGGCGCGGGTTCTTTCGTTACTTCAATCAATCAACGCTCAAGCAGGATCCGCAGCATGCGACGCAGCGGTTCGGCCGCGCCCCACAGCAGTTGGTCGCCGACGGTGAACGCGCCGACGTACTGCGTGCCCATGTTCAGCTTGCGCAGACGGCCAACCGGTACGTTCAGGGTGCCGGTGACTTTCGTCGGGCTCAGTTCCTGAATGCTGATGTCGCGGTTGTTCGGCACCAGTTTGACCCAAGGGTTGTGCTGGCTGATCAGCCCTTCGATGTCGGCGATCGGCACGTCTTTGTTCAGCTTGATGGTCAGCGCCTGGCTGTGGCAGCGCATGGCGCCGATGCGCACGCAGATGCCATCGACCGGGATCGGGCTCTTGAAGCGACCGAGGATCTTGTTGGTCTCGGCCTGGGCCTTCCACTCTTCGCGGCTCTGGCCGTTCGGCAGTTCCTTGTCGATCCACGGGATCAGGCTGCCGGCCAGCGGCACACCGAAGTTTTCAGTCGGGTACGCGTCGCTGCGCATGGCTTCGGCGACACGACGGTCGATGTCGAGGATCGCGCTGGCCGGGTCGGCCAGTTGATCGGCGACAGCGGCGTGGGTCGCGCCCATTTGCTTGATCAGTTCACGCATGTTCTGCGCGCCGGCACCGGAGGCCGCCTGATAGGTCATGGCGCTCATCCACTCGACCAGACCGGCTTCGAACAGCCCGCCCAGGCCCATCAGCATCAGGCTGACGGTGCAGTTGCCGCCGATGTAGTTCTTGGTGCCCGCGTCGAGCTGCTGGTCGATGACCTTGCGGTTCACCGGGTCCAGCACGATCACCGCGTCATCCTGCATGCGCAGGCTGGAAGCGGCGTCGATCCAGTAACCCTGCCAGCCGGCTTCGCGCAGTTTCGGGAAGACTTCGCTGGTGTAGTCGCCACCCTGGCAGGTCAGAATCACGTCGAGGGTTTTCAGCTCTTCAATGCTGTAAGCGTCCTTGAGCGGAGCAATGTCCTTACCCACGGACGGGCCTTGTCCACCGACATTGGAAGTGGTGAAAAACACCGGCTCAATAAGATCGAAATCCTGCTCTTCCAGCATCCGCTGCATGAGCACGGAACCGACCATACCGCGCCAACCGATCAGACCTACACGTTTCATCGCAACTACACCTTCTTTAAAAAGTGGGCCGCTGCTTTCGAAGTTGAAAGTGGCAGCGGGCCCGAGAGATTACAGATTCCGCAGCGCGGCGACTACTGCGTCACCCATTTCCTGCGTACCGACTTTAGTGCAACCGTTCGACCAGATGTCACCTGTGCGCAGGCCCTGGTCCAAAACCAGACTGACGGCCTTCTCGATGGCATCGGCGGCGTCCTGCAGATTGAAGCTGTAACGTAGCATCATCGACACCGACAAAATGGTCGCCAACGGGTTGGCAATGCCCTTGCCGGCGATGTCCGGCGCCGAACCGTGGCACGGCTCGTACATGCCTTTGTTGTTGGTATCCAGGGATGCCGACGGCAGCATGCCGATGGAACCGGTAAGCATCGACGCCTGGTCGGACAGGATGTCGCCAAACAGGTTGTCGGTGACGATCACGTCGAATTGCTTCGGTGCGCGCACCAGCTGCATGGCGGCGTTATCGACGTACATGTGGCTCAGTTCGACTTCCGGGTAATCCTTGGCCACTTGCTCGACGATTTCACGCCACAGTTGGCTGGACGCCAGTACGTTGGCCTTGTCCACCGAGCACAGCTTTTTGCCGCGCACCATGGCCATGTCGAAGCCGACACGGGCGATGCGGCGGATTTCGCTTTCGCTGTACGGCAGCGTGTCGTAAGCCTGACGCTCGCCGTTTTCCAGGGTGCGGGTACCGCGTGGCGCGCCGAAGTAGATGCCGCCGGTCAGTTCACGGACGATCAGGATGTCCAGGCCAGCCACGATTTCAGGCTTCAGACTCGAGGCTTCAGCCAGTTGCGGGTACAGGATCGCCGGGCGCAGGTTGCCGAACAGGCCCAGTTGCGCACGAATTTTCAGCAGGCCGCGCTCAGGGCGGATGTCACGTTCGATGGTGTCCCATTTCGGGCCGCCCACGGCGCCCAGCAATACCGCGTCGGCAGCGCGTGCGCGAGCCAGGGTTTCGTCGGCCAGCGGCACGCCGTGCTTGTCGATGGCGGCGCCACCGATCACGTCGTGGCTCAGCTCGAAGCCCAGGCTGTACTTGTCGTTGGCCAGCTCCAGCACCTTGACCGCTTCGGCCATGATTTCCGGGCCAATACCGTCGCCTGGGAGAATCAGAATCTGCTTGCTCATGCTTTCCTCATGTCATCAGTCGGCATACCCGTAGGCATGCCCGGAAAAATTCTATCGTTCGGCCATCAGTACCAGCACATCTGTACTGAACGAACCATCGGCCTCAATCTCAAAATAATCGCGTACTTCATTGCCCATCGACTGCTGCAACTCGCGGATCGCCGCGCGCATCACTTGCGGTGTGCGCATGCGCTCGACCCAGCTGTTGTACTCCAGACGCAACCGTTGACGCGTGGTGCTGCGGGTATGCAACCCCGCCTCGCTGACCTGGCGCAACCACTCGCCGGCGGAATAATCGCGCACATGGCTGGTGTCGCGCAGCACTTCGACGCTTTGCAGGTAAGTGTCGAACAACGGACTGCCCGGTGACAACACGTCGATGAACGCCGCCACCCCGCCCGGCTTCAGCACCCGGCGCACTTCGCGCAAGGCCAGGCCGAGATCGCTCCAATGGTGCGCCGAGTAACGGCTGAACACGAAGTCGAATTCACCATCAGAGAACGGCAAGCGCTCGGCGGCACCGAGGACCGTGGTCACATTGCTTAAACCACGGTCGACAGCGGCTGCGTCGACCACGTCGAGCATCTGCTGGGACAGGTCGTAGGCCACGACCTCCTTGACCAGCGAGGCCACGTGAAAACTGACGTGACCGGCGCCGCAACCCAGGTCCAGCACCCGTGCATCGCCCTTCCCGACCAGTTCGGCCTGTAGCAACGCGAATTCGGTGCCTTGAGCGTGTACGGCGCTGCTCAGATAGGCCGCGGCCTGTTCACCGAATTGCTTTTGGACTACCTGAGCGTGCTGGGCGGTGCTGGTCATGGGACTTCCTTTTTTAGGGTGAGTCTTGTGGTGTCTGGGCGGGCTTCTTCGCGGGCAAGCCTCGCTCCTACAAGGGCGAGGCTAGCTCTCGATCCTGGGTTCGACTCGATCCTGTAGGAGCGAGGCTTGCCCGCGAAGGCGTCATCACGCCTTACGCAAAATCACGCGTCGCGAAACAACCACGGCTGGCTAGCCCGATGCTTGGCCTCAAACGTCGCAATCGCTTCATGGTCCATCAACGTCAGGCCAATATCATCCAGACCATTGAGCAAGCAGTGCTTGCGAAACGCATCAATCTCAAACCGCAACACCTTGCCATCAGGGCGGGTCACGGTCTGGGCCTGCAGATCCACCTGCAACTGATAACCCGGAGTCGATTCAACCTGCTCGAACAGCTCATCTACTTCCGCATCGCTCAAGATGATCGGCAGCAAGCCGTTCTTGAAGCTGTTGTTGAAGAAGATGTCGGCGTAGCTCGGCGCGATGATGCTGCGGAAACCGTATTCTTCCAGGGCCCACGGCGCGTGTTCGCGGCTCGAACCGCAACCGAAGTTCTCACGGGCCAGCAACACGCTGGCACCTTGATAACGCTCGGCGTTGAGCACGAAATCCTTGTTCAACGGACGCTTGGAGTTGTCCTGATACGGCTGCCCGACATCCAGGTAGCGCCACTCATCGAACAGGTTCGGGCCGAAACCCGTGCGCTTGATCGACTTCAAGAACTGCTTCGGGATGATCTGGTCGGTGTCGACGTTGGCACGATCCAGAGGCGCGACAAGACCAGTGTGCTGGGTAAAAGCTTTCATGCTGCGCTCCTTTAGATCAATTCACGGACGTCGACGAAACGACCGTTCACCGCGGCGGCGGCGGCCATGGCCGGGCTCACGAGGTGGGTACGACCACCGGCGCCCTGACGGCCTTCGAAGTTGCGGTTGGAGGTCGACGCGCAATGCTCGCCCGACTCCAAACGGTCCGGGTTCATTGCAAGGCACATCGAGCAACCCGGCTCACGCCATTCAAAACCAGCGTCGAGGAAAATCTTGTCCAGGCCTTCCGATTCCGCCTGCGCCTTCACCAGACCCGAGCCCGGCACCACGATGGCCTGCTTGATGGTCGAAGCGACTTTGCGGCCCTTGGCGATCACGGCGGCAGCGCGTAAATCTTCGATCCGCGAGTTGGTGCAGGAGCCGATGAATACGCGGTCGAGCTGGATATCGGTGATCGCCTGATTGGCGGTCAACCCCATGTACTTCAAGGCGCGTTCGATGGAGCCACGCTTGACCAGGTCCATTTCCTTCGCAGGGTCCGGCACGTTCTGATCCACGGCCAGCACCATCTCAGGCGAAGTGCCCCAGCTGACTTGCGGTTTGATTTGGGTCGCATCGAGCTCGACGATGGTGTCGAATATGGCGTCTTTATCAGTCACCAGGTCTTTCCAGGCTTCGACCGCCAAGTCCCATTCCGCGCCTTTCGGGGCGAAAGGACGGCCCTTCACGTAAGCCACGGTTTTCTCGTCAGCGGCCACCAGACCTACGCGAGCGCCGGCCTCGATGGACATGTTGCAGATGGTCATGCGGCCTTCGACCGACAGATCACGAATCGCGCTTCCGGCGAACTCGATGGCATGGCCGTTACCGCCGGCGGTGCCGATCTTGCCGATCACAGCGAGGACGATGTCCTTGGCCGTCACGCCGAACGGCAATTTGCCTTCGACCGAGACCAGCATATTCTTCATCTTTTTGGCGACCAGGCACTGAGTGGCGAGCACGTGCTCGACCTCGGAAGTGCCGATACCGTGAGCCAGAGCACCAAACGCGCCGTGGGTCGAGGTGTGGGAGTCGCCGCAGACCACGGTCATGCCCGGCAAGGTTGCGCCCTGCTCCGGGCCGATGACGTGGACGATACCTTGGCGCACGTCGTTCATCTTGAACTCGACGATGCCGTATTCATCACAGTTGTCATCGAGGGTCTGAACCTGCAAACGCGAGACCTCGTCGGCAATGGCTTCGATGCCGCCCTTGCGCTCCGGGGTGGTCGGTACGTTGTGGTCCGGGGTCGCGATGTTGGCATCGATGCGCCAAGGCTTGCGCCCGGCCAGACGCAGGCCTTCAAAGGCTTGCGGCGACGTCACTTCGTGGATGATGTGACGATCGATATAAATCAGCGCGGAGCCATCGTCGCGCTGTTTGACCAAGTGCGAATCCCAGAGCTTGTCGTAGAGCGTTTTGCCGGCCATCAGACGTTTTCCTCATCAGCTTGTTTCTATGCCCCGGGCTTTGACGATTTCAATAACCCTTTGGCTTGTGAGGTCGATCTTAGGGGGTTACATTAAATAACTCAAATTCATATTTTTTATGCTTTGGATAACCAACTGGAATACATGAATGGATCTGGCCAACCTCAATGCCTTTATCGCGATTGCCGAGACCGGAAGCTTCTCCGGCGCGGGAGAACGCCTGCACCTGACGCAGCCAGCGATCAGCAAGCGAATCGCCGGGCTGGAGCAGCAATTGAAGGTGCGACTGTTCGATCGCCTGGGCCGTGAAGTCGGCCTGACCGAGGCCGGTCGCGCCCTGTTGCCGCGGGCTTATCAGATTCTCAATGTGCTGGATGACACCCGCCGCGCCCTGACCAACCTGACCGGCGAAGTAACCGGCCGCTTAACGCTGGCCACCAGTCACCACATTGGCTTGCACCGTTTACCGCCCCTATTAAGGGAGTTCACCCGACGCTACCCACAAGTGGCGCTGGATATTCAGTTCCTCGATTCAGAAGTGGCCTACGAAGAAATCCTCCATGGCCGCGCCGAACTGGCCGTCATCACCCTGGCGCCGGAGCCCCACGCACTGGTCAAGGCCACGCCGGTGTGGGACGACCCGCTGGATTTCGTGGTCGCCCCGGAGCATTCACTGGTCAGCAACGGCGCAGTCAGCCTGGCGGACATCGCCCTGCATCCGGCGGTGTTCCCCGGCGGCAACACCTTTACTCACCACATCGTCCATCGGCTGTTCGAAGCCCAAGGGCTGACGCCGAACATCGCCATGAGCACGAATTATCTGGAAACCATCAAGATGATGGTGTCGATCGGCCTGGCCTGGAGCGTTTTGCCGCGCACGATGCTGGATGATCAGGTTGCGCGAATACCTTTGCCGGGCATACAACTGACTCGCCAGCTAGGCTATATCCTGCACACCGAACGGACGCTGTCGAATGCGGCACGGGCCTTCATGGCTCTGCTGGATGCACAAATCGATCTGCCAGGGACTCAAGGCTAAGCTGTGCTACTGCTATAGAGCCGTGAACTCCTGTGCCTAACGCCCAATTCAGCCCAAGGCTTGCTGCCAATGCCGAAATCTGTTGACCGTATTCCGCCGATGCCGCGTATACAGGCGCTTGACCCGAAACGGTCCGAGCAGAGCTGGGAAAGCGCACCGCAGTTGCTGGCCGCTCTCAATGGCGCGCGTCTGGGCGCCTGGTATTGGGACATCGAGCGCGGGCAGATCAGCTGGTCGCGGGGCACTCAGGCGTTGTTCGGCTTCGATCCCCGGCAACCGTTGCCGGCCGATCTGGAATACCTCGACTTGCTGCCCCCGGAGGATCGGGCAAAAACCATCCGCGCCTTTCATGCCGTGATTGCCGGCGCCCCGCTGGAACACGCGATGCACCACCGTATCCGCTGGCCCGATGGCAGCCTGCACTGGCTGGAGATCAACGGCAGCCTGCTGCCGGACAAGCACGGCCGGCCACGGATGATTGGAGTCATCCGCGAAATCACCCACCAGCGCCAGCGGGAACAGGCGCTGAGCAGCTCGGAAAAACGCTTTGCCACGCTGTTTCACCTGTGCCCGAACATGGTGTTGCTGACCCGCCAGGAAGATGGCCTGATTACCGAAGCCAACCAGTATTTCGAAAGCCTGTTCGGCTGGCCGGTGCAGGACGCGATTGGCCGAACCACCGTCGAACTGGGCCTGTGGGTGCACCCGGAACAACGGGTCGAGCTGGTCAAGGCGACCAAGGCCAAGGGTGAGCTGATCAGCATGGAGGTGCAGTTTCGCGCCAGCAATGGCCAGATCCACGACGGCATCCTCAGCGCACAGAAAGTCGAACTCGAAGGCCAGCCGTACCTGCTGAGCACTTTCCTCGACACCACTGAACGCAAAGCCGCCGAACACGCGCTGAAAGACAGCCAGGAACGCCTCGACCTGGCGCTGGATTCGGCGCAGCTCGGCACCTGGGACTGGCACATCCCCAGCGGCATGCTGTACGGCTCGGCGCGGGCCGCGCAGTTGCACGGGCTGGAGGCCATACCCTTCCACGAGTCCTTCGACGCGTTTTTCGAAGGTGTGCCCTATGAAGAGCGCGGCACCATGCGCGACGCTTACCGCAG
This sequence comes from Pseudomonas sp. LB1P83, assembly GCF_054897885.1. Taxonomy (NCBI): domain Bacteria; kingdom Pseudomonadati; phylum Pseudomonadota; class Gammaproteobacteria; order Pseudomonadales; family Pseudomonadaceae; genus Pseudomonas; species Pseudomonas sp. LB1P83. The sequence continues at coordinate 1,945,654 of NZ_CM142709.1, read as the reverse complement.
CCTGCGCGAAGGACCGGCCGGCAATTATCAACTGACCTATCGCGTGCAACTGGCGGACGGCAGTTCACGCTACCTGGAAAGCCGCGCCCGCCTCTATCGCGATGAAAACGGCGCGCCGCTGCGCATGGCCGGCACCCTCTTGGACATCACCGACCAGGTCGAACGTGAGCTGCTGCTGGTGGCCTCGGAAGAGAAATTCGCCACGCTGTTCCAGGTCAGCCCGGACCCGATCTGCCTCACGCGCCAGGACACCGGCCAGTTTATCGAGATCAACTCAAGCTTCACCCAAACCTTTGGCTGGAGCGCCGACGAGGTGATTGGTCGCAGCGCCGACGAGATTGGCCTGTGGGACGCTTCGGCAAAAAGTCTGCAACGGATCGAACAGGTCATCCGCGAACAGAGCCTGAACAATGTAGCGATCGTCGCCCAGCACAAAGACGGGCAATCCCTGACCTGCGTGATTTCCAGCCGGCAGATCAGCGTCGGCGAACAACCGTGCATCGTCACCACCCTGCGCGACATCACCCAGCAGCAACGTTCCGAAGCAGCATTGAAGGCCAGTGAAGAGAAGTTTGCCAAGGCGTTCCACTCGAGCCCCGACGCGATCACCATCACCGAGCGCGATACCGGGCGCTACCTGGAGGTCAACGATGGTTTCTGCCGCCTGACCGGTTACCGCGCCGACGAAGTGGTCGGCCGCACGGTGTATCAGGTCGGCATCTGGGCCGAAGAGAAACAACGCTCGGCGCTTCTGGCCGAACTGCAACTCAAGGGCCGCGTGCACCACCAGGAAATGCTCGGCCGCAATAAACGCGGCGAGTTGCTGACCGTCGAAGTCTCGGTGGAGCCGATCACCCTCAACGAGACCGCGTGCCTGTTGCTGACCGCCCGGGACGTCAGCCTGCTGAAGAATGCCGAAGCACAGATCCGTCACCTGGCCTACCACGACCCACTGACCAACCTGCCGAACCGTGCGCTGTTGATGGATCGCCTGAGCCAGCAGATCGCCCTGCTCAAGCGCCACAACCTGCGCGGCGCGTTGCTGTTCCTCGACCTCGATCACTTCAAGCACATCAACGATTCCCTCGGCCACCCGGTCGGCGACACGGTGTTGAAAATCATCACCGCTCGCCTTGAAGCCAGCGTGCGCATGGAAGACACCGTGGCGCGGCTGGGTGGCGACGAGTTTGTGGTGTTGCTCAGCGGTCTTGAGGGTTCGCGCAACGAAGTCAGCGCGCAGGTCCGGGACCTGGCGGACACGTTGCGGGAACTGTTGTCGGAGCCGATGTTCCTCGACGGCCAGCGCCTGCAAGTGACGCCGAGCATCGGCATCGCGCTGATTCCCGACCACGGCTCGACGCCGACCGACCTGCTCAAACGTGCCGACATCGCGCTTTACCGCGCCAAGGACTCGGGCCGCAACACCGCGCAGATGTACCACAACACCATGCAGAAGGCCGCCAGCGAGCGCCTGCGCATGGAAACCGATCTGCGCCTGGCCCTTTCCCGGGGCGAGTTTCGTGTGCATTACCAACCTCAGGTCGACGCCCGGGGCAACCGCATTGTCGGCGCCGAGGCGCTGGTGCGCTGGGACCATCCGGAACTCGGCCCGCAATCGCCAACCGAGTTCATCAAGGTGTTGGAGGACAGCGGGCTGATTCTGGAAGTCGGCACCTGGATCGTCGACGAGGCCTGCGCGGCCTTCAAAAAACTGATCACAAAAGGCTTGATCAACCCGCTCAGCTTCAGCCTGTGCGTCAACATCAGCCCGAGGCAATTTCGTCAAAACGATTTCGTCGAACGCATCGAACACAGCCTCAGCAGCCACGGCCTGCCCTGCTCGCTGCTGAAACTGGAAATCACCGAAGGCATCGTCATCCAGAACCTGGAAGACACCATCAACAAAATGCGCAGCCTGAAAAAACTCGGCGTGAGTTTTGCGATGGACGACTTCGGCACCGGTTACTCCTCGCTGACCTACCTCAAGCGCCTGCCCGTCGACACGCTGAAAATCGACCAGTCGTTCATCCGCGATGCCACCACCGACCCCAACGACGCCGAAATCATCCGCGCCATCGTGGCCATGGCCCGCAGCCTGGAATTGAAAGTGATCGCCGAAGGGGTGGAGACGCCGGAGCAGCTGGAATTTTTGCAGGGGCTGGGGTGCCATTTCTATCAGGGGTATCTGCACAGCCGGCCGTTGCCGGTTGAGGAGTTCCAGAAACTCTTGAAATGAATCAGACCGTGTAGCAGCTGACGAGCAACGCGAGGCTGCGTTCGGCTGCGAAGCAGTCGTGAATCCAGATACCGCGGTGTTTCAGTTAAAACTCAATTGCAGGTTTTACGACTGCTTCGCAGCCGAACGCAGCCTCGCCTTGCTCGGCAGCTGCTACAAGTCGTGCGCCGAGCGCGAGATGATTGGTACAAAAAAAGGGCGCCAATGGCGCCCTTTTCATTGCTCTGGATTGTTACTGCAGAGCTGGTTTTTGCGTCCCGTTGATCGGGATGCGTTTGGCTTTCGCCTCTTCCGGCACGATGCGCAGCAGGTCGATGCTCAGCAGACCGTTGCGCAGGTCAGCGGCCTTGATCTCGATGTGATCGGCCAGGCGGAACGACAGCTTGAACGCACGCTGGGCGATGCCTTGGTGCAGGAAGGTCACGCCTTCAGTCGCGTCACGTTTGCCGCCACTGATGGTCAGCACTCCCTTCTCGACTTGCAGGTCCAGGTCTTCCTCCTGGAAACCGGCCGCGGCCACGACAATGCGGTATTGGTCATCACCGTGTTTTTCAACGTTGTAAGGTGGGTAGGTGCTGCCCGGCTCGTTGCGCAGGGCGGTTTCGAACAGGTCGTTGAAACGGTCGAAGCCTACCGAGGAACGGAACAGTGGGGCCAGGGAAAATGCAGTAGTCATGGTTCAAATCTCCTGAAAACAATCAGCAAGGTTTTTTGTCTCCGCGACCCGAATTCGGCATCGCGTAATCCCTAGATAGGGATCGCTGATTGCTTTTCAAGAGATGACTTGCAGATTTTTTCAGGCCGCTTCAGCCACCTGAAGACCCAGCAAACGCGAGACCTGATCCAGCTCGGTTTCACGACGCAGGACGGTAAACAGCTCGACCGCCTCAGGATAATTGCGGGTCAGCATTGCCAGCCATTGCTTCAAACGACCCGGCGATTGACGTGCTGTCATCTGCGCCTTGGCTTGCAGCCAGAAGTCCTGAATCAGCGGCAGCAACTCTGCCCACGTCATCTCGATCACTTCTTCACCGGCTCGTGCCGCTGCGATTTGCCGTGCAAGGTCCGGACGCGAAACCAGGCCGCGACCGAGCATGATGTCTTCCACTCCGCTGATTTCCCGGCAACGGCGCCAGTCTTCAACGCTCCAGATATCACCATTGGCGAACACGGGGACCTTGACCACTTCCTGCACGCGAGGGATCCATTCCCAATGAGCAGGCGGCTTGTAACCGTCGGTTTTGGTCCGCGCGTGAACCACGATGTGCGCCGCGCCGCCTTCGGCCAGCGCTGTTGCGCAGACCAGCGAACCGTCCGGGCTGTCGAAACCCAGACGCATTTTTGCCGTGACCGGGATGTGCGCAGGCACCGCACGGCGCACGTGTTCAACGATTTGGTTGAGCAGTTCAGGTTCTTTAAGCAGGACGGCGCCGCCACGGGACTTGTTGACGGTCTTGGCCGGGCAGCCGAAGTTCAGGTCGATGACTTCGGAACCCAATTCACAGGCCAGCGCGGCGTTTTCTGCCAGGCACACCGGATCGGAACCGAGCAACTGCACCCGCAGCGGCACGCCGGACGCTGTGCGGGCGCCGGTCAACAATTCCGGGCCGAACTTGTGGTAATAGGCAGGCGTGAGCAGTTGATCGTTGATCCGAATGAACTCGGTCACGCACCAATCGATACCGCCCACACGGGTCAGCACGTCCCGCAGGATGTTGTCGACCAACCCCTCCATGGGCGCCAAAGCAATTTGCATGAAAAACACACTCAACGAAAAACGTGCGGCAGTTTACTGGTTTCGGCACTGAGAGGGTATTTCGTCAGACCGGACGGTGTTGATTGTCGGGACGCCTTCGCGGGCAAGCCTCGCTCCTACAGGTTTTGTGTCGTTCCCATAATGGGTGAACGACACAAAACCTGTGGGAGCGAGGCTTGCCCGCGAAGGGGTCAACTCAGATCTCGACTTGCAACGCAGGGCCGTAGCCTTCGATGAACTCGGCAGGCATGCGCTTGGGCTTGCCCGTCGACAGTTCGATGCAGACGAAGGTGGTTTGCGCACGCAACAACGTGGTGTTGTCGCTCGGGCGCTTCAACTGAAAGTAGCGGGTCATTTTCAGGCGCTGATCCCAATCGACAATCCAGGTTGCCAACTGCAACCCGTCGCCTTCATAGGCGGCGGCCAGGTAGTCAATTTCGTGCCGAACCACCGCCATCGCCCGGTCAAGCCGACGGTATTCGACCAGGTCCAGGCCCAGCCGCTGCGAGTGGCGCCAGGCACAGCGTTCGAGCCAGGTCACGTACACCGCGTTGTTCGCGTGCCCCAGCCCGTCGATGTCCTCGGCGCCGACTTCCAGATCAATGATAAACGGCGTTGCCCGATCCCAGCCCATGCCCCACTCCCGGTCAGATGATGTCGACCGGGGCAGTGTAACGGATGCTCAGGCCGATTGGCGCGAATGCAGACTGCGACCGGCCAGCAGTGACAGCACGCCATCAATCACCCGAGGATCCGCCAGCACGCGCTGATGTCCGCCCTCTTCCAGGCGTAACAGCCGGCTGTCGAACCAGGCCTCGTTGATCAACTGGGATTCCTTGACCGAAACAAAGCAGTCATCTTCGGCGTGAACAATCAACCCCGGCATATCGAGCTGATAGTGCGCGACATCCAGCGTCGCAGCGCGCATGCCGACGTCTTTCTCGACCTGACGAATGAACGCCGAACGCGCTTTGGGCGGCAGTCGTACATAACGGGCAAAACCGCGTAACACGCCGAGAATCCGCGCCGGCGCGGCGATGGTCACCAAGGTTTCAGTGCGCAAGCCCAGCTGCACGGCGAGCATCGCACTGGCGCCGCCCATGGAATGACCGATGACCGCTTGCAGCGGCGGCAACTCGGCAGCTGCTTCGAGCATGGCTCTGGCAAACAGCACGACATTCGCTTCGCTACCCGGTGAGCGGCCATGGGCCGGACCGTCCAGCGCGACGACCGTGTAACCGGCATCGACCAGCGCCGTGATGAGACTCGCAAACTGCGTCGGCCGGCCCTCCCAACCGTGCATCAGCAACACGGCCGGACCTTGCCCCCAGCGCAGCGCCGAGAGGCCGAAGCGCAAGGTGATTCGTTCGGATTTTGCCAGCAGCGGCAGTTCCCAATCACGCGGCGGCAGATCCCGCGGCGTCATGAACGCCAGTCGCATTTTACTCGCGACCAGTTTCGGCGCGAACCAGCCCAAGGTGCCATTAACGCCACGAACCCACTTCAACGTGCTCATCGCTCTCACTCCTCAGGCCAACGCCTTCAGGTCATAGCACCGCCGACTTGGCGGCGCGCAGCAATCGATCGGACAACTCTCCTGGCCCCAGCGCCCGTGCCAGAGCCAGACCACCGACCATCAACGCCATGTCGGCCAAGGCTTTGTCGGTGTCTTCCGGGCTGGCCGCCAACTGCGCGACCATCATTTCCACATGCTCATTCAACGCCACGCGAAACGCGTCCGGCAGGCGACCCAGTTCACCAACAGACGCCGGGATCGGGCACGCAGACTCAGAAGAATCACGGTGTTTGCGCGACAGATAAAACGCAGCCACCAACGCGCGACGTTCTTCGCCGGTCAATTCGGCGTCCATGTCGGCGATCAAGCCACGGCGGTGACCGAGCAGTTGCTTGAACGCTTCCAGCATCATTGCGTCCTTGCTTTCGAAGTGTGCATAGAAGCCGCCAACCGTAAGGCCGGCTGCCCCCATCACTTCGCCCACGCTCGGTTCGGCCGGGCCACGCTGAATCAGCGCTGCGCTGGCGGCCTTGAGAATGCGTTCGCGGGTTTGAGCTTTTTTATCGTTCATCGTTGCCTCCGAATATTACGACTAGAATATTATTCTCATAATAATTTTCCGCAAGTCGTGGATGTGACCGCTGGTCTGAAGAACAGTTTGAAAGAAATAGGGGGATTGGCCAAACGCCAGACAAACAAAAGGGCCATTCAATAATTGAATGACCCTTATAAAATCCCGCAGAGCGGGTAATCGTGGCGTCCCCTAGGGGACTCGAACCCCTGTTACCGCCGTGAAAGGGCGGTGTCCTAGGCCACTAGACGAAGGGGACGCAAAACCTTCTATACAACTGATCAGTGCTGAGAGCTGATCGATTCAAGGCCGGTGTGGCCAGACCTTGAACTGTAAAATTGGTGGAGCTAAACGGGATCGAACCGTTGACCTCTTGCATGCCATGCAAGCGCTCTCCCAGCTGAGCTATAGCCCCGGATTTTTCGCCTCGCGGCGGAGCGACATCTTGCAACATCGCTTCTGTAAAACTGGCGTCCCCTAGGGGACTCGAACCCCTGTTACCGCCGTGAAAGGGCGGTGTCCTAGGCCACTAGACGAAGGGGACGCAAACCCTTCTATACAACAGATCAACGCTGAGTGTTGATCGCTTCAAGGCCGGTGTGGCCAGACCTTAAAGTGTAAATTGGTGGAGCTAGACGGGATCGAACCGTCGACCTCTTGCATGCCATGCAAGCGCTCTCCCAGCTGAGCTATAGCCCCTCATCGCTGAGGACGGGGCGAATCTTAATGGCGCTTCGGAAAGCTGTCAAACTTATTTTTAACAATTTCCAAAATTTTTTGTCGCCATAACAATCACTTACCGCTCTCCCCCCATAAATCCGGGGTGTACCTACATCTGTAGGAGCCAGGCTTGCCGGCGAATGAGGCACCTCGGTGTGTCTGACACACCGCATCATCGTTCTTCGCGAGCAAGCAACGCTCCTACAGAATCGTATTGATCAGGCGATGTTGCCCAGGAGTTTTTCCCACTCCTTGTTTTCCTTCTTCGACACGCCGCCCAGCAGGTCGATGGCCTGGCGCAGGCGGAAACGGGTCAAGTCCGGACCAAGGATTTCCATCGCATCAAGCACCGATACCGAACTGGCCTGGCCCGTGATCGCGGCGAACATCAGCGGCATGGCGTCACGCAGCTTCAGCTCCAAGGATTCGACCACCGCCTGGATCGTCGCGGTAATGCTGTCCTTCTCCCACTGACGCAGGCTTTCCAGCTTCCACAGAATCAGTTGCATCAGCTGACGCACCTGATCGCCCGAAAGCTTCTTCGATTCGAACAGCTTGGCATCCGGGTTCACGCCACCGGCAAAGAAGAATCCGGCCAGCGGTGCAACCTGGCTGAAGGTCTCGACGCGGCCCTGTACATGTGGCGCGATCTTCATCATGTATTCAGGGTTGAGTGCCCAGGTTTGCAGACGCGAGGCGAACTCTTCCACCGGCAGATCACGCAACCACTGGCCATTGAGCCAGGACAGTTTCTCGATATCGAAAATCGGCCCGCCGAGGGATACACGGCTCAGGTCGAAGTGGTCGACCATTTCCTGCAACGAGAACTTCTCGCGCTCGTCCGGCATCGACCAGCCCATGCGGCCGAGGTAGTTGAGCATCGCTTCCGGCATGAAGCCCATGCGCTCGTAGAACGTCACCGAGGTCGGGTTCTTGCGCTTGGACAGCTTGCTCTTGTCCGGGTTACGCAACAGCGGCATGTAGCACAGCTCCGGTTGTTCCCAGCCAAAGTACTCATACAGCAGGATCAGTTTCGGCGCCGATGGCAGCCACTCTTCACCGCGCAGAACGTGGGTGATGCCCATCAGGTGATCGTCGACCACGTTGGCCAGGAAGTACGTCGGCAGGCCGTCGGTCTTCATCAGCACTTGCATGTCCATGCGATCCCACGGGATCTCGACGTCGCCACGCAGCATGTCCGGCACCACACAAACGCCTTCGCTCGGCACTTTCATGCGGATCACGTGTGGCTCGCCAGCGGCCAGACGGCGTGCGACTTCTTCTTTCGACAGCAGCAGCGCACGGCCGTCGTAACGCGGGGTTTCGCCGCGGGCCATTTGCTCGGCGCGCATCTGGTCCAGTTCTTCCGCGGTGCAGAAGCACGGGAAGGCATGGCCCATCTCGACCAGTTGCTGGCAGTACTTCTGATAGATGTCACCGCGCTCGCTTTGACGGTACGGGCCGTGCGGGCCACCAACGTCCGGGCCTTCGCTCCAGTCGATACCCAACCAGCGCAAGGCGTCGAAAATCTGCTGTTCGGACTCGCGGGTCGAGCGCAATTGGTCGGTATCTTCGATCCGCAGGATGAACTCACCGCCATGCTGCTTGGCAAAGCAGTAGTTGAACAAAGCGATGTAAGCGGTACCTACGTGGGGGTCCCCGGTAGGCGATGGCGCGATGCGCGTGCGGACGGTGGTCATGGCAAGTCTCGAAATGAAGATAAAACAAAGGGCGAATGGTAACAGGCGACAGCCGCCCGGCTCCAGTCAGCAGGGCATTTAAGCCAAGGTTGCGTCTACAACGGGCCTGAGCGGCGATGAATGATGGATTATCAGCCGATGGCATTTACCCACTATCGACTGTATGCCAGATTCACCTGCTGATAACTTTCCTTACAATTTCTCGACTACAGTCTGCCCCATGCCTGCCCAACTCAAGCGTCGCCTGTTTATTTTTCTGTTGATCGTCCTGCTGATTGCCGGGGGCTTTTTTGCCCAATGGTTTTTCAACGGACGGTTTTATGAAAGCACCGACAACGCCTATGTCCAGGGCGAGATCACCCGTGTCTCCAGCCAATTGGGCGCGCGCATCGATCAGGTGCTGGTACAGGACAACCAGCACGTCGAGAAAGGCCAATTGCTGATCAAGCTCGAAGGCGATGACTTTCACCTCGCCGTCGACCGCGCCAACGCCACCCTCGCCACCCGCCAGGCCGAACGCCTGCAAGCCCAGAGCAAACTGACCCAGCAAGCCAGCCTGATCGCCGCCAGCGAGGCGCAAGTCGCTTCCAGCCAGGCCAGCCTCGGGCGTTCGCAGATCGACTTGTCTCGAGCGCAAACCTTGCGCAAACCGGGCTACGTGTCGGAAGAACGAGTGACCACCCTCTCCGCCGACAACCACATTGCCCGCTCGCAGGTGACCAAGGCCCAGGCCGACGCACAAAGTCAGCGCCAGCAAGTGAACTCCCTGAGCGCCGAGATCAAACGCCTCGACGCCATGATCGCCAACGCCAAGACCGACCTCGCCCAGGCCGAACTGAACCTGACCCGCAGCGAAATCCACGCGCCCATCAGCGGCTTGATCGGCCAGCGCGCGGCTCGCGAAGGCCAATACGTACAGGCCGGTGCTTATCTGATGTCGATCGTCCCGGACCAGGACATCTGGATTCAGGCCAACTTCAAGGAAACCCAGATCGGCCACATGCAGCCCGGCCAAAAGGCCAAGCTGACCTTCGACGCGTACAGCGACACGCCGATCGATGCGCGGGTCGACAGCCTGTTCGCAGCCTCGGGCGCGCAGTTCAGCCTGTTGCCACCGGACAATGCCACGGGCAACTTCACCAAAGTCGTACAACGGATTCCGGTCAAACTGACCTTCGCCGCGGACAACCCGCTGCACGGCAAGATTCGCCCGGGCATGTCGGTCACCGCCAAAGTGAACATCCAAGACGCCCCTGACGATGGCCGGTGATCAACTGATCCGCCCAGTCGGCGAACCGACCCGCAGGGACTGGATTGCGGTGATGAGCGTGATGCTCGGCGCCTTCATGGCCGTGCTGGATATCCAGATCACCAACTCGTCGCTCAAGGATATTCAGGGCGCGCTGTCGGCGACGCTGGAAGAAGGCTCGTGGATTTCCACCTCCTACCTGGTCGCGGAAATCATCATGATCCCGCTGACCGCGTGGCTGGTGCAGCTGCTGTCGGCGCGACGCCTGGCGGTGTGGGTTTCACTGGGATTCCTCGCCGCCTCCCTGCTCTGTTCCATGGCCTGGAGCCTGGAGAGCATGATCATCTTCCGGGCGTTACAGGGCTTTACCGGCGGCGCGCTGATCCCGCTGGCGTTCACCCTCACCCTGATCAAACTCCCGGAACATCACCGCGCAAAAGGCATGGCGATGTTTGCCATGACCGCGACGTTCGCGCCCTCCATCGGCCCGACGCTGGGCGGCTGGCTGACGGAAAACTGGGGGTGGGAATACATCTTCTACATCAACATCCCACCGGGCCTGATCATGATCGCCGGCCTGATGTACGGCCTGGAGAAGAAAGAAGCGCACTGGGAACTGCTCAAAAGCACCGACTACATGGGCATCCTCACGCTCGGCGTCGGCCTCGGTTGTTTGCAGGTGTTTCTGGAGGAAGGCCACCGCAAGGACTGGCTGGAGTCGAACCTGATCGTGACCCTGGGCAGCATCGCGCTGGTCAGTCTGATCACGTTTGTGATCGTGCAGTTTTCCAAGCCCAATCCGCTGATCAATCTCGGCATCCTGGGCAATCGAAACTTTGGTTTATCGAGTATTTCCAGCCTCGGGATGGGCGTCGGCTTGTACGGCTCGATTTTCCTGTTGCCGCTGTACCTGGCGCAGATCCAGAACTACAACGCTTTGCAGATCGGCGAAGTAATTATGTGGATGGGCGTGCCGCAGCTGTTTCTGATTCCGCTGGTGCCGAAATTGATGAAATACGTGTCGCCGAAATGGCTGTGCACGCTGGGCTTCGGGCTGTTCGGGTTGGCGAGTTTTTCTTCGGGGGTGCTGAACCCGGACTTTGCCGGGCCGCAGTTCAATCAGATCCAGATCATCCGCGCACTGGGCCAGCCGCTGATCATGGTGACCATTTCGCTGATCGCCACCGCCTACATCCTGCCGCAGGACGCGGGGTCGGCGTCGAGCCTGTTCAACATCCTGCGTAACCTCGGCGGCGCGATTGGCATCGCCCTCCTCGCCACGCTGCTGGATGCGCGGACCAAGACGTACTTTGATTATTTGCGTGAATCCATCGTGCCGAGCAATCCGCAGGTGGCGGAACGGATGGCGTCGATGACGGACCGGTTTGGCAGTGAGACGGCGGCGCTGGGCAAGTTGAGCGAGATTGCGCATCAGCAGGCGTCGATCATGGCTTATAACGATGCGTTTCACTTTGTCGGGATTGCGTTGGGGATCAGCATGATTGCGGTGTTGTTGACCAAGGCGTTGCCGGCGGGGCTTAAGGCTGGTGAGGCACATTAAGACCGAGTCGCCCCCTTCGCGGGCAAGCCTCGCTCCTACAGGGTTTTGCGTCGATCACCCATTTTGTGAGCGACGCAAAACTGTAGGAGCGAGGCTTGCCCGCGAAGAGGCCAGTTCAGGCACCGCAAATCTCAGACAGTAATCAACCGTTCCCGCAACTTGGTAATTTCATCACGCATCTGCGCCGCAGCTTCGAATTCCAGGTCGCGGGCGAGCTGGTACATCTTCTCTTCCAGCGCCTTGATACGCTTGGCGACTTCCCCCGGCGAACGCAATTCGGCTTCGTACTTGGCGCTCTCTTCAGCGGCCTTGGCCATGCCTTTGCGTTTCTTGCTGCGCGAACCCGGCACGGTGGCGCCTTCCATGATGTCGGCCACGTCCTTGAACACACCCTTCGGGGTGATGCCGTTGGCCAGGTTGAAGGCGATCTGCTTGTCGCGACGGCGCTCGGTCTCGCCGATCGCCCGCTCCATGGAACCAGTGATGCGATCCGCGTAGAGAATCGCCCGGCCATTGAGGTTACGCGCTGCTCGGCCAATGGTCTGGATCAACGAGCGCTCGGAGCGCAGGAAGCCTTCCTTGTCCGCATCGAGGATCGCCACCAACGAGACTTCTGGCATGTCCAGGCCTTCACGCAGCAGGTTGATCCCCACCAGCACATCGAAGGTGCCCAGACGCAAATCGCGGATGATTTCCACCCGCTCCACGGTGTCGATGTCCGAGTGCAGGTAACGCACGCGCACGCCGTGGTCGGCCAGGTAATCGGTCAAGTCTTCGGACATGCGTTTGGTCAGGGTCGTGACCAGCACCCGCTCTTCCAGCGCCACGCGCTTGCCGATTTCGGAAAGCAAATCGTCGACCTGGGTCAGCGCCGGGCGGATTTCGATTTGCGGGTCCACCAGGCCGGTCGGGCGCACCAGTTGCTCGACCACGCGACCGGCGTGTTCCGCCTCGTAATTGCCCGGCGTGGCCGAAACAAAGATCGTCTGCGGGCTGATGTTTTCGAACTCGTCGAAACGCATCGGTCGGTTATCCAGCGCTGACGGCAGGCGGAATCCGTATTCCACCAGTGTTTCTTTACGGGACCGGTCGCCCTTATACATGGCGCCGACCTGCGGCACGCTGACGTGGGATTCGTCGATCACCAGCAAGGCATCGGCCGGCAGGTAATCAAACAAAGTCGGCGGTGCCTGCCCGGAATCACGGCCCGAAAGATAGCGCGAGTAGTTTTCGATGCCGTTGCAATAACCCAGCTCGAGGATCATCTCCAGGTCGAAACGGGTGCGCTGCTCAAGGCGCTGGGCTTCAACGAGTTTATTGTTGGAGCGCAGGTAATCCAGGCGCTCCTGCAACTCGACCTTGATCCCTTCGACGGCACCCAGCAGAGTTTCCCGTGGCGTCACGTAGTGGCTTTTCGGATAGAAGGTGAAGCGCGGCAACTGACGGGTCACTTCGCCAGTCAACGGATCGAACGCGGAAATCTTCTCGACTTCATCGTCGAAGAGTTCGATGCGGATCGCTTCAAAGTCGGATTCCGCCGGATGGATATCGATCACATCGCCGCGCACCCGGAACGTCGCCCGGGCAAAATCCATGTCGTTGCGGGTGTATTGCAGGTCTGCCAGGCGGCGCAGCAACGCGCGCTGATCAAGCTTGTCGCCGCGATCCACGTGCAGAACCATCTTCAAATAGGTTTCCGGACTGCCCAAACCGTAGATGCACGAGACTGTGGTGACGATGATCGCGTCTTTGCGCTCCAGCAGCGCCTTGGTCGCTGAAAGTCGCATCTGCTCGATGTGATCGTTGATCGAGGCGTCTTTCTCGATGAAGGTGTCCGACGAAGGCACGTAGGCTTCGGGCTGGTAGTAGTCGTAGTAGGAAACGAAGTACTCGACGGCGTTGTTCGGGAAAAACGCCTTGAACTCACCGTACAACTGCGCGGCCAGGGTCTTGTTCGGCGCCAGCACCAGGGTCGGACGCTGCACCTGGGCGATCACGTTGGCGATGCTGAAGGTCTTGCCCGACCCGGTCACACCGAGCAACGTCTGGTGCGCCAGCCCGGCTTCGATGCCCTCGACCATCAGGCGGATGGCTTCCGGCTGATCGCCGGCGGGCTCGAAGCGGGTGACTAGCTGGAATTCAGACATGCATACCTCTCGATTCTCGAAGCAGGGTATCGCGCCAGCGCGGTCAAAGCGGCAGCAACGAGAAAGGCCGCAAACGACGCACGTCGCCCGAGGAAAAAACTGGATTGTGCTCAATGTGGTGCCGATTGCCCGCGCTTTCAAGGCAAACGTCCTACATCCCGTGAAGTCTTTGACGCAGACATTCGACTAACGGTCGAAAAATAATCGAAAAAACTTAGCCGAAAAGCCGAATCGTCTGTCGCCATCAATCGCAGATGGCCTCTATACTAGCTCCCCGTTTGTGCACCGCTCTAGTGCATTCGGCTGGAGCGCGACACGTCCCTCCACACTCCATTCAGAGCCGCCGCAAAAATGAGCCTGTTCTCCGCTGTCGAAATGGCACCACGCGATCCAATCCTGGGCCTCAACGAAGCATTCAACGCCGATACACGTACCACCAAGGTCAACCTGGGGGTCGGTGTTTACTGCAACGAGGAGGGGCGAATTCCACTCCTGCGCGCCGTTGTCGAAGCCGAGACGATTCGCGTCGCTCAACACGCTTCCCGTGGCTACTTGCCGATCGATGGCATCGCTGCTTACGACCAGGCTGTGCAGAAACTGCTGTTCGGCAATGACTCGCCGCTGATTGCTGCTGGCCGCGTCATCACCACCCAGGCCGTTGGCGGCACTGGCGCACTGAAAATCGGTGCCGACTTCCTCAAGCAACTGCTGCCGAACGCCATCGTGGCGATCAGCGACCCGAGCTGGGAAAACCACCGCGCCCTGTTCGAAACCGCGGGTTTCCCGGTGCAGAACTACCGCTACTACGACGCCGCGACCCACGACGTTAACCGTGCCGGCCTGCTCGAAGACCTGAACGCCCTGCCGTCCGGCTCCATCGTTGTGCTGCACGCCTGCTGCCACAACCCGACCGGCGTGGACCTCAGCCCGGCGGACTGGAAAAACGTCCTGGACGTGGTGAAAGCCAAAGGTCACGTACCGTTCCTCGACATGGCCTACCAGGGCTTTGGCGATGGCATCGACGAAGACGCCGCTGCCGTGCGTCTGTTCGCTGAGTCGGGCCTGACGTTCTTCGTCTCCAGCTCGTTCTCCAAATCCTTCTCGCTGTACGGCGAGCGCGTTGGCGCCCTGTCGATCGTCAGCGAATCGAAAGAAGAAAGCGCGCGCGTGCTGTCGCAAGTCAAACGCGTGATCCGCACCAACTACTCCAACCCGCCGACCCACGGTGCAAGCATCGTCGCTGCTGTGCTGAACAGTCCGGAACTGCGCGCCCAGTGGGAAGAAGAACTGGCGGAAATGCGCCTGCGGATTCGCGGCATGCGCATTCAAATGGTCGACCTGCTGGCGAAAAACGCGCCGCAGCGTGATTTCAGCTTCGTCGGTCGTCAGCGCGGCATGTTCTCCTACTCTGGCCTGACCGTTGAGCAAGTCACCCGCTTGCGCACCGAGTTCGGCATCTACGCCTTGGACACCGGCCGCATCTGCGTGGCGGCTTTGAACCAGAGCAACATCGACGCGGTGACCAAGGCCATCGTTGCGGTGATCTGAGTCTCGCGCGGTACGAAAAACGGGAAGCCTTGGGGCTTCCCGTTTTTATTTGTCGCAGATAAGTGTCAAAGCGCTATCGGCGCCCTCTAAACTCCACACAACGATGCACCTGTAGATACTCTGTTCACGGTCAAGCTTTCGCGAGATGTTTTTCGCTAAAAAGCTTGGCCGTATTAAATTCTTCTCCAGAACGCATGCATGCCCATAACCCGGTCAGGTATTTGCGCATCACTGCTCCGATGGCCTGCATTTTCTTCTTGCCGCGGGCTACCAGCGCCTCGTAAAAGGCTTTCACATTCTCATCACAGCGAATTGCCGTCATTGCCGGCATGAACATCGCTGCACGTAAATACGCGTTGCCGCATTTGGACATTCGGCCTGGCCGGTTCACGCTGGTGCCTGACTGGGTCAACCTTACATCGAGTCCTGCATAACGGCTTACCTGCGCCGATTTAAGCGTCACAGGAAGTGTCGTCAACTCAGCCAGTGCTGCGATGGCCGAGGCCTCTCCCACGCCGGGTGCAGCCATCATGCAGCGAAACTGCAAGCTCAGATCTGGGCATTTGGCGATGGCCTCGCGAGCGGCCTTCTTCAAACGATCAATCCGTGTGTCTAGCGCTGCAATCGCATCTTTTTCATCCTCGATCAGCAGCTCAACACTCGTTTCCGTCGCTTGTAGTGCGTGCAACTCATTCTTGGCTCGGGTCCGATGGCCAATCAGCCGGTTGATATGGCGACCAATAGCACGCAGCATCAGTTGATCTGCAGTAGGTGGCACCCACAGTCTAGGCGCCATACGTTCGCCATACTCGGCCAGCAACTGAGCATCAATCTGGTCAGTTTTGCTGTTTTGCAGCATCAGCTTGGCAAAGTTATGGAAGCTTTTGGGGTTGATCACCGAGACCGGTAAGCCGGCGGCATGCAACTCTATCGCCAGGTCCAGGTAGTAAATGCCGGTGGCCTCCATGACCACGCTCAGCGGTTTGAGGCCCAACATCTTGGTCACGGCAGCCTTACGCCCCTTGGGTGTGTGCTGAATGTCCCACTGGCCTGATGTTTTACCGTTCTGCCGCCATCCCATAGCAGATGTGCGGGCACCAATGTCTATGCCGACATGAGTATTCATGCTTTTCACTTCCCTGACTTTCGGTAAGATTGCTCCTGGTTCCCCCGACCTCGAACTTCATGCCACTGCAACCTTGTAATGCGAAGTCCGACTTGTCGGCTTCTCGATACTCTTCGTGGTGGGCAATGAGGCGGGGGGGCCTCTCTACAGACAAGGTCAGGAGTAAATCCTGCCTTTAGGAGCGATCGACCTCCCCCAGAAACACACTTGATGTTGTATGAGTCCTTGAGCGTAACCTCTCTCGTTGGAATCAGGGTCAACATACAAGGAGCGAGCGGGCGGCGATCCGACTTGCCCGCGAAGCTTTGAGCGTCAGAGAGGACGCCTTCGCGGGCAAGCCTCGCTCCTACAGATTATGTGTACACCTGAGAATTCTGAAGAGAGCCCACATGAAAAACGATGACCTGCGCGCTGAGCGCGATGACTTGGACGACTTGAATGATTTCGCCCCCCGCGCCCCGGCCAAACGCGGTAACAACCTGGTGCTGCAAGTGGCTGCTGGCGTATTTCTCGGCGGCCTGGCCCTGTGGCTGGTGCAACTGGCCGCCACGATGCTGTACGCCAAACTGATGCTCGCCACGGTGACGTTCGGCGGTTAAGCCAGTTCGGACGCACGCTGACTGGCGGCGTCGTCATAGGCGACGTAGAGCGATTCAGCGACCTGACTCTTGATCGCTTTTGCGCTTTCCAGACCGAGGACGAAGCCTTCAGCCTTGCCGCCCGCGCGGTTCAAATCGTCAGCGGTGCTGGCCTGAGCGATTGCGTCGAACAGCTTCTCGGCGTGCGGGCCGACACCTTTGGGCAGGCTGATCTGAGCGATGCTCATGCGAACACCCCGTTGTTTTGAAGGGTGAGGATTGGGTGATTCATGGCACGTACCTTTTCGGCGAATGGCCGGCAGCGCGTGTAACCACTTCCGGGCGGCCATGGTAGACCTCTGAGGCGATTCTGGTAACCGCCCATGGCCGATAAACCACCGTCCGTCTCGATGAATCCGTCACGTTGTTAACAGACGCTTGACTTCTCTTTTTGAATCAGTAACATACGCGCTATTCCGCGATAGCTCAGTTGGTAGAGCAAGTGACTGTTAATCACTGGGTCCCTGGTTCGAGTCCAGGTCGTGGAGCCATACAAGGTTCCAGAGAAGGCTTCCAAAATCTCTGAAACCCCTGAAAAACCCGCCTTCTCAGACTGTGTGAAAACCTAGCAATCTGCGCGGGGATCCAAGAAAATGCTCCGTATCGAAAGATACGGAGCATTTTTCGTTATGGCCTACATCCAAGGAGAGTCCCGCAGCCAGACCTGCCTGTTCCCGGTCTCGCTGGAAGAGTTGATCCCCGAGGATCACCTCGTTCGTGTGATCGACACCTACGTCGCGAAGCTTGATCTTGTGCGCCTGGGTTTCGATAAAGCCTTACCAAAAGGTACCGGGCGCCCCTCTTACGATCCCGCCGATCAGCTCAAGCTGTTCCTCTATGGTTATTTCCAGCGGATTCGCTCATCCCGGCGGCTCGAAGCCGAGTGCCAGCGCAGTATCGAAGTGATGTCGTTGATCAACCGGTTCAAACCCGACTTCAAGACCATCGCCGACTTCCGTAAAAACAACAAAGCTGCCTTTATCGCGACCTGTCGCGCCTTCGTCCAGTTTTGCCGCACGGTAGGTCTCATCGCGGGCGAGCTGGTGGCCATCGATGGGTATAGATGAAGTACGAGCTGCCCAAAATCTATAGACCATGAAAGATGTAGTCAGTCTGCATTCGAAGATCCAGTTCAACACCTGCCCGCTGTAGTTGGTCGTGCAGCTCGGCCTTGTCGACCCGTACTTTCCAGGGTAGGTTTGCCGGAACGCTGACACCGGAATCAACGAGGTTGATTGCTTGCTGTAATCGTGCGCGATCAGGCAAGTAAACGGCCAGTGCGTCACCTTTCCAAGAAGCAACATTCAGCCCCATAGCCGCGCACACTGCAATTTTGGCTTGGGCATCGTCCCGGTCAGTTTGTCGGGAACGTTGAACCTGGTCCTTTAGAATCGGATCGACTATCCGGTCAGAGCACAAGACTTCCCCGACCTCCCAAACTTCCGGCGGGCAAACCTTATTTTTTGGATGCATCGCTATAAACGGATTGATTTCCATCGGAAAGATTCGACATACCAGCGGCCGCTCTTCATAGATACCGCAGCGGTTGTCTTCACCGAGGCTTGGACACTGCGTCAGCGCATTGCCCGCCAGGACCGCAATCACCTGTATCCGCGCTTCTCCGCTAACGACCGCCACCGCACGTTGCACACTGTGGGTGTAATGCTCCACCTGAGGCCAAACTGACTCGTCAAAAGCTTCGAGTATTACGGCTACATCACCGCCCCGATTAAGCCATTCCCTTGCTTCGTTAAGGGTTAGAGGAATAAGACGTCCTTTGCAGCAAATTCCGCAACCGTTACATGCAAACCGTATAGCGTTGTTATTCATGGCAAGCACTCTCCAAATGCGAGGGCACTGCTCCCAAAAATCAATACACATCTGTAATCAGAATGCGATTCGGCATTGGGAATTAAACGTAGAAAAAAGGCGGCTGAAACATAGACAGTCCGGACGAAGACTGATCCGCGAAACATAGATTAAAACTACCGCTCACACATCATCGCTGCCAACTTCGCCGCACAACTCTCTCCTATAATTTTCAGTGCAAAGTTTCTAACTAAGTCCAATCACGCCTTGCTAAGTTGCTCATGACGACTGCAGTCGAGCGGCCCACTAACTGGCGAGGGGCCGCTGCCTGAAACGCGTAATGCAACGAGCCTATGGTCTTAAACCAATTCGCCTAAAGATGCGGGGTTGAATCCGTTCAAATCTGCATAGTCGCCATTTTCGACCTTTTTTACCCAATCATGGTCACTGAGCAGGACGCGACCAACAGCGATCAGATCAAACTCTTCGCGCTCCATGCGCTCGACGAGGTGGTCCAGGCTCGCAGGAGCTGACCCCTTGCCGGCGAAAGCATTCGTCACGTCGTTATCCAGGCCAACCGAACCAACGCTGATGGTCGCGGCCCCCGTCACTTTCTTCGCCCAGCCCGCGCAGTTCAGACCGTTTTCGCCGTCAATCTCGGGGAATTCAGGTTCCCAGAAGCGGCGCTGCGAGCAGTGCAAGACGTCGACACCCGCCTCAACCAGCGGCAGCAGCCAGTCTTCCATCACCGCCGGCGTTTCAGCGACGCGGACCTCGAAGTCCTGCTGCTTCCACTGGCTGACGCGCATGATGATCGGGAATTCAGGGCCGACCGCCTGACGAACAGCAGTGACGATCTCGCTGGCGAAGCGCGAGCGTTCCTTGATCGTCGGTCCGCCGTAACGGTCGGTGCGCTGATTGGTACCGGACCAGAAGAACTGGTCGATCAAATAGCCATGGGCGCCATGGATCTCGACGGTATCGAAGCCCAGGTGTTTGGCATCTGCTGCAGCCTTGGCGAATGCTGCGACCGTGTCTGCAATGTCCTCCTCGCTCATCGCAACGCCGCGCAGGTCACCTGGCGAATCGAGGCCAGATGGGCTTTCCACTGACGCGTCAGGCTCCCAGCCGTTGATGTAACGCGCGGCACCCGTGTGCCAGATCTGCGGTGCCATGCGGCCGCCAGCGTTGTGGACCGCATCGATCACGTTCTTCCACCCGGCCAGCGCCGCTTCGCCGTGGAAAAAAGGGATGCCGGAATCGTTACGTGACGCAGGGCGATCAATGACGGTCCCTTCCGAAAGGATCAGCCCAACACGCCCCTCCGCTCGACGTTGGTAATAGGCAGCGTTCGCTTCACCCGGTATGCCTTCAGGTGCGAAGAGCCGCGTCATCGGAGCCATGACGATCCGGTTTTTCAATTCTAGCGATCGGATGGAAAAGGGACGGAACAAAATGTTGGTATCAGGGTTTGACATTGATATGGACTCCATTGCGTTTGGAGGGCATATAAGTATATTTTGTAAACTAAATGTCAATTAGGCACCTTAAGTAGCCTAGGTATATCAGAGGAAACCCCAGTGCTCGAATTACAGCCGCAATGCTTCTCGTCGGACTGCCCTAGCCGGGTGCTGTTTGATCAAATCGCAGACAAGTGGTCCATGATGGTTCTGGCCGTGCTCGATGACGGACCACAGCGCTTTAACGCCGTCAGGCGTCGATTGGAGGGGGTGACACAGAAGGCACTCACACAGTGCCTCCGGCGGCTAGAGCGCAATGGTCTGGTCTCGCGACAGGTCATCTCGTTTTCGCCCGTGGCGGTGCAATATGAGATCACACCGCTTGGCCGAACCTTGCAGCAGCCGTTTCGCGAATTGCACAAATGGACGCTCGTCAAATTGCCCGAGGTCGAAGCGGCTCGGTTGCAGTTTGACGAGGTGGCGGCACGATGACGGTGCAAGCAGGTTTGTGCTGACTCGCCTGCGAGGGGCTGCTGCATTGGCGACTGCACTATTGAATCGTGCGTTCTGGTTCACGGCCGTCAGATTCGGGTACAACTGCACTCAGGTATCAAGCAACATGAGTGTTCGCTGCAAGCTCATGCGCGGGCTCAGGCTTGATCTTGAACCAGAGGGCGTACATTGCTGGCAGGAACATCAGGGTCAGCACGGTGCCGGCAAACGTACCGCCAATCAAGGTGTAGGCCAACGTTCCCCAGAACACCGAATGGGTCAGCGGAATGAACGCCAGCATCGCCGCCAACGCCGTGAGAATCACGGGCCTCGCACGCTGCACAGTGGCTTCGACCACGGCGTCGTAAGGTGACAGGCCGGCTTGCTCATTGGAGTGAATCTGGCCGATGAGGATCAGCGTGTTGCGCATCAGAATCCCTGACAAGGCAATCAGTCCCACCAAGGCGTTGATCCCGAACGGCTGCTGGAACAGCAGGAGAATTGGCACCACACCAATCAGGCCCAAAGGCGCGGTGGCGAACACCATCATCATTGCCGACATCGAGCGCACCTGAATAATGATGGTCAGCAACATCAGCGCGATCATGATCGGGAACAACGGCAGCAATGCCTTGTTCGCTTTACCCGACTCCTCGATCGAGCCGGCAAACTCAATCCGGTAGCCCGCCGGCAGTTTTTCGATGATGGGCTGCAACTGCGTTATCAAGGCGTTGGAGACATCGGGAGGTTGAAGACCTTCAGCCACGTCACCGCGCACAGTTATCGTCGGCGTACGATCACGACGTCGCAGAATGGGCTCTTCCATGCGCACATCCACCGTCCCTACCTGGGACAGCGACACGCGCTGCCCTTGGGCGCCGGTCAGCGTGAAGGCGGCAATTTTCGACGGATCCAGACGCGTCTCTCCCGCCGAGCGAGCGACCACCTGAACCGAACGAATGTCCTCACGCACCTCGGTGACAGGCACCCCCGTGAGCAGGAATTGCAGCTGTTGCGCGACATCGGTCGAGGTCAAGCCGAATGCTTGCAGGCGATCCTGATCCAGCGTGAGATGAAGTGCCGGCGCACGCTCACCCAAGTCGGTGTTGACGGTCCTCATCATGGGGCTGGCGGTCATGACCTCACGCACCTGCGCGGCGATATCCCGCAACACCGCGGGGTCGGCGCCCATCACCCGAAAGGCCACCGGATACGGCGAATAAGGACCAAATACCAACTGCGTCACCCGCACCCTGGCTTCAGGCGCCAAGCCATCGGCTGCGGCTTGCCTGAGGCGGAGCTTGAGCGCCTCGCGCTCTTGCTGACTCGCGGTCAGGACGACGATTTTTGCGAAGGATGGATCGGGTAGCTCAGGGGCCATCGCCAAATAGAAGCGCGGCGCGCCCTGGCCAATGTAAGCGGTGACGATCTTGGCTTCCGACTGCTGAGCCAACCACGCCTCGACCTTGGCCGCGGCCACATCAGTCTGTTCGATAGAGGTGCCGTGAGGCATCTGCACCTCAACCAGCACCTCCGGTCGGTCGGACGCTGGAAAGAACTGCTTCTTGACCACGCCCATGCCCAGAATCGCAACAAAAAACAAGCCCATCACAGATGCAGCCACCAGGCCTTTACTGCGGATTACACCGCCCAGCAGGCGCCTGAAGCGCTGGTAGTTCGGAGTACCGTAAATCGCGGTATGCCCGCCTTCAGGCACCTTGATCTGCGGCAGCAGTTTGACGCCCAGGTAAGGGGTGAACACCACGGCCACCACCCAGGAAGTGATCAGCGCGATGCCAACGATCCAGAACATGTTCGCGGTGTACTCACCGGCGGTCGACTTGGCAAAACCGTTGGGCATAAAGCCGATCGCCGTCACCAACGTCCCCGACAACATCGGCGCGGCCGTGTGGCTCCAGGCATAAGCGGAGGCCTTGATTCGGTCGTAGCCCTCCTCCATCTTCACCACCATCATTTCAATGGCAATGATTGCATCGTCCACCAGCAGTCCCAGCGCCAGAATCAACGACCCCAGAGTAATTCGATCGAAGTCCTTGCCCGTGGCCGCCATGACAATGAACACGGCGGCCAGGGTCAGCGGTACCGCCGCGGCAACCACAACGCCGACACGCCAGCCCATGCTGAGAAAACACACCAGCAGCACCACGCCCAGGGCAGCAAAAAACTTCACCATGAACTCGTTGACGGATGCGCCGATATTCACTGCCTGATCCGTGACCTTGGTCAGGCTCATGCCCAAAGGCATCTGCTCATTGATCGCTGTTGCCTCAGCGTCCAGCGACTTCCCCAAATCCAGACCGTTCCAGCCATCGCGCATGACCACGCCGAGCAACAATGCGGGCTCACCATTGTTGCGTACCAGGAACGTCGCAGGGTCCTCATAACCGCGCTTGACCTCAGCCACATCCGACAACTTCAGGGTTCTGCCCTGCACCGTCAGTGGGGTATTGCGAATCTTCTGCAGGTCATCAAACGCGCCATCCAGACGGATGAACACCTGTGGGCCCTTCGCTTCAACTGAGCCAGCCGGCGTTATCATGTTCTGCGTGTTCAACGCACTGAAGATGTCTCGAGCGGAAATGCCCAGTGTCGCCAGACGCTCGTAGGACAGCTCGACAAAAATGCGCTCGGCCTGTTCACCGATGATGTTGACCTTCTTCACACCCGCCACATGCAGCAGACGCTGGCGCAAACTCTCGGCTTCGCGCACCAACAGTCGTTGCGGCTCGCCCTTGGCCTTGAGCGCATAGAGCGCGAAGGTGACATCGGAATACTCATCATTGACCATCGGGCCGATCACCCCAGACGGCAATCCCTTCTGCTCATCCAGGATTTTCTTGCGCGCCTGGTAAAACTCCTCCTGGACAGCTGAGGGCGGCGTGCTATCGAGCAGATAAACCGTGGTGAATGCCAAGCCGGGCCGGGTAAAGGTCTCGGTCCGGTCGTACCAACGCAGTTCCTGCATGCGTTTTTCCAGCTTTTCTACCACCTGGTCCTGGATCTCCTGGGCCGTCGCCCCTGGCCAGGCGGTGACCACCGTCATTTGTTTAATGGTGAATGCGGGGTCTTCCGCACGCCCCAGTTTGAAGAAGGCGTACAACCCACCCACAGAAATCAGCAGGATCAAAAACAGGGTGATTGAGCGCTCGCGTACCGCCAGCGCCGAAAGATTGAAGCCGCTCATCGACTCACCTCAACCACCGTTTTTTGCGTGGCACCGGCAAGTTCAGTCCTGACCTTCTCTCCCTCATTCAATAAGTGCGCACCCAATGCGACGACACGATCACCCACCTGGAGATCACCCGCCACGCGCACGCTGGCCTCGTTATTCAGGCTGAGAACCTTGATCGGGCGCCATACCACATGCTGCGGTTCTCCCTCAACCACCCAGACACCCGGGCCTTTACCCGCGTCGTAGAGGGCCCCCATGGGCACCTGTACTTCCTTGGCGTCAGCAACATCCGTGTCAGCGATAACCACTGAGATCGTCGAACCCAGGGTGGCGTTGGAGAGCGCCCCCTCCAGCACATAACGCGCTTCAAACGTTCGGGTCTGTCGGTCGGCAGAGTCGGACAACTGGCGTAAACGCGCTTTACCTGCAGTCTGGTGCTGACCGTATAGCTCAACCGTCCCCGAAGATCCCAAAGCAGGGCGTAACGTCTCGGGCAACTGGATCACCGCCTCGCGCTGCCCTGAGTGGGCAACACGCACCACCACCTGACCTGCGCCAATCACCTGCCCCGGCTCAGCCAAGGTGTCCACCACAACCCCATCAGCATCAGCCAATAACGTCGAGTAACCGGTCGCGTTTTTCGCCACATCAGCCTGGGCTTGAGCAGCGTTGAGTTGGGCTTTCGCCGAGTCGGCAGCCGCTTTGAACCCTGCGTATGCTGAAGCAGATACCGCTCCGACGGACACCAAATCACGGTAGCGACGCTCATCATCGGAGGCCTGCCGGGATCGGGCCGTAGCGGCCAGCACCGCTTCCTGCTGCGCCCTCGCGGTCAGCGTCAGGTCGTTGGCATCGATGCGCATGAGTGGCTGCCCCCGTTTGACACTCTGCCCAGAGTCCACCAAGCGCTCCAGGACTTTCCCTGGCACCCGAAAACCGAGATCACTCTGAACTCGAGCCGCGACGATACCTGTGAATACCCGTGCAGCAGGCGTGGAGGGTTGAACCACGCCGATGCGCACCAAGGGCACTTGAAGACGAGGATCGGCAGGCACGGCCTCGTTGCAGGCCACCAAGGCAAACGGCAACAAGACAATGAAAATGAGTGACAGGCGGTGGCACTGGATCATAAAGACCTCTCGGTAGCGGATGCGCCATGCTTATTCAAGTGACCAATTATGTCAATAGTCACTACCGAGACGAATGAACATCGCCCACTTGATCAGGAGCAAAGCAGAGAGGCTTGATATCTGGTTTTTCAGGCGCACACGCTGATACGGATGCGCATCGCATCCGTCAGCAGAGGTTTAGGGCATCAGGCTGCGCAGAACAAGATTGGAGATGAGAGAAGGGGCTTCTTCAACAACATCGAGGTTGTACTGCAATAGCAGAGGATTGATGAAGGGTCGCAGAGCGAGATGAATCGCTTCTACTGTCTCGTCCAACGGTGTCTTGCGTTCAAACTCGCCGAGTTCTCGCCCCTCACGCACGATTTGCAACACGAAGTTCTTGATCTGAGCGTCATAGACTTGCGAGCTGGGCCAGCGCTCCGACGCGGAGAACGCTGCGATGTCATAGAGTTTACGGTCGTTAAAGAACAGGCTCACACCTGTAGCGATTAAGGTTTTGACCAATCGACGAAAACGCTCAGTCGGCGAGATGCCGTCTACGTTGATGGCCTGCTCCACTGCCGCAACGATTTCAGTCAGGCAATTTGTACAAATTGCGTTACCAATCGCCTGCTTGGATTCAAAGAACTTGTAGATGTATGCCTTGGAAAAACCGATGGCCTTGGCTAGGTCAGAAACTGTTGTTTTGCCGTAACCGTACTGACTGAAATGCTCGTTGGCCGCCGCGACAATCTGGTCTCGAATGTCGTGATCGACTGGGCCTCGGGCGCTGGGCGAAGAAACTGATGGCTGATTCATGCGAGCAGCTTACTCATCCCAAAGGTGGTTGACAACTTGTGACCGAATTGTAATTTAGTCAACGATCGACCCTTTCGCAGGCATCCGTGCCCCCCCCTCCACTGAGGGGCACGGCGTGCCTGAGAGGCACTATGGGGCATCGGTTTTGGCACGCTCTTCATGGTGCAAGTGCCGAAGTTCGGCCCAGTCGATGAGCGCAGTCATCGTCGGGGCAAGTGCATGACCGAGTTCTGTCAGGGCGTACTCCACCCGTGGAGGCACTTCTGGATAAACGGTTCGATAAACGATGTCGTCTTGTTGCAGCCCCTTTAACTGTTGGATCAGCATCTTCTGCGTGACGTCAGGAATCAGTTTCTCCAGTTCGGAGAACCGAAGCGGCTGGCCCTTGGCGGCCATCAACTCATTGATGATGACGATCTTCCACTTCCCCTCCAGCACGCGAAGCGTGGCGTTTATGGCAGCGGACCATGCCTGCCGCCGTATTGGGTTCTCACATTCCCACTCACGATCCATCATTACTTACCTTTGGGTGGGTTACAGACAAAAACGTTGGTTCTTGCGAATTTTGCAGCATCGATAATACCGTAGCCGAACTTTGAATCTCTGGACGAACCATGAAAATCGCTATCGTTGGAATCGGATCTATTGGCGGAAACCTTGCTCGTCGGCTCGCCGCTGCTGGCCATCAAGTCTGCGTGGCCAACTCCCGCGGCAAAGCTGCCGTGAGCAGCTTTGCAAGAGAGGCCGGCGTCACCCCTGAAGACCTCAAAGGCGCAATAGCGGGCGCCAATGCTGTGATACTTGCCATCCCTCTGCCTGCAATGGCAACGCTTCCAGAAGACCTGCTATCCGAACTACCCTCCTCGGTTCCAGTGGTCGACACCAGCAACTACTACCCTGGCCTGAGAGACGAGCGGATTCCCGCATTGGAATCGGGTCAAACGGAAAGCGTCTGGGTCAGCGAGCAGATTGGCCGACCAGTCATCAAGGCATTCAATAATCTCCTGGCTTACTCGCTGGAGAATCTTGGTCAGCCGAAAGGGACAGAAGGCCGTCTGGGCGTCGCCGTCGCTGGCGACGATGCCAATCAAAAAACGCTCGTGATGCAGCTCGTTGATGACGTTGGCTTCGATCCGGTGGACAGCGCAAACCTTGAGGATTCATGGCGGCAACAGCCATGCACTCCCGCGTACTGCTGCGATTACACCGCGGCTCAAATGCGTCCGGCGCTGGCCGCAGCAGTAAAAGGAGCCGCAGCGCCGAAACGAGAGGAGTTTAATGCGCGCTTGCCTGAACTCTTCGCCAGTAATCCTTCCCACGCTGACGTGGTGGCATTTAACCGAAGATTCAATGCGGTCGACTGAGATCCTCGTCACCGGTCCATTCGTTAGCCGCAGTTAACGACTCAGGGGCTTTTTTGTGGGCGATGGCAAATCGTCGCCCAATGAAAAAGGGCCGATCTGTCCCCAGATCGGCCCTTTTTCACGCCTCAAAGCAATCAGACATGCTCGCTGCTTTTACTCAGCACTTTCGGTGCGCCGTGACCGTGATCCGCGTCCACTTCAACCACCGGCACTTCCTTGCCGTCGCAGTCACGCAGTTTGCCTTCGCTGAAGTAATCCCCTTCACGCAACGCCGCCAGGTCCTGGTAACGCAGCACCCGCTCAGTACCGGCCGCAAACACCGATTGCTGATCCGAGTTGCCGGCGGTGATGTGGTTGAAGGTCAGGTTGAGCACGATGGCCATGATCGCCGAGGAACTGATGCCCGAGTGGAAGATGGTCGCGAACCAGCTTGGGAAGTGATCGTAGAAGTTCGGCGCGGCGATCGGGATCATGCCGAAGCCGATGGAGGTGGCAACGATGATCAGGTTGACGTTGTTGCGGTAATCAACCTTGGACAACGTGCGAATGCCACTGGCCGCCACGGTGCCGAACAGCACGATACCAGCGCCACCCAGTACCGAGGTCGGTACTGCGGCGATGACCCGGCCCATGAACGGCAGTAGACCGAGTATCACCAGGAACAAGCCGCCGGTGGCGACCACGAAACGACTCTTGATGCCGGTCACGGCCACCAGCCCGACGTTCTGGGCGAAGGCGCTTTGGGTGAAGGAGCCGAAGATCGGCGCGATCATGCTCGACAGCATGTCGGCGCGCAGGCCATTGCCCAGGCGTTTGGAGTCAACCTTGGTGTCGATGATTTCACCGACGGCGAGGATGTCCGCCGAGGTTTCCACCAGGGTCACCATGACCACGATGCACATCGACAGGATCGCGGCGAAGTGGAACGTCGGCATGCCGAAGTGGAACGGCGTCGGGAAGCCGAACATCGGGCCTTGCGTGACCGACGAAAAGTCCGCCATGCCGAGGAACACCGCGATGATCGTGCCGATGACCATTGCCAGCAGGATCGACAACCGGGAGATGGTCGCGCTGCCGATCTTGCTCAACAGCAGGACCAGCACCAGCGTCACCGCCGCCAGACCGATGTTCGCCATGCTGCCGAAGTCCGGGGCATGGCTATTGCCGCCCATGGCCCAGCGTGCGGCTACTGGCATCAGCGTCAGGCCGATGGTGGTGATCACAATGCCCGTCACCAGCGGCGGGAAGAACTTGGTAATTCGCGAGAACACCGGCGTGATCAGCAAACCGATCAACGACGCGGCAATCACCGCCCCGAGAATCGACTGAAAGCCGCCCTCCCCGCCGCTGCTGACGATCGCCACCATCGTCGCAACACCCGAGAACGACACGCCCTGTACCAGCGGCAACTGACACCCGAAAAACGGTAAACCGAGGGTTTGCAGTAATGTCGCCAAGCCCCCCGCAAACAATGAAGCAGCAATCAACAAACCGATGTCCGCCGGCGAGAGACCAGCCGCCTGGCCGATGATCAAAGGCACCGCGACGATGCCGCCGTACATGGTCAGAACATGTTGCAGGCCGTAAGCCATATTCGCGCCGACCCCGAGGTTTTCGTCCTCAGGCCGTTGGTGTGAAACATGGGGCGTTTTCATGGTTGGGGGGTTCCCTGGTTTTTTGTTATGCGCACACTGTATGCAAGACTCAGGACAAATGTCTATAGAGTTGTATACAACTCACCAGTCAGATTATGGACATGTGTCCATGCTGCCCTTTGGCTGCGCGGTTTCCCCCTCCAAAAAATCTTGAAATACATCCGGCGTTCGCCTTCTCCCCTGCCCGCTAGTCTTTTGCATTCCAAGCGACCGCCGGCACGGACGCCTCTCGCTTATACATATAAAGTATGCATAATGAAGTCATTCGAAATTCAGTATCACAAGGCAAAAAACGCGGCCAACAAACTAAAGCACCAAGGCATTAGCCTCGCCGAAACAGAAGCTGTGTTTTATGACGAACGAGCACTGACGATTCAGGACGACCATCATGATGAGCAGCGGTGGATCATCATGGGGATGGATGCCAAGGCTCTTTTACTGGTCGTTGCGTACACCTATCGCGATCCGAATTTCGTTCGAATCATTTCCGCGCGCATCGCTAACAAAAACGAGCGTCGCCGCTATATGGAGGATTGACCGATGAAAGACGAATACGACTTCAGCAATGCCAAACGTGGAGCGGTTGCCTCCAGCAAGGGTAAAACCCGAATTACCATCATGCTCGATGATGTCGTCATCGAAGCGGCACGCGCCTTGGCTGAGAGCGAGGGGTATGGCTACCAGACGGTGATCAACAACACCTTGCGCCAGACGTTGCTCAGCAACAGAGAAAAAACTGCCGGGCACGATCAGTACGCCGCAGTTGCGAATGCCGGACATTTCAAAGAAGGCGTGACAGCTTCTGAACTGAAGAGCCTGGAGAAAAAGCTGTCAGAGGTGTTGAGTGAAATCCATCGTGTGATTGAGCCTTGAGTGTGTCCAGGTTCACACCCAAGCAAGGCCCGAGGGCGCACGAAGGGCAGGTGTATTGACTCTGCCCTTTCGACGCCACGGCTATGTTGCTTGAATCAACCGCCCAAGTACCCGCTTCAACCCCGCATGCTCCGGCACCCGAATCCCGAACTCCCCCTGCAGCAACCCAATCAATTCCTCCACATCCGTCACCTGCCGCCGTTCGCTGTCGGCACCCACCCGATGAATCGCAAAACTGCCGTTGTTCAACGTACGCCTCCAGCCGTCCCCGGTACGCGCGACCATCAGTTGTTTGGCAAACGACGACTCGGGATTGGTCGAGACGTACCAGTTGCCGACAGCGTAATCGATGTCTTCCTGGCGTTGCAGGTCGAAGATGTACATCGGCCGCCACTCGCCGCTTACGTTGGCGCGCAGCGTGTAGCCGTCCTCATGGCGTTCGATCCGATACGGTTCGTGGGGCGTGAGCTGTGCAGCATCGGTGTCGAGCATGAGCGGTGCGGTGGGCACCATGCCGCCGAAACCGACGTCGGTGATGTAGCGCACGCCGTCCAGAGTCACCAGGCTCAGGCGGTGCGTGCGGGCAGTCCATGCGCCTTCGGGCTGGCCCATGACAACTCGGCCGGTGATGCCGCGTGCATCGAAGCCCAACGCCTGAAGCAACGCCAGAAACGCGTAGTTGAGTTCGTAGCAATAACCACCACGCCCCTCGTGCAGAATTTTCTGTTCGATGGATGGCAGGTCGACGAGTACCGGCTCGCCGGACAGCGTGGTGAGGTTTTCGAACGGAAAAGCCCCGGTGTGGCGTACCTGAAGTTGGCGCAGGGTGTCCAGGGTCGGCGCCGGGGGCGCGTCGAAACCCAGGCGTTGCAGGTATAACGCAGGGTTCGTCAGGCGTGGCTCGCTCATTGCTCGGTCCTTATGCATGGGGCCGCGGATCTCTCCGCCGATGGGCGCCATGTATAAGGGATAAAGCGGTCCGACTGACAATTGATTTAGCCAATCGCCCACCCTCTGAACATCAACACCGTTTGCGCGAACTCAAGCGAATCCACGTCGGCGCGTGATCGCTGGCGTGCGGTTCGTTGCGAACCCAGGCATCGACCCCGGCCTCATGCAAATAGGGACTCAACGCCGGGTTGAGCAACAGATGATCGATGCGCAACCCCGAGTTTTTCTGCCAGTGCTGCCTGAAATAATCCCAGAAGGTGTAGAGCCGATCCTCCGGGTACAAATGACGCAGGGAATCGGTCCAGCCCTGCTCCAGCAAGCGCTGGTAACACTCGCGACTTTCCGGTTGCAGCAAGGCGTCCTTGAGCCAGGAGCGCGGGTTGTAGATGTCCAGGTCGGTGGGCACCACGTTGTAGTCGCCCGCCAGCACCACCGGGTGCTCGCTGCTTTGGAGGTCCTTGACATAGGCGATCAGCCGCTCGAACCATGCCAGTTTGTAGTCGAACTTCGGCCCGGGTTGCGGATTGCCGTTGGGCAAATACAGGCAGCCCACCAGAATCCCGTGTACCGCGGCTTCCAGGTAGCGGCTATGGGTGTCGGTATCGTCACCTGGCAGACCGCGCCGGCTCTCCAACGGTTGCGCATCACGGGCCAGAATCGCCACCCCGTTCCACGACGACTGACCTTGCCAGATTGCGCCGTAGCCAACGGCTTCAAGCTCGGCGGCAGGGAATGCGCTGTCGACCGACTTGAGCTCCTGCAAGCAGGCAATGTCCGGTTTTTCCCGCTCAAGCCAGGCCAGCAGATTCGGCAGCCGGGCACGCATGCCGTTGACGTTGAAGGTGGCGATTTTCAGATTTTTCATGGACCGAGGCTCGCAACGGATGGACGGTATCCAGTTGTGACCGAGGTGCGTGATGGCAGTTGCCACGACAAACGAAACAGGCGACTAAAGGTCCCCCCATTACACCGGATGCTCGTCATGCGATGCCTTGAGCAACGGCAACAGCGCCTGATTTTCCATAGGCCGGCTGAGGTAGAAACCCTGCACTTCATGGCACTCGTCAGAGATCAGGAAGTCCAGTTGCTCCAGTGTCTCGACGCCTTCTGCGGTCACGGTCAGGCCCATGGCCTTGCCCAGGTTGATGATCGCCTGCACCACCGCGCGGTCGTTACCGGCGCTGCTCATGGACGAGATGAAACGCTTGTCGATCTTGATCCCGTCGAACGGATACGTGCGCAGGTAACCCAGTGAAGAATAACCGGTGCCGAAGTCGTCCATGTTCAGCCGCACACCCAGCTCCTTCAATGCATTCATGGTCGCGAGAGCCCCGTCGACGTCGTTTAGCATCACGTTTTCGGTGATCTCCAGCTCCAGTCGACTGGCCGGCAAACGGGTGTGGATCAACGCTTCCCTGACATCCTCCACCACGTCACTGCGCACGAACTGCACAGGCGACAGGTTGACCGACACCATCAGCTCACCTGGCCAGGTCAGTGCCGTCTCGCAAGCTTCACGTAAAACCCAACGCCCCAATGGCACGATCAGGTCGGTCTGCTCGGCCAACGGAATAAACGAGTCGGGGCTTAGCAATCCCTGCACCGGATGCTGCCAGCGCAGCAACGCTTCGACCGAAACGATCTGCTTGCCATCAACGTGATAGCGCGGCTGATAGTGCATGACAAACTCGTTGTTCTTGATCGC
This sequence comes from Pseudomonas sp. LB1P83, assembly GCF_054897885.1. Classification (NCBI taxonomy): domain Bacteria; kingdom Pseudomonadati; phylum Pseudomonadota; class Gammaproteobacteria; order Pseudomonadales; family Pseudomonadaceae; genus Pseudomonas; species Pseudomonas sp. LB1P83. The sequence continues at coordinate 1,913,456 of NZ_CM142709.1, read as the reverse complement.
CAGGCGCAGGTCGTTTTCCAGTTTGCGGCGATGCTGGATCTGATCGTTCATGTGCGGCGCAAAATAGCGCCAGGTCTTCTTGCCGTCGGATTTGGCCTGATACAGCGCGATGTCGGCACACCGGATCAGTTCCTCCGGCATATGCCCCTGACGCCGGCTCAAGGCGATGCCGATGCTCGCGCCGATGTGCAATGTGTGATGGTCATAGTGGATCGGCTGGTGCAGGCTTTCGAGGATACGTTCGCAAATCCGGTCGATTTCCGTGTGGATGTCCATGCCATTGAGCACCAGCACAAACTCGTCGCCGCCCAGTCGCGCGACCAGATCGATGTCCCGAGTGCACTCACGCAACCGGGTGGCCACCTCCAGCAATACCGCATCGCCGGCCGGGTGGCCGAGGGAATCATTGATCGGCTTGAAGTTGTCCAGATCAATCATCAACAACGTCAGCGGCGCCGAATGCTCTTTCAGCACCAAAGCCTCTTCGAGGTAACGCGCCAGCTTGTTGCGATTGGGCAGGCCGGTCAGCGCGTCGTGCAACGACAGATGCTGGATCTGCGCATGGGCGGCAACTTCATCGGTGATGTCACTGGCCGTGCCGCGGTAACCCAGCACCGCGCCTTTGCTATGGATCGGTCGTGCCGAAACCCGGCAAACACGTTGCTGCCCGGATTGATCGCGATAGGAACAACGCAGGTGGCTGACGTTGTGTTCTTCGTTGAGCCTGTTCAGCCACAGTGACAACGGCGTGGTGTCGCAATACAACAACTGCTCGATATCCTGCCCCAGCCATTGCTGATCGGAAAAACCGGTAACGGCGCCGAAGCGCCCTGACAGATACGTGATGCGATGCTTGTCGTCGATTTCCCAGATCCAGTCGGAAGCGGCCTCAGCCACGGCACGAAAACGCTCTTCACTGGCCTCCAGTGCCTGGTTCGACAAATCCAGCTTGATGTAACTGGCATCCACATGCCCCGACGCGCGCAACACATAACGAAAGAAGTAAGCCGTCAACAACGCCAGAATCAACAGCGCGCCGCCCAGTGGCGGCAGCAGTGACCAAAGCAGCTGATGGCCAGGCTGTTGGAGCCGCGAGACCAGGCTATAACCGGTGCCTGGGAGTGCAACCGCGGGCTGACCGAGGGCGAGGGCGGTGTCAGGCGCGAGGCTCAAGTCATGCAAACCGTAATCGGCACTCAGGGCGCTAAGCTTTTCCGGACTCAATTGATCGACGAACACCAGCACCGAGGTGCTTTGGGGATCGACCGCAGGTCTTTCGTCATTCGGCACGATCGCCGCAGCCGTCAGTAGTGCGGGCTGGCCCTCAAACAGCGTGAAGCGGCTGACGGGGACGAGCAGGCTTTCTTGCCCCTGAACCTCCTTGATCAATGCAGCCATCGATATCGAAAGACGGGCCGCCGCATCATCCTGCACCTGAAGGCCACGCACCGTGGCGTATTTGGTTCGCTGGTGATCGACCACCAACACACTGTCGTAGTGGTCCATGGTGTACAAGGTTTTACCCATGTTCTGCTCGACATAAGCCCACTGCACATCGACTTCACCGTTGAGACGGTCGTAGGCGGTCGTCCAGGTTGCATAACTGGCGACGTAGTTTTTCGAAGCACTGATGCGGTTTTCCAGCGCGCGCTGGGTGTAGAACGTGGTCTTTGCCAGGTCCTGGGCATCGAGCCGGCCGGCAATGTTGAACAACGCAACGAGGGCGATCAGCACCCCCAGTACAAATACCAACCCGACGGACCAGACCAGGTTCCGTGTGATCGGCGTATGGCGCCCGGGGGCAGCGGTGGTCGTGGCGGTCAATTCCATGCATGGGATCCTGTAATCGAATGCCTGATCGGGTGCATGACAGGCAAGCGTCCATTGACCATAGCAGCCATGGTCCGTCATCGCGCCACGACTATTGCCAATCGACAGCCGCTACCCTGTAATGGCGCGCATCACCCGCGAACCTTTTTATGCCGAGAACACCTCGCTCATGGACACTCTGGAAGGTCAACGAATCACCCTGCGCGCCCTGCAAACCAGCGATGCCGATGCGCTGGTCAACGCCGCGCGGGATGGCGAGTTGTGGAACCTGACGGTCACCGTCGTCCCCTCCCCGACCACCGTCGACAGCTACTTGAAAAAAGCCCTCGACGGTCGCGATGCGGGAACGGTCCTGCCCTTCGTGATCGTGCTCAAGGACACCGGCGAGGTCATTGGTTCGACACGCTTCTGGAAAATCGACCGCCTCAACCGCAAGCTCGAAATCGGCAGCAGCTGGATCTCTGCGCGCTGGCAGAAAACGTTCGTCAACACCGAGGCCAAATACCTGATGTTGCGTTACGCCTTCGACGTGCTGGACTGCGTACGGGTGCAATTCACCACCGATGAAAACAACCAGAAGTCGCGCAACGCGATCTTGCGGCTCGGCGCGCAACAGGAAGGCATCGTGCGCCACGAACGGATCATGCCGGACGGACGCAAGCGCAACTCGGTGCGGTTCAGCATCATCGACGAGGAGTGGCCGCTGGTGCGGGAAAAGCTTGAGAAAAAACTGACTGAATACAGCCTTCGCTGACAACTCTATTTACTGTGGGAGCGGGCTTGCTCGCGAAGGCGGCGGATCAGTCAACACTGATGTCGCCTGACACACCGCCATCACGAGCAGGCTCACTCCTACATGTGACGGAAGTTGCACACACTGTCTGTGATCGGCACAACATACATCGACCATTCGTCATCCCGCCAACACCCACCGCTCTCTCCGTCACACCATCAGCAGGTAACGACTCAGCTTTGGAGACGTGCACTGATGAACATCAAACTCACCACCCTGTTGCTAATCGGTTTGCTGACCGCGACAACAGGGGCCACTTACGCAGCCTCCGGCGATAACGCCGACGCGACCGAGACCAGATCCAGGCCTGGCGGCGGCTCGATCATGGCGCCCAACAATTATCCGGACCCGTCTTCGGGCCGATACACCTCCGACCGTGGCAAAGGCGGATATGGCTCATCGAGAGAGGGCAATGGTGGCAACGCCGGGAACAGCGGCTCGGGTGCGGGCGGTGGCACGGGCGCTGCTGGCGGTGGGACCGGCGGTGCAGGAGGCGGGACCGGCAGCTGGACACGCAGAAGCAACCAATGATGGAGATCGTCGGCTGCTTTCTATCGAGTGTGCTTGACGTAATGGCTAACGCCCGAGGTGTCAGCGCTCACCGACCCGCCGTGACCACACGAGCATGGATAGCAACCGGCTCGGCTCTTTTGCCGATCTGCGACAACGGCGTCACGGTGTAGCCCGCCTGAATCCTGTTCACCGTCGCATAGTCCACCGCCCCGCCGACGTCAGTGCGACCGACGACCCAGACGAAGGGCGTGGGCGCCGGCAAATGATTCAGCCCAGCCGGCACCGGCCCGGTCCATCCCGGTGGCGTCACCACAAACTCACTGGCCTGTGTACCCGTCGCATACCCGCCCGGAGTGGCGAACACATCGCTCCATATGTCGAGCATTGGCAACACATAAAAACGCCCGGCAGTGTCCGGCGCGGTAATCACCAGCGGCCCCTTGGTCAAATCGAGCCAGGCGATGGAATACAACGTGTCGACGTTCGACTGCACCACGGCTTTGAAATCTTCGGAGGGGTACTGCGGCACAGTCACAAAGGCATTGGCTTCTTGCGGCGTGACGTTCGATTGAGCCTTGCTGACCAGCGGAAAGACAGCGCAGGCTGCAAGGGTTAGAGCAACGGCTGTCAATGCTTGAGGTATCAACATTTTGGCGATCGTCCGTGCTGTGGGGAGATCTGCCGGGTTCGACAGAGCTACCGGAACTCTAGACGATCAAAACAGACGGAACTGACAGAAAGACAGACGGACGGACGGACGAGTGACTGTTGCAGGCCTGAAACAACTGCACGAAATGCCTTAACGGTCGGAGCGCATCAGCGCCTCCACGCCGCCCTCCATCGACAACACCGCCGCACGGTTTCGACCCGAATGCTTGGCCTGATACAACGCCGCATCCGCTCGCTCGATGAACACTTCGATGCTGTCACGCCCGGTCGGCACAAATGCGTAGCAGCCAAGGCTGACGGTCACGTAACCCGTGGGTGAACCGCTGTGGGTGATGTTCTTGTCCATGACGCTGCGGCGGATCTGCTCGGCAATCACCAGCGCGCCGTGAAGGTCGGTGTCGGGCAGCAACACCGCAAATTCCTCACCGCCATAACGCACCGCCAGATCGGCTTTGCGGTGGCAGCAACCCTTGACCGCACGCGCCACTTCCGCCAGGCAATGGTCCCCCGCCACGTGGCCGTAAGCATCGTTGTAGCGTTTGAAATAATCGATATCGAGCATGATCAAGCCCAGCGAACTCGACTGCCGGGCGCCCCGGCCAAACTCGATGTCCAGCGCCTGCTCGAACAGCCGGCGATTGGCCAGGCCTGTCAGGCTGTCGTGCGTCGCGATCAGCTTCAGTGCTTCTTTTGCCCTGCGCAAATCAGCCTCGACCTGCACGCCGACGCGCACCTGGCGAACGAACACCCAACCGAACAGGCCCACACCCAACACCACAAGGGCAACGATGACGCTGGATTGAAACGCTGTCTCGTACCATTCCTTGAGAATCGAATCCCTGGACGATGCTGCCGAGACCACCAACGGATAGGCGTCGAGCTGACGGTAGCCGTACAAACGCACAACCCCATCGACCACCGAGCTGATCATCGCGTTGCCGGCGGGCGCGCTGGGCAAGTATTTCTGAAAGATTTCGCCCTTGGCCAGGGACGTGCCGATCAGCGATTCCACAAACGGCCTTCGCGCCAGCAACGTTCCGTCGGTCAACGCCAAAAACATAGAGCCGTTGTCATCGATGCTGAAGCTTTTGAAGAACTGATCGAAGTAGGCCATTTTGATTCCGGCCAACACCACGCCCTGGAAATTGCCGTTCTTGTCGCTCACCCGTTTCGATACCGGAATGATCCACTCGCCATTCTCCCGACTGCGAAGCGCCGGCCCGATGTGCGCGAGGGTGGACACGTTCTGCTGGTGGAACTTGAAGTACTCCCGATCCGACACGCCTGGACCGCGGTTCAAATCCTCGAACGAGGTCACGACCCACTGCCCTTGCTTGTCGAACAGAAATATTCCGTGCAATTGATCCAGCGCCTGCACCCGCCGGGCGAAGGTTTTCTGCAAGCGAGGTTTCTGTGCCGCGCCGTAGCCATCGGCCTGAATCCAGTCCACCAGACTGGTCAACACCAGGTCGGCTTTCATGAAGGTGTCTTCGGCCTGCTGAGCCATGGCACGCGCCAGGTTCGACGACGAGACTTGCGCGACGTCCAAGGCGTGACGGCGCGATTGCTCCAGCTGCAGGTAAAGCAGACCACAGAGACAGAGGCACACCGTCGCAATAAACAGCACCGCTGCCTTGAGCAGAGATAACCGTTTCAAAGCGCCGCCCGGGTTTTCGTGCGGATCTTGAGTGAGGATAGGCAAAAGCTCGTCCTGTAAGGGCAAGGCATGGGCGAAGGCCCAAAGCCCTTATTTTTTGTGAGCTTAGTCTACGCGGGGGTTGAGGGGCAATTGTCCTTTGGATAGCCGCCTCATCGCACTGTACAAATGCGCCCGCGCGCTTTCGGCATCGCCCAGGCGCATTTGCTCGTAGGCCCGTTGGGCAATGTCATGGGGCACCGGCTTGAGTTCGCGCTGGGTCGCCATTGCCATCAGCTGCACTTGCGCGGCACGTTCCAGGTAATACAAATCATCCCAGGCTTGGGCGATGGTCGGCCCGGCGACGATGACGCCGTGATTCTTGAGAAACAGGATGTCGGCGCTGCCCATGACACTGGCAATCCGGTCACCTTCAGATTCATCGAGGGCCAGGCCGTTGTAGTCCTCGTCCACCGCCGTGCGGCCGTAAAATTTCAGCGCCGTCTGCCCCAACCACAACAGCGGCGGCCCCTGCAGCAAACACAATGCCGTGGCGTGAGGCATGTGGGTGTGAAACGCCACTTTCACCCTCGGCAGCTGTTTGTGCAGTCGGGCATGGATGTAAAACGCGGTCGCCTCGGGCTGCCCTTCGCCGTCCACGACATTGCCGTGGAAGTCGCACACCAGCAAATTCTGCGCCGTCACCTCGGCGAACGCATACCCGTAGGGATTCACAAAAAACAGATCATCCCGACCCGGCACCATCGCCGAAAAATGGTTGCAGATGCCCTCCTCCAGGCCATGCAACGCGGCCAGTTGAAAACACGCGGCCAACTCCGTACGGACGGTGATGACGGCTTGCGAATCCAGGTTGAGATCGGCATAACGCGCGGAACGCGAACTGCCTGCAAGGGTGTGTGCCATGGCGAAGTCTCCGTGTTTTTTACCAGCCGAGAGAAGTAAACAAGGGCACGACCTGATCCAGCGTGCTCAATATCGCATCGGGCTGGTAGTCCGGCAGCAATTGCCGACCCGTGCCGCGGTCGATCCACACGCAGCGAAAGTGCATGTCCCGGGCGGCGGTGTGATCCAGCATCGGGCTGGCGCAGATGTGTACCACTTGATCACGGCTGACACCGAGCTGCTCATGAGCGTAGTCAAACAACCGCGGATTCGGCTTGTAAGCCCCTGCCTGTTGCGCGGTGATGACCCGGTCGATATGCCCACCGAGCTGCGCGACGTTGCCGGCGATGATGTCGTCGTCGGTGTTGGAGACGATGCACAGCTTGAAACCCATCGCCTTGAGTTTCGCGAGTGTCTCGATCACTTCAGGGAACGGCGGCATCCGTGGAATCGCCCCGGCCAACCGCTGACTGTCTTCGGGCAGGCTCGCCAGCCCCAACTCCTCCAGCGCGAGATGCAACCCGAGCGTGCTCAGTTGGCGAAACGAACGATGCGGCGGAATCTGCTCCAGCCGGTGTTCATGCCGGTCGTAGACCTCGATCAGGCGATCGGCTTCAACGGTGTGATCGCCCCTGTCGCGCAAGATCTCGGCGACCACGGCCTTGAGGCCTTCATCCCATTGGATCAACGTGCCGTAGCAATCGAAGGTCAGCCATTCGGGGCGGGAGGTGTTTTTGAGCGTCATGTTTACATCCTCTGAAGGGTGATCTTCAGATTACGAGCCCGTGGTGATAGTGTGAAATTAAATTAATATCGACTCGTCAGTTGAAAATTAAATATCAAGGAGACCGCCATGCTCGATCTTGAATTGCTCAAGACCTTCGTCTGTGTGGTCGATGAAGGCAGCTTCACCCGCGCCGCCGAGCGCGTGCATCGAACCCAATCCACCGTGAGCCAGCAGGTTCGCAAGCTGGAAGAGTTGGTCGGTCATCCCCTGCTGCTGCGCGACCGGACTGGCCAGAACATCAACCTCACCGAACATGGCGAACTGCTGATTCACTATGCCCGGCGCCTGTTGGCCCTGTCCTCTGAAGCGGTTGAAGCGCTGGCCAGCGATCTCGATCTGGAAATCCTGCGCATCGGCGTGCCGGAGGACTTCGATGCGCGACGCATGGCGCTGATCCTTGCCGGCTTCAATCGCGCGCGCCCGCAAGCCCGGCTGGAAACCGTCAGCGGCATGAGCACTGATCTGAAGCAGAAACTCGCATCAGGCGAGATCGACATCGCCCTGGTCAAACGCGAACCGGACAGCGGACCGAGCTGGGCGGCGTGGCCGGAAGTGCTGGTTTGGGTCAAAGGTGCGGGGGTGGACTCGGCCAACGGCGTGTTGCCATTGGCGTTGTTTCCGCAGGGATGCATTTACCGGCAGCGGGCGATCCGCTTGCTGGACGTGGCGCAGCGTCCCTGGCGGGTTGCGTTTGGTAGCCACAGTTTGACCGGGATTCAGGCGGCGGTGGCTTCAGGGTTGGGGGTTTCCGTACTGCCGGCGTCGGCGGTGCTGCCTGAGCACAGCGTGTGCACTGATCTGCCGGAGTTGCCGCCGACGGAGTTGGCGTTGATCAGTCGGGAGGGAGCGTTGACGGGGTTGCAGCGGGATTTGGTGGAGTTTTTGCGGGGGGAGTTGGCGATCTTGGGCAATTGACTGTTGAGTAGAAATGATTTGTCACGCTTGTGTCGCCGACATGACGCAGGGCAAAGCCTGGATGGCGTTGAAGGAGCTACGATTACTCGTACATCACGACAGGGAATCGAAATGAGTAAGGCAGACGAGCTCGCGACGAAGTTGAAACAAACCCGGCATACCAGTGCGGATCAGGTGATCGATAGCTGGCCCGGCCAAGTTTATGGGCTGTATGAGCAGATCGAGGCATGGTTGCTGCCACTGATTGAGGTGGGTCTGATCCTGCGGCGCAATCCCACGCATGTCTTCGAGTGCGATTCAGAGGGTGCGACTTTCGATTACGCGATCGACCAGTTGCTGATCGAAGGCAATGACCACAGCATCACCTTCGACCCTGTTGCGCGCTTCACCGAAGATGGCGCGGGGCGCGTCGAGATCCACTCGAGAGGTAAAGAACTCGCGCTGCTGCGCACGGTGGACGAGCATGGCGAGACGCATTGGTGGCTGCAGGCGATTGAGCAGGCCGGACAGCAACTGGATGCGGTTGCGTTGACCGAGCACAACCTGCTGGCGGTGGTGCAAGAGGGGCTGGAGCTTTAGAGAGACTGAACCCAGAACCGGGAAAGGGGGCGGACTTATTAAATCAAGCCCACTCCCCTACTGCCGCGCCGGCCCCGCCGCTACCACCGATCCCACCGCCGAATGCAAATCCAGCACTGGCACCGGCGACGGCCGGTTCAACGCCCGTAATACCGGCGCATCGTAGCCATACACATCAGGCTTGAACGCCACCCGCCCGTCGCTGCCCAAATCCACCGTCCAGTAAGCCAGCAACACCGGCACTTTCACCGGCAGCCGAATATTCTCGGTCTTGCCGTTGGCCAGCTGCTTTTGAATGCCCTCGCTGTTCCAGCGCACCGGGTCATTGAACAATAACTCCACCAGTTTCAGCGGATTCTCTACCCGTATGCAGCCCGAGCTGGTCGCGCGGACGGTTTTGGCAAACAACTCGCGGTGCGGCGTGTCGTGCAGGTAGATCGCATAGTCGTTGGGAAAGCGGATGACCACTTGGCCCAGCGAGCTGTCGGGCCCGGCATCCTGACGCAGGGTGAGGCCGCGGGGGTTAGTCCAGTCGACGGTCGACGGATCGAGCACATTGCCTTCGCGATCAAGCACTCGTATCCGGTTGGCCGCGAGGTAGCCGGGATTGCTCTGAACCTTCGGCAGCATATCTTCCTTGAGGATCGTTGGCGGCACCGTCCAGGTCGGGTTAAACGTGATGTAGGTAATCTGCGCCTGGAAGATCGGCGTATTGCGAGCCGTTTTACCGACCTGCACCCGGGATCGCCAGATCGGTAGGCCATCGCGGTACATAGCCACCTTATAGCCGGCGATATCGACGATGACGAACGTGCCCTGGAGTTTGTAGAGCAGCCAGCGCGCCCGCTCCATATTCACCCGGACTTGATCGATTCGCGCATCCACAGGCACATTCAATGCCGCCAGTGTTGTCGCCCCGGCCATGCCGTCCGCACCAAGGTATTGCTCGTTTTGATACTTTTTCACCGCTGCGGTGACGGCGCCGTCGTACTTCGTGCCGTGGATCAATCGCGGATCGAGAAAACCCGCCGCGACCATCCGTGCGCGCAACTGCGCGACGGCCGGTTCGTCCATGCCAGGTTTGAGTGAATGGTCGACAACCACTTTCGGCCAACCGCCCCGGTCCCGGATACCGCGCAATTGCGCCAGGGCCTGACGCAAACCGACGTACACCGCTTCTTGTGGCGGCGCTTGGGCAAACGCCTTGGCCACGTCGTGATTGTCGAGCGCAGCAAAGAAGGCATTGACGTCATCGCGTGGATCGACACCGTTCGAATCAAAGTTCCAGTGAATGTCGAGCCGCGAAGGATCAACCTTGCCGCGGCGCAACTGCAGCAACGCGGTGATAAACGTATGCGTGGTCGCCAAATCAAAAGCTGCCCGCTGCTCGGCCGTTACCGGGGTCGTCTGCATTGTGGTCCGGGACCGGACCAATTCATCGATATGAAAATCCGCCGGGGTCAGACCATCGGCCTCAGTCGCGTTCAGGCTGGCGATCAATTGCTCGACATCGCTGTCATTCGCCCACGCCGCGCGATAGTCACGATGCGTATAAAAATCCATGACCAGACGACTGACATCTACCCGCCGGTGACGGGGGCCAGTGAGCAGCGGTGGAAACGCGGATTTCAGCGGCTCAAGCGAGACCTGGATCGCTTGCCCGACGTTATCGTCCGCTGCCGCCTCGATTATGGAGGTTGGCGCAGTTGTGGGCTCAATCGGCGAAGTTCCCGCGAGCGCTGTGCCGCTGATCAGAAAGCCCATAAAAAATACGCGGCTTATGACGAATAACCTTGTTAAAAGCACCATGAATAATCCTTAATCCCCCGCATTCAACGTCTGGCCTTCAACGCACTGCTAGACTCGAACTTAACATGATGAGACATCTATATGGCGCCACTACGTTTTGGCTATCTATTATCGGCCCTGCTACTGACCGCAATGTCCGTACCGTCAGCCTACGCCGATTCGCTCGCGGCAGCCCTCATCAAAGCGGCTCCGAAGGCTAACGCCAACGTCATCAACCTCGCCGTTCGCGCCTCGCAATGCAGCATCGCTCAAGGCAAAGCGCCAGCCCAAAGGCTTGCGGTCATCGACTATTCTCTGCCTTCGACCGAACAGCGCCTCTGGGTGTTCGATTTAAAGAAGCGCAAATTGCTGTTTCATGAACTGGTGGCTCACGGTCGAAACAGCGGCGAGAACATGGCAGTCAACTTCTCCAACCAAAACGAAAGCTTCGCTACCAGTCTCGGCTTGTACCGCACACAGTCAAGTTATGTCGGGCAGAACGGTTACTCGCTGCGCATGGAGGGCTTGGAGCCGGGTTTCAATGACAACGCGTTTGACCGGGCAATCGTGATTCATGGTGCGCCTTACGTGAGTCCGGTCCTGGCCCGTGCGAATGGGCGGATTGGCCGGAGCCTCGGTTGCCCGGCGGTACGGCCGGCGGTAGCTCGTCGGCTGATTGATTCGATGAAGGGTGGGCAGCTGTTGTTCTCTTATTATCCGGATCAGCGCTGGTTGAAGTCTTCTTCGTATATCAATTGTGGCAGCGGCACCGTGGCGTCAACGTCCAAGACAACTGTCCGCAAATGAACATCGTGTGAAACTGCCTGCATATTACAGAGGGCGCCTCATCAGGGCGCCCTCTTTCCATGTAGCAACGCGTGACCTGATGCCTGCGACTATCTAAACTCCCACGGATGCCAAAAATACATTTGGCCCGCCCGGGGAAACACGCATGGACCTTCAACATCGCAACAACGTAAAAGTGATGGGTGACGGTCCGGCAACGCTGATCTTCTCCCATGGCTTCGGCTGCGATCAAACCATGTGGCGCTATCTTGTCGACAACTTTATGGGTCGTTTCAAAGTCGTTCTGTATGACTTGGTCGGTGCTGGGCAGTCGGATCTCAGCGCCTACGACAAAGAAAAATACAATTCACTGGCCGGATATGCCCAAGACCTGGGCGAAATAATCGATCAGTTCGCCACCGGCCCGGTGATTCTGGTGGGGCACTCCGTGAGCGGCATGATCGGTGTCCTGGCGGATCGCCAGTCCCCCGGCAAAATCGCCGCCCACGTCATGATCGGTCCTTCGCCTTGTTACATCGATTCCGACGACTATGTGGGCGGATTCAAACTCGAAGACATCCACTCGCTGCTCGACACCCTCGACAGCAACTACCTCGGCTGGTCCAGCACGATGGCTCCAGTGATCATGGGCGCGCCCGGGCAACCGGCGCTCGGCGAAGAACTCACCAACAGTTTCTGCCGCACCGAACCCGAGATCGCCAAGCAGTTCGCGCGGGTAACGTTCATGTCGGACAACCGCAAAGACGTCGCAGGCCTGACCACGCCGACCCTGATTCTGCAATCCACCGACGACCTCATCGCGCCCGTGGCCGTGGGTGAATACCTGCACGCAGCACTCCCCAACAGCACGCTCTGCCTGGTGACCAACGTCGGCCATTGCCCGCACATGAGCGCGCCGAGCGCCTGCTCCGAAGCCATGGACCGTTTCCTGTCGCCATGGGTGGACGCGCATGTCGACCGATGAACCGCCACTGCCCGACCCGCAGACGCTATTCGAAGGTGCACCATGCGGCTTGGTGGTAACGAAAGAAGACGGCACGATCCTGCGCAGCAATCAGACGTTCAGCAACTGGATCGGCTTCGATGCCCAGGCGTTGATCGGCCGGCGTTTTCAGGACCTGCTGACCATGGGCGGACGCATTTTTCATCAAACCCACTGGGCGCCACTGATGCAAATGCAAGGCTCGGTAGCCGAGGTGAAACTCGATCTGGTTCACCAGGACAAACGGATCGTCACCATGCTGCTCAACGGCGTGAGACGCGAGCACGCCAGCAGTGCGTTTTATGAACTGGCGCTGTTCGGCACCACCGACCGCGACAAGTACGAGCGCGAACTGCTCAACGCCCGAAAACTCGCGGAGGAGCTTTTATCCAAGAAAACCGCCGCCGATGCCGCCCTTCTCGAAGCCCAGACCCAACTGAACCTGGCCTACGAAAAAGCCAAACGCCGCGCCTCCTTCGCCGAACAAATGGTCGCCATCGTCAGCCACGACCTGAAAACCCCTCTGACCGCGATCAAAATGGCCTCCGACATCCTCGCCCGAGGACAGCGCACCGCCAAAGAAACCAAGATGCTCGGCCACATCAGCCAATCAGCGGAACGTGCACAACGCATGATCGCCGACCTGCTGGACTTCGCGCTGGCCAGAGTCGGACGTGGAATCGGTATTTCTCCTACATCGCTGGACTTGCATTCCTTCGTCAGTCAGAGCGTCGACGAACTGCGCGTTGCGTTTCCTGAGGCGAAGTTGTTTCACCAGTCAATTGGCACCGGTAGCGCTCATCTGGATGCGGACCGGGTCCAGCAAATCATTGGCAACCTCGTCGCCAATAGCGTGGCTTATGGCGATTTGCAGCAGCCGATTACCATTACTTCACGGCTGATGGATGATCAGGCGGTTGTGTCGGTACAAAACCATGGGCCGGTTATTCCGGAGTCGTTGATGGCGATTCTGTTTGAACCGATGACTCGTGGTACAGAGACCGACAGTAATGTTCGCAGTGTTGGCCTTGGGTTGTTTATCGTCAGGGAAATCGCCAAGGCGCATGGCGGGGATGTTTCGGTGAATTCGAGTCTGGAGGGCGGGACGGTGTTTAGTGTTTATTTTCCGTTGGGGGCCGCCGCGCTCTAAGCGCTACGCCAAGAACTGATCAAGTACATTAAGGAAGCCGGATAACAATGAAAAACCTGAAAAGCACAATCATGCTCGGTGGCCTGCTCGCCCTATCGTTTGCCGCTCAGGCAGAGCCATCCCATCTCGACAGCGTCATCCAGCAAGGCCAACTGCGCGTTTGCATAACCGGCGACTACAAACCCTATACCTTCAAAGCCGAGGACGGCGAATACTCCGGCATCGACATCGCCATGGCCCGCTCGCTGGCGGAAAGCCTGGGTGTCAAAGTCGAGTGGGTGCAAACCACCTGGAAAACACTGATGCCCGACATGCTGGCCGGCAAGTGCGACATCGGCGTCGGCGGTATCTCGGTCACCCTGGAGCGCCAGAAAAAAGCCTTCTTCAGCACCAAACTGGACGTCGACGGCAAAATCCCGTTAGTGCGCTGCGAAGATCAGGCGCTGTACCAGACCGTCGAACAAATCAACCAACCTTCAGTTCGCTTGGTCGAACCGGCTGGCGGCACTAACGAAGCGTTTGTTCACGCGTTTCTGCCCAACGCGCAACTGAGCCTTCACGACAACGTGACGATCTTTCAGGAGTTGCTGGATAAAAAGGCTGACGTGATGATTACCGATGCGTCGGAGGCGTTGTATCAACAGAAACTTAAACCCGGGCTGTGTGCGGTTAATCCGAGCCAGTTTATGCAGTACGGTGAGAAGGCTTACTTGCTGCCTCGTGATGATATGACCTGGAAGTTGTATGTCGATCAGTGGCTGCACTTGGCCAAGGTGACCGGCAACTATCAGAACGTTTTGGGCCAGTGGATAGCAACGCCTGCTCCCAAATAACCGCTACAACCACGATTCATGTAATTGGATGGACTCGCCCAAGCCGAGGCGTCAATGCGCCACGATGGCAGTCTAAACAGCCAACGACAGCGAGGGCGAGTCCATGAAAAAGCATACTTCGATTGATCAATCCCTGTCTTCTTCCGATTTGTCGGCCTGCACAACCGTGGCGATCGATCTGGCCAAGCAGGTCTTTCAGGTCGCCGGTGAAGACGTCCTCGGCCAGGTGCACTACGAGCAGCGGATCATGTCGCGCGAGGCGTTTTATGAGTTTCTACGCCAGTTGCCGCCTCATGTCGTGGTTCTGATGGAGACCGGTCCGGGTGCTCAAGCCTGGGCCCGGCAGCTGCAAGACCAAGGCAATCTGGCGCGGATTCTTCCAGCCCGTTTGGTGGCCACACATCGCAGCGGGCCTAAAAATGATCGCAACGATGCGCTGGCGATTCTGCGGGCTGGTCGCGATGAAAAGATCTACGCAGTGCCGGTCAAAAGCGTTGCGGCGCTGGCAATGCAGGCGTTGCATCGCGCCCGCCAAGGCTATGTGCGTCGACGCACGGCGGTGAGCAATCAGATGCGCGGCCTGCTGCTCGAGCATGGCGTGGCCTTGGCGCAGGGCGATGTTGCGATCAGCCAGAAAATTCCGCGGGTACTGGAAGATGCCACCCAGCCGGTGCCGGGCGTGCTGCGTGAACTGATCGACGAACTGTTGGCCGAGTGGCGCCATTTGGGCGAACGCATCAGCGTGCTGACGGGGCGTCTGGAAGTGGCCGCCAACGCCGACATGACGGCGAAGCGACTGATGACTGTGCGCGGCATCGGCCCAGTCACTGCCACGGCACTGGTGGCCAAGGAAACCAAGCCTGAGCGATTTCCCAATGCCCGCAAGTTTGCCGCGTACTTTGGCATGGTGCCTGACCAGCACAGCAGCGGGCAGACGGTCCGGCTGGGGGGCATGACCAAGCGAGGCGATGTTTATTTACGCAGCCTGATGATCCAGGGAGCCCATGCGGTACTGCAACAACTACGACCTGATTCCCAGCAACCCGATGACCGCCGCTTGTTGCGCTGGATGAGCCGACTGGGCCGTAAGGAGGCTGCGGTCAGGTTGGCCAACCGCAACCTGCGAATCGTCTGGGTGCTTCTACAGAATGACCAGACTTATCGTCGCCAGGCTGGTGATGGCCAGCAAGCGACGATGAGCCACTGAGCGACAGAGTTCTGCCACCGAGGTACTAACTGTCCAGCCCTTTGCTGAAAAAAAATTGACCCCAGGTAAGACCGGCGTGGATTGATGCCTTAGCTGCTACTGGCCTTCGAGGCCTGACTGTAATCGGCATACCACGAGCTCTTCCAATTTTGGCCAGAAGCCGAAGACGGCTTCCTCGAATAGGCCTAATACATAGATGCAACGGGGCGGCGGTTTTTCAAAAGCGGGTAGACAGTGGGGGCGAGTCCATACATAGCAGCTGGCGAAGCCTGCGTCCGGCTGCGAAGCAGTCGCAAAATCAGCACCCACGGTGCATCAGATAACAACGCGCCCCGGAGGAAACAGCTTCCGCCGGGGCGTTACGCGTTAATCGTCGTGCAACAACCCCGAACTGTACTCGCTAAAACTGCTACCGATCGCACTCCCGCCAAGGTTCAACTTGTTGGCGCCATGGCCATCGAACGACTGGCAGCCTTCTGAAAAACAGGTGTTGGTGCTGACACCTGAGCAAGCGCTTAACAGCAAAGCACTGGTGATCATCACGGCTTTGAAGAGGTTCGAGATCATTTTTCAGTTTCCTGGGGGTTGGAAGCGCGGCGACCTTAGCTTAGGTAGTCATCCTATTCCGCGGGACTGCCGGGAATTATGAAACTTTGCTGGGCGACAGCGTTTGTTCAGGTAGTGATTGCTTGAGGAAAAAAGGGAGTTCCCCAGACAAACTGTTAAAAGAGCAACGTCCTACACGACTCTGGGAATTGTCCGTACACTTGTCCATTGCTGTGCTTTTGTCACGAGGTCTATAGTCCACCCAACGCCAAAATGGCGTGTCGGGTTTGGCGACTCGATGGCAATTGAACTGAAACCTTCGAGCATTTTCGGAGCGTTTCGGAACGCACTTAGCTGCCTGTTTTATGGTGGCTGTGCGCGGGAGACCTTAGGGTCTGCCGGTTTCTCCATTGCCCGGTTCGCCAACCCGCGTACGGCTACCACCCATTCGTTTGGCGACGACTGAGTAGTAGTTTTCTCAAATTAATGGAGCTTCACATGAAAGAATTTATGGCTTTAACCAGTAACGCAGACGACCTTCCCTCGCTGTATGTAAACACCACCCAACCGCTGCACTCTCTGCTTAGCACCGCACGCTACCGAATTGGTGCGGTAACGCAGATCCTGGAAAACCTCGCGATGCGCGGCGACATCACCACGGATTCGGTGATACTCAGCGACTTCGCAATGCTTTGCTGTATACCGTTGCGCGATGGCTGTGATGTTCTAGATGTCGTTGCCAGACGTATGGATGCAGAACCGTCCTGACGTAACAAAGGGGCGCCCTTCCCGGACGCCCCGTTGGCCCATTTCTCTGAATGCTCGACTTCCTTCACTCATACGCGCTAACGAACTGCTGCAAGACTCGCCTAAAGGCCCGCAAACCCAATCCTGATAAATGCCCCCAACACCTGGGCTCCTCTCCCACCCCACCGACTCAATCCTGATAAACTCCCCCACCTCCCAGCCACACCGATTCCAGATCCCACAATGCCCCCAATCACCGCCACACCCGCCCCGCTCTCCCGCCGCTTCTCCGTCGCGCCCATGATGGATTGGACTTACTTATCGCCCCACGCCATAAAATAAAGGCCGAGATGGCAGTCAAAAAACCTCCGTACCAATTTCGTACCAGCAATATTCACCCATCATTAAATTCCACCTCCTCTCTTACCCTCTGTAGCAAATTTTAAGCAACCGTTTTTGGCTCCAATCCCGAGCACTGTCGTGACTGTCAAATATCTTGGTGCATTGGCGCCCGGCCTCCATGAATCCACCCGATCCATTAATTTTTCAAGCTGCTACGCTTTCCTCTTTACGGAGGTTTCGCGATGGCAAATACGGACCTGTGCCCTTCTCTGCTGTACAAAATCAATGAAAATCAGCTCGCCCTGGATGCCGCAATTTTGGAACTCTCAAATTGGGTCGAGCAGCGGGGAGCCGCGGATATCGCAGAAAAGCGCAGCGCGCTGGAGGCGATCGACCGCAACGAGGAGTTCATCAAGATGACGCTTGCAGTGATGATGACGCCGGAGTGATGGCTATCGTCAAAAGCAGTCATTGCGTGCCTATGAAACCATTGTCAATTCAGTTTATTTTTTCCAGTAGAAGGGTCACCCGATCATTTAAATGACAGAATGCCCGCCTCAATTTTTTCAAGGGAAGGTTAAAATGTCAGAGCGCTTTTTCTTTTATTGTGATGAATCCGGGGCAAAAGGATATGCGAACCAACAGGAGTCCTTTCCCGGCGAGACCGGAGTCTTCGCTGGTATATTGTTTCCCGAGCAGCTTCATGCTGACCTCTCGGAAAAATTCGATGCCATCGCCCGGCACTTCAAACCAGCACAAGGCAAGCTGCATATAGCCGACCTGCCCCAAGAGCAAAAAGGAGCCTTAAGGCAGGCACTGTTCAACGAGATCCAAGCAGCAGGACTTCCTTGTTTCTGGTACGCGATTCATGTTGCTGGCCTGAATGATTATTACACTCAGCAGACTGAGAGGCTTCGGAATCATAGAGCTGCCGTGGAAGCCCGGCGAACCAGTCCGGCTCGCGTCAAGACCGGTAGCGTTCGCGAAGAGCCACCGTCGATGCATGTGGAGCTTTTTTCGGGCCTCCATGCTCACATCGTAGCGTTCCTTCTTGAGCGTGGGTGTAACAATGTAGACTTAGAGATTCGAACTGATCAAGTGGATAGCCCCCTTGCCAAACAGTTTGAAAATGTGGCTGCAGAACTACTTAAGACAGATCCAGACGTCACCGAAACCACCGGGTTTGACACTCTGATGCAACAAGTCGTGCATGGTCAAATTACTACCAGCGTGCAATACCCGGCCGAAATGGAAATTCCTCCGGTAGTTCGCAGTCTGAGCATTAAACCTATCGATGATAGTGATGGGCTGATATTAGCGGCCGACGTTTTGGCAAACAGCCTGAACTATCACTTCAAATGTCGCACGGAAAACCAACTGTATTATCCTCTTAACGATCCAGACGCAGTTGCGGGCCATCCATTATTCGAACACCTGGATGCGTTCAACAATTGGGGGACAGGAGATCTTATCGGTGACAGACTGTACAGGCACCCAAAAGCCCCTGCATTAGACTGAAATTCATATACGCGTCTAACATAGACGGCGCCTACTGTTTTCAGTAGGCGCTTTGTCGGACATAACCTCATATTTTGGTCTTATTCTGGCCAAAAAATCTATCCAAAGATGGCCTTTGGCGACGTTCAGTAACCCTCTATAAACCCCTCACAACAAGGAACTCGTTATGCAAAATCACATCTTGATTATTGACGAATCCGGAGCGAAAGGTTATTCGAAGAATGCTGAAAAGCATCCAAGAGAGTTTGGAGTAATGTCAGGCTTTCTATTGCCTGAAGAGTACATGGACATTACAAGGCGCCATCTAGATTTAAAGATTGGTGCCGTTGAGATCGAGGGAAAACTTCATATAACAAACCAAAAACCTGAGCTTCAAGAGAAGCTAAGAAATGTTATTTTCGATTTCTTCAAAAATGAGTCTATTCCTTGGATATTTGAGGCTGTATCCACTCAGGGTTTATATGAGTCGGAATTTTCTGAGGGTAGAGGCGGGAGCGGGAATAGGAAAGAGTTACTGCACTCAAAAATATTCATGGGAATAGTTCTCAAAGCATTTGCCATGCTTGACAAGGCTCGCGACGAAGGAGTCAAGCTGACAATTATCAGTGACAATATTGACCGCGGAGTCATAAAACAATTTAAAACCGAAATAGCACAATTTATTTGCATGCTGAAGGGGGACACTATCGAAGAAACTTCAAAGATGAGCGTAAGAACTCCGGAGGGAATTGTAAAAAAAACCCTGATTACCAGGGTTCCGCCCCCCCAAGGCATTCCGAGATTTAAAAAAATTGAGCTGGATATAATTTGTGAAAACTCGTCATTAACATTCGCTGCCGACATCCTGGCAAACAGCGCTTATTACCACATAAATCAGAAACTAAATATCAGTCCAAACACAAAACTCAACTCAAAACAAGCAATTTCGTCCCACCCTTTAGCCTCCTTAACCTACATGTTGTATGATGAAAACAATGAAGAATATCTAAACGTTAATGATGTGGTTTTTAGACGGACCCTTCAGGACACACCTGAGCCTGACTGACGCTTTTATGCAAACGCTCAAAGGCTGCTTCGGGTCGAATGCGATTGCTCGGTATTTTCGGAGATAGACAGAGAGGTGGATAGGGATTCGAACCCTTTGGGATGGCTTTCCAGACCGCTGGAGGCCGGTAAAATAAGGGCTTCCACCATACTCTTGAAGCCTGGAGCGGTTCAGGGCGGCCCTGATTTTGCCCTAAATCTGCCCTAAATTTTCTATGCCTGAACGAGTCAAAATTCCTGAATACGAGGGGTCAATAACACGCAGCCTCTGGGAAGAAGGGGGATGGTCACACGCATCCGGTGAACGAGAGAATAGGTGTGGTCACGAGCCGTGACCATGATGGATTGGACGCACTAACCGCTGTCGTTGCAATGGCTCATTGCCTGGATGTAAGCATGCCAATAAAATCAGAAGTTACCGAACACCGCTCTGATGAAAAACACGTGAACCTTAAAACAGCCAATCACTTTCTCTCAAATGCAACATCCTTCCCTAGTTCGACCAGCTGAATACGCCCAACCTTAATCCCACTAACACACCCAATTAAAAATTTAGAGTTGACATTGCCAAACAAGTAACACGACTCACTTTTATACTGCTCACCTATCGCCTTGGCAAACTTAATATCACCACTAACAATCGAATCCGCCCAAACCTTCCCAATATACACTGGAGTAACATACAATGAGAAAATTGCCCCCACCAAAAAACATATCACAACCCTGACACCAAACAACTTATTTACAACAACTTCAAACACAGAATATGAAATCAAAACACCAGAAACCAAATAAAGACTATAAGAAATAAATGTTGAAAATTTATAACTTTCAAACCACCCCTGCGCCCACCCACCCGAAGGCATAAACTTCAAATAGATCAGAAACAACGAAACAATTATAAAGGTCAGTATTTTTACGACAACCCAGTTTTTTGATGAGAAAATATAGGCACTGGCAGAAGCAGTTACTCCAACCATTGCCAAAGGCTCAAGCCCGGCACGGATGATGTCTTGGGTTACGACAAAATCAATTATCCAGCCAGCATCTATAGAGTTGTACATTGACATCAACTTTACAAAACCAGCTATATAAGCGAATACAGAAAGCCCGACAATAGCGCTACCGAGCTTACTTAAGACCTCAAGGAGGTTCCCTGGGGCTGGGGTAACGCTCACATTATTCATGGCAGCTCCGAAAAAATGCGCCGACCAACGTTGGTCAGCGCGTACAAACTAAATATTACCAATCCATTCGACGCCATAAACTTTAAAACGTTTTAACTCACCTCTACCCGTCAGAACTCTCGCTGCATTTAACACTATTTTCCCATCCAACCCTCTATTCCTGTCATGGCTAGACTTTGTAAGAAACTCTTTTTCCCCCGGACTTACTTCGGTATCCAAATCGAATGGAACAGTGCGATCCAACTCATCTACAAACACCCGACCATAGCCGCTCAAAATATTGTACTTTGTAACGTTACCAATAATCCCTTCTTCCGCTTCGCCTTCCTCCCGTATATTAACATACGCCATAGTTGTATGATCCAGTCTGATCATTTCTCCAACTCTAGGTCGAGAAATAGATATTTCCATATCAACCGCATTCTGAATGGGGCGATGTAACGAGGCCATCGGGGACTCGAGCGCAACGCCTATTTCTCCGATAAGAGGCTCGACTCGACTTTCGAGACGCTTTACAAAAGGTGTTTCAGGCTCGTGCGAGCCTCCTAGCGCCTCCGACCAAGTCCATTTCAGGAAATCCCAGAATGCAGCTGTTATTACACTAGCACCAATAAACTGGACAACAGGATCGGTGAATACAATAGTTACTAACTCTTCGAAACTTCCGTTTTTTGGTGGATGAAGGAAAACCTTAGCACCAGCAACGCGCTCAGCTCGTTTTCGGATTTGACCCTCATTTATAAATGCATGAGTGGTAACGGATAGAGCCCTCGCCAAGCCATGCGTCGAAACGCTGGCATCATAAATATCAAGAAGCCCTCGATCGGCGCTTGCACCACTATACGAAATTTTGAAATTAAGCTCTTTCACCTTTACCTCACATCCCTGAGTATTGAAGTAGCAGTAGGCCACTACGCCCTGCTGGCGCATACTGTAGCCTCGAAAAGCTCAAAGGCACAGAGCTCCCATCGCCGAAATATCATAGCCCTTATACTCAAGAGGACATGGTTGAAGTCATCCCCTGCTTGTCGAGCTTCCTAAAGCGACAAGCTTCCCAAGCTGATAACGAGGGCTCGACTCCCTTCCCCCGCTCCACTATTTTCAAGACTTCCATCGGTGCAGAAGCCTGACTGCTCAAGACTGGAGCCAGTTTGTCTGTTGGTGCGTTTGAGCATAAACTCACGCAGGTATACAGAGCGCCGCGAGTTTTCGGGAAAGCCCTCGGAAACGGGTAACTTCGGTAAGACACTCCCCAATCATACGTCAAAGCCTTGATTTTATTGGCCTTCGAAGACATTGAGCAAAGTAATTTTTAAGTAATGTGGAAGTAAGATAATTACTATTAACAAAGTAATTTCTACTTTTCCAGCCCCCTATAAATCAAGCACTTAAGCTCACATCACCTTTCTTATTACTCAACATTACCTTCTGAAGTAATCCAGCAAAGCCAATAAATACGGGGCTTTCATAGGTGCCGTTGCTCTCGATTTTGCGCGTTACCTTTTTCCGATAGCGCTCCTCGGAATCGGTGCTAACCCGGGCGATGTGCGCAGGGTGCACCCTGGACTATGGTAGCCGCCACGCCACTTTCACTACTCCACGCAGGGATTCGCAGGCTATTGAACCTGCACAAACACCACGGAAGCGCCCTGCCTTGGCCACGTTCAGCTTGGTGCAGAAGTGCAGATAAAAAGACCCATTTAGACCGCGGGCGAGGTGGGGGGACGACGGCGCGCGCCAAGTCAGCAACTCACATCACGCACTAGTAGCACGACACCGCCACCCACCTTCTTTTTCGCTCAACATTGAGACGGAGAGCCATTGGTATTTAAGCCGTCAGGTTGGAGGAGACGTAGAATGCCGGGATTCAAGCGGTGTGATGGCAGGTAGCTTCATACAGCGATCAGTAGCCCAAAAATTGCTTTGAAAGCTGGTTGACAGAAGTCATTTTTTGCCCGATTCTTTGGTTGACAAAACCCGACTTTTGCCAGGAAGCGCTATGACTTTTAAGCATCCCTCTTCGTTCTATTCAGAACTGTCCAATGAGCGCCTGGCAAAAATTGCCGAACCGCTGCTCGACATCCGCTATAGCACCCTTCAAGAAATGGCATCCCCTCTGGATGATTCGTATACGCAAGAAACTGCTGTGTTTGGCCGTTCTCGAAACCTGCTCATCCATTTGTGTACCAGCGGCAAGTACCAATGGTTGAGCCTTGCCAACGCCGGCATGGACGTAACGTTCAGAATTGGTAACGTTCCTTGCCGATTTTTCCGAGATGATCCAGAGAGTCCCGAAAAACCTGGCTTCTTCAAACGTAATGGCGCAGACGATCTATTTTCGATCGATGAGAGCGCACCTGTTATGTGGCGCTTCGTAGTTGAAAAGGCATTGACAGAAGAGGACGAGGATCGAGTTTTCTTCATTGGATACAACGCTTTCCAAGAAAAGGTGTCTCAGTGGGCATACGGCGCTTCTGGTCCTGTACTGCATACTGTGGACAGCGACACTCCAGCTTCGAAAGAGCTACAACCGGCTGAGGTTGGTGTCCGCGAAGATTCCATTGATAAGAGCGATAAAGCTCAAACTGAGTGATTTAGATGAATGCCGTTTTCGACGGAGCATCTCTCAGACTAGCCCGCGTATTCAGCGGGCTAGCTCTTGAAGAGGTAGCAGAAAGGGTTGGCAAAACACGCCAATACCTTCACAAGCTTGAGACAGGCCAAGGAACGCCTACAGAACAACTGATGGGCGACCTTGCCGAAGCTTTAGATGTGGAAACTGGTTTCTTCGCCTCCAGATCTTACAGACTGAACGAGGATCAGTTCCATTTCAGAAAACTGATGACCACCAAATCCACCATTAAGCAGGTAGCAATCGCCAGAGGTGAAATGATTGACTCTCTGATCAAATTCCTTGATCAAGAGCTGCGGCTGCCTCAAGTCAATATTCCTAGCCTGCCGAACTCGCACACCTTTGATGAGATTGAGCGAGCAGCAGAATATTGCCGCAAAGAGTGGGATTTGGGATTAGGTCCGATTGCCAACATGACCCGGCTCGTAGAAAATCTGGGAGCAGTTGTAACCACTTTCCAAGGAGTATCCAAAGAAATCGATGCTCTTTCGGTATCAGTCGAGCGGCCATTTATTGTTCGTAACGCTGCCAAAGAAAGCGCGTGCCGACAACGCTTTGACATTGCTCACGAGCTAGGTCATTTGGTTATGCACGAAGGAGTGGTAACCGGCGATAGAGTTACTGAGAACCAAGCCAACAGATTCGCAAGTGCTTTGCTTTTACCTCGATCCATGATGGCAAAGCTTTTTCCGCGTCCAACTGGAACACGACTTGACTGGAAAGGCATAAGAGACTTTAAGCTCACCTGGAAAGTGAGTAAAGCCGGCATCCTGTATAGAGCAAGGCAGCTCGATCTCATCACTGAGAGCCAGTATAAAACGGGGGTAATCACCCTGCGAAAATATGGCGAGACCAATGGAGAGAGAGAGGACAGCTTAGTAGCCCAAGAGCCACCTGAAATGCTTGCCCGGTCGCTGTTCATCCTAGCGGAGAAAAAAGGGATCAATGCCCTTGAGATAGCTAAAGCCTTACACGTAAAACCTGCCTTCCTTCAGGAATTAGCAGGGTTGGAGTCAATAGTCCTTTCCCCTCCACCTCAGGTCCGAGTCCAATCCCCAACGCACCTACGTCTGGTCAAATAAGTCCCACAAAGTCCGGCCACTGCCGGACTTTCTGTATTAGACCTGGATAGAACACGCACCAGGTTTATTGCGCAATGCCCGCGGGAATCTCGTATGGTTTGAAGTGCACAATCTCCTCTCCAGCCCAATCATTCAGCTGCAACATTCGCGACTGAATGGGCTCCAGTTCGTTTGCCGCATAGATCTGCGCCGCCTCTCTGATCGATCCAAAGCCCCCCGCGTTCTGCGGCACGATGCCCATCAACTGCGGAGGAATCCGCAGGCTGGCCAGCACGTCATCTCGGGTCTGGTTCTTGATCGAGTTAAACTCGTCCTTGGCGGCCACTTCGCTGACTGGTATCAGTTGAATGCCGTCCTTCTTGCCTGATGGCGAATATACAAAGAGGTTACGGAAATTCCCCGGTCCCTTGGAATCCTTGAGCGCCTTGCGCAGGGCATCGATATCGGTCTCCGTCTGCGCGGCATCGGTCATGTACAAAATGAAGCCCGCATGACTGCCGTTTTCGTAGTACTTGCGACGGAACAAAGTGGCTGACTCATTAAGCAACGCCGACTGCAACGCACTGATCCACTCCGGCAGTCCATAAATCTCCTGGTGTAGATCCGCCTCCCGTAGATGAAAAATGCTTCCAAATTCGAACGCATGTTCATCCTTCCACCCTCGCACTTGGTAATACCGCCCTTCCGGCCCCACACGCATGTACTTCGCCAGAGGCGGCACCAATTGCCGCGTGTTGCCAAGCATCGACTGCCGTGCCTCAAGGTAACCGTTGCCCAAACACAAAAAGTCCAACGCAAACTGCTCAAACGCCGCCCTCGACAACAACGGGTGCGGGATAAACGTCTTACTGAGCAAGTTGCGCTTGAACATCAACCCCGAATGCAAATGCACGCTGGCCCCAACCGACCGCGCCAGACCATCCAACGACAACGGCGGCTCATACCACCGCCCGTTAAACCAGCACTCCAAGTAATCGAATACCTCCCTGCCACCCAGCACCGGCGTAGGCTCGCCGAAAGAAAACATCTGGGTCCCGGCACCGGTAGTAGGTGTGGCAGCGGGCAGCGTCTGGTTGGCCAGTTGTTCCGTCATCAATAAATCTCCATCCGCCCAGTATTGGCAGCCGTCTGCCCTTCAAGCGGTTCATTGTGCAATGCATGAAAAAGCGCCCACGCCAGATCGGCGTGGCCGGTGGTGTCGTTGCGCCCAGCGGTATAGGTGTACTGACGCCCACCAGCAGTGACGGTCTTACGAATCGCCATCAGCGACTGCGCCATATCAGTCCAGCCCGCATCAAACTCCAGCCGCCCCTTGTGAATCACGTCGTAGGCCTTAAGCACCAACCGCGTTTTTACTTCGGGCGAGTAACTGAAAGTGGTCACGGCCGGGAAGAACTGGCGAACCAACTGCGCCACACCACTACCCAGCCCGGTGACATCGATACCGATGTAAGTCACCCAGTACCGATCGCACACACCCTTGATAAAAGACGCCTGCGCAGCGAAATCCATCCCCCGAAACTGATGCCGCTCAAGCACACGAAATTTGCCACCCGGCACCAACGGCGGCGCGACCACCACCAGCCCCGAACAGTCACCCGTCTCCGCCGGGTCATACCCCACCCACACCTGCCGGTCGCCAAACGGCCGCATGGCGAAAGGTTTGTAGTCCTCAGCCCACTCAACCCAGCTATCGACCATGCACGACTGCAACAACGCCAGCGGAAAGATGCTCGCCCCATCGTCGACAAACTCACACATCAACAAATTGGCGTAGGCCTCAGGACTGTATTCGCGGCGCAGCTCTTCGATGTCAAACAGATCACAACCGCCCCGTTCCGCATCAAGGATCGTGACGATCTGCCGCCACAACCGGTCCTCACAAAACCGCCCCTGCTGGAGCGAACCGTGAGACACGTCCACCTTCGTGTGCTGTGCCGCGGGCTTGCCCTTGTTAAACCGCTCGCCCGTCCAGAAGGTGTACGCCTCATGGGCCATGCTGGACGGCGTCGAGAAGTAGGTCTTGCGCCACTTCTTGTGCATCGCCATGCCAGAGGCGACTTTGTTCAGCTCCTCAAACTTGAACGTCCAGAAGAACTCATCAAAGTAGAAATTGCCGTGGTACCCCTGTGCGGTACGCGCATTGGTGCCGAGAAAATACAACTCAGCACCGTTGGGCAGGACGATGGGGTCACCAGTCAGATCAACCCCAATCACCTCCCGGGCAAACGCCAGAATGTAGCCGCGAAACAGATAGGCCTGGTTCTTCGAAGCTGACAGGAAAATCTGGTTCCGCCCCGTGTCCAGGGCATCGATAAACGCCTCACGGGCAAAGTAGTAAGTCGCGCCAATCTGCCGACTCTTTAGAATGACGCGGGTGCGCTGGTTGCCAGCCCGATACCAATCCTTCTGATAGTCAAAGCAGCCATCGATAAACGCTTCGCGCAGCAGCTCGATCTGGTCTTCGCTGATATCGTTTTTCGGGGTTTTCTTCTTCGGCCCTTCGTTGCGCTTGGCCAGGTTCGGATTGAGATCGGTCTCGGTACCGCCACCCTGAAAGCGCTGGATGCGTGCCTGCCGCTCAAGTTGCCGGTGCAGTAGATCAATCTCTTTGAAATCGCCGCCGCTCTTACCGTCCTTGAGGATCAGTTGCACCAACCGCGCTTCCAACGCCCCGCCGATGCGCTCGACATTGTCCGCCCGGTCCCAAGCGTCCCGGGCCTTCCAGCTGTGCAGCGTTTTCTCCTTTTCCCCCGTCGCTTCGGCGATCTCGCAGACACGCCACCCCATCCAATACAGAAACTTGGATTGCCGGCGGGGATCGATGGGCAACAGTGCGGTCGTGGTCATGGCCACGATGCTGCCGCCCCAGCCCGCGACTCAGTAGCACCGCCCCATGTACCCTCCCCGCCTACAGTCCCGCCTCATTGCCGCCACCCGCGCGCGACCCGAACATGCCCCTCATTGCAACGCACTGAGAATTCCCCGGCATGAAGAAATTCCGCAGCAACTGGTTCCGCGTCGCCGTCGAGGGCGCGACCTCGGACAAGCGCACCATCAAACGCGACTGGCTGGAACAGGCCGCCAAAAACTTCAACCCGACCACCTACGGCGCCCGCATCTGGCTGGAGCATTTCCGCAGCCTGCTGCCAGACAGCCCGTTCAAGGCATACGGTGATGTCCTCGCCGTGAAGACAGAAGAAATCGACATCAACGGTCAGAAGAAACTGGCGCTGTTCGCCCAAGTCGAGCCGACCGCCGATCTGATCGCCATGAACAAAGCGAAACAGAAGATCTACACCTCGATTGAAATCGACGACAGCTTCGCCGACACCGGTGAGGCCTACATCGTTGGTCTGGCCGTGACCGACTCCCCGGCCAGCCTCGGTACCGACGTACTCGCCTTCTCAGCGCAGAAGCCCGACGTTAGCCCGTTCAAGGACCGGCACTACTCCGCAACCTCGATGTTCACCGAAGCCGTAGAAGCCGAGCTGAAATTCGAAGAGTTCGAAGAAAAACCAAGCCTCGGCGCCCAGCTCTTCAGCAAGGTACAAACCCTGCTCAAAGGCAAACAGGCCAAGGACGACACCGAGTTCGCCCAGCTCGGCCAAGCCGTCGAAACCATCGCCGAACACGTTAAAGACCTGCCCGACCAACTGGCCGTGGAGAAGCAGTTTTCGGCAAGTCTGAAAACCCAACTCGACCAACTGAGCAAAGACTTCACCGAGCTGAAAACCAAACTCTCGACCACCCAAGACCCCAACCAGAAGACACGCCCTCAGGTCACCGGCGACGGTAACCAGATCATGACAGACTGCTGAACCCAGCCCGAGTAACCAAGGACGACCTCCATGCGCAACGACACCCGCAACCTCTTCAACGCTTACCTCGGGCAGTTGACCAAACTGCACGGCGTGCCCGACGTCACCACCAAGTTCGCCACCTCGCCGAGCGTCACCCAGACCTTGGAAACCCGCATGCAGGAATCCAGTCAGTTCCTCAGCGCGATCAACATCTACGGCGTCACCGAGCAGATGGGAGAGAAGATCGGCATGGGCATCGGCGGCCCCAACGCGGGTACCACCGACACCACCCAGAAGGATCGTGAAACCAGCGACATCACCACCCTCGATGATCGCGGCTACTTTTGCTCGCAGACCAACTTCGACACCCACCTGCGGTACAGCAAGCTGGACGCCTGGGCCAAGTTCCCCGACTTTCAGGCGCGCATCCGCGACGCGATCCTGAAGCGCCAGGCACTGGACCGCATCCTGATCGGCTGGAACGGCACCAGCCGCGCCCCTACCTCCAACCCGGCGACCAACCCTCTGCGCCAGGACGTCAACATCGGCTGGCTGCAAAAGATGCGCACCGAAAACGCCGCACGCGTAATGAAGGAAATCAAAGAAGGCACAGACAAGATCGGCATCGGTGCCGGCAAAGACTTCACCAACCTCGACGCCCTGGTGTTCAGCATGGCCGAAGAGTTCATTGCGCCCTGGTATCAGGAAGACCCGGACCTGGTGGTGATCTGCGGTCGCCAACTGCTGGCCGACAAGTACTTCCCGATCATCAACAAAGACAACGCCCCGAGCGAAATGCTGGCCGTCGACATCGTCACCAGTCAGAAGCGCTTGGGCAACTTGCCGGCAGTGCGTGTGCCGTACTTCCCCGCACGCGCGCTGCTGGTCATCAAGCTGGAAAACCTGTCGATCTACTGGCAGGAAGGCAGCCGCCGTCGTACCGTCCTCGACAACGCCAAACGCGACCGCATCGAAAACTACGAGTCAGTCAACGACGCCTACGTCATCGAGGATCTGGAATGCGCGGCCCTCGCTGAAAACATCGAAATCGCATCGTAAGACAGACGACCATGACCAACCCCTGCCGTCATCACTTCCTGCGTGTCACGGCCGCCATTGAGGCGGCCGCGGTCGAGCCCAACCAAACCATGGCCGGCGCCACCGCCTACGAACACCAGCTCAATCAGCTGCTGCAGGATCGCCTGCGCCTGAAACAGATCCAGTCGAATCAAGGCAAAGCCGAACTCAAACGCCAGTTGCTGCCCGACTACGTGCCCTATGTACAAGGTGTCCTAGAGGCTGGCCTGGGTGCCCAGGACGAAGTGATGACCACCGTCATGGTCTGGCGCTTCGATGCCGGTGATTTCAGCGGCGGCCTCGACATCGCCCAGTACGTGCTGAAGTACAAAATGGTCATGCCGGACCGCTTCGCCCGCACCTTGGGTTGCCTCGTCGCAGAAGAAATCGCCACCGCGGCGTTAAGCGCCCAGAAGATCAACGAACCGTTCGACCTGGGCATTCTGCATCGCGCCGCCGAACTGACCGACGCCGAAGACATGCCCGATCAGGCCCGCGCCAAACTGTTCCTCGCCATGGGTCGCGCCACGCTGGAAGGCATAACCGAAGAACTCCCCGGCCAACCCGGTCAAGTACAGGCCGGCATCGACCGGCTGAAAAAAGCCATCGAGCTGCACGACGCCTGCGGTGGCAAAAAGGATCTGGAGCGGGCCGATCGCCTGCTCAACAAACTCGTCGCCACTGGCGGCTAACAGAGCGTCCCCACGCACCCCGCCGGCTCGGGGCGGATCGGCCAGGCCACGCACCTGAACGTGAAGCCCCGACCACCGGCGACCTAACACAGAGTGCAGTTCCATGAGCGGATTCGTAGCGGTCGGCAAAGCACCCGCCGGCCACATCAACACCGACGCTTTCTGGCCATCGATCAATCTCGACGACGTGCGCGGCACGCTGAGGATCGACGCCAGCGTCACCGCGGTCCGACTGGAAACCGCGACCATCTCTGCCGCGATCACTGTTAACCGCGAGTTCGCCGAGTGGCGCCGAAGCAAACAGGCCGAGGGCTACCCCAACCTCGCCGATATCCCGGCCGATCAGGTCGAAGGCGTGTCGCAATACGTCCACCTCTATAAGCGGGCGATCTACGCCGCGACCGGTGCGGAAATCTGCGAACGCTACCGCTCCTACGACAGCACCAACAGCGGCAACCAGAACGCTGACGACCTTACCCCGAGCATCGACGAACTGCGCCGCGACCAGCGCTGGGCCGTGCGCGACTTCCTCGGCCTCGGTCGCACTACGGTGGAGTTGATCTGATGACCGTCACCGTCCGCGCCCAGCAAAACGACACCGTCGATGCCCTCTGCTGGCGACATTACGGCCGCACCGCTGGTGTGACTGAAGCCGTACTCGAAGCCAATCCCGGTCTGGCCGACCACGGACCGACATTGCCCCAAGGCCTCGCCGTGCAAATGCCTGAAACACAAACCGCCGCCCCTCAGCGGCAGATGGTGAACCTGTGGGACTGACCCATTGACACCGTGCCCTAGAACCCACCCTGATCCATGGAAGGAAACACATGCCTGAACGCCCCGACACCTGGGCTTGGCTCGCCGCCTGGCTCGAACACAACTGGCCGACCCTATACGCCGGCCTCCTGTCACTGATCATCGCTGCCCTGCGGATCATGTACGGCGGTGGCACGTTACGCAGCATCGCCATCGAAGCCCCGCTCTGCGGCGCGTTAGCAATGGCGGCAAGCCATGGCCTTCCGTTGCTCGGTGTTTCCGCGTCCACGGCGCCATTTTTCGGTGGCATTATCGGCCTGCTCGGCGTGGAAGGAACCCGCGCAGCAGCCAGGAAATTTTTCATTCGCAAGGAAGCCTCACGATGATTCCATTACGTTACGGTGACCGCTCGCAAGCGGTCCGCCATCTGCAAACCACCCTGAACAATAACGGCGCTCGTTTGATCGTTGACGGGCATTACGGCGACAGCACCGAAGCGGCCGTGCGTGCTTATCAGTTGCGCATCGGTCTGGTGGCCGATGGCATCGCCGGCCACAAAACGCAGGGTGCGCTCGCCGGTAATGACTGCCAGCAACTCCTGAAAAACGCCGACCTGGTCAACGCCGCGCAACGGCTCGACGTGCCGCTGGCAACCCTTTACGCCGTCAACGAAGTCGAATCAAAAGGCCGAGGCTTTCTCGATATCGGCAAGCCGGTGATCCTGTTCGAACGACACATCATGTACCGTCGACTTTCGAAAGTTCGACACGAAAGCGAAAACCACGCCGACCTCAAACGCCGCGCCGATCAACTCGCCGCTGCTCATCCGACCATCGTCAACCCCAAAGCCGGTGGCTACATCGGCGGTAGTGCCGAACATCAGCGGCTGGGCAGCGCTCGCGTGCTTAGCGACATTGCCGCCCTGGAATCCGCGTCATGGGGCGCCTTCCAGATCATGGGCTTTCACTGGGAACGTCTGGGATTCGCCAGCGTGCAGGATTTCGTTGCGGCCATGAGCGCGGATGAGTCGCAGCAGTTCGATGCGTTCGTGCGCTTCATCGAAACGGACCCGGCTTTGTACAAGGAACTGAAGGCACGCAAATGGGCCGAGTTCGCAAAGCTCTACAATGGGCCGGACTATCAGCGAAACCTGTACGACATCAAGCTCCAACGCGCCTACGAACGGCATGAGAGCTGCGGTTGTGGTCAGTTGGTGGCCGCATGATTCGATCCTCCATCGCTTACCCAGACATCAACGCCACAGGCTGCCATGAACAAAC
Source organism: Pseudomonas sp. LB1P83 (assembly GCF_054897885.1). Classification (NCBI taxonomy): domain Bacteria; kingdom Pseudomonadati; phylum Pseudomonadota; class Gammaproteobacteria; order Pseudomonadales; family Pseudomonadaceae; genus Pseudomonas; species Pseudomonas sp. LB1P83. The sequence goes on along the minus strand of NZ_CM142709.1, from coordinate 1,881,358 downwards.
CCGATAGCCTGCGCTCTCATCTGTTGAGCACCATTGCCGAACTCAAGCACAACCCTGACCGGTTGCTGATGTTCATCGACAACGGCAAGGTTCGCTGCACTGCCGCAGCGAGCCTGTCGTTCGAATACAGCTTTGATTTGCAGATCATCCTGACAGACTTCGCAGGGCATCCCGACAGCGTTACGTTGCCGATGCTTGGCTGGCTGAGCGTGCATCAATCCGAGCTGCTGGAGAACCTGAACAAGTCCGCGGAAGGCATTCGGTTCGAAGTGGACATCCTCGATAACAGCAAAGTGGACATGAGTTTGACACTGCGGCTGACTGAGCGTGTGGTGGTGGGTAAGGATGACGAAGGCAACACCACCGTTCGCCATTCTAGTGAGCCCCAGCGAATCGCCGCGTTTCTCGACCCAAACTGGGTGCCGAACGCTAATGGTAACGGCAGCGAATGGAGCGTCTCAAAGTGAACAATCATCTGGAAGCGCTGGAAGACTGGGCGTCAGGCCTGCTCGAACAACTCGAACCGGCGTCGCGCAACAGACTGGGCAGAAGCCTTGGTCAAACGTTGCGGCAAAGCCAGCAGCAACGAATCATTGCTCAGCGCAATCCGGATGGCAGTAAGTATGTACGACGGAAAAAACGCTGTTTGCGCGGAGGACAAGGGAGGGTGAAACTAAAGGTGAAGATGCTAAAAAAACTGCGAACAGCCAATTTCATGAAGGCTCATGGTCATGGCGGTGCGATCAGCGTAGGGTTCACTGGGCGAAATGCTCGCATTGCGATGGTCCATCAGTATGGGTTGAGAGATAGTGCAGAACGTGGCGCAGTGAAAACAAAGTACGAAAAGCGCGAAGCTCTGGGGTTTACAGAAGCTGATTTTGACTTGATCAAAGACCATCTGTTCTCACACCTCATACAGTAATAGCGCAAGAAGAGCTGAACAGCATCTTTCATCAATAATTTTAATATCTAAAACTTACTTTTGGCGAGTTTATGGAAAACAGAATAGAAGCCGGTATAATTTTCGAGCAACTGGTAGAAAAAATACTTAAGTACAACAATTTTACAATATTCAAGACCCAGCCATCGCACGCCGATCTTCTAATTAGAAAAAATAGCACAACTTGGGTAGTGGAGATAAAGCACTACAAAACGCAAAGAGCGCAACTTAAACTACTTAGCAATGCCGCAAAACAAATCCGCATAGCAATGGAGAAAAGACCAATTGCTAGAGGAATGCTGGTTGCGTCTTGCATTATAACGCAGGAACAGCGAGCATATTTACGCCAACGGTATGGCATTACCATTATCGATAGGCAAGAGCTTTTTCATCTCGCATCTGACTCACCTGAGCTCATCGAAGAGCTTTACGCAAATTTAGAAATTCACCCAAACGACTTAGCTTCTACGATCGAAGACTTTTATAGCTCGCCAACAGAAATAGAAACAGAAGTTCAGCTAACCCCCCAACCAATTCCAGAGCTAATAAAGCCAAGCCCAGCAGATACTACAGGCACCAAATTATCCGCAGAACTACGCGGTGTTCCACCTGGTAAAGCGCATTGGAATACGTATGAAAAAACATGCGAAAAAATACTTAAATATCTCTTTGAAGACCATTTAGCTGGCTGGAGCGCACAATATAGAACGGACGACGAGCTAAATCGATTTGATTATGTTTGCCGTATAAAGCCCTCTACTGAATTTTGGGATTTTGTACTCCAGCATTTGCAAAGCCGGTACATAATCTTCGAATTCAAAAACTACGAAGACCCTATTAGACAAGGCCAGGTTCTCACGACAGAAAAATACTTATTAGAAAAAGGATTAAGGCGTGTCGCAATCATGTTCACCCGAAAAGGTGCCCATGCCAGTGCGGTAAAAATGACCCAAGGGGCCATGCGAGAATCAGGAAAACTTATAATGATTTTAGACGACAAGCAAATTTGCCGAATGCTTCAAATGAAGGAAAATGGTAGCGACCCTACAGATCTGCTATTTGATATAACTGACAAGTTCCTTCTATCTCTACCCCGTTAAGTCTGACTGAGAATTTACGGGCCAATGCGGGTCGCATTTATACAGCCGCCTGTTACTGCGGCTTTTCATGTATGGCACCACCAAAGGCGCCATGATCGACTGAGCGCCCCATGCCCCATTCAAATATCATCGACATTTATTTCATCTATATGAATTGGGTCTGGCGATCTGTAGAGCGCCGAGCGCTGCACAGTCCCCTTGTAATTGAAATAGCTTTTAAAATAAAACTTAAACGCTTGAATTAGTTCTTCTGGCGCCCTAGGATCCAATAGGATTCGATCAATTAACGCATGAGGCTCAACCGGAATGGTAAAACCTTTTTGATCCTTTGAAGAAACTTCAGACTTGGAATACAAAGTCGCCCTCCACTCATCCTCATGCTCAAATGCATCTCGCTTAATATAAAGAGCGTCTATCGCACGATTAATAAAAAAACTTTCATTTAGATCCGCCGCGATACTTTTTACTTCAATCAGCAAATCAGCCTGAGATTTATATTCAACCTTATCAACTCTAAACCTATAGTTTTTATCCTTTGCTGCATCCTTCAGAGCGGCCCGCAATTTCAAAACTGTAGTGGAGATTCTTACGCCCATTCCATTTTGAGAATAGATTCGCCACATAGCGTCAGAAATTGGTGTGCGGCTCCAACACTGTGCGAAGACCGCATGATTTTTTGAGTGTTTTATGTGATTTTCGTATGGATCTTCCCAAGAACCTGGATTTGCAAAATACAGTTCTTTTTTTTCAAAGATCTGCACAACTTTGGTGAAATCCAGAATCCGATATAGCCGCGCCGAACGTTCCGTTCCTGCCATAAAAACCTCCTGCCCACTTAAGTAACGTAGCTAAAGTTCGCATCGTTTGTAGAGAGAGAGCATACAACGCTCCGAGAGTGTGCTCACTAGAACATGGCGCCACCATCGAAGCCATGAACGACTTAGCCACCCTCGCCCGACTGATCGAAAACCTCATCCGCTACGGCACCATCGCCGAAATTCAGATGAAGCCTCCGCGCGTGCGCGTAGAAACCGGGAAATTGACCACTGGCTGGCTGCCATGGATCGCAGTAGGGGCCGGTGCCGACAAGGAATGGGACCCGCCTACCTTGGGCGAACAGATCATTCTATTCAGTCCGTCCGGTCAGCTCGGCAATGGCGTTGTCCTGGCAGGCATATTTAGCGACCACAGTCCGGCCAACGGCGAACGCGCAGGCCTGCACCGCCGCACCTATCGCGACGGGGCCGTAATTGAGTACGACAGCATCACCCACCGCCTGAACGCAGCGCTGCCCGAAGGAGCTACCAGCAAATTAATCAGCCAAGGCGGCATCCACATCGTCGGCCCGATCACCCATGAGGGCAACTACACCCAGACCGGCAACCAGACCATCACGGGCAAGGTCACAGTCTCGGTGGACGTAGTCGCAGCCAACATCAGCCTGGTCAAACACCCCCACGGCGGCGTCATGTCCGGCAGCGGCATAACAGGCCAACCGCAATGAACCGAGAAACCGGCGCCGCCATTGACCTGGTCGAAAACATCGCCCAGTCCATCACCGACATCCTGACCACCCGCCTCGGCACTCGCATCATGCGCCGCGAGTACGGCAGCTTGTTGCCCGAGCTGGTGGACCAGCCATTCAACGACTTCACCCGGTTGCAGGTCTATGCAGCCACCGTCATGGCCCTGATGCGCTGGGAACCACGCGTCAATCTCAGCCGCGTGCAATTTCACAGCGCCACGTTCGCAGGCCAATCAACCCTGGAGCTTGAGGGCAGCATCGTCGATAACAATGAGACGTTGAGCCTCAGCGTTCCTCTGCAACTGGGAGGCAGCGCATGAACACCTTCGTCGCCATCGACCTGAGCCAGCTCCCGGCACCGGAGATCGTCGAACAGATCGATTACGAACAGATCCTTGCCGAGCGCAAAGCCTATGCCATCAGCCTCTGGCCAGCCGACGAACAAGCGGAAATCGCCGCACGCCTCAGCATGGAATCGGAGCCGCTAACCAAACTGCTCGAGGAGAACGCTTACCGCGAAATGATCTGGCGCCAACGGGTTAATGAGGCATCGGTGGCCAACATGCTGGCGCTGGCCAAGGGCGCCGACCTCGAGAACCTGGCCACCAACTACAACGTCAAACGATTAGTCATTCAGGTCGCCACCCCCTCAGCCATACCGCCGCTGCCAAAGCTAATGGAAAGCGACGACAGCCTGCGCGAACGCGCACAAATGGCTTGGGAAGGTCTCAGCACAGCCGGCCCACGTAACAGCTACATCTTCCACGCACGTTCCGCCGACGGTCGCGCTGCCGATGCCACAGCAGAAAGCCCTAAACCCGCAGAAGCAGTCATCACCGTGCAATCAGCCCTAGGCAATGGCAGCGCCTCAGCCGATCTGCTGGCCACCGTTAAAGCCTACCTCAGCGACGATGACCGCCGTCCGTTAGGGGATCGCCTGACCGTCCAGAGCGCGCAAATCATCAACTACACAATCCGCGCCGAACTTTACCTACTGACCTCGGGACCCGAGTCAGAGCTGATCCTGAAAGCGGCAAAAGAACGGCTATCGAAATTTGTGCATCAACGCCGTCGATTAGGCTTGGAGATTTCCGAATCCATCCTCCACGCCTCGCTGCACGTCGAGGGCGTGCGCAAAGTTGTGCTGGACGATTGGGACGACATCACGGCCACGCCCTACCAGGCGCCCTATTGCACCGACATTGTCCTGTCACTGGGGCTCGATGATGGCTGACCTATCATTGCTCCCGCCCAACGCCACACCACTGGAGCACCAAGCCGCTAGAGCCTTGGCGCAGATCCAGCGCGTACCCATCCCGCTACGCCAACTCTACAACCCAGACCTCTGTCCCGCGCCCTTGCTACCCTATCTGGCTTGGGCTTTCTCGGTAGACCGCTGGGACAGCCAATGGCCCGAATCGGCCAAGCGTTCAGCCATCCACTCCGCCTACTACATCCACTCCCGCAAAGGCACCCTCGGCTCACTGCGCCGCGTCGTCGAGCCGCTGGGCTTTGTGATTGACGTCGTGGAATGGTGGCAGACCCTCCCGCTCGGCCCGCGCGCTACCTTCGCCCTGAACATCAGCGTGTCCGAAACCGGTATCACCGAACAGATGTACCAGGAACTGACCTGGCTCATCGACGACGCCAAGCCCCTCACCCGCCACCTGGTCAGCCTCGACATCATTCTGGAAACCCACGTCGATACTTACTCAACAATTGCACTCGATGACGGCGACGAAATCGATGTGTATCCGTGGGTCAACCCGGACATCGACGTATTCATTCAAGGCTACAGCGGCACCCGCATTTACACCCTCGACGAACTGGACGTGCACCTTCATGGTTGATAAGAACACCCTTTTCGGCGGCATGCTCACCCACCTCGGAGCCGCCAAGAAAACCAACTGCGATGCCCTCGGCATTCCCTGGGAACCGAGCTACATGCTGATCGGTGACGCGGACGACGACGATCCTGTTCCCCATCCATCCCAGACCCAATTGATCAATCAGGTGCATCGCGCTCCGCTTAATCAACTGCGCGTCTCCCCAACCGATCCAAACGTCTTGATAGCCGAAGTGGTGTTGCCACCGGAGGTCGGCGGCTGGTGGATGAGGGAGCTGGCCCTTGAGGATAAGGATGGTGTGTTTTCGGCGGTCGCGAATCTGGCGCCCAGCTACAAACCGCTGCTGTCTCAAGGCACGGGGCGCAACCAGGTGGTGCGGATGCACATCATCACCAATGGCACCGCCAACATTCAGCTCAAAATTGACCCGTCCGTGGTGCTGGCCACCCGCGACTATGTCGATCGCTCGATCAATGCCGGGTCGGTATTCACATTGGTGTCGTCATCGCGAACGTTAACCGCAAAAGAAATGGGGATGGTGTTGATCGATGCCAGCGCGGGTGCACTGACCATTCAACTTCCGTCAGCAGACTCAAAGTTGGGAAAACGCGATGTGATTGTTCACCGCAAAGACAACAGCATCAATCGTCTGGTCATCAAGGCCAAAGGCAAAGACGCCCTGAAATTCCATACTCACTTGAACCCAGCCGGCTACCCCTTCCTGGTGCTGATGGGCGCGGGCGATTGGTGGCATTTGCGCAGTGATGGGGCGGGAAGCTGGTGGCCGGTCGGGCGCTTCGACAACACGCCGCTTGGGCGCCCCGTGTTTGAGACCACGATCGAATTCAGCCCGGGAGGTTACGGCGCCTTGAATGGGCAGCTTTTGAAACGAGACGAATGGCCATGGCTATGGGATCACGCCCAACGATCAGGAATGATTTACCGGGAAAAACAGCGCTCCATGGCAGGCGGATGGAGTATTGGCGACCAGGTTTCCTCGTTTCGCGGTCCGGAAGTGCGGGGCGAGTTTTTCAGAGTGCTCGACGAAGGAAGGCTCGTGGACCAGTCGATAGTCTCTGCGGTGACAAAAGCAGGCAGTACTGAAATGACCGAGGTAAGACATCGCTCGCTGATCGCCTTGGGGATGACTTTAGAGGGGGGTGGTTTTCCAGCCGGCACAACGATCACTTCATTCAAAGACTCCGTGATAGTGGCTTCGCATGCATCAACATCGGATGGACCTGTGGAGCTGAAAGTAATCGGGCGGGTTGCCGGATCATGGGCTCCCGGCACGTTTGAACGTCACACCCACGGCATCTCGTTTGGATCGGGTACTGGAAGCCATGACACTCTTACGCCTCGAATCCTTCCCAGTACCGCAGACCAAGCTTATGTGGTGAGCAGAAACTCGTCACCTTCCTATATCGCTCGCAATGGCGACGCAGAAACCCGTCCCCGCAACGTCGCCTACCCCGGCCGTATCAAAATGATTTGAGGTCTTGATGATTACCTATTTGATTGACGAAGCCGGCGCGCTTTCTGGCCCGGTTACTTTCCCCGCCATTCCGGGTTTCGGCCCGCAACTGCCCGGTAACGCGGTGCAAGTCCCGAAGGTGCTTGTCCCACCAGATTCAGGCAAAACCTGGGCGCTGATAGATGGAGAGACTCAGCAAATGCTCGACCTGCGGGGCACCGTTTTCCGCACCGATAACGGCACGGAACAATCATGGCAACAGTTGGGAAAACTGCCCGAAGGGCTCACAACCCAGCGGTGGCCTGGCGAGCATTTCAAATGGATCGATGGGCAATGGACACTCGACGAATCCGCCCAACGCGCGGCGCTAAGCGCTCAAGTCCTGGACCTTCGAGATAACATGCTGCGTGACGCGCAACTGCGCATTGCCCCCCTTCAATACGCAGAAAAACTGGGCACCGCCACCTCTGAGGAACAGGCCTCACTCATGGACTGGATGCGCTACAGCGTGGAACTCAACCGCATCGAGCAGCAGGACCAATTCCCCAGCACCATCACTTGGCCGATTGAGCCTCGCCAGCAGCGTCGGTAAACGCGCGTTGTCGTCATGCCCCCTACAACCCCGACCGCGCGACGAATTGACCTGCGCGCGGCAGCCTGTGCACTGACTTAACCCTCACCGCACAGGCCGCATCATGTCCGACTACCTACACGGCGTGCGAGTCATCGAACTCAACGATGGCTCACGCCCGATCCGCACCATCCCCACCGCCGTCATCGGCATGGTGTGCACCGCCGACGATGCCGACCCGACGGTCTTTCCCTTCGACACCCCCGTCCTGATCACCAGCGTCCAGACCGCCATCGGCAAAGCCGGTGTAAAAGGCACCCTTGCCGCCAGCTTGCAAGCCATCGCCGACCAGACCAAACCCTACGTCATCGTCGTCCGCGTAAAGGAAGGTCAGGATGAAGCCGAGACCACCAGCGCCTTGATCGGCACCACCACCGACATGGGCAAATACACCGGCATGAAAGCCCTGCTGGCCGCCAAGTCCAGACTTGGCCTAGTGCCGCGCATTCTTGGCGTCCCAGGCTTGGACACCCTACCCGTCGCCACCGCACTCGCGGCCATCGCCCAGCAGTTACGGGCCTTCAGCTACGTCAGTGCATGGGGCTGCAACACCAAGGAAGAAGCCGTCGCCTATCGCAATAATTTCGGCGCACGGGAAGTCATGGTCATCTGGCCCGATTTCCTAAGCTGGGACACCGCCACCAACAAAACCGTCAACGCCACTGCCACCGCTCGCGCCCTCGGGCTCCGTGCCAAGATCGATCAGCAAACCGGCTGGCACAAAACCCTCTCCAACATTGCCGTCAACGGCGTCACCGGCATCAACGCCGACGTGTTCTGGGACCTGCAAAACCCCGCCACCGACGCCAACTACCTCAACGGCCACGAGGTCACCACACTGATCAACGAGGGCGGCATGCGCTTCTGGGGCAGTCGCACCTGCAGCGACGATCCGCTGTTCGCTTTCGAGAGCTACACCCGCACCGCGCAAGTGCTGGCCGACACCATGGCCGGCACGCAGATGTGGGCCATGGACAAGCCCCTGCACGCCTCCTTGGTGCGCGACATGATCGAGGGGGTCAACGCCGAGTTTCGCAGCAAGGTCTCCGCCGGCTATTTGATGGGGGGAAGTTGCTGGTACCCCGAAGACATCAACACCAAGGACACCCTCAAGGCCGGCAAGCTCTGGCTCGATTATGACTACACCCCGGTTCCGCCGCTGGAAGACCTCACCCTGCGCCAGCGCATCACCGATCGCTACCTCATCAACTTCGCCAGCCAGATCAATCGCTAACCGGAGAACTGCGCCATGGCCATGCCGCGCAAACTGAAAAACCTCAACCTGTTCAACGATGCCAACAGCTATGTCGGTGTTGTGAAGTCGGTCGTGCTGCCGCCGCTGGGTCGCAAGATGGAAGCTTATCGCGGTGGCGGTATGAACGGCCCGGTCAAGGCGGACCTGGGCTTCTCCGACGACGGCATTCAGTTCGAATGGAAGACCGGCGGCTTGGATCTGATTTCCCTGCGCCAGTTCGGCGCCGTCAATGCCTCGGGCGTTGCGCTGCGGTTCGCTGGCTCGTTTCAACAAGACGATACCGGCGACGTCAGCGCCGTGGAAGTCGTCCTGCGCGGCCGCCACGAAACCATCGAGATGGGCGACCACGAGCCCGGCGAAGACACCGAACACAGCGTCACCACCACCTGCTCCTACTACAAGCTGATCGTCGACAGCGAAGACATCATCGAAATCGACTTGCTCAACTTCATCGAGAAGGTCAACGGCGTCGATCTGCTCGAAAAGCAACGCGCCGCCATCGGCCTTTAACCTCCCCGTCACCCTCTGGAAGATCCCATGCACACCGACGAAACCACCCAAACGCAGTCCCCCGTAGAAGACAACACCGTCTCCCTCGACGCGCCCATCAAACGCGGCAAGACCACCATCGACGTCATCACGTTGCGCAAGCCTTCTTCGGGCGAACTGCGCGGCGTGCACCTGGTGGAGTTGCTGAACATGGACGTGGCCACCCTGATGAAGATCCTGCCGCGCATCACGACGCCTGGGATCACCGCACCGGAAGTCGCTGGCATGGACCCGGCCGACCTGTTGGCTTGTGGCAGCAAGATTTCCGGTTTTTTGTTGCAGAAATCGGTGAAGACGGACGCCTTCCTCGTTGCATAGAGGACGCCATGGCTGACCTCGCGGTGGTCTTTCACTGGGCGCCGGCTGATATGGATCAGCTGGGCCTGCAAGAACTCATGGAATGGCGCGAGCGCGCCAGGGTGCGGAGCGTCGCCGATGGCGAATGACTTAAAACTTCGGGTGCTGCTCAGTGCCATCGACAAGGCGACTCGCCCACTCAAGGCCATCAACCACGGCAGCATCGGCGCCGCCCGCGCGCTGAAAGAGGCGCGCGACAGCCTCAAGGCACTCAACGCGCAACAGAAAGACATCAGCGCATGGCGCACACAACGTGCAGCAGCCGAGCAAACCGAACAGGCCCTGGGTGCCGCGCGTGACAAGGTCAAGGCGCTCAGCCAGCAGTTTTCGGCCATGGGCGCTCCCACGAAAGCCATGTCGAAAGACTTTCGCGCGGCCATGCGGGAGGCGCAGAAGCTCAAACAGCAGCATCAACTCAGCAGTGAACAGCTTCAAAGCCTGCGCGGCCGATTGAACGCTGCCGGCATCAGCACCAAAAACCTCGGCGACCATGAGCGTCAGTTGCGAGAGCAGGTTCGCGCAACCAACAACAGCATCAGCGAACAAACCAAACGTCTGGCGACACTGGGCGCTCAACAAAGACGACTGGCGGCGGCTCGCGCGACCTTCGATAAATCCAAAAATTTCGCCAGCGACTTGGCTGGAAAAGGTGCAGCCGCCACCGCTGGCGGTAGTGCGACTTTGTACGCAGGCGCAAAGATGCTCGCGCCCGGCATCGACTTCGACGCCAGCATGAGCAAAGTGCAGGCGATCTCTCGGCTTGATAAAAACGCTGAGGAGTTGGGAGCGTTGCGCAAACAGGCCCGCGAATTGGGTGGTAAAACCCAATTCACAGCCGGCCAGGCGGCGGACGCTCAAGGCTTCCTTGGCATGGCCGGTTTCGATCCTACGGCGACCAAAGCGGCGATGCCGGGAATGCTCGATCTCGCGGCCGCTGGCGGTGCCGATCTGGCACAGACTGCAGACATCGCCTCAAACATCCTGTCCGGACTCGGCATGAGTGCCGGCCAAATGGGCAAACTGGGCGATGTGTTGGTGGGCACTTTCACCCGCTCCAACACCAACCTGCAGATGCTCGGCGACACAATGAAGTACGCCGCCCCCATGGCGAAAACCTACGGCATTGAGCTGGAGGTGGCCGCCGCCATGGCGGGCAAACTGGGTGACGCAGGTTTGCAAGGCAGCATGGGCGGTACCGCGCTCAGCTCAATCATGAACCGTCTGGCCGCCCCGCCCAAGGCAGCGGAAAAGGCCTTGGAACAACTGAACATCACCACCGCCGACGCCCACGGGAATTTGCGAAACCTGCCGGACATTCTCAACGAGATCTACGACAAAACCAAAGACCTGGGCACCGCCTCAAAAGGTGGACTGTTTAAAGCCATCGCGGGTGAAGAAGCGGTCAAAGGCATGGCCCAACTGGTGGAGCAAGCCGGCACTGGGGAATTGCAAAAGCTCATCGTGAGTCTGCGGCAAAGCCAGGGCGAAGCTTCGCGAACGGCAAGCGTCATGGCCGATAACCTCAAGGGTGATCTGAAGACTCTAAGCAGTGCCTGGGAGGATCTCGGTATCGAGCTGCAAACCCAGCAGGATGGGCCGTTGCGCGGGCTGATTCAGTCCGTCTCGGAGGTCATTCGCGGCATAAAAAGCTGGGCCAACGAAAACCCGAACCTCGCTGCCGGACTCGTCAAAGCCATCGCCATCATCGCCGCACTGGCCATCGCCCTTGGCGGGTTGTTGATGGTGGCGGCCAGCGTACTGTTGCCGTTTGCCGCGTTACGTTTGATGTTCGCTTTGATGGGCATACGACTGCCCGGTTTGATCAGCCTGTTGTGGAAGCTCGGCCGGTTCGTGCTGCCCTTCGTTGGCAAAGCACTGCTCATGCTTGGCCGCGCACTGATGCTCAATCCCATCGGGTTGGCGATCACCGCCATCGCCGGGGCGGCTTACCTGATCTACCAAAACTGGGAGGCGGTGAAGGCGTACTTCACCGATGCCTGGAAGGAAATTAAAGCCGGGTTCAACGACGGTACCAGCGGCATCCTCAAAACCTTGGCCAACTTCAGCCCGATCGGATTGCTCTACCGAGCCTTCTCGGCGGTGATGAAATACCTGGGCATCGAACTGCCCAGCCGCTTTACCGAGTTCGGCGGGATGATCATCGACGGTCTGGTCAACGGGCTGAGGGCAGGCTTCGGCAAGCTCAAAGACGTGATGGGCGAGATCAGCGATTCAACCATTGGCTGGTTCAAGGAAAAGCTCGGCATCCAGAGCCCTTCGCGGGTTTTTGCCGAACTGGGTGGTTTCACCATGGCGGGGCTCACCCAAGGGTTGGAGCGCAGCCAGCATGAGCCTATCGGTGCGATGGTCGAGACGGCTCAGCGAATCATGGCCATCGCAAGAGCGGGCACGCTCACGCAAAGCCTCAATACGTCACCGTCAACAGTAAGAACCGATAGCCGCACTTCGCTCTCGGACGGCTCCATCACAGCCCCCCACTCACAGGGATTGCTGCGTCACCTGAGCGCCCCCCTTGAGGCGATGGCAGAGATGAATCAGCGCATCACAGCCACCGCGCGAGCATTCACATTCACGCAAAGCAACGACCCGTCGCCGTCGACAGGGAGACCCGATAACCGTCCGCTGCGTCAGGACGGTTTCACCATGCCAAACCCCACCCAAGGATTGCAACGTCGCCAGACTCTACCCATCGATGCGATAGCCGAAATGAGTCAGCGACTCATCGCCACCGCGAAAGCTCTCAGGCTACCGCAACGCACTGACCCGTCGCGTCCCGTATGGAATATCGATAACCGCCCTGCGCTTAAACCCGCTGCGCCACCGGCTTTCGACAGCCACGACAGTTACGAAATCAACATCCACACCACACCGGGTATGGATGCGCTGGCGATCGGTCGCGCAGTACGAGCAGAGCTGACCCGCGTCCAGTACGAGAAAGATGCCCGTCAGCGCAGCCGACTGGCCGACCTGGAGTAATCCCCATGATGCTTGCCCTGGGCATGTTCGTCTTCAGCCTCTCCACCGCGGCTTATCAAACACTGCAACGCCAGACCGAATGGCGCCATGCCAGCAACTCGCGTGTCGGAGCGGCCCCGGCACGGCAATTTGTGGGACGCGGTGACGACGCCATCACCCTCCCCGGCGTCATCCTCCCCGAGCTGGCCGGCACCACGCTCAGCCTGGATGCCCTTCGCCTCATGGCCAACACCGGCAAGGCGTGGCCCATGGTGGAAGGCAGCGGCCGCATCTACGGCCTGTGGGTGATCGACAGCTTGAGCGAAACCAAGACGGTGTTTTTCCGCGACGGCACACCACGCCGGATCGAATTCAACCTCAGCCTCAAGCGAATTGACGACGACAGCATTGACCTGATTGGTGCCGGGACAAGCGTGGGCGTCAGCATCATGAGGAACTTGCTGTGATCGATGCAGCGCTCTCACGGGTGACCGGTTTCTTGAACGAAGCCGCCGAACGCTTTCAGCGTAACGCCACTTATCCCATACCGGCGATCCGCATCACTGTCGATGACAAAGACATCGCCCCAGCGATCATCCCTCGATTGATCAGCCTCGATCTGATGGACAACCTTGGGATCGAGGCCGACCAATTGACCATTACCCTCAGCGACCACGACGGTCTGCTGGCGATTCCACCCAAAGGCGCAATCATTCGTTTCTGGCTCGGCTGGAGCGATACCGGCCTGGTGGACAAAGGCACCTACACCGTCGATGAAACCGAACACAGCGGCGCCCCGGACGTGCTGCATATCCGCGCTCGATCTGCGGACTTTCGTAAAAGCCTGAAGACCAAACGCGAACGCAGCTGGAGCAACACCACCCTCGGCGACGTCCTCGGCGACATCGCCTTGGGCAACGGTCTGACCGCAACCATCGCCGCCGCCCTCAAAGGCTTGCCCATCCTGCAGCTCGACCAGGCCAACGAATCCGACGCCAACCTGATCAGCCGTATCGGTGAGGAGTTCGACGCGGTGGTCACCATCAAGGCCGGCTGCCTGCTGTGCTTGCCGGCGGGCGGTGGCAAGACCGCCAGCGGAACCGAGCTGCCGCACATCAACCTCACCCGCGCCGACGGTGACCAACACCGCTACCTACAAGCCGACCGCGACAGCTACGACGGCGTGCGCGCCTATTTCTACGACGTGAACAGCGCCAAGAAACAGGAAGCCATTGCCGGCAGCGGCGAAAACTTCAAGGACCTGCGCCACTCCTACAGCGACCACCAGTCCGCCCTGCGTGCTGCCCGGGCTGAGTTCAATCGCCTGCAACGCGGGAGCGCCACGCTCAGTTACACGCTGGCAATGGGGCGTCCGGATCTGATTCCGGAACTCACTTACACACTCCAGGGAGTGAAGGACGAGATCGATGAAATCATCTGGTACGGCGGGAACGTGCAACACACCCTCAGTGCGGACAACGGCTACACCGTCAGCCTTGCGCTGGAGAGCAAGCTACCGGATGACAGCGTAGAGAACCTGGTCGACGAGAACAACAGTGACTTTACCGGTGTCATTGCCCACTACCGCGACAAGAAGACCGGAAAGGAGAAGACGTTATCGGCTGGGGATCAGAGCAAGCCGAAGCGGTTACGATGGTTGTACGCCACAGAGAAAGCGGCGAAGCGGGCGGTCGATCGGGAGTGGAGGCGGATGCAAGCAGAACAGAAAGAGCCCGGTGGATGATAGTGACCGAGTCACATCGCAGCATGGTTGAACTTGGCGCGCAAAAAAAAAGGGGCCAATACCAACACCGTCCGATGCCGGTGAGTTTGTAGCCCACGCGAGGTCTGGCACGACACCGGCCAGCAATCAAGTTAAACATCGGCTACAAGAATTGACGGATGTTTTGAACATCATTCAGTTCTACCGCAAAAAAATCCAACATGACTTCAAATGAATTTTACAACTTATCACTATTACATTATCAAAAAAAAAACCGAATGTTACCGAAGACCAAACACTTTTCGGCAAAAGAGACTATTTCAACGCCAGGGTTGCATCATAAACGTCGTCATCATAATACAAATACGAGCGAGATCCATTTTCTAAATTCACTAAAGCGGTCTTCTTCGCCCTATCGAAGATCACCGTTTTAACTTTTACGCCTGGTTCTCTTTCTATGATTTCCTTGATCGTTTGCTCGCTGCCTGTAGCTGGCACGTTCACAAACTTAATTTCATTACTCATATTTATCTCTCCTCTTCATTTTTAGCACAATGCATTGCTATCTTTAACGCGCAATCGACACTTGCCAACTGTAAGAAATAACAGTTTTTTAGATCCAATCGAAATTACGACTCTAGCCGAATCGCAAAACTGGAAAAACAAATGCAAGACATACGTTGCGGCCACTGCTGCCGCAAACTCGCCGCAGCCAGCGGCTTCATTGAATTACAGATCAAGTGCCCGCGTTGCCGGACACTGAACCACTTGAAGGCCCAGAGCCTCCCTCAAGCGTGCCGCGAGCATCCAGAACAACGAGTTCATGAATGCAGCAACCCACCCTTGGCAGCCTGTTCGCAGGCATAGGAGGCTTTGATGTCGGATTTGAAAACGCCGGTTACCGCAGCACCTGGCAAGTTGAACTCAACCCGGTCAACCGGGCTGTGCTTGCCGATCGATTTCCCCATGCACGCCAATTCGAAGACGTGCGCCAATGCGGCGCCCACAACCTGTCCCCCGTCGATGTCCTCACTGCCGGCTTCCCCTGCCAGGACATCAGCGTCGCCGGACAACGGGAGAGCAACCGAGACAACCGCGGACTGCGTGGCGAACGCAGCGGCCTGTTTTGGGAAGTCATACGAATCCTCAAAGAAACACAACCTCGCTGGGTGGTCCTTGAGAACGTCGTTAACCTGCTCGCTGTCAACGATAGCCAAGACTTTGAAACAGTCATCCGGGCCCTTGCGGACTGCGGGTATGTGGGATTTTGGCGAGTGCTTAATGCTCAATATTTCGGAGTCCCCCAGCAACGTCGCCGAGTATTCCTGGTCGCCGGTTATCGACGAATGCCCCCCTTCGAGTTCCTGGCTGACGCCGCGCCAGTGGACGCAATACCTCCAGCGTCTCAATCGATCCAGTGGCCACGCCCCGCGGATGCCTGGGCTGCCAATACTCTATTGGCCAGCAAGGCCGGCTCCCAAATCACTCTGGGCTGTACCACTTTCGTCGCTCACGCGAACGGATGGGATAAGATGGCTGAGCGGCAGCGAGCGGCTGAGGATGATGGGTTTTGCCTCGGACTGGATGCGGCCAACCTTGCAGAGGCTTTCGCTGCCGGAAACGCCGTTGTTA
Source organism: Pseudomonas sp. LB1P83 (assembly GCF_054897885.1). Taxonomy (NCBI): domain Bacteria; kingdom Pseudomonadati; phylum Pseudomonadota; class Gammaproteobacteria; order Pseudomonadales; family Pseudomonadaceae; genus Pseudomonas; species Pseudomonas sp. LB1P83. Next base: position 1,865,349 of record NZ_CM142709.1, on the reverse strand, counting down.
CGCAAGTGGCGGAGTGGATCGGTAGGAAGTTGATAGCAGTAGGCTGAGATCAACTGCACAGGCGCGTTGAGGACAAGTCAGCAACGCGCAGTGCAGTGCAGATAAGTCCACTCACCGCGAGATTCGATATCGGTCATTCTGTATGGGTCGAGTTTTCAACGAATCACCGACATCCACTCCCACACGCGCTCCAATTCATCGGTGACATCCAGAACACATTCACACTTCGGGGTGCCGCTGAACAAATGTCCCTTGCGAGGGCGCCGTAGCTTCGTTGTAATCAAAATTTTCTATCCATTCGCCGCTCAGACCGCGCCAGCCGATCATCGTCGCAACGTCTTTAATCGTGTCGACATTTATTTCGTAGATCCCGTAAACCTACTGGATTTCGCTATAGGACGTAGGGCATGAGAAGTTCCTTTTCATGGCTAAGACACAGCGCCGCAGGGAGGTGCTTTTATCAAAAGACGCCTGTGCGATCTGTAGGACGGCTCCTGATTGTCATGACTCCAAGCTGTCCAATTGGTAAAAAAATCCGAATACTCTGGTCGCTGTAATTTTCTTTAGATCAAAAACCCGCCCCTTCCGAAGCTGAAGTGGCGCTCATTAACGAAATCACATCTCGACTACAGCCTGTTTGTTTAGATTGTATTCTCCGAGTGTAATCACTTTACATCTTTTGCGCGAAGTATTGCATCCAGTGAAGCCCCAACTCCTGCATCAACAACTATAGAATCCTCTTCGCTTCTATGCCCCCAAATTCCGGCAACGGCCGAGCCGATTATTCCGTGACCGCTCTGTGTTGCGCCGACCCCGTGAACAAACCCTCTTACACCCACCTTTCTTGTAGAGGTAGGCCATGAGATAGTTTGGGGCGACTCACTAGCCTTGAGCCTATCCATATCTTCTTTCAGTTGTTTTATTATCCCTTGCGATTTTGCATCCTGTTTTTTCATGGCATCTAATTCATTCAATCTGTCCGCTATATCAGCCATAGCTGCATCACGTTCACTGAGAGCCCGCTCTCTTGCCTCTATCGCCTGATTTTTTTGCTCTTCCGATTCACTTAAAACTTGAGTCAAATTTTTAACAAACGACCCCATTTCGTCGGCGCTTCCAGCCAAGCCATTAAAAAGATCTAAAAACACTTTTATTTGTTCGTTTTTAGAGTGATCTGGATATTTCACCCTGTGATCAATCTCACTCCAGCCTTCTTGAAATATAGTTCTAACTTGAATTTCGGCTTTTAATACTTTCTTTTCCGGCTGACTTTGCACAATATAATGTATTGATCTATACCCATCATCATGTATCTTGGCTATTCCACCCCTATCTACAATAGCAGCAATTGGCTCATCACCCTTTCGGATATACATAACCACAGGTTCACATGTTTCCCAGACGTGACAAATCGACGAATCAATATCGATACACTCATCTTTAAAAAGATGGAGCGCTCTAACACCGATCAAGTCGGTCACTACATCCAAGTAATCTTCCACATTTACTGTAGCCCACTTTTCCTTAACAGGCTCATCTAACTTTTTGCGAATGATTTTCTTTAATAGGTGATTAGTGTCTTTTATTCTCCAACGAACCGAATGAACACCTTCAAAAGTCCGAATTCGAGAAGAAATCTGCTCAGCCGCACTCGTTAGGGCAGGGAGTTGAGCATTAAAATCGTTCGCGATAAGGCATAGTTGCTCCCAGTCGGCTTGGGACTTGTCCCATTCTGCAGCCGTAATGCCCGCTTCTTTTAAAAAAGTACCTAAATCCATTTCGAACTTCATAGATTGCAACCTCAATTCGTATTTTCCCTGCGCCTTTGGTTCGACAACTGCCCCTAAGCTTGCATTGGTATGCAATACCTATCCGGTGCCGATCATAGCAGCACAATGCAATCATGCTAGGGTACGCTCGTGCCTACGATTCTTCGCCCGTATGCACATAGACTGGACGATTGAGTTTGCTTAGATAAATCCACCGCTCCACCAGAAAATCTCGGCTACCTCTCTCGACACCACCAAGACTGTGCGTATGCGCAACCGTCGATGTACTCAATTCCGCTCAGAACAAAACCCGTAACCCCCATCCCCGCAAGAGTTGCGTCTAGCAGTGCCGGCAATGGATCAGGGTCCAGCGGCATGCCCACTTCCACCCGCGCGACATTCGTAGCGCGACCCAACTCCTTACTGACTGCCGAATTGACCATGACATTGCCCCTTATCGCGGGGTATCGACGCCGTGCCTTAGCGTCGAGTGCGATGCCGCGAGATCTCATCGGGGTGACTAGTAGGTGCATGTGGAGGCCCTACTCGTCGCTATTGATGTCGAGCATTGATTCGATGGCAAAGGCCAGCGCCCCGTCTGCCAGCTCAAGCAGATCGCAGAGGTCGCCGCTATCAATCAGCTTTTTTTCGTGCAGCACATGAGCTTTAGTCAGCAAAGCCCTGTGGTGAGCGCCTGGCTGGGCGAATAGCGCGGTCTTATCGGCAAGCATGGCTTGCCAGTGGGATAAATCATTTTCGACGACGGGGACTGCCGCTGTGGTTGAGGTTTTCATCAAATCGGACTCCGGACCAAATACTGTACGCATAACCAGTATATTCAGAATCTACGGATGTCACCTACAGACCCCGACGAAGTGTCCTACTCACATCAAAAAGCAATGAAGGATAAATCCTACTTATGACAGTTATTTTAGAGCAAAAAAAAAGCCCGTCTCAGCCGAAACTGAAACGGGCTTCCCCCGCCTTAACGACCGTTACTTCAGGTCGTCAAAGTGGTCTCGCAGGAACTCGTAAAAGCGAAACGCTTTCAACAATCTCCATACGAGGCTCAGCGTACGCAGCAAAAGCTTCATACGTTTTGGCCTCCAGGTTGGGGGCCAAACCTCCAGCGCACTTACCGGATCACGCGTGCCTTCGGGAAGACACACCAGCGTATCCCACGAGGCGGCCGGTTGAGTTCCCTCCGAACCATCATCCCGGCACGGGGTGCAAAACCGTGTCAGAGGGGACGAAACTGTTACGCCACCGGCCAAACCTCATCGCTGCACTGGCGTGCGAGCGACGGCATATTAACCTAGAACTTCAAACGCGGCAGTTGGAAATGTCTGATATTGGGGGCGTCTAAGCAATGGATTGCTTTGTTTTTGTAAAACGTTATTTCTGTCAGAGTCTGTCGAGCCGACTTCATCGACGAATCGCGGTTTCGTTACCTTCAGTTTCCGTTAACCGAAGCTGGTAAAATACGTTGCAAGGATGTGTAAAGATTAATACCATGACGCCTACACCAGCGTCTCCCATGAGAAGCACTAAGCCCCAGTCGCAAGCTGTGGCTACAAAAAACCGCCCCGCAAAGGCGGTTTTTTTACGCCTGTGGTTTGAGTACTGGTTATGCGCTCTGCGCTTCGGACGGCGCTGCCATCGCTGCGCAGTGGATTGATTGCGAGCCCCCACTGGCTTCAAATCTTCCAGTGGCGAGATCCTCAGAAGGCAACAAACGTTGCAAGGTTGAGCGATGATTAATAAGATGGGCCAACGCCAGTGATGTCCGTGAGACGTACTAAGCTCCAGCCGCAAGCTGAGGCTTACAGAAGAACCGCCCTGCAAAGGCGGTTTTTTTTCGCCCTGTGTTTGAGCCTTTGTACTTATTGCTGGACTCCGGCCTGTGCTGCCACCTCGTTGTGCAGTGGATCGATGAGGGCCTGAGGCGAGTCGAACGTTTGCCCTCACCCGATGTTGGCAAGATACGTTGCAAGGATCAGCAAAGATTCATAGCATGAGACCCAATCCAATGTTTTCCGTGAGATGCACCAAGTCCCAGCCGCAAACTGGGGCTTACAAAAGAACCGCCCCGCAAAGGCGGTTTTTTTTCGCCTGTCGTTTGGGTCATGGTCATGTGCGTGGGGTTCGGCCCACCTGGCTCACTTTTCCATTCCAAGCGGTATTCTTTCAGAATATTGGGTGGCTTCATGTCGAAGTTGTAGGCAAAATCTGAGAGTTGCGTAAGGGGGTACGCTTGCTGTGCTTTAGAGCCAGTCACCACCTTGTTGAGCTTATTTTGTCGGGCTACTCTCCAAACGTCGCTGCACATTCAGCGACCGGGCTTGGAAACCCGACAAGTCACGCAGCAGCATCCCCATAACTATTAATGGCAGTTTTTTATGCCTGCAATGTTGTGTTATGGCGGCTGTGCGTGGGACGTCTTCGGGCGTGCCGGTTTCCTTGACTCCCGGTTTCCAACCTGCGCTCAGCTGCCACCCTTCGCTTGGAACGAAAGTGGTAGCTCCTCATGTCAAGGAGTTAGACACATGCACACCGTAAATCCGTACAAACTCAGCGTTACCTCTCACCGCACCAAGCTGCGTAATGCTGCCTCACTTAGCCTCCCTTCCGTCATGAATGGAGGTGACAAATGAGCGAGTCAATCGAAGCTAAAACCATCGGTTTCACCCCCTGCATCTACTGCAACGACAAGGCGCTGTTCCACGTCAGCGCGGGCGTTCCTGTCGACGCAGCCTTGGCCATGGCATCCGATCTGCTGTTCTTGGCCAAAGCGCTTTCAAAAGACGCGGCTTATGATCGAGAAACCGACCGTTTTTCGTGGGCCGCGCACTATTTGACGGCTCTGGGGAAGGCGGTGATTGATGATGTGGTCAAAGCCGTTACGCCACGGCCTGTCAGAGCGAGCATGAAAGTCGCCAAATAGTAGTAAACGAGTCGCGCATAAAAAACCCGGCGAATAGCCGGGTTCTTTTAAGAGTACTTGGTGCAGTCAAACACTATTTAACCGGCTTCCCTATTGCCCTATACCGGTCAGAGCGCTGCCAGCGTTTGCGCGATACGCAGGATATAGCCCTGATCTGCCTCAGGCACTTCTCTGTACCATGTAAGAAGTTTCCACTCATCTTGTGTTAGCTCAGAATTTTCGCTATTGGCGTTAGCCATGCGAATGTTCTCTTTATCATCCTGATCCAACATGCACACTACTCCGTTAAGTGATTGCAGGCGCAACGTTACTTAGGAGCGTGAAAAATCAAAACCGAAATCCGTCGTAACGAATGTTTTAAATATCGACGAGTTATTTCTTGGCGTTTGAAAGGCAGGTGACTTCGGACATGGCGCCGACAATGCGATGCACAGCTTTTTGGTCATAATCAGAAAGGGTTCTGAATTGCTGAATCAGCCGCTCTTCGGCCTCGTCCAGTCCTTCAGCCGCACGCAGCACACGCCCGCCAGTCAAGACGTACAGCACGTCAACACCGGCCGCAGCCACGGCTGAGAGATAGACGGAATCAGCGTTTCGCTCGCCTTTTTCGTAGCTGCCCTGGGTATTGCGAGTGATGCCCCCCAGTTGCGCAAAGGCTTCTTGGTTTAGCCCTAGTCGCGTCCTTTCTTCACGCAGGCGCTCACCTACGGCAACGTCCAAGTGTTCTGTAGATGCACAACTTTTCAAGCTTTCATCCTTTACAGGCCAAAATGTTTGGGCATAATGGCGAAAAATTCAACCCGGATGCCCACGAATGGACACTATGCCCGCCCCTCTAACCACCGAGCAAGCCCGAGCAGCACTTGATCGAAAAGGAATCAGCCTCGCCGAGTTCTCTCGCCAACACGCGCTAAACAGCAACTTGGTCAGCGACTTGTTAAATGGACGGAAAAAGGGACGCCGTGGCCAGGCGCATCGAGCGGCTGTGTTGCTGGGCATCAAGGAAGGCACCATTGATTAATGAGGCAGACGCACTACCCCGTTTTTAGAACAGCGCAAGGATGCATTTAGTGAGCACTTACAAACTGGTTTGCCCTCATTGCCACTCACGCATGCGGATACGCACCAGCGAAGGGACCCATATTTTTCTTCGCGTCGCTTACCTGCAATGCACCAATGAAGCCTGCGGCTGGTCGGTACGCGCCGAGTTCGAAATGACCCATGAGATGAGCCCAAGCGGTATGGCCAACCCCACCGTCAAGCTCCCACTGGCTGACACGGCACTGCGTCGTGAAGCCATGAAACACGCCAGCGATCAGCTGGAACTGCTGCCTAACCAAGGACCGGAGACCGCACCATGACCCGTACGCCAGATTCTATTCAGGATTACCGCACCAGCATGCAGGAAGCCGCTCGTGCGTATCTGCTGCGTCACCAGGCGCAATACCTGTCCGACTCTGATCAACTTTTCGAAAGCTGCGTACGCCATTTGATCGTGGCCCTTGAAGTACCCACCAACACCGCAACAAAGCTGGTGCACTTGGCGTGGAGTGAGATCCAGGCAGCCGCCTGATAAACCCGTGTAACCCCCAACTCAACACACCTCAGCACTTGCCCAATTGGGTATGGGTGAGGTGCGCCAAAAATTTGAGGCAAGCATGGACAACGACGTGGACATCTTCACCACCCTGCCCCGGGAACACGCAATGATTCTGCTTGAGACGCTTCGCGCGGAATACGCGGACCAGTTCAATGCGCACTGGCACGAGGAGCGTTTTAACGCTGTGCCCGAACATTTGCGGCATGACTCACTGATCGCAACCTTTCCGATGATGGCCGCGCAGAAACGGTTAATCGGCGCGCTCTCGTTCAGCCTCGGCCGAAGGTGCTGATCGTGAATGAGCTATCAAACACGCTTCGCGCCGAGGTGCTGCAACGCCTGGCCAATGACTACGGCCTGAAAAAACGCCTTAGCACTGACTATTTACGCGGTGGCACATGCCCAGCGTGTGGCAAAAAAGAGTTGTACACCCGCAGCTCCAGTCCGTGGTTAATCATCTGTGGCCGCGAGAGCAAGTGCGGGCAGCGCTGGCACCTGAAGGAGATCTATGACGACCTGTTTGACGACTGGAGCAAGCGCGCGCCCTCCTCTGATCAGTTCCCCTCCGCGACGGCCCGGGCTTATCTGGAATTTGCTCGAGGCTTTCGCTTTGAATTGATCCAGGGTTGGTTTACCCAAGACAGTTATTACTCCGACGAATTGAATGCTGGTAGCGCGACCGTGCGTTTTGCCCTGGACAAGGGTGGTTACTGGGAGCGGCTGATCGATCGACCGCACCGTTTTGGCAAAATGAAAGCCCGGTTTCAAATGGGTGAGAGCTACCGAGGCACCTGGTGGTGCCCTCCCTGTGTTGAGTTGCTTGAGGTCAAAGAGCTGTGGATTGTCGAAGGCATCTTCGATGCGATTGCCTTGGCCCACCACGGCATTGCGGCCGTGTCAGCCATGTCCTCCAATGTGTTCCCCGAAACCTCGCTCAAAGAGCTCTCTCGCCACCGCGGTGGAAAGCTCCCCAAACTGGTCTGGGCACTGGACAACGAACCCGGCGCTCATCGCTATACAAAGCGCTGGGTCCGCGAAGCACGTGCCCTGGGTTACACCTGCGACGCGGCGCAGATCCCGCAACCCGACAACCGTAAGATCGATTGGAACGACCTGCACCAGCGCTGGCAATTCATCGAAGACAGCGAGCAACGCACCGAGCAAGTCGAACAAGACCTCAGGACCGCACGCCACCACGGCGCCCTGCTGATCGCCGAAAGCGCCGCCGAGAAAGGCGTGCTGATGTACGAATGGCGTGAAAGCCATGAGTTTCACTTTGGGTACGAGAACCGCCTTTATTGGTTCAAGATGGACCTGGATAAATTCAACAAGGCTATGCAGGCGCTGGATTCATCCGATCGCCATGAGGACCAGCAGCTCAACGACAAGCAGCGCCGAGCCAAAGCGTTGCGCCAGTGCGGCGGCGTTGTGGAAATCGCGAACTGCTACCCGCAGGCCTTGTACTTCCAGCGCAATGACGTCACCGATGAGTCCTGGTACTACTACCGCATCGACTTCCCTCATGACGGCGGCAGCGTCAAAAACACCTTCACCGGTGGCCAGGTTGCAGCTGCCAGCGAGTTCAAAAAACGCCTGTTGAGCATGGCCGCCGGTGCGGTGTTCACCGGCAGCGGCAAGCAGCTCGACAAGATCCTCAAAGACCAGCTGTACGGCCTGAAAACCGTCGAGACGATCGATTACGTGGGTTACAGCAAGGAATACGGTGCCTATGTATTCGGCGATGTGGCCATGCGCAATGGGCTGGTTTGCGAGGTGAACAAGGAGGACTTTTTCGAGTTTGGAAAGCTGCGGCTCAAGACGCTGCAGAAGTCGATCAAGATGCATATTCAGCGGGATCACAAGCAGTACCGGACTGACTGGCTCCCGATGCTCTGGCTGTGCTTTGGCGCCAAGGGAATCGTTGCCTTGGCGTTCTGGTTCGGCTCTCTGTTCGCCGAACAGATACGGGCCAAGTACAAATCCTTTCCGTTCCTGGAGGTTACGGGCGAAGCCGGCGCCGGCAAAACCACGCTGCTGACTTTTCTCTGGAAATTGCTGGGCCGGGAACACGAAGGGTTTGATCCGTCGAAATCGACCCGCGCCGGCCGGCAGCGAGCCATGGGCCAAGTGTCGAACATGCCGGTGGTGCTGATCGAGGGCGATCGCAATGAACCGGATAAGGCACATGCCAAAAGCTTCGATTGGGATGAGCTCAAAGACTTCTTCGGCGGCGGCACGCTCGGCACTAAGGGCATGAAAACCAGCGGCAACGAAACGTATGAACCGCCGTTTCGCGGCGCCATTGCCATCAGCCAGAATGCCGACGTGAGCGCATCTGAAGCGATCCTCACCCGAATCATCAAATCGCACTTTGCCCGGCCGGAAGTCACCACCGAGAGCCGCGCAGCCGCTGACAATCTCAACGTGATTCCAGTCGAGCAGCTGAGCCATTTTCTGGTGCTGGCGGTTCGCGCAGAACCCCAGGTCTTGGCGAAATTCGCCGAGCGCGTACTGGTGCATGAACAGCGGCTTAGACAGATCAAAGAAATACGCGTGGAGCGGATCGTCAAAAACCACAGCCAGATGATGGCCCTGGTCGATTGCCTGTGCCTGATCTGCCCCTTGGATGAGAACCAGGTGGTGACGACTTACCAGCAGCTCACCGCCATGGCACTGGAGCGACAATCTGCGATCAGCGCTGACCATCCTCTGGTGGCTGAATTCTGGGAGGTTTACGAATACCTCGAAAGCCTGGGCGAAGGTCCGCAGGTCAATCACAGCATTGACCCGAAACTCATCGCCATCAACCTTAACGAGTTTGCCGAACTGGCCGGCGAGCATCGGCAGAACCTTGCTGACCTTAAGACCCTGCGCACGCTTCTGGTAAACAGCCGCAGCCACAAGTGGCTGGAAACCAACAAGGCAACCTACAGCGCAGTCCGTGCTGCACAAGCAGCGAATAACTCGATGACCAAGAAACCAACCACGGTGCGCTGCTGGGTGTTCCAGAAGGCGTAACCACTTTATTCAGTTGAAGGAGCAACGCAATGAGAACTCTGTTCGTCCTCATGGCTCAATACGACGGCCAAGTGGTCATTCCACTCGACCGCGTCTGCAAGGACTACTTCACCCACCTCACCACTGACATGTTTCAGCGCAAGGTGATGGCAGGACAAATTAAAATTCCGATCACACGAATGGAGGCGAGTCAGAAGACCGCCAGAGGCGTGCACATTAACGATCTTGCGGAGTATCTGGATATGCAGCGCGCCGCTGCGATTAAAGAGAGCAATCAACTGACCAGCGCGCTTAGGTGGAGCTGACTTACTTCAACACTCTGGCGCCCAGTGCCACCGGCGCCAGCAAGATTTTATCCTTCCATTTCCAGTTCACATAGGCATCGCCTCGGCCACGCAAATGGGTGTAGCGGCGCATTGAGTTCCAGTCTCTATGCCCTGAAACACTTGCCACCCGAGGGATGTCCCAGTCCATTTCGAACAGCCGGCTCACGCCTTCGTGCCGCAGGTCATGAAAGTTCAGGTCTTCTATTTCAAGAAACTGGCAGGCCCTTGTCCAGGACGCAGATATTGACCCGGCATCATAAGGAAAGATTTCGGGCCGCTCTTTGGGCATTGTTTGAAGAATGGCCCAGGCTTCTGGAGGTAAATGGCACCAAACGTCATTGCCGATCTTCTGGCCAGGATTTTTCATATCGCGAACCAGCACCCGATGGCCGACCTCATCCAGATCGGCCCATTTAATCCGTGTAATTTCTTCTTGGCGGCGCGTGGAGAACAGCGCGAAGCCGGCTACTTTAAGCATATTGATAGCCGTCGGACGGCGGTCTTGTATGCCCTGAAAGTGCGTCAGCAGTCGATGCAGTTCATCCAATGTAGGACGGCGGTCACGTTCGCGACTGCGCATGTTGTAGCCCAGTTTTTTCAGTACCTTTCGGGCATCACTCATCGCCTGCGAATCGACTTCATACCCCCAGGCAGGACGAGCCACTGAAAGCACCGCCCCCAGGTGCGACAGATCATTACCGACCGTCTGCGGTTTAACGTCTCCGCCCTCTTTACTCATGCGCCACAGCGCATACTCCACCAACTTCTGGCTGCTGATGTCTTTGTCGTTGAGCTTGCCAAAATAGGACTCGCCGATGGCATTGAGCGTGGCGAGCTTGGTTTTACCCAGCGGCCGCACTTTCTTCATTTCAGCCAGGTAGCGCTCGATCATCTCCTTGACCGTCGCGCCCGTGCGGTTTGCTCGCTCGATAGCGCCTGGTTGATCCAGTTCGGTTTCGCGATTTCGAACCCAGGCCTTGGCGGCCTCTTTTCGGGCGAAGGTCTGGCTCTCTTGGTAAACTTGGGCACCGTCGCGAAACAGGCGTATCTGTGCCGTGTAGCTGACGCTGCCGTCGGTGCGTTTCCTTGCTCTGATCGTGGCCATGGTCACCTGGTACAATTGCAAAATAGACTGGTACATTGTACCAAGCACTGGTACAAAACGCCGTTTTACCCCCGAAAATAGCCTCAAAAACGTAGAGCGAAATGATACAGAATCTTGCTGCAAGCCCAGTAAATACAAGCTCTGCGCTGTCTCGGCGGTTTAGCGTGGCCCCCATGATGGATTGGACCGATCGCCACTGCCGTTTCTTCCTACGCCTACTCTCCAAACACGCCCTCCTCTACACCGAAATGGTCACCACCGGCGCGCTCCTCAATGGCGATCACGACCGCTTCCTCCGTCACAACGAAGCCGAACACCCGCTCGCCCTGCAACTTGGCGGCAGCGTTCCACTGGACCTGGCCGCCTGCGCCCGCATGGCCCAGGACCACGGTTACGACGAGGTGAATCTAAACGTCGGCTGCCCAAGTGACCGGGTGCAGAACAATATGATTGGTGCGTGCCTGATGGGGCATCCGCAGTTGGTGGCGGATTGTGTGAAGGCGATGCGCGATGCGGTGTCGATTCCGGTGACGGTGAAGCATCGGATCGGGATTAATGGGCGGGACAGTTACGAGGAATTGTGTGATTTCGTCGGCACGGTTCGGGATGCCGGGTGCACGAGTTTTACGGTGCATGCGCGGATTGCGATTCTGGAGGGGTTGTCGCCGAAGGAGAACCGTGACATTCCGCCTTTGCGTTATGACGTGGCGGCGCGGTTGAAGGCGGATTTTCCGGAGTTGGAGATTATTCTTAACGGCGGGATCAAGACGCTGGAGGCCTGTCACGCTCATTTGCAGACGTTTGACGGCGTGATGTTGGGTCGTGAGGCGTATCACAATCCTTATGTGATGGCTGAGGTTGATCAGCAGCTGTTCGGCAGTACAGCGCCGGTGATCAGTCGGGCCGAGGCGCTGGCGCAGTTGCGGCCTTATATAGCGGCGCATATTGAAGCGGGTGGTTCGATGCACCATATCACCCGGCATGTGCTGGGGCTGGGCACCGGGTTTCCGGGGGCGCGCAAGTTTCGGCAGTTGTTGTCGGTGGATATTCACAAGGCTAAAGAGCCTTTGGCGTTGCTGGATCAGGCGGCGGAGTTGCTTGAAGGTCGTTAATGGTCAGCGCTTTATCGAAGTAAATACCAGGCTGGTGGGTCCGCAGCCTGGTTCAAATGTCAGAGCGCTGCCGCTTCAGTCCAGTTCACCCAACCAAACACCCAAGTAGCCAGGATCACCAGGCCGAATGCAATTCGGTACCAGGCGAATGCGGCGTAACTGTGGCTGGCGATAAACTTGAGCAAGCCGCGTACGGCGATCATGGCGAAAAAGAACGCCGTGACGAAGCCCAGGGCAAAGACTGGCAGGTCGCCGGCCTGGAACAGCTCGCGATACTTGTAGCCTGAGTAGACGGCGGCACCGACCATGGTCGGCATGGCCAGGAAAAACGAAAACTCGGTGGCCGCCTTGCGCGAAAGTCCAAACAGCAACCCACCGATAATGGTCGATCCAGAGCGTGAGGTGCCCGGTATCATCGCCAGGCATTGAGCGAAACCGACCTTCAGAGCGTCGGTCCAGCGCATGTCGTCAATATGGTCGACATACACCACATATTCCCGCCGCTCAGCCCACAACATGATGATGCCGCCCACCATCAATGCCACCGCCACGGTGATTGGGTTAAACAGATACTCATGAATCTTATCGGCGAACAGTACGCCCAAGACAACGGCTGGCATAAAACCGATCAGTAAGTTCAAGGTAAAACGTTGCGCATTCCGTTGGGTGGGCAGGCCTGTGAAGATCTCGAGAATCTTGCGCCGAAACTCCCAGACAACGGCCAGGATTGCGCCCAGTTGAATAATGATATTGAAGGCCATGGCACGCTCACCGCCGAAGCCGAGCAGGTCCGCAACAATGATTTGGTGCCCTGTGCTTGATATGGGCAAAAACTCTGTCAGCCCTTCCACCAAGCCTAAAATCAATACCGTTACGGTAGTCCAAAAATCCATTAACCCTCCCCTCATCGACAACAGAAGATCCACTGCCGTGCTTTTAATTTATCGCTAACGGGTAAGTAAAACGCATTCGATTCAGCATTAGAACCCAACGTTAGCAAATGTCCATAACCGCAACTAACAAATTCGATGTTATACAGAGGCAAACAGAAGATAGTTATGAGCTCAGGAAAAGCACTAAGTAGCACGTCAAGTAGCCAAGTGCTGATAATTCATAACATTCAATAAACAAAAATAAACAGCGGCAGCATTAGCCAGCGTCACAGCGTATTGATCTGGAAAAGCGGGACATTGCGGCAAAAGATGGCACAATGACACTCTCGTGCCAGCTGGCACACCACGCGCCAGGAGCGCTAAGAATCTCGCCAGATTGGCCAGCAATGTTAAAAAAATTGTGACGCCTGCTTGAAAAATCCGTGAAATGTTACCAATTGTCAGTCACAAATGAGAATCGGTGCTTTAACATCCAAATGTCAGCACCCAGCCGAGTCAATGCATGATGCTTACAGGGAAATTAACGAATACCAGCCACAGCCACGCAAAGGAGGTGACAGGTATTCTCACCATTGGGCGGACCCATAGTTTAGCTGAGGGTTTCAAGACATTAGTAACAAGTCGTGTAGCGCATGATATACCCGTTGACACCATGTGCTACAACAACTTGTTTAAGAAAAACAAGGACTCCCATTCATACCGTGCAGTATTCATTATCATTGACAGCCCTCAGGCGTTTGATGAAAGCCTCGCGCTGGTGGAAAATATGCGCGCCGATAACCAGGCCCTTATTATTTTTGTAGCGATCACCGGCAGAGGCACCTACAACAAGATGAAATACTATCTTGCGGGGGCCGACCATTGCATTAAATTCAATACACATCCAGAAGATAACCCGGACGCACTTTCCGAGTTTTTTAGTAGCGCAGAATGGCACAAGCAACACAATTTGCTCTTGGACCCAACGCGTATGTGCCTGATTGGAGACTATAAGAAGCTGGATGTATCGTTTCCAGAAATGAAAATTCTTGAAGCGTTTACTGAAACAAGAAATCAAATATTGAGCCATGATGAAATCGCCAGAATCATGGGGCTGAATATAACGTTTTATGACCCAAGGGCCTTGGAAAAATCTATCAGCCGCCTTCGCGGAAAGATAAAAGGCATGTATGGCACCAACGCCATTCAAAGTATTCGTGGGCATGGATATCGTCTTGTCAGGGGTCTGATCTCGACCACCTGAAGATTAATATGCAGGGAGTTATTGCATTATGAACGCAACGATGAGCGCGTCATACACCTATCGTGCGAGTCATTACCTGTCTCGACAATTGATCCTCACTCGCGATGACTGCCCATTTGGCAGCGAGATCAGAATACAGTTTGACGACAGTCAGGCTGATGCATCCTTTGCTGCTCCCATGCAGCAGATGAATGGCATTTACAGTGAAATTCTCATGCAGACGCGGCTGATTGCCTTTTCGCTAAAAGATCACAATATCTCTAGCGAAAACAAATACTTAAGCCGTAGATTCGTTTGCGTTGGGCAGTCAGATCTCGCCGATTCCGCACTCACGCAAGAATTAATACAATCCAGCGATGCGCTGCGTGGTTTTGGCCAGACACTGGTTATCGCTTTCAATGAGCTACCCCTTTCGGCGGTCAGCTTCATTGATAAAAAGAAAATCCTCAACAATGTCTATCTGTTGAAAGATCACGGCGTAGAAATCGCGTTCGACGGCTATAACATCGATGAACAAAGTATCGAGATATTTACAACCCTGAATCTTTTCGACTATATAAAGATTCCCCTTTCAGCCCTAGACTTGAGCCTTAAACTGACGGGCAACCCCGATTTATTCAATCGACTCCACGAACGCATGACCATGCTGACTCACACCACCAAAGTCGTCTTCATAGCTGACAGAGTCGAGCATGCTGCTAGCCATATACTGGCACGCGCGTTGCCTTTTGATTACTTTCAAGGGAGCCATTACTCCCCTGCCGACAACCTCTTAAATTAAAAAATCCGAGTGTGCCACTTCAGGAGAGAGACATGGAAAGCACTACACCCCTCCCCAGAAAATATTTTGTCGTCGTTACTCATAGCCCGGCATTACAACTTGAGCTTGAGGCTTTACTCTCGAGTGAGCGATATAACTCATTCGGTACATCACAGGCAAAGATGTTTGTCGAAGGTGTAGCCCTGCCCTCATCCGCCCCTAAGCTCATGGAATTTATTTCCCCTCACCTGGACAGAACTGTCCCTCCTGTTATCAGACATGATACACAGCGCATACTCTCGACATTCGAATCCGAGTGGCGAGCAGCCCTGTCCGATACGCGGTTCAATAACATCTCCTCACTTGCAGATGAAAGTCGGGATGATGCCCGGGATTACCTCTGCAACGTGACAGCCAGATCTCACTATCCCTTTGCAGAAGCCTGGCGATTGAGCAATGTCAATGGCGCTTTGATTAGAGATGACGTCGAGATTGTCTTGACTGGTCTGGAGGCAGCGCTTGTCAAAAAGATGCTGCACCATGATGATCGCGTAGTCAGCAAAGATGATCTTATTCGGAGTATCGGCAGAGAACCGGAGCATTATCGAGGTCTGGAGATGTGCCTGAGCCGACTGCAGGAAAAGTTTAAAAACGCCAGTAATGGCGAACGCCTTTTCCGCGCGGTCAGGAATCGAGGCTATTGCCTGATTCAAAAGATAATACGGGGAAAAGCCTCATCTGAGTAAATGAGATGACCACGATGGTAGTGCATACAAAAACAACAAAGCACCCCACCATTTTACCTTCCCGCACAGCAATCCCCCTCAAATTCCCCGCCAGTCCCCTTCCCTAAAACCAACTTACATTCTCGACTATTTCTAACACCTCGCCGCCCCAACATATTTGTCAGATAAACTAACCACTCGTTAAAAGTCGTCAGACAGCTTTCAGCCCCATCAATTAATCTATTCACTGACGAGCGCGCCACACAGAGGCGTTTCGCCCGTTAACGTTTTACCCTCTTATAAAAATAATAATACTTGTTACATCAACTTGGCTCTTGTCTGTCGACGCGCGAATGGACGTATTTTGGGGATATCGCATGGTTAACAATCTTCGTATCAATCGAAATACCCACCTCAAAGGATTGACCTTCTGGGGACAATGGGCACTGGGTCAGGGCTTTGTTGTTGCCCTGTTGTTTCTATTGGTTTATTACCAGACCGGAACGGTAGAGTTCTATTATCGAGTGTGTGCAATTCTGACGGTACTTGCCTCGGTGCCCGCTTATACATGGTGCGGCGTCTATGCAAAGAAAGATAACTACCTGGAGGGATTGGGACGTTTGTTGATGGGCTGGACAATGACCCTTGCGGCATTGGCCTGCGTGGCGTTCATCTGCAAGGCGGATGAACTGTTTTCTCGTCAACTGATCTTGGTATGGGCAGCCTGCGGTTACATCGGGCAGGCACTGTTGTACGTTCCGCTGCACGGCTTCTCGCAATACTATCAACGCTCACTTCAAAGCGAGCATAAAACCCTGATCGTCGGTACGGGTGAGTTAGCGTTGGGACTCGCCAGGAAGCTGCGTAGCCTCGAACACTTCCCTTTGGTGGGGTTGGTCAGCACCGACACCACGCTCCCGCTGGCGATGGGCTCACCGCCGATCGTAGGCCCGCAAGAGCAATTGCTGGAGTTGATCAAGGCCCATGACATCCGACGTTTGTACATCACGCTGCCCTTGAGTGAAGCGGCAAAAATCGAGGCCATGTACATCGATTTGCTGGGTGCCAACGTCGATGTGGTCTGGGTGCCGGACTTGAACAGCCTGACGCTGCTCAATCACTCGGTCAGGGTCGTGGACGGCTTGCCGGCGATCTACCTGAATGAAAGTCCGTTGACCAGCCAGCCGACCGCGGCACTGAGTAAAAGCCTGCTGGAAAAGAGCGTGGCGCTGTTGGCCATTGTCCTTCTAAGCCCGGTCCTGTTGCTTATAGCCCTTGCCGTCAAATTCAACTCCCCGGGCCCGGTGTTCTTCAAGCAGGACCGTCACGGCTGGAATGGCAAGGTGATCCAGGTCTGGAAGTTCCGCTCGATGCGCGTGCACGATGACAAGGAGGTGAAGCAGGCCAGCCGTAACGATTCTCGGATTACCGCGGTTGGACGCTTTATCCGCCGCACGTCACTCGATGAGCTGCCGCAACTGATCAACGTGCTGCAAGGCCATATGGCCCTGGTCGGGCCACGTCCGCACGCTGTAGCGCACAACGATTACTACTCCGGGAAAATTCTCGCCTACATGGCGCGTCACCGAATCAAACCGGGGATTACCGGACTGGCTCAAATCAACGGTTGCCGCGGCGAGACCGACACCATCGACAAAATGCAAAAGCGTGTGGAGATTGACCTTACGTACATCAATAACTGGTCGTTGTGGCTGGATCTGAAGATTCTGGTGAAGACACCCTTCACCTTGCTGTCAAAAGACATTTACTGATGGCTTAGTGTTTAACACGGGCAAAATAACAAGGGGACGCAAGTCCCCTTTTTCGTGGGCATCTACCAAGCTCTAGTGGCCACTCACGACCCCATCAGAAACCACCAATAGAACGATCAGCAGCCTCAGGGGAGCGATGTCCGCTCCCCGGCTTACCGTTGCAAGTGTGTTGGGATAACGCAGAGAACTCTGCGCAGGAAGGGGTTCACTACAAGACCGGTTGACCGCATAGCGATCTACAGCGCTAATCGCCCCGTAAATCGCCCGCCTTCACTCAGTGATCTTGTCAAAGTTGCGGTAGAACAAATCGCTGTCACGGCTATCGGTCATCGAGTGCAGCCAATAGCTGCGATTGAGCCGTGCACCACCGTCCCGGGTCAGCGGCGACCAGACGATATTGGCGCGACGCAGGGTCGACATGCTCATCAGTTCGTCGAAAGGAATGGAGATGTAGATGCCTTTGTCGAAACTGCCTTCGCCGTATTCCGCTTTTGTCGCGGTGGTGAGCGTGGCCCAGGCACCGAATCGCACACCGTTGCGGAACTCCCGCGACAGGTCGACTGTGGCGCCCCAATCCCGCGCCAGGTAACGGCCGACACTGACGGCTGCCTGGGTATCGAAAGGCAAATCGGTATAGCCGGTGATGTGGCCGGTTACGGTCGAGTAATCACGCAAGCCAAAGCCCTGATTAAACTCGCGCTGACGCACGTAGTTCAAATCTGCGCCTACCGACCAGCGCTCGCCCGCTGGACGGAACAGCACCTCACCACCAACACCGGCAAACATCGACTCCAGATAGCCGCCGTAAACCATGCCATACAGGTCTTTATCCAATTGCTCGGCGTGGCTGACCTGGAACGTGGGCATGGTGACGTCAGAGGTCGTCAGGTACTTGCGCAGGTCCGTCCGCACCCGGGGCAAGCCACTCGGTGCGTCGTAGGTAAAGTTGTCATAGTTGTTCACCAGATTGGCGCTGAGCAGGCCGCTCCACCAGGTATTACGCGTGAAGCGATACTCGGCGTCCGCATCGGCGCTTAACTGATAGAGCAAGCCATCAGGGCCACCGACGTTCTGTTTATAGCCCAGCCCGATGCCGTAGTTGAATGGATCGCGCGCCGCGGTATAGAGCGTGGTTTCGGTGTGCGGCATCGCCCCGTTGACCTCGGTGGTACGGTGCAACGTTTGCAGCGGTTCCTCGTTGTTGACCACCTCGCGAAAGGTTTCGCGCGGCACGCTGGTTTCTTCAAGCGGCATGTCGTAGCGCTTGTTCACCAGGGTAAACCAGTCGATATCGTCGTTAACGCTGTTGTCCAGAATCCGGCTGGCGCGGCCGACGGCTTTTGCCGAATGGAAATAATTCGTCTGCTCGCCGTACACAAATAACTCGGGGCCGCGCTGAGTGATGCGCTCGACTTTGTAACCCGCATTTTTCTGCAAGCGTTGCGACACGTTGGCCCAGTTGACCTGATCCGGTGGCGTGGCGGGTGCCTGCGCCGGTAGACGCTCCGCTGGCGGGTCGTAAGTCTTGGCCGGTGTCTTGCGACTGACGAAGTTGGTGTGCAGGGTGATGCCGAACATCGCGGTATTGCCGCGTTCCCAACCCGCGCTGAGATCCACCGAGTCGGTCAGCTTGAACACCGCGCCGAGGTTGATGGGCGAGTCTTGCTTGATGGCGTTGTCTTTCGGCTCGTTTTTGTAGTCGTTGCCTTCGTACTCGAGCTTAAGGCTAAGCGGCTCCCAGGGTGTCTGGTAGGTCACGCCGCCAAACAGTGAAGGTCGTCCACGGAAGTAGGCATTGGTGTTGACGTCACCGGTGCCCTCGCCGTCGGGCCGGGTGTTGAAGCGATCAGCCGCCCAACCCAACGGGTTGTCGAAATCGCCTCGATTGCCGATGTATCCCCAGGCAATACCCGCGCTGAAATCAAAGTCGTCATAGCGTTTGTTGGCGACCAGGAATTCGCTGGAAAACAGGCCGGTACCACCGACGTCGCGAAAGCCCAGAGCCAGTTCAGGCGCCCAGTGGCTTTCTTGCCACAGGCGTACTTTGAGGTCCACGGCCTTGTCTTTGTAACTCTGGTCGCCACTCAACGACTCGGGGCCATACCTGCGGTTGGTGATCGCGGTGTAGCGAAACGAGCCTTCCAGCCATTCAAACGGCTGCAACGAAACGCTGTAACGGGTGTAGGGATCGGTTCGACTGGCATTCACACTCAACTCGCCGGCCGGGGCCATGCGGGCAGTCGGTGTCTGCATCAAACCTACACCGCCGAAATCACTTTGAGTCAATCGCGGCTCTGCGTGAGCCAAACCACAAGGCAACAACAGCACTGCTGCAAAACGTAAATTCAAGGAACCACCTCAGCCAGTTGCGTGGCAAGAAATTCGGCCAACTGCTGATTCAGTTCAGGTATAGGCGGATTAAGATCATCGGTTTTGACAGGGACCAGAATTTTGCTGCCCGCTGCAGGCACGTGCCCGCTTTCACGATTCCACGGCGCAATGCCGACCCGGCGGGTGACGCCATCGGGCTGAATGATCCAGAGGTAATCGGCGTCGGCATCGGCCAGCGGTGAACACCCTTGCAGGTAATCACGGGCCTCCTGCAGCGGGCGATAGGCGAGCCTGCACGGTTCGGCGACAGCGCCCAGCACTTCAACCACATCGGAACGCATCGGGTAGATCAGGCTGTCGCCGTCATCGAGGCGGAAGTTGCGGGCGAACCCGACCTCTACCGCGACCGGATCGAGCACGGCCACTTGGCGCCCGGTGACCGGCAAGCGGCTGAATTGCTCGTACAACCGCAACGCCAGTGCCGCCCGGCTGGGACGATCGAAGAGCAATGCGGTGCGTTGCAGCACCTTCAAATCGAACAAGACCCCGGTTTTTAGCCGAGTCTGCTGTTCGAGCAAGGGTTGTCGCAGCCAGGCCGCCGCCAGCCAGTAGCCTTCAGGGTTGGGTTGCGTCTCACGCATCACGTCCAGCACGCGCCCCCCGGGTTGCAGTTCAACCTGTCCCGGATTGCGCACATCGCCGCTGACGGTGACCGCCGCGCTCACGCCGCTGGAAATCAACAACAGGCACGTCCATAACGCCTTGGGAAACTTCAACGGACAGCCCTGCGTTCAGAGGTCAACTGCACGATTTTCACCCGCAGCTGCCCAGTCAGTTGCTGCTCACTCTGGAGGATGAAACCGTTATCCGGATCGACCCAATAATGATTGGTCGCGCGCAGGCCAATCGCCGGTGCCTCTATCTGCTCATCGACACGCAACACAGCGTATTCCTTGTTCAGGATCCTGATGGTTTCAATAGGCTTTCGGGTGAAGCGACTGCTCACGGCAACGCCCACTTCGTAACCCCGATAGAGATCGATGAAGCGCTGGCTGGTGTAGCCATCGGGCAACCGGTGAAGGCCTTGCTTGAACGGCGATTGCGCTTCGATGCGCGTCCCGTCCAGGTCACCCTCGAAGCCCAGTCCGACAGTGCGAACCGCCAGGCCGTCGCGCAGCAACAGCACCTGCTTGCCGGACGCGACCCAGTACTGCAAGTCGCCTCGCTCACGCACCATCGCCAACACCCCTTCGCCGGAAGGGGTGGTCAACTTGAGTTGGGGATACTGAACTTCGGCCACTTGCGCCGGGGTCAATTCCAGGTCGTCGGGCCCGGTGGCCACGGCTTTGAAGTTCGCCAATGTGGCCCTCATCAGAGGATTACATCCACACAACAGCAAGGCCGCCATCAAGCAGACGCTAACTTTCAACGTTCTCACAGTGGGACCAGACCTTATCTGCTGTTGGCTTCACTTAAGTTGTTTTGTGCCGCTGCGCCCATGCCGAGAATCGAGGCCGATGGCACCAATTGACTGATGAAGCGGTTCCAGCGGGTGACGTTGGCAGGGCCTACGTAAACAATGTCCTGGGGACGAACATCGAAGTGAGTGGCGAGCGCCATGGCCGAAGGCGACTCGGCTTGCAGCTGATAGATTTTGGCGGGTTCGACATCGAGGTTTTCCACACCCCGGATGACGTACACGGCATTGCCGTTCGAGGTGGTCTGGTTCAACCCCCCTACCGAACCAATGACGTCGGAAAGATTCATGGTGCGGGTCTTGAACGTCAACGCGCGCGGCTGGTTGACCTCGCCCATCACGTAAATCTTTTTGTTGTCGTTGTATGGCAAGTACAACTGATCGCCGCCTCTGAGGTAGACCTTCTGCAACTCGGCATTCTGTTGATTGAGCGCATCGAGGTTCAGTGGATAAACCCGCCCGTTTCGCGTCAACAGCAACCCGGACAAGTCAGCATTCAAAGGGTCAACACCGGCAGAACCCAAAGCTTCAACCACATTCAGCGGGTTGGTGGAAATTGCTTGCGGGCCTGCTTTCAATACAGCGCCCGACACCACCACTTTCTGACTGGCAAAGCGCAATACCGCGACATCGACTTGCGGGTCCGAGATGAAGGTCGACAACTTCTCGGCGATATCGGATCGCAGTTGCTGGATGGTCTTTCCGGCAGCCTGGACTTCTTTGATGTAGGGGTAGTAGAGCGTGCCATCGGAACGCACAAGTCGGCCGTTGGCATCGATCTGCTGTTGCGCGCCTGAAGGTGCGGTCAGCTCGGGGTGATCCCATACCGTGATGTACAAGACATCGTTGTTACCAATGCGGTACTCGTCCGGTGTGGTCAACAATTCCCGGGGCAGTGACTCATGTATCTGAGTGGCCCTGTCCATGGCGATGAGCTTGGGAGTAATCGGAATAAGCTCAACCCGACTGTTTTCGTTGGCGCCTTCGCGAGTGATATCGCTGGTGCTCATATGTTGACCCGGCGAAAACATACAACCTTGCAAAGCAATACTTGCCAGCATTAAAAAAGGAACACTACGAATCATAATGGCACTACGCTATTCAAGGGCAAACACAAAACAAGATTGCCCAGTTGTTAGCCGGGCAATCTTGTGTGACACCTGCGGTATTTCTCAGTTTGTGCCGGTGGTCCCGGTAGTGCCAGTAGTACCGGTACTTCCTGTGGTTCCGCCATTGGAACTTCCACCGCTGCTGGAGACAGCCACGACACCTGAAACCAGCGCGGTGCTGGCCAGTGCAGCTTGTGCCGCCGTTACATCACCCAGCACTTTAGTATCCAGCGAGAGCGGTGCTTCTACAGCGAGCGCCCAACTGCTCACCGTGGACAGCGCGGCAATTAGCATCATCTTTTTCATATCAAACTCCTTCCTGCGTGTTCTTTATATCTACGGACTTGCGGGATGTGTTTCCAGTCAATTTTCCCGACCATAATTAACATCGCAGCCTGATATAACAGTTCAGCAGAAAAACCGGCTGCTGAAGGCACACCTTCAAGCCTTACTCGAGGTAGCCTTTGGGATGGTTCGATTGCCAACGCCAGGTGTCCGCCATCATCTCCTGCAAATTCCGCGTGGCCTTCCAGCCCAGCTCCTTCGCCGCTTTGGAGGGATCGGCCCAACACTCGGCGACATCGCCGGAACGTCGCGGCATCACGCGATAAGGCACTGGCCGCCCCGAAGCCTGCTCGAATGCCCGCAGCACCTCCAGAACGCTGTAACCGTCGCCCGTGCCCAGGTTCCAGATATTGATTCCGGTACGCGTCGAGATCGACTGCAACGCCTTGAGATGCCCGTCCGCCAGATCCACCACGTGGATGTAGTCGCGCACGCCGGTGCCATCGACGGTGGGGTAATCGTCACCAAATATTGACAGTTCCTGCAAACTGCCGACGGCAACCTGGCTGATGTAAGGCACCAGGTTGTTGGGTATTCCGCTGGGATCTTCCCCCAGATGCCCACTGGCGTGAGCGCCGATCGGGTTGAAATAACGCAACAGCGCGATACTCCATCTCGGCTCTGCCGCACACAGATCATGCAGCACGTTTTCGATGATCAGCTTGGATTGCCCGTAAGGATTGGTGGGTGTGCCTGTAGGAAAATCTTCACGAATCGGCATCTGCTCAGGCGCGCCGTACACCGTGGCCGATGAACTGAACACCAACCGGAACACCCCGGCCGCGGACATCGCCTGGCACAGGGTAATGCTCCCGCACACGTTGGTTTCGTAATACTCAAGCGGCTTGCGCACGCTCTCGCCTACGGCTTTGAGCCCGGCAAAATGCAGGACAGCGTCGATGGAATGCGCCTGAAAAATCCGGTCCAGCAGTGCACGGTCGCACACATCCCCGTGAATCATTAATGCTGATTTACCGCAGATGGATTCAATCGCGTGCAGGGACGCGTCAGAGCTGTTGCAAAGGTTGTCCAGAACAACGACGTCGAAGCCCGCCTCAAGCAGCGCAAGTGTGGTGTGAGAACCGATATAACCGGTTCCACCCGTTACCAGAATCTTCATAAAGCGGTCCATAGTGGGGTATTGAGGTGTTCAATGGCGTGAAATGTTTAAATGCGAACATCACGAATTGAAGCCAATAACTTATTAGCACTTCAGAACAAACAACACTATTGATAGACGCCGACTAAAATTAACCAAACACCGTCAGACCCGACAACTAATAACATTTACCCCACTCTGCACATGCTATTAATTGCCATCAAATCTTGTCTAAGGTATTAAAGTACAACCTCAGTAATACATCAAAACCCACAACCACACTCTTTTTGTGTGGCTGTGGACAATGACTTTCCAGGATATATCTATGATTCGTAAATGCTTGTTCCCCGCCGCTGGTTATGGCACGCGCTTCTTGCCTGCAACAAAAGCCATGCCGAAGGAAATGCTGCCGATCGTCAACAAGCCTTTAATCCAGTACGCCGTTGAAGAGGCCCGGGACGCCGGTTTGCAACACATGGCGATTGTGACCGGTCGGGGCAAACGTGCACTGGAAGACCATTTCGATATCAGCTATGAACTGGAACACCAGATTCGCGG
This sequence comes from Pseudomonas sp. LB1P83, assembly GCF_054897885.1. Lineage (NCBI taxonomy): Bacteria > Pseudomonadati > Pseudomonadota > Gammaproteobacteria > Pseudomonadales > Pseudomonadaceae > Pseudomonas > Pseudomonas sp. LB1P83. The sequence goes on along the minus strand of NZ_CM142709.1, from coordinate 1,841,163 downwards.
CACCGAGAAGGAAAAGTTTCTGGCCGGCACGCGAGAGCTGATTGAAACCTGCACGTTCGCCTACACCCGCCAGGTCGAAATGAAAGGCCTGGGCCACGCGATTCTCAGCGGTCGTCCCTTGATCGGCGACGAACCTTTTGCCGTGGTGCTGGCGGATGACTTGTGCCTGAACCTGCAAGGCGACGGCGTGTTGGCGCAGATGATCAAGCTCTACAAAAAATTCCGCTGCTCGATCGTGGCCATTCAAGAAGTCCCCCGTGATCAGACACACAAATACGGCGTGATCGCCGGCGAGTTGATTTCCGAAGGGATCTATCGGGTCAACAGCATGGTCGAGAAACCGGCCCCCGAGGACGCACCGTCCAACCTGGCAATCATTGGCCGCTACATTCTGACCCCCGATATTTTTGATCTGATCGCTGACACCCAACCGGGCAAGGGCGGCGAAATCCAGATCACCGACGCGCTGATGAAGCAGGCGCAAAATGGCTGCGTACTGGCCTACAAGTTCGAAGGCCTGCGCTTTGATTGCGGTGGTGCGGAAGGCTATATCGACGCCACCAACTTTTGTTATGAGCAACTGTATCTCAACGGTCTTTAACCCGACTCATTCACCCAGGCAGGCCACTATGACCATTGCAAAACGCTCGGTAGACATCGAACAGAAAGCGAGCAACTTCGGGGTGATGGCCTGGCTGTCAAAAAATCCGTCGTTATCTTCCAGCTCTGCTGCCTGGTTTGGCACAACCTTGTTGGTTGAGCGTATCGGGGTGTTCCCCTCTTCGGGCGATATCTATCGCCCGGTCAGGGACCCCTTTGCGCTCTTGACCCACTTGAACAGCCTGTACGTCCACCAGGCCCTGGATATCGATGAACGCGACGGGCTTAAAGTGATTTTCAACGATTGGCGATTCCGGGTTCGCGTCCGCTATAGCGACCCGGCCATCGTCATCAATGTTGAAACCCGATGTGATCCTGACTTGATGCCTCTGAAAACCGCAGAGTTACTGAGCCATCTGGAACACTTTGAACGGTGAATGATTACTTCAAAGCGGAACCGCATTTACCCGGTACTTCACTGACACCACCGACCATCAGGCGATACAAGTAATCCGCGATAAGCCGACCGCCCGAACCCGGGATGGGGTGTATTTTGTCCGGGCCGATCATGGGTGTCGGCCCGTCATTGGCGTAGCGTTTGAAGTCGGGACCGAACGTACACTGCAAACTCGCATACGCGATGTTTTCCGAACGTGCCCAAGGTTCAAGCACCTGAGCGTACTCCGTCATCGGATAGGCACTTGCGCGCGTAGTGTCCTGACGCAGGATCACGTTGATACTCGCCGCCGGATGAACGTCGCGAATCATCCGCACCAGGCCTTTCATGTTCTCCAGATAGTCCTTGGGCTTAACGCCAAATCCCTGATCATTACCGCCTAACATGATCAGGTAAACGTCCGCCGGTATCTTCGAAACGACGCCCTTCCATTGGGTTTGCCATGGGCGGTCGCTTTTATAAAAGTCACCGGAGGCTGCGCCGGAAGCGGCGAGTTTGGAGACCCTGACACCGCCCTGATTATTGGCCAGCCACAACCCGAACAACGTCGGCGAGCCTTTCACCACTTCAAGCCTTAACGCCCATTCATCATTGGCGGGGGCACTTAGTTGTATTTCCTGAACCCCTCCACCGGCCATGGTCAAAGGATGCCAAGTGTCTGAGGGTGTCCACCGATAGCGCATCTCACTGGTTTTTCCATCGCCCAGGTAGAGCAATTTGGCGTGGGCAATGGACGTATTGATGGCAGCCGTTTCGGTGGAATCCAGCTCAAGATAAGCGCCCACTTGCCCGGTAACGGTGCGGCTGTCCGGACTCGCCTGGCCAAGGCTGGAAACATCCCAATCCCCACCGAAGTACTTTTTGTTGCTGCGGGTGTATTTGAAATTCGTACCGCCAAGCGCGGCACCGTGATTGAACCCGACATAGCCAGGCCCGGCGAAACCAAAATCTTTCGCCAGGTGCTGAGTGAGTTCATTGAGATAAAAGTCCTGCCCGGCGCTGTAGCTGTCGCCAATCACCGAGATGGCCAGCACCTCCCCCGCTTTACCCTTGGACATCCCGGCAAGCCGATCGCGCGAACTTCTTACTTCGCTCACCGGAGCCGGAACGGGTCGCACATCTTCGACATAGTCCATTGGCTCATCCTTCTATCTATCAGCCAGTAGGCTGAATCGGCGCTCAGGTTTGAGACACCTTAAACCCTGTCTCTGGAGTCTTTTTGTTACTTGCACGTTCGCCCAAAAACAGAACAGAAGTAATGGCAAAACGGCTGAAAACATTCGATAACAGCACGGGCCCCAACAATCCGCACAGCACACCGCCCACGACCAGGATGCTTTCGTCTATAACACCCAACCGACCCAAGGCGAACCGTGAACTGGCGGCAAACAGCACGTGAAAGAGGAAAATGGCGTAAGAGTATCCGCCGAGCCAGATCAGTGCTTTCGAGCGCATGTCACTCGACAGTAGCGCGACACAGGACGTACAGCCAACGAGCAAACCGACAAGACTTCGGCGATCGACAATGAGTTCGCGATCCACGGCGGCAATGTAAAGCAGCGCAACCGATATCAAGACGAACACGACCGGCCCGATCACTCTCAGCGATCGCTTTAAAGCACTGACATTTTCGTGGCAAATCATCCCTGTCACGAAGAACGGCAGCAAATAGACGGCACCATTGATGCCAAACGCATCGACGGGAAAGGCCGGCAGCAAGAACACCACCGCCGAAAACAAAAACAGCAGGTACAGCCGCGTCGCCGTCTGCAACAGACCGCGCCACTGCAGAAAACCGACAAACATGAAGATGATGAAAACCGCCTGCAAAAACCAGAAATGGTTCACCGGCACGTAAAACGACAACAAGGCATCGATTAAACCGAGGTCCTTGTTCACACCCGGCCCCACAACCTGCAGCACCGAAAACGGGATACCGACAAAAAACAGAGGCACGATCAACCTTCTCACCTTGCCAACGCAGTAAGCGGAGAAGTCATTGCCTCTGATTTTGTAAATCGAATAGATATAGCCCGATATAAAGGTGAACAACGGCATCCTGACGTACACCATCGAATCCGCCAAAACCCGAAACGGTGATCCCAGGTCTATTTTCAGTCCACCGCCCAAGGGCCCTATCACGTGATAGAGCACCAGCAGCAGACACGCCAAGCCTCTGAGCGTTTCGATTTCCAACGATTTTTTCTTGCTTTGCATAGACCACAAACCTCAGCGCAAGACGCTTGATTCAACCGGCTCAGGTTTTCTTGAGCGCAACTGCAACCCCAGCCCCAGAAACAGCACCGGAACCACCATGGAGAAATGTCGGGCAAACGAGCCGAAGTCGGGCTCGAACAAACCCTGCACCAATAAAAAGGACAGTGGGATCGCAATCAGCTCTTTGACTTTCGGCGCGATGATTGCGCCCTTGTAGTGACTCGACGTCATCATTTTGAACATCAACAACGAGGTCATCATCATCAGAACGACGAAGATGATCTGCCCCAGACCGGAGAGAAGTATCAGCTCCACCGGAAAAGACAGCCTGAAGAATATGCTCATCGAGTCCACGGCTTGCGAGACAAAGTCACCGCCGCTAAACCACGACACGATCAATGACTTTGACCCCTCTTCACCCAAGGTGCGCTGTTCGTTGTTACTGGCTCGGATGGATGAGACCGAATAGCCGACCAGCAACTGAATGGCCGTGGCGATCACCAGATAGAACATGAACAACATCACGAAAAAACTGAAACGCGATACGTGCTTCTTCATCACGCACACACCGACCCAGACCAGCGAGAACAAAATCCAGTAGGGCCGAATCAGCACGCCGTAAAACAGCGCAGACAGAAAAAAGCCCGCTCGGTATCGTTTCGAAAAGGAGAAAAACAGAATGGCGATCACCGCCACAGAAACAATGATTTCCTTGGTCAGGTTATCCAGAAAAAACGACCTGACCACACCCCACAGGCACAAGGTCAGAAACAACGTTATCGGTATTCTTTTGAAGATGAAGACCGGGATAGACGTCAGAAACAGGTTGCACAGCATCCCGTAGGCCCACGCATTGGTCAGGTTGATACCGGTGGGGCGCAACAAGTAGGCCGAGCACTCGTAAGATGACCGGTCTGGTGAAAACGGATTCCAGAAATTGCAGTTGTCGGAACGAACGTAAGACGACCACAAGGTCATTGCATCAGGACCAGGGTCGCGGTGCATCAGCAGCGGCATCGCGATAGACAGAAAAAGCCCACACAGCAGAATCAGGAATGAAATGGGCGAGTCGAGTTTTCTCCCGCGAAACTCTATGGACGGTAGAGAGATTGCCATTACAAGCTCCCCTTCGCCCGGGCGAACCTGGTCAACAAAGCAATGACGACCAACTGCACCGTAATCGAAAAGACATTGCCCCACGCCGCGCCATAAATTGAATAGTGCTTGATGAGCAAGTAGCTGACAGGCAATGAAATCACCAGACAAATTGCCGCACTGGCTAATGAAACCCGACTGTTCTTGGAGGCAATAAGACCGCCCCATACGATGTCGCCGACGGCGCGCAGGGCAAAAGAGAAAATCAGGATCGCTAGAATCCGGTTATCGGGGCGCGGGACAGTCGCGGCCACATAATCAAGCAGGACGTTAAAGAAGACATAAATCAGCACAGCCACCGCGCAGGAAACTATGAGAGAACGCAGCACCCATTGATTCACGAATAGCTGCCGGACCGTCAGCGCTTGCTGGTTATCTTTATAGCGCTTGGCGAGCACGGGAATGCCCACCACGGCAACGACGGCGTAGGACAGCGCTTGCAACGTGTTGGCGGCAGACCAGGAATACACGTACTTGCCGAGGCTGGCATACGGTTCCATGTCCAGAATAAGAAAACGTTCAGCGTACTGACTTAATGCGATCAGCCCGCCTCCCAGATAAAAGGGCAGCCCTGCTCTCCAGACAGAAACCGTGGTGACGGCACTGACTTCCCGCCCCTTGTGAACGTTAACCACAATGAAGTAACCGGCCACGATCACCAGAAGGTTGGTCACTGCCCATAACCAAAGAACACTGGCGATGGTGGACACCACGCCCGCCATCAGTCCGCCAACGGCAAGGAGCGCCCAGAGGCCGGTTTTGATAAAGAACAACAATGCGCCCCAGTTGGCTTTTTGTGCGGAAAAGACAAACGAGTTTATTTCGAAGGAAAGGTGCTCGGTGAGCAGCAAAAGCGTGACGCACGCGATCAACGCGGCACTTGCCTCAACATCGCTGAACAGTGAGTAGAGGGCAACCGTGACCACCGATAACACCAAGCCAACGGCCAGGTACAGAACAAGTACTCTATCAACGACAAGCTTCGTACTGCCCCCCACGCTGATCAGCCGATTGATTTCAGAGCTGAACCCGACGCTGTAAAACTTCGAGGCTATCAAGGAGGCGGCCACCACTACGCCGTAAAAACCCAATGCGTCATAACCCAAGTAATGAGTGATGGCCAACACCAGCAGAAACTTCGCACCTAATGCACCTCCCCGTAGCAACAGCCGAAATATCATCGAACAATCCCTTTGATGATATTGTCCATCAGCTCCGTTTTGGCTTCGATTTCCTTGCAGGTGTCCGTCAGTTTTTTACCGAACCTGGACAACGCATTCGGGGCGTAAACGGTGTCGATGATGGTGTCGACATTGATATCTCCACCGTTGATCACCCAGTCTTCCACGCCCATATCCTGATAGGCGCCAAAGCCTTTGCGTTCATAGCTGATATGGAACGCCGGCACGCCTGCGAGGAGAGACTCAATGGCTCCGTGCAACCGTACGGAAATGACCAGGTCGGGCTGATACTTGGACAGGGTTGCCTTCAAGGGCAAGAGGTCCTCGGTGATACCGAGTTCCCGATAGAACGCCCCGTCATCGTTGCCACGGACGGCGCTTTGGACCGCGCAGACCACTTTGCTCTTGGCCCTTAGTCGCTTCAACAGAAGCTTCAGGTTGGCAACGTAGGCGACTTTCTTCTCTTTGCTCCATTCCGGTGGCTTGCGTAGAACCACGCAGACCACAGCCGGCGATGCCGCACAGCGGGTGAACTTGGGTTGCACCAATATCTTCTTCGCCAACGCCTGGACCGCCAGGTCTGGCGCTCGATAGACATTGGCATTGGATTCGAAAATGGCCGACGACCTGTTATCCCGGACAAACACCGCATCGGCACTGGCGTAGTGTTCAACGATCGCGCTGCTCTCACCGTGGAACGGGCCGATACTTTGCGGCAGGTAAACCGACGGCACCTTGCTCAAAATCGCCGTTTCGAGCTGTTTGGCGTGACCCAGTTTCAACTTGATGTGTTCAAAGGCGCTTTTTGAGCGCATGTACCCGCCGCCCACCCCGACGATCAGATCACTGGTGCTCAAGAGGTCGACGAGTGGCGCGTAAGACTGTTTAAGGAACACCGCTTCTTTCACGCGCCCCAGTCCTTTCGCCGCCATGACCGGCGCGTCATACCGCTGATAGGGAAGATAACTAAATGATTGGGGGTCTGACGCAACGACGTTGATTAACGTGTCAGCACCAAAGTTTCGCAGCACCAAGGCAATTGCCAAATCCACGAGAAGGCCATCACCCGAATTTGACGCACTGTAGCCATGCAAAATAGTTACGTTCATATCTTGATATCTACTTAATAAGTTTGAGCGGAATACACGTCATAGGTCTGCTGGATCATCAGCGTTGCGCTGAACCGCTCGCGCACCCGTTTGCGGCTTTCAGTACCGAGTTCCAGCAACTTTTGTTTCTTGATATTCACCAGGATATTGGCGAGCGCTTGGTGATCGCCCGTCGAAAATATGTAGCCCGTGATGTCGTGCGTCACCAGTTCAGGCAGGGATGTACAGTCACTGGCAATAACGGGCACGCCCATGGCCATTCCCTCAAGAGGAACCATGGCAAAACCTTCCCAGCGACTCGGGACAATCAGGGCGTCTGCCGTTTTATAGAGGGCATTCACTTCGGCCGGGGTTACCCAAGGCAGGTATTCAACGCCGTTAATGACGGGGCGCTCGACCGGTTCCTCATTGACCGCACTGCCGACAACCGTCAGTTTCAAGTCGGTGCGCTCGACGTCAGTGAACGCCTTGAGCAAAACATCAAAACCTTTCTGGTAGTCCAGTCGGCCCACAAACAAAAGCTGAATATCCGTACGCTGACTGGACAGGCTCTCGTCGTTTTTATAATGAATACCGTTGTAGATCAGTCTCATACGGTGGCGATCAATGCCAAACGAAGCCGCTTTATCCAGCTCATACTGGCTGACACAGACAATGACATCCGTCACTTTTTGCAAAACCCGCTCAATCAACGAATACACTTTCTGTTTGGCGGGAGAACTTTCCATCAAGAACGAAAACGCATGCGGGCAGTAGATAATTTTGGGTGACCGCCAAGGACGCATAACCAGGCAAACACATCGGCCAATAACTCCGGAAAATGTACTGTGCAAGTGCACGACATCAGGTTTTTCCTTGAAGATCACACGGACAAGTTGCCAGGCAAACCGCAGAAGGGAGACAACATCTCTCTTGTTTCTGGAGAAAGTCCTGATGTCCTTTTCATCAATGCCATGCAGTTCTTTTTTTTGGTCGAACGGGATCAAATAGACCAGTTCATACTGCTGGACGTCGCCCTCAGGCGGGGTCGATATCGTCCGGATGACCGTTGCGACGCCACCTTTAATCGTTTCCGCCACGTGTAGTATTTTTTTCACAATTCACCCAACTCCATGAACGTATTCGCAGGCAAACGAGACCGAAGAGTGGTCAACGATCGTCAACCGACTCTCAATCCAATGACTTGGCAGATAGAACTCACATCACGACTTGTCAGAGGCGTACTCATAGTTGTAATAGCCATAACTGCCATTACCGTAATAGCTGGACGCTCGTTTCTCGACGCCGTTAAAAATCGCGCCTTTAAGTTCGATACCGTTTTGCGCAAACCGACGAATAGTCAATTCGATCTCTTTGGCAGGATTTACACCGAAGCGAGTCACGATCAGATTAATCGCGGCTTCACGCCCAACGATTGCAGCATCTGTTACGGCCAGAAGAGGTGGCGTGTCGATGATCACCACGTCGTAGCGTTCACTCAGTTCTGCCAGGAGTTCTCTGAAGTTGGCATGCATCAACAGCTCTGACGGGTTAGGCGGTACCTGTCCACGACTGATGAAATGCAAGTTATCGACTTCGAGTGTATTGATCGCTTGCTCAATGCTGCAGCGCTTGGTCAACAGATCGGACAAGCCGTTACTGATCGGAGTAGCCAACGTCTTGTGCAGATGACCTTTGCGCATATCGCCATCGATCAGTACGACTCTCTGCCCGCTTTGAGCAATGACCGCGGCCAGGTTAGAGGAGACAAACGTCTTGCCGACCTGGGGGCTCGGACCGGAAATCATGATCCGGTTATTGGTCGCATCCAGCCCCGCAAAATGCAGACAGGTTCGCAGGCTGCGTATCGATTCGATGGACAGGTCAGTAGGGTTACGCAGCGCTAATAGAAACGCCTGGTGGCTGGCACTATCGCCCAAGCGGACTTTTTTACTGTCCTCTTCCTGTTGCAGGGCGCTGTAAGGAATGGAGGCGTAGACGGGCAGTCCAAGTTGTTCGATGGCTTCTGGCCCCTCGAGTCCTCTGCTCAGCGATTTACGCACTAACACCAAGGCAACACCGACAAACCCGCCCAGAAAAGTCGCAATCAGTATGATCAGCGCTTTGCGGGGTTTGACCGGGGATGTGGTATCGACATCCGCCGTGTCAATCAACCGCGCATTGCCGACCGCCCCGGCCCTGACGATGTCCAGTTCCTGGGATTTGTTCAGCAGTTGGGTGTAGATCTGTGTCGCCACTTCCACATCACGGGTCAGGTTCAACAGTTCCTGTTGTGTAGCCGGAAGCCCCTGGACCTTTTTTTCCAACCCCTGTCGCTGTTTATTCAAATCCCCCATCTGAGCCATCAAGGCGCGGTAGGCCGGGTGCTCTCGGGTGAACTTTCGATCCATGTCCGCTTGCTGGAGTTTCAGGTCCGAGATGCGCGTATCCAGCACCACCATCTGTTCCAGGACAGACTTGGTTTCAAGCGAGATATTTACCGTGTTTCCGCGGGTTTGATAGCTGTTCAGCGCGTTACTGGCTTTGACCAGATCGTCTTTGACTTGCGGGAGTTGTGCTTGCAGGAACTCCAGGCTCTGGGCGGCCTCGGCAGAAGTGCGTTGCACATTCTGCTGCACATACAGTCTTGAGACCTTGTTGAGAATCTTCACCGCCAGGGCGTAGTCGGTGCTGGCCAGGGCCAGACTTATAATGCCCGACTCTTTACCCTGCTCGGAAACCTCGAGGGCGTCCTGGTAATTCTGAATGGTGACAATGCGAGGATTGCGTACGACTTCAAATTGGGTGCCTGGATTCGCGGCCATGCTCGCGACGAGCACCTCGACACCGTCCTGCACGATGGCTTCGCCTGTGGCGCCGGCGGCCAACAAACCGCCATTGTCATCGTAGAGCTTGAATCGATTCCGCTCTTCGGCAACCAGCATCAATTTCTTGCCCAACAACTCATTGGGCAGGTTGAGCTGTTCAATATCAAGGCGTTCGCCGCCCCATGCATAACTGTTCATGCCGAAACGCGGCGGTGAAACATTTTCTGTGGGGGTACTTTTATATCGCCGCGCAAGAAAGCCGCCGACAACCGGAAAGGTAGTGGGCGTTACCACGATATCAAGGCGCAGATCATCGACTGTTTTACCGATGACCGCGCGGGACTTGATAATGCCGATCTCGGTAGCCGCCGGTGATTGCCCACCGAGCATGCTGCTGATATCCGAGAAACCCAGCATGTCGTTCTTTTTCGGTTCGACCTGTACCAGAGCGTTCGCCAGATACACTGGCGGCGATAAGATCGAATACGCGGCACCGGTCACCATGAACGCCCCGGTGATGGCACCGATCAACCATTTATGATCAATCAATGTGCCTAATAAACCGAGCAGATCAATCTCGTCTCTCTCTTTATCCCGGGTGCTGACTACTGACGGTAACTGCATAAGGTCTATTCTTTTACCATTATTACTAATCTGAAAATCATCCATCAACGTCTGAGGCGCTGCGCCCATGAGCAAACGGCATCTTCAATCAATGCATGGGCATGGACAAAAGCAGCTTTTCCTTGACGATACGGGTCCTTTATTTCGCGTTCACTCTGCCATTTGCCCAGAAGAAACACTTTGCCCCTGGCGTGCGATGCAATCTTTAGTACGCCCTGTACATGCTCTTTTTCCATGACCAGAATGAGGTCTGATTCATTAACGATGTCGGGGGTAATCTGACGCGATTTAAACGCTGGCGCTTCGTGACCCTGTTCTTCAAGAACCAGAAGTGCGTCGGGCTCCATAGACTCACCCACCCGCGCGTTCAATCCCGCGGAGGTCACTGAGATACCTGAAGGTTGCAGCGCATGGCGAAGCAACAGTTCAGCGGTAGGACTTCGGCAAATATTGCCGACGCAAACCACAAGAATTTTTCTGAACAAGGCTACTCTTCCCGTGTAGTGTCGAATCGGCCAACGTATAGCGAGGAGTCGAGTGAACCGATTAGATCGTCCCGCATTCAGAGATGGATCCAGCATGCAAACACAAGTGTATTAAATACCACGACACATAAAAAACGCCCAACCAGAAAACCGGACCATAAATAACACTCGCGATCTGGAAGTTATTTATCCGACAAAAATTAACAATGAAGGGAATGACATAGAGGATTAATGATATCGCTGTACTAACTGGCTAATGCTATTTTGACCCTGGCCCATGCCAGGACGACATACTGACTCAACAGGAAATACCGATATGCGTTTTCGACTGATTGCCACTTCAACGCTGTTTATACTTGGCGCACTCAGCCCCGCTTACGCCAGCCAGGCTTTTTCAGCGCTGGCGCAAGACAACAAGACAATAGGCGTTCAGGTGAAGATTCAAAATTTCTCAGCCGCCGACGCCCATCAGATCAAAGCCTCAGGGTTCGGATTCGTACGCTTTGGCGTATGGACGAACAGCCTGGGCACCCCGGCGTATCAACACCAGATCAATGAAGCCTTCGCTGCTGCCAAATCCGCCGACCTGCCGGTATTGATGACCGTTCGCTCAACCAAGGCGTTAACCCACAAAACGCAAACCAGCGGCGGCGATCTCGCCGCCGCGGGAGAGTCCTTCGCGAACTCGGTCATCGGCCTGGAAAAAGCCTTCAGCACGCAACTGGTCGCCATTGAAATCTGGAATGAACCTGACTTGCCAAAATACTGGCCAACTCAGGACTTTGAAGTAACGTTTGTGCCTTTCATGAGCGCCGTGTGCAACGCATTACAACAGCGGGATCATTCAACCCCACTAATCGGGTTTGGGTTCGCAAAGGCACCAACCAAAGACTCCAAGGCGACCGTTGCACTGACTAAAATCATTAAGGACTATCCACAATGCCTCAGTGCGGTCTCCTACCATCCCTATGGCATGTCGGGCACCGAGATCAGCAGTGCTCAAGCGTTTATCCTCGATAACTTCCATGTACCGGGGGTCATTACCGAATGGGGAGTGCCATCGCTCAGTTCCATCGGGGGCACCGCCGGACAAGCATCACGCATTACAAGATTCATCTCGGATGTGAAAAAACTGAATATACCGCTGACGTCACTTTATGAATGGAAAAACAGCGATTCAGGCAGCAACGATCGTGAGCGAAGTTTCGGATTAATGTCATCTGATGGAAAATCAAAACCTGCGCAAACGGCCGTCAAAACGTTACTGAAGTAGCGCCCCCCCTAACAGGGGCTTTTATTCATCCACTCGGCATAACTCGCGGTGTCCATTGCCAACGACTCTTCCACCAGGACCTCGAACAATACGGCTTGCGCTTCAAAGCGCAGGTCATGTCCGGACTTCTGGGAGTTGTTCATTTGATCCATCAATACGCGAGTGACTTGACTGGGCATGCTGCATTTCACTCGTTTCAGCCAGTCGGGAATTTTCTTTGCGGCTTTCACCCTTCCCATCTCCACCAGCCCACTCATATTGTCCGGGTGGTTCCTCTTTGAAGCAGCCATCAGTTCTTCAAACACTTCGGTCAATTTCTTCAAGACATAACCGAGGATAAAGTCATCGAAGGCCTCCACAATTCCAGACACCCGCTCCCCTTGTGAAGTCATTTCCCCATCCAATACCTACATTTATCGGTGCCACATTACACGCCATCCGAGATGCACTATTTGACATCTTATAACGGCTGAACTTGACCATTTCTAACAGCCACAGGCACCCGAATGTAGACATGGCAGCGCTGGCGCCGCAGTTGCCAGTGAGGCGTCAACGATCAGTTGCTTTGAACCTGCGCCCCGATTTGGCATCGTATCTATCGATACCCGCGCCCCGCCTTTCAAACATCCGTTCTCCGGTTGTTGCCAACGGGGCCATCGATACGTACATGCGCCCTTGAGTGGCTGTCAGCGCTCGGGTAATGTCATTAGACCCATAGGACAGAGCACGCCCATGACTTCCAAGCTGGAACAACTCAAACAAATGACCACCGTCGTTGCCGACACCGGCGACTTCGAAGCTATCGCTCGTGTAAAACCCGTCGACGCTACCACCAACCCTTCCCTGCTGCTGAAAGCGGCGGCCATTCCCGGTTATGCCGAGCTGCTGAACGCCTGCGTTCACGACTGCAAGGGCGATGTGGGCCTGGCCAGCGACCGTTTTGGCGTAGCGGTAGGCCAAGAGATTCTGAAGGTTGTACCGGGCCGTATTTCCACTGAAGTGGATGCCCGCCTTTCGTTCGACACTGACGCCGTATTGAAGCGTGCGCACCGTCTGATCGAGTTGTACGACAAGGCCGGCATTGGCCGCGACCGCGTGCTGATCAAGATTGCCTCCACCTGGGAGGGCATCCGCGCCGCCGAGAAGCTTGAAAAAGAAGGCATTCAGACCAACCTGACGCTGCTGTTTTCGTTTGCTCAGGCTGCGGCCTGCGCTGATGCCGGTGTGTTCCTTATTTCGCCGTTCGTAGGTCGCATCTATGACTGGTACAAGAAAGCCAACGGCAACGACTACACCGGCGCGGATGATCCGGGCGTGCAGTCGGTCACGCGTATCTACAACTACTACAAGGCCAATGACTACAAGACCGTGGTCATGGGCGCGAGCTTCCGTAACCTGAATCAGATCGAGCAGTTGGCCGGGTGTGATCGCCTGACCGTCAGCCCGGACCTGCTGGAGAAGCTGGCGGCGGACACTGGCAAGCTGGAGCGCAAGTTGGCCCCGGGTCATGCGGGTGAGGCGCGCTTGAGCCTGAATGAAGCGCAGTTCCGCTGGTTGTCCAACGAGGATGCGATGGCGACCGAGAAACTGGCCGAGGGGATTCGTCAGTTCGCTCGCGACCAGGAAAAACTCGAAGCACTGCTGCAAGCCAAGCTGTGATCTAGTTCAGCGCAATGCAAAAAGGGCGAACCCTTACAGGTTCGCCCTTTTTTATACTTTGAATTTTGGGTGTTTGCTCTGGCCCCATCCATATCAGGGAATCAATGCCGCTCTAAAGCATTCACCAAATCATGGAAGGCTTCACGATTCGAGTCGTTCAGGCCCATGAGGATTTTGTGTGCTTCGAGCACCTTGATCCGCACGACTTCTTCGGACTGATCCTGGTCTGGCAGGTCGGTCAGGCATTCAGGGCACGGGATCGGGCGGTCAACGATGTTGAACACTTGCTCGAACCCCATGGACTGCAACAGACGGGTGATGTCTTCGTGGGTGGTGACGACGGTCGGAAGCAGGCCGACCTTTTGCCGCGACAGGATCGACAGTTTGGCCAGCAGGCCAAGGGTGGTGCTGTCGATGCTGCGGGTTTCGGTCAGGTCGATCACGATCGCGTTGAAGTTCAACGCGGTGAAGATCCGCTCAATAGTCGCATCCAACGCCGAACACAGGGTCAGGCGAACTTCACCGACGAACTTCAGGACGAAGGTGCCATCCTGCTCGGCGAACTGGATTCTACCGGTACTCATTAAAGATTCCTGCTCAACACCAACAGGGCGATATCATCCGGCATCTCCCCTAGCGTGGCCAATCCAAAAACCTGCCGCAGACCATCCAGGCTGCCGCCCGCTGCCTTGACCCGCTGGGGCAAAGCCGCTTCTTTTTCTTTGAGTGTAGGTTCTGGCAAAAGGTCCAGAATGCCATCGGACATCAGCGTCAGGCTGAACGTCGGCGGCAGCTCCAGCACGTGGTCTTCATAGGTGGCTTCATTGAAGAGGCCCACCGGCAAACCACGCCCTTCCAGATAACGAACACTGTCTGGCGTGTACAACACAGGCAACGGCAAATGACCACCGATGCTATAGGTCAACAAACCTGTCTCCTCGTCGATGACTCCACCGACCATTGTGACGTGTTTACCCAGCTTACAACTGATCAGGCCCCGGTTGATATGACCAAGGACCTCTGAAGGCTTGAATTCTGGCAATGTGCCGCTGCGCTTGGATTCGAACAGCAAGCGCGTGGTCATGAACTTCAGCAGCACGGTAACAAAGGCTGAAGAGGCGCCATGACCGGAAACGTCCGCCAGGTAGAAGGCTACCCGGCGCTCGTCGACCCGAAAGTAGTCAACGAAATCACCCGACAGGTACAGCGACGGGATGATCTGGTGCGCGAACTGGAACTCGTCGATGGTCCAGGGGCTGACCGGCAGCATGTTCATCTGCACCTGGCGACCGGCGTTCTGGTCTTCCTGGAGCAGGTTCAGGCTGGCGGCGAGCTCTCGGTTGGCCTTTTCCAGCTTCTCGCGGTAGCGCTGGTTTTCCAGCAGCAGGCGCGCGCGATCCAGGGCCCGGCGCACAGAGTGCTCGAGCACAGCCAGATCTTCGAGAGGCTTGATCAGGTAGTCCGCCGCGCCCAGGCGCAAGGCCTCGACCGCGTCGTTCATCACGCCGGCTCCCGAAACCACGATCACCGGAATTTGCGGCGAAAGCTCGGTGACCTGGCGAATGAGTTCGAGTCCGCCCATCTGCGGCATGCGCAGATCGCAGATGACCAAGTCGGGCTTGTCTTGCTCGAATACCTGAAGTCCCTGCTGGCCATTGCTGGCCTGCAGGACACTGAAACCACTGTCTTCCAAGTAGGCCGCGAGGCTCGCGCGCACTACTTCGTCATCATCGATTATCAGCAGCGTGGCACTGGTTTTTGGCATGTGGGCAAACGGCGCCAGAATTAGGTTGGCGTAGCAGGCAGGGGTTTTGTCCCGGCTCACACTACTGGATTCGCTTTCTAGCCTCTCTAATGCACCGTTTTCGAGCGTTTGCCCTACACACAGGTACACCAGAGGTGCCCTTCTAAGGCGCAGACGGTACTCCCATCCGCGGGGCGTTTCAAGCTCACGCCGATGGTCGCTTGACGTCTTTACTTGTCAAATCACCGGGAGTTATAAGAACAGGCAAAACCGTAACCCAATGGAAGGATGAAGCCCATGAGTCAAACCGATCGGGACTACAGCGAAAAGCGCGATTTCATCCGCATGCGGGTTGATGCCGATGTGTCGCTGATTCACGAAGGCGATGAGGTGCCAGCCGTCTGCATCGACCTTTCCAGCAGTGGCATTCAGGTTGAAGCACCCCGCCTGTTCAAGGTCGGTGACCGGGTCAGCGTGCGCATCGATTCCGATCACACAGCGCTCAAAGGGCTTGAGGCCGACACCGAAGTGGTCTGGGTGAAAGAACAGGACGGTGGCAGTCAGAAACTCGGGCTTACAATCTTGAAGATGAAATAAACCCGCAGCCAAACGAAAGAAGGCGGCCGATTGGCCGCCTTCTTCATTTTACCGGTCGAAATCAAAAATCGTCTTCGACCTGGCCGTCTTTGACTTTGAACTCGCGGTTTTGCAAGTACGCATTGCGGATGAACGTGTACTTGTCGCCGCTGATCAGCTTCTCGCTCGACAGCAAGCTGGCGCGGGTGTCGACGATATTCAGGCCGAAGACCGAGTTACGCACCGGCACGTCGTTTATGTAGCGGTACGGGCCGGTGTAGCCGTCGACATACTTGGAAGGCGCATCACGCAAGGTGCTGGGGCCCAACAGCGGCAGCATTACGTATGGGCCGCTGCCCACGCCCCAGTAACCGAGCGTCTGGCCGAAGTCTTCGTCGCTACGATTCAGGCCCATTTGGGTGCCGACATCGAAGAAGCCCAGCAGGCCGAAGGTGGTGTTGAAGATCAGACGCGCGGTGTCTACGCCCGCGGCAGCCGGTTTGACCTGCAAGACGTTGTTGGCAAGGTTGGTGACATCACCGACGTTGCGGAACATGTTGTGAATGCCGTCTTCGAGGAACTGCGGCGTCACGAATTCATAGCCTTGAGCGATTGGCTTCAGGGCGTAAGTGTCGACGAAGTCGTTGAACTGGAAGATAGGACGGTTGACGCTTTCCCAAGGGTCGTCTTCCGTGGCAGCCTGGGCTGCGAACGGAACCAGCAACACGCTGGCACACACACAAAGCTGAGCTAGACGATTGCTCCAGCGCATAGATAACTCCTTGGATTGTACTGGCGAGGGCGCTTGGCCCAAGCGTTAAGCTGGCTAGTATAAGACGGAAAAGCCGATTTAGGGCAGCCTCGCACGCGATGGCCTACGGATGATTCGTCCTGATTGAGAGCGCTTCACATCAGTGTCACTCAACTGTCACCGGCGGCGCATAGCCTTGTCGCTATTTCAGGGACGTTATATGCCGCACGCCGAAGCCTTGCCCCTCGCTGCACCCAGCCTGACCGCCGTATTGTTCGGGCTCAGCGGTTGCCTGGTGGATTTCGGTGCCCGGATGCGCCAACACAACACTCTCACGGCCGAGCACGCCGAGGTTACGCTTGGCGCGCTGGACAGTCTGAACAGCTTGCAGCGCCAGCAGATTCCTTGCGCCTGGCTTGACGAGCTACCACCCGCACTCAGCCATTCCCTGGCCAGAGCCCTGCCCGCGTGGATCAAACCTTCGCAACACCCCGCAACAATCAATCCATGGCCGGCCCCGAACGCTTGCTGGCAAGCCTTGATGGCATTGAATGTCGAACAACTCGATGGTTGCGTGCTGGTCAGCGGCGAACCGCGATTGCTGCAATCGGGGTTGAATGCCGGGCTGTGGACGATCGGCCTGGCGTCCTGCGGCTCGCTCTGCGGGTTGGCGCCCAGCGAATGGCAAGTCTTGAGCCAAAAGGAACGCGAGCATTTGCGCGGTAAAGCGACCGTGCAGTTGTTCAGTCTGGGTGTGCATTCGGTGATCGATCACCTCGGCGAACTCGACACCTGCCTGGCGGACATCAGCCTGCGTCGGCTCAAAGGCGAAAAGCCCTGATCGAGATCATGCAGGCAACGCAGGAGTGGATTAATCTAAAGGCAAGCCATAGACCTTTGGCACGCTGCTGCGGTCTATGCCAGTGCCTATCGATAAAAGGAAGAACGCCATGCCTGCCCGCGAACTGCAACAACAACTCAATACTCTGCGCGAGCAATTGGAACAGAATCCGCCGCTGACGGAAGCCGAGCGCGAAGACCTGCACGCGCTGATGCAACAGATCGAACTTGAGCTTGAACTTGAAACCAAAACCCAGGACTCCAGCCTCGCCGATGGCGTCAACCTGGCCGTCGAACGCTTCGAAGTCGAACACCCCACCATTGCCGGCACCTTGCGCAACATCGTGCAAGCCCTCGGCAACATGGGGATCTGAACCCACCAGATGCAAAAAAGCCCTGCTATCGCTAGCGGGGCTTTTTCATATCCGGGATTTGCAATGCAATCCCCCTGTAGGAGTGAGCCTGCTCGCGATGTCTGAGTGTCAGGCGACATCTATGTTGGATGAGCCATCGCCATCGCGAGCAGGTCGAATCGTCGCACCGTCGCTCCCACAGGGTTACTTTATTGACGAACCAGGCGGTGGTTCGGCAGTTGAACGGTTTCAGTACTGCGATACGGGTTGATGTCCAACCCACCGCGCCGCACATACCGTGCATAGACCGTCAACTTCTCCGGCTTCAGCAACCGCTGCAAGTCGAGGAAAATCCGCTCCACGCACTGTTCATGGAAGTCCGAGTGCTGACGGAAGCTCACGATGTACTCCAGCAAACTCGCGTGGTCCAGCGCCGCGCCACGGTATTCCACCGCCACGCTGCCCCAGTCCGGCTGGCTGGTGACCGGGCAGTTGGATTTGAGCAAATGGCTGTGCACGCTCTCTTCAACAATGCGCGAATCATCGCAACGCAGCAGCTCCGGACGCGGATGCTCGTAGTTGCTGACGCTGATCTCCAGGTCATCGATGCACACACCCGGCAACGCCACGACGCCTTCGGCTTCAACATCCTTGAGGCTGCGGATCCGCACGCCAACCGGCTTGCCGGCAGCGGCCGAGAGGTCTTTCACCAGCGTTGACTCAAGGGTCGCGGTATCGGCAAACGGCGTCTGATTCAACGAGTTCAGGTACAGCTTGAACGACTTCGACTCGATGATATTCGGCGAATCCGCCGGGATGCTGAATTCGCCAATCGCCACCACCGGCTTGCCCGACGGCAACAACCACGACAACTCGAAGCAGTTCCAGAAATCCACACCCTTATAAGGCAGGGTTTGCGCCGTCAGGCCCAACTCGGCCCATTTCGCGGTGCGCGGGATCGGGAACAGCAAGGACGGCGTATAGGTGGCGATGTATTCGCTGGATTTGCCCAGCGGCGAGTGTTCGGCTGCGGGATGCATGGCGGAAACCTGACTGAAGAATCAGCGGATTCTACCAGCCTTTGCGCCCGCCTTAGAGTGCTTACTGACTGACAGTCAATTTGCCGACCATGCCCGCCTGGTAATGGCCGGGAACATTGCAGGCAAATTCCAGGTTAGTGGCCTTGGTGAAGGTCCAGGTCAGCTCGGCGGTTTTGCCCGGTTCGACGAGGACGCTATTCAGGTCATCGTGTTTCATCATCCCGTGATCCATGCCGGCCATCGAGCCGTGGTCCATTTCCTTCATGCCTGTAGGTGTGAGCATGCCGTTTTGCTGCATCTTCAACATTTCCTGCTGATGTCTAGCATGCATCGCCGCATCACCCAGGTTGAATTCGTGCAACAACTGGCCTTTATTCACCAGCACCAAACGAACCGTCTCACCGGCTTTGATATCGATCGCCTTGGGCGTGAACGACATGTCACCCATCACCACCTCGACACTGCGAGTCGCCTTGGCCGCGGGGGCCGGTTGACCGAAATCGTAGGTATGCGCCGGCGAAGCCCACACCGGCGAGCTCAGAGCCATCAAACACGCGGCCAGCACCAGAGGTTTGCGCAAAAACATAGTCGTACTCCAACAAGATAAGGTTCAGCCTGTGGAAAACTCTAAACTGTCGCCACTGCCCGCAACCTGACAGCCAGATTACAACTTTGTCAGGTTGAGCTGCATCAGCGCTGCCCACGGTATAAAGCGTTCGTTCCATTTGCCTCGAGTTGCCCATGAAGCTGCTGATCGTCGAAGACCAACCTAAAACCGGCCACTACTTGCGCCAGGGCCTGACCGAGGCCGGTTTCATCACCGAACTGGTGGCCGACGGCAGCACTGGCCAACAACTGGCATTGAGTGGTGACTACGCATTGTTGATCCTTGACGTGATGCTGCCCGGCCGTGATGGTTGGCAAATTTTGCAAGCGGTACGCAGTGCCGGTCTGGATACGCCGGTACTTTTTCTGACGGCGCGAGATGCAGTGGAGGACAGAGTCCACGGCCTAGAACTCGGCGCCGACGATTACCTGGTCAAACCGTTCGCTTTCTCCGAGTTGCTGGCTCGGGTCCGCAGTCTGTTGCGACGCGGTAGCGCCTCGCCTCAGGAAACCAGCCTTGCACTCGCCGACTTGCGCCTGGACTTGATCCGCCGCCGGGTGGAACGCAGTGGTCAGCGCATTGACCTGACCGCCAAGGAGTTCGCCCTGCTGGAAATGCTTCTGCGGCGCCAGGGCGAAGTGCTACCCAAATCACTGATCGCCTCCCAGGTCTGGGACATGAATTTCGACAGCGACACCAATGTCATTGAGGTCGCGATCCGCCGTTTGCGCCTGAAAATCGACGATGAATTCCCCAACAAGCTGATTCATACCGTGCGCGGCATGGGTTATGTCCTTGAAGAGCGCCCTGCCTGATGCGTCGACTTTCGTTAAGCAGTCGCCTGGCACTGCTGTTTGCGGCTTGTACTGCCGTGGTTTCGTTGTTTGCCGGGGTGTTGTTCAGTCGCGCCAGCGAGGCGCACTTCATCGAGCTCGATCAGCAGTTGCTTGACGGTAAGTTGATTGGTTTGCGCCGCGCGCTGCACGACGTCCGGTCGAGTGAAAGCGAAGTCAGACTGGCGGATGAACTGAGCCGGCAGGCCGATCTGTCGCTGCGAATCACCGGCAGCGATGGCCAGCGCTGGTATGACAGTTCATCGCGCCTGCCTGAAAACCTCCCGCAAAAACCGGGCTTATCCACGTTGAACGACGACGGCACCGATTATCGCGTGCTGAATGCGCCACTGTTTGTCGACCGACCTGACTCACCGCAACTGACCTTGCTGCTGGACATCACCCATCACCAGCACTTTCTGCAACGCATGCAGCACTTGATCTGGCTGACCGTCGGTTTGTCGGCCCTGGCCACCGCGTTACTCGGTGCATGGGCGGCACGCAGTGGCTTGCGCCCGTTGCGGCGCATGAGTGCGATCGCCAGCGGGGTTTCGGCGCAATCGCTTAATGCCCGACTCCCCGAAGAGAATATGCCGTCGGAACTCACCGAATTGGCCCACAGCTTCAACGCCATGCTCGGACGCCTGGACGACTCTTTTCAGCGCCTCTCGGCCTTCTCTGCCGACATTGCCCATGAACTGCGCACGCCTCTGTCGAATCTGCTGACCCACACCCAGGTCACCCTCACCCGCCCCCGGCCTATCGAGGATTACCGCGAAGCGCTGCACAGCAACCTCGAAGAACTGCAATGGATGGCGCAACTGGTCAACGACATGTTGTACCTGGCCAAGGCTGACCATGGGTTGTTGACGCCCAAGCGGGAATCGTTGGAGCTGGCGGAAGAAGCGGATGTGTTGCTGGAGTTTTTTGCGCCATTGGCTGAAGACGCCCGGGTGACGTTGAGCCGTGAGGGCAGCGCGCAGATGGAGGGTGACCGCAGCATGTTGCGGCGGGCGCTGTCCAATTTGCTGGATAACGCGTTGCGGTTTACGCCTGCTGATGGAGAGGTGCGGGTGCGGATTGTTGATCAGGTCAAAGGCTTGAGTTTGATGGTTGAGAACAGTGGAGGCGGGATTGAAGGGGCGTTGCTGCCGCGATTGTTTGACCGGTTTTATCGGGGTGATCCGGCGCGTCAGGAAGGTAGCAGTGAGCATGCGGGGTTGGGGTTGGCGATTACCCAGTCGATCATCCGAGCCCATGGTGGGCAGATTCGGTGTGAATCGGAGAATGGGTGGACGCGGTTTGTGATTGACATGCCCAAGTGAGAATGAGGCCAGCAGGTCCGGCCCCTTCGCGGGCAAGCCTCGCTCCTACGCGATCATGTAGGAGCGGGCTTGCCCGCGAAAGCGGTGTAACGGTTTACGAATACCGCAACGCGTGAGCCGGTTCGATCTTCGCCGCACGCCACGCCGGGTATACCGTTGCCAGGAAGCTCAAGATGAACCCGGCGGAGCAGATCAACAACACATCCCCACCCTGCAATTCCGACGGCAAGTTACTGACGAAATACACGTCAGAACTGAAGATGTGCTGGCCACTGACCCGCTCCATCCACCCCACCAGCTCACTGACGTTCAACGCTGCAATCACGCCGAGCACGCCACCGATCAAGGTGCCGACAATCCCGATCACCGTGCCCTGCACCATGAAGATCGCCATGATCTGCCGCGGTGTAGCGCCGATGGTGCGCAGGATCGCGATGTCCGCGCCCTTGTCGTTCACCACCATGATCAACGTGGCGATGATGTTGAACGCCGCCACGGCGACAATCATCAGCAACAACAGGCCGATCATGGTTTTTTCCATCTTCATCGCGCTGAACAGGCTGCCCTGGGTGTGGGTCCAGTCGTCAGCCTTGTAAGCCGTGCCCAAGCCACCCGCGATATCGCTGGAAACCTTCGGCGCGGCGTACAAATCCTTCACCGCCAGACGCACGCTCTGCACCTGGTTCGGCTCCCAGTGCTGCATCTGCGCGGCATCGGCGACGTGGATCAGCGCCATCGAGCCATCCAGCTCGGCACCCACCTTGAACACGCCGACCACGTTCAGGCGCTGCATGCGCGGGGTAATACCGCCCGGTGCGGTGCTGACTTCCGGCACGATCAGGGTGATCTTGTCGCCGACATTCAGGCGGAAACGCCGGGCGGTGATCTCGCCGATCACCACGCCGAACTCGCCCGGCTTCAACGCATCGAGACGGCCCTGAACGATGTGCTGGGCGACGATTGACACCTTGCCTTCCAGCGCCGGGTCGACGCCGCTGACCTGGATCGGCTGCATCGTGCCTTTATAGGAGAGCATGCCTTCCATCTCGGTGAACGGCACGGCGGCGGTGACTTCCGGGTTTTTCATCGCGGCGGCGGCCACCGGTTGCCAATCGTCGATCGGGTTCACGCCGACGATGGTCGCGTGCGGCACCATGCCGAGGATGCGCGAGCTCATTTCGCGCTGGAAGCCGTTCATCACCGACAGCACCACGATCATCGCCAGCACGCCGAGGGCGAGGCCGATCATCGAGGTCATCGAGATGAAGGAAACAAAGCGATTGCGGCGCTTGGCGCGGGTATAGCGCATGCCGATAAAGATCGATAACGGTCTGAACATTCGCTGGGGCACCGTATAAAAATAAAAGACCCGACGCACTGTTCAGTACGCCGGGTTTTGGTCAATCAGATGGGCGTCAGGCAACCTTCCTGCAAATGCAGGACGCGATCCATCTGGCGAGCCAGGTTCATGTCGTGAGTCACCACCAGGAACGCCGTGCGCATCGAGGTGCTGAGTTCCAGCATCAAATCCTGAATGCCCTGGGCGGTGTGGGAGTCGAGGTTGCCGGTCGGCTCGTCGAGCATCACCAGGCCTGGTTTGTTCACCAGAGCGCGGGCGATGGCCACACGCTGACGTTCGCCGCCGGACAGTTCGGACGGTTTGTGCTCCAGGCGATGACCCAGCCCTACCCGCTCCAGCAACGCGGTCGCACGCTGACGCGCTTCCGGGATCGCGGTTTTGCCGATCAGCAGCGGCATGCAGACGTTTTCCAACGCGGTGAACTCAGGCAGCAGATGGTGGAACTGGTAAACGAAACCCAGCGACCGGTTGCGCAACAGACCGCGATTCTTCTCACTCAGGGCTGACAGCTCTTCGCCGTCGAGCCAGACGCTGCCCTTGGTTGGCGTGTCGAGGCCGCCCAACAGGTTGAGCAAGGTACTTTTGCCCGAACCCGAGGTGCCGACGATCGCCACGCGCTCACCCGGATGCAGCTCCAGTTGCAGGCCGGCCAGAACTTCTACCGACTCCGGACCTTCCTCGTAGGATTTGCCCAGGTTGCGGCAGCTCAAGATTGCTTTATCACTCATACCCAACTCACTCATAACGTAGCGCCTCCGCAGGCTGGGTGCGCGCGGCACGCCAGGCTGGATACAGGGTGGCGAGGAAACTCAGGACCAACGCGGCGGCGCAGACCATCAACACGTCCTGGCTCTGCACTTGCGACGGCAGGTAATCGATGAAGTACACGTCGGCGTTCAGGAACTTGTGGCCGATCAACCCTTCGAGGGCGGAGATCGCGGCGCTGACGTTCAGCGCGGCGAAGATCCCGACCACCGCGCCGATCAGCGTCCCGATCACGCCAATGACCGTGCCCTGGACCATGAAGATGGCCATGATCTGCCCCGGCGTGGAGCCCAGGGTGCGCAGAATCGCGATGTCGCCCTTCTTGTCATTCACCACCATCACCAGCGTGGAAATGATGTTGAAGGCCGCGACGGCGACGATCAGCAGCAACAGCAGGCCGATCATGGCTTTTTCCATGCGGATTGCCTGATACAGGTTGCCGTGGGTGCGCGTCCAGTCGCGGGCATAGAAATGGTCTTCGCCGAGTTGCTGGGCGATATTCCACGCCGTGCGCGGGGCCTGGAACAGATCGTCGAACTTCAGGCGGATGCCCTGGACCTGATCCGGCTTCCAGCGATGCAGCTTCGCCAGATCCTGCAGGTTGGTGACACCCAGATAGCCGTCGATCTCACCAGCGCCGACATGGAAAATACCCACGACGGTGAAGCGTTTCATGCGCGGGAACATCCCGGCCGGGGTCACCGTGACTTCCGGCGCCA
Organism: Pseudomonas sp. LB1P83; assembly: GCF_054897885.1. Taxonomy (NCBI): domain Bacteria; kingdom Pseudomonadati; phylum Pseudomonadota; class Gammaproteobacteria; order Pseudomonadales; family Pseudomonadaceae; genus Pseudomonas; species Pseudomonas sp. LB1P83. The sequence continues at coordinate 1,816,683 of NZ_CM142709.1, read as the reverse complement.
CGAACGTCAGCTTGTCGCCGATCGCAGCGCCGAGCTTGGCGGCTGCCTTATCGCCGATGACGATGCCGAAACTGCCCGGCGTAAGGTCGTCGAGTTTGCCCTGCTGCATGAAGTTATCAATGATCGAGACCTGGCGTTCCAGCGCAGGGTCGATGGCATTGAGCAGGACTTTGGAGACTTTGCCGTTGTTGGTCAGCAAACCCTGCATCTGGGTGAACGGCGCCACGGCCGTCACCTGCGGGTTCTGCTTGACCTTGGTGGCCAGGCTTTGCCAGTCGCTGATTGGCTCACTGGACTCGATGGTCGCGTGGGGCACCATGCCCAGCACGCGGGTGCGCATCTCATGATCGAAGCCATTCATGACCGAAAGCACGACGATCATCACGACCACGCCGAGGGCGAGTCCGATCATTGAAGTCAGGGAAATGAACGACACAAAATGATTGCGACGCTTTGCACGGGTATAACGCGTGCCAATAAATACGAAGAGAGGTCTGAACATGTCGGGGCTTGTTCGGAGGGAAAAGGAACGTCCTTGTGGCGGGGGTCGATAACCAGCTTTACACTCAGACCACCGCCGCTACCATGGGTTCGCCATGTCGACATTAGATGAAGAAGATCGCCGCGAATACTACCGTATCGAGGACACGATCGCACTGGAAATTCGGCCCCTGTCCGCTCCCGAAGCCGCAGGCCAGGAAGTGTTGCAGGATGCTTCCCCACTGTTCAACTTGCTCAGCGAACTGCACCTGAGCGAATTCGAGTCGCAACACCTGTTACGCCAGATCAGTGAGCGCGACCGCAACCTCGCCGCATTCCTGAAATCCCAGAACAAACGCATCGATCTACTCAGTCAGGTGATCGCCATCACCGTGCTCGGGCAGATCGGCGAGCCGCAGCCGGTGATCATTTCCGAAGGCGGCATCGACTTTCAGTACCCGACGCCCATCGCCGTGGGTGCGCACCTGTCGGTCAAACTGGTACTGATGCCGCAAGCCCTCGGCCTGTTGCTGCGGGCCAGGGTCACGCATTGCGATCGCAAGGCTGGCGCCTACGATGTCGGCACCGAGTTCCAATACCCGACCGATGCCCAACGCCAATTGCTGGCCCGCTACATTTTGCAGAAGCAGGCCCAGGAACGACGTCTGGCCCGCGAAAACGAATCAGGCATTTAATTTAAGGAAGAACCGTGACCCTCATCTACGGCCATCGCGGCGCCAAGGGCGAAGCACCGGAAAACACGCTGACCAGTTTTCAGCAATGCCTCAAGCACGGCGTACGCCGCTGCGAACTGGACCTGCACCTGTCCATGGACAACGAGTTGATGGTCATCCACGACCCGACGCTCAAGCGCACCACCGACCGCCGCGGCAAGGTTGTCGAGCAAACCGCAAAGGACCTGGTGACCTACGACGCGCGCAAGGGTGGCCCGGGCTGGATCAAGCCCTGCCCGATTCCGACACTGGAAGAATTGTTCGAGAAATGCGATTTCGAGCATTGGCAGTTGGAAGTCAAAAGCGCTTCACGCACCCGCGCCGCGACGACCGTGCTGGCGATTCGCGAAATGGCTCAGCGTTTCGGCCTGCTGGACAAGGTCACGATCACGTCGAGCTCACGTGAAGTGTTGAAAGCCGCACTGGACCTGGTGCCGGACGTGTCTCGCGGTCTGGTGGCCGAGTACGCGTGGCTCGACCCGTTGAAGGTCGCGCAAAGTTATGGCTGTGAAATTCTGGCGCTGAACTGGACCCTGTGTACGCCGGAACGCCTGCAGAAGGCGCAGCGTCAGGGGTTGCATGTGTCGGTATGGACAGTCAACGAGCCCGCGCTGATGCGCAGACTCGCCGACTTCGGCGTTGACAGCCTGATTACAGACTTTCCCGGTTTGGCCAGCGCCACCCTCGAGAATTGCTGAAATCGGTCTCCCCGGCCGGCTCAGGCCACCGGCCGGAGCCGCTCAAAAAAGCCGGTTGAGGCCATCGTACGCCGCTACCCGATAGGCTTCGGCCATGGTCGGGTAGTTGAACGTCGTGTTGACGAAGTACTTCAACGTGTTCAATTCGCCCGGCTGGCTCATGATCGCCTGACCGATGTGAACGATCTCCGACGCCTGATAACCGAAGCAGTGAACGCCCAGCACTTCCAGGGTCTCGCGGTGGAACAGGATCTTCAACATGCCCTGAGGCTCGCCGGCAATCTGTGCACGCGCCATGCTCTTGAAGAACGCCTTGCCCACTTCGTACGGCACCTTGGCCTGAGTCAGCTCTTGCTCGTTCTTGCCGATCGAGCTGATCTCCGGAATGGTGTAGATGCCGGTCGGCACGTCGTTGACGAAGCGCCAGCTGTTGTTATCGACGATGCTGCCAGCGGCCGAACGACCCTGGTCATGCGCGGCACTGGCCAGGCTCGGCCAGCCGATCACGTCACCGGCACCGTAAATGTTCGGTACGCAGGTGCGATAGGCTTCGTCGACTTCGATCTGGCCACGGCTGTTGACCTTCACGCCGATGTTTTCCAGACCCAACTGATCGGTGTTGCCAGTACGGCCGTTGCACCAGAGCAGGGCATCGGCCTTGATCTTCTTGCCGGACTTGAGGTGCAGGATCACGCCGTTGTCCACGCCTTCGACGCGGTCGTAGTCTTCGTTGTGGCGAACCGTGATGTTGTTGTTGCTGAAGTGGTAGCTCAGGGCCTGGGAAATTTCCGAGTCGAGGAAGCTCAGCAACTGACCGCGGTTGTCCACCAGCTCAACCAGCACACCCAGGCCACTGAAGATCGAGGCGTACTCGCAACCGATCACGCCCGCGCCGTAAACAATGAGTTTACGCGGGGTGTGACCGAGGCTGAGGATGGTGTCGCTATCGTAGATACGCGGGTGATGGAAATCGATGTCCGCCGGGCGATAAGGACGCGAACCGGTGGCAATGATGATGTGTTTGGCCACCAGTTTTTCGACCACGCCGTTGGCGCAGACCACTTCGATGGTTTGCTCGTCGGCGAAGCTGCCGGTGCCGAAGAACACGTCGACACGGTTACGGGCGTAGTAGCCGGTGCGCGAGGCGACTTGTTTGGAAATGACTTTTTCGGCGCTTTTCAGCACGTCCGGGAACGAGAACCAGCGCGGCTCACCAATGGCCCGGAACATCGGGTTGGTGTTGAACTGCATGATCTGCCGGACCGAGTGACGCAGTGCCTTGGACGGGATGGTACCCAGGTGGGTGCAGTTGCCGCCGACCTGGCGACGGCTATCGACCATCGCCACCTTGCGCCCTGCTTTGGCGGCGTTCATTGCCGCGCCTTCTCCCGCCGGGCCGGAACCCAGCACCACCACGTCGTAGTTGTAGACAGCCATGCGTACTCCTCAGAACAGGCCGCGGCGCCCTCGGCACCTGCGGCTAAATCACGCCGATCTGCGGCGTGAAGGAACAATTTGGGGCCAGTGCAGAACCCGGACACAGTCTATAGAAGCGTCAACGCCGGGCACATTAACCCTTGGTCGCGTCGTAGGCTAGTTTTGCCTGCACTACAACGCCAGTCTTCAATGCGCGGATCACCGCAATCATTCGGTTTTGCCGCCACTGAGGCGCTCAAAAGCCTGATTGGTTCGTGTGACGAAACCTGTATCGGCACGAATCACAAAAAATGCGCCGATATCGTGTTTTTCTGCGTAGTCCCAACCGCGCTCCGGGCCGAGAATCAGCAACAGCGTCGATAAGCCATCGGCCATTAACGCTGAAGGATTAATCACCGTGACTGACGCCAGGGTGTGTGAGACCGGCGCACCGGTGCGGGCATCGAAGGTGTGGGAATAGCGCTTGCCGTCCTGCTGAAAATAATTGCGGTAGTCGCCAGAGGTGGACACGCCGTAACCGTCGACCGTGATGATTTTTTGCGCAACTTGCTGGTCGTCGCGGGGCTCCTCCAGCGCGATCTTCCAGGCTGAGCCGTCGAGTTTCTTGCCCGCCGCCTTGAGCTCGCCGGTGACCTCGGCCAGATAGTTGTGGATACCCAGCGCTTCGAGCTTTCCGGCAATGGTGTCGACGGCATAACCGGCGGCGATGCTGTTGAAGTCGACTTCGACGGCGGCGTCCTTGCACAGCTGATCGCGATCGATGCGCAGGTGCTGGTATCCCACACGCTGGCGTACTTCGGCGAGCGCCTGGGCAGCGGGGACTTTTTCCTCGCGGCCCTGCGGGCCGAAACCCCAGAGATTGAGCAGTGGTTCGACCGTCAGGTCGTAGGAGCCTTCGCTTTGTTCCGAGAGCTGCTCGCCGACGCGGACCAATTTAAGGATTGACGCGGGCATTTTCTGACAGCGATGGGCCGGGAGATCGTTAAAACGCTCGATGTCCGAGTCGCTGCGGTAGGTGGACATTTGCTGGTCAATGTCGGCGAGGATCTTTTCCACCTGCACCTGGACGTCTTTTGGAGTGGGAAGATCGGCATGGTGCACGTATTTGATCGAATAAGTGCTGCCCATGGTGGGGCCGCCGAAGCTTTCCATGGAGTCGGAGTTGCCACAGCCGGACAGGGCAACGAACAACACAAGGAAAGAACCCTTCCAGCGACTCAACAATTTTCACGCCCCCAACGCATTCCCTGACACCACGCCAAGGCTCGCCATTATGCGACAGAAATGTGGGAGTGAGCCTGCTCGCGATGAGGCTATGACATTCAACATTGATGTTGACTGTCAGACCGCCATCGCGAGCAGGCTCACTCCCACATTGATCTGCGTTGGTCACACGTTTTTAGTTCGCTCCAGCGCAATCCGTGACGCTTAATGGCTATATCGTTTAAGCAGCAAGCTAACTAGTTGTTGCCTAACGATCTTCATACACATATCGTTACAAAACTGTTCGCCGAGGGAGCCTGCCTTCATGGCGGCGGCGAGGACGCGTCTAAATCAGGGATTTCCGACAAGATAGCCAAAGTGAGTACGTTGAAATGTCCTCGAATACGGGCAAAGGCAAAGCGATTTTTCGCGTTGTCAGCGGTAACTTTCTCGAAATGTTCGACTTTATGGTCTACGGCTTTTACGCCACGGCCATCGCCAAAACCTTCTTCCCTGCCGACAGCGCTTTCGCCTCCCTGATGTTGTCACTGGCCACTTTTGGTGCCGGCTTCCTGATGCGTCCTTTGGGGGCTATTTTCCTTGGGGCCTACATCGACCGTCATGGTCGCCGCAAAGGCTTGATCATCACCTTGGCGATGATGGCTGCCGGTACGGTGCTGATTGCTTGCGTGCCAGCTTACGCCACACTGGGTGTTGCGGCGCCGCTGATCGTGCTGTTCGGTCGCCTGCTGCAAGGCTTCTCGGCCGGCGTGGAACTGGGCGGTGTGTCGGTGTACCTGGCGGAGATATCCACGCCGGGTCGCAAGGGTTTCTTTGTCAGTTGGCAATCCGCCAGTCAGCAAGCCGCGGTGGTGTTCGCCGGCCTGCTGGGCGTCGGTTTGAACCACTGGCTCAGCCCCGAAGAAATGGGTGACTGGGGCTGGCGCGTGCCGTTCCTGATCGGCTGCATGATTGTGCCGGTGATCTTCGTGATCCGTCGCTCACTGGAAGAAACGCCGGAGTTCCAGGCGCGCAAACACCGCCCTACCCTGCAAGACGTCGTCCGCTCGATCAGTCAGAACTTCGGCATCGTCATCGCCGGCATGGCGCTGGTGGTGATGACTACCGTGTCGTTTTACCTGATCACCGCCTACACCCCGACCTTCGGCAAAGCAGAACTGCACCTGTCGGATCTGGATGCGTTGCTGGTGACCGTGTGCATCGGTCTGTCGAACTTCTTCTGGCTGCCGGTGATGGGTGCTGTGTCCGACAAGATCGGGCGTAAACCCCTGCTCCTGGCGGCGACAATCCTGGCGATCCTCACGGCCTACCCTGCCTTGTCGTGGCTGGTGGCGAACCCGAGTTTCAGCCATTTGCTGATCGTCGAGTTGTGGCTGTCGTTCCTGTATGGCTCGTACAACGGGGCCATGGTCGTGGCGCTGACCGAGATCATGCCGGTGGAAGTTCGTACCACCGGTTTCTCATTGGCCTACAGCCTGGCGACGGCAACCTTCGGCGGGTTTACGCCTGCGGCGTGTACGTACCTGATCCATGTGCTGGACAACAAGGCTGCGCCGGGGATCTGGCTCAGTGGCGCGGCGGTGCTGGGGTTGATTGCGACACTGGTGTTGTTCAAAGGCAATCGGCATGAACTGCGGACTGCGCAAGCGGCGGTAGTCGGCAGCGCCTGATACATCGCCTTCGCGGGCAAGCCTCGCTCCTACAGGGCATGCGCCATTTCAAAACTGGCTAATTACCTGTAGGAGCGTGCGATGCGGCGATCCGACTTGCCCGCGAAGAGGCCTGGATCGACAAAACACTTGCAACTGACAAAACACACAAACAAAAACGCCCCGACCAAAGTCGGGGCGTTTTCATGTGCGGCTAAGGCTTAGCGCGGAAATGCTGGCGGGTTTACACCGGCCATGTCTTCCATCACGCGAACCACCTGGCAGCTGTAACCGAACTCGTTGTCGTACCAAACGTACAGAACAACGCGGTTGTCTTGGGTGATGGTTGCTTCAGCATCCACAACGCCTGCGTGGCGCGAGCCAACGAAGTCGGTGGAAACCACTTCCTGCGAGTTGACGTAGTCGATTTGCTTATGCAGATCGGAGTGCAACGCCATGTAGCGCAGGTACTCGTTCATCTCTTCACGGGTGGCGGCTTTCTCAAGGTTCAGGTTGAGAATGGCCATCGACACGTTTGGCGTCGGAACGCGGATCGCGTTACCGGTCAGCTTGCCGGCCAGTTCAGGCAGTGCCTTGGCGGCAGCAGTGGCAGCACCGGTCTCGGTGATCACCATGTTCAGCGCAGCGCTACGGCCACGGCGATCGCCTTTGTGGAAGTTGTCGATCAGGTTCTGGTCGTTGGTGTACGAGTGAACCGTTTCAACGTGACCGTTGATGATGCCAAACTTGTCGTTGACGGCTTTCAGCACCGGCACGATGGCGTTGGTGGTGCAGGAAGCGGCCGAAACGATCTTGTCATCAGCGGTGATTTCACCGTGGTTGATGCCGTGAACGATGTTCTTCAGCTTGCCTTTACCCGGCGCGGTCAGAACAACGCGATCGATACCCGGGCAAGCCAGGTGCTGGCCCAGGCCCTCAGCGTCACGCCATACGCCGGTGTTGTCCACCAGCAGCGCGTCTTTGATGCCGTACTGGGTGTAATCCACTTCAGTCGGGTTTTTCGCGTAGATAACCTGGATCAGGTTGCCGTTGGCGGTGATGGTGTTGTTTTCTTCGTCGATGGTGATGGTGCCGTTGAACGAACCATGTACCGAATCACGACGCAGCAGGCTGGCGCGTTTGGTCAGGTCGTTTTCGGCGCCTTTGCGCACCACGATGGCACGCAGACGCAGACCGTCGCCACCACCGGTTTTTTCGATCAGGATGCGCGCCAGAAGACGGCCGATACGACCGAAGCCGTACAGGACGACATCGGTGCCTTTGCGGGCGGAAGCGTTTTGCTGGCCAACCACGTCAGCCATTTCTTCGCGGACGAACTGCTCGGCAGTGCGGCCATTGCCTTCGACGCGGAATTTGTACGCCAACTTGCCCAAGTCTACCGAAGCTGCGCCGAGCTTGAGCTCGCTCATGGCCTTAAGCAGAGGGAATGTTTCGTGGACGGAGAGTTCGCTATCGTCGGAAGAACGATGGCGAGCAAAGCGGTGAGCTTTGAGAATCGCGATGACAGACTGGTTGATCAGGCTGCGGCCATAGATCGAGCTCACCACGTTGTTATTGCGGTAGAGCTGACCGATAAGTGGAATCATCGCTTCTGCGAGTGCTTCACGGTCGATCCATTCACCAAGACACTGGTCGGGCTTCTGAGTCACGGGAACCTTCCACATGTAGGGGCAGAAAAAAGGGGCTACATTATGCCGCCGAGTGGCTCCCGTAGCAATGCGCGCCTGTCGTGCGATCCGTAACAATTTCCCGTTCAAAAAAATCACGCACCGCTAAAGCCCAGTAAAACCGCGGCTTTCAGCGCAGTCAATTTTTTGGAGACACCGCTGTCTTATCCGTAACCCTCCGTAACACTCAATCGTTTTGCCACTACATAATCATCAATTTTCAACAAAAAACCGGCAGATTTTGTCTTTACCACTACATTTCGCCAAACCTGCGTAATAGACACAGTCTGCAACTGACAGGCGGCACCCGGGGCCGCTACAATTACCGACTTTGTCGCAACGCTTGGAGCTCAACCTTCCGTGCCCGTTCTGCGTCTACCGCTTCTCCCTGCCGCGGCAGGTAAACAGCACTGGGGCAACCTGCCCGGTGCCGCCCTGAGCCTGGCCATCGCCGAGGCCGCCAGCGCTGCTAAGCGCTTTACCCTGCTACTGACCGCCGACAGCCAAAGTGCCGAACGGCTGGAACAGGAGCTGAGTTTCTTCGCCCCGGATTTGCCCGTACTGCATTTCCCGGACTGGGAAACCCTGCCCTACGATCTGTTTTCGCCCCACCAGGACATCATTTCCCAGCGCATCGCGGCCTTGTACCGGTTGCCGGAGCTGAGTCATGGCGTGTTGGTCGTGCCGATCACCACGGCGCTGCACCGCCTCGCGCCGACCAAATTCCTGCTCGGCAGCAGCCTGGTGCTGGACGTTGGCCAGAAGCTCGACGTCGAGCAGATGCGCACCCGACTGGAAGCCAGCGGCTATCGCTACGTCGACACGGTGTACGAGCACGGCGAGTTCACCGTCCGCGGTTCGTTGATCGATCTGTTCCCGATGGGCAGCAAACTGCCTTTCCGTATCGACTTGTTCGACGACGAAATCGAGACGCTGCGGACATTCGATCCGGAAAACCAGCGCTCCATCGACAAAGTCGACACTGTTCGCCTGCTGCCCGCGCGGGAATTCCCGCTGCAAAAAGATGCGATCACCCGCTTCAAGGCTCGCTTTCGTGAGCGTTTCGATGTCGACTTCCGTCGCTGCCCGATCTTCCAGGATTTGAGCAGCGGGATTACACCGGCCGGTATCGAGTACTACCTGCCACTGTTTTTCGACGAAACCTCGACGCTGTTCGATTACCTGCCCCAGGACACCCAAGTGTTTTCCCTGCCTGGCATCGAACAGGCTGCGGAGAATTTCTGGAACGATGTGCGCAATCGTTACGAAGAGCGCCGCGTCGACCCGTCCCGTCCTTTATTGCCACCGGCCGAGTTGTTCCTGCCGGTGGACGATTGCTTCGCACGCCTGAAGAACTGGCCACGGGTGGTTGCCAGTCAACAGGACGTGGAAACCGGCGTCGGCCGCGAGCGCTTTCCAGCGCGAGAACTGCCGAACCTGGCCATTGAAGCCAAGGCCACTCAGCCGTTGGCGGCGCTGGCCGGTTTCCTCGACGAGTTCCCCGGACGCGTGCTGTTTACCGCCGAGTCTGCGGGCCGTCGTGAAGTGCTGCTGGAATTGCTCGAACGCCTGAAGCTGCGACCGAAAACCGTCGACAGCTGGCCGGACTTCGTCGCAAGCAAGGAGCGCCTGGCGATCACCATCGCGCCGCTCGACGAAGGTCTGGTACTCGACAACCCTGCCTTGGCGCTGGTTGCCGAAAGCCCGTTGTTCGGTCAGCGCGTGATGCAGCGTCGTCGCCGCGAAAAACGCACCGACGCCAACAACGATGCGGTCATCAAGAACCTTACCGAGCTGCGCGAAGGTGCGCCGGTGGTGCATATCGATCACGGCGTCGGTCGCTACCTCGGGCTCGCGACCCTGGAAATCGACGATCAGGCCGCCGAGTTCCTGACCCTGCAATACGCCGAAGGGGCCAAGCTTTACGTGCCCGTGGCCAACCTGCACTTGATCGCACGTTACACCGGCAGCGACGATGCGTTGGCCCCGCTGCACCGTCTCGGCTCCGAAACCTGGCAGAAAGCCAAGCGCAAAGCCGCCGAACAGGTGCGCGACGTCGCCGCCGAATTGCTCGACATCTATGCACGTCGCGCCGCTCGCGAAGGTTATGCGTTCGAAGACCCGAAAGCCGATTACGCGACGTTCAGCGCCGGGTTCCCGTTCGAAGAAACCCCGGACCAGCAGACCACCATCGATGCCGTGCGCGCCGACATGCTCGCGCCGAAACCGATGGACCGGCTAGTCTGCGGCGACGTCGGTTTCGGCAAGACTGAAGTGGCGATGCGCGCTGCGTTCATTGCGGTGCACGGCGGTCGCCAGGTGGCGATCCTGGTGCCGACCACCCTGCTCGCCCAGCAGCATTACAACAGCTTCCGCGACCGCTTCGCCGATTGGCCGGTGAGCGTGGAAGTGATGAGCCGTTTCAAGTCGACCAAGGAAGTGAACGCCGCGGTCGCCGATCTCGCCGAAGGCAAGATTGACATCGTCATCGGCACGCACAAGCTGCTGCAAGACGACGTGAAGATCAAAAACCTCGGGCTGGTGATCATCGACGAAGAGCACCGGTTCGGTGTCCGTCAGAAGGAACAGCTCAAGGCCCTGCGCAGTGAAGTCGACATTCTCACCCTGACCGCCACGCCGATTCCGCGCACGCTGAACATGGCGGTGTCGGGCATGCGCGACCTGTCCATCATCGCCACGCCGCCGGCCCGTCGCCTGTCGGTGCGGACCTTCGTCATGGAGCAGAACAAGAGCACGGTCAAAGAGGCCCTGCTGCGTGAGTTGCTGCGTGGCGGCCAGGTCTACTACCTGCACAACGACGTGAAGACCATCGAGAAATGTGCCGCCGACCTCGCCGAACTGGTGCCGGAAGCGCGGATCGGCATCGGCCACGGGCAGATGCGCGAACGCGATCTCGAACAGGTGATGAGCGACTTCTACCACAAGCGCTTCAACGTGTTGATCGCCTCGACCATCATCGAGACCGGCATCGACGTGCCAAGCGCCAACACCATCATCATTGAGCGTGCCGACAAATTCGGCCTGGCGCAGTTGCACCAATTGCGCGGCCGCGTCGGCCGCAGTCACCACCAGGCTTACGCATACCTGCTGACGCCGCCACGCCAGCAAATCACCCCGGACGCGGAAAAGCGCCTGGAAGCGATCGCCAATACCCAGGACCTCGGCGCGGGCTTCGTGCTCGCCACCAACGACCTGGAAATCCGTGGCGCCGGTGAGTTGCTGGGCGACGGCCAGAGCGGTCAGATCCAGGCCGTGGGTTTTACCCTGTATATGGAAATGCTCGAGCGCGCGGTGAAATCGATCCGCAAGGGCGAACAACCGAACCTCGATCAGCCGTTGGGCGGTGGCCCGGAAGTCAACCTGCGTGTCCCAGCGTTGATTCCCGAAGCCTACTTGCCGGACGTGCATGCCCGACTGATTCTCTACAAACGCATTGCCTCGGCCACCGATGAGGAAGGCCTCAAGGACCTGCAAGTGGAGATGATCGACCGCTTCGGCCTGCTGCCGGAGCCGACCAAGAACCTGATGCGCATCACGGCGTTGAAGCTGCAAGCCGAATTGCTGGGCATCAAGAAAGTCGACGGTGGCCCGCAAGGCGGCCGGATCGAGTTCGCGGCGCAAACGCCGGTCGACCCGCTGACCCTGATCAAACTGATTCAGGGCCAGCCCAAACGCTACAAATTCGAAGGCGCCACGATGTTTAAATTCATGGTCCCGATGGAAAGCCCGCAAGAGCGCTTTAATACTGTAGAGGCGCTGCTTGAGTGCCTCATTCCGAAAACTGCTTGAAGGACGCCGCATGCGCCTGTTTCGTTTACTGACTTTGCTGACCACTCTGGTCGCTCCAACGGCGTTTGCCGATAACCTGTATCAGGTTGAAATGATCCTGGTGCGGCAGAACGCCGTGCCTGCCATTGTCAGCAAAGCCGCACCGGAAGACTGGGCCGCCGGCGCCCAGCGCATCAGCCCCGACAGCTTCCGCACGCCGAGCCTGAATCCCGAAGTGGAAAAGCTCACCGCCAGCAATGAGTACTCGGTGTTGCTGCACAAAGCCTGGCAGCAGACTCTCGGTGAAGAAGCCACTAAAGTCGCGATCAGCGAAGGTACCGAACAATTTGGCCAGTTCCCGATCGAGGGCACGTTGAGCTTGAAACTGGGGCGTTTCACCGACGTCGACGCCGACTTCTGGGTCAACCAGATCGACGCCAACGGCATGGTCACCGCCAGCGAACGCCTGAAGCAGGAAAGCCACACCAAGAACGGTCAGCTGAACTTCCTCGACAACGGCCACCTGGCCCTGCTGATCAAGATCACTTCGTTGACCGCCCCGGCACCTCGGCCAGTCCCCGATGAAATTCCGGACTGATTGAGTCCTTATGTCAGCGACCCTGAGCAAACCCCTGGCACCTTCCTGGGTCAGCCGATTCAAGGAACAGAGCCTGGAGCGTGGCCGTCGCTACGCACTGGAGAACCGCGTCAGGATCGTCGAGGCCGGCGACGCCACGATCATCGCCGCTTGCGAAGGCTCTGGCGGTAACGTTTACCGTCAGACGATTCGCCTGCGCGAGTCAGCCAAAGCGACCTTGCTGATGGTCGACGCCACGTGCACTTGCCCGGTTCACGCCAACTGCAAACATTGCGCGGCGGTGCTGCTGAAAGTCCAGGAAACCCTCGCCTATCCTGCCGCCGCACAGGACGCCGAACTGCTGGAAAAACTTCAGGCCGTGCTGGAAAACCGCAGCCCGAAAGCCCCGCCCCAAGTCCTTGTGGATAACGTACAACCGGTGCCGCGCCTGTGGCTCGCCAGTATCGAGTTCAGCGCCTTCGAACCGCGCAACGGCAAGATGCAGCGCTACATCCAGCATCGTGCGGCGCTGTCTTTCAGCTACCTGGATGAATACGTCTGCGGACAGAAAAACGCCGACGTCCTGATTCGGCAAGAAACCCAGACGCTGCGGATAAAACGCCACCCGGACGTCGAACAGGCCTACAGGGAGCAGTTGCGAATCCTCGGTTTCAAAATCGCCACCCGCCAGAGCAAAGCCTTGCCGGAAAGTGCCGGCGATCTGTATGAGATGGTCAACGACAGCGCCTGGCTGACCTTTACCCTCAACGAACTGCCGAAGTTGCGCACCCAGGGCTGGGAGCTGCAGATCGATGAGGAATTCGGTTTCGACCTGACCGCCGTGGATGACTGGTACGCCACTGTCGAGCAGGCGCCGGAGCGCGACTGGTTTGATCTGGAACTGGGGATCATCGTCAACGGCGAGCGCCTGAGCCTGCTGCCAATCCTGTTGAACCTGATGCGCTCCCACACCGAAATACTCAATCCGGAACGCCTCGCCCGGCGTCGTGACGACGAACTGATTCTGGTGAACATTCCCAACCGCCCGAATTCCGAGTACGGCCCCTTGCAGGTCGCCCTACCCTTCGGTCGGTTGAAGCCGGTGTTGGCAACCCTCGGCGAGTTCTACCTGCAAGAGCCTGGCGAAACCACGCTGCGCTTGAGCAAGGCCGACGCCACGCGCCTGAATCCGCTGGAAGGCATGCCGCTGCTTTGGGAAGGTGGCGAGCAGATCCGCACGTTCGCCCAGCGCCTGCGGGACATCAAGGACTACACCGCGACGGCCCCCGAAGGCTTGAACGCAACCTTGCGCCCGTATCAGCTGGAAGGCTTGAGCTGGATGCAGTCGTTGCGGCAACTGGAAGTCGGCGGAATTCTCGCGGATGACATGGGCTTGGGTAAAACCCTACAGACACTGGCGCATGTTCTCAGCGAGAAGAACGCCGGACGCCTCGATCGACCGTGCATGGTGGTGATGCCCACCAGCCTGATCCCGAACTGGCTCGACGAAGCCGCGCACTTCACGCCGCAACTCAAAGTACTGGCGCTGTACGGCGCCAGCCGCAAAAAGCATTTCGACCATCTGGCCGATTACGACCTGGTCCTGACCACCTATGCATTGCTGCCCAAGGACGTCGAACACCTGGCGGCCCAGCCTCTGCATGTGCTGGTTCTGGACGAAGCGCAGTACATCAAGAACCCCAACAGCAAGGCTGCTCAGGCGGCCCGTGAGTTGAATGCGCGCCAGCGTCTGTGCCTGAGTGGCACGCCGCTGGAAAACCACTTGGGTGAACTGTGGTCGCTGTTTCACTTCCTCTTGCCTGGCTGGCTTGGTGACGTAAAAAGCTTCAACCGCGATTACCGCGTGCCGATTGAAAAGCGCGCCAGTGAAGTCAGACTTCAGCACCTCAATGGTCGGATCAAACCGTTTCTGCTGCGCAGGACCAAGGAGCAGGTGGCGACGGAGTTGCCGCCGAAGACCGAAATCATCCATTGGGTCGAGCTCAACGAAGCCCAGCGCGATGTGTATGAAACCATGCGCCTGGCGATGGACAAAAAAGTCCGCGATGAGATCACTCGCAAAGGCGTGGCACGCAGCCAGATCATCATTCTTGAAGCGCTGCTGAAGCTGCGCCAGGTGTGCTGCGATTTGCGCCTGGTCAACGATGCCGTGCTGCCGACGCGCGGCAGCACATCGGGCAAGCTCGACAGCTTGATGGAAATGCTCGATGAGTTGTTTGAGGAAGGTCGGCGGATTTTGCTGTTTTCGCAGTTCACGTCGATGTTGGCGCTGATCGAGGTCGAACTGAAGAAACGCGGCGTTGAATATGCGCTGCTGACGGGACAGACCCGTGACCGACGGGCGCCGGTGAAAGACTTCCAGAGCGGCAAGCGTCAGATCTTTCTGATCAGCTTGAAGGCAGGTGGTGTCGGTTTGAACCTGACGGAGGCGGATACGGTGATCCACTACGATCCGTGGTGGAACCCGGCGACGGAAAATCAGGCGACTGACCGGGCGTATCGCATCGGCCAGGAGAAGCCGGTGTTCGTCTACAAAATGATTGCCCGAGGCACGGTGGAAGAGAAGATTCAGCACCTGCAAAAGGAAAAATCCGACCTGGCGGCGGGGGTGCTGGATGGGCGCAAGACTGGGGACTGGAAGTTGCAGAGTGACGATATTGAAGCATTGTTTGCGCCGTTGCCGGATAAGCTGGAGAAGCGCTGAAATCTGCGGCGTCTGGTAGATCGTCTTCGCGGGCAAGCCTCGCTCCTACAGGATTGATGTGAGTCCGGTAGGAGCGAGGCTTGCCCGCGAAAGGGTCACCTCGGTCTTACTGAAGGCATCAGGGCTTGAGATTGGGCAGCGGCGCAAACAGCGCCTCAATATCACTCTGCTCAAGCTTCCAGCCGCCAGTTGTTCCACCTTCAAGCACCGCCCCGGCCAATGCAGCCTTCTCCAGTTGCAGCGCCTGTATTTTTTCTTCTACCGTGCCACGAGCTATCAGCTTGTAGACGAACACGGGTTTGTTTTGCCCGATCCTGTAGGCCCGGTCAGTCGCCTGGTTTTCGACCGCCGGGTTCCACCAGGGATCGAAATGGATGACCGTATCCGCAGCCGTCAGGTTCAGACCTGTGCCACCAGCCTTCAAACTGATCAGAAACAGCGGCACTTTACCGCTCTGAAAATTCTTGACCGGTGTGCGCCGATCCGTCGTCTCACCCGTCAACAACGAGTAGCCCAGACCACGTTGCTGCAACTCTTCCTCAATCAAGGCGAGCATCGAAGTGAACTGTGAAAACAGCAAAACCTTTCGGCCTTCGCTGAGCAACTCTTCCAGCATCTCCATCAAGCTGACCAGTTTTCCGCTACCAGAACGAAGGGCCTTCGCGGTGAGCGGCGTTTTGATCAACCGCAGATCGCAACACACCTGACGCAGCTTGAGCAATGCATCGAGGATGATGATTTGACTGCGCCCGACACCACTGCGGGCAATTTCGTCGCGAACCTTCTTGTCCATCGCCACGCGCACGGTTTCATACACATCCCGTTGTCCATCACTGAGATCAACCCAATGCACAATCTCGGTTTTCGGCGGTAACTCGGTCGCCACCTGATCTTTCTTGCGACGTAACAAAAAGGGCTTTATCCGCGCCGTCAGGTGCTGCATCCGCTCGGTGTTACCGTGCTTTTCAATCGGCGTGCGGTAGTCGCGGTTGAAGGTTTTGCTGTCGCCAAGCCAGCCGGGCAGCAAAAAGTGAAATTGCGACCACAACTCGCCGAGGTGGTTTTCCATCGGGGTGCCGGACAGGCACAATCGCTGGCGGGCCTGCAGGTCGCGGGCTGCCTGAGCAGCTTTGCTGACCGGGTTCTTGATGTTCTGCGCCTCATCGAGAATCAGCACACTCCACAACTGAGGCTGCAATACTTCCAGGTCCCGAGGCAGCAATGCGTAGGTGGTCAACACCAAGTCGTATTCGGCAAGACTGGCAAAATCTTTTTGCCGCGCGGCGCCATGCAGCGCCAATACCTTGAGCTGCGGAGCAAAACGCAGTGACTCGTCGAGCCAGTTGGGGATCAGGCTGGTAGGCATCACGGCCAGTGCCGGGCGATCAAGCCGCCCGGCCTGCTTTTCCGTTAGCAGATGAGCCAGGGTTTGCAGGGTTTTCCCCAGGCCCATATCGTCGCCGAGGATGCCGCCGACCTCCAGTTCGCGAAGGGTTTGCATCCAGTTCAGCCCTTCAAGCTGATACGGCCGCAGTGTCGCTTTCAACCCTTCGGGCGCCGAGACATGAGCATGATTCGACTCACGCAGACGCTTTGCAAAACTGCGCAGTCGTTCACCGCCCTGCCAAATGAGCGGGACGCCTTCCAGCGCACTGAGGCGCGCGGCATCCGGCAAACTCAAACGCAATGAATCACCTTGATGCGTCCCCAGGTACAACTCGCCCAGGGTGACCATCAGCGGTTTGATCCGGCCATAGGGCAGCGCGACTTTGCCATGGGGTTTGGCACCGAAACGCCCATCACCCAGCCCAATCAGCAACAGTTCGTCATCGTTGCGTTGGGCAAGGCTTGCGGGATCCATCAGCTGTGGCTGGCTACGCAGCAAATGCAGCAATATCGGCAGCAGGCTGTGACGTTCGCCGTTGACGACGATACCCAGCTGCAGATCGAACCACTGGTGCCCCGATCCTTCCTCGACTTGCGCATACCACTCTTCTACAGGCTGCACGTTGAAGTGAAAGTTATCGCTGATATCGATCAGCCAGTTTTTCTCCCTCAGCGCCGGGACTCCGTTTTGCGCAAAGGCAAGCCAGGCTGCGTCATCCGCCAGGGTGAACATTTCGCCGGGACGGTCCAGGCTGCTTTTGCGCGTGGCCTTTTTAAAACCTTGTTTTTGCAGGGCCTGACGCAGGGCTTTCTCGGCGGAGGGGTTGCGCTGTATACGCTGGGTTTCAGTCCCGGAAAGGATTAACACTTCCGGATTTCTGTCCGACGTCGGATGACCGTTGTAGGTGAACGCCAATGCGGCGCGATGCTCTGGCTCATGCTGCCAGCGGACGTAACGCTTGCCACTGGCGAGTGACAGGTGAGCCTGAGGGAAAACGCCGTCAATGACCCGCTCCGTCAGTGTGTGAGGTGGCGGTGCAACTTTCGTCGCCGCCCTCATCCGATGACTGAACTGCATGGCCTGACGCGCCGGAATATCCGGGACCAACGACAAGTGACAAGCCAGTTTTTCATCCATCTCGCTGAACAGCGGCCCTACTTGCAGCCGCTCGCGATCCAGATAGTACAAGGGCTCCAGGGCCAGGATCGTTTCCACTGGGGCTGCGTCACTGCCCCATTGTGGGCGAAAACTGCCATTGGCTTGTTCGGCCCACGCAAATTGACCCGTTCTTCTCATTCCCGGCGTCAGGGGTTGTGGCTGTTCTAGATCGAGGAAAAGGCGCGAGGTTCGCAACAGCATTTCGATGAGTTCGGCGCCACTGCTGCCTTCCAAGGGGTAGCCTGCGTAATAGGCGTGATGGGAGTGAACGGCGACTAATAGCCTGGCGATTCGAAGGTCGAGCTCCGTCAGGTAACCGGGTTGGCGTATCAGCGTGTCCGACAGCGAGTACATCGACTTGATGTCTTGCAAACGGCCGTCCTTGAGCTGACGCGCCTTGAAAATCTCCAGCGTCCATTTCCCGACGGTGGGCGTGGCCCTGAGTTTGTAAAACAGGCGCGTACTCGTCACCTGCGACGGTTCATCGGGGGGATTGCTTGCGGATGGAATACCGGCGAGCCAGCGCTCCAGTTCACGATTCAGGTGAACGGGAGCCGTACTGTCAGCAACAGCGACAGGAAGGTCTTGCAGATGATAAATAACGGTTGCGCAATGTTTGCAATCGATCACAACGGGGCATGAGCAGTTGCAGTCCAGCTCAAAAGTACCATTGGCATCTTCGACCAGCTCAATGTGCTGTTCGTAGACGTTACCCTGGGAGCCCCTGCAGGTTGCACGAACCAACACATCATCAAGTTCGAGGATTTTTACCCGATGCTCAGGGGCATATCTGCGCGCCTTATCCAGAGCGCGATGACTGAATGCCTCCGCCCACGGCAGCTGTTGAAGTTGCTCGATGATTGTCGACATACACTCAATGCTTTTGATAATGAATTAATGATGGTGGCGTACAACTTAGCCTTTTAACACCCGCGCCAACGTCGACTTCACCTTCCCCATCCCGTCCAGCAACGCCTGCTCGATCTCGGCCATGGTGATCACCGCCGTGGATTTGCCCGCTGCCGGGTTCACCACCAGCGCCAGGCACGCATAATCCAGTTCCAGCTCACGCGCCAATGCCGCTTCCGGCATGCCGGTCATGCCGACGATGTCGCAGCCATCACGTTCCAGTCGCGCGATTTCAGCGACGGTTTCCAGACGTGGCCCCTGGGTGCAGGCGTACACGCCATGACTGCTATAACCGACACCTTCAGCCGCCAACGCCGCGATCAATTGCTGACGTAGCGGTTGGCTGTAGGGATAGCTGAAGTCAATGTGGGTGACGTGCTCCAGGTTATCGGCGAAATAGGTGTGTTCGCGACCGCTGGTGTAGTCGATCAGTTGATGCGGCACACAGAAATGCCCGGTGCCCATGGCTGCATGAATCCCGCCCACGGCGTTGACCGCGAGGATCGCTTCGGCACCCGCCTGTTTCAGCGCCCAGAGGTTGGCGCGGTAGTTCACCTGATGCGGCGGCAAACGGTGCGGGTGACCGTGACGGGCGAGGAACAGCACTTCCTTGCCGGCGTATTCACCGATCTGCACTTCGGCCGAAGGCGGGCCATAGGGCGTATCCACCGCCAGTGACTGACGAATGCTCAGACCTTCGAGTTGAGTCAGGCCGGTGCCACCGATAATCGCGTAAACCGTCATAACGAAAAGTCCTTATTCAATCAGTTGAGCTTCTTTAAGCGCGCCAATGGCAGTCAGCCAGCGCGGGTTCTGACGGTATTCAGTATTGACGTACGACTGGCCACGCATCCGCGCAATGCGATCAGACGGTTGGACCTTCAAGCGCTGGGCGGCGCTCAAGGCCAATTCCGCAGCAGCCCGGTCGTTGCACACCAGCCCCATGTCGCAACCGGCGGTCAGCGCGGCTTCGATACGGCTGGCTGCGTCGCCAACCACGTGGGCGCCAGCCATGGACAGGTCGTCGCTGAAGATCACGCCATCGAATTGCAGCTCGCCGCGCAGGATGTCCTGCAACCAGCGACGGGAGAAGCCGGCGGGCTGGGAATCGACTTGCGGGTAAATAACGTGGGCCGGCATGACGGCGGCCAGTTGCTTGCTCAATTTGGCGAACGGCACAAGGTCGTTGGCGCGGATTTCATCGAGACTGCGTTCGTCGTTCGGGATCGCGACGTGGGAATCCGCCTCGGCCCAACCGTGACCGGGAAAATGCTTGCCGGTGGCGGCCATGCCGGCGCTGTTCATGCCGCGAATGAACGCACCCGCCAGCAGCGCTGCGCGCTCAGGGTCACCTTCGAACGACCGGGTACCGACGACGGCGCTGCGCTGGTAATCCAGGTCCAGCACCGGGGCGAAACTCAGATCGAGGCCAACGGCCAGCACTTCGGTGGCCATGATCCAGCCGCACTGCTCGGCCAGGTATTCGGCGTTCGGGTTGTCGGCGATGGCGCGCATGGCCGGCAATCGTACGAAGCCTTGGCGCAGACGCTGAACACGACCGCCCTCCTGGTCCACCGCCAGCAGCAGCTCGGGACGAATGGCGCGGATCGCGGCGCTCAGCTCACGCACCTGGCGCGGGTTTTCGATGTTACGGGCGAAAATGATCAGGCCGCCCACTTCGGGCTGACGCAACAATTGGCGATCTTCGGCCGTCAGCCAGGTACCGGCGACGTCCACCATCAACGAGCCTTGCAGGCCAGCAGTCATAGAGATTCCTTGATAACGAAAAACCCGGCTCGCGTGAATACGCCGCCTTGGGCTGTACCCGGCAGGTCGGCGATATCAGTAGGGAGCGGGTTCAGAACGAGAGTCGGCATGGGCGGCTAGCTTAGCGGATGTCAGCCGCCGCGCCCACCCGTGCGGTGTTAAACCTTGGCAGCAGCCGGGGCCGACTTGCTGCGCGGACGCAATTGCGCGGTGGCCATGGCCGTGTCGGTGACGCCGGTTTCGGCACGCATGCCCGCGGCCAGGAACGGCACCATCAGGCGCATCACTTGTTCGATGGAGGTGTTGACACCGAAATCGGTCTCGGCAATGGCGCGCAACGCCTTGATCCCCGACATGCTGAACGCCGCGGCGCCGAGCATGAAGTGCACGCGCCAGAACAATTCGATAGGTGGAATACGTGGCGCAGCTTCGTTGACCAGCATCATGTAGCGGCGGAACACTTTGCCGTACATGTCTTCCAGATAACGACGCAGGTGGCCCTGACTCTGGCTGAAAGCCAGCCCCAGCAAGCGCATGAAGATGGACAGATCGTTACCGCTGCGAGGCTGCACGACGAGCGCCTGCTCAACGAGAATTTCGAGCAGCTCTTCGAGGGTCGGTTTGTTTTCAGGCTTGGACTGACGCCGCTCCAGCTCTTTATCAAGGCTCAGGCAAAACGGCCCGAGAAAGCGCGAAAAGACAGCCTGGATCAGCGCCTTCTTCGAACCGAAGTGATAATTGACCGCCGCCAGATTGACACCAGCCTTGCTGGTGATCAGACGCAACGAGGTTTCAGCGAAACCTTTTTCCGCGAACAACTGCTCGGCAGCATCAAGAATGCGTTCAACGGTTTCCGACTGGGCCATGGCTACTCCGCCTGACAAACACTTGTTTGAAACATACGTTTCAGCCTGTGCATTGTCAAGCTTGCCGGTTCGTTTTGGGAATGGTCGGTCAGCTATTTAACCATACAACGGCGAGGCTTTAATCAGCAGGCTGATTGACCGTCCAGCGGCCGGCCAAAAAAGGGGCATTGCCAAGACCGTTTCACTGTATATAATCCCAGTCACTGTATAAAAAGACAGAGCGATCAATATGCTAAAGCTGACGCCACGCCAAGCAGAGATTCTGGCCTTCATCAAACGCTGCCTCGAAGACAACGGCTACCCGCCGACCCGTGCGGAAATCGCTCAGGAGCTGGGTTTCAAGTCGCCCAACGCGGCGGAAGAACACCTCAAGGCGCTGGCCCGCAAGGGTGCGATCGAGATGACCCCGGGCGCCTCCCGCGGCATTCGCATCCCGGGCTTCGAAGCCAAGGCCGACGATTCCACCCTGCCAATCATTGGCCGAGTGGCTGCCGGTGCGCCGATTCTGGCCCAGCAGCACATCGAAGAATCCTGCAACATCAACCCTGCCTTCTTCCATCCGCGCGCCGATTATCTGTTGCGCGTCCATGGCATGAGCATGAAGGACGTCGGCATTTTCGACGGCGACCTGCTGGCCGTCCACACCACCCGGGAAGCCCGCAACGGCCAGATCGTCGTGGCGCGAATCGGCGACGAAGTGACCGTCAAGCGCTTCAAGCGCGATGGCAGCAAGGTTTGGTTGATTGCCGAAAACCCTGAATTCGCCCCTATCGAAGTCAACCTGAAAGATCAGGAACTGGTGATCGAAGGCTTGAGTGTCGGCGTCATTCGCCGCTAAAGGAGGCTTTATGCAGTTCCCACACACATCACAGCAAGCCCAACTGCCGTTGTTCGAGGCATTCATGGTGCAACCGATGGCGCCGATCCTGAAAGACGTGGTCGAGTCGCCCTGGAGCACCGAACCCGAAGTTTTCAGCGAGCTTTCACTGCGTGGTGCGGCCGGGAACTGTCTGAACCTTTTGGCGCCGATTCTCCGGGAGCTGAGTCAGGATCAGGACGCGCGGTGGCTGACACTGATCGCTCCGCCAGCCAGCCTGACTCAGGCGTGGTTGCGAGACGCTGGCCTTAACCGCGAACGCATCCTGCTGCTGCAACCTCGCGGCACTCAAAGTGCTCAGCAGTTGACCTGCGAAGCCTTGCGCCTGGGCCGCAGCCACACCGTTGTCAGCTGGCTCAACCCGTTGAACACAAACTCACGGCAACAGTTGATCAGCGCAGCCCGTACCGGGGATGCGCAGAGCCTGAATATTCGCTTGGGTTAACGTGTAAACAAAGCGCGCAATGAATAGCGCGGGGCTTCTCAAAGGATAGAGAAGCCGGTCCGTAGCCGTATCAGCAGAAAGCGACGAATGGAATCAGTGGAGGACCCGCGAACTCTCATCGGTATTGAATTCGCCTTCAACCAGGCGTCCTGCCATCTGGACACCGACGCTCAACATCGCCTTGGCGACTTCCACGTGCTGGCCCTGCAGGAAAGCCTTGGCATCCTCGGAGAAATCCAAAGTAACCAGAGAACCCTCGTCCTCAGCCCTGCGCAGCTCGATTCGGCCGTCTGGTAACTCGACAATTTCTAGAAAGGACGTTGGCATAAAGGTCTGTTCTCCACGAAAGGCGGGGATTATATAGGCATCGGCCAGGCTTCGCTCGGTAACTTGACCAGCAGCGCTTTTAATCGCACTGCCTGGTCTCAGCCGATCAGCACTCGTTCAAGCCTTCGCGAAACCGGATCGCCAGCGCTTTCAGGTTTTGACGCCAGCTCTCCAGCTCTTCGCGACTCAACTCCTCTGGCGCCTCTTCCTCATCCAGGTTAACCGCCAGGATAAGCGGTTGAGTCACGTCACCCTTGGGCTTATGCGGAGCGCGAGGCGGTTGGAACATCGCCGCGTGAGCCGCTAGCAGCTTGGCTAGCCAGGTTTCCCGATTCTGAGCCAGCTCGACCATCTCTGCCATCTCAGGAATGGCGATGGCTTCCAGCACTTCGCGAGTGAGCAGCATCTCCGCCCGAGGCGCATTGGCCTGAGGCAAGCGGTAGAAACCGGCAATTTCATGGCACAGCCCCAGCAACGCACCGTACAAGTGAAACAACGCCGACTCGCGCCCGGCCTGAATCAGAGCAAGGGAATTCATCGCCCGCCCCTCTTCGGCTCTGGCGAGCGCTTCCAGCGACAGGCCGGCGAAATAAATCTTCTGGTTAGTACGGGTATAGAGTTCGTGGGCCATGACGGCAGCCTCCACAACGAAATAATTGCTTAACGCAGGTCAGACAGTGTCGGGGATCAGCCGATCTGACTGCAAGCACAAAACAAAAAGGCCGCATGAGAACCCGAGGGTTGTCATGCGGCCTTTTGTGTACAGCCTCTTTTACGCTTTGGCTGCCGGACGCTTGTCTTCAACCGTCCATTTGCCGCCGTCGTAGTACGCCTTCCAGCCAGTCGGCTTACCGTCGACTTCAGTCTGCACGTACTGCTCTTTGGTCTTGCGGCTGTAACGGATTACAGCAGGCAGGCCGTCCGGATCTTTCTTCGGTGCTTCACAGAGGAAGTGGTACTTCGGATCGATCTCATCCTTGTGCGGCACAATTTCGATGACCAGCGGAGCACGCGTCTCGCGGTTTTTCGGGAATTGGCTGGCCGCCAGGAACAGGCCGGAAGCACCGTCGCGCAGGATGTAGGTGTCGTTGACCTTTTCGCATTTCAGCTCAGGCATCTTCACCGGGTCCATCTTCGGCGGTGCCGCATCACCGCTTTTCAGCAGCTTGCGGGTGTTCTTGCACGTTGCGTTGGTGCAACCGAAGAACTTGCCGAAACGGCCGGTCTTGAGCTGCATCTCGCTGCCACACTTGTCGCATTCCAGGCTCGGACCTTCATAGCCCTTGATGCGATAGGTGCCCTCTTCGATTTCGTAGCCAGCGCAATCAGGGTTGTTACCGCAGATGTGCAGCTTGCGCTTCTCATCCAGCAGGTAAGCGTCCATCGCCGTGCTGCAGATCGGGCAGCGGTGCTTGCCACGCAGCACCAGGGATTCCGATTCACCCTCGTCGTCCGCAGCGATTTCGTCGCCCGGCACCAGGTTGACGGTGGCCTTGCAGCGTTCTTTCGGTGGCAGGCTGTAACCCGAGCAACCCAGGAACACGCCAGTCGATGCGGTACGAATCTGCATCGGACGACCGCACAACACGCACGGAATGTCAGTCATCACCGGTTGGTTGGCGCGCATGCCGCCTTCGGCGCTTTCGGCTACTTCAAGTTTCTTCTTGAAATCGCCGTAGAACTCGTCGAGCACGTTTTTCCAATCGCGTTCGCCCTGAGCCACGTCATCGAGGTTCTCTTCCATGCCGGCGGTGAAGCCGTAGTCCATCAGATTGGAGAAACTCTCGGCCAGACGCTCGGTCACGATGTCGCCCATCTTTTCCGAGTAGAAACGACGGTTGTGCAGTGCTACGTAGCCACGGTCCTGAATGGTCGAAATGATCGCCGCGTAGGTCGAAGGACGACCGATACCGCGTTTTTCCATTTCTTTAACAAGGCTCGCTTCCGAGTAACGCGCAGGCGGCTTGGTGAAGTGCTGGGTCGGATCAAGCTTGATCAGCTTCATCGCGTCGCCCTGAGCCATGTCCGGCAGCACGTCGTCGTCACCAGGCTTGGCAATTTGCGGCATGACGCGGGTATAACCGTCGAACTTCAGGATGCGGCCCTTGGCGCGCAGCTCGAAATCGCCGGCACCGACGGTGACCGTGGTCGACAGGTATTGGGCCGGCAGCATCTGGCAAGCGAGGAACTGGCGCCAGATCAGCTCGTAGAGCCGCTCTGCATCACGCTCCATGCCCGACAGCTTGCTTGGCTCGGTGTTGGCGTCAGACGGACGAATCGCTTCGTGAGCCTCTTGTGCGCCTTCCTTGCTGCTGTAGACATTCGGGTTTTCCGGCAGGTACTTCTTGCCGAACTCGCCTTCAATATAGGTGCGCGCCATCGTCACGGCATCGACCGAGAGGTTGGTGGAGTCGGTACGCATATAAGTGATGTAACCAGCTTCGTACAAACGCTGGGCCATCATCATGGTTTTCTTCACACCGAAGCCCAGGCGGTTACTCGCAGCCTGTTGCAGGGTGGACGTGATGAACGGTGCCGAAGGCTTGCTGCTGGTCGGTTTGTCTTCGCGCTTGACGATGCTGTAGCTGGAAGCCTTGAGCTTCTCCAGCGCGGCCATGGCCTGAGCTTCGTTGAGCGGCTTGAAAGCTTCGCCTTTCTCACGCGCCACGTCGAAGCGCACAGTCGCGCCCTTGGCGGTGCCGAGGTCAGCGTGGACTTCCCAGTATTCTTCCGGGTTGAACGCGCGAATTTCACGCTCACGCTCAACGACCAGTTTTACCGCAACCGATTGCACGCGACCGGCGGACAGGCCACGGGCGACCTTGGCCCACAGCAGCGGCGAAACCATGTAACCCACCACGCGATCGAGGAAGCGACGCGCCTGCTGGGCGTTGACACGGTCAATGTCCAGCTCGCCGGGTTTGGAGAAGGCTTCCTGGATCGCTTTCTTGGTGATTTCGTTGAACACCACGCGCTTGTAGCGGCTGTCGTCACCACCGATGGCTTCGCGCAGGTGCCAGGCAATGGCTTCCCCCTCGCGATCCAAGTCGGTTGCGAGATAGATGGTGTCAGCATCTTTGGCGAGCCGGCGCAGCTCTTCGATGACCTTTTCCTTGCCCGGGAGGATCTCGTACTTGGCTTTCCAGCCATGATCGGGATCGACACCCATGCGCGAGACCAGCTGCTTGCGCGCCTTCTCTTTCGGCGTGAGCACCGGACCTTCACCCGCGGCGGCCTTGCCGCGCTTGGCGGCTGGCTCTTTGCTGGCGCTAGCCGAACCGCTGGTGGGCAGGTCTCGGATATGGCCGATACTCGACTTCACCACGTATTGGTTACCCAGATACTTGTTGATGGTCTTGGCCTTAGCCGGGGATTCCACAATGACCAGCGATTTGCCCATGGATCAGAAAATTCCTGAATTCTAGAAGTGAAAGGCGGTTGGCGCCTGACGCGGCACCGCTATATATAGTGGCTACAAGGTGAGGTCAAGCGCAGGGTCTTGCGCGCACTCAGCTTATGGCTTGGAAAAAAGGCTCGGTTCGGCTTGCACCAAAGCAAAGCGTGGCACCTGTTCGCCGTCAACCTCGACTGACTCCAGGAACATGCTCAAGGGACGCACCCAAAAGCCGTAATCGCCATACAGGGCTTGGTAGAAGACCACTTCTTCTTCGGTTTCCGAATGCCGCGCGATGCTGAATACGCGGTACTGCGGACCTTTGTAATGCTGGTAGAGCCCAGGTTGTATCGGCATGGTTTGGCCCTCACTCAAATCTTTTAAAAATAAAAACAAAAAATAAATTCAGAAAAACAAAAACCGGGGCACTTGGCCCCGGCTTCCATCAGCGAAACGCTTAAACGCGTTCGAAGACGGTGGAGATGCCTTGGCCGAGACCAATGCACATGGTGGCTACCCCGAAGGTGCCGCCATTCTGCTTCATCACGTTCAGCAAAGTGCCGGAGATACGGGCACCGGAGCAACCGAACGGGTGACCCAGGGCGATCGCGCCGCCGTGCAGGTTAACCTTCTCGTTCATCTTGTCGAGCACTTTCAGATCTTTCAGCACTGGCAGGGCCTGTGCGGCGAAAGCTTCGTTGAGCTCGAAGAAGTCGATATCGTTAATGCCAAGGCCCGCACGCTTCAGTGCTTTTTGAGTGGCCGGTACTGGACCATAGCCCATGATTGCCGGATCGACACCTGCCACTGCCATCGAGCGGATAACCGCCAGCGGCTGGATGCCCAGGTCCTGTGCACGCTGCGCCGACATCACGATCATGCAGGAAGCACCGTCGGTGATCTGCGACGAAGTACCGGCCGTTACGGTGCCGCCCTTCGGGTTGAACGCTGGCTTCAGAGCCGCCAGGCTTTCCAGGGTGGTTTCCGGACGAATGGTTTCGTCGTAGTCGAACAGTTTCAGGAAACCGTTCTCGTCGTAGCCCTGCATCGGGATGATTTCGTCTTTGAACTTGCCTTCCAGGGTTGCCTTGTGAGCGAGCTGGTGGGAGCGCACGCCGAAAGCGTCCTGTTGTTCGCGAGTGATGCCGTGCATTTTGCCCAGCATTTCAGCGGTCAGGCCCATCATGCCCGAGGCTTTTGCCGCGTACAGCGACATGTGCGGGTTCGGATCGACACCGTGCATCATGCTCACGTGGCCCATGTGCTCGACGCCACCGACGACGAACACGTCACCGTTGCCGGTCATGATCGCTTGTGCGGCAGTGTGCAGCGCGCTCATCGACGAACCACACAGACGGCTGACGGTCTGGCCGGCAGCAGTGTGCGGGATCTGCGTCATCAGGGACGCCATGCGGGCGATGTTCCAGCCCTGCTCCAGGGTCTGGTTTACGCAGCCCCAGATCACGTCTTCGACTTCGCTCGGGTCAACCTTGACGTTGCGTTCCAGCAATTTGCTGATCAGGTGCGCCGACATGTCTTCAGCGCGGGTGTTGCGGTGCATGCCGCCCTTGGAGCGGCCCATCGGAGTACGACCGAAGTCGACAATCACGACGTCTCTTGGATTCAAGCTCATAAAATTTCACTCTCGCTCAAAAGTTGGGACGCTTAACCGAAGAACCGTTGGCCGGTTTTGGCCATTTCACGCAGTTTTGCGGTCGGGTGGTACAGCGCGCCCAAATCAGCGTACTGGTCAGCCAGGGCAACGAACTCGGCAACACCGATCGAATCGATGTAGCGCAGCGCACCGCCACGGAATGGAGGGAAACCAATACCGTAGACCAGACCCATGTCGGCTTCGGCGGCGGTTTCAACAATGCCGTCTTCCAGGCAACGCACGGTTTCCAGGCACAGCGGGATCATCATCCAGTTGATGATGTCTTCGTCAGTGACTTCGCGCTGCTCGTAAACGATCGGCTTGAGCACTTCCAGCACCGACGGATCGGCCACTTTCTTCTGCTTGCCGCGCTTGTCGGTCTCGTAAGCGTAGAAACCCTTGCCGTTCTTCTGGCCCAGGCGCTTGGCTTCGTAGAGCACGTCGATAGCCGAACGGCGATCGTCTTTCATGCGGTCCGGGAAGCCTTCAGCCATCACGTCACGACCGTGGTGGCCGGTGTCGATGCCGACCACGTCCATCAGGTAGGCCGGGCCCATTGGCCAGCCGAATTTTTCCATGATCTTGTCGATACGGACGAAGTCCACACCGGCGCTGACCAGTTTGGCGAAACCGCCGAAGTACGGGAACAGGACGCGGTTGACCAGGAAGCCCGGGCAGTCGTTGACGACGATCGGGTTCTTGCCCATTTTCTTGGCGTAGGCAACGGTGGTGGCAACGGCCAGCTCGCTGGACTTCTCACCACGAATCACTTCAACCAGCGGCATCATGTGCACCGGGTTGAAGAAGTGCATGCCGACGAAGTTTTCCGGACGCTTGAGGGCTTTGGCCAGCAAGGTGATGGAAATGGTCGAGGTGTTGGACGCGAGGATGGTGTCCTCTTTGACCTTGTCTTCGACTTCGGCCAGAACGGCTTGCTTGACCTTCGGGTTCTCGACAACAGCTTCAACGACCAGGTCAACGTGACCGAAATCACCGTAGGACAGGGTCGGACGAATGCCGTTAAGCACTTCAGCCATTTTCGCCGGGGTCATGCGGCCTTTATCAACGCGGCCGACCAGCAGCTTGGCGGCTTCAGCCAGGCCTTGCTCGATACCGTGCTCATTGATGTCTTTCATCAGGATCGGCGTGCCTTTGGAAGCCGACTGATAAGCGATACCGCCACCCATGATGCCAGCGCCCAACACGGCAGCCTGCTTCACGTCTTTGGCGATTTCGTCGTAGGCCTTGGCCTTTTTCTTCAGCTCCTGATCGTTCAGGAACAGGCCGATCAAGCTCTGTGCGGCAGAAGTCTTGGCCAGTTTTACGAAACCGGCGGCTTCGATTTCCAGCGCTTTCTCACGACCGAAGTTCGCGGCTTTCTGGATAGTCTTGATCGCTTCAACCGGTGCCGGGTAGTTCGGACCGGCCTGGCCTGCCACGAAACCTTTGGCGGTTTCGAAAGCCATCATTTGTTCGATTGCGTTCAGTTTCAGCTTTTCCAGCTTAGGCTGACGCTTGGCCTTGTAGTCAAATTCGCCGGAGATGGCACGCTTGATCAGCTCCAGGGCCGCTTCCTGCAGTTTCTCAGGTGCAACCACGGCATCGACGGCGCCGACTTTCAGCGCGTCTTCAGGACGGTTTTCCTTGCCGGCGGCAATCCACTCGATGGCGTTGTCGGCACCGATCAGGCGCGGCAGACGCACGGTACCGCCGAAGCCCGGGTAGATGCCCAGTTTGACTTCCGGCAGACCGATCTTGGCCTTGGTGGACATGACGCGGTAGTCCGCCGCCAGGCACATTTCCAGACCGCCACCCAGCGCGATGCCGTTGATCGCGGCGACAGTCGGGACATTGAGGTCTTCGAAATCGCTGAAAATCTTGTTGGCTTCCAGGTTGCCAGCAACAAGCTCTGCATCAGGCAGCTTGAAGTTCTCGACAAATTCGGTGATGTCGGCGCCGACGATGAAGACGTCCTTGCCACTGCTGACGATCACACCCTTGATCGAAGCATCTGCCTTGATAGTGTCTACAGCCTGACGCAGTTCGTTCAGGGTTAGACGGTTGAACTTGTTAACGGACTCACCCTTGAGGTCGAATTTCAATTCGACGATGCCACTTTCAAGAGCCTTAACCGTGATGGCTTTACCTTCGTAAATCATCAACTGATCTCCACGATATGGAAGCTGAACAGTACACGTCGGACGCAGGCGAATGGCTCGGCAGGACGCTTATCGTCGATGCTAACGCCAATCCACCCGGCACACCCGCCAACGCGATAGTCGGGATTCTGTAGGAGCGGTCTGAAATACAAACGCTCAATTCATACGCCCGTTTGATTTGGGTACGCCACCTTCACGGAATTTCCGACAATTGTCAATCGCCCAAAATACGGGTTGAAACGCGACTTTGCGGTCACTTCCGTACTGCGAAGATCTTCAACACGCATCTGCATGTGAAGCCATTCATAGAATCAATAGTTAGAAAAGTCGCCCTAATTCGCTGCAGCCCGTGTTTAACAAGCTACGCTGGCGGGAAGTCGAAGAAAAAACATGAACGCTTCCGGCGAATGCCCAGCGTAAGATCAGCCCTACAGCGAATTACCGGCCTGCCTGGCCATCCCCAGCCCGATGATGATGTCGGGCTTTTTATTGCCCGCGATAACGGCCAACGCCCCTGTAGCAGCTGCCGAAGGCTGCGTCCGGCTGCGCAGCAGTCGTCAATCAGGCGCCCCGGTGTATCGGGGAGTCTCGTGGTCAGGCTTTACGACGACTTCGTCGCCGAACGCAGCCTCGCGAGCTCGGCAGCTGCTACAGATCGGTGTCAGGCGAGCGCTTTGAGCGTGGCATCGATTTGTTGCAAAACCGTCGCCTCGCCTTTCTCGCCCCAATACAGGGTGATCATCTGTTTGTCCGCCTCAACCTTGTAGACGTTGGCCGGCAATTTTTCGAAATGATTGAGCAGCGCTCGATCTTCGCAAACTTCCTGCCACTGGTTCACCCACACACCCGGCGATTTTTGCCAATAACTCCAGCACGCCGGCTGATTGCCACGGCGCGGCCGATGATACTGGGCGCAAGGGCTCGGCGGCTCCTGGCTCAGCCAGTGCGGCCACTCCTGAGGCGCAAGCTGCATGGCCAACCCGATACGCCGTGCCTCCATGCGCAACGCCATGCGCCCGCTCTGCCCACGGGACGGTCGCAACCACGCCAGTGGACTCAGTACCACCAGCAGGATTGACACCACTATCCAGACCGTCATATCTGTACTCCCGATTCTTGATGAGCGCTTTGAGTCACTTTGGAACCAATGCGCTTGAAACCAGCCATACTTACCAATATTGCAATCCTCAGGAGGAGCACCTCATGCCCTACTACCACATTCTGGTCGCTGTAGATCTAACCGATGAGTGCGACCCTGTAATCCACCGCGCTCGCGAGCTGTCAGTGAGCAACGGCGCGAAATTATCCCTGGTCCACATCGTCGAACCGATGGCCATGGCCTTTGGTGGCGACGTCCCCATGGACCTGTCACAACTGCAACAGCAGCAGTTCGATCAGGCCAAGGAACGCCTCGACCGACTGATCGTGAAATATCCGGAACTCTCCAAAGAATACAGCCACCTGACCTACGGCCAGCCACGCCAGGAGATCCACCACCTGGCCAAGGAACAAACCTGCGACCTGATCGTGGTGGGCAGCCATGGCCGACACGGCCTGGCATTGCTGCTGGGCTCCACCGCCAATGACGTACTGCACGGTGCGCCATGCGATGTGCTCGCGGTGCGCCTGCAAAACAAGAGCTGACAACCGATCCTGTAGGAGCCGGCTTGCTGGCGATACAGGCACCGCGATCCATCAGGTGAACCGCGTCATCGCTCATCGTCGGAACGCCGCCCGCAGCAAGCCGGCTCCTACAGTGGATTGCATTCCATACGAAAAGCCCGGCGGTCATCACTGAACGCCGGGCTTTTTTATTGCAGGATCAATCAGGCATCCAGCTCGGCCCAACGCTCGACCATCACGTCGTGCTCAGCCTGCAACTGCTCAAGCTGAGCGATCACGGCAGCGGTCTCGGCCGCAGGACGCTGATAGAAACCGGCATCGGCCATTTGGGCCTCAACGGCTGCGATCTGCTGTTCCATGGCTTCGATCTGAGCCGGCAACATCTCCAGCTCACGCTGCAACTTGTAACTGAGTTTCTTCTTCGCTACAGGCGCTTCGACTGCCGCAGCAACCGGTGCCGCTTCGGCCTTCACAACCGCCGAAGTCAGGTCGGCTTTGCCGGACTTGCTTTCGGTCACGCCCAGCAGGCGCGGCGAGCCGCCCTGACGCAGCCAGTCCTGATAACCACCGACGTATTCGCGAACCTTGCCTTCACCCTCGAAGACCAGGGTACTGGTGACCACGTTGTCGAGGAATGCCCGGTCGTGACTGACCATCAGCACGGTGCCGTTGAAAGTCAGCAAGACCTCTTCCAGCAGTTCGAGTGTTTCCACATCGAGGTCGTTGGTCGGTTCGTCGAGGACCAGCAGATTCGCCGGTTTGCTGAACAGCTTGGCCAGCAACAGGCGCGCACGCTCACCACCCGACAGCGCCTTGACCGGCGTGCGGGCACGCTGCGGGCTGAACAGGAAGTCACCGAGGTAGCTCAGCACGTGACGGCTCTGACCATCGATATCGATGAAGTCGCGACCTTCGGCCACGTTGTCGATCACGGTCTTTTCCAGGTCCAGCTGATGGCGCAACTGGTCGAAGTAGGCCACGTCGATGCGCGTCCCCTCTTCCACTTTGCCGCTGGTTGGCTGCAGACCGCTGAGCATCAGTTTCAGCAGCGTGGTCTTGCCGGTACCGTTGGCGCCAAGCAGACCGATACGGTCGCCGCGCGTCAGGACCATCGAGAAATCCTTGATCAGGAACGGGCCACCCGGATGCGCGAAACTCACGTTATCGAGGACCATCACCTGCTTGCCGGATTTGTCAGCGGTGTCCAGCTGAATGTTGGCCTTGCCGGTGCGCTCGCGACGTTCGCTACGCTCGACGCGCAGGGCTTTCAATGCGCGCACGCGGCCTTCGTTACGGGTGCGGCGGGCCTTGATGCCCTGGCGGATCCAGACTTCTTCCTGGGCCAGCTTTTTGTCGAACAGCGCGTTGGCCGTTTCTTCAGCGGCCAGCGAGGCTTCCTTGTGCACGAGGAAACTGGCGTAGTCGCCGTTCCAGTCGATCAAACCGCCGCGATCCAGTTCCAGAATGCGGGTCGCGAGGTTCTGCAGGAATGAACGGTCGTGCGTGATGAACAGCACGGCGCCCTGGAAATCCTTCAGTGCTTCTTCGAGCCAGGCAATTGCACCGATGTCCAGGTGGTTGGTCGGTTCGTCGAGCAGCAGCAGGTCCGGTTCGGAAACCAGGGCCTGGGCCAGCAGGACGCGACGACGCCAGCCACCGGACAATTCGGCGAGGGTCTTGTCGGCCGGCAACTGCAGACGGCTCAAGGTGCTGTCGACCAGTTGCTGCAAACGCCAGCCGTCACGGGCTTCGAGGTCATGCTGGACGTGCATCAGTTTGTCCAGGTCGGCGTCGGTGACGATGTTCTGGCTCAGGTGGTGATACTGCGCGAGCAACTCGCCGACACCGTCCAGGCCTTCGGCCACTACGTCGAACACGGTCCGCTCGTCGGCTACCGGCAATTCTTGCGGCAATTCGCCAATCTTGAGGCCGGGTGCACGCCAAACGGAGCCTTCGTCGGGCTTCTGGTCGCCCTTGACGAGCTTCATCATGCTGGACTTGCCAGTGCCGTTGCGGCCGATGATGCACACCCGCTCACCACGGGCGATCTGCCAGGACACCTTGTCCAACAACGGCATAGCGCCGAAAGCAAGGGACACATCGCTGAATTTGAGCAGGGTCATGAGCTTCTCCAAAAACCGGGCGCGCATTCTACCTGACTTGAGGCTTCAGAAGGCCGGCAATTTCAATGTCGAAGCACTCTGCATGACAATTGTTGCGAACTTGTGCAGAGAGGCCGGCAAAGCTTTCGCCCGTTGCTGGCAAAAGGCTAAGCTACAGACAATTCAGTGCAGGTTAAGCCTGCGCTTGTCGTGATTTCTCTGCCCGGACGTCTCATGCGCAGTCGCCTTTTCAGTCTTTTGTCTTGTTTGCTTCTTTCTGCCACTGCCGTTCAAACCGCCCAGGCGGTGGACCTGTCCACCCAGCGCCAATATTACGATGAGGCCAAGCGTGCCTTGGCCAAGGGCGATACCGGCCCTTACTTTCGTTATAGCCAGGCCCTCAGCGATTATCCGCTGGAGCCGTATCTGGCCTATGACGAACTGACCGCACGGCTGAAAACCGCCAGCAATGCCGAGATCGAAAAATTCCTCGCCGAACACGGTGACCTGCCTCAGGCCAACTGGATGAAATTGCGCTGGTTGCGCTGGCTGGCCGATCGCGGCGACTGGGCGACCTTCGTCAAGTACTACGACCCCAAGCTCAATTTCACCGAACTGGACTGCCTGAACGCGCAGTACCAGATCGGTCATAACCAGAAAACCGAAGGCTACGCCAACGCCAACAAACTCTGGCTGACCGGCAAATCCCAACCTGCCGCCTGCGACGCGCTGTTCGGGCAATGGGCTGCCGAAGGCCAATTGACCGAACAGAAACGCTGGGAGCGCACCAAGCTCGCTGCCCAGGCGCGCAACTATCCACTGGCCAACAGCCTGATCAACGGCCTGACCACCCTCGCCCCTCGCGGTCGTTTGCTGGTGGATGTGGCGCAGAAACCCGAACTGCTGAACCAGCCATCGCGCTTCACCCCGGCCGACGAACCGATGTCCGACGTGGTCAGCCTTGGCCTGCGCCGCCTGGCCCGCCAGGATCCCGACAAGGCCATGGACCTGCTCGACGGCTATGCCAGCAGCATGCATTTCTCCCGCGATGAAAAAGTGGCGATCGCCCGTGAAATCGGGTTGACCCTCGCCAAACGCTTCGATCCTCGCGCGCTGGACATGATGACCAAATACGACCCGGAGCTGCGCGACAACACCGTGTCCGAATGGCGCATGCGCCTGCTATTGCGCCTGGCCCGCTGGGACGATGCCTATCAGCTGACTCGCCGCTTGCCGCAGGATCTGGCGACCACCAACCGCTGGCGCTACTGGCAGGCCCGCAGCCTGGAACTGGCACAGCCGCAGAACCCGGAAGCGCAAACGCTGTACAAGAACCTCGCCCGCGAGCGGGATTTCTACGGTTTCCTCGCAGCCGATCGTTCGCAATCACCTTATTCGCTGAACAACAAACCCTTGGTCCTGAGCCAGGCGCTGATCAACAAGGTGCGCAACACGCCAGGCGTGCGTCGCGCCCTAGAATTCCACGCCCGCGGGCAGATCGTCGACGGTCGTCGCGAGTGGTACCACGTCAGCCGTCACTTCAGCCGTGACGAAATGGTCGCCCAGGCGAAACTGGCCTACGACCTGAAATGGTATTTCCCGGCGATCCGCACCATCAGCCAGGCGCAGTACTGGGACGATTTGGACATCCGCTTCCCGATGGCTCACCGCGAAACCCTGGTGCGTGAAGCCAAGGTTCGTGGCCTGCATTCGAGCTGGGTGTTCGCCATCACCCGCCAGGAAAGCGCCTTCATGGCCGACGCCCGCTCCGGCGTCGGCGCCAGCGGCCTCATGCAACTGATGCCTGGCACTGCCAAGGAAACCGCGCGCAAGTTCAGCATCCCGCTGGCCTCGCCGCAGCAAGTGTTCGACCCGGACAAGAACATCCAGCTCGGCGCCGCTTACTTGAGCCAGGTTCACAGCCAGTTCAACGGCAACCGCGTCCTCGCCTCCGCCGCCTACAACGCCGGCCCCGGCCGTGTGCGCCAGTGGTTGCGCGGCGCTGATCACCTGAGCTTCGACGTGTGGGTGGAAAGCATCCCGTTCGACGAAACCCGCCAGTACGTGCAAAACGTGCTGTCGTACTCGGTGATCTACGGCCAGAAGCTCAACTCGCCACAGCCGTTGGTGGATTGGCATGAGCGGTACTTCGACGATCAGTGATGGTGCTTTGACGCGCAAAAAAAAATGCCCGTATTGAGAAATGCGGGCATTTTTTTTGATGTTCAAACATCTACGTCGAGTCAGTACCGCACCGCCGTTCGTTCGCCAAGCTCGGTCAGGCGATACCTTTGAACCGGACTGCGGGGGGAATCGGGATCTGTCATTTCAATTAAGCCGACAGTTAATGCAGGCTTGAGATAGTTTGCCCTGAAGGTCGCCTTGTGAGCTAACCCAACCTCAGCCATCAGATCGTTAACCTTCAGTGGAGCGCTTCCACGCAGAGCAATCAGCAGTTTCGCTACTTGGTCGGTTACTTGGTCGGTTACTTGGTCGGTCGTAGGTTCACTTCGGGCGGCCTCGCCAAGCGCAACGCTCAACGCTTGCAACATGAACTCGACAAAAGGCGTTGATTCGGCCAACTGATCGGCTGCCGACAACGCAGCGTAATAAGCGTCCTGCTGCTCTCGAATCACCGCTTCGACTGGCAGATAAGCCAATACCGGCCGCCACTGACTGAGTATCAAGGTTTGCCAGAGTCGTCCCATCCGCCCATTTCCGTCGGCGAAGGGATGAATAAACTCAAACTCGTAATGGAACACGAAGCTGACGATCAATGGGTGCCAATCTGAATCGCTGAGCCATGCCAGCAAATCGTCCATCAAGTGCGCAACGCGACTCGGCGGCGGTGCCATGTGGACTAATTTTTCGCCACGGTAAATACCTACACCCGCTCGGCGAAACTGCCCGCAGTCGTCAATCAATCCACCCATCAGCAACTCATGCGCCCGCAGCAGGTCGGACTGGCTGCTCGACCGCCACTCGGGCATGGCTTCATAAGCCGCAAACGCGTTACGCACTTCCTGGATTTCTCGCGGCAGGCCAAGAACCCGTCGGCCCGCCAGAACTGCGGTCACCTGCTCAATGCTAAGGGTGTTGTTCTCGATCGCCAAAGTAGCCTGAATCGTACGAATTCGATTGCTGCGACGTAGTTGAGGCGTCTGCAAACGTTCGTCCACAGCCGTCAGTTGACCGATTTGTTCGCTGATCTCGGCAATCAACGCCAACATCCTTGTAGTCAGGGTCAACGGTGGTTGATAACGGCTCATATCCTCATCCAGGCTCGTAACTGAGGTCGACATAATGCCCGAACCTTGCAGCGTTCAGCAGCTCTCATTCATGCGGCTTCGTGCCCATCACTAAACTGCAACGCCGCCAACCGCGCATACAGCGCATTGCTCGCAATCAACTCCTGATGCGTCCCCACTGCCACCAATTTCCCTTGATCCATCACCGCGATCCGGTCGGCATTTTTCACCGTGGCCAATCGGTGGGCGATGACCAGGGTGGTGCGGTTTTTCATCAGGCTCGGCAGGGCTTGCTGGATCAGGTGTTCACTCTGTGCATCAAGGGCGCTGGTGGCTTCGTCGAGCAACAGGATCGGTGCGTCCACCAGCAGCGCCCGTGCGATGGCCAGGCGTTGGCGCTGGCCGCCGGACAACCCGAGGCCGCCGTCGCCGAGGTGTGTCTGGTAGCCGTGGGGCATTTGCTCGATGAAGTCGTGTGCGTAAGCGATTCTCGCCGCTTCCTGGACTTGGGCCAGGGTCGCTGTCGGGTTGCCGTAGCGGATGTTCTCTTCGATGCTGCCGAAGAACAGCGCCGGATTTTGCGAGACCAGGGCGAAGCAACGACGCAGGTCGAGCGGATCGAGTTGGGTCAGCAGCACGCCATCCAGCAGGATCTGTCCCGAGGCAGGATCGTAAAAACGCAGCAGCAGGTCATACACCGTGGATTTACCGGCACCGGACGGACCGACAAGGGCGAGGGTTTCGCCCGCATTGATGGTCAGGCTCAGGCCATCCACGGCATAGCTGTCTGGACGCGACGGGTAGGAAAAGCGCACGTCTTGGAGCGACAGATCGCCCTTCACCCGATCAGGCAAAGTGACCAAACCTGAGGTGGGCGCCTGAATGATGTTTTCAGAACGAAGCAATTCGGCAATCCGTTCGGCAGCGCCTGCCGCACGCTGCAACTCACCTATCACTTCGCTCAACGTGCCAAAGGCACTACCGACGATCAGGCTGTAGAAAACGAATGCCGCCAGCTCACCTGCCGAGATCCGTCCGGCGATCACGTCCATACCGCCGACCCACAGCATCACCCCAACCGCGCCCAGTACCAGCACGATCACCAGCGTAATCAGCCAGGCTCGTTGAAAAATGCGTTTGCGCGCCGTGTTGAACGCCTCCTCCACTGTCACAGCGAAGCGCTGCTCGTCCTGAACCTGATGGTTGTAGGCCTGCACGGTTTTGATCTGGCTGAGGGTTTCGGAGACGTAGCTGCCAATGTCGGCAATGCGGTCCTGGCTGAGGCGCGACAGGCCGCGTACCCGACGGCCGAAAATCAGGATCGGCGCGATCACCAGCGGCAACGCTACCACCACGATGCTGGTGAGTTTGGGATTGGTGATAAACAGCAAGACAATCCCGCCGATCACCATCAGCAAATTGCGCAAAAACAGCGACAACGAAGAACCGATCACCGATTGCAGCAACGTGGTGTCGGCGGTCAGCCGTGACTGGATCTCGGAGCTGCGATTGTCTTCATAGAAGCCCGGATGCAGATAAACCAGATGATTGAACACTTGCTTGCGGATGTCCGCGACCACGCGCTCGCCGATCCACGACACCAGATAGAAGCGCGCAAAGGTGCCAACCGCCAATCCGACCACCAGCAACATGAACAGGCCGATGGTCTGGTTGAGCAAATGCGCCGATTGGGTCATGAAACCCTGATCCACCAACAAGCGAATGCCCTGCCCCATCGACAAGGTGATGCCGGCGGTGATGATCAGGGCGAGCAAGGCGCCGAAGGCCGGCCAGCGATAAGGTGCAAGAAAACGGCTGGTCAGGCGAATCGCACGGCGGTGACGGGCAGAGAGCATCGGGTTATCCAGTACGCAATTGATGGGGCCAGCCTATACCGCTTAAGTGGGGTGGAACTCTGTAAATCACAATGAGTCAGGTTAATTATGACCACAACGACTAGCGCCTAGACGCTATTGGTCTAATGTCCGGGTGGCAACACTGCGCTATTTCTGGTGGACTGATGTTGCCGCCCTGGAAAGATCGCAGGGAGTTGTCACAGCCCGGTCACCTGGCGGTTTTAAAGTAGGTACACAACCTGATGAGGAGACAGGCCATGTCCTTGCAAAACAGCAGCGAAGACAAAATTGAAGTGATCCGCACGCAGCCAAACCAGTCTCTGGGTTGCTCGATTATTGATAAGGAAGGGCGCGAAGTACCGATCACTGAAGACATGATCCAGCAAGCCTGCAGCGAACTGGAAAAGCGATTGGTCAAGCCTGCCGAACAAAAGTGATATAGCCACCGTCTTCTTTGACCCGGCCCTGATGGCCGGGTTTTTTATGGGTGATGATCCGGGAGTTGCGGTGCGGCTATTCGCGGGCAAGCCTCGCTCCTACAGGTCGTGCGTCAATTTCGGAGTCGCGTTCATCCCGTAGGAGCGAGGCTTGCCCGCGAAAGGGCCGACTCGGTCTCTAAACTGCCGTTGCACCCAACGCCGCCACTATCTTCAACAACTCAGGCGAACGCCCCTCTATCCGCACCGTCAACCCATCAATCTCCCGCCGCTGCGGGTAATGCTTGCGCAACGCATCAAACGCCGCACGCTGCTCGCTCACATTGCCTACAAGGCTGCGACGGAAATCCGCATCGTCCCGGCGCGGGTCGTACACACCGCGGCACAGCATCGCCAGCGCCCAGGCTGGATCAGTTTCAGCATGTAAGGTCACCTGCGACACCCATGGCGCCGGCAGCAAATCGCTCAAACTGACCTGGGCCGGTTGCCCGATAAATTCGCAATAGGCCTGGTAGATCTGCGCCGTCCCTCGCTGCTTGCCATCAAGGCTATAACCGGCAATGTGCGGCGTCGCCAGCACGCAGAGTTCGGCCAGCGCCACATCGACTTCAGGCTCGCCTTCCCAAACGTCGAGTACCGCTTGCAGGTCTTCGCGCTGCAACAACACCTGGCGCAGGGCGGCGTTGTCCACCACCGGGCCACGACTGGCGTTGATCAGCCAGGTGCCCGGCTTGAGTTGGTTCAGACGGTTTTTTTCGAACAGATGCCAGGTCGATTGTGAGCCGTGTTTCTTCAAAGGGGTGTGCAGGCTGATGACGTCGCACTGCTCGATGATCTGTTCGAGGCTGACGTAATCGCCACCTTCAGCGGCTTGCCTTGGCGGATCACAGACCAGCACGTTCCAGCCCAGGCCTTTCAAGACGTTGACCAGTCGACCGCCGACTTCACCGGCACCGACCACGCCGTAAGTGCGACGGGTCAGGTCAGCGCCTTCGATTTCGGCCAGGGTCAGCAAACTGCCAAGCACGTAGTCGACCACGCCACGGGCATTGCAGCCGGGCGCGCTGGACCAGGTAATGCCGGCCTGCTGAAAGTAATCCAGATCCAGGTGATCAGTGCCTATGGTGCAGGTGCCGACAAAGCGCACCTTGCTGCCTTCGAGCAACGCGCGATTGACGTTGGTCACCGAACGCACCAGCAGTACATCGGCCTGCTCGACGGTGGCGCGGTCGATGGAACGTCCCGGCACCCGGCGGATTTCGCCGAAACCTTCGAAAAAGGCATCGAGCAGCGGGATATTTTCGTCGGCAACAATCAGCATGGCAGGCTCCTTTGGCGGGTTGGCAGTGTAGGCGGAGATGACCATTGTGGGCCAGCAAGCATTGCGCGCCCGCTGTAGCAGCTGGCGAAGCCTGCGTTCGGCTGCGTAGCAGTCGTGAAATCAGACGCTGCGGTGATTCAGGAAAACCGCATGCTCAGGTCTCGCGACTGCTTCGCAGTCGAACGCAGGCTTCGCCAGCTGCTACAAGGTTGCGTCGCCACAGGGAGGTCGCTACGTTCGAAAACCGATTACAAATAGGTAACACAGGACTTTTCCTGACCACTGCGTCAAGGCGTAGAATGCGCCGCCTCGTGCATCAAAATCTCTGGACGTTTCGCCCTTGAATTCCGTGACTGACCGCCCCGCCGCTATTTCCCTCTCCCGCCCGGCCCGGGTTCGCCTGGAGCTGAAAAACCTGCTCGGCCTGGCGCTGCCGATCATGATCGCGCAACTGGCGACCACCGCCATGGGCTTCGTCGATGCGGTGATGGCGGGTCGGGTCGGCCCGCGTGATCTGGCGGCCGTGGCGCTCGGCAACTCGATCTGGGTTCCTGTGTTTCTGTTGATGACCGGCACCTTGCTGGCCACCACCCCGAAAGTCGCCCAGCGCTTCGGTGCCGGCACCCACAGCGAAATTGGTCCGATCGTGCGTCAGGCGTTATGGCTGGCCTTGGTGGTGGGTTTGATGGCGACCGGCATGCTGTTCAGTGCCGAACCGATCCTGCACATGATGAAGGTCGACCCCGAACTGATTGGCCCGTGCATGCAATATCTGCACGGTATCGCCAGCGGCCTACCCGCCGTCGCCCTCTACCATGTGCTGCGTTGTTTCAGTGATGGCCTCGGGCGTACGCGTCCGGCGATGGTGCTGGGTCTGTGCGGGTTGGCGTTGAATATTCCGCTGAACTACATCTTCATCTATGGCCACTTCGGTGTACCGGCCATGGGCGGTGTCGGTTGCGGCTGGGCCACGGCGATTGTGATGTGGGTGATGGCACTGGGCATGGCCGGCTGGGAACGCTGGGCTCCGGCCTATCAGTCGAGCCAGTTGTTCAGCCGTTTTGACTGGCCGCAATGGTCGGTGATCAAACGCCTGCTGGGCATCGGCCTGCCCATCGGCATCGCGGTGTTCGCCGAGTCGAGCATCTTCGCCGTGATCGCCCTGCTGATCGGCAGCCTCGGCGCCACCGTGGTTGCAGGACACCAGATCGCCCTGAACTTCAGCTCGCTGGTGTTCATGATCCCCTACTCCCTCGGCATGGCCGTGACCGTGCGGGTCGGCCAGGCGCTCGGTCGCGAGGAGCCGCGTGAAGCGCGCTTCGCTGCGGGTGTCGGCATGGGCACGGCGCTGGCGTATGCGTGTATTTCGGCGAGCATGATGCTGCTGTTGCGCGAACACATCGCAACGATCTACACCGCCGACCCGACGGTGATCCGAGTGGCGGCGATGTTGATTGTGTATTCGGCGCTGTTCCAGTTTTCCGACGCGATCCAGGTCACTGCGGCCGGCGCACTGCGCGGCTATCAGGACACTCGGGTGACGATGATCCTGACGTTGTTCGCCTACTGGGGGATCGGTTTGCCGGTGGGTTACGCGCTGGGCCTGACCGACTGGTTCGGCACGCCGAGCGGCCCGAGCGGGCTGTGGCAGGGTTTGATCGTGGGCTTGAGTTGCGCGGCGCTGATGCTGTCGATCCGCCTGACGCGCAGTGCACGCAAGCGGATCCGCATCAGTCATTCGGCGGGTTAAGCGAGTTTCTTGCGGATCCAGTAGAGGTAGGTGCCTGCCTCTTCATGCTGCCCGACCAGTTCGTGATCCAGAAACACGCAAAACTTGGGAATGTCGCGACGGGTCGAGGGATCGGTCGCGATTACCTTGAGCAGGCCGCCGGGTGCCAGGTCACGGATGTGCTGGTGCAGCATCATCACCGGCTCCGGGCAGTTGAGGCCGGTGGCGTCGAGGGTGCCGTCTACCGGCGTATCAATCATTTCACTCATGATTCACTCCTGAAACTTGCCGGCATTGTCGCGCATTGCCGGGTGTTCGGTCATCTGTGTCGTACACCGCCCCGCCCATGTAGGAGCGAGCGGTGCGGCGATCCGACTTGCCCGCGAAGGCGTCCTTGAAGACGCCAAAAGCTTCGCGGGCAAGCCTCGCTCCTACAGGGTTGTGTGGCGCCCCGCAAATACGAGGGTAAGCAGTGTGTATTAGCGGGATTTGGGTTTCTTTACGTCAATCCGGCGCAGGTGGCAGGTCACTTCTTCACGGTCGTGATACAGCTGCTTACAGCCGATCTCGACCCGAATGCCACGCTCCTTGAACCCGTCGGCGATGCGCTCCAGCAAGCGTTTCACTTCGGCGTAACGCTGTTTCATCGGCAACTTCAGGTTGACCACCGCTTCGCGGCAATGGCCCTCGCCAATCCACTCTTCCAGCATCGCGGCGTTGCGCGCCGGTTTCTCGACGATGTCGCAAACCATCCAGTCCACCGGCTGCCGGGGTTTGTAAGTGAAACCGTCGGCCATTAAGTGCTGCACCAGTCCGGTGTCCATCAGGCTTTCGGCCATCGGACCGTTGTCGATGGCGGTCACCAGCATGCCGCGGTTAACCAGTTGCCAGGTCCAGCCGCCGGGGGCGGCACCGAGGTCGACGCCGGTCATGTCGCTGTGCAAGCGCTCATCCCACTGATCGCGAGGGATGAAGTGGTGCCACGCTTCTTCCAGCTTCAGCGTCGAACGGCTCGGGGCTTCACGGGGAAACTTCAGGCGTGGAATGCCCATCGGCCACATCGCCGAGTTGTTGGACTCGGCCAGGCCCATGAACACTTCGCGGCCGCTTTTGAAAGTCAGCAGCAGACGCGGCTTGTGGGCGTCCTCCACCAGCTTGCCGGCCGCCATCAGGGCTTTGCGCAGGTGGCCTTCGAATTTCTTGCAGAAGTTCGACAGTTCCTTGCCATCGTTGGTGTCGACCATTTCCAGCCACAGGCTGCCGCACAGCGGGAAGTCCGCCATGTGCGCGAGGATCACGCTGATACGGTCGGTTTCCGGCAGGTCGATGAAGATCCCGCGAGCCCATTGGCGTGGGAAGATCAGCTCGGCGAAACGCTGGCCGCGCATCAGGCGCTCGGCGCCGTCTTCTTCGGTGCAGATGA
This sequence comes from Pseudomonas sp. LB1P83, assembly GCF_054897885.1. NCBI lineage: Bacteria > Pseudomonadati > Pseudomonadota > Gammaproteobacteria > Pseudomonadales > Pseudomonadaceae > Pseudomonas > Pseudomonas sp. LB1P83. Next base: position 1,773,000 of record NZ_CM142709.1, on the reverse strand, counting down.
ATTCGGCGCAGGCGCTGGCGGTCTTGGCCTTGGCATAACCGGCCACGTTCAGCCGCGCGGCGTGTTCGGAAATCTCGGAACAGACTTCGCCTTCGAAGCCCGGCCGGCAATGCATAAAGAGGGTGTTCATTCTTACTCCTGGGCAGTTGGCGAAGAATTCAGCCACTGCGCGATGCCCAGACTTGCGTTGAAGCAAAGCCTGTCACGAAAACCGGCGCATGATAGCCGAGTTCGGAACCCAGGGTCTGTTAACGCTTGCTGACGACCGCGACGCTGCCCCATTTGGCGCTGGGCAAGACGCGAGGAACGCAGTTTGGTTGTTCCAAATAAGTTCCGAGCAACGCCGCCCAGCGCCAAATGGGGCGCGTCCCTTCGGGTTGCGCGCCAAAGTGTGCGAGGCTGCGTTGCGGGATTTGCTAAGGGAACAACCATTGGCGGCATCCCGCGCCTTGCCTCGCGCACTTTGGCATCGCAACGCGGCTCGTCAGCAAGCGTTAACAGACCCTGAGACTTGGCCATAGAGTCCAGTTATTAGCTTTAACGAATGAACAGGGCTAGGTTAAGGGCTCTGTCTGTCCCGTCAGTCCGTAGCCGTGCGGACCCAAAGGAGTCATTTCAATGCCGTCCCTCGATAGCCTGAAAACCCTTAAAACCTTACAAATCGACGACAAGACCTATCACTATTTCAGCTTGCCGGATGCCGCCAAAAGCCTGGGCGATCTGGACAAGCTGCCGATGTCGTTGAAAGTGCTGCTGGAAAACCTGCTGCGCTGGGAAGATGAAAAAACCGTCACCGGCGCCGACCTTCGGGCAATTGCCGCCTGGCTCAAGGAGCGTCGCTCCGACCGCGAAATTCAATACCGTCCCGCGCGGGTATTAATGCAGGACTTTACCGGCGTTCCCGCCGTGGTCGACCTGGCCGCCATGCGCGCCGCCATGGCCAAGGCCGGCGGCGACCCGCAGCGTATCAATCCGCTGTCACCGGTGGACCTGGTGATCGACCACTCGGTGATGGTCGACAAATTCGGCAGTTCCAGCGCCTTTGAACAGAACGTCGACATCGAAATGCAGCGCAACGGTGAGCGTTACGCGTTCCTGCGCTGGGGCCAGAGCGCCTTCGACAACTTCAGCGTGGTACCGCCGGGCACGGGCATTTGCCACCAGGTCAATCTGGAATACCTGGGCCGCACGGTCTGGACCAAGGACGAGGACGGCCGCACCTACGCCTTCCCCGACACCCTGGTCGGCACCGACTCCCACACCACCATGATCAACGGCCTCGGCGTACTCGGCTGGGGCGTCGGCGGGATTGAAGCGGAAGCGGCGATGCTCGGCCAGCCGGTGTCGATGCTGATTCCGGAAGTGATCGGCTTCAAACTCACCGGCAAGCTCAAGGAAGGCATCACCGCCACCGACCTGGTGCTGACCGTCACGCAGATGCTGCGCAAGAAAGGCGTGGTCGGCAAATTCGTCGAGTTCTACGGTGACGGCCTCGCCGATCTGCCGCTGGCCGACCGCGCGACCATCGCCAACATGGCCCCTGAGTACGGCGCCACTTGCGGCTTCTTCCCGGTGGACGACATCACGCTCGAGTATCTGCGGCTGTCCGGTCGCCCATTCGAAACCGTGAAACTGGTCGAGGCCTACAGCAAAGCCCAGGGCCTGTGGCGCCTGCCGGGCCAGGAACCGGTGTTCACCGACACGCTGGCGCTGGACATGGGCAGCGTCGAAGCCAGCCTTGCCGGGCCGAAACGCCCGCAGGACCGGGTATCGCTGCCGAATGTCGCGCAAGCGTTCAGTGACTTCATCGACCTGCAATTCAAACCCACCAGCAAGGAAGTCGGTCGCCTGGAAAGTGAAGGCGGCGGTGGCGTGGCGGTGGGCAATGCCGATCTGGCCGGTGAGGCTGATTACGAATACGACGGCCAGATCTATCGATTGAAAAACGGCGCGGTGGTGATCGCCGCGATCACCTCCTGCACCAACACCTCCAACCCGAGCGTGATGATGGCCGCCGGGCTGGTGGCGAAGAAAGCCGTGGAGAAAGGCCTCAAGCGCAAACCGTGGGTCAAGAGTTCCCTGGCCCCAGGCTCAAAAGTGGTCACCGACTACTACAAGGCTGCCGGCCTGACCCAATATCTGGATGAGCTGGGTTTTGCCTTGGTCGGCTACGGCTGCACCACTTGCATCGGCAACTCCGGCCCCTTGGCGGAGCCGATCGAAAAAGCCATCCAGGCTGCCGACCTGACTGTCGCCTCGGTGCTGTCGGGCAATCGTAACTTTGAAGGTCGGGTGCATCCGCTGGTGAAAACCAACTGGCTGGCGTCCCCGCCACTGGTCGTGGCCTATGCGCTGGCGGGAACGGTGCGGACCGACATCAGCAGCGAGCCATTGGGCAACGACAAGGACGGCAATCCGGTTTATCTGCGGGACATTTGGCCGAGTACCCAAGAGATTGCCGACGCGGTCAATCAGGTCAACACCGCCATGTTCCATAAGGAATACGCCGAAGTGTTTGCCGGCGACGAGCAATGGCAAGCGATTGAAGTGCCCCAAGCGGCGACGTATGTCTGGCAGGACGATTCGACTTACATCCAGCATCCGCCGTTCTTCGATGACATCGGCGGCCCGCCGCCCGTGGTCAAGGATGTCGCCGGTGCCAGGGTCCTCGCGCTGCTCGGCGATTCGGTGACCACCGACCACATCTCCCCCGCCGGCAACATCAAGGCCGACAGCCCGGCCGGTCAGTACCTGCGCGAGAAAGGCGTGGAACCCCGGGACTTCAACTCCTACGGTTCGCGTCGCGGCAACCACGAAGTGATGATGCGCGGCACCTTCGCCAACATCCGCATTCGCAACGAGATGCTCGGTGGTGAAGAAGGCGGCAACACGATCTACATTCCGACCGGGGAGCGGATGCCGATCTACGACGCGGCCATGCGCTATCAAACGTCGGGCACGCCGCTGGTGGTGATCGCTGGTCAAGAATACGGCACCGGCTCGAGCCGCGACTGGGCGGCCAAGGGCACCAATCTGCTGGGTGTGAAAGCGGTAATCGCTGAAAGCTTCGAGCGGATTCACCGTTCCAACCTGGTGGGCATGGGCGTACTGCCGTTGCAGTTCAAGCTGGATCAGAACCGCAAGAGCCTGAACCTGACCGGCAAGGAGACGCTGGACATCCTTGGTTTGACGGGCGTGGAGTTGACGCCACGGATGAACCTGACACTCATCATCACCCGCGAGGACGGCAGTCGCGAGAAAGTCGAGGTGTTGTGCCGAATCGATACGCTCAACGAAGTCGAGTACTTCAAGTCAGGGGGGATTTTGCATTACGTGTTGCGGCAGTTGATTGCGTCGTAACGCCTGCTGACACAGACACCGCCTTCGGGCGGTGTTTTTATTGGGGCCTGTTTATAATCGCACCCCGCTAACATTGCACACTTTGTGGCGAGGGAGCTTGCTCCCGCTCGACTGCGAAGCAGTCGTAAAACAGGCCGATGCGATCTGATTGAAGTATCAGGTCACCGGGTTTGGGGCTGCTTCGCACCCCAGCGGGAGCAAGCTCCCTCGCCACAAAAGTTCTTCACCCTCTAAGGACTACTTTATGCTCGCCCTGCCATGGACTTACCTGGCCCTTCTCTCCCTCGGCTACGCCCTCGCCCTGACCTACGGCCAACTCGGCTGGCTGGCCGGCATCTCCGTCGCGCTGCTGCTTGTCGCCGGTTTCGCGGTCCGTCAGCAAAAGATTCCCGTCGCTCGCTACCTCGGCCACGCCGTGTTCATCATCCTGGCCCTGGCCCTGGCGATGCACTGGCTACCCGGTTTCTACAACGGTCGCGGCATCGACCCGCAACGCTTCACCGATGACGCCGTGCCGTTTTCCATGTACCTGAATCAGGACAAACCCCTGATCGGCTTTTGGCTGTTATTGGTTTGCCCGTGGATTGTCGGCCGGCGCTCCCTGCGCCTTTCAGCTTATGCCACAGCACTCGCCCTGACTCTGAGCGCCGTGCTGGCCTTGGGTGGCGCACTTGTGCTGGGTGTGATCAGTTGGGCACCGAAGTGGCCGGATCAAGCCGGGTTGTGGGTGCTGAACAATCTGCTGCTGGTCACGCTGGTGGAGGAAGCGCTGTTTCGCGGTTATATCCAGGGCGGTCTGAGCCGGCAGTTCAAACACCTGCCCTACGGTGAAAACCTGGCGCTGCTGCTCGCATCGCTGTTGTTCGGTCTGGTGCATGTGGGGGCGGGTTGGCAATGGGTGCTGCTGGCGGGTCTGGCAGGTGTCGGCTATGGTCTGGCCTACCGTTTTGGCGGTTTGGGGGCGGCCATCGCCACCCACTTCGGTCTGAACCTGCTGCATTTCGCACTGTTTACTTACCCGATGCTCGCCGGCTGATGCAATGGCCGTTTTGCGACGCGCCGCTGATTATTGAAAAATAATTTCAATTAAATCCCGACGCCGCCGACAACCTCTCAAAGCCTTGCGGATTGAAAAAGCCATGCGTAACAACCAGCCCACCACACAACGCGAACGGACCTTCCCGGCTCAGCAACGGTTGATTTCCACCACCGATGCCAAGGGCGTGATTACCTACTGCAACGACGCCTTCGTCGAGATCAGCGGGTTTTCTCGCGAGGAACTGATCCGTGCGCCGCATAACCTGGTCCGTCACCCCGACGTCCCGGCCGCGGTGTTCGCGCACATGTGGGGCACACTGAAACAAGGCTTGCCATGGATGGGCATTGTCAAGAATCGCTGCAAGACCGGTGACCACTACTGGGTTAACGCCTATGTCACTCCGGTTTTCGAAGGCAATCAGGTTGTCGGTTACGAGTCGGTGCGGGTCAAACCCACCGCCGAACAGATCCAGCGTGCCGAAGCGCTCTACCAACGCATCAACCAGGGCAAGTCTGCGATTCCTTCCACCGATAAATGGCTGCCGGTGCTTCAGGACTGGCTGCCATTCATTCTGGTCAGCCAGCTGAGCTTCATGATCGGTGCCACGCTCAACTCCCAATGGGGCTTCGCCCTCGCCGCCGGTCTTTCGGTGCCGCTGGGCCTGTTGGGCTTGAGCTGGCAACAGCGCGGCCTCAAGCGCCTGCTGCGCCTGGCCGAGCAGACCACTTCCGACCCGCTGATCGCGCAGATGTACACCGACAGTCGTGGCGCCCAGGCACGTCTGGAGATGTCGATTCTCAGCCAGGAAGCGCGTCTGAAAACCTGCCTGACCCGTCTGCAAGACACTGCCGAGCACCTGAGCGACCAGGCCAAACAATCCGACACCCTGGCTCACAGCAGCTCTACTGGTCTTGAACGTCAGCGCGTCGAAACCGAACAAGTGGCCACCGCCGTCAATCAGATGGCCGCCACCACGCAGGAAGTCGCCAGCCACGTTCAGCGCACCGCCGACGCCACTCAGGAAGCCAATCGCCTGACCGGTCGCGGTCGCGACATCGCCGGCGAAACCCGCGAAGCCATCCAGCGCTTGTCGGTGGTGGTCGGTGAAACCGGGCTGACCGTGACCCAACTGGCCAAGGACAGCGACGAAATCGGCGGCGTGGTCGATGTGATCAAAGGCATCGCCGACCAGACCAACCTGCTGGCCCTGAACGCCGCTATCGAAGCCGCGCGTGCCGGCGAAATGGGCCGTGGGTTTGCGGTGGTGGCTGACGAAGTGCGCCAACTGGCACAACGTACCAGCGAATCCACCGGGCAGATTCACGCCCTGATCGCCAAGCTGCAACAGACTGCCAGCACCGCAGTGCAAACCATGGAAGCCGGGCATCGCCAGGCCGAAGAAGGCGTGGCGCGGGTACTGGAAGCGGATCAGGCGCTGGTGGGGATCAGCGAAGCGGTGGCCAACATCACCGACATGACTACCCAGATTGCTGCCGCGACTGAAGAGCAGAGTGCGGTGGCCGAGGAAATCAGCCGCAACATCAGCAACATCTCGCAACTGGCTGACCAGACGTCGGAACAGGCACAGCACTCGGCGTTGTTGAGTGAAGAGCTGACCAAGACCGCGAATACCCAGTATTCGTTGGTGGAGCGGTTTAATCGCTGATTGAATTGGTAATGCAAAAAACCCGGATAGCGAGAGCTTCCGGGTTTTTTATTGTGGCTCACCGCGTGACTACACATAGGGGCGCCATGCCCTACAAACAGGCCAGAATCCGCTGACTGGTGCACTTTTTGGGTCGGCTCTATCGTTTGCCGGTAGAAACCCAATCCCTTAAGCTGGTCAGCATGAATACATCTCCTTTGGAGGCTCCGATGGCCACCACCAGAAAGATCGACAAGCCGGTCAAAAAAGTCGTTCGCGATGAACTGACTTTTCTTGATGTCCGGCAAGCCGCGCGTGATGGGCAGAAAGCGTTCGATAAATATGTGATCACTGGCAAGCTACCCATAACAAAGTAGCCATAGATGCCAGCCGTCAAAATCTCTGCGCTTTTTGAACAAATCAGCAATTGGAAAAACTTCGCCGCTCATTTTTATAACTACAAAGTGTGCGGTGAACTGCCCGCTATTTTCGGACGAGACGAACGACTCGACCTCAGCGATATGCACCACATCCACCTGGCCAGCACCCAAGCGATCCAGGCACGATGGGCAAAAATAGACCGCCAGTATTATCGAACTGCCCTGGTTGACGATCCTGACAACGACTTCTGGCTTATCTACGCCTATGACGCTTTCCGGGATGAATACCTTTTGCTGACGATCACTGGCCCGGATGCCCATAACCGGAGTGAGTGGGGCTCATTCCTGCGCACCGTGCATTGCGAGATTGTTGAGCCATGGGTTGTGGGAAAAGTCATCTACCTGGATCTCGATGACTTCTGACCAACAGGCTGGCCAGTTCTCGGAGCGCGCATTGAGTGGGGTGATAACAAAAAAACCGGATAGTGAAAGCTATCCGGTTTTTTTTGTTTTTGATTTGGTGTTATTCGCGGTTACTGCGGCAAACGGAGCCTGTCCAGCAGTCGATTCACCAGCAGCTCGTTCAACATGATCAGTTGTTGCAGCGCCAGCAGCGGCTTGCGCTCCGGGCCTCTCACCGAGTTGGCGATATTGCCGGCCATGGCGTTGGCTGACGACAGTGATTCACTGGCTTCGACGAGCAGCGTTTCGTCATCGAGCGTGGGATCGACCATGTAGATGGGACGGGCCTTGGGTGGAAAGTACTTCGGAATTTCAGTGCCGAGGTAAAAGTCGAGTGCGCGGTCGGCGGCTTCTTTTGTCTTTTGAGACTCGAGCGCTGGGTCGTTGGAGGTTGGATCGGTTTCTGGCGGGTTGGGTGTGGCTTTGAACATGGATAAAACTCCAATTCGAAAAAATGGGAGCCATCACCCTCGCTACCAAACGGCGGGTGGCGGCCATGCGCGGGTTGGTAGACCGGTCGAATTGGGAAACCCGGCGCTCACGAATGAGCCCCACGCATGCCCACCATAAAATGCTGAACCTCAAAAAAGAGACAGCATTGAAGGTGTCGCAATAACCACAACTCGAATCGGGCTACCAAACCCGATCACTGTTTTCAGTGACAGGGAAACGATATAGCCCTCTCCAAGCCGCGTAAGCCGGCGGATTCTGGCGTAGCCGTAGGCAACGACGCAAGGTGTTGTAGCCCTTATGGCGTAACGGTTCGTGTACTTTAAACGTGGTCGCCCAATCGTGTTTATTCGCTGGAAATGCCGGGCTGGGGGAGCTTTCAGTTTTGGTGGCGTGTCAGTGAAACCTTCCCCCTCACTTAGCCCTCTCCCCGTGGGAGAGGGGACTGACCGAGGTGTTTGGGCGAGGTACGCCGACGTGGGATATCGAGTTGAACTCAGGTTTTGATCAGCACTTCAATCGGTTCCTAACCACTCAACACGATGAGCGTTAGCTCGAGTACCGCTTTTGATCTTCGGGCGACGTCGGAAGGCTGAGTGGAGGGATTTATCCGGGGGTGGGAGCGCAGCGACCGTTTGGCGAAGCCAAACACATCGAGAGGAGGTGCAGCGAAGCAAACCGTAGGCGATGCCCCCCGGATGAATCCCGGAGCGAAGGAACCCCGAGCCCCAGCGAGCGGGCCGAACGTAGGAGCAAGCCTTTTTTTGCTTACTTTTTTGAGGCGTTTGTCAAAAAAGTGAGTCGCCGTAAGGGCGAAACCCTAAGTGGCCTTAACCGCAGCAACGGATATGTACACAGATCGAAAAAGGTGGCGGGTTCAAAATCCATCCCCCTCACCCCAGCCCTCTCCCCCAAGGGGGCGAGGGGGAAAGGGAGCCGATCTTCATGCGGTTCAAAATCTCGATCAGTGCTTGAGAAACTCGGCCACCTTCTGCGCGGCGCTAGCCAAATGCTGCTCATGCGTAAACCCGGAAACCTTGAGCGGCTTCAAATCATGATCCCCGGCCGCCAACCAAAACACCTCGATACTCGGCGATAACGAATACCCCTCAACCGCCTCCCGATTACCGAGAGCATCCCGCTCGCCTTGCACGATCAACGTCCGAGTCCGTAAAGAAGCCAAATGCTCGACCCGAGGTTTCTCCGGCTTACCCACCGCATAAAATGGATACCCCAGACACACCAGCGCGTCCGCTTCCAGCTCATCTGCCAAAAGACTGGCCATCCGCCCGCCCATGGACTTGCCGCCAATGGCCAAACGCCCAGTGACATGGCGTCGCACCTCGGCATACACCTCACGCCAGCATTCCAGCAGTTTCGGTGCCGGATTCGGTGGGCGCTTGCCCCCGTCAACACGCCTTTGCGCCATGTACGGAAACTCGAAGCGCACCACGTTGACGCCTTGATCGGCAAGGCGCGCAGCCATGTCGCTCATCCAGCCGCTGTCCATCGGTGCGCCGGCGCCGTGGGCGAGGATCAGGGTTGCCGATGCAGGTCCAGAGGCGGCATTCCATAACCATCCATGATCCCGCACACACTGCGCCCATTGATCCCCGTCAATACTGGCCTTGTGCTCTTTGTCCATGCTTGCCTCGCTTTTAGTCTGCCTATAACTCCAGGCGAAGGACGCGCTGCCTTTTTGTTGCGAGCGCGCTCACTTCGGCTGAACCGTGGATGGGGAACCATGAACACTTCTATCAGTACCGCCTACAACTACAAGGTGGTCCGCCAATTCGCCATTATGACGGTGGTGTGGGGCATCGTCGGCATGGGGCTCGGGGTTTTTCTCGCCGCCCAATTGGTCTGGCCGGAACTCAACTTCGATTTGCCGTGGACCAGTTTCGGCCGGTTGCGCCCGCTGCACACCAACGCAGTGATCTTCGCCTTCGGCGGTTGCGCCCTGTTCGCCAGTTCGTTCTATTCGGTGCAACGCACCTGCCAGACCCAGTTGTTCGCGCCGAAAATCGCCGCGTTCTGTTTCTGGGGCTGGCAAGTGGTGATCCTGCTGGCGGCCATCAGCCTGCCGTTGGGTTACACCAGTTCCAAGGAATACGCCGAGCTGGAATGGCCGATCGACATCCTGATCACCATCGTCTGGGTTGCCTACGCCATCGTGTTCTTCGGCACATTGGCCAAGCGCAAGACCAAACACATCTACGTCGGCAACTGGTTCTTCGGTGCGTTCATCATCACCGTGGCGATTCTGCACATCGTCAACAACCTTGAATTGCCGGTGAGTTTCACCAAGTCCTACTCGGTGTACGCCGGTGCGACCGATGCCATGGTCCAGTGGTGGTACGGCCACAACGCCGTAGGCTTTTTCCTTACCGCCGGTTTCCTCGGGATGATGTACTACTTCGTGCCGAAACAGGCCGAACGTCCGGTGTATTCCTATCGCTTGTCGATCGTGCACTTTTGGGCACTGATCACCCTCTACATCTGGGCCGGCCCGCACCACTTGCACTACACCGCGCTGCCGGACTGGGCGCAGTCGCTGGGCATGGTGATGTCGCTGATCCTGCTGGCGCCAAGCTGGGGCGGGATGATCAACGGGATGATGACGCTTTCGGGGGCCTGGCATAAGTTGCGCAGCGACCCGATCCTGCGCTTCCTCGTGGTGTCCCTGGCGTTCTACGGCATGTCGACCTTCGAAGGGCCGATGATGGCGATCAAGACGGTCAACGCCCTCTCCCACTACACCGACTGGACCATCGGCCACGTTCACGCCGGGGCACTCGGCTGGGTGGCGATGATTTCCATCGGCGCGCTGTACCACATGATCCCGAAAATCTTCGGTCGCCCGCAGATGCACAGCATCGGCCTGATCAACGCGCACTTCTGGCTCGCCACCATCGGCACCGTGCTCTACATCGCGTCGATGTGGGTCAACGGCATCGCCCAGGGCCTGATGTGGCGCGCAGTCAACGAAGACGGCACGCTGACCTACTCCTTCGTCGAAACCCTGGTGGCCAGCCACCCAGGCTTCGTCGTGCGACTGGTGGGCGGTGCGATCTTCCTCAGCGGCATGTTCCTGATGGCTTACAACACCTGGCGCACCGTGCGGGCCTCGCAGCCTGCCGAAGTCGCCGCTGCCGCGCAGATGGCCTGAGGAGTCCGCCATGAAACACGAAACAATCGAGAAAAACGTCGGCCTGCTGTTGCTGCTGATGGTCCTGGCCGTGAGCATCGGCGGTCTGACCCAGATCGTCCCGCTGTTCTTCCAGGACGTGACCAATAAACCGGTGGAAGGCATGAAGCCCTACACCGCGCTGCAACTGGAAGGTCGCGACATTTACATCCGCGAAGGCTGCGTCGGTTGCCACTCGCAGATGATCCGGCCGTTTCGCGCCGAGACCGAACGCTACGGGCACTACTCGGTGGCCGGTGAAAGCGTCTGGGATCATCCGTTCCTGTGGGGTTCCAAGCGCACCGGTCCGGACCTGGCCAGGGTCGGCGGTCGCTATTCCGAAGACTGGCACCGCGCGCACTTGTACAACCCGCGCAACGTGGTACCGGAATCGAAAATGCCGGCCTACCCGTGGCTGGTGGCAAACCAACTCGACAGCAGCCACACCAAAACCAAGATCAAGGCCATGCGAACCCTCGGCGTGCCGTACACCGACGACGACATCGCCGGCAGCGTGGCCTCGCTCAAGGGCAAGACCGAAATGGACGCACTGGTCGCCTACCTGCAAGTGCTCGGCACTGCCATCAAGAGCAAGAGGTGAGCCATGGCCATACCCTTTGAAATAGTGAGCGAATTGAGCAGTGGAATGATCCGCGGCCTCGGCACGGTCGTGGTGTTCGTGGCCTTCGTCGGCCTGACGTTGTGGGTGTTCAACAGCAAGCGCAATCCGGATTTCGCCGAAGCGCGTTTGCTGCCATTCGCCGATGATCCCCTGGCCGACGACGCCACCCAAGAACCTGAAACAAGGAGTACCCGGCCATGACCACCTTCTGGAGTACGTGGATCTGCGTACTGACCATCGGCAGCCTGATCGGCCTGACCTGGCTGCTGATCGGCACCCGCAAGGGCGAAACCAAGGGCAGCGTCGACCAGACCATGGGCCACAGCTTCGACGGCATCGAGGAGTACGACAATCCGCTGCCGCAGTGGTGGTTCATGCTGTTCGCTGGCACGTTGGTGTTTGCCGTGGGTTACCTGATCCTTTATCCGGGCCTGGGCAACTGGAAAGGCGTCTTGCCGGGTTACGAGGACGGCTGGACCGGCGTTCACGAATGGGAAAAGGAGATAAACAAGGCTGATGCGAAGTTCGGACCGATCTTCGCCAAATTCGCCGCCATGCCCGTTGAAGAAGTCGCTCAGGACCCGCAAGCGCTGAAAATGGGCGGTCGTCTGTTCGCCTCCAACTGCTCGGTGTGCCACGGCTCGGATGCCAAGGGTGCCTTCGGCTTCCCGAACCTGGCCGACAGCAACTGGCGCTGGGGTGGTGATGCCGAGATGATCAAGACCACGATCATGGGCGGTCGCGTGGCGGCAATGCCGGCCTGGGGTGAAATCCTCGGTGATGCCGGCGTGAAAAACGTTGCCGCGTATGTGCGTCATGAGCTGGCCGGCCTGCCATTGCCGGCTGACGACACCGCCGACCTGCAAGCCGGACAGCAAGCGTTCAGCACCACGTGCGTAGCCTGTCATGGGGCAAAGGGCCAGGGCACTGAAGCCATGGGCGCGCCAAACCTGACGCAACCGGCCGGATTCATCTACGGTACAAGCCTGGCACAGCTGCAACAGACCATTCGTCATGGCCGCCAGGGCCATATGCCGGCGCAGAACGAATTGCTCGGCAACGACAAGGTGCAATTGCTCGCCGCTTACGTTTACAGCTTGTCGCACGGTCTGAGCACCGAGCGCTTGCAAGCCGAAGGCAAACGCGAATAAATCTCGACCGCTCTGCTGCCGCATTCTCCCGGATGCGGCAGTTCCCTGCCTCTTTGCGACCAAGTGTCGCACCCCTCCGTTGGTCCTCCTTTCGATTCCCCGGATTCGGGTCTAAGCTTGTTCCGATGCGAACTGGCATGAGCCGGTTCCAGGTCGACTCAACCCGATGTGTTCGACGAATCTGCTCGATGACAAGCCGCAAAGGCTGGTAGATACCGGCTGTCGTGCCGATTGCCATCGATCACCTGAACGTTGTGTTTGAACACACCCCGTAACAACTGACCTGACCCCCTCACACTTTTCGTTCGCTGCGACATTTTGTCCGAGGCCGATTTTGTCCTTACGCGGCGCATGGAAAGGCCGCAGAATCAGCTTTGGAAAGCATTGACCCAGGTCATGGCGCGTTGCAATGACCCCCCGCTTTCTACATACTTGCGGCCGATTTTTACTCCTAATAAAACACCCAAACCGTGGAACCTTAGAATGAGCACAGCAATCAGTCCGACTGCTTATAACTATAAGGTAGTCCGCCAGTTCGCCATCATGACGGTGGTCTGGGGGATCCTTGGCATGGGGCTTGGTGTCTTCATCGCCTCACAGCTCGTATGGCCGGAATTGAACTTCGGCCTGCCGTGGACGACCTTTGGACGCTTACGCCCGTTGCACACCAACCTGGTGATTTTCGCCTTCGGTGGTTGTGCTCTGTTTGCCACTTCTTATTACGTCGTGCAGCGAACCTGCCAAACGCGACTGATTTCCGACAGCCTCGCCGCCTTCCACTTCTGGGGATGGCAAGCGGTGATCGTTGGTGCAGGCATTACCTTGCCGCTGGGTTACACCACCACCAAGGAATACGCTGAGCTGGAATGGCCTCTTGCAATTTTGCTGGCCATTGTCTGGATCGTTTACGCATTGGTGTTCTTCGGCACCATCGTCAAGCGCAAGACCAAGCACATCTATGTGGGTAACTGGTTCTACGGTGCCTTCATCGTCGTGACGGCGATGTTGCACATCGTCAACCACATGTCCCTGCCGGTCAGCCTGTTCAAGTCCTACTCTGCCTACTCGGGTGCGACTGACGCGATGATCCAGTGGTGGTACGGCCACAACGCGGTTGGTTTCTTCCTGACCACGGGCTTCCTGGGGATGATGTACTACTTCGTTCCGAAGCAGGCCGAGCGTCCGATCTACTCCTATCGCCTGTCGATCGTGCACTTCTGGGCGCTGATCACCCTGTACATCTGGGCCGGTCCGCACCACCTGCACTACACCGCTCTGCCAGACTGGGCTCAGTCGCTGGGCATGGCGATGTCGATCATCCTGCTGGCTCCGAGCTGGGGCGGCATGATCAACGGCATGATGACCCTGTCGGGCGCCTGGCATAAGCTGCGCACCGACCCGATCCTGCGCTTCCTCGTGGTATCGCTGGCGTTCTACGGCATGTCGACCTTCGAAGGCCCGATGATGGCCATCAAGACCGTGAACTCGCTGTCGCACTACACCGACTGGACGATCGGCCACGTACACGCCGGTGCCTTGGGCTGGGTTGCGATGATCTCGATCGGCGCCATCTACCACATGATCCCGAAACTGTTCGGTCGCGCGCAGATGCACAGCATCGGCCTGATCAACACGCACTTCTGGCTCGCGACCATCGGTACCGTTCTGTACATCGCTTCGATGTGGGTCAACGGCATCACCCAGGGTCTGATGTGGCGTGCAATCAACGACGACGGCACCCTCACCTACTCGTTCGTCGAAGCCCTGCAAGCCAGCCACCCTGGTTTCATCGTTCGCGCTCTGGGCGGTGCGTTCTTTGCCAGCGGCATGCTGTTCATGGCCTACAACGTATGGCGCACCGTACGTGCCTCGAACCCGGCTGAAGCCAAAGCCGCTGAACAGATTGCTGTAGTTGGAGCTCACTGATGAAGCATGAAGCAGTCGAGAAGAACATTGGCCTGCTGGCCTTCTTCATGGTTATCGCCGTCAGCATCGGCGGCCTGACCCAGATCGTTCCGCTGTTTTTCCAGGACGTCACCAACAAGCCGGTCGAAGGCATGAAGCCTCGTACCGCCCTTGAAGTCGAAGGACGTGACGTCTATATCGCCAACGGTTGCGTCGGCTGCCACTCGCAGATGATCCGCCCGTTCCGTGCTGAAACCGAACGTTACGGCCACTACTCGGTTGCCGGTGAAAGCGTCTGGGACCACCCGTTCCTGTGGGGTTCCAAGCGTACCGGTCCGGACCTGGCCCGTGTCGGCGGTCGTTACTCCGATGACTGGCAGCGTGCGCACTTGTACAACCCGCGCAACGTGGTGCCTGAGTCGAAAATGCCAGCCTACCCGTTCCTCGTGGAAAACAAGCTCGACGGCAAAGACACCGCCAAGAAACTGGAAGTCTTGCGCACGCTCGGCGTCCCTTACACCGACGAAGACATCGCCGGCGCCAAGGATGCTGTGAAGGGCAAAACCGAAATGGACGCGCTGGTGGCCTATCTGCAAGGCCTGGGCACCATCATCAAAAGCAAACGGTGATTTAGATGGATATCGGGATGATTCGTGGCCTGGGCACCGTTGTTGTGATGGTGGCCTTCATCGGACTGGCGCTGTGGGTGTTCAGCCCCAAGCGCAAGTCGGAGTTTGAAGACGCGACCTTGCTGCCTTTCGCGGATGATCCCGAAGCCATCAAGCACGTCGAGCAAGCTTCTAGGAGTAACAAAGAATGACTACGTTCTGGAGTCTGTACGTCACAGTCCTCAGTCTCGGCACCATCTTCGCCCTGACCTGGCTGCTGCTGTCTACCCGCAAGGGCCAGCGCGCCGAGCAGACAGAGGAAACGGTTGGCCACTCCTTCGACGGGATCGAGGAGTACGACAACCCACTGCCGAAATGGTGGTTCATGCTGTTCGTGGGCACCATCATCTTCGCCCTGGGCTACCTGGTGTTGTACCCGGGCCTGGGTAACTGGAAAGGCCTGCTGCCCGGCTACAACTACCTGGATACCGAGAAGCAGACCGCGTTCGCCAACGGCCAGACCGGCTGGACCGGCGTTCACGAGTGGGAAAAGGAAATGGCCAAGTCGGACGCCAAGTTCGGTCCGATCTTCGCCAAGTTCGCCTCCATGCCGATTGAAGAAGTCGCCAAGGACCCGCAAGCCCTGAAGATGGGTGGCCGCCTGTTCGCCTCCAACTGCTCGGTCTGCCACGGCTCCGACGCCAAAGGCGCTTATGGCTTCCCGAACCTGACCGACGCCGACTGGCGCTGGGGCGGTGAAGCGGAAACCATCAAGACCACCATCATGGGCGGCCGTCACGCGGTCATGCCGGCGTGGGCTGACGTGATCGGCGAGCAAGGCGTTGCGGACGTTGCTTCGTTCGTGCTGACCAACCTCGACGGCCGCAAAATGCCGGAAGGCACCAAGGCCGACCCGGTTGCCGGCCAGAAGCTGTTCGCCGCCAACTGCGCGGTGTGCCACGGCCCGGCAGGCAAAGGTACGCCAGCGATGGGCGCACCTGACCTGACCCACCCGGCCGGGTTCATCTACGGTTCGAGCTTCGCTCAACTGCAGCAGACCATCCGTTACGGCCGTCAGGGCCAGATGCCTGCGCAAGAACAGCTGCAAGGCAACGACAAGGTTCACCTGCTGGCCGCTTACGTCTACAGCCTCTCTCACGGTGAGAAAGCGCCGGCGGAAGACGCTCAGTAAGGCAAACGCTTGATGCAACAACAAACGGCCCCGCCAATGTGAATTGGCGGGGCCTTTTTTTTTGCCCCTGAAGTCCGCCCCCCAGCGACCAGCGGTAGCAACGCGTCCCCTTTCATGGTTGCGACCCGGCCCCGCTGGTAGTAACGTTTCTACAAAGTACTTCAGGAGGGCAACCAGGATGGCCATCACCACCATTTCCAGTCGTGAATTCAACCAGGACACAAGCAGTGCCAAAAAAGCCACGCGTCAGGGTCCGGTAATCATCACCGACCGTGGCAAGCCAGCCCATGTACTGCTAAGCATTGAGGACTACCAGAATCTCACCGGCAGCAACGCCAACATTGTCGATCTATTGGTGATGCCGGAAGCGGCAGATATCGAGTTCGAAACCGAGCGCGCCGTGATCACTCATCGACCCGTGGACCTGTCCTGATGTTTCTACTCGACACTAATGTGATTTCTGAACTACGCAAACCCCGGGCGGACGCAAACGTCGTCGCCTGGGCCAAAAGTGTCATCGCGCCACGTATGTTTATTTCGGCCATTACCCTAAAGGAGCTGGAGACCGGGGTTCTGCGAATGGAGCGTCGTGACCCCGCGCAGGGAAAGGTTTTGCGTACCTGGCTGAAGCGACATGTCATGCCAGCCTTCGATGCCAGAATCTTGCCGGTCGACGCCGCCGTGGCCCTGCGCTGTGCCGGTTTGCATGTGCCAGACAGCGCAAATGAAAGCGATGCCCTGATTGCAGCGACTGCCCTGGTTCATGGTTTGACGGTGGTCACTCGCAATATCGGCGACTTTCAATCCAGCGGCGTTGCCCTGATCAATCCATGGGCCGATTGAAACGTCGGCACTCGTAAAACCGTCCATAATTCACAAGTCAATTGATTCAAGTCATTACACCGTCAGTTGATTTCTACCAACGTGACCAAAGGTCGCACCCTTGAGTTAGAGCGACAGGCGTATCATTGCGCCACTGCAACACCTCTTTTTGACCGCGGTCGGCATGTACTGACCGGGGCATTTTTCCACTGCCGTGGGATGCAATGATGAGTAATCAGATTCCGGTACACGACGTTACACCGCCTGCCAAGAACGCGAGCGTCGACCTCTACGCCTCACGAGAAAAGATCTACACCCGCGCCTTCACCGGCCTGTTCCGTAACCTGCGAATGATGGGCGGTGCCGGGTTGTTTCTGCTGTATTTCGGTACGGTCTGGCTGAACTGGGGTGGTCATCAGGCCGTCTGGTGGAACCTGCCGGAGCGCAAATTCTTCATCTTCGGCGCGACCTTCTGGCCTCAGGACTTCATCCTGCTCTCAGGGATTTTGATCGTCAGCGCCTTTGGCCTGTTCTTCATTACCGTGTATGCCGGCCGAGTGTGGTGCGGTTATACCTGCCCTCAGAGCGTCTGGACGTGGATTTACATGTGGTGCGAAAAGGTCACCGAAGGCGACCGCAACCAGCGCATCAAGCTCGACAAGGCGCCGATGAGCGCCAACAAATTCCTGCGCAAATTCAGCAAACACACGATGTGGCTGTTGATCGGCTTCGTCACCGGCATGACCTTCGTCGGTTACTTCTCGCCCATTCGCGAACTGACGATCGATTTTTTCACCGGCGAAGCAGATGGCTGGTCGTATTTCTGGGTCGGTTTCTTCACCCTCGCCACCTACGGCAACGCTGGCTGGTTGCGCGAGCAAGTGTGCATTTACATGTGCCCGTATGCGCGCTTCCAGAGCGTGATGTTCGACAAAGACACGCTGATCGTTTCCTACGATCCGCGCCGTGGTGAAAGCCGTGGCCCGCGCAAGAAAGGCATCGACTACAAGGCCCAGGGCCTGGGCGACTGCATCGATTGCACCATGTGCGTCCAGGTCTGCCCGACCGGTATCGACATTCGCGACGGCCTGCAGATCGAATGCATCGGCTGCGCGGCGTGTATCGATGCCTGCGACAGCATCATGGACAAGATGGACTACCCGCGCGGCCTGATCAGTTACACCACCGAGCACAACCTGTCCGGGCAAAAAACCCATAAACTGCGCCCGCGCCTGATCGGCTATGCCGTGGTGTTGCTGGCCATGATGGGATTGTTGGCCGGTGCGTTCTTCATGCGTTCGCTGGTCGGTTTCGACGTCAGCAAAGACCGCGTGCTGTACCGCGAGAACGCCGAAGGCCGGATCGAAAACGTCTACAGCCTGAAGATCATGAACAAGGACCAGCGCGACCATACCTACGTGCTGGAAGCCTCCGGTTTGCCGGACCTGCAACTGCAAGGCAAGCGTGAAATCAAAGTCGCTGCCGGGGAGATTTTCAGCCAGCCGGTCGAACTGTCGATCGCACCGGAAAAACTGCCGTCGAGCACCAACGAGGTGAAATTCATCCTCAAGGATGCCGACGACGACAGTATCCACGTTGAAGCCAAGAGCCGATTCATCGGCCCACAAATTCGTTGAGAGAAGTGATCATGCCCGCAGCAAACGCCGCAAGCCCTTGGTACAAGCATCTTTGGCCGTGGATCATCATCGCCATCCTGGCCTGTTCCGTGACCCTGACCTTGTCCATGGTGACGATCGCGGTGAACAACCCGGATAACCTGGTCAACGACAACTACTACGAGGCCGGCAAAGGCATCAACCGCTCACTTGATCGCGAGTTGCTGGCCCAGACCCTGCTGTTGCGAGCCAGCGTTCACCTGGATGATGTGACCGGCGAAGTCGACCTGCGCCTGAGCGGCAACAGCCAACCAAAGACCCTTGAGCTGAACCTGATCTCGCCGACCCAGCCGGAGAAAGATCGCAAGATCACCCTGGCCCGCAGCGAAACCGAACAGGGCCGTTACATCGGTCAGTTGAGCGACAAGGTTGAAGGCCGCCGCTTTGTTGAATTGCTGGGCACTCAGGACGACCACATCTGGCGCATGTTCGAAGAAGAACTGGTCAGCCATGATAAAGACCTGCTGCTCGGGGATGAGCCGCTGCAAGGCGCGGAAGACCTGAAGAAGTAATTTCCGGTGAATACGGTCAACTGTGGCGAGGGAGCTTGCTCCCGCTGGGGTGCGAAGCGCCCCTGAAACCAGCAAACCGATTCTTTCAGGCATCGCGAGTTCGCAATAGCGACTGCTTCGCAGCCGAACGGGAGCAAGCTCCCTCGCCACAATGGTTCTCATGGCAACAGACATGACCACGCCAACCCCCTGCTACCACTGCGCCCTGCCCGTCCCAACCGGCAGCCGCTTCACCGCCGCAGTCCTCGGTGAAACCCGCGAGTTCTGCTGCCCGGGTTGCCAGGCCGTGGCTGAAGCGATCGTGGCCGGTGGGCTGGAAAGCTACTACCAGCACCGCAGCGAGTCATCGGCCAACCCCGAAGCGTTGCCGGTGCAGTTGGTGGATGAGTTGGCGCTCTACGACCGTGCCGATGTGCAAAAGCCTTTCGTACGCCATGACGGTGAGCTCGCCGAAACCACCCTGTTAATGGAAGGCATCAGCTGCGCCGCCTGCGGCTGGCTGATCGAAAAACACCTGCGCGCCCTGCCCGCGGTGGCCGAAGCGCGACTGAACCTGTCCAACCATCGCCTTCACGTGCGCTGGGCCGACGCGCAATTGCCGTTGAGCCAAGTGCTCAGCGAATTGCGCCACATCGGTTACGCCGCGCACCCATATCAAGCCGACCGCGCCAGTGAACAACTGGCCAGCGAAAACCGTCTGGCCTTGCGCCAACTCGGTGTCGCCGGTTTGTTGTGGTTCCAGGCGATGATGGCGACCATGGCCACCTGGCCGGAATTCAACATCGACTTGAGCCCCGAGCTGCACACCATCCTGCGCTGGGTCGCGCTGTTCCTCACCACGCCGATCGTGTTTTACAGTTGCGCGCCGTTCTTCAAAGGGGCGATGCGCGATTTGCGTACCCGTCACCTGACCATGGATGTGTCGGTGTCATTGGCAATAGGCAGCGCCTACATTGCCGGGATCTGGACCTCGATCACCGGCGTCGGCGAGTTGTATTTCGATGCGGTGGGAATGTTTGCGTTGTTCCTGCTGGCCGGGCGTTATCTGGAACGTCGCGCCCGGGAACGCACCGCCGCCGCTACCGCACAGCTTGTAAACCTGCTGCCCGCCTCGTGCTTGCGTTTGAGTACTGACGGCCAGAGCGAGCGGATCCTGCTCAGCGAACTGCGCGTCGGCGATCAAGTGCTGGTGCACCCGGGCGCGATCCTGCCGGCCGACGGCAAGATCCTCGATGGCCAATCGAGCATCGACGAATCGCTGCTGACTGGCGAGTACCTGCCGCAACCGCGCACCCAGGGCGACGCGGTCACCGCCGGCACCCTGAACGTTGAAGGTGCGTTGACCGTGGAAGTGCTGGCGCTGGGTCAGGATACACGTCTGTCAGCCATCGTCCGCCTGCTGGACCGCGCCCAGGCCGAGAAGCCGCGACTGGCGGAAATCGCCGACCGCGCCGCGCAATGGTTCCTGTTGCTCACGCTGATCGCATCCGCCTGCATTGGCCTGTTGTGGTGGGAACTGGATTCGTCGCGAGCCTTCTGGATTGTCCTGGCGATGCTGGTTGCGACGTGCCCGTGCGCCTTGTCGCTGGCCACGCCCACCGCCCTCACCGCCGCCACCGGCACGCTGCACAAACTCGGTTTGCTGCTGACGCGCGGTCATGTGCTGGAAGGTCTGAACCAGATCGACACGGTGATTTTCGACAAGACCGGCACATTGACCGAAGGTCGCCTGGCCTTGCGTTCGATCCGCCCTCTCGGCGCGCTCGATAGCGATCAATGCCTGGGTCTCGCCGCCGCCCTGGAAAACCGTTCCGAACATCCGATCGCCCGTGCATTTGGCCGGGCGCCGCTGGCGGCCGAAGAAGTTCTCAGCACGCCGGGGCTTGGCCTTGAGGGCCTGGTCGGCACGCAACGCTTGCGTATCGGCCAGCCGGGTTTTGTCTGCGAACTCAGTGCCGCTGCTGTACCGGTGATGCCCGATGAGGCAGGCCAATGGTTGCTGCTCGGCGACAGCCAGGGCCCGCTGGCGTGGTTTGTCCTTGATGACCGTTTGCGCGCCGATGCACCGGCGCTATTGGAAGCTTGCAAAGCTCGCGGCTGGCGCACATTGCTGCTGTCGGGCGATACCTCGCCGATGGTCGCCAGCGTGGCTGCAGAACTGGGCATCGACGAAGCCCGGGGCGGTTTGCGTCCGGACGATAAGTTGCAGGTCCTGCAACAACTGCACAAGGAAGGCCGCAAGGTGTTGATGCTCGGTGACGGGGTCAACGACGTGCCGGTGCTGGCCGCTGCCGATATCAGCGTGGCGATGGGTTCGGCCACCGATCTGGCGAAAACCAGTGCCGATGCAGTGTTGCTGTCGAACCGTCTCGACGCGCTGGTGCAAGCCTTCAGTCTGGCGCGGCGCACCCGTCGGGTAATCATCGAGAACCTGCTGTGGGCCGGGCTGTACAATGGCCTCATGTTGCCGTTCGCCGCCCTCGGCTGGATCACGCCGGTATGGGCCGCAGTCGGCATGTCCATCAGTTCGTTGACCGTGGTGCTGAACGCCCTGCGCCTGACTCGCCTGCCGAGCACGCCAGCCGCCCGCACCACGCCAGAAACCCGCCCGCTGCCGGCCTGAGCCGCGCGGGCATGGAGCCTCACCATGCCAGCTCTCTACGTGATGATCCCGGCCGCGCTGCTGATCGTCGCTATCGCGGTCTATATCTTCTTCTGGGCGGTCGACAGCGGTCAGTACGACGACCTCGACGGCCCGGCCCACAGCATTCTGTTCGACGACCAGGACCCTAACCACAAGGCTGCGGTCGACGAAGCCAGCGGCCATTCGGCCACACCGGACGACAAGGCACCGCCTCATGCTTGAGTTGGCGCCACTGCTGGTGTCTGCGGTGATTCTCGGCCTGCTCGGCGGCGGGCATTGCCTGGGCATGTGCGGCGGCTTGATGGGCGCGCTGACCCTGGCGATTCCCAAGGAGCAACGCAGCCGCCGCTTTCGCCTGCTGCTGGCCTATAACCTTGGGCGAATTCTCAGCTATGCAACGGCCGGGCTTCTGATAGGCCTGGCCGGATGGGCAGTCGCCAACAGCCCGGCGGCGATGTTCATGCGCGTGATCGCCGGACTGTTGCTGATTGCCATGGGCCTGTACCTCGCCGGTTGGTGGAGCGGCCTGACCCGGATCGAAAGCCTCGGGCGCGGCCTGTGGCGACATATCCAGCCGGTTGCCAACAAACTGCTGCCGGTGTCGAGCCTGCCCCGCGCATTGCTGCTGGGAGCGCTGTGGGGATGGCTGCCGTGCGGGTTGGTTTACAGCACGCTGCTGTGGGCGGCGAGCCAGGGCAATGCGCTGGACAGTGCGTTGCTGATGCTCGCGTTCGGGCTCGGCACCTGGCCGGTGCTGCTGGCCACCGGGCTGGCGGCTGAGCGGGTCACGGCGTTGTTGCGCAAGCGTAGTGTGCGGATGGCCGGTGGGTTGCTGGTGATGGTATTCGGCATCTGGACGTTGCCGGGGCCGCATCAGCATTGGCTGATGGGGCACTAGATCGGCGGTGCGGCCTTCGCGGGCAAGCCTCGCTCCTACAGGGGATTGCGATCCCTTGTAGGAGCGAGGCTTGCCCGCGAAGAGGCCCTCACTGACAACACAAATCCTGACCGTTGATGCAAATCAAGATGCCCCAGCGTCGCACCCCATAGACTCGCTGACACAGCCAGCCTATCCGGGGGAATGCCCGCATGATGCTCGACGCCATTCGTTGGGACACCGATCTGATCCGCCGTTACGACCTGGCGGGACCGCGTTACACCTCTTACCCGACTGCGGTGCAATTCGACGGGCAGGTCGGCACGTTCGACCTGTTCCACGCCCTGCGCGACAGCCGCAAAGCCCTGCGCCCATTGTCGCTGTACGTGCATGTGCCGTTCTGCGCGAACATTTGCTACTACTGCGCCTGCAACAAAGTCATCACCAAGGACCGTGGCCGCGCCCTGCCCTATTTGCAGCGCCTTGAGCAGGAGATCCAGCTGATCGCCTGCCACCTCGACCCGGCACAAAAAGTCGAACAACTGCACTTCGGCGGCGGCACCCCGACCTTTCTCAGTCACGACGAACTGCGCCAGTTGATGGCTCAGTTACGCAAACACTTCAACCTGCTGGACGATGATTCCGGTGACTACGGCATCGAAATCGACCCTCGCGAAGCCGATTGGTCGACCATGGGCCTGCTCCGTGAACTGGGCTTCAATCGCGTCAGCATTGGCCTGCAAGACCTCGACCCGGCGGTGCAACGGGCGGTCAATCGCCTGCAAAGCCTGGAAGAAACCCGCGCCGTGATCGACGCCGCCCGGACCCTGCAATTTCGCTCGATCAACATCGACCTGATCTACGGCTTGCCGAAGCAGACGCCGGAAAACTTCGCCCGCACGGTCGACGAAGTCATCGCGCTGCAGCCGGATCGGCTCTCGGTGTTCAACTACGCGCACCTGCCGGAACGCTTCATGCCGCAACGGCGAATCAACAGCAACGAACTGCCGACGCCGGCGCAGAAGCTGGAAATGCTCCAGCGCACCATCGAACAACTGACCGCTGCCGGTTACCGTTACATCGGCATGGACCACTTCGCCCTGCCCGATGACGAGCTGGCGATTGCCCAGGAAGAATCAACCCTGCAGCGCAACTTTCAGGGCTACACCACTCACGGCCATTGCGATTTGATCGGGCTTGGGGTGTCGGCCATCAGCCAGATCGGCGACCTCTACTGCCAGAACAACAGCGACCTGAACCAGTACCAGAACGCCCTCGCCGTCGCGCAATTGGCGACCAGCCGCGGCCTGATCTGCAACGCCGACGACCGCGTGCGGCGGGCGGTGATTCAGCAGTTGATCTGTACGTTCACCCTGGAGTTCGCGGACATCGAACAGGCCTTCAACATCGATTTTCGCGGTTACTTCGGTGAACTGTGGCCTCAGCTACTGACCATGGCCGATGATGGCTTGATCAGCCTCGACAACGAGCGGATCAGCGTACTGCCCGCCGGTCGCTTGCTGGTGCGTTCGGTGTGCATGGTGTTCGATGCCTATTTGCAACAGCACAATCACCAGCGGTTTTCCCGGGTGATCTGATGGCTGGGAAACAGGTTTCTTGCACGATTGCGGATGCTAGCCTGACGGCCGCCGAGCGCGGCCTTTTATCGTCATGCGACAAAAACGGCACAAACTGGCCTGAATGTCCTCCCGTGAGTTACCCTTACGGCTTATGTGTGTTTTCCCACAAGGATTGAAGAAATGTCCGAGCCAGTAAAACTGCGCGCTCACAGCCAGGCCCATTGCAAGGATTGCAGCCTGGCTCCCCTCTGCTTGCCACTTTCTCTGAATCTGGAAGACATGGATGCGCTGGACGAGATCGTTAAACGTGGCCGCCCGCTGAAAAAAGGCGAGTTTCTGTTCCGCCAGGGCGACACCTTCGATTCCGTTTATGCAGTTCGCTCCGGCGCTCTCAAGACCTTCAGCCTGAGCGATGGCGGTGAAGAACAGCTCACCGGTTTCCACTTGCCGAGCGAACTGGTCGGCCTGTCGGGCATGGACACCGAAAAGCACCCGGTTTCGGCGCAAGCCCTGGAAACCACGTCGGTGTGCGAAATCCCCTTCGAACGCCTTGACGAACTGGCCCTGCAACTGCCGCAACTGCGCCGTCAGCTGATGCGTGTCATGAGCCGCGAGATTCGCGACGATCAACAAATGATGTTGCTGCTGTCGAAGAAAACCGCCGACGAGCGCATTGCCACGTTTCTGGTCAACCTTTCGGCACGTTTCCGCGCCCGGGGTTTCTCGGCCAACCAGTTCCGCCTGAGCATGTCGCGCAACGAAATCGGCAATTACCTGGGCCTGGCGGTGGAAACCGTGTCCCGGGTGTTCACGCGCTTCCAGCAGAACGAACTGATCGCCGCCGAGGGCAAGGAAATCCATATCCTCGACCCGATCCAGCTCTGCGCGCTGGCCGGTGGCTCGCTCGAAGGCTGACAGCAACAATTGCGGCTGAGCGAAACGGTTCAGCCGCCGTTATACTGCGACGTTTGCAGCCTGCCAGGATTCTTCGACTATGGCCTTCGACGCCTTCGACATCAAATCCCTGATCCGTCCCGTGATCGACTTCCCCAAGCCGGGCGTGATCTTTCGCGACATCACGCCGTTGTTCCAGTCGCCAACGGCCCTGCGCCTGGTGATGGACAGCTTCGCTCATCGTTATGTCGAGGCGGACTTTACGCATATCGGCGCGATGGATGCGCGTGGTTTCCTGATTGGCTCGGTCCTCGCCTATCAGTTGAACAAGCCGTTGGTGCTGTTCCGCAAGCAAGGCAAACTGCCGGCCGACGTGTTGGCCGAGGGTTATGCCACCGAATACGGTGAAGCCTTTCTCGAAGTGCACGCCGACAGCTTGTGCGAAGGTGACTCGGTGGTGATGTTTGATGATTTGATCGCCACCGGCGGTACGCTGATTGCGGCAGCGAACCTGATTCGGCGCATGGGCGCGCGGGTTCATGAAGCGGCGGCGATTATTGATCTGCCGGAGCTGGGTGGGTCGCAGCGGCTGGAAGAGATGGGGATTCCGACTTTTTGCCTGACGCAGTTTGCGTTGAGCGAGAAGTAGACGGCGTCCTCACTGACGCCTTCGTGGGCAAGCCTCACTCCTACACGATCAGGGTCGTGTCGGATATTCGGCTTCGACCGAAAACCGTAGGAGCGAGGCTTGCCCGCGAAGGCGCAAGCCGCTACACCAAAAGACTCAAAGCCCCATCTGCTTACTGATGATCTCGTTCATCACTTCCCGCGTCCCGCCGCCAATCGACAGAATCCGGTTATCCCGATACAGCCGCTCCACCAGACTCTCGCGCATGTACCCCAAACCACCCAAAATCTGCACCGCATCCGTCGTAATCCGGTCAGCCGTGTCGGTCGCAAAATTCTTGGCCATGGAAATCTCCTTGATCACACTCTGCCCCGCCGCCATTTTTGCCGCCTGACGGTAAGTGAACTCCCGCGACACCTCCAATGCCGTAGCCATTTCCGCGAGGCGATGTTTAAGCACCTGGAACTTGCCGATGGGTTTGCCAAAGGCTTCGCGCTGACGCGCCCATTTCAGGCTTTCCTCCAGCGCCAGCTGCGCCGTCATGTTGGCCATCAACGCCAACGCCAGGCGTTCGCTCTGGAAGTTGCCCATGATGCAGGCGAAGCCCATGTTCTCGGAGCCAATCAGATTTCCCACAGGCACCCGGCAATCATCGAAGAACAATTCAGCCGTGTCCGACGCCCACCAGCCCATTTTCTTCAACTGACGGCCGACGGTGAAACCGGGCGTGCCCTTTTCGATCAGCAGCAGACTGATGCCACCGAAACCCGGTTCACCGGTGCGCACCGCGACGGTGTAGAAATCCGCGCGGACGCCACTGGTGATAAAGGTTTTACTGCCGCTGACCCGGTAAAAATCGCCGTCACGCACGGCACGGGTTTGCAGATTGGCCACATCGGAGCCGCCGCTGGGTTCGGTGACGGCCAGCGCGCTGATCTTCTCGCCGGCCAGCACTTGCGGGACGACACGATCACGGACTTCAGGCCTGGCCCACTTGAGAATCGGCGGCAGGCCGATGTCCAGTGAACCGAGGCCCGCCACCAGACCGCCGGAGCCGCAGCGCATCAGCTCTTCGCTGGCAGCGACCTTGGCGAACACATCACCTTCGTGGCTGCCGCCCAGGGATTCGGGATATCCAATCCCCAGGATCCCCGCTGCACCGGCCTTGAGGTAGAGCTCGCGGGGAAAACTTTCAGCTTCCTCCCACTGATCAATGTCCGGAAGAATCTCACGCTCGACGAAACGTCTGACGCTGTCGCGGACCAATTGGTGGCTGGGATCGAAGTATTCCTGAAAGGCAGGCATCGGCGAGCTCCACTGAAGGTTCAGCGAAGTTAACCGAGCGCTTGCTTGGTTTTCAATAGAATTGTGTGAATCAGAGGGACCGAGCCGCGGCCTTCGCGGGCAAGTCGGATCGCCGCACCGCTCGCTCCTACAGGGTCACTGGTCCTTCTGTAGGAGCGAGGCTTGCCCGCGAAGGCTTCAGTGCAGACACCCCAAATTACAAGACGATCGGCTTACGCCCCGCAAACGAATGCGCCAATGTCCCGCCATCCACCAGTTCCAGCTCACCCCCCAACGGCACCCCGTGGGCGATACGCGAAGCAATCAAACCTTTATTGCTCAGCAATTGGGCGATGTAGTGCGCCGTCGCCTCACCTTCCACGGTCGGGTTGGTGGCCAGGATGACTTCAGTAAACGTGCCCGCCTCCTCAATCCGCGCCAGCAGCTGCGGAATACCGATGGCTTCCGGACCCAGCCCGTCGAGCGGCGAGAGATGGCCCTTGAGCACAAAGTAGCGACCCCGGAAACCGGTCTGCTCCACGGCGTACACATCCATCGGACCTTCCACCACGCAGAGCAAGGTGTCGTCACGACGAGTATCGGAACATTGCGGGCAGAGGTCGTCTTCAGTCAGCGTGCGGCACAACCGGCAATGGCCCACCCCTTCCATCGCCTGGCTCAGTGCCGACGCCAGTCGCGAACCACCGCTGCGATCACGCTCAAGCAGTTGCAGCGCCATGCGCTGAGCAGTTTTCTGACCGACACCCGGCAAAATTCGCAGGGCATCGATCAGTTGGCGAATCAAAGGGCTGAAGCTCATGGGGAAACGTCCGACAAAACAACGAGACGCGGTTTATACCCGCGCCTCTGTTTAGCGTCAATTATTCAGTCTTGAGCGACCCGAACCACCAGTTTGCCAAAGTTGCGTCCTTCCAGCAGACCGATGAAGGCCTCGGGTGCATTCTCAAGGCCATCGACCACGTCTTCGCGGAATTTGACCTTGCCGTCTCGCACCCACGGCGCCATGGCGCTGATGAACTCCGGCTGACGATCACCGTAGTCGTCGAACACGATAAAGCCCTGGATTCGTACGCGCTTGGTCAGCAACGTGCGCTGCAATTGCGGCAGGCGATCCGGGCCGGACGGCGCTTCGTGGGCGTTGTAGCCAGCGATAAGGCCGCAGAGTGGAATCCGTGCCTTGGCATTGAGCAGCGGCACCACCGCGTCGAACACCTTGCCGCCGACGTTCTCGTAGTAGATATCGATACCTTCGGAGCACGCCTGAGCCAGTTCATCGGCGAAGTTCGGGCTCTTGTGGTCGACGCAGGCATCGAACCCCAACTCCTCCACTACATAGCGGCATTTTTCCGCTCCACCCGCCACGCCAATCACGCGCAGGCCTTTGATCTTCGCCACTTGGCCGACCACCGAGCCCACCGCACCCGAGGCGGCGGCGACCACCAGGGTTTCGCCAGCGTTGGGCTGGCCGATGTCCATCAGGCCCATGTACGCGGTCATGCCCGGCATGCCCAGCACACCCAGGGCCATTGACGGGGTCGGCAAACCGCTCGGCACTGGAATGATGTTGCGGCCATCGCTGATGCTGTGGCTCTGCCAGCCGGTGGCACCCACCACCAGGTCGCCTTCGTGGAATTTCGGATTCAGCGAGCGCTCGACGCGGCTGACAGCGCCACCGGTCATCACCTCGCCGATTTCCACCGGCGCGGCGTAGGACGGCGCGTCACTCATGCGACCGCGCATGTAGGGGTCCAGTGACAGGTATTGAGTCTTGAGCAGGACCTGGCCGTCGGCCAGGTCTGGCAACGCGACCCGCTCCAGGCGGAAATTCTCCGGCGTCGGCGCGCCTGTGGGGCGGGACGCCAGGACGATACGTTGGTTGAGGGTCAATGCGTCTGGCATGTGAGCGTCTCCTTTGATCGATGAATTCGGCGGTATAGGGGAGCAGACCTTTGTGGTGGCAGGGCGTTCGATGTTTCGTCAGTTGTACCGAGGTGAATTCTTCGCGGGCAAGCCTCGCTCCTACAGGAGTTCGCGATCCCATGTAGGAGCGAGGCTTGCCCGCGAAGGTTGCTTCACAGGCGCTACATTTCCAACTGACAGAAACAAAAATGCCAGGCGCGATGCCTGGCATTTTTTGTAGCTTATCCGATGCGCTTTGGCGAATCAGAACGGCAGTTTCATCCCCGGCGGCAGTTGCATGCCAGCGGTCATGTTGCCCATTTTGTCCTGGCTGTTGGCTTCGATCTTGCGCACGGCGTCGTTGACGGCGGCGGCGAACACCGCTTCCAGCATCTCTTTGTCGTCTTCGCTCAGGCCTTCAACCAGGCTTGGGTCGATGGTCACGCGCTTGACGTCGTGACGACCGGTCATCACCACAGTGACCATATCGCCGCCGGCTTTACCGGTGACTTCGGCGTTGGCCAGTTCTTCCTGCATCTTGGCCATTTTTTCCTGCATCTGCTGCGCCTGCTTCATCAGGCCGGCCATGCCACCTTTCATCATGGGAATCACCTCAAAAGTACTTGGATTTAAACAGCGCCCGGCGTTTGGGGCCGAACGCCTTCAGTTATTAGCCCTGACTGACCAGGGCTTCGACAGGTTCAATAGTATCGTTACGGACCACCGCACCGAACTGCTGCATCATTTGCTGGATGAACGGATCACCGTGGATTGACTCCTCGGCCTCGCGCTGACGGTTGACGCGGCGCCGGGACGCGGCCTGGGCCGGGGTTTCCTGCTCAGGCTTGATCAGCTCCATGGTCAGGGTCAGCGTACGCCCGTGAAACTGGTTCAACGCATCGTTGAGACGACGTTGCTGGGTCGCGTTGAACAAGGCGCTGTGGGCCGGGTCCAGGTGCAACAGCCAGTTGTCGCCATCGACAGCGATCAGGGTGCAGTTGGCGGCGATGCTGCCGGTCATGCCCGAGATCGGCAATTTCGGGAACAGCTCCAGCCATTGCAGGGCCAGACCGGTGGCGGGCATGGCGGCCGGCTCAGGCTCGGGTTCCGGCGCGGGTTCGGCGGCGTGTTCGCTGGCCAGTTCATCGAGGTAGCTGTAAGCCGAATCCATGTCCGGCTCGATGTAGTCTTCGTCCAGCGGCGGCTCGTCATCCAGGTCTACGCCCGGCGTGGCGGCATCGACGTCGGCCACCGAAGGCTCCGGGATCGGCGCTGCGGCCCACTCCGGCGCGTCCGGCACCACGCTGTCAGGCGTCGGCAACGGCATCGGCGGCAGATCGGGTTGTTCGCTGGCGGTTTCCAGGACCGGCTCGACGGCGGGTTGCTGGACGGGTTCGGGCTCGACCGGGTCATTCCACGGCAAGTCGACCACCGCTTCGACCGCGAGAGGCTCAACCACAGGCTCGGCCATGACAACGGGCGCAACCGGTTCCGGCTCTGGAGCAGAAACCGCCGCAGCGACGGGTTCAGGCACAGGCGCAGGGGCAACTGCCGCAGCGACTACCGGCGCCACAACCGGCGCGGCAGCCACTGAATTTGCGGAATCAACTGTGGCCTGGCTGATCCCCACTGGCTTTAGCGGTTGCCTCGGGGCGTCCGCGGTGTCCGCCGGTCGGAACGCGAGCATTCGCAGCAAGACCATTTCGAAGCCACCACGGGGGTCCGGCGCCAGCGGCAAGTCGCGGCGGCCGATCAGGCCCATCTGGTAATAGAACTGCACATCTTCGGCCGGTAAGGCCTGAGCCAGTGCCAGTACCCGATCGCGGTCGCCCTGGCCGTTGTCGACACCTTCAGGCAACGCCTGGGCGATGGCGACACGGTGCAGCACGTTGAGAATTTCCGAGAGCACGCCGTTCCAGTCCGGGCCTTGCTCGGCCAGATGGCGAACGGCTTCGAGCAAGGCCTTGGCGTCGCCTTCGATCAGCGAATGCAGAACGTCGTAGACCTGACCGTGATCGAGCGTGCCGAGCATTGCCCGCACGTCGGCGGCCATGACCTTGCCTTCACCGAAGGCAATGGCCTGGTCGGTCAGGCTCATGGCGTCACGCATCGAGCCGTCGGCGGCGCGACCCAGCAGCCACAGTGCGTCGTCTTCGAACGGCACGTTCTCGACGCCCAGCACGTGGGTCAAATGCTCGACCACACGCTCCGGGGTCATGTTCTTCAGGGAGAACTGCAGGCATCGCGACAGAATGGTTGCAGGAAGTTTCTGCGGATCGGTCGTCGCCAGGATGAACTTGACGTAGGGCGGCGGCTCTTCGAGGGTTTTCAACAGCGCATTGAAGGAATGGCTGGAGAGCATGTGCACTTCGTCGATCAGGTAGACCTTGAAGCGCCCGCGGCTCGGTGCGTATTGCACGTTATCGAGCAGCTCGCGGGTGTCCTCGACCTTGGTCCGGCTCGCGGCGTCGATCTCGATCAGGTCGACAAAGCGACCCTCGTCGATTTCGCGGCACACCGAACACTCGCCGCAAGGCGTCGAAGTGATACCTGTTTCACAGTTCAGGCATTTGGCGATGATCCGTGCGATGGTGGTCTTGCCGACCCCGCGCGTACCGGTGAACAGGTAGGCATGGTGCAGCCGCTGGCTGTCCAAGGCATTGATCAGAGCCTTGAGCACATGGGTCTGGCCGACCATTTCGCGGAACGAGCGCGGACGCCATTTACGTGCAAGAACCTGATAACTCATCGAAAACCGTCGCAACGAAGGAACAGAAGCGGCTAATGCTAGCGGAGCAAGGCCAAAATTGCATCCGGTGCGCTCGTCTAATCTGGCTAAGATGCACTTTGGGGGGCTTTTATCGGCTCAGGTTTGCGATGTACCGGAGCGTTTATGCGTTTTGCCTTGGGGGCACTGCTGTGGATAAGTCTGAGCGTCGCTGCCGCTGACGCGCCGCTACGTTTCGTGGTGCCCGACAGTTGGGCGATGCCGATGGTGCAACTGGAGCGCGGACAAGTGACCCAGGGCATCCTGTTCGACGTGATGCTCAGCCTCGCGACCCAGGTCGGCGTGCCGGCCGAGTTTCATGTGCTGCCACGGGCGCGGGTGCAAAACGCCATGGAACACGGCGAGGTCGATGTCCGCTGCTATGCCGCGCAGTCCTGGCTGCCGAATCAGTCCGGAGACTACATCTGGAGCATTCCGCTCTGGTTTCAGCGCGACATGCTGATCAGCCGACAAGATCCGCCAACCTCCGTGGTGCTGGCGAACCTGCCGCCACAACCTGTCGGCACGGTAAATGGCTACAGCTACCCGACTCTGCAACCCCTGTTCGATGCGAACCGACTGCATCGCGAAGACGCGCGCAACCAGGAGCAAGTGCTGGAAAAACTCTCGGCCGGGCGCTATCGCTATGCCGTGAGCAATCAATGGACACTGGACTGGTTCAATCAGCGCCTGTTGCCCGACCAGCAACTCAAAGGCGTGGCGGTGTTGCAGGAACAAAGCGTCGGTTGCTACGTGCGCAACGACCCCAAGGTGCCGGTGCAACGCATACTGCGCACGTTGCTGCGGATGAAAATGTCGGGGGAGATTGATGACATTATCCGGCTCTATATAGGTTCCGAGCCCGGTACACCTTAAGCGAATCTTCTGATCGACACCGGTCCCTTGTAGGAGTTAGCCTGCTCGCGATAGCGGTCTGACATTCAACATTGATGGTGACTGACATACCGCTATCGCGAGCAGGCTCACTCCTACAGGGGTCCGGTGGTGATTTCAAGACTTCAGCCAACCTGATCCAGCACCCGCCATTGCAGTGGCGCGACAAACCCCGCCACCCACGCCGGCACCTCGGCGGGAGGCATTGGCCGGGCGATGAAATAGCCCTGGGCAACTTCACACCCCAGTCGCAGCAGCAACTCCCCGTGCTCGATACTTTGCAGCCCTTCGGCAATCACCTGCCGGCCAAACGCTCGGGCCAGACCGATCACCGCTGTGGTCAGCGCCAGGTCATCGCGATCATCCAGAATGTCGCGCACAAACGATTTATCGATCTTGATGGTTTGGGTGCGCAAACGCTTGAGGTAGCTCAGCGACGAATAGCCGGTGCCGAAGTCACCCAATGAAAACTGCACCCCGAGTGCCTGACAGGCCTGCAAACAGGCGCTGACGTGCTGGATATTCTCGATCGCCACTGACTCGACGATTTCCAGGTCAAGCATCTGTGGGGCAACGTCGGCATGCCGGGCGAGGACATGCCTGAGGCGGTCGACGAAATCCGCGCGCTGAAAATGCCGTGCCGCGATGTTAATGCTGATCGGCCAGCCCTGCCCCGCCTGCTGCCATTGGCGCAACTGCGTCAGAACCTGATCCATCACCCATTCGCCGATGTCGACGATCAGGTCCGTCTCTTCCACCAGCGGCAAAAACTCCCGTGCCGGCACCAGGCCATTGTGCGGATGCTCCCAGCGCAACAACGCCTCGAAACCGACCACCACGCCAAGGCGCATGTTGACCTTGGGTTGAAAATGCAGACGCAACTCATCGGCGGCGAGCGCCTGGCGCACTCGCTCGACCGTCTGGTGAGTGGCCTTGACCTCTTGATCTCTGGACACGTCGAACAGATGGAATCGGTTGCGACCGCGCTGCTTGGCCACGTACATGGCCTGATCGGCGTGACGCAACAGGGTTTCGGCATCTTCATTATCGAGGGGAAACAGCGTGACGCCGATACTGGCGAACACATTGATGTCCTTGCCATGCAAGGTGTACGGCGCCGAGACTGCCCCCAGCACCCGATTCAGCGCCGCGCGCAATTCCGGCAGATCCCGCACGTAACGCAACACCAGCACGAACTCGTCGCCAGCCAACCGCGCGACCACATCTTCGCCACGCACGATGTGGCGCAAACGCTTGGCCACTTCCACCAGCAACTGATCGCCACTGGCGTGGCCGTAGCCGTCGTTGACCGCTTTGAACCCGTCAAGGTCGAGCATGCAGACGGCGAGCGGGATGTTTTCCTGTCGGGAGAACTCCAGCGCCTGGTCCAGCAGATCCGAGAGGAACGCGCGATTGGGCAGCCCGGTCAGCACGTCATGGCCGACCCGCCATTGCAGGGAATGCAATAACTGGCGTTTTTCGCTGATGTCGAAACGAATCGACAGGTAGCGATCAATCCGTCCGGTGGCATCATTGAGCACCGGCACCATGGTACTTTCGACCCAGTACAGGCTGCCGTCCTTGGCGCGGTTACAAATATCGCCCTTCCAGACGTTGCCCAGCGCGATGGTGCGCCACATGCCAGCGAAAAAATCAGCGGTGTGTACGCCGGAATTGAGGAGACGATGGTTCTGCCCGAGCAACTCGTCGCGGCTATAGCCGGACACGGCGCAGAACTGATCGTTGACGTGGGTAATCCGGCCGCTCAGGTCAGTCTCGGAAAAAATGGCGGCGGCATCCACGGCCCTGCGGTAATTCTCATCCATGAATCAGGCTCGCTGTCGCTAGCGGTGGGACTGCGCAAACACGTTTTCACTCCATGACCAGCATTTGCTGACTTCGCAGAACCGAAGATCGGCTAGTCTCAAAAACCTCGTGCAAGGCTGGCAAGGGAGCGCAATGCTGGCGGTTTCGCATCGCCCATTTTCTGGAAACAGGTCACCAAACACCCCTTATTGGCGGCGATTCTACGAAATGCATCACATTTTGCAAAGCGAGGTGATGAATCATGCAGTTGCCTAATGCAAAAATCTATCGTTAAGTTCTTGATTCTAAATGGGAATTGAGCGATGCAAATTTCAAGTTTGGGTCCAGCCATCCGACGCTACCGCAAGGTCGCGGGGCTTACTCAGGCTGAACTCGGCGAAAAAACCGGTTTTGACCCCAAAACCATCAGCCGCTTTGAAACCGGAACCTATACCCCCAGCGTTGACGCCTTGTTTCTGCTTGCCGAGGTGCTGGGCGTAAAGCTGAAAGCCTTTTTCGCAGATTTAGGCGATGAAGATGAACAGCGGGCGTATCTGTTCGGTGTCATTCACAAAGCCACCCCGAAGGATCTGGGAAAGCTGATTGCAGCGGTTGACCAGGCCTTGTCCAAGCCTTAGTGCCAGAAATAAAGAACAAATGCCGGAAATGAAAAAAGGAGGCCGACGTGTCTGATACGACACGCCGGCCTCCTTTTTATGTTCATTCTGAAAATCGGAAACGACAAAAAACCGCCTGGGACAAGCGCCATGGCAGCACGACAAAACAGGTATTTTCAGAGAGATAACGCGAGAGAGGACTCGCGGTGCGTTATGGAGGCAACCCCACCAGCCACACCCCGGCACACAATGTTCCCGCTGTGGCTGCTTCCTTCCGGATCTGACCAGGTTCACGGGTAATCGTTGCGGGGGGACCGATGGGGTCACCATAACGACGCTCACCTGACGGCGAGCCGCGCCATTGTACCTATCTGAGACGAAGTTACAACCGTTCGGGGGGATTAAAAAATATGTGCTGCTTCAAGGACATGCAAAACCTGAAGAACACCGCAGTCATGTAGCAGCTGTCGAGCCTGCGAGGCTGCGTTCGGCTGCGAAGCAGTCGTAAATCCGGTATGCGCGGTTTACCTGAAAAATCGAGTCGCCTGATTTTACGACTGCTTCGCAGCCGAACGCAGCCTCGCAGGCTCGACAGCTGCTACAAACGAACCCAGGCGCCGACATCTCCTAAAGGTCTTGCACCACCTCATCCGCCCTGCCGCCCTCTTGCTGGATCACCAGGTGAATGAAGTGCAGCTTGGCTATCACCGCTGGCGGAAGGACGAACGGATAGAAATCCGGTTGCCCCATGCTGCGCGACAGCTCGTTGAGCATGCCGGCCAATTCGATCCATGCGTTGACGAATGACAGGAACGCCGCGCCGCCGGGATGCTGCGGATCGTAGAGCGTCTCGGACGGAAACGGCTGGTAGTCGAAATCCATCTCCCGCGCACTCATGCCAAACCCCAGCGCCGTGTCCACCGCGTCCATCATGTGCAGGTAATGCGCCCAGGTTTCCGCCCAGTCTTCCCAAGGATGCATGGTGGCGTAGGCGCTGACGCACTGTTGCTGCCAGTCGGGTGGTGCGCCTTGCTGGTAATGGCGCTCCAGAGCGTCGGCGTAGCTGGCACGCTCATCACCGAACAAGCTGCGGAACGACTCCAGCCAAGGGCTATCGGCGATCAACCGGTCCCAGTAGTAATGCCCGACCTCATGACGAAAATGCCCGAGCAGCGTGCGATATGGCTCGTGCATTTGCACCCGGACCTTCTCGCGATGGGCGTCGTCGGCTTCCTTGATATCGAGGGTGATCAGACCGTTGGCGTGCCCTGTGGTCGGCGGCTTGCCTTCAAGGTCGACGCCGATGAAGTCGAAGGCCAGGCCGGTCTGTTCGTCGACGGTTTTTGGAATCACCTGCAAACCCAGGCTGATCAACTGTGCGACCAGACGACGCTTGGCGGTTTCGACCTTGCGCCAGCGGTCGTGGTTTTCGGCAATCGACAAGTCAGGGATGGTGCGATTCAGGCTACAGGCGATGCACAACGCATCGTGGTCATTGGCCGGCAGCAGCCAATTGCACGCGGCCGGGGAATCGAGGTTGGCGCAGCGCCGGAACAGGCCGGCTTCGGGATCGGCGTGGAGCAGCCAAGTGTCCGCCTGTAAGCCTGGCTGCAGCGACGACAAGCGGCTCTGCTCCGGCTGATAACCCAGCGCTGCCGAACAGGCCAGGCACTGGCTGTTGCGAAAGAACAGCGACTGCCCGCAGCGACAATGCCAGACCATGCTGTTGCGCGAAATTTCGCCCATGAAGGGCGCGGCGATGCGTGAGCTGAGCTGTTCGAAGAAGCGGTACATGGCGATATCTCCCTGGGGCTTGCCAAGACTAGATCATCCTTGCGTGCAGATCGTTCCCGCGCCGCGATGAAGCAAGCCTGGCACGGACAATGTGGGAGTGAGCCTGCTCGCGATAGCGGTGGACCAGTCACCCTCCATGCCGCCTGTAACGGCCTCATCGCGAGCAGGCTCACTCCCACAGGTTTTGAATTGCCAAGTCTTAATCCAGCTTGCCGTGCTCGCGCAATGTTTGGATAAGCCCATCTTCATCGAGAACCTTCAATCCAAGCTCATTAGCCTTGGCCAACTTCGAACCCGCACCCGGCCCAGCCACCACACAATGGGTCTTGGCCGACACCGAACCCGCCACCTTGGCGCCGAGGCTTTCGAGTTTGTCCTTGGCGATATCACGGCTCATCAATTCCAGCGAACCGGTCAGCACCCAAGTCTGACCAGCCAGCG
This sequence comes from Pseudomonas sp. LB1P83, assembly GCF_054897885.1. NCBI lineage: Bacteria > Pseudomonadati > Pseudomonadota > Gammaproteobacteria > Pseudomonadales > Pseudomonadaceae > Pseudomonas > Pseudomonas sp. LB1P83. The sequence continues at coordinate 1,735,843 of NZ_CM142709.1, read as the reverse complement.
GCAGGCCTTCGACGACCTTCTTCTCGCTCTGCCAGTGCATGCCGAAATCGCGCAACTGCTTTTCGGCAGCCTCAGCAATCTGGCGATTTTCTGCCACGGCAAAAAACTCGCGAACCGAGTTCGCCTGCTTCTCCGGCAATGCCTGACGCATGTCCAGCCAGTCCGCGTTCATCACCGCTTCCAGCGAACCGAACTTGTCCGCCAGCTTCTGCGCACCACCCGGCCCGACCGAAGGAATGTGCAGCTTGTCGAGGAAACCGCCCAGCGTGGTGCTGGCGGCAAACTCGGCACCCAGCTCGCCCTGATCCTGAATCTGCAAACCGTGCTTGAGCAGATCCGCAATCACCTGTTGGTTGTGCGCATCCTCAAAGAAGCTGTGGATCTCATGAGCCACTTCCAGACCGACATCCGGCAAGTACGTCAACACTTGCGGCAACGCCTGCTGAACCCGCTCCAGCGAGCCGAGGGAACGCGCCAGCACCTTGGCCGTCTCTTCGCCGACATCCGGAATTCCGAGGGCGTAGATGAACCGTGCAAGGCTCGGCTGCTTGCTGTCTTCGATGGCGCCGAGCAGGTTCTTGCTCGACAGTTCGGCAAAGCCTTCCAGATCGACGATTTGCTCGAACGTCAGGGCGTACAGATCGGCCGGCGAGTTCACCAGCCCTTCGTCCACCAACTGCTCGACGCTCTTCTCGCCCAAGCCTTCAATGTCCATCGCGCGACGGGAGACGAAGTGAATGATCGCCTGCTTGAGTTGCGCACCACAGGCCAGTCGACCGACGCAGCGGTAGACCGCGCCTTCGCTGACGGTCTCGCGACCCTTGCTGCGTTTGACCAGTTGCGTGCGCTCGACATGCGAGCCGCAGACCGGGCACTTCTCGGGAATCTGCACCGCACGCGCGTCATCCGGACGACGTTCCATGACCACCTGAACTACTTGCGGAATCACATCACCCGCGCGGCGAATGATCACGGTGTCGCCGATCATCAAGCCCAGACGCGCCACTTCGTCCATGTTGTGCAACGTCGCATTGGCCACGGTGACACCGGCGACCTTGACCGGTTTCAAGCGCGCCACAGGCGTCACGGCGCCGGTGCGGCCGACCTGGAATTCCACGTCGAGCAGTTCGGTGAGTTCTTCCATGGCCGGGAATTTGTGGGCAATCGCCCAGCGCGGTTCGCGAGCACGGAAACCCAGTTCACGCTGGGAGGCGATGCTGTTGACCTTGAACACCACGCCATCGATTTCATAGGCCAGCCCGTTGCGGCGCTCACCGATGTCGCGGTAGTAATCCAGGCACTCGTCAATGCCGTGCGCCAGTTTCAGCTCACGACTGATCGGCATGCCCCATGCCTGGAGCTGCTTGAGATTACCGATGTGCGTGTCAGCGATGTCCGCCGAAATCTGGCCGATGCCATAGCAGCAGAACTCCAGAGGACGGTTGGCGGTAATCTTCGAATCCAGTTGACGCAAGCTGCCCGCCGCTGCGTTGCGCGGGTTGGCGAAGGTCTTGCCGCCGACTTCCAGTTGCGTGGCGTTCAGCCGCTCGAAACCGGCCTTGGACATAAACACTTCGCCGCGCACTTCCAGGGTCGACGGCCAGCCCGTGCCTTGCAGCTTGAGCGGGATATTGCGCACGGTGCGCACGTTGACGCTGATGTCTTCGCCGGTGGTGCCGTCGCCGCGGGTCGCGCCGCGTACCAACACGCCGTCTTGATAAAGCAGGCTGACCGCCAGGCCATCGAGCTTCGGTTCGCAGCTGTATTCCACCGCCGCGCCGCCGCCAAACAAGTCGCCGGCCGGCAGGTCGAGGCCTTCAGTCACCCGGCGATCGAACTCGCGCATGTCGGTTTCTTCGAAGGCGTTACCGAGGCTGAGCATCGGCACTTCGTGACGCACCTGAGTGAACGCTGACAGCGCCGCGCTGCCGACGCGCTGGGTCGGCGAGTCGCTGGTGATCAGCTCTGGATTGGCCGCTTCGAGGGCCTTGAGTTCGTGGAACAGCCGGTCGTATTCGACGTCCGGAATGCTCGGCTCGTCCAGCACGTGATAACGGTAGTTGTGCTGATCCAGCTCAGCGCGCAGCTCTAGAATGCGGTTTTTGGCGGCGGTCATGGGTGTTCTCTCATAAAGCAAAAGAGCAGCCGAGGCTGCTCAATCTGTAGATTTTTGTAGGAGCCAGGCTTGCCGGCGAAGGCGTACTTGAGATCGCCTTCGCCGGCAAGCCTGGCTCCTACAGATCAGCGCTTCTGGGTCAGGGCGCGGCGTTCGAATTCAACGATGCGCTGACGGTAGTGCTCAATCGTCTGGGCGGTCAGCACGCTGCGCTGGTCGTCTTTCAGTTCGCCGTTCAGCTCCTGAGACAGTTTGCGCGCCGCGGCCACCATCACGTCGAACGCTTGCTTCGGATGACGCGGGCCTGGCAGGCCGAGGAAGAAGCTTACCGCCGGCGTGCTGAAGTGGTCGATGTCGTCCAAATCGAAGATGCCCGGCTTGACCGCATTGGCCATGGAGAACAGGACTTCACCGTTGCCAGCCATGCTTTCGTGGCGGTGGAAAATATCCATCTCGCCGAAACGCAGACCGCTCTCCAGAATGTTCTGCAACAACGCCGGGCCTTTGAAGCCGGCCGTGTCGCGGCAGATCACGCTGATCACCAGCACTTCTTCGGCTTGCGGTTGTTCCTTGTCGCTGACCGAAGGCGAGGCCTTGGTGTCATCCGGGAAGTCGTCGTCACGGCTGCTGAAGCTCGGGCCGCCGTCCAGATCCAGGCTGAGGTTCATGTCACCCTGGGAAGGCTCGCCGTGGCCACGCTTGCCGCGCTTGGAACCCGATTCACGCGGCTCACGGGCAGGCATGCTCACCGACGGCAGATCGTGCTCGTCCAGTTGCGGTTCTTTATGATTATCCAGCACGCGGGGCGGGCCCAACAGCTCGGCGCTGGTGTCCTCGTCCGGCAGGTTGGACAAACTTCGGTCAAGACGGAATTTCAGTTTTCCCTTGCCGCCGCGCATGCGACGCCAGCCATCGAAAAGAATACCGGCAATGACAATAATGCCGATGACGATCAGCCACTCGCGCAGACCGATTTCCATGTAATCCCGTGCCTCTATAAAAAATGCTGAAAAATAAGGGGTTTACAACTCGCAAACCGCTTTAAAACGTGGCGCCAACTCTATGTTCTGACAGGCGTTTTGCCCACGTATACGAAAAATTGACATTAAACTAGCACGACCAAAGGCAACTTTACACCGTCTGTCACAATGGCTTGCGCGAATATGTCGATTGGCCAGCAAGTCGAGACAGGTAAAAAAGTCCTACAGACTAAAAATACTTGCCCTACAAGCGCCGACTCAGGCCTCCACCATCGCCATCGCCTCCTCGACATCCACTGCCACCAGACGCGAACAACCCGGTTCGTGCATCGTCACACCCATCAATTGCTCGGCCATTTCCATGGCAATCTTGTTGTGGGTGATATAGATGAACTGCACCGTCTGCGACATCTCTTTGACCAGCCGTGCGTAGCGTCCAACGTTAGCGTCATCCAATGGCGCATCCACCTCATCGAGCATGCAGAACGGCGCAGGATTCAACTTGAAGATGGCAAATACCAGGGCCAAAGCGGTCAGGGCTTTTTCGCCACCGGAGAGCAAATGGATGGTGCTGTTCTTCTTTCCTGGCGGCTGCGCCATGATCGTTACCCCTGTATCGAGTAGATCTTCGCCCGTCAGTTCCAAATACGCGCGTCCTCCGCCGAAAACTTTTGGGAATAACGCCTGTAAACCGCCATTGATCTGATCAAAGGTATCTTTGAAACGGTTTCGGGTTTCTTTGTCGATTTTGCGAATCACGTTTTCAAGCGTGTCCAGTGCTTCCACCAGATCATCGTTCTGCGCATCCAGATAACGTTTACGCTCGGATTGTTGCGTGTATTCGTCGATGGCCGCCAGGTTGATCGCACCGAGGCGCTGAATGCGCGCGGCAATGCGTTCGAGTTCTTCTTCGGCGTCCTTCTCGCTGGCCTCGGCGGTCAGCGTGGCGAGCACGCCGTGCAGGTCGTAGCCGTCTTCCAGCAGTTGATCTTCAAGTGTCTTGCGGCGCACGGTCAGGGCTTGCCATTCCATGCGCTGGGTTTCCATCTGCCCGCGAATCAACTGCGATTGCTGCTCGGCCTGGTTGCGACGTTTTTCCGCATCACGCAATTCACGGTCAGCATCTTCCAGAGCGATCTGCGCGGTCTTGAGTTCTTCGTCGACGGTCATGCGTTTGTCGAGCAGCTCTTCGAGCTTGAGGCGCAATTCTTCCAGCGGCGCTTCGCCCTCCTCCAGATTGAGACTCAACTGTTCGCGTTTTTCGGTCAGGCGCTCGGACTGCATTTCCAGTCGTTCCAGCGCCTGGCGCGTCGAATCGTGTTGCGCCTTGAGCGAGCCCAGACGCACCGCCAATTGATGCGCGTGATCCTTGTGTTGCCGGGCTTCCTGACGCACCCGATCAAGTCGCTCGCGCAGGCTGTCGCGCTGGGCCAGCAGCAACTCGCGTTGCTCGGTGTCCAGCGCCATGGCGTCGAGGGCTTCCTGCAATTGCAGGCGCGCTTCACCGATGTTTTCGTGCTCCAGCGCGCGCTGTTCAGCCAGCTCGGTGAGTTCTTCATCGAGTCGCGTACGACGCAACGTCAGTTGTTCAACCTTGGCTTTGCCGGCAGACAACTGGGCTTTCAATTCGCCTTGTTGACGCGCTTCGTCTTGCAGCAGACGACGCAAATGTTCGCGACCGTTTTCCTGCTGACGCTGCTGCGCCCGGAGATTCTGAAGTTGGGTTTCCAGGGTTTCGACCGTGGCTTCACGCTCTTCGCGCTCGATGCTCAGACGCTGGATTTCCTGACCACGGGCGAGCACGCCGCTTTCCGCTTCACTGGCCCGGCGTACGCGTAAAAAGTGTCGACCGACCCAATAGCCGTCGCGGCTGATCAAGCTCTGGCCGACGGTCAACTGACTGCGCTGGGCCAAGGCCTGTTCGAGGTTCTCAACGGGCTTGACCTGCCCCAACCAAGGCGACAGATCAATCTGCGCTTCGACTTTATCGAGCAGGCTGCCAGGCACGCGCACGCCATCGCTCGCCGGGCTGAGCAAACGCAAATCGCCTTGGGCAAAACCGGCCAGATCGAAATCGCCGAAGTCATCCACCAGCACCGCTTGCAGGTCGGCGCCGAGCACGGTTTCCACCGCCAGCTCCCAACCCGCTTCAACTTTCAAACCTTCGGCTAGACGCGGGCGATCCGCCAGATGCTGTTCGCGCAACCATTCAGCGGTGCCGGTGCCCGGATCGAGGGCGGCTTGCTGCAAGGCTTCAAGGGACGCGAGGCGACCATTGAGGCGCTGCAAATCGCCCTGGGCCTGTTGCTGATTCTGCAGCGCCAATTGCAATTCCTGACGCAGTTGCTCAAGGCGCTCGACCTGAGCTTCTTCGCTGGCCTGCAAATCTTCGAGGGTCGCTTCGCTCGCGGCCAGTTGCTCGCTAAGCTCCATGATCGCAGCGTCTTCCGGGTCCGCCGACAGCAACGCGCGCTCTTCGCCGAGGCGCTTCTGCCGATCGGCCAAACGCTCCATGCTGGTTTCGAGTTGCTGGATCCGCGACTGCTGAACTTCGGATTGACGACGTGGCTCGGCGGCAGTCAGGTTGAACGTGTCCCACTGCTCCTGCCAGCCGTGCATGGTGGTTTCGGATTCTTCCAGGGCAGCGGCGGCTTCTTCGGCGGCGGCGCTGGTGACTTCCTGCTCCGGCGTGAGCATGTCCAGCTCTTCGCCGAGGGTCAGCAGCAAGGTGCGGTCGTGGCCCAGGTGCGATTCGGTTTCCAGACGCGCGCGCTCGGCTTCTTTCAGATCGTCCTGCAACTGGCGCAAACGCTGCTGACCGTGCTGGATGCTCTGCTCGACCCGGGCGATGTCGCCGCCGACCGAATAGAAGCGCCCCTGCACCAGATTGAAGCGCTCTGACAGGTCATGGTGCCCGTCACGGAAGCGTTCGATGCTGGCGTCGGCGTTACGTTGCTCGGCGACCAAGGCTTCGAAGGTGACTTCCTGATTACCGATGACCGCTTCGCGCTGCCCGACCTGTTCGTTCAACGCCTGCCAGCGCAGGGCCGACAGCTGGGCCTTGAGCTGACGCTCCTCGCCTTTGTATTCCTGATACTTCTTGGCAGCCTCGGCCTGGCGGTGCAAGCGTTCGAGTTGACGCTCAAGCTCTTCGCGCAGGTCGGTAAGGCGGGCCAGGTTTTCGTGGGTGCGGCGAATGCGGTTCTCGGTCTCGCGCCGACGTTCCTTGTACTTGGAGATGCCGGCCGCTTCTTCGATGAAGTTACGCAGGTCTTCGGGCTTGGACTCGATCAGCTTGGAGATCATCCCCTGCTCGATAATCGAATAGCTGCGCGGGCCCAGGCCGGTGCCGAGGAAGATGTCGGTGATATCGCGACGGCGGCATTTGGTGCCGTTGAGGTAATAGGTGGTCTGGCTGTCGCGGGTCACTTTGCGGCGAATGGAAATTTCCGCATAGGCGGCGTATTCGCCGAGCAAGGTGCCATCGGAGTTATCAAACACCAGCTCGATGCTGGCCTGACTCACCGGCTTACGGCTGGTCGAACCGTTGAAGATGACGTCGGTCATCGACTCGCCACGCAGGTTCTTCGCCGAACTTTCGCCCATCACCCAGCGCACGGCGTCGATGATGTTCGACTTGCCGCAGCCATTGGGTCCGACCACGGCTGCCATGTTGCTCGGGAAGTTCACCGTGGTCGGGTCGACGAAGGATTTGAACCCTGCCAGTTTTATGCACTTGAGCCGCACGCTTAAGCGTCCGTCAGGGCAGAAACCACCAGATCGCAGCTGCGCTGGGCATAGGCCGTCAGCACTTCGCGGATCTGCGGAAAGTCACGGGCCAGTACGGCGGCGAGCAAACGCTCGAACAATTCGAGGAACTCGCTCATCGACGCCTTGCGCTGGTCCAGGGCAAGGAAATACGCCCGGCTCATGGCCGGCTGCAGGTTCTCGACGGTTTCCTGCAAGTACGGGTTGTTGGCGAACGGATACGCAGCGCGCATCACGTTGAAGCTGTCGTCGACGAAGGTGCGGATGTCCTGACGCTCGTAGCTGGCGGCCAGGCGTTGCTGGATCTGCACGAATGGCGCCATGTCGGCCTGGACTTGCCAGCCTTTGGCCACGGCATTGCCCAGCAGAATATAGAGCTCGCTCATCAGCGTGCACAGGCTCTGTACCTTGTGGGCGGTGAGCTCGGTCACGTGGGCACCGCGTCGCGGCAGGATCGCGATCAGGTGGCGGCGCTCGAGGATCAGTAAGGCCTCACGGACCGAACCGCGGCTGACATTGAGGGCCAGCGTGACCTTCTGTTCCTGGATGCGCTCCCCGGGCTTCATTTCGCCACGAATGATGCGTTCGGCGAGGTGGTGAGCGATTTGCTCGGCGAGGCTGTCCGGCGCCTTGAACGTCATGGTTGTCCTTCAAACTCTTCGATCTGCACAAGCGGCGCAGTGTAGCGCACATGAAGGGTCATGGCGGAGTGCCCACTCAGCGGTTTTTGGCACGAATCAAGCAAAAAGCAGGCTAACCCGCGAGGGTCAATAATGAAGGGACGAGTCGTTGATCGACAAAACGGGTTTTCCTGACCTTTAAGTCAGAAAATCATTGACCGCAAAGTCAGACCTGATAAATTCGGTCCAAGTCGGTTAACAACAATAATGAGTCTGCGAGGCCTTCCGTGATCCAGTTTTTACTTAACCAGGAACTCCGTAGCGAGCACGCCCTGGACCCAAACCTGACCGTGCTCAATTATCTGCGCGACCATGTGGGCAAACCCGGCACCAAAGAAGGCTGCGCCAGCGGTGACTGTGGCGCCTGCACCGTGGTGGTCGGCGAGCTGCAAACGGATGACGATGGCCGCGAACGCATTCGTTATCGCAGCCTCAACTCGTGCCTGACGTTCGTTTCGTCTTTGCACGGCAAACAACTGATCAGCGTCGAAGACCTCAAGCACCAAGGCGAACTGCACAGCGTGCAGAAAGCCATGGTCGAGTGCCACGGCTCGCAATGCGGCTTCTGCACCCCGGGCTTCGTGATGTCGCTGTTCGCATTGCAAAAGAACAGCGATGAGCCCGATTCTCACAAGGCCCACGAAGCACTGGCCGGCAACCTCTGCCGCTGCACCGGTTATCGGCCGATTCTGGCCGCCGCCGAACAATCCTGCTGCGGCAAGCAAATGGATCAATTCGATGCTCGCGAAGCCGACACCATCGCTCGCCTGAAAGCCATCGCCCCTACCGACATCGGCGAACTCAACAGTGGCGACAAGCGCTGCCTGGTGCCGCTGACCGTGGCCGATCTGGCCGACCTTTATGATGCTTATCCACAGGCCCGGCTGCTGGCCGGCGGTACGGATCTGGCGCTGGAAGTCACCCAGTTTCATCGCGCGTTGCCGGTGATGATCTACGTCGGCAACGTCGCCGAGATGAAGCGCATCGAACGCTTCGACGACCGCCTGGAAATCGGCGCCGCGACCGCCCTCTCCGATTGCTACGAAGCCTTGAAAACCGAATACCCGGACTTCGGCGAATTGCTGCAACGCTTCGCTTCATTGCAGATCCGCAACCAGGGCACCCTCGGGGGCAACATCGGCAACGCCTCGCCGATCGGTGACTCGCCACCGCTGCTGATCGCGTTGGGCGCGCAGATCGTTTTGTGCAAAGGCGAAACCCGCCGCACCCTGGCCCTGGAAGATTACTTCATCGATTACCGGGTCACCGCGCGCCAGGAAAGCGAGTTCATCGAGAAGATCATCGTGCCCCGCGCCAGCGCCGAACAGCTGTTCCGTGCGTACAAGGTTTCCAAGCGTCTGGATGATGATATTTCCGCTGTCTGCGCGGCGTTCAACCTGCGCATCGACAACGGTGTCATCGCGGATGCCCGCGTGGCGTTCGGCGGCATGGCCGCGATTCCGAAACGCGCGAATAACTGCGAAACCGTATTGCTCGGCGCGCCGTTCAACAACGCCACCGTCGAACGTGCCTGCGCCGCACTGGCCGAAGATTTCACGCCGCTCTCGGACTTCCGCGCCAGCAAGGAATATCGCCTGCTCAGTGCGCAGAACCTGCTGCGCAAATACTTCATCGAACTGCAAACGCCGCACATCGAAACTCGGGTGACCGCTTATGTCTAATCATCACGCCGTAGAGAAGACCCAGGCCGAACTGGCTGAACTGTTCGCCAAGGACCTGACCACCGGTGTCGGCCGCAGCGTCAAGCACGACAGCGCCGCCAAGCATGTGTCCGGCGAAGCGCAGTACATCGATGACCGGCTGGAATTCCCCAATCAGCTTCATGTTTACGCTCGATTGTCGGACCGCGCCCACGCGAAAATCATCAGCATCGACACCAAGCCGTGCTACGCCTTTGAGGGCGTGCGCATCGCCATCACCCACGAAGACGTGCCGGGCTTGAAAGACATCGGGCCGCTGCTGCCGGGTGATCCGTTGCTGGCCATCGATGATGTGCAATTTGTCGGTCAACCGGTGCTCGCCGTTGCCGCGAAAGATCTGGAAACCGCACGCAAAGCCGCCATGGCCGCGATCATCGAATACGAAGATCTCGAGCCGGTGCTGGACGTGGTCGAAGCCCTGCGCAAACGCCACTTCGTGCTCGACAGCCATACCCATCAGCGCGGCGATTCGGCTGGCGCATTGGCGACTGCCGAACATCGTATTCAAGGCACGCTGCACATTGGCGGCCAGGAACACTTCTACCTCGAAACCCAGATCTCTTCGGTCATGCCGACCGAAGACGGCGGGATGATCGTCTACTGCTCGACCCAGAACCCGACCGAAGTACAGAAACTGGTGGCCGAAGTTCTGGACGTGTCGATGAACAAAATCGTCGTCGACATGCGCCGCATGGGCGGTGGTTTCGGTGGCAAGGAAACCCAAGCCGCCAGCCCGGCGTGCCTGTGCGCCGTCATCGCCCACCTCACCGGCCAGCCGACCAAAATGCGCCTGCCCCGCGTCGAAGACATGCTGATGACCGGCAAGCGTCACCCGTTCTACGTCGAGTATGACGTCGGCTTCGACAGTACCGGCCGCCTGCACGGTATCGCCCTGGAACTGGCCGGTAACTGCGGTTGCTCGCCGGACTTGTCGGCGTCGATTGTCGACCGTGCGATGTTCCACGCCGACAACTCGTACTACCTGGGCGATGCGACCATCAACGGTCACCGCTGCAAGACCAACACCGCGTCGAACACCGCGTACCGGGGTTTCGGCGGCCCGCAAGGCATGGTCGCCATCGAAGAAGTGATGGACGCGATCGCCCGCCATCTGGCCCTCGACCCGCTGGCGGTGCGCAAGGCCAACTACTACGGCAAGACCGAGCGTAACGTCACCCATTACTACCAGACCGTCGAGCACAACATGCTCGAGGAAATGACCGCCGAACTGGAAGAAAGCAGCCAGTACGCCGAGCGCCGCGAAGCGATCCGTCGCTACAACGCCAACAGCCCGATCCTGAAAAAAGGCCTGGCGCTGACCCCGGTGAAATTCGGTATTTCCTTCACCGCCAGCTTCCTCAACCAGGCCGGCGCGCTGGTCCACGTCTACACCGACGGCAGCATCCACCTGAACCACGGCGGCACTGAAATGGGCCAGGGTTTGAACACCAAGGTTGCCCAGGTGGTGGCTGAAGTATTCCAAGTCGAAATGGACCGGGTGCAGATCACCGCGACCAACACTGACAAGGTGCCAAACACCTCGCCGACTGCCGCTTCCAGTGGCGCCGACCTGAATGGTAAAGCGGCCCAGAACGCGGCTGAAATCATCAAGAAACGCCTCGTGGAATTCGCCGCGCGCCAATACAAGGTCAGTGAAGAAGACGTCGAATTCCACAACGGCCACGTGCGGGTTCGCGATCATATCCTGACCTTCGAAGCGCTGATCCAGCAGGCGTATTTCGCTCAGGTTTCGCTGTCGAGCACCGGGTTCTACAAGACCCCGAAAATCTTTTACGACCGCAGTCAGGCCCGTGGCCGGCCGTTCTACTACTACGCCTTCGGTGCAGCCTGTTGCGAGGTGATCATCGACACCCTGACCGGCGAGTACAAGATGCTGCGTACTGACATTCTCCACGACGTCGGCGACTCGCTGAACCCGGCCATCGACATCGGCCAGGTCGAGGGTGGTTTCATCCAGGGCATGGGCTGGCTGACCATGGAAGAACTGGTGTGGAACAACAAAGGCAAACTGATGACCAACGGCCCGGCCAGTTACAAGATCCCGGCCGTGGCAGACATGCCGCTGGACCTGCGGGTGAAGCTGGTGGAAAACCGCAAGAACCCGGAAGACACGGTGTTCCATTCCAAGGCCGTGGGTGAGCCGCCGTTCATGCTAGGCATCGCATCGTGGTGTGCGATCAAGGATGCGGTGGCGAGCCTCGGTGACTACAAGCATCAACCGAACATCGATGCGCCGGCGACGCCGGAGCGGGTGTTGTGGGGGTGTGAGCAGATGCGGCAGTTGAAGGCGGCGAAAGCCGTGGAAGCCGAGGTTGAGTTGGCTTCGCTCTAGACCGAGGCGCGCCCTTCGCGGGCAAGCCTCGCTCCTACAGGTTGGTGGTGATCGTGTGACCGCTATCAATCCTGTAGGAGCGAGGCTTGCCCGCGAAGAGGCCCGACCAGACAACAAAGATGTCGAGGTGAAACATGTATAACTGGATCGACGCCCTCGCCGACCTGCAATCCCAGGGTGAGCCCTGCGTGTTGGTGACCATCATTGAAGAGCTCGGCTCGACGCCGCGCAATGCCGGTTCGAAAATGGTCATCAGCGCCACCCAGGCCTTCGACACCATCGGTGGCGGGCACCTGGAATACAAGGCCATGCAGATCGGCCGCGAGATGCTCACCAGCGGCAAGCATGACACGCACCTGGAGCGCTTCAGCCTCGGAGCCAGCCTGGGCCAGTGCTGCGGCGGCGTGACCGTGTTGCTGTTCGAACCGATGGGCCAGGTCCAGGCGCAGATCGCTGTGTTCGGTGCCGGCCATGTCGGTCGGGCGCTGGTGCCGCTGCTCGCCAGCCTGCCCTGCCGGGTGCGCTGGATCGATTCGCGTGAAGCGGAATTCCCAGAACAGATCCCCCACGGCGTTCGTAAAATCGTCGCCGAAGAACCGGTTGATGAAATCGACAACCTGCCCGCCGGCAGCTACTGCATCGTCATGACCCATAACCACCAGCTCGACCTCGAACTCACCGCCGCGATCCTCAAGCGCAACGACTTCACCTACTTCGGCCTGATCGGTTCGAAGACCAAACGGGTGAAGTTCGAACACCGCTTGCGTGACCGTGGTTTCGACAGCGCCGTGCTGCAACGCATGCGCTGCCCGATGGGCATCGGCGAAGTCAAAGGCAAGTTGCCTGTGGAAATCGCCATCTCCATCGCCGGCGAAATCATCGCCACCTATAACGCCAGTTTCGGCCAGCAAACTGCCAACGCCGGAACATCGATTGCCAAACTGCTGCCTGCTTCACGCCGCAGCCAAGCCACGAATTGAGAAATTTTATGCCTCTGACTCGCAAAGCCTACCGCGCCGCCATCCTGCACAGCATCGCCGACCCTGCCGAAGTGGGTATCGAAGCGTCTTATGAGTATTTCGAAGACGGCCTGCTGGTGGTCGATAACGGCCAGATCAGCGCCCTCGGTCACGCCAGCGAATTGCTGCCCACCCTGCCGGCCGACATCGAGATCACTCATTACCAGGACGCGCTGATCACCCCCGGCCTCATCGACACCCACATTCACTTGCCGCAAACCGGCATGGTCGGTGCCTACGGCGAGCAGCTGCTGGACTGGCTCAACACCTACACTTTCCCTTGCGAAAGTCAGTTCGCCGACAAGGCTCACGCCGATGAAGTCGCGGACATTTTCATCAAAGAACTGCTGCGTAACGGCACCACCACTGCCCTGGTGTTCGGCAGCGTGCACCCGCAATCGGTGAACTCGTTCTTCGAGGCCGCCGAACAGCTGGACCTGCGGATGATTGCCGGCAAGGTGATGATGGACCGCAACGCGCCGGACTACCTGACCGACACCGCCGAATCCAGCTACGTGGAAAGCAAGGCGCTGATCGAGCGCTGGCACGGCAAGGGCCGCCTGCATTACGCGGTCACCCCGCGCTTCGCCCCGACCAGCACCCCGGAACAACTGACCCTCGCCGGCCAGTTGCTCGGTGAATACCCAGACCTGTACATGCAGACCCACATCAGCGAAAACCTGAAGGAAGTCGAGTGGGTCAAAGAGCTGTTCCCGGAGCGTAAAGGCTATCTCGATGTTTACGATCACTACCAATTGCTCGGCGAGCGCTCGGTGTTCGCCCACGGCGTGCACCTGTGCGACGACGAATGCGCGCGGCTGGCGGAAACCGGCTCGGCCATCGCGTTCTGCCCAACCTCCAACTTTTTCCTCGGCAGCGGCCTGTTCAATCTGCCGATGGCTGAGAAGCACAAACTCAATGTTGGCCTGGGCACAGACGTTGGCGGCGGCACCAGTTTTTCGCTGCTGCAAACGCTGAACGAAGCCTACAAAGTCATGCAGATGCAAGGCGCACGGTTGAGCCCCTTCAAGTCGCTGTACCTGGCCACCCTCGGCGGCGCTCGTGCGCTGCGGCTGGAAGACAAGATCGGCACCCTGCAACCGGGCACTGATGCGGACTTCCTGGTGCTGGACTACAACGCCACGCCGCTGCTCAGCTATCGCTTGAAGCAGGCCAATAACATTGCCGAGACGTTGTTTGTGCTGATGACGCTGGGGGATGACCGGACTGTTCTGCAGACGTATGCGGCGGGGAATCAGGTGCATCAGCGTTAAGGTTTTCCAGCCCAAAAAAAATCCCCCGCAGCTTTTCAGCCCGGGGGATTTTTGTTGTCTGTCACATCGCCTTCGCGGGCAAGCCTCGCTCCTACAGGTGCGGCGTGATCCCTGTAGGAGCGAGGCTTGCCCGCGAAGGACGCGCCGCGGTCTATCAGATTTTCGCCGGCGAGCGCCCAGGCTTCTTGGTCTGCAACAAATGCGAAAACACCGCATGCAAATCATCCGACGCGCTTTCTTCGTCGAGGTTGAGTTTGCTGTCGATGTGATCCATGTGGTGCATCATCAGATTCACCGCCAACTCACCGTTACGCGCTTCGATGGCGTCGATCAGTTGGGTGTGCTCGTCGTAGGAACAGTGGGAACGGTTGCCGCTTTCGTACTGGGCAATGATCAACGAAGTCTGCGACACCAGACTGCGCTGGAAGCTGATCAGCGGTGCATTCTTCGCCGCTTCGGCCAGTTTCAGGTGAAACTCGCCAGACAGACGGATACCGGCGCCGCGATCGCCACGGGAGAAGCTGTCGCGTTCGTCGTTGACCATCTGCCGCAACTCGGCAATCTGCTCGGCGGTGGCGTGCTGAACCGCCAGTTCAGTGATCGCGCGTTCTACCAGACGCCGTGCCAGGAACACCTGACGCGCCTCTTCGACACTCGGGCTGGCAACGACGGCGCCGCGATTCGGACGCAGCAGCACGACGCCCTCATGGGCCAGGCGCGACAGCGCGCGGCGAATGATGGTGCGACTGACCCCGAAAATTTCCCCCAGCGCTTCTTCGCTCAACTTGGTGCCGGGCGCCAGACGCTGTTCGAGGATGGCCTCGAAGATATGCGCGTAGACAATATCGTCCTGGGTACCGCTGCGGCCGGCTTTGCCTGCTCGCGGTTGTTTCTTAAGGGGCTGCAACTGTTCGTTCATGGGCACTCGAGTCGGGAGAACTGCGGCGAATTGACCGTGACTGTAATACGGCACAGTGGGTCGCTGGCAAGTATCGCGTAAAAAACACCGCGATTGTACACAATGGATGGTGGCAACACGACTGTACGGCTGTTTGTCGCTTCTGCTGTATCGCAACGGTTGGTTACTTTTGAGTTTAGGCTTGATCGCAGAATCCGCCTTTTGCGCACAATCCCCTGTAGGAGTGAGCCTGCTCGCGATGGCGGTGGATCAGTCGACAACGTTGTTGCCTGACACTCCGCTATCGCGAGCAGGCTCACTCCTACAGATTTGCGCTATTGCGGACATCTTCATCTGTATAAGGAACACCGCTGTCATGAACGACGCCACGCACACGCAGCTCCGCCCCTGGGCCGATACGTCACCGTCGGCGATCGTCGCCGGGTTCATCGCGATGATGACCGGCTACACCAGCTCCCTGGTCCTGATGTTTCAGGCCGGACAAGCGGCGGGCCTGACCAGCGGGCAGATTTCGTCGTGGATCTGGGCCATCTCGATTGGCATGGCGGTGTGCTCGATCGGCCTGTCCCTGCGTTATCGCACGCCGATCACCATCGCCTGGTCGACCCCCGGCGCGGCGTTGCTGATCACCAGCCTGGGCGGCGTGACCTACGGCGAAGCCATCGGTGCCTACATTACTTGCGCGGTGCTGGTGACCATTTGCGGCCTGACCGGCAGCTTCGAACGCCTGGTGAAAAAGATTCCGGCGTCATTGGCTGCAGCATTGCTGGCGGGGATTCTGTTCAAGATCGGCAGCGAAATCTTCGTCGCCGCCCAGCATCGCACCGCGCTGGTACTGGGGATGTTCTTCACTTACCTGCTGGTCAAGCGCCTGTCGCCGCGTTATGCGGTGCTTGCGGCATTGTTGATCGGCACGGCGCTGTCGGGGTTCATGGGACTGCTCGACTTCAGCGGTTTCCATCTGGAAGTGGCGACACCGGTCTGGACCACACCGCACTTCTCCCTAGCCGCGACCATCAGCATCGGGATTCCATTGTTTGTGGTGGCGATGACTTCGCAAAACATGCCCGGCATCGCCGTATTGCGCGCTGACGGCTACACCGTGCCGGCCTCGCCGCTGATCACCACCACCGGCATCGCCTCGCTGCTGCTGGCGCCGTTCGGCTCCCACGGGATCAACCTCGCGGCTATCAGCGCGGCGATCTGCACCGGGCCGCATGCCCATGAGGATCGCAACAAACGTTACACGGCGGCGGTCTGGTGCGGGATTTTCTACGGGATTGCCGGGGTGTTCGGCGCGACGCTGGCGGCGCTATTTGCGGCACTGCCTAAAGAATTGGTGCTGTCGATTGCGGCGCTGGCGTTGTTCGGCTCGATCATCAATGGCCTGAGCATTGCCATGACCGAAGTGAAGGAGCGTGAGGCGGCGTTGATTACCTTTATGGTCACGGCGTCGGGGCTGACGCTGTTTTCCATTGGTTCGGCGTTCTGGGGGATTGTGGCGGGGGTGTTGACGTTGGTGATTCTGAATTGGCGTAAGGCCTGAGGGCCCCTTCGCGGGCAAGCCTCGCTCCTACAGAGGGCTTCACGCTGAACCTGTAGGAGCGAGGCTTGCCCGCGAAGGCATCCCCGAAATCAATATCGCAAGCCAAGCCATACGCCTACAAAAAGCAGGCATAAAAAAACGGCGACCCTTGGGTCGCCGCTTCTTTTATGACATAAAGCTATGACATCAAGCTACCGGATTGATCGGCTTTTCCGGGTACCAGACGTCGATCAGCGGGCTGACGGTTGCTTCGGTCAGTTCGCTGCGGCCTTTGAGCCAGGCTTCAACAGCAGCACGCTGCTCTTCGGACACCGAGCCACGCTTCTGCAGGCAAACCAGACCGAAGTCGTCGCCGCCAACATAGCCCAGACCGTTGGCTTCCATGGCTTCTTTCAGGAACGCGTCGAGGAAAGCATCAATGGCTTCATCAGCCAAATCTTCTTTGAAATCCAGGTTCAGCTCGAAACCCAGCTCTTGAAATTCATCGACGCACAGTTTTTTGCGCAGACGCTGGGAACGGTTAGTCGCCATTGGAACAATCCTCATAAGTAATAACGGGCGGCACTTTAGCAGTTTAAGGCGCTGATTGCCCGTCTCTCGGCAGCGCTACGCCTACCGTCGGTAAAAAAATAGCGGATTAGAAGGCCACAGCAAGGCACAAGCCGTTACACCTTGGGGCATAATGCCGACACTTTCATGACCACTGAGGGAATTTATCTTCATGCCCTCGTCTTTTTTCCCCTCGAATGTAGGGTTTTACTTCACATGATCAAATCTTTGCGTCCATTGTTGCTGGCCGGTTTCCTTCTCCCCCTGGCCCTCCCTGTTTCCGCCGCCACCATCAATACCGCGCTGTCGCCCAACGTCGAAAAAGCCCTCAAGGCCAGCAAGCTGCAGGACAACGCCCTGTCGCTGGTGATGATCCCGCTCAACGGCCCTGGCACCCCGACCATTTTCAACGCGGACGTCTCGGTCAACCCGGCCTCCACCATGAAACTGGTGACCACCTATGCGGCGCTGGAAATGCTCGGCCCGAACCACCAGTGGAAAACCGAGTTCTACACCGACGGCACCCTCAGCGGCGGCATCCTCAACGGCAACCTCTACCTCAAGGGTGGCGGCGATCCGAAACTGAACATGGAAAAACTCTGGTTGCTGATGCGCGACCTCCGGGCCAACGGTGTGACGCAAGTCACCGGCGATCTGGTGCTGGACCGCAATTTCTTCGTGCAACCGCAACTGCCGGAATTCAACGATGACGGTAATGACGAGAACAAACCGTTCCTGGTCAAACCCGACTCGCTGCTGGTCAACCTCAAGGCCCTGCGCTTCGTCGCGCGCAACGACAACGGCCGGGTGCTGATCTCGGTAGAGCCGCCGATTGCCAGCATCCGCATCGAAAACCAGGTCAAAGCCGTCAACTCCAAGCAATGCGCCGGTGGCGTGCGTTACAACCCGGTGAGCCAGGCCGATGGCAGCGTCACCGTGACCGTCGGCGGGCAGTTGGGCGAAGGCTGCAGCTCGCAGACTTACTTGTCGTTGCTCGACCATGCGACCTACACGGCGGGTGCCGTGAGGGCGATCTGGAAAGAACTGGGCGGCAGCATTCAGGGCAAGGATGTTCTGGCGCCCACGCCGAAAGACGCCAAGGTCCTGGCTCGCGCCTACTCGCCGGATCTGGCGGAAATCATTCGCGACATCAACAAATACAGTAACAACACCATGGCTCAGCAGTTGTTCCTGAGCCTGGGCCAGAAATTCCGCACCGACGCCGACGGTGACGACGCCAAGGCTGCCCAGCGTGTGGTGCGTCAGTGGCTGGCGAAGAAAGGCATCACCGCGCCGCACCTGGTGATGGAAAACGGCTCAGGCCTGTCCCGTGCCGAACGTGTGAGCGCCCGTGAAATGGCGGCGATGCTGCAAGCCGCGTGGCGCAGCCCGTACTCCGCCGAGTTCATCAGTTCGATGCCGATTGCCGGCACCGACGGCACCATGCGCAAACGCCTGAAGACCACCGCGATGCGCGGTGAAGCCCATGTCAAGACCGGCACCCTGAACACCGTACGCGCGATCTCCGGCTTCAGCCGTGACGTCAATGGCAACACCTGGGCGGTGGTGGCGATCCTCAACGACAAGGCCCCGTTTGGCGCCTCGTCGGTGCTGGATCAGGTGCTGCTGGATCTGTATCGCCAGCCGAAAGTGCCTGAAACGGCTTCGGTGCTCTAACCAAAGAACACCACAGATCCAATGTGGGAGTGAGCCTGCTCGCGATGACGGCGGCACATCCAGAAATGATGTGACTGACAGGCCGCTATCGCGAGCAGGCTCGCTCCTACAGGGGTTTTGCATGAGGCCTTAGCTGGGTTGTGCGACCACTCTATCCCGACCAGCCTGCTTCGCCGCGTAAACCCCCGAATCCGCCCGCAGCAACAGCGCGTCCGCGCCCTCTCCGACTCGCCAACTGGCAATCCCGAAACTGGCGGTCACGGTCCCCACGCCTTCGATCGGTGAACTGCGCAGTCCTTGCCACAGCTGCAAGGCCAGCACGTGAGCCTGTTCGCCGTCGATGTCCGGGCACAGCACCATGAACTCCTCGCCCCCCAGGCGACAGAACACGTCGGTACGTCGAAGGCGATGACTGATGCGTTCGCACACGGCCTGCAACACCCGATCGCCCACGGCGTGGCCATGCAGGTCGTTGATGCGTTTGAAGTGGTCGATGTCGAGCATGATTACCGACAACTCCCCGCCACCACGCTCGACCCGAGCCATTTCGGTGGTCAGGCGCTCTTGGAAGTAGCGGCGGTTGTGGATCCCGGTCAGAGAATCGGTGATCGACAGCGCCCGCAGCTCTTCTTCCACTCGCTTCAGATCGGAAATATCGGAAATGTAACCATGCCAGAGCACGCCGCCACCCGGCAGTTCCTCCGGGGTCGCCTCGCCGCGAACCCAGCGCAGGCCGCGCCGAGGCAGTTGCACGCGGTATTCCTCGCGCCACGGGCTGAGCGTATCCGCCGACGCGCGGATCGAGGCACGCACGCGAGTCGTGTCCTGTGGATGAATCCGCGTGAAAATTGCTTCGGCATTGAACAACAGAACGTCCGGCTCGAGTTCGTAGATCTCGCGAATCCCGTCGCTGGCGTAGATCACGCTGAAGCGACCGTCGAATTCCATCTTGAATTGATAAATGCCACCGGGCACATGAGCGCTGAGTTTTTTCAGCAACAGGTCGCGGGCTGCCAGGGCTTCGTGAACGCGCTTGCGTTCAGTGATGTCGATGCAGATTGCCAGATGCCCGACCCACAGACCCTGCTCGTCGAGTACCGGGGTCGCGAGCATGTTCACCGTCAGATGGCTGCCATCCTGACGAACCAGCGTCCACTCCCGCGCTTCGTGACCGCCCTCTTCTCCACCTTCGACCAACATCGCCTGACAGGTCGGAATCGGCTTGCCATAGCGCGCACTCAATTCCGCCGAGCGTGCGACCAGCTCGCGAGGAAAGTGCAGGTTTTCCAGGGTCATGTGACCCACCACTTCAGCGCTGGAGTAACCCAGCATCTGCTCGGCCCCGGCGTTAAAGGTGCTGATGACACCCCGCAGGTCGGTGGCAATGATCGCCACCTGAGTCGCGGCATCCAGCACGCCGCGCAACTGCCCGTGAGTGCCGCGCAATTCCTGCTCACGGGCGTGCAATTCCTGGGTGCGCTGCTCGACCATTTTCAGCGCCCGCTGGCGTTGGCTGACCAGCACGTACAGCAACGCACTGAGCAGCACACTGAGTAAGCCACCGAGTACCACCAGGCTGGTCACCGAAGAATGGTTGGCTTTCAGGAAGGCTTCGCTGGGCAGGATATCAACTTGATAGTCATGGTCGGCCAGACGCAGCAGGCGTGTCGCGGACAACTCGCTGGCGGCAGGCGAGTTGTAGGACTCGTAGAGCACTTCGTGCTGATCGTCGGTGGACAGGTCGAGGATGCGCACCGAGAGATAGTCATGACTGGACTCCGGCAGCCCGTCCGCCAGCAACTGGCGCATGCTGATCACCGCCATGACGTAACCGTAGGGTTTCGCGGTCGCCGTGGCCGCGTCACTCTGACGCTTCACCGGCGCCACCAGCAGCACACCCCGCGCGTAGGCCGGCTCGATGCCGACCAGATGCATCGGTTGCGAGACGGCCATGCCGCCCAGCTTGTCTGCCCGTTCCAGGGTGGCGCGGCGCAACGGCTGGGCGAACAAGTCGTACCCGAGAGGCGAGCCGAGCCGGCTTCGGGTCTGGCTGTAAAGCACCGCCACGTACTCATCCCGTTCGGCGGCCAATTGCAATTGGCCGTCGGCATTGAGCTCACGAAGGGTGAAATCGCTAAACCCCTCTTCGCGCACCTTGCGCTCGAACGCCGCTCGCTCATCACGGGTCACCCGCGCAGCGAATGAATACGCCTCGGTGCGGTGCAGCAGCGGTTGGGTGTAGCCGTCGAACTCCTCGCGGGAGACCGACTGGGAATTGGCGAAGAATCGGCGCAGGCCGTCGAGGCGCTGCTCCTGATCTTCGAAACGTTCTTCGATGCGGCTGTAACGTTCACTGGCGAGCAGCTGGAAACGTTGCCGCAATTGATGGTGAAACAGATTCAGCGTCGACCAGACCAGCAATCCGGTGAGAATCCCGCCGACGAGCAACACCAGCAGCGCGACCAGCCAGGCCGAGACGTCTTCACTGATAAATCCCAGGATCTTCGGGCGCACGGCGTGCAACGACATAGACGCAACTCAAAACGCCAGGTGCGGGAAAGCCCATTGGCCATGAGTTGAGTTATAGCTATTAGCCACTAATTTGACCAGCACTGAAAGAACCAGAGAGCCTTTAAAAATCAAGGCTCTGTGGATCCAATCGCTTATCTATCAACGCGCTGTGATTTTCCAGGCACGGTGGATCTTGCCATTACGGGCGAAATCCGGATCGATGGTCTGGGCGGTGATTTCTTCAACCGCATAACGCTCGGCGAGGTTTTCCTCGAGCGTGAACTTGCGGAAGTTGTTGGAGAAGTACAACACGCCGCCCGGCGCCAGGCGCGCCATGGCCAGGTCGATCAACTGCACCTGGTCGCGCTGCACGTCGAAGATCCCTTCCATGCGCTTGGAGTTGGAGAACGTCGGCGGATCGATGAAGATCAGGTCGTATTCGTCACGGCAGGCATCGAGCCAGGCCATCACGTCGCCCTGCTCCAGACGGTTCTTGTCGGAGAAACCGTTCAGCGACAGGTTGCGACGCGCCCAGTCCAGATAAGTTTTCGACAGGTCGACGCTGGTGGTGCTGCGCGCGCCGCCCTTGGCTGCGTGAACACTGGCGGTTGCGGTGTAGCTATATAGGTTGAGGAAGCGTTTGCCGGCCGCCTCTTTCTGAATCCGCATGCGCATCGGCCGGTGATCGAGGAACAGCCCGGTGTCGAGGTAATCAGTGAGGTTCACCAGCAGCTTCACGCCACCTTCGTTGACCTCGACGAACTTGCCCTGCGCCGCTTGGCGTTCGTATTGCTTGGTGCCGCTCTGACGCTCACGACGCTTCACCACCACGCGGCTCTTGTCGATGTTCAGCGCCTGGGGAATGGCCGCCAGGGCGTCAAACATGCGCGCCGAGGCTTTTTCCGGGTCGATGGATTTCGGCGCGGCGTATTCCTGGACGTGGACCCAATCCTGATACAGGTCGATGGCCATGGAATATTCCGGCATGTCGGCATCGTAGACGCGGTAGCAGTCGATGCCTTCACGCTTGACCCACTTACCCAGGGCCTTGAGGTTCTTTTGCAGGCGATTGGCAAACATCTGCCCGCCTTCGCTCAAGCGCGGTTGCTCGATCACCGGAGCGGGTGCCGCGGCCGGTTTGATCGGGTTACCGTTTTTGTTGTACTGGCGTTCCTGCGGCTCGTTCGGCGCCTGATCGTATTCCGCCTGCTCACGCTCGACCTGGCGCTGTTCCGGAGTGCGACGCTCGCCGGTGACGAACTGGTCCGGCGTGACTTTGATCAGCAGCAGTTTGCACGGCAAGGCGCCGTTCCAGAACGAATACTGTTTGTGGCTGCGGATGCCCATGCGCTTGCCCAGGTCCGGGGCGCCGGTGAATACAGCAGCTTCCCAGTTCAAGCAGGCCTGACGCAGACGTTCACCGAGGTTCTGGTAGAGGTAGAGCAAGCTCGCCTCGTCACCCAGACGCTCGCCGTACGGCGGGTTGCAGATCACCAGGCCTTTCTGGTTCTGGTCCGGGCGCGGCTCGAACGTGCCGACTTCGCCTTGGTAGATCTTGATCCACTCGCTCAGGCCCGCACGCTCGACGTTGTTGCGGCCCGGTTGAATCAGGCGCGGGTCGGCTTCGTAACCGCGAATCCACAGCGGTGGCTTGGCCAGACCGGCGGCGGCGCGTTCGGTCGCTTCTTCGTGCAGTTTTTTCCACAGCGCCGGGACGTGACCGAGCCAGGCGGTAAAGCCCCACTGCTCGCGACGCAGGTTCGGCGCCATATCGGCGGCGATCATTGCCGCTTCGACGAGGAACGTACCGACACCGCACATCGGGTCAGCCAGCGCGCCGCCATCGGCCGCAATGCGGGGCCAGCCGGAACGGATCAGAATGGCGGCTGCGAGGTTTTCCTTCAACGGTGCCGCGCCCTGCTGCAAGCGATAACCGCGCTGGTGCAGGCTGTGGCCGGAGAGGTCGAGGGACAGAATGGCTTCGCCACGGTCCAGACGCAGGTGAATGCGCAGGTCCGGGTTGAGTTTGTCGATGGACGGACGGTCGCCTTGCGGGGTGCGCAGTTTGTCGACGATGGCGTCTTTGACTTTCAGGGCGCCGAAGTGGGTGTTGTCGATGCCCGAGCCGTGGCCGCTGAACTCGACGGCCAGGGTGCCGTCGTTGAGCATGTGGTCTTGCCACTCAATGTCGAGCACGCCGTGGTACAGGTCTTCGGCGTCCTTCATCGGGAAGCGCTTGAGCACCAGCAACACCCGGTTCGCCAGACGCGACCACAGGCACAGGCGATAAGCGGTTTCCATGGTGGCCATGCCGCGCACAGCCGAGGTGTGCTCACGCGCTTCTTCAAGGCCAAGCCCGACGGCTTCCTCGATGAGCAGGCCTTCAAGGCCTTTTGGGCAAGTGAGGAAGATTTCGAATTGATCGGACATTGGAATTTCAGAGCCTTTCTAAGTGAACCGGCAACGCATTGCCGGCCCGGTTTTCAATCAGGCGCTTTTCTAAAAGAGCGCCCGCGTGGCACGAAGGTGTGCCGTCCCACCCGTGCTGCTCAGATTAGAAGAGCTTAGATGCACAGGCAGATAAAAAAGTTGATGCAACAAAATGTCATAAGCCGACCCTTCGTCGAATAGTGCTCCTGTTCAACAGGAGCCATTCTCACTAAAGGATTAACCCCGTCATCCTGCGGGGGGCCGATCATACAGGGCTTTGGCCAATAAACACGGGACAAACATCGAGTTACTTATGGCCTTAGCATCTTTCTGGTTACGTTCTTATGACAAAACGATCATTCCCTCGATGTGACGCATTGGTTAGAACTCAACACAGGTTGACGTCGCAACGGCGTCAACACCTTGGCTCGCGACGCCGGCAGCGAGCCCCAACGGCAGGAGTTTTTCTGCCAGACCTCAGTTGAGGTCGACGCGATAAATACAGTCAACAAGTGAGGGCAACACCCTATGAGAAGACTTAAGCGTGATCCGTTGGAAAGAGCATTTTTGCGCGGATATCAATATGGCGTTGGTGGCAAATCCCGTGAGCTTTGCCCATTTACTCTACCGTCGGTACGTCAAGCCTGGATTAACGGCTGGCGAGAAGGACGCGGCGACAACTGGGACGGTATGACCGGCACTGCGGGAATCCATAGACTCAACGAACTTCACGCCGTCGGCTAACACAGGGCACACACTCCGACACGACAATCTGATTACGTAACGACTTACCACGCACGCCCCATCCGGGCGGCGGGCTCCGGCCCAAGGGCACCTTCGAGGTGCCCTTTTTTATGCCTGCATTTTGCCGAAACACAATTTCCTTGTAGCAGCTGCCGAGCATCGCGAGGCTGCATTCGGCGGCGAAGCAGTCGTAAAATCAAGCACCGCGGTCTTGCTCATACACCGTGCATGCAGGGTTTACGACTGCTTCGCAGCCGATCGCAGCCTCGCGGTGCTCGGCAGCTGCTACAAGTCAGCGTAGGGCTGCGATAGCGTCGACGGACTCGCGAATCAGCGCCGGGCCTTTGTAGATAAAGCCGGAGTAGAGCTGCACCAGGCTCGCACCCGCAGCGATTTTCTCGGCCGCGTGTTTGCCTTCGGTGATGCCGCCCACGGCGATGATCGGCAAGCGGCCGGCCAGTTCGGCGGCCAGTACCTTCACGGTGTGGGTGCTCTTGTCGCGAACCGGTGCGCCGGACAGACCGCCCGCCTCGTCACCGTGCTCCATGCCTTCGACGCCCACGCGGCTCAGGGTGGTGTTGGTGGCAATCACCGCGTCCATCCCGGTTTCGATCAACGCTTGCGCGACCTGCGCGGTTTCTTCGTCAGTCATGTCCGGCGCGATCTTGATCGCCAGCGGGACATGTTTGCCGTGGCGCAACGCCAATTCTGCGCGACGGGTCGCCAGGTCGGCGAGCAATTGCTTGAGCGAATCGCCGAATTGCAGGCTGCGCAGGCCCGGGGTGTTCGGCGAACTGACGTTGACCGTCACGTAGCTGGCGTGGGCGTAGACCTTGTCCAGGCAGATCAGGTAATCGTCGACCGCGCGTTCAACCGGCGTATCGAAGTTCTTGCCGATGTTGATGCCCAGCACGCCCTTGTACTTGGCCGCCGCCACGCGGGCCAGCAGGTGATCGACCCCGAGGTTGTTGAAACCCATGCGGTTGATGATCGCCTCGGCATCCGGCAGACGGAAAATCCGTGGCTTCGGGTTACCCGGCTGTGGACGCGGGGTGATGGTGCCGATTTCGACAAAACCAAAACCCAGCTGGGCAAAACCGTCGATGGCCGCGCCGTTCTTGTCCAGACCGGCCGCCAAACCCACCGGGTTCGGAAATTCCAGCCCCATGACGTTCACCGGCATTTTCGCCGGCGCCTTGCACAGCAAACCGTTGAGGCCCAAACGTCCGCCCGCGCCGATCAGGTCCAGGGACAGATCGTGGGAGGTTTCCGGGGAAAGTTTGAACAACAGCTGACGGGCCAGGGTGTACATGGGCGGTTTTGACTCGAATGGCGGCGAAATGAGGCGGCGATTATAGCCGGGCATCGCGGTCGCAAGCGAGGCGCGCAACAAAATCAGCGGGCGATGGCATATGCCTTGCACCAGCATAGGCATCAGCACTCATGCCAACGGCGGGATGAGTCGAAAGACAAAGGCGTCGTCACTTGGCCTTGCCCTGGCAAGCAGCCCGGAACGGCGCTTTTTTTTGGAAGGTGTTTAGCCATGAATGAAACCACAGCGGGCCCGTTGGCCTGGGTCAATGGCAGCGATGCCCCGGAAAAGACTGAAATCAACCTCGGCTTCATGGCCCTGAGCGACTGCGCCTCGGTGGTGGTCGCTGCCACGCAGGGTTTCGCGCAGCCTTACGGCCTGACCCTGAACCTCAAGCGCCAGTCGTCCTGGGCCAACCTGCGGGACAAACTGGTCAGCGGCGAACTCGACGCCGCCCACAGCCTGTACGGTCTGATTTACGCCGTGCACCTGGGCATCGGCGGCGTCGCGTCCACCGACATGGCGGTGCTCATGGGCCTGAACCAGAACGGCCAGAGCAT
This sequence comes from Pseudomonas sp. LB1P83, assembly GCF_054897885.1. Lineage (NCBI taxonomy): Bacteria > Pseudomonadati > Pseudomonadota > Gammaproteobacteria > Pseudomonadales > Pseudomonadaceae > Pseudomonas > Pseudomonas sp. LB1P83. Next base: position 1,709,684 of record NZ_CM142709.1, on the reverse strand, counting down.
CAACCTTTCTCACGACTTGCAAGCGTTGGGGGTGACCAGTCCTGAAGCACTGGACCTGCACGTGCACCAAAGTCGCCCAAAACTGACCTTCGCCCAGACATTTCCCACCGGCACCCACGCCATGTGGCTGTATTACTGGCTCGCAAGCCAGGGCATTCATCCGTTGCAGGACGTTGACAGTGTGGTGGTGCCGCCGCCGCAAATGGTCGCGCACCTGCAAGCCGGGCGTATCGATGGCTTCTGCGTCGGCGAGCCGTGGTCCGCCAGCGCGGTGAAGCAGAATCTGGGTTTCACCATGGCGACGAGCCAGACCATCTGGCCCGATCACCCGGAAAAAGTCCTCGGCTGCACCCGCGCCTTTGTCGAGCAATACCCCAACACCGCCCGGGCGCTGGTGATGGCGATCCTCGAAGCCAGTCGCTTCATCGAAGACAGCAGCGAAAACCGCCGCAGCACCGCGAAGCTCTTGAGTGCGCCCGAATACCTCGATGCACCGCTCGATTGCATCGAACCGCGCTTGCTCGGCGACTACGCCGACGGCCTCGGTAATCGTTGGCAAGACCCGCATGCGCTGCGCTTCCATGGGGGCGGTGAGGTCAACCTGCCGTACTTGTCCGACGGCATGTGGTTCATGACCCAATTCCGCCGCTGGGGCTTGTTGCGCGACGACCCGGATTACCTCGGGGTAGCCCGTCAGGTCCAGCAACTAGACTTGTACCGTGAGGCCGCCAGCGCAGTCGGCGTTGTCGCCCAGGGCCAGGACATGCGCAGCAGCCAGTTGATCGACGGCAAAATCTGGGACGGCTCCGACCCGGCCGGTTATGCCCGCAATTTCAAGCTGCACGCCATGAGCGAAAGCTCGCCCCTTATCGCCAGCCGCTGACAGGAGACTGCGAATATGTTGCGTATCCTGCTGATCAACGACACCGCGAAGAAAGTCGGTCGCCTGAAAGCGGCATTGACCGAAGCCGGGTTCGAGGTAATCGACGAATCCGGCCTGACCATCGACCTGCCCGCGCGCGTCGAAACGGTGCGTCCGGATGTCATTTTGATCGATACCGAGTCACCGAGCCGCGATGTGATGGAGCAAGTGGTGCTCGTTAGCCGCGACCAACCGCGGCCGATTGTGATGTTTACCGACGAACACGACCCCGATGTGATGCGTCAGGCGATCAAGTCCGGGGTCAGTGCCTACATTGTCGAAGGCATTCACGCACAACGCTTGCAGCCGATTCTCGACGTGGCCATGGCACGCTTTGAAAGCGACCAGGCCCTGCGTGCCCAACTCAACGCTCGCGACCAGCAACTGGCCGAGCGCAAGCGCATCGAGCTGGCCAAGGGGCTGCTGATGAAAATGAAGGACTGCAACGAGGAAGAGGCCTACACCCTGATGCGCCGCCAGGCCATGAGCCGGCAGCAGAAGCTGATTCAGGTGGCGGAGCAGATTATTGCGATGAGCGAGTTGCTCGGCTGAAGCCTTGCGGAGCCTGTGAAGGAGCCTTCGCGGGCAAGTCGGATCGCCGCACCGCTCGCTCCTACAGGTTTTGTGGTGGGTTCAGATGGTGTGGGCGACACAAATCCTGTAGGAGCGAGGCTTGCCCGCGAATGGCCACAACTCGGTATCAAGGTGTTGGCACAGATCTGGCTATGTAATCCACACAGGTAACCAACGGCGGTTGCCCCACCTACGACAAAGACGTCGCTCACCTCATTTGCCCATGGCGAATCGGGTGGCGGCGTTTTTTCGTTTTGGCCCCAGAGATCGGGGCCGGTGGTGCGGCCGAGGCGGCGCCCCACCTGCAAGCTACTGACTCCTTCTCGAGACTCCCTACAGCTGAGGTGCGCGATGAATTCAAGCTTCTGGAAATCCGGTCACAAGCCGACGTTGTTCGCAGCGTTCCTCTATTTCGACCTGAGTTTCATGGTCTGGTACCTGCTCGGCCCCCTGGCGGTGCAGATCGCCGCCGACCTGCACCTGACCACCCAACAGCGCGGGCTGGTGGTGGCCACGCCGATTCTGGCCGGCGCCGTACTGCGCTTTGTCATGGGCTTGCTGGCTGATCGCCTGTCGCCGAAAACCGCCGGATTGATCGGCCAGGTGATCGTTATCTGTGCGCTGTTCGGTGCCTGGAAACTCGGCATCCACAGCTACGAGCAAGCGCTGGTGCTGGGCCTGTTCCTCGGCATGGCCGGTGCGTCGTTCGCCGTCGCGCTGCCGCTGGCCTCGCAATGGTATCCGCCGCAGCATCAAGGCAAAGCCCTGGGCATCGCCGGTGCCGGTAACTCGGGCACGGTGCTCGCCGCATTGATCGCCCCGGTGCTGGCGGCCGCAGTTGGCTGGAGCAACGTGTTCGGTTTCGCCCTGATCCCGCTGATCCTGACCATTATCGTTTTCGCCTGGCTGGCCAAAAACGCCCCTGAGCGGCCGAAAGCCAAGTCCATGTCCGACTACTTGAAGGCATTGGGCGACCGCGACAGCTGGTGGTTCATGTTTTTCTACAGCGTGACCTTCGGCGGCTTCATCGGTCTGGCCAGCGCCCTGCCCGGCTACTTCAACGACCAATACGGCCTGAGCCCGGTGACCGCCGGCTACTACACCGCGGCTTGCGTGTTCGGTGGCAGCCTGATGCGTCCATTGGGCGGCGCGCTGGCGGACCGTTTCGGCGGGATTCGCACGTTGCTGGGGATGTACACGGTCGCAGCGGTCTGCATCGCGGCGGTGGGTTTCAATCTGCCGAGTTCCTATGCGGCACTGGCGCTTTTCGTCTGCACCATGCTCGGTTTGGGTGCGGGTAACGGCGCAGTTTTCCAACTGGTCCCGCAGCGTTTTCGTCGGGAGATCGGCGTGATGACCGGTTTGATCGGCATGGCCGGCGGCATCGGCGGCTTCGCACTCGCAGCCGGCATGGGCGCGATCAAGCAAAGCACCGGCAGCTATCAACTGGCGTTGTGGTTGTTCGCCAGCCTCGGCGTGCTCGCCTGGTTCGGCCTGCACGGGGTGAAACGTCGCTGGAGAACCACCTGGGGTTCGGCCGCTGTGACTGCGGCCCGGGTCTGAGGCCTTAATGAGCCTGCAACTGAGTTTTGCCGAAGCGAGCGCCATCGGCCCTCGCGAGGAAAACCAGGACGCCCTGCGCCTGGTCACTCCGGCCCCGGCGCTGGCGGCGAGCAAGGGTTACCTGTTCGCCATCGCCGACGGGGTCAGCCAGTGCGCCGACGGCGGTCTTGCCGCCCGTTCGACCTTGCAGGCCCTGGCGCTGGACTATTACGCAACCCCGGAAACCTGGGGTGTCGCTCAAGCACTGGATCGCCTGCTGTTGGCGCAAAATCGCTGGCTGCAGGCCAATGGCGGGGGGCAACCGCTGCTCACCACGGTCAGCGCCTTGGTCATGCGCGGTAGGCGTTTCACTCTTGCTCATGTGGGCGATTGCCGGGTTTATCGCTGGCACGCCGACACCTTGCAACGGGTCAGTGAGGATCACGTCTGGGATCAACCGGGCATGCAGCATGTGCTCAAACGGGCGCTCGGGCTCGATCAGCATTTGGTCCTGGATTTTCTCGATGGCGAGTTGCGATTAAACGAAAGCTTCGTGCTGCTCAGCGACGGTATCTGGGCTGTGTTGGGTGACACCGCCATTGCGGCGATTCTGCGCGATCAACCGGACCTGCACAGCGCTGCGCAAACCCTGGTCAGCGCAGCGCATCTGGCCGGCAGCCAGGACAACGCCAGCGCTCTGCTGGTGCGGGTCGATGCCCTCGGTGAAACGAACATCGGCGATGCGCTGATTCATTTGCAGCAATGGCCCCTTCCACCCGCACTGAAACCGGGTCAGGTGTTCGAGGGTTGGCAGGTCGAAGGGATTCTTGGCCAGAGCCAGCAGTCGCTGCTCTATCGGGTTCGCGACAGCCAGCAACAACCCTGGCTGCTGAAAACCTTGCCCGGCGCGCTGCGCGACGACCACCTGGCCGGGCAGGCATTGCTGTCGGAGGAATGGTTTCTCAAACGTGTGGCTGGCCGGCATTTCCCTGAAGTCCATGCCGCCAGTCAGCGTCAGCATTTGTACTACGTGATGCGCGAATATTCCGGATCAACCCTGGCAGCGCTGCACGAACAGGTCGCAGCGATGCCGCTGGCGCAATGGCAGGATTTGGCCGAGCGCCTGTTAAAGGCCGTCGGCATGCTGCATCGCCGGCAGATTCTTCATCGTGACATCAAACCGGAAAACCTGTTGCTGGGCGACGACGGCGAGTTGCGCCTGCTGGATTTCGGCCTCGCCTATTGCCCCGGTCTGTCCGAAGATCAGCCCACGACCCTGCCCGGAACACCGAGCTATATCGCGCCGGAAGCCTTTCGCGGTGACGCACCGACGCCGCAGCAGGATTTGTATGCCGTTGGCGTGACCCTGTATTTCCTGCTGACCGGGCACTACCCCTACGGCGAAATCGAAGCCTTCCAGCGTCCACGGTTTGGTGTACCCGTCAGCGCCAGTCGTTATCGCCCCGACCTGCCGGACTGGATCGCCCAAAGCCTGGAGCGCGCGGTCGCGGCGGATCCGGGTCAGCGCTTTGAAACGGCGGAAGAATGGTTGCTGCTGTTGGAACAGGGGGAGCGGCGCAGTTTGAGCGTGCGGCCAAGGCCGTTGCTGGAGCGCGAGCCGTTGAAGGTATGGCGGACGTTGGCGCTGGTTTCGTTGGTGGTGAATCTGGTGCTATTGGTCTTGGTATTTCATGGCTGACCTTGAACCCCTGTAGCAGCTGACGAGCTGCGCGAGGCTGCGTTCGGCGACGCAGTCGTCGTAAACCCTGCGAATGCGGTTTTCCTGACGCACCGCAGGGGCTGATTCACGACGACTGCGTCGCCGAACGCAGCCTCGCGCAGCTCGGCAGCTGCTACAGAACCGCGCCAATTGCGGGCAACGTGCATTGAATCGGTGCAAAAGCGTTTCCATCAAATGCCGAGACCACGATAAAACCCTACAAATCCGGGAACCTGAAGCACTTGGCACAACCACTGCATTACCTCTCCCAACAGACATAAAGCCCAGCCTTCAACGACGAAGGATGCGCTTCCCGAGAGAACGGGACCAGGACAAAGGCGTCCTCGCTAGGCAACTAGCGGGACGCCTTTTTTTGTTTGCGCAAAATTTGTCGAGCACGACCTGAAAGCCCTGATGAGGCGGGTCCGAGCTCCCCGGAGAACCTGATGAAAAAACTAAAACTGGTGATGATCGGCAACGGCATGGCCGGGGTTCGTACCCTGGAAGAACTGCTCAAGCTGAGCAATGAGCTGTACGACATCACCGTCTTCGGTGCCGAACCCCATACCAACTACAACCGCATCCTGCTGTCGCCGGTCCTGGCCGGTGAGCAAACTTTCGAAGAGATCGTGCTCAACGAACTCGACTGGTACCTGGACAACAACATCAAGCTGCTGCTCAACCGCAAAGTGGTGGAGATCGACCGGATCAAACGCCGCGTGATCGCCGAAGACGGCACCGAGGCCGAATACGATCGCCTGCTGATTGCTACCGGCTCGACCCCGTTTATCCTGCCGATTCCTGGCAACACCTTGCAGGGCGTAATCGGCTATCGCGACATCGCCGACACCCAGGCCATGATCAATACCGCGAAAACCCACAAGCACGCCGTGGTGATCGGTGGCGGCCTGCTCGGACTAGAGGCGGCCAATGGTCTGATGCTGCGCGGCATGCACGTCACCGTGGTGCACATCGGTGAGTGGTTACTGGAGCGGCAACTGGATAAAATCAGCGGTCAACTGCTGCAAACCGCTCTGGAAGCCCGCGGCCTGCACTTTCGCCTGCGCGAACAGACTCAGGCCCTGCACGATGCCGGCAATGGCCGGGTCGGCTCGGTTGAATTCAAGAATGGCGACATCATCCCCGCCGACCTAGTGGTGATGGCCGCCGGTATTCGCCCTAGCACTGAACTGGCAGAAAAATCCGGCATTCCCTGCAATCGCGGGATTCTGGTCAATGACACGCTGCAAACCTACGACCCTCGGGTCTATGCCATCGGCGAATGCGCCAGCCACCGCGGAACCGCCTATGGCCTGGTCGCGCCGCTGTTCGAACAGGCCAAGGTCTGCGCCAACCACCTCGCTCAATTGGGCTTCGCTACTTACAAGGGCTCGGTGACGTCGACCAAACTGAAAGTCACCGGCATCGACCTGTTTTCCGCCGGCGACTTCATGGGCGGCGAAGGCACCGAGACGATCACCCTCTCCGACCCGATCGGCGGGGTCTACAAAAAACTGGTGATCAAGGATGACGTGCTGGTCGGTGCCTGTCTGTACGGCGATACGGCGGATGGCGGTTGGTATTTGCGGCAAATTCGTGAGAATCACGCCATCGGCGAAATCCGCGATCACCTGATGTTTGGCAGCTCTTCGTTTACGGAGCAGGCCTTCCGCGACGCAGGGCACCAAGGTCGGGAAGCAAGCTGATGAACCGCCAGATCACCGCTTCCACCTGCTGCTACTGCGGCGTCGGCTGCGGCGTGCTGATCGAGCATGACGGCGAGCGCATCCTCGGCGTCAGCGGCGATCCGAGCCACCCGGCCAACTTCGGCAAGTTGTGCAGCAAGGGCTCGACCCTGCACTTGACGGGCGACTTGACCGCGCGAGCGTTGTACCCCGAGTTGCGCCTTGGCAAAGGCCTGGCCCGCAACCGCACCGACTGGGACACCGCCCTTGACCATGCGACCCATGTCTTCGCCCAAACCATCGCCGAACACGGCCCGGACAGCGTGGCGTTCTACATTTCCGGGCAGTTGCTGACCGAGGACTATTACGCCTTCAACAAACTGGCGCGCGCGCTGGTAGGCACCAACAACATCGACAGCAATTCGCGGCTGTGCATGTCGTCTGCGGTGGTCGGCTACAAGCGCAGCCTGGGGGCGGATGCACCACCGTGCAGCTACGAAGACCTGGAGTTGAGCGACTGCGTGATGATCGTCGGCAGTAACATGGCCTACGCCCACCCGGTGCTGTTTCGTCGCCTGGAAGAAGCCAGATCCCGCCGCCCGCAGATGAAAGTCATCGTCATTGACCCGCGTCGTACCGACACGTGCGATTTAGCTGACCTGCACCTGGCGATTCTTCCCGGGACCGATGTCGCGCTGTTTCATGGAATTTTGCACCTGCTGCTGTGGGAAGACTGGATTGACCGCGATTTCATCCAGGCTCACACCGAAGGCTTGGCCGAGCTGAAAAACCTGGTGCGCGATTACACGCCGCCCATGGTGTCGCAGCTTTGCGGGATCAGCATCGAGCAATTGCAGGAGTGCGCTGAATGGGTCGGCACCTCCAAGAGTTTTCTGTCGCTGTGGTGCATGGGGCTGAACCAGTCCACTGCCGGCAGCGCTAAAAACAGCGCGCTGATCAATCTGCACCTGGCCACCGGGCAAATCGGCCGTCCCGGTGCAGGACCTTTCTCCCTGACGGGTCAGCCAAATGCCATGGGCGGACGGGAAACCGGCAGTCTGTCGAACCTGCTGCCGGGTCATCGCGAAGCGGCCAATGCCGAACATCGCGCGGAAGTGGCGACCTATTGGGGGGTTGATCAGCTGCCCGAACACACCGGGCTCACTGCTATCGAGCTGTTTGAGCAGGTTCGTAGCGGAAAAATCAAAGCCCTGTGGATCGCCTGCACCAACCCCGCGCAATCGCTACCGGACCAGACCGCGGTCCGCGCCGCGCTGGAAGCCTGCCCGTTCGTGGTGTTGCAGGAAGCCTTTCGCACCACCGAAACCGCCGCGTTTGCCGACCTGCTGTTGCCCGCCACCAGTTGGGGCGAAAAGGACGGCACGGTGACCAACTCCGAACGGCGCATTTCCCACGTTCGCCGGGCCATCGTCGCACCGGGTGAAGCGCGCGCCGACTGGGCAATCACGGTGGATTTCGCACAACGCCTGGAAAAACATCTGCGCCCTGGGCAAAACAGCCTGTTTGCCTTTGAAACGCCAGCGCAGGTCTTCGACGAATATAAACACCTGACCCGCGGACGTGATCTGGACCTGTCCGGTATCAGTCATGAGCTGATCGACCGCCTCGGCCCACAGCAATGGCCCTTCCCCATTGGCGCCAGCAAAGGCACCGCCCGCCTGTATCTGGACGGTATTTTCCCGACCGCCAGCGGACGCGCTCAGTTTGTGGCTGATCCGTATCGCGCGGCCAAGGAACAACGCGACGCACGCTTTCCTCTGACCTTGATCACCGGGCGTCTACGCGATCAATGGCACGGCATGAGCCGCACCGGCACCGCCGCGCAACTGTTCGGTCACGTCAGCGAAGCCGTGTTGAGCCTGCACCCGGACGAACTGCGTCGGCATCGTCTGCAACCCGGTGATTTGGTCAGCCTGAAAAGTCGTCGTGGCGCGGTGATCGTGCCGGTCGCCAGTGACGACAGCGTGCGGCCCGGCCAGGCCTTTCTGCCGATGCATTTTGGCGACCGCTTTCTCAAGGGCGGCGTGAATACCCTCACCCTGCCCGCCTTCGATCCGCTGTCGAAACAACCGGAACTCAAACACAGCGGCGTACGACTGGAGCCTGTGCAACTGCCTTGGCAGCTATTCGCCCTGATCGAGGGCAATGTTCAACAGCATTTTGAGACGCTACGACCGCTTTGTGAGGCGTTTTCCTACGCCAGCCTCAGCCTGATCGGCCGCGAGCGCCCTGCGCTGCTGATACGCGCCGCCAGCACCGTCGCGCCTGACACGCAACTGCTGCGTGACATCGATCAATGCCTGGGGCTCATCGACGGCCCGGTACTGGCCTACGACGACCCACGGCGTTCCATCGGCAAACGCGTGCGAATAGAGAACGGTCACATCACCGCGATTCGCCTGGCCGGCGAAACCCTCGCCCAACACTGGCTGCAAAACCTTTGGCTTGAGGGCCGCACCGACGAACAACTGCGGCGCTGGCTGCTGGCACCGCTAAGCGCGCCACCGGGCAACGCTGGAGCAGCGGCAGCGGGCACAAAAACCCTGTGCAACTGCAAGAACGTCAGCCAAAGCGCGGTCTGCGCCGGCATTAGCCGTGGGCTGGACTTGCAGGGCCTGAAACAAGAATTGGGCTGCGGCACGCAATGCGGCTCCTGCGTACCGGAAATCAAACGTCTGCTGGCGGCCACTGAGCAGCCGATCGCCGTCATCTCGTGAGGAAAACACTATGAGCGCAAAAGTCTGGCTGGTGGGTGCGGGTCCCGGCGACCCTGAATTACTGACCCTCAAGGCGGTCCGGGCGTTGAGAGAAGCGGATGTGGTGTTGATCGACGATCTGGTCAATGACGCGGTGCTCGAGCATTGCCCCGGCACGCGGATTATTCCCGTGGGCAAACGCGGCGGCTGTCGCTCCACGCCTCAAGCCTTCATTCATCGCCTGATGCTGCGTTATGTCCGCCACGGCAAATGCGTGGTGCGGCTCAAGGGTGGCGATCCGTGCATCTTTGGTCGTGGTGGTGAAGAAGCACAGTGGCTGCGCGAGCGCGGTGTTGAAGTTGAACTGGTCAACGGCATCACTGCCGGGCTGGCGGGTGCGACCCAATGCGATATTCCATTGACCCTTAGAGGCGTTGCCCGCGGCGTGACGCTGGTCACCGCCCACACTCAGGATGGCAGCAGCCTGAACTGGCAGGCCCTGGCACAAGGTGGCACGACGCTGGTGGTTTACATGGGCGTGGCGAAGCTGAGCAAGATTCGCGAGCAACTGCTGGCTGGGGGGATGGCGGCGGATACGCCGGTGGCAATGATTGAAAACGCTTCCTTGCCGCACCAACGGGAATGTCGGAGCGATCTGTCGGCCATGGAAGAAGCTGCCCACAGCTTTGAGTTGAAAAGCCCGGCGATCCTGGTGATTGGAACCGTAGCAGCCCGTGCAACACCGATCCTGTGGGAGCGCGACTTGCCCGCGATGGCGGCCGATCAATCAGCCTGAATCTGCCTGATTTCACCCTTCCTCACCAAATCGCAGACAAAGAAAAGCCCGGCCTAAGCCGGGCTTTTCTCAGAGCTGCGACTAATTACTTAGCGTTAGCTTCAACCTGCGCTTCTACGCGACGGTTTACAGCGCGACCAGCGTCAGTTTTGTTGTCAGCAACTGGGCGGGATTCGCCGTAGCCAACAGACTGAACGCGGGACGATTCAACACCGTACTGGTTGGTCAGAACTTGCTTAACGGCGTTTGCACGACGCTCGGACAGTTTCTGGTTGTAAGCGTCAGGACCGACGGAGTCAGTGTGACCTTCAACAGTGGTGCTGGTGGATGGGTACTGTTTCATGAAATCAGCGAGGTTTTTGATGTCGCCGTAGCTGTTAGGCTTGACTACCGACTTGTCGAAGTCGAATTTCACGTCCAGTTCAACACGAACAACTTCAGCAACTGCTGGGCAGCCATCAGCGTCAACAGTTACGTTGGCTGGGGTGTCCGGGCACTTGTCAACGTTGTCGCACACGCCGTCGTTGTCGCTGTCGGAGCAGACTTCAGCTGGTGCTGGAACTGGAGCAGCAGCAGGCTTGGAGCCGCCACCGAAGTTCACACCGATACCGACGCTTGGAGCCCACTCGGTGTCGCCTTGGTCGATGTTGTATTGAGCTTCAACACCAGCACGGGCGTAGAAGTTCTCGGTGAAGTACAACTTGGCACCGCCGCCAACGTTGGCGAAGGTGGAACGGTCACGACCGCCGGAGCCATTCTGACCGATGCTTTGATCGGAGAAGCCAGCCGATACGTACGGACGCAGCATGTCGCCCGGGTTGTTGAAGTGGTACAGAGCGTCCAGAGCGGTGTTAGCACCCTTGATGTTACGACCGTCGTCGGAACGCACGTTGTGCACTTCGTCGTAGGCCAGACGCAGTTCAACGTCGTCGGTCAGGAAGTAACCAACCGAACCACCGAACAGGTTGCCGTTGTTCTTGAAGTTACGAGCGCTGTCGAATTGTTCTTTCTTGGCGAAGCCTTCGATTTCAACTGCGCCTTGGCCTTGTGCCAGAGCGCCGAACGAAGTGGCGGCAATCAAAGAACCAATGGCCAAGCCCAAGGTGTTTTTCAGTTTCATCCGTTAAATCCCCATCTGGTGATTGTGAAGCAGTCCCGCAAACCGGGGGACAACTCGGCGGCAAGTCTATCAGAACTTGCCTACACGTAAGAGATATTTGCGCCGAACTAAGTTTCAGCAATGCCTGCAAATTTCTCACGCAATTTATCTAGAGCACGTTTGTACCGCATTTTTGTCGCACTCAAACCCATGTGCATGATGTCTGCGATCTCCTGAAATTCCAGCTCTGCGACAAATCGTAGCACCAGAATTTCACGGTCAATCGGGTTCACATACACCAGCCAGCGATCGAGTCCACCCTTGTCCTCGGGTTTCGGCATCTTTTCTTCAGATGCTTCCTCGAGGGGGTCCAGACTCAAAGCATCCATCAAGCGACGCTTTCGCCGTTCCTTCCGATACTGCGTGATGCATTCGTTGTACGTGATGCTGTAGAGCCACGTTTTGAACTTCGATTTACCCTCGAAGTTCTTCAGGCCATACAGCACCTTCAACATCACTTCCTGACAGACATCGTCTGCGTCGCGATCGTTCCCCAGATATCGTGCACAAACGTTAAATAATGTTCGTTGGTAACGCCGCATCAGTTCTTCATAGGCGCGTGTTACGTGAAACAGCTCGGTATGCGAGCGCGCGACCAACTCCTCATCAGAGAGCTCGCGGGGGTCGTAGCGCGTGGAGAGCGATTGAGCTTTATTCAAAACAAGTCGGGCCGACAGTCAGGTCAATGTCCGCCGCAGCCCTTACAGGGCACTTTGCGGCGGCATACATTAGCAGGGTTCGCCGGATTAGCGGCTACTCACATGCTGCTCCAGGAGGATCCGATTGGAGAGAGAGACTAGCTCACCCTCATCGGTCAGCAATGTGGTTTTAACCGTGCCGATCTCTTCGATCTGACCTTCGACCTCGCCAACACGCACTTGTTGCCCAACCTGATACAACTCACGCACATAGATTCCCGCAAGAATCTGACCGGCAATTTCCCGGCTTCCCAATCCCATTGCCAGCGCAACCGCCAGACCAACGGTAATCAATACGATCACAATCACGTGGTTGAGCAGGTCAGTCTTGACCTCCAACTGGCTGATTGCGACCGAAATACTGATGATAATCACCAGTCCCTGGGCAATTCGCCCCAGGCCCGCAGCGTAATCCAGCCCTACACCCTCTGCGGCACCACGCACCAGCCCATTGGCCAGTTGCGCCAGCAAAACACCCACCAGCAGCACCAGCGCGGCGCCAAATACTTTCGGCAAATACAGCGCAAGCATGTCCAGCGTAGCCGAAACTCGCTCAAGTCCAAGGGATTCTGCGGCAGAAACCAGAAAAATCAGCAGAACGAACCAGTAGACAATCTTGCCAATCAGGGTCGAGATCGGTACCTGCAGGCCAGCCCGGGACAGCAATTTAGTCAGACCGGTGCCACCCATCAGGCGATCAAGGCCCAGCTTGGCGAGCAACTTGGACAGCAAAGTATCCAAAAGTTTCGCAACGACGAAACCCAACAGCAGCACGACCAGTGCGCCGAACAGGTTCGGAATGAAATTTGCCACCTTTGTCCATAACGCAGTCATTGCAGTGACGAGGCTCTGAGTCCAGAGATCAAGTTCCATATTCAATCAGCCTTATCAGCAGTGCGAACGGTAGGTTTACGGTGGCGGGATACCGGCGAGACGTGGGCCGAGCCGTTATTGAGGGCGATCATCAGCGCGGGCAACCAGCGGCCCAGCAGGCTGAACAGATCGCCAGCGCCGACCTGACGGTTGGCGGTTTTCAGGACACGCCCAAGGCACGCATCGTCGTCACGGGTGGACGGCGAAGCGTTCAGCATGTCGCGCAAAGACTGTTCAAACGGATCGTGCATACGCACCTCTCGTGATGTCTGTGAAAGACGCGGTCAAATTTGCCCGGGTCACATGAGTCATCTTCACACCCAGCGCAAACGTCGAAATAACCACCACTGCCCGAGCGCCACGCAGACCATCATCAGGCAGGCAATCAGGAAGCCATAAGGGCTTTCCGAGAACGGAATGCCACCAACATTTATCCCCAGCAGACCGGCCAGAAAACTCATCGGCAAGAAGATCCCGGTGATGATCCCGAAGCGGTACATCGTGCGGTTCATGCGCACGCTCAAACGTCTGTCCTCGGCCTCGAGGACCAGCCCCACCCGCTCCCGGGTCAATTCCAGCTCTTCGAGATAACGGGTCAGGCTGTTGTTCAATTCGTTCCAGTAATCGCCGTCGTCATCGACGAACCAGGGCAATTTGATCCGCGTGAGTTGTCCGAAAATATCCCGCTGCGGAGCAAGGAAACGTTTCAGCGCGGCGGCCCTTCGACGGATCTGCAAAATGGCCCCGTGCTCGGGTGTATACCGTTCGTCGGCATCCAGCTTTTCTTCTTCCTCATCCACCACTTCCGAGAGGCAACTGACCAGATCCTGCACCTTATTGGTGAGGTACTGAGCCATATAAAGGATGAGTTCGGACGCGCTTTTCGGCCCTTTGCCATCGGCCAGTTGCACCAGCAACTCATCGGTGGCGCGCAATGGACGCAAACGCAGGGAAATCACCCGCTGGGCAGAGGCGAAGATCCGCACCGAGACCATGTCTTCCGGCTCCGCGCCCGGGTTCAGGTTGACCCCACGCAGAAACAGCAGCAGTTCGCAGTCCGGCAGCGGCAAAAGACGCGGTCGGGTGTTCTCTTCGAGCAGCAGGTCACAGCTGAATTCACTCAAACCGCTGGATGTGCGCAGCCAGGTCTGGGTTTGCGGGTGACTGCGATCCCAGTGCAGCCACAGGCTTTCATGGGCCTGCAGCTGCAAGTCATCGAGTTCAGTCCGGGCTATCGAACGCGCACCGCCTTTACCATCCAGCACCAGGGCATGCACCAGCCCCCACTGCGCGTTTTCTTCCTCGAACATCCTCACCCCTTGATTGGTACGGCGGCTTTATTCAGGCATCTTCAGCGGGCTTGGCGAGATGATCACGCCGTTGTTGTCCGCGTAAATGTAGTGGCCTGGATGGAAAGTCACGCCAGCAAAGGTCACAGGGACGTTGAGATCGCCGAGCCCGCGCCTGTCGGATTTTCTCGGGTGACTGGCGAGGGCCTGAACGCCCAGGTCGGTCTGCGCGATGATATCGACGTCACGGATGCAACCGTAGATCACCAGCCCTTCCCAACCGTTATTTGCGGCTTTCTCGGCCAGCATGTCACCCAGCAATGCATGACGCAGAGAACCGCCACCGTCGACCACCAGCACCTTGCCATTACCTTTGAGTTCGACCTGCTCTTTGACACGCGAGTTGTCTTCAAAGCACTTGATCGTCACGATTTCGCCGCCGAATGAGTCACGGCCACCGAAATTGTTGAACATCGGTTCCAGCACCTGCACCAGCTCCGGGTAGGTGTCGCACAGGTCAGGCGTAAGGTAATGGTTCATCGAGAAACTCCTGTAAAGAGGAAGACAATCGAGGATGTCGCAAAGTGACCGGAACAGCTCAATGCGTCATATCTTAGCCGCAAGCCGAACAGAGCGAAATGCCCTTGTCAGAGCATCAGGCTCAGACTGCCGCAGACAAATCCGGCTTTTGTCCCAGCAAAGGCGTTTGCTGATCGGCCAGCCAGCGCGCCACCAACGGCCAGACTTCGGCTTGAGCGGCTTTGCTGACGAGCATTTCCACGTGACCGAAATTATCGCCAAAGCCCTGCTCGCGGCCAAGGTTGATGAATTGCTTGTGCTCGGAACCCACTTGATCGAACAGCTTGCGGCACGCCCACGCCGGATCCTGGTGATCGCCGGCGGCGCTCACCGCCAGCACAGGCAATTGAACCTCGGCCAATCCCGCCCACCAGTCCTTGTCCGCATCGCCGAAGCGCCCGAACAGGCCGTACCAGCGCATGCTTTCCAGGGCCAGGCCAATCGGCTCGTCCTCCGGGCCGCGCTTGAGTCGTGAACCGGACAGCTGGGCGAAACGCTTGAGAATGAAGCGCCCGCCCCACTCCACCGGTGGAATCTTCAACGGCCAGTACGTGCGACTGACCTGCGTGCCGAAGAATGCCGCAGACGCGACGACAGGCTCGCCGATGTATTCGCCACCCAGCGCCGCCGCCAGCGTGATGCCGCCCAGCGAATGACCGATCCAGTGCGGGACCTGGCCGCTCTGCTCGCGCACAAAGGCGCCAATGGCCGGCAGATCGTAACGGGCGTAGTCGCTGACGCGGTTCTTGCGGTAATTCTGGTTGCGCTGGGACAGGCCGTGACCACGCATTTCAGGAATCCATACATCGAATCCCAGACGCGTCAGGTAGGCGCCCAGCCCAAGCCCTTTCGGCGAGAACCAGAACCGGCGATTGGAAAAACTGCCGTGCAACAGAATTACCGGCACGCCACCGTGCGCGGGCACGTCCGCCATGCCCAAACGGGTCACAGCCAACTCCACAGTGCCATCAGGACTGTTGCCGGGTTTCAAACGATAGACATCTTCGCTCAGATCGCCGCGCCGCTCGGCGCTGATCAGGGCGACAGGAAATAGGTTGCTGCTGCTTTGCATAATGCTCTTGCACAAAAAAGGGCGGCATCCAGAGGAGCCCGCCCTACTTGAATCTTAAAGCCCCAGCCACTAAGCCGGCCGGGGCTTCACTCACACCATCAAGCCGGCGCTTGACCTTCAGCCAGGAAGAACCAGGTTTCCAGTACGGAATCGGGGTTCAGCGAAACGCTTTCGATGCCCTGCTCCATCAGCCATTTGGCCAGATCAGGGTGGTCCGAAGGGCCCTGACCGCAAATGCCGATGTACTTGCCGGCCTTGTTACACGCGGCAATGGCGTTCGCCAGCAGCTTCTTGACCGCCGGATTACGCTCGTCGAACAGGTGAGCGATGATCCCGGAGTCACGGTCCAAACCCAGCGTCAGCTGAGTCAGGTCGTTGGAGCCGATGGAGAAACCGTCGAAGAATTCGAGGAATTCTTCAGCCAGGATCGCGTTGGACGGCAGTTCGCACATCATGATGATGCGCAGACCGTTCTCGCCGCGGGCCAGGCCATTTTCGGCCAACAGATCGATCACCTGGCTCGCTTCGCCCAAGGTACGGACGAACGGCACCATGATTTCGACGTTGGTCAGGCCCATCTCATTGCGCACGCGCTTGATGGCACGGCACTCGAGCTCGAAGCAGTCACGGAACGCTTCGCTGATGTAACGCGAGGCGCCACGGAAGCCCAGCAT
This sequence comes from Pseudomonas sp. LB1P83, assembly GCF_054897885.1. Lineage (NCBI taxonomy): Bacteria > Pseudomonadati > Pseudomonadota > Gammaproteobacteria > Pseudomonadales > Pseudomonadaceae > Pseudomonas > Pseudomonas sp. LB1P83. Next base: position 1,693,385 of record NZ_CM142709.1, on the reverse strand, counting down.
CGGGTTTTCTTCTTCCGGCTCGTAGAGTTTGCCGCCGATCAGGTTCGCGTATTCGTTGGACTTGAAGTCCGACAGACGCACGATGACCTTTTTCGGGGTGAACGCAGCGGCCAGGGTGCTGATGCCTTCGACCAGTTTTTCGACATAGAAGCCAACCGGATCGTCGTAGCCGGCGATGCGCTTGTCGACGCTGTCCTTGATTTCCTGCGGCAGACCGTCGTAGTTCAACAGCGCTTTGGGGTGAACACCGATCATGCGGTTGATGATGAATTCCAGACGGGCCAGGCCCACACCGGCGTTCGGCAGTTGCGCGAAGTCGAAGGCGCGGTCCGGGTTGCCGACGTTCATCATGATCTTGAACGGCAGATCAGGCATGGCGTCCACGGAGTTTTTCTTGATGTCGAAGCCCAGTTCGCCTTCGAAGATGTAACCGGTGTCGCCTTCAGCGCAGGACACAGTCACGCCCTGGCCGTCTTTCAACAGCTGGGTGGCGTTGCCGCAACCGACCACGGCCGGGATGCCCAGCTCGCGAGCGATGATCGCGGCGTGGCAGGTACGACCGCCACGGTTGGTGACGATGGCGCTGGCGCGCTTCATGACCGGCTCCCAGTCCGGGTCGGTCATGTCGGAGACCAGAACGTCGCCTGGCTGGACCTTGTCCATCTCGGACACGTCCTTGATGATGCGGACCTTGCCGGCGCCGATGCGCTGGCCGATGGCGCGACCTTCAACCAGCACGGTGCCGGTTTCTTTCAACAGGTAGCGTTCCATGACGTTGGCCGAGGTACGGCTCTTCACGGTTTCAGGACGAGCCTGAACGATGTAGAGCTTGCCGTCGTCGCCGTCTTTGGCCCATTCGATGTCCATCGGGCACTTGTAGTGCTTCTCGATGATCATCGCTTGCTTGGCCAGTTCGCTGACTTCGGCGTCGCTCAGGCAGAACCGTGCGCGATCAGCCTTGTCCACGTCGATGGTCTTGACCGATTTACCGGCCGTGGCCACTTCGCCGTAGATCATCTTGATGGCTTTGCTGCCCAGGTTGCGGCGCAGGATGGCCGGACGACCGGCTGCCAGCGTGCCCTTGTGGACGTAGAACTCATCCGGGTTCACCGCGCCTTGTACGACGGTTTCACCCAGGCCGTAGGCGCCGGTGATGAACACCACGTCACGGAAACCCGATTCGGTATCGAGGGTGAACATCACGCCGGCAGTGCCGGTTTCGGAGCGGACCATGCGCTGCACGCCAGCCGACAGAGCCACCAGCTTGTGGTCGAAGCCCTGGTGGACGCGGTAGGAAATCGCGCGGTCGTTGAAAAGGGAGGCGAACACCTCTTTGGCGGCGCGAATGACGTTTTCGACACCACGGATGTTCAGGAAAGTTTCCTGCTGACCGGCGAAGGAAGCGTCCGGCAGGTCTTCGGCGGTAGCGGAAGAGCGCACGGCCACGGCCATGTCAGGGTTGCCGGCCGACAGCGTGGCGAACGCGGTGCGGATCTCGGCGTTGAGCTTCTCGGGGAATTCGGCTTCCATGATCCATTGACGGATCTGGGCGCCGGTCTTGGCCAGGGCATTGACATCGTCGACGTCCAGGGCGTCGAGGGCGGCATGGATCTGATCGTTCAGGCCGCTCAGTTCCAGAAAATCACGATAAGCCTGAGCTGTCGTGGCGAAGCCACCGGGCACCGATACACCGGCACCTGCAAGGTTACTGATCATCTCGCCCAGGGATGCGTTCTTGCCCCCTACGTGCTCTACATCATGGACGCCGAGCTTATCGAGGGAAACTACGTACTCTACCAAGGTGATCTCTCCACTAACTGTGTTGGAAAAGCTCAGAAGCCGGCGGCTCGGGGGAGCGTTGGCCGGCTGTATGGCCTGGACCTGGAAAATAAGTGAGAATGCGGGCCACTGGCGGCCGGCAAATCGCGCCTATCATATCCAAGATTCGTCACTAGCTTAAGGCCCAAGGTGCAAATGAAACGATCTGCTTTCTTTATTTCCGACGGCACCGGCATTACAGCCGAAACCCTCGGCCAAAGCCTCCTGGCGCAGTTCGAAAACATTACCTTCAGCAAATTCACGCGTCCGTACATCGACAACGTGGATAAAGCGCGGGCCATGGTACAACAAATCAACAAAGCCGCCGAAACCGACGGCTTCCGGCCGATTATCTTTGACACCATCGTCAATCAGGACATCCGTGAGATCCTCGCAACGTCCAATGGTTTCATGATCGACATTTTCTCGACCTTCCTGGCGCCGCTTGAACAGGAACTGACCGAGCATTCTTCCTACACCGTCGGCAAGTCCCACTCCATTGGCACCAACTCCAATTACATGGAGCGTATCGAGGCGGTGAACTTCGCCCTCGACAACGATGACGGTGCACGCACGCATTATTACGACAAGGCCGACCTGATCCTGGTGGGCGTGTCGCGTTGCGGCAAGACACCGACGTGCCTGTACATGGCCATGCAATTCGGCATCCGCGCGGCCAACTACCCGTTGACCGAAGACGACATGGAACGCCTGCAACTGCCTGCCGCCCTGCGTGCCCACCAGCACAAACTGTTCGGCCTGACCATCGACCCGGACCGCCTCACCGCCATCCGCAACGAACGCAAGCCCAACAGCCGCTATTCGAGCTACGCCCAGTGTGAATTCGAAGTGCGCGAGGTGGAGAACCTGTTCCGCCGCGAGAACATCCCGAACATCAATTCCACGCATTTTTCCGTGGAAGAGATTTCGGCGAAGATTCTGGTGGAGAAAGGGGTTGAGCGGCGGTTCAAATAGATTTGTATCGCCTGCGAGGACGCCTTCGCGGGCAAGCCTCGCTCCTACAGGTTTCGCGCTGTCTTGTAGGAGCGAGGCTTGCCCGCGAAGAACGATTACACGGTCTCCCTCAACGCCCCCGCCAATGCTTCAAACCCTTGAAGCAACAACCGATCATCCCCCGCCGAATTGCACACACTCGCCCGAACAAACTGCGGCACCGCTGCATGCCCGACTGCAAACGCCTCAGCGGTCGCCACCAGATAATTGTTCTGCTTGAGCTCCGCCGCAATCTGCGAAGCCCGCCACGGCTCGGGCACTTCGATCCAGAAGTGTGGGCTATGGGGATGAGTCTTGTAACTGACGTCTTCTAACACTGCACTGACCAACCGCTTGCGGCGGCTGATTTCGACAATCTGCTGCTCCAGCAACCGCTCGGCTATCCCGTTTTCGATCCATGCAGTCGCCAGCTCCATCGACAGCGGACTGGCCATCCAGCACGTCCCGCGCAGCGCCGCACTCAGTCGCCCGATCAACGGCAGCGGCGCGTGCAAGTAGCCAACCCGCAAACCGGCCGAAACCGCCTTGCTCAAACTGCCGATCAGCACCGAGCGCTCCGGGGCAAAGTGACTCAAGGGCAATGGGCGCTGCTGCGCCAGCACGGCGTGGGCTTCGTCCTCGATGATCAGCAGATTGTGCTGGCGACAGACTTCGGCAATCGCCTCGCGCCGTGGGACCGACATCACCGCCGCCGTAGGGTTCTGGATTGTCGGCGTGCAGTAAACCGCGGATACCCGATGATTCTGGCAAATGTCCGACAGCGCATCCGGCCGCAATCCTTCGTCATCCATCCCGACACCGATCAGCTTTATGCCGAGCATGCGTGCGGCGCTGATCAACCCTGGGTAGGTCAAATGCTCGGTCACCACGGTATCGCCGGGCTTGAGCAGCGCCATCAATACGCACAACAAACCGTGCTGGCCACCGTTGACGCAAATGACCTGCTCGGCGCTCGGCACAAATGCCTGATGCCGCAGCCAGTGGGCACCTGCCGCTCGGTGACGGGGTAGTCCGCCATCGGCGGTATAACCGCTGATCATCTGCAAGGTACGCGGATCGCTGGCCAAGGCCTGCAGACTCTGACTCAGAAAGACAGCTTCCTGCCCCGGAATCGGCTGATTCCGACTCATATCGAAGTAAGGCTGTGGCTCGTCGCTGACATTGCGAAACCCAGAATCCCGCGGCCGCTCCATCCCGCGCTGACGCACATAAGTGCCATCTCCTACACGAGCCACGACCAACCCTACCCGCTCCAGCTCGCCATATGCCCGACTGATGGTGCCGATGGTCACGCCCAGGCTGTCCGCCAGCAAACGATGGGGCGGCAGTTTGCTGCCGGGCTCGATCAAGCCTTCACCGATGCTTTTTTCGAGGGCCTCGGCCAGGCGCTTGTACTTCACACCGCGCCCTTGAGCCAAGCCCTCGCGCAGGATTGACACCGTGGCAATACTTACTTTGACAGTCATTTCCATCCCGAATAGCGTGCTTAAAACAGGTTCAATCAGGGATAGACCTATTTGGTAACCGGGTCAATTCCGACGACGAAGGAGCACGCTCATGTCCATGGCCCTCAGCGCCACTTCAAGTACTCGAAAACCCTGGTTGGCCGGATTGGTCACCAGCGCGCTGTTCCTGATCGTTTGCCTGAGTTGGGGCACCACGTGGCTGGGCATCAAGATTGCCGTCGAAAGCGTACCGCCGCTGACCGCCGCCGGCCTGCGCTTTCTGATCGCCTTTCCGCTGTTTTTGAGCTTCGCCCTGCTGCGTCGCGAGCCGCTGCTGTTTCCACGGCAAAGTCGCTGGTTTTTCGTGTTCGTCACGCTGTCGTATTTCAGCCTGCCGTATTACTTGCTCAACTACGGCGAGATGCACGTGTCCTCCGGACTGACCGCGCTGCTGTTCAGCTGCATGCCGGTGTTCATCCTGATCTTTTCGGCGGTGTTGCTGCGGGAGAAGTTCTATCCCTCGCAAGTGATCGGCATCGCCATCGGGTTCGGCAGTCTGTTCATGATTATCCGCAGTCAGGGCCTGCACCTGGACCACGCCGAGTTCTTCGGGGTGCTGGCGATTCTGACCGCGGCGGTGATGCATGCGCTGTGTTACGTGGTCACCAAGCAGCAAGGCAGTGCGATCAGCGTGATTACGTACAACACGCTGCCCATCGGCCTGGCTGGCTTGATGCTGTTTGTGGCGGGATTGCGCTTTGAAGCTCCGGTGTTCGATGACATCACGGCGCGATCGTGGGGCGCCCTGCTCTATCTGGGCCTGGTGGCGTCGGTGGGCGGGTTTATCGTTTACTTTTTGCTACTGAAACGACTGAGCCCGATCATTTTGTCGTTCGTTTTTATTATTTTTCCGGTGTTTGCGGTGGTTATTGGTGCTTGGTACGAGGGGCAAGCCTTGTCCCGAGAAGTGATGATGTACTCGGCGATTTTGCTGACGGGTTTTGCCATCACCAAATTACCAGTCGAGAAATGGCTCAAGACCTGAACACATCCCCTGTAGGAGACAGCGGTGCGGCGATCCGACTTGCCGGCGAAGGCGCCCTCAAGTACGCCTTCGCCGGCAAGCCTGGCTCCTACTCGGATCGGCTTCAGATCACGAACAGGTCGACGAAGCGGTTGACTGGCGTCGCCTCAAGCGCAGCCTGATCCTTGCATAACGCAAAAATCTCGGCGCAGCGCTGACCGGTAAATCGCGTGGCCAGGTTGGCCTTGAATTTGTCCTCCAGCAGCGGAATACCGTCGGCACGGCGTCGACGATGGCCGATTGGATATTCCACCAACACATTCTCCGTGCTGGAGCCGTCTTTGAAAAACACCTGAATCGCGTTGGCAATGGAACGCTTATCGGCTTCCAGATATTCGCGAGTGAAGCGTGGGTCTTCAACGATGACCATTTTCTCGCGCAGCACGTCGATGATCGGATGCGCGGCATGGAAGTCATCTTCGTATTGCTCGGCGACCAGATTGCCGAAGGCCAGCGGCACGGCGGTCATGTACTGAATGCAGTGATCGCGGTCGGCAGCATTGGCCAACGGGCCGACCTTGGAAATGATGCGGATTGCCGATTCGTGGGTGGTGATGACGATTTTGTCGATTTCATGCAGACGATTTCTAACGTGTGGGTGCAGGGTCACTGCCGCTTCGCAAGCGGTTTGAGCGTGGAATTCAGCGGGAAAACTGATCTTGAACAACACGTTTTCCATCACGTAGGTCCCGTACTCGCGGGAGAAGCTGAACGCGCGTTTGCCTTCAGGCTTGAGCGCCAGATCGTTGTTGGTGTGGCTGAACAACACGTCGTAGAAACCCCATTGCCTGGCGGTCAGCACACCGGGAATGCCCATCTCGCCGCGCATCGCAATGTCTGCCAGCCGTACGCCCCGGCTGGACGCATCGCCCGCCGCCCAGGACTTGCGCGACCCGGCATTCGGCGCATGCCGATACGTGCGCAGCGCCTGGCCGTCGGCAAAAGCGTGGGATAACGCCGACAGCAGTTGCTCGCGATTGGCGCCCATGAGTTTGGCGGTGACGGCGGTCGAGGCGACTTTCACCAGGATGACGTGATCGAGCCCTACACGGTTGAAGGAGTTTTCCAGTGCGATCACGCCTTGAATCTCGTGGGCCATGATCATGGCTTCGAGCACCGCACGAATAGTCAGCGGAGCATCGCCATTGGCCAGGCGTTTTTGCGAAAGGTGGTCGGCCACCGCGAGAATGCCGCCGAGGTTATCGGACGGATGGCCCCATTCAGCGGCGAGCCAGGTGTCGTTGTAATCGAGCCATCGCACGATGCAGCCGATGTCCCACGCCGCTTTGACGGGGTCGAGCCGCAAACGGGTGCCGGGGACCCGGGCGCCAAACGGGACGACGGTGCCTTCGACGATCGGGCCGAGGTGTTTGGTGCATTCGGGAAAGCGCAGGGCCAGCAGACCGCAACCGAGGGTGTCGATCAGGCAGTTGCGAGCGGTGTTCAGCGCTTCTTGGGATTCGATTTTGAAGTGGAGGACGTAATCGGCGATGTCCTGCAGGACGGTGTCGTAGTCGGGGCGGTTGTTCTGGTCGACGTTGGTGCTCATGTTCGATTCACTCTTGAAGTGGTTCGTTGATGGGACCTCGGTTCAGGGGGCAATCTCAGCGGGTTACAGCTTTCTTATTTTGGAATGCAATCAACTGTAGGAGCGAGCCTGCTCGCGATGAGGCCATAACATTCAATATCTATGTTGGCTGGGACACCGCTTCGCGAGCAGGCTCACTCCTACAGGGGTTTTGCGTTTATGTCAGGATTCGGGTCAGAAGGAATCACCCGGCACGCGTACGAAGCCTTCCATCAACACCCGCGCGCTGCGGCTCATGATGGCTTTCTTGACGGTCCACTCGCCGTTCACCTGGCTCGCTTCGGCACCCACGCGCAACGTGCCGGACGGATGCCCAAAGCGCACAGCATTGCGCTCAATACCACCCGCCGCAAGATTCACCAGCGTGCCGGAAATCGCCGCCGCCGTACCAATCGCCACGGCCGCCGTGCCCATCATCGCGTGGTGCAATTTACCCATGGACAGCGCCCGCACCAACAGATCGATATCACCCCCCGCAATCGCTTTGCCACTCGAAGCAACGTAGTCCGCAGGCTTGGCCACGAAGGCAACCTTTGGCGTGTGCTGACGCTTGGCCGCTTCGTCCAGGTCCTTGATCAAGCCCATGCGCAACGCGCCATAAGCACGAATGGTCTCGAACATCAGCAACGCTTTCGGGTCGCCATTGATCGCGCCCTGCAACTCGGTGCCGGTGTAGCCGATGTCTTCAGCATTGACGAAAATCGTCGGGATGCCGGCATTGATCATGGTCGCCTTGAAGGTGCCGACACCGGGCACTTCGAGGTCATCCACCAGATTGCCGGTGGGGAACATCGAACCGCCGCCGCCCTCTTCTTCCGCTGCCGGATCCATGAATTCGACCTGCACTTCGGCGGCGGGAAAGGTCACGCCGTCGAGTTCGAAATCACCGGTTTCCTGCACGTCACCGTTGGTGATCGGCACGTGGGCGATGATGGTCTTGCCGATGTTGGCCTGCCACACGCGCACCACGGCCACGCCGTTGTGTGGAATGCGGCTGGCATCGACCAGACCGTTGCTGATGGCAAACGAACCGACGGCGGCCGACAGGTTGCCGCAGTTGCCGCTCCAGTCGACGAAAGGCTTGTCGATGGAGACCTGACCGAACAGGTAATCGACGTCGTGATCCGCCTTGATGCTTTTCGACAGGATCACGGTTTTGCTGGTGCTGGAGGTCGCGCCGCCCATGCCGTCGATTTGCTTGTCGTACGGGTCGGGGCTGCCGATCACGCGCAGCAATAATGCATCGCGAGCCGGACCAGGAATCTGCGCCGCTTCGGGCAGGTCTTTCAGGCTGAAAAACACGCCTTTGCTGGTGCCGCCGCGCATATAGGTGGCGGGGATTTTGATCTGAGGTACGTGAGCCATTGGTGCTCCTTCAAAGCGGGCAAGGGACATGGAATCCCCTGCCCGCACATCGTGTTTTAGACAGCGACTGCCGACTCTTCAAGGAAGTCCTGAGCGAAGCGCTGCAACACGCCACCGGCCTCGTAGATCGACACTTCTTCGGCGGTGTCGAGGCGGCAGGTCACCGGCACTTCGACGCGTTCGCCATTCTTGCGATTGATCACCAGCGTCAGTTCGGCGCGCGGCGTACGCTCACCGATCACGTCGTAGGTTTCGCTGCCGTCGATGGCCAGGGTGTGACGGTCGGTGCCCGGTTTGAACTCCAGCGGCAACACGCCCATGCCCACCAGGTTGGTGCGGTGAATGCGCTCGAAACCTTCGGCCGCAATCGCTTCCACACCCGCCAGACGCACGCCCTTGGCCGCCCAGTCGCGGGACGAACCCTGACCGTAGTCGGCGCCGGCGATGATGATCAGCGGCTGCTTGCGTTCCATGTAGGTTTCGATGGCTTCCCACATGCGCATGACCTGGCCTTCCGGCTCGACACGAGCCAGCGAGCCCTGCTTGACCTTGCCGTTTTCCTGAACCATTTCGTTGAACAGTTTCGGATTGGCGAAAGTCGCGCGCTGCGCGGTCAGGTGGTCACCGCGGTGGGTGGCGTAAGAGTTGAAGTCCTCTTCCGGCAAGCCCATTTTCGCCAGGTACTCGCCAGCGGCGCTGTCGAGCATGATCGCGTTCGACGGCGACAGGTGATCGGTGGTGATGTTGTCCGGCAGCACCGCCAGCGGGCGCATGCCCTTGAGCGGACGAGCGCCAGCCAACGCGCCTTCCCAGTACGGCGGACGGCGGATGTAGGTGCTCATCTCGCGCCAGTCGTACAGCGGCGTCACTTGCGGGCCGGTGTCTTCGTGGATGGCGAACATCGGGATGTAGACCTGACGGAACTGCTCAGGTTTGACCGATGCCTTGACCACTGCGTCGATTTCTTCGTCGCTCGGCCAGATGTCTTTCAGGCGGATTTCCTTGCCATCAACCACGCCCAGCACATCTTTTTCGATGTCGAAACGGATGGTCCCGGCGATGGCGTAGGCGACTACCAGCGGCGGCGAAGCCAGGAACGCATTCTTGGCGTACGGGTGAATCCGGCCGTCGAAGTTGCGGTTACCGGAGAGCACGGCGGTCGCGTACAAATCGCGGTCGATGATCTCTTGCTGGATCACCGGGTCCAGCGCGCCGGACATGCCGTTGCAGGTGGTGCAAGCGAAAGCGACGATGCCGAAACCGAGTTGCTCCAGCTCGCTGGTCAGGCCGGCTTCGTCGAGGTACAGCGCGACAGTTTTCGAACCCGGCGCCAGGGAAGATTTCACCCACGGTTTGCGGGTCAGCCCGAGCTTGTTGGCATTGCGCGCCAGCAGGCCGGCGGCGATGACGTTGCGCGGGTTGCTGGTGTTGGTGCAACTGGTGATGGCGGCGATGATCACCGCGCCGTCCGGCATCTGGCCGGGCACTTCGGTCCACTGACCGGAGATACCTTGGGCGGCGAGGTCCGAGGTGGCGACACGGGCGTGCGGGTTACTCGGACCGGCCATGTTGCGCACCACCGAGGACAGGTTGAAGCTCAACCCACGCTCGTATTGCGCGTTCTTCAAGCTGTCAGCCCACAGACCTGTGGTCTTGGCGTAGTTCTCGACCAACTGCACTTGCTCGTCCTCGCGGCCAGTGAGTTTAAGGTAGTCGATGGTTTGCTGATCGATGTAGAACATCGCTGCCGTGGCGCCGTATTCCGGAGCCATGTTGGAGATGGTTGCGCGGTCGCCGAGGGTCAGCGCCGAGGCGCCTTCGCCGAAGAATTCCAGCCACGCGCCGACGACTTTTTGCTTGCGCAGGAACTCGGTCAGCGCCAGCACCATGTCGGTGGCGGTGATGCCCGGTTGCAGCTTGCCGGTCAGTTCAACGCCGACGCTTTCCGGCAGACGCATCCAAGACGCGCGGCCGAGCATCACGCTTTCAGCTTCCAGGCCGCCGACACCGATGGCGATCACGCCCAGTGCATCGACATGAGGAGTGTGGCTGTCGGTGCCGACGCAAGTGTCGGGGAACGCCACGCCATCGCGCACCTGAATCACCGGAGACATTTTCTCCAGGTTGATCTGGTGCATGATCCCGTTGCCAGGCGGGATCACATCAACGTTCTTGAAGGCCTTTTTGGTCCAGTTGATGAAGTGGAAACGGTCTTCGTTGCGACGGTCTTCGATGGCGCGGTTCTTCTCGAACGCCTCCGGATCGAAGCCACCGCGCTCGACGGCCAGGGAGTGGTCGACGATCAATTGCGTCGGCACCACCGGGTTCACTTGCGCCGGATCGCCACCTTGCAGGGCGATGGCGTCACGCAGGCCGGCGAGGTCGACCAGAGCGGTCTGGCCGAGGATGTCGTGGCACACCACACGAGCCGGGAACCATGGGAAGTCGAGGTCGCGTTTGCGCTCGATGAATTGCTTCAGGGATTCGGTAAGCGTGGCCGGGTCGCAGCGACGCACCAGGTTTTCCGCCAGCACGCGGGAGGTGTACGGCAGAGTGTCGTAGGCGCCAGGCTGGATGGCTTCGACAGCCGCGCGGACGTCGAAGTAATCCAGATGGCTGCCGGGCAGCGGTTTGCGGAATTCAGTGTTCATCGTCAGGACTCGGTCACGGTGGTTACAAAAGGTGGGGCCTGGCACAGAACTGAATCCGATCCTGTAGGAGCGAAGCTTGCTCGCGAAAGCGGTCTACCCGTCGACATTGATGTTGAATGTCAGTCCGTCTTCGCGAGCAAGCTTCGCTCCTACAGGGTTCGCGGTTTCAGTGCCGGTCCTCACCATTCAGCGTTGTTCGATTGGCACGAACTTGCGCTGTTCGACGCCGGTGTACTCGGCGCTCGGGCGGATGATGCGGTTGTTGGCACGTTGTTCGAACACGTGGGCCGCCCAGCCGGTCAGGCGCGAGCAGACGAAGATCGGTGTGAACAACTTGGTCGGAATGCCCATGAAGTGGTACGTCGACGCATGGTAGAAGTCGGCGTTCGGAAACAGTTTTTTCTGCTCCCACATGGTCTTGTCGATGGCTTCGGAGACCGGGAACAACACGGTGTCGCCCACTTCTTCAGCGAGTTTTTTCGACCAGCCCTTGATCACTTCGTTGCGCGGATCGTTGTCCTTATAGATCGCGTGGCCGAAGCCCATGATCTTGTCCTTGCGCTCGAGCATGCCGAGGGTGCCTTTGATCGCCTCTTCCGGCGAGCTGAAGCGCTCGATCATTTCCATCGCCGCTTCGTTGGCGCCGCCGTGCAGCGGACCGCGCAGCGAGCCGATGGCCGCCGTGACGCAGGAATACATGTCCGACAGGGTCGAGGCGCATACCCGTGCGGTGAAGGTCGAGGCGTTGAACTCGTGTTCCGCGTAGAGGATCAGCGAAACGTTCATCACTTTGACGTGCAACTCGCTCGGCTTCTTGTCGTGCAGCAGGTGCAGGAAGTGGCCGCCGATGGATTGCTCGTCACTCACGCAGCTGATGCGTTTGCCGTCGTGGCTGAAGCGATACCAGTAGCACATGATCGCCGGGAACGCGGCCAGCAGGCGGTCGGTTACGTCGTGTTGTTCGGAGAAGTCTTTCTCCGGTTCGATGTTGCCCAGGAACGAGCAACCGGTGCGCATCACGTCCATCGGGTGGGCGTCGGCGGGGATGCGTTCCAGCACTTCTTTCAGCGCTTGCGGCAGGTCGCGCAGCTTGCTCAGTTTGCTCACGTAAGCGGCGAGTTGCGACTTGGTCGGCAGTTCGCCGTAAAGCAGCAAGTAAGCCACTTCTTCGAATTGCGCGTCAGCTGCCAGTTCGCGAACGTCGTAGCCGCGATAGGTCAGACCGGCGCCCGACTGGCCCACGGTGGACAGAGCGGTTTGCCCGGCAACCTGGCCACGGAGCCCGGCGCCACTGAGTACTTTTGCTTCGGCCATTGCTGTCTCCAGTTTTCTTGAATTTGTTAGGGAATCTGCAATTTCTTTAAAATTTGCATCGCACTCTGTAGCAGATGTCGAGCACCGTGAGGCAGCGTCCGGCTGCGCAGCAGTCGTAAAACCTGACGACGCGTTACACCTGGAAAATCGCGTCGCCTGACTGGCGAGTCCTTCGGCCTCGAACGCAGCCTCGCGGGCTCGGCAGCTGCTACAAAAACGTGTTCATTTGCAAAGTTGCTTGTCGTTACTTCTTCGCCGCAAACAACGCATCGAGCTTCTGCTCGAAGGTGTGGTAGTCGATGCGATCGTAAAGCTCCATGCGGGTTTGCATGGTGTCGATCACGTTCTGTTGCGTACCGTCGCGGCGGATCGCGGTGTAGACGTTTTCCGCCGCCTTGTTCATCGCGCGGAACGCGGACAATGGGTATAGCACCAGCGACACGTCGGCAGCGGCGAGTTGCTCGGTGGTGTACAGCGGCGTCGCGCCGAATTCGGTGATATTGGCCAGGATCGGCGCTTTCACGCGGTTGGCGAACAGCTTGTACATGTCCAGTTCGGTGATGGCTTCCGGGAAGATCATGTCGGCGCCCGCCTCGATGCACGCCGCGGCGCGATCCAGGGCGGATTCCAGGCCTTCCACCGCTAGGGCGTCGGTACGAGCCATGATCACGAAGCTGTCATCGGTGCGTGCATCGACGGCAGCCTTGATCCGGTCGACCATTTCCTGCAGCGACACGATCTCTTTATTAGGACGGTGACCGCAGCGCTTGGCGCCAACCTGGTCTTCGATATGAATCGCCGCCGCGCCGAACTTGATCATCGACTTGACGGTGCGCGCGACGTTGAACGCCGAGGAGCCGAAACCGGTGTCCACGTCCACCAGCAGCGGCAGGTCGCACACGTCGGTAATGCGACGAACGTCGGTCAGCACGTCATCCAGGCCGGTGATGCCCAGGTCCGGCACGCCGAGGGAGCCGGCAGCCACCCCGCCACCCGACAGGTAAATAGCCTTGAAACCGGCGCGCTTGGCCAGCAGCGCGTGGTTGGCGTTGATCGCGCCGACCACTTGCAGCGGATGTTCGCTGGCGACCGCATCGCGGAAACGCTGGCCTGGAGTGCTCTTGTTGGAACTCATGACTCACCTCGTTCAGTGGCTGTCTGGTTAGCGCCGTCCTGGTAATGACGGGCGATATTGCGTTTGGAGGCGCCGATGTGGCGGCGCATCAACAACTCGGCTAGCTCACCGTCACGGTCGGCGATGGCGTCGAGAATTCGGTGGTGCTCGGCAAAGGCCTGGTGCGGGCGATTGGGCGTGGTGGAAAACTGGATGCGGTACATGCGCACCAGCTGATACAGCTCGCCGCACAGCATTTGCGTCAGGGTGCGGTTGCCGCTGCCCTGGATGATCCGGTAGTGGAAGTCGAAATCGCCTTCCTGCTGGTAATAGCCTTTGCCTGCCTGAAACGCCTCATCGCGCTCGTGGGTTTCGAGAACCCGGCGCAGTTCATCGATTTCTTCGAGGGTCATGCGCTCGGCCGCCAGACGGCAGGCCATGCCTTCGAGGGATTCGCGAATCTCGTAGAGCTCCAGCAGCTCGGCATGGCTGAGCGAAACCACCCGCGCCCCGACGTGCGGTACACGAACCAGCAGGCGCTGGCCTTCCAGACGATGGATCGCCTCGCGCAGCGGTCCGCGGCTGATGCCATAGGTGCGGGCCAGTTCCGGCTCGGAGATCTTGCTGCCTGGGGCGATCTCGCCTTTGACGATGGCCGCCTGAATGCGGCGGAAGACGTTTTCGGACAGCGTCTCCGAATCGTCTTGCGCAACCACCGGGGGATCAAGTTGATCCAGCATATTGTCGACACCTTGAAAGCCAATGCGGCAAAAACTAGCGAAAACAGGCGCAACAGTCAAAGAATAAATAGAGAGTGTCGACAATCGTCTAATAACCGACTGCACCACAACGAAGCGGTCCCTCTGTTTATAGCCCCCTGCCAGCGCTGGCGCCATAAACCCACCGTGCTAGAATGCCGGCCGCATTTGTTTGTGACATCTGCACTGCTTGTCATAAATAGTTGATAGGCATACGAGGGAGCTTGCGCAGCGATGCCAGGGCCTAGAATCGAAGTACGGACCGCTGCGCACCAGGATTTATGAGACTCAAGCCCTTCCCCACATTCCTTTGCCTTCTTTGCCTGCCCGGTTTTGCCGCGGCGGGGGAAAAGACCGTGTATGGCCTCAACGAGTACGCTTCCCTGGACGGCATCGACCTGGAAGTCGCCGCCAAACTCGACACCGGGGCGAAAACAGCGTCCTTGAGTGCCCGCGATATCAAGCGCTTCAAACGCAATGGCGAGTCCTGGGTGCGCTTCTATCTGGCCATCGACACCGCGCATTCGCACCCCATCGAACGGCCACTGGCCCGCGTCAGCAAGATCAAGCGTCGTGCTGGCGACTACGACCCGGATGAAGGCAAAAAATACACCGCCCGTCCGGTGATTGAGCTGGATATCTGCATGGGTTCGGCTTTACGCAGCATCGAAGTGAACTTGACTGACCGAAGTGCTTTCCAATATCCGCTCTTGATCGGCTCCGAAGCGCTGAAACGCTTCGACGCGCTGGTCGACCCCAGTCTTAAATACGCTGCTGGCAAACCCGCCTGCGCCACCGACGCACATACCGCAGAGTAATTCCAATGCGCGCTCTTACCCTCCATCTGAAAATGCTGATCGCCATCCTGGTGGTCCTGGGCATTTCAGTTACGGCCTATCAGATTTTCGTGCTCGGCATTCCCGTGACCGAAGACGCCACCGACGACCTGTGGAACATCGACGCCAAGGTCGAGTTCGTCGCCAGTGCCAAAGACCCGGTCAAGATCCAGATGTTCGTGCCGCCGCTGAGCCGCGATTACGTGAGCCTCAACGAGAGTTTCATTTCCAATAACTACGGCGTGGCCGTGAACCGTGTCGACGGCAATCGCAAAGTCACCTGGTCGGCGCGCCGGGCCAAGGGCAATCAGACCCTTTATTACCGCCTGGTGCTGACCAAGCGCTACACCGGCGAAAAATCCAAGGTCAAGGGCCCGACCTTCCGCGACAGCATCGCCGTCGAAGGCGCAGAAAAAGTCGCCGCCGAAGCCCTGCTCGCGCCAATCCGCCAACACTCGGCCGACGTCGAAACCTTCATCGGCGAAGCCATCAAGCGTGTCAACAATCTCAACGACGACAACGTGAAGCTGTTGCTGGGCGGCGATCCGTCCCCCGGACACAAAGCGAAAATCGTCGAGCTGGTACTGTCCATCGCCCACGTACCGGTGGAAAAGGTCCACACCATCCGCTTGGTGGCCGACCAGCCGCAAACCCCGGAACTCTGGTTGCGCAGTTTCAACGGCACCGACTGGCTGTACTTCAACCCGGAAACCGGTGAGCAAGGCCTGCCGACCGACCGCCTGCTGTGGTGGACCGGCGACGAAAACCTGATCACCGTCGATGGCGGCAAGAAAGCCAACGTGACGTTCAGCCTGAACAACAGCGAAATGAACGCCATTCGCCTCGCCAAGCTGACCGACGAAAACACCGACGCCAACTTCCTCGAATACTCGCTGTACGGTTTGCCGCTGCAAACCCAGCAGACCTTCATGATCATGGTGATGATCCCGATCGGTGTGCTGGTGATCCTGATCCTGCGCAACCTGATCGGCTTGCAGACCCTCGGCACCTTTACCCCGGTGCTGATCGCCCTCGCCTTCCGCGAAACCCAGCTCGGCTTCGGCATCGTGCTGTTTACAGTCATCACTGCGCTGGGGCTTTCGCTGCGCTCCTACCTTGAACACTTGAAGTTGCAGATGCTGCCGAGGCTGTCGGTGGTGCTGACCTTTGTGGTGGTGCTGATCGCGGCGATCAGCCTGTTCAGCCATAAACTCGGGCTGGAACGCGGGTTGTCGGTGGCGCTGTTCCCGATGGTGATTCTGACCATGACCATCGAACGCCTGTCGATTACCTGGGAAGAACGCGGTTCCGGGCATGCCATGAAAGTGGCGATCGGTACGCTGTTCGCTGCCTCCCTGGCGCACCTGATCATGAGCGTTCCGGAGCTGGTGTACTTCGTGTTCACCTTCCCGGCGATTCTGCTGATCCTGGTGGGCTTCATGCTGGCGATGGGTCGCTATCGCGGTTACCGCCTGACCGAACTGGTGCGCTTCAAGGCTTTCCTGAAGAAGGCTGACGCCTGATGTTCGGCTTCTGGAAGACCTGGAAGGCCCTGGAAGCCCGGGGCATCATGGGGATCAATCGGCGTAACGCGGACTACGTGCTGAAGTACAACAAGCGCAGTCTGTACCCGATCGTCGATGACAAGATCATCACCAAGGAGCGTGCGATCAAGGCCGGCATTCACGTGCCGGAGCTGTACGGCGTGATCTCCACCGAGAAGGAAATCGATAACCTCGACAAGATCATCGGTGAGCGCAACGACTTCGTGATCAAACCGGCCCAGGGCGCGGGCGGCGACGGCATCATTGTGGTCGCCGACCGTTTCGAGGGCCGCTATCGCACGGTGTCCGGCAAGATCATCGGCCATGAGGAACTCGAGCACCATATCTCGAGCATCCTCACCGGCCTGTACTCCCTGGGCGGTCACCGCGACCGCGCACTGATCGAATACCGGGTGATCCCGGACCAGATCTTCAAAAGCATCAGCTACGAAGGCGTGCCGGACATCCGCATCATCGTGCTGATGGGCTACCCGGTGATGGCCATGCTGAGATTGCCGACCCGCCAGTCCGGCGGCAAGGCCAACCTGCACCAGGGCGCCATCGGCGTCGGCGTCGACCTCGCGACCGGGGAAACCCTGCGCGGTACCTGGCTGAACAACATCATCACCAAACACCCGGACACCACCAACGCCGTGGACGGCGTGCAACTGCCCTACTGGGACGGTTTCATGAATCTCGCTGCCGGCTGTTATGAGCTGTGCGGGCTGGGTTACATCGGTGTCGACATGGTGCTGGACCAGGAAAAGGGCCCGTTGATTCTTGAGCTTAACGCCCGGCCCGGGTTGAACATTCAGATTGCCAATGACTGCGGGCTGACGCTGCGCACGCATGCAGTTGAAGCGCGACTGGAAGAATTGAAAGCACGCGGGATCGCCGAGACGGTGCGCGAGCGAGTGGAGTTTGTTCAGGAGATGTTTGGGCATATTCCTGCCGTCGAAGGTTGATCCTGAACCTAGTCGCGGCCTTCGCGGGCAAGCCTCGCTCCTACAGGTTTGTGTCGTTCGCCGATAATGTGAACGACACAAACCTGTAGGAGCGAGGCTTGCCCGCGAAGACTGACTACCAGTTACCAGAGCACTCAACCCAGCCCCCAATCTACCAATCCCCGACATCCCCTCTAGGAGCAAATCCTGCAGAGGACTACAATCGCCCCCCCGCCTCGATGGCTGATCTGCCCCGCCCATGTTGACCTGTTCCGTACATCCGCTGCCCTATCGCGCCAACCCCGCCGAATACTTCGCGGCGATTCGTCATGCCCCCGGCGCCGTGCTGCTCGACAGCGGCCGGCCAACTGCTGATCGCGGGCGTTACGACCTGCTCAGCGCCTGGCCGCAGGAGCAGTTGGCGATGCTATCGGACGAGAGCGGCCTGCACTTCCTGCAACGCCTTCGCGACAATCTGACGCGACTCGGCGAAGCGGCCGTTCCTTATGAACTGCCCTTCGCCGGTGGCCTGATCGGTTACCTGAGTTATGACTTCGGCCGCCATTTGGAGCATCTGCCGAACCAGGCGCAGGACGACCTGCAACTGCCGGATGCGCGTTTCGGGCTGTACGACTGGGCACTGATCAGCGATCACCACCTGGCTACCAGTCAATTGGTGTTCCACCCGACACTGATCGACAGCGAGCGCCAACGGCTGATCGAGTTGTTCATTCAGGCGGCAGTTGAACCGATCGAGCCGTTCAAGCTGAAAGCGCCGATGAAAGCCGACCTGAGCGCTGATGAATATCGCCAGGCCCTGGAACGCATTCAGCACTACATCCAGGCCGGCGATTGCTATCAGGTCAACTTCGCCCAGCGCTTCCGGGCTGAATGCCAAGGTGATCCGTGGGCCGCGTATATCGCGCTGCGGGCCGCGTGCCCGACACCGTTTTCCGGTTTCCAGAGCCTGCCCGACGGCGGCGCGGTGTTGAGCCTGTCTCCTGAGCGATTCGTCAAAGTCAGCGAACGCCATGTGGAAACCCGCCCGATCAAAGGTACCCGCCCGCGGGGCCTGACCGCAGCCGAAGACGCCGCAAACGCCGCCGAACTGCTGGCCAGCCCCAAGGACCGCGCGGAAAACCTGATGATCGTCGACCTGCTGCGCAACGACCTCGGCCGCACCTGCCGCATCGGTTCGGTGCAGGTACCGGAGTTGTTCAGTCTGGAAAGCTATCCGAATGTGCATCACCTGGTGAGCAGCGTGACCGGTGAGCTGGCGGATGACCGGGACGCGCTGGACCTGATCGCCGGCAGTTTTCCGGGCGGATCGATTACCGGTGCACCGAAGATTCGTGCCATGCAGATTATTGATGAGCTGGAGCCGACCCGGCGCGGGTTGTACTGCGGTTCGTTGCTGTACCTGGACGTGCGCGGCGAGATGGACAGCTCCATCGCGATTCGCAGTTTGCTGGTCAAGGATGGGCAGGTGTGCTGCTGGGGCGGTGGCGGGATTGTCGCGGACTCGGAGTGGCAGGCGGAGTATCAGGAGTCGATTACCAAGGTGAAAGTACTCCTCGATACCCTGCAAAACCTTTAAAAGCTTCGCGGGCAAGCCTCGCTCCTACAGGACCGCGTAAGCCCTTGTAGGAGCGAGGCTGCCCGCGAAGGCGTCCTTGAAATCGACTACAAACTCAACGCCCGATTCGAAGCCCTGATGAACTCCTGCTTCAAATCCTCAAACCTGTGCACCGCCGGAAATTGCGGAAACTCGCGAATCACGTTATCCGGCGCATGAAACAGAATCCCTGCATCCGCCTCACCCAGCATCGTGGTGTCGTTGTAGGAATCCCCCGCCGCAATCACCCGATAGTAGAGGCTCTTGAACGCCAAGACCGACTGACGCTTCGGATCTTTCTGACGCAACTGATAGCTCGTCACCCGCCCCGAATCGTCGGTAATCAGACGATGGCACAGCAACGTCGGGAACCCCAGTTGACGCATCAGCGGCTGGGAAAACTCATAAAACGTGTCCGACAGAATCACCACCTGAAACCGCTCACGCAGCCAGTTGACGAACTCGATGGCGCCGTCCAGCGGCTTCAGCGTGGCGATCACTTCCTGAATGTCGGTGAGTTTCAGGCCGTGTTCGTCGAGAATCCGCAGGCGCTGTTTCATCAGCACGTCGTAGTCGGGAATGTCCCGGGTGGTCGCCCTCAGGGATTCAATACCGGTTTTTTCAGCGAACGCGATCCAGATTTCCGGGACCAGCACACCTTCGAGATCCAGACAGGCAATTTCCACAAGACACTCCCATTTGTATTGATTATTGAGTCGAGCGAGTAAAAGGACTGCCGAACTCTAGCGACTCAGGCAGCCCCGCGCAACGCAGAGGGCGCGCCAGCCGCTGCAGGATTTTGTTACCATCAGCCCTATATAGAGCGCCCAGCGCCACCGACCTGTAGGAAGCCGCCCTGATGAGCCCATCGTTCGATGTCGTGGAACTCGCCACGACCTATGCCAACAAATCCGCCCAGGACATCCTGAAACTCGCGTTCGCCGAGTTTGGCGATGACCTGTGGATATCTTTCAGCGGCGCCGAAGACGTGGTGCTGGTAGACATGGCCTGGAAGCTGAACAAGAACGTCAAAGTGTTCAGCCTCGACACCGGCCGCTTGCATCCGGAAACGTACCGCTTCATCGATCAGGTGCGCGAGCACTACAAGATCGACATCGAACTGGTGTCGCCGGACTACACGAAACTTGAACCGTTCGTGAAGGAAAAAGGCCTGTTCAGTTTCTACAAGGACGGCCACGGCGAGTGCTGCGGCATCCGTAAGATCGAGCCGCTGCGACGCAAGCTGTCGGGCGTGACCGCCTGGGCCACCGGCCAGCGTCGGGACCAGAGCCCGGGCACCCGCAGCGCCGTGGCGGTGATGGAAATCGACACCGCGTTTTCCACCCCGGAACGCACCCTCTACAAGTTCAACCCGCTGGCGCAGATGACCAGCGAAGAGATCTGGGGTTACATCCGCATGCTCGAGCTGCCGTACAACAGCCTGCATGAACGCGGCTTCATCA
This sequence comes from Pseudomonas sp. LB1P83, assembly GCF_054897885.1. NCBI lineage: Bacteria > Pseudomonadati > Pseudomonadota > Gammaproteobacteria > Pseudomonadales > Pseudomonadaceae > Pseudomonas > Pseudomonas sp. LB1P83. The sequence goes on along the minus strand of NZ_CM142709.1, from coordinate 1,672,832 downwards.
GCATTGGCTGCGAACCGTGCACCCGCCCGGTGCTGCCGAACCAGCATGAACGTGAAGGCCGCTGGTGGTGGGAAGAAGCGACGCAGAAAGAATGCGGGCTGCATGCGGGGAATATCATCAGTAAATCCAAGGCATAACCCCTGGCCTATGAATTCCCCCTGTAGGAGCGAGCCTGCTCGCGATGACGGACTGACATTCAATATTGATGTCGACTGCTACACCGCTATCGCGAGCAGGCTCACTCCCACAGGTTCTGTGACCGACTTCTACAAATGTGTACACATGAATGTCACCATAGGTGCCATTTTTGTGTGCACTTTTAGTTTCAGCGCCCCAAAAAGTTACATCCTCCTTTCCTGACTTCCGTAGTCGCGCTTTCCCACAACCTCGGCCGAAAAATAAATACCTGTTCAATCGGTCAACTTATATCGGATTTTTTTCAGTCACTTATCTCACACCGATAACAAAACGAAATTAGCCCTGACTTTCACAGGCCCGGAACTGGCATGGATCTGGCTTAAGTGCATGCATGTTTTGTATACAATCACACCAAAACATACACACACTTTAGATCCGCAAGCCTGAAGCGCCCTATCCCGTACAGACTGCAGATGCCCCGTAACCAATGATGCTTATTGCCCGCGACGAAGATTTGTCGAGCCCACGCTCATGCACAGTCATCGCGACGCCAAGCTCGGAGCCTGCCGGAATGCGTACTAGCCTCTCCAATAACAACATCGCGCTGGATCTGCCCTCCTTATCACCCACCTCCACCCCACACGATCAAACGTTTCAAGAACTCGTGGTGCTCAGCCCGCGCCTGCACAACAAGGACCTGGCGCCGACCAAAGCCGAAGGCCGACGCTGGGGCCGCTACAGCATCTTCGCCCTGTGGACCAATGACGTTCACAACATCGCCAATTATTCCTTTGCCATCGGGCTGTATGCGTTGGGTCTGGGCGGCTGGCAGATTCTGCTGTCCCTGGGGATCGGCGCGGCGTTGGTGTATTGCTTCATGAACCTCTCCGGCTACATGGGGCAAAAGACCGGTGTGCCGTTTCCTGTCATCAGCCGGATCAGTTTCGGCATCCACGGGGCACAGATTCCTGCATTGATCCGCGCCGTTATCGCCATCGCCTGGTTCGGTATTCAGACGTATCTGGCGTCGGTGGTGTTTCGTGTACTGCTGACCGCGGTTCATCCCGGATTCGCCGATTACGACCACAACTCCATACTCGGATTATCAAGCCTGGGCTGGGTGTGTTTCGTGGCGATCTGGCTGGTACAACTGGGCATCCTCGCCTATGGCATGGAAATGGTGCGGCGCTATGAAGCGTTCGCCGGCCCCGTGATTTTGCTGACCGTCGCCGCCCTCGCCGGGTGGATGTACACCCAGGCCAACGCGACCATCGCCTGGTCGATTCGCGAACCGCTGACGGGCGGTGAGATGTGGCGCAACATCTTTGCCGGCGGTGCGTTGTGGCTGGCGATCTACGGCACGTTGATCCTCAACTTCTGCGACTTCGCCCGCTCCTCGCCGTGCCGCAAAACCATCAAGGTGGGAAATTTCTGGGGCCTGCCGGTGAATATTCTGGTGTTCGCAGCCATCACGGTCCTGCTCTGCGGTGCGCAGTTCCAGATCAATGGCCGGATCATCGAAAGCCCGACTGAAATCATCGCGTCGATCCCCAACACCTTCTTTCTGGTGCTCGGCTGCCTGGCGTTCCTGATCGTCACCGTGGCGGTGAACATCATGGCCAACTTCGTCGCCCCGGCCTTCGTGCTCAGCAACCTGGCGCCCAAGTACCTGACCTTCCGCCGCGCCGGGCTGATCAGCGCGACCATTGCCGTACTGATCCTGCCGTGGAACCTCTACAACAGCCCGCTGGTGATCGTGTATTTCCTGTCCGGCCTCGGCGCCCTGCTCGGGCCGTTGTACGGCGTGATCATGGTCGACTACTGGCTTGTACGAAAAGGCCAGGTCAACGTGCCGCAGTTGTACAGCGAAGACCCCAACGGCGCTTATTACTACAGCCGCGGGGTCAATTTACGCGCCGTAGCGGCGTTCATTCCTGCAGCATTGATCGCCATCGTCCTGGCACTGGTGCCGGGATTCGACAGCGTGTCGCCCTTCTCCTGGCTGATTGGTGCCGGGATTGCCGGGATGCTCTACCTGATCATCGCCAAGCGGCAGCCTCATTACGCTGATGTCAGCGGTGAAAGCATCGCGGTCGACAACGTCAGCCACTAACCCACTGGCGGCCCAGCAGCGTCGGGCCGCAGAACCACCCTGCATTAAGGACTTTTCATGCGAATTCTCGTGGTCAACGTCAACACCACCGAATCCATCACCCAAGCCATCGCCCGTTCCGCCCAGGCGGTGGCCGCGCCGGGTACGGAAATCATCGGCCTGACGCCACATTTCGGCGCCGACTCCATCGAAGGCAATTTCGAAAGCTACCTGGCCGCCATCGCGGTGATGGACCGGGTGATGTCTTACGATCACCCCTTCGATGCCGTGATCCAGGCCGGTTATGGCGAGCATGGTCGCGAAGGCCTACAGGAATTGCTCAACGTACCGGTAGTGGACATCACCGATGCAGCGGCCAGCACCGCAATGTTCCTTGGCCATGCCTACTCGGTGGTTACCACGCTGGACCGCACCGTGCCGCTGATTGAGGATCGGCTGAAACTGTCCGGATTGTGGGACCGCTGCGCGTCGGTGCGGGCCAGTGGTCTGGCGGTGCTGGAGCTGGAATCCGATCCGCAACGGGCGCTGGAAGCGATTGTTCGTCAGGCGGAACTGGCGGTGCGGGAAGACAAGGCTGAAGTGATTTGCCTGGGCTGCGGCGGGATGGCCGGGCTGGATGAACAGATTCGCCAGCGCACCGGGGTTCCGGTGGTGGATGGCGTGACGGCGGCGGTTACGATTGCCGAGTCGCTGGTTAGGTTGGGGTTGTCGACTTCCAAGGTGCGGACTTATGCGACGCCGCGGCCGAAGAACATCATTGGATGGCCGGGGCGGTTTGGCAGGTAGACCGCGTTATCGTTCTTCGCGGGCAAGCCTCGCTCCTACAGGGATCTGTGGCGTCCACAAAAACCTGTAGGAGCGAGGCTTGCCCGCGAAGGCCGCGACTCGGTATTGAGTTTGGCTCAAACCGCACTGAACCGCAGCCCCAACCCCTGCTCCGCAAACTGCTCAATGATGAAATCCACAAATGCCCGGGTCTTGCCCGGCAGCAGTTTGTGTTCCGCGTAATAAATAGAAATGTTGCCGTCGTCGACATACCAGTCCGGCAACACCCGCTGTAACGTCCCCGCCTCCAGATACCCCACAGCAAACGGCATGCTCACCAATGCAATACCCAGCCCCTGGGCCGCCGTTGCGCACGCTGCCTCCGAATCGCTCATGGTCATCCGCGCCTTGAGCGTCAGCGGGTTGTGTTGCTGAGTGCGACTGGTCAATTGCCAGGAGCGCACTCGGCCGGTTTGAGGGGAGCGGATCAGAATGCCATCGTGGTCCTTGAGTTGATCGGGCTCGACGATCACAGCCCGCGCCGCCAGATACTCGGCTGACGCCACCAACACCCGATGCGCCGGGGTCAGCTTGCGCGCCACCACGCCCTGCGGCAGTTCGAATCCGCCACCAATCGCCGCATCGAAACCCTGGGCAATAAGATCGACCTGACGGTTATCGAAATGCCAGTCCGGGTTGATCGCCGGGAAACGCCGGAGAAATTCGCCAAGCAACGGCACGACATACAAACGCCCGAACACCGTGCCCATGCTGACCTTCAGGGTTCCCGCCGGCCGGCCCTCGGCGCTGGCAAGGTTGGCTACCGCATTTTGAATCGTGTGCAGGCTGGAACTGACTTCGCCGAGAAACAGATGACCGGCCTCAGTCAGCGTCAGGCTGCGCGTGCTGCGTTGAAACAGCCGCACACCGAGCCGGGCCTCAAGCTTTGCAACACTTTTACCGACCGCCGCCGGGGTCAGGCTCAAGCGTCGCGCGGCTTCGGCAAAGCTGCCAACCTCGGCGCTGCGCACGAAGCATTCGATACTGCTGAAGGTTTCCATAAGCGCCACTATAAACTTCTGGTTTACACAGACTATCGCAATTGCCGGCTACACAGCGTGCAATCCTGAATCGATACTAGGCTCCAACAACCGAGACATTCGCCTCGGGACTTCGGAGATCGATATGACTACTCAGAACCTCAGCGGTAAAGTGGCTTTGATTCAAGGCGGGTCCCGCGGCATCGGCGCAGCCATTGTCAAACGCCTGGCCGCTGAAGGCGCGACCGTTGCCTTCACCTACGTCAGCTCCACGGCCAAAGCCGAAGAGTTGCAAAACAGCATCACTGGCAACGGCGGCAAAGCCCTCGCCATCAAGGCCGACAGCGCCGACGCCGAGGCCATCCGCAACGCTGTGACCGCCACGGTAAAGGCCTTTGGTCGCCTGGACATCCTGGTCAACAACGCCGGTGTGCTGGCCGTTGCACCGCTGGAAGATTTCAAACTCGAAGATTTCGATCAGACCCTGGCCATCAACGTGCGCAGCGTGTTCATCGCCACCCAGGCCGCCGCCAAGCACATGACTGAAGGTGGTCGCATCATCAACATCGGCAGCACCAACGCCGACCGCATGCCCTTCGCCGGTGGCGGTCCGTACGCCATGAGCAAATCGGCGCTGGTCGGTCTGACCAAAGGCCTGGCCCGCGACCTAGGCCCACGCGGCATTACCATCAACAACGTACAGCCAGGCCCGGTCGACACCGACATGAACCCGGCCAGTGGTGACTTCGCCGAAAGCTTGATCCCGCTGATGGCGGTGGGCCGTTACGGCAAAGCCGAAGAAATCGCCAGCTTCGTTGCGTACCTGGTCGGGCCGGAAGCGGGTTACATCACCGGTGCAAGCCTGACCATCGACGGCGGTTTTGGCGCCTGATGCGGTCAGTCAACGCAAAATAACATGTGGGAGCGAGCTTGCTCGCGAAGGCGGAGTGTCAGGCAACATTGATGTTGTCTGACACTCTCTTTCGCGAGCAGGCTCGATCCTACAATTTCTATATCAAGCCCACTCGAGGGCTGGCAAACCACAAGCACTCGGTATGAACGCCTTCAACGTACGAAGAATCCCATCGGCGTGCGCATACTTTTCGTCAGCCATCGCCGCGTCGGGAATCGCAATCGCGGTCATCCCAGCCGCTTTCGCCGCAGTAACACCAAATGGCGAGTCTTCAAACACCAGGCAATCTTCCGGCGCAACACCCAGGCGCCGCGCCGCCGTCAGAAAGATATCCGGCGCCGGTTTCGCCGCGCCCACTTCAGGGTCATCGGCCGTCACAACAAAGTCGAACAGCGCGAACCAGTCGCGGTGCAACGTGGTTTTCTGGCCAAACGACTGACGTGAAGAACTGGTGCCGACCGCAATCGGGATGTTGTTGGCTTTCAAGTGCCGGACCAGCTCCTCGGCGCCGGGCATCGCCAAGGCTTGCGGAAAGCGCTCGCGCATCAGCGGTTCGCGGATCACCAGAAACTCTTCGGCAGTGATGGGCAGCTCCAGCGCCTCGACCACGTACCGCGCCAGATCACCCGCGCCACGGCCGATGATGTTCTGTTTGATGCTCCAGTCGAAGACTCGACCGTAGCGCGCAGCAATCATGGACGTAACCTCGGTATAGATGCCCTCGGTGTCCAGCAACAAGCCGTCCATATCGAAAATCACGGCCTTGATCGGGCCGAACTCATTCAGCGGTGCATTCATCGCATCTGATCCGTTTTCTAATGACATCCCAGAGGCGGCTCAGGTGCGGCCGGGTCCGTGATCGATTAAAGGATTCAGCAGCATAGCGAGCGCGGCTGCCATCGGGCAACGGGCAATCCCTCGCAGATACAAAAGTGCTCGCTGTCATTTAGCGATTTTCCCTACATAAAACGCCTCTTTTCCCGACTTCTTTACCCGTCGATCCCAAGCAAAGTCTCGCGCTCAACTTGATCTGCGCGAGGGACTGCGAATGTTCGTACCTGACAAGGTACTGGCCTTGAATAACGCCATCGGCCTGCTGGTGGTCGCCGCCATGGACCCCGAGCTGCCGAATTTCGAAGCGCTGCTCGATGACTTTCGGCTTTGCCTCAATGAGTATGACGCCTGGGCTGAAAGTTTCTGGACCGGCAAGGCGCTGGAAATCGAGCAGGTGTTCAAGGTCGGTCACGAAGTTCGCCTGGTTGCGCCGAAGAATTCCACCACGCCTGTCAGCTCGACCGTCGCCGCGTGCCCGGCAGCGGGTCACCTGACGCTGGTGCACATGTTCGATGCGGCGCGGTTCGTACCGATCGGCAATACCCCGGTGATGCTTGAGCCGATGATCTCCGAGGGCGTGTTTGGCGAGCCGGTCTACCACGAGATCGGCCCCAGCGGCATCCTCGAAATTCCCGAGTGCGCGCGCAGCCTGCGTTATCGCATTACCTTCTTTCCGAACGTTTCTGCGGCTCATGTCAAAGCGCTCTACGCCTCTTATCAAGGTGTCATCAGCGACCTGGAAGGCTGGCTGCGTAACGAGTGGAGCACCGAATTCGAACCCTTGTGGGCCGAGTTCGCCGAGGCCGGTTTCATCAAGCGCTACGGCCTGCTGCAACAGACCGACTGGCGCGGTTTCGAGAACTCGCTGAACGGGCTGTGGGATGACGTGAAGCAGATCTACGAGCTGATCGCGGACCTGCAAGCCAACAGTGAAAAGCTCCTTGAGTACCTGACTGAAACCGAACTTGAAACGCTGCTGAAGGCTTCGGCTGAATCTGTCGCCAATCTGTTGTTGGTGTTGAGTGATGAACCGTTGATGTTCATTCATCTGGCGGCGATCACCAGTTGGCTGCGAATGTTGCCTCCGCAGTTCATTGCCGAAGTCGTGGCTGAGATTCGTATCGGAATATTGATCGGCTTCCTGCTGGCGCGCTTCACAGGTCCTGCAGGACTGACGCTCGGTATCAGTGCCAAGGTGCTGGACAAGGTCAAATCCGACCGCGCGCGCACCTGGCTGGCCGCCGCGAGCCTGAGGCTGGCTAGTCTTGGCGCCAAGTCCGACCTGACGACTCACGCGGGCGTACTCAAGCCCCTCGCGGTCAATGTCCGAAATGCTCCGCTGAAACCCGCGCCCGCCGTGCCGTTGCAGATCAGCGCGGGCACTGCGCCGGTTTTGCTGGTGCAGAATCCGGTCGCCATCGCTCGCGACAAATCCGCAGCCATGACCCGATTGGGCCGGCAGGAACACCGTGACGACGTTCCCGATCAAGCGAAAAACCCCAACGGCGACAGCGCCGATTGCGGGCCGCTGACCTGCACGAACGGCTGCCCGGTGTCGATGGTCACCGGCGAAGAATTGCTGACCCTCGACGATGGTTCGCTGAACGGCCTGCTGCCTTTTGCATTTACACGGATGTACCGAACCAGCGCCGTGGAAACGGATTGCGGGCTGGGTTGGGGCTGGAGTCATTCGCTGGCGCATCGGCTGGAGCTGGACGCGGAACGCGTGGTCTGGACCGACCATGAAAACCGTCGCACGACGTTTCCCCTGCCCAGTCTTTCGCGTCCGGCGATTCATAACAGCCTGTCCCGCGCGGCCATTTATCTCGGTAATAAACCGGAGGAGCTGATTCTTGCGCTGGCCGGTGAAACGGCGCGGTTTTATCACTTTGTGAATGGTCGGCTGACGACCATCAGCGATGCCTACGACAACCGGCTGCATATCACCCGCGACCGCCAGGATCGCATTCAACGTATCGACAACGGTGCAGGACGTTCACTGCGGTTGCGTTACGAGCGCAGGCACATCGTGACGGTCGAGTATCAGTCGTTTCATCCCGCCGAGGGATTGGTGGACGCCTGGCGTACAGAGCAAACGCTGATTGCCTACCGCTACGACGCCCGTCATCGCCTGATCGAAGCGACCAATGCTGCCGGCGAAAGCGAGCGGTACGACTACGACGATCAACACGTGATTCTCCAGCGGCAGCTGGCCGGTGGGGCCAGTTTCTTTTGGGAGTGGGAAAGGTCCGGCAAAGCCGCCAGATGCGTCAGGCACTGGGCGACTTTTTCGCAGATGGATACGCGCTATGTCTGGGATGACGACGGCGGAGTATTGGTCAAGAACGTCGATGGCAGCGAAGAAGTTTATGTCCATGACGATAAGGCAAGGTTGGTGCGCCGGGTTGGGCCGGAGGGCGGCGAGCATCTCAAGGCGTACGACCAAAAAGGTCAGTTAATTGCCGAGCAAGGGCCGCTGGGGGCGATTACTCAATATCGCTACGACGAGATGGGTCGGCTGGTTGCCCTGATTCCTCCTGAAGAAGAGCCAACGTCCTACGAATACCGCAACGGTTACTTGCATGCGCGGTATCACGGCAAAGCGGTGTGGAAGTATCAGCGTAACGCGCAGGGCGATGTCACCGAGGCCATCGATCCCGACGGCCACATCACTCACTACCACTACGATGCTCAAGGACGGCTGCTGTCTATCCGTTACCCGGACACCAGCCGTCATGTGTTCGTGTGGGATGCAATCGGGCAACTGGTCGAAGAGACATTGCCGGACGGCCGTCAGCGGCGTTTTTCCTACGATGTATTGGGCCGGCGGATTACCCGTCAGGACGAACATGGCGCCGTCACTCACTACCAATGGGACGCCGTTGGCCGACTGACTCAGACGATTCTTCCTACAGGTGCCAGCCGCGCGTTCAGCTACAACGCCTACGGCAAGATCACCGCCGAACGCGATGAACTGGGGCGCGTCACCCGCTTTGAATACAACGATGACCTGCACCTGGTCAGCCGCCGGATCAATCCCGACGGCACGCAGCTGCGTTATCGCTACGACAACGCACGGCTGCTACTGACGGAAATCGAAAACGAATCCGGCGAACGCTATCGACTGGACTACACGCCCAGCGGATTGATCCGACAGGAAACCGGCTTCGATGGCCGGCGCACAGCGTATGCCTACGACCTCAACGGCCATCTACTGGAAAAAACCGAATTCGGCGATGACGGCTCGCAGCTGTTCACGAGTTACCAACGGGATACGGCCGGACGACTGCTGGTCAAAAACCTGCCGGATGGCGTCAACGTCGAGTATCGCTATGACAGCCTTGGCCGACTGGCCAGCGTCGATGACGGCCATGACCATCCGTTGGAGTTCGAGTACGACCAGCAGAATCGCCTGATCACCGAGCATCAGGGTTGGGGCACGTTGCGCTATGCCTATGACGCCTGCGGCAAGCTCAACCATCTGCGTCTGCCGGACAACAGCAAACTCGACTATCACCACGCCAAGGGCGGTGTGCTGACAGCCATCGATCTCAACGGCACGCGCCTTACAAGCCACACGTACAAGTCCGGCCGAGAGTTTCAACGCCAGCAGGGCATGTTGCTCAACCAATATGACTACGACGAACAGGGCCGCCTGAAAGCTCACGCGATCAGCCAGCACCATCAGCCCCTGTATCGCCGCGACTATGCCTACAGCGCCAACGGCAATCTTGAACACATCGCCGACACCCGTCATGGCCAACGCAGCTATCAATACGATCCGCTCGACCGACTGATCCGCGTTCGCCACTCCCGCGACCAGCAGCCCGAAAGCTTCGCCCATGATCCGGCGGGCAACCTGTTGATGCAGGATCGACCCGGTCCGACCACCATTAAAGGCAACCGCCTGCTGATGCAAGGCGATCGCCACTTCGACTACGACACCTTCGGCAACCTGATCCGCGAACGCCGCGGCACCGCACAAAAACTCGTCACCGAATACCGCTACGACTGCCAGCACCGTTTAGTCGGCGTCACTCTCCCGAACGGCAACACCGCCAGCTACCGCTACGACGCCTTCGGCCGTCGCATCAGCAAAACCGTTGATGGCAAAACCACCGAATTCTTCTGGCAAGGCGACCACCTCGTCGCCGAACACAGCCAGGATCACCATCGCAGTTACCTCTACGAACCCGGCACCTTCCGTCCGCTGGCCATGCTCGACGGCAAAGGCCCGCGCCAGGCGTGCCCGTTCTACTACCAACTCGACCACCTAGGGACACCGCAAGAACTCACCGACTACAGCGGCGACATCATTTGGGCCGCCCAGTACACGGCGTATGGCCGCCTGACCCGACTGAACCGCGACACCCATCAGGTTCTGGATCAGCCGTTGAGGTTTCAGGGGCAGTACTTCGATGCGGAGACGGGACTGCACTACAACCGGCATCGGTATTACAACCCGGATGTGGGACGGTATCTGACGCCGGATCCGAGTAAGTTGGCGGGTGGGGTTAACGGGTATCAGTACACGCGCAATCCGACGGGGTGGGTTGATCCGTTGGGGTTGAATGATTGCCCGGGGGCGGATGGGTGTAGGAAGCCGTCGTTTGGGGATGAGGATCCGGCGGGGAAGGCGAAGGTTGATGAGGGGGAAGCTACATCTCCAATACCTGGCGTCAAGACCGAATATCTCTATCGCGGTGACTCGAAGCACCCCGAGGAAATATTCAGAACGGGATTTAGGAGCAAAGGAGAAAGCCGCGACCTATTGCTTCATGCTATTGACAGTGATGATCCGCCAAGCAATTTCATTAGCACATCGCCATCCCGGCGTACCGCCATACAATTTGGTACAAAATTTGAAACAAGGAAAGGTTTCTTGTACACATTGAGAAAAATTAACGGAAGGGACGTCAACAAAGAGCTGAAAAATCTTGTTCCGTTTGCTGATGAAACCGAAATTGCGATCCCAGGTAGAATTGATACGGCCGATATATTAGGTGTAACACCGTTAAAGAAGGACGGGAGCTATGTCGGGTACTCCACGCCAAATCCAAGCAGGAGATAAAATGGAAAACACTAGAATATCCATAGTCGTTGATAATCATAAAGAGCAGGCACAGCTGCAATATGATGCTGCAAAAATATTTATAATCTTCACAATGAAAAATGGCTTCCGTAAAAAATATGAAAGCGAAGACCTTTACTTATGCCTGGCAAAAATCAGGCATGATCTTCCACATGTAAAATTCCTATGCAAAGGATCAAAACTTAATGTAACCCCATCCAGAATGTGCTCTCAAATGAGTGGTGGATTCGTAGCATACGAACTAACAATGGGAAAATCCGCAACATTCAATGACATAGTTCACATATTCGATTACGAGGAATACAACATTGCAAAAACATTGGAAGAACAGAAAGAATTTTATAAATCTTGGCTAGAATCGCTAAACACGAAGTAATCAAAAAAGTCAAAGCAGAAGTCAAAGGGACGGATCTCCCGGTGCATCGTTACCGGAGTACCGAGCAAACGCCGCCATTGAACTGATCGACAACACGCCGCTCACCGTCAGGGCCATCAATGTTGACCTGATCATGGTGCATTTCCTTTAAAAAGGGTGCGCACCTGATTTCTGGCAGCGTGCGCTTTTTAAAAGTGCCGCCCAATCGACGAATGGATTCAGCTCGGCTCACCGGACGCATCGTTACCCGCAATGTCCGGATCTTCGGGGGTAGCCTCGACATCGCCACGCTTCACATCATCAGCCGGCAGTTGCTCAACCGCAGTGTCGTCGTCAGGCGGACGTTGATCACGACTCAAGGAGTCGGTGGGCGAAGGCAGCGGGTATTCAGGGGTATCGTCGACATCGTCGACTTTCGGATCAGCGTTCATAAGCACCTCACAAAGGGCCTGAAAAGCAGGCCCTGAAATTTCGAGGGCTGGGTAATCCTTGCGTTCGATCAGAGAGACGATCGGTTGATGGCGTCACAACGCCGGTCAATCTTCGTCCTCTTCTTCATACTCAAGGTTTCCCACATCGCCTGCGTCATCGGAATCGTTGAGCGGCACCGTGGCGTCATCCATCAACGAGCCCGGATCTTCGTTACCAGGGTCATTAATGAACGGAAGCCCGCTCGGGCCTTTTTCTTCCTTGCCTTCGGTTTCAGGAGTCATGGCAGCTCTCACAACGTTTGGGGTGTATGACGTTCGAGGCGACCGGTGACCAAACGTTCCGGAGTCCTGCAGGCAGAAACGAAAAACCCGGCCTGGGCCGGGTTTCTGATCTCACTGATGCGGAATTAGTGATGTTTATTCTTGTGCTTGTTTTTGTGCTTATGCTTGTGACCGCCACCGGAATGAGAGTTACCGCTGTCGGTGCCCAGGTTGTTGCCTATCGCACCACCCGCTGCGCCGCCCAGGCCTGCGCCAATGGTCGAGCCGGTAGAACCGCCGAGGCTATTGCCGATCACCGAGCCGCCCGCCGAGCCTAACCCGCCGCCGATGGCCGCTTCTGTCCGGCTACCCTTGTTAGCGCCGACTGCGCTACCGGCGGCGCCGCCCACACCAGCGCCAATCGCTGCGCCTGTGCTGCCGCCCATTTGCTGACCCACTACGTTACCCAGTGCACCGCCAATACCACCGCCAACTGCCGCAGTGCCGTCACCGGCAGCCATTGCACCTTGAGCGACCAAAAGTCCCAGAACCAACGTGGACAATGTCAAACGCATGATATGAACCTCAAATTCCGCATCGGGGGTAAGATTTCTCGCTGCGGATGGGCGTGAGTCTAGCACCTGCACTCACTGAATCCGGCCAGCGATGAAGGTTGGACAGCAGCAAATTCAGAAGTAGATGAAAAAGAAACATCCAGATACGAAAAGCCCGGCATCTAGCCGGGCTTTTCGATCCGATCGATCAAGATCAGTGACGCTTGTGACCTTTGGCCAGATTGCTGCCCACGCCGCCGCCCAATGCGCCGCCCAAGCCTGCGCCGATGGTCGAACCGGTCTTGCCGCCCAGGCTGTTGCCGATCACCGAACCACCGGCCGCGCCGACACCACCACCAATGGCCGCTTTGGTGCGACTGCCTTTACGTGCTGCCACCGCACTGCCGGCTGCGCCCGCAACGCCAGCGCCGATTGCCGCGCCGGTGCTGCCGCCCATGCTCTGGCCGACCACGTTACCCAACGCGCCACCCAGACCACCACCGAGCGCAGCAGTGCCATCACCCGCAGCCATTGCACCTTGAGTCACCAGAAGTCCCAGAACCAGAGCAGGCAGTGTTAAACGCATGACGAAAAACCTCAAAAATAGGGGAAACCGAAAAGTCGGGGATTGAATGCTTTCGAGGAGGAAACGTCCACACAAAATCCGCTCCAACCTCGCAATCGGCGACGGTTGGACAGCTTTTATGGAAAAGGTTTTATGGCAGGCAAAAAAAAAGCCCGCTGGGGAACGGGCCAGGTACTGCTTTCTAACGGATGAGCTGAGCCTACGTAGGCAGGTGTGAAAAGTTTGTGAAAAAACCACCAGCATAAAAATTATCGTGAGTCTGTAGTCCATTTCCGAGGTGTCGAGTCTCTAAAAATGAAAAACCCCACTCATTGGCGGGGTTTGTCCGGTTGATCATTACTTCGTGGGCGTCACCACTTTGGGCCTGAATTTCGACTTGAACACTTTCTTCGCTGCGGACTTCGCTTTGCTGGTGTCGATCGGATCTTCACCGAAGCCCGCCACATACTCCGTCTGGCCACACTGCACGCAATTGTTGATTGGAAATTCTGCCCCGTCGTCTTCGATATACGGATCAGCCATAGCCCTTCCCCTCTCAAAGCGGGGTCGATACCGGCAAGCCCTATTGCCTGAGAAATATCGACCACCAAGGCTTTTGAGACTAGCCGGTCATTACCGGACTTGTAATTCAGATTTCCGCATGCCCGACGAATGGACCACGCCACCGCCTACAAAACCAACCGACGATTAAACAGGCTCACCGCCTTACTCACCTCAGCTTGACTGCCGTCCCGGTCACGAACACCACCACCATCCCGCCCTTGCCGGCCGGCATGCTGATCTCAAAATCGAGCCCGACCACCGCATCCGCCTGAAGCGCCCGCGCACGCTCCTTGATCTCGTCTGTCGCCTGAATCCGCGCTTCCTTCAACGCCCGCTCCAACGTCTGGGAACGCCCACCGAAAAAATCCCGCATACCGGCGAACAGGTCGCGGATGACGTTGACACCCTGCACCGACTCGGCGCTGACGATGTCCAGATAGGCGGTGATTTGGCGGCCTTCGATGGCGTGGGTTGTGGTGGTGATCATGGGAATTCCTTCTTCATTTAGGCGCGCATTATTCCTCGTCAGCCAATCCTTGAAAACAAAAAGCCCAGCAGCGGCTGGGCTTCGAAATTCGGGGATCGCTTCCTCTGCATGATTAAAAATCAGAACGCCTTGATTAGAGCCGGAACCTTAAAGAAGCTTGATCAACACCGTCGTAATAGTTGCCACCGTGCCAATCAGTCCAGTCGCAACAGCCACCGGATACCAGAAAGTCTCACGGGTCATCTTGCCGGCCTCGGCGTTCAGCTTGCGCTGCTCAGCCATCAGCTTGACGATTTCCACATGAACCTTTTCCAGTTCTGCCTGCTTCATGGTCATTTCCTGCATAACGTACGCGTGTCCATTCCGGATAGTGGGAGGGCGCCATACGCGCTGCCCTTTGATTCATTTTGTACTCTGGAGGCACGAAATGAATACCCCCTCTCGAGACGACTCGCGGGAGGTGCTTGAGCCTATGGAAGCACCTAAACGCCTGGCGTTCCTGCATGACTTCCCACACGCCTCTCACTATTCCTACATCATTTTCAGAAGCGACTTCGCTAATTCGCCTGAGCCAACAACGGCAGCATGACTGAAATACTAACCCCAGAAACCACAAAACCCCTGATTTCTCTCGAAATCAGGGGTTCTGGTTACATCGAATTTGGCGGTGAAGGAGAGATTCGAACTCTCGATACAATTTCTTGTATACACACTTTCCAGGCGTGCTCCTTAAGCCACTCGGACACTTCACCGTATCTCGTCAAACATGTTCTGTCTGTCGAGGCGCGCTAATGTAGTCGAAAGCTTTTCTTATGGCAAACTTTTTTTGCAGAATTTTCATGCGCTTAGCGTTTTAGTCGTTCCGGTGGGTTCCCGGCGATGGCAAACCTGCCAATCTCCGGCTTCGCACCTTCTTCTATAGAGAGGGGAATGCACGGCGGGTGTGGCGGGCTACGCTTGCCCGGGGGGAAAGGGTGACTGGCGGGTCAGTCACGGCGCTTTACCTGGCTTGCGGCGGTGGGTAACGTCTGCCCCAACTTTCATACAAGGAATAGCGTCATGAGTGAGTTGATTTCCTACCATCTCGAAGACGGTATCGCGACCCTGACCTTGAGCAATGGCAAGGTCAATGCCATCTCCCCGGACGTGATTGCTGCGTTTAATACTGCGCTGGATCAGGCGGTGACTGATCGTGCGGTGGTGATCATTACCGGTACGCCCGGGATTCTGTCCGGCGGTTATGACTTGAAGGTCATGACGTCCGGCCCTAAAGAAGCGGTCGCGCTGGTGACTGCCGGCTCGACGCTGGCCCGTCGTCTGTTGTCGCATCCGTTCCCGGTGATCGTGGCGTGCCCTGGGCATGCGGTGGCCAAGGGTGCCTTCTTGTTGTTGTCGGCGGATTACCGCATTGGTGTCGACGGCCCGTTCAGCATTGGTCTGAACGAAGTGCAGATCGGCATGACCATGCACCACGCCGGTATCGAGATTGCGCGTGATCGTCTGCGCAAATCGGCGTTCCACCGCTCCGTCATCAACGGTGAGATGTTTAATCCACAGAGCGCCGTGGATGCCGGCTTCCTCGACGTGGTGGTGTCGGCCGAGGAGTTGCAAGGTGCAGCATTGGCGGCGGCGCGTCAGTTGAAGAAGATCAACATGACCGCGCACAAGAACACCAAGCTGAAAGTGCGCAAGGCACTGCTCGATACGCTGGACAACGCGATCATCCTGGATCAGGAACACATGGGTTAAACCCAAACAGGATGCAACGAAAAGCCCGACCGTCGTGTCGGGCTTTTTCATACGCGCGCTGTTGAAAATCCAACAACCGCTCTAGAACGCGTCTGACCCACAAGTCGGAAACATGCGCACAAACATCGCCTATCTCCTACCTCTATAGCGGCAATTGCCGAAAACAGTGCACATCCGTACACTGCGCCACCTTTTGTCCCGGCGGGGCCTGTAAATGCTGTTTGTGTTTCGTATGTTATTGATGGGTCTGCACTTTATTCTGGCCGGTGTGCTTGGGGTGATTCTGGGCCTGTGCCGTCCGTTCAACCCGGACAACAGCCGTTTGTGCGCGCGCCTGTATGCGTGGCCGGCGATGTGTATTTTGCGTTTACGAGTCAAGGCCGATGTCGGGCCATTGATGTATAAACCCGATAGCTGTGTGATCATCGCCAACCACCAGTCCAACTACGATCTGTTTGTGTTCGGCAACGTGGTGCCCCGCCGCACCGTGTGCATTGGCAAGAAGAGCCTGAAGTGGGTGCCGCTGTTTGGGCAGTTGTTCTGGCTGGCTGGCAATGTGTTGATTGATCGCGGCAATGCGCACAAGGCGCGCCAGTCGATGTTGACCACCACGCACACCTTGCAGCATGAAGACACCTCAATCTGGGTCTTCCCTGAAGGCACACGCAACCTCGGTGAAGAGCTACTGCCGTTCAAGAAAGGCGCGTTTCAGATGGCAATCGCCGCGGGCGTACCGATCGTGCCGGTGTGTGTCAGCAGTTACGTTAAACACATGCGATTGAACCGTTGGCGCAGTGGGAAAATTCTGATTCGCTCGCTGCCGGCGATTCCTACGGCGGGATTGAGCCTGGACGACATGCCCCTGCTGATCGCCCAGTGCCGAGAGCAGATGCGCGAGTGCATTGAGTCGATGGACCGGCAACTGCAAGCCGCTTAACAACAAACCCGCCGAGTGCGGGTTTTTTTCGCCTCCAGACTTTTGCCGGCGAACTCAACAGATTTCACTGACTCTCAAGCAGCAGACAAGGCTAAAGTGAACACTGCCTGCCACTGCCACCTGCAAATAAGAAGTGAACCAGAATCATGGGTAGAGTTGTCGCTGCTGCTGTTTATAGCGCCGGTAAAAAAGTTTCCAATATTACGCTCGACGAAGGCGCTGCCTGGGCTGCCAAGCCTGACCACTTTGTCTGGATCGGCCTTGAAGAGCCGAACGCCCTGGAACTGACCAACCTGCAACGCCAGTTCAACCTGCACGAATTGGCCATCGAAGACGCATTGGAAAAACACAGCCGACCGAAGCTCGAAACCTTCGGCGACGCCCTTTTTATCGTCACGTATTCGCCGATCCGGCACGAAGGCAAACTGGAGTTCATCGAAACTCATATCTTTGCCGGCAACGGTTACATCATTACCGCACGTAATGGTCACTCGGCGTCCTACGCCCTGGTCCGACAGCGCTGTGAGGCGCGTCCGATCTTGCTGGAGCATGGGGAGGACTTCGTACTCTATGCCATCCTCGATTTTGTGATTGAAAACTACCAGCCGATGGGCGAAGCGATCCATGCGGAGATCGATGAACTGGAGCGCAACGTGCTGTGCAGCGCGCTGAATGAACATGACATCCAGAAGCTGCATGGCCTGCGCCGGGACGTGTTGCGCCTGCGCCGTTATGCGGCGCCGATGGTGGAGATTGGTGAGGAGCTGCAGAAGCTGAACTTTCCGTTTATCGACAAGAACATGCGCCCGTATTTCCGCGATGTGCAGATTCACGTCACGCGGCAGATGGAGGACCTGACGACTCTGGCGGATATTGCCAGCCAGACCATTGAGGTCGGGGTGTTGCTGGAGGCATCGCGGCAGAGCGTGGTGCAGCGCAAGTTTGCGGCGTGGGCGGCGATTCTGGCGTTCCCGACGGCGGTCGCGGGGATCTACGGGATGAACTTTCAGAACATGCCGGAGTTGACGTGGCATTACGGGTATTTCGCGGTGTTGGGGTTTATTGCGGTGGGGTGTGTGAGTTTGTGGGTGAGTTTCAAGAGGTCGGGGTGGTTGTAGCCATTACCGCGGCGTCCATAAAATTCGCGGGCAAGTCGGACCGCCGCACCGCTCGCTCCTACAGGGTTTCGGTGATCTGTAGGAGCGAGCGGTGCGGCGGTCCGACTTGCCCGCGAAGCTTTTAAAGGTTTAAACAGCTTCTGGCTTGTGCGCCACAAACCGCATCATCCACTCCGCGACCGTCGCACCGTGGTGCTCTTGCTCAAGGCTCGCTACGCCTTTCGTGTAAATCTGCTCACCCAAGGCTTGCTGACGAATCTCCAGCAGCGCACGCGAGTAATCGTGAATGAATTCCGGGTGCCCCTGGAAGCACAGCACCTGATCGTTGATGTGGTATGCGGCGAACGGGCAGAAATCGCTCGAGGCGATGACCGTGGCGTTTTCCGGTAGCGACGTGACCTGGTCCTGGTGGCTGATCAACAACGTCAGCTCTTCACGCACCGGACTCATCCACGGTGCCTTCGCCGCCATTTTGTAGCTGTGGGTGCCGACGCCCCAGCCTTGGCTCGCACGTTCGCTCTTGCCGCCCAACAGCAGCGCCAGCAGTTGGTGGCCGAAGCACACGCCCAGCAGTTTGTCGCCACGCTTGTAGCGGTCCAGCAGGTAAGTTCTAAGGGTTTCAATCCATGGGTCGGTGCCGAAGGAATCGGCCTTGCTGCCGGTGACGAGGTAGGCATCGAAGGTCAGATCATCGCTCGGGTACTCGCCGTGCATCACGTTGAACACGGTGAACTCGGCAGCGATGGGTTGCTGCGAAAACAGGTTCTGGAACATCTGCCCGTAACCCTGATATTGATCGACCAGTTCCGGACGCAGGATGTCGGTTTCCAGAATGCAGATGCGTAACGACATAAAAAATACCTGACACGTGATGGGAATAATGCACACCCCAGAGCCTGCCTCGAAACACCGTGACAAGGCAAGCCCCGGAAGGCGTCATACGTCCCTTAGAAGGCCTCCCCTTTGGCGGCTTTATCCAGCAGCAACGCCGGCGGCGCAAAACGCTCGCCATACTGCTGGGCCAGGTACTGGGCGCGGGCGACGAAGTCTTTCACCCCGTACTGATTGATGAACTGCAGCGCACCGCCGGTCCAGGCCGCGAAGCCGATGCCGAAGACTGAGCCAATGTTGGCGTCCGCCGTCGAGGTCAGCACGCCCTCCTCCACGCAACGCACGGTTTCGATGGCTTGCACGAACAGCAAGCGATCGCGCACGTCCTTCGGCGAAATCTGCCCGTCGGCTTTCTCGAAACGGCTTTTGAGCTCCGGCCACAAATGTTTCTGGCCACCGACCGGATATTCGTAGAAACCGCCTCCAGCGGCTTTGCCGGGCCGCTTGTATTCGTTAAGCAGCAAGTCAATCACGGCGAACGCCGGGTGCTCAATCAGCGGTTTCCCTTCTGCTTGCAGGTCTTTGGCGGTTTGCTGGCGGATATGGCTCATCAGGCTGAGGGAAACTTCGTCGGAGATCGCCAGAGGTCCGATCGGCATGCCGGCCTTGCGCGCCTCAGTCTCGATCATCGGCGCGCTCACGCCTTCGCCGAGCATGGCGATGCCTTCGTTGGTGAAGGTGCCGAACACCCGTGAGGTGAAGAAACCACGGCTGTCGTTGACCACAATCGGGGTTTTCTTGATTTGCAGGACGAAATCGAACCCGCGCGCCAGGGTTTCGTCGCTGGTGTTGGCGCCTTTGATGATTTCCACCAGTGGCATTTTTTCCACCGGGCTGAAGAAATGCAGACCGATGAACTTGGTTTGATCCGGCACGGCAGTGGCCAGGCCGCTGATCGGCAAGGTCGAGGTGTTGGAGGCGATCACTGCGGCGGGGCCGACGACTTTCTGCGCCGCCGAGGAGACTTTGGCTTTAAGCACACGGTCTTCGAAGACCGCTTCAATGATCAGGTCGCAGCCGGCCAGGTCCGCATCGCTTTCGGTGGTGTGGATCCGCGCCAGAATCGCCTCTCTCTGTTCCGGGATCATCTGGCCGCGAGCGACTTTCTTGTCCAGCAGCGCCGCTGAGTGAGCCTTGCCCTTCTCCGCTGCCGCGAGGTTGATGTCCTTGAGCACCACGTCAATGCCGGCCGAGGCGCTGACAAAAGCGATGCCGGCCCCCATCATCCCGGCACCGAGCACGCCGACTTTCTGCGTGACGTAAGGTGAAAAACCTTGAGGCCGCGAGCCGCCAGCGTTGATCTCGTTGAGCTGGAACCAGAACGTGCCGATCAGGTTTTTCGAGATCTGGCCGGTGGTCAATTCCGTGAAGTAGCGGGTTTCGATCAGGTGTGCGGTGTCGAAATCCACCTGGGCGCCTTCAACCGCCGCGCAAAGAATCTTCTCCGGCGCAGGCATGCAACCCTGGGTTTTGCTGCGCAGGATAGACGGTGCGATGGCGAGCATTTGCGCGACTTTCGGGTTCGAAGGCGTGCCCCCGGGAATCTGATAACCCTTCACATCCCAACGCTGTACGGCCGTCGGATTGGCGATAATCCAGGCGCGCGCCTTGCTCAGCAGTTCATCGCGATCCGCTGCCAGTTCATCGATCAAACCCGCTTGCAGCGCCTGCTGCGGCCGGACTTTTTTGCCTTCGAGCAGGTACGGCAAGGCTTTTTCAATCCCCAGCATCCGCACCATGCGCACCACCCCACCGCCACCCGGCAACAGGCCGAGGGTGACTTCCGGCAGGCCGAGCTGCACGGATGGGTTGTCCAGCGCCACGCGGTGATGACAGGCGAGGCAGATTTCCCATCCACCGCCCAACGCCGCGCCATTGATCGCGGCCACCACCGGTTTGCCGAGGGTTTCCAGGGTACGCAACTGGCCCTTGAGCGTCAGGACCATGTCGTAAAAGGCCTTGGCTTCGGGTTTGCCGACCTTGATCAGTTCATTGAGGTCGCCGCCGGCAAAGAAGGTTTTCTTGCCCGAGGTGATGATCACGCCGGCAATGCCGTCCTTTTCGGTCACCAGTCGGGCGACGCAGGCGGCCATCGCCTCGCGATAGACCGCGTTCATGGTGTTGGCGCTCTGGCCCGGCATGTCGATGGTCAGGACGACGATCTGGTCCTGACCTTTTTCGTAACGAATGGCTTCGGTCATGTCACTTGTTCCTTAAGGTCGGGGCTCAGAGGCGTTCGATGATGGTGGCAATGCCCATGCCGCCGCCGACACACAGGGTCGCTAGGCCATAGCGCAGGCGCCGTGTTTCCAGTTCATCGAGCAGCGTGCCGAGAATCGCGCAGCCAGTGGCGCCCAGCGGGTGGCCCATGGCGATGGAGCCGCCGTTGACGTTGACTTTGTCCGGGTCGATGGCCATATCCTTGATGAATTTCAGCACCACCGAAGCGAAGGCTTCGTTGACCTCGAACAGGTCAATGTCTTCGACCCGCAGCCCGGCCTTGGCCAGTGCTTTGCGGGTGGCCGGCGCCGGGCCGGTGAGCATGATGGTCGGGTCGGTGCTGGTAACCGCGGTGGCGACGATCCGCGCCCGTGGCTGCAAACCCAGCGCGCGGCCCTTGGCCTCGGAACCGATCAACATCAGGGCGGCGCCATCGACAATGCCGGAGCTGTTGCCTGGGGTGTGGACGTGATTGATCCGCTCCACTTGGCTGTAAACCCGCAGTGCGGTGGCGTCAAAACCCATCAGCCCCATCATCTCGAAGCTTGGCTTGAGCTTGCCCAGGCCTTCAAGGGTGGATTCGGCGCGAATGAACTCATCGTGATCGAGCAGGATGATGCCGTTCTGATCCTGCACCGCTACCAGCGACTTGTTGAACGAACCGTCCGCCCGCGCCCGTGCAGCCTTTTGCTGGGAGTGCAATGCGTAGGCATCGACGTCCTGGCGACTGAAGCCTTCAATCGTGGCGATCAGGTCGGCGCCGACGCCTTGCGGGGTGAAATGACTGTGCAGATTGGTTTCCGGGTCCAGCGCCCATGGGCCGCCATCGCTGCCCATGGGCACGCGGGACATGGACTCGACGCCGCCGACCACCACCAGGTCTTCGAAGCCGGAACGGACTTTCATCGCCCCGAGGTTCACGGCTTCGAGCCCCGAGGCGCAGAAACGATTGATCTGCACGCCAGACACGCTGACGTCCCAATCGGCGACTTGTGCTGCGGTCTTGGCGATATCGGAGCCTTGATCGCCGATGGGCGTGACGCACCCGAGCACCACGTCATCGACCTGACTGGTGTCCAGCGACGTGCGCTGCTGCAACGCCGTGAGTAACCCGGCCACCAGATTCACCGGTTTGACGCTGTGCAGGGCGCCATCGGCCTTGCCTTTGCCACGGGGCGTGCGTAACGCGTCGAAAATCAAAGCTTGGGTCATGACGTCCTCGAACCTGGGCGGTGAGTAAATACTGAGCTTCCACCTTAGGCCGAGCCGCCGTGGATTCAATGACCGCAGTGCTCACTGGCGTTGACGGACACGCTCAGACGGACGGTCGTTCGGGTGCGGATTAACAGATTCACGTCACCAAGCTGTCTAGCAAACGGGCGCCCAAGAAGCTGGCAATAGGCCTCATACCTTTTTTAAAGCTTTAAGTGATAACACCATACGAAATGGATCTAAACCAAGCGTGACGCGGGCTCTAAGGTGAACATGTACGAAGTTGTCGTCGGGTTTTGCCGAGGCACTTGTCTTACAGGACGTTCAGCGCTCTGCCGTCATGGAGATATGCAGGCAGGCATCAGGAAATAACAAAAAAGGCGGTCAAGCCATGTTCAAGCATTCGAAAGTACGTCAAGCCGGGCTCATTCTTTTCGCCACTACGCTGTTGTTGATCTTGCCGAACCTGACCAAGGTGATCGGCTAGTCGATATTCAAATATTACGGCGCCAGGTTTTTACATCGCCCTCTTAAAAATGTAACTGGCTCGCTACCCGGGCCAGCGTGGGTGTGCCAACCTTTGGGCACTTCCACGACATGGACGGCGATCATTTGAAAACGCTCATTCTGTTCGGGGCCTTGCTGCTCAGCACGCCCTTGTATGCCGCACAGCTGAACATCGAGCTGGGCGCGAGCAGTCGTAACTGGCAGACAGAGGAGCTGCTCAAGCACCCTCAAGTCCAGACCATCACCATCAGCGACGACGTTTCCTACAAGCGGGCCATGAGCTATCGCGCGGTTCCGTTGGCGGCGTTGTTGACCGGCATCAAGCCTGAAGATCATCTGCAAGCCGTGGCGCTCGACGGGTTTGCCGCCGAGTTGTCGGCGGCGCCGTTGCTGAACGCCAAGGGCGCGCGCGCGTGGTTGGCGATTGAAGACCCGGCCAAGCCGTGGCCTGCGCTATCTGAAGGCAAACCGGGTGCCGGGCCGTTTTATCTGGTGTGGGTCGATCCGCAAGCCGGCCACATCAGCCCTGAGCAATGGCCGTTTCAAGTGGCGAGTATCAAGCGCATGGCGCCAGTCGCCGAGCGCTTCCCTGCACTGCTGCCCGATCCTGCCTTGAAGGCCGACGATCCGGTTAATAAAGGCTTTGCCTTGTTTCAGAAGAATTGCCTGGCCTGTCACCGACTCAATGGTGCCGGAGATGCGCAGTTCGGGCCGGATTTGAACATTCCATTTAATCCGACCGAGTACTTTGGGGCGGATTTCCTGAAGCGCTACATTCGAGATCCGCAGAGCTTGCGGCAATGGCCTCAGGCGAAGATGCCGGGGTTTGCGGCGACGGTGTTGCCGGATGGGGATCTGGAAATGTTGGTGGGGTATTTGAAGCATATGGCTGGACGCAAGGTTAAGCCCTGACCCCATTTCTCCTTGTAGGAGCGAGGCTTGCCCGCGAAGAAGGCGATGCGGTCTAACGAAAGGACCGCGTTATCGTTATTTGCGGGCAAGCCTCGCTCCTACAGGGGGGTGGTGTTGCGGTTATTGTTGCTGGACGGAGATGACTGGCAGCGGCGTCGGCGACACAAACACTTTCGCATGCATCTGCTCACACCCGCCGCCCCGACGCATGCCTCGCACCGGGCAGGCATCCAGGTAATCCAGGCCTACCGCCAGTTTCAAATGCCGCTCCGGCCGGGCCAGTTCATTGGTCACATCGAAGCTGTACCACGCGTCATCGAGCCAGGCTTCGGCCCAGGCGTGACTGGCCAGGTGTTCGCTGTTCTCGCTGTACAAATACCCCGACACATAACGCGACGGAATGCCCAGGCTGCGGG
This sequence comes from Pseudomonas sp. LB1P83, assembly GCF_054897885.1. Lineage (NCBI taxonomy): Bacteria > Pseudomonadati > Pseudomonadota > Gammaproteobacteria > Pseudomonadales > Pseudomonadaceae > Pseudomonas > Pseudomonas sp. LB1P83. The sequence continues at coordinate 1,648,737 of NZ_CM142709.1, read as the reverse complement.
CACAGGCCAAAAACGCATGGGTGTGGTCCTGACAGACGCCGGAACGCCCGGCGAAGGCCTGGGCGGCGCTGGTATCCACCTCGGTGGAGCCCGGCGTGTAGGTCATGTGCGAATTCAGGCCATGCATCAAGTCGATCAGCGCCGTGCGATCCCGGCGTTTTTTGCACTCCTTCTCGGCGAACGCACGCAACGCCTCGTCAGCTTCGGTCAGGCGCGTGAAGCGCAGGAACGGCAGCGCCGACTGGCTCTCATGCTCGGCTTCACGCAGTTCGTCGATGTCCACCTGGCCACGGGCGCCGATGATAATTGCCTCGTGCGGCTCGTCCATGGTCAGCACGTGCAGGATGTTGCCGAACGGATCGAGTTGCGCGCGCACCGGGCGCGGCAGGTCGAGTTGCCAGCTGAGCACATGCTGACGCTCGCTGTCGTGGGGTGTCAGTCGCAAGTACTGGATGCTCGCCCGCACCTGATCTTCGTAGTGATAGGTGGTTTCGTGGCTAATGGAAAGTCTCATGCAGCCTCCAGGTAAGAACTGTGAATGGCGTTACCCAACTGGCGCACCAGCGGGATGAATTCGGTCAGCCAGGCATGCAGGCCTTCGTCGAGAATTTCGTTGATGCCGGTGTAGCGCAGGCGCGCGTCCATCTCCGCCGCCAGACGTTGCGCGGGGCGGCCATTGGCCCCCGGCAGTTGGGCGAGGATCTGGTCGATTTCTTCGGTGCAGGCACGCAGGGAACGTGGCACATCGGCGCGCAGCAACAGCAACTCGGCCACATGCCGGGCGCCGGGTGCGTCGCGGTAGATCTCGGTGTAGGCCTCGAACGACGACAACGCCCTTAATAAAGCGCTCCACTGGTAATACGCGTGAGCGGTGCCATCGCTGACCGCTTCGGCCTGATCGCCGGCCATTTCGTAGCGGGCGTCGAGCAGGCGCAAGGTGTTGTCGGCCCGTTCGATAAACGTCCCCAGACGAATGAAGCGGAACGCATCGTTACGCATGATCGTGCCGTAGGACGCGCCACGGAACAGGTGGGAACGTTCCTTGATCCACTCGCAAAAACGGCTCATGCCGTAGCGACTCAAGCCCTGCTCGGCGATCCCGCGAATTTCCAGCCACGTGGCGTTGATGTTTTCCCACATGTCCGCGGTGATTCGCCCACGCACCGCATGAGCACTGGCCCGCGCCGAGCCGAGGCAGCTGTAGATGCTTGCCGGGTTGGCCGCGTCCAAGGCAAAGAAATGCAGCAGCCGTTCGGCGTGCAAGTCACCGTGGCGCTCCAGGTAATCGTCCAGGGTGCCGGTGATCAGCAGCGGCATGGCCAGTTCGTGCAGGCCGTCACCGCGACCATCCTGCGGCATCAGCGACAGCGAATAACTGATGTCGAGCATCCGTGCGAGGTTTTCCGCCCGCTCCAGGTAACGCGACATCCAATACAAATCCGAGGCAGTTCTACTTAACATGGCAAGCTTCCTTCAATCCTCGACCACCCAGGTGTCCTTGGTTCCGCCGCCCTGGGAGGAATTCACCACCAGGGAGCCTTCGCGCAGGGCGACACGGGTCAAACCGCCGGGCACAACCCGGGTTTCGCGGCCAGACAATACAAACGGACGCAGGTCGATATGGCGTGGGGCGATGCCGTTTTCGACAAAGGTCGGACAGGTCGACAGGGACAACGTCGGTTGCGCGATATACGCGTGAGGCTTGGCCTTGATCCGCGCGCGGAAAGACTCGATTTCCGCCGCCGTCGCCGCCGGCCCTACCAGCATTCCGTAACCGCCGGAGCCCTGGGTTTCCTTGACCACCAGGTCTGGAAGATTGGCCAGCACGTGGGACAGTTCCGAAGGGTTGCGACACTGAAACGTCGGCACATTCTTCAGAATCGGTTCTTCGTCCAGGTAAAAACGGATCATGTCCGTGACAAACGGATACACCGACTTGTCGTCCGCAACCCCGGTGCCGATGGCATTCGCCAGCACGACGTTGCCGGAGCGATAGGACGACAGCAGCCCTGGAACGCCGAGCATCGAGTCCGGGTTGAACGCCAGCGGATCGAGGAACGCATCGTCGAGGCGACGGTAAATGACGTCGACGGCTTTCGGCCCGTCCGTGGTGCGCATGAACACCTTGTCGTCACGCACGAACAGGTCCGCGCCTTCCACCAACTCGACGCCCATCTCCCGTGCCAGGAAGGCATGCTCGAAAAACGCGCTGTTGAAGCGACCCGGCGTCAGCACCACCACGCTCGGGTTATCGATCGGGCTGGAGCTTTTCAGGGTGTCGAGCAACAGGTTTGGATAATGGTCGATCGGTGCGATGCGCTGGGCCGAGAACAGCTCGGGGAACAGGCGCATCATCATCTTGCGGTCTTCGAGCATGTAGCTCACGCCGCTGGGTGTACGAAGGTTGTCTTCAAGCACGTAGTACGTGCCGTCGCCATCGCGCACCAGATCGACACCGGAGATGTGCGAATAGATATCGCGATGCAGATCCAGCCCTTGCATCGCCAACTGGTATTGCTCGTTGGCCAGCACTTGCTCGGCCGGGATGATCCCGGCCTTGATGATGCGCTGCTCGTGGTAGAGATCGGCGAGGAACATGTTCAACGCCTTGACCCGCTGGATACAGCCGCGCTCGACAATCCGCCATTCACTGGCAGGGATGCTGCGCGGGATGGTATCGAAGGGAATCAGGCGCTCTGTCCCCTGCTCATCCCCGTAGAGCGTGAAGGTAATCCCGGCGCGATGAAACAGCAGATCGGCCTCGCGTCGCCGTTGTGCCAAAAGCTCGTCAGGCGTCTCGGCCAGCCAACGGGCAAACTCCCGATAATGCGGGCGGACCTGGCCGCCGGCATCGTACATCTCATCAAAATAGGTGCGGATCATGCCGTACTCCTTGTCACCCGGACATCTAGGCTTCGCAAGGCCCGTGCCATCGGCAGAAACGCTTTGTTATCAATCAGTTGGATAATGACGCCGTTTGCACCGCACCAATCCTGTGCAGCAAACGCCCCACGCTGATCGCCCCCGCTTCATTGCAAGGCGACGCTGTCGCCTATCACCAGCATAGTCAGAGTTGATTTCACTGCCCGGGAGTCGATGCGGATAATCCACGCATTCGCTGCAAAACCTGAACGAACTTCCCTTTAGCCGCCTGCTCAGGCGGTTTTTTTTGATTTTTTGAAACGTTATGAATCAAAAACCACATAGAAAGATCGCAGCCTCGTTTCACTCTGTAGCAGCTGTCGAGTGAAACGAGGCTGCGATCTTCTTCAAACAAAAACGGCCAACCCTAAGGTCAGCCGTTGCTGAGCGTTGTCACTGTTCATAAGCTTATGCGAGTAGCCCTCGTACCTCCTGCTTGACGCCCCATCCTTCGATGATGCCGCCCAGAGGCTCGACCACCGCCTCGAAGTCCTGCTCAAAGTCGCCGATACCGTCATAGGTTGCGTACATCACATTGCTCAGTTCCAGGGCCCACGCGCCGTCATCACGCACGCTGATTTGTGCATTCAAGGATTCACCACAGTAATGCCCTGCTGCCCTGCGTGCCCGCTCCTCGTCCGGGAAAATGGCGTAGAACTCGATGGGATGGAATCGTGAAAAGTCGAAACCGCCTTCTTTCATGCGGCGCAACACGCTGCTGCTGATGTCTTCTTGATAGGCTGTGCTCATGAAACGTCCCCCTCAATCATGATGGATAGACTTTCCGTATTCCCGGCACTCGCAACCGATTGGTGCGAGCGATGCGGCAACAGCGTTGCCGGTGGGAAGCAAGCATGTAGCTGACAAGACCAGACCTTAGCGATCCGTTCGCTGATCTCGCTTGCAGAGTAGCCCCAAGACAGAGGCGCTGCCAAGGCCTGGTTGTGAATGTGACGAGGTGAATTTCAGACGGGAGTGATGCTGAGGATTTCAATGCTGTTCTGGGTCTTCAGGCTTTTGACAGTCGGATCATCGGTGCGCCCTTCCAGATCGTTGAGGTCCAGTTCGGCAGCCACAGGCAGACGTCGGGCGCGAATGAGTTTCGCGGCTTGCTCGTTGTTCGGGCATTCATCGCTTTCGAACACCTCGTCAACTTGTTCACCGTGATCATCCACGAAAGTGATTTTCCACTTTTGCATCAGTACCTCCTCGAACAAACCCGCAAATGGGCTTACAACCATCTGGACTTTTGGCCTGACTGATCGTTCCCACGGATTACCGCCCGCTGCTTGAAAAACACAGGACCTGTAGGAGCGAAGCTTGCTCGCGAAGGCGGTGTGTCAGTCGACATGTGTATTGACTGATACACCGCCTTCGCGAGCAAGCTTCGCTCCTACAGGGGTTATGCGTACATCATTAGTTTAGTCGTTGCTTGGCTTGTTCACCGCTTGCAGCACATATTGCGGCAAGGCGAAGGCGCCGATGTGGATTTCCGGGTTGTAGTAGCGGGTGATGATGCCGCTGCCGGCGAAGCGCTGTTGCAAGGTTTCACGGGACAACTTGCGATAGGCGGTGTTGGTCGCGCCCCAGGCGAAGGTCATCGAGCCACCGATGTAGGTTGGCACGGCAGCCTGATAGAAGTGCCAGTCCGGGAACAGGCTGCGCAGGCGACCTGCGGTGGTTTTGACTTCTTCGATCTGCATGAACGGGGTGCCGTTCTGGGTCACCAGGATGCCGCCTTCGTTCAGGCAGCGGCGGCAGGCCTGGTAGAAGTTTTCCGAGAACAGCACTTCACCCGGACCGATCGGGTCGGTGGAGTCGGAAATGATCACGTCGAATTTTTCGGTGGTGGTAGCGACGAAACGCATGCCGTCGTCGATCACCAGGTTCAGGCGTGGATCATCGAACGCACCCTTGGAGTGGTTCGGCAGGAATTCCTTGCACATCTCGACCACGGTGCCGTCGATCTCGACCATGGTGATGTGCTCGACGCTGCGGTGCTTGGCCACTTCACGCAGCATGCCGCCGTCGCCGCCACCGATGATCAGCACGCGCTTGGCGGTGCCGTGCGCCAGGATCGGCACGTGGGTGAGCATCTCGTGGTAGATGAATTCGTCGGCTTCGGTGGTCTGGATCACGCCGTCCAGCGCCATGACCCGGCCCATGCGCGGGTTTTCGAAAATCACCAGGTGCTGGTGTTCGGTGCGCACTTCGTGCAGCAGTTTTTCCATGCGAAAACGCTGGCCGTAGCCTTCGTAGAGGGTTTCCAGGTAGTCGCTGGTGGTGATGTTGCTCATGGGAAGTGCTCCGATGAATGCGGTGGCAACGGACGGTTACCCGCCCATGATGGCCAATCGAGCGGCTCGATTAACCGGGAAAGGCGCGCATTCTACGTTGCGGAAGATGACAGGTCGAACCTTCTGATTCCCACATACCTGTAGGAGCAAGGCTTGCCCGCGAAGAACGATAACGCGGTCTTCCTGTTAAACCGTGTAATCGTTCTTCGCGGGCAAGCCTCGCTCCTACAGAGGGCCTGTGATGGGGTCAGATCCGGACGTTGCCCCGTGGCCCGGCGATGGCCCAGATGATCAGGCCCAGGACCGGCAGCAGCAGGATCAGCAGCACCCAGATGATTTTCATCCCTGTACTGGCGCCACTTTTCAGCACGTTGATGATTGCCCAGATATCCAGGGCAAGAATGATCAGGCCAATCAGACCGTTGAACGTGGAACCCATGGTGTCGCTCCCTAAGAGTGGTATGCACTCTTAGGATAGCCGGGCCTTGCGAGGGTTCCGCTTTTTAAACGTGGACTGCAATTTTGAGGGCTTCGAGCGATGGCGCGGCGGTGATGCCCACCTCGGCGCACAACTCCAGCACACGCGGTACGTCGTTGCCGTAGACCAGCACCACTTGCAGCTCATCGTCGAGCAACTGGCTGAAGTTCATCAGCGTGTAACCACCGTTTTCCTTGTTCATGCTGCCCATCTGCACCTGAATGCGATTGAGCGCGGTCAGGGCTTCGGTTTTGGCCAGTTGCTTGGGTTTGATGTTGAAATCAACACCGGGGCCAAACGAGGCGACGATCTGGGCGAACAGGTCTACGTAAGTGTCGGCCTGGAACAGCACGGTTTCCGGCAGACTGCCGACCACGACCCACTCGCCCAGTGGAATCGGGAAGGAGTCGTCGTAGTTGATATCCGGATTGGCTGTCAGAAAAGCCTCGGGATCGGCGTAGGCCGCTGCCGCTTCATCAGCGACTTTCAGGATTTCGTCATCGCTCATGCACCCGGAGCTGATTTTACTGATGAGTTCGACGAGTGCGGCTTTCATGGGGCGGATCCTGTAGCGAGTGAATTTTGAGGGCGCGAAGGATAGCGCACTATGCCCAGGTTTTGCTTTTGTAGGAGCGAGGCTTGCCCGCGAAGAACGATTACTCGGTTTCCCATGTTAAACCGCGTTATCGTTCTTCGCGGGCAAGTCGGATCGCCGCACCGCTCGCTCCTACAGGGCGTTACGCCAGCAACTTCTCTAACTGCGCTGTGGTGTCGACGGCACCGAGGGTTTTCGCAGCATCCAGCGCGGTAACGCCATTGGCGTCCTTGGCTTTCGGATCGGCGCCTTTGCTGATCAGGTAATCGACGATTTCGACGCGGTTGAACATCGCCGCCATCATCAGCGCCGTACGACCATCGAAGGACGAACCTTCCACTTGCGCCCCACCTTCGACCAACGCCTGGACCACCGCCAGGTCGCCCTTGAACGCGGCGCCGGCAATCGGGCTCTGGCCGTTGTCGTTGCGGATTTCCGGGTCGGCCTTGTGTTCCAGCAGCACTTTTACCGTCTCCACGTGACCGTGGTAGGCGGCGAGCATCAGCAAGGTGTCGCCCTTGTGGTTACGCAGGTTCGGCGGCAGGCCTTTGGTCAGCAGCGCAGCCATCATGGCCGCATCGCCCTCGCGCGCTTTGTTGAATACCTGTTCGGCAAATTCAGCGGCTTCTTCGGGGGTCATCTGGCGGCTTTGGTCTGACATCGGGGACTCCACTTTCTGTCATTCGGGAAAGCCGACAGTTTCCCGAGCAGCCCCGAGGCTGTCACTTCTTTTTTCTCAAGAGCCGCCATAGCCACATTCAATAGCGCTGCTTTCAATAACGAAAAGCGCCGCCGTGAATATCCGCCAGCAACTGCGGAGTGACTTGCACGTAAGTCTGGGTGCCGGGGAGCCAGGCGTAAATCGGGTCATCGCCGGTTTTGCCGGGATCGAAAGCTTCGTCCTTGAGGCGGGTTTTCTGGTATTTGAAGGTGCCGGTAGTTTCCATTTTCACTTTCACCCGCAGGAAAAGTGGCACCGCATACGCAGGCATTTGCTGGCGGGCAAACTCCAGCAGTTCGCTGAAGTCCAGCGTCGCCAGGGATTCCGCCGGCGTGATCGCGGCCATGCCGGCACGCCCGTTGGTGTTCTGGATTTCGACGCCATACGCCACGGCTTCAGAAATATTCGGGTGTTGCAGCAGAATGTTCTCGACCTCGGTGGTCGAGACGTTTTCACCCTTCCAGCGGTAGGTGTCACCCAATCGATCAACGAACTGGGCATGACCAAATCCAATGTTGCGCAGCAGATCGCCCGTATTGAAGTAGCGGTCGCCCTTGGTGAACACGTCGTGGAGCACGACTTTTTCGGTCTTCTGCGGATCGGTGTAACCGTCCAGTGGCGCCTTGTCGTCGATTCTCGCCAACAGCAGGCCCTGCTCACCTTTGGCGACTTTGCGCGTGAAACCTTTGGCATCACGCATCGGCAGGCCGCTGTCGTGGTCGTAGGCCACCAGCTCCCAGGCCATCAGGGAAAAGCCGATGGTGTTGTCGAAGTTCAGGATGTTGGTAAAGCCGATATTGCCGTCGCTGGCGGCGTACAGCTCGCAGATGTGATCAACCGCAAAGCGCGTCTTGAACTCGCGCCATGCACCGGGACGCAGGCCATTGCCGATCATCTTGGTCACGCGGTGTTTGCTGTCGTCGGCAGTGGGCGGCTGATCCACCAGGTAACGGCATAATTCGCCCACATAGCCGAGGGTGGTCGCCTGGTATTTGCGCACGTCATTCCAGAACTGGCCGGCGCTGAACTTGCGGCGGATGGCAAATCCTGCGGCGCCGCTGATCGCCGAGCCCCAACACACGCAGAGCCCGGTGGCGTGGTAGAGCGGCAAGGTGCAATAGACGACATCCTGCGGCTGCATGTTCAGGGCGATCTGGCCGAAACTTGCCGAGCTGCGCATCCAGCGACCGTGTTTGAAAACGCCCGCTTTGGGCAATCCGGTGGTGCCCGAGGTGTAGATATAGAAACAAGGATCGTCGAAAAATACCTGCTGGCTGCTGGCCGGATTCTCACTGGGCGCCTGGGCGCTGACGCTCATCAGATTGATGAAACCGTCGGGCGCGTTGCCGGGACGAAGATAGGTGTTTTGATCGGCAACGAACCAGGTGCGCGTCGGCTCGATCGACACACGCTCGCGGACCGCGCTGAACGCCGGGACCAGTTCTTCGCCAACGATGATCGCCGCAGGCGCCACCAGGTTCAGGCTGTGGGCCAGGGTGTCGCGGGTTTGCGAGGTGTTGAGCAAGGCGCTGATAGCGCCGACCTTGGCCACGGCCAATATCGTCACCAGCAGTTCCGGACGGTTTTCTAGAAACACCGCCACCACGTCACCCTTTCGGATGCCTTCGGCGATCAGGTGATGAGCAATGCGATTGGCCCACTGGTTGGCCTGTGAATAACTCAGCGCGACGTCGCCCTGCAGCAACGCGGGGCCATCGGGATTACGCAAGGTCGCTTGTTCGAAGGTCCAGCCGAGGCCACACGCTTGAGTCGGGTCCTTGACATTGGCGACTTTCATGCCTTTCACCACGCGAGGAATGGCTTTGGCAATGGAAGGCAGTTTGCGGAGCATCATGCCCCAGGTAATCGTGTCGCTCATGCTTGCTCCCGTTCGATCTTTTTATTGTCGGGCGGCGGTCTATGGGTCCGAAAATACGTCAGCGGTTCTTGAGCTGTACACGCGGTTTTTGAAATGTTTTGTATCCGCGCCCCGAGCGTTCGAGATCGCGATCCTCAGCGGGTGTGATTGGTTCCATCGAATCGTGGCCAACCACGCAAAATGCAGGATGCACGATGGCCATTCATGCAGATTGCACGAAACCGAAAAATCAGTAGAAACATAACTTATTGATTTATAACAATTTTAAAAATATCAGGTGCTGGCACAATCACTGCAACTACCTCTCCATGCTTGCCAATCAAGTGCAAACGGAGCTGATAGACATGAGCCTGATCCAAGAAAAATTTACCTCCCTGTTCTCCAACTTCGATGTGACCACCCAGCCGCGTCCAGACGGTGGCATTCTGCTGACCCTGCGCAGCACCGAAGGCAAAGTGTTCAAGCGTTCGATTTCCTACCAGCAATTGCATGCCGGCGATCAACTGTCGTGGGTGATCAGTGCGATTCGCCGTGACCTGGCTGAACAGGCCAGCGAACTGCCGCAGATCTCCATGCTGCAAAGTCAGCAACGGTTTGCTCTGCCGACTTATCATTCGGCGTAAACCCTGCGGTTGTGTAAATAAACGCGTTGCAAACAAACAGGCCGTGAAAGCTTTCGCTTCACGGCATGTTTTGTTTATGACGGTACACCGATCCCGCCCTTGTAGGAGCGAAGCTTGCTCGCGAAGACGGCGTGTCAATCAGCATTAATATCGTCTGACACACCGCCTTCGTCGGAACGACGCCCGGAGCAAGCTTCGCTCCAGGTTATGTGCGTTGTGGCTTAGAACGTGGAAGGATCGATCCGCGCAAAGCTGTCGACGGTCACATGCCCCGCCAGCTCTCCGCCCTCTCGGGCCAGCCCGCACGTTTCCATGCCGGCCGCGCGCGCCGCGTCCAGTTCCTCGACGATGTCGGACAGGAACAGAATCTGCGCAGCTTCCACCCCAATGGCCTGGGTGATGCGCTCGTAAGACTGCGCTTCACGCTTGGGCCCCGACGTGGTGTCGAAGTAGCCGCTGAACAGAGGCGACAAATCCCCCGCCTCCGAGCAGCCGAAGATCAGCTTTTGCGCCTGGATCGAGCCCGAGGAATAAACAAACAGTTTGAACCCGTCCTGATGCCAGCGCTTCAGTGCTTCAACGGCGTCCGGGTAAACGTGGCCTTTTAACTGCCCGGCCTGATAGCCCTGCTCCCAGACCATGCCTTGCAACGCTTTCAACGGCGTGGCTTTGCGGTCTTCGGCGATCCAGCCCAGCAGGATCTCGATCACCCGCTCAACGTCAGCGTCCGGCTCGTCGCTGTCGCGGCGCACGGCGGCCAGTTGCTCGGCTACATCCGCGCGCTCGGCGTGTTGGCGAACAAAGTCCGGCAGGTGTTTGGCGGCGTAGGGGAACAGCACGTCGAACACAAAACTCACCGCGCTGGTGGTGCCTTCGATGTCGGTGAGAATCGCTTTGATCGGCATCGGCTCAGTCCTCAAGACGCGGGAAGCGGTTGGCGATGTCTTCGCCGGTGAACTTGGCCACCCAGCCATCAGGGTTGTTGAACAGACGGATCGCGACGAAATGCGGATGCTCGCCCATGTCGAACCAGTGCGGCGTGCCGGCCGGCACCGAGATCAGGTCGTTCTTCTCGCACAGCACGGCGTAGACGTAATCATCGATGTGCAGGGTAAACAGGCCACGGCCGGCGACGAAAAATCGTACTTCGTCTTCGCCATGACGGTGTTCGTCGAGAAACTTGGCGCGCAGTTCGGTTTTTTGCGGGTGATCGCTGTTGAGGCTGATCACGTCGACGGTGATGTAGCCGCGTTCGGTCATCAGCTTGTCGATCTGCTCCTGGTACGCGGCGATCACTTCTTCCTGGCTGGCGCCGGGCTGGATTTTCGCCGTGGCTTGCCAGCGGTCGAAACGCACACCCTGCTCGGCCAAGGTCGAGGCGATGTCTTCGAAATGGGTCAGCACCTTGTTCGGGATTTCAGGGCTTGAGACGTGGTAAACGGACAGGCTGCTCATCAGGGCAACTCCTTAACGGTTCATGCTTTATGGTTCAAGAGTGAGCGCATCTTCAACTCGCACTCGAACAAAAATTCAAACGCCTCGATCTGCCGCAGTGCGTCGCTCATCCGCGCGCCCCAGGTGTACAGGCCGTGGCCGCGAATCAGGTAGCCGACGCAATCGGGGTGGGCTTCAAGCCAAGGCTGCACCTTGGCGGCGAGACGCGCAATGTCCTGATCGTTGTCGAAAATCGGCACGCGCACCCGGGATTCGTGGGTCGAGACGCCGCTGAAGGCTTTTTGCAGTTCGTAGTCTTCGAACTCGATGAAATCTTCGGGCGTCAGACGCGACAGCACCGTGGCGTTCACCGAATGGGTGTGCAGCACTGCGCCGATCTCCGGGCACCAACTGTAGAGCTGGGTGTGCAGCAGGGTTTCGGCGGACGGTTTTTTGCCCGGTTCCAGGCTGTTGCCCGACAAGTCGGTGGCCAGAACATCATCAAGACCCAACTGGCCTTTGTGCTTGCCGGATACGGTCAGCAGCGCTTCAGTCGGCGACAGGCGGGTCGAGTAATTGCTGCTGGTGGCCGGCGACCAGCCACGGCCATACAAAAAACGCCCGGCGTCGATGATTTCCTGGGCGAGGTGTTCACGGGTGAGGCTCATGGCCTGTCCTCTTGCATACGTGTGGCAATGATAATGGCAGCCGCCAGGGCTGCGAGGCTTGCAATACTAAAGGTGAACGTGGCCCCGAGGGCGTTCCAGCTATAGCCGGAATACAACGCGCCCAATGCGCCGCCAGTACCGGCCAGCGCGGCGTAAAGCGCCTGCCCCTGACCTTGCTGACGCGCACCGAAGCTACGTTGCACGAACTGGATGGCAGCGGCGTGAAAGCTGCCGAATGTTGCGGCGTGCAGCACCTGAGCAAACAGCAGCACCCAAAGGAACTCGGCCAACGAACCCAGCAGCAACCAGCGCACGGCCGCCAGCAGGAAACTCGCCAGCAGCACCCGACGCACCGAAAAACGCGCGAGGATTTTGCTCATGGCCAGGAACATCAGGACTTCGGCGACCACGCCGACCGCCCAGAGCAGGCCGATCACGCCCCGACTGTAACCGAGCCGTTCAAGGTGCAACGTCAAAAAGGTGTAATAAGGTCCGTGGCTCACTTGCATCAGCGCCACGCAGCCGTAAAACGCCAACACACCGGGATTGCGCAATTGCCTGAGAAATCCGTATCCGGCAATTCGCTCGCCCTGAACCGGTTGCGCGTTAGGCACCCACAGGCTGCTGACGACAATGCCGGCCATGATCAGCACCAGCGCCACCGGGTAAATGTCGAGGCTCAGCCATTCGAACACCCGCCCGAGCGCGACCACGGTGATGATGAAACCGATGGAGCCCCAGAGACGGATCTGACTGTAGCGCGACGTCTGCCCTTTCAAGTGCGCCAGGGTGATGACTTCGAACTGCGGCAACACCGCGTGCCAGAAAAACGCATGCAAGGCCATGACCATCGCCAGCCAGGCGTACGTCTTGCTGACGAAAATCAGCGAAAACGTCAGCAGCGTGCAGACGGTGCCGAAGCGCACGATGGCCAGGCGTCGGCCGGTGTAGTCACCGAGCCAGCCCCAGATGTTCGGCGCCACGCAGCGCATCAACATCGGGATCGCCACCAATTCGCCGATGCGCGCGCTGGAAAAGCCCAGGTGATCGAAGTACAGCGCCAGAAACGGCGCTGTCGAACCGAGCAAGGCGAAATAGAACAGATAGAAACTGGAAAGCCGCCAGTACGGGAGCGCCGCCAACGTCGTCAGACCTTAGCGGCTGTGAGATCAGCCATTAAAGCTGACCCAGCACCGGCGTGCTCACGCGCACATCGGCATTCTGCCCGCGATGACGCAACAGGTGATCCATCAGCACAATGGCCATCATCGCTTCGGCGATCGGCGTGGCACGGATGCCGACGCATGGGTCGTGACGGCCCTTGGTGATGACTTCCGCCGGGTTGCCATGAATGTCGATGGAACGGCCCGGCGTGGTGATGCTCGACGTTGGCTTGAGGGCCAGGTGCGCAACGATCGGCTGACCAGACGAGATGCCGCCCAAAATGCCACCGGCGTTGTTACTGAGGAAGCCTTCCGGGGTCATTTCGTCGCGGTGTTCGGTGCCGCGCTGGGCGACGCTGGCGAAACCGGCGCCGATTTCCACGCCTTTGACCGCGTTGATGCTCATCAGCGCATGGGCCAGTTCGGCGTCGAGGCGGTCGAAGATCGGCTCGCCGAGGCCTGGCATCACGCCTTCGGCGACGACGGTGATCTTCGCGCCGACCGAATCCTGATCACGGCGCAACTGGTCCATATAGGCTTCCAGCTCCGGCACCTTTTCCGGGTCAGGGCTGAAGAACGCATTCTCTTCCACCGAATCCCAGGTCTTGAACGGGATTTCGATCGGGCCGAGTTGGCTCATGTAGCCGCGAATGACGATGCCCTGGGTGGCCAGGTATTTCTTGGCAATCGCACCGGCGGCCACGCGCATGGCGGTTTCACGGGCGGAGCTGCGTCCGCCGCCACGGTAATCGCGTTCGCCGTATTTGTGGTGATAGGTGTAGTCGGCGTGGGCCGGGCGGAACAGGTCCTTGATCGCCGAGTAGTCCTTGGACTTCTGGTCGGTGTTGCGGATCAACAGGCCGATGGAGCAACCGGTGGTGCGACCTTCGAACACGCCGGAGAGGATTTCGACTTCGTCGGCTTCCTGACGTTGCGTGGTGTGGCGGCTGGTGCCGGGCTTGCGGCGGTCCAGATCGCGCTGCAGATCGTCGATGGAAATCTCCAGCCCCGGCGGGCAGCCGTCGACAATGGCGACCAACGCCGGACCATGGCTTTCGCCCGCGGTGGTGACAGTGAACAGCTTGCCATAGGTATTGCCGGACATGCAGGACGCTCCGTGAAATGAACCTGAATACGTAATGCGCGCCAGTATACGCAGGCAACCCAAGTAGTTCATCCTCGAACCTTATGGGTGCCCGCGAGTCCAACCGGCACCTTTGTGAATGATGGCGTGATGATGCTGCGAGTTATAGCCTTGAGCCTTACCCTGTTTACCGGCTTTGTACAGGCCACCGTCCTGCAACGCCCGATCACGTTGGATACCGGCACCGGGGAGCTTTTCGGCTCGCTGCTGCTGCCGAAATCCGAGACCCCTGTGCCAGTTGTCCTGATCATTTCCGGCTCCGGCCCTACGGATCGCGACGGAAATAACCCCGACGGCGGACGCAACGACAGCCTCAAGCGACTGGCGTGGGTGCTGGCCAAACACAACATCGCCAGCGTGCGTTATGACAAGCGCGGCGTGGCGGCGAGCCTCGCGGCCACGCCGGACGAGCGCAATCTGTCGGTAGAAGCCTATGTGTCCGACGCCGAAGCCTGGGGCCGCAAGCTCAAAAACGATCCGCGTTTTGGCCAGCTGATTTTGCTGGGACACAGCGAAGGCGCCTTGATCGCCAGCCTCGCGGCGCCCAGCGTCGATGCCGCAGCGGTCATCTCCATGTCCGGCAGCGCACGGCCAATCGATGAGGTGTTGCGCCAGCAATTGAGCAATCGCCTGCCGCCGCCGCTGATGCTGCGCAGCAATGAACTGCTCGACAGCCTCAAGGCCGGCCACACCGACGACAACGTGCCGCCGCAGTTGCAGGTGATTTTCCGCCCTAGCGTGCAGCCTTACCTGATCTCGCTGTTCCGCCAGGACCCGGCGGCGGCGTTCGCCAAGTTGAAGATGCCGGCGCTGATCATCCAGGGCAGCAACGATATCCAGGTCGGCGTCGGTGACGCCAGGATGCTCAAGGCGGCCAAACCGGACGCCGAGCTGGCGCTGATCGAAGGCATGAACCACGTCATGCGCATCGTGCCCAACGACGTAAAACGGCAAATGGCCTCTTATAAAGATCCGCAATTGCCGCTGGCCGCCGAACTCGGCGCGCGAATCCTCGGGTTTATTGACGGACTTCGCACCAGTTAAGAGAGGGTTTGCCCTCCAGTCCTGAAAAAAACGGCCGATAAGCCTTTGTCGCCAGCGCTAAGACTGGCGACAAGCAGAGCTTGGACAGGATCTCGCCGTTATGACTGATACCCAGACTTCACCCGACACGACCGCTGAAAAAGACGCACCGCCAGCGGTCGAGCTGCCGTGGGCGGACGTCCACGTCGAGCACCACAAGATGCTCCGTCTGGCGCCGCTGCAAACCGACCGCAACACCGGTGGGCGGCCACTGCGCTTTGTCGAATTCGGTTACGCCGACCGCAACAGCAAGGAACACAGCCTGATGCGCATGAGCATCAAGCTGCCCGGCCAGCGCGTGCGCAAAGAGCAGAATCATCTGGACGTGTGGGTCAATCACACCACCAAACGTGTGCATTTCGAGCCCGAAAGCGGCTTGCAGATTGAGCCGATGAACCGTGGCATCGGCCGGTTCATGGCCGCTCAAGGGATCACTTGGGCGAAAAAACGCTGGCCCGGCTACACCGTCGACGGCACCGATCTGAATAATAAAGATGCGTTGAACGAAGACACGCGCCTTCGCCGCGATCACTTTCTGAAGGCGCATGGTTTTGAGGTGGTCTACGCCGACGCCCAGCATTTGAAAGGCAGCGTCAAAGAAGTAAAGGTCGAAGACCTGGTGGGTGACTGGAACACCGAAAAGCTGCAACTGGTGGAAATCCTCGAAGCGGCGCAGATGCTTCAGCAGGCCGAGCAGAATCTGGCCGAGCAGGAAGTGAAGCTGAAGAAGCACGAAGAGAAGGTCAGCAAGTACAAGCGTGAAGACGCCGGGCTGCGTTTCACCATTACGTGCCTGGTGGCGTTTGCGGTGTTTCAGGCGGGGTTGTTGATCTGGATTGCTACGCACCGTTGATGGCTTGAGACCGCGGCGCGGCCTTCGCGGGCAAGCCTCGCTCCTACAGGGTTTTGTGTCGTGCCCAAATGATGTGGCATACATAGAACCTGTAGGAGCGAGCGGTGCGGCGACCCGACTTGCCCGCGAAGGCGTCCTGAAGTCAGACGCGGGAAGCGAACAGCGCCTGATGATCGCGGCACTGCTCCGCGGTCAGCATGAACACACCATGCCCGCCGCGCTCGAAATCGAGCCAGGCGAAGTCGACCTCCGGGTACAACGCCTCGACGTGGACCTGGCTGTTGCCCACCTCAACAATCAGCAAGCCCTTCTCGGTCAAATGATCCGCTGCTTCGGCGAGCATCCGGCGCACCAGGTTCAAACCATCATCACCGCAGGCCAGGCCCAGCTCAGGTTCGTGCTGATACTCGTCCGGCATGTCGGCGAAATCTTCCGCGTCGACGTAAGGCGGGTTCGACACGATCAGGTCGAAACGCTGACCCGGCAGACCATCAAACCCATCACCCTGAACGGTGTAGACCCGCTCATCGACGCCATGGCGTTCGATGTTCTGGTTGGCCACTTCCAGCGCTTCGAACGACAGATCCGCCAGCACCACTTCAGCGTTCTGGAACTCGTAGGCACAGGCGATACCGATACAACCGGAACCGGTGCACAGGTCGAGAATCCGCGCAGGCTCGGCGCCCAACCATGGCTCGAAACGTTTTTCGATCAACTCGCCAATCGGTGAACGCGGGATCAGCACGCGCTCGTCGACGATGAACGACATGCCGCAAAACCACGCTTCGCCCAGCAGGTAAGCGGTCGGAATGCGTTCTTCGATGCGACGCTTGAGCATGCGTTGCAAATTCACAAGCTCGTCTTCTTCCAGATTACAGTCGAGGTAGCTGTCGGCGATTTCCCACGGCAAGTGCAAGGCACCCAACACCAGTTGACGGGCTTCGTCCCAGGCGTTGTCGGTCCCATGGCCGAAAAACAGATCCTCCCCATGGAAGCGGCTGACGGCCCAACGGATATGGTCACGCAGGGTACGAAGGCGGGAAGTGATCACGGGGGCAGACTCCAGAAAAAACGACTGGCGATTCTAACAGCCAAAACGCGCCACGACGACGCGGGAAAACACCGTATCAGATGTAGGACACATCCATTTTTACCGTTGGCTATTGAACAAAACCTGCATCTTGACAACGCTGCACGCCAACAACGACGGCGCCTACGATAGTAGCGATTCACAGAACCGCTCAGCCAGAGGACAATGTCGCAAAAGCCCCACTCCAAGGAGCCCCAGAATGTCCGTTCCAAAAACGATGTTTCAACTCAGCGGCCGCGGTTACGCAGCAGCCAATCTGGGTCATGCGACCCTTGTCATCATCGATGCCCAGAAAGAATACCTCAGCGGCCCGCTGGCCCTGAGCGGCATGGATGCTGCCGTCGCGAACATCAAGCAACTGGTCGCTGCTGCCCGTGCAGCCGGCCGTCCGATCGTGCATGTGCGTCATCTCGGCACCGTCGGCGGGCTGTTCGATCCACAGGGCGAACGCGGTGAGTTCATCACGGGCCTGGAGCCACAGACGGACGAAACCATCATCGGCAAACTGCTGCCGAGTGCGTTTCACGGCACCCAATTGTACGACCGGCTGCAAGAACTCGGTTCCCTGGACCTGATCGTGTGCGGTTTCATGAGTCACTCCAGCGTCAGCACCACCGTGCGTGCGGCGAAGAACCTGGGCTTTCGCTGCACCCTGGTCGAAGACGCCTGCGCGACTCGCGATTTGCCCTACAAAGGTGGCGTACTCACTGCCGAGCACGTTCAACAGACCGAAATGGCGATCATGGCGGACAACTTCGCCACCCTCGCGCTCACTCATGAACTGATCTAACAGGCTCGAAGAGCGGTCAAAACCGCCGCTCATCCGCAAAAGCCTCTCATTTGCTGCAATTGACTTAGCCTCAGGAACATCCCGGACAAGTCCCGGTCGAAGGGCCGATACCCATTGAGGAAGGTCGGAATGAAGTTATCCGATGGTTTTGACGCTCGCCGCTTGCGGCCCAAGGGCCAACGCAATTGGCGTTTTCGATTCGGCGCAGCCTTTGCTGCCTTGCTGGCGACGTGCGGTGTGTTGCTGGCAATGGCCGGTGCCGCCAGCCTGCTGGGCCGTCCCCCGGCCCTGGGCGAGTTGAATGCCAGCCCGCTGGGCTCGGCGATCATTCTGGCGGTTGGCCTGTTCGTGCTCTATATCGGTGTGTGGTTGTGGCGTCGCTGCCGTCGCCGCTCGCGCCAGTCGCGAGAGCTGAACATGTCCCCGCACCTGATGAAAAAACACGATTGAATCGAAGGCCCGGCATTTTGGCGGGCCTCAATTGTTATGGATAGCGCCTCGACTTGGGTAAACTGGCCGCCCTTCGCGGAGGCTGACATGCAAGACGACGATTTTTCCCTGTTCAAAAGTGCGATCCAAGGCGTCAAGCCGATCAAGCACGATCGCGCCGAAACCGGCAAACCCAAGGCCGACCGCGCGCAAATCGCCAAGCTGCGCCAGGCCGCGACCGTTCGCACCGATGCCACCACCGTTGATGGTCTGTCCGATCAGTTCGTCATCGACGTCGGCCCGGAAGACGAGTTGATGTGGGCACGTGACGGGGTTCAGGAAAGCCAGATGCGCAAGCTCAAGATCGGACAGATTCCGTTCGAAGGCAGCCTCGACCTGCATGGCATGACCGTGGAAAAAGCCCGGGAAACCCTCTGGGCGTTTCTGGCCGAAGCGACCAAATTCGAAATCCGCTGCGTGCGCGTCACCCACGGTAAAGCCGTGCGTCTGGACGGCAAGCGGCCGATGATCAAAAGCCACGTCAACACGTGGTTGCGTCAGCATTCACAGGTGCTCGGTTTCACGTCATGCCAACCGAAACATGGCGGTGCCGGCGCGGTTTATGTGATGCTCAAACGCACCATGATGGAAGGTCGCGACGAGTAAAGCTGTCGCTTCACGCTTGCAGCGCCGTGTTTGCCACCGTACCCTTGCCCTTTGCGAAAATCCCCACAGGTAGTTTCATGTCCCTGGAACAGAATTACACGGCCATCCTTGGTCAACTTGGCGAGGACGTCTCCCGCGAGGGCCTGCTCGACACGCCAAAGCGTGCCGCCAAAGCCATGCAGTACCTTTGCCGCGGCTATGAACAGACACTGGAAGAAGTCACCAACGGTGCCTTGTTCAGCTCCGACAACAGCGAAATGGTGCTGGTCAAGGACATCGAGCTCTACTCGTTGTGCGAACACCACCTGCTGCCGTTCATCGGCAAGGCGCACGTCGCCTACATCCCGAGCGGCAAAGTGCTGGGCCTGTCGAAAGTCGCGCGGATCGTCGATATGTACGCTCGCCGCCTGCAGATCCAGGAAAATCTCAGCCGCCAGATCGCCGATGCGGTCCAGCAAGTCACTGGCGCCCTGGGCGTTGCGGTGGTGATCGAGGCCAAGCACATGTGCATGATGATGCGCGGTGTGGAGAAACAGAATTCGTCGATGATCACATCGGTGATGCTGGGTGAGTTCCGCGAAAACGCGGCGACCCGCAGCGAGTTTCTCAGCCTGATCAAGTAATTCGTTACACGAAGAAAACCGGCATTCATCGCCGGTTTTTTTTCGCCTGTGAAAAATCAGGTAAGCTGCGCGCCTTCCGTTCGCCCTGTGAGGCTTATTCCGTGTTCGTAAAAGCGCTTCGTGTCGGCCTTGGCCAACTGATCATCTTCATCGACTTCATCACCCGCCCTGGCAAGAAGCAGCGCCCCGCCGCCGCCCAGGCTCAGGTTGAAACGGCCGCCAGGGACCTGACGCTGTATCAGTTCCACGCCTGCCCGTTCTGCGTGAAAACCCGCCGTACCCTGCGTCGCCTGAATGTGCCGGTGGCGTTGCGCGATGCGAAGAACAACGAACAGGATCGCCAGACCCTTCTGGAGCAAGGCGGCAAGATCAAGGTTCCGTGCCTGCGCATTGAAGAGAATGGGCAGACCACCTGGATGTATGAGTCCAAGGTGATTATTGATTATCTGGATAAGCGGTTTGCTACTGCCTGATGTTTTTGTGGTGTAGCTGAAGCCGTCATCGCGAGCAGGCTCACTCCCACAGTGATTTGTGGTGCTCACAAAACCTGTGGGAGCGACGGTGCGGCGATCCGACTTTCTCGCGATGAGGCCAGCGCCAACACTGCAAATCCCGAACAGAAAACCAACCGGCCGATCGCCGGTTTTTTTTCGCCCGCACACCGGCGATAACGCCCTCGCAAAAGCATCCCTCCCGGCGATATATCCCTATTGCCAAACTTTTCGTCTACAAAAACAAAAACATTATTTGCATTATTTGTATACAAAAGCATAATCCACTTCGTGCGAGTTTCTGACCACTCGGTCAACAAATTCGCAAGTGCCTCAAAGGGCCGCTGCCACCCTCATGGGTCCGGCCCTGGAAATAACAATAAAACTCTTGAGGAGTATTCGCTGTGGAAAGCCGCAAATCCGAAGCCCCGACGCTGGAACTCTCGCCGCCGTTACGCAATGGCTTGCTTGAGCGCATCTTCAAACTCAGCTTGCACGGCACCACGGTGAAGACCGAGCTGATTGCCGGTCTGACAACCTTCATCACCATGGCCTACATCATCTTCGTCAACCCCAACATCATGGCCGACGCCGGGATCGATCACGGTGCCGCGTTCGTCGCGACCTGCATCGCTGCCGCCCTGGGCTGTCTGTTGATGGGCCTTTACGCGAACTGGCCGGTCGGCCTGGCGCCGGGCATGGGATTGAACGCATTCTTCACCTACACCGTGGTCGGCACCATGGGCTACAACTGGGAAACCGCCCTTGGCGCGGTGTTTGTGTCCGGTGTGTTGTTCATGTTCCTGACCTTTTCGCGGATTCGCGAATGGTTGCTCAACAGCATTCCTGTCAGTTTGCGTTATGCCATGGGCGCCGGTGTGGGTCTGTTTCTAGGGTTGATCGGCCTCAAAACCGCAGGCATCGTCGTCGATAGCCCGGCCACCCTGATCAAGCTCGGCTCCCTGCGCGAGCCCGGCCCGCTGCTGGCGGCCATCTGCTTTTTGATGATCGCCGTACTCAGCTACCACAAAGTGTTCGGTGCGATTCTCATCAGCATCATCACCGTGACCCTCGCGGGCTGGGGCCTGGGCCTTGTCCACTACGAAGGCATCATGTCCGCCCCGCCAAGCCTGGCGCCGACCTGGATGGCCATGAACGTCGCCGGCGTGTTCAACGTCAGTATGATCAGCGTGGTGCTGGCCTTCCTCTTTGTGCACATGTTCGACACCGCCGGCACCTTGATGGGGGTGGCCCAGCGAGCCAATCTGGTGGGCGCTGATGGCCGGATCGAAAACCTCTCCCGCGCCATGAAAGCCGACAGTGCTTCCAGCGTGTTTGGTGCGGTGGTCGGTGTTCCGCCAGTCACCAGCTACGTGGAAAGTGCCGCTGGCGTAGCAGCGGGTGGTCGGACTGGTCTTACCGCTGTGACCGTAGGTGTGCTATTTATTGCCGCAATGTTTTTCGCACCGCTGGC
Organism: Pseudomonas sp. LB1P83; assembly: GCF_054897885.1. Lineage (NCBI taxonomy): Bacteria > Pseudomonadati > Pseudomonadota > Gammaproteobacteria > Pseudomonadales > Pseudomonadaceae > Pseudomonas > Pseudomonas sp. LB1P83. Next base: position 1,627,314 of record NZ_CM142709.1, on the reverse strand, counting down.
GGGCATGATTCCGGCTTATGCCACCGCCGGTGCACTGATATATGTGGCAATGTTGATGATGGGCGGCATGGCGCACATCGAGTGGGACGAAGCCACCGACAGCATTCCGGCGATCGTCACCGCGATCATGATGCCGCTGACCTTCTCGGTCGCTGATGGCATCGCGCTGGGCTTTATCACTTACGTGGTGCTGAAGGCCTTCACCGGTAAGCACAAGGAAATTTCCGTCAGCCTGTGGGTGCTGTGCGCGATCTTCATCGCCAAGTTCATTTTCTTGTAAGCCGTCTACGTTTCAAAAACAGTGTTTCAAAAACAGCCTCACCCCGTCGGGTGGGGCTTTTGCACAAAGGGAGGAAAGTGATGAGTCTGGAAACCTGGCTGCTGTTCAGCGGCGCTGCGCTGGTGGTGATTTTGATCCCGGGGCCCCTGTCTTTGCTGATGATCAGCAACAGTCTGAATTACGGTTTGCGCCGTTCTTACCCGGCGTTCCTGGGTGGCGTGATTGCCTCGATCTGTTTGCTCAGTGCCTCGGCGCTGGGCCTCGGCGCCCTGCTGCTGGCATCGGAACAGTTGTTCAGCGCGCTGAAAATCGTCGGCGCGCTGTACCTGTTCTACCTCGCCTGGCAGAGCTGGCAGCAATCGCGACTGCCATCGGTAGGTGCTGAAGTGCCCCAGGCGGCACCGGTACCGCGCTTTCGCGCCCTGTTCGGGCGCGCATTCGTGCTGGGCGCGAGCAATCCGAAGGACATTTTGTTTTTTGCTGCTTTCCTGCCGCAGTTTTTGAGTGCCGAGCACCCGTTCCTGCCGCAGTTGCTGGTAATGATTGCGACCTGGACCGTGCTGGATCTACTGTGCAAGTTGGCTTATGGGCTGGGCGCTCATGGTGCGGCCAAGTATTTGCGCAGTGGCAAGGGACAAAGTTGGTTTAACCGGGTGAGCGCAGGGCTCTTCAGTGGAGCAGGTGCTGCCTCTCTATTAAGCAATCACTAGTCGGATAATATCTAACCACCACACTAAGGATTGTTTGCCAAGGACGGCAACAATTCAACCCTGCCTCGTAACAACCCGCAACACGCGATATAAATATATATATTTATCGCCTCAGAACTCCCCCTAACATGGCGCTGCGACTTCGCACACAACGCCTGGACAAGGAAGCTCTTATGGCAATCGTTTTCCAACCGCCCAACACCGATCAATATAATGCCGTCGAAGTTACAGACATCGACCTGCACGCCAATGAATATTCACCGTCCACCATCGATTTCGAAAAGGAAAGCGTCACCTCACCCCCTCAAGATACAAACGCCAATAAAAGTCAGCTCAATGTTGTAGATGAGCTCTTCGGCCCGATCAAGATTGGCTACCATTCAATTACCCGATGTGCACTGGATGCACTGGGTGCAACATCAAACGGTCAACGACTGAATGGTAAAAATACGTTCTTCCGACATCCCAGGCGGTCTTTTGTCAATTCCTTGCAGTTTGATCCTTCGTATATTGAAGCCTGTATGCGCTCTACCGGCACAAAAGACGATTACACACTGCCTTCACTACTTTTTGAGATGGCGACCCAGCGTCCGCTAACGGCTCCACCCCTGCTAAGCGACATTGCCGACACGCTTGTCGATCCGGAACAGCACCGACATAAACTGGACAAACTTCTGAAATCGGCACAGAAGCTTGATATACGCCACGCACACTTGTCTAAAAGTACACCCCACTGGGTGAACCGGATCAAGAGTAGCAGCATGGTCAGCATGGGAGCCGGGCTTCAGGCCTTTGGGATCTATAGCGGCCTGCGTGGACTTCAAGACGCCATTGCACGAAAAGATCAAGGTGAAGTTGTATTCAATAGCCTCAGTATTTCAGCGGAAATCACATCGTTGGCCGTCGAAGTTGCGGTTACGAAACAAGCAAAATACATGATCGTGGCAGGGCAGAACGCCTACAAGGATTTCGCCAAAACCAGCTTCGGCGTTCGGTTAGGCCGTGGTGCGGGTCTGATCGCCAGCGCACTGACATTACCCTTCGATGTTATCTCCGCCGTTAAATCCTTTAATAACGCAGCGGCAGCAACAGGCAAAGAAGTCATGGATCACTACGTCAGCGCAGGCTTGAGCGTGACCAGCGCGGCAATGACATTAATTTTGGGGGCCGCTGCGTTGGCTGGCTTCTCCTTTATCGGGCCGGTCGGGTTGGCAGCAGGACTTCTTCTGGTCGCAGGTTCCCAGGTCTATGCGGCGGTACGCGTTGTCGACGATATCGATGATTACATCGAACTCACTACCCATGAACGCCTGCGTACAGGCTGGTTCGCCTTCTGGGGAATAAGTCCCGACGACAATATACAAACTCGACACGCGATTGCCAAATCAACCGTTGAGCATTCGAGGATGTTACAAACGACCGCCAAAAAATTACTGGAAGGTAAGTTAAAGGACAGCACAGAGGTCATTGTCAACGGTAAGTTTGAGGTAGAGTTAAAGCCGACCGGCGTGCCTAGCTTCGATTGGGATGCGCAACAATACACTTATAAAACCGTCCCTAAACCATATGTTATTGACAGTAACGACACCCTGGATGCCCGGGACGGAGTGACCGCGGATATGCCCGGTGCGGAATTTGGAACACCCGGAGAGAGCAAAGGAGCAGTGTGGTTTATTGGCGGGGGAAACGACACCATAATTGGCATTGAAAAAAAGCCAAACAGATTCTATTACGGCGCGGGTATCAAGCATCTGACCGGGGGCGAAGAAAATGATGAATTCGTCTTTGAGGGCGCCGCAGACCTCCTGAAAAACGGCCCAAAAGACCTTCTACCCACTACATTGAAAGGTGGTTTTGGCAACGACACATTAGTAGTCACCGGTAGTTACCCCGAGCACAACCGGCAACGATTTGGATATTCCATTGATTTAAACGATGGGCGCCTTTCTATCATCACCCGCGACCAGACCAACGACAGCCGTTTTAACTATCGACACACGCTTTTAGAGAGCATTGAGAACGTAGAAACTCTGGCTGGCGCTGAAAACAAGGTCGTCGGTACAGACGGCCCGAACATTATCAAGTCTCGCGGGCGCGACTCCATAGAAGCCGGTGCCGGAGATGACAAAATCTATCTCTTGAACAATGAAGGTTCGGCCTCCGGTGGCCCGGGAAAGGACCATTATGCTGTTGCCCATAAGTCCGGCAACATATTTATCACCGAAGATGGTGCAGACGAGAGCGTCATCGCGCTTGAATGGAGAATGGATCTGATTAAAAGCTGGAAGGTTGAAGAACAGACGCTGGTCATCACCTCAGGATTTGATCTCAACGACCTCAGCGAAAGGGATGTTTACATCAAGGGGGTCTACAAAACAATCAACAACCAACGACAACTACAAAATAGGAAACTGACCTTCGTTACAAAGGATGGATTTCATTTAATGCCTGAACTCCCTGAAACTATTAATACCGATGACCCGCTTGACATTGAAACCGTGATCACTCAACAAGGCACAATCAAAAACCCGATCATTCTCTACAACGGGGAATCCGCAATCCCGCACGGTAAAGACACGAGCTACTGTATTTCGCGAATCAATGAGCATACAACGCTTGGAGTGAAACAACGCAGCCCAGGAACTTTGACTACCCTTTATATTGATTACACCAGTCATGAGTTGACACGCGTCGAGGCTTACTACAACGTAGACTTGATGCGCCAACGTGATTTCGACCGCATCATGTATAAGGAATGCGGCCTGACCTTTCACTTTGACAGTAAGCGGTTAACTATCAAGAACTTGGCCAGCTCTATCTGGAGCGGAGAACAAAGAATCACAAGCCGACTAACGCGCCCCGACAAGACGTTGAACCAACATTTCATTCTGATCATGAATGATGGTGTTTCTTATCGGGTCAACCAACCCTCCTTACCCGATACAGTATTTTCAAACGATCAGTTCGAGATAAACGGCCCGATGGAGCGGACCTGCGAGGTGCCATTGCCACTCGAGGCCAGAGATGGAAAGCATTTCTACCGTCAACCGCTCGATAATGACGCTCATAAGCTAGGCAACCAAGAGAAATGCGTCAAACTTATCTCTTACCCTGAACAAACAGCCATCGAAAACCTGGTCGGCGCCGGCTCGACGTACCTTGTTCACCTCAGTTCCGAAATGACATTAAGCATTTCAACGCCAGGCGCACGTGCGAACGCCTCTATCAAGTCGCAGCAAGCGTCGACCTGGGAATTCGACGCAACGGGACTCGACTACACCAGGATCAAGCTGGAGGACAATTACCTGCTGATTGGACACAACGTTATTCATCTTCCAATTTACAACGACCCGCAAGATCTGACTGATCAAATACGTGTTATCACTCCCAACGGCGTTGTTTACAAAATCGATCTTGATTTTGACGAGGTGTACATTGATTCACTGGACGGCAGATACTTTAAAAACCACCTTCCAAACGAAGCAGCAATAGCCGCAGAAATGACATCATTAGAAATGGAAGACATTGCTGTTCGACATATTGTAATGAAAGACAGCACGGCCGGCACTTTGTCTTACAAACTGTCGGGACGTCGCTGGGTATTGGATACAGACACATCCCGCGCCGTCCATTACACCGACTTGATGCCTTTAAACCGTTGCGCACACCAACTGGAACATTGCTATGCGCTGATGGAGTCTGGCGTCACTTCCTCCCCTCCTGTAAGCGCCGCCAACCTGCGAATTCTTTTAGACGCCTGCAAAACCTTGTAGAACATACTCAAAAAATCATCACCATTAGTCTAACTTTCGACCAGAAGTCTTTTGTTGCAAATACCGTTTCAACCTATACATATTTATTGCACTTCAAAATCAAAATTAAATAAAACTTGAGACTGTGATGTCTGGGGCCGTGCACGTTCACGCGCCCTAATTACAGCCAGCCACTGCCTCGTCATTTTCAGGTGCACTTCCTGATTAGGACATTCACCAGATTATTTATCGGAACCATTATCATGGCCAGACCGCCAAAAAGAACCTCAACCTCCAATACACCTGACACTTCAGCGACACCTCCAAGATCTTCGTCAGGAGATAGTCGGGTACGGGGTGATCACGCTGGAACAGTCGGCAGACCTCTGGGAGACGGAACGGCTGTTTCCGACACGAATGTGTCAAGTACGTCTCCGGATATCGTCCCTCGTCAGCCAATCGTCATCACCGACATGCCAATTAACGCTACAAGCGCCGCCGAGACCGCTACCAATATGATTTCCTGGCCTCGAAGCGAGGTGGATCAACTATTCAGGATCGACGAAACCGGGCTTTTCATGAGTAGCCGGCAACAGCTTTACGCTGATCTTGGAGTGGAAGGCATTTTTCTGATCAGAGCAAACGCGAAAGGTGATTACCAAGTCCCCTTCCCTTTTGCGCCTGGCCAGGCAGGGCCGATCCTCAGGAAAATTCCTGGCCAGCCACAGTGGAGAATAGTCAGGGAGGGCCGGGTTGCGACGGCAATTGCACCGACGCGGGCGGAAACGCTGGAGATCATTCCCCGACATTTAGCCGACAAGCTGTCAACCCCGGACGCAGACGGGATCCGTTACGACAAGCTGAAGAGAACTTATGTCGATCTTGCGGACGGAGGCACCGTCATGGTCCGCAAAAATGCAGACAGGGATTATCAGGCGACCTCAGCGATCGAATTGATCCCTTCGGGCCCGGTACTTGAAAGCTTTGAAGGGATGACGCTTTGGCAACGGAAGGCCCTCATCAATACAGCAGCAGGCGAAAGCCCCCAAATGGCGGGCCATCAGCCGTTACCAGACGCTGAAGATGCCGGTCCCGGCCCGAGCAAGCGCCCTCGCCGGGATGAGAATGTCGATGCGTCCGACGCAGTTACTCCCCCCAATGCTGCCAACTTGAATAGAAACCCCTATTTGTGGGCATCCTGGGGAAAAATAACCAAACCTGACTCGGTGGAATCCGTACAGATTGGTCAGCTCCATTACCACATCGTGCCAAAGGGGCCGCTGGCCAATCGGCTACCCATCGTTTTCCTTCAACACCCGGAATTTGCGCCATCCCGATTCGAGGTATTCGAACGCATGTTGCACGAAGCACCTTCATTGCAGCCTGTAGCCACTAGCCACCACGCCGGCACAAATACTCGAAAAGTTGACGGCGCTGTTCGTCTCTTCGAGAAAACACTCACACGCCATGTCGCGGATGCATTCAATGGTTTCACCGAGCCCACATCGCGCGCCGTTGCAAAGCGATTATTTGAGCTTTCCAGTGGGTCAGAGGAAATCAACGGCGGCGGGTTGGCCTCCATGATGCAAACATTTCGCTACTGGAAGGGACAAACGACCATCGGCGTCAAAGGACTCGGCGATCCGCTGGATACATTGCCCGTCGCTTCCGGCAGTGACGGACCTCGAAGGATAGTGCCTTTACACTCTCCGGAATCCGTGGTGCCCTTGCAGCAGTTGAACTTCAAACCCGAAAGCGCCCCTGCCTGGCGAGATTACACTGAGCGGCCCACCGAACCGGGCCAACTGCCGTTATTGCTCGCCTCGATACTGGAACGCAGCAATTACAAGGTCTTCCTTCCGGCAAACGTAAACAACGTCAAGCTCCCCCCGCCAACGCTGGTCTTCAACAGACCCAACCACAACAAGGTCTATTTTCTGAAACTTGGACGTGTGGACACTGACGCGATTGTCATCACACCACCGCACGCGCCAGAGCTCGCAGACCCTATGCTGAGCGCGCGAATTGGCGCCGAAGCCCACCAGTTGCTGCTTGCCGCTGATGCGCGCGGCGATGTGGTATGGCTGATGGGCGGCGTCCAGCACCTGCCCGGTGGAAGTCCTGCTGTTTTCATCATCAAGGAACGCTGATATTGAAACGCGTGCACCTCGCAGTTGGCTCACGAGGTGCAACCCAATGTACTTGCTCAAACAACAAGCAAAAAAAAGCCCGCAGTGTGAGCGGGCGAAAGACCAAAGAAGCTATATGCGCAGTCGCTTCCAGGTTGAGGCAGTTGCTTGGGGGATCAACTGCCGCGGTACGTGGAATAGCTATACGGCGAAATCAGCAACGGCACGTGATAGTGATCCTGTTCCGCAGAGATGCCGAATCGCAGCACCACCACATCCAGGAACGCCGGCTCCGGCAGCTGAACGCCACGGGCGCGATAGTAATCGCCCGCATGAAACTGAACCTGATAGACCCCGGAACGGTAGTCATCGCCTTGCAGCAGCGGTGCATCGACACGGCCGTCGCTGTTGGTGATCGCGCTGGCGACCAATTCCAGCTGCGAGCCTTCAACGCGGTACAACTCGACTTTGATCGAGCTGCCCGGGCAACCGTGTGCAGCGTCCAAAACGTGTGTAGTCAAACGTCCCATTGATTCTGCGCGCCTGCCTGCGTTGAGCAGTCAGGCCTCGCGCCCCCCGAAGTCAGTTGAAAAGGAGACCGCACCGATTCGGAGCACGAAACGTTGCGGCGAGCGACTGATTAAGACACTTTTCAAAAAAATTGTACACAATAAAAACGACATTTTTCCAACAAGCACTGCCACTCTAGGATTCCCGGCGAATCTGACGTCAAACCATACTATCAGCGGACCTTCTATCCATTAGCTGACCAATCGGGCAGGTTTCTTGCAATAACATGTGAAGATGACAGTTCATCAAAAATGCAAAAATTCAGGCTTACAAAGTGGATATAAAGTTGTATACAATCAGCCCATCGCTGTGACGCCAGCCTGTCTTCCCACCTCCAGGCACGCCACACAATCTGTCAACGAATAAGAAGGAAGACTGCAGTGAGCGCTGACTACCCACGCGACCTGATCGGTTACGGCAGTAACCCTCCTCACCCACACTGGCCGGGCAATGCCCGCATCGCCCTGTCCTTCGTGCTCAATTACGAAGAAGGCGGCGAGCGCAATATCCTGCACGGCGATAAAGAATCCGAAGCCTTTCTCTCGGAAATGGTCTCGGCGCAGCCGCTGCAGGGCGCGCGCAACATGAGCATGGAATCCCTTTACGAGTATGGCAGCCGTGCCGGCGTCTGGCGGATTCTGAAACTGTTCAAGGAATTCGACATCCCGCTGACCATCTTCGCCGTGGCCATGGCCGCCCAGCGCCACCCGGATGTGATCCGCGCGATGGTCGATGCCGGCCACGAAATCTGCAGCCACGGCTACCGCTGGATCGACTACCAGTACATGGATGAAGCACAGGAACGCGAGCACATGCTCGAAGCGATCCGCGTGCTGACCGAAATCACCGGTGAACGCCCGCTGGGCTGGTACACCGGCCGCACCGGCCCGAACACCCGCCGCCTGGTGATGGAGGAAGGCGGTTTCCTCTACGACTGCGACACCTACGACGACGACCTGCCCTACTGGGAACCGAACAACCCGACCGGCAAGCCGCACCTGGTGATCCCGTACACCCTGGACACCAATGACATGCGCTTCACCCAGGTCCAGGGTTTCAACAAGGGCGACGATTTCTTTGAATACCTGAAAGACGCGTTCGACGTGCTGTATGCCGAAGGTGCCGAAGCGCCGAAAATGCTGTCGATCGGCCTGCACTGCCGCCTGATCGGCCGTCCGGCGCGACTGGCTTCGCTCAAACGCTTTATCGAATACGCTAAAAGTCATGAACAGGTGTGGTTCAGCCGTCGCGTCGACATCGCTCGGCACTGGCATGAAACCCACCCGTACCAAGGGGCTGCCCAATGAGCACCTTTCAAACCATCAAACCATCGACCCTGAGCCGCGACGCCTTCGTCCAGGCCTTCGCCGACATCTACGAACATTCGCCATGGATGGCCGAGAAGGCCTTCGACCTGGGCCAGGACGCGTCGATCGACGAGATCGAAACCCTGCACCAGCGCATGAGCGACATCCTGTTGAGCGCCGATCACGCCAGTCAACTGGCACTGGTCAACGCTCACCCGGACCTGGCCGGCAAAGCCGCCGTCCAGGGCCAGCTTACCGCGGCCAGTACTGAAGAACAGTCTGGCGCGGGGATTCACCAATGCACGGCCGAAGAGTTTTCTCGCTTCACCGAGCTGAACGACGCCTATAAAGCCAAGTTCAAGTTTCCCTTCATCATGGCGGTAAAAGGCAGCAACCGGCATCAGATCCTCGCGGCGTTCGAAACGCGTATTCACAATTCGGCGGATACCGAATTCAAATGCGCGCTGGCAGAGATCAACAAGATCGCCCTGTTCCGATTACTGACCCTATAGCGAGCCTTGCCCGAGTGTTCTTAAACGCGAAAAGCACCCAGGGCACTGCAAGCATCCCAAGCCAACTTATTAAAGGCAGACAAGAAGAATGAAAGCTTACGCCGTACCTTTCGAGAAGTTCGTCAACCTGGCCGACGCCCGCCTGGGCACCAAAATCATCTCGGTCACCGATGACTGGTTCGCTGATGCCAACCGCCTGTTCCAGCCGACCCCGGCTGTGTGGAAGGAGGGCGTGTTCGATGACAACGGCAAGTGGATGGACGGCTGGGAGTCGCGCCGCAAGCGCTTCGAAGGCTACGACAGCGCCGTGATCCGCCTGGGCGTACCGGGTTCGATCAAAGGCGTGGACATCGACACTTCATTCTTCACCGGCAACTTCCCGCCGTCGGCGTCCCTCGAAGCCTGCTTCCTCGCTTCGGGCGAGCCAGACGACAACACCCAGTGGACTGAAGTGCTGTCGGCCGTCGAGCTGCAAGGCAACAGCCACCACTACCACGAAATCAGCAACGAGCAGTCGTTCAGCCACTTGCGCTTCAACATCTATCCGGATGGTGGCGTGGCCCGTCTGCGTGTCTACGGTATTCCGTTCCGCGACTGGTCCGCTGTCGGCGACAACGAGCAGGTTGACCTGGCCGCAGCCCTCAACGGTGGCCGCGCCCTCGCCTGCTCCGACGAACACTTCGGCCGCATGAGCAACATCCTCAACCCGGGCCGTGGCATCAACATGGGCGACGGCTGGGAAACTGCACGTCGTCGCACGCCGGGCAATGACTGGGTCATCGTCGCGCTGGGTCATGCCGGCGAGATCGAGAAAGTCATCGTCGACACCCTGCACTTCAAGGGCAACTACCCGGACACTTGCTCGATCCAGGGCGCGTTCGTGAAGGGCGGCACCGACAGCCAGATCGAAACCCAATCGCTGTTCTGGCGCGAATTGCTGCCGGCGCAGAAACTGGAAATGCACGCCGAACACACCTTCGCCGAGCAGATCAAGGCCCTGGGCCCGATCACTCACATCCGCCTGAACGTGTTCCCGGATGGTGGTGTGAGTCGCCTGCGCGTATTGGGCAAGGTCGCTAAATAAGCGCCGAACCCTTCGCGGGCAAGCCTCGCTCCTACAAGGATTACGCTAACCCTGTAGGAGCGAGGCTTGCCCGCGAAGGCGTCAGATCTAACAACACAAATTTTGGATAAGAAGACCAGCATGCGCACACTGACGATTGAACCGCTGACCAAAGAAGCCTTCGCCCCTTTCGGTGACGTGATCGAAACCGACGGCAGCGATCACTTCATGATCAACAACGGTTCGACCATGCGCTTTCACAAACTGGCGACGGTGCAAACCGCCACGCCAGAGGACAACGCGATCATCAGCATTTTCCGCGCCGACGCGCAGGACATGCCGCTGACCGTTTGCATGCTGGAGCGTCACCCGCTGGGCAGCCAGGCTTTCATTCCGCTGCTCGGCAACCCTTTTCTGATCGTGGTCGCGCCACTTGGCGATGAACCTGTATCAGGCTTGGTCCGCGCCTTCGTCACCAACGGCAGGCAGGGCATTAATTACCATCGCGGCGTTTGGCACCACCCGGTGCTGACGATCGAAAAGCGGGATGACTTCCTGGTGGTTGATCGCAGTGGCACAGGCAATAACTGCGATGAGCATTTTTTCAAAGAGGATGAGCGTTTGATCCTTGCCCCCCACCAATAAGAGAAGGTCTGATCACTCGACGACAGAGTGACAGGCGAGAGGTAAAGACTGTGGAAGCACATCTGTTGGAATGGCTGAACCTGAGCGTGCGCTGGGTTCACATGATCACTGGCGTGGCCTGGATCGGCGCGTCGTTCTATTTCGTCTGGCTGGAAAACAACCTCAATCGGGTCAACCCGAAAAGTGGCTTGGCGGGCGATTTGTGGGCGATCCACGGCGGCGGTATCTATCACCTGGAAAAATACAAACTGGCCCCACCGACCATGCCGGACAACCTGCACTGGTTCAAATGGGAAGCCTATTTCACCTGGCTGTCGGGGATCGCGCTGCTGTGCGTGGTGTTCTACTCCAACCCGACGCTCTACCTGCTGGCACCGGGCAGCAGCCTGACCGGCCCTGAAGGGGTCGCACTGGGCATTGCCTCGCTGTTCGTCGGCTGGTTCGTCTACTCCTTCCTCTGCGACTCGGCCCTGGGCAAACGCCCTGCCCTGCTCGGCTTCATCCTGTTCGTGCTGATCATTGGCGCCGCCTACGGCTTCAGCAAAGTGTTCAGCGGTCGTGGTGCGTACCTGCACGTCGGCGCGATCATCGGCACCATCATGGTCGGCAACGTGTTCCGCATCATCATGCCGGCGCAGCGCGCACTGGTTGCCGCGATTGCCGAAAACCGCACGCCCGACCCGGCACTCCCGGCCAAAGGCTTGCTGCGTTCGCGTCACAACAACTACTTCACCTTGCCAGTGCTGTTCATCATGATCAGCAACCACTTCCCGAGCACTTACGGCAGCCAATACAACTGGCTGATCCTGGCCGGGATCGCGGTGCTGGCGGTGTTGGTGCGTCACTACTTCAACACCCGTCACGACAGCCACAAATTTGCCTGGACCTTGCCCGTTGCGGCAGTGGGCATGATCTGCCTGGCTTACGTGACCGGTCCGGCGCAAATGCCGAGCGCACCTGAAGTGGCCAAGGCGCCTGGCACCATCGAATACCAGCCGCTGCCGGAAACCGCCGTCGGTGGTGGTGCCAAACCTGCCGCTGCGAAACCTGCTGAAGCACCGGTTCAGGCGTCGAACGCCGGTCCGAGTTTCGACAAGGTGCACAGCGTGATCCAGGAACGTTGCTCGGTCTGCCATTCGGCCAAACCGACCAGCCCGCTGTTCAGCGCGGCACCGGCCGGTGTGATGTTCGACACCCCCGAGCAGATCCGCCAGAACGCGGCGCGCATCCAGGCTCAAGCCGTCACCACCCAGATCATGCCACTGGGCAACATCACCCAGATGACCCAGCAGGAACGTGACCTTATCGGTGCTTGGATTGTGCAGGGAGCTCCCACCAACTAACCGTTGAAAAGCTTCGCGGGCAAGCCTCGCTCCTACAGATATGCAGTGTCCTGTAGGAGCGAGCGGGCGGCGTTCCGACTTGCCCGCGAACGGCCGCGCCGCGGTCAACCCTGATGCAAAAATCACAAGAATAAAAAAGATCCGAGGTGTTGCATGTCCGAGCTATCCGAAGCGCGCATCCCCGACGCACCCGCTATTCAGCGTTTGCCCCTTTTGCAACTGATCCTGGTGGGTCTGCAACACGTTCTGCTGATGTACGGCGGAGCCATCGCGGTGCCGCTGATCATCGGACAGGCCGCCGGCCTGAGTCGTGAAGAAATCGCCTTCCTGATCAACGCCGACCTGCTGGTCGCCGGGATCGCCACCATCGTGCAATCGCTCGGTATCGGCCCGATGGGTATCCGTATGCCGGTAATGATGGGCGCCAGTTTCGCCGCCGTCGGCAGCATGGTCGCCATGGCCGGCATGCCGGGCATCGGTCTGCAAGGGATCTTCGGTGCAACCATCGCCGCCGGTTTTTTCGGCATGATCATCGCCCCGTTCATGTCCAAAGTCGTACGTTTCTTCCCGCCGCTGGTAACCGGCACGGTCATCACCTCGATCGGTTTGTCGCTGTTCCCCGTGGCCGTCAACTGGGCAGGCGGCGGTGCTGGCGCCACTCAATTCGGTTCGCCGATTTACCTGGCCATCGCCGCGCTGGTGTTGGCTACCATTCTGCTGGTCCACCGCTTCATGCGCGGGTTCTGGGTCAATATTTCAGTGCTGATCGGCATGTGCCTGGGCTACGTCATCTGCGGGCTCATCGGCATGGTCGACCTCAGCGGCATGGCTCAGGCGCCCTGGGTGCAGATCGTCACCCCGCTGCATTTTGGCATGCCAACATTTGAACTCGCACCGATCCTTTCCATGTGCCTGGTGGTCGTGATTATCTTCGTCGAGTCCACCGGGATGTTCCTCGCACTCGGCAAAATCACCGGCCAGGAAGTCTGCCCACGGATGCTGCGCCGCGGACTGCTGTGTGATGCCGGCGCCTCGTTCTTCGCCGGTTTCTTCAACACCTTCACCCACTCTTCGTTCGCGCAGAACATCGGCCTGGTGCAGATGACCGGCGTGCGTTGCCGCTCGGTGACCATCGTCGCCGGTGGTTTGCTGGTGGTGCTCAGCCTGCTGCCGAAAGCGGCGTTCCTGGTGGCGTCGATTCCGCCAGCGGTACTGGGCGGTGCGGCGATTGCGATGTTCGGCATGGTGGCCGCGACCGGGATCAAGATTCTTCAGGAAGCCGACATCGGTGACCGTCGCAATCAGTTGCTGGTGGCGGTGAGCATCGGCGTGGGCCTGATCCCCGTGGTGCGTCCGGAGTTCTTCGCGCACTTGCCGCTGTGGATGAGTCCGATCACCCACAGCGGCATTGCGATGGCGACGTTGAGTGCGCTGTCGCTGAATGTGCTGTTCAACATTCTTGGCGGCCGCGAACGCGCGGCGATCAACGACTGCCACGCTCACTAAGACAGAAACGCACAACCCCCTGTAGGAGCGAGCCGGCTCCGGGCGGCGTTCCGACGATAGCGGTATCACATTCAACATCAGTGTTGACTGAACTGACGCCATCGTCGGAACGCCGCCCGGAGCCGGCTCGCTCCTACAGGGGCAGGGGTTTCCTGCGCCTTGAAAAATAAAAACAAAAGGGAGCAACAGATGATCCGGACACAGACAAACATGCTGTTGGGCGGTGGCCTGTTGGCCGCGAGCCAAGCCATGGCCGGCGATTTATTGCTGTGGCAGACCAACAGCCTGAGCTATTTGTATGGCAAGGATTTCGCGGTCAATCCGTCGATCCAGCAAACGGTGACGTTCGAGCACGCCGACCGCTGGAAGTATGGTGACAATTTCCTGTTCGTCGACAGTACCTACTACAACGGCGAGAAGGATCGGAATAAAGGCGTTCACGCCTATTACGGCGAGTTCAGCCCGCGCCTCTCCTTCGGCAAGATCCTCGACCGCCGTTTCGAATTCGGCCCGATCAAGGATGTGTTGCTGGCCATGACCTACGAGAATGGCGAAGACGACACCGAGGCCTATCTGATCGGCCCCGGTTTCGACCTCAAAGTTCCGGGCTTCAACTTTTTCACCTTGAACTTCTACTATCGCCAGACCGAAGGCTCGCGCCCCGGCGATGATGTCTGGCAGATCACGCCGGCCTGGTCGTATTCCCTGCCATTGGGCAACTCGAGCCTGTTGATCGACGGCTACATCGACTGGGTCGTGGATAACGACCAGAACTCACAGGGCACCTACCACGCCAACCTGCATATCAACCCGCAGATAAAGTACGACCTGGGCAAGGCCCTGGGCTGGCGGGAGAAACAGATGTACGTAGGTGTCGAGTACAGCTACTGGAAAGACAAGTACGGCATTGAAAACAACGGCAACTTCGACACCAATGAAAACACCACCAGCCTGCTGGTGAAGGTGCACTTTTAAGATGGCCCGCAACCGTGCTCCACACCTGTCGTCGGTGCGCTGTTGCGGGGCACTTGAGACCTGGCCTTGGAGTCAGTATTCTCCGCGGCCGCCTGAATCCGCTTTAAAAAAAAGCCCGGATTTAATTCCTGACCAGAAAGCCAACTTATCCCGGCTCTGGACGGTACCAAGGCACTCCAAAACCCCTCTCAATCGACTGTTCTTGAGCAGCCGAGCGGGAGTTTTTTGGCTTTTCGAAAGCCTTGGCCCAGCTCTTGCTAACAGCACTAAAGCTGACCGGATGGATGAATTTTTACAGCTAAAGAAAAAGGCGCCACACCAGAGCGTCGACCTTAGAAAAATAACGTGGAACACCTACTTTTTGGGAGCAACCGAATGAAACGTACGTGCACTAGCCTGATGCTGGCGGGATCGTTACTGGCCGGGGGCCAGGCAATGGCCGGCGACTTGCTGCAATGGCAGAACAACAGCCTGACTTACTTGTATGGCAAGGACTTCCAGGTCAACCCGCGCATTCAGCAGACGGTGACCTTCGAACACGCCGATGGCTGGAAATACGGTGACAACTTCTTCTTCATCGACAAGATCTTCTACAACGGCAAGGAAGACGCCTTCGCCGGTGAGAACACCTACTACGGCGAATTCAGCCCGCGCCTGTCGTTCGGCAAGATCTTCGACCAGAAACTCGAATTCGGCCCGGTCAAAGACGTGCTGCTGGCCATGACGTATGAGTTCGGTGAAGACGATACCGAGTCCTACCTGATCGGTCCTGGTTTCGACCTGGCCATTCCAGGTTTCGACTACTTCCAGCTGAACTTCTACAACCGTCACACCGAAGGCGACCGTCCGGGTGATGATATCTGGCAGATCACGCCGGTATGGTCCTACACCATTCCCGTTGGCGATTCGAACATCCTGATCGACGGTTTCATGGACTGGGTGGTCGACAACGACGTCAACAAAAAAGGCGAATATCACGCCAACCTGCACTTCAATCCGCAGGTCAAATATGACTTGGGCAAGGCGCTGAACCTGGGCGAAAAGCAGTTGTACGTCGGCGTCGAGTACGATTACTGGAAAAACAAGTACGGCATCGAAGACAGCCAGGGTTTCAAGACTGATCAGAGCGTGACCAGCTTCCTGGTCAAGGTTCACTTCTGATCCGGCGGCGTCTGTAAGGACGCCATCGCGGGCAAGCCTCGTTCCTACAGGGGATCTTCAGCACAACAAAGATCAACTGTAGGAGCGAGGCTTGCCCGCGAAGGCCGCACCGCCGGTCTCAAGCCGAAACCACAGGCTCCACCAACCCAAGAAACCGGCACAACTCTCCGCGCTTGGCCAACGCATCCCGCCGCCCCAGATCAATCAACTCGCTGCAATACCCCGCCTCGAACAGCAGGTAACTCAACACCCCCGCCCCGCTCGTCTTGGTCGCTCCTGGCCCGCGCAGGAACAGGCGCAACGCCGCCGGCAATTCCTGCCGATGCCGCGCTGCAATCTCATCGATCGGCTGACTCGGCGAAATCACCAACACGTCCACCGGCGCCACGCCCAATGCGCGCGCCGACGTGCCATCGGGCAGCAGGTGACTGAACTGATTCAGACGCTGCAACAACTCGATGTCACTTTCCAGGCTGTCAATGAACGTACTGTTGAGCATGTGCCCGCCGATCTGCGCCAGGGTCGGCTGCTGACCGGTGTAGGCGCGTTGCAGCGGCTGCTCCGGGTCGACCCCGCGCGGGTTGCCGCTGACGCCCACCACCAGCACTCGGCTGGCGCCCAGGTGCAGGGCCGGGCTGATCGGTGCTGATTGGCGCACCGCGCCGTCGCCGAAATACTCTTCGCCGATTTTCACCGGTGCGAACAACAGTGGAATCGCTGAACTGGCCAGCAAGTGATCGACGGTCAATTGCGTAGGGACGCCGATCCGCCGATGGCGCAACCAGGCATCGATGGTGCCGCCACCCTGGTAGAACGTGACCGCTTGCCCGGACTCGTAACCGAACGCCGTGACCGCCACCGCCTGCAACTGCTTCTGGGCGATGGCTTCGGCGATGCCGTTCATGTGCAGTTTGTCGTTGAGCAAACCGCGCAGCGGCGAACTGTTGAGCAAGGCCACCGGCACCTGCGCCCCGATACCCAGCAAACTGTGGCTGACAAAACGACTGGCCTGGCTGATCACGCCGGGCCAGTCGCTGCGCAACACCAGATGACTGCGAAAGCCCTGCCAGAACGTGGTCAGGCGCTCGATCGCGCCACGAAAATCCATCGCCCCACTGGCGAGACTGACCGCGTTGATCGCCCCGGCCGAGGTGCCGACGATCACCGGAAACGGATTCGCCGCGCCCAGCGGCAGCAACTCGGCAATCGCCGCCAACACGCCCACCTGATACGCCGCCCGAGCCCCGCCGCCGGAAAGAATCAACCCTGTAACCGGTTCAGCAGGACTCATCGCAACACTCCATGGTGCTTAAAAGGGATCAGGGGCTCAGCCGCGTTTCTTGTACAACTTCGGCTCGCCCGATGGACGGCTCTTGAAGCGTCGGTGGGCCCAGAGGTATTGCTCCGGACACTCGCGCAGGGCGCCTTCGACCCACTGATTGATCCGCAGGCAATCTGCCTCTTCGGTCTCGCCGGGGAAACCTTCGAGCGGCGGGTGGATCATCAACCGATAGCCGCTGCCGTCAGCCAGGCGCTCCTGGGTGAACGGCACCACCAGCGCCTTGCCCAGCCGGGCAAACTTGCTGGTGGCCGTGACCGTCGCAGCTTGAATCCCGAACAACGGCACAAAAATGCTTTGCTTGGCGCCGTAGTCCTGATCCGGTGCGTACCAGATCGCCCGGCCCGCCCGCAGCAGTTTGAGCATGCCGCGCACGTCATCGCGCTCCACCGCCAGCGAATCGAGGTTGTGCCGTTCGCGGCCCCGGCGCTGGATGTAGTCGAATAAAGGATTCTTGTGTTCGCGGTACATGCCGTCGATGGTGTGCTGCTGCCCCAACAGCGCCGCGCCGATTTCCAGCGTGGTGAAATGCACCGCCATCAGGATCACGCCCTTGCCTTCGCGCTGGGCTTTTTTCAGATGCTCCAGGCCTTCGACATGGGCCAGCTTCGCCAGACGCTGACGCGACCACCACCAGCTCATGGCCATTTCAAAGAATGCGATGCCGGTAGACGCGAAGTTTTCCTTGAGCAGGTGCTTGCGCTCGGCAGCGGTTTTTTCAGGGAAACACAGCTCAAGATTGCGTTTGGCAATGCGCCGTCGGTCGCCGGCCAGCCGATACATCAGTGAACCGAGCAGGCGGCCGATAAACAGCAACGCCGGATACGGCAACTGAACAATCAGCCACAACAGCCCCAAGCCACACCACAGCGGCCAGAAACGCGGCATAAGAAATGTTTTTCGAAAACGCGGGCGATCCATTAAAGGTTCCGGAAAGACAATGGCCGCGCATTCTACATCGTTCGACCCGGCTTGCGGCTTGCGGGCGTTCTCGTTATAAGTCTCGGCACTTTTAGTGACAAGCCGTTGTATGCCGACCATGAGCCAAACCGAACCGCAAGACCAGGATCCCGTGTTCCAGTTGAAGGGCAGCATGCTCGCCATTACCGTGCTGGAGCTGGCCCGCAACGACCTCGAGAGCCTTGATCGGCAACTGGCCGCCAAGGTTGCCCAGGCGCCTAATTTTTTCAGCAATGCGCCGCTGGTGCTGGCCCTGGACAAGCTCCCGGCCAGCGAAGGCGCCGTCGATCTGCCGGGTTTGATGCGCGTGTGCCGCCAGCATGGCCTGCGCACCCTGGCGATCCGTGCCAGTCGCATCGAAGACATCGCGGCCGCCATTGCGGTCGATTTGCCGGTGCTGCCGCCGTCCGGGGCCCGTGAGCGCCCTCTGGACCCGCTCGAAGGCGTGGTCAAGAAAAAGCCGGAAAAACCGCCCGAGCCGACCATCAAGCCGACAAAAATCATCACGTCGCCAGTACGGGGTGGCCAGCAGATTTATGCCCAGGGCTGCGATCTGGTGGTGATCTCCTCGGTCAGCCCGGGTGCGGAACTTCTCGCCGATGGGAACATCCATGTATACGGCCCGATGCGTGGTCGCGTGTTGGCCGGGGTCAAAGGCGACACGAAAGCCAGGATTTTCTGTCAGCAAATGAGCGCTGAACTGGTCTCCATCGCCGGTCATTACAAGGTTTCCGAGGATTTGCGTCGCGACCCTTTGTGGGGCGCGGGCGTACAAGTCAGCCTGTCAGGCGACGTGTTGAACATCATTCGGCTTTAACGGATACTGCCGCATTTTCCAAGCATCTCTAAAACGTAGCGAAAACGGCTCAAACGAAGTAGGAAAAAGGCCAAACGCAGTGTTTACCGCTGTTCTGGACCGGATTCCAGCCAAGGCTGTCCGACTGCAGTAGTTTTTCAAGAGATGTTTTTCAGGGGCTAAATGTCCTTTTTCCTTAGGGGTGAAACACCTTGGCCAAGATTCTAGTGGTTACATCCGGCAAGGGTGGTGTGGGTAAGACCACCACCAGCGCCGCTATCGGTACCGGCCTCGCTCTGCGCGGTCACAAAACAGTTATCGTCGACTTCGACGTCGGTTTGCGTAACCTCGACCTGATCATGGGTTGCGAGCGCCGCGTGGTGTATGACTTCGTCAACGTGGTCAACGGCGAAGCCAACCTGCAACAAGCCCTGATCAAAGACAAACGCCTGGAAAACCTCTACGTCCTGGCCGCCAGTCAGACCCGCGATAAAGACGCGCTGACCGTGGAAGGCGTTGAAAAAGTCCTGATGGCGCTCAAGGAAGACTTCGAGTACGTGGTCTGCGACTCCCCGGCCGGCATCGAGAAAGGCGCCCACCTGGCCATGTACTTCGCTGATGAAGCGATTATCGTGACCAACCCGGAAGTGTCCTCGGTACGTGACTCGGACCGCATGCTGGGCCTGTTGGCCAGCAAATCGCGTCGTGCCGAAAAAGGCGAAGATCCGATCAAGGAACACTTGCTGCTGACCCGCTACAACCCGCAACGCGTCAGCGATGGCGAGATGCTGGGCGTCGAAGACGTCAAGGAAATCCTGGCTGTCGCCCTGTTGGGCGTCATTCCGGAATCCCAAGCGGTACTCAAGGCTTCCAACTCGGGCGTGCCCGTGATTCTCGACGACCAGAGCGACGCCGGTCAGGCGTACAGCGATGCGGTCGATCGTCTGCTGGGCAAAACCGTGGAGCATCGTTTTCTCGATGTGACGAAGAAAGGCTTCTTCGAGCGCCTGTTTGGAGGTAGATAATGAATCTTTTTGACTTCTTTCGTGCCAGCAAAAAGGTCAGCACCGCGTCGGTAGCGAAAGAGCGTCTACAGATCATCGTGGCGCATGAACGCGGCCAGCGCAGTACGCCGGACTACTTGCCAGCCTTGCAGAAGGAACTGGTGGAAGTGATCCGCAAGTACGTCAATATCGGGTCCGACGACGTGCACGTCGCGCTGGAAAACCAGGGCAGTTGCTCGATTCTGGAACTCAATATCACCCTGCCGGATCGCTAGTCGATCCAGCGGGAGCCACGGCGGCTCAGGCTCTTACGCTTCTGTAGGAGCGAAGCTTGCTCGCGAAGCAGGCAACCCGGTTTATCTCATAAACCGAGGTGATGCGTTCGCGAGCAAGCTTCGCTCCTACGGGTGCAGGGGCCTGAGTCGCCGTTGGCGTTTGTTACGAGGCTGTTTTAATGCCGTTGTCCAACATCCGCATCATCCATCAGGACGCCGCCGTACTGGTGGTGGATAAACCGACCCTGCTGCTCTCTGTCCCTGGCCGGGCCGATGACAACAAGGATTGCCTGATCACCCGCCTGCAAGAAAACGGCTACCCGGAAGCGCGAATCGTCCATCGCCTGGATTGGGAAACGTCCGGGATCATCCTGCTGGCCCGTGACCCGGACACTCATCGCGAGTTGTCTCGGCAATTTCACGACCGTGAAACCGAAAAAGCCTACACCGCCCTGTGCTGGGGACAACCGGAACTGGACAGCGGCAGCATCGACTTGCCCTTGCGCTACGATCCGCCGACCAAGCCACGCCATGTGGTGGACCACGAGTTCGGCAAACACGCCCTGACCTTCTGGCGAGTGCTGGAACGTTGCGGCGACTGGTGCCGCGTCGAACTGACGCCGATCACCGGCCGCTCCCACCAGTTGCGCGTGCACATGCTTTCCATCGGCCACCCGCTGTTGGGTGACGGGCTCTACGCCCACGAACAGGCCCTGGCCGCCTGGCCGCGCTTGTGCCTGCACGCCAGCATGCTCAGCTTCACCCATCCGCAAACCGGTGAACGCTTGCGCTTCGAATGCCCCGCACCGTTTTAAGCACTGCCAGACACACAGTCGCCTGCTTTAGCAAAAGGATACCCATCCCGATGAGTTGCACCGAATTCCTGGCAACACCCGTCAAAAAAACCCGACACCAATTGCTTTATCTGATCTATGGCAATCAGGACGTTTACCGGCGCGAAGCCAAGTTCAGTATTTTGACCGCGCTGTCCCACGCGAAGAACGGCAAGCTCCCGAGCATCAGAATCCTCACGGATCGTCCTCAGGACTACGCCGGCTGGCCGGTCGAAACGGTCACGCTGACCCAGGAAACCCTGACCTTGTGGCAAGGCGAAAACGGCTATCACCACCGCCGCAAGGCCTGCGCGATGGCCGCCGGTCTCACGCTTGCGGAAAAAACCCTGTTCGTCGATACCGACACGCTGTTCACCAGCGACCCGAACCTGATCTTCAAACAGATTCAGCCGCAGCATTACTTGATGGATCGCTTTGAGTACGACTGGCAGGACGTGTGTGAACGCCCCGACTATGTGAAGCTCGGCGGTTGCCTGCACGCTCACGGCATCACTGCGGACAACGGTTTCAAGCTGTACAACAGCGGATTGTGTGGCTTGACCGACCGCGACACCGCCCTGCTCGAAGAGTCGATCAAATTCATCGACGAATGGACCCGCGACGGCTTCGATATCCACACCATCGAGCAGATCGCCCTGTCGTTCGCGATGCGTGACAAACCGGTTTATGAAGCTAAAAAATACATCTATCACTACTTCGCGGAAAAACGCTTTTTCCATGCGATGCAGGCGTATTTCTTCTCTCAGCATGGCGAGCAGTTCAGCCACGCGTTAGTGGAACTGTGTCGGGACGTGCCGCGCGTCAAACCCGTCCCTTCGGCCTGGCAGCGGCTGAAAATCAAATGGAAGCTGCGCAACCAGCGTGGCGCCATGCGAAAGGTCGGCCGCGATCTGCTTTACGGCAGCGCAGCGCCTGATCATCCGTACTACACGGCCTGCCGACACGAATGGTGGGAATGTGCCTCGCGGGAGATTCTTCGTTGGGACCAGTCTCGTCAGAAAAAGCTGCTGGAGACTCATCAGAACGCCTGGCCCCGGCAGCTGCCCAAGCCTGAAAAGCCTGAAGATGAGCAGATCATCATGAAGTACCTGAAAAAGCGGGTAGCGGCTGCCAGATGACGTGACCGGTTCACGTCATGCCCAAAGGCTCCAGCCAATACGTTAAACTTCCGCCCATTGCTGTCTGGAGCTTCTTATGCGCGAAGAGTTGAACCAAGGCCTGATCGACTTCCTCAAGGCCTCCCCTACCCCGTTCCATGCCACTGCCAGCCTTGTTCAGCGCCTGGAAGCGGCGGGTTTTGTGCGCCTCGACGAGCGCGAGCCCTGGACCACCGAAGCCAACGGTCGTTACTACGTCACCCGTAACGACTCGTCCATCGTCGCGATCAAGATGGGACGTCATTCGCCGCTGCATGGCGGTATTCGCCTGGTCGGCGCCCACACCGACAGCCCGTGCCTGCGGGTCAAACCCCAGCCGGAACTGCAACGCCAGGGTTTCTGGCAACTGGGCGTCGAAGTCTACGGCGGTGCGTTGCTGGCGCCGTGGTTTGACCGCGACTTGTCCCTGGCCGGCCGCGTGACATTCCGTCGCGACGGCAAGGTCGAGAGCCAGCTGATCGACTTCAAGGCACCGATCGCCACCATCCCGAACCTGGCGATCCACCTCAATCGTGAAGCCAACATGGGCTGGGCCATCAACGCCCAGACCGAACTGCCGCCGATCCTCGCGCAATTTGCCGGCGACGAGCGCGTGGACTTCCGCGCCGTGCTCACCAATCAGCTTGCGCTCGAGCATGGCTTGAATGCCGACGTGGTGCTCGACTATGAGCTGAGCTTCTACGACACCCAAAGCGCTGCCGTTATCGGCCTGCATGGCGACTTCATCGCCGGCGCGCGCCTGGACAACTTGCTGTCATGCTATGCCGGCCTGCAAGCCTTGCTGACCGCTGAAACCGACGAAACCTGCGTGCTGGTGTGCAACGACCACGAAGAAGTCGGTTCCTGCTCGGCCTGCGGGGCCGATGGCCCGATGCTTGAGCAGACTTTGCGTCGCCTGCTGCCTGAAGGTGACGAGTTCGTGCGCACCATTCAGAAATCCTTGCTGGTCTCGGCCGACAACGCCCACGGCGTGCATCCCAACTATGCGGACAAGCACGACGCCAACCACGGCCCGAAACTCAACGCCGGCCCGGTGATCAAGGTCAACAGCAACCAGCGCTACGCCACCAACAGCGAAACCGCCGGGTTCTTCCGCCATCTGTGCATGGCCGAAGAAGTACCGGTGCAAAGCTTCGTGGTGCGCAGCGACATGGGCTGCGGCTCGACCATCGGCCCGATCACCGCCAGCCACTTGGGCGTGCGCACCGTGGACATCGGCCTGCCGACGTTCGCCATGCACTCGATCCGTGAACTGTGCGGCAGCCATGACCTGGCCCACCTGGTCAAAGTGCTGAGCGCGTTCTATGCCTGCCAGGAGCTCCCATAACCCCATGTAGGAGCCAGGCTTGCCGGCGAAGGCGCCCTCGAAATCGCCTTCGCCGGCAAGCCGTGCTCCTACAGGTGTTCTATGCTCGAAACCCAAAAGCCACCTAGACTTTAAATACCCTTCCGACAAGGCAGTCGCCCATGATCTCGATGTCTGCATTCCACGCCATGCTGATCCCCATTCTTGCCGGGATGATCCTGCTGGCAATCGGCTTCAATTTTCGCGACAAAAACGCCGGCGTGTTCGCCATGTGGATCGGCATGCTGACGATCCTCGCCACCGTGGTGTTCAAGATCCTCGCCAAACTCAACGAATAAATCCTCCCCTTGGCTCGCATTGATTTTGACGGGCTCTTACACTCGGCCGATCTGTTCATCCCAAGGTTGACCGCCTAGTGTTCGCTCGTCTTTTCGCCCTGCCGTGTTTTTTCCTTGTCTGCCTGATGGCGCTGCTGCCGATGGCGCCAGCCCAGGCGGTCGGTTTGCCGGGCTTGCTCAACAGCTCGGCAAAACAGCCCGAGGCGCAAGAACCGCTGGGGCAGTCGCTGGACGAAGTCATCAAGTCGCTGGAGAACGATCAGCAGCGCACCAAATTGCTGGCGGATCTGAAGAAGCTGCGCGATGTCACCAAAAAGGCCCAGCCGACCGCGGAACAAGGCGTACTTGGCCTAATCGGCGGCACGCTGGCCAACTTCGAAAAACAGTTCTCCGGCGCAGGCAGTCCGCTCACACGCTGGTCCGAAGAGTTTGGGCTGGCTCAGGACGAACTCGTGGCGCTGATGCTGCCGGCCAACGAGTGGCTGCCGATCATCTTTGCCTTCGCCATGATTCTGATGGTTTGGAGTCTGTTGGCCGCTGCGCTGATCTGGGTCGGACACCGGGTGCGCATGCGTTTCGGCCTGACCGAAGAACTGCCGCAACACCCCAAGGCTCTCGACATGTTGCGCTTCGCCCTGCGCAAACTCGGGCCGTGGCTGATTGCCTTGGTCATCACGGTCTACATGAGCTACGCCCTGCCCTCGTCACTGGGTAAAAGCCTGGCCATGGTGCTGGCCTATGCGCTGGTGGTTGGCACCTGTTTCTCGGCGATCTGCGTGATCGCGTTTTCCCTGCTCGATGGCCCGCACCGTCACCGCGCCTTGTACATCCTGCGCCATCAAGCCTTCCGGCCGTTGTGGCTGATCGGCAGTTTCGCCGCGTTCGGTGAAGCATTGAGTGATCCGCGCCTGGTCACCAGCCTTGGCAGTCATCTGGCCCACACCGCCGCCACCGTCGCCAACGTGCTGGCCGCGCTGTCCACCGGGTTGTTTATCCTGCGCTTCCGCCGACCGATCGCTCACCTGATCCGCAACCAGCCGCTGTCCCGACGCCTGACGCGCCGCGCACTCAGCGACACCCTCTCGATTCTTGGCACCTTCTGGTACGTACCGGCCCTGGTGCTGGTGGCCATCTCGCTGTTCGCCACGTTTGTCTCGGCCGGCGACACCAGCACCGCGCTGCGCCAGGCGCTGATCTGCACCGTGTTGCTGGTGTTGTGCATGGTCATCAACGGTCTGGTGCGCCGACATGCGCTCAAACCTCAACGCGGCGTGAAGCGTCATGCGCTGTATTCGGAACGACTGAAAAGTTTCTTCTACACCCTCGCCCATCTTGTGGTGTGGCTGGTCTTTATCGAACTGGGCCTGCGTGTCTGGGGCATGTCGCTGATCTCGTTCACCGAAGGCGAAGGCCACGAAGTCAGCGTCAAACTGTTCAGCCTCGCCGGCACGCTGATTTTTGCCTGGCTGATCTGGATCCTCAGCGACACCGCCGTGCACCACGCCCTCACCCGTTCGCGCAAAGGCCTGGCCAACGCCCGCGCACAGACCATGATGCCGTTGATCCGCAACGTGCTGTTCGTGGCGATTTTCATCATCGCGCTGATTGTCGCGCTGGCGAACATGGGCATGAACGTCACGCCACTGCTGGCCGGTGCCGGTGTGATCGGCCTGGCCATCGGTTTCGGTGCGCAGTCGCTGGTCGCGGACTTGATCACCGGCCTGTTCATCATCATCGAAGACTCCCTGGCCATCGACGACTACGTGGACGTCGGCGGCCACTTGGGCACTGTTGAAGGCCTGACCATCCGCACCGTTCGCCTGCGGGACATCGACGGCATCGTGCATACCATTCCGTTCAGCGAAATCAAAAGCATCAAGAACTACTCCCGGGAGTTCGGCTACGCGATCTTCCGGGTGGCAGTGCCCGCCAGCATGGACATCGACGAGGCGATCAAACTGATGCGCGAAGTCGGCCAGAAAATGCGCACCGATCCGCTGCAACGGCGCAATATCTGGTCGCCGCTGGAGATCCAGGGTGTCGAAAGTTTCGAGTCCGGCAATGCGATTCTGCGTGCCCGGTTCAAGACTGCGCCGATCAAACAGTGGGAGGTTTCACGGGCGTTCAATTTGTCGCTGAAACGGCATCTGGATGAGGCCGGGATGGATCTGGCGACACCGCGGATGAGTGTGCAGGTGATTACTGCGGGTGGTGGCCCTCAGAAGGATGTACCTGCTTGACGCATGGGATGGCTGTCCGGGCCCCATCGCGAGCAGGCTCACTCCTACATTTGAAGTGCATTCCAATGTGGGAGTGAGCCTGCTCGCGATGGCGGCGACGCGGTCTCCCTGGCTAAACCACATCCACCCCGACATGAATCGCATCATGCCGCCAAAACTCAAGATCACAATCGATCAGCCGCTCATGCTGATCGTAATTGACCCGGGCAATCCGCAACCCCGGGCTCCCCACCGATACCCGTAATGCCGCCGCCGCGTCCACCGACAAGGCCGTCGGCACGATCTCGAAACGCACCCGACCGTAATGCAAGTCGTAATGCCGCGCATAGAGCTCGGTGATCGACTGATTCAGATCGAACTCCAGAATCCCCGGGAAATACTGCGGATTCAGGTAGTGCTCCACGTACAACACCAGCCGCTCGTCAATGCGCCGCGCCCGGCAAATCTGGATCACGCTGGACAACGCCGGCAACTGCAACCACGCGCATACCGCTGCCGACGCCGGTTGCAACCGCGCCGAGATCACCTCGGTCGACGGCACTCGCCCCTGAGCGCTGACCATGGCGTGAAAGTGACTGCGTTGCATCAGGTTGTAAGCCAGACGCGGTGGCGACACGAACCAGCCACGACGCTCCTCCCGATAAATCTGCCCTTGGGCTTCCAGTTGCAACAATGCTTCACGCACGGTGATCCGAGTGGTACCGAACAATTCACTGAGCTTGCGCTCGGCTGGCAGTTTGCTCCCGGGCGCCAACAGGCCATGGTCGAGCTGTTCTTGCAGAACCTGCCCGATGGCTGTCACCGCTTTGGTGGTCTCGATGCGCATCAACGTTACCTATCTGGACTAGACCAGCACTGTTTCGGGGCAGAACCGTGATTCAAACCGGCTCCATCAACTCCCTGCAAGCCTAGGCACTGCTTGTGACTGGCAGATGACAAAGTTGCTGAACGGTTGCGCCTGACACCTGCAAAATCACAGCCAAGTCCTTTCGTATCAGCCTTTTAGCCATGGTCTACGCTTACCCGGAAGCCTGAGCATTACCGTGTAAAAAATGTAGGCCGACCGATCGTCGACATCAAAATGTCATCAGCGGCGCCTAAATTGGCTCAGGTATTGCTGACCTAGACCAACACAACCGCAATCGCAGCGTTGAAAACGCCCAAAGGAGCTTCGGATGAAAAAGCTTTTCCTGGCATCACTGTTAGGCTCGACCATTGCCATGTGCACCGCCGCCATGGCCGCTGATGATTTGAAAACCCTGGAAGCCGCTGCGAAAGCGGAAGGCGCGGTCAATAGCGTCGGCATGCCCGATGACTGGGCCAACTGGAAAGGCACCTGGGAAGACCTGGCCAAGACGTACGGCCTGAAACACATCGACACCGACATGAGCTCGGCGCAGGAAATCGCCAAGTTCGCCGCCGAGAAAGACAACGCCAGCGCCGACATCGGCGACGTCGGCGCAGCCTTCGGCCCGATCGCGGTCAAGCAAGGCGTGGTGCAACCCTACAAGCCAAGCACCTGGGACCAGATCCCGGACTGGGCGAAAGACAAGGACGGCAACTGGGCGCTGGCGTACACCGGCACCATCGCGTTCATCGTCAACAAAAAGCTGCTGCACGGCTCCGAAGCCCCTACCAAATGGGCTGATCTGAAAACCGGTAAATACAAGGTTTCCATCGGTGACGTCAGCACCGCCGCCCAGGCCGCCAACGGTGTACTGGCCGCGGCACTGGCCAACGGTGGCGACGAGAAGAACCTGCAACCAGCGCTGTTGCTGTTCGCAGATATCGCCAAGCAGGGTCGCCTGTCCATGGCCAACCCGACCATCGCCACGATGGAAAAGGGTGAAATCGAAGTCGGCGTGGTCTGGGACTTCAACGGCCTGAGCTACAAAGCCAAGATGGCCAACCCGGATGACTACGTTGTGCTGATCCCCTCCGATGGTTCGGTGATTTCCGGTTACACCACCATCATCAACAAGTACGCGAAGAACCCGAACGCCGCCAAGCTGACCCGCGAATACATCTTCAGCGATGCCGGTCAGATCAACCTGGCGAAAGGCAATGCCCGTCCGATCCGTGCCGAACACATCAAGCTGCCGGCTGACGTCCAGGCCAAGCTGCTGCCGAACGAGCAGTACAAAAAGGTCACGCCGATCAAAGACGCGGATGCGTGGGAAAAGACTTCCAAGGCTTTGCCGCAGAAGTGGAACGAAGAAGTCCTCGTCGAAATGAAGTAATGCTTCATCTGTAGGAGCGAAGCTTGCTCGCGAAGGCGGACAGTCAGCCAACATCATTGTTGGATGTAAATCCCTCTTCGGAGCAAGCTTCGCTCCTACAGGTTTCGCTGAAATCCAATGTTTCGCGGAGTTTTGCCCCTATGAAGCACAACGTCATCCTTGTCGTGCTCGACGGCCTCAACTTTGAGGTCGCGCGCCACGCCATGGGGCACCTGCAGGCTTACGTTGGCGCAGGACGCGCGGCGCTCTACAAACTGGAGTGCGAACTGCCGGCCCTGTCCCGACCGCTTTACGAATGCATCCTCACCGGCGTTCCGCCGATCGAGAGCGGCATCGTCCACAACAACGTTTCGCGCCTGTCCAACCAGCGCAGCATTTATCACTACGCCACGGATGCCGGCCTGACGACCGCCGCCGCGGCCTATCACTGGGTCAGCGAGTTGAATAACCGCTCGCCGTTCGTGGCCGCCCGGGATCGTCATACCGACGACCGCAACCTGCCGATCCAGCATGGTCACTTCTACTGGAACGATCACTACCCGGATTCGCACCTGTTCGCCGACGCCGAAAACCTGCGCTTGCGCCACGCACCAAACTTTTTATTGATCCACCCCATGAACATCGACGACGCCGGGCACAAGCACGGCCTCGACACCCCGCAATACCGCAACAGCGCCCGCTCGGCGGACATTATCCTGGCCGACTACCTGCAAGCCTGGCTCGATTCCGGCTATCAGGTGCTGGTGACCGCCGACCACGGCATGAACAACGACCGCTCCCACAACGGCCTGCTGCCGGAAGAACGCGAAGTGCCGCTGTTTGTCCTCGGTGATGCTTTCAGCCTCAACACCAGTGCGGCGCCAAAACAGACTGAAATCTGCGGCACTGTCTGCGAACTGCTGGGCGTGGCCCACGACAAACCTGTCTGCCGGGAGCTGCTCAAGTGAACGCCATGACCCGTGGTAAATGGCTGGCAGCGTTGTGCCTGGTGCCTTTTGCATTGTTCTTTATCGTGTTCGAGATCGCGCCATTGGTGTGGGTGATGATCAACAGCCTGCAATCGGAAGAGTTCGGCTGGGGCGTGGCCAACTTCACCAAAATCTTCAATTCGAAGTTCTATTTGCAGGCGATCCAGTACAGCCTGGAGATCAGTTTCTGGTCCAGCGTATTCGGCATCATTATCGCGGTGCTCGGCGCCTATTCCCTGCGCCGGGTCGACTCGAAACTGCGCAACTTCGTGAATGCCTTTGCCAACATGACCAGCAACTTCGCCGGTGTGCCCCTGGCCTTCGCGTTCATCATTCTGCTGGGGTTCAACGGCAGCTTCACCATCATGCTCAAGCAGGCCGGGATCATTCAGGACTTCAACCTGTACTCGAAAACCGGGCTGATCATTCTGTACACCTACTTCCAGATCCCATTGGGCGTGCTGCTGCTCTACCCGGCTTTCGACGCCTTGCGCGAAGACTGGCGTGAGTCCGCCGAGCTGCTCGGCGCCAACGGCTGGCAGTTCTGGCGCCACATCGGCTTGCCGGTGCTGACGCCTGCGCTGCTCGGCACCTTCGTGATCTTGCTGGCCAACGCCCTCGGCGCCTACGCAACGGTCTACGCGTTGACCACCGGCAACTTCAACGTGCTGCCGATCCGCATCGCGGCGATGGTTTCCGGCGACATTTCCCTTGATCCGAACCTCGCCAGCGCCCTGGCCGTGGTGCTCGTGGCGTTGATGACCCTGGTGACCATCGTGCATCAGTTGCTGTTGAAGAGGAGCTACCATGTCTCGCGCTGAACTGGGCCCCGTCGGTGTCTATCACCGGGTGGTGGTGTACTTGCTGTTTGCCATTCTGTTATTGCCGCTGGCCGGGACATTGATCTACTCGATCTCCAGCAGTTGGTCGGCGACCATTCTGCCCAGCGGCTTTACCTTCAAGTGGTACATCCAGCTGTGGAGCGATCCACGCTTTCTGCATGCCTTCGGGCAGTCGCTGCTGGTGTGCGTCGGCGCGTTGATTCTGTCGGTGGTGCTGATTCTGCCGCTGCTGTTCGTGGTGCATTACCACTTCCCCAAACTTGATGCGCTGATGAACATCCTGATCCTGCTGCCCTTCGCGGTGCCGCCGGTGGTGTCGTCGGTGGGGCTGTTGCAGCTCTATGGTTCCGGGCCGTTTGCGATGGTCGGGACGCCGTGGATTCTGATCGGCTGCTACTTCACCATCGCGCTGCCGTTCATGTACCGGGCGATCACCAACAACCTGCAAGCGATCAACCTGCGCGACCTGATGGACTCCGCTCAATTGCTGGGCGCCAGCACCTGGCAAGCCGCGTTCCT
Organism: Pseudomonas sp. LB1P83; assembly: GCF_054897885.1. Classification (NCBI taxonomy): domain Bacteria; kingdom Pseudomonadati; phylum Pseudomonadota; class Gammaproteobacteria; order Pseudomonadales; family Pseudomonadaceae; genus Pseudomonas; species Pseudomonas sp. LB1P83. The sequence goes on along the minus strand of NZ_CM142709.1, from coordinate 1,596,523 downwards.
GGTGGTGCTGCCAAACCTGCGCAAGGGTTTGATGGTGGCGTTGCTGTTGTCGTTCTCGTTCCTGTTCGGTGAGTTCGTATTCGCCAACATCCTGGTCGGCACCCGCTACGAAACCCTGCAGGTCTACCTCAACAACATGCGTAACAGCAGCGGCCACTTCACCAGTGCGCTGGTGATCTCCTACTTCTTCTTTGTGCTGGTTCTGACCTGGGCGGCCAATATCTTGAACAAGGACAAAAGCGAATGAGCTATGTCAGCGTCCAACACCTGCAGAAAAACTACGCAGGCACCACGGTATTCAGCGACATCAACTGCGAAATCCAGAAAGGTGAATTCGTCACCCTGCTCGGCCCGTCCGGTTGCGGCAAGTCCACGCTGCTGCGGTGCATCGCCGGCCTGACCTCGGTGGATGGCGGCAAGATTCTGCTTGATGGTGTCGACATCGTGCCGTTGAGCCCGCAGAAACGCGGGATCGGCATGGTCTTCCAGAGTTACGCGCTGTTCCCGAACATGACCGTGGAACAGAACATCGCCTTCGGTTTGCGCATGCAGAAGGTCAACGCCGACGACAGCCACAAGCGCGTCGCCGAAGTGTTGAAACTGGTGGAGTTGAACGACTTCGCCGCGCGTTATCCGCATCAACTGTCGGGCGGCCAGTGCCAACGCGTGGCCCTCGCCCGCTCATTGGTCACCCGTCCACGACTGCTGTTGCTGGATGAACCGCTGTCGGCCCTCGATGCACGGATTCGCAAGCACCTGCGCGAACAGATCCGTCAGATCCAGCGCGAACTCGGCTTGACCACGATCTTCGTCACACACGATCAGGAAGAAGCACTGACCATGTCTGACCGGATTTTCCTGATGAATCAGGGAAAGATCGTACAGAGCGGCGACGCCGAAACCCTTTACACCGCGCCCGTGGATGTTTTTGCCGCGGGCTTTATCGGCAACTACAACCTGCTGGACGCCGACAGCGCCTCGAAACTGCTGCAACGGCCGATCAACCACCGCATTGCGATTCGCCCGGAAGCCATCGAACTGAGCCTCAATGGCGAGCTTGATGCGCAAGTGCGCAGCCACAGCTTGCTGGGCAATGTGATTCGTTATCGGGTCGAAGCCCGCGGCGTGGAATTGGTGGTGGATGTGCTGAACCGCTCGGCGGCCGATCTGCATCCCGATGGTCAGCGCCTGGCACTTTCCATCGATCCGACTGCCCTGTGTGAGGTAGCTTGAAAGCAGCGGCAAGCTTCAAGCCATAGGCTTCAAGTTGTAGACTGCTGAGCACCTCAATCCACTCTTGCAGCTTTTAGCTTGAAGCTTGAAGCTGTTCTCGAAGAGAACCCCACTGATGGCCCTGGCAATTTTTGATCTGGACGAAACCCTGATCCGCGGCGACTGCGCCACCCTCTGGAGCGAGCAAATGGGCCGCCTGGGCTGGGTCGATCCCGAGTCGTTCATGCGTCAGAACAACGAACTGATGGACGCCTACAGCCACGGCAAACTGCGGATGGAGGACTACATGACCTTCAGCCTGGAGCCGATGATCGGGCGCACACCCGAAGAGGTCGACCATTTGGTGGGGCCGTGGGTGGAAGACTTTATCGAGCCGATCATCTTCAGTGACGCCACCAAAGCCATCGCAGCCCATCGCAAGGCCGGCGACCGGATTCTGGTGATTTCGGCGTCGGGCACGCACCTGGTGAGGCCGATTGCCGACCGTTTGGGCATCGACGAAATTCTCGGCATCGAGCTGGAAGTGTTACACGGGGTTTATAGCGGCCACACCGTCGGCACCCTGACCTACCGCGAAGGCAAGATTACTCGCTTGCTGGAGTGGCTGGATGCGGAAGAAGAAAACCTGGAAGGTGCGAGTTTCTATTCCGACTCACGCAACGATTTACCGCTGCTGTTGAAGGTGGATTTCCCACACGTGGTGAACCCGGATCCGGTGCTGCTCGAGCACGCCGAAAAAGCTGGCTGGCCGATCCACCTCTGGAAATAACCAAAATCCCTGTAGGAGCGAGGCTTGCCCGCGAAAGCGGTGTATCAGTCAACACAACTGTTGAATGTAATTACGCCTTCGCGGGCAAGTCGGATCGCCGCACCGCTCGCTCCTACAAGGATCGGTGTTGTCAGGTCAGGCTTGGGTCGATCACCAAGACCAACTTCCCCGCCACCTTATTACTCGCCAGCTCGGCAAACGCCGCTTCCGCATCCTTGATCGCAAAGGTCTTCGCCAACTGCGGACTCAACCGCCCTTCAGCAAACAACGGCCACACATGCTGGTTCAAATCACTGAACAAATCCGCCTTGAACTGCTCATCGCGACTGCGCAAGGTCGAACCCAGCAGTTGCACGCGCTTGGCCAGGACCTGGGCCAGATCCAGCGTCGCTTCACGACCGCCCATCAAACCGATCAGCACCCACCGACCATCCTGAGCCAGCATCTTCAGGTTCAGCGCGGCGTAGTTGCCACCGACCGGATCGAGAATCACATCGAACGGCCCCAGATCACGCAAGCTGTCCAGGTCGCCAGTGCGCACAACACCACCCTGCGCACCCAGCGCTTCGCAATACGCCAGACGCTCGGCGGAGCCGACGCTGACCCAGACCGGGTTACCAAAGGCCTTGCACAGCTGAATGGCAGCTGAACCGATTCCACTTGCTCCGGCGTGCAGAAGAACTTTCTCACCCGGTTTGAGCGCAGCCAGTTGAAACAAATTCAGCCAAACGGTTGCATACACTTCCGGCAACGCCGCCGCCTCGGCCAGGGACAAACCTTCGGGGACGGGGAGCACGTGCCGTCCGTCGACAACTACCTCCTCGGCCATCCCGCCCCCGGCCAGCAAGGCGCAGACCCGATCGCCGACCTGCCAGGACGAGCCCGGGCCGACCTCGCTGATCACCCCAGAACACTCAAGACCCAGTACCTGACTGGCTCCCGGCGGTGGCGGATAAAGCCCCGCTTTCTGTAACAAATCGGCGCGATTGAGGCCCGCTGCCGCCACTCGAATACGAACTTGTCCTACATCGCATGTAGGACTGGGCTCTTCAACCCACTCCACTTGACCTTCCACGCCTTGCAATGCCTTCACAGTGCCTCCATAGTGAGTCTGGACTGAGCCCGTAGCTGTAGCGCCGGGCTTTCTTGCATTATGCGACCGGCCCCTGTGGAACCGGCGACTTCAAAGACGGCCTAATATGCGTGATCAATTGTCCCCGCGTCGAATCAGCATGAAGCATTTTTTACCCAGCACCGCCCTAGCCCTATTCATTGGTATCGGCCTGTTGCCGATGTCGAGCAGCACATTCGCAGCCAATAGCTGGGACAAGCTTCAGCCTGATCGTGACGAAGTGATCGCCAGCCTGAACGTCGTCGAACTGCTCAAGCGCCATCACTACAGCAAGCCGCCGCTCGATGACGCGCGCTCGGTGATCATCTATGACAGCTACCTCAAGCTGCTGGATCCGTCGCGCAGCTATTTCATGGCCAGCGACATTGCCGAATTCGACAAGTGGAAAACCCAGTTCGACGACTTCCTCAAAAGCGGCGACCTGAACGCCGGGTTCACCATCTACAAGCGCTACCTGGACCGCGTCAAAGCGCGTCTGGACTTTGCTCTTGCCGAGCTGAACAAGGGCGTCGATAAAATCGACTTCAACGCTAAGGAAACCTTGCTGATCGATCGCAAGGACGCCCCTTGGCTCAAGTCCACCGCCGAACTCGACGACCTGTGGCGCAAACGCGTCAAGGACGAAGTCTTGCGGCAGAAGATCGCGGGCAAGGACTCCAAGCAGATTCAGGAAACCCTGACCAAGCGCTATAAGAACCAGTTGGCGCGCCTGGACCAGACCCGTGCGGAAGACATCTTCCAGGCGTACATCAACACCTTCGCCATGTCCTACGACCCGCACACCAACTATCTGTCGCCGGATAACGCGGAAAACTTCGACATCAACATGAGCCTGTCCCTCGAGGGCATCGGCGCCGTGTTGCAGAGCGATAACGATCAGGTAAAAGTCGTGCGTCTGGTGCCTGCCGGCCCGGCCGACAAGACCAAGCTCGTGGCTCCAGCCGACAAGATCATCGGCGTTGCCCAGGGCAACAAAGAGATGGTCGACGTGGTCGGCTGGCGTCTGGACGAAGTGGTCAAGCTGATCCGTGGTCCGAAAGGCACCGTGGTGCGCTTGGAAGTGATTCCGGCCAGCAATGCCCCGAACGACCAGACCTCCAAGATCGTGCCGATCACCCGTGAAGCGGTGAAACTTGAAGACCAGGCCGTGAAGAAGTCGGTCCTCAACCTGAAACAGGACGGCAAAGACTACAAACTGGGCGTCATCGAGATCCCGGCCTTCTACCTCGACTTCAAGGCTTTCCGTGCCGGTGATCCGGACTACAAGAGCACCACTCGCGACGTCAAGAAACTGCTGACCGAGTTGCAGAAAGAGAAAGTCGACGGCGTAGTCATCGATCTTCGCAACAACGGCGGCGGCTCCTTGCAGGAAGCCACCGAGCTGACCAGCCTGTTCATCGACAAAGGTCCGACCGTGCTGGTGCGTAACGCCGACGGCCGGGTCGATGTGCTGGAAGATGAAAACCCGGGCGCCTTCTACAAAGGCCCGATGGCGTTGCTGGTCAACCGCTTGTCCGCCTCGGCTTCGGAGATTTTTGCCGGCGCCATGCAGGACTACCATCGCGCACTGATCATCGGCGGCCAGACCTTCGGTAAAGGCACCGTGCAGACCATTCAGCCGTTGAACCATGGCGAACTGAAACTGACCCTGGCCAAGTTCTACCGGGTTTCCGGCCAGAGCACCCAGCATCAGGGCGTACTGCCGGACATCGATTACCCGTCGATCATCGACACCAAGGAAATCGGCGAAAGCGCCCTGCCGGAAGCCATGCCGTGGGACACCATCCGTGCGGCCATCAAGCCGGCGGTCGACCCGTTCAAACCGTACATCGCGCAGCTCAAGTCCGAGCATGATTTGCGCTCTACCAAAGACGCAGAGTTCGTGTTCATCCGCGACAAACTGGCCCTGGCCCAGAAGTTGATGGAAGAAAAAACCGTCAGCCTCAACGAAGCCGATCGTCGTAAGCAACACGCCGACATCGAAGCCAAGCAACTGGTCATGGAAAACCTCCGTCGCAAGGCCAAGGGCGAAGAACCGCTCAAAGAGCTGAAGAAAGAAGACGAAGACGCGATCGCGGCCGAGCCGGACAAGACCAAGCCAGAAGACGATGCCTATTTGAGCGAGACCGGGCGGATTCTGCTGGACTACTTGAAACTCAACACTGCGGTAGCCAAGCACTAAGTGGTTACGAGCAAGATGATGGCAATTTAATGCTGACGCTCTCCGGAGCGTCATCATACAGTCATCATTCTGTCGTGAAATACAGGACTGGGAGCCCTCTTGAACAAGAGCGTGCTCCCAGTCCTTTTTTTATCGCCAGAGATTGCCATGACCACGACAGAACAGCTGAGTGCCTTGAGTTCCATACTGGCTCAAAGCGGCTTGCACAGCCTGTTCCAGCCGATCATCTCCCTCTCTGAACGACGCATTGTCGGCTATGAAGCCCTCTCCCGCGGCCCCTCGAACAGTCCGCTGCACTCCCCCATCGCATTGTTTGCGGTCGCGCGTCAGGCCGGTCGCTTGAACGAGCTGGAAATCGCCTGCCGTGAAAGTGCCTGCCGACGCTTCAATGAACAGCAGTTGCCCGGCAAACTGTTTCTTAACGTCTCTCCGGAATCCCTGCTTGAAGCCGCTCATCAACCGGGGCGAACCCTGCAATTGCTCCAGGACTTCGGCATACCGCCGAGTCAGGTGGTGATTGAACTCACCGAACAGACCCCGACCGACGATTTCCAGTTACTGCAAAACGCCCTGCATCACTATCGGGCGATGGGGTTTTCCATTGCGCTGGATGATCTGGGCGCCGGCTACTCAAGCTTGCGATTGTGGTCTGAACTGCGTCCGGACTATGTGAAGATCGACCGGCACTTCATCGACGGCATTCATCAGGACGCGCTCAAGCGTGAGTTCGTCGGCTCTATCCTGCAAATCGCCAAGGCCTCGCGGGCGCAGGTGATCGCCGAAGGTATCGAACTGCCCGAAGAACTCGCGGTGTTGACCGAGATGGGTGTCGATCTGGTGCAAGGCTATTTGCTGTGCCGGCCTCAAGAGCATCCACCTCGCGATGCCCGAGCCTTGATGCCCAAACACGACAGCACCGCCGTGGCGCTGAATGACGAAAGCAGTGACCTCAGCGCCTTGCTCAACGATCAACCAGCCGTGCACCGGGACACACCGACAGCCACGGTGCTGGAAGCCTTCCGCCGCCAGGCCAACCTGAACTCACTGGCGGTGCTCGACGAGCAAGGCCATCCCTGCGGCATCGTCCATCGACATTCGCTCTCGGACGCACTGCTCAAACCCTTTGCGACCGACCTGTTTGCCCGCAAGCCCATCAGCCGCTTGATGAACGACGATTTCCTCGCCGTGGAGATGAGCCAGTCACTGCAGCAGGTCAGCCGCTTGATCACCAGTCGCGCGCGTCAGCGCATTGAAGAAGATTTCATCATCACCCTCAACGGCGGTTATCTGGGATTGGGCCGGGTGATCGATGTGCTCAAGCTGATTACCGAGCTGAAAATCCAGCAAGCCCGTTACGCCAACCCGCTGACCCTGTTGCCAGGCAACGTGCCCATCCAGCAATGCCTGACACGGCTGCTGCAACAGGAACGGGAATCGGTGATCTGCTACGTCGACATCGACAGTTTCAAACCCTTCAACGACATCTACGGCTACGGCCGTGGGGACGAAGTCCTGCTGTGCCTGGCGCAATGCCTGAACGATCGCGTCGACCCGTCCCGCGACTTCGTCGGCCATATCGGCGGTGATGACTTCCTGCTGGTGCTCGGCCCGGAAGACTGGCGCAAACGTTTGAACCAGCTGCTGGACGACTTCCAGAGCCAATGCCGACGCTTCTACCGCAGCGAACACCTGGAAGCCGGCTGCTTTATCGCGCCAAATCGCCAAGGCGTGCGCCAGGAATTTCCGCTGCTGTCATTGTCGATCGGCGTGGTGCATTTGCACCCACAGGCCTGTGGACACCTCGATGCAAGCCAGTTGGCGGAAATGGCCTCGCAGGCCAAGCATCACGCGAAGAATGTGCCGGGGTATAGCGTGCATGTGATTGATAGTCTGGCGGTGCCGGTGCAGAACGAGGAATTGTTCATTGGGCAGCGGTGATTGAACGGACGCCTTCGCGGGCAAGTCGGATCGCCGCACCGCTCGCTCCTACAGAGTTTGGTGTCGTTCGCAATTATTGTGAACAACTCAACCTCTGTAGGAGCGAGCGGTGCGGCGATCCGACTTGCCCGCGAAGAGGCCCGACCAGACAACCAAAATCTCTGGAATTAATCCGCTTCTGACCTCGCCCCCAACCGCCGCCCAACCACATCCAGCACATCACAGCCATCGCGGAATGGAATCGCACATAGCAATGCGAAGTCGCTGAGAATCATGGAGTCGCACTCAATCGAACCGCGCATGGACAGGTTCTCCAGCACTTGGGTTACGGCTCGGATTCGATAGCGGGCAGCGTCGGTCAAAATATCGAGCGGCGCGTGGGTGTCGACGAACAAGGTGGGCATGTCGCTGCAGTTGCTGGTGAGCGCCATGAAGCGGTTCTTTGGATGGGAAACCGGTTTTTCGTAGGGTGGATCAGGATGAAGTGTTGGCATTTGAGACCTTCCGATGAAAATGGGGGCTGCCAAAAAGCCTTCCTACAGGCTTGGGTGGCAGCTATACGCGGGGTAGGAATACCGAGCATCGGAGACTCGACCACGCCGAAGCGTGCCCGCGCATAGCCGCCGCAACTGATCTTACGGACGCACATGGACGGCCGCAAACCCGGTTTCGACGCTTACGCAATACCGATGCTGAAAGGGTTCCTACACCCCACCACTGAATTTTCAGTGACCATCAAAGGCTATCGGTTGAACTCACTTCGCACCAGTTCATGGAAACCGCCGCAACTCGAAGGAAATCTCCGATGGATTTACACGGCATCAAACGCGGAGGACTTTGCGGGTGCTCGATCAGAAAAGAAGCCAGCAAAGGATGATGATGGCGTAGGACAATTCCCTAATACGCCGCCACCAATTCAAGAACCGTCAGAAACGCAAACGTGGCGGGAGGTTTCCCTCACGCCACGCTTGTTCTTCGGGCAACGATGGGTTACTTCGCAGCATCGCGAGGCGCCAACACTTTCAGCTTCATCTCGAAAAAAAACGGGGCGGATCTATTTTTTCGTGCATTTGCACCCACAGGCCTGTGGACACCTCGATGCGAGCCAGTTGGCGGAAATGGCCTCGCAGGCCAAGCATCACGGGAAGAATGTGCCGGGGTATAGCGTGCATGTGATTGATAGTCTGGCGGTGCCGGTGCAGAACGAGGAATTGATCATTGGGCAGCGGTGATTGAACGGACGCCTTCGCGGGCAAGTCGGATCGCCGCACCGCTCGCTCCTACAGGGTTTGGTGTCGTTCGCAATTATTGTGAACAACTCAACCTCTGTAGGAGCGAGCGGTGCGGCGATCCGACTTGCCCGCGAAGAGGCCCGACCAGACAACCAAAATCTCTGGAATTAATCCGCTTCTGACATCGCCCCCAACCGCCGCCCAACCACATCCAGCACATCACACCCATCACGCAACGGAATGGCGCAGAGCAGCGCGAAGTCGCTGAGAATCATGGAATCGCACTCAATCGAACCGCGCATGGACAGGTTCTCCAGCACTTGGGTGACCGCACGGATTCGGTAGCGGGCGGCGTCGGTCAAAATATCGAGGGGCGCGTGGGTGTCGACGAACAGCGTGGGCATGTCGCTGCAGTTGCTGGTGAGCGCCATGAAGCGGTTGTCTGGATGGGGAATTTGTGGGGTGTATGGCGGATCCGGAGTCAGTGTTTTCATAATTTAATGCCTAACGTATGGATTGGAGCCGCCAGAAATCACTTCCACGCGATAGGTGGCGGCTGAACGCGGGTGTGGAAGACCGAGACGTTAGGCACTCGGCGCACTCGAAAGCGCCCCGCGCACAGCCACCATAAAACACAGACGAAAAACGCCGAACTGGTGGCGCTTGACGCGCCTAACGATAGAAGGGCTTCCACGCCCTGTCACTGAATTTGCAGTGACCGCCAGAAGACTATCGATGAGACACGACGCGCACCAGTTCATGAAAGCCGCCACAACTCGAAGGAAATCTCCGATGAATTTGCCCGGCTTTAAACGCGCTGCACTTTGCGGGTGATCAATCAGGAAAGAAGTCAGGAATGGACGAAGTTGAAGTAGGGCGATTCTCTAATACGCCATCACTAATAAACGAACCGTCAGAAACGCAAACGTGTCGAGAGGTTTCCCTCACGCCACGTTCATTTGTCGAACCGCTATGTCTTTATTTCGCAGAATCGCGAGACGCCATCTCTTTAAGCTTCATCTCAGCCAACGGATGCCCCGCCTTCGCCGCCATTCCCCAAAACCGCGCCGCTTCATCCGGATCCGGCGCCTTGCTCGGCGTCCCCGCCAAACTGATCACGCCCACCTGATACGCCGCTTTGCCATCCCCCGCCAACGCCGCCAGGCGCAGCAATCGAACGCCTTCCTCACGAGCCCCAAGGCCAACGCCGCGAAAGGTCAGGATGTGGCCATAGAAGCTTTGCGCGCCGACGTCACCCAGATTGGCCATGCGCGCGAACTGGCCTTCGAGCCAGCTCCAGCCACGGGGCTGTCGCACGAACCACGACCAGTGAAACAACCGGCGGGCCAGCCAGTAACCGGCCCGTGCCTTGAGCTTTAAAAACACTCAGGCCTCCGCCGATTCCGGGTACTCGTATTCGAACACGCGCACCACTTCCGAGGCGTGCCACGAGGCGGCAGCAACGCCGTCGGACGGCCCGGAGAAACGCCCCAGACGTTCGACGCACTCGAAGAAACCGGTGCGTGGCAAGCGACTGGCGCCCTGGCTGATCACCAGCGAGCTGCGCAGCGGCTGCTCGGCCTTGGCATCCAGCGCGGCCAGATGCTCCAACGCAGCGGTGAGTGTTTGCATGGCCGGCGTGGGCAACTGCAAGCGCTCCAGCAAGGCTCGATAAGTCAGCAGATGGCGCTGGCGCCGGGCCTGATCCAGCTCACCCAGCAACCCGTCCCAATGTTGACGACTGATGCGTACGCTCACGTTTCATCCCTCCACCCTGGCACCGTCAGTTCCCAGGCCAGGCTGCGGCGAATCGCAGCGTCGGGCAGACGCTCGCCACTTTCGATCAAGGCCAGATAAGACGGGCTGATGCCTACCGTGCGGGCGAGCGCCTCAATGGCGATGCCCTTCCCTTCGCGCAAACTGCGTAGTTGATCCAGCCCCGGAAGAATCTGGTCTGGTGATGCTGCGTGACGCGCCGGCTTATCGGGTGCCGGTTGTTCGTTGATGCCTGCTGCTTTCAGTAGAGCCTGGTACTGAGCCCACGGCAAAACCGCGTATTCGGGCTCGCCTTCGCGTGTGATTATCTGAATATCCATGACTTCCCCGTAGGACAACGACACTTAGCGAGTCGGCACTTTTCCCTAGAAGTGTAATCCTAACAGCGGCCACGGTCGCGGGGGGTATGAATATAAGGGCGATCCTCACTCAAATCAGGTTTTTTTCGGGCCCTGAAGCTGAAGCTGCTCTGGGGTATCGGGGAGGCGCTCAGCCATCGCGAGCTTCTCCGGCAATTGGCGATTACGCCAGGCACGGAACGCATTGAGTTCGTCATCGAGGACTTTCATCAACCAGGCCAGCACGGCGATGTCATCGAGCATGCCGAATAACGGGATGAAGTCCGGGATCGCATCCACCGGGCTGAGGAAGTACATCAGGCCGGCAACCACCGAGAGCAACGCCTTCGGGCTGATGGCGCGGTACTCGCCGCGCCAGTAGGCCAGGCACAGTGCCTGCAACAGGCGCAAATCGTCCTTGAGTTTGCCCAATCGGTTGCCTTGGCTGGCACCTTTGCTGGCGACGGCGAACAGCAGGGTCGGCAAACGCCCACGGGCGAGCAGGCGTCCGGCGAGTGGCAGGAAACGAGCGAAATTCCAGGGTGCTTTCATCATTCCTCCCTCTGAAATGTTATCCACACAAATTGTGGATAACCTTGTGAACAGAGCTATTTTTCACGGCTGAAAGCCACGTTTCATAAGGGCTCAACTCAGATCGGGCGTTTTTTACTCACATAAAAAAACCCAAGATTTCATTGACTTGGCGCACCGGCGCGGCTAGCACGGCGTCCTCAATGGCTATGACTGCAACGTACAGCATCCGTTCGCTTTGTTTACCCTCGCTGAACGCCAGATGCAACAACGCCCCGCATAAAGCGAGGCGTTGTTTTTAAATCAGACGCTAATTACTTGGCGGCGTCTTCTTTTGCTGGATCCTTGATCGCCAGCAGTTCCAGGTCGAATACCAGCACCGAGTTGGCTGGAATCGCCGGGCTTGGGCTTTGGGCGCCGTAGGCCAGTTCGCTAGGGATGTACAGTTTGTACTTCTCGCCAACGTGCATCAGTTGCAGGCCTTCGACCCAACCCGGAATCACGCCGCTGACCGGCAGATCGATCGGGCTGCCACGATCGACGGAGCTGTCGAAGGTAGTGCCGTTGGTCAGCTTGCCGGTGTAGTGAACAGTCACTACGTCGGTCGGCTTAGGCTGTGCGCCATCAGCTTTCTTGACCACTTCGTATTGCAGACCCGAAGCAGTGGTGGTTACGCCGGCTTTCTTGGCGTTGTCTTCGAGGAATTTCTTGCCGGCGGATGCCGACTCTTCGCTCATTTTGGCCATACGCTCTTCAGCACGCTTCTGCAGTGCTGCGAAGGCTTCGACCAGCTCGTCATCCTTCAGCTTCTGTTCTTTCTTGCCGACGGCATCTTCGATGCCTTGGGCTACGGCTTTGGAATCAAGGTCATCCATGCCTTCCTGAGCCAGGCTCTTGCCCATGTTCAGGCCAATCCCGTAGGAAGCTTTTTGCGCCGGGGTTTTCAGCTCTACGCTGGTCTGCGAATCACAACCCGCAAGTACCAGGCTAACCAGGGCCACCGCCGCCGCCAACCGATGCTGTTTCATGCTATTTCCTTGTTCATGCGCCTAAAGGGCAATCGAGTAAAGCCGCGAGCTTATCAGGCGGCCACGACCAATGGCTACCGGCATGAGAGCAGGAAACTTCTGATAAGTTCAGGTGTTTTAACGCATTTCGGGATTGGAATGATGAAGCTTCTGTCATCTTGGGCTCACAGAGATGGGTGCCGTATCCCACAGCATCTGGCGTAATGGCCACTTGCCGCACCTCGAACACTGAGGCATAAGAGAGCTACAAATCGACAAGGATGTTTATCTTGCGCCTCTTATTCCGCCTGCTGGTGCTGTTCGCTGTGCTGTTGGGGCTGGGCCTGGCCGTGGTTCTGTATTACGTCGCCAACCCGAAACTGCCGACCTGGTCCCCCGTACAAAAGGTGCGTTATCTGGATCAGTGGAGCGCCGCTGACCGCCAGACTTACTACTTCACCCCCCAGGGCACTCAAGTCAAAGGCCTGCGCTATGACTGGTTCAAGGAACTCGAACTGCCCTTCTCGGAACAACGATTCGCCGCCCCCGAGTATCTCGCGCGCTTTGGTTTTCTGATCGACCCCGAGCAAAAAACCACGCCGAACAACAATCCCGGCAACTTGCCCGTGGGTTTTGCCCGCCATCAAAACCCCGGCAGCCAGGACGAGTACCTCGACATCACTTGCGCCGCCTGCCACACCGGTGAGTTGCGCTTCAATGGCCAGGCCGTGCGCATCGATGGAGGTTCGGCCCAGCATGTCCTGCCTTCCAGTGTTCCTACACTGCGCGGCGGCAGTTTCGGACAGGCGCTGGTGGCCAGTCTGATCTCGACTTACTACAACCCGTGGAAATTCGAACGCTTCGCCCGCAACGTGCTGAAAGAGAACTACGACACCCGGCACCAACAACTGCGCGAGGACTTCAAAACCTCTCTGTATACCTTCGTGAAGGTTGCCTGGAACGATACCCATCGTGGGCTCTATCCGACCGAGGAAGGCCCTGGCCGAACCGACGCCTTCGGACGCATCGCCAATGCCAGCTTCGGCGACGCGATTTCAACCGATAACTACCGCGTGGCGAATGCCCCGGTGGACTACCCGCAACTGTGGGATATGTGGACCTTTGACTGGGTGCAATGGAACGGTTCGGCGCAGCAACCAATGGCCCGCAACATTGGCGAGGCGCTGGGCGTTGGCGCCACCCTGAATTTCTTCGACGCCAACGGCCAACCGCTTAAAGGTGACGAGCGCTATCCGTCGAGTGTCCGCTTGCGCGATTTACACAAGATCGAACAAACCCTGCAACGGCTCAAACCGCCGGCCTGGCCGGAAGAAGAGCTGGGCGCTGTCGACAAGCCAATGGCCGTCAAAGGTCGCGAATTGTTCAGCGAAAACTGCGCCGGTTGCCACGTGCCTCGATCGGTCCAGACCAACGGCCGCTGGGTGCAACATCTGAAAATGCTGCCGGTGGACTACATCGGCACAGACCCGGGCGCGGCCAATAACATTGCCGACCATCGCTTCGACCTCAGCGCCTTGCAATGGGACCCGGCGGAACTGGCGAAACTGGATGTGCAGTTGCAGCCACCGCCCGCCGACCCCCTGGACATGAGCAAACTCTCGTCCGCCAAGGGCCTGGCCTACGTCACCGCGTTCGTAGGAAACCGCGCTTACCGCGAGGCGAAAATCCCCGAGGCCGAGCGCCCGGACATGGATGGCTTCGGCCTGCCGATTGGTGTGCGCGAACTGCGCGCCTACAAGGCCCGCCCATTGGCCGGTGTCTGGGCGACGGCGCCGTTTCTGCACAACGGTTCGGTGCCGAGCATTTATCAACTGCTCTCGCCCCAGGATGAACGCGCAACGACCTTCTACAATGGCACGTTCGAGTACGACCCCAGGCATCTGGGTTATCGCACCGAGGCCTTCACCAATGGCTTCAAGTTCGACACGCGCATCACCGGTAATCACAACAGCGGGCACGAATTCCGCGCCGGCAAGCTTGGCAACGGCGTCATTGGTCGCCTGCTGCAACCGGAGGAGCGCTGGGCGCTGCTGGAGTATCTGAAAGTGTTGGGCGGCCCGCTGGAGGCACAATTGCCATGAGCAGACTCTGGATCTGGTTTGGCGCGTTTCTCGGCAAAGCCCTGTTTTGCTTGTTCGGCTTGGGATTGCTGGGTTGGGCGCTGGCCACGGCCTGGTTTGCCTGGCAGCACCGGGGGCCGGTCTCGGCTGAAGAGCTGATCCCGGACGGTGAAGCGGCGATGACTCAGGCCATCATTCAGACCGCCGTGCGCATCGTCGATCAGCACCGTGAAAGCACCCGCTACCTGCGCGATGCGCATGCCAAGGCGCACGGTTGCGTGAAGGCCGAAGTCCAGGTGTTGCCGGATCTGGCGGACGGGCTGCGTCAAGGCGTGTTCAGCGAACCCGGTAAAACCTGGCAAGCGACGATGCGGCTGTCCAACGGCAATGCCTATCCACAGTTCGACAGTATCCGCGATGCCCGGGGCATGGCGATCAAGCTGCTCGATGTGCCCGGCAAACAACTGCTCGCCGATCAACAAAGCCGTGGTGAACAGGACTTCGTGATGTTCAGCCACCCGAATTTCTTCGTCAGTGATGTCGCCGAATACCGTCAGAATGTGGCCGCTCAGGCCGATGGCAAGAAGCTGACGGCGTTTTTCCCCGGCTGGGATCCGCGCACGTGGCAGGTTCGGCATCTGTTTATTGCCTTGGCGACACTCTCCCCGGCGCCGGAAAGTCCGACGCAGACCACTTACTTTTCGGTTTCGCCCTACAAGTTCGGTGACGCCAACGCCAAGTTCCGGGTCATGCCGGACCCCGACAGTTGCCCGGCCTACACCTTGCCGACTCAGAATCAGAAGCTGCCGAATTTTTTGCGCAATGCGCTGAACCAGCAATTGTCGACGGATCGGGTGCCGGCGTGCTTCGTCTTGCAGATCCAGCGGCAGGATCCGGACAAATACATGCCGATCGAAGACACGAGTATTGAATGGAAGGAAAAAGATGCGCCGTTCGAAACCGTGGCGCGAATCAAACTGCCCGCCCAGGACTTCGATACACCGGCGCTGAACCTGCAATGCGACAACCAGTCGTTCAATCCGTGGTTCGGGCTTGAGGCCCATCGACCGATTGGCGGCATCAACCGCCTGCGCAAAGCGGTGTATGAAGCCGTGAGCGATTACCGCCATAGCCGCAACGCAGAACAATGAGAAGCAGGCAGGAATAAAACGCCTCTACGATCGACGCGGGCCAACGCACTACCGCATACGCGCAGCTGGCGAAGCCTGCGTTCGGCTGCGCAGCAGTCGCAAAACCACACAACGCGGTGAGTCAGATCCATCCGAGACTTAGGATTTACGACTGCTGCGCAGCCGAACGCAGGCTTCGCCAGCTGCAGATCGCATGATCGCGTGATGGCAGGATTCGCTTTTCATCGATTGTCGGCAAAAACCCAAATCCCGAACAGCAAAAAGCCCGCATTAAGCGGGCTTTCTGTGTGGTGACCTGGCGTTCAGCGTTCCAGGTTACCGAATATGGCGCAGCGGACGGGACTCGAACCCGCGACCCCCGGCGTGACAGGCCGGTATTCTAACCGACTGAACTACCGCTGCGCGTAGCGTTGAAAGTAAGTGGTGGGTGATGACGGGATCGAACCGCCGACATTCTGCTTGTAAGGCAGACGCTCTCCCAGCTGAGCTAATCACCCTTTACCTTCGTTGCGGGGCGCATTGTGCCACAGATTTTCATAAAGTGTTGATTTAATTGAATAATTTTTCAAAAAAATCTGAAAACCGGTAAAACGACACGACCTGCAGGAACAACGTACAAACTTCGGGCAGAAAAAAACCCGCGTGAGCGGGCTTTTCCGTGGTGACCTGGCGTTCAGCGTTCCAGGTTACCGAATATGGCGCAGCGGACGGGACTCGAACCCGCGACCCCCGGCGTGACAGGCCGGTATTCTAACCGACTGAACTACCGCTGCGCGTAACACTAAAGCGAATGGTGGGTGATGACGGGATCGAACCGCCGACATTCTGCTTGTAAGGCAGACGCTCTCCCAGCTGAGCTAATCACCCTTCACTTTCGGTGTGGCGCGCATTCTACGGAGCGACCCAACCTCTGGCAAGCACTTTTTTAAATAATTTTTGCAGGCCTTCCAAAGGCTTAGAGAAGGGTTGGCCTATGGCTTCGCTAAGAGAATAATGCCCCCCTTTGTATAAAGGAGAGACTCGCCCCATGTGGTTCAAAAACCTGCTTATCTATCGCCTGACCCAAGATCTGCCTTTTGATGCCGAGGCGTTGGAAACTGCACTGGCCACCAAACTGGCGCGTCCATGTGCAAGCCAGGAGTTGACCACCTACGGTTTCGTCGCGCCCTTCGGCAAAGGCGAAGATGCACCCCTGGCGCACGTCAGCGGCGACTTCCTGCTGATCTCCGCCCGTAAAGAAGAGCGCATCTTGCCGGGCAGCGTCGTGCGTGACGCCGTGAAGGAAAAGGTCGAAGAGATCGAAGCCGAACAAATGCGCAAGGTCTACAAAAAGGAACGCGACCAGATCAAGGATGAAATCATCCAGGCGTTCCTGCCGCGTGCCTTTATCCGTCGTTCGTCGACCTTCGCCGCCATTGCGCCGAAACAGGGCCTGATCCTGGTCAACTCGGCCAGCCCGAAACGTGCCGAAGACCTGCTGTCCACCTTGCGTGAAGTGATCGGCACCCTGCCGGTGCGTCCACTGACCGTTAAAATGTCGCCGACCGCGACCATGACTGAATGGGTCACCACCCAGAAAGCCGCGGACGACTTCTTTGTGCTGGACGAGTGCGAACTGCGCGACACCCACGAAGACGGCGGCATCGTGCGTTGCAAGCGTCAGGACCTGACCAGCGAAGAGATTCAGCTGCACCTGAGCACCGGCAAAGTGGTGACTCAGCTGTCGCTGGCCTGGCAAGACAAGCTGTCCTTCGTCCTCGACGACAAGATGGTGGTCAAGCGCCTGAAGTTCGAAGACCTGCTGCAAGACCAGGCGGAACAGGACGGTGGCGAAGAAGCCCTCGGCCAGCTGGACGCCAGCTTCACCCTGATGATGCTGACCTTCGGTGACTTCCTGCCGGCGCTGGTTGAAGCGTTGGGCGGTGAAGAGCTTCCGCAAGGGATATAAAGTCTTGTGATTACTACTGTGGGAGCGAGCCTGCTCGCGATGGCGGAGTGTCAGTCAACATCAATGTTGAATGTCAGTCCCTCATCGCGAGCAGGCTCACTCCCACATTGGTTTTGTGGTGTTCAATAAAATAAGGATCAGCCCGTGCGCGCCCTCGCTACATTGAGTCGTTTTGTCGGCAACACCTTTGCTTATTGGGTTCTGATATTCGCGGTCGTGGCGTTTCTTCAGCCGACGTGGTTCATCGGCCTGAAAGGCGCGATCGTGCCCCTGCTGGGCCTGGTGATGTTCGGCATGGGCCTGACCCTCAAACTCGAAGACTTCGCCGAAGTCGCTCGCCATCCGTGGCGCGTGGCGTTGGGCGTGGTTGCACATTTCGTGATCATGCCGGGCGTGGCGTGGTTGCTCTGCCAGGCGTTTCACCTGCCGCCGGAAATCGCCGTCGGCGTGATTCTGGTCGGTTGCTGCCCAAGCGGTACTTCGTCGAACGTGATGACCTGGCTGGCGCGCGGTGACCTGGCGCTGTCGGTGGCCATCGCCGCCGTCACCACCCTCCTCGCTCCGTTGCTGACACCCGCGTTGATCTGGCTGTTGGCTTCTGCGTGGCTGCCGGTGTCCTTCATGGAGCTGTTCTGGTCGATCCTGCAAGTGGTGCTGTTGCCAATTGTGCTTGGCGTGTTTGCCCAGCGCCTGTTGGGCGATCGGGTTCGCCATGCAGTGGAGGTGTTGCCGCTGATTTCCGTGGTGAGCATCGTGATCATCGTCACCGCCGTGGTGGCCGCCAGCCAGGCGAAGATTGCCGAATCCGGCCTGCTGATCATGGCCGTGGTGATGCTGCACAACAGTTTCGGCTACTTGTTGGGCTACTTCACCGGACGCCTGTTCAAATTGCCGCTGGCCCAGCGCAAATCCCTGGCACTGGAAGTCGGCATGCAGAACTCGGGGTTGGGTGCCGCGTTGGCCAGTGCGCACTTCTCGCCATTGGCGGCGGTGCCTAGCGCGTTGTTCAGCGTCTGGCACAACATTTCGGGGGCGTTGCTCTCGACGTATTTCCGCCGCATGAGCGAGAAACAAGACCGGAAAATCGCGGCTCAGCAAGCGGCCAAGTAACCCGAAAACTTGATCCCCGGATTAATGATGGGCACTCTATGGCGCAACGCGAGGACGACCTCGCGGCTCGATCGAGTCATTAATCTGGGGACGACCCCGTCAATCGATGGAGGTCTTTCATGTCTTGGATTATTCTGTTTTTCGCCGGCCTGTTCGAAGTGGGCTGGGCCGTCGGCCTGAAATACACCGACGGTTTCAGCCGCCCACTCCCCACCGCATTGACCGTTGCCGCCATGGCCATCAGCCTTGGCTTGCTGGGCCTTGCCATGAAGGAATTGCCGCTGGGCACAGCCTATGCGATCTGGACCGGCGTGGGTGCGGTGGGCACGGTCATCGCCGGGATCATTCTGTTTGGTGAATCGATGGCGCTGTTCAGGCTGGCCAGTGTGGCGTTGATTATTGCCGGGTTGGTTGGCCTGAAGGTTAGCGCCTGACCTTACGATCGCCTTCGCGGGCAAGCCTCGCTCCTACATGGATCTGTTAACCCTGTAGGAGCGAGGCTTGCCCGCGAAGAGGCCCTTACAATTACCGACTACCTGACGGTCCCACGCAAATCCCCCACCATCGCTTGCAACGCCGCAGGCTCAGCCACCTCAACCGCCACCGCCGGCCCCGCCACCAATGTCACCCGCGACCACAACCGACGAAACAGCCCCTTGCCCGGATCGCGGCTGAAGAAACTCCCCCACAACCCTTGCAACGCCAGCGGAATCACCGGCACCGGTGTCTCTTCGAGGATCCGCACCAGCCCGCCCTTGAACTCGCTCATCTCCCCGTCAGCGGTCAACTTGCCTTCCGGGAAGATGCACACCAGTTCGCCGTCCTTCAGATATTGAGCAATCCGCGTGAAAGCCTTTTCGTAGATTTGAATGTCTTCCTGGCGCCCCGCGATCGGAATCGTCCCGGCCGTGCGAAAGATAAAGTTCAGCACCGGCAGGTTGTAGATCTTGTAGTACATGACAAAGCGAATCGGCCTACGGACCGCGCCGCCAATCAGCAACGCATCCACAAACGACACATGGTTGCAGACCAGCAATGCCGCGCCTTCATCCGGGATCAAATCGAGGTTGCGATGCTCCACGCGGTACATGGAATGGCTGAGCAGCCAGATCATGAAGCGCATGCTGAACTCGGGGACGATGCTGAAGATGTAGGCGTTGACGCCGATGTTCAGCAGCGACACCACCAGAAACAGCTGCGGGATCGACAGCTTGACCATACTCAGCAGAACGATCGAGACAATCGCCGACACCACCATAAACAGTGCGTTGAGAATGTTGTTGGCGGCAATCACCCGCGCCCGCTCGTTCTCGGGGGTGCGCGACTGAATCAGCGCATACAGCGGCACAATGTAGAAACCGCCAAAAATCCCCAGCCCCAGAATATCGATCAGCATCAGCCAGGTGTGGCCAAAACCAAGGATTTCGATCCAGCCATGGCCGTCAACGCTGCCTGGAATACCGCCGGAATGCCACCACAGCAGCAAGCCAAACACCGTCAGGCCGAACGAGCCGAACGGCACCAGACCGATCTCGACTTTGCGCCCGGAAAGCTTCTCGCAGAGCATCGAGCCGAGGGCGATACCCACGGAGAACACCGTCAGAATCAGCGTCACCACGGTCTCGTCACCGTGCATCCATTCCTTGGCATAGGCCGGGATCTGCGTCAGATAAATCGCCCCGACAAACCAGAACCACGAGTTGCCGACGATGGAACGCGACACCGCAGGCGTTTGCCCCAGGCCCAGTTTCAAGGTGGCCCAGGATTGGCTGAAGATGTTCCAGTTCAGGCGCATCTCCGGCGATGAGGCCGCCGCCCGGGGAATGCTGCGACTGGCCAGGTAACCGAGCACCGCAACACCGATGATCGCAGTGGAAACTATGGGCGCGTAATGACTGGAGGACATCATGATCCCGGCGCCGATGGTGCCGGCCAGAATCGCCAGAAACGTGCCCATTTCCACCAGCCCGTTACCGCCCACCAGCTCTTCTTCGCGTAGAGCCTGGGGCAGGATCGAGTATTTCACCGGCCCGAACAGCGCTGAGTGCGTGCCCATGGCGAACAGCGCCACCAGCATCAGCGACAGGTTATCGAACAGGAAACCGACCGCGCCGACCGCCATGATGGCGATCTCCCCGAGCTTGATCAGACGAATCAGCGCATCCTTGGCGAACTTTTCCCCGAACTGGCCGGCCAGTGCCGAGAACAGAAAGAACGGCAGGATAAACAGCAACGCACACAGGTTGACCCAGATCGAACGGTCACCCTCGATCGTCAGCTTGTACAGAATGGCGAGGATCAACGACTGCTTGAAGATGTTGTCGTTGAACGCCCCGAGGGACTGCGTGACGAAGAACGGCAGGAAGCGCCGGGTGCGAAGCAAGGTGAACTGTGAGGGGTGGCTCATCTTCCATGTGTCCCTGATGTTGGGTAAAGAGTGGCGAGGCGATGGTTATTGGAATGTCGAACGTCGATCCAGGCCACACATTACCTAATCTTTGCCGGTTATTTGTTTAATCCTGCAATGCACGGCGAGACAAATAACTCGCCCCGCCACGCGCCCTGCACCGTGCGTAGGGAGACGATCAGCCACATCACCGCCAACATCGCCACCAGCACGCAGCCAAAGACACTGAAAAAGGTCAGGTTCAGGGTGCTGCCCAGCTTCAACGTCGTCAGAGAATAGACGCCCAGCGGGAAGGTGAAGCCCCACCAGCCAAGGTTGAACGGGATACCGTCGCGCAGGTAACGCACGGTGATCAGTACCGCCATCAGCATCCACCAGAAGCCGAAGCCCCAGAGCGTGATCCCGGCCACCAGACCCAACCCGGCGGCAATTTCACCGATGCCCGGCAGGCCGTTGGCCGCGAAGATGGCCGGCGCGTCGGCGCCCAGCAGCAACATGCCCAACGCCCCGGTGCCGATCGGCCCCAGCGCCAGCCAGCTGGAGGCGGCCATGTTTTCGTGAGGCAGTTTATGGAGCGCCATGCGCAGCAACAGAATAGTCAGAATGCTGAACGCCACCGGCAGGGAAAAGGCCCAAAGCACGTAGCTGGTTGTCAGCACCACCAGTTGCGAATGGGCATCGGCCAGGTGCGGTGCCAGCAAACCACCGCTGGCGGCCGCCACTTCCGCCGCGACCACTGGCAGCAGCCAGACTGCTGTCATCTGGTCGATGCTGTGTTCCTGACGGGTGAACATCATGTAGGGGATCAGCACGCCGCAGGCCACAGACATGGCCACATCGAGCCACCACAGCACTTCAGCGACATGAATCACGCCGTCGCCCCAGCGCGGCAAACCAAACACCAGGAAGCCGTTGATGATGGTCGCCAACCCCATGGGAATGGTGCCGAAAAACATCGAGACCGTGGAGTGGCCGAAAATCCGTCGCGCCTCATCGAAAAACAACACCCAGCGTGCCGCGTACGCTGCGGTGAACAATGCAAACAGGCAGATATTGAGCAGCCAGAGACCTTCGGCCACCGCGTGCAGACCGGGTATGACTACGGGCAATTGCGCCAGCGCCAATGCCAGCACGCCCGTCCCCATCGTTGCGGCGAACCAATTGGGGGTGAATTGGCGAATGGCCTCAAGCGGATGCTGCAAATGGCTGAGCGGTTTGAAACCGGGGGTGGTGGTGTTGGGGCATGTCATGGCGAATTCCTCTTCCTCTTGTGAGGTGGAATTCATGGTAGAGCTGAATCGAATATCTATATAACGGGTAATATCTCTAACTGTTATCTGTTTTGCAGATATAGCGTCACACGCTACCTTCCGTCTCGATCACCAGGATCCTCGCCGCGCCTAGCGGGTGGGCGACGTGTTCCGTGCCCACCGAGGCGTAAAAAATGTCGCCGACATCAAGCAGCGTGTCCTTTTCAAGACCGCCCTCGCGATAGCGCATCTGCACCTGGCCATCGAGTACGACGAACACTTCCTGCCCATCGTTGACGTGCCATTTATACGGCTGGTCAGTCCAGTGCAAACGGGTGGTGATGCCGTTCATGTTGGCGATATCCAGGGCGCCCCAGGCACGGTCAGCGGTGAAAGATTTGCTGCGGATAATCTTCATGGGGCGGTCCGTCGAAATGAATGACGAGGCCAAGGCTAGCGGTCATCGAAGATCGACGCCACAGACTTTGACAGGCCGCTGCCGCATCAACCCGAGCAGTGCACCGACCGACAGGACTATCAGCACCGCGCCATAGCCATCGGTCGTGGTCACCAGACCAAAGGCTCGCGTCAGATTCCCCGCCAGCAGCGACGGCAGGCAGAACGCCAGATAACTCAGCACATAAAACGCCGACATCAACCCGGCCCGTTCGTGAGGCAAAGCCATCGGCACCACACTGCGCAACGAGCCGAGGAAACTGGCGCCGAAACCGCATCCGGCGACCAGCGTCCCGATGAAAAACAGCGGCAGGCTGGCGCTGTGGACCGCCAGTAAAACCAGCGCCACACCCACGGGCAGAATGCTCGCGCCGATCAGCAAGACTTTGTCCGCGGGGCGACTGCGCAGACTGTAGATCATCAACGCGCCCGTGACAGTCAGCACGGCCACTGTGGCGCCGCCAATCAGATTCGACGTCGATCCGGTGGCCGTGCGCACAAGGGACGGAGCGAGTGACGCATAGAAACCACCCAGCGCCCACGCGGCGGTGTTGATCGGCAGCACCAGCCACAACGCACGCCGCGCCTGGACGGGCACATGCAGGGTTGGACGCAGCGAAGCCAATGCACCCCGTTGCGCACTGACGCTTTCCGGCAGACGCCAGACGCACAGCGCCTGCATCCCGAACAACGCGAGCAGCACCCAAAAAGTCAATTGCAGCGGCAGCGGCGCGAACTCGGCCAACAAGCCGCAGCCCATGGCGCCAACCGCCATGCCGAGCAGCGGCGCGACACTATTGACCAGCGGCCCTTGCTGGCGATCAGTGTCCAGCAACGCGGCACCCAACACAGCCGTGGCCATCCCGGTAGCAAAGCCCTGAAGCACTCGGGCACTGATCAACAAGGCGACGCTGTCGGCATTGATAAACAGCAGCATGGCCAGCATGTTCAGCGCCACCGCGGTGAAAATCACCGGTTTGCGGCCCAGGTAATCCGAGAGCGAACCGACCGTAAGCAGCGCCGCGAGCAGGCTGATGGCGTACACGCCGAAAATCAGGGTCAGGGTCGCTGCCGAGAATTGCAGGTGTTCCTGATACAAGTGGTACAGAGGCGTCGGCGCAGTGGAAGCGGCGAGAAAACTCAGTAAAGTGATCGCCAGAAACCACAGGCTGGAACGGTTTGATATCGAGCTGGACATGCGCACACTCCGCAAAAGCTAATTTATTGCTTTTGCGGAGTGTGCTACTGGCCAGCGCTTAAAGCAAATTCTTTGTGTTAAGGTCCGCCGTATGGCTATTAAAGAAGGTTTACGCCCGGGCGGCCGAAGCGCCCGGGTGCAAGAGTCGATTCATACGGCTGTCCGCGATCTGCTTGAAGAACAGGACCGCTCGACCGTGACCGTGCCGCAAATTGCTGCGCGCGCCGGGGTGACGCCGTCGACCATCTATCGTCGCTGGGGTGACTTGCCGACGCTGCTGGCCGACGTCGCCCTCGCCCGCCTGCGCCCGGACAGCGAGCCGGCCAACACCGGCAGCTTGCACGGTGATGTGCGGGCCTGGGCGGAGCAGTACCTGGACGAGATGAGTTCCGAACCCGGCCGCAACATGCTGCGCGACGTGCAATGCAGCGCCACACCGGTCTATTGCGCGACGATCATTGGCGGACAATTGCAGGCAATTCTGGATCGCTATCCGGATCAGCCGAGACCGAGTGTCGACCGATTGATCAACCTGGTGGCGGCACCGACGGTGTTTCGTATCCTGTTTTCGTCGGCGCCGTTAGAGGTTGAGGAGTTGCATCGGTTGATCGAGATTGCGTTGAATCAGTGAGGCCGCCTTCGCGGGCAAGCCTCGCTCCTACAGGTTCTGTGTCGTACACATAATCGGTGAACAACACGAAACCTGTAGGAGCGTGCGATGCGGCGATCCGACTTGCCCGCGAAGAGGCCCGCCCAAACACCAAAGATCCAACAGACAAACACCCTGCGACACCCCACCACGCCACGACCTTGGTCGACACTGACTAACCCCTGCCATCGTGCGAGACTGTCTGACCGGGCGGGAGTCCCGGGTGTCCTTTGTCTGGAGTTCCCATGTCGCTGTCCAGCGGGCTGATCGCCGCCGTCGCCCTGGCCTATATGGCCATCATGTTCGCCATCGCCTTTTACGGCGACCGGCGCAGCACGCCGTTGCCGCCGCGTGTGCGCGCGTGGGTGTACAGCCTGTCACTGGCGGTCTATTGCACCAGTTGGACCTTTTTTGGCGCAGTCGGCCAGGCCGCCGAACAACTCTGGTCTTTCCTGCCTATCTACCTCGGGCCGATCCTGCTGCTGGTCTGCGCGCCGTGGGTCCTGCAAAAAATGGTGATGATCAGCAAGCAGGAGAACATCACCTCCATCGCCGACTTCATCGCCGCCCGCTATGGCAAATCCCAGTCGCTGGCGGTGGTCGTGGCGCTGATCTGCCTGGTCGGCGTGTTGCCCTACATCGCGCTGCAACTCAAGGGCATCGTCCTCGGCGTGAACCTGCTGATCGGCGCCGGTGCCGACGCCATGGGCACCCGCGCGCAGGACACGGCGCTGATCGTGTCGCTGGTGTTGGCGCTGTTCACCATTGTCTTCGGTACCCGCAACCTCGACGCCACGGAACACCACCGCGGCATGGTGCTGGCGATTGCCTTCGAATCACTGGTCAAGCTGTTCGCGTTTCTTGCGGTTGGCGCGTTCGTGACCTACGGCCTGTACGACGGCTTCGACGACCTGTTCAACCAGGCCATGCTCGCCCCACGCCTGGAGCAATACTGGAAGGAAACCATCAACTGGCCGTCGATGGTGGTTCAGACCGGCGTGGCGATGATGGCGATCATTTGCCTGCCCCGGCAGTTCCACGTGACGGTGGTGGAAAATATTGATCCGCAGGATCTGCGCCTGGCGAAATGGGTGTTCCCGGCTTACCTGGCGCTGGCGGCGTTGTTTGTCGTACCGATCGCCCTCGCCGGTCAGATGCTGCTGCCCAGTTCGGTACTACCGGACTCTTTCGTCATCAGCCTGCCCCTAGCCCAAGCGCACCCGGCCCTGGCGATGCTGGCCTTTATCGGTGGTGCCTCGGCGGCGACCGGCATGGTGATCGTTGCCAGCGTGGCGCTGTCGACCATGGTCTCCAACGACATGTTGTTGCCGTGGTTACTACGGCGAAACAACGCCGAGCGGCCGTTCGAAGTGTTCCGCCAGTGGATGCTGTCGGTGCGCCGGGTCAGCATCGTGGTGATTCTGTTGCTGGCTTACGTCAGTTATCGCCTGCTTGGCTCCACCGCAAGCCTGGCGACCATCGGCCAGATCGCCTTCGCCGCCGTGACCCAACTGGCCCCGGCCATGCTGGGCGCGCTGTACTGGAAACAGGCCAACCGCCGGGGCGTGTTCGCCGGCCTCGCCGCCGGGACATTCCTCTGGTTCTACACCCTGATTTTGCCGATCGCGGCCCACAGCCTCGGCGTGTCCCTGAGCAGCTTCCCGGGGCTGGCCTGGTTGCACAGCAACCCGCTGAACCTGCCACTCACCCCGCTGACCCAAGGCGTGGCGTTGTCGCTGGCGGCCAACTTCACGCTGTTCGCCTGGGTGTCGGTGCTGTCACGCACGAGGGTTTCGGAGCACTGGCAGGCCGGGCGTTTCATTGGCCAGGAAATCAGCGCCCGCCCCAGCGCCCGCTCGATGCTGGCGGTACAGATCGACGATCTGCTGCAACTGGCCGCCCGCTTTGTCGGTGAAGAACGGGCGCGGCAGAGCTTCATCCGATTTGCCTACCGCCAGGGCAAAGGCTTCAACCCGAACCAGAACGCCGACGGTGAATGGATTGCCCATACCGAGCGCTTGCTGGCCGGTGTACTCGGCGCTTCGTCGACGCGCGCGGTGGTAAAAGCCGCCATCGAAGGTCGGGAAATGCAACTGGAGGATGTCGTCCGGATCGCCGACGAAGCCTCGGAAGTGTTGCAGTTCAACCGCGCTCTGCTGCAAGGCGCTATTGAAAACATCACCCAGGGCATCAGCGTGGTCGACCAATCGCTGAAACTGGTGGCCTGGAACCGGCGTTATCTGGAGCTGTTCAATTACCCGGACGGGCTGATCAGGCTTGGCCGACCGATTGCCGACATCATTCGCTACAACGCCGAGCGCGGACTGTGCGGCCCCGGCGAGGCCGAAGTGCACGTCGCCCGCCGTCTGCACTGGATGCGTCAGGGGCGCGCCCATACCTCTGAAAGACTTTTCCCCAACGGACGTGTGATTGAGCTGATCGGCAACCCGATGCCCGGCGGCGGTTTCGTCATGAGTTTCACTGACATCACCGCGTTCCGCGAGGCCGAGCAGGCGCTGACAGAAGCCAACGAAGGCCTGGAGCAGCGGGTCACCGCGCGAACCCACGAACTGTCACAACTCAACGTTGCCCTGACCGAAGCCAAGGGCACCGCCGAATCGGCCAACCAGTCGAAAACCCGCTTTCTGGCAGCGGTCAGCCATGACTTGATGCAACCACTGAATGCCGCACGCTTGTTCTCCGCCGCCCTCTCCCATCAAGACGATGGCCTGTCCAGCGAGGCGCAGAAACTGGTGCATCACCTCGACAGTTCGCTGCGCTCGGCCGAGGACCTGATCAGCGACCTGCTGGACATTTCCCGCCTGGAGAACGGCAAGATCAACCCGGACCCCAAACCCTTTGTGCTTAACGAGTTGTTCAATGCGCTCGGTGCCGAATTCAAGGCGCTGGCTCAGGAACAAGGGCTGAAATTCCGTGTTCGAGGCAGCACGTTGCGGGTCGACAGCGACATCAAACTACTGCGCCGGATCCTGCAGAATTTCCTGACCAACGCTTTCCGTTACGCCAAGGGGCCCGTGCTGCTCGGCGTCCGGAGGCGCAAGGGCGAGTTGTGCCTGGAGGTCTGGGACCGTGGGCCGGGGATTCCCGAAGACAAACAGCAGGTGATTTTCGAAGAATTCAAACGCCTCGACAGCCACCAGACGCGCGCCGAGAAAGGTTTGGGCCTGGGACTGGCGATTGCTGACGGGCTGTGTCTCGTTCTGGGTCACACCTTGCGCGTACGGTCCTGGCCAGGGCGCGGTAGCGTGTTCAGTGTCAGCGTGCCGCTGGCGCGGGCACAAACCGTCGCGCCGGCCAAGGTCATCGAACTCAATGGCCATGTGTTGAGCGGCGCGCAGGTGCTGTGTATCGATAACGAAGACAGCATCCTGATCGGCATGAACAGCCTGCTGACACGCTGGGGCTGCCAGGTCTGGACCGCACGCAACCGTGATGAATGCGCGGCGCTGCTGAGCGACGGTGTACGTCCGCAGTTGGCGCTGGTGGACTACCACCTGGACCATGGCGAGACCGGGACGGAGTTGATGGCGTGGTTGCGCACCCAACTTGGGGAGCCGGTGCCCGGGGTGGTGATCAGTGCCGATGGCCGGCCGGAGACGGTGGCCCAGGTGCATGCGGCGGGCCTGGATTACCTGGCCAAACCGGTGAAACCGGCGGCGTTGCGGGCGTTGTTGAGTCGGCATTTGCCGTTGTGATGCGGCAGGTTTTAACCCTGAAGTGTCTGAACTGACGCCATCGCGAGCAGGCTCACTCCCACAGTAGAGCGGTGTCGTTGCACAAATAGAGTGAACAACACAAAAACCCTGTGGGAGTGAGCCTGCCCCGGGCGGCGTTCCGACGATGCTTTTAGCTTTTTGGCTATTCAGGCAACTCGGCCAATCCATCGACATCGGTCATCGCCCGCTCCAACAGATCGGCCGGCAAGCTCTTGCTGGCCCGTGCACCCAGCAACTTCAACTGCTCACTGCGACTGACCAGGTTGCCGCGCCCTTCTGTCAGCTTGTTGCGCGCTGAGCTGTAGGCCTTGTCCAGTTGCTGCAAGCGATTGCCGACTTCGTCCAGATCCTGGATGAACAACACGAACTTGTCGTACAGCCATCCGGCGCGCTCGGCGATTTCCCGGGCGTTCTGGCTCTGGCGTTCTTGCTTCCACAGGCTGTCGATGACTCGCAGAGTCGCCAGCAGCGTGGTCGGGCTGACGATGACGATGTTGCGATCAAACGCCTCTTGAAACAGTGTCGGCTCCGCCTGCAAGGCAGCGGAAAACGCCGCTTCGATCGGCACGAAGAGCAAGACGAAATCCAGGCTGTGCAAGCCGTCGAGTCGCTTGTAATCCTTGCCCGACAGGCCTTTGACGTGATTACGCAGCGACAGCACGTGCTGCTTGATGGCGACTTGGCCGATGGCATCGTCTTCGGCCGCCACGTACTGCTGATAGGCCGTGAGACTGACTTTGGAATCGACCACCACCTGCTTGTCGCCCGGTAGATAAATGATCACGTCCGGCTGGAAACGCTCACCGTCCGGGCCCTTGAGGGTGACCTGGGTCTGGTATTCGCGGCCCTTCTCCAGCCCGGCGTGTTCAAGCACGCGCTCAAGAATCAGCTCGCCCCAGTTGCCCTGGGTTTTCTGCCCTTTCAACGCACGGGTGAGGTTGGTGGCTTCGTCGCTCAGGCGCAGGTTCAGCTGCTGCAAACGCTCCAACTCTTTGGCCAGGGAAAACCGTTCGCGGGCTTCGGCTTGATAGCTTTCCTCGACGCGTTTTTCGAAAGACTGGATGCGTTCCTTCAAAGGATCGAGCAGTTGGCCCAGACGCTGCTGGCTGGTTTCGGCGAAACGCTGTTCACGCTCGTCGAAGATCTTGCCCGCCAGTTCGGCGAACTGTGCTCGCAGCTCGTCTCGCGAGCCTTGCAGGTCGTTGAGGCGCTGCTGATGGCTGTCCTGCTGCTCGCGCAGTTCGGCGTTGAGCGAGGCCGCCTGGGCGTCGAGGCGCCGCAGCTCGGCTTCTTTGCCGGCACGTTCGATGTTCCAGGCGTGAGACGCGTCGCGGGCGTCGTCACGCTCGATTTGCAGCAGTTCAATTTCACGGCGCATGGCCGCCATGTCTGCCTGCTTGGCGGCGTTGGCCTGGCCCAGATCACCGATTTCATCGCGGCAGGTTTCGAGCTGGGCGTTCAAGCCGTCCTGCGCCAGTTGCGACATGGCCAGACGCTCTTCCAGCATGGCCAGCTCGGCTTGCCCTGCGCTCGCACGGCGCTGGATTTGCCAGGCCAGTACCAGCAATGGCAGTGCAGCGCCCGCCAGACCCAGCAAAATGCTGGTCAAGTCCATAGCCATAGCGACTCCTGCCGATGAGATAAAGCTTGAAGGTTAACCAAGGCGTCAGAACTTGGACAGCTCAGTCTTCGATCAGGCCCAGTTCCTGTTGGGCGCGCCGATCGCCTGCTCGCGCGGCCTGGCGCAACAGGTCCTGACCAATGCGGCGATCCCGGGCGTTGCCGCATTCGCGGCACATCAGCTGGCCGAGACGACTTTGCGCGGCCACCACACCTTCGCGGGCAGGCTGCTTGAGCAAATGTCCGGCGAAGTGTTTGACGTTGGTGTTTTCACTCAGGCGCGGGCTGTCCAGCAACCACTCCGCCACGCGCATCGAAAAGCGCTTGGGAGGGGTAACACTGGGGGGTGTGGAGGTGGCAGAAACTGATACGGAGCGAAACTTCATAAAGCACTGTGGGGCAGATCGGAAGGCGCGCCACTCTACTCTTTTTTTCTTACAGGTAAAGCCTAAAAAAACCCGGCACGCCCGTCCTAGAGCAAGCGCTCGGGACAATCCACAGAAGCTGTGGATAACTCAGTGGACAACCGCCCTTGAACTCGCGCAAAGCCCTGTGGAATGGGGCTCGCAGTCAAACTGACGATTTTTTCACCAGTAAAAAAAAGCGATGTTTTTCATTGACTTAAATTTCCAATACAGGCACCCACTGCGGTCGGGGCGCGGATGACAGTCCGGTTACAGTCTGCGCAACTTATGTGCACAAGTACCTTCGTGGCAGTTATATCGATGCGCTTTTTCGGAGCGTTTTGTAGGGCGTTTCTGGGGATAACCCTGGCAAACCCTTGCCCCAGGCTTGTGCCGGACCGACGACCAGTGGTCGGAAATTGCCCCATTGCGGAGCGAGATTGAGGGACTTAGGAATTATTTCGCCTTTATGCTTCCCTTCGCTCACTCGATCCGTTAGTATCCGCGGCGTTAGTACCAAGCTGAAAGTCAATTCTGGTCGAACAAATCCTCCCGGTCAGCCTTCCCAAAGGAAGCCTCCACCGAACAAGCGGGATCGACCACCTCGATGGTTTCCAGGTAAACCTTGCGCCAACACAGCCTTTGAATCGAAAGCAAAGGGTGTTGCGAAGCTCACTTACTCTGACCGAACCAGCCTGCAAATTGATCAGGATCTTCACCCCGGGCCCAGAACCTTTGCCCTTGATGTGTTGCCTGCCCTCCTAAGTACCTACCTGCCAGCCCAAGCGCGCCAATTATCAGCGCTTCAAACTGGCTGCTTTGTTCCAGTCGGGTTCTTCGTTCGACCAATGGTGGTCGTCGTCACTGGAACGTTTTAATTTTGCACGGCTCTTATCCGTGTCGCTTGTAGGAACACCCATTTAATGACTACTCAAATCCACACCCAGGATGCCATTCGCACCCTAACCAACGCTTTTGCTCCAATGAATTGCCTGATCATGGCCGCTCGCAAAGGCTGCTTCAGCTTCACCCTGGTCAACGAACACGGCATCGCTCGTCACAGCGAACGCCTGTACCCCGATCAATACTCCAGCGCAGAACCGCTGCAGGCAGTGATCGAGCGTACCCGTCAGGCACTGGTTGCCTGATACGCCAGAAAGGCTGAAAACCTCAAAGCCCTGCTCGAAAAGCGGGGCTTTTTATTGCCCGATATTTCTCATTTCGCGGAATGCGCCTAAGCACTAACCGATATAACGGTTATAACTCGAAGCCGGAAATATTTTAAAAACAGACCTTTACAGCGCGAATATGACACTACACTTCAACTCAAGCGGCTTGAGCCGCTTCCGGCGAGCCTGATTCGATTCACCCGCTGCCAACGCTCCCTTCAGGTTTCGCCGCCCACTTCATGTTTCGAGGGCTTTATGGGTATCGCTGCCAGCGAACTGTGCCGTTATGTGATCCGTCCGACATTGATTTACCTCGGACGCCATAGCGCGACTGCCGAAGCCCTGTTACTGGGCATCGCCGCCAGCCAGTCAGCCCTCGGCTCCGCCCTGCATGACCGCCGTGGACACGGCCTGTACCGAATCGCCGAACCCCGCCATCAGGCTCTCTGGGATCACTACCTGGCATTGGACCCGGAGCGCGCGAGCCTCGTGCGCGGCCTCGCCAGCCAGCATGCCTTCCTCAGCGGGCCGCACCTGGAATTGACCGTCAACCTGCGTTACGCCACTGCCATTGCCTGGCTGCTGGTAGAAGAACAGAACACTCCCCTCCCCGCCGCGGATGACTTGTTGGGTATGGCCCGAATCTGGCGCCAGACTTTTCAGCCTCAAGGACGCCTGCGCGACTTTACCTACGCCTGGCATACCTGTGTTTCACCCATGAATCAGGTCGCCTGCTGACCCACCGGTTTCCAAAGATCCTGTAACGGGTCGCGAATTCGGTCGGATTGTCCTACAAAACCGCTCTAACTCAAGCCATACAGCCTATAGCGCTGGGACGAAAATGTTGGTAATTTTCGCCCCGGTGATCACCAGGAGTTCTAATAATGAAAAAAGTAATGCTCAAAACCACCATTAGCCTCGCCGTTGCCATGGCATCCACCCAGATCTTCGCAAGTGGCTTTGCCCTCAACGAACAAAGCATCAGCGGGATGGGAACAGGTTTTGCCGGGCGATCTTCCTCTGCCGACGACGCATCCACCATTGCTGGCAACCCTGCCGGCATGTCTCGCCTGAAGCGCGAACAAGTGACCGGCGGTGTTGCATTCATCGACGCGCACACTGACATCAGTGACGCCAGCTCCAGACCGAATGGCGGGACCAACAAAGGTGACATGGTCCCTTTCATGGGCGTGCCGATGGGCTACTACGTCAAGCCAATCGATGACCATTGGGCAGTCGGTTTCGGCGTCTACGCTCCATTCGGCCTGGTGACCGACTACGAGAATGGCTTTGCCGGCCGTTACTTCGGCAGCAAGAGCGAAGTCAAGATCGTCACCCTGCAACCGACTGTCAGCTACGCCTTCAACGACAAGGTCTCCATCGGTTTCGGTCCGACCATCAACCGTATTGACGGCAAGCTGGAATCGAACCTGTCGCTGAACCCGCTCGCTGCGGACGGCACCGTCAAGATCAAGGGTGATGACACCGCGCTGGGCTACAACTTCGGTATCCTGGTTCAAGCCACCGACAGCACTCGCGTCGGCCTGACCTACCACTCGAAAGTGAAGTACAAGCTTGAGGGCGATACCAAGGTCAACTACAACCTCCTCAGCGCCCTGGGTCAGAACCCAAGCCAGAAGTACGACGCGTCGCTGGACATCACCACGCCTGAGTCGGTCGACTTCTCGGTTACTCACCAGTTGGACGACCAATGGACTCTCTACGCAGGCAGCACCTGGACTCGCTGGAGCCGCCTGAAAGAAATCAGCGTTGAGAACAGTGGCGTTCCTGCTGCTCTGAACAGCCGGTTTGGTACCATCACCGAAGAGCAGAACTGGCACGACACCTGGGCCCACGCCATTGGTGCTTCGTATAAGGTGAACAAGCAATGGATCCTGCGCACCGGTTTCTCCGTGGATCAGGCTCCGACCAATAACGAAAACCGTTCCCCACGCATCCCGACTGGCGATCGCAAGATTTTCAGCCTGGGCGCTGGCTGGAGCCCGACCGACGACCTGACCATCGACGTTGCGTACTCGTACCTGGTCGAAGAGTCGGTCAAGGTCAACAATAGCAACGGCCGCCAGACCTACAGCGCCAAGTATGAAAACTCGGCGAACGGTTTCGGTGTCGGTGCGACCTACCGCTTCTAAATCACGGCGCGCCTGAATCACTCGCCGCCTGAATTGAAAAAGCCCCGCGCTCTTGTACAGAGGTGGGGCTTTTCAGTGGGCGTCAATCAGGGTTGCGAGGCCAGGGCTTTTTCCACCGCGGCGATGAACTCGGGATCATCGGGCTTGGTCAGGCTGGAGAAATTGGCAATCACCTTGCCCTTGCGATCGACCACGTATTTATAGAAATTCCACTTCGGTGCAGTGCTCTGCTTGGCGATGATCTTGAACAAGTGAGTCGCGTCATCACCGCGGACTTTCTGCGGCTCAGTCATGGTGAACGTCACGCCGTAGTTCACGTAGCAGACCTTGGCAGTCTCTTCGCCATCCTTAGACTCTTGCTTGAAGTCGTTGGACGGAACGCCGATCACCTCCAGCCCCTGATCCTTGTAGCGCTGATTAAGCGCTTCAAGGCTTTTGAACTGCGGGGCAAAGCCACAGAAACTTGCGGTATTGACTACGACCAGCGGTTTACCCTCAAACCGTTGGCACAGGTCGATGGATTCCTTGGCGCGCAGCTTGGGCAACGAGCCCTGCAACAGTTCCGGGCACTCGGCCGCCTGTGCCAATCCGGTAAACGCCATCAGCAACGCGGGGACTGCAATCCAGCGCATCAGCATGTCGGTGCATCCTTGTTCAATGGTCACAAACGAAGTTACTCGCCCTCGCCTGTTCCTAGCAAGCGCCCATGCCCAACTGCATCAGCGCCAGTCCGCCCTGATGCCAGCCCCACCAGGCCAGCGCCAGCAGCAAGGCGCCGACAGCGGCTACTGCTATTCGCGGCCAGAGACTGTTCATATCGCACTCAACCGGGTTTGCAGGCGCTCTACCGGCTGCTCACGCACCGGCCAGTTCAGGGCCGCGGCCAACAGACTCAACAGAATCGCCACTTGCCAGATCAAGTCATAGCTCCCGGTTCGGTCATACACCACCCCACCCAACCAGCCGCCGAGGAACGAACCGAGCTGGTGGAAGAGGAAAACAATCCCACCGAGCATGGACAGGTTTCGCACACCGAACAAGGTCGCCACCGTGCCGTTGGTCAACGGCACGGTCGACAACCACAAGAAACCCATGGCCATGCCGAACAGGTACGCGGTGGTCGTAGTGACCGGCGCCCACAGGAACAGCGTAATCACCACCGCCCGCAGCAGGTACAACCCGGTGAGCAAACGCGGTTTGGACATGCGACCGCCAAGCCATCCTGCGGTGTACGTGCCGAAGATATTGAACAGCCCGATCAGCGCCAGCACCGTGGTGCCCACCGTGGCCGGAAGGTGCTGATCCACCAGATACGCCGGCAAGTGCACGCCGATGAACACCACCTGGAAACCGCAGACAAAAAAGCCGAACGCCAACAGCCAGAACCCCGAATGGGAGCAGGCTTCGTGCAGCGCTTCGGAGAGGGTTTGTTCATGGCCGAGGACTGGCAGCGGTTTGTCCTTGAGCATGCTTACCAGCGGGATGATAAGCGCCACCAGCAGGCCCAGCACCAGCAATGCCGCGGACCAGCCCAGCCAGCCGATCAACCCCAGTGTACCGGGCAACATGGCGAACTGACCGAAAGAACCGGCGGCACTGGCGATGCCCATGCCCATGCTGCGTTTCTCCGGCGGCACGGCGCGACCGACCACGCCGAGGATCACCGAGAACGACGTGCCCGAGAGGCCTAAGCCGATCAACAGACCGGCACTGAGGGACAACGTCACAGCCGAGTCGGACAAGCCCATGAACACCAGGCCCAAGGCGTACAGAACACCGCCGACCAACACCACTTTCGCCGCGCCAAAGCGGTCAGCCAGCGCGCCGGTGAATGGCTGCGCCAAGCCCCAGATCAGGTTCTGCAAGGCAATGGCAAACGCAAACGTCTCACGGCCCCAACCGAACTCGGCACTCATGGGTGCCAGAAACAGGCCGAAGCCGTGTCGCACGCCCAAAGACAATGCCAGGATCAGCGCACTCCCCACCAATACCCAACCGCACGTACGCCACATCGAGTTCATTCTTATTCTCCGGTAGCGGGTATATACCCGCTTAAGATCGGAAAAACCGGCATCACGCCAGTTCGTCCAGCAATCGCAACAAGGTTTCACGCTTCTCGGCGCCCAGACGGTCGACCAATCGCTGCTGCGCCGCTTCCCACGCAGGCAAGGCCGCGGCCAGGCGATCGGCGCCCGCCTCGGTCAACCGGACGATGCGATTACGCATGTCCTCGCCCTCGACCAGCGTGACCAGGCCCTCACCTTCCAGCACCCGAAGATTGCGCCCCAGGGTGCTGCGGTCCAGGCCCATGGCTTCGGCCAGGGTGGAAATACTCGGTTCATTCAGACGCTGCAGATTGCACAGTAAAGAATACTGGGCAACGTTGATCCCGAAGCCGTCGAGAGCGCCGTCGTAATGCCTGCTGACGCCACGGGCGGCGCGACGCAGGTTGATGCATAAACATTGAGAGTCGAGCATGGTGCGTGTATATACCCGCGAGTGTGTTAAATCAAGTTACAGATGGGTTTAATCAGCGATATAGAAATGTCTGGCAGACCGCTATCGCGAGCAGGCTCGCTCCCACAGTGGATCTTCAGTGGAAGTTGAATTTATGTACGACGCCATCAATGTGGGAGCGAGCCTGCTCGCGATGAGGCCGGCACATCCAGCCCACAAACCATCAGACCAACGCCAATCCTACCAGCACCGCCATCTCCAGCAATTCCAGCATCGCCCCGGCCGTATCGCCAGTCGTCCCGCCCAATCGCCGCAGCATCACCTGCCGCAACCAAACGAACATCACCCCCGCCAGCACAAGCGCCCAGACACCGCTAAAGCCTGCGATCAGCACACACGCCAACGCACTGACCGCCAACACCTGCTTGCCTGCAGAACGCGGCAAATGATCCGCCAACGCCTGCCCCAACCCGCCAGCACGCACATACGGTGTGGTCAGGAACAATCCCAGCAGCGCGCCACGGCCAATCAGTGGAACGATGATCAGCACAACGCTGTGCTGCTGCTCGATCAACGCCAGCAACGCGGCGAATTTGAGCAGCAACACCAGCACCAGCGTCACCACCGCAATCGGTCCGCTGCGCGGGTCTTTCATGATGGTCAGCGTGCGGTCGCGGTCGCCGAATCCACCGAGCCAGGCATCGGCGCTATCGGCCAGACCGTCCAGGTGCAACGCGCCGCTGAGCAACACCCAAACAGTCAGCAACAACGCGGCGTGAAGTAATAGCGGCGTGCCGAGCAACAGCCAGTTCAGTGCCCATAAAAGTGCGCCGAACAGCAGTCCGACCAGCGGATAAAACAGCAGCGACCGACCCAGTTCCTGAGGTGCGGGCATGCCGGGCAGACGAATCGGCAAGCTGCTGAGAAATTGCAGGGCGATCCAGAAGGGCAACATGGTCAGATCGCTTCCTTGAGAATGACGCCTGACTCAACGCTCAACGAAAACAGCGAGCCATGGCCGACTTCGACATTCAGCAACTGCTCACGGGGCAAACCCCGCGCCTGAGCCAGCAACAAACGCATGACGCCACCATGGCTGATCAGCAAGATCCGTTCGCCTGCATACGCTGCGTGCAAGCGCTCCACCGCCGCCAGCACCCGCGTCGAAAAATCCCCGACCGGTTCTCCCTCAGGCGGCGTAAAGGAATAAGGATCGGCCCAGAACAGGCCCAACCCTTCGGCGTCTGTCTCCATCAGCGCCGCCGCACTCTGCCCTTCCCAGGCACCGAAGTGCAGTTCTTGCAGATCTTTGTCGAGGTGCACGGGTAACCCCAACTGCGCACCCAGCTCATCGGCAAACCGCGCACAACGTTGCAGCGGCGAACTGATCAAGCGATCCCACGGGCCTTGCTCGACCACCGCCGCGCGCATCTGCTCCCAGCCCTTGGCGGTCAGTGCATCGTCGAGGCTACCGCGCAAACCGCCACCGAGCTCGGTTTCACCATGGCGCAGCAGATCCAGACGCAACGTCATGCCGGACGATCCGCCACCGCCGCTTCGGCGAAGGTTGCCATCTGCCCGTGAAGATCGCAGGCCAGACGCAGCAACGGCACGGCCAACGCGGCGCCACTGCCCTCGCCCAGACGCAGGCCGAGGTCCAGCAGCGGCTCGGCATTGAGGGTTTCCAGCACATGGCGATGGCCCGGCTCTGCACCGCGATGACCGAACAACAGCCATTCCCGGCATTCAGGGTTCAAGCGCACCGCCACCAACGCGGCGACGCTGCAAATAAAGCCGTCCACCAGCACCGCAACGCCTTCCTGGGCGCACGCCAGATACGCACCGACCAACGCCGCAATCTCAAACCCCCCGAGGTTGAACAGGGTTTGCAACGCATCACCGCGCTGAGCGCCGTGCAATGCCAAGGCACGTTCGATGACCAGCGCTTTATGGCTGACACCCGCCGCGTTCAAACCGGTGCCCGGTCCGGCCAGATGCACCACCGGGCAATCGAGCAAGGCACAGGCCAGTGCGCTGGCCGCCGTGGTGTTGCCGATGCCCATCTCGCCACCGATAAACAACTGCGCGCCTGCGTCGACCGCACGCAACACGCTGTCGCGACCGGCCTGCAAGGCGAGTTCGCCCTGGGCCTGCGTCATGGCCGGGCCTTCGACGAAATTGGCAGTGCCCGCACCGATGTTGAGATGACGCACACCCGGCAGGTTCAACGCCGGGGTCACTGTGCCGAGGTCGATCACTTCCAGCGAAGCGCCGAGCTGGCGCGCCAGCACGCTGATTGCCGCACCACCGCTGACGAAGTTATGCAGCATCTGCCCGGTGACTTCCTGAGGGAACGCCGAGACGCCTTCTGCAACCACACCATGGTCACCGGCAAAAATGGCAATCCACAGCTGATCGAGATTTGGTTTGACCTGCCCCTGCAGCCCCGCCAATTGCACGGCCACCGATTCAAGTCGGCCGAGAGAACCGGCCGGTTTGGTCAGCTGCTGCTGGCGTGCCTGCGCCTGTTCGACGGCTTGAGCGTCGATCGGCTTGCACGGGGTCAGCCACCAGGATTGAGTCATAACGCGGTTCCTTTCAAAGTCAGGGGCAGGCCAGCGACGGTCAGGACGACACGTTGGCAGCGCTCGGCCAGGGCTTGATGCAGCCAACCGGCTTCATCGACATAGCGGCGAGTCAATTCGCCCAGTGGCACGACACCCATTCCGGTCTCGTTGCTGACAAAAATGATTTCACCCGGCAATGAAGCCAGGCAGTCCAGCAGGGCTTCGCGTTCTGCGCTGAGGCGTTCGGCGTTGTCGAGCATCAGCAGATTGGTCATCCACAGGGTCAGGCAATCCACCAGCAGGCAACGGTCGGCGCGGGCGCTTTCGCGCAATACGCGAGCAAGCTCGATCGGTTCTTCGATCAACGCCCATTCGGCCGGACGACGAGCGCGGTGATGGGCGACGCGCTCGCTCATTTCACCGTCCAGCGGTTGGCTGGTGGCGATGTAGGTAACCTGAAGCTGGCTATCTGTCGCGAGTTTTTCAGCGAGGCGACTTTTGCCGGAGCGGGCGCCGCCGAGGATCAGTTGGAGCATGGTTACATCCTATAAATGTGCGGTGT
Organism: Pseudomonas sp. LB1P83; assembly: GCF_054897885.1. Classification (NCBI taxonomy): domain Bacteria; kingdom Pseudomonadati; phylum Pseudomonadota; class Gammaproteobacteria; order Pseudomonadales; family Pseudomonadaceae; genus Pseudomonas; species Pseudomonas sp. LB1P83. The sequence goes on along the minus strand of NZ_CM142709.1, from coordinate 1,557,466 downwards.
AGCTACTGGCCTCTTCGCGGGCAAGCCTCGCTCCTACAGGTCTGAGTCGCTCTTGACCTTGTAGGAGCGAGGCTTGCCCGCGAAGGCGTCCTCTCATCCACCTCAAATGCCACAGAGTTCACGCAACAACGCGGTATCCAAATGCTTCTCCACCAGATCCGCCAGCCGCTCGATATCCCGCTCGCGCAACCCGTGGTAATCCACTGCCTGCACATCCTGCAAACCCGCCCAGCGCAGCAGCGCACTGCACGCTGCCGGGGATTCAAACAGGCCATGCAGGTAGGTGCCGAAAATCTGCCCGTCAACACTTTGCGCGCCATCGCAGCGACCATCGTCCAGCTGCACGGCAGCGTTTTCCAGCGCTGGCCCGGTGGTCACCCCGGCATGAATTTCGTAGCCGCTGACCTCGGCATCTTCCAGCGCCAGACGACCGTGCACATTGCGCAATTGCTTCTCTTCTTCGAGCTGCGTTTCGAACGCCAGCAAGCCCAGACCGGCACTGGAACCCGGCTCGCCTTCGAGGCCCAGCGGGTCATGCACCTGCTCACCGAGCATTTGCAGACCGCCGCAAATCCCCAGCACTTTTCCACCGTAGCGCAGATGACGACTGATCGCCGTGTCCCAGCCATTGGCGCGCAAATACCCGAGGTCGCTGCGCACGCTTTTTGAGCCGGGGAGAATGATCAGGTCGGCCGGCGGGATCGCCTGGCCAGGGCCGATGAATTGCAGGTCCACTTGTGGATGCAGGCGCAGCGGATCGAAATCGGTGTGGTTGCTGATGCGCGGCAGTACCGGCACCACCACTTTCAGCACGCGCTCAGCCTTGTCGGTCTGGCGCTGATCGATGCCGTCCTCGGCTTCCAGGTGCAGATCCATCACATACGGCAGAACGCCGATCACCGGTTTGCCGGTGCGCGCTTCCAGCCAGTCCAGCCCCGGTTGCAGCAAGGCGATGTCGCCGCGAAAACGGTTGATGATGAAGCCTTTGACCCGCGCCTGTTCGGTCGGCGACAGCAGTTCCAGCGTGCCCACCAGATGCGCGAATACACCGCCGCGGTTGATGTCGGCGATCAACACCACCGGGCAATCCACCGCTTCGGCAAACCCCATGTTGGCGATATCGCCGGCACGCAGATTGATCTCGGCCGGCGAACCCGCGCCTTCGACCATCACCACCGGATACGCCACGCTCAATCGTTCATGGGAGGCCAGCACCGCTTGCATGGCGATGGCTTTGTAGTCGTGATAGGCCACCGCGTTCATCGTCGTGACCGCGCGACCATGAATGATCACTTGGGCACCGGTATCGCTGTTGGGTTTGAGCAGCACCGGGTTCATGTCGGTGTGCGGCTCAAGGTTGGCCGCCTGGGCCTGAACCGCCTGGGCGCGGCCGATCTCGCCACCGTCGGCGGTCACGGCACTGTTAAGCGCCATGTTCTGCGGTTTGAACGGCACGACGCGCACGCCCTGACGCGTGACCCAGCGACACAACGCCGTCACCAGCGTGCTTTTACCGGCATCGGACGTGGTGCCCTGCACCATTAGCGTGGTCATTGGGATTCCTTGGCGAAGGCCTGAAGTGCTTGTTCAAGACGCAGCCAGTCCGCCTCATCCGCAGGCAAGCCGAAACGCACACTGCTGTTGTGGGCGAACAACCGCAGCAAGATGCCACGTTGTGCCATGAACTCGTGAAGCGCTTCGGCATGCTCGGTGATCAGCCATTGAAACAACGCGCAGCCACCCTGCGGCTGGAAACCATACTGCCCGAGCAAAAGCGCGAGGCGTTCGCTGGCCTCTTCGCTGCGCACTCGTTGCCTTGCGTGGCCTTCGGTGTCCAGCAAACAGGCTTGGCCCAACACCCGTGTCGGCCCGCTGACCGCCCAGGGCCCGACCTGCTCGGCAAGCAATTTGAGCAGTTTGCGCTCAGCCAGCACAAAGCCCAGCCGCACACCGGCCAGGCCAAAAAACTTGCCGAAGGAACGCAACACGATCAAGCCGACCTGATGGGCAAATGGCGCCACGCTCAACTGCGGCGTGTTGTCTATGAACGCTTCGTCCACCACCAGCCAGCCACCGCGCGAGGCCAACCGGGCATGCCAGTCGAGCAGACGACTCGGGGTCAGGCTCAGTCCCGTCGGGTTGTTCGGGTTGACCACCACCAGCACGTCGAGGCTGTCGATGTAGAAGTCGACTTCCTGCTCCAGCACCTCTCGCACGATGTAGCCATTGCGCCGCCATGCCTCAGCATGTTCGGCGTAACACGGCGACAGCACGCCGACCTTGCCGGCACGACGTAAACGCGGCAGCAACTGGATGGCCATTTGCGAACCGGCGACCGGCAGCACCTGGGCAGCGCCGTAATAGTCGCAAGCTGCCTGCTCCAGACCGTCATCGGTTTCCGGCAAACGCGCCCAGGCCCGCAGCGGAATGTCCGGGATCGGGAATGGCCACGGCGCGAGGCCGCTGGACAGGTCCAGCCAATCGGCTTCGGCAATGCCGTATTCGAGCGCCGCCTTGCGCAAGCGGCCACCGTGCTCAAGCATAGAATTCAGCTCCCACGCAGAGAATCAGCAGCCATAACCATACCCCGCGCTGGACCAATTGCCAGCCACGGTCGATGGAGTCGGCATCCGCCGGCACACCTTCGCCCAGTTGTGGACGCTGATGCAGTTCACCGTGATAGATCGCCGCCCCGCCCAACTCAACGCCGAGCGCACCGGCACCGGCCGCCATCACCGGCCCGGCGTTCGGGCTGTCCCAGGTCGGGCCCTGGGTGCGCCAGCATTTCAACGCCAGTCGGGTTTTGCCCAGCAGCGCGTAGGTCAATGCCACCAGGCGCGCAGGAATGTAGTTGAGGACGTCGTCGATCTTCGCCGCTGCCCAACCGAAACGTTCGAAGCGTTCGTTGCGATAACCCCACATCGCGTCCAGGGTGTTGCTCAAACGGTAGAGCACCACGCCAGGCGCGCCGGCCACGGCAAACCAGAACAACGCAGCGAATACCGCATCGCTGCCGTTTTCCAGGACTGATTCAGTGGCGGCGCGAGCGACTTCGGTTTTATCCAGTTCACTGGTCTGACGGCTGACCAGATAGCCGACACGGATGCGCGCCTCATCCAGATCATCGCTGCGCAGGGCCTTGGCCACCGGTTCGACGTGTTCGCCGAGGCTGCGCATGCCGAGGGCGCAATAGAGCGCGAGAATCTCGACGATCCAGCCGACATAAGGCGCCCAGGAAAACGCCGTGGCCAGCAAGGTCAGCGGCACGACTGCAATCACCCAGGCGGTGACGCCGTGACTGCGCCAGCCACGCCCCTCACCATTGAAACGTTGCTCGATGCGGTCGGCAAAACGGCCGAACGCCACCAGCGGATGCCAGCGTTTGGGTTCACCCAGCAGCGCGTCCAGCGCCACCGCGGCGACACTCAATAACGCCACACTCATTGACTCACCCCCCAATAATTTTCATACAGCAACTCACTGAGCGGACGCGCCTGCGCCCACCCTTCGAGTACCAGCATCGGCGCCGGATAGAATTCCTTGACCGGGCCGAGGCAAAGAACCGCCAATGGCTTGGCCCCGGGCGGCAAACCCAGCAGATCCGCCAACGCTTGCGGCTCGAACAGCGACACCCAGCCCATGCCCAGACCTTCGGCGCGGGAGGCCAGCCAAAGGTTCTGGATCGCGCAGGACAACGACGCCATGTCCATTTCCGGCAAAGTGCGACGCCCGAAGATGTGGCGCTCGCGATCGTCCATCAGCGCGGCGACCAGCACCTCGGCGCAATCGTTGATGCCTTCGACCTTGAGCTTCATGAATTCGTCGGTGCGCTCGCCGAGGGCTTCGGCGGTGCGGATGCGTTCTTCTTCCACCAACTGCTGGATCTTGCCGCGCAGTGTGCGGTCGCTGATGCGGATGAAACGCCAGGGTTGCATCAGGCCCACGCTGGGGGCCTGATGGGCGGCTTCGAGCAGGCGCCGTAATAACTCGGGCTCGACGGTGCCGCCGCTGAAGTGGCGCATGTCGCGGCGTTCGCCGATGGCTCGATAAACTGCGTCGCGTTCGGCCTGGCTGAATGCGTTGTCAGTCATGGCCTCTTAGCGAGCAGGCTCGCTCCCACATCAGATGGAGTTCTGCCTGACGAAACGCGGTCCCCTGTAGGAGTGAGCCTGCTCGCGATGGCTGTCTCACGGTCAGGCACAAACAATGCGGCAACCGCCGATGGATTGGACGGAAAATAAAAGTGCACATAAGAAGCCGTCATCCGCCCCTCACGATAAACCGCCTCCGCCCCACGCCCGCCATTCGGGCTCAACCCACGAGCAATCGGCTCAAGCTCGGTGCTGGTCAGCGAGTGGTGATAGGTGTGCCCGCGCAACGAACCTTCCGGCAACTCAACCGCTTGCAACGCCAGCGCAGCCAGGCGTTTCTGCATCACCGCATCACCGGCCAGCAAACCCACCAGTTCAGCGCGAGTGCCTTCGACGTCGGTCAACGAATCAAGCAGGTACAACATCCCACCACACTCGGCCAACAACGGTTTGCCGGCGGCATGATGGGCGCGGATCGCATTCAGCATCGAGGTGTTCTGTGACAGCGCCACATGGTGCAATTCCGGATAACCGCCTGGTAGATAAAGGCTGTCAGCCTCTGGTAAATCAGCATCGCGGATCGGCGAGAAAAACAGCAATTCGGCGCCCATCGCCCGCAGCAGATCCAGGCTCGCACCGTAGGTGAAGGCAAACGCTTCATCACGGGCCACGGCGATTCGCACACCGGCCAGCAAAGGCTCAGCGACAATCATTTCAGGCGCGGCGAATTCCACGGCGGGCGGCAGCGCCACATCGCAACTGCTGGCCAGCGATTCGGCCGCCGCATCGAGGCGCAGGTCGAGATCGTTCAACTCGCTGGCCTGGACCAGACCGAGATGACGACTCGGCAGTTCAATCCCGGTCTCGCGCGACAACGCGCCGTACCAGCGCAAACCTTCGGTCAGGCTGCCTTCGAGCAATTGCGCATGACGCAACGTGCCAACACGATTGGCCAACACACCGGCAAACGGCAAGTCCGGCTGATACTTCGCCAACCCCAGCGCCAGCGCACCGAACGTCTGCGCCATGGCCGTGCCGTCGATCACACCGAGCACCGGCACACCGAAGTGCCGCGCCAGGTCAGCGCTGGACGGCGTGCCGTCGAACAGCCCCATGACGCCTTCGATCAGGATCAGGTCGGCTTCACCGGCGGCTTCCCACAACAGTCGGCGACTTTCCTGCTCGCCGACCATCCACATGTCCAGTTGATACACCGGCGCACCGCTGGCGCGCTCGAGAATCATCGGGTCGAGAAAGTCCGGGCCGCACTTGAACACGCGAACCTTGCGCCCCTGATTGCGATGCAAACGGGCCAGCGCGGCGGTGACGGTGGTCTTGCCCTGACCGGAGGCCGGCGCGGCAATCAGCACCGCCGGGCAATGACGTGGTTGCTTCACAGCTCGACGCCTTTTTGCGCTTTGATCCCGGCCTGGAACGCGTGCTTGATCACACCCATTTCGGTGACCGTGTCGGCCAGCTCGATCATCTCCGGCTTGGCGCCGCGACCGGTGACCACCACGTGTTGCATTGGCGGACGCGCCTGCAGATCAGTGAGTATTTGATCGAGGTCGAGGTAACCGTGCTTGAGGGCGATGTTCAGCTCATCCAGCACCACCAGGCCGATCGATGGATCGCGCAGCAGTTCGCGGGACACTTCCCAAGCAGCTTCGGCAGCGGCGATGTCACGCTGGCGGTCCTGGGTTTCCCAGGTGAAGCCCTCGCCCATCACATGAAAACGCACCTGCTCCGGGAAGCGGCGGAAGAACAATTCTTCGCCAGTGCTGTTGCGCCCCTTGATGAACTGCACCACACCACACTGCATGCCGTGGCCCATGGACCGCGCAAGCATGCCGAACGCCGAACTGCTCTTGCCTTTGCCGTTGCCGGTCAGCACCAGCAGCAGGCCGCACTCATTCGGCGAGTTGGCAATGCGTTCGTCGATCACGGCTTTTTTGCGCTGCATGCGCGCCAGATGGCGTTCGTCACGATCAGGGGAATCAGTCATGGGGGAGCTCTCCGTTGAGGCTGGATAACGGCGGGCAGGCACAAGAATAGACGGCAAGAAGCCTGGCATCGCCCACCGTGATGCCGTTGGATGAATCAGGCCGGTCTCCGGGCTCACGAGCGGCTTGCGCCCGACTGCGCGCCTTCCCATGTCGTCGACACAGTGGCTCAAGGCGCAGTCTTCACTCATTTACCGTTGCGGGGGCAGCGCCGGGATCATGACACTTCGTCGCTTGAAGGTAGTCACTCACCGGCTTCCCTGTTTCACTCTGTCGGCCACCGCCACAGAGCACCTGAAACAAGCCGCGAAGGTTAGAGGGTTGGGGGTGGAGCGTCAATTGAAGACAAAGCGCGGGCGAGCGATATACTGCCGCCGATTAATTTTCTGACACCCGACTTGCACCACACTGTCAGCAGTGATATCAACGCGCCATAACCCAACATCACAATTACAAGGGTAAGCAACATGCAAGGCATGATCATCAGCAATCCGAAGCTGGAATTCCTGCGGCCGGTGCTGGAACGCTGGTTTGACTGTATCGACCGCTACAACGTCGTGCGCGGCGATAACGATACCCCTTACTGGTACGACGAAAAAGCCAATCTCGGCCTGCTCTCCGCCGCGGCCTGGATGGCGGAAATGGTCACGCTGCAACAAGCGCCGACGCGCAAGCAGAGCGAAGAAGGTGAACGCAACGGTCGCGCCGACCTGCTTATCGCCACTCCTGAAGCCACCGCCGAACAACGCGCCTACCTTCAAGCCACTCAACGCTGGCCGCGGGTCAATAGCCTGAACCTGACTCAGGCACTGCAGGAGATCACCAGCGAGGCCAAGCGGATCAGCTATGCCAGCGACCTGAAAATCGGTTGCCTGTTCGTTGCGCCGCAAAAAGCTCAGCAGAGTGCTACACCGGAAGAACTCCAGGACATGCTCGACGACCTGCAAAAGGAACCCAGCTGCGCCGTAGCCTGGTATTTCCCGTACGCCTACCGCAAGCTGCGCAATGAAGCCGGCAACTACCATCCCGGCATCGCTGTCCTGCTCAAGGAAGCCCGCGGCTGACGGGTTGAACCATCGAACGTCTACTCTTCTCTATGATTACGTCAATGCATTCATAGGGAAGATCAGTAATGCGCAAACCCCAGCTCGTTTTCATCATCGCGCTCGCCGGAGGGCTCGCCGCCTGTGGTGAAACCTCCAGCCTGCAAGTCTCGGACGGCACAGGCCCGTCGCCCAAGCTGCCAGAACCGAATAAAACCCTGATCCCGACGGTGAACATCGCCCCGGCGATCGGCTGGCCTGAAGGTAAGAAACCCGTCGCCGCGGCAGGGACTCAAGTGGCGGCGTTTGCCGAAGGCCTCGATCATCCGCGCTGGCTCTATGTGCTGCCCAACGGCGACGTGCTGGTGGCGGAAACCAACGCACCACCCAAACCCGATGACGGCAAAGGTATTCGCGGCTGGGTCATGAAGAAAGTCATGGGCCGTGCCGGCGCTGGCGTCCCCAGCCCAAACCGCATCACGCTGCTGCGCGACAAGGATCACGACGGCGTCGCCGAAACCCGCACGGTGTTCCTGGAAAATCTCAACTCGCCGTTCGGCATGACCCTGGTCGGCAATGACCTGTACGTCGCCGACACCGACCGTTTGCTGCGCTTTCACTATGAAAACGGCGACACGGCGATCAAGTCGCCGCCGATCAAGGTGGTCGATCTGCCGGGTGGCACGCTGAATCACCACTGGACCAAAAACGTCATCGCCAGCAAGGACGGCAGCAAGCTGTACGTCACGGTAGGCTCCAACAGTAACGTCGGCGAAAACGGTCTGGATCAGGAAGAAGGTCGTGCGGCGATCTGGGAAGTGGATCGCGCCACCGGCAATCACCGGATCTTCGCCTCGGGCATTCGCAATCCAAACGGCCTGGCCTGGGAACCTCAGACCGGCGCCCTGTGGACGGCGGTCAATGAGCGGGACGAAATAGGCAGCGATCTGGTGCCGGACTACATCACTTCAGTGAAGGATGGCGGGTTTTACGGCTGGCCCTTCAGCTACTACGGCCAGCACGTCGACATTCGCGTCGAGCCGCAAAACCCCGACCTGGTGGCCAAGGCCATTGCGCCGGACTACGCAGTCGGCCCGCATACCGCGTCGCTGGGCCTGTCGTTTGCCGAGGGCACCACGCTTCCAGCGCAGTTCAAGGAAGGTGCCTTCATCGGCCAGCACGGCTCGTGGAACCGCAAGCCGCACAGTGGTTACAAAGTGATTTTCGTCCCGTTCGCGGGCGGCAAGCCGACCGGGCAACCGATTGATGTGCTCACGGGTTTCCTCAATGAGGATGAGAAAGCCATGGGCCGGCCGGTGGGCGTGGTGATTGATCAGCAGGGAGATTTGCTGGTTGCCGATGATGTGGGGAACAAGGTGTGGCGGGTGTCGACCGCGAAGTAGCTGCACCCGCCCTTGTAGGAGCGAGGCTTGCCCGCGAAGGCGTCGGCACATCCAACAGTGATGTTGCCTGACCTACAGCCTTCGCGGGCAAGCCTCGCTCCTACCAGGATCAGCGTTTGCGGCACAGAGTTAAACCATCTCCTAACGGCAACAACGACAGATCCACACGCGAGTCATCCTTCAAGGCGCGATTGAGCGCCTGGATGGCTCGGGTGTCTGCACTTTCGGGATTGTGCTCAAGCACTCGCCCGCTCCACAGCGTGTTGTCGAACACCGCCAGTCCGCCGACGCGCAGCAGGCGCAGTGCGTGTTCCAGATAGCCGGGGTAATTGGCTTTGTCGGCATCAATGAAGATCAGATCGAACTGCCCAGGCTGATCCAGCGTGGCGAGGGTTACCAGCGCAGGCGCCAGACGCAGATCAATTCGCTCGGCAAGCCCTGCTTCCTGCCAGTAACGGCGTGCGATCGCGTTGTAGTCACCGGGGATATCACAGCAGATCAGCGAACCGTCCTGCGGCAACGCAGCAGCCATGCACAAGGCGCTGTAACCAGTGAACGTGCCGACTTCCAGCAAGCGTTTTGCGCCGATGAGTTTGACCAATAACGCGAGGAACTGCCCCTGCTCCGGCGCCACCTGCCAGCGAGCCATGGGCAGCGCCTGGGTTTCTTCGCGCAAGCGCTTGAGCAGCGGCGTTTCCCTCAGGGAAACGTCGAGCAGGTATTGATACAGGGAATCGTCGAGATTAAGAGTGCGGGCGGTCATGACGACCTCTGCGAACTAGGGATTACGCGCCAGGTGCTCTGGCTGCAGAACACGCTTGGCGCTCAGATAAGCCTTCTGCCAGTAAGCCTTCGACAAGCTGTCGAGCTTCACCGTGCCCCCAGTGGCTGGCGCATGGACGAAGCGGCCTTCACCGACGTAGATACCGGCATGGCTGACCTGGGAGCCGCCATTGGTGGCGAAGAAGATCAAGTCACCGGTTTGCAGGCCTTCCTTGCCGACGCTGGCCGCTTGCATGCTGATCATTTCGCGGGTGGTACGCGGCAGGGAAATACCGGTGACATCACGGTAGACGTAACCGATCAGGCCGCTGCAATCAAAGCCCGAATCCGGCGTGTTACCACCCCAACGATACGGCGTGCCCACCAGGCCAAGCGCGCGGAACAGCACGTCTTCTGCCTCGGGGGAAAAGGGTTGCGGGTTACCGAAAACAATGGGGGCGCGAACCACCGTCGCAGGAGGCGGTGTGCGACTGGCGCAAGCGCTGAGCAGGGCTGCGAAGAGCATGATGGTGAGGCGGGCCGACATCGTCATTAGCAGAACATCCTGATCTGGCTGCGGCTTTTTCTGCCGGGAAGACAGAAAAGAAAACCGCCTGCGCAGGACGCAGGCGGTTTGCCATCAATAATAGATCTGGATTCTAGCGGCTATCGGCCAAACTTCAAGTAAGACTTTAAGTTCGCCTTACAAACTGTCCGCCTACTTCCTTGCGAAGAGGCTTTTTGTCGCCACTGACGTGGCGACAAGCTGAAGTTTTACTTGCGGGCGGTGACCACGGTCGGGGCCATAGCGAGTGCGCGCTTGGCTTCGATGAAGGTCTTGCTCCAGTAGCTGTCGCCCAGGCTATCGACCCGGACACCACCGCTTTTGCGGCTGCTGGAGTGGATGAACTGGTTGTCACCCAGGTAGATCCCGGCATGACTGACACGACCGCGACGACCATTGGTGGCGAAGAACAGCAGGTCACCCGGCTTCAGCGCGCTGCGAGAAACAAGTGGCGCGTCAACGTTGATCATTTCACGGGTGGAGCGCGGCAGGTTCATGCCGGCTTCTTCACGAAACAGATAACCGATGAAACCGCTGCAATCGAAACCGGCCTCGGAGGTGCCGCCGAAACGGTAACGGGTACCGATCAGGGACATGCCACGCTCGAGGATGCTGTCGGCCAGAACCGGAAGCTGGTAAGACTTGCCATCGGCGAAGTTTGCCAGTTCTTTATCGGTGGCCAAGCCGTCCTGGTAAAGATCTTCCTGGAAAAGAACGGAAGTAGACTGGGCGGTAACTGAATTCTTGACCTGCTGTTGTTGCTCTTGCTGGGTCACTGGAGAGTGAGCAGCGCAACCGAACAACAGGGTAACGAGTGCGAGAGGCACGAGGGGTGCGAAGCGCTTTAGCATGGGCACGACCGTGGCTGATAGTTGTAAAGAAGCCGAGACTATGCCCGCTATCATCCTCATTTGCAAATTCAATCGAACTTAATGTGACTTCCTGGTTTCGCGTTTACATCTAAGCGCTTAAGCCCATTTTAGACGCCTGCGCAGCCTACAACTTGTAGGAAAGCGGATTTTCTGACGCCTGAAATATGCCAAAACCCAAGCCAGGCTTGGGTTTTATCGGAATTTTTTACCAGCCCAGCGTTTCTTTCAGGAAAGGAATTGTCAGCTTGCGCTGAGCTTGAAGGGAGGCCTGATCGAGACGCTCAAGCAGCTCGAAAAGCGCACTCATGCTGCGGGTACCGCGAGTCAAAATAAAGTGCCCGACTTCATCGGTCAGGTGCAGGCCGCGACGGGAAGCACGCAGTTGCAAGGCGCGCAATTTGTCTTCGTCGGAGAGCGGACGCATCTGGAAGATCAGCGCCAGGGTCAGGCGCGACTTCAAGTCAGCCAGCTTCACCGGCAGTTCGCGCGGCGAGGTCGATGCAGCAATCAGCAGACGCCGACCGCTGTCGCGCAGACGATTGAACAGATGGAACAGCGCCTCTTCCCAATCCGCCCGGCCGGCCACCGCCTGCAAATCATCGAGGCAGACCAGTTCGTATTGCTCGAGGTTGTCGAGAATGGAGATACCGCGATCCAGCAGCTCGGCCAGCGGCAGATACACCGCAGGCTCCCCCAGTTGCTCGAAGCGCAGGCAGGCGGCCTGCAACAAATGCGTACGCCCTACCCCGTCCTTGCCCCAGAGATAAATCAGGCTTTCGGTCCAGCCGGCGTCGGCTTCGCATAGCCGCTCGACATAGCCGAGTGCAGCGGCGTTCGCGCCTGGGTAGTAATTGATAAAGGTAGCGTCATCACGCAGACGCACACCTAGGGGCAGCTGAATCGGTTTCATGCTGACTGAACAGTTCCAAAGGAACCGTTAGTGGCCTCTGTGTAAAGTTTGCGAAGTTTATACCCGTGAGGCGGGTCGCACAATGCGACAGACCACAAGCAAAATCAAAGGTTTGCGTTGACGCCCTGATTTTATGACAGTTTCTTTGGCGGCGCATGTGACAGTAGCGCGGGGGAAACGGGCCAACCCGGCATGAAACCAGGCCGCCCGCCGTGAGGCTTCAACGCCCCTTATAGCTCAGGTTCGTCGACACCACTGTAGATATCCGAATCTTTATACAAATCATGCACATGGCGCACCAGCACCATGATCACCGCCGCCACCGGCAACGCCAGCAATATGCCGGTAAAGCCGAACAGCTCGCCGCCGGCCAGAATGGCGAAGATCACCGCCACCGGGTGCAGACCGATACGATCGCCCACCAGCAAGGGCGTCAGCACCATGCCTTCCAGCGCCTGGCCAACCATGAACACCGCAACGATGCCGACCATGGGATACAGATCGCCACCAAACTGGAACAGGCCGGCAACCAACGCCGCGCCGATCCCGATCACAAAGCCCATGTACGGCACGATCGCCGCCAAACCGGCAATCATGCCGATCAGCAACCCTAACTCCAGCCCTATCAACATCAGGCCCGCCGAGTAGATCACCCCCAGCGCCACCATCACCAGCAACTGCCCGCGCACGAATGCACCCAGCACTTCATGGCATTCACCGGCCAGGGTTACGACGCGCTCTTCGTTTTCACGGGGCAGCAGGCTGCGGACCTTGGCCATCATCACGTCCCAGTCCCGCAACAGGTAGAAACTCACCACCGGGATCAGCACCAGGTTCGCCAGCCAGCCAATCAACGCCAGCCCGGAAGCCGTCGCCTGACTCAGCACCACGCCGACAATGTCGGTGGTCTGGCCCATGTGCTCGCTGATGGCCGCCTTGAGCTTGTCGAACTTCCAGAAATTATCCGACAGTCCAAATTTCGATTGCGCCCACGGCAGTGCGGTGTGCTGCAGCCAGTCGAGCATCTGCGGCGCCAGCTCATACAAACGGAACAGCTGCTTGGCGAGCATCGGCACCAACACCAGCAGCAATGTCGTGAAGATCAAGGTAAACAACGCGAACACCGCCACTACGCCCCAGGTGCGTGACAGGCCGGCCCTTTCCAGCCGATCCACCAGCGGGTCGAACAGATAGGCCAGCAGCAACGCGACCAGAAAAGGCGTCAGGATCGGATGCAACAACCAGACAAACACGCAGAGCAGAACCACTCCACCCAACCAGAACCAACGCCGCGTATCGGCCATGTACCACTCCATATGCTTCTATATAAAGAAAGAAAACCTTACCAACGGAATCGCAACTGCGGCACCCGTGCCGGCGTTGGCGCCACCACAGGCGCCGAACCCTCGGCCACTGGTTGCACAGGCGCTACCGGAGCTGGCGCCTCACCGGCCGGCACCTCTTGCAACTTCGCCAGGGACAGCTGAGAGCGTAACTGCTCGGCGCTGCCATTGACCCGATAGAGAATGCGCTCACCGTCGACACTTTGCAGGCGCGCACCAAAAGGCTCCAGCAAGCGCCCAAGGGCGGCGTAGCGTTCCAGGTTCATGCCCTGCACTTCCAGCAATTGTTCGCCCGAAGCCCCCGGCTTGACGACAAATCGCGGCGCCAGACGCTCACTGACTGCCAGCATCACCGCATCGGCCACAGCGGCCTGGTCCGCGCCCTGCACGCTGCCTGCCTCTTTCTTGTCGCCGAGCCAAAAATTCCACTTGGCCTGCCACTGCCCGCCCTCTTCCCGGGCATGCACCGCGAGCAAGCCGTCAGCGTTGTAACGGTCCGATGCACCGCGCAGTGGCGCTGCATCCGTGCCTTCAAGATTCGGCGCCGTGGCGACCAGTTGCTCACTCAGGTCGGCCAACGGCAGACGCAACGGCAGACCACGGTGTTGTGCCGCACGACGCAACGGCACGGCGCTGGCTTGGCCATCTCCCACCAGACTCGAACCCTCGGCGGAGTCGTTCAACCACCAACTCAGGATCGACGGCCGATTCGCCCCCCATAAAGACAACCCGGCGCGGCGCAAGGCCTGCTCGGTGGTGGCCGGGTCGAAATCGACTTTCAGCACTTCCGGCGGGCCAGCGTCGAAACCGTATTGGCTGATGATCTGTTGCGGGTCTTTGCGCAGCGCCGCCAACCCCGGACTTTGCGAAGCCTTGGGATCACCGGTCAGACGCAACACCAGCGTATCAAGCGCGCGCTGTGTCGCCTGATCGCGTTCCTCGGCCGACTGACTGCTGACAGGCTCGCGCACTTGATACAGGCCTTTGACGGTTTCGGCCTGACTGGCCAGACTGACCACGGACAAACAGCCTGCAAACAAAAATCTGGAAAAAAAACGCATGGAAGATTCCTGACGACAAGAGCGGCTGGAACAGACCGCATGAAGATGATCGAGCAAGGCTGTGACCACGTCCCTGCGCAAAACATTCACCACGATCTGACTAAGTTTTCGCACTGTCATAACGATAGACGGTTAATCGCGATACCTTATACAGCCATCGAGGAGGCGACCAACACAGGCAATAACGGTTTTTTTCGGCCGATATGCCCCTGCCGTCGGCGTGAGGATGGCCGCTGCCCCTCAAGCCTGATAAAATCGCGCGCCTTCGCAGACCGGCAACAGCCGGGCAGTGTCGGAATAGCGCGCAAGGCTCTCGCCTACGCCGTTTCGGCGGCCCCACTGGACTCGGTCGTTACCCCTGAATCCCCCCTAAAGGCCTGGATCATGAGCAAGCAACCCTCCCTGAGCTACAAGGACGCCGGTGTAGACATCGACGCCGGTGAAGCATTGGTCGAACGCATCAAGAGCGTCGCCAAGCGCACTGCGCGCCCGGAAGTCATGGGCGGCCTGGGCGGTTTCGGCGCCCTCTGCGAAATCCCGGCCGGCTACAAGCAGCCTGTACTGGTTTCCGGCACCGACGGCGTGGGCACCAAGCTGCGCCTGGCACTGAACCTGAACAAGCACGACAGCATCGGCATCGACCTGGTAGCCATGTGCGTGAACGACCTGGTGGTCTGCGGCGCCGAGCCGCTGTTCTTCCTCGACTACTACGCCACCGGCAAGCTCAACGTCGAAACCGCGACCCAGGTCGTGACCGGCATCGGCGCTGGCTGTGAATTGTCCGGCTGCTCCCTGGTCGGCGGCGAAACCGCTGAAATGCCTGGCATGTACGAAGGTGAAGACTACGACCTGGCCGGCTTCTGCGTCGGCGTCGTGGAAAAATCCGAAATCATCGACGGTTCGAAAGTCGCAGCCGGCGATGCCCTGCTCGCCCTGCCGTCTTCCGGCCCGCACTCCAACGGCTACTCGCTGATCCGCAAGATCATCGAAGTGTCCGGTGCCGACATCGAAAACATCCAGCTCGACGGCAAACCGCTGACCGACCTGCTGATGGCCCCGACCCGTATCTACGTGAAGCCGTTGCTCAAGCTGATCAAGGACACCGGCGCCGTCAAAGCCATGGCCCACATCACCGGTGGCGGCCTGCTGGACAACATCCCGCGCGTTCTGCCAAAAGGCGCCCAAGCGGTGGTTGACGTTGCGAGCTGGACCCGTCCTGCCGTGTTCGACTGGCTGCAAGAGAAAGGCAACGTCGACGAAAACGAAATGCACCGCGTGCTGAACTGCGGCGTCGGCATGGTTATCTGCGTGGCTCAAGAGCACGTCGAGACTGCGCTGAACGTCCTGCGTGAAGCCGGCGAGCAGCCTTGGGTCATCGGTCAGATCGCCATCGCGGCCGAAGGCGCGGCTCAGGTTGAACTGAAGAACCTCAAGGCTCATTGATGTCCCAGACCTGTGATGTGGTGGTGCTGTTGTCCGGCACCGGCAGTAACTTGCAGGCCTTGATCGACAGCACGCGGACCGGCGACAGCCCGGTCCGCATCGCCGCGGTGATTTCCAACCGCGCCGACGCTTACGGCCTGCAACGCGCCAGGGACGCGGGTATCGACACCCGCTCCCTGGATCACAAGGCTTTCGAAGGCCGCGAAGCCTTCGATGCCGCGCTGATCGAACTGATCGACGCTTTCAACCCCAAACTCGTGGTACTGGCCGGTTTCATGCGCATTCTCAGCGCTGACTTCGTGCGCCACTACGCGGGTCGCCTGCTCAACATCCATCCCTCGCTGCTGCCCAAATACAAAGGGTTACACACTCATCAGCGCGCGTTGGAGGCCGGCGATACGGAACACGGCTGCTCCGTGCACTTCGTCACCGAGGAACTCGATGGCGGACCACTGGTCGTACAGGCAGTAATACCGGTAGAGTTGCACGATTCGCCGCAGAGTCTGGCGCAGCGGGTCCACGTTCAGGAACACCTGATTTACCCGATGGCCGTACGCTGGTTTGCCGAAGGTCGTTTATCGCTCGGTGAACAAGGTGCTTTACTGGATGGAAAGTTACTCGCGGCCAGCGGCCACTTGATTCGAAACTAGGAGATTTTATGCGTCGCGCCCTGCTCTTCGCTTGCGCTCTGCTTGCACTGCCATTTGCGCAGGCTGCAGAACTTCAACCTTTCTCCGCCAGCTACACCGCCGACTGGAAACAGCTGCCCATGAGCGGCACGGCTGAACGCAGCCTGACCAAGGAAGCCAACGGCGTCTGGAAGCTCAGCTTCAAGGCATCGATGATGATCGCCAGCCTGACTGAAGAAAGCACCCTGACCGTAGACAAGGACACCTTGCTGCCACAGTCCTACCACTTCGAACGCGGTGGTCTGGGCAAAGCCAAGAAAGCGGACCTGGACTTCGACTGGACCAACAAAATGGTCACCGGCACCGATCGCGGTGATGCGGTAAAGATCCCGCTCAACCGCGGCATGGTCGACAAATCCACCTATCAGCTAGCGCTGCAGCACGATGTGGCTGCCGGCAAGAAAAGCATGAGCTATCAGGTGGTCGATGATGGCGAAGTCGATACCTATGACTTCCGCGTGCTGGGTTCGGAAAAAGTCGACACCAAGGCCGGTCAGATCGATGCGATCAAGGTCGAGCGCGTGCGCGACCCGACACAAAGCAAGCGCATCACCGTGCTGTGGTTCGCCAAGGACTGGGATTACCTGCTGGTCCGCCTGCAACAGGTCGAAACCGACGGCAAGGAGTACAACATCATGCTCCTCGACGGCAAGGTCAACGGCAAGGCTGTCAAAGGCAGCTGATCCGGCTCGACACGAAAATCCGGAATCCGCCAAGGATTCCGGATTTTTTTTGCCTGTTGAACGTTAAATCCGCGACAGCGCCTGGGCCAGGTCGGCGCGCAGGTCTTCGACATCCTCAACCCCCACCGACAAGCGCACCAGCGCATCGCCGATCCCGAGTTGCGCGCGGGTGTCGGCGGGGATGGTGGCGTGGGTCATGATCGCCGGGTGCTCGATCAGGCTTTCCACCCCGCCCAGGCTCTCGGCCAAGGCGAATATCTGCACACTTTCGAGGAAGCGTCTGGCGCCGGCCAGATCGCTATTCAGATCGAGGGAAATCATCCCGCCGAATCCACGCATCTGCTGCCGGGCCAATTCGTGCTGCGGGTGCGACGGCAGGCCCGGGTAGTAGACGCGCGCCACCTGCGGCTGACGTTCCAGCCATTGCGCCAGTTCCAGCGCATTGCTGCAGTGGCGTTCCATGCGCAGTGCCAGGGTCTTCACACCGCGCAGGGTGAGGAACGCGTCAAACGGCCCGGCGATAGCGCCCACCGCGTTCTGCAAAAAGCCCAGGCGTTCGGCCAGTTCGGCGTTCTGCCCGACCACCGCGATGCCGCCGATCACGTCGGAGTGACCGTTCAGGTACTTGGTCGTCGAGTGCACCACGATATCGAAACCCAGCTCCAGCGGGCGCTGTATCCACGGGCTGGCGAAGGTGTTGTCGGCCACGCAAAGGATGCCTCGCTCGCGGCAGATACGTGCAATGGCGGCCAGATCAGAGAGGCGCAGCAAAGGATTGCTCGGCGTCTCGACGCAGACCATCCGCGTGTCGTCCTGCAACGCCGCTTCGAAGGCCGACAGGTCGGTCAGGTCGACGTAGGTGAAGCGATGCCCGGCGCTGCGTTGACGCACCTTGTCGAACAGTCGAAACGTGCCGCCGTACAGGTCGTTGCCGGAGACGATGTGCGCGTTGGCGTCGAGCAGTTCCAGTATGGTGGAAATCGCCGCCAGCCCGGAGGCAAAGGCAAACGCCCGGGTCCCGCCCTCAAGGTCGGCCACGCAACGTTCCAGCGCAAAACGCGTCGGGTTGTGCGAGCGCCCATAGTCGAAGCCCTTGTGTACGCCGGGGCTCTGCTGCAAATAAGTGGAGTTGGCATAAATCGGCGGCATCAGCGCCCCGGTGGAAGGATCGGGAGTCTGTCCGGCATGGATCACACGGGTGCCGAAGGCGCGTGGCGAGCCGGATTCATCGTGCTGACTCATGTAAGGGATCTCCGTAAGTGATTGAGCATGTCGACTCGCGTAATCAAGCCGTGGAAACCCGAGGCGTCGGCGATGATCGCCACCAGCCCACGATCGAGCTCCGCCTGCAGTTCGGCCAGACTGGCGCCAGCCGGCAGGGTTTGCAACTTGTCAGTCATGGCGCTGGCCACGGGCTTGCGCAAGTGCGAAGCGTCTTCGTGCACGCCCAGCAGAATATCGGACTCGTCGATCACGCCGACCAGCCGCTTTCCGTCTGCCAGCACCGGCAGTTGTGAGACATCCGCCAGGCGCATGCGCTGGAAGGCGGTGAGCAGCGTGTCGTCCGGGCCGACGCTGATCACTCGGCCATCTTCGAAGCGACGCGCAATCAGGTCACGCAGATCGCCGTAGCGTTTGTATTGCAGCAGGCCCTGATCGTTCATCCATTGGTCGTTGTAGACCTTCGACAGGTAGCGGGTGCCGGTGTCGCAGACGAAGCTGACCACCCGTTTCGGCTCGGTTTGCTCGCGACAGTAGCGCAGGGCCGCCGCCAGTAATGTGCCGGTCGACGAACCGCCGAGAATGCCTTCGGCGCGCAGCAACTGGCGGGCATGATCGAAGCTTTCCTCGTCGCTGATCGAATAGGCGTGGCGCACGCTGGAAAGGTCGGCAATCGACGGAATGAAGTCTTCACCGATGCCTTCCACCGCCCATGAACCGGCCTTGCCGAGGATGCCGCTGCGGCTGTACTCGGCCATCACCGAGCCGACCGGGTCGGCCAATACCATTTCCAGATTCGGCTGCACGCGCTGGAAGAAACGGGTCAGCCCGGTCAGCGTGCCGGCCGAACCGACACCGACGACGATGGCGTCCAGATCGTGCTGTGTCTGCGCCCAGATCTCCGGCGCGGTGCTGCACTCGTGGGCCAGCGGGTTGGCCGGGTTGTTGAACTGATCGGCGAAGAACGCGTCGGGAATCTCCTGCGCCAGCCGCGCTGCGACGTCCTGATAATAATCGGGATGGCCCTTGCCGACGTCGGAGCGGGTGATGTGCACCTCGGCGCCCATCGCCTTCAAGTGCAAGACCTTCTCGGTGGACATTTTGTCCGGGACCACCAGCACCACTCGATAGCCTTTGGCACGGCCGACCAGGGCCAGGCCCAGGCCAGTGTTGCCAGCGGTGGCCTCGACGATGGTGCCGCCGGGTTGCAGACGGCCATCGCGTTCGGCGGCGTCAATCATCGCCAGACCGATGCGGTCCTTGATCGAACCGCCAGGGTTCTGTGATTCGAGTTTGAGAAAAAGTGTGCACGGGCCGGTATCAAAGCGGCTGACGCGCACCAGCGGCGTATTGCCGATCAGTTCAAGCACGGCAGGGCGGGAGTCGTTTGGCATGTCGTTACCTCGCTGCGAGAATCCGCACTTGATGGACAGCAACTCGCGCTGAGTCATCGCGCTAGTCGCCAGTAATGCCTCGCAAGGAACATAGGCAGGGATTGCGCCATCCGCAACCGTGCGCAGCCAATCGGTCGCCTGGCCGCCTGATCGTGTCGCGCAAGAAAGTGGAACGCGCACCCGTAGGAATGCTCTATAACTTCGAAGTCTTTTTTGATCGAATGATTTTTTAGCCTGGGAGGCTCCCCATGACCGTTACCGTCAATACCGTTTCCGCCGAAGGTTTTCGCCACAGCGTCCAGATCGATGACCATGAACTCTTTGCCGATGTGCCGACCACGTCTGGCGGTGAAGGTACGGCCCCTGAGCCACACGACTACTTCGACGCCGCCCTGGGTGCCTGCAAGGCCCTGACGCTGAAGATGTACGCGAAGAAGAAAGACATCCCGCTGACCGGCGTCACGGTTGAAGTCAAACGTGACAACAGCCAAGAGCAGAAAGGCAAATATGCCCTGCACGTCAAACTGACCCTCAAGGGTGTGCTCACCGACGCTCAGCGCGACGAGCTGCACCGCGTGGCCGACCGTTGCCCGGTCCACAAGCTGATGACCAGCACTGAAGTGAGCATCGAAACCCATCTGTCCGAAGGTGCCTTCAGCCAATAGCGGCAAGGGCTGCGCAAGCGGGTTATGCTCCACGCGTCACCCGCTCAGCCTGGAATGCACCATGAACACTCCGCTCGTGATCCGCCCTCGCGCCGAAGATGTCGAAGGCCAGCCGATTTTGCGCCCGCTGCCGTCAGCCAAATGCCGTAGCGTCGGGCCTTTCGTGTTTTTCGACCACATGCTCGAAACCCGTTATCCGGCGGGTAAAGGCATGAACATTCGTCAGCATCCGCACATTGGCCTGTCCACCCTCACCTATTTGTTTGAAGGAAAAATCCAGCACAAGGACAGTCTCGGCTCCGACCAGGTGGTGGACGCCGGCGACGTCAGCTGGATGACGGCGGGCAGTGCAATCGCCCATGTCGAGCGCACACCTGAGGCGTTGAAGGACACCGGTTTCACGATGCACGGTTTGCAGGTTTGGCTTGCATCGCCCAAGGAGCATGAACAGGGGCCCGGCCACTACAGCCATCACCCGGCGGCGACGTTGCCGGTCAGCGATAACCTTGGCGTGAAGATCCGGATGATTGCCGGGTCAGGCTTTTGCCTCGAATCGCCGGTGCCGGTGCTTTCTGCGACGTTGTATGCAGAATTGAACCTGCAAACGGCGACCACCTTGCTGATTCCGACCGAGCATGAAGAGCGGGCGTTGTATGTGCTCAGTGGCGAAGCGCAGCTGGATGGCGAGCTACTGGAACCACATGCGCTGGTGGTGTTGCCGGCCGGAGAGGAAATGACATTGTTCGCCGAGAGCGACTGTCATGCGGTGCTGTTTGGTGGGGCACCGCTGGATGGGCCGCGGCGAATCAACTGGAATTTTGTGGCGAGCGATCCGGCGGCGATCGATGAAGCGCGGCGGCGCTGGGCGGCCGGGGAATGGCCGACGGTGCCCGGGGAAGTTGAGCGGATCGAACTGCCCTAGGATTTTCGACATCAGTTATACCGCCATCGCGAGCAGGCTCACTCCTACAGGGGGAATGCGTTCCAATGTGGGAGTGAGCCTGCTCGCGATGAGGCCGGCACTAACAGCAAAAGTGTCAGAACCAAAAACAGCTATCAGCCTTTAAAAACTTCATCCAGCAGATTGTGCATCGCGGTAAATGCCCGCCCCGCCGTCTTCGCGTCATACATCATCTTCCCCGGCACATTGGCATGCGGATCAGTAAACGAATGCACCGCGCCACCGTAGCTCAGCAGTTGCCAATCCACGCCCGCCGCATTCATTTCCTCTTCAAACGCCGGCAATTGCTCTTTCGGCACCAACGGGTCGGATGCACCGTGCAGCACCAGCACCGAGCCCTTGATGTTTTTTGCATCATTGGCGTTCGGCGTATCCAGCGTGCCGTGGAACGAAACGGCCGCTTTTACCGCCGCGCCCGTGCGGGCCAGTTCGAGCGCGCAGCAACCACCGAAGCAGAAACCGAACGTCGCCAGCTTCGAAGTATCAACCGCCGCCTCGCCCTGCCCTTGCAACTGCTCGAACGCCGCCTGCATGCGCTTGCGCAGCAACGCGCGGTCGTTCTTCAGCGGCATCATGGCTGCACCCGCCTCGTCGCCGTTCTGCGGTCGCACCGACTGGCCGTACAGGTCCGCGATCAGCACCACATAACCCTTGGCCGCCACCGACTTGGCGATCTCCTCGGCACCGGCGCTGACACCCATCCAGTTCGGCGCCATCAACAGACCGGGGCGCGGGCCTTTATGGTCGGCATCGAACGCCAGACGGCTTTCATACGACTGGCCATCAATCTGATAAGCGACAGAACGAACAGTGATTTGGCTCATGACTAACTCCCAGTAAAAGGCACCAGAATGAAAAAACCCGCCGAAGCGGGTTTTTGTACAACTCGGTTAAACCGACAGTTCAACCAGCAGCTTGTTGAGGCGGCGCACATACGCGGCCGGGTCCTTCAAGCTGTCGCCGGCCGCCAGGGCCGCCTGATCGAAGAGGATGTGCGACAGGTCGCCGAAGCGCTCGTCGCTCTGCTCGTTGTCGAGTTTCTCGATCAGCGGGTGAGCCGGGTTGAATTCGAAGATCGGCTTCGACTCCGGAACCTTTTGACCGCTGGCTTCGAGGATCTGACGCATCTGCATGCCCAGGTCCTGCTCGCCGATGGCCAGAATCGCCGGGGAATCGGTCAGGCGGTGGGAAACCCGTACTTCGGCGACGGAATCGCCCAGTGCAGTTTTCAGACGCTCAACCAGGCCTTCTTTGGACTTGGCGACTTCTTCCGCGGCTTTCTTGTCCTCTTCCGAGTCCAGGTTGCCGAGGTCCAGGTCACCACGTGCCACGTCGACAAAGCTCTTGCCGTCGAAGTCGCTGAGGTAGCTCATCAGCCACTCGTCGATGCGGTCGGTCAGCAGCAGCACTTCGATGCCTTTCTTGCGGAAGACTTCCAGGTGCGGGCTGTTTTTGACTTGCGCGTAGGTTTCGCCGGTCAGGTAGTAAATCTTGTCCTGACCTTCCTTGGCGCGAGCCAGGTACTCGGTCAGACCTACCACTTGCTCGCCTTCATCACCGGTGGTCGACGCGAAACGCAGCAGGCCAGCGATTTTCTCTTTGTTGGCGAAGTCTTCTGCCGGGCCTTCTTTCATGACCTGACCGAAGTTTTTCCAGAAGCCTTTGTATTGCTCAGGCTCGTTCTTCGCCAGTTTTTCCAGCATGTCCAGAACGCGCTTGGTCAGCGCCGACTTCATGGAATCGATGATCGGGTCTTTTTGCAGGATTTCCCGCGACACGTTCAGCGACAGGTCGTTGGAATCGACCACGCCTTTGATGAAGCGCAGGTACAGCGGCAGGAACGACTCGGCCTGGTCCATGACGAATACGCGCTGTACGTACAGCTTCAGGCCTTTCGGCGCTTCACGCTGGTACAGGTCGAACGGAGCACGGGTCGGCACGTACAGCAGCGAGCTGTATTCGAGCTTGCCTTCGACCTTGTTGTGGCTCCAGCTCAGCGGATTTTCGAAATCGTGAGCGATGTGTTTGTAGAACTCCTGGTATTCCTCGTCCTTGATCTCGGTGCGAGGACGGGTCCACAGGGCGCTGGCGCGGTTGACGGTTTCCCATTCGGCAGCAGGCTTCTCTTCGCCTTCGACAGCGGCCACTTCTTTCGGCAACTCGATCGGCAAAGCGATGTGGTCGGAGTACTTCTTGATGATGTTGCGCAGACGCCAGCCGTCGGCGAATTCGTCTTCACCGGACTTCAGGTGCAGGACGATACGGGTGCCGCGCTCGGCTTTCTCAACGGTGGCAACTTCAAAATCGCCTTCGCCCTTGGACGACCAGTGCACGCCTTCGCTGGCGGCAGCACCGGCACGACGGCTGAACACGTCAACTTTATCGGCGACGATGAACGCCGAGTAGAAACCGACACCAAACTGACCGATCAGGTGCGAGTCTTTCTTCTGATCGCCAGACAGGTGCTTCATGAAGTCGGCAGTGCCGGATTTGGCGATCGTACCCAGGTGGGTGATCGCGTCTTCACGGCTCATGCCGATGCCGTTGTCTTCGAGGGTGACGGTTTTGGCGTCCTTGTCGAAGCTCACACGGATTTTCAGTTCGGCGCCACCTTCCAGCAGTTCAGGCTTGGACAGGGCTTCGAAACGTAATTTGTCGACAGCGTCAGAGGCGTTCGAGATCAATTCGCGAAGGAAAATTTCCTTGTTGGAATACAGCGAATGGATCATGAGGTGCAGCAGTTGCTTCACCTCGGTCTGGAAGCCCAGGGTTTCCTTTTGAGTTTCCACACTCATGGTCATCAAACTCCAATCAGATGGCAGTGGCCGTGACCTTCAGGGTCGACGGCGGGTTGTCATCAAAGTTGGGGGCTGAGTTCAGGATTTCAAGGGCTCTTCAATTTTGAAATGGGCGCGGGCCGTGGCAATCGGTTCGGCTTCGGTGGTTTGCCAGGCCGTAATCGCTACGTTGGCGACGCGTCGGCCCTGACGGCAGACCTGACATTTGGCCCAGGTATCGCGAAACTGCCCGGTTCGCAGGTAATCGAGAGAAAAGTCGATGATCTTCGGCACACCGGGCGAACCGGTGAAAATCAGCAGGTGCAGCGCTGCGGACAGCTCCATGAAACCGGCAATCACCCCACCATGGATGGCGGGCAGTAAAGGGTTACCAATGTTGTCCTTGTTGGCCGGCAAGCGAAACAGCAACTCATCCCCGACACGCGAACACTCGACTCCGATCAGTTTGGCGTAGGGAAGCAGGTGCAGCAGCGAAGCGTAGTCCCCTTGCTCATGGGCCTGCTGAAGTTGCTCCTTGAACGTGTCAGTCATTTCGCACCTCCGGCGATTGCACCGCCAAACCCCTTGGTGCCTTTGATGGCTTTGCCCATGCGCATGAACGTGCCAACGACATGTGCGATGGGCTGTTCGGGATCGTCCTGGTAGGCAAATCCCCGAGCGAAGATCACGTCGGTGGTCACCCGGTAGCATTGGGCGAAACCGTAGACATCCTTATGAGGTTCGGCGGCGTGCATGTAGTCGATACGCAAATCGAGGGTCGGACAGACTTCAAATTCGGGCAGGACGCAGAGAGTCGACATGCCGCACGCGGTGTCCATCAGGGTCGTCAGCGCCCCGCCATGGATCACTCCGGTTTGCGGGTTACCGACAATTTGCGGGCTGTATGGCAGGATGACCGTCAGTCCGTCGCTGCTGGCGCTGTGAACGCGCAAACCCAGTACCTGACAATGCCTGAGTGCTGAAAGAAATCGCGTCGCGCGCTCAAAAACGGGGTTTTCGGCCATGTGATAAACACTCTTCTTAGTATTCGGAGATCGTATTCAGCGTATTCGTAAAAGTTCCCGTGGGAATAATCTTATATATCTGAACGAATTGAGGAACTTAACCCTGATGGCTGTGCTCGAAAGGCCAGTAGATATTTTCCATAAGGAGATACACCCCATGCGTAAGACTTTAGCTATTGCCTTGATGTTGACCGCTTCCCTCGGTCTCGCTGCCTGCGATAAAAAATCCGAGGACAAAGCTCAAGATGCTAACCAACATGCTGAGCAAGCACAAAAAGAAATGAACAAAGCTCAGGAAAATGTGAACGACGCTGCGAAAGAAAACGCCAAAGCTGCCGAAGCTAAGGCTGAATCGGAAGCAGCGGCAGCAAAAGAAGCACCTAAAAACTAAAACAGTTTTTAGCGTGATAAAGAAAACCCGCCAAGTGCGGGTTTTCTTTTGCCTGTGATTTGCCCCGTTAGAGCAATATGGTTCTAAAAGTCGGACTAATCATCAGCAGCAAGGAACACACTAGTCCGATGAACCACACCAGACTCCGCTGCCAGGCAAGATCAGCCCAATAGCACAATAAATAAACGATTCGGGTAATCACAAAGATGATTGCCAGCGAATCGATCAGCCACCCCGCCGTTTGAGTGGTGTGTGCCATCAGCACCCCCACCGCAAACAATATGAACGCCTCGAAGCAGTTTTGATGCGCCGCGACCGCACGGGCGCCAAAGCCTGTGAGTTGCGCTTGTTGCTGACGCGGCAGGTGGTTGTTGTAACCGCCCTGCTCTTTCATGGCCCTGGCCACGGGCATGCGGGCCACGTAAATCAGCAATGCGCTGATAAACACGCACCAGAACGGAATACTCATCAAGCGGCCTCTTTGTTGGCTTCGGGCAATGGCGCCTCTGTAGGGGTATAGACCATCACATCGAGAACGTCGGAATGGAACTCCCGGCGATACAACACCAGCACCACGCCCGCACTCATCAACATGAACAGCCACGGGCTGACGAACCAGGCCAGCATGGTCATGCCGAAGTAGTAAGAGCGCAGGCCAAAGTTGAATTGGTTGGCAGCCATGGAGATCACCCGGGCCGCTCGGGCCGCGAAGGCTTTGCGCTCTTGTTCGGAAACGTGGCGCTCACCAATCATCGGTGCCGAGCCAATCAGAATCGCGGCGAAGTTGTACTGGCGCATGCACCAACTGAACGTAAAGAACGCATAGACAAACACCAGCGCCAGGCACAGCAACTTGATCTCCGACATGCCCTGGGACGCCTGCTGCACCATCGGAATATCCGCCAGCAACGACACGGCCCGTTCAGACGCGCCGAGTACCGTAAGAATACCGGCCAGGATAATCAGGGTGCTGGAAGCGAAGAACGAGGCATTACGCTCCAGGTTGCCGACCACGCTGGCGTCTGCGATGCGGTTGTCGCGCAGCAACATGCGACGCATCCAGTCTTCACGGTACAGGTGCAGCACACTGGCCAGGCACGCGGTGTCGCGGCCCTTCCACGAGGCATACCGGGTGTAACCGCCCCAGCAAATGACAAACCAGACGGCGGCGAGGATGTGGATGATGTTGGCGTGGATGAACGACATGCAGGTCCTTGTGATGTAGAGACTGAACACCGAAACCTTTGTGGGAGCGAGCCGGCTCCGGGCGGCGTTCCGACGATGACGGATTTACATTCAACTCGGATGTTGACTGATCTACCGCTATCGCGAGCAGGCTCGCTCCCACAGGGGATTTGCAGTGCTTCGACGTTTGCTGACAAAAAAAGACACTGCATCACGCGCATAAAAAATGCCCCGTATCGATTGATACGGGGCATTTCTGTAGAGGCTCAAGACCCGCTTGTGACGGGTCGTGAAGCCGCTTAAGCCAGCGCTTCTTCGCGCTTGCCCAGCAGACGGTCGCAAACCACCGCGACCACCAAGGTCATGACCGACGGCACCAACCACGCCAGGCCCTGCTCGCTCAGTGGCAGGTGGGACAGCTGAGTCGGCATCCAGTCCGCCAGACCCGCGCCCTTGAGCGCATCGATCAGGCCGAAAATGAACGAAACCAGCATTACCGGGCCAACGATGCGGCCCTGTTCATGCCAGAAATCCTTGCAGAAGCTCAGCGCTACCAGGGCGATGCACGGCGGGTAAATCGCTGTCAGCACCGGGATCGAGAACGCAATCAGCTTGGTGAGGCCCAGGTTGGACACAAACAGCGAGAACACCGCCAGGATGATGACCAATGTCTTGTAGGACAGTGGCAGCACGCGACTGAAGTACTCGGCACAAGCGCAGGTCAGGCCGACCGCCGTCACCAGACAGGCCAGGGAGATCAGCACCGCCAGGAAACCGCTGCCCAACGAACCGAAGGTGTGTTGAACATAGGCGTGCAACACCGCAGCACCGTTGGTTGCACCGG
This sequence comes from Pseudomonas sp. LB1P83, assembly GCF_054897885.1. NCBI lineage: Bacteria > Pseudomonadati > Pseudomonadota > Gammaproteobacteria > Pseudomonadales > Pseudomonadaceae > Pseudomonas > Pseudomonas sp. LB1P83. The sequence continues at coordinate 1,530,135 of NZ_CM142709.1, read as the reverse complement.
CCGCTACTTCATGGCTGCCTGAGCCGAGACGGAAAAGGCTGACGTAAACCAGCGCCAGGCCCACGCCGGCAATCAGACCGGCAATGATCGCGTACCGGGTGATCAGCACCGGCGACTCGACGCCACGGGAACGGATCGCGTTGACGATGACGATGCCGAACACCAGCGCGCCGAGGGTATCCATGGTCAGGTAACCATTGATGAAACCCTGGGAGAACGGTGCCGCCACGTATTCCGGGGTGGCCACGCCAATGTCGCCGGCAGGCAACGCGAACGCGGCGATGCCGAGTGCGGCCAGGGCGATGATCTTCAGGGGGGCGAGGAAACGTCCTACGGTATCCAGCAAACGGCCCGGATAGAGCGAAATGAAGAACACCAGCAGGAAGTACACCGAGCTGTAGAGAAACAGCGCGAGCGGACTTTCGCCGGTCAACGGCGCCAGGCCCACTTCGAACGACACGGTCGCGGTGCGCGGCGTGGCGAACAGCGGCCCGACGGCGAGGTAGCACGCCGCGGCCAGCAGGCCACCGGCGATTTTGCCGATCGGGCTGCTCAGCGCATCCATTGCTCCACCGACTTTCGCCAGGGCCACCACAGTGATCACTGGCAGACCGACCGCGGTGATCAGAAAGCCCAGCGCCGCCATCCAGACATTCGGCCCGGACTGCAAACCGACGATAGGCGGGAAGATGATGTTACCGGCCCCGACGAACAGGGCAAACGTCATAAAACCAAGTGCCAGGATGTCCTGACCTTTCAAAACTTTCATTAAGGAAATACCACACTACTGAATCGGAATTTAGAGAGGGATTTCCCTTGTGGGTGAGGGAAATGCTGTCGGTCCGTATAGGACTGACCCTTTAGCGCGTCGCTTCCTTGTGGGCCGCGTTTCGCAAAATGGCTGCTAGCCTAACGAATTTGCCCGACAAACGCACTGTTAAGGGGCGATCTATCCGATACGCGACATTTCTGTGTCGCGTTTTTGCATGTTAATGGTTATCGCCTGTAAGTCAGTCTTCGCGGGCAAGCCTCGCTCCTACGGGTTTACGGCGTATGGGTAAGGAGCGCTTGACACAAAGTCTGTAGGAGCGAGGCTTGCCCGCGAAGAGGCCCGCACGGCAAAAGCAAACACCAGAAACGACAAAGGCCACCCGAAGGTGGCCTTTGTTTGGTGAAGCGTCAGCTAAGCGCGAAGCTTATTTGACAGCCCAACCGGTCAGCTCGGACAAAGCCTTGCCGATGTCTGCCAGCGAACGCACGGTTTTCACGCCTGCGTCTTCCAGGGCAGCAAACTTCTCGTCTGCAGTGCCTTTGCCGCCGGAGATGATTGCGCCAGCATGGCCCATGCGCTTGCCTGCAGGGGCAGTCACACCAGCGATGTAGGAAACAACCGGCTTGGTCACGTGTGCCTTGATGTAGGCAGCCGCTTCTTCTTCAGCCGAACCGCCGATCTCGCCGATCATGACGATCGCTTCGGTCTTCGGGTCTTCCTGGAACAGCTTCAGGATGTCGATGAAGTTCGAACCCGGGATCGGGTCACCGCCGATGCCGACGCAAGTCGACTGACCGAAACCGGCGTCAGTAGTCTGCTTCACAGCTTCGTAGGTCAGGGTGCCGGAACGGGAAACGATACCGACCTTGCCTGGCAAGTGAATGTGACCTGGCATGATGCCGATCTTGCATTCGCCTGGAGTGATCACGCCTGGGCAGTTAGGGCCGATCAGGACTACGCCCAGCTCGTCGCACTTAACTTTAGCGTCCAGCATGTCCAGGGTAGGAATGCCTTCGGTGATGCAGACGATCAGCTTGATGCCGCCGAAAGCTGCTTCCAGGATCGAATCTTTGCAGAAAGGAGCTGGAACGTAGATCACGCTGGCGGTGGCGCCAGTGGCAGCTACAGCGTCTTTCACGGTGTTGAACACTGGCAGACCCAGGTGCTCGGTGCCGCCTTTGCCAGGAGTAACGCCACCCACCATCTTGGTGCCGTATTCGATGGCTTGCTGGGTGTGGAAACTACCTTGCGAACCGGTAATACCCTGGCAGATAACTTTGGTGTCTTTATTGATCAGGACGCTCATTATTTGCCCTCCGCAGCTTTAACGACTTGTTGAGCAGCGTCGGTCAGGCTGGTAGCAGCGATGATGTTCAAACCGCTTTCTGCCAGTACTTTAGCGCCCAGCTCAGCGTTGTTGCCTTCAAGGCGAACAACAACCGGGATTTTCACGCCGACTTCTTTCACTGCACCGATGATGCCTTCGGCAATCATGTCGCAACGAACGATGCCGCCGAAGATGTTGACCAGTACTGCAGCGACGTTAGTGTCGGACAGGATGATCTTGAACGCTTCGGTAACGCGTTCTTTGGTAGCACCGCCGCCCACGTCGAGGAAGTTGGCTGGTTTGCCGCCATGCAGGTTGACGATGTCCATGGTACCCATGGCCAGGCCAGCACCGTTGACCATGCAACCGATGTTGCCTTCCAGCGCTACGTAGTTCAGTTCGAACTTGGCAGCGTGCGCTTCGCGCGGATCGTCTTGCGACGGATCGTGGAAAGTCTTCAGCTTAGGCTGACGGTACATGGCGTTGGCGTCGATGTTGATCTTGGCATCGAGGCAATGCAGATCGCCGTCAGCCTTGATCACCAGCGGGTTCACTTCCAGCAGAGCCAGGTCGTGATCCTTGAACAGTTTGGCCAGACCTACGAAGATCTTGGCGAACTGAGCAACTTGCTTGCCTTCCAGACCCAGCTGGAATGCCAGCTCGCGACCCTGGAATGGCTGAGCGCCAACCAGTGGATCGATAGTGGCTTTCAGAATTTTTTCTGGAGTGTCGTGAGCGATTTTCTCGATGTCCACGCCACCTTCGGTGGAAGCCATGAACACGATGCGACGGCTCGAACGGTCAACGACAGCGCCCAGGTACAGCTCTTTAGCGATATCAGTGCACGATTCAACCAGGATCTTGGTGACTGGCTGACCATTGGCATCAGTCTGGTAAGTCACCAGACGCTTGCCCAACCACTGTTGAGCGAATGCTTTGGCGTCTTCTTTGCTGCGAACCAGCTTGACGCCGCCCGCTTTACCGCGACCACCTGCGTGAACCTGGGCTTTGACAACCCATTCGGTCCCGCCGATTTTGTCGCACGCTTCTGCTGCTGCTTCCGGGGTGTCTACGGCGAAACCCTGGGATACTGGCAGGCCGTATTCAGCGAAGAGCTGCTTACCCTGATACTCGTGAAGATTCATGCTTATTACCGTCTTCGTTAGGTACTGCGCATTCGGTGCTGCACTTGTTCAAGTGCCGCACCACCTGTGACTGCTGCTCGCGTAGCCTTTCCGGTCTACCGGTGCAACTACGCGAGACTGCGTCCAGCGGATATTCCGCGGTGAGTCTTGCATGCAAGGCTCACGACGGGCCATTCCGCCGTGGTTTCTTATTGTCTTAACGCTTCTTGCGGTTGGCGATGTGAATGGCGCCGCCATTCACTGCCAGAGCTGCTTCGTGCAAGGCTTCGGACAGGGTCGGATGGGAGAAAACCATCATGCCCAAGTCTTCCGCGCTGGTGCCGAATTCCATACCGATTGCGCCCTGCTGAACCAGTTCTGCAGCGCTCGGGCCAATCACGTGGACGCCCAATACGCGGTCAGTCTTGGCATCGGCAATGACTTTCACGAAACCGCCGGTGTCGTTGGCTGCCATGGCACGGCCACTGGCTGCGAACGGGAAGGTGCCAACGTTAACTTCAACGCCCTCAGCCTTCAAGACCTGCTCGGTTTTGCCGACCCACGCGATTTCCGGGTGAGTATAAATAACAGACGGGATCAGGTCATAGTTGATTTGGGCTTTGTGGCCCTTGATGCGCTCAACCACCATGATGCCTTCTTCGGACGCCTTGTGCGCCAGCATCATGCCGCGAACCACGTCACCGATCGCGTAAACGCCCGGTACGCTGGTGGCGCACTGGTCGTCAACGAATACGAAACCGCGCTCGTCGATGTTCACACCGCTGTCGGCAGCCAACAGTTCGGTGGTCACTGGACGGCGACCAACGGCAACGATCAGCTTGTCGAACGTGATGTTCTGTTCGCCATTGGCATCGGTGTAGTTCACGACAACTTCGTTGCCGTTCACTTTGGAACCGGTGACGCGAGCGCCCAGCTTGATGTCCAGACCTTGTTTGGTCAGGGTCTTGTAGGCTTCTTTGGAAACCGCGTCGTCAGCCGCTGGCAGGAACTTCTCCAGAGCTTCCAGGACAACCACCTCCGAACCCAGACGCGACCAGACCGAACCCAGTTCCAGACCGATCACGCCAGCGCCGATCACGCCCAGACGCTTAGGTACCGATTGGAATTCCAGTGCGCCGGTCGAATCGACGATCACGTTCTGGTCAACCGGAGCCGGTGGAATGTCGATCGGACGCGAGCCCGACGCCAGAATCACGTTCTCGGCTTCGATGATTTCAACGGTGCCGTCTGGCTTGGTCAGTTCAACTTTCTTGCCGGCCAGCAGTTTGCCGTGGCCTTGCAGGGAAGTGACGCCGTTTGCCTTGAACAGGGTGGCAACGCCAGAGGTCAGGCCTTTGACGATGTTGGCTTTACGGCCAACCATTGCTGCCACGTCCATGGTCACGCCAGCGTGATTGATACCGTGGATCGCGAAGCCTTCTTTGGCTTCCTTGTATTTCCAGGAGCTGTCCAGCAGCGCCTTGGATGGAATGCAGCCGACGTTCAGGCAAGTACCGCCGAGGGCCAGTTTGCCTTCCTTGTCGGTGTATTTCTCGATGCAGGCAGTGGAGAGGCCCAGTTGCGCTGCTTTAATGGCAGCCACGTAACCGCCAGGGCCCGCGCCAATCACTACCACGTCGAATTTCTGAGTCATAAAAAAGATTCCCTTTTAGCAGCAAGCTTCAAGCCGCGAGCTGCAAGTTGAAGCCCATGCGCAGGCTTGCGCTTGGGGCTTGAAACTTGCAGCTTGCAGCTGCTTTTTAGATATCCAGCAGCAAACGAGCCGGGTCTTCCAGCAGGTTCTTGATGGTAACCAGGAAGGTCACAGCTTCTTTGCCATCGATCAGACGGTGATCGTAGGACAGCGCCAGGTACATCATCGGACGGATTACGACCTGACCGTTGATCGCCATAGGACGCTGCAGAATGTTGTGCATGCCCAGGATGGCCGCTTGCGGCGGGTTGACGATCGGCGTCGACATCATCGAACCGAAGGTACCACCGTTGGTGATGGTGAACGTACCGCCGGTCATCTCGTCCATCGACAGTTTGCCGTCGCGAGCCTTCTTGCCGAAGGTGGCGATGCCGCCTTCGATTTCAGCCAGGCTCATCAGTTCGGCGTTACGCAGAACCGGAACAACCAGGCCGCGGTCGCTGGAAACAGCGACACCAACGTCGGCGTAGCCGTGGTAAACGATGTCGGCACCGTCGATCGACGCGTTGACAGCCGGGAAGCGTTTCAGCGCTTCGGTGGCCGCTTTCACGAAGAACGACATGAAGCCCAGGCGTACGCCGTTGTGGGACTTCTCGAACAGGTCCTTGTACTTCGAACGCAGGGCCATGACTTCGGTCATGTCGACTTCGTTGAAAGTAGTCAGCATCGCCATGTTCGACTGGGCTTCTACCAGGCGCTTGGCCACGGTAGCGCGAACGCGGGTCATCGGAACGCGCTTCTCGATGCGGTCGCCAGCGGCGAACACAGGAGCAGCGGCAGCCGGAGCAGCAGCCTTGGCAGGCGCGGCAGCCGGAGCGGCTTTCTTGGCAGCAACGGCTGCAACCACGTCTTCCTTGGTCACACGACCGCCTTTGCCGGTGCCGGCAACGGAAGCGATGTTGATACCGTTTTCTTCAGCCAGCTTGCGAGCAGCCGGTGCAGCAACAGGATCGTCTTCGCCTTCAGCGGCTGGAGCAGCCGCTTGCGCAGCCGCCGGAGCAGCGGCAGCAGCTGGAGCGGCAGCAGCGCCGCCCGCTTCGATGGAGCCCAGGACTTCGTCGGACAGAACGGTGTCGCCTTCGTTCTTGACGATAGCGCCCAGCACGCCGTCAGCAGTAGCCAACACTTCCAGCACAACCTTGTCGGTTTCGATGTCGACGATCAGGTCATCACGCTTTACAGCGTCGCCCGGTTGTTTGTGCCAGGTGGCAACGGTGCCATCGGCAACCGATTCCGGGAAAGTGGGGGCTTTGATTTCGATAGCCATTATCTGTGAGTCCTTAAATTCGGTTTCAGGTGCGCGAAGGCGTTAAACAGTAAAGGCGTCTTGCAGCAGTTTTTCCTGCTGCTCAGCGTGCATCGATGCATAACCACAAGCAGGTGCAGCAGAAGCATCACGGCCGGCGTACTCGAGAACGAGCGCCTTGTTGTGATTGCCAACGATGCGGCGCATGTGATGCTGGCTGCAGTACCAGGCACCCTGGTTCATCGGCTCTTCCTGACACCAAACGATATGTTTGAGGTTGGTGTACGGAGCCAGGACTTCGTTCAAGTCGTCCTCAGGGAATGGGTACAGCTGCTCGATACGCACGATGGCGATGTCGTCACGACCTTCGGCACGGCGTTTTTCCAGCAGGTCGTAGTAGACCTTGCCGCTACACAGAACAATGCGCTCGACCTTTTTCGGGTCTTGGGCATCGATTTCCGGGATCACGGTCTGGAACGAACCTTCGGCCAGATCTTCCAGGGTCGAGATGGCCAGTTTGTGACGCAGCAGCGACTTCGGAGTCAGAACGATCAGTGGCTTGCGCAGCGGGCGAATCACCTGACGACGCAGCAAGTGGTAGATCTGAGCCGGGGTAGTCGGTACCGCCACCTGAATGTTGTGCTCGGCGCACAGCTGCAGGTAACGCTCCAGACGAGCCGACGAGTGCTCCGGACCCTGACCTTCATAACCGTGCGGCAGCAACATGGTCAGACCGCAGAGACGGCCCCACTTGTGCTCGCCACTGGTGATGAACTGGTCGATAACCACCTGGGCACCGTTGGCGAAGTCGCCGAACTGGGCTTCCCAGATCACCAGCGCCTCAGGCGTGGTGGTCGAGTAACCGTATTCGAACGCCAGTACGGCTTCTTCGGACAGGAACGAATCGTACAGGTCGAAACGTGGCTGGCCCTTGTACAGGTTTTGCAGCGGGACGTAGGTACCCGCGTCTTTCTGGTTGTGCAAGACAGCGTGACGGTGCGAGAACGTACCGCGACCGATGTCCTGACCCGTCATGCGAATCGGGTGACCTTCGAACGCCAGGGTCGCGTACGCCATGGTTTCGGCGTAACCCCAGTTGATCGGCAGGCCGCCGGCTTGCATCTTCTGACGGTCTTCGTAGATTTTCGAGACCTGGCGCTGAACCACGAAGCCTTCCGGAATTTCCAGCAGCTTGGCGGACAGTTCCTGCAAGGTTTTCAGATCGAAACGCGTGTCGTGACGTGCAGTCCAGGCGTGGCCCAGGTACGGACGCCAGTCCACGAACAACTCTTTGTTCGGCTCTTTGACCAGGCTTTTTACAACATGCAGACCGTTGTCCAGCGCGTTGCGGTATTCATCGACTTTCGCCTGAACACGCTCAACGTCCAGCACGCCGGACTGAGTCAGACGATCGGCGTACAGCTCACGGGTGGTGCGCTGTTTGGTGATCTGCTGATACATGATCGGCTGGGTGCCGCTAGGCTCGTCGGCCTCGTTGTGGCCGCGACGACGGTAGCAGACCAGGTCGATCACCACGTCACGCTTGAACTGCATGCGGTAGTCGATGGCCAGCTGGGTCACGAACAATACGGCTTCCGGATCATCACCATTCACATGGAGGATCGGCGCCTGGATCATTTTCGCAACGTCGGTCGCGTACTCGGTGGAGCGCGAGTCCAGCGGGTTGCTGATGGTGAAACCGACCTGGTTGTTGATCACGATGTGCACGGTGCCGCCGGTCTTGAAACCGCGGGTCTGCGACATCTGGAAGGTTTCCATCACCACGCCCTGACCGGCGAATGCCGCGTCACCGTGGATGGAAATCGGCAGAACCTTCTCGCCGGTAGGGTCGTTACGACGATCCTGACGGGCGCGAACCGAACCCTCGACCACTGGAGATACGATTTCCAGGTGGGACGGGTTGAACGCCATCGCGAGGTGAACTTCACCGCCGGTGGTCATGACGTTGGACGAGAAGCCCTGGTGATATTTAACGTCACCGGAACCCAGCTCGACCTTCTTCTTGCCTTCGAACTCGTCGAACAGCTCGCGCGGGTTCTTGCCGAAGGTGTTGACCAGCACGTTCAGACGACCACGGTGGGCCATGCCGATGACGATTTCCTTGGTGCCGTAGGAACCGGAACGCTGGATCAGCTCGTCGAGCATCGGAATCAGGCTCTCGCCGCCTTCCAGACCGAAACGCTTGGTACCCGGGTATTTGGTGCCCAGGTATTTTTCCAGGCCTTCACCGGCGGTAACGCGCTCAAGCAAGTGACTCTTGATGTCGGCGGAGTACGTCGGACGACCACGCACGCTTTCCAGACGCTGCTGGAACCACTGGCGCTGCTCGGAATCGGTGATGTGCGTAAATTCAGCGCCGATGGTGCGGCAATATGTCTGCTGCAACGCTTCGTGAATTTCGCGTAGGCTCGCCTCCTCTTTGCCGATGAACAGGTCGCCGGCACGGAAGGTCGTATCAAGATCGGCATTGGTCAAGCCGTAATGATTGATCGACAGGTCTGCAGGTGCAGGACGCTGCCACAGCCCCAGCGGGTCAAGCTGGGCTGCCTGGTGGCCACGCATACGGTAGGCCTGGATCAATCGCAGCACTTCAACTTGCTTCTTCTCGTGCTCACTGCTCACGCTCCCGGCGGAAACCGGTTGGGCGCGGCGCTGGTTCTTTGCCAGCAAGACGAAATGATCGCGAATTGTGGAGTGCGAAACATCGGTGGCAGTGTTGCCGTCAGCCGGCAACTTCTGGAAGTAGGTGCGCCACTCTTCTGGCACAGCGTTAGGGTCGTGCAGGTAGAGCTCGTAGAGCTCTTCCACATAGGCAGCGTTACTACCGGATAGGTAGGCGCTGTTCCACATGCGCTGCATCACGCTTTCTTGCATGCTTGGTCACCCTCGGTTAGGGGAACACCACCGGCGTCGACACCGAGCAAACTTGCAGAAGTCCGAATGCAGCGACCAAAACAAGCCACTTAGGATCACGCTGATAGTCCGGGTACCAGCCCGGATGCCCCTGCTTGTCTCATTTCTTCAAAATAAGAGCCGCAGCCTTATAAGCTGCTGCTCAGGTTAAAACTACGGCGCCGGTTGAAGCCTGCGCCGTAGCATCTACGGGTACAGCGGTCCTGCGTTTACAGCTGAATCACACGCCGCTTTGCAGCAGCATGTTACGTACGTGACCGATGGCCTTAGTCGGGTTCAGGCCTTTCGGACAGACGTTGACGCAGTTCATGATCCCGCGGCAGCGGAATACGCTGAACGGGTCATCCAGCGAAGCCAGACGCTCGGCAGTCTTGGTGTCGCGGCTGTCTGCCAGGAAGCGGTACGCTTGCAGCAGAGCAGCTGGACCCAGGAACTTGTCCGGGTTCCACCAGAAGGACGGGCAAGAGGTCGAGCAGCAAGCGCACAGGATGCACTCGTACAGACCGTCGAGCTTTTCACGCTCTTCAGGGGTCTGCAGACGTTCGATGGCCGGAGCCGGCGTGTCGTTCTGCAGGTATGGCTTAACCTTCTCGTATTGCTTGTAGAAGATGCTCATATCGACGACCAGGTCACGGATAACCGGCAAACCTGGCAGTGGACGAACGATCAGCTTGTTACCTTTTACGACAGCGGACAGCGGCGTGACGCACGCCAGAGCGTTTTTGCCGTTGATGTTCATGCCGTCGGAACCGCAAACACCTTCACGGCAAGAGCGACGATAGGAGAAACCTTCGTCCTGCTCTTTGATCAGGGCCAGCACGTCCAGCACCATCAGGTCTTTACCACCGGTATCGACCGAAAATTCCTGCATGAACGGCGCAGCGTCCTGATCAGGGTTGTAGCGATAAACACTGACTTGCAACATGGCGGCCACCCTTAATAAGTCCGAATCTTAGGTTCAAAAGTCGGAACAGTCTTCGGCGAGAAGTTCACGGCACGCTTGGTCACGCGCTTGTCACCCGGGAAGTACAGGGTGTGGCACAGCCAGTTTTCGTCGTCGCGATCTTCGTAGTCTTCACGGGCGTGAGCGCCGCGGGACTCTTTGCGGATCTCTGCAGCGATGGCGGTGGCTTCGGCCACTTCCAGCAGGTTCTGCAGTTCCAGCGCTTCGATACGAGCCGTGTTGAACGCCTGGCTCTTGTCGTTGATCTTGACGTTGGCGATACGGCCACGCAGATCAGCCAGCTGGGCAATACCCTTCTGCATGTATTCGCCGGTACGGAATACACCGAAGTAGTTCTGCATGCAGCTTTGCAGCTCTTTACGCAGGGTGGCGACGTCTTCGCCTTCGGTACGCGAGTTCAGGCCATCGAGACGTGCCAGGGCAGCGTCGATGTCGGACTGGCGAGGACGGGCGTAATCAACGCCTTCTTTCAGGGTCTGCTCCAGGAACAGGCCGGCCGCACGGCCGAATACCACCAGGTCGAGCAGCGAGTTGCCGCCCAGACGGTTGGCACCGTGAACCGATACGCAAGCCACTTCGCCCACTGCGAACAGACCAGGAATGATCTGGTCGACGCCGTCGGCGTCCTGGGTGATTGCCTGACCGTGAATGTTGGTCGGCACGCCGCCCATCATATAGTGGCAGGTTGGAACGACCGGAATCGGCGCCACGGCTGGATCGACGTGGGCGAAAGTCTTGGACAGTTCCATGATGCCTGGCAGACGACTGTGCAGAACTTCTTCACCGAGGTGATCGAGTTTCAGCATTACGTGGTCGCCATCCGGGCCGCAACCGTTGCCGGCGATGATTTCTTTAACCATCGAGCGAGCAACAACGTCACGACCAGCCAGGTCTTTGGCGTTCGGAGCATAACGCTCCATGAAACGCTCGCCGTGCTTGTTGATCAGGTAACCGCCTTCACCGCGGCAGCCTTCAGTCACCAGAACACCGGCGCCGGCGATGCCGGTCGGGTGGAACTGCCACATTTCGATGTCTTGTACCGGCACACCAGCACGCAGAGCCATGCCGACGCCGTCACCGGTGTTGATCAGGGCGTTGGTGGTGGACGAGTAGATACGACCTGCACCGCCGGTCGCCAATACGGTGGCGTTAGCGCGGACGTAGGAGGTTTCGCCGGTTTCGATGCAGATGACGATCATGCCGACAAAGGCACCGTCTTCGTTCTTCACCAGGTCGACGCCGTAGTATTCGTTGAGGAATACGGTGCCGGCCTTGAGGTTGGCTTGATACAAAGTGTGCAGCAGGGCATGACCGGTACGGTCGGCAGCGGCGCACGTACGTGCAGCCTGGCCACCTTTACCGAAGTCTTTCGACTGACCGCCGAACGGACGCTGATAAATGCGGCCCTGTTCGGTACGGGAGAACGGCAAACCCATGTGCTCGAGTTCGAAGACCGCTTCCGGGCCTACGGAACACATGTATTCGATAGCGTCCTGGTCACCGATGTAGTCGGAACCCTTGACGGTATCGTACATGTGCCAGCGCCAGTCATCGTTCGGATCTGCCGAAGCGATGGCGCAGGTGATGCCACCCTGGGCGGATACAGTGTGCGAACGAGTAGGGAAAACCTTGGTAACTACGGCAGTCTTGTGACCACCTTGTGCTAGCTGCAGCGCAGCGCGCATGCCAGCACCGCCGCCGCCAATGATGATGGCGTCGAACGAAAGCGTATTAACGGTAGTAGACATGAATCAGATACCCCAGAGAATCTGCACACCCCAGACGAAGTAAGCGAACATCGCAACGCCGCATACCGCCTGGAAAAGGAAACGTATTGCAGTCGCGGACTTGCCGAACGCCATTGGCGTCAGGTAGTCGGTCGCGATGGTCCACATGCCGACCCAGGCGTGAGCGCCGAGGGCAACGAGAGCCAGGAGACTGAAAATACGCATCCAGTTGCTTGCGAACAGTTCATGCCATTGGGCGTAGCCGATGCCAGGGTTGGCGACGACGTATCCGATCAGGAAAATGAAGTAAGCCGCGAGAACGACCGCAGACACACGTTGTGCCATCCAGTCATAGAGGCCCGAACGCGACAGGTTCGTGACGTTAGTTACCATATCCAAACTCCTGCCAGAACGATTACCACCACGGAAACGGCGATAACGATTTTCGAGCCCAGTTTGCCGCCTTCAAGCGACTCGCCGATGCCCATGTCCATGATCAAATGGCGCACACCGGCAACCAGGTGATACAGCAAGGCGGACAGGATGCCCCATGTCACTAGCTTGGCTAGCGGACTGGTCAGACACGCTTTCACCTGGCCGAAACCTTCTTCCGAGTCGAGCGACTTGTCCAATGCATAAAGCATGATGGCCAGGCTGACAAAGAGGATGATTCCGGAGATTCGGTGAAGAATGGACGTGTAAGCAGTGACTGGGAGTTTGATGGTCCTTAGGTCTAGGTTTACAGGTCGTTGGCTATTCACGGCTTTTTTTCACACTGAAGAGCCCCTAACAATCAGGGCAAAGTTGTTGGGGAGTGCACTGGTCAGGTACCCACCACCCAGGGAGTGCGACCCCCAATAAAGCAGGCCCAAAAGCCCCTGGCGGTCGGAGGCCGAGTATAGACAGTTAGGCTACTAATGACAACGCGTTCACCTTCCCCTAATAGCTCATTGCACAAGTTGGATAAAAGGCGTAAATGGCAGTCAATTTCGAGGAAAATGTCCGGTTAAAGCCTTCTGGAGCAAGACTTTAGGCAAATTGACATTCGAATTTATCTCACTATAGTGGTGCGGGCCCTGCGTGGGGGGTCTGTCTGATGATTTCAAGCATAAATAGGAGGCCACATGGCTGACAAAAAAGCGCAGTTGATCATCGAGGGCGCAGCCCCCGTCGAGCTGCCCATTTTAACCGGCACCGTTGGTCCCGATGTTATTGATGTTCGGGGCCTGACGGCCACGGGCCGTTTCACCTTTGACCCTGGTTTCATGTCGACAGCTTCCTGCGAGTCGAAGATCACCTATATCGACGGCGACAACGGCATTCTGCTGCACCGCGGTTACCCGATCGAACAGCTGGCTGAAAAGTCGGACTACCTGGAAACCTGCTATCTGCTGCTCAACGGCGAATTGCCGACCGCAGAACAGAAGGCCCAGTTCGTCAGCACCGTAAAGAACCACACCATGGTTCACGAGCAGCTGAAGACCTTCTTCAACGGCTTCCGTCGCGACGCCCACCCAATGGCCGTCATGTGCGGCGTAGTCGGCGCCCTCTCGGCCTTCTACCACGACTCCCTGGACATCAATAACCCGCAGCATCGCGAAATTTCCGCGATCCGCCTGGTTGCCAAGATGCCGACCCTGGCAGCGATGGTTTACAAGTACTCCATGGGCCAACCCATGATGTACCCGCGCAACGACCTGACGTACGCGGAAAACTTCCTGCACATGATGTTCAACACCCCGTGCGAGATCAAACCGATCAGCCCGGTACTCGCCAAGGCCATGGACCGGATCTTCATCCTCCATGCCGACCACGAGCAGAACGCATCGACTTCCACCGTACGCCTGGCCGGCTCTTCGGGTGCCAACCCGTTCGCCTGTATCGCCGCCGGCATCGCTGCACTGTGGGGCCCTGCCCACGGCGGCGCGAACGAAGCGGTTCTGACCATGCTCGATGAAATTGGCGATGTTTCGAACATCGACAAGTACATCGCCAAGGCCAAGGACAAGAACGATCCGTTCAAACTGATGGGCTTCGGTCACCGGGTCTACAAAAACCGCGACCCACGCGCTACCGTCATGAAGCAGACTTGCGACGAAGTACTGAAGGAACTGGGCATCAAGCACGACAAGCAACTCGAACTGGCCATGCGCCTGGAAGAGATCGCCCTGACCGACCCGTACTTCATCGAACGCTCGCTGTACCCGAACGTCGACTTCTACTCGGGGATCATCCTCAAGGCGATCGGCATTCCAACCAGCATGTTCACCGTGATCTTCGCTCTGGCGCGGACTGTCGGCTGGATCTCCCACTGGAAAGAAATGCTCTCCAGCCCGTACAAGATTGGCCGTCCGCGCCAGTTGTACACCGGTTACGAGTCGCGTGACATTACCAAGCTGGAAGATCGCAAATAAGACCTGTCTTGCGATAACGTCTTAACGTTGTACCGGGAACGGCCTCTATTTATATAGAGGCCGTTTTTGTTTGTGTGGCCTTAGAAGTCTCAGCGGCCTGAGGGCTGACTGGGTTTTTGGGATTTGGGATTTGTGTACATATCCGTTTCTGCGGTAACGGCTACTTATGGTTTCGCTCTTACAGCGACTCACTTTTTCAGACGCCAAAAAGGAACCAAAAGGCTTCGCCCCGGCGTACGGCGCCTCGCTGAGGCTCCGCGTTCCCTCGCTACGGTGTCCATCAGGGGGCATCGCCTACGGTCTGCTTCGCGACGACCTCCTCTCGATGTGTGCGGCTTCGCCGCACGGCGCTACGCGCCTAACCCCCTGATGAACACCTACGCTCGGCCTGCCGAAGGGGCGAGAGATCAAGATCAAGATCAAGATCAACGTCAAAAGCCAAAGCCAGAGCCAGAGCCAGAGCCAGAGCCAGAGCCAGAGCCAGAGCCAGAGCCAGAGCCAGAGCCAGAGCCAGAGCCAGAGCCAGAGCCAGAGCCAGAGCCAGAGCCAGAGCCAGAGCCAGAGCCAGAGCCAGAGCCAGAGCCAGAGTATCCTCACACCTGTAGGAGCAAGCCTGCTCGTGATGGCGGCAGTTCGATCAACATTGCTTTGCCTGACAAACAGCCATCGCGAGCAGGCTCACTCCCACAGTGAATTGATGTACGCCTGTAAGAAATCGGTCGGCTGTCAGGCCGCCTTCGCGGGCAAGCCTCGCTCCTACATAAAACAGATTGGCGCAGAGCTTTTGCTTCTCACCACTCATCAGGCCGAGCGTTAGCTCGCCTTCAGCTCTTGATCTTGATCTACCCGCCCCTTTCGGGAGGCTGAGTGGAGGTGTTCATCCGGGGAGTGGCGCGTAGCGCCGTTCGACGCAGTCGAACACGCTGCATGTAGGTGCAGCGAAGCCAACCGGAGGGCAGTGTCCACGGATGGATACCGGAGCGAAGGTACGCCGAGCCCAGGCGAGGGGCCGGACGCTTGGGGCGAGCGTTTTTTTGCTTACTTTTTTTAGGCGCTTGTAAAAAAAGTGAGTCGCCGTAAGGGCGAAACCCTAAGTGGCCGTTACCGCAGGAATGGATATACACACAACCACCAAGAACATGGTCGGCTATCAGGCCGCCATCGCTGGCAGGCCAGCTCCCACAGAGTCAACGCCGAGCCCAATAAAAAATGCCCCGATCTCTCGACCGGGGCATTTTTCGTTTAACGCAACTTACAAAGACAATCTCGAAGCCTTAGTGAGAGACTGCCCCACTCGCCCCCAACCCAGTCTGCGAACGAACAAACTGCGGGAAGAACAACGCACGCTCTTTAACGCCAGCCGCGGACTTGTCAGTGATCGAGAAGAACCAGATGCCGATAAACGCAATGGCCATGGAGAACAGCGCCGGGTACTCATACGGGAAGATAGCCTTCTCGTGATGCAGGATCTGCACCCAGATGGTTGGCCCAAGCACCATCAAACCTACGGCACTCACCAGACCCAACCAGCCACCGATCATCGCACCGCGAGTGGTCAGCTTCTTCCAGTACATGGAAAGCAACAGCACCGGGAAGTTACAGCTCGCCGCGATGGAGAACGCCAAGCCCACCATAAACGCAATGTTCTGGCTTTCGAACAGAATACCCAGACCGATCGCCAGCACCGCCAAAGCGATGGTGGTGATTTTCGAGACACGGATCTCGTCCTTCTCGTTGGCCTTGCCTTTCTTGATCACGCTGGCATACAGGTCATGAGACACCGCCGAAGCACCGGCCAGAGTCAAACCGGCAACCACTGCCAGAATGGTCGCGAACGCTACCGCCGAGATGAAGCCCAGGAAAATGCTGCCACCCACCGCGTTGGCCAGGTGCACCGCCGCCATGTTGTTGCCACCCAACAGCGCGCCAGCCGCATCTTTAAAGGCCGGGTTGGTGCTGACCAGCAGGATCGCGCCGAAGCCGATGATGAAGGTCAGGATGTAGAAGTAGCCAATGAAACCGGTTGCATACAGCACGCTCTTGCGAGCTTCTTTTGCGTCACTCACGGTGAAGAAGCGCATCAGGATGTGCGGCAGGCCTGCGGTACCAAACATCAGTGCCAAGCCGAGGGAGAACGCGGAAACCGGATCTTTCACCAGACCGCCCGGGCTCATGATCGCTTCGCCTTTGGCGTGAACCTTGATCGCCTCGGAGAACAGCGTGTTGAAGTCAAAGTTGACGTGCTTCATTACCATCAGTGCCATGAACGAGGCACCAGACAGCAACAGCACGGCCTTGATGATCTGCACCCACGTGGTCGCCAGCATGCCGCCGAACAGCACGTACATGCACATCAGGACGCCGACCAGGATCACCGCTACGTGGTAATCCAGACCGAACAGTAACTGGATCAGCTTGCCGGCCCCGACCATTTGCGCAATCAGGTAGAACGCCACCACCACCAGCGAACCGCAAGCGGACAGCGAGCGAATCTGGGTTTGCCCAAGGCGATAGGACGCCACATCGGCAAAGGTGTACTTACCCAGGTTACGCAGGCGCTCGGCGATCAGGAACAGAATGATCGGCCAGCCCACCAGGAAGCCGATCGAGTAGATCAGGCCATCGTAGCCGGAAGTGAACACCAGGGCGGAAATACCCAGGAAGGACGCCGCGGACATGTAGTCACCGGCAATCGCCAGACCATTCTGGAAACCGGTGATCTTGCCGCCGGCCGCATAGTAGTCGGCTGCCGAGTTGTTTTTCTTGGAGGCCCAGTAGGTGATATACAAAGTCGCGCCGACGAACGCCACGAACATCAGGATCGCAGCGACGTTCAGCGGTTGTTTCTGAACGGCGCCGGTCAGGGCTTCAGCCGCCCAGGCACCCGGTGCGAAGGCTGCAACACTCAATAAAGCCAATAGACGCCGGATCATTGCTGAGCCTCCTTGAGAATCAGATTGTTCAGGTCGTCGAATTCGCCATTGGCGCGTCGTACGTAGATCGCAGTCAGGACAAAGGCCGAAAGAATCAGCCCGACACCAATCGGTATCCCCCAGGTAATCGAAGATTCGGGGCTGATTTTCGCCCCCAGAATATGCGGCCCGTAAGCAATCAAAAGGATGAATCCGGAGTAAAGCCCAAGCATGATCGCTGAAAGAATCCAGGCGAACTTTTCTCGCTTACTAACCAGCTCCTTGAAGCGCGGGCTGTTTTGAATCGAGAGGTAAATGCTGTCGTTCATTGTTTTTATCCTCGCAGCACAGATTAAAGTTGGAACGTTATCCACTCTATGCGGCTGCGGAACAGGTTCCAGACGACCTTAGTATTAGAACGACATGACAGAATCGCCATTTCCCAGCATTCACTAAAACAATGTGGGAGTGAGCCTGCTAGCGATAGCGGTGTGTCAGTCAACATCATCGCTGACTGACACACCGCTATCGCGAGCAGGCTCGCTCCTACAGGGGAAAGCAAAAGGCCCCTTGGCAACGATGCCAAGGGGCCTTTGAGAGGTACTGACCAGAGCCGTCAGCTCAAATCATTTGGTCCAGTCTGCAACGCGCTCCGGGTGTTTCGCCACCCAATCCTTCGCAGCAGCTTCAGGCTTGGCGCCATCTTGAATCGCCAACATCACTTCGCCGATTTCGTCTTTCGACGCCCACTGGAAGTTCTTCAGGAACTTAGCCACTTCCGGTGCCTTGGTCGCCAGTTCTTTGCTGCCGATGCTGTTCACGGTTTCAGCCGCGCCATAAACGCCTTTCGGGTCGTCCAGGAAGCGCAGTTTCCACTTGGCGAACATCCAGTGCGGCACCCAACCAGTCACAGCAATGGATTCGTTTTTCTTCTCGGCACGGGTCAGCTCGGCAATCATGCCGGCGCCGGAACTGGCCTTGAGTTGATACCCGGTCAGGTCGTAATCCTTGATTGCCTGCTCGGTCTTGAGCATCACACCTGAACCGGCGTCGATGCCGACGATGCGTTTTTTGAAGCTGTCATCGGTTTTCAGGTCATCAAGGGTTTTAGCCTTGACGTACTCCGGCACGATCAAGCCGATTTTTGCATCCTTGAAGTTAGGACCGTAATCGACGACTTGATCCTTGTTCTTGGTCCAGTAGTCGCCGTGAGTCACCGGCAGCCAGGCGGATAACATGGCGTCGAGTTTGCCGGTGGCCACACCCTGCCACATGATCCCGGTGGCGACTGCTTGCAGTTTCACGTCATAACCCAGCTTCTGCTTGATCACTTCGGCGGCCACATGCGTGGTCGCGACGCTGTCGGACCAGCCGTCAACGTAACCGATGCTCAGGGTTTTGCTCTCGGCATTGGCCACAGTGGAGCCAATCGCAAGCACCAGAGCGGCACCGGCGCCTAAAAGTCGTCGCATCTTCATCGTTACTTCCCCGAAAGTGCTGCGCTCGACGGGTGCCGAGTCGCGTCAACGTATTGTTATGGTGCACAGCGCCCCCATCACGCCCACCGCAAACTCGTTAGAACATCAGCGTGATTTATCTATGAGAGCACTGATGCGTCGATAATCAACCTGACGCCAACCAGGACCTGTGCTGTCAGCGACCTCAAGGCATCGAGAAACGACATCAGAACGCCATTAATCACGACCAACCCGGAGGCGCCGACCAACCCGCCCGAACTTTGCATGTCAAAATCATGCAAGGCCCCTAGCGCGGGGCAAATACAGGTAACATGCGCGGCTTTGCTCCCAGACGGCCTGACCATGCCCGCGACATCCCGCTTTCCTTTTCCGGCTTATCTTTTCGCGTGTCTGCTGGGGCTGTTTGCCCTTGGCGGCTTCTGGTACGGCCTCGGCAAACCGGTGATTCTGCCGGACGTAGCCAGCGCGACGCACAAGCTGCAATGCGCCTCCTACACGCCGTTCGACAAGGACCAGTCGCCGTTCGACGTGCCGTTCAAGTTGCGCCCCGAGCGCATGGACGCGGACCTCGCGCTGCTGGCCAAAAGCTTCGAATGCATCCGCACCTATTCCATGACCGGTCTCGAGGCGTTGCCCGATCTGGCGCGCAAGCATGGACTGAAATTGATGATCGGCGCCTGGGTCAACAGCAACCCGGTGGACACCGAGAAAGAGGTCGACCTGCTGATCGCCTCGGCTAACGCCAATGCGGACGTGGTGACCTCGGTGATCGTCGGCAACGAAACCCTGCTGCGCAAGGAAGTCACCGGTGCGCAGTTGGCGAAGCTGATCAATAAAGTCAAAAGCCAGGTCAAGCAGCCGGTCACTTACGCGGACGTCTGGGAGTTTTGGCTCAAGCATCCGGAAATCGCCCCAGCGGTGGATTTCCTGACCATCCATTTGCTGCCGTACTGGGAAGATGATCCCTCGAACATCGACGCCGCGCTGCAGCATGTGGCTGAAGTGCGTCAGGTGTTCGGTAACAAATTCGCACCTAAAGACGTGGTGATAGGCGAAACCGGCTGGCCGAGTGAAGGCCGCCAACGGGAAACCGCCCTGCCGAGCCGGGTTAACGAAGCCAAATTTATTCGCGGCTTTGTCGTCATGGCCGAGCAGCAAGGCTGGCATTACAACTTGATCGAAGCCTTCGACCAGCCGTGGAAACGCGCCAGCGAAGGCGCGGTCGGTGGTTACTGGGGGTTGTTCGATGCTGATCGTCAGGACAAGGGCGTGCTGGCCGGTCCCGTGTCGAACGTGCCGTACTGGTCACAGTGGCTGGCCGTTGGTGGATTGATTTTCCTCGGCACGCTGTTCCTTGGCGGACGTGTATGTACCACGCGCGCTGCACTGGTGCTGCCGCTGCTCGGCGCGCTGGCAGCTTGCTCGATCGGCGCTTGGGGCGACCTGGCACGTGTCACGACGCGTTTTGCCAGTGAATGGTTGTGGGTGGCGTTGCTGACAGGTTTGAATCTGCTGGTGTTGGCGCATGCCGCGTTGACGCTGAGTGCTCGCACCGGTTGGCGTGAGCGGGCGTTCAATGTACTGGAGCGTCGAGCGGGCTGGCTGGTCGCTGCGGCAGGTTTTGCGGCGGCGGTGATGATGCTGGAGCTGGTGTTCGATCCGCGATATCGCAGCTTCCCGAGTGTCGCCTTCATACTGCCAGCGCTGGTTTACCTGTGCCGTCCGGTGAGCGTGCCCCGTCGTGAAATCGCCCTGCTGACCTTTATCATCGGCGCCGGCATTGCACCGCAGCTGTATCAAGAAGGATTGCAGAACCAGCAGGCCTGGGGCTGGGCGCTGGTGAGTGTGTTGATGGTGGCGGCGTTGTGGCGCAGTTTGCGGGTTCGTAAGGGGTAAATTTTCAGCGTTGCTGCTGGCCTCTTCGCGGGCAAGCCTCGCTCCTACAGGAGCGAGGCTTGCCCGCGAAGACGGACTATCAGGCGCTATGGGATGCCCGAACCAGACGCAACCCCGCAATCACCACCGCAAACACCGCCAACGTCGTGTTGTACAACGCCAGCGCCGGAAACCCGAACACCAGTGCCAGCACCGCCAGCCACCATCCGGCCCGGCCCGGCACGACAAAACCGATGATCGCGGCGGCCAATGCAGCGAAGCCCAACACCTTGAAGTGAATCATCAAACCCAGGTTCGAACGAATCTGGCATTCCCAGCGGCTCGCCTCGTCCACGCAGAGGCCAACCCACTGCGCATCCTCCATAAAGCCATAACGCGCGCCATAACTGGCGGCCAGCCATATCGGCAGCAGAACGAGTAGCAGAATCACGGGAAGACGGCGGGACATGTAGCACTCCAATAAACGAAAACGGCGGCCAGCTTAATCCCCCGACAGCGCTAAGCAAACGCGCTTAACAGATAACTGGTCACGAAATAGCTGCAAAGTGTATCGTCCAGCTACTATTGATCCGAAATTAGGCCTGATTGGTGCCGCAGCATGGCACTTTGGCGCAAACCCCGTGGTCATAGCCTGCGAACTTCATTCGGCACCTTCCTCTAAGGGATCTAGTCATGCTCCGTTCCTTGCGCTTCGCCGCCCTGTTTGGCGGCCTTATTTTGAGTGCGTCCGCACTGGCGGTCGATATCGACGCTGCCAGTTATGGCTACCCCTTGACCAACCCGTTCGAGGCGACCATCGCCACGACTCCGCCGGACCTGCGTCCGGAGTTGCCGCTGGACGACGACATCGATCAGCAGACACGCAGCGTGACTCTGCGCCCGGAGCGTGCATTCGAACTGCCGGACAACTTCTGGCCGGTAAAAAAGCTGACTTACCGCATCGCCACGCAGGACAAGGCAGCCCCGCTGATTTTCCTGATCGCCGGCACCGGCGCGCGTTATGACAGCAGCCACAACGAGTACCTGAAAAAGCTCTACTACAAGGCCGGCTACCATGTGGTGCAACTGTCGTCGCCCACCAGCTTCGACTTCATGAGCGCGGCGTCACGCTTTGCCACACCGGGCATTACCAAGGAAGACGCCGAAGACATGTACCGGGTGATGCAGGCCGTGCGGGCGCAAAACCCGAACGTCGCTGTCACCGATTACTACCTGACCGGTTACAGCCTCGGTGCGCTGGACGCAGCATTCGTCGCGCACCTGGACGAAACCCGCCGCAGCTTCAACTTCAAGAAAGTCTTGCTGCTCAACCCGCCGGTCAACCTCTACACCTCGATCACCAATCTGGACAAACTGGTCCAGACCGAGGTCAAGGGCATCAACAACAGCACCACCTTCTATGAACTGGTGCTGAACAAACTGACCCGCTACTTCCAGCAAAAAGGCTACATCGACCTCAACGATGCCCTGCTCTACGACTTCCAGCAGTCCAAGCAGCACCTGACCAACGAACAGATGGCCATGCTGATCGGCACCTCGTTCCGCTTCTCGGCGGCCGACATTGCCTTCACCTCGGACCTGATCAATCGTCGTGGCCTGATCACCCCGCCGAAAACCCCGATCACCGAAGGCACCAGCCTCACGCCGTACCTCAAGCGTGCGCTGCAGTGCGACTTCGACTGCTACATCACCGAACAAGTGATCCCGATGTGGCGTGCACGAACCGACGGCGGCAGCCTGCTGCAACTGATCGATCAGGCCAGCCTGTATGCCTTGAAGGATTACCTGCATGACAGCCCGAAAATCGCTGTCATGCACAACGCCGACGACGTGATCCTCGGCCCGGGTGACCTCGGCTTCCTGCGCAAGACCTTCGGTGATCGTTTGACCGTTTATCCACTGGGCGGCCATTGCGGCAACCTTAATTACCGCGTCAACAGCGACGCCATGCTGGAGTTTTTCCGTGGCTAAATACCTCCTGCTTATCGCTGCGTTACTCTGTGCAGGCGTCGCCAATGCCGACAACAGCAAGGCCAACGCACCGGTTGTGATCGACAATGACGGTTTCAAAGAACCACTGAGCAAGCTCAAGTTCAACCCTGGACTGGATCAGCGCGAGTTCGAACGCTCGACGCTCAATGCGCTGAACGTCTACGACCCGCTGGAAGAGTGGAACCGCCGGGTTTATCACTTCAACTACCGCTTCGACCAATGGGTGTTCCTGCCGGTGGTCGACGGTTATCGCTACATCACCCCGAGTTTCCTGCGCACCGGCGTCAGCAACTTCTTCAATAACATCGGCGATGTGCCGAACCTGATGAACAGCCTGCTGCAGTTCAAAGGCAAGCGTTCGATGGAAACCACCGCGCGCCTGCTGCTCAACACCACCGTCGGCATCGCCGGCCTGTGGGACCCGGCCACCGCCATGGGCCTGCCACGTCAGGCCGAAGACTTCGGTCAGACTCTCGGCTTCTACGGCGTACCGGGCGGCGCCTACTTCGTGTTGCCGATCCTCGGCCCTTCGAACATCCGCGACACAGGCGGCCTGGTGGTGGACTTCAGCGCCGAATCGGCGATCAACTTCCTGAACGTCTCCGAAGTCAGCTCCAACCATCCTGAGGTCTGGGCCCTGCGCGGCGTCGACAAGCGCTACCAGAACAGCTTCCGCTACGGCCAGCTGAACTCGCCGTTCGAGTACGAGAAAGTCCGTTACGTGTACACCGAGTCGCGCAAGTTGCAGATTGCCGAGTAATTCATCGGCAACAAAAAAGGCCATTCGATGCAGATCGAATGGCCTTTTTCATGGTTTTTTCAAACACCAGAAAACCACTGTAGGAGCAAGCCTGCTCGCGATGAGGCCATAACATCCATCGGCAATATTGCCTGTTACACCGCTATCGTCGGAACGCCGCCCGGAGCCGGCTCACTCCCACATTTCTGGACAGTGCCGGACTTCAGCCTTTCAGCGCCTTGTAGATTTTGCTGACGACCATCACCCCCGCCAACACCACCGCACCCGCGACAATCCCCGCCACCGCATTCAGCAACGTCGGCACGATAAACCCGGCACCGCCCGCCCCTGCGCTAACGCTTTCAATCCAGTGATGAACCACCGGCACGCCATGGGTCAGAATCCCGCCGCCCACCAGGAACATCGCAGCCGTACCAATCACCGACAGGCTTTTCATCATGTAAGGCGCCGCACGCAGGATTGCACCGCCGATGCTTTTGGCCATCTGTCCGGGCTTCTGGGTCAGCCACAGGCCGAGATCATCGAGTTTGACGATGCCCGCCACCAGGCCATAGACGCCGACGGTCATGACGATGGCGATGCCTGAGAGCACGATGACCTGCTGGGTCAACGACGCACCTGCCACAGTGCCGAGGGTGATGGCGATGATTTCCGCCGACAGAATGAAGTCAGTGCGCACGGCGCCCTTGATCTTGTCCTGCTCGAACGCCACCAGATCAACCGCCGGATCGGCCACCGCCTCGACCAGTTCAGCATGCTCGGCCTGGTCTTCAGCCTTGGTGTGCAGGAATTTGTGGGCGAGTTTCTCGAAACCTTCGAAGCACAGATACGCGCCGCCGATCATCAACAACGGCGTGACTAGCCAGGGAATGAATGCGCTGATGGCCAGGGCTGACGGCACCAGGATCAGTTTGTTGAGAAACGAGCCCTTGGCCACCGCCCATACGACCGGGATTTCCCGCTCGGCACGTACGCCGCTGACCTGCTGGGCGTTGAGCGCGAGATCGTCGCCGAGCACGCCGGCGGTCTTCTTGGCGGCCATTTTGGTCATCAACGCCACATCGTCGAGAACCGCGGCAATGTCGTCAATCAGCAACAGCAAACTGCTTCCTGCCATGAATCAGGTGTCCTTCTGGAATGAATGCTGCGCAGCATAGCGCGACCGAGCGCCACACGGGGCATTCTTGAGCGCCGCGCGAGCCCGGTGCTACCATGCGCAACCGCCAGAACAGGCAAGGAACCCCCTGGTTTATGAGCACTATCCGCGAGCGCAACAAAGAACTGATCCTGCGTGCCGCCAGTGAAGAATTTGCGGACAAGGGCTTCGCTGCGACCAAAACCAGTGACATCGCAGCCAAGGCGGGACTGCCCAAGCCCAACGTCTATTACTATTTCAAATCCAAGGAAAACCTCTACCGCGAGGTCCTGGAAAGCATCATCGAGCCCATCCTGCAGGCCTCGACGCCGTTCAACGCCGACGGTGTGCCCAGTGAAGTGCTGAGCGGCTACATCCGCTCGAAAATCCGCATCTCCCGCGACCTGCCCTTCGCCTCCAAAGTGTTCGCCAGCGAAATCATGCACGGCGCCCCGCACCTGAGCGCCGACCTGGTCGAACAACTCAACGGCCAGGCCAAGCACAACATCGACTGCATCCAGACCTGGATCGACCGCGGCCAGATCGCCCCCATCAACCCCAACCACCTGATGTTCAGCATCTGGGCCGCGACGCAGACGTATGCCGACTTTGACTGGCAGATCACCGCCATCACGGGCAAGGCCAAGCTCGATGAAGAGGATTATGAAGCGGCGGCGCAGACGATTATTCGGTTGGTGCTGAAGGGGTGTGAGCCGGATCGTTAGACCTCGGTGCGACCATTCGCGAGCAGGCTCGCTCCTACATTTGGAATGCATTTCACTGTAGGAGTGAGCCTGCTCGCGATGAAGGCGACACGGTTACTGCTCAAACCCTAATGGCATCCCACAGCGGATAGTCACCAAGCTTTTCTACCAGACCAGCCCGCAACGGGTTGGCCACGACATACCGCGCCAATTTCACCAAATCCTCTTCCCGTCGCAGTGCCCGATCATGAAATCCTCTCTGCCAGAGATTGGTAGTTCGACCGGTAGACTGCTTCACGGCTTTGGTACTCATCGACTTGGTTTTCTGCATCAGCTCACTTAAAGACCCGTTCTTCAACTCAATCAACCAATGAAAATGGTCGGGCATGACCACCCAGGCCAACGAGTTCGCAAAGCCAAGATTCTGTGCATTTCGAAATTGATCGACCACCAGCCTGCCCAAGGTGAAATCCTTGAAAACCGGGGTCCTGTGAAGTGTATTGGTGGTTAACAAATAAATTCGACTGGCTTCGGCATAGCGCCCGACTCGCAATCGGTGTGCAGCAGGTAAATCCGGCATTCCTTTGCCTCCCATGATCAGGTCATGAGAAGCCTAGCTCTGTGGATTCAAGTGGGAGGGCAAACTGTTGGCGGAATGTGTCTGGAAGATAGCTATCGCGAGCAGGCTCACTCCTACAGGGGATTTGTGGTGTTCAGACATTTTGTGTCCAACCCCGATCCTTGTAGGAGTGAGCCTGCTCGCGATTGCGTTTAATCAGTCACCACAAATCAAGCCGTCACCCCCGCATCCGCCCGCAACCCCAACGCCTCAATCGCACTGATCGCACATTGCTCATCAACATCCGACAGATCCCCGCTGATCCCCACTGCCCCCAGCACGTTCCCGTCCTGATCCCGAATCAACACACCACCCGGTGCCGGCACGACGCTGCCCTGCCCCAGGCTATTTAGCGCGGCGAAGAAGGCCGGACGTTGTTGGGCGTCCAGCGCCAGCAGGCGTGAGCCTTTGCCCAGGGCGATGGCGCCCCAGGCTTTGCCGATGGCGACCTGCGGGCGCAGCAGGCTGGCGCCGTCTTCGCGTTGCAGGGTAATCAAATGCCCGCCGGCATCCAGGACCGCGATGGTCAGTGGAGCCGCCGAGATTGCACGCCCTGCGGTGATGGCCTGATTGATCAAGTTGACTGCAACTTTCAAGGTTAAAGCGCTCATGGTGCCGTCCTCATTTTGTTATAGGGAAAGCTGTTGGGCTGCGCGGAAGGTCTCACGCTTGCGTCGCAGTCCGATGCAACAAATAGAACACAATGAGTTATTTTTTTGTATACAATAATTCTCGAAAAGCGCCACATGCGACGAAAAGCCACAGCAGCACGGGCTTCCGACGAATGAAACAGTCGCTTGAGAAAATGGATTGACCTGCGCCGTCCGCCGTGAATAAACTCTGCGCAAAGCCACTTGTATACAATTACAAAACGTAAGAGGCACAAAACAATGAGCAAAATGAGAGCAATCGAAGCCGCCGTTCTGGTGATGCGCCGTGAAGGGGTTGATACCGCTTTTGGCATCCCGGGCGCCGCGATCAACCCGCTGTACAACGCCTTGCAGAAGGTCGGTGGCATCGATCACGTCCTCGCGCGCCACGTTGAAGGTGCCTCGCACATGGCCGAGGGCTACACCCGCACCAAGGCCGGCAACATCGGCGTGTGTATCGGCACCTCCGGCCCGGCCGGTACGGACATGGTCACCGGGCTCTACAGCGCCTCGGCTGACTCGATCCCGATTCTGTGCATCACCGGGCAAGCCCCCCGCGCCCGTATGCACAAGGAAGACTTCCAGGCCGTCGACATCACCACCATCGTCACGCCAGTGACCAAGTGGGCAACCACCGTCATGGAGCCTGGCCAGGTGCCGTATGCATTCCAGAAGGCCTTCTACGAAATGCGCTCCGGCCGCCCAGGCCCGGTGCTGATCGACCTGCCGTTCGACGTGCAAATGGCCGAAATCGAATTCGACATCGACGCCTACGAGCCACTGCCGCTGGCCAAGCCGACCGCTAACCGCGTGCAAATCGAGAAGGCCCTGGCCATGCTCGATCAGGCCGAGCGCCCATTGCTGGTTGCCGGTGGCGGCATCATCAATGCCGACGCCAGCGAATTACTGGTGGAGTTCGCCGAGCTGACCGGCATTCCGGTCATCCCGACCCTGATGGGCTGGGGCACGATCCCGGACGATCACCCGCTGATGGTCGGCATGGTTGGCTTGCAGACGTCGCACCGTTACGGCAACGCGACCCTGCTGAAGTCCGACGTGGTATTGGGCGTCGGTAACCGTTGGGCCAACCGTCACACCGGTTCGATCGATGTGTACACCGAGGGCCGCAAGTTCATTCACGTGGACATCGAGCCAACGCAAATCGGCCGCGTGTTTAACCCGGACCTGGGCATCGTTTCCGACGCCGCTGCCGCGCTGACCGTGTTCATCGAAGTCGCTCGCGAATGGCAAGCCGCCGGCAAGCTGAAAAATCGTAGCGCCTGGCTGCAAGACTGCCAGCAGCGCAAAGCCAGCCTGCAGCGCAAGACTCACTTCGACAACGTGCCGGTAAAGCCGCAGCGCGTGTATGAAGAAATGAACCAGGTGTTCGGCAAAGACACGTGCTACGTCAGCACCATTGGTCTGTCGCAGATCGCCGGCGCGCAGTTCCTGCACGTCTACAAGCCGCGTCACTGGATCAACTGCGGTCAGGCCGGCCCGTTGGGCTGGACCATTCCGGCGGCACTGGGCGTGGTCAAGGCGGATCCGACCCGCAAGGTCGTGGCGCTGTCGGGCGACTATGATTTCCAGTTCATGATCGAAGAGTTGGCGGTGGGCGCGCAGTTCAAGCTGCCGTACATCCACGTTGTGGTAAACAATTCGTACCTGGGGCTGATCCGTCAGGCTCAGCGCGGTTTCGACATGGACTACTGCGTACAGCTGTCCTTCGATAACCTGAACGCTCCGGAACTCAACGGTTACGGTGTCGACCACGTCGCGGTTGCCGAAGGCCTCGGCTGCAAGGCGCTGCGAGTGTTCGAACCGGGTCAGATCCAGCCTGCCTTGCGCAAGGCTCAGGAACTGATCGAAGAGTTCAAGGTGCCGGTAATCGTCGAGATTATTCTGGAGCGCGTGACCAACATTTCCATGGGTACCGAGATCAACGCCGTCAACGAATTCGAAGACCTGGCGCTGGTCGGCAACGATGCGCCAACCGCGATTTCGTTGCTGGACTAACAGCTGAACGCTCCCCCTGTAGGAGCGAGGCTTGCCCGCGAAGGCGTCGTAACCTTCAACATTGATGTCGACTGACCGACGCCTTCGCGGGCAAGCCTCGCTCCTACAGGGGGCCCTCACAGATTTACGGGAGACCACCATGCCGCGTTTCGCAGCCAACCTGTCCATGCTGTTCACTGAACAGGACTTTCTCGCCCGTTTCGAAGCGGCCGCCAAGGCCGGCTTCAGTGGTGTCGAATACCTGTTCCCCTACGACTTCAGCTCCGCCGAGATCAAGGCCAAGCTCGACGCCAACGGCCTGACCCAGGTGCTGTTCAACCTGCCGGCCGGTGACTGGGCCAAAGGCGAACGCGGTATCGCGTGCCTGCCGGACCGGGTTGAAGAGTTCCGCGCCGGTGTCGATCTGGCGATCGCTTACGCACAAGTGCTGGGCAACACCCAAGTCAACTGCCTGGCCGGTATTCGTCCACAAGGCGTCGACGATGCCACCGTGGAAAAAGCCTTCGTCGCCAACCTCAAGTACGCCGCCGACAAGCTGCAAGCGGCGGGCATCAAGCTGGTGATGGAAGCGATCAACACCCGCGACATCCCGGGTTTCTACCTGAACAACACGGCGCAAGCCCTGTCGATTCGCGAACAGGTCGGCAGCGCCAACCTGTTCCTGCAATACGACATTTACCACATGCAAATCATGGAGGGCGACCTGGCCCGCACCCTGCAATCGCGCTTGGGCGAGATCAACCATGTGCAGTTGGCGGACAACCCAGGACGCAACGAACCGGGCACCGGTGAAATCAACTACCGCTTCCTGTTCGAACACCTCGACCGCATTGGTTATCAGGGTTGGGTTGGCTGTGAATACAAGCCGCTGACCACCACTGAAGCGGGACTGGGCTGGCTGAAAACTCATAACGCGATCTGATCTGACACCGCGTCATCGTTCTTCGCGGGCAAGCCTCGCTCCTACGGTTTTGTGTCGATCACACAATCGCGTATCAACTGATCCTGTAGGAGCGAGGCTTGCCCGCGAAGGCGTCCTCGCTCATACCCCACGAATTTTGCGAACAGAGCAATAAAAACAAGAGGAATTTCTCATGGCTAAAATCGGATTTATCGGCACCGGCATCATGGGCCACCCAATGGCGTTGAACCTGCAGAAAGCCGGTCACAGCCTGTTTCTGTCGGCGCACCACGACGCCGCGCCTGCCGACCTGATCGCCGCTGGCGCCGTCGCACTGGCGAACCCGAAAGAAGTCGCCCAGGAAGCTGAAGTCATCATCATCATGGTGCCGGATACCCCGCAGGTTGACGACGTGCTGTTCCGCGCCGACGGCGTTGCGGCTGGCGTGGGCAAAGGCAAAATCGTCATCGACATGAGTTCGATCTCGCCGACCGCCACCAAAGCCTTCGCGGCCAAGGTCAACGAAAAAGGCGCGCAGTACCTCGACGCGCCAGTATCCGGCGGTGAAGTTGGCGCCAAGGCAGCGACCCTGAGCATCATGGTCGGCGGCGATGCTGACGCTTTCGAACGCGTTCTGCCGCTGTTCCAGGCCATGGGCAAGAACATCACCCTGGTCGGTGGTAACGGCGACGGTCAGACCGCGAAAGTGGCGAACCAGATCATCGTGGCGCTGAACATCCAGGCCGTGGCCGAAGCCCTGCTGTTTGCCTCGAAAAACGGTGCCGATCCAGCCAAGGTGCGTGAAGCGCTGATGGGCGGTTTCGCTTCGTCGAAGATCCTCGAAGTGCACGGCGAGCGCATGATCAAAGGCACCTTCGACCCAGGCTTCCGCATCAGCCTGCACCAGAAGGACCTCAACCTGGCCTTGGCCGGCGCACGCGAGTTGGGCATCAACCTGCCGAACACCGCCAACACCCAGCAAGTGTTCAGCACCTGCGCGGCCATCGGCGGCAGCAACTGGGACCACTCGGCGCTGATCAAAGGCCTGGAACACATGGCGAACTTCTCGATTCGCGATAAGTAAGCCACCTCCCCGCTCCCCTGTAGGAGCGAGGCTTGCCCGCGAAGGGATCGCCTCGGTGCAGCAGAAACACCGTGGTGTCCGGTTCGCGGGCAAGCCTCGCTCCTACAGAGGGCGATGCAAGGCCCGATACCCCAATAACAAGAAATCCGGGAGCCCGCCATGTCGGTCAATCCGCAACAATTCCTGCGCGAGCTGTTTGCCACAGCCATCGACGCGGCCCATCCGCAGCAAGTCCTCGAAGCCCATTTGCCCAAAGATCGCAGCGGTCGGGTAATCGTCATTGGCGCCGGCAAAGCCGCAGCCGCCATGGCTCAAGTGGTCGAGCGTTGCTGGCAGGGTGAAGTGTCCGGTCTGGTGGTGACACGTTACGGTCACGGCGCCCCGTGCGAAAAAATCGAAGTCGTCGAAGCCGCTCACCCGGTGCCGGACGCGGCCGGTCTGGCCGTCGCCAAACGCGTATTGGATCTGGTCAGCAACCTGACCGAAGACGACCGCGTAATCTTCCTGCTCTCGGGTGGCGGTTCTGCGTTACTGGCCCTGCCTGCTGCCGGCATCACGCTGGCCGACAAGCAATCGATCAACAAAGCGCTGCTCAAATCCGGCGCCACCATCGGCGAGATGAATTGCGTGCGCAAGCACCTCTCGGCGATCAAGGGCGGCCGCCTCGGCAAAGCCTGTTGGCCTGCCACTGTTTATACCTACGCGATTTCCGATGTGCCGGGCGACCTCGCCACGGTCATCGCCTCCGGCCCCACCGTGGCCGACCCGAGCACCTCGGCCGAAGCCCTGGCGATTCTCAAACGCTACGGCATCGACGTTCCGGCCTCGGTACGCAACTGGCTGCAGAGCCCGGAATCGGAGACGGTCAAACCTGGCGATCCGAGCCTGGCGCGCAGCCACTTCCAATTGATCGCCCGTCCACAGCAATCGCTTGAAGCGGCCGCGGTGAAAGCCCGTCAGGCCGGTTTCAGTCCATTGATCCTCGGTGACCTGGAAGGTGAATCCCGCGAAGTGGCCAAGGTTCACGCCGGCATCGCCCGGCAAGTGGTCCTTCACGGCCAACCGTTGGCGGCGCCGTGCGTGATTTTGTCTGGCGGCGAAACCACCGTCACCGTGCGCGGTAATGGCCGTGGCGGACGCAACGCCGAATTCCTGCTCAGCCTCACAGACAGCCTCAAAGGCCTGCCCGGTGTCTACGCCCTGGCCGGTGATACCGACGGCATCGACGGCTCTGAAGACAATGCCGGCGCCATCATGACCCCGGACAGCTACGCCCGCGCCGCCGCCCTCGGCTTGAGCGCCAGCGACGAGTTGGACAACAACAATGGCTACGGTTATTTCGAGGCGCTGGACGCACTGATCGTCACCGAACCGACCCGCACCAACGTCAACGACTTCCGCGCCATCCTGATCCTCGAGAGCCCTAAAAATGACGCCTGACAAGAAGGTTAAAATCCTCGCCACCCTCGGCCCTGCCACCGACGGGATCGACGACATCCGTGAGCTGGTGCAGGCCGGGGTCAACATCTTTCGCCTGAACTTCAGCCACGGCGATCACGCCGACCATGCTCAGCGTTATCAGTGGATTCGTGAAGTCGAGCGCCAGCTGAATTACCCGTTGGGCATTCTGATGGACCTGCAAGGCCCGAAACTGCGGGTCGGCAAGTTCGCCGAGGGCAAGGTGCAACTGCATCGCGGCCAGGCCCTGCGCCTGGACCTCGACCCGACGCCGGGTGATGAGCGCCGGGTCAACCTGCCTCACCCGGAAATCATCGCCGCGCTGGAACCCGGCATGGACCTGCTGCTGGACGACGGCAAGCTGCGCCTTCGCGTGGTCACCAAGTACGCCGACGCGATCGACACCACTGTGCTCAACGGCGGCGAGCTCTCGGATCGCAAAGGGGTGAACGTGCCGCAAGCGGTGCTGGAGTTGAGCCCGCTGACCGCCAAGGATCGTCGCGACTTGAGCTTCGGTCTGGAGCTGGGTGTGGATTGGGTCGCGCTGTCGTTCGTGCAGCGTCCGGAAGACATCCGCGAAGCCCGCGAACTGATCGGCGACAAAGCGTTTTTGATGGCCAAGATCGAGAAGCCATCGGCGGTGACTCAATTGCGCGAGATCGCCGAATTGAGCGACGCGATCATGGTTGCTCGCGGTGACCTGGGCGTGGAAGTGCCGGCCGAAAGCGTGCCGCAGATTCAGAAAAACATCATCAGCATTTGCCGCGAACTCGGCAAACCGGTGGTGGTGGCGACGCAGATGCTCGAATCGATGCGCTTCTCCCCTGCACCGACCCGCGCCGAAGTCACTGATGTGGCCAACGCCGTGGCCGAAGGCGCCGATGCGGTGATGCTGTCGGCGGAAACCGCGTCCGGCGAGTACCCGCTGGAAGCCGTGCAGATGATGAGCAAGATCATTCGCCAGGTGGAAAACGGTCCGGATTATCAGGCACAACTGGACGTGAGCCGGCCGAAGGCTGAGGCGACCGTTTCTGACGCGATCAGTTGCGCGATCCGCCGCATCAGCAATGTGCTGCCGGTGGCGGTGCTGGTGAATTACAGCGAGTCGGGGACGTCGAGTTTGCGTGCGGCGCGGGAGCGGCCGACGGTGCCGATCCTGAACCTGACGCCGAACCTCCAGACCGCGCGCCGCTTGACCGTGGCGTGGGGCGTGCATTCGGTGGTCAATGATCGGCTGCGGCAGGTGGACGAGGTGTGTTCGACGGCGCTGGAGATTGCGCAGGCGCAAGGGATGGCGCAGCGCGGGGACACCTTGTTGATCACCGCGGGTGTGCCGTTTGGGCAGCCGGGATCGACTAACTCGTTGCGTATCGAGACATTGATCTAGAGCGCCCATACCGGCCCCTTCGCGGGCAAGCCTCGCTCCTACAGGATTTGCGTCGTGCCAAATGTCGCGTTCACGTAAACCCTGTAGGAGCGAGGCTTGCCCGCGAAGAACGATGACACGGTCTTCCTGACACACAAAAAAATGCCTGCCAACCACTTCAACACCCACTGCCCCGATTGGGCGACTGCCCTGCTCAACGGCTTCAGCCAGATCTTCCTCCAGCGCCATCCGCTCTGCGGTCTGCTGTGCCTGTTGGCGATTCTTTTCACCGCACCCACTTTGCTCGGCGGTGCGCTGCTGGGCGGTGTCGCCGGGTTGCTCACCGCGCAACGTCGCGGTTATGCCAAGGCCGACCGTCAGGCCGGGCTGTTCAGTTACAACGGTGTTTTGCTCGGCCTGCTGCTGAGCCTCTACTTCCCTTGGTCCGCGCTGTTGCCGCCGCTGATCATCGCGGCGGGTGGACTGAGCGCGATGTTCACTCAACAGTGGCTCAAACGCGTCCGGGTCAGCCACTACCTGCCTGCCTATACCGCGCCCTTCGTGGGGCTGGGCTGGTTGCTGCTGTGCTTCGCCACGCCCTCGACCAATGCGCACTTGATCGAAATCACAACGCTGAACATGCTCGCCGCCCCCCTGAAAGGCCTCGGCCAGGTAATGTTCCTCGGTCATCCGCTGGCCGGTGCAATGATTGCCGTGGGTTTGCTGATCGCTGATCGCCGCGCATTCTGCTGGGCGTTGTTAGCGTCTGTCGCAGGCATGGGCTGGAGCCTGCTGCATCACGACTTCTATAGCGCATTGATCGGCCTCGGTGGCTATAACGCCGTACTCGCCGCCCTCGCCTTCAGCTCGCAGCGCCAAAAGCCCTGGCTGCCGCTGATCGGTATTGCATCAGCGCTGTTGCTGACGCCGGTGTTTGCCGCCATCGGTCTGCCAACGCTGACCGCGCCGTTCATCCTCGCCTGCTGGCTGATTCGCACGGTTGTTCAAATGCTCGGCAAGACCCCTGTGGCCCGTACGCCTTGCACTCTGGAGGAGAATCAACCTAGGCTTCGCTGATCATTGGTTCAGGCGGTATCCATGGACAGCAGCAAAAACTGGCGTGAAGACCTTTACGTCATGGTTTTCCAGAGCGACACCAAGGCCGGGCGGCGCTTCGACGGCATTCTGCTGTTGATCATCCTCGCCAGCATCATCGTCGTGATGCTCGACAGCATCGACACGGTCCACAAGAACTACGCCGACGTGCTGGCGTACATCGAGTGGGGCTTCACCGTCATATTCGCCATCGAATATGGCTTGCGTCTGTACTGCTCACCCAAGCCATTGCGCTATGCGTTCAGCTTTTATGGGCTGGTGGATTTGCTGGCGATCGTGCCCGGTATCCTGGCGCTGTATTACGCCGATGCGCAGTACCTGCTGATCATCCGGATCATTCGGATGCTGCGGATTTTCCGCGTGCTCAAGCTCAGCCCGTACCTCAAGCAAGCCAACTACCTGATGTCGGCGCTGCGCGGCAGCAAGCAGAAGATCGTGGTGTTTTTGGTCAGCGTCTGCACGCTGGTGACGGTGTTCGGCACGTTGATGTACGTGATCGAAGGCCCGGAACACGGCTTCACCAGCATTCCCAAAGGCATCTACTGGGCGATCGTCACGTTGACCACGGTGGGCTTCGGCGACATCGTGCCCAAGACGCCGCTGGGCCAGGTGGTTTCGTCGCTGGTAATGATCACCGGTTACTCGATCATCGCCGTGCCCACCGGGATTTTCACCGCCGAACTGGCCAATGCCATGCGCGGTGAACAGCTGCAACACGACTGCCCGGTGTGCAAGAAAAACAGCCATGAACACGGTGCAGCGTTTTGCTCCCGTTGCGGGAATGCATTGTTTAAGAAACTGGAATAAGCAAAGTGCTTTTTAATCTTTAAAGGCCTATGCGAGCCCAGTTATAGTCGCTGGCAAATTGCCTCACTTTTTATATAAAAACTTTCGAACAAGGACTGCGCAGTGAAAAAACTCTTTGGCGCCTCACTTCTGGCCGCTGGCCTGGCACTGACCAGCGTGGCTCAGGCCGCACCGACCCTGCTCAACGTTTCCTACGACGTGATGCGAGATTTCTACAAGGACTACAACACTGCGTTCCAGAAACACTGGCAAGCCGAACACAACGAGAACATCACCCTGCAGATGTCCTTCGGCGGCTCCAGCAAACAGGCGCGTTCGGTGATCGATGGCCTGCCGGCTGACGTCATCACCATGAACATGGCCACCGACATCAATGCCCTGGCGGACAACGGCCAACTGGTACCGAAGGACTGGGTCACCCGCCTGCCGAACAACAGCGCGCCGTTCACATCGGCCACCGTGTTCATCGTGCGAAAAGGCAACCCGAAAGCCTTGAAAGACTGGCCAGACCTGCTCAAGGACGGTGTGCAAGTCATCGTGCCGAACCCGAAAACCTCGGGTAACGGTCGCTACACCTACCTGTCCGCCTGGGGTTATGTGCTGAAAAACGGCGGTGACGAGAACAAGGCCAAGGACTTCGTCGGCAAGCTGTTCAAGCAAGCGCCGGTGCTGGATACCGGTGGCCGTGCAGCCACCACCACGTTCATGACCAACCAGCTCGGTGACGTGCTGGTGACCTTCGAAAACGAAGCGGAAATGATTGCCCGTGAGTTTGGTCGCGATCAGTTTGAAGTGATCTACCCAAGCGTCTCCGCTGAAGCCGAGCCGCCAGTGTCGGTGGTCGACAAATCCGTCGACAAGAAAGGCACCCGTGCTGCGGCCGAGGAATACCTGAAGTACCTGTGGTCTCCGGAAGGTCAGGAAATTGCGGCGGCCAACTACCTGCGTCCGCGTGATCCGGCGGTGCTGGCCAAGTACACCGACCGCTTCCCGAAAGTGGATTTCCTCTCGGTAGAGAAGACCTTTGGTGACTGGCGGACTGTGCAGAAGACCCACTTCAATGATGGTGGGATCTTTGATCAGATTTACAGCGGTCAGTAATTTCTGAGCCCAACAAAAAGGCGACCTGATGAGGTCGCCTTTTTTTGTGGGAATTGCATTCACACAATTCCCCTTGTGGGAGCGAGCCGGCTCCGGGCGGCGTTCCGACGATGGCGTAGTGTCAGGCACTTCATTCATGACTGAACGATCGTCATCGTCGGAACGCCGCCCGGAGCCGGCTCACTCCTACAGAGGTTGGGGCAAGTTCCTACATCGGTGGTGTAACGCCATCCTTCCCGGCCGAAATGGATTGCGCGGTCAGCGTCCCGTCCGCCCCTTGGGTAACAAACGTCACGATCTTCACGCCCACCTTCAGCAAGCTGCGATCCCCCGGCATCAAGTTCACGATCGGCACATCTTCCGGCACCAGGATCTTCTGCTGCCCGCCCTTGTAGTTGACGGTCAACACCCGGCCATTGCTGACCACCAGATCGCCCACGCTGCCGTTGGTCATGCTGCTGCCCTTGACCAGATCGAACGGCCGGTGCCCGTCGCCACTGCCCGCCAGCTCCGGCGGAAAGACGTGGACTTCCAGTGCCTTCAAGGTGCCGTCGTCTTGCGGAATGGCCGCCGAGCCGATGTAGCTGCCCGGTTTGATGTCTTCGATATTGGCCAGTGTGACTTCGCGGACTTTGGTGTCGTTGGTCAGGTTGATCACCACGTTTTCGCCGCTGTTGACGTGGACTTTCAAGACGTCGGGGCTGACGCCGGTGATCTCGCCGCGCACACCGATGCGCATGCCCGGCGCGTCGGCGGCCTGGGCCAGGCTCGCCGTGAACAAGCCGACCAGGGTAACAACTGAAGCGCCGCGAATAAGGTAACGAAACATCGCATTCATGGAAGTGCCTTCCGGTCAGCAAACGTGAGGAGAGAAGCTAAGCACGCTATCGAACAGGATGTAAGTGAATGTATCATCGGACCTCAATATTTTGACGCAAGGTTCGTCGAGGGACATCACCCATGTCCCTCACTCATTCCGCAACGGAATGATTGCTATCACTCCAATCCCTCTTCTGCCGAATCCGATACCTCTTTAGCCTGCGCGCATTCCCTTCTGTTCAGCGAGACACGTTATGAACCCAGCGACTCAGGTGCCCCACGGCACCGCGACAATGACCAAAGGCATGGTGATGCTGTTCGCCTTCTGCTGCGGCGCGATTGTGGCCAACATCTACTATGCCCAGCCGATCATCGGCCTGATCGCGCCGGACATCGGCCTGACCAGCACCATGGCCAGCCTGATCGTTTCGCTGACCCAGATCGGTTACGCGTTGGGTCTGTTCTTCCTGGTGCCGCTGGGTGATCTGCTGGAAAACCGCCGATTGATGATCATCACGACCGTGGTGGCGATTGCCAGCCTGTTGGGCGCGGCGTTCACCGATCAGCCGAATGTGTTTTTGCTGATCTCGTTGCTGGTGGGTTTCAGCTCGGTGTCGGTGCAGATCCTGATTCCGCTGGCTGCGCACCTCGCGCCGGAAGAGTCACGCGGTCGAGTGGTCGGCGGGATCATGGGCGGCTTGTTGCTGGGCATTTTGTTGGCGCGGCCGGTGTCCAGCGTCGTGGCTGACCACTTCGGCTGGCGCGCGATGTTTGTGATCGCGGCGGTGTTGATGGCAGCGATCAGCCTGGTGCTGGCGTTGACGATTCCCAAGCGCCAGCCTGATCACAGCGCTTCTTATGGCCAATTGCTCGGTTCTCTGTGGACGCTGTTGCGCCAACAACCGGTGTTGCGTCAGCGCGCGTTCTACCAGGGCTGCATGTTTGCCACCTTCAGCCTGTTCTGGACAGCCGTGCCGCTGGAACTGGCGCGCAACCATGGCCTGTCGCAAACCCAGATCGCGATCTTCGCCCTGGTTGGCGCCATCGGCGCCATCGCCGCGCCGATTGCCGGTCGACTGGCCGATGCCGGCCACACCCGCATCGCCTCATTGCTGGCCCTGCTGTTCGCCAGCCTGAGCTTTCTGCCCGCGTTCATCCACCCGGTCTACAGCGTCATCGGCCTCGCGGTCACCGGCGTGGTGCTCGACTTCTGCGTGCAGATGAACATGGTCCTCGGCCAACGCGCGGTCTACGCCCTCGACGCCAAAAGCCGCAGCCGTTTGAATGCGTTGTACATGACCA
This sequence comes from Pseudomonas sp. LB1P83, assembly GCF_054897885.1. NCBI lineage: Bacteria > Pseudomonadati > Pseudomonadota > Gammaproteobacteria > Pseudomonadales > Pseudomonadaceae > Pseudomonas > Pseudomonas sp. LB1P83. Next base: position 1,491,797 of record NZ_CM142709.1, on the reverse strand, counting down.
GCATCTTCATCGGCGGCGCCTTTGGTTCCTCGGTGGCCAGCGCGGTGTATGAGCATGGCGGCTGGTTGTGGATCGTGATTGTGGGCAGTGCGTTTCCGCTGTTGGCGTTGTTGCGGTTTTTGAGTGTTTCGCCGAAGGCTTCGTTGGCGACGGCTTAAGACGTCAAAAGCTTCGCGGGCAAGTCGGATCGCCGCACCGCACGCTCCTACAGGACCGAGGTCGCCTGCGATTGCTGTGTGACTGACACCACTCAGTACCGGACCAACTTCTCCATCGCCGCATCGGCCAGAAAAGAAGAGCGACTTTTGACATTGTGCTCGCGCACATAACGATCAATACGCTGAATCACATAACCAGGCAGCGTCACGTTGACCTTCTCGGTTTTGCCCATGTACGACGAGATATCCAGCTCCAGCATTCCCCATCCCATGTCGGCAAAGTCCGGATTTGCACGGTGGGTGGCCGCTGAAGTGGGCATCGGAATCAACTCTCCGTCAGCTGCTATCTCTTGAAGCATGATGTGAGCAACCTCGACCGCCGCGTTGTAAGCATCTTCAAACGTATCCCCGGCCGTTACAGCACCTGGAATATCGGGGATCTGAATACCGATAGCGGTGTTTTCGTCTCCCCACTCGATACAGATTGGATATTGCATTATGGATCTCCTGCATTGCTGGCTCCCGGGCAGTACAGCCCGGCTCGCCTCCTGATGCTCTTGACCGTCCCGATCGGCAAATCCTTCTTCGGATGAGGGACGGGTATCGTGTACGGGTTGTATCGGTGTTTGAAGATATGATGACTGCCGGCAATCCGATCCAGTACCCATCCTGCGTCCTCCAACTCCTTGATCAATAGCCTGCTCTGCACCAATAGCCTCCTTGCTCAGGCTCAAACAAAAATAACCCTAGAGTTATCTTTACTCAAGCACAAAAATCCGCAGTACGACGCTCGGTTGTTTTACAGAGTGTGATTCAAGCATCCTCACTGCCGCTGATACCGGCGCGTTATGTGATCGGTCAAGCTGGCCTGATTCGTTACGCCGAGGCCAACCCGGATTACACTCAGCGTCCAGAGCCTGAAGCGATGCTGGATGCGATTCGCGGCTGACCCGTCAAATGCCGCCTGCCCCGGCGGCATGTTTTTCAAGGAGTTTGCAATGACCCGACGTACCTTTCTCATTACCGGTGCCAGCAAAGGCATTGGCCGGGCAGTGGCCGAGCATCTGGATCGTGCGGGGCATCGGGTGGTCGGGATTGCCCGAACGCCGGACCTGACGTTCCCCGGGATTCTGTTTCCGCTGGATTTGAGTGACAGGACGCTGACTCAGGAGGTGCTGGCGGATCTGGCCAAAACTTACGAATTTGATGGACTGGTGAATAACGTCGGCCTGGTTCGCCCGCAAGTGCTGGGCGAAATCGACCTCGACACCTTCGACGACGTGATGCGGGTCAACCTGCATTCGGCGTTGCAGGCCACTCAGGCGCTGCTGCCGAACATGCGCGCCAAGGCTTGGGGGCGGGTGGTGAATATTTCCAGTTTGACCGTACTCGGGATCACCCAACGCACGGCGTACGCCGCGGCCAAAGCGGCGCTGATCAGCTTCACGCGTTCCTGGGCGCTGGAACTGGCGCAAACCGGCGTGACGGTGAACGCCGTCGCGCCGGGGCCGACTGAAACCGAGCTGTTTCGCACCAACAACCCGCCGGGCAGCGAAGGTGAAGCGCGGTATCTGGCGGGTGTGCCGATGGGGCGCTTGGGGCAGCCAAATGAGATCGCGGCGGCGATTGCGTTTTTGCTGTCCGAGCAGAGCGGGTTTATTACCGGGCAAACGTTGTTTGTCGACGGCGGCTCTTCAATCGGTAAAGCCGCGTTCTGACCAACTACACAAATCCCCTGTGGGAGCTAGCCTGCTAGCGATGGCGGACCGTCAGTCACATTAATGTTGGATGTGCCGCCATCATCGCGAGCAGGCTCGCTCCTACAGTTTGATCTCCACAAGGACTTCGGATGGACCGCCTTGGCGCAATGGAAACCTTCGTCTACGTGGTGGAAACCGGCTCATTTTCCGCCGCGGCCCGGCGCCTGAATATCGGCCAGCCCGCCGTGTCAAAAACCATTGCGCAACTGGAAGCGCGTCTCGCGGTTCGCCTCCTGTTGCGCTCGACTCGCGGCCTGACGCCCACCGAAGCCGGGCTGGCGTTCTTCGAACGAGCCAAGCGCGCCATCGAGGAAGCCGATGAGGCCGACAACGCCGCACGCGGTGCCGCCAGCGGCCTCACCGGCAACCTGCGGATCTGCGCTGCCGTGACCTTCGGCCGACTGCACATCGTTCCGCACCTCGGACCGTTTCTCGATCAAAACCCGGACCTGAACATCGACCTGATGCTCGACGACCGCAACATCAATCTGGTCGAAGAAGGCGTCGACATCGCCCTGCGCCTGGGCGCCCAGAGCGACTCCGGCCTCACCGCCCGCAAAATCGCCGAATGCCGGCGCGTGGTGCTGGCCACGCCCGCCTATTTCGAAAAACATGGCGAGCCCACCTGCCCGGCCGATCTGAGCAAACACCAGGCTGTCGTCTACAGCTTGGGCGGCGGTGCAAACTGGCAGTTTCGCAACGGGACAGATGAGCAGTCAGCCATCATCAGCGGCCGAGTCCGCGTCAACGCCGCCGAAGGTCTGCGTGCCGCCGTGCTCGCCCATCAAGGGCTGACCCTGGCATCGGAATGGATGTTTGCGCCGGAGTTGGCCAGCGGTGCGGTCAGGGAAGTGATGAAGGATTGGACGCTGCCGAATCAGGACCTGTGGGCGGTGTTTCCCACGGGCAGAATGGCCAGCGCGAAAGCTCGGGCGTTTGTGGAGTATGTGCAGGGGTTGTTAGCAAAACAGGCCTGACGTTTCGATTATTTCGTTTATTGCGATTTTCGATTATTTCGAATAGCCTGCCCACTTCGACTATTCAGAATATTGGAAACCGCCATGTCGCCCGTCATCCACCCGCCGATCACCTTGCCTATGGAGCGCGAAGTAGAAGCTGCCATCGAAGGACAGCGTGCCTTGGCGGCCTACCTCGCCACTCAATTCGACACTCAGCACATCCAGATTTTCGACGAGCAGAACGAAGCTCACCGTGTCGAGCTCCCGACCTCGGCCCTGCGGTTGCTTGTCGACATCCTGGCTGAGCTTGCCGCGGGCAACGCCGTAAAGGTGGTCCCGGTTCACGCTGAACTCACCACCCAGGAAGCGGCGGACCTGCTCAACGTCTCACGCCCGCACCTGATCAAACTGCTCGAATTCGGCGACTTGTCCTACCACAAAACCGGCAAGCACCGACGTGTGCGCTTTGCCGATTTGATGGACTATAAAAACCGGCGCGACACTGCCAGCGAGCAAGCAATGACGCTTCTCGCCGAGCAGGCACAAGCGTTAAGGACAGGATACGAGTGAGGCACTCTTGTTTTTCCGCTGTATATGACGCCTGTGTGCTGTACCCCGCTCCCTTGAGGGATTTTCTGATGTGGCTCGCGTCTCCGGGCGTTTCAGAGCGAAATGGTCTTTGGAGATACACAACGAGTGGAAACGTAATCTGCTTAAAAACCGCCCGGATTTGACCGCAGAACAACTGAACCGCACGTCCGACCTGATGGACCAGGCCTTACCCGACGCTTGTGTAACGGGTTACGAAGACCTTATTGAAGGATTAACGCTCCCGACATTGATGATCGACCTGTGCTGGCTGTCGCCATTCGTTGTAACGCCAGCGTCATCGTCACTTTCAATCAGAAAGATTTTCCCGGTGCAGCGCTGGGCTCTTTCGGTATCGAGGCTCAGCATCCTGACGAGTTCGTCGGCAATCTCTTTGGCCTGGATCCGGCAGCAGTGGTCGCGGCGGCGCAGCGTCAACGACAGCAGCTGAAGATGCCGCCGATGAATGCCGAAACCTACCTTGATCTACTGATCCGTCAGGGCCTGATCAAATCGGTCAAAGCGTTGATTCCATATCAGTCCATTCTCTGAATCTTTCACAGACGCCAAATAGCAAAACGGCGATCCTGAGATCGCCGCTTCAATTTACTCCCCGAACTGCCGTCCCAACCCACCCGGCACACCGTGGATATTAGTCTCTTCCCACGGCCCGTTCGGGCTGATCGACCGGCTCCAGCCGTTGTTCCAGCGGTAGTAGGTGCGCTGGCGGTAGAAGGTGTTGGGTTGGTCATCAAGGACGTAGACGCCGAGCTTGGCATCCCAATGGCTGTTGCCCCCCGGTGGCGGCGCGAAGCTGGCGGAGGTGCGCGGCAGCGGCTTGGCGGGTTTGGCCGGGGTGCCTGGTTTGCTCGGTGCCGTCGATGGCGTCGGTTTGGTACTCGGCTGCGACGGCGGGATCGGTCGCGGGGTTGGCTGCTCAGGTGGCCGCTGGACCGCACAAGCGCTTAACCCCAAAACCAGGCTGAGCAGGGTGATACGAGCGATGGCGGTCATGGTGGCTTTCCTGTTATTTGTCCGGGCTGTCGATGGTCAATTTTTGCGCTGCGGTGGTGCTGCTGGCCAGGGGCTGGCTGCGACCGATCCATTCGCCGGCAGTCGGTTGGCCGGCGCGGGAGATGCGCGCAACCAGTTGGACTTCAGGGAAGTTCGACAGTTTCAACTGCGGCATCATTGCGTCGGCATCGCCCAGTTCGACGGTGGCCGGCAAGTCGGCGACGGTCAGGCGCTTGGCGGCCAGCGGTGCCGGTGGACCTGAAGTGGCGCGGGCGAAAATGAACACGCTGTCGCCGGGCTGGACCTTGGCTTTGAGCTCAGGCGCCAGATCGACGGTGACTTTAAGCTTCGCTGCCGCTTTGGCCGCTGGGGCTTGGGCGACTTTGCCGCCGCTGGCTTCAAGCTTCTCGGTCGCCCGGGTGATTCCGCCCTGCAGCGCAGCACGGGAACTGTCTTCCGGCGGCAGCTGTGCCAACAGGCGATTCCAGTAGTCGATGGCGTCCTGATATCGCTGGCTTTCAAAGGCCGCTATACCCAGCAGGCCAAGGCTGGTGACTTCTTTCGGGTCGGCTTTCAGCGCTTCGTCAGTCAGCGCCTGAATCTTGTCCGACCACTTTTTGCCATCGGCGAAGTACTGGGCCTGAGCCCATTGGCCGAGCAGTTCCGGCTGACGACCGGCCAGGCTCACCGTGCGTTCGAAGATCTTCGCCGCGTCGCCAGGACGATCCTGAGCCATGTACGTGCGACCGAGGAAGTACAAGCCTTCAGCCGAATCCGGCTGAGCCGCGACCGCGCGCTCCAGGCGCTGGGTCATCTCTTCCATCGACTGCGGCGCCTGGGAAAATTCGCGGGTCAGTTCGACTTTGTCGCTGGCGCCGAAATGCAGGTACAAACCCAACCCCAGGACCGGCACCAGAATCGCCGCCAGCAAGGGCAACGGTTTGCCCAGGCGCGCCACGCGCGGTGCCTCGACGCCTTCGGTGTCGGCGAGCAACTCACGGGCCGCTTCGGCGCGACCGGTTTCCAGTTGCGCAGCGTTGAGCACGCCCTCTTCCTGCTCGGTTTGCAACTCAGCCACGCGCTCTTGATACAGCGCGACGTTCAGGGCGGTACGATCCTCTTCAAGCTGGGCGCGACGGCCACGCAAAACGGGGATCAGCAGAAAACTCAGGGCAACCAGGAGTAGCAGACCTGCAGCGAGCCAGAAATCAATCATTCTTGGTTTTATCCAACAGGTGGTCGAGGCGCTCGCGCTCCTCGGCAGAAAGCTCGTCTTTGGTGTCCGTGCGTTGCACGCGACGACGGCGGACGATCACGGCGATGATCACAAAACCGCCCAGCAGCAGGCCGGCGGGGCCGAACCAGAGTAAGGCGGTCTTGGCATTCAGAGCGGGTTTGTAGCGGACGAAATCACCGTAGCGATCGACCATGAAGTCGATGATCTGCTGATTGTCCTTGCCCTCGCCCAGCATGCGGAAAATCTCTTTTCGCAGGTCAGCGGCGATCGGTGCGTTGGAATCGGCGATGTCCTGATTCTGGCACTTGGGGCAACGCAACTCTTTGGTCAGTTCGCGAAAACGCTCGCGATCGCCTTCTTTGGCGAACTCGTAGGTGTCGATGGCCGCGTGCGCCACGCCGGCCATGCTCAAACCCAAAACAACAGCGGCTATCCAGCGTTTCATGGCTTGGCCTCATCGACCAGCGCCTGATACCTGGCCGCCAGTTTTTCGCGCCAGACCTGCTCGTCGATCACGCCGACGAACTTGTCGCGGATGATGCCTTTGGCGTCGATGAAGAAGGTTTCCGGCGCGCCGTATACGCCGAGGTTCAAGCCCAGCGAACCCTCGGCGTCACTGATGCCCAACTGGTAAGGGTTGTGGAACTCGACCAGCCACTTCTTCGCGTCGGCGTTGACGTCCTTGTAGTTGATGCCATAAATCGTCACGCCCTGCTGGGCCAGCTTGTTCAGTACCGGATGCTCGACCTTGCAGGCGATGCACCAGGTGGCCCACACATTGACCAGTGCCGGTTTACCGAGAATGTCGGCCTTGGTCAGGGTCTTGTCGCCCTCCACGGTCGGCAGGGAAAACGCCGGGAACGGCTTGCCGATCATCGCCGAAGGCAACTCGGCCGGGTCGAGGTACAACCCGCGATACAGGAAAACGGCCACCACCAGAAAAATCGCCAGTGGCAACAGCATTAACCAACGTCTCATGCAGTGGCTCCCGTCATGCCCAGTGCTTCACGCACGCGGCTTTTCACCTTGACCCGATAACGGCGATCCAGCGCTGCCAGCAAACCGCCGAAACCGGTCAGCAGACCGCCGAACCAGATCCAGCGCACAAACGGTTTGACGTGCACGCGCACGGCCCAGGCGCCATCGCCCAGCGGTTCGCCGAGTGCGACGTAAATGTCACGGGTGAAACCGGCGTCGATCCCGGCTTCGGTCATCACCGAGTTCTGCACGGTGTAGAGGCGTTTTTCCGGGTGCAGTACGCTGACTTCCTTGCCGCCCTTGATCACCCGCACGGTGCCCTTGTCGGAAGTGAAGTTCGGGCCTTCGTAGTGCTTGGCGCCTTCGAACACGAAGTGGTAACCGGCCAGGTCCATGGACTCGCCAGGCGCCAGGCGCAAATCGCGCTCGGCACTGTTCTGGCTCGACAGCACGACGCCGAGGGCGCACACGGCGATGCCGAGGTGAGCGATTTGCATGCCCCAGTAGCTGCGGGTCAGGGTCGGCAGACCTTTGATCAGGCCTTTGTGGCGGGTCTTGTCGAAGATGTCACGCACGCCGGCCAACAGCACCCAGGCCGCGAGCATGAACGTGGCGATCACCGCCCAGTTGAAATCGCCGTAAGCGACGCCAGCTACTACGGCCAACGCGGCACTGCCGAGCAACACCGGGGTCAGCATGTTGAACAGCCATTTGACCGGGGTGTCTTTCCAGCGCACCAGCATGCCGACGGCCATCACCATCATCAGCAACGCCATCAACGGAATGAACAGCGCGTTGAAGTACGGCGGGCCGACCGACAGCTTGGCGCCGGTCATCGCATCGAGAATCAGCGGGTACAAGGTGCCGAGCAGGATCATCGACGCCGCCACCACCAGCACCAGGTTGTTGCCCAGCAGCAGGGTTTCCCGGGACCACAGGTTGAAGCCGACGTGGCTCTTCACCACAGGGGCGCGCAAGGCGAACAGCGTCAGCGAGCCGCCGACCACGAACAGCAGGAAAATCAGAATGAACACGCCGCGTTCAGGATCGGACGCAAAGGCGTGAACCGAAGTCAGCACGCCGGAACGCACCAGGAAGGTCCCCAGCAGGCTCAACGAGAATGCGGCGATGGCCAGCAACACGGTCCAGCTCTTGAACACGCCACGTTTTTCCGTGACCGCCAGCGAGTGAATCAGCGCCGTACCCACCAGCCATGGCATGAAGGAGGCGTTTTCCACCGGATCCCAGAACCACCAGCCGCCCCAGCCGAGTTCGTAGTAGGCCCACCACGAACCGAGCGTGATGCCGATACCGAGGAAGGCCCAGGCGACGATGGTCCATGGACGCGACCAGCGCGCCCACGCCGCATCAAGACGACCGCCCATCAGCGCCGCAATGGCGAAGGCGAAGGCCACCGAGAAACCGACGTAACCCATGTACAGCATTGGCGGGTGAACGATCAGGCCGATGTCTTGCAGCAGCGGATTGAGGTCCGCGCCATCGCTGGGCACTTGCGGCAGGATGCGCTTGAACGGGTTGGACGTGAGGATCAGAAACAGCAGGAAACCGGTGCTGATCATGCCCATCACGGCCAGCACGCGGGCCAGCATCACTTGCGGCAACTGCCGGGAGAACACCGACACCGCAAAGGTCCAGCCGCCGAGGATCAAGGCCCAGAGCAGCAACGAACCTTCGTGAGCGCCCCACACCGCACTGAACTTGTAGTACCACGGCAAGGCGCTGTTGGAGTTGCTGGCGACGTAGGCGACGGAGAAGTCGTCGGCCATGAACGCGTAGGTCAGGCAGCCGAAGGCGAACAGCAAAAAGGCGAACTGGCCCCAGGCGGCCGGTTGGGCCAGGCTCATCCACAAACGGTCACCGCGCCAGGCGCCGAGCAACGGCACGCTGGCCTGAACCAGCGCGAAACACAGCGCCAGAATCATGGCCAGGTGGCCGAGTTCAGGAATAAACAGTCCGGATGTCATCGATCAACCCTCCTTCGCGGGCGTTGGAGCAGATTGACCGCTGTCTTTCAAAGCCTTGGTCACTTCCGGCGGCATGTACTTTTCATCGTGCTTGGCCAGTACTTCGTCGGCCACCACCACGCCGTCGGCGTTGAGTTTGCCCAACGCCACGATGCCCTGCCCTTCGCGGAACAGGTCCGGGAGGATGCCGCGGTAGCTGATGGTTACGGACTTTTTGAAGTCGGTGACGATGAATTTCACGTCCAGCGAATCGCCGGAACGTTGCAGCGAACCTTTCTCGACCATGCCACCCGCGCGAATGCGCGTGTCTTGCGGGGCTTCGCCGTTGGCGATCTGGGTCGGGGTGTAAAACAGATTGATGTTCTGCTGCAGGGCGCTCAGGGCCAGGCCGACGGCAGCGCCGACACCCACCAGGATCGCGAGAATGATGATAAGACGCTTTTTGCGCAGCGGATTCACTTGCCGTTCTCCCGGCGCAGACGACGCGCCTCTTGTTGCAGATACCGCTTGCGGGCCAGGATCGGCGCCGCCACGTTGAGGGCCAGCACCGCCAGGCTTATGCCATAGGCTGACCAGACATACAGGGCGTGATGGCCCATGGCGAGAAAGTCGCCGAATGAAGCGAAACTCATCGAGCGGCCTCCAGGCTGTTCTGCACTTCGGCCTTGACCCAACTGGCGCGGGCTTCGCGCTTGAGCACTTCGAGGCGCATGCGCAGCAACAGCACCGCGCCGAAGAAACAATAGAAACCCAGCACCGTCAGCAGCAGTGGCAGCCACATCTCGGCCGGCATCGCCGGTTTTTCAGTGAGGGTGAAGGTCGCGCCCTGGTGCAGGGTGTTCCACCACTCCACCGAGTATTTGATGATCGGGATGTTGATCACGCCGACAATCGCCAGGACCGCGCAGGCCTTGGCCGCGCTGTCACGATTGCTGATCGCGTTGCCCAGCGCAATGAGACCGAAGTACAGAAACAGCAGAATAAGCATGGACGTAAGTCGCGCATCCCAGACCCACCACGAGCCCCAGGTCGGTTTGCCCCAGATTGCGCCGGTGACCAGCGCAATAGCTGTCATCCACGCACCGATGGGTGCCGCGCATTGCAGGGCGACGTCGGCCAGTTTCATTTTCCAGACCAGCCCGACGATGCCGCACACCGCCAGCATGACGTAGACGGACTGCGCCAGCATGGCGGCGGGAACGTGGATATAGATGATGCGAAAGCTGTTGCCTTGCTGGTAGTCAGGCGGCGCGAAGGCCAGGCCCCAGACGACACCGACGCCGATCAGCAGCAACGCGGCAATACTCAGCCACGGCAGCAGTTTGCCACTGATGCCGTAAAACCATTTGGGCGAGCCGAGCTTATGAAACCAGGTCCAGTTCATTACTGTTTCCATCACGGTTGCTCTTCGCTTTGAAGAGCCAAGGGTCTGCCTTTTTTTCAAAAGAAAGCGATCAAAAAATGACCAGACCTCATTATTATTCGCCGACGCTGATCTTCAGGCCAGCAGCTATTGCAAAAGGTGTCAGGGTTATCGCCAGGGCGGTCAGGCTACCAAGCCACAAGAGATAACCGGTCGCCGGCATGCCCTGCAACGCCGCCTGCAAGGCGCCACTGCCGAGAATCAACACCGGGATGTACAGCGGCAGAATCAGCAGCGCCAGCAACAGGCCGCCGCGCTTCAATCCCACCGTCAGGGCTGCGCCCACCGCACCGAGCAGGCTCAGCACCGGTGTACCCAGCAATAAAGAAAGCAGCAACACCGGCAGACAGGCGGTTGGCAAACCGAGCATCAATGCCAGCAGTGGAGCGAGCAAAACCAGTGCCAGGCCAGAGAAGGCCCAGTGTGCCAGTACCTTGGCCAAAACCAGAAGAGGCAGGGGGTGCGACGAAAGGACCCACTGTTCAAGCGATCCGTCTTCGAAATCACTGCGGAAGAGCCCGTCCAGCGAGAGCAGGACCGATAAAAGGGCTGCCACCCAGACCAGTCCCGGAGACAAGGTTTGCAACAATTGAGACTCGGGGCCGACCGCCAAAGGGAACAGCGAAACCACGATCGCGAAGAATACCAGCGGATTCGCCAGTTCAGCAGGACGGCGGAACAGCAGACGGGCCTCACGGGCGACCAACAGGCCGAAAACACTCATACGGCCCAATTCCCCAGATCGATGTCGCGATAGCCGGCCGGCATTCGGCTCAGCGTGTGGTGAGTGGTCAGCACCACCATGCCACCGCGCTCGCAGTGGGCGGCCAGGTGTTCTTCGAGTTGCGCCACGCCTTGTTTATCGAGCGCGGTGAACGGCTCATCGAGGATCCACAGCGGCGGACTGTCCAGGTACAAGCGCGCCAACGCCACGCGACGCTTCTGGCCGGCGGACAACGTGTGGCAGGGAACATCCTCGAAACCGCGCAGTCCGACATCGGCCAGCGCTTGCCAGATCGCCTCGTGGGTGGCCGGTTGATGCAAGGCGCAGAGCCAGATCAGGTTCTCCTCGGGCGTCAGCAAATCCTTGATGCCAGCGGCATGACCGATCCACAGCAGGTTGCGCGCCAGTTCAAGGCGCTGATCGTTCAGCGGCTGGCCATTGAGCAGCACTTGACCAGCGGTCGGCTGCATCAGGCCGGATAACAGACGCAGCAGGCTGGTTTTGCCGCTGCCGTTGGGGCCGCTGATTTGCAACATTTCGCCACTGGCCAGTCTCAATTCGAGATTTTCGAAGAGCAGCCGAAGGTCTCGCTCACAAGCGAGGGCAACGGTTTGCAGGACAGGACTGGTCACGAGATCACGGGCCTTCAAGGTTCAAGTCGGCAGTGGAGCGGCCGTTAAAGACATGCAGGATAAATGCATTGGCGGCCCGTTCTAAGGAGCTGGATCAAGTATTTGAAATGTTTTCAGCGCTCCGGATACAACGGGGCGGCATTATACATGCCATGCCCTACTCTCAAGAGGGCAATTTCCTCAGGTTGTGACCGCGTATGACAGGCGAAATGAACATCCTCCCGCTACCGCAGACCGCCCCCGCGACTTCGCGGCCATTGGTGGTGAGTGGCGATCTGCTCAAGCTGCTGACGCCGATGGAGGGCCTGATCACACCCGGCCAGACCGCCAAGGCTGAAGTGCTGTCGCTCAAGCAGGCGGATCAGACCTTTCAACTGTTGCTCAAAGTCACCCTTGAGAGTGGCCGCCAGACCACGGTCCAGGCCACCAGCACCCAGCCTTTGCCCCAAGGCACCAGCCTGGCCATCACCCAGCCGTCAGCCAGCAACCTGGCGATCACGGTGCAGCAGGCCATCGCTTCCAGCGTCGCCACCCTCACCCGCATCGACACCGCACAATTGCCGGTCGGCACCTTGCTGCAAGGCAAAGTGCTGACCTCACAGGTTCTGCCGCAGGTGCCGGGACAGCCGACGGTGTTTCGCTCGATGGTGAGCCTGCTCAACACTGCGTTGAGTGGCAGCACGCTAAGCATCGAAAGCCCGACACCGTTGCGCATCGGTACGTTGTTGAGTGCCTTGGTGCAAGACACACAAACCCTGAAATTCGTGCCGCTGAGCAATCGTCAGGAGCAGTTGGCGGTCACCCAGCAGCTGGTCAGTCAGCAGAGCCGCCAAGGCTCGCTGGATGGCTTGATCAAAGTCCTGCAAAACCTGCCTCCCCCGTCGGATCAGACGTCCAGTGACCTGCGGGTTGCAGTGGAAAAACTGCTGGCCGGTTTGCCGGACGTTCAACAACTGAGTACGCCCAAAGGCCTGGCTCAGGCGCTGGCCAACAGCGGCCTGTTCCTCGAAGCGAAACTGCTGACCGGGCAAAACCCGACGCTGGCGCCGGACATGAAAGGCGATTTGCTCAAGCTGATCGCGCAACTGACGCCGGGCTTGCCGGCCAACACCAATCTCAACGCGATCCTGGCGGCCAACACGCTGGTTCAGTCCATGCCGAGCTTCGTGCGCAGCGCCCTCGGCATGCTCGGCCAGGTCAGCGCCAAACCGCTGCCCACCAGTTTCCCGCTCCCTGAACGGCTGCTGCAAAGCCAGGACGGTGAAAACGATCTGGAGCATTTGCTGCGTCTGGCCGCGGCGGCCGTTTCGCGCCTGCAAAGTCATCAATTGTCGAGCCTTGAGCAAACCGGCGTCACTGACGATGGACGGCTGCTCAGCACCTGGCAGTTGGAAATCCCGATGCGCAACTTGCAGGACATCGTGCCGTTGCAGGTCAAATTCCAGCGCGAAGAAGCGCCCGAGAAAGAACAGCCGCACGAACGTCGGGACGAACGCGAGCCGAAACAGCAACTGTGGCGCGTGGACCTGGCGTTCGACATGGAGCCCCTGGGCCCGTTGCAGATTCAAGCGCAACTGATCAGAGGCAGCCTGTCCAGCCAGCTTTGGGCCGAACGGCCGTACACCGCCAGCCTGATCGAAAGCAATCTGGCCGCACTGCGCCAGCGCCTGCTGGACTCCGGACTGAACGTCGGCGATCTGGATTGCCACCTCGGCACGCCACCGCAAGGCCCTCAAACCCGCCTCGAACAACGCTGGGTCGACGAAACCGCATGAGAAACCCCAACACCCCACGCCAGGCCATCGCCCTCAAATACGACGGCAGCCACGCCCCTACCCTCACGGGCAAAGGTGACGAAGAACTGGCCGAAGCCATTCTGAAGCTTGCCCGCGATTATGAAGTGCCGATCTATGAGAACGCAGAGTTGGTGAAGCTGCTGGCGCGGATGGAACTGGGGGAGAGTATTCCGGAGGAGTTGTACCGCACGATTGCCGAGATTATTGCGTTTGCGTGGAACCTGAAGGGCAAGTTTCCGACGGGGTATGATCCGGATGCGCTGATGGTGGAGAAGGACATCACCGATCGCGGGGATGATTACTGATTTAAGTACTCTTTCACTTATATCCTTACACGGTCATCCCTCACCACAACCGCTCGTCGGTACTGTCAGATCTGACAGTAGCCTGACCTTTTCCGTCTCGCGCCTAATAACTCCGTCATTACCCACTTCGACAGGAGTCACTCATGAGTAACGCCAACAAAAACTTAACCAATACCCCCCTGAAAATCACCACCGTATTGGATGCGAAAGGCAAATCTGTTCTTCCAGAAGGGGAGCTCAGCACAACTGAAGGATTTGCGACTTTCTCTGGAACCTGTAAATCCTGGCCCGAAGAAAGGTCATTGTTCCTGAGAGCTGGCGAGACCGATGGAGGCTATCAATTCCCTGTAGACGCGAATATTACTGAATGGTCAACACAGGTATGGTTGAACGAACCAGGTCTCGTCAATCACAACCTAGTTGATGAAGAAACTGAGGAAGAATCTGACGCCTATCCGATTAATTGGGTTTGATGTGCTGGCGCAAAAAGGTGATGGAAGGCCCAAGAGTTCATCTTCCTGCAAGTTAACGTGTGGGCTTTCCTTGAACATCCCTCTCCGAACTTAACTACCGCCAGAGCTGATGCTGGTAATGAATGCGCCAGAAACCCTGGACATTGATTAGATTCAAATTTCAAAAACGCACCCTGCGGCATCTCGCCTGTTGACAGTGAACATTCACAAACAGGAGGTGCCGAGGCTGCGACCTTTCGATTTCATCAACTCTTGTGAAGCTTACGCATCAACTCCGCCTCAGCCTGGGTCAACCCGCAAGACTGGGTCAGCTCATCAACGGTAGCCCCCATCCCGACCAGGCGCGCCGCCTGGGCAAACGACAGGCTCGACGGATCGCGCTGTTCCAGCTGAGCCAGTTTGTCCGGCAACGGGCCAACGACGGCGCGCAGTTCGTGCAGGTCTTCACCCATGCGCACGTTGCCGCTCTGATAGTCGTCGACGCGCTTGGCCAGGTCCTTGATGCGCTGGTCGCGCAGCGCATCACCCTGGGCCTGTTGCGCGGCAATTTGCCGTTGAGCGCGAATGTACGCCAGGAACATTGCCAGCGTGCCTGCCCAGAAGAGGAACAGGACAATGACCGCTACCTCAAGAATCAATCAGATGTTCTCCAGGTCCGACCATTCTTCTTCGCTCATCATCTTGTCGAGTTCGACCAGGATCAGCAGTTCGTTGTTCTTGTTGCACACGCCTTGGATGAACTTGGCGGACTCTTCGTTACCCACGTTTGGCGCGGTTTCGATTTCCGACTGACGCAGGTAAACCACTTCGGCCACGCTGTCGACCATGATCCCGACCACTTGCTTGTCGGCTTCGATGATGACGATACGGGTGTTGTCGCTGATCTCGGCATTCATCAGGCCGAAGCGCTGACGGGTGTCGATCACGGTGACCACGTTACCGCGCAGGTTGATGATGCCCAGCACGTAGCTCGGGGCACCCGGGACCGGGGCGATTTCGGTGTAACGCAGGACTTCCTGAACGCGCATCACGTTGATGCCGTAGGTTTCGTTGTCCAGTTTGAAGGTTACCCATTGCAGGATCGGATCTTCAGAACCTTTTGCATTCGTCGCTTGATTACTCATACCCTGACCCCTCGAAAAACCGCTTCTGGCGGTGTGTGCTCTGTTGGCGGCATTCAACAATGCCATCGCATACTTGTTATGTCGGCAGCTATGTCGGTTTGTGTAGCGGCTTGCTGCTGCTCATGTGCTTAGCCCCGCCGCTGGCGATCAACTCGGCCAGGGCGGAAACGTCCAGCAATGCACACATGTGCTCAATCACCGTGCCGGCGAGCCATGGCCGCTGACCTCGATGACTTCTCCATTTGATTTCGTTCGGGTCCAGGCGCAACGAGCGGCTGACCTGATGCACCGCCAGCCCCCACTCGTAGCCCTGAACCGAAATAACGTATTGCAGGCCCTGACGGAAATCGTCGCGGTAACGGTCGGGCATGACCCAGCGTGCGGTATCCAGGACTTTCAGGTTGCCGGCCTGACTCGGCAAGATCCCGAGGAACCATTCCGGCTGACCGAACAGCGGTGTCAACTCGTGACCGGCCAGCGAATAAATCGAGCCCAGGCACACCAGCGGCACCGCCAGGGTCAACCCGGCGACATCGAACAACAGGCATTCGAACGGCTCGGCAGCCCACGCCGGACGACCGTCGGTTTCCACCGGTGGCGGCGTGTTGCTCGGCGGCAGATGAACTTCGACCAGCGGCGGTACAAGGGTTTGTAGCAACGGTGCGAGGGTCGAGACCGGCGCCAGAATCGGTGCCGGCGCCTCTTCGATCACCACCGGTGCTTTTGCGACCGCCGCAACCACTGGCGCCACGACAGGCGCGGCAGGCATAACGGGTTTCCGCGCATCACGCGCCTGCTCTTCAAGCACTGCTGCCTGGAACTCATCCAGTGCTGCTTCGACCTCGACCGTTTCAACGGCCTCAATGACTTCAGCCACCGCTTCGACTTCCAGCGGCAACTCTTCAGTCGCCTCCATCAGCAGGCTGTCCAGATAGGACTGGAGCGCCAGTTGTGGACGCGAGGTGATTTTCACCGGCCGACTCATGCGCGCACCTGTGTAGGAGCGAGCGGTGCGGCGATCCGACTTGCCCGCGAAGAACGATAATGCGATTTAACAGTTAAGACCGCGGTGCTGCCTTCGCGGGCAAGTCGGATCGCCGCATCGCTCGCTCCTACAAGAGCTAGGTTCATCTCAGGCCACCTGCGGGACAAGTTGTGCCGCCAGCAAATGCTTGAGCAAGGCGCGATAAGCGAGAACACCACGGCTCTTGCCGTCGAATTGTGAAGGCGTCAGCCCTGCCCGACTCGCATCCCGCAGGCGCGTGTCGATCGGGATGTAGCCTTGCCAGATTTCTTCCGGGTATTTGTCGCGCAGCACGCGAAGGGTTCCGAGGGAAGCCTGGGTGCGGCGGTCGAAGAGGGTCGGAATGATGGTGAACGGCAACGCCACTTTGCGTGAGCGGTTGATCATCGCCAGGGTGTTGACCATGCGCTCCAGGCCTTTGACGGCCAGGTGCTCGGTCTGTACCGGGATCACCAATTGCTGGCTCGCCGCCAAGGCATTGACCATCAACACGCCGAGCAGCGGCGGGCTGTCGATCACCGCGTAATCGAAGTCCTGCCACAGTTGCGCCAGGCTCTTGGCGATCACCAGGCCCAAGCCACTCTGGCCCGGCGACTGACGTTCAAGCGTGGCCAGAGCGGTACTCGACGGCAACAGGGAAATGCGTTCGTCACTGGTCGGCAGCAGCAACTGCCCGGGCAAGCCTTGCGGCACAGTGCCCTTGTGCAGAAACAGGTCGTAGCTGCTGTGTTCCAGGCTGTCGGGGTCGTAGCCGAAGTAGCTGGTCATGGAGCCGTGCGGATCGAGATCGACCACGACCACGCGCTTGCCCCCCTCGGCCAGTAAACCGGCTAAAGCGATAGAGGAAGTGGTTTTACCAACACCACCCTTTTGATTGGCAACGGCCCAGACTCTCATTCGGATTGTTCCACCCAGGTCAGGTCGACCGGGAAAAAGCTCAACGTGTTAATGCAGGCGACGGAGAATTGACGGCGCTCTCTCGTACCGGCGACTTGACCGGGGTAGGTGCAGTTTGTGTGCCAGCACGCTTCAACGCGGCATCCGGTTGTGCATGGGCGGTTCCGGTACCGGTGAGGCTGCGGCGTACATCGAGATTGCGTGACACCACGAGCACCACACGCCGGTTACGTGCGCGGCCCTCGGCGGTGGCGTTATTGGCCACCGGCTGGAACTCGCCGTAACCTACCGATGCAAGACGGCCGGGGTTTACACCCTGCATCGCCAGCATGCGCACGATGCTCGACGAACGGGCCGAGGACAGCTCCCAGTTGGTTGGGTATTGCGCGGTGCGGATCGGTTGATCGTCGGTAAAGCCTTCGACGTGAATCGGGTTGTCGAACGGTTTCAGAACGCCGGCAACCTTGTCGATGATGCTGAACGCCATGTCGCTGGGCATGGCGTCGCCGCTGCCGAACAACAGGCTGGAGTTGAGCTCGATCTCGACCCACAACTCGTTGCCGCGCACGGTCATCTGGTTGGACTTGATCAAGTCGCCGAACGCCGCGCTGATGTCATCGGCGATACTTTTCAGCGGATCGCTGGCCCCGGCCACACCCGCGTCGACCTGCTCGCTGTCCTTGACCAAGGGCTTGGCCGGGGTCACGGTCTGCGGCCGTTCTTCACCGATCGGAATCGGCTTGAGCGAGCGATCGGCATCCGCAAAGACCCCGATCAACGCTTGCGAGATGACTTTGTACTTGCCCTCGTTGATCGAAGAAATCGAGTACATGACCACGAAGAATGCGAACAGCAACGTGATGAAGTCGGCGTAGGAAACGAGCCAGCGTTCGTGATTGACGTGTTCTTCAGGTTGCCTGCGACGTGCCATGGTCCATGTCTCCCATCAATCCATGAAGCCCTGAAGCTTCAACTCAATAGAGCGAGGGTTTTCACCTTCGGCGATCGACAGGATCCCTTCCAGCAACATTTCGCGATAGCGCGACTGGCGCAATGCGACGGACTTGAGCTTGGCGGCGATTGGCAGCAACACCAGGTTGGCACTGGCCACGCCATAGATGGTCGCGACGAAAGCGACGGCGATGCCGCTGCCCAGTTGCGTCGGATCGGCCAGGTTGCCCATGACATGGATCAGGCCCATCACCGCACCGATGATGCCGATGGTCGGCGCGTAGCCGCCCATGCTTTCAAAGACTTTGGCCGCTTCGATGTCGCGGGATTCCTGGGTGTAGAAATCCACTTCCAGAATGCTGCGAATCGCTTCCGGTTCGGCGCCGTCCACGAGCAGTTGCAGGCCTTTGCGCGAGTAGCTGTCAGGTTCGGCATCCGCCACCCCTTCCAGGCCGAGCAAACCTTCCTTGCGGGCGGTCAGGCTCCAGTTCACCACGCGATCAATGCCACCGGCCAGATCAACGCGCGGCGGGAACAGAATCCAGCCGATGATTTGCATGGCGCGCTTGAAGGCGCTCATCGGCGATTGCAGCAATGCCGCGCCGATGGTCCCACCGAGTACGATCAGCGCCGCCGGGCCGTTGGCCAATGCGCCGAGGTGACCGCCTTCAAGGTAGTTGCCGCCAATGATGGCGACAAACGCCATGATGATCCCGATTAGGCTTAAAACATCCATCAGATACACGCCTCGACCAAGTGCTTGCCAATATCATCCAGGCCGTAGATCGCGTCAGCGAGGTCGGCTTTGACGATGGCCATCGGCATGCCGTAAATCACGCAGCTCGCTTCATCCTGAGCCCAGATCGCACTGCCGCCCTGCTTGAGCAGACGCGCGCCTTCACGACCGTCGGCGCCCATGCCGGTCAGTACGACCGCCAGAACTTTGTCGCCGTAGGACTTGGCTGCCGAACCGAAGGTGATGTCCACGCACGGTTTGTAGTTCAGACGTTCGTCGCCCGGCAGGATTTTCACCGCGCCTCGGCCGTCGATCATCATTTGCTTGCCACCTGGGGCCAGCAGCGCCAGGCCCGGACGCAGGATGTCGCCATCCTCGGCTTCCTTCACGCTGATGCGGCAGAGCTTGTCCAGACGTTCGGCGAAGGCCTTGGTGAAGGCGGCCGGCATGTGCTGGATCAACACGATCGGGGCCGGGAAGTTGGCCGGCAACTGGGTCAACACCCGTTGCAGGGCAACCGGGCCGCCCGTGGACGTGCCGATGGCCACCAGTTTGTAGGCTTTGCGTTTCGGCGCGGGCGACGACGGGCCGGCCGATGCAGGGGCGTGGGTACGCGCAGGAATCGAAGCCGGTGCCGGACGCGCAGGTGCACTGCTGCCGTAACTGCTGACGCTCGAAGGCGCAGGCATCGGGGCTGGCGCGGCGACCGGGGCCGGTGCACTGTAGGTATTGGCACGACGATTACTGCGCGAAATGCTGAGAATCTTCTCGCACAGCAGTTGCTTGACCTTCTCCGGGTTACGGGAGATGTCTTCGAAATTCTTCGGCAGGAAATCCACCGCGCCGGCGTCCAGTGCATCGAGGGTTACCCGAGCACCTTCATGAGTCAGCGAGGAGAACATCAATACCGGGGTCGGGCAGCGCTGCATGATATGCCGCACGGCCGTGATGCCATCCATCATTGGCATCTCGTAGTCCATGGTGATCACGTCTGGCTTGAGGGCCAGCGCCTGATCGATCGCCTCTTTTCCGTTGGTCGCCGTACCGACGACCTGGATGTTCGGATCCGCTGAAAGAATTTCCGAGACGCGGCGGCGGAAAAACCCCGAATCGTCCACCACCAGGACTTTGACTGCCATAAACACTCCGTTAGACGGAGCGAGGCTCTGTCGCCCCGCTCCACCAGAATCAAATACGCCGTGCGGCGTAACGCTTGAGCATGCTCGGAACATCGAGAATCAGCGCAATGCGGCCGTCACCGGTGATGGTGGCGCCCGACATGCCCGGGGTTCCCTGGAGCATTTTGCCCAATGGCTTGATGACCACTTCTTCCTGGCCCACCAGCTGGTCGACGACGAAGCCGATCCGCTGAGTACCCACCGAAAGGATCACCACATGGCCTTCGCGCTGCTCTTCGTGAGCGGCGGAGCTGACCAGCCAGCGCTTGAGGTAGAACAATGGCAGTGCCTTGTCCCGCACGATCACCACTTCCTGGCCGTCCACCACGTTGGTGCGCGACAGGTCGAGGTGGAAGATCTCGTTGACGTTCACCAGCGGGAACGCGAACGCCTGGTTGCCGAGCATGACCATCAGCGTCGGCATGATCGCCAGGGTCAACGGGACCTTGATGACGATCTTCGAGCCTTTGCCCTTGGTCGAGTAGATATTGATGGTGCCGTTGAGCTGGGCGATCTTGGTTTTCACCACGTCCATGCCCACGCCACGACCCGACACGTCGGAGATCTCGGTCTTGGTCGAGAACCCCGGGGCGAAGATCAGGTTGAAACAGTCGGACTCGCTGAGGCGGTCCGCCGCATCTTTGTCCATCAAGCCTTTCTTCACGGCAATGCCGCGCAGAACATCAGCGTCCATGCCTTTGCCGTCATCGGAGATGGACAGCAGGATGTGGTCGCCTTCTTGTTCGGCGGACAAAATCACTTTACCGCTGCGCGGTTTGCCCATCGCTTCACGCTCGGCCGGCTCTTCGATGCCGTGGTCGACCGAGTTGCGCACCAAGTGGACCAGCGGGTCGGCCAGGGCCTCGACGAGGTTCTTGTCGAGGTCGGTTTCTTCGCCGACCAGCTCCAGGTTGATCTCTTTCTTGAGCTGGCGAGCCAGGTCGCGAACCAGACGCGGGAAGCGCCCGAAGACTTTCTTGATCGGTTGCATCCGGGTCTTCATGACCGCGGTTTGCAGGTCGGCCGTGACCACGTCGAGGTTCGACACGGCCTTGGACATGGCTTCGTCGCCGCTGTTGAGGCCCAGACGGACCAAGCGGTTACGCACCAGTACCAGTTCGCCGACCATGTTCATGATTTCGTCGAGACGCGCGGTATCAACCCGCACGGTGGTCTCGGCTTCACTGGCCGGTTTTTCCGGTGGCGGCGCAGACGGTGCGCGGGCCGGAGCCGGCGCAGCGGCAGCAGCTGGCTTCGGCGCTTCGGCTTTAGGCTCGGGCGCTTTGGCAACCGGTTTCGGCGCAGCAGCCTTGGCGGCTGGAGCAGCCACCGCAGCACCTGTGCCGACTTCGGTGAACTTGCCTTTGCCGTGCAATTCGTCGAGCAGCGATTCGAACTCGTGATCGGAAATCAGATCACCGCCGGCCGCTTTAGCGGTTGGCGCAGCCGAAGCGGGTACGGAGGCAATGGCCGACTCCAGCGCATCAACAGCAAAGTTGCCTTTGCCGTGCAGCTGGTCGAGCAGTGCTTCGAATTCATCGTCGGTAATGTCGGAGCTGTCGCCTGCCGCTTTCGGGGCAGCCGGTGCAGCAGGTGCCGCCACCGCATCAACGGCGAACTGGCCTTTGCCGTGCAGTTGATCGAGCAAAGACTCGAACTCGGCATCGGTGATTTCGTCGCTGGCCGCTGAATCAGCGGCAGCTACTGGAGCCACGGCCGGCGCTTCGGCTTGAGCCTTGACGGCGTTCAGCGAGTCCAGCAGTTGTTCGAATTCGTTATCGGTGATGTCGCCCGATTCTTCAGCGGCCGGTGTTTCGACCACTTCAGCAACCGGGACCGATTCATCAGCCGTTTGCGGCTCGGCCAGACGGGCCAGTGCCGCGAGCAATTCAGGCGTTGCAGCCGTAATCGGGCTGCGTTCGCGCACTTCGGTGAACATGCTGTTCACCGCGTCCAGCGCTTCGAGAACCACGTCCATCAGTTCCGAGTCGACGCGACGTTCACCCTTGCGCAGGATGTCGAACACGTTCTCGGCGATGTGACAGCACTCCACCAGCTCGTTGAGCTGGAGGAAGCCGGCGCCCCCTTTTACAGTGTGAAAACCGCGAAAAATTGCATTGAGCAAATCCGCATCATCCGGTCGGCTTTCAAGCTCGACCAGCTGTTCGGACAGTTGCTCTAGAATCTCGCCGGCCTCAACCAGGAAATCCTGAAGGATCTCTTCATCGGCGCCGAAGCTCATTAAGGGGGTGCTCCTGAGGTCTAAAAACCTAAAAAACCTAAAATGCTAAAACTCTAAAATCCTAGGCTGGATAACAAATCGTCCACATCGTCCTGACCGGACACAACGTCTTCTCTTTTATCGGCATGAATCTGCGGACCTTCACCCTGAGAGAGATGTTTTTGCGGATCTTTTTCAGCGAGCATCGCATCACGGTCATGTTCGATACCCGCAAAGCGGTCTACCTGACTGGCCATGAGCACGAGCTTGAGCAGGTTGCTTTCAACTTCGGTGACCAATTGGGTCACGCGCTTGATCACCTGACCGGTGAGGTCCTGGTAATCCTGGGCCAGCAGAATGTCGTTGAGGTTGCTCGACACCGTGCGATTGTCTTCGCTGCTGCGCGTCAGGAAACCGTCGACGCGCCGGGCCAGCTCACGGAACTCTTCAGCCCCGACTTCGCGACGCATGAACCGACCCCAATCCGTGCTCAACGCCTGGGCTTCTTCGCTCAGGCGGTTGACCAGCGGCGTGGAATTCTCCACCAAGTCCATGGTGCGGTTGGCAGCGGCCTCGGTCAGCTTGACCACATACCCCAGACGCTCGGTGGCGTCCGTGATCTGCGACACTTCCTCGGCTTGCGGCATGTTCGGGTCAATCTGGAAATTGACGATCGCGCTATGCAGCTCGCGAGTGAGCTTGCCCACTTCCTGATACAGGCCGCGGTCACGGGTCTGATTGAGCTCATGGATAAGTTGCACAGCGTCGCCGAACCTGCCTTTTTCAAGGCTTTCGACCAGTTCGACCGCGTGTTTTTTCAGGGTCGATTCAAAATCGCCCAGTGAAGATTCTTTATGCTCCATAGCTCCCCCGTGGCGCAGTGGATCAACCGATGCGTTCGAAAATCTTCTCGATTTTTTCTTTCAACGCCTGGGCCGTGAAGGGTTTGACCACATAGCCGTTTACACCGGCCTGGGCCGCTTCGATGATCTGCTCGCGCTTGGCTTCAGCGGTCACCATCAGCACTGGCAAGTGCTTGAGCTTTTCATCGGCGCGCACGTGACGCAGCAGATCGATACCGGTCATGCCAGGCATGTTCCAGTCCGTTACCAGAAAGTCGATGCTCCCGCTGTTGAGAACCGGAATGGCAGTAGTGCCATCGTCGGCCTCGACCGTGTTGGTGAACCCAAGGTCACGCAACAGGTTTTTTATGATCCGCCGCATCGTTGAGAAGTCATCAACGATGAGGATTTTCATGTTCTTGTCCAATTCGACCTCCAAGCAGTCTTAAACGCGCCCAGCACCTGGACGCGCCATTTCAATCAATCCGGCAATGCACTCGATGACTGTCTGGAGCACAACAGATCGCGACCGGTGCAGTTCAACACCACACCGGCCTCGTTCGCAGTGTCCCCACACTGCCTTCAGCGCGCTCGCCACTCCCCCAAACGCCCCCGCAAACGGGCCGCGCACTGGCTGTGTAACTGGCTGACCCGAGATTCGCTGACCCCCAGGACCTCACCGATTTCCTTGAGGTTCAGCTCTTCGTCGTAGTACAGCGCCAACACCAGTCGCTCACGCTCCGGCAAATTGGCAATCGCGTCCGCCAGCGCAGCCTGGAAGCGTTCATCTTCCAGATCGCGTGACGGCTCGAGATGAGCACTCGCGCCATCCTCGTGCAGCCCTTCGTGTTCGCCGTCCTGCAACAGATCGTCGAAACTGAATAACCGGCTGCCCAGGGTGTCGTTCAAAATCCCGTAATAATCGTCGAGACTCAATTGGAGTTCGGCCGCAACCTCATGATCTTTAGCGTCACGACCGGTTTTAGCTTCAATCGAGCGAATTGCGTCGCTGACCATGCGGGTATTGCGGTGAACCGAACGTGGCGCCCAGTCCCCCTTGCGTACTTCATCGAGCATCGCGCCGCGGATTCGAATGCCCGCGTACGTCTCGAAACTCGCGCCTTTGCTGGCGTCATATTTGGTCGATACTTCAAGCAGGCCGATCATCCCGGCCTGGATCAGGTCTTCAACCTGAACACTGGCTGGCAGACGGGCCAGCAAGTGGTAAGCAATGCGTTTGACCAGTGGCGCGTAACGCTCGATCAGCTCGTACTGCGCGTCACGTGCCGACTTCTTGTAGAGGTTGTAGCCACTGGCTGTCATAGGACGGGTCCTGCGGTCTGTTGCACGAGGCGCTCGACGAAAAACTCCAGGTGCCCACGCGGGTTGGCAGGCAGCGGCCAGGTGTCGACCTTCTGCGCGATCGCCTTGAACGCCAGGGCGCACTTGGAACGCGGGAAGGCTTCATAGACTGCACGCTGCTTCTGCACGGCCTTGCGCACGCTTTCGTCGTAAGGCACCGCACCGACGTATTGTAAGGCGACGTCGAGGAAGCGGTCCGTGACCTTGGTCAACTTGGCGAACAGGTTGCGACCTTCCTGCGGGCTCTGGGCCATGTTGGCCAGGACGCGGAAGCGGTTCATGCCGTAATCGCGGTTCAGCAGTTTGATCAGCGCGTAGGCATCCGTGATCGAGGTCGGCTCGTCGCACACCACCAGCAAGACTTCTTGCGCTGCGCGAACGAAACTGACTACCGAGTCACCAATACCCGCAGCGGTGTCGATCACCAACACGTCGAGATTGTCGCCGATATCACTGAAGGCCTGGATCAGGCCGGCGTGTTGGGCCGGGCTCAGATGAACCATGCTCTGTGTGCCGGACGCGGCCGGGACGATGCGAATGCCGCCGGGGCCCTGCAACAGAACGTCGCGCAGCTCACAGCGGCCTTCGATCACGTCGGCCAGGGTACGTTTGGGTGTCAGCCCCAACAGGACGTCGACATTCGCCAGCCCCAGATCGGCGTCCAGCAGCATGACGCGCCGGCCGAGCTCAGCTAGAGCCAGGGACAAGTTCACTGACACGTTAGTCTTCCCGACGCCACCTTTGCCGCCGGTCACCGCGATCACCTGTACGGGATGCATGCTGCCCATGTTATTTCTTTACCTTGTCTTGCATAGACGGAGGCCACATTACTGGCTGCGCGTTCATCAACTGAACAATGCATGGCAGACCATCGATGTAGGTACAAAAACTGTTCATTAGTACCTCAGCCAACCTGCTTGGTCGGGCTGTGGTAAATATCAGCGAACATGTCAGCCATGGCTTCTTCGCTGGGTTCTTCTTGCATTTGCACGCTTACGGCGCGACTGACCAACTGATGACGACGCGGCAGATGCAGATCATCCGGAATCCGCGGGCCATCGGTCAGGTACGCCACCGGCAATTCATGACTGATCGCCAGGCTTAACACCTCGCCCAGACTTGCCGTTTCATCCAGTTTAGTCAGGATGCAGCCAGCGAGCCCGCAGCGCTTGTAACTGTGATAAGCGGCCGTTAGAACCTGTTTCTGGCTGGTGGTTGCCAACACCAGATAATTTTTTGACTTGATGCCACGTCCGGCCAGGCTTTCGAGCTGCATGCGCAGTGCCGGATCGCTGGCCTGAAGGCCCGCGGTATCGATCAACACCACGCGTTTGCGCAACAAGGGATCCAGTGCCTGCACCAGCGATTGCCCCGGATCGACGTGAGTTACCGACACGTTGAGGATCCGGCCCAGGGTCTTGAGTTGCTCCTGAGCTCCAATACGGTAGCTGTCCATGCTCACCAGCGCGATATTTTGTGCGCCATATTTCAGAACGTAGCGGGCCGCGAGCTTGGCCAGGGTGGTGGTCTTGCCCATGCCGGCAGGGCCGACCATGGCAATCACGCCGCCCTCTTCCAATGGCTCGACTTCCGGTGTGGCGATCATCCGCGCCAGGTGCGCCAGCAACATGCGCCAGGCCTGACGGGGTTCCTCAATGTCGGTAATCATCGACAGCAAGTCGCGGGACAACGGGCCGGACAGGCCGATGCGTTGCAGGCGACGCCAGAGGTTGGCCTGGGCCGGACGGCTGCCTTGCAGCTGATTCCAGGCCAGGGAGCCGAGTTGCACTTCCATCAGTTCGCGCAGGCTGTTGAGTTCGAAACGCATCGAGTCAAATGCCCGTGGGTCCACGCCGCCAGCGGCTGGTGCCGGGGCTGGAGCGGAGCGACGAGGTTCGGCATAGGTCGGTTCGATCAGCGGCTCGGCGGCGGTCAATGGCAGGCCGGCGAACAACTGGCGATTGGTGGTCTTGTCGCCTTCGGTTTCGCCTTCGCCACGCAGGCTCAATTCGGCCTGGGCAGTGACGATCCGCGACTGGGTCTTGCGCAGCTCGTCCTCGAGTTCCATGTTCGGAACACGCGGGGCCAGCGCCGACAATTTGTAATCCAGGGCAGCCGTCAGCTCGACACCACCGGCGATCCGGCGGTTGCCAATAATGGCGGCATCAGCGCCCAGCTCATCACGAACCAGTTTCATGGCCTGACGCATATCGGCGGCGAAAAAACGCTTAACTTGCATAAACCACTACCTCAGCCGTTGGGCCCTACTGTCGCAACGATGGTCACTTGCTTGTTGTCAGGAATTTCCTGGTAAGCCAACACATGCAAACCCGGGACTGCCAGTCGGCCGAATCGCGAAAGCATCGCGCGAACCGGACCGGCCACCAGCAGAATCACCGGTTGACCTTGCATTTCCTGACGCTGCGCCGCATCGATCAACGAGCGTTGCAGTTTCTCAGCCATGCTTGGCTCCAGCAGAACGCCCTCTTCCGAGCCTTGTCCTGCCTTCTGAAGACTATTGAGCAATATCTGTTCCAACCTTGGCTCCAGAGTGATAACTGGTAGCTCGGAGTCAGTCCCTACAATGCTTTGGACGATTGCGCGGGATACGCCGACGCGCACCGCGGCCACCAGAGCGGCAGTATCTTGACTCTTGGCAGCATTGTTGGCGATGGCCTCGGCGATGCTGCGAATGTCCCGCACTGGCACCTGTTCGGCCAGCAACGCCTGAAGCACTTTGAGCAGTTGCGACAGCGACACCACGCCCGGCACCAGCTCTTCAGCCAGTTTCGGCGAGCTTTTGGCCAGCAATTGCATGAGTTGCTGGACTTCTTCGTGACCGATCAGTTCGCTGGAGTGCTTGTACAGAATCTGGTTCAAGTGAGTGGCCACAACCGTACTGGCATCGACCACGGTGTAACCGAGCGACTGCGCCTGGGCACGCTGGCTGATTTCGATCCAGACCGCCTCCAGGCCAAAAGCCGGATCTTTGGCGGTTATGCCATTGAGAGTGCCGTAGACCTGCCCCGGGTTGATCGCCAATTCGCGATCCGGGTAAATCTCGGCTTCAGCCAGGATCACGCCCATCAGGGTCAGACGGTAAGCACTCGGCGCCAGGTCGAGGTTGTCACGAATGTGCACAGTCGGCATCAGGAAGCCCAGGTCCTGGGACAGCTTCTTGCGCACGCCCTTGATCCGCGCCAGCAACTGACCACCCTGGTTGCGATCCACCAACGGAATCAGGCGGTAGCCGACTTCCAGGCCAATCATGTCGATCGGCGTCACGTCGTCCCAGCCCAGCTCCTTGGTTTCCATGGCGCGGGCCGGCGATGGCAGCAACTCTTGCTGACGCTTGACCTCTTGCAGGGCCTGAACCTTGACCACATTCTGCTTCTTCCAGAACAGGTACGCGCCACCAGCGGCCACGGCCGCCATGCTGAGAAAGGAGAAGTGCGGCATGCCGGGCACCAGGCCCATCACTGCCATCAAACCCGCCGCCACGGCCAACGCTTTCGGCGAGGCGAACATCTGGCGATTGATCTGCTTGCCCATGTCTTCCGAACCGGAAGCACGGGTCACCATGATCGCTGCCGCTGTCGATAACAGCAGTGATGGCAATTGCGCCACCAAACCGTCACCGATAGTCAGAAGTGCATAAACCCGGCCGGCATCGCCGAAGGTCATGCCGTGCTGGAAGATACCGACCGCCATGCCGCCGATCAGGTTGATGAACAGAATCAGCAGACCGGCGATGGCGTCACCGCGCACGAATTTGCTGGCACCGTCCATGGAGCCGTAGAACTCGGCTTCCTGGGCGACTTCCGTCCGGCGCAGCTTGGCCTGGTTCTGGTCGATCAGGCCGGCGTTCAAATCGGCGTCGATCGCCATTTGTTTGCCGGGCATCGCATCGAGAGTGAAACGCGCGCTCACTTCGGAAATCCGCCCGGCACCCTTGGTCACTACGACGAAGTTGATGATCATCAAAATCGCGAACACCACGATACCGACCACGTAGTTACCGCCGATCACCACCTCACCGAAGGCCTGGATCACCTTGCCGGCTGAGGCGTGACCGTCCTGACCGTGGAGCATCACCACCCGCGTGGAGGCCACGTTCAACGCCAGCCGCAGCAGCGTCGCCACCAATAGAATGGTCGGAAACACCGCGAAATCCAGCGGTCGCAAGGCATAGACGCAGACCAGCAACACCACGATCGACAAGGCAATGTTGAAGGTGAAGAACACGTCCAGCAGGAACGGTGGGATCGGCAACATCATCATTGCCAGCATGACCAGCAGCAACAACGGCACACCCAGATTGCCCCGACTCAAGTCGGCAACGTTTGTGCGGGCAGTGTTGAATAACTGAGAGCGATCCACCGGTTTTCCCCGTTTCTTTAAAGCAAACTTTTGACGCCCAAAGCAGGCGCAGGGCGGCTACTGCAAGAAACCTTCCAACTTTTGCGGAGGCGGGAAATAGAGGGGCTTATGAAGCTTTTGGTAGCAGCTGCCGAGCCTGCGAGGCTGCGTTCGGCTGCGCAGCAGTCGTCAAGCCGTTCGAGGACTGCGGTCGATGACTCCGTTTCGAACGCAGCCTCGCGGGCTGGTCAGTTTGTACGCTTGTAAAGCACCCGATAAAAGGATCAACCCGCCGTCAGAATCTGCTCTTCGCGAATCTCGCCAAACTCAAGCTTGCTGCCAACCATGTACCGTGTACCTCGATTCATCTGTGATCCCTCCGCCTCCACCAACTCTTCTTGGGCATAACCAAGCATGACGACTGCCGCCGGCGACTTGGAATCATCCGCCACGTCATGCCCCAGCATCACGTCCAACGCCCATTGAAACTTAATGACCGGCAAATCATTCACCCGGATCTCGCGCTTTTTCGTATGGCGATAATCCAGTGTTGCGACAACCTGAAGCTGCCCATCGACAAATGAGAACTCAGGTTTATGAGCACGTTGCTGCAAGACCCCGGCTGACCACTGATCGTTGTAGTATCTTGGATCATCAAAGATGCGGCACAGCGCCTCTGCGCTATGGATATTTCCGGCAGAGCTTCCCAAATAGTTGAAGCTGTCATGGTTGGCGAGCCCATCCAACACGGGCCTGATGGCATTTTCTTCAAAGTTTAAATACCCAGGTATCCAGGCATTGGCCACCTGCACAAAGTGCGTGAAATCCAGCGACATTCTGAACGTGACCGAATAACCGATGGCGCTTTCTGCCGGCTTATTCTTCAGAACACCCGAAACAAACTTCAACTCCATACCCTGCAGTTTTCGATATACAAGTGCTGTCATGATTATTCCCATTGGAGCTGACGTAAACACCCATCCTTGGTGCTCCAATCGAATGATCAGAACCTCCACTGCAAGGACATTGATCGGGAGATTTCCCACGGGAATGACAGCGCGAGAGCCCACAGGCTGTCTACTGTCAGAACTAACAGGTGCGCAACGGTTTCGGACGAACGGAATCAGCGTGCGGGATCAGGAATCGCGGCGCAGATCCGGAGGAATCGGCAAATCATCCTTGAGCGGATCCGGACGCTTACCCTTGCCCGCGCGGTACTGACGGATCTGGTAGACGTAAGCCAGTACCTGAGCAACCGCCAGATAAAGCCCACCGGGGATTTCCTGCTCCAGCTCCGTGGAGTAATAGATCGAACGCGCCAGGGCGGGCGATTCGAGCAGCAGCACATTGTTGGCCACGGCGATTTCACGGATCTTCAAGGCGAGGAAGTCACTGCCCTTGGCCAGCAATACCGGCGCACTGCCCTTGTCCGGATCGTACTTGAGCGCCACGGCGTAGTGTGTCGGGTTGGTAATGACCACGTCAGCCTCGGGGATGGCCGCCATCATCCGGCGCTGGGACATCTCGCGCTGCAACTGGCGAATGCGCTGTTTGACCTCCGGCTTCCCTTCCTGATCCTTGTGTTCGTCGCGCACTTCCTGCTTGGTCATCAGCAGTTTCTTGTGGCTTTCCCACAGCTGCACCGGCACGTCGACGGCGGCGATGATGATCAGCCCGCAGGCCATCCACAACGTGCTCCAGCCCACCACTTGCAGACTGTGAATGATCGCCATGTCCAACGGCTCGTGCGCGATGCGCATCAGATCATCGATATCGGAAGACAACACCGCCAGCGCCACGAACAGCACAATGAAAAACTTCGCCAGGGCCTTGAGCAGTTCGACCAGCGCCTTGGCCGAAAACATCCGCTTCAGCCCTGCACCGGGGTTCATGCGACTGAATTTCGGCGCCAGCGAGCCCGCCGCAAACAGCCAACCACCGAGGGAAATCGGGCCGATCAACGCCGCCAGCAACAAGGTGATCATCACCGGCTGAACCGACAACAGGGCGATCAAACCGGAGTTCATCAGAAAGGTGCCCATGTTGCGCTGATCCAGAATCACTTCCCGCGACAGCGTGAAGTTCATCCGCATCAACTCCATCAGGTCCTGCGCCAAGGCGCCGCCAAAAATCAGCAGCGCCCCCGCGCCGGCGAGCATGACCGCCAGGGTGTTGAGCTCCTTGGAGCGCGCAATCTCACCCTTGTCCCGGGAGTCCTTTTTACGTTTCTCCGTGGGGTCTTCTGTTTTGTCCTGACCGCTTTCGCTCTCAGCCATGACTCAGCGCGCCCGTGCCAGTTCGCGTAACAACTGCAAGGCCTCGGAAGCCAGCGGTTGATACTGATTGATGATGTCCGCCAGACCGACCCAGACGATGAACAGACCGAGCACCAGGGTCAGCGGGAAGCCGATGGAAAAGATGTTCAACTGCGGCGCGGCGCGGGTCATTATGCCGAAGGCAATGTTGACCACCAACAGCGCCGTGACTGCCGGCAGTACCAGCAACAACGCAGCACCGAGAACCCAGCCAAGCTTGCCGGCCAGCTCCCAGAAATGATTGACCATCAAGCCACTACCGACCGGCATCGTGGTGAAGCTTTCGGTCAGGACTTCGAAGACCACCAGGTGGCCATTCATGGACAGGAACAACAGCGTCACCAGCATGGTGAAGAACTGCCCGATCACCGCCACCGAGACGCCGTTGGTGGGGTCGACCATCGACGCGAAGCCCATGCCCATCTGAATGGAGACGATCTGCCCCGCCACCACGAAGGCCTGGAAAAATAACTGCAGCGAGAAGCCCAGCAGCGCACCGATGAGAATCTGCTCGGCAATCAGCAGCAGCGCACTCAAATCCAATGCATTGATGGGCGGCATCGGCGGCAGGCCCGGCGCAATCACCACCGTGATCGCCAGGGCGAAGTACAGACGCACGCGCGTAGGCACCAGGGACGTGCCAAAGACCGGCATGACCATCAGCAGCGAGCCGATGCGGAACAGCGGCAACATGAACGTCGCCACCCAGGTACTGATCTGGGTATCGGTCAGTTGCAGCAGCGACGGCATGGTTTAGCCGATGACCTGAGGAATACTGCCGTACAGCTGCAGGATGTACTCCATGAACGTCTGCACCATCCACGGGCCGGCGACGATCAGCGTCACCAGCATGACCAACAGGCGCGGCAGGAAGCTCAGGGTCTGTTCGTTGATTTGCGTGGCGGCCTGGAACATCGCCACCAGCAGGCCCACCAGCAGACTCGGAATCACCAGCACAGCAACCATCATCGTGGTCAGCCACAGCGCTTCGCGGAAGATGTCTACTGCCACTTCCGGCGTCATGGCGACACACCGCCGAAGCTGCTCGCCAGGGTGCCGATAATCAACGCCCAGCCATCCACCAGCACGAACAGCATGATTTTGAACGGCAGGGAAATGATCAGCGGCGAGAGCATCATCATACCCATGGCCATCAGCACACTGGCCACGACCAGGTCGATGATCAGGAACGGAATGAAGATCATGAAACCGATCTGGAACGCGGTTTTCAGTTCCGACGTCACGAAGGCCGGCACCAGAATGGTCAGCGGTGCCTGATCCGGCGAGGCAATGTCGGTACGCTTGGACAGGCGCATGAACAGCTCAAGATCGCTGCTGCGCGTCTGCGCCAGCATGAAGTCCTTGATCGGCACCTGAGCCTTGGCCACGGCATCCTGAGCGGTGAGTTTTTCCGCCAGGTACGGCTGCAAGGCGTCCTGATTCACCCGGTCAAACACCGGCGCCATGATGAACAGGGTCAGGAACAGCGCCATGCCAGTGAGGATCTGGTTCGATGGCGTCTGCTGCAGGCCCAGGGCCTGGCGCAGGATCGAGAAGACAATGATGATCCGGGTGAAACTGGTCATCAGCATGACGAACGCCGGAATGAAACTCAGCGCAGTCATGATCAGCAGGATTTGCAGGCTGACCGAGTATTCCTGAGCGCCATCGGCGTTGGTGCCCAGGGTGATTGCCGGGATCGACAACGGATCGGCGGCAAACGCCAGCGGCGCGGCCAGCATCAGGGCCAGCGTCAAGACGATGCGTAACGCACCCATTACTTCTTATCCTTCTGATCCTTGCCGAGTATCTTCAACAGATGCTGGGCAAACTCCGGAGTCGCTTTATCGGTAGTGGTCGGCACTTCAATCGGCTCTTTAAGCACATGCAACGCAGTAATGGTGCCGGGGCTGAGGCCGAGCAGGATCTGCTCGTTGCCGACTTGCACCAGCATCAGACGGTCACGCGGGCCCAGTGCGCGGGAACCAACAATCTCGATCACCTGCCCTTTGCCGGCCGGCCCGGCCTGCTGGACCCGGCGCAACAGCCAGGCGAGGAAGAAGATCAACCCCAGCACCAGCAGCAAGCCGAACACCAACTGTGTCAATTGCCCGGCCACACCGCTGCCGGCCGCCGGCGCAGCAGCGACCGTTGCAGCCGTGGCCACAGGGTCGGCTGCCAGAACACTGAACGGCAACGCAAGCAGAAGCCCTAGAACCTTTTTCATTTAGCGCAGCTTCTTGATACGTTCGCTTGGGCTGATCACGTCGGTCAGGCGAATGCCGAACTTCTCGTTGACCACGACCACTTCGCCGTGGGCGATCAGGGTGCCGTTGACCAGCACGTCCAGCGGCTCACCGGCCAGGCGATCCAGCTCGATCACCGAACCCTGGTTGAGTTGCAGCAGGTTGCGGATGTTGATGTCGGTGCTGCCCACTTCCATGGAAATCGACACCGGGATGTCGAGGATCACGTCAAGGTTCGGACCGTCCAGGGTGACCGGGTCGTGGTTCTTCGGCACGCTGCCAAACTCTTCCATCGACAGACGGTTGGACGGCGAGCCCGCAGCGTCGGCAGCCAGCAAGGCGTCGATGTCGTCCTGGCCGGCGTCACCGGTTTCTTCCAGAGCGGCGGCCCATTCGTCAGCCAGTGCCTGGTCGTCCTGGGCGTTCATATCGTCGTTCATCATTTGTCCTCGGCGGGCAACTGCTCAATCAAGAGCAGCAAATTAAAAGGGGGGTTGGAGCGCCGGTCAGCGGCGCTCGATCGGCTCGATCACCTGCAACGCGAGGTTGCCTTTGTGCGAGCCCATCTTGACCTTGAAGGCCGGCACGCCGTTGGCGCGCATGATCATTTCTTCCGGCATCTCGACCGGGATCACATCCCCCGGCTGCATGTGCAGAATGTCGCGCAGACGCAACTGCCGACGGGCAACCGTGGCGCCAATCGGCACATCGACGTCCAGCACGTCCTGGCGCAGGGCGTTGACCCAACGCTCGTCCTGATCGTCCAGGTCCGACTGGAAGCCGGCGTCGAGCATTTCGCGCACCGGCTCGATCATCGAGTACGGCATGGTCACGTGCAGGTCGCCGCCACCGCCATCGAGTTCGATGTGGAAAGTCGAGACCACCACCGCTTCGCTCGGGCCGACGATGTTGGCCATGGCCGGGTTCACTTCAGAGTTGATGTACTCGAAGTTCACTTCCATGATCGCCTGCCAGGCCTCCTTCAAATCGACGAAGGCCTGCTCCAGCACCATGCGTACGACGCGCAGTTCGGTGGGGGTGAATTCACGCCCTTCGATCTTGGCGTGACGGCCGTCGCCGCCGAAGAAGTTGTCCACCAGTTTGAACACCAGTTTGGCGTCCAGGATAAACAGCGCGGTGCCGCGCAACGGCTTGATCTTGACCAGGTTTAGACTGGTCGGCACGTACAGCGAGTGCACGTATTCGCCGAACTTCATCACCTGCACACCACCGACGGCAACGTCCGCCGAGCGGCGCAGCATGTTGAACATGCTGATGCGGGTGTAGCGGGCGAAACGCTCGTTGATCATCTCCAGAGTCGGCATGCGTCCGCGGACGATGCGATCCTGGCTGGTCAGGTCGTAGCTTTTGACGCTGCCGGGTTCAGCAGCGTTATCGGTCTGTACCAGACCATCGTCGACGCCATGCAACAGCGCATCGATCTCATCCTGGGACAGCAGGTCCTGCACGGCCATGTCGTGTTCCTACTGCAGTACGAAATTAGTAAAAAGCAGCTGTTCGATAACCACTTTGCCGAGTTCTTTCTGCGCCACTTCCTGGACGCTGGCCGTGGCCTTCTGACGCAACATCTCCTGGCCGACCGGGGTCGCAAGCGTGGCAAAATCCTGGCCGGAGAACAGCATGACCAGGTTATTGCGGATGACCGGCATGTGCACTTTGAGCGCCTCCAGATCAGCCTGATTGCGACCTTGCATGGTGATGCTCACCTGCATGTAGCGCTGGCGACCGCTCACGTTGTAGTTGGCCACGAAGGCCGGGGCCATGGGCTCAAAAATCGCTGGCTGCTTGCCGACCACTGCGGATTCCGCGGCGGCAGGCTTGCTCTGGGCGCTGTGCATGAAGAACCAGGTTGCCCCCACGGACATGCCGATCGCCAGCAGCAGGGCCACCACGATCACAATGATCAGCTTGATCTTGCCTTTGGTTGCGGGGTCTTTTACTACTGCGTCGCTCTTCGCCATGCCAATAATCCGTCACTATTCGGGTTTTCACAGTCGCACGGCAAGGCAAGAGCAAGTGTTATGCCAGAAGTGTCGGGAGGGGTTTAGCCGGAGCACCACAACGCACTGTGGGAGCGGGCTTTTGTGGCGAGGGGGCTTGCCCCCGTTCGGCTGCGCAGCAGTCGCAAAATCTGACCATTTGCACTCGCCCTCAAAAAGGGACCGCTACGCGCTCCAACGGGGGCAAGCCCCCTCGCCACAAAAGCCCGCTCCCACAAGGGAAGGTGTTGTATTTGATCAGGCGTAGTAGTCGACGGCGCTGGAGCCGATCACGCTGGTGGCGGCGGCCGCTACTTCGGCGACGGTTGGTGCGATCTCTTCATCCACACCATCGAGGCGACCACCATTGGCGCTGGTCCGGCCTCCCTGCCCCTGCTGAGCCTGATCCTGGCCCTGACCTTGGCCCTGCCAGCCACGAGACTGGTCGGACACGTTGACGTCGACCTGGCCCATGCCCTGCTGCGTGAACATGTCACGCAGACGATGTATCTGGCTGTCCAGCGCTTCGCGAACGCTTGGATGGGCGCTCATGAAGGTGACCTGGGTCTGCTGGTCCGGAACCATGTTCACGCGGATATCGAGACGCCCCAGCTCAGCCGGTTGCAACTGGATGTCGGCGGCCTTGAGGTTGGCGCTGGAGAGGTACATGACGCGGTTAACCACTTCCTCGGTCCAGCCACTCTGATGCATGGCGATCGGCTGGTTCACCGGCAAGGCATTGGCGGTTTTCGGGGTGGCCGCCTGGGTCAGTGCTGCCAGACGGTTGGCGAAGTCATCGACACGAGTATCGCTGCTGGCGGACGTCAAATCCTTGAGGCCGCCATCGATCAGACCGCTGAAGGCTTTCTCGCCGCCCTGGCTGGTGCTGTCCTTGTCGGCTTGCACGTCGAGCATGCTGGCCATGCCGGCGGCAAAGTTCTGCGCCGTCGTCAGCTCACCGTCAGCCTGGGTTTGGGCAGGCGTGGCTTTTGGTTGGGACTGGCTGCTGGCAGATACGTGACCGCTCTGTTCCATGGCCATGCGCACGGCTGGCAGTGCGTCGAGCGGATCAGCTTCGGGGTCGAAATCGCTATCGGTGGTGGCCGCCGCTTGCGCGGTCGCGGCCACGACGATGGCGGCGGTAACCGGTGCTTCAACCTGTGGCGCTGCGCTCGTGACAACGGGCGCAGTAGTTTGCGCGACCGGCACGGTCACCAGCGGTTGCACTGCCTGCATCAACGCAGGATCAAGGGCCGGATCGAGGCTCG
The DNA here is from genome assembly GCF_054897885.1 of Pseudomonas sp. LB1P83. Taxonomy (NCBI): domain Bacteria; kingdom Pseudomonadati; phylum Pseudomonadota; class Gammaproteobacteria; order Pseudomonadales; family Pseudomonadaceae; genus Pseudomonas; species Pseudomonas sp. LB1P83. The sequence goes on along the minus strand of NZ_CM142709.1, from coordinate 1,455,242 downwards.
GATCAACGGGCGCCGTATCGGTCACCAGCGTTTCGGTGGTCCCGGGCTGGTCGTCGCTGGCAGTGGCGTCGTCAGTCGGCGCCGGTTTATCGGCGGGCAAGGAATTGCCGCTATCGGCAACCGCAGGTTCCGGGGCGGCAGGCTTATCACTGCTGGCATTCGGTTTGCCGGAGCCTTGCGCAGCATTGTTGGTCGCAGGTCTGGTCGATTTATCAGCGACCACAGAAGGCTTGTTCTGGGCTTGATCGGCGTAAACATCAGCGAAGCTGGGCGCCTTGTCCCCTGGCTCAGCGGCCGGCGCCGGGGTATTGGCGGGGGCGACTTGAGTCTTGGCCGTCGGGGCGGCCTGAAGAAGCGAATTGGGGGTAACGGGCATAAAACGGTCTCCGCTGCACTGGGATCGTAGGTACAGTTGAGTGAGATGACTGCAAAGGTCGAGCCAGGTTGGCTCGACAGATACCAAAAGCGCCGGACGGTCGCGTCAGTCAGCCAGAGAGCGCTGTCGCTCCGCCTCATACAGCGGTCGGACAATGGCGAATTCGCCGTCGATTTCGCCGACAAGCGCTTCGATACCCGCAAGACTTTTTTGCCTGGCGCGTTGCTCAAGCTCATTGCACAGTTCAGCCAGGCGAATGGCGCCCATATTGCTGCTGCTGCCCTTGAAGCTATGGGCGGCATTCATGAGTTGCGCGGCATCTTCGGCTTTGTGCAAGACGCGCAAGCGCTCTTCGGAGTCAGCGATGAAGGTATCCAGTAACGTCGGATACTCATCCTCCATGACTTCCTGCAACGCGCTCAGCACGTCGCGGTCCAGATGTGTGTCAGCCACTTGCTCACTCCTTGATCAAGAATGGGTGAATTATGCCAGAGCCTCCCAAAAAAACTCCACGCATGCACTTCGTCCATCGTCGGACCAGCTCGCACTGCGGCTCAATTGGCGGATCAGACTGACCCCGCGCCCCGACAGACGGCCACCATCGACAGGACGTTCCATCACTCGCGCCACATCAAAGCCCTTGCCGCTGTCTTCGACCCGCACAATCAGGCTCCCGCCCTTGCCCGTCGGCACGACCTGCAAATGCACCCGCACATAGCCGTCGTCCAACGCCTCCAGCCGCTCATTGCGCGCTTGATAATAGCGTGCGAACCCCGAAGCATCGCGCTTGAGGCTCGAATCCAGACCCAGCACGCCGTGCTCCAGGGCATTGGAATAAAGCTCTGCCAACACACTGTAGAGCGCGCCACTCTGAGCCCGCAGGCCGTGGACCTCAAGCAGCAATTGCAGAAGATACGGCAGCGGATTGAACCGTTTGAGCGTCGCGGCGCGTAACTCGAAACTCACCGACCAGTCCAGCGGACAGGACTGGCCGCTGTCGGAATACACCGGCGCCGGCGGGATCAGCTGCGCGGCCTCCAGCAGACTGACCTCGACCATGCTCACGTCATCGCGCGCCTCGCCACGAAAATCCCGCAGCGCCTGCTCGATCTCCTCGAACAGCGCGTCTGGCTGGCGATTGGCCGCGAACACCCGCTGCAACCGCTCCACACCAAACAGCTGTTCGTTGGCATCGCAGGTATCGATAACCCCGTCGGACAGCAGGAACACCCGATCGCCGACGGCCATCGGAAACACTTCGGTGCGGTCATTGAAGGTTTGCGGGCTCAGCACACCCAGCGGCAAGTGCCGCGCCGGCAGCGGCGTACGCTCACCGCTGGCGATGTTGTACAAATAACCATCCGGCATCCCGCCGTTCCAGACTTCCACCGAGCGCCGCTGAAAGCTCAGGCACAGCAAAGTGGCGCAACAGAACATGTCCACCGGCAGGATGCGTTTGAGCTTGGCATTCATCTCGCGCAGGGTTTCGGCCAGGCCGTAGCCCTTGGCAGTCATGCCGTAAAAGACTTCAGCCAGAGGCATGGCGCCCACGGCAGCCGGCAAACCGTGCCCGGTGAAATCACCCAGCAACACATGCATGTCGCCGGCCGGGGTGAACGCCGCAAGCAGCAGGTCGCCGTTGAACAGCGCGTAAGGGGATTGCAGGTAGCGGATGTTCGGCGCACTCAGGCAGCCCGAATGCGCCACCTTGTCGAACACAGCCTTGGCCACCCGCTGCTCGTTGAGCAAGTAGTCGTGATGTTTAGCAATCAGGTCGCGCTGTTGCAACACCGTGGCCTGCAACCGGCGCAAGCGGTCCATTGCCTTGATCTTGGCGGCGAGGATCACCTGGTTGTAGGGCTTTGCCAGAAAATCGTCGCCACCAGCCTCCAGACACCGGGCCAGGGCCTCGCTCTCGGTCAGCGAGGTCAGGAAGATGATCGGCACCAGGGTTTCCCCGGCCAGCGCCTTGATCTGTCGTGCCGCCTCGAAACCGTCCATCACCGGCATCATGGCATCCATCAGCACCAGGTGCGGCCGTTGCTCGCGAAACGCCTCGACCGCTTCGGCACCGTTGGCAGCCGTGAGCACTTCATGGCCCTGGCGTCGGACGATCGTCGACAGCAGCATTCGATCGGCCGCGCTGTCTTCGGCGATGAGGATCGTCAGCGATTCAAGCGACGGCTGCATGGCGGTCATGCAACTTTGAAGATTTGTTCGAAGTTGGAGATGGCGAGAATCTTGCGCACATCCGCATTAGCATTGGTCAAATCGATTTTGGCATTGTCGCCGCCAGCGTGATCACGCAATAGCAGGAGCATGCCGAGCGCGGAACTGTCGAGGTAGGTGGCGTCCTTCAAATTCACCTCGAAGGAATCCGGTTTTGGCTCAAGATTTTCGTAGGACTCACGAAATTCCTGGTGCTTGGCGAAATCGAATCGTCCCTTGATCGAAATCGTCAGCTTTTGCCCATCCTGGGAGACTTCTGTAACGACTGACATTTATCGGCTTCCTTGTCATGGGTGAACGTGCGTGTACAAGGTTTAGCACTTGGCGGAGATGGGGGCAAGGCGGGAATTGTGGCGTCTTTGAGTACGCCTTCGCGGGCAAGCCTCGCTCCTACAGGTTAGGTGTCGTTCGTGATGAACATAAACGACGAGAAACCTGTGGGAGCGTGCGGTGCGACGATTCGACTTGCCCGCGAAGAACGATGAAACGGTCCGACTGATTCAATAAGGATCATGCCGCGGCAACCGCTGGGACAACTCATCCAGCAGCTTCTGCTCGCGCTTGTCTTCCAGCTGCCGCGCTTCGTCCATGTAGCGTTGTACAAGTTTGCGCAAGCCTTCGACCCGGGCAAACGCCTGCTGCCAGGAATCGCGCGCCTTGTTCAGGTTGTTCTGGTGCCAGTTCAGGCTTTGGCGCTGCTGGTCGATGGCGGTGCCCAGTTGTGCAAGAAAGCCCTGATAGCCGAGCAACCACTGGCCGGATACGCCGGTGCTGCCGCGCACGATCCATTGCTCCTGGTATTCGAGGCGGAAGTTTTCGAGGTCGGCGAGCTTGCTTTCTGCCACACGCACCTGGCCCTGGAAGTGCCCGAGGCGCATGACCGCGGTTTTTTCGGCCTTTTCGGCCATTTCCACCACGGGTGCCAGGCGTGCCGCGCGGCTCAGAGCCATGGCCGGTTAGCCGCCCGCTGCCGGGGCGAAGATCGAGGCGAGATGGTTTTCGCTGGCGCCCATGCCGATGTTGTCGTTCAAGCCCTGACGCAGATAGGTGGTCATGGCCGGCTGCAGGGAAATCGCGACGTCGGTTTCTCGATCACCGCCCGGCACATAGGCACCGACGCTGATCAAGTCGCGGCTCTGCTGATAACGCGACCAGTACTGCTTGAACATCTGCGCGCGCGCCATGTGCTCGGGGCTGACCACCGACGGCATGACCCGGCTGATGGAGGCTTCGATATCGATGGCCGGGTAATGACCTTCTTCCGCCAGTCGCCGGGACAGCACGATGTGCCCGTCGAGCACGCCTCGCGCGGCGTCGGCGATCGGGTCCTGCTGATCGTCGCCTTCGGACAATACGGTGTAGAACGCGGTGATCGAGCCACCGCCCTTCTCGGCGTTACCGGCCCGTTCCACCAGTTTCGGCAACTTGGCGAATACCGACGGCGGATAGCCTTTGGTCGCTGGCGGTTCGCCGATGGCCAAGGCGATTTCCCGCTGGGCCTGGGCGAAACGGGTCAGCGAGTCCATGAGCAACAGGACGTTCTTGCCCTTGTCGCGGAAATATTCGGCAATGCGCGTGCAGTACATGGCGGCGCGCAGACGCATCAGCGGCGCATCGTCCGCAGGCGAGGCGACGACCACCGAACGCTTGAGCCCTTCTTCACCGAGGATGTGCTCGATGAACTCTTTAACCTCACGACCCCGCTCACCGATCAGCCCGACGACGATAATGTCGGCCTCGGTGAAGCGGGTCATCATGCCCAGCAGCACGGATTTACCGACGCCGGTACCGGCGAACAGGCCGAGACGCTGGCCACGACCCACCGTCAACAAACCGTTGATGGTGCGAATGCCCACGTCCAGCGGCTCGCTGATCGGATGACGCTTGAGCGGGTTGATGGTCGGACCGTCCATCGGCACCCAGTCTTCAGCCTTCATGCCGCCCTTGCCGTCCAGCGCACGACCGGCGCCGTCAAGCACCCGCCCGAGCATGCTCATGCCCATCGGCAGGCGGCCGGTATCCGCCATAGGAACCACGCGGGCACCGGGCGCAATACCGGCGACGCTGCCCACGGGCATCAGGAATACCTTGCTGCCGGAGAAGCCCATGACTTCGGCTTCGACCTGCACCGGGTGATAACTGTCGTCGTTGATGACCATGCAGCGGCTGCCCATGGCGGCGCGCAAACCTTCGGCCTCGAGGGTCAGGCCGACCATGCGCAGCAGGCGGCCTTCGAGGATCGGTGCGCCGGCAAGCTCCGTGGCTTCGGCGTAACTGCCGAGGCGCTTGGCGAAGCTGGTGCGATCAAGGCGCATCAGGTTCATCCAGTGTCGGCTCGACCGGTGCAACCGCAGGCTTTTCGTCGACCGGCAGTTCCAGGCTCAGGTCCGGCGCAGCCGGGTGCAAGGCCTGGTCATGCAACTGATCGAACAGCTTGGCCATGACCTGGGCGACGCGAGTTTCAACGGTGGCGTCGATGCGACTGTGTTCGGTCTCGACCCGGCAACCGCCGGGCAGCAGGGACTCGTCCTCGACGATGCGCCAGGTTTCTTCATGGCGCTCGCGCAGGGCTTTGACCTGTTCGAAATCTTGCGGATTGATGTACAGCCGCACATTGCCCACGCCCAATGGCAACAGCTTGAGGGCCTCGCGCATGACGTGTTCGATTTGCGTCGAATCGATGGCCAGTTCACGCTGGATCACCTGTTTGGTGATGTGCTGCACGAGGTCGACCAGCGACTTTTCAATCTGGGTGTCCTGCTCGGCGATGGGTTCGAACAGGTTGGCCATCAGCTGTTCAAGGCCGGCAATCTTCGGCGCCAGCGCCGCTTCGGCTTCCTGACGAACCTTGAGCGTGGTGCTGTGAAAACCCTCTTTCTCGCCCACGGCGAAGCCTTCGTTATAGGCTTCCTGGCGAATCGCTTCGAGTTCTTCGAGCGTCAGTGGCTGGACTTCATCCAGCGGCACCTCTTCCATTTCCGGCGGTTCGGGCTCAGGTTCCGGCTCGGGTTCCGGCACAAACGGGTCGAAACTGGGCAATGCCCAGACGTCGAAACCGGCGACGGCCTTGCCTCGGATCAGGTCGGTCTGGGACTCATCATGTTTGGACGACATAGTGACCTTAGATCATCTCTTCGCCGCCCTTCCCGCCGAGAACGATTTCTCCGGCTTCGGCCATACGGCGGGCAATGGTGAGGATTTCTTTCTGCGCGGTTTCCACGTCGCTGACACGCACCGGGCCTTTGGCCTCGAGGTCGTCGCGCAACAGTTCGGCCGCTCGTTTGGACATATTCTTGAAGATCTTTTCCTTGACGCCTTCGTCCGAACCCTTGAGGGCCAGTACCAGCACGTCGGAGGATACTTCGCGCAGCAACGCCTGAATCCCGCGGTCGTCGACATCGGACAGGTTGTTGAACACGAACATGAGGTCTTCGATCTGACCGGACAGGTCTTCGTCGACTTCGCGGATCGAGTCCATCAGCTGACCTTCGATCGAGCTGTCGAGGAAGTTCATGATGTCGGCCGCACGCTTGATGCCACCCAGGGTGGTGCGCGAGGCATTCGAGTTGCCGGAGAACTGCTTCTCGAGAATCTGGTTGAGTTCTTTCAGGGCTGCTGGCTGCACGGTATTCAGCGAGGAAACCCGCAGAATGATGTCCAGACGCACCTTGTGGTCGAAGTTGCCGAGTACTTCGCCGGCCTGATCCGGATCGAGGTACGCCACGACGATCGCCTGGATCTGCGGGTGCTCGTAACGGATCACGTCGGCGACGGCGCGCGGTTCCATCCACTTGAGGCTGTCGAGGCCGCTGGTGTTGCCGCCCAGCAGGATGCGATCGATCAGGCCGTTGGCCTTGTCTTCGCCCAGTGCCTGGGTAAGCATTTTGCGCACGTAGTCATCGGAGCCGACGCCCAGGCTGGTCTGGTCGCCGACGATGTCGACGAACTCGCTCATGACCTGCTCGACCTGCTCGCGATGGACGTTGCCCATCTGCGCCATGGCCACGCCAACGCGCTGGACCTCTTTGGGCCCCATGTGGCGCAACACTTGGGCAGCATCGGTCGAACCCAGGGACAGCAGCAGAATCGCGGCTTTGTCGACCTTGGTCAGTTTGGCGGCAACGGCTCGGTTATCACTCATCTGCGTTAATCCACTCTTTCACGACCTGGGCCACGCGACCCGGATCTTCTGCCACCAGACTCTTGATTGCGTTCAACTGTGCGTCATAGCCTTCGCTCGGGCTCGGCAGCAGGATGCTTTGCGGGCCGCCGAGGCTGACGCGGTCGTTGGCCAGTTCGCCGTCCAGGCCGCCCATGCCACCGAGTTCCACGTCGCTGCCGATGCCGGCCAGCTGCTTGCCTTTGCCGCCACCGGTGATGTTGTTGAGCACCGGACGCAGCACACCGAACACCAGCACCAGGATGAACAAGACACCCAGCACTTGCTTGACGATGTCCCAGAACCACGGCTGGGAGTAGAACGGAATATCGGCAATCACTTCACCGCGCTCGGCGGAGAACGGCATGTTGATCACGCTGACGCTGTCACCACGGCTGGCGTCGAAACCGACGGCGTCCTGCACCAGGCGAGTGAAGCGCGCCAATTCATCGGCGCTCCATGGCGCACGAGTGGTTTCGCCGTTGGCTGCGTTGAGCTTGACCTGATCGTCCACCACCACCGACACCGACAGGCGATTCAAACGACCCTGCTGTTGTTTGGTGTGGCTGATGGAACGGTCGAGTTCGAAGTTCTTGGTGGATTGTTGACGCTTGTCCGCCGGGTACGGCGCCAGCATCGGCTGACCGGTGGCCGGGTCCATGATTTGCTGACCGTTGGCATCGATCAACGGCTGGCCTGGCTGAACCATGCCGGCCGCGGCGGTGCTGCCACCGGTGGTTTGCGGCGCGGAGGCTGGCGATGGCGGCTGGTTGCTCAAGGCACCCGGCACACCCTGCGGGCCATTGCTGGCGGTGCGTTGTTCGTTGACCGACTGCTCGCTGCGCAACGCCGGCTGATCCGGGTTGAACTGCTCGGAGGTCGACTCGACGGCACTGAAGTCCACGTCTGCCGACACTTCGGCTTTATAGCGGTCGTTGCCCAGCACCGGTTGCAGGATGTTGTGCACGCGCTGGGTCAGCATGGTTTCCATGCGACGGCTGTAATCGAATTGCTTGCCGGCCATGGTCAGTTCGGAATTTTCCGCCTGATCCGACAGCAGGTTGCCCTTCTGGTCGACCACGGTGATCTGGGATTTGCTGAGCTCGGGAACGCTGGTCGCGACCAGATTGATGATCGCCACCACCTGACCCGGCTCCAGCGAGCGGCCGGAATACAGTTCAACCAGCACCGAAGCGCTTGGCTTGCGTTCGTCACGCACGAACACCGAGCTTTTCGGAATCGCGAGGTGCACGCGGGCACCCTTGACGTTGTTCAGGCTGGAAATGGTGCGAGCCAGTTCGCCTTCGAGGCCGCGACGATAACGGGTCGCTTCCATGAACTGGCTGGTCCCCAGGCCCTGATCCTTGTCGAGGATTTCAAAACCGATGTTTCCGTCGCTGGGAGTGACACCAGCGCCCGCGAGCTTGAGCCGCGCACGGGACAGGTCATCGGCCTTGACCAGCAAGGCACCGGAGTTGGGTTCAACGTTGTAGGGAATGTCGGCGGCGGCAAGGGTCTCCATGACCTGTTTGGCGTCCATGCCGGCAAGGCTGCCGTACAGAGGCCGGTAATCCGGTTGCTGTGACCACAGCACCACGGCAAAACCAATCGCCACGCTCGCAGCCAGGCCGACCAACAGGCCCACCTGACGCAACATGGTCATCTCGGAGAGGTTTTCCAGGAAGGACAACCCGAACAGCGGCGGTTTGCCGTCTATCGGAGTGGCCTTGGCCGGAACGTTATCAGCGACTGCTTCTGCCATGACTCAATTCGTCCTTAAACCGGCATCTGCATGATGTCTTGGTATGCCTGAACCAGCTTGTTGCGCACTTGGGTCAACGCCTGAAAAGACACGCTGGCCTTCTGCGAGGAAATCATGACATCCGTCAGGTCGACGCCACTTTTGCCAATCTCGAAGGCACTGGCCAACTGACTGGACGCCTGCTGGGTGTCGTTCACTTTATTGACAGCCTGACCGAGCATGTCGGAAAAGCTGCTGCCACCCAGTTCAGGGACTGCGGCAGTCGATTTAGGCGCAGACATGGCATCCATTTGCATGGAGCGCATGTCGAGCATCAACCGATTAAATTCAATACCTTGGCTCATCGTCTACTCTCGTTGGCGACCCGCAATTTTTTGACACTCACTCGGCGGGTAGTGAGGTGTTAGCAACAAGGGTGCCAGCTCCGTGGCCACTGCAAACAAAAGCCGTCCCGGCTTCACTTGAATCGTGAATTATCGCAAAACCCCTGTAGGAGCGAGCCTGCTCGCGATGAGGTCGTGTCAGCCTACATTTATGTATCTGTCACCCCCCTCATCGCGAGCAGGCTCGCTCCTACAGGGGTTTTGCGCACATCAAATTTCAGGTGGCGAACAGGTAGGCTTCCACGTCCATACCGGCGTCGCGCATCTGCGCCAACTTGTAGCGCAAGGTGCGCGGGCTGATGCCCAATCGCTCGGCGGCTTCCTTGCGACGGCCGCGCTCGGTGCGCAAGGTGTCGATGATCATCTGGAATTCACGGCGACGCAGGTCATCGCCCAACGCCCCGGCCGATTCAGCCTCGACCTCCACGGCACGCACCGACACCAATGCCGGCAACGGCGCACAGGCCACCGGGCCGGACAGGCAGAAATCCTGAGGCTGGATCAAACCGCCCTGCTGCAGAATCAAGGCGCGCTGGATCGCGTTGTCCAGCTCACGCACGTTGCCCGGCCACGGATAACCGATCAGGCACGCCTGCGCCTCAGGCGATAGTTTCGCCGCGGCATGCTTCATTTTATTGACGTGTTTGGCCAACAGACGCTCGGCCAGCGGCAGGATGTCGGCGGTGCGCTCGCGCAACGGACGCCAGGCCAGCGGAAACACCGATAACCGATAGAAGAGATCTTCACGAAACCGCCCTGCCGCCACCTCCCCGGCCAGATCACGGTTAGTCGTCGCGACCACGCGAATGTCCAGGGTGATCGGCTTGCGCGCACCGACCCGTTCGACTTCGCGCTCCTGCAACACACGCAGCAACTTGGCCTGGAGCCCAAGGGGCATTTCGGAAATTTCGTCGAGCAGGATCGTCCCGCCATCGGCCTGCTCGAACTTGCCGGCCTGCGCCGCGATGGCTCCGGTGAACGAACCTTTTTCGTGACCGAACAAGGTGGCTTCGAGCATGTTGTCGGGGATCGCCGCGCAGTTGATCGCAATGAACGGCTGACTGGCGCGATGGGAATGTTGATGGATGTAGCGCGCCAGGACCTCTTTACCTGTGCCGGACTCGCCGGAGATCAGCACTGTCGAATCGCTGCGTGCGACCCGCGCGGCCAGTTCCAGCAATTGCACACTCGCCGGCTCGAAGGCGATCGGACCTTCGCTATCTGTCGCACCGAGCGCGCCCAATGCATGCCGCGCCACCAGGTCGAGCAAAGCTTTAGGCTCGAACGGCTTGACCAGGTAATCTGCCGCGCCTTGACGCATCGCATCGACGGCCCGCTCTACAGCGCCGTGAGCGGTCATCAGCAACACCGGCAATTGCGGCTGGCGCGCTCGCAGCAAAGCGAGCAGTTGATGGCCGTCCATGCCCGGCATGTTGACGTCGCTGATCACCAGGCTGAACGCCTCATTGCCGACCGTCGCAAGCGCCTCTTCCGCCGAACCGACCGCCGTGTAGTCGTGCCCCGCGAGCAGCAGCGTATCGGCCAGTGCTTCGCGTAGCGCGCGGTCGTCCTCGACCAGCAGAACCTTGATTGCCATGTCCTTCACTCCGCTCCCTGAGCGCTGGGCTGCTCACCGGAAAAAAGCGGCAGAATGACTTGCGCGCAGGTGCCGCGACCTGGTCGCGAGCGCAACTGCAATTCTCCCTGATGAGCACGGGCCACCGCCTTGACGACGGTCAGGCCCAGGCCGGTTCCGGTGGTTTTAGTGGTGAAAAACGGTTCGCCCAGGCGCGCCAGAACCTTGCCGTCGATACCACTGCCGCTGTCACTGACGCACACGCGCAGGGTGTTTTCACGCGCATAGAAATGCACTTTCAACCGAACATTACCGGCACTGGCCTGAATCGCGTTCTCGATCAGATTGAGGATCGCCCCGACCAGGGTGTCGCGATTGCACAGCAACTCACCGGCGTGACTGTCGCACTGCCAGCGAATCGGCAGGTCCTGAACATGGGTCAGCGCCGCCGATTGCAGCGACTGCATCAGCTGTTTGGGGGTGACCCGGTCAGTCAACGGCAACTCGCCTCGAGCGAACACCAACATGTCGCGGACCTGATGCTCCAGCTCATGCAAACGCTCTTTCAGGCGCCCGGCGAAACGCTGCTGCGTGGCGACCGGCAATTCCTGCTCAGTCAAATGACTGGCGTAGAGCAAGGCGGCGGACAGCGGTGTACGAATTTGATGGGCCAGCGAAGCGACCATGCGACCGAGGGACGACAGGCGTTCGTGACGGGCCAGTTGATCTTGCAGATGACGGGTTTCAGTCAGGTCGTTGAGCAGCACCAACTGCCCAGGCTCGGCATCCAGCGAGCGCGTGGCGATCGACAGACGCCGACCGTCCTTGAGGGAGATTTCGTGGCCGTCGTCTTCGCGGGGAGCAAAGCAGCGAGCAATGACATGGCGCCAGAGCTCACCTTCGAGGGGCAGACCGAGCAACTCGCAGGCCGCCGGATTGGCTTCACGCACGATGCCCTGGGCATCGATGACGATGACGCCGCCAGGCAACAGATCGAGGAGGTTTTGCAGTCGGTTGGCCAGGCGTTCTTTTTCTGCCAACTCTTGCATGCGTTGAGCGCTGACCACCGCCAGCTCGCCCTTGAGCTCGGTGACCCGGGCCTCAAGCATGCTGTAGGAATCGGTCAACTGGCTCGACATCTGGTTGAACAGCGAGAACGCCTGCTCAAGGCCAAGCCGGCTTGCCTGCTCTACGGACGACGGTTGCCCCGAAACATCTGGGACAGGAGACATCTGGGCGGCTTGGGGCATCGTGCTCTCTCGCTTGGCTGACCGTCAGTTAAACGGAACGTTGCGAGGGCTGTAGCAATACCCGTGCCTAAAAAAAACCGCCTACAAATGAACGACTTGAAAAACAGGCGTCAATCATCCGCCTGTTCATCACCGTCGCGACGGCTCATGCCGTACTTGCGCATCTTTTCCACCAGGGTGGTACGACGAATTCGCAGGCGTTCCGCAGCGCGCGCAACAATGCCATTGGCATCATCCAGCGCCTGCTGAATCAGCCCCTGCTCCAGACCACCGAGGTAGTCTTTCAAGTCGAGACCTTCCGGCGGCAACAGCGCGTTGGCGGTGAAGTCCGGCGTATGACCGTTGATGGCCACGCGCTCTTCAAGGTCGCTGCGCAGGCTGTCGACCAGCTGCTCGTCTTCATCATCGACGTAACGGAATTTCTTCGGCAATTCGACCACGCCGATCACCCCGTACGGATGCATGATCGCCATACGCTCGACCAGGTTGGCAAGCTCGCGAACGTTGCCCGGCCAGCCGTGACGGCACAGCGACATGATCGCCGCCGAGTTGAAGCGGATCGAACCGCGCTTCTCGTGCTCCATGCGCGAGATCAACTCGTTCATCAGCAACGGGATGTCTTCGACACGTTCGCGCAGCGGCGCCATCTCGATCGGGAACACGTTCAGACGGTAGTACAAGTCTTCACGGAAGGTGCCGATCTCGATCATGCTTTCGAGATTCTTGTGTGTCGCCGCAATGATGCGCACGTCGACGCTTTGGGTTTTGTTGCTGCCCACGCGCTCGAAGGTTCGCTCCTGCAACACGCGCAGCAACTTGACCTGCATCGGCAGTGGCATGTCGCCGATTTCGTCGAGGAACAGCGTACCGCCGTTGGCCAGTTCGAAACGCCCGGCGCGGCTGGTAATGGCGCCGGTGAAAGCACCCTTCTCGTGGCCGAACAATTCGCTTTCCAGCAACTCGGCCGGGATCGCCCCACAGTTGACCGGAACGAACGGCGCGTCACGACGTTTGGAGTGGTAGTGCAGGTTGCGCGCGACCACTTCCTTGCCGGTGCCGGACTCGCCGAGGATCAGCACACTGGCGTCGGTGTCGGCCACTTGCTGCATCATCTGACGGACGTGTTGAATCGCCCGGCTGGTGCCGACAAGACTGCGGAAAAGATTGGGTTCGCGATGACGACCGCGCTCGCGGGCCTGGTCATACATCTCACGATAGACCTGGGCACGGTGCAGCGAGTCGAGCAGTTTGCTGTAGCTGGGCGGCATTTCGAGGGTCGAAAGCACTCGGCGACGCTGGTCTTCAGGCAAGTCAACGGAAGAATTATCACCCATTAACAAAACCGGAAGGAACTCATCCCAGGTAGCGAGTGTCTTTAACAAGCCCGGAAGTGCGCCAGGAGCATTGACCGTCCCGATCAGGACACAGATCACTTCACGACTTGATGACAAAGAGCCGACAGCCTGCTGCCAGTCATGGCTACCACAGGGTAAATTTTCTTCACCGAGAAAATTTAAAATCACCGCTAAATCGCGGCGGCGGACGCTATCGTCATCAATCAGCAGAATTTTGGTTTCACGCCACATGCAATAGCAACTTCCCTAGTCAACTCAATGCCCAAAATGATGGGGCAAGCTAGACGCTTGCAGACACGTTATGCCTGTAGACGCCTGAAATCTGGAACCAGCCACTAGTTAAGTCAAAAAACCGTGCACAGTCAAATTTATGGCGCACTATGTTTGGATTAACTGAGGATTAATTAACCAAACAGATGGTAAACCTTTGCCGCGCTCTGTGCTTGATGGATCTGCGACATCTCGTCGACTATCGCCTGCCTCTCCCCCGTCGCCGCCTCAAGAAGCTGCTTGTACACCCCCAGCAACTCCTCAAGATTGTCGCGCAGGGCACCTTCGTCCACCGAAGCTTCACTCAAGACGTCTTCCATGCAGGAACGACACGCCAGGTCCAACTCACCGATGGCCTCCCAGTTTCGCTCGGCCAATGCACCGACCAGGGCGTCGCGGGTGTGTTCGATTCGCTGCAATACAAGACTCATGGTGATCTCCTTAGAACTGCGGACCCGGTGCGGCAATAGCATCCCAACCGTCTTTGACTGTTCGAAGCAAATCAGAGACTTCGTCGAGAATCTTCGGATCAGTCTTGATGTTGGCCTCGGCCAGACGCTTCATCATGTAGGTGTACAGGTTATCCAGCTCACCGACGGTCTCAACAGAGTTCTCAAGGTCCAGGCCTTCACGCAAACCACCGATGATGCCGATGGCCTTGCCGATCAGAACACCCTTGTTCGGAATGTCTTTACGCTCCATCGCGCCCTTGGCCTGGGCGATACGGTCCAGCCCGCCCTCCATCAACATCTGCACCAGACGATGCGGGCTGGCTTCGGAAGTTTGCGCCTGAGCGCCAATCTTCTTGTATTGGCGAAGGGCTAACATTGGATTCATGTTGTACCTCATCAAAATTCTGTAGTTCGTCTAACCAGTGTATCGACGACGCGTCAAAAAACTTTAGATTCAAATGCAAAAAGCCCGGAGCGCTTGAAAACGCTGCCGGGCTTTTGGCGTTATGCGTGTTACGAGTTCTTCTGCTGCGCACTCATCGCCTCAAACATCGAGGTGATGTTGCTGGCGGTCGCTTTCAACTTACCAACGAGTGTATCCATGTCGTTGTACTTTTTGGTCAGTACCGCGGTCAGTGTTTCGACCCGACGATCCAAATTAGCCTGATCAGCGGTCAGCCTGGTTTTGGTCACATTCAGGTTGGTGGTGCGAGTATCGAGAATACCGCCTGTATCGGTGTACGGCTTGATCACATTGTTCATGCGCTCGAGCAAACCGTTGGTACCGGTAAACAGGGTCTGAACCTCGCCACCGAGCTTCTTGCCATTCATCGCGGCGGTGAACTTGGTGGAGTCAAAGTTCAGTGCACCGGTTTTCTGGTCAGTGGTGATCCCCAACTGCGAGAGCACGGTCAACTTGTCGCCAGCACCGGTCTGGGACAGCGGACCACGAATGGCGGCCAGCAGCGATCGTGGTAACGGGTCACCGGTCAGCGCAGCAGCGACAGTCGGCTTGCCATCGTCATCCAGGGAAGGCTTGGTCAAGGACGTCACAGCATTTGCGATGGCGTTATAGGCGTCAACGAACTTCTGGATCGATGCCTTCAAACCATCGTTGTTGGAAGCGACGTTAACAGTCGATGTACCTGCACCGGTCAGGGTCAGACTCAGGCCGGAGATCGTGTTGGCGACGGTATTGGACTTGCTGGTCATCGCCAGACCATCGACCGAGAACACCGCATCCGCGGCCAGGCCGCCGATGGCACCCGAAGAGGTCGCGGTCGGTGCGCCCATTGGGGCCGTCCCGTCGATTGTCAGGCCGGCGATACCGCTGGCGGAGATATCGGAACCTGCACCGGTCGCGGTAGAACCCAATACCAGGCGCGAACCGAAACTGTCGGTCACGATGTTAGCGCTCAGGCCACTGGCTTGGTACTGACTGTTGATCGAGTCACGAACCGATTGCAGCGTGGCGCCCGCACCTACGGTGACAGGGTAGCTGGTACCGTTCTGGGTGATGGTCAGCGTGCCTGCCGGGATAGCACTGGTCGCTCCGCCAGCAAATGCCTCGGAGGCTACTTTTGACGAAGTGGCAAGACTGGTTACTTTAACGACGTAATTGCCGGCAACAGCCGTGTTACTGGACGTGGCGGTCAGTACTTTGGCATCGGAAGACGTCGCAGCAAAACCCGTGAACTGGGGGGTTGTCGTGCTGCCCAGATCGGTGAGTGCTTTCTGGAACGTGGCCAGCAGCGACTTCAGCGTACCGATCCCGGAGATGCTCGCCGTGTTGGTAGTGGCCCCACGGTCGATCTGACCTTGCTTGGCCGCTTTGTCAGCGTTCACCAAGGCTTTGACGATAGCACCGGTATCAAGGCCTGAGCCTAAACCCGTGCCCGGTAAAATTGGACTTGCCATGTGGAACTCCCTTCAGTGTGTCGCCGGCCTTTTGACCACTACAACGCCCAAAAGAACATAGCAACAAAATTCATGCCAACTGTCAGGCTTTAGCGCTGAACAACAGGCTGCTTGCATCATTCAAACTATTGGCCAGTTTCAGGACTTCTTCGTTGGGGATCTGACGGACCACCTCACCGGACTCACTGGCAATGACCTTCACAACAACCTGACCTGAAGGCTCATCAATCGAGAACTCCAGATTACGTTTGACCGACTGAACGAACTTTTCAATTTCTTGAACAGCCATTTTCAGTTTGTCCTGCTCGGCTTGTGCGCTCTTGCGCACCTCCTTGACGTCGACCACTTTCGCGGGCTCCGCTTGAGGCTTTTCCGCGGGCTTGTCGGCAACCGTGGTCGCCTGCTTGGCCGCCGGATAAGACAAGTTCAGCTTCACGCTCATATCCATGTCCATCACCTCTAAAAGTAAAAAAGCGAGAGGGCACGACCAGCGCACACCCCTCGCCGAAACTCAATCGCTATTACTGAAGCAGTTTCAGTACAGCGGATGGCAGTTGGTTGGCCTGAGCCAGAACTGCGGTAGAAGCTTGTTGCAGAGTTTGTTGCTTGGTCAGTTCTGCAGTTTCAGAAGCGAAGTCGGTATCTTGTACGCGACCACGAGCAGCACTGGCGTTTTCGTTGATGTTCTGCAGGTTGGAGATGGTGCTGGTCAGACGGTTTTGTGCAGCACCGAGGTCAGCACGTGCGGTGTTGATGGTCTGCAGAGCGGCGTCGATACGGGTCAGGGCAGCGGAGAACGAAGCCTGAGCGGTAGCCGAGCTGTTACCAGTGATCTGAGTGGTAGCCGAGTCAACCGACAGGGTTGCAGCGCCGAAACCGGAGGCCAGGGTCAGAGTGATCTGGTTAGCCGAACCAGTGTTGGAACCAACCTGGAAGGTCATGGTGCCAGCAGTACCGTCCAGCAGGTTCTTGCCGTTCAGGTTGGTGGAGTTGGCGATACGAGTGATCTCGTCCGACATTGCCGCGAATTCTTTGTTCAGAGCAACGCGGTCTTGAGTACCGTTCGAGTCGTTTCGAGCTTGTACGGCCAGTTCACGCATACGCTGCAGAATGTTGGTGGTTTCCTGCATCGCGCCTTCAGCGGTCTGAGCGATCGAGATACCGTCGTTGGCGTTTTTGATCGCCATGGTCTGACCGCGGATTTGCGCGGTCATACGAGTGGTGATTTGCAGGCCGGCGGCGTCGTCTTTGGCGCTGTTGATTTTCAGGCCGGAAGACAGGCGAGTCATCGAAGTCGACAGAGCGTCGGAGGAGCGGTTCAGGTTCTTCTGAACGCTCAACGATGTGACGTTGGTGTTTACTGTTAAAGCCATGACGAATTCCTCGTTGGTTGGGTACTGCGGCTTCCGGCCCTGGCAACCGCCGGGTATGGCCTAGAGAACCTTCGTAATAGTTATCGTCGCCAATGCAACTTGCTTTAGGGGATTTTCAAAATTATTTGCCATCACGTTGCCACCCCCCGTAAATCAAGGGGTTGACAACAGTCTGACAGCGAAAAAATGACGTCAGGGAAATGTCGGCAACAGGTTGGCGAGGACTCGTCGGCACCGACAGAAGGGAAATGGCTTAAACAGACAGGCTTTCGGTCAGCAGCTCGACCAGTTCATATTCCAGGTAATCGGCCAGTGCGAGCCAGTTCTGCGCCTCCTGACACGCGAACATCTGGCCGAGCACAAACGCCCACTGTTGCTGAGCCTCCTGCGGCTTCGAATCGAACGCCGGGTGGACTGCACCGGCCAACTCGATCATCGCCAGCCCGGCTTCGACATCACGCCCCAAGCGGAACAAAGCTGCACATTGCTGCGCGTCGGCAACGAAGGTTTCAAGCGTGCTCATGATGCAAACTCCGGATGAAAAACCGTGCCGGCGATCATCGCCCCTGCCCGACTGCTGTTATAGAAGCGCACCTGCGGATGGCCCGCGATAAAACGCTCCAGCTCACACAGATAGCTGCGGAAGTTGAGCTGAGTCTTGATGCGCTGACCGTGACCGTCCAGCACCCAGTGTTTGGCAGCGCCCAATTGCGGCCCCAGATCACCGTCGTTCCAGCCAGCGTGGGTCTTGTCGCCCGGGAAGGCGAAGTCGGCGCCGAACAACGTGATCTGCGCCGCACCCATCTTCACCGCCAGATCCGCGGCCGGATGAATCACGCTGCCGCCGACATACAACTCGCCCCGGGGCAATTGCCGACGCAGCTGTTGGTAGATCGGGCTCGCGGAGTAACCGGCATAACGCGGCCCCTGCCAGGACTCGATCACCGCCGGATCCAACATGGGCATGTACACCAGCGTGATATCGGACGAGCCTTCAGCCGGCAGGTGCCGGTCGGAAATGCGCTGGTCGATGCTGACGACGATATCGGGACGAATGCCGTGCTTGAGCAACGGACGATAGGCCGTGTCGACGCAGATGAATAACGGTCGCTCGGCTTCATTGCGAATCGCGCGCAGGGTCGCGAAGTGCTGCTCCAGGCTTGGCCCGGTGGCAATGACAAAGGCCTCCTGCCCCGGTTGCGAACCAAACAACTCGGCCACATCGTGATCGGCCTGCACCCACTTGAGACTGACCTGCAAGCGCTCGATAATCTCAGGCGCCTGCGGGTCGAACTCACGATTATTGAACGTCAAGTGAGTTTCGCTGATCAGCCGATCACGGATCTTCGCATTGAAATCGTCGGCCAGTACCAGCTCCGATGGCAAGGCAAAAAACGGCAGCTGGATTTCTCCCAGATCGCCGGCATACAGCAGCTCGACCCGCGGATCGCTGAGCCACATGTGCTGATCGAGCAGTTGCAGCACCAGGGCAAACACGGCGCCGTTGAGAATGTGCACGTACAACCGCTCGAGACCGGCACGTTGCAGCAACTCCATTTGCAGATCGCCGAGCCCGGTGCCGTAGACGTGTATCACCGGGCTGTCTACCGGCAAGCTGTCGGCCTGAAGCACGGCTTCGCGACTGCGATCATGGCGGCTGGTCAGCTGAATGCCGTTGATGCTCAACGTCGAACCGAGGCCTTCCACCAGGTCAGCCTGCAACTGGCTCGCGTCTTCAATCAGCAAACGCACAGCCAACGCCGGCCAGCGTTGCTGGATGACATCGACGTTGTGCTCAAAGAACTCGCTCATGGAGCCTCGCTTTTTATTCGGGCAAAAAAATAGCGCTCAAGATTACACCTTGAGCGCTATTTTTGTGTCTGGCTTTCTTTGACTAAAGCACCGGGTTCAAGGGCGATAGATGATCGCCGAGCCCCAGGACAGTCCAACGCCGAAACCGCTCAGCGCAACGCGCTTCCAGTCGGAGTCCAGCACGTGTTTTTCCAACAGCAGCGGAATGCTCGATGACACGGTGTTGCCGGTCTCGACCATGTCCTTGATGAACTTCTCCGGCTCACCTTCGAAGCGGCGCGCCACAGCGTCGACAATCGCTGCGCTGCCCTGGTGAATGCAGAAGGCGTCGATGTCGTCAGCGGTCAGTTGCGAGTCGGCCAGCAGTTCATGCAAGTGCGCCGGGACTTTGAGCAGCGCAAAGTTGAACACCTGACGACCGTTCATGTAGAACACGCCGTCGGTGACTTTCAGGTGCGGCGCACCGGAACCGTCAGTGCCGAACTTGGCTTTGCCCAGCTGCCAAGGCGCGTTTTCACCCATCCAGGTCGCGGTGGCGGCGTCGCCGAAGAGCATGGTGGTGTTGCGATCTTCCGGGTCGACGATCTTCGAATACGGGTCGGCGGTGATCAGCAAGCCATTCTTCAGGCCGGCAGCTTCCATGAAGCCCTTGATCGCGTAGATGCCGTAAACGTAGCCGGAGCAGCCCAGGGAAATATCGAACGCAGCCACGGTGGTCGGCAGACCGAGTTTGTCCTGAACGATGGCTGCGGTGTGGGGCAGGCCTTCTTCGTCGCCGTTCTGGGTAACGACGATCAGTACGTCAATGGATTCGCGTTTCAAATCGGGGTTGTTGGCGAACAGCGCGTTGGCTGCTTCGACACACAGGTCCGACGTTTCTTGCCCGGCGTCTTTGCGCGGCAGGAAGGCCGAACCGATTTTGCCCAGGATGAACTCTTCATCCTTTTCGAATTTTGCACCTTGTGCGTAATTGTCCACGCCGGCTACAGGAACGTAGCTCGCAATGCTTTTTATGCCAATCATTACGGCTTCCCAATAATAAACAGCCCAATACCACCGCTCGTAATGATTCGAGGGGCGCCGACAAACAGAGAAAAACGTCGTCCCGTCGAGGCGACAACGGGAAGAATAAAAGGCTATCACTGGGCTAAACAGAGACCAGGCGCCACCTTCCCGATTAATACAATACAGTGAAGATGCGCGTTATGACTCGCAGGTCACGCTATTTTGCCGAAACAGACCGACAAGGCGTTATTCGACCAACGACCAGTCCAGCGCGGTTCCACGTTTGATGGCGTGGCGGGCGTGGCGGCTCAGAAGGGTTTCAGCGTGCTTGGGCGCCAGCCCCAGGCCAGGACGGATGGCACGCAGATTGGCGACAGTAAACGGCTCGCCGGCCGCCATGTCTTGCGTGACATAGAGCGAGCGTCGGTACACCAGTGACTTGCGCTCCGCTTCGGTAACGCCGTAATGCACCTGGCCCATGGCCTGCCAGGCACGCTCGGTTTCGATCACCAGGCTTTCGAGTTCGGCCGGCTCCAGGGAGAAACTGGCGTCCACGCCACCGGCCGCGCGGTCGAGGGTGAAGTGTTTTTCCACCACCGTCGCCCCCAGCGCTACCGCCGCCACGGACACGCCGACCCCCATGGAGTGATCGGACAGCCCGACTTCGCAGCCAAACAACTCGCGCAAATGTGGAATCGTGCGCACGTTGCTGTTGGCCGGTGTCGCCGGGTAGGTGCTGGTGCATTTGAGCAGCACCAGGTCCTTGCACCCCGCCTCACGGGCAGCACGCACGGTTTCGTCGAGCTCGGCGATACTGGCCATGCCGGTAGAGATGATCAAGGGCTTGCCGGTGGCGGCGACCCGACGAATCAGCGGCAGGTCGGTGTTTTCGAAACTGGCGATCTTGTACGCCGGCACGTCCAGGCTTTCGAGGAAGTCGACGGCGCTGTCATCAAACGGCGTGGAGAACGCCAGCATACCCAGCTCTTTGGCCCGGGCAAAAATCGGTGCATGCCATTCCCACGGCGTATGCGCTTTCTCGTACAACGCGTACAACGAGGTTCCAGCCCACAGACTGTTGGGGTCCTTGATGAAGAACTCGCCTTCGGACAGGTCCAGGGTCATGGTGTCTGCAGTGTAGGTTTGCAACTTCAAGGCATGCGCGCCGGCCCTGGCCGCGGCTTCGACGATTTGCAGCGCCATCTCCAGCGACTGGTTATGGTTGCCACTCATCTCGGCAATGATAAACGGTGGCGCGTCGGCACCGATTGAGCGGTTGCCGATCTTGAAGCTAGTCATTTCGATGATCCTTTAATACGCGCGTGAACGCGCAAGCACTCTGAGTGAAACCGGCTTCGCGAAATACCTTCAGCGACGGCTGGTTGGCCGGCAACACCTGGGCGGTGATGGCCGTCAGTTGCGGCCAGTGGGCCGTGACGAACGTTTCGCCGCGGGCCAGCAGCGCCCTGCCCCAACCCAGGCCGATGCGATCTTCGAACAGGTAAATCGAGACTTCGGCGTCGAAGCCGCGCAAGTCATAACGCAACACACCCACCGGACCGTCATCGGCTTCGGCGATCAATAGAAGGCGCTGCGCATTACTCAAACTAGCGGTCAGCCAGTTTTGATGCGACGCCCATTCAATCGCCCCGGTTTCAAGCGACCAGCGCCGCACCGCCTCGGCATTGCGTCCGTCGAACAGAAGCTGCGCATCGTCTGCTGTCGCGGGGCGGATTTGCAACACCGCACCGGCCAAGGCGGCCGCCACTCGCTGCGCACCCCGACCATCGACCAGTTGCCGCGAATGTGCGGCCAGGCTCTGGCGTATCCCCTGATTGCCCGTGACAAAACCGATGGCCTGGCGCAGTTGTTCGACGCTCACCTGCTCGCGCGCCCCCAGATAAACATGGGCACCCGAGGCGGCCATGACCTCGCCGTTGGCCTGCTGATTATTCGAGACCGCAATGCAAATCGTCGGCAGCCCCATGGCCGCCCGCTCCCAACTGGTGCCGCCACCGGCGCCGACAAACAGGTCAGCCTCGGTCATCAGCCGGTAAAAGTCGCTGACAAAACTGTGCAAGCGCCAGTTCGGGCGCTTCGCCGCCATGGCCTGCATTGCGTCCCAGGCCGGGTTGTCGGCACCGGCCACAAAATCGACTTCCAGCGCATCGAAATCCGCCATCGCCAACATCGCGTGATGCGTCTGCATCGCCGCATCGAAGCCGCCAAAATTCACCAGCACCCGTTTGGCTTGCGGCTTGATCGGGATCGCCGGGCAGCGGAACTCATCGCGCAGCATGGCAAAACGTGGACCGAACAATGTCTGGCAGCCGGGCGCGAGCAGCGATTCATAAGCCTCTGGCGTGCCCGACAGGTTCTGGTTGAGCAGCAGGTCGACGGCATACTGGCGAGTGGCAAGGTCATCCACCGCAGCGATCCGTGGCGCCCAGCGCCGGGCCGCAGTCTGCCAGTGATGGTCGAGGCCATAGTGGTCGACGATGATCCAGTCAAATGCCGGATGGTTTTCCAGCGCCTGCGCCAGCGCGTCGATGTCCGCCTGCCACGGCAGCATGGATTCGATGGCTTGCTGCGGGTCTTCGTCGGAATAACGTTCTGGCAGCGCGAAGGTTTCAAAGCCTTCGCCCGCCAGCGTCTCCAACCGATGGCCCGGCAGCAGGCGACACGCAAAGGCAACATGCGAGCCCTGCTTGCGCAAGGTTCTGGCCAGCGGCAACAAGCGAGCGATATGCCCGCTGCCAATGGTCGGCGACGCGTCGGAGCGAATCAGTACCCTCATTGCAATTCACCACCGGCCTTCAGCGCGGCGTACAGGTACTCGGCGCGTGTCCAGTCTTCGAGGGTGTCGATATCCTGCACCAGATGCCGTGGCAGAATCACCGGCAGGCTCGCCGGGGAAAACAACACATCGCCGCGCAACCAGGCCTCGCTGCGCCCCCAGTAGAACTGACCGGCGTCTTGAAAGGCTTCAGCCAGATCCTGCGAGCGGGTGTTGCGAAATTCCGGGTACAGCGACGTCAGTGCGCCCTGCTTGTCGAGGGTCAAGGTACGCTGCACGGGAAAGCCGAAACCGGCCACGGAAAACGCAAAGGATTTATCCGGGTGCTGCGCCAGCAATTCAAACCCCTGACGCAGAAACCGCGCCTGCAACAGTGGCGCGGTGGCGTAGAGGCAGCAGGCATAGTCGAACGCCGGAAGCTCTTTCAAGGCATGCACCATCACCGCAGCGGTGCCGGTGAAATCATCGGCCAGTGACGCCGGACGCATGAACGGCACTTGAGCGCCGTGCGCCCGCGCGACCCCGGCGATTTCTTCATCGTCGGTGCTGACGATCACCTGATCGAACAGCTGCGAATCCAGCGCAGTACGAATCGAACGGACGATCATCGGCACGCCGTCGAAGGGCTTGAGGTTCTTGCGCGGGATACGCTTGCTGCCGCCCCGGGCCGGAATAATGGCAACGCAGCTCAAGATTCACTCCTACTCAACGAGCAGCCGCCGTAATTGCTCGACCACATAATCCTGCTGTTCGTCGCTCAGCAAGGGAAACAGCGGAAGGCTGATCGCCTCGGCGTAATAACGCTCTGCTTGCGGGAAATCACCTTCGGCAAAACCCAGGTCGCGATAGTACGGCTGCAAGTGCACCGGAATATAGTGCAGGTTCACACCGACACCGGCCGCTCGCAAGCCTTCGAACACTTGTCGATGGTTGAGAGTGATGTGATCAGTCTGCAACCGCACCACGTACAAATGCCATGCCGACTCGGCCTCGGGCTGCGCATTGGGCAAGGTCAGCGGCAAATAGGCCAACAACCGGTCATATCGCGCCGCCAGTTCGCGACGGCGTTCGATGAAGTCGTCGAGCCTGTTCAGCTGCGACAAGCCGAGGGCCGCTTGCAGGTCGGTGATCCGGTAATTGAACCCCAACTCCACTTGCTGGTAGTACCAGGGACCGTGGCTGGCCTCGGTCATTCGCTGTGGATCGCGGGTCATACCGTGGCTGCGCAGGCGCTGCAAGCGCTCGGCCAGGTCCGCACGATTGGTCAGGACCATGCCGCCTTCGGCGCTGGTGATGATTTTCACCGGATGAAAACTGAACACCGTCATTGCCGCGAATTCGCCGCACCCCACCGGACGCCCGGCATAGGATGCACCCACCGCGTGGGAGGCGTCTTCGATCACCGTGAAGCCATATCGCTCGGCCAGTTCGGCGATCTTGCGCATGTCGCAGCTTTGGCCTGAGAACGCCACGGCCACCAATACTTTTGGCAGCGTCCCGTCACGTTCGGCGGCTTCGAGTTTCGATTCCAGCGCATAGGCATCGAGGTTCCAGGTCTGCGGATCGATGTCGACGAAATCCACCTCGGCGCCGCAATAGCGACCGCAATTGGCAGAGGCCAGAAAGGTGTTCGGCGTGGTCCACAAGCGATCGCCCGCCCCGAGCCCCGCCGCCAGGCAGGCGATGTGCAGCGCGGCAGTGGCATTGCACACCGCCACCGCGAAATCGGCCTGGCAGCGCTCGGCCACGGCCTGTTCAAAACGCTCGATGGTCGGCCCTTGGGTCAGCCAGTCAGACTGCAACACAGCAACCACCGCATCGATGTCTGCCTGATCGAGACTTTGCCGACCGTATGGAATCATGCCGGCAACTCGGCGTGCAGGTCGGCGATCTGGCCCACCGACAGGAAGTGCGGGTTGGTGTCGGAGCGGTACTCGAAGTCTTCATCCACAGGCCGGCCCTGCTCACCGGTGTTGTCGACGGCAAAATCCACGTCGACGCTGGTGAAGCGAATCGACGGCTGAATGGTGTAGTGATCGGCGAACTCCAGCGTCATGCGCGCATCATCCAGCGGCACCATCAACTCGTGCAGTTTTTCGCCGGGGCGAATGCCGACGTTCTTGTGCGGCAAGTGTTCAGCCATGCCCAGCGCCAGATCAACGATGCGGATCGATGGGATCTTCGGCACAAATACTTCACCACCGTGCATGCGGGCAAAGCTGTCGAGTACGAACTGCACACCGTGATCGAGGGTGATCCAGAAGCGCGTCATGCGCTCATCGGTGATCGGCAACTCGGTTGCGCCTTCGCTGATCAACTTGCTGAAGAACGGCACGACAGAGCCGCGCGAGCCCGCGACGTTGCCGTAGCGGACCACGGCAAATCGAGTCTGCTGCTCGCCGGCAATATTGTTGGCGGCCACGAACAGTTTGTCCGACAGCAACTTGGTCGCGCCGTACAGATTGATCGGGCTGGCAGCCTTATCGGTAGACAGCGCGACGACTTTCTTCACGCCGTTATCAATGGCCGCGGCAATGATGTTTTCCGCGCCATTGACGTTGGTACGAATGCATTCAGTGGGGTTGTATTCCGCCGCCGGCACTTGCTTCAGCGCGGCGGCATGCACCACGTAATCGATACCGCGCATGGCCTGACGCAAACGCTCGCCATCACGTACATCGCCGAGAAAGTAGCGCATGCACGGCGCATTGAACGTCTGCTGCATCTCGTACTGCTTGAGCTCGTCGCGCGAGAACACCACCACCCGCTTTGGCTGGTATTGCTCCAGCAGGCGGCGGATGAAATTGCGCCCGAACGAGCCGGTACCACCGGAGATGAAAATCGATTTACCATTGAACATGCCTTGAGTCCTTTTACCTGTCAGCAGGCTTAAGCAAGCAACTGCGCCCAGTTCACACTGGAAGCGTCGCCGAGGGTAAAGCCCTTGCCGGTCAAGGCCAGGTTCTGGTTGTAAGCCGAATCTTGGGCGAAACGTGCTTGCCACTTGTCTTGCAGGGCGGCGGCGGTCTGCGGCGCGTCAGGCAACAGGCCCGGGTGCAGCATTTGCGCCTGAGGACACCAGACAATCAGGTAACCGGCGTCGGCGGCTTTCAGGCACAGATCGATGTCAGCGAAGGCTTCGTCGAAATGCTCTTCGTCCAGACCGCCGACGGCTTCATAAAGGTCTTTGCGAACCATCATGCAAGCCCCGGACACTGCCGAGTAGTTCTGCTCCACCTGATGACCGTTCATATAGCCTTTGGCATCTTTGCGCTCACCGATAAACACCGAGCCCAGCACACCGTTGAAGCCCAGCACCAGGCCGGCCTGAGTGGTGACGCCACGGAAGTCCATCAGCTTGGCGCCGACAATCCCGACTTCCGGACGCTGGGCCTGGTTGAGCAGGCTGTCGAGCCAGTTGGAGTTGACCACTTCGACGTCGGCCGACATCAGCACCACGTAGTCACCCTTGGCCTCACGCACGGCAACGTTATGCAGCGCCGAGGCGCTCAGACGCTTGCCGGTACGCAGGATGCGCAGGCGATCGCTCTTGCCTTCCAGGCTGGCGAGCCAGGTCGCCAGCTCTTCGGATTGACTGTGGTTATCGGCAATAAGAATTTCATGCTGCTGATAACGGGTGCGTTGCAGCACGCTGACCACGGCGCGCCGCAGCGACTCTAAATTGTCCTGACTGTGCAGAATGATCGAGACTTTCGGCCGCTCGGCGTGCTGGTAGTCGATCTGCCAGGTTTGCGGCAGCTCGGAACTGACCCGGCCGCGGTAGCCGCGGGCCGTCAGGGAACGGGTCAGGGTCTGACGTTCGTGAGGGTTTTCCTCGGCAGACGGCGCGTTGCAGATCAGCAGCGGCTCGGCCAGATGTGCCAGGCCACCCAAGCCGCCGTCTTCGATCAGGCGCAGCACCAGATCGAATTCCAGCGCCGATGCGTATTCAGTCGAGTAACCACCGGCCTCGGCCAATACATCACGCTGGATCAGCCAGTGACGAGCCATCAGCGACGGCACGGTTTGCAGCAGATCGAGGTTGACGCCCGGACGGAACACTTCGCTCAGGGAGCCGTTTTCCTGACGCTGGATTTCGTCCATGGCCACCGCACGTACGCCTTCGGCGCCCTGCAATTCGAGACTGGCACGCAGCAGGCCGCTGGCGGTGAATTGATCACCGGCCTCGGCCAGCACCAGCCAGTCGACGGTGGACTGGGCCACGCTCTGGTTGATGCGCTCGACGTAGTTGGCAGCGGTGACTTTGACGAAGTGCACGGTGTCACGCGGCGTGGTGGTCGCCGGCAAATCGCCGGTGGTGAACACCACCAGCTTGAACGCTTTGCAGTGGCCACTGACCAGGCTGTCGAAGGTGGCCTGCAACTTGACCATATCGGCGTCCAGGTCCAGCAGCAGGATGCCGAATTGTGGACCGCCGTTGTGTTTGGCCAGGTGTGCACTGATCGACTTGAGTTGCTTGGCATCCGGGTTGCGCGCTTCGATCCAGTTCAGCAGGCGACCGGACGGCATGTTTTCGAACAACGACTGTTCGTCCTGCTTCGGCACCGACAACAGGCGCTTGGCCCAGGCTTGCAGCTTGACGCCCTCTTCCTCATCTTCGGTGCCCTGCAACGACTCGGCCAGACGTGCAACCACGGTGCGGTTGAACGCATAGAGGCTCAGCGCTTCCCACAAACGGGCGCGCAGGGTGCGGTCGTTGTCGTTAGGGTGAACGCGCATCAGCTCATGCTGCTTGAGCAAAATGCCTTCCAGTTCCTGCAACTGCAATTTGCCAGCGGGCATGGTGTGCAGAAGGAATTCGAATTCGGTCAGCAGGTCGAACACCGGCTGGTTGTAGAACGGCATTTCGACGAACTGCTCGGTGTTAAACGTACGCACCGGCTCTTTGCCGGACTCGAGCCAGGCCGAGGTGAAAATCAGCGTGCCCTTCAGCGAACGCATGTTATTCAGGCAGTCGGCCATGGTGGCGAAACTGTCCAGCGCCACCTGCTTGCCCTCGGCCAGCGTCTTGTGGCTCATGCCGGTGGGCAACGAAGCCAGAAACTCGGCGAAGCGCTCACGGTCGGCCACGGTTTTCGCGTCTTTAAGCGTCAACACCGTCAGCACGTTGGTGTTGTGTTCCGAGGCACCGTAAGGGATTTCTC
The DNA here is from genome assembly GCF_054897885.1 of Pseudomonas sp. LB1P83. Taxonomy (NCBI): domain Bacteria; kingdom Pseudomonadati; phylum Pseudomonadota; class Gammaproteobacteria; order Pseudomonadales; family Pseudomonadaceae; genus Pseudomonas; species Pseudomonas sp. LB1P83. Next base: position 1,427,361 of record NZ_CM142709.1, on the reverse strand, counting down.
GCACGGCGAACGGGATCGGCAGAATTCGCGCCTTGGCCCGCGCGAGCATGTAATAGGCATGGCCGATTTCCTGCCACTCGAAGCTGGTGCCCGGCAGCAGCGCGTTGTGCCAGTCTTGCAGCAGCTCGGTGCGGCTGACCGCATAGAACGGCGGCAGGAAGTGCCCCATGAATTGCATCAGGCGATCTTCGGCTTTATCCGAGCAATAATCTTCCGGCCCCTTGCGGTCGCGGCGGAAGTAATTCACTTCCGTGGCGCGGGCCAGGTACATGATCCCGTAACCGTGGGCCATGCCGTAGTCGGCGTTGTCCTCGAGGAATTCCAGCGACTCGGTGACCGCATCGTGCAGCAGGAAATCGTCATCGGCCGCCAGCACCATGTACGGCGTGGTCACCTGATTCACGCCATAGGCGAGTTTTTCCTGCAGCCCGGTGTAGGTGAACTGCGGCAGGTGCCGGTAATCGACCATCGGGTAATCCCGGGTGACGTCATCGTCGCTTTTGAGCGAAGAATCCAGGACCAGAATCGTGCAGGGATAGCTGCTGTAATACTGCAAGGTGCGCCGCAGGTAGGCGTTGCGATTGTGGGAAATCACCACCACCGTCAACCGTTGGTTCAGCGGTGCCACATCGTTACGAGCAGTGTTTTGAACGTGCATATCTCTATCCCCACAACCGGCCAAGCGCCGAGAACCCAGATTCAATAATGATTAACGAACGCGACGCAGGTAGCCGTCCGGCGCCACGGTGATCAGCAGCTTGTTCTGCAACTGACGGTCGATTTCGAAGTCAGCGTTTTCTTCCAGGTATTTCCACACGGCGGTCTTCGGGTTATCGCCCGGGCCCCATGGACGATCAGGGAAGAAGTCGGCCGGCATGTCTTCAACCACGGTGTCCATCACTACGCAGTAGCTGTCGACCGACACCAGTGGTGCGTACAGACGCAGCTCTTCCAGCACGTGGTCGTGGGTGTGGTTGGAATCCAGTACCAGAATGACTTTCTTGCCTTCGGCCGCCGCGCGCACTTGCTCGGCGATGGCCGCGTCGATGCTCGAACCTTCGATCATTTTGATGCGCTTGCTCATCGGGTGGCTTTCGATGGCTTCGCGGTTGTGCGGGCGAATGTCGAGGTCGATGCCCAGCACTTCACCGTGGCCTTGCAGCTCCAGCAACGAGGCGTAATAGATGATCGAGCCGCCGTGGGCGATGCCGCATTCGATCACCAGGTCAGGTTTGACCTGCCAGATGATTTCCTGCATCGCCATCATGTCTTGCGGCAACTGAATGATCGGACGGCCCATCCACGAGAAGTGGTAGCTGTACTTGTGCTTCGCTGACTGGTTGAAGAAATCCTGGGCCAGACCAGTGAGTTTCTGGTCGTCGCCCTGAGCTGCGATTTCTGCCTGGCATTGGGCTTCGAAGGCTGTATTGATGGTGTTGTCGGTCATTTTTCTAATCTCAATAGTCACTGGAACGAAGCGCTGTCGACGGCGTGATAGACGTAGCGTCCATCGGTCATCCGCTTGATTTCTTCGAGGTAGTTGGAGTTCATCACAAACAGGTTGGCGCCTTCGGGCAACGCATCCATCGCCTCTTGCGGCGAGGACACCCGCACGCCACTGAGGGGCAGATACCGGCCCTGTTTGGCCGGATTGATATCCACCACGCGATCCACCGCCACACCGGCCCGTTGCAGGAACAGCGAATAGATCACGCCTTTGGACGACGCGCCCCAGATCGCCGAACCTTGTTCAGGGGCGGCTTGAATAATCTGCACCGCGCGCTCGAGGCTGCTGGTGAAACCTTGCGGCAACTCAAGGCGCGGCACCGGTTGTTCGGGGGTCAGGCGTAAAGTTGCCAGGTCCGCCACGATGTACAGGTATTGGCCACCGAACAGGTGACCGGCCTCATGCACCGTGCCGAACATCCGGCGCAGGTCATCGAGGCGGAAGTAATTGACGTGCTCGTAGAACAGGTCGAACCAGGCACGGTGCTCCAGGATCCAGTCGAAGCACGGCACTTCGATGTAGATCTGCCCGCCCTGATTGGCGTCGGCCATTTCGGCGAGGAAGCTCACCGGGTCCTGAATGTGTTCCAGCACATGGCGCAGCACAATGGCATCCGCCGCCAGACCCAGGCCGCGGGTGAACGGCGCCTTGATCACGTCGGCGTTGTTGCCTTCGTAGGCCGGGTCGATGCCGGTGATGGCGTAGCCCAGGCTTTTCAGCAGTTCCAGGAAGTAGCCTTTGCCGCAGCCGACCTCGATCAGTTCCTGACCCTTGAAGTGGCGGGCAATGATGCCTTCGACATCGCTCAAGTGCTTCTGGAACTGGCCCGAGTGCGCCTGTTCGTTCTGGTAGTCAGCGTCGTAGCTGAGCTTGTCGGCATCGAAGGCCTGGTTGAAGATCAACCCGCTCTTCTCATCCTGCACCAACAGCATGTCGGCGCAGGCCGATGCCCGGGCCGACTCGAGGTCGGCAAAGGTGCGGTTCTGCAACACCGGCAGGTCGGCGACCCGATACAACTCATGCCTCATGCTCTGCTCCCAGTAGCTGTTGCAAACGGTCGGCCACGCCCCAGAACGCCATCGGCTCGTGGGTCGGGTATGGGTAGTGACCGAGGTTCAAACGGATCGCTGCGCCACGTTCCCGCAGTCGTTGCTCGACCAGCGCCCGCACCGAAACCGGCTGGCCGCTGGAACAATTGATCACGCCGTCGAAATCACGCTGTTGCACGATGGCGGCGAGGTAGCCGGCAGCCGCCTCGATCGCCAGGTAATCGCGCAACTGTTCGCCGGCCGACATATTGAAACTGTCGTCGCCGGCATCGATTGCCCGGTCCAGCGCCGCCAGCAAACTGTTCGGGTTTTGCCCCTCGCCGTGCAGGTAGAACAGCCGTGCCCATTGCAGGGTGAACGGTTGAACCCGCTGCAGATTTTCGAGGAACAGACGCAGGGTGTTCTTGGCCAAGCCGTAAGGATTACTTGGCTGCGGAGCGGTCTGCTCGCTGAGCGGACCGCTCTGCAGGCCGTATTCAAAACAGGTGCCGGTGACCAGCACTTGTGAGACGCCCGCCTCGACCGCGCCCTTGATGAACCGGTAGTCGGCCATCAGGTTATGCTCGAAGTGAAACAGCGCCTGATAGTTCGGCAACCCTGGCCAGGCCAGATGTGCCAGTGCGTCGATGCCATCGGTCAGCGCGGCGATGTTCACATCGTCGGCGTGAATATCCGCCGCAACGAACTCCACGGCATTGATCCACGGCATGTTTGCAGCGGTCTCGGCGTTGCGCGCCACGGCGCGGACTTCGCAGCCACGGGCGAGCAAGGCCTCGACCAGATGCCGACCGACGAACCCGGTCGCCCCGGTGACCAGGACCTTCACAGGACAGTCAACTCAGGCACGGCGATGACAAAGCGGCCGCCCCACTCGCGCACCTGGGCCAGTTGCTGACTGACTTCGTGCAACAGGTTCCACGGCAGCACCAGCACGTAATCAGGTTTTTCCAGATCGATCTGCGCTGGCGAAACAATCGGTATGCGACTGCCCGGCAGGTACTTGCCCTGCTTGTGCGGGTTGGCGTCGGCCACCCAGGCCAACAGGTCCGGTTTGACGCCTGCGTAGTTGAGCAAGGTGTTGCCCTTGGCCGCGGCGCCGTAACCGACCACGCGTTTGCCGTCGGCTTTCGACTGCAACAGGAAACGCAACAGTTCGTGCTTGATGCGTTCGGCGGCAGGCGCGAGGGTCGCGTAGTACTCGGGGGTTTTCACCCCGGCGGCGAGTTCGGCTTGCAGCTGCCGGGCAACCGCTGGCTGCACGTCGCGGCGTACACCGTCGGCACGCTGAACGAAGACTCGCAGCGATCCGCCGTGGGTCGACAGCTGACTGACGTCGAACACTTCCAGACCGTTGCGCTCGCACAGCGTTTGCACCGCGGTCAGCGACAGGTAGGAATAATGCTCGTGATACAGCGTGTCGAACTGCTGCCCGGCCATCAGGGTCAGCAACTGCGGAAACTCGAACGTCGCCACGCCGGTCGGCTTGAGCAACGTCGCGAAACCGCCGAGGAAATCATTGATATCCGGCACATGGGCCAGCACGTTATTGGCCGCCATCAAGTCGGCGGACCAACCGTCGGCGATCAACTGCGAAGCCGTGTCGCGGCCGAAGAACAGTTCGCGGATCTCCAGGCCTTTTTCCCGCGCCGCTTGCGCGGTGCTGCGGGTCGGCTCTACGCCCAGGCAAGGGATGCCGCGCCCGGCCACGTACTGCAACAGGTAACCGTCGTTGGCGGCGATTTCCACCACGCGACTGTCGCCAGTCAGGCCGAAGCGCTCGACCATCTCGGCCACATACTGGTCGGCATGGGCCAGCCAGGTGCTGGAGAACGAACTGAAGTAAGCGTACTCGGCATCGAACAGGCTGTCGGCGCTGGTGTAATCCTCGGTCTGCACCAGCCAGCACTGCTGACACACCGCAACCTTCAGCGGCACCCATTGTTCGGCTTGTTCGAGCTGATCGGCGCGCACATAAGCGTTGGACGGCGGCGAGGTGCCGAGATTGATCAGCGGCAAGGCCAGCGAAGTCCCGCAACCACGGCAGTTCATACACGTACTCCAGCGAAGTGCTCATCGAGCAAGGGATGGCTGGAATCCCTGGCCGACAGATTATTGACAGGCAACGGCCAGGCAATCGCCAGCCGTGGATCGTTCACGCTCAAACCACCCTCGTGCATAGGCGTGTAATCAGCGCTGTGCAGGTAGAGCAATTCGGCGTCGTCGGTCAGGGTCTGGAAGCCATGGGCGAACCCGGCCGGGATCAACAGGCTGCGTCCGTCGCCGGCGCGCAGGTGTTCGGCGTGCCAGTGCAGGAAGGTCTCGGAGTCGGGGCGCAAATCCACCGCCACGTCCCAGACTTCACCGCGCAGACAGGTGATCAGCTTGGCTTCCGGCGCGCTGGCGCTCTGGTAATGCAGACCGCGCACACTGCCGCGTTCGCGGGTGCAGGAATGGTTGATCTGGCGGATATGAAACGGCTCGCCAAAGGCGCTGAGGCTGCCTTCACAGAACAGCCGCGCAAAGTGCCCGCGCTCATCTTCGAAGCGTTTGTGCTGCACGCTGAACAGCCCGGCGAGCGGCAATGGTTTCAACAGAAACTCGCTCACAGCGTGCCTCGGTACAGGTTCAACTGGCCCAGGGTGATGGCGCGCATGTCGTCGCCGTTTTGCCACGCCAGGTGCCAGTCGAGGGTCTGGGTCAGGCACTGCTGCAACGACCAGCGCGGTTGCCAGGCCAACAGTTGACGGGCACGGCTGCTGTCCAGACGCAGCAGACCGGCCTCATGCAAATCACTCGGTTCGATACGCAGGCCGCGCGCTTGTGGCCAGCGACTGGCAAGCAATTCGACGACTTCGCCGACGCTGCACATGTCCGCTTCGCTCGGGCCGAAGTTCCACGCACCGGCAAACTCCGGACCTTTTTCGTAGAGCCCGGCAGCCAGTTGCAGGTAACCGGCCAGCGGCTCCAGCGCGTGCTGCCACGGGCGCACGGCTTGCGGGTAGCGCAGGGTCACGGGTTCGTCGGCGGACCAGGCTTTGAGCACATCGGGAATCAATCGCTCCGGCGCAAAATCGCCACCACCCAAGACGTTGCCGGCACGCGCCGTGGCCAGGGCCAGACCGTGCTCGGCATACTTTTCAGCCGGGAAAAACGAAGCGGCGTAAGACTGTGCCAACAACTCGCAGCAGGCTTTGCTGCTGCTGTAAGGATCGTGTCCGCCGAGGGCTTCGTTTTCACGGTATGGCCACAGCCATTCCTGATTGGCGTAGACCTTGTCGGTGGTCACCAGCACGCAGGCGCGCACACCGCCGATCTGGCGGATCGCTTCAAGCAGATTGAGGGTGCCCATGACGTTGCTGGAGTAAGTCCCCAGCGGGTCGCGATAACCTTCGCGCACCAGCGGCTGGGCCGCCAGGTGCAGGACGATTTCCGGTTGGGTCTCGGCGATCAGCTCCAGCAACGCGCCAAGGTCACGCAGGTCACCGCGCTGATCGTTGATGCCTTCATGCACCCGCGCCAGTTCGAACAGGCTCGGCTCGGTCGAAGGATCAAGGGAAAATCCGCTCACTTCAGCGCCGAGGCTTTGCAGCCACAACGTCAGCCAGCTGCCTTTGAAACCGGTATGGCCGGTCAGCAGAACCCGCTTGCCGCGCCAAAACTCTGGACTCAGTCCCATTGTTTCCATGGGGCCTCCCCGCTCAGCCACAGTTGCTCAAGGTGGTTTTTGTCGCGCAGGGTGTCCATCGGATGCCAGAAACCGTCGTGCTGGAACGCTTGCAATTGCTGTTCACTGGCCAACGCGGCCAAGGGCTCGGCTTCCCAGGAAGTCTGATCGTCGGCGATGTACGGCAGCACTTTTGGCGACAGCACGAAGAACCCGCCATTGATCCAGCCGCCGTCACCGCGCGGCTTCTCAATGAAGCCTTTGACACTGTCACCGTCGCGCTCCAGGGCGCCGTAACGGCCCGGTGGCTGCACGGCGGTCACGGTTGCGAGCTTGCCGTGGGTCAGGTGGAAGTCCACCAACGCGCCAATGTTGAGGTCCGAGACGCCGTCACCGTAGGTGAAGCAGAACGCTTCTTCGCCTTCCAGGTAACGCGCGGCGCGGCGCAGGCGGCCACCGGTCATGGTGTCTTCGCCGGTGTCGATCAGGGTCACACGCCACGGCTCGCTGTAGTTCTGGTGAACGTCCATGCGGTTGTTGCACATGTCAAAGGTGACGTCGGAGGTGTGCAGGAAGTAGTTGGCGAAGAAATCCTTGATCGCGTAGCCCTTGTAGCCAAGGCAGATCACGAAGTCGTGAATCCCGTGGGCGGAGTACTGTTTCATAATGTGCCAAAGAATTGGCTTGCCGCCGATTTCGATCATTGGCTTGGGCTTGAGGTGCGACTCTTCGCTGATCCGCGTACCGAGACCACCTGCCAGAATTACTGCCTTCATCGCTGTCCTCTTGCTCTTCGCGCGGCCCTGCCACCCCCGCAAGGGTCGGCGAACCGTCAGATGCACATCATTTACCCGCAGCCACTGGGGCCTTCACGCGTTTTCAGGTGAAGGTTTTATGGCGATATGCGGGGGACTTGCAGGAAGTGAGCCAATTGCTTGGGGTCGGCGACTGGCGGGGTTTGGAGGGATTTTGGATTTGGGATTTGGGATTTGGGATTTGGGATTTGGGATTTGGGATTTGGGATTTGTGTACATATCCGTTGCTGCGGTAACGGCTACTTATGGTTTCGCTCTTACAGCGACTCACTTTTCCAAACGCCGAAAAGTAAGCAAAAGGCTTCGCCCCGGCGTACGGCGCCTCGCTGAGGCTCCGCGTTCCCTCGCTACGGTGTCCATCAGGGGGCATCGCCTACGGTCTGCTTCGCGACGACCTCCTCTCGATGTGTGCGGCTTCGCCGCACGGCGCTACGCGCCTAACCCCCTGATGAACACCTACGCTCGGCCTGCCGAAGGGGCGAGAGATCAAGATCAAGATCAACTTCAAAAGCCAAAGCCAAAGCCACAGCCACAGCCACAGCCACAGCCAAGCTTCCTCACACCTGTAGGAGCGAGCCTGCTCGCGATGGCGGCAGTTCGATCAACATTGCTTTGCCTGACAAACCGCCATCGCGAGCAGGCTCACTCCCACAGTGGATTGATGTACACCTGTAAGAAATAGGTCGGCTGTCAGGCCGCCTTCGCGGGCAAGCCTCGCTCCTACATAAAACAGATTGGCGCAGAGCTTTTGCTTCTCACCACTCATCAGGCCGAGCGTTAGCTCGCCTTCAGCTTTTGATCTGCCCGCCCCTTTCCTGTAGGAGCGAGCCTGCTCGCGATATAGATAGTCCGATCAACATTGCTTTGCCTGACACACCGCCATCGCGAGCAGGCTCACTCCCACAGTGAATTGATGTACGCCTGTAAGAAATCGGTCGGCTGTCAGGCCGCCTTCGCGGGCAAGCCTCGCTCCTACAAAAAGCAAGCAGAGCAGCGTACGGCTTTTGCTTCTCACCACTCATCAGGCCGAGCGTTAGCTCGCCTTCAGCTCTTGATCTTGATCTACCCGCCCCTTTCGGGAGGCTGAGTGGAGGTGTTCATCCGGGGAGTGGCGCGTAGCGCCGTTCGACGCAGTCGAACACGCTGCATGTAGGTGCAGCGAAGCCAACCGGAGGGCAGTGTCCCCGGATGGATACCGGAACGAAGGAACGCCGAGCCTTAGCGAGGGGCCGGACGTTCGGGGCGAGCCTTTTTTTGCTTACTTTTTTTTGGCGTTTGAAAAAAAAGTGAGTCGCCGTAAGGGCGAAACCCTAAGCCGCCGTTACCGCAGAAACGGATATGTACACAGACAAAACAATCAGTCCGGCAACCACCCCCAAAGCCAGTGCTGCAGATTATCCCCACGCAACATAAAGTCCCGATGCACCGCCTCACGCAACTGATCCCCCATTCGATAACTCGCATCCGGATCAGCCAAATGCATACGAATCGCCTGCAACCACTCTTCAGTGCTATTGCTCAGAACCTTGGTGCAAGGCAGAAAACCATCATAAGCCCGGGTATCAGTGCAAATCACCGGATACCCACACGCGCCATACTCCAGCAACCGCAAATTGCTCTTGCAGTCGTTGAAGATATGAAACTCCAACGGCGCCAACGCCAAATCAAGATTCAGGCTCGCCAGTTTGTACGGATAACTCTGCAAATCGATGGTGCCGTGGAACTCATGGATGTACGGGCGCAACGCATCCGGACACATACCAAAGAACACCCAATCCACCTCATTGGCCAACTCGCGAACCACATCGGCAATGATCTCCAGGTCGCCGGTATGACTGGTACCGCCACCCCAACCAACCCGTGGCTTCTTCGAGGTACGACGCTGACTGCTCAACGTCAACCACGGCTCAGGCGGGAGCATGTTGGGCACCACGCGAATCTCGCTGTGCATGCTCGACAACACATCGGCCAGCGACTGAGTGGTCACCACCACGCGGTCGCACAGGGCAATGCCGTCACGCAACATCTGCTCCGTGTTGGTCGGCTTGTTACGGGCGTGGCTGTTCTTTTTCGGCGTGCTGACAATGTAGTCATCCAGCTCGAAAATCCGCAGGGCACTGGAATACTTCTTCATACGCAGAATATCGGCCGCCGAGCCTTCGCTATAGCGGCCCTGCAAGATAATTGTGTCTGGCGACAGACGCTCGATTTCCACGGTCGACGGCGACTCGTAAGCCACGCGCGCAATGACTCGCCCGGCGGCCTCAAGCTCTGCCAAAGGCGCGGTCACACGGTAATGCCCGATCGCTGATTCATTGACCGGCAAACCGAGAATCAGCGGCAGGTCGCGATGGCGGAACGGGTTCCAGTTATTGCGCAGCGAAGGCTCCAGACTGAAGCTCGCCACACCGAGTGTCAGCGCCGGGTTGTAGGCCGGGTCACGAGAGATCGTCGGCAGCCACTTTTTGTAAAAAGTTTCATGCTCAGACACCTGCGCCTGCACATCGGCCTGCGAGGCTACAGGCGACGGGTCTTCGCCCATCATCACATTCGCGAAAGGCGTCCAGACCACCAGGTAGCCGTTTTCGCCCGCCTTGAGGCACAGATCAACGCCGCTGAGCCCGAGGTTAAATTCGGCTTCATCGCGTTGACCGAGGCTGTCGAACACCTCTTTGCGCACCATCAGGCAATCACTGCTGACGGCACTCCAGTTCTGCGTCACTTGCAGACGCTGCATGTAGCCACGGGCACTGACGTGCTCGCCGAGAAATGGTGAACTGGCCGGGCCGGCCAGCCCCAGGATCAAACCGGCAGAGACGATCGCATTGTTGGGACCGAGCAGCCGCGCGCCCACCACACCGACTTCCGGGCGCTGCGCGTGATTGAGCAGTTCGGCGAGCCAGTCGCCCTCGCGAATCACGCTGCGCGGGTTGAGCGTCAGCAGGTACTCGCCACGGGCATGCTCGGAGGCGAAGTTGACCAGGGTCGCCTCACCGCCACTGCCGGCATAACGCAGCACTCGCAGCAGGGCCGCGCCCATCTGAGCCATGGCGTTCAGCCAATCGGCCATCGCCGGATCGCCGCGACCGTCATCGACAATCAGGACTTCATATTCGGAGTACGTGGTGTTTTCGATCAGGCTTTCGGTGCAGCGCTGCAACGCGCCCAGCGACGTGCCCGCGGCAATGATGATCGAGACCAACGGCCGGTGACCGTGCAGGTAATCGATGCGATTGAGCAGCGGCAATTCTTCATGGCGAATCCGGTGATCCAGACCAATGCGTGTCAGGTGCGCACTGACCAGCGCCTCACTGCCCTCAATCACCTCAGGCAACGACATCCAGTCCGGGAAGGTCTGGGTCGACTCCACCTGAATCTCGGCAATGTGCTCGATGGTGTGCAACCCGGCTTCTTCCACCAGACGCCAGAGCAAATCCTGCGGTGCCAATTCGCCGTGAGCCGAATCGAAACCACCCGCCGCCAGAAAGCGCTGGCGCTCGAACGCCAGGGTTCGGCCGACGTAAGGGTAGGAACGCATCAGGTCGAGGTTGAAGTCAGGCTTGAACACCGGGTCGACGGATTCCCCCTCGACCAGCGCGCCTTCATCGCTGTACGCGCACAGCATGCCCGGCGTACTGGCAATGCGCTCGGCCAGCACCAGCAGCGCCGACTCGCGCAACGTGTCACCCGCACGCAGCAGGTAGAACCAATGCGCACCTTCCAGTTGCGGCACCACGCCGTTGAGCTGTTGCGCCCAATTCGCCTCAAGCGGCAATTGCAGGACTTTATCGTCGGCATCGCAGTCAGCGTTGGACAGCACCACGACCGCTTGCGGTGCGTACAGTTGACTGGCAATGCTGGACAGCGTGGCTTTGAGCCCGACGCAGTCGGATTCGGTGTCGATGACGATCGGCACCAGGTTCGGACGCACAGCCCAGCGGCTGATGCGTTCCGGCATGTGCCGCGCTTCCGCCGGGTTGAAGGTGCGGACCGCCAGCCACTCGCGGTAGAAATCGGCGTAGCTGTCGCTGTTCCCGCCGACTCGGCCGTTGACCACGGTGTTGCGGTTGCCCAGCACACGCACCACACACAGCTCTTCCCACTTGCGCGGTTCTTCAGCAGCCTTGCTCAGTTCGACGCTGCGCACCCAACCCGAGGCCGGTGCCGACTCGCCGCCGCGTGCGGTCAGCATTTGCGTCAGCCATTCCCATTCCTGCACAGCGGCCCGCGTCATTTCCAGGGTCTTGCTCAGGCGTTCCGGGTACTGACGCTCGGTGCTCTGCACGGTGTTCAGCGCAGCCAGGTTGCCGCGACGTAACAGGCACACGAACAAGGCGAAATCGAGCATCGCGACGAAGCCGGAACCTTCCTGGATCAGCGCGGGCAACAGCTCGAGCACATCGGCACGGCGCATCAGCGTCGAGCTGAAGTTGCCGATGAAGTTCTTCGGCGTACCTTCGAAAATCGCCAGCATGTCATCGCCCTTGAGTAACGAATCAATGGGCGAAAAACGGCAATTGTCGATCCGTGGCGGCAAGATGAAGTTGTTGGCATCGCTCATCATGCGCAGGGCGCAAACGAGGGTGACCTCGGGATGATCGATCAGCACCTGTGCTTGCAGGGCAATAGCCGGCGCGAACAGACGGTCGTCGTCGCACAGCACTTTGATGAACTCGCCACGCGCGGCTTCGACGCAGCGCAGCAGGTTCTTTTGCAGGCCAAGACGCTTGGGGTTACGCAGGTAACGAACGGTGTGCACAGGGTCGGCAAACGACTCGACGATGTCGCGAATCTCGTCGCCGGACGAATCGTCACAGATGACGATTTCGACGTTCTCGTAAGTCTGAGCGAGCGAACTTTCCAGCGCCTGGCTGAAGAAGCGCGGGTTGAAGGCGGGGATGACGATACTGACTAGAGGGTGTTGATTCACGACAAAACTCTCGAGCGGCGAACCCCTGCCCTTTCAGGCAGAGGCTTCAAAACCGCTTAGGAAAAGACGGTTGGCAGCTCGACAGGCACAGACTCAGATCTTGTTGAACAAGCCCAGCTGAGCAATCTTGCTGAAGGCCAATTGCGACGCTTGCAACATGGTTTGTTGCAACGTCAGGCGAGTCATCACTGCGGCCGGATCGGAATCGCGGATCGCCGACTGGGTCTGGGTATTCGCCAGGACCAGGCTCTGGTTGGTGTCGCTTTGGGTATCCAGGGCCGAACCACGACCGCCCACCGAACTCAGTGCACTGGACAACTGATCGTTGCCGCTCTTCAGGTTGCCGATGCCCGAAGCGAGGGAGGCTTGCAGCTTCTGGGTCAGGATCGGATCGCCATTGGTTGGCGTGTTCAGCGCCGATTTCAACTGGCTCACGGTGTCCAGAATGTTCTGGGTTTCGTGAGTGTTGACCGCCACGCTGAACTGATCGCCTGCCGCCGGTGTACCGGCCAGGTTGAAGCTCACGCCCGAGGCGGTCGCAACGCCGGCCACCACGGTGCCGGAAGACACCGGTTTGCTGTCGGCCGTCAACGGTGCTGCGTACAAATCGAATGCGGTGGCACTGGTGAATTTCATCACCGCCGAACCGGTCGGGAAACTGGCGTGGTAAGCCGTCGGGTTGGTGATGCTGCTGCCGGTCACCTGAGTCGCTGACGGGTTGCCCGGGCTGCGAGTTGCGGTGAACGTGTCAGGCTTGGCCGCCAAAGTGAAGCTGCGGCCCGGCAATACGGTAGCTGCGTTGTCACCGGCTGCCAGGTTGATGTTGAGCGTCAGCTCGACACCACGGAAGGACACGCCCTGGCCGGCTTTGGCGGCCGGGTCGAACGCACCGCCCTGGCTGGCTTCGGCAGTCACGTCGTTACCGCCCGAGTCGGTGATTTTCAACTGGGTGGCGCTGACGAAATCAACGGTGTACGGCTCGCCCGCACGGAATTTGCTGTTGTAGGTCACGCTCGACGAAACCTGGCCATTAGACAGGACGACACGCCCGTCATCCACGGCCGGCGCGATGCGGGTGACCTGGCTGCGGCTGGTATTGATCGCCTGCTGGAACACCTCCCAACCGGTGCTGTTGGTCGCCATCGACATGGTGTCGCCGATTGCCAGGTCGAGGGTCACCTGGTCACCGTTGTAGCTGTAGGTGCCATCGTCGTTGCGCGAGAACGGCGCGGTGTCGCCCTTGGAACCGGCGAAGATGTACTTGCCGTTCTCGTCCTTGCTGTTCATCAGGCTCAGCAACTGCTCTTCGATCTGGCCCAGCTCTGTGGCGTTGGCCTGACGATCGGCGTCGGTGTAGCCGCCGTTGCCGGCACCGATAGCCAGTTCCTGGGCACGCTGCAGCACGTTGTTGATGCTGGTCATCACCGCTTCGGTCTGACCCAGGGTCGCCTTGAGGGTGTTGGTGTTGGCTTTGTACTGATCGAGCATCGACGCCTGTTGACCCAATTGCAGCAGGCGCGAGGCACCGACCGGATCATCGGCTGCGGTGTTGACGCGAACCAGGCTGCTGGCCTCTTCGCTGCTTTTGACCACGTTGGCGAAATTCTTCTGATAGTTCGCGGCAGAGGACTCGTAAAACTGGGCGGTAGAAATGCGCATGGGCTACGACTCCTTAAAGACTGTTGATCAGTGTGCTGAAGATTTCCTGCGCAGCCTTGATGATCTGCGAAGAGGCGGTGTAGTACTGCTGATACTTGACCAGGTTGCCGGTTTCCTCATCGAGGTCGACACCGGACAGCGAGTCGCGAGCACCTTTGGCGTTGGCCAGGATGGCGCCGGTTGCGGCACTGTCGAGCTTGCCCTGAGCGGCTTTGGCGCCCACACCTTCGACCAGTTTGCCGTAGGCGTCGGTCAGGGAAATGCCTTTGCTGGCGCTCCCGGTGTCCACGACCTGTTTGGTCTGCAAGCCGGCAAGGGCGGTACCGTTACGGTTGTCCATCGTGCCTGGCTGCGCAACGTTGATGTCGATCGCGCTGCCGGTGCCCGGCGAGCCGGCCACGGTCATGTCGAAGGTCGCGGTACGCTGCACGGCCGGCGGGCCCGGATCCATGATCGGCGCACCCAAGGCATCCTTGAGCGGTACGCTCAGGCTCAGGGTGTTGTTCTGGTTTGGCTTGATGGTGCCGGTGCTGATCTGCACGCCCGTGGCGTCCAGCAACTGGTAAGTCTGGCTGGTGCCGTCGGCAGATGCCGCACCGAACACCACTTTGACCGGCGTCGAATTCTTGATGCCATTCTGGATCGCCGTGGTGGTGGCGGCATCGTAAATATCAAACTTCGTGGTCAGGGTCGGCTGACCGCTGGCCGGGATCGTCAAGGTGCCGCTGCCGCCCGGCGTAATGGCCGCGCTCAACGGTGCAGCGATGGCCAGACGCTTGGAGTCGGTCATCTCGGTCTTGATGTTCGCCGCCGCGTTGCGAGTCGGAGTGATCTTGAACGTGTCGCCCGCAGCGGCGGTGCCGCCGGTCAGTTTCAACGAGAAACCATCGATCACCGGCGGTGGCGTGGTCAGGGTGCTGTAAGCGCCCATGGACGTGCCATCCGGCAGACGCGACACGGTGTAGTCGGTGCCGGTGGTGAAGGTGATCTTGTAGTCGTTGATGGTCAGCTTGCCGCTGTCCGCGATGGTCACATCGAAGTTGCCTGAACCGGCGCTGTTGCCGACGGTGGCAACACTGCGGCTGGCCATCTGCGCGGCACTGTTGATGCTGTTGAACAGGTTCGAGCCGAACGCACCGTTCTTGTCGATGCCCTGTGCCTGGAGGCTGTTCATCTGATCGGCGACAACCAGGGCCACGCGGCCCAGTTCGTTCATGGCTGGGTCCAGCACGGTGTCGCGATAACGCAGCAGACCGCCCATTTCACCACCGGTCATCACCGAGGTGATCTCAACGGTGCTGCCGTTGCGATCGAGCTGGATGCCCATGCGCGAAGGATCTTTTTGGCTCGGCACCACTGACAGGGTACTGGCGGTGCCACCTATGACCAGCGGCTGGCCGCTGCCCAGGTAAACGTCGAGGTTACCGTCGCGCTCGATGACCTGCGCACCGGTGAAGGTGGAGAGCTGACGCACGGTTTCGTTACGCGCATCGAGCAGCTCGTTCGGCATGCCGCCGGACTTGGAAACTTCGGAAATCTTCTGGTTCAACTGCGCCACGGTGGCGGCGAGTTTGTTGACCTGATCGGCCATGTTCGTCAGGTTGCCGTTGATGCTCGCGTTCTGCTGGGTCAACTGGCTGGACACTGAGTTGAAACGATTGCTCAAGGCCTGGGCATCGCTGAGCAGCAGCTGACGCGACGCGTCGTCACCCGGCTTGGCGTTGACGTTCTGCACCGAGGCGAAGAACTTGGTCAGGGCGCCATTGAGGCCAGTGCCGCTGTCCGACAGCAACGCGTCGAGCGGGCTGATCTGCCCGGCGTACGCGGCCGCATCGCTGTTGAGCGACGTGGTGGTCTGCAATTGCGCATCGAGGTAGCTGTTGTAGACGCGGCGTACATCGGCCAGGGTCGTACCGGTGCCAATGTAGACGTTGCCGAACTGATTCGAGGCTTTAGTACTCTGCACGGTTTGCTGGCGTGAGTAACCGGCGGTGTCGGCGTTGGCAATGTTATTGCCGGTAGTCATCAACGAGGATTGGCCAGCGGCCAGACCCGACATCCCGATATTGAGCAAACTCATGGTTCAGACCTTATGCCTTGTGCCTATAGAGGCGTAGTGGAAGCGCCCGCCGCAGCGTAGTTTTGGTAACTCGTCATCTGCTTGGCTATCTGCGAAATCTTGCTTGCGTAGGACGGGTCTGTTGCATACCCGGCTTTCTGCAGCTCGCGTACAAACTGTTCTGGGTTATCGGCAGACTTCAGAACATCTTGATAGCGATTATTGGATTGCAGCAAAGTCACCAGGTCATGGAAGCTGTCTTTGTACGAGTCGTAGGAACGAAACTCGGCCGTCTCCTTGACCATCTCGCCATTCCTGAATTCGCTGGTGATCGCGCGCGCCGATTCACCCTTCCAACTGCTGCTGGCCTTGATGCCGAACAGGTTGTGGCTGCTGCTGCCATCCTGGGCGCGCATGACCGATTTACCCCAACCGGTTTCCAGGGCCGCCTGGGCCACCAGGTAACGCGGATCGACGCCGATTCGGTCGGCAGCTTCCTTGGCCATCGGCAGCATGGTGTTGACGAATTCGTCGGCGGAGCTGAAGGCTTTCTTCGGCGGTGCCAGTGGAATCTGCGCCATCGCACGGCCGTAAACCTGCAAGCGTCCGCTCGATTTGTTATCGGTTGGCGAAGGCAGCCAGTCACCATTGAACAGCGGCCCGGCACCGGCCACTACCGGCGTCGCGGCGCGTTCAGGCAGCAGGGTTTTGTTCGGAGTTGTCGCGGCGGTCGTCGTTGCCGAAGGCACCAGACCGGCAAGCAAGCGATCGGCCAGTTTCGGTGGCAAGGCCAGACGGCGCTGATTGATCAGCTCCATGTCATTGCGATGGGTGCCCTCGCCTGTCGGCGCTTTGACCGAACGCGAAGCCCACAACGGACGCTGACCATTGAGCCGCGACAGTGGACCGTCGGTGGCCACGGTGCCCGCGGCAATCGGCGTCGGCACCGCGGCTTTCGCCGCTTCCTGCTTGGCGGCGGACAAGGCCGCAGCCTCGCCCGGCGCCAACGGTTTGTTCTTCGACATCTGACGCATCAGCACGTCCGCCAGACCAATACCGCCGCCTTCGCGGGACATGGAAACAGCCAACTGCTGGTCGTACATTTCCTGGTATTGCTTGGCCGCCGGCGTGTTGAGCGGGTTGTCCTTGCCCAGCGCTTCGGTGGCCGAGCGCATGGACTTGAGCATTTCACCGAGGAACAGCGACTCGAATTCCTGCGCAACCTTGCGCATGTTCGCGTCACTGTCCTTGTCGCCGACCTTGAGCTGGTTCAAACGATTCAAGTCCGAATAGGAGCCCGAATCGTTGCTGCTGACACCCAGACCGCCCTTGCGCATATCCATGGTCGCCGTCCTCAGATCACGATCAGGTCGGCTTGCAACGCGCCGGCCTGTTTCAGTGCTTCTAGGATTGCCATCAAGTCACCCGGTGCCGCGCCGACCTGGTTCACCGCCCGCACGATTTCATCGAGGGTGGTGCCCGGGCCGAACTTGAACATTGGCTTGGCTTCTTGCTGAGCGTTAACCCGCGAGCGCGGCACGACGGCGGTCTGGCCATTGGACAGAGGGCCGGGCTGGCTGACGATCGGGTCTTCGGTGATGGTCACTGTCAGGCTGCCGTGCGTCACGGCTGCCGGTGATACCTTGACGTTCTGGCCGATCACGATGGTGCCGGTACGCGAGTTGATGATGACTTTCGCCACTGCCTGACCCGGGTCGACTTCAAGGTTCTCGAGAATCGACAAATAGTCGACGCGCTGGCTTGGATCGAGCGGCGCGCTGACCCGAATCGAACCACCGTCGATAGCTTGGGCAACGCCAGGGCCGAGCATGTCGTTGATCTTGTCGACGATGCGCTTGGCGGTGGTGAAGTCCGAACGGTTGAGGTTCAGGGTCAGGCTGTTGCCCTGGTTGAAACCGCTCGGCACCGAACGCTCCACCGATGCACCACCGGGGATACGACCGGCCGACGGAACGTTGACGGTGATCTTCGAACCGTCGCGACCTTCAGCATCAAAACCGCCGACCACCAGGTTGCCCTGGGCAATCGCGTAGACGTTGCCGTCGATACCTTTGAGTGGCGTCAGCAGCAAGGTGCCGCCGCGCAGGCTCTTGGAGTTACCGATCGAAGCAACAGTGATGTCGACCTGTTGACCTGGCTTGGCGAACGCCGGCAGATCAGCACTGATCGACACGGCGGCGACGTTCTTCAGCTGCACGTTGCCCGAACCCGGCGGCACCTTGATGCCGAACTGCGAGAGCATGTTGTTGAAGGTCTGCAGGGTGAACGGGGTTTGCGTCGTCTGGTCGCCGGTACCGTTAAGCCCGACCACCAGGCCGTAGCCGATCAATTGGTTGGAACGCACGCCGGAAATACTGGCGATATCCTTCAGCCGCTCGGCTTGCGCGTTGAACGCAGCGGACAGCATCAGGGCGGCCACCATCAGGTGTTTAAGATTCAACGTAGCCACCTAGAAAGGGAACAGCGGGCTGAGGAAGAAACGGTCGAACCAGCCTGGCTGACTCGCATCGGCAAACGCACCGGTGCCCGAGTAGGTGATGCGTGCATCGGCGACGCGGGTCGACGACACGGTGTTGTCGGTGGCGATGTCATCGGCGCGCACCATGCCGGCAATCCGCACCAGCTCATCGCCGGTGTTGAGCGTCAGCCACTTCTCGCCGCGCACGGCGATGATGCCGTTGGGCAGCACGTCAGCGACGGTCACGGTGATCGAGCCGGTCAGGCTGTTGCTCTGCCCGGACTTGCTGTCGCCCTTGGTCGCACGGTCGCCTTCGTAACCGACGTCCAGGCTCAGGCTACCGCTGCCCACCGGATCGTTGGTGCTCAGACCGCCACCAAAGAACGAGCTCAGACCGATGTCGGTCTTGCTGTTCTTGGCCACTTGCGAGTTGGCGTTCTTGCTGGCCTGGGTGCGTTCGTTCAGGGTGATGGTGATGATGTCACCGACCCGGAACGCCTTGCGGTCGCTGTACAGGTTCTGTTCAAAACCGGCCTGATAGATCGAGCCGTTATTGGCGGCAGCCGGCAACGGCGTGCGCGGCAACACCGGGGCGTAGTAAGGGTCATTGGGCTTGGGCGGCGGAGCGACGCAGCCCGCGAGCACGACGACCCCACTCAGTGCCAGAACAGATACAAAGCGATTCATGACCCTACCTCACGGTATTGCAGGCGACCTCATGGTCGCCTCATAGACTGATTACAGATTCTGCGTTACGAACGAGAGCATCTGGTCGGCGGTGGAGATCACCTTGGAGTTCATCTCGTAGGCGCGCTGAGTGGTGATCATGTTGACCATCTCTTCAACGGTGCTGACGTTGGACGTTTCCAGGGTGTTCTGCAGCGTGGTACCGAAACCGTTCAGGCCCGGCGTACCGATTTGCGGCGCGCCGCTGGCAGCGGTTTCCAGGAACAGGTTGTTACCCACTGCCTGCAGGCCGGCCGGGTTGATGAAGTCGGCGGTTTGCAGGTTGCCGATCACCTGGTTGGCCGGGTTACCCGGAACGGTGATGGACACCGTGCCGTCGCGACCGACCGTGAAGGTCTGCGCGTCGTTCGGAATGACGATGGCCGGCTCCAGGGCGAAGCCGCTGGCGTTGACGACCTGACCGTTGGAATCAAGGTGGAACGTGCCGTCACGGGTGTAGGACGTGGTGCCGTCCGGTTGCAGGATCTGGAAGAAACCGCGACCGTCGACGGCCAGGTCGAGTGGCTGCTCGGTGGTTTGCAGGCTGCCGGCGGTGAAGTTTTTCTGGGTGCCGACGATGCGCACACCGGTACCCACTTGCAGACCCGACGGCAGTTCGCTGTCCTGGGTCGACTGGGCGCCTGGCTGGCGTTTGATCTGATAGAGCAAGTCCTGGAACTCGGCGCGGTCACGTTTGAAACCCGTGGTCGACACGTTGGCCAGGTTGTTGGAAATGGTAGTCAGGTTGGTGTCCTGGGCGGACAGACCTGTTTTGGCAACCCATAGAGCCGGAAGCATTCGATTCTCCTCGTGCGCCTGTTTTACGGCGCGACGTTCTGATAATTAGCTGATCTGCAAGACCCGAGCCATGGCCTGGTCATCGTCTTTGGCGGTGTTCATCATCTTGATGTGCAGCTCGAACTGTTTCGACAAGGCCAGCACCGAGGTCATCTCTTCCACGGCGTTGACGTTGCTCGACTCGAGGAACCCGGACACCAGTTTGACGCCCGCATCGGCTTGCGCCGGCTTGCCGTCTTTGGTGTGGATCGAACCATCCAGGCCTTTGGTCATGTTCTTCAGGTCAGGGTTGACCAGTTTGATGCGGTCGACTTCAGCCATCACGCGCGGGCCTTCGCCCATCGCACGGATGCTGATGGTGCCGTCTTCGCCGACTTCGATTTGCTGCTCGGGCGGCACGGCGATCGGTCCGCCATTGCCCATCACCGGCATACCGTTGCCGGCCCGCAGCACGCCCAGGGCGTCCACGTTCAGGCTGCCAGTGCGCACGTAGCTTTCAGCGCCGTCCGGGGTCTGCACGGCGATCCAGCCATTGCCTTGCACCGCGACGTCGAGGTCGCGACCGGTTTGAACCAGCGAACCTGGAGAGAAGTCGGTGGCCGGACGCTCGGTCATGGCAAAAGCACGCGCCGGAAAGCTGTCACCGAACACCGGCATCGAACGGGCCTGTTCCAGGTCCTTCTGAAAACCGTTGGTGGAAATGTTTGCCAGGTTGTTGGCATGAGCCTTCTGCGCCA
Organism: Pseudomonas sp. LB1P83; assembly: GCF_054897885.1. Classification (NCBI taxonomy): domain Bacteria; kingdom Pseudomonadati; phylum Pseudomonadota; class Gammaproteobacteria; order Pseudomonadales; family Pseudomonadaceae; genus Pseudomonas; species Pseudomonas sp. LB1P83. Next base: position 1,406,938 of record NZ_CM142709.1, on the reverse strand, counting down.
GTGCATTCTGGCTGGCGCCGGTCATTGCCACATAAAGGTACTTATCCACGCTCTTTCCTCTGCATGCCGGACGTTTGCCGCCCACCGCTGTACTGCTGAGCGATAAGCAATTTGCAGACCAACTTTCTTTTGACGGCGCGAGGCCCGGCAAACAAAGGACTTGAGGTGTTTTGCGAGGACTGGGGAAATGTATCGGAGACGAAAAACCGGCGGTGTCATGCCGTTTGGTGGCAAGTGTCAGCCTCGTGAGCTCAACGCAACCCTTGTAGCAGCTGTCGAGCACCGCGAGGCAGCGTTCGGCGGCGAAGCCGTCGCAAACCCGGCATGCAAGATTTTCCTGTTACACCGCGGGGGATGGTTTTACGACGGCTGCGCCGCCGAACGGGGATAAATCCCCTCGCCACAACGACAGCTGCTACAGGGGCCTATGCGTTGCCGGTGTCTTTTCCGACTTCATACTCACGCAACTTGTTGGCGATGGTCGTATGGGAAACCCCCAAGCGCTTGCCCAACTGCCGACTGCTCGGATGTTCGGAATACAAACGCTCCAGCACCGCTTTCTCAAAGCGCCCGACGATCGCGTCCAGTCCGCCCTCCAGCGAGAAATCGCCAAGCGGCTGACGCACGCCGTAATCCGGTAAGCGAATGTGCTCGGCCTTCACCGTCCCGCCTTCGCACAGGGAAACTGCCTGGAACAACACGTTCTCCAGCTGCCGGACATTGCCCGGCCAGTGGTAATGACTCAGCCGTTCCATCGCCGCCGGCGCGAGTTTCGGCAGCGGGCAACCGATCTGCCGGCTGGCCTGATCGAGGAAGTGTTCTACCAGCGGCGTCAAACCGTCGAGGCATTCACGCAGCGGCGGGATGTGCAGCGACAGCACGTTCAAGCGGTGATACAAATCCTGGCGAAACTCACCGCGCGCGCACAACTCGGACAAGTCTACTTGCGTCGCGCAGATCACCCGCACATCCAGGTAAACCTCTTCATCACTGCCTACGCGGCGGAAGCAACCGTCCTGCAGGAAGCGCAGCAATTTCACCTGCAAGCGCGGGCTCATTTCCCCGACACCATCGAGAAACAGCGTACCGCCCGCCGTCAGTTCCAGCAGCCCGAGCTTGCCTTCGGCCCGCGCCCCTTCGAAAGCGCCGGGGCCATAACCGAACAACTCGGTCTCGGCCATCGATTCCGGCAGACCGGCGCAGTTGAGTGCCATCAACGGTGATTGACCGCGAGGGCTCGCCAGGTGGCAGGCACGCGCCAACAACTCTTTACCGGTGCCGGTTTCGCCTTCTATCAATAGCGGCGCATCCAGCGGCGCCATGCGCCGGGCTTCACGCACCACCGCTGCCATGACCTTTGAGCTCTGGAAAATGCTGTCGAACCCGCGCAGCTCCTGCTTGCGCACGTTATAGATGCGCTCGCCGACCCGATCAGCCCGGTGCAGCGTCAAAACCGCGCCCGCCATGGCTTCGCTGTCGTCATGCTCCGATTGCAGCGGCGCGATGTCAGCGAGAAACACATCGCCCTTGACCTTGACCCGCAAACCATTGATCCGCGACTTGTTGGCGCGCACCAGTTCCGGCAAGTCGAAATCCTCGGCATACCGCGACAACGGAATGCCCGGCACCTCATCGACCCGCACACCCAGCAACTGCGCCGCCGCCCGGTTGGCCGCGACGATGGAGCCGCCCATGTCGATCGACAACACCGGAAACTCCAGGGCGCCGAGCAAGGCATTTAGCTCCATGTGCCGACGCTCGCTGGGCATCAGCCCTACACGCTTGACGCCAAACACCCCGGCAATCGATTCGAATTTCGGACGCAACGCCTGGAACTGAATGTTGATCAGGTTCGGGCAATGCAGATAGATCGCATTGCCATGCTCACCGCCGACCTCGCCGCGAGCGACGTTGATCCCGTACTCGACCAGCAAGTTGAGAATGTCGCGCAGGATGCCGATACGGTTCTGGCAGTGGACTTTGATACGCATATAAAAGGCCTGAAAAACGATAAATGAGGTCAATGCCTGGATGCATTCCTTGTAGGAGTGAGACCGGCTTGCCGGCGATAGCGGTGTGTCAGGCGAAACTTGTACTGACTGGCACACCGCAATCGCGAGCAGGCTCACTCCTACATGGGCGAAACGCTCAATTGAGCGCGACCGGCAGGAGTTTTCTGTCGAGGCACGCAGATAGTCGTCAAGATTATGTGACAGCTGCAATGCTTTTCAAACCCGGAAAACTCAATACCTGCGCAGCAGGAGCCAATTCGTAACGAATACTTTACGAAATACGACGATTTTTCCTACTCATGCCAGCGATCACCTGCTGCAACACCGCACGCCTTGGGTTATTTCTAAGTCCATAGCAGCACATAACAAGAACGAAATCCCTTAGCAGGAGAGCAGCATGAAGCAGACGCAATACGTGGCTCGCGAGCCCGATGCGCAAGGTTTTATCGACTACCCCGCTGAAGAACACGCGGTGTGGAACACGCTGATTACTCGTCAACTGAAAGTGATCGAGGGGCGTGCGTGCCAGGAATACCTGGACGGTATCGAAAAACTCGGTCTGCCCCACGACCGCATTCCGCAACTGGGCGAGATCAACAAAGTCCTCGGTGAAACCACCGGCTGGCAAGTGGCCCGGGTTCCGGCGCTGATCCCCTTCCAGACCTTTTTCGAATTGCTCGCCAACAAACAGTTTCCGGTCGCGACGTTTATTCGTACCCGAGAAGAGCTGGATTACCTGCAAGAGCCGGACATTTTCCACGAGATCTTTGGCCACTGCCCGCTGCTGACCAACCCCTGGTTCGCCGAATTCACCCACACCTACGGCAAACTCGGCCTACAGGCCAACAAGGAAGAACGCGTGTACCTGGCGCGTCTGTACTGGATGACCATCGAGTTTGGCCTGGTCGATACGCCAGATGGTCTGCGCATTTACGGCGGCGGTATTCTCTCCTCGCCGAAAGAAACCGTTTACTGCCTGTCGGACGAACCTGAGCATCAGCCGTTTGATCCGTTGGAATGCATGCGCACGCCGTATCGCATCGACATCCTGCAACCGCTGTACTTTGTCCTGCCGAACCTCAAGCGTCTGTTTGATGTGGCCCATGAAGACATCATGAGCATGGTCAAGCAAGGCATGCAGCTAGGCTTGCACGCGCCTAAATTTCCGCCAAAAAAAGCCGCGTGATCCGCAGCTTTTAGAATCAAGTGAGCCTGTCAGAAACCGACGCTTTGGTTTAGCGTGGGGAGATTGACGGCCGATTTCCAATAATTAGATTTCAGGAACTCATCATGTCCACATTGAACCAAGCCCATTGCGAAGCCTGCCAAGCCGGCGCTCCTCAGGTCAGCGACGAAGAACTGCCGGTACTGATCAAGCAGATCCCGGACTGGAACATCGAAGTGCGCGACAGCATCATGCAGCTGGAAAAAGTTTTCCTGTTCAAGAATTTCAAGCACGCGCTGGCGTTCACCAACGCGGTCGGCGAAATCTCCGAGGCCGAAGGTCACCACCCTGGCTTGCTGACCGAATGGGGCAAAGTCACCGTGACCTGGTGGAGTCACTCCATCAAGGGTCTGCACCGCAACGATTTCATCATGGCCGCACGCACTGACGACGTGGCCAAGGATGCCGAGGGCCGCAAATAATGCATTTCGACGCCATAGGTCGAGTACCCGGCGACCCGATTCTCGGCCTGATGGAGGCCTACGCGCAGGACCCGAACCCGCGCAAATTCGACCTTGGCGTAGGCGTCTATAAAGATGCCCAGGGCCTGACGCCGATTCCCCAGTCCGTGAAGCTCGCCGAGCAGCGCCTGGTGGATCGCCAGACCACCAAGACCTACATCGGCGGTCACGGCGAACCGGCATTCGGCAAGGCGATCAATGAGCTGGTGCTCGGCGCCGATTCCCCGCTGATCGCCGAACAACGGGCCGGCGCAACCCAGACCCCTGGCGGCACCGGCGCGCTGCGCTTGAGCGCCGACTTCATCGCCCAGTGCCTGCCGGGCCGTGGCGTGTGGCTGAGCAACCCGACCTGGCCGATCCACGAAAGCATTTTCGCGGCGGCCGGGGTCAAGGTCAGTCATTACCCGTACGTTGGCAGCGATAACCGCCTCGACGTCGAAGCCATGCTCGCAGTCCTCAAGGATGCACCGAAGGGCGATGTGGTTTTGCTGCACGCCTGCTGCCACAACCCGACCGGTTTCGATCTGTCCCATGACGATTGGCGCCGAGTGCTGGACGTGGTGCGCAACCGCGATCTGGTGCCGCTGATTGACTTCGCTTACCAGGGTTTCGGCGACGGCCTGGAACAGGATGCGTGGTCGACTCGGTTGTTCGCTGCCGAGCTGCCGGAAGTGCTGATCACCAGTTCCTGCTCGAAGAACTTCGGTTTGTACCGGGACCGCACCGGCGCACTGATTGTCTGTGCGAAAACCGCTGAGAAGCTGGTGGATATCCGCAGCCAACTGGCCAACATCGCCCGCAACCTGTGGTCGACGCCACCGGATCACGGCGCTGCCGTGGTGGCGACGATTCTTGGCGATCCGGAGCTGAAAAGCCTCTGGGCCGACGAGGTGGAAGCCATGCGTTTGCGCATTGCCCAACTGCGCAGCGGCTTGGTGGAAGCACTTGAACCCCATGGTTTGCGTGAACGCTTTGCGCATATTGGTGTGCAACGCGGGATGTTTTCCTACACTGGGTTGACGCCGGATCAGGTTAAACAGCTGCGCGATCACCACAGCGTGTACATGGTCGGCACCGGCCGGGCGAACGTGGCCGGGATCGACGCAACACGCCTTGACCTGCTGGCCGAGGCAATTGCCGCAGTCTGCAAGTAACCCTCAGGCACAACACATCCTGTAGGAGTGAGCCTGCTCGCGATAGCGGTATATCAGCCACATTGATGTTGAATGTGGCGTCGCTATCGCGAGCAGGCTCACTCCCACATTGTTTTGTATTGGCCCTTCCAACGAGCCAATCGCTGAAGTCGCGCCCGGCCGTGTCAGACCTTTCTCAAAAAATCCCAAGCCAATAAACACGATCAGTCACGGCTGTTTATCGACACGCCGTGATACGCCCCAAGAGCTACAAAACCTTGCGCCGTTGCCTACGGCTACGCCAGAATCCGCCGGCTTGTGCGCCTGGTGCTTGCTGGGTAATTTGATTGCGTCACTGATTCCAGTGATCGAGTTTAGCGGCTCGGCCAGTCGTCTACGGTTGCACATGTCGAATCCAGTCAGGCACTCGCCTGCACTTGATGGTGGCTGTGCGCATGGCACCTTCGGGTGCACCGGGTTTTAGGTGACTACCGGTCCGCTAACTTGCGCACAGCTGCCACCCTTTGCTTAGCGGCGAGAGGGTCGCAGCCTCACCAGAGGTTAGTCACCCATGTTCAAGGTCACGCCAAACCCGCCTGTCACCGAACCGGCCTCCATCACCGATCCAGCATCCCCCTACGAATGCCCTGGCTCGAAAAAATTCAACGAAGCCGCCGAGCGCGCCCTCGACTACCACCTGGGGCCACCAGCCTCCCAAATCATGGCGGCGCCCTACCGCCCCAACCGCCTCGACATGGCCAACCCGAAGTCCGACAACGAATCCCTACTGGTCGACGCCAGCGAAACCCTCGGCTCCGCCAACGTCATGCTCAACGACTTCGCCGCCTGCTCGAAGGCACCCACCGCAAAACGCTGTTAGGGATCGCCCAGATTGTCATGCTGGGAGAGTTGGCGGTTAATCAGGTGCTGGATAGCCTGGTACCGACTGAGTAATACCTGCTGACCCAAGCAATTTCCATAGTCTGCAAATAACGAAATGTGGGAGCGAGCCGACTCCGGGCGGCGTTCCGACGACTGCGGTTCATCAGCCACATTGATGTCGAATGTGGCGCCGCTATCGCGAGCAGGCTCACTCCTACAATTGTTTTGTGGTGCTGCTACTGACCTGTCTAGACAACGCCATCCGTCGAAACAAATGGATATAAAAGTCTGATTGTCATTTCTCCTGCTGTATCCTGCCCAAGCTTTTTAAAAGCGCGGATCTACCAGATCTATCAACAGACTTTGCGAGGAGCGCGAAACATGCACGAGATCCCTAATCTCCCCTTCCCAAGCCTGCACGAAACTGAGCAGACAACCCCGCAACAAGCCGGTGCCCAACAGCCCGAGCCGAAAGAAGCCACTGAACGCCGCCAGGCCGACAGCGAAGACTGAAACACCTGCAATGCCAGACCGTGTGGAAAGCGCTAACATGCGCTTTCCACACCGCCTGAACCCTTGAGCTGCCCACCATGACCGACGACTTTTCTGAAACTCAAGCCAGCGTGCTGATCGGCACCGCCGAGAAGATGATCGAGATCTGGAATCGCCTGTCCCCCGAGAAACAAGCCGCGTTGCTCGCCCGTTTCGGCAGCGAAGAAAACGCCCTGGCCGCCCTGGTCACGACGCAATTGGTTGCCCCCGCCAAACCTGAATAACCCCGCCCGGCAAATAGTTTTACTTTTCCACGCCCTGCGGCCGCTCGCGCCGCTATCATAAGCAGCCTATCTATCCCGCTTTCCCGTGGACCTTTACCCATGTCTGAAAACCAGCGCCCCCTGGCGGTCACGCTGCAAGTCGTTTCCATCGTTCTCTTTACCTTCATCGGCTACCTGAACATCGGCATTCCTCTCGCCGTATTGCCCGGCTATGTCCACAGCGACCTCGGCTTCGGTGCCGTGATCGCCGGGCTGGTGATCAGCGTGCAATACCTGGCCACCCTGCTCAGCCGGCCATACGCTGGAAAAATCATCGACAACAAGGGCAGCAAACTGGCGGTGATGTACGGCCTCGCCGGCTGCGGTTTGAGCGGCGTGTTCATGCTGATTTCGGCCTGGACCCAGAGCCTGCCCATGCTGAGCCTGATCAGCCTGTTGATCGGCCGCCTGGTGCTTGGCAGCGCGGAAAGTCTGGTGGGCTCCGGCTCGATTGGCTGGGGCATCGGCCGGGTCGGCGCGGCGAACACCGCCAAAGTCATCTCCTGGAACGGCATCGCCAGTTATGGCGCACTGGCGGTCGGTGCACCGCTGGGCGTGCTGCTGGTCAGTCAATTGGGCTTGTGGAGCATGGGCGTGAGCATCGTGCTGCTGGCCGTCCTCGGCCTGGCGCTGGCGTGGCCGAAAACTGCCGCGCCGATTGTGGTCGGTGAACGGCTGCCGTTCATGCACGTGCTGGGACGGGTGCTGCCCCATGGATGCGGCCTGGCCTTGGGCTCGATCGGATTCGGCACCATCGCCACCTTCATTACGTTGTATTACGCCACGCAACACTGGGACAACGCGGTGCTATGCCTGAGCCTGTTCGGCGCCAGCTTCATCGGCGCGCGGCTGCTGTTTGGCAACCTGATCAACCGCCTCGGCGGCTTTCGCGTGGCGATTGCCTGCCTGTCGGTGGAAACCCTGGGGTTGTTGCTGCTGTGGCTGGCACCGGATGCTCATTGGGCATTGGCCGGCGCGGCATTGAGCGGTTTCGGCTTCTCGCTGGTGTTCCCGGCGCTGGGCGTGGAAGCGGTCAACCTGGTGCCCGCCTCCAGCCGTGGCGCGGCAGTCGGGGCCTATTCGCTGTTCATCGATTTGTCGTTGGGGATTACCGGGCCTGTGGCCGGTGCGATTGCCGCCGGGTTTGGTTTTGCCTCAATCTTTCTGTTTGCCGCGATTGCAGCGTTGAGTGGTTTGGCGCTAAGCGTTTATTTATACCGACAAGCGCCCAACCACCTTAATGAAAAGTACCGCGAAGAAAGAGACGCCCGCTAGAAATCGATCTTGCCGCGCCCAGCCTTGATGCTGCCACGCTTGGTCTTGGACTCCAGCCGACGCTTCTTCGAGCCGAGGGTCGGTTTGGTCGGACGGCGTTTCTTCTCGACCTTGGTGGCGCTGAGAATCAACTCGGTCAGCCGCTCCAGCGCATCAGCGCGATTGGCTTCCTGCGTGCGGTATTGCTGGGCCTTGATGATCAACACCCCTTCGCTGGTGATGCGACTGTCCCGCAGCGCCAGCAGCCGCTCCTTGTAGAACTCGGGCAAGGACGAGGCCGGAATGTCGAAGCGCAAGTGCACGGCGCTGGAGACCTTATTGACGTTCTGCCCACCGGCGCCTTGCGCGCGAATGGCCGTCAACTCGATCTCGGCATCCGGCAGATGCACATTGTTGGAAATCACCAGCATGGAAAAACGTCCGGGTTCAGGGACCGCTAGAATACCGCGATTGAACTGACGGAATACGACTCCTGTAGGAGCGAGGCTTGCCCGCGAAGCAGACACCGCGGTTCATCAGGTACACCGTGTTATCGTTCTTCGCGGGCAAGCCTCGCTCCTACAGGTTTTGCAGCGCACACAAAAAACCCGGCACATTGGCCGGGTTTGTTGTTTCTGCGTGCTGCGCTTACTTCGCGTTTGCCGCGTGCAACGCATGCTGCGCGCTGCGCTTGTTCTTGATGCCGTAGCAAATCCACATGAACGCGACCCACACCGGAATCGCGTACACCGAGATCTGGATGCCCGGGATCAGCAGCATCACGCCAAGGATGAACACCACGAACGCCAGGCAAACATAGTTCCCGTACGGGTACCACAGGGCCTTGAACAGCGGCGTCTGTTTGGTCTTGTTCATGTGCTGGCGGAACTTGAAGTGCGAGAAGCTGATCATCGCCCAGTTGATCACCAGGGTGGCAACCACCAGCGACATCAACAGTTCCAGCGCGTTCTGCGGGATCAGGTAGTTCAGCAGCACCGCGATCAACGTCACCGCCGCCGAGGCGAGGATCGAGCGCACCGGCACGCCGCGCTTGTCGATCTTCGACAAGGCTTTCGGCGCATCGCCCTGCTCGGCCATGCCCAGCAGCATGCGGCTGTTGCAGTAAGTACCGCTGTTGTACACCGACAATGCCGCGGTCAGGACCACGAAGTTGAGGATGTGCGCGGCGGTGTTGCTGCCAAGCATCGAGAACACTTGCACGAACGGGCTGCCGCTGTAGGAATCACCCGACGCGTTCAGGGTCGCCAACAGGCTGTCCCACGGCGTCAGCGACAGCAGAATGACCAGTGCGCCGATGTAGAAAATCAGGATCCGGTAGATCACCTGGTTGATGGCTTTCGGGATCACGGTTTTCGGCTTGTCGGCTTCTGCTGCGGTGAAACCGAGCATTTCCAGGCCGCCGAAGGAGAACATGATGATCGCCATGGCCATCACCAGACCACTGACACCATTCGGGAAGAAGCCGCCGTGAGCCCACAGGTTGGTCACCGAGGCTTGCGGGCCGCCGTGGCCGCTGACCAGCAGGTAGCTGCCGAGCGCGATCATGCCGACGATTGCCACGACCTTGATGATCGCGAACCAGAACTCGGCCTCGCCAAAGACTTTGACGTTGGCGAGGTTGATCAGGTTGATCAGGACGAAGAACCCGGCGGCCGAGACCCAGGTCGGAATGTCCGGCGCCCAGTAGTGGATGTATTTGCCGACCGCAGTCAGCTCCGACATGCCCACCAGAATGTACAGAATCCAGCAGTTCCAGCCCGACAGGAAGCCGGCGAAACCGCCCCAGTATTTGTGGGCGAAGTGGCTGAAGGAACCGGCAACGGGCTCTTCGACAATCATTTCGCCGAGCTGGCGCATGATCATGAACGCAATGAAGCCGCAGATGGCGTAGCCGAGGATCATCGACGGGCCGGCGGATTTCAGTACGCCGGCCGAGCCCAGGAACAGCCCGGTACCAATCGCGCCACCGAGGGCGATCAGTTGAATATGGCGATTTTTCAGGCCGCGTTTCAGCTCGCCTGAATGCGGGTTTTGTCCACTCATGAAAAGGGTCTCACGCAAGGTTTGATGATGTTCGTTAGACGTTGCTGCTCGGTTGCGATTTCAAGCAGCGCCGATCAAACCCCAGAGTAGGCAAAAGGAGTTCAGCGTTTTTACAACGGTCATGCGTCACCTGTTTGTTTTTATCTGTGACGAAATCGAACCCGACACGCTTGTGGCGCGGCGGAGTGAACAAGGCGGATAGCCTTGAGGTTTGCGCAGATGCGCAGGAGGTCACAGTTAAAACGCGGCGCATTGTACACCTGTAACCCCCTGCTGCCAGACACCGCTGGATCAGCGTGTCGTTTGCCGGGATTGCCTGTGTCCGCCCCGAGGGTCTCGGGCGGCTGCAAAAACTGGGTCAGACCTTTGCGGGTCGTCGATAAGGGCGACGGAAAAATCGCCCCTTGGGGAGAGGTGGATATGAGTCACGGCGTACATTGCGCCTCCTTCTTGTTATGCACCTGCACGACAGGCATGCAGCGCATCTCACCCTTCCAGCGCCGCTGAAACAAGCGGGCCAGAGCCTTGCAGGATCGCAGACCTGCGTACTTGCGGCAGGTTTTCCTTACACCCCTTCCGCAAGCGTCAATCCAAGGGCTTTCAGGCGCGATTTCGTCAGCTTTTCTTTACAAGCTGTAACGCATATTTTCCAAATCAGATCAATCCGTAGGACGACTGCAAATTGACGGTAGGAAGCTTCCTAAGGAAAAGGTCGAGTTAGTTTTCTGTTTTATATCGATAAATTTCTCACCAAAAAACAGAATAAAAAGTTCAAATAAATCTAATTTGATTATTTTTTTGCAATTTAAAAACCTCTGAACTAGGTTTTCAGCGACTTGCCGAGACGCATCGACCGGCAAGTTGGCTCGTTATTCAATGACTGAAAAACGCGCCGCTGCACTTACCGAAAAAGTCTCTAGGAGATTCACAATGCAAGCACTTGAAAAAGACTTGGAAACTGAACTGCAACTGGACGATTGGTTTGAAGCACCGACCCATGAAGCCGCCGTTGAAATGATGCAAGCCGATGCGGTCGTTCCGTTCGGCACGGCGATGTGGCCTTTGTAAGACACTCCGGCAGGCATGATCCGGCCGGTTGTGCCTGCCACTTTTCTCGGTTTGTCAGGGAGGACTACATGGATAAGCAACGCGCCATTTCGCATTTCCTTTACTATCTCGAACACCACCCTGCCCTTGTCGGCATCAACCCGGCGAAGGTTTTGCTCGGCCATACCGCTGATTACGAGGCACTGACCGGCGCCATCTCAGAACAGGCCGGTGACAGCCAGCCCTTCCGTTTCAGCGCCATGCGCCTGGACCTCGAACCTACAGAAAGGCTGGCCCAGGCGATTGCCGACAGCGATCTGTACATTTTCTTCTACGACTCTTCCACCCTGCCCAATCCTCGCCCCGACGGCCCGGAATTTGTCCGTGCGCTGCAAGGCGTAATGGCCGAGAACTGGAAGAAGTCGCTGCTGTTCAAGGATTACGGCGATTACTTCTACGACACCTTCAGTGTCACCCCGCAACGTATAGCGGGACTGAACAGCCACTTGATCCAGCGCATGTCCCACGCGACAACGTTAAGTTTCAAAGATGATCACGGTTCGTGGTTCGAAACGCCGATGCATAGCATCAAGAAGTGGACCGATATCAACGGTGTCGGCAACTTTGACCTGGCACCCGGTGAAATTGCGACACACAGCGAAGCGATTAACGGCCAGGTGAAATTCATGGGGACTTTCCTCAGCACCATTCCGTTTGCCCGCAAGTACGGGGTGCTGGATTCGCCGCTGGAGTTGTGGATCGAGAACTCGACCATCCGCAAAATCGCCACCGATGTGCCGGGGCTGGAACATGACTTCAACAAGTACCTTGAGGCCAATCCGTCGAACCGGCGCATTGAGGAACTGGGGATTGGCACCAACGAAGGCGTGAAGGCGCTGTATGCGCGCAATGCCGGGTTTGAGGAGCGTCATTGCGGGTTGCATCTCGGGTTGGGAGGTGGGGCCAAGGGCAGCCATCATCTGGACCTGATCTTCTCCAGCGGCGTGTTGGCGCTGGATGATGAGCCGGTGTTTGATGGGCGGTTTGTGTTTTAAGCGAGATTAATAGTGTTCGGGCCGACGCCTTCGCGGGCAAGCCTCGCTCCTACAAGGTCGACGCGATCCCTGTAGGAGCGAGGCTTGCCCGCGAAGAGGCCGGCAAAAACACCGCCATCACTAAAGCCAGACGAAAAAAAACGCCAACCCGAAGGTTGGCGTTTTTTATGGGGCGCTTACCGCTTACTCAGGCTTGCGACGACCAAAGCCCGGACGCTGGCCCGAACCGGCTGGCGCACCACGGCGTTTGCCCGATGGAGCATCCTTGTCGACCAGGACGATGCCTGGACGCTTCTTCGCCGGAGCCTTGGCCGGGCGCTTGGTGTCGGAAGGACGATCTGCCACTGGCGTACCGCGACTCGAATCACCACGAGACTCACCACGACCAGCTGGAGCGCCGCGATCGCTACGACCACCGGACGGAGCACCACGGCCTTCGCCGCGCTCGGTGCGACCGTTGGCCGGACGCGGCGTGCGTGGACCGCGCTCGCCATCAGCGCGTGGCGCCGCTGGTTTGCGGGCTGGACGCTCGCCTTCGATATGCGGTTCACGAGTATCACGTGGAGTAGCAGCGGTCTGGTTGCCGATGGCTGGACGCAACGAACGCACGCGCTCGGTCTTGCCCATTGGACGCGACGATTTACGCTGCATCCGGTCGAGCTTGTCTTTGCTCTTGGCGTTCATCTGCGGCATGGCCACAGGCGTCAGGCCGACTTCAGCACTTAGAATGTCGACTTCGTACTGGCTCATTTCGCGCCAGCGGCCCATCGGCAAGTCGGAGTTGAGGAACACCGGACCGAAACGCACGCGCTTCAGACGGCTGACCACCAGGCCCTGGGATTCCCACAGACGACGAACTTCGCGGTTGCGACCCTCCATCACCACGCAGTGGTACCAGTGGTTGAAACCTTCGCCACCCGGTGCTTGCTTGATGTCGGTGAACTTGGCCGGGCCGTCTTCGAGGACGACGCCAGCTTTCAGACGCTCGATCATCTCGTCATCGACTTCGCCACGCACACGTACCGCGTATTCACGGTCCATTTCGAAGGAAGGGTGCATCAGGCGGTTGGCCAGCTCACCGTCGGTGGTGAACATCAGCAGGCCGGTGGTGTTGATGTCCAGACGACCGATGTTGATCCAGCGACCTTCTTTCGGGCGCGGCATCTTGTCGAAAACGGTCGGACGGCCTTCCGGATCAAGGCGGGTGCAGATTTCGCCGTCCGGCTTGTTGTACATGATCACGCGGCGTACCGACTCGGCGGCTTCTTCGCGCTTGATCACCTTGCCATCAATGGTGATGGCGTCATGCATGTCGACGCGCTGCCCGAGGGTGGCGTCTTTGCCATTGACCTTGATGCGGCCGTGGCTGATCCAGGCTTCCACGTCACGGCGCGAGCCGACGCCGATACGGGCGAGGACTTTCTGCAGTTTTTCGCCTGCTGGGCCGATTTCCTGGTCGTCTTTCTGGTCGTTGATACTCATCTGGGCACCTCCCGGTGTGGTCTGTTCAGGCGGCCCTTGATTGAGCGTCCTGAAGCGATGTAAATCTGGTACTTTTTTGAAGAGCTTGGGCGAGGGGATCGCCGAAGGGTCGCGAATCATACGCTCATGGGAGCGTTTGCGCATCAGAGACTAGCTGATGATTGCCTGCTTATTTGCTTTTACGCCGAACGGCGCCGCCCAGCTTGATCAATCGTAGCGAGGCTTCAGCCAGGACGGTGCGCTTGTCGGCCTTGTCGAGTTTCTTCCAGGACTTGATCTCGCGCTTGCTGCGGCCGCAGCCGAGGCAGATATCGTCGGTGAATTTGCAGAGGCTGATGCAGGGGTCTTTGGTTGAGCTCATCAAATACTCCAGAGCCTGCTCGCGATAAGGGAGTGTCAGTCGACATCATTGTTGCCTGACCCACCGCTATCGCGAGCAGGCTCACTCCTACAGGGGGAATCGGCGCTCGCAAGGTCCGGGTCAGTCGTCGAATTCGCGGCGTTCGGCTTCGATGGCTTCGGCCAAGGCCCGAGCTTCGGCTTCTTCGTCGCTCAATTCGGGCTCGGGTTTTGGCTGCTCTAGAGCGGCGACAGCGGCCAGGAGTTTCTCTCGCGCTTCGGCGACGCCAAGCACGTCATCCTCCAGCTCTTCTTCCGGTTCTTCTTCGACTGGGGCTTCTGGCTCGACCTGAAGTTCAACTTCGATTTCCGGCTCAGGCTGATCCAGCACCTCTTCAGATTCCGTCACCGCGCTATCGCGCAGGATGTCATCAAAGTCGGTCTTGATCCCCTCCTCCATGGTGTCCAGTTCCAGCAACAGCGTATGGAAACTGGTTTCCTCTTTGGGCTCCTCCGGCTCGGCGCTGGCATCCGCCAGTTCTTGCAGACCGGCAGGCACCGGTGCGTCGTCGAAGTCGAGTACCGGATCAGGCTCCAGCTCGCGCAGGTCGGCAAGCGGCGGTAAATCGTCGAGGTTCTTCAGGTTGAAGTGATCGAGAAACGCTTTGGTGGTGGCGAACATCGCCGGTTTGCCGGGCACGTCGCGGTACCCGACGATGCGGATCCACTCGCGCTCCAGCAAGGTCTTGACGATGTGACTGTTGACCGCCACGCCCCGCACGTCTTCGATCTCGCCCCGGGTGATCGGCTGGCGATAGGCGATCAGGGCTATGGTTTCAAGCATCGCACGCGAGTAACGCTGCGGGCGTTCTTCCCACAAACGGCCGACCCACGGCGAGAACTTTTCGCGGATCTGCAAGCGATACCCTGAAGCCACTTCCGTCAGCTCAAAGGCACGACCGTCACAGGATTTGGCCAGAATCGTCAGCGCTTTCTTGAAGACAGGCGGTTCCGGCCGCTCGCCCTCTTCAAAGAGTTCGAACAGGCGTTCAAGCGATTGCGGTTTTCCCGAGGCCAACAGAAAGGCTTCAAGCAGTGGCGCCAGCTCGCGGGGTTCAGTCAGGTTCATGATTCAACTCGTTATTCGGCTCGGGCTCGCACGTGGATCGCCGCGAACGGCTCATTCTGCACCAGCTCGACCAAAGATTCCTTGACCAGTTCGAGGATCGCCATAAAGGTCACCACCACCCCCAGACGCCCTTCCTCAGCGGTGAACAGCTCGACAAAGGGCACGAAACCGCCGCCCTTGAGCCGTTCCAGCACATCACTCATGCGTTCGCGCGTGGACAGTGCCTCGCGGCTGACCTGGTGGCTTTCAAACATGTCGCCACGGCGCAGGACCTCGGCCATGGACAGTAATATTTCTGAAAGTCGCACGTCCGGCAACAGCTTGCGCGCCCTGGCTTCCGGGGCGTCGAGCTTGGGTACCACCACGTCGCGGCCGACCCGGCTCAGGCCATCGATACCTTCGGCGGCAGCCTTGAAGCGTTCGTATTCCTGCAAGCGGCGGATCAGTTCGGCGCGTGGGTCGTCTTCTTCGTCTTCGATGGTTTCGGCACGCGGCAACAGCATCCGCGACTTGATCTCGGCCAGCATCGCGGCCATCACCAGGTACTCGGCGGCGAGTTCCAGGCGCACCGACTGCATCAACTCGACATAGCCCATGTACTGGCGGGTGATTTCCGCCACCGGGATGTCGAGGATGTTGATGTTCTGTTTACGAATCAGGTACAGCAGCAGGTCGAGGGGGCCTTCAAAGGCTTCGAGAAACACCTCAAGTGCATCCGGCGGGATGTACAGGTCCAGCGGCATTTCCATGACCGCCTGGCCATAGACCATGGCGAAGGGCAGCTCTTGCTGGGCGCCAGCCTGACTGTCGACAACGGGTTCTACTGCAGACATCTACGCCTCGGCCATGAACGGCGTAGGGTCGCCGCAACCGACACGGATCACTTCCGGTTCACCATCGGCGAGGTTGATCACAGTGGACGCCTTGATCCCGCCGAAACCGCCATCGATGATCAGGTCGACCTGATGCTCAAGCAATTGGCGCATTTCGTAAGGATCGCTCATCGGGTCGGTTTCGCCGGGCATGATCAGGGTCACGCTCATCAGCGGCTCGCCGAGCTCTTCCAGCAGCGCCAGGGCAATCGGATGGCTCGGCACCCGCAGGCCGATAGTGCGTTTTTTCGGGTGCAACAACAGCCGCGGGACTTCGCGGGTGGCGTTGAGAATGAAGGTGTAAGGCCCCGGCAGGTGCGCTTTGAGCAGGCGGAAGGTGCCGGTGTCGATCTTGGCGAACAGCCCCAGTTGCGACAGGTCGCTGCAAATCAGCGCGAAGTTGTGTTTGTCATCCAGCCCGCGCAAGCGGCGCACGCGATCCACGGCAGTCTTGTCACCGATCTGGCAACCAATGGCGTAGGACGAGTCTGTGGGATAAATCACTACCCCGCCGTTGCGGATGATCTCGACAGCCTGTTTGATCAGGCGCACTTGCGGATTTTCCGGATGAATCTGGAAAAATTGACTCACATTCTCTACCTGTTCAGACGGCGGCAATAATTGGGTCATGTTTGAATCGACACCACAGTGGTGGCAGATCCTCCGGAAGCGGGCGGTATTCCCCGATCTCGGACCAGCCTCCAGGGCCATGAAAATCACTGCCGGCGCTGACCAGCAGACCGAATTCGCGGGCAAGAATCGCCAGGCTGCCCACTTGTTCGGCGGGCTGATGGCCATTGACCACTTCAATTGCGTGGCCCCCGGCTTGAATATAGTCAGAAATCAGGCGGCGACGCTTGCTGCGAGTGAAATCGTAGTGCCACGGATGCGCCAGGCTGACCCAGGCTTTCGCGGCTCGAAGGGTTTCGACCGTGTCTTCCAGGGTCGGCCAGTGCTGCTTAACGTCGCCCAGCTTGCCGGCGCCCAGCCATTTACGGAACGCTTCGGCGCGATCCTTTACGAAACCTTCACGCACCATCCAGTCGGCGAAGTGCGGACGGGCCGGCGCATTACCACTGTCGCCCAGTTCCTGCTGAATGGCCCGGGCACCTTCCAGCGCTCCGGGCATGCCTTTCAACGCCAGCTTGCGGCTTATTTCTTCGGACCGTAACCAGCGGCCATCGTGCAATTTGGCGATTGCCTCGACCAACGGTGCGGCATTGACATCAAATCCGTAGCCAAGCACATGAATGGTTGCGCCGCCCCAGGTGCAAGACAATTCGACGCCATTGACCAGTTGCATCCCCAGCGCAGTCGCCGCATTGCGGGCCTCATCGAGGCCCTCGAGGGTGTCGTGATCGGTCAAGGCCAGGACTCGCACGCCTTTCTCGAACGCACGCGCCACCAGGACAGCAGGCGCGAGAGCGCCATCGGAGGCGGTGCTATGGCAGTGCAAATCGACATTCACGGGGATGTGTTACCTCAAATCAGCTGGCGCTATCGCGCGCCCATATGTTTGTTATTATGCCGCCACATCCTGCTTCTGGCTGCCACTGTGAAACAATTCATCGATTTCATCCCGCTCCTGCTGTTTTTCATCGTTTTCAAAATCGATCCACGGGTCGTCGACATCGGCGGTCATCAACTGACTGTAGGCGGTATTTACAGCGCCACCGCGATGCTGATCATCAGCTCGCTGGTGGTTTACGGCGCGCTGTTCATCAAACAGCGCAAGCTGGAGAAGAGCCAGTGGCTGACCCTCATCGCCTGCCTGGTCTTCGGTAGCCTGACCCTGGCGTTCCACAGCGAAACCTTCCTGAAGTGGAAAGCTCCGGTGGTCAACTGGCTGTTTGCCCTGGCCTTCATTGGCAGCCACTTCATCGGTGACCAGCTATTGATCAAGCGCATCATGGGCCACGCGCTGACCCTGCCGGACCTGGTCTGGACTCGCCTGAACATCGCCTGGATCGGCTTTTTCCTGTTTTGCGGTGCCGCCAACCTGTTCGTCGCGTTCACGTTCCAGAGCTACTGGGTCGACTTCAAAGTCTTCGGCAGCCTGGGCATGACGTTGCTGTTCCTGGTCGCCCAGGGCATTTACCTGTCCCGCCACCTGCACGACGCCGATACCACCACGCCAAAAACCGAGGACTGACATGCTTTACGCAATCATTGCCACAGACGTCGCCAACTCCCTGGAAGCCCGCCTGGCCGCTCGGCCTGCCCACCTCGAGCGCCTGCAAGTGCTCAAGGGCGAAGGTCGTATCGTATTGGCCGGCCCGCACCCGGCGGTCGACAGCAATGATCCGGGCGCTGCGGGTTTCACCGGCAGCCTGATCGTCGCCGAGTTCGATTCCCTGAGCGCCGCCCAGGCGTGGGCCGATGCGGATCCGTACATCACCGCCGGCGTCTACGCCAACGTTTCGGTGAAGCCGTTCAAGCAAGTCCTGCCGTAAACTCCCTTGCGCGGTGAACCTTGTCGGCTCATCGCGCTCTCAACGCTCATTATTCTCGTTCAGCGGCCGACAACCTGCCCAATACTCGTATTGGAATCAGGAGTGGCGATGCGCAAAGGTCCGTTGTGTCTGATGTTGGTGACGTTGTCGATGGTGGCCCCCGCCCACGGTGAAGAAAGCGCCGAGGGCGGCAGTTCGACGCCGCTGTCGCTGAGCGCCGGCAGCCAGATCACCGAGTTGCAGCAGCGCTTGAAGGCAAGTGAGCAGCAACGAGAAGAACTGAGCAAACAACTGCAAAATACCGACAGCGAACGCGAAAGCGCTCAGCTGAGCCGGTTGCGCCAAGAGAATCAGCGCCTCAAGCTGCAACTCAAGGAAGCTCAGGCCAGCAATCCGCTGCCACGACTGCTGACTGATCAGCAGCAATGGTTCGTAATCGGTGGCGGAGTTGCGCTATTGGCCCTGCTCTGCGGTATCTTCGCCAGTGGTGCCACCAGAAAACGTCGGCAATGGCTAAATTGAGTGAGTGATGAGCGAGCTGCTATTAATTGATGATGACCAGGAGCTGTGCGAGCTCCTGAGCAGTTGGCTGAGCCAGGAAGGCTTTCAGGTCCGTGCCTGTCACGACGGCCAGAGTGCTCGCCGTGCGCTGGCCGAAACCTCCCCGGCCGCCGTGGTGCTGGACGTGATGCTGCCGGACGGCAGCGGTCTGGAACTGCTCAAGCAATTGCGCAGCGACCACCCTGACCTACCGGTGCTGATGCTTTCTGCGCGTGGCGAGCCGCTGGACCGCATCCTCGGCCTGGAACTCGGCGCCGACGACTACCTGGCCAAGCCGTGCGACCCACGGGAATTGACAGCCCGTCTGCGCGCCGTACTGCGCCGCAGTCATCCGGCGGCAGTGTCCAGCCAGCTCGAACTGGGCGACCTGTGTTTCAGCCCTGTGCGCGGCGTGGTCAGCATCGACGAACAGGAATTCACCCTCACCGTCTCCGAAAGCCGCCTGCTTGAAGCCCTGCTCAAGCAACCCGGCGAGCCGCTGGACAAACAGGAACTGGCGCAACTCGCCCTCGGCCGCAAGCTGACCCTGTACGACCGCAGCCTGGACATGCACGTCAGCAACCTGCGCAAAAAGATCGGCCCGCACCCCGACGGTCGCCCTCGCATCGTTGCCTTGCGTAGCCGTGGTTACTACTACAGCCTCTGAAACTGAACACGATCCGTTTTGTAGCAGCTGTCGAGCCTGCGAGGCTGCGTTCGGCTGCGCAGCAGTCGTAAAACCTGCAGGCATGTTCTTTCAGATACACCGCGTCAGATGGATCACGACTGCTACGCAGCCGAACGCAGCCTCGCTGGGGCTCGACAGCTGCTACAACGGTCGTGTTTCGTCAGGGGTATGGATGTGTCAGTTCGGCCAGAACTCGTCTTTACCCAAGCTTTACGCTCCGCTGACCGCCGCTGACCTTGATCTCCGTAATCTGAACTCATCCGGAACGTACCGGGAACGAGACAAGGAGATTCACCATGCGCAAGACTCTTATCGCTCTGATGTTCGCTGCCGCCCTGCCGACCGTTGCCATGGCCATGCCTGAAGGTGCCGGCCCGATGGGTGGCCCGATGGACGGCTCGCGCCACGGCGGTCAGATGCACGGCATGCACGGTAAAGGCCCGTACAGCCAGCTGGACCTGAGCCGCGAACAACGCGAGCAGATCCGCAAAATCATGGGCGAGCAGATGCACGAGCGTAAGCAAGTGGTCGAGAAGTACCTGGAGAAACTCTCGCCGGCCGACCAGAAAGCCATGAAAGACGAAATGGCCGCCAACCACAAAAAAGCTGAAGCCGATGTCCGTGGCCTGCTGAAACCGGATCAACAGAAGAAATTCGACGAGATCCAGAAGAAGAAGGCTGAGCGCCGCGCCGAATGGGCCGAGTTCAAGGCGTGGAAAGCGCAACAACCGCAAAAAGCGCAATAATGCGTTGACCACGGACCCGACAGCTAACCCCGTCGGGTCTTTTGCCATTGTAGGAGCGCTCCCACACTGGTTTATGTTTGTCTGAGGATTTTCTGTGCGCTCATTGTTCTGGCGTATCCTGGCCAGCTTCTGGCTGGCCATCGCTCTGGTTGCAGGGCTTTCCATTCTGCTCGGGCACATGCTCAACCAGGATGCGTGGATTCTCAGTCGCCACCCGGGCCTCAACACCCTGGCCGAACAATGGACGCAAACCTACGAAGCCCAAGGTGAGGAAGCGGCCCAGGACATTCTGGAACAGCGCAAGCGCCAGTATCACATCGACGTTCAGGTGCTCAACGAAAGCGGCGACCCGGTGGTACGCGGCACCTTCCCCCGGCGTGCGGCGGCCTTCGAAGCGCGGCAGAACAACGACGATCGCCGCCTGCCCTGGCGGCGTCTGACCGCGGAATACACCAGCGAGAAAACCGGCGACACGTACCTGCTGATCTATCGTATTCCGCACCCGGAACTGGACTCATGGCACCGTGAAAGCCTGCTCTGGCCATTGAGCGCGCTGGGCATTGCGCTGGTGGTGCTGACCCTGTTCAGCCTGTTCGTGACATTGTCCATTACCCGACCGCTGAACCGCTTGCGCGGTGCGGTGCATGACCTTGGGCAAACCACCTATCAGCAAAACAGCCTGGTGAAACTGGCCAACCGTCGCGACGAGTTTGGAGTATTGGCCAACGACTTCAACCGCATGGGTGCGCGCCTGCAAAGTCTGATCGGCAGCCAGAGGCAGTTGCTGCGCGACGTGTCCCATGAACTGCGCTCACCGCTGGCGCGACTGCGCATTGCACTGGCACTTGCCGAACGTGCCACCCCCGAAGAACGGGAAAAACTCGCGCCACGCCTGACCCGCGAATGCGACCGGCTGGAAGCGCTGATCAGTGAAATCCTGGTACTGGCGCGAGTCGATGCCGACAACGCCAGCGCTGAAGACGTGGATCTGAACGCATTGCTCAATACGCTGCAAAAGGATGCTCAATTGAGTTCGCCGGAGCAGACCGTTCGCCTCGACGCGGAACCGCAGCTGAACCTCAAAGGCTGGCCGACGATGATCGAGCGCGCCGTCGACAACCTGCTGCGCAACGCGCAGCGCTTCAACCCGCAAGGGCAGTCGATTGAAATGCAGGCGGTGCGTCAGGGTGAGCGGATTGTGGTCAGCGTCCGGGACCATGGACCCGGTGTCGACACCGAGCATTTGACTCAACTGGGTGAGCCGTTCTATCGGGCTCCGGGTCAGACGGCGGCCGGGCATGGCTTGGGATTGGCCATTGCGCGACGCGCGGCAGAACGGCATGGCGGGAGTCTGGTGTTGGCCAATCACCCGCAGGGCGGGTTCATTGCCAGCCTTGAATTACCGTTGGTGCCGGGAATCATCGTCCAACCTTAAAAGCTTCGCGGGCAAGCCTCGCTCCTACAGGTTTTATGCCGAACACAATATCGTGGCATGACACATAACCCTGTAGAAGCGAGCGGGCGGCGATCCGACTTGCCCGCGAAGCATTTGATCTTAAGGCTTGGAGGGCCAGGCGCTGACGAATTCGGCCAGGTCGACTTTCTCCGCCACGCGCGGTTCTTTCTGCGGTGTGCCGAGGTACAGGAAGGCAATCACCTCCTCCCCTTCCGCCAACCCCAATCCCTTGGCCACATGCGCCGAATAGGCCAGTTCACCGGTGCGCCACACCGCGCCAATGCCTTGCGCATAAGCGGCCAGCAGAATCCCGTGAGCCGCACACCCTGCCGCCAGCAATTGCTCGGATTTCGGGTATTTGACGTGGTCCTGCAACCGCGCGATCACCACAACCACCAGCGGCGCGCGCAATGGACCGTTACGCGCCTTGTCCAACGCCGCCTCGGACACCTCGCTGTCTTGCAGCTTCGCCGCTTCGGCCAGCAACTCGCCCATTTGCTCGCGCGCCGCACCTTCGACTGTCAGGAAGCGCCAAGGCTGCAAATGGCCGTGGTCCGGCGCACGCATCGCGGCAGAAAACAGCACTTCGCGCTGCGCTGCAGTGGGTGCCGGTTCGAGCAGTCGTGGAACGGAAACACGGTTGAGCAAAGCGTCGAGAGCCTGCATCGGCCACCTCCTGAAAAATATGTGCGGCTATTCTAGCTGCAAGTGCCACGGGGATGCCGGTTTACATGCCCCGCCCCACGGGTAGAATGGCGCCCTTCCTACTTTCAGCCCGAGCGGACTTCATGGCGTTGCCGACCTTACGTCTCATTGGTTTCATCATCGGCCTCTTCCTGATCACGCTGGCCATCGCCATGGTCGTGCCCATGGCCACGCTGGTGATTTACGAACGCACGGGCGATCTGCCGTCGTTCCTCTGGGCGAGCATGATCACCTTTGTCGCCGGCCTCGCGCTGGTCATCCCCGGTCGCCCGGAACACGTACACCTGCGTCCGCGAGACATGTACCTGCTGACCGTCAGCAGTTGGGTGGTGGTGTGCATCTTCGCTGCGCTGCCGTTCCTGCTGACCCAGCGCATCAGCTACACCGACTCGTTCTTCGAAAGCATGTCCGGCATCACCGCCACCGGGGCGACGGTGCTCACCGGCCTGGACACCATGTCCCCCGGCATCCTGATGTGGCGTTCATTGCTGCACTGGATCGGCGGTATCGGCTTTATCGGCATGGCGGTGGCGATTCTGCCCCTGCTGCGCATCGGTGGCATGCGCCTGTTTCAGACCGAGTCGTCGGACCGTTCCGAAAAGGTCATGCCCCGCTCACACATGGTGGCGCGCTTGATCGTTGCGGCTTACGTCGGCATCACCATTCTCGGCAGCCTGGCGTTCTGGTGGGCCGGGATGAGCCCGTTCGATGCGATCAACCATGCGATGTCGGCGATCTCCACCGGCGGGTTCTCCACCTCCGACCAGTCCCTGGCCAAGTGGACGCAACCGGCGGTGCACTGGGTGGCGATTGTCATCATGATTCTCGGCAGCCTGCCGTTCACCCTGTACGTGGCGACCTTGCGCGGCAACCGTCAGGCGCTGATCAAAGATGAGCAGGTTCAAGGTTTGCTCGGCATGTTGCTGGTGACGTGGCTGGTGCTCACCACCTGGTACTGGTGGACCACTCAGTTGCATTGGCTGGACGCGTTGCGGCATGTGGCGCTGAACGTGACCTCGGTCGTCACGACGACAGGATTTGCACTGGGGGACTACAGCCTGTGGGGAAATTTCTCGCTGATGCTGTTCTTCTATCTGGGGTTTGTCGGGGGCTGCTCGGGTTCGACCGCTGGCGGGATCAAGATCTTCCGGTTCCAGGTTGCCTATATCCTGCTCAAGGCCAACCTTAACCAATTGATTCACCCGCGCGCGGTGATCAAGCAGAAGTACAACGGCCACCGTCTCGACGAAGAGATCGTGCGCTCGATCCTGACCTTTTCGTTCTTCTTCGCGATCACCATCTGCGTGATCGCGTTGCTGCTGTCGCTGCTCGGTGTGGACTGGATGACCGCCCTGACCGGCGCCGCCAGTACCGTGTCCGGCGTCGGTCCGGGATTGGGCGAGACCATCGGCCCGGCAGGCAACTTCGCTACCCTGCCGGACGCCGCCAAGTGGATTCTTTCGTTCGGCATGCTGCTGGGCCGACTGGAGATCATTACGGTGTTTGTTCTGTGTATTCCTGCGTTCTGGCGGCACTGACAACCGCAGGCGTTTCCGTCAACCGCGCCCGGTACTCGCCGGGCGTCGAGTCGAACCAGCGCCTGAAGGCGCGGAAGAAGTTGCTCGGATCGGCGAACCCCAACAGGTAGGCAATTTCCAGCAAGGTCATGGTTGGCTGCGCCAGGTATTGCTCGGCCAGCTCACGTCGCGTGTCATCCAGCAACGTTTGAAAACTCGTGCCTTCTTCCTGCAAGCGTCGCTGCAAGGTGCGCTGCGACAAGTGCAGGGTCTGCGCCACCGTCTCGCGTTTGGGCTCGCCCTGGGGCAGCAAACGGCACAGCACTTGCCGCGCCTTGTGGGTTACGCGGCTCTCGGAAAACCGCGCCAGGTATTCGCCGGCAAACCGGTCATGCAACAGCGCCATCGCTTCGTTGGCCGTCGGCAGCGGCGCCTCCATATCGGCGCGCTCGAAGATCAGGGCGTCGTAAGGTGCGTTGAACACCAGCGGCGCGTGGAAGGCCAGTTTGTAAGGTTCGAGATCGGCGGGCTGATCGCCCTCCAGCAGCACTTTGCGCGGTTGCAGGGTGCGACCGGTCAACCAGCCGCACAGCGCCAGCGCACAGGCCAGCGACGCTTCGGCGCTCTGTCGGGTGGGCGGCAAGTGATCGCCATGCACCGTCAGAATCAGCGCATAACCTTCATCCAGCAGTCGGAAACTCAGGTCAGCGCTTTCGGCAATGATCCGCTGATAACGCACCAGTCGCTGAAAGCCTTCGGCCAGGGTCTGGCTGGACATCAGGGCGTAGCCGGCCACATGGAAAGAGGCCGGTCGCACCACTTTGCCCATGTTCAGGCCGATCGCCGGGTTGCCGGACAGCTCGACCGCTCGCTGCCACAGTCGTGTCATGGAATCTTGCGGGAAGCGCGCATCCGGATCGTCCAGTGACGCGTAGTCGAGCCCCAGCTGCTTGAACAGAAGCCGACAATCCAGGCCGTCCATCTCCAGTGTTTTGACAATCCCCATCGCCCAGCTTGCAGAAGTCGTTCGTTCGCTCATGGCGTCTACTTACTACTTTGTGAGCCGTCTACCGCGGCAAATTTGCGAAGGATACTAAAGTGGCGCCTATTGTCACTGGCTGATGCCAATGATCACTCTAGACTCAAATAGGCTACCCGCCGAACAACTTGCAATCAGAACAACAATAACCACAGAGATCGCAGTCGTGGAAAACATCAGACGTTTCAACAGTTTCGCTGAGTTTTACCCGTATTACCTTAGTGAACACAGCAACAGCACCTGTCGACGATTGCATTTTGTCGGTACCAGCCTCGTCATCTTCATCTTGGCGCTGACCATCGGCAAAGGCGCCTGGTTGATGTTGCTGGCCTTGCCACTGGCGGGTTACAGCTTCGCCTGGATCGGGCATTTCTTTTTCGAGAAGAACCGTCCCGCCACGTTCCAGCATCCTCTTTATAGCCTGCTCGGCGACTTTGTCATGTACCGCGACATGATTCTGGGTCGCGTGCCGTTCTAGGCTCCCTTGGCCACAAAAGCGTCCTGCATAGCCAGTGCGATCTTGGATCCAAGTTCTACACTCAAGACATCCCTTTCGATTAGAACAAGAGGATAGCTGATGAACGCCAATGCACGATTCACCCACATGCAGGATGGCACACAGGAAGACTGGGCAATCATCGCCGCAGACTTCAGTGCCTACGCCAGGCAGTTGCCGTCACGGATTGTGGCGCACCTGAAATTGCTGGAGGGTGATTTTGGCGGCTTCCCGGTGGATCGTCTGACCCACTCGTTGCAGACCGCCAGCCGTGCCTGGCGCGATGGCCGTGATGAAGAATATGTGGTCTGCGCGCTGCTACACGACATCGGCGACACACTGGGTTCCTATAACCATCCGGACATTGCCGCGGCGATTCTCAAGCCGTTCGTCAGTGCCGAGAATCTGTGGATGGTGGAGAAGCACGGGATATTCCAGGGGTATTACTTCTTCCATCACCTGGGCATGGATCGGCATTTGCGCGAGCAATTCAGCGGGCATCCGCAGTATCAGGCGACCATTGAGTTCTGCGCCAAATATGACGCGGCGGCGTTTGACCCGGCTTACGAGACGTTACCGCTGAGTTTCTTTGAGCCGATGATGGAGCGCTTGTTTGCGCATCCGAAGAACTCGATCTACATGGCGGCGATGGCAGAACATTCGCCAGCCTGACAGATTCGGGGGGACTGCTGCGCAGTCCATCGCGAGCAGGCTCACTCCCACAGGTGACCGAGTTCTTTCAGGGAAATACGATCAAAAATGTGGGAGCGAGCCTGCTCGCGATGAGGCCAGCCCGAACACCTTTTTCTTAAGCCGGCTCTGCAATTTTGATGGCCTTCAACTCTGCCTCCCGCGCCTGGGCATCCGCCAACCGGTACAACTCGATCGACCCGTCCCAATGCTCGATCAGCGCCGTGCACGACTCCACCCAATCCCCGCAATTGAGGTAGTCCACCCCACCGACCTTGCGAATCTCGGCATGGTGAATGTGCCCGCACACCACCCCATGCAACTCGCGTTTGACGCACTCGTGGGCGATGGCTTCTTCGAAATCACTGATGAAGCTGACCGCCGTTTTCACCTTGTGTTTGAGGTAGGCCGACAACGACCAGTAGCCGTAGCCATAACGGGCGCGCCAATGATTGAGCCAGCGGTTGAGGGTCAGGGTGAACTCGTAGGCCGAGTCGCCGAGAAAGGCCAGCCAGCGGTGATACCGGGTGATCACGTCGAACTGGTCGCCATGAATCACCAGCAGATGGCGGCCATCGGCGGTCACGTGCACCGCTTCGTCCACCAGTTGGATGTTGCCCAGAATCAGCTTCGAATAGCGGCGCAGGAATTCGTCGTGGTTGCCGGTGACGTAGATCACCTCGGTGCCGCGCTTGCTCATGGTCAGCAAACGGCGAATCACGTTGGTGTGCGCCTGAGGCCAGTACATGCCGCTGCGCAGTTTCCAGCCGTCGATGATGTCGCCCACCAGATAGACCTTGTCCGCGTGGTAGCCCTTGAGGAACTGGGACAAGTGTTCGGCCTGGCAGTCCCGGGTGCCCAAATGCACATCGGAAATCCACAAGGTCCGCACACGTTGCTTACGGCTGGGTTTGGCAAGCTCGGCGCTGGTCATGGGCAACCCTCTGGGCAAGTTTTGGCAACTTTGCCTCAATCCGGTTAATTGCCCATGACAACCGCGAGTCAATCCTGTGACAACGCCCGGCCGGTGTAGACTGGCCGCATCTTGACCGGGAGACCTGCGATGAGACCGATCCTCACGCTGCGCCAATACACCAAGGACCTGATCGTCCACAGCCACGACCACGCGCAACTGGTGTTCGGGCTGTCGGGAGCCCTGGACTTCGAGGTGGACGGGCATGGCAGCCAGGTGATTCAGCAGAGTTTCGTGGTAGTACCGTCGGGTTTCCATCACGCCTGCGGCAGCAGCAATGGCAGCCGCTGCCTGGTGCTGGATGTGCCGAGCGATCAATGGGTTTCGCAGTCCCTTGGCGATCACGCCGACGCCAGCCGCCGGTTGCTCGACAACGCCGGTCGCCTACCGCTGGATGCCGGGCAAAGCCAATTGGTGAGTTGGCTGGCGGGCAGCCAGGTCAGTGACCCGTTGATTGCCCAGCAAGGCGCTGTGCTGTTATTGGCCAGCCTCAATAACGCCAAGCCTGAGGTGGTGGGCGGTCGGCGCCTGCCGTATGCGGCGCTGAATGCGCACATTGATCAGTACGCGGCTTATCCGCTGCAAGTCGCCGATCTGGCGCGCGTCGCCGGGCTGTCCAGCGCCCGGTTGCATGCGCGGTTTGTCGCTGAATGCGGGCAGACGCCGATGGATTACATCCGCAGTCGGCGGCTGCATATTGCGGTAGGACTGCTGCGCGATTCACCCTTGCCGATCGGCGAGATTGCCAGTCGGGTCGGTTACAGTTCCCAAAGTGCATTTGCCGCGGCGGTGTTGCGCGAGTTTGGTACGACTCCGGGAAAACTGCGGCGCGAGGCTGGCGACAAAAGTCGATAGTTTGCCGACAGACTCGCGAGTGGCTACGCGGTCAAATGTGTAGCAGCTGGCGAAGCCCTGTGGCGAGGGGATTTATCCCCGTCCGGCTGCGCAGCAGTCGTGAAACCATTCAACCACGGTGTTTCAGGAAAACCGTGCACACCGGGTTTACGACTGCTGCGCAGCCGGACGGGGATAAATCCCCTCGCCACAGGGCTTCGCCAGCTGCTACAGGGCTGCGGTGTCTATCGTCCCAGGTTTACTCAGTTATCAAGGAATGCAATGACTCCCCGTACCGCCCTTGGCGCCTTGCATATCGGCGCACTGATGTTTGGCCTGACCGGTGTGTTCGGCAAACTCGCTGCCGCCTCGCCTGCCGTCATTGTATTTGGCCGGGCCGCATTTGCCGTCCTCGCCCTGGCGGTGTTCGCACGGTTCGCCAGCAACACGCGCTGGCAGAAACTCGAAGCAGTGGACTGGCGTCGTCTGCTGCTCAGCGGTTTGCTGCTGGCTGGGCATTGGGTGAGTTTTTTCATTGCGGTGAAAGTGGCCGGCGTGGCAATCGCGACCCTGGGTTTCGCCAGCTTCCCGGCGTTTACCGTGATCCTCGAGGGGCTGATATTCCGTGAGCGGATCCGCGCCAATGAAATCCTCTTGGTGGTGCTGGTGAGTGTCGGGCTGGTGCTGGTCACGCCCGACTTCGATCTGGCGAGTGGCGCCACCACGGGCCTGCTCTGGGCGGTCGGCTCAGGTTTGCTGTTCGCCCTGCTATCGCTGACCAACCGCGCCAGCTCCGGAAGAATTCCGCCGGTGCAGGCGGCGCTGTGTCAGAACGTGGTGGTCGCGCTGTGCCTGCTGCCGGTGGCGGCGCCGCAGTTGAGCGAAGTCCGCGCTATCGACTGGCTGTGGATCGGTTTGCTCGGGGTGTTCTGCACCGGCGTCGCTCACAGCTTGTTTGTCGCCAGCCTGGCGGTGATCAAGGCGCGCACCGCCGCCGTGGTGTTCGCCCTGGAGCCGGTGTACGGCATCACCATGGCCTGGCTGTTGTTCGATGAAAACCCGACGCTGCGCATGCTGATCGGCGGCGCGTTGATCATCGTCGCAATCGTGGTCTCCAGCAGGCTGTCAGGCGGTTCAAGCAAAAAGACCGTAGCCGCCGAAGCCGCGTCTCACTGAGTGCGGTCGTTGTGGCCGAGGTCGCGGTCAGGGTCGATCTGATCGCGGACCCGCTGCTTGAGCACCTTGGCCTCCGGGAAACCGCCGTCGGCCTTGCGCTCCCAGATCTGTACATCGTCACAAAAAATATGGAAAACCCCACCGGTGCCGGGCACCAGCGAAACTTTGCCCAAGTCATCGCCAAAGGTGCTGAGCAGTTCCTGGGCCAGCCAGGCCGCACGCAACAGCCATTGGCATTGCGTGCAATAGGTGATGATGATTTCCGGTTTACGCGTGGTCATGATGGGCAAGACTCCTGAGCCTGAGAGCGCCGCTATAGTAGAGGCTCAGCGGATTCCGGCCAACAGGCTCCGGGCGGTCTGCTTGAGCGGCTCATCGCCTTCCTTCAGCAACTCGTTGAGCAGTTCGATGGCGTTGTCCAGATCGCCGTCATCGATACAGGTCTGGGCTTGTTCCAGTTTGTCGTTGCTGGTTGACTCGGCCGGCTCCAGGCTGAGGGGTTCAAGTTCCAGCGACGGGCCGGCATCGCCGAATTCGTTGAGAAAGTCGTCATCCAGCGCCTGTGAATCCGGTTCTGCAACCCACTCAAGCTCCGGTTCGTCCAGAGTCGACTCTTCAGGCATCTCGATCACCTCGGGCAACACATGCAGGTTCGAGGTGAACTCGGGCTCTACAGCTTTTGGTGATTCGTCTGAAGATTTAGCCTTGTCGAAAGGGCTGACCAAGTCCCAGCTGGAATCCATGGACAGGTCATCCAGGTTCAACTGGAACTCGTCGACAGGTGCCGTTTCTTGCGCGGGAGTGATGACTGCAGCGGCTGCAATCGGAGCCGCATTGTTCAGTTTCGGGTAGCGGGCACGGATGTCCTGAAGCTTTTGTACATCGAACCCGTCGTCACGCAGACTTTTTTCCTGTGCGTCATAGGCGGGTACGTCGCCTTGCTTACCCAGGACTTCCAGCAGTTGCACGGCCAGATCCGTGCGCAGGGGTTCCTTGGCCAACGCTTCTCGCAACAAGCCGACCGCTTCGGAAAAACGGCCATAGGCCAGGTAAATACCGACCCCTTCCAGTACATCGCCTGTTGGCATTTCTTCACGATCTTCGGGAGCGGATTTGAGTATGGGTTGTTGCACCGACGATTGCGCCGCACGCTCAAGCATCGGCTCCTGTCGCGCAGGTGCAGCGGGCGAAGACTCGGGCAATGCCTGAAGCTGCTGGCGTTGACGTCGAACAAATAGCCCCAGCAATACCAAAGCGATCAGCGCCAGCAAGCCGATGATCAGCGGCCAATGGCTAGCCTCGGGTTCTTCGACAACGACGGGAGCAGGCGCTACCGCGACCGGCATCTCCGGTGGCGCCCGTTTGACCTCCGCCAGCTGGGTTTGCAGTTCGGTCACCTGTTTTTTCTGGCCAGCGATCTGCTCGTCCTGTGCCTGAAGCTTCGCATTCAGCTCATCGACGGTTTTTTGCAGCTGCTGGTTTTGCAGCACGCTGGCGGCCAATTGTTCGGCAACAGGATCAGGAACAGGCGCGGCAGGTTGAACGACGGCAGGCGCTGGCGCGGGTTTCTTCGCCGTGGGTGCCTGCGCAGTGGCCGGTTTGACGCTCGGGAATGGAGAGTTTTGCGCGCTGGCGACCGGTTCGTCGTCCGGAATAATCCCCGGTGAACCCGGTGGATCGATCAGTACCGTGTACTCGCGCAGCAAACGCCCGTTGGGCTGATTGAGCTGCACCAGGAAATTCAGGAAGGGTTCATTGACCGGTTTGTTGGAGGTCACCCGGATCAGGCTACGGTTGCCCCGCAGGACGGGCATGAACTTCAGATCGTTGAGGAAGAACACCCGATCGACGCCAGCGCGGGTGAATTCCTCCGCCGACGCCAGGCTGACCGAGAGCTCGCCCTCCTCCAGCCCACCGACATCCACCAGGGCAATGTCGGCACGCAATGGCTGATTCAACGAGGAATGAAGGGTAATGTCGCCCAATCCCAGCGCAGGGGCCAATGCCGAGTAAGTGACCGCACCACCGACCAGCAGCAGCCTGGCGCAACACCGCAATACAACGTGCCAACTCTCGAGCATGAGCATCCCTTAGATAACAAGAACCAACCTGTACGCGTTCGCACATCCGTTACGAACACGATATCGCCTAGTAGTTCTTTATAGTCTGCCCAACGGGGTATCTCAAAAAGCTGACGCGCGGTTATGCCTCAAGATTTTTCCAGGTTGGCCAGAATGTGCCCGTGCACACGCATGCAAATCTTTAAATCCGCCTCGTCGACGCCGTCAAACAGTTCGCGGCGCAGTTGCGTGGCAATGGTTTCAATTTGTTCGATCAGAGGACGGGCCGGCGCACAGAGGACAATTTTTTTCGCCCGACGGTCTTCCAGCACCGATTGGCGCTGAACCAGGCCTTGGGTTTCCAGGCTGTCGAGCAACCGGGCCAGGGTCGGCCCTTCGACGCCGACGCTTTGCGCCAGCTCACGTTGGGTCGGTGCTTCTTCGAAGCGCGCCAGGTGCAGCAGCACCAGCCAGCGCGCCTGGGACAGACCCAGGCCGGCCAGGCGGCGATCCAGTTCGGCACGCCAGCCGCGGGACATCTGGGCCAGTTGCATGCCAAAACGGTGTTGATCGGTTAACGGCATAAGAAACTCATGATTAGACTGAAATAGAGAAAACTAATTATTAGTCAGCTAAGCATGGCAGTTGGCTTGAGGCAAGGCCTGGTCTGTAGTGAATCGTTACATCACTGTAACAAGTCATTTAAACCTCAAATTCGGATTGCAGTGCCGCCCGAACGCAGTACAGGACACCTTCAGGCACTCTCCCTGCGAACAGCGCGGCAATCTCCGACACCGGCGGCAACTCGCCTTCGCCATCCAGGAAGGCATCCTGGACCTCACCCATCAATTCTTCAGGCAAGTCCAGCGCTTGCTCCAGCGACAACTGCTGCTTGCCGATCGCTTCGGCGAGCATGGTGTAGACATTCTTTTCCGAGCATTGCAACTGACCGGCGATCTGCAGCGGCGTCATGCCTGCGCGAGCGAGGGTGATCAGCTCGTGGCGCACATCGGCGACGACTTTCGGCGCCTCGACCTGACCGCCCAGCACTTCGAGGAAGGCCTCGCCGTAACGTTCGAGCTTGCGCGCGCCAACGCCGCTGACCGTGGCCATTTCCGCCAGCGAGGTCGGTTGGCTGCGGAGCATTTCCAGCAGTGTCGAGTCGGGGAAGATGACGTACGGCGGGACCCCGTGTTCTTCGGCGAGTTTGCGACGCAAGGCGCGCAAGGCTTCCCACTGTTCGCGTTCTTCGCCGCGAACCAGTTGGCTCGCCTGGCTCTTGCTGCTTTTGGCGGTGGTTTGCGGCTTGAGGTCGCGGCGCAGTTCCAGGGTCACTTCGCCCTTGAGCAGCGGCCGGCAGGAGTCGCTCAGGCGCAGGCCGCCATAACCTTCGAGGTCGATGTCTGCCAGACCACGGGCCACCAGTTGTCGGAACAGGGAACGCCATTCACTCTCGCCCATGGCCTTGCCGACGCCATACACCGACAGATGTTGATGGCCAAAGCTGCGGACCTTTTCGTTGTCCTTGCCCAGCAACACGTCTACCAGATGCCCGACGCCATAACGCTGGCCGGTGCGGTAAATCGCCGAGAGCGCCTGACGGGCCGGCTCGGTGGCGTCCCAGGTTTGCACGCCATCGACGCAGTTGTCGCAATGGCCGCACGGCTCGGGCATGTCTTCGTCGAAATAAGCCAGCAAGGTTTGCCGACGGCAGCGGGTTTCTTCGCAGAGCGAGAGCATGGCGTCGAGCTTGTGCTGCTCCAGACGCTTGTGGCGCTCGTCGCCTTCGGAGTTTTGCAACATTTGCTTGAGCATCACCACGTCTTGCAGGCCGTAAGCCATCCAGGCGTCCGCCGGCAGGCCATCACGGCCGCCGCGACCGGTTTCCTGGTAATACGCCTCAAGGGATTTCGGCAAATCGAGGTGCGCGACAAAGCGCACGTTGGGCTTGTCGATGCCCATGCCGAACGCCACGGTGGCGACCATGATCAGGCCTTCCTCGTTGAGGAAGCGCTTCTGGTGATGGGACCGGGTGTCGTTGGGCAAACCGGCGTGGTACGGCAGCGCCGGGAAGCCTTGTTCGCTGAGGAACACCGCGACTTCGTCGACTTTCTTGCGTGACAGGCAATAGACAATGCCGGCATCACTGCGGCGCTCGGCAAGGAACGCCAGCAACTGCTTGCGCGGCTGCTCTTTGGGCACGATGCGGTAGAAAATGTTCGGACGGTCGAAGCTCGACAAGAAGCGCTCGGCATTCTGCAAATGCAAACGATCGACGATTTCTTCGCGGGTACGCTTGTCGGCCGTGGCCGTCAGGGCAATGCGCGGTACGTTGGGGAACAGCTCCGCCAACTGGCCCAGTTGCAGGTATTCGCGACGGAAGTCGTGACCCCATTGGGACACGCAGTGGGCTTCGTCGATGGCGAACAGGGCGATTTCAAGACTTTGCAGGAACGCCAGCATCCGCGGCTGGACCAGACGCTCGGGCGCCAGATAGAGCATCTTCACTTCGCCGCGCTTGATCCGTGCCGCCAGATCGCGCTGCTGCTCGGCGCTCAACGTGGAGTTCAATGCAGCGGCAGCGACGCCCAGCTCTTCGAGGGTCGCGACCTGATCGTCCATCAGCGCGATCAGCGGCGACACCACCACCGCCAGGCCTTCGCGCAGCAGCGCCGGGACCTGGAAGCACAAGGATTTGCCGCCACCGGTAGGCATCAGCACCAGGGCGTCGCCGCCGTTGGCCACGCGCTCAATGATTGCACCCTGGCGGCCACGGAAACTGTCGTAGCCGAAGATGTCCTTGAGGACGCGTTGAGCCTGTTCGAGCATAAAAACTCCAAAAATCACAAAAACATCCCTGCAAGGCTGGTTCAGAACCACACAGGCTGCACTGACAAATCGTAAGTGCGCATTGCATGACGCTTCACATTCCAGCCGTGACGCCAGCAGGGCATCACAAAACGCGCGAGTATACCCGAGGCCTGCCCACCAAAGGGTGCCGCTGAGAAGACACATGATGCCAATGCCATTAAGCCCCCTGTAGGAGTGAGACCGGCTTGCCGGCGATGTCGGTGGGTCAGCAACATTGATGTTGGATGAGGCACCGCTATCGCGAGCAGGCTCACTCCTACAGGGATTGCGGGGGTGCTTGTTCTTGCGAAGGCTTCAAATATCCCGCGCGGCTGGCCTGACCGCTCAAGAAGGCCTAGAATTCCCGCATCTGTTAATTCCCCAAGGTAGCCCTTTAATGTCCTTCGCTGAGCAACTAACCCGCCTGCAAGTCTTCCTCGACGCCGACGAACTGCATGACGAGGCGCTGGACTACGTGGCCGCCCACGGCTACCTCACTGCGCTTTCGATCTGCTCCGAAGAGGTCCCGGATCGCGAATGGATTGACGCCCTCTTCGCCGAAGAGCCGCATTACGCCGACGACACCGAGCGTGAAGCGATCGAATCCACCCTGCTGGCCCTCAAGGCTCACATCGCGCGCCAACTGGCGTCCGATGAAGAGTTCGAGCTGCCGTGCGACCTGGACCTGGGCGAAGAGCCGGATGACTCCGACCTGCGCGGCTGGTGCATCGGTTTCATGGAAGGCGTGTTCTTGCGCGAAGCGGCCTGGTTCGAAACCGCCGAAGACGAAGTCAGCGAAATGCTGCTGCCGATCATGGTCGGTTCGGGTCTGTTCGACGAACAACCTGAGTTCGAAGACATCGCCAAAGACGCCAACCTGATGGACGACATGATCGTGCAGATCCCGGAAGCCCTGACCGCGCTGTACCTGCTGTGCCAGGCGCCAGACGAAAAACCGGCGATCCTCAAGCCACGTCACCACTAAGGTTTTGCCTATGGACAACCCCATAGGCAACCGCTCCCTGATGTTGCGTTACGTGCTGCTGGCCATCGGCTGGCTGAGCGTAGCGCTGGGGGTGATCGGGATCTTCCTGCCAGTGTTGCCCACCACACCTTTCCTGTTGCTGGCCGCCGCTTGCTTTGCCCGCAGTTCGCCGCGGTTTTATCAGTGGCTGGTGGGGCATCCACGGCTTGGCCCGTGGATTCGCGACTACCTCGACGGCAACGGCATCCCGCTCAAGGGCAAGGTCTACGCGATCGGTCTGATGTGGGTGAGCATCCTGTTTTCCTGCTACCTGGTGCCCCTGCCGTGGGCGCGGGGGGTCATGCTGACCAGCGCAGTGCTGGTGACGATCTACATCCTCAAACAGAAAACCCTGCGCAAATCCTGATACCAACACGGTCCCTTGTAATTGGATGGACTCGCCCAAGCCGAGGCGTCAATGCGCCACGATGGCAGTCTAAACAGCCAACGACAGCGAGGGCGAGTCCATGAAAAAGCATACTTCGGTTGATCAATCCCTGTCTTCTTCCGATTTGTCGGCCTGCACAACCGTAGCGGTCGATCTGGCCAAACAGGTCTTTCAGGTCGCCGGGGAAGATGTCCTCGGTCAGGTGCACTATGAGCAGCGGATCAAGTCGCGCGAGGCGTTTTATGAGTTTCTCCGCCAGTTGCCACCTCATGTCGTGGTTCTAATGGAGACCGGTCCGGGTGCTCAAGCCTGGGCCCGGCAGCTGCAAGACCAAGGCAATCTGGCGCGGATTCTTCCAGCCGGTTTGGTGGCCACCCATCGCAGCGGGCCTAAAAATGATCGCAACGATGCGCTGGCGATTCTGCGGGCTGGTCGCGATGAAAAGATCTACGCAGTGCCGGTCAAAAGCGTTGCGGCGCTGGCAATGCAGGCGTTGCATCGCGCCCGCCAAGGCTATGTGCGTCGACGCACGGCGGTGAGCAATCAGATGCGCGGCCTGCTGCTCGAGCACGGTGTGGCCTTGGCGCAGGGTGACGTTGCGATCAGCCAGAAAATCCCACGGGTACTGGAAGATGCCACCCAGCCGGTGCCGGGCCTGCTGCGTGAACTGATCGACGAACTGTTGGCCGAGTGGCGCCATTTGGGCGAACGCATCAGCGTACTGACGGGGCGCCTGGAAGTGGCTGCCAACGCCGACATGACGGCGAAGCGACTGATGACTGTGCGCGGCATTGGCCCAGTCACTGCCACGGCACTGGTGGCCAAGGAAACCAAGCCTGAGCGATTTCCCAATGCCCGCAAGTTTGCCGCGTACTTTGGCATGGTGCCTGACCAGTACAGCAGCGGGCAGACGGTCCGGCTGGGGGGCATGACCAAGCGAGGCGATGTTTATTTACGCAGCCTGATGATCCAGGGAGCCCATGCGGTACTGCAACAACTACGACCTGATTCCCAGCAACCCGATGACCGCCGCTTGTTGCGCTGGATGAGCCGACTGGGCCGTAAGGAGGCTGCGGTCAGGTTGGCCAACCGCAACCTGCGAATCGTCTGGGTGCTTCTACAGAATGACCAGACTTATCGTCGCCAGGCTGGTGATGGCCAGCAAGCGACGATGAGCCACTGAGCGACAGAGTTCTGCCACCGAGGTACTAACTGTCCGGCCCTTTGCTGAAAAAAAATTGACCCCAGGTAAGACCGGCGTGGATTGATGCCTTAGCTGCTACTGGCCTTCGAGGCCTGACTGTAATCGGCATACCACGAGCTCTTCCAATTTTGGCCAGAAGCCGAAGACGGCTTCCTCGAATAGGCCTAATACATAGATGCAACGGGGCGGCGGTTTTTCAAAAGCGGGTAGACAGTGGGGGCGAGTCCATACATAGCAGCTGGCGAAGCCTGCGTTCGGCTGCGAAGCAGTCGTAAACCCTGAATCCCGGATTTAACTGAAAGACCGCGTTGCCTGATTTCACGACTGCTGCGCAGCCGAACGCAGGCTTCGCCAGCTGCTACAGGTCCGCGTGCCACCCGACGATTTGTCCTGCCTCGCCGAAAACACCGCCTAGACTTCAGTCATCTGCACCCGAGCAGCCAGTCATGTCTCGTCGACGGCGTAGTCCAGGATGGCCAACGCTCCGACTTCGGCTCGGCGGATGGCTGCTGTTGGCCAGTTTTCTGCTGACGGGGCTGGGCAGTGTCTGGGCCGACTGGGATTTTACGCAGATCCTGCAAATCGCCGAAAAGCGCTACGGCCCGCTCGGCCCCGCTCAAGGAAGAATCGAGGCCTGGAGTCAAATGCTCAAAAGCGAACTCAACCAACCCGAGCGCGAGCAACTGAACGCAGTCAATCGCTTCTTCAATCAACAGCTGAGCTTTCAGGACGATACACGCATCTGGCGTCAAACCGATTACTGGGCCACGCCAGAAGAATCGCTGATCAAGGGCGCCGCCGATTGCGAAGACTACGCGCTGGCAAAATATTTCAGCCTGCGCCAACTCGGGATTCCCAGCGAAAAGCTGCGCATCACCTACGTCAAAGCCCTGAACCAGAATCAGGCGCACATGGTGTTGACCTTCTACAGCAGCCCCATTGCCGAACCGCTTGTGCTCGACAACCTGATTGGCGAGATCCGCCCCGCCTCCCAACGCAAAGACCTGTTGCCGGTCTACGCCTTCAACGCCGAAGGCCTGTACTTGCCGGGTGCCAATGGCGGTAAACGCAGTAGCGACTCGAAGAAATTGTCGCGTTGGCAGGATGTGTTGAAAAAAATGCAAGCCGAAGGGTTCGCCGTAGGTGAAGGCTAGCCGCCATCGCAAGGAGCGTTTTTATGTCACTGCGCAAACAGTTGTTTCTCGCCATCTGCCTGTTTCTGCTGGTGGCCTTCAGTGGCAGTTTTTTTGTCAGCCTTGAAAGTTCCCGTGAGCAAATGCTCGGCCAGTTGCGCTCCCACGCCCAGGACGCTGCCACCGCGTTGGGGTTGTCGTTGACCGCACAAATCGACGACCCGGCGATGACCGAACTGATGGTCAGCTCGATTTTTGACAGCGGCTATTTCCGCAGCATCCGCGTCGTCAGTATCGTTGATGAAAAGGTGCTGGTGGAGCGCAACGCACCGGCACAAATCGAAGGCGTGCCCGGCTGGTTTATGAGCCTGGTCAACCTGCGCCCGGAAGGTGGCGATGCGCTGATCATGCGCGGCTGGGAACAAGTGGCGCGGGTCGAAGTGCTGAGCAATCCCCAGTTCGCTCTGGCAAAACTCTGGGACAGCACTCTCGGCAGCCTGATCTGGCTGTTGATCTGTGGGCTGCTCAGCGCCGTGTTCGGTGGATGGCTGTTACGCCGGCAATTGCGCCCGCTCGACAAAATGGTCAGACAAGCCGAAGCCATCAGCAAGCGCGAGTTCCTCAGCCTGCCAAAACTGCCACGCACGCCTGAACTGAGGCGCGTGGTGCTGGCCATGAATCAGATGGTCGAAAAGCTCAAGACGCTGTTCTCCGAAGAGGCCACGCGCAGCGAAAAACTGCGCGCCGAATCCTATCAGGACAGCCTCACGGGCCTGGCCAATCGACGCTTGCTCGATGAACAACTGGCCGATCATTTGTTGATCTCCGAACAAAGCAGCGAAGGCCATTT
The DNA here is from genome assembly GCF_054897885.1 of Pseudomonas sp. LB1P83. Lineage (NCBI taxonomy): Bacteria > Pseudomonadati > Pseudomonadota > Gammaproteobacteria > Pseudomonadales > Pseudomonadaceae > Pseudomonas > Pseudomonas sp. LB1P83. The sequence continues at coordinate 1,368,346 of NZ_CM142709.1, read as the reverse complement.
GCTAATGTTGCGGATCAACGATCTGATCGGCCTCAACCAACGCCTGGGCGGTCAGCGCACCGATGGGCTGATCAGCGCCGTCGGCGAATTGCTCAAGCGTCTGACGCAACTGCCGGAACGGCGCACCTGGCTGGCGGCGCGCAACCGTGGTGGCGAATTCAGCCTGCTGACACCGGGCCTGGACAGCACCGAAGCGGCCCGCCTCGCCTCGGAAATCAGCGCCACGCTGGAAAATCTACGCCTGACCGGCGCCAGCGATTGCATGCCGGTGGCGCACTTGGGTGTGGTCGCCTATCAGCCCGGCGAACCGGCCGCCGACGTCCTGCTGCGCCTCGATCAAGCGCTGGCCCAGGCCCAGCAACACCCGGAACGGCCGTGGGTGCATCTGGCCCGTTCCGATACCGCGACGAACCACACCCAGCACGACTGGCGCACCTGGATCGACGACGCGTTGACCCAGGGCAACATGCAGCTGTATTTCCAACCCGTCGTGCAATGCGCCGACACCAGCCAGGTGCTGCACCACAAAGTCCTCGCGCGCCTGCTCGACCCGCAGGGCGAGGCCATTGCCGCCGGGCATTTCCTGCCGTGGATCGAGCGTCTCGGCTGGTCGGCACGGTTTGACCTGGCAATGCTCGAAGCCACCCTCGACTACCTCGTCGTCAACCGCTGGCCCTTGGCGCTAAGCCTGTCCGGCAGCACCTTGCGTGATCAAACGCAGCTGAAACAAATCATCGACATGCTCGAATCACTGCCCGACCTGGCGCCCCTGCTGACACTGGAAATCGACGAACGCCAACTGCCGCCGCCGGAAGAATTGCAGCGCCTGAGCCACAGCCTGCTCAACACCGGGTACCGCATCGGTTTGCAGCACTTCGGCGGCAGCTTCAGCCAGATCGGCAATCTGACGCAGTTGGGGTTGGCGTACCTGAAAATCGATGGGGCGTACATCCGTCACATCGATGAGCAGAGTGACAAGCGGCTGTTTATTGATGCGATTTTCCGGGCGACCAACAGTATTGATTTGCCGTTGATCGCGGAAATGGTCGAGACCAAAGGGGAGCTGGAGGCGATTCGGGAATTGGGGGTGTTTGGAGTGATGGGACGGTTGATCGGGCCGCCGGAGCCGATGTGAGCGGTATGACCGTTCGTCTGGGAATCACGCCAACCTGTCAGATCTGACAGTAGCCAGTCTTCCCAGCCTGGTGTGTGATCAACCCTCGCCCCGAGAGAGCGCAGGGCTTGTCACCTTCCAGGAGAACATAATGGATATCCAGTCCGCCGAGTTGAAAGCATTGTTAGTGCTGTACCCCTTTATCATCCCGGGCTGGGTCGAGCCAGTGAAACCGGACGGCATCGCCCACGGCGGCATTCCAAAAGCCCTTTACGATGGCCAGGCTCGTGGCCTTGAACTCCTGGTCGATCCTTGGAGCGAGCTGGGGCTGCGTTCCTTGATCATGGCGGCCGATGATCGCTTGGATTTGTATTGCAACGGCATTCTCGTCCCAGGAGCAGGCGTGACCGTCAAGCCGGGTGAGGAGACGCTGCGACAGCGTCTGTACCTGCCACACGGGTATTTGATGCAGGGCGTCAACCGTCTACATTACGTGGTCACCCGTGTCGGGGGGAACTCCGAACCCTCTCGGGATCTGCTGGTGTTGTACCACCTGCGGCCTGCGGACAACCTGGATCTGGTGATCCCGGACGACGTGCTCAAGGACGGCGTCAGCGCCGCACGGGCGGCGCAGGGGGTGGAGTTCAGGTTCACCTATGCCAACCGGCGCAACTATGACCGTATTGAATTTCTGTTGGGCGACACCCAGGTCCGGTTCGACGTCGCCGACGGCACGGGGCCAATCACCCACACACTGTTCACCGACACGTTCCAGAAGGCGGGCGACAACCCGAGTGCAGTGGCCGAGTTTCATGTCATCGACCAGTTGGGCAACCGGGTCAAATCCCCGGAGAAGCGGCTGGCCATTCATCTCGATCGATTTGACCTGCCGGCCCCTACCGTCAAGGGCATGATCGGCAACAACTTCAGCCCGACCCTGCCGGAAGTCCGGGTGCTGGTGCCGGAGGGTTCGCTGCAACCCGACGACAAGTTTAGCGTGAACTGGCAAGCCGCGGCCGGCACAGCGGTGGCGGGCTCCTACACCAGCCCGCAACGGCTGGTCAGCGCCGGTCTGGAGATCGCCGTGCCGCGCTCGGTGCTGGCCTACAACTTCGGCAAACAGGTGACTGTCACCTACGTCGTCGAACGCAACGGCAAACCCTCCCCCTCATTACCTTTGCTGCTGAACATCCTGACGCTGCCGGCGACGGCGCTGATCCCGCCAAAGATCGTCGAAGCCGACGACAACAACTCCTGGACCTGATGGCGCTGGGCAGCAAAAACGCGACCATTCACGCTCTGCTCCACACGTTGATCGAAGCGGGCCAGCCATGCTGGCTGAGTCTGGAAGGCAGAAAGGCGGACGGCACGGCGCACAACCTTGCGCTGTGGGACGGCCTCCCGGATCAGGTCAACGACACTTGGATCAGTCAAGGATTCTGGCCTGTCGAGCTGGCCAACAGCTACCTCAAGCAACTCGGACACGGCACCACGCTGACGATCAAGTTCGAGGTGTCAATGGACAAGAGCAACAACCCGGCCACGGCCACGGTGTTTCCGGATCGCACCTATACCATCAAGGCGATAGAGCTGGAGGCGCCGACCATCACCTCGGTGAGAGGTAATTCTGACAGCGGTCCGGAAATTCCCAATGGCACCTCCACCACCGCGACCACGCTGGTGTTCACTGGCAACGCGAGTGCCAATCAAAGGATCGAACTGCGAGACAAGGGCGTAGTGAAATACACGATCACTGTCGGTGCCACGGGCTACTGGAGCCATACCCTGACAGGGCTGGCGCAGGGAGATCACATCTATACGGCGAAGGCGACTTACGGGACATTACCGGAATCAGCGGCCTGGAGGTTGACCGTCATCGCCGAGGTGGCGCCCACCATCAGTTCGGTGAAGGACTCCAAGGGGGAAATTCCCCATGGTGGCTCCACCGTGGACTCCCGCATAACGCTGACCGGTACTGCCAGCAAGGGTCAAAAAGTTAAGGTTCTCGACGGCGGCACCGATATGGGAGAGGCCATTGCCGACCTGGTGACCGGTATCTGGACGCTAGTGGTGTCGGTGCTGAGCTTGGGGGGGCACATCTACTCTGCCAGGGCGCGCTATGGGACCGAACCCGTTTCCAACGCCCGGAATCTGGTCAGATACGCTCCACTGCGGTCCCCGACGATCACAGGGGTTTACGCCAACGGAGTGCGAATTCCACCGGGTGGTTCGCTCACGACGCCAGCCACAATTCACTTCACTGGCACCTGTTCTCCGGGACCTCAGGGGTATACATATTTTAGGTTCAATGGCGTGCGCGACACCGCGTGGGCGGTCAATATCTCGACAAATGGCACCGTCTGGACCTCAAGCAGCGTCTTTGTTCAGTTCTTCAGCGGGGGGCAGTCTATCCCCCAGACGGTCTCTTTATTGGACGATCGTATGGGCGGTAACCTCCTGAGCCCCACCTACACATTTACCCCTAAATATACCCCCTAAAAGTTGAGCAAAACCCAGCGACAGATCACGATATCAATCGTGGTCTGTCGCTTCGTGCCCCGGAAAAACGGAAAAAAACAAAAGAAAAGACAAAAGGGGACGTATTTATTTACCTCCCCTTTTCTATCTTCCGACATTTGATTGAGCATAAACGGCGATGTTTAAAAGACATCTCCAGACACTCACGCAGGCTACACATCCTTGCGCCGTTACCTACGACTGCGCCAGAATCCGCCGGCTTGTGCGCCTTGCTCCCTCGCTCTATCGTTTCCGTGTCGTTGCAAATGCAGCGATCGGGTTTAGCAGCTCGGTAAATATCAAGGCACGCGATGTCCCCTCTAGATCAGTCGGCTTTTTTGCCTCCTGATTGGCGTTTTGGTGACTGTGCGTGGGGCACTTCGGTGCGCCGGGTTCCTTGATCCCTGGTCTGCTAACCCGCGTACAGTCGCCACCCTTTTCGTTTAGCAGCGATGCGTGGCGGCCTCATTGATCAGGGAGTTTCACCATGTTCAAAATCACACCCAACCCACCCGAAACCGACGACGTCTCCCCCTACGAAACAACCGATTCCAAAAAACTCAACGAAGCCGCCGACCGCGCCCTCGATTACTACCTCAAACCGGTCATTCCCCAAGACACCCCGCGTAAACCGAGCACGATTTACTCCATCGACCCCGACACCAACGACGAAACGCTGCTGGTCAACGCCTGCGAAACCCTGGCGTCGGCGAGTGTGATGCTGAGTAATTTTGCGGGGTTGATGGAGGGGTCGCATCGCAATACGGTGTTGGGGATTCAGCAGGTGGTGATGCTGGGGGAGTTGGCGGTGAATCGGATGCTGGATAATTTTGTTCCGCAGGGTTAGCAAAGAACCAGCGGCGAACATTTTTCTGTGGCGAGGGAGCTTGCTCCCGTTCGGCTGCGCAGCAGTCGCCCTCCCGGCATAGGCGGGTGACCTGAAAAACTGCGGTGAATGGTTTTCGGGCTGCTTCGCACCCCAGCGGGAGCAAGCTCCCTCGCCACAACAGCTCTTCAGGCAGCAGGTTTTGCAGTAGTCTTTTGGGCCTCATCGCTAGCAAGCTTGCTCCCACAGCGGGCCTGCTGTGTATCCAGATTTTGCGACCGCTACAGATCAAAATTGTGGGAGCGAGCCGGCTCCGGGCGGCGATCCGACGATGGCGATGCTACAGACAACAAAGACCCGCCATTCCTTTTTCGGGAATGACGGGTTTTGTCGTTTCGGATTTCAGCCCTCAGATCACACCGTATCCACCTTCAACGAATGGTCATTCAACATGCCATTGATGATGGTCGCCGTATCGTGCCCGCCCGCGACCACCCCGCCCGCTCCTGGCGTGACGCCGTAGTGGCTGGCCAGGTTCACACCCGCCAGGTCGATGGTCTGGTTCGGGGCCGCGCCGGCCATGGCGCTGACGTCGATGCTGGTCAGGACCGAGGCGCCGCTGCCGATGACTTTGAAGTGCAGGTAGTCATCCAGCGAGGCTGCGGTGTTGTTTTCGCCTTGCAGCAGTTGCGACAGGTCCAGCTTGTCGGTGCCTGGGGTGAAGTCAGTGACGAGGTCGTGGCCGCTGTTGCCTTTGAGCCACTGGAAGGTGTCGGCCCCTGCCCCGCCGGTGAGGGTGTTGTTGCCCAGGCCGCCGATCAGGAAGTCGTCGCCGCCACCGCCCTTGAGGATGTCATCGCCCAAGCCACCGTTGATGACATTGCTGAAGTTATCGCCTGTGAGTGAGTCGTTGAAGTTGGAGCCGGTGAGGTTTTCGATGGCGGTCAGGGTATCGGTGCCGGCGCCTCCGGTGTTTTGCGCGGTGGCCAGGTTCAGGTCGACCGTGACCGCGCCACTGGCGTGGGCGTAACTCGCGGTGTCGGTGCCAGTGCCGCCGTCGAGCAGGTCCTTGCCGGTGCCGCTGAACAGCAAGTCATTGCCGGCGCCGCCACGCAGCTCGTTGTTGCCATTACCGGCGGTGAGCACGTCGTTGCCGTCGCCGGCATTGATGACGTTGTTGCCGGCGCCCGCCACCAGCACATCGTCGCCTGCCGTGCCGGTGAGGGTGTGACCATCCTGATAGCTGATGGTCACGGCCGCGCTGTCGCTGCCGCCATGGCTGTCATTGGCGGTGTAGGTGCCGTGGGCATCCGGGGCGATGTCGTGGCCCCCGGCGTAGTTGAGGGTCATGGTCAGCTGGTAGTTTTCGGCGTTGTTCACGCCGTTGCCGCTGGTGTTGGTGATGTTGGTGATGTGGATCTGATAGGTCCCGTCCGCCGCCGCAGTAAGGGTTTGCCCGTCCGCGAGGGTGATCCATGCACCCCCGTTGAGCGAGTACTCCATGGCGATGTGACCACCCGCCAGGTTGTGGTCCAGGTTGAGGGTTTCGCCCTGTTTCAGGTTGACGGTAATCCGGTCTTCATCGTTGGCATTGCCGGTGGTCACCCCTCCAAGGTAACCACTGACCACCAGCACGGCTGTCATGGTGGCCGCGTTCGCCGCGAAGGCGTTGCGCACATTCGCCAAGACCTGGTTAGCGGTGTTGTTGCCGGTCGAGGAGAAGCTGATCGCCCCGGTGCCGGTGAAGTCAGCGCCTTTTGAAATCCAGCCAGTGGTGAAGGTGGTGGGTGAAGCCGTCAGCGGATCACCATTGGCATCGGTGTCGTTGGCCAGCAGCAACTCGCCCGGCACCACGACGCTGCCCGAGAGCACGTTGGTGATGATGTGGTCATCCACCGCCACCGGCGCCGCGTTCGGAATGACTTTGACCGTCAGCGTGGAGCTGGCCAGGTCGCCATCGTTGTCGCTGGCGGTGAAGCCGATGCTTTCGGTGATCACCACCGCCGTGGTTTTTTGCGAGGTGTAGGTGTACTCGCCGGTGTCGAGGTTGACCACCAGGGTGCCGCCATTGTTGGTGGCGATGCTGATGGAGTTGTTCACCGTGTTGAACGTGCCGTGGTTGGCGCCGCCACTGAAGTTCAGCGCGCCCTGATTGCTGTTGCCTTTAGGGTCGTAGGTGTACGTGGTGCCGTCGACCACGAGGGTTTTGATGAAGCCGCCATCGGCGCCGAACGTACCGCCCTCCAGCAATGTGCCGGTGACCGGCGCGCCGACCACCGTGCCCGAGAGCACCGAGTTGAGCTGGTTGAGATCAGTCACCACCACCGCATTGGTGTTGGTGTGCGTGCTGCCGTCATAGGCCAGCGGATCGAGGTTGGCGTTGCTCACGCCGCTGCCCAGGCCGATCGCGTAGTTCTTGATGCTGTTGGCATCGAGGAAGGCTTTGAGCGCGGTTTCGTCCGCGGTGCCGATGTCGCCTTCGTTGGGTTTGCCGTCGGAGAAGAAGTAGCCGACGTTCTGCGCCCCGGTCAGCTTGCCCGAGGTGTTGAACGCGGTTTGCATCGTCGCGACAGCCGCGTCGTAGTTGGTGCCACCGCCGGCAGTCAGGCCGGAGATGATCGACTTGGCGGTCGCTACATCAACCCAGATCGATGTCTTGTCGGTGGCGTTGCTGCTGAAGGTGACGATCTGCACTTTCACATCGCCCAGGTCGTCGTACTTGTCGAGCAAGGCACTGATCGCCTGCTTGGCCAGCGCCAACCGCGACAGCCCGGGTACGCCCGAAGCGTCGGCCATACTGCCGGAGACGTCGATCACCAACAGCAGATTGGAATCGATCTCGACCGCGGCGACCGAACGATCGGCAGCGACCGCTTTGGGCACGTCATCGACGATGCTCACCACGATGGTGCTGGTGGTGCTGTTACCGGAGGCATCCGTGGCTTTGTAGGTGAAGCTTTCGCTCAGGGTGTTGGCCCCGTCGTTGGCGTTCGGCGACGTTTTCGGTGCCGAAGTCAGGGTGTAGGTATAGGTACCGTTGGGGTTGAGCAGCATTTGCCCGTACGTTCCGGTGGCGCTGCCGACCAGGGTGTACGTGACCGCGCCACTCGCGCCGGTGACGGAACCCACGAGGGTGCCAGTCGCCGTTTCGCCGGTGTTGCCCGGGTCGCTGCCAGTGACGGTGCCGGCCGCCAGATCCAGACCATCCTTGCTCAGGTCCAGCGCTTTCTCGTAGACGGTCACGTCGGTATCGGTGACCGCTTTGATGCAGCTGTTCGACACATCGATGGTGATGGTGGTGGTGCTTTCATCGCCATCGGCATCGCGCACGGTGTAGGTGAACGTGTCCGTGGCGCCCGCCCCACTCACGGCGTTTGGATTGCTGTGATAAACCGCGTTGCCGTTGGCATCCAGAGTCAAGTAGCCGTAGGTGCCGTTGATGTTTGTGCCCAGGCCGCCGATGGCCGAGGACGACGTGTCCGAGCCCGCGCGCACGCCGACCACAGCACCGCCGGAGGCCGCGCCGTCGGCGCCCTTGATGTCGTTATCCAGCACGTTGCCGCTGACCGTGCCGCCTTCGGTCACGCTCGCCGTGTCCGCTTTGGCGGTCGGCAGATCATCGACGATGTTGACGTTGATCTGGCCCGACGCGGTGCTGCCGTCGGTGTCCGTCGCCACCACGTTGAAGTTCTCGGTGATGCTGTTGGCGCCGTTGGCGGTTGGATGGGTTTCGTTGTCCGCCAGGGTGTAGCTGTAACTGACCACGCCGGTGGCCGGGTTGTAACCGGTGATGGTCAGCGTGCTGCCGAGCGGTGTGACCACCGATTGCGGGAAGCCTGCCGCCACGCCGCCGGTGACCAGCGTAATGCCGCCCACCGTCAAGGTTTGCAGACCATCCAGCGCGGTCACGGTGAAGGTGCCGCTCTGGGTCAGCGCCGGCGTATTGGGACTGGTGCCGTCGCTGAGGTTTTTCTCGTAGACGGTCAGTTCACCGCCGTACACATCGAGGCCGTTGAGGGTGACCGGGTCGTTGTTGTTGTGGACGTTCAGCACCAGGTTGGCGGTGCTGGTATCGCCGTCGGCATCGGTAATGGTGTAGGCGAAAGTTTCGGTGCCGTTGCCGCCGCCGTGCAGGTTTTTGAAGTCGGCATCGTTGGTGTTCAGCGTGTAGGTGTACGTGCCATTGGCGTTGAGCACCAGCGTGCCGTAAGTCCCGGCGAAGGTGCCGGGGGTCACAGGCCCGGCGTTCGGCCCGGTGGCGACGTGGTCCGCGCCCTGAACGTCGTTGGTCAGGACGTTGCCATTGAGCGTCAGCACGGCCTCCGACGCCGTACCGGTGTTGCTGTCGTTGACGGCTTTTGGCACATCATCGACGATCTTCACCACGATGGTGCTGGTGGTGCTGTTGCCCAACGAATCGGTGGCTTTGTAGGTGAAGCTTTCGGTCAGCGCATTCGCACCGTCGTTGGCATGCGGCGTGGTGGTCGCCGGCGACGTCAGGGTGTAGGTGTACGTGCCGTTGGGGTTGAGCTGGAGCTGGCCATAGTTGCCCGTGGCGCTGCCGACCAGCGTGTAGGTGATCGCGCCGGTCGCCCCGGTGACCGAGCCGACCAGTGTGCCCTTGGCAGTTTCGCCAGTGCTGGTGGGGTCGCTGCCGATGACCGTGCCGGCCGCCAGGTCTTGCCCGTCCTTGGTCAGGTCCAGGGCTTTTTCATAGACGGTCACGTCGGTATCGGTGGACGCGACGATGCTGCTGTTGGACACGTCGATGGTGACGGTGGTGGTGCTTTCGTCCCCATCGGCATCGCGCACGGTGTAGGTGAACACGTCGGTCGCGCCCGGGCCGTTCACCGCGTTGGGATTGCTGTGGTAGGTCGCGTTGCCGTTGGCATCCAGCGTCAGGTAACCGTAGGTGCCGTTGATGTTGGTGCCCAGGCCACCGATGGCCGAGGTCGATGTGTCCGAGCCTGCGCGCACGCCAATCACGGCGCCACTGAGCGCCGGGCCGTCGGCACCGCCGATGTCGTTATCCAGCACGTTGCCCGAGACGGTCGCGCCTTCCGCGACCGAGGCATAGTCCGCGTGGGCGGTGGGCAGGTCGTCGACGATGTTGACGTTGATCTGGCCCGACGCGGTACTGCCGTCGGTGTCCGTCGCCACCACGTTGAAGTTCTCGGTAATGCTGTTGGCGCCATTGGCGGTTGGATGGGTTTCGTTGTCCACCAGGGTGTAGCTGTAGCTGATCACGCCGGTGGCCGGGTTGTAGCCGGTGATGGTCAGCGTGCTGCCCAGCGGGGTGACGATCGATTGCGGGAAGCCTGCGGCCACGCCACCGCTGACCACGGAGATGCCGCCGACCGTCAGGGTTTGCAGGCCATCGAGGGCGGTCACGGTGAAGGTGCCGCTCTGGGTCAGGGCTGGCGTGTTAGGGCTGGTGCCATCGCTGAGATTTTTCTCGTAGACGGTCAGTTCACCGCCGTAAACGTCGAGGCCGTTGAGGGTCACCGGGTCGTCGTTGTTGTGGATGTTCAGCACCAGGTTGGCGGTGCTGGTATCGCCGTCGGCATCGGTGAGGGTGTAGGTGAAAGTTTCAGTGCCGTTGCCATTGCCGTGCAGCGCTTTGAAGTCGGCATCGCTGGTGTTCAGGGTGTAGGTGTACGTGCCGTTGGCGTTCAGCACCAGGGTGCCGTAAATCCCGGTGAAGGTGCCGGGGGTAATCGGGCCGGCATTTTCGCCGATGGCCACGCGGTCAGCACCTTGCGTGTCGTTGGTCAGCACGTTGCCGTTGAGGGTCAGCAGGGTTTCCGAGGCGGTGCCGGCGTTGCTGTCATCGACCGCTTTGGGCAGGTCGTCGACGATATTCACGTCGAGGTTGCCGTTGGCGGTGGTGCCGTTGTCATCCACCACGGTGACGGCGAATTGCTCGGAAAGGCTGTTGGCGCCATTCGCGGTCGGATGCGCTTCGTTATCGACCAGGGTGTAGCTGTAACTGACCACGCCGGTTGCGCTGTTGAACCCAGTGATGGTCAACGTGCTGCCGAGCGGCGTAACGATCGATTGCGGGAAGCCTGCGGAGACACCGCCGACCACCACGTTGATGCCGCCAACGCTGAGGGTTTGCACGCCGTCGAGGGCGGTGATGGTGAAGGTGCCGCTCTGGGTCAGCGCCGGTGTATCGGGGCTGCTGCCGTCGCTGAGGTTTTTCTCGTAGACGACGAGTTCGCCGCCCTCGACATTGAGGCCGCCAATCGTGACCGGGTCATCGTTGTTGTGGATTTGCAGCACCAGGTTGGCGGTGCTGGTGTCGCCATCGGCATCGGTGAGGGTGTAGGTGAAGGTTTCGGTGCCGCTGCCACCACCGTTCAGTGCTTTGAAATCGGCGTCGCTGATGTTCAGCGTGTAGGTGTAAGTGCCGTTGGGATTGAGCACCAGGGTGCCATATGTCCCGGTGAAGGTGCCGCCGATGATCGGCCCGCTGTTGGGGCCGGTGGGAATGCGGTCAGCACCCTGCGAGTCATTGGGCAGCACGCTGCCGGTCAGGGTCACCAGGTTTTCCGAGGCGATACTGGCGTTGCTGTCATCGACCGCTTTGGGCACGTCGTCTTTGATGTTGACGTCCAGCGTGCCGGTGGCGGTATCGCCATTGGAATCACCGGCAACCACGGTGAACTGTTCGCTGAGGTTGTTGGCACCGTCGCCGGCCGAATGGGTGTCGTTGCCGACCAGCGTGTAGCTGTAACTAACAACGCCGGTGGCCGGGTTGTAACCGGTGATCGTCAGGGTGTTGCCCAGTTGTGTGGTGATCGACTGCGGGAAACCGACGGCCACCCCGCCGGTGATCACGTTGATCCCGCCGATGCTCAGGCTGGTCAGCCCGTCGGGGGCCGACACGGTGAAGGTGCCGTTCTGGATCAACGCGCCCGGATTACTGGCAGAACCGTCGGCGAGATTGGCTTCGTTAAGGGTCAGCTCGCCCCCTGCCACCGACAGGCCCGCGAGGGTGACCGGGTTGTTCGGCAGGACGCCTGTCCCGCCTGAACCGGCACCGTTGTCGCCGTTGTCCGGATCACCGGCCAGCCGTTCCAGCGGAAATTCAGGAATGCCGTTGAAGCCCGCGGTGGGGAAGCCAATGACGGGATCGACCCGCCCGCCCACTTCTTCGAGCATGACGAAACTATGGCCACCGCCCGCCGCCCCACCGGGTGCGCCGGTCGGAGCAGCTCCGGCCGCCGTGGCTTCAGCCGTTTGAGTCGGGTCATCACCGGCTGCGATAGCTTTTTGCAGTTGCTCGACATCGGTCAGTTGCGCCTGAGTCGGCGTCACAGCTTCAGCGGTATCCACATGGGGTGCCTGATGCGCCAGTAGCTGGGAAGTCATCTGCAGGCTGCTGCCACGCCCAAGGGTCAGTTCCTGGCCATTTTCCAATTCCACGGCCACCGCGCCTTCGGCCCCGGTGATCAATTGGTCGCCGGCGAACAATCGGTCGCCCTCGACCAGCGCACGTCGGGTGCCACCGCTCGTTTCCGCGAACACCTGACCAATGACTTTACTGACGATACCGATGAGCGTTGCCATTTGCATTTCCTCCGCTGCCAACCGCTGTCGGCACCCTGTTTGTGCGAAGAACGTGCTCATGGTTCAAGCAGGTTTGCCTGGCGGATCGCCTGCGGGGCGCGTTTACCTGAGTAAGCCGATGCCCCGGCGTTCTTCTCGCCAAGCGTGTCGCTCGCAGGGGACGTGTCCGATTTCGGTAAAACCCCATTGCAATCAATAACCTTGGGGCGCCAATCACCATCAAATCGCCCTGCGAGCGATGCGTAACGATCTTGAACCTAAGCAGTGACAAAAAACTGTCACCTCAAAACCGTTTCGCTTCCCTCCCCTCCAGCACTTCTCCGCCCTATGTCGATAAGTGAATGGAACTTTCCTTAAACCCTCGAATACTCCCAAGAGCTCCTAAATCAAGGGCTTCCGGAGTGAACAATGTGCTGGATTTCGCAGCACGCATAAGTTTTTTTTGGAATAAACCATATGAAAAAAATTTCTTAGCTACGCTCTAGAATGTTCTTAGCTTCGTTGTTACAAGCATGAAACGGTTTTACCTATAAATGCCGTCAAATAATTGGCGACTTATAAAGAACCATCAGGAATCAGGGAGATGTACCCATGCGCGTTTTAACCCCCCTATACAGCGCAATTCTGCTGGCGATGGCCTGCACATCCCAGGCGCAAGCCATGTCGTTGACCGAGGCGATCCAGAGCACCATCGCCACCCACCCGGAACTGGCGTCGCGGGTGGACAGCCGCCTCTCGGCCGATGAGCAAGTGAAAGTCGCCAAGGGGGGATTTTATCCATCGGTGGACCTGAACGCCGCCTACGGGCGCGGGTACAGCGATAACACCAATACTCGGGCGTTCGGCAATCACCACACCGAAATCCTCACCTACACCCAGTCGGAGCTGCGCCTGCGGCAGATGCTCTTCGACGGTTTCAACACCGCGAACGAAGTCGAACGCACCAAGGGCGTGGTCAACTCCCGGGCCTATTACGCTCAAGGCACCGCTCAGGACCTGGCATTGCGCACCACCGAGGTCTACCTCGAAGTGCTCAAGCGCCGCGAACTGGTGACCCTGGCCACGAACAACTTGCAGGCTCACTTGCGGGTCAACGACCAGATTGGCCTGCGCACCCAGCGTGGCGTCGGCAGCAACGCCGACTCCGACCAATCCGGCGCGCGCCGGGCACTGGCGCAAAACAACCTCGACACCGCCGAGGTCGATCTGGCGGATGCCGAGTCGAACTTCTACGCCGTCACGGGGCGCATGCCCGATGAGCTCGAAGCGCCGCCGTCGATCCGTGGCGAACTGCCCGCCACCCTGCCGGAAGCCCAGCAGAGCATGGTGGAAAACAACCCGTACCTGAAATCCGCCCAGGCTGACGTGCAATCGGCCGAGAGCCAGTACGAAGTTGCCAAGTCGCCGTTCTACCCGCGTTTCGACGCCGAAGCGGCGGTGGGCGCGAACAACAACGTGCAAGGCGATGAAGGCCACGACAACGAATGGCGCGTGGGTGTGGTGATGAACTACAACCTGTTCCGCGGTGGCAGCGACAAAGCGCGCCTGCAGTCCAATGCGCATCAGATCAACCAGGCGATGGACATCCGCAACAACGCCCTGCGCCAACTCAACGAGAACATCCACCTGGCCTGGAACGCCATGGTCAATGCCAAGAAACAAACCCCGACCGCCCGCGAATACGCCGACACCAGTAAACGCGTGCGCGTGGCGTATCAGGACCAGTTCGGCCTCGGCCAACGTACCCTGCTCGACTTGCTCGACAGTGAAAACGAGCTCTACAACGCCAATCGCCGCTACACCGAAGTGCGCTACACCGAGGAATATTCGATGTACCGCGTGCTGGCGAACATGGGCCAGTTGCTGAGCAAACAACGGGTGGTACTGCCCGCCGATGCGATCGCCTCCACCGAAGTGAAAAACGAAGCCCGTTTGCCTGAACTGAAGTAGGCCTGTGGAGAGATCAATTTGACCAGCATGGAACCCGGCAACACCGGTGTCGATCCGCGCCTGAGCTTCGATGACCCGCTTCTGGACGGTCTGTTGATCCTCTGCAAACTCCACGGTGCGACGGTCAGTCGCGCCAGCCTGAGTGCAGGGCTGCCACTGAACAAGCAGCGCTTGAGCCTGGACCTGCTGCCCCGCGCAGCCGCCCGGGCCAGCCTGCAAGCGCGGGTGTTGCGCCGCGAACTGGCGGACATTTCCGCGCTCAACCTGCCCGTGATGCTGATCCTCAACAATGGCCGCACTGCCATCCTGCGACGCTTCGGCGATGACGGCCGATTGCTGATTCTGCCCAGCGAAGCGGACGGCGGTGAACAATGGGTCAGCCGTGAAGAGCTGGCCGAGAATTACAGTGGCCAGGCCTTGTTCGCCCGGCCACGCCATGAACTCGAAGACTTGCGCTCGCCGCTGGTGCCGCGTGTCGAGGCCTGGTTTCGCGACACCTTGAAGCTGTCCAAATGGCTGTACAGCGATGCGATTCTGGCGAGTTTTTTGATCAACCTGCTGGGGTTGATGGTGCCGCTGTTCGTGATGCAAACCTACGACCGGGTGGTACCGAACCAGGCCACGTCGACCTTGTGGGTGCTGTCGATCGGCTTGCTGATCGGCACCGGTTTCGAACTGGTGCTGCGGGTCGTGCGTGCGCACTTGCTGGACACCGCCGGGAAGAAAACCGATGTGATTCTTTCGGCGACGCTGTTCGAACGCATCACCGGCATGTCCATGAAAGCGCGGCCGGCGACCATCGGCGGTTTCGCCCAGAGCATCCATGACTTCCAGGGCCTGCGCGAATTCCTCACCGCCGTCACCCTGACCAGCCTGATCGACCTGCCCTTTGCCGTGCTGATGCTGGTGGTGATCGGCCTGCTCGGTGGCTGGCTGGTGGTGATCCCGTTGCTCGCCTTTCCGATCACGATCATTTTCGCGATGGTGATCCAGGTGCGCCTGCGCGAAACCGTGCAGAAGAGTTTGAGCCTCGGCGCCGAACGCCAGGCCCTGCTGATCGAAACCCTCGGCGGCCTGGAAACCCTCAAGGCGTGCAGCGCCGAAAGCGAGCGCCAGCACAAATGGGAAAGCACCCACGGCGCCCTCACCCGCCTCGACAGCCATGCGCGCAACCTCTCGGCGCTGGCCACCAACGGCACGCTGTTCATCCAGCAATTCTCCGGCATGGCGACCATCGTCGCCGGGGTCTACAGCATCATCGCCGGCAACCTCAGCGTCGGTGCGCTGGTGGCGACCTACATGCTCGGCAGCCGCGTGCTCGCGCCATTGGGACAAATCGCGGGTTTGATCACACGCTATCAGCAAGCGCAACTGACCATGAAAAGCACCGATGCGCTGATGTCATTGCCGCAAGAACGCGACGCCAAACAGCGACCGCTGGAGCGCACGCAACTGCAAGGTGCACTGGATGTCAGCGGTGTGACCTTCCACTACAACGGCCAGAACGCCCCGGCCCTGGCCAACGTTAGCTTCAGCGTCAAACCCGGCGAGCGGATCGGCATCATCGGTCGCAGCGGTTCGGGCAAAAGCACCCTGGCGCGATTGGTCATGGGATTCTATGCGCCGGAAGAAGGGCAACTGCTGCTCGATGGGCTGGACCTGCGGCAACTCGATGTCGCCGACCTGCGCCAACAGATCGGTTACGTCGCCCATGACCTGCCACTGCTCGCTGGCAGCCTGCGCGACAACCTGACCCTTGGCGCCCGTTACATCAGCGATTCGCGAATGCTCGAAGTCGCTGAGCTGACCGGCGTCACCGAGCTGGCGCGTCAGCACCCGCAAGGTTTTGACCGGCCCGTTGGCGAACGCGGGCAGTTGCTGTCCGGCGGTCAACGTCAGGCAGTGCTGCTGGCCCGGGCCTTGTTGCTGGACCCGCCGATCATGCTGCTCGACGAACCCACCAGCGCGATGGACAACAGCAGCGAAGATGTTTTGCGGCAAAAACTCCACGGTTGGGTGCAGGGCAAAACCTTGCTGCTGGTGACCCACCGCACCTCGATGCTCAGCCTGGTGGATCGGCTGCTGGTGCTGGACAACGGGCGGATCGTTGCCGACGGTCCAAAAGAAGCGGTCATCGATGCACTGCGCAAGGGCCGTGTCGGCTCTGCGGCTGTCTAGGAGCTACCCATGGCCCGTTCATCATCAGACAAGTCGCAGGACCGGGGCTATTTCGGCAGTTTCGGCAAAACCGCAGAAAGCGAATTCATGCCGGAAACCGCCGGCGCCTCGTTGCAGGACTCGCCCCGCTGGTCGCGAATTACCGTGTGGCTGGCCGCTGCGTTGCTGATTACAGCGCTGGTCTGGGCCAAGTTTGCGGTACTGCAAGAAGTCACCATGGGCGAAGGCAAGGCGATCCCGTCGAGCAAGGTCCAGGTGATTCAGAACCTTGAGGGTGGCATCGTCACCGAAATCTTCGTGCGCGAAGGGCAAATGGTGAACAAGGGCGACACGTTGCTGCGCCTGGATGACACGCGGTTTCTGTCGAACAAGGGCGAGAGCGAAGCGGATCGTTATGCGTTGACTGCGCAGGTCGAACGGCTGTCGGCCGAAGCGGAAGGCCGGCCGTTCAAGCTATCGCCTGAAGTGATCGCCAAGGCCCCGCAAGTGGCCGAGGACGAGCGCTCGCTGTACGAACAACGTCAGCGTCGACTGGCCAGTGAGCAACGCACGTTGAGTGAACAACTTCGGCAAAAAACCCAGGAACTGGCGGAATTCCGCTCCAAACAGGGGCAATTCAGTTCGAGCCTGGCATTGTTGCAACAAGAGATGAACATGTCCGCGCCGCTGGTGGGCACCGGGGCGGTTTCACCGGTGGAAATCCTGCGGCTCAAACGCAGCGCGGTGGAGATTCGCGGCTCGCTGAACGCCACGACGCTGGCGATTCCACGGGCGGAATCGGCGATCAACGAGATCAAAAGCAAGATTGATGAATCGGAACAATCCTTCCGTTCGGACGCAGCGAAAGAGCTGAATGAAAAACGCACCGACCTGTCGAAAATCACAGCGTCGAGTATCGCCATCGATGACCGTGTGACCCGCACCACCGTGGTGTCTCCGGTACACGGGATTATCAAGGTACTGAAGGTCAATACCATCGGCGGCGTGGTTCAACCGGGCAGCGACATGGTGGAAATCGTCCCCATTGAAGACAACTTGCTGATCGAAGCCAAGGTGCGGCCACAGGACGTGGCTTTCCTGCATCCGGGGCAGAAAGCGATGGTGAAATTCAGCGCGTACGACTACACGATTTATGGCGGGTTGACTGCCAAGCTGGAGTTGATTGGTGCAGACACGATTACCGATGACAAGGGCAACAGCTTTTATCTGATTCAGGTGAGGACGGACAAAAACCACTTGGGCGGGGATGTGAAACCGTTGCTGATTATTCCGGGGATGGTGGCGACGGTGGACATCATCACCGGGGAGAAAAGTGTGCTGGATTACTTGCTGAAACCGGTGTTGAAAGCCCGGACCGAGGCGATGCGGGAACGGTAGGCCTGACTCATTCTCTGTGGCGAGGGAGCTTGCTCCCGCTGGGCTGCGCAGCAGCCCCAAAATCATTCAACCAAGCGCAATAGGTGTACTGGGTCGACAAGTTTGGGAGCGCTTCGCACTCCAGCGGGAGCAAGCTCCCTCGCCACAAGAGATCACTTGCCATGGTTACGCAGGTAGGTCTCCTCCCCCATCGCCGCAATCTGCCCCTCGATCAATGCCTCGAACGGTTTTAACAGCGGCTCGAACGTCGTCGGCGCTTCCAGCGTCTGTAGCGCCTGAACAATCGCCTCCACCGTCGACAACGCCCCCGGCCCCGGGGCTTTGCGCAGTCGATATCGAGACACGCCGCCATCCGCCAACGTCACTCGTGGCAACGCCGCCAGCAACGGATTGAGGTGCAACATCTTGCGCGCCTTGCGCCAAGTGCCGTCCGGGACGACCAGCAACAGCGGCTCGTCATTCGCGGTGTACGCCTGCATCGGTTGCGCATCATCGGCCGGAAACAGCAGTCGCGCCTGATAACCCGGCTGATTCAACAGCGCCGGCAAATCCTCGAACACCTCGCCCACAATCAACTCGGCATTCTTCAAGCCCAACGCGGCCAGTCGCGCCGTGTTCAGCGCATGGTTCACTTCGCTCGGATGCTGCAACAGCAACACCCGGGTGCGGCTGTCGAGGCTCGGGATCAATGGGCACAGGCAATGGGTTTGTGGGCGCAGGCAGCGCGGACAGTGGATTCTGGACATGTTCTCAGGCCTGGTTCAGTTGTGCTTTGAGCAGATCGCGGAAGGTCTGGATCAGCGGCTCGCGACTGCGGCCACGGCGCACGATCATCGAAAACGGCGCCTGATAACCAAAGGTCGCCGGCAGCAATACGCGCAAATCGCCCTTGTCCGCCCAGGCCTGGGCGTAATGCTCCGGCAGGTAACCGATGTAGGCGCCGGACAGCACCAGAATCAGCTGCGCCTCCATACTTTCCACGGTGGCGGCGCTGTGTTTGAAACCGTGGCGGGCCAGTTCGGCCTGGCTCCAGTAACCACGGCCCACCATGCGCTGCTGGGTGATGACTTGTTCGGGAATGCGCCGCTCGGTGAACAGCGGATGACGGCTGCTGCAATACAGCCAGTGTTGTTCGCGGTACAGCGGCATGTAGACCAGGCCGCTCATGCGCGTGGAAAACGCGCCGATGGCCAGGTCGAGACGGTTGTCCTGCACGCCGAGTTGCAATTCGTAAGGGCTCATGACCGACAGGTGCAAATGCACGGCCGGGTGTTCCTGGCTGTAGGCGCCGATGGCTTCGGCGAAGGGCAAGGCCTTGTCGCTGACGGTGGAGTCGATGACGCCCAGGTTCAGCGTGCCGCGCAGTTCGCCCTTCAACGCCGCCGCGTATTGCTCGAAGCCTTCGAGCTCGCCCAACAGACGAAGGGTTTCCTGATGGAACAGTTCGCCCTTGCTGGTCAGACTGAAACCACCGCGACCGCGATGGCAGAGCACCAGGCCAAGGGCGGCTTCGAGCTGGCTCATGTAGGTGCTGATGGCCGAGGTCGAGAGGTTGAGCTCTTGCTGGGCGTTGGCGAACCCCTGATGACGGACCACGCTGACGAAAATGCGCAGGAGTTTCAGGTCGGGTAAAGCGTTGGCCATGGGGCACTCCAGCAGAAAACTTCAAACGTAGAAATCGTATAGCAACTGTCGAGCACCGTTCGGCTCTGTAGCAGCTGTCGAGCACCGCGAGGCAGCGTTCGGCTGCGCAGCAGTCGTGAAACCTGAACCCTGGGCATTCCTGAAAAACCGCGTTGATCGATTTTACGACTGCTTCGCAGCCGAACGCTGCCTCGCGGTGCTCGACAACTGCTACAGAATCGAGTGCAGGCTCGGCAGCTGCTACATGAGCATTGTGAGTCTATCGTCGTCATCGGCATTAGTTTAGAAAAATCTGAACTAAGTATTTGCCCGTAGCGATTCTTCCCGGCCACTACATTTCGCAGAATCGGCCCCCAACGGTGCCCGTACCTCCCCGGAGCGGCGCAACCGACATAAATAAAACAACGACGATGAGGCCTTACCCGTGGACAAGATTCTTCACCAACCACTGGGCGGCAATGAAATGCCGCGCTTCGGCGGCATCGCCACCATGATGCGACTCCCCCATTTGCCTACCGCTGCCGGTCTGGATGCTGCTTTCGTTGGCGTTCCGCTGGACATCGGCACCTCGCTGCGCCCTGGCACCCGTTTCGGACCTCGCGAAATCCGCGCTGAATCGGTGATGATCCGCCCGTACAACATGGCCACCGGCGCTGCACCGTTCGACTCGCTGTCGGTTGCCGACATCGGCGACGTGGCGATCAACACGTTCAACCTGCTGGACGCCGTACGGATCATCGAAGAATCCTACGACGCCATCCTCGAACACAACGTGATCCCGCTGACCCTGGGCGGCGACCACACCATCACCCTGCCGATCCTGCGCGCCATCCATAAGAAGCACGGCAAGGTCGGCCTGGTGCACATCGACGCTCACGCCGATGTGAACGATCACATGTTCGGCGAGAAAGTCGCCCACGGCACCACCTTCCGTCGCGCGGCCGAAGAAGGCCTGATCGATTGCGATCGCGTGGTGCAAATCGGTCTGCGCGCCCAAGGTTACACCTCTGAAGACTTCAACTGGAGCCGTAAACAGGGCTTCCGTGTGGTTCAGGCTGAAGAGTGCTGGCACAAGTCCCTGGCACCGCTGATGGCTGAAGTTCGCGAGAAAGTCGGCGGCGGTCCGGTGTACCTGACTTTTGACATCGACGGCATCGACCCAGCCTGGGCCCCAGGCACCGGCACCCCGGAAATTGGTGGTCTTACGACCATTCAGGCGATTGAGATCATTCGCGGCTGCCAAGGACTCGACCTGATCGGCTGCGATCTGGTAGAAGTCTCGCCCGCTTACGACACCACCGGCAACACCTCGCTGCTGGCCGCCAACTTGCTGTACGAAATGCTCTGCGTACTGCCTGGCGTGGCCCACCGCTGAGGATCGGTCATGAACGAACGTGATCAGGTTTTGAGAGCGGCTGCCGATCTGGTGTCCGCCTTCGCCCGTAACGATCGCGAAGCCTACTTCGGTGCGTTCAGCGCCGATGCCAGCTTCGTGTTCTACACCCTCGAGCAGCCTCTGCTGTCGCGCGATGCCTATCAGGCGTTGTGGGACACCTGGCGCACCGAGGATGGCTTCGAGGTGCTTGCGTGCACTTCAAGCAATGCCTTCGTCAGCCTGCAAGGTGACGTGGCGATTTTCATCCATGACGTGGCCACCGAGCTGCGCATGCAAGGGGAGCAACACTTCAGCCAGGAGCGCGAGACGATTGTGTTTCGCCGACAACAACAAGGCCTATGGCTGGCCTGCCACGAACATTTGTCCGCGATGCCGGAAGGGCTGCCACCCCCTTAGCCAAACAGGTGACGCTCACACACGATGAGCGCGCCTTTATGATCGGAGCTGATCATGAATAACAACAACAAAGACCAAAGCCTTACGCACATTGAAACCTACGGGGTCGAACAGATCCCGGACAACGAACGCACTGCAGGCCCGACGGACTTGTTCCGGATGATCTTCGGTGGTTCCAACACCTTTGCCACCGCCGTGCTCGGCAGTTTCCCGGTGCTGTTCGGCCTGTCTTTTCAGGCCGGCGTCTGGGCGATTGTGCTGGGCGTGCTGCTGGGCTCGCTGATCCTCGCGCCCATGGGCCTGTTCGGTCCGATCAATGGCACCAACAACGCCGTGTCTTCCGGTGCGCACTTCGGCGTGCACGGGCGGATCGTCGGTTCGTTTCTGTCGCTGTTGACCGCCATCGCCTTCTTCTCGCTGTCGGTGTGGAGTTCGGGTGATGCGCTGATCGGTGGCGCCAAACGCCTGATCGGTTTGCCGGAAACCGACCTGACCCTGGGCCTGGCCTACGGTCTGTTTGCGATTCTGGTGCTGACGGTCTGCATCTATGGCTTCCGCTTCCTGCTGTGGGTCAACAAGATCGCCGTGTGGAGCGCCAGCCTGCTGTTCCTGCTGGGCATCTTCGCGTTCGCCGGGCCTTTCGATGTGAACTACGCCGGCACCGTGAGCATGGGGCAGCCGGGTTTCTGGGCAGCCTTCATCGGCGCTGCACTGGTGGCGATGAGCAACCCGATTTCATTCGGTGCGTTCCTCGGTGACTGGTCGCGCTACATCCCGCGTGCCACTTCCAAGCGCCGGATCATGGCCGCCGTGGTGATCTCGCAGATCGCAACGTTCATCCCGTTTCTGTTCGGCCTCGCCACCGCCACCATCGTAGCGATCAAGGCACCGGACTACATCGCGGCCAACAACTACGTCGGCGGCCTGCTCGCGGTTTCGCCGAGCTGGTTCTTCCTGCCGGTGTGCCTGATCGCGGTGATCGGCGGCATGTCCACCGGCACCACTTCGCTCTATGGCACCGGGCTGGACATGTCCAGCGTGTTCCCTCGGGTGCTGTCGCGGGTCAAGGCGACGTTGCTGATCGGGGTGATGTCGATTGCCTTCATCTTCATCGGACGCTTTGCGGCGAACCTGGTGCAGAGCGTGTCGACCTTCGCCGTGCTGATCATCACCTGCACCACCCCGTGGATGGTGATCATGATCATCGGTCTGCTGGTGCGTCGCGGCTTCTATTGCCCGGATGACCTGCAAGTGTTCACCCGCGGCGAGAAAGGTGGCCGCTACTGGTTCACCCACGGCTGGAACTGGCGTGGGCTGGGTGCCTGGATCCCGAGTGCACTGGTGGGTTTGTGCTTTGTGAACCTGCCGGGGCAATTCGTTGGCCCGCTGGGTGAACTGGCGGGAGGCATCGACATCAGCCTGCCGGTGACCCTCGGCCTGGCGTCGCTGGTGTACCTGACGCTGCTGAGCCTGTTCCCGGAACCGGCCGCGGTGTTCGGACCGAACGATCCACGCAGCAAAGGCACGGATTCGCTCGGTAAACCGACGATGCGACAACCCGCCTGATTCAACGCACTACCTGTGGTCAACGCATTACCTGTAGGAGCGAGGCTTGCCCGCGAAGGCGGCGGCACATTCAACATCAATGTTGACTGACACACCGCCTTCGCGGGCAAGCCTCGCTCCTACAAGGAATGGGTATTTCCACAGGGATTGATTTTCGCCTCACCATAAAAAAGACAATCGGAGACACGCCATCATGGCTTTGGATTTATTCGTCGTACTCATCTACGCCGCCGCGATGCTGATACTCGGCTACTACGGCATGCGCAAGGCCAAGACCAACGAAGACTTTTTGGTCGCCGGTCGTAACCTCGGCCCGAGCCTGTACATGGGCACCATGGCCGCTACCGTTCTGGGCGGCGCCTCTACCGTCGGCACCGTGCGCCTGGGCTACGTCCATGGCATCTCCGGTTTCTGGCTCTGCGCGGCCCTCGGTTGCGGGATCGTGGCGCTGAACCTGTTCCTCGCCAAACCGCTGCTGAAACTGAAGATCTACACCGTTACCCAGGTGCTGGAAAAACGCTACAACCCGATGGCCCGCTCCGCGAGCGCGGTGATCATGCTGGCGTATGCGCTGATGATCGGCGTGGTCTCGATCCTGGCCATTGGCACCGTGCTGCAAGTACTGTTCGACCTGCCGTTCTGGCTGTCGGTACTGGTCGGCGGTGGCGTGGTGGTGATCTATTCGGCGATCGGCGGCATGTGGTCCCTGACCCTGACCGACATCGTCCAGTTCGTCATCAAGACCGTGGGCCTGATGTTCATCCTGTTGCCAATCTGCCTGTACCGCGTCGGTGGTTGGGATGAGTTGGTGTTGAAACTGCCGGCAACCGCCTTCAGCTTCACCACGATTGGCTGGGACACCATCATCACCTACTTCATGATCTACTTCTTCGGGATCCTGATCGGCCAAGACATCTGGCAGCGTGTGTTCACCGTCAAGAGCGCCAAAGTGGCTCAAGTCGCCGGTACCTTCGCAGGCTTCTACTGCATCCTTTACGGACTGGCCTGCGCCCTGATCGGCATGGCCGCTCATGTGCTGATCCCGGACCTGGACAACGTCAACAACGCCTTCGCCGCCATCGTCAAACTGTCCCTGCCGGACGGTATCCGTGGCCTGGTCATCGCTGCGGCACTGGCCGCCATGATGTCCACCGCCAGCGCCGGCCTGCTCGCCGCTGCCACCACCCTGACCGAAGACCTGCTGCCGAAACTGCGCGGCGGTAAACAGTCGAGCCTGGGCATCAACCGCCTGTTCACCCTGCTGACCGGCATCGCCGTGCTGGGTATCGCGCTGGTGGTGAACGACGTGATCAGCGCCCTGACCCTGGCCTACAACCTGCTGGTGGGCGGCATGCTGATCCCGCTGATCGGTGCAATCTTCTGGAAACGCGCAACCACCGCCGGCGCTATCGCCAGCATGGGCATGGGCTTTGCCACTGCGCTGCTGTTCATGTTCAAGGACGGTATGGACGCCAACACCCCGATCTACTACAGCCTCGGCGTCGGCCTGGTGAGCTTCGTCGTGGTCAGCTTGCTGTCCCGTCGCCCGGCAGCGGTGGCGAGTGCCATCTAAGCTTTCCATAACGACTTGATGCTTTCTTCGACGGGTGTGGCGTCGGTTGCCACACCCGTTTTTTTTCGTCTGGAGAAAACCTTTGATGAAGATTGTTTCTCGCGATCAGTGGTTCGAGGTCAAACAGCTCAGTGACGGCATTCGGCTGATTCACGAGCCTTACATCAGGCCCTTCTATCGCTGCAACCTCTGGCACATTCAGGGTCGCGACAAGGACTTGCTGCTGGACAGCGGTTCCGGGCTGGTGAGCCTGCGCGAACAACTGCCGTGGATCACCGAGCGGCCATTGGTGGCGGTGGCCAGTCATTGCCATTTCGACCACATCGCCGGGCATCACGAATTTCCGGAGCGGCTGGTGCATCCGGCAGAGGCCGACATCCTGGCGGCGCCTGACGGCGAAAACGATTTGAGCCGGGCATTTGTCGGTGACGAGATGTTCGAGGCGCATCCGGACTGCCCGCTGTGCTACGCCGAATACCGGGTCAAAGCCGCACCGGCCACGGGGATGATTGAAGAAGGCGACATGCTGGATCTGGGCAATCGCGTGCTGCACGTGCTGCACACGCCGGGGCATTCACCGGGAGGCATCAGCCTGTATGAAGCCGCGACCGAAACCCTGTTCAGCGGCGACATCATCTACGACGGTCCGCTGATCGAAGACGCCTACCACTCCAATCTCGACGACTACGCCCGCAGCCTGCAACGCTTGCGCGCGCTGCCAATCCGCACAGTACACGGCGGGCATTTCGGCAGTTTTTCCGGGGAACATTTGCGCACGATGATTGACGAGTGGCAACGCTCACACGCCTGAAGCCTGCTGTACTCAAACGCAGGGAAAACAACAATAACGCCCTCGAAGAACCATCATGAAAAGAGCTGCCGTCCGTGCCGCCGTGCATCGTTACATCAGCCGTCTGCTGGAGGGTCAGGATGACTTTGACGACAACGCCAGCCTGGCGCAGTTGGGATTGGATAAACAGGATATCGAAGAGCTGATCTTCCATCTGGAGGATGAGCTGGGCTTGACGGCGTTTACGGCGGAAGAAGACCGGATGCTCAAGAACGCCAGGACGGCGAATGATTTGAGTCGGTTTTTGATTGAGATCGGGCGGGATTGAGCCCGCCCACGATCTTGGATTCGCCTGTTTCCCTGTAGCAGCTGTCGAGCACCGCGAGGCAGCGTTCGACTGCGAAGCAGTCGTGAATCAGACGACGCGGTGTGTCAGGCAAATCTTGCAAACAGGGTTGACGACTGCTGCGTCCGAACGCGGCCCGAACCGAACGCTGCCTCGCGGTGCTCGACAGCTGCTACAACAACAGCAGCAGCGTTGCGATTACCGGCGGCGCTGCTGGCGTCGACGCTGTTCGTCGTCAGTGCGAATAGGCACAGGTTGCAGAGGCGGTTCGATCAAACCGAGTGCAACACCCAGATCGTGCAGCCAGTTTTGGATTTTCTCTTTCATGGTGCCCCCTTCAGGGTAGTGCCGAGCGACCGGAATTCTGTGGCCCCTTCGCACTGATAATAGTCCGAAGTCCTACGCATTGCTCGCCCAAATCCGCAATGATCTGTTACTGAATTGATCAAAATACCTGACCGATAGTTCAAGCTATCGCCGGGGCCTGAATCGGCGCCGACGGATAGACCGCCTGTTGCTGCTCAATCCACGCGTTCAGGTTGGCCCCGACCATGCCCTTGCGCCACATCAACCACGTCGTCGCGCGGGCAAACGGCTCCGCCAACGGGTGCACCGCCACACTTTCGCGGCCCGGCAGGCTGGCAAGCATCGACTCCGACATCAGCGCCACACCCGAGCCGGCAATCACACACGCCAGCATTCCCGGATAGGATTCAATCTCCATCGCCCGGCCCATGGCTGCGTGGTCATGGGCAAACCAGGCTTCCAGGCGCATCCGGTAGGAACAACCCTGCCGAAAGGTGAACACCGAGCGCCCTTCTACATCCAGGGCGCTGAGGATCGGCGGGTGATCGGCCTCGCTGATCAGCACCAGCCGCTCGTCGCATAACGGCACACCGTCCAGACCGGCCAGCTCCAGCGGGCCGTCCACCAGCGCCGCATCGAGACGACCGGTGAGCAAGCCTTCAAGCAATTCGCCACTGGGCCCGGACTGCACTTGCAGGTTCACCGCCGGGTAAGTGCGGTGATAACGCGCCAACAACCCCGGCAGATGAATCGCCGCCGTGCTGTACATGGTGCCCAGCACGAAGTCCCCGGCCGGTTGACCGCCCTGCACCGCTGCCTGGGCTTCGTCATGCAGGCTGAACAGTTTGGCGGTGTAGTCCAGCAGGACTTTTCCCGCAGGTGACAACTGCAAACGCTGACGCTCACGCACGAAGAGTTCTACGCCGAGCTGCTCTTCAAGTTGTTTAAGCCGCGTCGACAGGTTTGACGGCACCCGATGCAAACGTTCGGCAGCACGGGTTATCGAGCCTTCCTGCGCCACAGCCTGGAAGATCCGCAATTGGCTGAATTCCACGATCTTCTCCAAACCAGAACAAGTTGCTCAATATTATTCATTTTTAAAGAAAGTCAATCAGTCCTAGCCTGACGGTCATTGATCCATTGCCGGAACCCAGACCATGTCTCCGTTGATTCGCTTACTCGCCAGTTTTATTGCCCTGATGATGGCCATGGGCATCGGGCGCTTCGCCCTCACGCCGCAAATGCCACACTTGCTCAGTGAAGGTCAGATCGACCTGACCGCCGCCGGTCTGGTTGCCGCCGCCAACTACCTCGGCTACTTCGTCGGCGCCGTGGACGCGATGTTCTCTCGCCGTCCTGAACAGGTTCGCCGGCGATTGCTGGGTGGTTTGTGGTTGTGTGTGCTGCTGACGCTGGCGTCGTTCTGGGCCAACGGGTTCTGGTCGCACCTGGTGCTGCGATTCGGTACCGGCGTGGCCAGCGCCTGGGTGCTGGTGATGATTACGGCGTTGAGCCAGCCACTGGCAGCAGCCGCCGGTCGCCCGCGCCTTGGCGCCCTGGTATTTGCCGGACCGGGTTTGGGGATTTTTCTGACAGGGTTGCTGGCCTTGGGCTCGCACCTGCTGGGGCAGACTTCTGCAACCTTGTGGCTGGTGTATGCCGGTGTCGCACTGGTGATGCTGTTGGGCATTCTGCCGTTTTTGCCACAACCGACCGCAACCGTCGTTGCCGCACCGAGCGCAACCACTTCCAGCCATCAAGGCATGGGTCGTTTGGGTGTGATCTACGGGTTGTACGGCTTGGGCTACATCATCCCCGCCACTTTTCTTTCGCAAATGGCCAGCGCTCAGTTTCATGGCCAATGGCTGGCCGACCTGTTCTGGCCGTGCTTCGGCCTGGCGTCGGCTATCGGGGTGGTGCTGGTCAGCCTGCGTCGACCCCATCCGAATGGCACTCGCCACTGGCTGATCGCGACCTTATGGCTCCAGGCCGCCGGCGTCTTCGCCTGCCTGTTGGGCAGCGGGCCGGGTCTGGCGCTGGGGGTGATTCTTTGCGGCACGCCGTTCCTGGCCTGCATGCAACTGGTGATGCAACGTTCCCGGGAACTGGCGCCCCACGCCACCCAACGCAACGCCGGACTACTGACGGCGTGCTTCGCCGTGGGTCAGCTCGCCGGACCGTTGCTTGCAGCGATGAGCAGCCATTTCAGTGGCGGTTTGCAGCCAGCATTGGTGCTCGCCGGTAGCGGATTGCTGGTGGCTGGCGGGCTGTTGTTGCGTCCGGTCAATGCTGCCCAAGCGCTTTTCGCAAACGACGGCGCACCCACTGCTCAGCGCTGACAAACGTGATGCCCAGCAGCACCAACACCGCGCCGATGACGAAATTCAGGCTCAGCTCTTCACCCAGCAGCACCACGCCGAACGTGACACCAAACAGCGGCGTCATGAACGAAAACACCGCGAGGTTCGCGGCCAGATAACGGCGCAACAGCCAGAACCACGTCAGGTAGCTGAAGAACGACACGACCAGTCCCTGGAACAGCACACTCGCCACCGCCACGGTGGTCAGGCTGACATGGGTCACCTGACCGCTGAGAATCGCGATCAGCAACAGCCCGACGAAGCCAACGATCAGTTGATAAAACAGGGTCAGCGTGACGGGGGCTTCGGACAGTCGCGAGGCGCGCACCGCCACCGTGGTCGCGCCCCAGGATGCACCGGCCAGCACGCCCAACGCATCGCCCATCAACATGCGGTGATCGAGGTTGTCCCAGGACACCCCGCCAGCAAACGCGATGGCGATCCCAACGAAGGCGAGGAAAATCCCCAGCCACTGGACGGGTCTCAAACGCTCGCTTGGCAGCAGCCAGTGCACGCCCAGCGCGGTAAAAATCGGCGCGGTGTAAAGGAACACCGACATGTGTGCGGCCGTGGTCAATTGCAAGCCTTCGGAAATGAAGAAGAACTCCAGGCCAAACAGCCCACCGGCCAGCAAGCCGCCACGCCAAGTGCTACTGACCTGATCCCAGCCGCCCTTCCAGCAGATCAACAATCCTACGAGCAATGCGGAAATACCCGACCGCCCCGCCGCTTGCATGACCGGCGCGATGTCCGGCGCCGCCCATTTGATCATCACCTGCTGCACACCCCAGATCAGGCACAACCCGATCATCACTTGCAGGGCAAACCCATCGGCGCTACGCCGGGTGGCGCTCACCGGAAAACCTCGACAACACACAACATGGCAGTGACCCGACCGTAAAAACAAAGCCCCGGCCTGCTTGCTGAACAAACAGTACCGGGGCGAAAAATGAGGGTGTCGATTATTAACCAAACGGCCAGAAAATGCCGCTTCGACGAGACCTTAAAATTTCCTGGTGAACACGTCGAAAATCAATGGGGGAGTGCTCGCGATGACGGCCTCTCAAACCACGGAGATCACCGCGCCTTGCGCGCAGCCCAATACCCAGCGCTGCAAGCAACACACGTGGCAAAAGCGCCCCACGCCATATCCATCAATGCCAACTGTGCCGGCCACCCCTTTAACGTCGCCCAGTTGCTCAAGTCATACGTGCCATACGCCACCAATCCCAGAAGCGCCCCCAAACGGGCAGCACGCCGCCAGGTATTCGCCGGCAACACCACGAACACCACACAACCGAATACATAGAGAAGATAGAACACCGCTGCCGGGGCCAGCAGCGGTTGGTCGAGCATCAGCGAGCCGAGCAACGCCCGATACGTGGGCGCCATCAGCACGCCGAGCCAGAGGCCGTCGAGCACGAGAAACGCGAGCAAGGTGCCCGCGTATGCAAACAGCGCTTTTTTCATAGCCGCCCAACCCCATGTCATCGTCCTACATGGGGCCGGAGCGAGGTCAGCTTAGTTCAATGCGATCTGCATGAATGACGATCTGGCCATTCTTGTACAGCGCACCGATGGCCTTCTTGAAGTTGCCTTTGCTGACACCAAACATGCTGGTAATCACGGTCGGGTCGCTCTTGTCGCTGACCGGCAGGCTGCCGTTGTTTTCACGCAACTTGGCGAGAATCTTCGAATTGAGGCTGGTAGCCGCTTCTTCGCCCACCGGTTGCAGGCTCAGGCTGATCTTGCCGTCGGCACGGACTTCTTTGATAAAGCCCTTCTCTTCCTTGCCAGCGCGCATGAACTTGAAGATTTCGTTCTTGTGGATCAGGCCCCAGTGCTTGTTGTTGATGATTGCCTTGAAGCCCATGTCGGTCGCTTCGGCCACCAGCAAATCAACTTCCTGGCCTGGGGTGTAATTGGCCGTGGTTTTGTCGAGGTAGCGGTCCAGGCGCGCCGTCGCGGTGATGCGGCGGGTGTGCTTGTCGAGGTAGACGTGCACCACGACATATTCGCCGGCCGTCATCTGGCGCTTTTCTTCGGAGTACGGCAGCAGCAGATCCTTCGGCAGACCCCAATCCAGGAAAACGCCGATGCTGTTGACTTCAACGACTTTCAAACTGGCGAATTCACCGACCTGAACTTTCGGCGTTTCGGTAGTTGCGATGAGTTTGTCATCGCTGTCCAGATAAACAAAAACGTTGAGCCAATCTTCATCTTCGCTGGGAATATCTTTGGGAATATAACGATTAGGCAGGAGGATTTCGCCGTCCGCGCCACCGTCAAGATATAAACCGAAGTTAGTGTGTTTAACCACTTGCAAACTGTTGTAGCGCCCGACTAAAGCCATTTCCAATACCCTCATTGCGTGGGCGGCATTCTACCCGTTTTTCCGGGCGGCGTTTCTGTGGCCGGCCCGGTGACAGCAGAAATTCTTCTGAAGGCCTTCATTTTCCTGGGTTCTGCCTCAGGTCTTTGGCCGCTCGTCAGGCCGAACGGGGGATTTCACTCCTGCCAGCCCATCAGAATTTCATACGTTTCCACCGTCGTTCTTAGTTAAAACAGCAGCTTAGGGGCGTATTTCCAATATTAACTTGTGAGTCATTACGCCCCTACGATGTGTATTTTGAGGGGATATTTGCCAAGCAATTGTCAAGTATTTCCTGTACGATGCCTGGCCAAGTTAATTTTCTACAGGTTAATGGCCGCCATGCGTGTAAAAGCATCCAACAGCAAAGCAAAGCCAGCTCCAGCCGTTGAAACCAGCGAATCGATCAACAACCAGATTGCTGCGTTCCTCAAGTCCGGCGGCGAGATCCAGCAAATTGCCAAAGGCGTCAGCGGCCAGACGTTCGGCCCGTCCAAGCAGATCACTTTGGGCAAGAAGTAACACTCCCCCAAATATCTGCCGCGTCACCTGGTCCGTAAGCGCTTTGAGCTTCGAAGCGCTTGGACTGGAACCCTCCTCGCAACACCCCGCCAAACACACCCATATTTCAAAAATCGACGAACGGCCGTCAATGCCGATCATTCGCCGGTATGCTTGCACACGTCTAGATCAAGCGTTTCAGTAGGTTTTCGTTCCTGCTCCCCGCTGTCATGGAGTGACGCATGCTCAAACCCTCCTGTTTATTGCTCGGCACCCTGCTGTCGTGTTCGGTCGCCAACGCGCAAGTCTTTCAGCGTGAATTGGGCGTCTTCGATCTCAAACTCGGCACCACCCCCAGCCGCAGCATGGCCCAGGGGCTGGTCAAACCTTCCAGCACCGGCTCATTCCACGGTGGTCTCGACCTGAGCCACGACAGCGGTTTTTACGTAGGGCAATGGGCACCGAGCATGGGTTTGACGCCGGGGGCCAAACTGGAAGTCGACTCCTACTTGGGCTTTAAACAGCCTTTCGACAATACCCTCGGGTACGAAGTCGGCATGATCCGTTACAGCTATCCGAAAGTGGACACCCTCGACAGCCAGGAGCTGTTCGGTGGCCTGACTTTTCTCGGCAGCCGTTTCGGCGCCGCGTTCAGCAACGACCCGGACAAACAGAACAGCACCGTCTTCGCCGACCTGGGCGGCAATCAGCCGTTCGGCATCGGGATCAGCATGAAATACACCACCCACCAGCTCAACACGCCGGCGTCCGTCGACGGTGGGTACATCGGCAGTTTCACCGATTGGTCCGTGCAACTTTCCCGGCCGTTCATGGGCGTCGACCTGGACCTGATCTACAGCGACTCAAGCCTCAGCGGCAGCGACTGCTCCGCCTATTCCGGGCACAACACCCAATGCGACGGGCTGGTCACCCTCAAGGCCGAGCGCGCCTTCTATTGATCGGCTGAACTGCCGGGCACATTCTGCGTTCACATAAGAATCCACTCAAGAAGCCAGGCCTTCGCAAGGACTCGCCCATGTCGCGCTGGTTGAAGTATCTCGCCGTCATCATCACCCTCAGTCTCGCCCTTGGCGCGTGCAGCCGCGTGGGCCTGGCCTACCGCAACCTTGACGTGATCATTCCGTGGACGCTCAGCGACTACCTGGACATGAACGGCGAACAAAAAGGCTGGTTCAACGAGCGCCTCAAGGAACACTTGAGCTGGCACTGCACCACGCAATTGCCGGGCTACCTCGACTGGCTGGACCGCTTGCAGGTCATGGTCGAGACCAATCAGGTCACCGACGCCGCGCTGCAAACCCGCACTCAGGAAGCCAAAGCCGCCATCGCCCAGACCGCCCGGGAAATCACCCCCTCGGCCATCGAATTATTACAGGGACTGGATGACAAGCAAGTCGCGGAGATGAACGACGCTTTCGCCAAGGACCAACGCAAACGCCAGGAGGATTACGTTAAACCGTCTCTTGATCAGCAGATCAAACAGCGCGCCGAGCGCATGGAAAAACGCTTGAATGACTGGCTGGGTCCGCTCAGCCCGACCCAGCAACAACGGGTGGTCACCTGGTCGAACGCTTTGGGTGACCAGAACACGGAATGGATCGCCAACCGTGTCCATTGGCAGAAGCAGTTCAGTGCGGCGGTTGCGCAGCGCCAGAGTCCGCAATTCCCACAACGCATCGAGACGCTTCTGGTGAATCGCGAGAGTTTATGGACGCCGGCGTACCGTCAGGCTTTTGCCAACACAGAAGCGCAGGCACGAAGCTTGTTTGTGGATTTGATGGCTGAGAGTACGCCAGCTCAGCGTCAGCGGCTGTTGAAAAAGATTGAAGGGGTGCGCAAGGACTTCAACGATTTGAAATGCCTGAGAGCTGCACAGAAAGGCTAAGCCCAACACAAATCAAAATGTGGGAGTGAGCCTGCTCGCGATTGCGGAGTATCAGACAACGACGATGTCTACTGACACTCCGCAATCGCGAGCAGGTCGAATCGTTGCACCGTCACTCCCACATTAGTTATCGGTGGTCTTCAGGCAATCTGCGCCTTCGATGCCACCTCATCAAACGTCACCTCATCCAGCGCATCTTCCTGCTCATCCAACACCTGGCGCGGATGATCATTACCCGGAATGCTGCTGTCGATCAGGCTCAACAAACTCGAACCTCGCGGCGTCAAATTGTAATTGGAGCCGGTGCCGCCCTGCTCTTCGGGCCGAGGCTCAATGTAACCGCGCGCCAGCAGTAATTTTTCGTACTCGCCGGCCACCGCTTTCAGGTGATCCAGGTTTTCAGTCACTTCCCCTTTCGACGCTTTCTCCGCCGCATACCGTTCGGCATACGCTCTCGGCGTATAACTGGCCTCACCGTTTTGCACTTCGTGCAGCAAGCGTTCAATCAAATCCCAGTTGTAAGTTGTCATCCTGATTCAACCTCCAAAGCCTGTGAGTGAGATGGCCTTCTTAAGTTGTGACCGGCACCGCGCGCAGCCGTTCAGCCGATGTTTTCGCGGCCACCGACCGGCGGTATGTCGAATTGGGCGCAGGTCAAACGACTAGGCTGTGTAAGTCACCTCCCAGCATTGCGAAGGAGAACAACTGATGAACGTTCAGAATCATCCTGTCGTGTCCCGCGAAGAATGGCTCGCCGCCCGCAAACAACACCTGGCCCACGAAAAAGCCTTCACCAAAGAACGGGACAAACTCAGCGCCGAACGCCGCGCCCTGCCCTGGGTGAAAATCGACAAGGACTACCACTTCCAAGGCCCCCACGGCGAACTCAAACTCGCCGACCTGTTCGGCGGCCGCAGCCAATTGGTTATCTACCACTTCATGTTCGCCGCCGGATGGGACGAAGGCTGCCCCGGCTGCTCGTTCCTGTCCGACCACATCGACGGCGCCAACCAGCACCTGGCTCACCATGACGTGGCCGTGGTGGCGGTTTCCCACGCACCGTTTGCCGAATTCCAGGCCTTCAAACGGCGCATGGGCTGGAAATTCGATTGGGTGTCGTCAGAAGGCTGCGATTTCAACTACGACTTTGGCGTCACCGCCCGAGCCGAAGACGTCGCTGCCGGTAAAGCCACCTACAACTACGAAAAATCCGACGGCGCCGAAGAAGAACTTCCCGGCCTCAGCGTGTTTTATCGCAATGAAGCGGGAGAAATCTTTCACACCTATTCCACCTATGCCCGAGGCCTGGACATGTTGGTCGGGGCCTATAACTACCTCGACCTCATGCCCAAGGGGCGCAATGAAGAGCAGATCATGGAATGGGTGAAGCACCATGACAAATACGAAGACAAGACGTCGTCGAGTTGCTGCCATGGGGGATAGTTCGCGCTAAAACACATAACAACTTTCAGGTCTCAGAGTCTCGAATCGCCACGACCGGATCACGCCATCGGCCGTGGTGTACACCGAGTAGCTGCAATCGAACAACCAGTTGAAGTAGTAGCGATTGCCGTCGCCCTCGACCACTCGCTCATAGCGGTGTTCGTGATTGTTCGGGGACCACAACATGAGCCGACAGCGATCATCGCAAGGGCCGTTTTCGATGTTGGGCATTGGCTTCCCCACCAGGCTGTTGGCGCTATCGATCCATGCTGAACGAGAAGGTCCGCAAGCTGATAGCGAGAGGGCCAGCAACATCAATACCAATTTTGGAAACATGTCCGATCCTTGGGCATAGAGGTGCGCAAAAAAGGGGCAGCTTCACTGAGTAGGCACTGGATAGGGGGAAGATTTATTTTCTAGTCATTGCACCAATGGCAAACAAATAAATCCGTCCCCTTTTCTACAAGGTCTTCGAACTGCACGCGACCAACAAGAGCATGCTCGTTGATGCATGAGCGCCCTCTTCGACTAATGCGATGGCCTCCAGCAATCGGTCACAATTCTGCGGAATCTGCGCGATTGCACCTAGGACGCTGCAGAAGTACAGGCTATAGCGCTGCGCATCGTCCTGCTCAGAAAACACCTCGGCCGTAGCATGAAAACTTGTCGTGCATTGGAGTAGGTTCCCCCGGCGACGTGATAAAACTTAAGTTCCATGGGCATCCTTAAAATTTGGGGCCCCCTCAGGTTCCGCCCCCTGTTTGCGTTGCTCGTTTTTCTTACGGCAGTTTAAATGTAACTACTGACTCTTCCGACTCAGGCAATCCCAGAAAATACCTCCACTGCTCTAGAACGATTCGCCACTCCTCTAGGGTAAATTTGCCCTCGGGCTGTCCATTCCAATCGTCGTTGACGCGGATGTCGACTTGCACACCTGAAGCGTCCATAGTCAGTGCAACATCGTTCCCGCCAGTTTCGACAGACTGTTCCGAACCGTTTTCGATAGATGCAATATAACCAAGTAATCGATCGCAATCTTGTGGGATCTGGGCAATAGCGTCTAGCACAGAGCATATATAGAGCTCATAGCGCGGGGCATTTTCTCCCGAAGAAACCGTCGCACCCCGGCAATACAAATGCCCTAAAACAGCGTCATACCCCGCGTAAATATGGCAAAACTTCAGTTCCATTTCTCTCTCCTGCTTTAAGGTTTGTAGAGTGGGTAAACGGTTGCTCTTGGGGAAGTGTACCCGGTTACTTTAACACCGGAAGGCGTCCAGGAAGTCCAGCGGCTCCCATTTACTACTTTCCTAGGACTATTCCAAGCGCCATCAATTTCATCTATCAATTGTGCTTTAGTCCAAGAGGCAGGGAACATCGTATTTATCGAATTGTTAGTCCTTTTGGTCAGCCACTGACCTGGGTTTTTTGGGTCCGGAACCTGAACAGTGGCCCGATATACACCAGATGCGTCAGGAGCCGACTGTGATCCGGGAACAATTCTTACATCGCCATTCAATAATGTATGCGCCCCCGTCGGATTGCCATCCCTATCATCGGAAATCAGGGACAGACCACGTTTAATCGAAGAAGCACTGTCCCACTCTCAGAATAAACGTGGTCTGTCCCCGTTTATCCCGCTGTTGGCCGCTTCGTTGAGTTTGGCGATCCAGCCGCAACAGAAAAGGGGACAAATTTATTTACTCACCAAACCGACCAAGTAATAAATAAATTCGCCCCCCTTTTCTTCCACTTATCCTCCATCAGTCAAATTCAATAGCATCCAGAATAACTTGCAACTTTACCGGATCAGCAGCACCACCAAAATAGTATTCATTACCGCCAAAATCCTTGAGATCCTCAGGTGCTCCCTTCCAATAAAGCACATAATAAATCTCATCCAAAACTTCTTCCAGTGCGCCACCATCTTGAAATGTTGACACGCGAATATAGGGACCATAAACCTCATCCAGCTGGACCAAAATTCGCTCACCAGTTTTTGAGTCAATCATCTCATCAGTCCCATTTAATACTATCAAACCATTCCAGCTCCGCTCTGGTCGGAGCTCGCTTATCACCTTGTTTATTCACAGCGTCTTCAAATTTTACTGGTCTAGTGCGACCTGGAACGTAAGGATTACTCTCGGTTTCCTTAACTCTAGTTCGCGTCATATCAAACTCGGTGCCGTCCTTGAACACTATTTTTACACCAGGCTCTCCTGGTTGACCACCTAGACGGGTTTCATTTTTCGTTGTTCTTGTCGTAATGGTTCCAATCTCCTTCGGTGTTGTCGTTCCCTTTCCAGCTCCTAGACCAGGAATAATTCCGACGCCCATTCTTACAAAATCTGCAGCAATCCTAGTCAGGACACTACCGTTCGAAGAACTCACATCTGCAGCCATGGCCCCTGCAGAGCTTAAATTTCCTTCCTGTATATGAGCTACTAAGTGAGCTGATCCTCCCTTACCTTCGCTTCTCAGCTGCTCAATCAGTGCAGTCAGTTTCTGATCGTCATCCACCAGACCATGTGCAATTGTTTGACAGATTTTGGGGGATCGCGTGCAAAGTTCTTCACGCTCCGCCTCTCGTTGGCTGTCGAGGGCGGCGTATCGATCTCTAACCGCTCGCTTCTCTTCCTCGGTCTCCTTGCTGTCCATTTCCGCCAGCATTTCTTTCACCTCGCGGTGATAGAGATAGTTGTAAGTCGTGGCATTCCCCGCAATGCTGGCTCCCTGCTGAAGATCCCCATCTACCGCCGCAGCGGCCACAAGCCCGGTTAACTGCGACATCATTACGTGCAACTGGTCGTTGCCATCCGCAAGGCTGATCAGCTGATTCATCATCACTTCGTTAAGCCCTGCCGCCGCTGCGCCGGTGGCAAAATCGCCCCCCAGCGCCTGCGATAACAGGCCGCCCATCAACGCATGAGCAACGACTTTCTCGAGGCTGCCTTCTGGGAACTTGATGGTGTCGCCAATCCAGTCAAACCCGGTAGCCATGGCCACATTGCCAGCCTCCCCCAACAGTGCCGCACCGAGGTTGTCGCCAAAACTGCCGCCACCAATCGCGGTTGAGATGCTGCTGGAGATCACCGCACGGCCAGCTACCCGTGTCGCAATGTCGGTGAAGTTGGTGCTGGTGAGGATATTTGCTGAGTTGCTACCTCCAGCTGCAGAGGCAAACCAGTTCTGGTCCGCATAATTGAGTATCCCAGCGGTGAACCCGGCAATGGCGGCGCCTTTGAGGCTGTCAGCACTGAATGTTTCCTTGAACGCAGCGCCCAGATTGCCTTTGTTGCTGATGGTGCTGGTAACAGCAGTGGTCGCCAGACTCGTGGCAACGGCGCCCCCGGCAGTAGCCCCCACCAAGCCCAATCCTGCCGGGCCCATGATGAAAGACATCAGGATGGCGATGGCGATTTTTGCCCCCGCCCCGAGCCCTGAATTGTCGTACTTGAAGCTCTCGTGAATCTCCTTCACCTGACGCCAGTCGATGTCGCCGCGTGCTTCGGCTTGCTTCAACCAGGCCAGTTGCGGATCGGCCTTGACCATCGCATCAATGGATTGACTGACGCTTTGCTGATCGACTTGTTTGATGTCGATGCTGATCTGGCCAGCCGCTTTGATCACCAGTCGTCCCTGGGCGACGAGTTGGCTCTGACGAAGGGTTTCATCCGTGGAGCCCGAACCTTTGGCTTCGAACCAGGCCAAGTCTCCATCGCTTTTGGTATGGCTCTCGTCGTGAAGGTCCTTCACCCCTTCAAACGTAATGTTTCCACCGCTGTCGAGGATGATGTCCCGATCACTGTTGAGCTTCGCCACCTGATACCGCTGATCCCCACCGCTGGACAGCGTCAGGTCACCACCGGACTTGATCTGCATACCAATATGGGTGATCTGCGTCACCTCATCGCGCTGGGTCTTTTCACTGCCCCAACCACCGCTTTTTTTCATGTCGTACAGCGAATAGTCGCTGTTTTGCGCAGCCAGCAGTTGCAGGTCGCCGTCGGCGTGCAGGTAGGCTTCTTTGCCGGCGCTGATGTCGCTGGCGATCAGGGTCATGTCCTTGCCGGACTTGAGCGTGAGTTTGCCGCCGGCCTCCAGTGTGGTGCCGACCTGGCTGACGTGGTCTTCCTGTCGGGTTTCTTTTTTGTCCTTGAAGTAGCTGTGTTGTTCGTCGGCGGCAGTGGCGAACAGCAGGTCGCCTTTGGCGTCCATCGTCACGTCGCCCTTGGCGTCGAGCTTGCTCGCCACCACGGTCACGTCGCCGCCGGAATTGACTGTCAGGCCACCGCCCGCACTGACGCTGGAGCCATGCTGGGTGAGGGTTGAGTCGAGGAAGTTGGTACGGCTTTCGGACTTGCGCTCCTCCACGGAGGTGATGGTGACGTCGCGCTTGGCATCGATGTCCATGTTGCCACCGCTTTTCAACACACCACCGGTGTTGATCACATCGCGACCGGAGTTGATCACCAGTTTGTTGGCGGCTTCGATCCGTGCGGCGTTGTCCACGAAGTCTCGTGCGTGGCTGTAGTCGCCGACGCTGCTGTCGTGGGAGGTCACCGTGCGTTCGTTGATCACATCGCCGTTCGTGGTCGTGAGCGTCACGTCCCGCCCGGCAATGATGCCCCCCGCCTTGTTGGTCAGGTTATTAGTGGCGAGCACCTTCAACTGATCCCCCGCCTCCAGCAACCCGCTGCTGACCAGATCATTCTTGGCCGTCGCATCAAGGTTCTGGCTGGCGCGCAGGGTGCCGGCGTTGTTCAGGTCTTTGCCGGCGATGAGGGTCACGTCGCTGCCCTGGATCAGCGCGCCGTTGGCCGCCAGGCGATTGTTGGCGTTGGCCAGGTACAGCACCGGCACCAGGACTTTTTCGCCGTTCACTTCGTGTTCTTCGAGCCAGACGATGTCGTGGGTCAGGGCCGCGACTTGTTGTGAAGTGAGGGTCACGCCGAGGCTCAGGTTGAGCTGGTCCTTGCTGGCGATGGCGTTGTTCATCAGGTACTTGTAGAGCGCTTCGTCCGAGATCTGGCCGTCGATGAAGCGCTGGCCGGTGCGGGCGACCACGGCTTGCTGGATCAGTTTCTGCTCGTAGAGACCGTCGCCCAGGCGCTTGGCACTCTGGTCGGGGTCGTAGCCCAGGCCGGACAGTAGGTAGTCCGAACTCATGAACTGCTTGAGGTCGGTGAGTACCGGGTTGGTTTCGATCAGGTATTTGTGCGGCTGGGATTTGCCGGCGCTGTTCGGCAGGCCTTGCACGCGGTTGATAGTGACCGGCGTACTGGTGGACGAGGTGACACTGGCGCCGGTGAGGGTCCAGCTTTGCGGGCCGGTGGCGGTCGGGTTGGTGCTGCCTTCCTGGCTCAGACGGAACAGGCCGTTCTGGCTGGTGGGCAGGCTGAAGCCGGGGAGCGTCAGCGGGTTGACTTGCTGCTGGGCCAGGTCGGGGGCGAGTTGCTGGTTGATCTGGATCGGCGTCGAGTAACCACTGCCCGCGCCGGTGTCGGTTGTGGTGCGACCCGCCGCCACATAGGCATAGAACGGGCGGACCACGCTGTTGTTGATGTTCTGGGTGGCATCGAGGGTGACGTTTCCACCTGCCTGGATGATTGCATCCAGAGACTCGCCGTTGATGATGCGGCTGCTGGTCGGCAGGGTTTCGCCCATCCAGGCCAGAAAGTTGCTCATGTCCTGTTCGACGGTGGCCGAAGGTGTCGGGTTGTTTCGTTGGGTGAAGAGGTCAGCCATGCCAATGGCCGAGGCGGTTTCGTTGACCCAGCTCACGAATCGTCGGGTGGTTTCGATGTCCTGCTCTTGCACACCTTTGTTGTTGATCGTCGACGCCGTGATCTTTAAATCCCCGGCGGCGGTCATGCTACTGCTGGTGTTGTTCACTTCGCCGGCGTTAATCGTCAGGTCCGCGCCGCTGTTGATCGAGGCGGCTTCAGAATGAAGCGTGATCTTCAAGCGATCGGTTTCTGCAATTTCCCAAAGACCGTTGATGCGGCCACCGCCACGGCTGTCACATCCATAGGCAATCAGCGTGCATGACAACTGAGTGATGGTCGCGACACTTTTCTCATGCTCGGTGTACTGCAACACATCCATGACGTTGTTAACCGTCGTGGCGGCGATCGTCAGGTCGCCGGTGCTATCAATCCCTCCAGACCTGTTGTCCAGCAGATCAGCCTTGGTGCCGTTTTTGTCCCTGGCGATGAGCGTGTTGCCCAGGCTGTAGACCTGCCCGTAGCTGTTAGTGAAGCTGGGGCTCAGGAGCTGCATGTCTGCGCCACTGAAGATCAAGCCCCGGTCGTTGCGTAACACACCTGTGGTCAACGTCAGGTTCTTGCCGGCGCCCACGGTGCCGGTATTGTTTACGCCACCGGCCGTCAGGGTCAGGTCGGCCGCCGAGGTCAGGCGACCTGCGTTAGTGAGCAGTCCCCCCACGGAAATGGTGGTGTTGCCACCACCGGCGATGCTCGATGCGGCAGTGAGGTTCAGTTGTGCAGCGCTGAGGCCAAGCGTTCCCAGGCTGCTGACCCGACCATTGCCCGAGTACGTGCCACCCAGATTCAGGCTCAGGGTGCCGTCACTCGCGATCAGGCCATCGTTGTTCCAATTGCCGCCGTTGCCGGTCAGTGTGCTGACGGCCAGCAGTTGACCGCTGGCCGTCTGGTTGAGGCTGTTGATGTTGACGGTCAGGCGATCGGCCTGGATCAGGCTGCTGTTGGTCCAGTTGGCGGCGGTCAGGGTCAGGCCACCACGGGTGACAAAGTTGCCGCCAGCGCTGCCCAGTTGCCCGGTGGCGATGTCGAAGATACCGGTGCCGACGTGCAGCACGTTGCCGCCGGCGTTCTGCAAGCTACCGGCAGTGAGGGCCAGGTTGGTGTTGGCGGATTCCACGGTGCCATTGCGGTTATCGAACAGGCCGCCGATGGCGAACGTGGTTTTACCATTGCCGCCTAGCGCGCGAAGTTGACCGGTCTGGTTATCGAGGCTGGCGGCGGAAATGGTCAGGGTGCTTTCGCTTTCGATGATGCCCAGGCGGTTGTTCAATGCGCCACGCAGACTCAGGTCGATCTGCTGCCCGCCGATCTGCCCGTCGTTGTCGCCACTGTTGTCGAAGTCTTTAGCCGTGACGCTGACCAACCCCTTGGCGTAGAGGCCGCCATTGCGGTTGTCGAAGTTGCCGTTGGTGCCGGTATCGACGATGGCGTCACCGGTTTGCGCGGTTATCCGCCCGCCGTAGTTGTCGATGCCGGCCAGTGCCTTGAGGTCCAGGCTCTGGGCTTGAATGATCCCGACCTGACGGTTGTTGTTCAGGTCATAGCCGTTGCGCAATACACCCGTGATGTGGCTGCTGAAGGCGCCTTGCAGGCTGGAGAGCACACCGCCGCGGCTGTCGAGGCTGGCGGCGGTAATGTCGAGGTTGCCGCCCTTGGCGACGATGCGCCCGCTCTGGTTGTCGATGGCGCCGCGGGTTTTTACCGTCAGGTCGCCCTCGCTTTGCAGAGAGCCCTTGGCGTTGTCGAGGCTGGCGGCATTGAGTGTCAGGCCGGCGACGCTGCTGAAGATCTGACCGC
This sequence comes from Pseudomonas sp. LB1P83, assembly GCF_054897885.1. Classification (NCBI taxonomy): domain Bacteria; kingdom Pseudomonadati; phylum Pseudomonadota; class Gammaproteobacteria; order Pseudomonadales; family Pseudomonadaceae; genus Pseudomonas; species Pseudomonas sp. LB1P83. The sequence goes on along the minus strand of NZ_CM142709.1, from coordinate 1,326,628 downwards.
CTGCGCTGTTCTGCACGGAACCACTGGCCGTGAGCGTCAACAGATCGTTGGCCGCGACAGTGCCACCATTGCGGTTATCGAGACCACCGGTCAACAGGCTCAGTAAACCCTGGCTGATCAATTTGCCGTTCTGGTTATTGATCTGCTGCGCGCGCTGAATGACCAGCGGGCCGTTGCTCGCCAGTTTGCCGCTGGTATTGGTCAAGGTGCCGAGCAGATCGAGGGTGATCGCGCCATTACCGGCCAAGGTACCGGCGCTGTTGTTCAGGTCAGTACCGGTGAAACTGATGTCCTGTTGTGCATTGATCGTTGCGTTGGTGTTGTCGAGCGCTTTGGCCTGGATATCCAGAGCGGCGCCGCTGTCGATCAAACCACCTTGGGCGTTATTCAGTGTTCCGGCGATGACGAAGGTTTGCGCACCGGCACTGGAAAGAATGCCGTTGTCGCTGTTGTCGAGGCTGGCCGCCGTGACCTTCAACGTGCCGTTACTGACCAGAGCGCCGGCGTTGCTGTTACGCACGGCACCGGTAAGGTCCACCAGCACGTCACCGTTGCGGCTGGACAAGGTGCCGTGATTGCGGTTGTCGAGGCTGCCGCCTAGAAGGCTCAGGCTTTGCCAACCGGAAATCAGACCATTGAGGTTAGTGGTGGTAGCGGCGCTAAGGTCCAGTTGCTGACGACTGATGAGCTTGCCATCGCTGTTGTCCAGGTGGCGACCCGTCAGCGTGTAGCTTTGGCTGCTGGAGATTTCACCACTCTGGTTGTTCAAGTCCCGCAGGTTGCGCAGGCTCAGTTGCCCGGTGGTGGTGATCAGGCCGTTGGCGTTGTTCAGGTCACCCATGGCGCCGCTGAAGTCGATGGCAATGGCGCTGCCAAGCAACGAGCCGCCATTCTGGTTGTTCAAACTCGCCGCGTTGATGTTCAGGTTTTGAGTGGCGTTGATCAGCCCTTGGTCCTGATTGTCGAGTTGGCCGTTAACCCGAAGTTCGAGGCCGGCACGACTGGTGAGGGTGCCGCCGTTGTTGTTCAGGCTACCGGCCTGTACATCGACGCTTGCCGCCGCGATCAGGCCTTTGATGTTGGTCAGCGCCTGCTGTATGCGTAGGGTCACCGCTTGATTGCCGAGCAGTTTGCCGTTGCTGTTGTCGAGGCTGTCGGCCGCCAGCGTGAAAGCCTGGGCGCTGGAAATTTCGCCGTTGCGGTTGTCCACCTGCGCGAGGTTTTTCAGCACCAGCACCGGGGCGTTGATCAAACCGTTCTGGTTGTTCAGCTCGCCGTGATTCAGATCCAGGGTCAGCAACGTGCCACTGGTGAGTTGCCCGCCATCGTGTTGGTCGAGGCCACTGACGGTGGCCGTCAGGGCCTTGTTGCTGGCGATCCGGCCCTTGTTGCCGTTATCGACCTTGCCGGCGTTGACGCTCAGGCTGTCGAGGCTGGTCAGTTTGCCGCCCTGGTTGTTCACCAAACCCGTGGCGGTGATGCTCAAAGCCTGACCGGCGTTCACCAGTCCCGCCACGTTATCCAGCGTGGCCATGCGCAACGTCGCGGTCGCCAGGCTCGAGAGTTCGCCATTGCGATTGTTCAGGTGGCCAAGGGTTGCGCTGAGATGGCCGGTACTGGTGATCAGACCGTTGCCGTTGAGCACCTGATTGGCGGTGAGATTGAGGTTGCCACTGCTCAACACCCGCCCGTTGTTCTGGTTATCCAGGGTTGCAGCAGTGATATTGGCGGTTTGCCCGGCGCTCAGCGTGCCGTTCTGGTTGCCCAGGGTCTGGCTGGTGTTGACCGTCAGGTTGCGGCTGGCAACCACGCTCTTGCCGGTGTTGGTGAGGTTCTGCGCGCTCAGGCTCACATCGCCGTTGGCGTTGCGACTGTTATCGGCATTGACCCCGGCTTCGATGATGCCGTTGTTGGTCAACTGCCCGCCGGCACTTAGGGCGATGGTGTCGCGAGCGGCGAGGGTTTGCTGGTTGGTCAGGTTGTCTTGGGTTTGCACGTTTAGCGCCGTGCCCGCATAGACCGGACCACGTACATCCAGGCTCGCGGCTTTGACATTGACCGCGCCATTGGTCGCCGAGGTGTCGACCAAGCTTAATTGGCCGCTGGCATCGAGCTGAATATCGCCACCGCTGGCGATCAGTTTGCCGTCGAGTTTCACCCCGACCCCGGCCTCGGTGCCGACCAGCTTGATCGCCCCGGCGTACATGCCGCCCAGCGCCGACGAGTCGATGGCCAGTTGCGGTTTGGCGCTGCCATCATCGGCGCGTACGGTGGCGTTGAGCGTCTGTGCATTGACGTCGTTGCGACCGGCCACAATCGTCAGGTTTTTCGCCTGAATCTCGGCGTTGATCTTCGCGCTGCGGGTGATGATTTCGAAGCTGTCGACATTGTTGGCATTGAGCCCGGCGCCGTCGATGGCAATGCTGCCCTGATCGACCTGAAAGCGATCCAGACGCCCGTTGTCCAGTACCGGTTTGCCGGTGGTCAAGGTCACGCGCGGGGTGTTAATGAAACCGCACCCGTTGCAGCTGATGCCATAAGGGTTGGCGACGATGACACGAGCGGACTGCCCCGCCACTTCCGTGTACCCGCGCAACTGACTCGGGCTGCCGCCGACCACTTCGTTAAGAATGGTTTGCGCCGCGACCCGGTTGGTGAGGTTGGGGTTACCGACGATGATGCCGCCCAACTGCGTCGCGCCGGTCTGATTGGCGACGTTGTTGAGGATGACGCCCTGGGTGCCGACGTTGTAATCGTGAAACTGGTTATGCGACAGGCCGGTGCCATTGGGCGTGGCGATATTGACGATCGGCACGCCATTGCCCGCTTGCCCAAGACTGGTCCCCGGCGTCGCCACCACGATCCCTTCGGCCTGGGCCCACATCGGTTGCCAGAACATGACGTTGGCCAACAGGAACGCTAGTCCGCGCTTGGGCATGCCCCAGAAGTGCTCGCGGTTTTTTACGGCAGCGGAAGGCTGGCGAGCGAGAAAAGCGTAGTGGCGAACGTCCATGTCAGATATCTCGATGCATCAGGGCAAGGGGAAATAGCAAATCGAAGGCGAAATTCAGCCAAGGCCAGTGCAAAAGGCATCGACCGTGGGTAACGACAAAATGGGCAGGGAGACGGCTGGATCAGAATGTCCAGTGCGTGGCGTAACGCGCCTTCGCCACCCTCAGCGACAGGCAGCTCGACCCCTCGAAATGGCAAAGTGATATCACTTTGGTGGCGCGATATTAAGTTGCCATCATTCTGACGTCAAATAGTTGATTGGTGTTTTTTCGCCAGCGCTCTAGTCCGGGGCCTTGCGCGATCAGCCTGAACTTTTCAGTGAGTTGAACCCTCAACTCAATAGAGTCGCAATCCTGAAAAATGAGGTCTGCCCGATGAAAATCCTGCTGAAAATAACCCTCGCCACCACACTCGCCTGCGCCCTCCCCGCTTGGGCCTGCACCCCCGAAGAAGCCACCGCCAAGCGCGAACAACTGGCCAAGGAAGTGACCAGGCTCACCGAGCAAAATCCGAAGAAAGCCAAAGAGATCAACGATGAGTTGCAGAAGATGGATTTGGGCACCGCCAGCGCGGATCTGCCCGATAAATGCCAGTTGATCGATCAGAGGTTGAAGGAGCTGAAAGTGGCGGATAAAAAGGCTGAAAGCTGAAAGCAAGGATCGCAACCTTCGGTAGTAACTGCGCAAGAATGACGTTTCCTCTCACGCGGCCAAACGAGGTGATGGTTTGATCTGGAATTTGCATTAGCGCATTTAATTATTTGCACAAATGCATATGCGTACCTAAGGTTACCTCGAGCCCGGATCGGAGCCGGCCATCCAGCATGGCAAAACGCACACGCCGATCGCTCAGCAACACCGCTACAGACCCACTAGCTGGACGCTAGTTTTCACTCATGGAGGATTGAAAAATGTTAACCACTGAAGCAACGTCATTCACCGGCGAATCCCTGCCAAGGTGCCTGACCGGCCATCTGCTGAACCCGCAACTGTCCGATGTCAAATCAGCTGCACCACTCGGTGCTCAGGCTGCTGCCAGCCTGAACTTCACGATGCAGAAACAAACCCAGACCAACTGGTGTTGGGCAGCCGTTTCCGCCTCGGTCGGCAACTATTATGGCACCGGGTCCTGGACCCAATGCGGCGTGGCCACCACTGCCCTGGACCGCAATTGCTGCGATCAACCGGGGCCCTGCAACGTGTATGGCTATCTGGATTCAGCCCTGACGATTACCCGAAGTTTCAACGGCATGAACCAGGGTTCGCTGCAGATGACGGCCATCCAGAACCAGATCAACATGGGCCGACCGATTGGTTTGCGCTGTGCCTGGTACGGCGGTGGTGCGCACTTCCTGACGATCTATGGCACCAACGGCAATTACGTGCTGGTTGCAGACTCTATCTACGGCTACTCGACCCGCGCGTTGAACTCGTTCCCCGGTTCTTACAACGGCGGCGGCAACTGGACCCACACTTACTTCACCGCTAAAAACTAGGAGGGCGACATCATGCAACTGACTTATCCAAAGGCGCCTTCCAACGGCGTGCAGACATTGCGTCCGGCGCTGCAAGACGCCCTGCAAACCCAAGGCTTCGGCGTCAATCGCCAGTTTGCCAGCGCCGCGCCCGGCAAGATCAGCCTCAGCGAGGCTTACCGTGGCTACTCGCTCAGCCTGGAAGACGTGAGCCAGGGCAAAGGCCTGAAAGACGCCAAGATCGGCGATTGGCATTACCTGGTGTTTTCCGATGGCGTGACGATTGCCGATGCGCAATTGGCCGACGTTCGCGGGCATGTCGAGTTCTCTTCGCTGAACCACGGGGCCATGGCGGCCGCGACGGTCGGGGCGTTGAAACTGGCGGAACAGTCGCCGCAACTGCAGGGCAAAACCGTTGAACTGCGGGTGCTGTTTGTTTCGGCGCTGCACTTGGTGGCGATCTGGCTGCATGCAGACACTGAAGACGTGTTGATCCCGATTGAACCGACGCCCCGGGAACTCGCGGTGACTCAGTTGTACAGCGAAGCCGCGCTGCTCGCGTTACTCAAACCCAAGGCTGATCAAGCCAAACAACGCTTTGATGCGGACACCAGCGGGCTGTTGGGGAGCTGACAAACGCTGGACCTAAAAAAACCCGGACACTGTCCGGGTTTTTATTGGATCGCTACGGCGCTTTATTCAGCAGCCGGCGCTTCCGGCTTGCGGCGCTTGAGCGGTGCCATGCCGTCCTTGCTGACCAGCGACAGGGCGTCGGTCTTCGGGCGGTTGGCGATTTTGCGTTTGGTCGGGGCCTTGGCACCGGTTTTCTTCTTGTCGCCCTTGGCGTCGACTTTTTTCTTCTTCACGCCAACGGCTTTGCCCGAGGCCTTGACCTTTTTCGGTCCGCCGTAGGTGCCTTTGACTTCCTTGATGGTGCGGCGCTCGAAGCTCTGCTTGAGGTAGCGTTCGACGCTCGACATCAGGTTCCAGTCGCCGTGGCAGATCAGCGAGATGGCCAGGCCATCGTTGCCGGCGCGGCCGGTGCGACCGATACGGTGAACGTATTCGTCGCCGCTGCGCGGCATGTCGAAGTTGATCACCAGGTCCAGGCCTTCCACGTCGAGGCCGCGAGCGGCGACGTCGGTGGCGACGAGGATTTTCACACCGCCCTGCTTCAGACGGTCAATGGCCAGTTTGCGATCTTTCTGGTCTTTGTCGCCGTGCAGCACGAACGCTTTGTATTCCTGCGCCACCAGACGACCGTAAATGCGGTCAGCCATGGCCCGGGTGTTGGTGAACACGATGGCCTTCTGATAGGTCTCGTTGGCCAGCAGCCAGTTCACGATCTGTTCTTTGTGCTGATTGTGGTCGGCGGTGATGATCTGCTGACGGGTGGTCGCGTTCAGATCGCTGACGTTGTTCAGTTGCAAGTGTTCCGGGTTGTTCAGGACCTTGGCGACCATCTCGCGCAAGCCCGAACCACCAGTGGTGGCCGAGAACAGCATGGTCTGCTGACGGTTGGTGCACTCTTCCACCAGACGCTGCACGTCTTCGGCAAAGCCCATGTCGAGCATGCGGTCGGCTTCGTCGAGTACCAGCACTTCAACTTCTTTCAAGTCGAGGTTGCCGGCGTTCAGTTGCTCGATCATCCGGCCCGGCGTACCGATCAGGATGTCCGGCACCTTGCGCAGCATGGCGGCCTGGACCTTGAAGTCTTCACCGCCGGTGATCAGGCCGGACTTGATGAAAGTGAACTGCGCGAAGCGCTCGACTTCCTTGATGGTCTGCTGGGCCAGCTCACGGGTCGGCAGCAGGATCAGGGTCTTGATGCTGACGCGGACTTTCGCCGGGCCGATCAGACGGTTGAGGATCGGCAAAACGAATGCAGCGGTTTTGCCACTACCGGTTTGCGCTGTCACCCGCAGGTCACGCCCTTGGAGCGCCAGCGGAATAGCCGCTGCTTGCACAGGCGTTGGCTCGACAAATTTAAGCTCGGCCACGGCTTTGAGCAGGCGTTCGTGCAGGGCGAATTGGGAAAACACGGGTGCTACCTCGAAGAAATACAAAAAAACAGCTGCATAGGGTAACGGTTTCGAGCGCCGAGGCCGAGTTTCTTTATGCAAACGACGGTAAACAGTGGCTTTTTTGTTGCCTGATTTGTCTCCAAACGTCATGCAAAGCGTCTTAAATGCTCTAATCGCCCCGTCGCGTCCTACAGAAGAACCGTTTTCGCCCATGGATATCAAACAGCTCTGGCTCAACGTCCAAGACCTTTGGGGTGCCCTCGATCAGCACCCCCTCCTGCATTCCAGCCTGGCGCTGATCCTGCTGCTGGTGGTGGCGCTGGTCCTCGGACGAGTGGCGCGCTACCTCATTCTTCACGCGACCAAAATGCTCGGTCGCCAACCGGCCTTGCACTGGATCAACGACTTTCGGCACAACAAGGTCTTTCATCGCCTGGCACAAATGACGCCGTCGCTGGTAATCCAGTTCGGCCTGTACCTGGTGCCGGATCTGAGCAAGACCAGCCTGATTTTCCTCGGCAACGTCGCACTGGCGTTCACCATCCTGTTCCTGGTGCTCTCGGTCAGCGCTTTGCTCAGCGCCCTGCTGGACATCTATGCGCGTACCGAACATGCCCGTACCCGCTCGATCAAAGGTTACGTGCAGCTGGCGAAAATGGTCTTGTACGTGTTTGGCGCGATCATCATTGTCGCGACATTGATCGACCGCTCGCCGCTGTTGTTGCTGTCAGGCTTGGGCGCCATGTCGGCGGTGATTCTATTGGTCTACAAGGACACGTTGCTGTCGTTCGTCGCCAGCGTGCAGCTGACCAGCAACGACATGCTGCGGGTCGGTGACTGGATCGAGATGCCGCAAGTCGGTGCCGACGGTGACGTGGTCGACATCACCCTGCACACGGTGAAAGTGCAGAACTTCGACAAGACCATCGTTTCGATCCCGACCTGGCGCCTGATGTCCGAATCGTTCAAGAACTGGCGCGGCATGCAGCAGTCCGGCGGCCGACGGATCAAGCGCAGCCTGTTCATCGATGCCAGTGGCGTACGATTCATCCGCGATGACGAAGAGATGAAGTTGTCGCAGGTGCATCTGCTGACCGATTACATCAGCCGCAAACAGGCCGAACTCAAGGCCTGGAACGAGGCTCAGGGCAACGTCGCGGCGATGTCGGCCAACCGTCGGCGGATGACCAACATCGGGACGTTCCGGGCCTATGCGTTGGCGTATCTGAAGAGTCACCCGGAGGTCCAGCCAAACATGACCTGCATGGTCCGCCAGATGCAAACCACCGCGCAGGGCATTCCGCTGGAAATCTACTGCTTCACCCGCACCACCGCGTGGGCGGATTACGAGCGGATTCAGGGGGATATTTTCGACTACTTGCTGGCGGTGCTGCCGGAGTTCGGGTTGAGCCTGTATCAACAGCCCAGTGGCGGGGATTTGCGAGTGGGGTTACTGCCGGCGGTGCTTGGTGCAAGTCACATACCTGAGCCCGAAAAACACATCATGTAGAACCACAAAACCCTGTGGGAGTGACGGTGTGAGGCTCACCCGGCTTGCTGCTGGATGATTACCGTCTGCGCCGGCATCGGAGCCGGGAAACCGGCTTCACCGAGGGAATCCTTGATGGTGCGGTTGGTGTCGAAATAAACCTGCCAATAGTGCTCGTTGTGGCAGTAAGGACGCACCGCCAACACCGGACCGACCAGGTTGAACTCCAGAATCTCGATCTCCACCGCAGGCTCGGCGAGCACGTTGGGGATCGCAGCAATGTGTTGTTTGAGCAAAGCCGCCGCCGCTTTCCAGTCGGCCGCGCCCGATAGCTGTGCTTTCAGTTCGACACGGCGGAACGGGTTGTGGGTGAAGTTCTGGATGTTGTCGCTGAAAATCTTGTTATTACCGACCAGAGTCAGCACGTTATCCGGGGTGTTGATAGCGGTAGCGAACAGACCGATCTCGGTGACCGTACCCGTCACCCCACCCGCGCAGATGAAGTCGCCGACCTTGAATGGGCGCAGGACAATAATAAACGCGCCCGCCGCCAGATTGGCCAGCAACCCCGACCAGGCCAGACCGATCGCAAGACCGACCGCAGCGAGCAGCGCGGCAAAGGTGGTCGTTTGCATGCCCAGGTAGCCGAGAATACCGATCACCAAAATGATATTCAGCGTCACGGTAATGGCTGAGCCAACATAGCGCAGTACGGTCGGGTCGACCTTCTGTTTGCCCAGGGCCCGCTGCACCATGCCGACAGCAAAGCCTATCAGCCAGCGCCCGACGATCCAGAAGGCGATTGCGGTGAGAATCTTCACCGCGAAAGCGGCGCCATACACTTGTATCACCGTGATTAACGCGTTGAACTTCGCGGTGGTCACGTCAACGATCGTCTCGTCCATGGCTGGAGCCCAAAGGTGAAGAATTGGTTCCGAAACACTAGCACAGCCTGTAGGCCCCGCCAGTCAATGGGCTGCGCTACGTATCGCGGTACAACAGCACCAAGCCTCCAGGGGTCAGGTGACCGCCAAAGACTTTCGTACACCCAACCGGCTAATCCACACCGCCATCAAAATCACCGACCCACCCAGGAACAACCGCCCCAGCTCTTCATGCTGATTCCAGATCAGCAGGTTGATCAGCAACCCCACCGGCACATGAAGGTTGTTCATCACCGCCAGCGTCCCGCCATTCACCAGGCAGGCGCCCTTGTTCCACCAATACAACCCCAACGCAGTCGAGACCAGGCCTAGGAACACCAGCACGCCCCATTGCAACGGCGCTTCCGGCAGGAAATTCTCTTTGCCGAACATCAGGAACGCCGGCAATGCCACCGCCAGCGCGCCCAGGTAGAAGTAGCCGAAGCGTCGGTAATGCGGAAGATCGCTCGGATGACGCGCCACCAGATGCTTATAAAGGACCTGCCCGGCGGCGTAGGTGAAGTTGGCCAGTTGCAGCAGCAGGAAGCCCATGAAGAAATCCGGGTTGATCCGGTCATAACGAATCACTGCCGCGCCGAGCACCGCCACCAGTGCTGCCACCAGCGCCCACGGATTGAAGCGTCGATTCAGGGCGTCTTCGATCAGGGTCACGTGCAGCGGTGTGAGGATGGTAAACAGCAGCACTTCCGGCACTGTCAGCACCCGGAAGCTCAGGTACAGGCATACGTAAGTCACGCCGAACTGCAACGCACCGATCACCAGCATGCCGCGCATGAACGCCGGTTCCACCGAACGCCAGCGCGTCAGCGGAATAAACACCAGCCCCGCCAACAACACGCGCACCAGCACCGCAAAGTAGCTGTCGACATGACCGGCCAGGTATTCGCCGATCAGACTGAAGGAAAACGCCTGGATCAGCGTGACAAAAAGTAGATAGCCCATGCTCGCCTCGTTTCGAATGGCGGCGACGATAGCGGGTTTTGGTGGTGATCGCGAGAACACACAGATCCCTGTAGGAGCGAAGCTTGCTCGCGAAGACGGCGTGTCAGCCGCAATCTATGTTGAATGTGACACCGTCTTCGCGAGCAAGCTTCGCTCCTACAGGTTCATGTTGCGGACACCAAATCACAGGCAAAAAAAAGCCCGATCTCGCTAAAGCGTTCAATCGGGCGACAGCACTCAGGAGCAACAAGTGCAAAGGGAGGTTCGATGCGCGTAAAGCCTTGAAGGGGTTGCGCCAGGTCACTTGAACATCAAGGGATTATCTGGCGATTAAAGCCTCAAGCCACTTGGGAAAGCTTGGCGTTGGCCTGGTTCAGGCCTTTCTCCTGGAAGTCACCGCCCAGGTTCATGCCCTCGGCGTGAATGAAGGTCACGTCGTGAATCCCGATGAAACCCATCACCTGACGCAGGTACGGTTCCTGGTGATCCGCGGTGCTACCGGCGTAGATCCCGCCGCGAGCAGTCAGCACATAGGCACGCTTGCCGCTGAGCAAACCTTGCGGGCCGGTGTCGGTGTACTTGAAGGTCACGCCGGCACGCAGCACATGGTCGAGCCAGGCTTTGAGGGTGCTCGGGATGGCGAAGTTGTACATCGGCGCGGCCATGACCAGCACATCGGCGGCCAGCAGTTCGTCGGTCAACTGGTTGGAGCGTTCCAGGGAGACCTGTTCGATGTCGCTGCGCTGTTCGGCAGGTTTCATCCAGCCACCGAGCAGATTGATGTCCAGGTGCGGCACTGGGTTGACGGCGAGGTCACGCACGGTGATCTGGTCGTTCGGGTGCGCGGCTTTCCACTGACTGATGAACGTCTGGGTCAACTGGCGGGAAACCGAGTCTTGCTGACGGGCGCTGCTTTCGATGATCAGAACGCGTGACATGGGATGTAGGCTCCATCTGAGAATGCTGTAAGGCGATGGAGTGAAGGTTAAACAGAGTCATATCGATGAAAAAGCGCAAATAACTGCTATAACCCATCAATAAATTCGTTTATAAGCTGAGCATACTTACTCTGTAGGAACGAGGCTTGCCCGCGAAGTGGCCGTGTCATTCAACATCGATGTCGACTGACACACCGCCTTCGCGGGCAAGCCTCGCTCCTACAGTGTTTCATGTCATTTGGGGTTGCAGGTCAGGTTGATTCGCATCTTGATAATGGTCCGGGTGAATTTGGCGGTGGCATTTTTGTGTTTGCCGGCGGCCACTTCGATAGAGCGGGTGCGCGGTGCTTCCGGGCCATTGTTGAAAACCACCTTACAGATCGCATCGGTGTCGCCGTAGTTGTTGACCTGAATGGAGGCGATGTCGTTATCCGTATCGTAGGCGTTGTAGTCGATCTTCATGCCGTTAAGGTTTTTCTCCACATCAATCGGATAAGCAAACGCGGTCAGCGGCAGCATCGCCAGCAGTACACAACAGAATTTTCTCATTCAGCAGTCTCCAATAAGGACTGCCAGCTTAGGACAAGAGGAGCTATTCATGAAAGCGCCCCGCGTGACCCTTGATCAATGGCGAACCTTACAAGCCGTGGTCGACCACGGTGGTTTCGCCCAGGCCGCCGAAGCGCTGCACCGCTCGCAATCGTCGGTGAGCTACACCGTGGCGCGTATGCAGGACCAACTCGGCGTGCCGCTGTTGCGCATCGATGGCCGCAAAGCGGTGCTGACCGAAGCCGGTGGCGTGTTGTTGCGCCGCTCGAGGCAACTGGTGAAACAAGCCAGCCAGCTCGAAGACCTGGCCCACCATATGGAGCAAGGCTGGGAAGCGGAAGTGCGGCTGGTGGTCGACGCCGCTTACCCGAGCGCCCGCCTCGTCCGTGCGCTGACCGCGTTCATGCCGCAAAGCCGTGGCTGCCGGGTGCGTCTGCGCGAGGAAGTGTTGTCGGGTGTGGAGGAAGTCCTGCTGGAAGGCGTGGCCGACCTGGCGATCACCGGGTTCAGCATTCCGGGCTATCTGGGTGCAGAGTTGAGTGACGTCGAATTCGTCGCCGTCGCCCATCCCGAACACGCCCTGCATCGTCTGAACCGAGAACTGAATTTCCAGGACCTGGAAAGCCAGATGCAAGTGGTGATTCGCGACTCCGGTCGCCAGCAACCACGAGACGTCGGCTGGCTCGGCGCCGAACAGCGCTGGACCGTCGGCAGCCTGGCCACCGCGGCGACGTTTGTCAGCAGCGGCCTGGGTTTCGCCTGGCTGCCCCGACACATGATCGAACGCGAACTCAGGGAAGGTACGCTCAAGCTGCTACCGTTGGACCAGGGCGGCAGCCGCAACCCGAGCTTCTATCTGTACTCGAACAAGGACAAACCCCTGGGCCCGGCGACGCAGATTTTGATCGAGCTGCTGCGCACCTTCGACACCGCGCCGCTGGATGCGCCGTTCGCCGCCCCTGAACAAGCCTGACATGGAGTATCCGCATGGCCTATTTCGAACATGAAGGTTGCAACCTGCACTATGAGGAATACGGCCACGGCACGCCGTTGCTGCTGGTTCACGGGCTGGGTTCCAGCACCCTGGACTGGGAAAAGCAGATCCCGGCGCTGTCCACCCGATACCGCGTGATCGTTCCGGATGTGCGTGGTCACGGTCGTTCCGACAAACCCCGGGAGCGTTACAGCATTGCCGGGTTCAGCGCGGACCTGGTTGCCCTGATGGAACATCTGAACCTCGGTCCCACGCATTACGTGGGCTTGTCCATGGGCGGCATGATCGGTTTTCAGCTGGCGGTGGATCAGCCACAAATGCTCAAAAGCCTGTGCATCGTCAACAGCGCGCCCGAGGTCAAACTGCGCAGCCGCGACGATTATTGGCAGTGGTTCAAGCGCTGGAGCCTGATGCGTGCCCTCAGTCTGGGCGCCATCGGCAAGGCCTTGGGCGCCAAGCTGTTCCCCAAACCCGAACAAGCTGATTTGCGCCAAAAGATGGCTGAGCGCTGGGCAAAAAACGACAAACATGCTTATCTCGCCAGCTTCGATGCCATCGTTGGCTGGGGCGTTCAGGAACGACTTTCGAAAGTCGCCTGTCCAACCCTCATCATCAGCGCCGACCGCGATTACACGCCGGTATCGCTGAAGGAAACCTACGTAAAACTGCTACCCGATGCGCGGCTGGTGGTGATCGCCGATTCGCGCCACGCCACCCCGCTGGATCAACCCGAACGCTTCAACCAAACCCTGCTCGAGTTTCTCACCGCAGTCGACACCACCCCACTCAGGATCACTGACCCATGCTGAAAAAAATCGCCCTTGTCGCCGGCTCCGTTCTGTTTGCCGCCAACCTGATGGCCGCAACGCCCGTCGCTAAAGCGCCACACGTGTTGCTGGAAACCACCAACGGCCAGATCGAAATCGAACTGGACCCGGTCAAGGCGCCAATCAGTACCAAGAACTTCGTTGATTACGTCAACAGCGGCTTCTACAACAACACGATTTTCCACCGTGTGATTCCTGGTTTCATGGTCCAGGGCGGTGGTTTCACTCAACAAATGCAGCAAAAAGAAACCAAGGCACCGATCAAGAACGAATCCAAAAACGGTCTGCATAACGTCCGTGGCACGCTGTCCATGGCACGGACCTCCGCGCCGGACTCGGCCACCAGCCAGTTCTTCATCAACGTCAAAGACAACGACTTCCTCGACCAGGGCGATGGCTATGCCGTGTTCGGTAAAGTCGTCAAAGGGATGGACGTGGTGGACGTCATCGTCAACTCCCAGACCACTACCAAAAGCGGCATGAAAGACGTGCCGGCCGATCCTGTGTTCATCAAGTCAGCCAAAGTAATCGACTAATCTGCACAGGAGTGCTTGAGCGGCTGCCGGTCTCCGGCGCCGCTCATATCGTTTAAAGGAGAGCCCGCGCGCGGGCGGAGAACAAATGCTTTATCGCCGTTTTGAACAACTGATCGACGTCTTCCGTGACGCCCCGACGGCGGCTCCGCCCGACCGTGTTTTCCCCTTCTATACCTATTATCTGAAGCAGGTCTGGCCGAGCTTCGCTGCCCTGCTGACCGTCGGCCTGTTCGGCGCGCTGATCGAAGTCGCGCTGTTCAGCTACCTGAGCCGCATCATCGACCTGGCCCAAGGCACGCCGAACGTCAACTTCTTCAAGGAACACGGCATCGAACTGGCCTGGATGGCGGTGGTGGCGCTGATCCTGCGCCCGATATTCGTGGGCCTGCACGACCTGCTGGTGCACCAGACCCTGAGCCCCAGCATGACCAGTATGATTCGCTGGCAGAACCACAGTTATGTACTCAAACAGAGCCTGAATTTTTTCCAGAACGACTTCGCCGGGCGTATCGCCCAACGCATCATGCAGACCGGCAACTCGTTGCGCGATTCGGCCGTGCAAGCGGTGGACGCGCTGTGGCACGTGCTGATCTACGCGATCAGTTCCCTGGTACTGTTCGCCGAAGCCGACTGGCGCCTGATGATCCCGCTGCTGAGCTGGATCGCCGCGTACATTGGTGCGCTCTGCTACTTCGTGCCACGGGTCAAGGAGCGCTCGGTGGTGTCCTCGGATGCGCGCTCCAAACTCATGGGCCGCATTGTCGACGGCTACACCAACATCACCACGCTGAAGCTGTTCGCCCACACCAACTTCGAGCAGCAATACGCCAAGGAAGCCATCGAAGAACAGACGGTCAAAGCCCAACTGGCCGGCCGCGTGGTCACCAGCATGGACGTGGTCATCACCAGCATGAACGGCTTGCTGATCGTCACCACCACCGGTCTGGCGCTGTGGCTGTGGACGCAGTCGCTGATCACCGTGGGCGCGATTGCCCTGGCCACTGGCCTGGTGATCCGCATCGTCAACATGTCCGGCTGGATCATGTGGGTGGTCACCGGCATCTTCGAAAACATCGGCATGGTCCAGGACGGTTTGCAGACCATTTCGCAACCGGTCAGCGTCACCGACCGCGATCAGGCCAAACCGCTGACCGTTGCCCGTGGCGAAGTGCGCTTCGAGCACGTGGATTTTCACTATGGCAAGAAGAGCGGGATCATTGGCGACCTCAACCTGACGATCAAACCCGGTGAGAAAATCGGCTTGATCGGACCGTCCGGCGCGGGCAAGTCGACCCTGGTCAACCTGCTGCTGCGCCTCTATGACGTGCAGGGCGGGCGAATCCTCATCGATGGGCAGGACATCGCCGAAGTCGGCCAGGAAAGCCTGCGCGAGCGCATCGGCATGATCACTCAGGACACCTCGCTGTTGCATCGTTCGATCCGCGACAATTTGCTGTACGGCAAACCTGACGCCACCGACGCTGAACTCTGGGAAGCCGTGCACAAGGCGCGCGCCGATGAGTTCATTCCGTTGCTGTCGGACGCCGAAGGCCGTACCGGTTTCGATGCGCATGTGGGTGAACGCGGGGTGAAACTCTCCGGCGGCCAGCGCCAGCGGATTGCGATTGCCCGGGTGCTGCTCAAAGACGCACCGATCCTGATCATGGACGAGGCGACCTCGGCGCTGGATTCGGAAGTCGAAGCCGCGATCCAGGAAAGTCTCGAAACCCTGATGCAGGGCAAAACCGTGATCGCCATCGCCCACCGGCTCTCGACCATCGCCCGTATGGATCGGCTGGTGGTGCTGGAAAAAGGCAAGATCGCCGAAACCGGCACCCACGCCGAGCTGCTGGCGCACGGCGGTCTATATGCGCGACTGTGGCAGCACCAGACGGGTGGGTTTGTCGGTATCGATTGAATGGAATGAACAACACTGAACCTGTGGGAGTGAGCCTGCTCCGGGCGGCGTTCCGACGATGGCGGAGTTTCAGTCGGCATAAATGTTGACTGTTACACCGCTATCGTCGGAACGCCGCCCGGAGCAGGCTCACTCCCACAGGGATTATCTACACCCTGATAAACCACCATATCCCTCTAACACAAGCTCTGGCGGTTTTTTTGGCCGTTGGAAATCCGCAAAAGTATCGCTGGCGGGGCAAGGAAGGCAATTGACGCCACAGGCGAGGATCATTCTTGCCGATAAGGCAACGCGGTCCTCGCTTCCTCAGCGTAAGCCATCACGCCGACCCTTTCCTGTTCCAGAAAGTCCTTTACCGCCGCTTTCAATCCCGCGTGACGCAAGTAATGCCAGGAATGCGTGATCACCGGTTCAAACCCGCGAATCAACTTGTGTTCACCCTGGGCGCCGGCATCGAAACGCTGTAAGCCGTTGGCAATCGCGTAGTCCATGCCCTGGTAGAAGCAGGTCTCGAAATGCAGACGGTCGAACTCCGCCAGGCAGCCCCAATAACGCCCATAAAAACTGTCGCCGCCCACCAGGCTGAAGGCCATGGCTACGGGGCGTGAACCTTGTTTGGCCAGCACCACGCGTATGGATTCGGGCATGCGCTCGGCCAGCAGACTGAAAAATTCCCGCGTCAGATAGGGCCTTTGCCGACGCACCGCGTAGGTATTGGCGTAACAGGCATAGACGAAATCCCATTGCGCCTGATCCAGTTGCCTGCCTTCAAGCCACTCGAAATCAATCCCCTGCCCCGCCACTTGCTCGCGCTCTTTGCGCATCTGCTTGCGTTTGCGTGAACTGAGGACGTCGAGGAAGTCCTGAAAATCTCGATAACCGCGATTCTGCCAGTGGTACTGACAGCCGATTCGCTGCAACCAGCCGGGTTGTTCGGCCAGTGCCGCGTCGGTGAAAGGGTCCGTGAAATTGATGTGAGCGCTGGAAAGCGCTTCGATCTCAAGGTAGCCCGGCAGACTGTTCAGTAATTCAAAGCCATCCTCGACCGTGGCCGCCAGCAAGCGCGGCCCGCTGACCGGACTGAACGGCACGGCGGTCAACAGCTTGGGGTAATAGTCGATACCGGCACGCTCGCAGGCATCGGCCCAGGCGTGATCGAACACATACTCGCCGTAGGAATGCCACTTGCGGTAACTAGGCAACGCGGCAATCAGCCGCCCCCCTTCGATGTGCAACAAATGCTCGGGTTGCCAGCCGGAATGAGGACCGAGACTGCCGCTGTCTTCCAGCGCGCTGAGGAAGGCGTGGCGCAGAAACGGCTGATTATCCGGCACCAGGGCATCCCACGTGTGCGGACCAATATCGGACAGGCTTTCCAGACGTTGCAGCGGCATCGACACCCTCTCTACTTCTTCGCGAAACAGCCTGGCGAGTATCGCCTATCGCCCGCCATTGCACATCCGTCAAAACCGCCGACAGGGCTTTGGATCAAAAGTTCAGACAGTCTTTGTATCGTCATCGAGACGCCATCACTTTGCCACCGCCCTGTCATAAACGATCGCGATACTGGCGCCAGTTTTTAGAGCGTCGGGTTCTACCCGGCCACTGTTTTCCGTCCATCAATGGTCGGTTGTGTCCCGGATGGCTCAGTCATCCCCTTACATCTTCGGAGATTGATATGCGTCTTGCTTCCACGAAAACTGCGGCGGTCCTGTGTGGCGGTCTGCTGCTGGCCATGAGTGTTCCGGCCAGCGCCGCAGTCGACGCCAAACTGCTCGACATGCTTAAGGCAAACGGCTCGATTACCAACGCGCAATACGGCGAACTGCAAGCCGAGCTGGCCAGGGATCAGAAAGATCAGCAAATCGCCCGTCAGGCTCAGCAAGAGACCAACGAGCAAATCGCGGCAACCGCGAAGAAAACCAATGAACTGAGCACCTTCGACCAGAAACTGGCCTGGGCCGCCAAGACCCAATTCAAGGGCGACGTGCGTTTCCGTCAGGAGACGGTCAAGAACGATGGCGTTTCCAACAACCGCGACCAGGATCGTCAACGCGTTCGTGCCCGCCTGGGTGCTTACACCGAGATCAACCCGCAAGTCGACACCGGTATCCGTATCGCCACCGGTAACAACGACGACGCGCGTTCCACCAACCAGAGCCTGGACAACTACTTCGACAAGAAGTCGATCTGGCTGGACCAGGGTTACGTCGACTACCACCCTACTGCCATCAAGAACCTGCACTTCGTTGGCGGCAAGATGCCACAGCAATGGGTGAGCATGGGCGACATCATCTGGGATAGCGACATCAGCCCTGAAGGCCTGGCGCTCACCTACAAATACCCGCTGGGCGCGAGCACCGAGCTGTTCGGTAGCGCCGGCCACTACACCCTCAAGGACAACGTCGACGGCGACGGTGTGCAGTTCAAGCACGACTTGCGTCTGTACGCCGGCCAGTTGGGCGCGCGCTTCGCCCTTACCGACAACCTGAAACTGACCCTGGGCGGCAGCGTCTACGGCTACGACAACGACGACGACATCACCGCAGGCGGCACCAGCATTCCATCCGTGCTGGCCACCAACGGCAACACCCCGAACGAGCAATTCAAACTGTACGAAGGCTTTGGTCAGATCGACATCACCGGCCTGCCACTGCCGCTCTCGTTCTACGGTCAGTACGTCAACAACAAAGATGCCAGCAACGATCAGGATTCTGCCTGGCTGGCCGGTGTAAAGACCAAGTTCTACGGCTTCGCGGTGGACTACAACTATCGCGACGTACAGCGTAACGCGGTGGTCGGTGCGTTCACCGACTCTGACTTCGCCAACGGTTTCACCGGTTCGCGTGGCAGCAAGTTGAAAGTGAGTTATGAGCTGGACAAGAACTTCGCCCTGGGCGCGACGTACTTCATGGCTAACTCTGACTACACCAACGCCAACCTCAAGGATTCGGACATCAACACCCTGCAACTGGACGCCGAAGCCAAGTTCTAAGCAGTACCGTTGCACGCCTCAGGTCATGGATGCTTGAGGCGCTTTACAGTCTGGCGTGGATGGATCGATCCCCATCATCCGTTCGATGCATCCACGCCGGCCTGCTTCTCTTCCGCGCAGTGCCCCACGAAACTTACGGAATGTTCTTGCGACGCTCCGCAGCGAGACGTTCGGCGAGTGCATCGACTTCCGGCATTGCCTCCTCCGGCAAGACGCGCAGCGTCGCCTGCATCAGCCGCATCTGACGAATGAACCGCCGGCAATTAGGGCAGAACATTAAATGATGCCGCACCATCAACTTCTCCCGAAAGCTCAACTGGCCATCGAGATAATCACTGGAACGTGCCACTTGTTCCTTACAGGTCAGCATTCACCGGTTTCCTCAAAATGCTCTACGGTCGCAAAGACCTTCAACCGTGCCCGATGCAGCAGCACGCGAACATTGGAGAGCGAGAGTTCCAGAAGATTACAGATCTCTTCCAGTTCCAGGCCCTGACGTTCGCGCAGCAGCAACACGCTGCTTTGCAGTTCCGACAGGCTGAGCAAGGTGTGTTCGAGGCATTCGCGCAGCTCGTTTTCGGTGAGCAACGCCTCTGGGGTGTCCTGGTGCCAGGCGAATGGCGCCACCAGCCAATGGCCATCGCCGGGCGAAAAACGATCATCATCGATCGTGCCATGGGGCGATGGAAGGTCATCGAGCAGCACTTCGCGACGGTTCTGCTTGTATCGCCCTTTCGCCGCATTGGCGGTGATGGTCAGCAACCAGGTCTTGAGGCTCGATCGCGCCTCGAACTTGCTCAGGTTGCGCACGACTGACAGCCACGCGTCCTGCACCACTTCGTCGGCATGCCGACTGCCGACAATCGCATAAGCCACCGCGCGCATGGGGCTCTGGTAGGTGCTGACTAAGTCTTTGAAGGCCTGTTGCTCACCTGCCAGCAATCGTTCCAGCAGTTGCGCGTCATCCACTGCCATTCACCAATCCCCTTGTCCTGACCTCGAAAATGAATCAGCAGGACTTCACCGTAGGCAAAGTCCTGCTGTCATTTGCGAAAAATTACAGCGTCCTGCCTGTTTCGACTGTAGGAAAAGCCGCCGCGAACCCGAGGAAAGAACCACAGCCGTGGCGCCTCAACGTTTGCGCAAAATCACGCTGCCAATCGAGTAACCCGCGCCGAACGAGCTGAGCACGGCCAGGGAACCGGCGGGCAGATCGTCCTGATGTTTGTGAAACGAAATCACCGAACCGGCGGAACTGGTGTTGGCGTAGGTGTCGAGAATCACCGGTGCTTCTTCTTCCGTGGCTTCGCGGCCCAGCAGTTTCTTGACGATCAGGTGGTTCATGCTGAGGTTGGCCTGGTGCAACCAGAAACGCTTCACGTCGCTGACGTTGAGCTTGTTCTCTTCCAGGTGGGTAGCGATCAGCTCGGCCACCATCGGGCAAACGTCGCGGAACACCTTGCGGCCTTCCTGCACGAACAGTTTGTCCTTGGCCCCGATGCCCTCTTCCGCCGCGCGGTTGAGGAAGCCGAAGTTGTTGCGGATGTTGTTGGAGAACTTGGTCAGCAGCTTGGTGCTGACCACGTCGAACTGATGCTTGGACGTCGCCAGGTCGGCCCGCTCGATGATTACCGCAGTGGCCGCGTCACCAAAGATGAAGTGGCTGTCGCGGTCGCGGAAGTTCAGGTGACCGGTGCAGACTTCCGGGTTGACCATCAGGATCGCCCGGGCCTGGCCCAGTTGCACGCTGTTGGCGGCGGCCTGGATGCCGAAGGTTGCCGAGGAGCAGGCCACGTTCATGTCGAAACCGAAACCCTGGATGCCCAGCGCTTCCTGGACTTCGATGGCGATGGCCGGGTAGGCGCGCTGCAGGTTGGAGCAGGCAACAATGACGCCGTCGATGTCGGCGGCGGTTTTGCCCGCACGTTGCAAGGCTTGTTCAGCTGCGCCGATGGCCATTTGGCAAAGCACCGACCACTCGTCGTTGGAACGCTCAGGCAGACGCGGTGCCATGCGTTGCGGGTCGAGGATGCCGTCCTTGTCCATGACAAAGCGGCTTTTGATGCCGGACGCTTTTTCGATGAACGCAGCGCTGGATTCGGTCAACGCTTCGACGTCGCCACGGGCGATGGCATCGGCGTTATCGGCGTTGAATTGCGCGACGTAAGCGTTGAAAGACTGCACCAGCTCTTCATTGGAGATGCTGTTGGCCGGGGTGTACAGGCCGGTGCCGCTGATGACGACGTTATGCATGGTCGTTTCTCTAATCTGTTCAGGCAGAAAGCGTTGGCACCGACGTACCAACACATAAAGGCTCTGCTCCCGTCACGGGAAGCACACCTGGCAACGCTTTATTCCGATCCGCCCGAACCTGTAAAGGCTCAAAACCGCGGGACCGGCGTTTATAGGCGCGAAGTTTGCCATAAACATTGGGTTTTGGCCCTATTTGCTGGATCAAACACCCACCGCAGACACAACGCATTACCGTAGGAGCCAGGCTTGCCGGCGAAGGCGTCCTTATGACCGCCTTCGCCGGCAAGCCTGGCTCCTACAAAAAGCCCTAGGGTTCTACCTGGGTCCATTGCTTGTTCAGGCGCTTGTCGGAGATCGGCACCCTGGTCCCCAGTTGCTGGGCGAACAGCGAAACCCGGTATTCCTCCAGCCACCAGCGATAAAGCTCCAGCTGCGGATCGCGTTTACCTTCCTGGACGTGCTTGTTGGCGCGGGTCTGGTATTGAGCCCAGAGACCAGACAGTTCGCCACTCCAGACCCGATCCCTCTGCACCTGAGCGCCGATTTTCTCGAAGCGCTGCTCGACCGCTTTCAGGTAACGCGGCAGCTCCTTGAGCCACTGCATCGGCGTTTCCCGGACAAACCCCGGATACACCAAATGGCTGAGCTGCTGCTTGATGTCATTCAGGGCCACCGCTTGTGCCAGGTCGATCTTGCCCTTGAAGCGTTTTTGCAGACCGTGCCAGTGTTTCAGAATCTCCAGCGTCAATTTGGCCAGACGCTCGGCATGCTCGGTCCAGCCACCGCGTTTACGCTCCGCCAACGCCGCCAGACCCGCACCATCCCGGGGCAACGGGTCTTCGCCGTCGAGAATGCAGCTGTCGAGGCTGGCCAGCAGAATGTCTTCCACCAGACTGTCGATACGCCCCATGTCGCGGTACATCAGGCCCAGTTCGGTCAGCCCCGGCAACTTGCCGCGCAGGAACTTCGCCGGCTCAGCCAGTTGCTGCATCAACAGACGCTGCAAGGCGCGGCGATGCTGGAACTCGGCTTCGGCCGGCGTGGAGAAACGCCCTTCCTTAACTGTGCCGCTCTCTTCCACCAGCGCCGGATACACCGTCATCGACAGTCCGGCGATTTTCTGTTGAGTCTTTTCGGCGACAGCGGCGAACACCTTCGCCTCCACCGGCTGCTGGTTTTTCGCGGTTTGCGGCACGGCCAACGCGGCCTGACTGGCCTCAGCAAAACGTGCGGTCAGCTCGGCCAGATCTCGCCCTTCGCCGAGGAACTTGCCCTGGCCATCGACGATTTCCAGGTTCATCCGCAGATGACTGTCGACCTGTTGCTCCGCTTCCGCCCAGGCTTCATCGCTGACCCGCGCGCCCGTCATGCGTAGCAGTTCGCGACCCAACGCCTGAGGCAACGAGCCGTCGGCGAAGGTCATGCGCTGCAATGCAGCTTTGACGAAGTCCGGCACCGGCACGAAATTCTTGCGCAGGGCCTTGGGCAGGTTGCGCACCAGCGCGATGCACTTGGCCTCGATCACGCCCGGCACCAGCCATTCCAGACGCTCCGGCGGCAACATCGGCAACAGCGGCGCCGGCACGCGCAGGGTCACGCCGTCGCGTGGATGATTCGGCTCGAAGTGGTAACTGAGGGCCAGTTCCAGATCGCCGATGTGCAAGGTGTCCGGGTAATGCAACGCGGTGACTTCACTGGCCTCACGGGCCAGCACGTCTTCTTCGCGCATGATCAGCAGCTGCGGGTCTTTCTGGCTAGTGACCCGATACCAGCTGTCGAAGGTCGCGGTCTGGTGAATCTCCGCCGGCAATCGCGCATCGTAGAAGGCGAACAGGGTCTCTTCGTCGGCCAGAATGTCGCGACGGCGAGCCTTGGCTTCCAGTTCGTCGAGCTGTTCCAGCAGTTGCTGGTTGGCCGTCAGGCACTTGGCTTTGGATTGGATCTCGCCCCGCACCAGGCCTTCGCGAATGAAAAACTCACGGGACACCACCGGGTCGATCGGACCGTAATGCACCGGCCGGCGACCGACCACGATCAACCCGAACAGGGTGATCTGCTCGAAGGCCACGACCTGTCCGCGCTTCTCCTCCCAGTGCGGTTCGAAGTGGTTTTTCTTGATCAGGTGCCCGGCCAGCGGCTCGATCCAGTCAGAGTCGATCTTGGCCACCATGCGCGCGTAGAGCTTGGTGGTTTCCACCAGTTCGGCGGTCATCAGCCATTGCGGGCGCTTCTTGCCCAGCCCGGATGACGGGTGAATCCAGAAGCGGCGCTGACGGGCACCGAGGTAATCGCCTTCATCGGTCTTCTGGCCGATCTGGCTGAGCAGGCCCGAGAGCACGGCTTTGTGCAGTTTCGGGTAATCCGCCGGCTCTTTGTTGAGGCTGAGCTGCATGTCGCGGCAGATCAGGCTCAGTTGGCGGTGAGAATCGCGCCATTCGCGCAGGCGCAGGTAATTGAGGAAATTCTTGCGGCACCAGTTGCGCAGCGGGCTCGCCGTCAGCGCCTGGCGCTGTTCTTCAAAACCACGCCACAGATTGACCAGCCCGGCGAAGTCCGAGTCCACGTCTTTCCATTGTGCGTGGGCCTGATCCGCCGCTTGCTGACGCTCCGGCGGACGTTCGCGCGGGTCTTGAATCGACATGGCGCTGGCGACGATCAGCACTTCCTGAAGGCTGCCGAGTTTGGCCGCTTCCAGCAGCATGCGGCCCATGCGCGGGTCCACCGGAAGGCGCGCCAACTGGCGGCCGAGCGGGGTCAGCTGACTGTTGCGGTCCACCGCCGAGAGTTCTTGCAGCAGGTTGAAACCATCGCTGATGGCCTTGCCATCCGGCGGCTCGATAAACGGGAAGTCGGTGATCTCGCCGAGGCGCAGATGCAGCATCTGCAGGATCACCGCCGCGAGGTTGGTCCGCAGGATTTCAGGGTCGGTAAATTCCGGGCGACCGATGAAATCTTCTTCGCCGTACAAGCGGATGCAGATGCCCGGCTCGACCCGTCCGCAACGGCCTTTACGCTGGTTGGCGCTGGCCTGGGAAATGGCTTCGATGGGCAGCCGCTGCACCTTGGCGCGGTAGCTGTAACGGCTGATGCGGGCGGTGCCGCTGTCGATCACGTAGCGAATGCCCGGCACCGTCAGCGAGGTTTCGGCGACGTTGGTCGCCAGCACTACGCGACGGCCAGGGTGTGACTGGAAAATCCGCTGCTGTTCGGCCGGCGACAACCGCGCGTACAACGGCAGAATCTCGGTGTGCTTGAGCTGGGCCTTGCGCAGCATGTCGGCGGCGTCGCGAATCTCGCGCTCGCCGGGCAGGAACACCAGCACATCACCGGGGCTCTTGCGCTCGCTGCGCTCGAACGCGGCGATTTCGTCGAGGGTGGCGAGGATCGCCTGATCCACGGTCAAGTCGTCCTCGACGCGGTTGCCCTCCTCGTCCTGCTCCAGAGTCAGCGGGCGATACCAGGTTTCCACCGGGAAGGTGCGACCAGAGACTTCGACAATCGGCGCATCGTCGAAGTGCTTGGAGAAGCGCTCCAGGTCGATGGTCGCCGACGTGATGATGACTTTCAGGTCCGGACGACGCGGCAGCAGGGTTTTCAGGTAACCGAGCAGGAAGTCGATGTTCAGGCTGCGCTCGTGGGCTTCGTCGACGATGATCGTGTCGTAGCGTTCGAGGTAGCGGTCGTTCTGGGTTTCCGCCAGCAGGATGCCGTCAGTCATCAGCTTGATCAGGGTGTTGGAATCGCTCTGGTCTTCGAACCGCACCTGATAGCCGACCAGCGCGCCCAACGGCGTCGCCAGTTCTTCGGCAACGCGGCTTGCCACGCTACGTGCAGCGATTCGACGCGGCTGGGTGTGGCCGATCAGGCCATGCTGGCCGCGACCGATTTCCAGGCAGATCTTCGGCAACTGGGTGGTTTTACCCGAACCGGTCTCGCCGGCAATGATCAACACCTGATGCTTGAGCAGCGCCTCTTTGATTTCATCGCGCTTGGCGGCGATCGGCAAACTGTCGTCGTAACGAATCACCGGCAGGCTGGCGCGCCGCGCCAACACCTGGTCACAGGACGCCTGCATGCGCGTCACCCACTGGGCCAGCTTGGCCTCGTCAGGTTTCTTGCGCAGCTCAAGCAACTGCCGCCGCAGCCGGTGGCGGTCGGCGAGCATGGCGTGATCGAGGTTTTTCAGCAGTTTGTCGATGGAAGGCGATTCGTCAGTCATCAGGTACGCAAAAGTCGTCTAGTGGCGCAGGGGGGCGATTGTCGCAGATTTGCGGGGTGTTTGGCGTGTCAGTTGGGCCCCCAATCCCCTCACCCTAGCCCTCTCCCAGAGGGCGAGGGGACTGACCTATGTGACTTTCGAAAATTTGCGATCTGAGATATCGCGCCGAACTCAGGCGTCGAAAAGCATGAAGATCTGCTCCCTTTCCCCCTCTCCCCCGTGGGGAGAGGGCTGGGGTGAGGGGGTGGTTTTCAGCCGTTATTCGTTATCAAGGCCTTTTCGGCGGTAAGGGAACACGTCGATCACCTTGCCGGCGCGAATGGCTTCCTGGAGGCTTTTCCAGTAGTCGGCGTTGTACAACTCGCCATGCAACTGGTCAAACAGCTTCCTCTGCCCGGAATCGGCAAACAGGAACGGCGGAAACTCTTCAGGAAACACATCCAGCGGCCCGATCGAGTACCACGGCTCGGACGCCATCTCGTCTTCCGGTGTGCGCGGTTGCGGGATGTGACGGAAGTTGGCTTCGGTCAGAAAGCAGATCTCGTCATAGTCATAAAACACCACGCGACCGTGGCGGGTGACGCCGAAGTTCTTCAACAGCATATCGCCGGGAAAGATGTTCGCCGCCGCCAGTTGCTTGATCGCCAGACCGTAATCCTCCAGCGCCTCGCGCACCTGCGCCTCGTTGGCGTTTTCCAGGTACAGGTTCAGCGGCGTCATCCGCCGCTCGGTCCAGCAGTGACGGATCAGCACCGTGTCTCCTTCCACCGACACCGTGGACGCGGCCACCTCAAGCAGTTCTTCCAGGCAAGCCGGATCGAACTTGCTCAACGGGAAGCGGAAATCCGCGAACTCCTGGGTATCGGCCATGCGCCCGACGCGGTCGACACTTTTCACCAAACGGTATTTCTCGATCACCGTGGCGCGGTCGACGTTTTTCGACGGCGAGAACCGGTCCTTGATGATTTTGAAGACGGTGTTGAAACCCGGCAGCGTAAACACGCTCATCACCATGCCGCGCACACCCGGGGCCATGATGAATTGGTCGTCGGTGCTGGCCAGGTGATTGATCAGCGCCCGGTAAAACTCGGACTTGCCGTGTTTGTAGAAACCAATCGAGGTGTACAGCTCGGCAATGTGCTTGCCCGGCAGGATGCGCCGCAGGAAACCGATGAATTCCGCCGGCACCGGCACATCCACCATGAAATACGAACGGGTGAACGAGAAAATGATCGACACGTCCGCTTCATCGGTGATCAGCGCATCGATCTGGATGCCGCGACCTTCGAGGTGCAGCAGCGGAATCGCCAGCGGCCATTGCTCGTCGGTGGTGTAGATGCGCCCCACCAGGTACGCGCCCTTGTTGCGGTAGAGCACCGAGGAAAACAGTTCGACGCTCAACTCCGGGTCCTTGCACACCCAGTCCGGCAGGTTCTCGCGCAGTTGCGCTTCGAGGCGGCGCAAGTCGCCGGCCAGATCGGCGTAATCCTCGCTGAAGCTGTAATCGGCAAAAATGCTCGCGAGCATGCCGGACAACTGGCCCTGAGGCTTATAGGTCCGGGTTTGCGCAGCGCGGGCGCGGCGCAGGCTCGGCCGGGTGGTGTGAATGAACATGCAGCCGTCGCTGATCAGGTCATGGCTGAACAGCCCGCAGAAAATCGAGTTGTACCAGGTCTCGGACAGTTCATCGTCGAAACGCAGGTCGATCAGGGTGATGTAAGCGCTTTTGACCAGCGGCCAGCAACTGACGTCCAGCGTGTCGGCGTCAAACGCAATGCGCAGGCGGTCGACCGTTTCGCTGACTTTCTCTTCGTACAGATTGATCCGCGCGGCCGAGGCGATTTGCGCCTCCTGCCACTTGGCCTGCTCGAAGCGAGCCCGGGCGCCATCGGTGATCTGACGGAAATGCTCGCGGTAATCGTCAAAGCCATCGAGGATCATTCGGGCGATGTCGGCGGCTGGCCATTGCTGCGGCATGGTGAGACCTCTGCGGGAATTCGGGAGCCCTGAGCTTAGCCAGTGAACCGGGTGCAGGAGAAGCGTAATTTTCGGCTCGAGTTAAATGCTCGTTTTTCGGTTGCCATGGATAAGGCGCTCGGCAACACTCTCGTCCTCATCAAGGAAGGAATGCACCGTGAGCCCTGTCGATATTTTCCGTTTATTGTCGCTGGCAGCGATCTGGGGCGCGAGCTTTCTGTTCATGCGCATCATCGCCCCAGTGATTGGCACAATCCCCACGGCCTTTTTCCGCGTGTCGATTGCTGCCACCGGCTTGCTGGTGATCCTCGGCCTGATGCGTATCAGCTGGGATTTCAAAGGCAAACTGAAGACGGTGATGCTACTCGGCGTGATCAACTCCGGCATTCCGGCGACCCTCTATTCCGTAGCCGCCCAAGTGCTGCCGGCCGGTTACTCGGCGATTTTCAACGCCACCACGCCGCTGATGGGCGTGTTGATCGGCGGCCTGTTTTTCCATGAAAGACTGACCGCTGCCAAGCTTGGCGGCGTGTTCCTCGGGCTGCTCGGCGTTGGCGTCCTGACCCGTGCCGGTCCGGTGGCGTTCGACATGGAGTTGCTGATGGGCGCCGTTGCCTGCCTGCTCGCCACCACCTGTTATGGCTTTGCCGGGTTCCTGGCGCGCCGCTGGCTTGACCACGCGGGCGGTCTCGACAGTCGTCTTTCGGCGCTGGGCAGCATGCTCGGGGCGACGCTGTTCTTGCTGCCGTTGTTCGGCTACAGCGTGATCAGCCAGCCACCGGCAAGCTGGGGTGGCTGGAATGTCTGGTTGTCGTTGCTTGGGTTGGGGCTGGTGTGTACCGCGCTGGCGTACATCATTTACTTCCGTTTGCTCAGTTCGATCGGGCCGGTGAGGTCGATGACCACGACCTTCCTGATCCCGCCGTTCGGGGTGTTGTGGGGAGCGCTGTTGCTGGATGAGCCGTTGTCGATGGCGCATATCTATGGTGGGGTGTTGATTGCGGCGGCGTTGTGGCTGGTGTTGAAGCCTTCGGTGGTGAAGGCTGCCGGGGTGGCGGCCAAGTAGATTTTTGGTGAGGCTGATGACGTCATCGCGAGCAGGCTCACTCCCACATTGGATCTCCTGTGAACACAATTTCTGTGAACACCGAGGTTAAATGTGGGAGTGAGCCTGCTCGCGATGGTGCCAGCCCAGGCGCTACAAAGCCGACTGACTCACTTCCCCATCCACCAACCGCCGAATCCCCAGCGGATTGGCGTTCTGCAACGCCTCGGGCAGCAATGCATCCGGATAATTTTGGAAGCACACCGGCCGCAGAAACCGGTCAATCGCCAACGTCCCGACCGATGTCCCGCGCGAATCCGACGTCGCCGGATACGGCCCGCCATGCACCATCGCCTCACACACCTCGACCCCCGCGTCTGGCTGAGCATGCCCGTCACTTCGGCCAGCGCCACGTGGGAGGTCCAGAGGTTTTCTGCCCGGTGCTGGCCAAATAGAACAGGCCCGGAGCAACGTTCCAGGCCTTATCATTTTTACACTGTTTTACGGAACACGAAGACCAGACCGATGATGATCAGCAGCATGCCGAGCATGCTCAATGCCGCCAGCCGATTGCCAAAAATCAGGTAGTCCATCACCGCTGTCACGGCCGGCACCAAGTAAAACAGACTGGTGACATTCACCAGATTGCCCCGAGCGATCAAGCGGTACAGCAACAACGTTGCCAGTACCGACACCACCAAACCCATCCACAACACCGGCACGATAAAACCGCTGCTGTGTTCGAAATGAAACGGCTGAAACGGCACGAAGATCCCGCAGAGCAACAGCCCCGCGAGGTATTGCACCGGCAGCGTGCCGAGCGGGTTGTCGGTGATGCGTTTCTGCATGATCGAACCGAACGTCATGCTCGCCAGCGCCAACAAACCGAAAAGCATCCCGGCCAGTGACATACCGGCCAGACCGATGCCCTGATAAACCACCATGATCAACCCGGCCAAACCCAGCGCCAGACCAAACATCCTGCTGGCTGAACGCTGCCGTTCCATGATCACCACCGTAAGAATCGGCTGCACGCCCATGATGGTTGCCATCACACCCGGGGTGACTTTCAGGTCCAGGGCCAGCAGATAAAAAATCTGATAAGCCCCCAGCAACACCACACCCGTGGTCATCGCATACAGCATCGGCTTGCCGCCCTTGGGCAGTTTCAGCTTGAGCAACGGCACCAGCAGCATCAATCCGCACAAGGCGATGCCAAAGCGAATCAGCAAAAAGGCAAAGGGTGATGCGTGGGCCAGGCCCCATTTGGAGAAGATCGCCCCACTGCTCCACAGCAGAACGAACAGGCTCGTGGACGCCGCCGCGAGCGCGGATTTTTTCGAAAGGACAAACATGAATACCACCTGTAGTCAGGCAAAAAGCGAAGCCAGCCGAAGCTGAAATTCAGTAGTTTTTCAGGCGAAAGCTTTTTAGACGGGCATGGGAACAGCAGAAAAAGCTGATCAACCCGAGAAGCCAACGCCCGACGGTGATACGACTGCGTACACCGGCGTGCTACTGACAGGTGGGGGGTAATGACTGATCTGCGCAGGCTGCTGATTCCCGCACGGCATGACGCCAGCGTTGACCGCTGAATCGACTACCGCGTTGATGAGGGAAGCTGGCATGGGCTGATCTTTTTTGATGGGGTGGGCGGTGGGTTGGAGATCACCGAGCGCCGACTATAAACAGCGCGTGACATGGATTGCAATGACTTGGACAAAGGGCCAGTAAAGACAGCATGTGCGGCTCGATCTACCTTGGAGGGGAATACAAACGCCCGATAATGGGGACATGGAATGCAAGAGATCACATGCCAAGGGAACGGACTCAACTTCGATATCAGCTGCACAGATCCAGGGCACGAAAACTGGCCAATCTCTCTATAGCTGAGAAAGACGCCGTACTAGAGCCTGATAGCACTCGAAACAATGATTTAGAGGGCGTTCGATTCGAAGCGATCAATGCGGAGGCTTTAACTGCGTTCAGCCTCTGGGATGAACCACACTTTTCATGGAACGAGGTCATTGCCTGGAAGGCGAAAGAGCCCATGGCACTGGATCTGGCTATCTGGTTCGGCCCCGAACTATGTGGGTTGTGCTTTGCCAACCCCAACAACAGCCGACTTCGAGTCAGGATTGTCCGGCTGGAAGGGAAACCAGGCAGGCCCCGTCGCCTCAAGAACCGTATAGCCCCATTGGCCTTGATTGCGGTCGAACATTACGCACGAATCATCGGCAGCACGCTGATAGAAATTCAGGAACCGGCGGAAGGCGCGGTCCCTATTTATCAAAAACTCGGTTTCGAGTTCGACAACGAAGACCGTCTTGTGATGGCCATAGGGAGCGACTAGTATCGTGAGAACTGTTCAATTTGAGATCAAAAATGGAGGTAATATGCGAGCGCGCGTTAAAAAGTCTTCCGCCCAAAGTGAATCGCCCAAGGCAGTAACAAAACCCATGCCGACAAAGCTTTCGGCCAATCAACTTCGCTTTCTCAAAGTAGCTTTGACGGGTACCCACATCGACGAACCGGATCTGCTCGCAGGACGTCCCTAGTACTCTCTAACTCAAAAAAAAACCGCTCCCAAAGAGCGGTTTTTTCTTATGTTGGTCGCTTTCACCCAAACAACCAATACCCCAACAACGTCAACACCGCCACCGCCAAAACCGGCCGCAGCACGCGGTATGCCTTGGGATTACGACGCTTCCACCGCTTGACCACGCCGCTGACCTTGTCGCTGGAGTTCTTGCTCCAGGCGTAAAACTGGTTAATCCCGCCAACCCGTTCATCATCAAGATTCTGCGGTGCGGTGGCGCGACCGAGCAAGCCGCTGATCCAGCGGTTGATACGGGTCATGACGCGATTGCTCAGTGGCCGCTCGATGTCGCAGAACAGAATGACTCGGGTTTTCTCGGTTTCGTTCTTGACCCAATGCACGTAGGTCTCATCGAACATCACATCTTCACCGTCACGCCAGGCGTAAACCTGACCGTCGACGAAGATACGGCAATCATCGGAGTTCGGCGTCGACAGCCCCAGGTGATAGCGCAGGGAACCAGCAAACGGGTCGCGATGCGGGTTGAGGTGGCTGCCACCCGGAAGCAACGCGAACATCGCGCCCTTGACGTTGGGAATGCTGCTGAGCAAGGACACGGTTTTCGGGCACAAGGTTTCGGCTGATGGCAGAGGTTTGTCGTACCACTTGAGGTAGAAACGTTTCCAGCCCTTCTTGAAGAACGAACCGAAACCGGCATCGTTGTTCTTTTCGGCGGCGCGGATGTAACCCTCGTCGAACAGGTGCATGGCTTCGTCGCGGATGACTACCCAGTTGTCCTTGAGCACGTCCAGTTCCGGGAACTTGCTGCGGTCAAGATAAGGTTTGGACGGCACGCCAGAGAACAGGTACATCAAGGCGTTGTAAGGTGCAAACAAGGCCGAGTGATTGACGAACTGCCGCAGAACCGGCAATCGCGCCTTGCCGCGTAAGTGCACATAGAGCGTGCTGCCGAGAAACAGCAGCAACAATGACGCTTTCGCGGCGAAGGAAAAGGTCATCTACGGCTCCTTGAGAATTGGTTCTATGCACAACGCCATTTACCCGACGTGGCAGCCGGCCATGATAAACACTACCGGCCTCGGGAAGAACCCGCAAAACTCAACATTCAGTATTAAGGCTTGTGCAATAAAGCACTTATTAACATAAGGTTCCTGAACGGGGGCTGACCTGAATCAGCCCTCTCGCCACACGTTAAAAAGATCCCGCAGACGTCACCGCTTTACTGCTGATTCTCCTGCTCGGTAAACAGATCGCTGAACAACATGCTCGACAGGTAGCGCTCACCGGAGTCCGGCAGGATCACCACGATAGTCTTGCCCTGCATTTCCGGTGTTTCGGCCAGACGCACTGCCACCGCCATCGCGGCGCCACAGGAAATACCGCACAAAATCCCTTCTTCCTGCATCAGGCGCAGGGCCATGGCCTTGGACTCGTCGTCGCTCACCAACTCAACCCGATCAACCATAGACAAGTCCAGATTCTTCGGGACAAAACCGGCACCGATCCCCTGGATTTTGTGCGGGCTCGGCTTGATCTCTTCACCGGCGATCGCCTGGGTAATCACAGGCGACACCATCGGCTCCACCGCCACCGAGATAATCGGTTTGCCCTGGGTATTCTTGATATACCGCGAAACACCGGTAATGGTTCCGCCGGTTCCAACGCCCGCTACCAGCACATCGACCGCGCCGTCGGTGTCGTTCCAGATTTCCGGGCCGGTGGTTTTCTCGTGAATGGCCGGGTTGGCCGGGTTGTCGAACTGCGCCGGCATAAAGTATTTGGCCGGGTCACTGGCCAGAATTTCGGCAGCCTTCTCGATTGCGCCCTTCATGCCCTTGGCCGGTTCGGTCAATACCAGTTCGGCGCCCAGCGCCTTGAGAACCTTGCGTCGTTCGATGCTCATCGACGCTGGCATGGTCAGCATTAATTTGTAACCACGGGCAGCAGCAACAAACGCCAGGCCAATGCCGGTATTGCCCGACGTCGGTTCGATGAGGGTCATGCCAGGCTTTAGTTTGCCGGAGCTTTCGGCGTCCCAGATCATGCTCGCGCCGATCCGGCACTTGACCGAATAACCAGGGTTGCGCCCTTCGATCTTGGCCAGGATGGTCACGCCGCGCGGGGCAATGCGGTTGATCTGCACCAGCGGCGTATTGCCGATGGAATGGGCGTTGTCAGCGTAAATACGGCTCATGGCTGGGTCCTTGTACAGCGTTGAATAAGCTCCCAAAGGTATGCCTGTTGCCGGTGGTCGTCCAGTCAGGTCGAACGTCCGGTGATCGCCGCAGTCAATGGCTTTACATCGCCAGAGATTTGCCGTCATGAAACGTCGATACAGTTGGCCCCTGTGGACCCTCGCCGGCCTCGTTGTGTTGCTGATTGCCCTGCACATCGCCCTGCCCTACCTGGTGCGCGATTACCTGAACGACAAGCTGGCGGACATGGGCGATTACCGAGGTCAGGTGACCGACGTGGACCTGGCCCTGTGGCGCGGCGCCTACAAAATCAACGGACTGAAGATCGTCAAGGTCGACGGCAAGGTGCCGGTGCCTTTCGTCAATGCGCCGCTGATCGACCTTTCTGTCAGTTGGCACTCACTCTGGTCCGACCGCGCAGTGGTGGCCGAGGTGCAGTTCTTCAACCCCGAGGTGAACTTCGTCGACGGCGGCGCCAACAAAAAAAACTCCCAGACAGGTCAAGGCACCGACTGGCGCGCACAGTTGAGCAAACTGGCACCGTTCACCTTTAATGAAATACGCATCTACGACGGCAAGATCACCTTTCGAAACTTCAATTCCAAGCCCCCCGTCAACATGAACGCCACCCAGGTCAACGCCAGCCTTTACAACCTGACCAACGTGGTCGATACCGAAGGCAAGCGCGACGCCCGTTTTGAAGGCAAGGCGCTGTTGCTGGGCCATGCTCCACTGGAGACAACGGCAACCTTCGACCCGTTAAGCAACTTTGAAGACTTCGAGTTCCGCCTGCGGGCCAGGGACATTGAACTCAAACGCATGAACGACTTTGCCTCGGCCTATGGAAAGTTCGACTTCAACGCCGGTCACGGCGATGTGGTGATCGAAGCGCAAGCCAAAAAAGCCAAACTGACCGGCTACATCAAACCGCTGCTGAAAGATGTCGACGTGTTCAACTGGCAACAGGATGTGGAAAACAAGGACAAGGGACTTTTCCGTTCCATCTGGGAAGCCATTGTCGGGGGCTCCGAAACCGTGCTGAAAAATCAGGGCAAGAACCAATTCGCAACTCGCGTCGAACTGAGCGGCAATGTGCATCGGCAAGATATCAGCGCGTTCCAGGCGTTTTTGCAGATTTTACGCAATGGTTTTGTTCAAGCGTTCAACGCACGCTATGAGCGGCCGAAGCCGGAGGCGGGTTAAGGTTTGCGCGTAACGGTGTAGCGACCGGTTTCTTCGGCGGCCCGCATCGGGCTCGCTTGCTGCTGCAGGAAATCCCACCCCAGACAGGCCAGCGCCAATGATCGGGGCACCGGTTCACGCCCGCTGCTATAACGCGTGATGCTGCGCGCGCTAACCCCCAACGCTTCAGCCGCCTGATTGAGCGGCAACCCGGTACGGGCGCGCCAATCGATAAAGACCCGGGTGTTTTCGTCCGATGCATTTTGCGCGAGCGCATCCAGATACAGAGTGTCGGCGCCGATCTGGATGTCGTGCTCCGGCCACTCGACACTCCAGCCGTCATCGCCCGACATTGCACTTTCGAATACACCAACCTCCAGCAATGGCTGCAATCCTGGAAAGGCGTGCAGGTCGCGACTCAAATCGAGGGTCAGTTGCTGACCGTCGATAAAGGTCAGCGCCAGGCGGTAGTCCGGCAAGGCCTGCACAGCCGACAGCCGTGGTCGTTTCATGGGTAGCATCGTTTCTTTAGACATGCCGGGCAAGCTATCGCCAATATGGCGATAGCTCAATACTGGCCAGCAGCCGAGACTGAGTCAAGATGTGACGCCCCATTCAGAGACTGAATAAGCCGTCTGCGTTCACAGTCGACGGGGCAGCGCGTTATAGTCGGGTACTACAATTATTGCGCCCCGCCCTGCCCCGTTCAGGTCGGCATTACCGTTCGAGGATTAGCAGATGAAGTTCGAAGGCACCCAGGCCTACGTCGCCACCGATGACCTGAAGCTGGCGGTCAACGCCGCCATTACCCTGGAGCGTCCACTGCTGGTCAAGGGCGAGCCGGGCACCGGTAAAACCATGCTCGCCGAACAACTGGCCGAGTCCTTTGGCGCCAAGTTGATCACCTGGCACATCAAGTCCACGACCAAGGCGCATCAGGGCCTGTACGAGTACGACGCGGTCAGTCGGCTGCGTGACTCGCAACTGGGCACGGAAAAGGTCCATGACGTTCGCAACTACCTGAAAAAGGGCAAGCTCTGGGAGGCGTTCGAGTCCGAAGAGCGGGTAATCCTGCTGATCGACGAAATCGACAAGGCTGACATCGAGTTCCCCAACGACTTGCTGCAAGAACTCGACAAGATGGAGTTCTACGTTTACGAGATCGACGAGACCATCAAGGCCAAGAAACGCCCGATCATCATCATTACCTCCAACAACGAGAAAGAGCTGCCGGACGCCTTCCTGCGCCGCTGCTTCTTCCACTACATCGCGTTCCCTGACCGTGTGACGCTGCAGAAGATCGTCGACGTGCACTACCCGAACATCAAGAAAGACCTGGTCAGCGAAGCGCTGGACGTGTTCTTCGACGTGCGCAAGGTCCCGGGCCTGAAGAAAAAACCATCGACTTCCGAACTGGTGGACTGGCTGAAACTGCTGATGGCCGACAACATCGGCGAAGCGGTATTGCGCGAACGCGATCCGACCAAAGCGATTCCACCGCTGGCAGGCGCCCTGGTGAAGAACGAACAGGACGTTCAATTGCTTGAGCGTCTGGCGTTCATGAGCCGTCGCGGCACCCGCTAAGAGGCTGATCGCCATGCTGCTCAACCTGTTCAATGAAATGCGCGCAGCCAAGGTGCCGGTCTCGGTGCGTGAGCTGCTGGACCTGATCAATGCGCTGAAACAGCGCGTGACCTTCGCCGACATGGACGAGTTTTATTACCTGTCCCGGGCAATTCTGGTGAAGGACGAACGGCATTTCGACAAGTTCGACCGCGCGTTCGGTGCCTACTTCAACGGCCTGGAAAAACTCGACGACCACCTTCAGGCGTTGATTCCTGAGGACTGGCTGCGCAAGGAATTCGAGCGTTCCCTGACCGCAGAAGAGCGGGCCGCGATCCAGTCACTCGGCGGCCTGGACAAGCTGATCGAAGAGTTCAAGAAACGCCTCGAAGAACAGAAAGAACGCCACGCCGGCGGCAACAAATGGATCGGCACCGGCGGCACCAGCCCGTTCGGCTCCGGCGGTTTCAACCCGGAAGGTATTCGGGTTGGTGATGCCGGCAAGCGTCAGGGCAAAGCGGTCAAGGTGTGGGATCAGCGCGAGTACAAGAACCTCGACGATTCGGTCGAACTGGGCACGCGCAACATCAAGGTCGCGCTACGGCGCTTACGCAAATTCGCACGTCAGGGTGCGGCGGAAGAGCTGGACATCGATGGCACCATCGACCACACCGCACGCGATGCCGGCCTGCTGAATATCCAGATGCGGCCGGAGCGGCGCAACACCGTCAAGCTGTTGCTGCTGTTCGACATCGGCGGCTCGATGGACGCTCACGTGAAGATTTGCGAGGAGTTGTTCTCGGCCTGCAAGACCGAGTTCAAGCACCTGGAGTACTTCTACTTCCACAACTTCATTTATGAATCGGTGTGGAAGAACAACATGCGCCGCACGTCCGAGCGCACGTCGACCCAGGACCTGCTGCACAAGTACGGCGCCGACTACAAAGTGATCTTCATTGGCGATGCTGCCATGGCGCCATACGAAATCACCCAGGCCGGCGGCAGCGTCGAGCACTGGAA
Organism: Pseudomonas sp. LB1P83; assembly: GCF_054897885.1. Lineage (NCBI taxonomy): Bacteria > Pseudomonadati > Pseudomonadota > Gammaproteobacteria > Pseudomonadales > Pseudomonadaceae > Pseudomonas > Pseudomonas sp. LB1P83. The sequence continues at coordinate 1,289,972 of NZ_CM142709.1, read as the reverse complement.
CGAAGAAGCCGGTTATGTGTGGATGCAGCGGTTCATGGAGAAGTACAAGAAGGTCATCTGGATCAACCCATATCCGAAAGATACGTGGAGCTATACGTCCTCCACCAATATTGTGCGGGACTTGATTGATGACCAGATGTACCCGCTGACGTTGCGGGGGTTGGAGGAAGGGATGCGGTTTCTTTCCAAATAGAGATTTGTGTTGCCTGAAAGGCAGCCTTCGCGGGCAAGCCTCGCTCCTTGTACAGGTTTCGGTGTTCGTGCGTCATGCACCAACCCTGTAGGAGCGAGGCTTGCCCGCGAAGCTTTTAGCGGTCTGAAAATCGGCGCAAATACTTGACCTGCTCCCGATGCGCAACATCCTGCACCACCGGCCGCAACCGCACCTTCGCCCCCGGCAAGCACTGCGCCAGCCGTGCCAGCGCCAACGGCGTCAACGCCCCCAATCGCGGATAACCGCCAATGGTCTGCCGATCATTGAGCAACACAATCGGCTGCCCATCCGGCGGCACTTGGACGGCGCCGAGGGGTATGCCTTCGGAAATCATCGGTTTGCCCTGGTACTGCAACGCCGTTCCCAGCAAGCGAATACCCATGCGGTCGGCACGGCTGTCGAGGGTCCAGACGCTGTTGAACGCGTCGAACAGACTTTGCCCGCTGAACTCACCGATCTGCGCGCCGAGGACCAGATCCAGTGGCGAATCGACTTTGAAATCCGGCCGATGTTCTACCGGTAACTCCCGCAGCAATAACAGCGCACTGCCGCTATAGCTCAACGGCGCGCCTTTGGCCAAAGGCCGGCCCATTCCATCCAGGCCGCCGAGTTCTTCACGCACCACCGTCGCGCTGCTGCCCAGCACCTTCGGCGCCTCAAACCCTCCCGGCGCCGCCAGATACGCCCGCGCCCCGAGCAACGGCTGAGTGAACTGCAAACGCTGGCCTTTGTTCAGCCGGAAACTGCGCCACGGCGCCAGTGCCTCACCATCCACTTGCGCACCTAGGTCCGCCCCGGCCAGCGCCAACACGCAATCCTCCTCGGCCACGACGCTGAATCCGCCGAGGGTGATTTCAATCACCGGCGCATCCAGCCCGTTACCCAGCAGCCAGTTGGCCCACGACATCGAGCGCCAATCCAGCCCGCCGCCCTGGGTCACGCCCAGATGCCGCACACCGAAACGGCCAGCGTCCTGCAACAGGCACAGCGGCGTACTCGCCTCAATCAATAGACGGCTCATGCCTGGGCCTCCAATGGTGTGTCGTCACCGCCCAGGTTGATGAACTCGGCATGACTGACCGCTTCAAAGCGCACGGTGTCACCCGGTTGCATCAGGCTGTAGCCGTCGCGTTCGCGGTCGAACAATTTAGCCGGCGTGCGGCCAATCAGGTTCCAGCCGCCGGGGGAAACCACCGGGTAAGCAGCGGTTTGCCGCTCGGCGATACCGACGCTGCCGGCGGCAACCTTTTTGCGTGGTGTATTCAGGCGTGGCGCGGCGAGTACTTCCTCCACCAGCCCCATGAAGGCGAACCCCGGTGCAAAGCCCAAGGCGAACACCTGATATTCACGCTCACTGTGACGGCGGATCACCTTGTCCACCGACAGCCCGCTGCGCTGAGACAACAGGCTCAACTCCGGGCCGACGCTCAAGTCATACCAGACCGGCAGCACATGGCATTTGCCACTGGTGCGGGCATTGGGCGACAGGTCGATCAGCGCTTCGGCGATCAGTTCCCGGGCCTGAGCCGGGCTTAACGCGGTCAGATCGTAATGCACCATCAACGTCGTGTAAGACGGCACCAGATCGATCAGATGCCCGGCGAACGCCGCACGCAGGTTTTCGCTGGCCGCCAGCATCCATGGCATGTTGGCTTCGGCAATTTCATCGAACAGCCGCACCATCAGACAATCCAGCGCCACCACCTCAACCCGAAATTTCATGGTGCGCTCTGCTGATCAAGGGCTTCGCGAATCCGGCGCACGGCCGCCACCGAACTGGCGTTGTCGCCGTGGACGCAAAGGGTGTTGGCCTGTAAATGCAAGGCGCTGCCGTCGCTGGCGGTGAGGTTATCGCCACGGGCGATGGTCAGCGCTTGCTCGATAATTCTCTCGGGATCGTGGTGCACCGCCCCCGGCAGTTGCCGCGAAACCAGCATCCCGGCGCTGTCGTAGGCGCGATCGGCGAAGGCTTCGAACCACAGGGTCACGCCGTATTCATCACCCAGTTGCTGCGCGGCGCTGTTGTCGCGAGTGGCCATCAGCATCAGCGGCAAGGTCCGGTCATACGCCGCCACGGCCTGAAGCACCGCGCGCAATTGCGCCGGGTTGGCCATCATGTCGTTGTACATCGCGCCGTGAGGTTTGACGTAGCTGAGGCGCCCGCCCTGAGCCCGGCAAATGCCGTCGAGGGCACCGATCTGGTAATGCAGAATGTCCTGAAGTTCCTGGGCGGCGTAGGTCATGGAGCGGCGGCCGAAACCCACCAGATCCTGATAGGCCGGGTGCGCGCCGATCTTCACGCCGTTGCTCAGGGCCAGGCTGACGGTCTTGCGCATGATGCTCGGGTCGCCGGCATGGAAGCCACAGGCGATATTGGCACAATCAATGAAAGGCATGACCTCGGCGTCCAGACCCATGGTCCAGTTGCCGAAACTCTCGCCGATGTCGCAGTTCAATAGCAGGCGGCTCACGGTGAACACTCCTGTAGGCATTTTCTTTTTTTACTGCCGGGCAGATCCCCGCAGATTATCAGTTACTGGGCGTCGAGTTGTTTGCCACGGGTTTCCGGCAGGCTCAACGCTGCAAGGATCACCACGCCGTAGGACACCGCTGCAAACGCCCCGATGCCTACGCTCAACGGCACCGTCTGACTCAGCAAACCGATCAGCAGCGGGAACAACGCCGCCAACGCCCGGCCGATGTTGTAGCAGAAGCCCTGGCCCGAACCGCGAATCCGTGTCGGAAACAGCTCGGTCAAAAACGCGCCCATGCCACTGAAAATCCCCGAAGCGAAGAAGCCCAGCGGGAAGCCCAGCCACAGCATCACACCGTTACTGACCGGCAATTGGGTGTAGAGCAGCACGATGGTGAACGAGCCCACGGCGAACAGGATGAAGTTCTTTTTGCGGCCGAGGATGTCAGTCAAATACGCACTGATGACGTAGCCGACGTAGGAACCGACGATCACCATCGCCAGATAACCGCCCGTGCCGAGTACGCTCAAACCGCGCTCGTTCTTCAGAAAAGTCGGCAGCCAGGAGGTGATCGCGTAGTAACCGCCCAGTGCGCCAGTAGTCAGCACCGACGCGCGAATCGTAGTGAACAGGATGCCGGGGGCGAAGATCTCGTAGAACTTCGCCGCGTTACCGGGTTCCTGTTTGGCTTTGGCTTCGCGGTAGATTTCCGGGTCCTTGACCAGTCGACGGACGAAAATAACGAAAATTGCCGGCACGATGCCAAGGATGAACAGCGCGCGCCAGGCATCTTCCGGCGGCAATACCGAGAACAGCAGCGCATAGAGAATCGCCGTCAGCCCCCAACCCAGCGCCCAGCCCGATTGCACCATGCCCACCGCTTTGCCGCGGTCCTTGGCGCGAATCACCTCGCCCATCAGCACCGCGCCGGCGGTCCACTCACCGCCAAAGCCGAAGCCCATCAAGGTGCGGCTGATCAATAGTTGCTCGTAGTTTTGCGCGAAGCCGCAGAGGAAGGTGAAGAAGGCGAACCACAGCACCGTCAGTTGCAAGGTGCGCACGCGGCCGATACGGTCCGACAAAATTCCCGCCACCCAGCCACCGATGGCCGAAGCAATTAGGGTGCTGGTGTGAATCAGTCCGGCCTCGCCGGTGGTGATGCCCCACATGGCAATCAGGGTTGGCACCACGAAGCTGAGCATCTGAGTGTCCATGCCGTCCAGGCCATAGCCGATCTTGCAGCTCCAGAAGGTGCGGCGTTCCTGCTGATTGATGTTGCGATACCAGTCGAAAGGTCCCGGGCGAGCCGTGGCTTTCGGGATGGCGGTGGTGTCGGGCGCACTCATGGCGAATCTCCGTGCAAATTTTATTGGTATTGTTCTGAGCCCCGACGACGCCTATCGTGGGAACCGGATGGCCCGATTTTTGGGCGCCCTGCCCCGTTCCGTCCAACTAATAAAACCCCGCCCTAGACATAAGAATTCTTTATCCCCGAGCAGATCCCATGAATTTGAAGTTTCTCGAGACCTTCGTCTGGGTCGCCCGACTCAAGAGTTTTCGCCTGACGGCAGACAAGCTCTTCACCACCCAGGCATCGATTTCCAGTCGCATCGCGGTGCTCGAAGGCGAGCTCGGGGTGAAGTTGTTTCTGCGTGATTCGCGGGGCGTGAGCCTGACGCCCGAAGGCTTGAAAGTGCTCGAGTATGCCGAGCAGATGATGGACACCATGCAGGCCCTCAAGCAGTCGATCGAGACGCGTTCGAGCAAGGTCGGGCGCGTGCGGATCGGCGTGATGGACACGGTGATCCACACATGGTTGAGCCCGTTGGTGGCACAGATGATGGATCATTACCCGCTGGTGGAAATCGAGCTGGTGGCCGATACGGCGCTCAACCTCTGCGATCAGCTGCAAAAAGGCTTTCTCGATCTGATCCTGCAAACCGACCTGGTGCGTCAGGAAAGCGTGCGCAGCCTGGAGCTGGCGAGCCATCCGATGGGCTGGATTGTGGCCAGTAACTCGATCTACAACCGTGAGTACTCAGGCATTGCCGATGTGGCGCGAGAGCGAATCATTACTTACTCGAAGAACTCACATCCGCATCAGGACATTTTGAGTCTGATGCAGGCTAACGGGGTGATGACGCCCCGGCTGAACTGCGTGAACTCTGTGTCGGCGATTACCCGGCTGCTGCGTGACGGATTCGGGATTGGTGCGTTACCGCCGGTCCTGGTGGCCGAGGAACTGGCGCGGGGGGAACTGACCTTGCTGGCCATCGATCAGCAGTTGCCGAATTTGCAGGTCGTGGTGTCGTGGCGGGTTGGTGTGGAGTGGGTCGAGGAGATTGTGGCGTTGTGTCAGCAGGTGCTGGAAGGGTATGCGCGCAAGGTGGGCGAAGACTACATCACCCTGGCGCGCTGAGCTTTTGCTTTTGTAGCAGCTGTCGAGCACCGCGAGGCAGCGTTCGGTGCGGGCCGCGTTCGGACGAAGCCGTCGTAAAACCAGCCCCCGCGGTGTATCAGGAAAACCTTGCATGCCAGGTTTGCGACGGCTTCGCCGCCGAACGCTGCCTCGCGGTGCTCGACAGCTGCTACAGGTGTCCGCGATGCGCCTTACAACCCACGCACATCCCGGTCTTCGATCGGGCGGCTCTGGCGCAGGCGTTTGCCGCCCAGCACCACCCAGTCGATCAGACGGAACAGGCATTCAATGCCGAAGGACAGGAGCAACGCGCCGCTCATGCCCCAGATCATCGCTTCCGGTGTCAGCAGGATCTGGTAGCTGTAGCCATTCCAGGTTTCCTTGCGGATATCCGGATCAGCCGCCAGCGCAACCTGCAGGACGCGGATGTACCACGGGCCCTGCATGGCCTGGAACTGTTTATCGAGCGCCAGCTGACGGGTGAGCAAGGTGCTCAGGCTGTCGGCGTCGCTGCGAAAAATCGGGTCTTCGCTGGCACGGTAATGCGCGACCAATGCCTGCATATCGCCCTTGAAGAACTGATTGGCTGTACCCTGAAAACCGCTCAAGCCGGTCTGCGCTTCAATCAGATGCGCTTCGACCCGCTTGGCGTAATCGTTGATGAACCCCGGCACCTGGACACCGATCAACAGGCCCGCCGCAAACAACACCAGCCGTAGATAACTGAGCAACATCGGGTGAGATCCTTATTCGGTCTGGCCCTGGCTGACGCATTCGCCGCGTCGCCAGAGGCTCCATTGGCCCGGTTCGTAACGGGTCCAGGTTTCGTTTTCGGTCAGGGGTTCGGTGGCGATCACCGTGACCACATCGTTGGGCGTGGTTTCGGCCTGGAAATCGACGATCACATCGACATCCTTCAACCGTGCCGGGCCGAACGGCGCGCGACGGGTAATCTGGGCCAATTTGGTCGAGCAATAGCAGAACAGCCAGTCGCCGTCGCTCAACAGGCAGTTGAACACGCCTTTGCTGCGGTATTCGGCGCAAGCGGCAACCAGGTCCGGCAGCAACGCTTCGATCTCCACCGGTTCCGGAAACGCTGCGCGCACGCGGTTGAGCAAATCGCAGAACGCCGCTTCGCTGTCGGTATCACCGACGGGGCGGTAAAAGCTTTTGATCGGTTCAAAATCCGCAAGCTGACCGTTGTGGGCGAAACACCAGTTGCGCCCCCACAGTTCACGCACGAAAGGGTGCGTGTTGGACAGGCAGACCTTGCCAACGTTGGCCTGGCGAATGTGCCCGATCACCACTTCGCTTTTGATCGGATAGCGCTGCACCAGGTTTGCCACTTCGGACTCGCAGCTTGCCGCCGGGTCCTGAAACAGCCGCAGGCCACGGCCCTCGTAGAAGGCGATGCCCCAACCGTCACGGTGCGGACCGGTACGGCCGCCGCGCTGCATCAGCCCGGTGAAGCTGAACACGATATCGGTCGGCACATTGGCGCTCATGCCCAATAACTCACACATGCTCGGACTCTCGATGGAAGGCAGGGGCAAGGTTACAAACGCGGTTCGACCCGCAATCGCTGAGGGTTGCTCGGCACTGGCGGACGACCGTAACGATCATCGCCGGCACCGCCGAAAGGATGATCGTCTTCAGGGTCGTCGGCCCGGGCTGCGGCCTTCGCGGCGGCAGCCTGTTCCTTGCGAGCGTTGGAGGCGCGTTCGAGCGGAAAGCGGATCGCCACGTAAACCAGGTAAATGCCGAAGGCGATCATGCCGTACATGAACAGATCGGAAACCGCCCGCCAGGCGTTGTTGCCCACTTTGAACAACAGATCGAGCGCGGTAATGGCGATGGCCGGGGCCACTTTTTCCTTCACCGGGTCGATGATGGTCGGGCTGAACAGCAGCACGGCAACCAGCAGCCGCAGCGGTTCGCGCAGCCAACGCCACATCCAGCGGGTCATGCGCATCCACACCAACAGGCAGCCTAAAGCGGCAAAGGCGTAGAGGCCCCAGGCGATCAGATAGTCGTTCTCGGTCATGGTGTCCATGGCAAGGCAGGCAAAGAGGCGCTTATAGTAACGACTTTTCGCCCGTCAGGCTTGCCCCAATGCCAGTCGGTCAAGACACAGAACCTGTGGGAGCGAGCTTGCTCGCGATGAGGTCAGTACATTCAACATTCATGTTGTCTGGCAGTCCGCTATCGCGAGCAGGCTCACTCCTACAGGGACTGCACAGGCATCAAGATTTGCGTGCTGTCTGCGAAACCCTATTTTCCGTACAACGTTCGAGAGTCCTTCATGCCTTTATCCGCCAACGTTTCCGACGCCCCTATCGCCCACAAGGCCGAGGGTGATGACCCGTATGCCTGGCTGCAGGAGCGCGACACCGACGCGGTGCTCGACTACCTCAAGGCTGAAAACAGTTATCAAGAGGCGCAAACCGCCGATCAGGCCGGGCTGCGCGAAACCCTGTTCGAAGAGATCAAGGGCCGGATCCTCGAAACCGACCTGTCGCTGCCCTCCCCGTGGGGCCCGTACCTGTATTACACGCGCACCACCGCCGGTGACGAATACGCCCGCCACTACCGCTGCCCGCGTCCGGCCGATGACAGCCTGCAGCTCGACGAAAGCCAGGAACAACTGCTGCTGGACCCAAACGAATTGGCCAACGGCGGCTTCTTTTCCCTCGGCGCGTTCAGCATCAGCCCGGATCATCAGCGCCTGGCCTACAGCATCGACGCCACGGGCGATGAGATTTACACGCTGTTCGTGAAGGAATTATCCAGCGGCCGTGTCAGCGAGCTGGAATTTCAGGACTGCGACGGCAGCATGACCTGGGCCAACGACAGCCTGACCCTGTTTTTCGGCGAACTGGACGACACCCACCGCCCGCACAAACTGTTGCGCTATCGACTGGACGGCACGGCGGCCGAAGAAGTGTTCAATGAGCCGGACGGACGATTCTTCCTGCATTGCTACCGCTCCAGTTCCGAACAGCAACTGCTGCTGTCGCTGGGCAGCAAGACCACCAGCGAAGTCTGGGTCCTCGACGCCTCGCAGCCGCAGCAAGCCTTTACGTGCCTGGCGCCACGGGTTGAAGACCATGAGTACGACGTCGACCACGGCACGCTGAACGGCGAGTGGGCCTGGTTCATCCGTACCAACCGCGACGGCATCAACTTTGCCCTGTATACCGCCGTCGATACCGGCGTGGCGCCCACTGAGGCCGACTGGCAGAACCTAATCCCCCACAGCGACACCACGATGATCGAAGGCATGAGCCTGAACGTCGGCGCGATGACCCTGAGCCTGCGGGTCGGCGGCTTGCCGGTGATTGAAGTCCACCCGCAAGACCTGCCGAGCTACCGCGTGCAACTGCCGGATGCGGCGTACAGCCTGCATGTGCAGAACAGCCTGGAGTTTGTCAGCGACAGGATCCGCCTGCGTTACGAGGCCTTGAACCGTCCGGCGCAAATCCGTCAGCTTGAACTGGACAGTGGCGAGCAGAAAGTCCTCAAGGAAACCCCGGTGCTCGGCCCGTTCGACGCCGACGCTTACGTCAGCCAGCGCCTGTGGGCGACGGCACCCGACGGCACGCAAGTGCCGATCAGCCTGGTGGTCAAACGCGAAGCACTCGGCAAACCGACGCCACTGTATCTCTACGGCTACGGCGCTTACGGCGAGAGCCTCGACCCGTGGTTCTCCCACGCCCGCCTGAGTTTGCTGGACCGCGGCGTGGCCTTTGCCATCGCCCACGTGCGTGGCGGCGGTGAACTGGGCGAAGCCTGGTATCGCGCCGGTAAGCAGGAACACAAGCACAACACCTTCAGCGACTTTATCGCCTGTGCCGAACACCTGATCGACAACGGTTTCACCACTTCGCAACAATTGGCGATCAGCGGCGGCAGTGCCGGCGGATTGCTGATCGGCGCGGTGCTCAATCAGCGTCCGGAGCTGTTCGGCGCGGCGATTGCCGAAGTGCCGTTCGTCGACGTACTCAACACCATGCTCGACCCGGACCTGCCGCTGACGGTTACGGAATACGACGAGTGGGGCAATCCTGAAGAGCCGGACGTTTATGATCGGATCAAGGCCTACGCCCCGTACGAAAACGTCACCGCGCAAGCCTATCCGGCGACCCTGGTGATCGCCGGCTACAACGACAGCCGCGTGCAGTACTGGGAAGCGGCGAAATGGGTGGCGAAATTGCGCGCGACCAAAACCGACACCAATCCCCTGCTGCTCAAGACCGAACTGGGCGCCGGGCATGGCGGGATGAGCGGTCGATATCAAGGATTGCGTGACGTAGCACTCGAATACGCATTTGTTTTCAAGGTTTTGGGGATTGCCTGAGGAACTTGGCCCGGTGCGCTGGTCTTAACACCAGACACCGGGGCTAGGCCCTTGTAGGAGCGAGGCTTGCCCGCGAAGGCATTTTCACAGTCAACATTGATGTTGGATGTTACGGCCTCTTCGCGGGCAAGCCTCGCTCCTACAAGGGATTCGGACCGGAACCAGACACAAAAAAAGACCGTGCCGACATGTCAGAACCGACCTTACTGAACAACGAAATCCGCGACTGGCTGATGGACTGCGGCCTGTTCGATCAGCTGTTGCCAGCAGACTTCGCCGCCGCTTCCGGCTACTTCAGCATCAGCACCATCCCCGAAGGCGAAGAGATTTTCCATGAGGGCGATGCCGGCAGCTTCATGTGCATCATCCACACCGGCCAGGTGTCGGTGCAGAAGACCAACGGCGACGGGCAATTGGTGACCATGGCCACCTTGCGCAGCGGTCGCTCGTTCGGCGAAATGGCCGTGCTCGATGGCGAACGACGTTCGGCCAGTTGCGTGGCCGCCAGCCATTGCCAGCTGCTTAACCTGGGCAAGGACTCTCTGGAAAAGATGATCAACGACGCGCCGAAAATCGCCGCCAAGATCATCCGCGCCCTCGCCGTCGCCCTCTCCAAACGCCTGCGCATGGCCGATGGGCAACTGCTCTCGCAGCAGGTTTAACCCCCGGGCGACTTGATCTTCGTGCTGCTTGGCTCAAGCCCCGGCAGCGGTAGATCCTTGGTCGGAGGGCTGGGCATTTCGATCGGTACCAGCGGTGGGCCGCCACTGCCAGGCCCGGTCCTGGGTGCAGTGGATGGGGTGATTTGCGGATACGGCGTCGGGGTCGCGGTGCCGGGCGAACCGGGCATCGGTGCCGGGCTGATCGGAACGGGTTGCAACTGCTGGGCCTGCACCGCAGTTATCGAGAGCGCGGCCAAGGCAATGACCGTTAGAATGGTGCGCTTCATCAATGGCTCCGTTGGCCTTGTTGTCATTGGCAGGCTACTCCCAACTGCCTCTGTTTGCCTTCCCCCAATTTGAGATTTCCATGAAACGTTTCGTTCTGCTCGACACCGCCCCTATCCCTGAAAACGGCGGCGCCTTGTGCCTGTTCGAGTATGGCGAAGATTTTGTCATCAAGATCCAGGGCGGCGACGGCGGGCAGCTGATGAACACCCGCATGCACGGTTCCGAAGATGCCCTGGCAGAGATCCCGTGCCGCAAAGTGGCCGGCCGGCCGAATTCGCGGGTGCTGATCGGCGGCCTGGGCATGGGCTTCACCCTCGCCTCGGCCCTCAAGCATTTGGGCAAGACCGCTGAAGTGGTGGTCGCCGAGTTGGTGCCTGGCGTGGTGGAGTGGAATCGCGGGCCGCTGGGAGAGAAAGCCGGCAACCCGCTGCTCGACCCTCGCACCGTGATTCGCATGGAAGACGTGGCCAAAGTGCTGCAAGCCGAGCCACAAGGTTTCGACGCCATCATGCTCGACGTCGACAACGGCCCCGAAGGCCTGACCCAACGGGCCAACAGCTGGCTTTACTCCGCCGGCGGCCTGAGCGCCTGCGCCAAGGCCCTGCGGCCCAAAGGCGTGCTGGCGGTGTGGTCGGCCAGCGCCGACAAGCAATTTTCCGACAAATTGAAGAAGGCCGGTTTCAAGGCCGAGGAAGTCCAGGTGTTCGCCCACGGCAACAAAGGCACGCGCCACACCATCTGGATTGCCGAGAAGCTCAAGGGCTGAGCTAAACTTCGTTCATAACCGTCATTAGTCTTTTACAAAGGTGAACCCATGAGTTCGTCAACGCCTCCGACCAACACGTCGAAACTGGACCGCATCCTTGCCGACAATCAGCGCGACAAGGAAATGGGTTACCGCGACAAGGCCCTGAAGATGTATCCGCACGTGTGCGGCCGCTGCGCCCGCGAGTTCTCCGGCAAGCGCCTGAGCGAACTGACCGTACACCACCGCGACCACAACCACGACAACAACCCTCAGGACGGCTCGAACTGGGAATTGTTGTGCCTGTATTGCCACGACAACGAACACTCGCGGTATACCGACCAGCAGTATTTTCACGAAGGCTCACTGAGCACGCCGAAAATCGCCAAGGCGACGCATAACCCGTTTGCGGCGTTGGCTGGGCTGATGAAGAAAGACGAGTAATCTTTAGCGCCTGAACTGGCCTCTTCGCGGGCAAGCCTCGCTCCTACAGGTATTGAGTCGCTCACCCGTTTGTGAGCGACTCAATACCTGTAGGAGCGAGGCTTGCCCGCGAAGACAATCTCCCCGACACCACCAATCTCCAAACTGAACACCCCTCCCCCAATCCCCGTATAATCGCCGTTTTTTCCCGAAGGCACCCCGCTCGTGGCAGATAAACGGTACAGCTGCATTGGTTTGTATAACCCCAAATCACCGGAAAACGTCGGCTCGGTCATGCGCGCCGCCGGCTGCTATGGCGTGGCGTCCGTGTTCTACACCGGCAAGCGCTATGAACGCGCCGCCGACTTCGTGACTGACACCAAGCGCGTCCACTACGACATCCCGCTGATCGGCATCGACGATTTGAAGAAAATCCTGCCATTAGGCTGCGTCCCCGTTGCGGTGGAGCTGGTCGAAGGCGCCCGCTCGCTGCCCGAATACACCCACCCGGACCGCGCGCTGTACATCTTCGGCCCGGAAGACGGCTCGCTGGATAAAGAGATTCGCGACTGGTGCGAAGACGTGGTCTACATCCCGACCACTGGCTGCATGAACCTGGCCGCCACGGTCAACGTCGTGCTCTACGACCGCATGTCCAAAGGTCTCAATACCCGCTCCGGGGCAAAATTCCGCTGAATCACCGCACATTCGATGGAACAAGCCGACGGCTCCGGTAGTCAGCTTAACTATCTATTGTTGAATGCCTGGAGACAGATCATGAGCGAACTCAAACGCGTAGAACGCATCGAATCCACCCCGTTCCAGACTCATTCCGAGCAAAATGTTCACGGCTGGGAACGCGTCGGCTCTCTCGCCGGTGGCGTGCTGATGATGGGCAAAGGGCTGCGTCGCGGCGGTCTTTTCGGGCTGATTCAAGTGGCGATCGGCGGTGTGGCGCTGGCTCGCGGGATTACCGGGCACAGCTCGGCGAAAAGCCTGCTGGAGAAAAGCCGTCAGGACATGAACAACGTTCGGGCGAAGATCGAGCGGGCCGGAGAAGAGTTGAGCAAGTTGAAGGCGAATGCCGAGGCGGCGACCAATACCGCTACGGTGACGGGTAATGATTCGTTGAAATCGCCTAAAGCCGGGGTTTGATCCGGAAGATGTGTTGAGGCATAGGGCCTCTTCGCGGGCAAGCCTCGCTCCTACAGGATTAGCGTGATCACACACAAAACCCTGTAGGAGCGAGGCTTGCCCGCGAAGGCGATGTTACTGGAGTAACTCGGTATCAAGGACTTTGGAAGACTCGCCAATCACGCTTTCCGCGAGTTGCACAAACTCCTTGGTATCCACACTCTCCAGATGCATCGCCCCACGCAACACATCATCCAGCGACCGCTTGTTGCGCGTCTTCAAGCGAATCTCGCGATCCAGTTCCTGCAGTAACAACACCGCTTTCGACACCTGAGCCGGGCTCACCTGTTCGCCACGCAACGTGGTGACTTTCTGGCTGTCCTTGATCAACTTGCGGTGCAAATTTTCATACCGCTCATCACTCATGCCGCCGGCGCGGCGCACCAGTTCGATGGCGTAGTACTCGGCAAACCCTTCGCTGATCCAGTCACTGCGCTGTTTGTCGTTGATCCGCGCGAACACCTGCGCCAGTTCACGTATCACCGCGCTGGTGCCGCTTTCGCTGACCAAGGGCAGACGCGTGTTCAGGTAGATCGATTCGCGCGCGGCGAGGCTACCGCGCCACATCGGATCGTTGGCGCCGACGATCAACAGTTTGGCGGGATGACGCGGGAACACTGCTTGAACCTGCGGCCAGACAAAGGTCAGCAGCGTCAGCACGTCCATGCGGCGCATGCCCTGACCTTGGGGCGAGGCGACGGTGACTTCGGTTTCCCCAAGCCGGGTGCGACGGCTGCCGAGGTGGCCGGCGAGCATCCAGCCCGTGGGACGGTCGAACAGTCGGGAGACATTCTCGATGCGGAATTTGTTCTTGCCGATTCGCGGCCAGGCGGTTTCGACGCTTTTCCAGCCGCTGGGCAACTCGAATTCAAGGCGTGAAACCAGCTCGATGCCGTCCTGCTGATCGAGTTTGGCCGGTGGCACCAGATCGTCGCCGCGCATCAGCGCCCAGGTCGGGGTCATGCGTGTATCGAAGCTGCCGCTCTTGCGACCGTGGCTGATGCGCACGCGGTAGGTCAGGCTGGCCTTGTCAGTGGCCGGACGCCAAACCCCGCGCGCCTGCTCGCCCGGCGTGAGCTGCCATTGGCCGTCGGCCTTGAAGTCACTGTAGTGGCTGCCGTCGCCCAGATCGAAATCCAGACTGCGCACCGCCGAGCCCTGGGCCAGCGTCAGTCGCACTTCAGCCTGATCGCTTTGCGGCAGCAGGCGCACGTGATAATCCAGATCGACCTTCTTCGCCGCCCACACGGACGAACTCAGGGCCAATAGCCCGACAGTCAACGCCAGCCGCAATCCCACAGCCATACACACTCCTTTGTAAAACTAGCCTGCCCGGAAAATCAGATGATCTTCCCAGTCATCTTCGTCCACGCTGCCTTCGGCGAGCATGCGCCCGGACTGGGAAATACGTTCGTGGTGCACCGCATCGCGATCACCGCACACCAGGTGATGCCAGAGTGGCAGGTCCTTGCCTTCGCTGACCAGGCGATAACCGCAGGTCGGCGGCAGCCATTTGAACTCGTCTGCCTTGCCCGGCGTGAGCTGGATGCAATCGGGGACGAATTCCCGGCGGTTCGGGTAGTCGGTGCACTGACAGGTGTTCAGGTCCAGCAGTTTGCAGGCGATGCGCGTGTAATAGACGGAGTTGTCGTCTTCATCTTCGAGCTTTTGCAGGCAGCACAGGCCACAGCCGTCGCACAGCGATTCCCATTCCTGTGGATCGAGTTGATCGAGGGTTTTGCGTATCCAGAACGGTTCGACGTTGGCGGCCATGGTTCGAGCATCGACATCAGGTGGTGAAAAGGCCGCCAGTCTAGTGCCAAGGCCCTTGCGGGCCAAGCATTGGCGACTGCCGGTAGAACGGGGCTTGTCAGTTATTGCGCCGCCACGTAGCTTTGCCAGTCGCAAGGAGCCATGCCCAAATGCCATTAACGCTCAACCGCGTTGCATTCAGGTGAACTGCCAGGCTCTGGAAAACCTTAGCGCTCAGCTCAACTGCGCCCGCAGGTTTCAGACGACCCTCACTTTCAAACGAAGCAAGGAATCTCTTGATGAGTGCAAATCCACGCGTTGCCGATTATGCGATCCACCCTCAGTTCACCGATCGCTGGTCGCCCCGCGCCTTCACCGGCGAAACCATTGCCGAAGAAACCTTGCTGAGCTTCTTCGAAGCCGCACGCTGGGCGCCATCGGCCTACAACTCGCAGCCTTGGCGGTTTCTCTACGCGCGTCGCGACACGCCGAACTGGGAGCGCTTTCTGGGCTTGCTGAACGAATTCAACCGCGGCTGGGCGCAACACGCTTCGGCGCTGGTGATCGTGATCTCGAAAACCACCTTCGCCGTACCCGGCGCCACCGAAGAAACCCCGGCCCTGTGGCACACCTTCGACACCGGTTCGGCGTGGGGTCACCTGGCGCTGCAAGCAAGCATCAGCGGCTGGCACACCCACGGCATGGCCGGTTTCGACCAGGACCTGACCCGCAAGGAGCTGAACATTCCAGAAGGTTATGCGCTGCACGCAGCGGTGGCCGTGGGCAAACTGGGCGATAAAGCGACGCTGGCCGATTACCTGCAAGCGCGCGAAGAACCAAGCCCACGTCGCCCGCTGAGCGAACTCGCGGCTGAAGGCGACTTCACCCTCTAAGCCACACCACAAAACCAAATGTGGGAGCGTGACTGCTCGCGATGAGGCCGGCACATTCAACATCAATGTTGACTGACATACCGCCATCGCGAGCAGGCTCGCTCCCACAGTTGATTTCTGGTGTTCCCACAATAGTGGATTCACCGCAGACCCCCATGTGGGAGCGAGCCTGCTCGCGATGAGGTCAGCACATTCAACATCAATGCTGACTGTCACGCCGCCATCGCGAGCAGGCTCGCTCCCACAGGTTTTGCACAATGTTCGAGTGAGCGGTGGTTTCAGTAGCCGCGGTTGAAATCCACTTCTCCGCGCAACGCCTCGCCCGCCTGATACGCCCGCAGGTTGTCGACAAACAGGTTCACCATCATCGATGGCGAGGTCGGTGCCGAGCTGTGGCCGGTCAGCAGCAAGCCCCAGGCTGTCCAGAACGGATGACGCTGCGGCAGCGGTTCCTGACGGCAGACGTCGATCACCGCGCCCGCCAGATGCCCTTCTTTCAAGGCTTCCACCAGGTCCGCGTCGACCACGGCCACGCCACGCCCGACGTTGATGAACAACCCGGTCGGCTTGAACTGCTTGAACAGCGCAGCATCGTACAAGTCGTGGGTATTGGGGGTATTGGGCAGCAGATTGATGACGAAATCCACTTCACCGACCAGGCGCGGCAAGTCTGCCATAGCGCCGACTTCAACAAACGGCGCCTGCTCGCGGGCTTCGCTGGCGATGCCGTACAACTCGACGCCAAACGGCACGAGGAACTGCGCCACGGTCTGGCCGATGTCACCGGTGCCGACGATCAACACTTTACGTCCCGCCAGGCTTTGACCCTGACGGCTGTCCCACTTGCGCTCGACCTGGCTGACCAACCGCGCCAGCACTTCGCGTTCGTGGCCGAGCATGTAGGTCAGGACGTATTCGGCCATGACCTGACCAAAAATCCCTACCGCACGCGTCAGGCGATAATCACGGCGCAAACCGTCGGCCAGCAGCGGCGTAATGCCGGCCCATGTCGATTGCAGCCATTGTGGCTGGTGGCCCTGGCGCAACAGGTTCGCCAGCAGGTCCGGCTGGCCCAGCCAGATCGGGCAGTCCGCCGCCTGGCTGGCCAATTCTGCGGAGTCGCCGCTGGTCAGCACTTCCAGATCAGGCGCAGCCTGACGCAGCAGTTGGGCGTACACAGGGTGGTCGTGTTCAGCAATCAGAACGCGCATGTTTCAAACCTTTCGAAAACAGTGCAGACGGCCGTCGAAGGAGTATCACTCCGTCGCCCTGGCCATCGCCAAAATCATTCCAGTGTTTCACACAGACTCTGAACAGAGCCTGTCTGCCGATCACATCGGGTCGTTACGTCGCAGCAACTCTTCCGGCAAGTGTTCGATGTATTCGTCTTCGGCCGGTGGCATCTGCAGGTGGTAGCCCTGCTTCTCAAGGTTTTCCAGGACCACGGCGATGTCCTCGCGCGACAGTTTTCGCTCGGGGGTCAGCACCAGATCGAAAGCGTGATGAGGTTTGCCGAAGGCGGCCATCAGGCTTTCCGGGACGCGCTCCAGTGCATCGCTTTTGAGCACATAGAGGTACATCTCGTTTTTCTTCAGGCTTCGATAGATGGAGCAAATACGTTTCAAGGCTGTTCTCCGGCGGTGGCCAGGCTGTCAAGCAGCGCTTGGCCCATCAATTCGCGGCGCCAGCCACGCAGCGAATCAGGCAATTGGTAGGGACCGTTGGGGTAGCCGCTCTTGAGCAGCGCTTCCAGGGTTTTCTTGCGCAGCATCAGCTCCGGCGCAATGTTCAGGCGCTCGGCTTCGGCCTGGCCGATCGCACGCAGCTGTTTGACCAGGGTGGCGGCGTCCACCGGCAACGGCTCCGGCACGGCGGGCGGCCATTGATCTGGCGACACACTGCCAGAGCGCTTGATCAGATCAAGCAGAAATTCGCCGTCCTGACGCACGGTACGCGGGTGCATGTCTTCGATTTTCGCCAGCGCTCCGAGGTTGTCGGGCTGCGTGCGCGCCAACGGCCACAGCGAATGCTCACGCACGATGCGATTGCGCGGCAGGTCACGGGCGCGTGCTTCGCGTTCACGCCAGGCACAGAGTTCACGCAAAACGGCGAGTTGGGCGCGGGAGAGCTTCCAGGCCAGCTTGGCTTCGCGATAGACCTCGTACGGATCGATCTCGCGGCGCAAGTTGGCCACCAACTCGGCGCCGTCTTCCAGGACCCAGTTGTACTTGTCGTCAGAAAGCTTCGGACGCAGTTGTACGAAAACTTCTGCCAGATGCAGCGCATCTTCAGCGGCATAGCTGATTTGCGTATCGGACAGCGGACGTTGCAGCCAGTCGGAACGGGTCTCGCCCTTGGGCAGGTCGATACCGAGCACTTCCTGCACCAACCGCGAATAACCCATCGAGAAACCGAGGTTCAGGTAGGCGGCGGCCAGTTGCGTATCGAACAGCGGCGCCGGCAGGCTGCCGGTCAGGCGCAGCAACACTTCGAGGTCTTCGCTGCACGCGTGGACGACTTTGACCACGGCCGGATTTTCCAGCAACGCGGCAAGAGGCTTCCAGTTGTCGATGGTCAGTGGGTCAATCAGGTAAGCGCGTACGCCATCGCCGATCTGCAGCAGGCCTGCGATCGGATAAAAGGTGTCGACCCGCATGAATTCGGTGTCGAGGGCAACGAATGGCAGCTGCTGCCACTCGGCGCAAAACTGACCGAGGCTATCGTTGTCGCGAATCCAGTGAATATCGATGGCCACACGGCTCTCCCTTGAAGAATGGCGCGCAGTATATATCGCCCCCGGCGATTTCCGCGCATTCACTGAACAAGAGCTTTAACGAAAAGACCTGCCAGACGGCAAGAAATGTCTGACAAGCGGAGGTTAACCGGCCTTACGCAGCACGTAGACCCGCATCCGCGCACAACCGGGCAGGAAGTCCTGATGACTGAGCAAGCGGAAACCCGCTTGCCTGAATTCGGCTTCGACCTCTGCCTTGTCTGCCAGCTGCCGGGCGTGAGCGCCTGATCGGCGGAGCTTGAAATGCGCATTGATCTGTACCGCCACAATCACGGTATCGCGACTCACACGGTGAAACTCTTTAAGCAAGGCCAACCGATGCTCCGGGCTGGTGATGTGCTGAAACAGTTGCATGCAAAAAATGCTGTCCACCGCGTTCGCCGACAAACCGAGGGTGAAGGCCGAACTCTGAAACGTCTTGATCCGCTGGAGCAGGCTCTGCGAATGGTGAGTCTGGGCGTGATTGAGCATGTCCTGCGAATGATCGGACGCGAGGATCACTCGATTCGTGTGCTCGACCAACACCGGCCAGAAGCGCCCGGCACCGCAAGCCACATCAAGCAACAAGCCCGGCTCGCCAGCGACCTTGAGCGCATTGCGCACCAGCTGCTCGTCGCGCCAGAACGTCAAGCGCCCCGCCAGGCCACGCGGTCGCGGCTGAAGGCAGGCGCGGCTGTGTTCCTGATCGTAGCGCCGGGCGAACTCAAGCTCGATGGCGGATGGGGGCTGCGCGGACATGTGCACTGACTCTTGTAGGGATATGTACCGGCCGCAGGTTAACCACCGGTACGTGAAAAAAAGGTCGAAACGCTTACTCTTTGGCCAACACACCGTCGATCACGGCCCCGCGGCAACCGGCGAACATGTCCAGATCCTGGTTGTAGACCTTGCTGTTGACCTCCAGCAGACCAAGCATCGAATGGAACAGGTTGTCCTGGCTCAGGGGCTTGTCGCGGCTCAATTGCAGGCAATGGGTGTCCACCGAGAACGACTTTTGGTAGCTGTCGGAGAACCACGCCAGCATCGCAACATGCTTCTGCTGATCCGGCGCCAGCATGTAAGGCGTACCGTGGAGGAACAGGTTGTATTCGCCCAGGGATTCGCCGTGATCCGACAGATACAGCATGGCGGTATCAACTTTGTCCTGGTTGCTGCGCAACAGATCGATCAGGGTCGACAGCACGTGGTCGGTATACACCAGCGTGTTGTCGTAGCCATTGACGATACTTTCGCGGCTGCAATTGTTCAGTGCGTTACTTTCACAGACGGGCGTGAAGCGTTCGTACTCTTTCGGGTAGCGCTTGAAGTATTCCGGGCCATGGCTGCCCATCTGGTGCAGGACCAGCACGGTGTCTTTATCCAGCGTGTCGATGAAGTGCTGCAAACCTTGCAGGAGAATTTCGTCGCGGCATTCACTGTTGGCGCACAGCACCGGGTCCTTGAGATTGCTGACGTCATCAAGGGTGACCCGGTCGCACGTGCCTTTACAGCCTGATTGATTGTCACGCCAGATCACCTCCAGACCGGCGCGCTTGAGCACGTCCAGCAGGCCTTCTTCATTCTTCGCCTTGCCGGCGTTGTAATTCTTGCGGCCCATGTTCGAGAACATGCACGGTACCGACACGGCCGTTTCCGTGCCGCAGGAATGCACATCGGTGAACGCAATCAGGCCGGCTTCCTTGTCCAGTTTGGGTGTGGTGTCGCGGTCGTAACCGAGGATGCCGAAGTTCTCGGCCCGGGCACTTTCACCGACGACCAGCACCGTCAGGGATTTACGGCCGTGGGTTTGCCAGGCGGGATTTCGCTGGGCATCTTCACCGACCTTGACGAAGGGCTGCCGGGCGGAGACGACTTGCTCACGCAGGTAACCGAACGCAGCACCGATGTAGTTACTCGGCACCACCATCAGGCGCAGTTCATGGTGATTGCGAAACAACGAGGACAGGCCCTGATAGTTCACCAGCGCGACGCCACCGACAACCGCAACCGACGCGACACTCACCAGTGCCTTGCTTAACAACTCACGGTGCCAGCGGCGATAACTAACCGGAACCTTCCACAACAACCAGGAGGGAAAAACACCCAGCAAAAGAATATAAACAAACAACTTCAACGACAGCAAATCACGCACTTCCGTCGCGTTGGTTTGCGCAAAGTTGCGCAACATGCCGATGTCCATCAGAACACCGTATTGACTCATAAAGTACGCCACGCCAGCGCTGATCATGAAGATCAGAATCAAGACCGGCTTCATCACGTGCCGAAACGCCAAAAGGGTCAACACAATGTTGAAGGCCGCCAGAATCATCACGCCGAACGCAACGCGAATGACGATGCCTTTACCGTCCGTGGCGGTGATATCAAACAGGTGCTGCCAGAGCACTAAATTAAAGCCCGTTAGTAGAAAGGCGCTGGCAATCAGTGTCACCCATTCCGGGCGCACGGGTTTGAACTTCAACATGATGATTGGCTGTTCCTGAAAAGAAGTGCCTTCGGCAAATGTGAAAATTTCATTTACCGTGACAGCACTAACTTTAGGCAGCCAACCATCAATTTTTTGTGAAAAAGAAGCCAACGATTAGTTGGCTTCTGTTGTTGGATTGATACTTTTAACTTATTTGAGAATGGTTCAGCTCTTGTTCAGGCCTGATGCAAGTACCAACGCCAATCCTGCTCGCCGACCTCGCCCATGAACTGCCGATACTCGGCGCGTTTCACCGCCAGGTACACGCCGAGGAATTCACCGCCGAACGCCTCCCGCGCCCAGGTCGAACCTTCCAGCGCCCGCAACGTGGTCAGCCAATCGGTTGGCAACAACTCCGTGGCCTGGGCGTAACCATTGCCTTCCACGGGTGCGCCCGGGTCGAGCTGTTCGCGAATGCCGCGATGGATGCCGGCCAAAATCGCCGCGGCCGCCAGATACGGGTTGGCGTCGGCGCCGCAGATGCGGTGCTCGATGTGCCGGGAGAAGGCCGGCCCACCGGGAACCCGCAAACTCACGGTACGGTTGTCGACGCCCCAGGTCGCCGCCAGGGGCGCGTAGCTATTGGTCTGGAATCGACGGTAAGAGTTGGCGTTCGGGCAGAACAGCAGCAACGAATCGAGCAAGGTACTGAGCATGCCGCCGACCGCTTGTTTGAGCAGCGGCGTGCCGTCCGCAGACTCACTGGCGAACAGGTTGTTGCCGTCCTTGTCCGCCAGGCTGACGTGCATGTGCATGCCGGTGCCCGCCAGGTCATCGAATGGTTTGGCCATAAAGCAAGCGGCCATCCCGTGTTTGTGCGCGACACCTTTGACCAGCCGTTTGTAGCGCACCGCTTCGTCCATCGCCTGCAGGGCGTCGGTGCGGTGTTCGAGGGTAATTTCCACCTGCCCCGGTGCGTATTCGGAAATCGCCGTGCGCGCCGGAATGCCCTGCAATTTGCAGGCACTGTAGAGATCCGCCAGAAACGGCTCGATCTGCTCCAGCTCACGCAAACCGTAGACCTGCGTCGAGCGCGGTCGTCCGCCATCGACGTCCCGCGCCGGTTGCGGCCGACCGTTGCTGTCGCGTTGCTGATCGAGCAGATAGAACTCCAGCTCTGCCGCCATCACCGGGTAATAACCGTCGGCCTGCAAGCCTTCGATCACCTTCGCCAGCAGGTGCCGTGGATCAGCAATCGTCGCCGGCATGCCTTCTTTCGGATGCATGCTGACCTGCACCGCCGCCGTTGGAATCAATCGCCATGGCATGCGCGTCAAACTCCCGCTGATCGGGTACGCCCGGCAATCGATGTCGCCGACGTCCCAGACCAGGCCAGAGTTTTCCACGTCATCGCCGTTGATGGTCAGGCCAAGAATGGTGCTCGGCAACGGCCGCCCACTTTCGTACACCGCCAGCAGTTCATCGCGATGCAGCAACTTGCCCCGAGGCACGCCGTTGTTGTCGAGGATGAACAACTCGAACATCTCGATATCCGGGTTCTGTTCCAGAAAGGTCAGGGCTTCTTGTTTGGTGGCGAAGGATGTCGTGGCACAACTCATGGGAATTCTCTTGTTTTCGCGTCAGGCAAACGCCCAGGCGTTGCCGGTTTGATCCCGGCGCACAGCGCGGGACCTGTCAGAAGAATCAACGGGAAAGGCAGGAATCCGGTGGGCGCGCGTGGCGACAGTGCCATAGCGCCCAGAAGGCTAATTCGGAGGGAAGTGCGACGGGGCAACCGTCCATAGAAATGACCGCAGGAAACAGATGAGCAGCAGCGTCACACGGGTGGTCAGGTCGTTAAATCGGGATTTGTAGAACCTTGGGTGTGGCTGGACTAAACAATCAATCTCCCAAACACCCAATATCCCCTGTAGGAGTGAGCTATGTGGCGAGGGGATTTATCCCCGTTGGGTTGCGAAGCGGCCCCGAATTGAACACTGTGGTGTTTCAGATACACCGCAAGCAATGGTTTTGCGACTGCTTCGCAGCCGAACGGGGATAAATCCCCTCGCCACATAGCTCACTCCTACAGGGGAATTGTGGTGTGGCGCAGGTATTTAATTTTTAAATACCGCTGCGGACTATCTGATTTGAGACCTCCAGCCCCTCGCGCGCCTAATCTGCCCCTGATTATTCAAGGTCCGATTGATGGAAAACGTTCGCGCCACTTCCCGCCCTGCCCTCTGGCTGATGGTCAGCATCATCCTTGTCGCCCTGAACCTGCGGCCATCGATGGCGGCTGTCGGGCCGTTGCTGTCGGCCATTCGCGGGGACATCCCGCTGAGTTTCAGCCTGGCCTCGCTGCTGACCATGCTGCCCGTCATGGCCATGGGGCTGGCGATGTTCTTTGGCCTGAGCGTCAGCCAACGCCTCGGCAAACAGCGCACCGTGGTGATATCACTGCTGATCATTGGCTTGGCCACGGTGTCGCGGTTGTTCGTGGACTCGGCAGTCGAACTGATCCTCAGCGCCATGCTGGCCGGTATGGGGATTGCGCTGATCCAGGCATTGTTGCCGGTGCTGATCAAATCCCGCTTCAGCGACAACGTTGCCGTGTGCATGGGACTCTACGTGACGTCGATCATGGGCGGTGCGGCGATAGCGGCATCGTTTGCAACCCCTGGTGATGACCCGCACCGGCAGTTGGCGGGTGGGGCTGGCAATTTGGGCCGCGTTGGCACTGGTGGCGTTGCTGTTCTGGAATCTCGGGCGTCAGGGGACATCGACGCCAACGGCACCAGCACCAGCAACACGCGAGACATCCTTCTTCACTAATTCCCGCGCCTGGTTACTCGCCATCTTCTTCGGTTTGGGCACTGCGTCCTACACCTGTGTACTGGCCTGGTTGGCGCCGTACTACATGGAAAAGGGCTGGAGCGAACAAAATGCCGGTTTGCTGCTGGGCTTTTTGACGGCCATGGAAGTGTTGTCGGGGCTGGTGACACCCGCCATCGCCAACCGCAGCCGTGACCGGCGCCGGGTGCTGGTGGTATTGCTGGTGCTGATCATGGCCGGTTTCTGCGGGTTGATCCTCAGCCCGCAACACTTCAATCTGCTCTGGCCGTGCCTGCTGGGACTGGGCATTGGCGGCCTGTTCCCGATGAGCCTGATTGTGTCGCTGGATCACCTCGACAACCCGCAACGCGCCGGTGGGCTGACGGCCTTCGTACAAGGTATCGGCTACCTGATCGCCGGTCTGTCGCCGCTGATGGCCGGAATGGTCCGCGATCAGTCGGGCAGTTTCGAATGGGCCTGGTGGTGCCTGACCGGGGTCATGGCGCTGATGATCCTGATGGCCCTGCGCTTCAATCCGCGGCATTACGCCCGACACATTCATTGATTTGGAAGCCCACTCTGAAATCCTCCGGGTGCACCGCCGCTCAGGAGTAAAGGCCTTCGGCCATGTTATGTAGGATTAAATTCCCACGTCGTGTTCGTAACATTTTCTGTCCCACAACTGACCGTGAAACGTCCTACAAGGCATTCTCCTGGCACCATCGTTCCGTTAGGATCATTCGCACACGTTTGCGCACAGTCAGCGCAAGGAGCACAGCGAGACAGAACGGATGCTGAACAGTAACTTGCTTAGAAAGCTCGATATGCAGGACCTCATGGTGTTTGTCGCCGTGTATGAGCAAAGCAGCGTCACCGGTGTGTCGGAGGCGCTCTGCGTCAGCCAGTCCACCGTGAGTTACTGCCTGAAAAAACTGCGCACCAGTTTTGAAGACGAGCTATTCATCAATACCCGCACGGGTATGCGCCCCACGTACAAAGCCAGCACCATGTACACGCATGTGCTGAAGATTCTCGAAAGCATCAATCTCTGCCACGCCGGCGCCCAGGCCTTCGACCCGACCTTGCAACCGGTCACGTTCAATATCTGCGCACCGGAATACTTCGAGCAGTTGATCCTGCCGCGCCTGTTGAAAAGCTTCGATTTCGCCGACCTGCCGGTGATGGTCAACATGCACAAGTTCGAAACCGACATCCCGACCGAAGATCTGCGCGATGGCAGCCTCGATCTGGTGATTTGTTTCGGCCCGCATTTTCATCGCAGCCACACCGACTTAAAATCCCGGATGTTGCTGGAAGATGACCTGGTCTGCGTCTTCGACAAGCGTGCCACACCACTGGAACCGCGATTAAGCCTGAAAGCCTTTGTCGAACGCCGGCATGTGTTTCCGACGCCGTGGACGTCCACCACCAACATGGTCGATGGCTGGCTGGCGCGACAGGCGCACAAACGGCAGATCGTCGCGCGGTCCAACAGCTACAGCGCGGCGCTGAAAATGATCACCGGCACCGACTTCATCCTGACGCTGCCCCGTCGCATCCAGCAATTGCTGGCCAACGAGGCGATCTTCAATCACTGCGAAGCGCCCAACGGCTTGCCGGGTTTCACCCTGGACATGCTGTGGAGTCAAAACGTCGATCAGGACAGCGCCAATACCTGGCTGCGCGAGCAAGTGATCAAGGCCTGCGTCGGGCAGGAAATGGCCTGAAATTCAGTGGCCGATGGCAGTCTTGGTGTAGGACTCTCGATCGATGTCGAGGATCTCCACGCACAACTGGACTTCAATCCCTGTCGGCCATTCACACAGATCCTGCACCACGGCCAGCAGGCTTTCGGACAACTGCTGTTTGATCTGTGGCGAGCGACCGCTCAGCAGCGCCAGCTTCACATGCACAAACGCCCGCTCCCCCATCGCCGTGCCGACCTTGAACGTCTCGACCTTCACCGCCCGGCTCTTGATGTCGAACTCCGCAGCAAACTGACCGGAAGCCACCAATGCATTATTGAGCCGAATCAACGCCACGTCGGCGTTCAGTCCGGGCAGGTTGGCGGTGTATTCCATGTGCAGGTGGGGCATGGTTTGGCTCCTGATGGTGAGCGGAAAAGTCCTACATATAACACAGCGCCGTCTGACTCATTTGGACAGCAGCGATTCAGCGCGCTCACTCATGAACGCCTCCAGCCGTGAGCGCAACCAGCGTTCGGCCGGGTCGGTATCCACATGACTGAGCCAGACCATGGACAAGTCCAGCGTCGGCGTCTTGAACGGAAAGGGTTCCTTGAACAGTTGCCCTGAGGCGGCCATCGCCTCGGCCGTGTAATCCGGCAGGCTGGCGATCAGGTCGGTGCCGGCGAGCAGGGCCGGCAGCGAACTGTATTGCGGCACTGATAGCACGACCTGACGCGTGCGGCCGATCTCCGCCAGCCATTCATCAGCGTAGCCGCTGACGTTGGCCGTGTGCGACACCAACACGTGCGGGCGGGCGCAATACTCATCGAGGGTCAGCGGGGTGTCCGAGGCATCGGCGCGCAAGATGCTTGGCTGGATGTGCCGCAACAACTTGCGCTTGGCATTGGCCGGCAGGCCGCGGGTCTGGCTGATGCCGACCGTGATATCGCCGGAGGCCAGCAGGTCGGGAATGCGCCAGTAATCGACATGCTGAACCACGAACACCACCTTCGGCGCTTCCTGACGCAAGGCGCGCAGCAGCGGCGGCAGCAGGCCGAACTCGACATCGTCCGACAGCCCGATGCGAAAGGTCATGGTGCTGCTGGCCGGGTCGAAATCGTGGGTCAGGCTCAGGGCCACCGACAACGAATCCAGTGCCGGCGACAGGTGCAGGATGATTTCCTCGGCCCGCGCCGTCGGCTCCATGCGATGGCCGACCCGAATGAACAGCGGATCGTTGAACATCGTCCGCAAGCGGTTGAGCGCGGCACTGATGGTCGGCTGGCCGAGAAACAACTTCTCCGCCACCCGCGTGACGTTGCGCTCGAGCATCAACGTTTCGAACACCACCATCAGGTTGATGTCAGCCTTGCGCAATTCGTTTCGATTCATTCCTTGCCCTCGGTCCTCAACACTTCAGGCAGTGTAGAAAGGCGCGAAGGGGGCGTCTACGTGCGTCGACCCTCAATTGACCGTCAGGGTCTTCAATCCGAATGCGAGTTGTCGGGCGTCCTCGCCTATCCCGAACTGTTTCGGGCTGACGGCGTCGGCGAACTGCATGTGCAAACTCAATACACCCTGACTCGACACCCGTTCCTGCATTTCGGTGGTGAGGCGCACATCGATAATGTTTCATCGGCCTGCTGGAGTTGGGTCTTCAACGCCGCAATGCCGTTGATGCTGATGACAACACGTTGGCCAGCATGCCCGGGAGGGAGAAACGCCGTGGCCTCCAGACGCAAGGAATGCACGGGCACCGGCACCCGGAACATGACTTCGGCGTCGGGACCTTCGGACCAGGTGCCCCAGAGTTCGGAATCGGACCAGCCCCTGGCCAGAAACGCCCTCCCCTTGCTGCCGTAGTTAAACAGCGCTTTTTGTCCGGTTTCAAGGGAAGGGATCAGCGCGAGCGGGTTAACTGGCGTATTCATCTGCAAGCAAGCTCCGCATTGTTTCCATCCCGGAGCAAGCACCGTAAATCCGTCAATCCTGTTGCCCGAAGCCGGTATTGCCTTGCAGTAAACCGACCACTGCACAGATGCCCAGCGTGATCAGCCCAAGTCCCAGAAAGGCAAATCCTTCGCCGTCACCGACCCCTTGAACACCAGGCAGATCCTTCAGTAAATAGGACCAGTTCCCCGGATCGATCAGTGACAGCAGGTTCATGGCGTACATGCCAAAACCATCGGATACCGCGCTGTCGCCGCCCACCGAAAAATACCCCGCCTGCCAACAGCAGAAGCTGACCAACGAAAACAGCACGATGAATTCGGTTAACGCCGACCGTAGCGTCAGTTTTTCCCGGGACCAACCGGCCGCGAGATTGGCAATCCAGATCACTGCAACCATTGCCAGAAAGTACGCGTGGACCAACGCGGCCGCCGCCAGCAACGCACCCCATTTCAGATATCGACGCTGCAGTTGCGGATGCAGCCCCAAGTACAACGAGGCCAGCACCAGAAAATGCCCGCCCAGGGACAAATGAAAGGGCATGCGCATGAGCATCGGCGGAACAAAAAGGAACAACGCCGTACTCACGGCCCGTACACCCACGTGCGAAGTCACCAGCCCGACCAGTTTCCAGGCGAACCACGCCTGCAGGACGAAGCAGGTCAGGAACCAGAGGCAGAAGTACTGAAAAGGCATCGGCAACAGCGAGGTGAACGGTTTGAACAGGAACGCCAGCAGCGGATTGGAATCAGAAAAAATGATGCCGGCCCAGCTCCAGCCCGTAGGACGGATTGAGCCCGATGGGAAAGCTCCAGGGCGACTGCCGGAAAAACACCCAGCCCAGATAATGCGTCGCCGGGTCACCATTGCCCAGCCACGCAATGTTGAGCGGGTTCAGCGCCCTGGGCCCGACGACGAGGAAAAAGGCCACAACACCGATCAACAGCGGCAACAGATTGAGCGGCAGGCGTTTAGCGAAATCCTTCATCGATACGTCCAGAAGTTATGCAATACAAAGGTGAAGGCCGGAAGGGTCAGCGCCACCGCACCGATCCCCAGCAAATAATGCAGCCCGGCCATTTGCGCAGCCCAGGCCACCAGCATCGCCAGCAGGAAACCGGCAACCGAAACCATCATGAAGCGCAGCAACGTTCGCCCATGCAATCGGGCGGAAAAGCTCCAGGTGGTATTGATCAGGTAAGACACCACGGTCGCCACGGCAAACGCCGCGCCGTTGGCCAAGGGCGGCAGAGGCAACACGTAGTTGATGAACAACACGGCCACCAGCGCGTGCAGGGCCGTGACGAACAACCCGGTCACGGCAAAACGCAGGCCACGCTGGATCAAGGCGGATTTTTCGGCTGACGTCACGGCTTCTGCGCCAAGACAAACACCGTCAACCCCGCCAGACGATTCGCGCCCATGAACGGCAGTTCGACGCTGCACAGCGTCTTCAAAATCGTATTCACCAGCGGATGGTGCTGCTTGAGCTGCGAGCGCGGTGGTGACGGCTGTGCACCGTTTGGCAGCAGTCTCAGGGTGGCGGCAATCGGGAACACCAGACCGAAATAGTAAGCCCCCTGCTTCACGGTCAAACCGGCATCCCGGGCCACAGTTTCCATTTGCGGCAAGGTATAGCGGCGCTTGTGTTCGAGGAAGTCATCGTGCCCGCTCCAGAGAAACTGGAACGCCGGCACCGTCATCAGGAAACGGCTGCCGGAAGGGACTTTATCGACGTAAGCCTTGAGCAGTCCGACGTCGTCATCGACATGTTCCAGCACGTCCATCAGCAGCACCAGATCGGCGTCCACCGAGTCGATGCCGCGACGGTAATGCACCGGTTTACCGGCAGTTGTGGCGTCCGAATCGGCGTCGTAGCTGATGTCGACACACCACGCTTCACAGGCAGCTGAGTGCGTCAGCAAATGGTGGGAAAAGAACCCGGAGCCTGCGCCCACGTCGAGAATCTTTTTGATCGGTGTGTTGCCCAACAGTCGCGTAGTGGCCGCCGCTTTGGAGGCGTAATACCAATGCTGGTCGATGCTTGAACCGAGGATATCGGTTTCCTTGAGATCCATTGTCAGTCCTTTGGGTCATAGACTCGTCGCACCAGATACACCGGGCGGCGTTTTGACTCGATGTAGGTCCGGCCCAGGTATTCACCCAACACGCCGATGCCAATCAATTGCAGGCCGCCGAGAAAAGTGACGGCGACCATCAGCGAGGCATAACCCGGCAGATCGACACCGGAGATCAGGGTGCGCAAGATGATAAAAATGGCGAACGAAAAAGAGATCAGCGAGACGAACAGCCCCAGATACGTCCAGATGCGCAGCGGTTCCGTGCTGAAACTGGTGATGCCTTCCAGCGCGAAGTTCCACAAGCGCCAGCCGTTGAACTTGCTCGCCCCTGCCACCCGCTCGAGCCGCTCGTAATTCACGTAGGTGGTGCGAAACCCGACCCAGGCAAACAGGCCTTTCATGAAGCGCCGGGACTCGGGCAAGGTTTGCAAGGCATCCACCACGCAGCGGTCCATCAGCCGGAAATCGCCGACGTTTTCCGGAAGGTGCTGCTCAGCGATTTTGTTGTGCAGGCGATAGAACCAGTTGGCCGAGGTTTGCTTGGCCCAGGAGTCGGTCTTGCGACTCACCCGATGGCCCAGCACCACTTCATAGCCTTCACGCCAGCGGGCGATCATTTCGAGGATGACTTCAGGCGGGTCCTGCAAATCGACATCGATCGGCACCACCACCTGGCCGGTGGCGGTCTGCAAGCCTGCGGTCAGGGCCGCTTCCTTGCCGAAATTACGGCTCAGATCGACGACGCGAATCCGCGGATCGGTCTGTTGACGCTCCAGCAGCAGGTCGAGCGTGGTATCGGTGCTGCCGTCGTTGACGAACACCATTTCCAGACTGACCAGCGTTTCTTCCTTGAAGACGTCAGTGATCCGCGCGATGAACAAATCAATGGTCGCCGCTTCATTGAGTACCGGTATCACGAGCGAAAGCTGCAAATGCCCGGCCAGTTGCGTTCCGTGCTGATGAGTCAATTGATTGCTCTTTTTTATAGTGATTTTTCTACAATCCGGGGTCGTCGACAGCCGCGCGACGCCATGAGCCGTGTCGTATTAAGCAGGACCGAGGGAGGTGATGCAAGGGCGAAACTGCGGGGGTTTTGGCCATTCGCGCCGGCCCGGTTGCGCTGGCTGAAATATTTTCAAATGCCTGGAAACAAATGCCTGATGGTCAAAAAAGCCAGCTCCGCTAGGCTTGCCCCCGATGCGTCACACAGGTTGTCGCAATTACCCATCGCATGGAGCGAGCAGAATGTATTTCGAGATTTACAGGCAATCCAAAGGCACGCCGAGCACCGGCAAAGGACAATGGCGCTGGCGCTTGAGGGCGGGGAACCACGAGACGATCGCCAGCGGTGAGTCGTACGTGAACAAGGCGGATTGCCTGCATGCCATCGGGTTGATCAAAGGGGTTGAGGGTGAGACGCCGGTGAAGGAGATCTAAACCTGAGGCCAATGCCGAAGCTGTTCAGCGGCTGTGAACAGCTTCGGCATTTCGGGTTGAACTCACTGGCCCCATCGCGAGCAGGCTCGCTCCTACATTGGATCTGTGGCGTTCACAAATCCCCTGTAGGAGCGAGCCTGCTCGCGATGAGGCCCGAAAGAGCCCATCAAATTCTTGGCCAAAAGCCCCCATTAGCCAGGCAACGGATACAACCCATCATCAAACTGCGACAACCGCGCAAACTGCATCGGCTGATCATCACTCAGGTGTTCCAGACGCTGCTGGTAACTCTGCAGGAAATCCTTGCGAGCCTCGTCAGTGATGTACGGCACATGCCAGGCCACGAACGGTTCCAGCACATCAAACCCGACATAGGCCAGCGTGCCGCGCAGGATTGGCCGCAACATGTCTTCCAGCGGACCGTGGATCGCGCCGTCACCGAACATATGCTCACGGCCGCCCAAGGTAATGGACACCAGCGCCTTCTTGCCGCTCAATCCGCCCTGGTCGTAAAAGCGCTTGCCGCCGTAGCAGATCCCCGACACCAGCACCCGATCAATCCAGCCCTTTAGGATGGCCGGGGTCGAGAACCAGAAAATCGGGAAGTTCAGAATCAGCAGGTCAGCCCACAACAGTTTGTCGAGTTCTTGCTGGATGTCCGGCGCCAGCGACTGGCTCTTCACCCCCAGACGTTGCTCCAGCGCATACACCAGGTACTCGGGGTTCTCCCGCGAAGAAAAGTCATCAGCGCTGGCCACCGGGTTCCAGTTCATCGCGTACAGATCGCTGACCTGGACTTCATGCCCCTGGGCCTCAAGTGTCGCCACCGCCTGATCACGCAGGGCGGCGGTGAAGGATTTCGGCTCCGGATGAGCGTGGACAATCAATACTTTCATGGCAATTCCCTAGACGCTTACAGGTTTTGAGTTTGAGGGCGATAACGCTTCACGTCACACTTGAATCGCCTTCACTTCGACGAACTCGTTGAGCCCTTCTTCCCCCCATTCACGGCCATTGCCCGACTGCTTGTAGCCGCCGAACGGCGCCTGATAATTGAACGCCGCGCCATTGAGAAAACACTGCCCGGCGCGCAACTGACGCCCAAGGTGCAAGGCGCGCTCGGTGCTGGCGGCCCAGACGCCGCTGGACAAGCCAAACGGCGAATCGTTGGCGATCTGAATCGCTTGTGCTTCATCGGCGTAAGGAATCAGGCACAGCACCGGCCCGAAGATTTCTTCCTGGGCGATGCGCATGCGGTTGTCGACATCGGCGAACAGCGTCGGACTGACGTAGTAACCGCGCTCGAAGGCGTGCGCCGTATCGCCGCCACACAACAGTCGCGCGCCTTCCTGTTGACCGACCTGAATGTAATCACGCACGGTGCGCCGTTGCGCCGCCGAACACATCGGCCCGAGGAAACTCTGCGGGTCCAGCGGATCGCCCATGCGCAGGCTTTGGGTTTCGGCGATGGCCAGTTCCACGGCCTCGGCGTAACGACTGGCGGGCAGCAACATGCGGGTCAACGCGGTGCAGGTCTGCCCGGAGTTGATCATCACGTCCTGCACGCCGTGGCGCACTGCGGCAGCGAGGTCCGCGTCTTCGGCAATCAACAACGCCGACTTGCCGCCCAGTTCCAGGCATACGCGCTTCACCGAACGTGCCGCCGCTTGCACCACGCGAACCCCGGCACCGGTGGAGCCGGTGAACGAGACCATGTCCACGTCCGGGTGTTTGGCCAGTGCTTCGCCGACCTTCGCACCCGGTCCGCTGACCAGGTTGAACACCCCGGCGGGCAAGCCGATGGCTTCGATCATTTGCGCCAGCAAAAAGGCGTGCAGCGGCGTTTCCTGACTTGGCTTTACCACCACCGTGCATCCGGCGGCCAGTGCCGGAGCGAGCTTGCCGATCAGTTGATGCAGCGGGTAGTTCCAAGGGTTGATGAAGGCGCAGACACCGACCGCCTCGCGGATCACCAGCGAATTGCCGACCTCGCGAACTTCATCCATCAAGCCGGCGAGTTCGACGTATTGCTCCAGGCCAATGATGGGGCCGTCGACCTGAACCGACCGACACCATTGCACCGGCATCCCCAATTCAGTGGTGATCACCGCGGCCATCTCGTCGGCCCGCGTGTGCAACTGCTCGGCGAGCGCGCGGATGTATCCGGCGCGAACACTTGAAGGCGTCCGCGACCATGAACCGAACGCGCGGCGGGCGGCGGCCACCGCGTTGTCGACATCGCGCTCATCGCCCAGCGGCACCGAACCGGCGACTTCTTCAGTGGCCGGGTTGATCACTTCGGCAATGCCTTGCCCCGACGGGGTTTGCCAGCGGCCATCGATAAACAGCGTCTTGTGGTTATGCATAGACTTGGGCTTCCATCAGTTCAGTGGCGCAACGGGTGATTCGCTGGCAGGCGTCACGCAAGGGTTCTGCGCCCAACACCAGCCCCAGACGGATATGCCCCGCAGCGCTCGGGCCGAAGGCTTCACCGGCCAGGACCGAGACGCCATGACGGTCGAGCAAGCGGTCGGCAAACGCCTGGGCACTGAGCCCGGTGTCGCGGACATCGACCATCACGAACATTCCGCCATCGGGCTTCAAGGCACGCACGCCGGGGCAGTCGGCCAGGCATTCGCAGACCAGATCGCGACGTTGGCGATAGGCTTCGCGCATCGCTTCCAGTTCCGGCAGGTTGCTTTCCAGCGCAACGACGGCGGCGTCCTGCACGAAATCCGGTAAACCGTAGAGCATGCACAGCGCGAGGTTTTCCAGATGCTCGGCCAGGGCGGGCGGCGCGATTGACCAGCCGATGCGCCAGCCGGTCATGGCATGGGATTTCGACAAACTGTTAAGTGTCGCGGTGCGCTCGGCCATGCCCGGCAGACTGGCCGGGCTGATGTGTTCGCCGTTGAACAGCAGCTCGCTGTAGACCTCATCGGAAATCAGCCACAGGTCGTGGGTGATGCACAGCTGCGCCAACGCTTGCCACGTGGCGCGCGGCAAACTGGCACCCGACGGGTTGTGCGGGCTGTTGAGTACCAGCGCCCGAGTGCGCGGCGTGATGCGTGCGGCGACGTCTTCGGGCAGTACCCGAAAGCCGTTTTCCGAGCGCGCCGGCACTGGAATCACCACTGCGCCACAGGCACCGAACACCGCTTCATAGGTGACGTACATCGGTTCGGCGACGATCACTTCATCGCCCGGATTCAGTACGCACT
This sequence comes from Pseudomonas sp. LB1P83, assembly GCF_054897885.1. Classification (NCBI taxonomy): domain Bacteria; kingdom Pseudomonadati; phylum Pseudomonadota; class Gammaproteobacteria; order Pseudomonadales; family Pseudomonadaceae; genus Pseudomonas; species Pseudomonas sp. LB1P83. The sequence continues at coordinate 1,256,141 of NZ_CM142709.1, read as the reverse complement.
GAGCCACGCAGAACAACGCGCATTGCGCCCCGGCGAGCACGGTGACCTGCTCCGCCGAGACCTGCTGGCCGCTGTGTTTAGCGTAATGCCGGGCGATGCTTTCGCGCAGTGCGCGTTTGCCACGCACGTCGGCGTAGTGGGTGTTGCCCGACAACAGACTGTCGATGGCCGCCTGCACAATCGGCACCGGCGTGTCGAAGTCCGGGTCGCCAACTGACAGCAGCAGAATGTCTTCACCCTGTTCCAGCAGCGCCAGGGCGCGGTAATGAATGCCCCAGGCGGCAGCGCCGTCACCGGCGATACGTTGAGTCAGGTCGGAAAAACGCATGTCGGTATCCCTGTAAAAAAATGGCAGTCAGAGCGCGCACGCATGCTTGAGTTCGATCAGGGTCACGCCGTTGCGCTTGAAGCCGTGGCGCAAATCGGTTTGCAGCTCGGCCAGGCTCTGCGGCTCGTTCACCGTGCAACCGAATGCGCGACCAAGGGCGGCAAAGTCCGGGTTGCGCGGCAGCACGCCAATCGGCTCGATATCCTGCCCAATCATGTCGTCGCGGATCTGCCCCAACGCGTCGTTGTTCCAGAGCAACACCACCAGCGGGCTGTCCAGCTCTTCGACGGCGGTCGCCAGTTCTTGCGCGGTGTAGAGAAAACCGCCGTCGCCAACCAGCACCAGCCCAGGCCGCTGCGGTGCGCCGAACTTGGCGCCGATGCCTGCCGGCAAACCGTAACCCAACGTGCCGTAGCCCGTCGGATGCAACCAGCTGCGAGGCGCCAGGCTGTTGAAGGCGTAGTTGCCGGTGTAGGCCAGTTGAGTCATGTCGGTGCTGATGAAGGCATCGTCCGGCAGTTCGGCGGCAATACGTTCGAGAATCGCCTGGTGGATCGACTGCAACGGGCCGTGGCTGTTTTGCACCGCTTCACGCAGTGCGGCGACGGACGCAATCGCGGCACTGGCATCGCGCTTGGCGGGCGACAGACGTTCGAGCAACGCGGCGAGGGTGTGTTGCGCATCGCCTTGCAGCGCCACCGCACACGGGTAGAAATCGTTGAACTTGCGCGGGTCGATGTCCACGCGTAGCAGTTCGGCATTCAGTGGCAGACGCTCGCGCCAGAAATCGGTGTCGGCCATTTCGGTGCCGACGGCCAGCACCACGTCGGCCTCGGCAATCAGTTGCCAACCCGGCTCTACGCACAGGGTCGAGCCGGCGTTGAGTGGTGCATCCGGCGGCAACAGGCCTTTGCCCGCAACGCTGGTGAACAGCGGCGCGGCGAGTCGGGTGCTGAGTTCATGCACTTGCTGCTGCGCATTCAAGGCGCCACCGCCAGCGATGATCATTGGCCGCTTGGCGCTTTGCAGCTTGGCCACTGCCCGATCCAGCGCCGTGGCTGCCGGTACGCCACGGCTTGGGCGACGCACCACTTCATTGCTCCAGTCGCGGGTGATTTTTGCCGACAACACGTCGAGCGGCACCGAGATGTGCACCGGGCGCGGACGCTCGCTGTCGAACACCGCGTAGGCACGGGCGATCAACTCGGGCAGGTCTTCGGCACTGAGCGCCACCGCCGAGAACGCGGTGATCGGCGCGGTGATTGCGCGCTGGTCCTGGGTCTCGTGCAGGCATCCCCAGCCTTTGCCGAGGCTGGCCGTGTGGTTGACGCTGGAAATCACCAGCATCGGAATCGAGTCGGCATACGCCTGGCCGATGCCGGTCGCGGCGTTGGTCACGCCCGGCCCGGTGATGATGAAGCACACGCCCGGTTTGCCGCTGACCCGCGCGTAGCCGTCGGCCATGAAACTGGCGCCTTGCTCGTGGCGCGTCAGCACATGACGGATGCCGCTGCCGGGCAAGCCGCGATACAACTCCAGCGTGTGGACGCCGGGGATGCCGAACACGGTGTCGACGCCGTAATTGGCCAGAAGACGCACCAGGGCCTGGCCGCCGGTCAATGTTGTGCTTTGCATGTTCACTTCCTCACTCGTGGCCGAGGCGAATCAACGCATCGACCGCAGTCGTGCCGTGGGCACCGACCAACAATGGGTTCACATCGAGTTCCAGCAACTGCCCGGCGTTCTCGCAGGCGTAATCGGCCACCGCACGAATCGCCGCCACCAGCGCGTCCAGATCCGCCGCTTCGCGACCACGAAAACCTTGCAACAACGGGGCACTGCGCAGGCTCAACAACGCCTGGCGAATGGCGCCATCGGTGGTCGGCAGCAGCAGGCTGCGGCTGTCCTTGAGCAACTCCACCAGAATCCCGCCCGCACCGATGACCAGGGCCAGGCCGAAGTCGTTTTCGCGTTTGATGCCGACAATCAATTCGGCCAACGGCGGCGTGGCCATCGGTTCCAGCAGCACCTGATCGAACGGCACCTGCGGCGCGTAATCGGCAATGCTCGCGCGCATTTTTTCCAGTGCAGCGCTCAGGGCTGTGGCGTCCTTGAGGTTCAACGCCACGGCGCCGGCTTCGGTTTTGTGCGGCAGTTGGGCACTGACCGCTTTCAAGACCAGCGGATAACCGAGCGCGTTGGCGTCACTTAACGCGTTGTCCGGGGTGCTCAATACGCCGTTCGGCGTCGGCAGGCCGAAGGCGCGCAAGGCTTTTTTGGAATCCCATTCATTGAGCAAGCGACCTTCGCCTTCCAGCGCCTGCGGGCAGTGCGGCACCAGCGCCGATTCACCGAGCGCCAGCAGCGCCTGACGATTGCGTTGATAGCCGGCGATCCGACCCCATGCGGCCAGCCCGTCTTCCACGCCTTGCAGCGCCGGCACGCCTTGGGCATGCAGGCGCTCGCGCGCATGGGCCGGCAGCAATTCCGGGAACGCCGAAGTGACGAAACCGGTCTTGCCGTGGCGGATCAGCGCAGCGCAATACAGCTCCAGCAGCAGGTCGCATTCCTTGCGTTCGCCGGTGAATTGCGCCGGGTAATCGAGCACCAGCATCGCGGCATCGGCTTCGGTGCGCAGGGCGCTGTCGAGCATACGGTTCAAGGCTACGCCGTCTCCCCAAATCGCCGTGGTGAAATCCAGCGGATTGACCAGGTTGGCGTAGCTCGGCAGCACTTGCGCCAGCTCTTCACGCTGACCCTCATCGAGTTTGGGCAAGGTCAGTTCGTTGCGTTCGGCGTAGTCGGCAATCAGCCCGGCATCGCCTCCCGAACAGGCCAACGCGATCAGGCTGTTGCCCGCCGGCAGCTTGCCGCACGCGGCCGCTTTCAGGGTTTCGACAAAACTCACCGGGCCACTGACGCGGATCACGCCGAGGCGCGCAAACAGACTGTCGTACAGCGCATCGGAACCGGACAACGAACTGGTGTGACTGAGCGCCAGTTCGGCACCGATTTGCGACACGCCGGTTTTCAGGGCGATGATCGGAATGCCCTTCTCCAATGCCTTGTGCGCGGCGCGGGCGAAACCCGGGACGTTTTTCAGGCCTTCGAGGTGCAAGCCGATGGCGGTGACGCGCGGCTCATCGAGCAGCACGTCCATCAATTCGGCGACGCCCAGTTGCGCCTGATTGCCGACCGAGGCCATGTAGGCCACCGGCAGCGAGCGGTCGCTCATCGACAGGTTATAAGCAAAGTTGCCGCTTTGGGTCAGGACAGCGACGCCCTTCTCCACCGGTTTGCCGCCATGGGCCACCGGCCACAGCGCGGAGCTGTGCAGGTAGTCGAGCAAGCCGTAGCAGTTGGGGCCGAGCAAGGCCATGTTGCCGGCCGCCTGGAGCAATTGTTGCTGCAAGGCCTGACCCTCGGCGCCGGTTTCGGCGAACCCGGAGGCGTAGCAGATTGCACCGCCCGCACCCTTGGCGGCCAGTTCGGCGACGCAGGTCAGGGTCAGTTCGCGGTTGGTCGCGATGAACACCGCGTCCGGACCGCACGGCAGATCGGCGATGCTGCGCACACAGGGCACGCCTTCGAGGGTGTCGTGCTGCGGATTGACCAGCCACATCTCGCCAAGGTAGCCACCTTCGGCGCAGCGCTTGAGCGCGCGGGCCATGCTGCGACCACCGACAAACGCCAGGTGGCGCGGTGCGAGCAAGCGTTTGAGGTTGTCACGAATCGTTTGCGACATAGCCATTCTCCGGGCGGATCAGCGCAACAGTGGCCGCAGCAATTCGCGGGAAATGATGTGACGCTGAATCTCCGAGGTGCCTTCCCAGACACGTTCGATCCGCGCGTTACGCCAGATGCGTTCCACCGGGCACTCGTCCATCAAGCCCATGCCGCCAAAGATCTGCACCGCCTCATCGGCGACTTTGCCGAGCACTTCGCTGGCGAACAATTTGGCCATACCGGCCTCGCCATCGGTCATGGTGCCCTGGTCCATTTTCCAGGCGGTGTGCAAGGTCAGCAGTTCGGCAGCGCGGATCTGCGTGACCATGTCGGCGAGCTTGAACGAGATGCCCTGATAGGTGCCGATCGGCTGGCCGAACTGCTTGCGATCCGCCGCCCATTGCAGCGACACGTCGAGCGCGCGTTGCGCCTGGCCGACGCAGTTGGCCGCGACCATCACCCGCCCGGCGGTGAGCCAGGCATTGGCAACCTCCCAGCCCTTGCCGACTTCGCCCAGCACCTTATTGGCGGGTACGCGGCAGTCGTCGAAGAACATTTCAAAGGTGTGGTAACCACGGTTGCTTACGCACTTGGGACCACGGCGAATGGTCATGCCCGGCGTGTCGCGATCGACCAGGAACGAGGTCACCGCGTTGCGCTTGCGGCCGTTGTGCTCGTAGGTGTCGGTGACAGCGAACACGATGGCGAAATCGGCGTGCCCGGCGTGGCTGATGAAGTGCTTGCTGCCATTGAGAACGAAGTCATCGCCGTCGCGCACCGCGCGGGTCTTGATCGCGTTGGCATCGGAACCGGCACCCGGTTCGGTCAGCGCGAAGCAATCGATCTTCTCGCCCTGGATGCACGGCAGCAGGTAGTCGTTGATCTGCTCGCCGGTGCAGGCCATGAGGATTTTCGACGGCCGCGCGACGAACACATGCAGCGCCCATGACACCTTGGAAAGCTCGCGTTCGATCAACGCCTGGGACAGGTAATCGAGGCCGCCACCGCCCACTTCTTCCGGCATGTTGAAGGCATAGAATCCCGCCGCAATCGCCTTGCCGCGAATCTGTGCCGCCAACTCGGGGGAGACTTCGTCGGCGCGGTCGACCGCTTCCTCATGAGGCAGCAGTTCCTTGGCGACAAAGCTGCGTACCGCGTCCACTAACATTTCTTGTTCTTGGGTCAGTTGGAAATTCATGGGACTACCTGTTGTTCATGTGCTGAGTAGGTGTACGGGGCAAGCCACCGGGCTTATTGGCCGCTGAAGTGGGCCGGGCGTTTTTCGATGGCGGCGCGCAAGGCTTCGGCACCGTCCTTGCTGCGACCGCAGAGCAGGCCGGCGGCGAGCTCGGCTTGCAGTTGCTCCGGCAGGCTGCGCTGGGCGCCTTCGCGCATGAGTTTTTTGGTCTGGGCGAATGCGAACGTCGGGCCGTTGGCCAGGCGCGTGGCCAGCTCAGTGGTCACGTCGTGCAGTTGATCATCGGCGCAGACTTCGCCGACGAGGCCGGCGGCCAAGGCACGATCGGCGCTCCACAACTCGTCGAGGAACAGCAGGCGCTTGGCTTGCTCGGTGCCGATCAGGCGTGGCAGATGCCAGCTGGCCCCGGCGTCCGGCGAGTAGGCCATGCTGGTGTAGCCGGCCTTGAACCGTGCCGATTGCGCGGCGATGCGCAGGTCGCAGCACAGCGTCAGGTCCATCCCGGCGCCGACGGCCGTGCCGTTGATCGCGGCAATGGTCGGTTTTTCGAGGCTGTACAAACGGTTCATCAGTGCGTGGGCGGTTTCGGTCCAGCCGTAGCTTTCGAGAGCGCCACGGGCCTCGGCTTCGGCCCACTCGGCGAGGTCGGCACCGGCGCAGAAACTGCGGCCGCTGCCGGTCAGTACAACGACTCGAACGGCGGGATCGGCGTTGAACTCATCGAGCAAGGCGTGCAGGTTTTTCAGGGTTGGAATGTCCAGCGCATTGCGCTGGGCGGCACGATCGAGGGTGATCCAGGCCACACCGGCTTTTACCTGGCACAGAAGAGAAATGTGAGTAGTCATGCGAATCCTCGAATTATTGTGTTTGGCCTGAGGTGATGCGACTTGAGGCCATACTAAACGAGTGTTCAGTAAGACGGCAATTGGCGAGGAAATTGGCAGTAACAGACAGAAATCTTCAGTAAACAGCTGTTTTTAATCAGGTATTTATTGATTACGGATGATGGATCGATGGTGCTGTTACAACTTCGAACAACTGCTTACACCGCTGTGAACGACCCTGTAGGAGCCTACGGTGTGGCGATCGGACTTGCCCGCGAAGGCGATCTCAAGAACGCCTTCGCGGGCAAGCCTCGCTCCTACACGGTTTGCGAACCCCACAGGCCGAGGCATCGCACAATCCGTAGGAGCGAGGCTTGCCCGCGAACAGCGGTTTCCTGACGGACACAAAAAAACGCGACAGTCACCTGTCGCGTTTTTTTGTACCCCGTGCGGTTATTCCGTCAGCAAGCTCGGCGCCAGCACCGCCTGGCGTTTGCGCTGCGTCAGGAAATACGCGGCGTAGCACACCGCGATAAACCCAAAGCCCCAATACAACGAAGGACGCTGCGTCTCATCCAGTGCCAGGAACACAAACAGCGAGCAGCACAACGCAATGCACGTCAGCGGCAGCAGCGGGAACCACGGCGCGCGGTATTTCAGATCGCTGAGCTTGCCGCCATCGCGCAGGTAAGCCTTGCGGAATTTGTACTGCGCCAGTGCGATCACAATCCAGGTCACCGTGCCGGACATGCCGCTCACCGCCATCAGCACCATGAACAACGTGTCCGCCGCGACGAAGCTGGTCATCAACGACACCAGTGCGAAGCACAAGGTGATGCTCAGCGCCCGCAACGGCACGCCGCGCTTGCTCAACGGCGACAGGCTTTTCGGCGCCATGCCGGTCTTCGACATCGCCCACAAAATGCGCGTCGAGGCATACAGGCCGGAGTTACCCACCGACAAAATCGCCGTGAGGATCACGAAGTTCATCAAGTCAGCGGCGTAAGGAATACCCACCATGTCGAACACCTGCACGAACGGACTTTCCATCAACCCGGCCTGCTGCCACGGCACGATCGCCGACAGCACAACGATCGCCAGCACATAGAAAATCAACACGCGAAACACCACGTTGCGAACGGCGCGGGGGATGCTTTTTTCCGGCTGATCGGTTTCGCCGGCGGCCACGCCCATGATCTCGCAGCCCTGGAAGGCGTAGACCACGGTCATCATCACCGCGAACACAGCGGACAAGCCGTTGGGGAACAGCGAGTCTCCAATCAGGTTGCTCATCATCGGTGCCGGGGCGCCGCTGCTGAGCGGGATCGCACCGAAGATCACCAACACGCCGACCACGATAAAACCGAGAATCGCCGCGACCTTGATCCCGGAGAACCAGTATTCAGCTTCACCGAAGGCGCGCGTCGCCAACGCATTCAGGCCGAACAGCACCACCACGAACAGCGCCGACCAATACCAGATCGGAATGGTGGGGAACCAGCGCTCCATCAGCATGCCGGCCGCCGTGAACTCAAGGCCCACGGTCGTCGCCCAACTCATCCAGTACACCCAGCCGATCATGAACCCGGTGGCCGGCCCGATGAACTTGGTCGCATGGGTTTGAAAAGAGCCGGAGACCGGCATTTGTACAGACAGTTCACCCAGGCAAACCATCACCAGGTACATCAGGAAACCGGCGACCAGGTAGGCCAGAATCGCCCCCACCGGCCCGCCCTGATTGATCGTCACCCCGGAGCCCATGAACAGCCCGGTGCCGATCACGCCGCCCAGGGACAACATGAAAATGTGTCGGCTCTTTAAAGCGCGGGTCAGTTGGATGCCTTTACGTTCGGTAGATTCGCTCATGTCCGCACCCCATCAGCAAGGTGCGCGTAGCGCGAGGAGGGATCAGCTTTACGGCGGTTCATTATTATTATCTCCAATAAGCTTCGAAGACCGCGCTGTGGCGGTTGTCTCGATTATTGGAAGACCATGTAAGCTCACGTTGACCGTAAGGATCGAAGTTGTAAAAAGACGTAACAAACTTGTACGTCAGGTGTGCAGCAGGTCGGCCAGGGTCTGTTGCGAATGCCGCAATTGCGCATCAACCTGCGGCGCCAATGCCCGCAACCTTGATTCGTCGTTGACCAGCGCGGCCTCTTCCAGCGCGCGCAGCACATTGGCCAGTGCACGAAAGCCCAATGAATCGCTGCTGCCGGCCAGGCGATGCGCCAGATGAGCGACTTCAGTGCAATCGTCGGCCTCGATCGCTTCCGTGAGCGCCTCGCGGTGTTGACTGATCGAATCGCGCAACACCGCCAGCAATCCCTGCAGTTTCTGTTCACCGAGCAAGGTGCGGTGAGTGTCCAGCAGCGGCCAATCCATCGTTTCGTCATCCGGCGTTGGCGTTGGCGTTGGCGTTGGCGAATGACCGGCCAGGGCCTGACGCAGATTGTCGAGTTTCAGCGGCTTGGCGAGAATGCCGTCCATCCCGGCATCCAGATAACCGCGCACCAGCGCCGGTTGCACGCTGGCGGTCAGGGCGAAGATTCGGCAGTGGCGGTTCGGGCCGTCGGTGCGGCGGATCAGTGTGCACAACTCGACGCCGCTGATGCCCGGCAAGTGCACATCGAGCAGGATCAAATCGAACGCCTGCCCGGCGCATTGCGTCAGCGCCTGTTCACCGTCTTCGGCGAGCCAGACTTGATGCCCATCCCGTTGCAACAAGCCGCTGACGACCTCCCGGTTCAGCGCCACGTCCTCGACCACCAGAATCTTCAACGCATGGCTGGGCTCGTCAATCATTGTCAGTTCGGCAAACCCGGTAGACGCCAGTTGCAACGTCATCTCGAACCAGAAACAACTGCCCCGCCCGATTTCACTTTCAACGCCGATCCGCCCGCCCAACTGCTCCACCAGATGTTTGCAAATGGCCAGTCCGAGACCGGTTCCGCCGAAGCGTTGCGCCACTTCCTCGCTGGCCTGAGTGAAACGCTCGAAAATCTTTTCCTGCACCGCCGGCGCAATGCCGATGCCGTTGTCCGTCACACTCACGCGCAGCCGTTGCCCGGTCTGCTCCGCGATGGGAGCCAACAGCACCACCTCGACCTTAACCTCTCCGCCCTCGGTAAACTTGATCGCGTTGGCCAGCAAGTTGCTCAATACCTGACGCAAGAATTGTTCGGCGCCGTGGTGCCGGTCAGCAACCTGCGGATCGATCCGGCAATGCAGCGTCGTGTCGTTGCTCAACGCGCGCGGTTCCAGCAGCGTCAGCACCTCATCCAGCAATTGTCGAAGCGAAAAATCCACCGGTTCCGGGTGGCTGACGCCCTCCTCCAGTCGAGCGAAATACAGCACTTCATTCAGAATCGACAGCAACCCTTCGCCGGCCTTGTACAGCGCATCCAGACGTTTGCCGTCGCGCTCATCCAGACTCGCGCCGCGCAGCAATTCGGCCATGCCGAGAATGCCGTTGAGCGGGGTGCGCAATTCGTGGCTCATGGTCGCGAGGAATCGCGATTTCGCAAGGTTGGCTGCCTCGGCTTCGTCCTTGGCACGCATCAGGCTGGCGGTGCGGCGCTCGACCATTCGCAGCAGTTCATCGCGGTTGTCTTGCAGGGCCAATCGATCGGCTTCCCGGCGATCAATGTCGCTGAGGATCGCTCGGCGCATGTCGTCCAGCGCATGGGCCACGGTGTCGATTTCGTCCTCGTTGGCGTTGCGACGCTTGTCCAGTTGCAAGGGTTCGTGCCAGTCACCGGCGGCGATGCGTCGGGCAAAATCGGCCATGACTTGCAGGTGCCGCGTCACCAGTCGATAAAACAGTCCCGACAGCGCCACCGCCAGCCCGCACAAAAACACGCTCATCCACAGCAAGCTGGTTAAGCCAGTGGCAGACAAACGTTGATGCACGGCCCCCAGATCGGTGCTGACTTCCAACTGCCCCAGCTGTCGCAAGGGCCCGGACGGCGGCTGATAGTCCAGTTGAAAACGCTCGATACGCAGCGGCCCGACCGGGTCCGCGCTGCCATGCAGCAAATCGAAATCAGGGCTGGTCAGATGCACCCGCGCCACATCGGAGAAATCCACCAGGCCGCGCAACTGCACATTCAATTGATCCTGGTTCAAATCCCAGAGACTGCGCTCCAGGCTGGCCAGATACCCGGCGCGAATCAGCTCCATGCGTGAGTCGATGTCGCGCATTTCGCGTCGGTATTCGAAGTACAACTGCACGGTGCTTGCCAGTACGGTGAAGCACAGGCTGAATAGCAAAATGAACAGCAGCAGACGCCGCAACAGTCCACTGGGTCGAGCGCGGATCATGGCGAATTCGCCGGCAGGTTGATCATGTCGCGGTAGGTGACTTCGCTTTCGTTGAGCAAACGGTCGACCTCTCCGGCATCGACCATGCGCTTGAGTTGCGCATCGATGTCCGGCATGCGACTGGCCAACGGAGAATGGCGTGATACCGCAATCCGAAGGTAGTCCACGCTCAAGGACGTTGGCAACGCGACGATGTCTTGCGCGCCTGGCAGGTTTTCGACGTACAGCTCGCCGGTGCGTCGCTCCGAGGTGATGAAGTCGATGCGACCGCGGATCAGTTTGCCGAAGTTCTGGCGGCTGTCAGAGACCCACTCGATGTTCTGGTGTTGTGCGACCAGGCGGTCGAATTCCACGCCATAACTTTCACCAAACAACAGCCCGCCACGGTAATTGGCCAGGTCCTCCAGACGCTCGAATTTCACCGGACGCTGGCGATTGATGAACAACGCGACCTCTTCACGCAGCACCGGCACCGTGGAAAAAATCATGCTCTGCTCGCGTTGCGCGGTGTTGTAGGCCAACACCACATCGACCCGGCCTTCGGCGGCGTCGAGCAGGCAGCGTTTCCAGTTGCCGAGCACGACGATTTCCACTTCGTAGCCCAGTTTTTCGAAAAGGTTTTTCACCACGCGCGGGGCCAGGCCACGCACTTGTTTGCCGTCGCTCCAGGAGATCGGTGGATACACCGGATAGTCGCAGTAGCGAATCTTTTGCGCCCCCATCGCGCTGTTCGCGACCAGCGCCAACAGCAGCACAAACACCCGCCACATAAAACTCAAGCCGCCACGCTGGCGGTGAACAGGTAACCGGCGCCGTGGATGGTGATGATCAGTTGCGGCTCGGCCGGGTCGTCGTGCAACTTGCGTCGCAGACGTCCGACCAGCACGTCAATGGAGCGATCATTGGGTACCCACTCGCGGTTGCGGATCTGGTCCATCAGCTGATCGCGGCTCAAGGTATGGCCGCTGTTACGCAGGAACACGCTAAGCAACTGGTACTCGCCGTGGGTCAGCAGGGTTTCGCTGCCGGAGGGGTCGATCAACCGCCGGCGATCGGTGTCCAGCGCCCAGTCGGCGAATTGTTTGACCGGTTTTGCGATGGCCGCCACCGGTTGGGGCACCTGCGCGTGACGCACCCGGCGTATCAGGTTTTTCGCCCGGGACACCAGTTCGCGTGGGTTGAGGGGTTTGATCACGTAGTCATCGGCGCCGCATTCAAGGCCGACGATGCGGTCGATTTCATCGTTGCGCCCGGTGATCAGAATGATCCCGACTTCCGAACGGACCCGCAGCTCCCGGGTCAGCGTCAGGCCGTCCTTGCCCGGCAGGCGGATATCGAGCATCACCAGATCAACCGTCTGGCTCGCCAGAAAGGTTTCGGCCAGCTCCGCCGTGGCCGCGCAATGCACTTCATAACCTTCCTGGGACAGGTAGGCGTGCAGCAGTTCGCGAATCAGCGGATCGTCATCGACGATCAGTACCCGAGGAGTCATCGCTAGGTGTCCCGCGTATGCCCGAAGGCGTGTTTCTTATTAGAGTGTTTTGTTGCCTTGGCGCCAGAGAGTATCGACAGCTGAACGACCGATCAACAGCCCGTCGTCTGGACGCAAAACCGTTGGCGACCACCGGCCTGCAATCCGTCGACCCAGGCTTCGCAAATCTGGATGCCTTGCTCTGGGGTAAAGGTGCCGGGGTTGAGGCCCGACTCCAGCCACAAACCGTCGAGCAACGCACTGAGGCTGATGGCAGCCAGATCGGCGTCGAAGTTTTCCCAGCCCTCCTCTTGCGCCAAATCGGTCAGGACTTTGCGCAAGATGCCGCGGTACTCGCCGTAAGAATGCTCGTGCGCGAGGTTGATTGACTCCGCCGTGCGCACCGCTCCCCAAAATGCCAGCCAGGCATCAATCAGTTGCGGGTCGAGCAGTTCGGCGGAGAACGATCCGCGGAAAAACGCCGACAAGCGCTCGCGGGCGTTGGGCGCTGCGTGCTGCATCGCCTCGCGCAGCAAACTCATGACCCGACCGGTAATCGCCCGGTAAGCCTCGGCTACCAGTTCATCCTTGCCGGAATAGTGATGGCTGATCAACCCGACCGAGACGCCGGCCTCGGCGGAAATCTTGCGGATCGACGCGCCCTGGAAGCCGTGGCGCTTGAGGCAAACCAGCGTGGCTTCGATCAGGTTGGCCTTGCGCAACTCCGGCTCCATGCGGGAAAAACGGGCTTCCTGACTCATGCGCGACACTCTCCGTGGATCAATCGTATAGGGCGCGGCTGGACAACCCGCGGACTGAACGACTGTACAGCAAGAGTGTGGCAAGTCTCCAGTCAGTTGCATGTCTCTGAGACCGTGTCACGCCCATCGCGGGCAAGCCACGCTCCCACACTTGATCTGGGTAAACCGGCTATTTGTGCCCGACACAAAACCCTGTGGGAGCGCGGCTTGCCCGCGATGGGGCCATCACATCCAACATTGATGTCACCTGACAGTCCGCCATCTCGAGCAGGCTCACACAATTAATCTGAGTTGCACCCGGTTATTCGTGCCCGACACATAACCCTGTGGGAGTGAGCCTGCTCGCGATGGCGTCAGCCCGTCCATTCAAAAACCCAGGTCAGTCCCGATAACCCGGCGCCACCCGCTCAAGCAACCGAAGCAGCGCCATCCAGGCCAATTGCATCGCATCCGGGTCGCTCAACTCGCCCTCGTCCAGCGGCCGGCCAGGATCGTTGAACTGACGCTCGGTGTGTTCGCACACCTCGCTCGGCGGCAAAACCAGTTCACCCGCAGCCTGCGCAGCGAGCTGGATTTCGCACGCTTTTTCCAGGTAATACATGCGCAAGAAAGCCTGGCTCACGGTCTCGCCAACGGTCAACAAACCGTGGTTACGCAGCATCAGCACCGGCTTGTCGCCAAGGTCCTGCACCAGACGTTGCTGCTCGCTCATGTCCAGCGCCACGCCTTCATAGTCGTGATAGGCAACCCGCCCATAGAACTCCATGGAAATCTGATTCACCGGCAACAACCCGCATTTCAACGCCGCGACCGCGCAGCCGGATCGGGTGTGAGTGTGCAGCACGCACTGCGCATCTTCTCGTGCACCGTGGATGGCGCTATGAATCACAAAACCTGCCGGATTCACCGGGAACGGCGACGGTTCTACGGCTTGGCCATCAAGGTCGATTTTCACCAGATTGGACGCGGTGATTTCATCGAACATCAGCCCGTACGGATTGATCAGGAAGTGATGCTCAGGCCCCGGCAGGCGCACCGAGATGTGGGTAAATATCAGATCGGTCATGCGAAAGTGCGCGATCAATCGGTAACAGGCAGCCAGCTCTTCGCGCAGACGCTGTTCCGTCGCGCTGCGCAGGTGGTTGGCGATTTCGTTCATGTTGCGGTTCTCCAGGCTGATCGACTGCGCAAAACAGTAAGGCTGGACGCGGTGAACCGTCCAGCCGCTTGCGATTACTTGCTGGCCCAGGCATTGAAACGCTCTTCGAGTTCTTCGCCGTGATCGACCCAGAACGCCACATCCATCGACAGCGCGCCCTTCAGGTTTTGCGGCGCGGTGGGCACCCATTGCGCGAGTTTGCCGTCCAGTCTGGCGGCTGCTTCAGTATTGGTCGGGCCATAGGGGATCTGCTCGACATACTTGACCTGGGCGTCCGGCTGATTGGCGAACGCAATAAAGCGCTTGGCCTGATCGACGTGTTTCGAGCCCTTGATGATCGCCCAGTAATCCATGCCATACAGACTGCCCGGCCAGACCAGCCCGAGATGACTGCCGCTTTGCGCGGCGGCGGCCACGCGTCCGCTGTACGTCGAGGTCATCACCACATCCCCGGCCGTCAGCCATTGCGCCGGTTGCGCGCCGGCCTCCCACCACTGGATATAGGGTTTCAGCTCAGTGAGTTTGGCGAAGGCCCGGTCGACACCCTTCGGCGTGTTCAACACTGAATAAACGTCCTCGACCTTCACCCCGTCGGCCAGCAAGGCGAACTCCAGGTTGTACACCGCACGTTTGCGCAGCCCGCGTTTGCCGGGGATTTTCTGCACGTCCCAGAAGTCGGCCCACGAAGTCGGGGCCTGCGCCAGCTTCTGCGTGTCGTAGGCAATCGCCACGCTCCACACCAGCGCTGCGGAACCGCACGGCTGCGCTGCATCAGGAATCAACTGCTCGACGCGACCCAGGGTTTTCCAGTCGAGTTTTTCATACATGCCTTCATCGCAACCGCGCATCAGGTCTGGGCCTTCAATCTGCACCACGTCCCAATCGGCGTTGCCGGTGTCGACCATCACTTTGATCCGGGCCATCTCGCCGTTGTATTCACTCTGGATCAGCTTGCTGTGATCCGCGACGCTGAAGGGCTGAAAAAAAGCCACATCCTGGGCTTTCTGGCCGGCACCGCCGTAACCCACCACCACCATGTCCGGTGCTGCCTGAGCGCTGCCAAAGCCCATGGCCAGGGACAGCAACAAGGGATAAAAACCGTGCTTGAGCGTATTCGATTTCATCAGTGGTTCCTCTTGCAGGTGCCACGCGAATAACCTCCACGTGACCCTTTTTTATTGTTGTGAGGTTTGCCCCAGGTCCGGGTGCCAAATGAATCTACTGCGAGCCATAGTAAAAAAACAAGTTGATTTTTTACTACAGGTAAATTTCTATAGGCAAATAATAACAACGCCGAAAACCCGGCCTTTCGGCTTCAGCCTGCCTGGAGTACCCATCTCATGCCGACCTCGCCCCCTGCTTTTGCGCACCTGTTCGAACCCTTGCAACTGCGTGGCAAACGCCTGAAAAACCGCATCATGTCCAGCGGTCACGACACCTCGATGCCCACCGACAACCTGGTCAATGAGCAACTGATCGCCTACCACACCGCGCGGGCCGAAGGTGGTGTCGGTCTGATCGTGTTGCAAGTGGCCGGTGTGCATGACAGCGCGCGGTACACCTCACATGTGCTGATGGCCACGGACGACGCTTGCATCGAGGGTTATCGAACAATCGCTGAGCGTTGCCATGCGCACGGCACCGTGGTGCTGTCACAAATCTTCCATCCGGGCCGGGAAATCATGGAATCCAGCGATGGCTTGCTCGCTGTCGCTTACTCGCCTTCGGCGGTGCCCAACGAGCGGTTTCGGGTAATGCCTCGGGCGCTGGATCAAGCGATGATCGACGAGATTGTCGCCGGTTACGGGGCCGCTGCCCGACGCCTGTATCAGGCCGGAATCGATGGTGTGGAAGTGGTCGCCAGCCATGGTTACCTGCCGGCGCAGTTCATCAATCCGCGGGTCAACCGTCGCACCGATGGCTACAACGGTGAACTGGAACAGCGCCTGCGTTTCCTGCGCGAAGTGATCGCGGCGGTGCGCGCCAGCACCGATGAACACTTCATCATCGGCCTGCGTATTTCCGCCGATGAACGCGACCCTGAAGGGCTGACCGAGGATGAATCCCTGGCCGCCGTGCAATCCCTGCAAGCGGTTCTGGATTACGTGCACATTGTCGCCGGCACCTCGGCGTCATTGGGTGGCGCCGTGCACATCGTGCCGCCGATGGCGATCGAAGCGGCTTATCTGGCCAAGGAAGCCGGAACCTTTAAGGCCGGGCTGTCGATTCCACTGTTCGTCACCGGGCGCATCAACCAACCGCAGGAAGCCGAACTGATCCTCGCGCGCGGCCAGGCCGATGTCTGCGGCATGACCCGCGCGCTGATCTGCGACCCGCAAATGCCCAACAAAACCGATACCGGCCACGTAGAGGATGTGCGCGCCTGCATCGCTTGCAACCAGGCGTGCATCGGCCACTTCCACAAAGGCCTGCCGATTTCCTGCATCCAGCACCCGGAGACAGGGCGCGAACTGATCTTCAGCCAGCGGCAACCCACCGCTCAACGCAAACGCATCATGATCGCCGGCGGCGGACCGGCCGGGATGAAAGCCGCCGCAGTGGCCGCCCAGCGTGGACATGACGTGACCCTCTACGAAGCCAGCTCGCAACTTGGCGGCCAGGTCTTGCTGGCGCAATTGCTACCTCGGCGCGCCGAATTCGGCGGCGCCAGCACCAACCTGCAACGCGAAATGGAACTGGCCGGCGTGCGCGTCGTACGCAACACCCGCGTCGACCGGGCGCTGGTCGAACGCGAACGCCCGGACATGGTGATCGTCGCCACTGGCGCCGAACCGTATTGGCCAGCGTTTGAGCGCGGCGGTGAGCTGCAAGTCGTCGACGCCTGGCAAGTGCTGCGCGATGAAGTGCAAATCGGCCGTTCCGTGGTGGTGGTCGACTGGCGCGCCGACTGGATCGGCCCCGGCATCGCCGAACGTCTGGTACGCGCCGGGCATCAGGTGGAACTCGCCGTCAACGGCACCCATTGCGGGGAAAACCTGCCGCTGTACGTGCGCGATCAACTGGCCGGCGAACTGCACAAACTCGGCATCCCGATCACCCCCTACGCCCGCCTGTACGGCTGCGACGACAACACCGTCTACCTGCAACACACCGCCAGCGGCGAACCGATGCTCTTCGAAAACATCGACACGCTGGTGCTCTGCCAAGGCCATCAACCCGTCGATACCCTTGGTGCCGAACTGCAAGGCTTGGTGGAGTTTCGCCGCATCGGCGACTGCCTCGCACCGCGCACCGCCGAAGAAGCCATCTACGAAGGTTTGAAAGTCGCCTGGGAGCTTTGAGGCTGTTTTATACTCCGGGGCTTTTACACATCACCCCGGTTTGGAGCACGCCATGAGCAACAGCAGCAAGATGCCGCCTGCCAGCAGCGCGCCCACACAGGACAGCGCAACGGCAGAACCGCATTTTCTCGGCACACGGATTCGTGGGTTGCGTAAACGTCGGGGCATGACCTTGGCGGAACTGGCGCAGATGAGCGAGCTGACGGCGGGGTATATCAGTCAGCTGGAACGGAATCTGGCTTATCCGTCGATTCCTGCGCTGTTCAATATCGCTCGTAGCCTGGGGGTGACCATTCAGTGGTTCTTTGCCAGCGAGGGCAATACCGCGCCTGAAGATAACGGCGTTGTGGTGCGCAAGAACACTCGGATGAGCGTGCATTACGAGGATGGGATTGTGGATCAGTTGCTGACACCGCAGCCGAATCGGCAGTTGGAGATGTTGCATTCACGGTTTCCGCCCGGGACTTACAGTCAGCAGAGTTACAGCCATGAAGGTGAAGAGGCTGGGTATTTGCTGTCGGGGAGTTTTGAGTTGTGGGTCGGGGAGCGGTATTTCCAGCTGAGTGAGGGGGATAGTTTCAGCTTTTCGAGCCAGGAGCCGCATCGGTATGGGAACCCTGGGGACGTGGATGCGGTGGTGATTTGGGTGATTACCCCGCCTTCGTTTTGAGGGCTCGGTAGCGGTCTCGGTGCTTGATAAATTCAGGTGGCACGACCACTGCACAAAAGCCAGCGTCTGGCCTAATGCCCGTCAGTTAAGCCGTAACGCGGTCTTTGTAGCACCTGGCGAAGCCTGCATTCGGCTCGGTCCGCGCTCGGGCGTAGCAGTCGTAAAACCTGAGTTTGCGGTCCATCTGAAACACCGCATCGTCTGATTTTACGACTGCTGCGCCCGAGCGCGGACCGAGCCGAACGCAGGCTTCGCCAGGTGCTACAAAATCGCGTTGCCGCAGAAATTGCTTAACTGATCGGCATTAGGCGTCTGGCCGGTTTTTCTTTTTGCGCATTCGTTTACAACCACCCGAATCCTTTCCCCATGACTGCCGCCAGACCCAGCGCGGCGGTAATCAAAGCGCCAAAAAGTAAACGGAAATCCGTTCGGGCTTCTTTCCGCTGATCACGAAAATCTACGCGAAGGTCACCGAGGTCCCGCCGGACGTATTCGATATGCGTTTCAAGTTGGGATACACGCGGTTCCAATGGGTTTTCTCCTGGAGGACCTGGTGGTCTTCGTCCATGATCTTCTCCGCCACTCCTTTTGTTGCCTGGGAAGCGGTCGGGGTAATGCTCATCAAGGTTTACCAGCACAAAAGGCTCACTCATCGCAGACCTCCAGTGCAACGGTTTTGGTGCCGTCTTCGACGACGATATCCGCCAGCACATTGAGCGAATGCAGGCGAATAAATCCGCAATACTTGCAGTTGAGCATCACTGCCGGCGTACCGGAGCGTAGATATTCGTTGCCACGCGCCCAAGGCAATCCCACGCCTGTTGCTCCGGCCTGGAGTGGCAGTTCCCACTCATCATGCTCACAGAACGGGCACTCGGTGTTCTTTATCCGCTGTTTGAAAATGTTGGCCAACCGCCCGGTGTCCAGATGAAGATCCCTGGGCTTTGATTTGCCTCGTGCCACCCCAGTCTGATCATCGCCCTGAAAACCATCTTCACTGCTGCTGTACATCGCTACCTCCTCCTTGAGGGACTAAATCATCGATTAACCGATCAACCAGAAGATGGTGCATAACGTCCAGCCACCTGCTCGACCGCGAAGTCATTACTGATGCCTTCGCTGAAAATCGAATATACCTTCGATCAATCTCGGACGTATCCGCGTAAGAAGTAGGAGGATTCGCTTGTTTGTGTCAGCCCGGAATATTGCCTGTGGGATCCGTCCACGCAGTTCTTTTCGAAGCTGCCCAGGGTCACAGGTTTCGCAGATGAGTGGGGTCTTCAGTTGGCAGGGTCAGTGGCCGCTCCGGCGTTGCACCGGCATCGCTCTGAGGTTCGGCTAGAGGTCTGGAAATGATCGGGGCCACCAGTCCCAACACCCCCCTTTCAATCAGTGTCAGAAGTCCAAAAGTAATGAAGCCAAAAATCAGCCCGACCACCAGAATGCTCAATGGGTGAATTTGCACGGCGTCGGAGCTATCCAGCATGTAGAGAAAAGCCTGAACAGCGACGGCCACGCAGGCCGCAAGGGCTGCTATCAGTTTGATAATCAACCAAAGCCGCCGCCATCTGTTCATGCTCTTCCCCGCTATCCGGTGATTTAGCTCTTTATTGCATGATAGCTAATGACCTTGATTCAGAGTGATTCCGCACAGCATTGTTGTAATCTTCGACGCGATGGCCGAGTTCCTCTCTCCTAAAAAAACTGAAACCCCAGAAACGAAAGAGCCCCGTCACTTTTCAGTTACGAGGCTTTTTTAATGCATTGCTGAGTACCGTGTGTAGCGCTACGGAGCCGCATCAACAATCGCCTGCAGAATCGGCTCGATGCTGATTAGCATGGGGGTACCACCCCTGATATCTGGTTCGCTCAGGGATTGAAATCCCAACGATTCATAATATGAAACGGCGTTCGGTGCCGCGTCCAAATACAGGCCCTTGATAGGCACCTCTTTGTGGACCTTAACCGCTTGTATGAATGTGTGCCTCAGAATTTCCTGACCGATTCCAAGCCCCTGATATCGACGATCCACACCAGACATCATCATCCTCACAACGGGCAGTTGAGATGGCAAGTTCGACTTCTTGATAGTGGCTTTCGCAAGCGCCTTGTCAATGTGACCCAGCGTGAGCGTACCAAAGCCGACGACTTCTCCCAACGAATTGATCGCACCAATGCCTCGGATGTTCTCGCTCTTTAAGGCACGCTTCAAACCGCTCTTATAGTACTCATTCATCATGACAAGCCCACAATCGAAATCTTTCAGATAGTGGTAAGACTCAATACGAGCTTGCAAATTGTTATCAATTTCATAAGCCGGAATCGCTTTTGTCCCCATGCTTCCCTCTCATCAGGTTCAGTAGCCCAAGCGTTGGAGCCGTATCCTCATTAAGGATCTCCAGAGCTCGGGCATAGGCTTGTTCCGACATCTCGATACGTCGATGTTTTTCCATCACCTCCTCTGCCTTCTCGAAAGCAGAGGAAATAATGAACGAGGTCATATCAAGCCCCGAGATTGAAGCGGCCTTACGGATGAACTCTTTAGCGACATCCGTGGTTTTGAGTTCAAGCCGAGCATTTTTTGGTGCTTTGAGTATTTCGTTAATTTCTAACATAAGGTGTACCCGTTTTCGGAGAGTGTGTTCCCTTACTGAGTGTCATTTTGTTGCTGTCCACGCTCAGAAGCATGGGTGATTTCAAAACTTCAGCTCACTCCCGGGTAATGGGAAGGGCATCGAGCAATGTACGGATGCTAGCCGTACACAGTGAGAGATGTCAAATACCACCCGTACAATAACCGTACACTCCTGCACGGCCCCATTATTAAAACATCAGAAACAAAAAAGCCCCGTAGCTTATTCAGCTACGGGGCTTTTTCTATGTAATGGCGGAGAGATAGGGACTCACCACAAAGAAGACTTTCGAACAACAAGGCCAGTATTACGGGGCTTTTATGGTGCATAGTAGTACAATCTAGTAGTACAATCTGCTGCACCACTCCCCACTTCACGGCGCTCCAATGGCACACAACTTGATTCAGAAGAAAGGTGAAACCACGTGGTACGTGCGACTGGCAGTGCCTGTGGATGTGCAAAAAGTCATTGGCTGCAAAGTGCTGATTCAGTCGTTGAAGACCGGACTCCGCAAGGAAGCAATGGATGCACGCCTTCCAATCCTCGCCAACTGGAAAGCTCGTATAGCGACGGCTCGGGCTGGCAAGCCATTGCCACCAGACTGGCAAGAGTCGCTGACTGGGATGTTCGAAACGGTGGACAGAGTAACGAAGCATTCCAAAATGACCCGCATTGGTGAAGCTGGCGCTGCTCCTTATGTCGTGCCTGAACCAACGGAAATGGCGAAGTTCATGGAGGACAATCCGGCCATGATGGACGCATTGAAAGGGATGATTCAGAAAGCACGCCAAACCCCCATGGGTCTGTTCAAGCTTGATGACGAACTGGGAGCCGCGTTCAAAATCGCAGTGGCTCAGCGGTTTGAAACTCACTACACGCCCACCGCCGATCAGAAGGAAGAGATCAGGATGATTGCGACTGGTGATGGTGATGGAGTTCGTACAGTTCGGTCGCCAATCACCAAGCAGCGTATCGCTACGTTCCGCCAATATCGTGAAACGCGGAATGTCGCCACCAAGACAATCGATCAGCAGCAATCGAAGCTGGAGAAGCTTTCCGCGTACCTAGCTAAAGTAGGTAAGCCGCTAGACTTCGATGCTGTTTCAGCGTGGCTCGACTCCCTCAAGCTGGCGAGCAAGACCCTCACACAATACCTGCTAGCTGGTAGCGTTTTCTGGAAGTGGGCAGGGAAGCACGACGCTCGCTGGCGAGAGGAATTCAAGGATCGTGCAAATCCCTTCGAGAATCACGATCTGCCGCAGGTGAGGGGCAGGGCCAGAGTTGACGCTCAACGGAAAGACTTCAATCTGGAAGACATCAGCAAGCTACATGGGGCAGCGTTAACCGAGGGGCATTCCACATTGGCTGACTTGATCCTGCTTGGCACCTATACCGGCGCCCGCATCGAAGAGCTGTGTCAATTGAAGGCGGAACACGTCATTGAGCCCGACGGTGTGAAGAGCTTCGATATTGTCGATTCCAAGACAGCAGCAGGCATCCGTGTTGTACCAATCCACCCTGCCCTGTCTGCTCTCGTTGATCGTCTGGTTGAGCAATCCAAGGGCGGGTATCTGGTGCCCTCTAGCAGCAAAAACAAATACGGCATCCGATCAGACGCTCTCTCAAAGGCGTTTGGCAGGCTCAAGACAACGCACGGATATGGTAGCCAGCAGGTTTTTCACTCTATCCGTAAAACCGCCATCACCCAGCTCGTAAGAGCTTCCGTGCAAGGTCCATTGATTGCGGAACTCGTCGGGCATGAAACCGGCTCCGTGACTTTCGATGTGTATAGCCAAGGTGCGACAGCAGCACAGAAACTAGAGGCAATTTCGAAACTTCCCTTGCTTCCAATAATCTCCGAAGCTGTCCAGGAGAAGTCTGAGTAAAGTTCTTTTGGCGGTCAGCCCTGCAACCCGAAAAGTGCAGGACACAGATACAAAACCCACACACAAAACCAACTAACTAAGCAAGTATTATATTGACAAAATCAACTTTCGTGTTACCATATTCAATGTAGAGCAGTAATCCTTCTCGGCTCTTCGAAACAACAGATTTTTAACCAACCATAGTCTGAATGGGTTTGCTGTTGTTGTCTGGTGGTAGCGTCCTGTTACTGCCATCTATTTCCTATCTCCTCGTCATTGTTTACTACTTTCAGTGACGCCGGGCGAGCCACGCTCAACGTGGTTCCATCATATCCCTCAACGTATCCTTTGTGTGCCCTTGACAAATGCCAATGGCGGCCTAGTTTCCCTGCCACCTCGTGTCCTATCCAGTGGCATTTGGCAAAACTGGTACATCAGGGCAAACGGGTTCGTCTCCGTTTGTTCAAAGAACCGTTTGCTGGCGGTGATGGACTCAGCACAAATACGAAGCGCGATAGACACAGGGCCGTCCGGCCCTTTGTTTTGTCCGCCTTTAGTTATTCCTACATTTAGGTAAACAAAACAAGGAGGCCGAATGGCTCTAATCCTCGTACGACCATGCGTGATCTGCGGAAACCCCATGGAAACAAAACGCGCTTCAAAACAAACATGCTCCCAACGTTGCTACATGCAACTCTACCGTACCAAACACAAGGAAAAATACTAATGTCGATTCTACGAAAAGAAGCAAAGCCAGAACTACAAGCCCTGAAAGACAACGCCACAAAGTTTTATGATGGTGGGTTTTGCGATGAAAATTCACTTCCTGCAATACGCGCTACAGTGAGCCAGTTGGCCGTAATGGCTTTGGGTCTTCCAGCTGCATTCAAACGCCGTGATGAATTCCTGGCTGCCGGGTACATGCACAGCGATGTTACTCCGATCCAACTCGGCGCCTATATCACCTTCTACGTGAAGAAACCGCAGGTAGAACAGAAAGCCGATCTGAAGGCGATTCATGCTCAGGTCGAGTCCGATTACCGTACAAGCATCGAACGTGAAAATGAACTGATCATTACCCGCCAAGTAGAGTTGGAAGCCGCTGCCATTGATCGCCAAGTTGAAAAAGAGTTGGCAGCGGAGCGTCAGGCTCAACGCGATGCAATCGAAACTCGGATTCGTGCTGAGCTTTCGAAGTGATCGACCGTACAGGTTAGTCACACAGCTTCATAGATTCGGGTGGCCCTCGGGCCATTCCCCACCTACCAACTTAAAGGAAAGTGCCAATGTACATCGGCAAAACTCCGCTCGCCTTTTGTATGACGTGGGCACTGATTGTGATACTGCACTTTAGCCAAGGGGCAGAAATTGAATCCGTCAGTCAGCACGTAATTGACTTGAATCGGCAAACGTACAACCGGCTCCAGTTGGAACGCTCTCAAGATAGAGCGATAAACGAAGAGCAGACACGGAAAATAGTTTCCGTTGAAGTTGTGCGTGCAACATCCAACAACCAAAATATCAAATCCCATTAGGAAAGCCAGATTGAATCTACCAGCGTGCCGTACTAACTCAACGCACAGGTTTCCATTGTATTCCCTTGCAGTAGACGTTCAAACAATCCAGACCTACGGACATTGGCACCTGATCCAATCGATGTAGTGATTACGCACAACATCGGAACAGGCAATGAATGCACTTTTGTGCTGAAAGCAGACGGCGACGTTGAAGTGACAAGTCCATTCACCGAGAAAGTGAAGGCCAAGGATATTGAACTGGAAGCAGGCAACAGCCTTTTCCTGAAAGCACCGAGCATGACTGTTAAAGTTCCGAACACAACATGGACAGGCAATTACACGATGAATGGACAAGCCAACTTCAACGGCATCCTGTTCGACACGAACAACCACGCAGGCGTTACGCCGGGCAGCGGTACAAACGGCTGTTCCGGTTGGTTGAAATGGGTGATTTAATCCTCCTGTCTCTATATGCTATTTCCATTCAGGATCGGAGGGAAATGATGATCAATTTGTTGAAGCAGTTAGCCGAGATGGCTTTTCACTCTACCGTTGACGATTGGCTCAAGTCCTCGAAAAAGGAAGCGCCGACAGATGCGCGCGATGTCCGTCACGATGCCAAACAGGATGTCCCAAAGAAGGAGAAGCGCCCCAGCCAACCTCGCTACATAGTCCACACCGCATCCAAGGTTCACCATAACGACGTTGTTTATGTGAAAGGAGAGTGGCGCTGGATAACGAAAGTCGTCTACTCAGGCGGAGCAAGGGTGTACATGGAAACTCAGTGTGGTCACAAGTTCTCTCGTGCATGGGACGACATGGTACGTGTTCGGTGCTGATATCCAGCATCAGGCGTCACTGCCGGTTGTACTCTGGTTTGCCTGCGGCATTGTCAACTGATGAAGCGAAGCCAGTGACAGGATTCATATAAATACTTATATGTCAATGATTTTCATTGATTTTTTCCTCGACCGCTGTTACAGTGGTCGCCTTCAACACAACTACCCCATGAGGGCACGCCTATTGACCGAACTGAACAGGAGATCAACCCATGAACACCGCCATTCCCGTCCCCGCCGTAAAGCAATCCCGCAGCAGAGTTTCTCCCGAGTCTCGCACCCAGGCTATCCAGATGCGTGCAGCCGGCGCTTCATATCCCGACATCGTGACCGCGATCAACTGCGAAGCTGTCACGCTTGACTGGTGCAAGCGCAACTTGAAAACCGTTCCCGTCTACGACACGCACTTCTATCTAGTAGAAGAGCTGACTCCCTTGGCTCTCCGCCCAGAGGGCGTAGCACGCCTGGACCTTCGCACAAGGATCAAGAAAGCCTACGGCATTGCTGATGGCTCCCCGATCCCGAGAGCGATCTACACACGCACTACGAACGCATTACCGGAAGGTTCGTTCATCCGGCCAGACTTCCTAGAGCCAGAAGCCGCAGTAGCCAGCCAGAACGCTTTGTGTGGGGCCGCAGTCATCCTCATGGAGCGGTTTGAAGAGCTGGTTGCAGATTATCTTCACCAGTTCCCCAGCACATCGCCCTGGCATGTCAGGAACACTATCTTGCAGATGCTGACAGGGAGTCATCCCGGTGGCCCGCTTGTTCAAGGTCGTCGAATCAATGACGCTGTAGATGAGTTGGCGGATCGTGTCCCTCAACAGGACGAGGTCGTGTCATTTGCTGCGCCTGTGCTCGCTCCTGAGTACGATGCACTGTGCGTGTGAGTGAAGCGCACCTTTTGTGCAGATAGATGTATAGGTGGTGCAAAGTGGAGCTTTCTACCCTTGGTGCACTTTTTGTGCAGATAAGTTATAGAAGGTGCAGGAGTGCATTTGCAAGTGGGAATACTTATAGAGGTGACCCTTTACACGCTTGGCGTGTGGCCTGATCCCACTGAAGTGGTTTGCACGTTGAATGTATCTTTTTGCAACTGTTCGCAATGAAGTGACTATCCCATCTCCGATGGTAAGGCAATAAAAAAATAAATGAAATTTATTGCCCATTTTGGAAGTGCGCTCTGTAGCAACAACGTTGCAGTAGTTATCCCTTAACAACTCCGTTGTTGGTGTGATACCTCTTCACCTTCGGTTAAAGGATGTACTCTTTTGTTCTGCTGTCTACTATGCAACTGATCCTCTGTGCATATATTTTCTCTGTGCGATTCAGGTGTAATTGCCCACTGGATATGCGATGAAATAACAACTGCTGCAAAGTGTTGTAGCGCTGCCTGTGACACCGCCGGTGGCAGCTCGGGCGGCCTTGAAGGGTAATCCTGTTGACCGGGTATTTCGCGTGCATGTGTACCCTGCACGCGAGTTTCACCAGAACGCTTGAGTTGCACCAGATTTATACAAAATAGAGTATGAAAAAAACCCCAATAAACCCCGTTTTAACTGTCGGAATTGGGCCATTGGATGCGGTTATTCGAGGGCGATGGCGTGGTGCAATGCCCGGAAACACTGATTTTAGAGCCATCCAACTTACAGAACACTAGGCAAAAGCCGGTTTTCCCCGCCTGCTCGCAAAATCTGGACAGCTTCGACGGGATAAGGTCGCTCTATTTCAAATAGCAGCGCGTCACCAGCGTTTCCATCACACATTCGACCTGGGCCATGCGGATTCTGCATCCAACCCGTTCATCAAGTTGCTGAGCTACGATATTTGCCACCCCATCAAGGACGACTGCCATGCCAAACAACACAGATGCGAACGTTGCCACCGCTGACGTGCTCACCCTCCTGTTGCATAACCAGCACGCGCTTGCAGCAGCGATTGAAGAAGTGGCCTTGTGGGCTAAAGCCAGTGGCTCAAGCGAAACCCATGAGAACGCCGTCACTGCATTGCAAACTCTTGATGCGAACGCATCCGCCATAACCGCAGGGATTCTCAAGCTCAGGCAATAAACCTTGATTGGAAAACCGATATAACAAATCTAGAACGACCATTCTACAAGTGTTATAGTTGCTCTCAGACGGAATTCAGAGGGCGAGAAAATGACCACCGACACCAACATCACCACCAACACAATCGACGTTGTGAGCTACTGCCGTGTGTCCAGTCAGGGACAAGGTGAAAGTGGGTTGGGTCTTGAAGCTCAACGCGAGTACATCGGTCGTGCAGCCCAACAGAATGGTTGGAACATCGTTGGTGAGTTCGTGGATGTTGTGTCGGGTAAGTTGGCAATCGAAGATCGTCCAGAAGGAAACAAGGCACTGGCAGCGTGCAAAGAGCTGGGTGCACAACTGGTTGTCGCCAAGCTGGATCGCCTATCCCGTTCTGTTCACCACATCGCCCGCCTGATGGAAGAAACAGAGTTCAAAGTTGCAACCATGCCGACCGCCAACTCTTTCCAGCTTCACCTGTTTGCAGCCCTTGCCCAACAGGAACGTGAGTTCATCGCCAACCGTACCAAGGAAGCTCTAGCAGCCCTCAAGAAGCGTGCTAACGCTGGCGACGTACAGTCTGTTGAAAAGATTTCCCGCCGCTCCGAAGCACTGAATAAAGGCCGTACAGAAGCTAACCGGGTCAAAGCGAGTGAGGCAGTTCAGCAGCGCGTGAATACATGGCAAGAGTCGGTGCGTGATCCTATCGACCTTTGCATCCGCAAGGGTGGTCGCACACTCCAACAGGTTGCTGATTGCCTGAACGGCAAGGGCATCACCACAAGCCGGGGCGGCCAATGGTCGTCAATACAAGTGAGTCGTGTGATGAAGAACCTGGCCCTTCGCTTCCCCGCCACTGAAGGTACTCTGTGAACCCCCAGTAGGGTTTTCCACGGCCCCCCGTGAAGGTTTACATGGCGTCCTGTAGCCTCACCAACGCGGAGCTTTGTCATCTCTGGATTTGGGAGTGATTCTACTTATTTTAGAATTGAGACGAATTCTCAAACAGCCCTATCCGTTTTGTTAAGCACCACGGATATAAAGCTGGTGGAATATCCACATGTCGCTGAGCCTTTCATATTATTTTTCTGTGTAAATCCTTTGTCAGCCTCGAATGTGCAATATAAAAAAATTCGCGGGCTGGGATATTTCCATCGAAGACCTACGTTCATTGGGTGTTCGACTACACGTCTGGTGTCTTGGTGTGTCTGTTAACATCATCTGTGTGTCATTATTGGCTTCCTGTGTGTGATTTGTTGTGTTACATTAATCTCACACAACATTATGTGTGACAACTACAGGAGCATCTACGATGGCACAGGCGAAATCCCCAGAGGTAAAGGCAAAAATCATTGCAGCATGGCATGAGGCATCTGCCAATGGAGAAACACGTAAGAGTTTTCACGAGCGGGTAAAGGGCACAGAGCTTGAAATCACTTATGGCGGATTGGAACGGTGGTTGAATCCTGCCAAGGTGAAAAGTTATGTCAGCACAGGGACACACACTCCGGCACAAGCAGAGACGCCGAGCTTTACTGCTGCCACGTTGGACGAGGTGGAGGCAGCGTACAAGAAGAATATTGAAACCTTGATCACCAAGCTTGAAGAGCAGGAACGCCAGCTTGAGAATGAGCTAGAGCAGGTGGCCAATGACCTTGTCAGAGCGCGTGAGAAGCTGACGAAATTTGACTGACAGACCGTCAAACTCCAAGGCCACCAATACGTGGCCTTTTTCATGGCCGTGATTTGTGTGTTGATGCTTAAGATGTATGATTCCGCCGTGCCCACCCACCCTGCGGACAGTCCAGAGGTGCTGGCGGGCCGCGCTATTTCCAGTCATACCACACCCGGCTGTTCTTCCATTGAAGACCTTCGTGTTGCACACCGCTGCAATGGTTCAAGTCGAATATCTCTTTGCGGTTCTCTGGCGTGACATCGCAACCAAACACAAGCCCCACCAGCGATTGTTCGAAATGGATATCGACGGGCTTTTCTGAGTCGGTGAATGCAAGTACTCGCCACTCGCTCTCGTCACGCCAGTCGGTCATCTTTTCGAAGAAAAGGTTCTGGTAGTACTCAGAGAGGTGCATCTGTGCATATTCTTTGATGCCACCCCTTTCCAGTAGATCTACGTTCACCGTGAACTCTTGGTGGTCAGGGTGATGTCCCACGAAGTGATTCGCGTATGAAACAGGGCCGTAGTAGAGAGGACATCGGTCTCCGATTTGCTTCCTCACCTGTTCAACCAAACGCTGTCTATCGAAGACCAAGCACACCCCTGTATGTCCACCACCATACCTATCCCACATTCTTGGCTTGCAGAATCCCCGTTTGTAGATGTCGAACGGATGGCTGCCCGTTAGCGAATCTTCATCTGTGGAAAAGCAGGCGAGGTGAGTCTTGTGTTTCAGTTCTTGTGACAGCTTGGCGGAAAGCTCATTGCGGTTGTAAGAAGATAGATCCCTGCCTTCGTTCGAACCGAAATCGAAAAGCCAGTCCTTGCTCTCTTTTGGATCGTTGGTTTTGGTGTACGGGCTAAGTCGTATAGTGCGATATCTGAGTATGGCGTCTATCGCAGTATCGGCACGGGTGTAGTGGTAGAGATACCTGTGGGGGTCGGAATGACCAATGATCACGAGAGGCTCCTTTCCGAGATGGCTGGGTTCCTCAGCTTACCGGCGTAGCTGTCTCCGTGCTATTACGTCGCACTTGGCCTGGGTTCTAGAAATGTGCCGCTAAGGCTTACCCTGCTTGATGCGGGATATGGCAAAGTGCGGCTTCCCATTCTCCTACCAAGGACTGCGTATGAGCCTACCTGACCGCTTTATCCAAGCTGTTCGAGATAACCCCGTAGATGGTGTCACAGCTATCTGTGAGTACGTTCATGATGAGGTAGATAACATTCCAGATTGGACTCAAGAAGCGCATGGTCTGCTGCTGGAGGCTGCCGCTCTGATTCTCAGTCTCGAAGAGCAAGCATTAATCTCACATATGGTTGCTCCCCCTGACCTCGACGGGAACATGGGAGCAATCTGCAATCAGCTCCGTAAATTTCTGGGGGATGTTCAGGGGGAAATGGTGGGCCAATCCTCCGTGCAGAAGCTGGAAAGCTTGAAAGGCCGATTCGCCATCACGCTCGCGAACGGATTTGGTTACGAGTTCACCGACGGGGATCTGAAGCGCATCCAACAGTTGATCAACCAGCTACGAGAGATGGTTTCAGCCAACACAGAGTTAGAGCCGGGGCACAAGCAGCGGCTTCTAAAGCGCCTTGAGAAACTGCAAGCAGAGCTGCATAAGAAGATGTCTGACATCACCGTATTTTACACTCTGATGGGGGACGCTGGCGTTGCGCTAGGCAAGCTGGGAGAAGGTGCCAAACCTATTGTTGAAGTGATAAAGGAGCTGACTGGACTCGCTTGGAAGTCACAAGCACGTGCAGAACAACTTGGCTCAGATGCAGAAAATCCGATGCTGGGTCATGAGTCCGAGCCGCCGAAACTAGACTGATTTCCATGCGAACACGTGAGCAAGAGCTCACGTGTTTTTACTGCCTGAATTGCTGTAATCACCGTAGGCATACCCGAGTGTCGGTTTTCTCTCCCGGTCATCTTCATAGCGCTCGCTCAAGCATCGGCTGATTCTCCGATGTTCAACTCTGAGTGCTGACAATTCGGCAACGCTCCCCCGGTACATCACGATCAGCTTTGCAACATTCTTGTGTGCTTGCCAAAGGTCTCGCTGTGTGATTTCCAGCTCGGCGTGGAGCAAATCACACTCGTGCCTGAGCATGTCCTCAAGGGGGGGGCAACCCCAGCTCGAAGCCGGAATCATCGATCAACCCATCGTTCAGCATGTCCACGAAATCGTGATTCATCCCACTAATCCATATGCTGTACGCACATACAGTATACGGGCATCCAAGCAGCTTTAAGAGTTGTGTCGCGCGGGTGTGCCACATCGGTTCGTTTTCAGACGAATGACTCTGTTAACATCCGCGAAATCGGGCGGGTATAGGTGTTCATATGCAAGCGAACGACGCAGTGCAGAGGTCGAGACTGAAGAAAATTCTGGGGTGGATAGTTGGTACTGTAGCGGCTTGGATTGCCACGAAAATCTTCGACAGCTATTACGATGTTTCACTTTTCAGCTCCGTATCTACAGCGGTTGGTACTGGGTTGGCGAACACGTGGAGCTTGTTGGGCCAGTCTTTCCCCATGCAGCTTTGGATGCTTGTTGGCCTCACTATCTGTGTCTTGCTTCTGATCGGTGTTGGGCTTTGGGGCATCAACGATGCGAACAAAGCTTTAGAGGATGCAGAGAAAGAACTAAATGTTGCTTATGCAAAGATTGCAGAGTTGAAAGCTCCAGCGTTGCTCCCTCTGACTACTGTGCAGGATAGGGTGCTAGGGACTATTGCCATCTATGGTAATGCGGGCAAGGCGTGCCCGACCACGGCGATTCCGACTCACACCGGTCTTACGTTCTTGGAGACGGATGGCGCGTTAGACGTACTTGAAGCGAGGAAAATGGTTTCGTTCGAATACTCCACGTCTGGGAAATACGTAGCGTTAACAGCCGCTGGCCGTGCGTATGTCCTTCACCCGGATTTCGATATTGCCGCTGCTACAGCAACGCAGCAATCACCTGCCACCTTAGCGTCCAACCATATCTAGACAAGTGTTTCGCTCAGGGTCATACAGAAAGGATTGCAACCAGGGCGTCATGGGCATGCAGACGGGGCAAGCGCAATCTGTTGTGGCGCACACCTAGCCTATGGCGAATGCACCACGGGCAAGATCACGCTGAATTCGAACCTGATCTTCGAAGTTGAATTGCTGGAAGTGCTGGCGCGGAATGATTTACCGGAACCGGGATTTTTCCAGAAAGGGGGCATCCGGCAACACATCGTTGATGCCGGCGGGTTGCACAGAGCGGTGCTTATACTCCCTTTTACAGGAGATGCAAGCGATTCCTCTTGACAGGAAACCAGCACACCCATACGCAGCTCTACTGCGTCAGCAGCACCACCTCAAGAGCAAAGGTCGAACACCCCTAAAAAACAATATCAACGCAGATCATCGTTTCTGCTTTTAATCTTCGCTGGAGCTGGAATAGGGATATTGCAGATGTCGAGCATCTGCCTGCTGATGTGGATTAGCTGTGTGGATGCGGATGGTGCAAGAGAGTGCAGCAGCGGCCCCATGTATGGAGCCAAGGTGTACCAGGAGGAAGCTGAGTGCAACGCTCAGGTTAGCGTCCTCATGCTCCACGAAAACGAAATCTTTCGACTCCCGCACTACTTTCGTCCGCCCTGACACCCCACACCCCAAAACATCATATCGACTCTGGGAAGCCCCGCTTTTTGGCTTGCAATTTCACTGTGATCCTCGGCTCCCCGCCGCTGAAGTGGTCGCCACTCTGGTAGCATTTGGAATGACGACTGGAATGGGGGTTGCGATGGAACGAGAGGTGGAAAACGGATGAATCCAAAACGAAAAGTGGTTCTACTGTCGCTGGGAGGCGTCCTTGGGACACTCTTTCTAGGTGCAGTCAGCGGTGCCGGCAAGATGCTTACGACAGATCTGTGGCCTTCTCTTCGCCCATTTGTATCTACCTTGTGGACTTGGACACTTGAACTCTTCACGTGGCTTGCACAACCCATAGCGTTCCCGCTGTGGTCATTCATTGCGGCACTGCTGGTAGTTGTTGGAGCAATTGGGTTTCTTGGCTTTATCGCCGCATCGTTCGGTTCGGATTTGAACGCTGCAAATGCCAAGTTTAACCCCGCACTTCCTCCACTCAACGAGAGCGCCCAACAAGTCCTAGCCCTGATCGCAATCCACGGCGGTAGGAACGAAGGGCTTTATCTGAGCCAGATTCCTTCAACCGCTGGATTGTCGCAGTTGGTCTATGAAGGCGCTATGGACGTTCTCTACCATTGGAATCTGATCTCCATCTCCTATTCCAACTGGGGTGATCAGGTTTCGTTATCCGCCCTCGGGCGGGCATACGTTCTGCACCCTCAATCGCCGTTAGCGTGGGTGGTTAAGAGCGCGTAGCGGGTGGAATACGGACGACCAAGGGCCCGCCATTGAGCGGGCCTTTCTTTACCTGATTTTCCTGATGCCAACGATGTCTTATCGCCGCAAAACAGGATGACTTGAGTAGTACAACAGAGTAGTACAATCGGAAAACAAAAAAGCCCCGTAGACCTTGATCTACGGGGCTTTCATTTGTATGGCGGAGAGATAGGGATTCGAACCCTAGGTACCGGTGAAGGTACAACGGATTTCGAATCCGTCCCATTCGGCCACTCTGGCATCTCTCCAACGGCGCGCATCATAACAACACTTTCGCCGGAAGCGAACCCCCTAAGCGAAATTTTTCCGTGCTATCAGATGCTTGCGTCGATTAAAGCGGTACGCCCAGACGATTGGCGACTTCTTCGTAGGCTTCGATGACGTCACCGAGGCCCTGACGGAAGCGGTCCTTGTCCATTTTCTTGCCGGTAGCCTTGTCCCACAGACGGCAGCCGTCCGGGCTGAATTCGTCGCCCAGGACGATGGAGCCGTCGGAGAACACGCCGAATTCGAGTTTGAAGTCGACCAGCAGTAGGCCGGCGTCGTCGAACAGTTTGCTCAGGACTTCGTTGACCTTGAGCGACAGTTCTTTCATGCGAACCAGTTGCTCGGCGGTGCCCCAACCGAAGGCCACGACGTGGGATTCGTTGATGAACGGGTCGCCCTTGGCGTCGTCTTTCAGGAACAGTTCGAAGGTGTAAGGGTTGAGCTTCATGCCTTCTTCAACGCCCAGGCGCTTGACCAGGCTGCCGGCGGCGTAGTTACGCACGACGCACTCGACCGGGATCATGTCGAGTTTCTTCACCAGGCATTCGTTGTCGCCGAGCAGTTTGTCGAATTGGGTCGGCACGCCGGCGGCTTCGAGTTTCTGCATGATGAAGGCGTTGAACTTGTTGTTCACCATGCCTTTGCGGTCGAGCTGCTCGATGCGCTTGCCGTCGAACGCCGAAGTGTCGTTGCGAAACAGCAGGATCAAGCGGTCAGCGTCGTCGGTCTTGAAAACCGATTTGGCTTTGCCGCGGTAGAGTTCTTCACGTTTTTCCATGATGGGCTCCGCTTGCTAAGTAGGTGGGCTAGGCGATGTGTCGCCAGTCGAGCCCTGAATCTTGATCGGCCAGTTGCAGCCAGTCCGGGTCGCACCCGAGGGTGTCGACAAAACATTGCCGGGCCAGCTGCGGCAGGTTGTTCTTGCTGCTCAGATGGGCCAGGACCAGATGTTGCAGGCCTTGCCAGCCCAACTCAGACACCAGGAATGCCGCCTGGTGGTTGTTCAAATGTCCCAGTTCACCGCCCACCCGCTGCTTCAAGAAGTACGGGTAGTGACCACGAGCGAGCATGTCACGGCAATGGTTGGACTCGATCATCAACGCATCGAGGTCCCGATAGCCGTCCAGCACCTTGTTGCAATACGACCCCAGGTCGGTCAGCAGGCCGAAGCGCCGCTCACCGTCACTGAAGACATACTGCGTCGGTTCCTGTGCATCGTGGGCCACGGCAATGACGCCGATGCTCAGTGCGCCGATCTGCAGTTGCTCGCCGCCAGCCAGTAGGCCAGCCGGTTCAATCGGTTTGCGCATCCCGCGCAGGGTCCCGCGACTGAGGTAGACAGGCAGATTGTAGCGCCGAGACAGCAAACCCACGCCATGCACGTGGTCGGCATGTTCGTGGGTCACGAGTATCGCGCTCAACTGCGCAGGGTTCACACCCAGGCGCAGCAGGCGTTTTTCGGTTTCCCGCAGGGAGAAACCACAATCCACCAGTACATACGTGTCAGCGCTGGCTATCAGCGTGCCGTTCCCTTGGCTACCGCTGCCGAGAACGGCAAAACGCATGTGATCAGCCCAGGTTGTCCTGAATCACGCTCAACACTTTGCGCGCCACTTCTGCCGGCGCCACAGTGTTGATGTTTTTCTCGACGGTAACCTGGACGTTGTCGCCAACCTTGCTCAGGCGAACCTGATAACGCTCGGCCCGGGCTTCAACTTCTTCCTTGCTTGGCGCGCTGCCGAACAGGCCGCTGAAGAAGCCTGGCTTCTCGTCTTTCTTCTCGGCTTTTTCAGAGAGGTTGATGTAGTACAGGCCCAGGCTGCGGTTGATGTCTTCAACGCGCCATTCGCCCTGTTCCAGCGCACGACCTACGCTCGACCAGGCACGATCCAGGTCGTTGCCGACGTTCAGAACCGGGTTGCCGCTGCCGTCTTCGCTCAGGCTGACACGACTTGGCGTATCAAAATCACGCGAAGCCAGCATGGAGACCGAA
Organism: Pseudomonas sp. LB1P83; assembly: GCF_054897885.1. Taxonomy (NCBI): domain Bacteria; kingdom Pseudomonadati; phylum Pseudomonadota; class Gammaproteobacteria; order Pseudomonadales; family Pseudomonadaceae; genus Pseudomonas; species Pseudomonas sp. LB1P83. The sequence continues at coordinate 1,221,134 of NZ_CM142709.1, read as the reverse complement.
CCGCCCTTCTCCGAGATGCGGCTCATGCTTGCGAGCATGTCGTCGACCAGTGCCGCGTCCAGGCCAGTGTTGACCGAACGGTTGGTGAAAGCCACGTCGGCAGTGCTGCCGGCAGGACGTTCGGCGCTGACCACGTAGACTTCGCTGGTGTTGCGCTGCACGCCTGGCTCGATACGCACCCGAACGCGGGTTTCGCTGTCGGTGCTGACACCGGCGGCGCTCAGGCGCTTGGCCATCGCTGCGGACAGTTCGTCGGCATGCTGCCAGGTGGTGGTGAATTCGCCGGTTTGCGGCTTCTGTTCGTCCAGGCGGAAACCGTTGTCCTGGAAGAACTGCACAGCCACTGGCCAGACTTCGGCAGGTGGGTTCTGGGCGACGATCCAGCGCGAATCACCGGTCTTCTGCAGGGAGTAGGCGCTTGCGTCGGCCGCTGCCGACAACGGCTGCGGACGCGGCACGATGTACTCGCCCTTCGCGGTGTCATCGGCCACGTTGCGCGGGATCGGCAACAGCGGATCCAGACGTTTGGCGGTGCTGACATCCGTCGGCAATTGCATAGGTGCAGTCTGTTGCGCTTCCAGGTAATCGCTACCACGGTCACGGAAATAACCTTCCGGGCCCCAGACCCATCCACAGCCACTGGTGCTGGAGATAATCAAGGCAAGTGCGGAAAGTCCGGCCAATCGCTTCATGCGTAGTGCTTCCTCAATTAAACCAGTACGCCGGACTGGCGCATGGCCTGCCGCAGCGGTTCGTGACAGGCAGCGCTGAGCCAGGTGAGCGGCAGACGGATACCGTCCGGCATCAAGCCCATTTCATGCAGTGCCCATTTCACGGGGATAGGGTTGGATTCGATAAACAGGGTTTTATTGAGCGGCATCAGCTTTTCGTGAATCGCGCGAGCTGTAACGGCGTCGCCTTTCAGGGCAGCGTTGCACAGGTCGCTCATGTCGCGCGGGGCGACGTTGGCGGTGACCGAGATGTTGCCTTTGCCGCCGAGCAGGATCAGTTCGACTGCGGTGGCGTCGTCTCCGGACAGCACCACGAAGTCTTTGCTGACGCCGTCGATGATGGCTTTGGCACGGGTCAGGTCGCCGGTGGCTTCCTTGATGCCGATGATGTTTTTCACGGTCGACAGGCGAATCACGGTTTCAGTCAGCATGTCGCAGGCCGTACGGCCCGGCACGTTGTAAAGAATCTGCGGGATGTCGACGGCTTCGGCGATGGCCTTGAAGTGCTGGTACAAGCCTTCCTGGGTCGGCTTGTTGTAGTACGGCGTGACCAGCAGGCAAGCATCGGCGCCGGCGGTCTTCGCATTGGTGGTCAGCTCGATGGCTTCGCGCGTCGAGTTGGCGCCGGTACCGGCGATCACCGGAATGCGCCCTGCCACCTGCTTCACCACGTAACGAATCACTTCGATGTGCTCGTTCACGTCAAGGGTGGCCGATTCGCCTGTAGTGCCGACCGCCACGATCGCGTGGGTGCCGTTCTGCAGGTGAAAGTCCACCAGTTTGCTCAGGCTGTCCCAGTCGAGACGACCTTGTGCATCCATGGGTGTGACCAGTGCCACCATACTGCCCGCAATCATGCAACCGCTCCTGCCGGAAAAAGAGAGCGGTAATGGTACTGGCGCCAAGATGCTTGTACAAGCAAAGTACTGCGCTGCCGCCATTCCCCTTGGCGCTGCTTTTCGCTACCCTTCAGACTTTGATCGGTACTGATAAGCTCGCACACCGGGTTTCAGCCTCCATTTTCGGCATCACAAGCCCCGATCCAGCGTTGCCACCCTTCGCTCTTGCCTTAATGGAGCACGTTGCAACCTTCGGCCCGGGTTTTCTGAATTCGCATCCGCAGGCTCGCCCCCGGCAGTAAAAGCCCGTAGAAGTATCGACCGCTCATCGCTTTAGGAATGCTGCATGTCCACCCCCACAGTTCGCGAACAATTCCTTGTCATCAGTGCCCTCGGCGCCAACCCCATGGAGCTGACTAACGTCCTGTGCCGCGCCAGCCATGAAAACCGCTGCGCCGTGGTCACCTCTCGCCTGACCCGTCATGGCGAGTGCAGCGCGTTGATCCTTCAAATCTCCGGCAGCTGGGACGCCTTGGCGCGCCTGGAAGGCAGCCTGCCGGGCCTGGCCAAGAAGCACGCATTCACCGTTAACGTGGTGCGCAGCGCGGCGCTGGAGAATCGTCCTCAGGCACTGCCTTACGTCGCTTACGTCAGCTCGGCCTATCGCTCGGACATCATCAACGAGCTGTGTCAGTTCTTCATGGACCACAACGTCGAGCTGGAAAACCTGACCTGCGACACGTATCAGGCGCCGCAAACCGGCGGCACCATGCTCAACGCCACGTTTACCGTGACTTTGCCGGCCGGCGTGCAGATCAGCTGGCTGCGCGATCAATTCCTGGATTTCGCCGACGCGCTGAACCTGGACGCGCTGATCGAACCGTGGCGCCCACAAAACCCAATGTAAGGAAGCTTTCATGGCCGTTGCCATCGACCAACCGGTTGCCGACTTCGAAGCACCCGCCACCAATGGACAGACCGTCAGCCTCGCAGGCCTTAAAGGCAAGCAAGTGGTGATCTACTTCTATCCGAAGGACAGCACGCCGGGCTGCACCACTCAAGGTCAGGGCTTTCGCGATCAACTGGACGCCTTTAAAGCGGCCAATACTGAAGTGTTCGGCGTGTCGCGCGACAGCCTGAAATCCCACGAAAACTTCAAGGCCAAGCAAGCGTTCACCTTTGAGCTGATCAGCGACAAGGAAGAAGCGCTGTGCCAGTTATTTGATGTGATCAAGCTGAAGAAGCTGTATGGCAAGGAATACATGGGCGTTGATCGCAGCACATTCCTGATTGATAAGGACGGTGTGCTGCGTCAGGAATGGCGCGGTGTGAAGGTGCCGGGGCATGTTGATGCGGTGTTGGCTGCCGCCCAGGCGTTGAACAAGGCCTGAGTTTATTGGCGTCTGTTCTGACGCCTTCGCGGGCAAGCCTCGCTCCTACAGGTTGATGAACGCCGCTAACTTGTAGGAGCGAGGCTTGCCCGCGAAGAGGCCCTCAAGGCGAACAATTAAAGCAACGGCGCCACCACCGGCTCCTTGCGCGGCCAAGCATCCAGCACCGCCTTGAACAAGGTTGCCAGCGGAATCGCAAAGAATACCCCCCAGAACCCCCACAGCCCGCCAAACAACAGCACCGCGCAGATAATCGCCACCGGGTGCAGGTTGACCGCCTCCGAAAACAGCAGCGGCACCAGCACATTCCCGTCCAGCGTCTGAATAATCCCGTAGACCGCCATCAAGTAAATGAACTGATCGCTCCAGCCCCACTGGAACAGCGCAATCAGCATGACTGGCACCGTCACCACCACTGCGCCGACGTAAGGCACAACCACTGACACGCCCACCAGCAACGCCAGCAGTGCCGCGTAGTTGAGCCCCAGAACCACAAAGCCGATATAGGTCACACCACCGCAGATGAAAATCTCAATGACTTTGCCGCGAATGTAGTTGGCAATCTGCCGGTTCATCTCATGGGCAACCCGGGTGATCAACGCCCGTTCACGCGGCAGATAGCCTCGCACCCACTGACCGATCATCTCGCGGTCCTTGAGGAAGAAGAACACCAGGATCGGCACCAGCACCAGGTAGATCATGATGTTCACCAGCAACGGCAGGCTCGACAGCGAGAACGTCAGCGCCCACTGACCGAACTTGCCGATCTCGCCCCGCGCCACTTCGATGGCCTGCAGCACCTGCTCGTCCGATACCAGGTGCGGATAACGCTCGGGCAGCAGCAACAGCAGCGATTGCCACTTGGCAAGCATGCCGGGCAGTTCATTGAACAGCGTGATCAACTGATGCCAGAGCAACGGCACCACGACAACAATGAACACCAGCAACACGCCCATGAACAACGCGAAGACCAGCCCCACCGCCACCCCGCCGGGCATGCGCAGGCGTTCGAGGGTAACGACCAGGCCTTGCATCAGATACGCCAGTACCATCCCGGCCAGCACCGGCGCGAGCATGCCGCCCAGAGTGAGTACGGCGGTAAAGGCCAGAAACAGCAGCACGGCCAGCACCACGGCTTCTTCGTCGGAAAAGTAGCGCTGAATCCAGTCGCGTAACACCTTGAACATCAATAATCCTTAGAAACGAACGCAGCAGGTTTCAGGCTTTTTTCAGCCAGTAGCGGTAAACACCCGCCTCATCTTCTTCGCGAAGCAGCGTATGACCGGCCAATCGGGCAAAGGTGCGAAAGTCGCGCTGGGAGCCCGCGTCGGTGGCGATCACCTTGAGCACCGCGCCACTGGCCATTCGATTGAGCTCCAGCTTGGCCTTGAGCAACGGCAATGGGCAATTCAAGCCACTGGCGTCCAGTTCGGCGTCATGGGCTACAGCGTCGGTCATTACATCGCTCCGGGTCAGGTGGTTGAGATGCCTAGAATATCTGGTCCCAAGCCAAGTGTCCGGCTACAGTAAGGTCTTTGTCGACTAAGGCTTTGTGCATGACTTTTTTGCGCCCTACCCTGCTGACGCTCGCTTGCCTGCTTGCCTCACCGGGCTTCGCCGACGACCTGCCGTCACTCGGCGACGCCAGTTCTGCCATCGTCTCGCCGCAACAGGAATACCAATTGGGCCGTGCGTGGCTGGCACTGTTGCGCAGCCAGGTCTCGCAGCTCAACGATCCGCAGCTCAAGGATTACGTCGAATCCAGCGTTTACCGACTGGTGGAAACCAGCCAGGTCAATGACCGGCGCCTGGAGTTCATCCTGATCAACAGCCCGCAACTCAACGCCTTTGCGGCGCCAGGCGGGATTGTCGGGGTCAACGGTGGCCTGTTCCTCAACGCGCAGACCGAGGGCGAGTACGCTTCGGTACTGGCGCACGAATTGGCTCACTTGTCGCAGCGCCACTTTGCCCGCGGCGTTGAAGCCCAACAGCGCATGCAAGTGCCGATGATGGCTGCCCTGCTGGCCGGTATCGTCATTGCGGCTGCCGGTGCCGGTGACGCCGGGATCGCGGCGATTGCCGGTACTCAAGCGGCGGCGATCCAGGAGCAACGACGCTTCTCGCGTCAGAACGAACAGGAAGCCGACCGCATCGGCATCCTCAATCTGGAAAAGGCCGGTTACGACCCGCGGTCGATGCCGACCATGTTCGAGCGGTTGATGCGTCAGTACCGCTTCGACGCCAAGCCACCGGAATTCCTGCTGACTCACCCGGTGACCGAATCGCGGATCGCTGACACCCGCAACCGCGCCGAACAGGCCAAACCGGGCGGCATCGAAGACACCATGCGCTATCAGCTGATTCGTGCGCGCGTTCAGCTGGTCTATGAAGAAACCCCAGGGTTGGGCGCCAAGCGCTTTCGCGCGCAACTCGATGAGAACCCTAAAAACGATGTCGCCCGGTATGGTCTGGCGATCGCCCAGATCAAGGGCGGCCAGTTGAATGAAGCTCGCGAGAACCTCAAGCTGCTGCTGGCCAAATCACCGAACGAGATCATCTACAACCTGGCGCAGGTCGATCTGGACATCACCAACAATCGTCTGCCTGACGCGCAAACACGGGTAGACCGGATGCTGACTCAGTACCCCGGCAACTATCCGCTGAACCAGGTGCGTGTCGATCTGCTGCTGAAACAAAACCGCGCCGCCGATGCCGAGAAGGCGCTTGAAGGGCTGCTCAAGTCGCGCCCGGATGATCCGGACGTGTGGTATCAGGTTGCCGAGACGCGCGGCCTGTCAGGCAACATCATCGGCCTGCATCAGGCTCGCGCGGAGTACTTCGCCCTGGTTGGCGACTATCGTCAGGCCATTCAGCAACTGGACTTCGCCAAGCGCAAGGCCGGCACCAACTTCCCGTTGTCGTCGCGTATCGACGCCCGGCAGCGTGAGCTGATGGAGCAGGAGCGCATGGTCAAGGACATGATGGGCTGACCTGTCTCAGGAGCACAAAAGCTTCAGGCACAAAAAAACCGCCTCTTTCGAGGCGGTTTTTTATTCAGCCGACAACCGGTTTATTCAGCCAGTTTGAAGGTGATGAAGCTGGCACGACCTTGACGCAGAACCCGCATGGACACCGAACGATTCTTCGGCAGCGCCTTGGCGATTTCAGCGAACTCTTTGCTGTCGTTGATTGCCTGGTTGTTCAAGTGGGTGATCACATCATTAGGCTGCAAGCCGATGAGTGATGCAGGACCGTCCTGAACTTCCTTGATCACCACACCACCTTTGAGGTCGTAGGTCTTCTTCTGCTCAGCGGTCAGATCAGCGACGGCAACGCCCAGACGATTGCTGTTGGTTTCAACGCCCGACTTGAGTTTCGAGTCCAGCTCTTTGCCTTCGTCAGGGATTGCGCCAACCGTCAGCTCGACATTCTTGCGCTTGCCGTCACGAATCACTTCAAGCTTGGCCTTCTCGCCGTCTTTCAGTGCGCCCACCAGGTGCGGCAGATCGGCAGACATGACGATCGGTTGACCGTTCATGCTCAGGATCACGTCGCCGACTTGCAGATCGCCCTTGGAAGCCGGGCCATCTTCCTGGATCTGGGCCACCAGCGCACCGGCCGGCTTCTCAAGACCGAACGATTCGGCCAGATCCTTGTTCACTTCCTGGATCACCACACCCAACCAGCCACGGCTGACTTTACCGCCGCTTTTCAGCTGATTGGAAACGTCCATGGCCACATCGATAGGGATCGCGAACGATACGCCCATGAAACCACCGGAACGGGTGTAGATCTGCGAGTTGATCCCGACCACTTCACCGGCCAGGTTGAACAGCGGACCACCTGAGTTACCCGGGTTGATAGGCACGTCGGTCTGGATGAACGGCACATAATTTTCGTTCGGCAGGCTACGACCGACAGCGCTGACGATGCCTTGGGTCACGGTATGGTCGAAACCGAACGGCGAGCCGATCGCGACGACCCATTGGCCGGCCTTCAGGTCTTGGGACTTGCCCAGCTTCAAGACTGGCAGGTCCTTGCCTTCGATTTTCAGCAATGCCACGTCGGAACGTGGATCGGTGCCAACCAGCTTGGCTTTCAATTCACTGCGGTCGGAGAGACGAACGAGAATTTCGTCGGCATCGGCGATCACGTGGTTGTTGGTCAGGATGTAGCCGTCAGGCGAGATGATGAAACCCGAGCCCAGTGACTGCGCTTCACGCTGGCGATCACCGCGAGGCGAGCGTGGCTGCTGCGGCATGCCCCGTTCGAAGAACTCGCGCAGTGCTGGTGGCAGGCCTTCAAGGTCGGGCATCTGGCCTGACACTCTACGGTCCGGCAGCTTTTGTGTGGTACTGATGTTCACCACTGCGGGCGAGGCTTGCTCGACCAATTGAGTGAAGTCAGGCAACTCGACTGCTTGAGCAGTGACCGCCTGACCAAGCACCAGCACGGTGGCAACAATGGAAAGATAAGACTTCAAGCGTGGTATCGACATACGGCTCCCGTTACGACGAGCATGGTTAAGCGATATGGAGCAAGGAACACCGGGAAAGATACGCCGGTATTTTTGTTCCGGGAACAACAAAACAAGGCCAGAGCCGTGAGGCTCTGACCTATAGAAAAATTCAGGTTTTTTTGCAAATTGAAATGCTCACCAAACATTTCGGCATCAGCTCACTACTTGGTTGCAGTGGCATCGGTGCGCATGGACAGCGCAATCCGTTCAGCAGTACCAATCGGGATCTCGCCAACCACGGTCACCATCATCTCGCCTTGAGGGGTGGTCAAGCGTCGAGAAACAGCAACGGTAGGGCCTAACTGGGTGCGGGTGTCGGTGACGGTCGCACCGTTCAACGGCTCGAGGAATACCGAGAAGCGCGCCAGACCATCGTCATACATCAGACTGTTGACCAAGGTTTTGGTCTCTGGATCCTTGCGGGCGCTGCTGCTGGTCAACTCGAAACCGGGTGGAAGCCAGTCAGAATGCCAGGCCTGGGCGGTCTTGACAGCGGAAGCCTTGTCACCGTCGAGTTTGACAGCCTTGCAATCGTCGCCGGCCTTCAAGTCTGATTCCGAAGGCACGCTGGCAGTATCCAATTGGGTGAACTGGAAGCGCTCGAGCAACTGCCCTTTGTCATTGAGTAACAATGACTTCAGCGGCAAGCCGGTTTCCTTATCGAGGTGAAGCTCAAAACCGTAGCGATGCTGATCACGTGGCGTCAGTGAAACAATCACTGCCGCACGCCCAGCCACACGCGACTTGCCAATGACGGCAAGGTCATACCAATTTTTCAGCTTTTGTGGATCGAGTGCACGAGCAGCGGAGTTGGGTGAATCCCCAAGCCCTGCTATCAGGAGGCCACTGACGCATTGAGTATGCCCATCAATGCGCACGACTTCCTGTGCTGAGCCGTCGAGCTGGAGTAAACGCTCGCGGACCTTGCCATCCTGGACGCGGTGCCAGATGTTATGGGTAGAAAAACTACCGTTACGCTCGTAAACGAAAGTGCCGTGAAAGCTTTGCTGTTGCTCGGCCTGACCAAGACGGGTCAACCAGTCCTGGGCTTCATCGGCGTGGGCTGGAGCAACAATCCAGCCACCGAGCAGAAGCGAAATTAGAGGTATGGCGCGCATGATCCTCCTTAACGGTTTTCCAGGCTTGCTGCACGAGCGTAAGGCAGAGCGCTCTCAGTACCTTTCAGTGCAGCCTGTTGAGCATGTTGGCGCAAGTAGCCTGGCAGACGCTGATCGTGCCAGCCTGGTTGACCTTGCAATACGCCGTTGGCCATAGGGCCAGTGGCTTCCGAACTCTCATTATAGCCTGCCAATACAGCTGGGCCTTTGACCTGAGGAACGGCCAGCGTCGGTTGACCGGACTGCTGAGCAAGTTCGACACCAGCGATCTCGTCCTGGTTGTACAGACGCACACCTGCCAGCACGGCAACGGTCACCGAAGCAGCAACAGCCAGGCGACCCAGGCTGCGCCATGGACCACGGGAGGCTTTTGCCGGTACGGCTTCGTCGGCCAAAGCAGCAGAAACTGCCGCGGCGATGTCCAGACGTGGAAGCAGCAGATCCTTGTGCATAACTGCCCGAGCGATCTGATAACGAGCCCATGTTTCACGGGTTTCAACATCGTCAAAGGCATTTAATACCCGACGCAATTCCAGTTCGTCCGCTTCGTTATCCATCACTGCGGACAGCGATTCCTGCAGGGCTTCACGACTCATGGCGTTCCTCTCTTGGCTATCGCCGCTGTCTCAGTTTTCCTGCAACAACGGCTGCAGGGCTTTATCGATGGCCTCCCGAGCGCGGAAAATCCGGGATCGCACGGTACCCACCGGACATTGCATGACCGCCGCAATGTCTTCGTAACTCAGACCATCGAATTCACGTAAAGTTAAAGCCGTACGCAAATCTTCTGGCAGTTGCTGAATGGTTCGATGGACGGTGCCTTCGATCTCATCCCGCAGCAACGCACGTTCTGGCGACTCGAGATCCTTGAGGCCATGATCGCCATCGTAGAACTCTGCATCTTCGGAACTGACATCGCTATCCGGCGGCCGACGGCCGCGTGAAACCAGATAATTCTTCGCCGTGTTGATGGCGATGCGGTAAAGCCACGTATAAAACGCGCTGTCTCCGCGAAAATTTCCAAGTGCGCGGTAGGCCTTGATAAAGGCTTCCTGTGCCACATCCTGGGCTTCATGGGTGTCGTGCACGAAACGCACGATCAACCCGAGAATTTTGTGCTGGTATTTCAGCACTAGCAGATCGAAAGCTCGCTTGTCGCCGCGTTGAACGCGCTCGACAAGCTGCTGATCCTCTTCCTGGGTTAGCATGAACACTCCTCGATAAGCTCGGAGGAGGCTTGCATAACTAAACGACCAGACTTGCAAACATAGACTCGGGCTTTTCGCAAAAGTTCTCCCCCTCCAAGCAAGTTTCCTGCGGGCTCTGATTTGGCACGCACGAAAAGCGCAGCTCGGCATGACCCGGCTGCGCGAATAATCTTGTCGTCGGATTCACTGGCAAGGACCAAACCGCACGTCCTGTCCTGAAACCGACACTGTCCTTCTTTTCAGGCACCGTCTATTGATCTTGAGCCTTTGGCAAAAGTTCCAAATATTTATAGCCGGGCGAAAGGCACATTGTGCAACCGTGAACAGAAAAAGACTGTTAAATCGTTGATACAGTCGCCTTGTCGCCGAACCCGCCGAAAAAGCATCCGACGAAGCGTCAGGTATTTTCCGTCACAGTAGTTTCACAATGCCATATGCGCTCGGGTATTGTGCCGCTCCCCCCCTCTATATACTAGTGGGCTGTGTGGCTGCCTTGACTCGCCGTTCCAGGAGTCTTGCGCCAACCCCGACCCGGGTCGCTTTGAGCGGAATCCTGAAATGAGCCAACAGTTTCAACACGATGTTCTGGTCATTGGCAGCGGCGCTGCCGGTTTGAGCCTTGCGCTGACCTTGCCCGGTCAATTGCGCATCGCCGTACTGAGCAAAGGCGACCTCGCCAACGGCTCGACATTTTGGGCCCAGGGCGGCGTCGCTGCCGTTCTGGATGACACCGATACTGTCGAATCCCACGTCGACGACACCCTCAATGCCGGCGGTGGACTCTGCCACGAAGACGCCGTGCGCTTTACCGTCGAGCACAGTAAAGAAGCCATTCAGTGGCTGATCGATCAAGGTGTGCCGTTTACCCGCGATGAACAGTCCGGCACCGAAGACGGTGGATTCGAATTTCACCTGACCCGCGAAGGCGGTCACAGTCATCGGCGCATCATTCACGCCGCCGATGCCACGGGCGCGGCGATTTTCAGAACCTTGCTCGCCCAGGCCAAACAGAGACCGAACATCGAACTGCTGGAACAGCGGGTCGCGGTCGATCTGATCACCGAAAAACGCCTGGGCCTCGAAGGCGATCGCTGTCTCGGCGCCTACGTCCTCAATCGCGGTACCGGTGAAGTCGACACCTACGGCGCACGATTCGTGATCCTCGCATCCGGCGGCGCGGCAAAGGTCTACCTCTATACCAGCAACCCCGACGGCGCCTGCGGTGATGGCATCGCCATGGCGTGGCGCTCGGGCTGCCGGGTGGCCAACCTGGAGTTCAACCAGTTCCACCCGACCTGCCTGTATCACCCGCAAGCCAAGAGTTTCCTGATCACTGAAGCCCTGCGCGGCGAAGGTGCGCACCTGAAGCTGCCCAACGGCGAACGCTTCATGCAGCGCTTCGACCCTCGCGCCGAGCTGGCCCCGCGCGACATCGTCGCCCGCGCCATCGACCATGAGATGAAGCGCCTGGGTGTCGACTGCGTCTATCTGGACATCAGCCACAAGCCCGAAGCGTTCATCAAGACCCACTTCCCGACGGTGTATGAGCGCTGCCTCGAGTTTTCCATCGACATCACCAAGCAACCGATCCCGGTGGTTCCTGCGGCGCACTACACCTGCGGCGGCGTGATGGTCGATCAGAACGGTCGCACCGACGTGCCGGGGCTGTATGCCATCGGCGAAACCAGCTTCACCGGCCTGCACGGCGCCAACCGCATGGCCAGCAACTCGCTGCTGGAGTGTTTTGTTTACGCCCGTTCGGCGGCGGCGGACATTCTGGATCAGTTGCCGCAGGTTTCGATTCCGATCGCCCTGCCCGTCTGGGATGCGAGCCAGGTCACCGATTCCGACGAAGACGTGATCATTGCGCACAACTGGGATGAACTGCGGCGATTCATGTGGGACTACGTCGGCATCGTGCGCACCAACAAGCGCCTGCAACGCGCGCAGCACCGCGTGCGGCTGCTGCTGGACGAGATTGACGAGTTCTATAGCAACTATAAAGTGAGCAGAGACCTGATTGAATTGAGGAACCTTGCTCAGGTTGCTGAACTGATGATTCAGTCAGCCATGGAACGCAAGGAAAGTCGCGGCCTGCATTACACCCTCGACTACCCGAATATGCTGCCGGTCGCGCTGGACACTATTCTGGTGCCGCCCACCTACGTCGACTGAAGGTGAGTCGCACCCGCAGGCGCCGGTGCAAATCCGCCGCCTGCGAATCGTGGGGAACGCAGATCGATCTGACTCGGCGTTCGTCCCTCAGTCGAAAACGCAAGACCACCAACATCGGCAAAGCCAGGCTGTCCGGTCGTAGCTGCACCGGCTGCCAGCCTGAGGCCTGATTCCACAACTGCCAACCATCGGCATCGCGACGCAAGCCGCGAAATGCCTGAGGATGTGTGAGCAAAATCTGTCGCGGCAATAACCAGAATCCGTGAATAACACACAGCGTCACGCCGAGCAGACTGGCCCAGACCGGTATGGAAAGAAGTAGCAATGAACCCAGCGCGAACAGCTGGGCCACAAGATACGCCGCCAGCAACTGCCGCGAGGCATGCCAGCGGCATTCGAACGCATTACTTGGGCTGGACACGGTCCAGGATCATGCGAACCATGCGCTGAAGCTCAGGATCTTCCGATTCGGCGCGTTCCATGAACCAGCCGAACATGTCCTGATCTTCGCATTCGAGCAGCTTGCGGTAGCAATCGCGGTCGACATCGTTGAGGTGCGGGTAGACCTCTTTCACGAACGGCACCAGCAATACGTCAAGCTCGAGCATGCCGCGGCGGCTGTGCCAGTAGAGGCGATTCAGTTCAACATCTTCGACCATGGAGCGCTCCTCAAATAGGCGGCAAGTATACAGCCCCAGGCCCGGTCGAACACTCGGCTTTGGTCGGGCGCCATCGATCCTTTGTGAACTACCCATTTCGAGAGCGCCCCCTTATGATGTCCCCCAGACTCTTTACCCTGCGATGACCCATGGCCGATTCTGCTTTTTTCTGCACCCTGTCCCATGAAGGCGTTCTTGCAGTCCGCGGCGCGGACGCCAGCAAGTTCCTGCAAGGCCAATTGACCTGCAACCTCAATTACCTGAGCGACACCCAGGCCAGTCTCGGTGCTCGTTGCACGCAGAAAGGCCGGATGCAATCGAGTTTCCGGATTGTGCTGGAAGGTGACGGCGTTCTGCTGGCGATGGCCACCGAACTGCTCGAACCGCAGTTGGCAGACCTGAAAAAGTACGCCGTGTTCTCCAAGTCCAGACTGACGGATGAAAGCGCCGCGTGGGTCCGCTTCGGCCTCGATCATGGCGATGCTGCACTGAGCAGCCTGGGTCTTGAGTTGCCGGCAGACACCGACAGCGTAGTGCGCCATGACGGTCTGATCGCCATTCGCGTCTCGCCGGATCGCGCTGAACTGTGGGTTCCAGCCGATAAAGCAGAGGTTGTACTGGATAAGCTTCGGCGTAAACGCATCGTGGATAAGCTTGCCGAAGGCAATCTGAATCAATGGCTACTGGGCCAGGTCCGCGCAGGGATCGGCCAGGTCATGCCGAGCACCCGCGAGTTGTTCATCCCGCAGATGCTCAACCTGCAAGCCGTCGGTGGCGTGAGTTTCAAAAAGGGTTGCTACACCGGCCAGGAAATCGTCGCGCGCATGCAGTACCTGGGCAAACTCAAGCGCCGCTTGTATCGCCTGACACTGGATGCCAGCGAATTGCCCGAACCCGGCACGCAACTGTTTTCCCCGTCCCACGGCAGTTCTATCGGCGAAGTGGTGCTGGCCGCCAACGCCGGGCAAAACATTGAACTCCTGGCCGTGCTGCAAGCCGAAGCAGCAGAAGGTGGCGATATACATCTGGGCGCCCTCGAAGGGCCAGCCCTGCACCTGCTCGACCTGCCTTATCAACTGGATCGCGATCGCGAAATCCAGCGTTAACCGCAGCACTTGTTGCAACACCCTAGAGAAAAGAAATGAGCGAGCTGGCGGATAAGGTCCAACAGGATTTGGTTGAGGCCATCGATAACGATGACCTGGTTCTGCCAACGTTACCGGAAGTGGCCCTGCAGATTCGCAAGGCCGCTGAAGATCCGGAGGTCAGTGTCAGTGCACTGAGTAAAGTGATCGGCCGTGATACGGCGCTCTCGGCGCGCCTGATCAAAGTGGTCAATAGCCCGCTGCTGCGCGCAACTCAGGAAGTGACTGACCTGCACACGGCGATCACACGGCTGGGCGTCAACTACAGCAGTAATCTGGCGATTGGCCTGGTGATGGAGCAGATTTTCCACGCCCGCTCTGAAGTGGTGGAGCAGAAAATGCGCGATGTCTGGCGTAAAAGCCTGGAAATCGCCGGGGTCAGCTATGCGCTGTGCCGCAGTTACACGCAACTCAAACCTGATCAGGCAGCCCTTGGCGGACTGGTGCATCAGATTGGCGTGCTGCCGATCCTGACCTACGCCGAAGACCATTATGAATTGCTCGCTGACCCGGTCAGCCTCAACCATGTCATCGACCGCATTCATCCATTGATCGGCGACAAACTGCTCAGGGTCTGGGAATTTCCGGAAATGCTGGTGCAGTTGCCGGGGTTGTATCTGGATTTCAAGCGCCAGTCCGAGCGGGTCGATTATGTCGATCTGGTTCAGGTGGCCAGCCTGTATTGCCACAAGGATACGGATCATCCACTGGCACGTATCGATGCGTTCAGTGTGCCAGCCTTCAAGAAACTGGGGATTGATCCGGAGAATGAGGCGATGTGCCGGGATCTGGAAGAGTCACGGTCGATGTTTTATTAAGAGCTTCGCGGGCAAGCCTCGCTCCTACAAAGTCGCGTCGGCGCCGATGCTGCGCATGACACAAAACCTGTAGGAGCGAGGCTTGCCCGCGAAGAGGCAATAACAGTCACCCATCACTCCCCCGCAATAAAACTCACCCGCACCTTCAACCCCGCCTTCTCACCATCGTGCAGGCTGATCTGCGCCAGGTGCGCGCGACAAATCTCACCGACAATCGCCAATCCCAGCCCGGACCCGGCCACCTGCTGGTTGCGCCGGTAAAAGCGCTCGAACACCCGATCCCGCTCATCAATCGGAATCCCCGGCCCGTCGTCCTCGACCTCCAGCACCGCCGGCGCCGTGACCCGCAGAATCACATTGCCACCCGGCGGCGTGTGAGCGAGGGCGTTGTCCACCAGGTTGCTCAGCAGCTCGTTCAACAGCGTCGGCTCACCGCGCAGCCACACCGGTTCGTCCGCCTCCAGCGCCAGGGCTACACCGCGTGCATGGGCCAACGGCGCCATGGCCATACCCAGTTCGCGAGCCAACTGACTCAGATCCAGCAACTGCGCGCCGCCCTCGGCAATCGCCCGGGCCCCGTTTTCTACCCGTGCCAGCGAAAGCAATTGATTGGCCAGGTGAGTCAAGCGATCTGTGCCTTGGGCAGCGGTTTCCAGGGTGCTGCGCCAGGTTTGTGGTTCGTTTGAGCGCAGGCCCAGTTCGAGTCGCGCTTTGAGCGCCGCCAATGGCGTACGCAGTTCATGGGCGGCATCGGCGATGAACTGCGCCTGCCGCTCGAACTGCCCGCGCAGGCGCTCGGTAAAGTGATTGAGCGCGCGCACCAGCGGCCACAACTCGTGCTGCACTTCCACCAGTGGCAGCGGCCGCAAATCATCCGACTGACGTTCTTCCACCGCCGTGCGCAAGCGCTCCAGCGGACGCAACGCAGCGCTGACCGCAAACCACACCATCAGCAACGCGCCGACCGCCAGCATGCCCAAACGCAGCAAGGTGTCTGCCGCCAGACTGCGGGCCATGGCGACCCGAGCCTCGTCGGTTTCTGCCACACGGATTTCCGCCATACCGTTCATGTTCGGCTCGCTCACGGGCTTGAGCAGGCTCACCACGCGTACGTTCTGCCCTCGGTACTGGGCGTTATAGAAGCGTGCGAGTGCCGGATAGTCATCGGTACGCGGTGTTCCCAGGGGCGGCGGCGGGAGGTTTTCGTAGCCGGAGATCAGCTTCTGATTGATGTCGTTGACCAGGTAAAAAATCCGCCCGGCGCTGTCGTAGGCGAACGTATCAAGGGCCACGTAAGGCACATCGGCGCTGAGGCTGCCATCGCGCTGGGACACGCCGGCGGCGATGGTCCGCGCCGACGCCAGCAGGGTCCGGTCATAGGCCGTGTCAGCGGCTTCGCGTCCATTCCAGTAGGCGCTCAAACCACTGGCCAGCATTAACACCACCAACAACAGCGCGAGGTTCCACAACAACCGCCAGCGCAGGCTGCTGGGCTTATGCATCGCGGCTTTCCAGCAAATAGCCGAGGCCGCGGAAGGTCACAATGGCGACCGGTTGGCCGTCGAGTTTCTTGCGCAGGCGGTGGACGTAGATTTCGATGGCATCCGGGCTGGCTTCTTCATCCAGGCCAAACACTTGGGAGGCCAGTTGCTCTTTGCTCATCACCCGACCGGGCCGGGCGATCAATGCTTCAAGAACCGCCTGTTCGCGGGAGGTCAGAGTCAGCAACTCGTCACCAAGGGTGAAGCGCCGAGTGTCCAGGTCATAAGCCAGCACGCCGCAGCGCTGCTGACGTTCACCGCCCAGCACGCTGCGTCGCAACAAGGCTTTGACCCGTGCTTCGAGCTCGGTCAGTTCGAAAGGTTTGGCCAGGTAATCGTCGGCGCCAAGGTTGAGCCCGTGAACCCGATCCTTGACGTCGCTGCGAGCGGTCAGCATCAACACCGGCAGGTTTTTGCCCCGGGCGCGCAGGCGCGCCAGCACTTCGAAACCATCCATGCGCGGCAGGCCGACATCGAGGATCGCCATGGCATATTCCTCGCTGCTCAAGGCCAGGTCGGCCGCCACGCCGTCGTGCAGCACATCCACGGTCAGCCCGGTGCTCTTGAGCGCCTGGGCGACACTTTCGGCGAGCTGCAGATGGTCTTCGACGAGCAGAACACGCATGGATCTTTACCTCATTCAGGGATGGTCGACGCCATTCTTTGGCGCGGAGTTTACAGCCGCATCCGCCGCTGTGAAGCCTGAAAACTGTGAAAGCCTTCTGAAAGGTTAGTGAAAGGTTGGCCCGTTAGAGTCGGCCCACGGATGGTTTCGACTGCGGACCACCCAATCGTGCTTTGAAATGTAGCTCCCGAAAAACGCCTTGATGCGTTTTCGCCAATAAGAACAATAACGAGGTACTGCACCATGCTGGCCAGACAGCTTCAGGTTTGCCCGCCCCAACCATTTTTTCAATCCCCATCGTTCACGCTTGTCAGCGCCAATACCGGCTGCACGACGCGAAACCGCCGCACCTGAAACATCCCCAAAAACAAAAACTCCCGTGGAGACAAAAATGAATCGATCACTGCGCCGTTTCGCCCTCGCCGCCAGCTGCATGCTGTTCGCCGGTCAACTGATGGCTGAGCCAAAACGCCCTGAATGCATCGCCCCTGCTTCGCCTGGCGGCGGTTTCGACCTGACCTGCAAACTGGCGCAAAGCGCGCTGGTGAACGAAAAACTGCTGACCAAACCGATGCGCGTGACCTACATGCCCGGCGGTGTCGGTGCGGTGGCGTACAACGCGGTAGTCGCTCAACGTCCGGCCGACGCCGGCACGTTGGTGGCGTGGTCCAGCGGTTCGCTGCTGAACCTGGCCCAGGGCAAATTCGGTCGTTTCGATGAAACCAACGTTCGCTGGCTGGCCGCCGTCGGCACCAGCTACGGCGCCATCGCGGTGAAAAGCGATTCGCCTTACAAATCCCTGGACGATCTGGTCCAGGCGCTGAAGAAAGACCCGAGCAAAGTGGTGATCGGCTCCGGCGGCACCGTCGGCAGCCAGGACTGGATGCAGACCGCGCTCATCGCCAAGGCCGCCGGGATCAACCCGCGTGACCTGCGTTACGTCGCTCTCGAAGGCGGCGGTGAAATCGCCACCGCCCTGCTCGGCGGCCACATCCAGGTCGGCAGCACCGACATCTCCGACTCCATGCCGCACATCCAGAGCGGTGACATGCGCTTGCTCGCCGTGTTCTCCGAGAAGCGTCTGGACGAGCCGGAAATGAAAAACATCCCGACCGCCAAAGAGCAAGGCTACGACATCGTCTGGCCAGTGGTTCGCGGTTTCTACCTCGGGCCAAAGGTCAGCGACGAAGACTACGCCTGGTGGAAAGAGGCCTTCGACAAACTGCTGGCGTCCGAAGACTTCGCCAAGCTGCGCGATCAGCGTGAGCTCTTCCCGTTCGCCATGACCGGCCCGGAGCTGGACACCTACGTGAAGAAGCAGGTTGCGGACTACAAAGTGCTGGCCAAAGAGTTCGGCCTGATCCAGTGATCGCCTCTGTCTAGCGGCCACGGTCCCGTTTCGCGGGGCCGTGGCACAGGAGTTTCCCATGCTCTTACAACGCATTTTTGCTTCGGTGCTGTTGCTGGCCTGTCTCAGCCTGGTGCTGATGGCCTTGCCCTATCAGGCACCTTTTTCCTACGAACCGATCGGACCACGGGCCTTCCCGCTTTTGATGCTGGGGCTGATGGGTTTGGGGCTGGTTTACATGGTGTACCGCCCCTCGCCCATCAAACACACCGATGAAGATCCGCCGATGGATCGCGAAACCCTGACCAAGATTGGCCTTTGCGTCGTGTTGCTGCTGATCTTCGCCGGCCTGTTCGAACCCTTGGGCTTCATCCTCAGCAGCCTGCTGATTGGCATTCCGATGGCACGCCTGTACGGCGGGCGCTGGTTGCCGAGCGTGGTGATTATCAGCCTGATGAGTATCGGGCTGTACCTGCTGTTCGACAAAGTCATGGACGTGCCACTGCCTCTGGGCCTGCTCGACGTTCTGGAGAACTGATATGGATACGCTTGGTTATTTGAGTCACGGCTTTGGCGTTGCATTGACCCCTTACAATCTGGTGACCGCACTCTGCGGCACGCTGATCGGCACCGTCGTCGGCCTGCTGCCAGGGCTTGGGCCGATCAACGGCGTCGCGTTGCTGATCCCGATTGCCTTCGCCCTCGGGCTGCCGCCGGAATCGGCGTTGATCCTGCTGGCAGCGGTCTACCTAGGTTGTGAATATGGCGGTCGGATCAGTTCGATTCTGCTGAACATTCCGGGTGAGGCGTCCACCGTGATGACCACCCTCGACGGCTACCCGATGGCCCGTCAAGGGATGGCGGGTGTTGCGCTGTCGCTGTCGGCCTGGAGCTCGTTCATCGGCGCCTTCATCGCCACCTGCGGGATGGTGATCTTTGCGCCGATCCTGGCGAAATGGGCGATTGCCTTCGGACCGGCGGAATACTTCGTTCTGATGGTGTTCGCGATTGTCTGCCTCGGCGGCATGGCCGGCGATCGACCGCTGAAAACGTTTATTGCGGCGTTGATCGGTCTGTTCCTGTCCACCGTCGGCATTGATGCCAACAGCGGTGTCTATCGCTTCACTGGCGACAACATTCATCTGACCGACGGCATTCAGTTTGTGGTGCTGGTACTGGGCCTGTTCTCCATCAGCGAAATCCTCTTGCTGCTGGAAAAAACCCACCGTGGCCAGGAAGCGTTCAAAGCCACCGGTCGCATGATGTTCAACTTCAAGGAAGCGGCTTCGGTGTTCTGGGTGAACATGCGTTGCGGTGTGCTCGGGTTCATCATGGGGGTGCTGCCGGGTGCCGGTGCGACACTGGCCAGTGCCGTGGCCTACATGACCGAGAAACGTATCGCTGGCCCTAGTGGAAAATTCGGACAAGGCGACAAGCGTGGCCTCGCCGCCCCGGAAACCGCCATCGGTGCTGAAGCCTGCGGTGCGCTGGTGCCGATGCTGACCCTCGGCGTTCCAGGCTCGGGCACCACAGCAGTGATGATCGGTGCATTGTCGCTGTACAACATCACGCCGGGCCCGCTGCTGTTTCAACAGCAACCGGACATCGTCTGGGGCCTGATCGCGTCGTTGTTCATCGCCAACATCATGCTGGTGATCCTCAACATCCCAATGATCCGCATCTTCACCCGCATCCTCGCCGTGCCGAACTGGGCGCTGGTGCCAATGATCGCGATCATTACCGCCATCGGCGTTTTCGCGGTGCATGCCACCACCTTCGATCTGTTCCTCATGATCGGCATCGGCATCTTCGGCTACATTCTGCGCAAGCTCGACTTTCCGTTGTCGCCCGTTCTGCTGGGCTTCATCCTCGGGGGTTTGATGGAACAGAATCTGCGCCGAGCCTTATCGATCTCCAACGGTTCGCTGGAAATACTCTGGTCGAGCGGGATCACTATGGGTGTGTGGGCGTTGATCGCGGTGATGTTGCTGGTGCCGATCCTGCGGATCTGGCGCAAACGTTCGGTTGCCCGGCGCGTTGTCGCCGATGTTTGATCGAACACCCTTCAAAGCCTGGTGGGGTACGCCGCTGGTCGGCGCGCTGGGCGGTTACCTGGCCAGCCTGGTCGGCTGGCCACTGCCGTGGATGGTCGGCTCGTTGCTGGCGATCATCCTGGTGCGCTGCCTGACACCCTGGCAATTGGCGGAAATCCCTGGCGGCCGCAAGTGCGGCCAGTGGGTCGTCGGCATCGGCATTGGCCTGCACTTCACCCCGGTGGTGATGGAACAGGTGTTGAGTCACTTCGGTTTAATCTTCTTCGGTGCGTTGATCACCAGCCTTTCCGCCGTGGTCGGGGTCTGGTTGATGCGTCGCACCGGGGAGGATCGCGCCACCGCATTCTTTTCCAGCATGCCGGGCGGCTCCGGGGAGATGGTCAACCTCGGCGCGCGTAATGGCGCGGTGCTCAGCCGCGTTGCGGCAGGACAAAGCTTGCGGGTGCTGGTGGTAGTGCTGTGCGTGCCGGCGGCGTTCAAATATTTGTTGGGCTACGGCGCACCGATCTTGCATCCAACCGCCGTCAATTGGTGGTGGCTGGCCCTTCTATTCCCGGCAGGCGCGTTGGCGGCCTGGCTTTGGGAACGTCTTCGTCAACCCAACCCGTGGCTGTTCGGGCCGTTGCTGGTGAGTGCGACGGTGAGCATTGGTTGGGATTTGCACATCGGCTTGCCCAATGGTGGCAGCCAGATCGGCCAATGGCTGATCGGCAGCGGATTGGGTTGTCACTTCAATCGGCAGTTTTTCCGTCGCGCACCTTCATTCATGGGCCGAACCTTGATCGGCACGGTGTTGACCATGCTGATCGCCACAGCGGCGGCACTGGGGTTGAGTGCGCTGACCCATCTGGACCTGCGTTCGCTGACGTTGGGCATGATGCCCGGTGGCATTGCAGAGATGAGCCTGACGGCAGAGACCCTGCAATTGTCCGTCCCGCTGGTGACGGCGATGCAGGTAATGCGGCTGTTGTTTGTGCTGTTTCTGGCGGAACCGTTGTTCAGGTATTGGAATCGGGCGCCGGAACCAGACCGATAGACCGAGTTGTCGCCTTCGCGGGCAAGTCGGATCGCCGCCCGCTCGCTCCTACAGGTCGTGCGAGGATGCTGTAGGAGCGAGCGGGCGGCGATCCGACTTGCACGCGAAGCTTTTCAAATCGGCGGCAACCGCCATTCAATCGGCGTTTCGCCATTCTGCTCAAGATACTTATTGGTTCGGCTGAAATGCCCGCACCCCAGAAAACCGCGATAGGCGGACAGCGGTGACGGGTGCACCGAAGTCAGCACCAGATGCTTGGTCGCATCGATCAGTTTCTGCTTGCTCTGGGCATGCGCCCCCCACAGCATGAACACCAGATGCGGTTGTTGTTGGCTAACCACTTCAATGATCCGATCGGTAAAAAACTGCCAGCCCTTGTCCTTGTGCGCGTTGGCGTTGGCGCGCTCAACGGTCATGGTGGTATTGAGCATCAACACGCCCTGATCAGCCCAGCTCTGCAGATAGCCGTGGCTGGGGATATCGATGTTGAGGTCGCGTTTCAACTCTTTATAGATGTTCACCAGCGACGGCGGCGCTGGTACACCCGGTTGTACCGAGAAGCACAGCCCGTGGGCCTGTCCCGGACCGTGATATGGGTCCTGGCCGAGGATGACGACCTTGACCTTGTCCAGCGGTGTGGAGTTAAGTGCGTTGAAAATCATCGGTCCCGGAGGATAGATTTCCTTGCCCGCCGCGCGCTCCTGTTGCAGGAAATTACGCAACTCTGCCATGTAAGGCTGGTCGAATTCGGCACGCAGTGCCTCCTTCCAGCTCGGTTCGAGTTTGATACGGTCATCAGCAGTCATGGTTACATCCGGCAAAAACAATGGGGCGAACCCTAGGAAAGCCCATCACGCTTGTCAATTGATCTGACGCAGATACGGCACTTTCCTGTACAGCGATCATACTGAACGCTCAATTTCCCTATCGAGGTCACGATGAATCTGCACTTCGAAGAACTCACCGGCACCGACGGCGCGCGCATCGGCGTCGCCAGCCTGGATGCCGAAAAGTCGCTCAACGCGCTGTCCTTGCCAATGATCAACGCCCTGCGCGATCAGATGGACGCGTGGGCCAAGGATCCACAAATCGTCTGCGTTCTGCTGCGCGGTAACGGCGCCAAGGCCTTTTGCGCCGGCGGCGAAGTGCGCAGCCTGGTGGAAGCCTGTCGCGCTCATCCGGGGGAAGTGCCGCCCTTGGCCGCGCACTTCTTTGCGGCGGAATATCGCCTGGACTTCAATCTGCACACGTACCCCAAACCGCTGATCTGCTGGGGCCATGGTTATGTGCTGGGCGGTGGCATGGGACTGCTGCAAGGGGCAAGCATCCGGATTGTCACGCCGAGCAGCCGGCTGGCGATGCCGGAGATCAGTATCGGTCTGTACCCGGACGTTGGCGCCAGTTGGTTCCTGTCACGCCTGCCCGGCAAGCTCGGGTTGTTTCTCGGACTGACCGGCGCGCACATGAACGGTCGTGATGCGATCGACCTGGACCTGGCCGATCGTTTCCTGCTCGATGAACAGCAAGAAGAGCTGATCCAAGGCTTGCTGCAATTGAACTGGCAGGAACAAACGCCGATGCAGCTCAACAGTCTGCTCAAGGCCTTGCAGCAGGAAGCCGTCGCACAGATGCCCGAAGCGCAATGGCTACCTCGGCGCCAGCAAATTGATGAACTGCTGGATGTCAGCGATGTGCGCTGCGCCTGGAAGGCCATCAGTCAGCTGCGCGACCATACGGATCTGCTGTTCAGCCGGGCGGCGAAAACCATGAGCGAAGGTTCGCCGCTGACCGCTCACCTGGTGTGGGAACAGATCGCCCGCGCCCGGCACATGTCGCTGGCTCAGGTCTTTCAGATGGAATACACGATGAGCCTCAACTGCTGCCGTCATCCGGAATTCAGCGAGGGTGTGCGGGCGCGGTTGATTGACAAGGATCAGAAACCGCATTGGCATTGGCCGGACGTCAATAATGTGCCAGACGCGGTAGTGGAGGCGCATTTTCATAAGGCCTGGGAAGGAAGGCATCCACTGGCGGATCTTTCCGAGTACTAAAATTCGGGTATAAAAAAAGCGGCGCTTCATGCGCCGCTTTTTTATGAGTGTTTAACGGTGACTGCCTCGGCCATCATGATCGCCGCGACCATCATGCCCGCCCCGACCGCCCCGGTTATCGCGTCCGCCGTGGCCGCCGCGATTATCGTTGTTCCAATTGCCACGGTGACGACCGTCCCAACCGCCCCGGCTATGTCCGTCCCAGCCCCGCCCCTGATGTGCCCGGTAATCGCCTCGTGGCGAAGGCTGGTAATAACGCGGTGCCGATTGATAAACCCGCGGCTGGTGGTAGTACCGCGGTGTTGGCTGGTAATACCGCGCAGGGGGCGCGTAGTACCGGCGTGGCTGCGTGTAATAACCCCCGCCACCTGAGTAATAAGGCCCGCCGCCGGAATAATAGGCTGGCGCTGGCGAGGTATAGACCTCGGAACTGTAATAGCTGCCTCCTCCATCGGAATAGGGCACGCACGCACCAAGAGACAATCCCAATACTGCAATCAGAAGAATTCGGTGGACCTGTTTTCGACAGAGCATGGCGGCCTCCTGGACCGCGAGTGAGCCACACCAGCGACGCTGGCGGGCGACAGTCAATTATTCGGTAACTGTCGAAAGATCAGACATCGTTTTCCAAATCTGGTGCGTTCCTGAAACAGATTGAAACAAGTCGCCGATGAAAGGTTTTTCATCTATTCACCCGCTGATTAGTGGTGGCCACCGCGATATCCACCACCGTAATGACGTGGCCCGTGCCCGCCCCAATAGAAGTAGCGATAGCCACCATAAAAGCGCGGACCGTAGTAGTAACGCGGTCCGTAATAGTAGGAATAAGGGGAATAGCCGGGGTAGTAATAAGGCGCGGAATAAACATCGTAGCCACCGGCGTAGTAATAGCAGCCGGACAACCCCAAGCCGAAAACAACGGCAAACAACAGTCGACGAAACATGGCGGCCTCCTGAAAGACCCACAACCGGAACAGGCCGGCTGACACCCTTTTGACTGGCAATGCTGCGTCGAGTGCCGAGCGGCGCGGACCTTCAGATCAGCGGCCAGGCCGATCCATTGCGGTGCGCCCACGCACCATCACAAGGCAACGCCTCCGCCTCTCCCCAACGCGCCGACTGCGTAATCCCCCACGCTAGAGCCCTCAAGCCGACTTGGCACGGCTCTCGCTTTAGCAAACCTGTGCAGGAGTCATCACAGGTTCGCGGCACCACAATTTGCAATGGCTGACTAGGGTTCCGGCTCGCTAAGGCGAGTGGCTGGTCCGAGAGTTGGCGACCTCCAGTTGAGGTTACACGGCGGGACAAAAGCCCGGGAGACAAGCCACCGTTCACGGTGCCGCGTTGACTCCTGCCCGCCCTTGATCAACTGGAGAACCACCCATGCTCAAGCTTCGTTTACCCGCCCTGCTCGCCGCTGCTTTCGCAGCCCTCGTGAGCGTCTCGTCCCAGGCCGCGCAAAAAGACCACTTCAGCGTCTGCTGGACCATTTACGCCGGTTGGATGCCCTGGGAGTACGCCGGCAGCCAAGGCATCGTCGACAAATGGGCGAAGAAGTACGGCATCAAGATTGATGTGGTGCAGCTCAACGACTACGTCGAATCCATCAACCAGTACACCGCCGGCCAGTTCGACGGTTGCACCATGACCAACATGGACGCGTTGACCATTCCGGCGGCCGGCGGCGTCGACAGCACCGCGCTGATCGTCAGCGACTTCTCCAACGGCAACGACGGCATCGTGCTCAAGGGCGACGGCAAGAAAGTCACCGACCTCAAAGGCATGGACGTCAATCTGGTGGAGCTCTCGGTTTCTCACTACCTGCTGGCCCGTGCACTGGATTCGGTGGACCTCACCGAGAAAGACCTGAAAGTGGTCAACACCTCCGACGCCGACATCTCCGCCGCCTTCAACACCGATCAGGTCAACGCTGTCACCACCTGGAACCCGATGCTTTCGGACATCAAGGCCAAGCCTGCGGTGACCGAAGTGTTCAACTCCAGCCAGATCCCCGGCGAAATCATGGACATGATGGTGGTCAACAGCGCCACCCTCAAAGACAACCCGGCCCTGGGCAAGGCGCTGACCGGCGCCTGGTTCGAAGTGGTCGAGTTGATGAACGCGAAAAACGCCGCCAGCAAAACCGCGCTCGAACACATGGCCAAAGCGTCGGGCACCGACCTGGCCGGTTTCCAGTCGCAACTCGATACCACCAAATTGTTCGCCACGCCCAAGGAAGCCCTGGACTTCTCCACCAGCAAGCAGCTGCCGGAAACCATGCGCAAAGTCGCCGAGTTCTCGTTCCAGCATGGTTTGCTGGGTGAAGGCGCCAAGGACACCAGCGCGGTCGGCATGGCCTTCGCCAATGGCGTGACCAGCGGCGACAAGACCAACCTCAAGCTGCGCTTCGACCCGACCTACGTGCAGATGGCCGCTGACGCCAAGCTGTAAACCGGAGGACCTGGCCATGCGCCTGATCAATCGCCACCCGGATCGCCCGAGTCGCCTGTTGTTGGTGATCCTGCCGTTCGCCCTGGTGCTGTTCGCCTACTTCATGGGCTCGGCCGAGCGGCTGACGGACAACCCCAACGACAAGCTGCTGCCAAGCGCCGTGCAGATGACCGACGCGGTGAAACGCCTGGCCTTCACCGCCGACACGCGCACCGGTGAATACCTGCTGTGGCAAGACACCGCGTCCAGCCTGCGCCGCCTGGCCATCGGCCTCGGTATCAGCGCATTGGCCGGGTTGTGCATGGGCATCGCCGCCGGGACGTTGCCGCTGTTCGGCGCGCCGTTGTCGCCGCTGCTGACGGTGTTGTCGATGGTGCCGCCGCTGGCGATTCTGCCGATTCTGTTCATCGTGTTCGGGCTGGGGGAATTGTCGAAAGTGATGCTGATCGTCATCGGCATCACCCCGTGCCTCGCTCGTGATCTGGAACAACGCGCCCGTGAAATACCGGTCGAGTTGCTGATCAAGGCTCAGACCCTCGGCGCCTCAACCTGGACCTTGATGCTGCGCGTCGTGCTGCCGCAACTGTTACCGCGATTGCTGATCTCGCTGCGGTTGATGCTGGGTTCGGCGTGGTTGTTCCTGATCGCCGCCGAAGCCATTGCTTCCACCGACGGGCTTGGCTACCGGATTTTCCTGGTGCGCCGCTACTTGGCGATGGACGTGATTTTGCCGTACGTGGTGTGGATCACCCTGCTCGCCTGGCTGATGGATTGGGGGCTCAAGCGCCTGACCCAACGGGCGTTTCCCTGGTATGAAGGAGCGCGGGCATGAGCTTCATCACGGTGAAAAACGTCTGGCAGCAATACGCCGATCAGGTGGTGCTCGAAGGGTTGAACCTGAGCGTCAACGAAGGTGAGTTCTGCACCTTGGTCGGCGCGTCGGGTTGCGGTAAATCGACCTTCTTGCGGCTGCTGCTCGGCCAGGAACGCGCCAGTCGCGGCGAGATTCTGCTCGATGGCCAAGCCTTGACCGGCGAACCGGATTCGAGCCGTGGCGTGGTGTTCCAGCGTTACTCGGTGTTCCCGCACCTGACCGTGCTGGACAACGTCGCCCTCGGCCTGGAACTGCCACGCTCGCCGTTACTCGGGCGCTTGTTCGGCAGCGCAAAAAAAGACGCCCGCGAACAGGCCTCGGTGCTGCTGCACAAAGTCGGGCTTGGTCACTCGCTGGACAAGTACCCGGCGCAGCTATCTGGCGGCATGCAACAACGGCTGGCGATCGCCCAGGCGTTAATCATGAAGCCGCGCGTGTTGCTGCTCGACGAACCCTTCGGCGCGCTCGATCCGGGCATCCGCAAAGACATGCACAGCCTGCTGCTGGAGCTGTGGCGCGAGACGCAACTGACGGTGTTCATGGTCACCCATGACCTGTCCGAAGGTTTCAGCCTCGGCACGCGCCTGCTGGTGTTCGACAAGGTCCGCGTCGACCCGCACGCCCCCGGCGCCTATGGCGCGCGCATCACCTACGACATCCCTTTGAACAGCGACCGACGCGTCAATCGCGCCGCCGTCGACGCCTTGCCGGCTGAGCTGGCAGGCACGCTTCGTATTGCTTAGAGGATTTGCACATGATTGATTCGACTCAACTGTTCCCGCCCTTCGCCGAAGAAATGCTCCCCGGCGGTGGCCATCGTTCGTTCGTGTTGAAGCGCGGCCAACTGCTGCGCCTGACCGACCTGCGCGGCGGCGCCAACGTCAGCCTGACGCTGCTCAATGCCAATGAAAAAACCGAGCGTCTGAACCTGCCCGACAGCCTCAAATGCCAACACACCGCCAAGCTCACCACTGGCCATTGCCTGTACTCGGACATGGGCCGCGTTCTGGCAGCAATCACCGCCGACACCTGTGGCTGGAGCGACAGCCTCGGCGGCGTGCTCTGCGCTGAAGAGGTCGCGGAAAAATACGGTGCCGGGCGCTATCAGGAACTGCGCAACGGCTTCTTCCGCAACGGCACCGACAACCTGTTGGTGGAGCTGGGCAAGTGGGGGTTGGGCCTGTCGGATCTGCTGATGACACTCAACCTGTTCAGCCGCGTGGACGTCGATGAGGCCGGGCGTTTCCACTTTGTCGAAGGCAACTCGAAGGCTGGCGACTACATCGAGTTGTACGCGCCGATGGACACGCTGGTGGTGCTTACCGCACTGCAACACCCGATGGACCCATCGCCGGAATACGCACCGAAACCCCTGAAGCTCAGCTGGATGAACGCTGACGCCAGCGTCGCCGAACACTGCCGCACCTCGCGCCCGGAAAACCAGCGCGGCTTCATCAACACCGACCGCCTGTTCGCCTGAGGATCGCTGCCATGTCACTCACAATCGCTACCGCTCAACAGCTGCCCGAAACCGCGGTCTACCGTGCCACCATCCCCGCCGGCGAACCGTGGCTGATGGAGGTCAAGGCTGGCCAGACCTTGCGCATCCTCGACCTGGAAGGCAATCAGGCCGTCGACACTTTGTTCTACAGCGTCACCAATCCCAAGGAACGTTACGACGTGCAGCGCACGTTGCGCCGGCAGAACAGCGTCTACCTGAGCACCGGCAGCGTGCTCTATTCCAACCTCGGCAAACCGATGCTGACAATCGTCGCCGACACTTGCGGCCGTCACGACACCCTCGGTGGTGCCTGCGCGCAAGAGAGCAACACCGTGCGTTACGCGTTGGAGAAACGCTACATGCACAGCTGCCGCGACAACTACCTGCGCGCCTGCGTTCATGACGGGCGACTGGGCAAGGGCGACATCGGCCCGAACATCAACTTCTTCATGAATGTGCCGGTCACGGCAGATGGCGGGCTGACCTTTGAAGACGGGATTTCGGCACCGGGGAAATACGTCGACCTGCGGGCCGAGATGGACGTGATCGTGCTGATCTCCAACTGCCCGCAACTGAACAACCCGTGCAACGCCTACAACCCGACCCCTGCGGAGCTTTTGGTATGGAACTGAAATTAGCGCGGTTGCGGCGGTGGTTGTTTGCCCTGTGCCAGGCCCGTTCAGGCCAATGCCTCAAACCCCCAAAGCAACACTGAACCCTGTGGCGAGGGAGCTTGCTCCCGCTGGATCGCGAAGCGGCCCCCGGAATTGCGGCGGCTGATTTTCGACTGCTCCGCAGCCGAGCGGGAGCAAGCTCCCTCGCCACAAAAAAGCAGATTGTTATTTCACCCGGGACGGCCCGGGTGCATTTCGAAAAACTGCGGGACGGCCCGCATCCCAGGTCGAGGCTGATGCGCTATCGCCTCCGGGGGTTATGCCATGTTCGAAAAAGTCCTGATTGCCAACCGTGGCGCCATTGCCTGCCGCATCCTGCGCACCCTGCGTGAAGTGCAGGTCAAAGGCGTTGCCGTTTACTCCGAAGCCGATGCCGCGAGCCTGCACATCCTGCAAGCCGATGAGGCCCACAGCCTCGGTGAAGGCGCGGCCGCCGGCACCTATCTGGCCGTCGACAAAATCCTCGCCATCGCCAAAGCCACCGGCGCCACGGCGATCCACCCCGGCTACGGTTTTCTCTCGGAAAACGCCGCGTTCGCCGAAGCCTGCGAAGCCGCCGACATCGCCTTCATCGGCCCCACGCCGGAGCAGCTGCGGGTGTTCGGCCTCAAGCACACCGCGCGCGCCCTGGCCAAGCAACACGGCGTGCCGATGCTCGAAGGCACCGAACTGCTCGACAGCCTCGACGCGGCGTTGATTGCGGGTGAGCAGGTCGGCTACCCGGTCATGCTTAAAAGCACCGCTGGCGGTGGCGGCATCGGCATGCGCGTGTGCCGCAGCGCGGCCGAGTTGAGCGACTCTTTTGAAGCGGTCAAGCGCCTCGGCCAGAACAACTTCAGCGACGCCGGTGTGTTTATCGAGAAATACATCCAGCGCGCCCGTCATCTGGAAGTTCAGGTGTTCGGCGACGGTCGCGGCGACGTGATTGCCCTCGGCGTGCGCGACTGCTCGGTGCAACGGCGCAACCAGAAAGTCCTCGAAGAAACCCCGGCGCCGAACCTGCCCGAAGGCATGGCCGAAGAACTCTGCGCAGCGGCGATCCAACTGGCGAAAGCGGTGAATTACCGCAGCGCCGGCACCGTGGAATTCGTCTTCGACAGTGAGGCGCAACGTTTCTACTTTCTCGAAGTGAACACCCGCCTGCAGGTGGAGCACGGCGTCACCGAGCAAGTGTGGGGCGTCGATCTGGTGCGCTGGATGGTGGAACTGGCGGCCGGTGATTTGCCGCCATTGAATGTGTTGAGCCAAGGTTTGAAAGCCGACGGCCATGCGATTCAGGCGCGGCTGTATGCCGAAGATCCGGGCCGCGATTTCCAGCCGAGTCCAGGCTTGCTGACCGCCGTGAACTTCCCTGCCGCCGATGGCAAACAGCTGCGCATTGACACGTGGGTCGAGGCCGGTTGCGAGATCCCGCCGTACTTCGATCCGATGATTGCCAAGGTCATCTGCTGGGCACCGACTCGCGAAGAGGCCGCTGCGGATCTGCATCAGGCGCTGGGTGACAGCCTGCTCTACGGCGTGGAAACCAACCGCGATTACCTGCGGCAAATTCTGCAGGATGCACCGTTCGCCAGCGGCCAGCCGTGGACCCGTTGCCTGGAAGGTCTGGTGTATCAGGCCAACACGTTTGAAGTGCTCAGCGCCGGCACCCAGACCAGCGTTCAGGACTATCCTGGCCGGCTCGGCTACTGGGCCGTGGGCGTACCGCCGTCGGGTCCGATGGACAGTCGCGCGTTGCGTCTGGGTAACCGTTTGCTGGGGAACGACGAAGGTGCCGCAGCGCTGGAAATCACCATGAGCGGGCCGTTGCTGCGCTTCAATTGCGATGCGGTGGTGGTGGTCACCGGCGCGGTCATTCCGCTGACGTTGAACGGTGAAACCGTAGCGATGAACACGGCGCTGATGATTCCGGCCGGCGGTACTTTAAGCCTTGGCACGATTGCCGGTGCCGGCGCTCGCAGCTACCTGTGCCTGCGCGGTGGCTTGCAGGTGCCGGACTATCTGGGCAGCAAAAGTACGTTCACCCTTGGACAGTTTGGTGGGCATGGCGGTCGTGCGTTGCGGGCGGGTGATGTGTTGCATATGCCTGCGTTGATCGACCGCAACGTGGGTCAGCAACTGGACCGCGTCACCGAGTTACCTGCCGTGCGGCAGATTCGGGTGATCTATGGTCCTCACGGCGCACCGGAATACTTCACCGAGAACTACATCGGCACTTTCTTCGCGACCCAGTGGGAAGTGCACTTCAACTCCAGCCGTACCGGCGTGCGATTGATCGGGCCGAAGCCGGAATGGGTGCGTGCCGATGGGGGTGAGGCCGGGTTGCATCCGTCGAACATTCATGACAATCCGTATGCCATTGGGGCGGTGGATTTCACCGGGGACATGCCAGTAATCCTCGGTCCCGATGGCCCGAGCCTCGGCGGTTTTGTCTGCCCGGTGACGGTGATCGAAGCCGACCTCTGGCAGCTTGGACAACTGAAGGCCGGCGACAAAGTACAGTTCCTCCCCGTCGATCTCAAAACCGCCCGCGACCTCGCCCTGAAATGGAATATCCCCTGTAGGAGTGAGCCTGCTCGCGATGGCGGCAGTACAACCAACATTCATGTGACTGACACACCGCTATCGCGAGCAGGCTCTCTCCTACAGGGAATAGAGTCGCCTGTGGTGCTGGATTTGGGTCAGGGGGATACGCGGCTGGTTGCGAGGTTGTCAGGGGATACGCACCTTCTCCTTGAGATCGGCGCACCTGAGTTGGACCTCGTCCTGCGCTTCCGCGCCCACGCCCTGATGCAAGCGCTGGAAAGCAAAACCCTGTACGGCGTCATCGACCTCACCCCAGGCATCCGCTCGCTGCAAGTGCACTACCAGCCCGAGCAACTGCCGCTGGCCGATCTGCTCGGCATCGTCGCCGGTGAATGGGACGCCGTGTGCGCCGCCAAAGACTTGCAAGTACCGTCGCGCATCATGCATTTGCCGCTGTCCTGGGACGATCCGGCCTGTCAGTTGGCGATCGAGAAATACATGACCACCGTGCGCAAGGACGCGCCGTGGTGCCCGAGCAATCTGGAGTTCATCCGCCGCATCAACGACCTGCCGAACCTCGACGAAGTGCAGCGCACGGTGTTCGATGCCAGCTACCTGGTGATGGGCCTGGGTGACGTCTACCTCGGCGCACCGGTCGCCACCCCGCTCGATCCGCGTCATCGTCTGGTCACCACCAAGTACAACCCGGCCCGCACCTGGACCGCTGAAAACTCGGTCGGCATCGGTGGTGCCTATATGTGTGTCTACGGCATGGAAGGCCCCGGCGGTTATCAGTTTGTCGGTCGTACCTTGCAGATGTGGAACCGCTACCGCGAGGTCGCTGCGTTCGATGGCAAACCGTGGCTGCTACGCTTTTTCGACCAGATCCGTTTCTACCCGGTGAGCGCCGATGAACTGCTGCGCATCCGCCGGGACTTCCCGCTCGGGCGCTTCGAATTGAACATCGAACACAGCCAACTGAATCTGGCGGATTACCAGGCCTTCCTGACAAAAGAAGCCGAGACCATCGCCGCGTTTCGCGATCAGCAACAAGGCGCGTTCAACGCCGAGCGCGAACGCTGGATCGCCAGCGGCCAGGCGCATTTCGACAGCGAAGAACCGGCCCCGGAAGTGGCCGAAAATGCACCGCTCGCCAGCGGTGAAATGAGCGTCGACAGCCACATCGCCGGCAACCTCTGGCAGGTTCAGGTCGAGACCGGCAGCCGGGTCGCCGCCGGTGATGTGCTGGTGATTCTGGAGTCGATGAAGATGGAAATTCCGCTGCTCGCGCCCATGGCCGGCGTGGTGCGCGAGATCCGCGTGCATCCGGGTTCGGCGGTGCGCGCCGGCCAGCGCGTCGTGGTGCTGGAACTCGATTGATCCCATTTTGAAAAGGAATGACGCCATGAACATCAATCTGCAACTCGACGCCCTGCGCAGCGCCTACCGCGACGGCAGCACCACACCTCGGCAACTGCTGCTGAGCCTGCGCGATAAAGCCGCGGCGCTGAACCCGGATTATCACCTGTTCATCCACTTGCTCAGTGTTGAAGAACTGGAACCGTACCTCGCCGCGCTCGACGGCCGCGAACTCGACAGCCTGCCGCTGTTTGGTGTGCCGTTTGCGATCAAGGACAACATCGACCTGGCGGGTATTCCCACCACGGCGGCGTGCCCGGCGTTTGCTTATGTGCCAGAGCAATCAGCGACTATCGTCGAGCAACTCCTTGCGCTGGGGGCGATTCCACTGGGCAAGACCAATCTCGACCAGTTCGCCACCGGCCTCAATGGCAGTCGTTCGCCGTATGGCGCGTGCCCGAACAGCGTGTTGCCGGAGTATCCGTCGGGAGGCTCCAGCGCCGGATCTTCCCTGGCGGTAGCGCTGGGCGTGGCGAGTTTTTCGTTGGGCACGGACACGGCGGGATCGGGACGTGTGCCGGCGGCGTTGAACAATCTGGTCGGGTTGAAAGCCACCAAAGGGCTGATCTCCACGGCGGGTGTGGTGCCGGCCTGTCGCACGCTCGATTGCGTGACGACGTTCACCGCGACGGCCCGGGAGGCCAGTCAGTTGCTGGCGCTCACTGCACACCTCGACCCGCGAGATGAATACAGCCGCCGCAACCCGATGTGGAATGACGGCTCGGCGTTCGGCACTCCGCGCCCTTTCCGTTTCGGCGTACCGCGTGCGCAGGACTTGGAATTCTTCGGTTGCCCTGAAGGACCGTTGTTGTTCGGTAATGCCATCGACCAACTCAAGGCCTTGGGCGGCGAAGCGGTGGAACTGGATCTGTCGCCGTTCCTCGAAGCGGCGCGGCTGCTTTATGAAGGGCCATGGGTGGCCGAGCGCTACAGCGTGGCCGGCGAGTTGATGGAGCAAAACCCCGAGGCCGTGCTACCGGTGATTCGCGCGGTGCTGGCCAAGGCGCCGGCGGTGAGCGGCGTGCAGACCTTCCGTGCCCAGTATCGGCTGCAAGCCTTGAAGGCGCTCTGCGACCAAGCACTGGAAGGGCTCGATTTCGTTGTCACACCCACCCTCGGTCGCCCCGTTACCCTGGCGGAACTGGAAGCCGAGCCGGTACTGCGCAATTCGGAACTGGGTTACTACACCAACTTCATGAACCTGCTCGATTACGCCGCCGTCGCCGTGCCCAGCGGTTTTATGGGCAATGGTTTGCCGTGGGGGGTGACTTTATTTGGCCGGGCGTTTACCGATCAGTATTTGTTGGGCGTGGCGGATGCTCTGCAGCGCCGTTCCGCTGAGCCTGCACCGACAACTGTCGCTCGCAATGATCGCGCACGACTGGTGGTGTGCGGCGCGCATCTGGATGGGTTGGCGCTGAACTGGCAATTGAAGAAACGCGGGGCTCGTTTGGTCGAGACGACGTTTAGCTCGCCTGACTATCAGCTGTTTGCGTTGGCCGGCGGCCCGCCGTTTCGTCCCGGGATGGTGCGGGTGAAGGACGGTGGCGTGGCGATTGCGGTGGAGGTGTGGGAGTTGCCGAGCAGTGAGTTGGGGTCGTTTCTGACCGGAATTGCGGCGCCGCTGGGGTTGGGCAAGGTGCAACTGGCGGACGGGCGATGGGAGAGTGGGTTTATTTGTGAGGGGTATGGGTTGGAGGGGGCGGTGGATATTAGTCATCTTGGGGGATGGCGTGCGTATCTTGAGAGTTGTGTCTGATCCGGAATCCGCCCTCACCCTAACCCTCTCCCGGGGGAGAGGGGACTGACCGAGGTGACTGTTCAAGTTACATCGACCTGAAATTTCGAAGTCGAACTCAGGTTTGAGAAGCATGGAGATCGGCCCCCTTTCCCCCTCTCCCCACTGGGGAGAGGGCTGGGGTGAGGGGTGGCCCTACCTGACACCATTCCCCCTACAAATGAAGGAGTCATTTCCCCGCAGTGCCATTAGAATGCCTGCCATCGGGTCACTGCCAACGGAATCGTCATGCCGCTTCGCTCGCCGCTGTATTCGCAACGATCGTTGGTCCTCACGCTTATCGCGTTGCTGGGTGCAGGCTTTCTCGCGACCTCTTTCCTCAGTTACTACGCCTCGCGAGCCTCCATCCGCGACAGCATCGTCAACACCGAACTGCCCCTGACGTCGGACACGGTCTACTCGGAAATCCAGAAAGACCTCGTCAGACCCATCCTGATTTCCTCGATGATGTCCCGCGACACCTTCATGCGCGACTGGGTGGTAAACGGCGAGCAAGACCCCGAGAAAATGACCCGTTACCTCAACGAGGTCATGACCCACTACGGCGCCTACACGGCATTTTTCGTCTCCAACACCAGCCTCACCTACTACCACGCCAAGGGCGTGCTCAAACAGGTCAAGTCCACTGAACCCCGTGATGCCTGGTATTTCCGCGTGCGCGACATGGCCGCCCCCTACGAGATCAACGTCGACCCGGACCTTGCCAACAAGGACAACCAGACTTTCTTCATCAACTACAAAGTCTACGACTACAACAACCGTTTCATTGGTGCCGCGGGCGTCGGCCTGACGGTCGATGCGGTGATCAAGCTGATCGATAAATACCAGCAGCGTTACCAGCGCAGCGTGTACTTCGTCGATAATTTCGGACGCTTGGTGCTCACCGGCGCCGAGGGTGGCCCGCAAGGGGCGCACATCGGCCAGAAACTCGGCGAACTCGAGAACATGAAAGACCTGGTCAGCCAGCTGCCAAAACCCCACAGCGGCAGCTACGAATATTCCGTCCACGGCCAGGGACATTTCCTCAACGTGCGGTTCATTCCGGAGTTGAACTGGTACCTGTTTGTCGACAAGCGTGAAGACGGCGCCCTCAGTGAAATCCGCCAGTCGTTGTACCTCAACTTGCTGATCTGCCTGCTCGTCACGCTGATCGTGCTGGCCCTGCTCAACCGCGTGATCAAGCGCTACCAGGGCAAGATCCAGGCGCAGGCAACGCTCGACAGCCTGACCGAACTGCCGAACCGCCGTGGTTTCGACCTCCTGGCAGCGCAAGCCATGCACGAAGCCGAGCGCGAGCCCAAGCCACTGACCGCGTTGTTGCTGGATCTGGATCACTTCAAGGCCTTGAACGACACCTACGGTCACCTGGCCGGCGATCAGGTGCTGATCGGCTTCGCCCGGGATCTGGAGAGTTGCCTGCGGCACTCCGACATCGTCTGCCGCTGGGGTGGCGAAGAGTTCATCGTGCTGCTCAAGGACACCGACGGTGAGACCGGTCTGATGATCGCCGAGAAAATTCGCCAACATGTCGAGCAACAGCGTTATGCCTACAACGATCAGGCCTTGCAGCTGACAGTCAGCATTGGCCTCACGACGCTGCAACCGGATGAAACCTTGCACACCCTGCTCTCCAGAGCCGATCATGCGATGTATCGGGCCAAGCAATCCGGCCGTAACCGAACCTGCGTGGAAATGCCTCACACCAGTTATGCATAGTCCTACATGAACAAACCTGAATTCTGTCCGGCCTGCGGCGCCTCCAACGCCTGCACCCTGGCCGACCCACGCACCGTCGATCAGGCGTGCTGGTGCTTTGGCGTCAGCATCGACCCGGCGGTGCTCGAAGCGCTGCCGGCGGAACTGCGCGACAAATCCTGCTTGTGCCCGCGTTGTGCCGAGGTCGAGGCGCAGCTGTAAGCAAGCGCCCCGCCGATCACGTAAGATACGCGGCCCTTTTCCAACTGATCCCCAGCCATGCGTGTTGACCGCTTCCTCAGCAACCTGCCGCGCTTCAACCGTAAGCAGGTGCGCCTGTTGCTGGTGGAAAAGCGCGTTCGGGTCGACGGAAAAATCGTCAGCGACCCGCACGCCGAGGTGCTCGAATTCAGCCGCGTCGAGGTCGATGACGAAGTCCTGCAAGTCGGAAAACCCGCACGCTACTTCATGCTGCACAAACCGCCCGGCTGCGTCAGCGCCACACGCGACCCGGCACACCCGACCGTACTCGACCTGATCCATGAGCCGGACCGCGATGACCT
This sequence comes from Pseudomonas sp. LB1P83, assembly GCF_054897885.1. Taxonomy (NCBI): domain Bacteria; kingdom Pseudomonadati; phylum Pseudomonadota; class Gammaproteobacteria; order Pseudomonadales; family Pseudomonadaceae; genus Pseudomonas; species Pseudomonas sp. LB1P83. The sequence continues at coordinate 1,184,375 of NZ_CM142709.1, read as the reverse complement.
GCACATCGCCGGTCGCCTGGATTTCAATACCACCGGACTGATGCTGATCACCAACGACGGTAGCTGGTCGCGGCGCCTGACCCAACCGCAGACCAAACTGCCCAAGGTCTACTACGTCGAGACCGAGCAGGAGATTGGCCCGGAATACGCATTGAAATTCACCGAAGGCCTGTACTTCGCTTTCGAAGACCTCACCACGCAACCGGCCGAGCTGATCGTGCTCGGGCCGAAGTCGGCGCGTCTGAGCATCGTCGAGGGCCGTTATCACCAGGTGAAGCGGATGTTCGGCCACTTCGACAACAAGGTGCTGCGCCTGCACCGCGAACGCATGGGCCCGCTGGTGCTCGACAATGCGCTGAAACCGGGCGAGTACCGCGCATTACGCACCGAAGAGATTCATTTGATCTACGCAGCCTACCGCTGAGCAGAAGTTGTCGAACAATTTACGAATGACACTTGCGCGATCACGTGACCCCTGCTTGAATCAGGACGTCGGCCGAAATGTGACCGACGAGTCACAACATACTTCTAAGAAACTTTTTGCCGGTTAGAGAACCCTCAGGTTCCGCCTCAGACCGACAGACTGCCCGCCAATAACAATACCCGTCGACCGGATTGCATTGGATCGACATGGGCCTACAAATTCCAGGCGTATGCCTACCTGTCACAAAGCTCGTGCAATCTCATTTGCGCGCATACCCGCTTGCTTGGAGTCTTATGACATGAGGCCAGAAATCGCTGTGCTGGATATACAGGGTCAGTATCGGGTTTACACGGAGTTCTATCGCGCAGACGCCGCAGAGAAGACCATTATCCTGGTCAACGGCTCGATGGCCACGACTGCGTCGTTTGCACAAACCGTAAAAAACCTTCATCCACAGTTCAATGTGGTCTGCTACGACCAGCCCTACGCGGGCAAGTCAAAAGCCCACAACCTGCATGAGAAATTGCTGACCAAGGAAGTCGAAGGGCAGATCCTCCTGGAGCTGATCGACCACTTTGGCGCCGAACACGTGCTGTCGTTTTCCTGGGGTGGCGCCGCGACCCTGGTCGCCCTGGCCCAACAGCCACGGCGCATCGAAAAAGCCGTGATCAGCTCGTTCTCCCCGGAAATCAACGCGCACATGCTCGACTACCTCGAGCGCGGCGTTGACTACCTCGGCAGCCGTGACGGCGACCGGGTCGGCAACCTGGTGAACAGTACCATCGGCAAACACCTGCCGACGCTGTTCAAGCGCTTCAACTACCGCCACGTCAGCAGCCTGGCCGAGCATGAATACGGGCAGATGCACTTTCATATCAGCGACCTGCTCAACAGCGACCGCCAGTGCTTTCTCAAAGCCGCAGAGAAAATCAACGTGCCGGTGCTGTTCATGAACGGCGAATGGGACGAATACACCGCCGCCGATGGCGCCCGGTTGTTCGCCAACCACTTGCAAAACGCCACCTTCAGCACCTTACAGGCCACCGGCCACTTTCTCGACATGGAGCACAAAGCTGCCTGCCGAGACAGCCGCGATGCACTGCTGGGCTTTCTGAAACCGGCGCAACACGCAAGCCGACCGCGTTACCACTACGTCCAGGACCAACATGCACTGGCCATCTGAAACAGCGTCATCGCGAGCAAGCTTCGCCCTACAACGCTAAACGCATTCCTGTAGGAGCGAGGCTTGCCCGCGAACGACCGTTACGCGGTCTGATGTCTTTTTTCACCTGCGCTAAAGCCATCCCGCGCAAAGAAAAACTTCATTTCCACGCGCACATCTGGTACAAAGTCAGCCGCTCTGAGCGGGTGTCGTATAATGGCATTACTCCAGCTTCCCAAGCTGATAACGAGGGTTCGATTCCCTTCACCCGCTCCAATCGAATTTTTGTCTCACGTGGTTTTTTGACGGGGGATGCAGGTAAAGAAAAAACCGGCCTTGATGGCCGGTTTTTTTGTGTCTGGGGTTTATGTTTCAAGGCGGAAACTAGCGTTTTTCTACAAAGTAGGCGTTTTGTTAGCGTTTTTTTTGCCTCAGTAACAGATTTCATCATTGCAAGTCGGTTTCAAGCCCCTTGCGAACCATTGTGGCATCGCACAGGCTCGTTGCATCTCTCCTGAGTGAAGACTACCATCTCCCAAAACGGGAGGATGTGCGGTGCGTGTGATTGCAAAAGGAACCTTGCGGGAATTCTGGGAAAGCAGTCCGGCTTACACTGAAGCCGAAACACCGCTTGTTGAATGGTATCGACATATGGAAAAAGCTATTTATCGCACGCCACAAGAGGTCAAGGCGGAGCTGAGAACGGCGAGCATCCTCAAGGGCGGCAGGGTTGTATTCAACATCGGCGGCAACAAATATCGAGTGATTCTGGCAATCGACTATCTGCGACAGCTTGGTTTCATACGATTCGTCGGCACCCACGCCCAATATGATCAGATCAACGCGGAGACCGTGTAATGGACATTAAACCGATTCGCAGCCAGGAAGATCTGACCGCTGCATTTGCTCGTATAGAGCAACTGTGGGGGGCAGAAATTGGTTCGCCTGAAGGTGATGAGCTGGAAATCCTGGCGCTGCTCATCGAAAAATACGAAGACGAGCATTACCCAATGCCGCCCTCCGATCCGATTGAGGCCATTAAATTTCGTATGGATCAACAAGGCCTGACCCCTCGCGACCTGGAACCCTTTATTGGGACGAGCGGGCGTGTATCCGAAGTGTTGAACCGCAAGCGCAAACTGAGCTTGTCGATGATCAAACGTCTGCACGACGGATTGAGGATTCCTTACGAGAGCTTGCTTGCGGGTGTTGCCTGACGGGTGGCCTCTTAGCCGGCTCCATTCGATTTCAGCCATGGTTCTGACGGGAAAGTTTTGAAGACAAAAAAACCGGTCCTTAGGGGCCGGTTTTTTTGGGGATAAGATTTAGTGGAACGCCGGTTCGCCATCCTGAACGGTCAGTCAACGCCTGCCAATAGCTGTCTACAACCCATTTCACTGGCGGCACGAAAGTGGCCAATTTTTCGAAAAGGCAAGGTCCTACACGACGGTGGGATTTGTCCGTAGACTTGCGCATTGCTGTGCCGTTGTCACGAGGCCTATAGTCCGATCCGCGCCCAAATGGCGTATCGGGTTTGGCGACTCGATGACAACGATTCAGAAGCACTCCGAGCTTTTCCGGAGTTTTTTCTGACTGCACTTTGCTGCGCTTTTTTTGGTAGCTGTGCGTGGGAGACCTCCGGGTCTGCCGGTTTTACCGTTGTCCGGTTCGCCAACCTGCGTACAGCTGCCGCCCTATTGTTTGGCGACGATTGAGTGGTAGGTCTTTCACCTACTAACGGTAATCACTCATGAACGAATATATGGCTTTAACCAGCAATGCCGACGACCTTCCCTCCCTGTTCGTCAACACCACCCAACCACTGCACTCGCTGCTCAGCACCGCCAGTTACAGAATTCGGGCCGTGACGCAGCTTCTTGAAAACCTCGCGATGCGAGGCGACATCACTTCTGACTCGGTGGTCCTCAGCGACTTTGCGTTGCTCTGCTGCGTGCCCTTGCGCGACGGTTGCGATGTGCTGGATGTTATCGCTCGACGCATGGACGCAAAACCGTCCTGACGTGATTTGGGGACGCCTTTCGGGGTGTCCTCAATTTGTAGCAGCTGGCGAAGCCTGCGTTCGGCTGCGCAGCAGTCGTGAAATCGGACAATGTGGTATTTCAGGAAGACCTCGCGCTCAGGTTTTACGACTGCTGCGCAGCCGAACGCAGGCTTCGCCAGCTGCTATGTATTTGTTGCCCCTGCCCATTTCCTTACTGATCGGCAATCCCCTGAATGATCGGTGTACTTTGATATGAGCTCCGCTTACAAATCCACAACGCTCAATCCGTTTCCCCTCCCTGCTCAACCCGTTAGCATCTCCTCCCTATCTTCAACCGCCCTCCCCCCTGCGCGGCCATCAACGAACACGCGCCATCACTCTTCGAGGGAACCCGATCGGCCGCACATCAGGTGCCGCCCGTGAACGATCTCAACAGAGCACCTCGTGCATGACTCAAAACATCTACGACGACCCGGAATTTTTTCAGGGCTACAGCCAAATGGCCCGCTCCATCGGCGGCCTCGACGCTGCACCCGAATGGCCTGCACTCATGGCAATGTTGCCACCCTTGAAAGGCCTGAAGGTCATAGACCTCGGCTGCGGTTATGGCTGGTTCTGCCGCTGGGCCAGTGATCAAAGCGCCGATAACGTGCTCGGTTTGGACGTCTCTGAAAAAATGCTGGAGCAGGCACGTAACACGACGTCGGCTACGAATATTCAATACGCCCGTGCCGATCTGGAACAACTTGACCTACCCAATGCCAGTTTCGACTTGGCATACAGCTCTCTGGCGCTGCACTACATCAAGGATCTCCCAGGACTGTTCGCAAAAATCCACGCAGCCCTTAAACCCGGTTCACGCTTCGTATTTTCAATCGAACATCCAATCTTCATGGCCCCGCGCAATCCAGGCTGGCTGATTGATAGCGAAGGGAACAAGCGCTGGCCGCTGGACAGTTATCAACTGGAAGGCGAACGGGTGACGAACTGGCTGGCCGAAGGCGTGATCAAGCAGCACCGCACTATCGGCACCTTGCTCAATTCACTGATTGACGCAGGTTTCAGTATCCAACAGGTCAACGAATGGGGGCCAACCGATGCTGAGGTGGCCGCACAACCGGCCTTGGCCGAAGAGCGGGAGCGACCGATGATGATGCTGGTCAGCGTTCAGCGCTGAGGACCAGGCCGGGTATTCGTAATTTTTGCGTATGGATTCCCGGAAGTCAGTAAAGAAGCAGTAGTGCTGCGTTGGACCTGACCACAGATACTTTATTGTGCCAGCTCACACATCGCCAAGAGATCAACATGGACAATTCAGAGTTGGGGATCATGATCATTTCGATGATTGGGTTGTTCGGCTTTGCTTCGTTTATTTTTGAGTACTTGAGTGCCAGGCAAAGGGACAGATAACGCACAGCGTGATCCGTCCCTTTCTGCGCTAGCGAGTCGCGACGATAAACAACCGCGGGAATGGCAACAGCACCGAACCATCGCTCAGCGCCGGATACGCCTGCTCGATCGCGGCTTGGTACTGCTTGAGGTATTGCGCCTTTTCCGCGTCATCCAGCGGTTCGAGAAACGGCCGCAAGCCGCTGCCCTTGAACCACTCGACCACCCCGGACGCGCCGCCTGTTAGCGGGTGATGGTAGGTGGTGCGCCACACATCGACTCGCGCACAGTGCGGTCGCAGCATCGAGTAGTAATCACCGGCGCTCGCCATTTCCGTGCGTTGCCCGGCGGCGTCCGCCAACTTGCTGGCCCACGGCCCATCGGCAGCGACTTCGCGCATCAAGCGATGGGACGGCTCGTTGAGATTGTCAGGCATCTGAATGGCCAGACTGCCGCCCTGGGTCAGTCGGGCGGCCAGCGAAGGCAGTAACGTGGCGTGATCGGGCACCCACTGCAACACCGCGTTGGCGAAGATCACATCAAACGGACCCGGTTCGTTCCAGGTATCGATGTCTGCCGTGTCGAATTGCACCTGAGGCAAGCGCTTGCGGGCGGCCTCGATCATATCGGTCGAACTGTCCAGGCCACGCACCGTGGCATTGGCGAAGCGCTCCACCAGCAACTCGGTCGAATTGCCGGGGCCGCAACCGATGTCGATGGCCGAGTGCGCGTCCACCGGCGGAATCGCCGCGAGCAAGTCACGGGCCGGGCGGGTGCGTTCATCTTCAAAAGCGACGTATTGTTTGGCGGACCAACTCATTGCGTTCTCCTGTCGGTACGTTGTTGTGGCCAGTAGCGCACAACCGGTTCGCCAAGATACCCCGACCGGTGCGCCCTGCCCTATCCGACCTATGGCGAAAGATGTTTGTTAACCCGCCTCATCGAGTGAACCCGCAAAATCTGCCCCCTTTTCCACCCATGCTCTTGCCTGGCTCACTTGGAAGTTTTTAATGAGCTGGTTTTTATCGCCAAATCATCGGAAGTCATAACCATATCGACCGTTCGTCGAGCAATCAGCCCATCAATTTTGACAGCCTATGTTTCGCATCTATAGTCCTAATCGCGGCCTGTCGGAAGGAACCCGACTCATCAGTTTGCACGCAGGAGCAAGGCCAATTCATCTCCCGTGATCGGTGGGTTCCGCCCGTAGTGTTTCGCAACGGCCGTAAGGCAAACAAACGTTGTCATGCCTGGAAAGTAGCCAGGCATTCACTATGAAAATGGAGCTTTACTATGTCTCGAGTCACGGACGTGCTTGTTTCAATCGACACTGAAACCATTCTGAAAAACTACCCGAACATCAGCAAAAACCCCAACGCGCCGACGTTGATCGACGTCAATCATGTGTACATGGTGACCAATCAGAACAACGTGGTCAGTGGCCAGGCTGGTGGCGAACTCAATCTGAAAGCTCAGGTGGGCGACCTGATTCGCTGGCGTGAAACCAGCCTGTCGCAGAGCTTCGAGACGGCAGTGATTTTCTACAAGTTCATCGGCAATGTCGGCAACGAATTAATCTCCACCCCTACGCCCCGCAAGGCTAATGCCTGCGTCGCCGTCCCTAACACCAGCAACCCGTCAGTGCCGAGCTGCCAGAAAGTCGATAACCATTACTGGTCTTCGGAAACCCTGTCGTGTGGCAGTGTGACCTACCACTTCCACTTCCTGATCGTGGATCGCGACTGCAAGATCGTAGGCTGCTGTTCGTGGGATCCTTTCATTACCATCCGTAACTGACTAAGGCCGGCCCCTTGGTGACAAGGGGCCTACCCCGTTCGTTGCCGTTTCGGCGAGAACAGGATGTCTTGCATGAACCGAAGCGGCTACCGTTTTGCGTCAACATCATGAAAGGAATCCATGATGACTTCCGAACCGATCAAACCCCCTTCACCCAGTGTCGCGACTGCCAACAATGTGTTGCTGGTGGTTGATGCTGAATCGCTGCTTTCGAAGTATCCAACACCTAGTCTTGAAGCCGAAAATCCGACGGCTATTACCGATGGATTCATCTTCGTCGCCAATGGAACAGACGTTAAAAAAACAGTCATAAATGACAGTAAATTAACATTGACTGCCAGCATCGGAAAAACCTTCCACATTCGCGGTCGAACCGTGAGTCTGATCGCAGAACACAGCGTGGTTTTCTACGACATGGTCGTGGACGATGCCCAAGTGCTATCGCAGCCGAAACTGCTGGTTAAGGGCAACCTTACTGTGCCGGCCCCCAACCTGGAAAACCCGACCCAACCTGGTAGCCATCAAGCCGATGATCACTATTGGGAATGCTCGCAATTGACCCCAGGCGTCGCGGCCTGCGAACTGAGCTTCATGCTGGTTAACCAGCGCTGCGAAGTGATGGGGTATTTCAGCTGGGCGGTTGATGTGAAATTGACGGACTGAACACCAAGTAAACCGAAACGCGATTCGTAGCAGCTGGCGAAGCCTGCGTTCGGTTCGGGCCGCGTTCGGACGTAGCAGTCGTAAAACCTGAGTTCGCGATCTTCCTGAAAATGCGCATGTTCTGATTTTACGACTGCTACGCAGCCGAACGCAGGCTTCGCCAGCTGCTACAAAAGAGCGTCGCGGCCGAATGTATAAAGGTAAGTAGAATTTTCAACACGCCGTCGCTGTCTGAAATCCAGGCGCATCTCTATAAGGAACACGGCAATGAAATTCGCAAAAATCTCGCAGAAACTCGCCCTGTGGGCCGGCAGTCCCAAGACGTTCATGGGGGCTCTGATTCTGATTGCTCTATGGGGAATGAGCGGGCCGATTTTTGATTACAACGACACCTGGCAACTAATCATCAACACGTCGACCACCATCATCACGTTCCTGATGGTGTTCCTGATCCAGAACACGCAGAACCGCGACACCGACATCCTGCACCTGAAAATCGATGAGTTGCTGCGGGTGAACAAAGAGGCGCAGAACGCGATGCTAGGGCTGGAATCGCTGGACCTCAAACAACTCGAGGCGCTGCGTAAACACTATCGCGCCATGGGCGAAAAAGACGTGCATGGCTTGGCGGGGCTGGCGGCTTCGAGCAAGCGTAAACAGGATTTGAATGAGTGCTGAGCACAAACAAAACGGCGCGTGATGTGAATGACGCGCCGTTTGCTTTAAACGTTGTCAAACGCGGTGTTATCGACCGGCTTGAAGCGCCCTGGCCATTTGCAGATGGTTTTGCAATTTTGGCAGTGTCTCTTCAGCGAAGGCTTTGATTTCCGGCACGTCGGTGGTCTGTGCGGTTTGCTGAAGTTGCTCGATGGCTTCCTGGGTAGTTTTCACCTGACTGGCAGCATAGGCCTGGTCAAAAGTCGCACCGTCCTTCACTTCCGGCATTAAGGCCTTGGCCTTGTCGACTACTTCTTCCCGTGGCGCCACTGGCAAATCCAGTTGTTTGGCGATCTTCGCCAAATGCTGGTTGGCGGTCGTACGGTCATTGATGACCACGATGGTGTAGTCCTTGACCTCTTTGGATTCGGTTTTCTGGTGCGCCAGGCGACTGGCTTCGATGTCGGCCATGCCTTTTGCCGACGCATCGTTGATGAATTCGGCGGGCGACTGGGCGAAGGCACTGTTGGCAAACAGGCCCAGCAACGTGACAAAACTGGTAGTTCGTAATCGGGTGGCCATCCGGCTCATGGTCGCGCCCTCCTTCTGAAAAAATTCAAGCGGGAGCTTTCGCCCCCGCCTCTCAATCAAAACTACCTTGCGACTACTTCGACTTCTGACCACCTTTGCGGCCCATATCGGGTTTCGCAGGGTCTTTATCGACAGTCGTGGTGGTAGTTTTCCCACCTTTGCGACCGGCTTCAGACGCCTTCGTTCGATCGTTGGCGAAGTTTCCCGAGTTCGAGTTTCTTGAATTAGGCATGATTCTCTACCTCTTGGTGATGATCGCGGCGAGCAGGAGCCCGCATAGAATCTGAATTTCGATCACCGCAAAGGTTTAGAAAAGTTGAAATCGCCGCGACGAACGGTGGCAGATTTTTCAGGCCCCGAGGCCTTGGTGATGTTGGCGTTTGGCGGCGTACATGGCCTCATCGGCATGCCGGAACAGCTGCGTTTCTTCGGTGCCGTGCTCAGGATAATGCGCGACGCCGATACTCGGCTGGATGTTCACGCTGTGCCCGTCCAGACGCAGGGGTTGCGCCAGGACCAGACGGATTTTTCCCGCCACACGCTCAGCATCTTCCGACGCGTGGATGCTGTGCAACAACACCACGAATTCATCCCCGCCGATGCGTGCCACCGTGTCGGTCTCGCGTACGCAGCCCTTGAGCCGATTGGCGACCGCTTGCAGCAGCATGTCGCCGACTGCGTGACCGTGGGTGTCGTTGACTTCCTTGAAACGGTCGAGGTCGACATACAGCAGCGCCATTCGTCCCGAATTCACGCGGGCCAGCGCCAGCGAGTCTTTGAGCCGGTCGCGCAGCAACTCCCGGTTGGGCAGTTGAGTCAGTTGGTCATATTGGGCCATGCGCTGCAGCCGGGCATGCAATTGCTTGCGCTCGATCGCGGTCGCGACCTGGGCGCAGACGTATTGCAGCAATTCCTTGTCTTGCTCGGTGTAGCGCTCGCCACCCGGTACGCTTTTGACGATCAGCGCGCCGATGGTGCCGTTTTGCGAGTTCAACGGCACACCCAGCCAGCAAGGCGAATCCGGTCCGGCGACCAGCAACTCAAATCCCTCTGGCGGAGTGTCCTGATCCGGGGTCAGCAGAATCGGCCGGCCGCTGCGAATCACTTCGGCGCAGAGGCGCCCGGTGATGGTCCCGGGCTGCTCGGGTTGCAGTTCGTGGTCGTCGACGTGATACGGGAAGTTCAGCTGCGCGCAGTGCTCGTCATACAGCGCCACGGAGAAATTCAGCGCCGGCAGCCATTCGCCGATGATCAAATGGATGCGCTTGAACAACGCCAGCAAATCTTCCGCCGCATGGGCCGCTTCGGAGATCGCATACAACGCCGCTTGCCGGGACTCGGCCTGCTTGCGCTCGGTGATGTCCCGGGCCACGGCAATGCGCAATTGGTCGACTTCAGACCAGCGCGCCGACCACAGGATATGCACCACGCCGCCGTCCTTGCGCAGGTAACGGTTTTCGAAGTTGAGTTTGGGGTCACCGCCCATGATTTCGCGCGCGGCGTCGAGGGTGCGCTGCCGGTCAGCGGGATGCACCAGGTCGATCATCGGCTGGCCGATCAGTTCGTCGGGGGTATAGCCGAAAATACGCTCGCAGGCCGCGCTGACAAAAACGAAGCGACCTTGTTTATCCACTGCACAGACGGCGTCCAGCAAGAGATCGATGTAGCTCGCCAACGGCGCGGAATTTCTGGTTGCCATGGTGCGATGAGCGTGTCCGGACAATGCAGCAATCAAAGAACCCTCCCTGACCGATCAGTAACGCTGACGCATCCGTGCGCTCAACCTCAAGCCTTGTTCGACACCAGCCCCGGTAGTGCATGAGCGAGGGCGTTAATGGCAAAACCGATAAACATCACTCCGCACAACCGGGTGATCGCCAGTTCATGGCGTTGATACAAGGTGCGAACCTGCCGCGCACCGACAATGCCAATGAGGATAGCGTAGGCCATCAGGCCACCGATAAAGCTCAGGACAATCAACCACGGCAGCATTGACCAGTGCAGCAATTCCGCGCGGCTGGACAGCAATGCTGTGAACGTCGCCACCGCCACCGGGTAAGCCTTGGGATTGGTCAGGCCGAACAGAATGCCGTGCCAAAAGGGCTGGCGAGCCGGGCCTTGAGGTGCATCGGCGCTGCTGCGCTTGGCCCGTATGGCGCGTAAACCGAGCCAAAACAGGTACAGCCCGCTGAGCACACCCAACACATCGAACGCCGTGCTGCCGATTTCCCGTGCGCCAACAATGGCGATCAGCGCCGTGCTGCACCAGACCACGTCACCCAGCAAATGCCCGCAGAGAAACCCCGCCCCTGCTCGTCGCCCCCGTGCTGCACCGATCCCGAACACCGCCAATACGCCCGGCCCCGGGGTGATGCCGTAAATAAAACCCGAGGCAAGAACGGCCATTAGCAGCGATGGGGTCATGGGAAGTCCTTTTGAACTGTTTGGTGAATGGGCGCAAGTCTATCTCAGCTCCCGGGAATATCGACTGACTGATCGTCGAAGAACTTCATCCCCGCATACGGCAGCTCGCGACAGGCTGCCAGCCGCGACGCCAGGTCGCCGACGTGGGCTTCGAGTTTGTGGCCGTCCGGGTCGAGGAAATAGAAGGACGCGCCTTCGCTGCGGTTGTCGCGCCATTCTTGTACGTTGGCGGACCGCAGGCGTTCGACGAACACGGGGAAATCCGTTGCGCTGACGGTGAAGGCGTAATGGGTGTAATCGGCGGCGGGGTCAGACTTGCGCAGTGGATCGAGGGAAAGGCATAGCCACAGACCGGGCAGCGAGAGGTAGGCGCCACTGTCCCAAGTGGCTTCGAGGCGAAGTTGCAGCAGACCTTGATAGAACGCCACGCTGCGGTTCAGGTCTGTGACGGCGAGTGTCAGGTGGCTGAGGCCGGTGAGCATGGGCGATTAACCTTTGAGTGCTTCTGGCACGACGTACTTTTTACCGTCGTAGTTCAGGGTAACTCGGGTTGTTTTCAACTTGCTGGACGTATCTTTGCACTCTTCGCCAACCAGGAAGTTTGTGGTCACCGTCACGGTGGAACTGACATTTAGATCTGCAAATCCGTTATGAGTTGTATTGCCGATATCGACGGTTCTTTGTGTTCGTTCGCCCTCTCCTGCGCAGTTGCCGTCCCACTCGCCCCTGCTTGTAGAAATGACTAGCCCTTCCAACACCGGACGTAATGTATCGCCCTCCTTGAGATACAAGGCCAGCTCGATTTTGTGGTACGGGTTTACGCTTGAGCTGTGTTCAAAACTCGAACGAATACCAAAAGCGCGACTGTCGGGCGTCAACTTGTAGCGTGCCGTATCAATAGACAACCCTGCATACGCCACAGCGTCCGAATAATAGGCGTCTTTTTTATGGTAAGTGGCCAGGCGTTTCGAGCTGGGCGAGTGGATGAGCGACAGTTCCAGATCGACGTTTCCGCCATCATTGTTGGCGTCGGCGGAATCCGGTTTGAATGTCGACGAGGCCACAATGGTCTGGTCGTCATACGCCGGCCAGACCTTGCAAATGGTGAACGTTCGCTCGCCGAAGGGCGCTTCTTCGCAACCCGCTTGCGCCTGGCTGACAGCCGTAATCAAGCCGAGTAACGCGAGTGAATTCAGTAGATTCTTTACGGTTAGCATGTTCTTCCCTGATCGGTTCGCAGTATTTACAAGCCCTTGAACCCTTGCGGCAGGACGTAATTTTTACCGTCATATCGAAGTGTTGTCAGCACCGGTTTGGCTGTAATGGTTTTGGATTCACATGCCTCCCCTTCGCCTTTCCCGACTTCGCTGGTGGACACTGTCTTGACGATCAAGTCCGCGTATCCATGTGAACTGGTTGTGCCGATTTCGAGCGTACGGGTGTATTGATAAATCTCGCCGGCGCAATTGCCATCCCATTCACCGCCATACTCATAGGTGATGAGCTTATCCAGGACGGGACGCAACTTGTTGCCCTCCCTTACGTAGAGCGAGAGCAACTTTTCGCTCACGGGATTGAGCCGAGACGTACCATTGAATGTGACGCGCACGCCAAACGCTCTTATGTCGGGGGTGAGTTTGTAACGTGCGGTATCGATCTGCAAATTTTCAAAGACTATGGCATCCGACTCAAAAGCCGATGCCTTGTGATACGTCGCCAAGGGTTTCGAATCGCCAACCGACACTACGGCAAGATCGAGATCATATTTACCCTGAGGGCCATAATCGCTGGCCGAATACCCCGATTCGAACTGCGACAGCGCTGTAATCGTCAGCCCCGGATAGGCCGGCCAGTCTTTGCAAACCGAATAACCGAAATCGCCCGCCAGAAACGGTGATTCACATTCAGCGAACGCCTGCGTCGTCATCACCAACCCGCACAGCGCCGCACCATTCATCCACCCAGACTTCAATGTCATTCCTTGTTCCTTGTGTGCATCAAAAAAATAGATGATTTCAGGCGCGCACTATCCCCTCCCCAATCCGCCCATTCAACCAGTTCAACGCCTGATCCCCGCCCCGCCGCTTGTGCCAGACCAACACAAACGTAAACGACGGAATATGAAATGGCGGCGGAACGACGACCAACGAGCGCTCATCAATCTCGCGCAACCCACGGGAAGCAACGGTCAGAATCAGGTCCGTGCCGCTGATGAACTCCGGGGCAACGCTCCAGTGCGGCAGGCTGATCGCGACGCGACGGCGCTCACGCATCGCAGTCAGGGCTCGCTCGATTTCCGGGGTGCCGCTGCCGCGCATTTCCAGCAGTACGTGCGGGCGCACGAGGTAGGTCGGCAGGTCGAGTACGCCATTGGCAGGCAAGCTGTTGCGGTCCACCAGGCAGGCGTAGTGTTCTTCGAACAGCGGGGTGCTGCGTAGCTCGTTGGGCAGCTCCGGAAAGACCCCAGCCGCAACGTCGATGTCGCCGTTGAGTACCGCGTCGAGCATGCCTTCGCGGCTGGCGTGGCTGATTTGCAGGTCGATGCCCGGCGCTTCCCGGCGCAACGTCCGAACCAGCCCTGGCAGGACGATGGCAGCGCCATAGTCGGACATCGCAAGACGAAACGTGCGTTTGGCCGTGGCCGGGTCGAAGGCGTTCGGCGCCAGCAGCGATTGCACTTGGGCAAGTGCCTCGGCCAAGGGTGCGATCAACTCCAGAGCTCGAGGGGTGGGCACTAACGTGGCGCCCGCGCGTACCAGCAACGGATCGCCAAGCAGATCGCGCAACCGCCCCAAGGCATGACTGACCGCCGGCTGACTCAGGTGCAATCGCTGCGCCGCACGGGTGACGTGTTGCTCGCTGAGCAAGGCGTCAAGGATCACCAGCAAGTTGAGGTCGATACGCCGTAGATCATTCATTCGATGCATGTTCTGCATAGCAATTTGGAATTTAAATCTGCGCGACGAATACTCTAGAGTCCAGCAAAACCTGCTGGAGAATGATCATGAGTACGTTGCATTGGGGCGGGCTGTTGCTGCTGGCCGTGATTGCCGGGGCGGTGGTGCCTTTTCAGAGTGCGATCAACGCCAACCTCACGCGCGGGTTGGGTCATCCGTTGTGGGCGACGCTTGCTTCGTTGCTGGTGAGTATCGTGGTGTTGTTGCCGATTATGTTGGCGATGCGCTTGCCGCTGCCGTCACTGGCGTTCATCACCAGGGCCCCGCTGTGGATGTGGGCGGGTGGTGCGTTTGGGGTGTGTTTTATTTCGTTGGCGCTGATGCTGCTACCCAAGCTTGGGGCGTCGGGGTTTTTTGCTTTGGCGTTGGCGGGACAGGTGGTGGCTTCGCTGGTGCTGGATCACTTCGGGTTGTTTGGGTTGGTGGAGAGGCAGATGACGTTGCCGCGGGTGGTTGGGGCGGTGTTGTTGCTGGCGGGGGTGGTGTTGATTCAGTTCAATGCTGCGCCGGCGAAGGGGTTGGTGACGGCGGGTTGAGGGAGGTCTGGCACTAAGATGCTGACTGTCAGGCCGCCATCGTCGGAACGCCGCCCGGAGCCGGCTCGCTCCTACAGTTGATTGGCGGCATGGCACAGATCAGTGTAGGAGCGAGCCTGCTCGCGATGACTGAGTCATGTCCGACATCTCATTGACTGACCCACCGCTATCGCGAGCAGGCTCACTCCCACAGGGTCTTGTGTGTGGTCAGGAAGGGGTCGGGTGCAAATCGCAATTGCGCCCGGCCTTGGCCAGTTGACCGGGTACTTCGTGGCCCAGCAGCGCCGGTAATCCTCGGGACAACTTCAGCAACAGCGGCAGATCGATGCCGGTAGGAATGCCGATTTCATCACACAGGTTGACCAAATCTTCGGTGCAGATATTGCCCGAAGCGCCCGGCGCGAACGGGCAGCCGCCGAGCCCGCCGAGGGCCGCGTCGAAGCGTCGGGCGCCGGCCTCGTAGGCGGCCAGCACATTGCACAAACCGAGGCCGCGGGTGTTGTGGAAATGCAGGGTCAGATCCGCCGGCGAAACCCGCTGCAAGACCCGTCGCACCAGCCGATCCACCTGCCGCGGATTGGCCATGCCGGTGGTGTCGGCCAACGTGATGCCCTGAATCCCGAGCTCCTGATAGGCCTCGACGATTTGCAGCACGCGATCCTCATCGATCTTGCCTTCGAACGGGCAGCCGAAAGTGGTGGCGATGCTGCCGTTGAGCCGCACCTGCGTGCCACCGACGTATTGCACGATCTCGCCGAATGCCGCCAACGAGGCTTCGCAACGCATGCGCATGTTGGCGAGGTTGTGGGCCTGGCTGGCGGACATCACTAGATTCAGCTCGTCGGCCCGCGTCGCCAGCGCCCGTTGCGCGCCTTTGAGATTGGGGATCAACGCGACGTAAATCACCCCCGGTTGCCGGGCGATACCTTTGAACACCAATTCGCCATCGCGCAGCGCTGGAATGGCCTTGGGCGATACGAACGAGCCGGCCTCGATACGGCTGAAACCCGCCAGCGACAGCTGATCGATCAGCGCAATCTTGTCGACGGTTTCGACCCAGGTCGGCTCGATCTGCAAGCCGTCGCGGGGGGAGACTTCCTGAACGATCAGTGTCTCGGAAAAATCAGTGATCATTGCACCACCCCTTCAGCTTTCAGCCGTTCGATGTCCAGCGCCGTAAGGCCCAGCCCTGCGAGGATACCGTCGGTGTGCTGGCCCAATGTCGGCCCGGACCAGTTCACGCCGCCGGGGGTTTCGGACATTTTCGGCACAATGCCGGGCATCTTCACCGTGGCGCCACCCGGCAGGTCGGCGCTGAGCAGCATGTCCCGCGCCTGATAGTGCGGATCGGCGACGATGTCGGCGACGGAATAGATGCGTCCGGCAGGGACTTCGGCGGCTTCCAGCGCAGACAGCACGTCGTCGATCGGCAGGCTGCTGGTCCAATGAGTGATAGCCGCATCGAGCACGTTACTTTTCAATGCACGACCATCGTTGTGCGCAAACTCCGGCGCTTCGGCCAGGTCGCGACGACCGACCACTTCCATCAGACGCTTGTAGATCGGGTCACTGTTGCCGGCGATCACCACGTAGGCGCCGTCGGCCGTCAGGTAGGTGTTGGACGGTGCGATGCCGGGCAAGGCGCCGCCGCTGCGCTCACGCACATGGCCGAGCATGTCGTATTCCGGCACCAGGCTTTCCATGACGTTGAACACGCTTTCGGCCAGCGACACATCAACCACTTGCCCGCCACCCTGCCCGGTCTTGACCCGCAGCAACGACATCAAGGCACCGATCACCGCGTGCAAGGACGCCAGGGAATCGCCGAGGCTGACACCGACCCGTGCGGGTGGCGAACCGGGGGTGCCGGTGGTGTAGCGGATCCCGCCCATGGCCTCGCCGATGGCACCGAAACCCGGACGATCGCGGTAAGGGCCTGTCTGGCCGTAACCGGAAATGCGTACCAGCGTCAGGTTGGGGTTGAGGGCGTGCAACACGTCCCAACCCAGGCCGAGTTTTTCCAAAGCGCCTGGCCGCAGGTTCTCGATCAGCACGTCGGCGCTGGTCGCCAATTGCTTGACCAGTTCAATGCCTTCGGCGGATTTGAGGTTGAGCGCCAGGGACTTCTTGTTGCGCGATTGCAGGTACCACCACAGCGAGGTGCCTTCGTGCAATTTGCGCCACTTGCGCAGCGGGTCGCCCTGGCCCATGGCTTCGATCTTGATCACTTCGGCGCCGAACTCGGCGAGCATGCGCGCAGCGAACGGCGCGGCGATCAACGTGCCGATCTCGATCACTTTGATTGCACTCAAGGGGGCAGTCATCGCGGGGGTACCTCTTGTTGTTCTTGGAATATGAGCCAAGGCTAGAGGACCTGGGGGCGATGAATCCAACCTTCAGTTGGCAACGTTCGTTCGCGAAACGCGAACGCTCGTGATCGACGTTAAACTGCTTTCGCGGGCAAGCCTCGCTCCTACGGGTTATGCGCTACTCCTGTAGGAGCGAGGCTTGCCCGCGAAGAGGCCAGCACATCCCATGAGATCTTTCAGGCCGGCCCACGCAACTGCTCAAACAACATCCGGCTCACCGGCGACAGCGCCGCTTCATCACGCACGACCAGAATGAGCGCCCGATCCGACCAGTCATCCGTCAACGGCACCGCCTGCAAACCCAACGCCCGGCCAAACAGTTCATAAGCCTTTTGCGGCAGGATGCCGATGCCCATGTTGGCCTGAACCATCCGGCACATCGCATCAAAACCCGGCACATGAATCCGCAACCGCAGCACCTTGCCCGCCTTGCGCGCAGCCGCGTGGGTGCGCATATTGATCGAACTGGCGGAATGCAGACCGACGTAATCGCTGTCCAGCGTATCGGCGAACGCCAGGCTGGAACGACTCGCCAACGGATGATCAGGCAGCATCAACACCACCAGTTTGTCCTGGCGATAAAGCACGCTATGCAGTCCTTTGACGTCGCTGTCACTGGAACAGATCCCAAGGTCCGCCACACCGTCCAGCACCCCCTGAATCACTCCACTGCTGGGACGTTCTTCGAGGTCGGTCTTGACCTGGGGATGACGCTCGGAAAAATCCCGAAGGTCTTCGGGCAGAAACTGAATGATCGCCGACAAGTTGGCGAGCATCCGCACATAGCCACGAATTCCATGGCTGTGCTCGCCCAGTTCGAGGCCCATTTTCTCGACGTTGAACAACATCTGTCGGGCATGGTGCAGTAGGGTTTCGCCAGCCGGGGTCAGGGTCATGCCTTTGGCCTGGCGCACGAACAGACTGATCCCCAGCGCTTCTTCCAACTCCATCAGCCGCTTGCTGGCCGCTGACACCGCAATCGCTTCGCGGGTCGCGGCACGGGTCAGGGTGCCTTCTTCGTGGACGGCGACAAACAGCTGGAGGGTGATCAGGTCGAGGCGGCGGATGAGGCTTTTTTGCAGCATGGAGGGCTCGATGACTTCAGGTCGGCTGAGTCGGCAGGATAGCCCGGTTTTGGCCCACAACATCACACGTCATCGCCCTACACATAAATCTCTTGTGACGCTCAACCGTGCCGGAAACGGCCGATTCAATACCTGAGCCGTACTCTGTAAAGTCTCGCCAACTATCAAAAAACCATCTCGCTGACTTATTAAGTCTGGGAGACCGCTGAAAAAAATCGCGCGACTTGATGTAGCTTTACGCACCCACGGCGGGGACGTCGGTTTCTGAAACCCAAGGAAGACTCAATGAAGAGCAGCACGACCCTCCTCGTCACCTGCAGCACGGTGTTTCTCGCCCAACTGGGCATGAGCATTTACCTGCCGGCGCTGCCAAACATTGCCCGGGATCTGTCCACCGATGCCTCGCAGGTGTCCTGGGGCTTGGCGGTGTACCTGATCGGCATGGCGTTGCCGATGTTGTTCTGGGGCAGCCTGGGTCAGCGCATTGGCCGAAAACCGGTGTTGCTCGCCGCACTCGGCATCTACGGGTTGGGTAACCTGGCCCTGCCCTTCGGTCAGACGCTTGAATCGTTCCTGTTGTGGCGACTGGTTCAGGGGATTGGCGCCAGCGGGATTTCGGTGATGGCGCGGGTGCTGATCCGCGACAGTTTCCGCGGTGACCTGCTGGCCAAGGCGCTGTCCTGGATATCGATTTCCTTTGTGGTGGCGCTGGGCATCGGCCAGTATCTGGGGTCGATCATTCAGGTGGCGATGGGTTGGTCGGCGATTTTCTATCTGTTGGGTGGCGTGAGCCTGTTGATGGCGCTGGTCGTGGCGCGTGTCAGGTTTCCGGTGTTGGCTGAGGACAATGTTCTGTCGTCCGCCTGGCCCAGCTATTGGCGCATTTTGCGTGATCGCGCCTTCCTGCTGCCGGCACTCGCCGGCGGCCTCGGTTATGGGGTAATCATTGCGTTCAACACCGCAGCGCCGCTGATTCTGCAAGGCCCCTTCAACTGGTCGGCCGTGGAATACGGCCTGTTGGGCTGGCCGATCAGCGCGGCCTATTTTCTGGGCGCATTGGGGGTCAATGCCTTCGTGCTTCGCACCGGTCAACGCCGGCTAATGACGGCGGGCGTGGGGCTGGTGCTGGCGGGCAGCGCGGTGATGTTGCTGGGCAGTCTCGTGGGCACATCCGTTGCGCTGCTGTTCTGGTTGCCCTACTGCTTTGCGGTGTTCGGGCAGTCGTTGAACTACCCGATCAGCCTTTCCCTGGCCAATGACGGATCGCCGGTCGGCGGGGCTTATGCGATGGCGTTGAGCGGATTCATTCACCAACTGATGGCCGCCGTCATCGGCGCGATTGCCAGCCTGATTGCAAGCCAGCAGGCATGGCCGCTGTCCCTGTTTTGCACCTTGCTGGCCTTGGGCGCGGTGCTGTGCGTGATGCTCGCGCCCAACCGTCAAACCGATTAGAACGCGTTGCGGAAAATCTCCTCGATCTGACGCTGATCCGCCACCCGTGGATTGGTCAGACCGCAGGCGTCTTTCAGCGCATTGATGGCGAGTGTGGGGATGTCGTTGAGCTTGGCGCCGAGTTCACGCAAACCGGCGGGGATTTCCACATCTCTGGACAGGCTGCGGATCGCGACGATGGCTGCCTGAGCCCCCTCTTCCGGGCTGACACCACGGGTATCGGCGCCCATCGCGTGGGCCACATCCGTCAGGCGCGAGGCGCAAACCAGCGCATTGAAACTTTGCACGTGGGGCAGCAACACCGCGTTGCACACCCCATGAGGCAAGTCGTAGAACCCGCCCAATTGGTGAGCCATGGCATGGACATACCCCAGGGAGGCGTTATTGAACGCCATGCCGGCGAGGAACTGTGCGTAGGCCATGTTCTCCCGTGCGGCCATGTCGCTGCCGTCGCGCACGGCCAGGCGCAGGTTGTTGCTGATCAGCGTAATCGCCTTCAGTGCGCAAGCATCGGTGATCGGGTTGGCTGCGGTGGAGACGTAGGCTTCGATGGCGTGGGTCAGTGCGTCCATCCCAGTGGCAGCGGTCAGGCCCTTGGGCATGGCGACCATCAGCGCCGGATCGTTGACCGACAAGAGCGGCGTGACGTTGCGGTCGACGATGGCCATTTTCACGTGGCGCGATTCGTCGGTGATGATGCAAAAACGGGTCATCTCGCTGGCCGTGCCGGCGGTGGTGTTGATCGCGATCAACGGCAGTTGCGGCTGGGTGGAGCGGTCGACGCCTTCGTAATCGCGGATCTGCCCGCCGTTGGTCGCACATAACGCGATGCCTTTGGCGCAGTCATGGGGCGAGCCGCCACCGAGGGACACCACGAAATCGCAGAGACTTTCCTTGAGCAGGCCCAGGCCGAGCTCGACGTTGGCGATGCTCGGGTTCGGTTTGGCGCCGTCGAAGATCACCGAGTCGATGTCCTGCATCGCCAGTTTCTCGGCAATCATCTTCGCCACGCCGGCCTTGGCCAGCCCGGCGTCGGTGACGATCAGCGCCTTGCGAAAGCCGTACTTGCCAATGGCGTCCATGGCTTCGTCCAGGCAATCGTTGCCCATGATGTTCACGGCGGGAATGAAAAACGTGCTGCTCATGAGCGACTCTCCTGGCTGGGCCGAATCGGCGACGCCGATCCAGCGGATGCTCACAGGATCGACCCATCGCTTGCACAGTAACTTGATCTGGCTCAAGTCTCGGTCGTGATAAAGTCGCCGCCCATCAGACCCCTTGCTTTGAGACTTTGACCGCAATGACCGATTTCCAGGATGTTGATGCCCAACTTGAAGACTGGAACGCCTTGCGCGCCACCGCCTCGTTCAGCGGTTTGCTGGTGGGCAACGGCGCCAGCCGCGCGGTATGGGACGACTTCGGCTATGACTCGCTGTTCGAAAACGCCCGCACCGTTGAAGAAAAGCCCCTGAGCCAGTCCGAGCTGAGCGTGTTCGATGCCATGCAGACGCGCAGTTTCGAGCAGGTGCTGAGCGCGCTGAAAACCACCAGCCGGGTCAACAAGGCCCTGGCCGTAAGCTCCGCCGCGCCGCGCAATCGTTACTACGCGATCAAGGAAGCGCTGATCAACACGGTTCACGCAGTCCACATCCCATGGCGACTGGTCGTGCCTGCGACCCTGGCGACCATCAGTCAGGAGTTGGGTAGCTATCGAACGGTGTTCACCACCAATTACGACTTGTTGAATTACTGGGCGATTCAGCATCAGCCGGATGCGATCACCGATCTGTTCCAGGGTACTGAACCGGGTTTTGATTTGAGCGCCACAGCGACTGATAAAACCCGAATGCTGTATCTGCACGGTGGGCTGCACCTGGTGCGCAATCAGGACGGCACGGCGCGTAAATTGATGTCGACCGAAGGCACGTTGCTGGGCAGTTTTGCGATCAACAATACGATCAAGACGCTGGATGACGTGCCGCTGTTTGTTAACGAAGGGCCGAGCGCGGACAAGCTCAAGACCATTCGCAGTTCGGATTACTTGTCGTTTTGCTACGACCAATTATTGAGCCATGGCGATGGGTTGTGCCTGTTTGGTCATGCGCTGGGCGAGCAGGACAGCCACATTATCCATGCGTTGCGCCAGGCGAAACCCAAGGTGGTGGCGATCTCGATTTATCCGCGCAGCAAGGCGTTTATCCAGCACCAGAAGCGGCATTACGCGAAGGTGTTTGAGGGGACGGGGTCGGAGTTGCGGTTTTTTGATTCGAAGACGCACCGGTTGGGTAGTCCGAAGCTGACAGTTCCAGTCGAGGTTTAGCGGCGAATCGGCTGACGCTATCGCGAGCAGGCTCACTCCCACAGGGGTTGAGGTGCCCACAAAACGTGTGAACGCTGCTAATCCCTGTAGGAGTGAGCCTGCTCGCGATGGCGTCAGTCCAGTCGACTCAATCCTCAGCGCTATGCACCACCACCAGCAACTGCGCCTGAACCTCCCCCACCGACCGAATCCGGTGCGGTTTCTGCGCATTGAAGTGCAGCGCGTCCCCGCGATTGAGCAGCACGCGCTCGTTCATGAAGTCCACTTCCACCTGCCCTTCGTGCACGAACAGAAACTCTTCCCCCAGATGTTCCTTGAAGGTTTTGTCGGCGAATTCGTTCGGCGGATAAATCATGAACGGCAGCAGGCTGCGCTCGCTGACCTGATGGGCCAGCACCGCGTAGCCGGGGCTTTCATCGTTGGCCGCCAGGGACTGGCGTTCGCCGCTGCGCACCAGGCTGTAGCTGTCGAGGCTGATGTTGTCTTCCGAGAACAACTCCTCGACCTTCACGTTCAGCGCCTTGGCCAGTTTCAGGGCGGCAGCGATCGACGGGGTATTCAGCCCGCGCTCGACTTTCGACAGATAACTCTTGGTCATGCCGGATTTTTCGGCCAAGGCCTCCAGCGTCACGCCAAGTTTTTTTCTAAGTAATTTCAAACGGATAGACATGAAGAACGATTAATCCATCAAGGAGGCGACGATTTGTCCTTGCCAATGACACAATGTGTCATATAGCCTCTTTAGTGTCATTTGCATGAAACCACCCAAGGACACCGATATGGCCAAGACCTTAGCACTACCCAAAGAGCAACTGGTCAAGCAAGCGTTGACCCAGATGCAAAACACCCTGGCGGATAATACGTGGACCGACCGGCAAAAGCTGGCCCTGACCTGCCGGATTCTGTTCGAGAATGGTCACGACTCCGGCCTTGCCGGGCAAATCACCGCCCGCGGCCCTCAGCCTGGCACCTATTACACTCAACAACTGGGCCTGGGTTTCGACGAGATCACCGCGAGCAATCTGCTGCTGGTCAACGAAGACCTGGAAGTGCTCGAAGGTCACGGCATGCCCAACCCGGCCAACCGTTTTCACAGTTGGGTATACCGCGCCCGGCCCGACGTGAACTGCATCATTCACACGCACCCGACGCACGTCGCGGCGCTGTCGATGCTCGAAGTGCCGCTGCAGATTTCCCACATGGACCTCTGCCCGCTCTACGACGACTGCGCGTTTCTCGAAGGCTGGCCGGGTGTGCCGGTGGGTAACGAAGAAGGCGAACTGATCGCCAGCGCACTGGGCGACAAACGGGCGATTCTGCTTTCGCACCACGGCCAGTTGTCCACCGGCACCACCATCGAAGAAGCCTGTGTCATCGCTCAATTGATCGAGCGCGCCGCGAAGCTGCAACTGCTGGCGATGAGTGCCGGGACGATCAAGCCGATCCTGCCGGAACTGGGCCGCGAAGCCCACGACTGGATCTCGAAACCCAAGCGCCACGGCGCCGCGTTCAACTACTACGCCCGGCAGAACCTGCGTCAACACGCCGATTGCCTGAACTGAACCCACCCATTTTCTAAAGGAGAGACGACATGTCGACCCCAACCATTCACGGCATCATCGGCTACACCATCACCCCGTTCACCGCCAATGGCGAAGGCGTTGATCTCGACGCGCTCGGGCGCTCCATCGACCGTTTGATCGACGGCGGCGTCCACGCCATCGCACCGCTGGGCAGCACCGGTGAAGGCGCTTACCTGAGCGATGCGGAGTGGGACCAGGTCAGCGAATTCAGTATCAAGCACGTGGCCAAACGCGTGCCAACCATCGTCAGCGTGTCCGACCTGACCACGGCCAAAGCCGTGCGCCGCGCGCGTTTCGCCGAAGCCCACGGGGCTGATGTGGTGATGGTGCTGCCGACGTCCTACTGGAAACTCAGCGAAGCGGAAATCCTCGCCCACTACCGCGCCATCGGCGAGAGCATCGGCGTGCCGATCATGCTCTACAACAACCCGGCCACCAGCGGCACCGACATGTCGGTGGACCTGATCCTGCGGATCGTCAATGCCGTGGAGAACGTGACAATGGTCAAGGAGAGCACCGGCGACATCCAGCGCATGCACACACTGCAACTGCGGGGCGAAGGCCAGGTGCCGTTCTACAACGGCTGCAATCCGCTGGCGCTGGAAGCCTTTGCCGCCGGTGCGAAAGGCTGGTGCACGGCCGCGCCGAACCTGATCCCGCAGCTCAATCTCGATCTGTATGCAGCGGTATTGGCCAACGACCTGGGCAAGGCGCGTGAACTGTTCTATCGCCAGTTGCCGCTGCTGGACTTCATCCTCAAGGGCGGCTTGCCGGCGACGATCAAGGCGGGCTTGCGTGCGACCGGGCTGGAGGTTGGTGATCCGCGGTTGCCGGTGTTTCCGCTGGGTGAGGCTGGCGTCGGTCAGTTACAGACCTTGCTGAAAGCATTGCGCTGATCTCAAGCCACACACCCCCCCTGTAGGAGCGAGCCTGCTCGCGATGGCGGTCGAATAGCCAACATTGATGTTGGATGTTATGGCCTCATCGCGAGCAGGCTCGCTCCTACAGGGGATTTGTGTTGGTCTTGAAGGGTGTGATCAGAGCACGGGCAAGGTCTTGTCCTTGATCACGGTGGTCGGCCCATTGGCCTTGACGCTGGCGATGCCTTTATCCATCGCGCCAGCGGAAGAATAGGTCTCGCTGCTGCCGATAATCTCGTGGTTACCAGCCTTGAGATTGAAGTAAGGATGGCCATCCTTGGTGGTTTTCTTTTCGTAGCGCTCATCCAGCGGGCTGTTCTTCTGCACCGAAGCAATGCCGTTGTCGGCAGCGCCGCGAGTGGTGTACAGCTCGCTGGTCAGAATGGTTTCGGCGTTGGCGGCTTTCAGCACAAACCTGAACTGACCATTGCTGCCTTTGCTCACTTCGTACCATCCGGACATGCTCGTTCTCCTTGGCAATTGAGAGGTTTTGCGCTTCAGAGTAAAGACCAGCCTGGGGTATCTGTCGCCTGCACCGGCCCTTTCGCGGGCAAGCCTCGCTCCTACAGAAGCGCTACCGACCCTGTAGGAGCGAGGCTTGCCCGCGAAAGCGGTAGACGCTATTTCACCCCCGCCCGCACCACCGACAACTCCGGCACCTGCACCCGTCGCTGACTCAAATACCGCGTACAACTGACACGCAAAAACGAGGCGAAATTCACCACCTCGCCACGGTAGTCCATCACCTCTTCATACAGCTTGGCGATCAACTGGTTGGTGGTCATGCCGTCGACCCCGGCGATTTCGCTAAGGATGTCCCAGAACTGATTCTCCAGCCGCAGGGTGGTGACCACCCCGCAGATGCGCAGCGAGCGGGAGCGCGATTCGTAGAGAATCGGATCGGCTTTGACGTAGAGCTCGCACATGAAAAGTCCCTCGTTACAGCGTGATTTTGGTGCCCAGCAACCCGAGGAAACCGGCGAGCCAGCTCGGGTGCGCCGGCCAGGCGGGCGCAGTGGCCAGATTGCCTTGTACGTGACCTTCCGTCACCGGGATATCGATGAACGTACCGCCCGCCAGACGCACTTCCGGGGCACAGGCCGGGTAGGCGCTGCACTCGCGACCTTCGAGAATCCCCGCTGCCGCCAGCAATTGCGCACCGTGACACACGGCGGCGATCGGCTTGCCGGCCTTGTCGAATGCACGCACCAGCTCCAGGACTTTTTCGTTCAGGCGCAGGTATTCCGGCGCACGACCGCCCGGGATCAGCAGCGCGTCGTACTCGGCTTCAGCGACCTTGGCGAAATCGAAATTCAGGGCGAACAGGTGGCCGGGTTTTTCGCTGTAGGTCTGGTCGCCTTCGAAGTCGTGGATCGCCGTGCGCACGGTCTGGCCGGCGGATTTGTCCGGGCAAACGGCGTGAACCGTGTGACCGACCATCAGCAGCGCCTGGAAAGGCACCATCACTTCGTAGTCTTCGACGTAATCGCCGACCAGCATCAGGATTTTCTTGGCAGCCATGGGGAGGACTCCTCTGGGAAATACTTAGGAGTATTCAAGGTAGTCCTTATCCGCGGGGTCGGGTAATAACCAGCTACTACCGCGTCATCGTTCTTCGCGGGCAAGTCGGATCGCCGCACCGCTCGCTCCTACAGGTATTGCGGTGCCCTTGTAGGAGCGAGGCTTGCCCGCGAAGGCGATTTCGAACTGTACGGATAACTCTGCGCCTAGCTGTAACAGCGCGATCCCCGCGCTTTATGGCTAGATGAAGGTCTTCCCGCCACCCTCGGTTCTGGTCCCCCACCATGTCCTCGCGCGAAAACACCGGCATGGCCCTCGGCCTGCTGGGCGTTGTGATCTTCAGCCTCACCCTGCCCTTCACACGGATCGTCGTGCAGGAACTCCACCCGCTGCTCAACGGTTTAGGCCGGGCGCTGTTTGCGGCAGTTCCGGCGGCGATGCTGTTGCTGTGGCGGCGGGAAAAATGGCCGACCTGGAAGCAGGTCAAAGGCCTGACGCTGGTGATCGCGGGGGTGATCCTCGGCTTCCCGGTGTTGTCGGCCTGGGCGATGCAAACCTTGCCGGCGTCTCACGGCGCACTGGTCAATGGATTACAGCCGTTGTGCGTGGCACTGTACGCCGCGTGGTTGTCCCATGAACGACCGTCGAAAGCCTTCTGGGCCTGTGCCGCGTTGGGCAGTGCGCTGGTGCTGGGTTATGCGCTGATCAGCGGTGCCGGCAGCATTCAGGCCGGTGACTTGCTGATGCTCGGGGCGATTGCCGTGGGCGGTCTGGGTTATGCCGAGGGCGGCCGGTTGGCCAAGGAGATGGGCGGCTGGCAGGTGATCTGCTGGGCGCTGGTGCTGTCGACGCCGTTGTTGATCGGGCCGGTGGTGTATTTGGCGCTGCAACACCAGGGCGAGATTTCGGCCAAGACCTGGTGGGCATTTGGTTATGTTTCGCTGTTTTCGCAGTTCATCGGGTTCTTTGCCTGGTACGCCGGGTTGGCGATGGGCGGCATTGCCCGGGTCAGTCAGATCCAGTTGCTGCAGATCTTCTTTACCATGGCCTTTTCAGCGTTGTTCTTCGGTGAACACATCGAGCCGATCACCTGGCTGTTTGCCGCCGGGGTGATCGTGACCGTGATGCTCGGACGCAAGACCGCGATCAAACCAGCACGCATTGCCACCGCATGATCCTGGCCAAACACGAACGCATTGCCACCGCATGACTCTGTAGGAGCCGGCTTGCTGGCGATGGCATCACCGCGGTCAGTCAGATACACCGCGGTGATGCCATCGCCAGCAAGCCGGCTCCTACAGGTAATTGTCAGCCCGCAGCAAGGTTTCGAGGCAATGCTCGGTGATCTGGTAGAAATCCTTCAATTCCTGAATCTTCACCAACAGCTGGGCCGGGTCCACCGGCTCGGCGCGCTTGACCGCCAGAATCATCTTGTTCTTGTTGGTGTGGTCCAGTGAGATGAACTCGAACACTTTGGTTTCGTAACCACAGGCTTCCAGGAACAACGCACGCAAACTGTCGGTGACCATTTCCGCTTGCTGACCCAGATGCAGACCGTATTGCAGCATCGGCTTGAGCAGCGCCGGGCTCTGGATTTGCAGGCGGATTTGTTTGTGGCAGCACGGCGAGCACATGATGATCGAGGCGCCGGAACGAATGCCGGTGTGGATCGCATAGTCGGTGGCGATGTCGCAGGCGTGCAGCGCGATCATCACGTCCAGCTCGCTCGGCGCGACGCTGCGCACGTCACCGCACTTGAACACCAGCCCCGGATGCTCAAGCTTCGCGGCGGCGGCATTGCACAGGTTGACCATTTCTTCGCGCAGCTCGACGCCCGTCACCACGCCTTCGGCCTTCAAGGTGTTGCGCAGGTAGTCGTGGATCGCGAACGTCAGATAACCCTTGCCCGAGCCGAAATCCGCGACCTGCACCGGCTTGTCCAGCGCCAGGGGCGAGGTGGTCAGCGCATGGCTGAAGACTTCGATGAACTTGTTGATCTGCTTCCACTTGCGCGACATCGCCGGGATTAGCTCGTGCTTGCTGTTCGTCACACCCAGGTCGGCAAGGAACGGCCGGCTCAGGTCGAGAAAGCGGTTCTTCTCGCGATTGTGCTCGGCGGACGGTACTTCACGCAATTGCTGAGGTTTGCTCTTGAACAGCGAAGACTTGCCCTTTTTGCTGTATTCGAGCTGGGCTTCGTCAGTCAGCGACAGCAAATGCGCATTTTTGAACGAGGCCGGCAGCAGCGCGGCGAGGGTCGCCACGCCTTCGGCAATCGGCAAGTTTTTGGTGATGTCGCGGGTCTTGTAGCGGTAGACGAAGGACAGGCAGGGCTGATCCTTGACCGTCAGCTGCTTGATGATCAGCCGCTGCAGATCCGCTTCGGTGCCGACGTATTTGGCCAGCACCAGTTTGATGAAGGCATTCTGGTCGAGGCTGGTTTGCAGCAGGTCGATGAACTGGGCGTGGTGGTCCGGCGCGAGGCTGGCGGGAGTGGCGGTGACAGACATGGAAAAAACGGCCTCGGGCGGAGCGAATCGGGGAATGGCGGGTATTTTAGGGGGGATGGCATGCGAGGGCACGGGTAATTTCCCGAACGGTGCGATCCGTAATTGGATGGACTCGCCCAAGCCGAGGCGTCAATGCGCCACGGTGGCAGTCTAAACAGCCAACGACAGCGAGGGCGAGTCCATGAAAAAGCATACTTCGATTGATCAATCCCTGTCTTCTTCCGATTTGTCGGCCTGCACAACCGTGGCGATCGATCTGGCCAAGCAGGTCTTTCAGGTCGCCGGTGAAGACGTCCTCGGCCAGGTGCACTACGAGCAACGGATCAAGTCGCGCGAGGCGTTTTATGAGTTTCTACGCCAGTTGCCGCCTCATGTCGTGGTTCTGATGGAGACCGGTCCGGGTGCTCAAGCCTGGGCCCGGCAGCTGCAAGACCAAGGCAATCTGGCGCGGATTCTTCCAGCCCGTTTGGTGGCCACACATCGTAGCGGGCCTAAAAATGATCGCAACGATGCGCTGGCGATTCTGCGGGCTGGTCGCGATGAAAAGATCTACGCAGTGCCGGTCAAAAGCGTTGCGGCGCTGGCAATGCAGGCGTTGCATCGGGCCCGCCAAGGCTATGTGCGTCGACGCACGGCGGTGAGCAATCAGATGCGCGGCCTGCTGCTCGAGCATGGCGTGGCCTTGGCGCAGGGCGATGTTGCGATCAGCCAGAAAATTCCGCGGGTCCTGGAAGATGCCACCCAGCCGGTGCCGGGCCTGCTGCGTGAACTGATCGACGAACTGTTGGCCGAGTGGCGCCATTTGGGCGAACGCATCAGCGTGCTGACGGGGCGCCTGGAAGTGGCTGCCAACGCCGACATGACGGCGAAGCGACTGATGACTGTGCGCGGCATCGGCCCAGTCACTGCCACGGCACTGGTGGCCAAGGAAACCAAGCCTGAGCGATTTCCCAATGCCCGCAAGTTTGCCGCGTACTTTGGCATGGTGCCTGACCAGCACAGCAGCGGGCAGACGGTCCGGCTGGGGGGCATGACCAAGCGAGGCGATGTTTATTTACGCAGCCTGATGATCCAGGGAGCCCATGCGGTACTGCAGCAACTACGACCTGATTCCCAGCAACCCGATGACCGCCGCTTGTTGCGCTGGATGAGCCGGCTGGGTCGTAAGGAGGCTGCGATCAGGCTAGCCAACCGCAACCTGCGAATCGTCTGGGTGCTTCTACAGAATGACCAGACTTATCGTCGCCAGGCTGGTGATGGCCAGCAAGCGACGATGAGCCACTGAGCGACAGAGTTCTGCCACCGAGGTACTAACTGTCCGGCCCTTTGCTGAAAAAAAATTGACCCCAGGTAAGACCGGCGTGGATTGATGCCTTAGCTGCTACTGGCCTTCGAGGCCTGACTGTAATCGGCATACCACGAGCTCTTCCAATTTTGGCCAGAAGCCGAAGACGGCTTCCTCGAATAGGCCTAATACATAGATGCAACGGGGCGGCGGTTTTTCAAAAGCGAGTAGACAGTGGGGGCGAGTCCATACATAGCAGCTGGCGAAGCCTGCGTTCGGCTGCGCAGCAGTCGTAAAACCAGCACACGCGGTGCATCAGGAGGACCGTGAATACCGGATTTACGACTGCTGCGCAGCCGAACGCAGGCTTCGCCAGCTGCTACAGGGAAATGTGTCGCGGCGAGGAATCAGCCCAACACCACCAACCGATTCGGCAACTCATTGCGCACATGCGTCACCGGCACATGCACCTTGAGCAATTCGCCACAGGCCTCCACGCACGTCACAAACCCCTGCAACGTCTGCCCCTGCTTCACCTGTTGAGTAAACGCCGCAACAATCGCGTCCCAGTTCTTGTCGTCCAGCCGTTTGGAAATCCCTTCATCCACCAGAATTTCCACATACCGCTCGGCTTCGCAGACGAAAATCAGCATCCCGGTGCTGCCCACGGTGTGGTGCAGGTTCTGCTCCAGGAACTGCCGACGTGCCAGGTTCGAAGCGCGCCAATGGCGCACCGAGCGCGGGATCAGATGGGTGGTGACTTTCGGAATGCGGAACACCAGGCACAGCACGATGAAACTGATCCATTGCACCAGCAGCAGGCTGTGCATGGTCAGCCAGCCTGTCAGGTAATGCACGACACCCGGCACCACCAGCGCCAGCAGGCTGGCCCAGAGCAGCGGGATGTACGCATAGTCGTCGGCGCGGGCCGCGAGCACGGTCACCAGTTCGGCGTCCGTGTCGCGCTCGACCCGGGCAATCGCCTCGGCGACTTTGCGTTGTTCGTGTTCAGTCAGTAATGCCATGTTTAACAGTGCTCGCTCATTATTGTTATCACCAGCCGCCCGACGAACCGCCGCCCCCGAAACTGCCGCCACCGCCACTGAAGCCCCCGCCTCCACCGCCGCCAAAACCTCCACCGCCGAAACCGCCGCCCGAACTGCCTCGGCCCCCGCCACCACCGCTGGGCAGGATCCCGAGCATCTGGCAGACGAAAATCGTCAGGATGAACAGCATCACCAGAAACACAAACACGCCCGGATGGCGGGACAGGAAATCGTCGCCCTCATTACCGCGCGGCTCATAGACCGTCGACGGCTCATCCAGCGGATTGCCGCCCAACACCACCAGCATCGCGGCAACCCCATCGCTGATGCCTTTACTGAAATTGCCGGTCTTGAACGCGGGCGTGATCACCTGGTTGATGATCACCGAACTCTGCGCATCGGTCAGGCGATCTTCCAGGCCGTAGCCGACTTCGATGCGCAATTTACGATCATCGCGCGCGACAATCAGCAGCGCGCCGGTATTTTTGTCCTTCTGGCCGATGCCCCAGTAACGTCCCAGCTGATAACCGAAGTCTGCGATATCGGTGCCCTGCAGGTCCGGCACCGTCACCACGACCAATTGCTCGCCGGTGGCTTTTTCATGGGCCTGGAGTTGTTGCGTCAGCTGCTCGCGCACCGACGGCTCGATCATCTGGGCGTTATCGACCACCCGCCCGGTCAGTTGCGGAAATTTCAACTCGGCCTGAGCCGCCAGGGCAAACACCCACAGCAACAGCACCAGACCCACTTTCAACACGCGCATTGGCAACCTCATCCGTGGTGATGCTTCGAACCCGTCCCGGTGCTTACTGGAACTTCACTTCAGGCGCTTTTTCAGCATTGGGGCTGGTGGCCTCGAAGGTTTCACGAATCGGCAAATCGCTGTACATCACGGTGTGCCACAGGCGACCCGGGAAGGTGCGGATTTCGGTGTTGTACTTCTGCACCGCAAGAATGAAGTCGCGTCGCGCCACGGCGATGCGGTTCTCGGTGCCTTCGAGTTGCGATTGCAACGCGAGGAAATTCTGGTTGGCCTTGAGGTCCGGGTAACGCTCGGACACCACCATCAAACGGCTCAAAGCACCGGTCAGTTGATCCTGCGCCTGCTGGAACTGCTTGAGTTTTTCCGGGTTGTCCAGGGTACTGGCATCCACCTGAATCGACGTCGCCTTGGCCCGGGCTTCGATCACCGCGGTCAGGGTTTCTTCTTCATGTTTGGCGTAGCCCTTGACGGTTTCCACCAGATTGGGGATCAGGTCGGCGCGGCGCTGGTACTGGTTCTGCACCTGACTCCAGGCGGCCTTGGCCTGTTCGTCGAGGGTCGGAATGTTGTTGATGCCGCAGCCGGCCAGCAGCGTGGCGAGCAACATCAAGGCTGCAACCTGCAGGCTCGACCGATAGTGGTGTCGTACATTCATCTGGTTGACGCTCCCTTGCACATTCCGTTGAAAAACAACCAGCGACCTTCTGAGCGGTCTCTTGGGGCATAATCTGCCGCCGCCACTGGATTGCATCGAGCCAATGGGCTAAAAGATGCCCCAGCGCTAAAAACACTGCAGAAGTGTGCTGCATTTACCTGAACAACAATAGTCGCTCCCTAAATTTTGGCTGACCGGCGCGTATTCACTGCCGTTTAGGCCTTTGAGAAAACTATTCATGAAGAAGCTGTGTTTGCTGGGCCTGCTCGTCAGCCTGGCCAGTCATACCGTATTGGCCGCCACGACGCCCGCACCTCTGGAGAACAAGGACGCTTTCATCACTGACCTGATGAAGCAGATGACCCTCGATGAAAAGATCGGCCAGTTGCGCCTGATCAGCATCGGCCCGGAAATGCCTCGGGAACTGATCCGCAAGGAAATCGCCGCCGGCAACATCGGCGGCACGTTCAACTCGATCACGCGCCCGGAAAACCGTCCGATGCAGGACGCGGC
The DNA here is from genome assembly GCF_054897885.1 of Pseudomonas sp. LB1P83. NCBI lineage: Bacteria > Pseudomonadati > Pseudomonadota > Gammaproteobacteria > Pseudomonadales > Pseudomonadaceae > Pseudomonas > Pseudomonas sp. LB1P83. The sequence continues at coordinate 1,151,751 of NZ_CM142709.1, read as the reverse complement.
CATGCGCAGCCGGCTGAAGATCCCGATGTTCTTCGCCTATGACGTGATACACGGTCACCGCACCATCTTCCCGATCCCGATCGCCCTGGCGTCGAGCTGGGACATGGACGCCATCGGCCTGTCCGGGCGCATCGCCGCCAAGGAAGCCGCGTCGGACAGCCTCGACATCACTTTCGCGCCGATGGTGGACATTTCCCGCGACCCGCGTTGGGGCCGCACCTCCGAAGGCTTCGGCGAAGACACTTACCTGGTGTCGCGCATTGCCGGCGTCATGGTCCGGGCCTTCCAGGGCACCGGCGCGAACGCGGCCGACAGCATCATGGCCAGCGTCAAGCACTTTGCCTTGTACGGCGCGGTCGAGGGCGGTCGCGACTACAACGTCGTCGACATGAGCCCGGTCAAAATGTACCAGGACTACCTGCCACCGTACCGCGCCGCCATTGACGCCGGTGCTGGCGGGGTGATGGTCGCGTTGAACTCGATCAACGGTGTGCCGGCCACCGCCGACACCTGGCTGATGAACGACCTGCTGCGCAAGCAATGGGGCTTCAAAGGCCTGGCCGTCAGCGACCACGGGGCGATTTTCGAGCTGATCAAGCACGGTGTTGCTCGCGATGGCCGCGAAGCCGCGAAGCTGGCGATCAAGGCCGGCATCCACATGAGCATGAACGACACGCTCTACGGCAAAGAACTGCCAGGGTTGCTGAAGGCCGGTGAGATCCAGCAGAGCGACATCGACAACGCCGTGCGTGCGGTGCTCGACGCCAAGTACGACATGGGCCTGTTCAAGGACCCGTACCTGCGCATCGGCAAGGCTGAAGATGATCCGGCCGACACTAACGCCGACAGCCGCCTGCACCGTGCCGAGGCTCGTGACGTTGCGCGCCGCAGCCTGGTGTTGCTGAAGAATCAGGGCGAAACCTTGCCGCTGAAGAAAACTGCGAAAATCGTCTTGGTCGGTCCATTGGCCAAGGCACCGATCGACATGATGGGCAGTTGGGCCGCCAACGGTCGCCCTGCGCAATCGGTGACGCTGTTCGACGGCATGACCAACGCACTGGGCGCGCAATCGACGCTGATCTACGCCCGTGGCGCCAACATCACCAGTGACAAGAAAGCCCTCGATTACCTGAACTTCCTCAACTTCGATGCGCCGGAAGTGGTGGACGATCCGCGTTCGGCCCAAGTGCTGATCGACGAAGCGGTGAAAGCCGCCAAGGATGCTGATGTCGTCGTCGCAGCGGTCGGCGAATCCCGTGGCATGTCCCACGAATCGTCGAGCCGTACCGACCTGAACATCCCTTCCAACCAGCGCGACCTGATCAAGGCCCTGAAAGCCACCGGTAAACCGCTGGTGCTGGTGTTGATGAACGGCCGTCCGCTGTCGATTCTCGAAGAGAAGGAACAGGCTGACGCGATTCTGGAAACCTGGTTCAGCGGCACCGAAGGCGGCAACGCCATCGCCGACGTGCTGTTCGGCGACTACAACCCGTCGGGCAAACTGCCGATCACCTTCCCGCGCTCGGTGGGCCAGATTCCGACCTACTACAACCACCTGAGCATTGGCCGGCCGTTCACGCCGGGCAAACCGGGCAACTACACCTCGCAGTATTTCGATGACACCACCGGCCCCCTGTTCCCGTTTGGTTTCGGCCTGAGCTACACCGATTTCAGCCTGACCGACATGGCGTTGTCGTCGACCACGCTGAACAAGACCGGCAAGCTCGACGCCAGCGTCATGGTGAAAAACACCGGCAAGCGTGACGGCGAAACCGTGGTGCAGTTGTACATCCAGGACGTAACCGGCTCGATGATCCGCCCAGTCAAGGAATTGAAGAACTTCCAGAAAGTGATGTTGAAAGCCGGCGAACAGAAAGTCGTGCACTTCACCATCACCGAGGATGACTTGAAGTTCTACAACGCCCAGCTCAAGTACGCGGCGGAACCAGGCAAGTTCAACGTGCAGATCGGCCTGGATTCCCAGGACGTGACGCAGCAGAGCTTTGAGTTGCTGTAATTTTCAGGCAACACATAAAACCCTGTAGGAGTGAGCCTGCTCGCGATAGCGGTCTATCGGCTAGATCAATGCTGAATGACATGACGCCATCGCGAGCAGGCTCACTCCTACATTTGGTTTTAGGTTGTAGCGGTTATCCCCGTCGATCCAGCAGGTTCACCACCAACCGATCCACCCATCCCCAAACCCTTTGCTTCACCCGCCGCCACAACGGCCGGCGTTGCCATGCCTCCAGGCTGACTTCCTGGCTCTGCGCAAAGTCCTTCTCGAAACTCGCCACCACTGCCTGCGTCAGCCCCGGGTCCAGCGCTTCAAGGTTGGCTTCCAGATTGAAGCGCAGATTCCAGTGATCGAAATTGCACGAGCCGATGCTCACCCAGTCATCGATCAGCACCATTTTCAGGTGCAGGAAACACGGCTGGTATTCGAAGATCTTCACCCCGGCCTTGAGCAGTCGCGGGTAGTAGCGGTGCCCGGCGTAGCGCACCGACGGGTGATCGGTGCGCGGCCCGGTCAGCAGCAGACGCACGTCGACGCCTCGGCTGGCAGCCCTGCGCAACGAGCGGCGGACTTTCCAGGTTGGCAGGAAATACGGCGTGGCCAGCCAGATCCGCCGCTGGCCGCTGTTCAGCGCACGAATCAGCGATTGCAGGATGTCGCGGTGCTGACGGGCATCGGCATAGGCCACCCGGCCCATGCCCTCGCCCGTGGACGGCACGCGTGGCAGACGCGGCAGGCCGAAGTGCGACGAGGGTTTCCAGGCGCGGCGATGGCGGTTGGCGATCCATTGCCGATCGAACAGCAGCTGCCAGTCGACGACCAGGGGGCCGGTGATTTCCACCATCACCTCGTGCCATTCGCTGGTGTCTTCGCCAGGCGTCCAGAACTCATCCGTGACGCCCGTGCCGCCGACCACGGCCAGGGTCTGATCGACCAGCAACAGCTTGCGGTGATCGCGGTAGAAGTTACCCACCCAGCGTCGCCAGCTCAGGCGATTGTAGAAACGCAGCTCCACGCCCGCGGCCATCAGACGCTGGCGCAAAGTCAGGGTGAACGCGAGACTGCCGTAGTCATCGAACAGGCAGCGCACGCGCACGCCACGCTCAGCCGCCTGGACCAACGCCTGAACCATGGCCTCGGCGCAGGCCCCCGCTTCCACCAGATACAGCTCCAGTTCGACCTGTTCTTCGGCGCGGGCAATCGCGACCAACATGCGCGGGAAGAACTGCGGACCGTCGATCAGCAGTTCGAAGTGGTTGCCTGCACGCCAGGGAAAGATTGAACCGGCCATGTCAGCGCGCCGTGAAAATCAGTACCGCACCCACCGGCACCGACAGACTGATGGCGGACAAACCGGCGACCTTGCGCAAACTTTCCAGACCCGGTGCCAGATCGAAGTCTTCGGCATTGATGATAAGCGGTTCGAGGGTCACCACCTGGAAGCGCCGGTCATCGAGACGGGTTGCCAGCAGCTCGGCGTTGTATTCGTGGGTTTTCCCGTGAAGGTTGACGGTCAGCGGCAAGCGCAGCTCCAGTTGGGCACCGGGCGCGAGGTCGTTAATCGGGCGCAGATCAATCTGCGCGGTGATCAGCGCTTCGGGAAAGGTCTGGATCTCGAACAGCTCTTTGCGCATGCGCTCGTCACGCAGCGGGATACCGCTGTTGACCGAGTCCATCTCGACTTCCACCTCGGCCAGGCCTTTGGGACTGACCTTGCCGTGCAACACCAGAAAGCGCTGCACTTCGGAGATGTTGGCGTTTTTGGTGCTGATGAACGACAGCCGCGAGGACTCGCCGTCGAGGTACCAATTGGCCTGAGCCGACAGCGAGGCGCCGGCCAGCAGCAGGAAGGCGAGGGTTTTGGAGAGGGACCGCTGGAACATAAAGACTCGTGCTGAAAATAAACGTGCATGAACCTTAACCGCCCGTGAGCCAGATGCAAACTGTCCATCACGGATACCGGGGTCATTGTGGCGAGGGAGCTTGCTCCCGCTGGACCGGGCTGGCGCTCCAGTGCGAAGCGCTCCCAATGTCCAGCAATGAGTTTTATCAGACGAACCGCGATTGCTGGTTTTACGACTGCTTCGCAGCCGAGCGGGAGCAAGCTCCCTCGCCACAAGAGCCCACTCGCCATGAAGTGCGTCAGCGCATTCAGGGTTGCAGGCGACAGCCCTGGCGTTCGCCGATCCATTGCGCGCTGTTGCTGCGGCCCATGCCGCTGACGGTCACGCGCTTGCTGGCGGGGTCATCGGTGAAGCCGCTGGTGGGCAGCCACTGTTTCACATAGCTGTGGCAGTACTCGGCTTGGTTGTTCATCACGTATCGGCACGAGCAATACTCCTTGGCGGTGTAGGCGCTGATGATGTCCGGGAACGCCCACAGCGCCACCCGCTCCTGCCAGATCCATCCAAGCAAGGCGACCAGCAATACCAGCAACAGCGTGCTGAAGGGCCGGCGACGCACAAAACGGCGGCGGTTCATGGCTGCACCTTCCCGGCAAATGCCTTGAGCGCAAGCTTGAGCAACTCGTTGTGCCGGTAGCGCTCATCGCGATCATCGCCGTAGCGCACGATCACCAGGTTTTCGCTGGGAATCACGTACATCGCCTGGCCCCAATGACCCAGTGCGGCAAACGTATCGGCGGGCGCATCGGGCCAGGGTCGGGCGGTGCCGTCCACCGCGCGGTTGAGCCACCAATGACCGCCGGGAACTGCATCGTCCTGATTGGCTTGATAGTGGGCGAAGGGTTCGCGGTTGAAGGCGACCCAGTCTTTGGGCAGCAGTTGTCGATCACCCCAGCGACCGTCGCGCGCCATCAGCAGACCGACACGCGCCAGGTCCCGGGCGGTGAGGTAGGCATAAGAGGAAGCCACGAAGGTGCCCGTGGCATCCGTTTCCCAGACGGCGTGGCGAATCCCTAACGGCTCGAACAATGCTGTCCACGGATAGTCGGGATAACGTGCCGGGCCGACGATGTTTTTCAGCGCCGCGGACAACAGGTTGCTGTCACCGCTGGAATAGCGAAAGGCCTGACCGGGCCTGGCGTATTCGTCGTGGTCGGCGGTGAACGCCGCCATGTCGTGATGACCCCGGGTGTAGAGCATGGCCACCACCGAGGACTTCAACGGGGCGTATTCGTAGTCTTCCTGCCAGTCCAGGCCTGAAGCCCAGTGCAGCAGGTCGGCCAGGGTGATCGCCGGGTGTTTTGCCAGCGGCGGATAAAACTTCAGCGCCGGGTCCTGGAGCTTGAACAGACCTTCGCCGTAGGCGACACCGAGGACCGTGGCCATGAGGCTTTTGCTGATGGACCAGGTCAGGTGCGGCGTGTCAGCCGTGGTCGGGTCGGCGTAGCGTTCGTAGATTAATTGTCCGTCACGGATCACCAGCAAGGCATCGGTGCGGATGCCTTGTCGGGTCGTGTCGTCGCGGGGTGGGAAGGCGTAAGTCTCCACGGCCTGAAGTGCTGGGCCGGTGACTTTCGGACCTGTCGACCATTGCTCGGCGGGCCAGTTTTCGGCGTGGGCCGTGAGGCTGAGCAGCAGCATGAAAATCAGGGACAAGCCTTTGAACATGGCGGGGGCTCGGAGGGATGGGCTGGGTGAGCCTAGTCGAGGTTGATGACAGTTCAGGGATTTGTGCTGCAAGGGAGGCCGCCTTCGCGGGCAAGCCTCGCTCCTACAGATTTTTCGCTGAACTTGTAGGAGCGAGCGGGCGGCGATCCGACTTGCCCGCGAAGAGGCCCTTCAGCCTTACGACAATCCCGCCAACGCCTTGGCCAATCGCTTGCCTCTGGCCCCCGCCGCCAAATCCATCACCGCCTGATCCCGCTGCCACATCGCCGCCCAGTGTGGCGGGCCATCGGCCAGTGCCTGATTGATCTCAGCCTTGAGTCCGTCGAACTGTGCAAACAATCCCCCCAGCACGACATGCCCGGCCAGATTATTTGGCGCTTGCCGGCTGACTTCCGCGCACCCGGCCAGCAGCGCCAGCAAACGCAATTGCAAATTCTGCGGCCAGTCACTGTCCTGACCGACCCCGTACAGCCACGCAGTCATCGCGCTCAGTACATAAATGTCTTCCAGGGTGCGGAACGGTTTGACGTAAGCATCCCAGCCATCCCCCGCGAGCAATTCGCACTGGGCGTTATCCAGAAACAACCGACCGTGGCTGATGTCCGGCATCAACGGGATCGCCGGCAGTTTTTCCAGGCGCACACCCGGTTCATCGGGATAGACCACCGCCAGACTCAGGCGCGGACTTTCGCCAGGCGCCTCGCTGCGAACGGCGATCAACAACCAGTCGGCCGCATCGCCAGCGGTGACGAAATCCTTGCGCCCGCTCACCCGTAAATCGCTCAGGCGAGTCTGCATGCCCGCCACCCGCAGGCTGCGCTGCTCGGTGGCACACAACGCACCGAGGCTCAGTGGCGCGCTCGGCCAGAGCATGCGCAACGCCGCCTGATATCCCACCAGAAACGCCAGCCCCGGCGTCGCCATCAGCCGCCCGCCGACCACTGCCAATTCGAATGGCGTGACCGTGCCCAACGTGTGCAACAAGGTCACGAAACCCTCCGCCAGGTCCGGGTTGGCGGGCAGGCGATCGCGGCGATTCAACAGGTTTTGCCAGGGCATAAGAGGCTCCTTGAGGGCTGTCATATAAGCATCACCAAAGCTTCATGGCGATGACACCGGGGCTACATAGCCTGACTTTGCACAACACGGCTGCATAAAGAAAGTCGATCGGCTGCAACCCAAGACGGGTGAACAGCCCGCACGGAGATTCCCAATGACTCAGATCGCCCGCATCAGCGACACCGGCAATGAACGCCGCCTGCAAGCCGAACGCCTGGTGGGCGCCGAGGCATTGCAAGAAGCCCAGGCCTTGCGCTTCAACGTCTTCAGCGGCGAGTTCAACGCCAAGCTCAAAGGCGCGGAACTGGGTCTGGACATGGACGACTATGATGTTCACTGCGCCCACATCGGCGTGCGTGACTTGAACACCGGGCGCCTGGTGGCGACCACCCGTTTGCTCGACCACACGGCGGCCAGCAGCCTGGGCAAGTTCTACAGTGAAGAAGAATTCAGCCTGCACGGCCTGGTCCATTTGAAGGGCCCGATCCTGGAAATCGGTCGCACCTGCGTCGACCCGGCTTATCGCAACGGCGGCACCATCGCGGTGCTCTGGGGTGAACTGGCCGAAGTGCTGAATCAGGGCGGCTACAGCTATTTGATGGGTTGCGCGAGCATTCCGATGCAGGACGGCGGGATTCAGGCCCACGCGATCATGCAGCGTCTACGCGAACGTTACCTGTGCACCGAACACCTGCGGGCCGAACCGAAAAAACCGCTGCCTGTTCTGGACATCCCGTCCAACGTGATCGCCGAAATGCCACCGCTGCTCAAAGCCTATATGCGCCTTGGCGCGAAGATCTGCGGCGAGCCGTGCTGGGACGAAGATTTCCAGGTCGCCGACGTGTTTATCCTGCTCAAGCGCGATGAGCTTTGCCCACGTTATGCCAAGCACTTCAAGGCGGCGGTCTGATGAGCCGTTTGCGCGTGTACGCGCGGATTGCGCGAGTGCTGGTGGTGGTCGCGCTGGGTTTGAGCATGGCCAGTGTGTTTGGGCTGTTCGAGCGTTTGGGGATTGCTCATTCGATGGTCCGCCGCCAGCGCTGGTCGCGGTTTTTCATGGCGCGGTTGAGCAACGCCCTGCCCTTTCGCGTGACGGTTCACGGGGAACTGCCGAAGGAGCCGATGCTGTGGGTCAGCAATCACGTGTCGTGGACCGACATTCCGTTGCTGGGCATGCTCACGCCGATGTCGTTCCTGTCCAAAGCCGAAGTGCGCACCTGGCCGGTGGCCGGCTGGTTGGCGGCCAAGGCCGGCAGCCTGTTTATCCGTCGCGGGTCGGGTGACAGCCAGTTGATTCGCAAACAGATGACGCGCCACCTGGCGCAGGAACATCCGCTACTGATGTTCCCGGAAGGCACCACCACCAATGGACGTTCGTTGCGCACGTTTCATGGCCGTTTGTTGTCAGCGGCGATTGACTCTGAAGTGAAGCTGCAGCCGGTGGCGATTCGGTATCTGCGTGACGGTGAACTCGACTCGCTGGCGCCGTTCATTGGCGATGATGATTTGCTGTCGCACCTGATGCGTCTGTTCGCCAATGATCGCGGGGAAGTGGAAATCAAAGTGCTCAAGCCGATCGCTTGCGAAGGTCGTGAACGGGCGGCGCTGGCGTTCGAGGCGCAGCAAGCGGTGCAGAAGGCGTTGTTTGGGGCTATTCCGGAAACTCAGCAAGTGCCGATGCGTCCTGCCATCGCGGCCTGACACAATTCCCCTGAAGACACACAAATCCCCTGTGGGAGTGAGCCTGCTCGCGATAGCGGTGTATCAGCAGACATCAATGGTGGCTGATACACCGCTATCGCGAGCAGGCTCACTCCTACAAGGGATCTATGTTGCCGGGTAGTTTTGGGCAAAATCCTGAAGCTTCGGATAGAACAACCGGAAATCCTCACTGAGCGGTTCGTACAGCCGACGCAACTCCCGCATCGCCCCGGCCAGTTCCTCCGGTCGGGTCAACCGCCGCGAAATCCCCCGCAGCACTTGCTCCAGCACTTCGAACTCCTGATAAGAACCCAACCAGTCATGCGCCACCATGTGCGGCGCGATCTTCGCCAACCGCTCCGGCAATTGCGGCTCGGCCGACAGTACCCGGTACACATCCGAGGTAAACAGCTCCAGCGGCTGATTCGAATAAAGGGCCCAGTCCCGCGCCAGGCAGTGGTCGAAAAACACGTCGAGCACGATCCCGGCGTATCGCCGGCGCGTGATGGAAAACCGCGACAACGAGACATCCACCAACGGATGGCGGTCGGTAAAGACGTCGATGCTGCGATGCAGCTGGATGGCCGCTTCGATCTCCGGGTCGAACTGCCCTTGCAGTCGACCCTTGACGAAATCGCCATACAGACTGCCGAGCAGTTGGCCGGGACGCTGGCCACCGAGGTGAAGATGTGCGAGATAATTCATGGGCGCAGCTTAGCACTGCGCCTTTATATCTTTACACCCATCGTATCGTTATAACCCGATATACCGATTTACACGGTCGTCAGACCAAAATCATATTGGTATATCGCGAAGTACCGATTTAAAGTTCGCCTCATCGCGATATAGCGTTTTACTCATCACGAGCCCAAACCCATGACCATCGACCTCGACGAAATAATAAAAGCCCTGGCACACCCAGTACGCCGAGACATCCTCACCTGGCTGAAAGACCCCAAAGCCCAGTTCCCGGAACAGATCCACAACCACGAGTACGGCATTTGCGCAGGACAGATCGATCAACGCTGCGGCCTGTCGCAGTCGACCGTGTCCGCCCATTTGGCGACCTTGCAACGTGCGGGACTGATCAGCAGCCAGAAAGCCGGTCAATGGCACTTCTTCAAACGCAACGAGGACGTGATCCAGGCGTTCCTCGCTGCCATCGTCAAAGAGCTCAGCGCTCCGACAAGGAATTAAACAATGCCCCTCTCGCTCCTCATTCTGGCCTTGAGCGCCTTCGCCATCGGCACCACCGAGTTCGTCATCATGGGCCTGCTGCCCGATGTGGCGGCGGACCTCGGCGTGTCGATTCCCGGCGCTGGCTGGCTGGTGACCGGTTACGCCCTGGGCGTGGCCATCGGTGCGCCGTTCATGGCACTGGCCACTGCCAAATTACCGCGCAAGGCCGCATTGGTAGCGTTGATGGGCATTTTCATCATCGGCAACCTGCTCTGTGCAATCGCTACCGACTACAACGTGCTGATGTTTGCCCGTGTGGTCACCGCCCTCTGCCACGGCGCGTTCTTCGGCATCGGTTCTGTGGTGGCGGCAGGTCTTGTGCCGGCAAACAAACGCGCCTCCGCCGTGGCCTTGATGTTCACCGGCCTGACCTTGGCCAACGTCCTCGGCGTCCCGCTGGGCACCGCGCTCGGTCAGGAAGCCGGCTGGCGTTCGACCTTCTGGGCGGTGACGGTGATTGGCGTGATCGCGTTGATTGGTTTGATCCGCTTCCTGCCGGCCAAGCGCGATGAAGAGAAACTCGATATGCGCGCCGAATTGCGCGCCCTCAAAGGCGCCGGGATCTGGTTGTCCCTGAGCATGACGGCGCTGTTCGCGGCGTCGGTATTCACCCTGTTCACTTATGTCGCACCGCTGCTCGGTGATGTCACCGGCGTCTCGCCCAAAGGCGTGACCTGGACCCTGATGCTCATCGGCCTGGGCCTGACGGTCGGCAACATCATCGGCGGCAAGCTGGCAGACAAAGGCATGGCCGCAACGCTGATCGGCGTTTTCATCTCGATGGCCGTGATCTCGACCGTACTGACCTGGACCAGCGTCGCGCTGATTCCTGCCGAAATCACTTTGTTCCTCTGGGCCACCGCGTGCTTCGCCGCCGTGCCCGCCCTGCAAGTGAACGTGGTGACCTACGGCAAGGCCGCGCCGAACCTGGTGTCGACCTTAAACATCGGCGCTTTCAACATCGGCAACGCCTTGGGTGCCTGGGTCGGCGGCAGTGTCATCGCCCACGGCTTCGGCCTGACCCGCGTGCCTCTCGCGGCAGCAGCACTGGCGGTACTCGCCCTGCTGGTGACCCTGATTACTTTCCGTCAGAGCGGTAACCCCGAACTGGCTCCTGCGACTAACTGATACCTCACGAGGGTTGTACTGAAATGACGACTATTTTCGATCCAATCAAACTGGGCGACATCGAGCTCGCCAACCGCATCATCATGGCGCCGCTGACCCGCTGCCGCGCCGACGAAGGCCGTGTGCCGAACGCGCTGATGGCCGAATACTACGTACAACGTGCCTCGGCCGGCCTGATCCTCAGCGAAGCCACGTCGGTCACGCCGATGGGCGTCGGCTACCCGGACACCCCGGGTATCTGGTCCAACGATCAGGTGCGTGGCTGGGCCAACGTGACCAAAGCGATCCACGGCGCCGGCGGCAAGATTTTCCTGCAACTGTGGCACGTGGGCCGGGTTTCCCACGAGTCGTACCTGAACGGAGAAGCGCCGGTCGCACCGAGTGCCATCCAGCCTAAGGGTCACGTCAGCCTGGTTCGCCCATTGGCCGACTTCCCAACCCCGCGCGCCCTGGAAACCGCTGAAATCGCCGACATCATCGACGCTTACCGCGTAGGTGCCGAGAACGCCAAGGCCGCCGGTTTTGACGGCGTGGAAATCCACGGTGCCAACGGTTACCTGCTCGATCAGTTCCTGCAAAGCAGCACCAACCAGCGCACCGACCACTACGGTGGCTCCCTGGAAAACCGTGCGCGCCTGTTGCTGGAAGTGACCGACGCCGCGATCGAAGTCTGGGGTGCTGGTCGCGTCGGTGTGCACCTGTCACCACGTGCCGATCTTCATGACATGGGCGACGAAAACCTGTCCGAGACCTTCACCTACGTCGCTCGTGAACTGGGCAAACGTGGCATCGCATTCATTTGCTCCCGCGAGAAAGAAACCGGCGACAGCCTTGGTCCACAACTCAAAGAAGCCTTCGGCGGTCCGTACATCGCCAACGAACGCTTCACCAAGGACAGTGCCAACGCCTGGCTGGCCAGCGGCAAGGCCGATGCGGTTGCCTTCGGCGTGCCGTTCATTGCCAACCCGGACCTGCCGGCGCGCTTGAAGGCTGATGCGCCACTTAACGAAGCACGTCCCGAGCTGTTCTACGCCAAGGGCCCGGTCGGCTACATCGACTATCCAGTGATGTAAGCGTCCCCCTTGAAATGCAAAAGCCCCGACTCGAAAGAGCCGGGGCTTTTTGTTGCGCCATGGTTATTCACGTGGTTTAACACTGATTCACACGCTCGACACAAAATCCCTACAAAATACGTAGTTCGCTACCTTTCAACCTGGCGAGCGTCCGTATATAAAAGCATCCCATTGCAACAAGGCGAGCATTGAAGGGATCAACGCCCGCCTTAATGGTTGACATAACCGGATCCAATTACGCATTTTGTTCTATTTGCGCAGGCTGGGGCTCAAGCGCAGCATGTCCAACCCTGTATTGACCCAACGCTCGGCTTCGGTGTGCAGTTGAAAACTGTCGGGGGCCAATAGCCACTGGTACAACATGCCATCGATGTAGGCGTGCAAGCTGATGGCCGCGCGGGTCGTGTCGAGGTCCTCGGGCATTTGCCCCCGATTCACTGCATTACTCAGGGCCAGGGCGATTCGCACATTGCAATCGAGGCTGACCTCACGACGCTGCTGACGCAGGTCGCACATTTCATCGGTGAATTCGCACTTATGAAACAAAATCTCATTGATGCGTCGGGTTTTCGGGTCCAGGGCAACTTGATGAAACAAATGAATCAGCAGCTTGCGCATGCAGCCCAGCGGATCGAGTTCATCTTCGCTTTCGCTGGCCCTGGCCATTTCATCCAGCGGCTCTTTCAGGCTATCCAGCATGGCCTGCACCAGATCCGCCTTGTTGCTGAAATGCCAGTAGATGGCTCCGCGAGTCACGCCGGCCAGGGTCGCGATGTCCGCCAGCGTCGTACGCGCCACGCCCCTTTCATAGAAGGCTTTCTCTGCCGCTTCGAGTATCTGGCTGCGGGTTTCTTGAGCTTCCTCTTTGGTACGACGGACCATGGCAGTAAAACCTCAATCAGGATGCTTCAGCGATGTCTGAACAGCCGCTGAACAAAAGTGGGGCGAGCGCTCTCGTGTCTCGTCCCCGGCTTACAATTCGAACCGTTGACGGGCGTTGGTAACGGGGTGGATACGCAGTCAAGGTGTTTACAAACAACCATGAACGTAAGTATATTCCTTAGCACGCTACTTATCCACCCGGTACTCATTTTTTACCCTTCCACATTTCTAGTGCGTTTCTTGCGCGCCTGACCCGAGGATTTTCATGCAATTCAAGCCAGCTGTTACCGCTATGGTTGCCGCCGTCGCCTTGGCATCACTGCTCAGCGGATGCAAAAAGGAAGAAGCGGCACCCGCCGCACCGCCTCCTCAGGTCGGCGTGGTTACCCTGCAACCTCAAGCCTTCACCCTGACGTCTGAGCTTCCGGGGCGCACCAGTGCGTTCCGCATTGCCGAAGTTCGTCCACAGGTCAACGGCATCATTCTCAAGCGTCTGTTCAAGGAAGGTGGTGACGTCAAGGCCGGCCAGCAGCTGTATCAGATCGATCCGTCGGTCTATGACGCTACGCTGAAAAGCGCCGAAGCCAACCTGCAACAGACGAAATCGATCTCTGATCGCTACAAGCAGCTGGTCAACGAACAGGCTGTCAGTCGTCAGGAATACGACACGGCCGTGGCCAACCGCATGCAATCGGAAGCCGCGCTGCAAACCGCGCAGATCAATGTGCGCTACACCAAGGTCTACGCGCCGATTTCCGGCCGCATCGGTCGATCGAACGTGACCGAGGGCGCGCTGGTCAGCAACGGCCAGGCCGATGCCATGGCGGTGATCCAGCAACTCGACCCGATTTACGTTGACGTCACCCAGTCTTCGGTCGAGCTGCTTGAGCTGCGTCGCGAACTGGAAAGCGGTCGCCTGCAAAAGGCTGGCGACACGGCAGCGGCGGTCAAGCTGACCCTCGAAGACGGCAGCCAGTACAAACTGGAAGGCAAGCTCGAGTTCTCCGAAGTCTCGGTTGACCAGACCACCGGTTCCGTGACCTTGCGTGCAGTGTTCCCGAACCCGGATCACACGCTGCTCCCGGGCATGTTCGTGCATGCTCAGCTTAAAGCCGGTGTGAACGCCGCCGCGATTCTGGCGCCGCAACAAGGCGTGACCCGCGACCTCAAAGGCACCCCGACCGCGCTGGTCGTGGGTGCCGACAACAAGGTTGAACTGCGTCAGCTCAAGGCCAGCCGCACCGTCGGCAGCCAATGGCTGATCGAAGATGGCCTGAAGGCCGGCGATCGCCTGATCACCGAAGGACTGCAATTCGTCAAACCTGGCATCGAAGTCAAAGCCAGTGAAGCGACTAACGTTGGCGCAAAGAACCCGGCCCCCGCACAGGCAGCTAGCAAGGCTTCCAGCGGCAAAGGGGAGTAAACCATGTCCAGATTTTTTATCGACCGTCCGATTTTCGCCTGGGTAATTGCCCTGGTGATCATGCTGGTCGGGGCACTATCGATTCTCAAACTCCCGATCAACCAATACCCGAGCATTGCGCCTCCGGCCATTGCGATTCAGGTAACCTACCCAGGCGCATCCGCACAAACCGTGCAGGACACCGTGGTTCAGGTGATCGAACAGCAACTCAACGGTATCGACAACCTGCGTTATGTTTCCTCGGAAAGTAACTCCGACGGCAGCATGACCATTACCGCGACGTTCGAACAAGGCACCAACTCCGATACCGCGCAGGTTCAGGTCCAGAACAAACTGAACCTGGCCACCCCGCTGCTGCCGCAAGAAGTGCAGCAACAGGGGATCCGCGTCACCAAGGCAGTGAAGAACTTCCTGATGGTAATCGGCGTGGTCTCGCGCGACGGCAGCATGACCAAGGACGACTTGGCCAACTACATCGTGTCGAACATGCAGGACCCGGTCTCGCGGACCGCCGGTGTCGGTGACTTCCAGGTCTTCGGTGCCCAGTATGCGATGCGGATCTGGCTCGACCCGGCCAAGTTGAACAACTTCAACCTGACCCCTGGCGACGTGAAAACCGCCATCGCCGCGCAAAACGTGCAGATTTCCTCCGGTCAACTCGGTGGCTTGCCTGCAGTGACCGGTCAGCAGTTGAACGCGACGATCATCGGCAAGACCCGTCTGCAAACCGCCGAGCAGTTCAAGGCAATCCTGTTGAAGGTCAACAAGGACGGCTCGCAAGTGCGTGTCGGCGATGTGGCGGATGTCGGTCTGGGCGGTGAAAACTACTCGGTCAGTGCCCAGTTCAACGGCAGTCCGGCCTCCGGTCTGGCTGTGAAACTGGCCAACGGTGCCAACGCCCTCGACACGGCGAAAGCCCTGCGCAAGACCATCGAAACCCTCAAGCCATTCTTCCCGCAAGGGATGGAAGTGGTGTTCCCGTACGACACCACGCCCGTGGTGACCGAATCGATCAAGGGTGTGGTTGAAACCCTGGTCGAAGCGATCGTGCTGGTGTTCCTCGTGATGTTCCTGTTCCTGCAAAACTTCCGCGCCACCGTCATCACCACGATGACAGTGCCCGTGGTATTGCTGGGTACCTTCGGGATCCTCGCGGCGTTCGGTTTCAGCATCAACACCCTGACCATGTTCGGTATGGTGCTGGCCATCGGATTGCTGGTGGACGACGCCATCGTCGTGGTGGAAAACGTCGAACGGGTCATGAGCGAAGAAGGCTTGTCACCCAAGGAGGCCACCAAGAAATCCATGGGGCAGATCCAGGGTGCGCTGGTCGGTATTGCGCTCGTACTGTCGGCGGTACTGCTGCCGATGGCATTCTTCGGCGGTTCTACCGGTGTGATCTATAAGCAATTCTCGATCACCATCGTCTCGGCCATGGCCCTGTCGGTTCTGGTCGCGCTGATCTTCACCCCGGCACTCTGCGCCACCATGCTCAAGCCGATTCCGAAAGGCGAGCACGGCGTTCCGAAACGCGGATTCTTCGGCTGGTTCAACCGCAACTTCGACCGTAGCGTGAAAAGCTACGAACGTGGCGTTGGCAATATTCTGCGCAACAAGGTGCCGTACCTGCTGGTCTACGTGATCATCGTCGTCGGCATGATCTGGCTGTTCATGCGCATCCCGTCCTCGTTCCTCCCGGAAGAAGACCAGGGCGTACTGTTCGCCCAGGTGCAAACCCCAGCCGGCTCCAGTGCCGAGCGCACGCAAGTGGTCGTGGACGAAATGCGTGAGTTCCTGCTGCGTCCGAGCAAGGATGGCGGTGAAGGCGACGCGGTGGCCTCGGTGTTTACCGTGACCGGATTCAACTTCGCCGGCCGTGGCCAGAGCTCGGGTATGGCGTTCATCATGCTCAAACCGTGGGGCGAACGTAACGCCGACAACAGCGTGTTCAAACTTGCGGCCCGTGCCCAGCAGCACTTCTTCACCTTCCGGGACGCCATGGTGTTTGCCTTCGCCCCACCGGCGGTACTGGAGCTGGGTAACGCCACCGGTTTCGACGTGTTCCTGCAGGACCGCGCCGGTATCGGTCACGACAAGCTGATGGAAGCGCGCAACCAGTTCCTCGGCATGGCGGCGCAGAGCAAGGTGCTGTCGCAAGTCCGTCCGAACGGTCTGAACGACGAACCGCAATACCAACTGGAAATCGACGACGAGAAGGCCAGCGCCCTCGGCGTGACGCTCACCGACATCAACAACACCCTGTCGATTGCGCTAGGCAGTAGCTACGTCAACGACTTCATCGACCGCGGTCGGGTGAAAAAGGTGTACGTGCAAGGCCAACCGGGTTCGCGCATGAGTCCTGAAGACGTCAAGAAATGGTACGTGCGCAACAGCGCCGGCACCATGGTCCCGTTCTCGGCGTTCGCCAAAGGTGAGTGGATTTACGGCGCACCGAAACTGTCGCGTTACAACGGCGTAGAAGCGATGGAAATCCTTGGCACCCCGGCACCGGGTTATTCCAGCGGTGAAGCCATGGCCGAAGTCGAAGCCCTGGCGAAGAAACTGCCGGCCGGTGTCGGTATTTCCTGGACCGGTCTGTCGTATGAAGAACGACTGGCAGGCTCTCAGGCGCCGGCGCTGTTCGCGCTGTCGATCCTGATGGTGTTCCTGTGTCTGGCGGCGCTGTATGAAAGCTGGTCGATTCCGATTGCGGTGGTGCTCGTGGTACCGCTGGGGATTATCGGTGCGCTGATGGCGACCAGCCTGCGCGGTCTGTCCAACGACGTGTACTTCCTGGTGGGTCTGTTGACCACCATCGGTCTGGCGGCGAAAAACGCCATTCTGATCGTCGAGTTCGCCAAAGACCTGCACGAACAGGGCAAGAGCTTGCAGGAGGCAGCCATCGAGGCTTGCCGCATGCGGTTGCGCCCGATCATCATGACGTCACTGGCGTTCGTCCTCGGCGTGGTGCCCCTGGCCATTTCCAGCGGTGCTGGCTCGGGCAGCCAACACGCCATCGGTACCGTGGTCATTGGCGGTATGATCACCGCCACGGTACTGGCGATCTTCTGGGTCCCGTTGTTCTTCGTCACCGTGTCGTCCATGGGTCAGCGCAAAATCGCCGACCAGGACGACGCTATTGAACCTTCTAAAGAGGCTGGCCAATGAGCAAGTCGCTACTCTCCATCGCAGTTGCCGCCTTCGTGCTGAGCGGCTGCTCGCTGATACCCGATTATCAGCAGCCTGAAGCACCGGTGGCGGCCCAGTTCCCGCAAGGCCCGGCGTACTCGTCGGCCCAGGCGCCGAACCAGGCAGCTGCGGAACAGGGCTGGAAGCAGTTTTTCCATGACCCTGCACTGCAACAGCTGATCCAGGTCTCGCTGGAAAACAACCGTGACCTGCGTGTCGCGGCCCTGAACATCGACGCGTTCGCGGCTCAGTACCGCATCCAGCGTGCCGATTTGTTCCCGGCCGTTTCGGCCAATGGCACTGGCAGCCGTCAACGCGTTCCGGCCAATGCTTCGCAGACCGGTCAAGCAGGGATCACCAGTTCCTACTCGGCCACGGTCGGCATCAGTGCCTATGAACTCGACCTGTTCGGTCGGGTTCGCAGCCTCAGTGAAGAAGCCCTGCAGAAGTACTTCGCCACTGAAGAAGGCCGTCGCAGCACGCAGATCAGTCTGGTGGCCAGTGTGGCCAACGCCTACCTGACCTGGCAGGCCGACAAGGAACTGCTGAAACTGACCCAGGACACCCTCGGTGCGTTCGAGGAGAGCTACAAGCTCACCGCGCGCAGCAACGAAGTGGGGGTCGCCTCGGCCCTGGACCTCGCCCAGTCGCGTACCTCGGTGGAAAACGCCCGGGCGCAACTGGCGAGGTACACCCGTCAGGTCGCGCAGGATGAAAACAGCCTGGTGCTGCTGCTCGGCACCGGTATCCCGGCCAATCTGCAAGCCGCCAAGCCACTGGCTGACGACCTGCTGAGCGACGTGCCGGCCGGTCTGCCATCGGACTTGCTGCAACGTCGTCCGGATATCCTCCAGGCCGAGTACAACCTGAAAGCGGCCAACGCCAACATCGGCGCGGCGCGGGCGGCGTTCTTCCCGAGCATCAGCCTGACCGCCAACGCCGGCACCCTGAGCCCGGACCTGTCCGGTCTGTTCAAGGGCGGTTCGGGCACCTGGCTGTTCTCACCGCAGATCAACCTGCCGATCTTCAACGCCGGCAGCCTGCGCGCCAGCCTGGATTACTCGAAAATCCAGAAAGACATCGGCGTGGCGAACTACGAGAAGTCCATTCAAACGGCCTTCCAGGAAGTCGCCGACGGCCTGGCCGCTCGCCAGACCTACACCGATCAGTTGCAGGCGCAGCGTGATTTCGTCACCGCCAACCAGGACTACTACCGTCTGGCCGAGCGTCGCTACCGTATCGGTGTCGACAGCAACCTGACCTTCCTCGACGCCCAGCGTCAGCTGTTCAGTGCACAACAAGTGCTGATCACTGATCGATTGGCGCAGCTGATCAGTGCAGTCAATCTGTACAAGGCACTGGGCGGTGGCTGGAACGAGCAGACGGCGAAAGTCGAACCGCTGAAAGAAGAAGCGCCGAAGATGAGGATGTTCTGATAGCGCTGTGAGAACAAGAAGCCCACCTTTTGGTGGGCTTTTTGTTAACTGCGGGAAAAGGTGGGTTGTCAGTAATGGCCTCTTCGCGGGCAAGCCTCGCTCCTACAGTATTCGCGTCGAACTCATATTCCATACCCCCCGCGAACCCCGTAGGAGCGAGGCTTGCCCGCGAAGAGGCCAGCACATACAACGCAAAACCCCAGCAAACATACGTTCGATAACCGCCCAAAACCCGCTTTTGCCGATTGAACCATCCAGTCCATTCCCCGCACCATTCCTCGCACAAGACCAATAACATCAGGTTCGACACCATGTCCCCGCGCCCTGCCCTGTCCGGCTAACCGGCTCCCGTTTTTCGCCCATTCGAATCCTTTATCTGCAACCCCAAGGTTGCGGCAACGCACCGTTTCACCCCTAACAATTAGAGAGACCCGAGCCATGACGCCATCTACCGCGCAGCACTACTTCCCAAGCCTGATCGCCATCGCTCTGGCCAGCGCGGCCCTGCCCGCCATGGCCGAGGAATCAGGTTTTGTCGAAGGCGCCAAGGTCAACCTGAACCTGCGCAATTTCTACATCAACCGCAACTTCACCAACCCGACCAAGGCTCAGGGCAAGGCTGAAGAGTGGACGCAAAGTTTCATCCTCGACGCCAAGTCCGGCTTCACCCAAGGCACCGTCGGGTTCGGAATGGACGTGCTGGGGTTGTACTCGGTAAAGCTCGACGGCGGTAAAGGCACGGGTGGGACGCAGCTGTTGCCGCTGGATCACGACGGTCGCCCGGCGGACAACTTCGGTCGCACCAACGTAGCGTTCAAGGCCAGGCTGTCGCAGACCGAAGTCAAGGTAGGCGAATGGATGCCGGTGCTGCCAATCCTGCGCTCGGACGACGGTCGCTCCCTGCCGCAAACCTTCCGTGGCGGCCAGATCACTTCGAAAGAAATCGCCGGAGTGACGCTCTATGGCGGCCAGTTCCGCGCCAACAGCCCGCGCGACGACAGCAGCATGAGCGACCTGTCGATGACCGGAAAACCGACCTTCACCTCCGACCGCTTCAACTTCCAGGGCGGCGAATACGCCTTCAACGACAAGCGCACCCAGTTCGGCCTGTGGAATGCCGAACTCAAGGACATCTACAGCCAGCAATACGTGAACCTGATTCACAGCCAGCCCCTCGGCGACTGGACGCTGGGCGCCAACCTTGGTTTCTTCTATGGCAAGGATGACGGAAGCGCCCGGGCTGGCGAGCTGGACAACAAGACCTGGTCGGGACTGTTCTCGGCCAAATACGGCGGCCACACCTTCTACGTCGGCCTGCAAAAGCTCACCGGCGACAGCGCCTGGATGCGCATCAACGGTACCAGCGGCGGCACCCTGGCCAACGACAGTTACAACGCCAGTTATGACAACGCCCGGGAAAAATCCTGGCAGCTGCGCCACGACTACAACTTCGTCGCCCTCGGCATCCCCGGCCTGACCTTGATGAACCGCTACATCAGCGGCGACAACGTGCACACCGGCACCATCACCGACGGCAAGGAATGGGGCCGCGAAAGTGAACTGGGCTACACCGTACAGAGCGGCGCGCTCAAGGACCTCAACGTCAAATGGCGCAACTCGACCATACGCCGGGACTTCAGCAACAACGAGTTCGACGAGAACCGGTTGATCGTCAGCTATCCGATCAGTTTGTTGTAACCGCACCCGGGCAGCGGACGAAGTTAAAAGCCGCTGCCTGTAACCACCGGTCGGCTTGACTGGCATTTTGCGAGTTGGCAGATACAGTCAAAAAGTGCGTTTAAATCTCCAGCCCTGATGTAGGAGCCCCTGTTTTCTTCCGTTATCTCCGGATGCTGTACGCGAAGCTGCCATGACCGCGGAGGTCAGGTATGAGCAAGCGAATAGTTATCGTCGGTGGCGGCGTAGGTGGAACCATGTTGGCCAATCAGCTGGCCAGCAAGCTGTATCCGGAAATCCTGCGCGGCGAAGTCTCGATTGCACTGCTGTCCAATTCCCCCGATCACTTCTATAAACCTGCGTTCATGTACGTGGCGTTCAACCTGTTTTTCCAGGAAGAACTCAAGCGGGCGGAACGTTCACTGTTGCGCCCGGAAATCACTTTCAACGTTGAAGAAGTGACACGTTTTGATTTCCCCGCGCAACGCCTGAAAACTCGTAGTGGCAAAGTTTACTGCTATGATTTTCTGGTCATCGCCACAGGTTGCTTACCGGCCCCGGGACGCATCGAAGGCCTGAAAGAAGCCGGTGACCATTTCTATCAATACGAGCCTGCCAGGCAACTGGCGCAAAAGCTGAGCACCATCGAAAAAGGCCGCATTTTCATTACCGTGTCCTTCCCGAAAACGCCCAACGTTCCGCATCAATGCGGTATTGCGCCCGTCGAAACCACTTTGATGCTGGATGACTTTCTGCGACGTCGAGGCGTGCGAGACAAGGTGGAAATCATCTACACCTACCCGACCACGGCTCAACTACTGCGCAACTGTCTGTTCCTGCAACGCCCGACCGGGGAAATTCTGCCGAGTATTTTCGAACAGAAAAACATCCGTTTTCAGCGTGGGTTCACCCTGAGTCGCGTTGATCCAGACAGCAAAATTGCCTACTCCGAAGAAGGTGACGCTCAGTCCTTCGACATCCTGATGGCAACACCGCCCATCTGCGCCGTTGACGCCGTGCGGGAGTGCGGGGCCTCACAAGCACCCAACGACGAAGGCTGGTTACCGACCAACCACGAAACCTTGCAGGTTTATGGCCTGGAAAACGTCTACGTCATCGGTGACAGCTGCGACCTGCCTATCAGCAAAGCGGGAGGCGCATGCCATAACCAGGCGCCCGTGATCGCCAACAACATCGCCGCCGAAATTCGTTTGGGCACCACCATCGCTGTCTATGACGGAAGCGTACAGGCGGTGGCGCAAATGGGCCTGAATGCCGGAATGTCGCTCAGATATGACTACTGCCACGATGTCATTCCAACCCCGTCCACCAAACTCGGCGGGTTACTCAGAAACGGCTTCAATCGCGGTCTGTACTGGGCTGTCGCCCGCGGAATGCTTTGACCCTGCACAGGGAGAGGATGAATCGTTATGGACCTGGCAAATGAATCAATCGCACCCGCCATCAGCCCGGGGTTGAATGCACTATTGGACAAGCTGAAACCGTTGATTGACGGTGGTCGGCTGGACAATCTGGTGGACCTGCTTTCGCTGGTCAGCGACCTCGTCGACCTGCTGGATCCGGCCATGGTGGAAAAGCTGGCTCAGCTTTTCGAGAACGCTACAGCTGCCACCTTTAGCGTCAGCAACGCCGTACGCATCGCAAAAGCCGATAGCGCAGCAAACGAACAGCCCCCCGGCTTTTATCAACTTCTGAAATTGTTGCGCGAACCTGATACCCGACGAGGTGTGGGGTTTGCACTCAAAACCCTCAACGTCATTGGAAGACAACTTTGAACTGCCAGAGAGGACAACCTCATGAGCACCAAACTGCATACAGCAAGGAATGCCAGCACCGACTGGGACGCCAAGGCTTACCTGCAATTTTCCCGACTTCGACAACAACCGGTAAACGAGCTACTCGACCGCATCGACCTGGCAACCCCCAAACGCATCTACGACCTCGGCTGTGGCACTGGCATTGCGACGCAAGCTCTGGCCAAACGCTGGCCTCGCGCTCACCTGATGGGCATCGACAGTTCGGAGCAAATGCTTCAGGAGGCCAGATGTTTGCCGATCAAGGCCCAGTGGAAGCAGTGCGACCTAAAGAATTGGCAGCCGGAGCAATCTGCCGACCTGCTTTTTGCCGCTGCCGTGCTGCACTTCATCGACGGTCATGAACAGCTGCTGCCGCGTTTGCTCGGTTATCTCAAAGTGGGTGGTTGTCTGGCAGCGCACATGCCCGACTGGCGGGATGCGGTGTGGTATCAACTGATGCTAGACACCCTCAATGATGGCGGTTCCGACGGTAAACCGCTGGGCTCCCCGCAATTGCGCGAGACGATGGCTGCGCGGCCGTTGCTGTCGTTGGAAGATTACTACCGGTTGCTCTCACCGATCACCCGAACGCTGGATATCTGGGAAACCGAGCAGTTGCAGGTCGTGGACGGCAAGTCGCCGATCTATGACTGGATCAAGGTCTCGGCCTTGCGGGCGGTGATGCGAGGCTTGAAGGATGACGAACAGGCGCGGTTCATCTATCACTTTATGATGCGGGTGCATGCGCATTACCCGCATGAGTGCGATGGGCGCACGCTGTTTCCGTTCAAGCGGATCTTCATTGTCGCCACGGTGTAAGTCATGACATTGCTTTCGCGGGCAAGCCTCGCTCCTACAGGTACTGCGCAAAACCTGTAGGAGCGAGGCTTGCCCGCGAAAGCGTCAGCTCTAACAACGCAAAACCCGAAATTTACTTCCGGGACTCTACGCCAAGCTCATCCCACACCGACTCCGCCAAATGAAACGTCGCATTGGCCGCCGGGATGCCGCAGTAGATCGCGCTCTGCATGATCACTTCCTTGATCTCGCCGCGGGTGACGCCGTTGTTGGCGGCGGCGCGCAGGTGCAGTTTTAGCTCTTCGTTGCGGTTCATGCCGATCAGCATGGCGATGGTGATCAGGCTGCGGGTATGACGCGGCAGGCCCGGGCGGGTCCAGATGTCGCCCCACGCGTGGCGAGTGATCATTTCCTGAAACTCCGAGTTGAACTCCGTCAGTGCATTCAGGCTGCGGTCGACATGGGCATCGCCGAGGACTGCACGGCGGACGTTCAAGCCCTCGTCGTAACGTTGTTTTTCGTCCACAACAACCCCCTCAATGAGCCAACAGAAACGCCAGCACACGGTCGCTGAAATCAGCACCGGCCTGGACGTTGGACAGGTGCGCGGCATAAAACTCGGCGTACTCGGCGCCCTGCACATGCTCCTGAATAAAGTGCCCACCGGACGGCGGCGTGACCGCGTCTTCGGAGCCGGCGATGACCAGCAGCGGCACCTTGATCGAGGACAACTGATCACGGAAGTCGGCATCGCGCACGGCGGCGCAATTGGCGGCATAACCCTCAGGCGAAGTGGCCGCGAGCATGTCGGTAATCTGCTTCGCGGCAGCAGGATTCGCCTCGGCAAAATCCGCAGTGAACCAGCGCGCAATCGACGCATCGCGCAGCGCGACCATAGCGGCCGGACCGTCACGCAGTACGGTTTCGATCCGTGGATTCCACACCGACGGATCGCCGATTTTCGCCGCGGTGTTGCACACCACCAGTTTGTTCAACCGCTCGCCGGCATTGATGCCCAACCACTGGCCGATCAGGCCACCCATGGACAGGCCGCAAAAATATGCGCGCTCGATGTGCAACGCATCCAGCAGCGCCAGCACGTCGTGGCCCAGTTGCTCGATGCTGTACGGCCCCGGCGTGACCAGCGATTGGCCATGGCCACGAGTATCGAAACGCAGCACCCGAAAATGCTCGGAGAACGCGGCGATCTGCGCGTCCCACATATGCAGGTCGGTGCCCAGTGAGTTGGACAACATCAGCACCGGCGCATCGTCCGGCCCATCAATTTGGTAATTCAGTTCGCCCTCGGCGAGTTGTACGAAAGCCACAGCAATCTCCTTCAGGCAGTCAACGCAATATGTTCAGCCACCGCTCGCTCGACCCAGGTATGGGCCTGACCGAGGTAATGGGCGGGGTCCAGCAGACGATCGAGTTCAACGGCAGAAAGCTCGGCGGTCACTTGCGGCTCGTCACCGAGCACCGCTCGCAGATGACGTTGCTCGGCCACCGCTCGTTTGCAGCATTGCTCAAGCAGATGATGCGCGGTGTCGCGCCCAACCCGTTGCGCGAGGACGATGCTCACTGCTTCGGCCAGCACCAGGCCTTGAGTCAGGTCGAGGTTGCGGGCCATGCGCAGCGCGTCCACTTCCAGTCCGTCCGCTACCAGCAACGCTTGCTTGAGGCTGCCTGACACCAGGCAGCAAATCTCCGGCAGGGTTTCCCATTCGGCGTGCCACAAGCCCAGGCTGCGTTCGTGTTCCTGAGGCATGGCGCTGAACAGCGTCGAGAGCAAACCGGGAACGCGGGTTGCCGCACTGATCAGCACCGCAGCGCCCACGGGGTTGCGTTTGTGCGGCATGGTCGAGGAACCGCCCTTGCCCGGTGCCGACGGCTCGAACACTTCGCCGGCTTCGGTCTGCATCAACAGACTGATGTCGCGGCCGAGTTTGCCGAGGCTGCCGGCGATCAAACCGAGTACCGCGCCGAACTCCACCAGGCGATCACGCTGGGTGTGCCAGGGTTGGTCCGGCAACGTCAGTTGCAGCTCACCGGCCAGGGCTTCGGCAATCGGCATCGCTTGCTCGCCGAGGGCAGCCAATGTTCCGGAGGCGCCGCCGAATTGCAGCACCAGCAGGCGTGGTTTGAGGTCTTGCAGACGTTGTCGGCTGCGGGTCACGGCGCCCAGCCAACCGGCGATTTTCATGCCGAGGGTGACGGGCGTCGCGTGCTGCAACCAGGTGCGTCCGGCCAGCGGTGTGGCAACGTAGCGCCGGGCTTGGGTCGCGAGGGTTTCGCCCAGTTGCGCCAGATCGATTTCGATCAGTTCCAGCGCGCGGCGCAGTTGCAGCACCAGCCCCGTGTCCATCACGTCCTGACTGGTCGCGCCCAGATGCACGTAGCGCTCGGCTTCGGCATCGTTAGTCGCGATCTGTTTACCCAACGCCCTGACCAACGGAATCGCCGAATTGCCCGCCGTGGCAATCGCCTCGCCCAGAGCGACAAAGTCGTAATGCCCGGCCCGACATGCCGCTTCGATAGAGGCAACAACCGTCTGCGGAATCAAGCCAACCCGCGCCTCGGCCCGGGCCAGTGCCGCTTCGAAATCGAGCATGGCCTGAACCCGGCCCTGATCACAGAACACTTCACGCATGTCGCGGGCCGTGAAATAGGCATCGAACAATTGATTGCCCGGTCGCTGGTTCATAAACAGTCCTTGAAGGCGTGGGCCATTGAGGCCCACGCGTATGGATCAAAGGTCGTGGTGCAAGTACTTGGCCTGTTTCGGCAGGCGCAGGCTGAACAGGAACGCCACCGCCATCATCACCGTCACATACCAATAGAAGGAGTTTTCCATGCCCA
This sequence comes from Pseudomonas sp. LB1P83, assembly GCF_054897885.1. Classification (NCBI taxonomy): domain Bacteria; kingdom Pseudomonadati; phylum Pseudomonadota; class Gammaproteobacteria; order Pseudomonadales; family Pseudomonadaceae; genus Pseudomonas; species Pseudomonas sp. LB1P83. Next base: position 1,125,881 of record NZ_CM142709.1, on the reverse strand, counting down.
CGGCTTTAAGGCTCAGGGCCACGTATTCCGCCGAGCCACCGAAGATCGCATTGGCCACCGCATACGCCAGACCGACACCCAGTGCGCGCACTTCCGGTGGGAACATTTCAGCTTTTACCAAGCCGCTGATCGAGGTGTAGAAACTGACAATCGCCAGCGCCACGGTAATCAGAACAAAGGCGAGGAACGGACTGCTGACACTTTTCAGGCTCAGCAGGATCGGCACGGTGCACAGCGTGCCCAATGCACCGAACCACAGCATCGAGTTACGTCGGCCGATCTTGTCCGCGAGCATGCCGAACAGCGGCTGCATGCACATATAAAGGAACAGCGCGCCGGTCATGATGTAGCTGGCGGTCTTGGCGTGCATGCCGGCGGTGTTCACCAGGTATTTCTGCATGTAGGTGGTGAAGGTATAGAAAATCAGCGAACCACCGGCGGTGTAACCCAGCACAGTAATGAACGCGGCTTTATGGTCGCGGAACAGTGCGCGGATGCTGCCGGCGTCCTTGTTTTCGCGCATTTCCTTACTGGTGGTTTCTTTCAGCGAACGACGCAGGAACAGCGAAATCAGCGCCGCCACCGCACCGACCACGAACGGGATCCGCCAGCCGTAGGCACGCAAGTCATCTTCGGTGAGGAACTGTTGCAGGATCACCACCAGCGACACCGCCAGCAACTGCCCACCAATCAGCGTCACGTACTGGAACGAGGCGAAGAAACCGCGCTGGCCCTTGAGGGCGACTTCGCTCATGTAGGTCGCGGTGGTGCCGTATTCGCCACCCACCGACAGGCCCTGCAGCAAGCGGGCGAACAGCAGCATGATCGGTGCCCAGACGCCGATGTCCTTGTAGGTCGGCAGGCACGCGATGAGCAACGAGCCGAAGCACATCATCAGAATCGAGATCAACATCGAATTCTTGCGCCCGTGCTTGTCCGCAACACGGCCAAAAATCCAGCCGCCAATCGGTCGCATCAGGAACCCGGCAGCGAACACGCCCGCTGTATTGACCAACTGCACGGTGGGGTTGTCGGACGGAAAAAAGGCTGGCGCGAAGTAGATCGCGCAAAAGGCGTAGACGTAGAAGTCGAACCATTCGACGAGGTTGCCGGACGAAGCGCCGACAATTGCGAAGATCCGCTTGCTGCGCTCTTCACCGGTGTAATGCGCTGTAATAGCGGTGGGGGTTGCCATTGTTTTTCACTCTTGAGGACCATGACAGTCTAGACACACTTTGCAACAGTCCCGTTCCCAAGTTGGCAATGCTACCCCCTGTAGGAGTGAGCCTGCTCGCGATTGCTGTGTATCAGAGCCATCAATGCTGGATGACACTCCGCTATCGCGAGCAGGCTCACTCCTACAGGGATTTGCGGTGTTTTCAGTAATCGAAAAACACCGTCTCGGAATCGGTGCCCTGAAGAATGACATTCCACTGATAAAGGCCGGACGCATCCTGCTTCGCCAGCAAGGTACCGCGGCGTTCAGTCGGCACGCATTCCAACAGCGGGTCCTCGACGTTGGCCGGTTCGCCGTCAAAGTAAATCCGTGTCAGCAAGTGCTTCACCAACCCGCGAGCAAACACCAGCACCACCAGGTGCGGCGCCTGGGTCGAGCCCTTCAGGCCTTCTACTGTGCCGGGCTTGATTGTGGTGAAACGAAAGCGCCCTTCTGCATCCACCGGCACCCGGCCGAAGCCTTCGAAGTTCGGGTCCAGGGGTTTGGCCTGGTCGTCTTCGGGGTGGTCGTACTTGCCGGCGGCGTTGGCCTGCCAGACTTCCAGCATCGCGTCGTTGACGAAGTCGCCATTGCCATCGACGACTTGCCCGGTGATCGCCACGCGCTCGCCGAGGGTCTGTGCAACGGTCAGGTCTTCGCGGTTCAGCCAGGTCAGGCCGATGTGGTAATACGGCCCGACGGTGTGGGACGTGGTCGCGTTCAGCGTCATCTTATTTCTCCATCGGCGTGGCTTCGCGGCCGCGCAAGACGATGTCCCAGCGATAACCGAGGGCATAGGAAGGGATGGTTTTTTCCAGATCGAACGTGGCGATCAAACGCTCTTTGGCGCGGGTATCGGGCACGCAGTTGTAGATCGGGTCGTAGGCCAGCAGCGGGTCGCCCGGGAAATACATTTGCGTGACCAGCCGCGTCAGAATGCTCGGCCCGAACAGTGAGAAATGGATGTGCGCCGGACGCCAGGCGTTGTGGTGGTTGCCCCACGGATAGGCGCCGGGCTTGATGGTCTGGAACTGGTACCCGCCATCGGCGTCGGTCACGGTGCGGCCGGTGCCGGTGAAGTTCGGGTCCAGCGGGGCGTCGTGCAGGTCGCGGGCATGGTTATAGCGACCGGCGGCGTTGGCCTGCCAGATCTCCACCAGAATCCCCGGTACCGGCAAACCGTCTTCATCCAGCACGCGGCCGTGGATGATGATTCGCTCGCCCAGCGGTTCGCCCGCGTGTTGCACCGTCAGGTCGTTGTCCTTCTCGTTAATACGCTCGGCGCCGATGGTCGGACCGGTAATTTCCGACAACGAATGAGGCAAAAACACCAACGGCTTGGACGGCGCGCGACGGTTGGTGGATTGATACGTCGGGTGCAGGTAGTCCGGCTGGGTGCCTTCCTGCGGGCGACGGTAACCAGGCTTGTCAGTCATTTCGCTTTCCTCTGTTCTTATTAGTCTGCCGGGTGTCAGACGCGTTCGATGGCCAGGGCCAGACCCTGGCCGACACCGACGCACATGGTCGCCAGACCTTTCTTGCCACCGGTCTTTTCCAATTGATGCAACGCGGTCAGGACCAGACGCGCACCGCTCATGCCCAACGGATGGCCCAGGGCAATGGCGCCACCGTTCGGATTGACCTGTGCGGCATCGTCCGCAATACCCAATTCACGCAGCACCGCCAGACCCTGGCTGGCGAAGGCTTCATTGAGCTCGATCACGTCGAAATCGCTGACGGCCAGGCCCAGACGCTCAGTCAGTTTACGCACCGCCGGCACCGGGCCAATGCCCATGACACGCGGTGCGACACCGGCGCTCGCCATGCCCAGCACTTTGGCACGAGCGGTCAGGCCGTGTTTCTTCACCGCCTCGGCCGAGGCCAGGATCAAAGCCGCGGCACCGTCGTTCACTCCCGAAGCGTTGCCCGCGGTGACGGTTTTGTCGGGGCCATTGACCGGTTTCAGATTGGCCAGGGTTTCCAGCGTGGTGTCGGGACGAGGATGCTCATCCTGGCTGACGACGGTTTCCCCTTTCTTGTGGGCAATCCGCACTTCGACGATTTCTTCAGCGAAAAATCCTGCAGCTTGCGCGGCGGCTGTGCGCTGCTGGCTGCGCAGTGCGAAAGCGTCCTGATCGGCGCGGGACACTTCGTAATCGTCGGCCACGTTGTCGGCGGTCTGCGGCATCGCATCGACGCCGTACCGGGCTTTCATCAACGGGTTGATGAAACGCCAGCCGATGGTGGTGTCTTCCAGCTTCATGTTGCGCGAGAACGCCGCATCGGCCTTGCCCATCACGAACGGCGCGCGGGACATCGACTCGACGCCGCCGGCAATCGCCAGCTCCATTTCACCGCAGGCAATGGCGCGGAATGCAGTGCCGATGGCGTCCATGCCCGAAGCGCACAGGCGATTGAGCGTGACGCCCGGAATGCTTTCCGGCAGCCCGGCCAGCAGGAGCGCCATGCGTGCGACGTTGCGGTTGTCTTCGCCGGCCTGGTTGGCGCAACCGAGGAACACCTCGTCCACGGCTGTCCAGTCCACCGACGGGTTGCGTTCCATCAAGGCCTTGATCGGCACGGCGGCCAGGTCGTCAGCACGAACCGCCGACAAACCGCCACCGAAACGGCCGATGGGGGTGCGAATCGCGTCGCAGATATAAACGTCGCGCATCACGCTTCTCCGGGTGCTTGGCCGTGGGCGGCGGCGGTTCGGGCTTCGAGATCCCTGAGTGCCTTCAATTCAACTTCGGTGGGCTCGGCGGTGTTTTCAACCGTGTCGGCGAAACGAATCGCCCAGCCAGTGGCGGCAATCACTTGCTCGCGGGTCACGCCAGGGTGCAGCGCGGTGACCACAAATTCATGGGTGTCCGCTTCCGGTTCCATGATGCACAGGTCGGTGATGATGCCGACCGGACCGGCGCCCGGCAGGCCGAGACGCTTGCGCGAATCACCGCCCTCGCCGTGGCCGACCGAGGTAATGAAGTCGAGCTTGTCGACGAAGGAACGCGCCGACTGTTTAAGGATGATCAGCACGCTTTTGGCGGAGCCGGCAATCTCCGGCGCACCACCGGCACCCGGCAGACGGACTTTCGGCTGGTGATAGTCGCCCACCACCGTGGTGTTGATGTTGCCGAAGCGGTCGACTTGCGCGGCGCCAAGGAAACCGACGTCGATGCGCCCGCCCTGCAGCCAATAGCGAAAGATCTCACCGGTCGGCACGACAGTGTCGGCGGTTTCCGCCAGCTCGCCGTCACCGATCGACAGCGGCAGTACGCTCGGTTTGGCACCGATCGGACCCGATTCGTAGATCAGGACGACATCCGGTGAGGAAGTCAGTCGCGCCAGATTGGCCGCTTTCGACGGCAGGCCGATGCCGACAAAGCACACCGAGCCGTTCTTCAGGCGGCGGGCGGCGGCGACGGTCATCATTTCATTGGTGGTGTAAGTCATTACTTGGCCTCCGAAGCAGCGGCCAGCTTGGCCTGGAACTCGCTGAAGTCAGCGCAGCCGTGGATGTATTCGTTGATCCACGCGGTGAAGGTGTCACGGTCGCGGGCAATCGGGTCCCAGGCTTGGTAAAAGCGGTTGTCGCGTTCGTTGTAACCGTGGGCGTAGGACGGATGCGCGCCGCCAGGGACGTGGCAAACCGCGCTCAGAGCCCAGGTCGGCAGCACACAGGAGTTCATCGGTGCGTTGAGATCGTCGACGATTTCCTCGACGGTAACGATGCAGCGCTTGGCGGCCAGCGCGGCTTCTTTTTGCACGCCGAGAATGCCCCACAGCAGCACGTTGCCTTTGCGGTCAGCCTTCTGCGCGTGAATCACGGTGATGTCCGGACGCACTGAAGGTACGGCCGCCAACACTTCGCCGGTGAACGGACAGGTGACGGTTTTGATCAGCGGGTTGACCTTCGGCAAGTCGGAACCGGCGTAGGCACGCAGGACCGCGAACGGTAGGCCGGAGGCGCCAGCGACGTAGGCATTGGCCAGGTCGGCGTGGCTGTGCTCTTCGATTTCCAGCGCGTGCGGCCACTGCTTCTCGACGGCGTCACGCAGACGGTGCAGCGAACCGACACCCGGGTTGCCGCCCCAGGAGAAAATCAGCTTGCGAGCACAACCGGCGCCGATCAACTGGTCGTAGATCAGGTCAGGCGTCATCCGCACCAGCGTCAGATCTTTCTTGCCCTGGCGAATGATTTCGTGACCCGCCGCCGTAGGAATCAGGTGAGTGAAGCCTTCGAGCGCGACGGTATCGCCGTCGTTGACGAATTGCTTCACCGCGTCGTGCAGCGAAAGGATTTCAGCCATGGGGCAGGCTCCCGTTTTGTTATGAACCGACAGTGGATGAAAAAGGCGCGAGGTTCAGCGCCGGAATGCCTGAAGAGTAAGCCCCTGAAAAACCCCAAACAATCCGATAATCGACTGAGTGTTCGTTTATCGAACAGATTGTTGTCTCGCTACCGATCCAAAAAGCTTCGCGGGCAAGCCTCGCTCCTACAGATTCGCCGCGTTCACGGACATCGTTAATCCTGTAGGAGCGAGGCTTGCCCGCGAAGAGGCCACCAACCCCACTAAAGATTCCGAACCCTGAAGTCAGGTCGCATCCGCATGACTGACCATGCCCTTGATCACCACCGCCGTGGTCGCCAACGCCGCCGGAATCACCAGCGCCGTCAGCACCTGTTCAAAATTCCAGCCCAACCCCAGCAGCGTCGCACCCATCCACGCCCCGAGAATCGCGCCGAACCGGCCAATCCCCAGCATCCACGAGACCCCGGTCGCGCGACCCTGAGTCGGATAGAACCGTGCCGCCAGCGAAGGCATCGCCGATTGCGCGCCGTTGACGCACATCCCGGCCACCAGCACCAAGGTCGCCAGTAACGTGATGTTGCCCAGGCTCTGCCCTACCGCGTAGGCAAACACCCCGGCCATCAAGTAGAAAATGCCGATGACCTTGTGCGGATTGAACCGGTCCATCGCCCAGCCCACGCCCACTGCGCTCAGCACCCCGCCAAACTGGAACAGCGCACCAATGAACGCTGCCTGCTCCATGCTTGCGCCGCTGTCGCGCATCAGCGTCGGCAACCAACTGGTCAGCAGGTAAACGATCACCAGCCCCATGAAATAGGTCAGCCACAACAACAAAGTGCCAGTGCTATAGGTGCCGGAGAAGATCACCGCGAACACGTTGCGAGCCTTCACGGTTTTCTGTTCCGGCACGCTGAAGCTCGACGCCTGGGCGACGACGGTGGGATCGATGGGCGCGAGGGTCTTGCGCACTTTGTCGGTGCCACGGTTGCGCACGACCAGATAGCGCGCCGATTCCGGCAGCCAGAACAGCAATACGACGGCGAGGATCAACGGCAGAACCCCGCCGATCAGCAACAGACTGTGCCAGCCGAAGGCAGGAATCAGCTTGGCCGAGATGAAACCGCCACCGGCCATGCCGAGGTTGAAGCCGCAAAACATGCTGGTCACCAGCAGGGATTTTTTGCGCTCCGGGGTGTATTCCGACAGCAACGTGGTGGCGTTCGGCATCCCGGCGCCAAGGCCCAGGCCGGTGAGGAAGCGCAGCACCAGCAATTGATCGACGTTGGTGCTGTACGCCGATGCCAGGCTGAAGGCGCCGAACAACAGCACTGCGCCGACCAGTACGACTTTTCGCCCAAAGCGGTCAGCCAATGGCCCGGAACCCAGTGCGCCGAAGACCATGCCGATCAGCGCCGCACTCATGACCGGGCCGAGACTGGCGCGATCGATGCCCCAGTCCTGAGACAGGGCCGGCGCGATGAAGCCCATGGCCGCGGTGTCGAGGCCATCGAGGAAGACAATCAGGAAACACAGGATCACCACTCGCCACTGGTAGCGCGAAATGGGTTGAGCATTGATGAAGGACTGCACGTCGAGGCAGTTTCCTACAGCAGACTGAGGCTGGTTCATTATTTTTATTCCACGCAAGAACGCAGTCGGACAGGTGCCAGCCTGAGCTGGCGCTGCCGCGACATTAATGATCCTGGGGAAACAGCGTCAATTCGATAAACCCGACTCTGTGCGTTTATCGAACAGCTTAGGCAAACAGCTGAGCGCTGAGGTCGCGACTGGCACTTAATAAGCCTGGCAAAAAACGTTGCTCCAGCTCGTTGCGGCTGACCCGTCCGGCGTGGGTACTGACGTTAAGCGCTGCCACTACCTGGCCGGAAGCGTCGTACACCGGAACGGCAATCGAGCGCAGGCCTTGCTCCAGTTCCTGATCGACGATGCACCAGCCTTGCTGCCGCACTTCCTGCAAACATTCGAGCAACGCCTCGGGGGTGTGCAAGGTTCGGCTGGTCTTGGCCTGGAACTCCGCATGGTCGAGGTATTCGCGCAGCGAAGTGTCATCCAGAGCCGCGAGAAGAATCCTGCCCATGGAGGTGCAATAGGCCGGCAACCGCCCGCCTACCGACAGGTCGACGGAAATCAGGCGCTGGGTGGTCGCCGAGCGAGCGATGTATAAAATGTCGTCGCCCTCCAGCGTGGCCATGTTGCAGGCTTCGTGAAGTTGCTCGCTCATGCGGTCCAGATACGGCTGGGCGGAAACTGCCAAAGGCGTCGAGGATAAATAGGCATGGCCGAGCGTCAGCACTTTGGGCAGCAGCGAATAGGTGCGACCGTCCGTGGTGGCGTAGCCGAGCTTGATCAAGGTGTGCAGGCAACGTCGTACCGCGGCGCGGGGAATTTCCGTGCGGTGACTGATCTGGGCAATGGTCAGGTGTCGCTTGCGCTCCTGGAACGCTTGCACCACCGCCAGCCCCCGGGCCAGGGAGGTCATGAAATCCGGGTCGCCGGTCAGGGCCTGGATTCGCTTGGCGGGCGAGGCCACGATCGGCGGCGCCACTGAAGCGAAGGAATTGCGCATTTGATCGTTCATATCAGGTCCTTTTCCCACACGGATCAGCGGCTATTACAAGCGGCTTCGGGCCCTGCACACAAGCCACAGGCCGCAAGATTGGGCGATTATCGAACCATCGACCGATAATCGCAATCGGCATCACGGACGCCACCAACCTGCGCGCGCTGATTTTCGCCGTGCCCGCTACATGCTTTTTATTCTTGTTGGGGCGCCGACTTAAAGGAGCGATGTAACGGGGTTAACTTGTTCGACTTTATGGCGTCAGAAACACATCGTTGCAAAGTGACATCATCATCGCCGCCTAGTTACCGATGAAAGTTGCGAGTAACAAAACAATCACACAGGTAGAACTACTTTTAACTCTCTAGAGATAGTGTTCTTCGGATCGACCGCTATAATGCACCTCAGTGGCGAAGCGGTTTTTACGTGCCGATTCCGCTATTCGGCAGCCCGGTATTCTATCGTCGCTGTCAGCAGCAAGTGCTTGACGCTCATTTCATATGCTCCGCCAACGCGCTCGCTGAAACAGGTAACTGATGCTACGTCAGCTGTTCTTCTCTGGTGCCGTGGCCGCCTGCAACATGGAAGTATTGTTCGCACGCCGTAAAAAGCGATGCCTTTGTCGGGCATTGTCCTTTCGACGAGTGTGGTCAATGGATCCATGCAGCGCGTTTCACCAGAATTTATCTCAACTCATACAGGTAGCACTGTGACGAAAGACGAACTGCGCGCGGAACTTGAGCGCCAGGAACAACGTTACAAGGAAGTTTACGGCGGGGAAGTCACCACCTACGCCGCTCAGCCCGAACCCGAACGCAAACCCTGGCGTAAACGCGCCACCGTTCAGGATCAGGCATTCACCCAGGAATTGCAGAAGATGGAAAAGGAACTCAAAGCCGAAGAGCCTTGATCACCCCGGCCTGAATTCTTTCAAAGGTCTGCATCTGCACCTGTTAAAAGCGGGTTGTATGGATGGTGCCTTTCGCGCCCGCTACAAGCGGGCAGCGGCCACCTCACCCTATGGATGAGGCAAATGGCATGTGGCTGACCCTCTTCTCAGATATTTCACACAAGCGTTCAAGTCTCTCGACCTCACGAGAGAAACCCTTGTGGCTGCGGCCTTTTCATCTGAATTCAATGACTTGCAAAACCCGGCAAAAACCTGGGGGATCGGCGATCGTCACAAACTAATTCGTTGAAGAATGTTACCGATGAGCACCTAGTGCATCGATTAGCAGTCTTTTCTGGCATAATCGCGCCCCCTTATGACCGGGTCAGAAAACCTTCATGATCGATTTATTCAGCGGACTGGATGCTTGGGTGCTTGTGAGCCTCTTGCTCGCCCTGGCCTTTGTCCTCGCCTTCGAGTTCATCAACGGCTTTCATGACACCGCTAACGCGGTGGCCACCGTTATCTACACCAAAGCCATGCCGCCTCACCTGGCGGTGTTCTTTTCCGGTGTGTTCAACTTCCTCGGCGTGCTGCTGGGCGGCGTCGGCGTGGCGTATGCCATCGTTCACCTGCTGCCGGTAGAGCTGCTGATCAATGTGAACACCGGTCACGGGCTGGCCATGGTGTTCTCGCTGCTCGCCGCTGCCATCACCTGGAACCTGGGCACCTGGTACTTCGGTATCCCGGCCTCCAGTTCCCATACGCTGATCGGTTCGATCCTCGGTGTCGGCCTGGCCAACGCGTTGATCAACGACATTCCGTTGGCCGATGGTGTGAACTGGCAGAAAGCGATCGATATCGGTGCCTCCCTGGTGTTCTCGCCGATGGCGGGTTTCCTGGTCGCAGCCCTGATATTGATCGGCCTTAAATGGTGGCGTCCGCTGTCGAAGATGCACAAGACGCCGGAACAGCGCCGCAAAATCGATGACAAGAAACACCCGCCGTTCTGGAACCGCCTGGTGCTGGTGATTTCGGCGATGGCCGTGAGCTTTGTGCACGGCTCCAACGATGGTCAGAAAGGTATCGGCCTGATCATGCTGGTGTTGATCGGTATCGTGCCGGCGCAGTTCGTGCTCGACCTGGGCAGCACGACCTACCAGATCGAGCGGACTCGCGATGCGACCTTGCACCTGAGCCAGTTCTACAAGCGCAACGCCGATACGCTGGGTGAATACCTGGCCCTGGGCAAAAGCGTGGAAGGCGATCTGCCGGAGAAATTCCGTTGCAACCCGCAACAGACCGAACCGACCATCACCGCCCTGCTTGGCACCCTTAAAGGTGTAGCAGACTACCACTCGCTACCGTCGGAAAGCCGCATCGAAGTGCGTCGTTATCTGCTCTGCCTGGACGACACGGCGAAGAAAGTCGGCAAGCTGCCAGGCCTCCACGCCCGCGAAAAGGCAGACCTGAACAAGTTGCGCAAAGACCTGACCACCACCACCGAATACGCCCCGTTCTGGGTGATCCTGGCGGTCGCCCTGGCCCTCGGCCTGGGTACCATGGTTGGCTGGAAACGCGTGGTACTGACCATCGGCGAGAAAATCGGCAAGCAGGGCATGACTTACTCCCAAGGCATGTCGGCACAGATCACTACCGCAAGCCTGATCGGCATGGCCAACATCTTCAGCCTGCCGGTTTCCACCACCCACGTCCTGTCCTCGGGCGTGGCCGGCACCATGGTCGCCAACAAAAGCGGCCTGCAAGGCGGCACCGTCAGAACCATCCTGCTGGCCTGGGTCCTGACCCTGCCAGCGACAGTGGCCCTGTCCGCCGGCCTGTTCTGGCTGGCGTCGAAGGCACTGGGCAGTTGATCCATCGCTGTTGAAAAAGGCGCGTTCCGTGAGGTTCGCGCCTTTTTTATGGTCGGCATTTCGGCATTCCCGGTCTATTTAAAGAGATTGGTTGGCCGTGAGGACGCCTTCGCGGGCAAGCCTCGCTCCTACAGGGACCGGGGGCACACGCAAAAAAAAGGGCGGCTGTCAGGCCGCCATCGCAAGCAGGCTCACTCCTACAATTAATCGGCGTACACGCTTCGCTCCTCACCACTCAACAGGCCGAGCGTTAGCTCGCCTGCAGCTTTTGATCTTGATCTGCCCGCCCCGTCGGGAGGCTGAGTGGAGGCGTTCATCTGGGGGGTGGGCGCGTAGCGCCGTGCGGCGAAGCCGCACACATCGAGAGGAGGTCGAAGCGAAGCCGACCGGAGGCGATGCCCCCAGATGAATGCCGGAGCGAAGGAACGCCGAGCCTAGGCGAGGGGCCGTACGCTGGGGCGAAGACTTTTGGTTACTTTTTGTCGTTTGAAAAAGTGACTCGCTGTAAGAGCGAAACCATAAGCGGCCGTTACCGCAGGAATGGATATGTACATCTGAAAGAACATGGTCGGCTATCAGGCCGCCATCGCGAGCAGGCTCACTCCTACAGTTGGACGGTGTACATCAGTAAAAATCGCGGGCGAAAAAAAGGGCAACCGAAGTTGCCCAAAATGCCTTGCGTGCTCATTACATCCAGAAAGAACTACGGTTTACGCTTATGCGAATCCTTCCAGATAAAAAATCCAAACCCTGCGAAAAACAGAACCATGAGGCCAACTGTCAGCACTCCGGCGATCACCACGTTATCGAAAAACATGACGGCTCTCCTGCACTTGCCCTGTTGCGATAGGGCTAAGTTAACCAATCAGGCAGAAGAGAAAATTGACCGGGATCAATGTCGCCCGAGACAGGGCGTAAAGGAGGGGAAATAACTGACCTGCATCAACGGATGCAGGGTAATTCAACGCTTTTTCGGCTTGTTCTTCGGCTTCTTCTTGGCTTTACCCAACGGCATCGCCTGCTCAAACGCCTGACGCACTTCATTCAGACGCTTTTCATTAAGGTCATGAACCCGCTTGGCGCGTTCAGAATTAAGATCAATCAACTTGTCATCTTGGCTCATGGTGCTCAGTACATCGTATGGCAGGGTTTTCGCAATAATGCGGCCTCACGGCAGCGCTGACCAGCCACAACCTCAAATCTGGATATCGACCCACAACCCCTGGCGCGGCTGATCTTCCATCAACGGCGCCACCGGCACGGTATTGTCGGCATTGAGCTCGACACCCGGAACCGCCAGATGCTCCTCCGGATCTTCATCGGCTTCACGGCGACGCCGGTCCCTCTCCTGCTTGCGCCGCTGCTCCTCGCGCAGCTGAAAAGCCGCTTCCTCGGGATCACGCTGTTGCAGGTCGATGGTGCTTTCATTGGAGCTTTCCTGCACCGGCACGACAGGCGGAATGTCCGGGCGCTGGCGGATCGGGTCCTGCTGTGACGTGATCGGCACGGCACTCAAGGGGAGCATCGGTGGCAGCATAATTATCAGTCTCCTGTCAGCAGGCTGTCGGCTGCGGGGATGGCGACTTGAGCCATCGGTCGCAAACTGTGACCGGTTTGGCACTGATTGGTGCCCCGACCTGCAAGCATCGCATCACTGGGCTAACGTAAGACTGCGAGTTTTTATGAGAGTCCTTTGGCCCTGAAGCCCTCATTCCGTTAAGATAGCCCGCTTTTTCAAGGTGGGAGTCAGGCAGCATGGCGCAGCAGTATCAACCGGGGCAACGCTGGATCAGTGACAGCGAAGCCGAGCTGGGTTTAGGCACCGTTCTGGCACAGGACGGCCGCTTGTTGACCGTGCTCTATCCGGCCACTGGCGAGACTCGCCAGTACGCGCTACGGAATGCGCCCCTCACCCGCGTGCGATTTTCGCCGGGTGACTCGATCACTCACTTCGAAGGCTGGAAACTGACCGTCCAGGAAGTCGACGACGTCGACGGCCTGCTGGTCTACCACGGCCTCAACGCACAGAACGAAGCGGTTGCCCTGCCGGAAACCCAGCTGTCGAACTTCATCCAGTTCCGGCTGGCCAGCGACCGTTTGTTCGCCGGACAGATCGACCCATTGGCCTGGTTCTCCCTGCGCTACAACACCCTGGAACACACCAGCCGCCAGTTGCAATCCTCGCTTTGGGGCCTGGGCGGCGTGCGTGCGCAGCCGATCGCGCACCAGCTGCACATCGCCCGTGAAGTCGCCGACCGCATTGCGCCGCGGGTTCTGCTGGCGGACGAAGTGGGCCTGGGTAAAACCATCGAAGCCGGCCTGATCATCCATCGCCAACTGCTTTCGGGCCGCGCCAACCGCGTGCTGATCCTGGTTCCGGAGAACCTGCAGCACCAGTGGCTGGTCGAGATGCGCCGTCGCTTCAACCTGCAAGTCGCGCTGTTCGACGAAGAACGCTTCATCGAAAGCGATGCCGCCAACCCGTTCGAAGACACTCAGCTTGCGCTGGTTGCACTTGAGTGGCTGGTGAGCGACGAGAAAGCCCAGGACGCGCTGTTCGCCGCCGGTTGGGACATGATGGTCGTCGATGAAGCGCACCACTTGGTCTGGCACGAAGAAAAGGCCAGCCCGGAGTACTCGCTGGTCGAGCAACTCGCCGAAGTCATCCCGGGTGTATTGCTGTTGACCGCGACCCCGGAACAACTGGGCCAGGACAGCCACTTCGCGCGTCTGCGCCTGCTTGACCCGAACCGTTTCCATGACCTGCACGCCTTCCGCGCCGAGAGCGAAAACTATCGCCCGGTGGCCGAAGCCGTTCAGGAGCTGCTGGACAAGGGGCGCCTGTCCCCCGAAGCGCACAAGACCATTCACGGTTTCCTCGGCAACGAAGGCGAAGCCTTGCTGACCGCCGTGAACGATGGCGATACCGAAGCCAGCGCCCGCCTGGTCCGCGAACTGCTGGACCGCCACGGCACCGGCCGTGTGCTGTTCCGCAACACCCGCGCCGCCGTGCAGGGTTTCCCGGAGCGCAAACTGCATCCGTACCCGCTGCCGTGCCCGGACGAATACCTCGAACTGCCGCTGGGCGATCACGCCGAGCTGTACCCGGAAGTCAGCTTCCAGGCCCAGCCGGACGCCAACGAAGAAGAGCGCTGGTGGAAATTCGACCCGCGCGTCGAATGGCTGATCGATCAACTGAAGATGCTCAAGCGCACCAAAGTGCTGGTGATCTGCGCCCACGCCGAAACCGCCATGGACCTGGAAGACGCCCTGCGCGTGCGTTCCGGTATTCCGGCCACGGTGTTCCACGAAGGCATGAACATCCTTGAGCGTGACCGCGCTGCCGCTTATTTCGCCGACGAAGAGTTCGGTGCGCAAGTGCTGATCTGCTCGGAAATCGGCAGTGAAGGTCGCAACTTCCAGTTCTCGCACCACTTGGTGCTGTTCGATCTGCCCTCGCACCCGGACCTGCTGGAGCAGCGTATCGGTCGTCTGGACCGGATCGGCCAGAAGCACATCATCGAACTGCATGTGCCGTACCTGGAAACCAGCCCGCAAGAGCGTCTGTTCCAGTGGTACCACGAAGCACTGAACGCGTTCCTCAACACCTGCCCGACCGGCAACGCCTTGCAGCATCAGTTCGGCCCGCGCCTGCTGCCACTACTGGAAAATGCCGACGATGGCGAGTGGCAAGCGCTGATCGACGAAGCCCGTGCCGAGCGCGAGCGTCTGGAAGCGGAGCTGCACACCGGCCGCGACCGTTTGCTGGAACTCAACTCCGGCGGCGCTGGTGAAGGTGATGCGCTGGTCGAGGACATCCTCGAGCAAGACGATCAGTTCGCCCTGCCGATCTACATGGAAACCCTGTTCGACGCCTTCGGCATCGACAGCGAAGACCATTCGGAAAACGCCCTGATCCTCAAGCCGAGCGAAAAAATGCTCGACGCCAGCTTCCCGCTGGGCGACGACGAAGGCGTGACCATCACTTACGACCGCAACCAGGCGCTGTCTCGCGAAGACATGCAGTTCATCACCTGGGAGCACCCGATGGTGCAGGGCGGCATGGACCTCGTGCTGTCCGGTTCGATGGGCAACACCGCCGTGGCGCTGATCAAGAACAAGGCGCTGAAACCTGGCACCGTGTTGCTGGAACTGCTCTACGTCAGCGAAGTGGTTGCGCCGCGCTCGCTGCAATTGGGTCGTTACCTGCCGCCGGCCGCCCTGCGCTGCCTGCTCGATGCCAATGGCAATGACTTGTCGGCCCGGGTGTCGTTCGAGACCTTGAACGATCAGCTGGAAAGCGTGCCCCGTGCCAGCGCCAACAAGTTTATCCAGGCTCAGCGCGATCAACTGACGCCACGGATCAACGCCGGCGAAGAGAAAATCTTCCCGCGTCACGCCGAGCGGGTTGCCGAAGCGCAACGTCGTCTGGCGGCCGATACTGACGAAGAACTGGCGCGCCTGACCGCGTTGCAAGCGGTCAACCCGACCGTGCGCGACAGTGAGCTGGTTGCCCTGCGCAAGCAACGCGAACAGGGCCTGGCCATGCTCGACAAGGCTGCGCTGCGACTGGAAGCGATTCGGGTGTTGGTGGCGGGTTAAACCGCCCTGCTCCACCGCTGAAAACAAGAAGGCCCGCAGTGATGCGGGCCTTTTTTATTGCCTGAAATTTGATGCAGTGATGCTGATGGCCGCATCGCTAGCAGGCTAGCTCCTACAGGGGATTTGTTAACGCTGTAGATCCAATGTGGGAGCCAGCCTGCTGGCGATAGCGATTATGCAGTCGCCACTGCAACATCAGGTTCACTCACAGCCACCAACCCTTCCTTCATCCGCTTGGCATCCCGAACAAAACACCGCGACGCCAGGAACAAAAACACCATGGTGAAAAACAGCGCCACCGGGATCAGATACATCGCGTCATGCAACCCGACCGCCTTGAACGCCTCGGTCATCTGCTCGACGCCCGCCGCAGCCATCGCCGTGTGCGCAAAGTGGTCGGACAAACCGCCCACCACCACTGGTCCCAAACCACCGCCCAGCAAGTACAACCCGGCAAAGAACAGCGCCATCGCCGTGGCCCGCAAACGTGGTTCGACCACGTCCTGAATCGCCGTGTAAACGCAGGTGTAGAAGTTGTAAGCGAACAGCCATCCCACACTGAATATCGCGACGAACACCCCGATTTCGACCCGCCCGGCATGCAGCGCCCACGCCGTACACACGGTCGAGATGATCAGGCTGAACGCTGCAAACAGCAGGCGTCCATTGGCCACTCGCTGGTGAATCTTGTCGGCGACCCAGCCACCGAGCGTCAACCCGAACAACCCGGTCACGCCAACGATCACCCCGGTCGCCACCGCCGCTTCCTGCAACGGCATCAGGAAGTAACGCTGCAGCATCGGCACCAGAAACGAGTTGCAGGCATAGGTGGCAAAGTTGAAACACAGCCCCGCCATCACTAACCACAGGAAGGTCGGCACCGCCAATACGCGACGGATCGGCCGGTCGATGCGTTCCTGGGAGACTTGCACGCTCTCTGCGGCACCGCGTTTTGGCTCCTTGATGTAGAACATGAAGATCGCCAGGATCAGCCCCGGCACCGCCGCGATGAAAAACGGCGCGCGCCAGCTGTCGAACGCCTTGACCATTGCGCCGATTGTGAAGAAGGCCAGCAGCAAGCCCAATGGCAAGCCGAGCATGAAGATGCCCATGGCCCTTGCGCGACGATGAGCGGGGAAAAGGTCGCCGATCAGCGAGTTGGCGGCCGGTGCGTAACTGGCTTCGCCGATGCCGACGCCCATGCGCACGATCAGGAACGCCCAGAAATTGCCCACTAGCCCGTTGACCGCCGTCAGGCCGCTCCACGCCGCCAGGCCCCAGCCCATCAGTTTGCTGCGCGAACCGGTATCGGCCATTCGCCCAAGAGGCAGGCCGGCAATGGCATAAACGATGGTGAATGCAGTACCGATGATGCCCAGCTGAAAATCGCTGAGGTGCCATTCCATGCGGATCGGTTCGATGATGATGGCCGGGATGGTGCGATCGAAGAAGTTGAACAGGTTGGCCAGGAACAGCAGGAACAGAATGCGCCAGGCATTCGCCGCTTGGGTCGAGTTCTGCATGGGGTCCGTCTCTTTTATTGTTATTGGGGCCTCGCTGTCCCCGGAACTTTCAATCTAGTCAGGTCCGCGGGAGCTGTCTGTAATTATTCGTAATGCTGATACCAACCCATGGCGCAACGCCCCACCTGTGGGAGCGAGCCTGCTCCGGGCGGCGTTCCGACGATTACGGTTTTACATTCAAAGAATCCGTTGACTGATAGTCAGCTATCGCGAGCAGGCTCACTCCCACATGGATTTTGTGGTGTCAGCCAGGTCGGGGGTTAAACGCCATTGGTCACCTTGAAAAATACCTTCTCTCCCCCCTTCCCAAGCCCAACGCGAAGCCTAGAATAGCGGCCTTGTCTGCCCCACCGTGTCCCCCATCCCTCCTTTGATTATCGCCCATGTCCGAAGCCAGTCCGTGTCTGAATTGCGGTGCATGCTGTTCTCATTTTCGCGTGTCTTTTTTCTGGGGTGAATGCACCTCGGCCGGGGGAACGGTGCCTGACGACCTTGTCGCGCCCATCAGCCCCAGCCGGGTGGCCATGCTGGGCACCGACTGCAAACCTACTCGCTGTGTCGGGCTCGTCGGCGAAGTCGGCAGCACCGTGCAGTGCTCGATTTACGATCAGCGTTCCAGCACCTGTCGCGAGTTCGACGCCTCCTGGGCCAATGGCGAGGCAAACGTGGATTGCGATGCGGCACGGGCAGCGTTCGGACTGCCGGCCCTGGAACCGGAATTCGAGTTCCCTTATGAACAGATCGCCTAAGGTTCTGTACAAGTAATTACAAAATCATTAGCAGCAATAGGCCACTATCGCTTGCACTCTTTGTATGACCTCTATACTCCAACACATTCGCCAGGGGACATGGTGTCGGCTGGATAAATACGGGGCGTCCGATGGAGTGGCCTGCTTTATATTTCACGACCCAACTGCCAGAAACCGGCCAGGTCATACTCAATTGCGCCCATAACCCCTTTTTGGTGTTGCTGGCTTATGTGGTCGCCTGTGCGACCGGCTTCGCCACACTGGACATCACCGAACGGGTCGGCCATGCCGAAAAACCCGCGTCCCAGCGTCTCTGGCGCTGGGTCGGTGCCGCGTGCCTTGCGGGCGGGATCTGGGCCATGCACTTCATCAGCATGCTCGCGTTCCAGGCGCCGATCGAAATCCATTACCAGTTGCCCATCACCCTGATCTCTCTGTTATTCGCATTGACCGCCTCGTGGCTGGCGATGCACACCCTCAGCCATCCTCATCCGAGTTTTTGGCAAACCTTGCGGGCCGCGGTGTGGATCGGTTTGGGCATTGCAACCATGCACTACGTAGGGATGGCCGCCATGCGCTCGAATGCGACGGCCTATTACAACCCCGGCCTGTTCGCCCTCTCCATCGTGATCGCGATTGGCGCCAGCCTGGCCGCCCTGTTGATTTCCCGTCACCTGCGCGAAGGCAGCGGCGTGGCTCATCAACTGCTCAAATACACCGCCAGTCTGGTGCTCGGGGCCGGCATCGTCAGCATGCATTTCACGGGCATGGCAGCGCTTAACCTGGTGCTTCCCATCGATAGCCTCCAGCCGCTGCCCGGTGACAACAATCACCTGCAACTGGGATTGACGGTGGCGATGATGACGTTGCTGATCATCGGCAGCAGCATCAGCGCGGCACTCGCCGACAAGAAGCTGCAACACAAGGAATGCGACCTGCAGCGGGTCAACACCCTGCTCGGCCAGCTGGATCAGGCGCGCCTGTCGTTGCAAAAGGTGGCGCACTACGACGCACTGACCAACCTGATCAACCGCCGTGGTTTCAACCAGATTTTCTCCGAAAAGCTGCTCGAGAAGACTAACGAAGGCGGCATGCTGGCGGTGATATTCCTCGACATCGACCACTTCAAGCGGATCAACGACAGCCTTGGCCATGACGCCGGCGACGAATTGCTCAAGGTTCTGGCCAGCCATATCAAGGCCTCGGTACGCAGCCACGACGAGGTGGTTTCGCGCTTCGGCGGGGACGAGTTCTGCATCCTTATCGACCTGCATGACCGGGAAGAAGCGCGGCACATGGCCCAGCGCATCATGCTGAAAATGAAAGAGCCCATTGAGCTGGCCGGACGCAGCATGGTCATGACCACCAGCATCGGCATCAGCGTGTTTCCGCAGGATGGCACGACCTGCGAGGAGCTGCTTAAAAACGCCGACCTGGCGCTGTACCAGTCCAAGGGCAGCGGGCGCAACGGGCTGCATTTTTTTAGCCCGCACATGAAAACCCGTGCCACGCTGGAGCTGCAACTCGAAGGAGAACTGCGGAACGCCCTGAGCAATGACGACGGATTGATCCTCTATTACCAACCTATCTATGAGCTGAAAACCGGACAGGTCACCAAACTCGAAGCGCTGATTCGCTGGCAACACCCGGTTCACGGGTTGCTGGCACCGGATCGATTCATTGCCATTGCCGAGGCCAACGGCCTGATCGCCGAACTGGACAACTGGGTGTTGCGCAAGGCCTGCGGGGATCTTGGCGAGCTCTCCCGCCAGGGCCGTGAAGATCTCAAGATCGCCGTGAATTGCTCGCCGCTGAACCTCGCCCGCGAGGATCTGGCCGATGAAATCGAAAACGCCCTGCGCATCGCCGGAGTGGCGCCGCACCGGCTGGAACTGGAGGTGACCGAAAACGCGCTGATGGGCAATCTCGCCAACACCCTGGTGCTGCTCAAGCAGATCCGCGCCCTCGGGGTCTCACTGTCGATCGACGACTTCGGCACTGGTTATTCATCCTTGGCCTACCTCAAGCGCCTGCCGCTGAACACACTGAAAATCGACCGCTCGTTCATCCAGGACGTCCCCAAGGCCACCCAGGACATGGAGATCGTCCACGCCATTATCGTCATGGCCCACACCCTGCATTTACAGGTCATCAGCGAGGGCGTCGAAACGTCCGAGCAATATGACTTTCTCGAACGCCAGGGCTGCGACTTCGTTCAGGGCCACCTGCTCAGCCGTCCGGTGCCTATGGCCGAGCTGCATGCGGTACTGGAGGAGATCAATCAGCGCAAACACGCACGCAGTGTCAGTCCTCTGAGCCTGGCGTGCGGTACAACTGCACTAACGTCGACGGATCCTTTTCCAAAAAGCCCTGGCCCCCATGCAGGCGCATCAGTTGTGCGGCCAATCCGCTGATCGGCGAGGCTGATCCCTGTTCGCGGGAGAATTTCACTGCGGTGTCGAGGTCCTTGAGTAGCGTGCGCACGTGCCACTTCACCGGCTCGAAACGACTCTCGGCCATTTGCGGGGCCAGGATCTGCAACGGTCTTGAATCGGCGAACCCGCCCGCCAGCGCCTCGGCGATCAGGCTGGCGTCTACCCCGGAACGCTCGGCCAGCGCCACCACTTCAGCAATCACCAGCGCATTGCAGGCAACGATCATCTGATTGCAGGCCTTGGTCACCTGCCCGGCGCCGACTCCGCCCATGTGAGTCACCCGTTGACCGAGGTTCAACAGCACCGGCCTGACTCGCTCAAGGTCTGCCGCTTCGCCGCCCACCATAATCGCCAGGCTGCCCGCCTCGGCGCCGACGACCCCGCCGGACACCGGAGCGTCCAGCCAGTGCATGCCGCATTGGCTGACAAGATCCGCCGCCATTTCCCGCGTCGCGGTAGGTTCCAGACTGGAAAAGTCCACCAGCAACTGACCACTTTTCGCCCCCTCGGCAATCCCGGCCGGGCCGAAAACCACCTCGCGCACCACCGCCGTGTCCGCCAGGCACATCATCACCACATCGGCGTGCTGGCCCAGTTCAGCCGCTGTCGCCACTTGCCGGGCGCCGGCCTTGACCAACGCTGCGCACTTGGCCGGATTGCGATTCCATACCGTCAGCGGATACCCCGCCGCCAACAGGCGCCGACACATCGGCAAACCCATCAGGCCGATTCCGGCAAAACCCAACGAAGGTAGGATTGACATCATTTAGCCTCCTTTTGATTAAAGATCGCCGAATATTGGCCGATTCATCATGACTAAGGAAAGGATTCCCCCGAGTGATGCTCAGGCTTTGACCCTGACGCTTGGGCAAAATACGCGCTAAAAAAGTCGCGAGTTCCTATCCCGTGAAGGTTCGACGACACCGTGTCGGCGAGCTAACCAGCCCAGGTACATGGCGCCCAATGACTTCTAAAAATAATCCGGCCACTACGGTTTCCGATCTGACACTGAGCCCCGCGGCAAACAGCCCCTCATCGTCGAAGCCATTGATCCCGTCGCGTCCGCTGGCCAGTCAGCAATACCTGTATTTCACCGAAACCAATACCGACCGCATCCTCGATAACCTCGATGGCCTGCGCGACATGGTGTTCCCGCGCCCCCCGCACCTGGAAGGCGACAACGAACAGCACAACGACCAGGAATTCCCTTCGGTGTGCCTGATCGGTCTGGGACGTTGCGGTTCCAACATTGCGCTGGACGTCGCGGAGCTGGTGTACAACGCCCGCAAGTTCTACCTCAACGAATTCAATAACGAAGACCGTCTGTCGCCGGACAAACGCTACGCCGAAAAGGGTTACAGCCCGGCGCAGTGGATCCGCAACAACCTGCGCCTGGGGCCGAACAAGGCCTCCAAGCCGGTGTTCCTGGTCGAGCCGCTGGTGATGCTTGGCGACCTGGACAAAGACATCGCCGGGCGCATTCGTTTCTCGCGCAAGGGCGAAAAAAGCGGCTTCCTGCGCGACTACAGCAAAATGAAAATCATGGACTTGTCGGAAGTCCACGCCGGTGGCGCCGGTAACGCGCCGATCCTCGGCCAGTACCTGGCCAAGATCATCCTGAACAAGGACACCCAGCGTTTCTCCAGCCCTGACTGGAAAATGATTCACTCGTACCTGATCGACAGCTGCGGCATCAAGGCCAACCAGTCGCGCCTGTATTTCTCGATCTTCAGTGCCGGCGGCGGTACCGGTTCGGGCATGGCTTCGGAATTCGGCCTCGCCCAACAGCACTCGTACATGAACAAGACGTTCGACACCAAGCCGATGGATGAACACGACGGCAAGAGCGGTCACTCCTTCGTCTTCGAGCCGATCTTCACCAGCGGCATTTGCGTACTGCCGAACATTTCCGATCACCGCAGTGAAATGTCCGAGGCGCTGCACATCAACGCAGGTCGCCTGCTGTGCAAATACCTGTCGGAAGAGTGGGATTTCTCCTACAACTTCGCCAACGAAGACAGCAGCGAAGCCAGCGTCATGGGCCGTATCCGCCCATGGAACGCCATGATGCTGATCTCCAACGACATCATGCGTTATGCCGAAGAAAGCGATGACGGCAACATCCAGAACATCGACGTCAACGCGATGGAAAAGCACGCCAACCAATACATCTCACAGCAGATCTTCAACATTCTGACGGCACAGGCCGTCACGACTGACTACGACCAGAACTATTTCCGTCGTGCCGGCATCGACATCGGCGAAACCATTCGCCTCGACGCCAACGACCTGTTCATGAGCCTGGCCGGCCCGGTGGCGATTGCTTACGCCGAGTCCGTGGTGCCGGAAACCCCGCCGCCGAGCAGCGACAAGTTCAAGGTGTTCGAGAAAGAGCCGCAGCGGCTGAACATCGACGATTTGTTCTTCCGCTCCATCGACCTGCCGCACTTCAACAAAGTGACCCAGGCAATCGAAGGCATCAGCCTGTTGCCGATCGAGTCCAAGCGCTATCGCGCCTCGCTGGAGCAGTACAAGAATTCAGGTTATGACGCAGCCGCGTTGCACGACCTGCACTTCTTCAAGAATTGCTCGTCGGTGGTCTCGATTGTTTCGCTGCCCAAAGACTACAAGCTGTCCTACATGGACCTGAACCGGTTGAAGACTCACCTCAACAGCCTGTTCCCGAACACCACGCTCAAGCGTTATGCGCTGGTGATCGGCGCGTCGGCCAACTTATCGTTGACCACCCTGATCGCCAAGAGCCCGTGCCTGTCGGACGACTTCCTGACGCTGATCGTCGCGTTCATCAAGCGCTGCTTCGCGAAGAACCCGTACCGCTTCGACGACACGCTGGATAACTCGATCCTGGACTTCATCATCAATGAAGACTTCGACGAAGACCTGATCGACGACTTGCTGAACGAGTTCGAAAACCCGGCGAAGATCCTGGATACCAACTGGTACGCGATCAAACCGATGTACGAGAAGAAGTACCGCGAACTGATCAACGACAAGGACAAGTTTGTCTCGATCAACGACATTCGCTTGTCGCGTGATTGCGTGAAGAAGGCGATCAAGTACCTGCGTGAGATCTACCGTCACCGGATTGGCAAGACCAAGGTTATTTCGCTGAATAACCATACGGGCAAGACGTTCTCTGTCTGACGCCAGACCCGGTCGCCGCCATCGCCGGCAAGCCGGTCTCACTCCTACATTTGGAATGCGTTCCCCTGTAGGAGTGAGACCGGCTTGCCGGCGATGAGGCCCTCAAACCCACTGAAGATTTCAGCCTTTCCAACATCCAGAAACAATTAAGCAGCCCAAAGGCTGCTCAATAAACTGTTCCCGTTACGTTTACGTCACCCTCGCCAAGACCCTTCTGTAGCCTTTCTCTACGGCAACGTGCCATCACGCTACTCACCTACACACTTTTAGTTGCCAACCAAGCGCACCAATAAAGTGCGGACAGTCAGCTCGTCGCCCTTTCCTGGATCAGAATCCACGGCGAAACCACCACAGCCCATAGCTCAGGGTCGCGCTCAAAAAGATCCAACGCCCGCGTTTCAGACAGCTTGGCGACCGTGTCGGCAGCCAG
This sequence comes from Pseudomonas sp. LB1P83, assembly GCF_054897885.1. Taxonomy (NCBI): domain Bacteria; kingdom Pseudomonadati; phylum Pseudomonadota; class Gammaproteobacteria; order Pseudomonadales; family Pseudomonadaceae; genus Pseudomonas; species Pseudomonas sp. LB1P83. The sequence continues at coordinate 1,102,104 of NZ_CM142709.1, read as the reverse complement.
CCAGGCGGCCACTTTCTCGCCTTCATCCGTGGCCACCGCTTCGGCGGCGGCGATCAAATCCAGGCCGGGATCGACCCACAATAGGGCACCCTTGGCGAAGAAGGGCTCCAACTCCTTCCACGTAATAGATGCGGTTTCACCAAGCAGCTTGGCATAGAGGGTGCTAGGTTCTTTATTCATGGGCGCTGTCCGGAAAAGAAATCGACGCGAATGATAACGTCGGTGGTCTGGCAGCAAAACCCGGATGCAATTGAGTCACCGAAAGAAAAAGAGCAGGAAAGCCAGGGAATGCTGCTGAATCAAGCAATTAGCCAGCTAACATCCCGCCGCTATTTTGTCTTTTTCTTTCAATAAAGCGACACCCTCTGGTTTTGCCCCCTGGCGCCAGCTTCCCAGGCTAACAATTGGCGCTCTACACTGTACCGGTACAGTTGCCGGGGGCATTTTCCGGAGGATATCGAAGATATCTGACCCGGTTCTGCTGCTACGGCGCCAGGACTATAAAAACTACAACAGTAAGAGTGGAGCACTATGACTAAGGCTACTAAGCAGATTTCCAAACTGTTTGCCGCTATGGTTCTGGCCGGGGTTGCCAGCCATTCGTTCGCAGCTGACACCATCAAGATCGGCATCGCCGGCCCTAAAACCGGTCCTGTAGCCCAATACGGCGACATGCAGTTCAGTGGCGCCAAAATGGCCATCGAACAGATCAACGCCAAAGGCGGCGTAGACGGCAAGCAACTGGTCGCCGTTGAATACGATGACGCCTGTGATCCAAAACAAGCGGTAGCGGTCGCGAACAAAGTCGTCAACGACGGCGTCAAGTTCGTGGTCGGTCACCTGTGCTCCAGCTCCACTCAACCGGCTTCGGACATTTACGAAGACGAAGGCGTGATCATGATCACCCCGGCTGCCACCAGCCCGGACATCACCGCTCGTGGTTACAAAATGGTGTTCCGCACCATCGGTCTGGACAGCGCCCAGGGCCCTGCCGCCGGTAACTACATCGCCGATCACGTAAAACCGAAGATCGTTGCTGTTCTGCACGACAAACAGCAATACGGTGAAGGCATCGCCACCGCCGTGAAGAAAACCCTTGAAGGCAAAAACGTCAAGGTTGCCGTGTTCGAAGGCATCAACGCCGGCGACAAGGACTTCTCTTCGATCATCGCCAAGCTCAAGCAAGCCAACGTCGACTTCGTCTACTACGGCGGCTACCACCCGGAGCTAGGTCTGATCCTGCGTCAAGCACAGGAAAAAGGCCTGAAAGCCAAGTTCATGGGTCCGGAAGGCGTGGGTAACGACTCCATTTCGCAGATCGCCAAAGACGCTTCCGAAGGTCTGCTGGTAACCCTGCCGAAATCCTTCGACCAGGATCCAGCCAACGTTGCTCTGGCTGACGCATTCAAAGCGAAGAAAGAAGACCCGAGCGGTCCGTTCGTGTTCCCGGCCTACTCGGCTGTGACCGTGATCGCCGACGGCATCAAGGCTGCCAAGTCCGAAGACACTGCCAAAGTGGCTGCTGCCATCCACGCAGGCACCTTCAAGACGCCTACCGGCGACCTGAGCTTCGACGACAAGGGCGACCTGAAAGACTTCAAATTTGTGGTTTACGAGTGGCACTTCGGCAAACCAAAAACTGAAGCCAAGCCTCAGTAAGGCCTTGCCTGACTGACTGCCAATAAAGCCCACGGCGTGCCGTGGGCTTTGTTTTACGAACGTATTGGGCCGCGCTGGCGTGATCCGCCAGTCTCCCCACCTGAAAATCTCAAAACCGTCATCAGCGGTTCGCTGGCAAACCTCGCGTTCGAAGTGGATGCAGATCCACGGGGCTCGAGCGGGAAAATGACTCCACCAGTGAAATGCGTATCAGGTTTTTAGGAGCGCTGTAATGCCTGACATCTATCACTTCTTCCAACAGCTGGTTAATGGTCTGACCATTGGCAGTACGTATGCCCTGATCGCCATCGGCTATACGATGGTTTACGGCATCATTGGAATGATCAACTTCGCCCACGGCGAGGTGTACATGATCGGCTCCTACGTGGCGTTCATCGCCATCGCCGGGCTGGCCATGATGGGACTCGACAGTGTTCCGCTGTTGATGACTGCCGCTTTCCTTGCGACCATCGTCGTGACCAGTGCCTACGGTTACAGCATCGAACGGATCGCCTACCGCCCCTTGCGCGGCAGCAACCGTCTGATCCCGCTGATTTCCGCCATCGGCATGTCGATTTTCCTGCAGAACACGGTTCTGCTGGCGCAAGACTCCAAGGACAAATCCATCCCCAACCTGATCCCGGGCAACTTTGCATTCGGGCCAGGTGGCGCACATGAAGTGCTGATTTCCTACATGCAAATCGTCGTGTTCGTGGTGACGTTGCTCGCCATGATCGGCCTGACGCTGTTCATCTCCCGCTCTCGCCTGGGTCGCGCCTGCCGTGCCTGCGCCGAAGACATCAAGATGGCCAACCTGCTGGGTATCAACACCAACAACATCATCGCCCTGACCTTCGTCATCGGTGCTGCACTGGCGGCCATCGCGGCCGTGCTGTTGAGCATGCAATACGGCGTGATCAACCCGAACGCCGGTTTCCTCGTTGGCCTCAAGGCCTTCACCGCCGCGGTACTGGGCGGTATCGGCAGCATCCCCGGCGCCATGCTCGGCGGGCTGGTGCTGGGTGTCGCGGAAGCCTTCGGTGCCGATATCTTCGGCGACCAGTACAAGGACGTTGTGGCGTTCGGCCTGCTGGTTCTGGTGTTGTTGTTCCGGCCAACCGGCCTGCTGGGCCGTCCGGAGGTTGAGAAAGTATGACTAGGAATCTTAAACAGGCGTTGTTCAGCGCCTTGCTGGTGTGGGCGGTTGCCTACCCGGTACTGGGTCTGAAGCTGACCATCGTCGGCATCAACCTCGAAGTCCATGGCACCAGCACTGCAACGCTGATCACCATCGCCGTATGTTCGGTGCTGATGTTCCTGCGCGTGTTGTTCGATCAACAGATCAGCTCGGCCTGGCGTTCGTCGCCAAACATGCCGCTGATCCCAGCCAAGGCCAGTAACTTCCTGACCCTGCCGACCACCCAGCGCTGGATCATCATTGCGTTGATCGCCGGCGCCCTGATCTGGCCGTTCTTCGGCTCTCGCGGTGCGGTGGATATCGCCACTTTGGTGTTGATCTACGTGATGCTGGGCCTGGGCCTGAACATCGTGGTCGGCCTGGCCGGTCTGCTCGACCTCGGTTACGTCGGCTTCTATGCCGTCGGTGCCTACAGTTATGCGCTGCTGTCGCACTACTACGGTTTGAGCTTCTGGATCTGCCTGCCGATCGCCGGCCTGATGGCGGCCACCTTCGGCTTCCTGCTCGGCTTCCCGGTACTGCGCCTGCGCGGTGACTACCTGGCGATCGTGACCCTGGGCTTCGGTGAAATCATCCGTCTGTTCCTGCGTAACCTGACCGGCCTCACCGGTGGCCCGAACGGCATCAGCAACATCGAGAAGCCAACGTTCTTCGGCCTGACCTTCGAACGTAAAGCGGCCGAAGGCATGCAGACGTTCCACGAGTACTTCGGCATCGCTTACAACTCGATCAACAAGGTAATTTTCCTGTACCTGGTTGCCCTGTTGCTGGCCCTTGGCGCGCTGTTCGTCATCAACCGCTTGCTGCGCATGCCGCTGGGGCGTGCCTGGGAAGCGTTGCGTGAAGACGAAATCGCCTGCCGTGCGCTGGGTCTCAATCCTACGGTGATCAAGCTTTCGGCGTTCACCCTCGGCGCGGCATTCGCCGGTTTTGCCGGCAGCTTCTTCGCTGCCCGTCAGGGCCTGGTGACACCGGAGTCGTTCACCTTCATCGAGTCGGCGATCATTCTCGCCATCGTCGTATTGGGTGGCATGGGCTCGCAGCTGGGCGTGATCCTCGCGGCCGTGGTGATGATCCTGTTGCCGGAAATGATGCGTGAGTTCAGTGAATACCGCATGTTGATGTTCGGCGCCTTGATGGTGCTGATGATGATCTGGCGTCCTCAAGGCCTGCTGCCCATGCAACGTCCTCACATGGAGCTGCGCAAATGAGCCGCGAGATCCTTAAAGTCGAAAATCTGAGCATGCGCTTCGGCGGCTTGCTGGCGGTCAACGGCGTGGCCCTGACCGTGAAAGAAAAACAGGTGGTTGCGTTGATCGGCCCTAACGGCGCTGGCAAAACCACCGTGTTCAACTGCCTGACCGGTTTCTACAAACCGAGTGGCGGCAGCATCCTGCTGGACGGCGAGCCGATCGAAGGCCTGCCGGGCCACAAGATCGCCCTCAAAGGCGTGGTGCGGACCTTCCAGAACGTGCGGTTGTTCAAGGACATGACCGCGGTCGAGAACCTCTTGATCGCGCAGCACCGTCACCTGAACACCAACTTTCTGTCCGGCCTGTTCAAGACCCCGTCGTTCCGCAAAAGCGAACGCGAGGCCATGGAATTCGCCGAGTTCTGGCTGGACAAGGTCAACCTCACGCAGTTCGCCAACCGTCCGGCCGGCACCCTGGCCTACGGTCAGCAACGTCGTCTGGAAATCGCTCGCTGCATGATGACCCGCCCGCGGATCCTCATGCTCGACGAACCGGCCGCCGGCCTGAACCCGAAGGAAACCGAGGACCTGAAGGCGCTGATCAGCATGCTGCGTGAAGAGCACAACGTCACTGTTCTGCTGATCGAACATGACATGAAACTGGTCATGAGCATTTCCGACCACATCGTCGTGATCAACCAGGGCACGCCTCTGGCCGACGGCACGCCGGAGCAGATCCGCGACAATCCTGAAGTGATCAAAGCCTACCTGGGGGAAGCGTAAATGCTGCAATTCGAAAACGTTTCCACCTTCTACGGCAAGATCCAGGCGCTGCACAGCGTCAACGTCGAAGTCCGCCAGGGCGAGATCGTGACCCTGATCGGCGCCAACGGTGCCGGCAAGTCGACCCTGCTGATGACTCTCTGCGGTTCGCCGCAAGCCCACAGCGGCAGCATCCGCTACATGGGTGAGGAACTCGTCGGCCAGGACTCCTCGCAGATCATGCGTAAAAGCATCGCGGTGGTGCCGGAAGGTCGTCGGGTGTTTGCCCGCCTGACCGTGGAAGAGAACCTGTCCATGGGCGGATTCTTCACCAACAAGGGCGATTATCAGGAACAGATGGACAAGGTCCTCGGGCTTTTCCCACGCCTGAAAGAACGCTTTGCCCAACGCGGCGGCACCATGTCGGGCGGCGAACAGCAAATGCTCGCCATCGGCCGTGCGCTGATGAGCAAACCCAAACTGCTGCTGCTCGACGAGCCATCGTTGGGCCTCGCACCGATCATCATCCAGCAGATCTTCGACATCATCGAACAGCTGCGCAAGGATGGCGTGACCGTGTTCCTGGTAGAGCAGAACGCCAACCAGGCGCTGAAAATTGCCGACCGTGCCTACGTTCTGGAGAACGGCCGGGTGGTGATGACAGGCACTGGCGAAGCACTGCTGACCGATCCGAAAGTGCGTGAAGCGTATCTGGGTGGTTGAGTCTTTGCGGTAAACAGAAAACGGCCTTCGGGCCGTTTTTTTGTGGTGGGTAATCTGCCGATACTGGGGTATCGGCAGATCAGGTTTCGCCGCTAAAAAGCCTCAGTAAGGATTACAGTCCTTCGCTACAGCCGTGGCTTGGTCGACGTAAGGCCGCGCCGGTTCAAGGTTCCATTCGGGCTTGTTCCTGGCAGGTCTGCCGTCGAAGGTTGCCGCCAGATGACAAACCATTTGCCGGCGGAGTGACCCGCCATTGACGCTGTACTGCCGCCATTGCTCATCGTCTTTATGCTTGTTGTACAGCTCGGCAAACATTCTGTCGGTCTGATCATCCTTGATAGCGCGGCCGCAAGCGTTAGGCACTACCGAAAGCGACCAGGTGTTCGGCCCTAGCACTGGATCGGGACGTTGTACCCAGTTGCTTGATTCGATGTACTTGTCACAGAATTGTTGCGTCGGCGGCTGCGTGCTTTTGACGCACGAGAAGGTGGCCTTGCTGGTCGGGGTTCTGGGGAAATCAATCTTGACGATGTTGCGATCCTTGCCTGTCCTGGCTTTATAGTCCCGCTGATTGGCCAAGGCATCGTTCAAACCACGTTGATCGCTGACAAAAAAAGCCAGAATCGGTAGCTCGTCGTCTTTAGGGTTGCCCAGGCGTAACTCTGTCTGGGTTTGAAACTCACGGCTATTGATGACTTTCCGCGCCCCCATGAAGTTGCGAAAGGCGTCTACCCGATCCTTGCTGCTCATGGGGTTGCGCATATTGAAGCCACACTGCAACTGGTCCTGCTTTTTGTCGTTGCTGAACCTGGTGAAATGCGCGACCCAGGCATTCGGGCTGAGGATTGGTGGCGCCATGGCCTGGCATACGGCTTCGGTCTGTGTGGTGTTTTTGTTGTTTCCACAGCCTCGGTCATCTCGAAAGTCGGTCCAGGCGTCATTAGGAAACGCACAGAAGACATGCACCGGCGTCTCGGGATCGCGTACCAGATCTCTCGGAGTGATGAGGTAGCCGTTCTGGGTGCTCATGCCAGGATCTTCATAACTGATGCCGTCGGCACGCATATAAGAGGCGGCAAAAGTACCCTTCTCTATTGCTGTCGGGCTTGGATTCCATACATCCCATTTCTGCCCCATTGCCGGGTCGGCCCGGTGAGTGCCCCTGATCATCAATCCCGAACAGTCCGACGCTGGATCCGGCCCGCAACTATCGACTGTTTTGTTGTACAACGTTTCAACCTTTTTTAGTGTCTCTTCGCATGACTCGGCATGGGCCCATGTCGCCTGAACCAGCAGCGGGAACATGAGTAATGGGGCGATCCTGTTCAGACGTTTTTTCATGGCTTGCATCTCCTTGATTAGCCAAAACACACCTTTAACGCGGGACCGGGTTGCAACCCGCGGCCCGCGTCTCGCTGTCCGACAAAGCAGGCCGGAAAGGCTCGAGATTCCAGGGCGTCTTGTTGCGGTAGTTGATCAGGACGCAGCTCAATTGCTGGCGCATGCTGCCGGCGGAATTTTCATTGTCGCGCCAGTTGCTCTCCGCGCCCTTGAGGGCAAACAATTGGTCGTACAGAGCCCCTGTCTGCTCGTTGGGCAAGGCTCGACCCGCCGCCGTGGGCACTACGCTCAAGGTCCATTCATCCTTGCGGGTGCCGGGGTCGTAACGCTTGATCCAGTCGGCAGAGGCGATGTATTGCGTTGGCTGGAGCGGCACTGGATTGCAACCTGCCCTGGCCGCTTCCTGGGGACTGACATTGGGGCGAAAAGGCTCCAGGTTCCATTCGGTCTTGGCCGGATAGTTCTGGATCAGACAGTTCAGTTGCTCGCGCATGCTGCCCGGTGATTTCTCGTTTTCGCGCCACTCGTTTTCGCGCCACTCGTTATCGGCCCCACGCAGCCCGAACAGTTCCTTGTACAAGGCGTCCTGGTCGCTGGCCTGAATCGTCTTGCCCTGAGCGGTGGGCGTGACCTTGAGGGACCATTCGTTTTTCTTGCTGCCCGGGTCGTAACGCTCGATCCAGATGGCCGCAGCGATGTAGTTGGGCGCGGGTGAAACCGGCGTTGGCTGTGTACCGCCGGCAACCGTCAGGTCTATCGCCTGGTCGGCGGCGACATAGCTGAAACGCTGCTCTGCAGGCTTGGTGAAATCCAGCCGCAGGATCGGCACGCTATAGCCCTGGGCCTGGAGCTTCTTCTGAAAGTTGCGCGCGCTGTTCAGGCCATTCTCCGGTTTCGGGGGTGCCTGGTCACCGCGGGTGGCGAAGTTCTGCGTGCTGTTGACGTTGTAGATGAAGGCCTCGATGTGTTTCATGTTTTCGCTGCCGTCGTTGGTTGCCGAGGCGTTCTTCAACATGAACTCGTTGACCTGGCCACTGAAGGCAAAGGGGTCCTTGTTGGTGGTGTTCGGACGGGATTCGTGAACCCGGATCATGGCGGTCCAGTCGTCGGGTTTTTCTGCGTTCCAGGAGCACTGGCTGGTTTGGATCGGTCCCTTCCACAGTCCGGTGTATTTCTGGGTCCATTGCTCGGCGGTGCTCACCCCGGCTTCCGCGCAGGTGCCGTAAGCCGCGGCGGAATTGCGGTTGTTCATCACGCCCTGGGCCGCGCGCGGAGGCTCGCGACTGTCGAAAAAGCCGCATCCGTACCACTTGCGCTCCGGTCCGGTACCGCCATCGAAGGCGAAGATGCAGGTCCAGCCCTGCTCCTTGACCGGCAGGTTCAAGGCCGCAGCATCTGTTGGAGTTCGCAGGATGAAACCGGCTGGGTGAACGAGGATTCGGGTACTCAGATCCTTGCGGATCCATGAATAGGAAGTCGCGCCGATCTTGATCGCGTAGGGGCTGTAGTCCCAAGGGTTGAAGGGTCCGTCGTTGACCATGCGCAAGGTCACGCCACTGCAGTAGTAGTGACCGCGCGCAGCACCGGTATCGGGTTCCTGGCAAGCGTTCCGGAGGGTGTTGTAGTTGTGGTTGATGCGTTTGAGAGTGTCCAGCGGATCGAGCAGCGGCTGGGCAGCAACCGTACAGAACATCATGGGCAGGGTGCAGGCCAAGGCAACAGACGAACGCAGGGCGGCGCACATTGCCGACCGCAAGGCCAGCCATTCGGTGACAAGCGACCAGCGCTGGGCACCCACAAGTTTCAACGTCCACGGCAACTGCGGACCGGAGCCTGCTTGGTCGTCCATCATGAAGCACCGTCCTTGGTAAAGAGACCCTTGAGATTGGGCCGTTCAGGTGCCAATGGAACACCCTCGCCAGGCGGTTGACTACTGTCAGAAGTTACAGGTAAGCGCTGTATTGCGACGAACGGTCGTTGGTTATTTGAGCCCGTTTGTTGATCACGCAATCCACACAAAGCATGGGAATGATCAGTGCACTAAAAAAAAGATTGAGCGCGGCTGTAACGCATCGCGATGACCTCTCTCTAGTGGGGTAAGCAAGCACAAACGCTTGCCAAACCAAGACCACTTTCGGAGAAACATCATGACTGCTACCACCCGCACCCTGTCCGCCACCGCCCTCGTTCTGGCCCTTGGTTCTGCGCTGAGCATGGCCGCTGTCTCCACCGTCCAGGCCGCCGACAACAGCAACATGGAAAAATGCTTCGGCGTGGCCATGAAAGGTCATAACGATTGCGCGGCCGGCGCTGGCACCACGTGTGCAGGCACCGCGAAAACCGACTACCAGCCCAACGCCTGGAAACTGGTTCCGAAAGGCACCTGCGCCACCACCGAAAGCAAGACCTCGCCGACCGGTTTCGGTCAGATGGAAGCCTTCAAAGCCAAAGCCTGATCCGTCTCCCAGCCTGAGTGTCGACCATGAACAATTCACCGTTCGGGCTCCCGCCCCGCGCCGGGCTGGGGCTCAAGACCGGGCACTTTCGTGAAGTGCTCGGTTCACAACCGGACATCGGTTTCTTCGAAGTCCACGCCGAAAACTACATGGTGGCCGGCGGCCCTTTTCATCACTATCTGGGGTTGATCCGCGAGCAGTATCCGCTGTCGCTGCATGGCGTTGGTTTGTCCATCGGTGCCGAAGGTCCGCTGGACCTTCAACACCTGCAACGCCTTGCCGAGCTGATCGAGCGCTATCAACCCCACTCCTTTTCCGAACACCTGGCCTGGTCCAGCCATGGCCCGGAGTTCCTCAATGACCTGCTGCCGCTGGCCTACGACAACACCACGCTGAACCGCGTCTGCGAACACATCGATCAGGTGCAGACCACGCTCAAACGCCCAATGCTGCTGGAGAACCCAGCGACGTACCTGTCGTTCAAGCATTCGACGATCGACGAAGCCGACTTCATCAGCGAAGTCATTCGCCGCACCGGTTGCGGGTTGTTGCTGGACGTGAACAACGTCTATGTGTCGAGCATCAATCATCAACGCGATCCTTTGGCCTACATCGACGCCCTGCCCCTTCACGCCGTCGGTGAAATTCATCTGGCCGGATTTGCCGAAGACACCGACAGCCTCGGTGACCGTCTGCTGATCGATGATCACGGTGCGCCCATCGACAACGCCGTGTGGGCGCTGTACGTGCAAGTGCTGGAGCGCGTCGGTCCGATGGCGACATTGATCGAACGCGACAATCAGTTGCCGGCCTTCAGCGTACTGCACGCCGAAGCGCGTCAGGCCGATGAGTTGTTGCTGTGCGCCGAGGGCCGGCCATGAGCAATCAAGCCGATTTCGCCGCCGCCCTGCTCGATCCGCAACTGCCGTGCCCCGACGGATTACTAAGCGTCAATGGCGCCGATCCGGCCAGCCGTTTTGCGGTGTACCGCAACAATGTGCAGAGCTCGCTGATCAACGCATTGGCGGACAGTTACCCTGTGGTTTTGCAATTGGTTGGCGAAGAGTTTTTCCGCGCCATGGCCGGGATCTATGTGCAAAGCACCCCGCCCCGCAGCCCTTTGATGAATGGCTACGGCGATGATTTCGCAGCCTTCATCGAAGGCTTTGCGCCCGCGGCCAGCGTGCCTTATCTGGCTGATATCGCCCGACTGGAGCGCCTGCGAGTCATGGCCTATCACGCGGCCGATGCGCAACCCATGGACCATGAGCAGATCGCCGCAGCACTCGCCGATCCGCTAGCCCTGAGCGAGCTCACCGTCGAACTTCATCCCTCCCTCAACCTGTTGAATTCAGCTTACGCCGTGGTCGCGATCTGGACTGCACATCAACAGGAAGCGACGCTGGCGGGGATTGATCTGAACCAGAGACAACACGCGCTGGTGCTGCGCAACGGTCTGGACGTTGAAGTATTTGCCATAGAACAGGGTGCCAGCGCATTCATTCAGAACCTGCAAAACGGCCAGTCACTGATGCAGGCGCTGGAAGCGGCCCCCGCCTTCGACCTCAGTCAAACCCTGGCGCTGCTGATCAGCCGTAACGCCATCAACGACTTACACAAAAACAAGGTATCGCCATGAACACCCGGACTGAATCACAGAACCCCATCGCCCGCGCCATCGCTTTGCTGGAAATGATCCCCCACAGCCTGATCGCCTTTATCGCGCGCTTCTCCATCGCTGCGGTGTTCTGGAAATCCGGGCAAACCAAGGTCGAAGGCCTGGCCATCGACCTGTTCGACGGCTCCTTCCAGCTGGGCGTGCCACACCTGGCGGACTCGACCATCCCGCTATTTCAGAGCGAGTACCACGTGCCGTTGCTGTCCCCGGAACTGGCGGCGCACCTGGCAGCCTTCGCCGAGCATTTCTTCCCTATGCTGATCCTGATCGGCTTTGCCACGCGGTTCTCGGCGTTGGCCCTGCTGGGCATGACCCTGATCATTCAACTGTTTGTGTACCCCGATGCTTATCCAACCCATGGCACTTGGGCGGCCGTGTTGCTGTACCTGATGGCGACCGGGCCGGGGAAATTGTCGATTGATCACCTGATTGCCCGACATTTCACCCGCTAACGCAGCCCCCTGTAGGAGTGAGACCGGCTTGCCGGCGATAGCGGAGTGTCAGTCAGCATCATTACTGAATGTCACACCGCTATCGCGAGCAGGCTCGCTCCTACAGGGATTGGGGGGAGTGGCTATTGCTGAAGACGCGCCAACGCCTCGCCGCTGCGTTTGAACCAGTCGATCAGGTAGTCCGCCAACACTTGAGTGCGTTTTGGCAGGCCGCCCTGATACGGATGAACCAGGTACATCGGCATGCTCCGCGTCTGATAATCACGCAGGAGCCAGCGCAATCGTCCGTCAGCCAATTCCGCTTGCAGCAGGTAAGAAGGCAACCGCGCAATGCCGGCGCCGGCCAGTGCGGCTTTTTTCAGCAGGTTGTAGTGATTGCTGGCAAACGGCCCCGAGACACGCACCCGCAGCAATTCGTGCTGCTGGTGATAAAGCCATTCTTCGCGACCACTGTAATGGCTGTTGAGCAGGCAGCGATGCTCGGCCAACGCCTGGGGCGTCTGCGGCTCACCGTACTGTTCGAGATACGCCGGGCTGGCGCAGGTCATTTCGTGCCAGGCCAACAGCGGACGCGCGACCAGTCGTTGGTCATTGGCCACTTCCGATCGGATGGCCAGGTCAAAACCGTCTCGGGACAAATCGTGAAAGCTGTTGTTGAGGTCCAGCTCGATCTGCACTTGGGGATACTGGCGGGAAAACTCCAGCAACAAGCCATCGAAGAAGGTTTCCCCCAGCGATACGGGAACCGTCATGCGCACCGGCCCGGCCATGTCGTCCTTCAAACGCGCCAATGCCTGACGCGCCTTCTCGACTTGTACGACCAGCGCCTGGGCTTGTGGCAACAGCGCCGCGCCTGCCGCCGTCAAACTCAAACGGCGGGTGGTGCGTTGCAGCAGGACCACGGAAAACCGGGTTTCCAGCAGGCTGATGCGCTTGGACAGCTGCCCCTTGCTGCACCCCAATTGCTGCGCCGCCAAGGTGAAACTGCCCGCTTCGATCAACACCGCGAACGCCGCCAGATCATCCATCTCGCTCATGGATTGTTTCCATTTGAAAACCAAAGATTGCCTATTAGCGCGCTTATCAACAGAAAAAACCACTCTAGACTGCAACCTCGTTCAACCACTTCGAGGAACAGCACGATGAAAATTCTTTTGATAGGCGCAGGCGGCACCATCGGTTCAGCGGTCGACAAAGAGCTGTCCCAGCGTCACGACATCATCCGCATCGGCCGTAACAGCGGCGACTTCAACGTTGATATCAGCGACAGCGCCTCGATCCGCAAGCTGTTCGAGCAAACCGGCAAGTTCGATGCCCTGATCTGCGCTGCGGGCAACGTCACTTTCGCGCCGCTGGATGAAATGACCGAAGAAAGTTTTGCGCTGGGCCTGAAGGACAAGCTGATGGGCCAGGTCAACCTGCTGCTGATCGGACGTGAATTCGCCAATGACGGCGCCTCGTTCACCTTCACCACTGGCGTGCTCAGCCACGACCCGATTCGCAGCGGTGCCTCGGCCGCATTGGTCAACGGTGCGCTGGACAGCTTCGTTCGTGCGGCGGCCATTGAACTGCCTCGCGGCATGCGAGTGAACTCGATCAGCCCGACCGTGCTGGTCGAAGCCATGGGCAGCTATGCACCGTACTTCCGTGGCTACAAGCCGGTTCCCGCAGTAGATGTGGCATTGGCCTACGCCAAAAGCGTAGAGGGCCTACAGACCGGCCAGACCTTTCACGTCGGCTGACACACCACCCTCACCGTAGGAGCGAAGCTTGCTCGCGAAAGCGATCTGTCGTTCATGACGATGCTGGATGTACTGGCCCCTTCGCGAGCAAGCTTCGCTCCTACAGGAGATCGAACATCGCTGGGGTTGTGATGAACGGTCAGGCTGCGTAACGTGGCGGCACTTGTCTGGAGAGCCAAAGATGCGTGTTGCCCGTTCCTTAGTCCTTGTTGCCCTGCTTCCATTGTTCGCTGCCTGTCAGTTGCTGGATGGCCCGCGCGAAAACGCCTCCCACGTGGGCCAGACCCGCATGCAGGGTCAGTTGACGGCGGCGGATGGCACGTTGCTGTTCCAGCCGTGCAATGAGCAGCGCAGTTATGTGGTCAATGACACCGGCGGCACCAGCGTCCTGCAAGAGGCTGCGTCCCTCGCCGATGCTCAGGGCAAGCTGTTCGCCGACGTGCGTGGGAACATCGTTGCCGATAGCCGGCTCGACCTGGAGCAGTTGTACCGCGTCGAACGTTCGGGTACCGCGTGCGATGACCCCAATTTCAAACTGCTGATCCTGCGCGCCGCCGGCCACTCGCCGGAATGGAACGTCAAAGTCAGCGGCAAAGGCATGGTCATCGACCGCGCCGGCCAGCCACCCTTGGCCCTGCCGTACGTTGAAGAACAGCTGGGCGATGGCCGTTTCAATCTCAGCACCGAAGCCAATAACCAGCACATCGAACTGTGGGTCGCGCCGCAACGTTGCGTCGACAGCACCACCGGCAGCGTCCAGCACATGCGCGCCGAGTTGCGCATCGATGGCCAAGTGCAACGCGGTTGCGGGTATTTCGGCGGCGCGCGTAACGACTGATCGCTTTTGCCTCACGGGAACGGCGTTTGGGGCTTATAATCGGCGCCTTCAAACGCCTTGGCGCAGTTGTGCGCCCCGCGAACCGGATCCTGTCATGTTACGAATCACCGAACTCAAGTTGCCGATCGACCATCCCGAAGAAGACCTGCGCCCTGCCATCGTGCAGCGCCTGGGCATCGCCAGCGATGACCTGCTCGATTTCACCTTGTTCAAGCGCAGCTACGATGCGCGCAAAAAATCCTCTGAACTGTGCTTCATCTACACCATCGACCTCAACGTTCGCGATGAGGCGGCGGTGCTGCACAAATTCGCCGATGACCGTAACGTCAACGTGGCGCCGGATGTCAGCTACAAGGTTGTCGGCCAGGCGCCGGCTGATCTCGAGCAACGTCCCGTCGTCGTGGGTTTTGGTCCGTGCGGGATTTTCGCCGGGCTGCTGCTCGCGCAAATGGGCTTCAAGCCGATCATCCTCGAACGTGGCACCGAAGTGCGCCAGCGCACTAAAGACACTTGGGGCCTGTGGCGTAAAAGCGTGCTCAACCCTGAGTCCAACGTGCAATTTGGCGAGGGCGGCGCGGGGACGTTCTCCGATGGCAAGCTCTACAGCCAGATCAAGGACCCGAAATTCATCGGTCGCAAAGTCCTGCACGAGTTCGTCAAGGCCGGTGCGCCGGAAGAAATCCTCTACGTCAGCAAACCGCACATCGGTACGTTCCGTCTGACCGGCGTTGTGGAAAACATGCGTGAGCAGATTCGTGCGCTGGGCGGCGAAGTGCGCTTCCAGCAGCGGGTCACCGACGTGTTGATCGAGGACGGCCAACTGGTCGGCGTCGAACTCAATGGCGGCGAACAGATTCATTCCAAACACGTGATTCTTGCCTTGGGCCACAGCGCCCGGGACACTTTCCGCATGCTCCACGGGCGTGGCGTGTTCATGGAAGCCAAGCCGTTCTCGGTGGGTTTCCGCATTGAACACCCGCAGTCGCTGATCGACCGTGCGCGCTTGGGCAAATACGCCGGCCACCCGAAACTCGGGGCTGCCGACTACAAACTGGTGCACCACGCCAAGAACGGTCGTTCGGTCTACAGCTTCTGCATGTGCCCGGGTGGCACCGTGGTGGCGGCAACGTCCGAGCCGGGTCGCGTGGTCACCAACGGCATGAGCCAGTACTCGCGTAACGAGCGCAATGCCAACTCCGGGATCGTCGTCGGGATCACCCCGGAAGTCGATTACCCGGGCGGCCCGCTGGCGGGTATCGAGTTGCAGGAACGCCTGGAATCCCACGCCTTTGTGCTGGGCGGCAGCAACTACGAAGCGCCGGCGCAACTGGTCGGCGATTTCATTGCGGGCAAGCCGTCCACCGAGTTGGGCAGCGTTGAACCGTCCTACAAACCAGGCGTTGCCTTGGGTGATCTGGCGCTGGCTCTGCCCGCGTTCGCGATTGAAGCGATTCGTGAAGCCTTGCCGGCGTTCGAGAAACAGATTCGCGGCTACTCGCTGCACGATGCCGTGTTGACCGGGATCGAGACACGCACCTCGTCGCCGCTGCGGATTACCCGTAACGAATCGATGCAGAGCCTGAATGTGAAGGGTCTGTTCCCGGCGGGTGAAGGCGCGGGTTATGCGGGCGGGATTCTGTCGGCGGGTGTCGATGGCATTCGCATCGCCGAAGCCGTGGCGCGCGATATCCTCGGCCTGGAAGCTTGATCGGCATTTTCTGACACACCAAAAAACCCGTAGGAGCGAGGCTTGCCCGCGAAGAAGTTGACGCGGTCTTCCTGAAAGACCGCATTATCGTTCTTCGCGGGCAAGCCTCGCTCCTACAGGGATAGTGTGTGTGTCTTTAAATGTTGGCGCGCAGCACGGTGGCTGGCAAAGGCTCACCACGCTCGACACTCGCCGCGACAACATCCATCAACCCACTCAACTCATATCCCTGAGCCTTCAGCCAGTCCTGATCGTAATAGCTGGTCTCATAACGCTCGCCGCCATCGCACAGAATCGCCACGATCGACCCCGACTCCCCCGCCGCCGCCATCTGCCCCGCCGCCATCAAGGCGCCGATCAGGTTGGTCCCGCTCGACCCACCAACACGCCGTCCCAAATGTTGAGCCAGGTAATGCATCGCCGCCAGCGACAACGCGTCCGGCACCTTGACCATCGCATCAATCACCTTGGGCAAAAACGAAGCCTCGACCCGTGGCCGGCCAATGCCTTCGATCCGCGAACCATGATCCAGTCGCAGCGTGGCATCGCCGGTCTTGTAGTAATCGAAGAACACCGAACGCTCGGCATCGGCGCACAACACGCGGGTGCAATGCTGGCGATAACGCACGTATCGACCGAGGGTCGCGGTGGTGCCGCCGGTGCCGGGGCTGGAAATCAGCCAGCTCGGTTCCGGGTGCCGTTCGAAACGCATTTGCTGGAAGATCGACTCGGCAATGTTGTTGTTCGCCCGCCAGTCGGTGGCACGTTCGGCGTAGGTGAACTGATCGATGAAATGCCCGTCATGCTCGCGAGCCAGACGCTCAGACTCGGCGTAGATCTGCGTCGGATCGTCGACCAGATGACTCTTGCCGCCGTAAAAAGCGATCTGCGCAATCTTCTCTTTGGACGTGGTCGCCGGCATCACCGCAATGAACGGCAACCCCAGCAACCTGGCGAAGTAGGCTTCGGAAATCGCCGTCGAACCGCTGGACGCTTCAATCACCGGCGCGCCGGGTTTGAGCCAGCCGTTACACAAGGCGTAGAGGAACAACGAGCGCGCCAGTCGGTGCTTGAGGCTGCCGGTGGGGTGGCTGGACTCATCCTTGAAATACAACTCGATACCCGGAAAACCCGGCAGCGGCAAGGGGATCAGGTGGGTGTCGGCGCTGCGCTGGAAGTCGGCCTCGATGATCCGGATGGCTTCGCGGGCCCACTGTCGGTTGTCGCTCATGATGGTTTTCTCGTTGAATCGGACAAGAGTCGGCCTTGTCGCAAGGCTCAGCCAATAAGCTTAGGAAAAATCCCACGTTACGCACAGATACAGCTGAGGCCCAATACGTCTGGCAACTGCTAGGCTCAGGTCCGTGCCGGCCCTTCGCGTTGTAACGGCATATAACAAAAAAGAATATAACTTTTGTTTTAACAACTAACGGTACGGGTTAGGGTGTGCCACCTTTTTGATTATTCGATGGAGAGCGACCTTGCCTCTGCGTAGCACTTTCACGCGTTTCTTTCAGTTGGAAGCTGCCAGCGGTCTGTTATTGATCGCTGCGGCAGCCCTGGCTTTGATCATCAACAACTCCCCGTTGTCGTGGCTTTACAGCAGTTTTCTGGACACGCCCGTGGTGGCGCAGGTCGGTGCGCTGCAAATCGCCAAACCGGCGCTGCTGTGGATCAACGACGGCCTGATGGCCCTGTTCTTCCTTCTGATTGGCCTGGAAGTGAAGCGCGAAGTCCTCGACGGTCAACTGTCGAAACCGTCGCAGATCGTCCTGCCCGGCGCGGCAGCGATTGGCGGCATGGTCGTTCCGGCGCTGTTCTACTGGTTTCTCAATCGTGACAACCCGGCCGCCCTGAGTGGCTGGGCCATCCCGATGGCCACCGACATCGCCTTCGCCCTCGGCGTCCTCGCCCTGCTGGGCAAACGCGTGCCGGTGTCGCTGAAACTGTTCCTGATGACCCTCGCGATCATCGACGACCTCGGCGCAATCATCGTCATTGCGATCTTCTATTCCGGCACCCTTTCGACGCTTTCCCTGGCGTTGGCCGCAAGCTGCATCGTTGCGTTGATCGCGATGAACCGGCTCGGCGTGGTCAAACTCGGGCCGTACATGATCATCGGCTTGATCCTCTGGGTCTGCGTGCTCAAGAGCGGTGTCCACGCGACACTGGCCGGTGTCACCCTGGCGTTCTGCATTCCATTGCGTACAAAAAACGCCGAGCCGTCGCCGCTGCTGACCCTCGAACACGCCCTGCATCCATGGGTCGCCTACGGCATCCTGCCGCTGTTCGCCTTCGCCAACGCTGGCCTGTCCCTGAGTGGCGTGACCATGGAAAGCTTCACCCACCATGTGCCAATGGGCATTGCGGTGGGCCTGCTGCTGGGCAAAACCCTCGGCGTGTTCGGCCTGACCTGGCTGGCCGTGAAAATCGGCATCGCCGCCTTGCCCCAAGGTGCCAACTGGGGCCAGGTGCTGGGTGTGGCGATCCTGTGCGGGATTGGCTTCACCATGAGCCTGTTTGTCGGTTCCCTGGCGTTTGAGCCGGGTGTCAGCGAATACGCCGGGATGGACCGGATGGGCATTCTGACCGGTTCGATTCTGGCGGCCTTGATCGGTTATGCGGTGACGGCGGCCGCGAGTCGCAAGCGCATCGCGCTGCAATCCTGAGTGATAGAGAACACTCTTAACGACATCCAGGATTCGTCCTACAGCCACGATTAGCCCCGTTCGTTAACGTCGCACAGTCCCTTTCTGGGGGCTGCCGACGTACGAACGCAAGGAAGATCAGTGGCTGGCAACAAGGAAATCCCCAGGGTTAAAAACCCGCCGTCCGGCGACGGACATCACGTCACTCACCGCTTCATGACGGCCACCGAACTGGCCGAACGGGACGCCCGACAAAACGCTTACGATGCGATACTCGCCAGGCAAGACGCCTTCGAGCGCAGCCGTGAGGTCGTCGCAAAAAAGGACAAGTCCGTTCGTGCCGGATGCGTCTTCGCCAAGTCCTGCAAGCTGCCGGACGCCATCATCGATTACTCGAACCCTTCGGGCATGGTGCCCACCGACAGCCTCAAGGATTACGGGGAAGTCGCCTGGCTTGGTGCCCGTGAAGCAAACGATGCCGGGCTGCTGAATCTCGAAACCATCAGCGGCAGTACCGTTTCGCTTGGCATTGGCCGAATGGCGCTTCGTGCTCCGGCGCTGGTCGCTCCGGCCGTCGTACTAGGCGCTGCTGGGTCCACCGCATTGGCCACGGTGGTCGCGCTGTTCTGGACGCCAAGCCTGGGCGACAGTGCGCTCTATACAGAAGATCAGCTGCGCGCCTTGAAACAGGCCAGGACTCGCGTTCGCCTGCGAGTGGAACAACAGGCTGATGGCAGCCTCAAGGGATACGCTTTCTACACCGGCAAGAACCGCGACTGGGAAATGGTTGATGTTGTGCAGTTCACACTGCGCGAGAGTCAGCAGGTGGCGAATCTGGGGGATGGGATTGAGCTGATCTGGACACCGGCTGTGGATGGTTCGGACATCCTTGGTATTCCAGCGCTGGAGGCTGCACCGCAAGCGCCGCATATTTGGGTTTATCCACCGACGAAAGCGGCTGACAGCATTATCGTGAATCCGGTTTATCCGCCTGATTACAAGGATTTCATTCTTGTGTTTCCGGTGGGGTCGGGGGTGAAGCCGGTTTACATTGTGGTTAGTGTTTCAGGACGAAAACTTCCTAACCCCGATCACGACTATCACTCCGCGCCCGAAACAGAAGAAATCACCGGATTTTCAGGCTTGCGCGATGCGAAGAAGAAGACGCCACGACAAGGAGGCGGAGGCCTTCGAGAACGTTGGATTGATGCCAAAGGCCGAACCATCTATGAATGGGACTCTTTGCATGGAGAGCTAGAAGCCTATCGTGCAAGCGATGGAAGTCATCTTGGCTCGTTCGATCACAAAACGGGTGAGCAAATAGATCTACCCAAGAAAAACCGAAGCATTAAAAAGTACTTGTGAGGACTACATGGGACTGAAAGTCAGATTGGACTGGTATGACAAGGAAACGGAAATAGCGGACGGAAAGGAATACTCCGCGGACCTTGGCGATGACGGCTCAATAATCGCAGCGTTGGGTTTGATGGCGGAAAGCGAGATATACGACGGAGGATTCGATGTCTTGGTGGCTTGGATTCCTGAGATTCAACCTCTATTCAACCATCAAATTGATATTTCCGCTTTCGACTACCAGATTGCGTTTCGATATCGGAAAGAATGGTGAGAGAAGCCAGTCGTTTTTTTACCAAAAAATAACTAGTCATCAAAAAAAAGCCATGAAACATCCAATTATGGGAGTTAACCGGCGAACGAACTAAAAAGGCAAAGCCTGGGAGAAGAACCTCAAAAAACTGAAGAGAAAAATTATGCGCTATCTATCCATCACCGGTTTTTACCCTGAAAAAAAACAAGATGATTCATTGCAGTTCCAACTGACCATCAAAGACTATGAGATGAACCAGACATTGGCTCAATTGACCGAGTCAAAAAAACTGGAAGACATAGAGCCTGGAGAATTGGAGCTGACAGGTGCTCAACTCCTACAGGTTGCAAAACTACTAAAAGTCGACTTCCCAGAGGGGCTGGAATATTTCATAGGCGCCCGCGCCGCGCCGTGATAATCCTCAAACAAACAAAAACCCCGACCAGTTCACCTGATCGGGGTTTTCTTTTACCGCTCGTTCCCGCTTAGTGCGAAACGCGGCTAGTCCCATCAACAGTAGCAATCCGCACCCGCTCGCCCACACGGAACACTTCATTCTCCTGAACCTGCTGCACATAGGCGCGCATGCTGCCGTCGTCTTCACGCACGGTGATTTCGACGCCTTGGGCGCGGGTCAGGCCTTCTTCAGTGGCCGAACCGATCAGCCCACCAGCCACGGCGCCGATGACTGCAGCGACGATGCTGCCTTTACCGCCGCCGATAGCGCTGCCGCCAACACCACCGACTGCCGCACCGGCGAGGCCGCCGATCGGGGTCTTGGTGCCTTCGATTTTCACCGGACGCAGGGATTCGATGGTGCCCATGCGAACGGTCTGCACACGACGCGCTTCGTCACGGGAGTAGGAGTCACCGGTCAGGCTCGATTGGCAGCCAGTGAGCAACATCGCCATCGTGGAAAAGGAAGCAACCAGCAGAACAGACTTACGCATAGCATCAACTCCAAAGGACAGGTATTCATTAAACTCCGCAGCTTGACGCCTGTCACGTCATCACCCGGATAAAAATGGTTTCATTCAGGCCCGGTACAGGCGCCTCGGACTCACCACACAGTAGCGGCAAATTGAAAAATCTGCGCCACCGACCCAAGGATTTTCATGGATTACTTCATCATTGTCGTCACCACTGTCGCCGGTTTGTACTTCCATTGGTGGCTGTACGTGCGGATCAAACGCTGGATGGACCGCGATCTGGCGTTGGCTCTGGCGGGTAAAGACGAGCAGAAAAAGGCGTTCATGCTCGAGCAACTGGCGAGCGCTCGGGCGCAGAAGGTCAAGCGCCGGGACCTGCCGCAGTGGCTTGAAGCCGCTGCGGCGGGCTATCCCGATCGGTAGACTGCTTAAGGTGCCAGACGTTCAAGAATCCAGTCGGCGCCTTGCTGACGGTAGTTGAGGCGATCGTGCAGGCGGCTCGGACGGCCTTGCCAGAACTCGATGCGCTCGGGTAGCAAGCGGTAACCGCCCCAGTGTTCCGGGCAGTGCGGTTGAGTGTCGCTGAAGCGTTGCTCGGTGTTCTTGAGCAGCGCTTCCAGTTCAGCGCGATCGGCAATCACGCGGCTCTGGGGCGAAGCCCAGGCACCGAGACGACTGCCCAGCGGGCGGACCTGGAAATAGGCGTCGGACTCTTCAGCCGTGACCTTCACCACTCGCCCTTCAATGCGCACCTGACGCTCCAGGGTCGGCCAGAAAAACGTCATGGCGGCGAACGGGTTCGCCGCCAGATGCTGGCCTTTGGCGCTGTCGTAGTTGGTGAAGAAGGTGAAGCCCTCTTCGTCCAGGCCTTTCAGCAGCAAAATGCGGCAATGCGGTCGACCGTCCTGATCGACCGTGGCCAGGGTCATGGCATTGGCCTCCACCGGCGGTTGCTCGGTTTTCACCGCGTCGGCAAACCACTGATGGAACAACCCGAACGGCTCGGCCGGGGCTTGCGCCTCGGTCAGGCCATCACGGGTGTAGTCGCGACGCATATCAGCCAGGCCCTGGGTCATGGCGCATTCCTTTTGGTTAACGAATTACTTTTTGTCCGCATCGGCGGCAACGACTTTCTTGTCGGCCGCTGCGGCTTTGGCTGGCGCCGTTTTTTTCGCAGGCGTTGCCGTTTTAGCCGGTGCTTTCTTGGCTGGAGCCTTGGCCGCTTTCTTGGCCGGGGCTTTTTTCGCAGCAGGTACAACCGCTTTCTTCGCGGCTGGCGCTGGAGTAACCGGCTTGACCACTGGCTTGACGTCCGTGGCAGCGACCATCTTCACTGGCGCCGGCGCTGGCATGTTGTACTTGCTCAGCAGCGCGACCATGGTGTTCTGCGGAGTCACCAGCAATTCCACACGACGGTTCAAGGCACGACCTTCATTGCTGTCGTTGGCAGCACGCGGGGCTTCGCCACCCATGCCGCGCAGCATCAGACGATCACGCTGCAAACCGCTGAGGCGGAAGATCGCGGCCACGGCCTGTGCACGCTCCTGGCTCAGCTTGACGTTGGCCGGTGCTGCGCCCGAGGTGTCGCTGTGACCCAGTACCAGCACGGCAGTCTTGGGATCGACTTCAAGGATTTTCGCAACGCGAGTGAACGGGCCGAGGGTCACCGGCAGCAACATGGCCGGACGGTCCGGGTTGAACGAGCCTTCTACCGGCGCGATAACCACCAACACGTTTTCACGGCGCTCAAGCTTCAGGTTGCTGTCCTTGATCGCGTCGCGCAGGCGCGGCTCGTAATCGTCGAGCCAGGCCTGGGTGACTTTAGGATCCGGCATCGGCACAGCTTTGGCGGTCGGTTGTTCTTTACCACCGAACGGCCACCACCATTTGCCACCGGCATCGGCTTCAGCCTTTGCCACTTCCACAGGTTTGGAGGCTTCGACAGGCTTGGCTTCTGCTTTTACTTCCGGTTTTTTGTCGGCCACTTCATCGGAACCGAACGGCCAGTACCATGGGCTGGAGCTTTCAGCCTTGGCCACTGGAGCTGTGGCGGCAGGTTTCAGCGGCGCGGGAGCCGGAGTGGGTGCCGGGGCGGAATCTTTGGCGGCGACTTTGTCGGAGGAGCCGAACGGCCACCAGCTGCTGCCATCGGAATCACTTTGTGGAGTCTGTGCACAACCGGTGATAGCGACGCACAGGGCCAAGGCAAGGGTGGTTTTATTGAATGACATTGGATATCCACAAAAATGAAGTCATAAAAAATCAGGCCGGGTGACCCGGATAAACAGACGCTTGGAAACCATAAAGGCCTTCGGGTTCCGGCCCTGGAGCCCGAGAGTGCGTTTTACAGACAAGTGGCCAGTACTCGCGCAAGCTTTTGCGCGCGTGGATCCATCAAGACGTACGGCCCCAGGGTATTTGTCACAAAACCGAAGGCGACATCGTGTTCCGGGTCAGCAAAACCGATGGAGCCGCCAGCGCCCGGGTGGCCGAATGCCCGTGAGCCGAGGCCGTAGGTCGCATTGGGAACATCCGGTTGATCGAGCATGCAACCCAGGCCAAAACGGGTCCGGGTCAATAAAGTCTTGTCTTCGCCCAGGCTGTGTTCGCGGGTCAGCTCCTCGAGCATTTCGCTTTCCAGCAGGCTGCCGTCGAGTAGGCCGGCGTAGAAACCAGCGAGGCTGCGGGCGTTACCGTGGCCGTTGGCGGCCGGTTGTTGCATCCGGCGCCATTCGGGTTTGTTGGTGCTGGTCATGATCGACGGCGGGTTGGTGAAAGCCCGGGTGGTCATGGCGGTCGGCTCACGCATGGTCACTTGCAGCAAGCGCTGGGCCGCCGCATCGCCAACATTGCCCTTGCCACGGGCGATGTGCGCCACGCGGTGGAACTCTTCGTCCGTCAGGCCAATGTGGAAATCCAGCCCCAAAGGCTTTGCGACCCGCGCCACAATCGATGCGCCCGGCCCACGACCGTCGACACGACGCAGCAATTCGCCTACCAGCCAGCCGTAGGTGATCGCCGCGTAACCGTGGCCTTCGCCCGGTGTCCACCAAGGTGTTTCAGCGGCCAGGGCATCGACCATGGTGTACCAGTCGTAAAGCGCTTCGGGCGCCAGCAACTCGCGCAGCGCCGGCAGACCGGCCTGATGGCAGAGCAACTGACGCAAAGTGACGGACTCTTTGCCGGCGGCGGCGAATTCGGGCCAGTAGCGAGCCACCGGGGCATCCAGTTGCAACTTGCCTTCGGCCACCAATTGCAGGGCCGTGACGGCGGTGAAGGTCTTGGTGCAGGAGAACAGGTTGGCGATGGTGTCGCTGTGCCAGGCTTCCAGGCCATCCTTGTCGGCAGTACCGGCCCAGAGGTCGAGGACGGTTTCGCCACCGACCCGGATGCACAACGCCGCGCCACGTTCCTGAGGATCGTCGAACAGCGCCGCGAAAGCTTCACGTACCGCTTCAAACTTAAGCTCGTAATGACCCTGAATCTGCACCCGCAACTCCCCGAACTCTACAAAGTGGTCCGCATTGTTCCAGCCCTTGGGGGATTTGGGAACAGGTGCGGGCTGGGCGGTCGGTTGCCCATGGATTGGATCAGAAATTTGTTGTGCCTTTGAGGGTGCCTTCGCGGGCAAGCCTCGCTCCTACGAATCGCACGGACCTGTAGGAGCGAGCGGGCGGCGATCCGACTTGCCCGCGAAGAACGATAACGCGGTCCAGCAGGACTCAGTGGCTGTTGGCCGAATGCCCGCCCGCATGGCCGGCGCCCTGCCCCGCACCTTTGCCGGCGTCAGCTTTTCTGCCGCCCTCGCCTTCATGGCTGGCTTTATCCGCTTCAGCCCTGGCCTTCTCGGCCTCTTTACCCAAATGATCGACGGTCGCCAGGTTGCTCTTGCGCACGCTATCGACGAAACCCTGGAACGGCAGATCGGTAATGCCCACCAGACCAAAGTGACCGTTCTCGCCATCCAGCAGACGGCCGGTCACGGGTTGATCGAGGTATTGAAACCAGTGCACGCCGACAATCGACGGTTCACTGAGCGCTTGTTTGAGGAAGTTGGCATACGCCGGCCCACGGTCTTCTTCCTTGGCCAATTGCGTGACGCCGCCCCAGAACGGGCCGCGATCGGCGGAGCCGAAGTTGAACTCGGTGATCAGCACCGGTTTGTCCAGGCTGCGTAATTTGGCGAAGTCATAGCCGTCTTGCGGTTGCAGGGTGTACATGTTGAAGCTCAGCACGTCGCAGTACTGCGCGCAGGACTCCACGGCTTCCGGGGTGCTGATGGCAAAGCGACCGCCCAGCAACAGCTGATTCGGCGCGTGCCACTTGAGCGAATCGGAGAGGGTCTTGAAGTAGGTATCGGCGAAGACCTTCTGGAAGTATTTGAAATCGGCCTCGATTTCCGGATGTTCGGCGCTTGGCAGCGGCGGTACGAAGCCCGGGTCTTCCATCAGTTCCCAGGCTGGCAAGTCGATGCCCCAGGCCTTGGAAAGGCCGGCCTGGTTGCGATACTTGTCACGCAATTGCTTGAGGAACGCACGTTTGGCCGGCACGTCGGTGGTCATTTTCAACGTGCCATAGGCCAACGCGTAACGGGCTTTCGGATCGTCGCCGGGGCCGGCCCAAGCCAGTTCGTTGTCGGCGAAGTAACCGATCAACCATGGATCGTCGCGATGGTCGCGGGCGGCGATGGCCACGGCCCGTTCGGTGGCCATGGCGAAACGCGGGTCAAACGGGTCGGGCATACCGCCCCACCAGTCGGTGCCGGTACTGATGCTGGCGTAATCGCCGACGATCGACAGCGGCAGGGTGTACGGCACACGGTCAGCATTGGCCAGCGCCGGGGCGCTCCAGTTGCCGACGGTGTTGAAACCCCAGGCTTGCAGGCGATCCAGGGTGTGGCTGGCCCAGCGTTTTTCATCCACCACTGCTTTGCAGGGTTCGGCGGGGGCTTGCTCAACGGCTTTCGCAGCAGCCGCTTCGACTGCGCCGGTCTTGGCGGCTTCGGCGACACCGGATTCGGCAGTCGTAGGCGCGACCGGTTGCTCAGCCGCCTTATCGGCCGTTGCCTCGACCGCATCGGCCTTGGCCGCTTCGGCGACACCTGCCTTGGTATCGCTGCCCAGCGCGCAAGGTTCGCCATACAGGCGCTGCAAGTTAGCGCCATAGAAGTCGTACCAGCGACCGGCGTTATAGCCACGGCCCTGATCGGCACCGTTGCCGCCACGGTTGTCGCCTTCGCCATAATGGCTGGCCATCGGCTCTTCCGGTTTTGGCAGGGATTCAAACATCCACTCGCGGCCGGCGACGTAGGTCTGGTTGACGTCCGGGGTCACGGTGTTGACCCCCAGCGAATAGAACGGATGCCCTTCCGGGGTCACCAGATACCAACGTCCGTCACGCTTTTCAGTGCGGAAAAAACCGCTGGCCTTGAACGCCGGGCCTTTGTTCAAGCCACCGAATTTGTCCAGGGACAACTTCTGGCGCTCGGCGAGCCAGATTTTGGTTTGTTGCTGTTCTTTGGCGGCCGCGCTTTTCAGTTGCTCATCGCTGCCGACCTTCTCTGGCCATTTGGCCCGGGTCGATTGACCGTAGGCGTCCACCAGGCCGCCATACGCGGCCTTGGTCACCGCTTCACCGTCCTGCACACCGAATCGCTCAAGCAAGACACTTTGGGCCACTTTCGGCTGATCCATCGACAACGTGACCGACACCACCTGGCTGCGATCCAGCTCACCGGCGCTACTGGCCAGCAAGACGCGCTGGCCATCAAATGTCATCGGCATCGGCGGTCCGGCTTTCATGCCCAGGCTCAGCGGCGAACTGGGTTGCAGCGGCACCAGCAAGGTCTGCGCTGGTCCGGCCGGAAAATCGACACGACTGATCAACGTCTTGCCATCGTTGCTCTGGATTTTCACGTACAGGGTCACTGCCCAGTCCATCGCGCTCTGGATCCGCAAGCTCATGACGCCTGACTGCGACCAGTCCCAGGCACCGGTTTGCGGGGTGAGGCGCAAGGTCGGTTGCGCCACCGGGTTGAACGTCACTCGACGCAACACTTCGCCTTCGGCCGTTTGCTCCGCATTGGATTGCGGCAGGCTGGCATCCTGAGTCGCCACTTGGACCACGTCAGCGGGGCGCACAAAGTTGAACAGCGTCTGTTGGCCGGCAGGGGCTGCCAGCAAAGGGGCTGAGAAGATCAAGGCGAAAACAGCAGGCAACGAACGGCGAATCATAGGAACGTGGTTCTCCCTAACGACCAAATGGGCCAATGGAAAATCGGTGGCTGAAAGATAGACAACGCGGCGGGCTAAAAAGCCCACCGGTGTTTCAGGAAATTTCGCGACGGAATGGCGGCAATGCGTTGAGGATCGCTTTGCCATAACGCTGGGTAACCAGGCGCCGATCCAGCAGGGTGATGGTGCCGCGGTCTTCTTCGGTGCGCAGCAAGCGACCGCAGGCCTGGACCAGTTTCAGCGAGGCATCCGGCACGGAGATTTCCATGAACGGATTGCCGCCACGGGCTTCGATCCACTCGGCAAGCGCCGCTTCGACAGGATCGTCGGGTACCGAGAACGGAATCTTCGCGATCACCACGTGCTCGCAATACGCGCCGGGCAAGTCGACCCCTTCGGCAAAACTCGCCAGGCCGAACAGCACGCTGGAGTCTCCGCCATCGACCCGCGCCTTGTGCTTGTTCAGGGTTTCCTGTTTCGACAGGTTGCCTTGAATGAACACTTGCTTGCGCCAGTCGCGGTCCAGACCGTCGAACACGTCCTGCATCTGTTTGCGCGAGGAGAACAGCACCAGGGTGCCGCGCGAACCTTCCACCAGTTGCGGCAGGTCACGGATGATCGCCGCGGTGTGCGCCGGTGCATCACGGGGATCGGCTTTCAGGTCCGGCACTCGCAGCACACCGGCGTCGGCGTGATGGAACGGGCTCGGGACCACGGCGGTCACGGCTTTTTTCGGCAGGCCGGCGCGCATGCGGAAGCGGTCGAACGTGCCGAGTGCGGTCAGGGTCGCCGAGGTCACCAGCGCGCCGTAAGCCACGTTCCACAGATTGCGACGGAGCATTTCCGCCGCGAGGATCGGGCTGGCGTTGACCTCGATGTCGAACAGCGAACCGCTTTCGGCCAGGGTCAGCCAACGAGCCATGGGCGGGTTGTCTTCCGGGTCCTCGGCGGTGAACGCGACCCACAACTCCCAGTTGCCCGAAGAGCGCGACAACAGACTGCCGAAAAGCGGATACCACTCTTCGGCCTGGTTGCTGGCGATGCCGATGTTGACCTCGCCGTCCATGCCTTCCTTGAGCAGTTCGGTGAGCCGGGTGAACAGGTCGGTGAGACGGGCAAAGCCCTTCTTCAGCTCGACGCCCATTTCGCGCATGTGCTCGGGAATCACCCCGCCGACGAAGCGATGACGTGGCCGCTCGCGGCCTTCGACGTCTTCGCCGGGTTTGAAATCGGCAACCTGCTCACAGGCGCTGAACATGAATTGCTGCTGGGTCTTGATCTCACGGGCCAGTTCCGGCACCTGCTCGATCAACTTGCCCAGGTCGCCCGGCAATGGATGCTGGGCCAGCAGTTTGGTGAGGTTCTTGGCGGTGGTTTCCAGCCAGTCGGCGGTGGAACGCAGGCGCGTGTAGTGGGCGAAGTGACCGATGGCCTTGTCAGGCAGGTGGTGGCCTTCATCGAACACGTAGATGGTGTCGCGCGGGTCCGGCAGCACGGCGCCGCCGCCCAGGGCCAGATCGGCTAGGACCATGTCGTGGTTGGTGACGATCACGTCAACCTTGCCCATGCCTTCACGGGCCTTGTAGAAGGCGCACTGGCCGAAGTTCGGGCAATGACGGTTGGTGCACTGGCTGTGATCGGTGGTCAGGCGCGCCCAGTCGGCGTCTTCCAGGGCGGTGGACCAACTGTCGCGGTCGCCGTCCCATTTATTGCCGGCGAGTTTTTCGATCATGCTGGTGAACAGCTTCTGACTGGCCTCGTCGACCTCGATCTTGAAACCTTCTTCTTCGAACAGCTGCGCCGTGGCGGTTTGCGCGTGACCTTCCTGGAGCAACATGTCGAGCTTGGACAGGCACATGTAGCGCCCGCGCCCCTTGGCCAGGGCGAAGCTGAAATTCAGCCCGCTGTTGCGCATCAGGTCGGGCAAGTCCTTGTAGACGATCTGCTCTTGCAGGGCCACGGTGGCCGTGGCAATCACCAGGCGTTTGCCGGCCGCCTTGGCGGTGGGGATCGCCGCCAGGCTGTAGGCCACGGTTTTACCGGTACCGGTGCCGGCTTCCACCGCGACAATCGCGGGGTCGCCACTGCGCCGGCCTTCGTCGTCGGTGTCGATGTCACCGAGGACTTTGGCAATTTCGGCGATCATCAGGCGTTGGCCGTAGCGCGGTTTGAGGCTCTTGGCTTCAAGAAAACGCGAGTAGGCGCCCTGGATCGTGGTTTTGAGTTCGGTGCTGATCATGGTTTGTCGGGCGCAAAAAACGCTGGATAAATTTTCAGTGGTTCGGATCGGCCGCTATCATACCCCGCTAATTAATCCCGCGCAGAACGGAGTACCTCAATGACACCTTTTGGCATCGTTTACACCCTGCATGTCCTGTCCGCCCTGGTGTGGGTGGGCGGCATGTTTTTCGCCTGGATGGTCTTGCGGCCTGCGGCGATGAAGGCTCTGGAGGGCCCTGCCCGGTTGAAGCTGTGGGTGGAAGTGTTTCAAGGTTTTTTCCGCTGGGTCTGGGTCGCGGTGGTGCTGTTGCCGATCAGTGGGGTCGGGATGATTCATTTGCAGTACGCCGGGTTTGAGGCCGCGCCACGGTATGTGCAGGTGATGATGGGGTTGTACGTGGTGATGACGGCGCTGTTTATCCGAATTCAGGCGCTACTGCTGCCGGAGTTGCGCACGGCGGTGGCGGCGCAGGATTGGCCGACCGGGGCCGCGACGCTCGGGAAGATTCGCAAATTGGTGGGGATCAATCTGATAGTCGGGTTGGTGCTGGTGGCGATTGCTGCGGCCAGACCGATGTTCTAAAGCAAACAGCGCACCTGTGGCGAGGGAGCTTGTCGAATCGTCGCACCGTCCCGCTGGGTCGCGAAGCGGCCCCAAAACCAGCGTCCCAATCCACACGAAAGTGCGCGGTGCTTGGTTTCACGGCTGCTTCGCAGCCGAGCGGGAGCAAGCTCCCTCGCCACAGGGTTCTCGGGAGTTCTTACAACCGCTGAACCGTCACCGCACCCGCCGCACCGGCAGGCCCGGGCTGGCCATCCACACCAGAGCGGCCGCTTTTTCCGCCATCAGCTTCGTACACCAGGCAGCCCTTGGCCTTACCGCCGGCACCCGGTTTACCGCCAGGGCCCGCAACGCCACCGGCACCGCCCGCCACCTGAACCTTGATCTGTTCCACCGGATAATCACGTGGCACTTCCAGCCTGACCAGCGCACCGGGCGCACCCGGCTGGCCATCACTGCCATTGCTGCCATCGGCACCGCGACCCGCCTGGCCCCAGGTGCAACCCGGTGCCTGACCGTTGGCCCCGTCGAGGCCGACAAAACCTGGCGCGCCCGCGCCACCGCGAGCGTCTACCGACAACTGCGGCGCATTCAGTGCCTTGATCTGCAGATTCAGATTGCGTCCCGAACGGGCAGCCTTGAGGTACGTCCCCGGCGCCCCACGCGCCGTGATCTGGCTGCCTTCGGACAACTCGGCCCGGCTGACTTTCAATTCCAGTGCCTGTTCACTCGGCACAATGGCGATCCGCGCCTCACGCCCCAGATGCAGTTCGCCGACGGTCACTTCAGTCACATTCGAAGGAATCAACAAGGTGCCGTAATCGGCGACTTCCAGGCGTTCGAGTTGCAAGGTGCTGGCGGTGTTGGGCAGGCGCATCAACGAATTGGTTTCGACACTGACCACCTGAGCGCAGGCTAATGGGCTGATGAGTGCGGCGAGCAGACAGAATTTACGCATGGGAAGCCTTCGATGCGGTCGGAGCCGGGAGGGTTTGCAGGTGGAATACGCCGAAAAACAGGATCTTCAAGCGATCACGCCAAGGGTGGGCGCGACCTCTGAGGCTGCGGAAACAGAACACCGCCTCAAGAAGATGAAGGGACGCCAACGCGCCACCGGCCACATCGACCAACTGGTGCAGCGGATTGACAAACGGCATCAGCAGATTGACCAGCACCACCAGCCAGAACAGCAGGGTCAATAACTTCCCCAGCCCCCAAATCACCTTCATACGCCCCCCGTTGAGAATTATTCTTTGCGCGCACAGTAACGGCTTCCGCGAGGGATAAGCCAGAGGGCAACAGAAAATTCTTCATGAAGGCCGCCGAATGGCCGCCGGATCAATCGAAATATCATCCGACGGCTCTAGTTCGGGGTTTAGCGATTAATGTGCAACTCAACCCGACGGTTTTTTGCGCGTCCTTCATCCGTTTCGTTGTCGGCTACCGGCTGGCTTTCGCCCTTGCCTTCACTGGTGAGTTTGTCCGGCGCCAGGCCCTGGCTCAACAGATAGGCGGCCACGCTGCTGGCGCGGCGCTCCGAGAGTGCCTGGTTGTATTCATCCGAACCCACGCCATCGGTGTGGCCGATCACCTTGATGCTCACCACATCGGCGTTTTGCAGTTTGCTCATCAGCGCATCCAGCTGACTCTGCGCGGAGGCACTCAGGTCAGACTTGTTGAAGGCAAACAGCACGTCGCCGGGCAGGGTGATGACTTCGGGTTGCACCACTTCGACAGGTTTCACGCTGGCCGGATACTGCGGCAGTGGACAACCATGATGTTCGACAGGGGTATTGGCCGGGGTATCGGGGCAACGATCACGTCGATCGAAGACACCATCGTCGTCCTCATCGCCATCCTGGGCGTAACAGATCAAGCCACCGGTCAAGATACCGAGCGCTGCTCCACCGCCTGCCCAACCGGCACTTTTGATCGCGCCCAAGCCTCCGCCGACCAGTCCGCCGATGACGCTGCAGATCGGCCAGGTACGTTGATTGAGGGGGGCGGTGCCATCGCTGTGGGTTGCGCAGCCGGTCAACAGGCTGCCTATTAGCAGAACCGGCAAGACGGTCCGTGTGAGAACGCTCATATGGAAAGCTCCTGTGTCACCGGCCCATACCGGTTACACAGGAGTAAAGACCGGCATCCGCGACTGCACAAGCCGCGGAGCGGATGGGGCCTAGCGGTTGATTTTGATTTCAGTACGACGGTTCTGCGCGCGACCGTCAGCGGTTTTGTTATCGGCGACTGGCTGGCTTTCACCGGCACCGGTCACAGATACGAAGCTGCTGCGTGGCACGCCTTGGGAAATCAGGTATTCCACCACCGAGTGCGCACGACGATCCGACAGTTTCTGGTTGTAGGCATCACTGCCCACGCTGTCGGTGTGACCGGTCACGGTCAACTGGGCGGTGCTGGCTTCCTGTTTCAGGCGAGTGGCAATTGTGTTGAGTACATCTTTGTCGGAAGGGGTCAGTGTGGCTTTGTCGAACTGGAAGTGAACATCGCGTATGACGATAACTTCTTCCTTGACCACTACGGCTTCTTCGACCACTGGCGCAGGCACCGGTGGAGGGCAACCGTCAGCATCGACCTTCACGCCTCTAGGCGTACCCGGGCACTTGTCGCGACTGTCCGGCACACCATCGCCGTCTTCGTCTCCATCACCGTGAACCCAGCAATAGGCTGCTGCCGTGCCGCCGACAAGCAGCGCGCCATACCCCGCCCATGCCGAACTCTCGGTCGCACCGAGACCCGCACCGATGACACCGCCGACCGCCGCACAGGTCGGCCAGTCGGTTTTCTGCAAACCTGCGCAACCAGTCAACACACTGGTTAGCAGAACCAAGGGTAATGCTGTCCGAACTATGCTCATCTAGTTTTCTCCTGAGGGATCGGCTTAGAACCGATTCAGGGAGTAAAGACCGGAGTTTTAATCTCCGCCAGCAATAGGCCATTGCTGTTTTGCCCCGTGTTCACGGCAGATCGCCGCTTTTGGAGGAAACACGCTCTAGGCCCGGACGTTTGGGCAGGCTAGTCTTGGTGCTCTGATTGAGGATCTCTGATGATTGCAGGTATTTCTTCGCGCACGCCGCAGCAGGCGTTGGCCGCTTTGCTTGATCGATACGCCCCCGCGCGCCTGTTGTTGATCGGCGCCAGCGAATTTCCCGCGCTTGAGGCGTTCAAGCTCGCGCACCCGGACAGCTGCGTGGCGCATGCAGCACCTGGCGTGTTGCCCGCTGAGCTGGCGGCGCGGCGGTTTGACCTGGCGCTGGTGGTCGATTGCCTTGAACACCTGCCAAAGCGCGACGGTCTGAATTTGTTGGGCGGGATCCGTAATCTGAACGCCAGTCGCATTGCGGTGCTGGCGGATTTGCCGGCGAGCGGTTGGCAGGAGACGGATTTCTTTTCCCTGGCCTTGCAAGCCAGTGAACGTTTCCAGCGCGACGAACAAGTGCTGACGCTGTTCACCTATGATCTGCTTGACTATAAACAGGTGCCCGACTGGCTCAACTCGCGGTTCTGGGCCAATCCGGAAAACTTCGGGAAATATTGGTGGTAACGCAATGAGTACATCCATTTGCCCTTGCGGCAGCGGCACCCTGCTCGACGCCTGCTGCGGCCATTACCATGCCGGGCATCCGGCGCCGTGTGCCGAAGCCTTGATGCGCTCGCGCTACAGCGCCTATGTGCTGGGGCTGATCGACTATCTGGTGGGGACCACCCTGCCCGCCCAACAGCCCGGCCTGGATCGTCAGTCCATCAGCGACTGGAGTGCGCAAAGCACCTGGCTGGGCCTTGAGGTGGAAAGCTCCGAGGTATTCGGCGGTCAGCCGGAACACGCGTTCGTCACGTTCACCGCACGTTGGCATGACGGTGGCGGTGAACACAGCCACCGCGAGCGCTCCTCGTTCGTGCAGAACGCCGGACACTGGTACTTCATTGACCCCACCGTGCAACTCAAGGCTGGACGCAACGATGCCTGCCCATGCGCCAGCGGGCAGAAATTCAAGAAGTGTTGTGCGGGGTATTTCGGCAGTTGAGGGAGCCGCTCGACCTGTAGGAGCGAGGCTTGCCCGCGAAGAACGATTATGCGATTTAACTGAAGGATCGGGGGGCCTTCTTCGCGGGCAAGTCGGATCGCCGCACCGCTCGCTCCTACAGGTCGAGCAGGCTCCGCCAGCTGCTACAAGGGAGGGAGTCAGATCATGCTCAGTCAGCGACGCGCACTTCACGTGCTCACCTTGTTCCTCTTTCTCGGGCTCGGCGGCTGCGCGTCCTGGTTCGGTGACGATCTGCCGGATCCCCAAGTGCATCTGGTCAAAGTCGAAGTGGTCCGGGCCAAGTTGATGGAGCAGAAATTCATCCTGCACTTTCGCGTCGACAACCCCAACGACAGCGACCTGACGGTGCGCGGCCTCGAATACCGCATTCACCTGGGCGACATGTTGCTGGCCGAAGGCGAGCATGAACACTGGTTCACGGTCGGTCCCAAACGCAGTGCCTATTTCAAAGTACCGATCCGTACCAACCTGTGGCCCAAGGTGCGGGATCTGGTGAAAATGCTGAAAAAACCCGATCAGCCCATCCCCTATCGTCTGGAAGGTGAAATGGAAACCGGTTTATTCATCGCGCACTACGTGCACCTGGCGCGCAATGGCGTGATAATCCCCGCCGATTTAATTCCGGAGAAAACCCGATGACCCAGCAACCCCATGTCCATGGCCCTGACTGCAACCACGATCATGACCCTCACGACCACCATGATCACGACCATGGCCATGTCCACGGCCCGAACTGCGGCCACGCCCACCAGGAACCAGTGCGCAACGCCCTGAAAGACGTCGGCCGCAACGACCCTTGCCCATGTGGCAACGGCAAGAAATTCAAGAAGTGCCACGGCGTTTGATGCTTCTGGCGAAGATCTTCTTCGCCGGTTGAATCGCTATCGCGAGCACGCTCGCTCCCACGGGGATCTAAGTCGTTCATAGAACCAATGTAGGAGCGAGCCTGCTCGCGATGACTGCGGCACATCCACTATCGATGTGTCAGTTAAACCGCTTTCGCGAGCAGGCTCGCTCCTACAGGGATTTCAGTCGGGCATGAGAATTTTCGCGGTGCTGACGACCGTCGCATACTCCCCGTGCAAATTCCCCAGCGACATCGCATGCACTTCTTCAGCTGAATGCGCATTGCCAAAAAAATCGGCCTTGTCGAACGTAAAGCACGCATCCTCCGCCACCCACGCCTCAAACCCCAGGTTCCCGGCCGTTCGCGCCGTGGACTCCACCGAGTTGTTGGTCGCAACGCCCACGATGATCAACTGCTCGATCCCCGCCTCGCGCAAACCCGCCTCCAGCCCCGTCACACAAAACGCATCCGGCACCTGTTTGGAAATCAGCTGCTCGCCGATCAATGGCTGGAAACGTTCCTGAATCTCCACCCCCGATTGCTGCGGCCAGAACACTGAGTCCGGTGAACGGGACAGGTGCTGCACATGAATCACCGGCCGCCCGGTTCGACGCCAATGACCCAACAAATCGAGAATTCTCTCTTCGGCCTGAGGATTATTTCGGCGACCGAGTCTGGGCTGCAGGATGCCTTTTTGTTGGTCGATGATGATCAGTGCTGCGTTGGTCTTGAGCTCCATGCCGACTTTTCTCACACAAGGTCATTGAATTTCACGCACTTCAGCATCACCTCCTCTTACAGGCAAGCCATCGAACGCAAACAGGACGACCTGATGCCCGCGGTCGCTGTCCGACCCTATCGACGTCTCTTGATGTGGAGTACTTCATGATCGACCTGTATTACTGGACCACCCCCAACGGCCACAAGATCTCGATTTTCCTGGAAGAAGCCGGCCTGCCGTACAACGTGCACCCGATCAACATCAGCCAGAACGAGCAGTTCCAGCCGCACTTTCTGAAAATCTCCCCGAACAACAGAATCCCGGCCATCGTCGACAATGAGCCGGTGGATGGCGGTGAGCCGTTGTCGGTGTTCGAGTCGGGGGCAATTTTGCTGTACCTGGCGGAAAAGACCGGCAAGTTCCTGCCCAAAGACCTGCGCGGTCGCCAGCAAGCGCTGCAGTGGTTGTTCTGGCAGATGGGCGGACTAGGGCCGATGGCCGGGCAAAATCATCACTTCAGTCAGTTCGCGCCCGAGAAGATCCCTTACGCGATCAAGCGCTACATTGACGAAACGGCCCGCTTGTATGGGGTATTGGACAAGCAACTGGCCAACCATGAGTTTGTCGCAGGCAACGAATACAGCATTGCCGACATGGCGATTTACCCGTGGATCGTTTCCCACAAGTGGCAGAGCCAGAACCTGGAAGACTTCCCGAACGTGCTGCGCTGGTTCAACCACATCCAGAACCGTCCGGCGACGGTGAAGGCGTATGCCTTGGCGGCCAAGGTCAACCCACCAAAACCCTGATGAAAGCAGCCTCGCTTCACTCGACAGCTCCTACACGGTTTTGTATTCCCCTGTAGGAGCTGTCGAGTGAAACGAGGCTGCGATCTTTTGCGTTTGACAGACAAATCCTGAAATAACCTGATACCCCGCTTGCGCGCCCTCCTCCTGCTCTCTAACGTAGCGCCTTTATTGCGCCTCTACCCCCGCAGGAGCTTTGCCATGGCCTCGCCAGCCCTTACACATTTTCTTCCCCGGTTCGGCGTTGCCGCAGCAGTGGCCGGTGTTTTGAGCCTGACCGGTTGTCAGACCTGGAACACTCAGGACACCCTCCCGCCGACCACCGGCGTACAGCCGCTCAAGGGCCTGGCGCAGAACGTTTCGGTACGCCGCAATGCCATGGGCATGCCGCTGATCGAAAGCAACAGCTTCCACGACGCCCTGTTCGCCCTCGGCTACGTCCACGCCAGCGACCGCATCACGCAAATGGTCACCTTGCGCCTGTTGGCCCAGGGCCGTTTGTCGGAGATGTCCGGTTCCGACCTGCTGGACGCCGACCGCTACATGCGCGCCGTCAACCTGAAGAAAAGCGCCGGCGAGCTGTACAAGGCGTCGTCGCCACGTCTCAAACGCTTCTTCGAAGTCTATGCGCGCGGCGTCAACGCCTACCTGTTCCGCTACCGCGACAAGCTGCCGGCCGACCTCGTAGCCACCGGTTACAAGCCCGAATACTGGCAACCGGAAGATTCGGCGCTGATTTTCTGCCTGCTGAATTTCAGCCAGTCCGCCAACCTGCCGGAAGAAATCGCCGCGCTGATGCTGGCCCAGACCGTCACCACCGACAAACTCGGCTGGCTGACGCCGTCCGCTCCCGACGAAAAACTGCCGCTGGGCGAAGCCGAAAAACTTCAGGGCATCAAGCTCAATGGAGCAATCCCGGGCCTGGCCGACATCAGCAAAGCCACCGGGCAACTGTCCGACCTCAATCTGTTGGGCGCCACCTCGTCGAACAACTGGGCCATCGGCCCGCAACGCAGCCGCAGTGGCAAAAGCCTGCTGGCCAGCGACAGCCATGGCCCGCTGGGCGTGCCGTCGTTGTTCAGCTACGTGCAGATTCGCGCGCCGAAGTACCAGGCTTCTGGCGTAACGATTGCCGGTTTGCCCATGGTGCTCGGTGGTTTCAACGGCAAAGTGGCGTGGAGCCTGACTTCGGTCATGGGCGACAACCAGGACCTGTTCCTGGAAAAAATCAAACGCCAGGGCAACGGCCTCACGTATGAAGTCGGCGGCAAATGGCAGCCGGCAATCGTGCGTAACGAAACCTACTTCGTCAAAGGCCAGCGGCCGATTCGCGAAGTGGTGTACGAAACCCGCCACGGCCCTCTGCTCAACAGCGCCCAGGGCACGACGCTGGCCAATGGTTTCGGCCTGGCCTTGCAGACACCGAACTTCACGGACGACAAAACCCTGGACGCGTTTTTCGACTTGTCCCGGGCCCAGAACGTCGAGAAAGCCTCGGACGCCAGCCGTGAAATCCGCGCCATTGCCTTGAATCTGGTGTTCGCCGACGCCAGCAACATTGGCTGGCAAGTCACTGGACGTTACCCGAACCGTCGCGAAGGTGAAGGTTTGCTGCCGTCGCCTGGCTGGGAAGGTCGCTACGATTGGGACGGTTACGCCGACCCGATGCTCCACCCGTATGACCAGGACCCGGCCCAAGGCTGGCTCGGCACCGCCAACCAACGGGTCATTCCCCATGGCTACGGCATGCAGCTGTCCAATTCCTGGTCGGCGCCGGAGCGTGGCGAACGCCTGGCCGAACTGGCGGGTGTGGGCAAACACGACACGCGCAGCGTGATCGCGATGCAATACGACCAGACCACGACGTTCGCCGCCAAACTGAAGAAAATGTTTGAAGCACCGGGCATGTCCCAGCCGCTCAAACAGGCCATCGAAGCGCTGCCGGTTGCCGATCGCGGCAAGGCTCGCGAGGCCTACACCCGCTTGATGGCGTTCGACGGCAAACTCAGCCCGACTTCCGCGGATGCGGCGATCTACGAGCTGTTCCTGCAGGAAAGCACCAAACAGATTTTCCTCGACGAACTGGGCCCGGAAAGCAGCCCGGCGTGGAAAGCCTTTATCGCCAACGGCAAGTTGTCCTACGCGGCGCAAGCCGATCACCTGCTGGGACGTGAGGACAGTCCGTTCTGGGATGACGCCCGCACGCCGCAGAAAGAAGACAAGCCTGCGATCCTCGCCCGCAGCCTGGCGGCGGCGATCAGCGCCGGTGACAGCCAATTGGGTGGCGATCACAAAGCCTGGCAGTGGGGCAAATTGCACCGCTACGAATGGAAGAACGCCAGCGGCCAGACCGTTCGCGGACCGTTGGCGGCCGGGGGCGATCACACCACGCTGAACACTGCGGCGTTCACTTGGGGGCAGGACTTCAACACCACCCTGGCGCCCGCCATGCGCTTTATCGTTGACTTCAGCCAGGCTGAACCGTTGATGGGGCAAAATGGCACCGGTCAGTCCGGTAACCCGGCGAGCCCGAATTATCTCGACAGCATTGATCCATGGCTGAAGGGGCAATACATGAGTTTGCCGATGCAACCGCAGAACTTTGACAAGGTGTACGGGAACAAGCGGTTGACTCTGACACCCGGCAAATAACCCCGTCCCTGTGGGAGTGAGCCTGCTCGCGATGAGGCCATGTCAGCCACCTTTTTGAGTGACTGACACACCGCTATCGCGAGCAGGCTCGCTCCCACAGTGGGATTTCATCTGCCGATGAAAATTCGATAGAACTTCTGCCTTCGCGCAAACCTCATACCTAACAAGTCCCTCCATTTTGGTAACAACATGGATCTTGTTATCGCGCGTCCTGAAGGCTTGTACTGCCCCGCCGGCGATTTCTATATCGACCCGTGGCGGCCGGTCGAGCGTTCAGTCATCACCCACGCTCACGGCGACCATGCCCGTACCGGCAACCAGCATTACCTGGCGGCCGCGCCCGGCGAAGGGATTTTGCGTGCGCGATTGGGCCAGGACATCAACCTGCAAACGCTGCCTTACGGCGAGCGCATGCAGCACCAAGGCGTCACCCTGAGCTTTCACCCCGCCGGCCATGTCCTCGGCTCCGCGCAGGTGCGTCTGGAATACGGCGGCGAAGTCTGGGTTGCCTCGGGGGATTACAAAATCGAACCCGACGGCACCTGCGCGCCGTTCGAGCCGGTGCGTTGCCATACCTTCATCACTGAGTCGACCTTCGGCCTGCCGATTTATCGCTGGCAACCCCAGGCGCAGATCTTTGCCGAGATCAATCAGTGGTGGCAGGCCAACGCCGCCGCCGACAAAACCAGCGTGCTGTTCTGCTATTCCTTCGGCAAGGCCCAGCGAATTCTCCACGGCATCGACGCCAGCCTCGGCCCTATTTTGGTGCATGGCGCGGTGGAACCGTTGAACCGGGTGTATCGCGAGAGCGGCGTTTACATTCCGCCGACGATCTATGCCGGCGACGTGCAAAAGAGCGACCCGATGATGCGCAAGGCGCTGGTCATCGCCCCACCATCGGCGGGCGCCAGCACCTGGATGCGCCGCTTTGGTGATTACAGCGATGGCTTCGCCAGTGGCTGGATGCGTTTGCGTGGCACGCGGCGCAGACGCGGTGTGGACCGTGGCTTTGTCTTGTCCGACCACGCCGACTGGCCCGGCCTGCTCTGGGCCATCGAACAGACCGGCGCCGAACGGGTGATGGTCACCCACGGTTCGGTCGGGGTGCTGGTGCGTCATCTGCGCGAGCAAGGCCTTGATGCCATGGGTTTCAGCACCGAATACGGCGACGATGAGGAAGACAACGCCGCGGTCGAAACCGACAGCGCCGAGGTAGCGTCATGAAGGCCTTCGCCGAGCTGTACGCCGAACTCGACGCCACCACGTCAAGCAACGCCAAACTGGCCGCCATGCAATCCTACTTTGCCCACGCTGCACCCGAAGACGCCGCGTGGGCGGTGTACTTTTTGTCCGGCGGGCGACCTCGGCAATTGGTGCCGGTACGCGTTCTGCGCGAACTGGCGGTCGCGTATTCCGGCCTTCAGCCCTGGCTGTTCGAAGAAAGTTACCAGGCGGTTGGCGATTTGGCGGAAACCATTTCGCTGGTCCTGCCCGAGGCTCTGCACAGCTCCACCGACGGGCTGGCGGTATGGATTGAAGACAAATTGCTGCCATTGCGCGGTGAATCCCCGGAAGTCCTCGCAGAGCGATTGCCTGCGCTCTGGGCGCAATTGGATCGCCATAGCCTGATGCTCTGCATCAAACTCATTACCGGCAGTTTCCGCGTCGGCGTCTCCAAGCTCCTGGTGACGCGCGCCCTGGCGGCCATGGCCGGGATCGACAGCAAACGCGTAGCCCAGCGATTGGTCGGTTACACCGACCTGTCCAATCGTCCGAGCGCTGCCAGTTATCTGAAATTGATCGCGGCCGAATCGTCCGACGAACATGCCCAACGCGGTGGCCAGCCTTACCCGTTTTTCCTGGCCCATGCCTTGGCGCAACCGGTCGAGCAATTCGAAAACGTGCTCGGCCCGGCGAGCCAGTGGCAAGTGGAATGGAAGTGGGATGGGATTCGCGCCCAGGTGGTCAAGCGAGACGGGCGGTTGTGGATCTGGTCGCGCGGCGAAGAGCTGGTAACCGAGCGCTTTCCCGAACTCGACAGCTTGTTGCACGGCTTGCCTGACGGGACGGTAATCGATGGTGAAATCGTCGCCTGGAAAACCACTCGCCCGAACACCGAAGACGCCTTTGACACGCAATCGCCGGCCTCTCCCGCCGTGCTGCCGTTCGCGCGGTTGCAGCAACGGATCGGCCGTAAAACCCTGGACAAGAAAATTCTCGAAGAAGTACCGGTGGTGGTCCTCGCCTACGACTTGCTCGAATGGCAAGGCGAGGACTGGCGCAGTCAGCCTCAGGTCAAGCGCCGCGCTCAATTGGATCAGCTCGTCACGACTTGCAACAACCCGGTGTTACTCGCCTCACCAGTGCTCACCGGCCAAGACTGGTTCGACTTCGCCAGACAACGCGAAGCCTCCCGCAGCCTCGGTGTCGAAGGCATGATGCTCAAGGCCCGGGATGCGCTGTATGGCGTCGGCCGGACCAAGGACATGGGCGTCTGGTGGAAATGGAAAGTCGACCCCTTCAGCGTCGACGCGGTGCTGATCTATGCACAGCGCGGCCATGGTCGGCGGGCGAATCTCTACAGTGATTACACCTTCGCGGTCTGGGACGGCCCGCCCGACGCCAGCGAGCGAACCCTGGTGCCGTTCGCCAAAGCCTACTCAGGGCTGACCGACGAAGAAATGCGCCAGGTCGACAGCATTGTACGCAAGACCACGGTGGAGAAATTCGGACCGGTAAGCAGTGTGAAACCGAGCCTGGTATTTGAACTGGGGTTTGAGGGCATCGCCCTGTCGAAACGCCACAAGAGCGGGATTGCCGTGCGATTTCCGAGGATGTTGAGGTGGCGACAAGACAAGTCGGTGGAAGAGGCTGACAACCTCGCAACGCTGCAAGATTTGCTGGGCTAACCCAATTTCCCTGTAGGAGTGAGCTTGTGGCGAGGGGATTTATCCCCGTTCGGCTGCGCAGGAGTCGCAAACCGGTGAATGCGGTGTGCCTGATGAAACGCGGTGAAAGGTTTGGGGGCCGCTTCGCAGCCCAACGGGGATAAATCCCCTCGCCACACAAGCCCGCTCCCACAGTTTTTTGTGCCATTCTGAACCAAGATGGTGCAGCAATTTTCCGACGCCCGTTTTCGTGCACAAATCCCCGATTGCCATTTCTTGAATCACCTTTTAAAACGCTTGTTCGGGACTCTGGTTCGGAAATTGCTACTTTCATTGAGTCTTACGCTTTCCAGTAACAATAATTCTGCGCCACAAGCGCTCATATTGGTTCTTAGGGATTGAATAATGAAAAAAGCATTGCTGACCCTTTCTGCACTGGCGTTGTGCATGGCTGCTGGTTCCGCCATGGCAAAGGAATACAAAGAATTGCGTTTTGGCGTTGACCCTTCCTATGCGCCATTCGAGTCGAAAGCGGCCGACGGCAGCCTGGTGGGCTTTGACATCGATCTGGGGAACGCGATCTGCGCCGAGCTGAAGGTCAAGTGCAAATGGGTCGAGAGCGATTTCGACGGCATGATTCCGGGCCTGAAGGCCAATAAATTCGACGGTGTGATCTCTTCGATGACCGTCACCCCGGCTCGCGAAAAAGTCATCGACTTCTCCAGCGAGCTGTTCTCCGGCCCAACCGCTTATGTGTTCAAGAAGGGTTCCGGCCTGACCGAAGACGTCGCTTCGCTGAAGGGCAAGACCGTTGGCTACGAGCAAGGCACCATCCAGGAAGCCTACGCCAAGGCTGTGCTGGACAAGGCAGGCGTGAAAACCCAGGCTTATCAGAACCAGGATCAGGTGTATTCCGACTTGATGTCCGGCCGTCTCGATGCAGCCATCCAGGACATGTTGCAAGCCGAACTGGGCTTCTTGAAGTCGCCAAAGGGCGAAGGCTACGAAGTCAGCAAGCCGGTTGACAGCGAATTGCTGCCGGCCAAAACAGCTATCGGTATCTCTAAAGGTAACAAAGACCTCAAGGCACTTTTGGATAAAGGTATCAAAGCGTTACACGACGATGGCACCTACGCCACCATTCAGAAGAAACACTTTGGCGATCTGAATCTGTACAGCGGCAAATAATGCCCGGCGCCCATCTCACGATGGGCGCTTTTTTCACCCGATCAGGTTGCTGATTTATGTTCGAAAACCTATTACAAAACCTGGGGCTCTCAGCCTTCAGCCTCAAGGGCTTCGGTCCGTTGCTGATGGAAGGCACCTGGATGACCATCAAATTATCGGCGTTGTCGCTGCTGGTGGCCGTATTGCTCGGCTTGCTCGGCGCCACTGCCAAACTGTCAAAAGTTAAACTGGTGCGGGTTCCGGCCCAGATCTA
The DNA here is from genome assembly GCF_054897885.1 of Pseudomonas sp. LB1P83. Taxonomy (NCBI): domain Bacteria; kingdom Pseudomonadati; phylum Pseudomonadota; class Gammaproteobacteria; order Pseudomonadales; family Pseudomonadaceae; genus Pseudomonas; species Pseudomonas sp. LB1P83. The sequence continues at coordinate 1,058,738 of NZ_CM142709.1, read as the reverse complement.
CACCACGCTGATTCGCGGCGTACCCGACCTGGTGCTGATGCTGCTGATTTTCTACAGCCTGCAAACCTGGTTGACGTCGTTTACCGATTTCATGGAATGGGAATACATCGAGATCAACCCGTTCAGTGCCGGGGTCATCACCCTGGGCTTCATTTATGGTGCGTATTTCACCGAAACCTTCCGTGGCGCGATTCTCTCGGTGCCTCGGGGTCAGGTCGAAGCCGCTACCGCTTATGGCCTTAAACGCGGCCAGCGTTTTCGAATCGTGGTGTTCCCGCAAATGATGCGTTTCGCCCTGCCGGGGATCGGTAACAACTGGATGGTGATGCTCAAGGCGACCGCACTGGTCTCGATCATCGGCCTGGCCGACCTGGTCAAGGCAGCCCAGGACGCCGGTAAAAGCACCTATCAGCTGTTTTACTTCCTGGTGCTTGCCGCGCTGATTTACCTGCTCATCACCAGCGCCTCCAACTTCGTCCTGCGCTGGCTCGAACGCCGCTACGCCGCCGGGTCCCGGGAGGCCGTACGATGATCGAACTCTTGCAGGAGTACTGGAAACCCTTCCTTTATACCGACGGCTACAACATCACCGGCCTGGCCATGACCATGTGGCTGCTGACCGCCTCGATCGTCATCGGTTTCCTGGTGTCGATCCCGCTGTCCATCGCCCGGGTGTCGCCGCACTTCTACGTCCGCTGGCCGGTGCAGTTCTACACTTACCTGTTTCGCGGCACGCCGCTGTATATCCAGTTGCTGATTTGCTACACCGGCATCTACAGCCTGGCCGCCGTGCGTGCGCAACCGGTGCTGGATGCGTTCTTCCGCGATGCGATGAACTGTACGATCCTGGCGTTCGCCCTGAACACCTGCGCCTACACCACGGAGATTTTTGCCGGGGCGATCCGCAGCATGGCCCATGGTGAAGTCGAAGCGGCCAAGGCCTACGGCCTGACAGGCTGGAAGCTGTATGCCTACGTGATCATGCCGTCAGCCCTGCGTCGCTCGTTGCCTTATTACAGCAACGAAGTGATTTTGATGCTGCACTCGACCACCGTGGCGTTCACCGCGACCATCCCGGACATCCTGAAAGTCGCGCGGGACGCCAACTCGGCGACCTTCCTGACCTTCCAGTCGTTCGGTATTGCCGCGCTGATTTACCTGACCATTACCTTTGCGCTGGTCGGCCTGTTCCGCCTCGCCGAACGCCGATGGCTGGCCTTCCTCGGGCCGACCCACTAGGACTTGCAAATGCGCCACCAAATACACGACCTGTTGGCCCCGCTGCCGGGGACTGCACGACAGATTCACAGCTTCCATTTCGGCCCATCGGCGGCCAAAGGCAAAATCTACATCCAATCGTCCCTGCACGCCGATGAAATGCCCGGCATGCTGGTGGCCTGGTACCTCAAGCAGCGTCTGGCGGAACTTGAAGCCGCCGGCCGCCTGCGCAGCGAAATCGTGCTGGTGCCGGTGGCAAATCCCGTTGGCCTGGAACAGGTGCTGATGGATGTCCCGCTGGGCCGCTACGAGCTGGAAAGCGGACAGAACTTCAATCGCTGGTTCGTCGATTTGAGCGAAGCGGTGGGCAACGAGATCGAAGGCCATCTGGGCGATGATCCGCAGCACAACCTCGAGGTCATTCGCACCAGCCTGCGCAATGCGCTGGCCCGGCAAACCGCCGGCACTCAACTGCAATCCCAGCGCCTGACCCTGCAACGACTGGCCTGCGATGCGGACATGGTGCTGGACCTGCACTGCGATTTCGAAGCGGTCGCCCACCTTTACACCACACCCGAAGCCTGGCCGCAGGTCGAACCTTTGGCGCGGTACATCGGCGCCGAAGCGAGCCTGCTGGCGACCGACTCGGGCGGTCAGTCGTTCGATGAATGCTTCACCCTGCTCTGGTGGCAGTTGAAAGAACGCTTCGGCGAACAGTTCAACATTCCGCTCGGCAGCCTCTCGGTCACCGTCGAATTGCGCGGCCAGGGCGACGTCAATCACCCGTTGGCCAGCCTCGATTGCCAGGCGCTGATCGACTACCTGATTCACTTCGGCGCCATTGTCGGCGAACCGGCGCCACTGCCCGAGCTGCCCTACCCCGCCACACCGCTGGCCGGCGTCGAGCCAGTGTCGACACCGGTGGGCGGTCTGCTGGTGTTCACCGCGCTGCCGGGTGAATACCTCGAAGCCGGGCAACTGATCGCCGAAATCATCGACCCGATCGCCGATCGCGTCACCCCTATTCATTGCACCGTCGCCGGCCTGATGTACGCCCGCTCGCTGCGGCGCATGGCCACTGCCGGGATGGTGATCGCGCACGTCGCGGGCACCGAGGCCTACCGCAGCGGCTACCTACTTTCGCCTTGAGGATGCATGCCCCATGTACAAACTGACCATCGAAGGCCTGCATAAAAGCTATGGCGATCATCATGTGCTCAAAGGCGTTTCACTCAAGGCCAACACCGGCGACGTCATCAGCCTGATCGGCGCCAGTGGCTCGGGCAAAAGTACCTTCCTGCGCTGCATCAATTTTCTCGAACAACCCAACGACGGCGCCATGACCCTGGATGGCCAGAACATCCGTATGGTCAAGGATCGCCACGGCATGCACGTGGCCAACCCCGATGAACTGCAAAAAATCCGCACGCGCCTGGCCATGGTGTTCCAGCACTTTAACTTGTGGAGCCACATGACGGTGCTGGAAAACATCACCATGGCGCCGCGCCGGGTGCTGGGTTGCAGCAAAGAGGAAGCCGAAGACCGCGCGCGGCGTTATCTCGACAAGGTCGGGCTGGCGGCGCGCGTGGCGGATCAATACCCCGCGTTTCTTTCCGGTGGTCAGCAGCAACGCGTGGCGATTGCACGCGCCTTGGCCATGGAGCCGGAAGTCATGCTGTTCGACGAGCCGACGTCGGCACTCGACCCGGAACTGGTGGGTGAAGTGCTTCGAGTGATTCAAGGCCTGGCTGAAGAAGGCCGGACCATGATCATGGTGACTCACGAAATGAGCTTCGCCCGCAAGGTGTCGAGCCAGGTGTTGTTTCTGCACCAGGGCCTGGTCGAGGAAGAAGGCGCGCCGGAAGACGTGCTGGGCAATCCGAAGAGCGAGCGCTTGAAGCAGTTCCTGAGCGGCAATCTCAAGTAAACATCAAACCCTGTAGGAGCGAAGCTTGCTCGCGAAAGCGGTGTGTCAGCCGACGTCATCCACGCCTGACATACCGCCTTCGCGAGCAAGCTTCGCTCCTACAAAAACAGCTCCGTACACCCTTGAAATTAAACTAGTCCCATACTGGCGCGGTCACTGAAAGAACACTTTCAGAGCGCACACCGCCGGCATGGGAACCTCCCCCGACTACGCAAAACAATGGTTCAGCGCCCGCGACTGGAAGCCATTCGCCTTTCAGAAGCAGGTGTGGACGGCCGTTAAACGCGGTGAGTCCGGCTTGCTGCACGCCAGCACCGGCGCCGGTAAAACCTATGCAGTCTGGTTTGCCGCACTCAATCGCTTCGCCACCTCGATTACTCCTGTTGAAACCCCTCGCAAACGAAAATCTCTGGCCCAACCGCTGACGGTGCTGTGGATAACTCCCATGCGCGCCTTGGTCGCCGACACCGCCCGCGCCCTGGAAGCGCCGCTGCACGACCTGCAGATCCCGTGGAGCGTCGGCCTGCGCACCGGCGATACCAGCAGCAGCGAACGTGCGCGACAGAGCCGACGGTTGCCCACCACACTCATCACCACCCCAGAAAGCCTGACGTTGATGCTCGCCCGTGCCGATGCGCAAACAGCGCTGTCGACATTGCGCATGGTGGTGGTCGACGAATGGCACGAACTGCTCGGCAACAAGCGCGGCGTGCAGCTGCAACTGGCCCTCGCTCGTTTGCGCCGGTGGAATCCGGATCTGATCGTGTGGGGCGTTTCCGCGACGCTGGGAAATCAAACCCATGCCGAACAAGTACTGATCCCACAGGGTGGCGGCATCAGCGTTCAAGGCCGGACGTCCAAGGAACTGCGGGTCGACACCTTGCTGCCGTCGGCCATCGAGCGATTTCCATGGGCCGGGCACATCGGGTTGAAGATGTTGCCGCAAGTCGTCGCCGAAATAGACTCCAGCCCCAGCAGCCTGGTGTTCACCAATACCCGCGCGCAATCCGAGATCTGGTATCAGGCCTTGCTGGAGGCTCGACCCGATTGGGCCGGGCTGATTGCCTTGCATCACAGCTCACTGTCACGGGACACCCGCGACTGGGTCGAGCGAGCGCTGAAGGAAGGTCAGCTCAAAGCGGTGGTCTGCACCTCAAGCCTGGACCTCGGGGTAGATTTCCTGCCGGTGGAGCGGGTGATGCAAATCGGCTCGGCCAAAGGTGTGGCGCGCCTGATGCAGCGTGCCGGACGCTCCGGGCATGCGCCGGGGCGTGTGTCACGGGTGACGCTGGTGCCGACTCACAGTCTGGAGCTGATCGAGGCGGCGGCGGCTCAAGACGCCGTGGCCCAACGCCGTATCGAGCCCCGCGAGTCGCCGTACAAACCACTGGATGTGCTGGTTCAACACTTGGTCAGCATGGCCTTGGGGGGAGGGTTCGTGCCCGATGAGTTGTATGAAGAAGTTCGTGGTGCCTGGGCTTATCGCGATCTCACCCCGGCGGATTGGACCTGGGCACTGGCTTTCGTACGCAACGGAGGGCTTTCCCTGACAGCCTATCCGGATTATCGCCGGGTCGAACCGGACGAGCAGGGCGTCTGGCGCGTACCGGATGCGCGACTGGCCCGTCGACATCGCATGAGCATCGGCACCATCGTCAGCGATGCGAGTATTCAGCTGAAGTTCTGGAGCAAGGGTGGCGGCGGCAAGCAGCTGGGCAGTGTCGAGGAAGGGTTTATTGCTCGACTCAAACCAGGCGACGGCTTTCTGTTCGCCGGGCGCTTGCTGGAGTTTGTGCGGGTGGAAAACATGACCGCTTACGTCAAACGCAGCACCGCGAAAAAAGCCGCAGTGCCGCGCTGGAATGGCGGGCGAATGCCGCTTTCCAACGAACTGGCACAGGCGGTGATCGCGCGTTTCAGTGCGGCGGAACAAGGCGAGTTCATCGGCCCGGAGATGCAAGCACTGCGTCCGCTGCTGGAGGTGCAACAACGCTGGTCCGGGCTGCCAACCTCAAATACGTTACTGGCCGAAGCGCTGAAATCCCGCGAAGGCTGGCACCTGTTCCTGTACCCGTTTGCCGGGCGCCAAGTGCACCTGGGACTGGCGAGTTTGCTGGCATGGAGGGTCAGCCAACAGCAGGCGGTGACGTTCTCCATAGCGGTCAACGACTACGGGCTGGAATTGCTCAGCGCCACTGACGTGGGCTGGTCGCAGGTTTTTAACCCCGGGCTGTTGAGCCCCGAGCATTTGTTGGAAGACGTGCTCGCCAGCTTGAACGCCGGTGAACTCGCGCTGCGCCGCTTTCGGGAGATTGCACGTATTGCCGGACTGGTGTTTGCCGGCTACCCCGGCGCGCCGAAAAGCACACGACAGGTTCAAGCCTCCAGCGGGCTGTTCTTCGAAGTGTTCAAACAGTACGACGCCGGGAATCTGTTGCTGGCTCAGGCCGGGGAGGAAGTCCTACGTGAAGAACTGGATATTCATCGTCTGGAACAGACGTTGGCGCGCATCAATCAGCTGAAACTGGAAATGCATCAGATCAAACGTCCTACACCGCTGGGGTTTCCACTGTTGGTGGAGCGCATGCGGGAAAGCATGAGTTCGGAAAAACTCGCGGACCGTATCCGACGCATGGTCACCGATCTTGAGAAAACCGCCGCAACCGGAAAAACCAGATGAGTACGCCCTATCCCGTGCGACTGGCCGGCGAAGAACTGTGGCTGCTGCCGGAAAAAGCCATTTACTGGCCAGCGCAACAAGCGCTGCTGATCGCCGATGTGCATTTTGGCAAAGCGGCGGCGTATCGGAGCCTTGGTCAGCCGGTGCCGCATGGCACCACCGCCAGCAATATCGCTGTGCTGGACGAGTTATTGGCCGCCCTGCCCTGCCGTCAGCTGATTTTCCTCGGGGACTTTCTGCACGGGCCGGGCTCTCATGCTACTGGCACGTTAAGCGCACTGGCAGAGTGGCGAGCGCGCCACACTGATCTGCCGATGACGCTGATCCGCGGCAACCACGACAAAAGCGCCGGCGACCCGCCAGCCTCGTTAAACATTCGTGTGATGCCTGAGCCGTTGTTGCTCGGACCGTTCGCCCTGCAACATGAGCCCGACCCGCATCCGCACCGGCATGTGCTCGCCGGGCATGTGCATCCGGTTTATCGGCTGAACGGCAGAGGTCGGCAGAGTCTGCGACTGGCGTGTTACAGACTGGGAGAGGACATCAGCCTGCTACCGGCCTTCGGCGCGTTTACCGGCGGTTATCAGGTCGATCGGGACGACAGCTGCAGGATCTTTGTCATCGGCGACAACGAAATATGGCCAGTCAGCTGAATTCCGCCCCTTACCCTGCAGGAGCGAAGCTTGCTCGCGAAGGCGGTGTGTCAGTCAACACATTCTTATCTGACACACCGCCTTCGCGAGCAAGCTTCGCTCCTACATGAAGCCATTCAATTTCAGATTGGCAATCAGGCTACAGGCGCGGGAGGCGGCTCATCCGGTAGGGTGGGCTCACCGGGCTCGGTAGGTTGTTCGTTGGGGGTATCGGGATCAGGCTGACCGGGGATGCCCCCTGCCATGCTGATGGGCGGATGTGCCAACAAGGACCAGGCCAGGACGCCAACCTGATTGGGCTCAAGCCTTGCCAGTTCGGCACTTATTCGCGGATCGATCTTCATAAAGCACTCCTGAGCGATGGCCCCGTCCGCTGTGCGCGAACCGGGCAGTACACCCAATAGAGTGTCTACCCGCTCAAGAATTCCCGCGACCTGCCAGATGGATCGATCAGGTGCGTGGCAGGGTCACGCCGCGTTGCCCCTGATACTTGCCGCCACGGTCCTTATAGGACACTTCACACTCTTCGTCGGATTCAAGGAACAGCATCTGCGCCACGCCTTCGTTGGCATAGATTTTCGCCGGCAGGTTAGTTGTGTTCGAGAATTCCAGGGTCACGTGCCCCTCCCACTCAGGCTCAAGCGGGGTGACGTTGACGATGATGCCGCAGCGGGCGTAGGTGCTTTTGCCCAGGCAGATGGTCAATACGTTGCGCGGAATACGGAAGTATTCGACGGTGCTGGCCAGGGCGAAAGAGTTCGGCGGGATGATGCAGACGTCGCTGTGGATGTCGACGAAGCTGCCGGCATCGAAATTTTTCGGGTCAACAATGGCCGAATTAATGTTGGTGAACACTTTGAAATGACTAGTACAACGAACGTCGTAGCCGTAGCTCGACACGCCGTAGGAGATCACACGGTTATCGTCGCTGCCGCGAACCTGACGCTCGACGAACGGCTCGATCATGCCGTGTTCCTGCGCCATGCGGCGAATCCACTTGTCCGATTTGATGCTCATGGCGGGTGTCCTGAATAGCGAGGTGGAAAAATTCTGTCCGGCATCTTACCGGGCGCGCGCTCCGGGTTCAAAGTCCGAGGGACAATTCTCGCCGATCCCCCGTGATAACTGGGCCTTCGTCGGAATCCGATGCACCGTCAGTCATGAAAACAGAGAAACCTTCACCGGAAGCATTGGCACGTTCCGGAAAAAGGGTTAAGGTGGCGCCACTGTGCTGCTTGTGTCACTGAGAATCTCTACACGATATGTTGAATTTCGATCCAACCATCTACAAGAATTTTTCCTGCTCTTTGCACTCAGTCTCGGCCAGGGTTCTTCCTGCGTCGCAGTTATCTTTGTTCAAGGAGTTACACCATGTCTAATCGCCAAACTGGTACCGTTAAGTGGTTCAACGATGAAAAAGGCTTCGGCTTCATCACTCCACAATCCGGTGACGACCTGTTCGTTCACTTCAAAGCTATCCAATCCGACGGCTTCAAAAGCCTGAAAGAAGGCCAACAGGTTTCTTTCATCGCTACCCGCGGTCAGAAAGGCATGCAAGCTGAAGAAGTTCAAGTTATCTAACTTGTACTTGCTTTAGTAAAAAGCCCCGCCCTCAAAAGCGGGGCTTTTTTGTGTCTGTGTGATTTGCAGGCAAAAAAAATCGCAGCCAGTGGCTGCGATTTTTTGCGTCTTACCAGGCTACGCCAAACCCTGCGGTGTAGCGGGTCTTGTCCAGATCGGCATCGTCGGTGCCGCTGATGATGTCTCGCTCAGCCTTCAGGTTAAGTGACGCCCAATCGGTGACTTTGTAGCGCAAGCCCATTTCGGCATCGAGCGCGTAATCCGCAACACCCGACAGCGGCTTGCCCACTTCGCCGTTCGTGAAGAACTCCACCTTCTTGCCGATCAGGTAGCGGTTGTAATCCCACTTCATTGCCAGGGAATAGAAGTTTTCCTTGCTGCCGTCGGAGAACTCATAGTCCGTGCGGTTGACCAGCGAACCCAGGGAGAATGCGCCCAGCTCGTTATCCCAGAACTGGTAACCCGGACCGGTACCGACTGTGCGCTGACGGGAGAGGTCTTCAACCTTGTCGCGCTTATAAACCGCGCGCCCCTGCCAGAACCATTTCTCGGTCAAGAAGCGGTCGAGCGAGTATTCACCCCGCCAGTTGTCAGTGGTGACCACGTCATCCTGGAACTCGCGGTTGTACTCACCTTCCGCGATATGCCGCCATTTGCCATGGCGCGCGGTGGTCTTGAAGTCGATGTCGTAGTCATCGGTATCTTTTTCCGCCCGCTGGTAATCCAGCGCCGCGTCGATATTCCCTTTCCACACCAGGTCTTCGACCACCGGCTTGGGCTTGAGAATCTGCTGGATACTGGCCAGCTCGACCGTCTTCGGCGCCTCGCTGTTTTCCAGCGTCACCTTGCCGTCGCCTGCCGCATGCAGCGACTTGGCCTTCTCGCCGGTGTAGGCATCCTGCTTGACCAGCAGCTCCTGATCACTTTCCAGTGTCTTGACCTGTTTCCAGTCGATCGGGACCGCACCGGCGTACTCGGTCTGGATCAGCAATTTACCGCCATCGAACAGCGTGATCTTGCCGCTCAATTTGTCACCGTTCTTCAACCAGACGGTATCAGCGAGCAACGGCGTGGAGGCGCTGAGAACAGCGAGGCACAGCAGGGTTCTGGACACCATAAGCAAATACAGGCTCAAGTTTGCGAAAAAAAGTCGGCATTATCCCGGAGAATAAGACCCTAGCAAGGACTGACCCGACTATTTCTATTGAGTTCATTTCTCAGTCACTGATCGAGGATTTACCCTACAGACGGTAATCCACTGTAGGAGCGAGCCTGCTCGCGATAAACTCAAGATCGACGCGTTTTCCCAGATAGCTCGCGTTATCGTTAACGACCATCGCCGGCAAGCCGGTCTCGCTCCTACAGGGATCCCGGATGTGACCGACACCTATGCAGAAACCGAAAGTGCGGCGCAAATCCGACGCACGGCGCTCTACCTGACCCTCGCGCAGGTGCCCGAGGGCAAAGTGGTGAGCTATGGTCAACTCGCGGAGCTGGCCGGACTCGGCCGCGCTGCGCGCTGGGTGGGCCGCACATTGAGCCAACTGCCCGGCGACACCAAATTGCCATGGCACCGCGTACTCGGCGCCGGCGGTCGGATCAGTCTGCCTGTGGGCAGTCCTTCAGGTGATGAGCAGCGCGCGCGATTGCGCTCCGAAGGTGTCAGTATCCTGAACAATCGTGTTGATATTCAGCGCCATGGCTGGCGCCCGGTAGAGCACAGCGGTTAGAGTGCGCGCTTTGTTTCCGTAATTCTTGAGGCAGACTCCAGCCCATGCCCCGTAAAACCTGGCGCGCCGCGCTCGCCGCCTATGCCAGCCCCTCGACGCTTGTGTTGTTGTTGCTTGGTTTCGCCGCCGGCCTGCCCTACATGCTGGTGTTTTCGACGCTTTCCGTCTGGCTGCGTGAGGCCGGTGTGGCCCGCGAAACCATCGGCTATGCAAGCCTGATCGGTTTGGCCTATGCCTTTAAATGGGTCTGGTCCCCGCTGCTCGACCAATGGCGCCTGCCATTTCTCGGCAAGCTCGGCCGACGACGCTCCTGGCTGGTGCTGTCCCAGGTGCTAGTGATCCTCGGCCTGATCGGCATGGGTTTCTGCGACCCGCAAAAGCATTTGTCCTGGCTGATCGCCATCGCTGTGGTCGTCGCCTTCGCCTCGGCGACGCAAGACATCGCGGTTGACGCCTATCGCCTGGAAATCGCCGATGACACTCGCCAGGCTGCGCTCGCTGCCAGCTATATGTCCGGCTATCGGATCGCCGCCCTGCTGGCGACGGCCGGCGCGCTGTTCTTCGCTGAAGGCTTCGGCTCCACCGGTTTCAACTACAAGCATTCGGCCTGGGCCGGCACCTACATACTGTTTGGCGCCCTGATGGTCCCGGCGCTGCTGACCACACTGTTCATGCGCGAACCGCCCGTCCCCCTGCGCACTCAACTTCAGGCCGGGCGCTACAGCTTTATGCATCAACTGATGTCGGTGTTCGTGCTGATCGTGCTGCTGGTGTCCGTGCCGGCCATGTTCACCCAGCTCTACAACACCGATTTCGCCGGCGTGCTGTTCGAAGGCGTGAGCCCGCTCGACCTGCTGCTCGAAGACCGCGCCTTCCTGCGGGCCATCCTCTACACCACGCTCACGTTTATGTGCCTTTCGGCCATCGGCCGCCGTGGTCTGGCGCCGGTTCTGACACCGATCAACGACTTCATTCTGCGTTACCGCTGGCAGGCGTTCCTGTTGCTCGGGCTGATTGCCACCTACCGCATGTCCGATACGGTTATGGGCGTGATGGCCAACGTGTTCTACATCGACCAAGGCTTTACCAAGGATCAGATCGCCAGTGTCAGCAAAATCTTCGGCCTGATCATGACTCTGGTCGGTGCCGGCATGGGCGGCCTGCTGATCGTGCGTTTCGGCATCCTGCCGATTCTGCTGATCGGCGGCATTGCGTCGGCCGGCACCAACCTGCTGTTCCTGATGCTCGCCGACATGGGCGCCAACCTGAACATGCTGATCCTGACCATTTCCCTGGATAACTTCAGCTCGGGCCTGGCGACGTCGGCATTCGTCGCGTACCTGTCGAGCCTGACCAACCTCAAATTCTCGGCCACCCAGTACGCCCTGCTCAGCTCGATCATGCTCCTGCTGCCACGCCTGATCGGCGGCTATTCAGGGGTCATGGTGGAGAAATTCGGTTACCACAACTTCTTCCTGATCACCGCGCTTTTGGGCGTACCGACCCTGCTGTTGATCGCCTTGCACTGGTTCCAGGAGAGCCGCCGTGCAGGTCCGACGCCGACACCCGAACCGGTGCCGACCCAGGTCGCGGAAGAATCGTAGGACATTTCGCAGAGGGCGCGGCGATTCCCGCCCTCCTGCCACACCGCCGACCGCACGCCTGTACGCCAGCGGATCTCGCCCGTACAATGCTCCGTCATTTCTCGTCATCAGCAACCGACAACGGCCAACCATGCGCACCAGTCAATTTTTGCTCGCCACACAGAAAGAAACGCCTTCCGACGCGGTCGTCATCAGCCACCAGCTGATGCTGCGCGCCGGCATGATCCGCAAACTCGCCTCGGGCCTCTACACCTGGCTGCCGATGGGCTTGCGAGTGATGCGCAAGGTCGAAGCCGTCGTTCGTGAAGAAATGAACGCCGCGGGCTCTCTCGAAGTGTTGATGCCGAGCACCCAACCGGCTGAGCTGTGGCAGGAATCCGGTCGCTGGGAAGAGTACGGCCCTGAATTGCTGCGCTTCAAGGATCGCCACGGTCGCGACTTCTGCGCCGGCCCGACTCACGAAGAAGTGATCACCGACCTGATGCGCAACGAGTTGAGCAGCTACAAACAGCTGCCGATCAACCTGTATCAGATCCAGACCAAATTCCGTGACGAAATCCGTCCACGCTTCGGTTTGATGCGCGGCCGCGAATTCATCATGAAGGACGCCTACTCCTTCCACGCTGATCAGCCTTCGCTGCAGGTCACCTACGACCGCATGCACCAGGCCTACTGCAACGTGTTCACTCGTCTGGGCCTGAAATTCCGTCCTGTAGAAGCCGACAACGGCTCCATCGGCGGCGCCGGTTCCCACGAGTTCCACGTACTGGCCGAATCCGGCGAAGACGACATCGTCTTCAGCAACGGTTCCGACTACGCCGCGAACATCGAGAAAGCCGAAGCCGTGCCACGCGAAACTTCCCGCGCCGCACCGGCTGAAGAACTGCGCCTGGTCGACACACCGAACGCCAAGACCATCGCGCAACTGGTCGAAGGCTTCAACCTATCGATCGAAAAGACCATCAAGACCCTCGTGGTTCACGCCGAAGAGCCAGGCAAGCTGATTGCCCTGATCATCCGTGGCGACCACGAGCTGAACGAAATCAAGGCCGCCAACCAGCCAGGCGTTGCCAGCCCGCTGGTCATGGCTTCCGAAAGCGAATTGCGTGACGCCATTGGCGCCGGTGCCGGCTCCCTCGGCCCGCTGAACCTGCCGCTGCCAATCATCATCGACCGTTCCGTCGAACGGATGAGCGACTTCGGCATTGGTGCCAACATCGACGACAAGCACTACTTCGGCGTGAACTGGGAGCGTGATCTGCCGGTTCCGACCGTTGCCGACCTGCGTAACGTGGTCGCCGGCGACCCAAGCCCGGATGGCAAGGGCACCCTGGAAATCAAGCGCGGCATCGAAGTCGGGCACATCTTCCAGCTGGGCAACAAGTACAGCAAGGCGATGAAGTGCGAAGTGCTGGGCGAGAACGGCAAGCCGGTCACCCTGGAAATGGGTTGCTACGGCATCGGCGTTTCCCGCGTGGTAGCTGCGGCCATCGAACAGGGCAACGACGAAAAGGGAATCATCTGGAGCGACACACTGGCTCCATTCCAGATCGCCCTGGTGCCACTGCGCTACGAAACCGAACAGGTTCGCGAAGCCACCGACAAGCTGTATGCAGAACTGACTGCAGCCGGCTTCGAAGTACTGCTGGACGACCGCGACAAGAAAACCAGCCCGGGCATCAAGTTCGCGGACATGGAGCTGATCGGCATTCCTCACCGGATCGTGGTCAGTGACCGCGGCCTCGCCGAAGGCAATCTGGAATACAAGAGCCGTACCGAACCTGAAGCGCAAGCGCTGCCGGTTGCCGACGTGCTGTCTTTCCTCCAGGCCCGTATCCGCCGCTGACACCAGATAGAGAAGTCATGTTCAAGCGAAACACCTTAGGCCTCGGTGGTGCCGCCCTGTGCGGCACCCTGCTGGTCAGCGGCTGTGCCAATCACATGTCCCAACGCAGCGAGCACGAGGAACGTGTCGAGCGCAAACTGCTCGATCACAGCCTGCAGATCGATGTCGGTGAGCCCAAGGTGCTTGAGCTGCCGCAACGGCGGGTGAAAATCCACGAGCAGAAGACGTTCGAAGTCACCGAATTCGAAGTCACGCGTCACTACGACCGCTACACGCCTTACCAACCCTGGCGGGAGGTCTACGAGATCCCGTTGGGCGCGGTGGCGGTGGTGGGCGGTGTCGGCGCCAATGTGGTCAACGTGTTTGCCCTCGGCAACCTGCCGGACAGCGTCACCAAGGATTGGCTGAGCTACGGTTTTGCCGGGCTCAACCCGTTCATGAACGTGCAGTCCAACGGTCGCGCGCAGCAAAACCTGGCCGGCATCGACGAAGTGCAGCTCGACAAACGCACCGAATACTCGAGCCTGCCCTGGAGCGAGCGTCCGGTTGTGGTGAAAGCCGGCAAGGAAACGTTCGAGCTGAGCACCGACAAAAACGGTGTTTTACGCATTAACCTGCTGGACAGCCCGTTCGCCGAACATGACATCAATCATCTGAGCCGACTGTTGATCAGTGTCGAAGACGGTCAGGACGATGTGCACACCGACTCGTCCCTGGCGGTCAGCAGTGGCTTGCGCGGCAAGTTGCTCGAAGCGCATGGCCTGATTTATGACGACCTCGAAGACGACGAAGTGAGCCAGTGGGTCCACCGGGTCAAGCGTTTGTCGGAACTGGGCCTGGAAGAAGAAGCCAGCGAGCTGGAACAAAGCCTGATCGAACTGACCCGCAATGATCCAGAGTTGCAGACTGAATTCCTGAAGTCGCTGACCAAGGATGCAGGGCGACTGGTGGCGGATCCGGGACCGAACTAAAGGCAAAAGCTTCGGCGGCAAGCCTCGCTCCTACAAGGAATATACGTTACCTGTAGGAGCGAGGCTTGCCCGTGAAGAGGCCACCACATTCACCGCAAATCTACCGCTCAAACAACTCCATCTGCTCAAACCCACCGCGCAAATCCTCCAGTCGCACGCCGACCCCCAACAACCGCACCGGTTTCCCGCCGCGATTGAACGCCTGGGTCAGCAACAGCTTATAACTCTGAAGATCCCGCCCTGCCCCGGCCTGTTCCAGTGTCGTCTGGGTAAAGTCATGGAATTTCACTTTGACGAACGGCTTACCCGGCCGATAGCTGCTGTCGATCCGCGCCATGCGGCCCGACAGGGTTTCCAGCAGCTCGGGTAATTTATCCAGGCAGCTCACCAGATCCGGCAGGTCTACGTCGTAGGTGTTTTCGACACTGATCGACTGCCGACGGCTGTCGTTGTGCACCAAACGCTCATCAATCCCACGGGCCAGGCTCCAGAGTCGCTCGCCGAAACTGCCAAATTCACGCACCAGCGCCAACTTGTCCCACTCGCGCAGATGCGAGCAATCGACAATGCCGAGTTTGCCCAGTTTGTCGGCAGTCACTTTGCCAACGCCGTGCAGCTTGCTCACGGGCAAACCGCTGACAAAGTCTTCTACTTGATCCGGCGTGATCACAAACAAACCGTTGGGCTTCTTCCAGTCACTGGCGATCTTGGCCAGAAACTTGTTCGGCGCGACGCCCGCCGAGACCGTAATGTGCAACTGATTGGAGACTCGGCGGCGAATGTCCTGGGCGATACGTGTGGCGCTGCCACCGAAATGCTCACAGTCGGACACGTCGAGGTAAGCCTCGTCGAGGGAAAGCGGCTCGATCAGGTCGGTGTAATCGCGAAAGATCGTGTGAATTTCCTTCGACGCTTCTCTATAGGCGTCCATGCGCGGCTTGACGATGGTCAGGTCCGGGCACAGTTTCAGGGCATGCCCGGAAGACATCGCCGAGCGCACGCCATAGGCACGCGCCTCATAGTTGCAGGTGGCGATCACCCCGCGCCGATCCGCCGAACCACCCACCGCCAGAGGCTTACCCGCCAGGCGTGGGTCGTCACGCATCTCGATGGCAGCGTAGAAGCAGTCACAATCGACGTGGATGATTTTTCGCTGGGTCATATAAAAGCGGTGTTCATGGTGAAGAAATGGAGTCATGGCGCGCCGGATCGGCAGTATCTCACTGACACCTGTATATAGCACCAGTAGTCTGAATCTTCTTCCACGGTCGTAGGAAAAGTAACCGGAGAATATATTTTCTCAATCGAAAAGCACCACCTGATAGAGCTGCAAGCCTTGCCACACCTGCCTCGCAGACGATCACCTGCCCCACCTTATAGCTAAGCGATTGAACCAGAAGAGATTTTATCCGGATTGAAGGTTGACAGCCCGGCAATCCTCTGTAGAATGCCGACACACAGACGCGGGATGGAGCAGTCTGGTAGCTCGTCGGGCTCATAACCCGAAGGTCGTCGGTTCAAATCCGGCTCCCGCAACCAAACATCAAAAAAGGCTACTCGAAAGAGTGGCCTTTTTTGTGCGTGACTGTTTTGTGCTCCTCTATACTTACCAGAGGGAGAAATCGTTCTGATTCCGAAACTTAAGTCTGCCCTGCGACCGTTCGCCGCTTATTTACGCTTATTTGACCCGGTTCCAGATTAACGGTTGACACACCGGCGTATCTCTATAGAATGCCGCCACACAGACGCGGGATGGAGCAGTCTGGTAGCTCGTCGGGCTCATAACCCGAAGGTCGTCGGTTCAAATCCGGCTCCCGCAACCAAACATCAAAAAAGGCTACTCGAAAGAGTGGCCTTTTTTGTATCTGTTGAAAAAGTCCTTTCGCAACAATGACCTGTCACTGTGTAGAGAAGCGTTCGGGATCTCCAAGGCTGTGAGTTCAGACTATGTTGAATCGCAGACAGAACCCTCTACGACCAATGGCATGCCATCGCCGATAACCGGTGAGAGGCGTTAATATTTGTGATTATTTTTTTCTACAGGGATTGGTAACTTGGCTGGATACCCCCATCCTGTCGCGCACAATCCAAGAGGTGATTGATGCGCGCCAACTCGTCTGATCCACAAGACACCGTCACAGCGACACAACCGATCAAGGTCGAGCGTCTGCGCTGGCTGGATCTGGTCAGCAAGTACCGTCAGCCCATCGGCCTGGCGGTCACTCTGCTGTTGTTCGCTATCGCGCTGATTGCCTGTCGTCATCTGCTGAGCGAACTCGATCTGTACGCTTTGCATGACTCGATCCTGGAAGTACCGAAACCGGCATTGTTGGGGGCATTGGGTGCGACCGTGGTCGGCTTCATCATTCTGCTGGGGTACGAATGGTCGGCCAGTCGCTACGCGGGCGTGACACTCGCGCCGCGAATCCTCGCTCTGGGCGGTTTCACTGCATTTGCCATTGGCAACGCCATCGGGCTTTCGATGCTCTCCGGGGGCTCGGTCCGCTACCGTTTATATGCACGTCATGGCTTGGGGGCTTCGGAAGTCGCTCACATGACATTGTTCGCCAGCCTCTCGCTCGGCTGCGCCCTGCCGCCACTCGCGGCCCTGGCAACCCTCAGCAACCTGCCTGCTGCCTCAGCTGCCTTGGGCCTGTCCGAAAGTTTGCTGGGCGCAGTTGCAGCGGCCGTTTTGCTGCTCTTCAGCGTATTGGCCATCGGCATCTACCGCCGTCGTCTTCCGGAACAACCTTCCAAGGACAACTTGCTGGTCAAGGTCGGACGCCGCACCTTGCGCCTCCCCGGCCGGCGCCTGACCTTCCTGCAACTGATCATCACCGCCCTGGACGTGGCCGCCGCCGCGACCGTGCTCTATTTGTTGCTGCCGGAAGCGCCGCCCTTCGGTGCGTTCCTGCTGGTGTACCTGCTGGCCCTGGCCGCTGGCGTGCTCAGCCATGTGCCCGGCGGTGTCGGCGTGTTTGAAGCCATCTTGCTGGCCGCCTTCGCCGACACACTCGGCGCCGCGCCACTGGCCGCTGCGCTGCTGCTCTATCGCCTGATTTATGTGGTGCTGCCATTGCTGGTGGCGTGTGTGTTCCTGTTGATCAACGAAGGCCAGCGTCTGTTTCAGTCGCGCCAGTCCCTGCGGGCCGCTTCCGGTCTGGCGGCGCCGATTCTGGCGGTGCTGGTGTTCCTGTCCGGCGTGGTGCTGCTGTTCTCCGGCGTGACGCCGGAAATCGACACCCGCCTGGAACACATCGGTTTTCTGATCCCGCATCGACTGGTCGACGCTTCGCACTTCGGTGCCAGCCTGATCGGTGTGCTGTGCCTGCTGCTGGCTCAAGGTCTGCGTCGTCGGCTGTCCGCCGCGTGGATGCTGACCACCATTCTATTGCTGGTCGGCGCCCTGCTCTCCCTGCTCAAGGGCTTTGACTGGGAAGAAGCCTGCCTGATGACCCTGACGGCGAGCCTGTTGGGAGTTTTCCGGCGCTCGTTCTATCGCCCGAGCCGTCTGACCGAACTGCCGTTCTCGCCGCTGTATCTGGTGTCCAGCCTGTGCGTGCTCGGCGCGTCGATCTGGTTGCTGCTGTTCGCCTATCAAGACGTTCCGTACAGCCATCAACTCTGGTGGCAGTTCACCCTCGACGCCGATGCCCCGCGTGGCTTGCGCTCGCTGCTCGGCGCCGCCGTGCTGCTGGTGGTGGTGTCCCTGACTTGGTTGCTGCGCACCGCGCGTCCGGTGATTCACCTGCCGACGCCTGACGAACTGGATCGCGCGATAAAGATTCTCATGGCCTCCTCGCAACCGGACGGTGGCCTGGCCCTGACCGGTGACAAGGCGCTGCTGTTTCACCCCAACGACGAGGCGTTCCTGATGTACGCCCGCCGTGGCCGCAGCCTGGTGGCCTTGTACGACCCGATCGGTCCGACCCAGCAACGGGCGGAAATGATCTGGCAGTTCCGCGACCTCTGCGACATCCACCACGCTCGCCCCGTGTTCTATCAAGTCCGCGCCGAAAACCTGCCGTACTACATGGATATCGGCCTGACCGCGATCAAGCTCGGCGAAGAAGCCCGGGTCGATCTGCAACGCTTTGATCTCGAAGCCAAGGGCAAAGAGATGAAAGACCTGCGCTACACCTGGAACCGCGGCACCCGCGATGGCCTGTCGCTGGAAATCTTTGAGCCGGGCCATGCGCCGATGGATGAGCTCAAGGCTATTTCGGACGCCTGGCTGACCGGCAAGAACGTGCGCGAGAAAGGCTTCTCGCTCGGCCGCTTCAGCGACGACTACCTCAAGCATTTTCGCGTGGCGGTGATTCGTTTCGAAGGGCGCCCGGTGGCGTTCGCCAACCTGCTCGAGACTTACGGCCATGACCTGGCCAGCCTCGACCTGATGCGCGCGCACCCGGACGCCCCCAAGCTGACCATGGAGTTCATGATGGTCGGCCTGATTCAACATTATAAGAATCATGGATACGCGCGCTTCAGCCTGGGCATGGTGCCGCTGTCGGGGTTGCAACCCCGGCGTGGCGCACCGCTGACCCAGCGTCTGGGCTCGATGGTTTTCCGCCGTGGTGAGCAGCTCTACAACTTCCAAGGCTTGCGCCGCTTCAAAGACAAATTCCAGCCTGACTGGGAACCCCGTTATATGGCCGTGCCCGCCGGACTCGATCCGCTGGTAGCCCTGGCCGATACTGCTGCCCTGATTGCGGGCGGCTTGACCGGATTGGTGAAACGCTGATGATTCAACGCTCCTTGCGGTACGTACTGGGCACGCTGGTCGTGCTGGCCCTGATTGTCGGTGGCGGTTACTGGTACCTGAAACGCCCGGCACCCCAACCGACCCTCGAACAGCTGACACCGGCCGATGGCACGGCGATGACCCGCGTCATCCCCGGCAACACGCCACGCGCCCAAGTGCTGGTGGCGGTCAACGAAGACCAGAAACTCAGCGACAAACAATTGATGACCCTGAGCCGCACCGGCTCGGCGCAGATTGTTCAGGTGATCCTGCCTAAAGACTGCCTGCTGCAAAGTCGCGCCCTGCAATCGGGCCTGAGGGAACTCAACGGCCCGGCGACCCTGGTCAGCGGCATCGGCCCTGGCGCCGTGCTGGCGTGGCGCTGGTTGTCCGAGCAGAAGGACGACAAGGCGCAGGCCGTCTCCGTCGACCTGGCCCTGGAAAAACCCGGTTGCACCCACCTACTGCCAAAAAGCGCCGCTCACGGTCACTGGCTGGTGGCCTGGAACGACAACCCGGACGACACCAGCGCCGGCTTCGTGCGTGATCAACCCAACGCCGAAACCAGCATCAGCGACTACGACATCAACCTGCCGCAAGTGCTGAACAACGAACTGCGCAAGCTCCTCGTCGGCGGCGACAAAGCCGCCGGTGGCCTGCAAATCCCCGTGGTCGAAGTCCCGGCCGGTCAAGCCAAGGACACCGTCACCCTGTTCCTGTCGGGTGACGGCGGCTGGCGCGACCTCGACCGCGACGTCGCGGGCGAGATGGCCAAGATCGGCTACCCGGTGGTCGGCATCGACACCCTGCGCTACTACTGGCAGCACAAGAGCCCAGAGCAAAGCGCTCTGGACCTCGCTGAGCTGATGCAACACTACCGGCAGAAATGGGGCACCAAGCGCTTCATCCTGACCGGCTACTCGTTCGGCGCCGACGTCCTGCCGGCGATCTACAACCGCCTGGAGCCTGCGGAACAGCAACGCGTCGACGCAATCATCCTGCTGGCCTTCGCCCGCACCGGCAGCTTCGAAATCGAAGTCGAAGGCTGGCTCGGCAACGCCGGCAAAGAAGCCGCCACCGGCCCGGAAATGGCCAAGCTGCCGCCGGAGAAAGTGGTGTGCATCTACGGCGAAGAAGAAGTCGACGAAAGCGGCTGCACCGACAAGAGCGCCGTGGGCGAAGCGATGAAACTGCCTGGCGGCCACCACTTCGACGAGAACTACCCGGCGCTGGCAAAGCGCTTGGTGGACATCATCGAGAAGCGCCAGGCCAAGGGTGAGACGGCTCAGGAGTGATCTGAGGCCCGTCCCAAAAAAGCCCCCGCAGCCATGAGGCTGCGGGGGCTTTTTTCATTTCTACAGACACCACAAATCTCTTGGGTAGATCAGATCCCTTGTAGGAGTGAGCCTGCTCGCGATAGCGGTCTGCCAGATACACCGATGGTGAATGTCAGCCCGCTATCGCGAGCAGGCTCACTCCCACAGGGATGGTCAGTGGCTTCAAAATCACCGGGCACAAAAAAGCCCCCGTCACCTTCACGGCAACGGGGGTTTCCTACTTATAGGCGACGCTCTGCGGCGTCATAAACCTCTTCATCACGTCGGGCCCCGACTGCAACGATCAATACCTGAATGGCCTTGCCGTCGACTCGATATACAATCCGCGTGTCGCCTGTCCGGATCCGTCTGCAGCCCGCAAGACTGGCTCTTAGGGGCTTGCCGCTCTTGTCCGGCTCACCATTGATAATCCGCTCTTCGATAACCTCAAGAATGCGATTCGCCACCACAGCTCCCAGCAGATCCAGATCCTTCTGAACCTCCGGATGATAGATAACGCCCCAAACCATCCACAGCTCCTTTAGTCTTTCTTGGCGTACCGCGCCCGCATATCGTCGTGGCTGACAGCCTTGGCCTGATCAAAACCGATCAGTCGCTCTCGAGCCGCCGCTTCAACCCGAAGGTCCTCAAGCTCGTCGAGCATTTCCTGATACGCATCGACATTGATAATGACCGCTGCGGGTTGGTTATCTTTGAAAATGACCAGCCGTTCGGTGGCTCGGCTGGAAATCTCCTTTAGCCTCGCACTAAACCCCCTGACCATCGCAGTCACCGAAATCGCTTGGTCAGCACGTTCCAGTAATGCCGTCATACTCACCTCTCTACACAATCATGCAAATTTGAACACACAGTTCTACGCAGAGTATTGCGTTTGATTCGACATACAGCAAGCTGCAAAAAACGCGAATTCGTCAACCCGCGTTTTTCGTGCCGACAAAAACATGAGCCGATCGACGTATAAACGCTCTCTCCACGTTTAGTTTCGTTTACTTAAGGTGTCGCAATATCGGATGACGCCCGCTTACCTTGTAGGCAAACTCCGAATCTTGCGTTTGGGCACTTTGCCGCCTTGTTGCGCTTTTCTTCGACGGGATACTCTCCGGACGTCGCTGACCATTCAGCGATCGGGCTTGGAAACCCGTCGGATCACAGCGCAATGGCACCTTCACCACGATTCCAGACGTTTTTACGACTGCGAACCTAGTGTTATGGCGGCTGTGCGTGGGACGCCTTCGGGCGTGCCGGTTTTGTGGTCCCCGGTTTTCCAACCTGCGTACAGCCGCCACCCATTCGCTTGGAAACGAACGTGGCGCTCCTCTAATTCTGGAGAATGACCATGACTAAAATTGATTCAACCGCGATTTCAGATTTAAAAACCATAGGCTTCACCCCACTCATCTACTGCCCGGATCAGGCGTTGTTCAACGTCCGCGCCGGCGTTCCCATCGTTGATGCCTTGTCACAAGCCTCCGATCTGCTGTTCCTCGGCAAATCATTCGCCGAGGATGCCGCCTACGCAAAAGACACCGACCGTCATGCCTGGGCCGCTCACTATCTGACGGCGATGGGTAAGGCGGTGATTGATGATGTGGTGAAGGTGCTGACGCCGCGACCTGCACGGACGAAGACTGAATCCGAAGAAGACCTGCCCGAAAACTAATAACACCGCAAAGCCCCTGTAGGAGCGAGCCTGCTCGCGATGGCGGTGTATCAGCCGATGCAGGTATCAACTGACACGACGCCATCGCGAGCAGGCTCACTCCCACAGGGGATGGTCAGTGGATTCGAAATCATCGGCCACAAAAAAGCCCCCGCTGCCGCACTGGCAACGGGGGCTTTTTTAATCAGGCTACATCTCGACCTGCGTACCCAACTCAATCACCCGGTTCAGCGGCAAATTAAAGAACCGCAAATTGCCATTGGCATTCTTCAACATGAAGGCGAACAGCGCTTCACGCCAGCGGGCCATGCCTTCGAGTTTGGAGGCGATCACCGTCTCGCGGCTGAGGAAGTAGGTGGTGCGCATCGGGCTGAAGTCGAGGTCATCGAGGTGACACAGCTTCAGCGCTTGCGGCACGTCCGGCTCGTCGATGAAACCAAAGTGCAGGATGACCCGGAAGAACCCTTCGCCGTGGGATTCAACCTCGAAACGCCGTGTGGGCGGTACGCGCGGGATGTCTTCGTAGACCACGGTCAGCAGCACAACCTGTTCGTGCAATACCTGGTTATGCAGCAGGTTGTGCAACAACGCGTGGGGCACGGCGTCCGGACGCGCGGTGAGGAACACCGCGGTGCCCTGGACCCGATGCGGCGGTTGCACGGCGATACTGCTGATGAATATCGGCAGCGGCAGCCCGCCCTCGTCCATGCGTTCCACCAGCAGCTGTTTGCCGCGCTTCCAGGTGGTCATCAATACAAACAGCGCGATACCGGCGATCACCGGGAACGCACCACCCTGAAAGATTTTCGGCACGTTGGCGGCGAAGTACAGACCGTCCACCAACAGGAAACCGAGCAACAGCGGCACCGCGAAGATCGGAGGCCATTTCCACAGCAGCAATATCACCGCCGAGACCAGGATGGTGGTCATCAACATGGTCCCGGTCACCGCCACCCCGTAAGCCGAGGCCAGGGCGCCGGAGGATTCGAAGCCGATCACCAACAGGATCACGCCGACCATCAGCGCCCAGTTCACCGCGCCAATGTAGATCTGGCCTTGTTCGGCACTGGAGGTGTGCTGGATGTGCATGCGCGGAATGTAACCGAGCTGGATCGCCTGACGGGTCAGGGAGAACGCGCCGGAAATCACCGCTTGCGAGGCAATCACCGTGGCCAGGGTAGACAAACCGACCAACGGGATCAACGCCCAGCTCGGCGCCAACAGGTAGAACGGGTTGCGAGCGGCTTCCGGATTACCGAGCAGCAAGGCGCCCTGACCGAAGTAGTTCAGCACCAGCGCCGGCAGCACGAGGATGAACCAGGCGCGGGCAATCGGCTTGCGACCGAAGTGGCCCATGTCGGCGTACAACGCTTCGGCGCCGGTCAGTGCCAGCACCACCGCGCCGAGGATGGCTACGCCCATGCCCGGGTGCACGATGAAGAAGCGCACGCCCCAGACCGGGTTCATCGCTTGCAACACTTCCGGATGCTGCAGGATGCCGTAGACACCCAGTGCACCCAACACCAGGAACCAGGTGACCATGATCGGCCCGAACAGGATGCCGATGCGCGCGGTACCGTGGCTCTGGATCAGGAACAGCGCCACCAGCACGACCAGCGACAACGGCACCACCCAATGGTCGATGCCATCGAATGCCAGCCCCAGGCCTTCAATTGCCGAGAGTACGGAAATCGCCGGCGTGATCATGCTGTCGCCGTAAAATAGCGCCGCACCGATCAGCCCGCAGACCACCAGAAAAATGCGCAGCTTTGGATGCCCGGCCGCAGCCCGCCGAGCCAGGGCGGTCAAGGCCATGATCCCGCCTTCGCCCTGGTTGTCGGCACGCAGCACGAACAGCACATATTTGATTGAGACAACCCATATCAGCGACCAGAAAATCAGCGCCAGAATCCCGAACACGCCGTCATGGTCGACCGGTACACCATAGTGACCGGAAAACACTTCTTTAAGGGTGTACAGCGGGCTCGTGCCGATATCGCCATAAACCACCCCGACCGCCGCGACCAGCATGCCGATCGGCTTCGCGGCCGAATGCTCGGCACCCGCCGCCTGACTACTTGCCTGACCCATCCACCACTCCTACTACCCAGACCGGGCTTCTTTGAAAGAAGCACTATGCTTTGCCACGCAGCATGCGCTGTTTTACATGACGTTACAGACGTTTCGTTGACTGTAAAGAATCGGTAAAGCGTAACGGCGCGAAGCATAGCGCAGCACTCGTCGTATTTCCCTGCATAAAGCTGGTCAACTGCGCCTCTCATCGCTAGAATTGCGCACTTTTTGACCAGAGGCGCAACATAGCGCCCGTCAGTCGCCTTGCCGTCTTCGGCTGGAGGCGTCTCAAATACCGAGGTTAGACATGTCCACCACTCCTGCGCCGGCCAATCCAAAGGTTGGCTTCGTATCCCTGGGTTGCCCCAAAGCACTGGTCGACTCCGAGCGCATCCTTACCCAGCTGCGCATGGAAGGTTATGACGTTGTGTCCACCTACCAGGACGCCGACGTCGTGGTGGTCAACACCTGCGGTTTCATCGACTCGGCCAAGGCAGAATCGTTGGAAGTGATCGGCGAAGCCATCAAGGAAAACGGCAAGGTCATCGTGACCGGCTGCATGGGCGTCGAAGAAGGCAACATTCGCAAGATTCATCCGAGCGTGCTGGCCGTGACCGGTCCGCAGCAGTACGAGCAAGTGGTCAACGCCGTGCACGACGCCGTGCCGCCGCGTCAGGATCACAACCCGCTGATCGACCTGGTGCCGCCGCAAGGCATCAAGTTGACCCCGCGCCACTACGCGTACCTGAAGATTTCCGAAGGCTGCAACCACAGCTGCAGCTTCTGCATCATCCCGTCGATGCGCGGCAAACTGGTTAGCCGTCCGGTCGGTGACGTGCTCGACGAAGCCCAGCGCCTGGTCAAGGCCGGCGTCAAAGAGCTGTTGGTGATCTCGCAAGACACCAGCGCCTACGGCGTCGACGTGAAGTACCGCACCGGGTTCTGGAACGGCGCGCCGGTGAAAACCCGCATGACCGAACTCTGCGAAGCCCTGAGCACCCTCGGCGTCTGGGTGCGTCTGCATTACGTTTACCCGTATCCGCACGTCGACGAGCTGATCCCGCTGATGGCCGCCGGGAAAATCCTGCCGTACCTGGACATTCCGTTCCAGCACGCCAGCCCGAAAGTCCTGAAGTCGATGAAACGCCCGGCCTTCGAAGACAAGACCCTGGCGCGGATCAAGAACTGGCGCGAGATCTGCCCGGACCTGATCATCCGCTCGACCTTCATCGTCGGCTTCCCGGGCGAAACCGAAGAAGACTTCCAGTACCTGCTGAACTGGCTGACCGAAGCCCAGCTCGACCGCGTCGGCTGCTTCCAGTACTCGCCGGTGGATGGCGCTCCGGCCAATGATATGGACCTGGAAGTCGTTCCGGACGACGTCAAGCAAGACCGTTGGGATCGCTTCATGGCGCACCAGCAGGCCATCAGCTCGGCGCGCCTGCAAATGCGCGTCGGCCGTGAAATCGAAGTGCTGGTCGATGAAGTCGACGAGCAAGGCGCCGTTGGCCGCTGCTTCTTCGATGCCCCGGAAATCGACGGCAACGTGTTCATCGACAACGGCAGCAACCTGAAGCCGGGCGACAAGGTCTGGTGCAAAGTGACCGACGCCGACGAATACGACCTGTGGGCTGAACAGATCTAAACGCAAAAAATACGAAAAGCCCCGCTCACTTGACGTGATGCGGGGCTTTTTTACGTCTATCGTTTCGTGAGGAAAGGATTCTCGACACTCACAAGAAAAGGGGCATCCGGCCATGCGCCAACATTCGGTTATCCACACGCCGAAACAGAGCGACTACGTAGAACTCACGCAAGTCTGGGAAGCTTCGGTGCGCGCCACCCACGACTTTCTGCCGGACAGCTACATTGAATTGCTGAAGAACCTGGTGCTGACCCGCTACCTCGACGCGGTGATGCTGATCTGCACCAGGGACTCGCGCCAGCGCATCACCGGGTTTGCCGGGGTGGCGGCGGGCAAGATCGAAATGCTCTTCATCGACCCGGCCCACCGCGGCCAGGGCCTGGGCAAGAAGTTGCTGCGCTATGCCATGGAACACCTGAACGCTGACGAACTGGACGTCAACGAGCAGAACCCGCAGGCGCTGGGGTTCTACTTCAAGCAGGGTTTCGAGGTGATCGGCCGCTCGGAAGTCGATGGCATGGGCCAGCCTTATCCGCTGTTGCACATGCGTTTGCGCCAAACGCAACAAAAGACACGCAATGGCTGACCTGTAGGAGCCGGCTTGCTGCGGGCGGCGTTCCGACGATGGCATCTCATCGGTCTGTCAGATGCACCGCGGTGATGCCATCGTCGGAACGCCGCCCGCAGCAAGCCGGCGCCTACAAAAAAGCTTCCTGCGCAAATGGAGCCGGGATTAACCGGCGCCACGCAGGTACAATGCCCACCCCTTTTTTGTTACGGCCCTGTCATGACTGACCCGATTCGTCTCTCCAAACGCCTCATCGAACTCGTCGGCTGTTCCCGTCGGGAGGCTGAGCTGTTCATCGAGGGCGGCTGGGTCACCGTGGACGGCGAGGTCATCGACGAGCCGCAATTCAAGGTCGACACCCAGAAAGTCGAGCTCGATCCCGAGGCCAAGGCCACTGCACCGGAGCCGGTGACCATCCTGCTGAACGTGCCCGTGGGCATGGACGCGGAAACGGCGATGGCGACCATCAGCGCCGAGACCCTGAGCGAAGAACACCGCTTCAGCAAACGTCCGCTCAAGGGCCACTTCCTGCGCCTGACCGCCAGCACCGACTTGCAGGCCAATGCCAGCGGTCTGCTGGTGTTCACCCAGGACTGGAAGATCCTGCGCAAGCTCACTGCCGATTCCGCCAAGATCGAACAAGAATATGTGGTCGAGGTAGAAGGCGACATGGTGGCTCACGGCCTCAACCGCCTGAACCACGGCCTGACCTACAAAGGTAAGGAACTGCCGCCGGTCAAGGCCAGCTGGCAGAACGAAAACCGCCTGCGTTTTGCGATGAAGAACCCGCAACCGGGCGTGATCGCCCTGTTTTGCCAGGCCGTAGGCCTGAAGGTCGTCGCCATCCGCCGCATCCGCATCGGCGGCGTGTCCATCGGCAAAGTGCCGTTGGGGCAATGGCGTTACCTGTCCGGCAAAGAGAAGTTCTAAGACTTCTCACGCCGCCACACATTTCGGCACCGCTTTATGCGGCGCCCACTGCTGAATATCAGGATTGCACACCATGATTCATAACGACGTACTGCGCAGCGTGCGCTACATGCTCGACATCAGCGACAAGAAAGTCATCGAGATCATCAAGCTCGGCGGCATGGACGTGTCCCTGGAAGATCTGCTGACCTACCTCGACAAGAAAGAGGAAGACGAGGAAGGCTTCGTACGCTGCCCGGACGAAGTCATGGCGCATTTCCTCGACGGCCTGGTGATCTTCAAGCGCGGCAAGGACGAAAGCCGTCCTCCGCAGCCAATCGAAGTGCCGGTGACCAACAACATCATCCTGAAGAAACTGCGCGTGGCCTTCGAGCTGAAAGAAGACGACATGCACGCGATCCTCAAGGCGTCCGAATTCCCGGTGTCCAAGCCTGAGCTGAGCGCGCTGTTCCGCAAGTTCGGCCACACCAACTACCGCACCTGTGGCGACCAGTTGCTGCGCAACTTCCTCAAGGGGCTCACTCTTCGAGTGAGAGCGTAAAAGAAGCTGCAAGCTGCAAGCCACAAGGGGATTACCTCTAGCTTGTAGCTTGTAGCTTGTAGCTTGTAGCTTGTAGCTTGTAGCTTGTAGCTTGTAGCTTGTAGCTTGCAGCTGGGCCGAATGGCCCTTCATTCCTCGCAAAAATAGTGGCTCCGCTTCTGGCGGCTGACGACTAGGGTGTATTGACCCTCAGCTCTCAGGATTCGCCATGCACCCGTACTTTTCCCTGCAAGGCCGCACCGCTCTGGTGACCGGCGGCACCCGTGGTATCGGCAAAATGATCGCCAAGGCGTATGTCGAGGCCGGCGCTACCGTTTACGTCTGCGCGCGGGATGCCGAAGCGTGCAAGCAAACGGCTGATGAATTGAGCGCCTTCGGGACTTGCCACGGTGTGGCGGCCAATCTGGCCACCGAAGAAGGCGTGCAGCATCTGGCCCTGCGGCTGGGTGAGCAAATCACTCATCTGGACATTCTGGTTAACAACGCCGGCACCACGTGGGGCGCTCCGCTGGAAAGCTATCCGGTCAAGGGATGGGAGAAGGTCATGCAGCTCAACGTGACCTCGGTATTCAACTGCATCCAGCAGTTTTTGCCACTGCTGCGCAAGGCCGGTTCAGAAGCCAATCCGGCGCGAATCATCAACATCGGTTCGGTGGCGGGGATTTCTTCCTTTGGCGAACAGGCTTATGCCTACGGGCCGAGCAAGGCCGCCCTGCATCAACTGTCGCGGATTCTCGCGCGGGAGCTGGTGAGCCAGCACATCAACGTCAACGTGATTGCTCCGGGGCGTTTCCCGAGCAAGATGACGCAGCACATCGGCAATGATGAGCAGGCGCTGGCCGAGGATACGGCGTTGATTCCGATGAAACGCTGGGGGCGCGAGGAAGAGATGGCGGCGCTGGCGATCAGTCTGGCGAGTACGGCTGGGGCTTACATGACCGGGAATATTATTCCGCTGGATGGTGGGTTTAGTCTCTAGATCGGCGGGGCGGCCATCGCGAGCAGGCTCACTCCCACAGGGGATTGCATTCCAAAATGTGGGAGTGAGCCTGCTCGCGATGGCGGACTGACAGGCACCACCGAAGCAACGGTCGATCGGGTTATCATGCCCGCCCAAATTCCCGCCTCGACCCAAACCATGACCTACAGCGTTTCCCCCATCGGCTTCGTGCGCTCCTGCTTCAAGGAGAAGTTTGCCATCCCGCGCCAGCCGCAACTGGCCCCGGCCGCTCGCGGCGTGCTGGAACTGGTGGCGCCGTTCGATCAGGGCGATGCAGTGCAAGGCCTGGAACAGGTGAGCCACGTCTGGTTGCTGTTCCTGTTTCATCAGGCCCTGGAAGAAAAGCCACGCCTGAAAGTCCGCCCTCCTCGCCTGGGCGGCAACAAATCCATGGGTGTGTTCGCCACCCGCGCAACGCATCGGCCCAATGGCATCGGTCAATCCGTGGTGAAGCTGGACAAGGTTGAAGCCAATCGCCTGTGGATTTCGGGAATCGACCTACTCGACGGCACGCCGATTCTCGACATCAAACCCTACGTGCCTTACGCGGACATCATCGACACGGCCTCCAATAGCATTGCCAGCGCCGCGCCACTGTTGATTCCCGTGCAGTGGACGGATTCAGCGCTGCGACAGGCTCACGAGCACGCTCAGCGCCTTGAAGAGCCCTTGGTCGAGCTGATCGAGCAATGCCTGGCGCAAGATCCACGGCCGGCGTACCAGACGCCAACACCGGAACGAGAATACGGCGCACAATTCTGGGACCTGGATGTGCGCTGGCATTACCCTGAGGCTGGTGTGATCCGCGTTCTCGAAGTCATTTCCGCCTCCAACCTGTAGGAGCTGTCGAGTGAAACGAGGCTGCGATCTTTTGATGTTGCTTGTAAAAACAAGATCAAAAGATCGCAGCCTCGTTTCACTCGACAGCTCCTACAAGGTTTGCCTCAGGCATAAAAAACCCCCATGCCTGCACAGGCAATGGGGGCTTTCTGGTGGTGCGTTGTGCTTACTTCTCTACGAATGCGCGCTCGATCAGGTAGTCACCCGGCTCGCGCATCCGCGGCGAAACTTTCAGGCCGAAGCTGTTCAACACTTCGCTGGTCTCGTCGAGCATGCTCGGGCTGCCGCATAGCATGGCGCGGTCGTCCTGCGGGTTGATCGGTGGCAGACCGATGTCGCTGAACAGCTTGCCGCTGCGCATCAGGTCGGTCAGGCGACCTTCGTTCTCGAATGGCTCGCGGGTCACGGTCGGGTAGTAGATCAACTTGTCACGCAATGCCTCGCCGAAGAACTCGTTCTGCGGCAGGTGCTCGGTGATGAACTCGCGGTAAGCGACTTCGTTGACGTAACGTACGCCGTGGCACAGGATCACTTTTTCGAAACGCTCGTAGGTTTCCGGGTCCTGGATGACGCTCATGAACGGCGCCAGACCGGTACCGGTGCTGAGCAGGTACAAATGTTTGCCAGGCTTCAAGTCATCCAGCACCAGGGTACCGGTAGGCTTTTTGCTGATGATGATCTCGTCGCCTTCCTTCAGATGCTGAAGTTGGGAAGTCAGCGGGCCATCAGGCACCTTGATGCTGAAGAACTCGAGATGCTCTTCCCAGTTCGGGCTGGCGATCGAGTAAGCGCGCATGAGCGGCCGGCCGTTGGGCTGTTGCAGGCCGATCATCACGAACTGACCGTTCTCGAAGCGCAGGCCCGGATCGCGGGTGCACTTGAAGCTGAACAGAGTGTCGTTCCAGTGATGAACACTGAGGACACGCTCGTGGTTCATGTTGCTCATGTACGTGGGACTCCTGGGAGATTTTGCCTGCGCCGCTGATGTGCGCAATTGCATCGCATTCTAATGGCAGCGACAATATCTGTTAAATGGATTATTAAGATAAGGGTTATCGGTTATATAGATATGCGATTTACTCTCCGTCAACTTCAAGTATTCGTCGCCGTCGCCCAGCAGGAAAGCGTATCCCGTGCTGCCCTGACGCTCAACCTCTCGCAATCGGCGGCGAGCACCTCGATCACCGAGCTAGAGCGCCAGTCCAGCTGCCAGCTGTTCGACCGCGCCGGCAAACGGCTGAGCCTCAACGCCCTCGGCAAACAGCTATTGCCGCAAGCGGTGGCGCTGCTCGACCAGGCCAAGGAAATCGAAGACTTGCTCAACGGCAAATCCGGTTTTGGCTCTCTGGCGGTCGGCGCGACCCTGACCATCGGCAATTACCTGGCCACCTTGCTGATCGGCAGCTTCATGCAGCGCCATCCCGAAAGCCAGGTAAAGCTGCACGTGCAGAACACTGCCAACATCGTGCAGCAAGTTGCTCACTATGAAATTGATCTGGGTCTGATCGAAGGCGATTGCAGCCATCCGGACATCGAAGTGCAGAGCTGGGTCGAAGATGAGCTGGTGGTGTTCTGCGCACCGCAGCATCCACTGGCCAAGCGTGGCAGCGCGACCATGGAAGAACTGACCCACGAGGCCTGGATTCTGCGGGAACAAGGCTCTGGCACACGGCTGACCTTTGACCAGGCCATGCGTCACCATCGCAGCGCGCTGAACATCCGTCTGGAACTGGAACACACCGAAGCGATCAAGCGCGCGGTGGAATCAGGCCTGGGGATTGGCTGCATTTCGCGCCTGGCGCTGCGCGATGCGTTCCGTCGCGGCAGTCTGGTGCCGGTTGAGACACCGGATCTGGACCTGGCGCGGCAGTTCTATTTCATCTGGCACAAACAGAAATATCAGACGTCGGCGATGCGCGAATTCCTCGACCTGTGCCGCGCCTTCACCGCCGGGGTTCAGCGCAGCGACGAGATCGTGCTGCCCACCATCGCTTAAAGCAGAATCACCGCCCACACCAGCGCGATCATGCTCAACGCCACGAACTGAGCGGCGCTGCCCATGTCCTTGGCGTTCTTGGACAGCGGGTGCAGCTCAAGGGAAATGCGGTCGATGGCCGCTTCCACTGCCGAGTTCAGCAACTCGACGATCAACGCCAACAGGCAGACCGCGATCAGCAACGCCTGCTCGACACGGCTGACGTTCAGAAAGAACGAAAGCGGGATCAGGATGACGTTGAGCAACACCAGTTGCCGAAAAGCCGCTTCACCGGTGAAGGCTGCGCGCAGGCCGTCCAGCGAGTAGCCCGAAGCGTTGAGGATACGTTTGAGGCCGGTTTGGCCTTTGAATGGAGACATAGAGTAGGCAACTGACCAAAAAGGAGTGGGAAAGCTAGATCAACCAAAGTCAAAAAAGCGTGAACAGGCCAACTCTTAGTGGCTCGAAATTGACTCAAGTTGTTGCAAGAGCAACGCAGCCTGGGTGCGAGTGCGCACATTCAGCTTACGGAAAATCGCCGTGACATGCGCCTTGATGGTCGCTTCGGAGACGCTCAACTCGTAGGCAATCTGCTTATTCAGCAACCCTTCGCAGACCATGGTCAACACCCGAAACTGCTGAGGCGTGAGGCTGGCAAGGCCTTCACTGGCCGCCTTGGCTTCAGCGGAAACGCTCACGGCCTCGAACGCCTGGGGTGGCCAGAACACATCGCCATCGAGCACCGCACGCACGGCTTTCTGGATGACGCTCAGATCACTGGACTTGGGAATGAAACCGCTGGCGCCGAATTCGCGGGACTTCACCATGATCGAGGCTTCTTCCTGGGCCGACACCATCACCACCGGAATCTGCGGGTACTGACCACGGAGCAGCACCAGCCCGGAAAAACCGTAGGCCCCCGGCATGTTGAGGTCCAGCAGCACCAGATCCCAGTCAGATTTTTCGTCCAGTCGGGTTTCCAGCTCGGCAATGCTTGCCACTTCCACCAGACGGACATCCGGCCCCAGACCGAGGGTCAACGCTTGATGCAGGGCGCTACGAAAAAGAGGGTGGTCATCGGCAATCAGGATTTCGTATGTGGCCATTTTTCTAATGATCCTGTTTTTCTAACAACTAAGGCACAGCCACGGAGCTGCACCAACAGGGCACGTTCAACGCCAATCACGTGGCTATCACGTAAAGAATACGGCGTATCAAACTTTGGCCGCGCCCCAATCGGCGCCAAGCATGCCCAGCGAAACCGGGGTGGTCAAGGTGCCTGGCCGGTACAGTTCTTTGCAGTATGGGCGACAATCAGCAGATGACCGGAGCCCTGTTCTGCACGAAAGGCATCAGTTCGGTGTGGGCGGGCGTGGCAACGTTCATGTCCAGCTGATGTTTCGCGTCCAGGTAATGCTGGCTGAACACATCGAAATAAGCGTCCAGCGCCGATGCCGCCTCGGTATCGCCCGCAAGATCCAGACACAAAGCCGCCACTTCGGCGGTGCACAAGTGCTCGCTGCGGGTCGACCTGCGCAACCGGTACCGCGACAGTTTCTCGGGCAGCAGGCTCAGGATCGGCAGCCGATCAAAATACGGGCTCTTGCGGAAAATCTTCCGGGCTTCGGTCCAGGTCGCGTCGAGCAGAATGAACAATGGCCGCTTGGTGCTATCGGCCTCGACGGTGTTCGTCACTCGCTCGGGCTCGACGTATTCACCCGGAAAGACCAGGTACGGTTGCCATTGCGGATCGGCCAGCAACGCCAGCAACTGCGGATCAGTTTCCGTGCGGGACCAGATAAAGGCATGGTTGTCGCGCACCACATCAGCAATCAGCCAGCCGGTGTTGCTCGGTTTGAACACTTCTTTATTGGTCATGATCAGGCACACGCCCGAGCGCGCATCGACCTGCGGGCGCCAGGCGCACAGGCAGTGGCTCTCGATCACGCGGCAGGCACGGCAACGCGGCGCCCTCCAGCCACGGGCCTGGGTCGGCTTGATGCCCTCCTCTTCTCGCTCGTCGCGCAAGCGGGCGACGGCGTTTGCAGCAAAGGGTGGGGGGACAGGGCTCATCGAAGGCAGCACCGGAGGGGATAGAAAATCGACACGAAAAGCACTCGACAGGGCACAAAGACGCGGCAGTTTATCAGAGCAGCCGGTGCAAGCCTGTACCGTCCAGGCCTCGTCCCCTATAATTCGCCGCCACTGAACGCACAGTCATGTGACAGGTCGAACCACCAGTCACTGAACCAGGAGAGTTTCATGCTGCGCCTTATCGTTCCCACCGCTGCCATTTTGCTGGCGTCGTCTTTCAGCGCTCAGGCTGCGTCCTTGAGTGAGCAGAATCTCAATCGAGAACTGCGAAACGTCGCCGCACAAAGCAGTGTTGGCACTCCACGGGCGATCAACGAAGACATTCTTGATCAAGGCTACACCGCCGAAGGCAATACGCTGATCAACCACTTGAGCGTACAAAGCAGCCACGCCAACAAGATGCGTGCCGATCCCAAAGCCGTGTATTTCCAGTTGGGTGCCTCTGTGTGCAACAACCCATCGTTCCGCAAACTGATGGCCAAGGGCGCGGTCATGCGTTACGACTTTACCGAAGTGAAGACCAATCGCTCGGTCGGTTCCGCCAGCTATCAGGAATCGGATTGCCCCAAAGCTGCACCGGCCAAGAAAAAGTAATCATCCGGAATTGGCGCGCCGTTGTTCATCCTCGGCACGCAGTTCTGCCACCAACGCCTGCAAATAACGCGAACGCTGCTCCGCGCCTTCCAGACGCCGGCAGCACTCCTCTTCGAGACTCAAATGATGGGTCTCGGCGGATGACTTCAGTAATCGATACAGTTGCGTATCGATTTCCAGAATGACTCTGGCCATCGTTTCCAGCCTCCCTGCACCTCGCCCTGTTTGGGCGAAAAATCCTTGAACCGCTTGAACCGTGCGCCCTGCCTTTGACGCAAAGTTGTCGTGTCACGCCTGTCACTTAGTAAATCAGAGCGGTGAGCCCGTGGCTTACGTTCAGACGAACGGTGAATTCACCTTGCAAATCGTCAATAAGCGATTGCCAGGAAAGACTTTGCGGCGCAATGATCAAGTCAGCGAGAATCTCTGCAAGGGTCTAGATTCAGAGTGTTCACGATCACTTTTCAGGGCAGGAAAGGGGCTGCCCGTCGCGTGTCTTGTTGTGCGAACGTTTCTTTCATCCAAGGGAAAAACAGAGCCTGTATGGACGACTCGAACCGAGTCGGGTGGAGCGCCCAGGCATGGGCTTGGGCAGACAGCGACACATGAGGTGTCGCGGCGCTGACGACTGCTTTGTCGGCGCCAAGGGTTCTGTGCAGAAGGAGTAGTTGAATGCCTTACCAACCGAATGACCTCCTGAGCCGTCATTTCGAAGAAAGCGGCCACGACCTCATCAGCAAGGTCGAAGAGCAACTCAACCTGGTTTCACCCAACAGCCCCAACATCCCGATTTACCGCGACATGATCCTGACCGTGCTGCGCATGGCCCAGGAAGATCACAACCGATGGAATGCCAAGATCACCCTTCAAGCCCTGCGCGAACTGGAGCATGCCTTCCGCGTGCTCGAGCAGTTCAGGGGGCGACGCAAGGTCACCGTTTTTGGCTCGGCGCGCACACCGATCGAACACCCGTTGTATGGCCTGGCCCGGGAACTCGGCGCCGCGCTGGCGCGCTCGGACCTGATGGTCATCACCGGTGCCGGCGGCGGCATCATGGCGGCGGCCCATGAAGGTGCCGGCCTGGAACACAGTCTGGGGTTCAATATCACCCTGCCCTTCGAGCAGCATGCAAACCCCACCGTGCAGGGCACCGCCAACCTGCTGCCCTTCCACTTCTTCTTTACCCGCAAGCTGTTCTTCGTCAAAGAAGCCGATGCGCTGGTCCTGTGTCCAGGCGGTTTCGGAACCCTGGATGAAGCGCTCGAAGTCTTGACGTTGATTCAGACCGGCAAAAGCCCATTGGTGCCTGTGGTGCTGCTGGACGCGCCGGGTGGTAAGTTCTGGCAGGGCGCGCTGGACTTCATTCACCATCAACTGGAGGAAAACCGCTACATCCTGCCGACCGACATGAAGCTGGTGAGCCTGGTCTACAGCGCCGAAGAAGCGGTAGAGCAGATCAATCAGTTCTACGGCAACTTCCACTCCAGTCGCTGGCTCAAGCATCAGTTCGTGATCCGCATGAACCACAAGCTCAGCGACCAGGCGCTCGAAGACATGCAGGAAGCGTTCGCCGACCTGTGCCTGAGCGATCACTTTCATCAGCATGCCTATAACGGCGAGGAGCACGATGAAGCGCAGTTCAGTCATCTGGCGCGACTGGCCTTCAACTTCAACGCCAGGGATCATGGCCGTTTGCGGGAACTGGTGGACTACATCAACCTGCCGGAAAACTGGGCCCATTCCAAACCCCAGGCGCCACAGCGCACGCGAGAGCCGTCCAAGGTGACATGAAGCAAAAGCCAGGCAAAAAAAAACGGCCCGCTATCGAAATAGCGGGCCGTTTTTATTAATCATCCACTCCCCTACCGCTGAACAAGCGGCCGATCATTTCCATGGAGTATCCCCGATAACTCAGGAAACGCCCCTGCTTGGCGCGCTCCCGGACGTCTATCGGCAGATGCCCGGCAAATTTGCGTCGCCAGGTCTCTTCCAGTTGCTCCTGCCAGTTGATACCGCTCTCGCGAAGGGCGAGTTCGATGTCGTTACGTTGCAGGCCGCGCTGGCTCAATTCTTCGCGAATACGCAAAGGGCCGTAGCCGGAACGAGCACGGTAGGAAACGAAGCTTTCGAGGTAACGGGATTCGGACAGCAAGCCCTCTTCCGTCAAACGGTCGAGTGCTGTGTCGATCATTTCAGGGAGAGCGCCGCGCTGACGCAGTTTACGCGTCAGCTCGACTCGACCGTGCTCGCGTCGTGCGAGCAGGTCCATGGCGGTTCGCCGCACTGCGACGAGTGTATCGAGTACGGCGGTCATCGGATCAATCAGATATCCGCGTCAGCCAGGTCATCAGCCGTCACTTTGGCGGGCGATGCTTTGACGTCAGGAGCGGGGGTCAGCAACTTGTCACGCAGTTGCTTCTCGAGCTTGGCGGCGATTTCCGGATTGTCTGCCAGGAACTTGGCCGAGTTGGCCTTGCCCTGACCAATCTTGGTGCCTTCATAGGCATACCACGCGCCGGACTTCTCAACGAAACCGTGCAGCACGCCCAGGTCGATCATCTCGCCGTTGAGGTAGATGCCCTTGCCATAAAGAATCTGGAACTCAGCCTGACGGAACGGCGAAGCCACCTTGTTCTTGACGACTTTTACGCGGGTTTCGCTA
Source organism: Pseudomonas sp. LB1P83 (assembly GCF_054897885.1). Lineage (NCBI taxonomy): Bacteria > Pseudomonadati > Pseudomonadota > Gammaproteobacteria > Pseudomonadales > Pseudomonadaceae > Pseudomonas > Pseudomonas sp. LB1P83. The sequence goes on along the minus strand of NZ_CM142709.1, from coordinate 1,021,865 downwards.
CCGACGACTTCATCACCTTCTTTCACCGCGCCGGTACGACGGATGTCCAGACGAACCGAAGCGTAGAACTTCAGCGCGTTACCACCGGTGGTGGTTTCCGGACTGCCGAACATCACGCCGATTTTCATACGGATCTGGTTGATGAAGATCACCAGGCAGTTGGCGTTCTTGATGTTGCCGGTGATTTTACGCAGCGCCTGGGACATCAGACGGGCTTGCAGGCCCACGTGCATGTCACCCATTTCGCCTTCGATTTCAGCCTTCGGAACCAGGGCCGCCACGGAGTCGACGATGATCACGTCAACCGCGTTGGAACGCACCAGCATGTCGGTGATTTCCAGGGCTTGCTCGCCGGTGTCCGGCTGGGAGACCAGCAGGTCGTCGACGTTGACGCCCAGTTTGCCGGCGTATTCAGGGTCGAGGGCGTGTTCGGCGTCGACGAATGCGCAGGTCGCGCCGGCTTTTTGAGCCTGGGCGATCACCGACAGTGTCAGCGTGGTTTTACCGGAGGATTCAGGACCGTAGATTTCAACGATACGGCCTTTTGGCAGACCGCCAATGCCGAGCGCGATGTCCAGACCCAGAGAGCCAGTGGAGATAGCCGGGATCGCCTGACGGTCCTGATCGCCCATACGCATTACGGCACCCTTGCCGAATTGACGTTCGATCTGACCCAGGGCCGCAGCCAAGGCTTTCTTCTTGTTGTCGTCCATTAAAGTCCTCACGTAATCAATAAGGCCTGACGGCCAACACCTGTATAAGTAGCCAGTATTATTCCACAGCGTTTCAGGATCGCCTACCCCTGATTTGAGATTTCTCCAGCGGCATGACGCAGCAGCCCCTCTAGCGCGGCCTTAACCGTTTGTCGGCGGACCTCATCGCGGTTACCGGCGAAGTGCTGCACCTCGCTGAACACCTGCTCACCGACGCCCCAGGCCAGCCAGACCGTGCCGACCGGTTTGTTCGGAGAGCCGCCATCCGGGCCGGCCACACCACTGACCGCCACGGCAAAGTACGCCCGGCTCTTTTCCTGCGCGCCGCGAACCATCGCCTCGACCACCTCGCGACTGACCGCGCCCACCACAGGGAACAATTCGGAAGGCACGTTCAACTGCTCGGTTTTCTGTCGGTTGGAATACGTGACATAACCGGCCTCGAACCACGCCGAACTCCCCGGAATGCGAGTGATCGCCTCTGAGATCCCACCGCCGGTACACGACTCGGCAGCGGTGACGTGAGCATTCAGAACCTGCAAGCGCCTGCCAAGTTCAGCGGCCAGTTGAGTGATTTCTTTCACGGTCATCTCCTGAGCGGGCGGAATGAGCACTACCGTACACGAGCAGATTGCGCTTGCAAGGCACAGGATCGATCAAAATGTTAGCGAACGACGGCTCTGACATAGGCCTGGCAGGCCTGCAAAGCAATCAGTCCGCTGTCGCCGGCACCGGTGATGGCGATAATTCGTTGAGCATGCGCCGGGTCAAGTCGGGCTCGCGCCGTTCCATGATCCACGCCGCCGGCACCGGAGGTGGCTGACATTGAACAGCCTGAGGCAGCGTCATTGGTATCGAGGAGGACTGACAAGCGCAGATCAGCAGTGGCAAGACGATCGCGCAGGCGACCTTGATCACGTTGGGCATCGCTTAGCGCTCGATAGTGGGTTTGTTCACTGGCCGACAGACGTTGCTCCAGGGCCAGGCGTTTGTCCTGCTCGGCCTGTTGCTGGGTTGCGGCGGCCAGCGTCAGTTGATTCAGTGCCTCGGCGTGCAACCTGGCCTGTTCCGCCAGTTGCCGACCGTACCGCCAATCCTGAAAGTGCCAGGCCAGCGCCGCCGAGCCACCGGCCAACACCGCCAGAAACACAATAAGGCCGATTGCCCGGTAAGGCGCCGCCATCAAACCGAAGTCTGGCATAACACCGCCCTCGCCCGCGCCCAGAGTTGCAAGCGATCCTGCAACCCGTTCAAGCCGCCATTGATGCGGCGAGTGATGCTGTTGAACTGATCGCGGTCAGCCAGTTCGTTAAGGCCGTTTTGCTCCCAGAACCAGGCGGCTGATTCGACGGCCCATTGCGGCTTTTCCAGCAGTTCAGGCAAAAACAGCAAACGATCATCGCCGAACAGTCCGAGGCTGCATTGGCGATAGTTGTCGCGACCGGTGATCTGGATCAGGCCTCGGCCGCGGTACTTTTGGCCGTCGCCGTCGGGTTCCGGGGTGTTGCCCAAGCGGCTGGCCAAGGAGCCGGTGTCGTACTTGCTCAGATACTGCTCACTGCCGAGTTCACGCACGTACTGCAACTGACCCGATTCGTGCCCGACTTGTGCCAGAAAAGCAGCGATGCGTTTGGGCGTGTTGATGTTGAATCGCCCCATGGCGAGGTTGAGACAGGAAACAAAAACGCCCGCTTGCTGGCGGGCGTTGGGCAGGATGCTTTGCAACATTTGTTGAGTAACCGACATGATCCCCCCAGAGAGAGAATGGGAAACAGCATTGACGTTATTGGGTTGGCGCATTCACGAATCGAGCAAGGGCGTCAGACCTTGGCGTCCAGGCAGGTCGCGTCTATCGAACAGCGATAGCTTTTCTCCCGACTGCCGCTGGCGGTGACCTTGTCGATCGACCAGCGACCGCGCATGAAATCCGGCCAGGTGGGATCCAGCAGTACGACGCCTTCGGCGGACAATCCGGGATTGCCCGGGCACTCGATCGTCACCTTGAGGGCTTCCCGCAGCATCCGGCGAACCTCGCCCTCTCCTGCGGCCTGGGCATCGTCCGCACTCTGGTAGCGCTGGCGCATTGTCTTGAACGGCGCGATGCCGCTTTCCACCACCTGCACTTTGCCGGCGGCCGCGTCCCACCAGCCGGTTTTGCAACCCTGATATTTCGCCCGGGCGGTTTCCACCAGCACCGCGGAGATAAAGGCGTTATCGCCCGGGCGATTGTTGGTCGTCACCGACAGCTTTATGTTCGGTAGAACTTTGCCCGACAAGGATTTCGCCTGACCGCGCCGCGCCAACACATACAGTTCGTTGATCGGCTTGGCGACGGCGTCATGAAGGTGGGCCAGCCGAGTCAGAAACCCCATGTCCGTTTCGTTGGACTGATCGATGTGTTCGATTCTGATCAGCGCCAGCTCGGGTGCGACACGAGGCGAAAACCCGTGCCTGGACGTCAGTTGGCGAAACAGCGCACCCAACGTCGTCGGACCATGGCTGACCGATCGACGCTGCTTGAAACCGGTCTGGTCCGCCGCACTGAACGGTGCCGCCGTGGCCACCAGCATCAGGCGCAACGGGAACAGCGTCGGCGTACGTCGTGTAATGACGAACTCGCCTTTGTCCACCAGTCCCGACTCCCGATAACCGACCCGCAGGCCGATCTTTCCACCCAGGTCCGGCAAGCCTTCAATCCCGTCCAGACTGATGGTCAGCGTCAAACTATCGGACTCGATTCCCGCCGCATCGACGTGCTGCCAGGAGAGCAATCGTTCGTTGAGCAGCGCAGCGTTGGCGCCATAAATTTCCACCGCAGGGGTGAATCCCAGTGACATGTTGCCTCCTTAATCCCAGGCCGAAACCGGCGTGGGTGCAACGGGTTTTGCATCCACTTCCGGCAAGACCACCCACACCCCTGCCGGCAACACAGCAGCGTATTCGGCCAGCCCCGGATTGAGCCGCCAGAGCGCTTCCTCGACGGCGTCGTCACAACGCTCGAGCTCGCGGTAGAGCAACAGATTCACCGAATCACCGGCAATACTTCGAACCCTACGCATTGGCGACCTCCATCAACTCAATCGTCCAGTCGACCACCATCGCGGTACCGTCATCAATGATGTTGTTTTGGGTTTCCGACACATCGTTGATCCGCCACAAGCCCCAGTTGCGACCGATGCCGTCAACCAATGGCAAAGGGATGCGCAGCGCCTGCAAGGCACGCAGTTCATCGAGCCGATCCATGGCGGTCGCGTACATTGATTTGCCCGAAACCGTCAGGGTTTGCAGGCCTTGGCCGATCTGGATGGACCTGGGTTTGCTGGTGAGGATTTCGATGTTCGTCCAGCCACCGCTCGACTTGTGCACCAAGGCGCTGTAGGCGAAGTTTCTGGACAGGCCGAAAATGAAACTGCCCAGGATCATTTGCTGGCGCATTACGTACCTCCGTCGGTCAGGGCCGCGTCACTTCGCACAGAGAGCGGATTGATCATCATCGGCATAAATTCGCCGTTGAACTGCATGCGCAGGTTCGCCATGATTTTTTCAGTCAGTCGATCAGAGTCCGTCGGATCGGCACCGGTGATTTGAATGACCGGCGAGTAGTTGATCTGTCGGTTGTCTGCGGCTGCGCCGGTCAGGTCTTTGCTGACCTGGTCCGGTGACCGAAGCCGGTCAACCTCGGTGTAGAGAGACTCCCCAAGCATTTCCCCGCCCTGACTGCCGACGTAGGAACCGATCAGGCCGCCGACCAAAGCGCCAATGGCAGTGCCCACGACCGGGACCGGGATGAAGCTGCCGATCATCGCGCCGGTGGCGGCGCCCGCATAGCCGCCGGCCAAACCGCCAACGCCCGACCCGAGAGCTCCGGAAGCGGCTTTGTAATCACCCGCCATCAGCGCTTTAACGCCGTCGTAACTCGCGCTGGCGACCGCCATAGGAGCGCCCAGCCTACCGGTGAAGGTCTTGGCTCTGGCCATGGAAGTGGCCAGCCGACTACGCATCGCAGGACGTGGGGCTTTGGTGTTAGCAGCACCCTGTGGTTTCTGTTTACCGTCGTTGTCCGGCGTGCCGTCGCCTGCCTTTTTCTGGTCTTGACCCACGACCTCATCACTTCCCGGTGGCTTGATGGCAGCGTCCGGTTTCAGCAGTTCTGTTTTTGCGGAAGAAACAATCGACGTCAGCTTGTTCATGATCGCCCCGCGAAACGGAGTCGCAAGCGCGGCACCCAGCAAGGACAATCCGGCGATGACTTTCGGGAGTGTCTCAACCACCGAACTGACGCCGCTGACCACAAGATCGGCGCCGAGTATCGCAAGATCCGTGATGGGAGCGACCGCGTTACCGAGCGCCGTATAAAGACGGGTCAGGCTTGCGTCCAGCGCACTCCAGCGTGCTTGCGAGGTATTGCCACGGGCGTCGGCAGTCTCTGCCATTGAACCTTTGTTCTTATCGGACGCCACCGTAAACGCGGTATTCAGGTCCTGAGGGCTCTTCAGCAATTCGCGGATGCCGGCATCGCCCTCAAACAGCGTCTTGATCAATGCGCCCTGTTGCTCGGCAGGCTTGCTACTCAGCGCCGCCAGCACATCCTTGATCGCGCCCGATGCGTCCGTGCGCATCCTGCTGGCCAGTGCTCCCGGCTCGATATCAAGCTCGGCCCAGGCGGCCCGTTGCTCCGGCGTCGCCTTGTCGCCCTTGCCGAACGCCGTGCCCAGCGTTTTCAACGATGCCCCGGCGCCTTCCTTGCTCACGGAAGCGCTCAGCAGGGCCGCCGCGATCGCTGCCACTTGCTCGGGCTTCATGCCCGCCGCCAGACTCGTCTCGCCACCGTTTTTCACCACCGAACCGATGTCTGCCGCTGAGGCTTTCAAATCGACACGGGCGCCAAGGCGATTGGCCGCATCGCCCAGGTCGAGACTTTTTGCCCGATCAAGTTTCAACGACGTATGCCAACCAGCCATCAGCTCGCCGGCCTCCTTGGCGTCAATCTTGTACGCAGACGCCATGGTGCCGGTATCGCGAGCGAAATCCGTCAGCACTTGCGTCAGGTCATCCGGTTTGACGTTTTTGACCAGGCCCGTATTGACCGCCGCCAGTTGAACCTGCAACAGCTGCACCCCTGTCGTACCACTGGGAGAGGTGCGTTTTTCAGCGGCTATTTTCGAGGTTTCATTCGCCAGCGCCTGAAGCGTTTCCGGATCCAGCTGCAACTTTTGATTGAGGTCGACCAAGGCCGTCTGCATCGCCATTGCCGGCTTTAACTCCTCCGGTGGTGCACGCTGGTCAACCTCGGCCTTGAGCTTTGACTTTGCCTCAGCGGCTGGCACAGGTGCCGATGCGTTTGCCTTGAGCAGCGACTGCTGCGACGACAGGGCACCGTTCAACGACGCCAGGGTTTCGCGCAGCTTTTCCTGCGCCGCCACCAACAAACGGATGTCGAGGCTGGCCGTGGTGAGTGCCAGATTCAGCCCCGACAAAGGGTCCCGGATACCGGCAAGTCCCGGCGTTTCTGATGCACTGCCGGGTTGCGGCAGCTCAATTTGCTTTATCGCCGCACCGGGCGGCGAATATTTGCTCTCTGCCATCCCGCTCTACTCCTGTTTTACGCCAAGGCGAGTGATCGCGATGTCGTAGCGGCGCAATGCCTTGCCGGCGTCCCATTCCAGAATTTCCGCCTCACTTACCGAGTAAATGAGGGGCACCACATCGAGGATTACTTCGATGTCGCGCTCCGAAAGAAGTCCGCCGGTTTGTTTAAAAAATCGTCGATGCGTACCTGAAGCTGTGTCCAGTCGGGCACGGTCAGCAGGTCCAGATCGGGAAGCATCAGCCCGGTGCAATGGGCGGTGATGAACTCGGCGCGTTCCTTGGCCGTTTTCAGTTTTTTCATCGCCTTGGTCGCCCGCAGTACCGGCATTTCCAGGGTCAGCGAGGTCAGGCTGCGGCCCGCTGCGTTGAGCGGCTGCAGCAGTTGCACTTGGTCGGGATCGTCCGATGCTGCGTCAGCTTCGCTGTCTTTCTGTAGAAAATATGACGCCGGTCGGGTCGACATCTCATGCACGTACTGCGCGATGCTCACGTAGTCCGGGCGCTTGAGCTGGTCGAGTTCCTTGACCGACAGGCCGGTGGCCAATTTGGCCAGCTCGAAGAACTGATCGTCTTCATCATCGCCGGCACGGGCCAGGGCTTCTTTCTGTGCGGCATAAAACAACGGTTTGAGCTGAATCTGCTCGAGCGTCGATTGATCGTCGGCAGTGATCGGCGACAACAGTTCATGTTTGGGTGGCATCCAGGACATGGAAGAAATTCCTTGGTGACTCATGGAGGGGTGCTGCGCAGGGAGCTGTTCGCCACAATCCTTGTGGGAGCGAGCCTGCTCGCGATAGCGTCGGGGCAGTCAACAATGATGTTGAAAGTGAAGCCCTCATCGCGAGCAGGCTCGCTCCCACAGGTAGTGCGCCTTGGTTGGTCTTGGTGTTACGGGATCAGCACAGCGCGGCGGGCGTTGCCGAGAATGTCCACGCCGTTGAGCACGAACTTTTGCGTGCGCACATCGATGTCGATCACCGGGATGCCGTTTTCGAGGCGGTTGTAGGTGCGGCAGGAAAGCTCGAGGGTGGTCTTGGGTTTGTCGTTCATTTTGAGGACGGCTTCCTCAAGGGATTTCAACTTGCCGCCAACGGTGTGGTAGGTGAACCAGGTGTTACCGTCCTGATCCTGACCGGCTTCACGCACGTTCAGCAGAATATCGTCGCCCAGCTTCACGCCGAGGGCGAGCATGATCTCCGGTCCGGCGCCTTGCAGGATCAGCTTGGAGGTCAGCGCCTTGCCACTTTTGGCCATTTCTTCGCCGATGAAGCGGCCGCCGACCATGTTTTCCATCTCGAACTCGATCTTTGGCGGGGTGAACTCTTCCACCGTCGCCGACAACGGCAGGCCTTGCAGGGTGGCCGCGATGGCCTGTCTTACGCGGTTGGTAAACATTAGAGAACGTCCTCCAGGAATTGCTCGATGATTTCATCGCGGGCGTTGAGTTGATAAACCATGTGTTCGTTCGGCGCGTAGCGGCCGTAGTCGATGACGATGAACCAGGTGCCGTTCTTGTATTTCTCGACACTGTTCAATTCCGGGTGCAGGTACACACTGCCGCCAGGGATGGTTTCATCGGCAACCAGGGTTTGCAGCCAGTCGTTGATGCGCTTGACCTCCTGATCCATGAACGACTTGGTCAGGTTTTTCGCCATGGCTTTCTGGCCGGCCTTGACCAGCTTGCGGCTGATCGCATCTTCGAGGCCGACGTAGCTGATGAACTTGCCGGTGATGGAGCGGTTACCCAACAGCGAGAAGCCGCCGAGGATGGTCCGGGCGTAGTAGCTGATGCCGTAGCGGTTGAGCAGATCGCCTTCGGTGGATTTGTCGAGGATGTTGTATTCCACGACCCGCGACACGTCTTCGGCGAAGGTCACCTGGTTGCCCGGGCTCTCCCACTGCTTGACCTTGGCCAAGGCGGCGATGGCCAGGCTCGATGGCGACAGGAACACGTTTTTCTTCGCCGCCTTGGAGTACACCGACGGCATGTTGTGCACCAGCAGGCAGCGGTCGAAGCCGAGGTCAGCGCCGCCCAGCTCCTGGCTGTAGGTCACTTGATCGGCCACCGCGGCGTCCTTGCCGTCGAGTACCACACGCGCCTTGATGCGCTTGCCGAACGAGGCGAATTCACTGGCCACGGCTTTGGTGCCGGTGAAGCCTGGTGCACCGATGATGGTCAGGTCTTCGGGCACACCGCTCAACGCGGCCAGGCCCAGTTTGCGACCGGTGAGAGGCTCGACGCCGCCGATCACGTTATTCACCGTGTCCGCCGGGGTTGCGCCCTCTTCGACGATGACCACGTAGACCGGCACCTTGACCACTTTCAGGATCTGGAACACCGCGTGGAACAGCGTGCCCGACTCAGTGCCGGTCGGATCGAGCAGCGCCTGAGTGGTGAAGCTGTTGATGCGGAAAGGGGCATTGCGCGGAATCAGCGGATCGGCCTTCGGCGCGGTACCGATCAGTCCGATGACGTTGTCACCGAGGCCACCCATGGCCTCGGGGGATTCAGTGGCATTGACGGTAATGCCGTTGTGCTCGAAGTTCAAAACCTCAGCCATGTTATTCAGCCTTCTTGGCAGCGGCCTTCACGGCCTTGGTGGATGTGGATTTCAGCTCCAGGCGACCGGCGCTGAGCAGTGCATTGGCCTCGACGTCGAGCAGGTCCAACTCTTGGCCGGAGGCGGACCAGTGACCGCGCCCGACGGGGAACGGGACGAGGACGGTGTAGGTTTGGCGGATAGACATTTGCGAATTTCTCCAGACGCAAAAACACAAAACCCCCTTCATGGGGGTATTGTGCGGGCGAAAAAAAACCGCTTTCGCGGTGGGGGGTTACTTCACGACGGCCGGGAGCTCCGGCCACACCAACTTGTCAGGGTGTTCAGCCATTTCAGGAATATCCCGCAGCGCCTTACGGTAAGCGGTGACCTGGGCCAGTTGTGCAGCCGTGACCGGATAATCCGGCAACTGGGTAAAATCCGTTGCGCGCAGAAGCTGATCGCGACGGGTACGAACCGCCGCCCATTCGATTTCAGGCAGAGGCACTGCGAGCGGCATTTGCGTGCTGCTGATGACAGGTGTATCGGACATTATTGACTCCTTAACTAAAGGCTACGGTTTCAGCGAGCGACAACTTTGTTTTAAGATCACCCAAATTAAACAAACGTCCGTTACCCACTCGCATGGTGTCGATGCGTACTGTTGTGTAATAAATATTCGGGATCAGAATACGCATAATAACGTTCCCATTAGCATCGGCATAAACAGCAGGTGTCATGTTGCCGAACGTCGAAACGTTTTGCAGTGTACGAGTGGGCTGGTAGCAATAGCCAACCAGCGTCTCTTCAATGATCTTTGCAGTTCCGTAGCTGTAACCCTTGATATTGAACCAGAACATCTCCGAATTGACGTTGATGTTTAGCGGCACTTTGAAATGCATGTAAACATTGGCGCTGATGCCGAGGTCGGTCGAAACAAAGTCGCCCTGCCCTCCAACACCTTGCAAGCCGCCGGTACCCGGGACAAACCCTTGCAACAGGTTGCGGCGAATAGTGCCGAGTGCTGCCGGATCCCCTTCTACGTCCTTGAGGTTCCGCCATTCACTGAACTGGCTCAACGCGGTGGCCATGGTGCTGTTGATGCTGCCAATCTTTCCATTGACTACAGTGGTCAGGTTATTGGCCGCCGTCACCAGCGATGCGACAGTAGTTTCTAAACTCACGCTTCAGATTCCTTTGCAATTAATCAGGTCGGCAGTATTCAGGCACAAATACTTTCCATGTGAACTTCACATCGTATTACTTGGTTTGCAGCGACATCACTCGAAGCAGCAACTCGACATGGCGTGCCATGTTGTCAATATCGGCGCAGGCGAGTGCTGTAAACTCTTCACTCAACAAGATATTGAGATTTTCCGATCCTACAATCACCGTTACGCTTTCCGTTGGTAACGGTGAAACATCCAATGTGAACTTCTGCAGGACTCGAGCGGCGGCGGCCTTATACGTCAGCAAACTACCGGCAACGGAATAAACCGCAAGCAAAGTGCCGCTGGCAAGATAAAAGCCGAACTCACCAATTTCATATTCATCCGGGCCACTGAACAGCGCCCCCATCCGGAGTTCCCCGGCGCCCAGGTCCTCATAATCAACAATCGCCACCCGCTGGCGCTCATCACGCAGAGCCGTTTCCGAGCCATTCGGGTCATAACGAGCCGTCCCGGCCCCGATATGGGTAATTTCTCCTTTCAAGCCTTGGTTCTTTGCCTGTAACACTTCTGCCAGACCGGCGGAAGTGAAGCGAACCAAGCGCGTAATTTCATCTGTCATGGCAGCGCCTTGAGATCGTCGTTCGTTAATGGTTTAGCACCAGGAGGCCCCGGCGCCGATAAGTCCGGCCGTTAACCTTGACCGGGCAGTGCGGCGCGAAGAGGCAACTCGCCAACTGAAAGCGGTATCCACATCGCACTGCTCAACACCAGCGCGCTGCTGAGTTTTACGTCGGGCAATAAGGTTGGCTGGCTGTCGTCGCGGACAGTCAGTACAGGATCCGCCGCGGCAGTCATCCGCAGGCCACCGCGGGTTTCATGCACGATGGTGATGGTTGCTTGGTCGCGCTCGCTTTTGGCCGCATTGATGCGGCGTATCAAGCGCGTGTGATCGCCGCTCGACCAACTGCGCCCGACAGTCGCCTGTACGTCGAAGGTGTAGGGATTGCCGCGCGGTTGCTGTTGGTACCAGGGCGAGATGTGGGGCGTAAAACCCATCGACTCGACAGCGTGACTCAACGCTTTGTCAGTGCCGGCCTGACGCTGGATTTGCCAGGAAAGCGCGACCGTCAGGCGCTTTTCCGATTCACTGGCCTGCGTGTCCCACTCGCCGACTCCGCGATCCAGCGCAAGGTACGGAAGGAATGCGAAGGGGGTGGCGGATGGCTCCATCAACTCTGGAAACGGAGGCTCGATACGCTCAAGCAATGTGCCAAAGCCAAGATCGAGGGCTTTTTCCAACAGTGAACTGTTGGCAGGCAACAGGCTAGGACGAGGCTTGTCGTCACTCATAACGTATTCACCTCGACCTCGACGCCCGTGCAAAACGGTGCTTCAAAGGCGGTTGTCACAATCGGCTCGACCGGTTCGAGAATCTCAAGCTGAACCGCGCCGGCACTGTGCAACGTGTAGTCGATCCAGCTCGGATCCACCCGCCCTTCCAGTCGATGACAGGCATCGGCATACGCTTGCAATTGCTGTTGCGCGGCCACCTTGGTCAACCCGGAATCAGGCCCGGCGTTGATCGTCGCCACGACCCGGATTTTGTAGGTCTTGATGTGCGCTCCCTGCACCGTGACAAGGTCCGTTTCGGGGCGCACATCAGGTCGGGCGAAATGCTGTCGAACACCGTCAAGTAACGTTTCGGATGGCGTGCCATCGCCCTCGCGGGCAAGTACGGTGACCATCACTTCGCCGGGGGCAGTGCGGCGTCCGTTGCCGTCCTTGACCTGGGCCGCGTAGCCGTCCGGGTCGAACGTGTAGGTGACCGTCACCACGCCCGCAGCAGGGGTGTCCACCTTCACAGCGGGTCGCTCACCGAGGGTGAATACTTCACGACGGTATTGCATGCGCGACCCGGCCGCCGGTGCATGGGGCGCCAGGTAGTAACGCAACCGGGCGTCATCGTCGCTTTCATAAACCGGAGCCACTGGCGGAAATGCCGCCGGATCGCCCGGGTGCAGCAACTGTCTTTCAAGGCCCATGTCCGCCAGTCGCGCGTCGAGATTGCTACCCGTCGCCCACCACGCCAGCATCTGCTTGATGCGGGCGTTGTACTTGCGTTCGTGGATTTGCAGACGCACACAAAAGGCTTCAAGGGCCAGGGTCAGCAACTCGCTTTCGTTGTCGAAGCTGACTTTGAGTTTTGCCGCACGCTCGGGGGAGCGGGCTGCGACGTACTCGACGACAAACGTCTTGAACTCCGCAAGCAGGTCCTCGAACGCTTCGACGGTGACGATCGCAGGTTCGGCCAGCTGATTCTGGCCAGGTATCAACATACTCATGTCACCACCTCGAATGTCTGATTACGGTTTTTCCAGAGGCCGGCGAAACGCAACAGCAGCCCTGCCCCGTGGCGGCTGGCAACAATGACCTGAGGCTGGAAATCACCAATGCCGTTCTGCTCGTTGTAAAAAGCCTGCGCCGCGTGGCTCTGGGCAAGCATCAGCAGGTCGTCGCCGAGGTTCTGGCCGAGCAGGTCCGGGATCAGGGAGCCGTACAAGGGACGCTTCTGACGAGTGCCCAAAGGAGTGGTCAGCGCCCGTGTCGCGCGCTGTACGAACTGCAGCCAGTCGTCGACCGTTACGCCGGTGTTTCTATCGATTCCGATCATGGAAAACTCTTTTATGCAGTGCTAATGACTCGACCCTGGTGATCCACCAAGGGGCCGCTCAGGTGCACACCGGATGCGTCGAGCCGTAAGCCGGTCGCACCCAGTTGCAGTTGGATCGCCTCAGGCGTCATGACCAACCGGGCCGGGCCGATGCTCAGTTCGAGCGATTCGCGAGTGCCGGTAAATGCTGCCGGGCCGTTTTGCCAGCGCAGGGCATGACTGGCGTCGTCGTAGCCACTTTCGGTGCCGTCCTGATAGCGACGACGCGTCAGCGAAGCCTGCGTTGAGACCGGCGGAAACTGGCCACCATTGAGGCCGAACAACGCAACGGACTGACCGCTGCTGGCGCCGCCGCCATGGTTCAGCAACACACACTGTTCACCGACGGAGGGAATGCGCGACTCGCTTTGTGCACCGGCACTCGGGTTGAAAAAGCGGATGGCCGGGGTTAGCAACTCACCATGGCGGACCCTGCACGTATTGCTGCTCGCATCGACTTCCTCGCACACACCAATGCGGCAGAGGCTGTCGGTGCGCCGGTGCAGGTCTTCAATCTCGGTTTCCATTTCGGCCAGACGCTCGATGATCGGGCCCAGTTGCTGGTTGAACAGTGCATCGAACATGGATTACGCCTCGAGTGGCTGGTACTGGTCCGGATCGTCGATGTTCGACACCTCCCAGGTACGGGCGAATTTCGGAGTGCCCACCGGGTCGTCCAGCAGCAATGGACCGAGGTACAAGGTCTGGGTGAAGGAGACGGTCCAGGTGGCGTATTCCCGGGCGCCGCTGATCAATGTGGACGCAATGCCGTCGATGCTCACCGGCAGATCGCATTGATCGGCGGGTAGCTTCCAGCGGTTGTCAGTGATCAGGTTTTTCAGCTGGCTGCCCAGATCGCAGGCGGCCAGAGCAGAAACGGGCGACACGACCTGCAACGAAACCGTCATTGCATGAGCGATGCGTCCGTCATTGCCACGGTCGCCGGGTGCGTCGTGTTCCAGTGCAATCAGAACCGAGGCGGAATCGTCCGTACTGTCGAATTCTTGATGACTTGATACTTTCAATCCTGCAATTGCAGTGCGCAGCGCCTCGGTGATGGCGTAAACCAGCTGCGAAGGTTTTTCGATGATGGCGGGCATTAATGGCCTCCTGTTCCTATAGCAATGCGAAGATCAACGAGGCCTGCTCACTGTCGATCAGAGCGAGAGTCGCGCGGCGGCGCTTCGCAAACACCTATCCGCCTGGCAGCCCAGCGCTCATAAAGTCCGATGGACACGTCCGCCCCGGCCATCGCTGTCAGACAGCCAAACGCACCAGCAGCCCACATCGACATACCCGCCGCGTACAGCAGCATGATGGCCGACACCCCGCAGACCATGCAGGCTCCGGATCGCAACGCCAGGCGCCGCAGCAGAGACCAGCCGCGGGCGCCCTCCTTGTCCGCGCGCCACATTTCGCCGGACACCCCGCCCACCAGGGCAAGGACGATGACGAGCCAGATCGGCATGTCCAGCAACGCTTGTTGCTCGTTTGTCATGTCACGCCTCCCGGGGTGATTGATGAATGATGTGTGGTTGTTTCACACGGTGTCTCTTGAGGACTCTGGCGGTAGGCAGGCACTCCAAAAAGCCCGGCGTTGGCCGGGCTTTTCAGTAATGCAGTCCTGCGTTGTATCGCGATGGCAGAGCTTGCTTAAGGCTGTACCGGCCAAACGATGGTCAGCGGAAAACCAGCTTGTTTATTCACCTGATTGAAAGCGACGCAATATTCCTTGAAGGCCTGCAGGTAAGCCTCCTCTGCATCCGTGGCCACACCCAGATCGACTTTGAACTGCAAGGTCGAAGACGCGACGCTGGCGGTGAGTTTGTCGAGGCGCTGAGTTCGTTCGTTGCGCAACTGCTCACCCAACACAGATTGCGGCCAAGGAAAACCGGAGTTGAACGTCCATACACCGTCTGTGTTGACTGCGTTATACGAGTAGTCGACCTGACTGGTGACGGTGCCGGTCACATCCACCCAGAGTTGATCGGCGGGAAACTCATCCGTGATGGCGTTGACGGTTTCGTAGAGGTTGTCGACTTTTCCATCGACAACGCGGGCGTACTTTTTCATGTTCATATCCTTATTGATTGCCGGCATCCGGCACGCTTTTATCTGCCTGACCGTAGGTAGGCATTCCAAAAAGCCCGGCGCTTGCCGGGCTTTTCAGTAATGCGGTCCTTCGCGTTGACTTTTCGGCGCTACTGGCGCGGTACGAGTCCATTCAGATTGTTTTTCCGACCGCGGTCCCTGCCCGCCGGATAACTGCTTCTGGTGCTTTACGCTGCACACCCGGGTCAGTTGCCAACCCTCTGAACCGTTGAGGCCGGTTCATCGCTGCCTTGTGGTGGAACTAAAGAGCTTCGTTTCGAGCTGCTTTGTTGAGCGGCTTGAGACAAAGAGTATGCATGGATGCATATACAGTCAATGCATAAATGCATTTATTTATGCGTGACAAATGCACTGACGCATCAAAGTCCTGCAAACAAAGGCGCTGGCGGTTTTTGGCAGGCGAAAAAAAACCCGCTCTCGGACGGGTTTTAGCGGACGGCGGTGAGGTTAACGGGCGTACATGCCCCACCAGAAAACGTGGCCGAGGATGACGATTTGCTCTTCCTGGACTTCCTGGAAGGTGTAGTCCTCGTCCGGATGTTCATCGCGATTGAAGCTGCGCAGGCGAATGCCGGTGGGCAAGCGATAAAGCTGTTTCACGCGCAACTGGCCGTTGTGGTTGATGGCATACAGGTCGCCATCAATGATGTCGCCAATCCCGCACTTGCCCGCATTCACGCCAACGGTGGCGCCATCGCGCAGCACCGGCAACATGCTGTTGCCGCGCACCGTCACGCATTTGGCCTGATCGAACTGCACGCCGTTGTGGCGCAGACTGCGCTTGCCGAAGCGCAGACTAGAGCGTTCGCTCTCTTCGATGACGAATCTTCCTGATCCAGCAGCCAATTCAACCTCGCGAAGAAAGGGGACCGACACCTCGTCATCATCGACAGGCGTATCGTCGTCCCACAGACTTATGTCCTTGAGTTCGGAATGCAATTGATCGCGCCCGGTATTGACGGTTGCAGCGACATCCGCGCGCCCCCGCAACTGATCGGTGCTCACGGCGAAGTACTCGGCGATCTTCGAAATGTGTTTATCCGAAGGATCGACGATCTTCCCGCTGAGGATCCGCGAGAGAGTGGATTGAGGCACGCCGGTGCGACGGTGAAGCTCCGTGGGGGAGATCCCGTGCTGATCGAGCAGCGCTCTTAGGACGGTAGAAACATTGCGTTTTTGCATAACGGGCATAGTGCTTGAACTTTTTTCGGAAGACAAATGCTGTTTTGCATAAATCGTGCATAGGCAGCAGAAATGTGCAGCAGGGCGTTCATGCCTGCGCCCAGCAGACCGCTCATGTTAACCTTGCGACCATCGCGGAAAAGCCGGGCCGATGTCCCTCCTTTGCCCTACACCTTTCAACGAATTTGCCTGATATCCGATGAATAAAGCACTCTCCGATCTGTCCTCCCACACGCCAATGATGCAGCAGTACTGGCGCCTGAAGAACCAGCACCCCGACCAGCTGATGTTCTACCGCATGGGCGACTTCTACGAGATCTTCTATGAAGACGCGAAGAAGGCCGCCAAGTTGCTGGACATCACCCTGACGGCCCGCGGGCAGTCGGCCGGTCAGGCGATTCCGATGTGTGGGATTCCTTACCACGCCGCCGAAGGTTACCTGGCGAAACTGGTCAAGCTCGGCGAGTCGGTGGTGATTTGTGAGCAGGTCGGCGATCCGGCCACCAGTAAAGGGCCGGTGGATCGTCAGGTCGTGCGGATCATCACGCCGGGTACGGTCAGTGATGAGGCGCTGCTGGATGAGCGTCGGGACAACCTGATCGCGGCGGTGCTGGGGGATGAGCGTCTGTTCGGTCTTGCCGTGCTGGACATCACCAGCGGCAACTTCACCGTGCTGGAAATCAAAGGCTGGGAAAACCTGCTGGCGGAACTGGAGCGGGTCAATCCGGTGGAGCTGATGATCCCGGATGACTGGCCGAAGGATCTGCCGGCGGAAAAACGTCGTGGGGTTCGTCGCCGTGCGCCGTGGGATTTCGAGCGCGACTCGGCGCTGAAAAGTCTTTGCCAGCAATTTTCCACTCAGGACCTGAAGGGTTTTGGCTGTGAAAACCTGACCCTGGCCATCGGCGCCGCCGGTTGCCTGCTCAGCTACGCCAAGGAAACCCAGCGCACCGCCCTGCCGCACTTGCGCAGCCTGCGTCATGAACGTCTGGACGACACCGTGGTGCTGGATGGCGCGAGCCGTCGCAACCTCGAACTGGACACCAACCTGGCGGGCGGGCGCGACAACACGTTGCAATCGGTGGTCGATCGTTGCCAGACGGCCATGGGCAGTCGTCTGCTGACGCGTTGGCTGAACCGTCCGCTGCGCGATCTCACTGTATTGCTGGCACGCCAGACCTCGATCACCTGCCTGCTCGACGGTTACCGTTTCGAAAAACTGCAACCGCAGCTCAAGGAAATCGGCGACATCGAGCGGATCCTGGCGCGGATCGGCCTGCGTAATGCGCGTCCTCGTGACCTGGCTCGCCTGCGCGATGCGCTCGGTGCACTGCCTGAGTTGCAAGTGGCGATGACCGAGCTGGAAGCTCCCCACATCATTCAACTGGCGAAGACCACCAGCACCTACCCCGAACTCGCGGCACTGCTGGAAAAGGCCATCATCGACAACCCGCCCGCGGTGATCCGTGACGGCGGCGTGCTGAAAACCGGTTACGACAGCGAACTCGACGATCTGCAATCGCTCAGCGAAAACGCCGGGCAATTCCTGATCGATCTGGAAGCGCGCGAGAAGGCTCGTACCGGTCTGTCGCACCTGAAGGTCGGTTACAACCGCATTCACGGCTACTTCATCGAGTTGCCGAGTAAGCAGGCCGAGTCGGCGCCGGCCGACTACATCCGCCGCCAGACGTTGAAAGGTGCCGAGCGGTTCATCACCCCGGAATTGAAAGCGTTCGAAGACAAGGCGCTGTCGGCCAAGAGCCGTGCCCTGGCCCGCGAGAAGATGCTCTACGAAGCGCTGCTCGAAGACCTGATCGCCCAGTTGCCGCCGCTGCAAGACACCGCCGCCGCACTGGCCGAACTGGACGTGCTGAGCAACCTTGCCGAGCGCGCCCTGAACCTCGACCTGAACTGCCCGCGCTTCGTCGACGAGCCGTGCATGCGCATCACCCAGGGTCGCCACCCGGTGGTCGAGCAAGTGCTGACCACACCGTTCGTGGCCAACGACCTGAGCCTTGACGACAATACGCGCATGCTGGTGATCACCGGTCCGAACATGGGCGGTAAATCCACCTACATGCGTCAGACCGCGTTGATCGTGCTGCTGGCGCACATCGGCAGTTTCGTGCCGGCGGCCAGTTGCGAATTGTCGCTGGTGGACCGGATCTTCACCCGTATCGGCTCCAGCGATGACCTGGCGGGCGGACGCTCGACCTTCATGGTCGAAATGAGCGAAACCGCGAACATTCTGCACAACGCCACCGAACGCAGTCTGGTGCTGATGGACGAAGTCGGTCGCGGCACCAGCACCTTCGACGGCCTGTCCCTGGCCTGGGCCGCCGCCGAACGCCTGGCCCATCTGCGGGCTTACACGCTGTTCGCCACCCACTATTTTGAGCTGACGGTGCTACCGGAGGCGCAACCGCTGGTGGCCAACGTTCACCTCAATGCCACCGAGCACAACGAGCGCATCGTGTTCCTGCACCACGTGCTGCCCGGGCCTGCCAGCCAGAGCTACGGCTTGGCGGTTGCGCAACTGGCCGGCGTGCCTAGCGAAGTGATCGTGCGTGCTCGCGAGCACCTGGGACGACTGGAAGCCACCGCACTTCCGCATGAAGTTCCGAAGCCAGGCAAAGGCAAACCGGCCGCGCCGCAGCAGAGCGATATGTTCGCCAGCCTGCCGCATCCGGTGCTGGATGAACTGGCCAAACTTGATCTGGACGACATGACACCGCGTCGCGCGCTGGAAATGCTCTATGCACTAAAGACACGGATCTAACGCACTTGCCTGCAAGCTGTTAGAATCTCGCGCGGTTTGGGATGCTGCAGGCTAATAGCCTGGCCTGCAGACTATCGCTCCCAAACCTGGCGACCCCAACGTGAAGGGGCTCCGCTGCCGCCGCCTGAGGAGAAAATTAGAAATGACCTTCGTCGTCACCGACAACTGCATCAAGTGCAAGTACACCGACTGCGTAGAAGTCTGTCCGGTGGACTGCTTTTACGAAGGCCCGAACTTCCTGGTGATTCACCCGGATGAGTGCATCGACTGCGCACTGTGCGAACCAGAATGCCCTGCCGTGGCCATCTTCTCGGAAGATGAAGTCCCGCAAGACATGCAGGAATTCATTCAGCTGAACGTGGAGTTGGCCGAAATCTGGCCGAACATCACCGAGAAGAAAGAATCGATGCCCGATGCTGAAAAGTTTGATCGCGTCATCAATAAATCTGTAGGTAGCAAACTTAAAGACCTCGAACGCTGATTAGCCCGCGTTCTCGAAAAGGCCCTCGCGGGCCTTTTTGCTTTTCTGCAGGCAAAAAAAGGGGCGGTTTGACCCGCCCACATTTTTTCCCTATTCCCTGTGTTCCTTTTCATCGTCCTGATGAATCGCTTCCTGCGATGTCCCTTCCCCTCATCCTTGAAGGGCGTGTCTGTCCGTCGACACAGTTCAGATACTAGAGAGTTCACTACCAAGAGCAATCGGCCAAAATCACCGAAACCGTTTGTCATATGCTTTTAACATTAAAAAACAATCATAAAAATCAGATAGATAGACACACATGTGGAGGAAGATGGACGACAGCCACGCTGTAAAAATAACGAACACTTACGAGAGAGTAAGCAAAGACTTACAGCGCAAGACTACAAACCTGAGTCGATTGCCACCCATATCCCAGGCAATAAAAAACCCCGTACCAGTCGGGGTTTTTTAATGCCTCTCAAGCTTGCCGCTTACTGAAACAGCGACTCGCTCGACAGGCCATTCTTCTCGAGAATCTCCCGAAGACGTTTCAGGCCTTCCACCTGAATCTGTCTGACCCGTTCCCGGGTCAGGCCAATTTCCAGGCCCACATCTTCAAGCGTGCTGCTCTCGTGACCGCGCAGGCCGAAGCGGCGTACCACCACCTCGCGTTGCTTGTCGGTCAGCTCCGAAAGCCATTGATCGATGCTCTGGGACAGGTCGTCGTCCTGCAACAGTTCACAGGGATCGGTTGGGCGGTCATCCGTGAGGGTGTCCAGCAGGGTTTTATCCGAATCCGGACCCAGCGAGACGTCGACCGAAGAAACCCGCTCGTTCAAGCCGAGCATGCGCTTGACCTCTGCCACTGGTTTTTCCAGCAGGTTGGCAATTTCTTCAGGCGAGGGTTCGTGATCGAGCTTTTGAGTCAGCTCCCGTGCAGCCCGCAGGTACACGTTAAGCTCTTTGACCACATGGATCGGCAACCGGATGGTCCGGGTCTGATTCATGATTGCGCGCTCGATGGTCTGACGAATCCACCAGGTAGCGTAGGTCGAAAAGCGGAAGCCGCGTTCAGGGTCGAACTTTTCCACTGCCCGGATCAGTCCAAGGTTGCCCTCTTCGATCAGGTCCAGCAGCGACAGCCCACGATTGACGTAACGTCGGGCGATCTTCACCACCAGCCGCAGGTTGCTTTCAATCATGCGCTTGCGCCCGGCTGGATCACCACTTTGCGACAAGCGCGCAAAATGAACTTCTTCTTCCGGGGAGAGCAATGGGGAAAAGCCGATTTCATTGAGGTACAGCTGCGTGGCATCGAGTGCCCGCGTGTAATCGATGTACTTGTGTTGCTTTAACGAAGCGGAGTGTTTGGATTTGGCACGAACGGAAGGTGGAGCAGCCCCTTCATCATTCGACATCGAATCCGTACCGATGCCGGTCTCCATAAGGAGAACCTCATCGTCGATGTCAAACTCCGGCACTTCTTTACTGAGAGCCATTGTTATAGTCCTTTGGTGAGTTCGACCTCAAGCTCAAGCGGCGCCTTTATCCTTGGCAACGCTGGAGCCTGTTCCCTCTACGTGACGGAACAGGCTGACAACAAATCAACGACGTGGCAGGAATTGCAGCGGATCTACAGGCTTACCTTGTCGGCGAATCTCAAAATGCAGTTTCACCCGGTCTGTACCCGTTGACCCCATTTCGGCAATTGTCTGTCCGACCTTGACCTGCTGCCCCTCCCGAACCAACAGCCTGCGGTTATGTCCGTAGGCACTGACGTAGGTATCGCTGTGTTTGATGATGACTAATTCGCCGTAGCCCCTTAAGCCACTCCCGGCGTATACCACCGTCCCATCAGACGCAGCTAAAACAGGCTGTCCCAAATCCCCGGCGATATCAATTCCTTTATTCAAACTGCCGTTTGAAGAGAATTTTCCAATCAGGATGCCATTAGAAGGCCATCCCCAGCCGGTCGGGGCCGGACCGGCTGGGGGCATCGGAGCCGGGGTCGGCTTGCTGCCGACGGACGGTGCAACCACCGGTGTGCTCGTAGTTGCGCCATTAGGCTGGCGCCGGATTACCGTGGTTTTCAGCGACGACGAAGGCGTTGAATCGGTAGCGCTGGCGACCGGCGCCGGGGTTGAACCGGGGCGACCATCGAAGCGAATTGTCTGACCCGGGTGGATCGTATACGGCGTAGGAATATTGTTCCGTGCGGCGAGGGCTTTGTAGTCCCAGCCGTAGCGAAAAGCGATCGAGAACAACGTATCTTTGGGTCGAACGACGTACTGACCCGTGGTCACCGCCGGACGCTGGGCGACGGTCTTGTTGCGGTCGACGACACGCACGTCACTCGTTTTGGAACTGGAGCAACCGACCAGCAAGGTGCTCAAGACGAGGCCAGTCACCAGGCGCTGAAAGCTCTTTGTACCCATACGCTGCGCAATGACTGTGAGACTCACCCGCCGCTCCCTTTGTGGTGGCTGAAATTGTGGATTGCCGTGTTCTGGCACGAAATGTCGCAAGTATAACGGGCCAAACAGGCTTTACCTTTAATGAAGCAAAATCGTTTCGCGCACACGTTTGCTGGCTGCCGATGAATCCCGTTTAACACTTCGATGCCGCTGTAAGACCCGGGCAATCGAAGAGAATTCAGCGCGCCTGAATAAATGCTCAGGCCAGCGGTCCGTTGAGCAGTGGCACAAAGCGAACCGACCCCAGAACACGACGGGAAAAGCCTTGTTCTTCGCGGATGATCAGCATCAGTTGCTGCACCTCACCGGAGCCGACAGGGATCACCAGTCGCCCGCCTGGCGCCAACTGATCGAGCAGCGCCTGAGGTACGTCGGTGGCCACCGCAGTGACGATAATGCCGTTGTACGGCGCCAGTGCCGGCCAGCCTTCCCAACCATCACCCCACCGGAACACCACGTTGCGCAGGTTCAGCTCCACCAGGCGTTCCTTGGCCCGATCCTGCAAAACCTTGATGCGCTCCACGGAAAACACCCGCTCAACCAGCTGCGACAGCACCGCCGTCTGGTAGCCCGAACCGGTGCCGATTTCCATCACCTTGTCCAGCGGACCGGCTTCCAGCAGCAGCTCGCTCATGCGAGCCACCATATAAGGCTGGGAGATGGTCTGGTTGTGGCCGATCGGCAGCGCCGTGTCTTCGTAGGCGCGATGAGCCAGCGCTTCGTCGACGAACAGGTGACGCGGTGTGCGACGGATGACTTCCAGCACCTTGGCGTTGCAAACGCCCTCTTCATACAGGCGCTGAATAAGGCGTTCGCGGGTCCGTTGCGAGGTCATCCCGATACCGCGACGCAGCATATCGTCTTGTTCACGAGCCATTAGCGCAGTCCCTCCAACCAGCCATCGAGACTTCTGAAGGCATCATTGAAGGTGCGATCCAGTTGCAGCGGGGTAATCGACACATAGCCCTGCATCACCGCATGAAAATCGGTGCCCGGGCCGCCATCTTCGGCATCCCCGGCGGCGGCGATCCAGTAACCGGATTTGCCTCTCGGGTCGACCACTTTCATCGGCGCCGCAGCACGTGCGCGGTGCCCGAGGCGGGTTAGCTGGATACCGCGAATGTGATCCAGCGGCAAATTGGGAATATTCACGTTCAATACCGTGCGCGGTGGCAATTCGAGGTCAGCGTGGGCCTCGACCAGCTTGCGCGCAAAGTACGCGGCTGTGGGAAGGTTCTCCACTTGCCGTGAGACCAACGAAAAGGCGAACGAAGGACGCTCAAGGAAACGCCCCTCAAGTGCCGCAGCGACGGTGCCGGAATACAACACGTCGTCGCCCAGGTTGGCGCCCAGGTTGATGCCGGAAACCACCATGTCCGGTTCGCGCTCCAGCAAGCCGTTAAGGCCCAGGTGCACGCAATCGGTGGGTGTGCCGTTCAGGCTGATAAAGCCGTTGGCCAGGGTTTGCGGGTGCAACGGACGGTCGAGCGTCAGCGAGCTGCTGGCGCCGCTTTTGTCCTGGTCCGGGGCGATAACCACGCACTCGGTGTAATCCGCCAGCGCAGCATAAAGCGCGGCGAGACCGGGTGCGGTCACCCCATCGTCGTTAGAAATCAGAATACGCATGGGCTGTCCGTCTGCCCCACCGGCACCAGATCAACAAGCTCGCGCACCAATACGGTGGCAAAGCATCCGGCCGGGAGGACGAATTCCAGTTGCAGAATGTCAGGCTCGGGATAATGCCACGTCAACCCACCAATGGGCAGCCGCAGGATGCGACGTTCGTGGCTCATTCCGGCGTTAATCAACCAATCGCGCAGATCCGCTTCGCGAGCGGCGATTGCCTGCTCCAGTACATGGACAGCGCCGGTCGCCGGCGAGTCACCTTCGCCCCACTGAGGACCGGTCGGGTGCAGGTCGAGAATCGCCAGGCGCGGGTCGCTGCACTCGGCAACACCTGCCGGGAAAAAACTGCGGCTGTCGGTGAAGGCCAGCAGATCGCCGACCAGCGCTTGCTGCCAGGTACCATCGGCCACACGCGCCGCCAACACCTGATTGAACAGAAAACTGCGGGCAGTGGAGAGCAGACGCGAACGCACGTTGCGCTGCTCCGGCAGTGCTTTACGCGCGGCCCAGGCACGGGCATCGACCACGTTACCGCCGTCGAACCCGAAACGCTGGGCGCCGAAATAATTCGGAATACCTTGCTTGGCGATCAGTTGCAGTCGCGCTTCGATGGCTGCCTTGTCGCCAGCAAATTGCGTCAGGCGCAAGGTGAAGCCGTTGGCCGAGTGGGCACCGCGTTGCAACTTGCGCTTGTGCCGACCAGTCTTGAGGATTTTCAGCGTGTCGTTTTCCGCCGCCGACAAATCAGGATCAGCCTTGCCCGGCAGTTGCACGCTGAACCACTGGCGGGTCAGCGCCTGGCGATCCTTGAGGCCCGCATAACTGACGGTGCGCAACGGCACGCCCGCCGCCTTGGCGATCCGTCGTGCCGCTTCTTCCGTATTCAGGCCGCGTTTTTCCACCCAGATCCACAGGTGTTCGCCATCGCCACTGAGGGGGATATCAAGCACTTCATCGACCTGGAAATCTTCCGCCGTGGCTTTTAAAACCGCAGTGCCGAGGGCTTCACCATAGGCCCGCGGGCCGAGCAATTGCGCTTCGTTCATGCGCGCAGCAACAAGGCAACGGAATGCACGGCAATGCCTTCTTCGCGACCGACAAAGCCGAGCTTTTCGGTGGTGGTAGCTTTCACGTTCACTTGATCCAACTCAACTTGAAGATCCGCGGCAATTAGCGCGCGCATCGATTCGATATGCGGGGCCATTTTTGGCGCCTGGGCGACGATGGTGTTATCGACGTTGCCGACTTTCCAGCCTTTGGCGTGGATCAGTGCGACGACGTGACGCAACAGCACTCGGCTGTCGGCGCCCTTGAATGTCGGGTCGGTGTCCGGGAAGTGCTTGCCGATATCACCCAACGCAGCAGCGCCGAGCAAGGCATCGCTCAAGGCGTGCAGCAGGACGTCACCGTCGGAGTGAGCGAGCAGCCCGAAGCCGTGTGCAATGCGCACACCGCCCAGAGTAATGAAATCGCCTTCAGCGAAACGGTGCACATCATAGCCGTGGCCAATACGCATAAAAAAACGCCCCGATTTTTGTCAGGGCGTGATTCTACCTGCTTTGTCGGACATTAGGCGCTTAGAGCGCGCGCATGATGTTGCAAGTGGTCGTCGATGAAACTGGCGATGAAGAAATAGCTGTGGTCGTAGCCCGGTTGCAGGCGCAACGTCAGCGGATGACCGGCCAGTTTGGCAGCCTGTTGCAAAGCTTCAGGCTTGAGCTGAGTGGCGAGGAAATCATCGCGATCACCTTGATCGACCAGCAACGGCAACTGCTCGTCAGCCTCGGCAATCAATGCACAGGCATCCCATTCGCGCCACTTCGACCGGTCTTCACCCAGGTAACGGGAAAAGGCTTTCTGGCCCCACGGGCAATCCATCGGGTTGTTGATCGGCGAGAACGCCGACACCGAATGATATCGCCCCGGATTGCGCAAGGCACAGACCAGCGCACCGTGGCCGCCCATGGAGTGACCGCTGATGCCGCGCTTGTCCGACGCCGGAAAATGGGCTTCGACCAATGCCGGCAATTCCTGCACGACATAGTCATGCATCCGATAGTGACGCGACCATGGTTCCTGCGTGGCATTCAGATAAAACCCGGCACCGAGACCGAAGTCCCAGGCACCATCCGGATCGCCCGGCACATCAGGGCCGCGCGGGCTGGTGTCTGGCGCAACGATGATCAATCCAAGCTCGGCGGCCATGCGCATCGCGCCGGCCTTGTGCATGAAATTTTCATCGGTGCAGGTCAGGCCGGACAACCAATACAGCACCGGCAGCTTGCCGCCCTGCTCCGCTTGCGGCGGCAGGTACACGGCGAACACCATGTCGCAGCCGAGCACATCGGAGCGGTGCTTGTAGCGTTTGTGCCAGCCGCCGAAGCTTTTCTGGCAGGAGATATTTTCCAGGCTCATGACCGACCTCAGAAATGGATGACGCTACGGATGCTTTTGCCTTCGTGCATCAGGTCGAATGCCTTGTTGATGTCTTCCAGGCCCATGGTGTGGGTGATGAACGTATCCAGCGGAATTTCGCCGGTCTCGGCCATTTCGACATAGCTTGGCAACTCGGTACGACCGCGTACGCCGCCGAATGCCGAACCGCGCCAGACGCGACCGGTCACCAACTGGAATGGACGGGTGGATATTTCCTGGCCAGCACCGGCCACGCCGATGATCACCGACTCGCCCCAACCCTTGTGGCAGCACTCAAGTGCGGCGCGCATCAATTGGACATTGCCGATGCACTCGAAGGAAAAGTCGACGCCGCCATCGGTCATGTCGACGATGACTTCCTGGATCGGGCGGTCGAAATCTTTCGGGTTCACGCAGTCGGTTGCACCCAGCTGCTTGGCGATCTCAAACTTGCCCGGGTTGATGTCGATGGCAATGATCCGCGCAGCCTTGGCTTTGACCGCGCCGATCACGGCCGACAGACCGATGCCGCCGAGACCAAAAATGGCCACGGTGTCACCCGGTTTTACCTTGGCGGTATTGAGTACCGCACCGATGCCGGTGGTGACACCGCAGCCCAGCAGGCAGACTTTTTCCAGTGGCGCTTCTTTAGCAATCTTGGCGACGGAGATTTCCGGCAGCACGGTGTACTCGGAAAAAGTCGAGGTACCCATGTAGTGGAAAATCGGCTGGCCCTTGTAGGAAAAGCGCGAAGTACCGTCCGGCATCAGACCTTTGCCTTGCGTGGCACGAATGGCCTGGCAGAGGTTGGTTTTGCCCGACAGACAGAATTTGCACTGACGGCATTCCGGGGTGTACAGCGGGATCACATGGTCGCCGACGGCGACGGAGGTCACGCCCTCACCGATCGCTTCAACCACCGCGCCACCTTCGTGACCCAGGATCGACGGGAAGATGCCTTCCGGGTCAGCGCCCGACAGGGTGTAGGCATCGGTATGGCAGACACCGGAGGCCACCACACGCAACAGAACTTCACCAGCCTTGGGCATGGCGACATCGACTTCGACGATCTCGAGAGGTTTCTTGGCCTCGAAGGCAACGGCAGCGCGCGACTTGATCATGTGGATTCTCCAGTGAATAAAAACGAGACAGGGAGTGTAATACACCGCTTTACGAGGAATAATCCGGACAAAAGCAAAACATTATTGCCATACAGGGATAATCCTTGATGTCCGAAAATCGCTGGGAAGGGATCGACGAGTTTGTCGCCGTGGCCGAGTGCAGCCAATTCACGGCGGCTGCGGAACGGCTTGGGGTTTCTTCCTCTCACGTCAGTCGACAAATCGTACGCCTCGAAGAGCGTCTTCAGACCCGTCTGCTTTATCGCAGCACCCGCCGGGTCACGCTGACCGAAGCCGGGCAAACCTTTTTGCAGCATTGCCAGCGTTTGCAAGATGGTCGCGAAGAAGCCTTGCGCGCGGTCGGCGACTTGACCAGCGAGCCCAAGGGGATGCTGCGCATGACCTGCGCCGTGGCGTATGGCGAACGCTTCATCGTGCCGCTGGTGACCCGCTTCATGGGCGTCTATCCGCAACTGCGCGTCGACATTGAACTGAGCAACCGCCCGCTCGATCTCGTGCACGAAGGGCTGGACCTGGCGATCCGTCTCGGCCGTCTTCAGGATTCGCGACTGGTCGCCACACGCCTGGCACCACGGCGCATGTACTTGTGCGCATCACCGTCCTACCTGGAACGGTATGGTCGCCCACACAGTTTGTCGGAACTCAGCCGCCACAATTGCCTGATCGGCAGTTCGGACATGTGGCAACTGGAACAGAACGGGCGGGAATTTTCGCAACGGGTACAGGGAAACTGGCGCTGCAACAGTGGGCAAGCGGTATTGGATGCGGCGCTACAGGGTGTCGGGCTGTGTCAGCTGCCTGATTATTACGTGCTGGAGTATCTGAAAAACGGTGAATTGATTTCTCTGCTGGAAGCGCACCAACCGCCGAACACGGCTGTTTGGGCGCTTTATCCGCAGCAACGGCATCTGTCGCCGAAGGTGCGCAAGTTGGTGGATTATTTGAAGGAAGGATTGGCTGAAAGGCCGGAGTATCGGAGCTAGGTGTTCGCTGGCTTGCCAGCAAGAGATCGATTGCCTGGCCTACCGCAATCGCGAGCAGGCTCACTCCTACAGTGGACGGGGAAATACACAAATTTTGTGTACACCAATAAACCTTGTAGGAGTGAGCCTGCTCGCGATTGGGGATAACACTTAACCCGAGAAAATCAGCGACGATTGGCCCAACGCTGACGCAGCCATTCCAGGTCTTCAGGGCGTGTGACCTTGAGGTTATCGGAACGGCCTTCGATCAAGCGTGGTGCCAGCCCTGCCCACTCCATGGCCGAAGCCTCATCAGTCACCAAAGCATCCGCCACCAGACTGTCAGCCAATGCCCGATGCAACGCGCCAAGGCGAAACATCTGCGGCGTATAGGCTTGCCAGATCACGCTGCGATCCACGGTTTCAACCACGCGACCGTGCTTGTCGACCCGCTTGAGGGTATCGCGTGCCGGCACTGCCAACAGCCCACCCACCGGATCATCAGCCAACTCTGTCAGCAACTTGTCCAGATCATCACGGCTCAGATTCGGCCGTGCGGCGTCGTGAACCAGCACCCAGTCTTCATCGTCAGCACCCAGCACATGCAGATGCAGCAAGGCATTGAGCACCGAACCGGAACGCTCGTCGCCACCGTCTACCCGCTGAATGCGCGGATCGGTAGCACACGCCAGGTTCGGCCAATAAGGATCATCAACAGCAAGACTGACCACCAACCCCTTCAGGGCAGGATGATCAAGGAAACAGCCAAGGCTGTGTTCGAGAATAGTGCGCCCGCCCAGTTGCAAGTATTGCTTGGGACGGTCCGCAGCCATACGGGCACCGACGCCCGCGGCAGGAATCACGGCCCAGAAGGCCGGAAACGACTGGATCATTGGGCCAACTGGTAAAGGGTTTCACCGTCCTTGACCATGCCCAACTCATGGCGAGCCCGCTCTTCGACGGTCTCCATGCCTTTTTTCAGCTCACTGACTTCAGCGTCCATGACCCGATTGCGTTCCAGCAACCCTTCGTTCTCAGCGTGTTGATCCGCGATCTGCTGAGTCAGCTCGGCCACTTGCGCCAGACTGCCATTACCCACCCACAGGCGGTATTGCAGGCCAGCCAGCAGCAAGAGCAAGACGAGGAACAACCAATTGGGACTGCGCATCGAATATCAGGTATCCAGTGGAAAAAGACAGCCATGCCAAAACTTTGAAGCTTTTGATAGCACGAAGCCTGGAAAATCCAGGCTTGTGCTTATAAGGCATCAGATTAGTGGCAAAAACGTCGCTGTAGCGATTTTTCCGACACAATCCGGTGTCTTTTTACCAGTTAACGATTAACCGCGGAATTCGCTGCGACCGTTGTACTTGGCTTTGCCATTCAACTGCTCTTCGATACGCAGCAGTTGGTTGTACTTGGAAACGCGGTCCGAACGGCACAGGGAACCGGTCTTGATCTGGCCTGCAGCCGTGCCCACAGCCAGGTCGGCAATGGTCGAATCTTCGGTTTCGCCGGAGCGGTGCGAGATAACGGCAGTGTAACCAGCGGCCTTGGCCATCTGGATGGCTTCCAGGGTTTCGGTCAGGGTGCCGATCTGGTTGAATTTGATCAGGATCGAGTTGGCGATCTTTTTATCGATGCCTTCTTTCAGGATCTTGGTGTTGGTCACGAACAGGTCGTCGCCTACCAGCTGGGTTTTCTCGCCGATCTTGTCGGTGAGGATTTTCCAGCCAGCCCAGTCGGACTCGTCCAGACCATCTTCGATCGAGATGATCGGGTAGCGCTCGGTCAGGCCTTTCAGGTAGTCAGCGAAACCTTCAGCGGTGAACACCTGGCCTTCGCCGGACAGGTTGTATTTACCGTCTTCGTAGAATTCGCTCGCCGCGCAGTCCAGTGCCAGGGTCACGTCGGTGCCCAGCTTGTAACCGGCGTTGGCCACGGCTTCGGAGATCACTTTCAGTGCGTCTTCGTTGGAAGCCAGGTTCGGTGCGAAACCACCTTCGTCACCCACAGCAGTGCTCAGGCCACGGGCCTTCAGAACGGCTTTGAGGTGATGGAAAATCTCGGTGCCCATGCGCAGACCTTCCGAGAAAGACTTGGCGCCAACCGGCTGAACCATGAATTCCTGGATGTCGACGTTGTTATCGGCGTGCTCGCCACCGTTGATGATGTTCATCATCGGAACCGGCATCGAGTAAACACCCGGGGTGCCGTTCAGGTTGGCGATGTGCGCGTACAGCGGCAGGTCCTGGTCCTGTGCTGCTGCCTTGGCCGCGGCCAGGGAAACGGCGAGGATCGCGTTGGCGCCCAGGGAACCTTTGTTTTCAGTACCGTCGAGCTTGATCATCGCGTGATCCAGCGCTTTCTGGTCGCTTGGGTCTGTACCTTTCAACAGGTCGCGGATCGGACCATTGATGTTGGCGACGGCTTTGAGTACGCCTTTGCCCAGGTAACGGCTCTTGTCGCCATCACGCAGCTCGAGCGCTTCACGCGAGCCAGTGGAAGCACCGGACGGCGCGCAAGCGCTACCGATGATGCCGTTATCGAGAAGCACGTCCGCTTCCACGGTGGGATTGCCACGGGAGTCGAGAACTTCACGACCTTTGATGTCGACGATTTTTGCCATTGTTGTAAACACTCCAAAGTTGACGAAAACGACGCAGCTAGAGGAAATCTTTTACCGTCGGCAAGTGGTGTGCAGCGGGCAGACTTGCGGACGATAAGGCTCAGGCCCAAGGGCCTGAGCAACAAATCGTGCGGTACTTTACCGGAGAAATGAGGTTTACGCGGTTTCTACCGTCGGAAAACTCTTCACCAGTTCGTCCAGCGCTTTGAGCTGGGCCAGGAATGGCTCCAGTTTGTCCAGACGCAAGGCACAAGGGCCGTCGCACTTGGCGTTGTCCGGGTCCGGGTGGGCTTCGAGGAACAGACCGGCCAGCGACTGGCTCATGCCTGCCTTGGCCAGGTCAGTGACCTGGGCGCGACGACCGCCGGCGGAATCGGAGCGACCGCCGGGCATTTGCAGCGCGTGGGTCACGTCGAAGAACACCGGGTATTCGAACTGCTTCATGATGCCGAAGCCGAGCATGTCGACGACCAGGTTGTTGTAGCCAAAGCTCGAACCGCGTTCGCAGAGGATCAACTGATCGTTACCCGCTTCCACGCACTTGCTCAAGATGTGTTTCATCTCATGCGGGGCGAGGAACTGGGCTTTCTTGATGTTGATCACCGCGCCGGTCTTGGCCATCGCGACCACGAGGTCGGTCTGGCGCGACAGGAAGGCCGGCAGCTGGATGATATCGCAGACTTCAGCGACGACCGCGGCCTGATCAGGCTCGTGGACGTCGGTGATGATCGGCACGCCGAAGGCTTGCTTGATGTCCTGGAAAATCCGCATGC
The DNA here is from genome assembly GCF_054897885.1 of Pseudomonas sp. LB1P83. NCBI lineage: Bacteria > Pseudomonadati > Pseudomonadota > Gammaproteobacteria > Pseudomonadales > Pseudomonadaceae > Pseudomonas > Pseudomonas sp. LB1P83. The sequence goes on along the minus strand of NZ_CM142709.1, from coordinate 990,587 downwards.
CCTCTTCCAGGCCGGGGCCGCGGTAAGAGGTCACGGAGGAACGGTTGGCCTTGTCGAAGCTGGCCTTGAACACGTAAGGGATACCGAGTTTCTCGGTGACCTTGACGTATTCTTCGCAGACCTGCATCGCCATGTCGCGGCTTTCCAGCACGTTCATGCCACCGAAAAGCACCATTGGCTTGTCGTTGGCAATCTCGATATCGCCTACACGGATGATCTTCTGCGCCATCGGATTTACGCCTTCTTCTGGTGTTGGATCAAAGCTGCTTTAACGAAACCGCTGAACAACGGGTGACCGTCGCGAGGTGTCGAGGTGAACTCAGGGTGGAACTGGCAAGCGACGAACCATGGATGATCCGGGGCTTCAACCACTTCTACCAGCGCGCCATCACCGGACCGACCGGAGATTTTCAGGCCGGCTTCCATGATTTGCGGCAGCAGGTTGTTGTTCACTTCGTAGCGATGACGGTGACGCTCGACGATCACGTCCTTGGCGTAGCAATCGTGAACCAGGGAACCTGGCTCAAGCAGGCAATCCTGCGCACCGAGGCGCATGGTGCCGCCCAGGTCAGACGTTTCGGTACGGGTTTCGACGGCGCCGGTGGCATCTTCCCACTCGGTGATCAGACCCACGACCGGATGACCGCTGGCGCGATCGAACTCGGTGGAGTTGGCATCTTTCCAGCCCAGCACGTTACGAGCGAACTCGATCACGGCCACTTGCATGCCCAAGCAGATGCCGAGGTACGGAACCTTGTTTTCGCGAGCGTATTGAACGGCGGTGATCTTGCCTTCCACGCCACGCAGACCGAAGCCGCCCGGTACGAGGATCGCGTCGACACCTTCCAGCAGCGCGGTGCCCTGGTTTTCGATGTCTTCGGAATCGATGTAGCGCAGGTTGACCTTGGTACGGTTGCTGATGCCGGCATGACTCATCGCTTCGATCAGCGACTTGTAGGCGTCCAGCAGTTCCATGTACTTGCCGACCATCGCGATGGTGACTTCGTGTTCCGGGTTCAGCTTGGCGTCAACCACCGCTTCCCACTCGGACAGATCGGCGCTGCCGCATTGCAGGCCGAAACGCTCGACAACGAAATCATCCAGACCCTGGGAATGCAGGATGCCCGGGATCTTGTAGATGGTGTCGGCGTCTTCCAGCGCGATCACCGCACGTTCTTCAACGTTGGTGAATTGCGCGATCTTGCGACGCGACGAGATGTCGATCGGGTGATCGGAGCGGCACACCAGCACGTCTGGCTGCAGGCCAATGGAACGCAGTTCCTTGACCGAGTGCTGGGTCGGCTTGGTTTTGGTTTCGCCGGCCGTGGCGATGTACGGCACCAGCGTCAGGTGCATCAGCATCGCGCGCTTGGCGCCGACTTCGAAACGCAATTGACGGATGGCTTCGAGGAACGGTTGCGACTCGATGTCACCCACGGTGCCACCGATCTCGACCATGGCCACGTCAGCATCGCCCGCGCCCTTGATGATGCGGCGCTTGATTTCGTCAGTGATGTGCGGGATCACCTGGATGGTTGCACCCAGGTAGTCACCACGGCGCTCTTTGCGCAGGACGTGTTCGTAGACACGGCCGGTGGTGAAGTTGTTGTTCTGGGTCATGGTCGTGCGGATGAACCGCTCGTAGTGGCCCAGGTCCAGGTCGGTCTCGGCGCCGTCGTGGGTGACGAACACTTCACCGTGCTGGAACGGGCTCATGGTGCCCGGGTCAACGTTAATGTACGGGTCCAGCTTCAGCATGGTGACCTTAAGTCCCCGCGCCTCCAGGATGGCCGCCAATGAAGCCGAGGCAATGCCTTTCCCCAATGAAGAAACAACACCGCCCGTGACGAATATGTAGCGCGTCATGAAAAACCCTAGAAGTCTGCGTTAAAGCGGTCCGAGCCGCCGGGGAAAGCGAAGGAAGGCCGAAGCCCCCGATCACCTGCATTAATCACAGTGCAACCTTCGAAAAAACCGCCGCGTTGGGACAGACCGGCAGATGAAACACCGGTACGTTGCTCGCTACACATTTTTTGGAATCGCCCAGCAAAGACTGCTTGGTAATCGGCAACTCCTGCAATTCAGGCGAATCCACAGAAGTTGTATCAAGAAGGGAGCGTAGTCTACCGGAAAGCCCCTTTCAGCTCAAACCTTGATCTTCGTTCGGTGGCTGCCAATGCAAATGCCAGCCGTCCTGCTCACTGCCATTCAAGCCCCGCAGGTTGGCCACCGCCAGCAATTGTTCGCCGCGATAGACCAGCGGCAATCTGCCACGGACAAAGCCCGGAACCCCGCGTTCATTGAGCAAACGCTTGAGATCCCGGTGGCCGCGACCAGGCAGATTCATGACCTCACCTCCCTCACGATAGCGGATATGCAGCGGGCCAGCGGGGATTTGGCCGGTGCAGGTGAGCACACCATTTTCCGGTAACGCCAGCGCTGTCGAGGGATCAGCCCAGACGCCGGCGTATGGCGGGATACGCAGCCAACCGCCTGACAGCCACCAGATCCGCCCACCCGCCCTATGTAAGTCGCCATCCGCCAATCGCCAAACCGGACGGGCATCACCCGTGGCATCGCGCAAGTCGTCCCAACCCGACCAATGGTCGCTATCGGGTAGCCGCGTCAGCGCCGAGAGCCAGTGACTCAATGCGTTGCGTTGTCGCGCAGTAGAGAGTTTTGCGAACGGCGCCAACGCCAGGGACGGCAAACCCAGCCAATCGAAATCACTGACAGTGCGGGCACTGGCCAGATCGATTTGCGCCAGGTCATCGAGCAACCCCTGCGCTTCACTCAGGTGGGCGGCGCTGCGAGCCATGGTCGCCATCGCTTGCGGCCAGCGCTCGGTCAACACCGGGAACACCTGGTGCCGCAGGTAATTGCGCGAGAACTGTCGGTCCTGGTTCGAAGGGTCTTCGATCCAGCTCAACTGATGCTCGGCCGCGTAGGCCTCAAGCTCGGCGCGGGTGACATCGAGCAACGGCCGCAGAAGATGCCCGCGACCCAGGACGCGCTCGCGAGGCATGCCCGACAAGCCCCTCACCCCTGCCCCGCGCAGCAGCCGAAACAACAGGGTTTCCGCCTGATCGTCGCGGTGCTGTGCGGTCAGCAGCAGTTCATTCGCTTGAGTGGTTTCAATGAACGCGCCATAGCGCGCATCCCGGGCCGCACGCTCAAGACTGGCGCCCGACTGAACCTGAACATGCACCACCTGTAGCGGCACGCCCAGCGCGTCACAGACCGACTGACAATGTTGTGGCCACGCATCAGCCGCAGTCTGAAGGCCGTGGTGGATATGAATGGCTTGAAGTTCGGGCAGGGATTGGTTTTTTGCGAGATGGGCGAGGAGGTACAGCAGAACGGTGGAGTCGAGCCCGCCGGAGAAGGCGATGCGCCAGGTTTTGGCCTCGCGCCAGGGCTTCAGACTCAGCAAGAGCCGGGAAGGCAAATCAATCATGGACTGACCCATATCGTTCTCTTTGCCCAAATCAAATGTAGGAGTGAGCCTGCTCGCGATAGCGGTGTAACAGCCAACACATCTGTTGAATGTTACGCCCTCATCGCGAGCAGGCTCACTCCTACATGGATACTGCAGTTGGCTTAGAGACCGTAGCTCATCAGACGCTCGTAACGACGGGCCAGCAGCGCTTCGTTATCGAACTTCTTCAGCATCGCCAGTTGCGAGCTCAGCTCGGCACGGATCGATGCAGCGGCCGCAGCCGGATCACGATGAGCGCCGCCCAAAGGCTCGCCGATCACTTTGTCCACGATGCCCAGGCCTTTCAGGCGCTCGGCGGTGATGCCCATGGCTTCAGCGGCGTCCGGCGCTTTTTCGGCGGTTTTCCACAGGATCGAAGCGCAACCTTCCGGCGAGATCACCGCATAGGTCGAGTACTGCAGCATGTTCAGCTGATCGCAAACGCCGATCGCCAAAGCACCACCCGAACCACCTTCACCGATCACAGTGGCGATGATTGGGGTTTTCAGGCGGGCCATGACGCGCAGGTTCCAGGCAATCGCTTCGCTCTGGTTGCGCTCTTCAGCGTCGATGCCAGGGTAGGCGCCCGGGGTGTCGATGAAGGTCAGGATCGGCATTTTGAAACGTTCGGCCATTTCCATCAGGCGGCACGCCTTGCGGTAGCCTTCCGGACGCGGCATGCCGAAGTTGCGGCGAACTTTCTCGCGCACTTCACGGCCTTTCTGGTGACCGATAATCATCACCGGCTGATCGTCCAGACGGGCAATGCCGCCAACGATCGCAGCGTCGTCGGAGAAGTGACGGTCGCCGTGCAGCTCGTCGAACTCGGTGAAGATATGTTCGATGTAGTCCAGGGTATACGGACGTTTCGGGTGACGCGCGAGACGTGCGATCTGCCAGCTGGTCAGCTTGCCGAAGATGTCTTCGGTCAGCGTGCTGCTTTTGTCCTGCAGGCGGGAGATCTCATCGCCGATATTCAGCGAATTGTCGTTACCGACCAAGCGCAACTCTTCGATCTTGGCTTGCAGGTCGGCGATCGGCTGTTCGAAATCTAGAAAATTCGGGTTCATAGGCGTCCGTCTTGGGTCGACGTCCAAGAGAGCTTGGGCCGGCCGGTTGTCTATTCGCGCCCTACCTTAAGGGACAGGCGCGTTCAGGTCGAGATTAAAAATTCAGGTCGAGATCAGGGCCTTCGGCAGAACCTGACCGTCAACGGTATTGGAGGAAGACGTTGTCTCGCCCGAACTGGTCACGCAAGGCTTGAATCAACGCATCCGCCGGGTCGATTCGCCAGGTCTCGCCAAACTGCAGCAAGGCCTTCGCATCGGGGCTTGTGTACTCCATGGTGATCGGGCACGCGCCACGGTGACGCTTGAACAGCTCACCCAGCCAGCGTAGCTGATCGCCCTTCAAATCCTTGGTCTGCAGCTTCAGGCGCAAGCTTTCGGCGAGGTTGGTGCGCGCATCTTCCATGCTCATCACCCGCTTGACCCGCAGGCGCAAGCCGCCGGAGAAGTCGTCGTTGCTGACTTCGCCTTCGACCACCACCATCGCGTCGGTCTGCAACAGCGATTGCGCGGAATGGAACGCTTCGGCAAACAGCGAAGCTTCGATTCGCCCGGAGCGGTCATCGAGGGTGATGAAACCCATCTTGTCGCCCTTTTTGTTCTTCATCACCCGCAAGGCGATGATCATGCCCGCGACGGTTTGCGTATCGCGAGCCGGCTTCAGGTCGATGATGCGTTGACGGGCAAAACGGCGGATCTCGCCTTCGTATTCGTCAATCGGGTGGCCGGTCAGGTACAGGCCCAGGGTGTCTTTCTCCCCTTTCAGGCGTTCCTTCAAGGTCAGCTCTTTCGCCTTGCGATGATTGGCGTAGACATCGGCGTCTTCCTCGACGAACAGCCCGCCAAACAAGTCGGCGTGGCCGCTGTCGTGGGTGCGGGCGGTTTGTTCGGCGGCCTTGATCGCCCCTTCCATCGCATTCAGCAAAACAGCGCGGTTCTGGTCGATGCTGGCCTGGTAGGCTTTCGGTTCGTCATGGAAATAAGGCCCCAGACGATCCAGCGCGCCGCTGCGGATCAAACCGTCCAGGGTGCGCTTGTTGATTCGCTTGAGGTCGACACGGGCGCAGAAGTCGAACAGGTCCTTGAACGGACCGTCTTGGCGCGCCTCGGTGATCGCTTCCACCGGACCTTCGCCCACACCCTTGATCGCGCCGAGGCCGTAAATAATCCGGCCTTCGTCATTCACCGTGAACTTGAACTCCGACGTATTCACATCCGGCGCGTCGAGACGCAGCTTCATGGTGCGAATTTCTTCGATCAAGGTCACGACCTTGTCGGTGTTGTGCATATCCGCCGACAGTACCGCAGCCATGAACGGCGCCGGGTAGTGCGTTTTCAGCCACGCGGTCTGGTACGACACCAGGCCGTAAGCAGCGGAGTGGGATTTGTTGAAGCCGTAACCGGCGAATTTTTCTACCAGGTCGAAAATGTTACCGGCCAGGTCCGCGTCGATATTGTTAGCGGTGCAACCTTCAATGAAACCGCCGCGCTGCTTGGCCATTTCTTCGGGCTTTTTCTTACCCATGGCCCGACGCAGCATGTCCGCACCGCCGAGGGTGTAACCGGCCATGACCTGGGCAATCTGCATCACCTGTTCCTGATACAGGATGATGCCGTAAGTCGGTGCCAATACGGGCTTGAGGCCTTCGTACTGGTAGTCCGAGTGCGGGTACGCCAGTTCGGCGCGGCCGTGCTTACGGTTGATGAAGTCGTCCACCATGCCCGATTGCAGCGGGCCCGGACGGAACAGGGCCACCAGTGCGATCAAGTCTTCCAGGCAGTCGGGCTTGAGCTTTTTGATCAGCTCTTTCATGCCGCGCGACTCGAGCTGGAACACCGCAGTGGTTTCAGCTTTTTGCAGCAACTGGTAAGTCGGCTTGTCATCCAGCGGGATGAACGCGATGTCCAGCGGCGGCTCATCGACCTTGGCACGGTCGCGGTTGATGGTTTTCAGTGCCCAGTCGATGACCGTCAGGGTCCGCAGACCCAGGAAGTCGAACTTCACCAGGCCCGCAGCCTCGACGTCATCTTTGTCGAACTGGGTCACCAGACCATCACCGGCCTCATCGCAATAGATCGGCGAAAAGTCCGTCAGCTTGGTCGGGGCGATTACTACACCACCGGCGTGCTTGCCGACGTTACGCACAACGCCTTCCAGCTTGCGCGCCATTTCCCAGATTTCCGCGGCTTCTTCATCGACCTTGATGAAGTCGCGCAGGATCTCTTCCTGCTCGTAAGCTTTTTCCAGGGTCATGCCGACTTCGAACGGAATCATCTTCGACAGACGATCCGCCAGACCGTAGGACTTGCCCTGCACCCGCGCCACGTCACGGACCACAGCCTTGGCGGCCATGGAACCGAAGGTGATGATCTGGCTCACCGCATTGCGGCCGTATTTCTCGGCCACGTAGTCGATCACGCGGTCACGACCGTCCATGCAGAAGTCGACGTCGAAGTCGGGCATGGAGACCCGTTCCGGGTTAAGGAAACGTTCGAACAGCAGGTCATATTCCAGCGGATCGAGGTCAGTGATCTTCTGCACATAGGCCACCAGCGACCCGGCACCCGACCCCCGGCCAGGGCCGACCGGCACGCCGTTGCTCTTGGCCCACTGGATAAAGTCCATAACGATCAGGAAGTAACCCGGGAACCCCATCTGGATGATGATATCCAGCTCGAAATTCAACCGGTCGACATAGACCTGGCGCTTGGTTTCGTAGTCTTCGGTGGTGTCCCTGGGCAGTAGCACGCTGAGGCGATCTTCCAGACCGTCGAACGAGACCTTGCGGAAATACTCGTCGATGGTCATGCCATCAGGAATCGGGAAGTTGGGCAGGAAGTGAGTGCCCAGCTTCACTTCGATGTTGCAGCGCTTGGCGATCTCGACGGTGTTGGCCAGCGCCTCGGGAATGTCGCTGAACAGCTCGGCCATTTCCTCAGCGCTTTTGAGGTATTGCTGATCGCTGTAATTCTTCGAACGCCGCGGATCGTCAAGGGCGCGGCCCTCACCGATGCAGACGCGGGTTTCGTGAGCGGCAAAATCTTCCTGCTTGATGAAACGCACGTCGTTGGTGGCGACCAGCGGCGCACCGATTTTTTCGGCCAGGGCCACGGCGCCGTGCAACTGTTCTTCGTCGTTGGGGCGGCTGGTACGCTGGATCTCCAGATAGAAACGGTCCGGGAACACGGCCATCCATTCACGCGCGAGGTTTTCCGCTTCAGCCGGATTGCCACTGAGCATCGCCAGGCCGATCTCGCCCTCCTTTGCCGCCGACAGCATGATCAAGCCTTCGCTGGCTTCGGCCACCCACTCGCGCTCGATGATGACCGAGCCATTGCGCTGGCCATCGATGAAGCCGCGGGAGATCAGTTCGGTGAGGTTGCGATAGCCCACGGCGTTCATCGCCAGCAGGCTGATCCGGCTCAAGGCGTTGTCCGGATCCTTGTTCGACAGCCACAGGTCGGCGCCGCAGATCGGCTTGATGCCTGCGCCCATGGCCGCTTTATAGAATTTGACCAGGGAACACATGTTGTTCTGGTCGGTGACCGCTACGGCAGGCATGTTCATGCCGACCAGGGTCTTGACCAGCGGTTTGATCCGCACCAGACCGTCGACCAGGGAATATTCAGTGTGCAGGCGTAGATGAACGAATGAAGCCGGCATAGTGATCCTGTCTAGAAACTAGAAACGTGAAGACAACAAGGCCCGGATTGTACCGGGCCTTGGCAAAAACATCAGCCTTGCAACTAACTCTCGATCAGGTTTTCCCGCGCCTCATAAGCCAGGCGTACCGGGGCGAACGAGCGACGGTGAATCGGGGTCGGGCCCAGGCGTGCCAGGGCTTCCAGATGAACGGGTGTCGGGTAGCCTTTGTGGCCGCCGATCCCGTAACCCGGGTAAATCAATTCGAAAGCAGCCATTTCACGATCACGGCTGACTTTGGCCAGGATCGATGCCGCAGCAATGGCCGGCACCTTGCCGTCGCCCTGCACCACCGCTTCGGCGCGCATGGACAGTTTCGGGCAACGGTTGCCGTCGATCATCGCCAGTTTCGGCTGGATGTGCAGGCCTTCGATCGCGCGCTGCATGGCCAGCATCGTGGCATGCAGAATGTTCAACTCATCGATTTCTTCGACTTCGGCCCTGGCGATGCACCAGCTCAGGGCTTTTTCGCAGATTTCATCGTAGAGCTTTTCACGGCGGGCTTCGGTGAGTTTCTTCGAGTCGTTGAGACCGAGGATCGGACGGTTCGGATCAAGAATCACCGCCGCCGTCACCACGGCACCACACAGCGGGCCGCGGCCGACTTCGTCAACGCCGGCAACCAGGTCTTCAACTTCAGCGACCAGAGTGAAATCGAGGCCCATCTGTAGTGCTTTTGTCATTGTGTTTTGCCGATCAGGTTCAATACTGCGTCCGCTGCCTGATTGGAGGCGTCCAGACGCAAGGTACGGTGGATTTCATCGAAGCCACGGGTCTGTTCCTGGCCACCTTCGATCAGTGGCGACAACGTCTGGGCCAGCGCTTCAACCGTCGCATCGTCCTGCAGCAACTCGGGCACCAACAGGCGCTGGGCCAGCAGGTTCGGCAACGAAATGTAGGGGCTCTTGACCATGCGCTTGAGAATCCAGAACGTCAGCGGCGCCAGACGATAAGCGACGACCATCGGCCGCTTGTACAACAACGCTTCAAGGGTCGCCGTTCCGGAAGCAATCAATACCGCGTCGCAGGATGCGAGCGCCAGATGAGACTTGCCATCAAGCAGGGTCAGCGGCAGATCGCGACCGGCGAGCAACTCTTCAAGCTGCGCGCGGCGCTGAGGGCTGGCGCACGGAATAACGAACCGCACGCCTGGGCGCATGGCGCGCAAACGCTCGGCGGTATCGAGGAACAACGCGCCCAGGCGCCCGACTTCGCCACCGCGACTGCCCGGCATCAGCGCGACCAATGGTCCATCAGGCAAACCGAGTTCGGCGCGTGCGGCGGTACGATCCGCTTCGAGGGGGATCGCATCGGCCAGGGTGTGCCCGACAAAACGCACCGGCACGCCCTTCTCTTCATAGAATTTTGCTTCAAACGGAAAAAGCGTCAGCATCAGGTCGCAGCCTTCGCGAATCTTCAGCACCCGCTTCTGCCGCCACGCCCACACCGACGGGCTGACGTAATGCACGGTCTTGATCCCGGCCTGACGCAGCTTTAGTTCGATATTGAGGTTGAAGTCCGGGGCATCGATGCCGATAAACGCGTCCGGCTTTTCGGCGATCAGGTCGGCAATCAGCTTTTTGCGACGCGCCATCAACTCGCGCAATCGACCCAGCACTTCCACCAGGCCCATGACCGAAAGACGCTCCATCGGGAAATACGAAGTCAGGCCTTCGGCCTGCATCAGCGGACCACCGACACCGATGAACTCCACCGCCGGATGCTGAGCCTTCAGCGCGCGCATGAGACCCGCGCCCAGAATGTCACCGGAAGCCTCACCCGCCACCAGCGCTATACGCAGATTAGCCATGATTAACGTGTGATGCCGCGGGTCGAAGACTGGATGGAATCACGGAACACCGCGACTTCCGGGAACTGGTCCGACGGTTCAGCCAATTCGGCGAGTGCCTGTTCAACCGTCAGGCCCTGGCGGTAAACCACCTTGTAGGCACGACGCAGGGCGTGGATCGCGTCTTCGCTGAAACCACGACGGCGCATGCCTTCGAAGTTCATGCTGCGCGCTTCGGCGGGGTTGCCAAACACCGTGACGTACGCTGGAACATCCTTGCCAATGGCGGTACCCATGCCGGAAAAGCTGTGGGCGCCGATGTGGCAATACTGGTGGACCAGGGTAAAACCGGACAGGATCGCCCAGTCTTCCACGTGCACATGACCCGCCAACGCTGTGTTGTTGACCAGGATGCAGTGGTTGCCGATCACGCTGTCGTGGCCGATGTGGGCATAGGCCATGATCAGGTTGTGATCGCCCAGGGTCGTTTCCGAACGGTCCTGAACAGTCCCGCGGTGAATCGTCACGCCTTCACGGATGACGTTGTGGTCACCGATGACCAGACGGGTTTCTTCGCCTTTGTATTTCAGATCGGGCGTGTCCTCACCTACCGAAGAAAACTGGTAGATGCGGTTATGCTTACCGATTCGGGTCGGGCCCTTGAGAATCACATGCGGCCCGATCACTGTCCCCTCGCCGATTTCCACACCTGCGCCGACGATCGACCATGGGCCGACCTCGACACCTTCGGCCAGAACGGCCGTCGGATCGATGATTGCGCGAGGGTCAATCAAACTCATAGTTTGCGTTCCGCGCAGATGATTTCAGCGGAGCAGACTGGTTTGCCATCGACCGAAGCCTGGCACTCGAACTTCCAGATCTGGCGCTTGCAGCTGATGAAGCGGGCTTCGAGGATCAACTGATCGCCTGGGGTGACGGGCTGGCGAAAACGCAGCTTGTCGGAGCCGACGAAGTAGTAAAGCGTGCCGTCGGCGGGCTTCACGTCGAGCATTTTGAAGCCAAGGATACCGGCAGCCTGAGCCATCGCTTCGATGATCAACACGCCCGGCATGATTGGATGCGCAGGGAAGTGACCATTGAAGAACGGTTCGTTGATGCTGACATTCTTGTAGGCGCGAATGCGCTTGCCTTCCACATCCAGTTCCACGACCCGGTCCACCAGCAGGAACGGGTAACGGTGAGGCAGGTATTCGCGAATCTCGTTGATGTCCATCATTTCGGGGGGAAGCCTATGTAAAGATTGGGAGCGCGCGACTGACGCGCACCCCTCTAGCAAATCAAGGAGGCAGTCTAGCGGCTGTGCACACTTGATATGGAAATGGTATCAGCCATCTGATGAAGCATTACCGTCAGGGGTCACGTCCCCTACACGCTTTTCCAGCTGTCGCAAACGTCGCGCGATGTCATCGAGCTGACGGATACGGGCCGCGCTTTTGCGCCATTCGGCTGCTGGTTGCATTGCCGTACCGGAAGAATAGGAACCCTTTTCGGTGATCGAGTGGGTCACCATGGTCATCCCGGTGATAAAAACGTTGTCGCAAATTTCGATATGCCCCACCAGCCCTACGCCACCGGCGAGCATGCAATGCTTGCCGATTTTGGTGCTGCCGGAGATCCCCACGCACGCGGCCATGGCGGTGTGATCACCGACCTGCACGTTGTGGGCGATCTGAATCTGATTGTCGAGCTTCACACCATTACCAAGAACGGTATCGGCCAGCGCGCCGCGGTCGATAGCGGTATTTACGCCAATCTCCACATCATCACCAACCAATACACCACCGATCTGGGCGATTTTCTGCCAGACACCCTTCTCGTTGGCAAAACCGAAGCCTTCGCCACCGAGCACGGCACCGGACTGAATCACGACCCGTTTGCCGATGCGCACGTCGTGGTACAGCGTGACCCGCGGGGCCAGCCAGCCGCCCTCGCCAATTTCGCAGCGGGCACCGATGAAGCAGTGCGCACCCACGGTCACACCGGCAGCAATACGTGCGCCGCTTTCGATCACCGCAAAGGCACCGATGCTCGCCGCCGGATCAACCACTGCGTCCACGGCCACTACCGCTGTCGGGTGAATACCGGCAGGCGCCTTGGGCTTGGGATCGAACAGATGGGAAATACGCGCGTAGGCCAGATACGGATCAGGCACCACCAATGCATCGCCGGCATAACCTTCAGCGTCAGCAGCCTTCAGCAACAGGGCTGCGGCCCGGCAGTCCACCAGGTATTTACGGTATTGGGGGTTTGCGAGAAAGCTCAACTGAGCTGGGCCAGCCTCTTGCAAAGTGGCTAGCCCAGTAATTTCTTTCTCCGGGTCGCCACGTAGCGTGGCGCCGAGGAACTCGGCCAATTGGCCGAGCTTTATAGTCGCTGTCATGGATTACTTCAGCTGATTCATGCGCTCGATAACCTGGCGAGTGATGTCGTACTGAGGTTTGACATCAATCACTGCGCCACGCTCGAAGACCAGGTCAAAAGCACCTTTTTTGATGACTTCTTCCACAGCGCTGTCCAGTTTCGGCTTGAGCTGCTTCAGCATTTCACGGTCGGCAACGGCTTTGGCTTCGTTCAGTTCCTTGGACTGGAACTGGAAGTCACGGGCCTTTTGCTTGAATTCGAGCTCAAGACGTTCACGCTCGCCTTGCTGCATCTTGTCGCCGCCCGCCATCAGACGGTCCTGGATGCCTTTGGCGCTGCTTTCCAGCGTCTTGAGCTTGGACAGTTGCGGGCCGAACTTCTTCTCGGCATCCACGGCGTATTTCTTGGCTGCGTCGGATTCCAGCAGGGCCATCTGATAGTTCAGAACGGCGATTTTCATGTCGGCAAAAGCCGGACCTGCTACCAGTACGGTCGCCAGTAGAACCAATTGAGTCAACTTACGCACGATGCACTCCTACAAAATCCATTGTCGTTATTGTGGGGCAGACGCTTAGAACGTCTGGCCAAGAGAGAATTGGAACACTTGAGTCTCAGCGTCATCCGGTTTCTTGATCGGCATGGCCAACGCGAAACTCAGAGGACCCAGTGCGGTGACCCAGGTCACGCCTACACCGACGGAACTCGCGACGTTGCTCAGGCTGATGTCGTTGCACTCTGTCTGAGAGGTCGAACCGACATTGGCGTTCGTCGTTTTGTCGCACTTGGAATCGAATACGTTACCCACGTCCCAGAATACCGAAGTACGCAGGGAACGCTGATCCTTGACGAATGGCAGCGGGAACAGCAACTCGACACCACCCTGGATCAGGACGTTACCACCGAACGGCAGCGGATCCTGGTCCGGGTCGGCGAGCGTACCGGTGTTACCTGTCACATCCTGACCACGGCTAGGAGTACTGCGCGGGCCGAGGGTACTGTCCTTGAAGCCACGAACCGAGTTGAAACCACCAGCATAGTAGTTTTCATAGAATGGCAAGCCATCGGTGGAACCGTAGCCATCGCCATAACCCAGTTCGGTGTGAAGACGAACGGTGTAGTTTTCAGTGATTGGCTGGAACAGCTGACCACGGTAATCAAGTTTGAAGAACGACAGGTCGCTGCCCGGTGTGGTGGTTTCCAGAGTCAGGCTCTGGGAATGGCCACGGGTCGCCAGGACGCCTTTGTTCAAAGTCGACTCGGACCAGCCGGCAGACGCCTTGAAGTTCAGGTAGCTGTCGCCTTCACGGTTAACGAAGTCGAAAATCTCGTCGACGGTGTATTGACCGGTCTTGATCTTGTCTTGTTGCGCCGTCAGGCCGAAGGTCAGACGCGACGTCTCGCTGATCGGGTATCCGACGCTCACACCAGCACCCAGGCTGTCTACGGCATAGCTGGCTACGTCGACATCGAGGTCATCGTAATCGGTGGTGCGATAGAAAGCGTTGTAACCCAGGCTCACGCCATCAGCAGTCCAGTACGGGTCGACATAACCGAAGTTATAGCGGCTCTGGTATTCACTGCGGGTCAAACCGATGCTGACCTTGTTACCAGTACCCAGGAAGTTGTTCTGAGTGATCGAACCACCGAGGATCAGGCCGGCGCTCTGCGCAAAACCGACGCTGGCGGTGATCGAACCGGAAGCCTGCTCTTCAACGCTGTAGTTCACGTCAACCTGGTCATCGACACCCGGTACGGCAGGTGTTTCGACGTTGACCTCTTTGAAGAAGCCCAGACGCTCAAGACGGGTCTTGGATTGGTCGATCAGGTAGGTCGAAGCCCAGCCGCCTTCCATCTGACGCATTTCACGACGCAGCACTTCGTCTTCGGACTTGGTGTTGCCACGGAAGTTGATGCGGTTGACGTAAGCACGCTTGCCCGGATCGACGGCGAAAGTAATATCGACCGTGTGGTCTTCATCGTGTGGCTGAGGCACGCCGTTGACGTTGGCGAAGGTGTAACCCTCGTTACCCAGGCGACGGGTGATCAGCTCGGACGTGGTGGTCATCAGCTTGCGCGAGAACACTTGGCCTTTCTGAACCAGCAGCAGGGACTTGACCTGGTCTTCAGGGACTTTCAGGTCGCCGCTCAGCTTGACGTCGCGAACGGTGTACTTCTCGCCTTCGTTGACGTTGACGGTGATATAGACGTGTTTCTTGTCCGGCGTAATGGACACCTGGGTCGAAGCGATATCCATGTTGATATAGCCGCGGTCCAGGTAGTAGGAACGCAGACGCTCCAGGTCACCGGAGAGTTTTTCACGAGCGTACTTGTCATCGTTCTTGAAGAACGACAGCCAGTTGGTGGTTTTCAGTTCAAACAGGTCGATCAGGTCTTCATCAGGGAAGACCGTGTTGCCCACCACGTTGATGTGCTGGATAGCCGCAACGGTGCCTTCGTTGATATTGACCTTCAGGCCGACGCGGTTACGCGGCTGCGGCACCACTTCGGTGTCGACGGTAGCCGAGTAGCGACCCTGGGCGACATATTGGCGCTGCAGTTCGTTACGGACACCTTCGAGGGTGGCGCGCTGGAAGATTTCGCCTTCGGCCAGACCGGATTGTTTGAGGCCCTTCATCAGGTCTTCAGTAGAGATCGCCTTGTTACCTTCGATCTCGATACTGGCGACCGACGGACGCTCGACTACCGTGATGACCAGGACGTTGCCATCGCGGCCCAGCTGGATATCTTGAAAGAACCCGGTTTTGAACAGCGCACGAGTGGATTCCACCAGGCGACGATCATCCGCCTGTTCACCGACGTTTAACGGCAAAGCACCAAAGACGCTACCCGCGGAGACCCGCTGGAGGCCATTGACGCGAATATCAGAGATAGTGAAGGACTCGGCGTGAACTTCGGCGATCATCAATACGGTGAGAACCGCAGTTAGCAGCAGACGTTTCATGAAGTCCTTTCTTATTCCAACTGGCAATAAACAAACTGCCGCAAAATGCGGCAGATTCGCAATTCAGCGAAGTGTTACAGACGGCCCAAATCATTGACCAGAGCAAGCAACATCACCCCGACCACCAAACTGATACCGATCTGTATCCCCCAACCCTGCACCCGATCTGACAAGGGACGACCACGCGCCCACTCGATCAGATAAAACAACAAATGCCCCCCATCCAGTACAGGAATGGGCAGCAAATTCAGAACTCCCAGGCTAATACTCAGATAAGCAAGGAAATTCAGGAAATCAGCGACACCCGACTGGGCAGAAGCGCCCGCCACTTTAGCAATGGTTATCGGTCCACTCAAGTTTTTTACCGAGAGCTCGCCGAACAACATTTTCTTGAGCGAATCGAGGGTCAGTACGCTCATGGTCCAAGTGCGTCGAGCACCCTCGCCAATTGCGGCCACCGGGCCATAACTGACTTCGCGAATCATCTCTGGTGGCCAATCGACCGCTTTCACCCCGGCGCCCATATAACCGGTAGGCGCCTTTTTCTCGCCGCGAGCGGCCAAGGTCACTGGGACGTCGATTTGAGCACCATCACGCTCAACGCGCAGCATGATTTTGGTATCGGGATGCATACGCACCGTGTCGACTACCTGCTGCCAGTCATCAAGTGACTTGCCATCGAGGGCCAGCAGTCGATCACCGGTCTTCAGTCCCGCGGCCTGGGCCGGCCCTTTCGGATCAAGTTCGGCCAACACGGGCGGCAACGCCGGACGCCAGGGGCGAATACCCAGCGAACGAATCGGGTCCGGCTCGTCAGCGCCCTTGAGCCATTTATCCAGCATCAGCTCACGCGGCGAATCTGCCGTGGAGCCTTGCTCACGCACCAACAATTGAAGAGAACCGCTCTCGCCAAGACGACGGACCAATTGCAGATTCACTGCGGCCCAGCCGGAAGTCGGCTCGCCATCGATGGCAATGATTTCCTGACCGGCACCCAGACCGGCCTTGGCAGCGATGCTGCCGGATTCGACCGCGCCGATGACCGGCCGCACCTGCTCGCTGCCGAGCATGGCCAACACCCAAAAAAACACCATTGCCAATAAAAAATTGGCGATTGGTCCCGCGGCCACGATAGCAATACGCTGACGGACAGATTTGCGATTGAAGGATTGATCGACCTGATCGGCCGGCACTTCGCCTTCGCGCTCGTCGAGCATCTTCACGTAGCCGCCCAACGGAATGGCCGCCACCACGAACTCTGTGCCTTTCTTGTCGTGCCAACGCAGCAGTGGCATGCCGAAGCCCACGGAGAAACGCAGCACTTTGACTCCACAGCGACGTGCGACCCAGAAATGGCCGAATTCGTGGAAGGTGACCAGCACGCCCAATGCAACCAGGGTGCCGACAATCATATAGAGCGCGCTCATCTACTTTCTCCGCAATCCTATCCAGTGCTGCATGGGCCAACGTATTGCAGCACTCACCGCCCGTGACGACTCAACCATTGCCCGGCCAGTACACGCGCTTTCGCGTCGGCCGTGAACACCGCCTCGAGATCATCCACCGCAACGACAGGCTCGAGGTTTAACACTTCCTCGATGATACTCGCGATTTCCGGGTAGCGAACCCGCCCGTCGAGAAACGCCGCGACAGCCACTTCATTCGCCGCATTGAGCATGGCCGGCGCGCTATTGCCCGCTTCCGCGGCCTGACGCGCAAGGCGCAGGCAAGGGAAACGTTCCTCATCGGGCGCCTGGAAGTCCAGGCGGGCGATGGCAAACAGATCCAGCGGCGCTACGCCCGACTCGATGCGCTCCGGCCAGGCCAGGGCATTGGCGATCGGCGTGCGCATGTCCGGATTGCCTAACTGCGCCAGCACCGAGCCATCGATATAGTCGACCAGCGAATGAATCACGCTCTGCGGGTGAATCACCACTTCGACCTGGGACGGCTTGGCGTCGAACAGCCAGCAGGCTTCAATCAACTCAAGCCCTTTGTTCATCATGCTGGCCGAGTCGACCGAAATCTTGCGACCCATGGACCAGTTTGGATGAGCGCACGCTTGCTCAGGGGAAACATGCGCCAACTCGGCCATCGGTGTCTGTCGGAACGGACCACCAGAGGCTGTCAGCAGAATCCGACGCACACCGACTGCGCCAAGCCCACGGGCGAAATCCTGTGGCATGCACTGAAAAATCGCGTTGTGTTCGCTGTCGATCGGCAGCAGCACCGAGCCGCTTTTGTGCACGGCCTGCATAAACAGGGCGCCCGACATGACCAGCGCTTCTTTGTTCGCCAGCAGGATCTTCTTGCCCGCCTCGACCGCCGCCAGGGTCGGACGCAAGCCCGCCGCGCCAACGATGGCCGCCATGACCGCATCGACTTCGGGGTCGGAAGCAACCTGGCACAGGCCCTCCTCCCCTACCAACACGCGGGTCGACAGGCCTGCGGCGCGCAAGTCGTCCTGCAAGGTTCGGGCAGCGCCCGCTTCCGGCACGACGGCAAACCGCGGCGTATGACGCACGCACAAGGCCAGTAGCTCACTCAGGCGGCTGAAACCGCTCAAGGCGAACACCTGATAGCGCTCGGGATGGCGAGCGATCACGTCAAGGGTGCTCAGACCGATCGAACCGGTCGCCCCCAGAACGGTAATCTGTTGTGGGCGGCTCACGGTGCGGCCATCCACAACAGCACGGCAAAGACAGGGATCGCGGCCGTCAGGCTGTCGATGCGATCCAGCACACCGCCATGCCCCGGAAGCAGGTTACTGCTGTCCTTGATGCCCGATTGACGCTTGAACATGCTTTCGGTGAGGTCACCCACGACCGAGATGAATACGATCACTGCCGCACCGATCAGGCCCATCAGCATCTGCCCGAAGCTCCAGTCACGCACGAAGCCAACGATCGCCGTGATCACCAGGCTCAGCAACAAGCCGCCGTACACGCCTTCCCAGCTCTTGCCAGGGCTGACCTGCGGCGCCAGCTTGCGCTTGCCAAAGGCCCGACCGGAAAAGTACGCGCCGATATCGGCACCCCAGACCAGCACCATCACCGCCATGATCAACCAGTTACCCAAGGGTTGCTGCTTGATATAAACCAGACCTTGCCAGGCCGGCAGCAGGATTAGCAAACCGATCACCAGCTTGCAGGCGGCGCTGGACCAGCGCTCGCTGGAGCGCGGATAGGTCAGCACCAAGTACGTCGCCGCGCCCCACCACAGCACTGAAGCGCCCAACACCCACGGCGCAAGCTCCGGCCGGATGTGCATGACCAACAGCATCAGCGCGACCACTGCCGCATAGGCCACGCGAATCGGCTGGGCGTTGAAGCCTGCCAGACGAGCCCACTCCCATGCACCGAGGGTCACGACCAACCCGATGAACAGCGCAAAGCCTGCGCCTTCGAGCAGGAAAAACCCGCACAAGGCGATCGGCAGCAGGATCAGTGCGGTGATGATTCGTTGTTTAAGCATTAAACCCGGGCTCCAGACTCGACCTGCTCGCTCGTTTTACCGAAGCGGCGCTGACGAGAAGCGAAATCGGCCAGCGCGTTACGCATGGCGTCGTGTTTGAAGTCCGGCCAGAACAGGTCGGAGAAGTACAACTCGGCATAAGCCAGTTGCCACAGCAGGAAGTTACTGATGCGGTGTTCGCCACCGGTGCGGATGCACAAATCCGGCAACGGCAGATCACCGGTGGCCAGACAGGTCTGCAACAGCTCGGGCGTGATGTCCTCCGGACGCAGATGCCCGGCCTGAACCTCACGAGCCAGACGCTGTGCAGCTTGCGCGATGTCCCACTGACCGCCGTAGTTGGCGGCGATCTGCAAGACAAAACGGTTGGCACCGGCGGTCATCGCCTCGGCTTCACGCATGGCAGCCTGAAGCTCGGGATGAAAGCGCGAACGATCACCGATGATGCGCAGACTGATGTTGTTGTCATTGAGGCGCTTGGCCTCGCGACGCAACGCCTTGAAGAACAGATCCATCAAGGCACTGACTTCATCGGCCGGGCGCTGCCAGTTCTCGCTGGAGAAGGCGAACAGGGTCAACACCTCGACCCCGGCCTCGGCGCACACCTCGATCACTGCGCGAACGGCATCCACGCCCGCTTTATGCCCGGCGACACCCGGCATAAAGCGCTTTTTCGCCCAGCGATTATTACCATCCATGATGATCGCGACATGGCGCGGCACCGCGGACGGCGGAGTCTGCTTAGTCTTTTCCATGAAAACGCGACCCTTATACGGCCATCAGGTCGGCTTCTTTCTGCTTGGTGGCCGCATCAATGTCAGCCTCAGCCTTGTCGGTCAGTTTCTGGATATCGGCAGCGGCACGACGCTCTTCGTCTTCGCTGATTTCCTTGTCTTTCACCAGCTTCTTCAAATCACCCAAAGCATCGCGACGGATGTTACGTACCGCCACACGAGCGTCTTCGGCAGCGCTACGTGCCTGCTTGGTAAAACCTTTGCGGGTCTCTTCGGTCAGCGCCGGCATGGAGATCAGCAGCAGCTCACCCAGGTTGGTCGGATTGAGGTTCAGACCTGCGCTCTGGATAGCCTTGTCGACAGCGGCAAGCATATTGCGTTCAAAAGCTACTACTTGCAGGGTGCGGGAGTCTTTTACGGTGATGTTGGCCACTTGGGTGATGGATGTATCTGCGCCGTAGTACGGCACCATCACGCTACCCAGAATGCTCGGGTGTGCCTTGCCAGTGCGAATCTGGCCAAATGCATGGTTCAGAGAATCCAGGGATTTCTGCATGCGCTCTTGAGCGTCTTTCTTGATTTCATTGATCATTGTTGGCCTTCCTCGATCAGGGTCCCTTCAGCGCCGCCATGCACGATATTCAGCAGGGCGCCGGGCTTGTTCATGTTAAAGACGCGCAACGGCATCTTGTGGTCGCGGCACAGGCAAATGGCCGTCAGATCCATCACGCCCAGCTTGCGATCCAGCACTTCATCGTAGGTCAGATGATCGAACTTCTCGGCATGCGGATCTTTGAATGGGTCAGCGGTGTAGACGCCATCGACCTTGGTCGCCTTGAGCACGACATCGGCGTCGATTTCGATCGCTCGCAAGCAGGCTGCAGAATCCGTGGTGAAGAACGGATTGCCGGTACCGGCCGCAAAGATCACGACTTCCTTGGCGTTCAGGTGACGCATGGCTTTGCGGCGATCGTAGTGATCGGTCACGCCAACCATGGAAATGGCCGACATCACGATGGCCGAGATATTGGCACGTTCCAGCGCATCGCGCATGGCCAGGGCGTTCATCACAGTGGCCAGCATGCCCATGTGGTCGCCAGTCACCCGATCCATGCCGGCTGCGCTCAGCGCTGCACCACGGAACAGGTTGCCACCGCCGATCACCAGACCGACCTGAACACCGATGCCGACCAGCTGGCCGACTTCAAGCGCCATGCGATCCAGAACTTTCGGATCGATCCCGAACTCTTCCGAGCCCATCAGGGCCTCGCCGCTAAGCTTGAGTAGAATGCGTTTATAGCGAGCCTGATAACCACTGCCCTGCTGAGCCATTGCGAATCTCTCCTGCGGCGTATTTTAAAATTCTTTGCTAGCTGTTTACAGCTGGCGTTCACTCTAGCTTGGCGCTGCTTCAGCGCCATCGGAACATGGCTTTGTAAGCCAGTTCCAAAGGGAAACCAATTAAAAATTGGTGCCCCATCTGAAAAGAGGCTGCGCGCGTAAGCGGGCAGCCTCTTCAGGGCGACAGTTAAAAAACCGTCTTATTGCTTGGCGGCAGCCAGCTGGGCAGCAACTTCTTCAGCGAAGTTGTCGACCGGCTTCTCGATGCCTTCGCCTACTTTGAAGTAGGTGAAAGAAACGATTTCTGCACCGGCTTTCTTGGCCAGGTCGCCGACCTTGATTTCAGGGTTCTTGACGAACGCCTGCTCAACCAGGCTCGCTTCAGCCAGGAACTTGCTGATACGGCCTTTGACCATGTTTTCAACGATGTTTTCCGGCTTGCCGGCGATCTTGTCAGCGTTGAGGGTCAGGAACACGCCTTTCTCGCGCTCGACCGCTTCAGCGGAAACTTCCGATGGCAGCAGGAATTCAGGGTTGGTGGCCGCTACGTGCATAGCGATGTCTTTGGCCAGCTCAACAGTGCCGCCCTTCAGAACAACCGCAACACCGATCTTGTTGCCGTGCAGGTAACCACCAACAACATCACCTTCAACGCGAGCCAGGCGACGGATATTGACGTTTTCGCCAACCTTGCCGACCAGAACCAGGCGATCAGCTTCTTGAGCTGCGATCAGCGGAGCAACATCAGTCAGCTTGTCAGCGAATGCTTTTTCAACGCTGGAAGCAACAAATGCCTTGAAGTCGTCCTGCAAAGCCAGGAAGTCGGTCTGCGAGTTCACTTCCAGCAGAACGGCGGTTTTACCGTCTTCTTTCAGAGCGATAGCGCCTTCAGCAGCTACGTTGCCTGCTTTCTTGGCAGCCTTGATGGCGCCCGAAGCACGCATGTCATCAATGGCTTTCTCGATGTCGCCGCCAGCCTTGGTCAAGGCCTTTTTGCAGTCCATCATGCCTTCGCCAGTACGCTCGCGCAGTTCTTTGACCAACGCTGCAGTAATCTCTGCCATTTCAAAATTCCTCTTGGATAGGTTTTCAACCATTCCACCCGATCGAACGGGCGATCAATTCTTCCCGAACCCACTTGTTAGCAGCTGCACGTTACAGAGGCTGTAGCTGCGCCGCTCACAAACGGTTTTCGAGGTGGCAAAAAGGGGGCCAAGCCCCCTTTTTGCTTACTGAGTCAACGCCAAGGCGTCAATTACTCAGCTGCAGCCGCCGGAGCTTCTTCAACGAACTGCTCGGTGCCGCCAGCAACGTGGTTGCGACCGCGGATTACTGCGTCAGCCATCGAACCCATGTACAACTGGATAGCGCGGATTGCGTCATCGTTGCCTGGGATGATGTAGTCAACGCCTTCCGGGCTGCTGTTGGTATCGACTACGCCGATAACCGGGATGCCCAGCTTGTTGGCTTCGGTGATCGCGATGCGCTCGTGATCAACGTCGATAACGAACAGAGCGTCTGGCAGACCGCCCATGTCCTTGATACCACCCAGGGAACGATCGAGCTTCTCAAGATCGCGAGTGCGCATCAGCGCTTCTTTCTTGGTCAGCTTGGCGAAAGTACCGTCTTCGGCTTGAACTTCAAGGTCACGCAGACGCTTGATGGAAGCACGGATGGTTTTGAAGTTGGTCAGCATGCCGCCCAACCAGCGGTGATCGACGTACGGCGAACCGCAACGTGCTGCTTCTTCAGCAACGATCTTGCCAGCGGAACGCTTGGTGCCGACGAACAGAATCTTGTTTTTGCCCTGGGCCAGACGCTCTACGAAAGTCAGAGCTTCGTTGAACATTGGCAGGGTTTTTTCAAGGTTGATAATGTGGATCTTGTTACGCGCGCCGAAAATGTACTTACCCATTTTCGGGTTCCAGTAACGGGTCTGGTGACCGAAGTGCACACCGGCCTTCAGCATATCGCGCATGTTGACTTGGGACATGATAGTTCCTTAATAAGTCGGGTTTGGCCTCCACGTATCCCAATGACCAACCAGCAGCATCAGCTGAAGGCACCCAGGTCATCGTGTCGACACGTGTGTGGATTTAAGCCTTTCGGGGTATCCCCGGAAAGCGGCGCATTTTATATCACAGGGCTGCAAAAAACGGAACCCGGATTCTCGATTCCTGACGCACGACTTCAGCCGCGCCCTTGGAATCTCCCAAGAATGCGCCAATCTATAGAGAGAAGCGATGCACAGAGGCTCAGATTTGCGCTGATCGTCTGTTAGAATCGCGTTTTTCAGGGCCGCGAAGACCGATCGCGCAATGCCCATTTCGTTTTAGCAAGCGCCATCGAGCGCAGAGAGAGCCTGTATGACCGTCACCCTCAAAACCCCCGAGGACATCGCCAAGATGCGTGTCGCCGGCAAACTGGCCGCCGATGTGCTGGAAATGATTGCCGAACATGTCAAGCCGGGCATCACCACCGAAGAACTCGACCGCATCTGCCACGACTACATCGTCAACGAGCAAAAAGCGATCCCTGCCCCGCTCAACTATAAAGGCTACCCGAAGTCGATCTGCACCTCGATCAACCACGTGGTCTGCCACGGCATCCCGAACGAGAAGCCGCTGAAGGATGGCGACACCCTGAACATCGACGTCACCGTCATCAAGGACGGTTTCCACGGCGACACCAGCCGCATGTTCCACGTTGGCACCGTGCCGGTCTGGGCCGAGCGCTTGTCGCAAATCACCCAGGAATGCATGTACAAGGCCATCGAAATCGTCAAACCCGGCTGCCGCTTGGGCGACATCGGTGAAATCATCCAGAAACACGCTGAAAAGAACGGTTTCTCGGTGGTTCGCGAGTTCTGCGGTCACGGCATCGGCAAGGTGTTTCACGAAGAGCCGCAAATCCTGCACTACGGCCGCGCCGGCACCGGCATGGAACTGAAAGCGGGCATGACCTTCACCATCGAGCCGATGATCAACCAGGGCAAGGCCGACACCAAGGTATTGGGCGACGGCTGGACCGCGATCACCAAGGACCGCAAGCTGTCGGCCCAGTGGGAACACACTCTGTTGGTGACCGAGACCGGTTACGAGATCTTTACCTTGCGCGCCGATGACACCATCCCGCGCGTTTCGGCCTGATCCGAACCCAGGCAGCACCCAGCCTTATAGATAGATAGGAAAGCCAATCGATGCCGCAGGTGGATCCCGAACTCTTCGACCGCGGCCAGTTCCAGGCTGAACTGGCCCTGAAGGCAAGCCCGATCGCGGCCTTCAAGAAGGCGATCCGCCAGGCCCGCGAGGTACTCGACGGGCGCTTTCGCAGCGGCCGGGACATTCGCCGGTTGATCGAGGATCGCGCCTGGTTCGTCGATAACATCCTGCAAAAGGCCTGGGAGCAATTTAACTGGAGCGAAGACGCCGACATCGCGCTGGTCGCGGTCGGCGGCTACGGTCGCGGCGAGTTGCATCCTTATTCCGACATCGACCTGCTGATCCTGCTGGACAGCGCCGATCACGAAGTTTTCCGTGATTCCATCGAGCGTTTCCTGACGCTGCTGTGGGACATCGGCCTGGAAGTCGGTCAGAGCGTGCGCTCGGTGGACGAGTGCGCCGTTGAAGCCCGCGCCGACCTGACGGTTGTTACCAACCTGATGGAAAGCCGCACCATCTGCGGGCCCGAGCGCTTGCGCCAGCGCATGCTCGACGTCACCAGCACCGCACATATGTGGCCGAGCAAGGACTTCTTCCTGGCCAAGCGCGCCGAGCAAAAGGCTCGTCACCACAAATACAACGACACCGAATACAACCTGGAACCCAACGTCAAAGGTTCGCCCGGAGGCCTGCGGGACATTCAGACAATTCTGTGGGTGGCCCGCCGCGAATACGGCACCCTGAACCTGCGGGCCCTGGCCGGCGAAGGCTTCCTGGTCGAAAGCGAAAACGCCCTGCTGGCCTCGTCCCAGGAGTTTTTGTGGAAGGTCCGGTACGCGCTGCACATGCTTGCCGGTCGCTCCGAAGACCGCTTGCTGTTCGACCACCAGCGCTCGATCGCCGGGCTGCTGGGTTTCGAGGGCGATGACGCCAAGCACACCATCGAAAACTTCATGCAGCAGTATTACCGGGTGGTCATGAGCATTGCCCAGCTCAGCGACCTGATCATCCAGCACTTCGAGGAAGTCATCCTCGCCCCGGAAGACGAAGCGCCGCCGCAGCCGATCAATTCGCGGTTCCAGTTGCACGATGGCTACATCGAGGCGCGCAACGACAACGTGTTCCGTCGTACGCCGTTCGCCATGCTCGAGATCTTCGTGCTGATGGCCCAGCAGCCGGAAATCAAAGGCGTGCGTGCCGATACCATTCGTCTGCTGCGTGAGCATCGTCACCTGATCGACGACGATTTCCGCAATGACATTCGCAACACCAGCCTGTTCATCGAACTGTTCAAGTGCAAGATCGGCATCCATCGCAACCTGCGCCGGATGAACCGCTACGGGATCCTCGGGCGTTATCTGCCGGAATTCGGCTTCATTGTCGGGCAGATGCAGCACGACCTGTTTCACATCTATACGGTCGACGCCCACACCCTGAATCTGATCAAGCACCTGCGTAAGTTGCAGTACACCCAGGTGTCGGAAAAATTCCCGCTGGCCAGCAAGCTCATGGGCAAACTGCCAAAACCCGAGCTGATTTACCTGGCCGGGCTGTACCACGACATCGGCAAGGGCCGGCACGGCGATCACTCGGAAATCGGTGCGGTGGATGCCGAAGCCTTTTGCCAGCGCCACCAATTGCCGGTATGGGACAGTCGCCTGATCGTCTGGCTGGTGCAGAACCACCTGGTGATGTCGACCACCGCCCAGCGCAAGGATTTGTCCGACCCGCAGGTAATCCACGACTTCGCACAAGCCGTCGCCGACGAAACCCGTCTCGATTATCTGTACGTGCTGACCGTTGCCGACATCAATGCCACCAACCCGACCCTGTGGAATTCCTGGCGGGCCAGCCTCTTGCGTCAGCTCTACACCGAGACCAAGCGCGCCTTGCGCCGCGGCCTGGAAAACCCGGTGGACCGCGAAATGCAGATCCGTCAGACCCAGAGCGCAGCCCTGGACATTCTGGTGCGCGGCGGTACCGATCCGGACGACGTCGAACAGCTGTGGTCGCAATTGGGCGATGACTATTTCCTGCGTCACACCGCCGGCGACGTCGCCTGGCACAGTGACGCGATCCTCCAGCAGCCGGCCGATGGCGGGCCGCTGGTGTTGATCAAGGAAACCACCCAGCGCGAATTCGAGGGTGGCACGCAGATCTTCATCTACGCGCCGGATCAGCATGATTTCTTCGCGGTGACCGTGGCCGCGATGGACCAGCTCAACCTGAACATTCACGACGCCCGGGTCATCACCTCCAGCAGTCAGTTCACCCTCGACACCTACATCGTGCTCGACACGGACGGCGACTCGATCGGCGATAACCCGGCACGGGTCAAGCAGATCCGCGACGGCCTGACCGAAGCCCTGCGCAACCCGGATGATTACCCGACCATCATCCAGCGCCGTGTGCCGCGCCAGCTCAAGCATTTCGCGTTTGCGCCGCAGGTGACGATCCACAACGACGCTCAGCGACCGGTGACGGTGCTGGAACTCAGCGCGCCAGATCGCCCCGGGTTGCTGGCGCGAATCGGCACGATCTTCCTCGAGTTCGATCTGTCGCTGCAGAACGCCAAGATTGCGACCCTCGGTGAACGGGTGGAAGACGTGTTCTTTATCACCGACGCCCACAACCAGCCGCTGTCCGACCCGCTGCTGTGCACCCGCCTGCAGGATGCGATCGTTGAACAGCTGAGCGTCAGCCAGGAACCCGATATCAAACTGTCCCGACTCAGTATCTGAGTTAACACATTTTCCCCTGTGGGAGCAGGCTCCCTCCCACATTTAAAGAGGCCCCCATGAACAACGCTTTGTCCCAGTTGCAGCCCTACCCGTTCGAGAAGCTCCGCGCCCTGCTCGGCAGCGTCACGCCAAACCCGGACAAGCGCGCCATCGCGCTGTCCATCGGCGAGCCGAAGCACCGTTCGCCAAGCTTTGTCGCCGAAGCCCTGGCTAGCAATCTGGATCAGATGGCCGTTTATCCGACCACCCTCGGCATCCCGGCCCTGCGTGAAGCCATCGCCGCATGGTGCGAACGCCGCTTCAGCGTCCCGAACGGCTGGCTCGACCCGGCGCGCAACATACTGCCGGTCAACGGCACCCGCGAAGCGCTGTTTGCCTTCACCCAGACCGTGGTCAACCGTGGCGATGATGCGTTGGTCGTCAGCCCGAACCCGTTCTATCAGATCTACGAAGGCGCGGCGTTCCTCGCCGGGGCCAAGCCGCACTACCTGCCATGCCTGAACGAAAACGGCTTCAACCCGGATTTCGACGCTGTTTCGCCGGACATCTGGAAACGCTGCCAGATCCTGTTCCTGTGCTCGCCAGGTAACCCGACCGGTGCACTGATTCCGGTCGACACCCTGAAAAAACTGATCGCCCTCGCTGACGAATACGACTTCGTCATTGCTGCGGACGAGTGCTACAGCGAACTGTATTTCGACGAACAAACCCCACCGGCCGGCCTGCTTAGCGCCTGCGTCGAACTGGGCCGCAAGGATTTCAAGCGTTGCGTGGTGTTCCACAGCCTGTCCAAGCGCTCCAACCTGCCAGGCCTGCGCTCGGGTTTTGTGGCCGGCGATGCCGACATACTCAAGGGCTTCCTGCTCTATCGCACCTACCACGGCTGCGCGATGCCGGTTCAGACCCAACTGGCCAGCGTCGCCGCGTGGAATGACGAAGTGCATGTACGCGCCAACCGTGCGCTGTACCGCGAGAAATATGATGCGGTACTGGAAATTCTCGGCCCGGTAATGGACGTGCAACGTCCAGATGGCGGCTTTTACTTGTGGCCGAATGTTGAAGGCGACGACGAGGCGTTCTGCCGTGATCTGTTTGTTGAAGAACACGTGACGGTGGTGCCGGGTTCTTATCTGTCCCGTGAAGTGGACGGATTTAATCCGGGCGCAGGCCGTGTGCGCATGGCGTTGGTTGCGCCGTTGGCTGAGTGTGTTGAAGCGGCCAAGCGGATTCGCGCATTTATTACCAGCAAGCAGTAAGCCATGAAACCGTGCCAGTCAATCTGGCACGGAAACTTGTACTATCAGCACCCTACTTCAATACAAACAACCCTGCTCAATTATAAGACACCAACGTTTTTATAAAACCATATTGCTTGCCGAGTGCAATACCCGGCAACTCTAACAACACCAAGTAACACATCCCGCAAGTTCTCCCCTTTACCAAATCCAATACCAACACTAGATTCTACTTCCGCAGACAAATCTGCTCCTTCACTAATAAACAAGGAAGTTAAATCATGTACTCCACAGTAACTTTTACGATCACGATGCCCGAAAACCTAGAAGCGCCCAGCAACTTTGCATTTAAACGACACACCCCTACTCAGATTTTCCCAGGAGTAGCAGAATAATGTGGGCCAAGAAAAACCCTTCCAAACTCTGGACTCCCGGCCGCACTCTACGCATCGCCTTCCTCAATGGCACCGAAGAGTTCAAGGCCGCGACCATCGCTGCCGCCAGCAATTGGCTGCCGCACATCAATTTAAAATTCGACTTCGTCGAAGGTAAAGAAGGCGACATCCGCATACTTAGCGAGGAAGGAACGTTCTCGTCTACCGTCGGCACAGACGCATTGTTATCTACAGATGAACCGACGATGAGGCTCTGGCCACACTCACCGATTCACGCACGTTATTTTGCAGCCAATGTAATGCATGAATTCGGCCATATGCTGGGGGCCGAACATGAGCAGACCAACCCGACAGCCAACATCCCCTGGAACACGTCAGCCTTTTATGCAGAGCATGGATTAACCGACAACCCTGAAAAAGACGACTACCAAGCCAAAAGGACACGAGAAACGCTGCACCAATGGTATCTGGATCGCGCAGCCCCCGACACGAGCATTTATTCAGAGTACGACCGAAAGTCGATCATGCACTACGTCATCTACCAATCCTGGACCGAGGGCGACTTCGCGGTCTATCCCATTCTTGATCTCAGCGAAAAAGACAAGGCTTTCATGTCAAAAGCGTATTCCTATCAGGAAAGCGAATGAGGCAGGCACGTTTTCGCCCTACATTAAAAATACTTACCCACCTTAAACAAGGAAGTTTTTAGATGTGCAAATTATCATCCTGTATAGCGTTCAAGCCTGAAAACGAACACGCATCGTACGAGGCAGCAATCAATGCAAATCCAGATAACGCACCCCAACCTGCACCCGGTGGCGCAAGCATCAGTGCTATTGCCAAACACACAAAATTTTGGCCAAGGCATCGCTGGTTAACCATCTCCTTCGTCGACAACCCACCCGAATCATTACAAGACGCAATCGAACAGCTTATTTGGCAATGGGACCCGCACGTCAGCCTGATTTTCGGCTTATCCAAGGATGCCAATGCGGACATCAGAATTTCGACAAACACGCAGCTGAATGGCTCCTGCATCGGGACTGATGCGCTGACTGTTGAAGCTGGCGAACCGACAATGTGGATCGGCCTCAAACCTGCTGACCCAGATTTCAAGGTGACTGTTTTGCATGAGTTTGGCCACGCATTGGGCCTGGAACATGAACACCAACACCCTCGAGCGAATATTCCGTGGAACAAACCAAAAGTCTATAAAACCTATGCTTCGCAATACGGTTGGGACAAAGAGACGGTTGATGAGCAGATATTCACACCAAAAGTCGCGGACAGCTTGCGAAACGCCCCCTACGATAAAACCTCGATTATGCATTACCCCATCCCGAAGGAATTTACCGATGGCGTTTGGGAAGTCGGCACCTATTCGGAGTTGAGTGAACAAGACATAAAGTCCATTAAAGAGTTTTATCCAAAGACCAGCGCCTGACTTCAGCCCACTTACGACGTTGTTCGTCCGGATTTTTTCCGTACCGCGACAACAGCGCCGACCTCGGTGAACAGCAGCGAGGGCAAGAACAGGAAGTGGAAGATACCGATTCAGCGTCACATGCAATGCGAGAGTCGGCCAGGCCAACAAGGTGCCCGCGCCGATTTGCACCAGCGGCAACGGCAACGGCAACGGCAGCAGGATTACCTGCCCGATCAGACTTGAAACGCCAAATCCTTGTGGGAGCGAGCCTGCTCGCGAAAAAGGACAGACATTCACTCGAGATGTCGCCTGATGTACCGCTTTCGCGAGCAAGCCCGCTCCCACAGGTTTTGCGCTGGCATGACAACCGCAGCCGACGCGAAACCGTCCGGTCATGGCATAATCCGTCACCTTTAATTTCCAGCACCTGCAAAGGGGCAATTCCTTGACCGTTTCAAGCAAAACGTTGCACCTTTTCGGCATCAAAGCCTGCGACACCATGAAAAAGGCGCGCACCTGGCTCGATGAACACGCTGTCAGCTATGACTTCCATGATTACAAGACGGCCGGAATCGACCGTGAACACCTGACCCAATGGTGCGACGAGCACGGCTGGCAAGTGGTGTTGAACCGTGCAGGCACGACCTTTCGCAAACTCGATGACGAACGCAAAGCCGATCTCGACCAAGCAAAAGCCATCGAACTGATGCTCGCACAACCCTCGATGATCAAGCGCCCGGTGCTTGATCTCGGTGACCGAACCCTGATTGGCTTCAAGCCAGATATCTACGCGGCAGCTCTCAAGTAAGGCAGCCCGTTCCATTTTGTTAGAGGTATCAACATGTCCACTACTCTGTTCAGCCTGGCCTTTGGTGTCGGCACTCAAAACCGTCAAGGCGCATGGCTGGAAGTGTTTTACGCACAGCCACTGCTCAACCCGTCGGCCGAACTGGTCGCGGCCATCGCGCCGGTTCTGGGCTACACCGAAGGCAATCAGGCCATCGCGTTCAGCACCGCTCAGGCTTCGCAACTGGCTGAAGCGCTGAAAGGCGTCGACGCTACACAGGCTGCCTTGCTGACCCGTCTGGCCGAGAGCCACAAGCCGCTGGTTGCCACCATTCTGGCTGAAGACGCGCAACTGACCTCCACGCCTGAGGCTTACCTCAAGCTGCATCTGCTGTCCCATCGCCTGGTCAAGCCGCACGGCCTGAACCTGGCGGGCGTGTTCCCGTTGCTACCGAACGTGGCCTGGACCAGCCAGGGCGCAATCGACCTGGCCGAACTGGCCGAACATCAACTGGAGGCCCGTCTGCGCGGCGAGCTGCTGGAAGTGTTCTCGGTAGACAAGTTCCCGAAAATGACCGACTACGTGGTTCCGGCCGGCGTGCGTATCGCTGACGCGGCGCGTATTCGTCTGGGCGCTTACGTCGGCGAAGGCACCACCGTCATGCACGAAGGTTTCGTCAACTTCAACGCCGGCACCGAAGGCCCGGGCATGATCGAAGGTCGTGTGTCGGCTGGCGTGTTCGTCGGCAAGGGCTCGGACCTGGGCGGCGGTTGCTCGACCATGGGCACCCTGTCGGGTGGCGGCAACATCGTGATCAAGGTCGGCGAAGGCTGCCTGATCGGCGCGAACGCCGGTATCGGTATTCCGTTGGGCGACCGCAACACCGTTGAGTCGGGCCTGTACGTGACCGCGGGTACCAAAGTGGCGCTGCTGGATGAAAAAAATCAGCTGGTCAAAGTCGTGAAGGCCCGTGAACTGGCCGGTCAGCCTGACCTGCTGTTCCGCCGCAATTCGGAAACCGGCGCCGTGGAATGCAAAACCCACAAATCGGCGATCGAACTGAACGAAGCGCTGCACGCTCACAACTAAGCAGCGCGTTAAACGATCCTCTGACCTGTAGGAGCGAGGCTTGCCCGCGAAGCTTTTGGCGGCCTCGAGGGCCCCTTCGCGAGCAAGCTTCGCTCCTACAGGGACATGAAGGTCAGGCGTACATTCGCCCATGTTTACCAGGGCCCGATAGCATGATGATTCCCTCTCCCTGGCGCGCCGATTTTCCGGCCATCGCCGCATTACAACGGCAAGACCAGACGTATCTGGACAACGCCGCCACCACGCAAAAACCTCAAGCCCTGCTGGATGCCCTGGCGCATTACTACGCCAATGGCGCGGCCAACGTGCATCGGGCGCAACACTTGCCCGGCGCCCATGCCACCCAGGCCTTCGAGGCCAGCCGCAGCAAAGTCGCCCAATGGCTGAATGCTGGCGAGTGCGGGCAGATCATCTTTACCCACGGCGCGACTTCCGCGCTGAACCTCCTGGCGTATGGCCTGGAACACTTATTCAACCCGGGCGATGAGATTGTCATCAGCGCCCTGGAGCATCACGCCAACCTGCTGCCATGGCAACAGCTGGCCCTGCGTCGCGACTTGAAACTGGTAATCCTGCCCCTGGACGCTGACGGCTTGATCGACCTTGACTCCGCCGCACAATTGATCGGCCCGAACACCCGCTTGCTGGCGGTCAGTCAGCTGTCCAACGTACTCGGCGCCTGGCAGCCCTTGTCCGCCTTGCTGGCGATGGCCAAGGCGCACGACGCGTTGACCGTGGTCGATGGCGCGCAAGGCGTGGTTCATGGCCGGCATGACGTGCAGGCGCTGGGTTGCGACTTTTATGTGTTCTCCAGCCACAAGCTCTATGGCCCCGACGGCTTGGGCGTTCTGTTCGGTCGCCATGAAGCGCTGAAACAACTGCGCCATTGGCAGTTCGGCGGCGAGATGGTGCTGGATGCGGATTACCACAGCGCACGCTTTCGCCCCGCTCCACTGGGGTTTGAGGCGGGCACACCGCCGATTGCCGGTGTGATCGGCTTGGGGGCTACGCTGGATTATCTCGCGGGGCTGGATCAGGACGCTGTGTCTGCCCATGAAACGGCGCTGCATGACTATTTGTTGAAGGGTCTTGAAGCGCGCAATGGCATTCGACTGTTGGGCAAGCCGCAACTGGCGCTGGCCAGTTTTGTCGTCGAGGGTGTGCATAACTCGGATCTGGCGCATCTGCTGACGGAACAGGGCATCGCGGTGCGCGCCGGACATCACTGCGCCATGCCGCTGCTCAAAAGCTTCGAACTGGCCGGGGCGATCCGGGTGTCGTTGGCGCTGTACAACAATTCCGAAGACCTGGAGCGGTTCTTTGAAGCGCTGGATCAGGCTCTGGAGCTGTTGCGATGAGCTTGCCGGCCGATGCCGTTGTTGCACTCGAAACCTTTCAAAATGCTGCAGGCTGGGAACAGCGGGCGCGGCTGTTGATGCAATGGGGCGACCGCCTGCCTGCGTTGAGTGATGTGGATAAGGTGGAGGCCAACCGTGTGCATGGCTGTGAAAGCCAGATGTGGCTGGTGGCTTCGCTGGATGACGGTCACTGGCAGTTTGCGGCCAGCAGCGATGCGCGAATGATTCGAGGGTTGGTGGCGTTGCTGCTGGCGCGGGTTAACGGGTTGTCGGCGGATGAGTTGCGGCAGGTGGATTTGCCGCAATGGTTTGATCAGCTTGGCTTGTCGCGGCAACTGTCACCTTCGCGCAGTAATGGCCTTAATGCCGTGCTACAGCGGATGCGGGAGTTGTCTACGCCCCTGTAGGAGCGAGCGGTGCGGCGATCCGACTTGCCCGCGAAAGCGGTGTGTCAGGTAAGACGCCTTCGCGGGCAAGCCTCGCTCCTACAGGATTTGTGCGAAGGTCAGGCAGGTTTAACCCGATCCGCCGGGCGCCGAACGCCCGCCACAATCTTATCCACAGCCTTGGTCGCCGCGACCATGCCGAACGTCGCCGTCACCATCATCACCGCGCCAAACCCGCCGGCGCAATCGAGCTTCACGCCATCGCCGACAAAACTTTTCTGCAAACAAATGCTGCCATCCGGCTTCGGATAGCGCAGTTGTTCGGTCGAAAACACGCACGGCACGCTGTAATGACGGGTCACAGTGCGTGAGAAGTTGTAATCCCGGCGCAGGGTCGAGCGCACTTTCGAGGCCAACGGGTCATTGAAGGTCCGGTTCAGGTCGCAGACCTGAATCAGCGTCGGGTCGATCTGCCCGCCCGCCCCGCCGGTGGTGATGATCTGGATCTTGCGACGTTTGCACCAGGCAATCAGCGCCGCCTTAGCATTCACGCTGTCGATGCAATCGATCACGCAGTCGATGTTCGGCGTGATGTACTCGGCCATGGTCTCGCGCGTCACGAAATCCGCCACCGCGTGCACGGTGCAGTCCGGGTTGATCCCGCGTAAACGCTCGGCCATGACCTCGACCTTGGGTTTGCCTACGGTGCTGTCCAGCGCGTGCAACTGACGGTTGGCGTTGCTGACGCAGACGTCATCGAGGTCGAACAGGGAAATTTCGCCCACGCCACACCGGGCGATGGCTTCCGCCGCCCAGGAACCGACGCCACCGACGCCGACGATGGCCACATGGGCCGCGCGCAGCCGCTCAAGGCCGTCGATGCCATACAAACGGGCGATGCCTGCAAACCGCGGATCTTCTGTACTCATGACCATTACCCTAAAAACCGGCGCGCATTATAGGGCTACCGGCCAACAAGATCTAAGTTACCGCGACAAGTGTAAGAACTTATACGAAACGGGATTGCCAAACGTAAGGCATTTCCCTGTCAGCTATACGCTCAGGGAATGCCCGGTGTAGGATGCGCGCCCCTTGGCACACGCCGACCGGTCCTTCGTTCCACAGCCTTTGGAACCTGAAATAGCTATGTCATCGCGTAAATTTGGACTCAACCTGGTCGTGGTGCTCGCCATCGCAGCCTTGTTTACCGGCTTCTGGGCGTTGATCAATCGCCCGGTCACCGCTCCCAACTGGCCTGAACAGATCTCCGGCTTTTCGTATTCGCCGTTTCAACAAGGCCAGTACCCACAAAAAGAGCAGTACCCGACCGACGATGAGATGCGTCGCGATCTGGAGATCATGAGCAAGCTCACGGACAACATCCGTACTTACTCAGTCGACGGTTCCCTTGGGGACATCCCCAAACTGGCGGAAGAATTCGGCTTGCGGGTCACCCTCGGTATCTGGATCAGCCCGGACGAGGTGCGCAACGAGCGTGAGATCCTGCGCGCCATCGAACTCGCCAACACCTCCCGTAGTGTGGTTCGCGTGGTGGTAGGCAACGAGGCGATCTTCCGTAAGGAAATTACCGCCGCGGAACTCAGCATTATTCTGGATCGCGTTCGCGCCGCGGTGAAAGTGCCGGTGACCACGTCCGAGCAATGGCACGTCTGGGAAGAGAACCCGAGCCTGGCCAAGCACGTCGACCTGATCGCCGCCCACGTCCTGCCGTATTGGGAACATGTGCCGATGGAGCAATCCGGGCAGTTTGTACTCGACCGTGCCCGTGATCTGAAAAAAATGTTCCCGAAAAAGCCGCTGTTGCTGTCGGAAGTCGGCTGGCCGAGCAACGGCCGCATGCGCGGTGGCGCCGACGCATCGCCGGCGGATCAGGCGATTTACCTGCGCACGCTGGTCAACAAGCTCAACCGCCAGGGTTTCAACTACTTCGTGATCGAAGCGTTTGACCAACCGTGGAAGGCCAGCGACGAAGGTTCGGTGGGCGCTTACTGGGGTGTTTTCAACGCCGCGCGCCAGCAGAAATTCAACTTCGACGGACCGGTCGTTGCGATCCCGCAATGGCGCGTGCTGGCGGTCGGCTCGGTGGTCTTGGCCCTGCTGTCCCTGACCCTGTTGATGATCGATGGCTCGGCCTTGCGTCAACGGGGCCGTACCTTCCTGACCTTCATCGCCTTCCTTTGTGGGTCGGTACTGGTGTGGATCGGTTACGACTACAGCCTGCAATACAGCACCTGGTTCAG
Source organism: Pseudomonas sp. LB1P83 (assembly GCF_054897885.1). Classification (NCBI taxonomy): domain Bacteria; kingdom Pseudomonadati; phylum Pseudomonadota; class Gammaproteobacteria; order Pseudomonadales; family Pseudomonadaceae; genus Pseudomonas; species Pseudomonas sp. LB1P83. Next base: position 954,818 of record NZ_CM142709.1, on the reverse strand, counting down.
CCTGACGGTCGGGTTCCTCCTCGCCCTCGGCGCACTCGGGGTCTTCATTGTGCTGCTGACCGAGGCGCATGAACTGGCCGAAGCGGTCTGGACCCACAAGCGTCGGCGTGAATTCCTGCCGGTGGTGGGCGATTCGGACTACCGACCAAAAGTGTCGATCCACGTCCCTTGCTACAACGAGCCGCCGGAGATGGTCAAACAGACCCTCAACGCCTTGGCCAACCTCGACTATCCGGACTTCGAAGTCCTGATCATCGACAACAACACCAAGGACCCGGCGGTCTGGGAACCGGTGCGCGATTACTGCGAAACCCTCGGCCCGCGCTTCAAGTTCTTCCACGTCGCACCGTTGGCCGGCTTCAAGGGCGGCGCGCTGAATTACCTGATTCCGCACACCGCCAAGGATGCCGAAGTGATTGCGGTGATCGACTCCGATTACTGCGTCGACCCGAACTGGCTCAAGCACATGGTGCCGCACTTCGCCGACCCGAAAATCGCTGTGGTGCAGTCGCCACAGGATTATCGCGATCAGAACGAAAGCACCTTCAAGAAGCTCTGCTATGCGGAATACAAAGGCTTCTTCCACATCGGCATGGTCACCCGCAACGACCGTGACGCGATCATCCAGCACGGCACCATGACCATGACCCGGCGTTCGGTGCTCGAGGAACTCGGCTGGGCCGACTGGTGCATCTGTGAAGACGCCGAGTTGGGCCTGCGCGTGTTCGAAAAAGGTCTATCGGCGGCGTATTACCACACCAGCTACGGCAAAGGCCTGATGCCTGATACCTTTATCGACTTCAAGAAACAGCGTTTCCGCTGGGCCTATGGTGCGATTCAGATCATCAAGCGTCACACCAACAGCCTGTTGCGCGGCAAGGGCACCGAGCTGACCCGTGGCCAGCGCTACCACTTCCTCGCGGGCTGGTTGCCGTGGGTGGCGGACGGCATGAACATCTTCTTCACCGTTGGCGCGCTGTTGTGGTCGGCGGCGATGATCATCGTGCCGCAGCGGGTCGATCCGCCGTTGCTGATTTTCGCGATCCCGCCACTGGCGCTGTTCGTGTTCAAGGTTGGCAAGATTATCTTCCTCTACCGTCGTGCGGTCGGGGTCAACCTCAAGGATGCGTTCTGCGCGGCACTGGCCGGGCTGGCGTTGTCGCATACCATCGCCAAAGCGGTGCTGTACGGCTTCTTCACCAGCAGCATTCCGTTTTTCCGCACACCCAAGAACGCCGATAACCACGGCTTCTGGGTGGCGATTTCGGAAGCGCGCGAAGAAGTGTTCATCATGTTGCTGTTGTGGGGCGCGGCGCTGGGGATTTACCTGGTGAACGGCATGCCGAGCAACGACATGCGCTTCTGGGTGGCCATGTTGCTGGTGCAGTCGCTGCCGTACCTGGCGGCGCTGATCATGGCGTTCCTGTCTTCGCTGCCGAAACCGGCACCTGAGGCCGAAACGGCACCGGCAGTCTAAATCTGCGCAGATGCACTAAACGGCGGCCAATGGCCGCCGTTTTGCTTTAAGATAACCGCCATTTTGCAGGGCTTGGCGTGATATCCATCCCTGTGGGAGCCAGCCTGCTGGCGATGGCAATGTAACAATCAACGTTTATGTTGACTGACACACCGCCATCGCCAGCAGGCTGGCTCCCACATTTAGTCCGCGCCCATATTCAAGATTTCCGGAGTTTTCCATGACGGCCCACGCCGACCTTTCGCCGACCCTTCAACTCGCCATCGACCTGATCCGCCGTCCGTCCGTGACGCCGGTCGACGCCGATTGCCAGAAGCAGATGATGCAGCGCCTGGGCGATGCCGGTTTCACCCTGGAACCGATGCGCATCGAAGATGTGGATAACTTCTGGGCGACCCACGGCAAACAAGACGGCCCGGTGCTGTGCTTCGCCGGTCACACCGACGTGGTGCCGACCGGCCCGGTGTCCGCCTGGCAGATCGACCCGTTCAACGCGCTGATCGACGAACACGGCATGCTCTGCGGCCGCGGCGCGGCGGACATGAAAGGCAGCCTCGCCTCGATGACTGTGGCGGCCGAGCGCTTCGTCGCCGACCACCCGGATCACAAGGGCAAGGTCGCGTTCCTGATCACCAGTGACGAAGAAGGCCCGGCGCACCACGGCACCAAGGCAGTGGTCGAACGCCTCGCGGCGCGCAAGGAGCGTCTGGACTGGTGCATCGTCGGCGAACCGTCGAGCACCACCCTGGTCGGTGACGTGGTCAAGAACGGCCGTCGCGGTTCCCTCGGTGCCAAGCTGACCGTACGCGGTGTGCAGGGTCACGTGGCGTATCCGCACCTCGCCAAAAACCCGATCCACCTCGCCGCCCCAGCCCTGACCGAACTGGCCGCCGAGCATTGGGACCACGGTAACGATTTCTTCCCGCCGACCAGTTTCCAGATTTCCAACGTCAATTCCGGTACCGGCGCGACCAACGTCATTCCGGGCGACCTGGTGGCGGTGTTCAACTTTCGCTTCTCCACCGAGTCCACCGTTGAAGGCCTGCAAAAGCGCGTCGCCGACATCCTCGACAAACATGGCCTGGACTGGCACATCGACTGGGCGCTGTCCGGTCTGCCGTTCCTGACCGAGCCGGGTGCACTGCTGGATGCCGTCGCGTCGAGCATCAAGGACATTACCGGCCGCGAAACCAAGGCGTCCACCAGCGGTGGTACTTCCGACGGGCGCTTCATTGCGACCATGGGCACGCAAGTGGTTGAACTGGGCCCGGTCAACGCGACGATCCACCAGGTCAACGAGCGTGTACTCGCTGCCGACCTCGACGTGCTGACCGAAATCTACTACCAGACCCTGATCAAGTTGCTCGCCTGATGCTCGCCTGCCCGATCTGCAGCGAACCGCTGAACGCGGTGGACAACGGCGTGGCCTGCCCCGCCGGGCATCGTTTCGACCGTGCGCGGCAGGGTTACCTGAACCTGCTGCCGGTGCAGCACAAGAACAGCCGCGACCCTGGGGATAACCTGGCCATGGTCGAAGCCCGTCGCGACTTCTTGAACGCCGGCCATTACGCGCCGGTGGCCAAGCGCCTGGCTGAACTGGCGGCGCAATACGCGCCCCAGCGTTGGCTGGACATCGGTTGTGGCGAGGGTTACTACACCGCGCAAATCGCCGAGGCCTTGCCGAATGCTGACGGTTACGCGCTGGACATCTCCCGGGAAGCGGTCAAACGCGCCTGCAAACGCAACCCGCAGCTGACCTGGTTGATCGCCAGCATGGCGCGGGTGCCGTTGGCCTCGGGGAGCTGCCAGTTTCTCGCCAGTGTCTTCAGCCCGCTGGATTGGGAAGAAGCCAAGCGCTTGCTCAGCCCCGGCGGCGGTTTGATGAAAGTCGGGCCGACCAGCGGCCATCTGATGGAATTGCGCGAACGGCTGTACGACGAAGTCCGTGAATACACCGACGATAAGCATCTGGCCTTGGTGCCGGAAGGCATGGCGCTGCAACACAGCGAAACCCTGGAGTTCAAACTGACGCTTTCAAAGGGTCAGGACCGGGCGAACCTGCTGGCGATGACCCCTCACGGCTGGCGCGCCAGTGCTGAACGTCGGACAGCAGTGATCGAACAGGCCGAGCCGTTCGAGGTCACCGTATCGATGCGCTACGATTATTTCGTACTTCAATAATTTTTGGTTTCGAGCAATGGCTCGAGGCCGGCTAAATCCGCGAATGGATTTTTCAGACCCGCAGTGAGGACATCCATGCGCCAACCCGATATCGAGATTTACCTGAAAGACGCCGACGTCGACTACAAGGCCATCGCGGCCTGGCTCGGTGCCGCGTTAGGTCCTTGCACCGACTGGGTCCAGAAAGGCCAGACCTTCAAGTGCAAGGCCGGCAACGTGCCAGTGACCTGGCTGCCAAAAGCCGTCGGCAAATGGAACAGCCTGTATCTGGAAAGCGGTCAAACCCCGTGGGAAGACGACATCGCCTGCGCCCGCGCAGCGTTTGCCGCGCTGAATGTCGAGGTGCGATGCGCACCGGGAACGTGGGTTGAAGAAGAAGGCGAAGAGACCGCGGATCGCTGGATGCGCATCAGCGCGGATGGTGAAGAAGAAATCACCTGGAAAACCACTTAAGCCGCCTTTCACGAACCTGTAGGAGCGAGGCTTGCCCGCGAAGCTTTTAGCGGCGCCAGTGATGACGCCTTCGCGGGCAAGCCTCGCTCCTACAGGGATTTGAGTGATCTGGAGGGTGGGTTTACAGACCCACCACATCCTCAGCCTGCAAGCCCTTCTCGCCAGTCACCACGGCGTATTCAACCTGCTGACCTTCAGCCAGCGAACGATGCCCCTCGCCGCGGATCGCGCGGTAGTGCACGAACACGTCCACCCCGTCCTCACGCTGGATAAAGCCGTAGCCCTTGGCGTCGTTGAACCACTTCACGTTGCCGGTTTCACGTGTTGCCATCTGTTCATACTCCTTTCTTATTATTGATCGGGCTTTTCGCAGGAAAGCCTCGGGAACATTGCTTGCACTGAGAGGTGCCACTGTATGGCCAGTGCGGGCACGCCGAGTATATGACAGGCACCAAAACTCTCAATAGGAGATTACTTCACCGCTTTTTTGCCGATTTTCGACGAATCCGGCACACTACCGACCGCCCGAGCAAACGCTCGGTTTTATTCACTCATGCAGATGCCGTATGACCCGTTCCCCGTTCCGCCGTCTTGTGTTTGGCACCCTGCGCCGACTGCTCTATCTCTGGGTTCGCTCGGAGACGATCAACCAGTCGTCGTTCACCCTCAACCTCGACCGCAGTCGTCCGGTGTTCTACGTCCTGCAAAACCCTTCGATGACCGACCTTGCCGTGGTCGACACTGAATGCAGCAAGGCCGGTTTGCCCCGTCCGGTGCTGCCAGTGTCGGTAGGCAACCTGGTGGAACCGGCCGCGTTTTTCTACCTGACGCCGGAGCCCGACTGGCTCGGCCGTCAGGACAAACGCGGTGCGCCGCCGACCCTGACCCGTCTGGTCAGTGCCCTGAGCCAAAACGTCGCCGAAGACGCGCAGATCATTCCGGTCAGCGTGTTCTGGGGGCAGTCGCCGGACAGCGAATCGAGCCCGTGGAAATTGCTCTTCGCCGACAGCTGGGCCGTGACCGGGCGCCTGCGCCGGTTGCTGAGCATCATCGTGCTGGGGCGCAAGACCCGGGTGCAGTTCTCGGCGCCGATTCACTTGCGCGAGCTGATCGACCACGACAAAGGCCACGAGCGCACCGTGCGCATGGCCCAGCGGATCCTGCGCGTGCACTTCCGTAACCTCAAGGCTGCGGTGATCGGCCCGGACATTTCCCACCGTCGCAATCTGGTCAAGGGCCTGCTCAATCAGCCGCTGGTCAAACAAGCGATCCTCGACGAAGCCGAGCGCGAAAATATCTCCCCGGAGAAAGCCAAGGCCCAGGCCCTGCACTACGGTAACGAAATCGCCTCGGACTACACCTACACCGCGATCCGCTTTATGGAAGTGGTGCTGAGCTGGTTCTGGAACAAGATCTACGACGGCATCAAGGTCAACAACATCGAAGGCGTGCAGAAGGTCGCCCCCGGTTACGAAGTGATCTATGTGCCGTGCCACCGCAGCCATATCGACTACCTGCTGCTGTCCTATCTGCTGTTTCGCAACGGCCTGACCCCGCCGCACATCGCCGCCGGGATCAACCTCAACATGCCGGGCATCGGCGGCCTGCTACGTCGCGGCGGCGCGTTCTTCATGCGTCGTACCTTCAAGGGCAACCCGCTCTACACCTCGGTGTTCAACGAATACCTGCACACCCTGTTCACCAAAGGTTTCCCGGTCGAGTACTTCGTCGAAGGCGGCCGCTCGCGCACCGGGCGCATGCTGCAACCGAAAACCGGGATGCTGGCGATTACCCTGCGCAGCTTCCTGCGTTCGTCGCGCATGCCCATCGTGTTCATCCCGGTGTACATCGGTTATGAGCGTGTACTGGAAGGCCGGACTTACCTCGGCGAACTGCGTGGCGCGAGCAAGAAGAAAGAATCGATCTTCGACATTTTCAAAGTCATCGGCGCGCTCAAACAGCGTTTTGGCCAGGTGGCGGTGAACTTCGGCGAACCGATCAAACTCGCGGAATTCCTCGACAGCGAACAGCCCGACTGGCGTAAACAGGAGCTCGGTCCGCAGTTCAAACCGGCCTGGCTCAACGAAACAACCAACCGTTTGGGCGAGAAAGTCGCGCAGCATCTGAACGAAGCGGCGGCGATTAACCCGGTCAACCTGGTGGCGTTGGCATTGCTGTCCACCACCCGCCTGGCGCTGGACGATCGCGCCATGGCGCGGGTGCTTGATTTGTATCTGGCGCTGTTGCGCAAGGTGCCGTACTCGCCGCACACCACGCTGCCGGAAGGTGACGGTCGAGCGCTGATCGAGCATGTGAAGGACATGGACTTGCTGTCTGAACAGAGCGATGCCCTGGGCAAGATTCTGTATCTGGACGAGCAGAACGCTGTCCTGATGACCTACTACCGCAACAACGTGCTGCACATTTTCGCCTTGCCGGCGCTGCTCGCGAGCTTCTTCCAGAGCGCGTCGCGCATGAGCCGCGAACAGATCCTGCGCTACGCCCGGGCGCTGTATCCGTACCTGCAATCGGAACTGTTCATTCGCTGGACGCTGGACGAGCTGGATGGCGTGATCGATCAATGGCTCGAAGCGTTCGTCGAGCAAGGGTTGTTGCGTTTCGAGAACGACGTCTACCTGCGACCGGCGCCAAGCTCGCGGCATTTCGTATTGCTGACCTTGTTGTCGAAGAGCATCGCCCAAACCCTGCAACGCTTCTACATGACCGTTTCCCTGCTGCTCAACAGCGGCCAGAACAGCATCAGCGCCGAAGAACTGGAAGACCTGTGCACCGTCATGGCCCAGCGCCTGTCGATCCTGCACGGGCTGAATGCCCCGGAATTCTTCGACAAGAGTTTGTTCCGGCACTTCATTCAAACGATGCTGGATCTCGACGTGCTCAAGCGCGACGAGGCCGGCAAGCTGAGCTACCACGAACTGTTGGGGGAACTGGCAGAAGGTGCGGCCAAACGGGTGTTGCCGGCGGAGATTCGTTTGTCGATCCGTCAGGTGGCGTTGCATCGAAGTGAAGATGCGGCGGATCAGGCTAGTTGAAGTAGCCCGTAACTTTCTGACAATGACTATAGGAACAAGGATGTTCTTATAATCGGTCAGTTATGGATTAATAGAGTCCTATTTAATTCAGATACGGATATCGCAATGAACCCATTGGAAGACGTCAACCCGTACGTCACCCTCACTTTTAGTTTGCCTGAAGACTTTCTGCCGCCAAGCGATGGATTAGGCGAAACCTATATAAGCGTTCAAACCGCCAATGTTTTATCTCCCGTCACAGTGGCGCAATCCCGCAAGCCGGAACTGTATAGCGGGCGTTGGAACTTTTCATTTGCGCACAACTATTCCGATGTCAGCGTCAAATACCTTGTGACGATCAACATGACCCACAATGGAGTCCCCCTGTTGATAGACCTGGACTATTTTGTGATTGTCCATCGTACGCCGCACCGACAGACCCTGCATCTCAGCCCGATCGGCCGCCTCTATATCCAGGCGCAAGCGCCTCGATCAGTCGAGCCCGAACACGCCGTCACCGTTGCCGCCCATGAGCACGACAACACCCAGGCACTCGTCACTCAAATACATATCAGCGAAAAAGCGGCGGAAGCATTTTATCTGGAATACGATCCAGCCACTGTCGTTCCCGGCAAGCGCTATACCCTGACCGCCACCGAAAACGAATACCGGAATTCAATCGCGGTGTATCCGGGATCCGTTGTATTGAAGCCCTTTGGCACCGTTTGAAAGAAGCCCGACAAGATCACCTACGCCGCTCGATATCTATCTGGCAGCCTATTCGTTCAGCATGTCAGGAAATACCCTACATAGCATTCGTTGCTCTCGGCTATATCCTGATGACTCGTCATTTCCGACGATGAAATTGATAAGGAAATCAAAATGAGCACCGATTACGAAAAGAGCATCAGCGGCACCGTGCACTATCTGCTGAAAATTCAGTTACCACCAAACTCGACACTTCACGTCAATCTGCTGGATGTCACTTTCGCAGACGCACCTGCCAAAGAACTCGCCCAGCAAGTCATCCCTCACGCAGAAACAACAGGGTTGAACTTTGACTTGCTGTACAAGGTTGCCGACGTCCTGCCTGACCATCGCTATGCAATCCGTGCACGGATCGAAACCACCGAACAAGTGATCTTCGCGACCACTAAAGATCACGCAGTGCAGTTGGGTGTCGACCACCTGCGCCCTGAGGACGTCGTTGTCCGCAACGTTCGTACAAAACCAGACAGTAACTTCTAAGCCTTGGGCTGAAAAAATCCGTTAAATTGTCGTTGGCGCCGGTCTTATTCGGGCGCCAATGACAGGGATTTACCTCATGAAAAAACTATCGCTTCTTGGGCTTACCGCTCTACTCGCAGCCTGCCAATCGCTACCACCTGCCGCGAAAACCAGCCTCGATGGTGAAGTCTTCTACCTGCAACGCATCGCCCTGCCGCCAAGCGCCACCTTGAGCGTCAGCCTTCAGGACGTGTCCCTCGCCGACGCGCCCGCCGTTATCCTCGATGAACAGAAAGGCCCGGTCAAAGGCCAGGTGCCCCTGCCGTTTCATCTGAGTTACGATCCGGCCCAAGTCAAACCCGGCCATCGCTATTCGGTCAGCGCGCGCATCGAAGTCGACGGCAAACTGATGTTCATCACCACCGAACACCACGCCGTACAGCTTGATGGCCGCGATCCGCAGCCACTGAAAATCCGCGTCGACGCCGTCCGCTAATTTCCTCTTTCGAACAAGGAAGCTGCCATGCTCCGCCCTACCCTTCGCTTCGCCGGCCTCTGCGCAGGCTTGATGATCTCCGCCAGCGCGATGGCCCTGTCGCTCAGTGACCTGTCACAAAAAGACGCCACCGGCGGCCTCAAGGACGCCCTGACCCAAGGCGCACAACTGGCCGTCAAACAACTCGGCACGCCGGGCGGTTTCAGCAACAATCCGGACGTGAAAATCGAACTGCCGGGAAAACTGGGTAAAGTCGCCAGCAAAATGAAACAGTTCGGCATGGGCGATCAGGTCACTCAGCTGGAAGCCAGCATGAACAAAGCGGCCGAAACCGCTGTGACCCAAGCCCAGCCAATCCTGGTGGACGCCGTGAAGAAGATGAGCGTCGAGGACGCCAAAGGGATTCTCAGCGGCGGCAACGACTCGGCCACCCAATACCTGAGCAAAACCAGCCGCGAACAGATTCGTCTCAAATTCTTGCCGATCGTGAAACAAGCCACCGACCAGGTCGGCCTGGCCAAGCAATACAACACGTTCGCGGGCCAGGCGGCGACCATGGGCGTGCTGGATACCAAGAACGCCAACATCGAAAGCTACGTCACCGAGCAGGCGCTGAACGGCTTGTTCGAGATGATCGGCAAACAGGAAGAAACCATCCGCCAGAACCCTGCGGCGGCGGCGACGAGTTTGGCGAAGAAAGTTTTCGGTACGCTCTAAGCCTTAACACCGATCCTGTGGGAGCGGGCTTGCTCGCTCCCGCAAAAGTTCAGATCGCCGAGGCGGCACGCAGAAAGAACACCCATTCACGCCCCATCTTTCTCTTCTCAAACACATTCAACTCCACCAGCCCGTTCAACGTGGCTGAGGCGGTGTTGTACGAGCAGTCCAGATTTTCCTTCACATTGACAGCCGTGAACTCTTTCGCCATTCCACTCTTGGCCACTTGGTAAACGGCGCGCTGCTTCTCGGTCAGGCGATCGAAAAATCCGGATTCTGTCAGCCAGCGATCAAAGCGTTCCGTATACGCCAGACTTTTCCGATAAGCCTCGGTAAAACCAGTGACAGCTCGCAGAATCACTGAACACTGAAAGTCGATGAAATAGGTCAGATCCAGATCGTCAGCCTCGGTATTCAAATAGGATCGCCCATATTTCACCGGCGCATTGCGCAGCAAAATGCTGATCGCTATATAGCGAAACGCAGAGAAATCATTCTTGAACATGAACCAGTAGAACAGCGCCCGCGCGACCCGGCCGTTGCCATCACGGAAAGGATGCTCATAACCCAGGGCAAAATGCAGCGCGATGCCTTTAATCATCGGATGCAGATAGTCCACCCGCTCGGGATTGTCGTGTGACTGGTTGATCCATTCCGACAATGTACGTAATCGCGAAACCAGACCCGCAGCAGGCGGCGGTGTATAAACGGTGTTGCCCTCCCCGTCCTGAACCACCACATCGTCGTTGGCCCGCAATACCCCAGGGGAATACTGAGTGTCATCAATACCCTCGACACCAACACGGTGCATCGCCGTCATCAGTTCGACACTCAACGGTTCGTAACACTGTTCCCAGGCGAAGTTCATCATCTTGTAATTGCCCACCACCATTCGCTCATCCGGCGTGCGCGGCAGACGCTTGCGCTTGAGCATGTCCTTGGCCACCCGCGTGGTGGTGGCCGCACCTTCGAGCTGACTGCTGCTGATGGCTTCATCTTCGATCAGATCATTCAGCAGGTAGCTGAAATGCGCATGCTCACCGATCTGGCTGGTCATGTACTCCAGCGCAGCGGTCGTGGCTTGTCGGTCGACGATCGAAATGGCTTTTTGCGCCAACGGGGTCAGCACGCAGTTGCCCCACTGAACGGGCTCGCCCAATGGCAGAAGGCTTGAATATTGTGCGATCCGGGCTTTCTTCACCAACGCCCAGCACAGACTGGAATCCATTCCTGGCGACCAGCGATAGCGTAATTCGTCGAATGGAAGGTACCGCCCCTGATCATCCAGCGGCTTGAGCAAGGCGAGATAGTCCGGGAGTCGCTCTTTGTGGGGTGATTGCGCCAACCGGTCAAACACCGGGGCCGACCTCCCCGTGAGCACGGGCGGTTTTTTCATCATTGATATCTCAAGTGCTCATTAAACTGAGCCTTGAGTACAGCATCCGGATCTCTCTGACTCAATATCAGAGAGATCCGAGATTGTCGTAGGAATTCAGACCGACTCTTTCTTGATCCTGAACCACGCCGCATACAACGCCGGCAAGAACAGCAACGTCAATGCCGTCGCCACGATCAGTCCGCCCATGATCGCCACCGCCATCGGCCCGAAGAACACGCTGCGTGACAACGGGATCATCGCCAGCACCGCCGCGAGCGCCGTCAATACAATCGGCCGGAAACGCCGCACCGTGGCTTCGATAATCGCTTGCCACGGTTTGAGCCCGGCCGCGATGTCCTGCTCGATCTGGTCCACTAGAATCACCGAGTTACGCATGATCATCCCGGACAACGCGATGGTCCCGAGCATGGCCACAAAACCAAACGGCTGACGGAACACCATCAGGAACAGCGTCACACCAATCAAGCCCAGCGGCGCGGTCAGGAACACCATCACCGTACGAGAGAAGCTGCGCAACTGCAGCATCAGCAAGGTCACCACCACCACAATGAACAGCGGCACGCCAGCCTTCACCGAGTTCTGCCCACGGGCCGAGTCTTCCACGGTGCCGCCGACGTCCAGCAAGTAGCCATCCGGCAGTTCGGCGCGAATCGGATCGAGGGTCGGCATGATTTGCTGCACCAGCGTCGCCGGTTGTTCCTTGCCGTAGATGTCAGCGCGGATCGTCACGTTCGGCAGGCGATTACGGTGCCAGATAATGCCCTCTTCGAAGCCATATTCCAGGGTCGCGACTTGCGACAGCGCCACGCTGCGACCGTTGTCGGTCGGCACCGCCAGGCTTGGCAGCAACGACAGTTCGGTGCGCTCGTGCAAGGTGCCGCGCAGCAGGATCTCGATCAATTCGTTGTCTTCGCGGTACTGGCTGACACTCGAACCGGTCAGGGAGCTTTGCAGAAACTTCGACAGGTTCGCCGTGCTCACACCCAGCGCCCGGGCGCGGTCCTGATCAACGTTCAGGTACACGACTTTGCTCGGCTCTTCCCAGTCCAGATGCACGTTCACCACGTGCGGGTTCTCGCGAACCTTGGCCGCCACTTTACGGGCCAGTGCGCGGACTTCCTCGATGTGTTCACCGGTCACCCGGAACTGCACCGGATAGCCAACCGGCGGACCATTTTCAAGTCGTGTGACCCGCGAGCGCAGGGCCGGGAATTGTTCGTTGAGGGTTTCGATCAGCCAGGTGCGCAGGGTTTCGCGCTCCTCGATGGTCTTGGCCAGGACGACAAACTGGGCGAAGCTCGCCGCCGGCAGTTGCTGATCCAGCGGCAGGTAGAAACGTGGCGAACCCGTGCCGACGTAGGCCACGTAGTTGTCGATGCCGGCGTGATCCTTCAGCAAGGCTTCAAGGCGTTTGACCTCATCGGCGGTGTTGCTCAGGGACGCGCCTTCAGCGAGTTTCAGATCGACCATCAATTCAAGTCGACCCGAGGCCGGGAAGAATTGTTGCGGCACAAAACGAAACAGCACGATAGAGCCGATAAACAACACCACGGTCAACACGATGACGGTTTTACGCCAGCGTACGCACCACTCCACCAAGCGTCTGACCCGCTGATAGAACGGCGTGCCGTAAGGATCCGGCTGACCCGTGCCATGTTTGGCGGCATGAATCTTCGCCAGGTCGGGCAGGAGTTTTTCCCCCAGATACGGTACAAAAACCACCGCCGCAATCCACGAGGCCAACAACGCGATGGTCACTACCTGGAAGATCGAACGGGTGTATTCGCCGGTGCCCGACTGCGCGGTGGCGATCGGCAGGAACCCGGCAGCGGTAATCAGGGTGCCGGTGAGCATCGGGAACGCGGTGCTGGTCCAGGCGTAACTGGCGGCCTTGATGCGGTCGAAGCCTTGCTCCATTTTGATCGCCATCATTTCCACGGCGATGATCGCGTCGTCCACCAACAAACCCAACGCCAGCACCAACGCACCGAGGGAAATCTTGTGCAGGCCGATGCCGAGGTAATACATGCAGGCGAAGGTCATCGCCAACACCAGCGGAATCGCCAACGCCACCACCATGCCGGTGCGCACGCCGAGGGAGAAAAAGCTCACCAACAACACAATCGCCAAGGCTTCCACCAGCACTTGAACGAACTCGCCAACACCGGTTTTCACTGCGGCCGGTTGATCGGAGACCTTGCGCAGCTGCATGCCTGCCGGGAGGTTTTTCTGGATGCGGTCAAACTCGATTTCCAGCGCCTTGCCCAGCACCAGAATGTCGCCGCCCTCCTTCATCGCCACCGCCAGGCCGATGGCGTTTTCTGCCATGAAGCGCATGCGCGGGGCCGGTGGATCGTTGAAGCCGCGACGCACGTCCGCCACATCGGAGATGCGGAAGGTGCGATCACCGACGCGGATCGGGAAGTTCTTGATCTCGTCGACTGTCTGGAAATTCCCCGAAACCCGTAGCTGTAATCGCTCGCTGGTGGTTTCAAAGAACCCGGCCGTGGACACCGCATTCTGCTCTTCAAGGGCTTGCTGCACGGCGGCCAATGGCAAACCGAGTGTCGCGAGTTTGACGTTGGAGAGCTCGATCCAGATCTTCTCGTCCTGCAACCCGAGCAGATCGACCTTGCCCACATCCTTCACCCGTTGCAGCTGAATCTGGATGCGGTCGGCGTAATCCTTGAGCACCGCGTAATCAAAACCGTCGCCGGTCAGCGCGTAGATATTGCCGAAGGTGGTACCGAATTCATCGTTGAAAAACGGTCCCTGAATACCCGGCGGCAAGGTGTGCCGGATGTCACTGACCTTTTTGCGAACCTGATACCACAGCTCCGGTATTTGCACCGAATGCATGGAGTCACGGGCAATGAAGGTCACCTGGGATTCGCCGGGACGCGAGAAGGAGACGATGCGCTCGTATTCACCGGTTTCCATCAGTTTCTTTTCAATGCGCTCGGTGACCTGACGCGACACTTCCTGCGCCGTGGCGCCCGGCCAGTTGGTGCGGATCACCATGGCTTTGAAGGTGAACGGCGGGTCTTCGCTTTGGCCGAGCTTGGTGTAGGAAAGCGCGCCGACGATGGCCAGCAAGAGCATCAGGAACAGTACGATCTGGCGATTGCGCAGCGCCCATTCGGAAAGATTGAAACCCATCGGGGATTACTCCTTGTCGGCCAGATTGACCACGCGGTTGGAGCGATCCACCGGGCGCACTTGCTGCCCCTCCAGAAGGACATGGACACCCGCGGCCACCACCCAGTCGCTGGCATTCAGGCCTTCGAGTACCGGAACGGTTTTCTCGCCGAATGCACCGACCCGGACCGGGGTTTTCTTCAAGGTATTGTTGGCGCTGACGACCCAGACGTAAGTCGCGCCGTTTTCCGCGGTCAATGCCGACAGCGGCACAGACAGCGGTATCACATCAGCGGTCTGGACGAACACCCGGGCGCTTTGGCCGAGTTCAGCGGGGACCTTGCCGCCGGTGAATGAAATTCGCGCAGCGAAGGTACGAGACTTTGGATCGGCGGCAGGCGACAGCTCACGGATGCGCCCGGCGAAACGCTGATCGGGTTGGGTCCAGAGTTCTACCGACACCGGCTGACCGACCTTGAAGCGACCGAAGCTCTGCTCCGGCAGGCTGATCAACACTTCGCGTTCGCCATCGGTGGCGAGGGTAAATACGGTTTGCCCGGCCGCCACCACTTGTCCGACTTCAACTGCACGTTTAGCCACCACGCCATCCTGAGGCGCACGCAGCACCGCGTAACTGGCCTGATTGGTCGAGACGTTGAATTCGGCTTTGATTTGCTTGAGGCGCGCTTCACCGGATCGGTAAAGGTTTTCGGAATTGTCGTACTGCGAGCGGCTGACCATCTGACGGTCCATCAGCGTCTTGTAGCGATCACGCTCGGCGCGCACCAGGCTCAGATTGGCCTCGGCGGCGGCCACCTGGGCACGGGTGGCTTCCAGTTGCAGGCGTACATCCTGAGGATCGAGTTCGGCCAGAGGCTGATCGGCCTTGACCCGCTGACCCTCTTCGACCAATCGTCGGCTGACTTTGCCGCCAATGCGAAACGCCAGGTCCGGCTCATAACGAGCCCGCACTTCACCCGGATAGCTTTCCATTGCCTGCGCCGAAGGCTCTGGCTGCACGACCATGGCCGGGCGGACAACGTCCTTGGGCGCCTCTTCGTGGCCACACGCAGACAATAAAAACGCCAGACTGACTGGCAACGCGAGGGGCAAGGCATAGCGGAACATGGTGAAGGACCTTTCGCTAATGGTGCTTGGAATAATTATACTGGCGAGTATGTTATTAATAGCAAACTCACCAGTCCAGTATTAAAAGCGAAGAATGTCGAACAATCTTTCAGCACCCAACGGTCCGGGCCGTCCCAAGGATCTGGCCAAGCGCCAGGCCATCCTCGATGCGGCGAAAATTCTGTTTCTGAGTAATGGTTACGCCAGCACCAGCATGGATGCCGTGGCGGCTGAAGCCGGCGTGTCGAAGCTGACGGTCTACAGCCACTTCAATGACAAGGAGACGCTATTCTCCGCCGCCGTGATGGCCAAGTGCGAAGAGCAGCTGCCCACGCTGTTTTTCGAGTTGCCGGACGGTGTTTCAGTCGAAACGGTGCTGCTGAACATCGCGCGCGGTTTTCATCAACTGATCAACAGCGATGAATCGGTGAACCTGCATCGGCTGATGATGACCCTGGGCAGCCAGGACCCGAAACTCTCGCTGATCTTCTTCGAAGCCGGGCCGCAACGCATGCTGCATGGCATGGAGCGGTTGCTGACCAAGGTTGATCAGAGCGGCGCACTGAGCATCGATAAACCGCGCAATGCGGCCGAGCATTTCTTCTGCCTGCTCAAGGGCGCGGGGAATTTTCGGTTGCTGTATGGCTGTGGTGAGCCGGTGACGGGCGATGCGGCCGAGGAGCATGTGCGGGAAGTGGTGGGGTTGTTTATGCGGGCTTATCGACCAGAGACAGCCTGATAGATATTGGATGTCTGGTCTGGCGTCTTCGCGGGCAAGTCGGATCGCCGCCCGCTCGCTCCTACAGGGGTCAGCGCAGATCCTGTAGGAGCGAGGCTTGTCCGCGAATGAGGCGACGCGATCTCAGGGCTTGAGTGCTTTCTTCGGATAAATATCATACCGACTGGATTTCCCGTCCAGCGCATGACTGGGCTTGGGCCCCGCAATACAAGGCGCCTTGCGCGGCCGCTTGACCACCACACGATGGCTGGCCAGTGCCAATGCGGCTTCGAGCAGCGCCGGCGCATCCGGATCATCGCCGACCAACGGCCGGAACAGACGCATTTCCTTCTTCACCAACGCCGTTTTCTCACGATGCGGAAACATCGGGTCGAGGTAGATCACCTGCGGCGGCTCCCCTTCCCAATTGCGCATCACCTCGATGGAATTGCCCTTGAGCAATTTCATCCGCGCCACAATCGGCGCTACATCGAAATCTTCCGCACCACGGGCCAGCCCATCCTCCAGCAACGCACCAATCAGCGGCTGACGCTCGATCAGGTTCATCTCGCAGCCCAGGCTCGCCAGCACGAACGCATCCTTGCCCAGCCCCGCCGTGGCATCCAGCACGCGCGGACGCACGCCTTGGGCGATGCCAACCGCCTTGGCGATCATCTGCCCCGTGCCACCGCCGAACAACCGGCGATGCGCCGCGCCACCTTCGACGAAGTCCACCCGCACCGGCCCTGGTGCGTCCGGCCCGAGTTGTTGCAGCTGCAAACCCTGTTCGCCCACCTGCAAGGCAAACTCGCCGTCATCCACGTGCAAAGGCAAGCCCAGGCGTTCGGCCCATTGCTCGGCTTGTGGCTGAAATGCCGGGGCCGAGGCCTCGACATGGATGCGGCAGGCCGCAGGTTGCTCAATCATGGGAAAACACGCTCAAAAAATTAATGATCGGCAAAAACGGCCGATAACAAAACTAACGAGCATTTTGCCAGAGCTGAGCGTCGACCGAGAAAAATGTCAGGCATTCAATCCACATCCGTAGGCTACCTATCGCGTCATGGCGATTATGGCCTGCGAAATTCACAGGCACTGAGCGGCGTCAGTCACCTGTGGCAGGATTTTTTTGCCCAGGCCCTGGCCGAACAGTCGACCGATGTGGTGCCGGCGTGCGGGACTTTCCCACCGGTTGATCTTGAAAGCCCGGTCGAGCCGACCGTCGGCAGCGAGCTGCTGGCGCACATCGTCAGCCAGCGCGAATGCGATGTGAAAGAAACCCAAGTCAAGCCACCCGAGCCGCTGTTCCTGCCGATTGCCGAGTTCGAAATGGACCTGGCCGACAAGCCTTTCCCGCCGTTCCCGGCTGAAGAAATCGTCGCTCAACAGAAACAACAAGACTTCGAAAGCGGTTGGGTGCGTCCGATCGTGCTCACCGCCGGTCAGCCTGTGCCCGAAGCCGGCCCGGCGCCACAACCGCGTCCGCTGCACTTGCCGATCGCTGAATTCGAACTCGACCTGCTGGACAAACCGTTCCCGCCGTTCTCCCCCGAAGAATTGGTGGCGCAACAGAAACAACTCGATTTCGACAACGGCTGGGCTCGCCCGATCGTCCTGCAGAACCTGCGCATCGCCGCCTGATCTTTAATAACAGGCAGTCAGCGACACACCCACCACGGCCCGACATCGACATGAAAGTGATTGCGATGGGCTGCGTTGTAGTCCGGGCTCAACACCACACTGAACAGACCACAGGCGCCATCGCGAACCTGGCGTAGAAACCGTGCGTCCTGATTATCCTTCGGCCAATCCTTGAGAACGCTGATGGATCGACCGTCAGCCAGGCGAAAACCGGCAATGTCCAGCGCATCGGCGCTGGCATGCTGGCTTCGCCTGCCGTTTTCGCGACCGTAGACGTTGCGGCAGGCAAAGCTGCCGAGATGATCGACCCGGCTGACGGGCTGACCATAAACCGCTTGCGCGGCAGGTTGCAGGGCATGGTGTTCGAACAGGGCAAACGAAACCGCCAGGCGGCAACTGGCGAGGAAGCTGCTGCTCAGCGCCACATCGCCGCCCTGCACGCGCAAAGTGTTGATCAACGGACAGGTCGCACCAGGGCTGTCGGCTTGATGCGCAACGCGTAATCCGGAGCTGCTCAAGGCTTGATTACACAATTGCGAATCATCGCGCAGGCGCATCAGTTTGTAGCGCGTCAGAAAATTCGGTTCGGCCTTCACGTCCAGCGGCGCCCAAGGGTTCCACTGGGGTGGCAGAGAGATCCAGCCGCGCCAGACGCTCACGCCCGTCGCACCGATGATCAACAGCACCAGCAACAGCCACCACCGAAACCGCATCGTCAGCCTTTGAACAATTGATTGGCCTTGGCGTACGGCATGGACCGCGACGTAAATCCGAAGGTGCCCGACGTCTTGATCTCTTCAGCCGCGCGGAAAAACTCGCCATAAGCCGCCAAGGCCAGCGCCGACCCCACGCTGATGCGTTTGACGCCCATCTCGCTCAACTGCTCAACCGTCAATTTGAGCCCGCCGGACATCAACACATTGACCGGTTTGGGTGCCACGGCACGGACCACCGCCAACACGTCTTCAGCGCTGCGCAGACCCGGCGCGTACAACACGTCGGCACCCGCCTCGGCGAACGCCTGCAAACGGCGAATGGTATCGGCCAGGTCAGGATTGCCGTGCAGAAAGTTCTCGGCACGGGCGGTCAGCATGAAAGGGAAAGGCAAGCTGCGAGCGGCTGCGACGGCGGCTTCAATGCGCGCCACGGCATGCTCGAAACAGTAGATCGGTGCGTCTGCACGGCCGGTAGCGTCTTCGATCGAACCACCGACAGCGCCGGCCGCGGCAGCCGACAAAATGCTTTGCGCGCATTCGGTCGGATCGTCAGCGAAACCGTTTTCCAGGTCCACCGCCACCGGCAAGTCGGTTGCCGCGACAATCGCCCGGACGTTCGCCAGCGTATCGTCCAGCGTCAACCCGCCATCGGGCCGGGCGTTGGAAAAAGCGTAACCGGCACTGGTGGTCGCCAGCGCCTCGAAACCCAGGCTGGCAAGCATCTTCGCCGAGCCGGCGTCCCACGGATTGGGAATGACAAAAGCGCCCTCGCGTTCGTGCAGTGCTTTGAACGCCTGGGCTCGAAGGGTTTGCGCATCCATTGGCAGGCTCCTGAAAAGGGGAACGAATCCGCCTCAGAGCAGGCCAAGTTGCTCGGCGGCGGGCTCTCTGTATAGCTCAGGCAACGGCGGCAAGCCAGGCAAACGCACCATCAGCTTTGCGTGAAAACGTTGCGCCAGCTTGGCGGCCAACAGGTTATCGGCGGTGTGCAGGAAGATGTAGGGCGTACGACCCTCTTCGATCCACACGGCAATTTTCTCGACCCATGGCTCCAGGAACGGATCATTCGCCTCAAGCTGTGGATGGCCGATGAATCGCACCTGCGGGAATTGAGTAAACGCTGCCGGACGCGGCGGCACCCTGGGCTTTTTCGATTGGGCGTGGAGCACCGGCGGATCGGTCGACGTGCAGCTGAACAGCGCTCGCGGATCGAGGCAGATACGTTCTACGCCACGATCCAGCAGCAGACGATTGAGCATTCGCTCGCTATCGCCTTTGGCGAAGAATTCGTCATGCCGCACTTCAACGGCCAGCGGTCGCTCAAGCGCATCGATGAAGCCGGCCAGTTCGGGCAATCGGTGCGGGGTGAAGCTTTTCGACAATTGCAGCCACAGGGGCGAAACCCGTTCACCGAGTGGGCTGAGCAATTGCAGGAAGGTCTCGGCGGCGGTCAGTTGTTCGCGCAGGTCACCGCCGTGGCTGATGTCGCCGGGAAACTTGGCCGTAAAGCGAAAGTGTTCGGGCATGGTCTCGGCCCAGCGTTGCACGGTGCTGGAGGCCGGGCTCGCGTAGAAGGTCGTGTTGCCTTCTACGGCGTTGAATACCTGGGAATAGAGATTCAGAAATTCGGTGGGTTTGGCGTCCGGCGGATACAGATAATCGCGCCAGGCGTTTTCACTCCAGGACGGGCAGCCGAGGTAGTAAGGCAGCACCATCAGATGTACAGGTCGAGGCCCAGCACATCCGCATCCCAATCGACAAAACCGGCGGTACTCAGGTAGCTGGCGAGTGCCATGGCTACGCTTTTCTTCATGGCGCGATGGTAGATCATGTCTTGCTGACGAGCCGGAAGATTGCTCAGGCGTTGCGCAGAAGTTTTGGCGGCACGGGCGGCCAGTTGCTCTTCGGACGGAATTTCCAGCTCGCCGTCGATATCGACGTAGTCGTCATCCGCCACAGGGCCTTTGCGGGGCTTGCGCTTTATGGGGTAGGACTGGGAGGAAACGCCGTCTATACGCATGAGTACATGTCCGGTATCAGTAATGGCAGTTTAGTGGCACACAACCCACTTCGCAAACCGCCGAGTGATAACTAGAACACAGAAATACGAAAAGGTTTAAAAGCGGGGGGAGAAATCGACGATTGGCTGCAGCTGGAAAGTTTTTTGTGGCGAGGGAGCTTGCTCCCGTTCGGCTGCGCAGCAGTCGCAAAACCTGCCGGCTCGGCGTTACTGATGAACTCCTGGGGTCGCTTCGCAACCCAACGGGAGCAAGCTCCCTCGCCACAAAAGCAGTGGGATCAACGAGCCTTGGGTGTCGCCACTTTGTCGCGCAGATAAACCGGCTGAGCCAAATCCGCCACAATCGCCTCACCGCGTTCCCAGGCAAATCGCGCCAGCGTCAGCAGGTCTTCAGCGTGCGGCAACATGCCTGCGTCCTGCCCGCTCGGATTGACGGCGATGCGCTCGGCATACCCCCAGCCCGTGCCGGCACCGAACCATTCACCACTGGCATCGGCCGGCAAAGCGGCCGCTTCCGGCGGCAACACCGCTTCATTGCCGACCAGGCGCATCTCGCCCGCCGTTTCGCGGTAGCAACCCCAATACACCTCGTCCATCCGCGCATCGATGGCAGCCGCGACCTGGCTGACGCCGTGCTCGCGATAGGCCCGCTGCGCCAGCACCGCCAGGTTGGAGACCGGCAACACCGGGCGGTCCAGTGCAAACGCCAGGCCTTGCACCACACCGATGGCGATCCGCACGCCGGTGAAAGCGCCCGGCCCGCGACCGAAGGCGATGGCATCGACCGCTTGCAGGGTGGTCCCGGCATCGGCGAGCAACTGCTGGATCATCGGCAACAGTTTCTGCGCATGCAGGCGCGGGATCACCTCGTAATGACTCGTGACTTTGCCGTCATGCAGCAAGGCAACGGAGCAAGCTTCAGTCGCGGTGTCCAGGGCCAGCAAGGTGCTCATCGATGTTTCCGTAAGAGAGGTCAGAAAAAGTGCGCCAGTATAAACAACTACGGCCCGCAAGCGGGCCGTAGAAGATGAAGCGGTTCAGACTTTTCAGTTCAGTGCTTCAAGCACCTTCCCTGTGATCGCTTCAACCGAGCCAACACCTTCGATGTGGCTGTACTTCGGTTTGCCCTGAGCGGCGGACAGCTCCTGGTAAAACTTCACCAGTGGCTCGGTCTGAGCGTGGTAAACGGAGAGACGATGACGCACGGTTTCTTCGGTATCGTCTTTGCGCTGCACCAGCTCTTCACCGGTGATGTCGTCTTTACCGGCAATTTTCGGCGGGTTGTAGACGATGTGGTACACGCGGCCGGAAGCCTCATGCACGCGACGACCGGCGATACGCTGGACGATGTCTTCGTCCTTGACGTCGATTTCGACCACGTGATCCAGTTCAACGCCGGCTTTCACCAGGGCTTCAGCCTGAGGAATGGTGCGCGGAAAACCGTCAAACAGGAAACCGTTGGCGCAATCCGCCTGGCTGATGCGTTCCTTGACCAGATTGATGATCAGGTCATCGGAAACCAGGCCACCGCTGTCCATGATGCTCTTGGCGATCAGGCCCAGCTCGGTGCCGGCCTTGACCGCAGCACGCAGCATGTCGCCGGTGGAGATTTGCGGGATGCCGAACTTTTCGGTGATGAACTTAGCCTGAGTACCTTTACCGGCCCCGGGAGCTCCCAGCAGAATGACGCGCATCGATGTGCTCCTCAATTTTTTATATAGATAACAACGGATTCGCCTCGTGGGGCCAATCTCAAAAACAGGGTCGTGACCGCCCAAACGGCCAAAGGCTGATCAAGATACACAGCAGGCCCGGACCACACAAGCCGCCGAAAGTCGGAGAAACCTGCGCCACGCGTGACCTTTCGACGGGGTACCCCAAGTCGCAACCCCATCATTAACTGTCGCCTTGCAGACCTTTTCTGCCCCTCGCCCACAGGCACCCGACGCTCGCGCCGGGCACCTTCCCCCACGACGAAAACCTTAGCCGGTATTTCGCAAACCGGCAGCAATCCCCGCCACAGACACCAGCAGCGCCTGTTCTACCGGGCTGCCCTGCGCCACTTCCTGTTGCCGAGAACGTGCCAACAGTTCGGCCTGCAATAGATGAAGCGGGTCGAGATAGGTGTTGCGCAAGCGGATGAATTCGAGGGTGTCTGGGCTATGTGCCAGTAGTTGAGACTGGCCAGTCAGCCCAAGGACCACGGCGCAGGCCTGCGACAATAGGTCGCGTAAATGCGCACCCAAAGGGAGCAAATCCGGCTCGACCAGCCGCTCATCGTAGGATCGGGCGATGTCGGCATCGGCTTTGGCCAACACCATTTCCAGCATATCGATGCGCGTGCGGAAGAACGGCCACTGTTCGCGCATCTGCCCCAGCAGCTCGCCTTCGCCACGCTCCAGTGCCTTGCTCAGCGCCGCTTCCCAGCCGAGCCAGGCCGGCAACATCAGGCGCGTCTGGGTCCAGCCGAAGATCCATGGAATGGCGCGCAGGCTTTCGATCCCGCCGGCACGGCGCTTGGCCGGGCGGCTGCCCAACGGCAAACGCCCCAGTTCCTGTTCCGGGGTGGACTGGCGGAAATACTCGACGAACTGCGGATTTTCCCGCACGACGGCGCGGTAAGCCTTGACCCCGTCAGCGGCCAATTCATCCATCAGATGGCGCCAGGCAGGTTCCGGTGGAGGGGGCGGCAGCAAGGTCGCTTCCAGCACGGCGGCCAGGTACAGATTGAGGTTTTGCTCGGCGATGTCCGGCAGGCCGAATTTGAAACGAATCATTTCCCCCTGCTCGGTGGTACGGAAACGCCCCGCCACCGAACCCGGCGGCTGCGACAGAATCGCCGCATGCGCCGGACCGCCGCCGCGACCGACGGTGCCACCGCGACCGTGAAACAACAGCAGCTCAACTTGCTGCTCGCGGCAGATATCGACCAAGCGCTCCTGCGCCCGATATTGCGCCCAAGCCGCCGCGGTCGTGCCGGCGTCCTTGGCCGAGTCGGAATAGCCGATCATCACTTCCTGCGGGCCTTGCAGGCGCGAGCGATAGCCCGGCAGCAGCAACAGTTTTTCAATCACCGGACCTGCGTTGTCGAGGTCGGCGAGGGTTTCGAACAGCGGCACCACGCGCATCGGCCGCAACACGCCGGACTCTTTGAGCAACAGTTGCACGGCGAGCACGTCGGAAGCGGCGCCGGCCATGGAGATCACATAAGAGCCGAGCGAAGCCCCCGGGGCGGCCGCAATTTCCCGGCACGTCGCCAGCACCTCGGCAGTGTCGGCCGATGGTTTGAAGTACGTCGGCAACAACGGCCGGCGGTTGTTCTGTTCACGCACCAGGAAGGCGATGCGCTCCTCCTCGCTCCAGTCTTCGTAGCGACCGAGGCCGAGGTAATCGGTGATTTCTGTCATGGCCGCGGTATGCCGCGACGAGTCCTGTCGTACATCGAGCCGTACCAGGAACAGCCCGAAGGTCACCGCGCGGCGCAGGCAATCGAGCAACGGACCATCAGCGATCACGCCCATGCCGCACTCGTGCAAAGACTGGTAACACAACTCCAGCGGATCCAGCAGGTCACGGTTGTTGTGCAGCACATCGACCGGCGCCGGGGTGGTTGCCGTCAATGAAGCGTGCGCCCAGCTACGCGTGGCCCGCAGACGTTCGCGCAACTGTTTAAGCACCGCGCGATAAGGTTCGGCGCTTTCTCCGGCCTTGGCTTTCAGTGCATCGCTGGCCTGCTGCATCGACAGTTCGGCAGCGAGCTGATCGACATCACGCACGTACAAATCAGCGGCCATCCAGCGCGCCAGCAGCAAAACTTCGCGGGTCACGGCGGCCGTCACGTTGGGGTTGCCGTCGCGGTCGCCGCCCATCCACGAGGCGAAGCGGATCGGCGCGCCTTCCAGCGGTAAATGCAGGCCGGTAGCGGCATGCAGGGCTTTATCGGCCTTGCGCATATAGTTCGGGATCGCCTGCCACAGCGAATGCTCGATCACCGCGAAACCCCATTTGGCTTCGTCGACCGGCGTCGGACGCGTGCGACGGATTTCTTCGGTGTGCCAGGCTTCGGCAATCAGGCGCTGCAACTTCGCCTGGATCTGCTCGCGCTCGGCAGTCGTCAGATCGCGATGGTCCTGGGCGGCCAGTTGCGCAGCGATGGCGTCGTATTTCTGGATCAGCGTGCGGCGCGCCACTTCGGTCGGGTGAGCGGTGAGGACCAGCTCGATCTCCAGCCGACCCAGTTGTCGGGCCAGGGATTCGGCGCTATGGCCTTCAGCGCGCAGGCGAGCGAGCAGCTCCGGCAGCACCCGTGATTCGAACGGGGCCGGCTGCGACTCTTCGCGGCGGTGAATCAGCTGATACTGCTCGGCGATATTGGCCAGGTTGAGAAACTGGTTGAACGCCCGCGCCACCGGCAGCAACTCTTCTTCGCTCAATTGGTTGAGGCTGGCGCTCAGTTCAGCGTCCATCGAACCACGACGGTCGGCTTTGGCGCCCTTGCGGATCTGCTCGATCTTGTCGAGAAAGCCGTCCCCGTACTGTTCACGAATGGTATTGCCCAACAGCTCACCCAACAGGTGAACGTCCTCGCGCAAGCGTGCATCAATATCGGTCATCAGCAGTTCTCCAGCGAAAATCCGGGTGTCTTGGAATGCCATGCTCTGATAGCAGAGAGTGCCGCTCTAAAGCGCTTCTTACAAGCAGACGACGAAGGGACGTTAAACCTTGTGCGTTCGAGCTAGTCTGAAGAGTAAGCCGTACAACGGCTTGCCGCCGACCATTGGCGGACACTCACACCGCCTGCCACGAGCAGGAGCGCAATGAGGTTTTTATGAAAATCCGCGAACTTGCCCAGCATTGGGAAGAAAACGCCAAGGGTCGCCTGACCGACACCGGTTACAGGATTCATCTGGACATGGAAGCCGCCGCACGGCTGGCGGCGATTACCGAGATGTACCCCAAACGCCAACCCGAAGAACTGCTTGGCGAGCTGATTGGCGCCGCGCTGGAAGAGCTCGAAAAGAGCTTTCCTTACGTGAGAGGATCGACCGTGGTGGCCACCGATGAAGAAGGTGATCCGCTGTATGAAGACGTTGGTCCGACCCCGCGTTTTCTCGCGTTGTCCCGTCGTCATCTGCACGATTTGTCATCCGGTGACGACAAGCAAAAACATTGATTCCCCCCGACCCCCTGTAGGAGTGAGCCTGCTCGCGATTGCGGTTGAACATTCAAAATTTCTGTTGAATGACACACCGCAATCGCGAGCAGGCTCACTCCTACATTAGCTTGCGCACCCCCTTCAAAAATGCGTGTTCCGAGCGTTGAAACGGTCGGGGATACCGCTGCACATCGCCAAAGTTCCCGATCTAGAGCCTTTTCCGCTCGGTCAAAGTTTTTTCGGGCGTTAGGCCATCTTCTCTGAACTTTTGAAAAACGCCTCGGGTCACAGCCATTAACCACGCCTGGGACGGCCGTTTCAGAACACCCCCGGAAATTGACGGTTACGGCTCCTTGCCCAGCATGGATTTTTGAGTTTTTCAGGAGTTTTACCAATGGAGTTGAAGACCATGAAGATCAGCACTGCCAAGTCCTCGTTCAATCACCTGCGCGGTCTGAAACTGGCTGCCCTGGCAATCGGCAGCAGCTTCGTACTGGCCGGTTGCGCGGGCAATCCGCCGACCGAGCAATTCGCTGTGACCCAATCCGCTGTGAATGGCGCCGTCAGCGCCGGCGGCACCGAGTTTGCCGCCGTGGAAATGAAGTCCGCGCAGGACAAGCTCAAACAAGCCGAAATCGCCATGCACGACAAGAAGTATGCCGAGGCTAAGGTTCTGGCCGAACAGGCTGAGTGGGACGCTCGCGTAGCCGAACGCAAAGCCCAGGCACTGAAAGCCGAACAAGCTGTGAAGGACTCCCAGAAAGGGGTTCAGGAACTGCGTCAGGAAAGCCAGCGCACCGTGCAGTAAGCGCGCATCCAGACCTCAGACTTGAAGCTCTTATCGATAAAAAGGACGAATTATTATGCGTAAACAACTGATGATCCCCGCTCTCCTGGCCGCAAGCGTTGCACTGGCTGCCTGCTCCACCCCGCCTAACGCGAACCTGGAACAGGCCCGCACCAACTACAGCGGCCTGCAAGCCAACCCGCAAGCCAGCAAAGTGGCGGCACTGGAAACCAAAGACGCCAGCGATTACCTGGACAAGGCCGACAAGGCTTATCTGGACAAAAAAGATCAGAACGAGGTCGACCAACTGGCCTATCTGACCAATCAGCGTGTTGAAGTGGCGAAGCAAACCATCGCCCTGCGCACCGCTGAAGCCAACCTGAAAAATGCTGCCGCGCAACGTGCCCAGGCCCGTCTCGATGCTCGCGATCAGCAGATCAAGCAGTTGCAGGACAGCCTGAACGCCAAGCAGACTGATCGCGGTACGCTGGTGACCTTCGGTGATGTGCTGTTCGCGACTGACCGTGCAGATCTGAAATCCAGTGGCTTGGTGAACATCAACAAACTGGCGCAGTTCCTCTCGGAAAACCCTGATCGCAAAGTGATCGTCGAGGGTTACACCGACAGCACCGGCACCGCGAGCCATAACCAGTCGCTGTCCGAGCGTCGTGCCGGTTCTGTGCGCATGGCGCTGGTGAAAATGGGCGTTGATCCAGCACGCGTCGTTGCGCAGGGTTATGGCAAGGAATACCCGGTTGCGGAAAACACCAGCACCTCGGGTCGTGCGATGAACCGTCGTGTGGAAGTAACCATTTCCAACGACAACCAGCCCGTGATTCCGCGTTCGGCTGTCAGCTCGAACTAAGCCTCACCTGCTGAAACACAAAAGCCCCGTCTGAGTCGATCAGGCGGGGCTTTTTTATGTCCGCGGTGTGTCTGACGCTCCGCGTTATCGTTCTTCGCGGGCAAGCCTCGCTCCTACGGGATGGTGGAGAACTTGTAGGAGCGAAGCTTACTCGCGAAGGACGCGACTCGGCGTGTCTGACGCTCCGCGTTATCGTTCTTCGCGGACGCCTCGCTCCCACGGGATGGTGGAGAACCTGTAGGAGCGAAGCTTGCTCGCGAATGAGGCGACTCGGTGTGTCTGACGATCCGCGTTATCGTTCTTCGCGGGCAAGCCTCGCTCCTACGGGATCGATTACTGCTCGAGTTTTTGTGGGGTTTCTTCGCCCATGCAGCGCACGGCTTTTTTCTTGCTGTTGATCAATACGCCGGTCAGGCCTTTTTGTTCGGTGTCGAACATCACCAGCACGCCATCGATGCACTGGGCCACTTGCGACGCGGGTTCCAGGGAGACTTTGTAGTCTTCACCCGGCACGGTCTTGAGCATGGTGAAGTCGCTGAGCAGCAGCGCATCTTCAGGTTTGGCGAAGTGCAGGTAGCCGTAGAACCACAGGGCCCCGACGGTGCCGAGGATGCTGCAGATACCGGTGATGATCAGCGGGATGGCGTTACGTTCTTCACTCATTGCGGGCTCTCTGATGGTTCATCTTCTGAATGCTTGGGTGCCGGGTAATTGGGGATTTCACCCAGGCGGCGCAGGCCGTTGAAATGCTGCGGATCGTCGAGATAACGCAGCATCACTTTGCGCCAGACCGGGTCGGCGAATGTCTGCACATGACCACCCCGGGTCAATTGCAGCACGCGCGGCGGCGGCGCAGCTTGATACAGACGGATGCCGTTGGAAAGAGGCACGATCGGATCGTCGATGCTGTGGTAGATCAGTTTCGGCACGCCGTTGAGCTGCGCCATGGAATTGATCGCGCTGTCGCCGTCCGGCACCAGCCAGGATAACGGCACCTGGAACGCCCAGGTCAGCCAGGAATTGCTCAGGGCAAACCGGCCGATGCTGC
This sequence comes from Pseudomonas sp. LB1P83, assembly GCF_054897885.1. NCBI lineage: Bacteria > Pseudomonadati > Pseudomonadota > Gammaproteobacteria > Pseudomonadales > Pseudomonadaceae > Pseudomonas > Pseudomonas sp. LB1P83. The sequence continues at coordinate 926,620 of NZ_CM142709.1, read as the reverse complement.
GATAGCTGGCGGGCACGCCGTCGAGGACGAAAGCCTTGAGTTGTTTCTGGCGCTCGGGATGTTGAACCAGGTAATGCACGGCCATCGAACCACCGAGGCTCTGGCCGAGCAGGATCAGCGGTTTGCCTTTGACCTCGGGTGCCTGATCGAGCCACTTGAACGCGGCGTCGATGTCCTGATAGATCGCCGGCAGACTTGGTTCGCCTTCGGACAGTCCGTAACCGCGATAATCGATCAGCAGGACCTGATAGCCTTCCTCCGGCAACCACCAGCTGCCGCCCAGGTGCATGGGCAAATTACCGCCGTTGCCGTGCAGATGCAGCACCGTGCCCTTGACCTCGACGCCTTTTTTCGCCGGCAGCCACCACGCGTTCAGCCTGAGGCCGTCGGCGGTGGTCAGGGTCACTTCGCGGTATTCGAGCTTGGCTTTTTCCGGGGTGAACAACTGACCGGGTTCGGGGTAGAACAGCAGGGAGCTGCAACCGCTCAGGGTCAGGAGAAGGCAGAGAATGCCGAGGATTCTCATCCGTTGAAACCTCGCGAAAATGGGGGTTGGAATACACCGCTGACCTTGTAGGAGCGAGGCTTGCCCGCGAAGGCGTTGTGTCAGTCAACATACCTGTTGAATGTTATACCGCCTTCGCGGGCAAGTCGGATCGCCGCACCGCTCGCTCCTACAGGTCTTGTGGTGATTACAGGATGTTCGAGTAATCCGCTTCGATCCGGTCCAGGCTCAGGTGGTTGAGGAAGTTGGAGAAGCACATCCACGCCGACAGTGCGTTCAGGTCGCGGAACTGATCCGGCAAATACTTCGGTGGCACCACCAGCCCTTCGTCCACCAACTGGCGCAAGGTCCGCATGTCTTCCAGTGTGGTCTTGCCGCAAAACAGCAGCGGAATCTGCTCAAGCTTGCCTTTACGCACGGCCAACTGAATGTAGTTGTAAACCATGATAAAGCCCTTGAGGTAGGACAAGTCTTTGGTAAACGGCAGACCGGTCGGTATCGAACCACGGAAAACCCGGCTGGCGTTGCCGTAGCTTTCAGCCATTTCGAAGCCTTGTTCGCGGAAAAATTCGAAGACCTGCAAAAAGTCCGCGCCCTCCTCCACCATGTGAATGGCACGGGTGCGGTTGGTCAGTTTGCGCAGGCGGCTCGGGTAGGAAGCGAAGGTGATGATTTCCATCAGGATCGCCAGTCCTTCCTGAGTCACGGTCGACGACGGTGGGCCTTTGGAGAGGAAGGTGCAGATTGGCTGGTTCAGCCCGTTGAGCGTGGTGCCGACGTGCACCAGCCCTTCATGGACCTCCAGGGCGCGCACGTCACGTTCGTTGAACATCGCGTCGGTGCGGATCTTGATGTAGTCGGCGCCGGCCGCCGCATCGGCAACGATACCGTCAGACTCGAACACACGAATGGTTTCCTCGGCTTCGCCAAACACCTTGCTCAGCCGGGTTTGCAATAAATGCACGGCGTCTTTGGCAGTGAGGATTTTCGGCTCGTCCTTCAGGTCACCCCGGCCATCGATGTTGTTCAGGTAATCGGAGAGCATCAGGCCGAGGTCGGACAGGGTCGGGTCACCGGCGTGGAACGCGTCGGACGCGGCGCCGTACAACTCCTGGGAAATCAGCCCGAAATCTTCGGTGCCGCGCGCTTCGAGCATGCGCACCACCATCCGGTACTCCTTGCACATGCGCCGCATGATCTGGCCGACCGGGTTGAACTGGCCGAGCTGACGGGTGATATCACGCTCGATGTTCTGGAATTCCAGTTTCACTTTGCTGGAATCAAACGACAGCGGCCGATTGAGGTAATAGTCACGGTCCACCGCCGGCATTTCCTTGCCCTTGGCCTTGAGGAAATTCTTGCGAATGCTGTCGTCCCACTTGACCGCATCGAGGACGCGAATCGGCGTCTGTGCCAGCACAATGCGATCGGACAAAATGCGTATCGTCTGCTGGTAATCGTCCACCCGAAACTCCTGTAGAAAAACCGTTATGTGCTGGCTTTATTTAACTTCAGCTTTGGCTTTGGCCAGGCGCTGATAGCGCGCCGCCTCGACGAAGACATCGGAATTGGCCGGATCATCGAGGTAAGCAAAGACCTGATCCATGCTGGTGCTGATCAACACGCCGTCGCCATCGTCGGTCTGGAAGCCTTCGCCGCTCAGGACTTTTTGCCCCAGGGCCTGATTGATCTGCTCGAGATCGAGGTTGTAGACCACCAATTCGTGCTTATCGTTGAGTTCAAATCCGAAGAGGGTGAAATGCCCGCCGAATTGCGCCGGGACCTTCGCCGACAGGTACCAGCGACTGCCATGGCGCGATACCGTAAAGGGATAGGCTTCACGCTCTTTGGGCTTGGCCTTGAAGTAGCTGACCGCCTGGTAGCGATTTTCGCCCAGACGCGTCAGTTCAAGGTTCATCGGCTCGCCCCAGGCGTTGGTGCTGGTCCATTTGCCGAGCAGACCTTTGGGCGCGGGGTCGCTGGCGGGCAGTGGCTCCTTGAAGGTCACCAGACAGCCACTGAGCAGCAGGAACGACAAGGCGATCACAACGACACGCCAGGCTTTCATTCAACACTCCCTATGAACACAGTTCCCCGAATGCTCACCGTCCTTGTAGGAGCGAGGCTTGCCCGCGAAGGCGTAGTGTCAGTCAACATACCTGTTGAATGTTAAACCGCCTTCGCGGGCAAGCCTCGCTCCTACAGGGTTGCGGTCAAGCGAGGAGTTACACCGACGCCAATACCAGGTGCATGTAGCGATTGAGGATACCGAGCATTTCGGCTTCGGCGACAGGCTCGGCGTCGTTGAGCAGGCCCTGATATTCCATCCGTCCGATAATCGCCGTCAACACCTTGGCATCCTGTTGCGGTTCGCGCGAACCCAATACCTGGAAAAGCTGGCACGTACCCTGGAGCAGAATTTGCTGATGCGAGCGCACCAACAGCGCCAGGCGCGGGTTCAGCAGCGCTTCCTGGCGGAACGCCTGTTCGGCCATCAGGTGTTCGCGGCGGTTGATCAGTTGCCGGTGAACATAGTCCGCCATCAACCGCGCAATGTCGTCCGCCAGTTGCGAGCGCGACTCGGGGCTGCCGTCGCCGCTGACCACCATCTCGCGCAGCAGGCCTTCGTTGTTGACCCACAACTTGGCCATGAAAGCCGCGCTGCGTTCCACGTATTGGGCGAAGGTATCGGTGAGCAAGTCATCGATATCCTTGAAATAGTAAGTGGTGGCCGACAGCGGCACACCGGCCTCAGCAGCCACCGCGCGATGACGCACGGCCCGCACGCCATCACGCACGACAATGCGCATCGCCGCATCGAGAATGTCCTGTCGACGCTGCTCGCTGCCCTGTCGGCTGGCCTTGCGACCCTGGTACTGAACGCTTTCAGCGACCGCAGTGGCGATGCCCGCTGCACCTTCTTGAGCAATTGCACGGTTCACGACAGGTATTCCTCTCTTACTTCAAAAGTAACCATTTGATACGTTTGTACCAGACAGGCAATAAAAAGCCGCCTGTTATAGGCGGCTTTTTTATTGAAACACTTACGCTTGCGGCCGCATGTGCGGGAACAGGATCACGTCGCGGATCGACGGTGAGTTGGTCAGCAACATCACCAGACGGTCGATGCCGATACCTTCACCCGCCGTTGGCGGCATGCCGTACTCCAGCGCACGAACGAAGTCGGCGTCGTAGTGCATGGCTTCGTCGTCGCCCGCGTCCTTGTCGGCCACCTGAGCCATGAAGCGCTCGGCCTGGTCCTCCGCGTCGTTCAACTCGGAATAGGCGTTGGCGATTTCGCGGCCACCGATGAACAGTTCGAAACGGTCGGTGACGCTTGGGTTCTCGTCGTTACGACGGGCCAGCGGCGACACTTCGAACGGGTATTGGGTGATGAAGTGCGGCTGCTCCAGCTTGTGCTCGACCAGTTCTTCGAAAATCATCACCTGCAACTTGCCCAGACCTTCGAAGCCCAGCACTTTGGCGCCGGCCTTCTTGGCGATGGCGCGAGCCTTGTCGATGTCGGTCAGGTCGTCAGCGGTAAGCTCAGGGTTGTACTTGAGGATCGAGTCGAACACCGACAGACGCACGAACGGTTCGCCGAAGTGGAACACCTTGTCGCCGTACGGCACGTCGGTGCTGCCCAGAACCAGCTGCGCCAGTTCACGGAACAGTTCTTCGGTCAGGTCCATGTTGTCTTCGTAGTCGGCGTAAGCCTGGTAGAACTCCAACATGGTGAATTCAGGGTTGTGACGAGTCGAAACACCTTCGTTACGGAAGTTGCGGTTGATCTCGAACACTTTCTCGAAGCCGCCGACAACGAGGCGCTTGAGGTACAGCTCAGGTGCGATACGCAGGAACATTTCCATGTCCAGCGCGTTGTGGTGCGTCTCGAAAGGCTTGGCCGCCGCGCCACCGGGAATGGTTTGCAGCATCGGTGTTTCGACTTCCAGGAAGTCGCGCTTCATCAGGAAGCTGCGGATGTGCGCAATCACTTGCGAACGCACGCGGAAAGTCTGGCGCACCTCTTCGTTGACGATCAGGTCAACGTAGCGCTGGCGATAGCGCTGTTCGGTGTCGGTCAGGCCGTGGTGCTTGTCCGGCAGCGGGCGCAGCGACTTGGTCAGCAGGCGCACTTCGGTCATTTCAACGTACAGATCGCCCTTGCCGGAACGGGCCAGGGTGCCAACGGCTGCAATGATGTCGCCCATGTCCCAGGTTTTCACCGCGGCCAGGGTTTCTTCGGACAGGGTCTTACGGTTGACGTAGACCTGAATGCGCCCGGTCATGTCCTGGATCACCATGAACGAGCCACGGTTGAGCATGATGCGACCGGCAACCTTGACCGGGATCGCAGCCTCTGCCAGCTCTTCCTTGGTCTTGTCCGCGTACTGTTTCTGCAAGTCTTCGCAGTAGTTGTCGCGGCGGAAGTCGTTGGGGAAGGCATTGCCCTTGGCGCGCTCGGCAGCCAGCTTTTCCTTGCGCAGGGCGATCAGGGAGTTTTCTTCCTGTTGCAGGGCCTGGTCGATTTGTAGGTCGCTCATGTCTTTAAAAATTCCATCACAGGTTCGTTGCCCCCAGCCTGCGGCTGGGGATCGCGGGCAAGCCCGCTCCCACAGGGATCGCGATGTATCAGGCGATCCCGTGTTGCATGTCTTACAGCCCTTGTTTCAGGCTCGCCACCAGGTATTCGTCGATATCGCCGTCGAGTACCTTGTCGCAGTCACTGCGTTCGATGTTAGTGCGCAAATCCTTGATTCGCGACGCATCAAGCACGTAAGAGCGAATCTGGTGACCCCAGCCGATGTCCGACTTGGTGTCTTCCAGGGCCTGGGAGGCGGCGTTGCGTTTCTGCACTTCCTGCTCGTACAAGCGCGCCCGCAACATTTTCATCGCGGTGTCTTTGTTGGCGTGCTGGGAGCGTTCGTTCTGGCAGCTGACCACGGTGTTGGTCGGTACGTGGGTGATACGTACGGCCGAGTCGGTGGTGTTTACGTGCTGACCACCGGCACCCGAGGAGCGGTAGGTGTCGATGCGCAGGTCCGACGGGTTGATGTCGATTTCGATGTTGTCATCGATTTCCGGCGACACGAACACGGCCGAGAACGAGGTGTGGCGACGGTTGCCGGAGTCGAACGGGCTCTTGCGCACCAGACGGTGCACGCCGATCTCGGTGCGCAGCCAGCCAAAGGCATATTCACCCTTGATGTGGACCGTGGCGCCCTTGATCCCGGCGACTTCACCGGCCGACAGCTCCATGATGGTCGCGTCGAAACCGCGTTTGTCAGCCCAGCGCAGGTACATGCGCAGCAGGATGTTGGCCCAGTCCTGGGCCTCGGTACCGCCAGAGCCGGCCTGGATGTCCAGGTAGGCGTTGTTGGCGTCCATCTCACCGCTGAACATGCGACGGAATTCGAGTTTTTCCAGCGACTCGCGCAGGCGCTCGACTTCGGCAGCGACGTCATCGACGGCGGCCTGGTCTTCTTCTTCGGCGGACATCAGCAGCAAATCTTTGGCGTCGGCCAGACCGCTGTGCATTTCGTCGAGGGTTTCGACGATCTGAGCAAGCAGGGACCGCTCGCGGCCCAGTTCCTGAGCGTACGACGGGTTGTTCCAGACAGCCGGATCTTCAAGCTCGCGATTGACTTCAGTCAGACGCTCATGCTTTTGATCGTAGTCAAAGATACCCCCGAATAGTTTCGGAGCGCTCGGACAGGTCCTTGATACTGTTAAGGATCGGGTTGATTTCCATGGCGGGCAGCACTCGTTGGCGAACTTTTGAAAGCCGGCGAGTATAACGTAATCAAGCTGTCACGGCAGCCCGCCTGGCGGCTTTAGGGCGAATGGTTTGCGAACACCTGCAGCAGCGGTCGAGCCCCGCGAGGCCGCGTTCGGCGGCGAAGCCGTCGTAAACCATACAACATGGTCTTTCAGACAAACCGCGTACACAGGACTGGCGAGGACTTCGTCCTCGGACGCGGCCTCGCGGGGCTCGACCGCTGCTACATGGGATCGTATTTCAGCAACGAATTACTCAATCCCCACCTGATTACGCCCATTGTTCTTCGCCAGGTACAGCCCCTTGTCCGCCGCCGAGATCAATTGCCGGCAGTCACTGCCCTGCTGCGGGATCATGGTCGACAGGCCGATGCTAATGGTCAGGCTTGAGCCTTCGCTGGGGAAAATGTGCGGAATCTTCAGCGCTTCCACGGTCATGCGCAGTTTTTCCGCCACCAGCCGTGCGCCACCCGGCGTGGTGTTGGGCAGCACCAGGACAAACTCTTCTCCACCGTACCGGGCCGGCAGGTCCGAAGGCCGGGCGCTTGCGTTTCGAATCGCGGTAGCGACTTTACGCAGGGCTTCATCGCCTTCAAGGTGGCCAAAGCTGTCGTTGTAGGACTTGAAATAGTCGACATCAATCATCAACAGCGACAATTGGCTCTGATCACGCAGCGAACGGCGCCATTCCAGTTCCAGGTATTCGTCGAAATGCCGGCGGTTCGACAGCCCGGTCAAGCCGTCGGAGTTCATCAACCGCTGGAGTACCAGATTGGTGTCGAGCAACTGCTGCTGGCTGACCCGCAACGCGCGGTAGGCCGCATCGCGCTGCAACAACGTCATGTAGGAGCGCGAGTGGTAGCGAATGCGCGCCACCAGTTCGATGTTGTCCGGCAGCTTGACCAGATAATCATTGGCCCCGGCCGCAAACGCCGCGCTCTTGATCAGCGGGTCTTCCTTGGTCGACAGGACAATAATCGGAATGTTTTTGGTCGCCGGATGGTTTCGGTATTCGCGCACCAGGCTGAGGCCGTCCAGACCGGGCATCACCAGATCCTGGAGGATCACCGTCGGCTTGATCCGGATCGCCTGCGCGATGGCCTGGTGCGGGTCGGCGCAGAAGTGGAAGTCGATATTCTCTTCGTTCGACAACCCGCGGCGCACCGCCTCGCCGATCATTGCCTGATCGTCCACCAACAACACCATGGCGGCGTTTTCGTCGGTCTTGAAGTCGTCGAGTTGTAAGTCATTCATGTGCGGTCACCTGAATACTGCCTGGGTCAGGATTGCTGCGAAAAGTCTTCATTTGGGGAAAATCTCCAGCAATCGTGGCGCTATCTTGTCCAGTGGGCGAACTTCCACGGCGGCATCGATGGCCGCTGCCGCTTTCGGCATTCCGTAGACCGCACTGCTTTGTTGGTCCTGAGCGATGGTCATGTAGCCCTGTTGGCGCATGAGTTTAAGCCCCTGCGCGCCGTCACGCCCCATCCCTGTGAGCAAAACACCCACGGCATCGCCGTTCCAGTAACTGGATACGCTCTCGAAAAACACATCGATCGAGGGCCGATAGATCTCGTTGACCGGTTCGGCGGTGTAGGCCAGCGTGCCGTTTTTCAACAAGCGAATATGGTGGTTGGTGCCCGCCAGCAACACGGTGCCGGCCAATGGGGGCTCGCCTTCCTGGGCCAGGCGCACCTTCAGGCCGCTGGCGCTGCTGAGCCATTCGGCCATGCCGGCGGCGAACACCTGGTCAACATGCTGCACCAGCACGATGGCAGCCGAAAAATCTTTTGGCAGGCCTTTGAGCAAGACTTCCAGCGCCGCAGGACCGCCTGCAGACGAGCCAATCGCGACCAGTCGCTGGCGTGAAGCCGAACTGCGCAGCGGGCTGGGGGCCGGTCGCTCCCGGTTGCCCTTGTCACCAATCAGCCAGCCGATGTTCATGATCTTGCGCAACAATGGCGCCGCCGCCTCTTGGGCATTGCCCGCACCGAGGGCCGGGGTGTCGACCACGTCCAGCGCGCCGTGGCCCATGGCCTCGAACACCCGGTGCACGTTCTGCTGCCGGTCGACCGTGACGATGACGATGGCGCAGGGGGTTTCGGCCATGATCCGCCGGGTCGCCTCCACGCCGTCCATCACCGGCATGATCAGGTCCATCAAGATCAGGTCCGGGGTATTTTCGGCGCAACGCTGCACCGCCTCGGCGCCATTGCCGGCGACCCAGACCACTTCATGCGCCGGTTCGAATGCCAAGGCGCGGCGCAGGGCCTCCACCGCCATGGGCATGTCGTTGACGATGGCTATTTTCATGCCCGCGCTCCTCCTATGAGCTCAACCACTGCATCGAGCAGGGCGTCGTCATGAAAACTGGCTTTGGCTAGATAATAGTCGGCTCCGGCGTCCAGTCCACGACGACGGTCCTCTTCGCGATCTTTATAGGACACCACCATAACCGGCAGCGATTGCAGGCGATTGTCCTGGCGCAACAAAGACACCAGTTCGATGCCGTCCATGCGCGGCATATCAATATCGGTAATCAGCAGATCGAAATCCTCCGAACGCAGGGCGTTCCAGCCATCCATACCGTCGACCGCCACGGCCACGTCGTAGCCGCGATTGAGCAGCAACTTGCGCTGCAACTCCCGCACGGTCAACGAATCGTCTACCACCAGAATCCGTTTGCGCGCCGCCTCGATGGCCTGGCTGCCTTGACGAGCAATCCGCTCCAGACGCCCAGTATTGAGCAGTTTGTCCACCGAGCGCAGCATGTCTTCGACGTCGACGATCAGCACCACCGACCCATCGTCGAGCAAGGCCCCGGCGGAAATGTCCTGCACCTTGCCCAGACGTTCGTCCAGCGGCAAAACGACCAATGTCCGCTCGCCAATAAACCGCTCGACTGCCACGCCGTAAATTGCCTCGCGCTCGCGGATGACCACGACTTTCAGGGTTTGTTGACTGCTCGGGCTCGCAGGCCGCTGCAACAACTGACTGGCGGCGACCAGTCCGACATGCCGGCCTTCGTGCCAGAAGTGCTGGCGCCCTTCGACCTGAACGATGTCCGCCGCCTCCAGATCACACATGCGCTCGATGTGCGCCAGCGGAAAGGCGTACGCCTCGTCACCGACTTCCACCACCAGACTGCGCACCACTGACAGCGTCAGCGGCACCTCGAGGTGAAAACGGCTGCCCTCGCCCGCCGTCTGCTCCAGCACCACCGCGCCGCGCAACTGACGGACCATGTGCTGAACCGCGTCCAGGCCGACGCCGCGCCCGGACACTTCAGTCACCTTGTCGCGCAGGCTGAAACCGGGCAGGAACAGGAACGTCAGCAGCTCTTCTTCGCTTAACTGGGCGGCGGTTTCGGCTGGGGATAGCTGCCGCTCGATGATGCTGCGGCGGACCTTTTCCAGATCGACGCCGTGACCGTCATCGCTCAACTCCAGCACCAGCAGACCCGCTTGATGGGAAGCGCGCAGCCGAATCAGGCCTTCTTCAGGCTTGCCGGCCAGCAAGCGTTGTTCGGGGGACTCGATACCGTGATCGACGGCGTTGCGCAGCAAGTGCGTCAGCGGCGCTTCGAGCTTTTCCAGGACGTCGCGATCAACCTGGGTTTTCTCGCCCTCGATCTCCAGCCGCACCTGTTTACCGAGGCTGCGACCGAGGTCGCGGACCATGCGCACTTGTCCGCTCAATACGTCGGCAAACGGCCGCATGCGACAGGCCAGCGCGGTGTCGTACAACACCTGCGCCCGTTGACTGGCTTGCCAGGCGAACTCATCCAGTTCGGCGTTTTTTTCCACCAGCAATTGCTGGGACTCGGCCAGCAGCCGCCGGGCATCGCTCAGGGCTTCCTGGGCTTCGAGGCTCAAGGCATGTTCCTTGAGGTGGACGTTGAGGTTTTCCAGCGCCCGCAGGCCATTGTTCTGCATTCGCTTGAGGCGCTGCATCGTGGCCAGGTGCGGCTTGAGTCGCTGGGTTTCCACCAGGGATTTGCTCGACAGGTCGAGCAGGCTGTTCAAGCGTTCGGCCGTGACGCGCAGCACGCGTTCGCCGCCTTCGGTGGTGCGCCGGTTTTTTTTCGGTGGTTCTGCGGCTGGCGGTTCGGCAACCGGAACCAGCTCCTCGACCTTTGGTGCGAGCGCTTCGGGCTCGAACTCGGTGATGAACGGCGCTATCGGCGTGCTGATTGGCATGGCTAACGCCAGCGGATCCAGCAACCGCGCCATCAGCGCCACATAGGCCTCGATGTCCGCCGTCCCGGGATTGTTATTCGGTGTCGCGATGCGCATCAGCAAATCGGTGCCTTGCAGCAAGGCGTCAATGTGCTCGGGCCGCAAGTACAGGCGCCCTTCCTGCGCACTGACCAGGCAATCTTCCATCACATGCGCGACGCTCACGCCGGCATCGACCCCGACAATCCGCGCCGCGCCTTTTAGCGAGTGGGCTGCACGCATGCACGATTCGAGGTGATCGGCCTGGGTCGGATCGCGTTCAAGCGCCAAAAGGCCTGCGCTCAGCACTTGGGTCTGGGCTTCGGCTTCGAGGCTGAACAGCTCCAGCAACGAGGCGTCGCGCATTTGCTCGGGGGTCATGTGAGGCTCCGGGTCACGGCGGACAACAGCTGTTCTTCATCCAGCCAACGCAGGCTGCGACCTTTGAATTGCAACACGCCCCGGGTGTATTTGGCACTGGCCTGGGTGCCGGACTGCGACGCGGCATCAAGGATGCGCTCGTCGATGGCGTGAATCCCGTCCACTTCATCCACCGGCACCACCACCGGCCCGCCGTGGGCAGCGATGATCAGCATCCTCGGCATCACCCGGGCACCAGACGCCACGCTGCCGGTGCCATCGAGCCCGAGCAGCTCCACCAGCGACAAACACGCCACCAAAGCACCGCGCACGTTCGCCACGCCGAGCAGAGCCCGGGAGCGCTGGTGCGGCAAGGAATGAATCGCTTGCAGCGGCGCCACTTCCACCAGACTGCGGGTGGCCAGGCCCAGCCATTCTTCGCCGAGACGAAACATCAGCAGCGAGCGGGTTTTCACGTCGATTTCGGCCGCCGTCGAGACCTGCTCGTGATCGTCCTGTTGCAAGGCATAGCGGTCGAGCAAGCGCGTGGCAGCGGCGGAATACACCGCGCAGTTGCGGCAATGAATGTGCTCGATCAGCAGCGGGCAGGACTTGTCGCCGTGGATACCGATACGGTTCCAGCAGTCGTCGATGGCCTGGGCATCTTCATGGGTGACGCTCAAGGTGTCGGCGGCCTTCATCGTTTACGCTCACTGTCGGCGGTGCGCTCGCTGCGGGCGGCGCGGTCTTGCAATCTTTTCGCACCCGCCGTATCGCCCTGGGATTGCAGCAAGGCTGCCAGGTGCATCAACGCGTCGGGGTGTTGCGGTTCGAGGTATAAGGCCTTGCGATAAAAACCCTGGGCTTCGAGGACTCTGCCGGCGACATCGCTGAGCAGCCCCAACCAGTAAAACACCTGGGCCACCGGTTCGTGACTGCGCAAATAACGTTCGCAGGCCGCGCGGGCATCGGCGCTTTTGCCTTCATTGGCCAGCGCGGCGATGTTCGCCAGCAGTGCGGCAGCATCCGAGGTTTTCGGGGTGACGGTCGGTGGCGTAATGGGTGTGAACGGGCGATTGCGCACGGGTGACGGTGTGACGCTGCGCACCGGTTGACGCACCGGCAGCGGTGTTGGGACGAAGGCTGGCAGAGGCTCGGGCACAGGTGCGCTTTGCCGGCTGAACGCAAAAGACTGCGGGATGCCAATCGAGCGCATGCCGAAACGACCGAGCAAACTGCCTTCGGCCGGGCCGATAAACAGCACGCCGTCGACATGCGTCAGGCGTTTGAGCACTTCGAAGACTTGCTGCTGGGTGGGCAGATCGAAATAGATCAGCAGATTGCGGCAGAACACAAAATCATAAGGCGGCTCGCTGGCCAGCAACGCCGGATCCAGCAGATTGCCGACCTGCAAACGCACCTGTTCAAGCACTCGCTCGCTGAGGCGGTAGCCGTCTTCTTCGGCACTGAAATGCCGTTCGCGAAACTCGATGTCCTGGCCCCGAAACGAATTCTTGCCGTACAGCGCACGCCTGGCTTTTTCCACCGACAGCGGGCTGACATCCATGCCTTCGACCTTGAACTGATGCGGTTTGAGTCCGGCATCGAGCAAGGCCATGGCGATGGAGTACGGCTCCTCGCCAGTGGAACAGGGCAGGCTGAGAATCCGCAGCGCGCGCATATTGTTGATGTCGGCCAAGCGTTTGGTGGCCAGTTTCGCCAAAGTGGCGAAAGATTCCGGGTAGCGGAAAAACCAGGTTTCGGGAACGATCACCGCTTCGATCAACGCCTGCTGTTCGTCCTGCGAGCCTTGCAGCGTGTGCCAATACTCATCGGCCGTCATCGCCCTGGAAGCCGTGCTGCGCTGGCGTACCGCGCGCTCGATGATCGCCGGCCCCACCGACGTCACGTCGAGGCCGATGCGCTCCTTGAGGAAATCGAAAAAACGCTGATCGCTGCTCATCGCCGTTCCTCCAGCAGCGCCAGGTCCAGCGGTGGCGAAGGAAACAGCAGCGCGCGCACCTGATCATCGAGCAGATCGGCCACCCGCACCCATTGCAGCAAGCCCTGGGCATCTTCACGAACCGGCCCCAGGTAGGGCGCCCGGCGATTGTCCAGGCCATAGGGTTTAAAGTCCGCCGGGTTGCAGCGCAAGGTATCGGTGGCTTGCTCCAGAATCAGCCCGAGCAACTGTGAAGGCGTCTCCTCATCCGGCCAATAGTGCACCAGTACCAGCCGCGTACTGGTGCGGGCTTGCGCCGGTTGACCAAAGGTCAGCGCGCTGAGGTCGATCACCGGCACCACCGCGCCGCGATAGGCGAACACCCCGGCGACCCAGTCCGGTGCCTTGGCAATCGGCTTCAACGGCAGGCGCGGCAGCACTTCGGCCACTTCGCGCGCCTGCAAGGCATAACGCTCGTTGCCGATGCGAAACAGCAGAAACAACGCGTGTTTTGCCGGCATCACCGCGCCGCGTTTGACCACAAGTTCGCTCATCAGACTTTGAATCGCGAGACGCCGCCCCGCAGCCCCACGGCCACCTGGCTCAGCTCGTCAATGGCGAAACTGGCCTGGCGCAAGGACTCGACGGTCTGGCTGCTGGCATCGCCCAACTGCACCAGCGCATGGTTGATCTGTTCGGCGCCGGTGGCCTGCGCCTGCATGCCTTCGTTGACCATCAACACCCGCGGCGCCAGCGCCTGAACCTGGTGGATGATCTGCGACAGCTGCTCGCCGACCTGCTGCACTTCGGACATGCCACGGCGCACTTCTTCAGAGAATTTGTCCATGCCCATGACCCCGGCCGACACCGCCGACTGGATCTCGCGCACCATCTGCTCGATGTCGTACGTGGCCACGGCAGTCTGGTCCGCCAGACGCCGCACTTCGGTGGCGACCACGGCAAACCCACGACCGTATTCACCGGCCTTTTCAGCTTCGATGGCGGCGTTCAGCGACAGGAGGTTGGTCTGGTCGGCGACTTTGACGATGGTCACCACCACCTGGTTAATGTTGCCGGCCTTCTCGTTGAGGATCGCCAGTTTGGCGTTGACCAGATCGGCCGCGCCCATCACCGAGTGCATGGTCTCTTCCATCCGCGCCAGGCCTTGCTGCCCGGAACCGGCCGCTACCGAGGCCTGATCGGCGGCGGTGGAAACTTCGGTCATGGTGCGCACCAGATCGCGAGAAGTGGCCGCGATTTCACGGGACGTCGCGCCGATTTCGGTGGTGGTGGCGGCGGTTTCGGTGGCGGTGGCTTGCTGTTGCTTGGAGGTGGCGGCGATCTCGGTCACCGACGTGGTGACCTGCACCGAGGAGCGTTGGGCCTGAGACACCAGCGAGGTGAGCTCGGCCATCATGTCGTTGAAGCCGGTTTCCACCGCATTGAATTCGTCTTTGCGCTCCAGGTTCAGACGGCCGCTGAGGTCGCCGGTGCGCATGATTTCGAGGATCTGCACAATCCGGTTCATCGGCGCCATGATTGCGCGCATCAACAGCAAACCGCAGAGACCGGCGGCTAACACGGCGACCAGCAGGGAAACGCCCATGATGATTTTGGCGGTGACCACGGCGTCATCGATGTATGCGATGTCCTGGTCGGCCACCGCTTTGTTTTCGCGCAGGATGTCATTGAGCTTCATTCGACCAGCGCTCCAGGCCGGAGTCAGTTGCTCGTTGAACAGCTTGATGGCGTCGGCCTCTTGATTGCGCTTGTGCAAGTCGAGCACCGCGGCCAGGAGCTTGCCGTACTCCGCATGGAGTTTTTCGAATGTCGCGAATTCGACCTTGTCTTCCTCTGTAGTAACGGTGGCGCGATAGTTACTCATCGCTTCCTGCACACGCGCTTCGTAGCTTTTGAAGTCTGCGGCGTCTTCGGCACTGATGCCCTGCCCTTCCTTCAGGCCCAGCATTTCCTGAATATGGAGAAAACTGTCGACCCAGGCGCCGCGAATCGTCGAGCTGTAATAGACCCCGGGCAACGCGTCCTCACGGACACTGGCTTCGCTGGTTTCAATCTTCAGCAGTCGGGAATACGAGACGACGACCATCAGCAACATGATGGTGATAATCACCGCAAAGCTCGCCAAGATGCGTTGGCGCAACGTCCAGTTCTTCACAGTCAGTCCTCGGGGCGGTTCAAATGCTGCGGAGTATAGCTGAGGGTGTTCCATTTATAAGACAGGTGACATGCCTCTGCCTCCCCCGACGAATACCCGTTGGGTGACTGCATTCGTCAGCCGCGGCAATCCTCAAGAGTTGTTGTCGCTTGCTCGCGGGCTCACCGGCTGCAGCCCTTGTGCCAGACCGGTCTGCAGTCTTCTGTTGATTGTCCTTGCGAGGCTGACGCAGGGCTTTTCCAGCAGGACATAGCTGATGCTCGACAGCGTGAGCGTCGCCAGGACATACAACAGAAAAACACCCACGTTGAATGCGGCCGACAGGTCTGTGGCGTGCGCTGCCCATTCCAGAAAGAAAGGGTGCACCAGATAAACTGAATAACTGATGGTGCCCAGCCAGGCCAGGCTCTTTATTGTCTTGCGGAAAAACAACGTCATGGCGATAGCGCATGCCATTCCGGCCATGTAGCTAATCAAGTAGGCGTAGGGATTTTCGTTATGTCCATAGTCGGCGTTATAGGCGAGCACACAGATAAACGGCAGTAAAACCAGGAATAGCGCTACCCACAAAAAATGTAAAAGCGAACCTGTCTGGTAACAGGCCCCAAACTGGCGTCTCGCCAAAAACTGCCTGGCAATTTCCAAGCATTGTTCCGAAACTTATGTATTGAGCAACGTGACATTGAATACAGGAGTCGTTATCACCTCACCGACTCCTGTTATTTTTTCAGCTCGGCTGACTAGACATCCTCTACCGCCTCAGACTGCAGAGATGCCGGACTGATAACCGAGATCGAGTTAGACAATACGTTGGCGACATACACAAACTCACCAATACCATCAGCCGCAACATCGTATGGAGACGATCCAACATCCCAGCGCGTAATCTCTTCAAATGTTTTGGTGTCGAAAACACAAACCACGTCTTGTGAGTGAAGACACACGTACGCATGCAGACCGTCAGGGCTTAGCGCGACGGCAATAGGCGAACCTCCAAGAGCAACTGTCAAAACCACCTGATTTTCGACCAGATTAACAATTGAAAGAGTATGATCTAACTGATTACATACCCAGAGGAAACAGCCATCTTTCGAGATAGCGATATCAAATGGTTTTCTTCCAACTGTTATAACGCCGACAACTTTCAGATCGGCAGCATTAAACACCGTGATTTCGCCTTTCTCTTCCCCTGACAAGTAAATCTTGGGCTCAGTCGGACTAACGGCAACCGCTAATGGAGTGCCACAGTCCCAAATCGAGTGAACCTCTTCCAAAGTTTTAGCATCTAACACGACAAGCTGGGGCAATCTACGCCGAACAAAATAGATGTGTTTCCCATCCGGACTGTACGCCACCGACAAATCGGAACCAACACATGGAGTAGCTTTTATAAACTCCAACGTAACAGCGTTAAAAAGCGAACCGCCGTTCTGCCAACATGCAATGAAGCGCTGACCATCCGGACTAACTGCTATAGCTCTAACCGCCCTATCGACTTCGAGCACTTTTATTACCGAAGAAGTTTTTACATCAATTACCGATATTGCACCTTTACCGTCAGTATCGTGACAGACGAATGCACGCGTCCCATCCGGACTGAAACCAACGGAGATAGGTCTCTCGCTGACAGCGATTTCGGGATGTTTACCCGTATTGGTTAAGGCACTGATGCTGTTTTCAGATAGTGAGTTAGCGATCATGGTAATGGCTCCTGCCAATGGTTTTGACAGGAACATTGAATGCCCGAAACAAGATATCCGGCTACTGTCAGATCTGACAGTAGCCGCCGTATTCCGATGAGTGGTGACAATGAATATTCAACGCGATACAGATGTCTGCAGGTGTCCGGATCGGCCTACATGGCAGCCTGTCGCACCTGCTTCTCCAACTCCGCCTTCAACCCCGGCTCCAGCTTCAACTGCCGCGCCAGTTCATCCAGGTAGGACTTCTCCATGAAACTCTCCTCATCCACCAGCATCACGCTGGCGATGTACATCTCCGCAGCCATTTCCGGCGTGCTGGCAGCGCGCGCCACTTCCGTCGGGTCGAGCGGCTTGCTGAGTTCGGCGTGCAGCCACTGCTGCAATTCCTGATCGTTGTCGAGTTTGGTGAATTCGCCTTCTATCAATGCCCGCTCGCGCTCATCAACGTGGCCATCGGCTTTGGCCGCGGCGACCAACGCTTTGAGAATCGCCTGGCTGTGCAGTTCTACTTGGGCCGGAGGCAAACGATCGAGTGTCTGCGGCTCAGTCTTCGGCGCAGTGCCCTGCTGGGCCTGCCAGTTGCCGTAAGCCTTGTAAGCAATGACGCCAAGCGCCGCGAGGCCACCGTAGATGGCGACTTTTCCGCCAACGTTGCGGGCCTTTTTGCTGCCGAGTAACAGGCCCATGGCGCCTGCGGCCAATGCACCACCGCCCGCCCCCGAGAGCAAACCGCCGAGGCCGCCCGAACCACCGCTGCCACCGAGCAATCCGCCCAATCCACCGCTGGACGCTTTGTTCTGAGCGCCGCCGGCCTTGTTCTGCATCAGGTCCTGACCGGACTTGAGTAGTTGATCGAGCAATCCACGCGTATTCATTTTGCCGCCTCCACGAAAGGGGTTAACCGGACACTAAGGCCACCAGCCTAGAACGAAAGTGCCCGGCGACCGGGGAAGAGAGTGCTTCTGAATGTTGCCTGGAAAAACCTGGCCATCGATAAAAGCGATATACACTCAAGCGAATCTATAAAAACCGCCCACCGGGTAATTCCCCATGATGACCTTGCGTCAGATTCGTCACTTCATCGCCGTGGCCGAGACCGGCTCGATCTCCGCTGCCGCGCAAACCGCGTTCATATCCCAATCGACATTGACCCTGGCGATCCAGCAACTGGAAGAGGAGATTGGTGTCGGCCTGTTCAACCGACATGCCAAGGGCATGAGCCTGACGCACCAGGGCCATCAGTTCCTGCGCCAGGCACACCTGATTCTCGCCACTGTGGACAACGCAAAACGCAGCCTGCAACAAAGCACCGACCAGGTCGCCGGCCAGTTGATCATCGGCGTGACCAGTCTGGTGGCCGGTTACTACCTTGCGGATCTGCTTACTCGTTTCCAGCGTGCGTACCCCAACGTCGAAATCCGCGTGATGGAGGACGAGCGGCCGTACATCGAGCATTTGCTGGTCAGCGGCGAAATCGATGTCGGCGTATTGATCCTTTCCAACCTCGAAGACCGCCACGCCTTGCAGACCGAAGTGCTGACTCACTCGCCCCATCGCCTGTGGTTGCCGGCCCAGCATCCGCTGCTGGAACACGACAGCATCAACCTCGCCGACGTGGCCCGTGAGCCGCTGATTCAGCTCAACGTCGATGAAATGGACCGCAACGCCCAGCGCATGTGGTCCGCAGCCTCGCTGCAACCGCGCATCACCCTCAGAACAGCCTCGACGGAAGCCGTTCGAAGCCTGGTGGCCGCAGGACTGGGCGTATCGATCCAGCCCGACATGACCTACCGCCCATGGTCTCTGGAGGGCGACATCATCGAAGCGCGGCCGATTGCCGACCTGAGCCAGACCCTCGACGTCGGTCTGGCCTGGCGTCGTGGCACGGCGCGCCCGGCGTTGGTGGACCCGTTCTTGACCGTCGCCCGCGAGCAACCCCACGGCGGGCGCAAGCCATCTATTTAATCGAACGCCACCTTCAGTATTTAGAATTTGTCGACCTCGGGCCCGCGCACTAGTCTTGGTACATCAATAAGACGGCCGGGCCCCAGTCACAGGGAGCACCATGGCCACACAAGAAAAGAGAACCCGAAAAATGGCTGGCGCGCAGACCCCGTTGTTCACCGCGTTGTTGATCGATGGCGAATTGGTCGCGGGCCAGGGTTTTGTCGAACCGATCCTCAACCCGGCCACCGGGGAAGTGCTGGCCCACATCGCGGAAGCCAGCACCGAGCAAGTCGAAGCCGCCATCCTCGCCGCCCACCGCGCCTTCGCCGGCTGGTCGCGGACCACACCGCAGCAACGCTCGAACCTGTTGCTGGACATCGCCAACGCCATCGAAAAACAAGCCGACCTCCTCGCCCGCCTCGAATCCCTGAACTGCGGCAAGCCGTTGCACCTGGCCCGTCAGGACGACTTGAGCGCGACGGTTGACGTGTTCCGCTTCTTCGCCGGTGCCGTGCGCTGCCAGACTGGCCAGCTTAGCGGCGAATACCTGCCGGGCTACACCAGCATGGTCCGTCGTGATCCGATTGGCGTGGTCGCTTCGATTGCGCCGTGGAACTACCCGATCATGATGGCCGCGTGGAAAATCGCCCCGGCCCTCGCTGCCGGTAACACGCTGGTGTTCAAACCTTCCGAACACACGCCGCTGTCGATCCTGGCCTTGGCGCCCGCGCTGGCCGAGATCCTTCCTCGTGGCGTAATCAACATTGTCTGCGGCGGCGGTGAAGGCGTCGGCAGCCACTTGGTCAGCCATCCGAAAGTGCGCATGGTGTCGTTGACCGGCGATATCGTCACCGGGCAAAAAATCCTCCAGGCCGCTGCAAAAACCCTGAAACGCACGCACCTTGAGCTCGGCGGCAAAGCACCGGTCATTGTCTGCAACGATGCGGACATCCAGGCCGTGGTCCAAGGCGTACGCACTTACGGTTATTACAACGCCGGCCAGGATTGCACCGCGGCTTGCCGAATTTATGCACAGGCCGGGATTCACGACCGCTTGGTGGCTGAACTCGGCGCGGCGGTCAGCAGCCTGCGCTTTGCCGGTAAACGCGACGCCGACAACGAAATCGGCCCGCTGATCAGCACCCGCCAGCGCGACCGCGTGGCCAGTTTCGTCGAGCGTGCCCTCGGCCAGCCACACATCGAACGGGTGACCGGCGCGGCGGTGCATTCCGGCGCCGGCTTCTATTACCAGCCAACCTTGCTGGCCGGTTGCAAACAGAACGATGAAATCGTCCAGCGCGAAGTGTTCGGGCCGGTGGTTACCGTGACCCGCTTCGATGAACTCGAACAAGCCGTGGACTGGGCCAACGACTCGGAATATGGCCTCGCCTCGTCGGTCTGGACCCAGAACCTCGACAAGGCCATGCAGGTCGCGGCGCGGTTGCAGTATGGATGCACCTGGATCAACAGCCATTTCATGCTGGTCAGCGAAATGCCCCACGGCGGCCTGAAGCGTTCGGGCTATGGCAAAGACTTATCCAGCGATTCGCTTCAGGACTACAGCGTGGTGCGGCACATCATGGCGCGCCACGGACAGCATCTCTGACTACGCTAATAACAAGCCGCTAACGGCATGCTTCACCACGTTCACAACTGCCCCGACCATAATTAAAGAAGAGGGAATTCCCATGTTCGTGCACAAGACCGCACTGCTCAGTGCAATCACCACCGCGCTGTTGGCCAGCGCCAGCCTCCAGGCCGCTGAACCGCTGAAAGCCGTCGGTGCCGGCGAAGGTCAGCTGGATATCGTGGCGTGGCCCGGCTACATCGAACGTGGCGAAAGCGACAAGGCGTACGACTGGGTGACCGGTTTTGAAAAGGAAACCGGCTGCAAGGTCAATGTGAAGACCGCGGCGACTTCCGATGAAATGGTCAGCCTGATGGCCAAGGGCGGTTATGACCTGGTGACCGCATCGGGCGATGCCTCGTTGCGGTTGATCGCCGGCAAGCGTGTGCAGCCGATCAACACCGCGTTGATCCCGAACTGGAAGAACATCGACCCTCGTCTCAAGGATGGCCCGTGGTACGTCGTCAATAACCAAACCTACGGCACTCCGTATCAGTGGGGCCCGAACGTGTTGATGTACAACACCAACGTGTTCAAGACGGCACCGGACAGCTGGAGTGTGGTGTTCGAAGAGCAAACCCTGCCGGACGGCAAGTCCAACAAGGGTCGGGTTCAAGCCTATGACGGCCCGATCTATATCGCCGATGCGGCGCTTTATCTCAAATCGAAACAGCCGGAGCTGGGCATCAAGGACCCGTACCAGCTCAACGAAGTGCAATACAAAGCGGCGCTGGACCTGCTTCGTAAACAGCAGCCTCTGATCCATCGCTACTGGCACGACGCGACCGTGCAAATGAGTGACGTCAAGAACGAAGGCGTCGTGGCGTCCAGCACCTGGGGCTACATGGTCAACGGTCTGGTGGCGGACAAGCAGCCGGTGGCCTCGGTCATTCCAAAGGAAGGCGCAACAGGTTGGGCCGACACCACCATGCTGCACGCCGACGCCAAGCACCCGAACTGCGCTTACAAGTGGATGGACCATTCGCTGCAACCCAAAGTCCAGGGTGACCTGGCCGCCTGGTTCGGTTCGTTGCCGGCGGTTCCTGAGGGTTGCAAAGCGAGCGAGCTGCTCGGTGCCGAAGGTTGCAAAACCAACGGCTTCGACCAGTTCGAGAAGATCGCCTTCTGGAAAACCCCGCAGGCTGAAGGCGGCAAGTTCGTGCCGTACAGCCGCTGGACCCAGGACTACATCGCGATCATGGGCGGTCGCTAGTCCCTTGTAGCAGCTGCCGAGGAACGAGGCTGCGTTGCGTGTCCGCAGGACCGCCCTCGGGGGCCGCTGCGCAGCCCAACGCAGCCTCGTTCCTCGGCAGCTGCTACAGATCGCTCCCACAAGATCACCGCAAAATCTGTGGGAGCGAGTCGGCTCCGACGGCGATCCGACGATGCTTTTGAAGATTCAGATTTTTGGAGTTGAGCACCATGACGCTTGCAGTCCAGTTCACCAACGTTTCCCGTCAGTTCGGCGAAGTGAAGGCCGTTGACCGGGTTTCCATCGATATCCAGGACGGCGAGTTCTTTTCCATGCTGGGCCCTTCCGGCTCGGGCAAAACCACGTGTTTGCGCCTGATCGCCGGTTTCGAACAACCGAGCGCAGGTTCTATTCGAATTCATGGCGAAGAAGCCGCCGGGCTGCCGCCGTATGAGCGTGACGTCAACACGGTGTTTCAGGATTACGCGCTGTTCCCGCACATGAACGTGCTCGACAACGTCGCCTACGGCTTGAAAGTCAAAGGCGTCGGTAAAGCCGAACGGCAGAAACGTGCCGAAGAAGCCCTCGACATGGTCGCCCTCGGTGGCTACGGCGAGCGTAAACCGGTGCAACTTTCCGGCGGTCAGCGCCAGCGTGTGGCCCTGGCCCGCGCCCTGGTCAATCGCCCCCGCGTACTGCTTCTCGACGAGCCGTTGGGCGCGCTCGATTTGAAGCTGCGCGAACAAATGCAGAGCGAGTTGAAGAAGCTGCAACGCCAGCTCGGCATCACCTTCATCTTCGTCACCCACGACCAGACCGAAGCGCTGTCGATGTCCGACCGCGTGGCCGTATTCAACAAGGGCCGCATCGAGCAGGTCGACACACCGCGCAACCTGTACATGAAACCGGCCACCACATTCGTCGCGGAATTCGTCGGCACGTCCAACGTGATTCGCGGTGATCTGGCGAAGCAATTGAGCGGCAATCCACAGCCGTTTTCGATTCGCCCGGAACACGTGCGTTTCGCCGAAGGTCCGCTGGCCAGTCACGAGATCGAAGTCAGCGGCTTGCTTCACGACATTCAGTACCAGGGCAGCGCCACGCGCTACGAACTGAAACTGGAAAACGGCCAGACCCTCAATATCAGCCAGGCCAACGTGCAGTGGCTGGACGTCAGCGCCCAGCACCAGACCGGGCAACGCATCAGCGCACGCTGGGCGCGCGAAGCGATGATCCCGCTACACGACACCGTTGTTGGCGGGGTGTGAGATGACCAGCGTGGTTATCCCTCAAACTCCGGCCGGCGGTTCGCCGTTACGCAGGTTTTCCAACCTGCTGTATCGCCGACCGAATTTCTACCTGTCGCTGCTGCTGGTGCCGCCGCTGCTGTGGTTCGGTGCAATTTATCTCGGCTCGCTATTGGTCCTGCTGTGGCAAGGCTTCTACACCTTCGATGACTTCACCATGGCGGTCACCCCCGACCTGACCCTGGCGAACTTTGCAGCGCTGTTCCAGCCGGCGAACTTCGACATCATCCTGCGCACTCTGGGCATGGCCGTTGCCGTGTCGATCGCCAGCGCCATCGTCGCGTTCCCGATTGCCTACTACATGGCGCGTTACACCACCGGCAAGACCAAGGCGTTTTTTTACATCGCGGTAATGATGCCGATGTGGGCCAGTTACATCGTCAAGGCGTATGCCTGGACTTTGCTGCTGGCCAAGGGCGGCGTGGCGCAGTGGTTCGTTCAACACTTGGGACTGGAGCCGGTTTTGCAGTTCGTGCTGGGCATTCCCGGTGTGGGCGGCAGCACGTTGTCTACCTCGCATCTGGGCCGTTTCATGGTGTTCGTCTACATCTGGCTACCGTTCATGATTCTGCCGATCCAGGCTTCACTGGAACGTCTGCCGCCGTCTCTGCTGCAGGCTTCTGCCGACCTCGGTGCCAAGCCGCGCCAGACCTTTATGCAGGTGATTTTGCCGCTGTCGATTCCAGGCATCGCGGCCGGTTCGATCTTCACCTTTTCCCTGACCCTGGGCGACTTCATCGTGCCGCAACTGGTGGGGCCGCCGGGCTACTTCGTCGGCAGCATGGTTTATGCCCAGCAAGGCGCGATCGGCAACATGCCGATGGCGGCGGCCTTCACGCTGGTGCCGATTGTGTTGATCGCTATTTACCTGACCATCGTCAAACGACTGGGGGCCTTCGATGCACTCTGACTCTTCATCACAACGGCAGGCTTCCATCGGATTAAAAATCGCAGCCTGGGGCGGGTTGGTGTTTCTGCACTTCCCGATCCTGATCATCTTCCTGTACGCCTTCAACACCGAAGAGGCGGCGTTCAGTTTTCCACCCAAGGGCTTCACCCTGAAGTGGTTCAGCGTGGCGTTTTCCCGTCCCGACGTGCTGGAGGCGATCAAGCTGTCAGCTGAAATTGCCGCCATCGCAACGTTGATCGCGATGGTCCTCGGCACCCTCGCCTCCGCGGCGTTGTATCGGCGGGATTTCTTCGGCAAGCAAGGCATCTCGCTGATGCTGATCCTGCCGATTGCGCTGCCCGGGATCATCACCGGGATCGCGCTGCTGGCGACGTTCAAGACATTGGGGATCGAACCGGGGATGTTCACCATCATCGTCGGCCACGCGACCTTCTGTGTGGTGATCGTCTACAACAACGTCATCGCCCGTTTGCGTCGCACTTCACACAGTCTGATCGAAGCCTCGATGGACCTCGGTGCCGACGGCTGGCAGACCTTCCGCTACATCGTCTTGCCGAACCTCGGCTCGGCGCTGCTGGCCGGCGGCATGCTCGCGTTTGCGCTGTCGTTCGACGAGATCATCGTCACTACCTTCACCGCCGGCCATGAACGCACCCTGCCGCTGTGGCTACTCAATCAGCTCAGCCGCCCACGGGACGTGCCGGTGACCAACGTCGTCGCGATGCTGGTGATGATGGTGACCATGCTGCCGATTCTCGGCGCGTATTACCTGACCCGGGGTGGTGAGAGCGTGGCGGGCAGTGGCGGGAAATAACTGAATGAGCACTGAAGGAACCGAATCTCTGTAGGAGTGAGCCTGCTCGCGATGACTGACTGTTATTCAACAGTAATGTCGACAGTAAGACTGCTATCGCGAGCAGGCTCACTCCTACATTTAGATCCGGTTCAGGCAGAAAAATAAAAGTGTTAGTGAGGACAAATGCCATGCAAACCAAACTCTTGATCAACGGCCAACTGATCGACGGCGACGGCCCCGCCCAACCCGTATTCAACCCGGCCCTCGGTCGTGTGCTGGTGGAGATAAACGAAGCCAGCGAAGCCCAGGTCGATGCCGCCGTGCGTGCTGCCGACAGCGCCTTCGAAAGCTGGTCACAAACCACCCCCAAAGAACGTTCATTACTGCTGCTCAAACTCGCCGACACCATTGAAGTCCACGGTGAAGAGCTGGCCAAACTGGAGTCGGACAACTGCGGCAAACCTTACAGCGCCGCGCTGAACGACGAGATCCCGGCGATTGCCGACGTGTTCCGTTTCTTCGCCGGCGCCAGCCGTTGCATGAGCGGTTCGGCGGGCGGCGAATACTTGCCCGGCCACACCTCGATGATCCGCCGCGACCCGGTCGGTGTAATCGCCTCCATCGCGCCGTGGAACTACCCGCTGATGATGGTCGCCTGGAAAATCGCCCCGGCCCTCGCCGCCGGTAATACCGTGGTGCTCAAACCGTCGGAACAAACCCCTCTGACTGCACTGCGTCTGGCTGAATTGGCGTCGGAAATTTTCCCGGCTGGTGTGCTCAACCTGGTGTTTGGTCGGGGTCCTACGGTGGGCAGCCCGCTGGTCACCCATCCGAAAGTGCGCATGGTTTCGCTCACCGGTTCGATCGCCACCGGTTCGAACATCATTTCCAGCACCGCCGACAGCGTCAAACGCATGCACATGGAATTGGGCGGCAAGGCTCCGGTAATCATCTTCGACGACGCCGATATCGACGCCGCCGTGGAAGGTATTCGCACCTTCGGTTTCTACAACGCCGGCCAGGACTGCACCGCGGCTTGCCGTATCTATGCGCAGGAAGGCATCTACGACAAATTCGTCGAGAAGCTCGGCGAAGCGGTCAGCAGCATCAAGTATGGGTTGCAGGATGATCCGTCGACCGAGCTGGGGCCGTTGATCACTGCACAACATCGCGACCGTGTGGCCGGGTTTGTCGAACGTGCCGTGGCGCAACCGCATATCCGTCTGGTCACCGGCGGCAAGTCTGTGGAGGGCAATGGTTTCTTCTTCGAACCGACCGTGTTGGCGGATGCCCAGCAGGACGACGAAATCGTTCGTCGCGAAGTGTTCGGGCCGGTGGTGTCGGTGACCAAATTCTCCGATGAAGCACAGGTGCTGGGCTGGGCCAACGATTCGAATTACGGCCTGGCGTCGTCGGTCTGGACCTCGGACGTCGGTCGCGCACATCGCTTGTCTGCACGCTTGCAGTACGGCTGCACCTGGGTGAACACGCACTTCATGCTGGTCAGCGAAATGCCCCATGGCGGTCAGAAACTGTCCGGCTACGGGAAGGACATGTCCATGTACGGGCTGGAGGACTACACCGTCGTTCGGCATGTGATGTTCAAGCACTAAAAGCTTCGCGAGCAAGCTTCGCTCCTACGGGTTCACCGCAATCCCGTAGGAGCGTGGCTTGCCCGCGAAGGCGTCACCTCGGTTTCAAGGCAGAAACCGGCACCACGCACCACCAGGTTTCAAAGCCAGAAAAACAAAACAATAACCACCGACCCGGGCAGCGCCTTCACGGCCCCGCCACGGTTTCGGACATCCGAAATCTGCCGATTTTCCGGAGCTAACACCATGGATACAACCCCCGAACTCGCTGTACCCGTCGCGGACAGCGATGCCGAGCAGCTACGCAAGCTGGGTTACACCTCGAACTTCAATCGCAGCATGAGCCTGTGGGAAAACTTCGCCCTGGGCTTCACTTATCTCTCCCCGGTCGTAGGGGTTTATACCCTGTTCGGACTGTGCCTCGCCGCCGGTGGACCACCGATGTTCTGGGCCTATTTGCTGGTCGGTTGCGGCCAGTTGCTGGTGTGCCTGATCTTCGGTGAAGTGGTCTCGCAGTTCCCGATTTCCGGCGGCGTGTATCCGTGGGCTCGCCGCTTGGTGGGCAAGCGCTGGGCGTGGATGGTCGGCTGGATCTACTCCATCGCCCTGTGCGTCACCATCGCTGCCGTTGCCGTCGGTGCCGGCCCGTACCTGGCCGCAATGATGGGTTTTGAACCGAGCAACAACACCAACATCGTCATCGCGCTGTTCCTGACGCTGTTCGCCACCCTGGTCAACCTCAGCGGCACCAAAGTGCTGGCGCGGATCGCCATGTTCGGCTTCCTCTGCGAACTGGTCGGCGCAGTGATTGTTGGCGTTTATCTGCTGATCTTCGAGCGTCACCAGTCGATCAGCGTGTTGTTCAACACCTTCGATATCAGCATCAACGGCTCGTACTTGCCGGCCTTCCTCACCGCCTCGCTGGCGGGGATGTTCCTGTACTACGGCTTCGAGGCCTGCGGCGATGTCGCCGAAGAAACCCCGAACCCGAGCAAACAAATCCCGGTGGCGATGCGCATGACCATCTACATCGGCGGCATCGCGGCGATGTTCGCCTGCCTGGCGCTGATCCTCGCCGTACCGGACATGCAAGCCGTGATCAACGGCACCGACAAAGACCCGGTCACCACAATCCTCAACAACGCCTTCGGCCCGGTCGGTTCGAAAGTGGTCATGGGCGTGGTGATGATTTCCTTCATCTCCTGCGTCATCAGCCTGCAAGCGGCGGCGAGTCGTCTGCTGTATTCCTACGCCCGGGATGAAATGGTCATCGGCAGCTCACTGCTGAAGAAGATCTCTCCTACGACGCAGGTGCCAGTTGCTGCACTGTTCGTGTCCGGCGTCCTGCCTGCACTGATCATCATCCTCGGCTTCTTCCTGCAAGACGCAGTGGCCACGATCGTCAGCTTCGCCGCGATCGGCATCTACCTGGCGTTCCAGATGATCGTGCTCGCCGCGCTGTATGCGCGCATGAAAGGCTGGAAACCGAGCGGCAAATTCACCCTCGGTGCCTGGGGCTGGCCCGTGAACATCGGCGCGCTGGTTTACGGCGTCGGCGCAATCATCAACATGGCCTGGCCGCGCACGCCGGATGCGGCGTGGTACATCAACTACGCGATGGTGCTGAGTACGGCGATCGTTATTGGGTTGGGGTTGTTGTACATGTGGATTGCCAAGCCGTATGACCACGGGACTGCGCCTGCGGGGGATGCCTGGAAGGTTAGTCGGTAAATGAGTTCGCCCCGGGGCTGGTTGTTGTGCCGGGGCGAGTTGTTTCGAGGTTAGATCGATTGAGGCCTGGAAAGGCTTTCAAACTCATTCATCAGCAGATGGATTTCAGTGCTGGGGTTGGGCTCACCGCTGTTAACAGCATCGAGAAGAATTCGAGGGGCGAGTGTCCTGGCAGTAATAAAAGGCTCTCCCTTCAACAGATCAAAATGACTGACATTTTTACCCTTCTCATAACCCTCCATCAGAGGCTGGCCCCTAAGACTTTTGGTGACAAGATCGCGTGGGGATTTCCCTCCCGCAGCAGCGAATGGCTTTCTGTTGTAGCCAAAGTGCAGTAGCAACCAAAACTCGAAACAGGGAAAAGACGCTATCACTTTTATCTTGGGATGCGGCTTTGCCAAGTCGACCGCACGGTCGAAGCAAAGATGAGTGTCGCGGTCCAAGGCACAAAAAACCTTATCGAAGTTTTTTTGCCGTGCAATTGCCCTTTCGACAATCCCACTTGGATGAGTCACGCCGCAATGAGCAATTTCAACTTGAGCATTGGCTCGAAAGTGAAATGCCGCATCCTCCAGGTATCGCTTTCCTGACTGACTGTCCTCACAAAGGATCAGTACTTTGGGTTGCGGTTTGAACCGCGATTTCTTTCGATCAAATAAGCGTGTCGTGCGCACCATGGTCACCTCCGCCTGATCAGCGGCAAACCACGGTAACGGCCTTCGAAGTAACGCTTTTCGACATCTTCTCCCTCGCGCCCGTCAAAATCGTGGACGGAAAAAAGGCAAGTTGCACCATTGGCATCGCGCTCGGTGATCCAGATTTGATCTCGCCGAAGCGTCTGGGTATTCATCAGATGGGTGTCGTGAGTTGTAAAAATCAGCTGGGTGTTCTGCCCGCTGTCCAAATGTTTTGCAATCAGATCAGCGACTGTTGCCGGGTGAAGGCTGCTGTCCAACTCATCGACGGCCAGTATCCCGCTCCCATCGGTGTGATTGATCATGAACCAGGGCAACCAGAATCCAATCAGGTTTTTCGTGCCGCCGGACTCTTCAGAGAAATCAAACTCCGCTTTCCCCAAATGACTCGTATGCGTCAGGGTCACTTTGTCTTTTCGCGCCGCGGCGAAGAACTCTTTAAGCGTGAGTTTTTTACTGGCTGGAGCAGAGTCTGCATCAGTATTGAGCTGAATATCCGAGACTGGAATATCGACCTCCTTCAGAAAGTCTCTCAAGTCGCTGGTGTAGTCCGATGCCATTTGAAGAAACCTTATGGATGCCGCCGACAACCCCATCATGTTGTTCTGCTCAATGACGAGAAGTCCGGATTGAAACCAGGTGAAGGGTTCTCGCAATTGCGTCAGCTCTTCGCTGCTATTCGCGACGGCCTGCGCAATAAACAACATCTTCGGACTGGTCAAACGTCGCCAGGCATTGTGAACCTCTTTGCCCCCCTCGAGGCTTGAACCAAAAACGTACTGCTCACCCTCCTCACCCAAACACCGCTGATACAACAGTGTTTCCTTGCCCTTGGGGTATGAAACGAGGTGTTCCTCGAGTATTCGCTGAGCCGTCATGCGCAGTACAAACCGATAGCGGAGTGTGCCTTGAATAAAGTTGTATTCGAAACAACTTGGCTGGTCTTTAAGCAGCGGGTCAAAGCGAAACGGGGAAACCGGCAGTGGCTCCTCATTTGAGACCGGGGGCGAAGCGAGCAAACTTCCCATGATTCCCATCGCCCGGACCAGCGACGATTTACCCGACGCGTTCGGCCCGTATATCGCAGCGACCTTCAGTAAATCCGGTAGCTTCTCTCCGTTCACCGGCGGCTTGAAGATGTTGCGCTTTTTGCTCAGGCGCGGCGTCGCTGCCATGGACAGGGTTTGCCTGTCACGGAAGGAGCGGTAATTGGAAACTGAAAATTCGATCAACATGTAGCAAACCTGCAGTTCGTTCCTGAAAGCGGAAAAAACTATAGGAAAAACCACGGCAATGATGCGGCTTGCCTGCACTTCGGGCGAAAACAGGAAATTCCTACAGACCGAACCTTCCCGTAAAAGCTCCAATTCCTACAACATGCGGCGCCAGAGTAGACTTGGCGCCGCGAGCGCCTGAACGATAGGCTTTACCTCGTCGCTGCCAAATCAGCGACCCGGGGTCGAAGCCGGGAAATCATCAACATGGCGCATCCGCGCCCCCATATGAACTGGGGCAATTTTTTGCCTTTCAGTTTCGCTTTATGGTGGGCCGTGTGGCGCGGGCCTCTCGGCTTTTCCGTGTTGATCGAGAATGTTCCGACTTCGAACGCCGCACGGTCCGCCACCCATAATCTGTCGAAGGATTAGTGGCGGCTCCTTTTTCAACATGGAGTCGAAAAATGCTTAAGCACACGCTAAATCCGTCTGAAACCCATCCTCATTTCACCCCCACTGTCTTCACCCGCCACAACCGCTTCCTCCACGCTTTCATGCAAGACAACCAAGCCTGGTTCTGCGTCCAGGTCCTCGGTCGCCTGATGGGCCGTCCGCTGGACCAACGCCTCACTTTTAAACTTGATCCCGATCAACGCCGATACGTCTGGCTGCAGAAGGACGGCAAAACCGTCGAATCGCTGATGGTCAGCGAATCGGGAATGTATGCCCTGCTTGTCCATCATTTCATCCCGGAAAACCGAAACCTGCGCCAATGGTTGAGCAACGAAGTCATCCCCATGCTGCGTAATTCGAATGCGCCATCTGTGGATAACATTCCAAGCCTCAGCTCGTTGCAGTGGGCAGGCATCTCGGTGCCGCTGTTGCATTGGCAGAATCAGGCGTGGATCAAGTGGCGGGACGTGCCTGATCTGATGCAGGCACAACGACCGTTCACGATCGTGGGCACTTGCAGTTGAGGGAAGGGTGAAAGAATGAAAAAGGGGCAGACTTCACAGTCCGCCCCTTGGTTTATCGCTCAAAACCGCGAAACACTCCGCATCGCATCCACCAGATACCGCATCGCGATCCGGTCGCTCTCCGACAATTCGCGATACCGCTCCAACAGCTTCATTTCGTCCGAATTGAGGCGATGCCTTCGCCGCCCGGTCGCCAGGCAGGGAAAGATTCCTAACATTTCAGTGATGCCTTGTACTTTCGTCATGGACGATGTCCTTCTATAAGACCGAGAAAACTTCAAAAACCGCATCGCCCTATCCTTTTCATTAGCCGCCGGCCTGAAGGGCAGAAACCGGTCATGCACACAGAATAGGAACATTCCCGACGCTGAAAAGCAGTTTTTAGAGTAATTAGTCAAAAAAAGCAGAAATGCCCTATAAATCAGAAAGTGCTGTCGGAAAACTTAACCGACATTTCTTGTTTCATTGCCGCATCATCAAAGTGCTACCAATCATTTTTTCTCTGCGGCCGAACGGTTTAAGCTAATTGGCATCTGTTTAGAGTCCGTTGCGTTTGGCCGAAGGCATGTCCGAACCGATATTTTTGATCCAGCACGTGCCAGGAACGGCGCGGGATTGTTAACGACAGGTTGTACTTATGCATCGCAGGAATTTGCTCAAAGCGTCCATGGCCATCGCTGCCTATACCGGCTTGTCAGCCTCCGGCTTGCTGGCCGCGCGTGCATGGGCGGGCACCGGAGCCGCTGATGGCGAGGCTCAGGCGTTCGATTTCGAGGCGCTGAAGATTCAGGCCAAGCAACTCGCCGGCAATCGCTATCAGGACACCAAGCAGGTGCTGCCGCCGACGCTGGCGACCATGACGCCGCAGAATTTCAACGCGATCCGCTACGACGGCAACCACTCGCTGTGGAAGGACCTGAACGGTCAGCTGGACGTGCAGTTTTTCCACGTTGGCATGGGCTTCAAGCAGCCGGTGCGCATGTACAGCGTCGACCCCAAGACGCGTCAGGCACGTGAAGTGCATTTCCGCCCTTCTCTGTTCAACTATGAAAAAACCACGGTCGACACCAAACAGCTGACCGGCGACCTGGGGTTTTCCGGATTCAAGTTGTTCAAGGCACCGGAACTGGACAGGCATGACGTGTTGTCCTTTCTCGGCGCCAGTTATTTCCGTGCGGTAGACGCCACTGGCCAGTACGGTCTGTCAGCCCGCGGGCTGGCGGTCGATACCTACGCCAAGAAACGGGAGGAGTTCCCGGACTTCACCAAGTTCTGGTTCGAGACCCCGAACAAGGACAGCACCCGCTTTGTGGTCTACGCCCTGCTGGATTCGCCGAGCGCCACCGGCGCGTACCGCTTTGACATTGATTGCCAGGCCGAACGCGTGGTGATGGAGGTTGATGCCCACATCAATGCGCGCACCGCCATCGAACAACTGGGCATCGCACCGATGACCAGCATGTTCAGCTGCGGCACCCATGAGCGCCGCATGTGCGACACCATTCACCCGCAAATCCACGACTCCGACCGACTGGCCATGTGGCGCGGCAACGGCGAGTGGATCTGCCGGCCGCTGAACAACCCGGCGACCCTGCAATTCAACGCCTTCGCCGACACCGATCCGAAAGGTTTCGGCCTGCTGCAGACCGATCACGAGTTCGCCAATTATCAGGACACCGTCGACTGGTACAGCAAGCGCCCGAGCCTGTGGGTAGAACCTACGACTGCTTGGGGCGAAGGCTCTATCGATTTGTTGGAAATTCCTACGACTGGCGAAACCCTCGATAACATCGTCGCGTTCTGGACCCCGAAAAAACCGGTCGCGGCCGGTGATTCCCTGAACTATGGCTACAAACTCTACTGGAGCGCCCTGCCACCCGTGGGCACACCGTTGGCGCGGGTCAACGCGACCCGTTCGGGCATGGGCGGCTTCATCGAAGGCTGGGCGCCGGGCGAGCATTACCCGCAAGTCTGGGCACGACGGTTTGCCGTGGACTTCACCGGTGGCGGTCTGGACCGTTTGCCGGAAGGCGCAGGGATCGAGCCGGTTGTCACGTGCTCGAACGGTGAGGTGAAGGACTTCAATGTGTTGGTGCTGGATGACATCAAGGGCTATCGGATTACCTTCGACTGGTACCCGACCAACGACAGCGTGGCGCCGGTTGAGCTACGGTTGTTTATTCGCACCAATGACCGGACGTTGAGTGAGACCTGGTTGTACCAGTATTTCCCTCCGGCGCCGGATAAGCGTAAGTACACCTGATAGTAAGAGTTTGTCTGGGCCGCCCCATCGCGAGCAGGCTCACTCCTACAGGGGCATGCGATTAACTGTAGGAGCGAGCCTGCCCGCGAAGACGGCCTGACAGGCAACAAAAATTCCAGCACAGAAACACAAAAGCCCCGATCACATCGATCGGGGCTTTTTGTTTTTACAGCCGCATTCAGTCGCGCAAATCCGACTCATGAATCGGCTGTTCGCGATGGGTCGCCCGCTGATACTGCGCCGGCCAGATAGCCTTGCGACCACCCAAATCGTCATCCGCATGCAGCGGCCAATACGGATCGCGCAACAGCTCCCGCGCGAGAAAGATGATGTCCGCCTGGCAGGTGCGCAATATGTGCTCGGCCTGGGCCGGCTCGGTAATCATGCCTACCGTACCGGTGGCGATGCCTGACTCCTTGCGCACACGTTCGGCGAAACGGGTCTGATAACCCGGCCCTGTAGGAATTTCAGCGTTGGCCGCCGTACCGCCCGACGAAACGTCTATCAGATCCACGCCCAGATCTTTCAGGCGTCGCGCCAACTCTACCGTTTCATCCGGGTTCCAGCCGTCTTCCACCCAGTCGGTGGCCGACACTCGCACGAACAACGGCAGTTCTTCAGGCCAGACAGCACGCACCGCTTCGGTGACTTGCAGCACCAGCCGGATCCGGTTCTCGAACGAACCGCCATATTGATCGCGTCGCTGATTGCTCAGGGGCGAAAGAAACTGATGCAACAGGTATCCGTGAGCGGCGTGTATTTCGACCACTTTGAAACCGGCAATCAGTGCCCGCTTGGCTGCGGCGACAAAGGCCTGAATGACTTCGGCGATCTCGCCGTCATCCAGCTGCTTGGGGTGCGTGTGCTGCGGGTCGAAAGCAATCGGCGAAGGCCCCACCGGCACCCAGCCACCGTCTTCGGGCTTGACGCTGCCGTGCTTGCCGATCCATGGCCGATGGGTGCTGGCCTTGCGCCCGGCGTGCGCCAGTTGAATGCCGGCCACCGCCCCCTGAGCAGCGATGAAGCGCGTGATGCGTTGCAGGGGTTCGATCTGTTCGTCATTCCACAAGCCGAGATCCTCGGCGGTGATGCGCCCGTCGGCCGTGACCGCCGTGGCTTCGGTGAAAACCAGACCGGCGCCGCCGACGGCACGGCTGCCGAGGTGGACCAGATGCCAGTCATTGGCCAGGCCATCGACGCTGGAGTACTGGCACATCGGTGAAACGGCAATGCGGTTGAGCAGGGTCAATTGACGAAGGGTATAGGGTTCAAGCAGCAGACTCATGGGGCACCTCTCGAATCAGTGGGCAGGCTCCAGGGTTCTGTTTGAAAAGTCGACGAGTGACAGGAAAAAGGCGCAGCACCCGCCCCCGCGGGCAAAAAATTCGACAAGACGTCACAAGGCCAATCAAGCAGTGCTTAGAGCCTAGTCGACATCGGGGGATGAGGGAGGGTTCCGAGGGATTGGATGTCAGATAGATCGCTTTCGCGGGCAAGCCTCGCTCCTACAGTGAACGGTGATCTGTAGATACTCTGTTCACGGTCAAGCTTTCGCGAGATGTTTTTCGCTAAAAAGCTTGGCCGTATTAAATTCTTCTCCAGAACGCATGCATGCCCATAACCCGGTCAGGTATTTGCGCATCACTGCTCCGATGGCCTGCATTTTCTTCTTGCCGCGGGCTACCAGCGCCTCGTAAAAGGCTTTCACATTCTCATCACAGCGAATTGCCGTCATTGCCGGCATGAACATCGCTGCACGTAAATACGCGTTGCCGCATTTGGACATTCGGCCTGGCCGGTTCACGCTGGTGCCTGACTGGGTCAACCTTACATCGAGTCCTGCATAACGGCTTACCTGCGCCGATTTAAGCGTCACAGGAAGTGTCGTCAACTCAGCCAGTGCTGCGATGGCCGAGGCCTCTCCCACGCCGGGTGCAGCCATCATGCAGCGAAACTGCAAGCTCAGATCTGGGCATTTGGCGATGGCCTCGCGAGCGGCCTTCTTCAAACGATCAATCCGTGTGTCTAGCGCTGCAATCGCATCTTTTTCATCCTCGATCAGCAGCTCAACACTCGTTTCCGTCGCTTGTAGTGCGTGCAACTCATTCTTGGCTCGGGTCCGATGGCCAATCAGCCGGTTGATATGGCGACCAATAGCACGCAGCATCAGTTGATCTGCAGTAGGTGGCACCCACAGTCTAGGCGCCATACGTTCGCCATACTCGGCCAGCAACTGAGCATCAATCTGGTCAGTTTTGCTGTTTTGCAGCATCAGCTTGGCAAAGTTATGGAAGCTTTTGGGGTTGATCACCGAGACCGGTAAGCCGGCGGCATGCAACTCTATCGCCAGGTCCAGGTAGTAAATGCCGGTGGCCTCCATGACCACGCTCAGCGGTTTGAGGCCCAACATCTTGGTCACGGCAGCCTTACGCCCCTTGGGTGTGTGCTGAATGTCCCACTGGCCTGATGTTTTACCGTTCTGCCGCCATCCCATAGCAGATGTGCGGGCACCAATGTCTATGCCGACATGAGTATTCATGCTTTTCACTTCCCTGACTTTCGGTAAGATTGCTCCTGGTTCCCCCGACCTCGAACTTCATGCCACTGCAACCTTGTAATGCGAAGTCCGACTTGTCGGCTTCTCGATACTCTTCGTGGTGGGCAATGAGGCGGGGGGGCCTCTCTACAGACAAGGTCAGGAGTAAATCCTGCCTTTAGGAGCGATCGACCTCCCCCAGAAACACACTTGATGTTGTATGAGTCCTTGAGCGTAACCTCTCTCGTTGGAATCAGGGTCAACATACAAGGAGCGAAGCTTGCTCGCGAATGGGGTCAACGCGGTTCGATGTGGGCAATCATCAGTTGCACGGTCTCGTTGCCACGGAACTCGTTGAGGTCGAGCTTGTAGGCCAACTCCACCCATTTGATGGTCGGGTTCGGCCAGATGTCGCGGTCGATGCCGAAGGCAATTCCATCAAGTTTCACCGAGCCGCATTCGCTTTTCAGCACCACTTTGAGATGTCGCTCACCAACGACCCGCTGTTCAACCAACTGAAACACGCCATGGAACAGCGGCTCCGGGAAGTGCTGCCCCCAAGGTCCGGCATGCCGCAGCGCGCGGGCCAGTTCAAGGTGGAATTCCTCGACCGCCAGCGTGCCGTCCGACAGCAGACGGCCGGTCAGGTCTTCTTCGCGCAATTGCCTGCGCACTTCAGCGTCAAAGGCTTCGGCGAACAACGGAAAATTCGCTTCCGGCAAGGTCAAACCGGCCGCCATGGCGTGGCCGCCGTACTTGCTGATCAGGTTCGGATGTTGCGCGGCCACCACGCTCAAGGCATCGCGAATATGAAAGCCTTGAACCGAACGCCCCGAGCCCTTGAGCAAACCATCGCCGGCATCGGCAAAGGCAATGGTCGGACGGAAATAACGCTCTTTCATACGCGAGGCGAGGATTCCGATGACACCCTGGTGCCATTCGGGATCAAACAGGCACAGGCCAAACGGCATCGATTCCACCGGCAGATCTTTCAGCTGAGCCAGCGCTTCACGCTGCATGCCCTGCTCGATGGATTTGCGGTCCTGGTTCATACCGTCAAGCTGCACGGCCATTTCCCGCGCCAGACCCGCGTCGTCGGTGATCAGGCATTCGATACCCAGGCTCATGTCATCCAGGCGCCCCGCCGCATTGAGGCGCGGGCCGACAATGAAGCCCAGGTCGGTCGAGGTGATGCGCGCCGGTTCACGCTTGGCCACTTCGAGAATCGCCTTGATGCCCGGACGGGCTCGCCCGGCGCGAATCCGTTCCAGGCCTTGGTGCACCAGAATCCGGTTGTTGGCATCCAGCGGTACCACGTCGGCAACGCTGCCCAGCGCCACCAGGTCCAGCAATTCGCCGATGTTCGGCTGTGGCGTGTTCGCGTACCAGCCGAGGCTGCGCAAACGCGCGCGCAGGGCCATCAACACATAGAAAATCACCCCGACGCCGGCCAATGCCTTGCTCGGAAACTCGCAACCCGGCTGGTTCGGATTGACGATGGCATCGGCCAGCGGCAGTTCGTCACCGGGCAAGTGGTGGTCGGTGACCAGCACGTTCAGGCCAGCCTTTTTCGCCGCCGCCACGCCTTCGACACTGGAGATGCCGTTGTCCACGGTGATCAGCAACTGAGGCGTGCGCGTCAGCGCCACTTCAACGATTTCCGGGGTCAGGCCGTAGCCATACTCGAATCGGTTCGGTACCAGATAATCGACATGCGCCGCGCCCAGCAACCGCAACCCCAGCACACCCACGGTACTGGCGGTCGCGCCATCGGCATCGAAATCGCCGACGATCAGAATCCGCTGGCGCTGTTCGAGCGCCGTGACCAGCAAATCCACCGCCGCATCGATGCCTTTGAGCTGCTGGAACGGAATCAGCCGCGCCAGGCTCTTGTCCAGTTCCGCCTCCGATTGCACGCCCCGCGCCGCGTAAAGACGCGTCAACAGCGGCGGCAGATCACCGAGGAATGGCAGAGTGTCGGGCAACAGGCGAGGTTCGATGCGCATGGGGTGACAGGTGCTTCTCTTGAATACGTAGGATAAAACCGGATAACGCGAACGACTGGCGAAAAATCAGCCGCGTTCGCCGCTCAGCCACTGCAACTGGACTTCGTGCTGACCACGGTCGTCAGTGACGAAAATCGTCCCTTCACTAATCATCACGTCCCACTTGATAACGCGGGGCATGTCTTTGGCCAGGGTTTCCAGGATGTCCTGCGGAACAGCTGCGATGTGCACGTTCTTCAGGTTTTTGATCGCCGGAATCACTTTGGTTTCCCACACGCGCAGGCTGCCGTAGGCCAACAGGCTGGTGCGCTCGGTACGGCGCGAGCACCAGGTCAGGCGATCAGCATCAGGCTGGCCGACTTCGATCCAGTGCAGGACACGGTCGTCCAGGCTCTTTTCCCACAGGGCCGGCTCATCCACGTCTGACAGACCGCGTCCGAACGACAGCTGCTCGTTGTACCAGAAGGCGTAGGCCAGCAGCCGCACGGTCATACGCTCTTCGGTTTCCGAAGGGTGACGGGCGATGGTCTGCTTCACGCTCTCGTAAACGCTGCGGTCGAGGTCGGTGAGGTTCAGTTCAAACTTGTAGGTCGTGGACGGCTGGGCCATGAACGGGCTTCTTGATACGAGGAAAGGCGGCAAGTCTAACCGATGCAGTAGGCAATCAACGAATTGAAGGCGATCAACCTTGGTCGTCTGACATTCGGCTATGTTAAAAGGCTATATCCGCTCAGCCTTTGTCCTACAGGATCCAGCATGCCCTTCACCGCCAAACCGCTCTCAGGTCTGAAAGTCATCGAATTGGGCACATTGATCGCCGGGCCGTTTGCCTCGCGCATTTGCGGTGAGTTCGGCGCCGAAGTGATCAAGATCGAATCCCCCGACGGCGGTGATCCGCTGCGCAAATGGCGAAAACTGTACGAAGGCACCTCGCTGTGGTGGTTCGTCCAGGCTCGCAATAAAAAATCCCTGACCCTGAATTTGAAACACCCGGACGGCCTGGCGATTCTGAAAAAGCTGCTGAGCGAAGCGGATATCCTGATCGAGAATTTTCGCCCTGGCGTGTTGGAAAAGCTCGGCCTGGGCTGGGAAGTCTTGCACGCCCTCAACCCGAAACTGGTGATGGTGCGGCTGTCCGGGTTTGGCCAGACCGGGCCGATGAAAGATCAGCCAGGTTTTGGTGCCGTTGGTGAGTCCATGGGCGGCCTGCGCTACATCACCGGTTTCGAAGACCGGCCTCCGGTGCGCACCGGGATTTCCATCGGTGACTCGATTGCCGCGCTGTGGGGCGTGATTGGCGCGCTGATGGCTCTGCGTCATCGTGAGGTCAACGGCGGCCAGGGCCAGGTGGTGGACGTCGCGCTGTATGAAGCGATCTTCGCCATGATGGAAAGCATGGTGCCGGAGTTCGACGTTTTCGGCTTCATCCGCGAACGCACCGGCAACATCATGCCGGGCATCACGCCCTCCTCGATCCACACCAGCGCCGACGGCAAGCATGTGCAGATCGGCGCCAATGGTGACGCGATCTTCAAACGCTTCATGCTGATCATCGGTCGCGAAGACCTGGCCAACGACCCGGTGCTGACCAGTAACGACGGACGCGACAGCCGCCGCGACGAGATTTACGGAGTAATCGATCGCTGGGTCAATTCGCAGCCGCTGGACACCGTACTTGCGCTGCTGAATCAGGCCGATGTGCCCGTCAGCCGGATCTTCAGCGCCGAAGACATGTTCAGCGATCCACAATACCTGGCCCGGGAAATGTTCCTGCAGGCCAAGCTGCCGGACGGTAAAGACTTCAAGATGCCGGGAATTGTGCCGAAACTCTCTGAGACCCCCGGCGATTGCGAATGGGTCGGGCCCCAACTGGGTGAGCACAACGCACAGGTACTCAACGAACTTGGCTATAGCGTGTCGCAGATTGCACAGCTGCGCAAAGATGGAGCCATCTAAGCTGAGGCGCCGGCTAGTGCACTCCATCAGAATCTGCCTGACGCATGGCGGGGGGGCGGGGCGCGCGTTGCTGGTTACGCTTCTGTTCGTCGGACTGTCCCCGTCAGCGATGGCGCAACCCAAGGAAACGCTGGTCTGGCTGATGCGCGATTTGCCGCCGCTGACGATTTTCGAGGGACCGAAAAAAGGCCAGGGGGTTATCGATCAACTGTTGCCGCTGTTGATCGCCGGCATGCCGCAGTATGAACACACGCTGATGCGGGTCAATCGCGCCCGCGGCTTGCAAATGCTCCACGAGCCCTCCCTCACTTGCGACGCGGCGCTGAACAAGAGCAAGGAGCGCGAGCGCTGGATCGCGTTTTCCGTTCCGGTTTTTCGAGCAATGAGTAACGGTGTTGCGGTACGGCGCGTGGATCGTGAGACGCTGACGCCCTTTATCCAGAACGGTGAATTGGACTTGGCCGCTCTGCTCGCCAGTGGCCGTGAGAAGCTGGGCATCATTGCCGAGCGCAACTACGGCGAGTACCTCGACGCGCTGCTCAAGCAAGCGCCGCCCGGCGCGCTGACGCTGCACTACGGCAACGACGCCCTGGGCAGTCTCCTGCAAATGCAACGCCTGGGGCGCTTGCGCCTGTTGCTGGGCTATCGTCCGGAAATCCGCTACCAAGCCCAGCAGCAGGGGATCGCGGAGGATGATTTGCAGTTTTACCCGATTCGTGGCGCGGAGAAATTCCTGTCCGGTTACATCGGCTGTACCGACACGCCCATGGGTCGGCAGGCGATCGTCGAGATCAACCAGCTGCTACGCAAACTTCCACGCGACCACTTGAGCGAGGCCTATGCCGAGTGGCTCGACCCGGAAAGTCGCAGCGCTTACCTCGAAGAAGCCCGAGTGTTTTTCGAGCATCAGGCGCAGCAATGACAAATCGCAGGCAAAAGAAACCCCGAGAAGTGGGGAGACGACTCGGGGTTAAACGTGGTCTACATAAAGACCAGTAACAGCAAGCTACAAGCACCGGAGCACAATGCTTGATCCTGCTGTTACATGCTCTGACTGACCTGAGAGCCGGAAGGTTCCCACAAAAAAAAATTCAATTTCTGCGGGCCAGAATCTTGTCCTGAGCCGCATGGCGTAAAGCCGCGATCACGCAGGGCTCCAGCCGTCCTTCGGCAATCAGCACGTCGCGGTGCAAGCCGTCGACAACATCCGTCAGCAGGCGGTAATCGGTTAACTGGGCCTGATTGAATGCCCGCTCGACCACGATCGCGCCGGTCGCATTCTTCAGTGTCACCAGGCATTCGCCATGGGCGCCCGACGGGGTCAGCGTGACCTGATACGGGCTCAGAGCCTCACCGAGCAATAGACTGATACTTTCCATCTCGATCACCACTCAATAGTCCGAAAACAAAGTGCCTGGGGCGTGTTCACAGTAAATGACCACTGGCCCGAGAAGAAAGTTCTGGATTCCAGGTGCAGACGCGTCGGCGTCCCTGGTCGATAGAGCATGCACGGCAAAGATGACAGGGAAAAAACAGTCGATTCACCTGTGCCTTGTGCGGTGACCGATATCGGTCCAGCCCCCCAGCAATCCTCGCAATTGACCGTCGGCGCTGTAGAACGGTACGGTCCACTGGTAGATGTCCCTGACACCGTTGTTGAACATCAATTGACGCTCACTGAAGCGTGGCTTTCGAGTCTCCAGCTGAGCCATGAATTCTGCATGCAGCATCGCAGCGGTTTCCTTGGGCAACACATCGAGTTCAATCAGTTGTCGCCCCTGAACCTGATCAAACCGGGCGCAGAGACTTTCCTCGTAACTCTTGTTGCACATGATCAAACGCCCTTCCAGATCACGAACAAACATCGGATCGGGCATGGCGTCCATCAACGCTTGCTGGAACGCCAGTTGATCGCCCAGACCTTTCTCAGCGTCTATGCGTTGCTTGATCAGCGCTGCGAGCCTGCGGTTCCAGAGCAAGGAAAGCAGACCGAACAGGCTGACGATGAACATGCCCCAGCAAACCCAGTGAGTCATCTGCCGCCAGGGAGACGGTGGCTGAACGGGAGCGATTCCATTGAGCCATTTCAGGCGAATGGCGCGCAATTCAGCCGCAGGAAAAGCCTCAAGCGCCTTGTTCAGAATGCTCAGCAACGGCGACTGACCTTTGCGAACCGCGAGGTGATCAGCCTCCCATTTGCCCTCCACTGCCCGCCCGAACTTGAGTTGTCCCAACGGATAGAGCTGCGCCCCGATTTCATTTTCGATGGTCGCATAGGCTTCACCACTTTCAACCAGCGCCCGGGCTTCGGCGTAAGTCTTGACCGTGCGCAACTCGATCGCCGGGTAGTCGCGGCGAATCGTGCCCTCGAGTGCATGCCGGGCCGGCAGCACCAGCACTCGTTTTGCCAACTGCTCGAGGGAGTGCACGACAGGTGCATCTGCCCGCCCGACAACCACCCAACCAGCGCCACCGAACGCGTGACTGAAATCCAGGAATACCTTTCGCTCCTCATTCATTGCCAGGGTGGTGCTCATGTCCGCCTCGCCACTTTCCAGACGCCCGAGCAACTGATCGGTGGAAAACGACTCTTCGTGAACAAACTGCAAGCCCGTCATGGCACTGATGCGATTGAGCAGATCGTTGTTCAAACCGCTCCACTGACCGTGCTCATCCTTGAACAGATAAAGCGGGTATTGCACCGACGAAACAATGACTTGCGGGTGCTCGGCAATCCATCTCGACTCCTGGGCATCCAGCTCGATGGTGGCGCCGACTCCCGATCCCCTGGATTCTGGAATCGCCAATTGAGCCGCCGCCCCTCCTTGAGCAACGCCCAGGACGCCGATCAAAAACATCCAGCACGCAGCTGGCCTTAACCCTCTGAAAAACAGCATTACCACTTCCTTCACGATCAACTCGCCCGTCCTTCCCGGGGCGAAAACGCGACAAGTGTGGCATGCAGAAATGAGAAAGCCCGTCAGGAGACGGGCTTCAAAATGTGACAGCTTTTACCGGTTACAGAGGCTTGCCGCGGTTGCCATGCTGACTGACAAAGGCCTGCACGGCTTTCAAATCATTCGGCAACACGGTGCAACGCTCATCTCGCTCAAACAAATCAGAAAGATGTGCAGGTAGTTCGAGCGCTTTTCCTACGCCGGCTTTCTCCACTGCATCCGGGAATTTGACCGGATGGGCGGTGCCGAGAATCACCATTGGAATATCCAGGCTACGACGGCATTCGCGCGCAGCTTTCACACCGATGGCGGTGTGCGGGTCCAGCAACTCGCCGGTCTGCTCGTAGACTTCGGCGATGGTTTCGCAAGTTTGCGCGTCATCCACGGCCAGGGAATCGAACAACTTGCGGGCTTCGGTCCAGCGCTCCTCTTCGACGCTGAAACCGCCACCCTGTTTGAACGTATCCATCAATCCGGCAATCGCGGCGCCGTTGCGACCATGCAGGTCGAACAGCAGGCGTTCGAAGTTCGACGAGACCATGATGTCCATCGACGGCGACAGCGTGGCGTGCAGGGTTTCTTTGACGTACTGATTGCCGCTCATGAAGCGGTGCAGGATGTCGTTGCGGTTGGTGGCGACGATCAATTGGTTGATCGGCAGGCCCATGTTGCGCG
Source organism: Pseudomonas sp. LB1P83 (assembly GCF_054897885.1). Taxonomy (NCBI): domain Bacteria; kingdom Pseudomonadati; phylum Pseudomonadota; class Gammaproteobacteria; order Pseudomonadales; family Pseudomonadaceae; genus Pseudomonas; species Pseudomonas sp. LB1P83. Next base: position 883,558 of record NZ_CM142709.1, on the reverse strand, counting down.
CGAGGTAACCGGCGAAGATGTCGCCGAAGTTGCCGGTCGGCACCGAGAACGACACCGAACGTTCCGGGCCGCCCAACTGTAGGGCTGCGTGGAAGTAGTAAACGATCTGGGCCATGATCCGCGCCCAGTTGATCGAGTTCACCGCCACCAGGCGCGTGCCCTTGAGGAAGCTCTGGTCGGCGAAGCTCGCCTTGACCATTTCCTGGCAGTCATCGAAGTTGCCTTCGATGGCGATGTTGTGGATGTTCTCGCCGAAGATGGTGGTCATCTGGCGACGCTGCACTTCGGACACACGGTTGTGCGGGTGCAGGATGAAGATGTCGACGTTTTCGCAGTGCTTGCAGCCTTCGATGGCAGCCGAACCGGTGTCACCGGAGGTAGCGCCAACGATGACCACGCGCTCGCCGCGTTTTTCCAGCACGTAATCGAGCAAACGACCGAGCAGTTGCAGGGCGAAGTCCTTGAACGCCAGGGTCGGGCCGTGGAACAGCTCCAACACCCATTCGTTACCGTTCAGCTGACGCAGCGGCGCAACGGCGTTGTGGGAAAACACGCCATACGTTTCTTCAAGAATCTTTTTGAAATCGGCATCCGGGATGCTGCCGGTGACGAACGGGCGCATGACGCGGAAAGCCAGCTCGTGATACGGCAGGCCGGCCCAGGAAGCGATTTCTTCCTGGGTGAAACGTGGCAGGTTTTCCGGGACGTACAGACCGCCGTCGGTGGCGAGACCGGCCAGCAGGACATCTTCGAAATTCAGGGCCGGTGCCTGGCCGCGGGTACTGATATAGCGCATAGGGGCAAACCTTCGGTTTGGGCTTCAAGGGGCAAGCTACAAGCTGCAAGTAAAAGCCGATCTGCCTTTGACTTGCTGCTTGAAGCTTGCTGCTTGCCGCTGTGTTAATTCAGGTGTTCGACGCGGATCCGTACGACCGGACCGACCACGCCTGTCAGGGCTTCCAGAGCGGCGATCGCGTCGTTCATGTGCTGTTCCAGCACGCGATGAGTCAGCAGGATCATCGGCACCAGACCGTCATGCTCTTCGACTTCTTTCTGCATGATCGATTCGATGTTGATGCCACGCTCCGACAGGATGCTCGCAACCTGGGCCAACACGCCCGGATGGTCTTTGGCCTGAATGCGCAGGTAGTAAGCGCTTTCGCAGGCTTCGATCGGCAGGATCGGGTGCGCCGACAACGAATCCGGCTGGAAGGCCAGGTGCGGCACACGGTTTTCCGGGTCGGAGGTCATGGCGCGAACCACGTCCACCAGGTCGGCGATCACCGACGAAGCGGTAGGCTCCATGCCGGCTCCAGCGCCGTAGAACAGGGTCGATCCGGCAGCGTCACCGTTGACCATCACCGCGTTCATCACGCCGTTGACGTTGGCGATCAGGCGATCGGCCGGGATCAGCGTCGGGTGCACGCGCAGTTCGATACCGGCCGCGGTGCTGCGCGCCACGCCCAGGTGCTTGATGCGATAGCCCAGCGCTTCGGCGTAGTTCACGTCAGCCGTGGTCAGCTTGGTGATGCCTTCGGTGTAGGCCTTGTCGAATTGCAGCGGGATGCCGAACGCGATGGACGCCAGGATCGTCAGCTTGTGGGCTGCGTCGATGCCTTCAACGTCGAAGGTCGGATCGGCTTCGGCGTAACCCAGGGCTTGCGCCTCGGCGAGTACGTCTTCGAAGGTGCGACCCTTCTCACGCATTTCGGTAAGGATGAAGTTGCCGGTGCCGTTGATGATCCCGGCGACCCAGTTGATGCGGTTGGCGGACAGGCCTTCACGGATCGCCTTGATCACCGGAATGCCACCGGCCACAGCCGCTTCGAACGCCACAATCACGCCCTTCTCGCGAGCCTTGGCGAAAATTTCATTACCGTGAACAGCAATAAGCGCCTTGTTCGCGGTGACCACATGCTTGCCATTCTCGATGGCCTTGAGTACCAGCTCGCGGGCAACGGTGTAGCCGCCCATCAGCTCTATAACGATGTCGATCTCAGGGTTCGTGGCCACTTCGAAGACATCGTTGGTAATCGCAATACCGGTCGTTTGGAACTGAGGCTTTGGCGTGCGCATGGCAATTTGTGCCACTTCGATTCCACGCCCGGCACGACGAGCAATTTCCTCGGCGTTGCGCTGAAGTACGTTGAAGGTACCGCCACCGACGGTCCCTAACCCACAGATGCCTACTTTGACCGGTTTCACTGTGAACTCCCCATAAAACGGCCGACTCAAGGCCGGCCGTGAAAACAGCCGCATGCTCGCGGCTCTCTATTAATGGCCCGGCAAATGTTGCCGCCGGACCATGATCGTCAAAGGCTGGCCGTGACGATGCGAATTATTTCGCGCCCAGCGCCAGTTTGGCGACTTGTGGCGCAGGCTGGTAGCCCGGAATGACCTGACCGTCAGCCAAAACGATGGCCGGTGTGCCGTTCACGCCAATCGACTGCCCCAGGGCGAACTGTTTGGAAACCGGGTTATCGCACTTGGCGGCCTTGATTTCCTTGCCGTCGACCATTTTGTCCATGGCGGCTTTCTTGTCTTTCGAGCACCAGACCGCTTGCAGCTGTTCGTCACCCGGCGAGCCCAGGCCCTGGCGCGGGAACGCGACGTAACGCACTTCGATGCCGCGCTTGTTCAGCTCAGGCACTTCGGCGTGCAGTTTGTGGCAGTACGGGCAGGTGGTGTCGGTGAACACGGTGATGTGCGATTTGGTTTCGCCGATCGCCGGGTAGACCACGGTTTCCGCGACTGGAATGGCGTTGACCAGTTTGGACACGCCCAGGCGTTCGGTCTTCTCGGTCAGGTTGACCGGCTTGCCGTCCTTGAGCTGGAACAGGTAGCCCTGAACCACGTATTGGCCGTCGGCGCTGGCGTAGAGCACGCGGCTGCCTTGCAGTTTGACTTCGTACAGGCCTGGCAGCGGACTGGCGGAGATGCTTTCTACCGGCACTTCGAGCTGGAGGTTTTCCAGGCTTTTACGAATCGCTTTGTCGGCCGCGTCATCGGCGACGGCAAAGGTGCTGACCAACGCAATGGCTGCGGCGGCGAAAATCTGGGTCAGACGCATGAGAACTCCTGAAGACGGACAAATGGGACGATCAGAACGCCCGTGCCGAAGCACCGGGTCATAACCGCCCATCGTGCAAACCGGCAAAGCCTACCACATAAGGCCCCTGTGGCCGAATGCGCCTGACGCAAGACATTGGGACAACGCAATCCCCTGTAGGAGTGAGCCTGCTCGCGATAGCGGTAGTCCTGACAACACAGCGGTGACTGACAGATCGCCATCGCGAGCAGGCTCACTCCTACAGGGACTTTGTTCAGCCTCTGGGGTGATGTTTGGCGTGCAGGTCCTGCAAGCGTGCGCGGGCGACGTGGGTGTAGATCTGCGTGGTCGACAGGTCGCTGTGGCCGAGCAGCATTTGCACCACCCGCAAGTCGGCGCCGTGGTTGAGCAAATGCGTGGCGAAAGCGTGACGCAAGGTGTGTGGCGACAGCGACTTGCCGATCCCGGCGACCTTGGCCTGGTGCTTGATGCGGTGCCAGAAGGTCTGACGGGTCATCTGCTCGCCGCGCTGACTGGGAAACATGACATCGCTGGGACGCCCACCGAGCAGCTCCTGGCGGCCATCACGCATATAACGTTCGACCCAGACAATCGCCTCCTCGCCCATCGGCACTAACCGCTCCTTGCTACCCTTGCCCATCACCCGCAGCACACCCTGGCGCAGATTGACCTGCTCCAGTGTCAGGCTGATCAACTCCGTCACCCGCAGGCCGCAGGCGTAAAGCACTTCGAGCATGGCGCGGTCACGCTGACCGATGGCTTCGCTCAAGTCCGGCGCCTTCAGCAGCGCTTCCACGTCGGCTTCCGACAGCGATTTAGGCAACGGCCTACCCAGCTGGGGCATATCGACACGCAACGTCGGATCGACTGCGATCAACTTTTCCCGCAGCAAGTAGCGATAAAACCCACGCACGCCAGAGAGAAATCGCGCCGTGGAACGGGGTTTGTAATTCTGCTCCAGGCGCCAGGCCAAGTGATCGAGGATCAATTCACGGCCGGCGTTGATCAACTCCAGCCCCTTCTCCTGCAGCCAGCCGTTGAATAAGGCCAGGTCACTGCGGTAGGCATCGCGGGTGTTATCGGAAAGACCTTTCTCCAACCACAGCGCGTCGAGAAACTGGTCTATCAAAGGATGATCGATGGCGGGCATAAAGACTCAGGCAAGACCGACAGTACGGTCAGGGAAGATAAATCGCAGGCAACAAAAAAGCAGCCCGTAGGCTGCTTTTTTCTGCATCGGAAGCTGGACTTAAGCCAGTTTTTCCTTGATGCGAGCTGCTTTACCGGACAGGTCACGCAGGTAGTACAACTTGGCTTTACGTACGTCACCGCGACGTTTAACGGCCATGCTGTCGATTTGCGGGCTGTAGGTCTGGAAAGTACGCTCTACGCCAACACCGTTGGAGATTTTACGAACGGTGAAAGCACTGTTTACGCCGCGGTTACGCTTGGCGATAACAACACCTTCGAACGCTTGCAGACGCGAACGGTCGCCTTCCTTCACTTTCACCTGAACGACAATGGTGTCGCCCGGGGCAAAGGTAGGGATCTCTTTGGTCATCTGCTCTGCTTCGAGTGCAAGGATGATTTTGTTAGTCATGCTGTGCTCCTAAGGTAAATCGTCGGATCTACCATCGATACGTTGTTAACTATCGTCCCGCTCGCGGATGTATTCCTCGAGCAGCTTCTTCTCTTCTCCAGAAAGCGAGCGGCTTTCCAGAAGATCGGCGCGTCGTTCAAAGGTCCTACCAAGGGACTGCTGTAAACGCCAACGCCGGATATGCGCGTGATTGCCACTTAGCAACACGTCGGGAACACGCTGATCCGCATACACCTCAGGTCGGGTGTAGTGCGGGCAATCCAGCAAACCATCCGTAAAGGAATCTTCCTCGGCGGAGTCCGCATGCCCTAAAGCTCCAGGCAGCAGTCGTGTAACCGCATCGATCAGGACCATCGCTGGCAGCTCGCCGCCAGACAGTACATAGTCGCCAATCGACCACTCTTCATCGACATGAGCATCAATAAAACGCTCGTCAATGCCTTCATAGCGGCCGGCAATCAGGATCAATGCATCCAGATTCGCCAACTCGCGTACCGCCGACTGAGTCAGTTGACGGCCTTGGGGGGACAGGTAAATTACCTTCGCCGCCTCCCCGGCTGCTGCCTTGGCCTGAACCAGTGCATCTTCCAGGGGCTTGATCTTCATCACCATGCCCGGACCACCGCCAAATGGGCGATCGTCCACAGTGTGATGTCGATCCGTCGTGTAGTCTCGCGGATTCCAACAGGTGAGCTGCAACAGCCCCTGTTTCACCGCACGACTGGTGATGCCGTACTCGCTGATGGCGGAGAACATCTCGGGAAACAAACTGATCACTTCTACGCGCAAGTTAGCCACGCTTAGAAGTCCGCATCCCATTCCACCTTCATCTCGCCTGCTGCGAGGTCGACGGCCAACACGCATTGCTCCGTATAGGGCAACAGGCGTTCGCGATCATCCAGGCTGCCAGCGCAAGGCTTGACCACCATTACATCATTGGCGCCGGTTTCCAGAAGATGATCGATTTTCCCGAGCAATTGCCCGAGTTGATCAATAACCTTCAGACCTTCCAGCTGGTACCAGTAGTACTCGCCGTCGGTCAATTCAGGGAACAGGTTGCGCGGCACGCAGATCTCATAACCGGCCAGAAGACGAGCTTCTTCACGATCATCAAGACCCTTGAGCTTTGCGACCAGGAACTTGTCGTTCCCACGTCCGCTGACCAGCTCGACCTGTTTCACATTGCCTTCGCGCTTGAGCGTCCAGGTTTTGTACTGCAACAGGTTTTCAGTCGGATCAGTAAAGGAATAAACCTTCACTTCGCCGCGAACGCCATGAACAGAATAAATCTTGCCGATAACGATCAAATCATCAGCAATAGCAGGCGTCGCGTTCATATTGCTCAGGCCGCAGCCTTAGCAGCGTCCTTCAACAACTGAGCAACACGCTCAGAAGGTTGTGCACCAACGCTCAGCCAGTAGGCTACGCGCTCTTGGTTCACGGACAGACGGACTTCTTGACCACGAGCAACAGGGTTGAAGAAACCAACCTGTTCCTTGTGCGAACCGTCGCGCGGGTTGCGGCTGTCGGTTACGGTCAAGTGGTAAAACGGGCGCTTTTTGGAGCCGCCAAGGGCAAGACGGATTGTTAGCATGTGAACATCGTTCCTGTAGTCGGTGCTGCAAATCTAAAGGCACAGCGGGCATAGGTGCCCGAAAGGCCGCATATTCTAAGGAATATCCGGACTTTTGCAAATGTCTTTTTCCGGCGGCCTAGCGGACGCCATGCAGATTTGCTATAGAGCCGTCGTTGAAAACGGCCAGTCAGCTCCCGCCAAGTGCGGGTTTGCTGGAGATCCCACTTCCGTGTGGGCTGCGCAAGAGCAAGCCCTTGCGCGAATTCTTTACATTTTCGGCATGCCGCCGCCGGGCAACATACCGCCCATGCCGCGCATCATTTTGGCCATTCCGCCTTTCGCGGAGAATTTCTTCATCATCTTCTGCATCTGCTTGTGCTGCTTGATCAAGCGACCGATGTCCTGCACCTGGGTGCCGGAACCCATGGCGATCCGGCGTTTGCGCGAACCGCTGATCAGCTCAGGGTCGCGGCGCTCGGCCGGGGTCATGGAGTTGATGATGGCTTCCATCTGCTTGAATTGTTTCTCTGCCGCGCCCTGGGCATTGCCCATCTGCGCCAGGTTCACGCCGCCGATGTTTGGCAGTTTGTCCATGAGGCCGCCGAGGCCGCCCATGTTCTTCATCTGTTGCAGCTGATCACGGAAGTCTTCGAGGTCGAAACCCTTGCCCTTCTTCAGCTTCTTGGCCAGTTTGTCGGCCTTGTCCTTGTCGAGGGTCGCTTCGGCCTGTTCGATCAGGCTGAGCACGTCGCCCATGCCGAGGATGCGCGAAGCAATACGCTCGGGGTGGAACGGTTCGAGCGCTTCGCTCTTCTCGCCCATACCGATGAACTTGATCGGCTTGCCGGTGATGGCACGAACCGACAGGGCGGCGCCGCCACGGGCGTCGCCGTCAACCTTGGTCAGGATCACACCGGTCAGCGGCAATGCGTCGCCGAAGGCCTTGGCCGTGTTGGCGGCGTCCTGGCCGGTCATGGCGTCGACCACGAACAGGGTTTCGACCGGGTTGATCGCGGCGTGCAATGCCTTGATCTCGCCCATCATCTCTTCGTCGATGTGCAGACGACCGGCGGTATCGACGATGACCACGTCGATGAATTTCAGTCTTGCTTCTTTAATAGCCGCTTGCGCGATGTCGACCGGCTTCTGGCTCAGGTCGGACGGGAAGAAGGTAACGCCGACTTCACCCGCGAGCATTTCCAGCTGTTTGATCGCCGCCGGACGGTAAACGTCCGCGGACACGACCATGACCGACTTCTTCTTGCGCTCTTTAAGGAAGCGCGCGAGTTTGCCGGCGGTGGTGGTTTTACCCGCACCCTGCAAACCGGCCATCAGCACGACGGCTGGCGGCACGGCGCTCAGGTTCAAATCTTCGTTGGCCGCGCCCATCAGGCTTTCGAGTTCGGCCTGGACGATCTTCACGAAGGCCTGGCCCGGCGTCAGGCTGCGTGACACCTCGGTGCCGACGGCGCGTTCCTTGACCGAATTGACGAAGTCTTTCACCACTGGCAAGGCGACGTCAGCTTCGAGCAACGCCATGCGCACTTCGCGCAGGGTGTCTTTGATATTGTCCTCGGTCAGCTTGGCCTTGCCGGTGACATGGCGCAGCGTCTGCGAGAGACGGTCGGTTAAGTTTTCAAACATTGCGCGATCCTTTCAGGCCCTGTGTAGACCGGGATAATGGCGGCCCAGACCGGAATAAACATGTGCTCGGCGAGCCTGCGGCGTGGGCAGGTCGCGGATTATAGCGAAGACTGCGTCTGGCGGACACCTCATCGTCAGGTTGCATGGTCTTTCGTGCTACGGGGGTTCTATGCCAAACTCAGCGCCTTTCGGGCTTGCCTAACAGGATTTATGCTCCCCTTGTCACCCAGTTTGCTGACTACCCTCGCCGCCGCCTGCTTATATGCCGCTGCGACCCTCTATCAAGGCACTCGTCTGGCCACCGGCGCCAAGGCGAACAAACGCCTGCTGGTCACGCTCGGCGTACTTGCCGTGCTGGCTCACAGCGCCAGCCTGTTTACCCACCTGCTGACACCGATCGGCCTGGGACTGGACTTTTTCAGTGCCGCCAGCCTGATTGCCGCAGCGGTCATCACCCTGACCCTGCTGGCCTGTTCGCGGATCCCGGTGGAAAACCTACTTATATTGTTGTTCCCGCTCGGGGCCGCCACGGTACTGCTTGCGCAGTTCGCCCCTGCCGGCACGGTGCAGGTCATCGACGAAGAGCCGGGCATCCTCGCCCACATCCTGCTGTCGATCCTCGCCTACGGCATGTTCACCATCGCGATGTTTCAGGCCTTGTTGCTGCTGGTCCAGGACCATCAGCTCAAGCACAAGCACCCGTCGGGGCTGATCAAGAACTTCCCGCCGCTGCAAACCATGGAAAGCCTGTTGTTCGGCTTCCTCTGGGCCGGCTGGACCCTGCTGTCGCTATCGCTGCTGTCCGGCTGGTTGTTCGTCGACAACCTGTTCGCCCAGCACCTGGTGCACAAAACTCTACTGGCTTGCCTGGCCTGGATCGTCTTCAGCGTGCTGCTTTGGGGCCGTAACCGCCTCGGCTGGCGCGGACACAAGGCCATTCGCTGGACCCTCGCCGGTTTCTGCCTGCTGATGCTGGCGTACTTCGGCAGTAAGCTGGTCCGTGAATACATCCTGCACATCTGACGGGCGGCATTAATGGACGACTTGCCCATAGGGCCGATGCTCGCGGTATTGGCCCTGCTGATTCTATGGTCGGGGCTGTTTACCGCCATCGAAACGGCACAGCAGTACTTGCTGGCCCAGCGCACCGCCTCGCGCTCCAGCGACAAACCGGTCGCGAAGCTGAGCTTCCCGCTGAACAGCCTGATCTTCTGCAATACCCTGTGCCGCGCACTGGCAGTGGTCATCAGCACCTTGCTGGCGATCTTCATCTGGGCGGAAAACGGTCCGTGGATTGCCTGCCTGGGTGCAGGTGCCGCGCTTCTGGTGTTCGCCGATTACCTTCCGCGCACCCTTGCCGTGCGATACCCCGACGCCGTCCTGGCCTTGGGCAACACGCTGCTCGGCGCGCCCCTGAAAATCATCTACCCGGCCGCCTGGCTGCTCAATGGCTTCACCCATCTGCTGATGCGACCGTTTGCCCGCAAAGTCAAAGTGGTGCAACAGAGCGAAGACGAAAGCCCGAACGACCGGAATGACGATTACGATCAAGCCGTCTGCCGCCCACACCCGCTGGCGGGCATCCATGCGCTCGACAACATCACGGTCAACGACATTCTGGTGCCGCGCAGTGACGTCGACGGGATCAACCTCGACGACTCCCTTTCAGAGATCATCGAGCAACTGCGCAACAACAAGCGCACCCGCCTGCCGGTGTTCCACAGCGACATCAACCAGGTCGAAGCGGTGCTCAATACCCGGCAGATCCGCCACTTGCTGGCCGATGCGAGCCTGACCCTCGAAGCGTTGCTGGCCGCCAGTCACGAACCGTACTTCGTGCCGGAAAGCACTCCGCTGCAACTGCAACTGCTGAATTTCCACAAACAGCAGCGGCGCCTGGGCATGGTGGTCGACGAATATGGCGAAGTGCTCGGTATCGTGACCCTGGAAGACATTCTCGAAGAAATCGTCGGCGAATTCGAAAGCCAGCACAGCCTGGACAACCCGCACATCCATCCGCAGGCCGATGGGCGCCTGGTGATCGAGGGTGCAGCGTCGATCCGCGAATTGAACAAGAGCCTGGGCTGGCACCTGCCCAGCGATGGCCCGAAAACCCTCAACGGGTTGGTGACCGAGGCGCTGGAGACGATTCCGGACAGTGCGGTGTGCCTGAAGATCGGGCGTTATCGGCTGGAGATTCTGGAGACGGAAGACAATCGCGTCACGCGCGTGCTGATCTGGCATACCAGCTCGGTTCCGGCAGTCGTCTAAACCGTGACACCTCCTCTGTAGTGGGGGATTTATCTGTGGTGTGGGGTTTATCTGTGGCGAGGGGATTTATCCCCGTTGCGTTGCGAAGCAGCGCCAAAATCTCTGCAATCAGGCAAACCTCTTGGGGCTGCTTCGCAGCCCAACGGGGATAAATCCCCTCGCCACACTTTGATTCCCAATCTTAGTCACTGGTCGCTGGTTATCGTCGCCAGCGATTGGCCACTTGTTTGATCGTTAGCCACCTTCCTATAATCAAACCCGCTTACCCAAGCCCCGCCGGATCACGTGCTTACCCCGCACGCAGCAGGTTCCGGCCAGTCCATCGGCAATATCCGCACGACACCGACGACTGTTCCTACCTTGAACAGCGGCCGCGCCTCACTCCCACATCCCTGGGTGTTCGACCATAATAATTCGCTCCACTGGGGCACATGACTGTCAGGGAAAACCGCATGACAACCAGCACGACTTATATCGACGCGCCTACCCAACCGACGAACTCCGCCACCCGCGTAGCCACGGCGAGTTTTATCGGCACGGCCATCGAGTTTTACGACTTCTACGTCTATGCCACCGCCGCTGCGCTGGTGATCGGCCCGGTGTTCTTTCCGCAGACCTCCGGCACCGCCCAGATGCTGTCGGCATTCCTCACCTTCGGCATCGCCTTCCTTGCCAGACCATTGGGATCGGCGCTGTTTGGGCACTTCGGTGACCGCATCGGGCGCAAATCGACACTGGTCGCTTCGCTGCTATTGATGGGCGTGTGCACCACGCTGATCGGCGTATTGCCGGGTTACGACAGCATCGGGGCCTGGGCGCCAATCCTGCTCTGCGTGCTGCGTTTCGGCCAAGGCCTTGGCCTGGGCGGTGAATGGGGCGGTGCGGCGCTGCTGGCGACGGAGAATGCGCCCAAGGGCAAGCGTGCCTGGTTCGGCATGTTCCCCCAGCTCGGCCCTTCGATTGGCTTTCTGGCGGCTAACGGCCTGTTCCTGACGCTGGCCATGACCCTGAATGACGAGCAGTTCCGCTCGTGGGGCTGGCGGATTCCGTTCCTGCTCAGCGCCGCGCTGGTGATGGTGGGTCTGTATGTGCGACTCAAACTCCACGAAACCCCGGTGTTTGCCAACGCCATGGCGCGCCAGGAGCGAGTGAAGATCCCGCTGGTCGAGCTGCTCAGCCAGTACTGGGCGCCGATGCTGCTGGGTGCCGGGTCGATGGTGGTGTGTTACGCACTGTTCTACATCTCGACCGTATTTTCGTTGAGTTATGGCGTGGCGACACTCGGCTACAGCCGCGAAACCTTCCTCGGGCTGCTGTGCTTCGCCGTATTGTTCATGGCGGCGGCAACGCCGTTGTCGGCCTGGGCCAGCGACCGTTACGGGCGCAAACCGGTGCTGATCATCGGCGGCGTGCTGGCAGTTCTGTCCGGATTCTTGATGGAACCGTTGCTGACCCAAGGCTCGACCTGGGGCGTGGCGCTGTTCCTGTGCATCGAGCTGTTTCTGATGGGCGTAACGTTTGCACCGATGGGCGCGCTGCTACCGGAGCTGTTTCCGACTCGTGTGCGGTATACCGGCGCGTCGGCAGCCTACAACCTGGGCGGAATCGTCGGGGCCTCGGCGGCGCCGTTCTTCGCGCAGAAACTGGTGGCGATGGGCGGTTTGAGTTATGTCGGCGGGTATGTTTCAGGGGCGGCAGTGTTGAGTTTGATTGCGGTGCTGTGCCTGAAGGAGACGCGGCATAACGATTTGAATCGGATTGCCTGACAGAAAAAGCTTCGCGGGCAAGCCTCGCTCCTACAGGGTTGGGTTGAACCACAATTATGTGTTCGACGCTGATCCGTAGGAGCGAGGCTTGCCCGCGAAGGCCGCGCCTCGGTTTACAGCTCGACTACGACAGCCTGAGAAGCACGGGTCGCTTTTGCACGAGCAGCCTCAATCGACTCATCCCGCGCCAACGCCACGCCCATCCGGCGCTGGCCATTGACCTCTGGCTTGCCGAACAGACGCAACGCCGTATCCGGCTCGCTCAAAGCAGCACCCAAATTGGCGAAAGCGGTCTGGGTCGACTGCCCTTCCACCAAAATCACCGCCGAAGCCGATGGCCCGAACTGACGGATCAACGGAATCGGCAGGCCTAGAATCGCCCGTGCGTGCAGCGCGAACTGCGACAGGTCCTGGGAAATCAGGGTCACCAGACCGGTGTCATGCGGGCGCGGCGAGACTTCGCTGAACCATACCTGATCACCTTTGATGAACAGTTCGACGCCAAACAGACCACGGCCACCCAAGGCTTCGGTGACGGCTTTGGCAACGCGCTCGGATTCAGCCAGGGCAATCGGGCTCATGGCTTGTGGCTGCCAGGATTCCTGATAGTCGCCTTTCTCCTGACGGTGACCGACTGGCGCGCAGAAGGTCGTGCCGCCCACGTGGCGCACGGTCAGCAAGGTGATTTCGTAGTCGAAGTCGATGAAACCTTCGACGATCACGCGACCTTTACCGGCGCGACCGCCTTCTTGAGCGTAATCCCACGCGGTTTTCACATCGTCGGCGCTGCGCAGCAGGCTCTGGCCTTTGCCTGACGAACTCATCACTGGCTTGACCACGCACGGGAAGCCGAGGTCCTGGACGGCCTTGCTGTAGTCCTCGAAGGTATCGGCGAAATGGTACGGCGAGGTCGGCAGGTCCAGCTCTTCAGCGGCCAGGCGACGGATGCCTTCGCGGTTCATGGTCAGCTGCGCAGCGCGCGCGGTCGGGATTACGGTGAAGCCTTCAGCTTCCAGTTCGACCAGGGTCGCGGTGGCGATGGCTTCGATTTCCGGCACGATGAAGTGCGGCTTCTCGGCTTCGATCACGGCACGCAGGGCAGCGCCGTCGAGCATGTTGATCACGTGGCTGCGATGCGCAACTTGCATGGCCGGCGCGTTGGCGTACCGGTCGACGGCAATCACTTCAACGCCCAGGCGTTGCAGCTCGATCACCACTTCCTTGCCCAACTCGCCACAACCACACAGCAATACGCGGGTCGCGGTTGGCGACAATGGAGTTCCGATACGGGTCATCTCAGGTCCTCAAGAAGCGGATCATCGAGGGATGCAACGCCACGCGCGCTTCCCATGGGGAGAAAGCGCGGCATTTTACATGAACCGAAGGGTTTGGCTTCAGCTGGCGACGGCCTGTTTGCGCAAGCGCCAGGCCATGATCAGCCACACGACCGTCACACCCGCGAACTTCGAGCCCATGGCGGTGAGAATCACGGCCGGGGTGAACGCGTCGATCATGCCGAAGAAGATGAAAGTATCGAGGGGAATGCTCAGGGCCGAACTTATCCACAGCCGATCGTGCAACGGGCGTTTGGTGATACTGAACACCAGCCAGTCGATGCATTCGGACACCGCGAAGGCTGTGGCGCTGGCCAAAGCGATGGACGGGTCGGACGTGACATAGGACAAAACCAGCGCCGCGAGCATCGCCGCGATGGCGCCATGGCCAAAACGGGTTTGCACCATGTCGCGCAAGATAAACACCAACCCGCCCCAGGCCGACCAGATGATGTCCAGGTGCGGGGCGGTGGAAAAGGCGTAGTTGATCAGCACGACGCTGCTGATGTAGGCGATCAGGAAGAGCATGGGGATGTGGAAGGCCTGAGAATTCAAGGCGCACAGGGTACTTCAGGTAGTGGGGTCCGGCCAATGGAGGTGTTAGCGTCAGTGGGGACGCCTTCGCGGGCAAGCCTCGCTCCTACAGTTTGAACGCATCATGCAAATCGCCCCAGACCTGTAGGAGCGAGGCTTGCCCGCGAAGGCCGCACCTCAGGAGTCGGATTTGGAAGGCAACATCCAGAGCAAACCACTGGATTTGGCCCGCTCATGACACAACCCCAACACCTTGCGGCGCTCTTCGTTGTGCATCCGGCTCCAGCGCGTGATCTCCTCGACCGTGCGCTGACACCCGGTGCAGATATCATCCTCATCCAGCGCACAAATATTCACGCACGGCGACAGAACCGGCCGTTCGGACGTGTTCATTCTTCCTGCTCGGCCAGATCGCGGGCGTAACGCTGGGAGTTATGCACGTAGTGGGCGGCGCTGGCTTCGAGCATTTTCTTCTGCTGTTCAGTCAGTTCGCGCACCACCTTGCCCGGCGAGCCCATGACCAGCGAACCGTCGGGAATCTCCTTGCCCTCACCGATCAGCGAGTTGGCGCCGATGATGCAGTTCTTGCCGATTTTCGCGCCGTTGAGAATCACCGCATTAATACCGATCAGGCTGTAATCGCCCACGGTGCAGCCATGAAGCATGGCGTTGTGGCCGATGGTCACGCCCGTGCCGATGGTCAGCGGGTAGCCCATGTCGGTGTGCATCACCGTGCCGTCCTGGACGTTGCTGTTCTTGCCGATCAGGATCAGTTCGTTGTCGCCCCGCAACACGGCGTTGAACCAGACGTTGGCGCCCTCTTCCAGTTTGACCTTGCCCACCAGCACGGCATTGGGTGCGACCCAGCTCTGCGGATGGGTTTCGACGCGGGCGTCGCCCAGGCGATATTTCATCTAATTGTCCTCAAGGCTCAGGCAGCCGCGTTTCACGCCATACGAACGATGGCTTCAAATATTGATAAAGCTTTTGGGTGGGTGGTGCAGGCTGATGTCGGCGTCATAGAGCAGGTTGATCAACTCGACGATCATGATCGCTGTCAGACCCCAGATCTTATACTCGCCATAACGATAACTCGGCACGTACCAACTGCGCCCCTGGTAATCGATGCGATGGGTATGTTCACGAGGGTCCTCGCGGAAGAACTCCAGGGGAACGCTGAACACTGCGGCGATCTCCGCATCGTTGGCCAGGTACTCGACGAAATCAGGAATCACCCCGACATAAGGCGTGACCTTGATGCCGTGCAGGGAGATCAGCGGGCTCAACGGACCAATCACTTCGACCAGCCCCGGCGGCAAGCCGATTTCTTCTTCAGCCTCACGCAGCGCGGTGAAAATCAGGTCCGGGTCTTCGGGGTCGCGTCGCCCGCCGGGGAAGGCGACTTCACCGCCATGGGTCGAGAGCCCGCTGGCGCGCAGGGTCAGAACCAGTTCCGGTTCGTCACTGCGAGTGATGGGCACCAGTACCGCGGCTTCAGGGAAACGTTTGTCGGTTTCCAGTGTGCGAGGGGTGTGGTTACTTACTCGATGCAGTAGCTCGTCCAGCATGAGTCTTCTCGATCTGTTGGCTACTTTGCATCATGCACCAATCGAACCGGCCGCCCAAGCCCATAACCACTGCATGTCGCTAAACGACAACTTGCCGACTGACACCGTCGCACGCCAAGATAGGCGCAGCATTCAGGAACCCAAGCATGAAATTTTGCAGTCAGTGCGGCAACCCGGTCACCCAGCGCATTCCCGAAGGCGATTCGCGTCTGCGTTTTGTCTGTGACAGCTGTCAGGCGATTCACTACCAGAACCCCAATATCGTCGCCGGTTGCGTGGCGACCTGGGGCTCGAAAGTGTTGCTGTGCCGACGCGCCATCGAGCCTCGGCTCGGTTACTGGACCCTGCCCGCCGGTTTCATGGAAAACGGTGAAACCATCGAGCAGGCGGCCATTCGCGAAACGGCAGAAGAAGCCTGCGCGCGGGTGCGCAACCTGAGCATTTATACGTTGATCGACGTGCCGCACATCAGTCAGGTGCATGTGTTCTTTCGCGCAGAGCTGGTGGACCTGGATTTTTCCGCCGGCCCCGAGAGCCTGGAAGTGCAGCTTTTCGACGAAGCCGACATCCCGTGGTCCGAGTTGGCTTTCCGCACGGTGGGCCGTACCTTAGAATGCTTCTTCGCTGACCGGCGGACCGAGGTCTACCCCGTGCGGTCCGAGTCGATCCCGCCGCTTGCTCAGCCTGCCATCACATAAAGCTCCTGGCTCCAAAATCACCTATAACTAAATAGTCACGACACCTTTCAGGGATATCGTTTCAATGCGCTGGTTGCTTGCCGTGTTTTGCTTGTCGTTCGTCGCCATGTCACAGGCTTCCGTTGCGGAAACCCTGAACGGCAAAGTCATCGAAAAAGTTCTGGTGCTTAAATCCGCCCACCAATTGCAATTGATCAATGACGGCAAGCCGCTCAAGACCTATCGCATTTCCCTGGGCAAACGGCCCAAGGGGCCGAAGCTGATGGAAGGCGACAAACGCACGCCCGAAGGTTTCTATTGGCTGGACTGGCGCAAGGTCAGCGATAAATTCAACCTGGCGATGCACATCTCCTACCCGAATGTCAGCGACTCTGCCCGCGCGCGGCGCGAAGGCGTCCCGCCTGGCAGCATGATCATGATCCATGGCACACCGGACACCGAAGAGACCCCGGAAGACCTGTTCCACACCCTGGACTGGACCGACGGCTGCATCGCCATGCGCAACATGGACATGCGCGAGGTTTGGGGTCTGGTGCCGGATGGCACGATGATCGAAATCCGCCCGTAACCTAAAAACTTCCAGCCTGCTGAAGGGCTTTTGTGGTGAGGGGATTTATCCCCGTTGCGCTGCGAAGCAGTGCTAATACCTGCAATTGCATTATGTCTGACTCACCGCGTCGGCTGGTTTCACGACTGCTTCGCAGCCGAACGGGGATAAATCCCCTCGCCACAATGAACCGCGCCAGCCGCGCCTTCTCCTTTTGAACCACCCCATCCGTAACTTCTCCTTTTGAGCGCTACCTTCGGTCGCTCCTCCAAAAATAATTTCAAAAGAACGCAGCCTGCGGTAACGCCTGACGTGAAGATACCAATCCTCCCGACACGCATTACCGCAGGCTGCGATCTTTGCGCTCTAAATCCCCACCTCTAATACCACTTGAAACCACTGCGTCTGACAGAGCAGGCTTTCGCGTGCCATGCGCAAAGTGGTGGCATTGACATGGTATTCAAGTGGTATTAGTTTTCGACCATTCGCGGAAAACAACACTCCAATATCCGCATCGGACATCGCCCATGAATGACCTCCAGGCCCTACGCCCTGACGACACGCAGCCCACGCCGTTGTACCTGCAACTGGCGCGCAATCTGGAAGCGGCGATTCATGCCGGCCAGTGGAAAGCCGAGCAAGCGATGCCCTCGGAGCGCAACCTCAGCGAGCTGCTGGGCATCTCACGCGTCACGGCACGCAAGGCGCTGGAAGTCTTGTTCGAGCAAGGCCTGATCCGCCGCAACCAAGGTTCCGGCACGTTCATCACGCCGCGCCTGGAACAACCGCTGTCGCGCCTCTCGGGGTTCAGCGAAATGTTGCGTCTCAAGGGCTTCGTTCCCGGCTCGCAATGGCTGGAACGTGAAATCACCCCGCCGACCCACGAAGAACTGATCCGCCTCGGCCTCTCGCCCAACGACAAGGTCGCGCGGCTCAAGCGCCTGCGCAAAGCCGACGACACGGTGATGGCGATCGAGATGAGCACCCTGCCCGCTTCGATCATTCCCAAGCCGCAGGCGGTGGGCGACTCCCTCTACGAATACCTCGACGGCATCGGCAAGCCGATCGTCCGCGCGCTGCAGCACATCCAGGCGATCAACGCCTCGGACGAATTCGCCGCCCTCGTCGGCATCGCCCCCGGCACCGCCATGTTGCTGATGACCCGGGTCGGCTACCTGGAAGACAACACACCGATCGAAGTCACCGACACCTACTGCCGCAACGACTACTACGACTTTGTCGCAGAGCTTCGTCGATAAAGAGCTTCGCTGTTAAAACCGAGAACCGATCATGTCCGAAGACAACATCCTCACCGCCCACGGCTGGGTTCGTGGCCGGCTGATTCACGAACACGGCAAGGTCGTGTCCATCGAAGGCGTGCCGTGCGATCCGGCCGACAACGACTTGCCCTATCTGCTGCCCGGCTTTATCGACCTGCACGTTCACGGCGGCGGTGGCAAAGACATCATGGAAGGCGCGCCGGCCTTCGAAACCATCACCAAGACCCACGTGCGCTTCGGCACCACGTCGTTGCTGGCGACCACCATGACCGCACCGCCGGCAGAGATTTCCAGCGTGCTCAAGGCCGTGGGCGAGTTCTGCGAGCAGCGGCCAACAGGCAGCGCCCGCGTGCTCGGCGTGCACCTCGAAGGCCCGTACATCAACCCCGGCAAACTCGGCGCCCAGCCGAATTTCGCCCACACTGCGTTGATGGCCGAAGTCGAGGAATACCTGGCGCTGGCACCGATCCGGGTGATCACCATCGCCCCGGAAATTGCCGGCCACGATGCCTTGATCCGCACCCTCAGCGCTCGCGGTGTGCGCATGCAGATCGGCCACACCCTCGGCAGTTACGAGGAAGGCGTCGCTGCACTGGCCGCCGGCGCCAGCAGCTTCACTCACCTCTACAACGCCATGAGCCCGCTGCATCACCGCGAGCCGGGCATCGTCGGCGCGGCGCTGGCCCACGCCAAATACGCCGAACTGATCCCGGACTTGCTGCACGTGCACCCCGGTGCCATGCGCGTGGCCCTGCGCGCAATTCCATGCCTGTATTGCGTCACCGATTCCACCGCTGCTGCCGGCATGCCCGACGGTGAATACAAGCTCGGCAGCCACACCGTGACCAAATGCCTGGGCGGCGTACGCTTGCCCGACGGCACGCTGGCCGGCAGCACGCTGACCATGGATCAGGCACTGCGCAATCTGGTGAAGATCGGTTTGCCGATCGCCGAGGCTTCGCAACGTCTTTCGCAATTCCCCGCCGATTACCTCGGCCTTCAAGAACGTGGCCGCCTTGCTCCTGGCAGCTGGGCCGACTGCGTGCGGCTGGATCGCTCACTCACACTCACCGCCGTCATGGTCGAAGGAGAAGACATTGACTTCAAAAATGCTTGAAGAGGCGCTGTCCTCATTCGAGGCCGTGCAAGCCCAACTGCAACAACTCGACCCGCAGATGATCGAGATCGCCGGGCGCCTGCGCCGCCAGCCGCCGCAAGTGGCAATGACCGTCGCGCGCGGCAGCTCCGACCATGCCGCCAGTTATTTCGCCTACCTGACCATGCAGCAACTGGGCATCCCGGTGGCGTCGTTGCCGATGTCGGTGGTGACCATGCAACAGGCACCGCTGAAGGTCAGCGGCCAGGTGGCGTTTGCGTTCTCGCAGTCGGGACAAAGTCCGGATCTGGTGAACAGCCTGCGTCTGCTGCGCAAACGCGGCGCTTTGAGCATTTCCATGGTCAACGCCGAAAGTTCACCACTGGAAGCAGCGTGCGAATTCAGCCTGCCGCTGTGCGCCGGCACTGAAAGCAGCGTCGCCGCGACCAAGAGTTTTATCGCCACCCTCAGCGCCAGCGCCCGTCTGATCGCCCATTGGAACGAAGACTTGGAGTTGCTGGAGGCCGGCAGCGCCTTGCCGGAAGGTCTGCGCGAAGCGGCGCAACAGGATTGGAGCCTGGCCATCGACGCCCTGCGCGATTGCCAACGCTTGATGGTGATCGGTCGGGGCGCCGGTTTTGCCATCGCCCAGGAAGCGGCCCTCAAGTTCAAGGAAACCTCGGCGATTCAGGCCGAGGCCTTCAGCAGCGCAGAAGTCCGTCACGGTCCGATGGCATTGATCGACGAAAATTATCCTCTGCTGATCTTCGCCCCACGCGGTGCCGAGCAGGCCGGTTTGCTGAGCCTTGCTGCGGACATGCGCCAGCGTGGCGCTCGCGTTCTGCTGGCGGCACCGGATGACATCGCCGAACGCGACCTCACCCTGACCCGCGCCGAGCACCCGGCCCTTGATCCGATTCTGGCGATCCAGAGTTTTTACGTCATGGCCGCCGGTTTGGCCGTGGCCCGTGGCATGGACCCGGACCAGCCACGGCACCTCAGCAAAGTCACACGCACGCACTAGTCGAATGGCAACCCGATCCCTCATGTAGGAGCGAGGCTTGCCCGCGAAGAAGTCACCGCGGTCTATCTGAATGACCGCGTTATCGTTCTTTGCGGGCAAGCCTCGCTCCTACAGAGACCGCGTTGATCCGAACTGTATTTTTAATGAGACCGAGCCATGCATAACAACAATAAAGAGCTGACCCTAAGCGCCCCGCTCAGCGGCCCGGTGCTCACGCTCGCCAAAGTCCCGGACCCGGTGTTCGCCAGCGGTGCCATGGGCGACGGGATCGCCATCGACCCGCTGAACGACACCCTCCACGCCCCCTGCGCCGGCGTCGTGGTGCACGTCGCCCGCAGCGGTCACGCCGTCACCTTGCGTGCCGACAACGGTGCCGAATTGCTGTTGCACCTGGGCATCGACACCGTCGAGTTGCAGGGCGAAGGCTTCTCGATGCTGGTCAAGGAAGGCGCGCGGGTCAGCAACGGCCAGCCGCTGTTGCGCTATGACCTGGACAAGGTCGCGCAGCAGTGCAAAAGCCTGGTCAGCCTGATGATCCTGACCAACAGCCAGGACTTTCAGGCGCGGCCCATTACGCTGAAATCGGTGAAGGTCGGCGACCCGCTGCTGCACATCATTCGCCGGCTGGCGCCGGGTGCTCAAGCGGACGTGGACCTGTCGGGCGAAGAACTTTTCGGCCACGTTTGCATCGCCCATCGCGGCGGTCTGCACGCACGACCGGCCGCGCTGATTCGTCAGACCGCGCAAGGGTTCAAGAGTAAATCGCAGCTGCATTTCGCTGGCAAATCGGCGACCTGTGACAGCTTGATCGGGTTGATGAGTCTGGCCGTCGGCGAGCAGGACGAGGTTCAGGTCAGTTGCCAGGGCCCGGATGCCGAAGCGGCGTTGCAAGCCTTGCTGATCGCCTTGTCCACAGCGTTGGCCGAAGACAGCCACGCCGCCGCGCCGACACCGATTAACCGACGCCATCGGGCGGCCGAAGCGGGCGTGCTGCACGGTGTCTGCGCAGCTCCCGGCCTGGTCGGTGGGCCGTTGTTTCGCTTGAACGCCATCAGCCTGCCGGCGGATACCGGCCGTCACGATCCCGAGCAACAATTGCACGCCCTCGAGACCGCGCTGACCGTCGTGCGCAGCGAAATCGACCACACCCTGACCCTGGCCAGGAAACACAAGGACACTGACGAAGAAGCGATCTTCACCGCGCACATCGCCTTGCTCGAAGACCCGGCGCTGCTGAACGCGGCCAACGTTTCCATCGTTCAAGGCATGGCCGCGACGCACGCCTGGAGCCAATCGATCGATGCGCAGTGCGACGTACTCCAGCAACTCGGCAGCGCATTGCTGGCCGAACGCGCCAACGATCTGCGCGACCTCAAACAACGGGTGCTGCGCGCCTTGCTCGGTGAAGCCTGGCATTACGACGTGCCAGCCGGCGCCATCGTTGCCGCCCATGAACTGACGCCGTCGGACCTGCTGCAACTGAGCGAGCAAGGCGTCGCCGGGTTGTGCATGGCCGAAGGCGGCGCTACTTCCCACGTCGCGATTCTGGCGCGCGGCAAAGGTCTGCCGTGCATGGTTGCATTGGGTTCCGCGCTGCTGGAGCAGACGCAAGGCCAGGCAGTGGTGCTGGATGCCGACGGCGGTCGTCTCGAATTGGCGCCGACGGACGGACGCCTGGCCGACGTGCATCAAGCACAACTTGATCATCAGCAACGCCGTGCGCTTCAACAATCTCAGGCTCACACCCCGGCACTGACACTCGATGGCGTGCACATCGAAGTCGCCGCTAATGTCGCGTCCAGTGCAGAAGCAGCCGATGCACTGGCCAATGGCGCCGATGGCGTCGGCCTGCTGCGCACCGAATTCCTGTTCGTCGACCGCAACACCGCGCCGGACGAACACGAACAACACCTCGCCTATCAAGCTGTGCTCGACGCCATGGGCGACAAGTCGGTGATCATCCGCACCATCGACGTCGGCGGCGACAAGCAACTCGATTACCTGCCGTTACCGGTTGAGGCCAACCCGGTGCTCGGCTTGCGCGGCATTCGTCTGGCTCAGGTGCGTCCGGAATTGCTCGATCAGCAACTGCGCGCGCTGTTGCACGTCAGCCCGCTGTCACGCTGCCGGATCCTGTTGCCGATGGTGACCGAGGTCGATGAGCTGCTGCACATCCGCCAGCGACTTGATGCGTTGTGCACTGAACTTGGAGTGAGTGAACGCCCGGAGCTGGGGGTGATGATCGAAGTCCCGGCCGCTGCGCTGCTGGCCGAGCAACTGGCCGAACATGCGGACTTCCTGTCCATCGGCACCAACGATTTGTCGCAATACACCCTGGCCATGGACCGCGACCACGCCGGCCTCGCCTCGCGAGTCGACGCGATGCACCCGGCGCTGCTGCGGCTGATCGCCCAGACCTGCGCCGGTGCGGCGGTGCATAACCGTTGGGTAGGGGTCTGCGGCGCACTCGCTTCCGACCCGCTGGCCACGCCGGTACTGATCGGCCTCGGTGTCAGCGAGCTGTCAGTCAGCCCGGTACAAATCGGTGAAATCAAAGATCGCGTGCGCCACCTCGACGCTGCCGAATGCCGACGCATCAGCCACGACCTGCTCAAGCTGAGCAGCGCCAGTGCGGTGCGTCATGCCTGTCACCAGCAATGGCCTCTGAGCTGAACAACAAAAAGAATCCAGGGAGATACGCCATGTACCAATACTTTATCGAAGGCCTGCAACGGCTCGGTCGCGCGCTGATGCTGCCCATCGCGATCCTGCCGATTGCGGGATTGCTGCTGCGACTGGGCGACACCGATCTGCTGAACATCGCGATCATCCACGACGCCGGCCAGGTGATCTTCGCCAACCTGGCAATGATCTTCGCCATCGGCATCGCGGTCGGTTTCGCCAAGGACAACAACGGCACCGCCGGTCTCGCCGGGGTCATTGGTTACCTGGTGATGATCTCCACGCTCAAAGTGCTGGATGCGAGCATCAACATGGGCATGCTCGCCGGGATCGTCAGCGGCTTGATGGCCGGCGCGCTGTACAACCGCTTCAAGGACATCAAGCTGCCGGAGTACCTGGCGTTCTTCGGTGGCCGGCGCTTCGTGCCAATCGTCACTGGCTTCGCCGCCGTCGGTTTGGGGGTGATCTTTGGTTTGATCTGGCCGCCGATCCAGCATGGCATCAACGGTTTCGGCACATTGATGATGGAGAGCGGCAGCATCGGAGCCTTCGTTTTTGGCGTGTTCAACCGCCTGCTGATCGTCACTGGCCTGCACCACATCCTCAACAACATGGCGTGGTTCGTCTTCGGCAACTTTACCGACCCGACCACGGGCGCGATGGTCACCGGCGACCTCTCGCGTTACTTCGCCGGTGACCCGAAAGGAGGCCAGTTCATGACCGGCATGTTCCCGGTGATGATCTTCGGCCTGCCTGCCGCCTGCCTGGCGATGTACCGCAACGCCCTGCCGGAACGACGCAAAATCATGGGCGGGATCTTCCTGTCCATGGCGCTGACCTCATTCCTGACCGGCGTCACCGAACCCATCGAATTTGCGTTCATGTTCCTCGCGCCGTTTCTGTTTTTGCTCCATGCGCTGTTGACGGGGTTGTCGATGGCAATCACCAATGCGCTGAACATCCACCTGGGTTTCACCTTCTCCGGCGGCTTCATCGACATGGTGCTCGGCTGGGGCGAATCCACCAACGGCTGGCGGGTGGTGCCGGTGGGGTTGGCGTATGCGGTGATCTACTACGTGGTGTTTGATTTCTGCATTCGCCGCTTCAACCTCAAAACACCGGGCCGTGAAGAAGTGCCGACCGGTGACAAGGTTGTGGTCGCCGAAAATGAGCGGGCCGGGGCTTACATCAAGGCGCTCGGTGGCGCGCAGAATTTGATCACCGTCGGGGCGTGTACCACACGGTTGCGCCTGGACATGGTGGATCGCAACAAGGCAAACGACGCAGAGTTGAAAGCGTTGGGCGCGATGGCGGTCGTGCGCCCGGGCAAGGGCGGGAGTTTGCAGGTGGTGGTCGGGCCGATGGCGGACAGCATTGCCGATGATATTCGGTTGGCAATGCCGGCGTTGGGTCGTGCGCTGGTCTCCTCCCCTCCTGCTGTTATCGATGCACCGAAACCTGCCGCTATGGCGAGTTCAGAAGCGCAGCAGTGGCTGAAGGCGTTGGGCGGCGGGGACAATGTATTGCAGATGGATTGCGTGGCCATGACCCGGATCCGCCTGCAACTGGCGGATGGCAAGGCGTTGTCGGAGTTTGATTTGAAGGCGCTGGGTTGCCAGGGGGTCAGCCAGCTTGAGGGGGGTGTTTGGCACTTGCTGATTGGTGACAAGGCCGCGAGTTTGAGTGGGGCGCTGGAGGCGTTGGTCAATCGCAGTGAGGTGAGTGCGAAGGTTTAGATCCTGGCTGCCTGACAGTTCGCCATCGCGAGCAAGCTCGCTCCCACAGTGGATTGATGTACACCTGCAAGAAACTGGTCGGCTGTCAGGCCGCCTTCGCGAGCAGGCTCACTCCTACAAATGGATCGGCGTACACGCTTCGCTTTTCACCACTCAACAGGCCGAGCGTTAGCTCGCCTGCAGCTCTTGATCTGCCCGCCCCTTTCGGGAGGCTGAGTGGAGGTGTTCATCCGGGGAGTGGCGCGCAGCGCCGTTCGACGCAGTCGAACACGCTGCATGTAGGTGCAGCGAAGCCAACCGGAGGGCAGTGTCCCCGGATGGATACCGGAGCGAAGGTACGCCGAGCCTAAGCGAGGGGCCGGACGCTTGGGGCGAGCCTTTTTTTTGCTTACTTTTTTTTGGCGTTTGAAAAAAAAGTGAGTCGCCGTAAGGGCCATCCCTTTCAAGGTCTTTTAATTTTGGCGGCCTTGAGCACCCGATCCGTCGACACATGGGCATGCACTGCTTTGCCTTCTAGCCATTCTTTGGATTTGGGTACCTTCGGGCCACGTTTGCTTTTGGCGATCTGTTTGGGAGGTATGTTTCTAGCCAGCGCCAGCAAGCGCTGAGCCAGTCCTTCGGCGGGGTGTGGGATGGGTAAATGCTCTGGCGCCAAGGCAATCTGCATGCCCTCATAACCACTGCGAACCTGTATCGCCAAATGGTAAATCGACGCTTCCCAGCCCTCGGGTTGGGTCTGGCGATGGGCCTGTTCAACGCTGCGCTTAAGCACTGATAAAACGTTGTAAGCCAGCACCGCCGAAGCAAACCCCAGCAAGGCTGCCTTGGGGTTGCCCAAGGTTTCGATCTCACTTTCCAGCACCGATTCCAAGCGCTGGAACATGCCTTCGATACTCCAGCGACGACGGTACAAATCGGCGATTTGCTCAGCGCTGATGGTGTCGGGCAGGTTGCTCCAGAACAACAGCAGGGTGTCGCCTGATTCGGTGGGGCTTTGCAGGTTCAGTTCGACGCGCCGCCACTGACGTCCACCTTTCACTCCGATGGTTTGCTCGCGCACGCTTCCCGTCGCGACTTTGACAGGCTCCTGCCAGTCGCCTTCCTGAAGCAGGCGCGGATGCTTACTCGGCTCACGAATAATGAATGACGCCCCGGCATCTTCGCAGGCCTCCATGACCGGCAGCGTGCAATAGAGTCGATCAGCCATCCACAACTGGCCCGCACTGGCGTTTTCCAACAACGGCAGCACGCTGACGCGCTCACTGGCATAAGCATCTTCGCAGGGCTGAAGGTCGACGACCTGGTCCAGATCAGGGTCGTAAACCACGACCGAAAAACCAGGTCGGGCGGCGCCCCGTTCCCGGCGCAAAGCGCCCAGTCGTTTTTCGCTGGAAGGCAGATGGTTACCGTCAACGATCCGCAGTTGCCAGCCAGGCAAAATGGCTGAGCAGCCCAACTCTTCAATCGTCGGAGAAAGGCGTTGCGCACTGCCGGTTACCAAAGCACGCAGCAGCGCAGGCTCCGTGCGGCTGACCTTGTCGTAAAGCGCCGCCAAGCTGACGGGAAGATCATCCATCTGCCGAGCGGCGGCGTGCAACGAAGGTCTCAAACCCAGTGAAACAAGGGACATAAGCTCAACGATGGTCGAAAACAAAAGCTCACGCGGGTACTGCCGTTGACGGTGTTCTTCGAACACCTGATCAACCCACTCAGCCGCAATGGTCTGTTCCAACACCAATTTGGCCATGACACTGGCTGGTGCTTTTTTTTCGAACCGCGCTAAAACCTCTGCCCACATCGTTTCGTCGTCCTGACTGGAGTTTGGGCAGATTCTAAACGAAGACCTTGAAAGGGATGGCCGTAAGGGCGAAACCGCCAGCCGCCGTTACCGCAGGAATGGATATGTACACTTGAAAGAGACTGGTCGGCTGTCAGGCTGCCTTCGCGAGCAGGCTCGCTCCTACAGTTTTGAACAACGTACATCCATAAAATCGCGGCCAACAAAAAACCCGCTGAACGCTAATTCAGCGGGTTTCTCATTTCAGCAGCCGGAAGATCAGAAATCCTCCAACCGCCACACTTCATATGCCGGCGTCTCATAGGGATGACTGAGTTTCAGCGCGGCCACGACGGCCACGATCAACTCATCCGCCACCACCAGCTCAACCTTCCATTCCTCAACCTGCTCGACCTGCCCCGCCTCACCAATAAACGGCTGACTGCCATCCAAAGGCCGAAACTGGCCCAGACCCAACACCTGCCACGCGCAGTGATCATAAGCCCCGATCCGCCCACCACCGGCAGCGAATACAGCACTCTTGACCACCTCGACATGGCTGGCCGGAACAAAAAAACTGAGCTTATACACCGCTATCAGTTAACCCAGACGCGCGCGTTACGGAACATACGCATCCAAGGTGCGTCTTCGTTCCAGTCTTCCGAACGCCACGAGTTCTGCACGGCGCGGAACACGCGTTCCGGGTGCGGCATCATGATCGTTACGCGCCCGTCGCGACTGGTCAAACCGGTGATCCCGCGCGGAGAGCCGTTCGGGTTGGCCGGGTAGTTTTCGGTGACCTTGCCGTGGTTGTCGACGAAACGCATCGCCACGCAACCCGACAGATCGGCTTCCAGCAATGCTTCTTCGCTGGCGAACTCGGCATGACCTTCACCGTGAGCGATCGCGATCGGCATGCGCGAACCGGCCATGCCTTGCAGGAAGATCGAGTTCGATTCCTGGACCTGGACCATCGCCACACGCGCTTCGAACTGCTCGGAACGGTTGCGCACGAAGTGCGGCCAGAACTCGCTGCCCGGGATCAGCTCGTGCAGGTTGGACATCATCTGGCAACCGTTGCACACGCCGAGGGTGAAGCTGTCGGTGCGTTCGAAGAAACCCTGGAACGCATCGCGAGCACGGCTGTTGAACAGCGCGGACTTGGCCCAGCCTTCGCCGGCACCCAGTACGTCGCCGTAGGAGAAACCGCCGCACGCCACCAGACCTTTGAACTCGTTCAGGTCGACACGGCCGGCCAGAATGTCGCTCATGTGCACGTCGATCGCGTTGAAGCCGGCGCGGTCGAACGCGGCCGCCATTTCCACCTGACCGTTGACGCCCTGCTCACGCAGCACGGCAACCTGTGGGCGGATGCCTTTCTTGATGTAAGGCGCGGCGACGTCCTGGTTGACGTCGTAGCTCAGCTTGACACTCAGGCCCGGGTTGTCTTCTTCCAGCAGCACGTCGAACTCTTGTTCGGCGCAGTCGGCGTTATCACGCAGACGCTGGATCTGGTAGCTGGTTTCAGCCCACTGACGTTGCAGCAGACGACGCTGACCTTCGAACACGGTTTCGCCGTTGAAGGTGATGTTGATCTGGCCGTTGTTCATCGGCTGACCAACCACCGAAACGCAATCGCCCAGACCGGCCGCGCTGAACTGCGCGAGAATGTCTGGCGTGGCGTCCTGGCGAACCTGGATTACAGCGCCAAGTTCTTCGTTGAACAGGATCGCGGCGATGTCGGCGGAGGTTTCTGCCAGACCGTCGAGGTTCAGGCTCAGGCCGCAGTGACCGGCGAAAGCCATTTCCACCACGCTGGTCAGCAGACCACCGTCGGAACGGTCGTGGTACGCCAGCAGGTGACCGTCGGCATTGAGGCCCTGGATCACGGCGAAGAAAGCTTTCAGGTCTTCGGCATCATCGACGTCCGGTGCTTGCGAACCGAGCTTGCCGTGAACCTGGGCCAGGATCGAGGCGCCCATGCGGTTCTGGCCACGACCCAGATCGATCAGGATCAGGTCGGTGGTGCCCTTGTTCATGCGCAGTTCCGGGGTCAGGGTCTGACGGATGTCAGCCACTGGCGCGAAACCTGTCACGATCAGGGACATCGGCGAGGTGACGGTCTTGTCGACGCCTTCGTCGTTCCAGCGAGTGGCCATGGACATGGAGTCCTTGCCCACCGGAATGGTGATGCCCAGCTCAGGGCAGAGCTCCATGCCGACCGCTTTCACGGTGTCGTACAGACGCGCGTCTTCACCCGGGTGACCGGCAGCGGACATCCAGTTCGCTGACAGTTTGATGTCGGAGATCTTGTTGATGCGCGAAGCGGCGATGTTGGTCAGGGTTTCGCCGATGGCCATGCGGCCCGACGCCGGAGCGTCCAGCAGTGCCAGCGGAGTACGCTCACCCATGGCCATGGCTTCACCGGTGTAGACGTCAAAACTGGTGGCGGTGACGGCAACGTCGGCTACCGGGACCTGCCACGGGCCGACCATCTGATCACGGGCAACCAGGCCGGTGATGGTGCGGTCGCCGATGGTGATCAGGAAGCTTTTGCTCGCCACGGCCGGGTGATGCAGAACGCGTTCGACGCAGTCTGCAATCTCGAGGGTCGACGGATCGAAGTCGTCGCCCAGTTCGTTTTCACGAACGGCCGAACGGTGCATGCGCGGAGCCTTGCCCAGCAACACTTCCAATGGCATGTCCACCGGGCTGTTGCCGAAGTGACTGTCGGTGACCGTCAGTTGCGGCTCGGCAGTGGCTTCGCCGACCACGGCAAACGGGCAACGCTCACGTTCGCAGATCGCCTGGAAGCGTTCAAAGTCCGCAGGGCCGACTGCCAGAACGTAGCGTTCCTGGGATTCGTTACTCCAGATTTCGTGCGGGGCCATGCCCGGCTCGTCGTTTGGAATGTTGCGCAGTTCGAAGCGGCCACCACGGTTGCCGTCGTTGACCAGTTCCGGGAAGGCGTTGGACAGACCGCCCGCACCCACGTCGTGGATGAAGCTGATCGGGTTTTTGTCGCCCAACTGCCAGCAACGGTCGATGACTTCCTGGCAGCGACGTTCCATCTCAGGGTTTTCGCGCTGTACCGAAGCGAAGTCCAGGTCAGCCGAGCTGGTGCCGGTGGCCATGGAGGAAGCGGCGCCGCCACCCAAGCCGATCAACATCGCCGGGCCGCCGAGCACGATCAGCTTGGAGCCGACGGTGATCTCGCCTTTCTGTACGTGTTCGGCACGGATGTTACCCATACCGCCGGCCAGCATGATCGGCTTGTGGTAACCGCGAACTTCGTCGCCACGCGGGGTGGTGATCGACTGTTCGAAGGTCCGGAAATAACCGGTCAGGGCCGGACGACCGAATTCGTTGTTGAACGCGGCGCCGCCCAGTGGGCCTTCAATCATGATATCCAGCGCGGTGACGATGCGCTCAGGCTTGCCGTACGGCACTTCCCATGGCTGTTCGAAGCCCGGGATTTGCAGGTTGGACACGGTAAAACCGGTCAGACCAGCCTTTGGCTTGGCGCCGCGACCGGTTGCGCCTTCGTCGCGAATCTCGCCGCCACTACCGGTGGACGCGCCCGGGAACGGGGCAATCGCAGTCGGGTGGTTGTGAGTCTCGACTTTCATCAGGATGTGCACCGGTTCCTGCACCGCGCCGTACTGGCGGGTTTCAGGGTCCGGGAAGAAACGGCCGGCAACGTTACCGACGATCACCGAAGCGTTGTCCTTATAAGCCGACAAAACGCCTTCGCTGTGCATCACGTAGGTGTTCTTGATCATGCCGAACAGGCTTTTTTCCTGGCTCTGACCGTCGATGTCCCAACTGGCGTTGAAGATCTTGTGACGGCAGTGCTCGGAGTTCGCCTGGGCGAACATCATCAGTTCGATGTCGTGCGGGTTGCGCTTCAAACCAACGAAGGCGTTGACCAGGTAGTCGATCTCGTCTTCGGCCAAGGCCAGGCCCAGCTCGGTGTTGGCTTTTTCCAGCGCGGCGCGGCCGCCACCCAGTACGTCGATCGCGGTCAGCGGTTTCGGCTCTGCGTGGCTGAACAGGCCGGCGGCTTGTTCGAGGTTGCCCAATACGATCTGGGTCATGCGGTCGTGCAGCGCATCGGAGATCAACTGAGCGTCGGCGTCGCTGAACTGGCCGGCCACGTAGAACGCGATGCCGCGCTCCAGGCGCTGGATCTTGCTCAGGCCGCAGTTGCGAGCGATGTCGCTGGCTTTGCTGGACCATGGCGAGATGGTGCCGAAACGCGGCAACACCAGGAACAGACGACCGGTCGGCTCTTGTACTGGAACACTTGGACCGTACTTCAGAAGGCGCGCGAGCACCTGCTGTTCGTCGCCGGTCAGGACGCCGGTAACCTCAGCGAAGTGAGCGAATTCAGCATACAAGCCGCTGACAGCCGGGACCTTCTGGCTCAGTTGCTCAAGGAGTTTGCTGTGGCGAAAGGCAGAAAGGGCAGGAGCGCCGCGCAGGATCAACATCTTCGGGACAGCCTCGGGAAGGGGTGTGCTTTGAGGCCGTGCATTCTAGCCTAAACCGCCCGCGACATCACCCGAAACGGTGTGCGCGGCCGTACCCGAACGTCGGGCCGGGTATTTGGGCCTTCATCAGCGGTTCACCGAGGGTTATTTTTTATGTCACAAATTACCGTTCGGGCCCATTCCTGCGGGCTCCAAGCGGGTTTTCCGCTCTCTACCAGACAAGCCCTTCGCTGTCGAGATATGGCGCTCGTGGTCCTTTGCGTATACTGCGCAGATGTTTTCCCCAACGGCTTTGCGTCCGCGGTTCGCCAAATGGCTGATCGCAACCGGACTCTTCCTGATGCTCAGTGGCTGTGTTGATAAACCCAACACACTGGAGCGCATAAAGGAGGATGGTGTGCTGCGGGTGGTTACCCGAAACAGCCCTGCCACCTACTTTCAGGATCGCAACGGTGAAACCGGCTTCGAATACGAGCTGGTGAAGCGCTTCGCCGACGATCTGGGGGTGGAACTCAAGATCGAGACCGCCGACAACCTTGACGACCTGTTCAGTCAGGTGGGCAAGCCTAACGGCCCGGTGCTGGCTGCTGCCGGTCTGGTCAGCAGCGAGCAACGCAAGCAGCAGGTACGGTTTTCCCACTCCTACCTGGAAGTCACCCCACAGATCATCTACCGCAACGGCCAGTCACGGCCGACCGACGCGGGTGACCTGGTTGGCAAGAAGATCATGGTGCTCAAGGGCAGCACCCACGCCGGGCAACTGGCGGAGCTGAAAAAGAAATATCCCGGCATTGAATACGAAGAGTCCGACGCGGTTGAAGTCGTCGACCTGCTGCGCATGGTCGATGAAGGTCAGATTGATCTGACCCTGGTCGACTCAAACGAAGTGGCGATGAACCAGGTCTACTTCCCCAAGGTGCGGGTAGCCTTCGACCTCGGTGACGCCAGCAACCAGAGTTGGGCCGTGGCCTCTGGCGACGACAACAGCTTGCTCAACGAGATCAACGCCTACCTCGACAAGGTGAAGAAGAACGGCACCCTGCAACGCCTGAAAGACCGCTATTACGGGCACGTCGATGTGCTCGGCTACGTCGGCGCCTATACCTTCGCCCAACACTTGCAGCAACGGCTGCCCAAATACGAACAGCACTTCAAGGCGTACGCCAAGAAAGAGAAAGTCGATTGGCGCCTGCTGGCCGCTGTCGGCTATCAGGAATCGTTATGGCAAGCGGCCGTCACGTCGAAGACCGGCGTGCGCGGCCTGATGATGCTGACCCAGAACACGGCGCAGGCCATGGGCGTGTCCAACCGGCTCGACCCCAAGCAAAGCATCATGGGCGGCGCCAAATACCTGGCCTACATGAAGGATCAGCTGGACGAGTCGATCCAGGAGCCGGATCGCACATGGTTTGCACTGGCGGCCTACAACGTCGGCAGCGGTCACCTGGATGACGCGCGCAAACTGGCGGCGAAAGAAGGGCTGAACCCGGACAAGTGGCTGGACGTGAAGAAGATCCTGCCGCGGCTGTCTGAGAAGAAGTGGTACAGCAAGACGCGTTATGGCTACGCCCGTGGCGGCGAGCCGGTGCATTTCGTGGCGAACATCCGTCGTTACTACGACATCCTGACGTGGGTCACGCAGCCACAGCTTGAAGGCAATCAGGTGGCCGAAGGCAACCTGCATGTGCCGGGGGTCGACAAGACCAAGCCGAATCAGGAAACCCCGCAGCTTTAAATCTGTGTTGCTGTTGAGGACGCCTTCGCGGGCAAGCCTCGCTCCAGGTCAGCGACGAACACACAATTATCGTTCAACCCGGACCTGTAGGAGCGAGGCTTGCCCGCGAAGGCAGCGCCTAGGTCTTAAGCCTTCAACGCCGCAGCCAGGATCAGCGCTTTCATTTCGGACACGGCCGACTTGAAGCCCACGAACAACGCATGGGCCACCAGCGCATGGCCGATGTTCAGTTCGTTGATGCCCTTGATCGCGGCCACCGCTTCAACGTTGTGATAATGCAGGCCGTGACCGGCATTGACGATCAATCCCTGAGCCAGGCCAAACGCTACGCCATCCGCCACACGTTTGAGCTCTTCAGCCACTTCGGTCGGCGTCTCGGCATCGGCATATCGACCGGTGTGCAGCTCGATAGCCGGCGCCCCCACACGACGGGATGCTTCGATCTGCCGCTCGTCCGCATCGATGAACAGCGACACTTCGCAACCAATCTTCGCCAGGCGATCCACCGCAGCCTTGATCCGCGCTTCCTGCCCCGCTACGTCCAGCCCGCCTTCGGTGGTCAGTTCCTGACGGGTTTCCGGGACCAGGCAAATGTGCGCCGGGCGGATGCGCTCGGCGAACAGCATCATTTCTTCGGTGACGCCCATTTCGAAGTTCATGCGGGTTTGCAGCACGTCCTTGAGCAACAGCACGTCGCGCTCCTGAATGTGCCGGCGGTCTTCGCGCAGGTGCACGGTGATGCCGTCAGCGCCCGCCTCTTCCGCGTCCAGTGCTGCCTTGACCGGATCCGGGTAGCGAGTGCCCCGGGCCTGACGCAGGGTGGCAACGTGGTCGATGTTCACGCCAAGAAGAATGCGATTGCTGGTGGTCACGGAAGCGCTCCTGAAGATAGGGAAGTTCGGTGCACAGCATACGGGGTGATCAGGGCTTGCGAAACAGTTCGCGACTGACCAGCGGACGACCGCCCAGGTGAACGGCCAACGCCTGGCGCATCAGACGTTTGGCAGCGGACAATGCGCCGGGCGCGGTCCAGTCGGCGTCGGCCATGGCCAGCAGTTCGGTGCCGTTGAACAGACCGGGTTGCAGCAAGTACACCTGCTCCAGGCCGGCGTCCACTTGCAATCGGTAAAGTCCGTCCGGGGCGATGGGCTCGCCGTGGATGTCGGTGGTCAGGGCGAAACCGTAACCGAGGTCGTCGAGTAACCGCCATTCGAAAGATCGCAGCAACGGCTCCAGTGGACGACCTTCGGCCAGCGCGAGCAGCGTCGCGGCGTAGTGATCGAAAACACCTGGGTGCGGGTCTTCGGCGGGCAACAGGCGGATCAGCAGTTCGTTGAGGTAGAGGCCACTGAACAGAGCCTCACCGATGAGCCATGTAGAAGTACCCGCACTTTCCATGCGCCCGACATTCTTCAGCTCGCCACGCCCGCGAAACTCCACTTCCAGCGGCACGAAAGGCCGGGCCAATGTCCCGGCCTTGCCTCGCGCGCTACGCAAGACCGCCCGCAGCCGACCTTGCGGCGTGAGGAAGTCCACCAGCGCGCTGCTCTCGCGGTAAGCGCGGCTGTGAAGCACGAAAGCGGGTTGGCCGATGGGCTGGGACATGGAGTTCTCAATGACGGAACGCAGTTTTACAAACAACCCAAAACCAATGTGGGAGCGAGCCTGCTCGCGATGAGGGCATGACATTCAACATTGATGTTGACTGGCAGACCGCTATCGCGAGCAGGCTCGCTCCCACAGGGTTTCTTTGGTGTATCAGAAACCGAGACTTACAGGTCGCCGTAACCCAGCGAGCGCAGAGCGCGCTCATCGTCGGACCAGCCGCCTTTCACTTTCACCCACAGGTTAAGCATGATCTTGGAGTCAAACAGCAACTCCATATCCTTGCGCGCCTCGGTGCCGATGCGTTTGATCCGCTCGCCCTTGTCGCCAATGATGATCTTCTTCTGGCCGTCACGCTCGACGAGAATCAAGGCATGGATGTGCAGGGTTTTGCCCTGCTGCTTGAACTCTTCGATTTCGACGGTGATCTGGTACGGCAGCTCGGCGCCCATCTGGCGCATGATTTTCTCGCGCACCAGTTCTGCGGCGAGGAAGCGGCTGCTGCGGTCGGTGATCTGGTCTTCCGGGAAGAAGTGATCGTTCTCCGGCAGGTAGCCCGCAATCACGCGCTCCAGCGCTTCGAGGTTGTGCCCGTGCTGGGCCGAGATCGGCATGATCTGCGCGTTCGGCAGCTGTTCCTGCAACCAGCTCAGGTGCGGCATCAGTTCGGCTTTGTCTTCGATGCGATCGGTCTTGTTCAGCGCCACGATCAGCGGGCCGGTCACGTACTGGACGCGTTCGAGAACCATCTGGTCTTCATCGGTCCACTTGGTGCGGTCCACCACGAAGATCACCACGTCGACGTCTTTCAACGCCGCCGATGCGGTCTTGTTCATGTAGCGGTTCAAGGCCTTTTCGCCGCCCTTGTGCATGCCCGGGGTGTCGACGTAGATCGCCTGCACGGCGCCTTCGGTCTTGATGCCCAGCATGTTGTGGCGGGTGGTTTGCGGCTTGCGCGAGGTGATCGCCAGTTTCTGACCCAGGATGTGGTTCAGCAGCGTGGACTTACCCACGTTGGGACGGCCGACGATGGCAACATAGCCACAGCGAGTTGCAGTTGAATCAGTCATTGCCATTCTCCACACCCAGGGCAATCAGTGCTGCGGCGGCCGCTACCTGTTCGGCAATACGACGACTCACACCCTGACCTCGGCTTTTTTCATTCAGTAAGGTGATTTCACATTCGACGAAGAACGTCCGGCAATGCGGCTCACCCTGGATATCCACCACTTCGTAACGCGGCAGCTCGCAACCACGCGATTGCAGAAATTCCTGCAGGCGGGTTTTTGGATCTTTGTTGGTATCGACCAGCGTCAGGCCTTCGAACTCACCGGCCAGCCAGGCCAGCACGCGCTCGCGCGCCATGTCCATGCCGGCGTCCAGGTAGATCGCACCGATCAGCGCTTCAAGGGCATCGGCCAGAATCGACTCGCGACGGAAGCCGCCGCTTTTCAACTCACCGGAGCCCAGGCGCAGGTATTCGCCCAGGTCGAAACCGCGAGCCAGTACGGCCAGCGTCTCACCTTTCACCAGCCGTGCGCGCAAACGCGACAACTGGCCTTCGCGAGCCAGCGGGAAGCGATCGAACAGCGCCTCGCCAGCGACGAAGTTGAGGATGGCATCACCGAGGAATTCCAGGCGTTCGTTGTTGCGCCCGGCAAAGCTGCGGTGAGTCAGGGCCAGGACCATCAGTTCCTGATCCTTGAAGGTGTAGCCGAGCTGACGCTCTAGACGGCTTAAGGAGACGCTCACGGTTTACCCACGCTGAGTTCGTGGCTGGATTCCACCGCCATGGCCGTGGTGCGGCGCAGGCTTGGGACAATTAACGCTGTGTTCAAAAATTACGTCCTGAATATCAGTGTTTTCATGCGTCTGGCGCCGATTGTGGCGGTTCCAGAAATGCATTCGGCGCTGTGTTCAACAGCGCCGTGTGTGATTACTTGATCAGGCCAACCCGCGAGAAATTCGGCAGGTGACTGAGTTTGGGTTCCGGCCAGCTCATCCAGACTGCGAAGGCCTTGCCGACGATATTCTTGTCGGGAACCATGCCCAGCAGATCCTTGGGAATGCTCGGGTCATCCCAATAGCGACTGTCGTTGGAGTTGTCGCGGTTGTCGCCCATCATGAAGTAGTGCCCGGCCGGCACGGTCCACGAATGGTCCGGCGTTGCGCGGTAACGGCTCATTTCCTTGCGGATCAAGTGCTCGGCCACGCCGAGTTTTTCCTTGTAGAGCTCTGCACTGCCCAACGTGCCCGGCTCGGAGCCGACCAGTTGTTCGGCAATCGATTCGCCGTTGACAAACAGACGCTTGTCGGCGGTGTAACGAATCTGGTCACCCGGCAGGCCCACCACACGCTTGATGTAGTTGACGTTCGGATCGCTCGGGTAGCGGAACACCATCACATCGCCGCGCTGCGGATCACCGACTTCGATGACTTTCTTGTCGAGCACCGGCAGGCGGATCCCGTAAGAAAACTTGTTCACCAGAATGAAGTCGCCAACGTCCAGGGTCGGTTTCATCGAGCCGGAAGGAATCTGGAACGGTTCCACCAGGAACGAACGCAGCACCAGCACGATGAACAACACCGGGAAGAACGACTTGCCGTATTCGACCAGCAGCGGCTCTTTGTTCAGTTTCTCGACGACCACCATGTCAGCCTGGCTGACGCTCCCCTGATAGGAGTTGATGGCAGCCCGGCGCCGAGGCGCCAGGAACAGTAGATCGAGCAACGCCAACAGGCCGCAGACGAACACGGCGATGACCAGCAACAGCGGGAAATTTAGTGACATAGGACCTAACTATCCAACCTGAGCACCGCAAGGAAGGCTTCTTGTGGAATTTCCACGTTGCCGACTTGCTTCATGCGTTTTTTACCGGCCTTCTGCTTTTCAAGCAGCTTTTTCTTACGGCTTACGTCACCGCCGTAGCATTTGGCCAATACGTTCTTTCTGAGAGCCTTGACGGAGGTCCGCGCAATGATCTGCCCGCCAATGGCGGCCTGGATCGCGACGTCGAACATCTGGCGCGGAATCAGTTCTTTCATCTTCTCGGTCAACTGGCGACCTTTGTAGTGCGCGTTATCCTTGTGCACGATCAGCGCCAGGGCGTCGACCTTGTCACCGTTGATCAGCACATCCAGTTTCACCAGATTAGCTGATTGATAACGGTCGAAATGGTAATCCAGCGAAGCATAGCCGCGGCTGGTGGACTTCAGACGGTCGAAGAAGTCGAGGACCACTTCGTTCATCGGAATATCGTAGGTCACCTGGACCTGGGACCCGAGGAACAGCATGTCGTGCTGCACGCCACGCTTCTCGATGCACAGGGTAATGACGTTGCCCAGGTGCTCTTGCGGCACAAGAATGTTGGCCCGCACGATCGGTTCGCGCATGTCTTCGATCGAGGACAGGTCTGGAAGCTTCGACGGGTTGTCGACGTAAATCGTTTCACCGGTTTTCAGCAACAGCTCGAAAATAACCGTCGGCGCTGTGGTGATCAGGTCCAGGTCGTACTCGCGCTCCAGGCGCTCCTGGATGATTTCCATGTGCAGCATGCCGAGGAAGCCGCAACGGAAGCCGAAGCCCAGGGCGTCGGAGCTTTCCGGGGTGTACTGCAGGGACGAGTCGTTGAGCGTGAGCTTTTGCAGGGCTTCACGGAAATCTTCGAAGTCGTCGGAGCTGACCGGAAACAGGCCGGCGTAAACCTGCGGCTGAATGCGTTTGAAGCCTGGCAGCACGTCAACGTCTGGCGTGGAGCTCAAGGTTAGGGTGTCACCGACCGGTGCACCGTGAATGTCCTTGATGCCGGCAATGATGAAGCCCACTTCGCCGGCCTTCAGGTCAACAGTGGCGGTGTGTTTCGGGTTGAAGACACCGACGCTGTCCACCAGATGGATCTTGCCGGTGGATTTGACCAGGATCTTGTCGCCCTTGCGCACGCGACCGTGGCGCACACGTACCAGGGAAACAACGCCCAGGTAGTTGTCGAACCAGGAGTCGATGATCAACGCTTGCAGTGGATCTTCATAGTTGCCGGTCGGCGCAGGAATGGTCTTGACCAGACGCTCCAGCACTTCGTCGACGCCCAGACCGGTCTTGGCACTGCACTCGACCGCGTCGGTGGCATCGATGCCGATGATTTTTTCGATTTCTTCTTTGACGCGGTCCGGATCAGCCTGCGGCAGGTCGATCTTGTTCAGGACCGGCATGACTTCCAGGCCCTGCTCGATCGCCGTGTAGCAGTTGGCAACCGACTGCGCTTCAACGCCCTGACCGGCATCGACCACCAGCAACGCACCTTCACAGGCCGCCAGCGACCGGCTGACTTCGTAGGTGAAGTCAACGTGGCCCGGGGTGTCAATGAAGTTCAGCTGGTACTTGATGCCATCGCGGGCGGTGTAATACAAGGTGACGCTGTGGGCCTTGATGGTGATCCCGCGTTCACGTTCCAGGTCCATGGAGTCCAGCACCTGGGCTTCCATTTCGCGCTCGGCAAGGCCGCCGCACATCTGGATGAAGCGATCGGCCAGCGTCGACTTGCCATGGTCAATGTGGGCGATGATGGAGAAATTGCGGATATGACTCAAATCACTCACGGATCAACACTCAAAAAGGCTGCAGGCATAGCCCGCCGAAAAATAGCCGGGAATTGTACCTGATCCACGGCGCAAGCGTCACGTTCGCAGGTCAGACGGCACCTACAAAAACGCCCCGGTCTTGCGACAGAGGCGTTTTTTGTGACCGGCGGGGTCGGGAAAAGCCCGCGATCAGCCAGCTCGGCGCAACAGCCAGACACCGGCCAGGGCACAGACGCCGGCCGGAACCAGCACCGCAAACAGCGGCGAGAATCCGAATACCAGGCTCGAAGGCCCCAGCAAATCCTGGACGATGCGGAAGGTGAAGCCGACCAGCACGCCAGTGAACACCCGCTGACCGAGGGTCACCGAGCGCAACGGACCAAAGATGAAGGAAATCGCCATCAGTACCAGCGCTGCGGTCACCAGCGGCTGCAACACCTTGACCCAAAACGCCAGCCAGTAACGGCCATTGCTCAGCCCCTGGTCTGCCAGGTAGTGGATGTAACCCCACAGGCCGCTGATCGACAGGGTGTCAGGCGACATCACTACCGTGCTCAGCAGTTGTGGACTCAAGGCCACATCCCAACGCTCGTCGGCGGCGGTGACCACTTCGGTGCTCTTTTCATGGAACACCGTGGTGGTGACGTCGCTCAATTGCCAGTGATCCTGATCGAACTTCGCCCGCTTGGCGAAGCTGGAGGACAGCATATGACGCTCATTGTCAAAACGATAACGGGTGACGCCGTACAGCAGGCCGTTCGGTTGCACAGAGTTGACGTGAATGAACTCGTCACCCTGGCGATGCCACAAACCATGCTTGGCGCTTTGCGCATCGCCGCCGCCCTGAGCCAGGGAACGGTTGGCCTGAGCAGTGACTTCGGTGGCCGGCGCGACGTATTCGCCGATCAGCACACCCACGACCATCAGGACCAGCATGGGCTTCATGACCGCCCAGACGATCCGGCCAACCGACACACCGGCAGCGCGCATGATGGTCAGCTCACTGTGGCTGGCCAGGCTGCCAAGGCCGATCAGGCAGCCAATCAGTGCCGCCATTGGCAACATGTCGTACAAACGACGTGGCGCGGTCAGCAAGACGTAGCTCAAAACGTCCGTCAAGGTGTAGGTATCGCTGACATCACTCATCTCATCGATGAAGGCAAACAGCGTCGCCAGGCCAAGAATAATCCCCAGTACCGCCAGGATTGCGACGAATACGCTGCTACCGATGTAGCGATCCAGCTTAACCACGGGCCACCTCCAGTGCAGCGCGGCGACTCGCCATCTTCAAGCGCAACGGCTCCCAGTAGAGCAAACCCAGGCCTATGGCCAGGAAAATCGCGTGCACCCACCACAACCCCAGCACCGGTGGAATCTTGCCTTTTTCGAGGGCGCCGCGCGCGGCAATCAGGATGCTCAGGT
Organism: Pseudomonas sp. LB1P83; assembly: GCF_054897885.1. Lineage (NCBI taxonomy): Bacteria > Pseudomonadati > Pseudomonadota > Gammaproteobacteria > Pseudomonadales > Pseudomonadaceae > Pseudomonas > Pseudomonas sp. LB1P83. Next base: position 843,522 of record NZ_CM142709.1, on the reverse strand, counting down.
AAGCCATATAAAGAAGAATCGCCGGCAGCAGCTTGAGGAAACGGCCCTGGCGTGGATTGACCCGCGACAGCGGCACCGCCATCAGGGTCACGATGAACACCAGCAACGGCAGGGACAGGCGCCATTGCAGCTCAGTACGCGAGCGGATGTCATCGCTGCCGATCAAGGAACGGGTGGTCATCGCATCGCGGTCGGTGACTTCGTCGCTGACGTCCGGCTTGGGCAGCAATACGCCGTATTCCTCGTATTTAATCGCCCGGTAGTCGGCCTGCCCCGGGTTACCGTCGTAGCGATAGCCGTTGTCGAGAATCAGGTAGCGGTTGCCGTCAGGGCGGATTTCCTGACGGCCCTTCTCGGCCACCAGCACGGAAATCCCGCGATCCTTCTGATCGGAGTTGGTATTTTTTTGTGAAATGAACACACCGCCCAGATTGATGCGGTCATCCGACAGCTGCTCGGTGTAGGTCACCCGGGTCCCGTCGCGCAGCGCCTGGAAGCGACCCGGCTCCAGGGTATCGAACTCGGTCAGCGCATCCTGCTTGTTCAGCAGCAGCTGGAACTGATTGGCACCTTGTGGCGCCAGACTCAGGCTCAGCCAGGCCACAACCAGCGCAACCAGCGTGGCCGGAAACAGCGTCATGGCAAGCAGACGCTGCTGGCTCATGCCGGTGGCCGACAACACAGTCATTTCGCTTTCGAGGTACAGGCGACCGTAGGCCAGCAGTATCCCGAGAAACAGGCCCAGCGGCAGGATCAGCTGCAGAAAACCCGGCAGACGAAAGCCCATGATCAGGAACAGGGAGCCCGGATCCAGCAGGCCCGAGGCCGCCTGGGCGAGGTATTTGATGAAGCGCCCGCTCATGATGATGACCAGCAGCACGGCGCTGACGGCGCTCAAGGTCAACAGGACTTCGCGGGACAGATAACGGAAGACAATCAAACCAGACACTCCAGGGTTGTCAGGCTAAGGCGGCCAAACAAGCAAACGTATCAGGCAGCCCACAGGGCGGAGCCGCCGAAAAAGTTGGCGCATTATCCTGTGATTGGGTGCGCCTGTCACTGCGCATGCTCAAGCAGGCGGGTAATGCGTTGAAGATCGTACAACCGAGGGTTGTCAGGCGCAGTGAGCGAGGTTCAAACTGCGGCCTTTGTCGCGGGCCGTGACCTGCGTCTTTCTATCTATAAGCAAGCGTCTGTGCGCCGCCGTTTTGCCCGCGCACGTTGACCATTAATTCAGGGACCCGGACATGGAACTGGTTGTAAAAAGCGTTAGCCCAGAAACGTTGAAGACCGCCACTCTGGTGGTCGCCGTCGGCGAAGGCCGCAAGCTCGGCGCCGTGGCAAAACAACTCGACGAACTGAGCGGCGGCGTCATCAGCGCGGTACTCAAGCGCGGCGACCTGGCCGGCAAAGTCGGCCAGAGCCTGTTGCTGCACAGCCTGCCGAACCTCAAGGCCGAACGCGTTCTGCTGGTCGGCGTGGGCAAGGACGAAGAGCTGGGTGACCGCCCGTTCCGTAAAATCATCGCCGGCGTCCTCAACACCCTTAAAGGCCTGGGCGGCACCGACGCCGTGCTGGCGCTGGACGAAGTCGTGGTCAAAGGCCGCGACAGCTACGGCAAGACCCGCCTGCTGGCCGAAACCCTGGTGGACGGCGAATACACCTTCGACCAGTTCAAGAGCCAGAAGGCCGAACCGCGCTCCCTGAAGAAAATCACCCTGGTGACCATCAAGGCTGCACAGGCTGAAGTCGAGCGCGCCGTGGCCCACGCCACTGCGATTGCCAACGGCATGGCGTTCACCCGCAACCTGGGCAACCTGCCGCCGAACATCTGCCACCCGACATTCCTCGGCGAACAAGCCAAGGACCTCGGTAAAGAATTCAAAAGCCTGAAAGTCGAAGTCCTTGATGAGAAGAAGATCAAGGACCTGGGCATGGGCTCGTTCTACGCCGTCGGACAGGGCAGCGCCCAGCCACCTCGCCTGATCGTCATGCAATACAACGGCGGCAAGAAATCCGAGAAGCCTTACGCCCTGGTCGGCAAAGGCATCACCTTTGACACCGGCGGCATCAGCCTGAAACCGGGCGCCGGTATGGATGAAATGAAGTACGACATGGGCGGCGCTGCCAGCGTGTTCGGCACCCTGCGCGCCGTGCTCGAGCTGAAACTGCCGATCAACCTGGTGTGCATCCTGGCGTGCGCCGAGAACATGCCGAGCGGCAATGCTTCGCGCCCTGGCGACATCGTCACCACCATGAGCGGCCAGACTGTTGAAATCCTCAACACCGACGCCGAAGGCCGTCTGGTTTTGTGCGATGCACTGACCTACTCCGAGCGCTTCAAGCCGCAAGCCGTGATCGACATCGCGACCCTGACCGGCGCTTGCGTCGTTGCCCTGGGTTCCCACACTTCCGGCCTGCTGGGCAACAACGACGAGCTGATCGGTCAACTGCTGAGCGCCGGCAAGGCTGCCGACGACCGCGCCTGGCAACTGCCGCTGTTCGATGAATACCAGGAGCAGCTGGACAGCCCGTTCGCCGACATCGCCAACATTGGCGGCCCGAAAGCCGGCACCATCACCGCAGCCTGCTTCCTGTCGCGCTTCACCAAGAACCTAAACTGGGCGCACCTGGACATCGCCGGCACCGCATGGACCAGCGGCGGCAAGGACAAGGGCGCCACTGGCCGTCCGGTTCCGTTGCTGACCCAATACCTGCTGGACCGCGCCAAAGCCTGAAACCGATGACCTCGGGCGGCGTCACTCTCGGGTGACGCCGTCCTTGGCTCAGGAACCGCAATGACCAAAGTCGACTTCTATATCCTGCCCAGCGCCGATCCGTCGGCACGGCTGGATTTCGCCTGCAAACTCACTGAAAAAGCCTGGCGCATGGGCCACCGCATCTACCTGCATTGCAGCGATGCCGCCCAACGCGAGGATCTCGATGCACGTTTGTGGGCCTTCAAGGGTGAAAGCTTCGTGCCTCACGGGCCTGCCGAAAGCGAACCTGAGGGTTTGATTGTGCTGGGGCTGGGTGATGACTGCGGTCCGCATCAGGATCTGCTGGTCAATCTCGACCTGAAAGTGCCGGTATTCGCCAAACAGTTCGCCCGCGTGGCGGAAGTGGTGGTGGAAGACCCGACGATTCGTGCGGCCGCGCGGGAGAGTTTCCGTTTCTATCGCGAACAGGGCTATCCTCTGCAAGATCACCGATTACAGCGACTCTGAGCATTCCGATGGACACTCCAAAACCGCAACAGAAGTCCGCGCACCTGCTGGATGACCTCGAGTCGATCCGCCAACTGCTCGGCGATGACAACCTGCAACCGCCGCTGCTGACCGACACGGTCGATGACGGTGATCAGGAACAGATTCCGATGTTGTTCGACACTGTCGGCAATGCGCCGCAGCCGGTCGAAACGACACCGCCACCCGCCCCTGCCGCGCAACCGTCGCCTGCTGCCAGCAAAGGCCCCGACGCCCTGCTGCACCTGGACAGCGAACTGCGCGCCGCCGCGATGTTGATCATGCAAGACGTGATCGATGATTTTGCACCGCACATTGAAACCGAGATCAAGCGTCGGCTGGATGCGCGGATGGAGCGGTTGCTCAGTCAGTACGAGTAACCCCCTTTCCTGTGGCAGCGAGCTTCTGTGGCGAGGGAGCTTGCTCCCGCTCGACTGCGAAGCAGCCGCAAAGCCTGAATACGCGGCGCACCTGCCACACCTGACTTGCTGATGTCGGGGCCGCTTCGCGCCCCAGCGGGAGCAAGCTCCCTCGCCACAAAGTCCCACACATTTGACCTGCGCGCTGTCCGCCCCTGCTCGCCCTCGGCCCCATGCCCCGCTATACTTGCCGGCTTTTCCTGAATAAATGCCAATAGGGTCCCGCCGCGCATGGATAAGACCTACCAGCCGCACGCCATTGAAACTTCCTGGTACAACACCTGGGAGTCTGAGAATTACTTCGCCCCGCAAGGCGCGGGCGAGTCCTACACCATCATGATCCCGCCGCCGAACGTCACCGGCAGCCTGCACATGGGTCACGGCTTCAACAACGCGATCATGGACGCCCTGATCCGTTTCCGCCGCATGCAGGGTCGCAACACCCTGTGGCAGCCAGGTACCGACCACGCCGGTATCGCCACGCAAATGCTGGTGGAACGCCAACTCGAAGCTCAGGGCCAGAATCGTCACGACCTGGGCCGTGAGAAATTCCTCGAGAAAGTCTGGGAGTGGAAGGATCAGTCCGGCGGCAACATCAGCCGTCAGATCCGCCGCCTCGGCTCGTCCGTCGATTGGAGCCGTGAGCGCTTCACCATGGACGACGGCCTCTCGGAAGCGGTTAAAGAAGCGTTCGTGCGTCTGCACGAAGACGGCCTGATCTACCGCGGCAAGCGTCTGGTCAACTGGGACACCAAGTTGCACACGGCGATTTCCGACCTCGAAGTGGAAAACCACGATGAGAAGGGTTTCCTGTGGAACCTGAAATACCCGCTGGCCGACGGCGTCAAGACCGCTGAAGGCAATGATTACCTGATCGTCGCGACCACTCGCCCGGAAACCATGCTCGGCGACGCCGCCGTTGCCGTGAACCCGAACGATGAACGCTACCAAGCCCTGATCGGCAAATTTGTCGAGCTGCCGCTGGTCGGCCGCCGCATCCCGATCATCGCCGACGATTACTGTGACCCAGAATTCGGCACCGGTTGCGTGAAAATCACCCCGGCCCACGATTTCAACGACTACGAAGTCGGCAAGCGCCACAACCTGCCGCTGCTGAACATCTTCGACAAGAACGCTGCCGTACTGCCAGCCTGTCAGGTGTTCAACCTGGACGGCACGCTGAATGAAAGCATCGACGGCAAGATCCCGGCCGAATACGCCGGTCTGGACCGTTTTGAAGCGCGCAAGCAAATCGTGGCTGCGTTCGATGCTGCTGGCCTCTTGGTCAGCGTCAACGATCACGCGCTGAAAGTGCCGAAAGGCGACCGTTCCGGCACGATCATCGAGCCATGGCTGACCGACCAGTGGTATGTGTCGACCAAGCCGTTGGCCGAGCCTGCGATTGCTGCCGTTGAAGACGGTCGTATCCAGTTCGTGCCCAAGCAATACGAAAACATGTACTTCTCGTGGATGCGCGACATCCAGGATTGGTGCATCAGCCGTCAGCTATGGTGGGGGCACCGGATTCCGGCCTGGTACGACGAGTCGGGCAAAGTCTACGTCGGTCGCGACGAAGCCGAAGTGCGCGCCAAGCACAACCTTGGCCCGGACGTTGCTCTGCAACAGGACAACGACGTTCTCGACACCTGGTTCAGTTCGGGCCTGTGGACATTCTCCACCCTCGGCTGGCCTGAGCAGACCGAGTTCCTGAAGAAGTTCCACTCCACCGACGTGCTGGTGACTGGCTTCGACATCATTTTCTTCTGGGTTGCCCGGATGATCATGCTCACCATGCACTTGGTGAAAAACGAAGACGGCACGCCGCAGGTTCCGTTCAAGACCGTTTACGTTCATGGTCTGGTGCGTGATGGCCAGGGCCAGAAGATGTCCAAGTCCAAGGGCAACGTCCTGGACCCGCTGGATATCATCGACGGTATCGAGCTCGAAGAGCTGGTGCAGAAACGCACCTCCGGCATGATGCAGCCGAAACTGGCGAAAAAGATCGAGAAGCAGACCCGCGACGAGTTCGCCGACGGCATCGCCAGCTATGGCACCGACGCCCTGCGTTTCACCTTCTGCTCGCTGGCCTCCACCGGTCGCGACATCAAGTTCGACATGGGCCGCGTCGAAGGCTATCGCAACTTCTGCAACAAGATCTGGAACGCCGCGCGTTATGTTCTGGACAAGGGCGAAGACTGCGGCCAGAACGGCGAGGCTTACGAACTGTCGCTGGCGGATCGCTGGATCATCTCGCAGCTGCAACGCACCGAAGCCGAAGTGACCCGTCAACTCGATCAGTTCCGTTTCGACCTGGCCGCACAAGCCTTGTATGAGTTCATCTGGAACCAGTACTGCGACTGGTACCTGGAACTGTCCAAGCCTGTGCTGTGGGACGAAAACGCCCCGGTAGAGCGTCAGCGCGGCACACGTCGCACGCTGGTTCGGGTTCTGGAAGTCGCGTTGCGCCTGGCGCATCCATTCATGCCGTTCATCACCGAAGAAATCTGGCAGCGCATCGCGCCGTTGGCCGGTATCGAAGGCAAGACGATCATGCTGCAGCCTTGGCCAGTGGCCAATGAAGAGCGCATCGATCCGGCGGCCGAGAACGACATCGAATGGCTCAAGGAACTGATGCTCGGCACGCGTAACATCCGTGGCGAGATGAACATCGGTCCGGGCAAGCCGCTGCCGATCTATCTGAAAAACGTCAGCGCCGAAGACCAGCGTCGTCTCACCGAGAACGAAGCCCTGCTGAAGAAGCTGGCTCGCCTCGAATCGATCACTGTGCTGGCTGCCGGCGAAGAAGCACCGCTGTCCGCCACCGCACTGGTCGGCGAGATGGAAGTGCTGGTGCCAATGGCTGGCCTGATCGACAAGGACGCCGAACTGGCGCGTCTGGACAAGGAAATCCTGCGTCTGCAGGGCGAAGTCCAGCGCGTGGGTGGCAAGCTGTCCAACGCCGGTTTCGTCGACAAGGCCCCGGCTGAAGTCATTGAGAAGGAACGCGCCAAACTGGCTGAAGCTGAACAGGCTTTGGGCAAGCTGGCCGAGCAGCATGCGCGGATTGCCAGTTTGTAACGGCAAATCGCAATGGAAGAGGGAGGCCCATGCGGCCTCCCTTTTTTGTGCCTGCAGCAACCTCCCAAACTCCGCAAATCCGCTTTTCGTAGGAGCGAGGCTTGCCCGCGAAGAACGATGACGCGGAATGACTGATTGACCCCGTCATCGTTCTTCGCGGGCAAGCCTCGCTCCTACAGGATCCCCGCCGGACCATCGACTGTGGGACAATACCCGCCACTTTCAGCCATACCCGAATCGACAACGCCCATGAACGCCCCCCGCACACCAAGACCTGCGCGCAAGAAGCCTGACACCGCGACCCCGGCCAAAGCCGTTGAGCCGCGTGAAAAGGCCAGCCTGCACCCGCGCAATCGCCATCAAGGTCGCTACGACTTCCCGGCGCTGATCAAAACCACGCCGGAACTGGCGAAGTTCGTGATCATCAATCCGTACGGCAAGGAAAGTATCGACTTTGCCAGCCCCGATGCGGTGCGTGTGTTCAACCGGGCGCTGCTCAAGTCGTTTTACGGCATTGCCCATTGGGACATTCCGGTCGATTACCTCTGCCCGCCTGTTCCGGGCCGCGCCGACTACGTGCACTTTCTGGCCGACCTGCTGGCCAGCGTCAACGACGGTGAAATCCCGCGCGGCGCGCCAGTCAAGGTGCTCGATATCGGCATGGGCGCCAACTGCGTCTATCCGCTGATCGGCTACAGCGACTACCGCTGGCACTTCCTCGGCTCGGAAATTGACCCGACGGCTGTGGCTGCGGCCAAAGCCATCGTGCAGTCCAACGGGCTGAACAAGGCCATTCAACTGCGCCAGCAAAGCAATCCCAAGCACATTTTGCTGGGCCTGCTTGAACCCGGCGAACGCTTTGACCTGACCATGTGCAACCCGCCGTTCCATGCTTCGATGGACGAGGCGACCAAGGGCAGCGAACGGAAATGGCGCGCTCTGGGTCGCGCCGACCCGAAACGCAAACTGCCGGTGTTGAACTTCGGCGGTCAATCGGCCGAATTGTGGTGTGAAGGTGGCGAAGCACGGTTTGTGACGCAGTTGATCGCCGAAAGTGCGCATTTCCAGCACAAAGTATTGTGGTTCAGCACGCTGGTTTCGAAGGCGTCGAACCTGCCTTCGATCCAGACGGCGCTGAAAAAGGCCGGCGTACTGGAAAGCCAGGTGGTGGAAATGTCCCAGGGCCAGAAGCAAAGTCGCTTCGTTGCGTGGACCTTCCAGACCAAATCCGAGCAGCAAGTGTGGCGCGAGCGTTGGGTTAAAAAAAGCTGAGTAACTGACCGACACAGATCAACTGTAGGAGTGAGCCTGCTCGCGATGGCGGCGTGTCAGTTAACGATGATGTCGACTGATGCACCGCCATCGCGAGCAGGCTCACTCCTACATTGACTTAAGGTGTTGCAGGTCAATCGCTGAATTTCAGACACAAAAAAGCCGTGCCCGGATTGCTCCGGAGCACGGCTTTTTTTACTGCGTCTTACTTGTTAACAGCGTCGGTCAGGCCTTTGGCCACAACCAGCTTGATAACTTTCTTGGCAGCGATTTCGATGGCAGCGCCAGTCGAAGGGTTGCGGCCGGTACGGGCTGGACGCTCGGTCACTTTCAGTTTGCCGATACCTGGCAGAGTGATTTCGCCGCCGTTTTCCAGCTGATCGGCAACGATTTGGCCCAGTTGGTCCAGAGCGTTACGCGCGGTGGTTTTTGGCGCGTCGATAGCTTCAGCGATGTCGGCGATCAGTTGGTCTTTAGTAAGAGCCATGTAGTGTTCCTTCCCTATCAAATTCATATGGATTGCAGAGTGCAGTGTCAGCCATCGAGCCCGATCTTCTGGATCTGGCACCCTCGGCCAATAACCACGGGATCGGGGTTATAGATACCGAAATCAGGGTTTGGTTCGACCTGACAAATGCTGAATGCACGCTTAACGCAGTGACTTCGCGTAAGACGGGGCAAAACTAGCACAGAGACGGGGAAATATCCGCCTCTAGCTACCCATTTGGTCAGCTTTATTGCTCTAAAACGGCAAAAAACTGCATAAGGGCCGCCGGACGGCTGCGAATTGCCCTTCGAGCCGCGCCAAAACCAGTGGTTGCGGTACACTTGGCACTTTTTTGGGGGAGCACGCCCTCCTCTCTTCAATCAGCCGAGAAGCCCATGCCGATCCGTCATTGCATCGTCCACCTGATCGACAAAAAACCCGACGGCACGCCTGCAGTTCTCCACGCCCGCGACTCGGAACTGGCCGAGTCGAGCGCCATCGAGTACATGCTTGCCGACCTCAACGAGAGCTACAACGCCAAACAAGGCAAGGCCTGGGGTTTCTTCCATGCCGAGTCCGGGGCGCATCCGTTCAGCGGCTGGCTGAAGGAATACCTCGAGGGCGGCAAGGATTTCACGGCGTTCAGCCGCGTGGCGGTGGAACACCTGCAAAAACTGATGGAAGAGTCGAACCTCTCTGTGGGCGGCCACGTGCTGTTCGCGCATTACCAGCAGGGCATGACCGATTATTTGGCGATCGCGCTGCTGCACCACAGTGAAGGCGTTGCAGTGACCGATCAGCTGGACGTGACCCCGTCCCGGCACCTGGACTTGGGCCAGTTGCACCTGGCGGCACGGATCAACGTGTCCGAGTGGCAGAACAACAAACAGTCCAAGCAGTACATTTCGTTCATCAAAGGCAAGAACGGGAAAAAGGTTTCGGAGTATTTCCGCGACTTCATCGGTTGCCAGGAAGGCGTCGACGGCCCGGGCGAAACCCGCACTCTGCTCAAGGCCTTCAGTGATTTCGTTGAAAGCGAAGATTTGCCGGAGGAGTCCGCCCGCGAGAAAACCAAAACATTGGTGGATTACGCCAGCAGCCAGGCCAAGCTCGGCGAGCCGATGGGTCTGGAAGAACTCTCGGAACTGATCGACGAAGAACGCCCGAAAGCCTTCTACGATCACATCCGCAACAAGGATTACGGCCTGTCGCCGGAGATCCCGGCGGATAAACGCACCTTGAACCAGTTCCGTCGCTTCACCGGCCGCGCCGAAGGCCTGTCCATCAGCTTCGAAGCGCACCTGCTGGGCTCGAAGATCGAATACGACGAAGAAGCCGGCACGCTGATTATCAAGGGCTTGCCCACGCAGCTGACCGATCAGCTCAAGCGACGCAACTGATGCTGAACGGCCTGCTGAAAAAATGCCTGCTGATCCTGCTGGTGGTCGTGGTTTACCAGAACTGGGGCAAGATCGAGCGGGTATTCAATCCGAGCCAGGTAGTGTCCGAGCAGACCCAGGCCAAGGCCAACGTCGTGCTCTACGCGACCGACTGGTGCGGCTACTGCAAACTGACGCGACGCTTTCTCGATCAGAAAGGCATTCCGTACAAGGAATTCGATATCGAGAAAGACGCGCAGGCCCGCAAGGCTTACGAAACGTTGGGTGGCGGCGGGATTCCAATCATCGATGTGAACGGGACGTTGATTCGCGGGTATGACCCGGATGCGATCCTCGCTGCCTTGAAATAAGTCATTGGCTCACTCAACCCCTGTGGCGAGGGAGCTTGCTCCCGCTGGGCTGCGAAGCGGCCCCCCTTATCAGCAAAAAGAAGGGGACTGCTACGCAGTCCAGCGGGAGCAAGCTCCCTCGCCACAGGTGTGTGTTGATCAGTGTTTTTCGATGCGAAATCCGAACCGCGGAAAGTGCACATGCACCACACCGCCACGCTCGTCCTCCCGACGCAGAATCAACTCTTCGCGCCCCGCAAACAGCAGCTCACCCGCCACCGGGTCAACGCCGTAATCCGTTGCCGCGATCACCACCTGCTGGCCTGCCTCAAAACCGTTCGGCTCATCAAACTGCTCATCCGGCAATGCGGCTGGTGTGGCATTGCGCGCAACCTCCAGCGCTTCCTCGGACGACATCTCGCTGAACGCGCCATGCCCGAACCCCATCACTCGCCCAAACCACGCCGACACCGCCGGATAAGCATCAACCAACGGAGCGGTCACGGGCGTGGCCTTGAGGAACCACAACGGATGGGCCATGGCAAAATCGGCAATCGACGGCTCGCCAAACAGGAAGTCGCCCTGCTCACGCTGAAGCTGCTGCTCCAGGCGAGCCATGATCGTTGGCCATTGATGCCTGGCTTGCTCGGCGGACAACTTGGTTGCGCTGCCACCACTGAACAGTTCGGCGCGATCAGCCAGAAACGCCTTGATCGCCTCTGGCGGTAAATTGCCGAATCGCACCGCTATCGATTCCGGCTGAAACACCAGGCTCACGGCATGCTGGAAGACCACCGAATCGGCCCAGGCGGCGAAGGTCGCAGCGATCATTTCCTGACCTTCCGGGAAGAACGCCGGCAAGGCTTTTTCCTGCTCCAGACGACGGGCGATCAGCGCGGTGTCGCAATAAATATCAGCGCCAATCTGCAACACCGGGGTCTTGCGATAACCGCCAGTCAAGGCCGTCAGATCAGGCTTTGGCATCACCGGCGAGATCTTCGCCGAGCGCCAGGACAGCCCCTTGAAGCCCAGCAACAGGCGGGCCTTTTCGGCGAAAAGGGACGTCGGGTAATGATGAAGAATCAACTCTGACATGCTCGGCTCCGCCGCACGGATAATGAATCCGCAGCTTAACGCGCAATCCGGGGGCAGCCTACAGATCTGCCTGATGGGCACTTATCAGTCAGGTTGATAAGCCCAAGGCAGCGCTGGCGACCAGACATTCCTTGGCGCTTTTCCTGAGTTTTTTGATCAAGCGCTCTTGTCGCAGCGCTTCGCTTTTGTCGCGGCAGACTTCTGTATAGACCAAGGCCACAGCAGGACTGGAGAGGAAGAAGCGTGCGCCCTTGCCACTCTGGTGAGTGGCGAAGCGGCGGACGGGATCGTCGCTGATCCCGCAGTACAGCGAACCATTGGCCGCGCGAACGAGGTAGACGAACCAGGGTTTGCTCACCGGCGTGTCGGCGTCGGCAGGGATTTCGCTGAGGGTAGTCACGTAACGATCAAGGCTTGTAGGAAACAAGCCGCAATCTTATCAGCGACTGGCCTGGAATGCCTTCAGCCCCTTCAACGCTTGGGCGCGAACGGCATTTCTCACCGCTGGCGACCAGCCGAGCAACAGCCCCTTGAAACCCAGCGCCTGTCGCGACCAGGACCACATATCGAAGCTGTCATGGTGCTCGCAAATCTTGCCGTCACGAAAGACGAACTGCGCCTGAATATCGTTGACCACCGTGTTGCCGGTCTGGCTGAACAGGTAGGTCGCGACCCAATGCGCGCCGCCCGTGCGTTCTTCGGCTCGAACGTTGTCGAACGTCAGGGAAAAATTCTTCGCCCGAGTCGTGAGCATGCGCCACATGTCGCCGGCATCGCGGCCGCGCAGTTCGCCGAAGGCCGGATCGCTGAACAGCACATCGTCGGTATAGCAGGCGCTCATGGCCTCGGCATCCAGCCGCTGGAAGGCTTGGTAGAACTGGGTGATCAATGCGCGGTTGGCGTCACTCATGGACAGGCTCCGAAGTTTTTACAGGATTGCCTGCACGATAGTCTGCAAATGCACGGAACACTATTGGCATTCGTGGCGGGAATACCCCGAGGTGCGCCGAAACCTAATGCACCATGCCGCTGTCACGGGCATACGCGAAGAGATCCACATCCGTGGAAATGCCCAGCCTTTGCATGGCCATACTTTTCTGTTTACTGATCGTTGAAACGCTGCGTTTGAAGTAGCTGGCGATTTCACTGACCGTCATGCCGCTGGCGAGCATTCTTACCACTTCATGTTCTTTGGCTGACAGCGAAGGGGAACACGACTGAGCCGCGGTGTCTGCCTGAGCCAGCGCCGTGCGCAAGGACTCGCTGATGAAACGCCGCCCTTCCCCCACCGATTTGATCGCCAGGGGAAGCTCCGTCGCCGAGGCATCTTTGGCGACAATCGCCATCACCCCTTGAGCGAATGCCACTCTCAGCGTCGCAACGTTGGCAAACATCGTGACCAGAATAATCGGCGTCGAAGCGTAATGACGTCGAACCGTGCTCAGCATCTTCATTCCGTCGGCCTGTTGGTTGCCCGGCATGGAGAAGTCCGTGATCAACAGATCGCAAGGCACGGTCGAGAGAAGGCTCAGCAGGCTGTCCGGACCATCGGCCTCACCCACGACCACACACGTGCGGCTGAGATCGATGAGCATCCGTAACCCGATGCGGACGACAGGATGGTCGTCAGCAATAATTACGCGCATTGTCGGATTTATCCTGTTTGGTGACTGGAATACGCGAAAAATAACGCCGTCCTATTCTGACCACAACGACCAATCTCGACCGCATAACCACTTCCCCCAACGTATCCGGGACTCTGTCCTTTCTCTGATAAAACAAAAGGAACCGCCCTACGTTTTAAAGCTACGCAGCTCACACCAAAAGACTACAGACAACTCGTCGAAAATTGAGATCTGTAGCCCGCCATGGACTTTCATGCCCCCGGCGCTCCTTTTTCGTATTAGTTGCATTCCGCCCGGCTACCCCGACCGATAGATTGCGCCCTGCCTGCACAGGGCAAACCCCCAACAATCTTTCATCAAGGAAGAGCCGAAATATGAACAAATCTTTATCCCTCCTGACGGCTGCTTTGCTGCTGACCGGCGCCTCGTCGGCGTCCGCCGCTTCCAGTACTGACCTGACCGTAACGGGCATCATTACTCCGGCGGCCTGTACCCCTGTTCTGTCCAATAACGGAGCCGTTGATTTTGGAAAAACATCGGCCAAGGATCTCAACCAGACCAGCGTCACCCATTTGGGCACGGAAAAATTACAAGTGAATGTGGGTTGCGACGCCGCAACTACCTTTGCCCTGACACTGCTGGACAATCGCTCCAGCTCCACGCACAAGCCCTATCAATATGGCCTGGGCAAGACCAGCGCCAATGAAAATCTCGGCGGGTTCACTGTGACCTACCTCGACGCCATTACCGACAGCGGCCCGAAAAAAGTCATCGTTTCATTCGATGAGGGCAAAACCTGGCGGAACAATCATCACATCCCGGTCGACCCTGACAGTTGGGCCGCAGCGGGTGACATCTCCACTGGAGGCTGGTATCCGGTTGTGACCGGTAATCTGGCCATGAACGTGGAAGTAGATGCCTACATCGTTCGTGCTGACAGCCTGACCCTGACCGACGAAGTCACACTCGACGGCTCCGCAACCCTCCAGATCAAGTACCTGTAACCCTCCGTCATCAACGAGCAATGCCCGACACACGGCGTTGCCCGCTTACTCAAAGGACGACCCATCATGGACAGATACTCCCTTGCTCTATTGACTCCTCTGCTGCTCATCTGCGCCCCCGCAGCCTTTGCCGCCAGCAGCACCGACCTGAGCGTCACCGGCCTGATCACACCCAGCGCCTGCACACCCAGCTTGTCCGGCGGCGGCATCGTCGACCACGGCAAAGTGACGGTGAAAGACCTGAGACCGGACCAGCCCACGGCCCTGGAAAACGGCACGCTGTATCTGGAGGTGAATTGCGATGCCGCCACGCCGTTTACCCTGACGACAATCGACAACCGCGAAGGCTCTTCCGCCTTCCACCCCAATAGTCACGGGCTGGGCGTCATCAACGACGACCAGAACCTGGGCAGTGTTGCGTTCGGCCTGTTCGATACGGTGGCCGATGGGGTTGCGGTGAAAACCATCATTTCCCTCAACGACGGTGCCTCCTGGCGAGTGTCCTCCTACCTGGGACACGCCGGCCGGACCGCGTTCGCGGCGTTGAACGACCTGAGTACACCGATCGCCATCAAGGATTTGCGCGCGCGGCTCACGGCGTTTACCACCATCGTTCGCGCGAACGACCTGACGCTGACCGACGAAATCCCCATCGACGGGCATGTCACCGTGCAGCTGAACTATTGATAGGCCAGTGATCCCGGCTCCATTTTTTATCGAACAATCAACGAGACACGTCATGACGATGTTTTTCAGAGTCACCCGTCATCTGTTCCATTCCGGCATCGGCGCATTCGCCCTGCTGCTGACCGCACCCGCTCAGGCCGACGGCATGGTGCCGAACACTTCTGTGGTCATCGTCAACGAGGCCGACGGCGAAGCGTCCGTGTCGGTGACCAACACCGATGCCAACCTGGCGTTGATGCACGTCACCCTCGAAGACATTGCCGAGGACAGCGAATCGCTGCTGTTCGTGACGCCACCGCTGGCGCGCGTCGAAGCGGGCAAAACCCAATTGGTGCGGTTCATTCTGCAATCGGAAAAACCCCTGCTCACTCAGCGCTTGAAGCGGGTGATCTTCGAAGGCATCCCGCAGGGCAAAGCCTCCGCCGAGGCGGGGCAGGCACGGGTCGGTGTGACGGTGCGCCAGAACTTGCCGGTGATCCTGCACCCCAAAGGACTGGCGCCCAATCGCACGCCGTGGACCGGCCTGCAATGGTCGCTGAAGGACGGTCAACTGACCGTGCGCAACGACACGCCTTATGTGGTCCGTCTGGGCCAGGAAGTGCAATTGTTGCCAGCGGCAGGCAATGCGATGCTGCCGAAAACCTACGTGCTACCCGGTGAGCACATCAGCATCAAGGTGCCCGAAGGCGCCGCCACGCAGGTGCGTTTTCAACCAGCGACGGTCTACGGCTTTGCGGTGCCGCATTACGAGGCGCCCATCCAGTCCTGAACCGTCCTGATGGCGTCATCAAGGAACGATGAGCCCCCATGTTTCAAGGCGACGGCCGCTTGGCCGTTGCCAAAGGCATGCCTGTAACCGCACATCGCAATAACCCAAGTGAACCTGATGACCACAGTATCTATTTACCGTGATGGCGAAGCCGTGCCCGTTATTCGGGCCGGCGCTCGCCCTCATCCATGGCGGCGAACCACGATGGCATTGCTGCTGAGCAACGCGCTGATGATGCTCGACGCCCACGCAGAGGTGTCGTTACCGGCGTCGTTCGACAGGGACACGTTGCTGCAGCGAGGCATTGATCCGGCGCTGGCGACGTTGCTGATGCAGGCACCGCGGTTCACGGCCGGCCGGCATCCGGTCACGCTCAGCGTCAACGGCCAGCGCCAGGGCCGGGTCAACGTCACGTTCAATCGCGAAGGGGCGTTGTGCTTTGATGGTGCGCTGCTCGATGCGGCGAACCTGCAGGTGCCTGCTCGTCTGTTGGACGAGAGCCAGTGCCACGATTTCCTCGACACCGCGCCTCAGACCATCATCGAACCGGACCCCGCGAACCTCGCCCTGTCGTTGATCGTGCCCACCGATGCGATACGCCCTGTTGCCCGGGATTTTTCCGGCTATCAAACCGGCGGCATTGCCGGTTTGCTCAACTACGACGTCACCGGTTTGCACAGTCGTTCAGGGGACAGTTCGAACCGCTACGCCTCGGCCAACACCGAACTCGGCTTCAATGCCGGCGACTGGATCGTGCGCAGCCGTCAGGTACAGACCTGGCAGGACGACATTACCCGCACCACGCACATTGCAGCCTACGCCCAGCGCACCTTCGCCAGTCAGGAAGCGGTGCTGCAGGCGGGACAGATCAACCTCTACAACCCGGTGCTTGCTGGTGCTCAGATCACCGGCGTGCAAGTGCTGAATGAGCAAGCGCTGCAGGTCGAAGGGCAAAGCGCGGTCATTGAAGGGATCGCCAACAGTCAGGCCCAGGTCGAGGTCCGCCAGAACGGTTCGCTGATCCATTCCACGGTGGTGCCCGCCGGTCCGTTCGCGCTCACCAACGTGCGGCGGCTCAACACGCGCTCCGACGTTGAGGTCACGATCAAGGAGGCCGATGGCAGCGAGCGCAGTTTTACCGTGCCCGCCGCGATGCTGGGGGTCAGTTTGCCTGCGCCCGGTTATTCGCTGGGCGCCGGCCAGGTGCGCAGTGTCGGTGACGCACAGGGTGGCGATCCCTGGGTCATCAGCGGCGGCTGGAGCGGTGCGCTCACCCCGCAAGTGTTGCTCAGCGCCGGCCTGACCGGCGCCGCCGACTACCGCGCGGCGGGCGCCAGCGTCGGCCTGTTACCCTCGCTCGCCACCCAGGTGCAAGCCACGCTGACCGGCGCGGATGCCAGCGGCAGACAAGCCAGTCAGGGACTTCAGGCTGACCTGAGCGTCTCGCATCGGTTGAGCGAACAGTGGGCAATCAATGCCGGCAGCTCCTACCGAACCCTGGGATACCGGGAACTGGAGGAGGCGGTGTTCGACACCACTTCCGACAACAGCAAGTCCCGTTACCGCGATCAGCAAAGCGTGGTCCTGTCGTGGTCGCATCCATGGCTCGGCGCCTTCAGCAGCGGCTTCAGCCGATCCAGCTCGTTCGATGGCCAAAGCAGCAGCCGCGCCCTCGCCTCCTGGGGCACCAGCCTCGTTGGTGTGTCGGTCTCGGCGACCGCCGAATGGCAGGTCAGTGGCGCGAGCCGCAATGATGACAGCGTCTACCTGAACCTCAGCATCCCGCTGGGCGAGAACCGCCGGGCGCGCACCTGGGTGCGCAGTTCTGCCGGCGAATACCGCAGCGGCGTGGGCCTGAGTGAACAAATAAACGATCAACTGGCATACAGGGTCGGCGTCGAACACGACACGCGCGACAAACAGGTGCAGTCCACGACCGGCGTTTCGCTGCTGCCGCGCTACACCCAACTTGACCTCAACTACACCCGCGCCGACGCCGAGCGCTCCAGCTATCAGGCCAGCGCCCGTGGCGGCGCCGTGCTCCACGGCGGTGGCGTGACGCTGTCACCCTACCCGGTGAGCGACACCTTCGCGCTGCTGTCGGTGGGCGACATGGGTTCGATCAAAGTGTCGACGCCCAGCGGTCCGGTGTGGACCGACTGGCAAGGTCAGGCGGTGATCCCGCAAGTGGCGGCTTACGGCAACAGCCCGGTGGAAGTCGACACAAAAACCCTGCCGCGCAACGCCGACATTCACAACGGGTTGGCGGTGATTTCGGCCGGTCGCGGTGCCGTCGACAACGTTGAATTCGGCATCACGATAACCCGTCGAGCCTTGCTCAAGGCCACTACCGCCAACGGCGCGCCGCTGCCGCGCGGTGCCGCCGTGAACACTGAGGATGGCGAGTTCGTGACCCTGGTGCAGGACGGCGGCCTGGTGTTTTTGCCCAACGTCCTCGACCGCCGCGCGCTGTGGATCAGCGCGCCCGGCCTGGAGCGCTGCGAACTGCACTTCGAACTGCCCGCGGACGCGGACACCCATGCGTACTACGAAACCGCCCCCGCCAAGTGTCGAGCCCTCTGAGGATGACTTCATGAACCTGTCACGCTATCTGCTGATGACCCTCGCTCCCTTGTCTCTGGGTGGATTGACGCCACTGGCCTCGGCGTCCGTTGACGAATGTCAGTTCAACCTGAGCCCGCCGGTGCTCGATTTCGGGCTGATGAACCGGGCGATTCGCCCCGACTCGGCACTGGAACGAAACCTCGGTGAGCGCCCGCTCAGCCTGACCTTGAGCTGTCCGCAGCCCATCGACATGAGCCTGTTCTACAGGGCCATGGCCGCGACCGCCGAACGCTTTCACTTTGCCGAGCGAGGCAGCTATCAGGTGCGTATTCGCGACGCCGTTCTCGACGGCCAGTCGGTGGAGATCGGATTGATTGCCGGGATCGGACAGCCGCCGACAGAAACGGCGTCAAACATGATCTGGCGACCGGAGCACGGGGTCGTACCAGTGCGGGCCGGCGTGCCGGTACAGGGTCGCAGTTTCTTGGCGCAACTTGAATTGACCGCCTGGGTTCAAGAGCAAGGGATGCACATGCATGACGCGGTGACCTGGGAAGCTTACGGGGTGTTCGACGCCGTCGCCGCCGGACGCTCCCGCGAGGCAACCTTGCGCGCCCGTTTCGCTCCGGCAGCCTGCGAGCCGGTGCTGTCCAACGGTGGCGTGGTCGACTTCGGCACCCTGTCGAAAAAAGACCTGCACGCAGACAAGGTCACACGCCTGCCGCCCAAATCGTTGACGCTGATGGTCGGCTGTGACGCGCCGGCTGCTTTCGCCTTGATCATGCATGACAACCGGTCAGGCTCGGCGACGCTCAACGACGAAAATTTCTACGGCCTGGGCAAGGACAGTCGCGGAAACAAGATTGGCCAGTACTCACTGAACGTGGACCCGGCCGGCGCCAATGCCGACGGCTTCGCCCGCCTCTATCGAACCGACTCCTCCACCGCCGGCACAGCCTGGAGCATCGGCAGCGCCAACCCGATCGCCATCGGCCAGACCCGTTACCTGGCGTTCACCGACAGCGCCGGCAGCAGCGCCGGCCCGGTGCTGATCCAGAACCTCAGCACCACGGTGACCGTCGACGCCGTTATCGCCCCCACCAACAGCCTCGACCTGAGCATCGCCATCGAGCTCGATGGCGCGGGGACGATCGAGATTATTTACCTGTAACACCCCACCCGATCCTGCTGGATCCGAGGCGCACTTGAGCGGCTCGGGGTAGTCAGGACACAACCCTAGAAGTGAGTAAACAATGATTAAAAAGTACTGTGCAGCACTTTCCGCCACCGCGTTGATAGGCGTGGCGCCTTATACGCTGGCGGCTTCGAGCACTGATTTAACGGTGACTGGCCTTATCACGCCAGCGGCGTGCACGCCAACTCTTTCCGGTGGAGGGATCATCGATCATGGCAAGCTTTCAGCCAAAGATCTGCATCAGGACAAACCCACGTTCCTGCCTCGCGAGACCTTGCAGCTCGCCGTGAACTGTGACGCCGCCACCGCGTTCAGGCTGTTACCGACCGATAACAAATACGGCATGGGGGATAGTACAAATTCGTTCGGCCTAAGCTCTATCAATGATAATCAGCGGATAGGCAGTTTCGACGTACGAATCATTTCACCAATAGCGGATGGTGTTGCCGTACAGCCGTTGTGGTCCCCCAACAATGGAGATTCCTGGAACACAGTCGCCTTCATGAGCCATAAAAAACTCTCGGCGTTCGGTGCTGTAGGGGGCCCGAATACGCCGATTGCCGTGAAGGATCTGCTGACAGACCTTAGGGTCGAGACCGCAATTGCCCGCGCCGACTCACTGGACCTGACCAACGACGTGGTGCTCGACGGCTCGGTCACTATCACCATCGCCTATCCATAACCCCATAGCCAACCTTGCCCGAGGTCACGCTTTGGGCAAGGACTGATTCCGCTAACTACACAAGCGAAACCTGTCCCATGAAAAAGATTCCACACGCTCTGACGATGGCGTTCATCGTCCTGACTTCGCCGCTCACCTTCGCCGCCTCATCGACGGACCTGACGGTCAAAGGCCTTATCACCCCACTCGCCTGCACGCCGATGCTGTCCAACAACGGCCTCGTCGACTACGGAAAAATATCCCGGCAGGACCTCAGCGTCGACAAACGCACACGACTGCGCGACCAGACGCTCGACCTCAACATTCAGTGCAACGCACCCGCGCGTTTTGCCCTGCTGATGCGCGACAATCGCGACGGCTCGGCCATCGTCAACAGCGAGATTTACTATGGCCTGAACCACGACCGCAGCCACAATAAAATCGGCTTGTATTCGCTCAACTTCGACCCGGCCAGCACCGTGGTGGACGACCTGACGCAGGTCTTTCGAACCGACTCCACCACGGGCGGCAAAGCGTGGAGTTCGTCGAGCAGCCAGGTCATTCCAATTGGCGCCAAAAGCTATCTCGGCTTTACCGACAGTGCGGGCAGCAACGCCGGCCCGATTGCCATCCGTACTCTGACCAGCCGGGTCACGGTCGAAACGGTCATCGCGCCCACCTCCGAGCTGGACCTGAGCGCCGAAGTGCAACTCGACGGTTCGGCGACGCTGGAGGTTGTTTATCTGTAGTCATACCTTCTCGCTGACCACCTGCACGTACAGCGAGCGCCCGGCGCCGAGGCCGGCGATGATTGCACCTAGGCCGATCACGCCGAAGATCCAGCCCAGCGCCGTCCAGCCGCCGGTCCAGTCATGCACGATTCCCACTGCGAAAGGCCCCATCGACGCCAAGGTGTAACCGAAGCCTTGGGCCATGCTCGACAGGTTGGCCGCGACATGGGAATCGCGCGAGCGCAGCACGATCAGGGTCAGCGCCAGACTGAACGTACCGCCCTGCCCCAGGCCGAGCAGAATCGCCCAACCCCACAGGCCTTCGATCGGCGCATAGAGACAGCCGAAAAGACCGCCGAGTGTCAGCAGCATGACCACCACAATCGCCAGCCGCTGATCCTTGCCGCGCGTCGCCAGCCAAGGTGCCGCCAGCGAACTGGCCAGTTGGACGATCACCGAACCCGAGAGCACAAGGCCGGCCTGAGTCGGTGTCAGCCCACGACCGATCAGGATCGACGGCAACCAGCCAAAGACGATGTACGCCAGCGATGATTGCAGGCCCATGTACAACGTGACTTGCCAGGCCAGTGGATCACGCAACAGTCCGCGAACCCGATAGGCCACGTTATGTGCGCCGTGTTTCTGGCCGACTTGCGGCAACCAGAAAATCGCCGCGACCAGCGCCGGCACCACCCAAAAACCGAGGCCCAGGGCCCAGCTCTTGTCGAAATGTTCGCTCAACGGCACCGTCGCACCCGCCGCCATCGCCGCGCCCAGGCATAGCGCCATGGTGTAGACACCCGTCATGGTCCCGGCCTGCTTCGGGAAGTCGCGCTTGACGATACCGGGTAACAAAACGCCGATCACACCGATGCTCGCGCCGGCCAGCACACTGCCGGCAAACAGGCCGATCTCACCGAACGAACTGCGCAGGATGATCCCACCGGCCAGCATCAGCAAAATCCCCAACACCACGCGCTCGGCGCCAAAACGTCGCGCCAGC
Source organism: Pseudomonas sp. LB1P83 (assembly GCF_054897885.1). Taxonomy (NCBI): domain Bacteria; kingdom Pseudomonadati; phylum Pseudomonadota; class Gammaproteobacteria; order Pseudomonadales; family Pseudomonadaceae; genus Pseudomonas; species Pseudomonas sp. LB1P83. The sequence goes on along the minus strand of NZ_CM142709.1, from coordinate 821,957 downwards.
AAGGGCGCCAGCGGAGCGAATAAGCCCAGGCAAAGCACTGGCAACGTCGTCAGCAACCCGGCCTGGGCCGCCGACAAACCGAGGGTCTTCGAGATTTCGCTGAGCATTGGCGCCATGCTCGACAGCGCCGGACGCAGGTTCAGCGCCACCAGAATCAAACCCAGCAGCAACAGCCACGGACGACGCAGGATCGGGTGACTTTGCTGGACCTCTTCGTCATCGGCCTCGGCGTCAATCAGCAGCTCTTCGAGTTCTGCTGTGCGCTTGGGTTGAGTGATGTTGTGGCTGGACATGGTTTTCTCGGTTTCAAGGTTCATTGATCAACTGCCTCGACAGGGCTTTGGCCCGTTCCGGGTCACGTTGCTCGACGGCATCAAGCAGTTCGATATGAAGATCGAACACTTCTTGGCGTCGGGGGGTGATGTTCAAGGTCTGGCGCAATTGCGCGCCGACGATGCTGGAGAAATAGCGATACAGCTCGCTGAGGGTCGGGTTGTGCGCGGCGTCCACCAAACGGCGGTGGAACACCAGATCGCAGGCGATGTAGCTGTCGAGATCACCGTGGTAGTGACTGCCGCTGACGCCCAATGCTTCACGCAATGCCACCAGGTCCTCGTCCGTTCTGCGCAGGGCAGCAAGGCCGATGGCTTCGACTTCAAGGATGTGCCGGGTCTCCCGGGCCTGCTCATGGGAGCAGCGCGACAAGGCTTTCATGGTGTCCAGCGGATCGATCACCGCCCGCAAGTAACTGCCGTCGCCCTGACGGATTTCGATCAGCCCGGAAAACGCTAGTACGCGCATGGCTTCACGCACGGTGTTGCGGCTGATGCCCAACTCGGCGGACAGCTCGGGTTCGGTGGGCAAGCGTTGGCCGACCTGCCATGCGCCGTTGTTGATGCGCTGGCGCAGTTGATCCAGCGCCTGATCGACCAAGGAACGTTTAACGAGTGGAGAAATGTCTGACATAGGATTCGCCCTTTCATCCAATCATAGGATGAATTTTCTGACATATTAGTCAGCTTCATGTAGGACGGCAACCGCCTATTGTCAGGTAGAGGGGAATGGAGCGGGATTTTCGATTGGTCAAAATTACCCTTTAAGGGTAATTTCAGGGACAGGGTTTTGGTTTCTTATGGAAAAGAGCACACCCCATTACGACTTGGCGGTGATCAAAGCGGATGTCAGGCGACTTGGGGGCAAAGCATTCACCAGCACGGCTAAAAACGACGGCAGGGTACTTGGCTTAACCCTGGTGGAGATGCGGGAGATCATTTTCGAGCTCCAGGGAAAGATGCTGTTCAAGTCGATGACCACCTATGACGATCATCGCGTCTGGCAAGACGTTTACCACATCAACTCATACGGTCTGGAGATTTATATCAAGGTGACGTATCGCCCCAGCGGTGGCCCACCCGTAATCTCCTTCAAGGAGAAATCCCAATGAAAACCCAGCAGTGTTTTAGCTGTGGAGCCCGGGAAGGAATGCGACATTTCGAGGGTCGCGGCGAAACCATGAGCGTCAATGGTATGGAGCGCCGCGTAGATGATTTATCTGGCTGGGAATGCCAGATGTGTGGCGAGGTCGAGTTAGACGACAGTTGTTCAGGCCGTCATTCAGATGCGGGCGACGAACTGGTTATCGCAGCAAGGCGGATGATCGGCGACGAGATGAAGCGAATCCGTCGCAAACTGCATCTGACGCAAAAAGAAACCGTGCAAATTCTGTCCGGTGGCGGGCACAACGCGTTTTCCCGTTACGAGCGTGGCGAAGTACTTCCTCCGAAAACATTGGTACTGCTGATGCGCCTGCTTGACCGCTATCCGCATTTGCTCGCAGATGTGAAGTCACTGGGTGAAGGGGCGGATTTGAGGGGGTTCAAGCATACAGACCACAAAGAGCACGAAACCCTAACTGTTTCCTGAGCGTAAAAAACAAACCCGGCGTGAGGCCGGGTTTGTTTTACCAGTCATCCTGGTATCAATGCAGGATCTGGCTCAAGAACAGCTTCGTCCGCTCATTCTGCGGGTTATCGAAGAAGTCGTTCGGCGCAGCCTGCTCGACGATTTCGCCCTTGTCCATGAAGATCACGCGATTGGCCACGGTGCGGGCGAAGCCCATTTCGTGGGTCACGCAGAGCATGGTCATGCCGTCTTCGGCGAGGCCGATCATCGTGTCCAAAACCTCTTTCACCATCTCTGGGTCGAGTGCCGAAGTCGGTTCATCGAACAGCATGATTTTCGGTTTCATGCACAGGGCGCGGGCAATCGCCACACGCTGTTGCTGACCACCGGACAGTTGCCCCGGGAATTTATGCGCCTGCTCCGGAATGCGTACGCGCTCCAGATAATGCATGGCGATTTCTTCGGCCTGGCGCTTGGGCATCTTGCGCACCCACATCGGCGCCAGGGTGCAGTTCTGCAGGATGGTCAGGTGCGGGAACAGGTTGAAGTGCTGGAATACCATGCCGACTTCACGGCGGACCGATTCGATCTGCTTTAGGTCGTTTGTCAGCTCCACGCCATCGACCACAATGCGACCCTGCTGGTGTTCTTCCAGACGGTTGAGGCAACGAATGGTCGTCGACTTGCCGGAACCCGACGGGCCGCACAGGACGATTCGCTCGCCCTGCTTGACGTTCAGGTTGATGTCTTTCAGCACGTGGAACTGGCCGTACCACTTGTTCACGCCCTGCATCTGAATAATGCCTTCAGGGCTCACAGGCTTTTTGATTGCTTCGCTCATTACAGAACTCCTAACGCTTGTGGCCAGTGTCGAGCTTGCGTTCCAGATGCATGGAATAGCGCGACATACCAAAACAGAAAATCCAGAACACCAGGGCCGCGAACACATAGCCTTCAGTGGCCATGCCCAACCATTTCGGGTCGGCGGCGGCTTGTTTGACGCTGTTGAGCAGGTCGAACAGGCCGATGATGATCACCAGGCTTGTGTCCTTGAACAGCGCAATGAAGGTGTTGACGATGCCGGGGATTACCAGCTTCAGGGCTTGCGGCAGAATCACCAGGCCCATGCTGCGCCAGTAACCGAGGCCCATCGCTGCAGCCGCTTCGTACTGACCCTTGGGAATCGCTTGCAGACCGCCACGCACCACTTCGGCCACGTAAGCCGACTGGAACAGGATCACGCCGATCAGCGCCCGCAGCAGTTTGTCGAAGTTCATGCCTTCAGGCAGGAACAACGGCAGCATCACCGAGGACATGAACAGCACCGTGATCAACGGCACGCCGCGCCAGAATTCGATGAAGGTCACGCAGACCACTCGAATCGCCGGCATGTTCGAGCGACGGCCCAGCGCCAGCACGATACCCAGCGGCAACGCACCGGCAATACCGACGGTGGCGATTACCAGGGTCAGCATCAAGCCACCCCATTGGCTGGTCGCCACCTGGGTCAGGCCGAAAACGCCGCCATGCAACAGGCACCAGGCAATGATCGGGTACAGCACCAGGAAGCTCAGGCCATACACCGCTTTACGGTGAAAGCGCGAGATGAACAACGGTGCCACTCCGATGACCGCCAGCCACACGGTCAGGTCCACGCGCCAGCGCAGATCCACCGGGTAGTAGCCGTACATGAACTGGCCGAAGCGCTGCTGGATGAACACCCAGCAGGCGCCCTCCTTGGTGCAGTCGGCCTGGCTGGTGCCGACCCAGTTGGCATCGAGGATCGCCCAGCTCAGGATCGGCGGCACCACCAGGTAGATCAGATAGAACGCGAACAGGGTCAGCAGGGTGTTGAGCCAGCTGGAGAACATGTTGGCGCGCATCCACGCCACGACACCGATGCTGCTGCTCGGTGGAGGCATGTCAGGTTTGAATGTATGAGTACTCATGCGCTTTTCCTTACCGCTCGATCAGCGCAATGCGCTTGTTGTACCAGTTCATCAGCAGGGAAATGCTGATACTGATCGCCAGGTACACGCTCATGGTGATGGCAATCACCTCGATCGCCTGCCCGGTCTGGTTCAGCACCGTACCGGCAAACAACGACACCATCTCCGGATAACCAATACCGGCCGCCAGCGAGGAGTTTTTCGCCAGGTTCAGGTATTGGCTGGTCAGCGGAGGAATGATCACGCGCAGGGCTTGCGGGATGATCACCTTGCGCAGGGTCGGTCCGTTGCGCAGGCCCAACGAGTGCGCCGCTTCGGTCTGACCGTGGCTGACCGACTTGATGCCCGAACGCACGATCTCGGCGATGAACGCCGCGGTATACACGGTCAGGGCCAGGGTCAGCGCCAGCAGTTCCGGGATCAGCACCCAGCCGCCGACGAAGTTGAAGCCTTGCAGCTTCGGCATTTCCCAGTGCACCGGCGCGCCGAAGATCAGTGCGCACAGCGCCGGGATCACCAGGATCAGCGCCAGGCCGGTCCAGAACTTGTGGAACGGTACGCCGGTCGCTTCGAATCGTTTATTAGCCCAGCGGCACATCAGCACGATGGCGACGATGGCCACGACGACGCCGACCACAAACGGCCAGAAACCGTCCGCCGTCAACGCTGCCGGCATGTTCAGGCCGCGGCTGCTGACGAAGAAGGTGTCGCCGAAGTTATGGCTGTTGCGTGGACCTGGCATGGTCAGGAACACCGCGAAGTACCAGAACAGGATTTGCAGCAGCGGCGGAATGTTGCGGAAGACTTCCACATAAACAGTCGCCAGCTTGGCAATGATCCAGTTCTTCGACAGTCGTGACACACCGACGATGAACCCGAGGATCGTCGCCAGGATCACGCCGATGAAGGTCACCAGCAGCGTGTTGAGCAAGCCGATGACAAACACCCGGGCATAGCTGTCCGATTCGGTGTAGTCGATCAGGTGTTGAGCGATGCCGAAACCGGCACTGCGCTCCAGAAAACTGAAACCGGAGGTAATGCCCCGGTGTTGAAGGTTGGTCTGCGTGTTATCGAACAGGTACCAGCCCATCGAGACCACCGCCACAATGGTGATGATCTGAAATAGCCACGCACGCACTTTCGGATCGCTGAGGCTGAGCCTCTGCTTTGGTGCGCCGATTGAATTTTGCATGAAGTGCCCCGGAAATAATGGAACAGAACATCACCCGGTGGTTGGCCCACCGGGTGATAGAACCATCAGCGCACTGGTGGTGCGTATTGAATGCCGCCGTTGTTCCACAGAGCGTTCAGCCCGCGGTCGATGGCCAGTGGAGTGCCCTTGCCGAGGTTTTTCTCGAACACTTCACCGTAGTTACCTACTTGCTTGACGATCTGCACGACCCAGTCTTTCTTCACTTTCAGGTCTTTGCCGTATTCACCGTCAGCGCCCAGCAGACGAGCAACGTCCGGGTTCTTGGTGGCTTTGGCTTCAGCTTCAACGTTTTTCTGGGTGATGCCCATTTCTTCAGCGTTGACCATCGCGAACAGGGTCCACTTGACGATGCTGAACCACTCTTCGTCGCCTTTACGCACGACCGGGCCCAGAGGCTCCTTGGAGATGGTTTCCGGCAGAACGACGTAGTCGGTCGGCGTCGCCAGCTTGCTGCGTTGTGCGTAGAGCTGGGATTTGTCGGAGGTCAGCACGTCGCAACGACCGGATTCCAGCGACTTGGCGCTTTCATCGGAGGTGTCGAAAGTGATCGGGGTGTATTTCAGACCGTTACCGCGGAAGTAGTCGGAAACGTTCAGCTCAGTGGTGGTACCGGCTTGAATGCAGATGGTCGCGCCGTCGAGCTCTTTAGCGCTTTTCACGCCCAGCTTGTTGTTCACCAGGAAGCCGATGCCGTCGTAGTAAGTCACGCCGGCAAACACCAGGCCCATGCCCGAATCGCGGGAACTGGTCCAGGTAGTGTTACGCGACAGCACGTCGATTTCGCCGGACTGCAGCGCGGTGAAGCGCTCTTTGGCGTTCAGCTGGCTGAATTTGACCTTGGTCGCGTCGCCGAATACAGCAGCGGCCACAGCGCGGCAGACGTCAGCATCGATACCGATGATCTTGCCAGTGGAGTCTGGAACCGAGAAGCCCGGCAGACCGTCACTCACACCGCACTGTACGAAACCTTTCTTCTGCACTGCATCCAGGGTTGCACCCGCCTGAGCGAACCCGCTGACACCGAGTACTGCGGCTGCAGTCACGATGGCCAGGGTGGATTTCAACATCTTCATTCAAACCTCCAGTTTTGCTTTTGTTGTGTCGGAGCTTGAGTCCTGTCGCACCCTTATGAGGCGTAGTCGACCCGTGTTGGCTTTTTTTGGGGTCAACCGACGTAGGACCTGCGCTATGAGTCTAGTAGGAGAAAATCCAAATCATGGACCACTCACTTCTCACCAATCGGCCGAACGGGCTGTAGCCCTTTCACGTTCGCGAAGCCCGTAGCGGCCACTGGCGAACATCCATCACCGGATTCTTTGCTATCCCACCAACCACAATGGCCTGATAGTGTTACCGACAGGCGTGGGATTTTCAGTACAGGCTTTCCTATAGCAAAGCCCGTACCAGACCGCTCGCCGAAGCTGTTCGGCGACAGGTCAATAGCAAAACTTGTACCCTTGCGACATCTTCTTAACGGATCAACATGACGCGCACTCACCTCTCGCACTGAATGAGAGCGCACGCACAAAATTGGAGCAGCCATGACCGAGCCCTTGATTCTTCAACCCGTCAAGCCCGCAGACGCCTGCGTTATATGGCTGCACGGCCTGGGCGCTGATCGCTACGACTTCCTGCCCGTGGCCGAAGCCTTGCAGGAGAGCCTGCTGACCACCCGCTTCGTTCTTCCCCAGGCACCGACCCGCGCCGTCACCATCAACGGCGGCTACGAAATGCCGAGCTGGTACGACATATTGGCCATGAGCCCCGCGCGCGCAATCAGTCGTGAGCAGCTGGAGACGTCGGCGCAAAGAGTTTTTGATTTGATCGAAGAACAGAAGGCCAGCGGAATAGACCCCTCGCGAATCTTTCTGGCAGGTTTTTCCCAGGGTGGCGCCGTCGTGTTGCACACCGCGTTTTTGAAATGGCAGGGGCCGCTGGGTGGCGTACTTGCCCTCTCTACATATGCACCGACCTTCAGCGATGAACTGGAGCTTTCCGCCAGTCAGCAGCGCATTCCCGTGTTGTCTTTGCACGGCCAGTACGATGACGTCGTTCAAAACGCCATGGGCCGGTCCGCCTACGAGTATTTAAAGCAGCATGGTGTCACCGTGACATGGCAGGAATACCCAATGGGCCACGAAGTGTTACCCGAGGAAATTCGTGACATCGGCGTCTGGCTGGCCGAGCGTTTACGCTAAAAGCTACCCATTGATCCATCCCCCTACGCCGCGCCCGATTCTTGCATTACACTGGCCGGCGTATATTCCTTAACCAATCGATGAGATGACCGTGCTCAAAGCACTCAAAAAAATGTTCGGTAAAAGCGAGACTGAGCAGCTCGCGCCAGTTCCCAGCGCTCCGTCTCACATCCCCAGCCACCGCACCGACGGTAATCAGTCTGGCCGGACCGCAACCGTAGCGGCACCGAAACACACGCCCGCGACCACACCGGCCGCCCAACCTGTCGAGATTGTTGTCGCCGAGCCGCCGCGCAGCGAAACGCCGAAACCGGCAAAACCGCGCCGCGAACCGAAACCGAAAGCGCCGGTCATTCCCTGGAAACTCGAAGACTTTGCCGTCGAACCTCAGGAAGGCAAAACCCGTTTCCACGATTTCAAACTCGCCCCGGAACTGATGCACGCCATCCAGGACCTGGGCTTCCCGTACTGCACGCCGATCCAGGCGCAAGTGCTGGGCTTCACGCTGGCGGGCAAAGACGCCATCGGTCGCGCCCAGACCGGCACCGGCAAAACCGCTGCATTCCTGATTTCGATCATCACGCAACTGCTGGAAACCCCGCCACCCAAGGAACGCTACATGGGTGAACCGCGTGCACTGATCATCGCGCCGACCCGCGAACTGGTGGTGCAGATCGCCAAGGACGCCGCCGACCTGACCAAGTACACCGGCCTCAACGTCATGACGTTTGTCGGCGGCATGGACTTCGACAAGCAGCTCAAGCACCTCGAAGCCCGTCACTGCGACATTCTCGTGGCTACCCCGGGCCGCCTGCTCGACTTCAACCAGCGCGGCGACGTGCATCTGGACATGGTCGAAGTCATGGTGCTGGACGAAGCCGACCGGATGCTCGACATGGGTTTCATCCCGCAAGTGCGTCAGATCATTCGCCAGACGCCGCCGAAGAACGAACGTCAGACGCTGCTGTTCTCCGCGACTTTCACCGAAGACGTGATGAACCTCGCCAAGCAATGGACCACCGACCCGTCGATCGTCGAGATCGAATCGCAGAACGTGGCCAGCGAAAACGTCGAGCAACACATCTACGCCGTTGCCGGTGCCGACAAATACAAACTGCTCTACAACCTGGTCAACGATAACGGTTGGGAGCGGGTGATGGTCTTCGCCAACCGCAAGGATGAAGTGCGGCGCATCGAAGAACGCCTGGTGCGTGACGGCGTCAACGCCGCGCAGCTGTCCGGCGATGTGCCGCAGCACAAACGCATCAAGACCCTGGAAGGTTTCCGCGAAGGCAAGATCCGCGTGCTGGTCGCCACCGATGTGGCCGGTCGCGGCATCCACATTGACGGCATCAGCCACGTGATCAACTTCACCTTGCCGGAAATCCCGGACGATTACGTGCACCGCATCGGTCGTACCGGTCGTGCCGGCGCAGATGGCGTGTCCATCAGCTTCGCCGGTGAAGATGACTCCTACCAGCTACCGTCTATCGAGGCGTTGCTGGGTCGGAAAATCAGCTGTGAAACGCCGCCGACGCATCTACTGCGGGCGGTTGAGCGTAAGCGCCCGTAACTCGGACCTTACTGAAAAAGGCGCAGCCGGCAACGGACTGCGCTTTTTTTTCGTTTCGATGTTGCCCGAGACAACTAAATGTCCATAATGGACAAATTAGTTTACTTTCAGCGCCCGGAGCCGACCATGTCCAGTACGCCTTACGTGATCACCCAACCCCAGGCCCGCGAACTGCTGGCGCAGGTCGACGTGCCGCAGATCCTGCGCAAGCTGTTCATCGACCTGGCCGCCGGGCAAGCGCTACAACCGGCGCAGCAGCTGGTGGAATTCCCTCAGGGCGCCGGTGACTTCATCAACTACCTGGGTGTGCTGGCCGAAGACGGCGTCTACGGCGTCAAGACTTCGCCTTACATTGTGCGTGAGCAAGGCCCGTTGGTGACCGCCTGGACGTTGTTGATGTCGATGCAGACCGGCCAACCGTTGCTGCTGTGCGATGCCAGCGAACTGACCACCGCACGCACGGCCGCGACCACCGCCGTCGCCGTCGATGCCCTCGCCCCGTTGAAAGCGCAGCGCCTGGCGATCATCGGCAGCGGCAAGGTGGCTCAGGCACACCTGCATTACGTTAAAGGTCTGCGTGACTGGCAGAGCATCAGCCTCTACTCGCCGAGCCTGAGCGATAAAAATCCTGAAACCCTGGCCCAGCTCAAAAGCCTCGATCCACGCCTGACCATCGCCGACAGCCGCGAAGTGGCGATTCACGACGCCGACGTGATCATGCTCTGCACTTCGTCCGCAGGCCCGGTGATTGATCCATCAATCTTGAGCAAACCGGCGCTGATCACCTCCATCAGCACCAACGCCCCGCGCGCCCATGAAGTACCACCACAGAGCCTCACTGACATGCAGGTGTTCTGTGACTATCGTCTGACCACTCCGGGGTCGGCGGGCGAAATGCTGATTGCCGGTGAGCAACATGGCTGGGACAAGAACGCCATCGTTGGCGACCTGCCGGATCTGCTCAGCGGCAAGGTGCAGCGCCCTGACTACAACCGTCACGTGTTCTTCCGTTCGATCGGCCTGGGCCTGGAAGACATCGCACTGGCCAATGCCATCTACCGCCTACAGCACTAACACCACAAACCCTGTAGGAGCGAGGCTTGCCCGCGAAGAACGATGACGCGGTGTATCTGACCGACCGCGGCGATCCTTTCGCGGGCAAGCCTCGCTCCTACCAGAGCACTCGATTTGCGCACTACAGGAGACGTTCATGAGCCAGGCAGATTTCATCATCATCGGCGGCGGGATTGCCGGCGCTTCCACCGGTTTCTGGCTGTCGCAGCACGCCCGGGTGATCGTGCTCGAACGCGAATCCCATCCGGCCTATCACTCCACCGGGCGCTCCGCCGCCCTGTATACCGCGGCCTATGGCACACCGCAGGTTCGTGCGCTGACCCAAGCCAGCCGCGACTTCTTCGACGCGCCACCAACCGGTTTTTGCGAACACCCGTTGCTGACCCCGCGCGGCGAGATGACCGTGGACTTCACCGGCGACCCGACCGAGCTGAACAATCAATACCTCAGCGCCAAGGCCACGGTGTCGGAGATGCAACTGCTCAGCGCCGACGAAGCCTGTGCACGCCTGCCGATCCTGCGCCGGGAAAAAGTCCATGGCGCGATCTACGACCCGACCGCCAGCGACATTGACACCGATGCCCTGCACCAGGGTTACCTGCGCGGCATCCGTCGTAATAAAAGCGAAGTCCATACCGACAGCGAAGTGTTGAGCCTGACCCGCACTGCCGAAGGCTTGTGGCAGGTGCAAACCAACGGTCAGACCTTCAGCGCACCGATCATCATCAATGCGGCAGGCGCCTGGGCCGACAAGATCGGCGAGCTGGCCGGCGCCAAGCCGCTGGGCCTGCAACCGAAGCGTCGTGCGGCGTTCATTTTTGCCGGCCCCGAGGGCGTGGACATCCACCATTGGCCGATGCTGGTCAGCCTCGACGAATCCTTCTACATGAAGCCCGACGCGGGGATGTTCCTCGGCTCGCCGGCCAACGCCGATCCGGTCGAACCCCACGACGTGCAGCCCGAAGAGCTGGACATTGCGATGGGCATCTACCAGATCGAAGAAGCCACCACCCTGACCATCCGCCGTCCGACCCGCACCTGGGCCGGTTTGCGTAGCTTCGTCGCCGACGGAGACCTGATCTGCGGCTTCGATCAACAGGTGCCAGGGCTGTTCTGGGTCGCGGCGCAAGGCGGCTACGGCATCCAGACATCACCCGCCATGGGCCAAGCCGGCGCGGCGCTGGTACGCGGTGAAGCCTTGCCCGAACAGCTCAGCCGCTTCGGCCTGGACGCCGAGATGCTCTCCCCTGCCCGCCTGGGCTGATTTTCGTCCTCAGGTGACGTGTCGACACGATTGCGGCAAACTTCCAGCGCCCTTTTTGCAGGGCGCTGACGCTGCCTGGAGCTCCACTGAATGAACGCACCTGAAAAAGACCCGGCTGTGGATAACGCCTCTCTGGACAACTACCGCGCGATCGCCGATGCGATCGCAACGCTGTTCTTCCCCCATGCCGAAGTGGTGCTGCATGACCTGCGCACGCAAAAAGTCGATTACATCGCCAACAACCTGTCCAAGCGGGAAATAGGTGACGACTCGGCGCTGGAGGACATGCTCAGCGACGATGTCAGCGAACGGAACATCGGGCCGTACGAAAAGCTCAATTGGGATGGCCAGAAGATTCGCAGTCTGAGCAGTGTCTTGCGCGACAGCGACGGCCACCCGCTGGCCGTGCTGTGCATCAACCTGAACATTTCGCTGTTCGAAAATGCCAAGGCTGCGCTGGATCTGTTCCTGTCGCCGAGCAAGTTGATTCCGCAGCCGGACTCACTGTTTCGCGATGACTGGCAGGAACGGATCAATACCTTTCTGCACGCCTGGCTGCGCGAACGTCAGCTGAGCCTGAACCTGCTGACGCGCGATCACAAACGCGAACTGGTGCTGGCGCTGCACGCCGAAGGGGCTTTCAAAGGCAAAAGCGCATCAAACTATGTGGCCAATGTGCTGAACATGGGGCGGGCGACGGTTTACAAGCATTTGAAGGAATTGAAGGGCTGAACCTTCAGAGATGTACGGACTATTCAGACCCCTTCGCGGGCAAGCCTCGCTCCTACAGTTTCAGTGTTGTTCATAAGATGGATGAACGACGTGAAAACCTGTAGGAGCGAGGCTTGCCCGCGAAGGCGATTGATCAATCGCCGTAGATGTCGGACTTGAAATACTTATCCGAAATCTTCTGATACTCGCCACTCGCACGAATACCGTCGATGGCCGTGTTCAGTTCAGCGACCAACTCGCTGTTGCCCTTGCGCACCGCAATCCCGGCGCCCTCGCCCACGTACTTCGGATCCTTGAGCTCCGGCCCGGTAAAGGCATAGCCCTTGCCACGCGGCATCGCCAGGAAGTCACTCAGCGGAATGGTGTCGGCAAAAATGGCGTCGAGGCGACCGGCTGCCAGGTCCATGTAGATCTCTTCGTTGTTGCCGTAGCGCTTGACGTTGATGCCCTTCGGTTCAAAAACCTCGGTGGCGTAACGGTCGGTGGTGGTTGCGCGCTGCACACCGACTGTCTTGCCTTTAAGGCTGGCGTACTGGTCATCCACGGCCGCGCCTTCCTTCATCACCAGACGCGATGAGGTGAAGTAGTACTTGTGGGTGAAGTCGACCGACTTCTTGCGGTCTTCGTTGATGGTCATGGACGACAGCGCCATGTCGATTTTCTTCACTTTCAGGGAAGGAATCAGACCGTCGAATTCGCCTTCGACCCACACACACTTGACCTTCATCTGCGCGCACAGGGCATTACCGATGTCGTAGTCGAAACCGACGATCTCGCCTTTGTCGGTCTTGGACGCGAAGGGCGGATAAGCGGCTTCGATACCGATGCGCAGGGTTTTGTCGGCGGCGAACAACGTGCTACACGCCAACAAGCTCAGCGCCAGACCGGTGATGAGGGGGAATTTCTTCATGTTCGTTCTCTCGCGGGTTGTTGTTGGTTTGGCAAGACAGATGAAGAGCAGAAACGGGAGAAGCCTTTTTTGTACTTATAATTCCATACTGGACTTTTATGTACAAACCGTCAATTGGGGGAAATGGAGAAGTGCCGGCCGGTGGTCGGGAGGTGGGTCATTGGGATTTTTGTTGTTACTGATGGCCTCTTCGCGGGCAAGCCTCGCTCCTACAGGTTTTGTGTTGTTCACATAATCTGTGTACGACACAAAACCTGTGGGAGCGGCGGTGCGACGATTCGACTTGCCCGCGAAGGCGTACTTCCAGACACCGCAGGAATTACTGCTTCCAGCGATTCGCCGCCGCATGATCACTGTCACGTCCTTCGACCCAGCGCGCACCGTCACGGGTGTTTTCCTTCTTCCAGAACGGCGCACGGGTTTTCAGGTAGTCCATGACAAAGGCGCAGGCGTCGAACGCCGCTTGGCGGTGGGCGCTGGCGGCGCCGACGAAGACGATCGGTTCGCCCGGTTCCAGGGCGCCGATCCGGTGCAGCACTTCAAGCTTGAGCAGCGGCCAGCGCTGTTCAGCCTCAAGGGCAATTTTGCCGAGGGCTTTTTCGGTCATGCCCGGATAGTGCTCGAGAAACATCCCGGCCACATCAAGCCCGTCATTAAAGTCGCGCACGTAGCCGACGAAACTCACCACCGCGCCGACGCCGACATTGGCGGCGTGCATGGCATTGACTTCAGCGCCCGGATCGAACGCCGTGGACTGCACGCGAATCGCCATGATCAGCCTCCGGTCACGGTCGGAAAGAACGCCACTTCGTCACCGTCAGTCACCGGTTCGTCGAGCTGGCAGAGGTCCTCGTTGCGAGCGCACATCAGGTTCTGCTCGCGCAGCACATCGGCACCGTCCCGTTGAGCCAGCAGCGCACGCACATCGTCGACCGTGGCGAAATCGCCTTCAACCCTGACCGAATCCACGCCAAGCGCTTCGCGGTAACGAGCAAAAAACTTCACGGTGACGTTCATGGCTGATCTGCCTGGAAATGGCCGCTCTTGCCGCCGAGTTTTTCCAGCAACCGTACGCTTTCGATGGTCATTCCACGGTCCACGGCCTTGCACATGTCATAGATGGTCAGCGCGGCAACACTGGCGGCCGTCAGGGCTTCCATCTCGACGCCGGTCTGTCCGGACAGCTTGCAGCGCGCGACGATGCGCACGGTGTCGTCGCCTTCGGCACTGAGTTCAACCTTGACGCCGGTGAGCATCAGCGGATGGCACAAAGGAATCAGATCGCTGGTTTTCTTCGCCGCCTGAATGCCGGCGATGCGCGCCACGGCGAACACATCACCTTTGGGGTGACCGCCGCTGACGATCATCTGCAGGGTTTCGGGCAGCATGCGCACCAGCGCTTGGGCCGTCGCTTCACGGAACGTCACGGCTTTTTCGGTGACGTCGACCATGTTGGCGCGACCTTGGGAATCGAGATGAGTCAGCACAGGGTTACTCCTGATCAGGAACGTCGATTGTAAACCTGCGAGTCAATTTTCCGCACGTTTGATTGCAATGTCCTTGTAGGAGCGAGGCTTGCCCGCGAAGGCGGTGTGTCAGGCATGTTGATGTTGGCTGTGCTGCCGTCTTCGCGGGCAAGCCTCGCTCCCACAAGGGTTTTGTGTTGGGCACAAAAAAACCGGGCGGCTTTTGGGGCCGCCCGGTTCTGGTGACGTGGTTACAAATGCGATTCGGCGTATTCGGCCAGAATCGAACGTGGCACCCCTTGCAGGGTGATGTGTACACCGTTCGGGAAGTCTTTGAAGCGTTCGGTCAGGTACGTCAGTCCGGAGCTGGTCGCGGACAGGTAAGGGGTGTCGATCTGCGCCAGGTTACCCAGGCACACCACTTTGGAACCGGCGCCGGCACGGGTGATGATGGTTTTCATCTGGTGCGGAGTCAGGTTCTGGCATTCATCGATCAAAATCAGACTCTGCTGGAAGCTGCGTCCTCGAATGTAATTGAGGGATTTGAACTGCAACGGCACTTTGCTGAGGATGTAATCGACGCTGCCATGGGTGTTTTCGTCATCCATGTGCAAGGCTTCGAGGTTGTCGGTGATAGCGCCCAGCCAGGGCTCCATTTTTTCCGCTTCGGTGCCGGGCAGGAAGCCGATTTCCTGGTCCAGGCCCTGCACGCTGCGCGTCGCGATGATCCTGCGGTAGCGCTTGCTGACCATGGTCTGCTCGATCGCCGCTGCCAGGGCCAGGATGGTTTTGCCGGAGCCGGCAGCACCCGTCAGGTTGACCAGGTGGATATCCGGGTCAAGCAACGCGTACAGCGCCAGGCTCTGATAGATGTCACGCGGTTTCAGACCCCAGGCTTCCTGGTGCAGCAGCGGCTCCTGGTGCAGGTCGAGTATCAGCAAACGGTCTTCTTCAATCTCCTTGATCCAGCCGACAAAGCCCTGTTCGTCGATGATGAACTCGTTGATATGCACGGCCGGCAGGTTGTCGATCAACTGCACCTGGTGCCAGGTGCGACCGTGGTCCTGACGGGTTTCGACATTCTTCACGCGATCCCAGAAGGAGCCGTCCATGTTGTGATAACCGTTGGGCAGCAGCGATACGTCATCGACCAATTGGTCGGTGCTGTAGTCCTCGGCCGCAATCCCGCACGCCCGGGCCTTGAGGCGCATGTTGATGTCTTTGGTGACCAGCACGACGGGCAGCTTTGGTTCGCGCGCGTGCAAGTCGATCAACTGGTTGATGATGATGTTGTCGTTCAGGTGTTCGGGAAGAATGATGTTCGGTTCAGCACGTTTGCTCATCAGAATTGACAGCAAACCCTTGGGCCCACTTTTGCCACGCTGGATCGGCACACCAAGCTCGACGTCTTCGGGGCTGGCATCGCCCAGCGTCTTGTCGATCAGGCGAATCGCCTGACGGCATTCCGCAGCCACGCTGTGATGCCCGCTCTTGAGCTTGTCCAGCTCCTCAAGCACGGTCATCGGGATGGCAACGTGGTGTTCTTCGAAGTTAAGCAGGGCGTTTGGATCGTGAATCAATACGTTGGTATCGAGTACATAAAGGATTGGCTGGTTGGAGGAAGAACTACGTCCGTGATCATCCATACTCGGTCACCTTTGTGGGAGCCATTCGACGCAATACCTTGGCGGTGCTGCGCCTCGAAGTGACTACCGAATTCACCTGTGATGATTCAAGTGAACTGCTCACAAAATGGGTCTTGGGAGACGCCACCTGTCTGCAGGTTTCGGCGGTCTGTCTTCGTAATACTCCAAAACCCATGACAGAAAAAAGTACTTTGACGTTTTTTTGAAGTTTATTTTTCAGAGTGACCAATAGCACTAGGCGGATGGCCATCACCCCGTTAAAGTCGGAAGTCCGCCTGCATCGAAATCTTCGCGAAATTCACCCCGCCGCGCCCTCCTCCCCAATGATTCCGGGCTTTTTACGGTTTCAGCGAAACGCGTCCTGACAGTCCTCCCAACCGATCCCGCTTTGCGCCGTTTGCGTAATGAGCCAAGGCATCGCCGTTTTCACTGCATCCTGCTTCACATTGAAGTTAATCACCCCGTGTCGCCATAGAAGCATCAGCGTCAACACGCGTTGCGCGCTCGGGTTGCCCTTGAGTTTGCCGGCGCCGTCCTGGGCATCGATGTCCCACAACGCCACCTGCAAACCTTGAGCCTTGAAGAAGCCTTCGGCATCCGAGCGACGCTGGCCATCGGGCGGACGGAACAGCGGCACGTAATTCTCCGGCAGCTTGCTTTTCACCAGCTCGACGCTACGTCGCACCGAATCCTGCCAGTCCTGCCAGTGGCTGTGAGAACGAAACTCCCAACCTTGCACGCCGATGCACTGCGCTGAATAGGTCGCTTGCAGACTGGCCACCGATCGCTCGGCCAGACGCGCCTGGATGTCTTTGCCAAGCACGAAGAACGTGCCGCTCATGCTCGACTTGCGCAGGTACTCCGTCACCCACCCTGTGTTGTCCGGCGTGACATTGGCGGCGCTGTCGAAGGTCAGCAAAAACAGCCGGTCATGCATCTCGTCGCCGTTGCGTTCATAGTCGCCAAAACGATCGACTTCGCTGCTGGTCTGCGGAAACAGTGCCGCCTTGCGCAGTTGCTCGTCGAGATACTGGGCGTGGAACAACCGGCTCGGCTCCGACCACTTTATGTAGTAGCTGTCGTCGCTGACCTGAAACTTGGCCGCTTGCTGGCGCAGGGTGCCCAGGTCCTCGACGAGGAAACAGAAGGACGCATCCTGATCACAGCTCTGCTGGGCGAAGTTGTAGTTGGCGAGCAGACGCTGCCACATGCGCTGGCGCAGGCTGTTGACGGCCTCCAGATTGATGGTTCGCAGGCCCAGGCGTTGCGCCAGGCTCGCTTCATCCAGCGACTCGCTGGCCAGCAGCACGCGCCCGAACATGAGGATTTCGGCACGTGATGCGACGTCGAACAGCGTCGGGCTGCTGAGCTGTTCCGGCCAGGTGCTGCGATCAAGCGTCGCCACATCGCCCGGTGCCGCCATGGCACCGAAGCTCAAGAGCCAGGCCGATAATAGAAAAACGATACGCAATGGGATGTCTCCATAACAAAACCCGCGCGGCACTATAGCTGATCCAGCCCACATTCCCGCAGCAACACTGAACCCTGTAGGAGCGAGGCTTGCCCGCGAAGGCGGTATGTCAGATGGCATCAACGGTAACTGACACACCGCTTTCGCGGGCAAGCCTCGCTCCTACAGGGTTTGTGCAAAACCACCGATCACCTATGGACTTGATAGCTGGAGTCAACCGGCCCAACCCCCTAGAATCGCCCCCACGATTAAAGGAGACGACTTCATGCTGATGGTGATTTCCCCCGCCAAGACCCTCGACTACGAAACACCGCCGGCGACCCAGCGCTTCACCCAGCCGCAATACCTCGACCATTCCCAGGAGCTGATCATGCAACTGCGCGACCTGACGCCAGCGCAGATCAGTGAGTTGATGCACGTCTCCGACAAGATCGGCGGCCTCAATGCCGCGCGTTTCGGCAGCTGGACGCCCGCGTTCACACCGGAAAACGCCAAGCAGGCGTTGCTCGCGTTCAAGGGCGACGTATACACCGGCCTCAACGCACAAACCTTCAGCGAAGCCGATTTCGATTACGCCCAACAGCACTTGCGCATGCTCTCAGGCCTGTACGGCTTGCTGCGACCTCTGGACCTGATGCAGCCGTATCGACTGGAAATGGGCACCAAACTGGCGAATGCCCGCGGCAAGGATCTGTATGCGTTCTGGGGTACGCGCATCAGCGAATGGCTGAACGAAGCCCTGGCCGACCAGGGCGACGACGTACTGCTGAACCTGGCCTCCAACGAGTACTTCTCGGCGGTCAAACGCAGTGCCCTGAATGCGCGCATCATTAACATCGACTTCAAGGACTTGAAAAACGGCCAATACAAGATCATCAGTTTCTATGCCAAAAAAGCGCGCGGAATGATGAGTCGTTTTGTCATTGAAGAGCGCGTCAACGACCCGGCAGACCTCAAAAAATTTGACGTTCAAGGCTATCGCTACAGCGTCGAGCAGTCTAAACCGGACCATTTGGTATTTCTGCGCGATCACGCGCCAGAGTAAGCACCCGGTCGGTGCACGACAGCAAAAAACCGTCGTGCGCTGCCGTCTGATCGTCCAACAATTTCCCGCCTCATTCGCCGACTTATTGGCGCCAATAACCCATCGCTCGATTTTCTAACTTTAGTTTCACTCGACTTTGATGATTTTTTTCAGTAGTGGCACTGAAAATTTTTAGCGGTAGTGGCACAAAAGTATCTATCCCGATAATCGGCCTATATATAAAGGCCCAAACGGCAAGTGCTATCAATATGAAAGCAGTGCCATCTTTCTCAATATTTCAAGAAATTTCAGAATTCGCGATGGGCGGACCGGAACTATGTCCAAATGCGTAGCTCATACCATCGGTAACGATTCTCCCAGCGTTTGTGCGAGATAACTTACGCAGAGAAGAGATTCACCTAGCGAAGTTGTCACATTAACTTCTGCACACTGGACCTCTGATTTGGGCAACACATAAAGGACAGGAGATACGCTTATCAATATCCCCTTCAAGGCCAAGGCAGCGCCCCTATAAACGTGCTCAGCTGAGCACCCAAACGCTTGATTTACGGGCTTGCGCCCGGCATTGAGCGCGCAAGACCATTGCACGAATGTCTTCTGATTAGAAGATTGGCTGCATAACAGGGCATATCAGAATAATAAGGCCTAGTTGCGCACATTTTGAGTGCACTTATTTAGACACTCGGAACTTTGTATGCCTGCACGCGGCACTGTGGCGCCTGTAAGCCGCACTTTCGAGTGCACTATACCGCTGAACACCATTAACTCCGGCCATGTAATGGCTTGATAAAACACAGAGGTAATTGCGATGCGCATCAGCATATTTGGTTTGGGTTACGTCGGCGCAGTATGTGCCGGTTGCCTGTCTGCACGGGGCCATGACGTCGTTGGCGTCGATGTTGCCAAAGACAAAATCGATATGATCAACGCCGGTAAATCGCCGATCGTTGAACCGGGTCTGGGCGAACTTCTGAAGAAGGGCATCGAGACGGGCAAATTGCGCGGCACGACCAACTTCGCCGAGGCGATTCGCGACACCGATCTGTCGATGATCTGCGTCGGTACGCCGAGCAAGAAGAACGGCGACCTGGAACTGAACTACATCGAAGCCGTGTGCCGCGAAATCGGTTTTGTCCTGCGTGACAAGACCACTCGCCACACCATCGTGGTTCGTAGCACCGTTTTGCCGGGCACGGTCGCAAACGTTGTCATCCCGATCCTCGAAGACTGCTCCGGCAAGAAAGCCGGCGTTGATTTCGGCGTTGCAGTGAACCCTGAGTTCCTGCGTGAAAGCACCGCGATCGCCGACTACGACCTGCCGCCAATGACCGTCATCGGCGAGTTCGACAAGGCCTCGGGTGACGTTCTGCAATCGCTGTACGAAGAGCTCGACGCACCGATCATCCGCAAGGACATCGCTGTCGCCGAGATGATCAAGTACACCTGCAACGTGTGGCACGCCACCAAAGTGACCTTCGCCAACGAGATCGGCAACATTGCCAAGGCGTGCGGCGTCGACGGTCGTGAAGTGATGGAAGTGGTCTGCCAGGACAAGACCCTCAACCTGTCCCAGTACTACATGCGCCCAGGCTTCGCGTTCGGCGGTTCTTGCCTGCCAAAAGACGTGCGCGCCCTGACCTACCGCGCCGGTGCCCTGGACGTGGAATCGCCTTTGCTGAACTCGCTGATGCGCAGTAACGAGTCCCAGGTGCAGAACGCCTTCGACATCGTTTCCAGCCACGACAAACGCAAAGTCGCCCTGCTGGGCCTGAGCTTCAAGGCTGGCACCGATGACCTGCGCGAGAGCCCGCTGGTTGATCTGGCGGAAATGCTGATCGGCAAGGGTTACGACCTGAGCATCTACGACAGCAACGTCGAATACGCCCGTGTCCACGGCGCGAACAAGGATTACATCGAGTCGAAGATCCCTCACGTCTCGTCCTTGCTCAACGCTGACTTCGACGACGTGATCGCCAACTCCGACGTGATCATCCTCGGCAACCGTGACGAGAAATTCCGCGTCCTGGCGCAGAACGCTCCACACGGCAAGCAAGTCGTCGACCTGGTTGGCTTCATGTCCAAAGCCACCAGCGTCAGCGGCCGCACCGAAGGCATCTGCTGGTAACAAGCTGCTCCCTGTAGGAGCCAGCGGGCGGCGATCCGACTTGCCGGCGAACCGGACGACGTGATGTGTCAGGTACGCAGCCTTTGCTCCTGTAGGAGCCAGGCTTGCCGGCGAACCAAGCAACGCGGTGTGTCAGGCACGCCGCCTTCGCGGGCAAGTCGGGTCGCCGCATCGCTCGCTCCTACAGGTTTTTATGCCTGCCTTAACCCCATCGGGCCACCCCACAGGCTCGCCCGAGATAGAGACGGATGCAGATTATGCACAGGCTAAAGCACGGCCTACTTCAGGCCGCCGGTTGGCTGTTTTACCTAAGTTTATTGATGGGCATCGCCATGGCGTTGCCTGCGTCCACATTCGATTCCGATTCGAAGGACTTTATCTTCCTCATCGGTTTCATCGGCATCTGGCGCTACTCGATGGGCGCCACGCACTTTGTGCGCGGCATGCTGTTTCTGTACGTGGTCTACCCGCACCTGCGGCGCAAAGTGCGCAAGCTGGGTGACGCGGCAAACCCCTCCCATGTGTTTCTGATGGTCACCAGTTTCCGTATCGACGCGCTGACCACCGCTCAGGTCTACGCCTCGGTGATTCGCGAAGCGATCGACTGCGGCCTGCCGACCACCATGGTCTGCTCCATCGTGGAAATGTCCGATGAGAAGCTGGTGAAAAGCCTTTGGTCCCGGATGAATCCGCCGGACCGGGTCAAGCTCGACTTCGTGCGCATTCCCGGCACTGGCAAGCGTGATGGCCTGGCCTACGGTTTTCGCGCCATCTCCCGCCACCTGCCGGACGACCGCGCAGTCGTTGCAGTGATCGATGGCGACACCGTGCTCGCCGAGGGCACCGTGCTCAAGACCGTGCCGTGGTTCCAGCTGTTCGGCAATGTCGGCGGCCTGACTACCAACGAATTCTGCGAAGTGCGCGGCGGCTATATCATGAGCGAATGGCACAAACTGCGATTCGCCCAGCGCCACATCAACATGTGCTCGATGGCTTTGTCCAAGCGCGTACTGACCATGACCGGCCGGATGTCGGTGTTTCGCGCGACAGTGGTCACCAACCCGGACTTCATCGCCGACGTGGAAAGCGACTCGCTGCAACACTGGCGCCTGGGCCGCTTCAAGTTCCTGACCGGTGACGACAAGTCGAGCTGGTTCAGCCTGATGCGTCTGGGCTACGACACGTTCTACGTGCCGGACGCCGCGATTCACACCGTGGAACACCCGCCGGAAAAAAGCTTCATCAAGGCCAGTCGCAAACTGATGTTCCGCTGGTACGGCAACAACCTGCGCCAGAACGCTCGCGCCCTGGGCCTGGGGGTTAAACGCCTCGGCCTGTTCACCTCGGTGGTGCTGTTCGATCAGCGCGTGTCGATGTGGACCTCGCTGCTGGGCCTGACCGTCGCGCTGATCGCCAGCTTCAAGTACGGCACCGCGTTCATCCTGGTGTACCTGCTGTGGATCGGTATTACCCGCCTGATCCTGACCGTGCTGCTGTCCTTGTCCGGTCACCGGATCGGCCCGGCCTACCCGGCGATTCTCTATTACAACCAGATCGTTGGCGCGCTGGTGAAGATCTACGTGTTCTTCCGCCTCGACCAACAGTCCTGGACTCGCCAGCCCACTTCCCTGACCCGTGATCTCGCCAGCTTTCAACGTTGGTTCAACACCTGGTCGTCTCGGACCATGACCTTCTCCGCCGGCAGCATCTTTGTTGCCGTGCTGCTGATGATGGTCTGACCGCCCCCTTATTGAATTAACCAGGAAAACGCCCCTATGAATACCGCCGTCAACGCCAACGTAGTGCATGAGTCAGAAGCCCAGCGCCAACACGCCCGAGTGAAAATCCCGGCCAAGCTGCGTTTCTTCGGTCCCGACCGGACCCCGATGGAAGCTCGAGTGATCGACCTCTCCGCTGGCGGTCTGGCCTTCAACGCCGGTCAGTTGCCACTGAAAATCGGCGACGTGTACAAGGCTCGGCTGCAGTTCGTCATCGATAACCTCGGCCTGGCCATGGACGTGGAGTTGCAAGTGCGCTCCTTCGACCGCCAGACCGGTCGTGCCGGTTGCCAGTTCCAGAACCTGGAACCACAAGACATCTCGACCCTGCGCCACTTGATCACCTCGCACCTGGCCGGCGACATCGTCAGCATGGGTGAAATGCTGGCAACCCTGCAGCGCGACAACTTCACCAAGGCGCGCAAGATGAAGGACGGCGGCCACGGCATGACCGCGTTCGGTCGCCTGCGCGCCGTGACGTTCAGCCTGGCGATTTTCATCGTCGGCCTCGCAGCGTTCGGTTTCATCTTCAAGTCGGTGTACGGCATGTATTTCGTCAGCCACGCCCAGGCCGGTCTGGTCAGCGTGCAGGGCATGAACATCACCATGCCGCGCGACGGCACTGTGCAAAGCCTGATCAAAGCCGACGGCGTTGCCGCCAAAGGCGCTCCGCTCGCGACGTTCAGCACCAGCATGCTTGATGTGCTCAAGGGCCATCTTGACGACAATCAACTGCAACCGGCCAAGGTTGAAGAACTGTTCGGCAAGCAAATGACCGGCACCCTGACCTCGCCGTGCGATTGCACCGTGGCTCAGCAAATGGTCGCCGACGGTCAGTACGCGAGCAAAGGCGACGTGATCTTCCAATTGGTGCCGCGTAACAGCGAAGCCAACGTTGAAGCGCGCTTCTCCTATCGCCAGTTCGCCGATGTGCGTCCAGGCAACACGGTCAGCTTCCAGATCGCCGGCGAAGACACCACCCGCACCGGCAAGATCGTCAGCAGCACCAGCCTGAAAAGCGCCGACCTTTCCTCCGACATCCGCGTGCTTATCCAGCCCGACGAGCCGCTGGACAGCAAGTTCGCCGGTCGCCCGGTTGAAGTGAACAGCACCCGTGGTCCGAACCTGAACTGGCTGATCGACAAAGCCATGGCTTCCGGTCTTTAAACAGAGGACATGCCCGTGACGACTCCAAATATCCTCAGCACACCGCATACCCTGTGGGAGCGAGCTTGCTCGCGATGGGATCAACGCGGTTCAACTGATGCACCGCGCTGCCTGAATCGCCAGCAGGCTGGCTCCCACATTGGAACAGTGTGTGCCTTGGCATTGGCAGTCAGTCTGGCCGGTTGTGCCGGCCTGCCCGACCAGCGTCTGGCCAACGAAGCCCTCAAGCGCGGCGACACCGCGCTGGCGGCGCAGAATTACCAGCAACTGGCAGACCTGGGTTACAGCGAAGCACAGGTTGGCCTGGCCGATATCCAGGTCGACAGCCATGACCCGGCACAAATCAAACAGGCCGAGGCGACTTACCGCGCCGCGGCCAGCGTCTCGCCGCGTGCCCAGGCTCGCCTGGGTCGCCTTCTAGTGGCCAAGCCGGGTTCCACCGAAGCCGAACAGCACGAAGCCGAAGGCCTGTTGAAAAAAGCCTCGGCCGCTGGCGAAGGCAACACCCTGATCCCGCTGGCGATGCTGTACCTGCAATACCCGCACAGTTTCCCGAATGTGAATGCCCAGCAGCAGATCAGCCAATGGCGCGCCGAAGGCAAACCGGAAGCGGGCCTGGCCCAAGTGCTGCTCTATCGCACCCAAGGCACGTACGACCAGCATTTGGACGAAGTGGAAACCATCTGCAAAGCCGCGTTGAACACCACCGACATCTGCTACGTCGAGCTGGCCACGGTCTATCAGAAACAGGCCAAGCCTGAGCAACAGGCCGAGCTGATCAAGCAGATGCAAGCCGCTCAGGCTCGCGGCGTGGTTTCCGCCCAGCGGGTGGACAGCGTGGCTCGCGTACTGGGCGATGCATCCCTGGGCACGACCGACGAGAAAACCGCGCAGTCGCTGCTCGAAGGCATCGCTCCGGGCTACCCCGCTTCCTGGGTCAGCCTTGCACAATTGCTCTACGACTTCCCGGAACTGGGCGACGTCGACACGATGATGAAGTACCTGGACAACGGCCGCGCCGCTGACCAGCCGCGTGCCGAGCTGTTGCTGGGCAAGCTCTACTACGAAGGCAAAATGGTGCCGGCCGACGCGAAGGCCGCCGAAGAACACTTCAAGAAAGCCGTCGACAGAGAAGTGGCCGCCGATTACTACCTCGGCCAGATCTACCGTCGCGGTTACCTGGGCAAGGTCTATTCGCAGAAAGCGCTGGACCACCTGCTCAAGGCTGCGCGCAACGGCCAGAACAGCGCCGACTTCGCCATTGCCCAACTGTTCTCCCAAGGCAAGGGCACACGGCCCGACCCGCTTAACGCTTACGTCTTCAGCCAATTGGCCAAGGCCCAGAACACCCCGCAAGCCACCGAGCTTGCACAAACACTCGAAGCGCAACTGCCGCCTGCCCAGCTCGCTGAGGCCCAACGCCTGTTGAAACAAGAACAGGCCGTTCGTGGTGCCTTGAGTCAGAACACGCTGGAACTGCATGCCCTGGAAGAAGAAGACGGCGAGGAATCCCTATGAAGTTGAATCCATTCGTGAAGGCCGGTATCGGCCTGTCATTCGCCCTCTTGTGGTCGTGCCCGACCCTGGCGGCCCTGACTGAAAGCAAGAACTACGGCCTTGACGTGAAAGTCACCGCTCAGTCCGAAGACGACACTGACCTCGGTACGGCGAGCGGCGGCGACGTCAACGGCGTCGGCCTCGACCTGCGTCCATGGATCTACGGCGAGAGCGGCGCGTGGAGCGGCTACGCCATGGGTCAGGCCGTGACGTCCACCGACATCATCGAGACCGACACCCTGCAGCAGTCCGACAGCGACGGCACCCAGGCCACCGACAACGGTGATCGCAAGAGCAAGAAAAACTACCTGGCGATGCGCGAATTCTGGGTCGGCTACAGCGGCCTGACGCCGTACCCTGGCGAGATCCTCAAGCTCGGTCGTCAACGCCTGCGCAACGACGACGGCCAATGGCGCGACACCAACATCGAAGCCCTGAACTGGACCTTCGACACCACCCTGTTGCGTGCCAACGCCGGTGTCGCCGAACGCTTCAGCGAATACCGCACCGACCTCACCGAGCTGGCGCCGAAAGACAAGGATCGCCTGCACGCCTACGCCGATGCGGCGTATCAGTGGACGCCGGGCAATTGGGTCGGCATTCGCGGTCATCACACCCACGATGACGGCAAGCTCGACTATCCGGAGCCCGGTGTTCCCGCCGATTCTCTGGACAAGAAAGAGAATGGCGACATCAGCTGGATCGGCCTGACCGCCGACAGCGACGCCTACAACTGGCGCAACACCAACACCGTCAATTACTGGGGCAGCGTCACCGGCATGAGCGGCGACCGCGACACCGTCAACCCGCTGAACGCCGATGGCACTCCGCCGGAACAAGCCAAAACCAGCGGCAACGTGGATGGCTGGGCCACTGACCTGGGCGTGCGTCTGCGCCTCGATCCGCAATGGCAAGTCGGTGCAGCCTATGCCCGCGCCAGCGCCGATTACGAACAGAACGGCCTGGAAAGCAACCGCTCTAATTACACCGGTACTCGCTCGCGTGTTCATCGTTTCGGCGAAGCCTTCCGCGGCGAAATGAACAACATGCAGACCGCCACGTTGTTCGGTTCGTGGATGCTCAACGACGAATACGACGCCAGCGTGATCTACCACAAATTCTGGCGCGTCGACGGCAACAAGCCAGTCGGCAGCAACGGCATCAACGCCGTGCAGAACGACACCGACGACGTGACCGGCGCCGTGCTCTCCAGCACGTCCCTGCCGCTGGAAGATGGCAACAAAGACCTCGGCCAGGAAATGGACGTGGTCGTCACCAAGTACTTCAAGCAAGGCCTGCTGCCGGCCTCCCTGAGTCAGTCGATCGATGAGCCTTCGGCCCTCGTGCGTTTGCGTGGCGGTGTGTTCAAGCCGGGCGATGCGTATGGCAAAGGCGTCGACTCGTACATGCACCGCGCGTTTATCGACGTGATCTGGCGCTTCTGATGCGAAGCGCGAAGGGAGTTCCTGACATGAACAGTCCGAAGAGAGGCTCGTTGACCTTGCTGGCCGGCGCGATGCTGCTGGCAAGCTCGGCGGCCTTCGCCAGCGTGGAGCCGGCCGCGCCCGTTCAAAAAGGGCAACCGGCGACCATTGCCAAAGGTCTGCAACAGGCCAAGACCTACACCGTCAGCAGCGCGCCGACCGAGCCGCTGGAACTGGCTGCGCCGAAACTGCCGGACACTTCCGGCTACACCGCCGAAGCCATCGCCGCGAAAATCGTGCGCACCAAGGCCGGCAAAATCAGCGTGCGCCGGATGATGCAGGAAGACGCCTTGAAGGACTTCATCGGCGGCGACAACAAGATGGCCGAGTGGGTGGTGCGTCAGCACGGTATCCCGCAGGCGATCTTCGTCGACGACGGCTACATGAACCTCAAGGACCTGGCCAAGAAAGTACCCAAGCAGTACTTCAGTGAAACCTCGCCGGGCGTGTTCCTGGCGAAGTTGCCGATCGTGGTCGGCAAGAACGGCATTCTGGAAATCGACAAGCAGACCCAGGAATTGCGCCTGTCCCAAGAGGCCGGTTCGTTCCTGGTCAACGACGGCCAGTTGTTTGTGCGCGATACCAAGATCACCGGCTGGCGCGAGAAGGACAACGGCCCGGCGACGTTCAAGTCACCGAAGGAATTCCGTCCGTTCCTGCTGGCCTGGGGCGGCACCCAGACTTACATCGCCAACAGCAAGATGGCCAGTTTCGGCTACGCCAACAGTAAGTCGTACGGCGTGAGTATTTCCCAGTACACGCCGAACATGGCCAAGGTCCTCAAGCGCCCTGAACCGACGGGCTGGATCATCGGCTCCGAGTTCTCGGACATGTGGTACGGCTTCTACTGCTACGAGACCCGCGACTTCGTGGTCAAGGGCAACACCTACAAAGACAACATCGTCTACGGCATTGACCCGCATGACCGTTCCCACGGTCTGATCATCGCCGACAACACCGTTTTCGGGACCAGGAAGAAGCACGGGATCATCATTTCCCGTGAGGTCAACGACAGCTTCATCTTCAACAACCGCAGCTACGACAACAAGTTGTCGGGCCTGGTGATCGACCGTAACAGCGTCAACAACGTGATTGCCTACAACGAGATCTACAAGAACCACACGGACGGCATCACCCTCTACGAGAGTGGCGACAACCTGCTGTGGGCCAACAAGGTGATCAGCAACCGTCGCCACGGCATCCGTATTCGTAACAGCGTGAACATCCGCCTCTACGAAAACCTCGCCATGGCCAACGGCCTGACCGGTGTCTACGGCCACATCAAGGACCTGACCGACACCGACCGGGACATCAAGCTCGACCCGTTCGACGCCGAAGTGTCGCTGATCATCGTCGGTGGCGAACTGGCCGGTAACGGCAGCGGACCGCTGTCCATCGACTCGCCGCTGAGCGTTGAGTTGTATCGCGTGTCCATGCTCGCCCCGACCAAATCCAGCGGCATCAGCTTCAACGGGATTCTTGGCGAGCGTCAGGATGAAATTCTCGACCTGCTGGTGCGCCAGCAGAAAGCCGTGCTGATCGACCCTGTCGAACGCCAGACCGAAATGCAGGACTGAGGATAATTTTATGCACTCACACTTGATCAAATTACTCAGCCTGTCGGCCCTGACCGCTGGCATTCTCGCGGCCAGCGCCGGCGTCCGTGCCGACGAAGTCAAGGCGCCCAGCTTCAGCGCCGAACCGTGCTGCAACCTGTGCCCCGAAGCCCACGACGCGAAGAATTACACCACGCGCTATCAGCAGAACTTCACCACGCTGGTGCAGGCTCAGGGCGACTGGCTGTTCCGTACGCAAGAAGACTTGCGCACCGAATTCGACACCACCCCCGCCGGCTACAAACGCATGAAAGAACTGCACGATGCGTTCAAGAGCAAAGGCGTGGAGTTGGTCGTCGTTTACCAGCCAACCCGTGGCCTGGTGAACCGCAACAAGCTCAATCCGGAAGACAAAGCCAAGTTCGATTTCGACAAGGCCCTGAGAAACTACAAGACCATGCTCGGGCGTTTCGCCGCCATGGGCTACACCGTGCCGGACCTGTCGCCGCTGACCAACGAGTCGTTGCCTGACACCCTGCCGGCCCACGACTTCTACTTCCGCGGCGACCAACACTGGACGCCGTATGGCGCCCAGCGCACGGCGAAAATCGTCGGTGAGCAAATCAAGAAAATGCCGGCCTTTGCCGACGTGCCAAAGCGCGAATTCGAGAGCCATAAGTCGGGTCGCATGGGCAAGACCGGAACGTTACACAATATGGCCGGTCAACTCTGTGGCACCAGTTACGCGATCCAGTACATGGATCAGTTCATCACCGAGCCGAAAGGCGAAGCAGCTGATGGCGATCTGTTCAGTGATTCCGGCAATCCGGAAGTCACCCTGGTCGGCACCAGCCACAGTGGCAAGAACTACAACTTCGCCGGTTTCCTCGAAGAGGCCATCGGCGCCGACATCCTCAACGTAGCGTTCCCCGGCGGTGGCCTGGAAGGTTCGATGCTGCAGTACCTGGGCAGCGAAGAGTTTCAGACCAAGCCGCCGAAGATTCTGATCTGGGAATTCTCGCCGCTCTATCGCCTCGACCAGGAAACCATCTACCGCCAGATGATGGCGCTGCTGGACAACGGTTGCGAAGGAAAGGATGCACAGTTGACCGGCAGCAAAACATTGAAACCGGGCAAGAACGAATTAATGGTCAACAGCAACAACCTGAACCTGCAAAACGGCAGTCACCAGGTCGACATCCAGTTCGCCGATGCGTCGGTGAAAGTCCTGCAAGCCACCCTCTGGTACATGAACGGTCGCCACGAGGACATCAAAATCGAAAAACCGGAAACTTCCGACACCGACGGGCGCTTTGCCTTTGAGTTGCGTACGGACGAAGACTGGGCCTCGCAGAATCTGCTGGCCGTCGAAATCCAGGGCCCTGAAGCGGGTGCCACGCCACAGAAAGTCGAAGCGAAAATCTGCAA
Source organism: Pseudomonas sp. LB1P83 (assembly GCF_054897885.1). Classification (NCBI taxonomy): domain Bacteria; kingdom Pseudomonadati; phylum Pseudomonadota; class Gammaproteobacteria; order Pseudomonadales; family Pseudomonadaceae; genus Pseudomonas; species Pseudomonas sp. LB1P83. The sequence continues at coordinate 792,419 of NZ_CM142709.1, read as the reverse complement.
ACGCAACGTATTCCCTGGCGCTGGGCAGCGTACCGCTCAGGCCGGGCAATGAGGCAATTATGCAAACCCGAACTTTGAAAAGATTGATCGCACCGTCCCTGTTGAGCCTGGCCATGTTTGCCGGTGCGACTCAGGCCGCCGCGCCACTGCGCCCGCCACAGGGTTACTTCGCGCCGATTGAAAAAGTCAAAACCGGCGACAAGAGCGAAGGCTGTGATGCCATACCGACGCCATACACCGGCTCGCTGCAATTCCGCAGCAAGTACGAAGGCTCCGACAAGGCCCGTTCGACCTTGAACGAAGCCTCGGAAAAAGCCTTCCGCGACACCACCGCCGACATCACCAAGATTGAGCGCGGCACCAGCAAGCGCGTGATGCAGTACATGCGTGACGGTCGTCCGGAACAGCTGGAATGCACCCTGAACTGGCTGACCGCGTGGGCCAAGGCCGATGCGTTGCTGTCCAAGGACTTCAACCACACCGGCAAGTCCATGCGCAAATGGGCGTTGGGCAGCATGGCGTCGTCCTACATTCGCCTGAAGTTCTCCGACTCGCACCCGTTGGCCAACCATCAGCAAGAGTCGCAGTTGATTGAAGCCTGGTTCAGCAAGCTGGCGGATCAGGTGGTCAGCGATTGGGACAACCTGCCGCTGGAAAAAACCAACAATCACTCGTACTGGTCCGCCTGGTCGGTGATGGCAACGTCCATCGCCACCAACCGTCGCGACCTGTTTGACTGGTCGGTGAAGGAATACAAAGTCGGCGTCAATCAAATCGACGCCCAAGGTTTCCTGCCTAACGAACTCAAGCGCCAGCAACGCGCCCTCGCCTATCACAACTACGCCCTGCCGCCGCTCGCGATGATCGCCAGTTTCGCTCAGGTCAACGGTGTGGACTTGCGTCAGGAAAACAACGGCGCATTGAAACGCTTGGGTGATCGAGTGCTCGCGGGTGTCGAAGACCCGGAAGAATTCGAGAAGAAGAACGGTAAGGAACAGGATATGACCGACCTCAAGGTCGACTCGAAATTCGCCTGGCTCGAACCGTTCTGCACGCTCTACACCTGCTCGCCAGATGTGCTCGAGAAAAAACACGAGATGCAGCCGTTCAAGACCTTCCGCCTCGGGGGTGACCTGACCAAGGTCTACGACCCGGCCAACGAGAAAGGCAAAGGCTCTTAGAGCCAAACGCAAATCCTGTAGGAGCGAGGCTTGCCCGCGAATGCGGTCTGACATTCACCAATGATGTCGACTGACACTCCGCCTTCGCGGGCAAGCCTCGCTCCTACATGGACCGCGCGGTGATTTGAATGCAATACATCCCCCAGGTTTTTCGGTGGGGGGTTTGGGGGGGCCGTTGGCCCTTGACTGTTGGTTAAACATGGAGAGACCGGGATGGTATTTTCATCCAACGTGTTCCTGTTTTTGTTCTTGCCGATCTTTCTCGGCATGTATTACTTAAGCGGAATACGCTATCGCAACCTGCTGCTGCTGCTCGCCAGCTACGTGTTCTATGCCTGGTGGCGTGTGGACTTCCTTGCGCTGTTCGCAGCCGTCACGTTGTGGAACTACTGGATCGGCCTCAAAGTCGGTGCCGCAGGCGTTCGGACCAAACCGGCACAGCGCTGGTTGCTCCTGGGCGTGGGCGTCGACCTGTGCATTCTCGGCTACTTCAAGTACGCCAACTTCGGTGTCGACAGCATCAACGCGATGATGACCTCGGTCGGTCTGTCGCCGTTCATCCTGACCCACGTGCTGTTGCCGATCGGGATCTCGTTCTACATCTTCGAGTCCATCAGCTACATCATCGACGTCTACCGGGGTGATACCCCGGCGACCCGCAACCTGATCGACTTTGCCGCGTTCGTGGCGATCTTCCCGCACCTGATCGCCGGCCCGGTGTTGCGTTTTCGCGACCTCGCCGACCAGTTCAACAACCGCACCCACACCCTCGACAAGTTCTCCGAAGGTGCCACGCGGTTCATGCAAGGTTTCATCAAAAAGGTGTTCATCGCCGACACCCTCGCGGTGGTGGCCGACCATTGCTTTGCCTTGCAGAACCCGACCACGGGCGATGCCTGGCTCGGAGCGCTGGCGTATACCGCGCAGTTGTATTTCGACTTCTCCGGTTACAGCGACATGGCCATCGGCCTGGGCTTGATGATGGGTTTCCGTTTCATGGAAAACTTCAAGCAGCCGTACATCAGCCAGTCGATCACCGAGTTCTGGCGTCGCTGGCACATCAGCCTGTCCACCTGGCTGCGTGACTACCTGTACATCACGCTGGGCGGTAACCGCAAAGGCACGCTGATGACCTATCGCAACCTGTTCCTGACCATGCTGCTCGGTGGTCTGTGGCACGGCGCGAACATCACCTACATCGTGTGGGGTGCGTGGCACGGGATGTGGCTGGCGATCGAAAAGGCCCTGGGCCTGAACACGTCGCCACGCAGCATCAACCCGATCCGCTGGGCACTGACCTTCCTGCTCGTGGTGATGGGCTGGGTGATCTTCCGCTCGGAAAACCTGCACGTCGCCGGTCGCATGTACGGCGCGATGTTCAGCTTCGGCGAATGGTCGCTGTCGGAACTCAACGCGGCCAGCCTCACCGGTCTGCAAGTGGCAACCCTGGTGGTGGCTTACATGACCCTGGCGTTCTTCGGCATCCGTGATTTCTACAGCAACCTGCCGCCTGAGAAGACCAAACCTGTGGTGAATGTCGAGGCCGATGGCCCGGCCGCCGCTCAGCCTGGAATGATCAAAGCAGTCCCGGGCGACAACCCGGCCAGCATCCACGAGCCTGGCTACACCGTCGGCGTTGAAGCCACCGTGCAACCGGCCTACTGGACCGCGGACTGGTCCCGCTACGTGATGCGCACGCTGGTACTGGTGCTGTTCATCGCCTCGATTTTCAAACTCTCGGCGCAAAGCTTCTCGCCGTTCCTTTACTTCCAGTTCTGAGGGATCTGACCATGACCCGCTCATTACGTATCTTCTACATCGCCCTGTTCATGGTGACCCTGCTGGTGCTGGGCCTGTGGTCGACGCGCAGCTTCCTCGGCTTCAGCACCAACGCCGATGCGACGGTGCTCAATGGCCGCTGGGCCAAAGCCGTGGAGACGCATTACGACGACGAGTTCCCGATCAAGCGCCTGGGCACCAACCTTTGGGCCGCGCTGGATTTCAAACTGTTCAACGAAGGTCGTCCGGGCGTGGTGCTCGGTCGCGATCAATGGTTGTACAGCGATGAAGAATTCAACCCGATCGTCAACGAAGAATTGAACCTGCAAGGCAACTACGCGCTCGTAGAAGGCGTGCGTCAGGAATTGAAAGCCAAGGGCGTGAAACTGGTGATGGCGATCGTGCCGGCCAAGACTCGCCTGTACCCGGAACACCTGGGCCAAGTGAAACCTTCGAGCATTCACGCCAACCTTTATGAAGACTTCCACGCTCGTGTGGCGGCCAACAAAATCATCGCGCCCGACCTGTTCGGCCCGATGCTGAAAGCCAAGCTGGATGGTCAGCAAGTGTTCTTGCGCACCGATACCCACTGGACTCCGGAAGGCGCGCAAATCGCCGCCGAAACCCTGGCCAAAACCATCGCCGAGAAAACCCCGCTCAGCGGCGAGCCGCAACACTTCGTCACTGAACCTGCGGAGAAAGTCACGCACAAGGGCGACCTGCGGTTGTTCCTGCCGCTGGACCCACTGTTCGAAAACATGATGCCGAAGACGGAACCGTTGCAAAAGCGCAACACCGTGGTCGCGCAAGACCAGCCTGCCAGTGATGACGCGCTGTTCGCCAACACTGAAGTGCCGGTGGCCCTGATCGGCACCAGCTACAGCGCCAACCCCAACTGGAACTTCGTCGGTGCGCTGAAACAAGCGCTGAACAGCGACGTGGTCAATTACGCCGAAGACGGCCACGGCCCGATTCTGCCGATGCTCAGCTACCTGAAGAGCGATGCTTTCAAGAACAGCCCGCCACAGGTGCTGATCTGGGAGTTTCCTGAACGTTATCTGCCTGTGAACAACGAAATCGGCGACGCCGACCCGCAGTGGGTCGCAGAACTCAAAGAAGCCGGCGCCCGCCAACAGAACGTAGCCGCAAACACTAAATCCGAGACGCCCGACCGGGCGCAAAACTGAAAGAGAGAGGTACTACCATGACTTTCACTACTACTCCTCGCCGTCTCGCCAAGACTTTTGCTCTCGTCGCTGGCATGAGCGTGTTGTCGATGTCCGCCTTCGCTGGCGACGGCGCACTCTACGGCCCGACCGCACCGAAAGGCTCGAGCTTTGTGCGTGTCTACAACGCCGGTAACGCTGAAGTCAGCGCCACCGTCGGCAGCACCAACCTGGCCGAAGTCGCGCCGCTGTCCAGCACCGACTTCAGCTTCATGCCAGGCGGCGACTACAGCGCCAAGGTCGGCAGCCAGACCCTGCCGGTGAAACTGGCCGGCGACCACTATTACACCCTGGTCAACAACGCCAGCGGCGCGCCGCAACTGATCGAAGAGCCACCGTTCAAGAACAAGCAGAAATCCCTGGTTCGCGTACAGAACCTCAGCGACAAGGCCCTGACCCTGAAAACCGCTGACGGCAAGACCGAAGTGGTTCCGTCCGTGGCGGCCAAAAGCCGTGGCGAGCGTGAAATCAACCCGGTCAAAGTCAGCCTGGCCCTGTACGACGGAGCCACCAAAGTCGGCGACGTGAAGCCGGTGGCCCTGGAACGCGGTGAAGCCGCCGTGCTGTACGTCACCGGTAAAGGCAGCAGCCTGTCGCCAGTCTGGGTAAAACGCCCGGTTTCGACGCGCTAATCAATTTTTCCCGGTTGACCCATAACCCTGTGGGAGCCGGGCTTGCCCGCGATGGCATCGACTCGGTGCATCTGTTGGACCGAGTCGTCTGCATCGCTGGCAAGCCAGCTCCCACAGAGACCGAGGTGTCAGTCGGGACACGGAATAAGAACAAGAGTGAAACGACAGAACGCAGTAGCTCTGACCCATACGATTTTCAAGGAGTAACAACATGATTCCGGTGATCTTGTCAGGTGGTAGCGGCTCACGTCTTTGGCCGCTTTCCCGTAAGCAGTTTCCTAAACAGTTCCTCGCCCTGACCGGCGAACACACGCTGTTCCAGCAAACCCTGGAACGCCTGGTGTTTGAAGGCATGGACACCCCGATCGTGGTCTGCAACAAGGACCACCGCTTCATCGTCAACGAGCAGTTGGCCAACCGTAAACTGGAAACCCAGCGCATCCTGATGGAACCGTTCGGTCGCAACACTGCGCCGGCCGTGGCCCTGACCGCGATGATGCTGGTCAACGAAGGTCGTGACGAGTTGATGCTGGTGCTGCCGGCCGACCACGTACTGGAAGACCAGAAAGCCCTGCAACGCGCCCTGGCCCTGGCCACCGTCGCTGCCGAAAATGGCGAAATGGTGCTGTTCGGCGTGCCGGCCACCAAACCGGAAACCGGCTACGGCTACATCAAGTCCACCAATGACTCGCTGCTGCCCGAAGGCGTCAGCCGTGTCTCGCACTTCGTCGAAAAACCGGACGTGAAACGCGCTACCGAGTTCGTCCAGTCCGGTGGCTATTTCTGGAACAGCGGCATGTTCCTGTTCCGCGCCAGCCGCTTCCTGGAAGAGCTGAAAAAACACGATCCGGACATCTACGACACCTGCCTGCTGACCCTTGAGCGCAGCGAACAGGATGCCGACACCGTCACCATCGACGAAGCCACTTTCGCTTGCTGCCCGGACAATTCCATCGACTACTCCGTGATGGAAAAAACCCAGCGTGCCTGCGTCGTACCGCTGACCGCCGGCTGGAGCGATGTCGGTTGCTGGGCGTCGCTGTGGGAAGTGAATGAAAAAGACGTCAACGGTAACGTCACCAAAGGCGACGTGGTCATTCAGGACAGCAGAAACTGCATGATCCACGGCAACGGCAAACTGGTGTCGGTGATCGGCCTGGAAAACATCGTGGTCGTCGAAACCAAGGACGCCATGATGATCGCCCACAAGGACTCGGTCCAAGGCGTGAAACAGATGGTCAACACCCTCAACGAGCAGGGCCGCAGCGAAACCCAGAACCACTGCGAAGTCTATCGTCCGTGGGGTTCGTACGACTCGGTGGACATGGGCGGTCGTTTCCAGGTCAAGCACATCTCGGTCAAGCCGGGCGCGTGCCTGTCGCTGCAAATGCACCACCACCGCGCCGAACACTGGATCGTGGTCAGCGGCACCGCCGAAGTGACCTGCGACGACAACGTGTTCCTGCTCTGCGAAAACCAGTCGACCTACATCCCGATCGCTTCGGTCCACCGTCTGCGCAACCCGGGCAAGATTCCACTCGAGATCATCGAAGTGCAATCGGGCAGCTACCTGGGCGAAGACGATATCGAGCGGTTTGAAGATATCTACGGTCGCTCCACCCCGATCGAACGTGGCGTGTCGGTGAAAACCATCGCGCAGTAAGCGTTCAGTAAAACCAGAAGCCCCCGTCCAGTCCGCTGCGTTCCCTATCCGCAGCAGGTTGGGCGGGGGCTTTTTGCTGGTATCAGCCCTGTGACACCTGCCGAACCAGAGCTGAACGGGACCTTCCACTCAACGATTGCCGTCTACCGGCATAAGGCTTGGGCGCGACAAGCCCGATCAAATCCTGGTTTCTATTCAATTGCTGAACCACCTCCCCCGTTTGCGCGGAGAGTTCGGCAATATCCTCAAAGGCTTTCGGGTCCGAACTGCCGGAGCCGGCGAACTCGGTTTTGATTGCCTGCATCCGGAACTCCAACATGTCGATCACCGCCGGCGTATCGTCGTAAACCTCGCTGAGCGATGCGGCGTTCAGTCCCTGTGACGCCTGGTAGAACTCCCGGCCGGTCTTGATCAGGCCCGGCGCTTCTGATCCCAGCTTGCTGGCAACTTTGTCGACAACTTTATCCACCACAGCGGTGGCGACCTTTTTCCCCAGTTTTGCTCGCCCTTCACGGGTCCGGGGGTCTATTGCCGACAGCTCGAATTTTATCGTCCTCAAGTTGGTTTTACTTTTGGGTTCAACGGCCTCGATGAATGATTTAGGGTTCATTTCATTGCCTTTGAAGCTGATCGGGCGATCCAGTTGATAGGTGTCCACCATCCTGGAAATCAGCGCATTGGCCGCTTTAGCCCCGACCGCAGCGCCCGCTTTGCTTCCCAACCCTGCGGTAACGGGACCTGCCAGACCACCAATGGCACCGCCCGCCGCAGCCCCCGCAGTCGTCGCGGCGGTACGGGCAGCACTGCTGGCAAGTTGCGTAACGATACGTCTGCCCAACGCTTTGAAACGATGCTGCGCATAAACGTGATTGAGTAGCGAGTTCTTGAGATCAGCAGCGCCACCTCCTACGGATTTCAACAAGGCATTTTGCTTGTCCTGGCTGTCGTTCAGCTCTGAAGCTTCGGTCAATTCACCACCGTCGCTATCGACGTAAGTCATGGGAGAATTTCCCACCATTTGATACAGGTTGGGCCCGTCAATGAAGCCTTTTGGATCAGGATTGAGCCAACGGAACATCCACGGTACGTAGTAGCGCAGTCCATAGTAATAAAGCCCCGTCGCATCCCGCTCCTTACCCGAATAACGAATGACTTTATAGTCGATGGCGATCACATCCGGACCGGCGTACCACGCGGTTTCGCCGTAGGGATAAAAGACTTCCTGGCTGATGATCTGCGCATCGCCAGCCAGTTCCACGGTGCAGGAGTTCAGGTGATCGACCAGGGTGTAGCGGTACTGATCGTTGACGCCGGATGGCGGAGCGCTTTCCCAATGCAGCACCCGAACACCATTGAGGCCGGCCGGCGCGGTGATGACCTGCAGCACTTCCCCGGTGCCACTGTCGGTACGAAGTTCCAGACCCGGCAAGTAACGCACTTCAGCCGTCACGGCTCGGGCATTGGTCTGCAACGAGCGAATTTTGCGCACCCGCTGGCCCGCGCCTTCATAGAGGTAGAACTCATAGTCATTGCTTCCGGAATCGCGCTCAACCGGAGTGATCGAGTGCAATTGATGACGCAGATCCCACGTCAGAAAGCGGCCCTGATCCAGCTCCAGCAAATTGCCGTTGGCATCAAATGCTTTAGCGATTTCGGCTTCGGTCGGCGGCACGCCGTTGCGCCAGAGCAGGCAGCGATTGCTGTACCGCGCGGCGGTCAGTTCACGGCCCGGTTTTTGTGCGCCGACATGCGTCAGCTTCAGCAGGTTGCCGCCCTCGTCGTAGCAGTAGCTCTGATGGTAATTGCTGACTGCTGCCGGATCCGTACGACCGACTGAGTCCGGCCCCTGGTTGAGGCCCCCCGCCTCCCAGCCAAACGCCTGGATCAACTGATAAAGACTGTCGTAGATAAAAAGACTGATGGGGTCTATGCGTTGATTGTTGAAGTAACGCACCGGCAGCGCCTTGTCTTCGATACTCAGCACATTGCCCATTCGGTCATAGATGTAGAACAGGTGTTGCAGCAAACCGACTCGTTCACTGTACGCCCGTCGCTCCATCAGACGACCATCTTCGGGGCAATACGTGAGCGTTGTTTGTACGTCGTTGCCTGACACTTCTCGTATGGTCTGACCCTCGGCGTTGTATTCGATCTCGCCGACCAGCATTTGCCACGAGGATTGTCCTGCCAGATTCAGGGCGCCGCGGCGCAACCGGCCATCAATCGTGAGGTTGAAGCGCTGGCAATTTTGCCTGGCATCGACCGATTCCAGCACATCCCCCAGCGCCCCGTAACGCCACGTCGAGCGCGCGCCCTCTCCCGGCTCGAGTAGCTTTTGTCGATCCGCTATCGACTCCGGCCAATCAGGTGCAACGGTTTCCTGGGTGAAGTGTTGAACGTGGCTGGTGGATTGGCCGGTGATCGCGAACGCCTCAAACAGCACGGTCCCGCCGGGGCCATCCTGGCGAATCAGCTGTCCGCATTGGTTGCGATCCCGATTGCCGTCATCGGCACGACCATATTCCATACGTTCGGCACACCGTGGAGGCTGCGTGGCGATATGCTCATACACTGCCACGGGACGAAGCTGATCGTCGTAGCGAACCTCGCGCCGGGTACCGCGACTGTCCCAGCTTTGCAGCACTTGAGTGGCCAGGCCGAAAAGACTGATCTGTGTGCCGGCATCAACGCTGACCGCACAGACAGGACTACCGGACAGCGTATGCACGCTCGTGAGATTGGCAGGGGCCGACGGGTCATCCTTTTGCAACGCCCACAGCCGCGGATCCCATTGCTCTACCGCAAAACCCGCGGCATCGTGCAGGGTGCGATTGATGCGCGCCAGAGCGGTGGCATTTTCGTCGTTGCGCCAATAATCAACCGAACGAATCGGCAACCCCCGTGGATCGATGACGGACAATCCGGGGGTTTTATAGTGCAATCCCATCGTCGAAGCCTGCATCCCGGTCCGTCCATGTTTGCCTGCGTTCTATCTAACCCCGCGTGCTCAGGACTGGCTACTGTCAGAAATTACAGTGCCGACCAACGGTGATCGCGGATGATCCGTGAATGTCCATTCCCGCAGCCGTTCGGTAGGATGGTGGTCATGAGTTCAAGGAGCGTTCAAACATGTTCATCGGCGTCCTGCTGGTCATCACCTGGCTGATTTTATTGCTGCGCTACCCGGCCAAGGCGTTGCCCGTCTCTGTGGCGGCCGCCATCGGCTTGGGCCTGGTGGCCACGTGGGTGATCTGGATGGACAACCGCGAGGTCCAGCAACTGGCTCGCCTGGAGTTACGCATCACCTACGCGCCGGAACACTGCCCGGCGGACCGCCCGTTGGCGCTGACCATGAACAACGGCAACAACGTGCCACTGACCGAGTTGCGCTGGCGCGTCGCCGCGTATGCCCCGGGCGATACGGTCAATCTGGCCGACAATCAATACGCCGCCCCGCGCTATCGCGGCCCCGGCGAACTGCAGGCCGGCGCCAATTGGGAAGACTGCTTGCCCCTGCCGCCGCTGCGCCCTGGCTATCGCCCGCAAACTCTGGAGTTTCGCGCCGAGCGTTTGCAGGGTAGTTTCTCCGACTGATCCCCCTACTTCTTTTTGCACAAGGACCGCGCCATGCCCGTAGCGTTAATTACCGGTTGCTCCAGCGGCATTGGCCGCGCCCTCGCCGATGTGTTCAAAGGTGCCGAATACGAAGTCTGGGCCAGCGCCCGCAAGGCTGAAGACGTGGCTGCTCTGGCAGCCGCCGGTTTCACCGCCGTTCAACTGGACGTCAACGACGGCGCGGCACTCGAACAGCTGAGCGAGCGCATCAATCAGCAACATGGCGGCCTGGATGTGCTGATCAATAACGCCGGTTATGGCGCGATGGGGCCGCTGCTGGACGGTGGTGTGCCGGCGATGCAGCGCCAGTTCGAAACCAATGTGTTTGCGATTGTCGGTGTGACACGCGCGCTGTTTCCGGTACTGCGCCGCGCCAAAGGAATAGTGGTGAACATCGGCAGCGTTTCCGGGGTATTGGTCACGCCGTTTGCCGGCGCGTATTGCGCCTCGAAAGCGGCGGTGCATGCGCTGAGCGACGCATTGCGCATGGAGTTGGCGCCGTTTGGCGTGCGCGTGATGGAGGTGCAGCCAGGTGCGATCGAATCGAGCTTCGCCAAAAATGCCGGGCATGAGGCGGAGCAGTTGATCACCGAGCAATCACCGTGGTTTCCGCTGCGTGAAGGCATTCGTGCGCGGGCCAAGGCCTCTCAGGACAAACCGACGCCGGCCAAGGAGTTTGCGATGGGTTTGCTCAAGGCTGTGCAGCAAAGCAAACCACCGCGACTGATTCGCCTGGGCAATGGCAGCCGGGCGTTGCCGTTGTTGGCCGGGTTGTTGCCAAAAGGGCTGTTGGAGGCGGGGTTGATGAAGCGGTTCGGGCTAAAGGGGCAACTCTGAGACCGCGTTATCGTTCTTCGCGGGCGGCGATCCGACTTGTCCGCGAAGACGTCAGACCAGACGCCGCAGAATTTCAGGAATCAAACATGACCGACTACACCGAATACTTCGACGAAGTAATCCAGGCCCACATCGCCATCGAGCAATGGCTGGCCGAGGACCAGGACGAGTCCGCACTTGAATGCCTGCTCACGCGTTTTTCGCCACAGTTTTCCATGATCTCGCCATTGGGCCGGGTGCTGGATTTCGCTGCGTTGAACGAATTGTTCGTGCTGGCGGGCGGAAGGAAGCTCGGTTTCAGGATTGAGCTCAGCGATTTAAGGGGTATCGCGCTGTACGACGGTGGCGCGGTGGTGAGTTATCGCGAGCAGCAGACCGATGCGACGGGGCTGCACTCGGATCGCCGGTCGACGGTGGTGTTTGAGAAGCAGGCCGGTGGCAAGGTGGTTTGGTGGCATTTGCATGAGACGTTTTGTCGCGATTGATCCACTGTATCAACCGACCTGTAACTTCTGACAGTAGACCAATATCGGTAAACAGCTCAACTTAGTACCCCAAGGAAGGGGCCAGCCAGTTCCTCCCGCGTTGCCCGACCGGTGACTTGACCGGCTGTCGCGGTGGGTGTCCTCAACAGCGTTCACTGCATGACTGCCGGTGAGCGGACGGGCGCTCTCGAGGATGAAATTATGAACATGGAACAAAACAAACCCGGTGATCCAGACTCTTCATTTGGCACTGACGGTGTGTTCGGCCTGAGCAAGCTTCCCCCTGAGTTTCACGCCGACCGCCTCATCAAAGGGCTCGCACTTCAGCCGGACGCAAAGATCGTTTTCGCGGCAGGACTCTTTCGCGATGAGGCATATGTCTACGCACTGGCGCGTTTGAACAGTAACGGCACACTCGATAATGATTTTGCCGGTCAAGGTGTCATCTACGGCAACTTTCTAGAGGACAAGCCGGCGACCGGCGGAAAAGTTGCCATTCAGCCAGATGGGAAAATTCTGATGCTGGGCGCGACGCTGTCGGGAACCGACGGTTGGTTTCATCTGGCGATGGTTCGTTTTCTTGAAACCGGCGTAATCGACGAAAGCTTTGGCGAAAAAGGGCATCGAATCATTGAAAACATTGGTGATAAAAAATTTCTTGAAGACTCCGACACCCTTAGGATTCTAGACGACGGTTGCCTACTGATCAGCGCCAACTTTGAATCACCGGATAACTCAGACTTCCTACGCAGTGCAGTGTTCCGTTTCACCCCTGAAGGTGTTCCTGACATAAGTTTCAACGGCACGGGGCGTCTGGATTTTCAGGCAAGCACTTCCAGTCCATATACGCGCATCAATACCTGTCTGGCGCAGGGCAATAAAATTTTGCTGGCAGGCCATGCCTTGATTGACGGACTGGATACAGCCTACATCGCGCGGCTCGAGGCCAACGGCAGTTTGGATAAAACGTTCAACTACGCCTCTCAAACACCCGGTCTGCTCACTTTGCGCATCGACGAGCGGAACACTGCTTTCGACTATATGGCACGCAGGTCAGACGGCACCCTGATCGGCATTGGCCGCGTGGGAGATACCTTTGAAAAAACCAAGCAGGGGCTATTGCTGGCAATCACCCCCAATGGTGATCCGCACCTGATGTTCAACAACGGGAATCCCCTGCTGACGAAACTCAACAACGAAGACGGCACCCACTGGAACTGCGGTTACTCACAACCGGACGGCTGCATCGTCACTGTCTCCGGCAGTTACCCGCTTCACATTGCCCGGTTCCTGCCCAATGGGGTGATTGATATCGCCTTCGGGTGTTCTGGTTTCATCACATTGGACACTTACACAGCTTCTGAGCCGATTCAGTTATGCCCACACACTGATAATCGAGTCCTCTTTTCAAATAACAACGCCGGCTTGGGACAAAGAGGGATTGGTATGATTCGAAGCTATTTCGGATAGTCCCCTTATCGATAGAGGTTACAGCGTAGCCTCTATCGGTTTTACGACCACCGTACACGTAATCCCCGCCGCCAACAGCACCCCCTCCGGCACTTCATCAATGTGTATCCGAACCGGCACTCGCTGCGCCAGGCGCACCCAGTTGAACGTCGGGTTCACGTCCGCAATCAGCTCGCGACTTTCCGGGTTATCACGGTCGTAGATGCCGCGAGAAATGCTTTCCACATGCCCCTTCAGCACTTCGCCGCTCATCAACTGCATGTCGGCTTTATCCCCAACGCGCACGTGCGGCAGCTTGGTTTCTTCGAAGAAGCCATACACCCAGAACGAGTTCATATCGACCACGGCCATTTTCGCTTCGCCGATGCGCGCGTAGTCGCCGCGGTGCACGTTGAGGTTGGTGACGTAGCCGTCCACCGCTGCGCGGACCTCGGTGCGTTTGAGGTTCAGTTCAGCCGCTTCCAGTTGCGCCTGGGCATGCTGGTAATCAGCCATGGCCGAGTCGGCGATGTTGCTGGCGTCGTCGCGGTTTTCTTTGGAGATCACCAGCGCGTCCATGTCAGCGCGGCGATGGGCGTTGACCTTGCGCATCTCCCATGTCGACTTGCGCGAGGCGACCAGCGACTGCGCCTGTTTGACGGCGATGCGGTAGTGCTCGGGGTCGATGCGCATCAGCAGATCACCCTTCTTCACCAACTGGTTGTCGCGCACCGGCACCTCCACCACTTCCCCGGTGACGTCGGCGGCGACGTTGATGATGTCGGCGCGCACCCGGCCGTCGCGGGTCCACGGCGTGTCCATGTAATGCACCCAGAGGGTCCGGCCGATCCATAGCGCGAGGGCCAGCACCAGCAGGGTGGCGAGCAGGCTGAATAGCTTTTTCATCAGATCGTTCTCAACGGTAGACAGTCAGCGCCAGGGCGCCGAACAAACAGGTAAACAGGCTCAGGCGTAGCAGCGCCGGGTGCCAGAAAAAGCGGTAAAGATCGAACCCGGACAGAAACCGGTCCAGCGCCCAGGCCAGCGCCGCAGCGATGAAAAACATCAGCGTCATGGTCGGCATGTACACGCCGTGGAAGGCGATTTCACGAGGCATGTGCAAGTCCTTGGGGCTGGGTGTTCGCATACGTGGCGAGCGGTGATTGCGGGTCGAGCAGAGACGTGCGGATGAAGTGCAGATAACTCTTCACCCGACGCAACGCGGAGGTGTCGAAGTGTGGCGCGAACGGTTCGTCCGTGGCTTGCACGCGGCTAATGGCATGGTCGACCGCGATCAATCCGCGCTCCAGATTGCTTTGGCTCGGTTGCAGAAACAGCCGCACCAGCGAACGGCCCATCACGCGGATCGCCTGGCGCCACGGCTGGGATTCGGCGTAGGCCGGATGCACCGGCAGAATCGCTTGTTCCTTACGCAACTCGATGATCGCGTGGCCGACCTCCAGCACCACGAACATCCAGCGCAGCAAGTCCCGTTGCACCTGCGGCTGGCCCGCCGCAAGGCCATAGGCCTGATGCAGCAAATCCCGGGTACGGCTTTCAAAACTCGAGGCCAGGCCCTTGAGTTTGCCGCTGATCGCGTACACCACTTGCCCGCGCAAATCCTGCTCAAGCCGGCGCCACAACCAGCGGCTGTTCGGCGGCATAATGATCGCTCCGGCCGCCGCGCACACCAGCATGCCGAGCACCATGGCGATGTAGTCGTTGATGAACGCGTAAGGGTTGTAGACCGTGAGGTTGTCCGGCACCGAACCGGTGCTGAAGAAGATCAGCAATCCGAGGCCGACACCGGCGTATTGCGGCCGCGAAGTGAGGAACGAACCGAGCACGATCACCGGCGCGAGCATCACACACAGCAGCGGGAAGCCGTCGATCCACGGGAAGATGAAAAACATCTCGACGAAGCCGATCAGTGCGCCGAGGAACGTCCCGCAAGCCATCTGGAACGCCATACGTTTAGGGTTCGGTGTCGCGGCGGAAAGGCCCACAGTCGCAGCGGCAATCAACGTCATCGTCGCCCCGCTCGGCCATGCGGTCGCCACCCAATAACTGCCCAGCACCACCAGAATGAACGCTGCACGAATACCCGAAGCAGCCGAGGCCATCCAGTTGGTTTGCGGGGTGAACGGCTCGTCCCATTGTTCCCGTGCATGGCTGTGATCAGCGAGCGACGCGTGGGTCTGTGCATAACTGTGCAGCTCATCGACGAAGCGATAGAGCAGTTCGTACGCGGTGTGAAAATCGAGCTGCTCGGCGTCGCTCGGATCGCTCTCCTGAAAGGTCGCCCGCAGGCTGCGCACCCGCGCCGGCAGGTTTTCCTTATAGGTGGTCAACGCACTGGTCAGGCGTGCGGCGTCGGGGCTGGTCAAGGCGCGGCCGCTGAAGCCATCGAGCAATTCCGCCAGGTCCTGCAACCCCGGTTTGATCGCCGCCACCACGTGGTCGGCGCCGCTGCTGCGCAAGCGTTCGAGCAACTGGTGCAAGGCGTTGAACCGCGTGGTGATGCCCATGAACTCGCTGTTCAAGCGACTGAGCCGACCGTTGCGCCGACGCATGTGCGGGTCTTCAAATACGGTGACACTGCGCAGCCCTTCCAGCCCGACGGCCTCGGCGATAAAGCGCACGTTGCTGGCTTCGAAAGCCTCCCGCTTGCTGCGACCGCGCAGGCCATCGGTGACGAACAACGCAAACACACCGAAGCGCTGATACAAGGCATTGCGCATCGCCGCGCTGGCGGTTTGCGGCAAGATCGCGGCGCTGACGACGGTGGCGCAGAGAATCCCCAGGGAGATTTCCAGCACCCGCCAGACCGCCGCCATGAACGCGCCGTCCGGGTGGGCCAATGCAGGCAGACCGACCATCGCGGCGGTGTACCCGGCGAGCACAAAACCGTAGGCGCGAAAGTTGCGATACCGCGCTGCGCCGGCCGAGCAGATGCCGACCCAAATCGCCAGTGAGCCGAGGAACAGTTCGGTGTTCTGGGCGAACAAGGCAATCAGCGCCACCATCACCGCCGACCCGGTCAAGGTGCCCAGAAAGCGGTAAAAACTCTTGGCGAACACCTGACCGCTTTGCGGTTGCATGACGATGAACACGGTGATCATCGCCGTGCGCGGTTGCGGCAACTCCAGACGCATCGCCAGCCACAACGTCAGGAACGCGGCAAACAGCACTTTAAAAATGTAGACCCAGGTCACGCCATCGCTGCGTGCCCAGTCGAAGAAACCCCGGCGCCATTCGAGGGAATACAGCCAGCGCAGAGGTGCGGGCAAGGGAGTCATGGAATCCTGCTTAATTCAGTGTGACCGGGGGCCTGTAGGAGTGAGCCTGCTCGCGATTGCGACGTCACATTCAACATCGATGTCGACTGACACTCCCTCATCGCGAGCAGGCTCACTCCTACAAGGTTTGTGTTCAACGCAAAAGGGCCGGGGTTTTCGGTACGGCGGTCTGGTTGTCCGTTGGCACATCGCTCCCCGCACCAAGCCCACCACCCAGCGCTGTCACCAATTCAGCATGAGCACTTAACCGCGCCGCCTGAACCTGCTGCTGGACTTGCTGCTGCTTGAACAACAAGGTCTGGGCGTTGAGCACGTTGAGGTAATCGGTGAGGCCGCGCTGGTAGGCGATCATCGCGATGTCGTAAGTCTTCTGCGCAGTGGCCACGGACTCGGCAGCGAAGGTTTGCTGCTTGTCCATGGACTCGCGGCGGATCAACTGGTCGGAGATGTTTTTCAGGGCGTTGACCAGCGTCTGGTTGTACCTGGCCACGGCGATGTCATACCCGGCCGAGGCTTCGCCCAGTTCCGAACGCAAGCGGCCGCCATCGAAGATCGGCAACGAGATGGCCGGACCGACGCTGTAGTTGAGTTTCTTGCCGGTCAAAAACTCCAGCGCCCCGCCGCCGGTGGCCATATAGCCGAGGCTGCCGACCAGGTCAACATTGGGGTAGAACCCCGCGTGGGCCACATCGATGCCCCGCGCCTGAGCCGCAACTTGCCAGCGACTGGCGACCACGTCCGGGCGTTGACCGAGCAATTGCGCGGGCAGCGCCGACGGCAGTTTCAGCGGCGCGGCCAACGACAGCGTGGGTCGCTGCAACTGCGCGCCCTCCCCTGGGCCTTTCCCCGCGAGGGCTGCCAGTTGGTTGCGGCTCAGGGCGATTTCTTCGTCCAGCACGTCGATCTGACGATGGGTTTCCGGCAGCGGCGTTTGCGCTTGGCTGACCTCGAAATGGGTGCCGATGCCGCCGTTCAGACGTTTTTGCGCGAGATCGAGAATTTGCTGCTGCTGTTGCAGGGTCGCGGCGACGATGTCCCGCTGCGCGTAATGCAACGACAGTTCGATGTAGGCGCGCACGATGTTGTTCTGCAATTCGAGCTGGGCAAGACGTGCTTCGGCGGCGCTCATGTGCGCCATGTCCACAGCACGTTCGGTGGCGTTGCTTTCGCGGCCCCAGAGGTCGAGGGCGTAGCTGAAACCCAGCGCGGCGTTGTTGTCCCAGGTCGTCGAATTGGCCAGCTCGCCCGGACCGTAGAACTGATCGGTGGGCCAGTTGTGGCGCTTGAGGGTGGATTCGCCATTGATCTGCAACGACTCGGCAGACTCGGCGATGCCGGCCATGGACTTGGCCTGTCGCACCCGTGCGGCGGCCATGGCCATGGTCGGGCTGCCTTGCATGGCGAGGTCGATCCAGCGGTTCAGTTGCGGGTCGCCATAGGCCTGCCACCATTGGGCGGTGGGCCAGTGAGCGTCCTGCGCGGCGCTCTGAATAGCTTCGTCGGTGGCCAGTGAATTGGCCTCCAGTGCCTTGCCCTGCGGGGCAATACCTCCGGTTCCGATACAGCCGCTGATGGTCAGGGATATAGCTAAAACACTGAGCGTCTGAAGCGCTCTGCTGATGCGACGCGGCACTGCTGCAATTTCCTGAGAGGGTGAGGTAAGAACGAGCACCGCATTACTTGTAGGAGTGAGCCTGCTCGCGATAGCGGTGTGTCAGTCGACATCCATCTTGAATGTTCGACCGCTATCGCGAGCAGGCTCACTCCTACAGGGGTTTTGTGCCATGCCTGACTGGCGGTTCCTGCGGTGGCGCAATTCTAGGGGTCGCCCCGAATGGCGATAAGCTGGGAATCCTGTGAATCTTTGTTACCGTTAGCGCGATAATCCCTTGGTCCATCCTTAGTCGCCTGTAAAAAAACAGAAACTTCGTGTCACAATTTGCCATTCGCCAAGAGAGCACCCCATGGACACTTTGCAAAACATGCGCGCCTTCAGTTACGTGGCCGAGGCCGGCAGCTTCACCGCCGCCGCCGTGCAACTGGACACCACCACGGCCAACGTGTCGCGCGCGGTCTCCAACCTGGAAGCCCACCTGCAAACCCGCCTGCTCAACCGCACCACCCGTCGCATCGCCCTGACCGAAGCCGGCAAGCGCTATCTATTGCGCTGCGAGCAGATCCTGGCCTATGTCGAAGAAGCCGAAGCCGAGGCCAGCGACGCCCACGCACGCCCGGCCGGACAGCTCAAAGTGCACACCATGACCGGCATCGGTCAGCACTTCGTGATCGACGCCATCGCCCGCTATCGCAAAACCCACCCCGACGTCACCTTCGACCTGACCATGGCCAACCGCGTGCCGGACCTGCTCGACGAGGGCTACGACGTGTCCATCGTGCTGGCCAGCGAACTGCCGGACTCGGGTTTCGTCTCCCAGCGCCTGGGCATCACCTACAGCATCGTCTGCGCCTCACCGGCCTATGTGAAAGCCAACGGTTGCGCACACAAGCCCGCCGACTTGCTGAACCACGCGTGCTTGCGCCTGGTGAGCCCGGTGATCCCGCTGGAGAAATGGACCTTCGACGGGCCGGAAGGCCAGGAAATGGTCACGATCAACAGCTCACCGTTTTTGGTGAACTCGGCCGATGCGATGAAAACCGCGATCATCAGCGGCATGGGCGTCGGCGTGTTGCCGGTGTACGCGGCGATCGAAGGACTGCGCAACGGAACACTGGTGCGGGTGATGCCGAACTACCGCTCGCAGGAACTGAATCTGTATGCGATCTACCCGTCGCGGCAGTATCTGGATGCGAAGATCAAAACGTGGGTCGAGTACTTGCGTGGGTCGTTGCCGGAGATATTGGCGGCGCATCAGGCGGAATTGGTGGCGTATGAATTGAGTGGGAGTTTGGGTGGGGTTCGGGTGGCGAACTGATTTCACGGTCCTACAGACGCGGTGATTTTGGGGAATGTTTCCGACGGGTTCTGTCGGTTGTTGGGTCGGACGGGAAATGGGTAGGCTTTGTGGGTCGCTGCAAAATCAGCGATCAGGTCTGGAAAACCTGGCGAACACTTACCACATCCCATGGCATACTGCGGCGCTTTTTTCTGCACGCAAATCCTTGTTATGGCGGCTGTGCGCGGGAGACCTTCGGGTCTGCCGGTATTTGGTGGGTGTTCCGGTTTTTCCAGTCCGCGCACAGCTGCCACCCTTTCGTCTGGAAAACGAAAGATGGCAGTTCCACTTCATCTGCCAATGAGTAACTTCCGCATGATCAAAGAAACACCGAACCCTCCGGAAACCGACGACGTTTCCCCCTACGAATCCCTCGATTCCAAAAAACTCAACGACGCCGCCGAACGCGCCTTGGATCACTACCTCAATCCCGCATCCCTCAAATCCCCTGCCATCCGCAAACCCAGCACGATGTTTTTGATTGCCCCGGATATCAAAGACGAAGACCTGTTGGCCCATACCTGCGAGTCATTGGCCCAGGCCAGTGTAATGGCGAGTGATTTCGCGGACTACCTGGAAGGCCCGCACCGACACAAGGCAATGGCCATTCAACAGATCGTCATGCTGGCCGAACTGGCAGCGAACCGGATGCTGGATAACGTCGCCGTACCAAAACCTGCGCCACACAGCTGATCCCCTGTAGGAGCGAGCCTGCTCGCGATTGCGGTCTGACATCCGTCATTGATGTCGTCTGACACTCCGCCATCGCGAGCAGGCTCACTCCCACAGTGAATTGATGTACACCTGTAAGAAATCGGTCGGCTGTCAGGCCGCCTTCGCGGGCAAGCCTCGCTCCTACATAAAACAGATTGGCGCAGAGCTTTTGCTTCTCACCACTCATCAGGCCGAGCGTTAGCTCGCCTGCAGCTTTTGATCTTGATCCACCCGCCCCTTCGGGAGGCTGAGTGGAGGTGTTCATCCGGGGAGTGGCGCGCAGCGCCGTTCGACGCAGTCGAACACGCTGCATGTAGGTGCAGCGAAGCCAACCGGAGGGCAGTGTCCCCGGATGGATACCGGAGCGAAGGAACGCCGAGCCTAGGCGAGGGGCCGGACGCTTGGGGCGAGCGTTTTTTTGCTTACTTTTTTTAGGCGCTTGTAAAAAAAGTGAGTCGCCGTAAGGGCGAAACCGCCAGCCGCCGTTACCGCAGGAATGGATATGTACGCCTGAAAGAACATGGTCGGCTATCAGGCCGCCATCGCGAGCAGGCTCACTCCCACAGTTTTGGACGGTGTACATCCGGCAACCCGCGGACTCGCACAACAGCGGGGAAGAATGATAGCGTGCTTGGCATTCACCCAGCCCCGACGAGCCCTCCTCCCATGAAAAAGACCGTCCTTGCCTTCAGCCGCGTCACCCCGGAAATGGTCGAGCGCCTCAAGCAAGACTTCGACGTCATCGTCCCCAACCCGAAAAACGGCGACATCAACGCCCAATTCAACGAAGCCCTGCCCCACGCCCATGGCCTGATCGGTGTCGGTCGCAAACTCGGCCGCACACAACTCGAAAACGCCGCCAGACTCGAAGTGGTCTCCAGCGTCTCCGTCGGCTACGACAACTACGACGTCGCCTACTTCAACGAACGCGGGATCATGCTGACCAACACGCCGGATGTCCTCACCGAAAGCACCGCCGACCTGGCCTTCGCCCTGCTCATGAGCAGCGCCCGCCGCGTCGCCGAACTCGATGCCTGGACCAAGGCCGGCCAATGGCAAGCCACCGTCGGCGCACCGTTGTTTGGCTGTGATGTACACGGCAAAACCCTGGGCATCGTCGGCATGGGCAACATCGGCGCGGCCATTGCCCGTCGCGGGCGGCTGGGTTTCAACATGCCGATCCTCTACAGCGGCAACAGCCGCAAGACCGGGCTGGAGCAAGAGCTCGGCGCGCAATTCCGTAGTCTCGATCAATTGCTGGCCGAAGCCGATTTCGTCTGCCTCGTCGTGCCGCTCAGCGAAAAAACCAGACACCTGATCAGCCACCGCGAACTGGCACTGATGAAACCGAGCGCCATCCTGGTCAACATCGCCCGCGGTCCGGTCGTGGATGAACCCGCCCTGATCGAAGCCCTGCAAAACAACCGCATTCGCGGCGCAGGCCTGGACGTCTACGAGAAAGAACCGCTGGCCGAGTCGCCATTGTTCCAGCTGAAAAATGCGGTGACATTGCCGCACATCGGCTCCGCCACCCATGAAACCCGCGAGGCCATGGCCAACCGTGCATTGGATAACCTGCGCAGCGCACTGCTGGGCGAGCGGCCGCAAGATCTGGTCAACCCGCAAGTCTGGAAAGGCTAACTAAAACGGGCAGACACTTTTAACGTGCCTGCCCGCTTTTTACACAACTTGCAATTCAGCCAACACACTAAAACCAAATAAGCGTTATACACTCCACACTCCTTATCCGACCCTACGGAAAACAGTGATGGAGCACACTTACCTTGAACAGACTAACCACCGACAAAATCATCAGATATAGCAAATTCACACTAATGGCTTATATAAGCATTTTTGGCCTGCTGGTGATGTACAGCAACTTCACCGACTATTCATCAAACTATGAATACGTTGGTCATGTCCTGAGCATGGACACCACCCGGGAAAACCTGAACCTGAGTTACAGGGCAATCACCTCGCCCATGCTCCACCACCGGATCTACTGGATCATTATTACCCTGGAAGTTATCTATACGACCTTTTGCCTGGTAGGCGCCTATCACCTTTACCGAAACATGAACGCGCCTGCCGACGTTTTCCATGAGGCCAAAAAGTTTTCAATCATCGGATTACTGATTGCCATCTTTGTCTATTACGTCTGCCTGCAAGTGATCGGCGTCGAGTGGTTCAACATGGATGAATCAAAAGTCTGGAATGCCAAGGACTGGGCGCGGCACATAGTCGACTTCATACTTCCGTTGTTGATATTCGTCGCCCTGAGGACCGAACGCTAAGCGCACTCGGCCCCATGCTTTCAAGCGAGTTTGCCATTGCCTTGTACCCTCGGCGCCTTGGGTTTGCGGAACACCAGCACATTGCCCAGCATCACCAATGCCAACCCCACCAATGCCGGCGCGGTCCACTGATAGCCTTCGGCAAACGCCGAGACATTCAGCGCCACAACCGGGAACAGCACGGTGCAATAGGCCGCCCGCTCCGGGCCCATACGCCCGACCAGCGTCAAGTAAGCGGTGAATCCAATGACCGACCCCGGAATCACCAGATACAGCAACGAGCCGATGTAACGCACGTTCCATTCCATGTCGAAAGGAATGCCCTTGACCAGGCACCACACCGACAACATCGCGGCGCCATACGCCATGCCCCAGGCGTTGGTGGTCAAGGGTTTCAGACCGGCCTTCTGTTGCAGGCTCGAGAGCATGTTGCCGGCCGAGAAACACAGGGTGCCGAGCAGCGCCAGGCCCAACCCGAGCAAGGTTTCCGGGCTGGCCGTGTGGCCGGCCAGCTCAGGCCAGAACAACAGGCCAAGCCCGCACAGGCCCAACGCACCGCCCATCAATACGTTGCGGGCGATTTTCTGGCCGAAGAATACGCGTGCATTGAGGGCGTTCCACAGGGTGGCGGTGGAAAAGACCACGGCGACCAGGCCGCTGGGAATCCACTGACTGGCGGTCAGGAAGCACATGAAGTTGACGCAGAACAGGCACAAGCCCTGTGCCAGGCAGATGAAATGCCCTCGACGGTTCATCACTTGCAGGCGTCGGCTGAGCAGCAACAGGACGAACAGCACCAGCGCAGCCAGGCCGAAGCGATAGACGATCGACACGGGAATGGCCACCACGCCCAGCTGCCATTTCAAGGCAATCCAGGTGGTGCCCCAGATCAGTACGGTCAGCAGATACAACGACAGGTTCATGACATAGGCTCCTCAATAGGTGCTCAGTGTCCTGCGCCAAGGCTTGGCGCACTTGCATAAACTTGCGCTTTTGTCGCCCGACAGGCTGGCAGGCCGATGTCTACGGAGTAGGATGCGAGGCGTTGGAGAGAAAACGATCATGCCCGCACTGGAAACCCTGCAAGTCTTTCAAGCCCTCAACAGCTCGCCCAATGCTCGCCTTGAGCACAGCGCCGAGCTCGGTGACGGCATGGCCGCAGCCCTGTGGAGCAACCATCACGATGCCCAGGACTACGAGGCGCCGAGCCATCACACGCTGTCGTGCTACATCGCCGGCGGCACCGGCACTTTCCGTCGTGACCAGCCCGGCACCAAGGGCGGCCCGGACAAGTTGTGCATTCTGCCCGCCGAGCATCAATCGGGCTGGGTGATCAACGGCAACATCCGCCTGGCCCACGTGTATTTCAGCCCCGAACAATTCGCCCTCGGCTGCGTCACGCTGCTGGACCGCGAACCTCGCGAACTGCAGTTACGCGAAGCCACCTTCCTTGACGATCCGGCACAAGCCCGGCGCTTTCGGCAGATGCTCACCCTCAACTGGGACGAACCCGGCGAACGCCTGCTCACCAGCAGCCTGGCCCATGAAATGCTCAGTCACGTGTTGCTCGGCCAGGTCGGGATGCGTGAGGGCTTGCGGCTCAAGGGTGGACTGGCGGCGCATCAGCGGCGGCAGTTGGTGGAATTCATCGACAATCAATTGGCCGAGGCCATCAGCCTTGGGCAATTGGCGGCGTTGTGTGCGCTGTCGGAGTATCACTTTGCGCGGATGTTTCGCGAGAGCTTCGGCTTGCCGCCGCATCAGTATGTGTTGGCACGGCGCATGAGCCGGGCGCGGGAGTTGTTGCGTACGACGTCGCAGCCGTTGGGGGAGATTGCGCTGGCGTGCGGGTTTGCCAGTGCGAGTCATTTCACCAATCGGTTTCGGCAGGTTTTGGGCGGGACGCCTGGGGAGTATCGGCAAGCGTTTTTGCGTTAATCCTGAGATTTGCGGCGTCTGTCATGCAGTCTTCGCGGGCAAGCCTCGCTCCTACAAGGGCAACGTAAAACGTGTAGGAGCGAGGCTTGCCCGCGAAGAACGATGACGCGGTTTTCCGTTAGAACTCCAATGTGCTGGACAACGAAATCTGCCGCGAATCCCCCATCGACACAAAGAACCGGCTCGCCGCCGAGGTGTAGTAGGTGCGGTCAAACAGGTTCTTCACGTTGAGCTGAAACTTGACCTTCTGCCCTTCGACCTTGGTGTCGTAGGTCGCGAAGGCATCGGCCACGGTGTAGCTCGGCAGGTCGAAATCGTTCACGGCGTTACCCGCCCGCTCGCCGACATAACGTGCCCCCGCGCCGACCCGCAATTGATCGCCGCCGATGATGGTACCGAAGTCGTAGACCGCCGAAAGCGAGCCGCTGTTCTTCGCGACGTTTTGCAGTTTCTTGCCTTTGTAATCCGGGTCTTCGGTGACTTCGGCGTCGGTGTACGCATAGCTGCCGATCATGCTCCAGCGGTCGCTGAGCTGGCCGGTCAGATCCACTTCCAGACCCCGGGAGCGCACTTCGCCGGCAGCGCTGTAAATCGTCACAGGGCCTTCGGAGTTGGCCACCAGTACGTTGCGTTTCTTGATGTCGAACAGGGCGACGTTACCGGTCACGCGACCCGGCATATCGAGCTTGGCCCCGATTTCCCAGGACTTGGCCTCTTCCGGCGCGACGCTGCCGTCGAGCACGGTGCTGCTGCCGCTCAACGGCGCGATGGTCGAGTTGGGTTTGAACGATTCGGTGTAGCTGCCGTAGAACGACAGTTCATCGGTGAAGCGATAGACCAGACCGGCGCGTGGCACCCACTTCTGGCCATTGCTGTCGGTATTGGCCTTGAACGGCACGCCTTTGCCGGCGTATTGGTCGTATTCCTGGAAGCGTGCGCCCGCGACGAAAATCCATTGATCGGTGAGGTGGATCGAGTCCTGCAGGAAGATCGAATCGCTGCGCAGCTCATCGGTCTGCGCACTGTCGGCCGGGCTGACAGTGGTGCCGGCGACTTCGCGGCCATAGACCGGGTTGACGTAGCTGAAGGTGTTCAGGCTTCTCTGGCGGATCAGGTCTTCGCGGTAGATCTTGCGGTACTCGTCATCGATGCCGAACACCAGGTCATGTTGCAGGCCCAGCACATTGACGTTGCCTTCGAGGCTGACGGTGGTGAAGCGGTCGGTGCTGATGGCGTTCTGGGTGCCGTCCATGCTGCGGGTCAGCGTGCCCCTTCGAGTGTCGATGGCGGTGACGCGCACCTGGCTGGCGTCGTAGGTTTCACGGTTCCAGCTGTAGCCGAAATGGGCGTTCCAGTTGTCGTTGAGCTCGTGATCGGCCTCGAAGTGGTACAGATCCGAGCGGCCTTCCATGTTGTTGAACGGCTCGTCCAGGCGTTCATTGCGCGAGATGTCCAACGGGTGGTTGGTGCGCGGATCAATGATCGTGCCACGGTCGAACGGGGTCAGGAATTCGCGGTGTTCATAGGAGAACAACAGCTTGGTGCTTTCGCCGAACCAGGCCAGCGACGGCGCCACCAGCGTCTCGCGGTGGGTGCCGAAATTGCGCCAGTAATCTTCATCTTCGTGGTCCAGCACCATGCGGTAAGCGAGGCCGGAAGTACCGAGCGCGCCGGTGCTGTCGAGGCCGCCGCCGCTGCCGTTTTTACCGTCGCCGTAGGTCGAACCGCGCAGCGTCAGGGCGTTGTATTGCTCAAGCTCGGGTTTCTTGCTGACCATGTTGACCACGCCGCCCGGGTCCTGGATACCGTAAAGCAGCGAGGCCGGGCCCTTGAGGACTTCGACCCGGTCCACGGTCGCATTCATGCCGCGGCCCTGCACGATCGGCATGCCGTCGCGCATGATCGAGCCGTTACGGTTGTCGCCGAAACCGCGGGTCATCACCGAATCCTGAGTGCTCGCCAGTGTGTTGCCCTGAGTGATGCCGCTGACGTTGGCCAGCGCGTCATCCAGATTGCGCGGTGCCTGATCGCGAATGACCTGGGCCGGGATGACATTGACGGTCTGCGGGATTTCCTGGAGCAAGGCCGACGAGCGCATCACCGAACTGGTGGGCGGCGGCTGATAGCTCATGGATTGATCGGCCACCGAGTTGATGGTGGTCGTGCCCAGATTCAACGTGCCGGCGGTGGGCACCGGTTCAAGCACCAGGGTGTGGGCGTCGCTACGGCGGAAGGTGAAACCCGAACCGCTGAGCAAACGCTGCATAGCTTGCTCGGCGCTCAACTGGCCATTGATCGCCGGGGCGGTCAGACCGTACGGCGCTTCATCGGTGTAGACCACGCTGATGCCGGTGACCCGGCTGAAGTCGCTCAAGGCCTGAGGCAGCGGCTTGGCAGCGATGGCGAAGCTGAACTGCGTAAGCTGCTGCGTGCCGGCAGCCTCAGCGGCCGATGCGACGCTTGATGGCAGCAACGCCAACGCCGACATACTCAGTGCAGAAGCACCCAACCACTGTTTGACCGAACCCGATTTTGCCCTGGACTTCATTGCTCAATGACCTGTGTAGAACCTACGGGGATGCGAATGACTCGCAGTTTCAGTCACTACACGGATGGGGGTCGGGTTTACCTCACCATAATTTTGAAAATAATTTTATTGGGGGGGCGGTGGTGTTTGATCTTGCGCCTTCGCGGGCAAGCCTCGCTCCTACAGGGATCGCGCATAACCTGTAGGAGCGAGGCTTGCCCGCGAAGAGGCCAGTTGATTCACCGCAAAATAATCAGATGCCCCAAAACGCTGTGCTGCTCGAACCCCAAAACACCCTGCAACGAGCTCAACACCGCCTCTGGATCCTTGCTCGGAAAGCTGCCACTCACCCGCCGCGCCGCCAGTTCATCGTTGAGCAGCACAATCCGCCCCGGGTAATAACGCCCCAAGTCCTGCACCACATCGGCCAGCGTGGCCTTGTAGTAATTGAGCCAACCCTGACGCCAGGCCAGCTGCGCTTCGCTGTCCACCGCGTGCAGCTTTTGCGCCGCGCCTTCGCCATACGCCACTTGCTGGCCGGCGGTCAGAATCTGCTGCTCGGCGTGCTTGTCCGCAGTCACGCCGACCCGCCCGGACAGCACCGTGACCTGCGCGCCATGGGGTTGCAGGCGCACTTCGAACTGTGTGCCGAGCACCCGCGCCCGGCCCTTTTCAGCGTCGACCACAAACGGATCGCCCGTGTGGGTCACGCTGAAAAACCCGGCACCGCGACGCAGCTGGACATGGCGCTCACCACGACTGAAATCCACGGCGATGGCGCTGTCGGCATCCAGCGTGACTTGCGACTGATCGGCCAATGTAACGGTGCGAATTTCCCCCGGCGCGGACACATAGTCCGCCCCCAGATCATCGATCCAGCGCGTCGGCTGCCAACCCGCACCGAGGCCGATCATCAGCACCAGGCATGCGGCCATGGCCAGCGCACCAGACCAACGCCGCACGCTGGAGCGTCGAGATCGGGTCATGGCATTGAGGTAACCCTGCAAGGCGAACGCATCTTCATCGGCCAGGGTTCGCGCCGGCACTTCGCTCAGTTCCCACGCTACTTGCGCCTGGGCGTAAGCCTCGGCGTGGGCGGGGTCGGCCTGCAACCAGCGACTGAAGGTGAGTTGATCGCCGCTGCTGGGTTGATCGTGCAACAGGCTCAGCCAGGCCAAAGCAGCCTGTTCTTGAGCGGGCGTCGGTGTGACGCGGTCGAGTTGATTCACGGTGCTTTCCCTGGCGTGCGCGTTGGCGGTTCCCGCAGGCTGGCCTTGCAGGCATCGAGGGCGCGCATCATATGTTTTTCCACGGCGCTTTGGGACAGGCCCATGGCCTTGGCGATCTCGGCGTATTTGCGGCCGTGGATGCGATTGAGCAGAAAGATTTGCCGGGTGCGTTCAGGCAACGCGCGCAACGCCGCTTCGACGTGACGCAGATCGTTGCCCGCCTCCAGCGCGGCTTGTGGTTCGCTGCCCTGGCTGTCCGGCTGATCCGGCATCCAGCCTTCGTTGACCCGCACCCGCGTGCCTTCACTGCGCAAATGATCGATGGCGATGTTGCCGGCGCAACGCAGCAGATAGGTGCTGAGTTCTTCGACTTGCACCAGCGGCCGCCGCCAGAAACGCAGGAACAAATCCTGCACCAGATCGGCGGCGGTCGCTCGGCAGCCAACACGACGACTCACCAGCGCTTCCATCTGCGAACGCTGGGACAGGAACACCTGGAGGAAATGCGCGCGGGCTCCTCCGTGTTCGTCGTCGCGAGGTTCCGGGGGATTAGTGACCATTACTGCGCAAACACAGCGACGGGGCTGGCGAGTACGCTCAACCCGGCCAACGCCATGGCCAGACGCGGGCGATACGGCATCAACAACACCAGCAACAAAGCGCTGAGCATCAACACCGCACACCACTCCACCAACCCGAGGCCCCAACCGGTTTGCGACACCGCAGCCCATAAAGAAACCGCCAGCAACACCCAGCCGCTCAGCTTGAACGTTTTGCGCCGTCGGGCCGACGGCTTGCGCCCCAGCAGTTCGGCGTGATGCCGATCCATCGATAAACACAGCGCGGTGAAACCGCCGTAGCACAGCAGCAAGGCCAGCAACATTCAGTTCACCTTCTGCTCAAGCGTGATCGGTCGGGCTCGTTCTTTGGCAACGCGAACGGTCTCCCCGGCGCACTGCATTTTCCACGCAGCCCAGGCCAGGAACAGGCCACTGCCCAGGCAGGTCAAATCGAACCCGGCCAGCGTCCAGTCGCCTTCAGCCAGCGTTACGCCCAAGTGGTACGGCGTGGTCAGTGCATTCAATAGCGGCACGCCACAGAACAGCATCGCGGCCATGGCCAGTTGCTCGACCCACGCCGAGCGGCCACGGCGCACCACCGCATGAATCACGCTCAAGCCCCAAACGATGAAGAAACTGTTCACTTCCCAATCCGCCCTGGTGGCCATCTCGACCGGCAGCAGCCGATTGGCCCAGAAGAACGCCGCTACCGCGACCACCAGCCCGGACATGCTGGCAATGTTCAGCACTTCCACCAGCCGCAGCTCGAAGGGCATCACCGCGCTTTTCGCATGTTTGAGCTGGCGCTTGCCGAGCCAGATCACCAGCCCGGTGCCAATCATCGCCGTGCTCGCCAAACCGCAAACGAAATACAGCCAGCGCAGCACGGGGCTTGCGAAATGGCCCATGTGCAAGCCATAGAAACTGCCGGCGATGGCCATCGGCACCGGTTGCTGCGGCGTGGCGCTGAGTTGTTGACCGGTCACGCCATTGAAGGTCACCGCGCTGCTGGCGTCATAAATCACTCGGTCGGCGTCGTCCCTTGAGACGACAATCGAGGCATTCGCATCCCCCGGATTGTTCACTGTCAGACGTTCTGCCCGACCGCCCGACCACTGCGTGCGCGCCCGCTCCAACAGCGGCGCCATCGGGGCCAGTTCAGCCGGTTTGCCGGCCAGTTCGGGGGTGCCGGAGGCCGGGAACACCTCCGCGTAAAAGGTGCGGGCATCGCCCTTGTACGAAGCCAGGATGCTCGCCGGCATCACCATCGCCATGAAAATCACCAGGCTGCTGTAAGTGATCATCAGGTGAAACGGCAACACCAGAACGCCCACCGCGTTGTGCCCGTCCAGCCAGGAGCGCTGGCCTTTGCGGGGACGGAAGGTGAAGAAGTCCTTGAAGATTTTCTTGTGCGTGATGATCCCGGTGATCAGGCCGATGAACATCACCATGGCCGCGATGGTCGACAGCCAGCGGCCCCACGGATAGGGCATTTGCAGCTGGAAGTGGAAGCGATAAAAGAAGTCGCCACCCATGGATTCGCGGCCCTGAACTTCGCTGCCGGTTTGCGCGTCGAGGAGTTTCTCGGTGAATTGTCCACGCTCGCCGGGTTTGGCCGGTGTCTGTTGCCAGCGCACCGACAGGCCCGGCTCTCGGGCACTTGGCAAATCGATCAGCCAGCGCGAGGCACCCGCTGCGTGTTGCTGAAGGTAGTTTTGCGCCAGGGTCAAACTGGCTTCGGAGCTCACCGAACGCGCCGGGATTTCAGGCTGCATCCAGTGACTGATCTCGTCCTTGAAATAGGCAAGCGTGCCGGTCAGGAAAATCGCAAACAGCAACCAGCCGAAGATCAACCCGGCCCAGGTGTGCAACCAAGCCATCGCCTGACGAAAACCCTCTTTCATGCGTGGCCCATCCAATACGCCAGGCCGGACACCACCGCGAGCACCAGGCCCGGCACGATCAACCCGAACCAGGCCTGCCACGCACTGCGACAGGCAAAACACCAGAGCACCGCGACCAGATAGACCAGAAACGAGGTCATCATCCCGGTCACCACCGCTTCAGAGCGAACCATCGGCAACCACAAGCTCAGGCTGACGCTGGCCAGCGCCGCAACGACATAGCCGCCCAACACCGCGGCCAGCACGCGCGAAGTGACGGCCAATCGATAAGAAACGGGGAGCGTGCTGATTTTGCCTTTCATGTTTCGACCTTGAAACCGGGGGAGGCCGCGTGAAGGTCACGGGGCCAGCAAGCGCGCAATATTAATGATAAATATTCTCATACGCAAAACAGATCCGATTGCCGGGGGCGTTACACACCTCTACAATGCGAACAATTCTTGTTCTCTAACGTATCCGTTTGTGTCGGAGTGGTTCTGTTGCAGCCCGCCAATCCCGTCGAAGTCCTCTATCAGGCCCACCACAACTGGCTCACCGGTTGGTTGCGGCGCAGGCTTGGCTGCCCGGACAGCGCGGCGGACCTGGCTCAGGACACGTTCATTCGCGTGCTCACGGCGCGGGAAACCCCGCAGATCATCGAGCCGCGAGCGTTCCTGACGACGATCGCCAAGCGCGTGCTGTTCAACCATTACCGTCGTCAGGATCTGGAGCGCGCCTACGCCGAAGCACTCGCGCACCTGCCGGAGGTGTACGCGCCGTCCGAGGAAGAGCGGGCAATCATCCTGCAAACCCTGATGGAGCTGGACCAGTTGCTGGACGGTTTGCCGCGCCTGGTCAAACGCGCCTTTTTGCTCGCACAGGTCGATGGCCTGACTTATCCACAGATCGCCGCCGAACTGGGGATTTCCATCGCCACGGTCAAACGCCATTTGAGTAAAGCAGCCATGCGCTGCTACTTCGCCTTATGAACGGCACTCCAGACTTTTCTTCCCAGGTCGCCGAGCAGGCGGTGCACTGGCTGATGGAAATGCAGCAAGGCCCGCTGAACCCGCGCCAGCAAAAAGCCTGGCAGCAATGGCACGATGCGCACAGCGAGCATCAACGGGCGTGGGAGCATATCCAGCGGGTCAATCAGCGACTGCGCGGTTTGTCGTCACCGCTGGCCCACGCGGCGCTCAATGCGCCGAAGTCCGGCAGCCGACGTCAGGCGTTGAAACTGCTGCTGATTCTTGGCGCCGGTTCTGCGCTCACCTGGGGCCTGCGCGAACGCAACGTGCTGCCGCCGTTGCTTGCTGACTACCGCAGCCCCATCGGCCAGCGGCGCAAGGTGCCGCTTGGCGCTGGTAACCAGTTGCAGCTCAACACCGCGAGTTCTGTGGATGTGCGCGTGAAGGGTCAGCAACGGTTGATCCGTTTGCTGGAGGGCGAACTGCTGCTGACCGCCACCCAGGCGTTTCAGGTGCAGACCGCGCAGGGTGTTTTAACGACACAAGGTGGGCGATTGAACGTCCGGCAGTTTGCTGATCGCACGCAGGTAGCAGTGTTCGAGGGCAGCGTCGAATTGACGCCGGACGGTGGAGCTCCAGTGGTTTTGCCAGCCGCCCGGCAATTGGGTTTCGGCCTGCAAGGCGTGGGCAAACCGCTGCCGCTGGACGCCAACAGCGGCGCCTGGGCCGACGGCATGCTGGTGGCCGCGCACATGCGCCTCGGGGATTTTCTCGACGAACTCGGCCGTTATCGTCGCGGGCAGCTGAATTGCGATGCGAAGGTGGCGGATTTGTTGATCTCCGGGACGTATCCACTGGACGACAGCGAGCGGATTCTTGATCTGCTGGAAATCAGTTTGCCGGTGAAAGTGAAGCGCTTTACCCGGTATTGGGTGACCGTCGAGGCGAAGGTGTAATTCTGGAGCGAGTCACAATACCTGTGGCGAGGGAGCTTGCTCCCGCTGGGCTGCGAAGCGGCCCCAAATTTACGACTGCTGCGCAGCCGAACGGGAGCAAGCTCCCTCGCCACAAAAGCCAGCCAGTGTCAGCTCAGCAAAAAAAATTTCATCCAACGTGAGCCGTTTTTCAGATCTGGCGTGACAGAGAAGGAAAGCCCCCTTGATTCCACCTTCTCAGGATCGTCGTCCATGCACCCCACCCGCCTCACTCCGCTGGCCCGCACCCTGCGCCAACTTTTGCTGGGCGCCAGCCTGAGCTTCGGTGCGCTGCCGCTCGCACTCGCCACCGATGCCAAGCCGTACCACATCGCACCGTCCTCGCTGGAAAACGCCCTCAACCAGTTCGGCCGTGAAGCCGGCGTGTTGATTACCTTTGGTTCGCAGATCACCAGCGGTGTCCAGAGTCGTGGCCTGGAAGGCAACTTCACCCCTTCGCAGGGCTTGAACGCTTTGCTCGAAGGCACCGGCCTGCAAGCTCGCGCCGAGGGCGACAATGCCTTCAGCCTGCAACCGGCGGGCGACACCGCGCTGGAGCTGGACACCTCGAAAGTGGTCGGCGACTGGCTCGGCGATGCGGCGCAAATCAACGTCTTCGAGCATCCCGGCGCACGTGATGTGATCCGTCGCGAAGAGTTCGAGCGACAAGGCGCAACCCAGGCCAAGGACGTGCTCAATCGCATCCCCGGGGTGAACGCGCCGGACAACAACGGCACCGGCAGCCATGACATGGCACTGAACTTCGGCATTCGTGGCCTCAATCCGCGCCTGGCTTCTCGCTCGACCGTATTGATGGACGGCATCCCCGTGCCCTTCGCCCCTTATGGCCAGCCGCAGCTGTCATTCGCCCCGGTGAGCATCGGCAACATGGACGCGGTGGATGTGGTGCGCGGCGGCGGCGCGGTGCGTTACGGCCCGCAGAACGTTGGCGGCGTGGTCAACTTCGTGACCCGGGCGATTCCCGATGAGCCGACCGTGAAAGGCGGTTTCCAAACCGAAACCAGCCCGTCCTCCAGCCACGACGGTTTTAAAACCACCGGCAACTTGCTGGCCGGCGGCACCGCCGACAATGGCCTGGGCGGTGCGCTGTTGTACTCCGGGACCCGCGGCGGCGACTGGCGTGAACACAGCGACACCGAAATCGACGACCTGATCCTCAAGGGCAAGTATCAGCTCGATGACGCCAACAGCTTCAACGCGATGGCTCAGTATTACGAAGGCAAGGCCGACATGCCCGGCGGTCTGAACGTCGCCGATTACGACGCCGATCCGTACCAGTCGACCCGCCCGAAAGACCAGTTCTGGGGCCGCCGGACCATGTTCAACTTCGGCTATCGCTATCAGGAAGACCGCCGCGAATTCACCGCCAACACCTTCTTCACCAAAACCCTGCGCAGCGGTTATCTGGATCAGGGCACATTCCTCTCGCTGTCGCCGCGCGAGTACTGGGTGCGTGGTCTGGAAACCCGTTTCGCCCAAGGCTTTGACCTCGGCCCGACCAGCCATGAAGTCGGCGTCGGCTATCGCTACATCAACGAAGCCGGCCACGAACTGCGCTACCGCGAGCCGATCGCCAACAATACCTTCCCGACCACCAACAGCCGCAATGACCGCGACACCCGGGGCGGCACTGAGGCCAATGCGTTCTTCGTCGACGACCGGATCGACATTGGCAAGTGGACGATCACGCCGGGCATTCGCTACGAGATGATCGATTCGCAGCAGACCAACAACCTGACGAACGTGAAGTACAAGGGCGACTACAACACCGCACTGCCGGCGCTGAACGTGCTTTATCACGTGACGGACACCTGGAACCTATACGCCAACACCGAAGGCTCGTTCGGCAGCGTGCAATACAGTCAGATGCCAAACCGGGTGACCAGCGGCGAAGTCAAACCGGAGAAGGCGCGGACCTGGGAGCTGGGCACCCGTTACGACAACGGTGCGCTGAGAGCGGAAATCGGTGCGTTCCTGATCAACTTCGACAATCAGTACGAAAGTAATCAGACCAACGATTCGGTGATCGCACGCGGCGAGACGCGTCATCAAGGCATTGAAAGCAGCATCAATTATTCGCTGGATGATTTGAGCCCGTCGCTGACCGGCTTCGATGTGTACGCCACTTATGCCTATGTGGACGCGACCATCCGCGAAGACGGGCCGAACAAGGGCAATCGTGTGCCGTTCTCCTCGAAACACAAAGGCACCCTCGGGGTGGGTTACACCGAAGGCGCCTGGAAGCTGAACCTGGACAGCAGTTACCAGAGCGACCAATTTGCCGACAACGCCAATACCTCGGCTGAAAGCGCTGATGGCAGCACGGGCAAGATTCCTGGGTATATGTTGTTCAGCAGCCGCGCGGCGTATGACTTCGGGCCGAAATTACAGGATTTGAATGTGGCGGTGGGGGTCAAGAATATTCTCAACCACCAGTACTTCACCCGGTCGTTCGATGACAACAACAAGGGCAAGTATGTGGGGGAACCGCGGACGGTTTATGTGCAGACGTCGGTGGCGTTCTGATCTGAAGCCGCACACCCTCTTCGCGACCGAACTCGCCCTCCTTTGTAGGAGCGAGGCTTGCCCGCGAAGGCGTTTGAATGAGCGACATATGCGCTGGATTTCCGGGCCTCTTCGCGGGCAAGCCTCGCTCCTACAAGGAAATGCGGCGCCGCCATAATCGGCGCAAACAAGAACGGGCCTGCATAAGCAGGCCCGTTTTCATTGGGAAGGTAAAAATTGAATCAGGCTTCAGCCGTTTATTGCAGCCTGTTCGTTCTCGAGAAACTCTTCTTCCAGCAGCGCATCAGCAGCGACTCGTTCGAATGGCACCACAGCGGCACGAGGTTTGCCCCGCAGTTTGCCGAACAGATGCTCAAGCGCGTGTTCAAGTTTTTCGGCCGCACCGTCGATCGCCAGTTCCAGGCTAGCGGCTTTATGGGTAACAGAAATCGGTTGGTGGCCTTTTGGCCGCGCTTCCAGCTGACAGCGCATGTCATGGGGACCGGGCTTGTCGCCGTTCTCGTCCCGCAGATGAACCTCGACGCGTGTCAGGTCCTCTTCATAACGTTCAAGCGTGCTCTCAATGGTAGTACGTACCCACTCCTCCAGTCGGATGCTGCTTTGAATATGGTTATCGCTGTTGACTTGGATTTGCATAGTTCATCCCTTATTTCAGCTAGCTTGCGAGAGGCACATCGGCTAGCCCTTGGGCGTCATCACCGTGACCTCTTACTTACACAATCGGTCTGTGCGCAGAACATTTCAACCCCTAAAAAAAGATAAATATGGATTCGCAAAAAAAGTCGGACAACGGCAAAAAGCGCTGTTAAGGTCGGGAGTTGGGTCGCCCCTCTCTTCAGTCACAATTGCTCACATCTGCCGCTCCGCCAGTGGGTGCAGACTCCGAAAAATCCCCGCCTCTTCCACCAGCCAGTCATGCACCGCACGCCCGCCCGGATGGCTCAGTGCGCCGGGCGCATAGAGCAGCACGTAACGCTTGTGATTGGGCACTGCCAGACCGAACGGCACGATCAACGTCCCCCGCTCCAGCTCATCGTTGAGCAATGTCCGCCGCGCAATCGCCACGCCCATGCCGGCAATCGCCGCTTCTATGGTCAGGTGATTGCGATTGAAGGTGTGTCCGCGCCGCACGTCGGCGCCTTCGAAGCCGATAGCGTTCAGGTAGAACTCCCATTCCGCGTACTCGTAACTGCCGCGCCAGGCCGTGATGTCGTGCAGCAGCGGGAAGTGCACCAGGTCAGCCGGACCGTGCAGCGGTGGTCGGCCGCGCAGCAGGCTCGGGGCGCAGACCGGGAAGATCTGCTCGTCGAGCAAGGTTGTGGATAACAATCCGGGATAACTGCCGTCATTCAGGTCGATCGCCAGGTCGAAATCACCCTCGTGCAACGGCACGCTGCTGTCCTCGGCCACCAGGCGCAATTGAATGTCCGGAAAGCGCTGCTGCAAACGCGGCAGGCGTGGGGTCAGCCACTTGCTCAGGAACGATGGAATCGAACGCACCCGCAAAATCCCGCTGATCATGCCCGCGTCCAGTCGTCGCAATTCCGCGTCGATGCTGCCGTAAGCCTCGTTGACCGTAATAGCCAGTCGCTGGCCTTCGGCGCTCAATTCCACGCCGCGAGCACGACGGTGAAACAAGCGAAAGCCCAGGCGCTCTTCGAGTTGGCGGATTTGCTGGCTGACTGCACCCGGCGTGATGTGCAGCTCTTCGGCGCAACGGGTGAACGACAAGTGCCGCGCGGCACAGGAAAACACGTGCAGCCAGACGTAAGTCTGGGCGTGCAATTGGCGACTCATTGTTTAGTCCTGCTAAAGGCTGTCTTAGGAAGTTTCGTTGGTCACGTAGGACCGAGGTAGGCAGTATCGCCGACATTGCGCTTGTCCTACAAAAATGGCAGCGATTTCTCTTCCATTGCTTGTATAGGCTTTAGCATGGCTATCAGTGTTTTCGATCTCTTCAAAGTCGGCATCGGTCCGTCCAGTTCCCACACCGTCGGCCCGATGCGCGCCGCAGCGACCTTTGCCCAGGCACTGATTGACCAGGATTTGCTCGACGCCGTCCGTCGGGTGGAAATCCGTCTGTACGGCTCCCTCTCGGCCACCGGCGTCGGCCACGCCACCGATCGTGCCTGTGTCATGGGCCTGATGGGCGAATGGCCAGACAGCATCGATCCGACCACCATAGATAGCCGAATCCAGACCCTGCGCGAAACCGGCGAACTGTCTCTGGCCGGCACCAAGACCATCGCCTTCAACTGGCAACGCGATCTCCTATTGCTCGACGAGAGTTTGCCTTACCACCCTAACGCCATGTCTCTGACAGCCTTTGGCGAAACCGGAGAACTGTCGGAGCAAACGTACTACTCGATTGGCGGTGGTTTCATCATCGAAGCGGCGGAAGCCGAGTCCGGCATTGCGCCGACCAGCGACGTGGTGCTGCCCTACGATTTTTCCAGCGCCGCCGAATTGCTCAAGCTCTGCAACCAACACGGCCTGCGTGTTTCCGAGTTGATGATGGCCAACGAACTGGCGTGGCGCAGCGAAGCCGAAATCCGCCAAGGCCTGCTGCACATTTGGTCAGTGATGCGCGAGTGCGTCGAGCAAGGCATGCGCCACGAAGGCATCCTGCCGGGCGGTCTGAATGTTCCGCGCCGCGCGGCGAAATTGCACCGCAGTCTGCTGGAAATCGGCAAGCCGAATGTCATCACGTCCACCTTGTCGGCCATGGAGTGGGTCAACCTGTTTGCCCTCGCCGTGAACGAAGAAAACGCAGCGGGCGGACGCATGGTCACGGCGCCGACCAACGGCGCGGCCGGGATCATTCCGGCGGTGCTGCACTACTACATGAAATTCAACCCGGACGCGTCGGACGATGACGTTGTCGCGTTTTTTTTAGGCGCGGCGGCTGTAGGAATACTCTGCAAGAAAAACGCGTCTATTTCCGGTGCCGAAGTCGGCTGCCAGGGTGAAGTCGGCTCCGCCTGCGCCATGGCAGCCGCCGGTCTGGCCGATGTGCTCGGTGCCACCCCCGAGCAACTGGAAAACGCAGCCGAAATCGGCCTGGAACACAACCTCGGCCTGACCTGCGACCCGGTCGGCGGCCTGGTGCAAGTGCCGTGCATCGAGCGCAATGCGATTGCTGCCGTGAAGGCGATCAACGCCACGCAAATGGCCCTGCGCGGTGACGGCAAACACTTCATTTCCCTGGACCGGGTCATCCGCACCATGCGCGATACCGGCGCCGACATGCACGACAAATACAAAGAGACTTCACGGGGCGGCCTGGCTGTCAGCTGGGTGGAGTGCTGAGGAGCATTCCCTGACCGCCCGTAACCGTGAGCCCGAGCAAGAACAATAACGAGGCCAAACGATGACCGATGCACGTACACCTGCTGCCGATAATCCTGCTGTAGATCTCAAACGCGACACTGCAACAGCCACCAAGGGCTGGAGCAAACACGACACCACCTGGATGCTTGGCCTTTACGGCACGGCAATTGGTGCCGGCACGCTGTTCCTGCCGATCAACGCCGGCGTGGGCGGTTTCTGGCCGCTGCTGATCCTGGCGGTGCTGGCGTTTCCGATGACCTACTTTGCTCACCGGGGCCTGACCCGCTTCGTGCTGTCCGGTCGCTCCGGAGACATCACCGAAGTAGTGGAAGAACACTTCGGCGTTGGCGCCGGCAAGTTGATCACGCTGCTGTATTTCTTCGCGATTTTCCCGATTCTGCTGGTGTACAGCGTGGCGCTGACCAACACCCTGAGCAGCTTCATGGAGCATCAATTGCACATCGCCCCGCCACCGCGAGCGATTCTGTCGCTGGTGCTGATCCTCGGTCTGATGGCGATCGTGCGGTGTGGCCAGGGGGTCATCGTCAAGTGCATGAGCGTGCTGGTTTACCCGTTCGTCGCGGCGTTGCTGCTGCTCGGTTTCAGCCTGATCCCGAACTGGAACGGTGCGTTCTTCTCCACCGCCAGCGAAGGCATGCCGCTGCCGCTGTTCTTCAAAACCTTGTGGCTGGCAATCCCGGTCATGGTGTTCTCGTTCAACCATTCGCCGATCATTTCCGCCTTCGCCGTTGACCAGAAACAGCGGTACGGCGAGCACGCCGAGCGCAAGAGCAGCGGCATTCTCGCCATCGCCCACGCCATGATGGTGGTGACGGTGATGTTCTTCTGCTTCAGCTGCGTGCTGGCGCTGTCGCCGGCCGATCTTGCGGCGGCGAAGGCACAGAACATCTCGATCCTGTCGTACCTGGCCAACCACTTCCAGACCCCGGTCATCGCTTATGCCGCGCCGCTGATTGCGCTGGTGGCGATCACCAAATCCTTCCTCGGCCATTACATCGGCGCCAGCGAAGGCTTTCAGGGCCTGATCGTGAAAAGCCTGCGTGGCCGTGGCCGGGCGATGTCGGCGAGCTGGCTGAACCGCCTCACCGCGCTGTTCATGATCCTCAGCTGCTGGGCCGTGGCGACCTTCAACCCGAGCATCCTCGGCATGATCGAAACCCTCGGCGGGCCGGTCATTGCGTGTCTGTTGTTCCTGATGCCGATGTACGCCATCCGCCGCGTGCCGGCCTTGCGCCAGTATTCGGGCCAGGCGTCGAACGTGTTCGTGGTGTTGATCGGCTTGATTGCACTGTCAGCGATCATTTACTCGTTCATGCCCTGAAACGGGCAGGCCTGAAGCCGAAAAGGTAAGCCGTAGCACGAACCTGTAGCAGCTGGCGCAGCCTGCGTTCGGCTGCGCAGCAGTCGTAAAACCTGAGCGCGCGGTCTTCCTGAAGCACCGCGCTGGCTGATCTCACGACTGCTTCGCAGCCGAACGCAGGCTGCGCCAGCTGCTACAGGGAGTGTGTTTCGCCTGAACTTTCTTGACTGCCTGCGCGCCTCTTTTCCGCCACGATCATTGTTCGACAATTTTTCCGGCATGCCCCTTGCTACACCACC
Organism: Pseudomonas sp. LB1P83; assembly: GCF_054897885.1. NCBI lineage: Bacteria > Pseudomonadati > Pseudomonadota > Gammaproteobacteria > Pseudomonadales > Pseudomonadaceae > Pseudomonas > Pseudomonas sp. LB1P83. The sequence continues at coordinate 752,715 of NZ_CM142709.1, read as the reverse complement.
TGCGAGGCAAAAGGACTTTTGAAAACCTCAGCGAGCGGCTTGCCGATGGTCTGGTAGTGCGAACCAACCCGATCATGGCCGGTCAACAACTGCACGTTCAATCAGGCGGTGACGCATCATGGACAACCCTTTTCAGCTCATTACCGATGCCTTTGCAGCGGACTATCAGATCAACCTGAGCATTCAGGGTCTGGACGGCAGCATCATGCTGACCCTCTCCAACAGCGGCCATGTGGTTGCCAAGCGGATGATCAGCGCCGAACAGCGCAATGACCCCAAGCGCCTCAAACGTCTGGTGCAAAGCATTCAGTTCGGCATCGCCATCGAACAGGGCCACAGTGCCGTGGCCATCCTCGAAGCGATGACCGATGGCGACAATCGCAATCCGCCGCCACCCCAAGTCAAAGCCCGGCCCCGCCCGACCATGGGGCTTTAAATCTCGCCCTTCTCCACTTCGGGATGTTCACCGGAACCCGCACCGATCTTGCGTTGCGGGTTCTCGATCTTCACCGAAGGGAATTGCGACGAAGCGTAACGCACCACCAGAATCGCAAATGCCAGCAGCAGAATCCCGCCGCACAGGTAGATGATGCCGAGGTCCGGCGGATTGTGGTGCGAGACGTTGGAAATCAGCAGCCGCGTCAGCGCCGTGATCGCCACGTAGATCAGGAAGCGCACCGGCATGTGGTTGGTCTTGAAGTAAATCCCGACCATCGCCCCCAGTTCCAGGTAGATGAACAGCAGCAAGATGTCATCGATCTTGATGTCCCCTTCTTCGATCATCCCCAGAAATTCCATCACCGCCGCCCAGGCGGTTACCGCACCGATGGCGAACAGCGCCAGGTAATGGAAAGTCTCGACGAACAGGTTGCCCAGGGACTCGGCCAGTTCGTGCACGTTCTGCCGCAGGTTCTCGGCCCAGTTGATTTTCACGATGATTCTTCCTTAGCTCGGTTCGAGCGGATGATGCGGGTTTGACGTGACGGTTGTTCTGCATGCAGAAAAAAGGCCAGAGGCGCCTGCCACATGATGGCGAGGTGCTCTAAAACGCGCTCCGTGGCGTTTGGTCGCACCCGCCCAAGCCAGTGCCTAGCCTGTAGGAGCGAGGCTTGCCCGCGAATGGAGCCACACGGTTCACCTTACAACCCCTGATTTCGGTCTACATTAAAAAGCCACTACCCAAAGCGCAGGGATTCGCTTATCCTTTTCGCTGTATATAAATACAGTGGTCGAAACAGACAACTATCGTGAAGGCATGTGAGGTGGTGAATGGCCGTCGAAGTGGTATACCGCAGCAGCCGAGATCTGGAGCGCTTGTTCATGGATAAAGCCGAAGCTGACCGTCATGACAAAATGCTCGAACTGGCTGAATTGCTGGCTGAAGTGTTGCAAAAAGCCGTTCCGTCCCTGACCGAACAGCAAGTGGAAGAAGCCGGGATCTACATGGCGAAGAATCGCGATGTGTTCGCCAAGGCGTTCAAGAGCCAACCGGATGTTTTGTCCGAACTGCTGAATGCGCCGGCTGAGGTGGTTGAAAAAGCTGAACCGGCAGAAGTGGCAGAAGCCGCTGAGCCGACCAAGCCAGCCAAAGCTGCCAAGACACCGAAGTAAGCAACGCCCGAATTGAATAGGCCCTGAGTCGAATGGCTCAGGGCCTTTTTCATGTCTGCAGTAAAGGCAGGACTCAGCGGTACAGCACTTTCTCCGCGAGCTCGTCCGCTACCCTTGCCGGGGAACGTTTTTCCGCCTGGGCATGGGCGAAGACTTCGGTCAGTCGCGAGGCGATTTTCGACAGGTGTGCGGTGATGGTCGTGAGTTCTTCGCCACGGTGTTTGAGTGAAACGTAGATCAGCCCGCCGGAATTGATCACATAATCCGGCGCATACAAAATGCCCCGTCGCTCCAGTTGATCGGCGACCTCCAGGTGAGTCAGCTGATTGTTCGCAGAACCTGCCACCGCAGAGCAGCGCAGTTGCGTCACACTGTGGCTGTTGAGCACGCCGCCCAGGCCGCAGGGCGCGAGAATGTCGCACGGCGTACTGAGTAGCGCGTCGTTGGCAATCGGATGAGCGCCCAACTGCTCCATCGCCAATTGCACCTTGCCGTGATCGATGTCGCTGACCAGCAGTTCGGCGCCAGCGGCGTGCAGCTGTTCCGCCAAGGCGAAACCGACGTTGCCCAAACCCTGGATGGCCACTCGCAGGCCTTCGAGGTTATCGCTGCCCAGACGAGCCATGGCGGTGGCACGAATGCCGGTGAACACGCCCATCGCCGCGTGAGGCGCAGGGTCGCCCGCTGAAGTGGTGCTGGTGACGTGTTGGGTCTCTTGGGCGATGCAATCCATGTCTGCCACCGAGGTGCCGCTGTCGATCGCGGTGATGTAGCGACCGTCGAGCTGATTGATGCAGCGTCCGAAGGCTTCGAACAGCGCGGCGCGGTTCTCCACATGGACCGGTCGAACAATCACCGCAACCCCGCCGCCCTGGGCCAGGCCGGCCAGCGCAGCCTTGTAACTCATGCCTTGAGCCAGGCGAATGGCGTCCTCGACCGCAGACTCGTCGCTGGGATAGGCAAGGTAACGACATCCCCCCAGGGCGGGCCCCAGACGGCTGTTATGAATGGCAATCACCGCCTTCAACCCGGTGGCCGGGTCGACGCTCAGATGCAGCGATTCAAGGCGAGTGCTTTGCATGAGAGCGAACATCGTCGGGCTCCCGAATCACTTCTTGTAGTCGCCAGTATAGGCTTGCGCCCAAAATTTGCAGAAGCGCACCGGAATAAGCAGCGTCGCCAAGCAGGCTTTCGGACATAACCTGAAACCGCATGTGTGCAGCACTGGACGAACGCCGCAGACGAGGCTAAAACGAGGCATTGCCGGGAGATTTTGATGACGCCGCGCCAACATTTTTTTGACTGCCTGCAACGATCACCGCCCGCGCTGTTCGAGGCGGCGCTGTGGGTGGCCGCCGAGCACGACAAAGAGGTGGATCTCGAGAAGGTATTGGCAGACTTCCGGGACCTGCAACAGCGGGTCAGCTATGGTTTGCCGATGCTGCCGGTGAGCGAATTGGCCCAGCCGCTGTTGCGGCGGATGATTGACCTGGGGTTCGCCCAGGACGACTTCACACCGCTGCGTCCGCAAGTGGCATTGGTCAACAAGGTGCTGGAACTGCGGCGCGGTCAGCCGCTATCCCTGGGGCTAATAGCGCTGGAGTTGGCCAAACGCCTGGAGATCCCCATGGTCGGGGTCAATTTCCCTGGGCACTTCCTGCTGCGCGTACCGGGCGCCGATCATCTGCTGGACCCGTGCGGCGGGCGACGCTTGTACCCCAACGATTGCCGTGAATTGCTGCAACGCCAGTACGGCCCGAACATGCAACTCAACGCCGAGCATCTGCTGACCGCCGAGCCGGCGCAGATGCTGCAACGGCTGTCACGCAACCTGCGTCAGCTGCACCTTTCCCACGATGACTACATCGGCGCCCTGATCGACGCCGAACGCGTGCTGGAACTGGGCAACGCCAACGCCGCCGATTACCTGGCCCGGGCCAGCCTCTATCAACGGCTGGACTGCCCGAACGCCGAACGCTTCGACCTGGAGCATGCGCTGCTGCTCAGCGACGACCCGATCCAGCGGATTCGCCTGACGGAACGCTTGGGGCATCTCCCACCCAACTCGATCGTCCATTGACCTCTGCTCTTTGTAGGAGCGAGGCTTGCCCGCGAACCAGGCGCCTCGATCTATCAGAAATACCGCGTTATCGTTCTTCGCGGGCAAGTCGGGTCGCCGCATCGCTCGCTCCTACAGGGTTGCGTGCAGGGCTTTAGGGGGTGTCAGGCTGATTAGCCGGGTGGGCCTTGATGAAGGCTGGATGCGTGGCGGCCAACGCCGCTATCCGGCGAATCCGTGGATACGGCTCAAGCGAAATGTTGAAACGCTCGGCTGCGTACAGTTGGGGTATCAGATAAACGTCCGCCAGGCCCGGCTGCGGCCCAAAGCAATAACCCTCATCCCCAATCAAGTGCTCGACCGTCGCCAGCCCCTGGCTGATCCAGTGGCCGATCCACTCCACCACCTGCGGTTCATCGTGGCCCAATTGCCGCAGCTTGTTGAGCACGCTTACGTTGTGCAGCGGATGCACGTCGCAACCAATCACCGCCGCAACGCCACGCTCGTGAGCGCGCGCGGCCAAGTCTTTGGACAGCAGCGGCACCTGTGGATAACGTTCCTCCAGGTACTCGATGATGGCCGGTGACTGAATCAACAGCTCGCCTTCATCGGTGCGCAAGGCCGGCACCCGGCCTTGCGGGTTGATGGCCAGATACGGCGCTTGCCGATGCTCGCCACCTTGCGGCGCAATCAGATTGACCGGCAGCGCCTGGACATCCAGGCCCTTCAGCGCCAACGCGATGCGCACCCGGTAGGACGACGTCGAACGGTAGTAGGTATAGAGTTCCATGACCCAATCCTCTTAGCGCGCCGCGATCACTTTGCCACGGCATTCGCCGAAACCGATGGAGGCAAAACCGTCGCGGCTGCAACGGGCGCGCAGGATGATTTCGTCGCCGTCTTCGAGGAATTTGCGCACCTCGCCCGACGCCAGCTCAATCGGCTTTTTCCCGCCCTCGGTGATTTCCAGCAAGCTGCCGAACTGACCGTTTTCCGGCCCCGACAACGTGCCCGAACCGAACAAGTCACCGGCCTGCAACTGACAGCCGTTGACGCTGTGGTGCGCGACCATTTGCGCCACGGTCCAGTACATGTGTTTGGTGTTGCTGAGGGTCAGACGATGGGCCGGCAGTTTTTGCTCGCGCAGGCCTTCTGTGAGCAGCAGCACTTCCAGTTCGATATCGAACGCACCAGCGGCTTGATCACGCGTGTCGAACAGGTACGGCAGCGGCTGCGGGTCACCTTCCGGGCGCGCCGGTTGAGCTCGACGGAACGGCTCAAGCGCTTCGGCCGTCACGACCCACGGCGAGATGCTGGTGATAAAGCTCTTCGACAGGAACGGCCCCAGCGGCTGGTATTCCCAAGCCTGGATATCGCGCGCCGACCAGTCGTTGAGCAGGCAGAAACCGGCAATGTGATCGGCAGCGTCACCAATGGCGATCGAGTCGCCCATCTCGTTGCCCTGACCGATCCAGATGCCCAGTTCCAGTTCGTAATCCAGACGTGCGCACGGGCCAAACGTCGGCTCGGTCTGACCGGCCGGCAAGGTCTGGCCTTTCGGGCGGCGAACATCGGTGCCGGACGGGCGAATGGTCGAGGCACGGCCGTGGTAGCCGATCGGCACGTATTTGTAGTTCGGCAGCAATGGATTGTCCGGACGGAACAGTTTGCCGACGTTCTGCGCATGCTCGATGCCGACGTAGAAGTCGGTGTAATCGTTGATTTTCGCCGGCAGATGCATCTCGCAATTTGCCGCCAGTAGCAGCAGTTTTGCGCCTTGGGCTTCGATCTTGCCGTGCAGGGTGCTGCCTTCAGTGAACAGTTCCAACAGACGTTCGCGCAGTGCAACGCGAGCCTCGCGGCCCAGTTCGAAGAACGCATTGAGCTGACCGCCACGGGTGGCTTCTACTGCGGTTCTGGCGACGCCTTCGAACAAGCCAGCGTCCAGTGCAGCTTCCAGATCAAAAATATGCTCGCCGATGGCCACACCGCTGCGCGGTGCAGAGCCGTTCACGCTGAAAACGCCCATCGGAAGGTTTTGCAGTGGGAAATCAGCATGGCCGTTGGCGGAAGAAACCCAGCTGCGAGTGGTGGAAGTCTGAGTCATGGGTTATCTCCGGGTCGGGTCGAAAGTGGCGGGCAGCGAGGCCCAGCAGGCATCGTAATTGTTTTGCAGTTGCGGGCATTCCAGTGCGAAACGGCTCGGGCGCAACACCTGGCTGGTCTCGAACATGAACGCCATGGTGTTGTCGATTTTCGCCGGTGCCAGTTCGGCGTTGATCGCCTTGGTGCAGGTTTCGCCGTCCGGGCCATGCGCGCTCATGCAGCTGTGCAACGACGCACCGCCGGGCACGAAGCCTTCAGCCTTGGCGTCGTACTCGCCCTTGATCAGGCCCATGAATTCGTTCATCAGGTTGCGGTGGAACCACGGCGGACGGAAGGTTTTCTCGGCCACCATCCAGCGTGGCGGGAAGATCACGAAGTCCAGATTGGCCAGACCGTGGACGCTGGTCGGCGACGTCAGGACGGTGAAAATCGACGGATCCGGGTGGTCGAAACTGACCGTGCCGATGGTGTTGAAACGGCGCAGGTCATATTTGTACGGAACGTTATTGCCGTGCCAGGCGACCACGTTCAGCGGCGAATGATCAAGTTCGCAGCCCCACAACTGGCCGAGGAATTTCTGCACCAGGGTGGTCGGTTGCTTGAGGTTTTCGTAATACGCGACGGGCGTCAGGAAGTCCCGGGCATTGGCCAGACCGTTGCTGCCGATCGGCCCAAGGTCCGGCAGGCGCAGTGGCGCGCCATGGTTTTCGGCGATGTAGCCGCGCGCTTGCGGGTCGAGCAATTCGACGCGAAATTTCAGACCGCGTGGCAGCACGGCGATTTCCAGCGGCTCCAGTTCCAGCACGCCCAATTCGGTGGCGATGCGCAGGCGACCCTGCTCGGGTACCAGCAACATTTCACCGTCGGCATTGAAGAACACGCGTTCCATGGAGCGGTTGGCGCGGTAGGTGTAAATGCTGATCCCGGCCGGTTTGTCCGCGCCCGAATTGGCGGCCATGCTCACCAGCCCGTCGATGAAATCGGTCGGCTCGGTCGGGATGTCCAACGGGTTCCAGCGCAGGCGATTGGGGGTCACTTCACCTAAAGGACCACCGGCCAGTTGCCGATCCAGTTTGACGAACGCCGGGTGATTGGCCGACGGCTGAATCCGGTACATCCAGGTGCGCCGCGCTTCGCTGCGAGCCATGGTGAACGCGGTGCCGGAGAACAGTTCGGTGTAGAGGCCGTACGGAGCTTTTTGCGGGGAGTTCTGGCCGACGGGCAGTGCGCCGGGCAACGCTTCGCTGCTGAATTCGTTGCCGAAGCCTGACTGATAAGCCAGCGCTGGCGCCGTTGAATCGAGGTTCATGGAGCCTCCTGAACAGGGAGTAGGCAATGGCCTGTCGCTCTGCTGCAGAGGTCTCGGCACGCCTGGGTTATTTTTGTCGTAATTCGATTACGCATAACGTAATTTGATTGGTATTGACCGTCAAGCTATAAAGACGCCCATTCGTCCCGGGATCAGGCCGCCTTCATGGAAACGCCGCGCAACAACGACAAACAGAAAGTCCGCTCGGCCGAGGTCGGTACCGACATACTCAAGGCACTGGCCGAGTTGTCGCCCTCGACCTCGCTGTCGCGCCTGGCAGAACACGTGCAAATGCCGGCGAGCAAGGTTCATCGGTATTTACAGGCGCTGATCGCCAGCGGTTTTGCCGAGCAGAACACGGCGACCAATCACTACGGCCTGGGCCGCGAAGCCTTGCGCGTCGGCCTCGCTGCACTCAACAGTATGGACGTGCTGAAAGTCGCCGCCCTGCCCTTGGCCGAATTGCGCGATGAACTGAACGAGACCTGCTTTCTGGCGGTGTGGGGCAATCAGGGAGCGACTGTGGTGCACATCGAACCGGCGGTGCGTGCAGTGACGGTGGTGACGCAGTTGGGTTCGGTATTGCCGTTGCTCAGCTCTTCGACTGGCCTGGTGTTTGGCGCATTTCTACCGAAGCGTGAAACCGTGGACTTGCGCGATCAGGAACTTCAAAACGCTACCCACCATGTCTTGGCGGACGAGCAAGCCTATGCGGCCTTGTGCAAACAGATCCGCGAGCGCGGCCTGCATCATGTACATGGGTTGTTGATGCCTGGGGTGGACGCCTTGTCGGCACCGGTATTCAACGCCGTGGGGAATGTCGCGGCGGTCTTGACCATCGTTGGCCCGACCTCGTTGTTTCACGCCGACGAAAACGGCCCGGCGGCGCAGCGATTGCTGGCGGCGACGCGGGCCGTGAGTTGGCGGATGGGCTATCAGGCCCCTACTGTCGCGAGCCCGAAGGGCATCCTGTAATAGCTTGTTTACCCGAGCAACCCCAGCCCTTTAGCCCTCGCAACCGCCTGGGTCCTGCGCTCGACACCCAGCTTCCCGTGGATGCGTCGCGCATGAGTCTTGACCGTGTGCAACGAAATGAACAACTGCTCGGCAATCTGTTGATTGGAATTACCCAGCGCAATCAGCTTGAGCACTTCCACTTCGCGCTGACTGAGGGGATTGTTATCACCCGCAAGTGCAGTGCTTTCAAGGCAGGGATCGGCGATACCCAACGTCGACAACAGATCAGGCTGACGCAATTGCAACTCGCGAAGTGGTTGTCGTACGCCACAGCGCTCGGCCAGACTCAAGCCCCGGAGCAAAGACGCTTTGGCGCCCACCGAATCGCCGTTCAGCCATGCCGTTTCGGCCTCGACGAACAGCAGCTCGACCTCCAGGGCTGACATGGCGCACCGTTGCGACTGTTCGAGCATGGGGGCAAGCTGACTCATCGGGTCTTTGATCTGCCCCAAATATACGTGCGCCAATACCAGCAAATATTCGATCCGTGCGATCAACATCAAGGTGGCGGGAGGTGCCTGCCGTGCTTGCGGGCCACGATAGTGGCGCAGCACGCGGGTAAGCGCTTCACGGGCCAGCTCGGGCCGGCCCTGCTGTAGCCAGAATTGACTGCTGATTTGCAACAGAACACCACGATAAACGGTGTCAGGGCTCTGGCGCTGTTGCATCAGCCGTTCCGCATCGCGCAGACGAACGAAGGCCAAATCATAGTCACGCTGATTGGCGGCCAGTTGCGCCAGGCCGAGAAAACCATACAGCACCCGTTTGTCGTGGTTGCGCAGACAGATCCGCAGTCCGTTTTCGAAATATTCAGACGCCTGCGCATCGCGGCCCTGAGACAAACTCAAACGGCCACGATGCAATGCAATCCGCCCCAGCAACGGCTCGGCACTGCGTTGCTGGCGGGTAAACATTTCATGGACGTTGGCGAGCAGGCTTTCGGCTCGCTGGGGAGCGCCGCGTTGCTCCAGCAATTGCGCGTGATCGAGTTCCAGCAACCCTTCGAATACCAGCGAGCCCTGGGCTCGTGCCAGGCACAAAGCGTCGCGATTCATCGCCTGCGCGACATCAAGTTCGCCGCGTAGCAATGCCTGCTGGGTCAACCCCGACAGACACATCACCCGCACGGTCCACAGGTCGGGGCCAAGTTCATTGAGAGCCTCAAGAAAAAGCACGCGCGAAGCATCCATACGACCCTGCAAATGCAGTAACCAGCCTTGCTGCGCCTGCCAACGAGCGATCAGCTGCCGCTGCAAGCTCGCCGACGGCTGCGGGGTGAATCGCGATAAACGTTCGATGCAGTCGGCTGCTTGTTCAAACCGACCCGCAAACAACGACGCCGCCGTGATCAACCCGATCAGTTGCGGCGAGCCGAACATGAGTGCTTCACCCTGTTGCTCATACAATCGCAACAACAGCACGACCGTCTGCTCCTCGAACAAATGCTCGAAACTGAAATGCTGCAACAGGCTGACGGCGACCTCGAACTCCTCAGCCAGCAAGGCCTGTTCGAACGCGGCTTTCCAGTCCAGTTCAGCGGCGAACCACTGACAGGCGCGGCGATGCCAGGAACGTCCGGCCGGCCATTGCTCATCGCGCATCAATTGCGTGAGTGGAGGGAAGATCTGCAACCACTCAGCCGAGTCCTGCCAAGGCTCGATGAAGCAGCCCAAGTCCTGCAACGTCTTCAGGCATTGCGCCCCCTCCCCCGCGCCAAACAGGTGATCGCACAGCCGTGCATTGAATCGCGGCAAATGCGCCAGCACCCGCCAGACCTCCGTCAACTCAGGGGTCAGGCTGGTAAACAGTTCATGTTCGAGGTAATCGAGCAATGTGTCCGGTCGGCTGTGATGCGGGTCGTTGCGCGACCAGTCGCATTTTTGCAGCAGCGCAACGCGTACTCCGGCGCACCAACCGCCACTGCGCTGGAGGATTTTGCTGGCGGCGGTGCTGGCATCGGCGGGTGTCAGGTGGCGTAACAGCGAGCCAATTTCAGTTTGATTGAAGGCCAGGGTGGCGCGTTCGCATTCGTACAGTTCGTCATCGAGCAATAACCGTGGCCAGTTGCACTGCGGACGACGGCGGGCACCCAGCCACCAGGTCAGCATCGGACTGCTGACGGCCAGCATGCGATCCAGCAGGTGATCGAGTTCCGGATTCGGCACACGGCAATAATCATCGAGAAACAGCCAGGTTGGCGCCTGCAACCGAGCCAGCGCGCCGAGCATCGCCGACTCTTCCGACGAAGCCAGCCCCAGCGCTTCTGCCACACGCTGACGAAAATCCGCCGCACTCATTACCACGCCGGACAACGGTAACCAGCACACCCGGCATTGCGGCGGCGCCTGCAACAGGCAGTCGGCGAGCAGCGCGGTCTTGCCGCTGCCAGCCGGTGCGCACAGTAATTTCACTCGTGATGTGGAAGCCAGCAAGGGCTCGGTCAATCGATCACGCGACAGGTGATGAGAGGACAGACGGGGCAGGAATCCAGAACGGTCAAGACACCGGGTCATGGCGGTCATTGCGGCGTGCCTTTTTATAATTGTCCGGCAACCCTAGCCCTCTCTAGCCCGCTTGTTGAGAAGTATTCAGGACGCTGATTGGCAGCCATAAAAAAGGCGACCAACCAGTCGCCTTCTGCACTGCGAATGTATCAACTTCCTTACCGGACACCCTCGGCACGCAACGCCGATGGCGTGTAGTCCGCCGCCTTGGCTTCGAAGCCGAATTCAAAGCTGTGCTTCTCTTCGTTCTTCATCCCCAGCGCAATGTATCGACCGGCAATGATGTCGTAGAGCGCTTCCAGGGTGTACGCCTGGGCCTGGTGATCGTAGTAGTACTGCGCGTGACCCTCGGCCACTCGCCACAGTTGACCGCGACCGTCGTAGTGATCCACCAGCGCCACTTGCCAGCTGTCTTCGTCGATGTACATGTGGCGTTTGGCGTAAATGTGCCGCTCGCTCGGCTTGACCGTGCCGATCACTTCCCAGACGCGGTGCAATTCATAGCGGGTAAGGTCCTGGTTGATGTGGCCGGCCTTGATGATGTCGTCGTATTTGAGGCTCGGGGAGTCGAGTTTGTAGCTGTTGTAGGGGATGTACATTTCCTTCTTGCCGACCAGTTTCCAGTCGTAGCGATCCGGCGCGCCCGAAAACATGTCGAAGTTATCGGAGGTACGCAAACCATCGGCGGCGGTGCCCGGCCCGTCGTAGGCCACTTGTGGTGCGCGACGCACTCGACGTTGGCCAGCGTTGTAGATCCACGCCAGGCGCGGTTCTTTCACCTGGTCGAGGGTTTCGTGCACCAGCAGCACGTTACCCGCCAGACGCGCCGGGGCCGTTACCGATTGCTTGAAAAAGGTCAGCACGTTGGCGGCTTTTTCCGGGTCCAGGTCCTTCATCAATTGCGGAACGGCAATCTCTTCCTCGAAGCGGATCGGCGTGTAGCTGCCGTTGGTCTGCGGCGTCACCTGGGTGATGATGCGGCGCAGATTGCCGCCGTGATAACGGGTGATGTGGTTCCACAACACTTCAACGCCCGTCTTCGGAATCGGGAACGCGTAGTAGCGGTTGCCGGTGAAATTGGCCAGGCCGTTACCCTCGTTGATGCTGTTCACGTTCAGCGCGCTGCGCTTGGCCGACTCGTAGATTTCCGACGGCACGGCCACGGTGCGGTGAGTCGGGTAGACCGGGATCTTGTAGGTTTCCGGGTAACGCTTGAACATCGCCACCTGGCCTTCCGAGAGCTTGTCCTTGTACTTGTCGACGTTGGCGGGGGTGATCACGAACAGTGGTTTCTCACTGGCGAACGGATCAGCCAGGAAGCCCTTGCTGTCCACCGCGCCAGCGTTTTTCGGGATGCCACCGGTCCACGCCGGGATCGAGCCATCGGCATTACCGGCCTTCTCGGCGCCCAGCGGCGTGAGGGTAGTCCCGAGTTTGTTGGCTTCGTCCGGCGACACCGCCGCCATCACGTTGGCCGCCAGCAGGCTCAAGGCCAGGGCGCCGCATTGCAGAATCATCTTGCGCATCAAATTCATCCTTCTCAGCCAGATCAGAAGTTCACGCCGAAGCTCAGTGCCAGGAAGTCGCGGTCTTCCAGGGTGTTGTAGTCACCGCCGAAGAAATCGGTGTAACTGAGGCTCGCGGTATAGGTGTTGCGGTAGTCGGCATCGACGCCGACGCTGACGGCCTTGGCGCCTTCGTTGAACAGCCCGTTGGGGCCGTAGCCGGCGACGTCATGGGACCAGGACAGGTTGGGTTTGAGGTTGATCCCGCCGATCACGTTGGCGTAATCGAGGATCGCCCGGGCGCGGTAGCCCCAGGAGGTCGAGGTGACGAAGCCTTCGGTATCGCCGCCGAAACCGTACTGGCCGTAGACCGAGTCGCGGCCGTAACGCAGATTGCTGCGCGACTCCAGACCACCGACGTGAACCACCGCCGCTTCGCCGACCAGGGTCAATCGCTGGGCGCCCCACACCTGATCGAAGAACTGCGTGAGGGTGCTCTGGATCTGCGTGATTTCCTTGCGGCGATAGCCTTTGTTGTCAGCGCCAGGGGTGGTGGCGATCGGTGATGCGGCACCGCCGGCAATCGGGTTGACCATTGCCAGGGTCAGGTCGTTGGTGCTGACCTGCACCGGCGCATTCGGCCGATAACTGATCTCGCCGCTCCACGCGGTGCCGGTCGGCAACGTGGTGGAGAAACTCGCACCGTAGAGACGAATGTCTTCCGGGTATTCGAGGTAGTACTGACCGCGTCCGAGCATCACGCTTTGCGCCAGGCCCGCACCGCTGCCCGGTGCCAGACGGTTGGCAACACTCACCATCCCCGGCAGGCTGGCCAGCGTCGACAGGCCGGCGGTGGTGGTGCCGACAGTCGGCGTGCGGCTGTGATAATTCATGAAATACAGGCCGTACTCGGTGTCGTCACCGAGCCAGCGCAACGCCGTGCCCCACTGCCCGGAATCCCGCGCATCGCGGTCGCCACCACGGGGAACGACCACGCCCTCGCGGGTCACCTGGATCGGTTGGCCGAACGCTGCGGCCAACGGCGCCAATGGGGCAATCGCGGGACTGCCGACCGTGTAGTTGTTATTGCAACCATCCGCCACAACGTCGTTGCCGAAGAAGGTGCCGCAGTTGTCGACGACGGTCTGGTCCCACTCCAGTTGATAGAAACCTTCCACCGAGAGCTGATCAGTCAGGCCCTGAGAGGCGAACAGCATGTTGACCGGAATCAGACCCTCTTTGATCTCGGCACCCGGACGACGGAACGCCGAGACGTCGATCGGGTTGATGCTGTTGATCGAGTTGCCGATGAAGGTACTTTCGCCCCAGCTGACCACCTGCTTACCGGCGCGCACAGTGCCCGGCAAATCGGCGATGGAATAGTTGTGATAGACGAAGGCATCGAGAATCTGCGCACCGGACGACTTGGCGCCCTCCTTGCGGCCACTGTCGCTGATCGGCTTGAACTCGCGGTCTTCGTCCTTGAGCTCGAAGTCGTACCAGTACTTGCCACGGACAAACACGCCGGTGTCGCCGTATTTCAATTCGAGGTCGTGCAGGCCCTTGAAGATTTTGGAAAAGGTTTCACCCTTCTTGAAGTTCAGCCGGCCGTCATCACCGGTCGAAGATTGACCGGTCCCGCCGTTGACCGTACCCACCAACGATTTATCGGCATCGCGCATACCCCAACTCGCGCCGACGGACAGCGAGGAGTCGAACGTCCCCTCGATTTCGCCGATGTTGAATGCAACCGCTTGCGCCTGGGCACAGCAGCCCAAGGCAACCGCAGCGGCCAGCGCTTGCGGTGTGAAGATGGCGCGCATTGTTGTTTTTGTCATGCGTCTTCCCCGGTGAGTGACAGAAGGCCCCACCCTACTGCCGCACGTTGGGAGCGATAAGCGCACCAAGGAGGTATTCGCGATGTACCTCTAAAGGATGAATGGCTTGATGGGGCGGGGGTTTGTGCCGGGTATGGATGGGCTGGATGGGGGGTTATCAGCCAGATGCATGGGCAGGGATGGCATTGATCGTGTAGCAGCTGCCGAAGGCTGCGTTCGGCTGCGAAGCAGTCGTAAACAATGCGCACACAATAATCCTGAAAGACCGCGCTGGCTGATTTGACGACTGCTTCGCAGCCGAACGCAGCCTTCGGCAGCTGCTACAGGGGATGGGGCGAGGCGCACTGTTACTCATGCTGCAACAGTTCATGTCGCGAATCGCTGTTTTTCCTTTGGGCTCAAGGCCTTATTCTTGCCGGGCTTTCACGGTGAACAGCCTGGAAGCGCGAAGCGATGGTGTGTGATGAGACCGCGCCATTGGCGACAGAATCCAGATGAATCGACGTTTTATCGATTGATCGCCCCGTGTTCACTGACGTTGATTTGTAGCTCCTTGATCCAACGTCTTACTTTGGCCGCTGCGTTTGCAGCGGCCTTTTTTATGGGCGATGGTTTTGTGGCGGGGGAACAATCGGGGGAATGGCAGGACTCAGATAAGCCCTGCGGAAGGCATCAGGGTCACAACGAATACTTCTGCAAATTCCCCATCATTTCCTTCAACGCCTCAATATTGTCCTTAGGATGCGCCGCCCCTTCGAAATCACAAATCTGCTCCCACTGCGCCGCCACATCCTCCGGCGAGAACCCCACCCGCGGATCAAACCCGGCGCCCAGGCTGCGTTCCCAACGTACCTTGCCCATCCAGCCACCACCGACTTCAAACAACCCGGAAGTCTCCTGGCAATTCTCACTGGCCAGGTACACCACCAACGGGCTGACCAGTTCAGGCTTGAGTTGCTCGAACACTTGTGGCGGAATCAGGCCTTCGGTCATGCGAGTTCCGCCGGTTGGCGCGATGGCGTTGACCAGGATGTTGTTCTTGCGGCCTTCGATGGCAAGTGTGCGGGTCAGGCCGTAGAGGCCGAGTTTGGCCATGCCGTAGTTGGACTGGCCGAAGTTGCCGTAGATGCCCGAGGTTGATGCGGTGAAGATCACGCGGCCATAGTTCTGCTCGCGCATGTGCGGCCAGGCGGCGCGGGTGACTTTGTAGGCGCCTTCGACGTGGACGCGGTAAACCAGGTCCCAATCGGCGTCGTCCATTTTGTGGAAGGTCTTGTCGCGCAGGATCCCGGCGTTATTGACCACGACGTCGATGCGGCCAAAAGCATCGAGGGCGTGCTGGACGATTTTGTCGCCGTCGGTGACGGAGTCGTGGTTGGCTTCGGCGATACCGCCTGCCTCGCGGATTTCCGCTACTACGCGGTCTGCTGCCGACGCGTTGGCGCCTTCCCCTTGAGCCGAGCCGCCGAGGTCATTGACCAGCACTTTGGCGCCCTGCCTGGCGAACAGCAGCGCATGAGCCCGGCCCAGGCCGCCGCCGGCACCCGTGACGATCACTACTTTATCTTCGAAGCGCACAGACTCATTCATGGGGGAACTCCAGCAGACCAGGGACAATAAGTCCGAGTGTCGGGCACCAGGCGGCTGGTCACAATAAACACGGGTACAGCTGAATGGTGCCCGATAAGGCTGGGGGATAGTCAGGAGCAGGCCGCCTTGCGCGGCGGTGAAACCAGCCGATCCCGAAACACCAGGTAATGCTTGAGCACCTGTGCCGGCGCTTCGGTCTGTGGGTAATGGCCGATATCAGGCAGCAGGACCGTGTCCGGATCGGGAATCAGCTCCCGATAGCGCTTGACCATGTGAGCGCCGGAAATCGGATCGACCTCTCCATCGATGACCCGCAACGGGACTTCACCGCGCTGCATGGCGCTGACCCAACGCTCGCGCTGGACACGCCGCTCAGGGATATAAGCGATGAGTTTGTGCATGATCCGCGGGCCGTGATTGCTGTCGATCAGGCCCCAGAAATCATCCATCTCGCTTTCGCTGGGCCGCGTCTGCGGACCGAAGATCTGCCGGAAACTTTTCACCAGTCCATCGCGGGTAAAGGCTCGTCCGATCATCCAGCCCAAAGGACTGAGCAGCAGCTTTTGCATCAATACCGGGCGATGGGTTTCAGGAAACAGGCCACCGTTGAGGAACACACAACTGGCGATTTCACTGCGGCTTTCGTAATGCCGGGCCAACAGTTCCTGAGCCACGCTGTCGCCATAATCGTGGGCCAACACGTGCACCGGCTGCTCGACGTTCAGGTGCGCGAGCAAGGCCTGTTGCAGATCGGCCTGCTCCAGCAAGCTGTATTCATGGTTGACCGGTTTGGCTGAGTCGCCGAAACCGAGCATGTCGCACGCAATCACCCGATAGCGCTGCGCCAGCGGTTGCCACAGGTAATGCCAGTC
The DNA here is from genome assembly GCF_054897885.1 of Pseudomonas sp. LB1P83. Taxonomy (NCBI): domain Bacteria; kingdom Pseudomonadati; phylum Pseudomonadota; class Gammaproteobacteria; order Pseudomonadales; family Pseudomonadaceae; genus Pseudomonas; species Pseudomonas sp. LB1P83. Next base: position 736,304 of record NZ_CM142709.1, on the reverse strand, counting down.
CCAACTGGCGGTCGGGAAGCCATGGATGAGCAGGAGCGGCTCACCCTGCCCCGCCGTCCAGTAACGGATGGTCTGACCACGAAATGTGAACGTCTGGCCGCGTTTGCGCCAGACACACAGGGGGATCTCGGCGAGTGCCATTAGAGTTTATAACCCGGGTCTTGTTGATCGAGTTTGCGCAGCAACGCCGGCCAGGCCAACGCACCACCCATCCCTTGAGCACTTTTGGTCACACCGGCGATCATTGCCTTGGCACCCGCCAGAATCTGCGGCTCGATGGCAATCAGCTCGGCACCACCGTTCTGCGCCAGCACCTGGATATCGCAGGCGCGCTGGAAGGTAAACATCATCAGGAACGTGTCGGCGATGGTGCTGCCACAGGTCAGCAAACCGTGGTTGTGCAGCATCAGGAAATTGTTTTCACCGAGGTCGGCTTGCAGGCGCGCCTTCTCTTCATGGTTCAGCGCAACGCCTTCATAAGCGTGGTAAGCCAGGCTGGACAGCACAAACAATGACTGCTGACTGATCGGCAGGATGCCCTGTTTTTGCGCCGACACCGCCACACCCGCCGCGGTGTGGGTGTGCAGCACGCAGACCACATCGTGACGCACTTCATGCACGGCACTGTGGATGGTGTAACCCGCCGGGTTGATCTCGTAGGGGCTGTCCATCAGCTTGTTGCCGGCCTGATCGACCTTGACCAGGCTCGACGCGGTGATCTCGTGGAACATCAACCCGAACGGGTTGATCAGGAAATTTTCGGTGCCCGGCACCTTGGCCGAGATGTGCGTAAAGATCAGATCGTCCCAGCCATGTGAGGCGACCAGACGATAACAGGCAGCCAGGTCGACACGGGTCTGCCACTCGGCGGCACTGACTTGGTCTTTGACACTGTGGGGAGATTGGACGGGAGCAACTTTCACGGCAAGGACCTCCTGTTCTTATTGTTTTACTGTCGTTACAGCAGTCTAGTCAGCGCCCGGATTTCGTGTAGTTGCATTGGCAGCCAGCTTGATGGCCTAACGAGTCAGTTCAGAAGAAAGCCTGGATCCATGTCAAAGGACCGCCGCCAATAAGGGGGCAGCAAACAGATTCAAAAGCCCCGTCAGCACCCTGACAAGTCCTGCGACCGCCCCTTCTTCACCGCCCACTTCATGTTCTCGACTGACCGGTCAGCCCCGCAGCGCGGTAATCAACTCTGCCAGCCAAGGTTCGGCGTCGGTTTCCGGGGTCACGCTTTCGCTGGCATCCAGGCGCAACATCGGCAGCACTTCGCGCAGGCCCAGTTCGCCGAACAATTCACGCATCTGCTCACCGCCACCGCAGAACGTATCGCCGTAACTCGCATCGCCCAGGCCGATTACGGCACCCGGCAAACCACGCCAGGCGGCGGGCAGCAGATCACGAATCGTCGAATATAACGGTTGCAGGTTATCCGGCAACTCACCCATGCCGGTGGTCGAAGTCACCGCCAGAAACGCGTCCGGGCCAAAGGCCTGGACATCGGCAAGCGTTGCGCGCGGGTTGTGCCAGACCTCGAAACCTGCGGTGTTTAAAATCTTCGCGGCGTGGCGGGCAACTTCTTCAGCCGTGCCGTACACCGAGCCGGAAATGATGGCGACTTTCATCAAACTGATCCTGAAGCTGAGTAAAAAACACAGATATTAACAGCACAGGCTCATTTGTTCTTTTAGAATGCAAATCTCTATCAATACGGAAAGGACTCTCCGATGATCAACGCTCAACTGCTGCAAATGGTGATAAACGCTTCCAACGACGGCATCGTGATTGCCGAAAAGGAAGGCGAGCAGGACAACATCCTGATTTACGTAAACCCGGCGTTCGAGCGTCTGACGGGTTACACCCGCGAAGAAATCCTCTACCAGGATTGCCGTTTCCTGCAGTCCGGTGACCGGGATCAAGAAAAGGCCCTCAAAGCGATTCGCGAGTCGTTGACCAGTGGCGGCTCCTGCCGGGAAATCCTGAGAAATTACCGCAAGGACGGCACGCCGTTCTGGAATGAGCTGTCCCTTTCTACAGTGAAAAACCCGGCTGACGGACAGACCTATTTTGTTGGCGTACAGAAAGATGTCACGGTCCAGGTCAAGGCACAGCAGCGCGTTGCGCAACTGGAAGCACAATTGGCTGAGACGCAAGCCGAGCTTGCTGCGTTGAAAGCGACGAACGGCGAAAACAAAACAGCGAATTAATTGTCATTAACTACAATCACCGATGACTTTGTAACTTTTTCTTTCGAGTTAGCCATGCAACGCGACGCACTCCTGACACAGGATGAGCTGGATTTTATCCAGACCATGCAACACAACCCGCAACTCAATGTACGGGATGCGACGTCGAGTCTGCTCGTCAATGGTGGATCGCAAATCCGTGATCTGCTCACGCGCCTGGCGGCACATGAGCAAGTCACCATCCAGGCCAACTTCGAAAACCAGCAAATGACCTTTCCGCTGCACCTGGTGGAAGACGAATTTCATGCACTGCATTTGCGCCTGGGCGTGCCGAGTATTTATGAAGACGGGCCGATGGTACGGCCATGGCGCCTGACAGTTGAAGAGCCGGTGGCACTGGAAAATGCCAAAGGTCAACCCGGCACGATGTGGGTGCACGAAATATCGTTCAAAGGGGTTTTGCTGGAAGTCCGCAACAAGACCAAACCGCCCAAGCATTTCGCGTTGTGGTTCAGTCCGTCAGGCTATGAGCGGATTGCGTTGCGCGGCACTTTTGAGCGTGAAACCGAACAAGGTTTCTACGCCTACGAATTGAGCCAGACCGACAAGGACGAGACCGAACGTCTGCGCCAGTACATCCTTCAGCAGCATCGTCTGACACATCCCGCACTGCACAACTGAATTCAGGTATCCAGGTTTCCTGCCAGGAACTGTTTCAGACGCTGACGCATCACGATCCCCTCATTCCCCAGGCACCCGATCGACGTTCCGGCCAGGCTGTCCTGTGCCAGGTCCGACGCATCGCCGGCCAGCAGCAACTGACAATCCAGGCTCAGGGCCAGTCGATTCAAACGCCGAGGCAACTCGGGGGCCGGTGCGTGATTGGACACCAGCACCAGTGCCGAGGGTTTGATCCGCTCGCAAACCAGGGTCAACTCATCGAATGGCTGACCGTTTGCCAGCAATTGAATCGCCGAATCGACACTGCTCAGGTACAGCGCCGTGACCAGCACTTCGAGTTCATGGGCCTGATCGGCCAAGGCGCAGACAATCACGCGTCGTGGCTGCATGACGCGCACCAGCAGCATGCGCTGCAATACGCGAGAACGCAGAAAACCATCCAGAAAAAGCCATTCGCTGGTCTGACCGAATGCTTCATGGCGCTGATGCATCAGCTTCCAGATCGGCATCAGGATGTCCTGGAACACCACTGTCAGGGGATAACAGGAAAAAATCTGTCCATAGACCTGTTCCAGTTGAACCTCGTCAAACGCCGTCACCGCCATCTGAACCTGCTGCTGCCACTGGGCATAGTCGGCCTGAACGAGTTCATCCGGAATGAAGTTCGCCAGGGCTTTGAGCGGTTCGGTCTTGGCCAGTATCTTGCCGACCTTGCTGACCGCGACGCCGCGGTCGATCCAGCCGAGAATGCTGCGAACCTTTTCGATATCGGCCATCGAGTACAGCCGATGCCCGCTTTCGGTGCGTGTAGGCTGGATAAGGCCATAGCGCCGCTCCCATGCCCGCAACGTGACGGGATTGATACCCGTCAGCCGTGCTACCTCACGAATAGGGAACAGATCTTCGCGCTCAATGGAAAGATCCGCCTGTGAGGCGAGACCACGCTCAGTCAGAACAGGCATGTGTCAATTAACGTCCTTGTGCGGAATTGGATCCTATTTAACCCTCTTGCTCCATGATTATTCAAGACATTGATAAACGACGAATGCCGCTGGTGTAATTATCAGAATCAGGAATAATCCTTGCTTGTCTCAAGACGCAGCCCATCACCCCGGCGTTGCGCCTGGCGAAACTCCTACCCGGAGTAACGCGTTTGTCATTCGGAGATACACAATGTCTACCTCACCCGTCACGCTGATGGTTTCACGCCGCGTCGCCGATGGGCGTTATCAGGACCTGATGGTCTGGTTGCGCGAAGGCGAACAACTGGCCACCGACTTTCCCGGTTATCTCGGCTCAGGCGTGCTCGCTCCGCCACCCCAAGATAACGAATTCCAGATTATTTTCCGCTTTGCCGACGAGCAAACCATGCACGCCTGGGAGCATTCTGCTTCGCGTACCGCATGGCTGGCGCGCGGCAGCGATCTGTTTGCGCATAAGACGGAACATCGTGTCAGCGGGATCGAAGGCTGGTTCGGCGCTGTCGGCCAGCGTCCACCACGCTGGAAACAGGCCGTGGCGATCTGGCTGGCGTTCTTTCCGGTTTCCTTGCTGTTCAACTTTGTAGTGGGGCCGTTGCTCGGCGAAATGAGCCTGCTGCCTCGCGTACTTATCAGCACCCTGTGCCTGACGCCGTTGATGGTCTACTTCTTCATTCCGCTGTCGACCCGCATGCTGGCCGGCTGGCTGAACAGCACACCGGCACGTCCGCTGCCCGCCGAGCCCTCCCCCCAGAATCACTGATCCCTGTAGGAGCGAGCGATGCGGCGATCCGACTTGCCCGCGAAGAACGATAACTCAGAACAACAGATAGACCGCGTTGTTCCTTTCGCGGGCAAGTCGGATCGCCGCATCGCTCGCTCCTACATAAAGCCACCTCACAGCCCGTCGCTGGTATAGTTTTGCTCTTACCGCGACGCGAGCCGTTCATGACCTCTTCCGCAGCTCCGATCCTCATCACCGGTGCCGGCCAGCGTGTCGGGCTGCACTGTGCGCAACGTTTGCTCGAAGACGGCCATCCCGTAATCTTCAGCTACCGCAGCGAACGCCCCGGCGTGCAGGCATTGCGCGACCTGGGCGCGACCGCGGTGTTTGCGGACTTCTCCACTGAAGCGGGAATCCTCGCGTTCATCACCGAGCTGAAAACCCACACCGATAGTCTGCGCGCCATTGTCCATAACGCGTCCGAATGGCTGGCCGAAACACCGGACACCGACGCCGAGGCCTTCACCCGCATGTTCAGTGTGCACATGCTGGCGCCGTACCTGATCAACCTGCACTGTGCCGACCTGCTCGAACGCTCAAACCCCGCCGACATCGTGCACATCAGCGATGACGTGACCCGCAAGGGCAGCAGCAGGCACATCGGCTACTGCGCCAGCAAAGCCGGGCTCGACAGCCTCACCCTGTCCTTTGCCGCGAAATACGCGCCGACAATCAAGGTCAACGGTATCGCGCCAGCCCTGCTAATGTTCAATCCCGACGACGACGCCGCGTACCGCGCCAAGGCCCTTGCCAAGTCCGCGCTGGGCATCGAGCCCGGCAGCGAAGTGATCTACCAGAGCCTGCGTTATTTGCTCGACAACCCCTATGTCACCGGCACGACCCTGACCGTCAACGGCGGACGGCACATCAAATAAGCGCCCCCGCGAGGATGTTCCATGACGTTATCCCTGCCCCAGAACGCCCTGTCCCAGAGCTATCGCGAGATCCTCATCGGCCTCGGTGAAAACCCCGACCGCGAGGGCTTGCAAGACACCCCGGCCCGCGCGGCAAAAGCCATGCAGTACCTCTGCCATGGTTACGAGCAAAGCGTCGAAGAGATCGTCAACGGCGCGCTGTTCGCTTCCGACAACGATGAAATGATCATCGTCGACAACATCGAGCTGTACTCGCTCTGCGAACATCACATGCTGCCCTTCATCGGCAAGGCTCATGTGGCTTATATTCCAACGGGCAAGGTGCTGGGCCTGTCGAAGATCGCGCGGCTGGTGGACATGTTCGCCCGGCGCCTGCAAATCCAGGAAAACCTAACCCGGCAAATCGCCGACGCGGTGCAACATGTGACCGACGCGGCCGGTGTCGCAGTGGTCATCGAAGCCAAGCACATGTGCATGATGATGCGCGGCGTCGAGAAACAGAATTCGACCATGAACACCTCAGTGATGCTCGGCGCCTTCCGCGAGTCGAGTAACACCCGTCAGGAGTTCCTGCAATTGATTGGACGGAGCAAGTAGCAATGCCACAACTTCAACCAGGAATGGCACGCATCCGGGTCAAGGACCTGTGCCTGCGGACCTTCATCGGGATCAACGAGGATGAAATCCTCAACAAGCAGGATGTGCTGATCAACCTGACCATCCTGTATGCCGCTCAGGAAGCGGTGCGTGACAACGACATCGATCACGCGCTGAATTACCGGACCATCACCAAGGCGATCATCGCCCACGTGGAAGGCAATCGCTTCGCCCTGCTCGAACGCCTGACCCAGGAAATCCTCGATCTGGTCATGGCCAACGCGTCGGTGCTGTACGCCGAGGTTGAAGTCGACAAGCCGCACGCCCTGCGATTCGCCGAGTCGGTGTCGATTACGCTAGCGGCGAGCCGCTAAGCTTCAAGCTTCAAGCTTCAAGCTTCAAGCTTCAGGCGGTAAGCTAAAGGCCACCGCAACCCACCTTGCAGCTTCAAGCTTGCCGCTTGAAGCTGTTTCGCAGAGACATCCATGAACGATCAACAACGCCTGGAACTTGAAGCCGCCGCCTTTCGCCGGCTGGTCGCCCACCTGGACAGCCGCAAGGATGTGCAGAACATCGACCTGATGAACCTCTCCGGTTTCTGCCGCAACTGCTTGTCCAAGTGGTACAAGGCCGCCGCCGATGAACGCCAGATCGAGGTCAGCCTCGATGACGCCCGCGAAGTGGTGTACGGCATGCCGTACGCCGAGTGGAAAGCCCAATACCAGCAAGAAGCCAGTGCCGAACAACAAGCGGCGTTTGCCAAGGGAAAACCCAATGAGTGATTTGAACACCCTGCGCGCCAGCCTCAAGAGCGGCGAACACGTTTTCGCCGACACCCTGGCATTCATCGCCGCGGGTTACGATTACCAGCCTCAGGCTTTCAACAACGGCGGCGTGGAAAACGCCGCCGGGCAGAACGAAGGTTCCTGCAAGACCCTGGGTCTGGCGTTGCTGGAAGGCCTGAGCGATGAAGAAGCGCTGCTGGCCTTTGGCGAGCATTACCGCTCGGTCGTGGCCACGCCTGAAGGCAGTGACCACGGCAATATCCGTGCGCTGATTGCGCAGGGTCTGGCCGGTGTGAAGTTCACCCAACAGCCACTGACTCGCCGCTAAACGCTTTTTTGTAGGAGCGAGGCTTGCCCGCGAAGGCGTCCTTGAATCTTGCATCGCTTTTGAAGACGCCTTCGCTGGCAAGCCATGCTCCTACAGATTCTGCGTTGTTGCTGCTGACTTTTACATAACGCTCATACCACATCCCGACTTTTAAGATTGACCCGGCCACTTTATTTCGTTTGCCCGAAACCGCTGCTCACGGCTTAGATAAAAAGAAGCATCCCTCCTTCAGAGTCGGTCATCCATGAGCAGCGAATCCATCAGCCAGTCGATCAACGTCGTTCATCCCGTCACGCTCAGCCACGGCAAAAATGCCGAGGTCTGGGACACCGATGGCAAACGCTATATCGACTTTGTCGGCGGCATCGGCGTGCTGAACCTCGGCCATTGCCATCCGCGTATCGTCGAAGCCATTCGCGAACAAGCCACCCGGCTGACTCACTACGCGTTCAACGCCGCCCCGCATGTGCCCTACCTCGAACTGATGGATCGTCTCACCGCGTTCATGCCGGTGGATTATCCGGTCAGCGGCATGCTCACCAACAGCGGCGCGGAAGCAGCGGAAAACGCCCTGAAGATCGTGCGTGGTGCCACCGGCCGCACAGCGGTCATCGCTTTCGACGGCGCTTTCCACGGCCGCACCCTCGCCACACTCAATCTCAATGGCAAAGTCGCGCCTTACAAACAGAAAGTCGGCGTGCTGCCGGGGCCGGTATTTCATTTGCTGTACCCGAGCAAGGACAACGGCGTGACTTGCGCCGAAGCCTTGAAGGCCATGGATCGACTGTTCAGTGTCGAGATCGACGTTGAAGATGTGGCCTGCTTTATCGTCGAACCGGTGCAAGGCGAAGCGGGATTCCTGGCAATGGACGTGGAGTTCGCTCAAGCGCTTCGTCGGTTCTGTGATGAAAAAAATATTCTGCTGATTGCCGATGAAATCCAGTCCGGCTTCGGCCGCACCGGCCAGCGTTTTGCGTTTTCGCGCCTGGGCATTGAACCGGACCTGATCCTGCTGGGCAAAAGCATTGCCGGTGGCGTGCCTTTGGGCGCGGTGGTCGGGCGCAAGTCGCTGCTCGACACGTTGCCCAAGGGTGGACTGGGCGGCACCTATTCAGGCAACCCCATCGCCTGCGCCGCCGCGTTGGCGACCCTGGACGAAATGACTGACACGAACCTGCAAGCCTGGGGCGCGCAACAGGAAGAAGCGATTGTCAGTCGCTACGAATTCTGGCGCGCCAGCAAGCTGTCGCCGTACCTGGGCCGCTTGACCGGCGTCGGTGCAATGCGCGGTATCGAACTGATCACCACCGACGGCGCTCCTGCATCGGCGCAGCTGACGCAACTCCTGAGCCTGGCGCGAGACGCAGGCTTGTTGCTGATGCCCAGCGGCAAATCGCGCCACATCATTCGGCTGCTGGCGCCATTGACCACCGAGGCTGCCGTGTTGGAAGAAGGGCTGAATATTCTTGAGGCATGCCTGAAGAAACTGGCCTGATCCCAAAGTCTTGCAACCCATACAGTCCCTGTGTGAGCGAGCCTGCTCGCGATAGCGGTGTATCAGTCGACATAAAGCTTGAATGATAAATCGCTATCGCGAGCAGGCTCGCTCCCACATAGAGAATGTGATCAAGCAATAAATCGCGAGCACAAAAAACCGGCCGAAGCCGGTTTTTTCATTTCAACAGAATCAGAACGAAGCGTTCTGCAGACCGTCGAGGTAGCGCTCGGTGTCCAGTGCCGCCATGCAACCGGCGCCGGCCGAGGTGATGGCCTGACGGTAAACGTGGTCAGCCACGTCGCCGGCAGCGAAGATGCCTTCAACGCTGGTGGCCGTTGCGTTGCCATCACGGCCGCCCTGCACAACCAGGTAGCCGTCTTTCAACGTCAGCTGGCCCTCGAACAGCGAAGTGTTCGGGGTGTGGCCGATGGCGATGAACACGCCGTCGACTGTCAGCTCGTCGAAGCTGCCGTCGTTGTTCTTCAGGCGGGCACCGGTGACGCCCATCTTGTCGCCCAGGACTTCGTCCAGGTTCGAGTTCAGCTTCAGGATGATCTTGCCTTCGGCAACCCGTGCATTCAGCTTGTCGATCAGGATCTTCTCGGCGCGGAAGGTTTCGCGACGGTGGATCAAGGTCACGGTGCTGGCGATGTTGGCGAGGTACAGGGCTTCTTCGACAGCGGTGTTGCCGCCACCCACTACAGCCACTGGCTTGTTGCGGTAGAAGAAACCGTCGCAGGTTGCGCAGGCCGAAACGCCTTTGCCCATGAACGCTTCTTCCGAAGGCAGACCGAGGTAACGCGCGCTGGCGCCGGTGGCGATGATCAGGGCGTCGCAGGTGTAAGTCGCACTGTCGCCGATCAGGGTGTACGGCTTGGCAGCGAAGTCCACGGCATTGATGTGATCGAAAACGATCTCGGTTTCAAAGCGCTCGGCGTGCTCTTTCATGCGCTCCATCAACGCCGGGCCGGTCAGGCCGTGGACGTCGCCCGGCCAGTTGTCGACTTCGGTGGTGGTGGTCAGTTGACCGCCGGCCTGCATGCCGGTGATCAGCAGTGGCTTGAGGTTGGCACGGGCGGCATAGACCGCGGCGCTGTAACCGGCAGGGCCGGAACCGAGAATAATCACTCGCGAATGACGGACTTCAGACATGACCTGCTCCTGTTGACCGGCCCGGAACACCTGGCGCGGAACGCCGGGTTGCCGGCGGGAATAAAAAAGGACCGTTGAAAGCACTTGGGGAAGGCTTGAACTCGACAGTCCTGTAAAAAGGTTGGGTGCAGCGTATCGAGGGGGCGAAGATTAAGGAAATACGGTTTAACAATCCAGCTCATAGGTGGTCTCTATCTCGTCACGCTGAATACAGAGACGCCTTTGTTACAGTTGATGTCGATGCTTCGACCGCGCTTTCGCCTGTCAGGCAAAGCCGGTAAGGTCGGCGCGTTTTCCCTCTGCTCGGAGCACGTTATGCCCGCCCCTGTTCTGTCCGGCCCGCAATACCTGCGCGAAGGCCTCAAGCTGGTCTTGAGCCCAAGCCTGCGTTTGTTCGTGTTGTTGCCCTTGGTGATCAACCTGGTGCTGTTCGTCGGATTGATCTACCTGGCCAGCCATCAATTCAGCCTGTGGGTCGATACGCTGATGCCGTCCCTGCCCGACTGGCTGAGTTTCCTCAACTACATCCTCTGGCCGATTTTTGTCGTGCTGGTGGTGCTCATGGTGTTTTTCACCTTCACCATGCTCGCCAACGTCATCGCCGCGCCGTTCAACGGCTTCCTGGCGGAGAAGGTCGAAGTGGTGGTACGCGGCACCGATGACTTCCCGGCGTTCAGCTGGGGTGAACTGATTGCCATGATCCCCCGCACCTTGTCCCGGGAGATGCGCAAACTCGGCTATTTCCTGCCACGAGCAATCGGGTTGTTCGTTCTCTCGTTCATCCCCGTGGTGAACATCATCGCTGCGCCGCTGTGGCTGCTGTTCGGGGTGTGGATGATGGCCATCCAATACATCGACTACCCGGCGGACAACCACAAGCTCGGCTGGAACGAGATGCTCGCCTGGCTGCGCGAGAAGCGCTGGCAGAGCATGAGTTTCGGCGGGAGTGTTTATCTGGTGTTGCTGATTCCGGTGGTCAATATCTTGATGATGCCGGCGGCCGTGGCGGGCGCGACCCTGTTCTGGGTGCGTGAGCGTGGCGCGGAAAATCTGGTGACCCAACGCTGACACCGTCACAAATCCATCATCGAATCGCCACAATGACGACATAGCCTCAGCCGACACTGGGGTCATGACGACAGCTCTGCATATCACTCTGATCACCGAAACCTTCCCACCGGAAATCAACGGCGTGGCCAATACCCTCGGCCGCTTGTGTGATGGTTTGCGCGCGCGCGGGCATCAGGTCGAGCTGGTGCGGCCACGTCAGGGCTGCGATCAGCTTGCGGCCAGCAACGATGAGTTGTTGCTGTGTCGCGGCTGGCCGCTGCCGGGCTATCCCGGTTTGCAATGGGGCCAGTCGTCGATGCACAAGCTGCTGCGGCGCTGGAAGCGCAATCGCCCGGATGTGCTCTACATTGCAACGGAAGGACCGCTGGGATTGTCCGCTTTGCGCGCGGCACGGCGTTTGGGGATTTCGGTGGTCAGCGGCTTCCACACCAATTTCCAGCAGTACTCCAATCAGTACGGGCTCGGATTGCTGTCGCGCTTGCTGACTCACTACCTGCGCTGGTTCCACAATCGTTCTACGTTGACGCTGGTGCCCAGCATCAGCCAGCGACTGGAACTGGAGCGGCGTCATTTCGAACGTCTGGCGTTGTTGTCCCGAGGGGTCGACAGCCAATTGTTTCATCCGGTCAAACGCCTGCAATCGCTGCGCGAACAGTGGGGCCTTGGCGAGAAGGACATCGCGGTCATCCACGTAGGACGTCTGGCGCAGGAGAAAAATCTTGGCTTACTCAAGCGCTGCTTCGACGCGCTGAAAACGACTTATCCCCAGCGCAACATGAAGCTGATTGTGGTCGGCGACGGCCCGCAGCGAGGCGCCTTGGAGCAGGCACTCCCTGAAGCGATTTTCTGTGGCGCACAGCGCGGCGAGGTTTTAGCCAGCCACTATGCGTCGGCGGATGTGTTTCTGTTTCCGAGTTTGACCGAAACGTTTGGCAACGTCGTGCTTGAGGCATTGGCTTCGGGACTGGGTGTGGTGGCATACGATCAGGCGGCAGCGGCTCAGCATATTCGCCATGGCTACAACGGCGTGTTGGCGATGCCTGGGGATGAAGAGGCGTTCTGTGATGCCGCGACGTGGTTGCTGGAGGAGCGGGAAACCTTGCGGTGCGTGCGGCTCAATGCGCGCCAGCATGCGAGTCGTCAGGGCTGGGCGGCGATTATCGAGCAGTTTGAGGGGCAGTTGCGCGGGGCTTGTTCGCAGGAACAAGCCCTGCCAGATGCAGCGTTGTTGCCTTAAAAGCTTCGCGGGCAAGCCTCGCTCCTACAGGATTTGTGTCGTTCACAATATCGCGAGCGACACAATTCTTGTAGGAGCGAGGCTTGCCCGCGAAGAGGCCCTTCCAGTCTCTGCTTAAACCAGTGTCATCAACGCCTCACGGCTGAACGGAAGGATGTCTTCTTCACGGCCGTCACGCACTTTCTGCGCCCAGTCCGGATCGACCAGCAGCGCACGCCCTACCGCCACCAGATCGAACTCATCGTTGTTCAACCGCTCCAGCAGTTTTTCCAGACTGGCTGGCTGCGCGATCTTGTCGGTGTTGACCATGAACTGCAGGAACTCGCCGTCCAGGCCAACGCTGCCCACGGTGATGGTTGGCTTGCCCGTGAGCTTGCGGGCCCAGCCGGCCAGGTTCAGTTCGGAACCGTCGAACTCCGGTTCCCAGAAACGACGCGTCGAGCAATGGAAAATGTCCACGCCAGCGTCGGATAGCGGCTTGAGGAATTCTCCCAGCGCCTCCGGGGTTTGCACCAGACGCGCGGTGTAATCCTGCTGCTTCCACTGCGAGAAACGGAAGATGATCGGGAAGCCGTCACCGACCGCTGCACGCACGGCTTGAATCAGTTCGATGGCGAAACGCGAACGGTTGGCCAGGTCGCCACCGTATTCGTCGGTGCGCTGGTTGCTGCCTTCCCAGAAGAACTGGTCCACGAGATAGCCGTGGGCACCGTGGATTTCCACACCATCCATGCCGATGCTTTGAGCGTCTTTGGCGGCTTGAGCGAATGCGGCGATGACGTCCTGGATATCTTGCTGGGTCATGCCGTGAACCACGACCTGACCGTCCTTCAATTTCTCCGACGGACCGTAACCCGGCACGCTGGCATCCGGCTCGGTGCCGATGCGACGCACGCTGCCCACATGCCACAGCTGAGGAACGATCTTGCCGCCCTCGGCGTGGACCGCGTCGACCACTTTTTTCCAGCCGGCCAGCGCTGCATCACCGTAGAAATGCGGCACGTTCGGGTAGCCATTGGAGGCCTTGTGCCCGACGGTGGTGCCTTCGGTGATGATCAGGCCAACGCCTGCGGCGGCGCGGCGACGGTAGTACTCGATCACTTTGGAATTAGGCACGCCGCCCGGCGAAAACGAGCGAGTCATCGGCGCCATGACGACGCGGGTCGGCAGTTCGAGGGTGCCGAGGTGGAACGGTTTGAACAGGGCTTTGACTGGCATGGGACGCTCCACGAAAACGATATCGACGGGACACAAATTTTATGACGGCGATAATATGCGCAGTCGCAGACAATGCACAGCACTATTGATCTGGGTGATTAAGGGTCAAAAGGCAGATGGACCGTAGGAGCGAAGCTTGCTCGCGAAGGCGTCATGCCAGTCAGCGATGATCTCGTCTGATCGACCGTCTTCGCGGGCAAGCCTCGCTCCTACAGAAGGGAAATCAGCTCAACGCTTTTTCAATGGCATGGACGACCGTCGGATCATCCGGTGCTGTACGCGGCGAAAACCGCGCCAACACGCGCCCGTCTTTGCCGAGCAGGAATTTCTCGAAGTTCCAGGTAATGTCCCCCGGAAACTCCGCGCCCTCGCCCGCCAGCAGACGGTAAAGCTGATGACGATCGTGACCGTTGACTTCCAGCTTGCTGGACAACGGAAAGGTCACGCCATAGTTGAGGCTGCAGAAGTCCTGGATCTCTTGCTCGGAGCCCGGTTCCTGCCCGGCAAACTGGTTGCACGGCAAGCCCAGCACACTGAAACCCTGGCCTTTGTATTTCTGGTAAAGGTTTTCCAGTGCCGCGTACTGTGGGGTCAAGCCACATTTGGAGGCGACGTTGACCACCAGCACGACGTTCCCTTTAAAGGGCGCCAGCGGTAGCTCCTGTCCATCCAGGGCTGTCAATTTAAGGTCGTGAAAAGCACTCATGACGAACTCCAGATTCCCGTGTTCTACTCGAAACAGCCACTTGGCGATGTCGCCAGGGACAGCCGCGGACTAAAAAGGCGCCCCTCGGGCGCCTCTCCAGTTCTCTGAGCTTAGCGCAGAAAATCAGTGGTGATGGCCACCTTCGCCATGGACGTGACCATGAGCGACTTCTTCCTGGCTGGCGTCACGGATGTCGATGATCTTGACCTGGAAATTCAGGCGCTGACCGGCCAACGGGTGGTTGCCGTCGACGGTGACTTCGTCGCCGTCCAGATCGCGGATGGTGACGATCTGCATCTGGCCGTCCGGCGCGGAAGCGTGGAACTGCATGCCCACTTCCAGTTCGTCGACGCCTTCGAACATGCTGCGGCTCAGGGTGCTGACCAGTTCGGCAGCGTATTCGCCGTAAGCATCTTCAGGCTCAACGGCTACGGTCAGCTCGTCGCCGACTGCTTTGCCTTCCAGTGCCTTTTCCAGGCCCGGGATGATGTTACCTGCGCCTTGCAGGTAGACCAGCGGCGCGCCGCCGGCGGAACTGTCGATGACCTCACCAGCGTCGTTGGTCAGGGTATAGTCGATGGAGACAGCCTTATTGGCGGCGATCAGCATGGGGCGAGACCTTTTGCATAAGAATGAAGAATGGCCAAGTTTAGCGAAGCAATCGCCCGAAAGCGAACACAACCCGGACAGACGGGTGGCGGCGAAAGGCTCAACGGTCACAGGCTTCCATCAGGATGAGGACGGGCACTGGGTGGCCGAGCTTTCCTGCGGTCACACCCAGCACCTTCGCCACCAGCCACCGTGGCAATCGCGCGCCTGGGTCCTGGACCCCGCACAACGTATTGAAAAAATAGGCCAGCCCTTTGATTGCGGTTGGTGCGCACAAGGCTCGGTTAGCGATAACCTTGGCGACTGAATTTCGGTAGACGGCCAGTCATAGGTCTTCACCACTGCCATGCACCTCCAGAGAATCCGCATGCAAACTTTTTTTATCGCGCCCACCGATTTTGGTGTGGGTCTGACCTCCATCAGCCTCGGGCTGGTGCGCACCCTTGAGCGAGCCGGCCTCAAAGTCGGCTTTTTCAAACCGATTGCCCAGCCGCATCCGGGTGACACCGGCCCGGAACGTTCCACCGAACTGGTGGCGCGCACTCACGGTTTGAAACCGCCTCAGCCACTCGGCCTGGCTCACGTCGAGCGCATGCTCGGCGACGGTCAGCTGGATGAGCTGCTCGAAGAAATCATCACCCTTTATCAGCAAGCCGCCATCGGCAAGGACGTGCTGATCGTCGAAGGCATGGTCCCGACCCGTAGCGCCAGCTACGCCGCCCGGGTCAATCTGCATTTGGCCAAGAGCCTCGATGCCGAAGTGATCCTGGTCTCGGCGCCGGAAAACGAAGTGCTGACCGAGCTGTCGGGCCGGGTGGAATTGCAGGCGCAATTGTTTGGCGGTCCAAAAGACCCGAAAGTCCTCGGCGTGATCCTCAACAAGGTCAAGACCGAAGAAAGCATGGAAGCCTTCGCCTCGCGCCTGAAAGAGCATTCGCCGTTGCTGCGCAGCGGTGATTTCCGCTTGCTCGGCTGCATTCCTTTCCAGCCGGAATTAAACGCGCCGCGCACCCGCGACGTGGCCGACCTGATGGGCGCACAAATTCTCAATGCCGGTGATTACGAAACCCGGCGCATGACCAAAATCATCATCTGCGCCCGCACCATGCGCAACACCGTTGAGCTGCTCAAGCCCGGCGTGCTGGTGGTGACGCCCGGCGACCGCGACGACATCATCCTCGCCGTCAGCCTTGCCGCCATGAACGGCGTGCCGCTGGCTGGCCTGTTGCTGACCAGCGACACCCTGCCCGACCCGCGCATCATGGACCTGTGCCGCGGCGCGTTGCAGGCGGGCTTGCCGGTGTTGTCGGTGAGCACCGGCTCCTACGACACCGCCAACCAGTTGAACGGTTTGAACAAGGAAATCCCGATCGACGACCGCGAGCGTGCGGAGATCATCACCGACTTCGTCGCCAGCCATCTGGATGCCGACTGGCTGCACCAGCGTTGCGGTACGCCGCGCGAAATGCGCCTGTCGCCTGCGGTGTTCCGCTATCAACTGATCCAGCGCGCCCAGGCCGCCAACAAGCGCATTGTCCTGCCTGAAGGCAGCGAGCCGCTGACCGTGCAAGCGGCGGCGATCTGTCAGGCGCGGGGCATCGCTCGGTGCGTGTTGCTGGCGAAACCGGAAGACGTCGAAGCCGTGGCCCGCGCTCAAGGTATCGAGTTGCCGCCGGGGCTGGAGATTCTCGATCCGGACCTGATTCGCGAGCGCTACGTCGAACCGATGGTTGCGCTGCGCAAAAGCAAAAGCCTCAACGCCCCCATGGCCGAGCAGCAACTGGAGGACACCGTGGTGATCGGCACCATGATGCTGGCGCTGGATGAGGTCGACGGCCTCGTGTCCGGGGTCATCCACTCCACCGCCAACACCATCCGACCGGCCTTGCAGCTGATTAAAACCGCGCCGGGCTGCACGTTGGTGTCGTCGGTGTTCTTCATGCTGTTTCCGGAAGAAGTGCTGGTCTACGGCGACTGCGTGATGAACCCGCACCCGAGCGCCAGCGAACTGGCCGAGATCGCCCTGCAAAGCGCTGACTCGGCGGCAGCGTTTGGCATCATCCCGCGCGTGGCGATGATCAGTTACTCCAGCGGAGAATCGGCCAGCGGCGAAGAAGTCGAGAAAGTTCGCGAAGCCACGTTGCTCGCCCACGAACAGCAGAACTCGCTGCTGATCGACGGCCCGTTGCAGTACGACGCCGCCGCCAATGAAACCGTGGCCAGGCAACTGGCGCCGAACAGCCAGGTCGCCGGTCGCGCCACGGTGTTTGTGTTCCCTGATCTGAACACTGGCAACACCACGCACAAAGCCGTGCAGCGCAGTGCCGATTGCGTCAGCCTCGGGCCGATGCTGCAAGGCCTGCGCAAACCGGTGAACGACCTGCCGCGCGGCGCGCAAGTCGATGACATCGTGTACACCATCGCGTTGACCGCGATTCAAGCTGCCAACCGACCTATGGATCTTTAAATGCTGGCTTTTCTACCTGCACCCGTGCGCGGCGTAATCGCCTCGCTGCTATTGGCGCTAAACACCATTGTGCTGTGCTCGTTCCTGTTCTGCGTGGCGATCTTCAAGGTATTGCCCTTCGCCCTCACCCAGCGTTTCACGCTCTGGTTGATGAGCCATACCCATGAAGCCTGGATCAGCAACAACAAAGCCTGGATGAACCTGGTCTGCCGCACCCGATGGCACCTCAGCGGCCTGCAAGGGCTGGATTATCAACACTCGTACCTGATCACCAGCAACCACCAGAGCTGGGTCGACATCATGGTGTTGCAGTACGTGCTCAACCGTCGCATCCAGCCGCTGAAGTTCTTCCTTAAACAGGAACTGATCTGGGTACCGGTGATTGGCCTGGCCTGGTGGGCGCTCGGTTTTCCTTTCATGAAACGTTATTCCAAGGCCTATCTGGAAAAGCATCCGGAGAAGAAAGGCAAGGATCTGGAAACCACCCGCAAGACGTGCGACAAGTTCCGCAACAACCCGGTGGGGATTTTCAATTTTGTCGAAGGCACGCGCTTCACTGAAGGCAAACATGCGCAGCAGAAATCACCGTTCAAGTACCTGCTCAAGCCCAAGGCTGGCGGCATTGCGTTTGTGCTGGATGCGATGGGTGAACAGCTTGAGTCGATCGTCAACGTGACGATTCACTATCCGGGCGGGCGTCCGGGGTATTGGGATTTGCTCTGCGGGAACGTTGCTGACGTGGTGGTGCACTTTCAGGAGTTGAAGATTCCACCGCAGTTCATTGGCAAGAACTACGACCAGGATGGGGAGTATCGATTGCAGTTTCAGGGGTGGATCAATCAGTTGTGGGAAGACAAGGATGCGTTGTTGACGCAGATGCATCGGGAGTATCCGTCCAAGTAGTCAGGTGCCTGTTCCGGCCTCTTCGCGGGCAAGCCTCGCTCCTACAGGATGGGGGGATCGCGGCATGTGGCACGATGCAAATCCGTAGGAGCGAGGCTTGCCCGCGAAGGCATTCTCCCGGACACAAAAAACCCGCCGATGATCACTCATCGGCGGGTTTTTTATTAACGGCTAACGCTTAGATCGCGCCACGCGTACGCAGCAGATCCAGCACTTGCTTGACGCTTTCTTCCAGCGACAGCGACTGGGTGTCGACCACGAGGTCGGCGTCCAGCGGCACGTCGTACGGGAAGGAATCGCCCGGAATGTTATCCCCGGCCGCCGCGTACAGGCCTTGCGGATCACGCTCGGCACACACAGTCGGCGAGGCCTGGACGTAGACCGTCAGCAGACGCTCTTTGCCGATCAAATCCTTGGCCTGCTCACGCCCTTCAGCACTCGGCGCGACAAACGCCGCCAGGGTCACCAGACCGGCTTCGTTGAACTGACGCGCAACGTGCGCGGCACGGCGCCAGTTCTCGGTACGCCCGGCGCGATCCTGTGGCAGACCTTTGTTCAGGTCGTGACGCAGGTTCTGGCCATCGAGTACGAACACCGCACGGCCCATGTCGAACAGCTTGCGTTCAACCGCATAGGCCAGGGTGCTTTTGCCCGCGCCCGACAAGCCGCTGAACAACACGGTGGCCGGTTGCTGGCCGAAACGCTGAGCGCGTTCTTCGGTGGCAACGTGCGCCAGTTTGCCGTGGTGCGTGCTGCTGCCATGGCTCAACGGCTGAGCGATGATCATCCCGGCGGCAACGGTGCCGTTGGTCAAACGGTCGATGACGATGAACGAACCGGTGGTGCGGTTGCTCGCGTAACCGTCCAGCGCGATGGCGGCGTCGAGGCTGACCTTGACCCGACCGATCTCGTTCAGTTGCAGCGCACTGGCCGGACCTTCTTCCAAGGTGTTCACGTCAACACGGTTGACGATGCTGGTGATCGAACCCGGCACATAACTCGTGGCGCGCTTGATGTCGTATTTCTTGCCCGGCAGCATCGGTTCTTCGGCCATCCACACCAGCATGGCGTCGAAGGCGTCAGTCACTTGCGGCAGGTTGTCGGCGTGCACCAACAAGTCACCGCGGGAGATGTCGATCTCGTCTTCCATGGTCAGCGTCACCGCTTGACCTGGACCGGCGTGTTCCAGCTCACCTTCGAAGGTGACAATGGATTTCACACGGCTGCTCTTGCCCGACGGCAGCACAACGACTTCGTCGCCCTTGTGCACGACGCCGCTGGCCAGGGTGCCGGCGAAACCACGGAAGTTCAGGTTCGGACGGTTGACGTACTGCACCGGGAAACGCAGGTCGGTGTAGTTGCGGTCGTTGGCGATCTCGACAGTCTCGAGAATCTCCATCAGCGACTGGCCGGTGTACCACGGCGAGCGCTCGGACTTGTTCACCACGTTGTCGCCCTTGAGCGCCGACATCGGCACGAAGGCCATGGTGGTCGGCTTGAAGGCGATGCCTTCGGCGAACTTCAGGTAATCGGCCTTGATCGACTCGAAGACGGTTTCGTCGAAGCCGTTGAGGTCCATCTTGTTGATGGCAACCACGATGTGCTTGATGCCCAGCAACGAGGCGATGAAGCTGTGGCGACGTGTCTGGGTCTGCACGCCGTAGCGGGCGTCGACCAGGATGATCGCCAGGTCACAGGTGGACGCACCGGTGGCCATGTTGCGGGTGTACTGCTCATGGCCAGGGGTGTCGGCGATGATGAATTTGCGCTTGGCCGTGGAGAAATAGCGGTACGCGACATCGATGGTGATGCCTTGTTCACGCTCGGCCTGCAGGCCGTCGACCAGCAATGCCAGGTCGATGTCTTCGCCGGTGGTGCCGACTTTTTTCGAGTCGCGGGTGATGGCTTCCAGGTGATCTTCGTAGATCATCTTGGAGTCGTGCAGCAGGCGCCCGATCAGGGTGCTCTTGCCGTCGTCGACGTTGCCACAGGTCAGAAAGCGCAGCATTTCCTTGCGTTCGTGCTGGCCCAGGTAGGCGAGGATGTCCTCGCTGATCAAATCAGATGCGTGCGACATGACAACCCCTTAGAAATAACCCTGACGTTTCTTTTCTTCCATCGAGCCTGCGCCATCGTGGTCGATGACCCGGCCCTGGCGTTCGGAAGTTCGCGTCAGGAGCATTTCCTGAATGATGTCGGTCAGGCTGGTGGCCTCGGACTCGACCGCACCGGTCAGCGGGTAGTCGCCGAGTGTACGGAAGCGGACCTTCTTCTTGACGATGCGCGCCTTGTCTTCATCGCTCAAATGATTGAGCAGGCGTTCGTCGTCGATCATGATCCAGGTGCCATTCATCTCGATGACGTCGCGCTCGGCGGCGAAATACAGCGGCACAATCGGGATGCCTTCGAGGTAGATGTACTGCCAGATGTCCAGCTCGGTCCAGTTCGACAACGGGAACACGCGAATCGATTCGCCCTTGTTGACGTTGCCGTTGTAGACGTTCCACAGCTCTGGACGCTGGTTTTTCGGGTCCCAGCGGTGCTTGGTGTCGCGGAAGGAATACACGCGCTCTTTGGCGCGAGACTTCTCTTCGTCGCGGCGAGCACCACCGAAAGCGGCGTCGAAACCGTACTTGTCGAGGGCTTGTTTCAGGCCTTCGGTTTTCATGATGTCGGTGTGCTTGGCACTGCCGTGGGTCAGCGGGTTGATGCCCTGCGCGACGCCATCGGGGTTCACGTGCACGATCAGGTCAAGGCCGAGTTCTTCGACCATGCGGTCGCGGAACGCGTACATTTCCTTGAACTTCCACCGGGTGTCGACGTGCATCACCGGGAACGGCAGCTTGCCCGGGAAGAATGCCTTGCGCGCAAGGTGCAGCATCACGGCGGAGTCTTTACCGACGGAGTACAGCATCACCGGGTTATCGAACTCGGCGGCGACCTCGCGGATGATGTGGATGCTTTCGGCCTCCAGCTGTTTCAGATGCGTCAGTTTGTCGACCATGGCTACTCACGAAAACGATCTTATGGACGGCCAGCGGGCCGTGTTCGAGCGGAGAATCCTAGCACAGCGACCTCTTCTAATCAGGACGCCAGCTAGATCGAAAGGGTATATGAATATACCTGCCTGTTCGGGTGTACGCGGTCCTGTGGGAGTGAGCCTGCTCGCGATGGCTACGGCACATCCAACACTTATGTGGCTGACACACCGCTATCGCGAGCAGGCTCACTCCCACAGTGGATTTGCGGTGATTTCAGATCGGATTCGGGCAATCGATGAAGATGTGCTCAAGGGCAAACCGGCGGGCCAGGTAATCGCCCAGCGCCTGCACACCGTAACGCTCGGTGGCGTGATGGCCGGCGGCGATGAAGCTGATGTCGTTTTCCCGGGCGCTGTGGAAGGTCTGCTCGGAGGCTTCGCCGCTGAGGTACAGGTCGACACCGGCCAGCACCGCCTGATCGATGTAACCCTGGCCGCCACCGGTGCACCAGCCCACGCGGCGAATCATCTCG
Organism: Pseudomonas sp. LB1P83; assembly: GCF_054897885.1. Taxonomy (NCBI): domain Bacteria; kingdom Pseudomonadati; phylum Pseudomonadota; class Gammaproteobacteria; order Pseudomonadales; family Pseudomonadaceae; genus Pseudomonas; species Pseudomonas sp. LB1P83. Next base: position 714,711 of record NZ_CM142709.1, on the reverse strand, counting down.
CTGCCTTCAATCAGCAGGGGCTCGCGGCCCATGACTTCCTGCACACGACGGGCGAAATCCCGGGGCGTCATCGGTTCGCTCAACGAGCCGACCAGACCGACAACTTTGAGGTTGTCCGGGTCCAGCGGGCCTTCGACCGTGATCTCGAGCTGACGCGCCAACTGCACGTTGTTACCGACTTCCGGGTGCAGATCCAGCGGCAAGTGATAGGACAGCAGGCTGATGTCGTGCTTGAGCAGGGTTTTCAACCGACGCTGCTTCATGCCGGTGATGCACGGGTTCTCGCCCTTCCAGAAATAGCCGTGGTGCACCAGCACCAGATCGGCCTGGGCTTCGACGGCGGCGTCCAGCAATGCCTGGCTGGCGGTGACGCCACTGACGATGCGCATCACCTGCGGCCGGCCTTCGACCTGCAAGCCGTTGGGGCAGTAATCGGCAATCCTGGCACTGTTAAGGTAACGGTCGGCTTCTTCGACCAGGGTACTCAAGGCGACGGCCATAAAAGACTCCTAAATATCCCGTTCAGAGGCGAGCTGCGCCTCGTATAATGCGCGACATTATGGGCGGTCTCATACCGCCTGCAACCTTTCAGGACGTGCTTAATGCTCAAGGCGCTGCGTTTTTCCGGCTGGCCGCTGTTGGCCGGCGTGCTTATCGCTTTACTGATCATCCAGCGTTTTCCGGAGTGGGTCGGGCTGCCGAGTCTCGACGTCAACCTGCAGCAAGCGCCGCAAAGCACCACCGCGCAACAGGGTCCGGTGTCCTATGCCGACGCAGTGACCATAGCTGCGCCGTCGGTGGTGAACCTGTACACCACCAAAGTCATCAACAAACCAAACCATCCATTGTTCGAAGACCCGCAGTTCCGCCGCTTCTTCGGCGACAACTCGCCCAAGCAGAAGCGCATGGAGTCGAGCCTGGGTTCGGGCGTGATCATGAGCCCGGAAGGCTACTTGCTGACCAACAACCACGTCACCAGCGGCGCCGACCAGATTGTGGTCGCACTCAAGGATGGTCGTGAAACCCTGGCCCGCGTAATCGGCAGCGATCCGGAAACCGACCTCGCGGTCCTGAAGATCGATCTGAAAAACCTGCCGTCGATCACCGTCGGCCGCTCCGACAACATCCGCATCGGTGACGTCGCGCTGGCCATCGGCAACCCGTTCGGCGTCGGCCAGACCGTGACCATGGGCATCATCAGCGCCACCGGGCGTAACCAGTTGGGCCTGAACAACTACGAAGACTTCATCCAGACCGACGCTGCGATCAACCCTGGCAACTCCGGTGGCGCACTGGTGGATGCCAACGGCAACCTGACCGGCATCAACACCGCGATCTTCTCCAAGTCCGGTGGCTCGCAGGGCATCGGTTTTGCGATTCCGGTCAAACTGGCCATGGAAGTGATGAAGTCGATCATCGAACACGGCCAGGTGATTCGCGGTTGGCTGGGCATTGAAGTGCAGCCGTTGACCCAGGAACTGGCGGAATCGTTTGGTCTGTCGGGGCGCCCGGGTATTGTGGTCGCGGGGATTTTCCGTGACGGCCCGGCGCAGAAGGCCGGCCTGCAACTGGGTGACGTGATTCTCAGCATCGACGGCGAACCGGCCGGCGATGGTCGTCGTTCGATGAACCAGGTCGCGCGGATCAAACCGACCGACAAGGTCACGATTCAGGTGATGCGCAACGGCAAGGAGCTGAAACTCACGGCTGAAATCGGCTTGCGTCCGCCACCGGCGCCGGTTAAAGAGAAAGAAGAAAACTGACGCTAGCCCGAGGCTCTCGAGCTAATAGAAGACATTCTCATTAGGCATGTTATATTGTTTCAATATCACTATTGGAACAACATAACATGTCGTCTCGAACAATGGCTTCTGTGGCAAGTCTTGCCCTCGGCCTGCTGGGGGATCCGGTCTTCGCCGAAGCGTCCGGCACCCTCGAACTGGAGGCGATCAGCGTCACCTCCGACTACGAATCCCCCACCGGCCCGGTCACGGGTTACCGCGCTACGCGTTCTTCCAGCGCGACCAAAACCGACACCGCCATTCGCGATATTCCACAATCCATCAGCGTCATTCCCGTCAGCGTGCTCAACGACCTGGGCAGCACCAGCGTCGAGCGTGCCCTGGATTTTGCCGGCGGTGTGTCGAAGCAAAACAACTTCGGCGGCCTGACACTTTACGAATACAGCGTGCGCGGCTTCACCACGTCGGAGTTCTACAAGGATGGCTTCAGCGCCAACCGGGGTTACCCGAGTACGCCGGACGTGGCCAACATCGAGCGCATCGAAGTGCTCAAAGGCCCCGCCGCCAGTCTCTATGGACGTGGCGATCCGGGCGGCACGGTCAATATCGTCACCAAGAAACCCCAGCCCGAAGCCTTCACCACCCTGCAAACCAGCGCTGGCAGTTGGGATCGTTACCGCACCGCGCTGGACGTCAACACGCCGCTGGATGACGACGCCAAGGTGCTGTCTCGAATCAACCTGGCCGTCGAGGACAACCACAGCTTCCGCGATCACGTAGACAGCCAGCGAGTGTTCGTCGCCCCCTCCTTCAGTTGGCAACTGAACCCTGACACCAGCCTCTTGGTGGAGAGCGAATTCGTCCGTCACAGCTCCACGTTTGATCGCGGCATCGTCGCGCCGAACAACACGTGGAGCGGCGTTTCTCGTTCGACCTTCCTCGGTGAACCCAATGACGGCAACATCGATAACCACAACAACCTGCTGCAAGCCACGCTCGAACACCATCTCAACGACAGTTGGAAACTGCGCCTGGCCAGCCATTACAAAGAAGGCAAACTCTGGGGTTACGCCTCGGAAAACCGCCCGCTGAATGCCGATGGCCACACGCTCAATCGACGTTATCGCGAGCGCGATACGAACTGGCACGACAGCATCACCCAACTCGAATTGCGCGGTCTGTTCGACCTCGGCAGCTGGCAGCACGAACTGCTGATTGGCACCGAGTACGAGAACTTCCGCAAAAACGAACGGGTCACCACCATTGCCGGCGGCCCCTACGCCATCGACATTTATCAGCCGGTCTACGGCCAGCCAAAACCCAACGGCACGCGCTCCGGCACTGATTTGTTTGAACACGTCGAAAGCCAGGCGCTGAACCTGCAGGATCAGATCGTCTTCACCGACAAACTGCGCGGCATGCTCGGTGCACGCTTCGAACACTTTGAGCAAAGCATCGACGATCACAGCCGTGGCGCCACCAGCCGCCAGAGCCACGATGCGTTGACCCAGCGGGCCGGCCTGCTCTATCAGCTCACACCCGAAGTCGGGCTGTTCACCAACGCCTCAACCTCGTTCAAACCGAACAACGGCCTGGATGCTGGCGGCAAATCCTTCGCCCCGGAAGAAGGTGTCGGTTACGAAATCGGGATCAAGAGCGAGCTGTTCGACGACCGCTTGAGCACCACCCTCGCCGTCTTCCATATCGAAAAGGAAAACGTCCTCGCACTCGACCCGGGCACGGACACCAGCCGCGCCATGGGCAAGGCCCGCAGTCAGGGATTCGACCTGCAAGTCACCGGGCAAGTGACCGACGCCGTGCGGGTGATCGGTGCCTTCGCCTACATCGACGCCGAGGTCACCCAGGGCGACAAAGTTATTCCCACCGGCAGCCGAATCCTCGGCGTCGCCAAACGCAGCGGCAGTTTGCTAGGCGTTTATGAATTTCAGAATGGCCATTTGCGCGGTTCCGACGTCGGCGCGGCGTTCACTTACGTCGGCGATCGCTCGGGCGAATCCGGCAGCGATTTCGAGCTGCCGGCCTACCGCACCGTCGACCTGCTGGCCCATTACAAGGCCAGTGAAAACGTCACCGTCGGCCTGAACCTGAACAACCTTTTCGACGAGAAATACTACGAGCGTTCGTACAGCAATTACTGGGTCAACCCCGGCGAGCCGCGCAATTTCACCGTCAGCCTCACACTCAATCTGTAAAAGGAAGTCCCCATGCAACACCTCAAACCCCTGGCACTGCTCGGCCTGCTATTCGCATCCCATGTCTCGGCCCATGGCCTCTGGACCGAACAACGTCGCGGCAACATCGAAGTGATTTACGGCCACGGCGCCGAAGACAACGCCTTCAAGTCGCAGAAAATCAGCGGCGCCTGGGCGTATGACGTCAACGGCAAAATGATCCCGGTGACCGTGCAGCGCCTGGCCGATCACGCGCGCCTGCAGCCGCTGAAGCCGCCCGCCGTGATGGCGGTGGCGCTGGACAACGGCATGTGGTCGCAGACAGCGGATAAAAAATGGATCAACGAAGGCCGCAGCAAAGTACCGGGAGCCATCGAATCGACGCAGACCTTCAAATACAGCCTGGCGATTTATCAGCCCGGGGCGAAGTTGCCAAAGCTTGATCAGATGAAACTGCTGATTCTGCCGGAGGTTGATCCGTTGACGGTCGGGCCGGGCAAGTTGCTGCCAGTGCGGGTGCTTCTGGATGGGAAACCGGCGGCGGGGGTGAAATTGACTGGCGACTATCGCAGCGCGCCGAATACGTTGAGTACCGAGACGGATAAGGAAGGCCGGGCGCAGGTGGTGGTGCGTAATGAGGGGTTGAATGTGATTTCGGCGCAGATGGAGATTGTGCTGAAGGACAATCCGGATGTGGCGACGCGCGGGGTGTTCAGCTCACTGACGTTCCTCGGCGAACCGCATCACGAGTAACCCAAAAATCCTTGTGGGAGTGAGCCTGCTCGCGATAGCGGTTTAGCATTCAAAATCAATGTTGAATGTTATGGCCTCATCGCGAGCAGGCTCGCTCCCACAGGTTTACAGGTCGCCGAGGCCGTCGATCAGCGCCTGATTCTGTTCAGGTGTGCCGATGGAGATCCGCAAGAACTGCGCGATCCGCTCCTGCTTGAAGTGCCGGACGATCACACCTTGCTCGCGCAACTTCGCCGCCAACTCTGCAGCATCATGCTTCGGATGACGAGCGAAAATGAAGTTAGCCGCCGACGGCAGCACTTCAAAGCCCTTCCCTTCCAGTTGCGCAACGACCCACTCACGATGCTCGATGACCAACCGGCAGGTCTTGTCGAAGTACTCGCGATCCTCGAACGCCGCCGCAGCCCCTACATTCGCCATACGATCCAGCGGATAGGAGTTGAAGCTGTTCTTGATCCGCTCCAGCGCCTCGATCAAATCCGGATGCCCAACCGCCAACCCTACCCGCAGGCCAGCCAGCGAACGGGACTTGGACAGGGTCTGAGTCACCAGCAGGTTCGGATAACGGTCCACCAACGTGATCGCCGTCTCGCCGCCAAAGTCGATGTAAGCCTCGTCCACCACGACCACCGAATCCGGGCTGGTCTTGAGGATTTGCTCCACCGCGTCCAGCGCCAACAGGCAACCGGTTGGCGCGTTCGGGTTTGGGAAAATGATCCCGCCGTTTGGCTTGGCGTAGTCCGCCGGGTTGATCTGGAACTGCTCGTCCAGCGGCACCGCGTCGAACTTGATGCCATACAACCCGCAGTAGACCGGATAGAAGCTGTAGCTGATGTCCGGAAACAGCAACGGTTTATCGTGTTGGAGCAAACCGTGGAAGATGTGCGCCAGGACTTCATCGGAACCGTTGCCGAGGAACACCTGATTGGCCTTCACGCCGTAATACGCAGCCACCGCGTTTTTCAGCAGATCGCTGTTCGGGTCCGGGTACAGACGCAAGTTATCGTTCAATTCGGTTTGCATCGCCGCCAAGGCTTTTGGCGATGGGCCGTACGGGTTTTCGTTGGTGTTGAGCTTCACCAGTTTCGCCAGTTTCGGCTGCTCGCCCGGCACGTAAGGCACCAGATCCTTGACGAACGAGCTCCAGAATTTACTCATGTTCAGTTCCCCTGCCCTTGTGAAGAGTCTTCGTTAAGGATGCGGTATTCGGCGCTCCGCGCGTGCGCGGTCAGCGACTCGCCACGGGCCAGCACGGAAGCGGTTTTGCCCAGTTCGGACGCACCCTGCTCGGAGCAGAAGATGATCGACGAGCGTTTCTGGAAATCGTACACACCCAGCGGTGAAGAGAACCGCGCGGTGCCGGAGGTCGGCAGTACGTGGTTGGGACCGGCGCAGTAATCGCCCAGGGCTTCGGAGGTGTGACGGCCCATGAAGATCGCGCCCGCGTGACGGATCAGCGGCAGCCAGGCTTGCGGATCGGCGACCGACAACTCCAGGTGCTCCGGCGCAATGCGGTTGGCCACTTCGATGGCTTGTTCCATGTCGCGAACCTTGATCAACGCGCCACGGCCATTGATCGAGGTTTCGATGATCTCGGCGCGCTCCATGGTCGGCAGCAGTTTGGCGATGCTGGCGGCGACCTTGTCGAGGAACTCGGCGTCCGGGCTGACCAGAATCGCCTGAGCGTCTTCGTCGTGCTCGGCCTGGGAGAACAGGTCCATGGCGATCCAGTCCGGATCGGTGTGGCCGTCGCAGACCACGAGGATTTCCGACGGGCCAGCGATCATGTCGATGCCGACCTGGCCGAACACGTGGCGCTTGGCGGTGGCGACATAGATGTTGCCCGGGCCAACCACCTTGTCGACTTTCGGCACGCTTTCAGTGCCGTAAGCCAATGCGGCAACCGCTTGCGCGCCGCCAATGGTGAAGACGCGGTCGACTCCGGCGATGCAGGCCGCGGCCAGCACCAGCTCATTGATTTCACCGCGCGGGGTCGGCACCACCATGACCACTTCGGTCACACCGGCGACCTTGGCCGGAATCGCGTTCATCAGCACCGAAGATGGGTACGACGCCTTGCCGCCCGGGACGTACAGGCCGGCGCGATCCAGCGGCGTGACCTTCTGGCCCAGCACCGTGCCGTCTGCTTCGGTGTAGCTCCAGGAGTCCTGCTTTTGTTTTTCGTGGTAGCTGCGGACTCGGGACGCAGCTTTTTCCAGCGCTTCGCGCTGAGGCACGGTGATCCGGGTCAGGGCCAGCTCCAGGCGCTCGCGCGGCAGGATCAGATCCGCCATGGACGCAACGTCCAGGCCGTCGAACTGCCGGGTGAAGTCCACCAGCGCCGCATCGCCACGCTCGCGCACGGCTTTGATGATGTCGAGCACTCGCTGATTGACCGAGTCGTCAGACACACTTTCCCAGCTCAGCAGATGATCCAGATGATGCGCGAAATCCGGGTCAGCAGCGTTGAGTCGGCGAATTGCAGTCAGTGCGGTCATAGCGAGAGCCTCATAGGATTGGCAAAAACTCAGGCGCCCGAAGCTAACATTCGATCCGCTTGGGCACCTGAGAATTCTGGCTATGAGGCGGATAGACGGGCGCGACTTAACGTCGCGCGGGTGAATCAGCCGCGGTGTCGAGACTCCACTGCCTTGCGCAGGGTGTCGATCAACGCCTGGATACGGGCGTGCTGCATTTTCATCGAAGCTTTGTTGACGATCAGCCGGGAGCTGATGTCGGCAATGAAATCCTGGGGTTCCAGGCCATTGGCACGCAAGGTGTTACCGGTGTCGACCACGTCGATGATCTTGTCCGCCAGACCGATCAGCGGCGCCAGCTCCATCGAGCCGTAAAGCTTGATGATGTCGACCTGACGGCCCTGCTCGGCGTAGTAACGCTTGGCAACGTTGACGAACTTGGTCGCAACGCGCAGGCGGCCCTTGGGCTCGACGTCACCGACACGGCCGGCAGTCATCAGCTTGCACAGGGCAATTCGCAGGTCCAGAGGCTCGTACAGACCCTGGCCGCCATATTCCATCAGCACATCTTTACCGGCGACGCCCAGGTCCGCGGCACCATGCTCGACGTAGGTCGGCACATCGGTGGCGCGTACGATCAGCAGACGCACGTCGGCCTGGGTCGTGGGGATGATCAGCTTGCGGCTCTTGTCCGGATTCTCGGTCGGCACGATGCCCGCTTCAGCCAGAAGCGGCAGGGTGTCGTCAAGGATGCGGCCCTTGGACAGTGCGATGGTCAACATGGGAAACGTCAGTCCTTATCAGGCTACTGATGCCCGGTCGCAAACGGCGCCGGACACACATCGAGCCGGTAACCGGCTCGACTTGAAACGAATTCAACGGGCACGTCCCTGTGCCCATGCAGCAGGAACTAGCCCGGTACGCGGCGGATCTTGGCGCCCAGCATCTGCAGCTTCTCTTCGATGCACTCGTAACCACGGTCGATGTGGTAGATGCGGTCGATCAGGGTGTCGCCTTCGGCGATCAGCGCCGAGATCACCAGGCTGGCCGAGGCACGCAGGTCGGTGGCCATGACTGGCGCGCCCTTGAGTTTCTCGATGCCGGTGACGATGGCCGTGTTGCCCTCGACCTGAATGTGAGCGCCCATGCGGTGCAGTTCGTAAACGTGCATGAAGCGGTTTTCGAAGATCGTCTCGATCACTGCGCCCGTGCCTTCGGCAATGGCGTTGAGGGAGATGAACTGCGCTTGCATGTCCGTCGGGAACGCCGGGTACGGAGCGGTCCGCACGTTGACGGCTTTCGGCCGCTTGCCGTGCATATTCAGCTCGATCCAGTCTTCGCCGCAGGTGATTTCAGCACCCGACTCGCGAAGCTTTTCCAGAACGGCTTCGAGGATCGTCGGATCGGTGTCCTTGACCTTCACACGACCGCCGGTCACGGCAGCGGCGACCAGGTAAGTCCCGGTTTCGATACGGTCCGGCATCACTTTGTAAGTGGTCGGGTGCAGACGCTCAACGCCATCGATGGTGATGGTGTCGGTGCCGGCGCCAGTGATCTTGGCACCCATGGCGATCAGGAAGTTCGCCAGGTCGACGACTTCAGGCTCGCGCGCGGCGTTGGCCAGAACACTGCGGCCCTTGGCCAGAGCGGCGGCCATCATGATGTTTTCGGTACCGGTTACGCTGACGGTGTCGAAGAAAAAGTGCGCACCGCGCAGGCCGCCTTCTGGCGCCTTGGCCTTGATGTAGCCGCCTTCGACGTCGATGACCGCGCCCATGGCTTCGAGACCACGGATGTGCAGGTCAACCGGACGCGAGCCAATGGCGCAACCGCCAGGCAGTGCGACTTCGGCTTCACCGAAACGAGCAACCATCGGCCCCAGCACCAAGATCGACGCACGCATGGTTTTCACCAGTTCGTACGGTGCGATCAGGGTCTTGATGGTACGCGGGTCGATTTCGACGCTGAGCTTCTCGTCGATCACCGGCTCGATGCCCATGCGACCGAACAGCTCGATCATGGTGGTGATGTCGTGCAGGTGCGGCAGGTTGGCAACGGTTACCGGGCCATCGCACAGCAGGGTTGCAGCCAGGATCGGCAGGGCAGAGTTCTTTGCCCCGGAGATGCGGATTTCGCCATCAAGACGAACGCCGCCAGTAATAATCAATTTATCCATAAGAATCTCGACGCCCTTGGGCTCAGGTGCGCTCGGCCCAGGCCGCGCTGCTGAAAAATTTCATAGTGACCGCATGGATGCTGCCATCGGTGATCCATGGGTTCAAATGGGCATAGATCTGCTGCTGACGCTTCACCGGGCTCAACGCCGCCAGTTCATCGCTAATCACGTTCAGCTGGAAATTGCAGCCTTCGCCCTCAACTTCTACCAACGTTCCGGGCAGCTTTCCTTCAAGGAAGCTCTTCACTTCTACGGCCTGCATGCTCAACCTCAATCGGCGCCCTGTGCGCGCGGGTCGGACATCATACAAAAAAGCCCCGCGCCTGCGAACCCCGCGAAGCAGGACTCTGACGGGGGGCTTCTTTATAGATGCTGGTTAGGGATGCGCCAACAGCTCGGTCAATTCACTGACCTGAGCGATTTCGCGCATGTCTTCTGGCATCCCGCGGATGGTCAGCGCCTTGCCGGCCGCCTGTGCATCGCGCATAAAGCACAGCAGCAGGGACAAGCCCACGCTGCTGGACTTCAACACTGCCGAACAATCGACCACCACTTCGGCAGCCTGGCTGGACTTGATCAACGCCTGCCCCTGCTTGCGCAGACCAGGGCCGGTGCGGTAATCCAGCATGCCACTGAGTCGCAGCTCGCCGGTTTCGCTCATGCGAATGGCCGACACACTCATTGGGCTTGCTTCTCAGGGGTTTGACTCTTGCTGGCTTCCTTGGCCTTGGCGACTTCCCCGGCCCAACCGTTGATGGTCTTGTCCAGGTCATTGCCATTGCGCTGCATCGCATCAGCGAACTGATCGCGGAAAAGCTTGCCGATGTTGATACCGTTGATGATCACGTTGCGCAGTTTCCACTCGCCATTGATCTTCTCAAGTGTGTACGACACGGGATAGATCGAGCCGTTGGTGCCTTTGACCGTCATGGCAACGCTGGTACGGTCTCCCGACTCATCCTTGGCAGGATCGACGGTGATGCCCTGATTGTTGTACTCGAGCAAGGCGTTACCATAGAACTGGAACAGACCCTTTTTGAAGTTTTCTTCAAAGGTTTTCATCTGCGCAGGCGTGGCTTTGCGTGAGTACTTGACCGTCATGATGCTTTTGGAAATGCCCTCGGCATCCACGACCGGCCCGACGATGGTGTTCAGCGCCGTGTAAAAGTCTTGCGGGTCCTGCTTGTACTTCTCTTTGTTGGCCGCCAGGTCGGCCAGCAACCGAGTGGTGGTGTCCTGCACGATTTCGTGCGCTGAGGGCGCTGCCACGGCGTTAGCCATCAGCGGCAGGGCCGAGAGTAATACCAACAGGCCACGTCGCAAGGTAGAGATCATTCAAAAGCTCCTCATTTGGCGTCTTTGCTAACGGTATTGAGCAGAAATTTACCGATCAGGTCCTCGAGCACCAGCGACGACTGGGTGTCGTGGATGGTTGAACCATCCTTGAGCAAGGTTTCTTCCCCACCCACGCTGATACCGATGTACTTCTCACCCAACAGGCCAGCGGTCAGGATAGATGCAGTGGAGTCAGTCGGCAGGTTATCTACGCGCTTTTCCAGCTGCATGGTCACTCGACCGGTGAAACTGTCGCGGTCCAGATCGATCGCCGTGACCTTGCCGATGGTCACACCGGCCATGGTCACTTTAGCTCTGACAGTCAAACCGGCGATATTGTCGAAATACGCATAAGTTTTATAAGTATCGGTGGTGGCACTCGGGGACAGGCCACTGACCCGCAACGCTAGCAACAGCAAAGCCAGGATGCCAGCCAGCAAGAAAAGGCCGACACCGATTTCCAGGGTGCGGTTTTGCATCAGAAATCTCCAAACATCAAGGCGGTCAGAATAAAGTCCAGGCCGAGTACAGCCAATGAGGCATACACCACGGTCTTGGTAGTGGCCCGACTGATCCCCTCGGAAGTGGGCTCGCAGTCATAGCCTTGGAATACGGCGATCCAGGTCACGACGAAGGCGAAGACGATGCTTTTGATGATGCCGTTGAGCACATCATCAGTGAACGTCACGCTGTTCTGCATGTTGGACCAGTAGGAACCCTCATAGACACCCAGCCAGTCGACGGCCACCCACGAACCACCCCAGATACCCACCACGCTGAAAATCATCGCCAGCACCGGCAGGGAAATGAAGCCGGCCCACAGGCGCGGGGCAATGATGTATTTGAGCGGGTCGACACCAATCATTTCCAGACTGGACAACTGTTCGGTGGACTTCATGTTGCCGATTTCGGCGGTCAACGCTGAACCTGCGCGCCCGGCGAACAGCAATGCGGTGACCACGGGGCCAAGTTCACGCAACAGCGTCAGTGCAACCATCTGCCCGACCGCCTGCTCCGAACCGTAGCTGGACAGAATGTTGAAGCCTTGCAGCGCCAGCACCATGCCGATGAACACCCCGGAGACCACAATGATCACCAGGGACATCACGCCCACCGAATGCAATTGCTTGATCAGCAGGCCAAAACCGCCGCCGATACCGCCGCGGCCAAGCAAGGCGTGAAAAAGGAAAATCGCCGAACGCCCGAACACCGCCAGCACATCAATGCCGGCATGGCCGAACCGACGCACGCGTTCCAATAGTGAAATCTTGCGCATTAACGCTTCCCCAGAAGATCTGCGCGGTAATCCGTCGCTGGAAAGTGGTATGCGACCGGACCGTCGGGATCGCCGGTCATGAATTGACGAATACGCGGCTCCTGCGAGTTCATCAGCTCCTCGGGAGTGCCCTGCCCCAATACTTGCCCGTCGCCCACCACATAAATGTAATCGGCAATGCTCGCGGTCTCGGCCAGATCGTGGGAGACCACGATACTGGTGATGCCCAGCGCATCGTTGAGCAGACGGATCAGGCGCACCAACACGCCCATGGCGATAGGGTCCTGACCGACAAAGGGTTCGTCATACATAAGGATCTGCGGATCGAGGGCGATCGCCCGCGCCAGCGCGACACGGCGCTTCATGCCACCGGACAGTTCATCGGGCATCAGGTCGATGGCGCCACGCAAGCCCACGGCCTGCAATTTGAGCAGGACGATGTCACGGATCATTTCTTCCGGCAGCTCGGTATGAACGCGCAGCGGAAAGGCGACGTTCTCGAACACATCGAGGTCGGTAAACAGCGCACCGCTCTGGAACAGCACGCCCATGTGCTTGCGCGCATCGAACAGATCACTGCGCGACAACTTCGGCAGGTTCTGGCCATTGACCCAGACCTCGCCCTTGGTAGGCCGCAACTGTGCGCCCATCAATCGCAACAGCGTGGTCTTGCCACACCCGGAAGGCCCCATGATGCCGGTGACCTTGCCGCGCGGGATACGGATATCGACGTTATTGAAAATGCTGCGCGCACCGCGCTTGAAGGACAGTCCCTTCAGCTCGACCGCGTAGGCGTTATCGGCACTCATCTAAACTCCTTGCGATGCAGCCTCACACTCGGACGCCTGGCTTCCTGACGAAAGCACATACCTCCCCGGGCAGGCCGAACTGGCGGCGAACTATATCACTGCAAAGGCCAAGCGCCCAAGGCCCAAGCCCGCCCATGTTCAGCAACATGACAGGCAAAAAGCCTCATTCGGAGGGGATTAGGTAACAGGGAATGACAAAGCGTGACGAACTTGCGTGAGGGTTTTGATCATTACCGCTATAATCGCCGCCTTTTCATCAGGCTATACGATTTCTGACATGAGCCAATCCAGCGACCTGATTCAATCTGCACAACGCACCATCCGCCTCGAACTGGAAGCCGTACAAGGCTTGCTGCCCCATATCGACGCAGATTTCGTACGCGCTTGCGAGATGATTCTGGAGAGCAAAGGCCGCGTGGTCGTGGTCGGCATGGGCAAATCGGGGCACATCGGCAACAAAATCGCCGCCACCCTGGCCAGCACCGGCACCACAGCGTTTTTCGTGCACCCGGCCGAAGCCAGTCACGGCGACATGGGCATGATCACTCGCGACGACATCATCCTGGCCCTGTCGAATTCCGGATCCACCAATGAAATCGTCACCCTGCTGCCCCTGATCAAGCGTCTGGGCATCAAATTGATCAGCATGACCGGCAATCCGGACTCGGCGCTGGCCAAGGCCGCCGAGGTCAACCTCAACGTTCATGTGGAGCACGAAGCCTGCCCGCTGAACCTGGCACCGACCTCGTCGACCACCGCCGCGCTGGTCATGGGCGATGCCCTGGCCGTTGCACTGCTGGAAGCCCGCGGCTTTACCGCTGAAGACTTCGCGTTTTCCCACCCGGGTGGCGCGCTGGGCCGACGCCTGCTGCTGAAGGTTGAAAACGTCATGCACGCCGGTCAAGAGCTGCCGCAGGTTCAGCGCGGCACGCTGCTCAAGGACGCGCTGATGGAAATGACCCGCAAGGGCCTGGGCATGACCGTGATCCTGGAAGCCGACGGCAAACTGGCCGGAATCTTCACCGACGGTGATTTGCGCCGCACACTGGACCGCAGCATCGATATCCACAGCGCCACCATCGATCAGGTCATGACCGCGCACGGCAAAACCGCTCGCGCCGAGATGCTCGCCGCCGAAGCCCTGAAAATCATGGAAGACCACAAGATCAACGCACTGGTCGTGGTCGACAGCGAAGACCGCCCGGTCGGCGCCTTGAACATGCACGATTTGCTGCGTGCGGGAGTAATGTAATGAGCACGGACCTGCTGCAACGCGGCAAACAGATCAAACTCGCGGTGTTCGACGTCGATGGCGTGCTGACCGACGGGCGCCTGTACTTCCTCGAAGACGGCAGCGAATTCAAGACGTTCAGCACCCTCGACGGCCAAGGCATCAAGATGTTGATGGCAGCCGGCGTACAGACAGCTATCATCAGCGGCCGCAAGACCCCGGTGGTCGAACGTCGAGCGAAGAATCTCGGCATTCCTCACCTTTACCAGGGGCGCGAAGACAAACTGGTGGTGCTCGACGAACTTCTGGCTCAGCTCAACCTAAGCTATGAGCAGGTCGCCTATCTGGGCGACGACTTGCCGGACCTGCCGGTGATTCGCCGCGTTGGCCTGGGCATGGCTGTAGCAAACGCCGCCAGCTTCGTGCGTGAACACGCCCATGGCATCACCCAGGCCCGTGGTGGCGAAGGTGCTGCTCGCGAATTCTGTGAATTGATCCTGCGCGCCCAGGGCCGCCTCGATGCGGCCAACGCCGCGTACCTGTGAGCCCATTATGCTGAGCAAAAAGATTCGTAACATCCTGGTGTTCGGTTGCATCGCGGCGCTGTTTGCCGCGGTCGGCTACTGGAACATCAGCCCGGAACGCTTCCTCGACAAACCGGTGGTCAAGGTCGATGAAAGCGCGATCGACTATTACGCCCTCAACGCCCACAGCGTGCAGTACCTGCCGGACGGCAAATTGCAGTACGAAATGACGTCCGACAAGGTCGAACACATGAAAGTGAGCGAGGTGACGTTGCTGACCAACCCTGACCTGAACATGTTCCGCGGCACCGAGTTCCCGTGGCACGTCCAGAGTGAGCACGGCGAAGTCAACCCGGACGGCACTCAGGTCGAGCTGATCGACTCGGTGCGCATCACGCGTTTCGACGAGAAAAACCGCAAAACCCTGATTACCACCACCCGAATGACGGTGTTCCCGCAGCAGCAATATGCGCAGACCGATCAACCCGTTAGAATCGACGGCGCTGGCGGTGTATCGACAGGCAACGGAATGAAAGCGTATTTGAAAGAAAGCAGGATACACCTGCTATCGAACGTAAGAGGACAGTATGAGGCTCGTTAAAACTCTCCCTATTTTGCTCAGTCTGGGCGCAGCACTGGGAAGCGTGAGCGCCTGGGCTCTGCCGGACGATCAACAGCAGCCTATCCGCATTCAGGCCGACGACGCCCAACTGGACGACAAGAACGGCATTGCCACCTATAAAGGTGACGTGATCATCACCCAGGGCTCGATGAAGGTCACCGGCAATACTGTGACCATGACCCGCACCCCAAACGGCGATATCGACGTAGTGACTTCGGTGGGCAACCTCGCCTACTTCGAGCAGCTGCAAACGGCAGGCGATACAAAGCCTGTTCAAGGCTATGGGGTCACTATCCAGTACCACGCCTCGCAAGACCGCGTCGTGCTGATCGACCGCGCCAAAGTCATCGACAAGGACGGCAACGTGACCCAGGGCGAGAAAATCGTCTATGACACCAACAAAAAGCTCGCCAGCGCCGGTCGCGCTACGGGCAGCAAGGTCACCGAGTCGCGTCCGCGGATCGACATGGTGATCCAGCCCAAAAAGAAAACCGAAGAGCAAAAGGCCCCTTAATGGCAACTCTGAAAGCTCAGCATCTGGCCAAGAGCTACAAGAGCCGCCAGGTCGTGCGTGACGTCAGCCTGTCCATCGACAGCGGTCAAATCGTCGGCCTGCTGGGTCCTAACGGCGCCGGCAAGACCACCTGTTTCTACATGATCGTTGGCCTGGTGCAGGCGGATCAGGGTCGCGTATTGATCGACGACCTGGACGTCAGCCACCAGCCGATGCACGGTCGTGCAAAGGCCGGTATCGGCTATCTTCCGCAAGAAGCGTCGATCTTCCGCAAACTGTCGGTGGCCGACAACATCATGGCCATCCTCGAGACCCGCAAGGAACTCGACAAGGCCGATCGTCGCAAAGAGCTGGAAAGCCTGCTGCAGGAATTCCACATCAGCCACATCCGCGACAACCTCGGCATGAGCCTGTCCGGTGGTGAACGTCGCCGTGTGGAAATCGCCCGGGCACTGGCCACCAACCCGAAATTCATTCTGCTCGACGAACCTTTCGCCGGCGTGGACCCGATTTCGGTGGGCGACATCAAACAGATCATCTATCACCTCAAGGCCAAAGGCATTGGCGTGCTGATCACTGACCACAACGTCCGTGAAACCCTGGACATCTGCGAAACCGCCTACATCGTCAACGATGGCCAGCTGATCGCCGAAGGTGACTCCGCCACCATCCTGGCCAACGAACTGGTCAAGGAAGTGTATCTGGGCCATGAGTTCCGCCTTTAAGCACTGAGGTGTCTGGCTGATTGTCCGAGCGCTTTTCTCGATAAAAAATCAATACTTTTTTATTGTTACAGCGCTCTAGGCAAACGCTGCAGTTTCGGGCATATAATTTGCTTATGTTTGGCGCTCCGGCGCCCTGTAGTGGATGGCGCATGTGCGCCGGCGAATAAGGTGTTAAGCCCCTGCCATGAAACCATCGCTAGTCTTGAGAATGGGCCAGCAGCTGACGATGACACCGCAGCTGCAACAGGCCATCCGCCTGCTCCAATTGTCGACCCTGGACCTGCAACAGGAAATCCAGGAGGCCCTGGAGTCCAATCCGATGCTCGAACGCCAGGAAGAAGGCGACGACTTCGATAATGCCGACCCCTTGGCCGACAAAGCCGAACAGCTACCCAACGCCGATGTTTCGGAACCCTCCTACCAGGAAACCGCCCCCACGGTGGATAACCTCGAGGAAGGTGACTGGAACGAGCGCATTCCCAACGAACTGCCCGTCGATACCGCGTGGGAAGACGTCTACCAGACCAGCGCCAGCAGCCTGCCGAGCAACGATGACGACGAGTGGGATTTCACCACCCGTACATCGGCCGGTGAAAGCCTGCAAAGCCATTTGCTGTGGCAACTGAACCTGGCACCGATGTCCGACACCGATCGCCTGATCGCCGTGACCCTGATCGACTGCATCAACAATCAGGGCTACCTGGACGAAACCCTCGAGGAAATTCTCGAGGCCTTCGATCCGGAACTGGACATCGAACTGGACGAAATCGAAGCCGTCCTGCACCGCATCCAGCAATTCGAACCGGCCGGCATTGGCGCCCGCAACCTGGGCGAATGCCTGCTGCTGCAACTGCGCCAACTGCCCGCCAAGACGCCTTGGTTGGCCGAAGCCAAGCGTCTGGTCAGCGACTACATCGACCTGCTCGGCAGCCGCGACTACAGCCAGCTGATGCGCCGCATGAAGCTCAAGGAAGATGAACTGCGCCAGGTGATCGAGCTGGTGCAGAGCCTCAACCCTCGTCCGGGCTCGCAGATCGAGTCCAGCGAGGCCGAGTACGTAGTTCCTGACGTGATCGTGCGCAAGGATAACGAACGCTGGCTGGTCGAACTGAACCAGGAATCGGTGCCACGGCTGCGGGTCAACGCCCAGTACGCCGGTTTTGTGCGCCGCGCCGATACCAGCGCCGACAACACCTTCATGCGCAATCAGTTGCAAGAGGCCCGCTGGTTTATCAAGAGCCTGCAAAGCCGCAACGAAACCCTGATGAAAGTAGCCACCCAGATTGTCGAGCATCAGCGCGGCTTCCTGGAATACGGTGACGAAGCGATGAAACCGCTGGTGCTGCATGACATCGCCGAAGCGGTGGGGATGCATGAGTCGACGATTTCGCGGGTGACCACGCAGAAATTCATGCATACCCCTCGGGGCATATATGAACTGAAATACTTTTTCTCCAGCCACGTCAGCACCTCCGAAGGCGGTGAATGCTCGTCCACAGCGATCCGCGCGATCATCAAAAAACTGGTTGCGGCGGAAAATCAGAAAAAGCCGTTGAGTGACAGCAAGATCGCTGGTTTACTGGAGGCACAAGGCATTCAGGTGGCTCGCCGCACCGTCGCCAAGTACCGCGAATCCCTCGGGATCGCGCCTTCGAGCGAACGCAAGCGGTTGATGTAGGGCCACGCCACAGCGTTCCAGTGGTAGATCATCTGATCTACCGCTTTATGCACTGGCAACGAAGGAGAAGCTGTATGCAAGTCAACATCAGTGGACACCAACTGGAAGTGACCGAACCTCTTCGCACCTACATCGGCGAAAAACTCGAACGATTGGAGCGACATTTCGACAAGATCACCAACGTGCAGGTCACGATGACGGTCGAAAAGCTGAAGCAGAAAATCGAAGCCACGCTGCATATTCCCGGGAATGAAGTGGTCGCCAACGCGGAACATACCGATATGTACGCGGCGATCGACGCACTCACCGACAAGCTGGATAAACAACTCAAAAAGCATAAGGAAAAGACCCAGAGCCTCCTCCAAGGCGCGACCGGTCGTTAACACTCCCAACCCATGATCCGACTTGAAAGCATCCTGACCCCCGGCCGTTCCCTCGTGAACGTGCCGGGCGGCAGCAAAAAGAAAGCCCTCGAGCAAATTGCCAACCTTATCCATAAAGAAGTCCCGGATCTGGAGATGCAAGATGTCTTCGAGGCTCTGATCGCCCGTGAAAAACTTGGCTCGACCGGTTTTGGTAACGGCATCGCCATTCCCCACTGTCGTCTCAAGGGTTGTAACTCGCCCATCAGTGCCTTGATGCACCTCGACGCCCCCATCGATTTCGACGCCATCGACGGCGCTCCGGTTGACCTGCTGTTCGTTTTGCTGGTCCCGCAAGCCGCCACCGATGCGCACCTGGAGCTACTGCGCCAGATCGCCAGCATGCTCGATCGCAAGGAAGTGCGCGAAAAACTGCGCAGCGCCCCGAGCAATGAAGCCTTGTATCAGGTTGTCCTGGACGAGCAAAACGGTCAGTAATCATGCGATTGATCATTGTCAGTGGCCGTTCCGGCTCAGGTAAAAGCACCGCCCTCGATGTTCTCGAGGACAACGGTTACTACTGCATCGACAACCTGCCCGCCGGATTGCTGCCGGAACTGGCCGAACGCGCGCTGATTCATACCGAGCTGGCACAACCGCTGGTCGCTGTATCCATTGATGCGCGCAACCTGCCGAGTCATCTATCGCGGTTCCCGGAGTTGCTGGAAGAAGTCCGCAGCCGGCATATCAAATGCGATGTGCTGTATCTGGACGCCGACGAAGAAACGCTGCTCAAACGTTTTTCGGAAACGCGCCGCCGCCACCCACTGAGCAACGCCAATCGTTCATTGGCCGAAGCGATTCAGGACGAAAGCAATCTGCTGGGCCCCATCGCTGATCTGGCCGACCTCAAAGTCAACACCACCAACCTGAACCTGTATCAGCTGCGCGATACCATCAAGCTACGCCTGCTCAATCAACCCGAGCCTGGCACTGCGTTCCTGGTGGAGTCTTTCGGGTTCAAGCGTGGCATGCCGGTGGATGCGGACGTGGTGTTCGATGTGCGCTGCCTGCCCAACCCTTACTGGAAGCCAGAATTGCGCGCCCAGTCGGGGCTTGATCAACCGGTGGCCGAATACCTGGCGGCGCAACCGGACGTCGAAGAGATGTTCCAGGACATTTCCACGTACCTGCTCAAGTGGTTGCCGCGCTTTGCCGCCAGCAACCGCGCTTATGTCACCATTGCCATTGGCTGCACCGGCGGGCATCACCGCTCCGTCTACCTGACCGAACGTCTGGGCCAGGTCCTGCAACAATCCCTGAAGAACGTCCAGGTTCGCCACCGCGACCTCAGCTAAAGGATTCACATCGCGATGCCTGCTCTGGAAATCGAAATCATCAACAAGCTGGGCCTGCATGCCCGCGCTTCGGCAAAATTCGTTGGCGTTGCCGGTGAGTTCAAGGACTGCATGATCAGGGTAGGACGCACGCCGGAATCCACGGTCGATGGCAAAAGCATCATGGCAATGATGATGCTCGCCGCCGGCAAGGGCACCAAAATCTACCTGAGTACTGAAGGTCATCAGGAACAGGAAGCGCTGGATGCGCTGGTGGCATTGATCAACAACTACTTCGACGAAGGCGAGTAACCCCGCAGCTCTTTGTAGCAGCTGGCGAAGCCTGCGTTCGGCTGCGAAGCCGTCGTAAATCCGGAATACACGATTTACTTGATAGACCGCGGTGGCTGATTTTACGACTGCTTCGCAGCCGAACGCAGGCTTCGCCAGCTGCTATTACACATTCCGCGCCAGACTCTAGGCCAAGGCCGTATCCATCACCATCATCAAACAAAACCCGATCAGCAGCCCAAGGCTCGCCAGCTTGTCATGACCATTGCGTCGCGACTCGGGAATGACTTCATGGGTGACCACCAGCAGCATCGCCCCCGCCGCCAGCGCCAATCCCAACGGCAACAGCAATTCGGCCAGGCTCACCAGCCAGGCGCACAACAGCGCGAAGACCGGCTCGACCAGACCTGATGCGGCACCGATCAGGAACGCCTTGACCCGCGACATCCCCGCCCCTGACAGCACCAGCGCGATCACCAGACCTTCCGGCACATCCTGCAACGCAATGCCCATCGCCAGGCTGTCAGCATCCGGCATTCCACCACCGGCCGAGACTCCGACCGCCATGCCTTCAGGAATGTTGTGGGCAATGATGGCAAACACAAACAACCAGATCCGTGGCGGGATGACCGGCCGTTCCAGCGTACCGACGAGCATTTCCGGGGAGGCGCCGGACACCTTTCGGTCCACCAGAAACAACCCTAACGCGCCAAGCATGATACCGAAGCTGATCAGGCCGCTGGACGCCCAGGGTGTCAGACCCAGGCTTTCAGCAGCGGAGATACCCGGCACGATCAGCGAAAACGCCGTCGCCGCCAGCATCACCCCAGCGCCGAAACCGAGTAGCGTATCGCTGACCGCCTGCGGCATCCGCCGAATCACCAGCACCGGCACTGCGCCCAACGCAGTGCCCAAGGCACAAATCGCCCCGCCCTGTAGCGCGCGCAGCAGTTTGGGTTCGAGGTCCAGCCACGCCAGGCCATGGGCGACCAACAACGTCATGCCCGCCAGTAGCAACAGCGATCCCAATGCGTAACGAAACATTCGCCCGCTTCCGATCACCAGTGTTTCAGTGCCCATAGTCAGCCTTGGATTGTTTTTTTATAGAGGACTTAAACCAGCGCAGCCTGATAACGCGCAGCGACTTCGGGCCAATTAATGACGTTGTAGAACGCATTGATGTATTCAGGACGGCGATTCTGGTATTGCAGGTAATAAGCGTGCTCCCAGACATCCAGGCCGAGGATCGGCGTATTGCCATTCATCAACGGGCTGTCCTGGTTACCGCTACTTTCCACAATCAGGATCTTTTGCGGAGTCACGCTTAGCCAGGCCCAGCCACTGCCAAAGCGGGTCAGCGCGGCTTTGGTGAAGGCCTCCTTGAAACTGTCCAGACCACCCAATTGCTCATCAATCGCCCTCCCCAGCGCACCTTCAGGTTTGCCACCACCGTGAGGCGCCATCACCTCCCAGAACAGCGAATGGTTGGCATGGCCGCCGCCCTGATTGATCACCGCCGCGCGCAGTTTTTCCGGCAGTTGCTGGACACTGGCGACCAGTTTTTCCACCGACCACTCAGCAAATTCGGTGCCTTCGACCGCGGCGTTCAGGTTGTTGATGTAAGTCTGGTGGTGCTTGGTGTAGTGGATCTCCATGGTCTGCGCATCGATGTGCGGTTCCAGGGCATCGTAAGCGTAAGGCAAGGCAGGCAAGGTAAAAGCCATTTCAATGGACTCCATGATGTAGAGGCGCAGGCGATGCGGTATCGGTGTGCAGCAAACGGTGTGTGCGCGGGTATTCGCCATGCTCGCTGATGAAATTCAGCAGCTCGACATAGGTTTTGCTGCTTTGACGCAACGCGGCTTCGCGCAGGGCCGGGGCCAGGCGCGGGTCCTGCATGGTTTGCAATAACCGCTGATGGATCGCGCACAAGTATTCGGCGCTCTCTTCCGGCTGGTTAAGACGCAAATGCAGGTCTGCCAGGTTGTGGTGGGAAATCACGCAGGCCGCCACCGCTTCGTCGGCATCCGCCCAGCGCTCGAACAACACCTGGGCCAGGGCCAAGGCCTGCAAGTAAGCCTCGCGGGCATCGACAAGTTCGCCCAGCATGAAATGGCGATTAGCCCTTTCGATCGTGCGTTTCCAGTGCTCCATGGTGAGCCTCCAAAGCGGTAGCGGTGATTACACGCCGCCTGCGGTGAGCTTCTCTGGGTTGAGTAATTCTTCCAGTTGGCTGCGCGTCAGGTCGGTGTGCTCCAGGGCGACATCAATCACCGGTCGGCCCTGCTGATAGGCCTTCTTGGCGATTTCAGCGGCTTTTTGGTAACCAATGATCGGGTTGAGCGCGGTCACCAGGATCGGATTGCGCGACAGCGCCTCTTTAATTCGCGCCTCGTTGACCTTGAAGCTGGCGATGGCCTTCTCACCCAGCAGATGACTGGAGTTGGCCAGCAATTCGATGCTGCTCAGCAGGTTCTGGGCGATGATCGGCAGCATCACGTTCAATTCGAAATTGCCCGACTGACCGGCGATGGTGATGACGGTGTCGTTGCCGATCACCTGGGCGGCGACCATGGCGGTGGCTTCCGGGATGACCGGGTTGACCTTGCCGGGCATGATCGAAGAACCCGGCTGCAAGGCTTCGAGTTCAATTTCGCCGAGGCCGGCCAGCGGGCCGGAGTTCATCCAGCGCAGATCGTTGGCGATTTTCATCAACGAAACCGCTGTCGCTTTAAGCTGTCCGGAGACCGCAACCGCAGTGTCCTGGGAGCCGATCAGCGCAAACAGATCCTTGCCCGGTGTGAATTGAACGTGGGTCAGCTCGCTCAGTTGTTGGCTGAACCGCGCAGCGAATTGCGGATGCGCATTGATCCCGGTACCTACCGCCGTGCCACCCTGAGCCAGGGATTGCAGACTCGGCAGCAAGTCCTGCAAATGGCCGATGTTGGCCTTGAGCTGTTGCGCCCAGCCATTAAGCACCTGGCTCATGCGCACCGGCATGGCGTCCATCAAGTGCGTGCGACCGGTTTTGACGTGGTGATGAACCTCTTCAGCCTTGTGCTCGATCACCTGCACCAGACGCACCAGCGCCGGCAGCAGTTGCTCATGCAACGCGAGTGCAGCGCTGACATGGATCGTGGTGGGGATGATGTCGTTGCTGCTTTGGCCGCAATTCACATGGTCGTTCGGGTTCACCGGCTCGCCGAGCAGACGGCTGGCCAGGGTGGCGATCACTTCATTGGCGTTCATGTTGGAACTGGTGCCGGAACCGGTCTGGAAAATATCCACCGGGAAGTGCTGCATGAAGTCGCCCTGAAGCAGACCCAGCGACGCATCGACGATGGCTTTGCCCTGGGATTCACTGATTTGCTTGAGCTCGACGTTGGCACGGGCAGCGGCAGCTTTGGCCAGAATCAGCGAGCGGATGAACTGCATGGGCATCGGCTTGCCGCTGATCGGGAAGTTATCCACTGCGCGCTGGGTCTGCGCGCCATAGAGCGCATCCACCGGGACCTGAAGCTCGCCCATGCTGTCGCGTTCAATGCGTGTCTTGGTCATCAGAAAATCCTTGCACCAGTTCTATGAGAGGAATCGAGGGTTGCAACTCGCAGGTCGCCAGTTGCCAGGTGTAGCTTTGCCAGCGCTTGAGGCGGCATTTGCACAGAGAGAGGCGTTCCAGATCGCGCAAAGGGCGCCAGGCCTGGTCCAGGCAGTAAGTGCGCCAGTGCCAGGGCAGCGCGACATCGGCGGCGGTGTCGAGCAACAAGCGGAAAGACGTTTCGGAGATGGTCCAGGCAGAAGTGGCCGTGCAGCACGCCAGATACCGACCTTCAGCCAGGTAATGTTCGATCAGGCGCGGTTCATCGGGGTCCATTGCGCAACGGATCTGGCGACTCATCCAGCGCCAGCTTTCGAGGTAAGGCATCTCGTGCAAGGCAGAACTCATGATCCGGGCTCATTCGGTAATGAGATTTATTATTAGATGATAATGAGAACCAAAACAACCCCAGCAAAATAGACGAGGTCCCTGTAGGAGCGAGCCTGCTCGCGAAGGGGCCATCACATTCAGCATCTTTGTTGACTGATACACCGTCTTCGCGAGCAGGCTCGCTCCTACAGGGCCGGCGCAAAGGTATAAAAAAAGGCGCGCCACCCAGTGGGTGGCGCGCCTTTTTGTGTAGCGGTAAGGGTCAACTGCCCGCGACTGTCATCCGCTCAATCAACACCGAACCGGTGCGAATGTTGCTGCGCAGCTCCAGATCATTACCCACCGCAACGATCTGCTTGAACATGTCGCGCATGTTGCCGGCGATGGTCACTTCCTGAACCGCGAACTGGATTTCACCGTTCTCGACCCAGTAACCCGCCGCACCGCGTGAGTAGTCGCCGGTAACCATGTTCAGGCCCTGGCCCATCAGCTCAGTAACCAGCAAGCCACGACCCATGCGGCGCAACAAGGCGGCCTGATCTTCATCACCATGGGTGACGAACAGGTTGTGCACGCCACCCGCGTTGGCGGTGCTCGGCATACCAAGTTTGCGTCCGGAATAGGTGCCGAGGATGTAGGACACCAACTCGCCTTTTTCGACGAACGGTTTGGCGTAAGTCGCCAGGCCATCGCCATCGAACGCCGAACTGCCCATGGCGCGCATCAAGTGCGGACGCTCATCGATGGTCAGCCATTCCGGGAACAGTTTCTGACCCAGCGTGCCTTCGAGGAACGACGACTTGCGATACAGGCTGCCGCCGGAAACCGCCGAGAGGAAGCTGCCGAACAAGCCACCGGCCAGTTCCGCGGAAAACAGCACCGGCACTTCGCAGGTCGGCACCGGACGCGCACCCAGTCGGCTTGCGGCCCGTTGCGCAGCACGCTGGCCAATGCTCACCGGGTCGGCCAGCAAGTTGCCCTGACGGTTTACGTCGTACCAGTAATCACGCTGCATCTGGCCGTCGGCCTCGGCGATCATCACGCAGCTCAGGCTGTGACGGGTCGACGCATAGCCACCGATAAAGCCGTGACTGTTGCCGTAAACACGGCAGCCTTGATGGGTGCTGAGGGTAGTGCCGTCGGCATTTTTGATCCGGCTGTCGGCAGCAAATGCTGCTGCTTCACAGGTAAGGGCCTGCTCGATGGCTTGCTCAGGGGTGATGTCCCACTGGTGGAACAGGTCGAAATCCTGCAGATCCCTGGCCATCAGCGCGGCGTCTGCCAGGCCGGAAGCTTCGTCTTCGGAGGTGTGTTTGGCGATGGCCAATGCAGCAGCGACGGTTTCACGAATCGCCTCAGGACCACTGGCCGAGGTGCTGGCCGAGCCTTTGCGCTGACCGACGTACAAGGTGATGCCAAAGCCCTGGTCGCGGTTGAATTCGACGGTTTCGACTTCACGCTGGCGCACCGAGGTGGACAGGCCCTGCTCCAGGGATACCGCCACTTCACAGGCACTGGCACCCTGACGCTTGGCTTCAGCGATGATCTGCTCGACTTGTTCTTGCAGTGCCGGCAACGCTTGTGGGCCGACGCTTTCAACTGCACTCATGCTGTTCTCCACTCAAATTCTGCTTTCGGCTGGGGCCTTCGAGCGACCGGGCCGGACAAGCGGCCCCCGACTGGTTATCATGGCGGCGTTTCTTTGCGGACGGCCACCATGGTTGATTCTTACGACGACTCCCTCGATACGGGAGAAAAAAGCAAATCCCAGGTTAAACGCGAGCTTCATGCTCTGGTTGACCTCGGCGAGCGCCTTACAACGCTCAAGCCTGACTTGCTGGCAAAACTGCCGTTGACCGACGCTATGCGCCGGGCACTGGCCGATGCGCCCAAGCACACCGCGAATATCGCGCGTAAACGGCACCTTATGTTCATCGGCAAACTGATGCGCGATCAGGACACTGACGCCATTCTGACTCTGCTCGATCAACTCGATGCCTCCACCCGGCAGTACAACGAACGTTTCCATGGCCTGGAACGCTGGCGCGATCGCTTGATCGCGGGCGACGATGCAGTCCTGGAGAAGTTCGTGCTCGACTACCCGGAGGCTGATCGTCAGCAGTTGCGCTCCCTGATCCGTCAGGCCCAGCACGAACTGGCGACCAACAAGCCACCGGCATCGAGCCGTAAAATCTTCAAGTACATCCGTGAGCTGGACGAGACTCAACGCGGTCTGCGTTAAGTCCCGAATCGGGTGAATCGCCAAGCGGTTCACCCGAAGCTCCATCCTTTATGATCCTGTGCCACCCACAGTGATCGCATCAATTTTCAGCGTTGGCTGGCCGACACCCACCGGCACCGACTGCCCATCCTTGCCACACGTCCCCACGCCGCTGTCCAGCGCCAGATCGTTACCGACCATCGACACCTTGCTCATAGCTTCCGGGCCGTTGCCGATCAACGTCGCGCCTTTCACCGGGACAGTGATTTTGCCGTCTTCGATCAGGTACGCCTCGCTGGTGGAGAACACGAATTTGCCACTGGTGATGTCCACCTGACCGCCGCCGAGGTTGGCGCAGTAGATACCGCGCTTCACCGAGGCGATGATTTCTGCAGGGTCGCTTTCACCCGCCAGCATGTAGGTGTTGGTCATCCGTGGCATCGGCAGGTGCGCGTAGGATTCACGACGACCGTTGCCGGTGCGGGCCACGCCCATCAGGCGCGCGTTGAGCTTGTCTTGCATGTAGCCCTTGAGTACGCCGTTTTCGATCAGCGTGGTGCACTCGGTCGGGGTGCCTTCGTCGTCGACGCTCAGGGAACCGCGACGACCAGCCAGCGTGCCGTCATCGACGATGGTGCACAGCTTGGAGGCAACCATCTCGCCCATGCGCCCGCTGTAGGCCGAACTGCCCTTGCGGTTGAAGTCGCCTTCCAGACCATGGCCGACCGCTTCGTGCAGCAGCACGCCGGACCAGCCCGAACCCAATACCACCGGCAACGTACCGGCCGGCGCAGGAATGGCTTCAAGGTTGACCAGCGCCTGGCGCAGCGCTTCACGGGCGTAGCCCATGGCGCGGTCATCGCTGAGGAAATAGCGGTAATCGGTACGCCCGCCACCGCCATGACCACCGCGCTCGCGACGGCCGTTTTGCTCGACAATCACGCTGACGTTGAAGCGCACCAGAGGCCGCACATCGGCGGCCAGGCTGCCATCGGTCGAAGCGACAAGAATGCGTTCCCAGACCCCGGCCATGCTCACGGTGACTTGCTGGATACGCGGGTCGAGGGCGCGAGTCGCGACATCGATGCGCTTGAGCAGCTCGACTTTTTCGGCGCGGCTCATCACTTCCAGCGGGTTGTCCGGCCCGTACAACTGGGCGACATCCGCCGTGGTGAAGGCCTGCACCGTGCCGTTCTGCCCGGCGCGGGAGATCGAACGGGCCGCACGAGCCGCTGCGCCAAGGGCTTCGAGGGTGATGGCATTGCTGTAGGCGAAACCGGTTTTTTCACCCGATTGCGCACGCACGCCCACACCTTGGTCGAGGTTGAAGCTGCCTTCCTTGACGATCCCGTCTTCCAGCGCCCAGGACTCGGAAATCTGCCCCTGGAAATACAGATCCGCGGCATCGATGCCCGGGCCGGCCAGATCGCCGAGCACACCTTGCAGGCTCTCGATCGTTACGCCACCGGGCGCCAGGAGGTGTTCACTGACGGAGGACAACAACTCGCTCATATGTTTACGCCTTAAATTCGTCGTTCCGGGCAGGTCGCTGTGCGCCCTGCGAGAAAAAGCGCCGGTGACTGGACACCGGCATCCGCGCCCTGATGGACGCCTGTTCGCTGCTATCGCGTTCGGCCAGCAGCACGGCCTCGCCTTGATTCTGTTGTGCCAGCACCCGTCCCCAAGGGTCGACAATTGCGGCATGGCCCCAGGTTTCCCGAGGTCCCGGATGCGTCCCACCCTGGGCGGCCGCGAGCACATAACACTGAGTCTCGATGGCCCGCGCGCGAATCAGCACATCCCAATGCGCCGCGCCGGTCACCGCGGTAAACGCCGACGGTGCGGTAATCAATTGCGCGCCCGCAGCACGCAGTTCGCTATACAACTCAGGGAAACGCAGGTCGTAACACACCGTCAGGCCAACCCGGCCGACAGGCGTGTCCGCCACCACGACCCCACTGCCATAAGCATAGTCATCGGACTCGCGATAACGCCCGCGATTGTCCGCCACGTCTACGTCGAACAGGTGCAACTTGTCGTAGCGCGCCACCGTTTCGCCCTGATCATTGACCAGCAACGAACAGGCATGCGCCTTGGACGTCGGATGGTCCACCGGCGGCAACGGCAATGTGCCGGCCACTATCCATAACTTGAGGTCGCGGGCGGTCTGTTTCAACCACGGCAGGATCGGACCTTGACCCAACGCCTCGGCGCGGCCGATGTCGGCAATGTCGCGACGGCCCATGGCGGCGAAGTTTTCCGGCAGCACAGCAAGCTGCGCGCCACCGGCGGCGGCCTCTTCGAGCAGACGCCGGGCCTGGGTCAGGTTGGCCAGCACATCGCTCTGGCTGACCATTTGAATCACCGCAAAAGACATGCCCCCTCCTTACTTGAGATGTCCACACCGACCTGTGTAGCAGCTGCCGAAGGCTGCGTCCGGCTGCGCAGCAGTCGTAAATCCGGATTGCACGGTTTGTCTGAATGACCGCGCTGGCTGATTTTACGACTGCTTCGCAGCCGAACGCAGGCTTCGCCAGCTGCTACAGGGAGCCTGCGTACGGCCATGCTACTCCATCGGCGTGGTCAAAAAGGCTTGTCGAAGGTGATTTTCGGCTCTTTCCATGGGCCTTTGACCGTGTATTTGACGCTGGCGAAACGTGCCACGCGGTCACCGATCAGCTTGTCGATCAAGAACAGCGCACCGCCGATGGCCGGTGCGCCGACAATCAACGCGGCAATCGGCAGGTTGTTGGTCACAGGCAACGTCACCAGCAGTTTCGCGTCAATCTGATCGCCCACCAGATTCAGGGTACCGTTCAGTTCAATGTTGCTCGACGGGCCGGTCAGCAGAATCGGCTCCTTCGTCACATAAACCCCGTTGGTCGCGACCAGCAGACCTTTGACCCGGTCATAACTCAAGCCTTTACCGAACAGGTCGGAGAAGTCCAGGCGCAGACGGCGACCGATGGAGTTGAAGTTGAGCAGGCCGAATACTCGCAGGGCCTGGGCGCTGCCCTCGACTTCAACGAACTGGCCTTTATTCAGCGAAGCATCGAGCGTACCGGAGAAACGTTTGGTGGCCAGCCACGCCGGTGAACCGGGCCAGCGACCGTCGACGTCCATATGAAACTCTTCACTGGTAACGCTCGGCGCAAAGCCCCAGCCTTTCAGCACATCAGCAAGATTCTTGCCGCTGATCCGTCCTTTGTACCAACTGCTGGAGCTGCCGGGGATGCCTTCCCAGCCGCCAGTGCCTTGCAACAGAATGCCCTTGAGGCCCAGGTCCAGCGTATTGAGCGCAATACCCTTGGCGGTCGGACGGACTTTCAGGTACCAGGCGCCCACGAGATCCTGTCCCTGGAACAGCTGATTGATGGTGATATCCAGCGCCGGAATCTTGGTCGGGTCCACCGAGGCCAGCGGATCCGGCGAGTTTTCGTCGGCCAAAACCGTAGGATCCGGTGCCGGCAACCGCACGGTTTGCAGATTGATCGCAATCGGCGCGCCTTTCGCATCGGGGATGCTCGCGCTGCCCTTGACCTGCTGACTGTCGAGTTGCAAGGCCCACGCTGCGGCTTTGCGATTCAACTGAACCGACGCCTGATCGAGCGTCGTGCCGATACCGCTGAGCTTGCCGACCTTGAAGTCCGCACTGCTGAGCAACTGCTTGGCATTGCCGCCCGGATCCTGGCCGGCGTACTTGTCCACCAGATCCTTCCACGGGCCGACATCCAGTTCCGACAGCACGCCGCGCACTCGCAGCCCTTTGGCGCCGGGCAGCACGGCACTGCCGCCGCCCAGGAACAACTCGCCACGACCGTCGGCAAAATTGCCGTTCGGCGCCGCAAACGTGAAATCTGCCAGCTCACCATAGTTGACCCAGTAACGGCGCTCCGCCCCTTGCAGGGTCATGCGGAACGTGGTGTCACGGCCGACATCGGCGGCCATGCCGAATGGCGCGGGCAAATCGATTGCCACGCCTTTGAGGCTGGAATTGACCATCAGCTGGCTGTCGGGGCCATCCAGGTTCAGTTGCAACTGATACGGGATTACGCCGGACACCGGCAACGGCTGGGTGACGCTCAACCAATCCGTGAGTTTCTTGACCTCGACCTGACCGGATGCAGTGACGCGGGTCTTGAGGTTGCCCGCACTGCCGTCGGCAAAAATCTGCGCGGTGACCGGTTTGTCGAAGGCGCGTGCGGTGATGTTCTGTCCGCTCAAACCCTTGGCGCTGTCGAAACGGAAATCGCCCTTGAGTTGCGTCAGCTCCAACGAGGGTTCGGCCAGCTTCAAGCGAGCCTTGGCGGTCTTGAAGTCGACGAGAATCTTCGGCTGCTCGCCTTTGACCAGCGGAATATCCAGCTTCAACTTGCCTTGCAGATCGCCATCGCCTTCCCATCCGGCAAAGGTTTCAGCGGTGCCGATCGGCGCTTCCTGAAGAATCTTCAAGCCATCACCCAACCCGCCGGAAAACCCGCCGTCGAGGAACAGGTGAACGCTTTGCCCTTCCGGCGCATGGGGAATATTGACGTAAATGTCGCGAACCTGAGTGTCGAGCAACTGGCCCTTACTGGCCAGGATCCGCACGCCGCTGTCTTCAACAAACACGTCACCGGTGACTTTGCTGACATGCGGCCAACCCGGCTGGAACGCCAGTTCGGCATCGTGAACCTTGAAGAAAAGACTGATGCTGCGGGCAGCGTCGGCGGCGCCGTGGTTCAGCGAACCTTGATACTGGAAGAAGCCCTGGTCTACCGCGCCTTTGAGAATCGCCGTGCGCAGCCATTCGTCCAGTGCCGGGCTGAGCATGGTCGGCAGGTACTTGGCGGTGTAGCGACCATCGCCGTCCACCAGGCCGACCCGCAGGTCCATGTAGTCTTCCTGGGTGTGATCGAAATGCAGGCGGATCAGGAAGTCACCGGCAATCTTGCCCTCCTCGCCCAGCACCTTCAGGTACGGCGCGATCAGGGTGAAGCGTTCTTTGTCGAGCTTCCAGGTCAACCGGGCGTTGGCCTGGATGTATTGCCATGGCTTGGCAAAAATCGGGTCCAGGTGCAGGACAAAGTCCTTGCTGTCCATCCGCAGTTCGCCCTGACCGAGGTCGCCGCTGATGCTGCCGCTGACGTTCCGTGCTGCCGGGGCGCCGTGATAGGCGTCGAAGCCGACCTGATCGAGGTTGGCGGCGAAGCTGAACTTGCTGTCATCGGTGGCATTGGGCCGCAGATCGATCAGCACGTTGCGCAGCCCACCGGTCACCTTGAGTCGCTCGACCGCCGTGGCAACGCCTTCGGGCAGCGGCCCCAAGGCGTTTATCAGCGGAGTAAGCGGGGTGAGATCGAGGCGATCGGCTTGCAAGTGCCAGAGTTCTTCAGTCTTGTCGGTCGCAGCGGTCTGTCGAAGTTGCAGGTGTGATTCCCAGCGGGTCTCGCCAAAGTTCATGGCCAGGGAGTCCAGGGTCACCAGCATGCCTTCGGCGCTGCGCTGGAAATAGCCATTGAGCGCCAGATTGTTGATCTGAATCGGCTTGCGTTCGGCGTACGCACCCTTGAGTTGCGGCGCGTTCAAGCGAATGGCGCCGCTTTGCAGCACACCCTTGCCCCAGTTCACCCAAAGCTCGCCACCGGCCTTGATCTCGGAGAAGTTCCATTGCCGGGTCAGGCGCTCGGGCAACCATTTCGACCAGTCGCTTTGCGGCAGGCTCAGGTAAGCCTCGGCCTCGCCGTCCTTCCACTGGCTGGCGCGCAGACGGGTGCGCAGGGTCATGGCCACTGGCTGGCCGTCAGGCAGGGTCAAACGGGCATCAAGGCGCTGACGGGAGACGCCGGTTTTCAGGTTCAGGCCGACATAGGTCAAGGTCAGCGGCGGATGGTCCTGTGGCTGCAAGGTCACCTGGCTGTCGATCACCGACAGTTGCTGGACCATTTGCATGCGATTGAGCAACTGCTCCGGATCAAGCGGCTGATCCTGTTGCACCGGCAACCCTTCCAGCGCCCAATGTCCGTCCGCGCCTTCCTTTAGGCTGATCTTCAGGCCGTTGAGTTCCAGGTGGGCGATGCGAACATCGCGAGCCAGCAAGCTTTCCCAAAGGTCCGGCACCGCTCGTACCTGATCCAGGTGCAGGGCGTTGGCGCCCTCGCCGACCGTCACATCGTGGGCCAGCAAAATCGGCGCGAAGCCGCTCCAGTTTCCTTCCAGCTTGCCGATTTGCAGCGGCATGCCCAAGGCCGCGCTGGCTTTGGTTTCGACGTCGGCACGGTATTCGGCCACCAGGGGCGTCAGCTCTCGGCCGAGGCTGACGTACAACGCCATCAACACCAAGACCAACGCGCACAGGCCAAGACCCCAGCGGGTCAGTGCGGCCAAAATGCGTGTCAGACGTTCCATGTCAGTTGGCTCCCATGGCAAAAATACTGCAAAAAGCTGAGGCCAGCCGTTCTAGTAGGGTTGAAACACAGCGATTCAGAGCAGCACCACGTCGTATTGTTCCTGGGAATACATGGTTTCCACCTGGAACCGAATGGTGCGTCCGATAAATCCTTCCAGCTCGGCGACATTTCCCGACTCTTCATCGAGCAAACGGTCGACGACTTTCTGGTTCGCCAATACACGATAGCCTTCCGCTTGATAGGCACGCGCCTCGCGGAGGATTTCGCGGAAAATTTCGTAGCAGACCGTTTCCGGCGTCTTCAGCTTGCCGCGGCCCTGACAGCTGCTGCACGGCTCGCACAGCACTTGTTCGAGACTTTCGCGGGTGCGCTTGCGCGTCATCTGCACCAGGCCCAACTCGGTGATGCCGATGATGTTGGTCTTGGCGTGGTCGCGCTCCAGTTGTTTTTCCAGCGTGCGCAGGACCTGGCGCTGATGCTCTTCGTCTTCCATGTCGATGAAGTCGATGATGATGATCCCGCCCAGATTGCGCAGGCGCAGCTGGCGGGCGATGGCGGTCGCGGCTTCGAGGTTGGTCTTGAAGATGGTTTCTTCGAGGTTGCGATGGCCGACGAACGCCCCGGTGTTGACGTCGATGGTGCTCATGGCTTCCGCCGGATCTACCACCAGGTAACCGCCGGACTTGAGCGGCACTTTGCGCTCGAGGGCTTTCTGGATTTCGTCTTCGACGCCGTACAGGTCGAAAATCGGCCGCTCGCCCGGGTAATGCTCAAGACGATCGGCGATTTCCGGCATCAGTTCGGCGACGAACTGCGTGGTTTTCTGGAAGGTTTCCCGGGAGTCGATGCGGATCTTCTCGATCTTCGGGCTCACCAGGTCGCGCAAGGTACGCAGCGCAAGGCCTAGGTCTTCGTAGATCACACTCGGTGCGCCGATGGTTTTGATCTGTTCGTTGATCTGATCCCAGAGACGGCGCAGGTAGCGGATGTCCATGAGGATTTCATCGGCACCGGCCCCTTCGGCAGCGGTACGCAGAATGAAACCGCCCGCCTCTTTGATGCCTTCTTTGGCCACGCAATCGGTGACGACTTGCTTGAGACGTTCGCGCTCGGCTTCGTCTTCAATCTTCAGCGAAATGCCAACGTGGGCCGTGCGCGGCATGTACACCAGATAGCGCGACGGAATCGACAGTTGAGTCGTCAGGCGTGCGCCCTTGGAGCCGATCGGGTCCTTGGTGACCTGGACCACCAGGCTCTGGCCTTCGTGAACCAGCGCGCTGATGCTCTCCACCGTAGGGCCTTCACGCAGGGAAATTTCCGAAGCGTGAATGAACGCGGCGCGGTCCAGACCGATATCGACGAAGGCCGCCTGCATGCCCGGCAATACCCGCACCACCTTGCCCTTGTAGATGTTGCCGACGATCCCGCGTTTTTGCGTGCGCTCGACGTGGACCTCTTGCAGGACACCGTTTTCGACCACCGCCACGCGCGATTCCATCGGCGTGATGTTGATCAGGATCTCTTCACTCATGGCAGGGTCTCGTTCAGGCATGTTCACGATAATGGCCGCATCTTGTCAGTACGACGCTCAGCGCGCGTTAAGGGTTTGCCAACAGGGTATGCCGAAATGGCCGAGCAGCTCAGCGGTTTCGCACAGCGGCAGTCCGACCACCGCCGAGTAGCTGCCATCGAGCCCGGCGACAAACACCGCGCCCAGTCCTTGAATGCCATAGCCACCCGCCTTGTCACGGGGTTCGCCACTGGCCCAGTAAGCCGCCGCTTCATCGCGAGCGATGTTGCGAAAGCGCACCAGACTGCGCACCACCCGGGACTCACAACGCTCGCCATCAAGCACTGCAATGGCGGTCAGCACTTCGTGCTCTTGCCCCGCCAACATCATAAGCATGGCGCACGCGTCAGCTTCGTCCACCGGTTTGCCGAGAATTTTCCCGTTGAGCACTACTGCGGTGTCGGCGCCCAGCACGCAAAAATCGGCGGCGGACACGACCGTGCCGCGCCCGGCCTCGGCTTTGCCGCGCGCCAGGCGCTCGACATAGGCCGACGGGGGTTCTTGAGCTAAAGGGGTTTCATCGATGTCCGCGCTGATGGCGGAGAATGGCACGCCGATCTGCGTGAGCAGTTCACGCCGACGCGGCGAACCTGAGGCGAGGTACAGCTGTGTCATCAAGACATCTCCCTGTCTGGTGCGGGCCAATGCCTGACCGAATTAATTGATCTTGTAGCGTCGACGCAAACCACGCAAACCGTAGCTGACCCAAGGCCAGAGCAATGCGCTGACCAAGGCCGGCAGCACCAGCGCCAGGGTTGGCTGACGGTTACCGGTCAGGGCGCTCAGCCATAGTTGAACAAGCTGCGCGAGGCCGAAGATCACCAGGATCACCAGGCTCTGTTGCCACATTGGGAACATGCGCAGGCGCTGTTGCAGCGACAGCACCAGGAAGGTGATCAGGGTCAGGATCAACGCGTTCTGACCCAGCAACGTGCCGTAAAGAACGTCTTCGGCCAGGCCCAGGCACCATGCGGTGACCATGCCGACCTTCTGCGGCAAGTACAACGCCCAGAAAGCCAGCAGCAAGGCCAGCCAGAGCGGACGGAGGATTTCCATGAATTGCGGCAGCGGCGAAACGCTGAGCAGCAGGCCAATGGCAAATGTCAGCCAGATCATCCAGTCATTTCGGGATGCGGTAGCACCAACCATTATTCTCGTCCCCCAGTGGAAGCCGGCGCGGAGACAGGCGGTTTGGCGGCAGGCTTCACCGCAGCCGGTTGAGTGGCTGGCGGTTTAGTTGCGGCAGGTTGCGATGCGGGCGGCTTGGCGGCGGCGGGATGCGCAGGTTTGGCCGGGGCTGCCGGGGTTGCCGCCGGTACCGGTGCCGGTACCGCCGGAGTTGTAGCAGGCGCAGCGGCTGCGGCAGGAACCATTACGGTGGCAGGCACGGGTTTTGGCACGGTCGCCGGAATGATCGGCCCACCACCGTGCTGGTCCAGCGCTTCTTGCGCCTGGGCCGCTTCGTTGGCGCGCTCTTCAGCGGTTCGGCCGTCGGTGAACACCAGCAGTAGGTAACGGCTGCGGTTCAACGCGGCGGTCGGCACGGCACGCACAATGGCAAACGGCTGGCCGGAATCGTGGATCACTTCCTTGACCGTCGCCACCGGATACCCGGCCGGGAACCGTTGACCGAGGCCGGAACTGACCAGCAGATCGCCTTCTTTAATATCAGCCGTGTCGGCGACGTGACGCAGTTCCAGGCGTTCCGGGTTGCCGGTGCCGCTGGCAATTGCCCGCAGCCCGTTGCGGTTTACCTGCACCGGAATGCTGTGAGTGGTGTCGGTCAGCAGCAATACACGGGAGGTGTAAGGCATCAACTCGACCACCTGGCCCATCAGGCCGCGGGCATCGAGCACCGGCTGACCGAGGACTACACCGTCGCGCTCACCTTTATTGATGATGATGCGATGGGTGAACGGGTTGGGGTCCATGCCGATCAACTCGGCCACTTCGACCTTCTCGTTGACCAGCGCAGAGGAATTGAGCAACTCGCGCAGCCGAACGTTCTGCTCGGTGAGGGCGGCAAGCTTTTGCATGCGACCCTGCAACAGCAGGTTTTCGGTCTTGAGTTTTTCGTTTTCGGCGACAAGCTCGGTACGGCTGCCGAATTGGCTGGCCACACCCTGCCATAGCCGCTGCGGCAGGTCGGTGATCCAGTAAGACTGCATCAGTACCAGCGACATTTGGCTACGCACTGGCTTGAGCAGTGTGAAGCGGGCATCGACCACCATCAGCGCGACCGATAGCACGACCAGCACCAACAAGCGCACGCCCAGTGAAGGCCCTTTGGTGAAAAGCGGTTTAATAAGCCGCTCCTCCCAGGCAAATGTTTTGTTTATTCATACGGCAGACCGGCCTGGATACAGACTGACAGAAGGTAAACGCCAACAGGCAGCACTGCAAAGTGCCGCCTGCGCGCTCAACAGCATAGAGGCGATCCGGCGACTTATTCGCTGGAAAGCAGGTCCATGGTGTGTTTATCCATCATTTCCAAGGCACGGCCACCGCCGCGAGCAACGCAGGTCAGCGGGTCTTCGGCAACGATCACCGGCAGACCTGTTTCCTGGGCCAGCAACTTGTCGAGGTCACGCAGCAAGGCGCCACCACCGGTCAGCACCAGGCCACGCTCGGCGATGTCGGAAGCCAGCTCCGGAGGCGATTGCTCCAGCGCGCTTTTCACTGCCTGAACGATGGTGGCCAGGGACTCTTGCAGAGCTTCCAGCACTTCATTGGAGTTCAGGGTGAAGGCTCGTGGAACGCCTTCGGCCAGGTTACGGCCACGAACGTCGACTTCACGAACTTCGCCGCCCGGGTAGGCCGTACCGATTTCCTGCTTGATGCGCTCAGCGGTGGATTCACCGATCAGGCTGCCGTAGTTGCGACGCACGTAGGTGATGATCGCTTCGTCGAAGCGGTCGCCGCCAACCCGTACGGATTCGGCATAAACCACACCGTTCAGGGAGATCAGCGCGATTTCAGTGGTACCACCACCGATATCGACGACCATCGAACCGCGCGCTTCTTCAACCGGCAGGCCGGCACCGATCGCAGCAGCCATTGGCTCTTCGATCAGGAACACTTCACGAGCACCGGCACCGAGGGCCGACTCACGGATGGCACGACGCTCAACCTGAGTGGATTTGCACGGAACGCAGATCAGCACCCGAGGGCTTGGCTGCAGGAAGCTGTTTTCGTGAACCTTGTTGATAAAGTACTGCAGCATCTTTTCGCAGACGCTGAAGTCGGCAATGACGCCGTCCTTCATCGGACGAATGGCAGCAATGTTGCCCGGCGTACGGCCGAGCATGCGCTTCGCCTCGGTGCCGACAGCAACGACACTTTTCTGGTTACCGTGTGTCCGAATAGCCACAACCGATGGCTCATTCAGGACGATACCGCGCTCGCGCACGTAAATAAGGGTGTTGGCAGTGCCCAGGTCAATGGAGAGATCGCTGGAAAACATGCCACGCAGTTTCTTGAACATGGGAAAGGGACCCTAGGCAACGCGTGGGTAAAAAAGTGCGGCAAACTCTAACAACGACAGGGATTTTGGGCAAGGCGCCAATATGTTAAATTGGCCGCTTTTCTGTGCACCAACCCCCACAATCGCGGCCTTATGACCGTAGAAATGCGGTAGTGTTCCGACAATCTAACACACGGATAGCATCCGTTCTGTTTTCCTTCCACTGGAGAATCCCATGACGCTTGAACGCTCCGACGTGGAAAAAATCGCTCATCTGGCCTGTCTGGGCCTAAATGATGCCGATCTTCCACACATCACTTCGGCCCTGAACAGCATTCTGGGACTGGTCGACGAAATGCAGGCGGTCAATACCGACGGTATCGAACCGCTCGCCCACCCACTGGAAGCCAGCCAGCGCCTGCGTGCAGACGTCGTGACCGAGACCAATCATCGCGAGGCCTATCAGTCCATCGCACCAGCGGTCGAAAACGGCCTGTACCTGGTTCCGAAAGTCATCGACTAAAGGGAAAGAGCCTGCAATGCATCAATTGACTCTGGCCGAGATCGCCCGCGGACTCGCCGATAAAAAGTTTTCTTCCGAAGAGCTGACCAAAACCCTGCTGGCGCGTATTGCCCAGCTCGATCCTCAGCTCAACAGCTTCATCAGCCTCACCGAAGACCTGGCGCTCCAGCAGGCGAAAGCCGCTGACGTACGCCGCGCCAACGGTGAGAGCGGCGCCCTGCTCGGCGCGCCGATCGCCCACAAAGACCTGTTCTGCACCCAGGGTATCCGCACCAGCTGCGGCTCGAAGATGCTCGACAACTTTAAAGCACCATACGACGCCACGGTCGTTGCCAAACTGGCCGCGGCCGGCGCAGTGACCCTGGGCAAGACCAACATGGACGAATTCGCCATGGGTTCGGCCAACGAGTCGAGCTACTACGGCCCGGTTAAAAACCCGTGGAACCTGGAACACGTTCCGGGCGGTTCGTCCGGCGGTTCCGCTGCAGCCGTTGCCGCTCGCCTGTTGCCTGCCGCTACCGGCACCGACACTGGCGGCTCCATTCGTCAGCCCGCCGCATTGACCAACCTCACCGGCCTGAAACCGACGTACGGTCGTGTTTCGCGCTGGGGCATGATCGCCTACGCGTCCAGCCTCGATCAGGGCGGCCCTCTGGCGCGCACGGCCGAAGACTGCGCGATCCTGCTGCAAGGCATGGCCGGTTTCGACCCGCAGGATTCCACCAGCATCGATGAGCCCGTGCCTGACTACAGCGCCAGCCTCAACGGTTCGCTGCAAGGCCTGCGCATCGGCGTGCCGAAGGAGTACTTCAGCGCCGGCCTCGACCCGCGTATCGCCGACCTGGTCATGGCCAGTGTCGAAGAGCTGAAAAAACTCGGCGCCGTGATCAAGGAAATCAGCCTGCCGAACATGCAGCACGCGATCCCTGCGTACTACGTGATCGCCCCGGCAGAAGCCTCTTCCAACCTGTCGCGTTTCGACGGCGTGCGTTTCGGCCACCGCTGCGAAGACCCGAAAAACCTGGAAGACCTGTACAAACGCTCCCGTGGCGAAGGTTTCGGCCCGGAAGTGCAGCGCCGGATCATGGTCGGTGCCTACGCGCTGTCGGCCGGCTACTACGACGCCTACTACCTGAAAGCGCAGAAGATCCGTCGCTTGATCAAGAACGACTTCATGGCGGCCTTCAATGAGGTCGACATCATCCTCGGCCCTACCACGCCTAACCCGGCCTGGAAGCTCGGCGCCAAGAACAGCGACCCGGTGGCTGCGTACCTGGAAGACGTCTACACCATCACCGCCAACCTCGCGGGCCTGCCGGGCTTGTCCATGCCAGCCGGTTTTGTCGATGGTCTGCCGGTCGGCGTGCAACTGCTCGCCCCGTATTTCCAGGAAGGCCGCTTGCTCAATGTTGCGCATCAGTACCAGTTGAACACTGACTGGCACACCCGCACCCCAACCGGCTTCTGAGGAGAAACACATGCAATGGGAAGTCGTGATCGGGCTGGAGATTCACACCCAGCTCACCACCCGGTCGAAAATCTTTTCCGGTAGCTCCACCACTTTCGGTTCCGAGCCGAACACCCAGGCCAGCCTGGTTGACCTCGGCATGCCCGGCGTATTGCCGGTGCTGAACCAGGAAGCGGTGCGCATGGCGGTGATGTTCGGCCTGGCCATCGATGCTGAAATCGGCCAGCACAACGTGTTCGCCCGTAAAAACTATTTCTACCCGGACCTGCCGAAGGGCTACCAGATCAGCCAGATGGAATTGCCGATCGTCGGCAAGGGCCACCTGGACATCGCCATGGAAGACGGCACGATCAAACGTGTCGGCGTCACCCGTGCGCACCTGGAAGAAGACGCCGGCAAAAGCCTGCACGAAGAGTTCAACGGTGCCACCGGCATCGACCTGAACCGTGCCGGCACGCCGCTGCTGGAAATCGTTTCCGAGCCGGACATGCGCAGCGCCAAGGAAGCCGTGGCCTACGTCAAGACCATCCACGCGCTGGTGCGTTACCTGGGCATCTGCGACGGCAACATGGCCGAAGGCTCGCTGCGTTGCGACTGCAACGTGTCGATCCGTCCGAAGGGCCAGGCTGAATATGGCACCCGCTGCGAGATCAAGAACGTCAACTCGTTCCGCTTCATCGAGAAGGCGATCAACAGCGAAGTGCAGCGTCAGATCGAGCTGATCGAAGACGGCGGCAAAGTGATCCAGCAGACCCGTCTGTACGATCCGAACAAAGACGAAACCCGTCCGATGCGCAGCAAAGAGGAAGCCAACGACTACCGTTACTTCCCCGATCCGGACCTGCTGCCAGTGGTCATCGAGGACTCGTTCCTCGACGACGTGCGCGCCACCCTGCCGGAATTGCCACCGCAGAAACGCGAGCGCTTCCAGGAGCAATTCGGCCTGTCGGTGTATGACGCCAGCGTTCTGGCCACCAGCCGCGAGCAAGCCGATTACTTCGAGAAAGTCGTGAGCATCAGCGGCGACGCCAAGCTGGCGGCCAACTGGGTCATGGTTGAATTGGGCAGCCTGCTGAACAAGCAAGGCGTGGAAATCGACCAGTCGCCGGTCTCGGCCGAGCAACTGGGCGGCATGCTGCTGCGCATCAAGGACAACACCATCTCCGGCAAAATCGCCAAGGTCGTGTTTGAAGCCATGGCCAACGGCGAAGGCAGCGCGGACGAGATCATCGACAAGCGCGGCCTGAAGCAAGTGACCGACAGCGGCGCGATCTCCGCGGTGCTGGACGACATGCTGGCGGCCAACGCCGAGCAGGTCGAGCAATACCGCGCGGCAGACGAAGCCAAACGCGGCAAGATGTTCGGCTTCTTCGTCGGCCAGGCCATGAAAGCCTCCAAAGGCAAGGCCAACCCGCAACAGGTCAACGAACTGCTGAAAAGCAAGCTCGAAGGCTGATGAGCATTGAGCCAGATTCCAAGCCTGGCTCAAATCCCTGTGGGAGCGAGCCTGCTCGCGATGACGGCAGCACATCCAACATTGATGTGCCTGATAGCCCGCCATCGCGAGCAGGCTCGCTCCCACATTTGTTTTGTGGAAACCTTTGAATGAAGCGTCTACTGGGCGCCTGCGCCCTGCTCTCTTTGCTGGCTGGTTGCGCCAGCACCGATGCCATCGATCCACACGGCTACGACAAGACCGGCGTTGCCTCGTATTACGGCGCCAAACACCACGGTAAACGCACCGCCAGTGGCGAGCGTTTTAACAAGAATTCCCTGACCGCCGCCCACCGCCAGCTACCCTTTGGCACGCGGGTGAAGGTCACCAATCTGAACAACGACAAGTCCTGCGTGGTCCGTATCAACGACCGCGGGCCGCACACCCGTGGACGCCTGATTGATCTTTCACACGAGGCCGCCGAACAACTGGGTATGCTCCGTAGCGGCACCGCACGGGTTCGCGTGCAAGCCATCGACGATTAACAGACGGAGCCCCGACCATTTTCGGACTTGCCGATTTACCCCTGATCAGCGTGATTGAGTTGCTCGGCGGCCTGCTGTTGCTGATCGCCGGCGCCGAGCTGATGGTCCGTGGCGCCGTGCGCCTCGCTGCGCGGTTGCAGGTGCGACCGTTGATCATCGGCCTGACCATCGTCGCCCTGGGCAGCAGCGCACCGCAAATGGCGGTCAGCCTGCAAGCCACCTTGGCGCAAAACGCTGACATCGCCGTCGGCAGCGTAATCGGCAGCAGCATCTTTAACATCCTCGTCACCCTCGGGCTCTCGGCGCTGATCATTCCGTTGCGGGTTTCGCGGCAACTGGTGCGCCTGGATATTCCGCTGATGATCGGCGCCAGCCTGCTGGTGTTTTTATTGGCGTGGAATGAAGAGCTGAACCGCGTCGACGGCATGATTCTGCTGGCCGCCCTGGCGCTGTATCTGGGCTTGCTGCTGCGTCAGTCGCGGCACTCGGCCCGTCCGCCCACCCATGACGAAACCTCCCGGGCGCCGTGGCTCAGCAGCTTGCTGATGATCGCCGCCGGGCTGGCGATGCTGGTCTACGCCGGTCACTTGTTGCTGGGCGCCGCCGTGGCGGTCGCGACCGATCTGGGGCTGTCGGAGCGGATCATCGGCCTGACCATCG
The DNA here is from genome assembly GCF_054897885.1 of Pseudomonas sp. LB1P83. Classification (NCBI taxonomy): domain Bacteria; kingdom Pseudomonadati; phylum Pseudomonadota; class Gammaproteobacteria; order Pseudomonadales; family Pseudomonadaceae; genus Pseudomonas; species Pseudomonas sp. LB1P83. The sequence continues at coordinate 672,465 of NZ_CM142709.1, read as the reverse complement.
TCGCCATCAGTACGTCCCTGCCGGAATTGGCTACCTCATTGATCGCCGCATTGCGCGGTCAACGGGATATTGCCGTGGGCAACGTGATCGGCAGCAACCTGTTCAACCTTTTGGGCGTGCTCGGCCTGACCGCGCTGGTCGCACCCTCGCCGCTGTCGGTCTCGCCCAATGCCCTGGATTTCGACTTGCCGGTGATGCTTGGTGTCGCGGTGCTTTGTCTGCCGCTGTTCTACACCGGCTACCGGGTGACCCGCGCCGAAGGTCTGCTGTTTCTGGGTTTGTACCTGGCTTATGGTCTGCACGTGGTGTCGTTCACCACCGGCATGCCACTGGCCGGCAAGCTTGAACACCTGATGCTGTTTTTCGTCCTGCCGGCGCTGGTGGCCTATCTGCTGTTCACATCACTGCGCGCCTGGCGTCGCCAACACCACAAGAGGGAAATGCCATGACCGACAATAAGAAGCCTGGCGTTGAAGTCCGCCGCCAAGTGATGGGCGATGCGTTCGTCGACCGCGCGCTGGGCAATGCCACCGAGTTCACCCAGCCGTTGCAGGACTTCGTCAATGAACACGCGTGGGGCGGTGTGTGGAATCGCGAAGGTCTGCCGCTGAAAACCCGCAGCCTGATCACCCTCGCAGCCCTGACTGCGTTGAAGTGCCCGCAGGAATTGAAGGGGCACGTACGCGGTGCGCTGAACAACGGCTGCACCGTGGAAGAGATTCGTGAAGCGCTGCTGCATTGCGCGGTGTATGCCGGCGTGCCGGCGGCGATCGATGCGTTTCGGGCGGCGCAGGAAGTGATCGATACCTATCAGAAGCCTGAGTAAGAAGGTCTATCGCCTTCGCGGGCAAGCCTCGCTCCAGGTCCGAGTCGTAAATATTTCCCCCGCACGACACGGACCTGTAGGAGCGAGGCTTGCCCGCGAAGAGGTCCTGCAAAACACCGCAGAACCTGAAGCTAGATCCACCCACCCCACTGCAACAAAAAAATCCCGATGTTGGTGGTCACCGCCGCCATCAACGTGGTGATGACGATGATCGCCGCCGCCAGTTCATGATTGCCATCAGCCTGACGGGCCATGACAAAACTGGCCGCCGCCGTTGGGCTGCCGAAGTACAGAAACAGAATCCCCAACTCCGCTCCGCGAAAACCCCAGAGCCACGCCCCCAGCGTCGCCAGCACCGGCAGGCCGATCATCTTCACCAGGCTTGAGCTCAACGCCATGGAGCCGCTCTTGCGCATTGCCGCCAGCGACAACGTGCCGCCGATGCAAATCAGCGCCAATGGCAAGGTGGTTTGCGCCAGGTACTGACCGGAGGTTTCCAGCCAACCCGGCAAGCCAATCTTGAAATAGGCAAACGGTGCCGCCGCAAACACGCTAATGATCAGCGGGTTGACCATCACGCTTTTGCAGATGCTCCACGGATCGGACTTGATCACTGGGCTGTACACCGCCAGCACGATGGTCGAGAGCGTGTTGTAAAACAGGATCACCAGCGCCGCGAGAATCGCCCCGAGGGAAATCCCGTAATCGCCGTACATGCTCGCCGCCAACGCGAGGCCGATGACGCCGTTGTTGCCGCGAAACGCGCCCTGAGTGTAGATCCCACGGTCTTCCCGCGGGCACTTCCAGATCGCCCAGCCCCAGGCGATAGCGAAACCCATCAGGGTGGCGAACGAAAAATAGATCAGCAGCGCCGGTTGCAGCGCGGTGTGCAGGTCGGCATGCAGGATGCCCAGAAACAGCAACGCCGGCATGGTGACGTTGAACACCAGGGCCGACGCGGTGTGGATGAAGTTGTCGTTGATCCAGTCGATGCGCTTGAGCACAACCCCCAGAAACAGCATGGCAAACACCGGTGCGGTGATGTTCAGGGTTTCGAGGAAAATTGCCAGCATGCCGGTGGGAACCTTGGGTGAGCGTCGTTAGGGGGCTAATGATAAGCCACCCGGGACGCTGGCGTCTGGTAGACCGCTTCGCGAGCAGGCGACGAGTAACCTGTGGCGAGGGAGCTTGCTCCCGCTGGACTGCGCAGCAGGCCCATTTTGGGGCCGCTTCGCGCCCCAGCGGGAGCAAGCTCCCTCGCCACAGGATCAGGTGATCGGCGCCGGGTTGAACAGGGTGATGTCGTTATGCAGCTTGTGCTGCTCGGCCCACGTCTGCTTCTTGCCGCTGGCCACGTCCAGGTAGTAGTAAAACAACTCCCAACCAAGGTCTTCAATCGAAGCCCGCCCGGTCGCAATCCGCCCGGCATCGATGTCGATCAGGTCCGGCCAACGCTGCGCCAGTTCAGTCCGGGTCGACACCTTGACTACCGGCGCCATCGCCAAACCATACGGCGTACCACGCCCGGTGGTGAACACGTGCAGGTTCATCCCCGCCGCCAACTGCAACGTCCCGCAGACAAAATCACTGGCCGGGGTTGCGCAGAAAATCAGCCCTTTGCGCTTGAAACGCTCGCCAGGACCCAGCACGCCGTTGATCGCGCTGCTGCCGGATTTGACGATCGACCCAAGGGACTTCTCGACAATGTTCGACAACCCGCCCTTCTTGTTGCCCGGCGTGGTATTGGCGCTGCGATCCGCTTCACCCTTGGCCAGGTAACGGTCATACCAGTCCATTTCCCGCACCAGTTCCTGAGCAACTTCCTTGGTTTCCGCACGGGAAGTCAGCAGGTAAATCGCGTCGCGCACTTCGGTGACTTCGGAAAACATCACCGTCGCACCGGCGCGCAATAACAGGTCCGAGGCATAGCCCAGCGCAGGGTTGGCGGTGATGCCGGAAAACGCATCGCTACCCCCGCATTGCATCCCGAGAATCAGCTCGGACGCCGGCACGGTTTCCCGGCGACGTTGATCGAGCTTCTTCAAACGGGTCTCGGCCAGCGCCATGATCTGCTCGATCATCTCGGTGAATCCGTGACTCGAATCCTGCAAGCGATACAGCCACGGCTCGCTCAAATCCACCGAGCTGTCGCCCTCATGCATCACCTGCCCGGCCTGCAATTTCTCGCAGCCCAGGCTGATGACCAAGGCTTCGCCACCCAGGTTCGGGTTGCGCGCCAGGTTGCGCACGGTGCGGATCGGGATGTACGCATCGGTGGCGGTAATCGCCACGCCACAACCGTAACTGTGGGTCAGCGCCACCACGTCATCGACATTCGGATAACGCGGTAGCAACTCATCCTTGATGCGCTTGACCGCATGGTCCAGCACGCCGGTGACGCACTGAACGGTGGTGGTGATCCCGAGAATGTTGCGCGTGCCGACGGTGCCGTCGGCGTTGCGATATCCCTCGAACGTATAGCCTTCCAGCGGTGCCTGCGCCGCCGGCACTTCGGTGGACAGCGGCAGGCTGTCCAGCGGTGGCGCGGTGGGCATGCGCAGTTGATCTTCCTTGACCCAGCTGCCGCGCGGAATCGGCTGCAACGCGTAGCCAATGGTCTGGCCGTAACGAATCACCTGGCCGCCCTCGGGAATGTCTTCCAGGGTGACTTTATGGCTCTGCGGTACGAAGTCCAGGGTCACCAGGCCATCGGGAAACTCGGTGCCGGCCGGTACGCCCTGGTCATTGACCACGATCACGACGTTGTCCCGCTCGTGCAGGCGGATGTAGCGCGGCGAGTCGGAATGTTCAATCAACTGCATGACGCCGCTCCTCAGGAATGCGCTTGTGACAATTTGTTGTTTGCTTCAGGACCGCTGACGGGCGGCTCTTTAAGCACCACACGTTTGATTGGACCGACGATCACCAGGTAGCTGAACACTGCGACCAGTGCGTTGCAACCGACAAACACCAGCGCCCATTTGAACGAACCGGTGGAGCTGATGATGTAGCCGATGACGATCGGAGTGGTGATCGAAGCGATGTTGCCGAAGGTGTTGAACAAGCCACCGCTGAGACCGGCGATCTGTTTTGGCGAAGTGTCGGACACCACGGCCCAACCCAACGCACCCACACCTTTGCCGAAGAAGGCCAGGGCCATGAAGCCGACAACCATCCATTCAACATCGACATAGTTGCACGCCACGATGCTGCTGGAGACCAGCAAGCCAGCGATGATCGGCGCCTTGCGGGCGAAGGTCAGGGAGTGGCCTTTGCGCAGCAGGTAATCGGAAATCACCCCGCCAAGGACACCACCAATGAAGCCGCAGATCGCCGGCAACGAGGCAATGAAACCGGCCTTGAGGATGGTCATGCCGCGCTCTTGCACCAGGTACACCGGGAACCAGGTCAGGAAGAAGTAGGTGATGCCGTTGATGCAGTACTGGCCCAGGTACACGCCGAGCATCATGCGGTTGGTCAGCAGCTGGCGGATGTAGTCCCACTTCGGACCGTCGGACTTGGCGCCTTTGCCTTTGTCCTGGTCCATGTCGACCATGCCGCCGTTGTCGGCGATGTGCTTGAACTCGGCATCATTGATCATCGGGTGCTGGCGCGGGCTGTAAATCACTTTCAGCCAGATGCCGGAGAAGATGATGCCGATCACGCCCATGACGATGAACACGTGCTGCCAGCCGAAGCTGTAAACGATCCAGCCCATCAGCGGTGCAAACAACACGGTGGCAAAGTATTGCGCCGAGTTGAAGATCGCAGACGCCGTACCGCGTTCAGCCGTCGGGAACCAGGCAGCCACAATGCGTGCGTTACCGGGGAAGGATGGCGCTTCGGCCAGGCCCACCAGGAAGCGCAGCATGAACAGCGCAACCACCGCCGTGGACATGCCGAACTCACCGACATAACCCTGCAGCACGGTGAACAGCGACCAGGTGAAGATGCTCATCGCATAGATTTTTTTCGAACCGAAACGGTCCAGCAGCCAGCCACCGGGAATTTGCCCGGCCACGTAGGCCCAACCGAATGCAGAGAAGATGTAACCGAGGGTGACCGCGTCGATGCCGAGGTCTTTTTGCAGGCTGGAGCCGGCGATTGCGATGGTAGCCCGGTCGGCGTAGTTGATCGTGGTCACCAGAAACAGCATGAGCAGGATCAAATAGCGGACGTGAGTCGGCTTCTGGGTCGATTGCATGTAGATGTACTCCCACTGATTATTTTTATGCGCGGGTGAAACAGTTGTTCCCTGTAGCAGCTGTCGAGTGAAACGAGGCTGCGAGCATTTGATCTTTAAAAGCAAAGATCGCAGCCTCGTTTCACTCGACAGCTCCTACAGGGTTGCGGTGTTCGATAGGACCGGACACCGCGATGTTGCGTACTACGAACCTATGTAGGAAGTCTTCACGACTGTGTAGAACTCTTGTGCATAGCGACCTTGCTCACGTGAGCCATAGGATGAACCTTTACGCCCACCGAATGGAACGTGGTAATCCACGCCCGCCGTCGGCAGGTTGACCATCACCATCCCGGCCTGGGAGTGGCGTTTGAAATGGTTGGCGTACTTCAGCGACGTGGTGGCGATGCCCGCCGACAGACCGAATTCGGTGTCGTTGGCCATGGCCAGTGCAGCGTCGTAATCGGCAACGCGAACGATGTTGGCCACCGGGCCGAAAATCTCTTCACGGCTGATGCGCATCGCGGCTTCGCTGTCGGCAAACAGCGTCGGTGCGAGGTAGTAGCCTTCGGTTTCGCAGGTCACCAGACCGCCGCCGCTGACCAGACGAGCACCTTCGGACTGGCCGATGTCGATGTACTTCAAGTCCTGTTCAAGCTGGGCTTGCGAGACCACCGGACCGATATCGGTGCCGGTTTTCAGCGCGTGGCCGACCTTGATCGACTTCATGCGCTCGGCCATGGCTTCGACGAACTTGTCGTGGATACCGGCGGTGACGATGAAGCGGCTCGACGCCGTGCAACGCTGACCGGTGGAGTAGAACGCGCTCTGTACCGACAGCTCGACCGCTTGTTTGAGGTCGGCGTCGTCGAGAATGATCTGCGGGTTCTTGCCACCCATTTCCAGCTGAACCTTGGCCTGGCGCGACACGCAGCTGACCGCGATCTGACGACCGACACCGACGGAACCGGTGAAGCTGATGCCGTCGACTTTCGGGCTCTGCACCAGCGCATCGCCAACCACGCGACCGCTGCCCATCACCAGGTTGAACACGCCGGCCGGGAAGCCTGCGCGGGAGATGATTTCAGCCAGCGCCCAAGCGCAACCCGGCACCAGATCGGCTGGTTTCAGCACGACGCAGTTGCCGTAGGCCAGGGCCGGGGCGATTTTCCACGAAGGGATCGCGATCGGGAAGTTCCACGGTGTGATCAGACCGACCACACCCAGCGCTTCGCGCGTCACTTCGACGTTCACACCCGGACGCACCGACGGCAAGTAATCGCCGGACAAGCGCAGGCATTCACCGGCGAAAAACTTGAAGATGTTACCGGCGCGGGTCACCTCGCCGATGGCTTCGGGCAGGGTCTTGCCCTCTTCCCTGGCCAGCAGGGTGCCGAGTTCTTCGCGACGCGCGAGGATTTCGGTACCGACTTTATCCAGCGAATCGTGGCGAGCCTGAATGCCCGACGTCGACCAGGCCGGGAACGCGGCGCGAGCGGCATCGATGGCAGCGTGGACCTGGGCCAGATCAGCCTTGGCGTAGTCGCCGATGGTATCGGTCAGTTCGGACGGGTTGATGTTGGCGCAGTAATCACTGCCCGCTATCCATTCGCCGTTGATGTAGTTATCAAAACGCTTTGTATCAGCCACAACAATCTCCTCACGCAAAAGGCCGCTGATTGCTCAGCGGCCTTGTTTAGTCGGTTTTTACTGCGCGCCCTGCTTGTCGATCAGCGCGGCCAGAGCTTCGTACTCTTCTGGCAGCAGATCGGTCAGCGGCGCACGCACAGGACCTGCGTCATAGCCCGCAATCTTTGCCCCGGCCTTGACGATGCTCACCGCGTAACCCGCTTTGCGGTTACGGATGTCCAGGTATGGCAGGAAGAAGTCGTCGATGATCTTGCCGACGGTGGCGTGATCTTCGCGGGCGATGGCGTGGTAGAAATCCATCGCGGTTTTCGGGATGAAGTTGAATACCGCCGAGGAGTAAACCGGAACACCCAGTGCCTTGTAAGCAGCGGCATACACTTCGGCGGTCGGCAAACCGCCCAGGTAAGTGAAGCGATCACCGAGGCGGCGACGGATCGACACCATCAACTCGATATCGCCCAGGCCATCCTTGTAGCCGATCAGGTTCGGGCAGCGCTCGGCCAGGCGTTCCAGCAACGGCGCGGTCAGGCGGCAGACGTTGCGGTTGTAAACCACCACGCCGATTTTCACCGATTTGCACACAGCCTCAACGTGGGCGGCAACACCGTCCTGGCTGGCTTCGGTCAGGTAGTGCGGCAGCAGCAACAGGCCTTTGGCGCCCAGACGCTCGGCTTCCTGTGCGTATTCGATGGCTTGGCGAGTCGAACCGCCCACGCCAGCCAGAATCGGCACGCTGGTTTCGCAGGTGTCGACGGCAGTCTTGATGATTTCCGAATATTCGCTGGCCGCCAGAGAGAAGAACTCACCGGTGCCGCCCGCGGCGAACAACGCCGTGGCGCCGTATGGGGCCAGCCATTCGAGACGTTTGATGTAGCCAGCGCGATGGAAGTCGCCCTGAGCATTGAAGTCGGTGACCGGGAAAGACAGCAGGCCAGAAGAGAGGATGGACTTCAGTTCTTGTGGATTCATTATTCGAACACCCTGGATAGCGACGTTTGTGTGAGAAAAGCGTTCAGCCTGTGGCCGAGTTGTAGGTCATCGTACAACTTAAATAATAACCGTCAACTGCATTTCATCGGTGCGCTCGCAATTTGTGTCGGAAAGGGATTTTCTTGACGTAGGAAATTTCTCGCCTAAGCTCCGAATGACTGTATATACGTACAGTTAATTTTGAATCATGCCGACGACATATCAAGGAGCTAGAAATGTCAGGTCTACATACTCAATCGCAGGAAAAACCCGAGCAGATAATCGCGAACCTGGATGATCTGTTTACCGAACACGGAATCGCCATCACCGCTGACAGTTCGCTGATGCTGCAGATCGCGGAACATAAAGACGCACACTCTAACGCTCCGCCCGGTAAAGCCTTGAAAGGCAAGCCGCAGCTGAGGTTCGAGGGCGGCGAGCACACCGCCATCGGTGACAGCACGCTGCTGCGTTTCATCAAGGACGCGCCCGCTGTCCCGGCCTCGCAGGTGGAGCTGCATTTACCGAATGGGCTGGCGCTTACTTACGGTCAGATCGTCGCCCTGGGCGGGGATTTTTATGGCATTCCCGATCAACCGATCAGCGAAGGCGCCACCGCTGCCGATCGCATCCAGCGGTTTATCAACGCCTTCAACTCGCTGGCCGTGCTACCGGCATCCAATGCCGAAGCGAAGCTGATCCTCGGCGTCATGCAGAAGGAAATCGCCGCCGTTAAGCAAGCGATCAAGGACGGCAAACAGCCTCATGAGGCGTATGACGCGCTCGGAGATACGTTGTCCGAACAGTGGAACAAAATCACCGGCGGCGGCAGTTTCGTCTCGGCGCTCTTCCCATTGGGACGCTATCTGAAACTGGCCGCCAACAATGCCGATCACTTTGCCGAGTGGGCGCTTCTGGCTTACATCGCCGGGCATGGCGCGGCGCTGCAACAAGCGGTGAAAGCTCACAACAGCGGCGACGAAAAGCAGCTGGAACTGGCCTACGCGATGAACGCGTTTGCCGATCATTACCTGACCGACCTGTTTTCTGCCGGCCATTTGCGAGTGCCGCGTAAACAACTCGCGGCGGTGGTGACGCCGAGTGATCTGGGCTCGTTGATTACCCGCTTCATGCACGACGAAGACAGCAAATTCGGCCTCAATGTGCGCAACGGCAGCGGCGATCAATGGCGGGCGTATGGCGACAAACGCTACTTCGACGCCATCGACAGCGCCAATCGCGTCCAGGTCAATCAGGCCGTACAAGCGTCGGCGAACGAAGTGTTTGCGACATATCTCAATGGCATCGTTCCACCGGCCCGTGACTACGGAGCCTTGAAAAAGTCGCCGGATCTGCAAGCCGCGCTGAACCTGACGAACAACTTTTCACCGTTGTTCCGGGTTGAAGGCAGCAAAGTGCTGCGGCGCAAGGACGTCAACAACCTGAACGATACCGCCACCGTCGATGACTGGTGGGGCTGGAGCACTTACTTGCTCCTCAAGGACTACAAACCCACTGGCAACGTGGCCTGATAAGGAGATCGATGATGACTATCAAATTGAAACTGGAACTGGCTTCGGGGCAATCGCTGGAGGGGGCGCCGTTGGAGTTGTTGTCCAAGGGCGTACCGATTGCTCGTGGAGTTGTGGATAAAAATGGAAGTGTGACGCTCGATGTTAAATCTGCGAAGGCTGAATTGGCTGTGCGGGTGGATCGTTCGATTCTGAAGACCGGCTAAAGCTGCTGGCCCCATCGCGAGCAGGCTCACTCCTACAAGGGATCTTCAGTGAACTACGTGTTTCGTGGCGCCGACGCCCCCCCCCTGTAGGAGTGAGCCTGCTCGCGATGGCATTTCCCAGGGCACAGTAAACGGTACGGATCGACGCTGACCGTTCATCGAAACTGTTATTTCTTACAGTTTCGAACCCTCTACCTTAGAGGCTTAATCGGATAGTCGATCACTGCACAGGCGAAGGCTCAATGAGCACAATCCACCGGTTTAATTTTCCCGCTCTAACCAAACATGCAGCTCTAGAAGTGCCGTCAGATTTTGACCTAAATGTGAGCGTGGACAATATCGTTGAATTTGAAACACTGCCCGGCCAGTACTGGAAAATCACCCTGAAGATATTCAAGGTACTGCTTAACAACACCGTCGAATATGTAGATTACAAAACAGTCGAGGTGGAAAATCCTTATCCCTAGCCCCGCTGCGCCTCAGCCTCTTCATGCGCATGGCGCAGCCTTTCCCGACTATTCGTCAAATGCAATCGCATCGCCGCCCGCGCCGCATCTGAATCCTGGCGAGCAATCGCGTCGTAAATCTCTTCGTGCTCACGGCTCAGACGATTCATGTAGTGCTGCTGATCATCATGGGCCAGGCGCGCGGAGTTGAGGCGGGTGCGCGGAATGATGCTGGTGCCCAGGTGGGTCATGATGTCGGTGAAGTAGCGGTTGCCGGTCGCCAGGGCGATTTGCAGGTGGAACTGGAAGTCGGATGCCACGGCATCGCTGGCGTGAGAGACGCTTTCATTCAAGGCGTCCAGGGCGGCGCGCATCAAGGCCAACTGCTCGGCGCTGCGGCGTTGTGCGGCGAGGCCGGCGGATTCCACTTCGAGGCTGATGCGCAGTTCCAGGATTGCCAATACATCTCGCAGGGTCACCACGGTCGCCGGGTCGATACGGAAACCGCTCGGGCTCGGGGTGTCGAGCACGAAGGTGCCGATGCCGTGGCGGGTTTCCACCTGGCCAGCCGCTTGCAAACGGGAAATCGCTTCGCGCACCACCGTGCGGCTGACGCCATGGGCATCCATGATCGCCGACTCGGTGGGCAATTTGTCGCCACGCTTGAGGTGACCGTCGCGGATCTGCTCGGACAGCACCGTCACCAATTCCTGTGCGAGGCTGCGGCGCTTGCGAGGGAGGCGTGGTGCGTCGATCGGGTTTTCCATGGTGAACGTCTTTCTCGAAAATTGCGGCTGAAACCGCATCATAGCTCAACGCGGTTGTACGATCACCCCGCCCCTGTAGGAGCGAGCGGTTCGGCGATCCGACTTGCCCGCGAAGGCCACAACGCGGTTCCAGATCAGAACCGCGTAATCGTTCTTCGCGGGCAAGTCGGATCGCCGAACCGCTCGCTCCTACAAGGGCGGTGGTGTTTATGCGGTCACGGTTTGGTCCACCAGATGGCCATTTTCAATCCGCACATGCCGTGGGTGGAAACGTTTAAGACTGCTGCGATGCCCGACGCTGACAATGCTCAGCCCCGGAATCTCATCGATCAACGCCTGATACAGCGACGCTTCATCCTCTTCGTCCATAGCCGACGTCGCTTCATCCATGTACAACCACTGCGGTGCATAGAGCAGCGCGCGGGCGAAGGCCAGTCGTTGCTGTTCACCCGGCGACAGCATGCGCTGCCAGTGATTGGCTTCGTCCAGACGCGCAACGAGGTGCGGCAAACGACAGGTTTCCAGCACTTGAACATAACGCTCGTGCGGATAGGTCTCGCCGGGCTGTGGATAACTCAGCGCTTCGCGCAGTGTGCCAATCGGCAGGTAAGGTTTTTGCGGCAGGAACAAATAGCGCGCCGCCGGCAGACGAATGCTGCCATGGCCAGCAGGCCACAGATGGCCCATCGCTCGCAGCAAGGTGGACTTGCCGCTGCCGGAGCGACCGCTAAGCATGACGCGCTCGCCCTCCTCCACTGTCATGTCGGCGTTGGTCAGCAGATGTCGACCGTCCTCCAGATCGAGGCCAAGGTTGTGCACCTTCAACGCATCACCTTGATTCTGTACATCAATGGCTGGCGCACGCTCTTCGTTGTCGGTCATGGCCTGGCGGAAACTCAGCAGACGATCACAGGTGGCGCGCCACGACGCGAGGCTCTGGTACGCACTGATAAACCAGCTGAAACTCTCCTGTACATTGCCGAACGCCGAACTGATTTGCATCAGCTCACCGAGTTCGATCTTGCCGGACAAGTAACGCGGCGAAGCGACGATGAACGGAAAGATGATGGCGGCCTGTTGGTAACCGGCGGTAAAGAACGTCAGACGCTTGGACACCTTCATGATGTCCCAGAAGTTGTGCCAGACCAGTCCGAAGCGGTTGCTCAAGCGACGGTTTTCATTGGGCTCGCCGTTGTACAGCGCAATGCTCTCGGCATTTTCGCGAACCCGCACCATGGAGAAACGCAGGTCGGCTTCAAAACGTTGTTGTTGGTTGTTCAGGCCGATCAGGCGGCGACCGATCAGGTGGGTCAGCCAGCTACCGATCACGGCATAAACCAGCACACACCAGAACATGTAGCCGGGAATGGTAAAACCGAGCACTTCAATACTGCCCGATACGCCCCACAAAATGATCGAGAACGACACCAGGCTGACAATGTTACGCAGTAAACCAATGCCCAATTCCAGGGTATTGGAGGTGAAATTGTTGAGGTCTTCGGAAATCCGCTGGTCCGGGTTATCGGTGTAACCGCCCTGCTCCAGCTGGTAGTAATTTTTGTTGCCGAGCCAGCGGGCGAAATGCTTTTCCGTTAGCCAGGCACGCCAGCGAATGGTCAGCATCTGGGTCAGATAGAGCCGGTACACGGCACCGATAATCGCCACCGCCGCAATCCCGCAGAAATACAATATCAGCCGCCAGAACGCCGCTTCATCCTTTTGCTGCAGAGCGTTGTAAAAATCCTTGTACCAGGTGTTGAACCACACAGAGATCCCCACGCTGATCAACGATAACGCGATCACCGCGATCAGCAGCGTCCAGGCCTTGACCTTCTCCTCGCTGCGCCAATAAGGCGTGATCATCGCCCAGACCTTGCGAAAAAACTGCCCGCGCACAGCATCGTTGACCGCGGAATACTCAGCGTTCTGATTCATGGAAAAGGCTCGATAAAGAAAAGTACACACACGAACCGATCATAGATGATCGGTTCGGGTTATCGCGAGGGCTGGCGATAATCGTTCAGCGTCCGTTCAGCGACGGACCGGGCGCTTCTGCAGTTTGCGCTGCAGCGTGCGGCGGTGCATGCCCAGGGCGCGGGCAGTGGCGGAGATGTTGCCTTCGTGTTCGGTGAGCACGCGCTGGATGTGCTCCCATTGCAGGCGATCCACGGACATCGGGTTTTCCGGCACCAGGGTGTCGAGGTCGGCGTGTTCAGAGAGCAGCGCGGCCAGTACGTCGTCGGCGTCCGCCGGTTTGCAAAGGTAGTTGCAGGCGCCGCGCTTGATCGCCTCGACCGCGGTGGCAATGCTCGAGTAACCGGTGAGGATCACCACGCGCATTTCCGGGTCGAGTTCGAGCAGTTTAGGCAGCAACACCAGGCCCGAGTCGCCGTCCATTTTCAGGTCCAGGGCGGCGTAATCCGGGATGTCGGCCTGGGCGATGACCAGACCTTCTTCGGCGGAACCGGCGGTGCTGACGCGAAAACCACGGCGGGCCATGGCACGGGCCATCACGCGGGTAAAGGTTGCATCGTCGTCTACCAGCAGTAAATGCGGCAGTTCTTCGCCATCAACTTGGATCTCGTCACTCATGTTCGTCTCCTCGGGCGACACGGGGCAGGCGCAGCTCGGTGAGCGTGCCGCCTTCCTCATGACTGTACAGTTTCACTGAGCCGCCGGCGCGTGTCACGCTGGCCTTGCTCAAAAACAGGCCCAGGCCGAAACCTTTGCCCTTGGTGGTAAAAAACGGTTTGCCGATCTGCTCGGCAATGGCCAGCGGCACACCGGCGCCGTGGTCGCGAATGCTGATCGTCAGGTCCTCGGCATTCCAGTCCAGCGTCACCTGCAACCCTTCGGGACAGGCATCGGCGGCGTTGTTCAGCAAATTTAGCAATGCTTGCGTCAGGTCTGGCGGTGGTGCCATGCGCGGCACGGTGCCCTGGCCCAGGCGCTGGAAGCGGTAACTGGCTTCCGGGCGCATCAAGTGCCAGCGATTGAGGGCTTCGTCGAGCCAGTCGGTGACGTCCTGCATCTCCACCGCCAAGCGGCGATTGGCCTCGGCGGCGCGCACCAGTTGCTGCAAGGTCTCTTTGCAGAGTTTGACCTGATCCTGCAACACGCTCAAATCGTCCTGCAACAGCGGGTCGTGATGATCCTGGCGCATTTCCTTGAGCAGCACGCTCATGGTCGCCAACGGCGTGCCCAGTTCATGGGCCGCGCCCGCCGCCTGGGTCGCAACGGCCAGCAATTGCTGGTCGCGCAGGCCTTCTTCACGCCGGATGGCGCGTAATTCTTCCTGACGGCGCAACTCTTCGGCCATGCGCGCGGCGAAGAACGTGATGACCGCTGCGGCGAGGGCGAAACTCAGCCACATGCCATAGATCTGCAGGTTTTCCCGGGCGATGGGGAAGGTTTCCAGCGGGTAGAACTGCGCCAGCAACAACGTGTAAAGCGCCAGCGCGATGCCGGACAGAATCACCGAATAGCGCCACGGCAACGTCACGGCGGCGATGGTCAGCGGCACCAGGTAATACGAGACAAACGGGTTGGTCGAACCGCCGGAGAAATACAGCAAGGCACTGTGGATAAACAGATCGCAGGCCAGTTGCAGGGCATATTCCAGCTCGGTCACCGGCCACGAGGTGCGCAGACGAACCGCGGTGAACGCGCACAGCAGCGTCGAGCAACCCAGGGTCATTGCCAGTTGCACCCACGGCAACGGCAGCAGATCGAACCAGTAGGCCAGGCCCACAGAACCGGCTTGGGCTGCGAGTACTAAAGTGCGGATGAACGTGAGCCGCCAGAGATTCTGGCGAGTGGCGGAAGTGATTTGAACGGGGGCGAGCATGAGCTCTCCTGATGAGCGCTCCAGGCGGATCGCACGGAGTATAACCAAGCACGGGGGCTGGCAGGCAAAAGTGCGGCAAACAGCCACATGGCAGGAAGTTCTGCTGCGTCTGTAAAGGGCGCCTTCGCGGGCAAGCCTCGCTCCTACAGGAATGTGTCGCTCAAAGAATTAGCCTACGACACATTCCTGTAGGAGCGAGGCTTGCCCGCGAATGGCCTCGACGCGGTCTCCCGCATTCCATCTGTATAGAAGTTGTAACTGTGCGAACCGGATCATTAAAGCTAGAGTCTGATTGTTTCACGCAGGCTCGGACCTTAACCCCTGCGCACCGTCCAAGGAGTTTTCATGCACAGTTTCCGCCGCAGCGCCGCCCTTCTTGCCCTTAGCGTTGGCACCGTCGCCAGCCTCCCGGCCCTGGCCGCCGACGAGCTTCATTACAACCAGATCGCCCTGCGCGCCGAAGTCAGCCAGGAAGTGGCTCGCGACCTGATGATCGTGACCCTCTACACCGAAGAACAAAACACCGACCCGGCCAAACTCGCCGCCGACGTCAGCACCACCATGAACAAAGCGCTGGCCCAGGCCAAACAGGTCAAGGAAGTCACCCTGCGCCAGGGCAGCCGCAACAGCTACCCGATCTACGACACCAAGGGCCAGAAAATCACCGGCTGGCGTGAACGCGCCGAACTGCGCCTGGAAAGCTCGGACTTCGCCGCGCTGTCGAAGTTGACCGGCGAACTGCTGACCGACCTGAAAATGGGCGGCATGGACTTCGCCATCGCCACTCCAACGCGCAAAGCCAGCGAAGACGCGCTGCTTAAAGAAGCCGTGACTGCCTTCAAGGCCCGCGCCCAACTGGCGACCGACGCGTTGGGCGGCAAGGGTTACAAAATCGTTAACCTGAACTTGAACAGCAACGGTTATCCACAACCGTACATGCGCGGGCCGATGATGATGAAAGCGGCCGGTATGGACGGTGCGCCGGTGACGCCGGAAGTTGAGGCGGGCACGAGCCAGGTGAGCATGACGGCGGATGGGGCGATTGAAGTGTTGATGCCTTGATTCGATGACACGTACACAGAAACGGCGATCACTAAGTGGTCGCCGTTTTTTATTGCCTGATGGAAAGCCGGGGTGGGTTTGCCTGATGATTCTGTGGTGATTGATCCGCCGCCATCGCGAGCAGGCTCACTCCTACAGGGGTTCATGGTCGTTCACAGATTCTGTGTCCAACACAAATCACTTGTGGGAGTGAGCCTGCTCGCGATGAACGATGACGCGGTCTACGCCGGATCGACGTTATCCAGTGCCCGATTCACCGCCAGTTCCGCCAGCATGATGATCTGCTGAATCGCCAACACCGCATGGCGCTGTGGGCCGATCAGGTTCGCGGCGAAATCACTGGCCATGACACTCGCCGACGCCAACGACTCGCAAGCTTGTGCCAGGAGACTTTCGCTATCCGCGTCCGGGGTGATCATGAACATGGTGCTGGGACGACGGGGTTTAGGGGCGTATTGGTCGGGTGGATCGAGGTAGTAATCGAGGGCGCGTTTTATGGCTTCGCGGTCCCTGAGGAGCGCTTCGGCTTCGGTGGATTCGGGATTAGGAGTGGTGGTGTTGACGGGTGGATCGGGGACAATTTTGTTCATTTGATTTCCCTGTTCATTTTGGGAGCCATCACTTTTCGTTTCTCACACGAAAAGTGGTGGCAGCTATGTGCAGGGTGAGAAAACCGGGAACAGAGAACCGGCCGGACCGAAGTCCGCCCGCACACAGCTGCCATAGAGCATTGCAGGCAGCGAATAGCTGGCGGCAATTATGGTGATGCTGGCGCTAGATTCATACATATCTGTTACCGGGTTCTCACACCCGATCGCTGAGTTTTTCAGCGACAGCCAGAGGTTAGAGACACTGCTTCCTACCCGGCAACCTGAAAAGTGCGTGGGAAACCGCTGTGTTTTTTACACATCGTTCAACACAAAAATGGAACGCGGAGCGTCCGGGGCGGCATTCCCACGCAGAGCGTAGGGAACGATCAATCGGGGAATGCAGGAAAGAGAATGGTCGGCTGTCAGGCCGCCTTCGCGGGCAAGCCTCGCTCCTACAAGGGATCGGCGAACTCACTTCGCTCCTCACCACTCAATAGGCCGAGCGTTAGCTCGCCTGCAGCTTTTGATTTTGATCTGCCCGCCCCTTCGGGAGGCTGAGTGGAGGTGTTCATCTGGGGGGTAGGCGCGTAGCGCCGTGCGGCGAAGCCGCACACATCGAGAGGAGGTCGAAGCGAAGCCGACCGGAGGCGATGCCCCCAGATGAATACCGGAATGAAGGAACGCCGAGCCTAGGCGAGGGGCCGGACGCTGGGGCGAAGACCTTTGCTTCCTTTGGGGCGTTTGCCAAAGGGAGTCGCTGTAAAAGCGAAACCATAAGTGGCCGTTACCGCAGGAATGGATATGTACACCTGAAAGAGAATGGTCGGCTATCAGGCCGCCTTCGCAGGCAAGCCAGCTCCCACAGGGGAATGATGTACATCTGCACGATTGTTGGTCGGTTACCAGGCCCGCTCCCAACATCTGACCACTGCGCATCCGTCAGAAATTGCTCATTTATCAGACGTTCAACATTGTGAAAAAACCAAAAGCGCCACCGCAAGCAACAAAGGGTTGCACCCCAGGTACTACCAACACGCCAACACAGCCCCCACCAAATCCCAAATCCAAAGACCACCCACAGATGTCCACCGCCAAACAGTAACGAAACAATCTGCCCCACAGACACAACAAACCTTTAAACAACAAACACCTATCCACCGAACTGGAACTCAATCTCATTCACGCCCGCCAGCCCCTCAACGATGGGTATAAATAAGTAACACCGCGCTCCAACCGGGTGCGAAAGCAGCGCCGATCGCCCCGCTACGGTGCGTCGATTGCACCGAAAAAACCCTGCGCAAACGGTCAAATGCGCGCGAATTTATACATATGCGACATTAAGGTACGTTCGTGCCACTGTTTAAGGCCTGTGGTCGCTCAGGATCTTGCAATGGGTATGGCCCCTGCATAAGTATCCGCAGGCACGACTCACGAGGTCGTCCTCTAATTCCAAAAATGACAACAAATCATGAGGCCAACATGCTTAAACACGCGGTCATTCCGTTTTTAGTCGGCGCAGGCTTGTTAGCCTCCGCACCTTTCGCCCAAGCGGCGACTAACCTGGTGTTCTGCTCCGAAGGCAGCCCGGCTGGCTTCGATACTGCGCAGTACACGACATCGACCGACAACGATGCCGCCGAGCCGTTGTACAACCGATTGGCAGAGTTTGAAAAAGGCGCCACCAACGTCGTTCCAGGCCTGGCGACGAGCTGGGATATTTCCGAGGACGGCCTTAAGTACACCTTTCACCTGCGCGAAGGGGTGAAATTTCATACAACCAAATACTTCACGCCAACCCGCGATTTCAACGCCGATGACGTGCTGTTCACGTTCAATCGCATGCTCGATCCGCAGCAACCTTTCCGTAAGGCTTATCCGACCGAATTCCCGTATTTCAACGGGATGAGCCTGAACAAGAACATCGCCAAGGTCGAGAAGACCGGGCCGCTGACCGTGGTCATGACGCTCAACAGCGTCGACGCCGCGTTCATCCAGAACATCGCCATGAGCTTCGCCGCGATTCTGTCCGCCGAATACGCCGACAAACTGCTGGCCGAAGGCAAGCCGAGCGACATCAACCAGAAGCCGATCGGCACTGGCCCGTTCGCGTTCAAGAGCTACCAGAAAGATTCCAACATCCGCTACACCGGCAACAAGCAGTACTGGGACCCGAGCCGGGTCAAGCTCGACAACCTGATCTTCTCGATCAACACCGACGCATCGGTGCGTGTACAGAAGCTCAAGGCCAATGAGTGCCAGATCACCCTGAGCCCGCGCCCCGCCGACGTGCCAGCGCTGAAGAACGACCCGGCACTCAAGCTCATCGAGAAGCCTGGTTTCAACCTTGGCTACATCGCCTACAACGTTCGCCACAAACCATTCGACCAGCTCGAAGTGCGTCAGGCGCTGGACATGGCGGTGAACAAGCAAGGCATTCTCAATGCCGTCTACCAAGGCGCAGGTCAACTGGCCGTCAACGCCATGCCGCCGACCCAGTGGTCCTACGACGACACCATCAAGGACACGGTCTACAACCCGGAAAAAGCCAAGGAGTTGCTCAAGGCTGCCGGCGTTAAAGAAGGCACCGAAATCACCTTGTGGGCGATGCCCGTGCAGCGCCCTTACAACCCGAACGCCAAGTTGATGGCCGAAATGCTCCAGGCAGACTGGGCGAAAATCGGTCTCAAAGTGAAGATCGTCAGCTACGAATGGGGCGAGTACATCAAGCGCACCAAGAATGGCGAGCACGACGTCAGCCTGATTGGCTGGACCGGTGACAATGGGGACCCGGACAACTGGCTCGGCACGCTTTACAGCTGCGACGCCATTGGCGGCAACAACTATTCCATGTGGTGCGATCCGGCTTACGACAAGTTCATCAAGCAGGCCAAGGTCGTCACCGACCGGGACCAGCGCACCGTGCTCTACAAACAGGCGCAGCACTACCTCAAGCAACAAGTGCCGATCACGCCTATCGCCCATTCGACGGTTAACCAGCCGTTGAGCACCAAAATCGAAGGGTTCAAGGTGAGTCCATTCGGTCGCAACGTGTTCTCGGGCGTCAGTATCGACCAATAACCGATTAGCCAGAAACGCTGGGGGCGCTTGCGCCCTCACGCAAGCGTATTGCCGTAATTCGCCATTCCGGCCTGCAGCAAACGTTTGCGAAGCCTTGATTGAGTTCTAAACAAAATAGCCGGATCACCAAAAAAGACCGGCATTAAAAAAAGAAAGTAAGGAGCTTCACCCATGAAACTGAGCAGCACCGCGTTATTGGCCCTGGCCATCAGCAGCGTAACCGCCACGGCTTACGCAGAAACCCAAAGCCAGGCATTCACCCCGGTTACCGTGAAAGAAAAAAGCGCCCAAAGTGAAGCCACCGGCTTCGTTGAAGGCCAATCGATCACCGGTTCCACGCGTAACTGGTATGCGAATGAGTCGTTCAAGCGGGGCGCGACGCTCAACTATCGTAAAAATGGTGAGACTCGCACCACTGACCGTCGTATCAACTGGGTGCAAGGCACGATCATCAAGTACAACTCGGGCTTCACCGAGGGCACTGTAGGTTTCAGCACCGAAGTGGCGGCCTACAACGCCATTGCCCTGGACCGTGATCGCAAAGACCTCGCGTCCGGCAACGGCGGTGCTCCTGAGCCAGGCCGCGGTGGCCGTGGTAACAACCGTACGCTGACCGAAAACGGCGGTGACGCGGTTGATCAGTGGAGCAAACTGGGCCTGGCCAACGTCAAGGCACGCTTCTCCAACACCACACTGACGGCCGGTCGCCAGAACTTCAGCAGCCCGCAAGTGGATGTCATCGGTAACCGTCCACTGCCTTCGAGCTTTGAAGGTGTCAGCCTGCACAGCGAAGAGCTGGAAAACCTGTCCTTCGACCTCGGCACCTTCGACCGTAACTCGCCGCGTACCGAACAGAGCCAGCGCAAGTTCCGTTCCGAATACGGCGACGGTACTGCCGAAGCGGATCACGTCAACACCGCCGGTATCACTTACACACCATTCGCCAGCCTGACCACCAGCCTCTGGGGCACCCAGGCTGAAGACTTGTGGAACCAGTACTACTTCGGCGCCACCCACGTACTGGGTGACAGCTCGGTACTGAGCCTGACCACCGGCCTGAACTACTACAAGACCGTCGACGAAGGCAAAAAACTGCTGGGCGAAATCGACAACGACACCTACTCCCTGTCGTTCGGCCTGACCCACCAGGCCCACAGCCTGACCTTCTCGTACCAGGAAGTGAACGGTAACGAGTACTTCGACTACCTGCACGAAACCAACGGCATCTACCTGGCCAACTCCTTGCTGTCGGACTTCAACGGCCCGAACGAGAAATCCTTCCAGATTGCCTACGGCCTGAACATGGCTGAATACGGCATTCCAGGCCTGAAATTCAACATTTACCAGGCTCGCGGCTGGGGCATCGACGGTACTCACTACAACAGCACCGGCTACGGCGACGTGAAGGGGATGGACGGCGAACACCATTACGAATACGGCATCGGTACTTCCTACGCCGTGCAGAGCGGCCCGCTCAAGGCCACCACTGTTCGCGCGACCTATACCGCTCACCGCGCCAGCGAAAACCAGGCGGATGGCAGCCTCAACGAGTTCCGTCTCGTGACCACCATCCCGTTCAACATTTTGTAATGCACCCGCCGAACGGCTGATTCAGTGACGAATCGGCCGTTCGGCTTTTGTCCTTTAACCGATTGCAGAGGGTTCTTGATGAAAATGCTTCCCCTACGTGCGGCCATTGCAGCCGCGTTGCTGAGTGTCGCTGTTGGCGTCTCGGCCAAACCCCTGGTGGTCTGCACCGAAGCCAGCCCGGAAGGCTTCGATATGGTCCAGTACACGACTGCAGTCACAGCCGATGCGGTGGCCGAAACCATCTTCAATCGTCTGGCGGACTTCAAGCCCGGCACCACTGAAGTGATTCCGGCACTGGCCAACTCCTGGGACATCAGCGAGGACGGCCTGACTTACACGTTCCACCTGCGTAAAGGCGTCAAGTTTCACACCACCGAATACTTCAAGCCGACCCGCGACATGAACGCCGACGATGTGGTCTGGAGCTTCCAGCGCCAGCTGGACCCGAACCACCCATGGCACAAACTGTCGAGCGTGGGCTTCCCGTACTTTGAAAGCATGGGCTTCAAGGAACTGCTGAAAAGCGTCGAGAAAGTTGACGACAACACCGTCAAATTCACCCTGACCCGTCGCGAAGCGCCGTTCCTGGCAGACGTCGCCATGGCCTTCTCCTCGATCTATTCCGCCGAGTACGCTGACCAGTTGCTGAAGGCCAACAAGGCCGGCGACCTGAACAACAAACCGGTCGGCACCGGCCCGTTCGTGTTCCAACGCTACAACAAAGACGCCCAGGTTCGCTTCAAGGCCAACCCGGACTACTTCCGTGGCAAGCCACCGGCTGATGCGCTGATACTTGCCATCGCCACCGATAACAACGTGCGCCTGCAAAAGCTCAAGGCCAACGAGTGTCAGGTCGCGCTATATCCAAAACCGGATGACATCCCGAGCATCAAGAAAGACACCAACCTGAAGGTTGATGAGATGAACGCGATGACCGTTTCCTACATCGCGATGAACACTTCGCACAAATACATGAGCGACGTGCGTGTGCGTAAGGCCATCGACATCGCGTTCGACAAGGCTGCGTACGTGAACGCGCTGTTTGGCAAAGGCAACGCAACGGTCGCGGTCAATCCGTTCCCGGACACGCTGCTAGGCTACAACCACGACCTGAAAAACCCGCCACGTGATCTGGACAAGGCTCGCGCCCTGCTCAAGGAAGCGGGCGTGCCGGAGGGCACTGTTTTCACGCTGTTCACCCGTAACGGCGGCGGTCCGACCAACCCGAACCCGATGCTCGGCGCGCAGATGATGCAGGCTGACCTGGCCAAGGTCGGGATCAAGATCGACATTCGCGTCATGGAATGGGGCGAAATGCTCAAACGCGCCAAAAACGGCGAACACGATATGGTTTCCGCCGGATGGGCGGGCGATAACGGCGACCCGGATAACTTCCTGACGCCTAATCTGAGTTGCGAAGCAGCCAAGAACGGCGAAAACTACGCGCGCTGGTGCAATCAGAAATTCCAGACGCTGATCGACGAAGCACGGGCTAAAGTGAACCCCACGGAACGTGCAGCGCTCTACGAGCAAGCCCAGGAGGTTTTCAATCAGGACCAGCCATGGATCAACATGGCGCACACCCGTATGTTTACCGCAATGCGCAACAACGTAGAGGGCTATCACATTAGCCCCCTCACCACTAATAACTTCGCCACCACCCAGGTGAAGTAGATAAGAAACTACCGGCATTCCTGACCCAGGAATGCCGGGCACGCCTAACCGGCTGATGAGGTACACCACAAGATGTTTAGTTTTATTGCCCGCCGATTGGGGTTATTGATCCCCACGTTCTTCGGCATCACCTTGCTGACTTTCGCGTTGATTCGCATGATTCCTGGCGACCCCGTGGAAGTGATGATGGGCGAACGTCGGGTCGACCCCGAAATGCACGCTCAGGCAATGGAACGCCTTGGCCTGAACAAACCGCTGTATGCCCAGTACCTGGACTACATCGGCAAGTTGGCCCACGGCGACCTTGGCGAGTCCCTGCGTACCCGTGAAAGCGTCTGGAGCGAATTCAGCTCTCTATTCCCCGCGACCCTGGAACTGTCCATGGCCGCGCTGTTGTTCGCCGGCATCCTGGGCCTTCTGGCCGGGGTGATTGCGGCACTCAAGCGAGGATCCCTGTTCGACCATGGGGTGATGGGCATCTCCCTGGCGGGATATTCGATGCCGATCTTCTGGTGGGGCCTGATCCTGATCATGTTCTTCTCGGTGTCACTGGGCTGGACTCCGGTGTCCGGGCGGATTGACCTGCTTTACGACATCGAGCCGCGCACCGGTTTCATGCTGATTGACACGCTGCTGGCCGATGACGTCGGTGCGTTCTTCGATGCCCTGCATCACCTCATCCTGCCGGCCATCGTGCTCGGCACCATCCCGCTGGCCGTTATTGCGCGGATGACCCGTTCTTCGATGCTCGAAGTGCTGCGAGAAGACTACATCCGTACCGCCCGCGCCAAAGGCCTGTCGCCGTCGCGCGTGGTGTTCGTTCACGGCCTGCGCAACGCGCTGATTCCGGTCCTGACCGTGGTCGGCCTGCAAGTCGGCACATTGCTGGCGGGTGCGGTTCTGACCGAAACCATTTTCTCGTGGCCCGGCATCGGCAAATGGCTGATCGAAGCCATTGGCGCACGGGACTATCCCGTGGTGCAGAACGGCATCCTGTTAATCGCCTGCCTGGTGATTCTGGTGAACTTCGTGGTGGACATCCTCTACGGCTTCGCCAACCCACGCATCCGTCACCAGCGCTGAGATCATCATGACCATGACCACTCCAGCTTCAACTCCAAATCAAGCGGTAACAGTCGATCAAAGCCTGCTGTACCCGTCTCCGTACAAAGAATTCTGGCAAGCGTTTTCCAAGAACAAAGGCGCCGTTGCCGGCCTGATGTTCATGCTGCTGGTGATTTTCTGCGCGATCTTCGCGCCGTGGGTTGCCCCGCATGACCCGAGCGAGCAATACCGTGACTTCCTGCTGACCCCGCCATCCTGGCTGGAAGGTGGGCAGATCCAGTTCCTGCTCGGCACCGATGAACTGGGGCGCGACCTGCTGTCGCGGCTGATCAACGGTTCGCGCCTGTCCCTGCTGATCGGCTTGTCGTCGGTGGTGATGTCGCTGATTCCGGGCATCCTTTTGGGTCTGTTCGCCGGGTTCTTCCCGCGCCTGTTGGGCCCGACCATCATGCGTCTGATGGACATCATGCTGGCCCTGCCGTCCCTGCTGCTGGCCGTGGCGATTGTCGCCATCCTCGGCCCTGGCCTGATCAACACCATTATTGCCATCGCCGTGGTTTCGTTGCCGTCCTATGTTCGTCTGACCCGCGCCGCGGTGATGGGCGAATTGAACCGCGACTACGTGACCGCCGCGCGTCTGGCCGGTGCCGGTCTGCCCCGCCTGATGTTCGTCACCGTGCTGCCTAACTGCATGGCGCCGCTGATCGTTCAGGCTACTTTGAGTTTCTCCTCGGCGATTCTCGATGCCGCGGCACTTGGCTTCCTCGGTCTTGGCGTACAACCGCCAACCCCTGAGTGGGGCACCATGCTGGCTTCGGCTCGCGACTACATCGAACGCGCCTGGTGGGTCGTCAGTCTGCCTGGTTTGACCATTTTGCTCAGCGTGCTGGCAATCAACTTGATGGGCGACGGTCTGCGTGATGCGCTGGACCCGAAACTCAAGAACGCCGCCTGAGGAGATTCAAATGTCACTGTTAGAAATCAAGAATCTCAACGTCCGCTTCGGCGACAAGAACGCCGTTCCGGTGGTCGACGGTCTCGACATTACCGTGGACAAGGGCGAAGTTCTGGCCATCGTTGGCGAATCGGGTTCCGGCAAGTCCGTGACCATGATGGCGCTGATGGGCCTGATCGAGCATCCGGGGATCGTCACTGCCGACGCCCTGAATTTCGACGGCAAGAACATGCTCAAACTGAGCAACCGTCAGCGTCGGCAAATCGTCGGCAAAGACCTGGCCATGGTCTTCCAGGACCCGATGACCGCGCTGAACCCGAGCTACACCGTCGGTTTCCAGATCGAAGAAGTGCTGCGCCTGCACCTGAAAATGTCCAGCAAGCAAGCCCGCAAGCGCGCCATCGAACTGCTGGAAAAAGTTGAAATCCCGGGCGCCGCCAGCCGTATGGACGCGTACCCGCATCAACTCTCCGGCGGTATGAGCCAGCGTGTTGCAATCGCCATGGCCATTGCCGGCGAGCCGAAACTGCTGATCGCCGACGAACCGACCACCGCACTGGACGTAACGATTCAGGCGCAGATCATGGACCTGCTGCTGGCGTTGCAAAAAGAGCAGAACATGGGCCTGGTGCTGATCACTCACGACCTCGCGGTCGTGGCTGAAACCGCCCAGCGCGTGTGCGTGATGTACGCAGGTCAAGCGGTGGAAGTCGGTCAGGTGCCACAACTGTTCGACATCCCGGCGCACCCGTACAGCGAAGCATTGCTCAAGGCGATTCCGGAACACAGCCTGGGCGCCACGCGCCTGGCCACGCTGCCGGGCATTGTTCCCGGTCGCTATGACCGTCCGCAGGGTTGCCTGCTGTCGCCACGCTGCCCGTATGTGCAAGAGAGCTGCCGCGCGCAGCGTCCGACCCTCGACCCGAAAAGCAACAGCCTCGCCCGCTGCTTCTACCCGCTGAATCAGGAGGTGGCGTAATGGCCGTCGTACTTACCGCCCGCGACCTGACCCGCCACTACGAAGTGTCCCGTGGCCTGTTCAAGGGCCATGCGACCGTGCGCGCCCTGAACGGTGTGTCGTTCGAACTGGAAGCCGGCAAGACCCTCGCCGTTGTAGGCGAATCGGGCTGCGGCAAATCCACCCTGGCCCGTGCCCTGACGCTGATCGAAGAACCGTCCTCCGGCTCCTTGAAAATCGCCGGGCAGGAAGTCGCCGGCGCCGACAAGGCCCAGCGCAAGCAACTGCGCAAAGACGTGCAGATGGTGTTCCAGAGCCCGTATGCGTCGCTGAACCCACGGCAGAAAGTCGGTGATCAGCTTGCAGAACCTTTATTGATCAACACCAACCTGAGCGCCTCGGAACGTCGCGAGAAAGTCCAGGCGATGATGAAGCAGGTGGGCTTGCGTCCCGAGCACTACCAGCGTTATCCGCACATGTTCTCTGGCGGTCAGCGCCAGCGGATCGCCCTGGCCCGCGCGATGATGCTGCAACCGAAAGTGCTGGTGGCGGACGAACCGACCTCAGCACTGGACGTGTCGATCCAGGCGCAGGTATTGAACCTGTTCATGGATCTGCAGCAAGAGTTCAACACCGCCTACGTGTTCATCTCCCACAACCTGGCGGTGGTGCAACACGTCGCCGATGACGTGATGGTGATGTACCTCGGCCGCCCGGTGGAAATGGGCCCGAAGAACGACATCTACGAGCGTCCTCTGCACCCGTACACCCAGGCGCTGCTGTCGGCCACCCCGACCATTCACCCGGACCCGAACAAGCCGAAAATCAAGATCGTCGGCGAGTTGCCAAACCCGTTGAACCCGCCGTCCGGCTGCGCTTTCCACAAGCGCTGCCCGTACGCGACCGAGCGCTGCAGCACCGAAGAGCCGGCCCTGCGCCTGCTCGACAGCCGCCAAGTGGCTTGCCACTACGCCGAGCAATTCCTCGACGGCGCGGCGTAACAAACTGTGGGAGCGAGCCTGCTCGCGATAGCGATCTCTCAGTCGACATAGATGTTGACTGAAATATCGCCTTCGCGAGCAGGTCGAATCGTCGCACCGTCGCTCCCACAGGGATAGGCCTGTTCAATAACCCCTTCTACCCCGGCTGCGTATCAGTCGGGGGATAAGGGGTTTTCTTTTGCCTGCTACCTAAGCCCCTTCATTTTCGTCGGTATCGGCATCGGGATCGTCAGTGGTCGAGTCGTCATCATCCGCACTGCCGCCCTGCCCCTGATCACCGGGCTCTGATTCGGATTTGGCAAGCATCAGATCACCCTGCACCACCGTTCCGCTCGACGCCTGAGTATCATGATCCTCACATCCGGCCCACACCGCCGAACTGCCGAGGGACAACAACACCACCACCTTCAACAGCAATAAAACCCGTAAAAATCTGTTCATAGCCGATTCCATCCTTTTGCAGGTGAAACACAAGTGCCTGACTGGCGCTGTGTGAAATCTAGTAGCGCTCAGCCGGGTTCTCCAGATAGGACGCTATCGAATGGGCGGAAATGCCGTCAGCGGCCAGATTGGTTTCTGATAACACCCATAACCGAATCAGCTAAGCGAAGTAGCGCGCCGCGTTTGTCGATCAAGCCCCTTCGAGGTGCCCAAACGTGTGGCCTGATAAATCAGTGGGGTGGACAGCAAGGCCAGCGCGGCGCTCACGAACCAGACCATGTGCCCACCGAAATGGCCGTAGAGCTGACCGCCAAGTACCGGTGAAAGCAGCGCGCTCGCACTCCAGCACATGAAGAACAGGCCGAAGTACTGGCCACTTTTTCCGGCTTGCGCGTGCTGCATGACGAGTACATTCAGCGGCGGCATGAACAGGGCTTCCCCCAGCGTCCAGACCACAGTCGACAGACAGGCGTAAAACAACCCGGAACCGAGCGGCAACATGCCGAGTCCGACCGCCAGCAACACACATCCCGCCACCAGTTGCCGGCGTGCGCCCCAGCGTTCACCCCAGTGCGACAGCGGTATTTGCAAGACCACAATCAGCATCGCATTGAGCCCGAACTGCCAGCCGATGGCTTCCGTGCTCAACCGGTAGTAATCGCGCAGGTAATTGCCGAGCATGCTGTAGATCGAGTCGAACGCCATGCCGAGCAGGATCACCGCAGCCAGCAGCCAGAGGAACGGTCGATCTCGATAAGGGACGCCTGTGCCTGCGCCGGTATCGGGGGTTTCCTCAGGAATCAGCACCGGTCGGTGCCATGTCGTGCGGACAAACCAAAGCAATGCCAGCAGCGTCATGGCCGCGCTGACAAAAAATACCCAGCGAAAATCGGTCTGCGCCAGCACCCCGCCCGCGAGGCCGGCGGCAGCCATCCCGAGGTTTCTGGCGACACGGCTCAAAGCCTGCGCGCGAGGACGCTGCGACACCTCGCAGTACTCCATGATCAGGCGCTGATGCAGCGTACGAATCGACCCGTCGAGTATCCCGCTGAGCAAAAGTAGACCCGCCAGCAGCGGCACCTGCGTGGTCAGCCCGAGCAGGACCAGCGTCCACACCGAGGCAAAAAACAGCGCCGCCGTCAGCCGCGCCGTGGACACATGATCGCTCAGCCATCCGCCCAGCATCGAGCCGATCAGCAGTCCGGCGCCATAAGCCGACAGCAGCCAGCCGACGGTTTCAATGGCCAGCCCCAGTTCCTGACGCAGGTACAACGCCATGAACAGCTTGACCATGCTGCTCAAGCGATTGATGAAAAGCAGCGCCGCCAGCACCCAGGCCATGGTGCAGAAATAGCCGTCCAGCCGCAGCAGTTGAGTCAGCCGACTCGTCATTCCATTGATCCTTGAAAAGGCAGCGATTTGTGAATTGCCTTTCGAACGGTAGACGGCTACGGCTTGGTTGTCGCGAGTAGAAACGCCAACAATGCAAAACCAGAGTCAAGCTACGCGACCCAGGGAAAAAACCTACGGAAAAACCGTCGTGCAGCAACCCATTCTTATAGGTCGGCGTCATCATCGTCAGTGTCTGGCTCTGCAGACTTGTTTCGAATAACCCCAAAATCGAATCAGCTAAGCGAAGTGACGCGCGACGTTTGTGAATCCAGCCCTTTCGAGGCGCCCAAACGTGTGGCCTGATAAATCAGCGGCATGGACAACAAGGCCAGCGCGGCGCTGACGAACCAGACAATGTGCCCGCCGAAATGGCCGTAAAGCTGACCGCCAAGTACCGGTGAAAGCAGCACACTCGCGCTCCAGCACATGGAAAAAAGTCCAAAGTAATGCCCACTCCTTCCTGTGTGCGCACGCTGCATAACCAATACGTTCAGAGTGGGCATGAAAAGAATTTCGCCTAGGGTCCAAAGAACAGTCGACAGGCAGACATACAACATCCCTGAGCCCAACGGCAACATCCCCAGCCCGCAGGCCAACAGCAGGCTGCCTACCAGTAGTTGCCGACGCGCCCCCCACTGCTCACTCCAATGAGATAACGGAATTTGCAGCACCACCACCAGTACTGCATTGAGTGCAAATTGCCATCCGATGACTTCGATACCCAACCGATAGTAATCGAGCAGATAGTTGCCCAACATGCTGTAGACCGGTTCGAAGGCAAGGCCGAGCAAGACAGAAGCCGCCAACAACCAGAGGAACGGTTTATCTCGATAAGGTACGCATGCACCCGAAACCGAATCAGGAGTCTGATCCGGTATCAGAACTTCTCGATGAAATGTCGCCCGAACAAACCAGATCAAAGCCAACAGCGTCATGGCCGCACTGACAAAAAACACCCAGCGAAAATCAGTCTGCGCCAGGGCGCCACCCACAACCCCGGCCACAGCCATGCCCAGGTTACTGGCAACACGACTCAATGACTGCGCGCGAGGCCGCTGCGCAACCAGGCAATACTCCATAATCAAGCGCTGATGAAGTGTACGAATCGCGCCATCGAGTACTCCGCTGAAAAGCAACAACCCAGCCAGCAATGGCACCTCAACGACCAGCCCCAACAAGACCAATATCCATGCCGAGACAAAAAACAACGCGGCGGTGAGGCGCGCCGTGGAGAAATACTCACTGAGCAATCCGCCTCCCATTGACCCTATCAGCAAACCGGCTCCGTATCCGGATAACAACCAGCCTACGGTTTCAATCGGCAGCCCCAGTTCCTGACGCAGGTATAACGCCATGAACAGCTTGACCATGGCGCTTAACCGACTGATGAAGATCAACGCAGCAAGCATCCAGGCCATCGGACAGAAATATCCATCAAGCCGAGTCAGGTGGAAGAGCCGACTAGCCATGCCATTGGTCCAGGTTATGGTTCACTTGGCTGGAAATGCCTTTTGAAGCGAAGGGAATGTCCGAGCGGATCTCGTGGTCTGCATCGAAGAAGTACTGTGCTTGCAGCCGGCCCTCTGCATCAAGGCCAACAAGAGGGTTATTGATCAGGAATTGCCTGGCTGAAGCACAAAGCTTGTGCGCTCGAATCAGTAACCTCCATTGACCGAATGCGTTGTCAGGAATAACGGCCTTAGCCCCAAAGCGTTTCTTGTACTGAAACGTTCCTTTGCTCAAAAATGGCTCGCAGCCCTGAAAGTCGACGCAATCGATGTTCGACTGATGGGATGCCCACTCCAGGATCGCGTGGTAAACAAAATTCTGTGCTCCATTAACCCGGTAAATTGATGCGCCATCCTTAACGCCGATCAACCGTGCGTTTAAGGTGCGTGTCGACTCATCAACTTGAGAAACACTTCCCGCCACCCAGTCATCCTTTAAATAAACCCGAAACAACACTCCCTGCTTGAACAATTCCAGATACGCCAATTGCTCGGGCACACTACGGGCAAAGCGCCCGTAACGGGCGCTCATGGTCGGGACATGCATGGAACGATAAAAGGCAAAGAAGTCTTCATCCCTAAGCGACACATCGAAACCAAACCCTTGTCCGACAGATTGAACACGGCGCTTGTTTTCCCGATGGGACAGTTCCCTCTGCACATGCTCCCAATCAGCGGACACATCGACTTTCTGGTGAAGCCTGCTGAGTCCGATAATATCGCCGGGACGCTGGCATTGTTGGATGACCTCCAGTGGCGCCATCAACAGGTTCGTGTCAGGTTGATACTGGTTTAGAAAACCCTCAAGTTGCTTCCATTCCAGAGTGCCTTCTTGCTCTACAGTCGAATGCTCGAAAAAACATTGATCCACAAAAGGGGCGATGTAGATCAGGCCTTCACTCACTCCAACATAAACAAAACGCACCATTTCTCCAGCCTTGGAGTAGCCCCTGTAAACGCGAAAATGGCAGGGTGTTTTCTGAGTGATGGAAAGATCAGCGCTCATGACTTACAACGACCACGCAGGATTTCCATCATCTCTTCAGCACTGTCAATGAATGACAGTCCTTCGATGGGCATGGCTTCATAATCACTCTGACAATAGGAGCCGGATGCATGAATAGTGCAGCCGTCCATGCCCACCAGCAACTGTCGGTCAATTGCATTCAGGCAACCGGTGACGGCCATCACCAATGACCACTCCTTCAGATCCCGAGGATCCGCGGGCAATCTCACAGGTGTATTCGCTAGCAACTGGACACATTCGCTGTAGCGTTGCATGCACTCATAAAGCGACACGACTATTCCCGAGCCACCATTGGCTCTGATCAACCCGGTCATTTCCACGGCGGTAGGCGGAAGGTGCGTGTAAAAAGTGGGTTCAAGGATCTCATCAGGGTTCCAGGTCGCGGAAGGAAAATGCGCAGACTCCGACTGAATCCACAAACCGTTGGATTCCTGTGTATAGCCGGGCGTGGAAGCACCCTCGAAGTTTCCGTCGAGTAAATGCAAAACCATGTCACTGGTAGCCAAGTGCTGAACCAATAAAAATGAAGGGGTGGACACGTGTTGGTGGTGGCGTTTCAACACCTCTACACCCGAGCAGTATCCCAGAAGGCCATAGGCACTAGACACCGCATGCACATGGACGGTTTTTCGATCAGTGTCCCAGGCATCACCCTGCTCGAAGTCAAAAAACGCTCTGGCCTGGTCAGAGAACCGGTAATTCTCTAGCCGAAGGGAATGCCATAACTTCAACTCACCCAATGGACTACGATTGAAAAGCTCCTTGAAGTGCTGCCCGACAACCTTCACTGCCTCCGGCGACTCGGCATCAAGGACGAATAAAGGGTTCAGGGCACGCAGCCGAGGGTCATCGTAAAGTTCGGTTCTACGCAATTTCCCGATCGTCTGCGCAGGCGTCAATGTGACAATGCGTAATTGTTCTGGGTGAACCAGTTTGGCTTTCAATGCACGCAAAACTGCATCACGTAATGCAATGGCTTTGTTGCCGGAAGAAGGGGAAAACAACAGGATGCTGTCGCCGGTGTCCTGAATATGGCGAATGGCACGAGCGACGATCAGCGTCGAAGCAAATGTCTTGGTCGTTTGAGTATTCGCGTTTTGCCTCAAATCGAACAACCGCAGTGGCATCCCACAGTAACGGCCTAACTCAAAAAACTGCGCAGTTGCGACGGAAAGAAAGGCCTGCATTCGAGCATCCAGTGCAGGCAATTTCATGGATGGCTCAAATGCGTCACCACCGCTACTGACTTCAAAATCAGCTGCACTGCTGACGATCAGATCGTAGTACCGCTCGATAACAGAAACGGGATTTTGAGCTCCTTGTGTTGCCTGTACCGCCGTGTCGGTATTCATCACATCCATTTGTCTCGCGCTCCTGCTCGTGGAAAGTCGCTGCTTGCGAAATGTCCTCTGAACGCTAGACGTCAACGATTGCGTTGTCGCGGTAAACAGCCCCGGTAATGCAAAACCAGAGTCAAGCTACGAAATCAGGAAAAAAGACCTACAGGAAAGTCTTACCTGGACGTCGATTCGAACCCGTTTACTGGTCAAAAAAAAGCCCACTGTGTTCACAGTGGGCTTTGGGGTGTTATCGCTCAGCGCTTAATGATGCTCACGCGTCGCACGGAATTTCACGTCCGGCCAGCGCTCTTCCATCAATGCCAGGTTGACCCGCGTCGGGGCCAGGTAGGTCAGGTGACCACCGCCGTCGACTGCAAGGTTTTCCACAGCCTTGTTGGAGAATTCCTCAAGCTTCTTCTTGTCGTCGCAATCAATCCAGCGCGCGGAATAGACGGTGATCGGCTCGTAAGAGCACTCAACCTTGTATTCCTCTTTCAAGCGGCTGGCGACCACATCGAACTGCAGCACACCGACGGCACCGAGGATGATGTCGTTGCTGCGCTCGGGGAAGAACACCTGGGTGGCGCCCTCTTCCGCCAGTTGCTGCAAGCCCTGACGCAGTTGCTTGGATTTCAGCGGGTCACGCAGGCGCACGCGCCGGAACAGTTCCGGGGCGAAGTGCGGGATGCCGGTGAAGCCCAGGACTTCGCCTTCGGTGAAGGTGTCACCGATCTGGATGGTGCCGTGGTTGTGCAGGCCGATGATGTCGCCGGCAAACGCTTCTTCCAGTTGCTCACGCTCGGAGGAGAAGAAGGTCAGGGCGTCGCCGATCCGCACGTCCTTGCCGGTGCGCACGTGGCGCATCTTCATGCCTTTTTCGTATTTGCCGGAGCAGATACGCATGAAGGCGATACGGTCGCGGTGTTTCGGGTCCATGTTCGCCTGGATCTTGAACACGAAGCCGGCGAATTTCTCTTCAACCGGTTCCACGGTGCGCTCGTTGGCGACACGGGCCAGCGGTTTCGGCGCCCAGTTGACCACGGCGTCGAGCACGTGATCGACACCGAAGTTGCCCAGTGCAGTACCGAAGAACACCGGAGTCAGTTGGCCGTCGAGGAATTCCTGTTGATTGAATTCGTGACAGGCGCCCTGCACCAGCTCCAGCTGATCGACGAAGCGATCGTACTCGTCGCCCAGGTGCGCGCGAGCTTCATCGGAGTCGAGCTTCTCGATGATTTTCACATCGGTACGTTCGTGGCCGTGGCCCGCGGTGTACACGATGATGTAATCGTCGGCGAGGTGGTAAACGCCCTTGAAATCGCGGTAGCAGCCGATCGGCCAGGTGATTGGCGCCGCCTTGATCTTCAGGACCGCTTCGATTTCGTCGAGCAGTTCGATCGGGTCGCGGATGTCACGGTCGAGTTTGTTGATGAAGCTGACAATCGGCGTGTCCCGCAGACGGCAGACATCCATCAGCGCGATGGTCCGTGGCTCTACACCCTTACCGCCGTCGAGGACCATCAATGCCGAGTCCACCGCCGTCAGGGTGCGGTAGGTATCTTCGGAGAAGTCTTCGTGACCCGGGGTGTCGAGCAGGTTGATCATGTGATCGCGATACGGGAACTGCATGACCGACGTGGTAATCGAGATACCACGCTGCTTTTCCATTTCCATCCAGTCGGAGGTGGCATGGCGGTCGGATTTACGGGATTTCACCGTGCCCGCAATCGCAATCGCCTTGCCCATCAGCAAGAGCTTCTCGGTGATGGTGGTTTTACCGGCATCGGGGTGGGAAATAATGGCGAAAGTGCGGCGTTTCGCGACTTCGGCGGCCTGTTTGGTCATGGGAAATCGCCTGGCAGGTGATTCAAAAAAGGGCGGCGAGTATAGCGCAAACACTGCCTTACGGACCACCGTTCGCCCGTAGCAGCTGTCGAGCTTGCGAGGCTGCGTTCGGCGGCGAAGCCGTCGTAGAGTCGACACTCGCGGTCGGTCAGATACACCGTATTGCCTGGTTTTACGACGGCTCCGCCGCCGAACGCAGCCTCGCGCTGCTCGGCAGCTGCTACACGGGTAAACGAGATGCGTGGTAGCTAAATGCTGCTAAATATGGAACCTTTTAAAAGGTGGAGGCGTCCACTCCCCTGTTACAGCTCTCGTAGCAGGGTTTGAAAAACCTGCAAGTTAGCCTGACGAGGCTGCGCTTATGGCTCGATCTCATGCGGTTGCATCAGCATGAAGAGCTGCTTCTCGCGAACGCTTCTATCCCGGCAGCCAGGAATGGCCTGCCACACGGGACTGCGTTTGCCGACAAAGAAAAAAGGAGTCCGCCTGTGGCTATTCGCTATGGCAAGGGGCTGATAGGAGGTGCGGTTGTCGTCGCGCTCCTGGCCCTGCTGGTCCACTGGATTGGCATCAACACGATCGAACATTACCGCGACGATTTGTTGTTTTACCTGCAAGCTCATCTGATTCTCGTCCTTGTCTCCATGCTGGCCGCCCTTGTTGTGGGCATCCCCGCCGGTATCTTCCTCAGCCGCCCGACCATGGTTGGCCGCGCTGAACGCTTCATGCAGATCTTCAACATCGGCAACACCGTGCCGCCTCTTGCCGTACTGGCCATCGCCCTGGGGATCCTCGGCATCGGCAGCGGCCCCGCGATCTTCGCCCTGTTCCTCGCCTCGCTGTTGCCGATCGTGCGCAACACCTATGAAGGCCTGAAAAACGTCCAGGGTTCGCTCAAGGAAGCAGCCGTCGGCATTGGCATGACGCCCACTCAGGTGCTGTGGCGGGTCGAATTGCCGAACGCGGTGCCGATCATCATCGGTGGCGTGCGCGTGGCCCTGGCGATCAACGTCGGGACGGCACCGTTGGCGTTCCTGATTGGCGCCAACAGCCTGGGTAGCCTGATTTTCCCGGGGATCGCCCTGAACAATCAGCCGCAACTGCTGCTCGGCGCGGCCTGTACCGCCCTGCTGGCCTTGCTGCTCGACGGTCTGGTGACACTCGCCAGCCGCCTCTGGCTCGAACGCGGTTTGCGCCCGTCTTAAGCCTCGGCAAAGGAATATTTATGAAAGCTTTCCACCTAAAAGGCATGACCTTATTGATGGGCTGCGTCCTGCTGTTCGCAGGATTGGCCCAAGCCGCTGAAAAACCCGTGATCCGCATCGGCGCCCGGGTGTTCACCGAACAAACCCTACTGGCGGAAATCACCTCCCAATACCTGCGCACCAAGGGTTACGACACCCAGGTGACCGGCGGTCTGGGCAGCAACCTGGCCCGTAGCGCCCACGAAAGTGGTCAACTGGACCTGATGTGGGAATACACCGGCGTGTCGCTGGTGGCTTACAACCATGTCACCGAAAAACTCGATAGCGCACAGTCCTACGCCAAGGTGAAAGAACTCGACGCGAAAAAAGGCCTGATCTGGCTGACCCCGTCGAAGTTCAGCAACACCTACGCCCTGGCCCTGCCGGAAAGTACCGCAAAGGCTTACCCGCAGATCAACACCATCAGCGAGCTGAACACGGTGATGCAGGCTGAGGCGAAGACCAATCACCTTGTCGCCCTGGACACCGAGTTCGCCAATCGTTCCGACGGTCTGGACGGCATGGTCGATCTCTACGGCATGAACCTGACCCGCAAGAACATCCGGCAGATGGATGCCGGGCTGGTCTACACCGCCCTGCGTAATGGCCAGGTGTTTGCCGGTCTGGTCTACACCACCGATGGTCGACTGAACGCCTTCAAGCTCAAACTGCTCGAAGACGACAAGCACTACTTCCCGGACTACACCGCCGCGCCGGTGGTGCGTCAGGACTACCTCGACGCCCATCCAAAACTGGCGGACGAAATCAAGCCGCTGGCCGAATTGTTCGACGACGCCACCATGCGCCAGCTCAACGCGCGGGTCGATGTCGATCACGAAAGCCCTTCATCCGTTGCCGCAGATTTCCTGCGCCAGCATCCCCTGAACTGAGGAGGAGAAGACATGGAATTTCTGAACGCCTTTTCCCATCTCGACTGGCCGCTGGTGCTGCACCTGACTTGGCAGCACATCACTCTGGTCGGTATCGCAGTGACATTGGCGATCCTCGTTGGCGTGCCGCTGGGCGTGCTGATGACCCGCTTCCCGACGCTCGCCGGTCCGTTGCAAGCCAGCGCAACCGTGCTGCTCACCGTGCCGTCGATTGCATTGTTCGGCCTGCTGTTGCCGTTCTACTCCAAATTCGGCCAGGGCCTGGGCCCGATGCCGGCGATCACGGCGGTGTTTCTGTACTCGCTGCTGCCGATCATGCGTAACACCTACCTCGCCCTGACCGGCGTCGAACCCGGCATTCGCGAAGCCGCCCGTGGCATCGGCATGACCTTCGGCCAGCGCCTGCGCATGGTCGAACTGCCGATTGCGGTGCCAGTGATCCTCGCCGGCGTGCGCACCGCCGTGGTCATGAACATTGGTGTCATGACCATCGCCGCGACCATCGGCGCCGGTGGCCTCGGTGTACTTATTCTCGCTTCAATCAGCCGCAGCGACATGTCGATGCTGATCGTCGGCGCCGTGCTGGTCAGTCTCCTGGCCATCTTCGCCGACCTGCTTCTGCAATGGCTGCAACGCACGCTGACTCCAAAAGGACTGCTCAAATGATCGAACTTCAAAACCTCAGCAAGACCTTCCAAAGCAACGGCAAAGATGTGAAAGCCGTGGACTCCGTCAGCCTGACCGTCAATGAAGGCGAAATCTGCGTATTCCTCGGACCATCGGGCTGTGGCAAAAGCACCACGCTGAAAATGATCAACCGCCTGATCAAGCCGACCTCCGGCAAGATCCTGATCAACGGCGAAGACACCACCGACCTCGACGCCGTGACCCTGCGCCGCAACATCGGTTATGTGATCCAGCAGATCGGTCTGTTCCCGAACATGACCATCGAGGAAAACATCACCATCGTTCCGCGCCTGCTCGGCTGGGACAAGCAGAAATGCCACGACCGCGCCCGCGAGTTGATGAGCATGATCAAGCTCGAACCCAAGCAGTATCTGAATCGCTATCCACGTGAATTGTCCGGTGGCCAGCAGCAGCGGATCGGCGTGATTCGTGCGCTGGCAGCGGATGCACCGTTATTGCTGATGGATGAGCCGTTCGGCGCGGTCGACCCGATCAACCGCGAAATGATCCAGAACGAGTTCTTCGAGATGCAGCGCGCGCTGAACAAGACCGTGATCATGGTCAGCCACGACATCGACGAAGCCATCAAGCTGGGCGACAAGATCGCAATCTTCCGCGCCGGCAAGCTATTGCAGATCGATCACCCGGACACGCTGCTGGCGCATCCGGCGGATGACTTTGTCAGCAACTTCGTTGGCCAGGACAGTACGCTCAAGCGTCTGTTGCTGGTGAAAGCCGAAGACGCGGCAGACAACGCCCCGTCGGTGAGCCCGGAAACCCCGGTGGCTGAAGCCTTGGAGTTGATGGACGAACTGGACCGTCGATATGTGGTGGTCACTGACGGTGAGAACAAGGCGCTGGGTTATGTACGACGTCGCGACCTGCACCGTCAGACCGGTACTTGCGCGCAGTATCTGCGCGAGTTCAACGCCACGGCGGCGTTTGACGAGCATCTGCGCATCCTGTTGTCGCGGATGTACGAGTTCAACCGTTCGTGGTTGCCGGTGATGGATGCGGAGCGGGTGTTCCTCGGTGAAGTGACCCAGGAATCGATTGCCGAGTACCTGAGCTCCGGCAAGTCTCGTGGGGGCAAGACCAGCATTGTTTCGCCTGCCGAGACTGCTGTCGCCTGATCTGACGCTATCGCTAGCAGGCTAGCTCCCACATTGGATCTGTGGTGTGCATGCAATCTGTGCAACAACATA
This sequence comes from Pseudomonas sp. LB1P83, assembly GCF_054897885.1. Lineage (NCBI taxonomy): Bacteria > Pseudomonadati > Pseudomonadota > Gammaproteobacteria > Pseudomonadales > Pseudomonadaceae > Pseudomonas > Pseudomonas sp. LB1P83. The sequence goes on along the minus strand of NZ_CM142709.1, from coordinate 634,487 downwards.
AATCCCCTGTGGGAGCTAGCCTGCTAGCGATTGGGGCAAACAAAATTCCCGCCTGAAACACCTCAAATATCCCTGCCAGGGGAACATCACACTGTCATGCAGGTCGGTTACATCAGTAACTGTCGAGGACCGCACGACGGAAGCGTGCAAAAACGCGACATTTTTTGTTGATCTCGAGCCCCTCACGCCCTAAAGTTCGCGCCGAACGTCCATGCTGGAAACGATCCATCCGGCTCAAGTACTGACGACGAGACAGCAAGGCCAAGGGAAGCACCGCCTCCCATGGCCTTTTTGCTTTCGGCGACATGCCTTGGGAAGTAGGCGAACCAAAGTGGGGATACGGAGGACGTTCATTTGCACCCATTGATTACTAACGTTTGCCAGTAGGAGCTCCCAAGTATGTCGATCAACGTCGAAGACTATTACGCGCGCGATACCTTCAATAAATTGAAGGCGTTCGCCGACACGCAAGAAACCCCGTTTGTGGTGATCGACACCGCGATGATCAGCCAGGCCTATGACGACCTGCGCGCCGGTTTCGAATTCGCCAAGGTCTACTACGCGGTCAAGGCCAACCCGGCCGTGGAAATCATCGACCTGCTCAAAGAGAAAGGCTCGAGCTTCGACATCGCCTCGATCTACGAGCTGGACAAAGTGATGGACCGCGGCGTCAGCGCCGACCGTATCAGCTACGGCAACACCATCAAGAAATCCAAGGACATCCGCTACTTCTACGAGAAGGGCGTGCGTCTGTTCTCCACCGACTCCGAAGCCGACCTGCGCAACATCGCCAAGGCTGCACCGGGTTCGAAAGTCTACGTGCGCATCCTCACCGAAGGCTCGACCACCGCTGACTGGCCTTTGTCGCGCAAATTCGGCTGCCAGACCGACATGGCCATGGACCTGCTGATCCTCGCTCGCGACCTGGGCCTGGTGCCTTACGGCATCTCGTTCCACGTCGGCTCGCAACAGCGCGACATCAGCGTCTGGGACGCGGCGATCGCCAAGGTCAAAGTGATCTTCGAACGCCTGAAAGAAGAAGACGGCATTCACCTGAAGCTGATCAACATGGGCGGTGGCTTCCCGGCCAACTACATCACCCGCACCAACAGTCTGGAAACCTACGCTGAAGAAATCATCCGTTTCCTCAAGGAAGACTTCGGCGACGAGTTGCCGGAAATCATTCTGGAACCAGGCCGTTCGTTGATCGCCAACGCCGGCATCCTGGTCAGCGAAGTCGTATTGGTCGCGCGTAAATCCCGTACCGCTGTAGAGCGCTGGGTGTACACGGATGTGGGCAAGTTCTCCGGCCTGATCGAAACCATGGACGAAGCGATCAAGTTCCCGATCTGGACCGAGAAGAAAGGCGAGATGGAAGAAGTGGTCATCGCCGGCCCGACCTGCGACAGCGCCGACATCATGTATGAAAACTACAAGTACGGTTTGCCGCTCAACCTGGCCATTGGTGATCGTCTGTACTGGCTGTCGACCGGTGCGTACACCACCAGTTACAGCGCGGTTGAGTTCAATGGCTTTCCGCCGTTGAAATCGTTTTACGTTTAATCAGCAATCGCTTAATAAAAAACCCGTGAATTTCACGGGTTTTTTCTGCCCGCAGTTAAAACAACTTAACGATCAACCCCATATATCGTTACACACCCATTGCCCACCCGCATCCAAAGTAAAGTTATGCTGCGCGCCCACTAACTTGAAAAGGATTTCACTGATGCAACTTAATCAAGCTCCGTTCAATACCACCGAGTCAACTACCAAAGCTTTCGCCTTTAGCGTATCTCCGCCCGTCATTGACAAAGCAGCCATCAAAAAAATCAAAGAATATATTACTGCAGCCAAGTCACTCCCAGTCAACATCGATGACGTTAAAATTCTGTTAGAAACCGAAACCACTGGTATCGCGGGGCTGGAGCCTTATGACATTGCAGATACCTGTGCCAAAGTCGTCACAAACGCCAATAGCTGGAACGATATCGAACTGTCGATGAAGAGAGTCGCCGGTAGCCTCCAGACATTTTCTGAAGACCTGCGGTATTTCGGAGACGACATTATCGCAGCCATTGAGACAATGCCGGGCTACCAAAATTACATTGGCACAATTGAAGGTCTGACTGAAGAGGAGGTTGCAAAACTTCCTGAACTTAAAATTGGGCGAGACGAGAAAAACAGATTTCCGTCCATCAAGGATTCCATTCAGTTCATTGCCAGCTCCATCGAACAAAAGAAAACCAGTAGCACTGACATCGAGCTTCGCCTGAAACACTTTAAAACCGAGCTGACCAATGAGGTCGCGGTGTCGATTGGCACGAAGCTCAAGCTGGCCGGCAACCACGAATTGAATGCCGAGATCACTAGACTCAATGCTGAAATTGATGAAGCTCAACGCCTGGTCGATGAAAAAACCAGGGAAACCGAGCCTAACTTCTTCGATTACTTTATGGCGTTCGGCAGCCCGCTGGGATCCCAACTTCTAAGACTCAAAGCAACGCTGCAGGATGCACATGTAGCACCCTTGGTTCGGATTCGGGATGACCTAACCGAACAAGTACGCAAAAAAAACATCTTGACCGGTACCTTGTTGATTCTTCACAACCGTTTGTACAGCGTCGACTCTTACATCACCGGAGCAACCGAAAGTATCGCAATGCTGGAAACCTTATGGATCACTATTTCGGAATACATCGATTCGTCAAAAAACAAAATTGATGGCATCCACGAATTCCTTACGCTCAGGTCGTTTGTTTCGAGCTTGAAAGTTGTACTCAACAACTGGAAAAAAATCGAATCCAACTCCAACGCACTTGCCAAAGCATTCGATTGAAAACCGCTCTAACCCACTACAAATAAGGATATTTATGACAACACCATCGTATACCGCACCCGACATGTCGATTATTCGCGACAGCCGAGAGACCATTCGCTATCAAGCCATTATTGGCTCGGCGGACTTATACATTGAAGCGCTGCGAAATGAACTGCTGAAGCTTAATGCCGAAATTACTGCGACGGACCTGGTCGCGTCCAAGACGTTAACTTCTGCGATCATCAGTCTGGAAACCTCGGCACTGAACGAGACGCTGGAAGCGCTAACCACTTTGTCAACTGCAGAAGTGAATGCGCAAACCAAAAACGCCATTGAGTCCTATACCAAAATAGCCACGCAATTGATCTCGATGTGCACTGACAAACTGGATGAAGCTCAAACAGAACTCAGCCACGCTATCTACAGCGTCAGGTACTCCTCCATCAGCAATAATCGGTTCAAGATTGCCGAACTGGCGGAAGCTCGTGAGGTATTGGCCATTGAGCTGGGTAAAGAACAGCCCCCCGTGGATAAGCTGCTAGAAGATGAAAAGGTATTGAACGATGCGATCAGCCTGTTTGAAAGCCTCAGCTTCATTGATCGCCTGAAACCTCTGCTGGAACAACTGGTCGGGATGATCGGCAATCAACCTGAAACACCTCAAACCGCCGCGCTGAAGGCAGGCCTGGCGGTCGCGAACAAATTTCTTGATGAGGCAAACGCACTGATCAAATACCAGGACCTGATCAAAGCGCGTACCACGCTACGGGTACGTCTTAAAGATCGACAAGGTCGCGTGGACTCTCTCGTCACCCAGATGAGCGACAACGACAAGAAAGTCAAACAGCTGAACGACACGAAAAAGGTGATCGCACCGCGCGATTCGTATGCGGATGAAACGAGCAACATTGTAGAAGCCGTGTCGCTGTTTCTCGAGACCATCACAGAGGGTGCTGGAAACGATGTCGTCAAAAAGGGCCAAAAGCTGATAGCGCAGGCCAAACCTTTCACGCGCTACCTGGAAAACCTTAAAGGTCAGTGGCTGCGCGGTTAACTCAACGGTTGTGCGAGTTCGGACGCACGCTGGTGATATTCCCGAGCCATCGCTCGAACCCTGGGGTGGGGGGCGTTTTTCAGCGCCGCCCCACTCACCCGCAAAAAGTTCTGGTTACCTGCGGCCAAGGCGCGGCGCAACCAGGACATCGCTTCGTCAACGTGCCCCTCATCTGCCAACAACGCCGCATAACTAAACTGGCCCCGAAAATCCCCGCCTTCGGCAGATCGTCGATACCAACGTCGTGCCGCCAATGGATCCGCAGGACAATCCCGCCCTTCTTCCAGATATCGCCCAATCAGGTTCATCGACTTCGCGTGGCCCAATTCGGCGGCCTGTTTATACAAACTCAGTGCTTGCCGCTGGTTCTCAGCAACGCCGCGCCCAGTCGCCAGCAAATTGGCGTAGTTGTACATCGCCCAATCCAGCCCGGCGTCTGCCGCAACTCGATAATGCCCCGCGGCAATCGATGCATCGGCAACGCAACCCCAGCCATGCTCATGACAACGACCGAGCATGTTGCGCGCCATCAAATGCCCATGCCGGGCAGCGATCTCGAACCATCGCACCGCCAGCGGCTGGTCCTGCTCGATGCCCTGCCCGTCCAGCAATATTTGCCCGAGCAAGGCTTGAGCGTCGAGTACGCCTTCGCGGGCAGCGATCAGAATCGCCTGGGCTGCACGAGCAGGGCTTTCCTCCAGCATGGCCTTGAGTGAATCACCGTCGAGGATTTCCTCGCGGCGTAATTGATAGCTCATACCTCGACCCAGCGACGCAACAGGTTGTGATAAGTGCCCGTAAGACGGATCAGCGACGGGTGATCGGGCATGTCCTGAGTCAACTGCTGGATCGCCCCGTCCATTTCAAACAGCAAGGCACGCTGACTGTCCTCGCGCACCAGGCTTTGGGTCCAGAAGAACGAGGCATAGCGGGTGCCGCGCGTGACGGCGTTGACCTTGTGCAGGCTGGTGCCGGGGTACAGGACCATGTCACCGGCCGGCAACTTCACGCGCTGGGTGCCGAAGGTGTCCTGGATTTCCAGTTCGCCGCCGTCGTAGTCGTCCGGTTCGCTGAAGAACAGCGTCGCTGAAAGATCGGTGCGAACCCGCTCGATACCACCTTTGGGCTGACGCACGGCGTTGTCGATGTGGAAGTCGAAACTGCCACCGGCCGTGTAACAGTTCAGCAACGGAGGGAAAACTTTGTGTGGTAACGCCGCGGACATGAACAGCGGATTTTTCCATAGCCGTTCAAGCATCGCCGCGCCCACTTCCTTGGCCAGCGGGTGGCCTTCAGGCAACTGCAGATTGTGCTTGGCCTTGGCCGACTGGTAACCGGCGGTGATTTTGCCGTCGGCCCAATCGGCCTGCTCCAGAGCCTCGCGGATGCGCTGCACTTCTTCTTTCGCGAACACGCCGGGAATGTGCAGCAGCATGGGATGACACCTGAAGGCAAAGAAGCGGCAATGGTATTGATTCTTATTGACTGTGTAAAACCCTCGTGACGAATGAATCATCAAAAACCGTAAGGTTAAATTGTAAAGAATGTAAATTCTTCGCGAATAGTAACGTTTCGCAATTGATACAAATACGCGTCTACCCTATATTCCGCGGCCTCAAATCCTTGGGGAGGGGAATTCACATGTCACGCCAACAATTACAATTACCAGTCAGTTCACCGCGTTTGCTCGCGTCTGCAATTGGCGTGGCGCTCACTGCCAGCTCTGCCGGCCACATGGTTTTCGCGGCTGAAAAGGCCGACGAAAAAGCGCCGAGCAATGCGATTTCCCTGGGGGCTACCGCGATCACCGGCGAAGCCCAGGATGCGACTTCCTACAACGTCGAAAAAGCCTCCTCGCCCAAGTACACCGCACCGTTGGTGGACACACCGCGCTCGATCACCGTTATCCCGCAGCAGGTGCTCAAGGATACCGGCGCCCTCAATATGCAGGACGCGCTACGCACCGTTCCGGGCATCACCTTTGGTGCCGGTGAAGGTGGCAACCCACAAGGCGATCGTCCGTTCATTCGTGGTTTCGACGCTCAGGGCGATACCTATCTGGACGGCGTGCGCGACACCGGTTCGCAGAGCCGCGAGATCTTTGCCGTCGAGTCGATCGAAGTCAGCAAAGGCCCGAACTCAGCCATTGGCGGCCGGGGCGCTGCGGGCGGCAGCATTAACCTAGTGAGTAAAAAGGCCCACCTGGGCGACTCGTTTGACGGTGGTTTTACCTGGGGTTCGGACCAGACCCAGCGTTACACCCTGGACGGCAACTACCAGTTCACCGACACCGCCGCTGGCCGTCTGAACCTGATGAGCCACGAAAGCAACGTCGCCGGCCGTGACAGCGTCGAATACGACCGCTGGGGCATCGCACCGTCGCTGGCGTTCGGTCTGGGCACCGACACCCGGGTCAACCTCGATTACTACCATCTGGAAAGCAACGACACGCCAGACTCGGGCATTCCGTACACCATCCCTGCCGCAGGTTCGGCCGCCCGCACCAAATCGAACCCGGACAAGCCGTTCGCCGGGGGTGATCACAGCAATTTCTACGGGCTGGATCGCGACTTCCGCAAGGGCCGCACCGACACGGCAACCTTCGCCATCGAGCACGACCTGAACGATGCGCTGACCGTCAAAAACACCCTGCGCCACGGCAACAGCATGCAGGATTACATCCTGACCCAGCCGGACGACAGCAAGGGCAACGTCAATAACGGCAGCGTCTGGCGTCGGGCGAACACCCGGGTCAGCAACACCGAGACCACCACCAACCAGACCGATCTGTTTGGTGACGTCTACATCGCCGGGTTCAAGAACAGCTTCGCCACCGGTATCGAGTTGAGCCGTGAGGAAAGCCAGAAATCCTCGTACAACGTCAACGTCGACACCACCCCGAGAACAGCAGCCTCGACCACCAACTGCTCACCGGCATTGATCGGCGCACCAAGTGGCTACAACTGCACCTCGCTGGCCAACCCGAACCCGAACGATCCGTGGAACGGTGCGATCTCGCGTAACTACGCTGGCACCGACACCCAGTCCGATACCTACGCGTTGTATGTGTTCGACACCCTGGAATTGTCCGAGCAATGGCTGGTGAACATGGGCCTGCGTTACGACCATTTCGACACCCAGTACAAAACCTACAACGCCTCCAGCGTGACCACGTCCAAAGGGGATGACGTCAGCGAGTTCGTGACCGGCCAGTTCGGCGTGGTCTACAAACCTGCTGAAAACGGCAGTATCTACGCGTCCTACGCCACCTCCGCCACGCCTCCGGGCAACACCTTGGGCGAAGGCCAGGAAGGCAACCCGTTGGGCGGCACTCCGGATCGCAACGGCAACTTGCTGAGCAGCGACATGGAGCCGGAAACCACCAAGAACTACGAAATCGGTACCAAGTGGGATTTGCTGAATGATCGCCTGTCGCTGACCGCCGATATCTTCCGCACCGAGAAAGAAAACGCCCGCGTTCAAGTCGATACCACGTCTTATGAAAACGCCGGCAAAACCCGCGTTCAAGGGATCGAATTGTCGGCCACCGGCAAGATCACCGAAAAATGGCAGGTCTTCGCCGGTTACGCCTACATGGATAGCGAGCAAGTCGATGGTGGTGATCTGCCGGCCAACAAAGCCAACAACGGCAACGAACTGCCAAACACCCCGAAAAACAGCGCCAGCCTGTGGACGACTTATCAGGTCACGCCGAAGCTGACCATCGGTGGCGGTGCGTTCTATGTCGACGATGTATTCGGTAGCGTGGCCAACACCACCATGGTTGATTCCTACGTTCGTTACGACGCAATGGCCGCCTACAAGCTGAGCAAAAACGTCGACCTGCAACTGAACGTGCAGAACCTGACCGACGAAACCTACTACGACAAAGCCTTCTCGACCCACTTCGCCAACCAGGCGGCGGGCCGTACGGCATTGCTGAGCACCAACTTCCACTTCTGATTGCCAGTCACACCGCAATCCCCTGTAGGAGCGAGCCTGCTCGCGATGACGGCGCTACATTCAACATTTATGTTGGCTGACCCACCGCTATCGCGAGCAGGCTCGCTCCCACACGGAGTGGTCGGCAATAAGGCCCGGCCCCGTTCATCCACATGAACGGGGCTTTTGTGCGTAAAAAAGAATGTTTCTCAGCAACCCACGGCATAATGCGCGCCGTGATGATTATTTCGAACGAACAAGGCGAGCGACGTGTTGAAGAAAACCCTGTTCCAGTTGCACTGGTTTTTCGGCATCAGTGCCGGGCTGGTCCTGGCCCTGATGGGCATCACCGGAGCGATGGTATCGTTTGAGGACGAAATCCTCAGCGTGCTCAATCCTTCCGTGCTGCAAGTCGAGAAGCAGGTTGCCGGCGTCCTGCCGCCCGCCGAACTGGTGGAAAAGATCGAGGGTGCCTCCGGCAAAAAAGTCGCGATGCTCTGGGTCGAGACCGACAGCGGCAACGCCGCGCGCGTGAGCTTCACGCCGCCACCAGGCGAACGCCGTGGCGAGATGCGCTACTTCGACCCGTACACCGGCGAGTTCATGGGTGAGGCCACCGGCGAGGATTTCTTCGGCCTGATGCTGCAACTGCACCGTTTCCTCGCCATGGGCGACACCGGTCGGCAAATCACCGGCGCCTGTACGCTAATCCTGGTGTTCTTCTGCCTGTCCGGCCTGTACCTGCGCTGGCCGCGCCAATGGAAAAACTGGCGCGCCTGGCTGACCCTCGACTGGAAGAAAAAGGGTCGCAGCTTCAACTGGGACCTGCACTCGGTGGCCGGCACCTGGTGCCTGGTGTTTTACCTCCTGTCAGCGTTGACCGGGTTGTCATGGTCCTATGAGTGGTACAACAAAGGCCTGACCCAACTGCTTTCCGACTCGCCGCAAAACGAGCGCGTGCGCGGCGGTCGTGGCCCTGCACCGAGCGGCCCGGCGCCTACCGCCGATTACGCCGTCATGTGGAGCAGCATTTATAGCGCCGCAGGTCCGGCACTCAGTGCCTACAACATCCGCATGCCGCCAGTGGCTGGCCAGCCGGCGACAGTTTTCTACCTGTTGAACACTTCGCCCCATGACCGCGCGTTGAACCAGATCAGCCTCGATCCGGCCACCGGCGTCGTCAAACGGCATGACCGTTACAGCGACAAGAGCCTCAAGGCGCAACTGCTGACGAGCATCTACGCGCTGCACGTGGGCAGTTACTTCGGCATCGTCGGACGCATCATCCTGACCATTACCGCGCTGACCATGCCGCTGTTCTTCGTCACCGGCTGGTTGTTGTACCTGGATCGTCGCCGCAAGAAAAAGCAGATCAAGGACGCTCGCAAAGACTTCGCGCAAACGGGCAGCAATACACCCGCCTGGTTGATCGGCTTCGCCAGCCAAAGCGGGTTTGCCGAGCAACTGGCGTGGCAGACTGCCGGGCAATTGCAGGCGGCCGGCCTGCCGGTGAAGGTTCAGCCGCTGGCGAATGTCAGCGAACAGGATTTGCGTGAATCCAGCAACGCGTTGTTCGTGGTCAGCACCTTCGGCGATGGCGAAGCGCCGGACAGCGCCCGTGGTTTTGAACGCAAAGTGCTGGGCCGGGCGTCGAGCCTGGAGAGCCTGAACTACGCGGTACTGGGTCTCGGTGATCGCCAGTATCAACACTTCTGCGGCTTCGCCCGACGCTTGCACACCTGGCTCGGCGAGCATGGCGGCAAGACCTTGTTCGCGCCGGTGGAAGTCGACAGCGGCGACCCTTACGCCTTGCGCCACTGGCAGCAGCAACTCGGCCTGTTGACCGGGCAGGCGCCGATCGACACCTGGCAAGCGCCAAGCTACGACAACTGGACCCTGACCCGCCGCGAGTTGATGAACCCGGACAGCAGCGGGTCCCCGGTGTACTTGCTGGGCCTCACCGCCCCGTCGACCAGCAGTTGGCTGGCGGGTGATCTGGTGGAAGTCCTGCCCCGCAATTGCCCGTGGGCGATCGAGCATTTCCTTGATGGCCTGGGTATTGAAGGCCGGGCCATGGTGACCTTCGATGGCCTGTCGCAAGCGCTGGAGCAAGCCCTCGCCAGCCGCCAGCTGCCCGAGAACAGAGCTCACCTGGTCGGCCTGCACGCGCAAGCGCTGGTAGACGCCTTGGTGCCCTTGGCCATGCGCGAATACTCCATCGCCTCGATCGCCGCCGACGGAGTACTGGAGCTGATCGTGCGTCAGGAAATGCATGCTGATGGCAGCCTGGGCATCGGCTCCGGCTGGCTGACCGAACACGCGCCGGTGGGGGGCACCATCAGTCTGCGGGTACGGCGCAATAGTGGCTTCCACCTGCCGACCGAGCCGGTACCGATGATCCTGCTGGGCAACGGCACCGGGCTGGCCGGGCTGCGCAGTCTGCTCAAGGCGCGCATTGCCGATGGGCAGCAACGGCATTGGCTGCTGTTCGGCGAGCGTAATCGGGAACACGACTACCTGTGCCGCGATGAGCTTGAGGAATGGTTGATTTCAGGCGATCTGGAGCGACTGGACCTGGCGTTCTCGCGGGATCAGGCCGAGAAGATCTACGTGCAGGATCGACTGCGTGAGTCGGCTGATCTACTGAAGCAATGGTTGGCCGACGGTGCCGTGATTTACATCTGCGGCAGCTTGCAGGGAATGGCATCAGGTGTGGATCACGTGCTCAACGAAGTGCTCGGGATTGAAGAAGTCGACCGCCTGATCGAGCAGGGCCGCTACCGCCGCGACGTCTACTGAAAGAGCCCCCTCACCCTAGCCCTCCCGAAACGTCGGACCGCCCAAAGGGAGAGGGAACTGACCGAGGGGGCTCACGTTATACATCGACCTAAAAAATCGAGTCGAACTCAGGCATCGAGAACGATGAATATCCGCTCCCTTTCCCCCTCTCCCCACTGGGGAGAGGGCTGGGGTGAGGGGTCGATTTCAATTCATCCGCAAAATCCAGACTACAGTTAAACCTCCATCCCCCTTCACACGGACGTGAAGCATGCCCACCCGCACCTCCTCCAACCTACGCCAATTCGCTCGTCACCTGCGCGCCAATCAGACCGACTGCGAGCTCCTGCTCTGGCAAAAACTCCGATCCCGGCAACTCGCCAATCTGAAGTTTCGACGGCAGTTTCCATGTCCACCTTATGTCCTGGATTTTTATTGCATTGAGCTGAAGTTGGCCGTCGAGCTGGATGGTGGTCAGCATTATGAGACGGCGGGAAAAATCCATGACCAGCGTCGAACGCTTTACCTTCAGCAGCAAGGTATTGAGGTTGTGCGGTTTAGCAATCTGGAAGTAATCGAGCGGATGAGTGAAGTGCTTGAGCAGATCATAAGAATTGCTGTGAATCGAACGTCGTGATTCTGATCTTAAATCCACCCTCACCCTAACCCTCTCCCGGAGGGAGAGGGGACTGACCGAGTTGTTCTTAGAGTTACATCGACCTGAAAAATCGAGTCGAACTCAGGTTTGGATACGATGAAGATCGGCTCCCTTTCCCCCCTCTCCCCTCTGGGGAGAGGGCTGGGGTGAGGGGTCGATTTCAAACCGGCTGCAACTTTTGTTGAAACACACTGACCCCATCCAGATCCCGCAACACCACACTCATCTCCCCCGTCTGCCCCTCAATACTCACCTCGCCAAAAAACTGAAACCCGGCAAACGGCGAGGTGTTCTGTGCAGGTGGTGCCTTCTCGAAAACCACCTCTGGGCCGAACGTCTTATCCAGCGGATTAGGCCCGTAGCTCCCCGCATTCAACGGCCCGGCGACAAACTCCCAGAACGGTTCGAAATCCTGAAACGCCGCGCGATCCGGGTGGTAATGATGCGCTGCGCAATAATGCACATCCGCCGTCAGGAAAACAAAATTGCGCACTTGCTGCGCCCGCAAAAAGCCCAACAGTTCAGCGATTTCCAGTTCACGTCCCTGGGCCGGACCGGGATCACCGTTGGCCACCGCTTCCCAACGCGCCACACCCGGGCTGACTTCTCCGTCGGGGACGCCTAGGCCGATCGGCATGTCGGCGGCGATGACTTTCCATTGTGCACTGGAGGCTTTCAACGAAGCCTTGAGCCAGTCGAGTTGCTCACGACCGAGAAAGGGTTTGGCGGCGCCGAGGTTGTCGTCATTGGCTTCGCGATAGCTGCGCATGTCCAGCACGAACACATCGAGCATCGGCCCATAACCGAGCTGGCGATAAATTCGCCCGCCACCATCGGCGCTCTGCAAACGCATGGGCGCGTATTCGAGCCAGGCCTGCCGGGCGCGGCCCACCAGGCTGGGGATATCTTTGCTTTTATAGCGCTCGTCCAGCTGTTTGCCCGGCGACCAGTTATTCACCACTTCGTGGTCATCCCACTGCCAGATCTGCGGGACTTCGGCGTTGAAGCGACGGACGTTTTCGTCCATCAGGTTGTAGCGGTAGTTGCCGCGGTAATCGTCGAGGGTCTCGGCGACTTTGCTCTTGGCTTCGCTGGTGATATTGCGCCATACACGGCCGCTTTCGGTGGTCAGTTGCGCCGGCACCGGGCCGTCGGCGTAGATGGTGTCGCCGCTGTGGATAAAGAAGTCCGGCAGGCGCAAACGCATGGCTTCATAAATGCGCATGCCGCCAATGTCCGGGTTGATGCCGAAGCCCTGGCCGACGGTGTCACCACTCCAGACGAAACGGATGTCGCGCCGGGTTTGCGGCACGCTGCGCAAGTGGCCGAACCAGGGTTCGCTGGCGACGCCACTCTGGGCGTCTTCGAAATACACGCGATAGAAAATCGCCTGATCGGCCGGCAGACCGGTGAGTTCGACCCGCGCGGTGAAATCGCTGCGCGCATCGGCCACTGGCGAGACGAATCGACGAGGGTTGCCGAACAGGCTGCGGGTGTCCCATTCCACCACCATCCGCGCCGGCCGGTCGCTGCGACTCCAGATCATCGCCCGGTCACCCAGCACATCGCCGGACTGCACGCCATCGGTGAGCAGCGGACGATCCTTGACCGAAGCGATGACTGCCGGCGCCAGGCCTGGAAGCAAAAGCCCTGCACCGACGGCTTGCATGACACGACGGCGGCCAAGGTCGAATTCGCTCATGGTGTTCTCCCTGAAAAGGAAAACTAAAGCACGTGTGCATGAAACCGGTGTGACACCGCGCACCCATGTAGGAGCGAGGCTTGCCCGCGAAGACGGTTTAACATCCAACAAATATGTGTCTGTCAGATCGCCTTCGCGGGCAAGCCTCGCTCCTACAGGGATGGTGTCAGGCTTTGGCGGGTTCCAGTGCCATCTCAACAACTTCAGGCCGCTTGAGCAACGCATACGCCACGGCCGTCAACAGACTCCCCGCCACAATTGCCAACAGATACAACAACGCATGATTGATCGCATTCGGGATCGCCAGCACAAACAGCCCGCCGTGCGGCGACATCAGCTTGCAGCTGAAGTACATCGACAACGCGCCAGCCAGTGCACCTCCGGCGATACTCGCTGGAATCACCCGCAACGGATCTTTGGCGGCAAACGGAATGGCCCCTTCAGAGATGAAGCACATACCCAGCACCAAGGCTGCTTTACCCGCCTCACGCTCGGTCTGCGCGAACTTGCGGCGAGCAATGAACGTGGCAATACCCAAACCAATCGGCGGCACCATGCCGGCAGCCATGACTGCCGCAATAGGCCCATAACTGGCATTCGCCGACGTCATCAACCCGACAGAAAACGCATAAGCAGCCTTGTTGATCGGTCCGCCGAGGTCGACGCACATCATGGCGCCAAGCACCACGCCTAGCAGAACTGCATTGGCAGTGCCCATGGTTCCCAGAAATCTGGTCATGCTACTGAGCAATCCTGCTACCGGCTGCCCCACCACATAAATCATGATCAAACCAACAAACAGGCTGGCCAGCAACGGGATGATCAGGATCGGTTTCAGAGCCTCAAACGTTTGTGGAAGACGCAGTTGACGACCGATAACGGCCGCACTGTAACCCGCGAGAAAGCCAGCGATGATGCCGCCAATGAAGCCCGCACCCAACAGGCTCGCGAGCAGCCCGCCAATCATTCCGGGAGCAATGCCCGGCCGATCTGCAATTGAATAAGCAATGTATCCGGCCAGCAATGGCACCATCAATGTGAACGCTGCATCACCGATCTGTTTGAGCGCAGCCGGCAGCGTCCCAGGCTCTTTGAATGCGTTGATGCCGAATGCAAACGACAACGCAATCATCAACCCACCCGCCACCACCATCGGCAACATGAACGACACGCCCGTCAGCAGGTGTTTATAGACGCCAGTCTTCTCCTGCTTGGTCGGGCCTTTGGCGCCGGCCGAAGCGGTTTCCTGCTTGCCTTCGGCCAGCGCCTTGTTCAGCGTCGCTTCGGCATGCTTCAGGGCAATGCCAGTGCCGCAACGGTAAATCTTCTTGCCGGCGAAACGTTCGGTGGCGACTTCGATATCGCAGGCCAGCAGCACCACATCGGCATCGGCAATCGCTGCGGCGCTGAGTGGATTGCGCGCACCGACCGAGCCCTGGGTTTCCACTTGCAGGTCGTAGCCCAGACGCTTGGCCGCTTGCTGCAAGGCTTCGGCGGCCATGAACGTGTGAGCGACACCGGTCGGGCACGCCGTGATCGCCACCAGACGTGGTGCGCTTTGAACAGTGACGGCAGGTTGCGCGACAGCTTCGGGCGCAACATACACCTGAGCTTCTTCGGCGCCTCGGCGCAGCACCGCTTCGACATCCTGCAGCGCCTGGGCCGGCGTACTCTGAAACACGCGTTTGCCAACAAACCGAGACATATCCACTGGCGCACTGGTGACCAGCAACACCCACTCCGCGGCCTCAATCGTGGCCGCCGACAGCTGACGTTCCGGATGCGCGGCATCAACCACTTCGACGCTGGTGCTCCAGCCCTGACGCTGGGCCGCTGCGTCGAGCAAACGGGCGCACAGCACACTGGTGACCATGCCGTTCGGGCAGGCCGTAACAATGGCTAACTTCATGACAAACCCTCTTATTGTTCTGTCAGGCGGCGCACGCGCACACCCTGTTCGAGCTGCGCCAACTGCGCGGCATTGCCTATACCGAAACCGATCTGTGTGACCGCCATCGCGGCAATCGCCGTGGAGGTGCGCAGGGTCTGTTCAGGCGTATCGGCGCTGAGCAAACCGTGGAGCATGCCGGCCAGCAACGAATCGCCCGCCCCCACCGTGCTGACGACGCTGACCTTGGGCGGCGTGGCGTGCATCGCCGAGCCGACACTGAACCAGTTCACGCCGTCGGCACCGTGGGAGATCACCACATGCTCGATGCCTTGAGCGTGCAAGCGACTCGCCGCTTCGGCCTGTGCCGTCACCGAGATCACTTCGCAGCCCAGCGCGTCGGCCAGCTCTTCGGTGTTCGGCTTGATCAGCCACGGGCCAGCCTTGAGCGCAGCACGCAAGGCTTCGCCGCTGGTGTCGAGAGCGACGTTTAAGCCAAGGTCTTTCAAACGCACAATCAACGCCTGCAACCACTGAGGACTGACCCCTTGCGGCAGGCTACCGGCCACGACGACCGCGTCATGACCGGGTGCAATCTGATCGAGTCGATCCAATAAGGCCTGTTGCGCAACCTCACTCACCATCGGCCCCGGACCGTTGATGTCGGTGATGCGCCCGTCGGTTTCCGCCAGTTTGATGTTGCTGCGCGTCTCACCGGGAACCCGAATGAACGCATCGACAAAACCGCGCTTGGCGAACAGGGTTTCGAACGCTTGAAGGTTGTCCTCACCGAGAAAACCGCTGACCGTCAGCTGATGCCCTAGGTCGTCCAGCACCTGCGCCACGTTCACGCCTTTACCGGCGGCGTGGGTGTGCATTTCGTCGCTGCGATTGACTTGGCCGGGCTCAAGGCGCGGCAGTTGCACCGTCAGGTCCAGTGCCGGGTTGAGCGTCAGGGTCAGTATCCTGGCCATTACAGGGCCTCCACTAATGCGCGCACTTCATTGGCGCTGCCCACGGCCAGGGCCTGCTGGGCGAGAATTTTAGTTTGGCTCAGGCTGAGTTCGCGGATGCGCGCCTTGACCTCGGCAATGCTGCGGCCCGACACGCTCAACTCATCCACGCCGAGGCCGACCAGCACCGGCACCGCCAGCGGATCGGCCGCCAGCTCGCCGCACACGCCGACCCACTTGCCGTTGGCATGGGCCGCGCGCACAGTGATGTCGATCAGTTGCAGCACCGCCGGGTGCAAGCCGTCAGCCTGGGCCGACAACGTTGGGTGACCGCGGTCGATGGCCAGGGTGTATTGGGTCAGGTCATTGGTGCCGACGCTGAAGAAGTCGACTTCCTTGGCCAGCACCGGAGCAAGCAGCGCCGCCGATGGCACCTCGATCATGATCCCCAGTTGCAGGTCGGCGACCGGGATTTCCAAGCGCAGACGTTCGGTCATGTCCCGCGCCTGGCGCCACTCATCGACGCTGCCAACCATCGGAAACATGATCCGCAGCGGGCGGTTGTCGGCAGCACGCAGCAAGGCACGCAATTGCGCCTCCATGATCTGCGGACGTTGCAAGGTCAGGCGAATGCCACGCACACCGAGGAACGGGTTTTCTTCTTTCGCAATCGGCCAGTACGGCAGCGGTTTGTCGCCGCCGACGTCGAGGGTGCGGACGACCAAGGGACGACCGGCCAGGCCATCGAGGACGCGACGGTATTCGACTTCCTGGGTCGCCTCGTCCGGCGCCTGGGAATGGGCCATGAAAATCAGTTCGGTGCGCAGCAAACCGATGCCTTCGGCGCCCTGTTCCACCGCGCTGGTCACGCCAGCGCTTTCGCCGATGTTGGCGAACACTTCGACCGCATGACCGTCGGTGGTCAATGCCGGTTGATGGCGTTGCTCGGCCGCCGCTTTGAGGCGCTGTTCGCGGGTGTCACGTTCTTCGGTGGCGCGCTGCAAGGTCGCCGCGTCGGCGTCCACGTGCAGGCGACCGCGCTGACCATCAATCAACAGCGGCGTGCCCGGCGCCAGCAGCAACACCGCCGCACCGGCGCCGACCAAGGCCGGAATGCCAAGCGCCCGAGCGACAATCGCGCTGTGAGCGGTCGCGCCGCCACGGGCCGTGAGAATACCGGCCACGCGGGTCGGATCGAGACGGGCTACGTCGGACGGACCGACTTCGTCCATCACCAGAATGTACGGTTGATCGGGTTCACTCGGGGTTTCGACGCCACAGAGCTGCGCCAGCACCCGACGGCCGATGTCGCGCAAGTCGGCAGCACGCTCGGCGAGTAACGCATCCTGCAGCGATTCCTGTTGCTTGGCCGCCGCTTCGATCACCGCCATCCACGCCGCTTCGGCGCTTTCGCCTTGCTTGAGGCGGGTGTCGACTTCATCGGTCAGTTCCGGGTCGTCGAGCATTTCCTGGTGGGTGATGAAAATCTCGCGAATGGCCTTGGATTTGCTGCGTTCGATCAGGCCTTCGATGTCGCCGCGCACGTGCGCCAACGCCTGCTTGAGACGCTCGCGCTCGATCGCGGCAGACTCACCACGCAGCGGGTAATCGATGGTTTGCAGCACTTGAATGTGCGCCGGGCCGATGGCGATGCCCGGTGCAGCGGCAATGGCCTGGACCAGGCTGCCGGACGCTGGCGCGAGGAGCACTTCGGCCACATCGGCAAACACTTCGCGCTGCTGGCTCACGGCTGGCAACGGCTCGACTTCTTCGCCCAGGCCTTCTTCGATGGCGGCGAGCAAGGCTGGCAAGGCATCGGCGGCGATGCTCGGTTCGGCGACGAATTCCAGCACCTGACCGCGACGGGCGCCGAGGCTGAGCAATTTGCTCAAGCTTTTTACCGACACGGCACTGTCCTGGCCATCAACGATGCGCACGCGGATTTCCCCTTCAAAACTCTTCGCCAATTGCGCGAGGATCTTCGCCGGGCGAGCGTGCAAGCCGTGGGCGTTGGCCAACGCAATACGAGCGCTCGGCCAATCCGCTGGCAGTTCACCGCCCAGCACTTCAAGGACTTTACGGCTGCTGGTGGCGCGGCCCAATTCGTGGCCACGGCCTTCGATCAGCAACGCACAAAGACGTTCGAGCAGGGCCTGATGCGCCTCACCGAGGCTGGCCAGGCAGAACAGGCCGCTTAGCGGCTGGCCGAGGTAGCGCATGGGTTTGTCCGGTGTGACGAAGGCCAGGCCCGGACGCTTGACCGTTTGCTCGCTGTGCAACCACCAAAGGCCATCGCCCAGCGGCAGCGCTTCGACTTGCTGCAACACGGCGGAGAAACCGTTGCTCACGCAATCCGCCTGGCGCAGCAAACGCGCACCGCGCCACACCAGTTCTTCGAAGTCATCGGCGGAGACACCAAGGCCGATCATCTGCGCATCCAGCGCCAGTTCTTGTGGTGCGCCTTGTAGCAGTTTCAATAAAGCTTCGGCGGAACTGGCGCGACGCAGAGCCTGGCCCAGGTCGGTTTCACCGAGAGCGCGAGTCAGCAGTTGCAGCAGTCGCAAGTGTTCATCGGATTTGGCGGCGATGCCGATCGCCAGGTAGACGATCTGACCGTCGCCCCAGTCCACGCCTTCGGGAAACTGCATCAGTCGCACACCGGTGGAAAACACCTGATCGCGGGTTTCCGGCGTACCGTGGGGGATGGCAATACCTTGACCGAGAAAGGTCGAGCCCTGGGCTTCGCGTGCTTGCAAGCCGGCAAGGTAACCCTCGGCCACCAGGCCATCGGTGACCAGATGCCGGGCCAGCAGTTGCAAGGCTTCGGACTTATCCACAGCCGACTGGCCCATGGATATCTGCTCTATGGTGAGCTCGAGCATGCTTTCTCCTTTTTGGCGTCTGTTGGCGCCAGGTATTGTTTTGAATGATTCCAGCTTAGGCGCTTAGTCTTCACTTTTGGCGGTTTCGCGGCAGAACCGGCCAAATGCGCTTATAACGTAGAAAATACGCTTGCTGAAACGTTTAATCTAGAATCATTGGCACGTTACTCGATTATGTCCCATCCTTGAAGTCCAACTTGTCGGAAGCGTTGCGACAATGGTCGTCTACCGTAATCGGGTAGGATTGGCGAAAATGTCGGCCGAAAAACAAGGAAAGCCCGCGTTGAAACTCAGTGATATCGCACAATTGGCCGGTGTGTCCGTTACCACCGCCAGTTATGTCATTAATGGCAAGGCCGAACAGCAACGTATCAGCAGTGCCACCGTCGAGCGCGTTCGTGCGGTCGTCGAACAACATGGCTTCACACCCAACCCCCAGGCCGCCGGGCTGCGCAGTCGGCACACGCGCACCTTGGGCTTCATTCTGCCGGACCTGGAAAACCCCAGTTACGCACGAATTGCCAAACTACTCGAGCAAGGCGCCCGGGCTCGCGGCTATCAATTGCTGATCGCCAGCTCCGACGATGCGCCGGACAGCGAACGGCAATTGCTGCAACTGTTCCGCGCCCGTCGCTGTGATGCGTTGATTGTCGCCAGTTGCCTGCCGGCCGGTGACGACAGCTATCGTCAGTTGCAAGCCAAGGGCATGCCGATCATCGCTATCGACCGGGTGATGGAGCCGGAGCATTTCTGCTCCGTGATCAGCGATGATCGCGAGGCCAGCCTGCAACTGACCCGCAGCCTGCTCGATCCGCTGCCCAAGCAAATCGCCCTGATCGGTGCACGGCCCGAGCTGAGCATCAGTCAGGAACGTGCCGCCGGGTTCAAGGAAGCCCTGACCGGGTTCAAAGGCGAAGTGCTGATCGAGCACGGCGAGTCGTTCAGTCGTGAGTGCGGCAAGCAGTTGATGGAAGACCTGCTTCAGCGCCTGGGGCATTTGCCGGATGCGCTGGTGACCACATCCTACGTGCTGCTTCAAGGTGTGTTCGATGCCTTGCACGACTTTCCGCTGAAAACCCGCCCGCTGCGCCTCGGCACCTTCGGCGACACGCAGTTGCTGGACTTCCTGCCGCTGCCGGTCAACGCCATGGCCCAGCAGCATCAGTTGATTGCCGACAAGGCCCTGGCACTGGCACTGGCCGCCATCGAGCAGTCCGATTATCAACCCGGCGTGCAGGCCATCGCGCGGACCTTCAAGCAGCGTATTCGCCAGGACTGAACCGTGGAGCTGATCGACAGCCACACTCATCTGGATTTTCCGGACTTCGACGAGGACCGCGCGGCGTTGCTCGCCGAGAGCCGCGCCCTCGGGGTGCGGCGGATGGTGGTGCTGGGGGTTTATCAGGGCAATTGGCAGCGAGTCTGGGACTTGGTGCAAAGCGATCCCGATCTGCATGCAGCGTTCGGGTTGCACCCGGTGTATCTGGATCAACATCGCCCTGAAGACTTACCCGAACTCGGTGATTGGCTGACCCGCCTGGCGGGTCATCGGCAATTGTGTGCGGTGGGCGAGATCGGTCTGGATTACTTCATCGAAACCCTCGACCGCGAACGCCAACAGACGTTGTTCGACGCGCAACTGCAACTGGCGGTAGATTTCAATCTTCCGGCACTGATTCATGTACGGCGCAGCCATGCGGCGGTGATTGCCACGCTCAAACGTTTCCGACTGAAACGCGCGGGCATCATTCATGCCTTCGCTGGCAGCAAGGAAGAGGCTCGCGAGTACATCAAGCTCGGTTTCAAACTGGGCCTGGGCGGTGCCGCGACCTGGCCGCAGGCGTTGCGCATGCACCGCGTCCTCGCCGAACTACCGCTTGATTCGGTGGTACTGGAAACCGACTCGCCGGACATGGCGCCGGTCATGTTTCCCGGTCAACGCAACAGCCCGGTGCATCTGCCGGCGATCTGCTCGGCACTGGCCGGGATCATGGGGATCACTTCGGAGCAATTGGCTGCGGCCAGCACCGCCAATGCCTGCGAGTTGTTCAGCTGGTAATCAGCCCTGCACAAAAACCTGTGGGAGCGAGCCTGCTCGCGATAGCGGTATGACAGCCGACACTGATGTCGACTGAAAGACCGCTATCGCGAGCAGGCTCGCTCCCACTTTTGGTCCCTGTGTGCTGTCAGACCCGGAATGCGCTGATCAGCTGTTTGAGTTCCAACACCTGGGCCGACAACGCGCGACTGGCATCTTCGGTCTGGTGCGCACCTTCGGCGGTGCGCTCGCCGGCGCGGTTGATCTCGACGATGTTCTGGTCGATGTCGTGGGCCACCGCGGTCTGCTGCTCCACCGCCGCGGCGATCTGTTGGTTCTGGTCGACGATCATGCCGACGGCGCCGAGGATGTTTTCCAGCGCCTGCTGGACCTTTTCCGACTGCCCGACGGTGCCATCGGCCACTTGATGGCTGACGCCCATGGCCTTCACCGCCGCGCCGACACCATTTTGCAGCTTGGTAATCATCTGCTCGATTTCTTCGGTCGATTGCTGGGTGCGCTTGGCCAGGGTCCTGACCTCATCGGCCACCACCGCAAAACCACGCCCCTGCTCACCGGCCCGAGCGGCTTCAATCGCGGCGTTGAGCGCCAGAAGGTTGGTCTGCTCGGCGATGCTTTTGATCACTTCCAGCACGCGGCTGATGGATTGGCTGTCGCTGGCCAATTGATTGATCACCCGTACCGACTGATCGATCTCACTGGCGAGTTGCGCGATGCTGCCCTGTTGGGACGCCACCAGGCCACGACCGCTGATGGTCTCGTCGTTGACGCTGTGAGCGCTGCTGACCGCTGCGGCGGCACTGCGCGCCACTTCAAGTGAAGTGGCCGACATCTGGTTCATGGCCGTGGCGACCTGCTCGATCTGCGAGCGCTGCCCCGCCACCGCCTGGTTGCTTTGGGCAGAAACACTCTCGACCTGCCCGGCCTGACGCTCAACCTCATTGACGGTCTGGCCTACGCGTTCGATCAGGTCATGGATTTTCTTCACGGTGCCATTGAACACCTCGCCCAACTCGCCCAATTCATCGCGGCTTTCGGCGCGGAAGGTCACTGTCATGTCACCCGCCGCGACTTTGTCCAGCGTCGCGCCAAGGCGCTTGAGGGTGGTGCGGGTCGAGGCGTAGAAGCCGCCGTAGAGGTAAAAAATCAACACAAACACCACCGACAGCGCCACGGCCTGCAAGACCATGTGGGTGCGGTTCTGCTCCAGTCGCTGTTGCAACTGGGTGCCAAGGAACGTCAGGGTAGCTTCGTTGAGTTGGTAGGTCTGGTCCATCAGGCCGGTGACCTGATCGTAAAAGGCCTGCCACGGCGCATCGAGGGTGTCGGCCATCACCACCTGTTCTTCGAACAGTTCACTGGCCTTTTTCAGGGAGGCCTTGCTGCTGTCGGCCTGGGCCGTCAGGGTGTCACGCGCCGCTTTGCTGGAGCCCAATGCGTCATTCAGCTTCAGACCGTATTCACCCTGGAGCTTTTCGATCTGCGCCAGCAACTCATCGAACCGGGTGCTCGACGACGAATTGAGAAAACCCTGCCCCAGCGAATAGGAACCCATCGCCCGACCGTCGCCCAGGATCTGGGTCACCGGTGGCGTGACATTGGTAATGAGTTCGCTGAGCTGACGCATGTCGCTTTGACTGTCACGGCTCAGGCCTGCTTGAGTGGCGATGATCTGGCTGAAAATCTGTGCATTACCGAGCAGTTTGCCGATCAGCGCACTTTTACTTTGCAGGGAGGTTTCCGCTTGCTGGGCCTTGAACCCGGCAATCATTTCATCGCGTTTGCCGTCGAAAACGGAGATCTGCTCCGGGTCAGTGGTCATCGCCGTCAGCCCTTGCAGGCGGGCCAGAACACCTTGTTCCAACGTACTGATCTTCGTCTCGACATTGCCGGCCTTGCCGGACTGGCCGAGGGTGACGTTGATTTGCACCAGATTGTTCAGGGTTTCCAGATCACGCCGCAGGGTCAGGCTGCTGCCGAGCAGGTCGAGGCTTTGCAGTTCGACCTGGGTGCCCTGGAACTCACGATAGGAATCGCGCACCAGATAGAAGTTGGTCACCAGCATCGGCACGAGGAACAGCACACTGATCAGGCTGAACTTCATACCGAAGCTCAAGCGATTCATCAGCGCGACGGCGGGATAGAGCAAGCTCTTCACTGGAAGTCTCCCTTTTGATTCTTATTTTTATTGGCAGGCGCGGATCGACGGCAGATAGCCACTATTTAGCGCTGACTCTGTATAGCTTAAATCGGCAGGGGGTTTTGTAACTTAAGGTTAACGGCAGATCGCCGGTCTTGAATCAGATGAACATCTTGTGGCGAGGGAGCTTGCTCCCGCTCGTCTGCGAAGCAGACGCAATGCCGGCGAGCGGGGTTTCCTGACATATCGCGTGGCCGTTTGAGGGCGCTGCGCGCCCAGCGGGAGCAAGCTCCCTCGCCACAATGTCATTCACTTCAGACAGCTATTGGGTTACGGGAGGACCGTCCACAGCGCAAAACCTGCATACCAGAGCACCGCCGCACGCAGCAGTAACTCCCAGATCCGGTCCAGGCTGTTGATGCCATCCGGTCCGACGACCGGCGCAGGAATTTCACCGGCCACCAGCCCGACTTTCTCGATCAGTTGGGCGGCGCTGATGTTCCAGTTCAGCAGTTCATGCAACATCACCCGGCTGACCGCCACAAAGTTTCCGACCAGCGCAAAACTGGCCGCCAACAGACGCACCGGCACCCAATCAAACGCGTGACGCAACTGTGCAGCGCGTTCAACCACGGCCGGGTTCTGCCCGTGCTCTTCGGCCAACGCCAACAGCCGGTAGCTCAGGGCGGCGACCGGCCCCAGCACGAAGTACCAGAAAATCACCGCGAAAAAGCTCTGGTAAGCCTCCCACAGCAAATGGCCTTCGACCCGCTCAAGCAGTTGCTCGCCGTTATCGGCGCAGATGTCCAGGTCGCGCTTCGCCACATGGGCAGCCGCTTGCAGGTCTTCCCGGCGCCAGGCATCGCGAAACGGACCGAGGCCGGCCAGCAAATCGCCGCGACCCAGGCTGTAAATCACCACCAGCAGGTGCACGGGCAACGCCAGCAATCCGTAAGCCACCGGCTCAAGCACCACCAACAGCAAACCCAGCAGCGCTACTGGCAGCAACACCAGCACCACCAAAATCAGCCATGGCCGATTGATCAGGCGCGGACTGACTTCAAGCTTGTTCAGTTCAAGTACCCAACCACCATCACGTTGGACCCGATGGCGCAGGGCCGAGAATTTCTCGATCCAGACAGCCAACAGCAACACCAGAAAACTCATTGTTGTTCCTCTTGTTCCAGAGCGGCTTTTGCCAGGGCGGCGCGATAGCGTGCCCAGTCGAACGCGGGTCCGGGATCCGTCTTGCGCCCCGGTGCGATGTCGCTATGCCCACAGATGCGCTGTGCGGTGATCGCCGTAAACGTGCTTTGCAGCTGTCGGGTCAGCGTCGTCAACGCTTGATACTGGGCGTCCTCGAACGGCAGATCATCCGTGCCTTCGAGTTCGATGCCCACGGAAAAATCGTTACAGGTTTCACGCCCCTCGAAACTCGAGACACCGGCGTGCCAGGCGCGCTCAAGACAAGAGACAAACTGAGTGACGGTGCCGTCACGCTCAATCAGAAAGTGCGCAGACACCCGCAGGTCAGCAATCCCCTCAAAGTAGGGATGCTCCGTGACATCCAGACGGTTCTGGAAAAATTCCTGCACCTTGCCGGTGGCGAACTGCGCTGGCGGCAGGCTGATGTTGTGGATCACCAGCAGGGAAATTTCGCCCGTGGGGCGCGCATTGAAGTTGGGCGAGGGGCATAAATGCACGCCCTGACACCAACCGCTCGCGGGGTCCAACTGCATACAGGTTCCTTCAACGACGACTGTGTTGGCGCCCAGTATGCCGCGATAGGCCCTCAGGGCGCGATCACTTGCCGCGATTGAGACGCCGCAGATTACCAAGGACTGATTCCAGGGCCCGGTCGAACAGTAAGGTGTCGTCCAGCGCCCGCACCGCGCCACGGCGAAATTCCAGGGCCAGGCCGGTGCGGTTGCGCTCCAGCACTTTCATCCCGGTGCGGTTGACGAAGATGTATTTCCCGGTCGCTTCGATGATCGCTGCCAGCTTGCACCGAAGGGTGTTTTCGTCGTCTTCCTGAAACTCGACCCAACAGCCGGGGCGCAATTGATCGACCTGAAACAAACCGGCATCGTCCGCCGGCAACCGTACTGACACCGTATCGGCCGGTCCCTCGTCAGTGGTTCGCAGCACGATTTGCTGCAGCACTTCGACCAACTCCGGCGGCTCGACAGACTGATCAACCGCATGGTCCGGGCGCTCGAACAGTTGCACGTGCAAGGTTTCCAGCTCACTAAAAAACTCACTGGTGGCGAACGGATCGAAGGCCGAGCTGCTCAGCCCGTCGCGCAAGGACTTCAGCAACCCGGGCACCAGCGCCAACAGACGCAGGCCGGCATCCGGCTCGTCATGGCGCTGCACACTCCAGATCAATTGCTCCATGGCTTGCACGTCGGCATGCCATTCCGCGGATGCATCACCGTGCTTGAGGCAGGTCAACAACAGCACTTTGCTCCAGGCTTCCTGGACGAAGACCGCCACACCTTGGGGCAGCACTTTGCCCAACAGCGCCTGATTCAGCGCCTGCTCGACACGCTGGCGAGCCAGTTCGGTCCTGGCGCGGCCTTCTTCGGCGTCACGGGTGCGTTGCTCCAGCAGTTCGCTGCGACGGCGCTCGTCACTGGTGAAAGCGAGAAAATCCGCGAGCAACTCGGAAAAGATCGCCGGATCGTCAACAAAGTCGTTCAACAGACGCTGCACCACTTGCTCGATGCGCAGGTACAGGCTGTCACGCTCGTGGTCATCGCACTCGCCCCAGCCCATGGCGGCAGCGGCGATTTCGTTGAGCAGACGCCGGGCCGGGTGGCTAGCGCGGCTGAAGAAGCTCTTGTCGAGCACCGCCACTTTGAGCATCGGGATCTGCAAACGGCCAATCAGCGCCTTGAGGGAGTCCGGAAGGTTGCGGTCATCAAGGATGCATTCGAAGAGCATCGCGATCAGGTTGATCACGTCTTCGTCAGCCACGCCGACCACGCGCGACTTGCCACTTTTGACGCTGACCCGGGTCAGCAGTTGTTCGAGCTGGTTACGCAGATCGAAGTCGTCCTGTGTCGCCAGCGCCGGCACGTATTGCTGCAAGTGCGAGAGCAGGCGCAACAAGTCGCGAGTGGAAATGGGTTGGGTCTGGGCACTGGCTTCGAGGGTGGGTGCGACACTGCCGCGCACGTGCAACAGCAGTTCCTGCAACGCTGCGAAGACTTCCTGCACGCCGTCGTCGATTGGCGTATCACCGGAATGGACGCCGCCCTCGACGGGTTCGGCATGGGCGCTGGCGGTCGCATGATCGGTGGCTCGCCGCGTGGGCGCGGGCTTGAGGTCAGGCAACACGCCGGTCGCAATGAGCAATTGATTGGCCTCGGCGTACAGCTGATCAGCGCTGCTGAGCACGTAGCGGTCGAACAGCTTGAGAATGATCAGCTTGACCTTGATCTCCACCCCCAGGTTGCGCCAGGCCTGCAAGAAATACTCACAGAGCCTCTCCGGCCCCAACGGGTTGTGCTGATCGTCTAATGGCTTGCCCAGCAGAGCACTGAGTCGGGCTGTCAGTTGGTCAATGGCGAAACCGTCGCGGTTCAGCACTTTGCTGACCATGGCCTCCACTGCAACTCGACGCTCCACGTCGTCATTGGACAATGCATCGGCATCGAACGCCGATGCCTGAGGCAGGGCCGCCTGGGTGTTGTCGTACTGCGAGAGGCTGACGAATGCTTCAAAGAATTGTTCGAGAAAACCGCGCTCGATGCTTTTTCGCTTGAGTCGCAAGTCGCGCATGGCTTCGAAGAATCGGTTCTGCTCGACGTCGTTGCGGGCCCGATCAGCCATTTCGAACAGCGTGTCGTCGGCGTTATCAAACAGCTCCTGCAGGCCATGCCGGAGCTGTTGGGTGGCCTTGTCGCGAACCTGAAGCAGAATCACAGGCAGGCGGGCGAGCGGCGATTGAATCGCCTGATCCGTAGCCGCCTTGTGCAAAGGCACTACATTCCCGTCGTTGTGCATCCTAGCCTCCTGAAACGGTGATTCTGCGAATAATCGTGAACCCAAAAACACGTCAAACCCATGACGTCAAAAGCAAGGCGGATTATCTTGCAAAAGAGCCCCCGTGTGCCAGCAGACTCTGCGCTTCGTATTGAAATAGACGCGCAGGGAAGACGTTGACTTAGTGCCGATGATTCAAGGGAATCGACCAAATGCAGGTTTGCATGCGACTGGAACGGCTCTGATGCCTTGGGTTGCCTCGCGCCATGGCCCTATAATCGGGCCACATAGTTTGTGGAGCCCGTTATGCCGAATCTACGTCTCGCCGATTTGACCGCCGAAATCGAAGCCAACGTGCGCCGTGCGTTGCTCGAAGACATCGGCAGCGGCGACATCACCGCGCAGCTGATCCCGGCCGAACGCCTGGCCAAAGCCACCATCATCACCCGCGACGCTGCGATCATTGCCGGCACCGCATGGGTCGATGCCGTTTTCCGGCAACTCGATCCACGGGTTGCGGTGCACTGGCAGGTGCGCGACGGCGAAAGGGTGAAACCCAATCAGGCGCTGTTCCACCTCGAAGGCCCGGCACGCTCGCTGCTGACCGGCGAACGCTCTGCGCTGAACTTCCTGCAATTGCTCTCGGGCGTGGCCACGCGCGCGCAATACCTCGCGGATTTTGTCGCCGAGACGCAGGTGAAGTTGCTCGACACCCGGAAAACCCTTCCGGGGCTGCGTCTGGCGCAGAAGTACGCCGTGACCTGCGGCGGTTGTCACAATCACCGCATCGGCCTGTACGACGCCTTCCTGATCAAGGAAAACCACATCGCCGCCTGCGGGGGCATTCCTGAAGCCATTAACGCTGCGCACAAGATCGCCCCGGGCAAGCCGGTCGAGATTGAAGTGGAGAACCTGGCGGAATTGAAAGAGGCCCTGGCAGCGGGTGCGGACATCATCATGCTTGATGAGCTGAGCCTGGATGACATGCGTGAAGCCGTACGCCTGAACGCAGGCAAAGCCAAACTGGAGGCCAGCGGCGGTATCAACGAAAACACGCTGCTGCCGATTGCCGAAACCGGGGTGGATTACATTTCGATTGGGGCGATGACCAAGGATGTGAAGGCTGTCGACCTGTCGATGCGTTTAAGCCTCTGAGAATGAAAAAACGCCAGCCTTATTGAGGCTGGCGTTTTTGTCAGACCACCAGATTGTTCATCTCGCAGTACTCTTCCCACTCGACGCCCAATACTTCGGCCGCCTCCTTGTGCAGCGCCAGGCGCGCAGCCTCGAACTCTTCAGGGCTCGAGGTGTACTTGAGCGTCAGCTCCCACGGCTGCAAGCCCTGGGCTTCCGCCTCATCTTCGAACGCCCACTGGATCTGGTCTTTTTGATCGTCGGCTGGCAAGTCCTTGATCTCGTCGGCTAGCTGGGGCGTATCCAGCAAGTACTTTTTCAGTGCTTCTTCGTGTCTGGCTTCTTGAGTCAATTCTTTAACGGTCATGTCGTTCTCGCTGATCTGGGGAATGGAAGATGGATCTGGATCATCAAGGATCTCTCTGACGCAAAAAACCGTTTGAAGCCCGGTTTGTCTGGCCTTCAGAACCATTCGGGGATCATCTGAAAACTGCAAAGTGGTGCGTGTTCAACGTCCGAATATAGGACGTTTGGTCGACGATTTATATGGACTTTTACATCAAATCTACAAAAAAACCGTCGGTCGGGCTTTCTGCAAATTTTCCTTCGCTACCCAGGAACATCGCTCAAAAGGTAAAGTCATAGCGATGTGCCATCTAGGCACTTCACAAGGAACCCGGTGATGCGCAATTTTTCCAAGCTTCCGTCTACTCTGTTGGCAACCGGCATGGCTGCCCTTCTTCTTGGTGGCCTAGCATTGTCCAATACCGCTCAAGCCGGTCTTGAGTACAAATCCGACGGCGCTAACTCTTCCGATAAACTCCTCGCCTACCACAATTATTACGGCACATACGTGATGGCCAGATCCAACGTCAGTGCTGATGACGTGGAACAACTGCAACGCCTTGTCAAGGCCAATACGGCTGATATCGAAACGCTGAAAAAAACCGTCAGCGAGCAGGCGCGACTGATCGAAGAGTTCAAAAAGAACACAGGCTCCAGTTCAAGCTCGAATGCCAGCGAAGTGGACAAACTCAAGCGCACCGTCAGCGAACAGGACACTGGCCTGAAAAACCTCGCCAAGGCCATGGACGAGCTCAAACGCAACAGCGGCTCGAGTTCCAGTTCCAACACCAGCGAAGTGAACGACCTCAAACGCACGGTTAGCGATCAGAACACCGGTTTGATAAACCTCGCCAAGGCAGTGGACGAACTCAAACGTAATAGCAGCTCGAATTCCAGCTCCAGTTCCAGCGAAGTCAGCGACCTCAAGCGCACGATCAGCGAACAGGAAAACGGTCTCAAGAAGCTCGCCAGTCAGATGGACGATCTGAAACGCAGCAGCGGCTCGAACTCCGGTTCAAGCTCCAGCTCGAGCGAAGTGAATGAACTCAA
Source organism: Pseudomonas sp. LB1P83 (assembly GCF_054897885.1). NCBI lineage: Bacteria > Pseudomonadati > Pseudomonadota > Gammaproteobacteria > Pseudomonadales > Pseudomonadaceae > Pseudomonas > Pseudomonas sp. LB1P83. The sequence goes on along the minus strand of NZ_CM142709.1, from coordinate 605,094 downwards.
GCGCACTGTCAACGAACAGGAAAACGACCTGAAACGGCTTGCCAGCCAGGTGGAAGACCTCAAGCGCAGTGCAGGATCGAGTTCCAGCTCCAGTTCCAGCGACCTGTCCAGCCTTAAACGGGAAGTCAGCGATCAGGACAATCAACTCGATCAGCTCAAACGCACCGTGGACGATTTGAGCAGAAAGGTGAAATAACAGGGGAATGGTGCCCGAGACAGGAATCGAACCTGCGACCTTCGCGTTACGAGTGCGCTGCTCTACCAACTGAGCTACACGGGCGGTGAGCTAAACCTAGCACAGCTTTCGCGAGGCGCAACCGCAAGTCCGTCTCGGTTTATTGCAGCCAAAAAAATGCCCCGCAGCTTTCACTGCGGGGCATTTTTTACAACGTTGAAACGGTCAGGCGTGGGGTGATTAAACGCCCGAAGCCTTGGCCGCTGCTACGTCTTTGATGGACAGCTTGATACGGCCGCGGTTGTCCACGTCCAGTACCAATACTTCCACTTCCTGGCCTTCTTTCAGGATGTCGGTCACTTTCTCTACGCGAGCGTCGCTCAACATGGAGATGTGAACCAGACCGTCCTTGCCAGGCAGGATGTTGACGAATGCGCCGAAGTCGACGATGCGCTCAACCTTACCGACGTAGATCTTGCCGATTTCAGCTTCTGCGGTGATGCCCAGAACGCGCTGACGAGCAGCTTCTGCAGCTTCCTTGGTTTCGCCGAAGATCTTGATCGTGCCGTCGTCTTCGATATCGATCGAAGCCTTGGTCTCTTCACAGATCGCACGGATGGTCGCGCCGCCTTTACCGATGACATCACGGATTTTGTCGGTGTCGATTTTCATCGCGATCATGGTCGGAGCGTTTTCCGACAGTTCGGTGCGGGACTGACCAATGATCTGGTTCATCTGACCGAGGATATTCAGGCGCGCTTCCAGGGCTTGGCCCAGAGCGATTTCCATGATCTCTTCGGTGATGCCCTTGATCTTAATGTCCATCTGCAGCGCGGTCACACCTTTGGCGGTACCGGCTACTTTGAAGTCCATGTCGCCCAGGTGGTCTTCGTCGCCCAGGATGTCGGTCAGGATGGCGAACTTCTCGCCTTCTTTAACCAGACCCATGGCGATGCCGGCAACCGGTGCCTTCATCGGCACGCCGGCGTCCATCAGGGCCAGGGAAGCGCCGCAGACCGAAGCCATGGAGCTCGAACCGTTGGACTCGGTGATTTCCGATACAACACGGATGGTGTACGGGAACACGTCAGCGGCAGGCAACATGGCTGCAATCGAACGACGGGCCAGACGGCCGTGACCGATTTCGCGACGACCAGCGCCACCCATGCGGCCACACTCACCTACCGAGAACGGAGGGAAGTTGTAGTGCAGCATGAACGGGTCTTTTTTCTCGCCTTCCAGGGTGTCCAGCAGCTGTGCATCACGGGCAGTGCCCAGTGTTGCAACGACCAGAGCCTGGGTTTCACCACGAGTGAACAACGCCGAACCGTGGGTCTTTGGCAGAACACCGACTTCGATGTTCAAAGGACGTACAGTCTTGGTGTCGCGGCCGTCGATACGTGGCTTGCCGTTTACGATGTTTTCGCGAACGGTGCGGTATTCGATTTCGCCGAAAGCGGCTTTGACTTCGCTGGAGGAAGGCTGGCCTTCTTCACCGGACAACTTGGCAACCACCTGGTCTTTCAGTTCGCCCAGACGAGCGTAACGGTCGGCCTTGATGGTGATGGTGTAAGCCTGGGAGATCGCGTCGCCGAACTCGGCACGGATAGCGCCCAGCAGAGCGGTGGCTTCTGGCTGAGGAGCCCAGGTCCAGGTCGGTTTGGCAGCTTCGGCAGCCAGTTCTTTAACGGCGTTGATCACAACCTGGAACTCGTCGTGAGCAAACAGTACTGCGCCCAGCATCTGGTCTTCGGTCAGCTCTTTGGCTTCCGATTCAACCATCAGAACGGCTTCCGAAGTACCGGCAACGACCATGTCCAGGCTCGATGCTTTCTGTTGTTCGTAAGTCGGGTTCAGCAGGTAGCCGGTGCTTTCGTGGAACGCAACGCGTGCAGCGCCGATCGGGCCATCGAAAGGAATGCCGGAGATGGCCAGCGCAGCCGAGGTACCGATCATCGCAGCGATGTCCGGATCGGTCTTCTTGCTGGTAGAAACGACGGTGCAGACAACCTGCACTTCGTTCATGAAGCCTTCCGGGAACAGCGGACGGATCGGACGGTCGATCAGTCGGGAAGTCAGGGTTTCTTTCTCGGAAGGACGGCCTTCACGCTTGAAGAATCCGCCAGGGATCTTACCGGCAGCGTAAGTCTTTTCCTGGTAGTGAACGGACAGAGGGAAGAAGCCCTTGCCTGGATCGGCTTGCTTGGCACCGACTACGGTCACCAATACGCTGACGTCGTCGTCAACGGTGACCAATACTGCGCCGGAGGCCTGACGGGCGATACGGCCAGTCTCGAGGGTAACGGTCGACTGACCGAACTGGAATTTTTTGATTACCGGGTTCACGGTGTCCTACCTTCTTTTGTGGCTCTTGGGGAACTTGTCTTCTTGCGAAATTCTTGGGCAATGTCGGGAATCGGCCCAACAGCTGTCCAGGGTAAAACGACTATCCAGATAAAACTTGAGGCTGGGAGCCTGCCATGTGCCTGCGGGAAACCCGCTGACACACAGCAAACAACCAACCTCTAGCGCAATCGCTTATTAGCGACGCAGACCCAGGCGACCGATCAGAGCCTGGTAACGGCCCAGATCCTTGCCTTTCAGGTAGTCCAGCAGCTTACGGCGCTGGTTTACCATGCGGATCAGACCACGACGGGAGTGGTGATCTTTACCGTTGGCCTTGAAGTGACCTTGCAGCTTGTTGATGTTGTGGGTCAGCAGTGCAACTTGCACTTCTGGCGAACCAGTGTCACCAACAGCTTGCTGGTAGTCAGCAACGATTTGAGCTTTTTCTTGAACGTCGAGAGCCATGAGGCAATCCTTTTATCAGGAAACTGTTTCAAAGAAACAGCTTCAACAGGCCAGGGACAAATCCCTGTATCTATAAATGAGTAGTGACCGTGCCTGTTAACAGCCACCCTCGCCAGCCTGCTGTTACGCAGACCGGTTTCGGTCATTCCGACCGAATCAGTCGACGCGGCGCGATGCGCCCGTCTTCGCTCACTTCACCGATGCCGATGAAGCGACCGTTGTGATCCTGTACTCGCACCATGCCAAATTTCGGGGCATCCGGGGCACGTACCGGCTGGCCGTTAAGCCAGTAGAACGCGCTCGCTTCCGAGAAGTGCAGCAACGGCCAATCCAGCAGGCCGCTGTCCGAAGGCATCAGGAAGCGGTCGACCGCTTCGTTGCCGCCTTCGGCATGTACCGCTTCCAACTCTTCAAGCGTGACCGTCTGCGCCAGCGTGAAAGGCCCGGCCTGGGTACGTCGCAATTCAGCCACGTAAGCGCCACAACCAAGTTGCTCACCGATATCCTCCACCAGGGTGCGAATATAGGTGCCTTTGCTGCAATCCACCGCAAGCCGCGCAGTATCACCCTCAAAGGCGAGCAATTCCAAGCGCGCAATAGTAACAGAACGCGGTTCGCGCTCCACTACTTCGCCTGCACGGGCCAGCTTGTACAGCGGTTGGCCATCACGCTTGAGTGCCGAGTACATCGGCGGTATCTGACTGATTTGCCCACGAAAACCCGGCAATACAGCTTCGACATCGGCGCGACCAACGGTCACCGGGCGTTCCTGCAAAACGTCACCCTCGGCATCGGCCGTGGTGGTGGTCTTGCCCAGTTGCGCCAGGGTTTCATAAGCCTTGTCGGAATCGAGCAGGTATTGCGAAAACTTGGTGGCCTCACCGAAGCACAACGGCAACACGCCGGTGGCCAGCGGATCGAGACTGCCGGTGTGACCGGCCTTCTCGGCGTTCAGCAACCAGCGAACCTTCTGCAACGCGGCGTTGGAGGTAAACCCCAACGGCTTGTCGAGCAGAATGATACCGCTGACGTTACGACGGATACGTTTGACCTGAGCCACCGATTACTCCTTGGCGTCTTCGGGTTCAGCCGCTACCGGGTGCTGATTGTCTTCAGCCACCGCACGCTCGATCAGGGCCGACAGGTGCGCGCCACGCACGACGCTTTCGTCGTAGTGGAAGTGCAGCTGAGGAACGCTGCGCAACTTCATTTCGCGAGCCAACTGCATACGCAGGAAACCGGCGGCGGAGTTGAGCACCTTGATGCTTTGTGCGATGTCTTCGGCGTTGTCCTGCCCCATCACGGTGATGAAGATCTTGGCGTGACCGACGTCACGGCTGACTTCAACAGCGGTAATGGTGACCAGGCCGACGCGCGGGTCTTTGACTTCACGACGGATCAGCTGTGCCAGCTCACGCTGCATCTGATCGCCGATACGTTGGGTACGGCTGTATTCTTTTGCCATGTCTTGTTACCTGTTACTGCCCCACGGTGAAACCCGAGGGGTCTGAAAGCGGCAAACGCCCGGCCTGACAAAAGCCAGACCGGGCGTTGCGTTTAGAGTCCTGACGCTGTGCCGCGCACTTGCATGCGGCGGCTTGGCGTGGCCCTTGAAGTGCGCGAGTTAGAGGCTGCGAGCAACCTGAACCTTCTCGTAGACTTCGATCTTGTCGCCAGCTTTGACGTCGTTGTAGCTCTTGACGCCAATACCGCATTCCATGCCGGCACGTACTTCGGAAGCGTCATCCTTGAAGCGGCGCAGGGATTCCAGCTCGCCTTCGAAGATAACGATGTCTTCACGCAGTACACGGATTGGACGGTTACGGTGAACAACACCTTCGATAACCATGCAACCGGCGATCGCGCCAAACTTCGGCGAACGGAACACGTCACGCACTTCAGCGGTACCCAGGATGTTCTCGCGAACATCGCTGCCCAGCATACCGGTGAGGGCTTTCTTGACGTCTTCGATGATGTCGTAGATCACGTTGTAGTAACGCATATCCAGACCTTCCTGCTCGACGATCTTGCGAGCGCCAGCATCGGCACGCACGTTGAAGCCGAACAGTACAGCGTTGGAAGCCAGTGCCAGGTTAGCGTCGGACTCGGTGATACCACCGACGCCGCCACCGACAACACGCACTTGCACTTCGTCGTTACCCAAGCCATTCAAGGCGCCGTTCAACGCTTCAAGGGAACCACGGACGTCAGATTTGAGGACGATGTTGAGCGTCTTCTTCTCTGCCTGACCCATGTTTTCGAAGATGTTTTCCAGCTTGCCAGCGTGAGCGCGAGCCAGTTTGACTTCGCGGAACTTGCCTTGACGGAACAGAGCCACTTCACGGGCTTTCTTCTCGTCTGACAGCACGCTCATCTCGTCGCCAGCGTCCGGGGTACCGTCCAGGCCGAGAATCTCGACAGGGATGGATGGACCGGCTTCCTTGATTGGCTTGCCGTTCTCGTCGAGCATGGCACGTACACGGCCATAGTTCGAACCGACCAGCACCATGTCGCCTTGGCGCAGGGTACCGTCTTGAACCAGAACGGTTGCAACCGGGCCACGACCTTTGTCGAGACGCGATTCAACTACAACACCACGGCCTGGAGCCGACGGAGTTGCTTTCAGTTCCAGAACTTCAGCTTGCAGCAGAACAGCTTCGAGCAACTCGTCCACGCCGGTACCGACTTTCGCCGAAACCGATACGAACGGGGTGTCGCCGCCCCACTCTTCCGAGGTCACGCCGTGAACCGACAGTTCGCTACGGATGCGATCGAGATCGGCGCCCGGCTTGTCGATTTTGTTCACAGCAACGACCAGTGGAACACCGGCAGCCTTGGCGTGCTGGACAGCTTCAATGGTCTGCGGCATTACGCCGTCGTCCGCTGCAACGACCAGGATCACGATGTCAGTCGCCTTGGCACCACGGGCACGCATTGCGGTAAACGCAGCGTGACCCGGGGTATCGAGGAAAGTCACCATGCCGCGATCAGTTTCAACGTGGTACGCACCGATGTGCTGGGTGATACCGCCGGCTTCGCCAGCAGCTACCTTGGCACGACGGATGTAGTCGAGCAGCGAGGTCTTACCGTGGTCAACGTGACCCATTACGGTCACAACCGGTGCACGGGAGAACGATTCACCTTCAAACTTCAGGGACTCGGCCAGGGAATCTTCCAGGGCGGTGTCGCTGACCAGGGTCACTTTGTGGCCCAGCTCTTCAGCAACCAGTTGGGCAGTTTCCTGATCCAGTACCTGGTTGATGGTCGCTGGAGTACCCAGTTTGAACATGAACTTGATGATTTCAGCTGCCTTGACCGACATCTGCTGGGCGAGATCGCCAACAGTGATGGTCTCGCCGATCTGCACATCACGCACGACAGGACCGGTTGGGTTCTGGAAACCGTGAGCGTTGCGTTTCTTCAGCTTGGCCTTGCCGCGACCACCACGACGGAAGCCATCGCTTTCTTCGTCGGTAGTACGTGGCGCAACACGTGGAGCAGGCGCTTTTTCCTTGACCGAAGCACGATGTGGAGCGTTTTTGCGCTCACCATCGCCACTGCCACGACGATTGTTATCGTCGGCACGTGGTTTGTCCGGACGGCGCTGTTCGTTCTGCTTGTTGCGAACGTCAGCAGACGGTGCTGGAGCAGCGGCTACAACCGGCGCGCTTTCGCGTACTGGTTCGGCAACTGCAGCAGGCGCTGCAACGGCGTCGTTAGTAGCGGTTTGCGCAGCAGCAGGCTGGCGACGCGCTTCTTCTTCGGCGCGACGCTTGGCTTCTTCTTCAGCCTTCTGACGAGCAGCATTTTCTACTGCGCGACGTTCTTCCAGTTCGCGTTTGCGCTCGGCTTCGATTTCTTCCGGGCTGCGCTGTACGAAGACTTTCTTCTTGCGTACTTCAACGCTGATGCTTTTGCTGCCAGCAACACGCAGGGTGCTGGTGGTTTTGCGCTGCAATGTAATCTTGCGCGGTTCTTCCACTTTCGCCTTGTGGCTGCTCTTCAAGTGAGTCAGCAAAGACTGCTTCTCACTATCGCTCACACCTTCATCGGCGGCGGTGTGCGGCAGACCTGCCTCACGCATCTGCTGCAACAGGCGCTCTACCGGTGTTTTGACCTCATCGGCCAGTTGTTTCACCGTGACTTGCGTCATGCACTTCTCTCCTCAGGCCGCGCCTAATTACTCGAACCAGTGGGCTCGGGCGGCCATGATCAACTTGCCGGCACGATCATCGTCAATGCCGTCGATGTCGAGCAGATCGTCAATAGACTGCTCGGCCAGGTCTTCGCGGGTAATTACGCCGCGCACCGCCAGTTCCATCGCCAAATCCTTGTCCATACCCTCAAGCGAGAGCAGGTCTTCGGCCGGATGGGCGTCTGCCAGCTTTTCCTCAGTAGCGATGGCTTTGGTCAACAAACGATCCTTGGCGCGAGCACGAAGCTCGTTGACGGTTTCTTCGTCAAAGCCGTCGATGTTGAGCATTTCTTCCAACGGTACGTAGGCAATCTCTTCCAGGCTGGTGAAGCCTTCATCTACCAGCACCTGCGCCAGGTCTTCGTCGACTTCCAGCTCGTCGATGAAGTTGCGCAGGATGTCGCCGGTTTCTGCTTGCTGCTTAGCCTGGATGTCCGATTCGGTCATCACGTTCAGGGTCCAGCCAGTCAACTGGCTAGCCAGACGCACGTTCTGACCACCGCGACCGATGGCCTGAGCCAGATTGTCTGCGCCAACGGCGATGTCCATTGCATGGGCATCTTCGTCAACGATAATTGCCGCAACCTCAGCCGGGGACATGGCGTTGATTACGAACTGAGCCGGGTTGTCGTCCCACAGGACGATATCCACACGCTCACCGCCCAACTCACCCGACACTGCCTGGACGCGCGAACCGCGCATACCGATGCAAGCGCCTTGCGGGTCGATGCGTTTGTCTTTCGAACGGACCGCGATCTTGGCGCGCGAACCCGGGTCACGGGACGCAGCCATTACTTCGATCAGGCCTTCAGCGATTTCCGGCACTTCGATGCGGAACAACTCGATCAGCATTTCCGGCGCGGTACGCGACAGGATCAGCTGCGGACCGCGGTTCTCGGTGCGGATTTCCTTGAGCAGCGCACGCAGGCGCACGCCAACCCGGAAGGTTTCGCGAGAGATGATGTCTTCACGAGCCAGCAACGCTTCAGCGTTGTTGCCCAGGTCGACGATCACGTTGTCGCGGGTGACTTTCTTCACGGTGCCGGAGATGATTTCCCCCAGGCGCTCGCGATAGGCGTCAACGACTTGAGCGCGCTCGGCTTCGCGAACTTTCTGCACAATGACTTGCTTGGCAGTCTGTGCAGCGATGCGGCCGAACTCGATGGATTCAATTTTTTCTTCGACTACATCACCAACCTGGGCGCCAGGGTGCGTTTCGGCAACCTTGCTCGGCCAGGTTTCAATGGCCGGATCATCCAGGTCTGCTTCTTCGACGACCGTCCAGCGACGGAATGTCTCGTAAGCACCGGTGTGGCGATTGATTTCCACACGCAGATCGACTTCGTCCTCGAAACGCTTTTTGGTAGCAGTGGCCAGAGCCAGCTCCAGCGCTTCAAAAATTACGTTTGCCGGTACGCCCTTTTCATTGGATACCGACTCAACAACCAGCAGTACTTCTTTGCTCATCGTACGCCTCGCCTTTCGCAAGCCATTGGATCCGCGGGATCCGCGTCTCAGTCAAAACTGGGAATAATGTTGGCCTTGTCGATCATATCGATCGGCAACAGGAACTCGTGGTCTTCTACCTGCACCACGACGTCCTGCTCTTCTACACCGCGCAGAAGGCCCTGAAAGTTGCGTCGTCCTTCAAAAGGCGAGCGCAGCTTGATCTTCACTTGTTCACCGGCAAATTTTGCAAACTGCTCAATAGTGAACAGTGGGCGTTCCATGCCAGGCGAGGAAACTTCAAGGGTGTATTCAACGGCGATTGGATCTTCAACATCCAGGACACCGCTGATCTGACGGCTGACGATGGCACAATCGTCCACCAGCACACCGCCCTCTTTATCAATATAAACGCGCAACATTGAGTGGCGACCTTGAGCCGAAAACTCAATACCCCAGCATTCATAGCCCAGGGCCACGACCACCGGGGCCAACAAGGCCTGCAACTCTTCTAGCTTGCTCGACACCTGAACCCCCTCGTGCATGTATGTGCATGCTATGCAAAATAAAAAAATGGGCGAAACGCCCATCCTTGAAACGCCGTCGAACAGCGGCGTAGAAAGTGTCCAGCTAACAAAAAGCCCCTTAAAAGGGGCTCCTTAAACTGGTTGCGGGGGCCGGATTTGAACCGACGACCTTCGGGTTATGAGCCCGACGAGCTACCAGACTGCTCCACCCCGCGACAAAGCTGGGGCGGAAGTATACGACCGATCCCTGACAGGGTCAATGTAACCTTCCACCTACAAGAAAGCCCGCAACAGCGGGCTCTCCTGATAATTGGTACCGAGAAGGGGACTCGAACCCCTACACCCTATGGGCACAACCACCTCAAGGTTGCGTGTCTACCAATTCCACCACCTCGGCAATACTACGTTTGAAACCCTTCTTACTTTTGCTCTTGAGCTGGAGGCACGTCAGTCGCTGGAGTAGCCGACTTTTGCTCTTGAAGCACCGGGACATCATCAGAAGCCGGTTGTTGCTTTGGAACTTCCAACACTGCCGGGTTTGGCAAACCTACTTGAGTCAGCTGGTGAGCTTTCTCTTTAGCAAAGTAACCTAACCCTAAGCTGGTTATGAAGAAACCGGCGGCAAGTATAGCAGTAAACTTACTAAGAAAGGTAGAGGAACCTTGGCTTCCGAACACAGTATTTGAAGCACCTGCTCCGAAAGACGCGCCAGCATCCGCACCTTTACCCTGCTGCAGCAATACCAGAGCAACTACGCCCAATGCACCCAGCAGATGAAAAACGACTACGACTGTTTCCAGCATTTTTTCAGTTTCCCGCGGCGCGACAAATCGCACCGAACTCATCTGCATTCAGGGAAGCTCCACCAATGAGCCCCCCATCGATATCCGGCATGCCGAACAGTTCGACCGCATTGGCCGCCTTCACGCTGCCGCCGTATAGAAGCCGCACACCTTGTGCGACCTCAGAATTCTCTGCCGCCAACTGCGCGCGAATGGCTGCATGCACATCCTGCGCTTGTTGCGGCGAAGCAGTCAGCCCGGTGCCAATGGCCCAGACCGGCTCGTAAGCAATTACTGCATTTGCAAAGGCACCGACACCCAGCTCCTCTATGATACTGCCTAGCTGACGCCCGACAACCTCAAGAGTTTTACCGGCTTCGCGCTGCTCAAGGGTTTCCCCTATGCACAACACCGGAATCAAGCCACATGCCTGTGCCGCTGCGAACTTGCGAATCAGCGTACCGTCCTGCTCGCCCATAATCTGGCGGCGTTCGGAGTGCCCGACAAGTACCAGGGAACACCCTGCATCCACCAATTGACTCGGCGCGATTTCACCGGTCAGTGCACCTTGCATGGATTCCACCGCAGAATTCTGCGCGCCGACCAAAATCGACTTGCCTTCCAAGCCATCAATCACTTGATTGATATGCAAGCAAGGCGGGAATACCGCTACATCAACACCGCTCGGCAAGGCCAGATGACGAAGGCCATTGATCAGCTCAGCGACGCTGGCGCGGGTACCGTGCATCTTCCAGTTACCAGCTACCATAGGGCGACGCATGCTGTACCTCGTCGGTCAAAGTGGGCGCAGATGTTACCCAACACAATCATGGCTGGCAAGCCGAATTCAGGCAGAAACTTCACTAACCAGTTTTGCCAGCTCTTCGGCGTAACCACGAACCTGCGTTTCGTCCTCGCCTTCGACCATGACCCGCACCAGCGGCTCCGTCCCGGACTTGCGCAACAATACGCGCCCGCGGCCAGCCATAGCCTCGGTGACACGGGCGCTGGCTTCCTTGACCGACGGATGATCGAGCGGACTTGCCCCTCCGCCGAACCGGACATTGATCAGCACCTGAGGGCACTTGCGCAGCGCCTGACGGGCTTGAGCCAGACCTTCCGAGCGAGTTTTGAGCGCCATCAGCACCTGCAACGCAGCGATGATCGCATCACCCGTGGTGGTGTGATTGAAGCAGACGATATGACCGGAATTCTCACCGCCTACCAGCCAGTTGCGCTCCAGCAAGTCAGCGATCACATAACGGTCGCCAACGTTGGCACGCACGAAAGGAATCGACAAATCCGCCAGGGCCAATTCCAGCCCAAGGTTACTCATCAATGTACCGACCACGCCGCCTTGCAGCTTGTCGCGCTCGTGCAGATCGCGGGCGATGATGTACAGCAGCTCGTCGCCATCAACAATGGCGCCAGTGTGGTCGACCATCAAGACACGATCGCCATCACCGTCGAAGGCAATACCCAGATCGGCGTGCTCGGCCAATACGGCAGCCTGCAACTGCCCCATATGGGTCGAACCGCAATTCTCATTGATGTTCAGGCCGTTAGGCTGAGCGGAAAGCACAACGACTTCTGCACCCAGCTCACGGAACACGCTGGGCGCAACCTTGTAGGTCGCGCCGTGCGCGCAGTCGATGACGATCTTCAGGCCGGCGAAGCTGGTACCGGTCGGCACGCTGCTCTTGCAGAACTCGATATAGCGGCCAGAGGCATCATTGATTCGCGACACTTTGCCGATTTTGCTCGACTCAACCACGGTCATCGGGGTATCGAGCAACTCTTCGATCATCAGCTCGACTTCATCCGGCAGCTTGGTGCCCTTTCCGGAGAAGAACTTGATGCCGTTGTCATCGTGAGGATTGTGCGAGGCACTGATCACAATACCGGCTTCAGCATGAAAGGTACGGGTCAGGTAAGCGATCGCCGGAGTCGGCATCGGGCCCAACAGCATCACGTCAGCACCTGCCGACGTCAGCCCAGCCTCGAGCGCGGACTCGAACATGTAGCCGGAGATCCGGGTGTCCTTGCCAACCAGCACCTTGCAGGCGCCCATTTTGCGGAACGCCATGCCCGCAGCCCAACCAAGCTTGAGCATGAAATCAGGAGTAATCGGGTATTCGCCGACCCGACCACGAATACCGTCGGTGCCAAAGTATTTTTTGCTCATAAGCGCTCCATCATTCTTATTCGGCTGATTCCACTGCGGCGATCATCCGCACCACGTCCACTGTTTCGGCTACATCATGGACGCGCAATATACGCGCACCCTTGGTCGAAGCCAGCGCTGCGAGCGCCAGACCGCCAAACAGGCGCTCTCCAACCGGGCGATTCAAGGCCTGACCGATCATGCTCTTCCGCGAAACCCCGACCAACAGGGGCCGCCCCAATGCATGGAGGTCTTCCATATGTTTGAACAAGATTAGATTGTGCTGCAAGGTTTTCGCGAATCCAAAGCCCGGATCAAGAATAATCCGCTCAGACGGGATTCCCACCAACGCACATTGAGCCATGCGCTCGGCGAGAAACTCGCCGACTTCTTTGGTCACGTCCTGATAATGCGGATTGTCCTGCATGTCGCCCGGCTCACCGAGCATGTGCATCAGACATACCGGCAATCCGGTGGCAGCCGCCGCATCCAGGGCGCCGTCTCGACGTAGCGAGCGCACATCATTGATCAAACCTGCTCCCAGCCGTGCGGTTTCGCGCATGACCGCCGGAGTGGAAGTATCGACTGAAATGATCACATCCAATTCGCGATTGATGCGCTCAACGATAGGCGCTACGCGCTCCAGCTCTTCAAGTGGAGAAACCGCCCTCGCACCGGGCCGGGTCGATTCGCCACCGACATCGATCAGCGTTGCGCCCGCCGCCACCATCGACTCGGCATGGCGCAGGGCCGCATCGAGCTGGCTGTATCGGCCGCCATCAGAAAAGGAATCGGGAGTGACATTGAGAATGCCCATGACATGCGTCTGGGCCAAATCAAGAACCCGGTTGCCGCAAGGCAACCGGGTCGAGGACTGAGCAGAAGTCATTTCAAGCCTTATACGTCAGCAGCCGGACCGCCGATCGGTGTTTCAGGACGCTCATCCTGTACTGCCGGAGGTGTCCCGGAAGTACCGGTACCGCCGCCTGACCAGTCGCGTGGTTCGCGAGGCGTACGACCCGCCATGATGTCATCAATCTGATCGGCATCGATCGTTTCGTACTTCATCAAGGCATCGGCCATGGCGTCGAGCTTGTCGCGGTTATCCGTGAGGATCTGCTTGGCCGTGCCATAGCACTGGTCAATGATGCTGCGCACCTCGGAGTCGATCAGCTTGGCTGTCTCGCCGGAGAAGCTTGCGCCCTGACCACCGCCGCCGCGACCGAGGAACACTTCGCCCTCTTCTTCGGCATACATCAACGGCCCGAGTTTTTCCGACAAGCCCCACTTGGTCACCATGTTCCGCGCAATCTGGCTGGCACGCATGATGTCGTTGGAGGCGCCGGTGGTAACACCGTCGAAGCCCAGGGTCATTTCTTCAGCGATACGGCCACCGTACAGCGAGCAGATCTGGCTGATCAGTGCTCGCTTGGACAGGCTGTAGCGATCTTCTTCCGGCAGGAACATGGTCACACCCAGCGCACGACCGCGCGGGATGATCGACACCTTGTAGACCGGATCATGCTCTGGCACGACACGGCCGACGATGGCGTGACCTGCTTCGTGATAAGCGGTGTTCTGCTTCTCTTTCTCGGACATGACCATGGATTTGCGCTCAGCGCCCATCATGATCTTGTCTTTGGCCAGCTCGAATTCTTTCATTTCAACGATGCGCTTGCCGGTACGGGCAGCGAACAACGAAGCCTCGTTCACCAGGTTAGCCAAATCGGCACCGGAGAAGCCAGGCGTACCACGCGCGATCACCGCCGGAGCGACGTCGTCACCCATTGGCACTTTGCGCATGTGAACCTTGAGAATCTGTTCACGACCACGAATATCCGGCAGACCCACCACGACCTGACGGTCGAAACGACCCGGACGCAGCAACGCAGGGTCCAGTACGTCCGGACGGTTGGTTGCAGCGATGACGATGATGCCGTCATTCATTTCAAAGCCGTCCATCTCAACCAGCAATTGGTTGAGTGTCTGCTCGCGCTCATCGTGACCGCCACCCATGCCGGCACCACGGTGGCGACCGACGGCGTCGATTTCATCGATGAAGATGATGCATGGCGCGTGTTTCTTGGCCTGCTCGAACATGTCACGAACACGGCTGGCACCGACACCGACGAACATCTCGACGAAATCGGAACCGGAAATGGTGAAGAATGGCACTTTGGCTTCGCCGGCAATCGCCTTGGCCAGCAAGGTTTTACCGGTACCTGGAGGACCCACCATCAACACGCCGCGTGGAATGCGGCCGCCCAGGCGCTGGAACTTGCCCGGATCACGCAGGAACTCGACCAACTCACCGACTTCTTCCTTGGCTTCGTCGCAACCGGCAACGTCACCCAAGGTGGTTTTCACCTGATCTTCGGAGAGCAGGCGCGCCTTGCTCTTGCCGAAGCTCATCGGTCCGCCCTTGCCACCAGCACCGCCCTGCATCTGCCGCATGAAAAACATGAACACGGCGATGATCACCAGGATCGGGAAGCTTGCAACCAGGAGTTGAGTCCAGATGCTTTGCTGCTCAGGCTGCTTGCCTTCGACCACAACGTGGTTATCCACGAGGTCGCCGATCAGACCGTTGTCCTGGATTGCAGGACGAATGGTCTTGAAGCTGTCGCCATCGTTGCGTTTACCGGTAATCACATAGCCGTCAACTGCTACGCGCTCGACCTTGCCATCCTTGACCTGCTGGATGAAGTCGGAATAGTTGAGGGTCTGCGGCTCGTTAGGGCTGGAGAAGTTGTTCATCACCGTCACCAGGACAGCCGCGATGATCAACCACAGGATCAGATTCTTTGCCATATCGTTCAATTAACTACCCTCTGAAGCAAGCTCCGCTAATGGCGCGCGCTTCGCATGATATTCACCGGCCTAACTTACTACATTACCTACGGCTCTGGCAGGCGCCGTCTGTAACCCTTTGTGAAACACTTTCTACACAATATTCGCTATTTCCCACAGGGCGAAATACGAAAATCCTATCGACCCGCAAAAAAACCTCGATTTACTCACTACGGCCGCGGTAGCCCCAAGCCAGCATGTATTGCTCGCGGGAACTGCCACGGGAAGAGTCCGGCTTGATCATCTGGACCTTGTCGAATTTCTGACGGGCGTCCTTCACGTAAGCATCAAAACCTTCGCCCTGAAACACCTTGATCACGAAATTACCACCCGGCTTGAGTATCCGAGCCGCCAGATCAAGAGCCAGCTCACATAGAAACATGGCTTTTGGCATGTCCACCTCAGGCGTACCACTCATATTGGGGGCCATATCGGAAATCACAAGGTCCACCTGCGAATTACCCACGGCTTCAAGGATCTGAGCGAGCACTTCGTCCTGAGTGAAGTCACCCTGGATGAAAGTCACGTCCGGAATGCTGTCCATTTCCAGGATGTCCGAGGCAATCAGACGCCCCTGACCACCGATCAGCCGACTAGTGACCTGCGACCAGCCGCCGGGCGCCGCTCCCAGGTCGACAACACTCATACCTGGACGGATCAGTTTGTATTTCTCCTGAACCTCCAGAAGTTTATAACTCGCACGCGAGCGGTAACCATCCTTCTGCGCCTGCTTCACATAGGGATCATTGACATGTCTTTGCAGCCACTTAAGGCTTGTCTTGGAACGGGCCACGGGCCACCTCGAAAATAAAACGGGTCGTGATTAACTGGGCGGTCCCGGACTCGCTCGGGTAAACTGGCCGCCGCTTTTTACAAGATCAGACGCAGGGGTCAGATTATGCCGCTCACTCAAGAGCAGAAGAAACAGTACAAATCCATTGGCCACCATCTGAAACCAGTTTTGACTGTGGCTGATAACGGTTTGACTGAAGGTGTGTTAGCCGAACTTGAACGCGCGTTGGCGGATCACGAGCTGATTAAAATCAAGCTCAACATCCTCGATCGCGAGTCACGCCTGGCGAACATTGCAGAACTGTGCAAGGTCGGTAAAGCGGACCTGGTTCAGGTCATCGGCAAGATGGCACTGATTTACCGCAAGAACTTCAGCGTCAACAAGCAGCTGTCGAACGTCCATCGCTTCAAGTGATGGCAAGGGTCAAGGGTGTGCTTCGCGCACCCTGCTACTCCATCCCGGCACCGGTTGCAACACCAGCACCAGCCCGGAAAAGCCCAGAACAAGATAGCTGAACACCTGCCAGCGCACTGCATCCGGCCAACCGACGCGCACCGCGAAAAACATCGCACACGCATACAGCGCCATCAGCAGCAGTTGCCCACGAATATCGCGCCATAGACTGGCAAGGCCCTCGGCCTGAATCAGCACCAAAGCCTGAAAAATCACACACGCTGCGGCGAAACCCGCCATCAGCGCATTCAGCATGCCTGCAATTTCGTCGATCAGCAGCGGCGCCAGACCTATCTGGCCCAGCACCGGCACCAGACCGATGTGTAACAGCCACAGGCCGCCAACCCATAACATCTGAGTCAACTGCCAAAGCATGGCGCCCGCACGAAGCGGGCGCCTTCTTTCAGAGGTGGCGGACTTCGACAATCTCGTACTCGATAACGCCACTCGGCGTTTTCACGGCAACCACGTCTCCCTCTTCCTTGGCGATCAAGGCGCGGGCCAGTGGCGAACCGACCGAAATCTTGCCGAGTTTGAAGTCAGCTTCATCCTCACCCACGATGTGGTAAGTGACGCGCTCATCCGTCTCGACGTTGGCGATTTCAACGGTGGTGCCGAAAATCACTTTGCCGGTGTGAGGAATGGACGTGACGTCGATGATGACCTGATTCTGAATCCGGCCTTCGATGTCACGAATCCGCGCCTCGACCATCCCTTGCTGCTCGCGGGCAGCGTGGTATTCGGCGTTTTCCTTCAAGTCACCCAACTCGCGGGCCGTCCCGATGTCCTGGCTGAGCTTTGGACGGACGACCTTGGTCAGGTGAGCGTGTTCTTCTTCCAGGGCTTTCGCGCCCTGGACGGTCATTGGGTACTTGATCATGCCTTCAATCCTGCGTGTAGATCCTGCAAGCGGCGCACGGTCTTTTCGGGACCGAACTTCAGCGCTTCGCAGATGGCTTCGCCAGCAGCAATGGTGGTGGTGCAGTAGATCTTGTGCTGCAAGGCATTACGACGAATGGAGTACGAGTCAGCGATCGACTGACGACCTTCCGTGGTGTTGATGATCAGGGTGACTTCGTCGTTCTTGATCATGTCGACCACGTGCGGACGACCCTCGGTCACCTTGTTCACGCGACGCACTTTCAGGCCTGCGGCTTCGATCAGCTTGGCAGTACCCGCGGTGGCGACCACTTCGAAACCCAAGTTGATCAGATCACGGGCCACCCCTGCAACCAGTGGCTTGTCGTCGTCACGCACGCTGATGAACGCGGTACCGCCGGTCGGCAGCACTTCGCTGGCGCCCATCTGGGCCTTGGCAAAAGCTTCGCCGAAAGTGTCGCCCACGCCCATCACTTCACCGGTGGACTTCATCTCTGGGCCCAGGATCGGGTCCACGCCAGGGAATTTGGCGAATGGGAACACCGCCTCTTTCACGCTGTAGAAGTTCGGAATGATTTCTTTGGTGAAGCCAATTTCTTTCAGGGTTTTGCCAGCCATGACGCGAGCCGCGATCATTGCCAGAGAAACACCGATGCACTTGGACACGAACGGTACGGTACGGGAAGCGCGCGGGTTGACTTCGATGACGTAGATGTCTTCACCTTGCAGCGCCAACTGAACGTTCATCAGGCCGACAACGCCCAGCTCCAAGGCCATTTTCTTGACCTGTTCGCGCATCTCGTCCTGGATGTGAGCCGGCAGCGAGTATGGCGGCAGGGAGCACGCGGAGTCACCGGAGTGAACGCCAGCCTGCTCGATGTGCTGCATGATCGCGCCGATCACCACGTCGGTGCCGTCGCAGACCGCATCCACGTCCATTTCGATGGCGCAGTTGAGGAAGTGATCGAGCAGCACCGGGCTGTCGTTGGACACTTTCACTGCGTCACGCAGGTAGCGCTTGAGCTCTTCTTCTTCGTAGACGATTTCCATCGCGCGGCCGCCCAGTACGTAGGACGGACGAACCACCAGCGGGTAACCGATCTTGGCGGCGGCACGAATCGCTTCGTCTTCGCTGCGCACGGTGGCGTTTGGCGGCTGACGCAGGTTCAGGCGCTCAACCATTTGCTGGAAGCGCTCACGGTCTTCGGCACGGTCGATGGCGTCAGGGCTGGTGCCGATGATCGGCACGCCGGCTTCTTCCAGGGCGCGAGCCAGCTTCAGCGGGGTCTGGCCGCCGTACTGGACGATCACGCCTTTCGGTTTCTCGACACGGACGATTTCCAGCACGTCTTCCAGGGTCACTGGCTCGAAGTACAGGCGATCGGAGGTGTCGTAGTCGGTGGAAACGGTTTCCGGGTTGCAGTTGACCATGATGGTCTCGTAACCGTCTTCGCGCAGCGCCAGTGCCGCGTGTACGCAGCAGTAGTCGAACTCGATGCCCTGGCCGATACGGTTTGGACCGCCGCCGAGGATCATGATCTTGTCGCGACCCGACGGCGCGGCTTCGCACTCTTCCTCGTAAGTCGAGTACATGTAGGCGGTGTCGGTGGCGAACTCGGCCGCGCAGGTGTCAACGCGCTTGTAGACCGGGAATACTTCGAGCTTGTGACGGTGGCGACGCAGAGCCTTCTCGGTCACGCCCAGCAACTTGGCCAGACGCATGTCGGAGAAGCCTTTGCGCTTGAGCTTGTACATCAAGTCTCGGTCGATACTGGCCAGACCCAGGGTCTTGACCTTCTCTTCGTCCTTGACCAGGTCTTCGATCTGCACCAGGAACCACGGGTCGATCATGTTCATGCCGAAGATGTCTTCGACCGACAGGCCGGCGCGGAAGGCATCAGCCACGTACCAGATACGCTCGGCGCCCGGCACGGTCAGTTCGCGCTTGAGCACGCTCATGCTTTCCGGATTGCTCAGGTCGAGCTTCTCGTCCAGGCCGCAAACACCTACTTCCAGGCCGCGCAAAGCTTTCTGCAGGGATTCCTGGAAGGTCCGGCCGATGGCCATGACTTCACCGACCGACTTCATCTGAGTGGTCAGACGTGCGTCGGCTTTCGGGAATTTCTCGAAGGCGAAGCGTGGCAGCTTGGTGACGACGTAGTCGATCGACGGCTCGAAGGATGCTGGAGTAGCGCCGCCGGTGATTTCGTTCTGCAGCTCGTCCAGGGTGTAGCCGATCGCCAGCTTGGCAGCGATACGCGCAATCGGGAAACCAGTGGCTTTCGAGGCCAGTGCCGAGGAGCGGGATACACGCGGGTTCATCTCGATCACGACCATACGGCCAGTGTCCGGGCAGATGCCGAACTGAACGTTGGAGCCGCCGGTTTCCACGCCGATCTCACGCAGTACCGCCAACGAGGCGTTACGCATGATCTGGTATTCCTTGTCCGTCAGGGTTTGTGCCGGAGCAACAGTGATCGAGTCACCGGTGTGCACGCCCATCGGGTCAAAGTTTTCGATGGAGCAGACGATGATGCAGTTGTCCTTCTTATCGCGGACAACCTCCATCTCGTATTCTTTCCAGCCGATCAGGGATTCGTCGATCAGCAGCTCTTTGGTCGGCGACAGGTCCAGACCGCGAGCACAGATTTCTTCGAACTCTTCACGGTTGTAAGCGATACCGCCGCCGGTGCCGCCCATGGTGAAGGACGGACGGATGATGCACGGGAAGCCAAGCTTCTCGAGGACCACGTTGGCCTCTTCCATGCTGTGGGCGATACCCGAACGCGGGCAATCCAGGCCGATGGATTTCATCGCCTTGTCGAAGCGCGAACGGTCTTCAGCCTTGTCGATGGTGTCAGCGTTGGCGCCGATCATCTCTACGCCGAACTTCTCCAGAACGCCTTCGCGCTCCAGGTCCAGGGCGCAGTTAAGAGCGGTCTGGCCACCCATGGTCGGCAGCAGCGCGTCCGGACGCTCTTTCTCGATGATCTTGGCAACGGTCTGCCACTTGATCGGCTCGATATACGTGGCGTCAGCCATGTCCGGGTCGGTCATGATGGTCGCCGGGTTGGAGTTCACCAGGATGACGCGGTAACCCTCCTCGCGCAGGGCTTTGCAGGCCTGGGCGCCGGAGTAGTCGAATTCGCAGGCCTGGCCGATCACGATCGGGCCAGCGCCGAGAATCAGGATGCTTTTAATGTCTGTACGTTTTGGCATGGGTTTGTCACTCAAATCCGCAGGTCAGTCGGCAAGCCGTCTCGTTCAATCTTTGACGCTTGAGGGGGGCCGCCGGTGTTCGGGACCGCCCCTCAAGCTTTGCAACATCAAGGCGAGCGATTAGCGTCGCTTGGCCATTTCGTTGATGAAGCGATCGAACAATGGCGCTACGTCGTTCGGGCCAGGGCTGGCTTCAGGGTGACCCTGGAAGCTGAAGGCGCTCTTGTCGGTACGCTCGATGCCTTGCAGGGTGCCGTCGAACAGCGATTTGTGGATCGCGCGAACGTTGGCTGGCAGGGTCGCTTCGTCTACCGCAAAACCGTGGTTCTGGCTGGTGATCATCACAACGCCGGTGTCCAGATCCTGGACCGGGTGGTTGGCACCGTGGTGGCCGTGACCCATTTTCAGGGTCTTGGCGCCGGATGCCAGGGCCAGCAGTTGGTGACCGAGGCAGATACCGAATACCGGAATCTCGGTTTCCAGCACGTCTTTGATCGCCTGGATCGCGTAGTCGCAAGGCTCCGGATCACCAGGGCCGTTGGACAGGAATACACCATCCGGCTTCATCGCCAGAACATCGGCGGCTGGCGTTTGAGCCGGCACCACGGTCACGCGGCAACCGCGCTCGACCAGCATGCGCAGGATGTTCAGCTTGACGCCGTAGTCGTAAGCCACCACGTGATATGGCAGCTCGGAGGCTTCGATGGTCGCGTGGCTGTCGGTTTTCAGGTCCCAGACAGTCGAGCGCCACTCGTACTTCTCTTTGGTGCTGACGACTTTCGCCAGGTCCATGCCTTTGAGGCCTGGGAAACCCTGGGCAGCAGCGATGGCGGCTTCTTCGGAGATGTTGTCACCGGCCATGATGCAGCCGTTCTGCGCGCCTTTCTCACGCAGGATGCGCGTCAGGCGGCGAGTGTCGATACCGGCGATTGCCACAACGTTGTTGGCTTTCAGGTAGTCGGACAGGGACATCGTGTTACGCCAGTTGCTCGCAACCAGTGGCAGGTCACGGATGACCAGGCCAGCGGACCATACGCGGTCGGACTCGGCGTCTTCCGGCGTGGTGCCGGTGTTGCCGATGTGCGGGTAAGTCAGGGTAACGATCTGTTGGGCGTAGGAAGGATCGGTAAGGATTTCCTGATAGCCGGTCATGGCGGTGTTGAACACCACCTCACCAACGGTCTGACCGTCGGTTCCAATTGCTTCGCCGCGAAAAATGCTGCCGTCAGCAAGGGCGAGTATGGCTGGCTTAGTCAAGAAGACCTCCCGTAAATAAAGCCTGAAAGGGCGATCGCAGGTGTAAAAAAGCGGAGTGACGTATGGACACGTCACCCCGCTCATTCACTGAATTATTCTGCGCGCTTTTAGTGAACACACTAAAGCTGTAGCTTACAGAAAAAGGCATTTTTGGTCTACCGCCAATGAGCCTTAAAGGCCGGAGAATGCGACAGGACGTCGCTTGGCGGAGTAAAACCGGGCTCAAACCCTGGGTTTGAACCCGATTTCGGGCACTTCTTAACGCAGGTCGAGCACGTCTTGCATGTCGTATAGACCAGGCTCACGACCGTCCAGCCACAAAGCGGCACGTACGGCACCCTTGGCGAAGGTCATGCGACTGGACGCTTTGTGCGTGATTTCGACACGCTCACCATCGGCGGCGAACAGCACGGTGTGATCACCCACGATGTCACCGGCACGCACAGTGGCGAAGCCGATGGTTTCGCGAGCACGGGCACCAGTCTGGCCTTCACGACCGTAAACCGCCACTTTCTTCAGATCACGCCCCAGCGCATCGGCAATCACTTCACCCATGCGAACGGCAGTACCGGACGGCGCATCAACCTTGTGTCGATGGTGGGCTTCAGTGATTTCGATATCGACATCATCACCCAACACGCGAGCAGCGGTGTCGAGCAGTTTCAGGCACAGGTTGACGCCAACACTGAAGTTAGCCGCGAAGACAATCGGAATGTCCTTGCCCGCTTCCACCAGCAACTGCTTCTCTTCAACGCTGAAACCGGTGGTACCGATGATCATCGCCTTGTGATGCTTGCGACAGAACGCGAGGTTTTTCAGGGTCACCGTCGGGTGCGTGAAGTCGATCAGCACGTCGAACTCGTCGACCACGCGATCCAGATCACCCGACAACGGCACACCGATACGACCCAGCGCAGCCAACTCACCGGCATCCGCACCGACCAGCGAGCTGTCCGGACGATCAATGGCAGCCGTCAGGCCCGCGCCCGACTGCTGCTGCACGGCCTCGATCAGGGTTTTGCCCATGCGCCCGGCGGCGCCCATCACTGCAATACGTCGCATGCCTGTCTCCTTACAAATCGCCGAAGAAGCGCTTTACGCCTTCGAACCAACCGGTGGTTTTCGGCGAATGGCTGTTGTCGTCCGCCAGCGAACTGCGGAACTCTTCCAGCAGTTCGCGCTGACGACGACCCAGATTGACCGGAGTTTCGACCGCCACACGGCACATCAAGTCACCGGCACCACCGCCACGCACGGGCGCAACGCCCTTGCCGCGAACACGGAACTGCTTGCCGGTCTGAGTCCCTTCAGGGATTTTCAGTTTGACTCGACCATCAAGGGTCGGAATCTCCAGCTCGCCGCCCAGCGCCGCATCAACAAAGCTGATTGGCACTTCGCAGAACAGGTGCTTGCCGTCACGCTGGAAGATCGCGTGCTCGCGCACATTGATTACCACATACAGGTCGCCCGTCGGACCACCCTGCGCACCCGCCTCGCCTTCGCCGGACAGACGAATGCGATCACCGGTATCAACACCGGCCGGCACTTTCACCGAGAGGGTTTTGTACTCTTCTACGCGACCTTCGCCGTTGCAGGAGTTGCACGGGTCAGAAATGATCTTGCCTTGGCCATGGCAGCGCGGGCAGGTCTGCTGCACCGAGAAGAAACCTTGCTGCATGCGCACCTGGCCGATACCGCCGCACGTCGGGCAGGTTACCGGCGAGGAGCCTTTCTTGGCACCCGAGCCGTCGCACGGCTTGCAGTTGACCAGTGTCGGAACGCGGATATTCACGGTCGTGCCGCGCACCGCTTCTTCCAGATTCAGTTCCAGGGTGTAACGCAAATCGCTGCCGCGCTGAGCGCCGCCACGAGAGCCGCCGCGACCGCCACCGAAGAAGTCACTGAAGACATCACCAAAGATGTCGGAGAAGTTCTGACCACCAAAACCGGCACCGCCGCCACCCATGCTCGGGTCGACGCCGGCATGACCGTACTGGTCGTACGCCGCGCGCTTGCTGGAATCGGACAACACTTCGTAGGCCTCGTTGGCCTCCTTGAACATCTCTTCCGACGCTTTGTCATCGGGATTACGGTCCGGGTGGTGCTTCATCGCCAGGCGGCGGTAGGCCTTTTTCAGGTCAGCTTCGCTTGAGCCGCGCTCAACACCCAATACTTCGTAATAGTCACGCTTTGCCATAAGTCTTTGCACTCTTAAGGACGTTCGGCAAACCTCTCCTGAGCCTCGCCAAACTCGTTGAGCCCCAATACAGGCCCGGACCCAACTCACGTCAATTCAACGATCCTGGTCTTTGATTCAATGCGGTACTTTCGGCTCGAGAAGCAGGAGCATTCCCAGCCATACCAGCAGCATCCGAGCGTTGTCGCATGCTGTAAAAATTCGCTAACTCCAGACACGCCAACGCGGGAGCAAGCTCCCGCGCGGCGACATCCTACCAGTCACCGCCTGAAGGCAGTCAACCGGGCGACCAACAACTTACTTGTGGTCTTTGACTTCTTCGAACTCGGCATCGACAACGTCATCAGCCTTTTCAGCCTTGTCGTCCTGCGGTGCCGCGCCTTCAGCAGGCTGGGCCTGTTCGGCGTACATCTTCTGCGCCACTGGAGCGGAGACTTTCGACAGCTCTTCAACTTTGGCTTCGATTGCAGCCTTGTCGTCGCCTTTGACAGCGGCTTCCAGAGCAACAACAGCCGCTTCGATTGCAGTCTTCTCTTCAGCAGTCACTTTGTCGCCAGCGTCAGCGACCATTTTGCGTGTCGAGTGAACCAGAGCATCACCCTGGTTGCGGGCCGCTGCCAGCGCTTCGAACTTGCTGTCTTCCTCGGCGTTGGCTTCAGCATCGCGAATCATCTGCTGAATTTCTTCCTCGGACAGACCGGAGTTGGCCTTGATCACGATCGACTGAGTCTTGCCGGTGGCCTTGTCTTTGGCGCCTACGTGCAAGATGCCGTTGGCGTCGATGTCGAAAGTCACTTCAATTTGTGGCACGCCACGTGGTGCTGGTGGAATCTCGGCCAGGTCGAACTTGCCCAGGGACTTGTTCTGAGCCGCTTGCTTACGCTCACCTTGCAGTACGTGAATGGTCACGGCGCCCTGGTTGTCGTCGGCAGTCGAGAACACTTGCGATTTCTTGGTAGGAATCGTGGTGTTTTTCTCGATCAGCGCGGTCATCACGCCACCCATGGTTTCGATACCCAGAGTCAGCGGGCTGACGTCGAGCAGCAGAACGTCTTTCACGTCACCCGCCAATACGGCGCCCTGGATAGCAGCACCCATGGCAACGGCTTCGTCCGGGTTCACGTCTTTACGTGCTTCTTTACCGAAGAACTCGGTCACCAGCTTCTGAACCAGTGGCATACGGGTCTGACCGCCAACCAGGATCACGTCGTTGATGGCGCCAACGTCAATGCCGGAGTCTTTCAGCGCGATGCGGCAAGGTTCGATGGTGCGTTGAACCAGGTCTTCTACCAGCGCTTCGAGCTTGGCGCGGGAGATTTTCACGTTCAAGTGCTTAGGACCGGTTGCATCTGCAGTGATGTACGGCAGGTTCACGTCGGTCGACATGCTCGAGGACAGTTCGATCTTGGCTTTTTCAGCGGCTTCTTTCAGGCGCTGCATGGCCAGCGGGTCACCCTTGAGGTTCATGCCGCTTTCTTTCTTGAATTCGTCGACGAGGTAGTCGATCAGACGAATGTCAAAGTCTTCACCGCCCAGGAACGTGTCGCCGTTGGTGGCCAATACTTCGAACTGGTGCTCGCCATCGACTTCAGCGATTTCGATCACGGAAACGTCGAAAGTACCGCCGCCCAAGTCGTAAACGATCACGGTGTGATCGCCCTTCGCCTTGTCCATACCGTAAGCCAGAGCGGCTGCGGTTGGTTCGTTGATGATGCGTTTTACGTCCAGACCCGCAATACGGCCGGCGTCTTTGGTGGCTTGACGCTGGCTGTCGTTGAAGTAGGCCGGAACGGTGATCACCGCTTCAGTCACTGGCTCGCCGAGGTAGTCTTCGGCGGTCTTCTTCATTTTCTTCAGAATTTCAGCCGAGATCTGTGGCGGCGACATTTTCTGGCCGTTCACTTCTACCCACGCGTCGCCGTTGTCAGCCTTGGCGATTTTGTAAGGCACCATCTTGATGTCTTTCTGTACGACTTCTTCGTCGAACTTACGACCGATCAGACGCTTCACCGCGTACAGGGTGTTATGCGGATTGGTCACAGCCTGACGCTTGGCCGATTGGCCTACGAGGATTTCGCCATCGTTGGCGTAAGCGATGATCGACGGCGTGGTGCGCGCGCCTTCAGCGTTTTCAATAACTTTGGCTTTGCCGTTTTCCATCACGGAGACGCAGGAGTTGGTAGTCCCCAGGTCGATACCGATAATTTTGCCCATGTTCACTCTCCCGAAACTTTGGATTTGGTTGCCGCAGCAGTGGTGGCTAACTGCGGTAGCACTTAAACGCTTGACTTATAAATGGGGGCCTTGCGGCCAATTTCAAGCCTGCTCGTCAATCGAAGGCGAAACTGGCGACACAGCCTTGCTGACCACGACCATGGCCGGGCGCAGCAGGCGTCCATTGAGCTGGTAGCCCTTCTGGAACACCTTAAGCACGCTGTTCGGCTCAACGTCGGCGCTTTCCTGCATGGCCATCGCCTGATGCAGAACGGCGTTGAACGGTTCGCCATGCGGATCGATTGCTTCCAGCTGATAACGCTTCAGGGTGTCCTGGAACATTTTCAGGGTCAGCTCGATGCCTTCACGCATTGGGCGGATGCTTTCGTCATCCGGGTTGGACAACTCCAGACCACGCTCCAGGCTGTCGATGATCGGCAACAAATCGCCAGCAAATTTTTCCAGGGCGAATTTGTGAGCTTTTTCTACATCCTGCTCGGCGCGACGGCGGACGTTCTGCAGATCAGCTGCTACACGCAAAGCCTGATCATGAGCGCCAGCCAATTGCTCTTCGAGCACTTGTACACGAGCCGCCAGTTCATCACCCGAATTCTGGGCAGCCTGATCGGCGTCTAGATTTTGCGTATCCACTGTCTGTTCGTCAGCCATAGAATTCTCCTTTCAATAACGTCCGCGAGCTCAACTCGCGCTTCTGTCCCGGTATATGGGGCCGCAAAAATCAGCTTCAAGGGGTGGGTTACGATTACCCCTACAAAAAACGCTGCATTACGATACTCGACGGACCAGGCATTTCGTCAGATCGAGCAAATCGAGCTAAGCGAGGGCATTGTCAGCCACAAATAAAACACTGTATAAATAACCAGACCTAAAGCCTGGGAGCGGCCTTTATGCTGGTGCACCTGTCCGTACATAACTACGCCATCGTTGAACATCTCGATCTCGAGCTCGATCGCGGGATGAGCGTGATAACCGGGGAAACCGGCGCCGGCAAATCGATCATGCTCGACGCCCTCGGCCTGACCCTGGGCGATCGCGCCGACAGCGGCGTGGTTCGCCCCGGCGCCGACAAGGCCGATATCCTGGCGACTTTCGATCTGATCGACATACCCGAAGCCAGCGCCTGGCTGGCAGAGCGCGACCTGGAGAGCGATGGCCCGTGCATCCTGCGTCGGGTGATCACCGCGGAAGGACGCTCGCGCGGCTATATCAACGGCACACCCTGCCCGCTCGGCGATCTCAAAGCCCTCGGTGAGTTGCTGATCGATATCCACAGCCAGCACGAACACCAATCCCTGCTGAAGACCGACACTCACCGCCGCCTGCTCGACGAATACGCCGGCGCCACCGACCTTGCCCGCCAAGTGCAACTGGCCGCGCAACGCTGGCGCCAGACTCGTCAGGAGCTGGAGCGCCTCTCCAACTCCGGCGACGAACAACGTGCTCGCCATCAATTGCTCAGCTATCAACTCGAAGAGCTGGAAAACCTCGGCCTCGGCGAAAACGAGCTGGAGCAACTGGAACAGGAACACAAGAACCTCACCAACGCCGAAACCCTGCTGGGCATTTGCCGGCAAGTGGTCGAGCAATGCAGCGAAAGTGATTCCGGGAATGTCCTGAACGCCCTGACCGCCAGCCTCAACCGTCTTTCGAGCGTCAACAATTCGATCGGCGCGCTGGGTGAAGCCAGCAGCCTGTTGACCAGCGCACAGATACAGGTTGAAGAAGCCGTGGGCGAACTGAACCGCTTCCTCGACAATTTCGACGCTGATCCGGCGCGACTTCAGTACCTGGAAGAACGCCTGGATGCGATCTACACCATGGCGCGCAAGCACCGCATCCAGCCGACCGAGGTCGCAGAGATGCAGCAGCGTTTGCTAGATGAAATCGAGACCCTGAACGCCAACGACGAGTCCATCGAGCGACTGAGCGATGAGCTGGCTTCGTATGCCCGTCATTATCAGGAGAAGGCTCGCGAACTGAGCGACCTGCGTCATCAAGCCTCGAACAGCCTGGCCAGTGCCGTGGAGCAGGAAATCCAGCGACTGGGCATGCCCGGTGGGCGCTTCACTATCGAATTACGCCCCAACAGCTGTGATGAACTGCTGCCCAATGGACTTGAACAGGTGGAACTGCTCGTCAGCGCCAACCCTGGACAACCATTGAAAGCCTTGGCCAAAGTGGCCTCGGGCGGCGAGCTGTCACGGATCAGCCTGGCTATTCAGGTGATCACCGCACAGACTTCGCGCGTCCCGACGTTGGTATTCGATGAAGTGGACGTGGGCATTGGCGGCCCGACTGCGGAGATCGTTGGCCAGTTGCTGCGTCGACTCGGCGAACGCGGACAAGTACTGACCGTGACGCACTTGCCGCAAGTGGCCGCGCAGGGTCATCAACATCTATTTGTGCACAAGGTGCGCGGCGAAGAGGCGACCCACACCGCTGTTTCCAAGCTGAGCAAGAATGATCGCGTCGAAGAAGTGGCGCGAATGCTCGGCGGCATCGACCTGACCAAGGAATCACTGGCTCACGCGAAAAAAATGGTCGTCACCGCAAAAATTTAAGAACGGCAGACAGCACGAAGGCGACCCTGGGGTCGCCTTCGCTCGTTTCGCGAATGTGAAATTCGCGCGACATGCTTACTTTTTCTTGCGTACGTACAGCACCAGATTGTGATCCACCATCTCGAAACCGTACTTGTCGACGATGGCTTTCTGCAGGCGCTCGATTTCTTCGTCGAAGAATTCGATCACTTCGCTGGTTTCGACGTTGACCATATGGTCGTGATGCTTGCCGTCATCCAGCTCGAAGACCGCATGGCCTCCGTCGAAGTTGTGCCGCACCACAAGGCCAGCTGCCTCGAACTGAGTCAGTACACGGTAAACCGTGGCCAGACCGACGTCCTCACCAGCTTCCATCAGTGCCTTGTAAACATCCTCGGCACTCATGTGGCGTTGCTCGGCGGAATCGAGCATTTGCAGAATTTTGACCCGTGGCAGGGTCACTTTGAGACCGGCTTTGCGTAGTTCGCTATTTTCAACCATGGTCAGCTTTCTCGCGATGCTGCTTCGCAGCTTCTCTTAATGCGGGTATGATCGGCGTTTACGTTGTCCCAGCCAAGATAGTGGAAGTCGCCCACCGATGCAAAACACCAAGCTCTTGCTAACCAGTTTCACCTTTGTGGGACTGCTCGCACTCGCCGGTTGTTCATTCCCCGGGGTTTACAAAATCGACATCCAGCAGGGCAATGTCGTCACGCAGGACATGATAAACCAGTTACGCCCGGGAATGACCCGTAAGCAAGTACGGTTTATCATGGGCAATCCCCTGTTGACCGACACGTTCCATGCCGATCGCTGGGATTATCTGTACAGCCTGCAACCGGGTGGCGGTGAACGCCAACAGGAACGCATTAGCGTTATCTTCAACCCAAATGATCAGCTTGTCAGCCTCTCTGGTGATTTCATGCCAGGCGTGAGCCGCGACGAAGCCATTCTCGGCAAGGACAGTGGCACAACAGTCACTGCACCGGCAGAAAACGCCGAGAAGCCGAAACCGGAAAAACCGGTCAAGCCAGGTTCGTTGCTGGACCAGATCCAGAAGGACGTAGACGGTGTAGAAACCGTTCCGGTCCCGACGCCAGAACCGCTGGACACCTCGCCGCAATAATTTGCGACGCAATAAAAAACCCGGCATGTCCGGGTTTTTTATTATCTGGCGTTTGGACGACTTACTGATTCCGGGCTTTAGCCTCGGCAGCCTTGGCGGCACGCAGCCGACGAACTTCTTTCGGATCCGCCAACAATGGCCGGTAAATCTCAAGGCGATCACCTGCCTGAACAGGACGACTGACCGGGTCAGCGATCACTTTACCGAAGATCCCCACCGGGCAATCGGCCAGATCCAGTTCCGCAAAGGCCTCGCCGACGCCCGACTTCAGCAAAGCCGCCCGCACAGTCGTTCCTGCCGGCACCGTCACCGAGAGAAGCACCTGACGATCGACAGCGGCGTACACCACCTCGACATCAATCATCGACTCAACCATGCATTTGCTTGGCGCGCTGGCAAAACGCGTCCACCAGCGTATTCGCAGCCTGATTGAACAACGGCCCCAAGGTCGCG
Source organism: Pseudomonas sp. LB1P83 (assembly GCF_054897885.1). NCBI lineage: Bacteria > Pseudomonadati > Pseudomonadota > Gammaproteobacteria > Pseudomonadales > Pseudomonadaceae > Pseudomonas > Pseudomonas sp. LB1P83. The sequence continues at coordinate 574,992 of NZ_CM142709.1, read as the reverse complement.
CGAATAATCGGCCCGGCATAATCGAACGACAGGTCCAGACTGATCTTGCAGGCCTTTTCGCCCAACGACTTGAACGTCCAGACGCCATGCAACTGATTGAACGGGCCCTCTTCAAGGTTCATCTCGATCGATTGCCCGGGCACCAGCGTGTTGCGCGTTACGAAATGCTGGCTGAGACCGCCCTTGGCCACGCCTACGCTAGCGCGCATATGCTCAGGCGTGCTTTCCAGCACTTCGGCGGTCGAACACCACGGCAGAAATTCCGGGTAACGCGCCACGTCGTTGACCAGGTCATAAAGCGCTTGCGCCGGGTATGGCAGCAGAGCCGAACGTTGAATGTGTGTCGTCATGTCAGCGTCACTTCCACAGCTGTGCGGCAAACACTACGAGAATGCCGAGGGGCGCCACATAGCGCATCAAGAACAAGGAGAGAGCGAACCACGCAGGGTTGCGGATCGACAACTCGTCGCGTACCGCTTCACGCCCCATCACCCAACCCGCAAACACCACGAAACACAAACCACCGAGTGGCAACATGATCCGCGAAGTGAAGAAATCGATCACGCCAAAGAAGTCCAGGCCACCGGCCGCCCCCCATTGATAGAGATGGAACAGCCCGCCTTCGTTCACGAAAAACTTGGCTTCCTTCCAGATATTGAAGGAAAACACCGTGCCCAGACCGACAAACCAGCAGATAAACGCCAGCCAGAAAGTCACCCAGGCGCGGCTGACTTTCGTGCGCTCAACCAGGTAAGCCACCATCGGCTCAAGCAGGGAAATCGCCGAACTCCAGGCAGCCACCGCGACCAGCACGAAGAACACTACGCCCATCAACTGGCCGAACGCTACGTTACCAAAGGCAAATGGCAGGCTGACGAACATCAGGCCCGGGCCTTCGCTCGGGTTCAGGCCCGCGGCAAACACAATCGGAAACAATGCCAGACCGGCCACCAGCGAAACGAAGGTATCGAGCAGCGCCACGCCGACCACGGTGCCCGAGATCGAGGAATGCTTGGGCATGTAAGCGCCGTAAATCATGATCGACCCAACGCCCACGCTCAGGGAGAAAAAGGCGTGCCCCATGGCTGGCAACAAGCCGTCGAGGACTTTTTCCGGGTGAAAGTCGAACATGAAATGCACGCCTTCCATGAAATGCCCGGTGGTCATGCTGTAGCCGAGCAGCACCAGAATCATCACGAAGAGCAGTGGCATCATGATCCGCAAGCTGCGTTCAAGCCCGGCGACCACGCCCTTGGCGATGACCACGGCAGACAGCAGCATGAAAATCGTGTGCCAAAGTGTCAGGCGCCATGGATCGGCGATCACATTGCCAAAGTACGCACCAACCTGATCAGGCGTTGCCCCCTGGAAGTCGCCACGGCCCATGTCGATGATGTAATCCAGCGACCAGCCGCCGACCACGCTATAGAAAGACAGGATCAGCAACGCCGTGATCATCCCGGCGAATGCGCCCCAGGACCACTTGCCCGAATGCCCCGCCTCCACCGCCAGCACCTTCAAGGCGTTGGCCGGGCTCTGCCGCGCGCGGCGGCCGATCAGGGTTTCGGCCAGCATGACCGGCACACCGATCAGTGCGATACAGGCCAGGAACATCAGCACGAAGGCGCCGCCGCCGTAGACACCGACCATGTACGGGAATTTCCAGATACTACCCAGGCCCACGGCCGAACCGGTCGCGGCGAGTATGAAGACCCAGCGGCTAGCCCAACTGCCGTGGACAGAAACCTTGTCTGTCGACATCGTTATCACGCCCAAGCGTTCAAAAAAGAGGGCGCATTGTCCGGGATTCAATCAACCTGCTCAAGCACGTAGCGATACCGTAGCCGACTCGCGTGCAACTCCCTATAATGCCGCCCCTATGGCTAAACAGAAGAAACACCCAACAGGGACCATCGCGCAGAACAAAAAGGCGCGACACGATTACTTCATCGAACATCGGTTCGAGGCTGGTCTGGTCCTGGCCGGCTGGGAAGTAAAAAGTCTGCGGGCAAGCAAGCTGCAACTGGTTGACAGTTACGTGCTGCTCAAGGATGGCGAAGCCTGGTTGCTCGGCAGTCACATTACGCCGCTGATGACCGCCAGCACTCACGTCATCGCTGATCCGACCCGCACCCGAAAGTTGCTGCTCAACCGCCGCGAGCTGGAAAAACTCGCCGCCGCCGTGCAGCAAAAAGGTTACGCCTGCGTGTGCCTGTCCTGGTATTGGAGCAAGCACATGGTCAAGTGCGAGATCGCACTGGGCAAGGGTAAGAAGGAATACGACAAGCGCGATACCGAGCGCGAACGCGACGCCGGTCGTGAGTTGCAGCGTGCGGTACGCAATAAGGGCAAGGAAGATTGATTCTTTCGCCTTGAGGCCCCCTTCGCGGGCAAGCCTCGCTCCTACAGGATCGGGTGATCTGTAGGAGCGAGGCTTGCCCGCGAATGCAATCGCACGAACGATACAAATCTAACTGACTACATCCCCTTGCGCCGCTCCGCCCGGGCCATGCGCTGCACTTCCTGACGCACTTCTTCCAGCACTTCCTGCACATACAAGATGTGTCGGCTGGAGACTTCCCGCGCCTGCTCGGCCCTTCCCTCGATAATCGCCATGTACAACTCCCGGTGCTGCGTAATCAGCATGTCGCGGGTTTCCGTGCGTTGCTTGTACATGCCGCCAATGTTGGTCACCACGTTGCGTTTGAGCAGATCGAACAACCCACGAATGGTGTGCAGCAGCACTGCGTTGTGACTGGCTTCGGCAATCGCCAAATGAAATTTTGCGTCCGCCGCGCCCTCTTCCGCCCGGCTCACTTCGTCATGACGCGTATAGCAGTCCTGTAACTCATTGAAGGCTGCCGTCAATCGCTCACGATCGACATCCGTGGCGCGCAGTGCCGCGTAATAGGCGCAGGACGCTTCCAGCGTATGGCGAAATTCCAGCAGATCACGCTGGGCTTCGGGGTTGCTTTCCAATAAGTGCAACAGCGGATCGCTGAAAGTCGAACCCAGTGACTCCACCACATAATTGCCACCGCCCTGGCGACTGACCAACAAGCCCTTGGCCGCCAGTTTCTGGATTGCCTCGCGCAACGAAGGGCGTGACACGCCGAACTGCTCGGCCAACGCGCGTTCGGCCGGCAAGCGCTCGCCAGACTTCAACGTGCCTTCGAGGATCATCCCCTCGAGCTGCTCGACAATATCGTCAGACAAACGGCGCTGACGAATCTGATCAAACCCCATAACTCAATTCTCCACGGTCCCGACGGCTCGCCGGGCTCTCTATTCTGGCCTATCGGCGCTGTGCCAGCACCTACCAGACGGCATTTGTTAAGGCGGATCAAACGCACGCCACGGCGCTTATTCGACAAAAGTTTTAGGGCGACAAATTGACACACCGCCTACAAGGCTTTTACCCTAGCCAACAGCGATTGTAAATTGGTATTACCAATTATCCAAGAACGCTGACCAGTGCCTGACCAACAACAATTAGGGGCCACCCCATATGCAAACCTGGCAACAGCTCTATACCCCGCTCGGCAGCCTTGGCGTTTCCGCGCTCGCGGCCGTTATCCCCATCGTGTTTTTCTTCCTGGCGTTGGCGGTGTTCCGCCTCAAAGGGCACGTGGCCGGCAGCATCACGCTGGCGCTGTCGATTGCCGTGGCGATCTTTGCCTTCCAGATGCCGGTCGATATGGCCTTCGCCGCCGCAGGCTATGGCTTCGCCTACGGCCTGTGGCCCATCGCCTGGATCATTGTCGCGGCGGTGTTCCTCTACAAACTGACGGTCAAGAGTGGCCAGTTCGAAGTTATCCGCAGCTCGGTGTTGTCGATCACCGACGACCAGCGTTTGCAGGTTCTGCTGATCGGTTTCTGCTTCGGTGCGTTCCTGGAAGGTGCAGCCGGTTTCGGTGCGCCGGTAGCGATTACCGCCGCATTGCTGGTAGGACTGGGCTTCAACCCGCTGTACGCCGCCGGCCTGTGCCTGATTGCCAACACCGCGCCGGTAGCCTTCGGTGCCTTGGGGATTCCGATCATCGTGGCCGGGCAAGTGACCGGCATCGACGCGTTCAAGATCGGCGCCATGACCGGCCGCCAACTGCCGTTGCTGTCGCTGTTCGTGCCATTCTGGCTGGTGTTCATGATGGATGGCCTGCGCGGCGTTCGGGAGACCTGGCCTGCTGCACTGGTGGCTGGCTTGAGCTTTGCCATCACCCAATATTTCACGTCGAACTTCATCGGCCCTGAGCTGCCGGACATCACCTCGGCGCTGGCCAGCCTGATCTCCCTGACGCTGTTCCTGAAAGTCTGGCAGCCAAAACGCGCCGCCGGCCAACACATCGCTGGCGCCGTCTCGGCGTCCGTGGTGACCGCCAGCGCCGGTGGTTTCGGCCAACCGCGCACCAGCGTGGCGTCGCCTTACAGCCTGTTCGAAATCGTCAAAGCCTGGTCGCCGTTCCTGATCCTCACCGTGCTGGTCACTATCTGGACCCTGAAACCGTTCAAGGCCATGTTCGCCGCCGGCGGTTCGATGTACAGCTGGGTGTTCAACTTTGCCATCCCGCACCTGGATCAAATGGTGATCAAGGTCGCTCCGATCGTGACCGCGCCGACCGCCATCCCGGCGGTGTTCAAACTCGATCCGATTTCCGCGACCGGCACGGCGATTTTCTTCTCCGCCCTGATCTCGATGCTGGTGCTGAAGATCAATATCAAAACTGGTCTGACCACTTTGAGAGAGACCTTTTACGAGCTGCGCTGGCCGATTCTGTCGATCGGCATGGTCTTGGCGTTCGCCTTTGTCACCAACTACTCGGGCATGTCTTCGACCATGGCGCTGGTATTGGCAGGCACCGGTGCAGCATTCCCGTTCTTCTCACCATTCCTCGGCTGGCTGGGCGTGTTCCTGACCGGTTCCGATACGTCGTCCAACGCGCTGTTCAGTTCGTTGCAAGCGACTACCGCACACCAGATCGGCGTGAGCGATGTGCTGTTGGTTGCGGCAAACACCAGCGGCGGCGTGACCGGCAAGATGATCTCGCCTCAATCGATCGCCGTGGCCTGCGCCGCGACCGGTCTGGTGGGTAAGGAATCGGACCTGTTCCGCTTCACCCTAAAGCACAGCCTGTTCTTCGCAACGATTGTCGGCCTGATTACCTACATCCAGGCCTATTGGCTCACCGGCATGTTGGTGCACTAAGTCCTACACGCTAAAACGCAAAAACCGACGCCGGACCACGATTCCGGCGTCAGCTATTCACAACCCGGTCTGTAAGGCTGCTGAAAGCTTCCCTCTCTATATTCAGCGGCCTCAGCGGACGGATAACCGGGCCCACCCGGAGACACGCCTGATGAGCGAGCTTTTTTACAACGCCGTGCCGAACGCGACCCGTGTCGCCCCGCCACTGCCCGAGCCTCGGCAATACCCCAGCGAGAAACCGTCACGGGTCTACCTGTTCGGGACCTGCGTGGTGGATTTGTTCTACCCCGAAGCCGGGATGGACGCGATCCACTTGCTGGAACGCGAAGGCATCCGTGTCGAATACCCGCAAGGGCAAAGCTGCTGCGGGCAACCGGCTTACACCTCGGGTTACACCGAGCAGGCAAGGACCGTGGCGCGCTCGCAGTTGGCGCTGTTCGCCGGGGATTATCCGGTGGTGGTGCCGTCGGGATCGTGTGCCGGGATGTTGCGTGAACACTACGCCGACTTGTTCAAGGACGAGCCGCAAACGTTGAAGCAAGTCCAGGCGCTTGCCGCCCGGACTTATGAACTGGCCGAGTTCCTGTTGTTTGTCTGCAAAGTGCAGCTCAAGGACAGCGGCACACCAGTCAAAGTGGCGCTTCACACGTCGTGCTCGGCACGCCGTGAAATGAATACCCACCTGCACGGTCGCGAGCTGTTGTCGCAACTGAGCAACGTGGAGCGAGTCGACCACAGCCACGAAAGTGAATGCTGTGGCTTCGGTGGGACTTTCAGCGTCCGTATGCCAGACATTTCCGGCGCGATGGTGGCTGACAAGACCCGGTCGTTGAAGGAATCCGGCGCGCACCAGGTACTGAGTGCCGATTGCGGTTGCCTGATGAACATCAACGGCTCACTGGAGAAACAGAAGGAAGCGCTACGCGGTCAACACCTGGCCAGTTTCCTTTGGCAGCGAACCGGAGGTGTTCTATGAACGCTTCCGCGATTATTCCTACGGTTGCCGTGGAAGAAGATTTTCGCACCAGGGCCCACAAGGCATTGGGTGACAAGCAGCTGCGAAGCAACTTTCGCACTGCGATGGATTCACTGATGACAAAACGGGCAGCGTCCTTCAGCGATGCCCATGAAAGAGAACATTTGCGAGTGCTGGGCAACGCTGTCCGCGCCCGTGCTTTATCCAAGTTGCCCGACCTGCTCGAACAGCTTGAACAGAACCTGACCCGCAACGGTGTGACAGTGCACTGGGCGGAAACGGTGGACGAAGCCAATGGCATCGTCCTCTCGATCATCCGCGCTCACGAGGGGCGGCAAGTGATCAAGGGCAAATCGATGGTCAGCGAAGAGATGGAGATGAATCACTTCCTCGCTGACCGGGGCATTGAATGCCTGGAATCGGACATGGGCGAGTACATCGTCCAGCTCGACCACGAGAAGCCTTCACACATTATTATGCCGGCGATCCACAAGAATGCCGGTCAGGTCGCGTCCTTGTTCCACGACAAACTTGGCGTGGAGTACACCAAGGACGTTGACCAACTCATTCAGATCGGTCGCAAAGTCTTGCGACAGAAATTCTTCGAAGCGGACATCGGCGTCTCCGGCGTCAACTTCGCCGTGGCCGAAACCGGCACCCTGCTGCTGGTGGAAAACGAAGGCAACGGGCGCATGACCACCACGGTGCCGCCGGTGCACATCGCCGTCACCGGTATCGAAAAAGTCGTGGAAAACCTGCGCGACGTGGTGCCGCTCCTGTCGCTGCTGACGCGCTCGGCCCTCGGCCAGCCGATCACCACCTACGTCAACATGATCTCCGGCCCGCGCAAGGAACATGAACTCGACGGCCCCCAGGAAGTGCATCTGGTCCTGCTCGACAACGGTCGCAGCCAGGCCTTTGCCGACAGCGAATTGCGCCAGACCCTGAACTGCATTCGCTGCGGCGCCTGTATGAATCATTGCCCGGTCTACACCCGAATCGGCGGCCACGCCTATGGGGAGGTTTACCCCGGGCCTATCGGAAAAATCATCACCCCGCACATGGTCGGCCTGGCAAACGTCCCGGACCATCCGAGCGCGTCGTCGTTGTGCGGCGCTTGCGGTGAAGTCTGCCCGGTAAAAATTCCTATCCCGGCACTGCTGCGTCGCCTACGGGAAGAGAACGTCAAGGCGCCGGACAGCCCGCATCAAGTCATGCGCGGCCAGGGCAGCAAATACTCGCGCAAAGAACGTTTTATCTGGAACGCCTGGGCTAGGCTCAACAGTTCGCCGACGCTGTATCGTCTGTTCGGCTTTTTCGCTACGCGCTTGCGCGCCCTTGCGCCAAGCAACGTCGGCCCCTGGACGCAAAACCATAGCGCACCGCAACCCGCTGCCCGCTCACTGCATGACATGGCCCGCGAGCATCTGGCCAAACAGGGAGACCGTTGATGAGCGCCAAGCAAAACATCCTCGCCAAGTTACGGAAAAGTCTGATCGGCACAACACCGGTGCCTGACGCGTTCGACGTCGAATTGGTGACGGCACCTTACACCTACACCGCCGAGCAACGAATCACGCAACTGCGCAAACTGATGGAAGCGGTGCACACCGAAATCCATCTGACGTCAGGCGAAAGCTGGCCGGAACTGCTCGCGCAATTGCTGCGAGATCGCCAGTTGCCGAGCCTGTTGATTGCGCCGACTACACCTCACGGGCAACGCGTCACACAGCACTGGGCGAACAATCCTGATCTGCCGACACTCAAGTCCTACGACCGCCCGGTTGAAGAATGGAAAGCCGAGCTGTTCCACGACACCCCGGCCAGCCTGACCACTACCCTCGGCGCCATCGCGGCCACGGGTAGTCTGATTCTCTGGCCGACGCGGGAAGAACCGCGCCTGATGAGCCTGGTACCGCCGGTGCATTTCGCCCTGCTCAAGGCCAGTGAGATCCGCGACAACTTCTATCAGGTACAGCAGGAATTTGAATGGGCTCAGGGCATGCCGACTAACGCGTTGCTGGTCTCCGGCCCGTCGAAAACCGCTGACATCGAGCAAGTCCTTGCCTACGGCGCACACGGTCCGAAAGACCTGGTGGTTTTGATCCTGGAGGACCAATGACTCTACCGGCGGCTTTCCTGCGAGATGCGCAGCAACTGATTCCCCAAGAGCGACGTTTCGACGACCCCTTGTCGACTTTGGCCTTCGGCACCGACGCCAGTTTCTATCGGCTGATTCCGAAACTGGTGATCAGTGTCGAGTCCGAAGATGAAGTGGTCGCGCTGCTCAAACTGGCGCAACGGGATCAAGTCCCGGTGACCTTCCGCGCGGCCGGCACCAGTCTTTCCGGCCAGGCCATCAGCGATTCAGTGCTGATCGTGCTTGGGGATAACTGGAACGGTCGCGAGATCCGCGGCCAAGGCACGCAAATCCGCCTGCAACCCGGCGTGATCGGCGCACAGGCCAACGCGTGGCTGGCGCCGTTCGGGCGCAAGATCGGCCCGGACCCGGCCTCGATCAATGCCTGCAAAATCGGCGGCATCGTGGCCAACAACGCCAGCGGCATGTGCTGCGGCACGGCGCAGAATACCTATCATACGCTGGCCGGCATTCGTCTGGTGCTGGCCGACGGCAGCCGTCTCGATACCGAGGATGCGGCGAGCGTCACGGCGTTTCGCCAGAGTCATGCCTCACTGCTCGAACGTCTGGCGACCTTGGGCCGCGAGACCCGCGCCAATGCCGAACTGGCTGCCAGAATCCGCCATAAATACCGTCTGAAAAATACCACCGGCCTGTCACTCAATGCACTGGTGGATTTCGACGAGCCTGTGGATATCTTGAGCCACTTGCTGGTGGGTTCCGAAGGCACGCTCGGCTTCATCAGCGCGGTGACCTACGACACCGTGATCGACCACCCGAACAAAGCCTCGGCGCTGATCGTGTTCCCGGATGTGGAAACCTGCTGCAACGCCGTAACTGCGCTGAAAAGCCAACCGGTGTCGGCCGTCGAACTGCTGGACCGTCGCAGCCTGCGTTCGGTGCAGGACAAACCCGGCATGCCGGCTTTCGTACAACAGTTGTCGAACAATGCCTGCGCGTTGCTGATTGAATCCCGCGCTGCATCGTCCACTTTGCTACAGGAGCAACTGGCGCAGATCATGGCGTCGTTGACTTCGTTCCCTGTGGAAAAACAGGTCGACTTCACTGAAGACCCGGTCGAAAACGCCCGACTCTGGGCAATCCGCAAGGACACCTTCCCCGCCGTCGGTGCGGTGCGCAAAACCGGCACCACGGTGATCATCGAAGACGTAACCTTCCCGGTGGAACAACTCGCCATCGGTGTGAACCGTCTGATCGAGCTGTTCGACAAACATCACTACGACGAAGCGATCCTTTTCGGACACGCGCTGGAAGGCAATCTGCACTTCGTCTTCACCCAAGGCTTCAACAACCCGGAAGAAGTCGCACGCTACCAGGCGTTCATGGACGACGTGGCGCAGTTGGTGGCGGTGGAGTTCGGCGGTTCGCTGAAGGCCGAACACGGCACCGGCCGCAACATGGCGCCCTTCGTCGAGCTGGAATGGGGCAGCGATGCCTATCAGCTGATGTGGCAACTCAAGCGCCTGCTCGATCCCAACGGCATTCTCAACCCGGACGTGGTGCTCAGCGAGGATCCGCAGATCCACCTCAAGCACCTGAAACCGCTGCCGGCCGCTGACGAGATTGTGGATAAGTGCATCGAGTGCGGTTTTTGCGAACCGGTCTGCCCGTCGAAAGGCCTGACCCTGAGCCCGCGCCAGCGCATCGTGATCTGGCGGGATATCCAGGCGAAGAAACGCGCAGGCGTCGACACCTCCGAACTTGAAGCCGCCTACGAATACCAGGGCATCGACACCTGCGCCGCCACAGGGTTATGTGCGCAACGCTGTCCTGTAGGCATCAATACCGGCGAGCTGGTGAAAAAGCTTCGCGGTCGCAAGGCGACGCATACGAAAACCGCCAACTGGCTGGAAGGAAATTTCGCCACCGCGTTGCAAGGTGCACGTTTCACCCTGCATGTGGCCAATGGCGCGCGGATGCTCCTGGGCGCACCACGCCTGGCGAAGCTGTCGGCGACGTTGACCAAGTTGTCCAAAGGCCAGGTCCCGCAATGGACCAACGCCATGCCGCAGCCGGAAAAAGCCATTCGCTTCAGCCCGGTCGTATCGGATGAGCGCCCTCGCGTGGTCTATCTCGCGGCGTGTGTCTCGCGGGTGATGGGCCCGGCGGCGGGTGATAAAGAGCAGATGTCGCTGCACGACAAAACCCGTGGGCTGCTGGAAAAAGCCGGCTACCAGGTAGTCTTTCCCGACAACCAGGACAGCCTTTGCTGCGGTCAGCCATTTGCATCAAAAGGTTACGCCGAACAGGCCGAACACAAACGCCAGGAACTGATCGGCGCGTTGCTGCACGCCAGTCGCGGCGGGCTCGATCCGATTTATTGCGACACCAGCCCGTGCACGTTGCGGCTGGTTCAGGATTTGGGCGAAGTTCGACTGGACCTTTACGACCCGGTGCGTTTCATCCGTACGCATTTGATGGATCGCCTGGATTTCACACCGCAGGAAGCGCCAATTGCGGTGCATGTCACCTGCAGCACCCAGCACCTTGGCGAGAGCCAGGCGCTGATCGATCTGGCGCGCAAATGCAGCAAAAACGTGGTCATTCCCGAGGGCATCCATTGTTGTGGTTTTGCCGGCGACAAGGGTTTCACCACGCCGGAGTTGAACGCTCATTCTTTAAGAACGTTGAAGGATGCGGTGCAGCAGTGCAGCGAGGGGATTTCGACCAGTCGCACCTGTGAGATCGGGCTGACGCAACACGGCGGAATTGATTACCACGGACTGGTCTACTTGGTGGATCGGGTAACGCAGGCGAGGGTCATGCAAGAAAAATAGAACCCTGATGCGCTGCCGTAGTCCACAGAATAAGCCCGGACAAACCGGGCTTTACCCAAACTCGGCAGCCCGTCCTGACGGCCAGCGAAGCCTGGACCCTCAGTTCAAGGAGATACACATGAAACGTTCTGTACTGTTAGGTCTGTTCGTTACTGTCTCGCTGATGGCGTCCACCTCGTTTGCCGCCGAAGACCTCTGTGCGGTCAACTTGAAAACCATCGAAAATGCCAAGGCACAGATTCCTCCGGAGATGACTGAACAGGTGGCGGCCTCCGTCAAGAAAGCCAAAGCCGATCACGCATTGGGCACCAAGAAAGGGACTGAAGATTGCATCGCTGAGACTAACCAGACCATGCAGGAACTTCAGAAGTTAAGTGACGGTGGCAAACAATAGTCCCCGCAAAGGCCAACCTTCGGGTTGGCCTTCTACCCCCTCTGGCGCCACCCAACACGAACAAACCAAAACTCGCCAATTGCGGGTTTTGTTGCATCTGGAGATAGGTCATGTGTTAGCCGCCCGCATCGCGGGGAAAGAACTCGACACCATGCCTGAATCAGCGGGAGCCACGCGCCCCACAGAAGCGAGGCCCTGGAAAAGCCCACCAGCTAATAGAGGCAACTGGCGCACCTGTTTACTGCCATTACTTCTATAAGGCAGTTTTTTAATAGCCTTTTTTGCAAAAACCGAATTCTTGCGCAATGCCGCAGTCTTTTAAGTACGCCCCATAAATTGTGGCTTGCTTTCCGACCTCGGCCGAGCCGCCCACCCATACGGCAGCACCGAGACCATCAGTTCAAGGAGATACCCATGAAACGTACCGCACTCGCTGGTATTTTCATCTCTGCTGCAATGTTGGCCTCCCCCGTATTTGCTGCGGACAACGACCTTTGTACGAGCAAGCTGCAGGAACTCAAAAACAAAGTGAGTTCACTGCCAGCGAGCTCCAGCAACGCCACAATGGAGATCAAAAGATTGATGGCCAGCGCCGAAGCGTCCAAAGCCTCCGGGGACGACAAAAAATGCGTCACCGAGGCCACTCAGGCATCGTCACTCGCTGACCAACAGCGCAACCAACCCACCCCATAATCTGTGGTGGGCCAACCTCGGGTTGGCCTTCTCTCGCGTGTTGGCGTACACTGCACAGGCTTGTTGCTCACCATGATTCACAGAGCAACAGGCACGGGGCCGTTTAGGATTCGACGCCGGTCGCGAAACTTTAGGTGCATGCCGAGTTGGTAACAGAACTCGTAAATCCACTGTTGCAACTACTTATAGTTGCCAATGACGAAACCTACGGCCAGGAATTCTCTCTCGCTGCGTAAGCAGCTTTAGATCCTGAGCTTCTGGTACCTTCGGGTCCAGCAATCACCAGGGGATGTCTGTAAACCCAAAGTGATTGTCATATAGAACAGAATCGCCGTGCAGTACGTTGTGGACGAAGCGGCTAAAACTTACACAACTCGCCCAAAGCACCCTGCCCTTCGGGTCGCTGAGGGTTAACTTAATAGAAACGGCTACGCATGTAGTACCGACAGCGGAGTACTGGCGGACGGGGGTTCAAATCCCCCCGGCTCCACCAAATACGAAGCAAGACAAAACCCGCCAAGTGCGGGTTTTGTTGCATCTGGGGGTTGGTGATGTGTGGGTCCGCCCATGTCCCTGTGAAATTCTCAACGCCGCGCACAACCCCACGGCCAGCGCAAAACCTGTAGGAGCGAGGCTTGCCCGCGAAGAGGCCGGTCCTGCTGCTAGCAAGATTTGGGCGGATTGAGCGTTAAGCTCATGTGCTTCGAAGTAGGCTCAGGTTTCGCACAAACCGATTGCGTGATTAGGCCAGACGAGAAATACGTCCCCTTTCTTTGAACGTTCTCAGGTGGGGCTAGCCGGCAGTGCAACGATCTAGGTATCGTTCTATCCCGTCAAAATAAGCAGGGATGCACTGTGTTCTGGAAGAAAGACAAATCGATTCGCGTCGAGTTAGTAACCCCCATTACCCTAGTAGCTCAAAATCCTCTCGTAAATCCGCCGGAAAAAACTGCTCACAAGCAAACACCCGAGCTGAAGAGATCCGAAGCCAACACTGACTTGGCATTCAAACTCATCAATTACGCCGGCATTGGCCTTCAAGCTGCACTCGTGGTGTATGGCTACTCCCTTCTCGTTGGCTACTACAATGGCTTCGGTATCGATACCAACGAAATTGCGTTGAGTACACCTAACCTGCTTCTTTATGGCTACATAAGCCTGTTCTCCGGCGCTCTGACAGCAGCAAATTACGTCCCAATCATCGGCCCAGGCATTCTTGCCTTTTGCTTCATCGCAGTTGCGGCAGCTTTTGTCGTGCTTGTAGTCAAGAATGCAAAAGCAGATACCGTTATCGGCCTTGCGTGCTGGATTGGTTTCCTGATTTTCATGGCCTTTTTTGCCCCAGCGATGGGTGTCCAACAGGGCGTAAAAATGAGCAAGGCTGATATGAAGGGCTTTACTCCTCAGGAGCTCAGTAGGGGCTTTGACAAGCAACACTCTCTCATCACTGATAAGGGCACGAAACTGACAGGCACACTCATCTTGGCTGACGGAAAAAGCACATTTCTTCTGGTAGAAAAAACCGTGTACAAAGTAGACAGTGGCAGCGGTCGTGTACTGCGGGAGACCCTCCTGTCTGCTAAGCCAGACCCGACTCCATCATCAAAGCTTGAGAGTCGGAAAAGTGAGAGAGCAGAGGATGTTCAATGAGCTATACCGCTGAAACCTTCAATGTGATGATCGCGTCTCCAGGTGATGTTGCTTCCGAACGAGCAATTATTCGTGACGTCATCTATGAGTGGAATGCGGTCAACTCAAGCTTGAGGAAGATTGTTCTACTACCTATTGGATGGGAGTCACATTCATCTCCTGAGATGGGTGCCCCGCCGCAAGCAATTATCAACAAACAAATCGTTGAGAACTGCGATCTACTTGTAGGGGTATTCTGGACGCGAATCGGTACCGCCACTGATGGCTATGCGAGCGGCACCGTCGAGGAATTGGAAAGGCATATCGAATCTGGAAAACCCGCAATGCTTTATTTCTCTTCTCAACCTGTGGCCATGGATATGGTCGACTTGGAGCAGGTGGCAAGCGTTAAAAAATTCAAAGCTGATTGCCAACGCAGAGGGCTGTACGAAAGCTATGACAGTCATGCTGACTTTAAAACGAAGCTCTACCGCCAGCTGCAATTGAAGGTAAATCAACACCCCCTATTTTACAGATCTGAAAATCCGCACGTTACAGAACTAGTTGAGTCCAAAACGGAAATTCCCGAACTGACAGCCGAAGCTCGGGTTTTGTTGAAGCAAGCGAGTCAGGATCCGCATGGAATCATCATGTATCTCCGTCACCTGAACGGCACCAATGTGCAGACAAATGGCAAAAACCTCGTTGGCAGTCGGGACCGGCGCGAAATTGCAAAGTGGGAGCATGCCCTCGAAGATTTGCGCGCTAAAGGATTGGTCGTTGCACGAGGTGACAAAGGGGAGATGAACGAGCTCACAAATCTTGGCTTTCAGATCGCTGACATGATCGAGCTGTAATCCCAAAAACCTACCAGATCTGTGAAGACCAATAAAACTGGGAATAAAATAGCCAAGTTCAAATCCCCCCGGCTCCGCCAAATACGAAGCAAGACAAAACCCGCCAAGTGCGGGTTTTGTTGCATCTGGGGGTTGGTGATTTGTGGTTAAACACAACCAGACCTATGCTGGCGATTTACCCGCAAGGATGCCGCCATAAAATTCAAAGTACTGATTGCCGCGTTGACCCTTTCCCTGACGTCCGGTTGTGCGCACTACAACGACCGCACCACTGACACCAACAAGACAGGGCCGATCGCCTGTGATGTCGAGCTCAAAAATCAGGCTGGCTGCTTTACGAGGCAATCGAAAGGCTGGAATTGGGGTGGATTGAAGTTTGGGGTTGGGGCTTCGAACTAGACTCGGGGCTCGCAGAAACCGCTGACTTTGGAAGCATCTTTTAAACAAAAGATCTCGTTCTGGTCCTACAGACGCCGTGATTCTTGGGGATGTTTCCGACAGGTTCCGGCGGTTGTCGGGTAGGAAGGTGAGTGGATAGGCTTTGTGGGTCGCTGCACATCAGCGATCGGGTGTGGAAACCCGAAGATAAACAAACATGTCCCTCATGGCATACTGTGGCGCTTTTTTTCGGCCGTAGGTTCAAGTTATGGCGGCTGTGCGTGGGAGGCCTTCGGGTCTGCCGGGTTTTGTCCGTTTATCTCGGTTTTTCCACCCCGCGCACAGTTGCCACCCATTCGAGTGGAATCGGAAGAGTGGCAGCTCCAAAGACTTAAATGGACGATCTTGCGATGATTAAAGAAACACCAAACCCGCCCGCCCCGGACGACGTTTCCCCCTACGAATCCATCGATTCAAAAAAACTCCACGACGCCGCCGACCGCGCGCTCGATCACTACCTCAATCCCTCCGCCCTGAAATCCCCTGTATCCCGCAAGCCGAGCACGATGTTTCTCGTTGCGCCGGACATCAAGGACGAGGACCTGCTCGCCCATACCTGTGAATCGTTAGCCCAGGCCAGTGTGATGGCGGGTGATTTTGCGGGGTATCTGGAAGGTCCGCATAGGCATACGGCGATGGCGATTCAGCAGATTGTGATGCTGGCGGAACTGGCGGTGAATCGGATGCTGGATAACGTTGTGGTGCCGAAATCTGCGCCACGCAGTTGATCCCCTGTGGGAGCGAGCATGCTCGTGATGGCGGTGTGTCAGTCGACATCCAGGTTGAATGAACAATCGCTATCGCGAGCAGGCTCACTCCCACACTGGATTTTTGTCGCACACAGATTTTGTGTTCGCTGGAGATCACCTGTAGGAGTGAGCCGGCTCCGGGCGGCGTTCCGACGATGGCGGTGTGTCAGTCGACATCCAGGTAGAATGAACAATCGCTATCGCGAGCAGGCTCACTCCCACACTGGATTTTTGTCGCACACAGATTTTGTGTTCGCTGGAGATCACCTGTAGGAGTGAGCCGGCTCCGGGCGGCGTTCCGACGATGGCGGTGTGTCAGTCGACATCCAGGTAGAATGAACAATCGCTATCGCGAGCAGGCTCGCTCCCACATTAGTCTGGTGGGTGACTGGGGTTTAAAGCACTTTCAAATCCACCGACACATGCCCCCGCGTCATCCGCGAATACGGGCAGATCTGATGCGCAGCCTCCGCCAGTTCCCGCTTCACACCCTCCTCCAGCCCGGGAATGTTGACGTTCAACCTGACCGCCAGCTGAAAGTCCCCGCTACCGATCTTGCCCAAATCCACCTCGGCATCCACCGATGTGTCTTCCGGTAGTTTGATTTTCAACTTACCCGCCGCCACCTGTATCGCACCGATGAAACAAGCGGAATAACCCAGTGCAAACAGTTGCTCCGGATTGGTGCCGGGTTTACCCGATCCCGGCGAGCTGAATTTGACATCAAGCTCCCCATCGCTGGATTTGCCAGTGCCTGTGCGGCCGCCGACGGTGTGGGTTTTGGCGGTGTATAGAACGGTTTCCAGTGCAGTGCTCATGATCGTGACTCCTGGTGGGAAGCAACAGATGATGGGGCCGGGAGTTCAAGCCTAGCAGCGCAACCCAGACTCACAAGTGACGTCAGTCGGACGAAAAAAAGGCACTGAGCGAAAACCGCCAGTGCCTTTTTTCACGTCTGAAAGAACGATCAGCGAGACAACATAAACGTGTCGTACTCCAGATCTTCCAGCGCCGTTGAAAGCCTGTGTAAACCCAGCAATACACAGATCAGCAACGACAGCGTAAACCCATACCCGAAGAAGCTTGGCCCCAGGTACATGCTGAACAGCGTCAACATGGCGTTCAACACCGCAAACAGCACGCACAGCTCCAGCACCACAGTACGTTTGTCGAGGTAGAAGAACACATTGAGCAACGCCATGAACACCACCTGAATACTCACGCCGATCACGTCGATGTAGAACAGCGGCAGGTAATAACTGGAGATGCCCAGCCACTCCAGCAGGCGCGGTGCGAACAGGAACAGCAGCACCGCCGTCAGCCCCTGCACCTTGCAGATTTCCAGCAAACCCTGACGGATCGACAAGGTCATTTCGGTTTTCAGCTGCCCGATGTGTTGCAGGGTTTCGCCTTCGCGGATCGCCCGGAACAGGCGGTCGTACCACTCGGCGAAATCAGTCTCGATGCGCACCAGAAACACCGCCATGCCGGGGATGATCGCCAGGTACGCGAGGAAGATCGGCAAGTCGTAAAGGATCGAGGCGCGCAGCGGGCCGACGATTTCGTTGGAGGTGCCGGGGTTGAACCAGAACAGGAATTTGTCGATCCAGATGCCCAGGTTGTAGAAAAAACCGGTGGCCAGCAGGCTGAGGAAAACGTTGCGACGATCGAGGAAATCGAAGGCGATCAGTTTCTCGGCACGGTACTCGCGCAGGATGTCGTAGAGGAACAGAAACAGCAGCGTGCTGTGCCCGATCAGCAACGCCAGCAGCAAGCCCGGCATCTGCAAAAAGCTCAGCACGTAGGCACTTGCGACCATCAGCGTATAACCCACCAGCATCACCAGCAGAATGCGGTTATAGGCTTTCATCCCTGAGAGGAAGATGATCACCAGCCACAAATTGCACAGCACCACGAAGTTCGCCAACACCAGCACGCGGTAAATCAGCGGCTCATCGAACAACAAGCCCAGCACGACGATCCCCAACAACCCGGCGCCGAGGGTGACCAGCAACAACACCCCCAACAAGTTGGGCAGGATCTGATCGTACTTGTGCTCGAACAAGCGGTCGGACACGAAGCGGGTGAAGAACAACTGCAAGCCGCCGGTCAGGATCAACGAGGTGGCCATCAGGTACGTCACCGTCACCAGGAACTGCCCGACCAGCATGTTCGGCAGCAGCAAGCCGATGCTGATGATGCCCACCAGCATCACGCTGATGATCGACAATACCCACGGCCCGGAGCTGATCAGCCCGGCGTAGACGTAGGCGTGCAAGGTCGCCGTGTAGGAATCGCGCGAAAGGATTTTTCGCAGTTCAAAGCCAATACCGGCCATTCAGCTGTTCTCCATGGCGGCTTGATACAGGTCGCGGTAACGCTGCAGCATCAAGGCTTCGGTGTAATAACGAGTGACCCGCAACAAACCGCTGGCCTGGGCGGCCTGCCAGCGTCGCGGGCTGCGCAACAGTTCAAGGATCGCGGCGCTCGTGGCTTGTGGATCGGCAATCGCCACCACTTTGCCGGCGTGCCCCAGGTCTCGGTCTTCGGCGCTGCCACCTTCGATCAACTCGCGGCACGAACCCACGTCGCTGCTGACCACCGGCGTACCGGCGGCCCAGGCTTCGAGGATCACCAACGGCTGCGCTTCACTGATCGAGGTCAGCACCATCAGGCCGAGTTTAGGCAGGATGTCCTGAATGCGCTGGAAGCCGAGGAAATGCACCTTGCCTTCCAGGCCCAGACTGGCCATCAGGCTGCGGCATTCGCTGACGTATTCCGGGTCTTCCTCTTCGGGGCCGACGATCCAGCCTTCGGCTTGCGGCATGGCGCTGATCACGCCGCGCATCGCCCGCAGAAAGGTTTTCACGTCCTTGATCGGCACCACACGCCCGATCAAACCGACCACGGGCGCAATCCCGTGAGCGCGGGATTCCAGCGCCGCGGTCCACACCGGCAGGTCGATGCCATTCGGAATGACTTGGGTGCGGGCCGCGAGGGCGCCGTCCTTGATCTGCCGCTGACGGTTGCCGTCGTAGAGCGCGATGATGTTGTCGGCGCTGTTGTACGTCAGCTGGCCGATGCGCTCGAAGAAACGCACCCACAACGTGCGGATGTAACCCGAGCCGGCGTCGAGGCTGCGGTTCAGCGCCTGGCCGGAACTCTCGGCGATCCAGCTGGCCTGGGCCAGGTCGATCTTGCGTTCCTTGGTGTAGATCCCGTGTTCACTGAGCAGGTAGGTGCAGTTCCAGCGTTGCTTGAGGATGCATCCCAGAAAGCCCGCATACCCGGTGGAAATCGAATGCAGCACCCGTGCTTTCGGCATGCGTTGCGCGGCTTCGGCGAGCATCAGCAACGGCGACTGCATCGCGCGCAGGGTCCAGAAATAATTGACGAAGGACGGGTCGGCGCAATGCTGCCGATAGCCTTCGCTCAACGACTCCCAACTGGCACGGCTGCGCAGCACATCGTCGAGGGTCATGCGGCCCTGGGCGATGCAATCGAGCAAGCGTTCGCCCAGCGCCCGGTCTGGCGCATCCGGGTGATGCAGGAAGCGATACAAGTCCTGCAACTGCTGTTCATCGGCCTCGCGGGGCACCAGCAGGGAATCGGCCGGATGCGTCGCATCTTCGAGGAACACTTCTTCGATGTGCAGCACGTTCGCCGGCACTTCGTAACGCCGGGTCGGATAGGCCTGACGCTGGCCGCCGATGAACATCACCGAAAAGGTCAGTTCCGGCAGGCCGAGGATCATCTGGTGAATCCAGCTGGAAACGCCGCCGCGCACGTATGGCCAGGTGCCTTCGAGCAGCAGACAGATGTCGGCAACCGGTGCCTGTTCCTTGTGACTCATGTCCAGCTCCTGACCAATGCGGCGAACGGCGGCCGCTGACGGGTTTCCTCGGGAAGGCGTGCGAGCAGTGCGGGAATTTCGTGGTACCGGCCGGCCTCGAACGCCAGTTCGGCGCGAAACGGCAGCACTTGTGCCGCGCCCATGCCGTTTTCCTGAGCCTGACTCAGCAGCACCTCGGCACGCTCGACGTCGCCACGCTCCAGCGCGATGCGCCCAGCCAGCAGCACCAACTCACCGCCCTCGCCCGCGGCCAGGCCAAGCTCGGCATGTTCGCTGGCTTGATTGAGCACGTGGTCGAGCACACTGCCTTGGGCCAGGCCCAGATACGCCAGCTCCCAATACCAGCGCGCCAGCCTGCCGTGCAGCGCACCCGCCGCTTTGGCGCTGGCATCGACCAGTTCGCCAAGCGCGATCTGGATGTGCAGGTTGATGTCGCTTTCCTGCTTGTCGAGCATCGAATACGCCAGCAGCCGCACATCGTCACTCGGGTCAGCGAGAGCCAGTTTGAGGATCGGCACCGCTTCTTTGCCGGGCATGCGCCGAGTGGCCAACAACGCGGCCAGACGCTGATCCGGATCCGGCGCATGACGCAACACGTCCTGCAAACCGCCATCGGCAAAGATCGGCGAGTGCAATTGCGACTGTGCCCGAAACGGCAGTTTCGGGATGCCCACCGCTTGCCACGCTTGCTTGTCGCGTTTACGCGGCAGGTACAGCGCCGGGAAGATCGCTGCTACCACACCGACCGCGCCGAGCACCGGCACGAAGAACGCCAGGCTGAAAATAAACAGCGGGCTCCACGGCAGCGGCGAACGGTAGCGCGCCGGCAGCAACAGCCACACGGCCGCGCACAACATCACGCAGGCCAGGCCATGGCTGAGGGTGAACACCAGCAATTGTTGTAACTCGGGCGCCGCGAGCCACAAACTGGCCCAACTGCCCGCCTCTAACAACAAGGCTCCGCTAAACAGCCACTTGCTGATCATTCAGGCCACACTCGTTGAACAGGAAATTACGCAGCCCGTTGCGTTCACAGCCAGGCTCCAGGTTAAACGGCAATACCCGGACGCCAAGGCTGTCGAGGCTGCTTTCAATGCCAAAGTGTTCGTGCAGCATCAGGTTCATCCGCGCCAGATAACCTTCGGTGCCTTGCGGACTGGTCAACGGCAATAGCACCAGCAACAGCTGATGATCGCGGTTGTTACGCAGCGGCAATTGCAGATCGAGGCCACGCTGGCTGCGTTCGAACAGACGCGACAGCTCATCGTTGGGACGGGTTATTTCGAAGGCGAAAAGACCGGCCGCCAGTTTGTGTTGCTCGACGTCCACCAGCGAACGCTTGAGTTGCAGCGTGAACTGCTGCGCATCGGCGTCGGCCAATTGCAGCACTTGCGGGTCGCGGCGCAGCAGGTCGGCGATGTGCCCGGCGAGCAACGCCAGCAAGCTCAAGGTACGATCCTGAAAAGCGAAGAACGGCATCTGCCGCACCGCCAGAATCGCCAGCAAACGCCCCTCGGCATCGATCAGCGGAATGCAGGCCTGCAACGACGAGAACTGCGCCGAGCTGCCGGCATCAATCAGTTCCTGACGTACGCTGACCAGTTCGCCACGCTCCAGGCACAGCTTGACCAGACCGTCTTCAGTGCCCAAAGGCCCCATGACGCCGATGGTCGCCAAGGCTTCGGGCAACACGTTCTCTTCGCGCTCATCGACGCGGTACAGCCCGGCCACGCGCAACGTGCCGTACTGTCCCAGCATGGCCACGATCGGATCCGCCAGTGCGGCCAGTGCATCGCCTTCGTCAGGCATCACTCGGAGCTTTTCGCGCAAGCCCAGCAACGAACTGCGCAAGCTCTGATCGCTGCCCGCCACGCGCTGTTCCAGCAGGTCGTGGGAGACCCGCAAAATCTGGTGCGCACGGGTGAATTCGTCGAGCCGATACTGGCGGTAATCGTTGGCCATCTGCAGACGCTGCAAGCGCCGTTCCCACAGATCGCGAACCTCGCCCACCAGCATGCCGCTGACCAGTACGCCGACAATGAAGGACGGATCGAGCTGGGCGTAGGCTTCATGCCCGATGTAACGCAGTGCAAACAGTGCCGCCACCAACAGGCTGGCGCTGAGCAAGCCGCGCACGAAACCGTAGCGCACGCCTAACAACAACGGCGCCAGCACCGGCCAGGGAAAACCGGCGTGCATTTGCAGCGGGTCTTCGGGGGCCAGCCACAAGCCGAGGCCGATGGCTGCGCCGGTGACCAACAGCGTTTCCAGCCAAGACACCGGGCCGCTGGCACGCGGCGCGAGGCTGTAATCCATGTGAGGAGAATTCATTGCATTCACTCGAACCGAAGGGCGCCAACAAGTGTGTCGAGCACCGTTTGCGCGGTGCCGGCGAGGCTTTCACGGGACCAGCCCGCACGCGCGCCGCTTTTGCTCCAGAGCACACGACCGCTGCTGGCTTCGAGCACGCGCAGGCTGATGCCCACTGCCGGTTCGCCGTCCAGACCGTTCTTGTACTGCCACTCTTCAACGCTGCCGGCGACCACGTAATCGAGCTTCTGATCCCGTGCCCAGTCGAGGGCACCAGCCAGGCGCTCGTTGTCATCCATCAGTGCTTGCTCGCCCTGACTGCTGACCGGGTAAACCTGTGGTTGCAGGCCATGGCTGCTGAGCACGCTGAGCAGGATCTGCTCGGCGCGTTCACCGGCTTGCGGGGTTTGCGAATAGTTGATCATCGGCACGGTGCCCCACTTCGCAGTGCGCGGAAGGTTCGGGCTGGTGTCGCCAGTGAAACTGGCGCAACCGGCGACGAACAGGACTGCCAGAGCCAGGCTCAGATTACGAATTGCTTGCATCAGTTTTTCTCCTGTAAACATTTCATGATCAGCGTCCGAACCGCACGCCGTAGCTCACACCCAGTGTTCCGCCTGCCTGACCGTCCCCGCCTTGTGGGGCGGATTGGTAGCCGACGGTGAGGGCCAATTCGTCACCGCCCAGCACTTCGACGCCGATCCCGGTGTTGATGCCGTAGTTGAAGGTTTGATCCAGCCATTGCCAGCCCGCCGTCACGTCCACCAGCCAGGTGTATTGCGGGCGAGTGCGCACCAGGGCGCCCGGCAAACCGCGACGCCATGAGCTGCCGACATACAGTTGGCCATAACGGCTTTGCAGCAGATCGTCGGCCGTCACGACCGTGGGGTCGTCCGAGTCATCAACGCTTTTCACCGGGCCGTCGTTGGCGCTGGACAGGTAGTCCAAGGTGCGGTCCTTGACGTTGTTGTGCTGATAATCGACACCGCTGCGCACGGTCCAGTTAGGCCCCGCAAATTCCAGCGTGTGGTTGTATTCCATCTTCAGCGCCTGGCCGTTGCCCAGGGCATCGCCCGCACGGGTAGAGAACGATTTCTGCGCCACTTCCCAGCTGATCTGATCCCGCGCCGAGAGCCCGTGACGTCCGCCGACCCACACACTGTCGTGCTGGCCGAAAGCGCGCATCAGGCCGCTGTCTTCGCTTTTGCGATGCCAGTCCAGGCCGGTTTCGATCTGGTCGCTGGAACTCAACTGCCAGGTCCGGGACAGGCCCAGGCCGGTGCGGTCGTCGTCATCGCGCTGGCTGGTGTCGGCGAACAGTTTGTAGCCGCCGTCCTCCACCGAACGTTGCAGGGTCAGCGCGGCGTTGCGCTCATCGCCCATGCGCGACTCGATCAGTTGATCGCTGTTGTAAGTGCCGTTCTCCAGCTCAAGGTTGGCGTACCACTGACTGCCAAGGTTGTGCGCGATCTGCAGACGTGGCCCGTTGAATTCCAGGCCGCCGAAATCCTGCTGATGCCAGGACAGCTGCGCGCCTTGCGGTGTCAGTTCCTGGAGTTCCACGGCCTGACGGCGCAGTTGCTCGCGCACGGCGGCCGGCTGATCGTCACCCAGTGCGGACTGGCTGAGGTCGAGGGCTTCGTCGAAGCGGCCGAGACGGCTGAGGGCCTGAGCACGTTGCGCCGGATTCAGGTCGCTACTGGCCAACAGCGTTTCGACTTGCGCCTTGTTACGGCTGCGCAAGGCTTGCTGAATTTCTTCGTAACGCTGGACCTTCAAGCCCTGGCCCCGCGCCCAATCAAGCCACTGGTCTTTCTGCGATTCCTGGTTCGTTGCGTCGAGACGAGCCAGCAACCGTTCGAACCACAATTGCAGCATCGCTGGCGAGCCGTCCTTCCACTTCACCACTTCCTGCTGCGCCTTGGCCGGCGAATAACTGCTGGCCATCAGGCGCAACCAGATCGCGTAACGCTGGGACGATGGTTGAATGTTTTCGCCTTCGGGACTGCGCAGCAGCTTCAAGCGCAACCGTTGGGCCGCGTCCTGATAACCGGCACTTTCGAGGGCATCGGCGTACGCCGCGCGCACCAGCCAATCCTGCGGACTGGTCTTGAGGTACAGGCGATACCAGGCCAACGCTTCGGCATCGCGACCGAGCATCTGACTGGCACTGGCAAACGGCAGCCAGAGGATTCGATCCTGACGTGCCTGGGGTTTCCACTCCGTCAGCAAAGGCTTGAGCGCGGCGGTGTTGCCTTGATCGACGTACAGCCACATCAGGCGCTCGCGGAACAGGTTGTCATCCGGAAAACGCGACAGACCCTGCAGGTACAAACGCTGCGCTTCGTCGATATTGCCCTGCTGAACCGCCAAGGCACCGCGTATCGCCAGCACTTGGGCTTGCTCGCTGGCGTCCGGGTATTGCTGGGTGTCTTTGAGCAGCGCGACCACTTGCGGCCAGTCCTGCAACTCCTGGGCTTGCTGCAAGGATTCGACCAGACGCTGCGGATCACGGGTGCGTCTCCAGCTGCCGACCATCATGGTCAGGGCGCGTTTCGGATCGCTGCTGCGATACATGGTGATCAGCTGACTTTCGTCGCCACTGTTGAGCGAACCCTTGAGTGCGAGGAGTCGTTCCAGGGAAGCTTGCAGCTCGTCGTCGAGCTCCAGATCCCAGGCCAAAGCAGCGCGAAGGCGCCAGTAGCCCTCATCGGTGATCTTGCGGTTATCGACCTGCAAAACGTCCCACGCCGCCTGGTTATCAAACAGCTTCAGGTCGGTATTGGCCCAGTCGATGCGCTCGGTCGTGGTCAGTGCGAAGCGTTTCGAGTAACGCTTGTAGACCTCGGTTTTCTGCGCGAACTGCCCGGTGTTTTCGAGGTTTTGCAGCAGGCGTGTCCAGGCCAGACGATGCGCCGGGTACTTGCGCAAGTAAGCGTGCAACCAGGCTTCGGCTTGCGTCGGTGTGCCTCGCGATTCGTGACCGTAGTTCAGCGCATCGAGTTCGACGTCAGTGAGTGCGCGCTGCTCCATGATCTCGGCGAGCAAAGGAATCGCCCGGTCAAAATCGTATTGCTGGCTTGCCAGACGCCAGGCGTGTTCGCGGGTTTGCGGGTCTTCGTGCAGTTTCAGCAGGCGAATCCAGTAGCCCAGAGCGGCCTGACTGTCGCCACGCCATTCGCCCAGCTGCCCCATTTGCTCGAGCAAGGCCAGGTCATCCGGGTGTTCAGCCACGAGCTGCTGACCACTGTCCCACGCACCGGCCAGGTCGCCGAGGGCCAGGCGCATGCTGAATTCTTTGCGGAGGATTTGCGGATTGTCCGGCTGCAATACCCGCCACTGATCCAGAAAGCGCTGCGCCAGATCGAAGCGCTTGCTGCCGACGGCGACGTCGACGCCTTGCTCCAGCCACGCCGAATCGGTTTGCGGATCCTTGAGCTGATCCAGTTCATCGGCCAGTACGCGTGCGGCCTGCTCACCACGACCGGCGGCCAACAAGCTGTTGAACGCCAGTTGCGCGTATTCACGACGCTGGGACGCTTGTGGGCTGTCCTGTTTGAGCAGCAGGTAAATGTCGGCGGCGCGGCCAGGTTGCTCACCGGCCAGGTACCACTGCGCGGCAGACTTGAGTGAAGCAATGCGCTGAGCCGGGTCGCGTTCGGCGATTTCTTCGTAGACGCTGGCCGCGAAGGCCGGCGCCTGTAACGTCAGCGCCAACTTGGCCAGGTTCTGCAATTGCGGCAGCGGCAGCAGGCGGTGATCAAAGCTTTGCAGGCGTTCGATCAAGGTTTTCTGCGCGACCGGATCATCGGCCTTCGCCGCTTCCAGTGCATCCAGTTCCAGCCGGTAATACGTCTGCAATTCGAGTTCAGGTTTCGGCCAGTTCTCAAGGTGCTGGCGCGCCTTCGGGTAGTCGCCGAGACGGATCAACAGATCGACCAGCTGCAAGCGCAGGTGATCGTCTTCCGGGTGCGCCGCCAGCAGCAATTCGGCGTAATTGGCCGAGACCGCATCCGGCTCGCGGCCATCAGGCTGGAACACTTCTTCGCGCTGGAACGTCAGCCACAGCAGGCCGCCCACGGCCACCGCCACCACCGCCAATGCCCAGGGATTGAGCAGGCGGCTGCTTTTAGTTGCTGAGGCGTTAGATGCAGTAGAGCTGACCATGACTCACCTGCTTCATTGGTAATTGAAAAGTCCACAGGCCGGCGGATGCCTTGCCTGCAAATTGCTGCCCGTCCACTTCAATCCGGCAGCTGCTCGCCGAGCGCACGGAGAAGGTCAGGTCGACCTGACCGGCAAACGAAAAGCTCACGTGCTTTTCGTCCACATATTTCCAGTCCACCAACGGCAGGTTGGCCTCCTCCAGCGCCGGTCGTTGATCCCGGTCGGGGCGCAACACCAGCAACGCCTGGTCGCTGCTCAACGCCACGTATCGGCCCTGCGGCAAGTCGCGAACACCGGCGATGCCTTGCGAGCGCAGCAGGTCCGGCCAGCCCATTTGCGGGTCGAGTCGAAGGGTGCGCAGGGCGTCCATCCCGCGAACCTGCCAGTCGCCCTCGGCGGTGCGCGCCAGGCTGGCCTGATACAAACCATGCACACGATCGAGGTAGTCGCTCATCCACAGCGACATCGGTTGCTGGTCCTTCATGTAGCCGTAGATCTCGTTCATCGCCTTGATCGAGGCCTGCTTGGTGCTCGAATAGAAGTGGTAATACAGGTGCAGTCCGCGCAAACGCCGTGGGCTGTCGGTGAGTTCGAAGGTGTCGATCACATCGCGGAAGCCGTAGTACGGCCCCTTCCACAGGTTGGTGTAGAGGTTTTCGTTGATGATCGGCGCGTAGTACTGCAAGCCGCCGGCGGTGGGGCGCAGTAATGGATTGAGGCCGGTCAGCGACGGATTGGCCTTGGTCAGCAGGGTCTCGGCGCCGTTGACGTTTTTCAGGCCCGCGTCATAGGCAAGCTTCAGGGTGGCTGCCGAGGGCAAGGCATCGCCCGGCCAGAAGATCAACTTCACCGGTTTTTCCGGGGTGGTGAGCTGCTGGTTGATGTAGTCGCGCGAGCCAAAAATCTCGCGGCGGAAATCGATTTTGTCGTATCCCGGGATGGCCATTTTCAAGCCGTATTCCGGTTTGAAATTCTCACGTTTCTGCGCCACTTCCGGCTGCATGAAAAACGGATGGCTGAAGGTATGGGTGGCGACTTCGACTTTCGGGTTGGCAAACAACTCACGGGCGATGGGTTCCAGCTCCCGCGCCAGGAACGGGAACATGCCGCGCGGTGAAATCTCACCTTCGACGATCGACACCGAAGTCAGGAACGGGTTGGGCCGAATGAAATCGTCGAGCACCTGCTTGCCGGCATACGGCGTGCCGCGCACTTCGGCGCGCGACGGGAAACCATCGCCATCGATGTGCACGGTGGCGATGCGGCGGCCGTTTTCGGTGGTGGTGTCCGGACGCGGCTGAACCGGCAGGCGCAAGCTGGCCTGGAGGAAGGCGAACGGGTCGAGAATCCAGCGGCTGCGCTCGTTGTTCGTTTCGAGAACGTACGGCGCGAGGGCTACACCGCCCCACTCGGCCGTCGCCACCGGGGCGAATGTCTGGCCGTCGGCAGCGGTCAACAGCAACGCGGCTTTCGGACCGTTGGGCAGCAGGGAAATCGCGGTCAGGTCACGGGATCTGGGCTGCACCGGTGCTTCGAAGGCGCCGAGCAGCGCCTTGTCCTGATAGCTGATGGTCAACGCTTGAGTGCCGATCGGCGCCGAGCGATTCAGGCCCAGACGCTTGAGCAGCAGCGGGTCTTGAATCGGCAGGCCGGAAAAGAACACCACCGGGACGTGTTCGTCCAGACGCTTGCCGATCCAGCTGTTGAAGGCCGATGCGTCCTGCGGCGGGCCGCTGGTCATCCAGGTAACGATCCCGGCGTACAAACCGCTGAAACGGTGCTCCGGCATAGAGCTGTCGACGGGCAGGTAATCAACCCGGTAGCCGAGGTATTCGAGCAAACCGCCGAGCAAGGTGTGCCCGGCGTTGCGTACCAGATCACCTTCGCGCGGATCGTAAAGCAGCGCGACTCGGCGCGGCTGGATTTCGATGCTGCTGATGCCCATCGAGTCCAGCTCGGGCGTGCCGATGTAGGGAATGAAGCCCTCATCGCGTAGACGCTTGGCCAGTTTGCGCGCTTCATCGCGACGCTCCGGCGGCAAGTAGTCGATGGCTACCAACGGGATGCCTTTGGCGCGCAACGGTTGGATCTGGGTTTCCAGCCACTGGCGATCGGCTTCAGGCACCGGGCGATAGCGCTTGGCGGAAGCGTCCCAACCGGCGTGAATGGATTCGATAGCCACCGCGGCCGCCACGCCATCGAGGTCGGGCAACACTTCAAATCCACGGTTGAAAAACAGCTTCAGGTTCGGCTGACGCTGGTGCAATTCCCGCAGGAAACCGGCGAGTGCCAGGCGTTGTGTTTCTCGCGCCGACTCCGGCAGCAACTGGAAGCTGTCGAGGGTGTCGAGAAACAACCCGGCGTAGCCTTCGGCCTGCAACGCCTTGGCTCGGCCGAACAAATGTTCACGCCAGGCGGGCGCCGCGAGGTCCATGACCTGACTGTCCCACGCGCCATTACGCACCGGGCTGACCGCCCCCGTGAGGGATGCCTTGTCGAGTTCGGCCTTGCCACCATGGAACTCGCCCACCGACAGATAGGCGAATGGCTGGCTGCCCAATTTGCGCAGGGTTTTGACGTCGCCCGCAGTCAAATGACCCGGTTCGACCACCGACCAGTCGAACTGAGCCAACTCAGAAATAGGCGGTTGATCGGCGTACCAAAAAACTACGCTGGTGGGTTGCGGTAATGCTGCGGCCTGGACGGCGGGTGCGCTCACGAACAACGCTAAAGCGGCGAGCAGCCGTTTAGCGGCCGCGCGGACACGCGTCCTGCGAAAAACGATTTCCATAACTCACTCTTGAATTGACTGAACCGATACTGCTTCGAAGTCGGACAGTAGAACCGGCCGGGTTAGAGGCTGCGGATAAGCTGCGCCAGGCCTTTGCCGATGGCGGTCGGTTCCGGGAGCGTGAAACGCTCGAGCAGGCGGCTGTTGTTGGCGCGCGAATGGCGAATGTCGCCCTGACGTGGCGCGTGATGGATCACCTTCAGCGGACTGCCGGTGACGGCGCCCAATTCAGTGATCAGGTCGTTGAGGCTGGTGGAGCGACTCAGGCCAACATTTACCGCGCCGGGGCTCGGTTCGCTGACTTCCAGGGACTGAACGAGGATGCTCACCAGGTCCTGGACATAGACGAAGTCGCGGGTCTGCGCACCGTCGCCGAAAATCGCCACCGACTGCTCGGCTATGGCCAGCTTGGTAAAGATGCTGATCACGCCGGAGTACGGCGATGAAGGATCCTGGCGTGGGCCGAAGATGTTGAAGAACCGAAAGATCATCGGTTCCAGGCCATGTTCGCGGCGATAGAAATCCAGGTATTGCTCACTCGCCAGTTTGTCGCTGGCATATGGCGTGAGCGGGGATTTTGGCGTGTCTTCGTGAATCGCCGTGCCTTCGCCGTTGTTGCCGTAGATGGCCGCGCTGGAAGCGAATACCACGCGCTTGATCCCGGCCTTCACCATGCTTTCGCACACGTTGAGCGTGCCGACGAAGTTGCTTTGGTGGGTACTGACCGGATCATCCACCGACGCTTGCACCGAGGCCACCGCCGCCAGGTGAACGACAGCACCGCAATCGCGCATGGCCTGTGCCACCACGGCGCCGTCTGCGACATCACCGATGACCAGGCTCAGATTGGCATTGTCCATCGGCAGATTGCTGACCTTGCCGGTCGACAGATTATCCAGCACGCGGACTTTGTAGCCTTTACCCAGCAACGCTTCCACGAGGTGCGACCCAATGAAACCTGCACCACCAGTCACCAGTATTCGCTCAACAAACATGAAATCTCTCCCTGAACAGTAGAGCGGATACGAGTGATTAAAGTCCGCCGATTTTATGGCGCAAGGCCACCAAAGCGCGGCCGATAATGGGAGATCAAATGGGCACTGTCAATACTTTGTCCAATTTATCGCCGAGCGGTATTTCACCCTGCAAGCCGTCATTTATTTGACGACATTTATTAACTACAGGCAGTCATACGATTGCCATTCCAGACCGTCAGACTACGTCTAGACCGGAACTTTCGCCATGTCTCAAGCCCTTCTTATCATTGACGTCCAGCCCGGTTTTCCCCACCGCAATGGCTCATCGACGGTATCCGGAAAATCCTCGGTAACCTGCCCAGCATCGCCACCGTGGAACGCCACGACGAAACGAAAACGCCTTTTGAGAAATAACTCGGATGGCACCCTGCGCCGGACGATGACAGCCTGATCGAGGCCGATCGCGTCTTTATCAAATACGGCTATGCGCCTTCCCTAAGACCGTGAGTATTTGAAAAGCCTGAAGGTCGATCGCGTGTTGGTGTGCGGGCTTCAGACCGAGACCTGCTGCCTGGCGGTGGGCTCATCACTGGATCGGACGGGGGCGTTGGGGGTGAGACTTTGGGAGCATCATTCCAGCACACGGTGAGGTCGGATGAGCTGTAATCAAGTGGAAGCGCAGTTCTAAGGAAGATAAACATGAACATCTGGATCACTGCCGCCCTCGCGGCCATGGTTTCCCTGTCTGCACAGGCCGCCACCGAAGTCGCGCCCCGTGTCGAGCAGGTCCCTTTCGACAAGGGCACCGATGCCGTCGAGATCAAACAGTCCATCCAAGGCCGGCTCACCGCGCAATACCGCGTGAGTGCGAAGGCAGGCCAGATACTGACCGTAGACCTCAAGCCTTCCAACACCTCTGCCTACTTCAACATCACCGCCAAAGGCGCGGACTACGCGCTGTTTAATGGCTCGATCATGGGCAACCACTTCATGGGGCCGTTGCCCGTCGATGGCGAATACTCGGTTCAGGTGTACCTCATGCGCAACGCCGCACGGCGCAACGAGGTGGCGAACTACAACCTTTCGTTGAACCTCAGCCCCTCCGATACCTCGGACAGCACTCAGCCGTTTGACCAGACGCTTGAACTACAGGGCATTCGTTTTCATGTGACGGGGGAATGGGTCGACGGGAATCCTGCCGTGCGCATCTCGCCTCAAGGCTTGGAGGTCGATAATTCGGATATCACCCGGTCACTCACTGGCAACATCGTCCGGGCGGAAGTCGCGGACCTTGATCAGGATGGTTCGCCGGAGATTTACGTCTTCATCAGATCCCCTGGTCGCGGGTTACCGGGGGAGTTGGTTGCGTATGCCGCCAATCGTAAGAAATCGCTGAGCGATATTTATCTTCCGGTTGTTAGTGAGAATGCGAAAGCAGCCGAGGGGTATCAGGGGGAGGATGAGTTTGCGGTGGTGGAGGGTGTGTTGGTGCGGCGGTTTCCGGTTTATGAGAGTGCGGATGATGGGGCTGGGCGGACGGGGAAGATGCGGCAGGTTCGGTATCGGTTGGTGGCTGGGGAGGCTGGGTGGGTTTTGTGGGGTGATGGGGTTACGGAGTATTAAGAAATATAAAACATAAAAAACCCGCGCTATGCGCGGGTTTAGAAAATCGAGCGGGTTTACGTTTGCGAATAAGCCACAAGAATCTCATGTACGCTAGGTTTGCTATCCAGCTTACGCATCATCAGATCGTATTGACTGACACCCTTTAGCTGCCGAGCGGGGCGGATCTGCTGATTCTCGATGCTCAACGCATCCCTTGCGACAGCCGACGCCGAAGGTTTCGATGGTTGTGGCGCTGAGAAGATCATATCTGACTCCATTATTCTGCTCGTTTGAAGAATCGAGGTTTCAATTCAGGTCTAAAATAATGCTTCCTATCGATCCATACGAACCCGTCATGTTTACTAATGACGGCAACGTCAATCGGGCCAGAAACAGACTCGCTAGGCCGCGTCACCCTCTCTTTCAGTGACTCTAGCTCAATTAAGCTCTTTGCCAAGCCTGCCATATCCGGCAGAGGGAGCGAATGTATAATATTGGAAAGTGGAAATACATGCTGGTTTCGTATCTGCTGATACCACCGGTCGGTGTGTTCGGTATGAGCCTCTTGCACGAGGATACTCAAGCGCTCCTCGGTTAACGGCACCTGAGCACCGCACTCAGCCATCACTCGTGCACCTAAATCCGTCAAGGCTTGGTTGGTCGAGCCGTAAATTGAGCCAAGTACATCGGGAGCTACCCCTGTGCGGAACGTATCGATCATGTGAGTAGTCGCGAAGGGCTGAATCACTGCAGGCGAATTGGCATCCATCACCCTTGGCTCATTACGAAGAAGGATTAGTCTGTCGCCGAGGAAGCCGTAGCAATCGTAGACCTCGAGTGCCGGAAAATATTCTTCCTTACCATAACCAGCAATTACCACACCTGTTTGGTCTGCATATTGGATGAATTGTTTTACTGCAAGTTTAACCAGGGTAACGATGAATCGTGGAACCAGAAATACACGCGATGCTGACTGTATAAATAGCGGAATTGCGGTGGTCGCTTCCTTCGTTAGCTCCTCCGTCGTCTTAGCTGTCGCATTCGCAATGTCTGCTTCTGTGAGAAGTTGAGGCAGCTCCATTGCATCGACTTGGGCTTCTGCAAGAGAGAACGCAGCCTCAATTTCTTCGTCAGTTTTATCGGCAAGACCTTCAACCTTATTCACTTCTGCATAGACGGCGATTAGCATCTGAAGCCGGAACACTGCCGCACCGACTAAATTAAGAAGTGCTTTATTTTTGGTTTCCTCTGAAAAGAGCTTGTCGTTGTGCTGTAGAAACTCAAAAAAACGCTCTGGGTACGTTTCCAGTCGGTCAAACTGGTCGCTACCGAGGGTTTCTCGAAACGCTTTGATAGGTAGCTCCCAAGGAACACCTTGCAGCCCGGCTGATCCGTAAATCATCAACCCCACTGGCCCGCCCCGGGACAGCTCGTACAGCTTGTTGGCACCTTTGAAATACCTGCGCTCTTGATTTCCATCCTTCCACGATGTGACGGTAACAGCGCTATCGGCAGCCAGTACAACGGCAGTACGGCTCATAATTGCGATCTCAGCTGTCATGCTTTGCTCTCCGAAAATTGGTGTTAGCGAATGGAGAAACTTTGGTCTTTACCCTTCCTAACCGTCAACCGTCACAATGCGTAGGAATTACACCTCGGCAACCGTAGTTCAGTTCTGAGAGATAATCCTTCTATGTCTTTCTCAAAAAAAACAACGCTTCAATGTCTTGGTCAGCGCGTAGTCCACGTCCTAGGAAACTTCCCGCGATTCGTGTCGACTTTCGTGAACTTGCGGGCGTCACTCCTGGCAGATAATCTCTGCACTTCGCTGCAAAACAGCGAACGGTTTTGACAGGCCGAAAAACGTGGGAATCCTGAAATGACTGGAGTTCCTTTAATGAAAAAGACCAACCCGAATCAACCAGAAGACCCGACTCTTTCTGAGTCAGAACCCCTCGATTTATCCAAGCTATCCGAAACCACCGAACGCACCGTCAGCGCCCGCCTCCGCAACCCAAACCACCCCGACCCCATCAGCCACGTCTTCACCATCCTCCCCGACGTCGACACGCCAACCCTGCTCGCTCACGCCTGCGAAACCCTCGCCTCACTCAACGTCATGACCACTGACCTCGCCTGCGATCTCGAAGGCTCGCGCCGCAACGTGGCACTGGCGATTCAGCAGCTGGCGGTGCTGGGCGAACTGTTGGTAAACCGAGCGCTGGACAACCTCGACCCGCCCGATGGCGTGTCCGAAGTTCCGTCCGCCGGCCACCACTGAGTGGTCGCGCTCTTTTACCCAATGGAGGTTTTGTCATGGATCGATACATGCCTGTTACCGGCATCGACTGCACCATCGCGTCGCTGCTGATCGACACTGAAGCACCGCTGGACGTACTGCATGAAACCGCGGCTTACCGCATCCGCACCGCGACTCAATTGCTGGAGAGCTTTGCTGTGAGCGAGGGGGTTCACAGTGAATTGGCGCGAGTGCTGGTGACATCGCTACGCGATGGCTGCGATTTGATGGATGTCGTCGGCCGACGATTGCAGGCTCAAGTTTCGGCATAGAAAAAATGGGCGACCTCACTGAGATCGCCCATTTTTTATGACTGCCGGACTTTACATTTTGAAACCAAAGCCCTGAACGTTCTCAGCCCCGGACAACGCTTTCTCCGTCGTCACATACAACTCACGTATATGCCCAACCAAAAACGTCCAGAACGCCGGTTCATTAACGGTTTGCGCGACCAGTTCTCCTGGCAGGAACCGCCCCATCTCCTTGCGAAACTCAAGCACAACTTTCGGATCAGCATCGAGCAGTTCCGAACGCTCCTTGAATAGCTTCAAGAATTCATCCTGTTCGCAGTGATGATCGCTCAGTTTCTTCCCAATCAAATTCAGTTGCGGCGTTACACCCTGCTGACGCAGCCAGACCATGTCCCAGAGATCCCGGTTCTTGATTCGGTTAGGACGCAGAGCGAAAGCCACTATTTTGTCGGCATAGATTTCTTCGCGTGTTTCTGCCTGCAAAATCAGGCCACTTGTGCCCATGTCGACGCCATATGGATTGAGCAGCAACATAGGTTGTGGCTGATAACTCGGAATGGAACACACATCGATGTTGATGCGCTGCGCCGGAAGGTCTTTGCGCCCGGGCCGGGTCTGAACCTTCAGCTTCCAGGTATCGACATTCCCCTCCTCACGAACAGGCTCACCGACTTCAACCTCAAGGCCATATTTGGTTTTCAGCGTTGAGACAAGAACGTGAGCAAGCTGAGTCAGACTCTCGCGATTGAAGTCCGCGCCACCGGTGAAATCCAGATCCTCGCTCAAGCGGTTTGAACCGTAGCAGGCACGCAAGCAGGTTCCACCGATGAAGGTGAGTTTAGCGAGCATGCCGGCAGAACTCAGTGCGAGCATGATGTCGTGGTGCAGCAGTTCCTTTTCCACCACGACGCGCAATGGCGCCAGATCCTGTTTGTTTTTAAGTGCTTCATCTACCAGTTCATCAAACAAACTCATTGGCGACGCTCCAATCGATCAAATCCATGTTTCGTTTCGCGACCTTCATGTCCCGCAATGCTTGTTGCGGTGTTGCCCGCCACAGGCGACAACGCGCGTCATAGTGAACCTGTCCAACCAGGTCTTGAGGTTTCTGGCGGGTGTGAACGAATTCGATGGTGCCCCAGCGTCCGCATGAAATGGTGCTGCTGCGACCAGAAGACATCAGCGTGATCCAGTTGATGGGGATCTGAGAGATGACGCCGCTATCGCTCAATGCCGTTTCTAGGCTGATGTAGTTGAACTCCTTGGCACGTAGCCTGGCAGCGGCATGAAACAGCACCAATCCGCTGGACGGTTTGGCCGCTTCAAACAGGTAAAGCCCTCTACACACTCGCGCCAGATGACCATCCGAGGCTGCGCGACTCAATAAGGTTTTGTAGGCACCGTCGGAAATATCTGGCACCAACGATCTGAGATCGTCGGGAGTGAACAGGTAGCGTTCTTCGCTGGCCAAACGGGTCAGTTTTTGGAGAAGCCGCCCCATTGGCTGGGTAGATTTTGAGTGCGGATGCATACCCATGACTCTACAGAAGGTTTCACTTTATGTAACTTACTGTTGAGTCAGTGAAAAAGCTATTCTTCTTTTTTCCTGTAACCCACTCACCCTGTGATCCAGATGGCTCAGGAAACTATCAGAGCGCAATCCATGTGCAGTTACCGCAACATTGATAGCAAAATGTGATGAATACGCAACATTTCAGCTAACTCAAATTCCGATTTCACGAATTCACCCCCTCACCCGCTTCACCCCAATCCCCACCAATATCCCCACTACAATCGCCCCCAAAGGCACTGCGCCCACCCAAGTCATCGTCGGAAACACCAGCAAAATCTGCGAATCATTTCCACCCAGCATCATCGACGCACCAATCCCCATCAACACCCCTGCCAGTAAATGCTTCCCCGCCGCCCGCCATTCAAACCGCTGATAGCTGAACGTCCGTCGATGCAGCGTGTAACTGAGCATTCCCACCAAGAGCATGACGAAAACCGCCACGCGCTGACTGGTCAGCGAGCTGTCGCCCGAGGCCCAGAACATTTGCGAGAGGTTGTAAAAGAACACGCTCGGGGTCCACAGCGGTTCGAAGGTGTAGAGGGCGCTGGTCAAGGCCCCCAGGAGCATGCTGGACAGCACCAGGTGTTTGTCGCCGTGAACGCGGATCAGGAAGAGTAGCGCCATCAGCACGATGCCGATGGTCAGCCAGTATTGGTGGCTGGAGATCGTTGGCATTTGCAGGGTTTTGTGTTCGGTCAGCATGTTCAGGTGATACCAGAGGACGATCCCCAGCACCCAGCCAATAATCGTGAAGGCTTTGCTGAGGTTGCCGCTGGCGAGCTTGGTGAGGGTGCCGACGCTGCAACCGTCGTTGAGCACCGAGGCGATGCCGAACAGCAACCCGCCCCCGACCAGCGACAGGTAGCCGATTTCAGGAACGAACAACGGCTGACTGACGCCAAACAACCGGTAAAACGGTGCCAGTAGCAGGCCGAACAGACCGCAAGAGATGAGCGACACAAACAGCGTCGGCCGGCGCCTGAGCAACAACCCGGTGGCATTGACCAGGCACATGCCCATGCGCTGGGACACCCAACCGATCAGGAAGGCTAACAGCAGCGAAATCAGCAGGGAAAGCACAGGCCTCCTTGTTTTCGGACCGCGACATCGAACAGGTTCTTGAAGGATAGATTAGCCGCAGCCCAAACTTCGGATGAACCCGCGAAGGCCTTCTACACTAATCCCGCATACGCCCCCACCAAACGAGCCCCTATGACAACCCTCAAAGACCGCTTGAAGCAAGGCAAGGATGCTCGCAAGAACTGCCCCCGCAATGCTCAAGCGTCGACGGGAAAAGCGACCCGCGACCCGCTCCCGCTGATCAAAGCGTCCAGCGAAGGCCGGATCAAATCCCTGGTCGAATTACGCTACGGTCGAATGCTCGTTTCTCCTTTCACCTTCTATCGCGGCAACGCGCTTTTGCAGGCCCATGACCTGGCCACCACACCGAACATGGGGCTGACATCGCCAATCTGTGGCGATTCCCACCTGATGAACTTCGGCGGCTTCGCCACACCCGAACGCAATCTGCTGTTCAGCGTCCACGACTTCGACGAGGCCCATCCCGGCCCCTGGGAGTGGGACGTTAAACGGCTGGTGGCGAGTATCGTGGTAGCCGCCCGCGACTTGCGTCATAGCGAAACAGTCGAAGAAACGGTCTGCCGCGAAGCGGTCGGCGCCTATCAGGAAACGATGCTTGAGTGCGCCGAACAAAGCTCTCTGGAAACCTGGTACGAGTCCATCCGTTACGACGACCTGCGCAAGCAGGCGAACAAAAAAACGCTCGAGCATATCGAACGCGCCATCGAAAAAGCCAAAGGTCGCTCCCATGCTGAACTGCTGCCGAAAATCAGCGAGCGTGACGCCCATGGCCGTCTGACTATTCGTGATGATCTGCCAGAAATTTTCCACCTGCACAAAAGCACTACGCTGCTGGACGCCGACGATGACTGGCTGCGCCTCTCGGATTGGCGGCCGATCTACGACGCCTTCATGCGCGAGTATCCAGGCACGCTGCAGGCTGACCGACGAGCGTTGTTTTCACGTTTTCATATTCAGGACATGGCCTTCAAAGTGGTGGGTGTGGGCAGCGTCGGCACTCGTTGCCTGGTGGCTCTGCTGACTGACGATCAGGAATTCCCGCTGTTTCTCCAATTCAAGGAAGCACGGCGCTCGGTGCTGGCCGATTACGTGAAGACAAAATCAAAAGAGCGGCACAACGGTCAGCGGGTGGTCGATGGTCAACGGCTGATGCAGGCGGCCAGTGATCTGTTCCTCGGTTGGACCACCGGCCCCAGCGGTCGACACTTCTATGTGCGGCAGTTGCGCGACATGAAAATCTCGGCCGAACTCGAGACCTTCGATGCGGACACCTTCGCGGAGTATGGACGCGTCTGTGGTCGCGCCCTCGCCCGCGCACATGCCAAATCATCCGGGCAGGCCGCGCAGATCAGCGGATACATCGGTAAAAGCGATGCACTGGCCGACGCGCTGTTCAAGTATGCCAATAGCTATGCCGAACAGAATGAACGCGATTTCGAACGCTTCCAGCAGGCTTGTCGCAAGGGCCGGTTGCGGGCACGTTCGGAGGCGGACTTTGCGGCAGATCATTTGCCGTAAGCGCTAACTCGGGGGTCTACCTCCACATAAATTTTTCTTCACCCCATCGCCCCTCTCCAACCGTTAAAGTGCGCTCGCTCATTCAAGAAACTACAGTTTGCCCGCCCTCCCGCGGGCTTTTTTTTGCCTTTTGATTGATTACCTGCAGGTTGTCATCCGAAACCCTGCGCCCTGATTCAAATCACACCCGCCCGATTTATTGGGTGTAGCATGGATGTCTGTCCATCAGATATCAGTTAGCCATGTCCACGCTAAGCGAAGAGAGCCGCCAGATCGTAGCTTCTCTGGCGCACCGTGTTGGCCCCAATGCTGACATCGCAAGGATCGCCCAAGCGATCATTTCAACCTTGCGGGATATGGATGTAGCCCTCACGCCCATCATCGGCCCGCAGGGAGTTGCCGCGCTTTATCGCCGCAGCCTCCACCTGTGCGCCTCTACTCATCCGCGTTTAGCCGGCACCTACGACAAAGTGCCAGCCGGCATGGACCTGACTGCCCTCAAGTCCGTAATCGTTGAGCACAACGACGCCGATGCGCTGTTTTTCGGTGAAGTGTTGCTGACTACGTTTTACGAGCTGCTGACCACGCTCATCGGGCCCTCGCTTACCGAACGCTTGCTTCGTGGCATGTGGGAACCTTCTTTGAGCGACACCCCTTCGCAGGAAAATTCGCCATGAGCACCAAAGTGACTATCAACCGCCTGGCCACCGGCGTGCCAGGACTGGACGAGGTGCTGGGCGGGGGATTACCGGAGTTTTCGTTCAACCTGATCGCCGGCCCGCCTGGCTGTGGCAAAACCACCCTCGCGCATCAGATGATGTTCGCCCTGGCGACACCTGAACGCCCGGCGCTGTTCTTTACCGTGCTGGGAGAGCCGCCGCTGAAGATGCTGCGCTATCAGCAGCAATTCGATTTTTTCGACAGCGAAGCGATCAACCAGTCGATTCGCTATATCAACCTGGCCGACGACACCCTGGCGGGGAATCTGGACGAGGTGCTGCGGCGCATCGTCAGCGAGGTGGAGACTCACTCGCCAGGGCTGGTGTTTGTCGATTCGTTCCGCTCCGTGGTGCTGGCCAGCCAGACTCAGGACAACCCCAACAACAACCTGCCGCAGTTCGTTCAGCAACTGGGCATGTTGATGACCACTTGGCAGGCGACGACCTTCCTGATTGGCGAATACTTCACCGAAACCGACACCAACCCGATTTTTACCGTGGCTGATGGCCTGATCTGGCTGCGCCAGAGCGTTGAGCGCAACTCCATGGTGCGCAAGATGGAAATCATGAAGATGCGCGGCCAGCCAACGCTGCCGGGGCTGCATACCTTCCGTATTGCTACGTCGGGGATCAAGGTCTTTGCACCTGCCTCCGCCAGCCCGGTTGAAGCACCGCTGGAATTCCCGAGCAAACGCCTGAAAATGGGCGTGCCGCAGCTCGATGAAATGCTTGGCGGCGGCCTGCCCCGGGGTTATTCCTTGTTGGTGGCCGGTCCGTCCGGCTCGGGCAAAAGCATTCTGGCGTCAACCTTCCTGGCCGAAGGCGCGCGCAATGGCGAAACCGGCGTGATTGCGGTGTTTGAACAACGGCCGAATCACTCCCAGAACACCACCCTGGCGGGGCTGATTCAAAGCGGACAAGTAGGCCTGGTGGACAGCCGTGCGCCGGACCTGTCCATCGACGAAATCGTGCATTTACTGCTCAGTGAGATCAGCCGCCTGAAAGCCACCCGTGTGGTGATCGATTCATTGTCGGGTTTCGAACTGGCGCTGGCGCCGACTTTCCGCGAAGACTTTCGTGAGTCGCTGTCGCGCATGGTCACGGCACTGACCAGCATCGGTGTCAGTGTGTTATTGACCTCGGAACTGGAAGACCGCTACACCGACCTGCGCTTCAGCCCTTACGGCACGGCGTTTCTCACCGACGCAATCATCGTCCAGCGCTATATTGAAGTGCAGAGCCGTTTGTTGCGCATCATGGCGGTGGTCAAGGTTCGGGCCAGCGCCCACTCCGATGAGTTGCGCCTGTACCGCATCGACAATAACGGCCTGCAGATCGGCGAGATGCTGCCGGATCAGGAAGGGTTACTGGGAGGCCGGCCAACCCGGCAGTTCAGCAAGGACGAGGGGTAAACCGGGACTATGACTGAGGCCAATGGCACGAATCCGCAAACGATGGCCTCGGCCGCTCGTGAGTTGTTCCTGCTCGGCCAGAAAACCGTCGAAGCCCGTGCTGTGCTGGCGGCGCTGAAAAAAGAATTGAGCGATACCAACAACCGGCTGGTGGATGCCCAGCAGATCGAACAATTGGTCGAAGCCAATCAGCAATTGGTGCTGGCCATTCTGCTGGCACAATCGGATGCGGAAAAACCCCAACGCTCGCAAGAAGAGCAGCGGCTGTTTCTGGAAATGCGCGAGGCCAACGCGCAATTGGTGATTGCGGCCCTCAGCGCGCAAAACCTTCAAGCCTCGGCAGAACATATGCTGGCGCAGCAACGCAACATCCTCACCCTGGTCGCCCATGAACTGCGCAACCCGCTGACGCCCATCAGCATGATCGCCGGCCGGCTGGTGCGGGTGCCCAGCGAAGAGCTGCCACGCATGCAGGCGTTGATCGAGAGCCAGGTGCAGCACATGACGCGGCTGGTGGATGACTTGCTCGACGTGTCCCGCGCCAGCACCGGCAAGCTGCGCCTCGATTGCCGGATCGTCGACATGGTGCAGATCATCCACGAGGCCATCGATGTGTGCAGCCCGGTGATGAACACCCGACACCTGCACTTCACCGCCGAACTGCCCACGTGCGCGCTTTCGGTGGACGGCGACCCGGTGCGGCTCACGCAGATTCTCGGCAACTTGCTGGGCAACGCGGCCAAGTACACCCCCGCGCTGGGCCATGTCACGCTGTCGGTCACGGCCAGGGACAACGCGCTGGAAATGAGCATTTGCGACGACGGCATCGGTATTTCCGCTCAAGCCCTGCCGTTTATCTTCGAGCCGTTTGTGCAAGACGTTCACGCCGTCGGTTTCAACGGCGCAGGCCTTGGCATTGGCCTGACGGTCGTTCGCGAACTGGTGGAGGCCCATGGTGGCACGGTGATCGGCATGAGCGACGGCGACGGCAAAGGCAGCACTTTTATCGTGACGTTGCCGCTGGCGGTTTGAGTTTTTCCGTTGGCCACGTAATGCTTGCGCGACGATCCCCACGAACCGGAGCGCCCCATGCCGCTGCTGTCCCTGCCCTGTAAACGCTTGACGCTGGCGGTGCTCGACCCTGAACAGGCGGCGCTGGAAAGCGACTTCTACCGACGCAACCAAAGGCATCTCGCCCGGTGGTCGCCGATTCGCCCCACCGATTACCACAGCCACGAAAACATCCGTCCGCGCCTTGCAGTGCAAGCCAGCGCTTTTCTGGCGGGCCTGGCCGTGCATTTCGCGCTGCTGGACCCGGACGGCCAGATGATCGGCGCCTGCAACTTCAGCGGCATCACTCGCGGGGCGTTTCAGGCCTGCTATCTCGGTTACCACATCGACGAATCCCATCAGGGCCAGGGCTTGATGCAGGAAGCATTGGAAGCGGGAATCGGCTACATGTTCGATGAGCAGAAACTGCACCGGATCATGGCCAATTACATCCCCGGCAATGAACGCAGTGCGCGGCTGCTGGAGCGCCTGGGATTTGAACGCGAGGGCTACGCCAAGGCCTATCTGAGCATCGCCGGGCGCTGGCAGGATCATGTGTTGACGGCGTTGATCAATGATCGCTTTGAAGCCCCGGAACAGCGCTGGTCCAGACGTCTCTCGTAATACTCGCAGACCGTTCACAATTCGTTAAGCATTCGCCCCGTATGCTCGGGCTTCCCGGTCCACCTCTCGGTAGCCAGAAGTCTATGACGCGTCCCGCCACTTCACTGTTTCTGCTTGCCGCTGTGCTGTTTTTCTTTGCCCTGGGCAATCATCAGTTGCAAGGTTCCACGGAGGCCCGGGTGGCCGGGATCGCCATGCAAATGCACCTGGATAACGACTGGGTGACGCCACGCTTGTTCGGCGAACCGTTTCTGGAAAAACCGCCCTTGAGCTTGTGGCTGGATGCCGGCGCCATCCGCGCATTCGGCGGCACACCGTGGGCGGTGCGGCTGGCATCGGCGTTCGCCGGGTTGTTCAGCGTGATGCTGTTGTACGCGATGCTGCGGCGGTTCGGCCGGCCCAAGGCGATTGCCTGGATCGCCGGCATCCTGCTCGCGACCATGGCCAGTTACTGGAGCAACGTGCGCGGCGTCGGCGAAGACGCATTGCTTGCCCTCGGCGTGACCATGGCGTTGCTGGCGTTCTTTCAGGGGCACCGACAATCGACGTTCGGCAACGCGTTGCTGTTTGCTTCGGGAATCGCCATCGCCACATTGAGCAAAGGCGTGCTGGGCCTGGCGATGCCGGGCGTGGTGATTTTCGCGTATCTGCTGGCCGAGACCTTGATGGACAAGCGCCTGAAACTCTCGGACTGGCTACGCCCCGGTTTACTGACGCTTGCGGGATTGATCCCGCTGATGATCTGGCTTGCCGTGCTGTATCAGCGCGGTGGCGCGCAGGCCGTGGGGGAAGTGCTGCTGACCAACAGCGTCGGGCGCTTCAGCGGTTCCTTCGTCGAGGCCGGGCATTACGAACCGTTCTACTACTACCTGACCAAGCTGCCCCAAGCGTTTCTGCCGTGGAATATTTTGGTGTACCTGGGGTTGTGGCATTTCCGCAAAAGCCTGATGGCCAATCGTTACTTGCTGTTTTTCACCCTGTGGATAATGGCGCAGTTTGTGATGCTGACGTTGGCGTCGAGCAAGCGCACGGTGTATCTCATGTCGATGACGCCAGCGGCGGCGGTGATTGCTGCGGAGTATGCAAGCGTTCTGTTCGAGCGTCTGAAGGTGCGCGAAGGGGCCTCGAACCTGTTGGGGCGCATCGCACGGCATCAATGCAGCGTGGCGATGGGCGTCCTCGCTTTGGTGATCGGCAGCTACCTGACCGCCGCCCAATGGGCACTGCCCCATGCCGATCACAAATTATCGTTCCTGCCGTTGACCGAACAGATTCAGACGATGCAGGCCAACGGGCAACACATCGCCTTGTTCCAGGCCAACGAGCGGGTGGGCGGCGCCAGCGTGTTCTACACCCAGCGAGTGCTCAAGGGCCTGGATACCGAGGCGCAACTACATGAATTTCTGACCGCCTCCCCTTCCAACGTGGCGGTCATGTCCGGTGAAACCGAACCGGCCGCGCCGTTGAAAGTCCTCAAGACCATGATGGTGGGGCGTCAGGCTTATTACTTTGTAAACCAGTAAGCGACTCAGCGGTCGGCGCTTCAGCCTTTTGCAGCACCGGCATCTCCAGCCGCGCTCGGCCGTAAAACGCCAGCGCCGTCAGCAAACACGCCAGCCACACGAAGATCCCGGCCCAGAAGGTGTGGGACATGTAGTGCCAGCCTTGCAGAACCCGCGTCGTGCCGTACACGAAACCGAGCAGCAACGCGCCGTACATCAGCGCTTTGGAATAGCGCCAGCGGTAGCGGCGAGCCACGAAGTACAGGGCGAGCATGGTGAAGCCACCGGAAGCATGGCCGCCCGGCCAGCAACGGCCATCACCGGCTTCCTTGAACAGCTGGAAGTTGTTGTACCACTCCACATGGGCCATTTTCCCACCGTAGAGGGTCGTTTCAATCGGGCAGTACACGCTGGTGTGCGACTTGAGGAAATGGATCACGCCGGTGCAAATGGCAAACGCGAAGACCACAAACAGAAAATCCCGACGATGTTCATAGGCAAATCGGAGCACCGCCGCCGCTTTGCTGCGTTCCAGAAAGCGGCCGAGACGCGGATGCTTTTGCGTGT
This sequence comes from Pseudomonas sp. LB1P83, assembly GCF_054897885.1. Classification (NCBI taxonomy): domain Bacteria; kingdom Pseudomonadati; phylum Pseudomonadota; class Gammaproteobacteria; order Pseudomonadales; family Pseudomonadaceae; genus Pseudomonas; species Pseudomonas sp. LB1P83. The sequence goes on along the minus strand of NZ_CM142709.1, from coordinate 530,796 downwards.
TGGCCAGCGGCCAGACAAACGACAGCATCGCGCCGATCAAGGCAATCTCGCCAGTCCAGTTCGGAATGATGCGCGCCCACTTATGAGTCAGCTTCTCAAAGAAGTGAACCTTGTCGAGCGGAAAGATCTGGGTGACGGGATCAAACAGCAGATTACTGAAGCTGATGTCGATATTGGTCATGTCGAACATCAGGAAAACCACGGCCGCGCAGACCAGCGGGATACCGAAATTCACCCAGTAAAACCGGTTGCGGGAAGGCGTCAGCATGGTGTGTCCTGATCCAGAAGGAATACTCATTCGGAGGTCACCGAGCGCCAATCAGCGGCTTCAATGAAACCAAGCATGCGCGGTGCTTTATGGGTTTTGGCAGAGATAAACAAAGAAGCGCCGTAACCGAGCGTGGAGGTCGACAACTTGAGGTCTTTTTCGAGTTGCGCCATGCATTCGCTGTGGGTCACCAGAATCAGATTGCGACCGGCCACTTTGTGCGCCAGGGCATCACGCAGCATCGTACCCCTGCAGCTGATCAGCCAGTCCTCGCCCACACCGACCTTGTTGAACATGTAGCTGGCCGTCTGTGACGTACGCATCATGGGGCTGTTGTAGATATCGGCCTTTTCCAGCCCCAATTGTTCGAACCGCGCACCGACACTCACCGCGACGCTGCGCGAACGATCGGTAATGCCATCGTTGCCGCTCAGGCACGCAGCTTTCGAGTGATCACAGCGCTCGACATGGCGTACCAGCACGATCACATCGCCTTTGGCCCAACCCTTGGCCAATGCTCGCGCGCCCGCCACGTTGCCATGCGCCAGGTCCGGCACTGCGGCCGGCCGCAACAGCCATACGGTCAATGGAATCACCAGCAGCGCCGAGGCCAGCACCACCGCGGTATTTCGATAACGGGCCAAAACGCTCAGATTGATCGAGCGTTTGATCCCGAACAGATTCAGTCTCAATTCCACATCAAACGGCCTCACCCGCATGCATCACTGTCATTCGATGCGACGAGGGTAGAGAGACGCGCGTCGGCAGCCAGTGAAACCCATGTGAAAAAAAGCTTAAGCCGCCCACAAAGACCTTGTTACAGAATCTGTCCGACAAAATCCTTTCAGCTCTCGCGATTGCTGCCGATACAGGCCTGCTACACACCCTTGCTGGCACCTAAAAACAACAATCTTCCAGCCAACCGACGATCGAAAGCGCAACGTTCCTGGAGGAATTTGATGAATAGCTGGTTCGGCAACATCAGCGTGAACATGAAACTGGGCCTGGGGTTCGGCCTGGTCCTGGCACTGACCTGCGTACTGGCCCTGACCGGCTGGACCAGCCTGGGCGGGTTGATTGACCGCAGCAACTGGATGAGCGACATCACCCAACTCAACTCCGGCCTGACCAAGCTTCGTGTGGTTCGCCTGCAATACATGCTGACCAACGGCGATGAAAACGCCGCTCAGAACGTACAGACCACCCTTGACGCCTTTTCCGCTCAGCAACAATCGCTGTTGTCGAAGTTCAAGAGCCCGGAAAACCTCAAGCTGCTCAAAGAGCAAGGCGCTTACATCGACGCCTATAAGACGTCGCTGAACAAAATGCGCAGCGCTTACCGCACTGGCAATAGCGCCCGCGACGCCATGGCCGCCAATGCTGAAACGGCCAGCACGCTGATCGACGCCATCAGCACTCGCGTGCAACAGATGCCCCTGAGCGATCAGCGTTTCGAACAATTCCAGGCCGTCACCGCCGCCAAGGAAGCGTTCATCCTGGCCCGCTACGAAGTGCGCGGCTACACCGCCACCACCAATGCCGAGACCGAGCAAAAAGCCGTTGTCCAACTGGATACGGCGATTGCCAGCCTGAAACCGCTCAACGTGCAGTTTGCCGAAACCCAGCAAGACGCCCTGCGTCAACTGGAAACCGCGCTCGGCAACTACCGCAGCGCGTTGCACGCCTATAAAGCGGCCAACACAGATGCCGTGCAGGCCCGCAAGGAAATGACCGACCAGGGCGCCGCGATCGTGACCCTGAGCGATCAGCTGTATCAGATCCAGCTCGATCGTCGCGATGTCGAAAGCGCCCAGGCGCGCACGCTGCAGCTGATCAGCACGCTGCTGGCGTTGTTGGTGGGCATCATTGCTGCCGTGATCATCACCCGTCAGATCACCGGCCCGTTGCGCGACACTCTGGCCGTGGTCGAACGCATCGCCAGCGGCGACCTGTCCCAGGACGTCAAAGTGACGCGCCGCGACGAGCTCGGCGTGTTGCAGCAAGGCATCGCGCGCATGGGCGTGACCCTGCGTGACTTGATCAGCGGCATCCGCGACGGCGTCACGCAGATCGCCAGCGCCGCTGAAGAATTGTCCGCCGTCACCGAGCAAACCAGCGCCGGCGTCAACAGCCAGAAGATCGAGACCGATCAAGTGGCCACCGCCATGCACGAGATGACCGCCACCGTGCAGGAAGTCGCGCGCAACGCTGAACAAGCCTCCCAGGCCGCAGCCGCCGCAGACGGCGAAGCGCGCGAAGGCGACAAAGTGGTCAACGAAGCCATCGCCCAGATCGAACGTCTGGCCAGCGAAGTGGCGCGCTCCACCGAAGCCATGAGCGTGCTGCAACAGGAAAGCGACAAGATCGGCAGTGTCATGGACGTGATCAAGGCCGTCGCCGAACAGACCAACCTGCTGGCCCTCAACGCTGCGATTGAAGCCGCGCGTGCCGGTGAAGCCGGTCGTGGTTTTGCGGTGGTTGCCGATGAAGTCCGCGGCCTGGCCCAGCGCACACAGAAATCCACCGAAGAAATCGAAGGCCTGGTGGCCGGTCTGCAAAATGGCACCCAACAAGTGTCGACCGTGATGAACAACAGCCGCGCCCTGACCGACAGCAGCGTCGCCCTGACCCGCAAGGCTGGCGTGTCGCTGGAAAACATCACCCGCACTGTGTCCAACATCCAGTCGATGAACCAGCAGATCGCTGCCGCTGCCGAGCAACAAAGCGCCGTGGCCGAAGAAATCAGCCGCAGCATCATCAACGTGCGCGACGTGTCAGAACAGACCGCCGCCGCCAGCGATGAAACCGCTGCGGCCAGTGTTGAACTGGCGCGGTTGGGGGGGCAGTTGCAGCAGATGGTCAGCCATTTCCGAGTGTAACGCCGCGATCCTGACCCTCCGGTATCTTGCTGGAGGGTCAGGGGCTTACCGGCGAATTTCATTGCCATCACCCTTCAAAATCCTACAGCCTTCCTGCCCCTCTTCCCCTGCCCAGTGACGAAACTTCCAGCCTGCCCTAAATGGAAGAGCTGACAGCGTTCCCCCCTGCTAGTCCGTAATGTCGATATCTCCACATGAGGCTCATCGGCATGGACGACAATTTCGCAACCGATAACAAAGAAAATTCCCTGCTCGATACTTTGATCGAGGCCTTCGCTCCCGAGGGCGAATCGTCAGCATTAGAAACACTCTTCAAAGAAAAGCTGAACATCACTTCGGTATTCGACATCACCGGGATGACCGCGGCCGAGTTCAAGGATCGTCTGGATACCGCGATCAACAATGACGAGAGACTGAAAACGCAGGCAGCCAGCATCGACACCGGAGCGCTCTACAACGACGCCAGATGTTATTCCGCGCAGATCAACCACCTTTACCGGGAGCAGCGGACGTCGGACGGAACGGCGCAGGATCAGTGGCACCCGCTGGGCATTCGCGCCCTCGAGAAACAGGGCCCCACCTACACCCATCTGTTCAAAGAGAACTGGGACGACGCATGCAAGAACGATTCGATCGCCGCCATCGATTCACCGGTCGCCTATCTCAGAGCGCTGTACCGGTTTGCCCTGCAACTGGAATCCAGCGCCTCGTCAACAGACGGAGAAAAAGCCAACCGGATCACGCTGGCAAAACGCCGTCCGGATCTTGCTGACCTGTCGATTGATCAGCAAAGCACCTTCACCGCGCAACCGATGCTCGGGATCGTCAATGCGATCCTGGACCAGAATATTCAGGACGCGCTGAAGAGCACCGAAGACAGAGGCAAATCGACCTATGACGTTTTGGCGCAACGGTATTACCCCTTCGCCCTTCCGTACGAGTTTTTCCATCATCAGTGCCTGCTGGGACTGGGCGCGGACAAACCGACGCTCGGAGAACTGAATTACCTCGCCAGCGAATTCCTTCCTGTCACGCACTACTACGGTTCCCGGTTTGGAACGGTGCAGAACGCCTCCTCCGATCAGGCTCAGCGGCTGATGTCCGGGCTGGGCCCGCAACAACAGGCGCTGCTGACAGAACTGCCATGGGCTGAAAAGATCCTGACAGATACAGCGCTCGCCGGGCTCCCCGCCGTAGAACAGAGCAGGCATAAAGACAACTACTGGAAAAAGATCTACGGCACGGCATTAGTTTCCGACCTGAAAAAAATACAGCCCTTCCTTGAGCGAACCGAACTTAAAGCCGAGCAACTGGAGGCATTGCTGGCGCAAGGTAAACACGCGCCCTACACCTCTGCGCATTACTTGTTGTCGGCACCTTACCCCCAGCCCTATGGCGCCCGGTACGTAAACGGCCCTGTCGCAACCCCTGAAAAAAGCATGTCGCTGGACAGAGAGAAAAGCCTCGGGGATATCGCGAATGCGACCGAGGACCAACTCGAACGCCTGCATCGAATGATTCGCCTTCAGCGCTGGCTCGACATTCCTTTCACAGAGCTGGACAGTCTGCTGTGCAGCGCATTTGAATTGAAGCGGCCACGTAATGCCCAGATGCAGCTCGACGGGCATGCCATCCGAGCCCTTGGTGTTTATCGATACCTGAATCGCAAGTACTCAATCACCGCTGAAGAGTTCGGCGCGCTGCTGCACCAGGTATCACCCTGCGCGACCGGCGATAAAATTGCCCTGTTCGATAAGGTGTTCAATCAGGCCCGGGTATTTGACACACCGCTGAAGCTCGATGGTCGTGTCTTCCGGGCGGAGAATTCGGATCCCGCCTCCCACACCATTCTCCAACATCTGAGCATCAGCCTTGGCTTGCCCCTGACAGAGGACTCGCTATTGCAGATCGTCAAAAATACGCAAAAGCACTTGGGTTCGCTCAAGTGTGATTTGCGCACGATGTCGTCCATCTATCGCCAGGCACGCATTGCGCGGATGTTCGGCCTCACGGTCAGCGAAAGTTCGACGCTGACGAATTTGCTGGGTGGGGAAAGTATTTCCAGGTGCGTGGCAACCGGCAACAACGGCATGCGGATAATTCGAATAAGGGGTCAAAACGGAACGCAGTATTTCGAGCTGATCGCACACTTTCTACTTCGGGAACAGAGCGGCCCGGGCGAAGCCACCCTGCTTGCAGGATCAAGCCTGCGAACCAACACATCATGGTTCGCCGACGCCAGTACAGACAAAAGACTTGATCTCAGATTTACCAAAGCATCAGGAGAGAGAGATGAGCCGTCGATCTACATCAACCAGACTCCAACCACTGATTCGAGGAGCGTCACCTCATTGGAGGGCCAGAACATCAAATGGAGTGGCGCTGGTTTCGATGAACTTACCCATCGGGAAAATCCGCTTCTGATATTGCAATCCATGTATCAGGGAGGGGCGTTGACCTCGATTGGCACTTTGACTGGCGACATAAACGAAGTACTCCTGAGCCATGAAGTCTCCCAGGGCATTTTTGCTTTCGACCTTCTCGACGTCCTGATGCAACTGGACTGGATAACCTGCTGGATCAAGGAATCCGTCTACGACATCCCCATGCTGCAACGCGTTCTTGAATTGCAAACCAGCGCTGATTATCCGTTGGGGGACTTGCAGCAGTACCTCACTAAATTCATGGCCGACACGCGCGCGAGCGTGGTCTGCGCACAAGAATGGGCAGCGCTGGCGTTACCGGGGGCAATTGATTGGCGAGTGAAGCTGGCAAAAACCCTGCTTGATGGCAAAGGGCTTATCAAAAATTTCACCCCCACGATCAAACACGATGTTCCACAGACGTTGACCGCCGCACTAAACCAGATAGTCGATGACGCCACCCTCGAACTGGACAAGGATCCCGAAAAAAACCGGAAGCTCAAAGACGAAAGCAAACGGAAACTCAAGAAGTTTCTCTTGCTGGCCCATGATCGCCAGCAGCATCTGATCGAAGTGTTTTTACAGGAAACTTTCCTGCTGCCCATGAACTGTGCAAAAGACGTCGTGATATGGGCGAACAACTCAGTCAATCAGATTCTCACTGCTGCGCTGGACTCAAAAGACTCGCACGAGCTTGCGCGCACATTGCATCCGCTTCTGCGCCACACAGAAGCCGCAGTCCGCTTGCAGCTGAGCAACAAGGCATTGCGCGCACTTCTGAACACTGCTCGCTGGCTGGACACACCGGACGGGCAGCTGAAGCTGTCATTCAAAACCTTGTACCTGTTCGATCGCTTTAACCACTTCATGAGCACCTATCAGCAGCCAGAAGAAAACCTGCTGAGCTACCTGGAGTTCGCCGATTTTTCCAATCGCGAGACAAGCGTCGTCAACGAACGCCTGGCCCAATTACTGAACTGGACAGTGGCTGAGGTCACCGCGCTCACCTTGCATCTGCCGTTCAAAAAGGCCCAGACAATAAAAGACATCGACTGGGTCATGCGCTGTCACAGCGCCTGCAAAGCCACCGGGCTTGGCACGACCGCGCTGCTCGGTGCCACAGCACTCGAAAACAACAGTTCGGCCGCTCAATGGAAAACGGTCGGTGAAGCCATCATGGCGGCCAGTCAGTAAATTTCGATACATGCTCAAGGAATGAACATGTCTGTTGCTATTGAAAAACAACTTAACGAAAGCCTGCGTGATGCGCAGCTCGGGCTCTATCTGACGGCGATTGCTCCGCAAGACCAGACGCTGCAAGCCTTGAAGATCGCAGAGCACCTCAAGACGGCTGATGATCTTTACCACTATTGGCTGCTTGACGTGCTGGTCAGCCAAGACGTGCCGACCAGCCCGGTAGCCTGCGCGATTGCCAGTCTTCAGCAGTACATCAACAGCATTCTGGCCAACATGGAACCGGGTTATCACACCGCGCAGATCCCCACCGACCAAGTCGACACCTGGCGCACTGTCCTGCATCACTATCAGGCCTGGGCGACCAATCAGCGTCTTTATTATTTCCCGGCGGCCTACCTTGATCCGACGCTGCGCAAGACCCGAACCGCAAGCTTCGAGCAACTGGAAAACGACCTCAACCGAAACCAGCTCAATGCCGAGTCCGTGCAAACGGCGGTGCTGGCTTATCTGACCAGACTGGAGGAAGTAGCCAACCTGCAAATCGTCAACGGTTACATCGACGGCAGCGATTTCGCCAACAGCACTTACTACTTCATTGCCAAATCCCGTGCGGCCAATACGTGGTATTGGCGCTCGCTGGACATGGCCTGTCGCCCCTTCGTGGCCGGCTCCCGGACTGCCAAATATGATGCGCCGGAACCGCAAGCATGGTCCGACTGGCACCGCATCAATCTGCCGGTTTCCGACAGCACCGTTGAACACACCATTCGCCCGGTCATGTTCAACAATCGCTTGTATGTGATCTGGGCAGAATGCGTGTTTCAGGATCAGACGAGCAGAGAAGAAAACAAGAGCAAAACCTTTCCCTTGTTTCGCCTGAACCTGTGTTTCAAGAAATTCGACGGGAGCTGGAGTACGCCGCAGACCTGTGTGCAAGGTTATTGTTCGGCCGGAACAATTGGAGGTATGAACCTGAAGAAACTCAGGGAATACACACGAACCATAACCATCTGCGATCAATCGTCTTCGTCACTCTGCATTGCTTTACATCTTGGTGAGTTTGAACGTGAAAATTTGAGTCTTCCCTTTGTTGATTTCTGCATGTGGGCCGTGATCGATAAAGATGCCTTGATTGAGTCAAAAGTAATTCCACGCAGTGAATTGGACAGCGAGAAAGACAACACCCTTCTCAAGCTTCTTGAGTGCTGGCCTTACTCCAAGGCGAAAATGCTTCAATTCAGCTATCTATCAGGTTCGCCGACAGCTCCCAGTATTGAATTCCATCTGGACAACGTATTAGGTACAACAGAATTCATCGATTTCTCAAAGTCTGGAATCAAAAACAGCGAAGCTCGGACTTCCCTGCCTCGCCATCCCATCCGAATGAACATCACCTTCGCCCGACACCTGATCGAGCGCGCAGAAGACAGTATGGACACCTTGCTGAGCTGGTCCTCTCAGCACCTGCAAGAGCCTCCTTTCGAAAGCGGAAAACCGCCTGAGCAACTGGACTTTTACGGCGCCTACGGTCGCTATTTCGTCGAGTTGTTCCTCTACCTGCCCTGGCTGGTGGCCCACCGCTTTAACCAGGAGCGCCAATACGGAGAAGCCGAACGCTGGTTGCAGTACCTGTTCAATCCCGCCCGAAAAGCAGTCAGTGGCAGCAACCCTGATTACTGGAGCGCGGTGCCCCTGATCACCGGCACGCTCAAGCCCGGCCAACCCAGCTACGCCCTTCAGGGACCACAGGATCCGCACCAGATTGCACTGAGTCATCCCGTGCACTTTCGCAAAGCCCTGTACATGCTCTACCTCGATATTCTGCTCAACCGTGGCGACACCGCTTACCGCCAGTTATCTCCCGACAGCCTGACCGACGCGAAGCTCTGGTACCTGCGCGCACAGGACCTGTTGGGCCCGCGACCGGATGTCAGGCAAACCGATCTATGGGCAAAGACCACATTGAAAGCGTTCAGCGAGGAGCCCAACACAAAACTGCGTGCGTTTGAAAAAGCCTTGGGAGAAGCAGACAAACACCTATCGACAACCGTCGCCCCAGAGCAGGCCCCTCAAGTGTGTGTTCGCCCTTACGTCCATTCACATTCTGCCCATGCGATTGACGCGCCGCATTCGCGCTTGCCCTTCAACCCCGTGTTGTTCCCCCGCTGGGAAAAGCTCGAAAGCCGCCTGCATAACCTGCGACATAACCTCGACATTGTAGGTCGCCCCTTGAGGCTTGCGTTGTTCGCGACTCCAGCCGCCTCGAACAAACAGCTCGGCGCCAACCCTTCTCGCGCTGCGGAGCCCGGCCTTGCCCAGCGACTGGGCACAGAGATCCCGCCTTACCGTTTCAGTGCCCTGCATGCCCATGCCATGAGTGCGATAGACACGGTGATTCAGTTCGGCGAAACGCTCATGTCGTTTATCGAGCGCAGCGAGCAGGCCAGCTATCAGGAACTTCAGCAACAGCACCTCTGGGATATCGCCACCATGGCGGTAGACCTGCAGACCCAGGCCCTGAAGATCGATCATAAAAACCGCGAAGCGTTACTGGCCAGTAAAGCCATCGTCGAAAGCCGCCGTGATTACTACAGTCAGCGGGTCAACGAGGTCGTCAATCTGGAAGAAGTGACGGCCGCCGCGTTCCATCTGGAAGGGCGGATCGCTGAAGCAGGCGCCCATGCGGCTCATGCCGGCGGTCAGGGCCTGAAAGTGGTGCCCAACATTTTTGGACTGGCAGACGGTGGGGCTCGCCTTGAGGGCGGACCGCTCGCCATGATGGCCATGGCGCAGGGGGTGGCAACCGCCGCCTATGGCGCGGGTGAGGCCCTGGACCGTGCCGCGCAGTATCGACGCCGCCATCAGGATTGGACCCTCGCTCGCGACCAGGCAAAGCTCGAAATCGCCCAGATTGATGCACAGCTTGCACTGGAGGCTGAACGAGAGATCGCTTCACGACTGTTGTTACAACAGACTCAAACGTCGCTGGCTCAAGCCCGGACCTCTTACGACTTTCTCAGCCAGCGCTTTACCAACTCGCAGCTTTACCAGTGGTTCACCCACCAGCTCTCCAGCTTCTACTACCAGGTGTATGACTCGACGCTCTCCCTGTGCCAGTTCACCGAACGGAGCTGGCGATACGAGACGGCCGACACCACCACTCAACCGTTCTTCCAGAACCAGACCTGGAACAGCACCTACCGCGGACTCGGCCCTGGCGAGCGTATGAAGCTGGGCTTGATGAAGATGAAGAATGCCTGGCTGCTGGGCAACGAGCGCGAACTGGAAATCCGCAAGACCGTGTCTTTAAGCAAACTCCACCTGAAGGAAAACATCACGCCGTCGATCAACAAACCCTGGGACGGAACGCTCGCAGCAGACAAGACACTCATCAAAGGAATGAAGGCCATCCTGCTGGATACAGGCTCATGCGAGTTTGAATTGACGCAGGCCCTGTTTGATAACGACTACCCGGGGCACTGCCTGCGCCGGATCAAGACCATCAGCATTTCCCTGCCGGCCGTCCTTGGCCCCTATGTAGATATCCGGGCCACGCTGACCCAGACCGGCAGCGAAGTCGTCCTGCCCGGCGCCGACAAGACGGTCATGAAAAGTCTGCGTGCCAATCAGCAAATTGCCCTGTCCACAGGCATCGACGACAGCGGTCTGTTTACCTTGAGCTTCCAGGACGAACGCTACCTGCCCTTCGAATGCACCGGAGCGGTGTCGAAATGGCAGTTGTCATTCCCCAATCATGCGGCGCAGAAAAGCATGCTCGAATCCCTGACCGATATCATCGTGCACGTGCAGTACACCGCCAGGGCAAATGGTGGTGCGCAATGAGCGAACACGCCGCCCTCCCTGTCACCCCTCCTGCCTTGCCCAAGGGCGGAGGGGCGATTCAAAGCATCGGTGACGGCCTCGGTGCAATCGGCTCAAGCGGGACCGCCTCCTGCGAGATTCCGCTGCCCGTTTCACCCGGTCGCGGATACGCCCCGGCCCTTGCCTTGCGCTACAGCAGTGCTCAAGGCAACGGGGTGTTCGGCCTCGGTTGGAAACTCTCGCTGCCGACCGTCACACGACGCACCCACCTGGGCGTTCCGTCCTACACCCGTGATGATTTGTTCATCGGCCCCGACGGTGAAGTTTTGATGCCTGAGCGGAACCGCACCACCGGCGTGATCGAGTCCAGCCAAAAGCTTTACAGCGACGGCACACGGCAGGTGGAACACAAAGTCGTGCGCTATCAACCGCGCATCGAAACCGCCTTCGACCTGATCGAGCATTGGTCCAGCGCAACAGATGAACCGGGCTTCTGGCTGATACATAACGCCGACGGTAGCCAGCATCTGTTTGGAAAAACGTCATCGGCACGTCGTGCAGATCCCGATGCGCTATCGCGCGTGGGCGAGTGGTTGCTTGAAGAGAGCATGAACCCTCATGGCGAGCATATTGTGTATGAGTACAACGCGGACCCGGCGTCGACGAAGGGCCCTTCCGATAGCCGTGCCCAGCGTTACCTTGGGCGGGTACGCTATGGCAATTTTGAAGCTGACGCTCAGTTGTACTTAGGCAAAATCGGGGGGCTCGACGAAGTACGCTGGCATTTCGAATTGTGCTTCGACTACGGTGAACGCAGCACGACACTGGAGGAAAAACCCGCGTATCGGGCAACAAAAACGTCGCCGGAACGTAGCGATCCCTTCTCGGATTTCTCCTATGGGTTTGAGCTGAGAACCCGACGTTTATGCCAGCAGATTCTGATGTTTCATCATTTCCCCGATGAAACATCGATGGGACCCGAGCCGGTGCTGGTTCGCCGCAGCGTGATCCAGTATCAGACCAGCCCCCATTCCTATAGCTGCCTGAGCGCAGCACTGGACCAGGCCTACGGCGAAAGCACCAATGGACTCCATCCACCCCTGGAGTTCACCTACACCGACTTCTTGCTTGAACCTGACGTTCAGCGCTTCAAACCGTTCGAGGCGTTGTCCGGGCTCAATCATCAACAGCGCTTTCAGTTCGTCGATCTACTGGGGGAAGGACTGCCCGGCGTGCTGCACCGTACCGACAAAAGTTGGCGGTATAGCCAACCGGTGCGCGATGACCAGGGTGGGGACCGTATCACGTATAAAGCGTTAAGCGATCTGCCACATCTCCCATTAACCGACAGCCGCAAACCCACCCGACAGTTTCTCGCTGACCTCAATGCAAACGGACGCCCGGACTGGATCGTGGCGCAGCCGGGGCTCAGTGGATTCTTCACGCTGAAACCCAACGGCACCTGGTCGAACTTTGCCTCGTTTGACGCCCTTCCGACAGAGTTCTTCCATCCTCGAGGGCAACTGGCCAATCTGATGGGCGCAGGGCTCAACGATCTGGTCATGCTGGGCCCGCGCAGTGTTCGCCTGTATGCCAACCAGAAAGGCACGGGCTTCGCCGCCGCAACCGAAGTAGACCGCGGGGCTGATGAGGATGACCTGCCACTGCCCGGCAACTCATCCAGCGAACTGGTGGCCTTCAGCGACCTTCTGGGAAGCGGGCAGCAGCATCTGGTCCGTATCCGCCGTAACGAAGTGAAATGCTGGCCCAACCTCGGTCGCGGACGCTTCGGCAAAGGTCGAGTGATCGCCACACCGGATCTTTCATTGGAAGAATTCGATGCATCGCGTCTTTTGCTGGCCGACCTGGACGGCTCTGGAAGCGCAGACCTTATTTATCTGGAACCCCATTGCGCGCGCATTTTCATGAACCGGTGCGGCAATGGCCTGAGCCCGTCGATCGACGTGCCATGGCCCGCAGGTTTTAGCTATGACCGGTTCTGCCAGGTCAGCGCCACCGACCTGCAAGGGCTCGGCTGCTCCAGCCTGGTTTTCAGCATACCGGGGGCAACGCCACGGTATTGGCGATGCGACTTCATCCGCACCAAACCCTATTTGCTGCAATCGACCAATAACAACATGGGCGCCAGCGGCACCATCAGTTACCGCAGTTCGGCACAAGAGTGGCTGGACGAAAAAACACAGCTACTCAAAAACAAGAAAACGGCGGTTTCACGCTTGCCGTTTCCCCTGTTTCTGGTCAAACAGCAGACTCGATTCGACGAAATCACCGGCAATCGTCTGACCCAAAAAATCAAGTATCGACACGGCTTCTACGACAGTACCGAACGCGAATTCCGGGGGTTCGGCCTGCTCGTGCAAACCGATATGGGTGGTGATAAAGCAAGCAATCTGCACTCCGTGCCGACACTGACCAAAACCTGGTTCCATGTCGGCAACGAAGTTGATCTGATGATCCATGATCGAGACTACAGCGACGAAAAATCCGTGCTGCTCAAAGGCACTATCCAGAACCTGGGCGAAAGCTGGACGCCGCGCAGCGACCGGCATGTTCCGGCCAACACCTGGTCCAAAGGCCGCCGACGTGAAATCGCCCGGGCGCTGAACGGACGTATTTTGCGGGTAGAGGTTTACGGCCAGGACCAAGGTGACAAGTCAAAGCTTCCGTATTCGGTGCAACAACATCGCTACAAGGTCAATGAGCTCAAGGGCATGGGCAGGCACAGCCCTTATTCGATCCTGCACTCGGTGCTGGTGGAGTCGATTCACTATCAGTACGAGCGCTTCCCGCATGACCCGCGCTGTACCCACACGATCAATCTGAACTGGGACGCCTACGGTTACCTGACCCACCATCTGGAGATCAGCTATGCCCGACGCACAACAGCGGACGATGCCTGCCCTTTCACCGATCCCTGGGAGAAAAAATGGTGGGCCGACGCCCATGACGAAGCCCAGCAGTTCTTCTACGTGGCCGAACATAAAGCCCAATTCATTCACATCACCACCACGCAGAACAGGCGGTTGGGGCTGCCTTACCTGCAACGTACAAATGCTCTGAAACTGCCGAAAGCGCCACTGGCCGAAGGCCTGGCGACTTCTGCCATCAATCATGAGGCGCTTTTGACCCTGAGTGCTTCGGCTGCATGGAAAGCCCGACAGGTAATGACCGGCCTGTCCCTGCAGCGTTATAGAAAACCCGATGCCAGTGGTCCCTTCGCGGATGGGCACGCCAGTGTCGAAGCTTTGGTCGATCACACGGAAACAGCGGAACTCAATGAGTTGGCGTTGAAGGCTTACGACGTACTCAAATCGCAGGCTCCGTCCTTTGATTTGACTCAACGGCTCAAGGATGGCGGCTACAAAAAAATGCCCATCGCCTTACCGGGCGACGTTGAATGGGATAAGCAGGACAAGCTTTGGTCGGTACGACGCCACTTCGTCACGTACAACAAACTGGATGGTTTTTTCAAACCGTCGAGTTTTAAACAGAGTCCTCAACAGGGTCCAACCACCTTCACCCATGACCCTTATTTCTGCCTGACCACCGACATCAAGCTGCCGGACACCTGCACGACCACAGCTTCCAACATCGACTACCGAATACTCCAACCCACTCGGGTCACTGACCCCAACAACGTTGTCCAGGAAGCGTCATACGATACATTCGGACATGTTCACGCCATCACCCATTTCAAAAGCAGCGCCGATGGCAATATCGGGTTCGCGCCACTCTCCACCTATATCCGTCGCTATCACGGCCGGCCTGACCTCGCTATCGAAAACCCGGAGCCGGCGTTACAGCAAGTCGCCAGCGCTTACTTCTACGATGCGCTCAGCTGGATGGGGCGCATTGAGGTCGCAACACCGCAGGACCAGGAATGGTACAAAGCGGCAATTGCCAAAGGCGATTTGCTGCCCGATGGGTACATCCGCGCAAGCACCCGTGTGCGTCTGGCCCGCAGCGATATCAAGAAAACACTTCACGAACAAGCACTCCAGACGAAGATCCAAAGCGTGCAGCGCGAACCGGTTCACTGCGCCACGTTGCAGGCTGATCGATACCTGCGCGATCCCGATACGAAACAAATCCGCATCGTTATCGCTTGTTGGGACGGCTTTGGCCGGCCGTTACAAAGCAAACAGAGGGTTGGGCAAGGAGCAGCGTTAGCGGTCAAAGAAGACGGCACATTGGCATGGGCAAACGACAAACCGCAGGAACACGAAGTCAGCGTTCGCTGGCGTGTCAGCGAGCGCACTGAATACAACAACAAGGGACTGGTGACTCGTACGTATCGGCCGTACTTCAGTGACCGGCACCGCTACATCAATGATGAGTCCCTGCGCATATCAGGCCATTGCGATCGATATTTCCATGACCCCATGGGTCGACTCATACGCGTCATCAATGCCAAAGGAGACGAACGTCATCACACCTTGCACCCCTGGTATTCCATTACCGAAGACGAGAACGACACCCAGCCCGAACTGCCGACTCAAGGAGGTGCGCAATGAGCGTCAATGTCCATCGCCACACCCCGACCCTGAACGTCGTCGACGGCCGTGGACTTGCGCTTCGTGAAGTCCGCTACTTGTGCAATGAATCCATCACGACGCCAGAAGCCCGTATCACGCGTAACCGGCATGACATCAGCGGACAGGTCGTTGAGCATTACTCACCCGCTACCCGAGTTGGCTTGAACACCGCGGACTCAAGGCAAGTCAGCAGCCTGTCGGGGGGCCTGCTCCTGATCGACAGCATCGATGCCGGCTGGCGCCTGACGCTTTTTGGCGAGGCCGGCCAGGCCCTGGACACCTGGGACTCGCGCGGTAGCCATTGGCAAACCGACTATGACAACCAGCTGCGACCACTGGCGATCCACGAAGAATCCACACAACAATCCCGCCAGGTCATCGAGCGCTTCACCTACGCAGCCAGCTCAAATGACGATGTGAAAACCAACCGGTGTGGACGCTTGATTCGCCATGACGATCCGGCAGGCTGCGTGATTTTTTCCGAGTATGACCTGACTGGAAAACCGCTCAGCCAAACGCGCCATCTGATGAAAGATCAGCACGCCGCCCACTGGCCGGAAGATCTCGACGAGCGCACGGGTTTGCTCGAAAGCGGTACCGGCCATACCACCACCTGGCGCTACGCTGCGACCGGCGAAGTCATCGAGCAAAAAGACGCCAAAGGGCACACACAACGCTTCTGGTTGGATGTCGCCGGCCAGTTGCAGAAAATCACCCTGCAACTCCGTGGTGCTGCCCAACAGAGGCAGGTTCTCGATCAAGTCAGCTATAACGCGCAGGGTCAGATCGAGTCGCAGGTGCTGGGCGGCAAGATCACCAACGCGGCGATGTATGCGCCTGAAAACGGCCGCATGATCCAGCGAAGCCTTTCGCGTACAACCACCCACGTGCTTCAGAAACTGCTTTATGCCTACGACGCTGTCGGCAACGTAATGAGTGTCGAAGATCACAGCAAACCCGAGCAGCACAATGCCAATCAGCGCGTAAGGCCGGGCAGCACCTATGGCTACGACAGCCTGTATCAATTGGTCAAGGCGACGGGCCGGGAAGAGCAGGCAGCGAGCATCCGCGCGGCGCTTCCTGCCTGGCTATCCAGCCCGCCGGACCGCAGCCGACGGCTCAATTTCACCCAGCATTACACCTACGATGAACGCGCCAACCTGACCAAACTGCAGCATCAGCGCGATGGCAATAACTACACCCGCGAGATGCGCATCGCCCCCGACAGCCATCGTGGGCTGTCATGGAAAACAGGTGATCCGCCACCCGACTTTGCAACCGGCTTCGATGCCAACGGCAATCTGCAAGCCCTGCACACCGGGCAATCGCTGCTGTGGAACGCGCGCAACCAATTGCAAAGCGTGACCCTGGTTGAGCGCGCAGAGCAGCAAGCGGATACAGAAAGTTACCTCTACGACGGCAGCGGCCAGCGCATTCGCAAACGGCAAACCCAAAAGGCCCACGCCCTCGCCCACTGCCGCGACGTCCTGTATCTGCCCGGCCTGGAAATCCGGGAAAGCACGTCGGAAAATCTCGAGGTCATCACAGTTCAAGCGGGAACCTGCAACGTTCGGTGCCTGCACTGGAGCCTGGGAACACCTTCAGGCATCACCAATGACGCGTTGCGCTTCAGTTTCGACGATCACTTGGGCTCCAACACAATGGAGCTGGATGGCGAAGGCAACCTGATCAGCGAGGAAGGTTACTACCCCTTTGGCGGCACGGCGTGGAGAGAAGCGCGCAACGTGCTGGAAGCGAAATACAGAACCCTTCGTTACTCGGGCAAGGAGCGTGATGCCAGCGGTTTGTATTACTACGGCCAGCGGTATTACGCGCCCTGGTTGCAACGATGGATCAGCCCGGACCCGGCGGGCACGGCTGACGGGTTGAACCTGTATTGCATGGTGGGGAACAACCCGGTGCGATTTGCCGATTCGCAGGGACTGGTGCGCGATGATCTGGTCAACGTTCCCATCGTGCTCGATTACTACGACCGGTTTTCCCAGAAAACCGTTTCGATGACAGACGCCCCACGGCTGTTTGCAGAAGCAAAGGACGGGAAACTCGGCGCGCTGAAAGCTCAATTCCCCAATCGGACGAGTCCTCTGACCCCCAAGGAAATCGCCGGGGTCGAAGCTACCCATCCAGCATTCAACGCCTATACAAAAAAGAAACTGAATGAGTACACCGCACACGCAGCGGTCACTACGGCGGACGGAAGCTTTTCGTCCTGGGAGCATTTCAACTTCCCTGAGCAACTGGGAGACAGGCCTTATCCCGGGGTCACCCTTTATCGAAACCTTCTGCCCTCATCAAACGGGGACTTGGGGATCTTTGAAGTCACCCAACCAGAGGTATACATGGCTCAAGTTGAACGCGATTACGCCAATCAGAAAGACGTATCCCTGCACCCGGCACTGGCCAGGGACATCCGCGACCATTCAGGTAACTCCGGACATTTGTTCCCCCTCCAGTCCGGCACCCCTGGGCGTCATGCGGAAGTGCGGAGCAGGAACGCGTTGCTCAATCACTCGTTGAATGCAAGCGTCCCGCCGGAAAACATCTTTGTGATGACTCAACGGCTGAAGGGCGTTTCCGATTCCCGGCAAGCAACCGATTTCCCCACCTGCATGAACTGCAATGCCTTGATCCCGAGGGACATCAACATCCCCACCGGCCGATTGGAGCCCATTGACTACGCCGCGCATGTGCAATCGATGCGGTCATCCAGAACCCATTACCTGCGCGCCGCCAATCCGTAAACCGGTGTTGCTTTACATGCAGATCGCGTTGGTAAACACCAACCGGTTACCGAACGGATCACTGATGGTCATGTCCTGGCTTCCCCAGGGCATGGCCTGTATCTGTGGGTGGGAAAACGGATATTCCTTGGCCAGCAGTTGCTGCTGGAACGCCTCAAGTTCATCGGTCTCAATCCGCAAGGCCGAACCCGGCGTGCTGTCACCATGGTGTTCGGACAGGTGCAGCACGCATTCGCCCCGGGAGACTTGCAGGTACAGCGGGAAATTCGGTTCGAAGCGATGTTGCCAGTCGACGGTGAACCCCAGGAAGTCGACGTAGAACTCCAATGCCTTGGTCTCGTCGAAAATCCGCAGGATCGGGGTAGTTTTGCCGAAGCTCATTGGGTTGCTCCCTGACTGAAAAGACACCCATTGTAGTTGGGCTGGACGTCAGCGCTTCGGCTTGGCGATGGCTTTCTTTAATTGCAATGTGCTACTACGCGAAGCAGTTCAAAAAGATTTGTCGACTGGCTGATCGCTTTCGCCGGCAAGCCTGGCTCCTACAGGGGAATGTGTGTGCTCTGAAAACCCGCGCGCAGATCCCCTTCCCGCGCCAGAAACCGCCCTTCCCGTTTGCCGTTCGCCTGGCCTTCGCTGTAACTCAATACCCCATTGATCCACACTCCCTCAATCCCCTCCGCCGCTCGTTGCGGGTCATTGAAGTCCGCCACGTCGCGAATGGTCAGCGGATCGAACAGCACCAGATCCGCCCAATGTCCTTCACGAATTTCGCCCCGCTCCTTCAAGCCAAAGCGCGCTGCCGACAACCCCGTCATTTTGTGTACGGCGGTGTACAGCGGAAACAGCCCGACGTCGCGACTGAAATGCCCGAGCACCCGTGGGAAGGCACCCCACAGGCGCGGATGCGGGAACGGGTCTTCCGGCAATCCGTCAGACCCCACCATCGACAACGGATGGGCGAGGATTCTTCGTACATCGGCCTCGTCCATTCCGTAGTACACCGCGCCGGCCGGCTGCAGTCGGCGGGCGGCCTCGAGTAATGGCACGTTCCATTCGGCGGCGATGTCCATCAGGTCGCGACCGCCCAGCTCCGGGTGCGGCGTGGACCAGGTGATGGTGATGCGATGGGCGTCGGTGACCTGCTTGAGGTCCAGCGTCGAAGAACTCGCCGCGTAGGGATAACAATCGCAGCCCACCGGATGAGTTTTCGCAGCCTCCTCAAGCGAGGCCAGCAGTTGCGGACTACGCCCCCAGTTGCCAGCCCCTGCACATTTGAGGTGGGAAATGATCACCGGTGATTTCGCATGCCGGCCGATCTGGAAGGCCTCGTCCATGGCCTCCAGCACCGGTTCGAATTCGCTGCGCAAATGGGTGGTGTACACCGCGCCGAATGCCGTTAGCTCTTCGGTCAGTTGCATCACTTCATCGGTGGACGCCGAGAACGCGCTGGCGTAGGCCAGACCGGTGGATAAGCCCAAGGCGCCGGCCTCGAGACTTTCGCGCAGTTGCTCGCGCATCGCGCTGATTTCATCCGCCGTGGCGGTGCGAAACAGGTCGTCGAGGTGGTTGCTGCGCAACGCGGTGTGGCCCACCAGTGCGGCAACGTTCAGCGTGGTGTTCGCGGCTTCGACCGCTGCGCGGTAATCGCTGAATGTCGGATAAACAAAGGCTGCCGAGGTGCCGAGCAGGTTCATCGGGTCCGGCGGATCGCCGCGCAAACTCACCGGCGAGGCGCTGATCCCGCAGTTGCCAACGATCACCGTGGTCACGCCCTGGCTGAGCTTGGGCAGCATCTGCGGCTGGCGGATCACCACCGTGTCGTCGTGGGTGTGCACGTCGATAAAACCAGGCGCCAACACGCGGCCGGCAGCGTCTATTTCTTCGCGGGCAGTGGCATCGTGCAAGTCGCCGATGCGCTCGATGCGGCCGTTCAAAATCGCCACATCGGCGGGATAACCCGGGCTGTTGCTGCCGTCGATGACCAGGGCGTTGCGAATCAGCGTGTCGTACATCATGTCAGTCTCCCAGCGGCAAGTGATCGTCGCCACCGCGGTAATCGTCGAGGGCGAGTTTGATCCGCCGCAGACGTTCTTGATTGTCTTCAGGATTGGCCAGCGCCAGCTCGGTGGCAAGCACGTCGATGGCCAGCAGCATGCCGTAGCGCGCCGCCGTGGGTTTGTAGATGAACGAGGTCTCGACGCCTTGCAGCGGCAGCAGCACATCCGCCAATTGCGCCAGCGGCGAATCGGCCTTGGTGATGGCGATAATCCGTGCACCGTAATTGCGGGCCAGTTCGACGGCTTCGATGAGTTCGGGGGTGATGCCGGTCAGCGAGCAGGCAATCACGGCGCGTTCGGCATCGAGGCTGGCGGCGGTGACGCGCATCATCACCGGGTCGTGGCATGCCGCAATCGGGTAGCCGAAGCGCACCAGCCGCACTTGCAGTTCATCGCTGCACAAGGTCGAGCAACCGCCCATGCCGAATGCATGAATCATCCGCGCCTTGCCCAGCAGTTTCACCGCATCGGTGAAACGCGACTCGTCGAACGCCGAGAGGTGCTGACGCAAGGTCGACTCGATATCGCCGACGATCTGCCCGTAAAACGCCGACTGGTCAGGCGTGCCCGCCGGGTCAAGGAAACGGCTGCCGACACCGCTGGCCTGGGCCAGTTGCAGGCGCAGATCGCGCAAGTCGCGACAACCCACCGTGCGGGCAAACCGCGACAGCGTGGCGGTGCTGACTTCCGCTCGCTGCGCCAGCTCATCGAGGCTGGCGGCGGAGGCAAAGCCTACGTCGTCGAGCATCAGCCGCGCGATGCGTCCTTCACCGGCGCTGAAGGAATCCTGGCGGGCGCGGATCTGATAGAGGATGTCCATGGCAGGCGGCTCCGGTTAAATCAGGTAGGAAAGACCCACGGTCAGCGCGAAAGCCACCACCGAAATAATGGTCTCGAGCACGGTCCAGGTCTTGAAGGTCTGGGCAACGGTCATGTTGAAGTATTCCTTGATCAACCAGAAGCCGCCGTCGTTGACGTGGGAAAAGATAACCGACCCCGCGCCCGTCGCCAGCACCAGCAGCTCCGGATGCGGATAACCCAGACCAATGGCCACCGGGGCGACGATGCCCGACGCGGTGGTCATCGCCACCGTCGCCGAACCCGTGGCGATGCGCATCAACGCGGCGAACAGCCAGCCCATGAGCAGCGGCGACAGGTGAAATTCGTGGGCCAGACTGACGATCTGATCGGTGACCCCGGCGTCCACCAGGATCCGGTTCAAACCACCGCCGGCGCCGACCAGCAAGGTGATGCTGGCGGTTGGTGCCAGGCATTCGTTGGTGAACTTGAGGATCGATTCGCGGTTGAAGCCCTGGGCAATACCGAGGGTCCAGAAACTCAGCAAGGTCGCCAACAGCAAGGCGATCACCGAGTTGCCGATGAACAACAAGAACTGGTTGAAACCGCTGCCCGGCGTGGAGATCAGGTTGGCCCAGCCGCCGATCAGCATCAGCACCACCGGCAACAGAATGGTCGCCATGGTGATGCCGAACCCCGGCAGGCTGTCACGCGGTTCGCGGTCGAGGAACTGCCGCTCCAGCGGGTTTTCCGCCGGCAGTTGAATGCGCGGCACGATGAACTTGGCGTACAAGGGACCTGAGATGATCGCGGTCGGAATGCCGATCAGAATTGCATAAAGCAAGGTCTGCCCCACCGACGCCTGATACACCTGCACCGCCAGCATCGCCGCCGGGTGCGGCGGCACCAGGGCATGCACCACCGAGAGCCCGGCCACCATCGGCAAGCCGACCATCAGGATCGACACGCCAACGCGGCGCGCCACGGTAAAGGCGATCGGCACCAGCAATACAAAACCGACCTCGAAGAACAGCGGCAGCCCGACCAGAAACGCGATGCACACCATGGCCCAGTGCGCGTTCTTCTCGCCGAACCGGTCGATCAAGGTCCGCGCCACCTGCTCGGCACCGCCAGACTCGGCCATCATCTTGCCGAGCATCGTGCCCAGCGCCACCACCAGCGCGATGTGCCCCAGGGTTTTGCCGACCCCCGCCTCGTACGCGCCGACCACACCGGACGGCGGCATGCCGGCGAGCAGCGCCAGGCCGATGGACACCAGGGTGATCACGATGAAGGGATTGAGTCGGTAACGGGCGATCAGAACGATCAGCGCAATGATGGCGATGGCGGCATATACCAGCAGCCAATAGCCGAAGGACAGGGACATGCGGTACTCCTCGAAAGGGTCACGTCGAAAGTTTTGTGAAACTCTTAAAACATTTCGAGAGGTGAAACTCAAACGAGGTGAAAGTAATTTTCGTAGAGGGATAAGGAATGTCGCACAGGGGTATGCGAGGTCGGTGGATATGAAAATCAGGCAGGCGGATTTACATCGCGCCTGCGTTAATCATCAGTCGTGATTCACACATGCACGCTTGAGCAATTTCTTGCAACGCTCGGACAAGTGCAGCACGCGCAAATGCTTGCCGGCCTTGGCGTAGCGCTCACGCAGCGTCTTGAGCGCGGCGATGGCCGAATAGTCGACGAAGCTCAAATGGCGGCAGTCGATGGTCACGACAGGCGGGTCGCTGGCAGGATCGAACTGATTGAGAAAAGGCGTGGTCGAGGCAAAGAACAGCGTGCCATGCAGGTGATAGAGCTTGCTGCCATCGGCCTCGATATGAGCGTCGGCGTACAGCTCGCGGGCCTGCTGCCAGGCGAAGTTGAGCGCCGCAATGATGATCCCGCACAGCACGGCGGTGGCCAGATCGGTGAACACCGTGATGACCGTGACCGCAACGATCACTAATACATCGTTCAGCGGCACCTTGTTCACCACCCGTAACGAAGCCCAAGCGAACGTCTGCTGCGACACCACGAACATCACGCCGACCAGTGCGGCCAACGGGATGCGCTCGATCAGCGGCGACAAAAACAGGATGAACAGCAGAATCAGCACCCCGGCCACCACACCGGACAACCGCCCACGACCACCGGAACTGAGGTTGATAACCGTCTGGCCGATCATCGCGCAGCCACCCATGCCACCAAACACGCCGGAGACCATGTTGGCCGCGCCCAACGCCACACACTCGCGATCCGGGAAGCCACGGCTCTCGGTGATCTCGTCGGTGAGGTTCAGGGTCAGCAGGGTTTCCAGCAGTCCAACGAGCGCCATCAATATCGCGTAGGGGGCAATGATGTGCAGGGTGTCCAGACTCCACGGAATGTCTGGCAGCGCAAACGTCGGCAAGCCGCCGGCGATGTGCGCCATGTCGCCCAAGGTGCGCGTCGGCAGACCGAGCAGGAAAACCGCCAGCCCGACACTCAGGATCGCCACTAGCGCCGGCGGCACGGCACGCGTCAGGCGCGGTAGCAGATAAACGATCGCCATCGTCAGCACCACCAACCCGGTCATCATGTACAACAGCGTGCCGCTGAGCCAGGTTTCGCCATCCTTGAAGTGTTCGAGTTGGGCCAGCGCAATGATGATCGCCAGGCCGTTGACGAAGCCGAGCATCACCGGGTGCGGCACCATCCGCACCAGTTTGCCCAGCCTCAGCAACCCGAACGCCAGCATGATCAAACCACCGAGCAGCACGGTCGCGAGCAGATACTGAACACCGTGCTGCACCACCAGCGCGACGATCACCACCGCCATCGAACCGGCCGCACCGGACACCATGCCCGGTCGCCCGCCGAACAGCGCGGTCAGTGTGCAAATGATGAAAGCGCCGTAAAGCCCCATCAGCGGATTGAGGTGAGCCACCAGCGCGAAGGCAATGCATTCGGGAAGCAGGGCGAAAGACGTGGTGAGTCCGGCCAGGACATCGGCGCGCAGACGTTTTGGTTTCATGGAGGATCGGACACAACAGGGGAGAGGGAGCGGATGTTACGGAATTGAGGGCAGCCCGGCCAGTTGTTGGGACTTCGCAAATGCATTCGCGGGCAAGCCTCGCTCCTACAGATTTTGCGTCGCTCGCTAATCCCGTGAACGACTCAAAAAACTGTAGGAGCGAGGCTTGCCCGCGAAGAACGATGACGCGGTTTAAGGCGAACTCAAACCATCTCGTCACGAATCCATTCAACCACCGACGTCCGCTTCGGCGCCCAGCCCAGCAACTCACGCGCATGCTTGCCGCGAACCCGGCTGTTGGAGCCCAGGCCATAGTTGGCCATTTCATAACCCCATTCGGCTTCTGCGTCCTTCAACGGCCAGTCTTGCGCCTGGCCGAGTTTCAGGGCTTCAGCCATGGCAGTGGTCATGTCGATGAACGACGCCTCACCGCTTTCGACGAAGTAGAACGTGCCCGGTACGTTTTTGGTCAGCGCCAGCAGATACAGGGACACCACGTCTTCGATGTGTACGTTGGACCAGATGTTCTGCCCCGTACCGACATGGCGCACCACGCCGCTTTTACGCGCCTGTTTCAGCAAGCGCGGCAGCTGCACGCTGTCGCGATTGACGCCCAGGCTGTGGCCGTAAATCAGGGTGTTGCAGATGACGGCTGAGTTCACGCCGTCCTTCGCCGCTGCGAGGATCAGGTTGTCGATGGCCACGCGGGCAGCCTTGTCGACGGTCGGCTCCGGCAGGTTGTCTTCAAAGTAGATAACGTCGCTGGATTTGCCGCCCGACGCATCGCCGACGATGCTCGAACCGCTGGTGTGCAGGAAGACTTTGTTGGCGCCGCGCAAGGCATTGAGCAAAGCTTCCACCGCGCCGCGATGGTCGCTGCTGGCGGCGTTGATCACGGCATCGGCAGCGTGGGCCTGTTCGGCCAATAGTGCGCTGTCGTCAAGAGTGCCGATCACCGGAGTGATGCCCAGTGCACTCAGTTCAGTGGCTTGATCGGCGTTGCGCACCAGGCCGGTAACCTGGTGGCCCGCACGGACGAGACCGGTGGCGATGGAGCCGCCGATGAAACCAGCGGCGCCGGTAATGAATACGTTCATGGAGAAACTCCCTGCGTGAATAAGTGATGCATTGAGTATCGAGGACCGTCCCGTGGCGAAACAGACCCGCAGACCCAAATCACTCTTGCGCAGGAGTCACGAATCAGCCTTTGAAGTCCGCATTCGCATAAGCCGCCAATTTGCCTTGGATAAAGTCCAGGAAGCACTGAATCCGTAGGGCAAGTTGCGAGTTGCGGTAGTACACCGCGTTGATCGGCTGGCGATAACCGCTATTGAATTCCGCCAGCAGTACCTTCAATCGCCCGGCACGAATGTCGTCGATCGTCATGAAGTGCGACAGACAGGCAATGCCCTGGCCTTCCAGCGCCAGATGCCGGATCGTCTCGCCGCTGGAAGCGCTGATCGACGCCTGAATCGGCCAACGATCACCGTGAACGTAACGCAGCGGCCATTGGTTGAGGCCTTCGTTCTGGGTAAAACCCAGCAACGCATGCCCGGTCAGGTCCGCAACCGCCGTCGGCGTGCCGTGTTGCTCAAGGTACGCCGGGCTGGCGACGATGTGCAGCGGGCTGCAACCCAGCGAGCGTGCGTGCAGGGTCGAGTCGGCCAGTGTGCCGATGCGGATGGCGATGTCGGTGCTTTGTTCGAGCAGGTCGATGATCAGGTCGTTGCTGTTGAGTTCGAGCTGGATGTCCGGGTAGAGGCGGCGGAACTCGTCGATGTACGGCACGATGGCATGCAGCATGAACGGCGAGGCGGCGTTGATCCGCAGGCGCCCGGACGGGGTTTGCTGACGTGAGGTCAGGCGTTCTTCGAGCTCGTCCATCTGATCGAGAATCAGCTTGGCGTGTTCGAAGAAGTACTTGCCCTCCTCCGTCAGGTCCATGCGCCGCGTGGTGCGGTTGATCAGCGTGGTATCGAGCTTGGCCTCCAGCCGAGACAGCGTGCGGCTGACCGCCGAAGGCGTCTGCCCGACCTGTTCGGCCGCAGCGGAGATCGACCCGCACTCAATCACGCAGACGAAAATCTGCAACTCATCGGATCTGGCTTTCACAGGCGTCCCTTATCGATAATTCAGCGCCGGCCTCTGTAGGAGCCAGGCTTGCCGGCGAAGGCGTCCACTAAAACGCCTTCGCCGGCAAGTCTTGGCTCCTACAGGTTCTGGCTTCAGGTATCGA
This sequence comes from Pseudomonas sp. LB1P83, assembly GCF_054897885.1. Lineage (NCBI taxonomy): Bacteria > Pseudomonadati > Pseudomonadota > Gammaproteobacteria > Pseudomonadales > Pseudomonadaceae > Pseudomonas > Pseudomonas sp. LB1P83. The sequence goes on along the minus strand of NZ_CM142709.1, from coordinate 504,782 downwards.
TAGTAACCGAGCTCACGCCTTGAGGCCGAACACCTCGGTCAGGTGCTGTTCATAACGCGCCACATCACCCTCGATATTCGGACGCTTCATCACATCGACCGCCAGGAAAGTTGGCAAACCGGTCATGCCGAGGAATTCATTGGCCTTGTGAAACGGGAAATACACCGCGTCCACGCCCTTGCCTTCGAAGAAGTCGGTCGGGTCGTCGAAGGCTTGCTGCGGCGCGTTCCAGGTCAACGACAACATGTATTGCTTGCCGTGCACCAATCCACCGCTGCCGTACTTTTGCGAGGCGTCGGAACGGGTGCGGCCATCACTGGCGTAGAGGCTGCCGTGACCTTCGGTGAACACTTCGTCGATGTACTTCTTCACGGTCCACGGCGCCCCCATCCACCAGCCGGGCATCTGATAGATGATCACGTCGGCCCAGAGGAATTTGGCGACTTCTTCAGCAACGTCGTAACCCTCGTCGATAAAAGTGGCTTTCACATCCACGCCGCCACGATCCAGCACGCTCAGCGCGGCTTCATGCAGGGTGGTGTTGTAGCGGCCATCGGAGTGGGCGAACTTTTTGCCGCCATTGAGCAACAGGACTTTTTTCATGGGAGATCTCGGAAAGTTGGAATTCGATGGCGGCAGAGTAACGACCTGCCTCGCGCGGAATAAGCGTTGAATTCGCAAAATTCATTTGACCAATACGCACGAATCGACACGCGATTGTTGCAATAGACTTGCGCCGATTCTGAACTTGAGGAGATTTCTGATGAGTGAAATGCAAGGCTTCATCCTGCACGCCAAGACCCGCCCGGAAAAATCTGACGCCTTCGAAGCGTTTTTCAGCGGCTATGTAGAAGCGAGTCGCGCCGAGCCCGGCTGCATCGAGTACCACATGCTGCGGGACAAACAGGACCCGACGCTGTTTATCTTCTACGAGATCTGGCAGTCCCAGGAACATCTCGACGTGCACTCGAACCTGCCGCACATGCAGCAGTTCCGTGACATGCGTATGGAATACCTGGAGCAGGATTTTGATATCCGCGCCATCGAGATGCTGAGCCCGTCTTCCGCTACCCGCTGATCAGCAAGTGGCCGCCAAGCACGCCGAGTCCGATGAAGAACACGCGCTTGAACAGCACGGCGCTGATCCGCTGACGAAGCCATTGCCCCAGCAGCATGCCAAGCACTGCCGGGATCAACGCCAGTAACGACGCACTTAACTCACCACCGCCGAGGGCGCCGCGCCACAACAGGCCGGCGGCCAGGGCGAGGGTCGAGACGGTGAATGACAGGCCCAGCGCCTGTACCAGTTCATCTTTGCTCAAGCCCAATGCTTGCAGGTACGGCACCGCCGGAATCACGAAGACGCCGGTGGCTGATGTGATAACGCCTGTCAGCACACCGCACAGCGGACCGAGCCAGCGCTCGGTTCGACCTTTGACGCGCAAGGTCGGCAGGAATAAACCGCTCAGTGCGTAAAGCAACAGCGCCCCTCCCAACGCCCGCACCACCCAATGCCCTCCGGCCATGCCGACCCACAGCGTGCCCGCCCCGGTGCCGATGAAGATCGCCAGGAGCATCGGCCACAACCGCTTGATCAAGTTGAGCAAATGCCCACCGAATGCCAATTGCCAGACATTGGTAAGGGTTGCCGGAATGATCAACAGCGCCGCTGCCTGCGACGGCGCCATAGCCAGACCGAGCAGGCCCATGGCGATGGTGGGTAGTCCGAGGCCGATGACGCCTTTGATCATGCCGGCCAGCAGGAATGTGGCGATCACCAGCAAGGAAAGGGTGAGACCGAGGTTTTGATAGAACGCGGCGAGAGTATTCATGGGGCTATCGTGAGCCTGGATCGGCCGATTGAAAATCTGCCATATACTGAGATTGCCTCTTGTTTTGGCGGAGGCTGAAGAATGTATCGATGCGACTGGCGCCTTCGCGGGCAAGCCTCGCTCCTACGGGTTTACGGTACTCATCCGGATGTCATCAAAACCCGTAGGAGCGAGGCTTGCCCGCGAAGGCGTCCGCCCAGACAACACACCTCCTGAGGCTGTACCGATGCACTTCGACCTGACGGACCTGCGCCTCTACCTGAACATCCTCGACACCGGCAACATCACCGCCGGCGCCGCCCGCAGCCATTTATCCCTGGCAGCCGCGAGTGCACGAATCCGCGCCATGGAAGCCTCGCTAGGCATCGACTTCCTGGACCGCGGTCGTCGCGGTGTCACGCCGACACCGGCAGGCAAAGCCCTGGCGAAACACGCCCGGGCCCTGCTACAACAAGCCGAGCGCATGCAACAGGACCTGGCCGAATACGCCAAGGGCGTCAAAGGTCAGGTGCGGTTGCTGTGCAACACCACCGCGATCACCGAATACTTGCCAGAGTTGCTCGCCGATTTTTTATGCGAGCATCCGAATCTCGACATCGACCTGCAAGAGTTTCCAAGCGCGCGCATCACTCATGCATTGCGTCAGGGGGCGGCAGACCTCGGGATCGTCTCCGACGCGGTGGACACCGATGACCTGCAAACCCGGCCGTTTCGCGATGACCCGCTGGTGCTGATCCTGCCTTCTGACCATCCCTTGGCCGAACAGCCGTCACTGACCTTCGCCGACACCTTGAGCCATGACTATGTGGCGCTGGGCGCCAGCAGTGCATTGGCGATCCACTTGGAAGAACAGGCCTTGCACATTGGCCAGCGCATGCCGATCCGCATTCGCGCCGACGGCTTCGACGGGGTCATTCGCATGGTCGCTCGCGGCGCAGGGCTGGCCATCGTGCCGCGGATGGCCATCGAGCGCTGGCCGCAGGTGCAAGTGGTCACGACCCGCTCCCTTCCCGAAGACTGGGCCAACCGCACACTGAAAATCTGTGCTCGGGACTTCGACAGCCTGCCCGGCTACGCCCGGGCCTTGCTGGAGGCGCTGACGCCGAGAACGCCTTGACTCTACCGTTAGGGGCAGACTCTATGCTGCGGGCTTCATTTCAGGAGTACACGCGATGAGCAAACGAATGCTCGTGATTCTGGGTCACCCCTCCACCGACAGCTTCTGCGGGGCGCTGAGCGAAACATACGTCCAGGCCGCCAAAGATGCCGGTCATGACGTGCGTCTGCTGCGTCTGGATGCGCTGGACTTCGATCCGATCTTGCATGAGGGCTATCACACGATTCAGCCGCTGGAGCCGGACCTGTTGCAAGCCCAGGCCGATATCACCTGGGCCGAACACCTGACGTTCGTTTATCCGATCTGGTGGGGCGGGATACCGGCCTTGATGAAAGGCTTTCTCGACCGCATTTTCCTGCCCGGTTTTGCCTTCAAATACCGGGAGGGCAAGGCCTTCCCCGACAAACTGCTCAAGGGTCGGACCGCGCATCTGCTAGTGACCATGGACACGCCGCCCTGGTATTACAAATGGGTTTATCGCATGCCCGGCCTGCACCAGATGCGCAAGACGACCCTGGAGTTCTGCGGCATCAAGCCGTTGAAGACCCTGACTTTCGGGCCGATCCTGGGTTCCAAGTCGACCCAGCGCGACGCCTGGCTGGAACAGGCCCGGGTCACCGCCGGCAGCTGACGTACCCCTCGTTGTTTGCTGGCGACGCGCTCGACGTCGTCAGCCTCCCCACGGCCCCTTCAACGGTCGTTCGTCGGTTGTGCGCGTCATTTACGCACAGCTGCAACCTTTGAATGTTATTCACTATATTATTCCCCCCGATCAGGCTTGAGGCCTGGTCGCGCTACGCCCTGTTTGATCATCGAGACGGATCTTTATGTATATTGGCAAAGCCGCCCAGCTGTCGGGCACCACAGTCAAAAGCATTCGCCATTACGAAGAAATCGGCCTGTTGCCCGAGCCCAAGCGTGAAGGCAAATACCGTATCTACAGCCAGCAGAGTGTCGAGGTATTGACGTTCATCAAGTGCGCCCAGCAACTGGGTTTCAAGCTCAAAGAGCTGCAGGTGATGTTGAACAACTACCACGGTGATGAATTCCCGTGGGACATGGCGCAAAAAGCGATCGCCGAAAAAAAGGCCGAGCTGGTCTCCCAGATCGGCGCTCTCAAGCAATTGCACGACGGCCTCGAAGAATTCGAAAACAACCTCAACGATGCCCGAGAGGAATGTCAGTTCGAGCGCATCGCCCGCTATGGCGAAAAAAACCCAAGCAATACGCTGAACTGAAGACCCTGCTGCGCTGGATAAACCGGCTCGCAGGCCACCTGGGCGCCTGCGGTGCCGGTCGTCAGGTCAGCTCAAGGCGGGTTTTCCCACGGATCGATCTTGTCCCGGCACCGGCGCGACCGGAACAATCGCCGCGAAGAACCACGGCGACACCAGCGTCACCAGCAGAATGGTCATGACACCGCTGGAAAACAGCGCCATCGCCACCAGCGCACCCAGATCGACAATCGGCTTGAAGTCGGAAAACAGCAGCGCCATGAAGCCCACGGAGAAAATCACCACGTTGACCACAGTCGAACGGCCGACGCTGTGCATCGCCTGCAAAATGGCTGCATCGATATGAATCCCTTGCTCCACCAGCAGTTTGATCCGTGATAGCAGGTGCACCGCATAATCGACCACGCCGACCACCAGGAACGTCACCAGCGTCGTGCCGATGTTCAGTTCGATGCCGAACAGGAACATAAAGCCATAGACCGTCACCGAAGTGGTCAACAAGGTGAGCATGCCGAGAACGCCGAGCCGTACCGACTTGAGCCAATACATCATCATCAGCGTGACCACCACCAATGCCAGTGAAAAACTCAGGACCTGACCCTGGGTGATTTCCTGCAACACACCGGTCCAGATCAACGGCGTGCCGGCGTGCGTCACTTCGAGGTTGGCCGGTTTGTTCACCAGCAACCAGGCATCGAGCCGATCCAGCATGCCCTGGTAGTCGCTGGCCACCGACGACGTCATGGTGTACAGCGTCAGCGCCTTGGAATAGTCGGCATTGAGCACGTTATTGAGGTCCGAGCCGCCGCCGTTCTCGAACAGCATCACGTGTTGCTCGATCAGCGAATTACCCGCCACTTCAAACCGCTCGACCTGTCCCTCGTCATTGACCGACGTCACCTGCTCCAGCGCCTGGGGCACGCGCAAGTAGTCGGGGTTCATGTCGTTGAGCACCAGGTTCATGCGCTTGACGTAGGTGGCCAGGGAGTAGCCGTAACTGACGTGCGGCTGCTGCTTGATGAAGTGGTCAAGCTTGTCGATGAACTGCACCACCTCCGTGGTCAGCACGCCGCGTGGCTCTTTGCTGTCGATGGCGATCCAGCCCGGTGCAGTGCCCGCGACCTTGGCCTGGTTGATGAATTGGTCCGATACGCGGATATGACTCTCGGGTTTGAAGTAGGCAATGCCCGAGTCTTCGATATCGACACGGAAGGTGAACACCGTCATCAGGGCCAGCAACGGCAGGGTCACGATCAGGATCGGCTTGCGCCACTGAATCAGTCGCGCACAAAACGCTACCAGATAGCGCGAGATGATCGATTCCTTGTGCACCGCCGCCAGGGTTTTCGGGGTTTGATCCTTACCCCAGATCGAGATCCAGGCCGGAATCAGCAACAGTGAAATAATCAGCGCCGCCGTCAAGCCGATGGACATGAAGACGCCGAAATTGCGGATGCTGACAATGTTGTTGGTGGTGGAAATCATGAAGGTGGCAATGGTGGTCACCGTCGTCAACACCACCGGCACCACCATCAGCCGTTGCGTCTCGCGATTAGCCTCGCGGTTACTTTTACCGGCGTTTTTCTGTTCGTAATACTCGGCCATCACATGGATCGCATCCGAGCAGCAAATGGTGAACAGAAACACCGGCAGTACGCTGGTCAGCAAGTCGAAGGGCACTCGCAACAAGGCCATCAGGCCCAGCGTCCAGATGGTACAGAACAGAATGTTGAACAGCGGCAACAGCACGCCCAGCGGTTTGCGGAAAAAGAAAATCAACAGCAGGGTGATCAGCAGAAAGACAATCGGAAACAGCACCGCCAAGTCATGGTCGATGATCTCCTGCTGGGCCGCGATGAAGATCGGCATACCGGCAATGAAAATCTCGTCCTTGAACTCGGGGTGCGCCGCCTGATAGTCCGCGACGATGCCACGCACGATCTGGTAGGCGCGCAGTTGCGCCTGGGCATCGTCTTGCTTGGTACCCAGTTCGGCCACCAGCATCGCGACTTTCTTGTCCTTGGAAACCACCCCGTCGACCATCAGCTCGTTGCCCATGATCTGCGACTCGACCAGCGCCGGGTCCATGTCGTAGGCGTTGAGGGTCTTGTGGATCAGCAACTCGCCATCGCCGGTCAGCACGATGTTTTCCAGGTCGCCCATGGACGCCATCTCGCGGATCGGGTTTATTCGCTCGGCGAGAAAGCTCAGGAACAGCTGATCATGGGCATCCCAGTTCTGGCTCTGGGCGTAATCACGCAGGGCCTTGGCCTGACCGTAGTCGTTCTGGGAAAAACCGTTCTCCAGAATGTCCCGCGCCAACAACTGCGCACGACTGTCGTCCGGATACCTGGCGACGATTTGCGCCAACTGTTCCTTGTCGGCGTCGTTGGCCAGGATCATCTTGCGCACCGATTGCGACATCGAAAACAGTGCGTTGAGGGTCGGCTTGTTGAACACCGTCTGCGGGTGGTTGATGGCCACCATCACCGAGTCAAACGTGCCGGTGAACTCGCTTTGCAGGTCGATGATGGTCTTGCGCGCCGGATGGGTTTCCTTGAGCAGATAAGGGTTGGTGTCGGAGATCAGCGCGCCCAGCGTATAGGTGAAATACGCCGTGACCGCCACCAGCAGGAAAACGATCGCCCGCGCATAGCGCTCGACGAAGTTCAGGTATCTTTCCATGAGCATGCGTTCCAGAGTCGTCAGGGTCGGCGCTTAGCGGGCAGACACGGCAAAGTCCGGCACGTCGCCGGTTTTCAGCCCGCGCTTGATCGCGGTCTGGGTGAACAAACGGTCTTCCAGTTGCACGTTGTATTGCAGGTGGTTGAAGCGCATCTCTGAGCGTGTGCCGTCGATGAAGTGTTCGGTTTCGCTCAGCACGATGCTGTCGATCGAGTCGATGGTGTCGACCTTCTGAGTACGCATCTGCTTGACCAGCACGCCTTTGACGTCGAAGAAGTCCTGGCGCATGACCAGGAAATTCTGCTTGTCGATCCACACTTTCAGTTTGTTGTAGCCGGTCTTGGCCAGCACCTCGGGCGACGCCGGTTCACGCTCGATCACGTAGCAGTCGCGGCCCTTGATCTGCTCTTCGCCGACCAGCGTCTGGGAGTAATCCTTGACCCGGATCTTGTCCAGGTCGGCGTAGGAGTACTCGCTGCCCATGAACGAGCCGCGCTTGTCGGTGGTGGAGATCCGCCGCGTCTGGCGGCTGACCGGCAAGTACATCCACTGGCTGTCCTCCAGGCCCAGGGTTTCGTGGGGGTTTTCGATATGAAAGGCCACGTCGCGCACGTCGGTGGGGGCGGAAAAATACATGCTGAATTTGTCGCTGTCCGGGTAATCCTTTTGCAAGTAGGTGAACTCACGAACCCGGGTATTGCCCTTCTTGTCGTGGAGGATCAACGACACCTGGGACATGAAGCTTTTACCGTCATTGCGATCACGCACCTGGCGGATGATTTCGTCGGCATTCTTGCCGTCGGCGGCGGTGGCGCAAGCGCCGCTCAGGATCAGCGCGGCAGCGGTCAGCGTTTTGAATAGCGGCAACATGGGAACTTCCCTTTTCGTCAGATAAGTACAGTCGAGCCAATGCGCCAGGGGCACGCAGGCGTCATGGGGTTAAAACAGGTAACCGGCGGACAGCCGCACTTGATCGCGGTTGTCGTACTCGCCGAAGGGTTTGTCGGGCTTGCCGAAGAACACATCCACTTCCAGCCCGAGCTTGATCCAGTCCACCGGTTTGTAGGTGAAGATGCCTTGCAACAGCGCATCGTCGTTAAACGGTGGCGAAGCGGCGACCACCAGCCGGCTCTTGAGTCGGTCCTGCCAATGGGTGCCTTCGGCCGACAGGGTGAACAGGTGCTCGCGCTTTTCTTGCAGCATGCCCTCCTGCCAATCGAGCAATTGCTGCTCCTGCCATTGCAGGGAAATCAGCCAGTCGCGCAGCAGGTAGTCGACGCCCAGCAACGACTTGACCATCGAGGTGCTGTCGGCGCCGTAGGCACGGGTCGGATTGGTCACCCGCCAATTGTCGAACCAGGCAATTTCGCTGCGCACCACGATGCTGTGACCAGCGTCAATCGCCAGCCCTGCGCCGCCCATGGTGTAACGGGGAAACTGACGCTCCAGCCGAGTGCGACCGTCATCGGCCAGGCCTTCGACGGCGTACACCGGGTCTTTCTGGCGGGCGTTCAGTGCGACGAAACTGGTGTCCACCGAACCGATCCGGCCGTTGGCGCTCAAGCCATACGAGTAGCCCTTGTCACCGTCGTAACCGGGCTTGGAATCCAGCAAAAAGTACTGCGGGTCCGGCACGGCAAACAGCGGCGCGTCGAACTCGCTGCCCGCCACCGGCGGCTGGTTTTTCACAAAGTCGGTGACCCACAGTGCCTCCAGTTCCCACTCGCCCACCGGTTGCGCAAATCGCACCATGGGCACCGCGATCCGGCTGTCTTCCAGCAGCGGAGTCAGGCCATCGCGATAGTCCACCGGGTTGACCTGATCGAGCACCCGCAACTCATCGGCACGGCCCCAGACCACTTGCTGCCAGCCGATGGTCACCTCGCCGTCGCCCACCGACTGGCCCCAGTACAAATGCCGCCAGTCGGCGTCGAAGCGGTATTTGTCCCGCGCCCGTTCGCTGTACGGATTGTTGCCGTCGTAGCGGGCGTCGTAACGCACCCGGCCCTTGGCCTTGTAGTAGCCGCCGTCCCAGTTGTCTTCCAGATTGGCTTTGAAATACACGGCCTTCTGGGTGACCTGGTCGTCACCGTGCAAGCGCAACGCGGTGGCCACGCCGACTTCGGCGTCGGCGTAATCCGGCTTGAAGTCCTCGACCGTCAATTCAGCCAACACCGGCGGCGCGGCCATGCACGCCAGTACCGCCCACGCGGCGCGGTTGATGTGTGATCCCGGCATGGCTACATTCCCAACCCGACACCGCCGTCGATCACCAGGCTCTGGGCGGTTACCCCGCCCGCTTCGGGGCTGGCCAGGTAACGCACCATCGCCGCGACTTCTTCGCTTTGAATGAAACGGCGCATCGGCAGCTTCTTCTTGGCGTTGCGCAGGATCTGTTCCTGGGTCAGCCCGGCAATCGCCGCTTGCGCTGCCAGTTCACCTTGCAGCATGGGCGTATCGATCCACGCGGGCAGAATCGCGTTGACGGTGATCAGCCGTGGCGCCAGGTCCATCGCCAAGGCCTTGGTCATACCGACGATGCCGTGTTTGGAAGCGCAGTACGCGGTGTTGCGGACCTTGCCGGCGCGGCCGAGAATCGACGACATGTTGATGATCCGTCCGCGATCCGGCATCAACGGCAAGCACAACGAAGTGACGTAGAACGTACCGTTGAGGTTGACCGAAATCACCTTGTGCCAGTTGTGTAAATCTTCCGGCTCATTCTCGTTGCAGATACCGGCGCTGTTGACCAGCACATCGACGTAATCCACTTGTTTGGCCAGCATCTTGAAGAACGCTTCCATGCCTGGCAGGTCGGCAATGTTGGCCGCATGGGTTTCGACCCGGGCCTTGATCTGCCCGTGTTGCTCGTCGACCCAGCGTTGCAGTTCCGGCAAATCCAGGTCCAGCAGGATCAAGCGGTTCCCGGCGTCGGCGGCAAAATTCTCTGCCACCGCGCGGCCGATACCCTTGGCGGCACCGGTAATCAGAATGGTCCGGCTCATGGCATTTTCAACCCGCCGTTGACCGGCAGGACCTCACCCGTCAGGTACAAACCGCGATCGGCGATGTACAGCACCGCCTCGGCAATTTCATGGGGTTCGGCGTAACGCTTGATCAGTAACCGCGACTGGATTTCCTGTTCCTGTGTGCCGATCAGCGCCGTGCTCATTTCCGTGTTGACGATGCCCGGGGCCACCGCATTCACCCGAATGTTGCGCGGCGCCAGCTCCACCGCCAGAGCACGGGTCAGCGCTTCGACGCCGCCCTTTGCCGCGGCGTAGTTGCTTTGACCTTTGCCGGGCTTCTGCGCGGCCACCGAACTGATGTTGACGATGCACCCGCTGCGCTGGCGCATCATGGACGGCACCACCTGCTGACAGCAGAGCAAGGTGCCGATCAGGTTGGTCTGGATCACCTCGATGATGTCGCGGCTCGGCATCGTCGCCAGCAACCCGTCACGGGTGATGCCGGCGTTGTTGACCAGCAGATCGACGCGCTGGAAATGCTGGTCGACGCGTTCGAAAAAGCCCTTGATGCTGTCGCCGCTGCTGACATCGCATTGCAGCGCCAGGCACTCAAGGCCCAATGCCTGCACCTCATCACGCAACGACATAGCGGCAACTTCGTCGCGCACATAACTGAATGCAATTTGATAACCCGCGCCGGCCAGGGCCAGGACGATCGCCCGGCCGATGCCACGACTGCCACCGGTCACCACTGCTACTTTATTCGGCATGACCGTTCCTTAGAGTGAGTTGTCAGTTTTGAACTGCGCGAGGCTGAAGCCGTGGGTCGCGGCCAGGGCACGAATCTGCTGCACCTGCTCGCGGCTGATATCGCCGTAGGAGTAGTGCTGTTTCATTCCGGACAAACCCATCAACACCGACTCCGCCATGCAGGCATACAACTGACCTTGCTTGAGGTAGGCGCGCACGTTGCGGACCAGGCCATCGCCCAGCGGGGTCTGGACAATTCCGCCATGCATGTACAGCACGTCGGGCCGTTGGCTGGAGAGGTTCTGATCGACGTTAAGCGGCACCGCGATGTCGCAGATCACGCTGTTTTCGGCGAAATGTTCGGCACCGAGAAACGGCTGGGGCGCGTTCGCTGCACAGAGCACGATGCGCGCCTGTTTCAGCACATCGAGGTCATTGCTGACAGTGATGAATGCATTCGCACCCAAGTGCTCTTCGACCAGGCGCTGCACCCGCTGACCGAGGTCGGCGCCGGCACCGTGGGCCTGCAACAACGCGTCGATGCCGTCGAGTTTCTGCAAGCGGCTGGCGAGGCGATCGTGCTCGGCGACACCTTTGAGAATCGCGCGGGCGGCCTCGGCATAAATCAGCTGGGCGGTCTTCTCCAGACGCCGCAGGGAGCCGTCGCGACCGCTGCCGATAAGGATCAGGTGTTCGACACTGGTGGACAGCAGCGAGGCGTAAGTCGAGGCAATGTTGCCCGCCGCACCAACCACCGCAGCGGTCTGTTGGCTCAGTTCCAGGCCTTGCTGCTTGCAGCCCTGCTCGATCGCTTCCAGGCCCATGCCGATGGTCAGCGCGTTGCCCGAGGTCAGCGCCATGTCGGGAATCTTCAGCGCCTGACAGTTGTTGGTGACGATCGAGGTGTACATGCCCAGGCCGGCCACGCTGTAGCCATCGGCCCGGGCATCACGGATGCGATTGCCGACTTCGTCGCGGATGGTGTCCAGGTCACCACTGGCGATGTACGCGGCCATGGCATCGGAGTCCATGCACAACGGGTACAGGGTGAACTCCACGGCGGTGCCGAGTTTCGAGCGAATCAGCACTGGGCCGATCGGCGCGGCACGCCGCTCCGGGGCCATGCGTTTGATGAACTCGCGTTTCTGTTCGGCGCTGAGGGTGGACAGCGACGGGTCGACATCACTGAGCATGTCCGAATCGATCAGGTGATTGATGAACGCCACGCGCGCCACCACGCGAACGCTCTCATCAGGCTTTGGGAGGTTTTCAGGCTCCTTGAAGCTCACCTCGCGTGCCGGCACTTCGCGGATGCTGTCGGCGCACACCCCGGCCGCCAGCGGGAAGGCATCGCGGCGACGCAGCATGTCGCAGACCTTTTGCAACGAGCCGATCAAGCCGTCGATTTCCTCGAAGGTGATGCACACCGGCGGCTCCAGGCGAATCACGTTGGCGTTGCTGCCCGACGGCGCGACCCGCAGCGACTCGAATTGCAGCAGGTAGCCGGCGATGATGTAACCCAGCGCATCGTTGTACTGCGCCGACGCCTGGACCAGCGAACTGGTGCCGGTCAGGTCGTGCAGTTCGAACCCCAGCAACAACCCGCGACCGCGCACATCGGCGATCACGTCCGGGTACGCGGCTTTGAGTTCAAGCAACGAGGACTTGAGGTATTCGCCTTTTTTGTTCACGTCCTTGAGCATCGCGCTGTCGTTCTCGAACAAGCGGCGCAACGCCGACAGGGCGATATGGCACGAGGCATCGTCTTCGGCGAAGGTCGAGCTGTGGATGTAGCTGAAATCTGTTTCGTAGTGGCTGGCGCGGATGACCGTCGCGGCAATTTTCATCAGGCCACCACCCAGCGCTTTGGACAGGCAGTAGTAATCGCCCTGCAAGTTGAAATGGCTGGCGCCGAGCAAAGTGCCGGTGCGACCGAAACCCGATTGCACTTCGTCGATGATCAGCGGGCATTGCTGCTCGTTGCACAGGCGACGCAGGCCCAGGTAGAACTCGCTGGCGAACTCGTTGATGCCGCCCTCGCCCTGGATCGGCTCCATCAGCACCGCAGTGATCGCACTGAACGCTTCACGACGCACCTGCAAGGTTTCGCCGCTCCACTCCAGGCTCAGCCAATGCCGTGTGTGACGGGCCGGCAAATCCTGGAGTTGTTGGGGTTGTTGCGGGTCGATGAACTCGACGTTGAGACCAAATCGGGCGAACGGCTGGCGGTACTGTTTGCCGTAAGTCAGCTGGACGGTGTTCACCAACTTGCCGTGGAAGCTGCCGCGCAGGGCGACGAATACCGGCTCGACATGCAACTGCGCAAGGTTGTGTTGACGCACCGCTTCCACCACTTGGCGAACGGTCACGTAAGACAGATTGTCCGGCAACAACCCGGCGGGCAGATCGAGGTCGTCGACGTCCAGTTCAACATAGGCCTTGTCGCTGGCGGTCAAATTGGCCAGGGCGAAATCCCGTTCGTCGAACTGCTTCTGCAAGGTTTTCTGGCGGCGGTATTCGGCATGCTTGACGGCGATTTCCACCGACTCGGCGCCACTGTTGGAGAAGGTCGAAATGTAACGCTCGCTGTTGTTCAGCTCACGGTTGAACGCCTCGCTGAGTTCGCGCCCCAGCAGACCGGCCGCGCCACGCACGGACATCTGCGCATTGAACGGCACATCGGCGCGCAACAGGCCGCAGAGTTGATCGACGAACTGCGGGTCATTGTGGCCAAACAACGCAGCGCCATAACCGCCGAGAAAGTCGGTGACGGTGACCTCGGCGCCCTGTTTGTCGCGGTAAAACAGCTTGCTGCCCAGCGCCCGGTGGAACTGGCACTCCAGGCCCAGAGCCTGCATCAGTTCAACGAATTTCGGTCGTACGTAATCGCGGTAATCCATGACAGTCATATCCCATGATCAGAAAAATAGAAGCGATTCATTGCGTTCAAAACGGCTGGCCGGTCGCTTGATAATCGAGTTGGTAACAAGCGCTGAAACCGTTGTCGTCGCGGTTGATGATGAGGCAGTCATGCAGCACCGCGTCCCGTCCCTTGCCGCCCACAAACGGCAGGTACGGATCCACCGACTGCTGCAGTCCGATGATCGGTGGCACGCGCTGGGCATGCAGTGCGTTGCGGGCCAGGATCAAGTCGACCAGGCTCGGCGCGCCGCTGAGAATGCCGGTCACCGGTACGCCACTGGTGATGTGGGTGGCACCGGCACGGGCCAGCGTGCGGGCCAGGTCGGCGTCCTTGTGCGGATCGCCGCTGGCGCTGCTGACCAGCAGATCGACCTGCTTGTCTGGCAGGTTCAACGATCCCAGGCGCGGATGGGCGGAGAGTCCAGCCAGGCAGGTCTGCGGCCCGCTTGGTAGATCGTCGGCCCGGCGCAAAATCAACGCCGCCGCCCCTTCGCCGGCAATCCCGCCCGTGCCTTGGCGATCGAATGCACGCAAGGTTTGAGAGCCGTCGGTGCTGATCACGCCAGCCTCGGCCAGTGCGGCCAGTGCTAACGGATCGAGTTCACTGCCGGCGCCGACCACAATCGCCGCATCGATGCGACCGCTTTGCAACGCCGCGCACGCCTCGCGCAATGCCGCCAGATTGCCGGCCACGCCTTGCATGTAAGCGTTGCATTCGCACTCCAGTTTCAGCGCCAGGCTGACAATCCCGAGCAAGCCGTTGCTCAGACTTTTGAGCACCAGGAACGGGTCGAGCGCGCGCTCCTGCAACACTCGTTGAGCGAGGCGCCGCATGTCGGCGCCGGACTCATCGCGACACTCGTGGAGCAACTCGCCATAGGCCGCCAACGACGGATGGGTATAACCGCCCTGGCAGCAATAGAGGCCGTAGCGCAGCCCGTCGTTACCCGGTTCAAGCCCGGCTTCGGCCAGGGCCTGGCGCACCGCGCTGACACCCCAGATCACGGCCGGCGGGCAGTAGCGCTGGAGGTTCTGGGCGACGTCCTGGCGACTGGTTTGATGGTCTTCATCACTGACATGCCCGAAGGCCGTCACGCGCTCACTGTGGAACAGTTTCGACTGCAGCAAAGCGATGCCGCTGCGGGCTTCACTGGCCGCTGACCAGAAGCGCTGCACGCCCCAGCCGCTGGGTAATACGCAACCGCTGCCAGCGATCGCAACACGCAAGGTTGCGCCAGTCATTGTGAGTGCTCCCGATATTTGCCAAGGGCCAGCGAGGTGTTGAGCCCGCCAAAACCGAAGGAGTTGCTCAGGGCAAAATCCACTCGGCGATTGACCGCTTGCCCGGCGCAATAGTCCAGGTCGCACTGCTCATCGACGTCATGCAGGTTCACGGTCGGCGTGACCAGATCGTTCAGGCAGGCCAGCGCCGTGACCATGCATTCGGGCGCGCCAGCGGCCGCAATCAGGTGCCCGAACTGCGACTTGTTGGCGCTGACGGCCAGGGACCGATAGTGCTTGTGCTCGGCAAACACACTTTTGATCGCCAGGGTTTCCGCGACGTCATTAAGCGGCGTCGAAGTGCCGTGGGCGTTGATCAGATCGATTTGTTGCGCACGCAGGCCGGCGTCGTCCAGCGCAGCTTGCATCGCCAGCGCCGCGCCCCGGCCTTCGGGTTGCGGGGCGGTGACTTTGTAGGCGTCCAGGCTGCTGCCAAAGCCGAGCACTTCGGCATAGGGTGTCGCCCCTCGCGCCAGCGCGTGTTCAAGGCTTTCCAGCACCACGAAACCACCGCCCTCGCCGGCAATCAGGCCACTGCGATCACGGTCGAACGGCCGGCACACATCGACACCCCAGCGCTGTTCGCTCGATGCCGCTCCGAGCAGGTACAGCGCAGCCATGGTGTCGAGGTTCAGCACCGAATCGGCGCCACCGGCAATCGCCACGTTCACTTCACCGCGACGAATCATCTGGAAGGCGTTGCCGATGGCCTGGGAGGCTCCGGCGCACGCGCTGCTGATATTGATCACAGGCCCTTCGCAGCTCAATCCGTCGGCAATCACCCGCGCCAGTCGATCATTGCTCTGGCGCAGCGAGCCCTCGGCATTGACCTGACCGGCACGGGGCATCAGGTGTTGCCAGCCCGGGGCGTGGCCATCCGGTGCCTGGGTCAGCAGCATGTCGGCCAGCATGTGTTGGGGCGCGCCCGAGGCGCAGAGCACGGCGGCTTCACGCAGCTGCTCAGGCGCGAGTCCGCTGTCTTTCACCGCTTGGGTGGCGGCCACCCAGCCAAAGCGGCTGCGTTTTTCCAGGTCAACGGTCCAGGCCGGATGGTCTTTCAAGGCCTCGGGCAACAGGGTCATATCCACGGCCGCGGCGTAGCGCACCGGGAACGTGCCGTCGTCCACCCCGTCGGGCTGCCATGGACGTACACAATGTTCGGCGCCGAGCATTTTTTCCCAGAGGGTCTGCCATTCGAAACCAAACCCGGTAACGGCGCCCATGCCGGTAATCACAATCCGTGTCGCACTCATGCGTGCTTCTCCATGGTTTCACTGGCCAGCAGCAAGGCGCCCCAATGACCGGCGCGGCTATGGCTGACAAACAGCATGTAGCCTGGTGTCGCTGAGGCGTTTTGAGAGTGGTGCAAGATCAGCGCGATCTCGGTCAGCAAGGCGCTGGCGCCAAGATCGCCGGTCATGGCCCGGGCGCTGCGAACGTCCCGTGGGTGTTCGGCGAACAGGCTCATCAATTGCGCATCCTCGGGATTGGCCACGATCTGCTCGACGTCACCGAGGCACAGTTTTTCCAGGCTCAACGCCTGGTCGATGACCCGCCGGGCAACCGCTGCGCCACGTAGTGGATCAGCGCTGTAACCCCGGGCGAAACCGGCGATGCGCAAGGCGTGCGGGGTGTTGGGCGATGGCGCCAAGCCGAGCAGCAGCGCGGCGGCACCCTCGCCATACATCGCCTCGCCTGCCTGATGGGGCTCACGCAGATACAGGGCCGGCGTCAGGTTCGGACTGCTGCTGACCACCAACGCGGCGTCGGCGCGTTGCTCGACAATTTGCTGGCAGGCTTCAATCAGGGCATCGAGCCCGGCGTTGTCCTGGGAACAGAACCCGCCCATCGGTCCGTGGCATTGCAACGCTTCGGCCACGTAGGCCATTACGCTGCTGTTGAGCAGCGTCAACGCATGCAGCGGCGGGGTGTTGGCCAACAGTTGCGCCAAAGGCTTTTGCGGTTGCTCGCCGATCGCTTGCACCGCATCCCAGCATGGGCTTGGCGCGTCGACCTCAGGAATGGCCGACGTCAGGGCAATCCGTGCCGGTGGTAGTTGCAGGGCCGCCAGCGCGGGGGCCAGGCGTGCCACGCAATGCAACAGGCGCAAGCCTTGTGGTTCAACGCTGCGCTGGATCTTGCGGTCGAACAGATCGCTGGCCAGGCGCGGTGTCGGCAGCGCATACGCCCGTCGCGTCGCGTCGAATGCCAACGGTTGCGGCGAGGGCGGCGACCCAAGCAGGTCGGCACATTCGCTGCCGGCGGCGTTCAATACGGCCGCCGAATGGATGTAAACGGCAATGCTCATGTCATGCCCTCCCCAGGACCAGCGAGCTGTTGACGCCGCCGAAACCGAACGAGTTGGACATCACCACGTTGATCGACTGGCGCATCGGCTCGCTGAGAAATTTCAGTGAGGGGTATTCGGCGCGGTCGTGATCGTAGTTCAGGGTCGGCAACAGCACGCCATCCCTCAGGCTGATCAGCGACAGCACCGCTTCAATCGCGCCACTGCCCGCCAGGGAATGACCGATGGCCGATTTGTTGGCGGTGAACGTCACGTGTTCCTGGCACTCGCCGAACACCCGCTGCAAGGCCAAAGCCTCGCAGCTGTCGTTGGCCTGGGTGGACGTGCCGTGGGTGTTGACGTGTTGCACGGCGCTGCTGAGCAGCCCGGCGTCTTCGATTGCAGCTTCCATGCATTCCTCGTATTTGCTGCCATCCCTGCTGCTGGAGGTCATTTTTTGTGCCTCACACACATTCGCGTAGCCCAGCACTCGCCCCAACGGGGTGGCTTTGCGACGTTGGGCATGCTCGGCAGATTCGAGAATGACCATGGCCGAGCCCTCGCTGATCACGAAACCGCAGCGGTCCGGCATGAACGGTCGACTCTGCTCGCTGGCCGGCAGGTCGGCCTGGCACAGCGCGCCGAGGCTGTTGAACATGTAATACGGCAACTCGTTGGCCATCAGTTCGACGGCGCCGCAAATGGCCAGGTCGATTTCGCCACGCTCGATCGCCCGGTAGGCGCTGCCGATTGCCATGGTGCCGGCGGCGCAGGCATCGGAATGAGTCGAAATGTGATCGCGGATACCGAGCGTCTCGGCCAGGTGCAAAGTCTGCTGATCGACCCGGCGCCCGAAGACCGCGCTCGATGGCGCCGGGTTATCCAGCAGTTGATCCAGATCGACACGCCCGGCTTCATCCATGCAGCGACTGGCCCGATGCAGATCGTGACTGTCCGCGCAGTACTTGTTGGCCCCCAGAAACAATCCGCTGCGGCTGTGAGCAAAGGCTGTCGGGGTAAGACCTGCGTGCTGCAAGGCTTGTCGGGCGACAAATTCGGCCAGCACGCTCTGCCGCGGATGCAGCGCGGCATTGCCGCCGAAACCGGCGGCGATCTGCTGCCACTGGCCGTCGTCGATAAACCCGGCCGCGCTGTTATTGAAACCCAGCGCCTTGAACCGTGGATGTTCGCGAACACAGGACTGCTTCTGGCAGATCCGCTCGAACAACGTGGCGGCGTCCAGCGCCATGGGCGCCACCAGACCGAACCCGGTCACATAGACTTCTCGTGTCCGCATGAGAACTCCTACACCGTCTCTTGGGCGTGAGTGGCCACAAATTGCTCCACCAGGCGGCGCGAGACCTCGTCGCCATCGGCCGGCACCAGCCGTGCACTGCAAGCGCCGCAGACCACTTGCTGACGTTCGTTAAGCACGGCTTGATGAGCGCCGCAATCGGGGCAGCTTTGCGGCAGATAATTGAAGAGATTGCGGCACTGTTGCGCCCAGTTGCGTACGGTGGTGGCGGCAAATACCAGCGCCGGTTGCATACCGGCCTTGAGTTGATCCGGGGAGTAGGCGCTCAGGCTCTGTTCAAGCAGGGCCTTGCCGTTCTCGGTAATGCGACCGTTGGCCAGGAACTCGCTGGCGTCGCCGCAGACCGCAACGGCGTGATCCAGCACGCTGGTTTTGGGCAAAGTGCAGCCATATTGACGACCGAGTTGAAAGCTCAGGTCGACGATGTCCAGCGAATCGGCGCCGAGGTCCTCGACGATGCTGCTGTTCTCATCGATATCATCAGCGCTCATCACCAACAGTTGCGCGAGGATCTCGCGGGTGCTGGCAATGACGTTTTCCAACTCCAATGGATTGTTCATCTCTATCTCCCTATATCGTGAATGCTTCATGAATTCCGTATGTGAGAAGTAACTATTCCCACAGCAACTTCTCACGCGGCGGAAATTTAAACTCTGCCCTTAAGGGGAGAGTCAACGAACTCTTTAAAGTTTTTTAACAACTTGAGACGGCCGTCCGAATGGGCCGGCGCACCGCACTCGATTGGTGCGAAGCCTCGCGCCAGTCGACTTATTTACTTAACAAAGGCTGCGTATGGTGGAGCACGCACTGTATCGCTGGCTAAACAGAGAGGGGCCCGAAAGTATTAACTTCTGGCTTACAGCACAGACTTACAAATAATAGAAACCTGACAAGTAAAATAGTTATAACTTCATAACCATTGTTCTATATCAGCGCAGCCGTTGAATAATGCGTCTTAAGGTTTGCGAGCCGATCCGGACAGACCGGCACAGCGCTTCTGGGTAACTGAGTGTCGAGCACAGACAACTGACCGGGTGCGGGCCGCTATAGGGTGCGACTTCAGTTCTTGAGCCCACTGCCCGGAGTCCACATGACCGCACCTATTACCGTTCTACGCGACACCCACCCGCTGCCGGTACTCGACGCCTGCAAATGGGAAAAACTCGAAGGCGACCCGCACACTGTCAACCTCAACGCCTACACCAGCGAAGACGGCAGCAAGATCATGGGCACCTGGATCTGCACGCCAGGCAAGTGGTATGTGGAATACGTGAAGTGGGAATACTGCGATTTCCGCGAGGGCTACTGCATCATCACCCCGGAAGGCAAAGAGCCGATCCATCTGCGTGCCGGTGATATTTTCGTGATTGAGCCGGGGATGAAAGGCACCTGGGAAGTGGTTGAAACCGTGCGCAAGTATTTCGTGTTTGCCTGATGCAAAAAACCGGGAACCCGCCCGACGCGGGTTCCCGGAAAAACCCCTTACTGGGGTTTGCGATAGCTGTTGATGATCGCCGAGAAGTCTTTACCACCCTCCCCACGCTGACTCATCGCCTGATACAACTGCTGGGCCACCGCGCCGAGCACCACCGGTTGGTGCGCCTGACGTGCCGCCTCAGTGGCCAGCCCCAGATCCTTGAGCATCAGTTCGGCACCGAAACCGCCGGTATAACCACGCGAGGCCGGTGCTGTTTCAACAATGCCCGGCCACGGGTTGTACATCTCCGAACTCCAGCAACGTCCGGTGGAACTGTTGATGATCCCGGCCAGCACGGTGGTGTCGATGCCGAGCGCATCACCCAGCGCCATGGCTTCACTCACGCCGACCATGGAAATCGCCAGCAGCAGGTTGTTGCAGATCTTGGCAATTTGCCCGGTGCCGACTTCGCCGCAATGAACGATGTTACGACCCATCTGCGCCAGCACCGGTTGCAGGGTGACGAACAGTTCAGGGGTGGCGCCGACCATGAAGGTCAGCGTCCCGGCCGTCGCACCGCCAGTACCGCCAGACACCGGCGCATCGGCCATGGCCACGCCTTGCTTGGCAGCGGCTGCTGCCACATCTCGCGCAGTCTGCGGATCGATGGTGCTGCAATCCACCGCTGGCACGCCTTTGCCGATACCGGCGAGCACGCCATCTTCACCCAGCCAGACGCTGCGCACATGCACCGCGGCGGGCAGCATGGTGATCACCAGTTCTGCACCTTGTGCCGCTTCACGGGCCGAAGCGCTGATGCTGCCGCCCAGTTGTTCCAGCTCGGCCAGAACGGTTTTGTTCAGGTCGACCAGGCTCAGCGCATGGCCGGCCTTGATCAGGTTGCGCGCCATCGGCGCGCCCATATTGCCGAGACCGATAAAAGCGATTTTCATGCCTGGCTCCTTAACGCAAGTTGATAGTGGTGTTCACACCGTCGTTGACGCTGTCGTCATCGAACCAGCGACTGGTGACCGTCTTGGTCTGAGTGTAGAACTGCACCACTTGCTTGCCATACGGACCGAGGTCGCCGAGTTTGGAGCCGCGCGAACCGGTGAAGCTGAAGAACGGAACCGGCACCGGAATCGGAATGTTGATGCCGACCTGGCCGACGTCGATTTCGGTCTGGAACTTACGCGCCGCCGCACCACTTTGAGTGAACAGGCCCGTGCCGTTGCCGAACGGGTTGGCGTTGACCAGGGCGATGGCCTCATCGAGGGTATCGACTTCCAGCACGACCAGCACTGGACCGAAGATTTCCTGGGTGTAGATCTGCATCTCGGGCGTCACGCCGGAGAACAGGGTCGGGCCGACAAAGTTGCCCTTCTCGAAGCCTGGAACGGTGACGTCGCGACCATCCAGCTCAAGCTTGGCGCCTTCCTTGATGCCGCTTTCGATCAGATCGAGAATCCGTGCCTTGGCTTTTTTGGAAATCACCGGGCCCACATCCGTGCCCGGCTCGCTGCCGGCATTCACTGTGAGTTTCTGCGCCAGTGCTTTCAGGTCTGGCAGCCATTGTTTGGCCGCGCCCACCAGCACCACCACGGACGTGGCCATGCAGCGTTGCCCGGCGGCACCGAAACCGGCACCGACCAGCGCATTGAGCGCTTGTACGCGATTGGCGTCCGGCAGTACCACGGCGTGGTTTTTCGCGCCCATCATCGATTGCACGCGTTTGCCGTGTTTACCGGCCAAGTCGTATACGTGAGTGCCGACCGCGGTCGAACCGACGAAGGAAACAGCCTTGATGTCCTTGTGGGTGCAGAGCGCGTCCACCACATCCTTGCCACCGTGAACCACGTTGAGCACGCCCGCCGGAACGCCGGCTTCGATCGCCAGTTCCACCAGCAGCATGGTCGACATCGGATCCTGTTCGGACGGTTTGAGCACGAAGGTGTTGCCGCAGGCGATGGCCATCGGGAACATCCACAGCGGAATCATCGCCGGGAAGTTGAACGGGGTGATGCCAGCGCAGACGCCGATGGGTTGACGCAGGGTGTAGGTATCGACGCCGCCAGCGACGTTCTCGGCAAACTCGCCCATTTGCAGGCTGCCGATGGAGCAGGCGTGTTCGACCACTTCCAGGCCGCGGAAGATGTCGCCTTCAGCGTCGGCGATGGTTTTGCCCTGCTCGTTGCTGAGCACCACGGCGATGCGCTTGGAGTGTTCGCGGATCAACGCCTGGAGCTTGAGCATGATGCGCATCCGCGCGCCGATCGGCGTCAGCTTCCAGGTCTGGAAGGCGCGGTGGGCGGCGCTGATTGCAGCATCAACTTCCTGCGCGGTGGCGAACGGAACCTTGGCCAGCACTTGCTGGGTCGCCGGGTTGACGATGTCGTGCCACTCGGTGGTCTGGGACTCGACCCACTCGCCGTCGATCAACAGTTTGACGTTCTGGACAGTGGTTTCGTTGGGCGTGAGCGATGCGTTCATGCTGGTCTCCTGGACTTGTTGTTATGCAGGGAGCCAAGGCGGATAAGTCGCCTTGAGATGAGGCGTGTGTCGCGAATTGGTTGTCGGACTGTTTTTGGAGTATAGATGTGCAAACTTCTAATAAGAACGCACATAAAAGCCGGTCCATCATGCAAAAAAACATCACGTCCTTAGGCTCGTTGAACTGGGATGACCTCAAGTTTTTCCTCGAAGTCGCCCGCACCCGCAAGGCCAGCACTGCGGCCAAGCGCCTGGCGGTGGACTACACCACCGTGTCGCGGCGCATCAGCTCGCTGGAAGCGGCATTGGGCACTTTGCTGTTCGAGAAGTCCCGGACCAGCGGTTTCGTCCTGACCGCCGAAGGTCAGCGGTTGCTGGGTTACGCCGAATCGATTGAAAGCACGCTGCACATGGCCTGCGAACAGGTTTCCGGCTCCGGTGTGGCGCTGTCCGGGCATGTGCGCATGGGTTGCACCGAAGGCTTCGGCAGCTTTTTCATCACCCCGCAGCTGAGCCATTTCGTCGATGCCTACCCGGCGATTTCGGTAGACATCCTGCCGCTGCCGCACTTCATCAGCCTGTCCAAGCGCGAGGCAGACATCGTGATCGCCCTGGAACGTCCGGAGCATGGCCCGTACGTCTGCTGCAAACTCTGCGACTACAAATTGCAGCTCTATGCGACTCAGGACTATCTGGACAAGCACCCACCGATACGCCGCCCGGCCGACTTGGGCAAGCATTCGTTCATCAGTTATGTCGACGATCTGGCGTTCAGCTCGGAGCTGTTGTACCTGGCGAACGTGTTGCCCGGCGCCAGCGCCAACTTGCGCAGCACCAGTGTGATCGCGCAATTCGTGGCGGCGCAACAAGGACGGTCGCTGGCGATTCTGCCGTGCTTCCTGGCGGCTCAGGACCCACGCTTGCTGCCGGTGTTGCCAGAAGAGATCAACATTACCCGGCAATTCTGGATGTACTGCC
Source organism: Pseudomonas sp. LB1P83 (assembly GCF_054897885.1). Lineage (NCBI taxonomy): Bacteria > Pseudomonadati > Pseudomonadota > Gammaproteobacteria > Pseudomonadales > Pseudomonadaceae > Pseudomonas > Pseudomonas sp. LB1P83. Next base: position 481,504 of record NZ_CM142709.1, on the reverse strand, counting down.
GCGAGGACCTGCGCAAGTTGAAGCGGATTACCCTGTTGTGGGATTACATCCGCGCTGTCACTGAGCTTAACCGCCCGTTATTGCTGGGCGAAACGCATGTCCTTCGGTTCGCAGACTGAGAATCTACAAGGCGTAAGGGAGACCCATCGTAACGACCTCAGCAGGCTCTTGGCAACGACTTGTGACAGGGGTTGTGACACCACTTGTGACAGTCGAAAGGGTTCTTACAGTGGCGCACGTGGGCGCGATAAGGACCCCATGAGCAGGCGTTGGGGCTCAGGCGCGAGGGCCTACGGGGGTATTCGCAGGTCAATTAATACTGAGGTGGTCTTAGAGAAATTTTCTCTATTTTCCCATCAGTCTCTAAGGTCCCTCAAGCGACCGCATAGACCTCAGCGATCAGCTCACCAAGGACCTCAGAGACGGCTTCGGCGTTAGCAATCCCGAAGGTCGCCCCAAGGATGCCGACAAGCTTCCAGAATGCTCTGGACAACAGGACAGCCTTCACGACTGCCCACAGTTTCATATGGACCATCGCTAAGGCTCCTCTTGATGTGATGCGTATTTGGGTAGGTGTCGTGGTGAAGCCTCAAGCGCCCGGATTGCAGCGGATGACCTCAAACCTGAATGGGCTTGAGGCTTCCCACGAGACCCACGCGATCCCCGTGAAGGGACCACAATGGTTCTTGATGGTGGTGTTGTTACTCAGCAGCGAAGACCACACGAGTGATTAACGGGAAGCTCACCGTCTCGGTCTGGAACTTCTCAGTGGGGTCGGCAGGGTTGGCCAGCTTCAGACGGACTTTACCCTGAGCGATAACGTCAGCCACACCAGTGACCTCAAGGTCCCAGCCTTGAATGCCCGGATTACGAGTGGTGGTTACTTTCCAGATGTCACCGTTGGTCCCTTCACGGAAGGACAACGAGGAGAAACCCAAAGGCAGCATGAACACGCCATGGTCTTCACCCGAGTAGAACTGAGTGCGGGTCCCCAAGTAGTCCTCAAGGTCATCGTGACCAGCACGCTGAGCGGCACGGTTCAGGACAGCCGATAAGGCCACAGGCATCAGCAGCACGAAGGACTCAAGGTCACGACCCACTGCAAGGTTCAGGCTCATGGTCAGGGCGTCAACGATGTCTTCTGCACGCTCACGCGGAGTGGCACTCAAGGCACCCGTAGAGGTCTTGGTCTCGGTGGACTGTGCGTCCTTCAAGATACCCGCAATGACACCGCCACACGTCAGCTCAAAGTCATCCAGCAGCTTCTTGCCAGTCTGTTGCAAACCTTCACCCGACCACCCTGCAATGAGGTGAGCGTCCAAGAAGGTGGTACGGAAGGAGAACAATGCGGCTGTGTCGCAGGGCTCAGTGAAGATCACGTCACCGACGATGGCTTGGCCATTGGTGAACTCTGATTTGTCACCGTAGATGCTGGTACGAGGGTCGAAGGTAACAGAACGGTTCTGCATCACGACCAGTTGTTGAGCAGTCGGCTCAGTCTTGGCCGGACGGAACTCACAAGGGATCGCGTTGATGGCCTCAGCTTTCCAATCACCCTCATTGAAGTACTCATCAAGGGCCTGAGAGAAAGCCTCGACGTAGATGCTGGTGTCCGCCGCCATGCCTTCCTTGATTTTGTCGGCACGGGTGAACTGAATACGGGTCGAGCCTTCGGTCTGGGACACGGTATAGGCGTTGGGTGCTTCGTATTGATCGCGTTTCATGATGGATATTTACTCCTGAATTAGTTGTCTTGAAGGGTTCGTAGAGAGGAAGCTGAAGGATCAGTCGAAGTCTTCAAATGAGGACCAAGCACCGCCACCTCGGGCCGCTCGGGTCTGTCGGCCCATATCGCGAATTCGCGTGTCACGGGCGTCGATCTCGGCACGCTTACGAGCAGCCTCAAGGGGAGTCGGTGGGACCTGTTCCTTAGCACGTTCAGCGAACCATGCAGCCTCAACGGTACGTGTGGCCTCCAGTTGGTCCTCCTTAGCGAAGATCATGGAGGCCCGACGGGTCTCTACGGGAAACGCGGCGGTACTTAGGCCAGCATCACGGTACTGACGGACGATCTCGGTGACCTTGGTGTCGTTCTTGCCAGCCATAGCGAACAGACCCGCGAGCATTACGCCTTCGGCATATTCTCGGGATACGGCTTGGCCTTGAACTTCAAGACGATCAGGGGTGTTAACGATGTTCAATTTCATGGTTTGTGTCTCCTAATAGACACATAGATCAAGCCGTGCCGCATGGGCGACGAAGACCAGAGGCCAAGGAGTTAGCCACTCCGGCGCCTTCACGGCTTGTCTATATGTTCTGGGTTTGAGGGATTGATTCGACGACTGGGGTGAAGCTTTGCGGGTCGTAAAGAAACCTTCGGGCAGCATGGCGGACTGACCTAATGGACACTTTGGGGAGGGTCTTGCGGGTGTTACTGGTGGATTCAACCGGCTCAGATTTGAGCCCGTTAAACTATTTGAGCGGACTCAGGAGAGAGGTCCAGGACTCGGCTGTACGTAATTGGTTGTCGGTTCAACGGCACGGTCAAAGGGACCATCAAGAGAGCGTCAAGATGGACACCAGCGGCAATAAGGCTGTGCATGAAGGTCACCAAGTAAGCGCCTTGCTTCACTTTAAGGCGAGCCTCAAGGGCCGCTTGATCGACCACACGACCACCTTTAGGGTGAATCATTGAGATCCCCTTGCGGTTGTATCGGTCAGTCCATTGATTGCGGATCGTGATGAGCTTCATGCGTGACGCTGGGGTCGGGCATAGACTGTTGATTCGGTCGAGGTAGCTCATCATTGGGCCACCTTGGGAAGGTCCTGAACCTTAAGCCCCTTCGAGCCTTCACCCACGATGTCAAGAACATAGCCCTCAGCATCTACCACTGCGCGCACCTTAAGATGCTCTGCAAGTGCCTGAGCGATATCTTCAGCGTTCGGCTGGAGCCATTCCTCGACACCTTTGAGGGTGATCCTAAAGAGGTGACCGGTCAGACTTATGGCCTTGTTATTCTTGTTCACTGTTCGGGCATGGCCACGACTAACATACTTAACATGAAGCTCTGTCAGCCCCTTCGAGACCCGTGCGAGACCCTTCGAGACCAGCATTGCGAGAACTTTATCAGGGTTCTCTACGCCAGCCAGTCGGCAAGCTTCGCGCCACGTATAGCCCACCGTGGAGCCCTTACGGGTGTGTTCGGTGAACACTGGAGCCATCATGTCAACGCGCTTTTGGAGGTCGTTGAGCGACTCCGTAATGCTCTGAGCAAGGAAACCCGGATTAGCCTGAGCCTCAAGCTCAATCCAGCGACCGACAACTACGTGACGTAGTGCCGTGTCGTAACCAGTGATGACGGTGAACGTCAGATGCTTATCGAGGACCATCATCGGGCGGGTTTCGCCTTTCTTGTCAACGAAAGTGGATTCAACCGCCCCAGATTTGGGGGCGTTAACGTCTTCAGATTTAAGTGCCTCGTTGATGGACTCCAGCGCTCGACGAACATCACGTAATACATGGTCGTGTCGCTTGCCCGTAAGCTCTGCGATCTCAAGGGTGGTCATGATTACCGCATTCATGTTGTGTTTTTCCTTTTAGAAGCGTCCTCAGGTCGCACCCACAGTCAGCCACTCAGACCCCACAACGGGAACTGACTACGGCATGAAGGCGCTTTTAGAAAGACTGAGTTAATGACAGACCATGCGACTGGCCTTAGAGATGGACGGTGGGCCCGGTGTATGTGAGGGTTTTTAACTGGAAGCTCAGATTTGAGGAGACCATACAACGAGCCTCAGTGAGAGACCCTATGGTGCTTTGCTTGTAATCATGGTCTGAGAAGACCTGAGCCCTTGGACATAAAGGACTTATAAAGTCTTTAAACTTAGAGAGAGAATACAAAGATTACTATCTGATAGTCCTCTTAGAGTTTCACAGAGGATCTTTAAGTTAAAAGGCCCCTGTAATCACACGATCAGTAATAGGAGGCCCAAACCTATTAAGGGTCCATCAAGCCATTCAGAGGCTCGACAGACAGTATCGTTGTGATGGTCCCCGTAACTGGACCTCAGAGGACCCCGTAGGGTTCTGACTTGGTGGTCTCATGTGTCTGGTGGAGTGAACCACGCTGTCACGTTGAGCCTTGCCCACTGGCATCACCTTCAGGGTGACTTAGCGGTTACGGTGGAGGGACCCTGTGAGTCCTCTCCCTGTAGGTGAGGGTTTTTAATCCCTGTATCCATATCGTCGAGTCTTACTCCCAATTTTAAGATAACGTCCAATTGACACCAAAAAATCACTATGTTGTGATCGTGCATTCAATAACAAGGAGTGTACGCATGTCGAACATTGTAGATGGTTCTGTTCTTAAGAATGTCGAGGCATCCCAGCCGTGGTGGAAGGAGACTTATGGTCCGGGCAATACCGTACCAGTTTCAGGCATTTACCGCTGCCTAAATTGCAACAAAGAAGTTACAAGCAATGAAGGGGACCCCTTCCCACCGCAGAATCATGCACAACACCCATGCGGATCCGCGATTAGATGGAAACTAAACGTGAGAGCGAATACCTCGGGTTCCCTGTAGCAGAGCATTGATAAGGCGGACCTCTGTTTTATTACAGCAGAGGCCTACCTTTAATTGTCCTGTTTGGCGGAGGACTGTAACAAACAACATGTCGTGTTCAGTGTGAACGACGATGACGCCAAGTTCGAGGCCATAGCGCCACTTAGGAGAAGTCCTGACGAATCCTGAAAGTGATGGTTCGAGGTGTCTCCTTGGGCGGATGATCCCTGAGGACAGCGCATACACCAATTCGATACTTTATTTTCGTAACGTCCTTCCACTCTCGGTATTGCGCGCTGTTGATCTTGAATGTACCGAGCTTGAAGATTTTTCCGCCACCACCGATGTGTAGCTTTGCAGAGAGCGTTAGGTGATAGCTGGTAACTTGCACCTTGATGCGTTTGCCGCCCTCCAAGTCGAGTTCGAGCGTTAGATTCTGTGTGTTGTCCATGTGGCTGGTTCTCAAATATTTCGGTGAGTGGACTTCGTTAATAAGCCCAAGATGGATTCAACAGCCTTCAACGGGCTCACCAAGCAATCCGCAAAGCATCTCAGCGATAACCTCAACGGGAACGCCTGAGCCGTATGTATCAAACGTAATGGTGCCTGACGCGTGTCCCATGACAGCCTGAGCGTGGACTACAGGGACCCCTTTGACCTGCATAAGGGAAGCCAACGAGTGTCGTAATGAATGGAACACCAAGCCCCTGACATAGGACTCCCCAAGCGCTTGAGGAATTGCCTGTTGGTTGACCCACTCGCCTGCTGGTCTGTAGCCGATCTGTGCCAACGAATCGCTCCCGCTCTGTTTGCAGGTCTCGACATACCCCAAGAATGCTTGAAGGTCGAACCCATAGGCGCCATCGGTCAACGGCACTTGTCGCTCACTGCGCTTGTTCTTGATTGACTTACCTTCACCAATCTCATTGATGTGGATAACGACAATGCCTGACTCAAGGGTCTGAATGTCGCTGACGCTCAACTGAGAGATTTCATTGAGTCGACCACCTGTGATGATGCCAAGGCTCAGCAACCAACGCTTCCATGAAGATCCTGGGAGAGTATTAGCGTAGGCCATAAGCTTGCCTATCTGGTCCTGAGTGAACGCCTTACGGGTGGACTCAATGCCTTTGGTGAACTTGAGTTTCTTATCGTATGACTTTTCGAGATGACCATTCTCAACTGACCAATTCAGGACAGCAGAGAGCTTCATCAGCATCTGATTTACCGTTGCTGGCTTACGTGTCGTCGCAAGCCTATCCCTCAAGGCAACAAGATCTGCCCTCGTGTGCATCCTCAGGTCCAAAGCTCCTAATTCAGTGCTTAAGACACCATGAGTGAACTTGGTGGAACTGAGTGTGCTGGCCTTCTGTTCCCCTGCCCGGTCCGACATGTAGAGGCCTGAGAGAATCTCAAAGGTCAGCGCGGGAACCTTTACAGATAAGGACAGAGACACGTCACTCACGTGCTTCAGAATTGGCTCAGGGCTACCCTCAAGGTCCCTAATGATCTTCACCAGCGGGACTGAGTCGCCCTGTAGTCGAACCTGAGCAGCAGCCATCACGTCTCTCGCCTTGGTCACATGCTCATGCTGATCGACGTTGAGGGACATCGTTGCAGCAATCTCCGTCAGGTTCGTCCTAACGTCCTCGTACAGGTCGCCCCAGTCACGCAGCGAGTGGACTTCATGGGAACACGACAAGAGCCCTTCAGCGACCCACAGCAAATGCTCACGAAGCTCTTTCCAAGTGGCCTCAGGGTGATCCAAGTGGAATGACCTAATGGTCTCGGCAAGTCGTCGTGAAGCGTCCATAGCGGCCTTTCTATCGGAGGTCTTGAGGGATACTGAGGTGGCCTGCGTGGTGCTGCCTGTCTCTCTGAGGCGCAGATAGTAGATGCCATTGCGCCTGAAGTGATAGAGCTTAGCGAGCCTTGTGGTCGGACTGAGAGATACAGCGGAGTTTGTGACAGGACTTGTAACAGGATAGAGCTTGGAAGTGGTCATCATGGCGTTAGGGCCCCGTAATCATTGGGTGGAACCCTTACTTCTTGTAGTTCTGGATGTACTGCCGCGAGGACCTGCGCAAGTTGAAGCGGATTACCCTGTTGTGGGATTACATCCGCGCCGTCACTGAGCAGAATCAGGCTCTGTTGATGGGTGAAAGCCGGGAGATGCTGTTCGCCGACTAGTCGGCGCTCACCACGATCGATACTCGGCGGTTTTCGGTGCGACCCGCCGCCGTGGTGTTCGACGTCACCGGCTGACTGCTGCCGAGACCGCGCAGCTGAATGTTTTCTTCTTTCATGCCGACCGTGGTCAGGACCTTGCCGACGCTTTTCGCGCGACGCAGGGAGAGTTGTTCGTTGTAGGACTCTTTACCCGAGGCATCGGTGTGACCGTCGACCCGCACTCGCTCGATGCCTACACCGAGCAATGCTTTGCCGATCTTTTGGACGATCTCGGTACTGGCAACGTTCAGGCTGTCGTCGTCGCTGCCAAACAGCACTTTGCCGGATAATCCAAACGCCCAACCCTCATCGGTCAGTTCAAATCCTTGCTGTTTCAGCACAGCGATTTGCGCCGGGGTCAGACCCTTTTGCGGTGCGGTCTGGCACCCGGTCAATGCCAGCACGGCCATGAACAAGGTGATCGCAAAAAATCGCAGGGAACGCGGGGTGATTGAGAACACGACAATTAGCTCCTGGTCTGTACGTGGGCGACCGGGGGCTCCGCCCCGGACGTGTGCTGCGCACCTCGGGAGAGGCGCTTGGCCTGGTACATGGCTGCGTCGGCGGCATTGAGCAACGCGCCCGGTGTGGCGCCATGATCCGGGTACACGGCAATACCGATACTGAGTGAAGTCGAGACCTGTGTATTACCCGGCAGCGGGATCGGCAGTTCCATGCTGGCGAGGATCTTGTCAGCAATCCGCTCGGCGTCCTCGGTTTTGTGCAGTGGCGTCAGCAGCACCGCAAATTCATCGCCGCCCAGGCGTGCCACCAGATCCTCTTCGCGCAACTGCGCCCGAACCCTGCTGGCCACTGCAACCAGCACGGCGTCGCCGGCGGCATGACCGTAGCTGTCATTGATTTCCTTGAACCGGTCGCTGTCGAGAAACAGCACGGCCACGCGCTCATTGAGCTTGTGGGCATTGCGCAGCGCACGAATCAGACGGCCTTCGAAAAATGCCCGATTCGGCAACCCGGTGAGGCTGTCGTGGCTGGCCTGGTGCGCCAGGGTTTCGTTTTCGCTTTGCAGGTGGGTCTGCCAGGACTCGAGCTCATCGAGCAAGGCATTGAAGTCGTTGCCAAAATTGTCGAGTTCGGCAATGTCGGCAGGGGGCACTCGCCGGTCGAAGGCTCGATCGCTGCGAGCGGCGTGGGCTACGGCGGCCAGACTGCGCAGAGGCCCCGTGATCCCACGAAGTTGTCGGCGCGCCAGATAGAGGGCGACCCAGGCGCTGATGGCCGTGCACAGAATAATGCCCATCAGGCCACTGAGCAGAAAGCGCATCAAGCTGCCACCGTGACCGGTGAGCTGGATGCTGCCGATTTCCCGCCCTTGATGGATGATCGACATGTCGATGGGCTTTTCGAGAAAGGCCTTGGCAATCTGCACTTCAAGATCGGAGAACAGCCCGGTTTCCGGTCGCTGCCAACGCGCGAGCAACGTGCCTTTTTGGTCCAGCACCTGGGCGTCGGCGACTTCTTCGGTGGAGGCGATCAATGCCAAGGCCTCGGTGGCCGCGGCTTTGTCGTTGAACACCACCGCCGCTTCCACCGTGTAATTGATCGAACGCGCAATCAAGTGCAGGTTGTGGTCGGCATACACCCGCAACGCCAATACACCCAGCAGTGTCAGCGAGATGCTGGCCATGGCCACACCTACCAGGGCAACGATCAAGTGCCCGCGGCCGATGACCGAGCGCAAGGTTGGGCGACTACCTGGTTTGAACAGACTCATGGCGCCGCCGACTTGCGGCGGGACAACTGCAGCACGCTGGGGTGAATGCGAACACCGCTACGGGCGACGGAGTCGAGGTTGACCTCGAAAGACACCTGATCATCAGTGACCCTGAGGCAAAACAGGCTGCCGACGGTGCATTGATCATCGCTTTCGCTGATGCTCAGGACCGGACGCCCTGTCAGCGACGCAAAGAGTTGGCTGCGCTCGTCGCCAGTCAATGTGCCGATGTACACCGCATCGCATTCACCGACAATCGAAGGGTTGTCGGCCAGCAGCCGCCGCACGGTGACAGGCCGGCCGGTGGCTTGAGTCGTGCCTTTGACCAGGTCGTCGGTGTATTCGGTGGGGCCGACCACACACAAACGCAGTTGTGTAGGCTCAACAGGCCATCGCGCGTAACTGAGAATCCCGAGAACGACCTGAGTAACCGATTTGGCTCGTTGGTCGGCCATGCTCACCGGGGTTTCCGATTGAGCGAACACAACACCGGTCAGCAAGCAGAGAAGTCCCGCGAGCAGCACCTGCTTGCGGCCAACGACACGCCCTGTCGTCCAGACAGCCACCTTCATGCAGGGATTCTCTTCGATGTTACGAAATGATGCCGCAACGATAACATAGCGTTTAAACCCCAGCGAGGCTGCGCACTACGGCACTTCGGACAGTTTCCGTCGTCCAGCGCCACCCGTTCAATGATTCGGTTCGATCCCATCGTCCAACTCCAGCATCAACCCGCTCAAGCGCTTGACCTTGCGCCGCACCGCCTCCTCAAACACCCCGGCACGAGGTTCGATCAGGGTGAACCAGTTCTTGGCCCGGGTGATCCCGGTGTAGATCAGCTCCTTGGTGAGCACAGGGTTGAGGGCATCCGGCAGAATCAACGCCGTGTGGGCAAACTCCGAGCCTTGGGATTTGTGTACGGTCATGGCGTAAACCGTTTCGACATCGTTCAGTCGACTGGGTAGAACGAATCGCACGCCACCCTGGCCATCGTTGCGCGGGAACGCGACACGCAGCACGTGCTTCCCTGCTAGAGACCCGTCACGTTCCGGCAGTTTGAGAGCAATGCCGATGTCGCCGTTCATCAAACCGAGTCCATAGTCATTACGCGTCATCAATACCGGTCGACCTTCGTACCACTGCTGGTCGCTGTCAATCAGTTGAGCCTTGAGCAGAGCGGCGGTCACACGTTGATTCAACCCCTCCACGCCCCACGGCCCTTTGCGAACGGCGCATAACAATTGGAAGGCGTCGAAGGCTTGCAACACCTGACGCGCCCAATCGGTCCAGCGTGGATCATCGAGCAGACTGTCGAGCGGTGGCCGTTGGCTGCGAAGAAGATCTAAGTAGTGGCGATAACCTTGCGGTCCATCGCCATGGCCTTCGAGCAGCAAGCGTTCCAGCGCCCGGTCTTGCTCACCTTTGAGGGGCAAAGAAAATACGTCGTCGTGACTTCGAGCAGCCAGCAACGTGCGGGCTTCCTCCGGTTGTTGCTGGTTAACCCAACGCGCCAACTGGCCAATGCCGCTGCCCTCACCGAAACGACGTGAGTGACGGAGCATCACGACTTGCTGGGCCAAGGGGTGAGCTCCGTCAACGTCCTCCTGCAAATCGCTGGCCGCCAGGCTTTCACCACTGACCGACTCCAGCCATTGGCGGGTCTGCGGACTGTACCAACCAGCCTCGGCGTCGCGGCACAGATCACCCAGCACGGCGCCGGCCTCCACCGATGCCAACTGGTCCTTGTCACCGAGCAACACCAGCCGGGCATGGGCCGGCATCGCGTCGAGCAGATTGGCCATCATTTCCAGGTCGATCATCGAGGCTTCGTCTATCACCAGCACATCCAGTGGCAAGCGATTACCGGCATGGTGACGGAAGTGCCGGGTACCGGGGCGACTGCCAAGCAACCGGTGAACGGTGGTGACGTCAGACGGGATTTTTTCTCTTACGGTTTCTGCGACTTCCAGCGTCCGAACTTGCTGGCTGATGGACTCTGTCAGCCGCGCAGCTGCTTTACCGGTGGGAGCGGCAAGACGGATGCGCAGCGGTTTGCCAGCTTCCACCGCTGGGGCCTGGAGCAATGCCAGCAACCGCACGACCGTGGTGGTCTTGCCGGTCCCTGGGCCGCCGGTGACGATACTGAATGCACTACGGGTAGCCAGGGCACAAGCGAGCTTTTGCCAGTCGATCACCTCGCCGGATTGGGCTGGACCGAACAAACCTGTCAGGCGTTGGAGTAAATCATTCGGCGTTGTTTCGTGTTCAGCCAGACGCAGTCGCAGGGCATTGTCGATGCGTCGTTCGTAAACCCAGTAGCGGCGCAGGTACAGGCGCTTGCCTGATAAAACCAAGGGTCGGGATTGCGCAGCCTCACGACCATCGACGGCCAACGCTACTAGACGGCTGGACGCCAGGACCTTGCACCAATGGGCGCCGTCCAGTGCTTCAAGCAACTGCGACGGCAACAACATCGCGCCACTTTGCAGATCGCCTTCCGGTGGCAGCGACAGGGCGAAATCCGGCGCTTTGAGCGTCTCGAACAGATCCAGGCAGACATGGCCGTGCCCCAGTTGGTGACTGGTCAATGCGGCGGCGAGCAACACCAAGGGATCATCGTCGGGGGCCAGTTCATGGAGGAAGGCAACGAAAGCCTTGTCCAGTGCTCGCAGCCAGCCGCGCTCCACCCAGCGCGTCAGCAACAGCAACAAATCATCGGCGCGACTCAGGGGCGCCAGATCCGCCAGGCTTTCGGCTGCCAATGGCGTGGGCAGCAAATCGGCGAAGGTGCGACTCATAGCAGTACTCCCTGTTCCCAGGCGGGTTCGGCCTTCGGTTCTGCTTTGCCCTGAAATAGACGATCCAGATGCTCGATCAGCTCTCTGGGTGGACGGGCGAAATACACGCCTTGAGTGGATGCCCGGGTACCGCGCAAGAACAGGTACAGCGCCCCCCCGACATGCCGGTCGTAATCGTAGTCGGCAAGCCGCGCCTTGAGTTGGCGATGCAGGGCCAACAGGTACAGCACGTATTGCAGGTCGTAACGATTGTCGAGAATCGACTGCTCCATGGCCGCTTCGGTGTAAGCCGCATCATCGGGCCCCAGCCAGTTGGATTTGTAATCGGCGACGTAATATCGGCCGTTGTGCTCGAACGTCAGGTCGATGAAGCCCTTGAACATGCCGTTGAGCAATACCGGTTCAGCGGCCACCCGGGCGACGCCGTTGTGGGTATGTTTACGCACCAGCTCATCAAGCTTGAGCACGTCGACTTTATGACTGGCGAACCAGAATTCCATCTCGACGCGGTATTGGGTGAGCTGCTCGAACACCACCGGGGCCTGCCCCCCGCCGAGGTGCAGAGAAGACTTGAGCAAGTGTTGCAGCCAGTCGCTCAGCGTGGTGATCCAGCCTTCCCAGCCACGGCGATTGCAGCGACGGGCAATGGCGTCTTCGATGACTTGCGGAGCAGCAGAAAAACCTTCATCACCGGCCCATTCCAGCAAACCATGGAGAAAGGTGCCGGGGTTCGGGCCACGGGGGAATCGATGGATATCGGCACCACCGGCGGCCACTTCTCGTGGCGCCTCCGGATCGAGACGTTCGTCGTCAAAGAGCTTTTGCGCTTGCGGGTTCTCCGGGGCTTCGTCACTGCCCACGCTCAGACTTTCACCGATGCGCAAGGCACTGTAGGAGGCGATCCACCAGTTTTCGCTTGCCTTGCGCTTGGGTGTCAGCGGCGCAAGCAACCTCGCGTCATTGCGTGGGGGGTGGTAATGCTCGGCCGTTGTTTGCGGCATATCACCGCAAAGAAGTGCCGGGCAATCCTGCTGGAGGTCTTCGAGCCAGCGTTTAAGTCCTGCGGACTCGGCCAGGGGGGCACCGCCGCCCAGCAAGTAACCCAACGCAGAAAGGTGCAGCACCGAGCTGTTGTTATTGCCGCGCTTGAGATCGGTCACACCGAGCCAACAGGCATGTTGCGCACGGGTCAGGGCGACATAGAGCAAACGCAGATCCTCGGCCAGACGTTCATCATCGGCCTGGGCGATCAACTCGGCAGTCGGCTTCAAGGTCACCTGCGCCTTGCCGTTTGTATCGTGATAATGCAGCGGCAAACGGCTGCCATCCACGGGTTTTGCCGAGCAAATGAACGGCAGAAACACCAAGGGATACTCAAGCCCCTTGGACTTGTGAATGGTCACGACCTTGACCAGTTGCTCGTCGCTTTCCAGACGCAGGATCTGTTCTTCGCCGGCCTGACCGGACAACGCCAGATGCTCGGACAAATGACGAATCAGCGCTTGCTCGCCATCGAGTTCGGCAGCGGCCTGTTGTAGCAACTCGGACAGGTGCAGCAAGTTGGTCAGTACACGTTCGCCGTCGCTGCGCGCGATCAGTGACCGAGGTAACTGGAAGTCATGCAGCAAGCGCCGCAGCATTGGCAGCACGCCTTGCTTGCGCCACAGCTCGCGATAACCGCGGAACTGCATGACCCGCGCCTCCCAAGCCAGCTCGTCCTGGTTCAGCCGCTCCAGCTCCGCCAGGGACAGGTTCAGCGTGATGCAGGCCAGCGCGGCTCGCAGCGGCCGCTCGACATCCGGCTCGGCGCAAGCTTTGAGCCAGGTCAGCAGGTCGTGGGCTTCTTGAGCGGCGAACACCGAATCCTTGTCCGACAGATAAACACTGCGCACACCGCGTGCAGACAGTTCACCGCGCACGGCCTGGGCTTCTTTGCCGTCGCGGACCAGGATCGCGATGTCCGCTGGCAGCAGGCCTCTGAAGTCTTTGTCCTTATCTGTGAAACCCGCCCGACCTTCCTGGCCGCCATTGAGTAATGCAGTGATTTCACTGGCGCAAGCAGCGGCTAGTTTTTGTCGGTACTCCGCGCCGGACAGTGGCTGATCGGCAGACAGGTGCCAGATGTTCAGGGCGGGCACGACCTGGCCATTGATGTGCAGCACTTCTTTGCGCCCTTGGGATTCGACGGGCAGAAACGGCACCGGGTTCTCACCGTTCTTTTCACGGAAGAGGAACGCACCTCGTCCCTGCTCACGAGACTCTGCGCGCTCGAACACATGGTTAACCGCACTGACCATGCCATGGCTGGAGCGGAAATTCGTACCCAGGGTATGCAGACGGCCAGTGGTGGCCTGACGGGCGCGCAAATAGGTGTAGATGTCGGCGCCGCGGAACGCGTAGATCGCTTGCTTGGGGTCGCCGATCAGAAACAGCCCGCATTCGGGATTGTTGTCTTCGATGCGATAAATGCTTTCGAAAATCCGGTACTGCACCGGATCGGTGTCCTGAAACTCATCGATCAGCGCCACCGGAAACTGCTCGCGAATCAGGGTCGCCAGACGTTCACCGCCATCGGATTGCAACGCCGCATCAAGGCGCAGCAGCATGTCATCGAAGCCCATCTCCGCACGGCGACGCTTTTCTTCCTCGAACCGTGCACCGACCCACTGCGCGGCATGTTGCAGAACGGCAGCGTCCGGGGTTGGCAATCCGTCGAGGCTGGCCTTGAGCCCAGGCATGGCGTCCAGCCCCGGATGACTGGGGGCTTCGCCTTTCCAGGCTTCGGCCATACCGTCAGGCGTCAGGCGAGTGAAGCCCGTGCCAATATCCAGTTGCTCGAGGGACTCATCTTCGGCCCAGGCTTTCAGTTTTTCGAACCAGGGTTCGAAATAACGAGCCTGCATTTTTCGGCCGTCGACGCTTTTGCTCGCAACACCTTGGTGACAGATGGCAAGCAGTTCATCCGCCCATTGGCGCCAAGGCATCTTGAGTTCAAGCAAGGCTAATCGTCGCTCCTGCAAACACGCGGTGATCAGCTCTGCAGGTTCTTTACCTTCAACGCTATCACGCTCGCTGGCGAACAAACTGCGTACACGCGGCAATAGCGCCGCCGGCCCCCCCCAATTACCCCGCACCCAGTTCAGCGCATCACCTTGCATCGGGTAGCAGAATAGCCGCCAGTAATCACGCAGAACTTCGCCGAGCAAATCGCTGTGATCGGTTTCCAGTGTCTGGGTAAACAGGCTGCCACTGTCAAACGCGTGCTCGCGCAACATGCGCTGGCACCAACTGTGGATGGTCGAGACGGCGGCTTCATCCATCCACTGCGCGGCAATGTCCAGACGGTTTGCACAGCCGGACCACTGTTCGGGAAGGTACTGATCACGCAAATCAGCGATGAGGCTATCGGGTGCCCCGGTCTCATCACGAAAGTATCGCGCCGCTTCGGCAAGACGGGTACGGATACGTTCGCGCAGTTCTTTGGTCGCTGCATCGGTGAACGTTACAACGAGGATTTGCGGCGGCAACAGTTCACGCCCGAATCCACTCGATTCGCCGCCGTGACCGAGGACCAGTCGCAGGTACAGCGCGGAAATGGTGAAGGTCTTGCCGGTACCGGCGCTCGCTTCGATCAGTTGGCTGCCGCTCAGGGGGAATGCCAGGGCCAACGGAGTTTTCGTGGTCATGAGCGCGCCTCCTCGCTGGTCGATGAACGCCAAGGAGCTTCAAGCATCGGTTTGTACAATGCATTACACCAATCGGGGAAGGTTTCGTCAGCGGTCAAAGCGTCGTAATCGGCGAACTGCCGGGTAAGTGCCGGGCTTTCGCGGCGCTCGCCGTCGGTGGTTTGACCGTCGCCTTCATAGGCCTTGCGAGCGGCAGCGTCGGCTTTGGCCGGGTCAGTTTGAGAGAGCCACGCGAAGGCGGTTTTCACAGCAATCGGAAGGGGTTGGCGCATGCCCGTCTGCCAGGCTTGCAACAGGTTACTCAGGACCTGACGTGCAGCGCCCTCCTCCAACGGGGCCAGTAGCAGACTGTCGTCACTGGCCACTAACGCGGTGGTCATCGACATGCCGCTGGCACATGCGACCAAGTGATTGACCCAAGGTCGCGTAAGACGATGCCACTTGCGGGTCTTGATCGAACCGATGCTGTTGGGAATGGTGGTGATCGATAGCAAGCCGCCGTCCGCACGTTGATGCAGGCCACTGAGCCAGCCTTCCAGGCGCAGACCTTCCAGTTCCAGGTTGACTGGCAACGCGCTGGTGAGCGGTGTCGGCCACAACGCCAGAAGTTGTTGGTAGCGCTGCAACAGATCCGGCAATGGCTCGATCAACTCTCGCTGCAGGCATTCGCCGAAACCGGCCATGGGCAAGAGCCCACTGTTTTGCAGGCGCTTTGCCTGGGCCTCAAGCGCGTGATCGGCGTTATCCAGTTGCCCGAGCGCCGCTTCGAGCAAGCTGTCACTGAGGCTATAGCGCTGGAGCGCATCGAGTACAAATGGCTCTTCATCGACCAGGGGCGCTTCAGCCGCTTCGAAGAACACCTTGAGTCGCTGACTGAAAAAATGTCGCACGGGATTGCGCAGGAAATCCTGTAATTGACCGAGGCTCAGCGGCTCTTCCTGGACGTAAGCATCAAGGGTCTGGAAATCAGCCGATTGTTCACTGCCTTGATGAAGCACCTGCCACTCGCTTGCGAAGCTGAACAGGTCGTCACCTTCATGAAAGTAGCGGGCGCTGAAGGGTTGTAGCGGGTGTTCCTGAGTCATCGCCTCAAGCAGCTTTTCACTGTTGGCTTTTAATCGCCAGCCGCCTGCGAGGTGATCGCGAAGTTGGCCAATCAGTACAGAAGCCGGACGCTCGCTATTGTCCCGAATGCTGCGGCCGACCCAGCTTATATAGAGTTGGTCACGTGCCGACAACAGGGCTTCCAACAAGAGATAGCGGTCATCTTCGCGCCGGGAACGATCTCCCGGGCGGTAATCGCTGCCCATAAGATCGAAGTCCAGTGGCGGTTGCGCTCGCGGGTAATCTCCGTCGTTCATCCCGAGCAGGCACACCAGTTTGAACGGGATCGCTCGCATAGGCATCAAGGTGCAGAAGTTAACCGCTCCGGCCAGAAAACGCTGGGACAGGCGGCCCTGATCGAGGCCTGCCAGCCAGGCTTCACGGACAACGGTCAACGGCAGCTCATCAAGCAAGCCTACTGACTCGCAGGTCTCGAGCCAGGTTTCCCGCAGTTCTTCGAGTTGGGCCAGCAAGTAGTCGTCATGCTCATTACTGGCCTGGAAGAACAGCTGCACCAACGCTTGCAACCGGATGCCCCATTGCTTGGGCGATGCAGGTTGAGTCAGTTCCTGGTGGGCAATCTCCAATGCATCCAGCAGAGCGACCAACGGACCGATGAGTGCAGCATCCAGACCGCCAATTTCGTCATAAGGCTCAATGCCTTCGCAGGCAGTCGCGCTGCCGACGGCATAACCGAGCAGCATCCGGCGCAGACCGAAACGCCAACTGTTTTGCTCCAGTTCCTCAGGCAAGCCCAAACCCGCGCGCTGCTCGGCATTCATCCCCCAGCGAATACCAGCGCCTTCGATCCAACGGTGCAGGGTTGGCAGGTCACGTTCCTCGACACCGAAGCGCGCGCGCAGTGCAGGAACGTCCAGCAAATCGAGGATCTCGCTGACGGGGAAGCGGCTGTCGGGCAGTTTGAGCAGATGCTCGACAGCAATCAGCAGCGGGTCACGACCGCGTTGGCCTTGGTCCGCGAGCGTGAAGGGAATGAAGCGCGGATCGAAGCGATCAAGTTGACCGAATACTGCACGGATATGCGGTGCGTAGCTGTCGATGTCCGGGACCATTACGATCACGTCGCGAGGCTTCAAGTCTGGATCAGCACTGAAGCGTGCGAGCAACTGATCGTGAAGGATCTCCACTTCGCGCTGGGCGCTATGGGCGATGTGGAAACGAATCGACTCGTCCTGTTGCAGATCGATAGCCGGCCAGCGCTCGCGAGTTTCGTTCAGGGGACGCAGTTCAAGGATGTCGTCCTGCAGCTGGTTGAGCATGTTCTGGGGCTGGCTATCGCTGAACAAGTCGATGCGCCCATCGCGAAATGCAGAGCGGTAGCTGTTTGGATCGTCGTAGCTGTCGAGCAGATTGATGTAGTCCCGCCCCTGCTTGCCCCATGCAGCCAATAACGGGTGAGCATGTTGGTGAAGGGTTTGCGGATCGAGCACAACTGGCATGCCGCTCTTGCGAGCCTGACGCTTGTATTGATGCCGCAACAGGTCTTTATCGGCGACGATGTCGGCCCAATGGTGACGACATGGATTGTGTACGCAAAGCAGAACCTGGCTGAATCGGGCCAGTCCGGCAAGTGCTTCCAGAGCTTGTGCCGGGAGAGAGGAAATCCCGAAAACAATCACCCTCGAAGGTAATCCACTGGGTGCCACGTCGAGGCTGTTGATACGCTCGATGAACCGTTGATGAACACCGGCACGACTTTGCGCCATGCCTTGCTCACCCACATCCAGCAACAGAGCACGCCATAACTCTGCCTGCCAGCAGTTGGCTGGGGTCAGGGGCTTGGATTCACCTCTGCCGTTTCGCAATTGATGACGACCTTCTGCCCAGTCTTCGAGCCAGTCGGCCCGGTATACCTGGTATTGGTCGAACAGATCCGCCAGCCGCTCAGACAACTGATAGCGCTTGCGTAGATCAGTGTCGTTGGTAAGGAAGCGTTGCAGCGGTTCGAAATGCGGTTGATTGATCAGCTGCGGAAGCAGGCGCATCAGGCGCCAGGTCAGAGGGGCCTTATCGAGCAGGGATTTGACCGGAATTTCATCACGCCCAAGAACCATCCGATAGAGCTGCCACATGAAGCTGCCCGGGAGTTGAACGTCGATGGCTGCCGCAATTCCGCAGCCGCCCATGTCGTCGTCTTCCGGGTCTTCGGCCAGAGCCAGCTTCAGCCACTGGGCGATGCCATTACTCTGTACCAGGGCGATTTCATTTTCCAAGGGAGCCAGCGGGTAGCGCCGCATCCAGCTGACCACCAGGCTGCGTAACTCGTCCAGGCGATTACCGTGAACCACCATAAAACCAGCACTGAGGGACGTCGCGTCCGGCATAAGGGCTTCCTTGGGAAAATACAAAAGCTAGGGCCGAACCTTAGCATTGTCGGGAGGCGGTGACAGCCAGGAGCCGTCCGATGTTGCTGTACGAACTTTCCTGCGGACAAAACAAAACCCCAACTGCTTGCGCAATTGGGGTTTCGGAATTTAATCTTGACGATGACCTACTCTCACATGGGGAAACCCCACACTACCATCGGCGATGCATCGTTTCACTGCTGAGTTCGGGATGGGATCAGGTGGTTCCAATGCTCTATGGTCGTCAAGAAATTCGGTAGCCGGGTCGTTCTCTCTTGCGAGGTCACGCTCCAGCGAATGGGTATGCGATAGTTTGGTGTTTTGCGAGTATCTCGAACTTTCGGTTCGTTTCGTCTTCACACACCGCAATCTGGCTTTTACGCACAAATTGCTTGGGTGTTATATGGTCAAGCCTCACGGGCAATTAGTATTGGTTAGCTCAACGCCTCACAGCGCTTACACACCCAACCTATCAACGTCGTAGTCTTCGACGGCCCTTCAGGGGACTCAAGGTCCCAGTGAGATCTCATCTTGAGGCTAGTTTCCCGCTTAGATGCTTTCAGCGGTTATCTATTCCGAACATAGCTACCCGGCAATGCCACTGGCGTGACAACCGGAACACCAGAGGTTCGTCCACTCCGGTCCTCTCGTACTAGGAGCAGCCCCTCTCAAATCTCAAACGTCCACGGCAGATAGGGACCGAACTGTCTCACGACGTTCTAAACCCAGCTCGCGTACCACTTTAAATGGCGAACAGCCATACCCTTGGGACCGGCTTCAGCCCCAGGATGTGATGAGCCGACATCGAGGTGCCAAACACCGCCGTCGATATGAACTCTTGGGCGGTATCAGCCTGTTATCCCCGGAGTACCTTTTATCCGTTGAGCGATGGCCCTTCCATACAGAACCACCGGATCACTAAGACCTACTTTCGTACCTGCTCGACGTGTCTGTCTCGCAGTCAAGCGCGCTTTTGCCTTTATACTCTACGACCGATTTCCGACCGGTCTGAGCGCACCTTCGTACTCCTCCGTTACTCTTTAGGAGGAGACCGCCCCAGTCAAACTACCCACCATACACTGTCCTCGATCCGGATAACGGACCTGAGTTAGAACCTCAAAGTTGCCAGGGTGGTATTTCAAGGTTGGCTCCACGCGAACTGGCGTCCACGCTTCAAAGCCTCCCACCTATCCTACACAAGCAAATTCAAAGTCCAGTGCAAAGCTATAGTAAAGGTTCACGGGGTCTTTCCGTCTAGCCGCGGATACACTGCATCTTCACAGCGATTTCAATTTCACTGAGTCTCGGGTGGAGACAGCGCCGCCATCGTTACGCCATTCGTGCAGGTCGGAACTTACCCGACAAGGAATTTCGCTACCTTAGGACCGTTATAGTTACGGCCGCCGTTTACCGGGGCTTCGATCAAGAGCTTCGCGTTAGCTAACCCCATCAATTAACCTTCCGGCACCGGGCAGGCGTCACACCCTATACGTCCACTTTCGTGTTTGCAGAGTGCTGTGTTTTTAATAAACAGTCGCAGCGGCCTGGTATCTTCGACCGGCATGGGCTTACGCAGTAAATGCTTCACCCTCACCGGCGCACCTTCTCCCGAAGTTACGGTGCCATTTTGCCTAGTTCCTTCACCCGAGTTCTCTCAAGCGCCTTGGTATTCTCTACCCAACCACCTGTGTCGGTTTGGGGTACGGTTCCTGGTTACCTGAAGCTTAGAAGCTTTTCTTGGAAGCATGGCATCAACCACTTCGTGTTCTAAAAGAACACTCGTCATCAGCTCTCGGCCTTAGAATCCCGGATTTACCTAAGATTCCAGCCTACCACCTTAAACTTGGACAACCAACGCCAAGCTGGCCTAGCCTTCTCCGTCCCTCCATCGCAATAACCAGAAGTACAGGAATATTAACCTGTTTTCCATCGACTACGCTTTTCAGCCTCGCCTTAGGGACCGACTAACCCTGCGTCGATTAACGTTGCGCAGGAAACCTTGGTCTTTCGGCGTGGGTGTTTTTCACACCCATTGTCGTTACTCATGTCAGCATTCGCACTTCTGATACCTCCAGCAAGCTTCTCAACTCACCTTCACAGGCTTACAGAACGCTCCTCTACCGCATCACCTAAGTGATACCCGTAGCTTCGGTGTATGGTTTGAGCCCCGTTACATCTTCCGCGCAGGCCGACTCGACTAGTGAGCTATTACGCTTTCTTTAAAGGGTGGCTGCTTCTAAGCCAACCTCCTAGCTGTCTAAGCCTTCCCACATCGTTTCCCACTTAACCATAACTTTGGGACCTTAGCTGACGGTCTGGGTTGTTTCCCTTTTCACGACGGACGTTAGCACCCGCCGTGTGTCTCCCATGCTCGGCACTTGTAGGTATTCGGAGTTTGCATCGGTTTGGTAAGTCGGGATGACCCCCTAGCCGAAACAGTGCTCTACCCCCTACAGTGATACATGAGGCGCTACCTAAATAGCTTTCGAGGAGAACCAGCTATCTCCGAGCTTGATTAGCCTTTCACTCCGATCCACAGGTCATCCGCTAACTTTTCAACGGTAGTCGGTTCGGTCCTCCAGTTAGTGTTACCCAACCTTCAACCTGCCCATGGATAGATCGCCCGGTTTCGGGTCTATTCCCAGCGACTAGACGCCCTATTAAGACTCGCTTTCGCTACGCCTCCCCTATTCGGTTAAGCTCGCCACTGAAAATAAGTCGCTGACCCATTATACAAAAGGTACGCAGTCACCCAACAAAGTGGGCTCCCACTGCTTGTACGCATACGGTTTCAGGATCTATTTCACTCCCCTCTCCGGGGTTCTTTTCGCCTTTCCCTCACGGTACTAGTTCACTATCGGTCAGTCAGTAGTATTTAGCCTTGGAGGATGGTCCCCCCATATTCAGACAAAGTTTCTCGTGCTCCGTCCTACTCGATTTCATGACTAAGAGATTTTCGCGTACAGGGCTATCACCCACTATGGCCGCACTTTCCAGAGCGTTCCGCTAATCTCAAAGCCACTTAAGGGCTAGTCCCCGTTCGCTCGCCACTACTAAGGGAATCTCGGTTGATTTCTTTTCCTCAGGGTACTTAGATGTTTCAGTTCCCCTGGTTCGCCTCTTAAGCCTATGTATTCAGCTTAAGATAACCATCTTATGATGGCTGGGTTCCCCCATTCAGACATCTCCGGATCAAAGTCTGTTTGCCGACTCCCCGAAGCTTTTCGCAGGCTACCACGTCTTTCATCGCCTCTGACTGCCAAGGCATCCACCGTATGCGCTTCTTCACTTGACCATATAACCCCAAGCAATCTGGTTATACTGTGAAGACGACATTCGCCGAAAATTCGATAATACTCAATTAAGAGCAACTCACAAATTTTACCTTAGCCTGATCCGTTACCAGTGAAAGTAACGTCCAGTCTATCTTTCTATCACATACCCAAATTTTTAAAGAACGATCTAATCAAAGACTAGAAATCAATATTCACTTCAGAATATTCATTTCTAAACTCTAACAGCAGAAGCAGTTAATGGTGGAGCCAAACGGGATCGAACCGTTGACCTCCTGCGTGCAAGGCAGGCGCTCTCCCAGCTGAGCTATGGCCCCATACAAAATTGGTGGGTCTGGGCAGATTCGAACTGCCGACCTCACCCTTATCAGGGGTGCGCTCTAACCAACTGAGCTACAGACCCAATTTCGAGCGCGTAACTGTTAGCTGTGAGCTATCAGCTTGGAGCTTAAAGCTGCTTCTATCGTCTTCTTCAATGAATCAAGCAATTCGTGTGGGAACTTATGGAGCAGCTGATGTCGTCGATTAAGGAGGTGATCCAGCCGCAGGTTCCCCTACGGCTACCTTGTTACGACTTCACCCCAGTCATGAATCACACCGTGGTAACCGTCCTCCCGAAGGTTAGACTAGCTACTTCTGGTGCAACCCACTCCCATGGTGTGACGGGCGGTGTGTACAAGGCCCGGGAACGTATTCACCGCGACATTCTGATTCGCGATTACTAGCGATTCCGACTTCACGCAGTCGAGTTGCAGACTGCGATCCGGACTACGATCGGTTTTCTGGGATTAGCTCCACCTCGCGGCTTGGCAACCCTCTGTACCGACCATTGTAGCACGTGTGTAGCCCAGGCCGTAAGGGCCATGATGACTTGACGTCATCCCCACCTTCCTCCGGTTTGTCACCGGCAGTCTCCTTAGAGTGCCCACCATTACGTGCTGGTAACTAAGGACAAGGGTTGCGCTCGTTACGGGACTTAACCCAACATCTCACGACACGAGCTGACGACAGCCATGCAGCACCTGTCTCAATGTTCCCGAAGGCACCAATCCATCTCTGGAAAGTTCATTGGATGTCAAGGCCTGGTAAGGTTCTTCGCGTTGCTTCGAATTAAACCACATGCTCCACCGCTTGTGCGGGCCCCCGTCAATTCATTTGAGTTTTAACCTTGCGGCCGTACTCCCCAGGCGGTCAACTTAATGCGTTAGCTGCGCCACTAAGAGCTCAAGGCTCCCAACGGCTAGTTGACATCGTTTACGGCGTGGACTACCAGGGTATCTAATCCTGTTTGCTCCCCACGCTTTCGCACCTCAGTGTCAGTATCAGTCCAGGTGGTCGCCTTCGCCACTGGTGTTCCTTCCTATATCTACGCATTTCACCGCTACACAGGAAATTCCACCACCCTCTACCATACTCTAGCTTGTCAGTTTTGAATGCAGTTCCCAGGTTGAGCCCGGGGATTTCACATCCAACTTAACAAACCACCTACGCGCGCTTTACGCCCAGTAATTCCGATTAACGCTTGCACCCTCTGTATTACCGCGGCTGCTGGCACAGAGTTAGCCGGTGCTTATTCTGTCGGTAACGTCAAAACAGCAAAGTATTAATTTACTGCCCTTCCTCCCAACTTAAAGTGCTTTACAATCCGAAGACCTTCTTCACACACGCGGCATGGCTGGATCAGGCTTTCGCCCATTGTCCAATATTCCCCACTGCTGCCTCCCGTAGGAGTCTGGACCGTGTCTCAGTTCCAGTGTGACTGATCATCCTCTCAGACCAGTTACGGATCGTCGCCTTGGTGAGCCATTACCTCACCAACTAGCTAATCCGACCTAGGCTCATCTGATAGCGCAAGGCCCGAAGGTCCCCTGCTTTCTCCCGTAGGACGTATGCGGTATTAGCGTCCGTTTCCGAGCGTTATCCCCCACTACCAGGCAGATTCCTAGGCATTACTCACCCGTCCGCCGCTCGCCACCAGGTACAAGTACCCGTGCTGCCGCTCGACTTGCATGTGTTAGGCCTGCCGCCAGCGTTCAATCTGAGCCATGATCAAACTCTTCAGTTCAAACATCTTTGGGTTTTTAAGAAACCCTAAACTTGGCTCAGCAATCGTTGGTTACATCTTTGATTTCTCGCGGAGTAACTTGTGATGCTGATAATCTTGTTGACTATCAGTCTGACTCCACAAGCACCCACACGAATTGCTTGATTCAGTTGTTAAAGAGCGGTTGGTTAAGATCTTTCGTCTCAACCGAGGCGCGCATTCTACAGCAGCCTCTGTTGCTGTCAAGCGGTTATTTTCAGAAGCTTTCAAAGTTTCCTTTGCAACTTCAACCACTTGCGCTTCCGATCTCTCGTTAGCGGGAGGCGAATTCTACAGCGTTACTCGCTGCTGTCAACACCTCTTTTTCTCCGCTTTCGACCGAGAAGATCGAACCGTCAATCAAGCCCTACAACCTTGCCTGATCAACTCCTTCTGGGCTTCGATGACCTGAAGCAACTCGCTGTCGAAAACTGCGCAACTCATTGTTTACCAAGGAGTTTTCCGTTTCGACTGCGCCGGAAGTGGGGCGAATTATAGACTTCCAGAATCTGCCGTCAACACCTATTTTCACATTTCTGTCATATAGGTCAGAAAAGCCCGGAAACACGAAGGCCGAGCCCCAAGGGGCTCGGCCTTCTTCCCTTCTACTTACAAGCTAGGGAACGCGAATTGCGACGCTTCATGGCTCGCACGCTGCGGCCAGCGCTGGGTAATGGCCTTGCGACGGGTGTAGAAACGCACACCATCCGGGCCATACGCATGCAGATCGCCGAACAGCGACCGCTTCCAGCCGCCGAAGCTGTGATAAGCCACCGGTACCGGCAATGGCACGTTGACGCCGACCATACCGACTTCGATCTCGTCACAGAACAACCGCGCCGCTTCCCCGTCACGGGTGAAGATGCAGGTGCCGTTGCCATACTCGTGATCGTTGATCAGTTGCATCGCCTCTTCCAAGCTGTTGACGCGGACGACACACAGCACCGGCCCAAAGATCTCTTCCTTATAGATGCGCATCTCTGGCGTGACGTTATCGAACAGGCAGCCACCCAGGAAGAAGCCTTCCTCATGACCGGCAACGCTCAGACCACGACCATCCACAACCAGGGACGCCCCAGAAGAAACGCCGTCTTCTATATAGCCACTGACTTTGTCGCGAGCCTGACCGGAAACCAGTGGCCCCATGTCCAGACCGCAGGTCGTCCCGGCACCGATTTTCAGTGCCTTGATTTGCGGTACCAACTTGGCCACCAACGCATCCGCCACCTGGTCGCCCACACACACCGCCACCGAGATCGCCATGCAACGCTCACCGCAAGAACCGTACGCCGCACCCATCAGTGCGCTGACCGCGTTATCCAGATCCGCATCCGGCATCAACACCGCATGGTTCTTCGCCCCGCCCAGTGCCTGGACGCGTTTGCCGCGTTTGGTGCCTTCGGCATAGATGTATTCGGCAATCGGCGTCGACCCCACGAAACTCAGCGCTTTGACTTCCGGCGCCTCGATCAGCGCATCCACCGCTGCCTTGTCGCCATGCACGACGCTCAGCACGCCTTTAGGCAAACCGGCTTCCAGTAACAGCTGGGCAATCAGCAACGTCGAGCTTGGATCACGCTCGGACGGTTTGAGGATGAAGCAGTTGCCGCAGACGATCGCCAGCGGATACATCCACAGCGGTACCATCGCCGGGAAGTTGAACGGCGTGATACCGGCAACTACGCCCAGTGGTTGGAAGTCCGACCAGGCATCAATGTTCGGGCCGACGTTACGGCTGTACTCGCCCTTGAGGATTTCCGGTGCGGCGCAAGCGAACTCGACGTTCTCGATCCCGCGTTTCAGTTCACCGGCAGCATCTTCCAGCGTCTTGCCATGTTCTTCGCTGATCAGCTGGGCGATACGCGCTTCGTTCTGCTCCAGCAGTTGCTTAAAGCGGAACATCACCTGCGCACGTTTTGCCGGCGGCGTGTTGCGCCAGGCCGGGAACGCAGCCTTGGCCGAGTCGATGGCTTTCTGAATGGTTTCACGGCTGGCCAATGGCAGCTTGTGGATGGCTTGGCCGGTGGACGGGTTGTACACGTCAGCTGTGCGACCGTCTTCGGTCACCAGTTCACCATTGATCAAATGCGGGATAAGGCTCATGCGGGGCTCCAGAAAAGTTGTCCACAGGCGCCCATTAACGGACGCCTCTATATAGAAGGGAAAAAATCAGTCGATTTTGTTCAGCACTTCGCCGACCGCGTCGAACAGGCGATCAAGGTCTTGCGGCTTGCTGTTGAAGGTTGGGCCGAACTGCAGGGTGTCGCCGCCAAAGCGCACGTAGAACCCGGCTTTCCACAACGCCATGCCCGCTTCGAACGGACGCACGATGGCGTCGCCGTCACGTGGTGCGATCTGGATCGCGCCAGCCAGGCCGTAGTTACGAATGTCGATAATGTTTTTCGAGCCTTTCAGGCCGTGCAGCGCATTTTCGAAATGCGGCGCGACTTCAGCCACGCTCTGCACCAGGTTTTCCTTTTGCAGCAGATCGAGTGCGGCCAGGCCTGCGGCGCAAGCCACAGGGTGCGCGGAGTAGGTGTAGCCGTGTGGGAACTCGACCGCGTACTCCGGCGTCGCCTGGTTCATGAAGGTTTGATAGATCTCGGAACTCGCAATCACCGCGCCCATCGGGATCGCGCCGTTGGTGACTTGCTTGGCGATGCACATCAGGTCTGGGGTCACGCCGAAGCTGTCAGCACCGAACATTGAGCCGGTACGGCCGAAACCGGTGATCACTTCGTCGAACACCAGCAGGATGTTGTGCTGATCGCAGATTTCGCGCAGACGCTTCAGATACCCCTGCGGCGGAACCAGCACGCCAGCGGAACCGGCCATTGGCTCGACGAACACCGCTGCGATGTTCGAAGCGTCATGCAACTCGATCAGCTTGAGCAGTTCATCGGCCAGCGCGATTCCGCCCTCTGCCGGCATGCCACGGGAGTAGGCATTGCTCGCCAGCAACGTGTGCGGCAAGTGATCGACGTCCATCATCGCCTGACCGAACATTTTACGGTTGCCGTTCACACCGCCGAGGCTGGTGCCCGCGATGTTCACACCGTGGTAGCCGCGGGCGCGACCGATCATTTTGGTCTTGGTGGCCTGGCCTTTCAGGCGCCAGTAAGCACGCACCATTTTCACTGCCGTGTCGGCGCACTCGGAACCCGAGTCAGTAAAGAACACGTGGTTCAGATTGCCCGGGGTCAGGTCAGTGATTTTCTCGGCCAGTTGAAACGACAACGGATGGCCGTACTGGAAACCTGGCGAGTAATCGAGGGTGCCGAGTTGCTTGGCAACCGCTTCCTGGATTTCCTTGCGAGTGTGCCCGGCGCCACAGGTCCACAGACCCGACAACGAATCGTAGACCTTGCGCCCCTTGTCGTCCGTCAGCCAACTCCCTTCCGCTGCAACGATCAGTCGCGGATCGCGCTGGAAATTGCGGTTGGCGGTGTAGGGCATCCAGTGCGCATCGAGCTTGAGCTGGCTGGCCAGGGAAGTCGGGGCGTTTTCGGGCAAGTTCATGGGCAAAACCTCGCAGGGCAATAAGCAGCATAGAGATCAAAAGCGTTCTTGCAGCTAAATTGCCACGGGGATAAAGTCGGTGAAATCCAACTTTTCTAACGTTCAGTCAGGCCATTACTAAACTATGAGCAGCCGCCGCCCCGATCCACTCGCACAAGTCAGCGACTTTGATATCCGCTTATTGCGGATCTTTCGCAGCGTGGTGGAATGCGGCGGCTTCTCCGCGGCGGAATCGGTACTGGGGATCGGTCGCTCGGCCATCAGCCAGCAAATGAGCGATCTGGAACAGCGTCTCGGCCTGCGGTTATGCCAACGTGGTCGCGCCGGGTTTTCCCTGACCGAAGAAGGTCGCGAGGTTTACCAATCGGCGTTGCAGCTATTAAGTGCGCTGGAAAGTTTCCGCACCGAGGTCAACGGTCTGCACCAGCATCTGCGCGGCGAATTGACCATCGGCCTGACTGACAACCTGGTCACCCTGCCCCACATGCGCATCACCCATGCCCTCGCGCAGTTGAAGGAACGCGGGCCGGACGTGCAGATTCAGATCCGCATGATCGCGCCCAATGAAGTCGAGCAAGGCGTGCTCGACGGTCGCCTGCATGTCGGCGTGGTGCCGCAGGCCAGCGCGCTGTCCGGGCTGGAATATCAGCCGCTCTACAGCGAACGCTCGCTGCTGTATTGCGCGGTCGGCCATCCGTTGTTCTACGTCGACGACAAACAACTGGACGACGAGCGCCTCAACAGTCAGGACGCCATCGCGCCGACCTTCCGTTTGCCGGCAGAAATCCAGGCGCACTACCAGGCGCTCAATTGCACCGCCAGTGCCTCGGACCGCGAAGGCATGGCGTTCCTGATCCTTACCGGGCGATACATCGGCTACCTGCCGGACCACTACGCCAGCCTTTGGGTGCAGCAAGGTCGATTGCGCGCGCTGAAACCCAAGGCGCGCTTTTATGACCTGAGCCTCGCGTCGGTCACACGCAAGGGCCGTCGCCCGCATTTGGTGCTGGAAAGCTTTTTGGAGAGCCTTGCCGCAACGCGCTAAGAACCAACATGCACTGTAGGAGCGAAGCTTGCTCCGGGCGGCGTTCCGACGAAGACGTCGGCTCAATCAACATCAATGCTGAATGTTAAGACGCCTTCGTCGGAACGCCGCCCGGAGCAAGCTTCGCTCCTACAGGGATCTGTGGTGTTCAGGTTTTATCGCGTCGGGACTTGTCTGGAGCCTGTGGGTGCGCTATCAACGCATTTGGTTGCACCCACCCATCCTGTTCGGAAGTGCCTATGACCTTTGAAGTCCCCGCTCACGGCGGCAAACCTGCCAGCCGCATTCGTCAGAAGAACGAAGAGACCATCATCAAAGCCGCCGAAGACGAATTTGCCCGTCACGGATTCAAAGGCACCAGCATGAACACCATCGCTCTGAATGCCGGGTTGCCCAAAGCAAACCTGCATTACTACTTCACCAACAAACTCGGTTTGTACGTGGCGGTGCTGAGCAACATCATCGAGTTATGGGACAGCACCTTCAACACCCTGACCGCCGAGGATGATCCGGCCGAAGCACTGACGCGTTACATCCGCGCCAAAATGGAATTCTCCCGTCGCCAGCCGCAAGCCTCGCGGATCTTCGCCATGGAAGTGATCAGTGGCGGCGAATGCCTGACCGAGTATTTCAACCAGGACTATCGCACCTGGTTCCAGGGTCGGGCGGCGGTGTTCCAGGCTTGGATCGACGCCGGCAAGATGGACCCGGTCGACCCGGTGAACCTGATCTTCCTGTTGTGGGGCAGCACCCAGCATTACGCCGACTTCGCCACACAGATCTGCCGTGTCAGCGGCCGCACCAAGCTGACCAAACAAGACATGGAAGACGCCGGCAACAACTTGATCCGCATCATTCTCAAAGGCTGCGGCCTCACGCCAGCTATCTAAGACACCTATGCCTTTTACCCTCAGCGGTTTTTGCGAATACCGCGAAGAGATTCGCAAAAGCCGTTTCATCACCTTCGCCGCGCCGATCTCCAGCCCCGCTGAAGCCCAGGCGTTCATTGATCAGCACAGCGACTTGAACGCCTCGCACAACTGCTGGGCGTGGAAGCTCGGCGATCAATACCGTAGCAACGACGATGGCGAACCGGGCGGCACCGCAGGACGACCGATTCTGGCGGCCATCGAAGCGCAGGATTGCGATCAGGTCGCGGTACTGGTGATTCGTTGGTATGGCGGCATCCAACTGGGCACTGGTGGCCTCGCCCGGGCCTATGGCGGCGGCGCGAACAAGTGCCTGCAAGCCGCGGCAAAAGTCGAGCTGATCAGTCGGGTGCCGGTGAACTGCGCTTGTGCATTCGGCGAGTTGGCGCTGGTGAAACTGCGCGTTGCGGAATTGGGCGGTTTGGTAGTGGAAGAAACCTTCACCGCCAATGGCGTGGAACTGCAACTGGCGATCGGTATAGAGCAAATCGCTGCCTTGCAAACGCAGCTCGCAGACTTGAGTCGCGGGCGCATTGTGTTGCAGCACTGATCGCACCAACAACGTTCAATGCCCTTTCGTAGAGCCTGTTCACTTGCCCACATCTGCTGTGCACCCGGCTGTGGATAACCTGCGCATATCCTGCTGTAACCCTTTTGTCATGCGGCTTTGCGGGCTTTGTTCATTTTTCGTCCAATTTTCCATACCAACGACTAATTCCACGGGAAAACAAACAGTTAGCGTCGGTTATCACCTTTAGAAGATAGCCGTACAGTGCTTATGCCCGTGCTTTCGGCTTGCGCACAAATACTGTGGAACAACCTGT
The DNA here is from genome assembly GCF_054897885.1 of Pseudomonas sp. LB1P83. Taxonomy (NCBI): domain Bacteria; kingdom Pseudomonadati; phylum Pseudomonadota; class Gammaproteobacteria; order Pseudomonadales; family Pseudomonadaceae; genus Pseudomonas; species Pseudomonas sp. LB1P83. The sequence goes on along the minus strand of NZ_CM142709.1, from coordinate 451,330 downwards.
GGATAACCCGTTCATGGCTGGCGCATCCCTATACCCGGCATAGGTCGCCGCGCATTGCTCGTTTTTTGACCAATTGCCAGCGAGCAAAATCAGAGCCTGATCAAAGACTTTGCCCCCAATTAGTGCCTGATCGCGATTCGAAAATGCCGAGGCCCTGCCCTCAATGCCTTTGCCACCAAGGATTTTCGGTTTTCCTGACTCAATGGCCAGGAAATTGCTTTATCCACAGGCATAACTCTGTCGACCCGAGCCAGTCATGCCCAACCCCGTGCCGATCCCCGATCAAACGCCCCGCCTGCAATTGCGCAGCATCAGCAAACGTTACCCCGGTTGCCTGGCCAACGACGCCATCGACCTGAACATTGCTCCCGGTGAAATCCACGCCCTGCTCGGCGAAAACGGCGCGGGCAAAAGTACGTTGATGAAAATCATCTACGGCGTCACCCACGCCGACTCAGGCGAACTGATCTGGCAAGGCCAGCGCGTGAACATGCGCAACCCGGCGCAAGCTCGCGGACTGGGAATCGGCATGGTGTTCCAGCATTTTTCGCTGTTCGAAACCCTCAGCGTGGCGCAGAACATTGCCCTCGCGATGGGGGCGGCGGCCGGCACGCCGAAACAGCTAGAGCCAAAGATTCGTGAAGTCTCCCGGCGCTACGGCATGGCGCTGGAACCGGAGCGACTTGTCCACAGCCTGTCGATCGGCGAGCGGCAACGGGTGGAAATCATTCGCTGCCTGATGCAGGACATTAGTCTGTTGATTCTCGATGAGCCGACCTCGGTGCTCACACCCCAGGAGGCCGACGAACTCTTCATCACCCTGCGCCGACTCGCGGCCGAGGGCTGCAGCATTCTGTTTATCAGCCACAAGCTCGGTGAAGTGCGCGCGTTGTGCCACAGCGCCACGGTGCTGCGCGGCGGTCGAGTGGCCGGGCATTGCGTGCCAGCCGAGTGTTCGGATCAGCAACTGGCAACGCTGATGGTGGGAGAGGCGGCTGAACTGATGACCGATTATCCAAAGGTGATCGGCGGTGATGGATTTTTGAACGTAAGCGGCTTGTCGTGGCACAACCCGGACCCGTTCGGCTGTTCCCTGACGGGCATTGACCTCGAAGTGCGCAGCGGCGAAATCGTCGGTATCGCCGGCGTCGCGGGCAATGGTCAGGATGAGTTGCTGGCCTTGCTCAGCGGCGAAGAACGGCTGAGCCGAAACGACAACGGGACGATCCGTTTCGGCGGGCAAGCGGTCGCCGATTTACGGCCCGATGCAAGGCGCAAACTCGGCCTCGCGTTCGTTCCAGCCGAGCGCCTGGGCCACGGTGCGGTGCCCGAATTGAGCCTCGCCGACAACGCCCTGCTCACCGCGTTTCAACAAGGGCTGGTCAGCAATGGGCTGATCCAGCGCGCCAAGGTCGAAGCGTTGGCGCAAGAAATCATCAGCCGCTTCGGCGTGAAGACACCCGATACCCAGGCGCCAGCCCGCAGCTTGTCCGGCGGCAACCTGCAGAAATTCATCCTCGGCCGCGAGATCCTTCAGCAGCCGAAGTTGCTGGTGGCCGCGCACCCGACCTGGGGCGTGGACGTCGGCGCTGCCGCCACCATTCACCGTGCGCTGATTGCCCTGCGCGATGCCGGCGCGGCGATCCTGGTGATCAGCGAAGACCTCGACGAATTGTTCCAGATCAGCGACCGCCTCGGCGCCTTGTGCAGCGGACGTCTGTCGCCACTCAGGGCCACGGTCGACACGCGCCTGATCGATGTCGGGGGCTGGATGGCCGGCCAGTTCGACGTCCCTCAATCACTCGCATCCGCAACGGTTTAACGGAGTTTTCCATGCTGCTTTCTCTCGAACCCCGTGGCCAGCAATCGCGCCTGATGTTGTGGTGCTCGCCGTTGCTGGCCGCCGTCCTGACATTGGGTTGCGGCTCGCTGCTGTTTATTGCGCTGGGCCACGATCCGCTGCTCACGCTGCACACCCTGCTGATCGCGCCGGTCAGCGACTTGTACGGGGTCTCCGAACTGTTGGTCAAAGCCTTGCCGATTCTGCTTTGCGCACTGGGCCTGGCCGTGGCGTATCAGGCGCGGATCTGGAACATCGGCGCCGAAGGCCAATTGCTGCTCGGTGCCCTGGCTGGCAGTGCACTGGCGGTGAACATTATCGACATGCAAAGTCGCTGGGCGCTGGTGCTGATCCTGCTCGTTGGTACCCTGGCCGGTGCCGCGTGGGCCGGGCTGACGGCGTGGTTGCGCACGCACTTCAACGCTAACGAAATCCTCACCAGCATCATGCTCAATTACATCGCGCTGAACCTGCTGCTGTTCTGCGTGCATGGGCCGTTGAAGGACCCGGCCGGGTTCAACTTTCCGGAATCGGCGATGTTCGGCGATGCCAGCCGCTTGCCGCTGTTGATGGAAGACGGCCGGGTTCACGCCGGGGTGTATTTCGCCCTGCTCGCGTTGGTGGCGGTCTGGGTTTTATTGCAGAAAAGCTTTGTCGGCTTCCAGATCAAAGTGCTCGGGCTGGACAAGCGTGCGGCGGGTTTCGTCGGGTTTCGCGAGAAGCGGCTGATCTGGCTGGCGCTGCTGATCAGCGGCGGATTGGCGGGGCTGGCCGGGGTGTGTGAAGTCACCGGGCCGATCGGCCAACTGGTGCCGCAAGTCTCGCCGGGTTATGGCTATGCCGCGATCACCGTAGCGTTTCTTGGGCGACTCAACCCCATCGGCATTCTGTTTTCCAGCCTGCTGATGGCGCTGCTGTATATCGGTGGCGAGAGCGCGCAAATGAGCATGAATCTGCCGCAAGCGATCACCCAACTGTTCCAGGGAATGATGCTGTTTTTCCTGCTGGCCAGTGACGTGCTGATTCTCTACCGACCGCGGTTGAACCTGCGCTGGACTCGCCGCGCGCAAGCCACCGCTGTACACGCAGGAGCGCTGTGATGGATATCGATCTGCTGAGCAATATTTTCTACGCCATGGTCCGTTGCGGCACGCCGTTGCTGTTGGTGGCGCTGGGCGAATTGATCTGTGAGAAAAGCGGCGTCCTGAATCTGGGCCAGGAAGGCATGATGCTGTTTGGCGCGGTGATCGGTTTTATCGTCGCGCTGAACAGCGGCAACCTGTGGCTCGGCGTGTTGCTGGCGATGCTCGCCGGTATGCTCTTGTCGTCGTTGTTTGCGCTGGTGGCCCTGGTGTTCAACGCCAATCAGGTGGCCACCGGATTGGCACTGACGATTTTCGGCGTGGGCCTGTCGACGTTTGTCGGCGCGGCGTGGGTCGGTAAACCGCTGGCGGGTTTTGAGCCGGTGGCGATTCCGTGGTTGAGTGAGATTCCGCTGATCGGGCGGATGCTGTTTGCGCAGGATCTGCTGGTGTACCTGTCGTTCGCACTGTTTGCGCTGGTGGCGTGGGTGATCCTGAAAAGTCGTGTCGGGCTGATCCTTCAGGCCGTCGGGGAAAGCCCGGATGCGGCCAGCGCCATGGGCTTGCCGGTGTTGGGCGTGCGCGCGCTGGCGGTGCTGTTCGGGGGCGCCATGGCGGGGTTGGCCGGGGCTTATTTGTCCTTGGCCTACACGCCGATGTGGGCGGAAAACATGAGCGCCGGGCGTGGCTGGATTGCCTTGGCCCTGGTGGTATTTGCCAGTTGGCGCGTGTGGCGCTTGCTGTTGGGGGCGTACCTGTTCGGGCTCGCCAGCATCCTGCACCTGGTGGCGCAGGGGTTGGGGCTGGCGATTCCGTCGAGTCTGCTGGCGATGCTGCCGTATGTCGCGACGATTGTGGTGTTGGTGCTGTTGTCGCGGGATGCGGTGCGCACGCGGTTGTATGCGCCGGTGTCGTTGGGGCAGCCATGGCAGGGCGGGCATTAAGGTTGACCCGGCCGGCCTCTTCGCGGACAAGCCTCGCTCCTACGGGTTTTGCGCTGCTCTTGTAGGAGCGAGGCTTGCCCGCGAAGAGGCCCTGACCGGCAACATCTGAACAACGCCCCACGCCAACTCAAAGACCAGGAAAATCACCAACAATGAACTGGCCCCGTGGAGCAAGGCATAGAGCTGCCAAGCAGAGAACAGGAATCTGCCGGCCGCGTCATACCGCCCAAACACCTGCTGCGGATCCCGAATCCGCAGCACCGCCCAGACACACACAATCGACCCCAGCAGATTCGCCATCAGCATGTGCATTGGCTCAAACGCCGGCAGCTCTCCAGGCAAATCGAAAGCCTGACTCACACTCAACAACACCCCATGCAACGCCGCAAAACTCCACGGCGTAATAAATGCCGCCGTCACGATCAAGTCATACCAGGCGCTGCCCCGCACCAACCGGCGATATTGCGTTGAAGTCCACATCGGCCTTGCTCCATAAATTCAGGGAGCAACAAGGCTAAAGCCTGGAGTATGCTCCAGGGTCAAGCCCCTCTCGAGACGTCATGATGCGCATCGGTGAATTAGCCCAGGCGAGCGCCGTCAGCCGAGACACACTGCGCTTTTACGAGCAGCGCGGTCTGATCGCGGCGCAACGCAGTGCCAACGGCTATCGCGACTATCCGCCAGACATGGTGCAACTGGTGCTGTACATCAAGACGGCTCAGCGGCTGGGCTTTACGCTGGGCGAGATCGGCAACAGCGTCGCCGCGATATGGCAATCGCCCGACCCTGACACCGCCGTCACGCAATTGCTGCAAGACAAGCTCAAGCTGATTGAAACCCGTATGGACGAACTCGGTGCATTGCGCCACGAGTTGCAACAACGGCTCGGGCAACGCTGTCCACTGAGACCATGATCCTCATTTATCAAGGAAGCCACTCATGTCCAAGGCAAAAACCGCACTCATCATCGGTGCCTCCCGGGGCCTGGGCCTCGGCCTGGTGAAAACTCTGCTGGCCGACGGCTGGCAAGTCACCGCCACCGTGCGTAACCCGCAGAACGCCGACGCGCTTCAAGCGTTGGGCAAGGTACGCATCGAAAAACTCGACATGGACGATCAGCAGGCCGTCATCGCCCTCAACCAACAGCTCAAGGGTGAAGTGTTCGACCTGCTGTTCGTGAATGCCGGGGTCAAGGGGCCGGAGGTGCAGACGCCGGGCGGCGCGACGCTGGCCGAGGTCGGTCAATTGTTTTTCACCAACGCCGTGGCGCCGATCAACCTGGCACAACGTTTTGCCGGGCAGATTCGCCCGGATACCGGCGTGCTGGCGTTCATGAGTTCGGTACTCGGAAGCGTGACCATGCCGGACGCGCCGGAGCTGGCGTTGTACAAGGCCAGTAAAGCGGCGCTGAACTCCATGACCAACAGCTTCGTCACTCAATTGGGCGAGCAGAAACTTACCGTGTTGTCGTTGCATCCGGGCTGGGTGAAGACCGACATGGGCGGTGAAGGCGCTGATATCGATGTGGAAACCAGCACGCGCGGGTTGGTTGATCAGGTGAATGCTTATGTCGGCAAGGGTGGGCATCACTTCGTCAATTACAAAGGCGAGACCATTCCCTGGTAAACACCGCCGCCCCCTGTGGGAGTGAGCCTGCTCGCGATAGCGTAGAGTCAGACACCACTGATGTTGACTGACACGCCGTCATCGCGAGCAGGCTCACTCCTACAGGGTTTCATTCCACATAAGTTTTGCGTCGTCTGGTCGGGCCGGGCTTGCCGGCAAAGCCGTTTTGTTTGAAACTCCGCACCTCGCCCTAGCGGCGACCCTGGATCAGCAGACAGGGTAATCACTGAGCTGGCTAACCTGAACCCAACTTTCAGAGGAGCCGGCCAACATGCCTGCGACCCGTACCTGGTTAAAAAATCCCCTCGCCATCTTTACTGCCAATGGCCTCGATGCCCGTGGCGGTCTGGTTGTGCAAGACGGTGTGATCGTCGAAGTGCTCGCCGCTGGCCAGCAACCGTCCGCGCCCTGTGGACACGTCTTCGATGCCCGCGAGCACGTGATCCTGCCGGGGCTGATCAACACCCATCACCACTTCTATCAAACCCTGACCCGCGCCTGGGCGCCGGTGGTCAATCAGCCGTTGTTCCCCTGGCTGAAAACCCTGTACCCGGTCTGGGCCCGCCTCACCCCTGAAAAACTCGCCCTCGCCACCAAAGTCGCATTGGCTGAGTTGCTGCTGTCCGGCTGCACCACCGCCGCCGATCACCATTACCTGTTTCCGGAAGGTCTGGAAAACGCGATCGACGTGCAAGTCGAGAGCGTCCGCGAACTGGGCATGCGCGCCATGCTGACGCGCGGTTCCATGAGCCTTGGCGAAAAAGACGGCGGCCTGCCACCGCAACAGACCGTCCAGGAAGGCGAAGTGATCCTCGACGACAGTCAGCGTTTGATTGCCGAATACCACGAGCGTGGCGAGGGTGCGCAAATCCAGATCGCTCTGGCACCGTGCTCGCCATTTTCGGTGACGCCGGAAATCATGTCCGCCAGCGCCGAAATGGCGAACAAACTCGACGTGCGCCTGCACACGCACCTGGCCGAAACCCTCGACGAAGAAGATTTCTGCCTGCAACGCTTCGGCTTGCGCACCGTGGATTATCTGGACAGCGTCGGCTGGCTGGGCCCGCGGACCTGGCTGGCCCACGGCATCCACTTCAACCCGGACGAAATCGCCCGCCTCGGCGCCGCAGGCACCGGGATTTGTCATTGCCCGAGTTCGAACATGCGCCTGGCTTCCGGCATTTGCCCGACGCTGGACCTGACCGCTGCGGGCGCGTTGCTGGGTCTGGGCGTGGATGGATCGGCGTCCAACGATGCGTCGAACATGATGCTCGAAACCCGTCAGGCGCTTTACATTCAGCGCCTGCGTTATGGCGCGGAAAAGATCACGCCGGAATTGGTTTTGGGCTGGGCGACCAAGGGCTCGGCGAGTTTGTTGGGCCGTACCGACATCGGCGAGTTATCGGTGGGCAAGCAGGCGGATCTGGCACTGTTCAAGCTGGATGAGCTGCGTTTCTCCGGCAGCCATGATCCTGTGTCGGCGTTGCTGCTGTGCGGGGCGGACCAGGCGGATCGGGTGATGATTGGTGGCAAGTGGCGAGTGGTTGACGGGCAGGTTGAAGGGCTGGATCTGAAAGGTTTGATCGCCGATCACAGCCAGGCGGCCAGGCAGTTGATCGCCGGCGTCTGACACAACACAAATCAAACTGTAGGAGTGAGCCTGCTCGCGATAGCGGTGTGTCAGACACCCTCAATGTCGACTGACACACCGCTATCGCCGGCAAGCCGGTCTCACTCCTACAGGGGATTTGTGGTGTGTTCAGAGGCCCAGCAGCGACAACATGATAAACGTCGCAAACAACACGAAATGCGTCATGCCTTCGATGGCATTGGTTTCGCCGTCGTTGAGGTTGATCGCGCTGACGATCAGGGTGAGGAAGATCATCACCGTCTGCACCGGGGTCATTGCCATCTGGAACGGCTGGCCGGTGTAGAGCGCCATCGCTTCCATCACCGGCACCGTCAGGATCACCGTCGACAATGACGCGCCCATGGCGATGTTGACCACCGACTGCATGCGATTGGCCAAGGCCGCGCGCAACGCGGTCAGAATCTCCGGCGCTGCGGAAATGGCCGCTACCAGGATCGCCGTGATCACCGGCGGTGCGCCCGTGCCTTCCAGGCCCAGATCAAGGGTCTTGGACATCACTTCGGCCAAGGCGCCGATGACCACCACGCCAAACACCAACGTGCCAATACTCAGCGCCAGATTGACCGGCTCAGGTTCCTCTTCCGGTACTTTCTTGCGACGTTTTTCCGGGTAGCTGTAACTGAAGAAATAACTGTGCGGCCCGACCTGCATACGCAGGAACAGGGTGTAGAGCACGACCATCGCGCCAATCGTGAACGCCGAATAAATCTTCCAGTTGGCCTCGGGAATGAACTCCGGCACCACCATGGAAACGCCCATGGCGGTGAGGATCATCACGCTGTAACTGCGGGCCGAGTCATCGTTGTACGACTGTTCGCCATGCTTGATCCCACCCATCAACGCGGCCAGGCCGAGGATGCCGTTGATGTCGAGCATCACCGCCGAATAAATCGTGTCGCGCACCAGCGTGGGTGATGCCTCGTTGCTCATCATGATCGCCAGGATCACCACTTCCACCAGCACCGCGGCCAGGGTCAGGATCATCGTGCCGTAAGGGTCGCCGACTTTTTCAGCGAGCAGTTCGGCGTGATGGGCAACGCGCATGGAGGCGACGACGATAAACGCGATCAGCACCAGGCCGGCGGTCAACGCGATGGGTTGGCCGCTGTGCAGCATCCAGTGTTCCAGCGGGTAGGCGATGAAGGCGGCAATCAGGGCCAGCAGCAGAAACTTTTCTTGCTTGAGGAGTGTGAGCATTGCGGGCCTTTTTTTGCCGAATGAAGCAAACAGAGTGATGAGCTACTGACTGCGGGGCGGCGCTAACGTTTCGTTACACCTTAGCGCACCAGTGGATGGCGGCTGTGCATGGCCATGCACTTTTATCGGCCTTACCGACCCCTTCGCGGGCAAGCCTCGCTCCTACGGGTTCACGTCGCTCTTGTAGGAGCGAGGCTTGCCCGCGAAGGCCGTTACACGGTTCCGGCTTGTTTGTTGTCCTGTTGGTCAGCAATTTGCATTGCCCCTGCCAACCTCACAACAACATGGAGTTCGAATTCATGCACAAACGTCCGTTGAAGAAGCTGCTTTGCGCCGTTGCCGCGGCCATCGGTCTGAGCGCGAGCCTGACCGCCAGTGCCGCCGACCCGCTGAAAGTCGGCTTCGTCTATATCGGTCCGATCGGTGACCACGGCTGGACGTATCAGCATGAACAGGGGCGCAAGGCGCTGGCCGAACAGTTCGGCAATCAGATCACCACCAACTACGTGGAGAACGTCGCCGAAGGGGCCGACGCCGAGCGGGTGATCCGCAACATGGCCAAGGACAACTACGACCTGATCTTCACCACGTCCTTCGGCTACATGAACCCGACCCTGAAAGTCGCCAAGCAATTTCCCAAGGTGACCTTCGAACACGCCACCGGCTACAAGCAGGACAAGAACCTCGGCACCTACCTCGCTCGCACCTATGAAGGTCGCTACGTCGGCGGTTTCCTCGCGGCGAAGATGACCAGGACCAAGAAGATCGGCTATGTCGCATCCTTTCCGATCCCGGAAGTGATCCGCGACATCAACGCCATTCAACTGGCCCTGAACAAGTACAACCCCGGCACCGAGATCAAGGTGGTGTGGGTCAATTCCTGGTTCGACCCGGGCAAGGAAGCCGATGCCGCCAATGCGCTGATCGACCAGGGCGTGGACGTGGTGTTCCAGCACACCGACAGCCCTGCGCCGATTCAGGCTGCTGAACGTCGCGGCGTGTACGCCGTGGGCTACGCTTCGGACATGGCGCACTTCGGGCCGAAAGCCGTTCTGACTTCGATCGTCAACGACTGGGGCCCGCATTACATTCAGGCGACCCAAAGCGTGCTCGATCACACGTGGAAGTCGCAGGACTACTGGGGCGGGTTGAAAGAAGGCACGGTTGAACTGCCAATCAGTGACCTGGTGCCTGCGGCAGTGAAAACCGAGGCCGAGCAGATCATTGCGGACATCAAGAGCGGCGCCTTCCACCCGTTCACCGGGCCGATCAAAGATCAGGCCGGCACCGAGAAAATCGCGGCGGGCGCGACAGCGAGCAATGCGGAACTGGCGTCGATGAACTACTACGTTGAGGGCATGAAGGCCGACATCCCGAAGTAACTCCCAAGGCGAACACAAATCCCTGTGGGAGTGAGCCTGCTCGCGATAGCTGACTATCAGTCAACATGGATGTTGAATTTGAAGGCCTCATCGCGAGCAGGCTCACTCCCACAATGAATTTTCAGCGTTCTTGAGAATTGTGTATGAACAGTCTTCCTATCATCGACATCACCCCGCTCTACAGCGCTGACCAAACCGCCTGGCAATCCATCGCCACGCAAATCGACCACGCCTGCCGCGAATGGGGCTTTTTTTACATCAAGGGTCACCCGATCAGCCCTTCGCGCATCGATGCCGTACTCGACCATGCTCAACGCTTCTTCGCCCTGCCCGTCGCCGAAAAGCTCAAGATCGACATCACCCAGACCCGACACCATCGCGGCTACGGCGCCATCGCGACCGAGCAACTTGACCCGAGCAAACCCAGCGACCTGAAAGAAACCTTCGACATGGGCCTGCACCTGCCGGCCGATCATCCGCAAGTGCTGGCGGAAAAACCGTTGCGCGGCCCCAACCGTCATCCAGCGATGCCCGGCTGGGAAGCCTTGATGGAGCAACACTACGTCGACATGCAGGCGCTCGCCCAAACCCTGTTGCGAGCCATGACGATGGCGCTGGACACTGAGCGCGACTTCTTCGACACACGTTTCGTTGACCCGGTCAGCGTACTGCGGATGATTCACTACCCGCCGCGCCACACCGCCAGTTCCATCGATCAGCAAGGCGCCGGCGCCCACACCGATTACGGCTGCATCACCCTGTTGTATCAGGACGCTGCCGGCGGCCTGCAAGTGCGCAACGTAAAAGGCGAGTGGATCGACGCGCCGCCAATCGAAGGCACGTTCGTGGTCAACCTCGGCGACATGATGGCGCGCTGGAGCAACGACCGTTACGTGTCGACGCCGCACCGGGTGATCAGCCCGCTGGGCGTCGATCGATATTCGATGCCGTTTTTCGCCGAACCCCACCCCGACACTCCGATTGAATGCCTGCCCGGTTGCCAGGACGAGTTGCACCCGGCGAAATACCCGGCCACCACCTGCGCCGAATTCCTGCTCTCGCGCTTCGCCGAGACCTACGCCTATCGACGGGAGCAGCCAGCGGTGTGATGAACCGGCTGGTCAGGTTTTGCTAATTGTTTCCACAGGCATCTGTAGAATGCTCGCCATCTGCACCTGATGAGAAAAGACTATGTACGACTGGCTGAACGCCCTGCCCAAGGCAGAACTGCACCTGCACCTCGAGGGTTCGCTGGAGCCTGAGTTGCTGTTCGCCCTGGCCGAACGCAACAAGATCGCCCTGCCGTGGAGCGATGTCGAAACCCTGCGCAAGGCGTACGCCTTCAACAACCTGCAAGAGTTTCTCGACCTGTACTACAAGGGCGCTGACGTGTTGCGCACCTCGCAGGATTTCTACGACCTGACCTGGGCCTACCTGTTGCGTTGCAAGGCGCAGAACGTGATTCACACCGAACCGTTCTTCGACCCGCAGACCCACACCGACCGTGGCGTGCCGTTCGAAGTGGTGCTCAACGGCATCGCGGCGGCGCTGAAGGATGGCGAGCAGCAACTGGGCATCACCAGCGGTTTGATCCTGAGCTTCCTGCGTCACTTGAGCGAAGAAGAAGCCCAGAAAACCCTCGAGCAGGCACTGCCGTTTCGCGAGGCGTTTGTGGCTGTCGGCCTGGACAGTTCGGAAATGGGTCACCCGCCGAGCAAGTTCCAGCGCGTGTTCGATCGTGCCCGCCACGAAGGCTTCCTGACCGTCGCCCACGCCGGTGAAGAAGGCCCGCCCGAGTACATCTGGGAAGCCCTCGACCTGCTGAAAATCCAGCGCATCGACCATGGCGTGCGCGCCATCGAAGACGAGCGTCTGATGCAGCGGATCATCGACGAGCAGATCCCGCTGACCGTGTGCCCGCTGTCCAACACCAAGCTCTGCGTGTTCGACCACATGTCCCAGCACAACATCCTCGACATGCTTGAGCGTGGCGTGAAAGTGACCGTGAACTCGGATGACCCGGCGTACTTTGGCGGGTATGTGACAGAGAACTTCCATGCGCTGTACACCGATCTGGGCATGACCCAGGATCAGGCCAAACGACTGGCGCAGAACAGCCTGGATGCCCGTTTGGTAAAACCATAAGCCCCACCGCACAACCCCTATGGGAGCGGGCCTTTGTGGTGAGGGGATTTAGCGAAACGTCGCACCGCCCCGTTGGGTCGCGCAGCGGCCCCAAACCTGCAATAACGGAGTATCAGATACACCGTATGCAATGGTTTTGCGACTGCTTCGCAGCCGAACGGGGATAAATCCCCTCACCACAGGGCTCACTCCCACAGGTTCGGTGTTCTGCCCTACCGGCTTAGTCCATCAAACGGTTCTAAAGCGCCATTTCCAACTCGGTTTCCTTGGCGAAACGATGGATCTCCCGCTGCCCCGCGGCCGTGATCTGCAAGGCTCGCGAATCGCTGGGCAGGCTCAACCAGCCAGACTGCATGAACAGCTGCAACAACGCCGCGCCCAGTGAACCGCCCATGTGCGGGCGTCTTTCGCTCCAGTCGGGACACGCGCACGCGACTCTGCTGTTGCGATGGGCCAGGGCCTGGATGAACACCCCGCGCGAGGCCAACTGAGTGGAACCTTTGTGAGTAATCATGACGCGCTGTTCGAACTGCTCGATCCAGCCGGCATCCAGCAGCCGCTGGTAAAGATCGGCGGCCAGGGTGCCTCCCAAATGGTCATCGCAAAGCCTGGCCCGCAACAACGACGAAGGCGCCGCCTGAGGTTTGGCAATGGGGCTGGTGCGTTTGAAAACGTCCGGGACTTCCTGCGGTGTACTCGCCAGCGTCGCACTGGCCAACGCCTCGATTGCCGCGCCGACCTCAGGCGCAGCCAGGCGGAAAAAGCGTTTGCGCCCACGGATTTCGACTTTCAACAGACCTCCGGCGGACAAACGCCCCAGGTGTGCACTGGCCGAAGACGGTGACAGGCCGGCCAATAGCGCCAGCTCTTCGGTCTGCCGCGCCGAGCCGTCCATCAAGGCCCACATCATTGCGCTGCGCTTGGGGTCAGCCAGCAACGTGGCGATCTGGCTGATGCAAGGTGCATGTTCCATGTATTCACTCCCTGTTGAATCGTTTCGTCTGCTGCTCAGAGACATCTTGACCAGTAATGTGTCGTCGGCCAAGACGCGGAAACCGCCATAAGCCGGGCAAAGTCCCTCACTCACCTGTGCCATTGCCTCGCAGGTATCGCGAAGGTCTGGTAGCTGGCCGAGGGACCGTGCCGACTGGAACGCGGACTCGCCATCGCGAGATCGACGGTGCGTACATGAGGCGGGCGCTAGTATAAGCGGGTTAACCGCCGGTTCCTGCCCTTGGGAAAGCGCGGGTGGTGATAGTTCCTGACAGAAATTTCGCTATTTGCCTGCGACTAATGATCGATGCCCGATATCGTCGGAAATTGGCTGCTTAAATGAGCGCATCGGCTGGCAAGCATTTCCCTCAGAAGGTTCACCGGCTTACTCAATTGTGCGCGATGGGCGCACAACAAATTCAGCGGTGCGCGCTCACAGAGCAACTCTGGCATCAGTACTTTCAATCGGCCGGCGAGCACATCGGCGGCGACATCGAGCCAGGACTTATAAGCAATCCCCGCCCCCGCCACTGCCCACAGACGGACAACATCGGCATCGTCACTGAAACGATCACCACTGACGGTCAGGCCGACTTCGCGTTTGCCGTCGTGGAAGCTCCAGTGGTCATGGACCCGGCTGCCGAGCATGAACAGTAAACAATTGTGCTGAGCCAGTTGTTCCAGATGCCGCGGCTCGCCATGCCTGGCCAGATAGCTCGGTGCCGCGCAGAGCACACGGCGGTTCTGCGCCGCGATGGGCAGTGCCACCAGGCTTGAGTCTTCCGGCTCGCCGTAACGCAGGGCAATGTCCACCGGTTGGCGGAACAGGTCGGCGATGCGGTCGCCCAACAACAGGCGCACCGTCAGTTTGGGATGCTCACGCTGGAACTCGTCGAGCCATGGCAGCAACAGGTTGCGGCCAAAGTCCGACGGTGCCGACAACTGCAAAACCCCGCTGACCTGATCCTGACCGCTGGCCAGTAAACGGCGACCCTCATCTAGATTGCTCAGGGCGGCCCGGGCGTACTCCAGAAAGCCCTCACCTTCGGCGGTCAGGCGCAAACTGCGGGTGGAACGCGCCAACAAACGCGCGCCGAGTTGCTGTTCGATGCGCTTCAACGCCGCACTGGCCACCGCCGCCGACATGTCCATCACCCGCGCCGCCGCCGACAAACTACCCAGGTCCGCAGCCCGGACGAATAACTGCAAGTCATCGAAACGCAGCATTACAGCCCCTATTATCAAAAAAATATTGAAAGAGACTGCTCTTTTAGCGGGTTTTATCTTGCAGAGAAATAGCCAATCATCCGCCCATCGAAATCAATCCCTTCTCTGGAGTCGAGCATGTCCCAGCCTTTCACTGCCATTGCCACCCTCATTGCCAAAGCCGGCCAGCAAGACGTCCTCGAACAGCACCTGCGTGCGCTGCTGGAACCGACCCGGACCGAAGCCGGTTGCAGCCAATACGACCTGCACCAGGACCTGGCCAATCCGCTGGCTTTTTACATGATTGAACACTGGAGCAGCGACGAGGCCCTGCAAGCCCATGACGCCAGCGCCCATGTCCAGAACTTTCGCGCCAAGGCCGGCGATTTTCTCGAGCACTTCGAACTCAAGCGCCTGCGCACTGTGGCTTGATCCCTTCTTCTATTACTGTTCTGGAGCCCTACATGAAAGCCATCGCCTACTACGCCGCTTTGCCGATCAGCGACGCCAATTCCCTGCAAGACATTGAACTGCCAGAACCGGTTGCCGGTCCGCGGGATCTGTTGGTGGAAGTCAAAGCCATCTCGGTCAACCCGGTCGACACCAAGGTCCGTCAGAACGTCCAGCCTGAAGGCGGCGCGGCGAAAGTGCTGGGTTGGGACGTGGCCGGTGTGGTCAAGGCTGTCGGCAGCGAAGTCACGCTGTTCAAGGCGGGTGACAAGGTGTTTTACGCGGGGTCCATCGCCCGTGCCGGGGGCAATAGCGAATTGCACGTGGTGGACGAACGCATCGTCGGCCATATGCCGAAAACACTCGGTTTCGCCGAAGCCGCCGCGTTGCCGCTGACCGCCATCACCGCCTGGGAATTGCTCTTCGAGCGCCTGCAAGTGCGCGAAGGTCAAGACGATGAAGGCCAGAGCCTGCTGATCGTCGGCGCAGCTGGCGGAGTAGGGTCGATCCTCACGCAACTGGCCAGCCAGCTCACCGGGCTGAACGTCATCGGCACCGCGTCCCGTGCGCAAACCCAGAGCTGGGTGCGTGAACTGGGTGCCGATCTGGTGATCGATCACAGCCAGCCATTGAGCGAAGAACTCAAGCGTGCCGGCGTGGACCATGTGACCCACGTCGCCAGCCTGACCCAGACCGATCATCACCTGGATCAACTGGTCGAGGCGTTGGCACCGCAAGGCAAACTGGCGCTGATCGATGATCCGAAAGCACTGGACGTGACCAAACTCAAACGCAAGAGCCTGTCGCTGCACTGGGAGTTCATGTACACCCGCTCGCTGTTCGAAACGGCGGACATGATCGAGCAGCACAAACTGCTCAACCGTGTGGCCGGGCTGATCGACGCCGGTACGCTGAAGACCACGGTCGGCGAGCACTTCGGGACCATCAACGCAGCCAATCTGCGTCGCGCCCATGAGCTGCTGGAAAGCGGCAAGTCCAAGGGCAAGATCGTCCTCGAAGGCTTCTGAAACAAAATGAAACAGGTGTCGTCCCTCTGGACGACACCGTCAGTCCGAGAATTGACCCTTGTCACAATTGCGATCGTATTCGGGTCTACAATCGAAATCTCTGCGACACAATCTTTTTACGTGACATCTTTTACTAGAGGAGAGATCAGCAATGAAGATCCTGATAAAAGAAGTGGCTAAATCCCAGTGGCAGGTCCGCCTGGACCAACACGCCGTCACCTTCCGCAGCGAAGCCGAAGCTCGCGCCTTCACTCGAACCCTTGAAGCACGCTTGCTTGCGCCTCATCAATTTCCCGACCAGCAGCAACGCGCCGCTGGCTGAGTCCGTCCTCAGACCTGGGCTTGCGCCAACGCCCGGGCATTTTGCAAACGTAGGGTGAGCATCGCGGCGCTCACCACCAGAACTCCGCACAAGCTGATGACCATGGCCATCGGCATGGCGCTGCCATCGTGTAAAACACCGACCAACGCCGCAGCACCGG
This sequence comes from Pseudomonas sp. LB1P83, assembly GCF_054897885.1. Taxonomy (NCBI): domain Bacteria; kingdom Pseudomonadati; phylum Pseudomonadota; class Gammaproteobacteria; order Pseudomonadales; family Pseudomonadaceae; genus Pseudomonas; species Pseudomonas sp. LB1P83. Next base: position 435,304 of record NZ_CM142709.1, on the reverse strand, counting down.
CGGCGACGCTGAATTGCAGGCAACCGAGCATCGCCGACGCACTGCCGGCGCGGGCGCCCTGCCCGTTCATGGCGCAGGCCGAGGCGTTAGGGAGGATACAACCGAGGCTGGCGATGCAGATAAATAGTGGAATCAGCAGCGGCCATAACTGCTCGGTGTGCAGCGCACTGACGGCGAGCAGCGCCAGGCCCGCACCCAGGTAAATCCACACGGTACGCACCAGCAGGAACGCCGGGCCACGCTTGGCCAGCAATCGCGCGTTGACCTGCGCCACCAGAATGAAACCCGCCGCGTTGGTGCCGAACAACCAGCCGAAGTGCTCGGCCGGTACGCCGTAGAGTTTGATGAAGACGAACGGTGAACCGGCGATGTAGGCAAACATCCCGGCAATGGCGATACCGCCGGTCAAGGCGTGGCCGAGATAGACCGGGTCCGACAACAGCCGACCGTACTGACGCAATGCCCCTGACAGCGGTTGACGCGGTACATGGGCCGGCAGGCTTTCCGGCAACCCGATCGCCACGGCCAAACCCGCCAGTGCACTGAAACCGGTCAGCACCAAGAAGATTGACTGCCAGCCCGTGGTGTTGACCAGCAGCCCGCCCAGCATGGGCGCAAGAATCGGCGCCAGGCCCATCACCAGCATCAGTTGCGAAAAGACTTTCGCCGAGCCCACCGCATCGCATTTGTCACTGACCACCGCCCGGGCGATCACCATCCCTGCGCAACCTCCAAGGGCCTGAATGAACCGTGCACCGATCAACCATTCCAGACTCGGCGCAAACGCACAGGCCAGGGAGGCGGCGGTGAACAATCCGACGCCCGTCAGCAATGGAATCCGCCGCCCGAAGCGATCCGCGACCGGTCCGTACGCCAGTTGACCGAGGGAAAGGCCCAGGAAGTACGCGGCCAGTGTCAGCTGAACATGCTTCTCATCGGTGCCGAACGCGAGCGCCATCGCCGGGAACGCCGGCAGGTAGAAATCGATCGCCAGCGGACCGAAAGCGCTGAGGGCGCCAAGAATCAAAATGGTACGGAAGTTCATCAGGCATCCAGTTGGGCACAAGTCAGCAGCCCGACAGTCTAGCCGCGCATCGACGCCTTGAACATTCCGTTAGGTCGCTAACTATTAAATATCACTGGATAAACATAAAAACTGTAGGAGCGAGCCTGCTCGCGATAGCGGAGTGTCAGTTAACATCAACGCTGAATGACACACCGCTATCGCGAGGCTCACTCCTACAGGGATCGTGCTTGGGCTTAAGCGAGTTTGGCGTCGTAGCCTTCTTCGGTAATCGCAGCGATCACCTGATCGACCGTCAGCGCGCTTTCAACGCCAACCTCTTTCGCCGCCAGATCGACCCGCACGCTGGCCGCAGGATCCTTGGCTTGCAGTGCCTGGGTAATGGCTTTGACGCAGTGACCGCAGGACATGCCTTGAACGTTGAACACTTGCATGGTGTGGCTCCTTTCATGAGGGTTGCGGGCAGTCTCGAGCTTGCCACCATGGCAAGGTCAAGTTCTGGAGAGAGCTGCCGGGCTGGCAATCGGCGTCGTGCTCGGCCAAGCTGCGTGCATCAATGACTCGACTTCAGGAGATTCAGCCATGCGCTGGTCAGCTCTCAGCCTGTTTGGCTTCCTCAGCCTATTTGCCGCGACACCTTCGGTTCAAGCCGCCGGGGAGGACTATGGCGTATTGATCATTTCCCGCGAGCGCCTGGAAGTCGCGACCTCCTGCGAGATCGGCGTGTACATCCAGGATCAACTGTCGGCGCGACTGTTCCAGGAACAAAGCACCTCGTTCAACCTGCCACCGGGCAATGTGTCCCTGCGCCTCAAACTATTGCCGGGCCAGGCACCGGGTTGCAACCCGGGCATGCTCGCACCGGGTTCGCAGAACATCACGCTCAAGGCCGGGGATGTGTTGAAGTTCCGGATTGCGATGACGCAGGAAGGGATGTACCTCAAGCCCACTGTCCTGGACTACTGACCACCATCGCCCCCTGTAGGAGCGAGGCTTGCCCGCGAAAGGGCCGTTGCATTCAGTATCAATGTTGAATGTTACGGCCCCTTCGCGGGCAAGCCTCGCTCCTACAGGGCGGGTTTGAGCACCTCGATCTTTGCGCTTGACCTTGCCAGCATGGCAAGGTTGATCCTGTAGGCATCTTCTACAGGGAGCGCGACCGATGTCCGAATCCACCACTTTCGATCTGCCGATTGCCGGCATGACCTGCGCCAGTTGCGCCGGGCGTGTCGAGCGTGCCTTGAGCAAAGTCATCGGCGCCTCTGCCGTCAGCGTCAACCTCGCCACCGAGCAGGCCCGGGTCCAGGCGCCCAGCGACAGCCTGCCGGCGTTGATGGATGCCGTGCAGCAGGCCGGTTACAGCGTGCCGCAACAAAGCCTGGAATTGAGCATCGACGGCATGACTTGCGCTTCCTGCGTCGGCCGCGTCGAACGCGCACTGGCCAAGGTGCCCGGGGTGAAAAGCGTCAGCGTCAACCTGGCGAACGAACGGGCACACCTGGAACTGCTCGGACAAATCGATCAGCAAGCCTTGATCGCCGCTGTGACCAAGGCCGGTTACAGCGCCAGCGTCTGGGAAGTCGAACACCCGCAAACCGATCAGCAACAACAGCGCCTGCACCGTGAGCGTTGGGCGTTGATCATGGCGATCGCCCTCGCCTTGCCGCTGGTATTGCCGATGCTGCTGCAGCCGTTTGGCGTGCACTGGATGCTCCCGGCCTGGGCGCAATTCGCGCTGGCCACGCCGGTGCAGTTCATTTTCGGCGCACGTTTTTATGTGGCCGCCTGGAAAGCAGTGCGCGCCGGGGCCGGCAACATGGATTTGCTGGTCGCCCTGGGCACCAGCGCCGGCTATGGCTTAAGTCTCTATGAATGGGCCACGGCGGCCGGGCGCATGCCGCACTTGTATTTCGAAGCCTCGGCGGTGGTGATCGCCTTGGTGTTGCTGGGCAAATACCTGGAAAGTCGCGCCAAACGCCAGACCGCCAGCGCCATCCGCGCCCTCGAAGCCTTGCGCCCGGAGCGCGCGATTCAGGTGATCGATGGCCGCGAGCAAGATGTCGCCATCAGCGCCTTGCGCCTCAACGACCTGGTCATGGTCAAACCTGGCGAACGCTTCCCGGTGGACGGTGAAGTGATTGAAGGCCAGAGCCACGCCGACGAAGCGCTGATCAGCGGCGAAAGCCTGCCGGTGCCCAAACAACCCGGTGACAAAGTCACTGGCGGCGCGATCAATGGTGAAGGCCGGTTGCTGGTTCGCACCCAGGCCCTGGGCGCCGAAACCGTGCTGGCGCGGATCATCCGTCTGGTCGAAGACGCCCAGGCCGCCAAGGCACCAATCCAGAAACTGGTGGATAAAGTCAGTCAGGTGTTTGTGCCGACCGTTCTGTTGATCGCATTGGCGACTTTGATTGGCTGGTGGTTGTACGGCGCGCCAATGGAAACCGCGTTGATCAATGCCGTCGCCGTGCTGGTCATCGCTTGCCCTTGTGCATTGGGCCTGGCCACGCCGACTGCGATCATGGCCGGCACCGGCGTCGCCGCCCGCTACGGAATTCTGATCAAGGACGCCGAAGCACTGGAACGGGCGCATGAAGTCAGCGCCGTGGTGTTCGACAAGACCGGCACGCTGACCTCGGGCGCACCGCGAATCGCTCATTTGAGTGCCATCAACGGTGACGAAGCCGCCCTGCTGCAAATGGCCGGCGCGCTGCAACGCGGCAGTGAACACCCGCTGGCCAACGCCGTTCTGGACGCTTGCGCCGAACGCGGTTTGACCGTGGCCGATGTCAGCGACAGTCAATCGCTGACCGGTCGTGGCATCGCCGGCACCCTCGACGGTCGTCGTTTGGCGCTGGGTAATCGCAGGCTGCTGGAAGAAAGCGGTTTGAGCGCAGGGCCATTGGCTGACTCCGCATCCGCGTGGGAAACCGAAGGCCGCACCCTCTCCTGGCTGATAGAACAAAGCCCCGAGCCAAACATTCTGGGCCTGTTCGCCTTCGGTGACACGCTCAAACCCGGCGCTTTGCATGCGGTGCAACAGCTCAGCGCACGCAACATCAGCAGCCACCTGCTGACCGGCGATAACCGCGGCAGTGCCAAAGTGGTTGCGCAAGCCCTGGGCATTACCGATGTCCACGCCGAAGTCTTGCCGGCAGACAAAGCCGCCACCGTCGCCGAACTGAAGAAAACCGGTGTGGTGGCGATGGTCGGTGACGGCATCAACGACGCCCCGGCCCTGGCGGCCGCCGACATCGGCATCGCCATGGGCGGTGGCACCGACGTTGCCATGCACGCAGCCGGGATCACCCTGATGCGCGGCGATCCACGGCTGGTGCCCGCCGCGCTGGAAATCAGCCGCAAGACCTACGCGAAAATTCGGCAAAACCTGTTCTGGGCATTCGTCTATAACCTGATCGGCATTCCGCTGGCAGCCTTCGGCTTCCTCAACCCGGTGCTGGCCGGCGCGGCGATGGCGTTGTCGAGCGTCAGCGTGGTGAGCAATGCGCTACTGTTGAAAACCTGGAAACCCAAGGATCTGGAGGACAACCGATGAACATCGGCCAAGCAGCCCGCCATAGCGGCCTGAGCGCGAAGATGATTCGTTATTACGAGTCCATCGGTTTGCTCAAGGCCGCCCATCGCACCGACAGCGGCTACCGCGTGTATGGCGACGACGACCTGCATACGCTGGCGTTCATCAAGCGCTCCCGGGACCTGGGTTTCTCACTCGAAGAGGTCGGCAAACTGCTGACCCTCTGGCAGGATCGCCAGCGGGCCAGTGCCGATGTGAAGGCCCTGGCCCGCCAACACATCGACGAACTGAACCAGAAAATCCGCGAACTCGGTCAGTTGCGCGACACCCTTCAGGACCTGGTCGAGCACTGTCAGGGCGACCATCGCCCCGACTGCCCGATCCTCAAGAACCTTGAGTCGGGCTGCTGCGCGCAACCCGTTCGCCCCTGATCGCGAGTGCCTTCACCACCAGCAACGTGGTCAGGGGAATGCCGTGGAACAGCAGCACCACGGCCCCCGGCGTCCACCACGAGTAAAACGGCGCGGCGATCAACATGCCGACGCCGAACCCGGTCATCTGCAGCAGCGTCAGCAAGCTGAAGATCGGCAGGCGCAGGCTGTCCGGTTCACGTTGCAGGCGCGACATCAGGCCGACCTCGGAGAAGCCGTCACCCAATCCCGCCGGTAACGAGAACAACAGCAAACCGTAGAGGGTCTGCTGCTGAAACATCAGGATGAAGCCGCAGGACATCAGCAACACCCCGAAGAAAAATCGGCGCTCCAGGTGTGCATTGTCCGAACCTTTCAGGCGACTGGCGATGCGCGCGCCGATCAGTTTTCCGCAGGCCCAGACCGCCAGCATCAAACCGAGCGTGGTGCTGGCCGACTCCGGAGTCAGCAGCCTGGAAATGATCGGAAAACCAACGTTGTGCGCGGCGCTGCCCAGGGTGTCAGCCATGGTGACGGCTAGCATCGCGGCCACCACGGGCGTACTGCGCAGACCTTGGCGCAGGGCCGACCACTCACCCTTGGGGTGACTTGGCTCAGTACTGGACGCAGGTCGGGAAAACCGCAACGGCAGGATGAACAACGCGGCCAGCAGATAAGTGACCACGTTCAACGCAAACACCGTTTCAAAGCCAAACGCCGCCACCAACAGCCCCGCCACCAGGCTTCCGCCGACCATGGCAGCGGACGATGCCGAAGTGATCCAGGCATTGGTCTTGAGCAGGTATTCGCCTCCGACCAGATGCGGTAACTGGCTGTTGAGGCCGATGGCGAACATTGAGTTGCCGAACCCCAGGCCGAATGCGATCAAGGGTAAAAGCAGTGCTTGCTGGGCGACCGGCAGCACCAGCAGCAGGCCCAACAACCCTGCGCGCAGCAGATCAAAGGCAATCAGCGGCATGCGCCCGGCCCAGCGACGATAGAACGAAGTGCCGATCAGGCTGGCAAAAATCCCTCCGCCGACACGGCTGGCGAGGAAAATGCCGACGCTCATGGCGCTGTTGCTGAGCAGGTAAACGTAGGTGGCCAGGGCGACCATGTTGAGAAAGGCACCGAAGTCCGAGACCAGACGGGCAGCGATGATCAGCTGGGCGTTGCGGGTGGAGGTGTTCACATTCAGTCCTTGAGTGTGGGGGGTATGAAAATTCCGGGGTGCACAGACTGACGCCTTCGCGGGCAAGCCTCGCTCCTACAAAATATTGCTGCCACACAAATCCCTGTAGGAGCGAGGCTTGCCCGCGAACCAGGCGACTCGGTCTTTTACCAGGTCATGAACCAAAAAACCCGGCCGAAGCCGGGTTTCTCGTTAACCGATCACTGCATCCATGGTGGAGGCGGTTCTTCGGTTTTGCCCGGTGGCGCGTCATCTGCCGCGCGCACCGCTTGTTTGCGCTCTTCATCCAGGCGTGCCGCCTCGATCTCACGCATGATCCCGCCCACGTCAGCCAACTCTTCCGGCTCGTCAAACTCGCCGGTCAAGACGCTGGCCGGGTGCAAGGTGCCGGCTTCGTACAACGCCCACATTTCCTTGGCGTATTTGGTCTTTTTCAACTCCGGCGCAAACCGGCCGAAGTAAGACGCCATGTTGCCCACGTCCCGTTCCAGCATGCTGAACGCGTGGTTGTTGCCCGCCGCGTCGACCGCTTGCGGCAAGTCGATGATCACCGGGCCCGTTGGGGTCAACAGCACGTTGAACTCGGACAGGTCACCGTGCACCAGACCGGTACAGAGCATCAGCACGATCTGCGAAATCAGGAACGCGTGATATTCGCGCGCCTGGTCCGGTTCCAGCACCACGTCGTTCAGACGCGGCGCGGCATCACCGTACTCGTCGGCCACCAGTTCCATCAGCAGCACGCCTTCAAGGAAGTCGTACGGCTTTGGAACCCGAACACCAGCACCGGCCAGACGGAACAACGCCGCCACTTCGGCGTTCTGCCAGGCGTCTTCGGTTTCTTTCTTGCCGAATTTCGAGCCTTTGGCCATGGCTCGAGCCTGACGGCTGTTGCGCACCTTGCGGCCTTCCTGATACTCGGCCGCCTGACGGAAACTGCGTTTATTCGCCTCCTTGTAGACCTTCGCGCAACGTAGCTCGTTACCGCAGCGCACCACATAAACAGCTGCTTCTTTACCACTCATGAGTGGGCGCAGCACCTCGTCGACCAGACCGTCCTCGATCAGGGGTTCAATGCGTTTTGGAGTCTTCATCAGCTTTTATTGTGGGTCCTTTATTACCAAACACGCGAAAGTCATTCGTTATACGGCAATCCACTCGTTCGGGGGAGGGGTTGCCGACCTATGAACGTCGTGATGCACACAATGTGCCGAATAAATCGGTCAACCGCCGCCGGTCGTCATCGGCCGCCCGAGATCATAGCTGAGCCGGCGCCACTTGGTGACGATGGGGTGTGAGGGCATTTGCGACAGAAGCTGACACCCGAACTCCTACCCTTCGTAGGATTTTTCTCAGCAGGCCTCAATTTCCCCTTCATTCAGCCGAAGTCCTCAGTGACAGAGTGATTTGTCCGACAATCGTTCCGACAATAATAACGATGGCGCCCCCAGGGATACGGGTGGATCAACACCGTTTTCGCCTGCCAATAATCCGCGAGTCATCTGCACTGCGTGGGCCTACAAGAACAATCTGGAGCGCGGATGAACATCAAACAGAAGTTGACCTGGGCGTTTGCAATCATCGCCTGCTTGCCCGTGGTGCTGGTCGCCACCCTCGTTGTGCTGAATTTGCGCAGTGACGCCAAGGAAAATTTCGTCGACGGCAGCGGTCGCGAGATTCGTCAGGTCAGCAACGCCATGCAACTGTTTTTCGACGGCATCAGCCAGAACGTCGATTACCTGGCCAAGCAACCCCTGATCAAGAACTCCGACGACAGCCTCAAGACCTACATGGGCGCCAACGCCGAGAGCATTCCGCAAGGCGAGATGGACAAAAAAGTCTTCAGCCTCCTGCAGGACCTGGGTAACAGCCATCCGTCCTACGCCTATGCCATCCTCGGCACCGCAGCGGGCGGTTACGTGTCCTGGCCGGACGATGCAAAACTTAGCAATTACGACCCGCGCCAGCGCCCCTGGTACAAGGCGGCCCAAGCCAAACCGGGCAAACCGTTTCGCACCGAGGCCTATTACTGGGCCCAGGATGATGCGACCTACGTGAGCACCGTGCGCACCATCGACAACAAACTGGGCAGCAACGGCGGCGTGGTCAGTATCGACGTGACGCTCAAGCAGCTCACCGAAATCGTCAAACAGATCAAGCTCGGTGAAACCGGCTACCTGATGTTGCTGGAAAATACCGGCACCGTGCTGGTCGATCCGAAGCAACCGGAACACAACTTCAAGGCATTAAGCAGCCTGGGCGAGGGTTACGCGCAACTGGCCAAGGCCGGCAAAGGCCTGGTGGAAGTCGAGTTGAACGGCGAACGCTACATGGCCAACGTCTGGCCGTCGGAGCAACTGGGCTGGACGTTTATCGGCCTGATCAAGCAAAACGACGTGATGAGTTCGGCGACCCAATTGACCTGGCTGATCGCAATCATCGCCGCCGTACTGGCGGTGGTCTTCGCCATCCTCGGCGCCAGTTTTGCCAGTGTCATCGTTCGGCCGATCCGCAGCGTGGCCAGCGGCCTGGAAGGCATCGCCCAAGGTGAAGGCGACCTGACCAAGAACCTGGAAATCCGTGGCAGCGACGAAACCGCGCAGTTGGCCAACTGGTTCAATCAGTTTTTGATGGCGATTCGCAACCTGATCCAAAGCATCGGCGGCGCCGCGACCAAAATCCTCGCCACCTCCAAGAGCTCGACCCAGGTCTCCAGCGACATGGCTGAAGCCGCCGGGCGCCAGCGTGAAGCGGTGGACATGGTGTCCACGGCGTTCCACGAAATGGTCGCCACCGCCAACGAAGTTGCGCGCTCTTGCAGCCAAGCGGCGGAATCCGCCGACAGTGGGCAGCGCCAGGCGCGTCAAGGTCAGCAGCAGATTGATGCGGCAGTGACCAGCGTTGATCGCTTGAGCCAGGAAATCGAACAGTCGGCGCAATCGATGCAACAGCTTGAACGCGACAGCAACGACATTCAGTCGATCCTGGGGACCATTCGCTCGATTGCCGAACAAACCAACCTGTTGGCCCTGAACGCGGCCATTGAAGCGGCTAGGGCTGGTGAGCAAGGTCGCGGGTTTGCGGTGGTGGCGGATGAAGTCCGGGCGCTGGCCAAACGCACGGCGGATTCCACGGCGGAAATCGATGGCTTGCTGGGCAACCTGGCCAAGCGCACCAGCCAAGTGACTCAGCAGATGCACGCGAGCCTGGAAGTGTCGCAACAATCGGTGACCCGCATTGGCGAAGCGCGCAGCAGTTTCGGGCTGATTCGTGAGTCAGTGGATGTGATTCGCGACATGAACACGCAGATCGCCACGGCGGCGGAAGAACAGCATCAGGTGGCGGAAGACATCAATCGGCACATCAGCCAGATCCATGGCGATGCGCAGTTGGTGGCGGAACTGGCGAACTCGGCGCGACTGGACTCCCAGAGCCTGGCGGGATTGTCGAATGAGCTGGATGGGTTGGTTCGCCGCTTCAGAACCTGATCCAAAAATTCCGGTGGCCGCTCGCGGCCATTCGCGGGCAAGCCTCGCTCCTACAAGGATAGCGTCAGTACCAAAATCAGGTACGACACAAGAACTGTAGGAGCGAGCGGTGCGGCGATCCGACTTGCCCGCGATGAGGGCGTCACTGCCGAAACAACTCTCCAGGCGTAAACCCGAATAACCCCTTGAACGCCGCAATAAACGCCGACGTCGAGTCATACCCGCAAGACAGCGCGGCATTGGTCACGCTGTCGCCCTCCTCCAGCAAACTCAACGACGACAGCAACCGCATCCGCTGCCGCCACCCTCGAAAACTCAACCCGGTCTCGCGCTGGAACAAGCGCATCAGCGTCTTCTCCGAGGTCCCCAGGCGCTGCGCCCATTCCTGCAACGTCACGTTGCGCTCCGGGCTTTCGATCAGCTCATTGCACAACCCGAGCAACCGCTCATGCCGCGGCAACGGCAGGGAAAATCCCACCTCAGGCAGATTCGCCAACTGATCCAGCAGCACATTCACCAGCCGAGCTTCCTGGCTGTCGCCCTGTGGATATTCCACCGGCAGCAGACAAAAACTCTTGATCAGCTCCCGGGCCAGCGGCGTGACTTCCAGCACCCGGCAACGCCCGTCTGCCCATTCGCAATCCTCACGGCGCACGTAAAGGCTGCGCATCTCGGCGCGCATCGAGGTCACCACCTGGTGCTCAAGATCCGCCGGAATCCAGATCCCCCACTGCGGCGGCGCAAAGAAGCTGCCCTCAGCGGTGTGCACACCGAGAACGCCGCTGATGGCGTAGGAAAACTGCACCCAGTCGTGGCGATGAGGTGGCGTCCACGACCCGGCATTCAGACTTTCCGCCCGCGCAAACAGCGGACGCGGCAACGCCTTGAGCGTCGGAATCGTTCGTTCGAGGGAAAGTTGTCCGTTAGTCGGCATTGATTGGCCTTATGTCGCAAGACGGCAGACAGGGGCGACGTTAGGCTAATTCATCAATTCTTACAAATGTATCCGGTGCCTGTTATGCATGCCTTCAAACACCTCAAACGTGTGGTCACCGACTGGTTCTTGTGCGGCATGCTGATCGCCACGCTGCTGTCGTATTTCTTCCCGGTCTTCGGCGCCACGGGCGGCGGGATGCACGCCGAGTACGTGATCAACATCGGCGTGTTCCTGGTGTTCTTCCTGCACGGGGTCAACCTGTCCAGCGAGCAGATCAGCCATGGCCTGAAGAACTGGAAGCTGCATGTGATGATCCAGGGCTTCACCTTCGCGGTGTTCCCGCTGATCTGGTTACTGAGCGACAAGCTGTTGGGTTCGCACATTCCGTCGCTGCTGATGCTCGGCTTCTTCTACCTGTGCGCCCTGCCGTCGACCATTTCTTCTTCCGTGGCCCTGACCGGCAGCGCAGGCGGCAACGTGCCGGCGGCGATTCTCAACGCGAGCCTGTCCAGCGTGCTGGGGATTTTTCTGACGCCGTTGCTGGTGAGTCTGGTGGTCGGCAGCGGTGCCGGCGGCATCGATCTGGGCTCGACCCTGCTCGACCTCTGCGCCATGTTGCTGTTGCCGCTGATGCTCGGCCAATTGGTGCGACCGCTGCTCGGCAAATTCTTTGCCCGCCACAAGCGCTACACCAATATCGTCGACAAGCTGGTGATCCTGCTGCTGGTGTACTCGGCGTTCTGCAATTCGATGGTCTCGGGGATGTGGCAAAAACAGGGCAACAGCGTGATTCTCACGGCACTGATCGGCAGTGCAATCCTGCTGGCGATCATCCTGTGGATGACCACCCGCACCGCCCGCGCCCTGAAATTCAGCCCGGCCGATGAGATCGCGGCGGTGTTCTGCGCCAGCAAAAAATCCCTGGCGGCGGGTGCGCCGATGGCCGCGTTGATCTTCGGCGCCAACCCGGGCCTCGGCTTGATCCTGCTGCCGATCATGATTTATCACCCGTTGCAGCTGATCGTCTGCTCGGTAATGGCCGAGAACTACGCCAACCGCAACCGCGAACGCGTCGCGCAGCAGAAAGCCGAACTGATCAGCGCTCGATAATCGCCGTCACGCCCTGACCACCGGCGGCGCAGATCGAGATCAGGCCTCGACCCTTGCCCGCCGCGTCGAGCAACTTTGCGAGGTTGGCGACGATGCGCCCGCCGGTCGCGGCAAACGGATGCCCGGCCGCCAATGAACTGCCTTTGACGTTGAGGCGGCTGCGGTCGATGGAGCCCAACGGCGCGTCGAGGCCGAGACGGGTTTTGCAATACTCCGGGTCTTCCCAGGCCTTTAGTGTGCAGAGCACCTGCGCGGCGAAGGCTTCGTGGATTTCGTAGTAGTCGAAGTCCTGCAAGGTCAGGCCGTTGCGCGCCAGCAAACGCGGCACCGCATACACCGGGGCCATCAACAGCCCTTCGGCGCCGTTGACGAAATCCACCGCCGCGGCCTCGCCGTCACGCCAATACGCGAGGATCGGCAAGCCACGTTCCTTCGCCCACTCTTCGCTGCCCAGCAGCACCAGCGACGCACCGTCGGTGAGCGGCGTGGAGTTGCCCGCCGTCATCGTGCCCTTGGCGCTTTTCTCGAAGGCTGGTTTCAGCGACGCGAGTTTTTCCAGGGTCAGGTCCGGGCGCAGGTTGTTGTCGCGGGTCAGGCCGAGGAACGGCGTCATCAGATCGTTGTGCCAGCCTTCGGTGTACGAGGCCGCCAGATTCCGATGGCTCTCCAGCGCCAGTTGATCCTGTTCTTCGCGGGGAATGTTCCAGGTCTGGGCCATCAATTCGCAGTGTTGGCCCATGGACAAACCTGTGCGCGGCTCGCCGTTGCGCGGGAACTCCGGGATCAAGTCCCGGGGACGCAGTTGCAGAAACGTTTTCAGTTTGTCGCCGGTGGTCTTGGCGCGACTGGCTTGCAGCAGCACCCTGCGCAAACCTTCACTGACGCTGATCGGCGCGTCCGACGTGGTATCGACGCCACCGGCAATGCCGCAATCGATCTGTCCCAGGGCAATCTTGTTCGCGACCAGCAACGCCGCTTCAAGCCCCGTGCCGCAAGCCTGCTGGATGTCATAGGCCGGGGTGCCGGGGGACAACCGTGAACCGAGCACACACTCGCGCGTCAGGTTCATGTCTCGGGATAGCTTGAGGACCGCTCCCGCGACCACTTCGCCGATACGCAGGCCATGCAGGTTGAAGCGTTCGATCAGGCCTTCGAGCGCTGCGGTGAGCATCGCCTGGTTACTGGCGGTGGCGTACGGCCCGTTGGAGCGGGCGAAGGGGATACGGTTACCGCCAATAATCGCGACGCGGCGCAGCTGAGTCATGAAAAGCTCCTGTCAAAAAAAATCAAATGTAAACACCATCCCCTGTAGGAGCGAAGCTTGCTCGCGAAGGCGCCAGCACATTCAACATCTACTCTGAACGAAACACCGCCTTCGTCGGATCGCCGCCCGGAGCAAGCTTCGCTCCTACACTATTGAGTTCAAGCGTAGGCCTTATCTCGTGGATCGAACGACTGATTGCCATTCGTGGTCCACACTTTGAACCCCAGCCGCCGGAGTGCGTTCCATGTCTGACCGTTATATCGACTTCGCCAATTCGTCCATCGGCCATCGTCTGGTCGGGGCCTTGGGACTGCCGTCTCCGGTACGCCTGGAGCGTTGGCAAGCAGGCCGGCTGCGGCCTGTCGAAGGGGCACTGTTGATCGGTGGCGGCCCGCTGGCGGAGAAAGTCAACGCCTTCGCCAACCGCCTGACCGACGCGATCTACAGCTACGGCGCCGAGCCATCCCTGGCCACCGCGTGGATTCCCGGCCACGGCCCCAAGCTCAAAGCGGTGGTGTTCGACGCCAGCGAGCTGGTGCAGACCGACCAGCTCAAACAGCTGCGCGAGTTCTTCCAGCCGCTGATGAAAAACCTCGATCACAGCGCGCACCTGGTCATTCTGGGGCGTGCGCCAGAGACATTGACCGACCCGTTCGCCGCCAGTGCTCAGCGTGCGATAGAGGGTTTCAGCCGTTCGCTGGCCAAGGAACTGCGCAGCGGCGGCACCCTGCAACTGATCTATGTCGGTGAAGGCGCCGAGGATCAACTCGAAGGGCCGCTGCGGTTTTTCCTCTCGCCCAAAAGCGCGTTCGTGTCCGGGCAGGTCGTCCGCTTGAACGCCTGCGATACGCAGGTGACGGACTGGACTCGCCCACTGGCCGGCCGCAAGGCGTTGGTCACGGGTGCCGCGCGCGGCATTGGCGCCTCGATCGCCGAAACCCTGGCCCGAGACGGCGCCGAGGTGATTCTGCTCGACGTGCCGCCGGCCAAAACTGACCTCGATGCACTCGCGGCACGCCTTGGCGGGCGCAGCATCACCCTGGATATTTGCGCCGAAGATGCCGCCGCGCAGTTGATCGAGCTGCTGCCCGACGGCGTCGACATCGTGGTCCACAACGCTGGCATCACCCGCGATAAAACCCTGGCTAACATGACCCCGGAATTCTGGGACGCGGTGCTCGCGGTCAACCTCAACGCGCCGCAAGTGCTGACCAAGGCACTGCTCGACAGCGGTGCCTTGCACGACAACGCTCGTGTGATTTTGCTGGCGTCCATCAGCGGCATCGCCGGCAATCGCGGGCAGACCAATTACGCGGCGAGCAAGGCCGGGCTGATCGGTCTGGCCCAGGCCTGGGCACCGCTGCTGGATCAGCGCGGTATCAGCATCAACGCGGTGGCGCCGGGATTCATCGAAACCCAGATGACCGCGCACCTGCCGTTTGGCATCCGCGAGGCCGGGCGACGCATGAGTTCACTGGGCCAGGGCGGCCTGCCACAAGACGTTGCCGAAGCGGTCGCGTGGCTCGCTCAACCGGGGACCGGCGCGTTCACCGGGCAAGCGTTGCGGGTCTGCGGACAAAGTGTCTTGGGGGCATAAAGATGATCACCGATTGGCACACTCTCAACCGCGAACCGAGCCTGACGGGTCTGTACGTGCAGGCGGCAACGCGACGTAAAATCACCGGCACCACGTTGCCCGACACGGGTTTGCGCTGCTGGGTCGAGGTCGATCTGAAACGCCTGACGGCGTATCGCAACGTCTGCGGTTTTGCCGACAACGGTTTGCTGCCGCCGACCTATCCACACATCCTGGCGTTTGCCTTGCAGATGCAATTGCTCACGGCCAAGGCATTTCCGTTCCCGCTGCTGGGGCTGATTCACCTGAGCAATCGTATTCGCGTATTGCGCCCCATGGGCGGGGTGAACCGCGTGCGGGTCAGCGTGCAGGTGCAGAACCTGCAACCCCACGCCAAGGGTGCAACGTTCGATCTGGTGACGTCGCTCGACGATCAGCTGGGGCCGCTGTGGGAGGCTGAAAGTCAGATGCTGTGTCGCGGGGTCAAGCTGGAAGGCGAACCCGTCGAGGAAGTCCTGGCATCCCCCCTGGAAATGCTGGAAGTGGCTCGCTGGAAAGCGCCGGCGGACATTGGCCGGCAGTACGCCAAGGTATCCGGTGACTACAACCCGATTCACCTGAGTGCCGTCAGCGCCAAATTGTTCGGGTTCCCGACAGCCATCGCTCATGGGCTGTGGAACAAGGCCCGGACATTGGCGGCGTTGAGTGAGCATCTGCCCACGGCGAATGTCGAGATCGCGGTGCAGTTCAGGAAACCGGTGCGGTTGCCGAGCGAGGTGACGTTGCTGGCCAGCGCGGCAGGGTCCAGTGGGGACTTTCGACTGGTGGGTGCGGGGGATCTTGAGCACATGGTGGGGCATTGGCGGCCGATTGCCTGATTGATCACTGGTGTCTGTCAGATCGCCTTCGCGAGCAAGTCGAATCGTCGCACCGCCGCTCCCACATTTGATCTCCAGTGTTCAGAGCATTTGGGGACGACAAAGATCAAATGTGGGAGCGAGCCTGCTCGCGATACCGGTGTATCAGGCGACATCTGTATCGACTGAACGACCGTCATCGCGAGCAGGCTCGCTCCCACAGGGGGTGTGGTTGGGTGCTTAGTGCGGTGGATAGTTCGCGAGGATCCGCCCCACGGTTTCGCGTATCGCCGTGCTGCGATCCGACGGATTTGTCGTGCGGCTGAGCATTTGCTCATCGCTGCCACGCCACACCAGTTTGCCGTCCTTGCCATCGAGCAAATCAATCTGGATGGTCGCCACCTTGTAGGTCACGTTCCGGGTTTCGTTGTACATCGGACCGCCCCAGTAACCGTTCCAAGGATTACCCCAACCACCGCCATAGTTGGTAGTCACCTGTTGTTGGCGTTCTTCGATGATCAGGTAGGTCTGAACATTCAAATTACCATTGCTACCGGCTGCGGCCGGACGCAGGCCTCGCTGATCCAGTTGATCGGCAACCGATTGGCGGATGCGCTGTTCGGTCAGGTCGCTCTTGATTCGAGGGTCATCGGGGCGATATTGCAGGGCGGGTTCCTTCCAGGTCCAGCTGCGATAGGCGGCGAAGTCGCGGCTGGCATCGAAGTCATTATTGACCCGGTTGGCGGCGCAGGCACTGAGCAACGCGGCCACAACCAGTAAAGCGAAACGGCGGATCATGATGGTTCTCCGGTTGAAGACATGAACCTGTGAAAGGCCTCTAAACAACAGAAGCTAACTAGGAGGATACGCCGACATGGCCTTTTCTACAGCCTCCCGTATTGCATCGGCACGCTCGCTCTGGCTGCCCTGATTACCGGTTTCGGCGCTGGCACTCCACACCGGCTGACCGCTTTGAGCGTCGAACAAATCGACCCGCACAACCACGACCTGTTCCTGATAAGTCCGCACTATCGGCACCGTGTTGTACATGCCGTAACCATTTCCATAGCGGTTGTAGCCACCATAACCGCCGCCGTAATAACCGTAGTCGTCCTGAACCTGGCGCAAACGGGTTTCCAGATGCAGATCGGCGCTGACAAACAGGTCGGCCGGGCGGGCGTTATCGTGCAATGGGCGCAAGCCGCGCTGATCGAGGGCGTTGCTGACCGCTTCGGCGACCTGCGCCGAGTCCGCCCAGGCGCTGCCCGGTGGTAACTGACCGTTGAGCCAGGCCCAACTGCGATAGCGCCCATAATCCCGCGGCGGTGCCGGGTAGGCGCTGCGGTCGAAGGTGTTGGCCGCCTGAGGCGGTGCGGGCGGCAAGGGGTTGGATGTCGCCACATAAGGGTTGCTGCCCTGGCAGGCCGCCAACCCGAGACAGATCACGAGTAACCCTGAACGACTTTTCATGTTGCGCTCCGATCAGACCGGCCGACAGATCCAGTGCAAATAGCGCCCGAGCCCGGCAAAGCTTGGGTGACGACGGTGGGCCAGCTCCATTTCGAGCAAGTCCACGAGTTCGGCGCGGGCCTGGAATTCCACCGGCATGTAGTCGTGAAAAACCCGCACCCCGCTCTGGGTTTCGACCTGCCACAGGCCCTCAAGTTGCGCCGCCAATTCACGCGGATCAAGCGGCTGCTGTGGGGTCAGGCTCTGCTTCTCGCCGGCCATGTCGTTCTTGCGCATCTTGCGGAAATGACCTTTGAGCAAGTTGCGATAAATCAGTGCATCGCGGTTGTAGAAGGCCAGTGATAGCCACCCGTCCTGCTTGGTCAGCTGATGCAGCACCGGCAGGATCGCGTGGGGTTCGGCCAGCCATTCCAGTACGGCATGGCACAGCACCAGGTCGTAAGGTTCCGTGAGCTGACCGAGCAATTCCTGCCACGGCGCCTGAATGAAAGTAGCGGTCTGCCCGGCGTCGGCGAAACGCTGGCGGGCGCCTTCGAGCATCGGTTCGGCGGGTTCGGCCAGTGTGACGTCATGGCCGCGCTGGGCCAGCCACAACGACATGTGACCCAGCCCCGCGCCAATGTCCAGCACGCGCAGCGGCCGGTCTGGCAAGGTTTCGGCCAGGTCGGCCTGAAGCACCGCCAGACGGATCGCGCCTTTGGCTCCACCGTAGATTTTCTCGGCAAACCGGGTCGCCAGTTGATCAAAATGACGATCGCTCATCAGCTGAACCTCTTTTCGCTGTCCGCGAGTTTGCTGCGCACCACTTCATTCATGTCCAACCCCAACTCGCCGCACAGCAGCAGTAGATAGAGCACGATGTCGCCGATTTCCTGCCCGGCGTGGGCCAGTTTGTCCGCCGGCAACTGGCGCGACTGGTCTTCAGTCAGCCACTGGAAAATCTCCACCAGCTCGGACATTTCCACGCTCGCGGCCATGGCCAGGTTTTTCGGGCTGTGAAATTGCCGCCAGTCATTGCGGTCGCGGATGGCGTGCAGGCGTTCGGTCAGTTCAACAAGGTTCATCGGGCTCTCCTGAAGGCGTATAGCTTCGGGGGGATGGCCGGGGATGGCAAGGGTGCTTTTCCTGTAGGAGTGAGCCTGCTCGCGATTGCGGACTTAAATCCAGCATGGATGCTGACTGACAGACCGCCATCGCGAGCAAGCTCGCTCCCACAGGTGCAATGCAACCCTCTATGCTTGTGGGGAACTCGGCACCGTGATCCATGGCCCAAGGCTCAAGTCCGGCAAGCACGCCACCACTTACATCAGGACGTTCACGACATGCAGGTAGAAAGTTTTTTCGAATGGCTCGGCCAGGCACTCGGTTCGGTCATCCGCTTTATCGTTGATGGCCTAAGTGGCTTGTTCAACCTGTTGAGCCATGCCGGCAGTAACTTTGTCGAAGGTTTGTCCCGTGCGTTGGGGATGGATACTTCGATCATCAGCATCATTGCGCTGATTCTGGGGTTGATGCTGTTGTGGTCGGCGATCCGGGCATTCATGAATGCGTCGATCATCATGGGGATCATCTGGTTGTTGTTGGGGCTTTGGTTGCTGAGCTGGATTATCCACTAACACCACCAATCCCCCTGTGGGAGTGAGTCTGCTCGCGATGAGGCCAGCACATTCAACATCCATGTTGAGCGTAAGACCGCCATCGCGAGCAGCTCGAATCGTCGCACCGTCGCTCCCACAATGGATCGCTGCAGATATCAGATGTGTCGCTACAATGCCCGCTCCCCCAAGGAGCCTGCATGTCCAACCTGATTGCCGACTGGCGCGACCGCCCTACCCATCGTCGGGTCTGGGCGCTGGCCGCTCCGATGATTCTTTCGAACATTTCCGTTCCGCTGGTGGCGCTGGTCGACAGCACCGTCATCGGCCACCTGCCCCACGCCCATCAGTTGGGCGCCGTCGCGGTCGGGGCCAGCCTCTATACCTTTCTGGCCTGGGGCATGGGTTTTCTGCGCATGGGCACGACCGGTTTCGCTGCCCAGGCGGCCGGCCGTGGGGATGGCGGGGCGTTGCGGCAGATTTTGTTGCAGGGCTTGTTGCTGGCGATGGGGCTAGCCATTGTCCTGGGCGCATTGGGCGTGCCGTTGAGCGGCGTCGCGCTGCACTTCATGCAACCCTCCGCCGAGCTCGACCAACTCACCCGCGATTTTTTCCACACACGGCTATTCGGCTTGCCCGCAGCGCTGGCCAGCTATGCGCTGGTCGGCTGGTTCCTTGGCACCCAGAACGCCCGGGCACCGCTGGCGATTCTGCTGAGCACCAACCTGGTGAACATCGCGCTGAACCTGTGGTTCGTGCTCGGACTGGACTGGGGCGTGGTCGGCTCGGCCAGGGCGTCGGTGATTGCCGAATGGACCGGCGCCATAATCGGTCTGCTGATGACTCGCAAAGCCCTGCGCGCCTATCCCGGCCACATCGCCTGGGCCGCATTGGCGTTGTGGCAAAGCTGGCGGCCACTGCTGGCCGTCAACCGCGACATTTTTATCCGCAGCCTGGCGCTGCAATCGGTGTTTTTCCTGATCACCGTACAGGGCGCACGGCTGGGTGATGCCACCGTCGCCGCCAACGCCTTGCTGCTCAATGGCTTGCTGCTGACCGCCCACGCGCTGGATGGTTTGGCCCATGCCGTGGAAGCCCTGTGCGGGCATGCCATCGGCGCACGCGATCGAGAGGCGCTGCGTCGCTCATTGGTGGTTGCCTGCGGCTGGTCGTTGCTGGCGAGTCTGGGCTTCGCCGTGCTGTTCGCCGTCGCCGGGCACTTGTTCATCGAGATGCAGACCGACATCCAGAGCGTGCGCGACACCGCGTTTATCTACCTGCCCTACCTCGCCGCGCTGCCGCTGATTGCCGTGTGGAGCTACCTGCTCGACGGGCTGTTCATCGGCGCCACGCGCGCCCGGGAAATGCGCAACGGCATGCTGTTGACGGTCATTGTGCTGCTGCCGTTCGCCTGGGCACTGCAAGGCCTGGGCAACCATGGACTGTGGATAACGTTCCTGTTGTTCATGGCGCTGCGCAGCCTTACCCTCGGCGCGCTTGCCTGGTTGCTGCGCAAGAACGACGGCTGGTTCACAGGTCAGGTTGGCTGAGTCGGCGTGCGCTGGATAGGAACTGTCGAACCCTGTGTTCAGGTTTGATCGTTCTGCCACAGGTTGCGCAGACTATCGAGACGTTCCTGCTGGGTCATTCCCGACAGTGGCTGCACAGGCGTAGCGCCAGGGTACTGCAAGCGCAGCCATAACCAGCCATCGAGCACCGGGCGTTCGCTGAAGCCCAGCGCCAGCCCTTCCTGCACGAAGGCCCACAGGCTGTGGTAATCGGTCCCGGTGGACCGGCTCCAATGCCAGGCATGCTGCTCAAGCAAGCAGGTTTGCAAGGAGTCCCGCTGACGAGGCGTCAGATTTTCCTCGATGGCCAACGGGCTGACGGCAAGCCCCGGATTGAACAACTGCTGCCAGCCCAGACTGCCAATTGCCCGGTCGGCCCAGGTTCCGCCAAACCAGCGCAGCTGACTGATCGGCCCCAGCCAGCGACTCAGTTCCAGGGCATCGCAGGCGTCGAAAAAGTAGCTAGCGGTGTGTGGGTTGTAGTAACTCAACAACGCGCGGTGATGCAGGCCAAAGGTGACTGTGAGCATGCGGCGCAAATGCTCGAGCAGCTGCGCCGAAGAGGCCTCACTGACTAGTAATAAACCACTCCAGATGTGCGGTTCGCGCAGGCACAACTCGGCCAGCGCCGGGCAGCCCTTGAGGTCAACCAAGACTGGCCCGTGTTCGCGTAACGGCTGAAATTCGGTGCCATCGAACAGTTGGAACCGTCGAGCCTGCGCAAACTGCTGGCGCAGTACCGACCCGCCCCCGGGCTCGCCCGGAACGTCGAGCAACAGCCATTGCGCGATGGAGTCGGGCGCCTGGGCGACGATCATGCCGCACCGCTCTGGCCAAGCTGCGTCGCGGCCCGGCAAGTGCAGAAGGCTTGCGCGCAATGGCTGAAACTGCCCCCGCCGGGCAACAGACACAGCAGCACGATCGGTTCGCTGGATTGCAACAAATGCAACAATCCGTCGACAACAACGTGGTCATCTGTCGCTGCGGCGGGTGGAAGTTCGGGCGAGCCTGACGCTTGGGTGAAAGGTGGGCCGGGAAGGAATCCGGTGATTAAGGGTTGATCCGGATCGCCTTCGATAAAGCTCACCAGCACCTGCGCACCTTCACTCAACGGCATGACGTGTTCGCCATCCAATTCTGGCGCCAACGGTAGCCAGCAATGACTGGGCGCAGCGCCTTCGCCCTGATAGACCCAGTCAAATTGCACGGCAACCGGCCTGGATGAATCGGGTTGCGGCTCATCGACATCGACCACCCAGGCCTGCTGCAGGCTGTGCATCCGGGGTTTTATGGCCGAATGAGGCGCCGCAAAAGGAAACGCCCCGGCAACAGCGCGAATCTGGTTGCCGTAAGCAAACCCCGGCGTCTGCCCCCCCTGATGCTCGACATGGGTCAGCAACCAGAGACGATTCCAGTCGGCGCACGGATGGCCGCATAACGGAGCATGCTGGCCACTGCGCAGCGTCATCAGGTTCGTCTGACCTTCGCCAGCCTGCGCGTTGCCTTGAACCTTGAACTGCTGCACGCCGGGCAGTTCGGTGTCGGGCTCAAAGACCATCTCGGCGCCCCGCTGAAATTGTCCCGGCCCATCACCAAAAACCAGACAGTGCCCGCGCCGGCGATGCTCGAAGTGGTAGTGAAGCCGTTCCTGAGCACACAAACGCTGGAGAAACTGCAGATCCGATTCCCGGTACTGTGTGCAGAAATCACGCGACGGGTAATCACCGCTCAAGTCAAAGCGCCGGTCCTTGCCGACAATGCCATGCTCCTTGAGCACCAGGGCGAGGATCTCGGGCACAGAACGGTTGCTGAAAATGCGCTGGCTGAAACGCTGGGCCAGGCAGGCCAGTTTTGGCCTCAGACGCACACGACAAAGCCTCGGGGCAGCACCATGACCAGCCTGGACGAGCTCATGCAACTGTCCGTGAAAACCGGTCCCCGGCGGCCCGAGATGCAAAAAGGCCGGGCGGTACAGCAGGCTTGCAAGGTCCAATGTCGGGTCATCGATCAGCAGATCCACATCGAAGACGAAGGGTTCGCTGATCGCTTCACTGCCGGTAAAGGCCAAGACCTCAACGGGGTCGGGCAGACCCTCTACATCCAGACGAAATGACGGCTCGTTGACTGGATCGAACATCGGCGATTCTCTACAGGAGGGGCGGCCGGGGATTCTCTCTGAGAGAGTTGGCCGAGTAGAGTGCCGAAGTACAACTTAGGAAATGACCTACGCGAAAAGAGGACCACATCGCTTGGCTAGCCGCGGATGTGAGTCATTTCGCTTGAAATCAGGGAAGCGTCCCACCAGGTCATCTGAAATTTCCGCAGCGTGCGGAACATTTTCAGACAACCTGACGAGAGCAGTGCCTTACCTCAGGAAGACAGGTAAGACGAACGAGTCAGGCCCAGGCGCAGAGCGTCGAGGAACTGGGTGCGTTCGGCTGCGGTGATGCGGGCACTCGCGCACTTGTCGCGGTAGTGGGTCATCAGCTCTTCCGGCGACAAGTGCACATAACGCAGCATGTCTTCGATGGTGTCATGGGTTTCGATACCGGCGTGGTACACGCTGCCGTCGGCGTTCTGGTAGATGTTCACCGAGTCGGTGTCACCAAACAGGTTGTGCATGTCGCCGAGGATTTCCTGATAGGCACCGACCAGGAAGATGCCCAGCAGGTAGTCTTCCCCTTCGTTCAAACCGTGTACCGGCAGGCTGGTTTCGATGCTCTGCTCGTCGACGTATTGCTTGATCTTGCCGTCGGAGTCGCAGGTCAGATCCTGCAGCACGGCGCGGCGCAGAGGCTCTTCGTCGAGGCGGTGCAGCGGCAGGATCGGCAGCACCTGACCGATAGCCCAGGTGTCCGGCAGGCTCTGGAATACCGAGAAATTGCAGATGTACTTGTCGGCAAGCTTGTCGTTGAGTTCGTCGAGCACCTGACGGTGCGAACGCTGACGGGCCTTCAACGAGTTGTGCAGGCGACGGCACACGGCGAAGTAGCATTGCTCGGCCAGGGCTTTTTCCGCCAGGGTCAACTTGCCATCGGCGTACTGGGTGGCCACGTCGCTCATGTAGTGCGTAGCGCGCCAGTAAGTCTCGGTGACCATTTCGATGTCGGTCGGGCCCAGCAGGTCAACCAGCCACTGCACGGTTTCCGGCAGCGCTTCCTTGTTTTCGATCTGTGGCACGTCGTCGTTGTGTTTCTCGACGTCGGTCACCTGCACCACCAGCATGGCGTGGTGAGCGGTCAGCGAGCGGCCGCTTTCGGAGAAGATGTTCGGGTGCGGCAGGTTCTGCGCGTCGCAGAATTCCTTGAGCATCCCGACCACGACACCGGCGTAATCGTCCATGTCGTAGTTGATCGAACTGGCGTTGCGCGAGTGCGTACCGTCGTAGTCGACGCCCAGACCGCCACCGACGTCGATGTGGTCAACCGGCAAGCCGAGGTTGCGCAGTTCGCCGTAGTAACGAATCGCTTCCTTGAAGCCGTGCTGGTAGTCCGCCAGGTTGGCGATCTGCGAGCCCATGTGGAAGTGAAGCAGGCGGATGCCCTGATCCAGGCCGGCCGCGCGGAAACGCTCGACCACCGACAGCAGCTGCGCCGCCGACAGACCGAACTTGGATTTTTCGCCGCCGGTGTCCGCCCACTTCGACGAAGCCAGCGACGACAGACGCACGCGCAGGCCAACCTGTGGCTTGACCTTCAGCGAGGCCGCTTCTTCGATCACCAGGGCGACTTCGGATTCTTTCTCGATCACGATGAACACGTTGTGGCCAAGTTTCTGGCCCATCAGCGCCAGGCGGATGAACTCGCGGTCCTTGTAACCGTTGCACACGATGGTGCCGCCCTTCGGCGCCAGGGCCAATACGGCCAGCAGCTCAGGCTTGGAGCCGGCTTCCAGGCCGATGGAAACGTCTTGGGTGGCAATGATGTTTTCGATCACCGCTTCTTGCTGGTTCACCTTGATCGGGTACAGCGCGGTGTACTTGCTCTGGTATTCCAGGCGCTCGATGTTGGCGTCGAACGCACCGGTCAGCTGACGCACGCGGTCTTGCAGAATGTCCGGGAAGCGCACCAGCAATGGCAAGGACAGGCCGCTTTGGCGCAGCTGGTCGACTTGCTCGAAAAGGTCGATAGGCGAACTGGTCGGACCGTTCGGACGAACTTCGACGCGACCGGCGTCATTGATCGCGAAGTACCCGGCCCCCCAATGGCGAATCCCGTAAACGCTGCGGCTGTCCGCAACTGTCCATTGGCTGCCATCGTCTTTGCGTGTGCGTCGTACGGACATTGAAGTCCCCTATAAAGAAGTCATAGAGCGTCGCCTGGGTTCAGGCCGGCGCAGTCTAAAGAATGAAAATGACGATTAGCCTGCATGCAAGGGCCATAGACCTCACATTCAGCGCTGAGTTTAGAAACCGGTCAGAACAGGCTCTGTGAAAACCATGTAGACGACGCCAGGCCAGAGTTGAATCGGGACTGGATCAAGCCGAGGGTGGTTTTCACAGAGGCTGCTAGCCGCCGGATTTCTTCGCTTTGAAACCCAGCTTGATCAGTTCAGCCAAGAGTAGCTCGACATGATCGCCCTGGATTTCGATGATTGCGTCTTTCAACGCTCCCCCCGTCCCACAACGTTTCTTCAACGTGGTGGCCAGGTCCTTGAGCGCTTCTTCTGCCAACGGCACGCCGGTGATGGTGGTCACCGTCTTGCCGCCGCGCCCCTTGCTCTCGCGACGCACGCGAGCGATGCCGTCGCCGGCCGGGATAACGGTCTGTTTGCAGATACAGGCGTCCACCGGTTTACTGCAATCGGGGCAATGACGACCTGCGTCGGTGGAAAATACCAGGCCACCAAGGGCGGCGAAGGATGCGGCTTTTTTGGCCACCGGCAATCCTCTTGGGAGGACAAAGACTGGTCGCAGCAACTTGGGAAGCTGCCATCGACCGCGAAGCCCCACTCAGGCAGGGGCAGCGCTACTGAAACGGTACAACCCTGTAGGAGCGAAGCTTGCTCGCGAAGAACGCAAGGACGATGCGTACCATCTGGATGCTCGCGTTATCGTTAACGTCCATCGCGAGCAAGCTTCGCTCCTACAGAAAGCAATATTGGTTCAGTTTGAAAAGGTCGCGCAGTGTAACGGCAAAAAGCCGACTTGCTAAGAGCCAATCGACGCCAATTTATAGCTCTTTTGCGACGTCCTCGCCACGCGCGCGCAGATAGCGCTTCAACGCGGCCAAAGAGTCCGGGCAATAAGGCTTTTGCTGGATTTCCAGGAGGACCTGATCAATGGGGATAAAGCGCGCTTCCAGCACCTCTTCCGGCTGCAGGATCAACGGGCCGTCCCACACCGCCGAAAACGCCGAACACCAGAGGCGATTGCCAGTGTCCTCGAAGAAAAAGTGATCATGGGCGGTCAGATCCACACCGCTCACACCCAGCTCTTCTTCCAGTTCACGTGCAGCCGATTCGGCATACGTCTCGGTGGCGAGCACCATGCCGCCCGCTGCCACGTCCCAGTAACCGGGGTAAATGGCCTTGCTCAGGGTTCGACGGTGAACGCACAGTTCACCGGCCGAATTGAACAGCATGATGTAGGTGCCACGCCCGATCAGCCCGCGCTCGCGCAGGTCGGAACGGACCAGGGCACCGAGCAGGTTGTCCTGCTCGTCGACCCAGGCGATCTGTTCGGCATCCGAGGCCGCGCGGTGGGCAGCCTCTTTGGCGGTATCGACCATGACTCAGCCTTGATTGAGCAGTTGACGCAGATCGATCACTGCGGCGTTGGCCCGGGAGATGTAGTTGGCCATGACCAGCGAGTGGTTGGCCAGCACGCCAAAGCCGCTGCCGTTGAGGATCATCGGGCTCCAGACCGGCTCTTGCGAAGCTTCCAGCTCACGAATGATCTGACGCACGCTGACCGTGGCGTTCTTCTTCGCCAGCACATCGGCAAAGTCGACTTCGATGGCGCGCAGCAGATGGGACAAGGCCCAAGCCTGGCCGCGGGCTTCGTAGAACACGTTATCGATCTGCATCCACGGGGTTTCGACGATTTCTTCATCGACCTGCGGCACCTGACCCGGCGCCAGGACTTCGGTTTTCAGCGCGGTGTTGAGCTTGACCCGGCCGACGCTGGCCGACAGCCGCTGCGATAACGAGCCCAGACGAGTGCCGACATCGCCCAGCCAGTTGTTCAGGTTATCGGCGCGGGCATAAAACAACGCGCTTTTCTGACTTGGATCGGACAGGCGCGCCTGATAACGGCTCAGGGAATTGATGCCTTCCTGGTATTCGGACTCACTGGAGGGCAGCACCCAGCTCTTGTTGTCGAAGTTGAAACGCGGCTCGGCCTTGGCCAGGTCAGCGTCTTCGGTGGACTGCGATTGGGAACGCGCAAAGTCTTTACGCATGGCACGACTCAGGTCGCGGACCTGGACCAGCACGCCATATTCCCAGCTCGGCGTGTTGTCCATCCACAGGCCCGGCGGGAAACGGTCGTTGGAAATATAGCCACCTGGCTTGCTCAGCAACGTACCGGCGACGGTTTTGAGGGTTTCCACCGTGGTGTACCCGATGACCATCTGCTTGCCTTCTTTCTCGGCAGCCGCTTGAGCATTTTGCTGAACCGGGAACAGCGCAGGTTCCTGGCTCCAATACCAGCCCAGCGCAATCGCAACCAGCAAGTAAAGGCCAATCAGTGTGGCCAGCGCCCGGCTGAACAACAGCCCGCCAACGTAACTGCGGGCGGCCGATTTCGGTTCAGCGGCACGCTCAGGCGCGCTGCCCGCGCGATTCTTCCAGTCCAGCATGGCGATATCCTTTCAATCACTTGAGTTCATCGGTTCGACCACAACCCTACGCCATCGTGCCTCGTTTGCCACACAATCGCATCGTCGAGGCGCCACTATAAATGAAGCACACACCTTTGTAGCAGCTGGCGTAGCCTGCGTTCGGCTGCGAAGCAGTCGCTTTATCAGGCACCGCGTTGTTTCAGATAGACCTAGACCGCCGGATTTACGACTGCTGCGCAGCCGAACGCAGGCTACGCCAGCTGCTATGTATGGACTCGCCCCCACTGTCTACCCGCTTTTGAAAAACCGCCGCCCCGTTGCATCTATGTATTAGGCCTATTCGAGGAAGCCGTCTTCGGCTTCTGGCCAAAATTGGAAGAGCTCGTGGTATGCCGATTACAGTCAGGCCTCGAAGGCCAGTAGCAGCTAAGGCATCAATCCACGCCGGTCTTACCTGGGGTCAATTTTTTTTCAGCAAAGGGCCGGACAGTTAGTACCTCGGTGGCAGAACTCTGTCGCTCAGTGGCTCATCGTCGCTTGCTGGCCATCACCAGCCTGGCGACGATAAGTCTGGTCATTCTGTAGAAGCACCCAGACGATTCGCAGGTTGCGGTTGGCTAGCCTGATCGCAGCCTCCTTACGGCCCAGCCGGCTCATCCAGCGCAACAAGCGGCGGTCATCGGGTTGCTGGGAATCAGGTCGTAGTTGTTGCAGCACTGCATGGGCTCCTTGGATCATCAGGCTGCGTAAATAAACATCACCTCGCTTGGTCATGTCCCCCAGCCGGATCGTCTGCCCGCTGCTGTGCTGGTCAGGCACCATGCCAAAGTACGCGGCAAACTTGCGGGCGTTGGGAAATCGCTCAGGCTTGGTTTCCTTGGCCACCAGTGCCGTGGCAGTAACTGGGCCGATGCCGCGCACAGTCATCAGTCGCTTCGCCGTCATGTCGGCGTTGGCAGCCACTTCCAGGCGCCCCGTCAGCACGCTGATGCGCTCGCTCAAATGGCGCCACTCGGCCAACAGTTCGTCGATCAGTTCACGCAGCAGGCCCGGCACCGGCTGGGTGGCATCTTCCAGGACCCGCGGAATTTTCTGGCTGATCGCAACGTCACCTTGCGCCAAGGCCACGCCATGCTCGAGCAGCAGGCCGCGCATCTGATTGCTCACCGCCGTGCGTCGACGCACATAGCCTTGGCGGGCGCGATGCAACGCCTGCATTGCCAGCGCCGCAACGCTTTTGACCGGCACTGCGTAGATCTTTTCATCGCGACCAGCCCGCAGAATCGCCAGCGCATCGTTGCGATCATTTTTAGGCCCGCTACGATGTGTGGCCACCAAACGGGCTGGAAGAATCCGCGCCAGATTGCCTTGGTCTTGCAGCTGCCGGGCCCAGGCTTGAGCACCCGGACCGGTCTCCATCAGAACCACGACATGAGGCGGCAACTGGCGTAGAAACTCATAAAACGCCTCGCGCGACTTGATCCGTTGCTCGTAGTGCACCTGGCCGAGGACGTCTTCACCGGCGACCTGAAAGACCTGCTTGGCCAGATCGATCGCCACGGTTGTGCAGGCCGACAAATCGGAAGAAGACAGGGATTGATCAATCGAAGTATGCTTTTTCATGGACTCGCCCTCGCTGTCGTTGGCTGTTTAGACTGCCATCGTGGCGCATTGACGCCTCGGCTTGGGCGAGTCCATCCAATTACATGATTGCGCACAGCGGCGAGCCTATGCGACCAGCCAGTCAGAAACTGAATGATGCCGCTTTGCAGATTATTGACACACGACACTCATGGGATTGAAAAGAGGTGCTAGCATAGAGCCACCAGTCGATCTCAGCATGCACCCTAACTAGTAGTCAGGATATGACCGAGCCAGAAGACCCCAGCCGTGAGCGCCTCAAGCACCACTTTGCCCAGCGGGTAATTCATCAGGCACGTCAGATTCTTGAGATATGGCAGCGCCTGCAACGCAGCGAATGGTCCACCACCGATTTGTCCGAACTGAGCGAGGCCAACCTGCGCCTGCTGCGGTTTGCCGAGCGTTTCGAACAACCTGAACACACTCAACTGGCGCGCTACATCGGCCAGTCGCTTGAGGCTGTCGATGCCAATCGCGGACGCCTGAGTAGCGGACTGATCACCGACCTCAATCGCTTGATGCAGCGCCTGTCGCGTACCGGCCTGCGCCACGGCGATCAGCTCGATCAAACCTTTCTGCCGCCGCTGCGCAAGCCCATCTATGTGATGCTGCAGGATCACGACCGCGCCGAGCGCCTGGCCAAGCAGCTGGAATTTTTCGGGCTTAGCGCCCAGTCCCTGGACAGCGTGGCGGCGTTTCGCTCCTCGATGGTCGAGCGCCTGCCCGCGGCGATCGTCATGGACGTGGACTTCAGTGGCCCCGGCATCGGCCTGAAACTGGCCGCCGAGGCCCAGGAAGGTCTCGACCATCGACTGCCGCTTTTGTTCTTCAGTTTGCTTGAAACCGACACCCCCACCCGCCTCGCCGCCGTGCGTGCCGGTGGCCAGGAATTCCTCACCGGCACCCTCGAAGCCTCGAGCCTGCTGGAGAAGATCGA
The DNA here is from genome assembly GCF_054897885.1 of Pseudomonas sp. LB1P83. Taxonomy (NCBI): domain Bacteria; kingdom Pseudomonadati; phylum Pseudomonadota; class Gammaproteobacteria; order Pseudomonadales; family Pseudomonadaceae; genus Pseudomonas; species Pseudomonas sp. LB1P83. The sequence continues at coordinate 405,918 of NZ_CM142709.1, read as the reverse complement.
AGTCCTGACCTGTGTCGCGCAATACGAACCTTATAAAGTGCTGATCATCGACGACTCCCGCGCCCAGGCCTTGCACACCGAGCGCCTGCTGAACAGCGCCGGGATTGTCACGCGCACCTTGATCGATCCGATTCAGGCCATGGCCGAACTGGCGGACTTTCAGCCGGACCTGATCATTCTCGACATGTACATGCCGACCTGCACCGGCACGGAACTGGCCAAAGTGATCCGTCACAACGACCGTTACGTCAGCGTGCCGATCATTTACCTGTCGGCCGAAGACGATCTGGACAAGCAACTCGACGCCATGAGCGAAGGCGGCGACGACTTCCTGACCAAACCGATCAAGCCGCGGCACCTGATCACCACCGTGCGCAACCGCGCGGCGCGGGCGCGCAATCTGAAGGCGCGAATGGTCCGCGACAGCCTGACCGGCCTGTACAACCACACCCACATTCTGCAATTGCTCGAAGACTGCAGCTTCCGCGCCCGCCGCGAGAGCAAGCCGTTGAGTTTTGCGATGCTCGACATCGACCACTTCAAACGGGTCAACGACAGCCACGGCCACCCCATGGGCGACCGGGTCATCAAGAGCCTGGCCCTGTTCCTCAAGCAGCGGCTGCGCAAGACCGACTTCATCGGCCGCTACGGCGGGGAAGAATTTGCCATCGTCATGCCGGACACCGACCTCGAATCGGCGCACAAAGTGCTCGATGAAATCCGTCAGCGATTTGCCGAAATCCACTACCCGGCCCAGCCTCAGGATCTGTGGTGTACGTTCAGCGCCGGGGTGGTGGAGCTGTGCGAACACTCCGACAGCCTGATGATGGCCAGCCAGGCGGACGAAGCGCTGTACCGCGCCAAGGACGGTGGACGGAATCGTGTGCAGGCTGCGCGGACGTCAAAGCAAAGTGCCACTTTTTCATCGGAATGGACCCATTCCGTCATAACCCTGTAACAGAAACGCAATAACTTCAGGCGCTTACCATTCTGCCGTTGGTAGACCCGCAATGCGCCTGAAGCTGCTGACCAATCTCAACACCCTCCTTTTAGTCGCCGTGTGCGTGGCCCTTGGCGCGACGCTCTGGTGGTCGCAAAAAGCCCTCGAACGCCCTTATCTGTTGATGGAGCGTTACCTGGGTTTGTCCCAGCAATTTCAAAATGAAGTGGCGCGCAACGTCGACGACTACCTCGCCAGCGGCGATGCCCTGCGCCTGAGCAGCGCCAGCCAGGCCATTGACGGCCTGCAAAAGGAACTCGGTGAACTGCCGCCGGCCCTGGCCGACACGTTGCGTCCGAGCCTGTCGAACCTGAATGAATTCAGCAAAACCGACCTGCTGGCCGCCGGAAAACTCGCCGGTGACCCTCAGGCGCTGTTGCTGCAAGCCGAACGCGAACTGGGCGCCAGCCTCGACCAACTCAGCCAATACGCCAGCGGCAACGCGGCGTACCTCGCGCCCTTGCTCGCCGCGTCCCAGCACCTGGGCAAGCTGTCGTTGGCCCGGGACAAACTGGTCAGCAGCGGTCGCAGTGAACTGGCCGCCTATGTCGAGCGCGAAGTCGCCAGCATCCGAGCGCAGTCTGAGCTGATCGGCGCCTTGCCGCTGCTCGGCGTGACCGCCAGCAGCGAATCCGGCACGGATGATTTCGCGGCGATGATGGGCCTGGAGAACACCGAAAAAGCCGTTGCCGAAGATGCCGGTGTCGGCCTCAAGCGGGAACTCAACAGCCTGCTGACGCGCTATCCCGCCGAACTGGCGCGCACACGCGATCAGATCCAGAAGCGCACCGACCTCAGCACAGCGACGCACCTGAAAATCGCCGACGTGCAGCACGCTATCGCCGCACTGGAGCCGGTGGTCCGTGCCCAGCACGGGCAGATCCAGGGCGAAGTGCGCTTGATGCAAGGCGTGATGATCGGCCTGATTCTGCTGATCGCCTTGTTGATCGACACCTTGCAACGGAAACTGGCCCGGACGCTGACCAACCTCGCCCCCGCCCTTTCGACCTGGGCCGAAGGCGACTTCAGCCAGGACATTCAACTGGGCAAAACCAATCGCGAACTGCACGACATTGAAGCGTCGCTCAATCGCATGCGTGCGTACCTGGTGGACCTGGTGGGGACCATTCGCCTGAATGCCGAGCAGGTCGCCGGCAGCAGCCGCACCCTGGCCGAGTTGAGCAACGACTTGCACAGCGGCGCCGAACACCAGGCCGGCGACACCGCGCTGATTCGTGATTCTCTCGGCGAACTGGAGGCCACGATTCAACAAGTCGCCGGCGATGCCAGCCAGGCTGCCGACGCCAGTCGCCATGCCGGACTGGCAGTTGAGCATGGCCAGAAAGTCATCGGCCTGAGCCTCACCGGCTTGCACGCGCTGGTGGGTGAAGTGCAAGGCAATGCACAGATGATCGAGCACCTGGCTGAAGAATCGGCGACCATCGGCGGTGTGCTGACGGTGATCCGCTCGATTGCCGACCAGACCAACCTGCTGGCCTTGAACGCCGCCATCGAAGCCGCCCGCGCCGGGGAGATGGGTCGAGGGTTTGCGGTGGTGGCAGAAGAGGTTCGTTCACTGGCGCAACGCACGGCCGGAGCTACGGCCGAAATCCAGACCTTGATCGCCGGCCTGCAAACCGCCGCGCGGCAATCGGTGGAAGGCATGCGCGCCCAGGTCGAACACGCCGAAGCCACGGCCAATCAGGCCCAGGCTGCCGACGGTGCCCTGGATAAAATCGTTGGGGCGATCCAGACCATTTCCGACACCGCCGTGCGCATCGCCGATGTCACTGCGCAGCAGAGTGGGGCTGTCAGTGAGATCCGCGATCACAGCGAACGGATTCACCAATTGGGCGGGGATAACTTGCTGCGCATCGGTGAAGGTCGCGTGCAAGGGGAGAATCTGTTGGTGCTGGGCGGCCGCTTGCATACAGCCGTTCAGGCTTTCCGCGTCTGAAAAATCGCCACCTGCCCTGTAGGAGCGAGGCTTGCCCGCGAAGAACGATAACGCGACCTTTCTGAAAGACCGCGTCGCCTGGTTCGCGGGCAAGCCTCGCTCCTACAGGGGCGGGGGCAATCCGTGCGACTGTCCGCTATCATGCCTCCAATTCCGATACGCGAGATTGTCATGCGCCGTTTGCTCTGCCTGCTGCTTTTAGTGCTCGCCCTGCCGGCCACCGCCGCAGGTTTGCTGGAGAGTCGGCCCAGTTCCACCCTGGGCTCGATCAACAACAGCGCCGACTTCCTGCCGGTGCGCGAGGCGTTTCAGCTGAGCCTGGTAGAAAGCACGCCGCAATCGATCAAGCTGCGTTTTGTCGCGACCGAGGGTTATTACCTTTATCGGCATCGCTTTCAGTTTCGTGCCGAGCCAGCCGAAGTTGTCCTGGGTGCAGCGCAATTGCCCAAGGGCGAGCAAAAGCACGATGAGTACTTTGGCGATGTCGAGGTCTATCACGGCATTCTCGACGTCGTAGTGCCGCGCACCGACCCGCGCGCCTTCACGTTGGCGGTGACCTATCAGGGCTGCGCCGACAAAGGCCTGTGTTATCCGCCCGAAACCGAACGCCTGAACATTAATGGCATCGGTGCACTGACGCCCGCCACGGCACAGAGCTGGAGCTGGCGCGAGCTCGCCTTGTTCTTTCTCGCCGGTCTGGGCCTGACCTTCACCCCGTGCGTACTGCCGATGCTGCCGATCCTCTCCGGCGTAGTGTTGCGTGGTCAGGTCGGCGGTTTGCGCGGCTTCAATCTGTCGCTTGCTTACGTCTTGCCAATGGCCGCCTGCTTCGCCCTGCTAGGGGCGTTGATGGGGATGTTCGGCGCTCAGCTCAACCTTCAGGCGCGTCTGCAATCGGCGTGGGTGCTGGTGCCGTTCGCGATGTTTTTCGCGGTGTTTGCCCTCGCGATGTTTGGCGTGTTCGAACTCAAGTTGCCACAGGCCATCAGCAGTCGCCTGGACCGGATCGCCGGTCGCACCGAAGGCGGTTCGCTATGGGGCGCCGCGGTGCTGGGCGTGGTCTCCAGCCTGCTGGTGTCACCCTGCGTTTCGGCGCCACTTGCCGGTGCGCTGCTTTACATCAGCGCCAGCGGCGATGCGCTGGGGGGCGGATTGAAACTGTTCATGCTCGGCCTCGGCATGGGCGCACCGCTGTTGCTCGTGGCCACCGGTGGCGCGGCCTGGCTGCCGAAAAGCGGGCCGTGGCTGGTCTATGTGAAAAATGCGATTGGCGTGTTGTTGCTGGGATTGGCGATCGGGCTGGTCAGTCGCGTATTGCCGGGCCAGATCACCTTGCTGCTGATCGGTTTGCTGGCCGGCGGCGTCGGCTTGTTCATGGGCGCGCTGGAATTCGTCTACAAACCTCCTCGAAAACGCCTCGGCCAACTGCTTGGGATGTTCCTGCTGTTTTACGCACTGGCCTGTTGGTTCGGAGCATTCAGCGGCCAGACCGACCCGCTCAACCCGATTGGTCAGCCGCGCATTGTTGCCGGCAACGAACCACCGCAAAACACCAGCACGTGGCAAACCATCAGCACCCCAGCCGACCTCGATCGAGTCCTCGCCGATGCCAAGTCTTCAGGCACCCCGCTGCTGCTCGACTGGTACGCCGATTGGTGCATCAGCTGCAAAGTCATCGAGCGTGAAGTACTCAACAACGCCACCGTCGTCGAACGCCTGAAAGACTATCGCCTCGTGCGCTTCGACATCACCGCCAGCAATGCCGAGCAACGCGCACTGCTTGATCGCTACAAATTGTTCGGCCCTCCGGCCCTGATGTTTTTCGGCAAGGACGGTGTCGAACGCGCCGATGTGCGCGTGATTGGCGAGATCAGCGCGAAAGACTTCGCCGAACGTGTTACGAAAGCAAATGACCGGATTTAATCACCCGGTCACATATTTCGCGCAAACATCGGCCATCGTGCTGGCTATTGCATAGAACTGGACAGTCACAAAGGCTTTGCGGCATAGTCGCCGGGTTCTGACAACTGCACACAGATAACAAGGAACAGCAGATGGCGACGCTATTGGTTTTGCACGGTCCCAACCTGAACTTGCTCGGCACCCGCGAACCGGGCACCTATGGCGCTACGACACTGGCGCAGATCAACCAGGACCTGGAGCGCCGTGCCCGTGAAGCCGGCCACCATTTGCTGCACCTGCAAAGCAACGCCGAGTACGAATTGATTGACCGCATCCACGCTGCCCGCAGCGAGGGAGTGGACTTCATTCTGATCAATCCAGCAGCTTTTACGCACACAAGTGTCGCATTACGTGACGCGCTGCTGGCGGTGAGCATCCCATTCATCGAAGTGCATTTGTCTAACGTGCACAAACGCGAACCTTTCCGCCATCACTCTTACTTCTCCGACGTAGCGGTGGGAGTGATCTGCGGCCTTGGCGCCAGCGGTTATCGACTGGCCCTGGAGGCCGCACTAGAGCAGCTTGAAAGACCGGCAACGGCTTGAACAACAAGCGTTAAACGCCCCTGACCGACCCTTGGGAGTTGATGATTCATGGATATCCGTAAAGTTAAGAAACTGATCGAACTGCTGGAAGAGTCCGGCATCGACGAGCTCGAGATCAAGGAAGGCGAAGAGTCCGTACGCATCAGCCGTCACAGCAAGACCCCGGCTCAGCAGTACTACGCTCCTGCGCCAATGCATGCTCCGGCTCCAGCACCTGTTGCTGCCGCCCCGGTTGCCGCTGCAGCGCCTGCTGCTCCGGCCGCGCCAGTGCTGAACGGCACCGTTGCCCGTTCGCCGATGGTCGGCACCTTCTATCGCAAGTCTTCGCCAAGCTCGCCGTCCTTCGTTGAAGTCGGCCAGACCGTGAAGAAAGGCGACACTCTGTGCATCGTCGAAGCCATGAAGATGATGAACCACATCGAAGCTGAAACCAGCGGTGTGATCGAATCCATCCTCGTCGAAGACGGCCAGCCGGTTGAGTACGACCAACCGCTGTTCACCATCGTTTGAACCGCGGAGAAACTTTGATGACTGCGAAGTTGGAAAAAGTTCTGATCGCCAACCGCGGTGAGATCGCCCTGCGAATCCTGCGCGCCTGTAAAGAGATGGGCATCAAGACCGTCGCCGTGTACTCCAAGGCTGACAAAGAGCTGATGCACCTGGGCCTTGCAGACGAATCCGTCTGCATCGGTCCGGCCTCGGCCGCACACTCTTACCTGCACATTCCGGCAATCATCGCCGCCGCCGAAGTGACCGGCGCTACCGCCATTCACCCTGGCTACGGTTTCCTTGCGGAAAACGCTGATTTCGCTGAACAGGTCGAGAACTCCGGCTTCGCGTTCATTGGCCCGAAAGCCGACACCATTCGCCTGATGGGCGATAAGGTTTCGGCCAAGCACGCCATGATCGCTGCGGGCGTTCCAACCGTTCCGGGTTCCGACGGCCCACTGCCTGAAGACGAAGAAACCGCTCTGCGCATCGGTCGCGAAGTCGGTTACCCGGTGATCATCAAAGCTGCTGGCGGCGGTGGTGGTCGCGGCATGCGCGTTGTGCATAAAGAAGAAGACCTGATCTCCTTCGCAAAACTGACCCGTACCGAAGCGGGCGCAGCGTTCGGCAACCCGATGGTCTATCTGGAAAAATTCCTGACTAACCCACGCCACGTGGAAGTCCAGGTGCTTTCCGATGGTCAGGGCCACGCCATCCATCTGGGCGACCGCGATTGCTCGCTGCAACGTCGTCACCAGAAGGTTCTCGAAGAAGCGCCGGCACCGGGCATCGACGAGAAAGCTCGCGCTGAAGTCCTCGCTCGCTGCGTCAAGGCGTGCATCGACATCAACTACCGTGGCGCAGGCACTTTCGAGTTCCTGTACGAGAACGGCGCGTTCTATTTCATCGAAATGAACACCCGCGTTCAGGTTGAGCACCCGGTTTCGGAAATGGTCACCGGCATCGACATCGTCAAGGAGATGCTCAGCATCGCCGCTGGCAACAAGTTGTCGTACACCCAGGAAGACGTGGTTATCCGCGGTCATGCACTGGAATGCCGAATCAACGCCGAAGACCCGAAAACCTTCATGCCGAGCCCAGGCACGGTCAAGCATTTCCACGCTCCAGGCGGCAACGGCGTTCGCGTCGATTCGCACCTGTACAGTGGCTATGCCGTTCCGCCGAACTACGATTCGTTGATCGGCAAGCTGATCACCTACGGCGCAACCCGTGATGAAGCGTTGGCGCGCATGCGCAATGCGCTGGACGAAATCGTTGTCGACGGGATCAAGACCAACATCCCGCTGCACCGCGACCTGGTCCGCGACGAAGGCTTCTGCAAAGGTGGAATCAACATCCACTACCTGGAACACAAGCTGGCTGGCGAGAAGCACTAGTCTGTGATCCGAACCAACAAAGCCGCCTTCGGGCGGCTTTGTTGTTTCTAGACATTACCGCCCCCGTAGGAGCGAGGCTTGCCCGCGAAGAACGATGACGCGCTCTAACCGAAAGAACGTGTCGCCTCGTTCGCGGGCAAGTCGAATCGTCGCACCGCTCGCGCCTACGAAAAGCACACACATGTCGGTCTTGTCGTCTTCTGCCGCGCGCTCGCGTAAACTTGCGCGCTTCTCGCAGCCCGCTAGGCTGCAATCAATATTTTTCAAAGGTGCCCGCCATGCCTTGGCTGCAAGTCCGTCTCGCCATCAGCCCAGAACAAGCCGAAACCTACGAAGACGCTTTCCTTGAAGTGGGCGCCGTGTCGGTGACCTTCATGGACGCCGAAGACCAGCCGATCTTCGAGCCGGAACTCAACACCACGCCGCTGTGGTCGCACACGCACCTGCTGGCCCTGTTCGAAGGTGGCACTGAAGCCGCCAGCGTGCTGGCCCATCTTGAGTTGCTGACCGGCAGCCCGCTGCCCGAGCATCACAGCGAAGTCATCGAAGACCAGGACTGGGAACGGAGCTGGATGGACGATTTCCAGCCAATGCGCTTCGGTCAACGCCTGTGGATCGTTCCAAGCTGGCACGCTGCCCCTGAACCCGACGCCGTGAACATTCTGCTGGACCCGGGCCTCGCATTCGGCACCGGCACGCACCCGACCACCGCGCTGTGCCTGGAATGGCTCGACGGTCAGGACCTGAAAGATTGCAACGTCCTGGACTTCGGCTGTGGCTCGGGGATCCTGGCCATCGCCGCCCTGCTGCTGGGCGCCAAGGAAGCCGTCGGCACCGACATCGACGTGCAGGCGCTGGAAGCCTCGCGCGATAACGCCGGGCGCAACAACATTGCCGAAGCACTCTTCCCGCTGTACCTGCCGGAAGATCTGCCGCAGGTTCAGGCCGATGTGCTGGTGGCCAACATTCTTGCCGGTCCGCTGGTTTCCCTGGCGCCACAGTTGTCCAGCCTGGTCAAACCCGGTGGTCGTCTGGCGCTGTCGGGCATCCTCGCCGAGCAAGGTGAAGACGTCGCCAAAGCCTACGCTCAAGACTTCGATCTGGACCCGATCGCCAATCGCGATGGCTGGGTGCGTATCACTGGCCGTCGGCGCTAGAATGAGCGCCTGCATAAACCGGATCGCCGCATGACCGACAGTTTCGTCACCCAGTGCCCGCATTGCCAAACCAGCTTCCGTGTCAGCCATGCTCAATTGAGCGTGGCCCGCGGAGTGGTTCGTTGCGGCTCGTGCCTGCAGGTGTTCAACGCCGCCAAGCAGCTGCTTGAGCAACGGGCCGACAAGGACGCGGTCAAACCGGTCGCCCCGACCATTGTCGAACCGCCGGCACAGCGCGCCATCAGCCAAAAGCAATGGTCCGCCACCGAACTGGATCTGGACAGCCTGGACCTGGACGAAGAACTCGCCCGGCTCGAACAGCGGGAAATCCAGCCCACCACGGAATTCGGCCGGCATCGCGAAAACGGTCTCAGTGCTCGCCGCGACTCTGTCGAGCACGACGATGAACCCTGGTCCGACAGCCTCTTCAGCGAATCGGCGGCTGATCGCGCCCAGGCGGTCGAAGCCGACCCACCGGAAACGCAGACAGAACCGGGCAAGCACTCGCGCACTGAACCTTCGTTCTCGCTGGAGCCGGTTGATCTGGACGACGAGCCCCAGGCGCCGCAACTGCGCCTGAATGATCCGCTCGACATGCCCCTGCACCGTGATCGTCTGTCGGCAACCGACTCACCTGACGACGACCTGCCTCCGATTGTCCCCTTGCGCAAGCGACACGAACGCAGCGAGTCGACCGAACGTGCCGACGCCTTGCAGGACCTGACCGACGACCCGCTGCAACTGGATTGGCAGAAACGTCGCTCCCCTTGGGGCCGGCGGTTTTTCTGGCTGCTGCTGGTGCTGCTCGGTGCCGCCGCGCTCGCCGGTCAATACATCGCTTATCACTTCGACGAATTGGCGCGCCAGGACCAGTACCGCCCATGGTTCCAGCAACTGTGCCCGCAACTCGGTTGCACGGTGCCATCCAAAGTTGATATCGCGAAGATCAAAAGCAGCAACCTGGTGGTCCGCAGCCACCCGGAGTTCAACGGTGCCCTGGTCGTCGATGCGATCATCTACAACCGCGCGCCCTTCTCCCAGCCCTTCCCGCTGCTGGAACTGCGCTTCGCCGACCTCAACGGCCACCTGATCGCCAGCCGTCGCTTCAAGCCCGGCGAGTACCTCAACGGCGACCTCGAAGGCATGGCGGAGATGCCGCCGCAAACGCCGATCCACATCGCACTGGATATCCTCGATCCAGGCGCCAAAGCGGTGAATTACAGCCTGAGCTTCCATTCACCCGAGTGAAACGGTTCAGTGTTACGGCGTTGACGGCATATTTCTGACTTCGACCGCTCATACCAAACCGCTGGCGATAACAGAATTACTGTTCAGATTTTGTTCAATTCAGCCTTTATCCAGTCATCGAGAGCGGGTATCATGCCAACCCTTTTTCGAACTCTCATGATCCGGCCCCACAACAGGGAAGTCCTATGTCGGCGGTACGCATCGGTCCATATACATTGCACAACGGCTTGATTCTCGCCCCCATGGCGGGCGTCACCGACCAGCCCTTTCGTCAGCTGTGCAAGCGACTGGGCGCAGGGCTTGTAGTCTCGGAAATGGTCACCAGCGACATGAGCTTGTGGAACACCCGCAAATCGCGGATGCGCATGATCCACGAAGGTGATCCCGAGCCACGCTCGGTACAGATCGCCGGGGGTGATGCACAGATGCTGGCGGATGCGGCCCGGGCCAACGTCGAACTGGGCGCACAGATTATTGACATCAACATGGGCTGTCCGGCGAAGAAGGTCTGCAACAAGGCCGCCGGTTCCGCACTGTTGAAGGATGAAGCATTGGTGACCGAGATCCTGCAAGCCGTGGTGGCTGCGGTTGATGTGCCGGTTACCTTGAAGATCCGTACCGGCTGGGACCGGGACAACAAGAACGGCCTGACGGTGGCGAAGATCGCCGAGCAGGCAGGCATTACGGCGTTGGCGGTCCATGGCCGCACCCGTGCCGATCTGTACACCGGTGAAGCCGAGTACGACACCATCGCCGCGATCAAGCAGGCGGTGTCGATTCCGGTCTTCGCCAATGGCGATATCGATTCACCCGAGAAGGCCCGGTACGTGCTCGATGCGACCGGTGCCGATGGCCTGTTGGTAGGCCGGGCTGCCCAGGGGCGGCCATGGATTTTTCGCGAGATCGATCATTTCCTGCGCACCGGCGAGAAACTCCCGGCGCTGGAGTTGATCGAGGTGGAACGCATTCTGCTAGAGCATCTGGCTGCGCTGCACGTCTTCTATGGAGACGTCATGGGCGTCCGTATCGCTCGAAAGCATGTGGGCTGGTATCTCGCAACCTTGCCGGGCGCCAGGGAGTTTCGCGCCCACTTCAATCGTTTGGAAGATACGGAAGCACAATGCGCCAACGTTCAGGGCTTCTTCGCCGAACGTTATAAGAGCCTGACAGGGGACGGAGACGAGGTGGCCGCATGACGATGATGACCGAGACTTTAGTGAGTGGAACAGCACCCGTGAGCGACAACGTGAATTTGAAACAGCACCTCAATACGCCGAGCGAAGAAGGTCAGACCCTTCGCGGGAGTGTCGAGAAGGCGCTGCACAATTATTTCGCCCACCTTGAGGGCGCTGCCGTCACGGATGTGTACAACCTGGTGCTCTCCGAAGTCGAGGCGCCCCTGCTCGAGTGCGTGATGAACTACGTCAAGGGCAACCAGACCAAGGCCAGCGAGCTGCTCGGGCTGAACCGAGGCACGCTGCGCAAGAAACTCAAGCAGTACGATTTGCTGTAAGCATTCAATCAAACCAGAAAGGCGCCCGCGTAAAAACGGTCGCCTTTTTTGCTGACTCCTTTGCTTTTGATGGAAATTGAAATGACCGACCAGACTACCCGCCTGCCGATCCGCCGCGCCTTGATCAGCGTTTCCGACAAGACCGGGATCCTCGAATTCGCCAAAGAGCTTGAAGCCCTGGGCGTCGAGATCCTCTCCACCGGCGGAACGTTCAAGCTGCTGCGCGACAACGGTGTTGCCGCAGTGGAAGTCGCGGATTACACCGGTTTCGCAGAGATGATGGACGGTCGGGTCAAGACCCTGCACCCGAAAATCCACGGTGGGATCCTCGGTCGTCGCGGTATCGATGACGCCATCATGAACGAGCACGGCATCAAGCCGATCGACCTGGTCGCGGTCAACCTGTACCCGTTCGAAGCCACCATCAACAAGCCAGGCTGCGACCTGCCGACCGCCATCGAAAACATCGACATCGGCGGCCCGACCATGGTCCGTTCGGCAGCAAAAAACCATAAAGACGTGGCCATCGTGGTCAATGCCAGCGACTACGCCAGCGTCCTCGAAGGCCTGAAGGCCGGCGGCCTGACTTACGCTCAGCGTTTCGACCTGATGCTCAAAGCCTTCGAACACACCGCAGCCTATGACGGCATGATCGCCAACTACATGGGCACCGTGAACCAGGCCGCTGATACCCTCAGCACTGAAGGTCGCAGCGAGTTCCCGCGCACCTTCAACAGCCAGTTCGTCAAGGCGCAGGAAATGCGCTACGGCGAGAACCCGCACCAGAGCGCGGCGTTCTATGTGGAAGCCAAGCCAGCCGAAGTCGGCATCGCCACCGCGACCCAACTGCAAGGCAAAGAGCTGTCGTACAACAACGTGGCCGACACCGACGCCGCACTGGAATGCGTGAAGAGCTTCGTCAAGCCGGCCTGCGTGATCGTCAAGCACGCCAACCCGTGCGGCGTTGCGGTCAGCCCGGACGCTGAAGGCGGTATCCGCCAGGCCTACGAACTGGCCTACGCCACCGACACCGAGTCGGCGTTCGGCGGCATCATCGCGTTCAACCGTGAGCTGGATGCTGAAACCGCCAAGGCCATCGTCGAGCGTCAGTTCGTCGAAGTGATCATCGCCCCAAGCGTCAGCGAAGAAGCCCGCGCCATTGTGGCTGCCAAAGCCAACGTGCGCCTGCTGGCCTGCGGCGAGTGGTCGGCTGATCGCGCCGCTGCCTGGGACTACAAACGCGTCAACGGCGGTTTGCTGGTACAAAGCCGAGACATCGGCATGATCGGCAGCGAAGACCTGAAAGTCGTGACCAAACGTGCTCCGACCGAACAGGAAATCAACGACCTGATTTTCGCCTGGAAAGTCGCCAAGTACGTCAAGTCCAACGCCATTGTCTACGCCAAGAACCGTCAGACCATCGGCGTCGGCGCTGGCCAGATGAGCCGCGTGAACTCCGCGCGTATCGCAGCGATCAAGGCTGAACACGCCGGTTTGCAGGTGGCCGGTTCGGTCATGGCATCCGACGCTTTCTTCCCGTTCCGCGACGGCCTGGACAACGCGGCCAAGGTTGGCATCACCGCGGTGATCCAGCCGGGTGGTTCGATGCGTGATGCTGAAGTGATTGCAGCTGCCGACGAAGCCGGCATCGCCATGGTTTTCACCGGCATGCGCCACTTCCGTCACTGATTGTTGCTCTTGTAGGAGCGAGGCTTGCCCGCGAAGGCATCACCTCGGTCAGGCCGATGCACCGCGGCGATCCTTTCGCGGGCAAGCCTCGCTCCTACAGGTTCAGTGTTGTGGCAGATGCCGCGCACTGTTAGCCAGGCAGCCCAGGCTGCTCCACAGAATTAGCGTCATCCGAGGTTTTTGAAATGAATGTTTTGATCATTGGCAGCGGTGGCCGTGAACACGCCCTGGCCTGGAAAGTGGCTCAGGATCCGCGTGTGCAGAAAGTGTTCGTTGCCCCGGGCAACGCCGGCACCGCCATTGAAGCCAAGTGCGAGAACGTCGCTATCGACGTACTGGCCCTTGAGCAGCTGGCAGATTTTGCCGAGAAGAATGTGTCCCTGACCATCGTTGGCCCGGAAGTGCCACTGGTTGCCGGTGTTGTCGATCTGTTCCGCTCCCGTGGCCTGGATTGCTTCGGTCCGACGGCCGGCGCTGCCCAACTTGAAGGTTCGAAAGCCTTCACCAAGGATTTCCTGGCGCGCCACAAGATCCCGACGGCCGATTACCAGAACTTCACCGAGATCGAGCCAGCTTTGGCTTATCTGCGTGAAAAAGGCGCACCGATCGTGATCAAGGCCGATGGCTTGGCCGCCGGTAAAGGCGTGATCGTTGCCATGACCCTGGCCGAAGCCGAAGACGCCGTGCGCGACATGCTCGCGGGCAATGCGTTCGGCGACGCCGGTTCCCGTGTCGTGATCGAAGAATTCCTGGACGGCGAAGAAGCCAGCTTCATCGTCATGGTCGACGGCAAGAACGTGCTGCCGATGGCCACCAGTCAGGACCACAAACGCGTCGGCGACGGCGACACCGGTCCGAACACCGGCGGCATGGGCGCCTACTCCCCTGCCCCGGTCGTGACCGCTGAAGTACACAAGCGCGTCATGGACCTGGTGATCTGGCCCACCGTGCGTGGCATGGCTGATGAAGGCAACGTCTACACCGGTTTCCTGTATGCGGGCCTGATGATCGACAAGGCTGGTAACCCAAAAGTCATCGAGTTCAACTGCCGTTTCGGTGATCCTGAGACCCAACCGGTGATGCTGCGCTTGCAGTCAAGCCTGGTGTTGCTGGTCGAAGCGGCCCTTGCGCAAGCCCTGGACAAGGTCGAAGCGCAATGGGATCCACGTCCGAGCGTCGGTATCGTGCTGGCTGCGGGCGGCTATCCTGGCGACTATGCTAAAGGCGTTGCCATCAATGGTCTGGATGCAGCCGCCGCACTGGAAGGTAAAGTCTTCCACGCCGGTACTGCGCTCAAGGACGGTCAAGTGGTGACGGCCGGTGGTCGTGTGCTTTGCGCAACCGCCATGGGCGCCAGCGTTGATGCTGCCCAGCAGCAGGCTTACAAACTGGCGGCAAAGATTGACTGGGAAGGCTGTTTCTATCGCAAGGACATTGGCTACCGTGCCATTGCCCGCGAGCGTGGCGAAAATCAGGAATAAGCGATCCGTTCGGCAGGGCTTGGGCTTCAGGCCCTTGCCGGACTGTTCCGGCGCCGCGCATAGTTATAATCTGGCATCAACCTACGAAGGGATTTCGCCGTGCGCTGGCTCAGGATTGCCATAGGTTTAACCGTCACGTTGCTGACCTTGCTCTGCATGCTCCCGGCACAGGCCGCGCAAGGCAGTGGCTGGGCGGTATTGCTTGACGAACAGGGCGACCTGCAGCTGAGCGACATCCGTTCCGCTCGCTACACCAATCAATTCAGCCCCATCGAACTCGACCGTCTCACCGCGGCCGAGCCCGAAGGTGCGTTGTGGCTGCGTTTCAGGCTCGCGCCCGGCAAGCACGAACAATTGCTCCGAGTGTTCGCCCCTGACCTGTCGCACCTCAATCTGTATGTGCTCGACGGCGACACGCTGATCGATCAATTGAACACCGGCACCGGCCAGCCCCAGACTGACCGTCCCCTGCCCAGCAGCGATTTCATGTTGCCGCTGCCGCAAAGCGACAAACCCCTCGACGTCTACCTGCGACTGGTGTCCGAACACCAGTTGCGGCCGTACATCACCCTGCAATCGGCAGTCATGACCGCAGCCAATCAGAACCAGATGCTGATTTACGGCCTGCTGTTCGGTTGCATCGGCATGCTGATCCTGCACAACCTCGTCCGCTATGCCTATACCCGCTCGCGCAGCAGCGTCTGGCTGGCCGGATGCGAAGCCTTGTTGATGCTCAGCCTGGCGCTGTTGCTGAATCTGGCAGGGCCCTGGCTCCCCAACTGGCACGCGGTGCAGACCCCCGGCGCTTATCTCGCCTTGTTGCTGACGGCGCCCTGCGGCCTGATGTTCGCCTATCGCTTCTTCGCCCCGCTCGGGTCGCACCCGCTGAACAAGCTGTTGCTGGGAGACATTCTGTTCATCGTGGTCTGCGGCTTGCTGCTGTTGTTCGTCAACACGCTGCCGCTGAACATCATTACCTACGCCCTGGTCGCCCTGGCGGGCCTGAGCATGTTGTTCGTCGGTGCCTATCACTGGCAAAAGGGTTATCGCCCGGCGCGTCTGTTCGTGGCGGCGATGGTGGTGTTCAACATTGGTACGCTGATCATGTTGCCGGCTCTGTTGGGGCTGACCCTGGTCGCGCCTCAAGGCTTGATCATCACACTGCTGGTGTTCGTCTGCATCAGCGGCCTGTTAATGAGCATCGCACTGGGCGAACGTCAGCGCAGCATCACTGAAGATCGTTTCAGCGTCAGCCGCGACCTGGCGGCCAGCAACGCCGAGATCAACGCCAAGGCCGAGTTCCTGGCGAAGATCAGCCACGAAATCCGTACCCCGATGAACGGCGTGCTGGGCATGACCGAACTGCTGTTGGGCACACCGTTGTCAGTCAAGCAGCGTGACTATGTGCAGACCATCCACAGCGCCGGCAACGAACTGCTGACCTTGATCAACGAGATTCTCGACATCTCCAAGCTCGAGTCCGGGCAGATCGAACTGGACGACGTGCAATTCGATCTCAACGCTTTGATCGAAGACTGCCTGAGCATCTTCCGCGCCAAGGCCGAACAGCAGAACGTCGAACTGATCAGCTTCATCCAGCCTCAAGTGCCGCGCGTGATCAGCGGTGACCCGACACGTCTGCGCCAGACTTTGCTGAGCCTGCTGGAAAACGCCCTGAAGAAAACCGACGAGGGCGAGATCCTGATCGTCGTCGCCCTCGACGAACGCAGCGCCAAACCGCGCCTGCGTATTGCCGTACAGGACAGCGGTGTGCCGATGGAGGCTGAAGAGCGCGATGCATTGATGCACGCCGAACTGCACAGCAAACACTTCCTCTCCGCGACCAGCCTGGGCGGCAATCTGGGGCTGGTGATTGCCCGTCAGCTGATCCGCTTGATGCAAGGGGAATTCGGGATCAAGAGCGGTGCCAACCAGGGCAGCACCTTGTGGCTGACCTTGCCGCTGGACCCTGATCGTCTCGAGCACCCGACCTCCGACCTCGATGGGCCGCTGCAAGGTGCGCGCGTGCTGGTGGTGGACGATAACGACACCTGCCGCAAAGTGCTGGTGCAGCAATGCAGCGCCTGGGGCCTGAACGTCAGCGCCGTGCCATCCGGTAAAGAGGCGCTGGCGCTGCTGCGCACCAAGGCTCACCTGCGCGATTATTTCGACGTGGTCCTGCTGGACCAGAACATGCCCGGCATGACCGGCATGCAACTGGCGGCCAAGATCAAGGAAGACCCAAGCCTGAACCACGACATTCTGCTGATCATGCTCACCGGCATCAGCAACGCGCCGAGCAAGATCATTGCGCGCAACTCGGGGATCAAACGCATTCTCGCCAAACCGGTGGCCGGCTACACCCTCAAGACCACCCTGGCGGACGAACTGAACCAGCGCAACAAAGGCGCCGTCTCACAGCATCTGCCCACCGGCCCGACGTTGCCGGTCAAGGTCCCGAGTGATTTCCGTATCCTGGTGGCCGAAGACAACAACATCTCGACCAAGGTGATTCGCGGCATGCTCGGCAAGCTCAACCTGCAACCGGACACCGCCAGCAATGGCGAAGAAGCCTTGCAGGCAATGAAAGCCCAGCGTTATGACCTGGTCCTGATGGACTGTGAAATGCCGATCCTCGATGGTTTCTCTGCCACCCAGCAGTTGCGTGCCTGGGAAGTCGGCAACCAGCGGATCCGCACGCCAGTAGTGGCGCTGACCGCACACATCCTTGCCGAGCATAAAGAGCGTGCGCGCCAGGCCGGCATGGACGGGCACATGGCCAAACCGGTCGAACTGTCGCAGTTGCGCGACCTGATCGAGCATTGGGTTGCGCAACGGGATCAGCAGAACCGCACAGTGTCGACCATCTGAGATGGCCTCGGGCTGACGCTCGGTCAGATGTCCAGAGCTCTCAAGTATTTCAGGGACTGGGACAACACAGACTTCTTCACCTTCTCCCGAAACGCGGCGTAATGAAGCGTGTTGAACGTGATCGTGGTGATCTGTTCGGTGCTTTTTTGCTCAAGCGAATCATTTTTGCTGAACAGAAACGGAGAGATGTCTCGCACTATCGAAAACTTGCGGTGATAGACAGCCATATCCACCTTGTGCGCGCCGTTCATCACGCAAGGAATCATCTGAAAGTAGGCGATATCTCCCTTCAGGGTCGTGGACTCAAACATTTCGAGCGCCAGAGGATTGCGCTCCAACGCAATCAGGGCGCGGCTGATGGGTATTGAGAATCTATCGCCGATGGAATCCCGGATACGTTGTATCGCCTTGCTGCCCATCGGAGCGGCAGGCGCGGGCGAAAACGTTTGAGGTGCGGGCACATCCCATCCCAGAAATCGGAGTTGGTTGCAGTAGTAGTCGAACCAGTCGCCCGATAGTCCATCATTCATTGCGTCGCGTGTGGCTCTTTGCGCAAATGCCGTGCTCATGTAGACGTCTTCGCGGTGGGACGCTGGCAGATTGCTGGCGAACGACACGATACTGCCGCCCACCACCGCTGCCGGTGGTGCAATCAGATCCGTCATGACCGAACCTCCCCTGGCTGCGTGGTGCCGCAGGTATCGTCATGCAGGGTCAACAGAGCAACATTGGTCTCCATCCGGTCTTTGACCTTCAGAGCAATTTGATCTCCTACAGATGCATATCCCGCATCCGACAGATCCGCCCGGACGTATCGACGGCTAATGAGGCCTTGTACATCTTCGCCCCAATAGAGGTGTGCCAATGGGTTGGAACTCAGCAATTGATTAGTTTGGAGCTCGATACATACACTGCTGAACGAGTTCGGTGTTGGCGCCACGATCACCAGCAAACGAACATCCATCGCAGGCACCTGCACCTCGGTGGACTGATCAGCGGACACTTTTTGCATATGGCTGCGCAACAAGTTAGTTGCCGGGTTGTTGATGTCGGACTCGTTGACAATTCGTGACAACACATCGGCAGTCACATGACCTTCATCTGCCCCCAGTCTGGACATCGCTGCGGCCGCCCACTGAACCGCCGACTCAACACTCTCTGGAGGGAGGTTCAAATCATCGCGCACTTTAACCGGCAATAGCCAGGTACCACCCAAAACTTTTATGTAAGTGTCATACCAACTCACAAGCGGCTCTAGTTCTGTTTTTTTATTGGCTGCCAACTGTGCATACAACACCGTATTGACCACCCCATCATAGGGGGTCAGGTCATCTGATTCGGGCACTATCAAAACCGCAGCCCCGACCACCAGTACTGAATAATCACTCTTCATATCAATACCTCCATACAGAGAAGGGCAGTCGTTATTTCGACCGCCACTCCAAGCATCTATCAAATGTCGTAATCGAGTTTATCAGCCGAGTACTTCAAAATTTTCGAAGCGATAAAATCACGATTAGCCTCTGCCACAGCATCATTCTTTTCGAACGCTGTCTCACCGCGATACAGACCTACGTTACGAACATCCACATCGCTGAACAGTACTTTTGTCGATGAATTCCAGCGTGTAAAACGTACTGCGCCAATGGCAAAAACAGTCGTACCGTTAACATCGATACACGAGCCGGCCGCGACTCCACCCAAACCTTGTTTCAGTGTGTTGCGCTCAAAAATCGTCAATGCGGTATCGCGTTTTTGCAGGGCGGCAATAGCATCACCAGCGGTTTTCAGCATCAGTGCAGTAGCCGGGCCCGGTACGGCAAGGCCTGTGACTACCGAAGCAAGGATCTCCAGCACCAACTTGTCCATGCGGACACTGGTTCCCGACACCTCCAGATCGTTGTAGTACCTGCTGATGCCCGTCCAACCCGCATTTCTCATTACTTCACAGAACAGCGTGTACCATTCTTTGCCCTGGTACTCCTCTGGAAACTGTTTGTATGCCACAAGCGACGCATAGTGATAAGCATTCTGTGCGTCACTGCGATTAATACCAGAGAGGTTACCGCTAAAACTAATGATGCCATCGCCTACGATCGATGCTTTCGACGGCACTTCAACTTCTTCACCCGACACAAACAAACCACGAGGTTTAATAAGCATCGGCTCATCCAGCTCATAACTCTGAATCTTTGCTACACAGGCAGCAATATGACTTTCGCTAAACATATTATTCACAACAATCTTCCTTATCGACATTAACGCAAGTTCCTCATGAACTTGCTGGAAGAAACGATAAACAAACAAACCCTTCCTGACAAATCCAAACTTGTAACATCATTCGCAGAATCAACCACACACAACTAACCAATCAGACTCAACTCGACAGCTCTATAAGTTAAAAAATAACTTTCAGATCTTTTAAACTCGACACCCACAGACACTTGATCGACTGATAGACTCCGACTCACCCTTCTCTGGATGCGAGCCGAAACCATGCTCCATGTGTTGTTCAGCGTTTACCTGAAGATGCTGGTGCTCTACAGCCCGTTCTTCGTGTTGTCCTGCTTCATCAGCCTGACCCGCGGTTATTCACGCAAGGAACAGCGTCGGCTGGCCTGGAAAGTGGCAACCGCCACGCTGGTGTCCAGCGTCTTGCTGTACCTGTTCGGGCGGGTCATTTTCAGTGTCTTCGGCATCACCGTGGACGCATTCCGCATCGGTGCCGGCAGCGTGCTGTTTATCTCGGCACTGGGCATGGCCCAGGGAAAGTCGGCGGTGCAGACCGACAATGTGCAACAGGACGTGACCATCGTCCCGCTGACCATTCCATTGACGGTCGGCCCCGGCACCATCGGTGCCTTGCTGGTCATGGGTGTGAGCCAGCCGCACTGGGACGACAAACTCACAGCCATTCTCAGCATTGCCCTGGCCAGTTTTACGGTCGGCGTGGTTCTGTATCTGTCGAACCGAATCGAGCGAATTCTCGGTGACCAGGGCTTGCAGATTGTCAGCCGGTTGATGGGGCTGTTCGTGTGCGCGCTGGCGGCACAGATTATTTTCACGGGTGTGAAAGGTTATCTGGTGCCGTAGTCATCCAGGGAACGCACGTTCTAAATGGCCGGCTCTGCGATCACCCCGACCTGATAATTCGACATCAGCTCCGTCAACGTTGCGCTACCGGAAACGCCCTTTTGCTTCAGCAACTCGGTCACTAGTTCCGAAACCGCACGCGATCGATAGCCACTGAGCGAAAGGAATACATCACCCCGCAACGCCACATCCACTGAGTAAACGCCGCGAAAAATCAGGCTGTGCCCGCTATCCAGGCCATTCATTACCAAGTGTTCATCGACCAGGCTGACCCATAGCTGATCCATGATCGAGACGTCCAGAATCAGTTTCCCCGGAATCAAGGGTGGGCGCTCAAGTGGATAACGACAATCGACGATGACCGATTCAAGTTTCAACCAGGCCGCCCGGGTCAGCCGGCCAGTCGTTGCACCCTGGCCCATTTTTAGCACCAGGATGCTGACATCATCGGCAATCAATGGGAGAAGGTCATGGGCCGTCTGCGGCCCCTCGATCACCAGGACTTCGGCGTTTCGCTGGACATAGTCGAGCGGCCCGACCGTGCTGTTTCGCGGATAGGTGTGCAACAAACCATCCCCCCGCTCGTGCAGCATCACATTCGTTTGATCCCGCGTGCCCACCAGCGTGTATTGCGCAGTAATGACGGCTTTCGGAATCCGGATCAATCGTCCGGTCCGGACCACATACCATTGAAGGCTGTCAGAGTCTTTTACAGACAGAAAGTCGGCGCATCGATGTTCGTTCGCCAGCGCCGCCAAACCCTCGCTCAATGGGCCTTCCAGTGCCGTGACCCAGCGACTGTCCACACCCGTAATCCGTACCGGTTGGTTGTGCTGTAAATCCACCTCCAAGCCATCGAGCGTCGTTGCCCTCAGGCCTGCGCCCTCCACTTTCACGTCGGTAAAGATCCAGGGCGCCCATTCCTGCATCGGGGCGGGCAATGCCTCAGCTTGCAAAAGCCTGGTTCCCTGGCCGAATGCAGCGTCCAAGAGATTCGTATCGATAAAGCGCTGGCGGAAAATCCTGCCCGTTGAGAGATCGAACAACCAGGCGGCTTGACTGTCTGGAGCAATACTCAGCAACCGTACTTCTTTTCCATGACCAAGATCCGCAAGCAACAACCGATCGTCCAGGTACCAGGCGCACAAACCTGCATCCCCGGTAAAGTTGGTCAACCCAAGGAGGGCGAAACTCGACACCGGGTACCGCGTCGACACCGCTGGCAATGCGGACCACCACTGGGCTCGATCCTTGAACCATATTTCGGTCAGTCCGCCCAAGCGCAGATACCCGTCCGGCGTCATATTGAAGAACAGACCCGTGTCGGTCAGGGCGAGGTGGCCCTGCTCAACGGCGACAACATTTTTCAGTCCGGGCGGGGCAATTTCTCTGGATGACCATTGCGCACGCCCCTCCACCATCGACCTTTGCTGTCGCACGAGGCTTCCAACAGGCTTGTCGTAATTGACGAACACCTCACCCTCTGCACCGGCGGGAGCGATAAGTAAAAGGGTATCCAAGGCCTTGATCGAATCCTCCCATCCCCGCGCATGGTGACGCCGGGCAGCCGCACGGATGATCAACCCGTCAACATCGCGGACCCAGACCAGATCACGAGACGTGTCTTCGAACTGCCAACAAATCGAAACCAGCGCAGCGGGACGCCAGTTCACGGTATCGATGGACTCTGTCGGCAACACATAATCGCCCAGTACCTGCTTCCAGTCCGTCAGCGTGTCGACCTGTAAAACGGCCTGCAATGCTGGATCGTGACCGCGGGTGATTGAGCTAAGCAGCACTGCGCCGTCATGGATCATATAGGTCAGCTCATCGTGCGGGCCTTCCTTGGGAATGGACCGCTGAACGATCTGAATGCCGCCGTTGGCCACGACCTCGCAGCGGGCAATCGTCAAGCCATCCCTTAGCAGCAAGCGATAGCGCTGAACCAGCGTGCCGGTGATCGCGTTGACCTGCCAGACATCGAAACTCTCGGAGTGATAGAAATAGGCCGAGCCCTCGACCACCGCTCCCAGCACAGCCTCATCGGCCAACAAGACATTCGGGTCGCGGATGTACAGAAAACGATCCTGAGCCGAGTCGTAATACGCGGCCACCGTTCTCGGCTCGTCCGGCTTTTCAAACGGCACCACAAAGTTGTGAACGGGGGTGTAAGGCATGGCCAGTCGATGTTCACGCGCCAGTGCCTTGAAGTGGTCCAGCAACGCTTGCTCCCCGAGCGCCGGATCGGCCTCTTCTTCGACCACCTCCAGCGTCAGGGCAACAAGATCAACGCGCATGATTTTGTTACCCGCAAGCTTGAGCAACACATCGTGAACGCCGCCGCCACTGAACTTCACACCCAACGTATCCGCAACGAGGCTACCCGCAGCGGCTATGCGGATGTCTGCTTCGGCCAGCCAGGGAGCCTGCAGCACCCAGCGCATGGCCGCGTGACCGGGCGCGTTGAGTTCAAGGTTGACCCCGGGATTGAGCAGTACGGAACAGCGGGCGCCTGCGCCTTCTATCCGATACGAGACCAGGCCGTGCCACGCCTTCGGCAGAGCAGGCACCACCAGCGAGCGCTCGATGTTGTCGAGACGAACGTTGAACACCGTTGGTTTGTAGACCGGGTTCAGCCGGTTGACCACGTACTCGCCGGGAAACGAATAGAACGAAAACAGAAATTGCCATTGCCCCTGTTCATTCTTTTTCTCCAGTCGACGGGCCGTATCGAATCCGCCGGCATGACGAAACGAGACAAACGGCAGCAACTTGTACTCATAGCCGTACCAGGTTTTGGGTGTGCATGGCAAAACGATCGCCTGCCCGGGCTGCGGCGAAAAAGACGCCGAGTCGGGCAACCCTAGGCCCACACGGATATCGGTGGCGCGGTTGTAATCCACATCGAAATCCGGAACCCCGAAATGGTCCCGAAGCGGGAACAGCCTGGGGCTGTCGAAACGGACGCTGGAGGCACGCAAATCAAGATCGGCGAACACCAGCAAAGGTTGCGCAATCCAGGCATTCGATGCCTTGTCCAGATGATAGCCGCCCTGTCGATAAGCCTTTTCCAGCCCTTCAAAAAACCGGCCAACCTCTTTGGCTTCCTCGGCGATGGTGGCAAACCCTTCCGCCAGCGCCGACACGCCCACCGCCAGCCCGCCCAGAATCACCCCGACGCCGCCGAGCACCGCAGCCACGGTACCCGCGCCAGCCAATGCAGCACCCAGTCCGGCAGCGCCTAACACGGCGCTCGCGGAGTCGAATGCCAGCTGCGTCCCGAACTGCGCCTTTTCAATGTCATTGGTAGCATGGCTCAACTGGTAAACATCAAACCCGACATTGACCATTCCCAACACCGTACCGACGCCTTCATTGGTCACATGACCCAATGCCTTTTGCACCAACGGCGCGCTGGTGCGGGCGATCAGCTTTTCATCGTCCAGCGCCTGACGCACCAGTGCCACAACGCCAATCACATCCACCACGTTGCCGTGGACCAGCTGGGCGTAGTTGACGTAGGCATGCAAACGAATGGCAGTGGTCAGTGCCTTGTCACCACCGCTGACCTCGCCTTCGTGATGGCGCAACGCGTTCATCAAGGCCTGTACGGTAAAACCGGCATTGAGCGTATGAACACTGCCGGCGTCAGTCGGGTCAGCCGAGCCGGCCGGTTCATGCGGTTGCGCTGCCAACGTATGGAAGGTTTCCGAGAGGTAGTTCTTGATCCTCAGGAATCGATGGTCCCCGGTGGTGACGCGCACAACGGTCCGTGCTGGATCGGTATCGACCAGACTGATTTTGTACTCGCCTGCCGGGGTGATTTCCAGCGTCTCGAACAACGCAACGGTGCCCGACGACAGTCCGTGTTGCTCCTGCAACTGCCGTGTCGCCTGCGCGATCTGACCGCCCCACCAGTGGGCGTCCAGTTCCAGTAAAGAACTGCCCAGCACCCCATTGCTGACCAGCGACAGCCCGCGCGCGCTGGCCAGCCGCTGCCTGACCCGAGGCGCCTGTTCAGGCAGGCTGCCCGAATCGGAAAGACTGGATACCCGGACACCCGACGACAGCACCGTTGCATTGAGTCGACCCGCGTCGAGTTCAATCAAATCAAAGGTCGGACGAGCAGGTACGCCATAAGCGGCGTAGGGCCTGGCCATCTCCTGGCGAACGAAAAAATGGGTCAGCGCAGTGCTGAGCGTCGCAGCAGTATCGAACTCGAAAACGCCAAAGTTCGGATCGTAGAAATGGTAGGTACTGCCCTCGCCAACGACACTTTTGGCCACCAGCATCGAGTGGTTATCCGAGTTGAGCATCAACGTGCTGCTGGCGGTTTTCTCTTCAAGTGCCGCAATCACCTGCGCCAGATCGGAGCGCACCACCGGCCCACCCAAGTCATGGACGTCGACATCGCGTAGTTCTTCAAGAATGCTCACGAATGCAGTCGAATCGCGGGTACCGGGTTCAATGACCGCCAGGTAAAACCGCTCGCGAAGGGTGTTGCCCGCTTCGTTCCCCTTGCTGATCGCAGCCGCCATGGCCAATGCCAATGGGTAGCATCGCCCGGCGATGCGGTCACCGCCCCCCTGAAGCAACAAATCCTGTGGCACCAGTTTGAAGCTGCCTTGATCGAAGCTTTCCAGTACATCGGTCATGCGCTCGCCAATCCGATCACGGAACTCGAGTTTTGCGACCTGCTGAATACGGGCGACCTGGCGCCCCCATTGCAGCAAGGTCAGAGACTGCTCCAGCGCCTGCTTCTTCAACTCAATGCTGGTCTCGGACAACGCTACGAAAGGTGTCGGGGCACTGGCCAAACCGTCAACGAACGCGGGGTGATTTTCTTTGAACAACTCCCGCTCAATGGCCCCGTAGCGGTGTGACACACCCAGTTCAGACACGTTGTTGGCAAGGTTTTCCAACCGCGCACTGACCTGATCAAAGTTGCGTTTATCCATTGCCCGCGCCCCCAGCAACGAGCCGATCAACAACCGCTGCAGAGGGTCGAGCTGCTCAACCTGCAAAGTGCCCCGACCAATTCGGTGAAGCAATTCGTCCAGAGGCAAACTCCCGCTTGCCGGATCACCGACCAACGACGGCGGCAGCGCTATCTCCTGCGCGATGATGGATTGACGCTCATCAAAGTTCAGCTGCAGCGGCTTTTCGAAAGTCACCTCACCGGTGGTCCGTTGACTCATCGCTCGCAAAAAGGGTTCGCCAAGGTGTTGCGCCAGGGATTGCAGCAATTCAGTCGACAACACATGCCGACCTTCAATGACGGGCCAGCCATGGTCGAAATGGATCGCCTGGCTCTTGAGCAACTGATCCACTTTTCCCACGTAACGCGCTTTGAATTGTCCGGTTTCCCAACGTTGTTTTTCGTTCTTGAGCCATTTGGCAGTGTCACTTTCGTTTTCTTTCCAGGAGTGGTCCAGCTCCTCCTCGGTGTCCCGGTTCACCGTTGCGGAGGGTTCAATAGCCACATCCTTTCGCCAGACAGCCGCTGCACGAGGGGTGAAGTGCATTTTTGCGTAATCGGCCAGCGCATCGCGCATCGCAGCGGGCCCGGTCAGATAGATGGTCACTTCGCTTTGGGGACGAATGCCGTCGCTGTAGTAAAAAATTGCTGCCTTGGCCAGAAAGTACAGCGCGAGCTCTACATCCGCCGGCAGTGCGTCCAAACGGCCGAACCTTTCTTCGACGACCTCTAACGCAATGCGACTGGTGGCCTCAGCGTCGATAGCGGCGACCTGGCTCTCCATGGCCAAGCGGGCCGTGGCATCAACGATCTCATAGTTGAGTTTGAAACGATCGATCACGGCGCTCAACATCGCCGATCCGGGATGAGCCATTAGAAACGCATTACTCAGGCTGCTCCGTTCGGTTACCGCTCGCAGTCCGTTCGGACGAACGAGACGTTCTGCGGGCGCGCGAAAAACACTGTTCAACTGCGGGCGACTTTTAGCGAAACGTTCCAGTGCCGGGCGATGCTCCTCAGGGATGCGCTCAAAGTAGTTTGTGTACTGACTTCTTGATGCCTCACGGCCGGGCATCCACTCCGGGTTTCGATCCAGCAACAACTGCAATACGCCTATGCGCGCATCGTTGGTGAACTGACTGATGTCCAAATCGCCCAGCCTCTCCAGAAGAGGTGGCAGGTTATCGACATCCGCATAAATCCCGCCTTCGGCCATCAAGGCCTCAATGCGTATTACATCGGAGGCCGCGGCAAAATTGCCTCGAAGACTGATTTCCCGTTGGTAAATGTCCTGCAAGTGAAGCGGTGTTACATTCGCCGCAAGATCACGAAGTTCCACACCGCCCTCGCCCAATGCCGAGATACTCTGGCCATTCTTGTCCCGCAAGGCTTTCAAGCGTGCTTCATTCTGGCCATATCCACGCACCAGCAGATCAATTCGTGCGTCATCCGCGTTGACACCGCGCTCTACTGCTTTGTTGATATGGGCAAACATCTGTTGTTTGAGAACAATGGCCCGCTCCTCATATTTATCACTAAGATCAATATCCGACTCGGTGCTATGTCCGCCATTAACCATCGCATCGGCCTTCGCGGCCTCGACAACAATCCGGTTGGTTTCATAGGCCAGTAGCGCATCGCTGTCGTACCAGAGTTTCACGGCATAACCCTGCCCGGCCAATACCTTGTTCCAGATATTGATGTAGTCGCGCTGGATTGTTCCTAGGCCACCTCCAAGCCAGACAAAGTGCAGATTTTTCGGCACTTCGATGGCCGCGGCACTCAGCTGTTCAATGCTGTTGGACAGGCGCCCGTGGAAATCTTCGACCCTGGTGCGGATCTCCGTCAGACCCGGAGCGGCAGCGCCCGGCTGTGCAGTTGGCGTTTCCATTCCCGCCGCACGTCGACGACGATGGCTGGGTTCAACAAAGGACCTGAGCGCCTCGCGCAGCAACCCCAGCGGGGCAAGCATTCTCGGGCAATCAAGCACAGCGATACAAGCGAAGTAATATCGAAATACCGCGTCGTATTCGTCTGTCCCTTTATGTTCCTGTAACGCCTGTTCAAGATCGGACAATTTAAATAGATCAATAAAATCGACATAGCCGTTTACACGACGAGCAGCGTGCTCACCCATAAAGATTACTTCCCTGTAAAAATAAAAGCGGGTCACCCATCAAGGCGACCTTCTCAAAAAAACACTAACCGAACAAACTTCCAGCCTCAAAGAAGAAAACAAACAATTGATGACCAAACGTACATCCAGAAACTTTAAACCCATCAAACACCACAAATAAAAAACAAACAAAAAGACAACCACCAACGAATGCGGCAGTTCTCTTTGCGTCAAAGCAAACATCAACTTACATCAAGGCATCGAACCGTCTGCCGCAAAGACTTCCTGCTCATTCACGACAGACAGTTATAAAAGCGACCTCAGGACGAGGCCGCCGACATTTACGAAGTTGGCTTGTCGCCGTACCAACGAGGCGTATACACCCACTCACCACCCTCGGCACGCGGGAATACGCAGGTGGTGGAAGAGCCGATCAACACCATGGTGCGCATGTCGACCTGATCGGGGGTCAGTTCACCGAGTGTGGTGACACGCAACGTCTGGCCTGGACGACCAATATCGCGCCCCAACACCACCGGCGTTTCAGCCGTGCGGTGCTGCCCGACAATCTCCAGTGCCCGGCCCAGTTGCCAAGGACGGGAGCGAGAGATCGGGTTGTAGAACGCCAACGCCAGGTCGGCCTGAGACGCCAGGTCCAGCCGCTTCTCGATGATCGACCATGGTTTGAGGTTGTCCGACAGCGACATCACGCAGAAGTCATGGCCCAGTGGCGCGCCGGCCTGAGCCGCCGTTGCCAGGGACGCAGAGACGCCCGGTAAAATCTCCAGATCAACGCTGTGCCAGCTTGGATCGCTCGACTCGTGCAACGCTTCGAGCACCGCCGCCGCCATGGCGAATACGCCCGGATCCCCCGACGAAACCACCACCACCGACCGCCCTTGAGCCGCCAGTTCGAAGGCGTGACGAGCGCGCTGCATTTCCTCGCGGTTGTCGCTGCAATGCAGCACTTGATCATCGCGGAACGGCCCGGCCATGCGCACGTAGGTTTCATAACCGAGCACATCATTGGCGCCTACCAGTTCGGCCTTGACCGCCGGCACCATCAGTTCGGCGGCACCAGGGCCCAGGCCGATCACGGCCAAACGACCGCGCGCGCGACCGATCTGTGCAAGCTCCAATGGCTGACTGGCCACCGCGATGGCGATGCCGGCATCCGCCGACACGACGGTAGCGTTCGGCAAGGTGTGGCGGACGAGCTCGCTGACGCCACCGCTGACCGAAGCGAACCGCAGCGGCACGCCCAGCTCAAGTGCCGCTTCGCGCAACGCAGGACTGGCCATGAGCAGATCGCTGGCCAGCAGACACGCCAGCGATTGCACGGCGATGTTCGCCTGATGCAACGCCGCGCGAATCGCATTCGGCAAATCCGCCACATCGACGTTTACCGCCACCAGCACGTTGCGCGGGTAGATCAACAATTCATTGGCCGCCGGCGTGCGTTCGGCACTGCCGACGTGGATCGACAACTGCGCCTGCGGGTCTTCCGGCAGCTGCGCTTGCGCCAGCCATGGCGCGACGCCTTCGATGCGCACGCTTTGGCCGGCGAGCAAATCCGAGACGAAGCGCTTGCCCAGTTCCAGGTCGCCGAGGGCATAACCGCTGGGTGGATTGAGCAGGCAGGTGCCGAAGCGCAATTCACCGCTGGTGGTGATCGCCGCAGCAACCTCGAGGCCGGTAGCAATCTCCCGCGCCATGACGTTCACGCCACCGAGTCCACCCAGCAGCGGCACCACGGCGCTGCCGTCTTCGGCCACAGCCAGGACCGGTGGTTCGGCGCCCTTTTCCAGCAGCAGCGGCGCCAAAGTGCGGATCACGATGCCCGCCGCACACAGGGCAATGATCGGCGTGTCTTGCTGATAGAACTCGCGCAGGGTCGCGCCGAACTCGTGATAGACACGGTCCGCACCCTCAACCCGTTCGGCGAGGCCATGGATCAAGGCGCCGGGGTAGACCTGCTGGATCTTGCGCGCGGTCGCGAGGCTGCCATTGCCAAGAATGACAATCGCCGGAACTGGACGGGCCATCAGCCTTGCCACCGTTCGCCGGGCACGATGATCAACGAGAAGTACGGCGAGGACATCGGTTCGACCTGATCCAGCGGGACGATTTTCTGATTGGCCATGGTCGCGCGCTCGACGTACAGCGCTCGCTCAGCCAGACCAAGTTCTTCGAGCACCTGACGGACCTTGGGGAAGTTACGCCCCAGCTTCATGATCACCGCCGCATCGGCATCGGCCAGCCGACGTTTGAGGTCTTCGTGAGGCAGCACGCCGGAGAGCACCGACAGGCTCTGATTGCGATACACCAATGGCGCGCCCAGTACCGAAGCGCCGCCGAGCATCGAGCACACGCCCGGCACGACTTCGGCTTCGTAGCGTTCGGCCAGGCGGTCGTGCAAGTACATGTAGGAGCCGTAGAAGAACGGGTCGCCTTCGCAGATCACGGCCACGTCACGACCGGCATCCAGATGCGAGGCGAGTTCTTCACCCGCCGCATCGTAGAAATCGCTGATCACTTGCTCGTATGACAGCGGTGCCGGCAGCGCTTCGGTGGTCACCGGATACACCAGCGGCAGCAGCGTTTGCGCGTCCTGCAAATGCGCTTCGATGATGCCGAAGGCGTTGCCCTTTTTACCCTTGGCGACGAAGTACGCCACCACGGGCGATTCGCGCAGCAGGCGCAGGGCTTTGACGGTAATCAGTTCCGGATCACCGGGGCCCACGCCCAGGCCAATCAAGCGTCCAGGTGACTGCATCATTCGATCTCCGTGGCGAGGGCGTTGACGGCGGCGGCGGCCATGGCACTACCGCCCAACCGGCCTTGCATGATCACAAACGGCACGCCACGACTGTCTGCCGCCAGCGCTGCCTTGGATTCGGCGGCACCGACGAAGCCGACCGGGAAGCCGAGGATCAACGCCGGTTTCGGTGCGCCGGCATCGAGCATTTCCAAAAGATAAAACAAAGCGGTCGGCGCGTTGCCGATCACCACCACGCTGCCTTCCAGGTGCGGACGCCACAATTCCAGCGCGGCGGCGGAACGGGTGTTGCCCAGCTCACGTGCCAGTTCCGGAACGCTTTCATCGCGCAGGGTGCAGATCACCTGGTTGTTGGCCGGCAAACGCGTGCGAGTCACGCCTTCGCTGACCATCCGCGCGTCGCACAGAATCGGCGCGCCGGCGGCCAGCGCCTCACGCCCGGCCTTGCCCGCGCCGACGGAAAATTGCAGCCCGTCGATGGCATCGACCATGCCGCAGGCGTGGATTACCCGCACCGCGAGTTTTTCCAGGTCGGAGGGGATTCGCTCGAGGTTGGCCTCGGCACGAATGATCGCGAAGGAGTTGCGATAGATCTCCTGACCGTCGCGGATGTAATCAAGCATCAAGGGGGCTCCGTGAGCGGGCGTCGAGCAAGGCCGCGACCGCTTCAATAGTAAGGTTGCGTGCGTGCAACGCGCCAAAACCCGGCTGCGCTGCATCGCGAAAATAGAGATCGTAGTGACCGGGAGAAACCGCCAGTAAAGTGACCGGCGCGATGTGCGCGGCCGCGCAGGAACGCTGGCAGCCGGACAGGTGCACGTTCAGGGTCTGGCCGTGGCGTTGCAGCAGCGCCGCCAGTTGTCGGGCATCGCCCTTGGTGTCGGCCAGGCCTTTGCCACAGCCCGTCGAGCCGGTGCAGGCGATGAGGTGCGCCAGGGCATCGTCGGCCGAGCAACGCAGGCCGAGGTGTTCAAGGCTGTGGATAACGTGAGGCGCATCGTCGCCAAAGACACCGGGCAATAACAGGCTTTGCCAAGGCGTGAACCGCAGAGTGCCGTCGCCCTGTTCGCGGGCCAGTTGCGCGGCGCCCCTGAGCATCGCCGGATTCAGGCGGCCCAGCGGCGGCACTGCGCCGATGTACATACGGCCGGTGTCACGTTGTGGATAGGCGCCGATGTGCAGCACATTTGGATTTGCGTTGCGCTGCCAAGCCTCAATAGACATCAACGGCACACGCTCGGCGAGGCGCGCAAGAAACGCGTCGAGCGAACACTCGGCGAGCAGGTGCCGCATGCGGGTCTGCTCGGGGCGCGCCAATTCCAGGAACAACTCCAGCACCGCGACCACCAATGCATGGCCCTGCTCCAGCAACACCGCACCGACGGGCGGGTCGACAAGGCAACCCGCCAGACCGAAGGCAAACACCTGCTCTCCGTCTCGTTCAGCAGCGGACAACCAAAGGTCATGAGGGTGTTCGAGCATTGCCAGACCTTCACCGCCATCCAGTTGCACGGCGAACTTGGCGCTGAGGTCGTGAAAGCGTTCGTCGCTTTGCAGCGTGGTGAGAATCTGTTCGGCCAGTGGGCGCGTATCGATCAGCATCTGCTGATCAATGCCGGCGCCGGGGCTGAGCATCAGATTGCGCACATCGTCGCCCGCCGCGCTGGTCGGGCCGAGACCCGCCGCCATCAGGCTGTCGATCAACGCGCCGTGCTCACTGCCGATCCCGCGAATTTGCAGGTTGGCACGGTTGGTTGCCTCGATCACCCCGCCAGCGAAACGCCCGGCGGCATTGGCCACTGCTTCGGCCTGAGCCGCGCTGATCGAACCGCCATTGAGCTTGATTCGGCAGATGCCGCCATCCAGCGCCTGGACAATACGCAGCAACCCCGGGCAGGCCGAGGGGCGTAAGGCTGAGGACATCGGGCGTTCGTTCAAGGGGGCGACCGGCTATGGGGAAAGACGCTTCGCGGGCGAAGGCGCGGTATTATGCCTGCTTTGTTCGACGGCATGAAAAGCCTGCCCGTCGGAACAGCTCGTTTGAAGACTATTTGAGGGCTACAGATGTCACCCTGGCTGACAGTAGTGGGAATCGGCGAAGACGGCTTCAAGGGCCTGGGCAAAAACGCCCGGCACGCCCTGTTGCGTGCTTCGCGGATCGTTGGCGGTCAGCGACAACTGGATTTGCTGCCGGCCTGCATCCATG
This sequence comes from Pseudomonas sp. LB1P83, assembly GCF_054897885.1. Taxonomy (NCBI): domain Bacteria; kingdom Pseudomonadati; phylum Pseudomonadota; class Gammaproteobacteria; order Pseudomonadales; family Pseudomonadaceae; genus Pseudomonas; species Pseudomonas sp. LB1P83. The sequence continues at coordinate 373,437 of NZ_CM142709.1, read as the reverse complement.
GCGAGCGGCAGTTGTGGCCCAGTCCGTTTTCCCTCGAACCTTTGCTCGCGCTGCGTGGCGAACCGGTCTGCGTGCTGGCCAGCGGTGATCCGATGTTCTTTGGCGTCGGTGCCAGCCTTGCCCGGCAAGTGCCCAGTGATGAAATGCTGGTCCTGCCGGCGCCCTCCTCTTGTTCGCTTGCTGCGGCGCGAATGGGTTGGCCGTTGCAGGAGGTGGTGACGCTTTCGGTGGTTGCCCGACCCATCGCCGCACTCAACGCGCAGTTGTTCAGCGGCGTGCGTTTACTGGTCCTGAGCAACGATGGCCAAAGCCCGGCCGCCATTGCGGCACTGCTGCGTGAGCGCGGTTTCGGTCTGAGCCGTCTCAGCGTGCTGGAGCATCTGGGCGGCACAGCCGAACGACGCATCGATGGTGTGGCTAATGACTGGAACACGCCAGCGGGCGCCGATCTGAACCTGATCGCCATCGAGTGCATTGCCGAGCCGAACACGCCACGTCTCTCGCGACTGGCCGGCCTGCCGGACTCGGCCTTTAAGCACGACGGTCAACTGACCAAACGCGACGTCCGTGCGATCACCCTTGCGCGCCTCGCCCCGGTCCCCGGCGAACTGCTGTGGGATGTCGGCGCCGGCAGCGGCTCGATCGGCATCGAATGGATGCGCACTCACCCCGGTTGCCGCGCGCTGGCGATCGAAGCCGATGAAGGTCGACAACAGCTGATCGAACACAACCGCGATACCCTCGGCGTGCCCGGTTTACAGCTGATTCGCGGCAGTGCGCCGCAGGCCCTGGCCGGGCTTGAACGTCCGGACGCGATCTTTATCGGCGGCGGGGTCACCCGCGACGGCGTGCTGGACACCTGCTGGGCGCAACTCAACCCCGGCGGCCGACTGATCGCCAACGCAGTCACATTGCAAAGCGAAGTAACCCTGATGGCCTGGCGCGAACGCCACGGTGGTGAGCTGACCCGCATTCACGTCGCTCAGGCCCAGCCGCTGGGGGAGTTCGACACCTGGCGTCAGGCGTTGCCGATTACTTTGCTGGACGTGACGAAGCCCTTCGATGCGTGACGAAACCGCCGAACAACCCGCCCCGCTGCGCAGCGGCCTGACCACGGGCAGCTGCGCCACCGCGACCAGTCTGGCGGCGGCCCGTTTGTTGTTGAGCGGAATGAGCGCAGACGCCGTGGAAATCGTTCTGCCCAAGGGCAAGCAGGTGCAGATGCGCCTGGAGTTCTGCCGACTGATCGACGACGGCGCCGAAGCCGGGACGATCAAAGATGCCGGGGATGACCCGGACGTGACCCATGGCGCGCTGCTGTATTCCCAAGTGCGATTGAGTGACGCGCCGGGCGTTCGCTTCAGTGCCGGTCGCGGCGTCGGCACGGTCACCCGGCCGGGGCTGGTGCTGGGTGTTGGCGAGCCGGCGATCAACCCGGTGCCGCGCAAAATGATCACCGAACACCTGACATTGCTGGCCGAAGAACTCGGCTACGGCGGCGGCTTCGAGGTCACGGTCAATGTCGAGGACGGCGAAGCACTGGCGCTGAAAACCATGAACCCGCGACTGGGCATTCTTGGCGGTCTGTCGATCCTCGGCACCAGCGGCATCGTCCGGCCGTTTTCCTGCGCGGCGTACATCGCCTCGATCCACCAGGGCATCGACGTCGCCAAAACCAACGGTTACCTGCACATCGCCGCATGTACCGGCAACGCCAGCGAAGACACCATGCGCCGCGTCTACGACCTGCCGGAAATCGCCCTGATCGAAATGGGCGACTTCGTCGGTGCTGTCCTCAAACACTTGCGCAAAGTGCCCGTGGAAAAACTCAGCCTCTGCGGTGGCTTCGGCAAGATCAGCAAACTGGCTGCCGGGCACATGGATTTACACAGTCGGCATTCCAGCATCGACCTGCCGCAACTGGCTGAATGGGCCGCTGCGATTGGCGCCGATGAGGCGTTGCAGCTAGGCATTCGCGAGGCCAATACCAGCCAGCAAGCCTTGGCGATGGCCAGCGCGGCGGGCATCGCCCTCGGTGATGCGGTGTGTCAGCACGCGTTGGACTTCGCCCGCAGCGTGGTGCCGGCGCAGGTTCAGGTTGAAGTGTTTGCCATCGATCGCCAGGGCGGGATTGTCGGCCATGCAGGAGCTTTTCAATGAAGCGCATTTTGCTGCTGGGCGGCGTGACGGAAGCCTTGGCCATCGCCCGCACGCTGGGGCCGGAACACATCTACAGCCTGGCCGGTGTCGGCCGAGTGCCGACGGACCTGAACTGCCAGGTGCGCGTCGGCGGTTACGGCGGTGCCGAAGGCCTGGCGCAGTTCATTCGCGATGAAGGTATCGACCTGCTGCTGGACGCGACCCATCCCTACGCCGCACAAATCAGTCACAACGCCACGACCGCCGCGCAGCTGAGTGGCATCGCCTGTTGGGCGTTGCGCCGCCCTGCCTGGCAGCCACAAGCCGGGGACGACTGGCGGGAGGTCAGCGGTTGGGCCGAACTGATCGAAGCCCTGAAACCCTTCCGCCGCCCGCTGTTCACCCTCGGCCGCGAACCGTTGCAGCACCTGCATGAAATCCCGCCGGAGCAATTCTGGACGTTGCGCGCACTGGACGTTTACCCCGGCAACGAACGCAGCGAAGTCATCGGCGCACGAGGGCCGTTTTTGATTGAGGATGAACGTGAGCTGTTTGAGCGTCGGCAGATTGATGTGCTGATCAGCAAGAACAGCGGCAGTACGGCGACCGAACCGAAGCTTGAAGTGGCGCGGGAATGCGGGGTGCCGGTGATTGTGTTGCAGCGGCCGGCGTTGCCGGGGGTGGATCGGGAGCTACTGACGCTTCAAGAAACACTTGATGCGTTGGCCACCTTTGTTCAATAAGGCAGGATCGCTGGCTTGCATGATAAGTAACCTATTTGTTACCTTCAGGGCCGTCTGTGATCACACTCGAAGAATATTTGCAGGAAAACGAAACAAGCCCCTTTGGACGTTGGTTTTCCACCTTAAATAAGCAGGCAGCGTTTAAGGTATCTACTGCCTTGGTCCGACTGGAGCTGGGCAATACTTCCAATATCAAGTGGCTTGAAGGCCTTGGCGAATACCGAATAAATTGGGGCCCAGGCTACAGAATCTATCTTATACAAGAGGGAAAACGCCTGATCATCCTTTTTGGTGGAGGCGATAAGTCCACCCAAAAGGCGGACATCAAACAGGCAAAAGCACTGATAGCTGAATTTAGAACCCGCAAGAAAGCTGAACGAACCCGGAGATAAAGTCATGGCGCTCACCCGAAGCTACAAACACACCATCGCCGAGCGTGCCCAGCGAGACCCCGAGTTCGCTCAGGCATTGTTGGATGAGGCTGCTACTCTGTTTCTTAATGGTGAACCTGAAATGGCCAGGATCATTTTGCGCGATCTCGTCAACGCCACCGTTGGTTTTGAAGAGCTGGCGAAGGAAACAGCAAAACCAAGCAAAAGTCTCCATCGAATGTTGTCTGCCAAAGGCAACCCGAGCATGGATAACCTGGCTGCGATATTTGCCGTAATTCGCGCTACGCTTGGGGTAGATATGCAAGTGCATGCGGTACGTGCGCACTGATGGAACGAAAAACAAATTGTTTTTCCTGCGACACCACACCGCACACCGCTTTTTTACTTATCGGCCCTGATCAGGCTAAATAGCCGCGCCTGATCGCCCACCCAACGGATTTTTCCCCATGTCCCGACAACGGCTCGCAATTGCCTGGATCGCCTGCTTCGCAGTGCTGTTCAACATGCTCGCCATGCCGATGACCGGAGCCATGGCGCAGTCGGCGAAATCACCCGCCGAGCAATTGTTGTGGGGCAGTTTCTGTACGTCCAGCGGCACGAAGATGGTGGCGATTTCCCTGGGCGACCTCGAGCAGAAAGCCCCGCAGAGCGACGATCATTCCAACATGCAGCATTGCTGGTGCTGCTCTGGCTCCGCACCGCTGGTGGCGTTGCCCGGGCATGTGCCGCAGCTGTATTTCGCCCGTTTCGAGGCCAATCGAAGCGTGCCTGCCGCCTCTCTCGATATGCCCACCCCGCGCCAGCAATGGCCGAGCCTCAACCCCCGAGCTTCCCCTCTGGTGTGATTCCTTCTCGCAATTGACCTGCGTCTTGAATCGCTCTGGAGAACCGCCATGTTGAACAAACTCATCGTTCTGGCTGCGTTGCTGCTGCCTGCCTGCTTTGCCAATGCCCACGAATACAAGGCGGGCGAACTGGAAATCGCTCACCCGTGGTCGCAGGAGTTGCCGCCGAACGCGCCAACCGTAGCGGCCTATTTTGTCATTCAGAACCCAGGCAAAACCGCTGACCGCCTGCTCAGCGTCGACTCGCCGATTGCAGGTATTGCTCAATTGCATGAGCACGTCATGCAAAACGATCTGATGAAAATGCAGCAAGTGCCGAACGTCGATGTTCCTGCCGGTGGCAATGTCACGTTTGCGCCGATGGCCTATCACGTGATGCTGCTGGAGTTGAAAGACCGCAGCCTGCTGAGCGACGGCAAGCGCTTCCCGCTGACCCTGCACTTCGAAAAGTCCGGAGATTTGACGGTCGAAGTCTCGGTGCAGAAGAAGCCGCCGGAAGACTCGCAGATGCACGCCCACGCCCAGTAATCGACTGAGCAGAAAACGCCATGCGCCCGCTTAGCGCCAGGTCATCCGCACACCGTCGTCAGTCGTCGAGTCTGACGCACGGCAGCTGGATCAGCCTGTTCGCCATGCTGATGATCTTTATCGGCCCGCTGATTTCTCAGTCGATGCCGATGGATCAACGCGCCTCGTCGATGTCGATGAACATGTCGATGGACATGAGCATGGACATGTCGGCCATGGAGCACGCCGACCACGGCGCGCAACCCGCCGCCGAGCACTGCCCGCCCAAAGCCTCGCACCATGCGCTCTGGGAGAAATGCGGTTATTGCAGCCTGTTGTTCAATTGCCCGGCACTGACCGGCGGCCAGTCCTTCGCCGCATTTGACACGCCGACAGCCACCACCTTCACCACACCCTCCCCTCGCCTGGGCCATGCCCGGCAAACCTTTTTTCCCGGCGCCCGAACCCGCGCGCCCCCCATCGTCGCGTAAACACGCACCTCTGAGTTCACACGGTTTCGAAGACAGCCACAGGCTGCCGGCCGTGTCGTTTACGACTGTTCGATGGAAATTGTCATGTCCAGGTTTGCTGCTGACACACGCTTGAGCGCTGCCCAAGCTTTTTTTGCCCCGAACGAATCGAGTATTCGTTTCAGGCACGCCACCGCCGTCCTTTGCGGCGCATTGCTGACACCCCAGGTGTTGGCCAACGAACACGCGGGCCACAGTGAAGAACTGAGCCCGACGGTGATCACCGCCATCGCGCCGAGTTCGCCGCTGACCATCGTCACCACCCCCAAGGACCCGCGCCAACCGGTTCCGGCCAGCGACGGTGGTGACTACCTGAAAACCATCCCCGGCTTTGCCCTGGTACGCAACGGCGGTACCAACGGTGATCCGGTGCTGCGCGGCATGTTCGGTTCACGACTGAACATCCTCACCAACGGCGGCCAGTTGCTCGGCGCCTGCCCTGGCCGGATGGACGCACCCACCTCCTACATATCGCCGGAAACCTACGACAAACTCACCGTCATCAAAGGTCCGCAAACCGTGCTGTGGGGACCGGGAGCATCGGCGGGCACCATCCTTTTCGACCGTGAGCCGGAAAGCTTCGGCGAACTCGGTACGCGCGTGAACGCCAGTGTACTGGCCGGCTCCAACGGCCGTTTTGACAAAGTGGTGGACGCCGCGGCTGGCGGACCGTTGGGTTACGTGCGCGTAATCGGCAACACCGCGCACGCCGATGACTACAAGGACGGCAACAACGACACCGTGCCGTCGCGCTACGACAAATGGAACGGCGACGTGGTGCTCGGCTGGACGCCCGACGCCGACACTTTGCTGGAACTGACCGCCGGCAAGGGCGATGGCGAAGCGCGTTACGCCGGGCGCGGCATGGACGGCTCGCAGTTCAAGCGTGAAAGCCTGGGCCTGCGGTTCGAGAAGTCCAATATCGGCGACGTGCTGGACAAGGTCGAAGCGCAGATCTACTACAACTACGCCGACCACGTGATGGACAACTACACCCTGCGCACGCCGTCCGGCACCGGGATGATGGCCGGCCCGATGGCCTCCAATGTCGACCGGCGGACTCTAGGCGCGCGGATCAAAGCGACCTGGCGCTGGGCCGATGTGCAGCTGATCAGCGGCATCGACGCGCAGACCAACGAACATCGCCAACGCGGCAGCATGGGCATCGATACCTACAAGGACCTGCCGTACACCAAGGATGCCGACTTCCATAACTACGGTGTGTTCAGCGAATTGACCTGGTACGCCGCCGAACGTGACCGGCTGATTACCGGCGCACGCCTGGACCGCGCCTCGGCCAAGGATTATCGGCAGACCACCGGTTCCGGGATGATGACCCGCTCCAATCCGACCGCCGACGACACCCGCGCCGACACGTTGCCGAGCGGCTTCGTCCGCTACGAGCATGACCTGGCCGACAGCCCGACCACGTTGTATGCGGGCCTCGGGCACACCCAGCGTTTCCCGGATTACTGGGAGCTGTTTTCACCCAAGTCCGGCCCTGCCGGATCGGTGAATGCCTTCGATTCGATCAAGCCTGAAAAAACCACCCAGCTCGATTTCGGCCTGCAATACAAGACTGAAGACCTCGAAGCCTGGGCCTCGGGCTATGTCGGCCAGGTGCGCGATTACATCTTGTTCAACTACACCCCGACGATGATGGGCACCACCTCCCAGGCTCAGAACATCGACGCGCGAATCATGGGCGGCGAACTCGGCGCGGCTTACCAATTGACCTCCAACTGGAAAACCGACGCGACCCTGGCCTACGCCTGGGGCAAGAACAGCAGCGACGGCAACGCATTGCCGCAAATGCCGCCGCTGGACGCGCGCTTCGGCCTGACCTACAGCGAAGACAACTGGAGCGCCGGGGCCTTGTGGCGCGTGGTCGCGGCGCAAAACCGCATCGACCAGAACAAGGGCAACGTGGTCGGCAAGGACTTCGACAAGACCTCAGGTTTTGGCGTGTTCTCGCTCAATGGTGCCTATCGGATCAACAAAAACTGGAAGGTCAGCAGTGGCGTCGACAACCTGTTCGGCAAGGCGTACGCCGAGCATTTGAACCTGGCCGGCAACGCCGGTTTTGGCTACCCGGCCAATGACCCGCAGGCCATAAAAGAACCGGGGCGAACGCTCTGGACCAAGGTGGATATGAGCTTCTAAAAGCATCGCGAGCAAGCATCGCTCCTACATTATTCGCGTCGATCACAAACGATGCGAACGACACAACTCCTGTAGGAGCGAGGCTTGCCCGCGAATGACTGCGCAGCAGTCCCACAGACAACAACAAAAGAACCAAGCCAAAGCGGAGCACACGTGATGAAACAGCCCAAAGTGAATTTCTACAACCTGGCCTGGCGCTGGCATTTCTATGCCGGTCTGTTCGTCGCGCCATTCATGGTGATGCTGGCCCTGACCGGCGTCATTTACCTGTTCAAGCCGCAACTCGATCCGTTGATGTACGGCAGCTTGATGAACGTCCCGGCCGGGCATCACAGCGTCCCGGCCGACGACCTGCTCAAGCGGGTGAAACAGGCGTATCCACAAGCCACGATCAAACAGTACCTGCCGCCGGTCAACGCCGAGCGCAGTGCTCAGTTTGTGGTGATCAATGGCGGTAACGAGCTTAACGTGTTCGTCGACCCCTACCAGGGCGACATCCTCGGCGAGCAAGACGCCAAGAAGAATCTGCAAGCGGTGGCGCGAGCGATTCACGGCGAATTGATGATCGGCACCGTCGGTGATCGACTGGTCGAGCTGGCCGCTGGCTGGGGCGTGGTGCTGGTGGTTTCCGGCGTGTTCCTGTGGTGGCCGCGTGGCCAGGCCGCGGGTATTTTGTGGCCGCGCCTGACCAGTCGCGGTCGGGTGTTATGGCGCGATTTGCATGCCGTCACTGGCTTCTGGGGCGCATCGTTGCTGCTGGTGATGCTGCTCAGCGGCATGACCTGGACGGGGTTCTGGGGCCAGAAATACGCGCAGGTGTGGAACGTGTTCCCGGCGGCGATGTGGGACAACGTGCCCAAGTCCGACGTCGAGGCCCGCAGCCTCAACACCGCCACCCGCCAGACCGTGCCCTGGGCCATGGAAAACACGCCGATGCCGATGTCCGGCGACCACGCCGAACACATGGCTCACAACGGCGCACAAGCTGGCCCCGCCGCACCGACCATCAGCCTGCAAGACGTGCAGAACATCGCCGTGCAACGCAAGGTCGAACCGGGTTACAGCATCACCTTGCCGACCACCGAGACGGGCGTGTTCACCATCGCCGTGTTTGCCGACGACCCGCGTAACGACGCCACGTTGCATGTCGATCAGTACACCGGCGATGTGCTTGCCGATGTGCGCTGGGAGCAATACGGCACCGTGGCCCGCGCCACGGAAACCGGCGTGATGTTGCACGAAGGCAAGATGTTCGGCGTGTTCAACCAGATCATCGTGCTGCTGATCTGCCTGATGATTCTGTTCAGCGCGGTCAGCGGCGTGGTGATCTGGTGGAAGCGTCGTCCGCAAGGCAAGTTCGGTGTTCCGCCGCTGCGCCACGACTTGCCGAAATGGAAAACCGCGATGGTCATCATGTTCGCCCTGGCCGTGGCGTTTCCGTTGGTGGGTGCTTCGTTGGTGGTGGTTTGGGTGCTGGATCGCGTGCTGTTTTCGCGACTCACCCGGCAAACTGAATCGACCTCATCTTCATCGTGAAACAGGCGAGATGCGCGAATCAGAGAGCCCTGTAGACTTCCCGCGCTTATCTCACGGTCATTTTTAGTGTTACTGTATAACCATAAAATACCCTTCTGATTCAAAGGCCCCATCGCGAGCAGGCTCGCTCCCACAGGTCTTGCGCATTTCCTGTGGGAGCGGGCTTGCCCGCGATAGGGCCCTCAGCAACACAAAAAATTTCAGAGCAAATGCATGACCTCGCTGAACCTCACAAACCTCGCCTGGACTCCCCTGGGCCACGGCCATTGTCATCACCAGTTCCAGCTGCGTGATGCCTCCTTGCACGTGGCCGCTGGCGAGTTCGTCGGGTTGATCGGCCCCAACGGCAGCGGCAAGACCAGCCTGCTGCGTTGCGCTTATCGATTCAGTAAACCGGAGAGCGGCGAGGTCCGGCTCGACCACCACAACGTCTGGAAGCAATCCTCGCGCTGGTGCGCCCAACGCATCGCCGTGGTGTTGCAGGAATTCCCCGACGCCTTCGGCCTGACCGTCGACGAGGTGGTCGCCATGGGCCGCACGCCGCACAAAGGCCTGTTCGACGGCGACACCCTGGAAGACCGCAATCTCGCGACTCAGGCCCTCGAATCCGTCGGCCTCAAAGGCTTCGAAGACCACGCCTTCGCCACCCTCTCCGGCGGAGAAAAACAACGTGTGATTCTCGCCCGCGCCTTGGCGCAACAACCGCACTTGCTGATCCTCGACGAACCGACCAACCACCTCGACCCGCGCTTTCAGCTTGAGCTTCTACAGCTGGTCAAACGCCTGAAGATCGGCACCCTGGCCAGCATCCACGACCTCAATCTCGCGGCTGCCTTTTGCGATCGACTCTACGTGATCAATCACGGCCGCATCGTCGCCAGCGGCACACCAAAAGAAGTCCTCACTGCTCCGCTGCTGCGCGACGTGTTCGGCGTCGAAGCGCTGATCGATGAACACCCCTTGCACGGCTACCCACGAATCACCTGGATAACCCAACCATGACTTTGCGTTCCCTGCTTTGCGTCACGCTGTTGCTGGGCAGTGCCCAAGCGTTGGCCGAGGCCACGAAATATCCGCTGACGATCCACAGCTGCAACCGCGAAGTGACGTTCAAGCAAGCGCCGAAACACGCGGTCAGCCACGACATCAACATGACCCAGATGATGCTCGCCCTCGGCCTCAAACCGAACATGGCCGGCTACAGTGGCGTAACGGGCTGGAAGTCGGTCACGCCCGACATGCAGACTATCCTCGATGGTTTGCCGGAGCTGGCAGCCAAATACCCGTCGGTGGAAACCCTGCTCAACGCCAACGTCGATTTCTTCTTCGCCGGCTGGGATTACGGCATGCGCGTGGGCGGCGACCTCACGCCGCAGACGCTGCAGCCATTGGGCATCAATGTCTACGAGCTGACCGAGTCCTGCGCCTTCGTCATGAAGCGTCCACCGGCCAGCCTGGAAGACACCTACAACGACCTGCGCAACCTCGGCAAAATCTTCGACGTGCAGGACCGAGCCAATGCCTTGATCGCCGACATGCAGGCGCAAGTCGCCGAGGTGCGCAAGGAGCTGCCCGCCGATAAACCGCGCGTGTTCCTCTACGACAGCGGCGAAGACCGCGCCATGACCTCCGGCCGCCTCGGCATGCCGCAGGCACTGATCGACGCAGCGGGCGGGCGCAACATTCTGGACGACGTCGAGGCGAGCTGGACCCGTGTGAATTGGGAAAACGTGGTCGAGCGCAATCCGCAGGTGATCGTGATCGTCGACTACGGCGAAGTCACCGCCGAGCAGAAAGAGCAATTTCTGCTCAATAACAAAGCGCTGCAATCGGTGGACGCGATCAAGAACCAGCGTTTCATCGTGATTCCGTATGTGCAGGCCACGCCGGGCATCGACAACGTGCTGGCGGTTGAAACCCTGGCCAAAGGTTTCCACGGCGAATGATGGATCGTCGCTATGCCTTGCTGCTGGTGATGCTCGGTGCACTGTTGCTGGTGTCGTGCGTGGTGTCGCTAGGCTTTGGTCCGGCGCGGGTTCCGGTGGACGTGGTGTGGCGGATCTTGCTGCACAAGGCATTCGGTATCGGCGAAGTAAGCTGGACGGCCGGGCAGGAACATATCGTCTGGTTGATTCGTGTGCCGCGCATGCTCTTGGGCGCGCTGGTGGGTGCCGGGTTGGCGCTGATCGGCGCAGTGTTGCAAGCGGTGACGCGCAATCCGTTGGCCGATCCGCATCTGCTCGGCGTCACTTCCGGCGCCACCCTTGGCGCAGTGATCGTGGTGCTGCACGTCGGTGAAATCGTCGGCCTGCTGACCTTGCCGATAGCGGCGTTTATCGGCGCGCTTCTGAGCATGTTGATCGTATTGATGATCGCCAATCGCAACGGTCGGCTGGACAGTGACCGGCTTCTGTTGTGCGGTGTGGCGGTGTCGTTCGTGATGATGGCGATTGCCAATTTGCTGCTGTTCCTCGGCGATCACCGGGCGAGCTCTGCGGTGATGTTCTGGATGCTGGGCGGGCTCGGGTTGGCGCGTTGGGAGTTGCTTGCGGTGCCGGCCGCCAGTGTGTTGCTGGGACTGGTTTTGCTGCTGGGCATGGCCCGACCACTGAACGCTTTGATGGCGGGTGAACAAACGGCAGTGACCCTCGGGCTCAACGCCCGCACCGTACGCCTGCGCGTATTTTTGATTGCGTCGTTGATGACGGGAGTGCTGGTGTCGATCAGTGGCTCCATCGGGTTTGTCGGGCTGATGGTGCCGCACATTGCCCGTCGACTGGTCGGGGCCGAACACCGGCGATTGTTGCCGGTGTGTGTATTGCTGGGCAGTGTGTTTCTGGTGTGGGTCGATGTTGCTGCACGCACGCTGATCGCTCCCGAGGACTTGCCGATTGGCGTGGCCACGGCGGCGATTGGCGGGTTGTTTTTCATCGGCCTTATGCGACGCCGCTGAGCCGTACCAGCGTGGAGGCACGGCTCACCAGGCGTTCAGATCAATGAACGCTGCGCTTCACAGTTCGTCACGATCCGGCGTCGCCGCCGGTTGCACAGGTGGCTTCCAGGTCGCATTCAGTCGCCCGCGACGGTGCCAGTAATCATCGGTGTCCAGTACTTCAAGCCGGCCGACGCTTGCGAGTCTGGCGAGGTATGCCGCGACGCCATCCTTTGCCTCCTCGCTTAGAAATGCCGTTTCCTGCAACGAAAATGCGGGGGTGAACTTGAACAGTGATCCACCGCGACCGGTGAAATAGCAACTACCTCCGGAGATCCCACTCTTTTTCACAACGTCTCTGCTGAACCACAGGTCGGCCAGAGCCAGGTTATCCAAAAGCAATTGGTCAGAAGCACTGGGGGCCTTCACGAACAGATTGAAGCGTTTGTAGAACTGGTGCACAGCCACCCATTTGTAATCCTGCGGAAATACCGGCAATGGCAAGGGTTGCGCATCCGGCACGGCTACCGGTGCAATGGGCCCGCCCGGCCCTGAGAAAAACAGCGCGCTGGCAGCGCCGCTGTTGGCGCCGTCCTCAAGCGGCTCGACGGCAACGAACGAACCCGTCGCCTCGTGCATCAAAACACCCCCCAGATACTGCTTGCCGACGTACTCGCCAATCTGTCCTTGGGCAGAGCGAGCCGCATCATCGGCATGTGCAAATACCGGCCCGAGGGCAAAGCGGTAATCCGGCGCCCATCTCACCAACCCGATGCCGGTTTTGACACCCCGGGCATCAACCCTGAACGGCGACCAGAAAGTGCTGCGCACCACGGCCTGCAACTCACCGTTGGCGATCACTTTGCGCAGATACTCGATCAGCGATTCATGCCCTGATTGCAGTACTTTCTCGTAGGCGACGGCGGCATTTAACCGGGTCCACTCCGGTGCGCTGGTCTTGGGCTTGTATCGCAACAAGGCGCCATCAGCACAGGAAACGTAAACGTTGAGGTAAGTCGTCACTGCGCCCGTGCGCACACGGATAGCGTCCAATCCGTATGTCAGATCCCGAGGCGAGATGAAACTCTGATTCAACTCATGCGGCAGTCGTCCCGCCCCGGTCAACGGACACAGATAGATTCCCTCAACGCGATACCCCAGGGGTAATAACCCATCGGGAAATACCCGCTCGACGGCGAGACTTCCTTGCCTCCCGTCGATCGGCAACGTCGTCACATACTGCTCAGCCTTAAGCGACTTGAGCACGAACCCGAACATCAATCGGGTTCGAGTTCCAGCCGCTCGATGGACATGCCGTAAGGCGTCGTCCATTTGCGTGAAGACCGGACTGAGCGCCGGATCAGCGATGGCCGACCGATGCACCTGCGATAGGGCTTCCCTGGAATAAGCACTCCATTGTGACAACTGCCTGGCCTTGCCCCACAGCCGACTACCCTCGATCACTTGCAACCTGCCGGCTCTTGCAACCTGATTGACGTATCCACTCGGGGTTAGCGTGCCGTTGCGCATTTGCAGTTCTATCGGGGTATGCCTGCGCTGCAATTGGCTGGGTGGCGCCAAAGCCCCGGCAAGTTGTTTTTCGACAGCACTTGCGCTGACGGTGTAGCTGATCAGGCTGCCATCGAGCCCCAGCAGATATTCCTTGCCGGGTGACAGAGAGGTTGAAAGCCCGGAGCCGGTCAGGATATCCCCAAGAAAATCGGTGGAGAACATGTTGAGGTAAACGTCCCGTTCGCGGTTCGACAGCGCGAAAATCGGCTCGACCTGCATTCGGGAGTGGTAACGGGCAACCACCGTACTCCCGGCCAGAAACAACCCTTCGTCAGTCAATTCATCCAGACGAATCCAGCTGGCCGGGAAGTTCTCGACCTCGACGGCCACCGGCAACGTCGCGACAAACAAACCATCGACGCGACGCAGCACCAAGCCACCGTAGATCCGCTCACGCCGAGAGCCCAACTGCGCCAGCGCATAGCGTGCGGCATCATCCGGCGACAGAAAGACCGGGCTGAGGGCTCGCCGCTGAATCTGTACGAAAGGTTTCCAGTCAGTGCCGACAACGCCCGCCTCGTCCCATAGCTCACTGGTGCGCAGCACCCTCAGTTCTCCGGCCTTGGCGATCAATTGAATGACGTTGGCATAGGGTGGCGTGCCGTTGAGCAACACCGACCTCAGTTGCTGCAAACCTTTAGTGTCGAACTGTGTTGAGGTGGTCGAGAATTGATACCGCAACAAGGCCCCATCCAGGGTCGCGACGAAAACGCTCAGGTCCTCGAAATGCGTAAGACGTTGCGTGCCCTCGTCGTCATAGATGGCCGCCGCCAGATCGGTTATGGAAGCAAAATGTCGGGCGAACCAGGCATCCGCTGTCGATAACCCGTCATGGATCCAGCATGCCGAGTAATACAGCGCGAGAGTGCGAAACTCGTCGATCAACACCGGCGCGCCAAAGTCGCTCGCCTGATTCAATGCACCCAGGCGTCCGACAGGCACCGTCTCGGTCGCCACGTACTCATCGCGGTCCTTGTGTTTAAGAATGAATCCCCAACCCGCCGCAGCCGTGCGGTAGTCGAGCCTGGCGCGATGACGGGCGTTCAGCACGGCTTCTTCGGCGCTGGTAAAAATCGCCCTGAGTACCGGAGTGGAAACGTTTGTGCGGGTTGCCTGATTATTTGTCTCATCACCCAGCACGGCTCCTCGAGGGCCCCACACGTCGTTGCCGACCACCACACGCAATTTGCCAGTGCCGGCCAGTTCGTCGACCACTGCATCGGGCTCAAGTGTGCCGGCCGCCAGCTCCCGATCAATCAGTGTTTTGTCGTCAGCGAGCAAGGCAACCCGCCCTTGCAGTTTGTTGCGAGCCGCCACTTTCGAGACGTCGGGGCTGTAGACCAACAGGCAGTCAGCCGAGCCGGACAGGTAAAAATCGATAACATGCGCGCTCTTGTCGAACACCGACCGAATGTCTTCGGCGGTGAACATTTGCGCCTCCGTCAGTTGCTCTTGAGCGTCGTCACGTGCGATGGACACGGAGTCGGTTTGCCAACGCGAGGCATACAGCCCATGAAACGAGAACCCCTCGACCAACATGATCGGCGCGTCGGATGCATCGAGGGGGCAGAGCCTGTCCAGCGCAAACCGTGGTTTTGCGCAAACCATCGGTTCTGTGGCGACAAAGCGTTTGTTTTGATCCTGCAAAATCATCCCGGCGAAGCCTTGCTCTCGACGGCTGCCGATGTACTCGTGCGCGAAACGTGCGGCATCGTCCGCCATAAGGAAAGCAGGACTCAAACGCCGCGACCTGGCATAGGGTTGCCAGTCGACGCCAACGATCCCGACAACATCCCACAACGCACTGTCCTTCAGCACGGTCAGCTCGCCGGCGGCTGCCACCTGCCTGATGTAATCCGCAGGCTTGAGCGTGCCAGCCTTCAGCTTAGCGTTGAGATCCGCGCTGTCCTTCAGCGGATCTTCACGCAGGTGCGCTGAAGGTCGGTACTGCAAAACAGCACCATCGCGGGTCCGGGCGTACACATTCAGATAATCGGGATACTCCTGCCGATAAACATCCCATAGCGAAAACTTGATGCCCGCCGCCAATTCCTCCGGTGAAAAAAATCGCTCATAAAGCCATGGCTCGCTGGCGCTCAGCGCGCCATCACTGTGCGAGAGGAAATAAACGCCGTGCAGGTCGAAATCGAGCAACCTCACCAGCTTGTGGTCTGCTCTCCTCGCAAAGGTGTTGAACAGTTCTATCGCCACCTCCAGCTGACTGGAGAGAACCGGATAGGTCGCCATGCACTCCGAACTGCCGGCAGATGTCACTACAAAACCCAGATACACGCTGCCGGAGGTTGTGGATACGCTCGTTGCTGCGACTTCGATGGCCTTGTCCACTTGATCGGACACGGCACAAAAAAAAGGCTGTGAAACGGGTCGGTTGTGCCCCAAGGCGGTACCGAGGGTCCAACTCGCCGACACGTTTCCACGTACACCGCCCCACTGATCATTGGGCACCAGTACGCTCAGCGTGCCGGTCGTGGCCACCTTCTGAATCAAAAGCTCGACGTCGGTGAATGGCCCGAACGACTTGAATCCCTGCTCAAAGAGCTTCTTCTCCTCAGCCGGCTGAGTCGACTCGTACTTGATCAGTGAACCATCCGGCCCCGACAGATAGTGACGCTGTCCATAGGCGCCCGGGTCCTGCATGTGGCTCAGAATGTGGTGTCTCGGAAAAAAACCGAGGCTCAACTTGATCTGCTCGGCCGTCCAGCCTGGGTGAACACGCAGGACTTCAGCGTGATTTGCCGAAAGAGACAGGTAATACGCGGCGCCACTGTAGCCCTGGGGGACGAATAGTTCCCCGGGGTTATCGGTAGACAGCAGGGTGTCGAAATCGAAACGCCCTTTCATGCCTGCTACAGGTAACGTGGGCTGAAATTTTCCGTCACCACGCTGCACGATCACGCCGCCGTAGGCCCTGTCACGGCGTGCGCCGATCTGCCGGTGTACCCAATAGGCCGCATCATCTGCACTGATGAATGTCGGTCCCAGGGCAGGAAACCCGTCCGTCCCTCGAAGTGTTGGAGGTGTGCTGATAGAGGTGCTGTCCATGCGCGGCTCACTTGATTGAGAAGCCACGATGATCAAGATTCTGGAGCGCCGCAGGTGGTACATATTTATCGCCCGCAGGGTTTCGGCTTTTGGTGCACCCGGCACCAATGCTGCGCACGACGATGCACCCGCGCCTTGATCAAGCCCCAGTCTGGTGCGCCTCCGTGTTTACGGAAGGCTCTATTACGCTATTTCCCTGCCTCTGCCGAACAGGCACAGCCCTTGCTAAAGACCCTTTAGTAGTCCGCATCTGCCAACCCAGAAAAATTACTAACGTTCATGGAGATCGCACAATGAAGCGTCGCAGCTTGATCAAGGCTTTCACACTCACGGCAAGCATTGCCGCGATGGGCATGACCTGGACCGTCCAGGCCGCCGAGACCATCAAGGTCGGTATTCTGCATTCGTTGTCCGGGACCATGGCGATCTCCGAAACCTCGCTCAAAGACATGGCGTTGATGACCATCGACGAGATCAATACCAAGGGCGGCGTGAACGGCAAAATGCTGGAACCGGTGGTCGTGGACCCCGCGTCGAACTGGCCGCTGTTCGCGGAAAAGGGTCGTCAGTTGCTGACTCAAGACAAGGTTGCCGTCGTGTTCGGTTGCTGGACGTCGGTATCGCGTAAATCGGTGTTGCCGGTGTTCGAAGAGCTCAATGGCTTGCTGTTCTACCCGGTGCAATACGAAGGCGAAGAGATGTCGCCTAACGTGTTCTACACCGGCGCCGCGCCGAACCAGCAAGCGATCCCGGCGGTGGAATACCTGATGAGCGAAGAAGGCGGCAGCGCCAAGCGCTACTTCCTGCTGGGCACCGACTACGTCTACCCGCGCACCACCAACAAGATCCTGCGCTCGTTCCTGCATTCCAAAGGTGTGGCGGACAAGGACATCGAAGAGGTCTACACCCCGTTCGGCCACAGCGATTACCAAACCATCGTGGCCAACATCAAGAAATTCTCGGCCGGCGGCAAGACAGCGGTCATCTCCACCGTCAACGGCGACTCCAACGTGCCGTTCTATAAAGAGCTGGCCAACCAGGGCTTGAAAGCCACCGACGTCCCGGTCGTGGCGTTCTCGGTCGGTGAAGAGGAACTGCGCGGCATCGACACCAAACCGCTGGTGGGCAACCTCGCGGCATGGAACTACTTCGAGTCGGTCGAGAACCCGGCGAACAAGAAATTCGTCGCCGACTGGAAAGCCTATGCCAAGAAACACAACCTGCCGGGCGCCGACAAAGCGGTGACCAACGACCCGATGGAAGCCACGTACGTAGGCATCCACATGTGGGCGCAAGCGGCTGAAAAAGCCAAGTCCACCGATGTCGACAAAGTCCGCGAAGCCCTCGCAGGCCAGACCTTTGCCGCACCGTCCGGTTACACGCTGACCATGGACAAGACCAATCACCACTTGCACAAGCCGGTGATGATCGGCGAGATCCAGGCCGACGGTCAGTTCAACGTCGTGTGGCAGACCGAAGGGCCGATCCGTGCCCAGCCGTGGAGCCCGTTTATTTCGGGTAACGACAAACGGCCGGATTATGCGGTGAAGAGCAACTAAAGCCACTGGATGTCGGGACCGGGCACTTCACTCGGGACCGACACATATCCCTGTAGGAGTGAGCCTGCTCGCGATAGCGGTGGGACAGACAACATACCTGTTGATTGATAGACCGCTATCGCGAGCAGGCTCACTCCTACATTTAGCCCGCGCAAGGCCTTACATATGCCCACCGCCATCTACCGTTTCATCTTCGCCCTCGCGCTGCTGTTGCCGATGACCACTTATGCAGGCGACGCCGAAGACTTCGTCGCCGCCAATCCCACGCAGCAAGCCAAGCTTCTCGAATCCTGGGCCGCGCAGCCCGACCCGGCCCGAGTCGAATTGATCAACGCCCTGCAACAAGGCGAGTTGACCGTCGACGGCCAACCGAAATCCCTGCGCCTGAACAATCGCCTGCGGGGTCTGATCGACACCGCGCTGGCCAGCCACCAATTGCTCGCCGCCGACGCCAAAATCCGTCTGGCCGCCGCGCAGCAATTGCAGAAAAGCGCCAAACCCGCGCAGCTGAAATTCCTCGACCATCAATTGGCGGGCGAACAAGACGAAACCGTTCACGCCGCCCTGAGCCTGGCCCTGGCCAACCTGCAACTGGTCGACACCGACCCCGCCGTGCGCCTCGCAGCAGTGCGTCTGCTTGGCGAAACCGGCGATCCACTGGCACGCACCCGCCTCGAAAGCCTGCTGGAACCAGGCATCGAAGCCGACGCCAACGTGCGCACTGCCGCCGAAACCAGCCTGGCCCAAGTCAAACGCAAACTGCTGATCGGCGAGATCCTCGGCCAGGCGTTCAGCGGCATGTCGCTGGGTTCGATTTTGCTGCTCGCGGCATTGGGTCTGGCGATCACCTTCGGCCTGCTCGGCGTGATCAACATGGCCCACGGCGAGATGCTGATGCTCGGCGCCTACTCGACCTACGTGGTGCAGCTGATGTTCCAGCGCTTCGCCCCGCAGGCCATCGAGTTTTATCCGCTGATCGCGTTGCCGGTGGCATTTTTCGTCACCGCCGCGATCGGCATGGCGCTGGAACGGACGGTGATTCGTCACCTCTACGGCCGCCCGCTGGAAACCCTGCTGGCGACCTGGGGCATCAGTTTGATGCTGATTCAGGTTGTCCGGTTGCTGTTCGGCGCGCAGAACGTTGAAGTGGCCAACCCGGCGTGGCTGTCGGGCGGGATTCAAGTGCTGCCCAACCTCGTGCTGCCGTACAACCGCATCGTGATCATCGCCTTCGCCCTGTTTGTAGTGGTGCTGACCTGGCTGCTGCTGAACAAGACACGCCTCGGTTTGAACGTGCGCGCCGTCACCCAGAACCGCAACATGGCCGCCTGCTGCGGCGTGCCGACCGGACGGGTCGACATGCTCGCTTTCGGCCTCGGCTCAGGCATTGCCGGCCTTGGCGGCGTGGCGCTCAGCCAGATCGGCAACGTCGGCCCGGACCTCGGCCAGAGCTACATCATCGACTCGTTCCTGGTGGTGGTGCTCGGGGGTGTCGGTCAGTTGGCCGGTAGCGTGCTGGCCGCGTTCGGCTTAGGGATCGCCAACAAAATTCTCGAACCGCAGATCGGCGCCGTACTCGGCAAGATCCTGATCCTCGCGCTGATCATTCTGTTCATCCAGAAGCGTCCGCAAGGCCTCTTCGCACTGAAAGGACGGGTGATCGACTGATGAACCAGCCCCTGATGCTCACGGCCACGCAAAAGGCCGGCCCCAAAGTCACCATCGCCGTTGGCGCGGTGATCCTCGTTTTGCTGCTGGCATTGCCGTTGCTCTCGCTGTTATCGCCCGTCAGCGTTTTTCACGTCTCGGCCTATACCCTGACGCTGGTGGGCAAGATTCTTTGCTACGCAATTGTCGCCTTGGCCCTCGATCTGGTTTGGGGTTACGCCGGTCTGTTGTCCCTCGGCCACGGCCTGTTCTTCGCACTCGGCGGTTACGCGATGGGCATGTACCTGATGCGCCAGGCGTCGGGCGATGGCTTGCCGGCGTTCATGACCTTCCTGTCGTGGACCGAATTGCCGTGGTACTGGACCGGCACCAGCAGCTTTCTCTGGTCGATGTGCCTGGTGGTGTTGGCGCCGGGTTTGCTGGCGCTGGTGTTCGGTTTTTTTGCCTTCCGTTCGCGGATCAAGGGCGTGTATTTCTCGATCATGACCCAGGCGCTGACCTTCGCCGGGATGCTGCTGTTCTTCCGCAACGAAACCGGGTTTGGCGGCAACAACGGCTTCACCAATTTCCGCACGATTCTCGGGTTCGGCATCACCGAGCCGGGCACCCGTGCGGTGTTGTTTTTCGCCACGGTGGTGTTGCTGGTGGCGAGCCTGTTTATCGGCTGGCGTCTGGCGCAGAGTAAATTCGGACGCGTGCTGACGGCCCTAAGGGATGCGGAAAACCGCCTGATGTTCTGCGGCTACGACCCGCGGGGTTTCAAGCTGTTTGTCTGGGTGTTGAGCGCGGTGCTGTGTGGCTTGGCCGGTGCGTTGTACGTGCCGCAGGTCGGGATCATCAACCCGAGTGAAATGTCGCCGACCAACTCCATTGAGGCCGCCGTCTGGGTGGCGCTGGGCGGTCGCGGCACGCTGATCGGTCCGCTGCTCGGCGCGGGGGTGGTCAACGGGATGAAGAGCTGGTTCACCGTGGCGTTCCCCGAATACTGGCTGTTCTTCCTCGGCGCGCTGTTCATTGTCGTGACCTTGTATTTGCCCAAAGGCGTGATCGGTCTGCTGAAAAAGAGAGGTGAATCATGAGAGTCACTGCGACAGCTGAATTCATGCTCGAACCGGCGTTTTTCCCAGTGGAGCCCAACAAGGACGCCGGCAGCAGCCGCGATGCCATCGGCCTCGGGCAACGTGTCGGCCCCGGCCTGAATACGCGTCACGGAACGATCCTGACGCTTGAAGACATCAGCGTCAGCTTCGATGGCTTCAAGGCCCTCAACGATCTGAACCTGTACATCGGCGTCGGCGAACTGCGCTGCATCATCGGTCCCAATGGCGCGGGCAAGACCACGTTGATGGACGTGATCAGCGGCAAGACCCGCCCCAGTCACGGCAAAGCCTGGTTCGGTGAAACCCTGGACCTGACGTCGATGAGCGAAGTGCAAATCGCCCAGGCCGGCATCGGTCGCAAGTTCCAGAAGCCGACGGTGTTCGAAGCCTTGAGCGTGTTCGAGAACCTGGAACTGGCACAGAAAACCGACAAGTCGGTGTGGGCCAGCCTGCGGGCTCGCCTCAGTGGCGAACAGAAAGACCGCATCAGCGAGGTGCTGGAAACCATTCGCCTGACGGCCTCGGTCAATCGCCCGGCGGGGTTGTTGTCTCACGGTCAAAAGCAGTTTCTGGAAATCGGCATGCTGCTCATGCAAGACCCGCAACTGCTGCTGCTCGACGAGCCAGTGGCGGGCATGACTGACGCCGAAACCGAGTTCACCGCCGAGCTGTTCAAAAGCCTGGCCGGCAAGCATTCGTTGATGGTGGTGGAGCACGACATGGGCTTCGTCGGCTCCATCGCCGACCACGTCACCGTGCTGCACCAGGGCAGCGTGCTGGCCGAAGGGTCGCTGGAGCAGGTCCAGGAAAACGAGCGCGTGATCGAGGTTTATCTCGGTCGATGATTTTGCTCCCGTAGGAGCGAGGCTTGCCCGCGAAGGGGACCTCAAGGCTGCCAAAAGCTTCGCGGGCAAGCCTCGCTCCTACGGGGGATTTGAGAGGAATTTGAACATGCTGCAAGTCGACAAGCTGCACCAGTATTACGGCGGTAGCCACATCCTGCGGGGCCTGACGTTTGAGGTGAAGGTCGGTGAAGTCACCTGCCTGCTCGGGCGCAATGGGGTGGGCAAGACCACGCTGCTCAAATGCCTGATGGGTTTGCTGCCTGCCAAAGAAGGCGCGGTGAATTGGGAAGGCAAACCGATCACCACGTTCAAGCCGCACCAGCGGGTGCATGCCGGGATCGCCTATGTACCTCAGGGACGCGAGATTTTTGGCCGGCTGACCGTGGAAGAAAACCTGCTGATGGGCCTGTCGCGATTTCCTGGTTCTGAAGCCAAGGAAGTTCCGGCATTCATCTACGAGCTGTTTCCGGTGCTGCTGCAAATGAAGCAACGGCGCGGCGGTGACTTGTCCGGTGGCCAACAGCAGCAATTGGCGATCGGTCGTGCGCTGGCGAGCCGTCCACGGCTGTTGATTCTCGATGAGCCCACCGAAGGCATCCAGCCGTCGGTGATCAAGGAGATCGGTGTGGTGATCAAGAAGCTTGCGGCCCGGGGTGACATGGCGATTCTGTTGGTCGAGCAATTCTACGATTTCGCCGCCGAACTGGCCGACCAGTACCTGGTGATGTCCCGGGGCGAGATCGTGCAACAAGGTCGCGGTGAAAACATGGAAACCGAGGGTGTACGCGGTCTGGTTACGATCTAGTCTGTAGCGTCCTGACGATAATTAGAAAATATGAATCTACCTGCCCCCATTGTCCTGTTCACCCCCAGCTGGCACGCCGAGCTGGAACTGGGCTACGCCCGTTTCGGCGACAGCACACGCCCGGTCCTGCGCCGACACAAAGGCCCGCTGCGCGTACAGAAGCACCTGTACGCCGAAGGGCCGCACGTGTGCCAACACATCATCGTTCATCCGCCCGGAGGCATTGCCGGTGGGGATCGACTGGATATCTCGGCCAGCGTCGGCACGCACGCCTGGGCGCAAATCACCAGCCCGGGTGCCGCGAAGTGGTATCGCGCGGCGGGGCCCGCCTATCAGCGGCTGACATTGAAAGTGGCGCCCGGTGCGACACTGGAATGGCTGCCACAAGAGACGATTATCTTCAGCGACGCTCAGGCCGAGCTCAGCACCTCCATCGATCTGGAGGGCGACGCACGGTTGTTTTACTGGGACGTTGTGGCACTGGGCCGCCCGGCCAGTGGCGAACGCTTCGACCTCGGCCATTTTCAGGCGCAACTGGATATCCGCCGCGACGGCCAGTTGCTCTGGCACGAACGCCAGCGCATTGTCGGGGATGATGGTCTGCTCGACTCGCCGATTGGCCTGGATGGGCAACCGGTGTTTGCGACGTTGCTGGTGACCGGGGAGATTGATAGCGAGCTGCTGGAAACCTGTCGCTCGCTACCCAATCAAGTGCGCGGGGATTTGACGCAATTGCCGGGGCTTCTGGTTGCCCGGTGTCTGGCCAGTGAAGCGCTGTTGGCGCGGGGCTGGCTGATTGATTTGTGGCGGTTGCTCAGGCCTGCGTTGCTCGGCCGTGAAGCCTTGCCCCCAAGAATATGGAGCACCTGAACACCTACCCCCTGTAGGAGCGAGGCTTGCCCGCGAAGAACGATAACGCGGTCTCCCTGTTAAACCGAGGCGCGCCCTTCGCGGGCAAGCCTCGCTCCTACAGAAAGCTTTTTTAACTGCCGATTATGGATTCCAAACGATGGACCTGACCCCACGCGAAAAAGACAAGCTGCTGATCTTCACCGCCGGCCTCGTGGCCGAGCGGCGTTTGGCGCGCGGCGTGAAACTCAATTACCCGGAAGCCATGGCCTACATCTCCGCTGCGCTGCTCGAAGGCGCGCGTGACGGCCGGACCGTGGCCGAACTGATGCACTTCGGCACCACCCTGCTCAGCCGCGAACAAGTGATGGAAGGCATCCCGGAAATGATTCCGGAGATCCAGGTCGAAGCGACCTTTCCCGACGGCACCAAACTGGTCACCGTCCACCAACCCATCGCCTGAGGACGCGTCATGAGCTATCAAATCCGCGATGCGCTGCACGCCGACCTGCCGGCGATCCGGGACATCTACAACGACGCCGTGCTCAACACCACGGCGATCTGGAACGAACAGGCCGTGGACCTGGGCAACCGTCAGGCCTGGTTCAGCGCCCGGCAAGCCCAGGGTTATCCGATCCTGGTGATTGTCGACGGCGATAACAGCGTGCTGGGCTACGCTTCATTTGGTGACTGGCGGCCGTTCGACGGTTTCCGTCATACCGTCGAGCACTCGGTCTATGTGCGCAGCGACCAGCGTGGCAACGGTCTGGGCCCGCAATTGATGACGGCGCTGATCGAGCGCGCCAGAGGCTGCGACAAGCATGTGATGGTCGCGGCCATCGAAAGCGGCAACGCCGCTTCCATTCGTTTGCATGAGCGCGCCGGTTTCGTGATCACCGGTGAGATGCCCCAGGTGGGCACCAAATTCGGCCGCTGGCTGGACCTGACCTTCATGCAACTGACCCTCAATCCTGGCGCGGAGCCGCCACCCGCCAACAAGGAGTAACTCACGATGAACGCCGCTCAACTGCGCCGCGTCAATGTTGAAAGCTTTGCGCACTATCGTCAGGGGTTGATTGATCTGCTGCTGGACGCTGTCGGCTAT
This sequence comes from Pseudomonas sp. LB1P83, assembly GCF_054897885.1. Classification (NCBI taxonomy): domain Bacteria; kingdom Pseudomonadati; phylum Pseudomonadota; class Gammaproteobacteria; order Pseudomonadales; family Pseudomonadaceae; genus Pseudomonas; species Pseudomonas sp. LB1P83. The sequence continues at coordinate 349,084 of NZ_CM142709.1, read as the reverse complement.
GGCGCCAGTGTCGGGTTCATGGCCAATCTGGACGCCGCTCAAGCCCGCGCCTATTTCGATGACGTTCAGGACAACCTGAACCAAGGCAACGTGCTGCTGTGGGTGGTGGTCAAGGACGAGCAAGTGCAGGCCAGTGTGCAATTGACCCTGTGCCAGAAGGCCAATGGCCTGAACCGTGCCGAAGTGCAGAAGCTGCTGGTGCGCGAGCATGCGCGCCGTCGGGGTCTGGGCCAACAATTGATGAGCGCGCTGGAACAGGCCGCGCTCCAGCACAAGCGCGGCATGCTCTACCTCGATACCGAGGCCGGCTCCCCCGCCGAAGACTTCTACAAAGCCCTGGGTTACACCAAAGCCGGTGAAATCCCCGACTACGCCTGCGACCCGACCGGCCAGTACAAACCGACCGCCCTCTACTACAAGATTCTCCAGGGAGCCCACTGATGATTCCCGGTGAATACCAGATCCAGTCCGGCGACATCGAACTCAATGTGGGCCGCCGCACTGTCAGCCTGAAAGTGGCCAACAGCGGCGACCGGCCGATCCAGGTCGGCTCGCATTACCACTTCTTCGAAACCAACGACGCCCTGACCTTCGACCGCGCGGCCAGTCGCGGCATGCGCCTGAATATCCCCTCCGGCACCGCCGTGCGCTTCGAGCCGGGGCAGAGCCGTGAGGTTGAGTTGGTGGACCTGGCCGGGCATCGCCGGGTGTTCGGGTTTGCCGGCAGGATCATGGGTGACCTGTAACAAATGCGGTGTCTGTTCTGGCCCCTTCGCGGGCAAGCCTCGCTCCTACAGTTTGTGTCGGTCGCCAATAATACTTACGACGCGGACCTGTAGGAGCGAGGCTTGCCCGCGAATGCGATCTCCCATTCAATTAATTCCCAAGGCATGCGCATGAAAATCTCTAGACAAGCCTACGCCGACATGTTCGGCCCCACCGTCGGTGACAAGGTCCGCCTGGCCGATACCGAGCTGTGGATCGAGGTGGAAAAAGACTTCACCACTTACGGCGAAGAAGTGAAATTCGGCGGCGGCAAAGTCATCCGCGACGGCCAGGGCCAGAGCCAGCTGCTGGCCGCCGAAGTCGTCGACACCCTGATCACCAACGCGCTGATCATCGACCACTGGGGCATCGTCAAAGCCGACGTCGGACTCAAGGACGGACGCATCGCCGGCATCGGCAAGGCCGGCAACCCGGACATCCAGCCGAACGTGACCATCGCGGTCGGCGCGAGCACCGAAGTCATCGCCGGCGAAGGCATGATCCTCACTGCGGGCGGCATCGACACCCACATCCATTTCATCTGCCCACAGCAGATCGAAGAAGCGCTGATGAGCGGCGTCACCACCATGATCGGCGGCGGCACCGGGCCGGCCACCGGCACCAACGCCACCACCTGCACCTCCGGGCCGTGGCACCTGGCGCGCATGCTTCAGGCCGCCGATGCGTTCCCGATGAACATCGGCCTCACTGGCAAGGGCAATGCCAGCCTGCCGGAGCCGTTGATCGAACAGGTCAAGGCCGGCGCCATCGGCCTCAAGCTTCATGAAGACTGGGGCACCACCCCGGCGAGTATCGACAACTGCCTGACCGTTGCCGATCAATACGACGTGCAGGTCGCCATCCACACCGACACCCTCAACGAATCGGGCTTCGTCGAAACCACCCTCGCCGCCTTCAAGGGCCGCACCATCCACACCTATCACACCGAAGGCGCGGGCGGCGGTCATGCCCCGGACATCATCAAGGCCTGCGGTTTCGCCAACGTGCTGCCGAGCTCGACCAACCCGACCCGGCCGTTCACCCGCAACACCATCGACGAACACCTCGACATGCTGATGGTCTGCCACCACCTGGACCCGAGCATTGCCGAAGACGTGGCCTTCGCCGAAAGCCGCATCCGCCGCGAAACGATTGCCGCCGAAGACATCCTGCACGACCTCGGCGCGTTCTCGATGATCAGCTCCGACAGCCAGGCCATGGGCCGCGTCGGTGAAGTGATCACGCGCACCTGGCAAACCGCCGACAAGATGAAAAAACAGCGCGGCGCGCTACCCGGTGATGGCGAAGGCAATGACAACTTCCGCGCCAAACGCTACATCGCCAAGTACACGATCAACCCGGCGATCACCCATGGCATCAGTCATGAAGTGGGCTCGGTTGAAGTGGGCAAATGGGCGGACCTGGTGCTTTGGCGTCCGGCGTTTTTCGGCGTCAAACCGACCTTGATCCTCAAGGGCGGCGCCATCGCGGCCAGCCTGATGGGCGATGCCAATGCTTCAATTCCAACACCGCAACCGGTGCATTACCGTCCGATGTTTGCCAGCTACGGCGGCTCGTTGCACGCCACCAGCCTGACCTTCATCAGCCAGGCCGCGCAGGAGGCCGGGTTGCCCGAAGCCTTGGGTTTGAAGAAGAAAATCGCCGTGGTCAAAGGTTGCCGCGACGTGCAGAAAACCGACTTGATCCACAACGACTATCTGCCGAACATTGATGTCGACCCGCAGACGTATCAGGTCAAGGCTGATGGGGTTTTGTTGTGGTGTGAGCCAGCGGATGTACTGCCGATGGCCCAGCGTTACTTCCTGTTTTGATCGTTCGAGGGGCCTGACACGCCAGGCCCCTGCGAAAAGCAACTGCGATCAGGCGTTCGGTTGTACGGCTAAGGGGATTTCTACCCTTTGCAGTTTTGCCCGGTCGATCGCCTGCTGTGTGAGGGTTTTGACCAACGCGTTTTTGTCTTCATCGATGACATTCAACTCAGCGGCATATTCCGCTTCGGTCATGACCCGTCCCGGCGCAAAGTCGCTTTCCGGTTTGTTCAGTTCCGCGCCAAGCACCCTGAGTTCTTCCTTCAACCGAGTCTTTTGCTCAAGGGAAAGCGTGGTGTCGGTCGCGCGCTCGTCCAACGCCATGTAGAACTCTGTGGTGGCATCGATCCGGCGCCTGAAGCCTTTGAAAGCACTTCGGTTGGAGCCCTCGACGTAGGATGACCAGAATGGCTGATCGATCAGCAGATCACCGAGCAGCTCCCCCTCTTCAAGGTCAAGCACACGGCGGTACGCAGACTCGATCATCGCGGGCGTGACGCCGGCGATCTTCCTGAACTGCATTTTCCGAGACTGCCAGGGCAGATCCAGCCGGTCGGCAAGGTCCGTCATGAATGCCAGGTGAACTTCAACCTCATCAATCGTGCCCGTCACCTCGCCCGTCGCATCAAGGCGCCTGAACTGCTCGCCCAGTACCTCGCGCTCGGCAATCGTTTTGCGGGCGATCCTGCTCAATTCATCCAGACGTGACTTGCCCCGCGCCAGCGACACCAGCTCACCCTCGACCAACGCGGGATTTGCCAGTTCATAGGCCTCATGAATCAGCACCTCCATCCCCATGGCGTTGAACAGCTGCGCGCCCGCATCGACGCACGCCGTGGGCACGGTGGACATCGTGAAGAGTTTTTGCCGTAACCCGGTATTTTTCGCCATGGCCTCGAGCATTCGCCAGACCTTGGCGGTTACATCGACCCGGAACCCAGGGTCGCGCTTGAAATGCCCCGACTCGGTGAGTTTACGAATCTCATTGAAAAACCCGACCGAACCGATCTCATCCTCGACGCTGTTCCAGACCTCTTGTTTCGCCACCCACTCCGGACGCGTCATGCCGGCTTCCCAGTCGAGACTGTCGCGCACACCACGCGGCGGATACGGTCGATCAGGGTCCATGCCGACAGACTCGATGTAGTCCCTGAGCGTCTGCAGATTGGCCTCCGCCAACCACGGCGGCTCCCTGTTCAACATCGTGCGCGCCAGCAGTTCCGCCTGGACGGAACCACGGGGCACCGTTGGAATTTGCGTGATCTCGTTACTCTGTATATCCAGGTAAAAATGCCGGAACCGCGGTTGTGCGAACAACCCGTCGGGCCAGGTATGAACGCCGGTATCGGCCAGGATCAGCGTATGTAACATCCTCATGCTGCCAATATCCGGGACTCGCCCCAACGGATTACCGAGCAGGTCCAGGATATGAAGTCGAGTCAGGTTGCGCAGGTCTGCGATCGCCGGCGCATCCAGCACAATCCGGTTTCCTCGCATGTTCAGTTCCGTCAACGTGCGCATTCGGCCTATAGCCCGAGGAAACCGCGTGAGCGAATTGCCGTTGACGTTGAGCGAACGCAAGCGTGGGAAATGATCCAGGAAGGAAATATGCGCGTCGGTCAGTTGGGTCCGGTTCAGATTGAGGCGAGTGACATGATCGAAATTACCCTCCAGTGAGGGCAGGGTGCCCAGATGACGCCCCAGCGGAAAGTTTTCCAGGTCGAGTACAACGCCGTGCAAATCGCCGAACGCATCCACATCGCGCAACCCGGTTTGCTGCCAGCACTCCCTGACCGCTTTGTATAACGCATTTCTGGACTGCCATTCGGCGATGCCGGCAGGCGTGAAGCGAAACGCGTTGGTCGGCGAGTTCAGCCAGCGTTGAAAGTTGGCGTTGAGCCGATCGAACTCCGCTTCGAGTGCGCTCGCCCTCTGCTCCAGACTGACTTCGCTGCCACCCGCCTCCAGATACGCCAAGGCTTCGGCCTCCGTCCATCCGGGGCGGACGACACGGATCCGCTCTTGCGGTGTGATGAGTCCGGTGACTTGACGCACCCCCTGCGAAACCCCGCGCATGCCGCCACGCAGTCGCATCGTGGCGGGGTCGAACATCGGTTTGCGCACAGGGTTATCCGCGAGAAGGGCACTGAACGTGTCGCGTGGCAACGGCGCTTTTTGAATGGCGTGCTTGAGTGTGGAGCCTTGATTGACGTGATACCCCAGCGCGTTTCGTTCGGCATCAGGCAGGGCATGCAACACCGAGGCGTAAAGATTATCGGCGCCGTGCAAATGAAGATCATCGGCATCGCGTGCCTGGTACTGACCGTCCTCGCTGACCAGGATTCTGGGGTGGGCGGCATCTGCCGGGCCGACGCTGTCGCGCAACGGTCCGTCGAATGAATATTCACGGATTTCGATCCGGACGTTGTCGGGCCAGTTGGGCAATGCTTGCAACGAGTGCAACGCCAGCCGCTCGGTGTCGACACCGTATGGCGAGTCGAGGAAGAGCCCTTCATAAGCGCGCGCGGTTCGTATCGCCTGCAAGGTGACTCTCACACGCTCCCTGAGCTGCAAGGGAATGCGCGACGGCTCGGTGATCTTGAGCAGGTCTTGCGGTTCGATGTCGGCCAGCAACTCCCGGGCTATCGCCGTGGGGAGTCCGTTGAACGCATCCTGAAGCACCAGCACTTGCGGGTCGTTGGTCTGTTGCAGACGACGATCAAGCGCCTCAAACAGAGGGCCGCGCCGATTACCTGCCCGCTCGGCAAGCTGGTTTTTCAAGGCATCGATGCGGACTTGCTCGTCAGTAGAAATGCCCTGCCCGAGCATCGCGTGGATGTCGGCCTCGTTCGCAAACTTCACGGCGAGCTCCGGCAGTTTCCCTGCACGGACTTCGGCACGGCTTACCTTCAGCGTGTTGGCCGGCAACGCATCGATGTTGCCAAACGTTATCGAGCTTCCCCCGTGCCCGGCGCCATCAACGAGCTCAATACTTTTTTGCTCGGGCCATCTCGGCAGTTCAACCAGCAACTTGGGCACCTGCTCGACGAACGCTTGCGGAACCTCATTGAGCCTTATCTGCCCGGGCAGCTTCTGCACATCAGCCCAGGCCTTGAAGCGCTCGATGGTGTTGGTCAGCAACGCTGGCGGAGGATCGCTGACGACATGCAACCTGCGCAATTCGTCCTCTTCTATTCCACTGACAAGACGAATCTGCTCCAGCGTGTTGTCAGAGAAACCCTCGACCGTCGGCCCCATGCGCCGCATGAGTGTGGTTTTGTCCCACTCGAGGGGGCGATCGAGTTCTGTTTTCCAGATGCCGGCACCGTTGTGCTCCAGCTTCGGTTGATAAGCCTGCGGCCGACTCGGATGACGCAAGCGCGGCTGGCCGGTGTGTGGATCGTTGATAACTTCGAAGTGTTGGTTTTCATGCTTGAGGATGTCTTTTCCGCTGTACCGATACAGACCCTGCTCGTTTGGCTTCACCTCATTGGGCAATGCCAGGTCATGGGCGTAGGGCGAAAGGTCCGGGTTCCAGAGGCGCGTCTTGCCGTCAGGCCGCTCGACCTTTTTCAACTGGTCGATGAAAGCCGAAGGTTTGACAGACGCAGCCGCACCGGAGGGCAAGACATGCCCGGCCGCCATGATTGCCAACTGCGCGAAATTGATCATGACACCCGTGAGATGGGCCGCCGCTTCTTCCTTGTCTCCCTTGCTCCAGTCTTCGATGCCTTCCATGGTTTCGAAGAGCATCTGCCCGACCATGATGGCCAGCATCGCTTCGCCCAGGTAGGGAACCAGCATGGCGCCAAAGTTGAACACGTTCCAACCGATGTTCAGATAACTGCTCAGGCGATTCCAGCGGGTGGTGGCGTCTTCATCGCCGGTTGGTACGGCGATTTGCCGCGCATCTGCAATCGTTTTCCCCCTGCGCCATAAGCCCATTTGCGGCCAGAGATCGCCGGGGATGATATTGGTGACAGGCTCCGCATCGGCATTCTCGACCGCGGTCTCTCGCCACCACGGCCCCATGTCCAGGGGTTCACGCTGTTGCCAGGTGAACGTCGAGAGGCGCTCGCGAACCCGGGCAAAAAACTTGCCCTTGTCTTTTTGCGCCACGAAACGGCTGAAAAACTCTTGATAGCTCGGCGAGCGCAGCTGGCTCGTCAGTTCCTTCATGAAATCAGTGAAGGACCCGTATTCTTTGAAGGGGTGCTCCGGATCATCCGGTACAAACGCAATCAACGTCCCGTCGAGACGGCTTTGTTGATAAACATCATTCCTTTGCAACATGGCATCGACCAGGCCACTGGGGCCATTGGCGAAAAACGCCTCGAGCAACTTGAACTGCTCAAACTCCTGTCCCGGGAGCAGTGTCAGACGGCGTGACCACTCCAACATCGTTCGTTGATGCTGCGGAATCAGCGCGTCGTAAGTTCTTTTGATTTTTGAAGGGTCCGCCACTGCACTAAACAACACAACACCGGACAGCGTGAAACCCATGATCGAAAGCCGATGGCAGTGCAAGGGACGACGCCCCATCAAAATGCCTTGTTCATTGTCACGAATCTGCCGAAGTTTCCCGTAGCCATGGGAAGTGATGTCTTTTTTCAGATAAGCGATAAGCGCCGATTCGTTGAAAGCCGCTTTTTCACTGGCCGTACATTGCCGCTCAACGGTCGCTTTGGCCGCGACCGCATCGGGTGTCAGTAACGCCTTGATGTGCTGCTGATATTGCGCACCGATATCGAGCCCCCGACACAGGGCAGCAAATCTCTCGACTGTCAGCGCCTGCCGCTGAAGTTGGTTTTCTTCGTCCCGGATGAAGATGCCTGAACCCTCGCGAAACGCCCCCTGCTGCGTTTCGGGCTCTTCAAAATTGTGCAACGCAGCTTCCAGCAATGAGGACTCTCTTAGCCGACTGGCATTGGTATCGATGCCAATGCCCAGTTTGGCCGGGATATACAGTCGAATCAGCGTTGTGTTGACGTCCAGTTCAAGATTCAACTGCTCTTTCAATGCTTGAACAAGCAAGGGCTCGGCAAAGACGTGAATGTCCTTCTGCACATTCTCCAGCGTATCGTCCAATGGACCCTGGACGCGCCAGTGCTCGTCGATCAACGCCTTGAGGTACTGGCGATCCATGGCCCTCGAATTCAAATACCACTCAGGAAACTCCGGCTTCGAATCGGCAATTGAAACAAGGCGTGAGGCAGGGGCGTCTTTTATCGGCGAGGGCAGTTTGCTCAGAAGATAATCACGATAAACATCGCGTTCACCCTCTTCTCCTACATATCCGGTGATTATTTGTAACGCCGAAGTACCCGAAAGCTCGTTCATTTCGCAAATCCTTATGCGATGAAAGGAGCGACCAGATTATTGATTGGCTGCAAAAACAAAAGATCAAAAAACAGTGATGAAATCAGTAATACATCGAGATCGCATTCGATTTAAGAATCAAAAAAACAGGTAATTACCACCCAAACACCGCCGAAAAGAGCCCCACCGCGTAACGGTAGTTTTTAGCGGGCAACAAAGGGGCTAAGATGCGCCAGACTTCCCACCAGGAAACCGCACATGCGCCTACCCGAATTCATCAGGCAACACGTGGACCGTATCGTCGATGAATGGGAGCAGTTCGCCAGCACCATCACTCCGGCGGCCGAGCACATGGACAGGGTCGCCTTGCGTGATCACGCCAAGGCCATTTTGTTGGCCGCGGCACGAGACATGACCACCGCGCAAACCTCCAGCGAACAGATGGCCAAAGCCAAGGGCGAAGGCCCGGAAAAAACCCCGAGCCTGGACGAGGCCGCCGCCAGTCATGGCGAACTGCGGCATACCGTGGGGTTTGATCTGGTGCAGATGACGTCGGAGTTCCGTCATTTGCGCGCGTGTGTCATCCGTTTGTGGGTCAACAGTCTGGAGTCGCCGGACCTGGCCTATTTCCAGGACATGATCCGTTTCAACGAAGCCATTGACGAAGCACTCGCCGAGTCCACTGCGGCCTACGCCGAGCAGGTCAATCGTTCGCGGGATATCTTTTTGGCGATACTCGGGCATGACCTGCGGGCACCGTTGCAAGCGGTGAGCATGTCCACTGAAATGCTGATGCGCAAAGTAACGCTTGAAGGCGATGCACTGGCCTGCGCGGTCAACATCAAGCATGGCGCGCGGCACATGGCGGTGATGGTCAGCGATTTGCTGGAGCTAGTGCGCAGTCGCCTGGGTAAAAGCCTGCCGATCGAACCGGCGCCCATGGACCTGGCCGATGCCGCCCATGCGGCGATTGCCGAAGCCTGCGCCGGTAACCCGGAATGCGATCCCATCGTCAACGTAGCGGGAGACACCCGAGGTGTCTGGGATGCCGGACGGGTTCGCCAACTGTTGCAGAACCTGATCGGCAACGCGTTGCAGCATGGTTTGAACAAGCGTGACGTAACGGTGACCCTCACAGGCGAACCAGACACGGTTCGCCTCACGGTGCATAACCACGGCGTTCCAATTTCGGAGGAGGCGATCGGCACGATTTTCGATCCGTTGGTGCGCAGCGCCGACGAAGAGCTCGGCCAGCCATCCACCAGCCTTGGCCTGGGGTTGTTTATCGTCAAGGAAGTGGTCGATGCGCACGGTGGGACGATTGAGGTCAGCTCCAGCGAAGCTGATGGCACGATGTTTACCGTGGTGTTGCCGCGCAAGGTGTAATTCCGACAGACCGCGTTATCGTTCTTCGTCGGAACGCCGCCCGGAGCCGGCTCACTCCCACATTCGACCGTATTCCGTCTGAAAGAACTCGGTCAACTGTGGGAGTGAGCCTGCTCGCGATAGCGCCCGAACAGGCAACGCAAAAACATCAGAACACCTACTCAACCACCAACCGCCCCAACCGCTGCTTGAGCATGCGATTCTCGGCTCGCAGTTGCTGGACCTCTTCAAGCAGGTCCAGCGCCAGGGCGACGCCTTCCCACTCCAGTTCCAGATCGCGCCGCAGCTTGGCGGCACGCTTGGCCAGTGCCAATTCGTAATCGTTGAAACGCCAATCCTTGGGCTGCGTGCCCTGAGGTTCGAGGATGCCGTGCTCGACGATTTCGATCACGTAGACGTCCGACAGGTCGGTCGCCTCACAGAATTCTGCCATGTCCAGTTGAACGATCAGGGGGTTGCTCATGATGGGCTACTCCGTCTCTTGGATCAGAAATGTTCTCTCGGGTCGAAAGCGGCTTTTTTCGCCAGTTCCTGCCACAGCGCCTTGACCTCATCGCTTGAGGTCTTGGGCATGACCGCCTTCAATTGCACGAACAGGTAGCCACGCTCGCCCGCCTTGTTCAGCAGACCGTGCCCCTTGGCGCGCATGCGCTGGCCATTCTGGCTGCCGGCCGGCACCTTGAGGTTGATCTTGCCTGTCAGTGTAGGCACTGCCACTTCGGTACCCAGCGCCAACTCCCATGGAGCCAGCGGCAAGGTAATGATCAGGTTCTCGCCTTCGACGTCAAACTTGGGGTGCGGCGCAAAGCGAATGATCAGGAACAAGTCACCATTAGCGCCGCCACCGACACCCGGCGCACCCTGGCCCTTGAGGCGGATGCGCTCGCCGTCGGTCACACCGGCGGGGATTTTCACATTCAGGCTTTTGCTGGTATTGCTGACGTGCTGGCCGGCAGCGTTGTACTGCGGCACCTGGAAGGTGACCTTCTTCGATTCGTTCGAGAGGGTTTCTTCCAGGAAAATCCCAAGTTCCATTTCCACGTCTTGCCCTCGACGCCCGGCGCTGCGGCCCGACTGTCCACCACCAAAGCCCGGGCCACGGTTGCCGAAAATCGAACTGAAAAAGTCCGAAAAATCGCCAGTGTCCTGACCGCCACCACCAAAACCACCGCCACCACGACCCTGCCAACCCGGCGGCCCCTGGAACGGCTGGCCGTGCTGGCCATATTTGCGCAAGTCGTCATATTCGGCGCGCTTGTCGGCACTTTTCAGCGCTTCATAGGCTTCCGAGGCGTCCTTGAACTTGGACTCGGCGTCCTTTTCCTTGCTGACGTCCGGGTGGTATTTGCGCGCCAGCTTGCGATAGGCGGCCTTGATCGCCTTATCGTCAGCCGTCGGCTCCACACCGAGAATCTTGTAATAGTCTTTGAAGTCCATCGAGGGAATCACCATCCGTTATCGATATCGCGCCGCCACCGGCAGTCTGCGCTCATTGCCAGCCGCCAGGTTGACCGATCTCAAGTTGTTGACCGGGCAGCGCATCAGAAGTTTATCGGCAGCGGCGGGCGGTTCTTGCGACCGTCCTGTGGCTGCCAGGCCCAATGCAGACAAGTTTGGGGCAAAGGATAGTCTTTCAAGGCGCTAATAGCTGAGATTTAGCGGATAGTCGGCCTTCGAATATTCGCCGCACTGACATACACTGCGCGGCCGTTTTTTAACCGGAACTCGAAAGACATGAAAAACGCATCTCCAGCCCGTGCCTGTGGTATCGACTTTGGCACGTCCAACTCCACCGTCGGCTGGCTGCGCCCCGGCATGGAAACGCTGATCGCGCTGGAGGACGACAAGATCACCCTGCCGTCGGTGGTCTTCTTCAATATGGAAGAACGCCGCCCGGTGTACGGCCGGCTGGCGCTGCACGAGTACCTGGAAGGCTATGAAGGCCGGTTGATGCGCTCGCTCAAGAGCCTGCTGGGTTCCAAGCTGATCAAGCACGACACCAGCGTCCTCGGCACGGCGATGCCGTTCAAGGACCTGCTCGGTCTGTTTATCGGTCAATTGAAGAAGCGCGCTGAAACCGCCGCCGGTCGGGAGTTCGATGAAGTGGTACTCGGCCGTCCGGTGTTCTTCGTCGACGACGATGAAATGGCCGACCAGGAAGCCGAGAACACCCTGGTGGACGTGGCGCGCGCCATTGGCTTCAAGGATGTGTCGTTCCAGTACGAACCGATTGCGGCGGCATTCGACTACGAGTCGACCATCGAGAAGGAAGAGCTGGTACTGATTGTCGACATCGGCGGTGGTACGTCCGACTTCTCGCTGGTGCGCCTGTCCCCGGAGCGTCGCACCCACGACAACCGTCACGATGACATCCTCGCCACCGGCGGCGTGCACATCGGCGGGACCGACTTTGACAAGCAGCTGAGCCTGCAAGGCCTGATGCCGCTGTTCGGCTACGGAAGTCGCATGAAGAGCGGCGCCTACATGCCAACCAGCCACCACATGAACCTGGCGACCTGGCACACCATCAACTCGGTGTACTCGCAGAAGTCGACCCTGGCGCTGGGCAGCATGCGTTACGACATCGAAGACACGGGCGGCATCGATCGTCTGTTCAAGCTGATCGACCAGCGCGCCGGCCACTGGCTGGCCATGGAAGTGGAAGAAACCAAGATCCAGCTGACCCACGCCGACAGCCGTCATGTGCCGCTGGACCGCATCGAGCCGGGTTTGAGCGTGGAGCTGAGCCGGGCGCTGTTCGAATCGGCCATCGACAACTTGCTGGAGCGCGTGCGCAACAGCGTCACGCAATTGCTGAACGATGCCAACGTGCGCGTCGATCAGGTCGACACGGTGTTCTTCACCGGCGGTTCGAGCGGGATTCCGGCGCTGCGCAACAGCGTGTCGGCGATGTTGCCGAACGCGCGGCATGTGGAAGGGAACATCTTTGGCAGCATCGGCAGCGGGTTGGCGATTGAGGCGATGAAGCGTTACGGCACGATGGACTGATCCAAAACCGAGTTGGGCCCTTCGCGGGCAAGCCACGCTCCCACAGGTTTTGTGTCGTAACCATTTTCGGCGAACGACACAAAACCCGTGGGAGCGTGGCTTGCCCGCGAAAGCGTCAGATCAGGCAACACACATCTACCTGATCAAACCATCCCCACCTGCTTCAACTCGCTCTTCAGGTACGCATAATAAATCGGCCCCGCCACCACCCCCGGCAGGCCGAACGCGGCCTCGAACACCAGCATCGCCAGCAGCAACTCCCACGACTTGGCACTGATCTGCCCGCCGACAATGCGCGCGTTGAGGAAGTATTCGAGCTTGTGGATAACAATCAGGTAACCCAGCGCCGCCACGGCCACCCAGATCGACAGCGACAGGCCGACGATGGTGATCAGGGTGTTCGATATCAGGTTGCCGATCACCGGCAGCAGCCCTAGCAGGAACGTCAGCACGATCAGGGTTTTGGTCAGCGGCAGCTTGATCCCGAACATCGGCAGGACCACCGCCAGGAAAATCCCGGTGAAGAAGGTGTTGAGCAGGGAAATCTTGATCTGGGCGAACACGATGTTGCGAAACGCCTGGACCAGCAGGTGCAAGCGGTCGAACAGCGCGGCGGCCAATGGCTTGCGCTTGGTCAAGTCCGGCACGCGCTGCAAGGCAATGATCGCCCCCAGCACCATGCCGATCAGCAGCGTCACAAACATGTGCGCCGCGTCCTTGCCCACCAGTTGCAAGTCGCTGAGGTGCTTGCTCATCCACTCGCCAATCGCCACGCGGAACTCGGCGGCACTGGCCGGCAGATAGACGTCGATGAACGGCGGCAATTGCCCGCGCGCACGGTCGACCACAACCATGAATTTGTCGAGAGATGCGCCGGGGTTTTCCGCTTCGTGCAGCAGAAAACTGATGGCGCCGGCAAAGATCAGCGTCAACACACTGACCACTAGCGTCCCCAATAACGCCACCGCCAGCCAGCGCGCCCGCCGGCCTTCGATCAGCCGCTGCAATTGCGGGGTGAGCATGTTGACCAGTTCGAACACCAGCAACCCGGCCAGCAGGCTGGGCAGCAGTCGCAGCGGGATCACCAGCAGCAAACCACCAAAGATGATGACCCAACTGATCAGCAGCAGAACTTGACGTTGAGAAAACGTTGGCATACAGCCTCAAAACGAACGACGTAAAAGGATTGGCAGTCTGCCAGCGTTCGGAGGCCAGCACTAGGGATTGTGTAGGTCGACCTTAGTGGGGCATTGGCGGTTTTTTTGCAGCGTCCATGCCGGCCTCTTCGCGAGCAAGCCCGCTCTCACACTCGATCGCATTCCATCTGGAAGAACTCGGTCGAAGGTGGGAGCGGGCTTGCTCGCGAAGAGGCCTTCACAATCGCCACAAATTTCCCGGCCCAACAAAGACCGCTCGGTTTATTTTTTCTTCAGGCAATCACTCATGAACGCTTTACGCGCATCGCCTTTCAAAGCCTGGGTAGCCGCGGTGGCGTTGCAGGTTTTCATCTTTTCTTGCTGAGGTGTCAGCGCTTTCGCGTCATTGGCGGCCGGCGCCGCTTTGAGGCAGGTACTCATGAAAGTTTTGCGCTCATCGCCCTTGAGGCTTTTTGCGGTAGCGTCAGCGTTGCAAGTGGTCATCTTGTTCTGTTGCTCAGTGGCGGCGAAGCCCTGGGCGCAAAACAGCAAACCGATCATCAACAAAGGGACACGCAACATCTTCATGGAGTTTTCTCCTTGTTGCCGCACCGAGGGGTGCGGCCTCATTCTGGAGTGTAGACAACCCCTGTTACACCTTCATCCACCGAAGCATCAGATTGCCCTCAATCGGCATCCGCCTGAGCGTCCAGGATGTCCTTGAAAGCGTCCAGGTATCGATTGTAAGCATCAACCCGGTCTTCAATGACCGACGCGGGTATCCGTTCGAACGAAACCGGCGTGCCACCCTCGACAGCGTAGGTTTGCCCAAGCTCTCCCAATGATGTCCATTGGGCGTAAGCGCCGCTCTCATACAGCTTGTTAAGCTTTATCTGCCGGAACGTGTTCGCCTCGGAAACCGCAGGCAATGTCGCCGGACCTGGCAGCGCTTCATTGATAAAGTTGTACTCGGCGACGGCGGGCCCAGGTGGCAGCGTCGTCACCGGCGGCATCTCAAAATCGAAGTGTCCATTGCTGGCCAGGTGCGCCGCGGGAAACTCCGGCCAGGAGTCAGCGACGACCAGTCCATCGAGATTGCTCAGATCATCACCCATCACCACATATTGATGGTCAAAACGGGTGGCCCTGACAATGTGAATGCTGGACGTACGGGGCTGGCTGGCGAGGATCGAAAACGTAACTTTCGAGTTCTCCGAGCAATTGCCACCCTTGATTTCGATGGCTTTGCGAGCAGCTTCGGCGGTGGTCAATTTTGCGGTGAACCCGCCGTCCTCCAGGTCCAGCCCTCTGAGACCTTTTATCTTCGCGATTGCCGAACCGCCGTTTTCCCAGATGCTTGGCAACTGATTGCCCGACAAGGGCAGGAGCTCCTTGGCTCGATAGATCGCCTCCTGTGCCGTTTTCAAGTTGGCCATGGTTTGAGCCGAAACCTGAATCGGTTCCTCGGTCGTGGCGACGGACTGGGAGAGCAACTCTGCGTAATGACTGAAATCGGCCAGCTCCGGACTTGGCGTTACAGCATTCTCCCGGACTGAACGTGATAGCGCCTGGTATTCATTTGCGCGCCCGGTCTGTTCCAGATTCCGCGCATTCATACCCAGGTTTCGTTCCGACTCCGTGAGCGGCACCAGGCCTTCTTCGGTAAACAGACGGCCGATTAATGAGTCGAATTGCTCAGGCAGCATCAGCTTCTGCAGATCAGGCAATGCCTCAATACTTTGAACGATTTCCAGGCCAGGCCCGGCCTCGCCGGTAGCATTGGCTGCGTTCAGTGCATCCCCCAGATCGTAGAAGTAATCCTGCGCAAAGCTGTCGTGCATCAGTTTAAGGCCACGCAGATAATCGAATCTTTTGAACTCGGAAACGGATGGATGGAACGCCCCTGTCACCAGATCCCCATAGAGTTCGCCGATTTCTTCCAAGGCAGCACGCTCGCCGTCAGCGTTAGGCGCACCACCACGCAGGCGCATGAATCGAGGATCGTAAGTGACGCGATCAAGAACCGGGTGATCGTCCAGCACCTTCAACAACTGATAGGGCTTCAACGCGTTGTCCCGCAGAGCCAGCTTCAATTTTGGCCCTTGGCCAATATGGATGTTCAGCGCATTACGCTCGGCATCCGGCAACGCCTGCAAAATAGAGGAAAACAAATCCATGCCCGAATGCAGGGCGTTACCGTCTTCGTCATACGCAACGAACGTCGAGTCCTGAAGCTCGACGAGCGTGCGCCGAATCCCCGCGTCGTCCTTGCCGATACTGTCGAGTAGGCGACCACCGTACTCGAACCGACGGACTTCAATGCGTACATCGGGATTCCAGCCTCGGAGATTCTCAAGTGAGTGCAGCGCCAGTCTGTCCATATCGGAACTGTCGACCGAGTCCAGGTAAAAACCCTCATAAGCGCGACTGATCCGCACGTCTCGAAGGCCCCAGCGCGCGAGGTTTTCCAGCCGCGCGGGTAACTGCCCGCGCTCAAGCGCCTGAACTTCTGAACGTGTGGCGATTGACAGCAAATCGCGGGCGACAGTGCCAGGCAGGCCCGGTACTTTGGCCTGGATCGTTTTTGCGTTGCCACTCGTGGCGGCCTCGATACGGCGATAGCGTGCGTCGAACAGCGACATGCGCTTGCTCCTGGCCAATTTCGCCAACTCTGCCCGCAGATTTTTAGCGTTCATTTCAGGCGCGCGGGGCTCAATGCCAAACTCGACGTTCAACAAGGTGTTCAGTTGTGCATCATCAAGGTGCGACAACAGCGTCTTGACCAGATCGACGCCGGTCAGACGATTAGTGTTTATCCGGACACGCGGTCCGCCCGCGCGACCAATGACTCGAAGGACTTCACCACTGGCGTCTACCAGTTCAATCGCCTTGCCGGGCCACACGCCGTCGAGCAGCTGAAATTGCATGTCGGCATCGGCGCTTGAATAGTCTTGCGCCTGTTCACTGCCCAACTGCTCGATGAAGGTCTGAACGTCGCGGTCGATACGGAACCGGGTCACGGTATCGCTGAGTAAAGGCAGGGGCCGTTCATTGTCGACATACATTCGGCGGATCGCGTTGGCATCGGTCTGACTGACCGTGCGGATGTCCCCGTAGGATTCGGCCAGCTCACCCATGTCTGGTGCGAGTCGCGCCAGCAAGGTCGTGTCATCCCATGTATGAGGCTGCTCGCCTTCAATCACGAATGCACCTTCACCGTTGCTGTTCAACTCGGGTTGATAGGCATCGGGCCGGGTCGGATGCTTGACCCTGTGTTTGCCGGTCTGCCGATCTTTCGTGAGTTCGAAGTGCCTGGTGTCCAGTTTGAGAATCGGCTTGCCCTCATGCTGGTGCAGCCAGGTTTCATCAGGCTTTGAATCCGCAGCCAGGGTCAGGTTCTGTTTCTGATAGGGTTCAAGGTCCTGGCTCCACAGGCGTTTGGCGCCGTTGGGAAGCGTGACCGGTTTTGTCGACTCGATGAACGAGGACAGTTTGGGCAGTACCACCTCCCCGCCGATTTTCATGCCGCCGGCGAATGCCACTAACTGGATGACGCTTTCGACAAAACCGATGATGTGCTCGGCCCCTTCCAGATACAGACCTTCAGCCAGATCCACGATGCCTTCGACGATCTCACTGACCAACTGATAAACCATGTAGCCCATCATCATCTCACCCACAAAGGGTATGAACGGCCCCACAACCATCAACGCGACATTGAAGATATCGGAAAGCATTTTTTCCAGATTGTCGAACCACGCCCAGCGCTCCATGCGGTCTGCATCTTGCGTCGAGATGACCATTTCCCGGGCATCGTTGAGGATTTTGTTTTGCTGTTGCTGATAGAGATATAGCCAAGGGTCGCCAGTAAATATTGTATCGATGTCGTACTCGAACCGAACGTGGTCGAAGTACAGGCGCGGATTCTCCACGGGTGTTTCGCGCCATACTGGCTGATCGACGCCCGGGACTTTGTCGTGCTGGGTTATTTCTACCAGCGCGGCGTTGAGTGCTGCAAAAAAGTGGCCCCGTTGCTGATGGTCGACAAAACGGCTGAAGAACTGCTGATAGCGGGTAGTGGAATCTGCTGGGGCCTTTGCTGTGTCACGTAACTGGCGAGTGAGCTCGCGGGCGAATTCGGCTTTTGAAGCGTACTCTTTCAGTGGATGTTCCGGATCGTGCGGCACATAGGCAATGACTCGCCGGGCAGCGTCGTCGTTGATATAAAGATCGGGCGCGATCAGCACGATCCCTCTTAACTGAACATCAAGTATTTTCAGCTGATAGTAACGAACGGGAAGCCCCCCCAACGTCGACTCTTTAATATCCTTGAGCAGGCTTTTTACAGCCAGACAGCCCTCAAACGAGATATCTTTTTTCAGCATGGCCAGATACAGGGCTGCGTTCAGGGCAGCTTTTTGGCTTCTGATAACTTTGCGCTGCAACACGCCACGCGCCACCCCATCGGCGGGACGCACATAGCTTTCAAGATAAGCCTTATATTGAGCACCGATGTCCAAGCTGCGACAAAGCGCCTTGAACTGTTCAATACTCATTTTGTTGCGGACATCGGTTATCTCGAATCGATTTGACTTATCAGGCCGAGTAATGAATTGCGAATCGGACGTTAATACTTCCTTGCTGGAAAAATTATGCAATGCCGCATCAAGTAGCGACACCACACGGGAGGCCATCCCGTTATTGAAATTCATGGCCCATGGGGATAAATGGACAGGGGAAAACAACTGCAAAAAAGTTTCTTTGACGTCGACATCAACACCATATTGATTCTTCAGCGCCTGACGGAGCAGAGGCTCGGCAAAGGCGTGCACATCTTGTGCTTCGCGCAGTATGCGGTCGACATCGTTTTGCGCGCGCCAACTTTCCTCGATAGCACTTTTGAGAAGTCCATGCTCGATCGACGAGGCCGTTTTAGTCCATTCCGGAAGTGGGACAATGGCGCCTTTTAATGCGCTTATTCTGTGTGGCGAAGCCTGGCTGATCCAGTCTGGAATAGCGCTTTTTATAAAATCGTGGTGAACGCTTTTTTCTTGCGCTGCGGATATCAGCACTTCACGGATCGGAATGATAGTGACCACATTTACACTCTGCATAAGTAAGTTAAACAGGAACAGCTTATGCAACCAGCGTACAACGTTAACCCTGCGGCCAAATGAAGTGCATTTCTGATTAATCTGTAAGAAACGTCTCCCACAACTTCCGAAACTTACAACGACTCTCTATAAAAAATTCAGACAACTCGCTCTCGCCGATACTGCTCTGGCGTACATCCAGCCTGGCGTTGAAACATCGCGATAAATGCCGAGCCCGTGCTGTACCCCATGTCGAAGGCAATGTTCTGAATACTGCGCTGACTGTCCAGCGCTTCGATTGCCGCGAGAAAGCGCAAGCGTTGCCGCCACTCGCCGAAACTCATGCCAAGTTCGCGGACAAACTGCCGGGCCAATGTGCGTTCGCTGACATGGATCTGCGCGGCCCAATGTGCCAATGGCCGATTGTCCCCAGGCTCGGCTTGCAGGGCCTCGAGTATCCCGAGCAATCCCGAACTGCTGGCGTAAGGCAAATAACACTCGTGGATGGGCGCCTGTTGCAGTTGGTCCACCAGCACTTGCGCCAGACGTGTGTCCGCTTCCTGCTCGGGAATTTTCACGTCACGGGCGGCGAAGTCCTTGAGGATCGCCTTGAGGATGTCGCTGATCGCCAGCGTGCAGGCTTCCCGGGGCAACGCGTGGCACAACATCGGCGCCAGGCAGACCGCGCGATAGTTGATCGGTTGATTGCTGTAGAAACTGTGCTCGGTCTCAGGCGGCACCCACACGGCGTATTGCGGCGGCGACATGAAGCGGCTGCTGCCGATTTCCATGTGCAACACACCACTGGCCGAATACTCGAGGGTGCCCCACGGGTGGCGATGGGTCGAAGCGTATTCGTGGGTATCGAAGTCGGCATAACGGAAATATACGGGGGACGGCAGTTCCGCGAAGTCGAGCAGGTCGATGTGTTTACTGTTCATGCTGTCCGTCATCGGGGGCAGGTTGTCTGGATCGAAGTATAGGCTTGTATCCAGACAGGCGGATAATTGCCCCTCACTTACGTTTCTGGTTTTTTCTGATGCAATACGCTTATCCCCTGCTGGCCATTTTCATTTGGGCCGGCAACACCGTGATCAACAAACTGGCAGTCGGCGCAATCTTCCCCGCGGAAATCGGCTTCTACCGCTGGCTGCTGG
The DNA here is from genome assembly GCF_054897885.1 of Pseudomonas sp. LB1P83. Lineage (NCBI taxonomy): Bacteria > Pseudomonadati > Pseudomonadota > Gammaproteobacteria > Pseudomonadales > Pseudomonadaceae > Pseudomonas > Pseudomonas sp. LB1P83. The sequence continues at coordinate 329,390 of NZ_CM142709.1, read as the reverse complement.
CCGGGATTCTGTTCACGCCGTTCATGCTCAAACCGGTAATCGCCCATTGGCCACTGATTCGCCCGAACCTGGGCAAGATTTTCATCCTTGGCGTGCTCGGCATGGCGGTCTATCAGAGCCTGGCGTACTTCGCCGCGACGCTGACGTCGGCTACCAACATGGGGATCATTTTGTCGCTGATGCCATTGATGTCGCTGGCCATGGCGATCGTCAGCCTCGGCCAGCGTTTGACGGCAGGCGCACTGGCCGGCGCGGTGCTGTCGTTTGCCGGGGTTTTGGTGGTGGTGTCGTCCGGCAGCCTGGGCGCGCTGCTGGAGCATGGCGTGAACCTGGGTGACGCGATGATGTTGATCGCCACACTGGCCTATGCGATTTACAGCACGCTGTTGAAGAAATGGCAGCTGCGTCTGCCGCCGCTGGTGTTGTTGTATTTGCAGGTGCTGGTGGCGGTGGTGGTGCTGTTTCCGTTGTTTGTCGCTTCACCGAAGGTTGGCCCGACCTTGCAGAATATTCCGCTGGTGCTTTATGCCTGCTTGCTGGCTTCGATGCTGGCGCCGTTGGCGTGGATGCAGGCCGTGGTGCGTCTGGGGCCGAGCCGGACCACGCTGTTTTTCAATTTGCTGCCGTTGATTACCGCGCTGATTGCGGCGGTGGTGCTGCATGAACAGCTGGCGATGTACCACTTGGTGGGCGGGGTGTTGACGTTGGGTGGGGTGGTGCTTTCGGAGCGTTGGACTACGGTGCTTGGCCGTAAGGTCAGTGTTGCCTGACCCGAAGTCTTCGCGGGCAAGCCTCGCTCCTACAGGGTTGGCGTCGTGCCGATTACCGGCGACCGACACAAAACCTGTAGGAGCGAGGCTTGCCCGCGAAGAACGATGATTCGGTCTACCTGACGTTTACACGCCTGCCGCTTTCAACCGGGCTGCATGCTCGACAAACAACCGCACCGGATCAGCCCCCTTCCCCACCAGCCCCAGCGACTGATTGACGATGTCGAAGTGATCCATCGGATACTCATCGCCAATCACCGTCCCGAGGTGCGAGCTGTATCGCCCGACCATCCCGTCGCAATGCCCGGTTTCGCGCACGAAGGTTCTGGCAAACAACCGGCAACTGCGATTCGTCCCGTCGAACAGGTTGCCCCCGCGATCCGTCTTTCCCGGCTGCAACGTCCCGGACCAGGAGTAATAGCGCACGCCGTTGACCTCTTCCGGCCCGTGACCGCCCCAGATTTCAGGCAGGCCCTGTGGATAACGCTGATTGAACAGCGCCACCCCGGCAGTCGTCAGGGACTCATGGGAAGCATGGATATCCACAGGGAATTTCGGCCCGCGATAACCGGTTTCCAGCAGGCTCATCAACCCGCCGATCACCCGCAGTAAAAATGCCAACAGCCGGCCCTTTACGCTGTCGGCCGGGTAATGTTTTTGCAGATAATCTGCCAGCTCCGAGCCATGATTGGGCCCCGCCACCGAAGTGACAGAAGCCACGCGATCCGGGCGTTTGGCGGCTGCGTAACGGGCCGTGAGCGACCCCTGGCTGTGGCCGATCAGGTTGACCTTCTCCGCTCCGGTTTCCCGCAGGATTTCTTCGATCCGCGCCAGCAACTGTTCGCCGCGCACTTCGCTGGAATTGAGCGGCGAGACCTGCACCGCAATCACTGTCGCCCCGCCCCGGCGCAACGCTGAAATGATCCCGTACCAGTACGGATACAACACCAGACGGATAAACCCGAGCATTCCCGGGACCAGCACCAACGGGTAACGCGTAGCGGAACCTTGCGACATGGGCGAACATCCTTGTGATCGGTGAGATGAAGCAAGGCGCGATGCAAGACATCAGCCAAGCATCGTCACCCAAGATGACAACTCGACGACCAGTCTATGACATCCGCCCTACTTCAACCCCACCACGCCCGCCACGATCAGCCCCACCGACACCAGCTTGATCGCTGTCAGGCTTTCGCCCAGCAACGCAAAGCCGAGAAACACCGTGCCCAATGAACCGATGGCAGTCCAGATCGGGTAGGCGATGCTCACCGGCAACTCGCGCATGGCCAGGGTCAGGAAGTAAATCCCGCCGACAGCGGCCACCACTGTGATCAGCGATGGCCAAAGCCGGGTGAAGCCTTCGGCGTACTTCATGCCCATGGCGAAGGTGACTTCGAACCCGGCGGCGATCAGCAGAAACAGCCAGGCCATCTAGAACTCCCGGGACAACGTCAGCAAACGCTGTTCAGCCTCGGCCAGCGAGACCTCAAAGGTGCGCTCGGCCGACTCCTCGCCTTCGGCGGCGACTACGGAGATGTCGGTGATGCCGATGAATCCCAGCGCGGTACGCAGCAATGGATCGGCATGGTTCATGGCCTCCAGTTCGCCGCCCGGTCCGAAACCGAAGCCGCCGCGACTGGTGACGATCAGGGCTTTTTTGCCTCGCACCAACGGCTCGTACTGGGCCACTCCATTATCCAGCGTGTGATTGAACGTCAGCCCCAGCCGCACAATCTGATCGATCCAGGCCTTGAGGCCGCTGGGCACGCTGAAGTTGTGCATCGGCGTGGAGATCACCAGTAAATCATTACCCAGCAACTCGCCGACCAGTTCATCGCTGAACGCCAGGTCGGCCTGCATCGACAGCGGTCGTGCATTAGGCTCGGGGTAAAACGCCGCGACTACAAAGGCTTCGTTGACCGGCGGTATCAATGCCCGACCGACTTCCCGTCGAGTCAGGTGAGACTGGGGATGTCGCGCCTGCCAGGCAGACAGAAACACTTCGGCCAAACGCCGGGAGTGAGAACGTTCGCCGCGCGGGCTGGCGTGAACGGCAAGAATCTTACTCATCTGAATCTCCTTTATGGCTAAACTCAAAACTGCTTGTGGCTTGCAGCTTGGAGCGCGCAGCCTCCCTTCTTCAAATGAGTAGAAATCAGTCTGGATGAATTCATTTCATCCATGGAGTGTTTGAATGTTCGCCTCGCTGCCGCTGACCGCCCTGCGCGCCTTTGAATCCGCTTCACGCCTGCTGAGCTTCAAGGCTGCCGCCGAAGAACTCTCGGTGACGCCGACGGCGGTGTCCCATCAGATTCGTTCGCTGGAGAGCTGGCTCGGCGTGCCTCTTTTCGAGCGGCTGCCACGGCAAGTTCGCCTGACCGACTGCGGCGAACGGCTGTTCCGCAGCCTGCACGGTGCGTTGCTGGAAGTGGCGCAAAGCGTCGACACCCTGCGCCCGCAACGCAGCGGTGCGAGCCTGACGATTTCCACCACGGCCGCCTTCGCGGCGCTGTGGCTGGTGCCGCGGCTGGGTCGGTTCTACGCCCGTCATCCGAACATCAGCCTGCGGCTGGATACCCATTGCGAGGTCATCGATCTGCATCAGGACGCCAGCGTCGATCTGGTGGTGCGCTACAGCCTGGGTGACTACCCGAACCTTTATGGCCTGTGCCTGTTCGACGAATCGTTCGGCGTCTATGGCTCACCCGAGCAGGTCTCCCTGGCGGCTGACCGGGCGCCCACGCTGATTAGCGTGCGTTGGCATAACTCCAAACTGTACGCCCACGGCTGGGCGGCCTGGTGCGCGCAGTCCGGCGAGACCTGGCTGACGGGAGAACCGGCGGTCCGTGAGTACGACGAAGAGCATTACGCCCTGCAAGCGGCGATCGCCGGACAAGGGCTGGTGCTGGCGAGCAACATTCTGGTGTCGGAAAGCGTGGCCAGCGGTTTGCTGGTGGCTTATCGGGGCGAGATTCAGGTGGATGGCGCCGGCTACAGCGCGCTTTGCGTGCCTGGACGCGAGCGACATCCACCGGTTCGGGCTTTCTTTGCGTGGTTGCGCGAGGAGGCGTTGCTGTCCGGGCATGCGCTGGCGTGATCGTCTCGGCCACTGTGGTCTGCGTGTTGCGCTACAAGCGTCACTACTTCATGGCCAGCGGCTTGAAAGCCAACGTCGCGGCCGATGAATTCCTCGATCACGCGACTCAAGAAGCCGAGCACGCTGACCGTCTGGCCGAACGTATCGTGCAACTGGGCGGTGAACCGGAGTTCAACCCTGACCTGCTGTCGAAAAACTCCCATGCGCAATACGTGGCCGGGAATTCACTCAAGGAAATGGTCTACGAAGACCTGGTTGCCGAACGGATCGCCATCGACAGCTACCGCGAGATCATTCAGTACATTGGCGAAAAAGACCCGACGACCCGACGCATCTTCGAAGACATCCTGGCTCAGGAAGAAGAGCATGCGGATGACATGGCCGACATTCTGAAAGATCTGTAGCGCCTATTAATCAGCCTTCGCGGGCAAGCCTCGCTCCTACGGACTACATCGTCCCTGTAGGAGCGAGGCTTGCCCGCGAAGGCGTCTTCACAGACGCTGCAAATCACTTCGTGGGTTTGACGGTCACCGGCGCCTTGCCCGCCTTCATCTGTTCCAGTAACGGCGCGCACTGATTCGGCTCACCCCCACTCGGCGCCACCAACGCCAGCAACCCCGCCGCTGGCGCCGCGATCAGACCCAACGCAACCATTCCCGCCCCACGCAAAATCAGCGGCACCGCCTTCACACCCGCGTCCGGCTTGATGAACTTGCCCCGCACATACAGCGGCGACCGCAACGAAATCAACCGCCAGCCCTTGGATTCCGGGGTAATCGTCAGGTCCAGCTGCTCCGTCGCCATGTTCGCGGTGCCATCGATGTAGATGATCGCGTTCTCGGTATCGAACACAAACAGTCGCGTGGTGGCCAAACCGGTCTTGATGTCGAAGTCGGCCGCCGCGCAATTGATCTTCACTTCCTTGTCGCCAAAGATCTTGCCCACCACGTAGTTGCCGACGTTCAGCCCGGCCAGTTCCATCAACTCACGGCTGATGGCACCGTCGTTGATCAGCATTTTCAGATTGCCATTGGCGCTGCCCAACAGCTTGGCCACCGAGTTGCCACGGCCGGTGATATCGGCATCGCCATTGAGCTCGCCGAAACTGGTTTTCATCGGCTCAAAGGTCGGGAACAGCTGCTTGAGCTTGAACTGGCGCGCGGTCAGTCTGGCCCGGCCTTCCAAGGGTTCGGTCCGGCCATTGAGGCGAATCTGTGCATCCAAAGTGCCGCCCGCCACGCCGAAACGCAGGGGTTCGAGACTTAGAACGCCATCGGTCAGCACAAGGTGAGTGTAGAGATCCTTGAACGGCAGTTTTTCGCTGTGGACGATGCGCTTGCCGGTGAATTCGACATCGGCGTCCATGTCGCCCCAGCGCTCGGTCTTGAACTCCTCGACCGGCAACACCTTGTCCGTCGGCTGCTTGCTTTCGCCACCACGGGCCTTTTGCTTGGCATTGGAATCGGCGCCGATCAGCGGGGCAAGGTCGGTGAACAGCAGTTGATTGGAAACCAGCGACCCGCTGAGTTTTGGCCGCGGCTGGCTGGCGACATAAGCCAGGCTGCCGTGAATGTCGCTCTCGCCGATCTTGCCGTTGAACGCTTCATAGCGGAACACCGCGCCGCCCGGCTCATGCAGCTTGGCGATCAAATGCCCATCGGTCGCATACGGCGGTGTATCCGGCAGTGTCACACCGGTCAGCGGATAGAGATTGCCCAGGCTGGTGCCGGCCAGTTTCAGGCGCAAGTCCAAGGCGCCGAGGTTCAGTGGATCGGTCAGCGTGCCGGCGAGTTCTACGCGGGTGTCGGCGATTGTCACTTGCGCTTGAAGCGGGAACGGCCTGGCCGCGTCCTGCAATGCCAGCAACCCGCCGATCTTGCCTTCGCCCGCGAGCTTCTGATCGTGGTATTGGCCTTTGACCTTAAGCGCGAACGCGTAATCCTGCGGGGCTGCGCCTTTCTCCTGCGCGTTTTTCGCTGCTTTGTCGCCGACGATATCGCTGAACGGAATCGGTTTGCCCAACGGATCAATCAGCACATCGAGCTGAGTCTTGAGGTTCTGGTCGTCGAGGATGACGTGGCCCTTGTCGAAGCCGATGGCACCGATGTCCACCACCCAGCTCGAAGGCTCGGCGTCCGGGTCTTTGGGGTCGAATTTGAATGTCCAGTTGGCACGGCCGTCGGCCAAGCGCTGCAGATCTGCATTCGGCTCAGTCAGATCAATGCGCGGGATGACCACCCGCTGCGCCAGCAAAGCCAAGGGTGAAATGCGCAGTTCGACGCGTTTGAGGGTGACCATTTGCGGTTTATTCGACCAGTCCGGGTTACCCAGGCTCAGGTCTTCGGCCACCACGTGCGGCCACGGCACCCAGGCCCGCCAACCGCCTTCGTCGGGCTCGCGCTGCCAGACCACCGCGAGGTTGCCATTGATGGCGAACGGACGATGCAGCTCTTCAGAGACTTTGGCGTTAAGGGGCGGTTTGATCCGGTTCCAATCGAAGAACACGATGATCAGAACCAATACCGCCAGCAAGACAATCAGGCTGGCGAAGGTCCAGGTAACAATTTTACGAGTGCGCGTCATTGCACAGGGCTCCTGATACGACTGAGCGCCCTGACTGCGACGCACGTGTGAAACGTTAGGCCAGAACCGGCCTGCCATGACATCTAGGACTGGGAAATGGCGCTCAGGTTTAACCGGATAGCCGCTTAACGTTCAAATAATCGGCCAGGGGCACATTGCCCCCGAATCCGGCGTTACCGGCCCCGCACTTTTGTGCGGCACGAGTGGGTTGAAAATACCCACCGCAGGGCAAAAACGTTCGCCGGAAACGCCCGTTCTAGAGCGCCGCGGCAGAACAATCAATTCCGTTGATTATTACCATTGCGTTTATGAACTTTTATATCGACTTATCGAGAGTAGCATTGCCCTCGTACCCACTTTATCGCCCCCCCAAGGAGCAACCCATCATGAAACGCCAAATACTGCTTAGCCTTACCCTCTCAATGCTGGCCAGCACCGCTTTCGCTCTGCCCGCTGCTGACCAAGCCACTCCGCAAGTCAAAGACAGCCACTCGGTGTTCAGCCAAACCGTTGCTGCCGATGGTTCCGACCGCACTCCACAAGGCCAGACCCTTGCCGAAGGCGGTAACGATCGCCTGAAAGAAAAAGGCCTGATCACCCAGGATGGCTCGGATCGTACCCCACAAGGCCAAACCCTTGCCGCTGATGGTTCCGATCGCACCCCACAAGGCCAAACCCTGGCTGCCGACGGTTCCGATCGCACTCCACAAGGCCAAACCCTGGCTGCCGACGGTTCCGATCGCACCCCACAAGGTCAAACTCTGGCTGCCGACGGTTCCGATCGCACCCCACAAGGTCAAACTCTGGCTGAAGGTGGTGGTGACCGTGTAATCGAACGCAACAGCGCTGTGAGCTGAGCCCATGGCGGCCCTGAAAAAAAGCCCAATCCCCGGATTGGGCTTTTGACTTTATAGGGTTTGACCCTACAGAAGCTGCACATCCCCCGCTTGATCCCCCGATAGTCGTTCGACGCCAGCGAAGCCGATTTGATAGAGTGCGCCGCTGTCCCTGTCCAGAAAAACACCCTTGCGATGCTGCCCCGCGCCGAACAGAAACAACAAACCCGCAACGCCCTGATGGACGCTGCCCGCCACCTGATGGAATGTGGTCGAGGATTCGGCAGCCTGAGCCTGCGCGAAGTCGCGAAAACCGCCGGGATCGTGCCCACCGGTTTCTATCGGCATTTCGCCGATATGGATGAACTGGGCCTGGTGCTGGTCAGCGAAGTCGGCCAGACCTTTCGCGAAACCATTCGCCTGGTGCGTCATAACGAATTTGTCATGGGCGGCATCATCGACGCCTCGGTACGGATCTTTCTCGACGTGGTCTCGGCCAATCGCTCGCAGTTCCTGTTCCTGGCCCGCGAGCAGTATGGCGGATCGCTGCCAGTGCGTCAGGCCATTGGCCGCCTGCGTGAAGACATCAGCTCGGACCTGGCAGCTGACTTGTCCTTGATGCCGAAGTTGCAGCATCTGGATATCGCCGGTTTGAGCGTGATGGCTGATTTGATCGTCAAAAGCGTGTTCGCGACCTTGCCGGACATCATCGATCCGCCAGCGGAGGCGCTGCCTGAACATTTGACGCCACAGGCGAAAATCACTCAGCAACTGCGCTTCATCTTCATCGGCCTGAAGCATTGGCAAGGCCTGGGCAGCACCGAATAACCCCTGTAGGAGCGAGCCTGCTCGCGATGCGGCGTGTCAGATAACTATGAGTTGGCTGACACTCCCTCATCGCGAGCAGGCTCACTCCTACAAAAACCAGTCCAGGCATCAATTTGGTGCCGCCTGAAAACCCTCGCACCATTCCGGCTCAAAATCCCGCAACATCCTGAAACACCCACTACGCTCCGACAGGTATTTCCTACTTATCGTCCGATTGGCAAGCACCTTGCTCTAGCCTGAGCATTGTCCATTGCTGGAAGCCTCCCGATGCTGGTGATTCATCGCAGAATCGACCCTCAACCCGTCTGGGCCGCCGAGTTGCACCTGATCTTCGAAGCACGGAGCAAAAGCCGTTTGCGCTGTTTCAGTGCCGAAGGCGAGGACGTCGGGTTGTTTTTGGAGCGTGGTCAGCCGCCGCTATATGACGGCGAATGCCTGCAAGCTGAAGACGGGCGCATCGTCCGTGTCTGTGCCCGCCCCGAACAACTGCTGCACGTCACGTGCGCCAACGCGTTCGAACTGACCCGCGCGGCCTATCACCTGGGCAACCGCCACGTCGCCCTGCAAGTCGGTGATGGCTGGTTGCGCCTGCTCGACGATTACGTGCTCAAGGCTATGCTCGAACAGTTGGATGCCAAGGTCGAAAACATCGAAGCCCCGTTCCAGCCGGAACACGGCGCCTATGGCGGCGGCCATCACCATTCCCGCCACGGTGATGAAGACTTCAACTACCCGCCGAAACTGCACCAGTTTGGCGTCCGTTTATGAACCCGGCCTGGGCGCTGCTGCGCCTGGCCAGCCCGCAACTGCCGATTGGTGGCTACAGCTATTCGCAAGGCCTGGAAATGGCGGTGGATAACGGGCGGGTTAATAACGCAGACAGCGCGCGACGCTGGATCAGCGATCAGTTGCTGCTGAACCTCGCACGTTTCGAAGCGCCGCTGTTGCTCGCCCATTGCGTGGCCGCAGCCGAAGAAAACTGGCCAGAGTTGCTGCAACGCTGCGAAGAACACCGCGCCAGCCGGGAAACTCGCGAGCTGCATCAGGAGAGCCGGCAGATGGGCTATTCATTGCAGCAACTGCTCAACGGCTTGCCGGAACTCGATGCGCCAGCCCGCGCCTTTCTTGAACAGCGCGCCGAACCGCACCTGGCCCTCGGCTGGGCGCTGGCCGCTCGCGCCTGGGCGATCAGCCCCCAAGATGCGCTGGCGGCGTGGCTCTGGAGCTGGCTGGAAAATCAATTGGCGGTGCTGATGAAAACCCTGCCGCTTGGCCAGCAAGCCGCTCAACGCCTGACCAGCGAATTGCTGCCGTTACTGCAACAAGCCCAGCAGAACGCCACCCGAATCCACCCCGAACACTATGGCAGCGCCGCGTTCGGCCTGTCCCTGACGAGCATGGCCCATGAACGTCAGTACAGCCGTCTGTTCCGTTCCTAGGGCCTTTAAATCTGGAGAGTCACATGAACACACAACCCCTGCGCGTCGGTATTGGCGGCCCGGTCGGCTCCGGTAAAACCGCCCTGACGCTGGCGCTTTGCCTGGCCCTGCGCGACCGCTACAACCTGGCCGTCGTCACCAACGACATCTACACCCGCGAAGACGCCGATTTCCTGGTGCGCAACGAAGCCCTGGCGCCTGAGCGCATCATCGGCGTGGAAACCGGCGGCTGCCCGCACACGGCGATTCGCGAAGACGCCTCGATCAACCTTGAAGCGGTGGATCAACTGAACCGCCGTTTCCCGGGCCTGGATCTGATTCTGGTGGAGTCCGGCGGCGATAACCTCTCGGCGACCTTCAGCCCGGAACTGTCCGACCTGACCATCTATGTGATCGATGTCTCGGCCGGCGACAAGCTGCCGCGCAAGGGCGGGCCGGGGATCTGCAAATCCGACTTGCTGGTGATCAACAAGGTCGACCTCGCGCCGCTGGTGGGCGCGTCGCTGGAGTTGATGGACAGCGACACCCAACGCATGCGCAACGGCAAGCCGTTTGTCTTCAGCAACCAGAAAACCGGTTTGGGCCTGGAAGAGATCATCGCCTTCATCGAACGCCAGGGTTTGCTGACCGCAGCCTGATCACGACTTATCAACAAGGAAGCTTATCCATGACACTTAAACGCATTCTGGGCGCCATCGCCCTGCTACTGACTCCGGCCATCGCTTTCGCCCACCCGGGCCATGGCGACAACGGTTTGATCGCCGGCATCAGCCACCCGATTGGCGGCCTCGATCACTTGCTGGCGATGGTTGCAGTCGGGCTGTGGGCAGCGCAGCAGAAAGGCGCCGCGCGCTGGGCGCTGCCGTGCACGTTCGTTGGCACCATGCTGATTGGCGGGCTGCTGGGGTTTGAAGGACTGAACCTGCCAGCGCTGGAAAGCGGAATTGCGGCCTCGGTGCTAGCGCTTGGCCTGGCGGTCGCCTTGGCGGTGCGTCCGCCGTTGAGCGTGGCGGTGGGGGCGACTGCTTTGTTCGCGCTGTTCCATGGTGTGGCACATGGGCTGGAGTTGCCTGATATGTCGAGCCCTTGGGCTTATGCGGCAGGGTTTGTGGCGGCAACTGCTGCGTTGCATGCGGCAGGTTATGGCGTGGTGCGCGTATTGCCGCAAGCGGCGGCGCCGTTGGTTCGATTGGCCGGTGCGGCTTCGGCGGCGACCGGGGTTTGGTTGTTGGCGGGCTGATTTCTTTATCGCCTGCGATGGCCTCTTCGCGGGCAAGTCGGAACGCCGAACCGCTCGCTCCTACAGGGTCACTTGTCCCTCTGTAGGAGCGAGGCTTGCCCGCGAAGGCGGCCTGACAGACACCGCCTCTCTCAGGCCTGCTAACATGTCGCGCAATCAACCCTGCCGTGACGACGCCAGCCAATGCCGCCTGTTTCCCGCTCCGCCTCCCAGCCTGAATTGACCGCCCTGTTCGCCTCGGTGCAACAGCATTTCCAGGACGTGATCGTGCCGCTCTGGCAAGGTCCCGGCTGGAATGCCGACATGGCGTTGCCTTATGAAGCGCTGGACGCCGGGCATCAGCCGCTGCCACCCCAGCGCTACCGGGCGATGGCTTGCGCGCGGCAGCTGTATCTGTTTTCCAGCCTGATTGGCCAGGTGCCGGCCGCCGAGGAGCACGCCGCGGCGCTGTTCCGTTCCTTGCAACAGCATTTCCACGACGCCGAACACGGCGGCTGGTTCTACAGCATCGACCCGCAAGGTGCGCCACTGGATCAGCGCAAAGACCTCTACACCCATGCCTTCATCCTGTTCGCGTGTGCCCATTACTGGGACAAGGTTCGCGAACCGCTGGTGGAATCGGTCCTCAATGCCACGCTGGAAGTGCTGGCTCGGCGCTTTGCCACGGGTGACGGCCTGTATGAAGCCTGCCTCGACCGTGACTGGTCCTCGCTCGACTCCGGCCCCCTGCAAAATCCTCTGATGCACCTGGCCGAAGCCTTCCTCGCAACCCTGTCGGTGCGCGAAGACATCGCCGTGCAGCGCGCGCTTGTCGAGTTATGCACAGCCATGCAGAAGCGTTTTATCGACCCGCAACACAGCGTGTTGATGGAGAAACCGCTGGGTGCTGTGGATAACTGGTTTGAGCCGGGGCATCAGTTTGAGTGGTATTTCCTGCTGGAGTCTTCGCCGTTGCTGCGCGGATCAAAACTGCATGCTTCGCTGGAGCGGGCATTTGCATTCACTGAGCAACTGGGTGTCGATCCGCAAACGGGAGCAGTCGCAGCGATGCTCGATCTGAATGGTTTTGCGAAAGATGCCACCCAACGAATCTGGGCGCAGGCTGAATACCTGCGCGCCCTGACCTTGCGTCCGGACAGCGAAGGTTCGGTGCAACGCCAATTGCAGGCGTTGCAGCAACGCTTTTTGCATGTTGATGGGTGGTATGAATGTCGCGATGAGCAGGGCGAAGTCAGCCGCAAGGACATGCCTTCGACGACGCCTTATCACTTGGCGACCTGCTATCGCGGGTTGGTCGATTATCTTCGCTGACTGATCGACCGCCATCGCGAGCAGGCTCGCTCCTACATTTGATCTCTGTTGCTCACAAATAGTGTGGCCAATAGAAATCCACTGTGGGAGCGAGCCGGCTGCGGGCGACGTTCCGACGATGGGCCGTTACGCGGTCTCAGGCCTTGGCATTACGCTCAATGGAAAACCCGGCCCAGGTCTGGCTCACCGGCATCAGCTCAAGGCTGTTGATGTTGATGTGCGCCGGCGCATTGAGCACCCAGAAAATGGTCTCGGCGATGTCCTGCGGCTGGATCGGCTCGGCACCGGCGTAGGTCGCGTTGTAACGCTCCTGGTCTCCCGCAAAACGCACCAGCGAGAACTCACTCTCGCACAGGCCCGGCTCGATGTTGCTGACGCGAACGCCAGTGCCTTGCAGGTCACAGCGCAGGTTCAGCGAGAACTGTTTAACGAACGCTTTGCTCGCGCCATACACGTGGCTGCCCGGGTACGGGTAGTTGCCGGCGATGGAGCCGAGGTTGACGATACCGGCACCGCGACCATGGGCGATCAGGCGTGGCAACAGCAGGCGAGTGCTGTACATCAGGCCTTTGATGTTGGTGTCGACCATGGTGTCCCAGTCGTCGAGGTCGCACTTCGGCGCCGGGTCAACGCCCAGCGCCAGACCGGCGTTGTTGATCAGCCCGCGCAACTTGGCAAAGGACGGCGGCAGGTTGGCGATCGCCTCCTCCATGGCCTTGCGATCTCGCACGTCGAGCACCAGGCCATGGACCTCGGTCTGCTTCGACAACTCGGCGCACAGGGCGTTGAGGCGTTCTTCACGACGGCCTGTCAGCACCAGTTTCCAACCGGCCTCGGCAAAACGACGGGCACAGGCTTCACCAAAACCGGAGGTCGCGCCGGTAATAAACAGGGTGTTGGACATCGTGTTCTCCTTGCTTCGGCTGATCGACAGCCATTGGAATAGAAAATCAGCTGGCAGCATGCCCGGCCTTGCCCATAGCGGCAACCACCGCAAAAACTGTACAAAAATCGATCAACAACCCGAACGTCATAGACACCGTGGCTTGTAGCCATGTACGCGCACCTTATCCACAGGCCGGTCCACAGTTTCCGGGGGCAAGTGGAAAAGCTGGAAGCCGCTATCCACAGGGCTTTGAGGGCAGATTACAAAGTTTTTTGCTTGACCCTCGAGCGCCAGCTGTGTAGCCCAAGGCATTTTGCACGATGGGATGATCAAACCGACGATGGCGCCAAGCCAGTAACCACGGCCCTCAGCCGAGTCTTTCCAGAGTTTAACCACAGACTTATCCACAGGCTTGCCCATCACCTTTCGAGCCAGGTTGGTCGCCAACAAAAAGGTTGACAAAGCCTGTTCAGGGTCCGGCAAAAATGCCTGATCAAAAAACAACCATATCGCTGCAAGCCACGGATTCAAAGGCTCTCAGACAGCTACTCCCACGTTATTCACAGCCAGCTCCACAGCAAACGGGGACAAGTCAAAAGCGTGGTAAAACAGCTATTTGCAGCGGCTTTATGTCGCGGTTTGAGAGCTTGTGAATATTGTTTTCCACAATTTCCGGAAAGCATATGCGGCCACTGTGGGAGTGAGCCTGCTCGCGATAGCGGTGGATCAGTAAAAAGCTTGTCGACTGATACTCCGCTATCGCGAGCAGGCTCACTCCCACAGGAGGTTAGCGGTGTATTGGAGGTGTAAAAAAGCCCCGGCGATTGCTCGTCGAGGCTGTGGATATTTCGGCAGAGCGTCAATGCCCGCCGAGATAAGCGTTACGCACTTCCTCGTTGACCAGCAACTCCTTGCCAGTGCCGGTGAGGCGGATCTCACCGTTGACCATCACGTACGCCCGGTCCGACAACTTGAGGGCGTGGTTGGCGTTCTGCTCGACCAGGAAGATGGTCATACCGGTACTTGCCAGTTCGCGCAGGGTCGCGAAGATCTGTTTCACCACGATCGGCGCCAGACCCAGGCTCGGTTCATCGAGCAACAACAGCTTGGGCCGACTCATCAACGCACGGGCGATGGCGAGCATCTGCTGCTCGCCGCCGGACATGGTCATGGCCCGCTGGGTACGCCGTTCTTCGAGCCGTGGAAACAGCTCGAACATACGTTGCATGTCTTCCTTGGCGTACTTGTCACCGATAGGGATGGTACCCATCAGCAAGTTTTCCTCGACGGTCATGTCGGGGAACACCCGCCGGCCTTCCGGCGACTGAGCGATACCGTTGGATGCAATGTAGTGCGACGACTTGTGCGTGATGTCCACGCCCTGATAGATGATCTGCCCGTCAGCCGCTCGCGGCTGGCCGAAGATCGACATCAGCAGGGTCGATTTACCCGCGCCGTTGGAACCGATCAGGCTGACGGTTTCACCTTCATTGATATGCAGCGAAACTTTTTTCAGGGCCTGAATCGGCCCGTAAAACACATCCAGATCCTTGAGTTCGAGGATGGGTTGGCTCATAGCACCACTTCCTCTTCATCCGCGCCCAGGTAGGCCGCAATCACTTTCGGGTCATTACGAATCGCATCAGGTCCGCCCTCGGCGATAACGATGCCGTGGTCCAGCACCACGATGTGGTCGGAAATGCTCATTACCATGCCCATGTCGTGTTCGATCAGCACCACGGTCAGATCGTGCTCGTCGCGCAGCAGACGGATCATCGCGCTCAGCGCTTCGGTCTCCTGAGGGTTGAGGCCGGCAGCCGGTTCGTCGAGGCAGATAATCTGCGGCCGGGTGCACATCGCCCGGGCGATTTCCAGACGGCGCTGTTGGCCGTAGGACAGTTCACCGGCCAGACGGTTGGCACAGTCCACCAGGTCCACGACTTCCAGCCAGTAGAAGGCGTGGTCCAGCGCATCGCTTTCGGCCTTGCGGTAGCCCTTGGTGTTGAGGATGCCGGCCAACATGTTGCGGTTGACCCACATGTGCTGGGCCACCAACAGGTTTTCCAGCACCGACATTTCCTTGAACAGACGAATGTTCTGGAACGTACGCGCCAGCCCGGCACGGTTCACCAGGTGGGTGCCGCCGAACATCTTGTAACGCATCCGGGTGATGAAGCTTTTCGGCGAAACGAAATCCGTAGCTTTGAACGATTCGCCCAGCAGCTGGATGACATCGGTGCGCTGGCCGCGTGTATTGAGTTCGATCTTGCCGCCGGAGGCCTTGTAGAAGCCGGTCAGGCAGTTGAACACGGTGGTCTTGCCAGCGCCGTTGGGGCCGATCAGGGCGAAGATCGAGTTGCGATGCACCTTGAGGCTGACATCACTCAATGCCTTGATGCCGCCGAAGTGCATCATCAGCTTCTCGACCGAGAGTACGACTTCGCTCATGGCGCTACTCCTTTACGCGGGGTCACACCGGTACGGCTGATCCGAATCAGGCCGCGCGGTCGCCAGATCATCATCAACACCATCAGGATGCCGAACAGCAGCACGCGGTATTCCGCGAAGCCACGCAGCAGCTCCGGGGCCACGGTCAGCACGAACGCTGCAATCACTACGCCGATGGTCGAGCCCATGCCGCCGAGTACCACGATGGCGAGGATCAGTGCCGATTCGAAGAATGTGAACGAGGTCGGGTTGACGAAGCCTTGATAGGTGGCGAAGAACACCCCGGCCAGGCCGGCAGTCGATGCACCGATGGTAAACGCCGAGAGCTTGACCAGTACGTGGTTCAGGCCCATGGAGCGGCAGGCGATTTCGTCTTCACGCAAGGCTTCCCAGGCGCGACCGACCGGCATGCGGGTCAAGCGGTGCTTGATGTACAGCACGGCCAGCACCACCAGGAACAACACCGCGTAGATGAAGTAGTACTTCACGTCGGGGTTGTAAGCGATGCCGAAGAACTCATGGAACGGAACACCGCCCTCCTTCGCGCGCTTGCCGAATTCGAGGCCGAAGAAAGTCGGCAACGGAGCCGCCATGCCATTCGGGCCACCGGTCAGGGACAGCCAGTTGTTAAGGATCAAGCGAATGATTTCGCCGAACCCCAGGGTCACGATCGCCAGGTAGTCACCGTGCAGCCGCAACACAGGAAATCCCAGGATGCAGCCGGCCAGGCCAGCGACGATTGCCGCCAACGGCAGCACCGTCCAGAAACCCAGTCCGAGGTATTGATACCCCAGCGCCAGTCCGTAGGCACCGATGGCGTAGAACGCTACATAACCCAGGTCGAGCAGGCCGGCCAGGCCAACCACGATATTCAGGCCCAGGCCCAGCAATACGTAGATCAGCCCCAGGATAACCACGCCCAGCAGGTAGGAGTTGGAGAAAAACGGGAACACCACGGCAACGACGATCACCAGCGGGATGATCCAGCGTAACCGGGATTTGTAATCTGGCGGCAGTACATGAACCCCGGAGCCGGTGCTTTCAAAGCCTTCAAGAATTTTCAGGCCCTTGGGCGTTTGCAGGAACAAGCTCAAGGCAAATCGGCCCGCCATGACGATGGCGACAATCCATGCCACCCGGGTCGTTTCCAGATTGAAGCCGTAGCCGTCGAGGACCACACCGACAATCGGGCCGAACACAATCAGGGCGACAAGGCCGGCAAGAATCGCGTCAACCAGGCTTCTTTTGAGATCAATGGTTTTTTTAGTGGTTGAAGACATCGCTTACACCTTCGACACAAGAGGACGGCCGAGCAGGCCTTGGGGCCGAAAGACCAGAACGAGAACGAGCAGCGAGAAGCTGAAAACGTCTTTGTAGTCCGAGTTGACCAAACCTGAGAACAGCGACTCGGAGATCCCGAGAATGATCCCGCCGAGCATCGCGCCAGGCAGCGAGCCAATACCGCCGAGCACCGCGGCGGTGAACGCCTTGATGCCGATGATGAAGCCGGCATAGAAGTCGAACGTGCCGTAGTTCATGGTGATCAGCACGCCGGCCAGGGCCGCCATCGCTGCACCGATGATGAACACGTAGGAAATAACGCGGTCGGTGTTGATCCCCAGGATCGAGGCCATCTTGCGGTCTTGCTGGGTGGCGCGGCACATGCGGCCGAGCTTGGTGTACTTGATGATGTAGGTCAGCAGGGCCATGCCGGCGAATGCGGCAATCAGGATAAACACCTTGGTGTAGGTCAACTGCACGAAGCCGGTGCCGATTTCGACGCGCCAGGCTCCCGTCAGCAAGGTCGGAACACCTTGTTGCTTGGCGCCTTGGGCGATCTGGGCATAGTTCTGCAGGATCAGCGAAATCCCGATGGCGCTGATCAGCGGTGCCAACCGGGTGGAGTTGCGCAGGGGCTTGTAGGCGACGCGCTCGATGACCCAGCCATACACCGCCGTTACCACGATGGTGAAGATCAGGGTGCCGAGCATCAGTAGCGGGAAGGATTCAATACCGAAGTATGCCAGCAGAGCCAGACTGATTGCCGCGAGGTAAGCGGAAATCATGTAAACCTCGCCGTGGGCGAAGTTGATCATGCCGATGATGCCATAGACCATTGTGTAGCCGATGGCGATCAGGCCATAGACCGACCCGAGGGTCAGGCCATTGACCAGTTGCTGCAGGAAAATACCATCCATAACGCAATCTCACGCATTTGAGAGACTGCACAGAAGCCGGGGGCGACGGACCGGGGTTCAGCCGCCGGCGCAACTCGGTTGTGTGCAGCTCTACGAGAAAAGACAGGTACTGCACGGACATGTTCTTTGATTGCCCGGCGCACAAGGCACCGGGCAGATCAGCAGGTCATATCACTTCTGTTTTTCCAGTTGGTGGTATTTGCCGTCCTTGTCCCACTGGTAAACCACGTAGTCGGAGACCTTCAGGTCGCCCTTGGCGTCCCAGGTCTTCTCGCCCATGACGGTTTTGACCGGGTTCTTCTTCAGCCACGCCGCTGCTTCTTCGCCTTTATTGGACTTGGCGCCATTGAAAGCAGCCGCCAGTGTCTGGACCGAAGCGTAAGCGTAGAGGGTGTAGCCTTCAGGCTCGGTACCGGCCTTGCGGAACGCGTCTACCACGGTTTTGCTGTCTGGCAGCATGCGTGGGTCGGCGCCGAAGGTCATCAGCACGCCGTCAACGAATTGCGGGCCACCAGCGGTGGTCACCAGTTCGTCGGTCACGATGCCGTCATCGGACATGAACTTGACGTCTTTGAGACCTTGTTCACGCAGTTGACGAACCAGGGGACCGGCTTCCGGGTGCAGACCGCCGAAGTAGACGACATCGGCGCCAGCGCCGCGGATTTTGGTAACGATGGTGCTGAAGTCTTTCTCACCACGGGTCAGGCCTTCATACAGCACCGGCTTCACGCCGCGTTTTTCCAGCTGGGCCTTGGTTGCATCCGCCAGGCCCTGACCGTAGGTGTCCTTGTCGTGCAGGACGACAACTTTCTTGCCCTTGAGCACGTCGACGATGTAGTCACCGGCCACGATGCCTTGCTGATCGTCACGCCCGCACATACGGAACATGGCGCTCAGGCCGCGTTCGGTAACTGCCGGGTTGGTGGAACCTGGGGTGATTGCAATGATGCCCGCTTCGTCGTAGATCTCGGAGGCCGGAATGGTCGACGAGGAGCAGAAGTGACCGACCACGCCGGCGACCTTCTGGTTGGTCAGGTCCTTGGCGACCGTCACAGCCTGTTTCGGTTCGCAGGCGTCATCGCCCTTCACCAGTACGATTTTTTCCCCGTTGACGCCGCCCGCCGCGTTGACCGCGTCGGCTGCAGCCTGTGCACCCTTCATGTACTGCTCGCCAAATGCCGCGTTGGCACCTGTCATCGGACCCGCCACACCGATTTTCACATCAGCCTGTGCAAACGCAGAAACACCCAAAGCAGTTGCCACTGCGAGGGCCAGAAAGCCTTTCTTGTAAAACGTCTGGGACATGAGGTGGTGCTCCAAGGTTTTTTTTTAGTTGGCACTGCGACTTCTCTGAATGCTCAGAGCAAGTGCCGTGCCATCGGTTTTTTATTCTGAAAAAAGTCGCTGCTTTATTGTTATTTCGACTGTTTCGATCCCATTTTCATTGGGCGTGCAACCGTCTAAACCGCGGAAGGTGAAACCATTTATTTTTAAAGGCGCAACCCGCACGCGCCATCATTGCAACCGCGGCGCCAAACGACGTGCAACCAGCCTGTAACAACGTGCGTCACCGAAGTGCACACTGCTGGTGCGGTACTGCTACAACCCGCACCTTTTACAGGCTAGTCGCTGCGCCGAAAAGCGCCGCTTCCAGCAACAAATTTCAACAATCAAATAACGATCCGCAAGCACTGGCCTGCGTGATACAGCGAGAACCCGGCCTCGTACAGACAACTGCGCAAACCCGCCCCCGCCAGTGGCTGCATGGGAGCGAAGGGGATCGGCAGCGCCTGAGGATTTCCGTCACACAGATAATCGGCAAAGGCTTTGCCGACCACCGTCCCCGTCGTCACGCCCCGGCCGTTATAACCGGTGACTGCCACTAAACCGGGCGCTGGCTCGAATAAACGCATCAAGTGATCGGGGGTAAACGCAATGCACCCGGTCCAGGTGCATTCCCATTCCACAGGTTTGAGATAGGGGAAATAGTGTTGCTGGACCCGATCAGCCCAGGCCTTGAGAAACCAGGCCGGTTTCTGATTGCCATTACCCAGACTGCCAAGTAACAGGCGACCGTCCTTATCGCGACGAATACTGCTGAGCACCTGGCGAGTGTCCCAGGAACCCTGGCCGCCGGGCAGGATTTGCTGCGCGGCGTCTTCAGTCAGCGGGACCGAAGCCACCTGATAGTAATAACCAGGGAAGAAATTGCGCCGCAGTTCCGTCCAGTCGCCTTCGGTGTAAGCGTTGGAGGCAATCACCACTTGTTCGGCGAGCACCGAACCCTGAGCGGTTTGCACCGACCAGCGTTGGCCCTGACGTTCGAGTCGGGTGACCGCAGAATGATCGAACAGCTGACCGCCGAGGCTGATGGCCGCTTGGGCGAGCCCCGTGGTGTAAGCCATCGGGTTGATCGTGCCGGCACGCTTATCGAGCAACGCGGCAGCGATCTTTTTGGTGCCCGTCGCTTGCTCGCAAGCTTGTCCGGTCAGCAGTTCGACCGGCGCCCCGCGACGTTTCCATTGTTCTTCACGACTGCGCAGATCGGCTTCGCCACGGGCGTTGTGCGCCATGTGCAGCGTGCCTTCGCGGCGCAACTGGCAATCGATGTTGTATTTATCCACAAGGCTGAACACCAGGGACGGCGCCGCACCCAGCATGCGATTGAGCTGACTGCCGACCGCTTCGCCGAACCCGGCTTCGATCTCGTCCGGTGGAATCCACATCCCGGCATTGACCAGCCCGACGTTGCGTCCCGAACCGCCATGACCGGCGCGATGGGCTTCCAGCACGCAGACCGTTTTACCTTTTTCCAGCAGATGCACCGCCGCCGACAGACCGGTGAAGCCGGCGCCGATGACGCAGACATCGACCAATACTTCGCCCTTGAGCGCGGCATTGTCAGGCCTTTGCGGCGTCAGTTTTTCCCACAGACACTCTTCGCGTAACGGCATTGCCAGACTCCAACAGAAACCTAACCAACACACAGTTCAAAATGTAGGAGTGAGCCTGCTCGCGATAGCACCAGCACATTCAGCAATGATGTGACTGACAAACCGCTATCGCGAGCAGGCTCACTCCTACAGGGGATCACTGTTCGACTAAAGGATCAGTCGAACGTGATGCCCTGAGCCAACGGCAACTCCAGCGAGTAATTCACGGTGTTGGTCTGACGGCGCATGTAGCCGCGCCATGCATCGGAACCGGACTCACGACCACCGCCCGTTTCTTTCTCACCCCCAAACGCGCCGCCGATTTCCGCGCCGCTCGGGCCGATGTTGACGTTGGCGATGCCGCAGTCACTGCCGACCGCCGACATGAACTGCTCGGCTTCACGCACGTCGGTGGTGAAGATGCACGAGGACAGACCTTGCGGCACCGAGTTGTTCAGGCGCAGCGCTTCGTCGAAGTCCTTGTAACCGACCACGTACAGGATCGGCGCGAAGGTTTCGTTGCAGACCACATCGCTCTGCTCCGGCATTTCGACGATGGCCGGCGAGACGTAGTAAGCATTCGGGAATTTGTCTTCCAGCTGACGCTTGCCGCCAAACACCCGGCCGCCTTCGCTCAAGGCTTGTTCCAGCGCGTCCTGCATGTTTTCGAAGCTGTGTTTGTCGATCAGCGGACCGATCAGGTTGCCCTCAAGTGGATTGCCGATGCGCACCTTGGAGTAGGCAGCCTTGAGGCGGGTGACGATTTCTTCCTTCACCGACTCATGGGCAATCAGACGACGCAGGGTGGTGCAACGCTGGCCGGCGGTGCCGACGGCGCTGAACAGGATGGCGCGAACGGCCATGTCCAGGTCGGCGCTTGGGGCGAGGATCATGGCGTTGTTACCGCCCAGTTCCAGAATGCTGCGGGCGAAACGTGCGGCGATTTTCGGCGCCACTTCACGGCCCATGCGGGTGCTGCCGGTGGCGCTGATCAGCGCGACACGCGGGTCATCGACCAGGGCTTCACCGGCATCGCGGCCGCCAATGATCACTTGGCTCAGGTGTGGAGGTGCGTCGCTGAAGTTCTTCAGTACGCGGTCAAACAGCGCCTGGCAGGCCAGTGCGGTCAGCGGGGTTTTCTCGGACGGTTTCCAGATCACCGGGTTGCCGCAGACCAGCGCCAGTGTGGTGTTCCAGGCCCAGACCGCGACCGGGAAGTTGAACGCACTGATCACACCGACGATGCCCAGCGGGTGCCAGGTTTCGCGCATGTGGTGGCCAGGACGCTCGGAAGCGATGGTCAAACCGTACAGCTGACGGGACAGACCGACGGCGAAATCGCAGATGTCGATCATTTCCTGAACTTCACCCAGGCCTTCCTGAGTGATCTTGCCGGCTTCCCAGGAAACCAGTTCGCCGAGATCAGCCTTGTATTCGCGCAGGATATCGCCCAGTTGACGCACCAGCTCGCCGCGGCGCGGGGCCGGAACCTTGCGCCACAATTCGAACGCATGATCTGCACGACTGATGTGCTGCTCGACTTCGGCAGCGCCTTCCCAGTTCACGGCGGCGATCTGGCTGCCATCGATTGGCGAATGCACCGGCACTTTGCCGTTCTGGTACAGGGCCGGGTTCACACCAAGACGATCAAGCAATGCGGCAACCATGGGTCACTCCTCAAGCAAAAAACAGAAAACGTGCAGCCGGATATTCACGGCTGATCAGACCTGTAGTTTTAGCTCCCCGGAGGTTACCCAACAAACGACCTTTAAGAGAGATATCATTCCGTTTATTCATGCTTTGAATTGCTGGCAGTAAAAGAAACAAGAAAAAGGACCGTCCATGCTGAATAAACGCTACTTGCCATCGATCACCGCACTGCAGTGTTTCGAGGCCGTCACCCGGCATTTGAGCTTCACCCGGGCCGCCGAAGAGCTGAACCTGACCCAGAGCGCCGTCAGCAAACAGGTCGCGCAACTTGAAGAGTTGCTGCAGCACCTGTTGTTTCGCCGGGTGCGCCGACGGCTGCAAATGACCCCGGCCGGGGATTTGTACCTGGTGGAGGTAAGAAAAATCCTCACGCAGGTCGAGATGTCGACCCATTACCTGCGTTCCTACGGCGGCGAGACCGAAGTCTTGCGGGTTTCAACGCCTCCGACCTTCGGCGCCCGCTGGCTGGTGCCACGCTTGAAAGGTTGGCGTCTACGCCATCCCTCAATCCATCTGGACCTGTGCAGCGAGCAGGAAGCCGATGACTTGCTGCAAGGTCGCAGCGACCTGGCGTTCTACTTCGGCCAGGGCTCGCGGCCCGGCACCGAATGCCTGAAGCTGTTTGGCGAGGAGCTGGTGCCGGTCTGCGCCCCCGGCAGTCTGCCGGACACGCCATTCACCGATCCTACGCAGCTCACCGACCTCGTCCTGCTGCAAAACGCCTCGCGGCCCCAGGCCTGGCACGATTGGTTCGACAGTCAGGGCTACCACACCGAACACAGCTACCACGGCCCGCGCTTCGAAACCTTCTACATGTGCATCCGCGCAGCCCAGGTCGGCTGCGGCGTGGCATTGTTGCCCCGTTTCCTGGTGGAAGAGGAATTGGCCGACGGCAAACTGGTCATACCCTGGCAGCACGCGATGCCCAGCACCGATGCCTATTACCTGGCGTATCCCGAGCATTCGGCGGAAGTGCCCAAGGTGCGGGATTTTGTGAAATGGATGCTGGAGCAGATTGATAGCCCGGACGCATCACCGATTTGAAGCTTCATACATTTCCCTGTGGAAGCGAGCTTGCTCCCACAGGGATCTGCTGCGGTCTAAAAAATCGCTGGCAATAACTCTACAGCTACAAAAAGCCGATTTTCAGGGATGCGCAGCGTTCCCAAACAACATCCGTCACGCAATAACAAACAGCCCATGGACAACCTTGGTTTGAGCGAGTCGCGCACGCAGGTCTTCATCGATAGCCGGATCATTAACGTCATACAGACGCACCCGGCGATAGGCATCGACCCGGTTGATTTCCTGCCCCAGATACTCCCAAACAACTCTCGAGCATGCGGGGGCTCGATTATCTGCGGCCGAAACGCCCATCTTCAGGCCATTAAGCCGTGTGATGCAGCTTTTGAAGCTCGGTATGAGAATAGTCTGGCTGATTTCGTTTGAGGTCAGTGACTCGTAATCGATGAGAAACAGGCGATCTCGCAGATAATAAGCAGTGCCGACGTATCGATACCGCTCAAATTCGCCTTCCTCCCCGGCAATCTGCAAGCGCTCGTCTCGCTCGTAGACCACGTCCGACCCGTCTACACGAACATGCACCAACGAGCACAAAATGGAGCCAGGTTCCGTCATCGCGTGATAGTACTCGTAGTAATAACCGATGTGGGCCTTGAGTTCTGGGGAAGATTGTCGACGCAGATGTTCAAGCATTTTCTGTGATTCCGCCCCCTCACCAGAGTGGCTGGTCTTCCTCGATTTCACACCAATCAACGTGATGAATTGCTCGGTTGGAAGCGTTATTTCGAACTCCTCAACTCCAAAAAAATCACAGATACGTTTCAGATTAAAAGGTGTAGGAACGCTATTCCCACAAAGGTACTTATTAAATTGCCCACGATTAATTCGAATCTTCCTACAGACTTCTGCGACAGATCTGTAGTGACTACACAGAAGCTTTAAGTTAATAGGAAGATACTCCCCCATAAATATCCTTGAAACAGTTGATAAGGCACAACCATAGCAGCAACTCGCATCACTTTTAAGCAACTAGCGAAATTGCGCTCAAGGAAATATGGCTGGATATTACGGGTCCTGAAAGGCATCAGGATTTGGCTATGCCAACAACTCGCCAGCACTCTTAAATAGCAAGGAGCTTTGAATGCTAGACGTCATCAACGACTTTCTCTCGGGAAAGGTTTTGATTCCTGTAGTCCTCGGACTGGGTAGCTACTTCACCATACGATCAAGATTCGTCCAGTTCAGATACTTCCTGCATGCGTTCTCTGTCCTGCAGGGCAGTTGGCGCACCGGTGGCCATCATTTGAGCGCGTTTCAGGCATTGACCCTCAGTCTTGCCGGGCGGGTGGGTACCGGCAATATCGTCGGGGTCGGGATTGCCGTGAGCATGGGCGGGCCCGGCGCGGTCTTCTGGATGTGGATGACAGCCTTGCTAGGCATGTCAAGCAGCTTCTTCGAATGTACGCTGGGCCAGCTCTACAAACGCAGCGATGGAAATGGCCTGTATCGAGGTGGACCCTCCTGGTACATCCAGCACGGGCTAAACAAACGCGGGCTCGGAATCATTGCAGCGCTTCTACTGTTGGTGACGTTTGGATTTGCAATCAATGGTCTCGAATCTCATGCAGTATCGCACTCCCTCAAAGACGCTTTCGGCTTGGCGCCCATGTGGTCGGGGCTCGCGTTGTCGTTGCTGCTCGGAGCAGTTTTTATTGGAGGGATAAAACGAATAGCTGCGGTGGCCGACTTGTTAGTCCCCCTGAAGGTTCTCGCTTACATCGGAGTGACGGGGTACGTGATCGTGCTGCAGTCTGATCAGGTTCCCGCAATGCTGATGACTATCATAAGAAGCGCATTCGGTCTGGATCAGGTTTTTGGTGGATTGCTCGGGAGCGCAATCATCATGGGTGTAAGGCGTGGTGTGTTTTCCAACGAGGCGGGGCTGGGTAGCGCTCCCAATGTTGCTTCGGTGGCGAAAATCGACCATCCGGCAGCACAAGGTGTGGTGCAAGCATTCAGCGTGTTCGTCGACACATTCGTGATTTGCACCTGCACTGCATTACTCATTTTGCTTTCAGGTTTCTACTCACCGGGATTTGAAGGCGACGGAGTCGCGCTGGCACAAAATTCGTTGGCAGCAGTGGTCGGTGAATGGGGGCGCATGTTCATCAGCGTGGTGCTGGCATTGTTCGTATTCACGGCAATGCTTTACAACTACTACCTGGGAGAGAACAGCCTCCGGTTTATGTTTGGCACCCCTCGCAAAACATTGTTGTTATATCGTTCGATGGTGTTGGTCTTGGTGTTCTGGGGGGCGGTCGAAGATCTTTCGACCGTACTCGCTTTCGCCGACATCACCATGACTTTGCTGGCGTTGGTCAATCTTGTAGCCATGGCGCTGCTGTTTAAAATTTGCATGCGGATCTTGCGAGATTACGACAAGCAGCGTCGCGCCGGGATAAAGACGCCCGTCTTCGATTCCAGCAATTTTCTTGATCTGGACCTCGATCCTCTAGCATGGCCCCCGCAGTCAGGAGCTCCACACATGGCAAATCGTAGTGCAACGCCGGTTTCCAGCGGAGCAAGCACGCAACCTGTTTAAGTTAGCCGACTGCTGAGCCATTCGTTTCAGTAATGGCTCAGCAACTTAGTAAACACCCCCTATCAACTCTTATTAAAGAACAAACAGTTCTTTGATTTATGACGTCAAAAAAATCTTGAGGATGTCTCGACATGAATCGCTATTTTCCACTTAAAACCAATGCGACCAATACACCCACTTACTTCATAGACTCACATGCCGCACCCAACCAGTTATTCGAAGATGCCTTTTTCAGAATTCGCGCGGCTGTCGGCCTTCTGGACACGTTGACTTCCGTAACCATCAAGCACACCAACGACTCAGATATGTATCGTCTGATACTTCCCGTTTATGTGTTACTTCAGGATGGAGTGGACGCAATGGAGCAAATTACCTTCAAGGGGAAGTTCACCCATGCGTGAAACAGCGACCTATGAAATGCTCAGGGCAGCAATGATCAAAGCGGTTGAAACAAACCTCGTTCCTCGGCATTCCCTGCTCGCAGAGTATTTGAACAGTTGGGAGCGTCTCGAGGCAGTCATTCAAGCCGCCCTTGATGGGTATACCGAAACGGACGAGGCTTCTGGCAGCAAAGCATAGAAGGCGTCAGAGGCAACGTCCGGTGCAAAACAAAAAATCGCTGGCAATCTTCACGCGGGATATGCGCCACTAGCGCCATTGATTGATACCGCGCAACACGCGGCCCGTCTGGAGACCCCCGTTATGAGCGAGAGCGTGTTTGGCGATCGCATCGTGCAGAACCTGCTCGACACCGACTTCTACAAACTGACGATGATGCAGGCAGTGCTGCACAACTACCCGAACGTGGAAGTCGAATGGGAGTTTCGTTGCCGTAACAGTGAGGACTTGCGCCCATACCTGGCGGAGATCCGCTTTCAGATCGAGCGTCTGGCCGAGTTGAGCCTCAGCGCCGACCAGTTGAGCTTTATGGAACGCATCAGCTTCATGAAGCCGGACTTCCTGCGTTTTCTCGGGCTGTTCCGCTTCAACTTGCGCTACGTTCACACCGGCATTGAAAACGGCGAACTGTTCATCCGTCTGCGCGGACCATGGTTGCATGTGATCCTGTTTGAAGTGCCGCTGCTGTCCATCGTCAGCGAAGTGCGCAACCGCTATCGCTACCGGGAAGTCGTGCTGGAACAGGCCCGCGAGCAGCTCTACCGCAAGTTCGATTGGCTCACCGCCAACGCCAGTGCAGACGAATTGTCCGAATTGCAGGTCGCCGATTTCGGTACCCGTCGGCGCTTTTCGTACCGCGTGCAGGAAGAAGTGGTGAACGTGCTCAAGCATGATTTCCCCGGGCGTTTCGTCGGCACCAGCAACGTGCATCTGTCACGGGAGCTGGACATGAAACCTTTGGGCACCATGGCCCACGAATGGATCATGGCGCACCAGCAACTCGGTCCACGGCTGATCGACAGCCAGATTGCCGCCCTCGATTGCTGGGTGCGCGAGTACCGCGGCCTGCTGGGGATCGCCTTGACTGACTGCATCACCATGGATGCCTTCCTCAACGACTTCGACCTGTTCTTTGCCAAACTCTTCGACGGTCTGCGCCATGACTCCGGGGATCCGGTGATCTGGGCAGAAAAGGCGATAGCCCACTATCAAAAGCTGGGCATCGACCCGATGAGCAAGACGCTGACGTTCTCCGACAGCCTGACACTGCCCAAAGCTCTGGAAATATTCCGGGCGTTGCGCGGTCGGATCAATGTCAGTTTCGGCATCGGGACTAACCTGACGTGCGATATTCCGGGTGTCGAACCGATGAGCATCGTGCTTAAAATGGCGGCCTGCAACGGCCAGCCCGTGGCAAAGATTTCCGATGAGCCTGGCAAGACTCACTGTAAAGACCCGAATTTCGTCGCCTATTTGCGACACGTTTTCAAAGTACCTGCCGCCCTTTCCAGCACATCTGGCACCACTAGCAAGGAGTGAATTCATGCAAGCCGTACAGCGTGAGATTGCTGAGCAGCTCAACGTTCAACCGCCGTTCGCCGACCATGCCGCCCTCGAGGCCGAAGTCGCCCGGCGCATCAGCTTCATTCAGGATTGCCTGGTCAATTCCGGGCTCAAGACCCTGGTGCTGGGCATCAGCGGCGGCGTCGACTCCCTGACAGCCGGCCTGCTGGCCCAACGTGCCATGCGTGAGCTGCGCGAGCAAACCAGCGACAAAAGCTACAAGTTCATCGCCGTGCGCCTGCCGTACGAAACCCAGTTCGATGAACACGACGCTCAGGCCTCGGTTGATTTCATCGCCCCGGACGAACGTCACACGGTGAACATC
Organism: Pseudomonas sp. LB1P83; assembly: GCF_054897885.1. Classification (NCBI taxonomy): domain Bacteria; kingdom Pseudomonadati; phylum Pseudomonadota; class Gammaproteobacteria; order Pseudomonadales; family Pseudomonadaceae; genus Pseudomonas; species Pseudomonas sp. LB1P83. The sequence goes on along the minus strand of NZ_CM142709.1, from coordinate 301,199 downwards.
GGCCCGGCAGTGAAATCCCTGGCCAATGAAGTGGCGGCCTTCGAGGGCAAACACGCGGTCTCGGTGGATTTCGTGCTCGGCAACACCAAGGCACGGATGCGCATGGTGGCCCAGTACACCATCGCCGGCGCGGCGCAGGGTCTGGTGATCGGTACCGACCACGCGGCCGAAGCGGTGATTTCTACCCCCCTACACTGAAGTGCACAATCCCGAAGTGTACTTAGCTTGAACCCTCCAGAATCTGAGCCATGGGTCATACTCCACACTGACCATCCCGCGTCGATGAGTAGGGCGTCAGATAATGAAAGTGGTTGCTATACGGGATAGAGAGCTCGACCTAAGCAACTCCATCCTCGCCAATGGCCCATACCGTGAGCAGTTCTTAGCTCAGCCAGAAGGCAGTGAACCAAGCGTGAAGGTGACAGGGTGTGGGTTGATCGGTAACGATGAACGGCTTCTTCCCCTAGTGTCTTCCTATCTCTGCCGGAACTATAGAAACAGCTCACTCGCAGACAAGACCGTTCTGTCTTATGCGAGGCGTATCTCGTACCTGCTAGAAGACCAGAAGAGCAAGCCTGAGCACGAGACCTCCTTTAGAGACGATCTCCTGCTGAGTATCGGGTTAGGTGATCTCGAAGTGTATTTGGGTCGCCTGGATGCTGCGGGCCTCGCACCAAAGACGGTGCAGGGTCGAGATGCTGCATATCATCATTTCTTCCGCACCCATCTGTGCATCAGCCTTAATGACAAGCCACCTCTCCGGACTGACAATCCTTATGAGCACGGGCCAATTCGACCTGGCAAAGCCAATACCAGAGCAATCGTCCAACCGTGCAGCATGCTTGAGCTTGAACAGATGATCCTGCACGCACACTCAGAACGAGAGAGGTGCATGCTGCAGCTGATTTACGACTCTGGCATTCGAGAGTCTGAGCTGCCTCGCATAACGCTTCAGCACATCCGCGATGCACTTGAGTACCAGAGACTCCAATATGTTTCCGCTGACAGCAATATCCCGGTGAATGCGGATTACAGTCCCTTGCATGTCCAAGGAAGCAAAGGCAAAAAAAACCAAATCAAGCCCAGGGTAACGCTCGTCAGTAGGACAACCCTAGAGCGCATCGAGAACTATCACAGAACACCGCTGTACCACCGGCATAGCCAGCGTATTAGAGACCCAGAGAAGACGCCTGCGTTCTTCAATTCACATGGGAAGCCCTATACCACTAAGAGCGTTGAAAAGCTTTTTGAGCGTGTAAGCGAGCGGGCCCGGAAAGCTGGCAAGATCAAACGAAAGATATCAGCGCACAAATTCCGTCATGGCTCAGCGTACCTCCTCCTCACCAGCCCTGATCTTGGCAAGGATTTCTTTGAGCGCCTTGGAATGCTTTCAATAGGGCATGGCCACTCGCACTCCACAACGTCTGAGGGATACACCCAGATCCCTCATGACATCTACCAAAAGCTCTGCAAGCCTGACTCACTCGTCAAGACCAAGTGCGGAGAGATGCACGTCCTACGCGAGCGGACGACCAAGCGAATCAAAACCGGGGATAAGAAATGAGCCCCGACGAAGTGCCTGAGGTATGGCGCGTCCCCTTTACAAGCTGACGCGCCTTACCTGAGCAATCTGGAATACGCCGCCCCCTTCAAACATCGTGCTGATCTGTCGCAGAGACTTCAGCAAGGCATTATTTTTTTGAACCCTCACAAAGCCTTTTGACAATCTCGAGGCCACCAAAATAAACAAAAAAGCTAGATGCGACGGCGGTTTAGCACTTTAAGAGTATGCTGCCAGGATACTCTAAGTTATTGATTCATAAGAATTTTACTAAATTTTCTGCTTGACCAATACACCGCCCGTAGTGTTCATTTCCCGATAGCAACCGGGAGAAGCCACCATGTCGTTTCCAACCCTGCGTTATCCAGAGGGACGCCAAAAATGAGCACTACTCATCATTCGTCCGATGAGCTAGCAGAAGCTCATGCCCCCACGGAAGCCGAAGCCTCGAGCCAGGCCAGGCGCCCCAAACGACTGGAATCCGAAGTAACTGAGGCAATCCAGGCCTGGGCCACCAAGATCAAGAGCAGTCGCCAATCCCTCTTGAACGTGCAGCTTTCACAGAGGGGAAAGCTGAGTCCGGCTTACACGTACCTCGTGAAGGAACTGGAGACAAGCGGCAATACGTTCAACACGAGGGAAGACATCCTCGACTCAATCATCCAGCGGATGATCGAGGAACAGATCGTAATCCCCGACCAACCCTCAATCGCCAACGAGTGGCGCCGCAAGCTTCTCTGCTGGTACGAAAACCTGACTGAGACAGAGAAGCGAAGCATTCCAGTGTTCGGCAAAACCATCTCGTCGAAAGCCAGCTTGTTCCAGGTCGACGGGATAAAAAACCTGAAACAGGCCCGCGCCACTTACACCCTCGCTGAACAGACCTTCCAAGAGATCCTCGCCGACCTCACGAGACTCGGTGTCATCAACGCTGATTACAAAAACTGCAAGGAACGGGAAGTCGGGGCCGCGCAGAAAAAACAAGAGACAACGCCAAAAGACTCCCTGACCAAGGCGCTCTCTGAGCTCAGGCTGGCCGGGCTCTCGAAGTTCGAAGAACTTGTGGACGACCCTGGTCGCCCCTTCAACAAGCTCCTGCATATGTTCGCCGCCGCGTCGATGAAGTCGAAATCGTCATCCGGACAGCACAAATACAGCGATGGTTTCAGACAAATGACAATGCACCTGCGTGAGGTGAGTTTTACGGGCAGTGAGGATCCTCGTGAATACGTCACGCCTCACTATCTGACGCGATTCAGGAAGTACCTTATCGACCAAATGGAAGCGGACAACCTGACGTCACATTACGCTGATGGGGTCTTGTCTGCAGTCCGTTCAATGTTCAAGCGTGCGGTTAAGATTCGAGGTCTGGGCCTCACATCGTTTATCGATGTGGAAGGGTTCCCCAAAGGCCGGGAGACCGATGACTATCGCCCTTATCCCAAGCTTGTAAGAAGTGCGATCCAGCAAGCCTGTGACGTGGAGAGACCACAAACTAATGAGCTGGCGAAGGACTACGTCTCCTTCCATGGGGGGAGTGATCCGTTAGACGAGAAAGGGCACCTTCTCAAGGGCATGGCCACCTTAGAAAACGCTCGGTGGATCTTCGAGAACAAACTCAACTGCAGGACGATCAGCAGGTGGTCGGCGGATGCTGAGGACAAATACGAGCAGGGATTTGTACGATTACTGGACATCGGCGGGCTAGGGATTGCTGAAACATACGCGAGCTGGGGTGTTATCTACCAGGTAACTTCTAGGGCGATAGCCCCTTACATCACTCGCTTAGCACAAGTAACAGGATTCAACGCCGACTCCCTCAAAAGCCTGGATGTTGATGACTTCGTCGAGAGCCACGAGTTGACCCACCGCCCTTACCTTAGGTACTGGAAAGAGCGGTCAGGTGGAGGAAAAGTTCTTCATCTTGACCTCATGTACTCGGACTGGACATGGCTCACTCGAGCACAAAGCATCGAAGTCAAAAAGATCTTCAGCGAGGTCATCTATCTGACTCGTCACATCCGAGAGCGAGCCGAAGGCCCTGCCAAGGAAAGGCTGTTCATTTACGAGTCCCAGAAGAATACCGAATTCCGGAAGGTGAAGTCGTTCGAGAATTCTACCGTCATCAACATTGTGATGAACCAATTAGCCAGGGATCACGACCTCAAAACCGAAGACGGGAAGGATCTGAATATCTCTGCGTCCCGGCTCCGACCAAGCCTAGTGGCCGAGCTCATTGCGCAAGGCGTATCGATCAGGGAAATCCAAATTATTCTTGGTCACAGATCGTACAAAACCACCATGAATTATCTCGATAAGCTGGAGTTCAATAAAACGGCTCGAGAGGTCAACACTATAGCGCTGACCAAAATTCACAAAGGCACGATAATCCAGGACAGCCAACCGGTCAGCAAGCACAAGCCAAATACCCCGGGGACAAGTTCGTCGCCAGTGATCATTAGGACTGGCTTGGCCAGTTGCAGGGACGCGCTTGACCCACCTGAAGAAATCACAAAGTTACCAAGCTACAAAAAAGGTAGTAAGTGCTCGCTGCTAAACAAGTGCTTGTCCTGTAGCAACTCCATCATCACTGTCTCGAACCTTCCAGACCTCTTTGCCATGCAGTGGGACTACCTTTCAACAATGTCCACGAGCAACGTGGCGGAAACGCCTTATGGAGCTGTCATCCAAGAAAACCTCAAGGTACTGAACAGCATCCTGACTCCTTCTGACAATGGATTCACGGTGGAGCAACTTGACGAGGCCCGCCGGTTGGCAGAGCACATCATCACTAACCCAATGATTGAGACGGTGTCCCTGTGATCCACGGATTCGATAGCCTCATTTACAAAATCAAATTGGTGCGTAAGCAGTTCTTGGGCTACCTAGGCAACGAGCTTATTTTCGCTACGTCCCATTCCAGCGACGGAATGAACGCAGTTGAACTACTCGCCGCACTGATGAACCTGCCAGCCAGCAAATTGAGCCTTGTGAAGGATATGATTTGGGACTTCAACGGCGAGACTCATGTCTTGGCAAGGGACATACAAGGCGCCAAATCCCGGATCGACTTTGGAATCTATGAGAGCCTGAACAGCACGATCCTTTTCGAACTGAAAATCGCCATTCTGTGCGTATTGGAGATCCCTGGAGCTCTTCGCCATACCAAGAGACCTGTTAGCTACAAACCCCATACTGTGCTGGACACCTTCAAGTCTGTGATCCCGTTTATCAACAAGATGTGCGCACGAAAGCGAGCGGAGCACGGGGATCACTTCTTCGAAAGGTCGCATTACAGCCTCGCAGACTTTTCCGAGCAAGATTATCGGACTGAGGCCGAAACCTTCGACCGAGCATTCCGCACTACTACTCTTCAAGGCTTCAGGATTCTAAGGTCTCACTTTTTAGTCGAGAACCTCTTCGCCAAGCCGCTGGTCTACGTCGACTTGGAATCTCTGGGGTGGAAACAAAACAGCATCATCAATAAGCAAACCCGTACCAAAAAGAAATGGTTTTCCAACAAAATCTTTGAGAAGTGCTCCCGAGAGGGATCCTTCGCGATTGTTGATTTCCTGCAAGCGTTGAAAGAAGACATTTCGGATCAGGATACGCTGAGTCGACTCGATCTGATGGGCTATAACAAGGCCAGGAGCGCCAAGATCACGCGGAAGAATTACGACATCTATGTGACGATCCGCCTAACCTCGCGTGGCTACACAGGACTCGAAGTGAAACCCTTCTTGTACAAACTAGAGCCCGATTATTGGTCGCCACAAAACCTTGGAATGCTGAAGGATAAAGAGGCGCTGTGTAAGCTGACACGCGCCCCGATGGACAACGACCTGTATGAGTACCTGACCCACATTAGCAACAGCGCAAACTACATCATTGGTCAGTACACCGGTATGAGGCCGTCCGAGCTTTCTGGATGCTTGACTGATGACTGTCTGACGGTTGACGAGTTTGGGCACGACCTCATCATCAGTAGCGTCATCAAAAATCGAGAAGTCATTAGGAAACTATTCGACGATACGTGGGTTGCAATCCCAATCGTCAAGGACGCAGTTAAAGCACTGCGGATACTAAATCGGTTCAAGCAGAACCCGTATCTGTTCTCGAACATGAATACCATAAAGCCCGGCATGCAGCATGAGGCTAACTCGCTGAGCGGGTCTGGGTTAGATCATCAGCTTTGCACATTCTTGGCTAACACCTTGACCTTCGAGGAGTTTGACGCGCTGGAGGTATCCCCATACACGCTTAGGCATTCCTTGGCGAACCAGATGCTCCGGGCCGCCGTGGGCTTACCGTTCATGTCCTATCAGCTTAAACACTTTGGTCACCATGCCAGTACCATCGGCCAAGATATGCGTGGAAATCGGGTAGGCACTGTTACGATTGACTATGGCGGTATTGGTGAGGCCCTTACCTCAGGTGGCGGCCCTGACGCCCCCGCTCGCATAGATGCCGAAAAGGAGTTCATCATGAACTCTTTGAACCCCGCTGGGGGTTATGCAGGCGACAACGCATCATCGCATCGCGCTCGGCTCACGAAATATTTCAAGGGTTATCTTGAGGCCGGTTATTCGACCGACGAGATCTTTGAGCGCATGGCTGAGCTAAATTTCGCGGTCATTAATGTGGGCCAGGGATATTGCTACGGCAACGCAACAGAACTGGATGATCCCTCGATACCTTGCATCGGTTCGTTGCGCTGCAACCCTAACCGCTGCAAGAACGCCGTGGTAACGGAAGCGAATGCGCCTAAGTGGCAAGAGGTCTATGTTCAAAACACCTTGGCACTCGGGAGGCTGGAGGCGGATCCTAAAGCGGCCTTTGCCAAGCTGCGTGAGTCTGATGAGGTTTCCTTGTCCATCGAACAGATGAAACTCGCGATTTCAGAGGCCAAGGGGGTGCTAATGCAACTTGGCATGGCGGTGTAGGTGTGAGCACCGCAGGCTATGACTCCAAGAATGAGGAAAACTTTGAGGCTGTCACTCGGGCACTTGATGCGGCTCTGAACAAAATAGAAAAGGATGCGTCCCTGTCGGCCAGCGCAACCCAGTTGGCCAAGCTAGCTGGCGTGCACCGGAACACTCTCTACTTCCGCCAATGGCCGATAGAGCGGATTGAAGAGATCAAGGCGAAGCGTGCCCAGCAAAAGAAAGAGCAGGCAGCAGCGAAAGTAGAGTCTCGCTCCCCCGAAGAGCTGCTGGAGCGAAGCAGGCTTGAGATCATTTATTGGTTTACTCAGCTTCAAGATGCAAGGGCTGCCAACACCTCGCAGGTGGCGACGATCAAGCAGACTGCAGCGGCTCGTGATCACTACATGCGAGAGCATCAGGAACTGCTTCAAATAATCAATGAACTGCGCCATGAAAATCAGCAGCTACATAACATGGTCAGTGTATTGGAGCAGGAAATTGCGAGAGGAAAAAGACAGACTGATGACTAACCGCAGGAGAACGAATCATTGAACAGTTGTATCGAGCTATCGGGGGAAGTGTGGGGCATTTGATAGCTTTGACACGGGACAACCTGCATGAGCTCGAAGCAATCGAAGGCCTCGCCTCTTCGCTAGGCGCCGACCGTTTCCGGGCTTTGGCTGTGCAGTTAGCTTACGAATATCCGGTCAAATTGGACGAGCCCTACCAATCTATACCCAAGCAGCAGCACAGCTCGGTCATAGGAATGAGTGACGCTCCCTTTGAAGCACTACGCGTCGCGTGCGAGGTCGTTATTAGCCGGGTTCCTGAGCTGCTGCGGGTACTCTCATATCGTCATCGACATGAGAGTCGCACGACCGTCCCCCATGGGCTTTGTGTAGCTCTACTTGGGCGGGCCCATGAGGATAATTTCCTAGTCGATCCTCACACGGCCTCCTTGTTTTAGCTAGAGCTATCCACGTCCGCCCTGAGCGCTCTATGCCTCTCAAGGTGGGCCATCTCGGATTCCCACCTGCGCAGAAACTTCTCCCAGTCGCCAGCATATGGTGCTTCGGGGAGTCGCGTTGATCCGATGCTCGCCTGAAGGAAGCGCTCTCTCCATGGCTGGGGAATATTCATTTCCAATACTATGTCGATGCCGCACTTGTGAGGCTGCACTGGGACAGAGTTACGAACGTCGTTGAGTTCAAGTGGCTTATCGGTAGAGGGCTTGCCGTTTCGCTCTTTGTCGTCGAGGTCATTAAGGATGGCCAAGGCATCAGCTGCCGTTGGGTCACCTGGAAGGAGTCTGGCAATCTCCCGAAGGGCTCTTCGCCTGGTGCTTTCAAGCTTTCGGAGTTCATCGTGGGTCATTTCAGCCTCTCTCAGGTTGGTTGAAGCTGGGCTTGGGTGTTAGCGTGCCGCCGTTGGCGGAGGGCTGTCGTGAACCGAGCCGTAGCAAGCCACGTCTCGGCCCTTCGGGCAGACATCCTGCACGCCTGCGCGCTCCGCTTGCCTTATGATTTTAATCACAGACTGTAACGTAACTTTTGACTTGTAACGTAAGCAGCGTTACAGAGCATAGAATTACGTTACAGACCAGTCATCACCGACCATAGGATGGAGTGAATGAAATCCACTTCGAGCGCAGAAAATGCTGTGCTTGGCACAGCCTTTATCCGCGCCGGCGAAGCGCTGGGGCTTGATGACGCTGAACTATCAGCTGTCTTAGACGAGGATGTTTCCTCGGTGCAGCTTTTACGCCATGGACATGAACTGCTTCAACCTAGCACTGAAGCGTGGAGCCGGGCTTTGCTCTTAGTTGAGCTGTATCGGTCATTGCTTGCAGTCGTAGGCAGCGAGCAAAATGCAAGAAACTGGCTAGGAAGCGAAAATCGTAGTCTGTGTAGTCGACCTCGTGGCCTCATCAAATGCAGAACGGGTCTCGAGCAAGTTGTCCAGTATCTCGCGGCTCATCGCTCACTCATTTAACACGCCCTGTTGAGTCCCAGGTGGTCGATGCAGAACGAATAACCGGAGCGCTTTGAGTTTTATGGCTCAGCACATCAGCGCCCGTCGTTGAGGGTAGGAGAACCCAGATATCATTTGCTGAAGCCCTGTGATGAGCAGGACGGAACGCCTCGACATTCCCCCCCATAAATGAAAATGCGGTACATCTTTCGACGTCAATGGAGAGCGGCATGAGTTTGTTTAGACGATGCATCGAATTCATTTGGCCTGACAAAAGATCTGGCTCAGAGCAAGCGAGAGATCGCGCGTTCATTGCTGCTCTCAACGATCTGAAATCTCTCCGCGTGACACCTGACGGCGGCATGTCCCTAGACCCTTACGAGATACGGGGGAGAGTGATAGCGAGCCGACGGTCACTCAAGCGATTCGTGCGATGATCATGTGCGGTCTTGCTGGCGTGCTGAGCCGAGCCGTCGGCTCGAAGGAGCGACGGTAGGACAGCATTGGATCGTGCTCGACTACCACCTTGTGAACTACACCAGCACCCATTTCTCCATTTCCAATCGGCTTTCTGAACAAAGCAGCCTTCTACTTGCCAGGAATCGGTATTTTCCGCTCTGCGTTTGGAGGCAGCAGCTTTTCGCACCAGGGAATCGTCTTTAGTCGCAGCGCTCCCCAGTAAGGGTATGCTCGTAACATACTGATTCTAAATGTAAAAACAAAAAAATATTTGCCTTTTCTCCTTGACCGACCCTATCTCATGGTCTTCATTCTAGGTACCACTTAGGAGAGATGCAGCCATGTCCTTTTCATCCGTGTTTCATTCTGAAAACGCTCCAGTGTCGCTCGGCGATAACCTCCACTACGTCGTGTTCAGCACTCTGCAGTGCACAAATGCTCTCAGCTCATGAGGTCTACCAGATACTGCGCGATGCCTTGAAAGGTATCCGCTCAATGCGGCGAATCGCCCAGCAAAGCTGGGATGAGATCTACTGCGGATTGATGACCATTGAGGTCGACGGCTGGCTGATCACATTCTTCATTGACTGCGGTGATCTGGATTACTGTGACAACTGTCTCGCTCCCGACGGTAGAAAGTATGAGTTCAGCTCAAGGCACGCATTTGATCCCGTCGGGCTTTTGTCCCCGGACGAACATAGGCAGCTTGAAGAGCTGCTTCGTCAAATCTGAACAATTTGCAATTGTTCGACCACACAGCGAAGCCGGGAGATCGGCATGAACAACAACTACGTTGACCAAGCTAAAGGTCTTCTGTCTGAGATTGGCGTCCATCAGCTTTCGGGAGGTGTATGGGCATTCACGAATGCTCACACTGCCAGCCAAGCCTACATCCACCACTCGCTACAACCAGTCGCCCTTGCTGCCTACGCAACGGTTAACGCCACGTTTGCTGCTGGCCGTTTTCCCGGTTGGGCGTTGGTCGATATGGTGGATAAAGTGCCTTGTATGGACGGTGCTGAGCTTACGGCGCTGTCGATGGTTTGCGGGGCTTCCATCCCTACGCTCCCCAGTGCATCAGCGCGCGGGAATATCTTTGGGCAAGCAGTGTGGGACATCGTAGAGGCTTACTCGCTTGAGGCTTGTTTTGAACATGTCGCACGCGCCTATGGAAGCCCAGGCAGGCATTACAACTTACGGCCTCGCGGCTTCGATTGGGCTGGCGAAGAAGGGCCTCTCCCCGAATCTCTGAAGGCAATGCGTAAAAATTATCGCGCAATGTCGCCGCTGCAACAGATCATGGTTTTAACGATCATGCACTTGTACTGCCCGGGTAAAGACAAGACATATCTGACTAGGGGCTGTCCGACCAAAATCCCTGCTGCCCAGGCAATGAACATCCTTCGCAGCAATGGGCCGGCGCTCTCGGCTTGGGGCCACATGGTTACTCATTACGCGGGCTGGTAGGTCGTGGTTTTTTGAGCCCCCTGGTGGCAGAGATGGTATGTCGTCGGACTTCCAAGAGTTGATCCCGCTGTAACACCCACCCGTTGTATGCCGAGAGCGACCCGCACCTGATTGGAAGCTGTGATTTGGCCTTTTGAAGTAGCGCTCGCGGCAATTACCCCAAGTGCCGTCGATTGTTTCACTTTTTTTGATCGCAAAATAGACATCCGTTAATGACCCCAAAATGGGTCATTAAATGGCAAAAGCTAGGTTAGTGTCCCTTTAGAGGGACATTAAGAGAGGTCGTGTCGGGCGGCTGAAGTAACCCTACCCCTGCCAACTCAAAATCAGCGCCTCGACGTGCTGGTTCTTCGTATGCTTCCCTATTTGCTCAAGAGCCGGAACAGCCTTACGGCAAAGAGAAATTTTGGCTCGACGACTAAGCTGGAGGTCAAGCGGCCACTGATAGATGCCATCAGCTCGGCACATTGCGATGCCCGAATCGAGCCACTGAAAAAATTTCCTCCATTTGCCTCAAGGTTTCGAAGAACCATCCGTTTTTTTCTTATATGACACTCCGGTCAGCCTCTCCAACTCATTTTCAAGGATATTCATGTCCTCCCCATTTCAGCGGTATGGCGATGAAGAAATTACGAACCCCACTATTCAAATGCCACAGCGAGTTCTGGCCACTTCGACATACCAATATCCGATAGATGTGTTGGCCGACCGTCTGGTGCAATACCTGGGAGATCCATCGTCCTTCCACGACAGGTTTCCATGGGCTGAGCGATTTGTAATGGGCATTCCCGTTCCGACCTGGACGCGTCCCTTGGTATGGAACGTCGGTCAGAAGGCTCGGTTTATTACTGCGATATGGTCGGGCGCAGACCTCGGGAGCTATCTCACGAATGGGTGGGGCGATACTGCCGGCATGGGAAGGGTAATGGCGGAGAACAGTGAAATCCTCCTCGATGGACAGCAACGCCTGCACAGCCTCGAAGAATATTTTCTGGATCGGCTTGCTGTCCCGGACATTCAAGGTCAGCCACGAGTATGGTCGGAGCTCGGAAATGTCGAACGCAAGCGTTTCCTGTCAACAATCTTCGCGTGTTCGAGTGTCAGCTCCGACGACGAGATAGTACTGCGTAGGACTTATGATCTTTGCGCGTTAGGTGTAACTCCACGTACGTACGATCAACGTGCTGTCAGGTAATGCGCTTAGAAATGACCGACTGCAATCGTCTCGAGGTAAGGGCTGGATCGATCAAGCGTGCGTTAGGTACGGCTCTACGCACGTCCTCCATGGCGCTCTCAATTGCGCGATTCGCAGAGGGGGCTTCACGTACGAATTCCAACGCCAAGCGACCTAGCTGTCCAACTCCGACCAATGCATCATCGCAGCCTTCTTCCGTCAAGCGATCTATTAACGCATCCACATCAATGTCGCCCGCCGGCAATTGGTATTTCAGGGTAAAAGTACACTCCATCTCTGGCCCTCCGTCTATGTGCTCTTGTGCTCCATCTTGCAGTGTGAGGATGCCTACAACTGGCGTAGTCGCATGATGGCGTCCGTGATGCCACGGGCATTTGTGTCCAGCGTTTCCATGGCAGCAACCGCGTTGTCGGCGACACTCCCCACTCCATTCTCTGAAAGCCACTTGCTAACTTCTTCTATGGCCGCAGCTAAGGCATGCTGATTGTGCAGGAGCAGTGTGAGGGCGTCCGCTGTGGCGATGTTGGCGTCAGAGTTATTTAGCATGGGTACAGTCCGTGAGTAACCGATGCGAGAAGCCTAGCTGAATTCGCCTTTCGCTGGATCCACCGCTCTCGATAAGCGTGGTTAGTTTGCAGAGGATCGACGGCTCTTCATGGCAGATAACTATCGAGCAGCAGCGGATATCATTGTGAGGTGGGCACTAAGCGAGGCCGGCCACTGCAATGTGACAAACCATCCAGAATCCCCAGAATCTGAGCGTCACTGAGAGCAAATTTGGGCACAAATTCCATGCCGACCGGCAAGCTATCGTGGGGACACATCAGTGCTCCCTTGCCCTCACCGAACTGCTCGCTGATGAAAGTTTTGAGGTTGCTTGGCGTTTTAGTGGCGTAGGCGCTTCGGAAGATCGACAGGTCGCAGAGCACACCTGCGAGCATTACCCAGGCGTGACCGTCCCACTTGGCTTCTACAACCTCTCCCTCATAGGTTGCCCCTGGAATGTTCCCCCGGCATTCGAAAGCATGGTGGCCGTTAATCAGTAGGTCTCCGAGGACGACAACTGCGGGTATCCCTTGAGATTTGAGAATGGCAGTGAAGCCTGCACTGACCATGACGCAAGAACCAAATGACGGAGGGATCAAATCGAGCGTTTGCCTAGCGGCGCTAACGATTACATCGGGATCGGTAATTTGAAACTCCGCGTAATCGGAATAGGCCTCCGCGCCACGGTCGCGGATAATAATGTCTACTAGAGTTGAAGGCACAAAGGATCCCTTGGGCATTTATTCGACCTTGCCGGTCATTTGCATTCGTTCCGACCAACCATTGCTTCAAATTATATGGGGAAAGAAGCCTCTGGCGGGGGCTAGAACGGATTGGAGCCAGCGTCTATCTCGCGTTGACGTTTTCGCTCAAGATAACGCTTATGCATCATGGTCTCCCCTTGATCCTCCAGCCACTTCACGAATGCAGATACCTGAGAAACAGCATGCAGAAATTTCTCGGTAGTGATGTGGATATGGGGGCGATAGAGCCATTGCCGGCTCTCTCCATCGGCCTCCTCAATCAAACTTTTCTCTCTATCACTTACAAAAAAAGGGCTTGGCAGCTTGTGGAGCGCATCGTCAGAGTATCGAGATGTCTCGAAGATAAGTGAGTCGGGATGTTGGATGCTATTCCTCGCCAGCACGAGTTCTTCAATCAAAGCGAAATCGAATGGGCCATCCTCAAACCGGTCTGAACCATGGGCCAGGTAGAATGCCCTGTAGCCATTTGGCCATCCGCCATTTTTGAATGTTGATTTGAGTGAAGGCCCAGGAGCAGACCCAAGCAGACGCTCCCATTCTTTGAAGTATAAGTGTAGCGACGCAGCAATCATTGATAAGCATGCGCTACCCAGCACCTGCACTGACGAATCAGCTTCTAGCCATTCATTCAAATATGCAGGCTCCCCATCTTCGCTATAGGGCGGGATGAAGGGGGCTTCCTCGTTCTCAATTTTCCTTTTGCGATCTTCAAACGGGCTGGCCCCATTTAGATAGAGCTGCTTGATAAAAGCCAGCCGCTGTTCAAGGAAGTACCGAATGTCCATTTCGTTGTCCTGGTAGGTGATTGTCATTCCCCGGCCCGCACTAGGATCACGGGCTCGGACGACGTTATCACGACTACGCTGAGCGGAGAGGTGCAAGTGTCTGCAGCCAGCTTCAATTCCTCGTAACCTCAGCAGAGCCTCAGGCCTTGTCGGTTCTCTGTCGGGTTCCTGTCGTGTTGTGTCATCAGCAGCTTCTTCATCATGAGCCGCACCAACCATCTCATGGAGCTTAAAAATGAATACGAATACCTCGTCCGGCCAACCTCGCGTGTTGAGTCTCGAAGAATTCGCCGCTCTCATCCGCAAAATGCGGGAGGTGTTTCAGTGGTCACAGGAGACTCTGGCCGAGCTTGCAGGCTTGAACGTACGGACTGTACAACGCGTTGAGAATGCCAAGTCAGCAAGCACTCATACTCGACGTGCGCTCGCAGCTGCTTTCGAGATCGAAGACATCGACGCCTTCAACAAGCCCTTCGACATCCCCACGGAAGAGGAATTGAGAGTAGAGAAAGCCCGTATTGAGCGCGACTACATCACCTTACCGGCACTGCCTCTGTCGACTGGACACCAGCTCGCTAAGCTTGCAGAAAGCTCCACAGTGGATATTTCCCAACCCGGATTTGAAATGCAGCGTGATGCCCACGAGGTCTTTGCGTCGCTCGTGGACTATTTTCGCGACTATAGGGACTGCGCCAGCGATTACTCAGAAAGCGCCAAATTTGCTGTGTACGACGAGATGCAGGAGCTGATCGATGAACTACAAGGGCTTGAGGTATCGATTCAATATGCTACTCGCAAGGTACATCTGAAGGTGTCTGGCGAGCAGTCAGAAGCGAAGCCCTTGACTGTCCAGATGTCGTATTTAATTGCTTTCGAACGAGGTAAAGCACCAGGCGAATTTGCGGTGCAGAAAAAACTGGATTTTCCATTCTGACCGGAACTGCGATGAGAGAGGACGTTTAATCGACGCCATGCGACAGTTCGAACGAGATGATGTCCTGCGAGCTGCCGAAGGGGACACCGATGCGTTGTTAAGAGTGCAAAGGCGCAAGGACATTCTTAAGTGGAATGCTCTGAAGCAAAGGATAGCGTTGCAGAACGCCACGCCGTCTTGGGCTGACCATGAGGCAATTGACGCCTTTTACACTGAGGCCAAGCGTCTTTCAGCCGTGACAGGTACTAAACATGACGTTGATCACATCATTCCTCTTCAAGGTAGACCAAGGGAGTCGGGAACGCGGAGGTCAAAGCCAGCAATGAATAGATTTCCAACCGGCACGGCAGAGCGTGCCGGTAATTCTTGGTCGTTACGGTCTTATTTTTTAATGGAAACGATTGTGGCTTTTCCACCCTCTTGCCTAAAGGAAAACGATACGCGGTCTCCGACTATCAGCCCTGCCAGCTGTTTCTCCGTTACGGAAAAAGCCATGGTCATTGGCGGCCACTGTACGGCTGGAACAGCTCCGTGCGAGATGGTCACCGTATGCTTCGTAGTATCTATAGCCTTGATCGTTCCCTCAGCATTGGCAACTTGAGCCTGTTTTGAATCTTGCTCCATCTGCATGTCTTTCATACCGTCCATTTTCATGCCCGGCATGTCCTCAGCGTGGACAGAAAGTGAAAGCGCAAATACGGTGCTTGCAACTGCAATCATGGTCAGTTTCATACGACTTTTCCTTGAGGGTTGATGGGTTCAACTATGAGGTGCCGGCGACGCATCAGGCGATAGGCTGCCGGAATGACAAACAGGGAAAGCAAGGGGGCCGTGATCATGCCGCCGACCATAGGCGCGGCGATGCGGCTCATCACTTCGCTACCAGTACCGCTGCCCAACAAAATGGGTAAAAGGCCGGCAATGATCACGGCAACGGTCATGGCCTTGGGTCGAACGCGCTGCACAGCGCCTTCGCGAATGGCCGCAACCAGCCCACGCTCAGTGTTGTCACCGAGGTCTTCACGCTCGGCCCAGGCGTTCTTCAGGTAGAGCAGCATGATTACGCCGAACTCGGCAGACACCCCGGCCAAGGCGATAAAGCCGACTCCGGTGGCGACCGACAGGTTGTATCCCAGCAGATAGAGAAACCATGCTCCGCCAGTCAGTGCGAATGGCAGAGTGGCCATGATCAGCAACGCCTCATCGAAGCGGGCGAAAGTCAGGTAGAGCAGCACAAAGATGATCAACAGCGTGGCAGGCACCACCAGTTTGAGGCGTGCGTTGGCTCTTTCTAGAAACTCGAACTGTCCTGAGTAACTCAGGCTCATGCCGGGCTGCAACTTGACCTGCTCATTGACGACCTGGCGTAGATCGGCGACCACCGAGGCAATGTCTCGCCCCCGCACGTCGATGTATACCCAGCCAGAAGGCCGTGCGTTCTCGCTCTTGAGCATTGGCGGCCCGTCGCTGACCTTGACCTTCGCCACAGTGCCGAGGGTGATCTGGCTGCCTAACGGAGTGTAAATCGGTAATCGCTCCAGGCTGCCGACCGAGTCACGCCACTCACGTGGGTAACGCACGTTAATCGGAAAGCGTGCGAGACCTTCAATGGTCTCCCCGACGTTTTCGCCGCCGATAGCGCCGGCAACGATGGACTGCACATCAGCGATATTTAGTCCGTAGCGGGCGGCGGCCTTGCGGTCGATATCTACGTCGATATAGCGGCCACCGGTCAGTCGCTCGGCCAGAGCCGAACTGACACCGGGCACACCCTTGGCCACCCGCTCGACCGCCTGAGTAGCGGCATCGATCTCCGTCAGGTTGGTGCCGGCAACTTTCACGCCGATAGGACTCTTGATCCCAGTGGCCAGCATGTCGATGCGGTTTCGAATCGGTGGTATCCAGATATTGGTTAGCCCAGGAACTCGTACCACTCGATCCAGTTCCTCCACCAATTTTTCCTGTGTCATGCCTGGGCGCCATTGCTCGTGCGGCTTGAATTGAATGGTGGTTTCGAACATCTCCAGCGGAGCCGGATCGGTAGCGGTTTCGGCACGCCCGGCTTTACCGAAAACGTGTTCTACCTCTGGAACAGTCTTGATCAGGCGGTCGGTTTGTTGCAGCAATTGCGCCGCTTTCTGCGCCGACAATCCTGGCAGGGCTGAAGGCATATAGAGCAGATCGCCCTCGTCCAACGGGGGGAGAAACTCGCCGCCCAAGCGCGACATTGGCCATAGCGCGCTGACAAATACCAACAACGCGACAAGCAGCGTGATCTTTGGTCGACGCAAGACTGCGTCCAGGGCAGGCTGATAGATCCGAATCAACCACCGGTTCAACGGGTTCTGTTGTTCAGTGGGGATTCGCCCCCGAATCCAATAGCCCATCAGCACTGGCACCAGGGTCACTGACAATCCCGCCGCTGCGGCCATGGCGTAGGTTTTGGTGAAAGCCAACGGGCCGAACAACCGTCCCTCTTGCGCTTCCAGGGTGAACACCGGAATGAAAGACAGGGTGATGATCAACAGACAGAAGAATAGCGCAGGGCCTACCTCTGCCGCTGCTTCGGTCATCACGTGCCAATGACGCTCACCCTTCAGTTCCTCCCCAGGATTGGCCGCGCGCCAGGCCTCGATCTTCTTATGGGCGTTCTCGATCATCACCACGGCGGCATCGACCATGGCGCCGATGGCAATAGCAATCCCACCCAACGACATGATGTTTGCGTTTATCCCTTGGTAACGCATTACGGTGAAGGCAATCAACACACCAACCGGCAGGGAGATGATCGCCACCAGCGATGAGCGCAAGTGCCAGAGAAAGATCCCGCACACCAACGCGACGACGATGAACTCTTCGATTAGCTTGTGGCTGAGGTTTTCTACGGCACGGTCGATCAGCTTGCTCCGGTCATAGGTGGTGACGATTTCCACCCCGACCGGCAAACTGCTTTTCAGCTCGTCGAGTTTGGTCTTGACCGCCGCAATGGTCTCGCGAGCATTCTTGCCACTACGCAAAATTACCACGCCGCCGACGGTCTCGCCTTCGCCGTCGAGTTCAGTAATTCCACGCCGCATTTCCGGCCCCAACTGGATCGTGGCGACATCGCCAAGACTCACCGGTACACTTCCAGCACCGAGCTTCAACGGGATAGCACGAAAGTCATTAAGCGTTTTTAGGTAGCCTGAGGCCCGCACAATGAACTCGGTCTCTGCCATCTCCAGCACGGCACCACCGGTTTCCTGATTGGCCTTGCCGATAGCCTCGGTTACCTCTGCTTGAGTGATACCGAGGCTGGCCAGTTTGAGCGGATCAAGCTGCACCTGGTACTGCTTGACCATACCCCCCACAGTAGCCACCTCCGCAACGTTCGGCAGGGTCTTGAGTTCGAACTTTAGAAACCAGTCCTGAAGTGCACGAAGCTGTGCCAGATCGTGTCCGCCACTGCGATCCACCAGTGCGTACTGATAGATCCAACCCACGCCCGTCGCATCCGGCCCCAACGCTGGCTTGGCGCTGGCTGGCAACCGACTTTGTATCTGACTTAGATACTCCAACACCCGTGAGCGGGCCCAATACAGGTCAGTACCGTCCTCGAACAGTACGTAGACGAAGCTGTCACCGAAGAAGGAATAACCGCGCACCGTCTTTGCGCCTGGCACCGAGAGCATGGTGGTCGCCAACGGATAGGTCACCTGGTTTTCGACAATCTGCGGCGCCTGGCCTGCGTAAGGTGTACGGATGATCACCTGCACATCGGAGAGATCCGGCAGCGCATCGATGGGCGTGCTCTGCACCGACCAAATGCCCCAAGCCGTGACGAACAGTGTCGCAAGTAATACCAGGAATCGGTTGGCCACCGACCAACGAATGAGGGCAGCAATCATGGCTGGCTCCCCGATTTATCCAGACGCTCAACACGCAAACCATCATCGGTCTGGCTCACCGCAATCCGAACCTTGTCGCCCGTTTTGAGGCCCTGCATCAGAGCCGGATTGGCGAGTGGGAAAGTCATCGTCATGCCAGGCATGCCCAGCGTCTTGAAGGGGCCATGGGCAAGCGTGACTTCTTTGTCGGTGATCTCAACGATCTGCCCATCCGCCTCATGAAAACTGGAAGTTGCTGCGCTGGGCAGTGACGCTTCCTCCGAGCTTGCAACGATCCCCTTAAGACTGGCCTCCGAGTCGAGCAGGAACTGGCCAGACGTAACCACCTTCTGGCCTTCTTCCAGACCTTTCACTATCGCCGTCTTGCCATCGCTTTCCTGCCCGAGGTGCACTTCCACTGGACGGTAGCGGCCCGCGTCTTCGGCGAGCATCACCAAGGCGCGTCGGCCAGTGCGGATGACGGCCTCGCTCGGCACCCACAACACACTTTGCCCGGTCGAGCGAGTCAGGCGTACCTGCGCCGTCAAACCCGGTCTGAGGCGTCCGTCGGGATTGGGGAGTTCCACCCGCACGCGAAGAGTGCGGCTGTCCGGGTTGGTCTCGGGCAAAATCGCGCTGACTTTGCCACTGAGCATTGTCCCTGGGAAGGCTGGTAGACGCACTTCGACCGCCTGCCCCACGGTGATCGATCCGGCATCCGATTCTGGAACGGCCACGGCAAGCCAGACACTGCTCAAGCCATTGACGCGTGCCAGAGTATCGCCAGTAGCCACAGTCATACCCGCACGTACATTTAATTCTTGCAGCACACCACCAATTGGGCTGGTGAGAGTCAGGTAGGGCTGAACCTTACCGCCACGCTCTACCTGAGTAATCAGTGCTGCCGGCATCCCGGTGAGCTGCAGTCGCTGGCGGGCCGCAGCCAACAAATCAGCATCCCCGCTGCGCTTCAATGCAAAAAACTCTGTCTGGGCAGCCGCCCATTCCGGCACCAGGATATCCGCCAACGCCGCGTTGGCTATGAGCACATCACCGGGAGCGTGGGCATAGACCCGCTCCACAAAGCCCGTGGTGCGTGCCTGAATCACAGCGACATCACGTTCGTTGAATCCCAAGACACCCGTCACATCGAGGCTGGAGTCAAAGATTCCACGGGTGACTGTTGCAAAACGCAGACCGAGATTCTGGGTCAGACTCGGATCGATACTGACGGTCGCACGATCCCCTGCGCCCCCGGCGTACTTAGGAACCAGTTGCATGTCCATGAAGGGGGACTTACCCGGCTTATCGAACTTTTGCTGCGGGTACATGGGGTCGTACCAATACAGTGCTTTGCGTTCGCCCGGTAAATTGAGGCTCTGCTCCTGTGTGGTATTTGGTAGTCCACTCATGCGCTGATGCGCCAACCAAAAACCACCGGCAACACCCAATGCCAGCGAGATGCCTACCAGCAATGCCCCGTTCCCTTTTTTAAGGATCATTGGCTGGACTCCCCATAAGCAAAATACAACCGCGCACTGGTCAGCGCTCGCTGCTCTTCCACGTCGATCTGTTTGAGGCGGGCCTCGATGAGTTCACGTCGGGCGGCAACAACGGCGTTTAAATCGCCTTTGCCCGAGCGATAACTGGCCATGCTGAGTTCGACCTTTTCCTTAGCCAACGGCAACAGGCTTTCCTGGTTACGGCGTACCGCACGATTCAGGCGCTCATAGTCAGCCAGTTCGTTTTCCAGTTGCTGGGTATGCTCGCGTGACAGGGCTTCGCGCTCGGCCTCAAGCTGACTGAGTTCCGCCTGTTTGGCTGCGATTTTGGGGTTTTGGCGAGAGTCAGGAAACAGCGGCAGATCCCAGGAAAATTGCACGCTGACCATATCGCCGAACTCACGGCCACGGCGCTGGTAATCCAGTTCCCAGCTCCAGTCTGACTGCTTCTCCGACACGGCTTCACGAACCTTGGCTTGCGCTTCGCGGGTCATCGGCGCAAACGCTGCCAACTCGGGATGGTGTTGCAGTTTATGGGAGTAACTTGAGGTGTCGACGGGCCATTCAGGCAAGCTGCCCACAGGCTTGTCGTTGGCGGCGGAGCCAATCCAGCGTTTGAGGGCCGCTCGGGCCTGTGCTCTCTGGAGAATCAGATCGTCCTGTTGCTCCGCCAGTTGAGCTGCTTCCTGCTTGGGTGTCACCGCATCGGCGGGCTGAGCGCGGCCCCCGGCGATTTGGGCTCGGACGGCATCGGTCAATAATCGGTTTTCTTTGTAGAAGTCCTGGAACAGCGCATCTTTACGCTCAACCGCATAGCTACTGATCCAGGCCAATGCCGTGGACTGGCGTACCTTCAGACGTTCGACTCTACGCTCCGCAGCAGCGCGATCAACAGCAGCATCGGCGACCTCGATGCGCGCTTTGCGCTTGTCGCTATTGGGCATCTCCTGCCTGACCCCGACCATTTGCATGGTCATGAAGTCCTGGTCGATGCTCCAGCGATCCGGGCCGCCAATGGGGTAGTTCTGCACACCCACCAATAACTTGGGATCAGGTAATTCACCAGCGGGGATGGCTGCACTGCTGGCAGCCTGAATTTTCGCGTCTTGTGCGTTCAGCGACGGCGCATTGTTTTCGGCCAGCCGCAACGCTTCATCGAGTGTCAATGCGGCAGCGAAGCTCGGCAATGCCAGTACGCTTGCCGCCAGACCGGCCACGAGGGGCCAACCTGTGCAATAGCACCTAGAGTTCATGTTTGCGATTCCTGTGATGATCCACTGCACACGAAAAAAGACATGCGCGCAGCTAGTCCATCCCGCTAATGCGGAATGAGGCTCAATGTGGGACAGGAATCAAACGCGAGGCGGTCGCCAAACCCCGGACGAGGTCTTTACAGGTAAGGAATCGCTGAAGAACGAAAGCACTACGGGGCTAAATACGGTTACAGGAGGCTTGAAGATCGAGACTTGCAGCATGCCGCCTGTCTTGCATTCCTGGCCCGGCTTACAAGGTTTGCCGTGCTCGGAAGGGCTTTTCATATCGTTGCAGCAGTCCATCCCCATGTCGTCCATCATCGCCATGCCCATCGTCTTCATAGGGCACGTTTCTATTGGTGCCTGAACGCCCGCCATCCCGCTGAGGGGAAGCGCCAAGCTGATCATGAAGATGATGCAAAACCGCAGATAGCGTTTCATGGTCTGGAGTCTAGTCGCTGCAAATGGCTCTTACAATTGGTCATGTATCAACAGCGCCCGGTCGTCAAGATGTGATGTAGGCAATCACACCTGACATCAATTAAGACAGAATTACGTGTCAAAAATAGATATTTAACCCATCGCTTTAACCATAAAAAATCCCGGCCCTGCGCGCCCCAATCAAAGGGGATTTTTCCCCGGAGTTGGCTGTAATTCCCCAATGTTCGTGTCTGACTGTCGGAACGGTCGCGGATTTAATTTTCCTGTTTCAACGCAGCGCAATTCAGATACGGGCTGCGCGCACCATCATTGCTTGGTAGCGAACATTTGGCATAGAGAATGCTGGATGTCACCTAGGCTTCATTGAGAAATTCAAATTGAAGGTGTAGTTAGGAAATTCTCTATAGGACGCTAGCATGCCTGCAATATCAGTATTGTTTAGGCGCCTACATCGGGTAGCAGCTGACTCAGTTGCTTCGACCAGACAACCGAATCTCCTGCGCTGGTTTTCGATCATCAGCTTCATCCTGATCAGCGCGATAGCTTTTGGGCTGGGTTCAGTATCGACTCGCTTCCTGGTCATCGAAAGCCTGGAGCGCGACGCACTGTTGTCGGCGCAATTTATCCAGACCATCGCTGTGGGTGAAATCCGTCACCACGGGTTGTCCGGGATGCGGATGGGTGACGTTTTGGCAGCCACCCCATATGGAATGCTGTCAGAAGAAATGGCGCTGAATCGGCACCGTGCCCGCTCCGAGTTCCTCGACCACCTTTCACACCTCCCGGATACACTCCTGATTAGCATCTACTCGCCACTTCGGGCGGTGATGTGGTCAACCAATCCGCAACTGATTGGACAGAAAATCCTCAACGACGAGGCACTTGAAGCGGCATTCAGCTCGAAAGACAGGGTTTCCACCAAGTACAGTAATGCTAATGAACGCCGTCCCGAACAGCAATTTTTGCTCGCTCCCAAAATGTTCTTCATCGAGAGTTACATCCCTTTGGTCGACGATCTGGGGAATACGCTGGCCGTGGTTGAGATTTACAAAGAACCAGCCGACTTGATCGAACGCCTTAACCGGGGCCACTGGATCATCTGGCTGTCTACCGCACTGGGCGGTCTACTGCTTTATTTCGGGCTGTATTGGATCGTTCGACGGGCATCGATTCAGTTGGCCTCACAAGAGGCGCAACTCGTCGCCAACAAGACTTACGTGGGCTTGGTCGAGATGTCCACGGCAGTCGCCCACAGTCTGCGCAACCCCTTGGCCTGTATCCGCTCCAGCGCAGAACTGGCGAACGAAACGGAGGGCCAACCCGCCAAGAAGAACATCGACGATATTGTCAGCCAAGTGGATCGGATGTCGCAGTGGGTGCATGAACTCTTGCAGTGCTTGCGCCCGATTCGTGGAGAGGCGGAACTGGTGGAGCCGATGAATGTGGTACAGGCCACGTTGGCCGGCTACAGCGCGCAACTGGCTCAATCAAGCATCCAGGTCGAGTTCAACAATGAGCCGACACCCCGGATCATCAGCAATCCACTTTTGCTTTCTCAAATTCTCAATAGCGTCATTGCCAATGCAATAGAGGCGATGCCGGGAGGCGGGAAGCTAACCATCCAGGCGAACGTGGATGACACCCATCAGTGGCTGCATCTCATCATTGCTGACACCGGGGATGGAACGTCACGACAACAGGAAATGATGGCGTTCAAGACCTTCTACACCACCAAGCAAGGCAAGCTCGGTATAGGGCTGATCATGGTGAAACAGATCATGGAAAATTTTGGTGGAGAAGCCAGTCTGACCCACCACGAAGACCATGGAACATCCGTGCACCTGAGTTTCAGGGTTGTGGAAAGAAGATCCAGTGGGGTGCGCTAGTCTTCGCGCAACAGTTCCTCTAGATCGGCAGAAAGCGGCATGGCGGCAAAAGCACTGACGCGCGCTCTTCCCGTGTTGCCGACAGGCACCCAGATCCTGGAAAACAACAACGCGGCAATGATCCGAGGAAGCTGACCTGCAACCTCCCGCCAATCCTTGGTCAGTAAACCCAGGTTCAACATAAGCCAATGAGATTTCGCGTGAGCCAGCGGCATACGCTGGGTAAGGATGTGCGCACGCTCAATCCAGCTGTAAGCAGCCTGAAAGTCATGGGCCCTCATAGCAAGCCCAGCCTCATGGAACGCCTCGGTTATGGCGTTACGCAAAACCTCTTTCATGTCGACCTCCAACGCTACTTCTTCAGCAATCGCCCGTTAAGCACCACCAGCAAGCTGACTACCACATCGGCAGAGACAGCCAACTGTCGCGCTTTGTCCACTATACGTTTAGGCCTATCCAGCCATGGAAGCCAACGTAGAGGCCAACAGCGATAATCAGCACGCTGGATAGGTAGGGCGCACGTCGAGCAACGGTGCCCAGCCATGGCCAACGGTTGGAAGCCTGCTTGGCACCGATGGCTGCCGCCGCACCGACAGATACCAACGTGAGCGCCAAACCAATACTGAAGCACAAGACGAGAACACCACCCAAGGCGACTTCTTTGACTTGAAGGCAGAGCAACAGGACGGTGATAGCCGCTGGGCAAGGAATGAGCCCACCCGTCAAACCGAATATGATGATCTGGCCCGTGGTGACTTCACGGTTGGTGAAGCGTTTGCGGATATCGTTGGCATGGGCACGCTCATGCGCATCCTGATAACCGTCAATCGACAATTCCAACCCTTCCAGTTCGGAATGCGCGTGCCCGTGTCCATGCTCTTGGTATTCCAGGTCGTAATCATGGGAATGGCCGGCATGGCCCAGACTCAGGCGGGCACTGAACTCATGTGGCTCGGGAATATCGACCGTCGACTCCAGGAAGCCTTCGCGCTCGACGAATGAAAACGTTTGAGTGCTGCCGTCAGCACGAGTCGTCATCAGGCGAACGTCTGAGGCGGCCCAGGCGTGTCCGGTCAATGTCTTCACACGCCAATGCGGTGGCATGCCTTCTTCGAAGATCGACAATTCGATGCGCCCGTGGCCGGTATCGATTCGATGGGTTTCATCATGATGACCATGGTCATGTTCGCCGTGGTGATGCTCATCACCTTGCTCGAACTTGAACATCTGCTCACCGCGCCAGGTACGCCACAGCATCCAAAGTGCAATCACGATGATCAGTGCAGAGGACGCAAGCTGGAAGTACGGCTCAGTGGTTTCAGCGTCCAAGCCTTTGCCCAGGTACATGCCGCCGATGGCGACCAACCACACCACAGCGGTGTGCGACAGCGTCGCGGCCAAGCCCAACAAAACGGCCTGTTTGACCGAGCCACGGATGGCCACGATGAAGGCCGCCATCATGGTTTTGGAATGGCCCGGTTCCAGGCCATGCAAGGCACCGAGCAGAATCGCGCTCGGGAAATACAGCCAGGCGTGAGCCCCGCCTTGTTGCAGTAGTTCAGCGAAGTTGGGCATGTCAGACCTAGAGGTACTTGGTGATTTGCTTGAAGGCTTCCAGTGGTGCGCGCTCGCCATTGTTCAACGCCGAGACGGTGTCCTCCAGACAATGATCGATGTGATCCTGTATGAGCGTGCGCTTGGCTTGGCACACCGCTTTTTCAACAGCATGCAGCTGCTGGGCGATGTCCACGCACTGACGACCCTCTTCGATCATGGTGATGATGCCGCGTAAATGGCCGTCCGCCCGTTTGAGACGCTTGATGATCGCCTCGTGACTTTGGTGGGTATGGGGATGGTTGTGTTGGTGATCGTGCTCACTCATGACTTGAGCCTCAGGCCTCAATGAATTACGCTGGCATCCTATCCCCCCTAGGAGGATGGGTCAAACGCATCAAAGCCCTACAAAACGAGTTGAAACCCGAACGCTATGTTCAGCAGAACACTGACAACGACGGTGGTAATCGCGCTTGCTCTCGCCATGTTTGTGGCCTGGGCCGGGCATACCTATACGTTGTCAGTGATGTCGAAACAGCCAGCCTGGGAGATTGCGCAAGACGCTCATCACTCCCATGAAGAACAAGCCGAGATGTCGTGTGCGAGCTGTTCGGATCACTATCACTCCCCGTTGACCCCTGACCACCAGCACGAAACGCCACAGCTCAGTTCTGTGTTGACTTTGTCTGCGCAGCCGAAGCTGTCCATGCGACTCGAAGCCCCATCCTATTCCGTTCCTCGTCCGCCGATTTTCTTGATCGAGCGTCCACCCCGTCCTTCGTTCGCATCCTGACCATGGCCGTACTGCGGCCTTTGATCCCTGCAACGTAGGATTGATCTATGCATTCGCACTCGATGAGCGGCGTTGACGCATTTACTGCGCCTTCGCGTCGCCTGCTACTGCTGTTGTTTTTATTTGTCGCGGCACTTTTCCTCGCAATGCCCGAGGCGATGGCTCATGCCGTCGCGGAAGGTGACAAGGGATTCATCCAGGAAAGCTCCGGCGTCATGTTGTTGCCCTTCATCTATATGGGCGCCAAGCACATGATGACGGGCTACGACCACCTGCTGTTTTTGTTCGGAGTGATCTTCTTTCTCTACCGCCTGAAAGACGTGGGGCTCTACGTCACGCTATTCGCTGTAGGCCACTCGGTCACGCTACTGCTGGGCGTGCTGACCGAGATCAGCATCAGCTCCTACATCATCGACGCCATCATCGGTTTCTCGGTGGTGTACAAGGCGCTCGATAACTTGGGTGCATTCCAGCGCTGGTTCGGTTTCCAGCCCAACACCAAAGTGGCCACGCTGATCTTCGGCCTGCTCCATGGGTTCGGTCTGGCCACCAAGATCCAGGAGTACGAAATCTCACCTGACGGCCTGATTCCGAACCTCATCGCCTTTAACGTCGGTGTCGAGATCGGCCAATTGCTGGCCCTCAGCGCGATTCTCATTCTGATGGGGTATTGGCGGCGCACCGGCAGTTTCTGGCGCCACGCCTATACCGCCAACGTCGCCATGATGAGTGCCGGCTTCCTCCTGATGGGTTACCAGATCACCGGCCTGTTTGTCTCCGCGTAAGGAATTCTGACCATGTTCAATACTCCGCTTCCAACTGTTAATGAATTGCCTAGCACTCGCAAACTGGTGCATTCGACTGTCATTGCACTGCTGACTGCGGTCGGTCTGCTGGTGACAGTGGTCATGCCTTCGGAATATGCCATTGATCCTACGGGTGTGGGCCGCGCACTGGGTCTGACCCAGATGGGCGAACTGAAGATCATCCTTGCCCAAGAGGCGTTGGCGGATGCCGCGCCACCGCAACCAGCAGCTCCAGCTCCAGCTCCAGCTCCGCAGGTTGCGCAAGTCCAACCTACTGCGAAACCTGCTGCTCAGCCGGTGGCGACACCTGACCCTACTTTGAAGACGGATCAAATGACCGTCACTCTCAAGCCAGGTGAAGGGACAGAAATCAAACTGGAAATGTTGAAGAACAAAACCGTCAGCTATGAATGGACAGCGGCTGGTGGGCCTGTGAACTACGACACCCATGGCGAGCCCTACAACGGTGAAAAGGGCTACTTCCACAGCTATACCAAGGGCAAGCAAGTCAAAAGTGACAAAGGTGAATTCACCGCCATTTTTGACGGCACCCACGGTTGGTTTTGGCGTAATCGCAGCAACAACTACGTGACCATCTCACTGAAAACGACCGGTGATTACTTGAGCGTCAAACAATGATCCGAAGCAGGCATGGCTGTTCTACAGCCAGGAATACAGAGTTCAGCCTGACCACAGGCCATTTAATTTCATCCATTTTTGAAGAGTCTTTCGATGAAAACCTCAACTACCTTGATCCGTTCGATGCTCCTGATCTGCTTGCTTGGCCTGATGACGGCATGCGGCGGCGGTGAAAAAGGCGCAACCTCCGAAAGCGCTGAGCACGGGCACTCGCACGAGTAGGTCGCTGGATGAAACAGGGCCGCATTAGCGGCCTTGTTTGCTTCCTTATCTCAACTTGCATGAGTTCGATCACACGGTTCAGCGGCAGATTTGAGCTTTCTAGTCGCTTACAGAGCAGGCGCCACATCCTGTTGTCATAGGGTAAGGCACGCAACCGATCTCTTGCTTTCACGCGTGGTCAGCAGGCCACGCGGGTAGGCTGATCACAAAGGTCGTATGACCTTCTTTGGATACACATCCAACGGTGCCGTCATGGGCGTCAACCAGTGATTTGACGATTGCCAGCCCTAAACCGGCATGGTTCGTGGCGCCCTCTCTCCGTGCAGGATCGACTCGGTAAAAACGGTCAAATAGCCGGGGCAGATGGTCTACCGCTATCTCCTCGCCGGGATTTTCTACAGACAGGCTAACCATCCTGCCAAGCGGCTCAATTTTCACGGAGATTACGGAGTTAGGCGGGGTATACCTGAGCGCATTGGACAGCAAATTGGAGACCATCCTATCCAGCATCGTCGCATCACCATTCACAGCGCCGTGCCCGACTACCTCTAGCTTTACCCCTGTGTCGTCTGCCAGAAGTTGGTAATACTCGAACAATTTCTCGACGACCGAACGCAATTCGATTTTCTCTTTGGCAGGTAGAACCAGACCGTTGTCTGACTTTGCTAAGAAAAGCATGCCATCAATAATGCTGGAGAGTCGGTTCAGATCTTCCAGGTTGGAATAGAGATTCTCTTCATAATCCTCTGGTGCACGTTTCTTTGTGAGGATGACTTCGGTATGTGTGCGCAGATTGCTGATAGGAGTACGTAGCTCATGCGCAATATCGGCTGAAAAGTTAGACAACCGAGCAAAAGATTCTTCAAGGCGAGCCAACATAGCGTTGAACGAAGTGACGAGGAGTTCTAGCTCGCGAGGCACAGAGTCCATGGGAATCCGCTCTTTCAGCGATCCGGCTGACATTGAGGCCGCGACTTGCGTCACTTGTGCGACCGGCTTCAGCCCGCTGCGCGCCACCAGCCACCCTAAACCTGCGCTGACCAAGGCGCTAATCGCCAGCCCGATCACCAACCACCAGCGCAGAGTTTCAACGAAATGCATATGGCTTGTGATGTCTAGACTCAGCCACGCGGTCAGTGGCTCAGCTTCATTGGCTAAATGAACTTGGGCTTTCATGCCTCGGTACATATGGCTTCCAGCTGTCCACTCCCACATACCTCCCCCTGAGTCACCAGAGGAGGAAGGTGGATGTCCAACTGCATTTGAAGTCGCGAAGAACGTCTTCCCTCCCTTCGTGATAATGGACGCGGAGAGTTCCTGGTGAGCACCAAGGAGAGCTTGAAGTTGCAACACAACTTCTGAGGGGGCTGCGGAGCCAGCTTCGCCATCCATTATTTGCCGAATGGATTCGAGCTTTTCCGTCATCGCTTGACGGTCGAGGGCCTTGAAGTGATGTTGGCTGAATCCGTCAAAAGTAAAGCCTGCTACTACCAACACGGCCACCACGGCACAGACAAACATCATGCTCAAACGGAGGGTAAGAGATGCGCGCTTCATTCTGTATCCGGAGCATCTAGCATGTACCCCATTCCCCTCGTGGTCTGAATCAGCTTGGTGTCGAAATCATCATCGATTTTGGCCCGTAGGCGACGAATCGCGACTTCGATCACGTTGGTATCACTGTCGAAGTTCATGTCCCAAACCTGCGATGCGATCAGTGATTTCGGCAAGACTTCTCCCCGGCGGCGCATCAGCAGCTCTAGCAGCGAAAATTCCTTGGCGGTAAGGTCAATACGTCGACCTGAGCGCGAAGCCCGACGCCTTAGAAGATCGACCTCCAGATCCCCGATTTTAATAGATGTCTGGTTGGGTATGGCGGCACCACGGCGAAGCAAGCTTCTGACGCGAGCAAGCAACTCGGAAAATGCGAAGGGTTTGACTAGATAATCGTCCGCACCTAACTCCAAGCCTTTGACCCGGTCATCAACTCCGTCCCTGGCCGTCAGAAACAGCACAGGGACTAAACTTCCGCCTGCGCGGACATTTCGGATGACTTCCCAGCCATCAATGCCCGGCATCATTACGTCCAGAATTAAGAGATCGTAGGTCTCGCTCAGCGCTTGGTGCAACGCCTCTGTTCCTGTCACAACCCGGTCGACACTGAAGCCAGCTTCCAAGAGGCCTTGCTGTAGGTACATTCCGATTTTGGGTTCGTCTTCTGCAACCAAGAGTTTCATGCTTGGGCTCCGGTTTTGCGGTGTTCTAGTGTGCTACCAATCTGACAACTGTGCGGAAACTTACGCAAATGTAATTGCTCCAACAGCAAACAGAAAGCACGCAGTCACGACAGGCTCGGGGGCAATTGAGCGGCGGCAGCGAAGATGCGGCTTACAAAAATGTAATCGGCAACATGACTTTTTGCGCTTAACCTACTTTTCTGACGGCGCGGAAGCGCTACTCGTGGCGCACGGCCAAGGGCATGCAGAGCAACCGCGCAATGACACGTGACGAGGTGCATAGAATGTTCAAACGAAAGCTATCGCTTGCTGTGGGATTGATGATTTGTGGGGTTGTGCAGGCCGCTGAGCCACTGACAATTGATGTACATCGTGATGCGAACTGCGGGTGCTGCAAGGAGTGGGTCAAGCACCTCGAATCGAATGGATTCAAGGTGGTCGACCACGTAGAAACCAACATGAGCGCTATCAAGCAGAACCTGGGCGTGCCACAGGGACTCGCTTCATGCCATACGGCTGTGATTGACGGCAAATTCGTAGAGGGTCATGTCCCAGCCGATGAAATCAAGAAGCTGAATGGTCGTTCAGACCTCGCAGGAATCGCAGTGCCAGGCATGCCCGCAGGTTCTCCCGGTATGGACTTCGGCCAGAATCATCAACCTTACCAAGTCTTAGGGCTCACCAAGGCAGGTGCGCAAGAAGTGGTCGCTGACTACCCTATCAGCCGATAGTCGTTGCCCAGATTTGAGCGCCTGTAGGGCTGCTCGGATCTAGCTCCTGGATCATCCTTGAGCCATCTCGATTGAGGGGCTCAGTGTTCCTAGCCAGGCCACCAAGCAAACGATGACAACAGCACAAGTTGATTCGAGCACCACGGTTTTTCTTAAAGCAGTTGCTGCTAGTGAATAATCACCCCCCTCCACAGAACGCTCTAGTGAAGGACTCAGGTAGAAACGATTGAGGGTAGCTAGTCCGATCATGCCGGCGAAAAGTAGGATTTTCAGGAGTAGAAGGACGCCATAGGTGCTGGTTGCGACTTCTATTACTGTCGGCCCGACAATGAAGAGATAGTTAGCGACGCCAGTAACTATGATCGTACCAACAATGAATGCGCCCGCTGTTTCGAATCCTCTGAGCGCTCGTGACAGCACTCGTACCAGATGCTCCGAATTCCCCCCCCTAATCCTTAACATCAGACCGAACGCCGCGAGGGCTCCGATCCAGCCGCCAGCGGCGAGTAGATGCAGAATATCAGCGGCAAAGTGCCAGAACCGCTGAGTACCTTCATCCATCGCCCCGTGACCTGTCCATGCAAGCGTCGCTAAGGCGATGCTGCCCGCCAAGGTAGCAACCCAGAGACTGCCTGTTGGCCATCGCTTGCTCTGGCTTCCGACAAAAATCACCACCGCTAGCGCGACCATGCGCGTCACCCAGCTGTAGCCGACCTCAGTCTCGTACAGCATCATTTCCAAGTGAGGCCGCAGCTCCGCCCAGTCGGATGCGCCGCTCATATTTCTTGTCATAACGATGCAAGCTGCTATCGACAAGAACACACCTATAGCAGCGATGCCAGGCAGTAGCGACCCGAAATGCAACACTGTTCCTGATACGCGCTCTTTTCCCCGAAGGCTGTATAGCCCAAAGACCGCTAGACCGAACAGGAGCATCAGATCCAGGTAAAGCGCGAGGCGCAGTACCACATTCAAAGGGTCGCTCATGCTTATTTCACTTTGAAAGTAACGCTGCCGGTAATTGGATGGGTATCGGAGGAAACCGCTCGCCATTCCACTTTGTAGGTGCCAGTTGTGAGAGGAGAGGCCGGGGTCAAGACCATGGTTTTAGGGTCGTTACTGCCGGCCACGCTGGCTTTCACACCCATAGGAGAGTGCGACGACATGCCAGGCATTTCGGTCATGATCAACTTGGCTCCGGAAAACTGGGTAACCAGGTTTTCAGAAAAGTGCAGCTCAATCTTTGCTGGGGCTGGGCCGTTCGCGCCTTCAGCTGGAGTTGAAGAGACTAGCTTCGGGTGAGCCTGGGCAACTGCACTGAGCAGAAGGCTGGATGAAAGAGCGACGGCCACAACACACGATTTAAGTACAGACATGCAAGGCTCCTCACAGCACGTAGCTGTTGTAATGAGGTTAGATAATTATTTGGTGCCGTTGACTTTGATTTAGAACCACACCCGGACGCCGAGCACCAGGCGTGCTTCGCTACTGTCTTCGCCTTCCTCGCGGGCATAGTCAGCGGTCTTTCCATAAGCCCGATTCCACGTCACACCTACGTAAGGTGCGAATTCTGGGCGGATTTCGTATCGGAGCCGCAAACCGACCTCACTCTCAGACAGCCCTGAACCGACTCCACGCTTGGGATCGTTTTTGCCATAGAAATTGAATTCTGCCGTTGGTTGCAAAATCAGCTTATTGGTTAGGAGAATGTCGTAATCACCTTCCAGCCGCGCTGCGGTCTGGCCGCCTTCTCCCAAATAAGCAGTAGCCTGGGCCTCGAAATTGTATAGCGCCAAGCCCTGGATACCGAAAGCCGCCCACGTTTGAGGGTCGCCTGGTTTGAAGTCTTGACGAACCCCGCCGACTAAATCCCACCAAGGGCTGATGGCGTGTCCCCATAAAGCTTGAACCTCAGCTTCTTCAGTCCTCCCATTGGTGCGCTCGCCTTCGGAGCGCAACCATAGACGATCAACATCTCCCCCTATCCAACCTTGGGCTTCCCAGTTCAGTGCGCTTCCATCATCAGCATCCTGCCATTCCAATTTCTCAAATATAAAAAAAGAGTTGAGGGCTGTGTCATGAACTTGGTGACCACCAGGGGACTTATAGACTGCGGCTCTGTCAGCATCAGTTAAGGGCGGTATCGGAGTCCGACTTTGGGTCTGTGGTTGGGGCTTGGCGGGCTGCATACCCTCCATTTTGCTGTGATCCATACCCTGCATCTGGCTGTGATCCATGCCCTGCATCTGGCTATGATCCATGCCCTGCATTTTGCCGTGTTCCATGCCCTTCATCTGGCTGTGATCCATAGTCTGCATCTGCCCGTCTTCGGTGCCCTGGCCTGGTTCAGCGGCTGCCGGCAAGACAAAACCAGCGGTCAGAGCGACCGTAAACACAGCTGAGTGCATGCGAGTTCCGCAAAGAAATTTGCTCATAGTCGACTCCTTATTCCTCTACACGCACTTCGCGGAACATCCCCATTTCCATGTGGTATAGGAGATGGCAATGATAGGCCCAGCGTCCCAGCGCATCGGCTGTTACTCGGTAGCTGCGCTTTGATCCAGGCGGCATATCAATGGTGTGTTTGCGGACAAGGAATTGGCCATTCTCGTCTTCAAGGTCGCTCCACATGCCATGCAAGTGGATGGGATGAGTCATCATGGTGTCGTTGACGAGAACGATCCGGACTCGCTCGCCGTATTTCAGTTTTAAAGGCTCGGCGTCCGAAAACTTCACGCCGTTGAAAGACCAGGAAAATTTCTCCATATGCCCGGTCAAGTGCAGTTCGATAGTTCGACTTGGCTCACGGCCATCTGGATCCTCAAACGTGCTTTTTAGATCGGAATACGTCAGCACCTTTCGGCCATTCTCGCGAAGGCCCATACCAGGATCATCAAGCTTTGGCGACGTCGACATTGCCTGCATGTCGACGAGAGGATTGTTGGATTCTGTGGCTGGGTGCGACTGC
Organism: Pseudomonas sp. LB1P83; assembly: GCF_054897885.1. Taxonomy (NCBI): domain Bacteria; kingdom Pseudomonadati; phylum Pseudomonadota; class Gammaproteobacteria; order Pseudomonadales; family Pseudomonadaceae; genus Pseudomonas; species Pseudomonas sp. LB1P83. The sequence goes on along the minus strand of NZ_CM142709.1, from coordinate 267,694 downwards.
ATTTCTCCCATACCACTCATGCCGCCCATAGACATTTTGCTGTGATCCATCCCAGCCATGCTGTCCATGCCGGACATGTCTTGCGTAGCGCCATGGTTCATACCTTCCATCGCACCGCCGTCCATGCCTGACATGCCCTCCATTGAGCTGTCCCCCATACCGGCCATCTTGCTGTGATCCATTCCAGCCATATCGCCCATACCAGCCATCGCGCCATGATCCATACCGGCCATACCCATGTCGGCCATGGTGACGAGAGGACGTGGGTCTAGCTCAGGTACTGGAGCGGCCAAGCCAGACCGGACGGCCAAGGTGCCTCTTGCGTACCCCGACCGATCCATCGACTGCGCAAACAGTGTGTAGGCGTCCTGAGTTGGTTCGACGATCACATCGAAGGTCTCAGCTGTGGCGATCCTGAACTCGTCCACGCTTACGGGCTTAACATACTGGCCATCGGCAGCCACAACAGTCATCTTCAAACCCGGAATACGGACATCAAAGTAGCTCATGGCTGAACCATTGATGAACCTCAACCTAAGCTTTTCGCCAGGTTTGAAGGTGCCCGTCCAGTTGGAATTCGGCGCTTGGCCGTTCATCAAGTAGGTGTATGTCGCGCCACTGACGTCTGCAATGTCAGTGGGATTCATCTTCATTTCGGCCCACATCTTGCGGTCAGCGACGGTGGCTGACCAACCTTTGTCAGCTACGTCATGGATGAAATCACTGACTGTGCGCTTGTGGGTGTTGTAGTAATCAGACTGCTTCTTCAGTGTTTTCATCAGCGAAGCCGGATCTTCATCCGTCCAGTCGGTAAGCATCACCACGTATTCACGGTCATACTCAAACGGCTCGGGCTCTTTCGCGTCGATTACCAGTGGGCCGTACACACCTACTTGTTCTTGGAAGCCGGAGTGACTGTGATACCAGTACGTTCCGTTTTGCTTGACCTTGAATTGATAGACATACGTGCCGTTAGGCTCGATCCCATGGAAGCTAAGGCCTGGCACACCGTCCATATTCGCGGGGAGGATAATCCCGTGCCAGTGGATTGATGTCATATCCTTGAGGCGGTTCTTGACCCGCAAGGTCACGGTATCGCCCTCACGCCAGCGCAGCTGAGGCCCCGGAATCCCACCATTGATTGTCATGGCAGTCCGGGCATTCCCAGTGATATTTACCGGTGTCTCTCCAATAAAGAGGTCGAACTCTGTACCTGACAGGACATTAGTCTCGCCCAAGCTACGGGCCGCCCAAATAGGGGTATGCCAGAGGCCTAAGCCACCGAGAATCCCGCCTGCGGTGAGACCTTTCACAAAGGTGCGCCGAGAAGTCTTGGAATGCATACCGATTCATGTCCCGTCAGTCGGATGTCAGGTGCACGCACGTTGGCGTGTTCCCGAGGGTTCACGCTTTGGAGAGCTAGTGCGCTTGATACATCGGAAGATGCCATAAGCCAGCAAACGGGGTGATTACATTTCCGTAAGCTGGGCGGCTCAGCATTGATGCTTCTGCTCTTCAGCCGTGGGCTTTTCCTGTGCAATATCCTCTTGCACTTGCGCTTGTGGGACGGGTTTGGTGGTGGCCATTGCCGTCTCGCGAGCTCGTTCCATGCGCTCAACCGCACGGTCGCCGCCACCTTCGGCAAAGGCCAGGGACGATATAGCCAAACTGAGTATAAGAATCACAACGTTGGTTGCTTTCATAGTGCATCTCCTTCAAGGAATTGACTCTCGATGAAACCAGAGAGTTTGAGCGTCAGCTCGATGAGGATGATGAGGGGACGCACCTGTCAGCACGCTTAGCCGGTGATTACACTTTTGACAGCACACGGAGAAACTCAACATCTGAAAGATCGACGGGCGTCATAAAATTTGACCGCACCACAGAACCGACAGCCGGCTGCATAAATTGATGTAGATCAACCGTGGCACTTCAATGTGCTGTATGTTGAAAAATCAACATCCGCTAATCAGTACCGGAGATTCTCCATGTTCTGGTTTCGCCATCGTCAACCAACGTTCCTACGCCTCGCCATCGTGCTGTGGGTGTTAGCGTTTGGTCTGGCAGCGACCCAGGGATGTCTGGCACAGCCCAGCCACAATCCAGCTACAACTCATGTCTCGCTGATCACCGCGCAAGATCACGATAGTCACGACGCCCATGCCCTCGGTTGCCTTAAGCACTGCGCCGATGCGGCAATAGCTGTAAGTCCTTCGCTCCATCTTCAAATATTTGACCTGTTCAGTTGGACGTTTCTGCTCCTTATCCCAGCGTTGCTGATTTTGTATCCCGCCAATCCCTCCGCTTTTGCCTTTCTTGCATTACGGCGCCCTGTACCGGCCAGACCTCCTGCCCGCCTGATTTTCGTCCGTTTCAACGATTAATCCGACCTTCTGCGCGCCGATCTTCGGCGCACTGTCTGACTGCGCCAACCTGGCGCGGCTTGGTATTACCTGAGTTGTCCTGACCCTTTGGAGATTGCCATGCATGCCACATTGAAATTTATCCTCGCCACCCTGCTGGTGAGCAGCCCACTTATCGCCTCGGCAGTCGATGAGCATCACCCGGAGGGGCAGACCGCGCCCGCCAAGACAAGCGAAGCAGCTACGCCGATGCAAAACAATGTCATGACCGAGCAAATGCAAAAAATGCAGGCTGCACACGACAAGGCAGCCGCCGCCAAGACCCCTGCCGAGCGACACGCCGCCATGCAGGAGAGCATGAAGACGATGAAGGACGGCATGGCCATGATGCATAAGAACTGTCATGGCAAGGGCATGGGCATGGGCATGGGCATGGACGGCAACAAAGACGGCATGGAGATGGGAATGATGAACATGATGATGAAAATGATGGATCAGCAATCGAGCATGATGAACATGCCGATGAGCAAGTGACGCGCACAAGCCTGTAGGCAATGCAGCGACGGTTTTACCTTAATCAATATGCCAAGGGTAAAACTGCCGCCCGTTGCACCTTTACGACGTATCACTAAACAGCACTCCCTCAGGAGTACAAAACCATGATGAATTCACCACATTCCGCTAACACCTCTCCAACATTTTGGAGGAGTAAACCCGGTATAGCGCTGGTCATGCTGCTGGTGATCGTGCTGTTCTATCTAGCAAGAGAACACTACGGCCATATGCTGGGCTTACTGCCTTACATGATTTTGCTGTTGTGCCCGCTGATGCATTTTTTCGGGCACCACCACGATGGTCACAATCATCACGGCGAAACCTCAGTCTCAACCAAGGATGCGAACAGGAGTTAGCTCATGCACACCCCTGAGGTTCGTCAAGAGCACGGCCCAATACAGAACTCTGAACCCCAACCCACCGGCTCCCATGACCCGGTATGTGGCATGACCGTCAGTAACGACAGCCAGTTCAGCACGGAATATGAGGGGCAAAACTACCGGTTCTGCAGCCAGAAATGCCAAACGACCTTCAGGGCAGCGCCCGAGCGTTATCGAATATCTCAACTGAAAATCGAACAAATCCCTCAGACAACAGCAGAACCGTTAACGGGTGCCGCTGAATACACATGTCCCATGCATCCGGAAATTCGCCAGATCGGCCCCGGCGTCTGCCCTAAGTGCGGCATGACCTTAGAGCCGGTGATTCCCGAATTGGAGGAAGAAGAGAACTTAGAACTCAAGGACTTCACCCGGCGCTTCTGGTGGACATTGCCACTGACAGTGATCGTAACCGTGCTGGCTATGGGTGGCCATGCCCTGGTGCTGTTCCATGGCACCACGCAAAATTGGGTCGAGCTGGGATTGGCTACACCCGTCGTTCTGTGGGCTGGCTGGCCGTTTTATGTGCGTGGTGTGCGTTCGGTGATTCAGCGAAGTCCGAACATGTGGACGCTAATCGGCCTCGGCACGGCGGCGGCCTTCCTTTACAGCGTCGTGGCCACCCTGACCCCCGATGTATTCCCCAGCACCTTCATGATGGAGGGCCGCATCGGTGTGTACTTCGAAGCGGCGGCTGTGATCATCTCACTGACCCTTCTCGGCCAGATGCTTGAACTCAAGGCTCGCTCGCAAACCTCGGCTGCCATCAAGTCGCTGCTTGGACTGGCACCCAAAACTGCCCGACGGATCAATGCCGATGGCACGGAAGAAGACATCCCTCTGACACACGTACACAGCGGCGACACGTTACGTGTGCGACCGGGCGAAAAAGTGCCTGTCGACGGCCAGGTATTGCAAGGCGAAAGCGCTGTAGATGAGTCGATGCTCACCGGCGAACCGATACCGATCATGAAGAGGGCCGGCGACGCGCTGATCGGCGCCACTCTCAACATCCACGGCAGTCTGGTGATGCAGGCGCAGAAGATAGGGTCGGCGACCCTGCTCGCACAGATTGTGCAGATGGTTGTGCAGGCACAACGCTCAAAAGCGCCGATGCAACGGCTGGCAGACGTGATTGCCAGTTACTTCGTGATCGTTGTGATTGCTATCGCCGCGCTGACTCTACTCGGCTGGGGGCTGTGGGGGCCCGAGCCAAGTTGGGTGTTCGGACTGATCAACGCTGTCGCGGTCATGATCATCGCCTGTCCCTGTGCCCTTGGCCTAGCGACACCGATGTCAGTCATGGTTGCCACCGGCAAGGCTGCTGGCAGCGGCGTATTGTTTCGCGATGCCGCCGCCATCGAAAACCTGCGCAAGATAGACATCTTGATAGTCGACAAAACTGGCACCCTCACTGAAGGTCGACCAGCGTTCCATAGCGTCGAGGCCGTACCCGGATTTACTCAGGATGAAGTGTTGCGCCTGGCCGCAAGTCTCGATCAGGGCAGTGAGCATCCATTGGCCCACGCCATCGTCGAGCAGGCTCGTGCCGCAGGGCTAAAACTGGTGACACCTGAAACCTTCGAGTCAGCCTCAGGTATTGGTGTAAGCGGTCAGGTCGAGGGTCGCCGCCTGATGCTAGGCAATACCGCGTTGATGCAGGAGGCCGGCGTTTCCACAGAGAGCTTGCAAGAACATGCCGAGAAGCTACGCGGCGACGGTACGAGCATCATGTACCTGGCAGTCGATGGCGCGCTGGCGGGTTTGCTGGCTGTTGCCGACCCCATCAAACCCACCACGAAGCTGGCCGTCGAGCGTCTGCAGGCGGATGGCGTCAAGGTCATCATGGCCACTGGCGACGGCCTCACGACTGCTCGCTCGGTAGCTCGCCAGTTGGGCATCGAGGAGGTTCACGGCGAGGTCAAACCGCAAGATAAAGAGCGCTTGGTGGCATCTCTGCAACAAGCCGGACACCGGGTGGCGATGGCCGGCGACGGCATTAATGATGCCCCCGCACTGGCTCGCGCTGATGTAGGTATCGCCATGGGCACTGGCACTGACGTGGCGATGAACAGCGCTCAGGTCACCCTGGTCAAGGGGGATCTGCTCGGTATCCTGCGTGCTCGCAGCCTGTCAGTCGCAACGGTGAGAAATATGCACCAGAACCTGACCTTCGCCTTCCTTTACAACGCCATGGGTATCCCACTGGCTGCCGGCTTGTTCTTTCCACTTACCGGTCACCTTCTGTCACCGCTCATTGCCGCACTGGCCATGAGCGTGAGCTCGGCGTCGGTAGTATTCAACGCCTTGCGTCTGCGCCAGGCTTCCATTGAGTGAGTGAAAACGACCGCTTGACCTTGCCATGGCGGCAAGGTTGAGGATAAGCCAACGCCGCAGAAAAGCCTCATGCGTCAGTCTTTCCATGATCAACTTTGTTGTGAGGAGTCACGAATGAAAACTGTTGAACTGCAAGTCCAAGGCATGAGCTGTGGTTCATGTGTCAAACATGTCACCGAAGCGCTGCGCCCAGTTGAAGGCGTCAGTGACGTAGCGGTGGATTTACAAGCCGGACGGGTGAAGGTCAGCGGCGATTCGGACAACCATGCGCTGCTTGCAGCCCTGCAGGACGCGGGCTATCCAGCACAGCTGGCGACAGTGGAAAGCGTAGCGAGTAAGAAAACCTCGGGCTGTGGCGGGAACGGCGGTGGTTGCTGCTGTCGGTAAGCGTTATTTTTAAACTGGAGACTCGCAGGTACGGGTCTTCGCCCAGTCCAAAAGGGCAAAATCATGAAAAAAACAGGTCGTGATTTTCTCGAAAGCGTTCAGAAGCCCTAAGTTATCCTAGAATGATTTGACATTCACTGGGGCTCTGAAAATGATCGACGCAGAACTGCTGAAACTGGTGGTTGAAGCATCCAACGATGGCATCGTGGTAGCAGAGCAGGAAGGCGACGAAAACATCCTGATCTATGCCAACCCCGCCTTTCAGCGCCTGACGGGGTACAGCGTTGACGACATCCTGTACCAGGACTGCCGCTTCCTGCAGGGTGATGACCGTGACCAAGCCGGCCTTTCAGTTATCCGAGAGGCGATAAAAAACCTTCACCCCTGCCGGCAAATCATTCGCAACTACCGCAAGGACGGGAGTGCCTTCTGGAACGAACTGTCGATTACTCCAGTATTCAACGACACCGATCAACTCACCTACTTCATCGGTATCCAGAAGGACGTCAGCGTCGAGGTTGAGGCTAGCGAGCGAGTGCGCGAACTGGAAGCTGAAGTCGCACTGTTGAAGAGCCAACTGGCTCAATTGCAACGCTAAATCTAAGAGCACTCGGTGAAAGAACAACTTTGAACATAGACTTGCCCCTACAAAAACCGGACACCAACTGCCAGTTAAATTGATGCTATCGCTAAGCGCCTGAACTCCCTCAGTGAACAATATTTCAAGGCGCTGTGCGGATGCTGCTCGTTGTAATGTTCGAAGGTGATAGCCAGGTATCGCAGCGCCGTTTCTCGATCTGGCGTGAGTATATGCGCAAGTAGTCACGCGTGATTGTCTTCACGAAGCTCTCGGCCTTGCAGTTGCTGCGTGCTGTGGTGGTCTCCCGTCGCAGGCTGATCTCTCGAGCATGCATCATCTCCTCCTGGCAGCCGACCGATCAAGCGCATCAACCACCAATCGCCTAATGAGAGCAACAGAAAATATCAACACATCTCCTTACAGAACTCTGTTAAAACTGGACTCGCTACAATTAAATCAGCTTCCAATAAAGCAATTATCTGAGTGCAACTGGTAAGTAATGGCGTGTTGAAGTCCTGCATAATCAAGGTAAGTCATCTTGGATTGTATTATTTCGCAATGATTGGTGTGAGGTTTTTCAATTGAAAGCACCTTGGCGACATCTAAGCTCATGCCATAAGCGTAAGGAATCGCTGGTACAAGCTCGGGATCCGTAGACGCTGATGCAAAGGACGCCGTCAATCCGGACAGAGAAATGGAAAGCAAGAGGCCAACTATCGATAAACGTTTCATAACCTTTCTCCAAGACCAGCGCGAATTGCGTTGGGTATGGAGCTATCTTCGTTTGTCTCGACGATTCTGAGCATACCGAATTTCTCAATAATTGTGCAGATCGTCTAAATCGCCCGCGACGGATAAAGGTTTTCTGGCGACATGTTGGCTCACCATTTCAAATTGTTGGATTTCCGATTAAAAACTAAGACGGTATGCAGTCTGCGCTTGATTTCAGAACCATTGGTACCCGTTTGCATAGGCACTTATTAACTATTTCGATCATGGCTATAGTTTTTAAATAGCTGGAAAATTACTTTCAACATGACGCCTATTTTCATTTCCCCAATCACACAGTGGCATGAGAGCTTGAGCAAGCGTCCTGCCAAACTCAGTTATCGAATAAACAACGCGAGGTGGTACTTCTTGATAATCACGTCGTACAATAATTCCGTCGTCCGTTAGCCCTCTCAATTGTTGGATCAATACCTTTTCGCTGATGCCTGCCACAAGCCTTTTCAGTTCACCAAAGCGGCGCGAGTCGGCACTTAGGTAAAAAAGAATCAGCGGCTTCCATTTGCCGCCAACCACCCGCAACGCTACATCCAGCCCACAAATATTTTCCATCACAGCACCATACTTACCTTTTAGTAGGTACTACCTTAATTGAAATCAATCCTTCAAAGTAGTCCTTCTTTTGATTGAGGTTTCCGAAATGGGCAAGCTTGAAGGAAAAATCGCGGTGGTCACAGGTGCAAACAGTGGTATCGGCCTAGCCACCGCGAAGCGATTCGCAGAAGAAGGCGCACGAGTGTTTATGACTGGCCGGCGCCAGAAGGAGCTTGATCTAGCGGTTTTAGCGGTTGGACAAAACGCTCGGGGAATCCAAGGTGACGTGTCCAAATTAGAAGATCTCGATAGACTGTTCGAGACAATCAAAAAGGAAGCCGGTGCAATCGACGTGTTGTTCGCGAATGCCGGCGGTGGAACGTTTGCAGCCTTAGCGGACATTACTGAGGAACATTTCGAAAGCATTTTCGCCACCAACGTCAAAGGAACACTGTTCACAGTCCAAAAGGCGCTTCCCCTACTGAAAAATGGATCATCGATAATTCTGACAGGATCGACGGGCGCTACGACAGGTATACCGGCATTCAGCGTCTATTGCGCAAGCAAAGCGGCAATACGTAACTTCGCAAGGGGTTGGATTCTCGACCTTGCCCCTCGAAAAATCCGCGTGAACGTTCTGGTTCCAGGCGCAACTTCAACTCCTGGATGGCATGATCTAGCCCCGAATTTAGAGACTAATCAGGAAATGATTCGGTTCGTGGAGTCGAGCACGCCACTGGGCCGTTTGGCGAACCCTGAGGAGTGCGCAAGCGCAGCCTTGTTCCTAGCCTCCGATGAGAGCAGCTTCGTTAATGGAAGTGAATTGTTCGTGGATGGGGGCTCAGCGCAGATCTAAAGGAAAACAACGGCGCTGAGAAAAGAAGGTCATCGTGAAAAACCTTAACACGATGACTTTCCATAAGTTTTGATTGGGCGTCTTTGAGTTTCAATCGTCGAATTTTTGGCAAAAAAAAGCTCGCAATGCGAGCCGAATCAAAACAAGGAGCCCTACTAACATGCCGTTTCAATTGTGAAATTTTTGTGAAATGGTGTATTGGCGGATCAAAAAAGGCGGTAAATTGTGCTTGGGTTTCCAAAGCGGCGACCCTTATGCTAATTCGTTAATTTCTGATCAAATGGTACAGGAATTATTGGTAAACTCTTTTCGCAGATAACCGGAGTTTTCTTCTAGTATAGTAATTGCCAAAATCATATCCAGCCTAACCTCTTGTATTCGGCCCGGCGACTCCAATTGAAGATACTCCTCCTTGGATGTTGATATCTTCGTAGTTAAGGCTCTCGCTTTCAGACATTCACCGTCGAGCAATTCTACTTTAAGTTCGTAATTTCGCATGCAGACAATCTCAATAAAATCGTAGAGACTACAATCCAGCGGTTGGTATTTCATATTGATGACCTTTTTCCTTCGAGTGCTGCAAGCCAACGACCAGCGATAAAATTTGAAATCGCGAGAAGCGCTAGATCTTTTCGCAAAAATTGCCCAGGTGCAACAGTTTCTTATCGTAGGCCCGCACCGAGCCAGAGCTAATACCAACATCAGTGCCGCATGTAAATATGCGGCACTGACGGATACTCAGCTAACAGCTGGAAAATCAAGTGGCGTATCGTTTACTCGGTTGATCAGGTTAGTGAATGTAATGCTGGTGACGGCGAGCAAGATATCCATAATCTGCTGATCACTGTACCCTGCATGCTTAACGGTATTAACAGTATCGGCAGAGATGGTTCCCGAAGTGCTCACCAGCGTTCTAGCGAACTTGGACAAAGCATCAAATTTTATGTTTCCAGAAGATGTGCTATGGCGAGCCGCCAGTATCTCATCGTTCTTAAGGCCGGCACCTTTCCCGATGACAGTGTGTGCAGCAAGGCAATAGTCACAGCCAGAAGTCTGGCTGACGGCAAGCTTGATGACCTCGATTTCCTTGACGCTCAAACTGCCCTTATGTAGGGCGCCGTCAAGTGCAAGTGCAGCTTCCAAAGCTAAGGGACTATTGGTGCCAGCAACCAAAAAAGCGTTCGGTACAGCACCAAATGCACGTTTGATAGAAGCAAATACTTCTGCGGTGTGGCCAGTTGCTTCGTCGACGCTAACAACATTTAAGCGGTTCATAGTAATACCTTTTTTTTTGCATGGGAGAACACGGCAGCGCCTTCGTAATGAGTGCTGGATTCTGCTTTCGTGTTCATATTTACGCCTTAGTATAGGCGATCTCTAATGCTGGCTATAAAACCAGCATTGGTGGATTTAGGGTGATGGAAAAACTAATAGTATCGCGACGATTACTTCAAATTCTGTCCGAGAAATTTAAGCATTTTCTCAGCGATGACATCTCCATGAGTTTCAATCGCGAAATGCCCGGTGTCGAGAAGTACGATTTCAGCATTTGGAATGTCGCGTTTAAATGCCTCGGCGCCAGCGGGCAAGAAGAATGGGTCGTTTTTACCCCAGATTGCTAACACAGGAGGTTGCTTAGATTTAAAGTATTTATGTAATTCAGCGTACTGCTTAATGTTTTCGCCATAATTCATAATCAAATCAAGTTGAATGTCAACGCCTAAGCGCTCTACAGCGGCTTGTGCCAAGAAATAACTTTCGGGCGGTATAAGAGCTGGATCCTTGACTCCTTGGGTGTACTGCCATTTAGTCATTTCCAGCGTATTCAACTTGCGCAACGCTTCGCGATTTTCAATGGAGGGATCTGCCCAAGCTTTACGCATATCAGCCCAACCAGGACTAAGCCCCTCCTCGTAGGCGTTTCCATTTTGAGTGATAATAGCTGTAATTTTCTCAGGGTTTTTTACCGCCAGACGCCAGCCTACAGGCGCACCGTAGTCGAACACATACATTGCATATTTATCTAAAGCTTTAGCCTCGGTGAATTTTTGTATTGTTACTGCTAGATTATCGAAGTTGTAGACAAACTTCCTTTCCGGATTGACCGTTGTTAAGCCAAATCCTGGCAAATCCGGTGCGACAACGTAGTATTTTTTAGCCAATTTCGGAATTAGATCGCGAAACATATGAGATGATGCGCCAAAGCCGTGCAGCAACAGAATCGCAGGGGCGCTCTTGTCACCCGCTTCGCGATAAAAGACTTCTACTCCGTCGATATTTATACTTAGGTGATGAGTTTGGTTAGCAGCAGGGTTCGCCGAGGTGACGCTTGAAAGCAAACCTAAAGCAGCCACCAATCCGGCAAACAACACAGTTTTCACATTGAGTTTCATAAATTTCTCTCGCCTCATAAAGTTAAGCACTCTATAAATACAGATTGACTCATTTATTAATAGAGGCCAGGCAGCGGCCTTCAATAAACTTCTGAGTATTCGCCTGTAACTGCAAAGGTTACTGCAAGTTCCACAGAAGCCCCAAGGGGCAACTGTGTTACAGAAAATGCCGTTCTGCTATGGCGACCTAGAGACTCGCCAAAAACCGATACAAACAGCTCTGACGCTCCATCCAACACATGTGGCTGCGCAATGAAACCCGGCGCACTCGCAACATAACCTTCCACTCGGAGTAAACCGCCAAACCGTTGAAACCCGCCTAAGGCCGTTTCGATTTGCGAAATGACATTGAGTGCTGCCGCCCTAGCAGCGGCATAGCCATCAGCTTCACTTAAATGGAAGCCAACCGCACCTGGGTGCAAAAGTTTGCCGCCTACCAAAGGAAACTGGCCAGAGACAGCCCCAATGCCATTGCGAATCACGACCGCACGATAGGAACCTACCGGCTTAGGGGCCTGAGGTAACGTAATGCCTAGCAAGCGTAGTCTTTCGGCAATCTCGTTGGCATTGCGCGCGTCTGACGATAATTCCAATGACATAGGCGTCTTCATAGGCTGCTCCAGATTAAGGCTTCAAGACAAGATTGCCCGACACACGACCTTCAGCAAGTAATTCATGAGCACGAGATGCTTCAGAAAGCGGAATCACTTGATCCAGTACCGGGCGCACCGCGCCTTTCTTAATCAAGTCCAATCCGAAGCTTAAGTCATCCAAATCCCCCATAAGCGTCCCAAGCAGCCGGCGCTGACTGAAGAAGAAGCTTCGAATATCAAGATTCAGCTCAGACCCCGCGACGAAGCCCAGGGTAACCACTGTGCCAGTAGGACGCGTGGCTTCAATACTGCGCGCCAGAATCTCACCGCCGAGGTTATCGATAGTCACATCGATACCTTTACCCCCTGTCCATTCACGAGTCACTGCAACAAAGTCTTCAAGCTTACTGTTGACGACCAGATCGGCACCGAGCTTACGTGCGACTTCAGCTTTCTCATCGCTACTAACTGTCGTTACGACCCTGGCACCAAGCGCCTTGGCAATTTGGATGCTCATCGAGCCAGTGCCCGAACCGCCCGCTTGAACCAAAACGGTGTCTCCTGCTTTCACTGCGCCAACGACTTTCACAGCTCGTACTGCGGTCACCACAACCATTGGCAGCGTGGCGAGCTCCTCAGGTGAAAGTCCGGTATCGTCGCGCAGCAACCAATGTGCTGGCACCTCCATGTATTCAGCGTAAGCGCCCCAACTCATGATGCCTGCAATGGCATAGCTGGGAGCTGCGCTCATTGGGGAGAAGGCATAGTCAGCGACATCTAGCGGGTAACCTGGCATTGGAACAACACGCTCGCCCAGAACGAAGTCAGTCACACCGGCACCCAGCTCAACGACTTCACCAACCGCATCTGATCCCAGAACGTGGGGAAGAGCGAGATCACGTGTTATGGCACCTTCACGCAGGTAGAGTTCAAGGCGGTTTATGCCCGCAGCTAGTACCCGGATGACCACGTGTCCCGGACGCGCGCTAGGCGTAGCGACATCCTCGTAGCGCAAAACACTTGGAGCACCAAACTCACGAAAAATAGACGCTTTCATAAACACTCCGTTAATAAGAAACAGTTACAACAATTAGAGAGATCATGTCGGCGGTCATCCATCTCACTTACCCGCGTGGCATGGCTACAATTATGTTAGCTAATGAATCAGCCGAATATTGGGATTTTCTTGCCGGGGTAATAAGCTGTGCTTAACGAAGAAGCTCGCCGAATCGCCATCTATTTGAATGCTCTCCGAGCATTCGAGGCAGCAGCAAGGCTGCAAACGTTTTCCGCTGCTGCGGAGGAACTCCACGTGACCCCTCCTGCGATCAGTCAGCTAATAAAAACGCTAGAGGATTACGTAGGACGCTCACTATTTGAACGATCTCGGAGTGGCGTGACATTAACGCCGGAGGCCGCTGCTATTTATCCCCAAATTCGTGACGGCTTTGCGCTTCTAGCAGGGGGACTGCACCGTTTGCGAGCAGCCCTACCGGTTAACGTCGTAACGCTATCGGTGACACCTGCTTTTGCTAGCAAATGGCTTCTCACCCGCATTTCAGGCTTCAGTGCTCGCTATCCACAATGGGATATTCGATTGCACACCACTGACCGTCTTGTCGATTTTCGCAGTGAGGGCGTAGACATCGGAGTTCGCTTTGGTATCGGTCGTTATCCCGATTTGACCGCAGAGCGAATGATGGGAGAGTACGTATTCCCGGTTTGCAGTCAAAAGCTGTTAGATAAGCTAGGAAAAACCTCATTGAGTCTCGACGACATTGCCTCTTTGACCCTGATACATGATGCAACCATAAGCTTTGACTCAAATTTCCCAACGTGGTCTTCCTGGCTGTCATCACGAGGCTACAGCCGCAACCAAGGCTTACGAGGCATGCACGTAAATGCGTCGGCTTTGGCTATCCAGGCTGCGGTAGAAGGGCAAGGCGTCGCGCTAGCACGCAGCCAGCTGGTAAAAGAAGATTTGGCTTCAGGGCGATTAGTGCGTCCTTTTGAGGGATACGAAACCTCTCACTCATCCTATTTTGTAGTGTATCCCCATCATGCAACCTTACAACCCCAAGTGAAAGCAGTGCGTGATTGGCTAATGGCGGAAGCGGAGGTAGAGCAAATACTACATCTCTGATTTTTAAAGTGTGGGTTCAGGCATTATCTAAAAAATGGAAAGCATTCTACCAATGAAGTTGGCTATCCATTGAGATATGCATTTTTACTCGGGAATGGAGAGATGATTCCCTACGCAAAAAAGACAATGACAATGGCCTGCCTTTTCCAATTCCCGAAGCAGGCGATGTAAGGTTATTTAAGGTTGCTATAGCGGTGGCGGTCAAAATCCCACAAATAACAACTGCCCGGAAACAGACAAAAAACTGTAGCAATTGCATAGCACTCTTCATGACGGACTATGACACTTCCGATTGGATGTTCCAGGAGTGGCGAATAATTGGCTTTAATTAAGTTAAGTTATAGTCTTGGTCAGCTCAAGATGTCTGACCAAGCCCATATTTTTCACAATCCTAGCAGTGCGTCAAGACGACCAGTACGTTCGAGCGCAGCCATATCATCGAAGCCACCGATGTGGCGCCCACCTATAAAGATTTGCGGCACACTGCGCCGTCCACTTTTTGCGACCATTTCGCGCAACCGCTCTGGGCTTGCTTCAACATTGATTTCTTTTGCCTTTATGCCCTTGCCTGCTAGCAACGCTTTCGCGTTACGGCAATATGGGCAAACACTGGTGGTATACATAGTCACGTTGTTCATTTTCACTTCTCCAGATTTAAAATATTAGTCTTCGATGGCAGGCCAATCGATGTCAGTAGCCGCGACGTTGTTGAGGTAGTTCGTAAAGGTAAGCAGCGCGACCTGTGCAATGATCTCTACGATTTGGGCATCGTTTAGTCCCGCCTGACGGGCCTCCGAGAGTTGTACGTCCGTAACCTGCCCACGGCTTTCGGTAACATGGAGAGCAAAACGTGCGAACTCGTTAAGTTGACCATGGCGAGCATCCCGAATTTCCGATGCAGACAAGCCGGCCTTCTGAGCGAACAACGAATGCGCCGCCAAGCAATAATCGCATCCGTTTACTTGAGACGCGGCGAGCGCTACTGCTTCCCGCTGGCTCGCGCTGAGCGAGCTTTTACCCATTGCCTGATTGAATTGCATGAAGCCGTTTAGCGCGGCTGGTGAGTGGGCAAGTGTCCTAAAAGTGTTTGGCAAAAAACCCAAGCCCTTCTGAACGCTTTCCAATGTCGGGCGAATGTTTTCAGATGCGTTTTCGATTAAAAGTGCGGGTATGCGGGACATAATTTTTCTCAAAAGCCCAGGCGCAAAATGCGCTAGGTACAACGCCATATTGGAGAAAAAATAGATTTTCTTGGATGCAAATCGTCGATAATATGATGCAGATCGTCCAAGCTTGATAAAGGTGAATCCATGGATCGCTTGTCAACGTTGCTGTCCCAATTCGGCGTGCGCGCAAACCTATTCCATAGCGGGCGGGTTTGTGGAGTGGCGTCATTTGATGGCGTCGAGCAGCGCGGTCACATTCACTTGCTGCAGGCCGGTGATCTTACGTTCAGCGGGCCCAACGAGCGTGGTTTGCTTATCACTAAGCCAAGCCTTATTTTCTCGCCGCGCCCTAGCAGACATAAGCTAATAGCCAACGAGGCAGAAGGGGCGCAACTTCTTTGTGCATCGTTGGAGTTTGCGGGTGGTATCGATAATCCGTTAGCTGCGTCCCTACCGGACTTGCTGGTACTCACACTAGATGAAATGCCGATGCTAGCCGATACGCTGACATGGTTATTCGCGGAGGCTGAAGGTGCGCATTGCGGTAGGGAAGCAATGCTGGATCGCTTGTTTGAATTACTAATTATCCAACTGTTGCGATACCTCCTTGACCATCAGGAACTTAGCACCGGTATGATGGCAGGACTAGCCGATTTGCGCCTCGCGCGCTCGCTGGTGCAGATGCACAATGCACCGCAGCGGAGTTGGTCAGTTGCCGATTTAGCAAACGAGTCAAACATGTCACGAGCTAGCTATGCTGCGCACTTTCGTGACGTGGTAGGTAAGACACCCGCCGAGTATCTTTTGAGTTGGCGCATTAGTTTGGCCCAGAAGCGACTGCGTGAAGGCCGGCCAATTACGTTGATTGCTGACGAAGTGGGTTATGAAAGTCCTTCAGCCCTTGCGCGCGCTTTCCGGCGCAAGACAGGATTAAGTCCTAGAGAGTGGATGAAGTGACGCGACACCGAAACAGAGCTTTGTGCACAGCGTTTCACGAGTCGACGGGGTAACTGATGGATAAGGTGGCGACTCCGAGAGGGAACGCTTGCGGGTTGTATCTGTGAAAACGCAACCTTGAAAATCTATCGCTATTGAATTGAGTTTAAGATTTACCACCCAAAGCCGTCGCTTTCAGGCACCTTGGTACTGTAAACCAAGAAAAAAACCTCAATTTCAAACTGAGTGCAATAGAAGTTCTTATTGACTCTATAGGGGTTATCCGTAGAGTCTATAACGCAAGGGAAATTAATAACCGCAGGCAGATAGAATCTGCCGCACCTCAGTGCGGCCTAAGTCTAGTCTCTGCTGGATCGTTATTTGTTAACTATTCGATCTCTTAAGTTTGATAACAGCTTTTGAAGTTTCACGATATCTGTTGGTGGTAACCCAAGAGCAGCATCGATACAAGCCGGAACCTCAAGAGCACGAGCTTTGAGCGCTCTCCCCTTATCCGTCAAACTAATGATTACTTGACGTTCATCTCGTAGATCGCGTGTACGACCTATAAAGCCTGCAGCTTCTAGGCGCTTAATCAGGGGGGTTAAGGTGCTGGAATCCAGAAACAACGCGTGGCCTAAGTTCTTCACAATTTGATGATCCTTAGCCCAAAGCGCAACCATCAGAAGATACTGGGGATACGTCAACCCCACAGAATCTAAAAGTGGACGATAAAGCTGCGTAAAAGCGTGTCCAGCGGAATAGATAGAGAAACAGAGGAATTCGCTCAATGGGGCGAAATCCTCGGCTTCTGCTTGCGGCGCCTTACTCAAAGGAATGCCCTCCAAGAAATCGAGATAAATTATTACGTGCACGATTCAATCGCAAGCTATTGACAGTTTTTTTTTGCTCAAGCATGATAGTACCTGTGCGATTAATTTGCGCGCAAACATATTTTGTGACCGTCAAACCACTCGAAAGGCATTCAGAATGATCAAGATTTTTGCAAGCTTGGCTCTCACCAGTGCGTTCATGTACAGCGCTTTAGCAGGGGCTACAGACGTGAAACCCACCGTGGTGCTCGTACACGGCGCATTCGCCGACTCATCCAGTTGGAATGGGGTGGCAAAAATTCTCAAGGAGGATGGTTATACCGTAGTGTCGGCAGCAAACCCTCTGCGCAGCGTCAAAAGTGACGCGCAATACGTTGGAACACTCATCAATGGAATCAAAACCCCCGTGGTGTTGGTTGGGCACTCCTACGGAGGGCCAGTGATCAGTCAAGCAGCATTTGGCAATCCAAAAGTAAAAAGTCTCGTGTATGTGGCCGCTTTCGCGCCAGAAGCTGGCGAGTCTGCTGCCCAGCTGTCGGGGCGCTTTCCAGGTGGAACCTTGGGCTCTGCGTTGGCTGAGCCAGTAGAACTCCCTGGCGGCGGTAAGGAACTTTACATTCAGCAAGACAAATTTCATGACCAATTTGCCGCAGATTTGCCCGCAGGTGAGGCACAGTTAATGGCAATAGCTCAGCGTCCTGTTACCGTTGAGGCTTTAAATGAAGCTGCGGCGGAGCCTGCCTGGAAAACTAAACCCTCATGGTTTGTATATGGCGACAAGGATAAAAACATTCCCGCCCAGGCGCTCGCATTTATGGCTGAGCGCGCTCATTCGAAGCAAACTGTTGTGGTGAAGGGTGCATCCCATGTGGTGATGATCTCCAACCCTAAAGCTGTGGCAGACTTGATTGAAAAGGCCGCACAGTAAGCGAAAAATGGCTGCCAAAAGGATAGGGCAGCCGATACAAACCGAGAATTTGCTCGAATTTTCTAAATTCAATCGTTCTGTGAAGCGTGTTTCTGAACTTAGTCAGCGATGCTATACAGTAAGATGATTCTCATCGTTCGCTAAACGTATCATTTAGGTATCGAAGGGCTTCGGCCCCATAACCTGGAAGCCTATCGCAGCTGGTATTTCGCCCCCGCCATCAGCCTTACGATGACCAGCCTACTTCCGTAGCGGGTGTTTGTAGCGATAACGAAAAATGAGCGCTGTCGATTAAACCCAGATACTGCCGAACTTTGCCCCTTTCGGGAATCTTCCGATCTTACGCCTCCAGATATGATATTGCAGGGCCCAATACTGCGAAGTATAGTGCTCAAAAGTATCATAATTGGACTTCCACATGACTACACCAATACGGCAACAGGATTGGCTCAGTCAACTCTTGGACATGATGACTGTTAAAGGCCGGTTGGAGATCCGGTGCTCATACGGAGCCCCATGGCAGGTGGCGCATGAAGATTCAGAACCTGGCGAAATGCCTTACCACATTATATTGCGTGGGTCAGCTTTTCTTGAAACTCCTGGCATGGGAGCGCCACGACTACTGCAGGCAGGCGACGTGGTGCTTCTTCTTCATGGATCCCAACACCGTCTTCATGACGGGAGTGGAATCACGCCTTTACCGGCAAGTACGCGTGATGAACTGAATTTTTCGGTTAGCGCGAACGCAGGCACTGGTGAACGTTTGGACATGCTATGTGGTCGTTTTGTCATCACGCCACCTCATGACCGCTTCATTCGCGATTACTTGCCAGGGCGCCTCATTGTCAGCACCTCAAATGCAGATCAACCATTAAATACAGAGACCGCCGCCCAGTTGACCAATCTGGTTGCCCTGATGAGAGGAGAATCTAGTGCCCCAAGTCTTGGGGGTAAAGCAATGCTCAACGCCTTATCCGCAGCTTTGTTTACCCTGACGCTCAGATTGGCCAGCGAGTCTAACGATACTCCCATCGGCTTATTGGCAATGGCTGGCCATCCCCGGCTTGCTCCTGCACTTACCGCTATTTTCAATGACCCAGCTCATCCTTGGACGTTGCCTGAACTAGCTGAACTCTGCAACATGTCCCGAGCAACCCTAATTCGCCAATTTCAAGTAAAGGTCGGTAAATCGGCAAATGCAATTTTGACTGATGTAAGAATGACCATGGCTGCAAATGAACTTGCTTCCACGACCGTGTCGACAGAGGTCGTTGCAGATAAGGTCGGTTATCAATCTGTCGCTGCATTCCGACGAGCATTCACTCAACGCATGGGTATGACGCCGGGTGACTTGCGAAGATCGAGCCACGTAGAAAATCAGTCATGATTTGATTCTCGCCTCGCGCTGTAATTGGCCATTTTGCTATAGGTTTATATGTAATATCAGGCGAATTGGCTGGTAAGCGTCATAATCTAAGTGATCCGAGAATATGCTAGTGTTTCAGGCAAAGCTCTAAAAGTGAGGCGCAATTGGATCAATCGCTATATCCAGGTGCATCCGGACAACACTCCACGACCTAGCCACCAATCAATACAATTGGATTCGATTGGCCTGAGCAGCACTCTGATTGATGACGAACTCCGATCTTGCACAGATTCGCTGTTGATACCTACCAGCATCGATATTACCTCAGCTCGCTGCTGTGTAGGGCGTGAATGCGATTCTGCTGGAGAGATCAAGGAGCCGGCTTAACAATCCGTTCAATAGAGACCTAAGCCTTACATTTGATACTTTTAGGCATGTCATCGAGACGTTTCGACCTTATTGATATTACTCCTGGCGCATATAGTGGGGTCACTTACGAAAAGCCATCACTGATGGAAGGAGTTTCCAATGTTACGCATCCAAATCCAAGCCATTCAAATCGGCACCAATGCCTCAGAACTCGCGGCTAAAAATTGGAGAAAGTCATGAATTATCTCGTTAACATACTGGGACGTTCAGGTCTTCTGAAGCGCGATTTGGACTACCACCTTCTCCGCGCGGCCATGGTGATCATTTTTGTGTGGTTCGGATACGACAAATGGTTTGAGGCTGAAATCAGAGACTTAATTCCATTAATCAGTAACGGCCCATTAATCTCTTGGACGCTTCCAGTCTTGGGTGTTCGAGGCACAAGCTTTCTTTTGGGTGCTTCAGAATGGACTTTTGGTTTGTTACTGCTGCTGGGATTTTGGAATAAAAAGTTAGGGGTGCTAGGGGCTCTTGGATCTTGCGCTACCTTCATTGGTACCCTCACGATCTTGCCATTCGCTCCTGGCGCCTGGCATCCCGAGGCTGGAGGATTTCCAGCCATGACAATTGTTTCGGCCTTCCTTTTGAAGGATCTCGTTTTGCTGGTTGTCTCTGTCTACCTACTTAAGCAAGACGTAGCCAGAGTGATCGATGCTCGGGCTCTGCCGATTACAGAAAATCCGAACAAGTCCTCAAATGTGCTGAAAGCAGGCAGGTCATAGCAGGGTTAAATCACCGAGAACGCCTCGGAGCCGGCACGCTGCGATACTAAACCGACTCAAGACTCAAAGTTGCTCAATCTTCAACCTGAGTTTTGAGCGAGGCTCAAGCGCAGGGCAGATCATCGTGTTGGCTCAGGAACGGCAAAGGACATCAAGGAAGAGCTGTTTTCGCAGATATTAGAACGGCTCAACGAGCTATTTGTGACTGATCAGCTGACTGAGAAAGACATGGTGACTTACGCTTACACCATCCGCGACAAGGTTAGTGAAAATCAGCTGGTCACGCAGCAGCTGGAGAACAATACCGCTGAGCAAGCCCTGCTGGGTAACTTTGCCAACGCGGTAGATGACGCAATTATGGACAGTGGCGATACTCACCAGAATCAGATGATGCAGTTGCTATCTGATCCGGCTAAAGCAAGTAAATCTGCGAAGGTGGTTTTTGATTTGCTTAACTTGACGGCGTAATGATTGGCTGAAGCATCGACAGCACCTGGGCCACTTAAAGTCAGTGGCGCTGGGCTCGACAGGCTCTCACTGCTTTAGTGCCTTGGCCGCCGCGATGCCACCGGGGGTGAGCCCCCCCGAATCCACTTAGACTTCAGAAGTCTTCCTTCTCTTCCCGGATGTCGACCTCGCCCATAGCCCCCAAATAGATCTTCCGACAGGCAGCTCGGTGATGAATCCGCTTTCGAAAAGCATCCTGGGGATATCCCCAAACAAGCTCGACACTTCCCATTTCTCTGTGAGCGGCTTCATTGCCTCTGCAACGAATGAATCGAGGTCGAAGTACTGCGTAGCGACAAATGGCCCGGCGCGGTCGTACCCTTCGAAAATGCCCGAGGCTATGCAGATGATTTCGCCACCCTTGACGATCATGACACCACCTTGGAATTATTCAGGAGGCTTCACCTATGGCGAAGAAAAAAACGACCATCACTGCAGCACGTGAGGGGTCAAATGATGGTGCTTCCGTGAAAGACGCAGGTACTCACGGAGGCTAGAGCGTCCGTTCTCTCTCTGAAAAGTTGCGATCACATATCGAGAGTTCACCGTCGTCAGCACCCAAAATCGTCCCTCGCGTTCAGCCTTAATAACGTCTGAAGTTCGGATTAAATGACCATCGCCGAACCGACCGTACTGGTCTTCGCGTTTGTGACCAAAAACTACGCCTATACCAGCGCACGCCCTGATCGACACTCCACAGAGGTAGGCGGTGACTGGCTCGTCAAACCCTTGCTCCCGAGCTTTGATGATTCGTCTAAGATCGAAATCCGTATGGCGCTTTACGTGAAAACTTACCTCAATCGTATTCAGCATAATTGCGTTCCTTTGAGCGCACGTATGGAGAGCAGGAATTCGACACGGAATCATCCACGCTGATTCTGTGACGAAAACCTGATGGATTTCAGGCTGCGCGGATCATGCCCACTTGAAAAATCGGGCTGAGATTGGTCAGCAAGTTGCTTTGAAACGCAGGGTTGTGGGAGCTGTGATATGTGGAGCCCGTCTCTACTTCTACTAGACACACCACACACTCGTTCTCATCCTCACCAAGTGTCACCTTGGTCAGAGTTTCCATGCGCCAACCTTTTGTGCCATTCATGTGGGCCGGCGTGACAACCTGAACGTCGGTGACGATGGTCTCGGCGTCTTGGGCAATCAAGATTTGTTGTAGCCGATTTTCGCTATCGACCATCAACGCCGCTTCGGTGATTCTGTCTTGGTGCTTTGCTTGGACGGTCACGTGATACCAGTGGGTGCGTAGCACTCTGGATACCTTCTGCCAATGGCATTGGCCTTCGCCGAACATACCAGGGAGGCCAATCATCTCGTTGTCATGGGTTCTAAACATTTTGTGTCTCTGAAGCTCAACGGGCTCGACGTGGAAACCGAGGTTAAAAGAAGGAAAAAATGGTCTTCAGGCTCGCGGTTTGTTCATGGCCTTGGCCAATCAAGATGTAAACCGTGTTTCTGGTTTCGAATACGGCACCGTCATCGAACCTGGTGCACATGCTTGAACGAACCCAGTCGCCCTGTTGGAAACGCCCTTGGCTGTCCTCGATTACTTTGTGGGCAAACACGATCAGTGGGAGCTGGCCGGCGGCATGAACTGTGGTGAGCTCTTCGGGCGTGATATCGATACGAAAAACTGTCCAGTCTTCAACCAGGCAGTACGCCTTGCCAGAAAAGTTTTCGGAGACGAGAGTTCGAGCTTCTGAACTGCTTGGCAGACCAATACGCGGGGTACGTGGCCCACCTGCAACGTCGGACTCTTCGACGCTAACCATAGAATTTCCTTCCACTAATTTTCATTAAATTGACAATACGACCCTTCCTGCCGCCGTTCACGGGGGCCGGGCTGCCCCATGCCAGCGATGTCTTGGCCTCATGGGTGAGACCATTAAACCGTTACGAAAGCCGATAGGCAATCATAATGAACCTTTTAATGCGTGTTATGACGGATTGGTGTGTGGCCTTATCCTCAAATTTGGTTGGGGAAAATACCGATGGATGCGGCAGAAGCGCTGGCTGTCGTGGTTCGTGGGATTCGCAGAGGACAAGGCCTGTCTCAAGAGGACGTCAACAGCATCGGCCGCTCTCATCTCAGTCGGATCGAGCGGGGGGAATTAAGCATCACGCTTGACGTCCTGGTACGGCTCGCCGGGATCCTAGATCTCGACCCGGCTGCGCTGATTCTGATGGCGACCTCGCTGCAAGCTCACGAGTCATTCAGTGACGGTCTAAAACGTCTCTCGAAGCAACTGACCAGAATCAAGAAGGCTGGGATCGATCTTGAAATTGAGTCACTGGTTCAGGCTGGGAAGCTACCTCCTGGTCGACCAGCTCGATCTGGGGCGGCGGCTAATGCGCTTGAGGCCATTCAATTGAAGAATGACGGAGTGCCCGTTGTCGAGATCGCGGAAAAATTAGGGCTGTCCGAAGCTACTATTCGTAGATATCTGAAAACAACCACGTTCGAACAACCGTGATTTCTGAATGACCTGTAAATGACCAGCACCCGACTGAAAATGTCACAGGAAGGACAGTTGTGGAAGACTGCTCTGGAACACCTTGGCCCCATAGGTCTCCATCGATTTGTGGTCGAGATCTGGGCTAGCACCCGGCCTGCCGCTCGTCCAACTGTCGAGTACCTGGACAGCGACCACGTTGGCGGTGACGTGCTGGATTTACTGAGAATTGCTCAAATCGCTGTAGGCGCGGTTGTGCCTTACAGGCCGGTTGAGTCAGGACGGATCGCGATCTACTCCGCTCATGCCGAGCATCTCGCTGCCGAGTTATTGCAGGCCGTGCCGGTCGGAAAGCTTCCACCCAGTTTGAAGGGGCCCCGGCTTGAGGGTGAGCTGGGAATGTAGATCGAATTCCGAGCCCCAGCCCAATCAGACTTTTCAACAAACTCCTTGTTTGTCCCAGCCCAGACCAGCCCTGGAAGGGGGTAGTCGGGTCATGCTGTCTAGGAGCGGGCCAGAATCAAAGGGTTCGGCTTGATTCTGACCCTTGCTCAATGACTCACGTTAACTGGCTCTAGATCCAAACTCGGTGATCCAGTTGTACAGGGCTGTCACATCGGCTTCAAATACATCCAGCTCAAGACCGCTGCTTGGCATCTCCTCAGACTGAGCATGCTCAAACACTGAGTAGCGGGTCATTAGGTCATCAATGAAATTACAGTCGTCATTTGTTACCTTGGCCACCTTGTACAACTTGCCCTGGGTATTGATTGCACGCCTGAAGCGACCGACGACATCCGCCAACAGAACGTACTCAATCGTCTTCTCGACGATGATCCTGAAGTCACTGCAGGCGCTCTTGGCGAGCACCTCATAAGTCTCGACCTCAGCCTTCTCCTGAAGCTTTCTCAGACGGGTAATCGTATTGTCGATCAAACCCCTGACCGCGCTTTCCGGCCTCAAGTCTCTGGCACTCGCAGTGGCGACAATGCCTGCCGTTTTTTCCATCCTCCGAAGTGACGTCAGCGTTGACTTGATGGAGGGCATCCCTGGCGTTTGCTCCCATTTCTTAGTAACAGCTTCTACCTGGGCCACGAGAGAAAGTCGGTGGGTGAATATGATGACCTGCCTTGTCTGTGACAAGGACGCGAGGCGCTCGACCACCTTCTCTTCAAAGTCTTGGTCAAGCGACGAAATCGGGTCATCGAAAATGAAAGGGGCCAGTTGGTTTGAGCCTGTGGTGTCTGCAAGGAACGCGGCCAGTGCGGCGATTCTGGTTTCACCTTCGCTCAAGATGTATTCCAGGCCGTGAGAGCCATGTGCACCTACTAGGTTCAAACCGAACGTGATTTTCCCCTTGCCGCCAGATTTACTCTGCGGAGCTATTGGGATGCGGTGGCCGCCTAGAAGCTTCAACTCTTCGATGAATCGAGCTTGGTAACCAGCATCCAGTTCGGTCTTGGCCAGCTCATTTTTCTTGGTGGTCAGGGAGTTGGTGGCGGCTGAGCGTGAAGCTTTGTCTATCGCTGCAACCGCGATCAACCTCGCCTTTTCAGCGCTGATGGAGGTCTTGTTCTGTGAGAGCCACTGCTTGGCTTGAAGCCGCTGAACTCGGTCTTGCATTGCCTGGCGATGCTCATCTTTCAACAGGGCCGACAGGCTCACTTCTTCGGCAATCAGGTCTGCAGACTTAGCTTTTGCCGCTTCGTTTATGTTCGACCAGTCGAAAGGCTGCAAGGTGCCGACAGGGCTTCCCAGCACAATTTGATCGAACCGCGTTTTCAGCATGCCAAGCCAGGTGATCCCATCGGTCTCTTCGAAGCCCAGAGTGGACATGTGAACAATCCAGTCCGCTTGTCCTGGAAGAGCTGGCAGCTGTTTTTTTCGATCAGTAAAACTACCTTCAGCTTTCTTGGCGGTTGTCTCAAGGCCGTCAGTTACAAACTTCTCAAACCCCGCCAGGCGGACTGTCGCCTCCTCGCCGAGGTTTTGGTGGCAAAGCACGCAACGTGAATCAGCCGAGACGTTGGGGAACGGAGATTCAGCGTAGGCCATGCTGGTAGAGTAGGCACGTGCGTGTTCCCACATCTGCTGCCAGGTCGCAGAGCCGACGCCTTCAAGCTCTGCTTTCCCGAAAATGGCTGCCGCCGCCTCTTCGCAGGTACTTCTTGCCTTGACGGCTACATTCTTTAGATTTTCCAGCTCAGCCGCCGCTGCGTCGTTCAATCCCAATTGGAGTGCCAACATCGTTGTTTCAATATTTTTCAGTGCGGTTTTTTCTTTGTTGATGGCCAAAAGCCGACCAGCAATATCCTTCTCTGCGAGCAAGGATTCGTTCTCTATACGCTCCCGATCAAGTTGGTCTGTGTACAAACATTCCTTATCAATGCTCGCGGTAGTAGTCGTACCCTTCAGACCCTGAAGCCATTTCGCTTCGGCAGTTTGATTTAGGATCTCAGGGAATGCGGGTAGTGCTTTGCTGAGTAATGCCTTTTCTCCGGCAAGCTCTGCGTTAACTGCGTCCGCTGTAATGATCAGCGCCGATACAAACTTCATCCGGCTGGGTTCATAGCATGCCTCAGTCCTGCCCATGTACTGCTGGGCTGCCTTGCTGTCGAACACCTGTGCATGCCGTAGAGCTTTGTGGGGCCCGCTGGGTATATCCCAGTGAACATCAGCGGGCTTGCCGTCAATGGACACCTTGAAATGAGCACGGCATGCCGTAGGGGTTGGATCGAAGACATTGCTGTGTATCTCGTCCTTGGAACGTGACCCGCAGATCTGCTTTAGCAACCGTGCAAATCCGCTCTTGCCGGTTCCATTCTGTCCGTAGATCACCGCGAGATTGCTTTTACCGAATGGCAGATTGGCGCCGGCTTTAATCGCGTTCAACCCATGCACATCAAGGATCTCGTCAATCCGAAGCAAGGGTCTATTGGCTGCCTGCGATAACGTACCAGGTGTTACGGTCAGAAATCCTGGATCAGCCTCATCCTTGGCTTCGAGCTTGCAAAGCCTAGCTAGCGTTTTGATCTCCTCTTGGTTCAGCTGTCGCTTCGAGTCGATCAGCATACGAGCTGCTGTCTGCAACCATTTAGGGCGTCCGTTCAGCCAAGTCTCGAAATCATCAGCTACTACCGGCTCTATCTCAATCGTCGACATGGCGTACCTATCTCACGGGTAAATCATTGAGCGTAGCCGTTGAGTGGCGTTTTGCTACTATTTCGCCATTAAGTTAATTGCGAGATGTGACCGCTATGGTCTCGCCGTGACCGTAGGTCTTGAGTAGCGGTCGTGTTAGCTATGTGAGGCCATGTTGCTAAATCGATTAGTTCCAAGGCTGAACATACCGGCTATGATTCTGGCGTCTAAAAGAGCGTGGTGTGGGAGCTCGTCCCCATCATTGAGCGCGGTCAGGGTAGTTGCGTCAGTGGGATGGTTCCGCACATTCTGTGGCCACTTCCCACCATCGTATGCGAGCTCGCAAAAAAGCTCCCAGTCGTATTGAGGGGCGTCTGTGACAATCTCCAGAACCTCATCAAACGACGCGATGAACTCGAGCAGTGCTTTCCTCGCCTCTATGACGGGCATAGCGTGAATTCCTCCCCAGAGCTGTGGAAGGACGATCCTCACCACGAACTCGCTGCAATCCGCTACTCGCCATGCGTCCAGCAATTCGACGTAGAATTCGCGCCCATCCTCAGCGACCAATGCTAAGGACACCAGCTTGGCTTCAGCGCTGAGATGGGTGAACTCGCAATCTAGAAAGAGCCTCATACTGTCGAATCCTCTTACATGACTACCCAGTTAATCAGACAATGGATGTGAGTAGTTTCCATGCCGGGCACTGCGATGTGATCGTGGCTTTCTCTGGAGTCAACAATCTATTTCGAAGGAAGGCCGAAGCTGGCGATGAGGCTTGCCGTCGCTAGAGTGCACATCACAATGAGCAAAGGCGTTGAACCGAGCTTGTCCAGAATAACGGCAGCTGTCACAGGGCCGACGGCTTGTGCGACCAGCATGGGACGCGCCAATAAGCCCATGCGAGCGCCGTAGCCATCTTGCCCAAAAAGAGCCAGTGGTAATGTCCCACGTGCAATGGTCAGAATCCCATTTCCAGCGCCGTATAGCGCCATTGCAATGAATGCCAGCCATGGAATGGCCGGTAACAGAAGCCCGATTCCTATCCCACTTAGCAATATCGCTGCCTTGGCAGATGTGGTCGGATGCAAATTTCGACCAAGGGAGAATTCTGCAAGCCGGGCTACGACTTGAGATGGCCCTATCATCATGCCAATGGCCAGTGCGGTGGCCGTAGCGATGCCGAGAAGCTTCAGCACATCAAGCAGATGGACAGAGATTGACGAGATCACCAGCGACTGGAGTGTCAATAACGCTGCCAACAGCAGAAAGAGGCGATTGCCTGATTTTGTGTCATGGGCAGTGGCGACGGAAGAGGCGTGTGTAGGAACTACCGCACTGCTAGGAATGCTCTCACTCTTTGGAATCAACAAGAGATGAATCGGCAATCCTATGACCAGATGAGCTGCGGCTAACGTGACGCAGCTATATCTCCAGCCAATCTGATGTTCTAGGCCGGCGATCAGTGGCCAGCCCAAAGTGCTGGCGAACCCACCCAGCAGAGTGAGGCCGGTCATCGAAGTGCGTGCGCTGTCCCCAAATAGACGTCCAAGAGTCGAGAAGGCGGCGTCATACAGGCCGGCAGCCATGGCGGCGCCAATGAATGTCCAGGCCAGGTAGTAGATGACCAAGTTGCTAGCCACACCCATCAGCAGTAGCCCCAGTGCCATCAGCATCGAACTGGTTGCCAGGACGGGGCGGCCACCGTGCCGATCTATCTGCCTCCCGACCATGGGAGAGCACGCCCCTGCAACCAACAAACCCCATGAAAGTCCGGCCACGGTACTGGTAATCGACCATCCCATTTCTCGTGCAATCGGCGTCGCGAGGACTGCGGGCAAGTAGTACGTTGTACTCCACGCGAGTATCTGTGCGATGCCCATCGCCCAGACCAGCCCAACTCGATTGATTGTGACCTGACTGCTAATTGGATAACTCACAAGGTGCGAGCCTATTTTAGTTGTTAGGTGCAACAAATTAGCGACGCCGGTACAGCATCGTCAACCAAAATGAAGGAGTGATTGACCGTTTCCTGAAATCGGGATTATTGTTGCATCTAACAACTAATTTGTGATGATCATGGCAAAGCGAAACAAAGACCAGCTGACTCAGGATTCCGAAGATCTATACGAAGCCTTAAACCAGCTCGTTCGGGTGTATCAGTTCCGCGACCGGGATCGCATCTGCTGTTACGACGTTTCGGTCACGCAATGCTACGCCATCGAGACTCTCGTCAAAAAGGGTCGACTCCGCCTGCAAGCGCTGGCTGAAGAGATGTTTCTGGATAAAAGCACCGCGAGCCGGGTGGTCGATACACTTGAACGCAAAGGCTATGTGTCGCGGGTGGAAGACAGCGAGGATCGTCGCGCAGTGCAGGTCGAGGTCACTGAATCTGGCCATGAGCTTTACCAAAAGATCCGTGCTGACCTGATAGCTGAAGAGCGGGCAATGATCGAACAGCTGTCACCTGAAGCGCGGCAAGGCGCGTTGAGCTTGCTAAAAAAAATCACTCGAGCGACTGAGATTCGCTGTGGTCTGGTCAGTGGCTGTTGCCCGTCGGTGCCCGATGTGAAATGAGGGCGGGAGCCCCTTTTTTGTTAAAAATGTTGTTACTACCAACTGGATGGATTCAAGCATGCATATTCGATTTGCTGAAGTCAGGGACGCTGCGTCGATAGCTGGCATCTACAACCAGGGTATTGAAGAGAGAAGCTCTACATTCGAGACAGCGCCGCGTAATCCAAATGACATGCTTGAGCGCATCTCCCTGATGGAGCGCTATCCGACCCTGGTTATGGTCAACGATGCGGATGAAGTGGTCGCGTGGGCAGGATTGAGTAGCTATCGTTCTCGCGCCTGCTACGACGGTATCGCAGATTTTTCGATCTATTTGGATCGGAGTGTTCGAGGCCAAGGGCTAGGAAAAGTTTTGCTTCAAGCGCTACTGGATGAGGCCCGAGCCCGAGGATTTTGGAAGGTGCTGTCGCGCATCTTTACCTTTAATGCGGCCAGTTTGGCGTTGTGCTGTTCGTGTGGGTTTCGGGAGATGGGTGTGTACGAAAAACATGCATGCCTTGAAGGCCAGTGGCTCGATTGTGTGATCGTCGAGCATCTAATCCCTGCTAATCAGCCGTACTAAAGCGAGGAATCAGTCATGGGCAGTAAACTTCCTGTCGCCATCATCGGCGCCGGCCCCGTGGGGTTGGCTGCTGCCTGTCATCTCATCTCGAGAGGACTGACTCCCTTGATCTTCGAGGCAGGGCCCAGTGCAGGGGCAAGCATCGAAAACTGGGCACACGTGCGGATGTTCTCTCCATGGGGGTTCAACATCGACAAGCAGGCTGCCAGGCTGCTTACGGCCCAAGGATGGGTGACGCCCGCAGAGGACGTTTATCCCACCGGACGTGAACTGCTGGATGACTACGTACATCCACTTGCAGCACTGCCATCCGTGAATAGGAATCTGTGCCTGAACACCGAAGTCCTGGCGGTGACTCGGTTCGGCCAGGACGTCATGAAGACGAAGAACCGTGCAGCCGCATCATTTCTGCTACGGGTCAGGACTCCAGAGGGCGAAAAGGATGTGCTCGCCAGCGCCGTCATAGATGCATCCGGCACCTTCCGCTCGCCAAATTGGATGGGAGCACATGGTATTCCTGCGCTGGGTGAGAAGGATTTGGCTGAACGTATCGCCTATGGCATTCCCGAAGTGCTTGGTAGTGAACGCCAACGCTATGCAAATCGGCGTGTCATGGTGATAGGCAGTGGGCACTCTGCGTTCAACGTCTTGCAAGACTTGGCCCGGCTTGCCCTCCAGGAGCCTGTCACAAAGATTTTCTGGGTGATTCGCGGCTCCTCTTTGGATCGCATATTGGGCGGAGGGGCAAACGACAAACTGGAGGAGCGGGGGAAACTGGGACAGAGGATTCGCCAGCTGTTGAACGATGGGGCCATTGAGCTATTCACCAACATCGCCATCGACAGGGTTGTTGCAACTGACGATGGCATCGTTGTTGAGGCGGGCGGTCAAGCCCTTCCCATGGTGGATGAGGTCGTAGTCGCAACGGGTTTCCGACCTGAATTGGGACTACTTGCCGAACTGCGCTTGGCGCTAGATTCAGCGACTCAAAGCCCCATTCATCTTGCTCCGCTGATTGATCCGAATGAACATAGTTGCGGCACTGTTCGCCCACATGGTGCCGTCGAGCTGGCTCACCCTGATGAAGGGGTCTTCATCGTAGGAATGAAGAGCTATGGCCGTGCCCCGACTTTCCTGCTCCTGACAGGCTATGAGCAGGTGCGTTCGGTGGTAGCGGCGTTGGCCGGTGATTGGGATGCGGCCAAGCGAGTTGAATTGGTCTTGCCAGAGACAGGTGTGTGCAGCACGCAGTTCGATGATTCTGAGTGCTGCGACCGAGCGGCAAGCCCTGACTGCTGTGAGCCAAGTTGTTGCACCGATGCGGCTAAGGCTGCCGAAGTTGCGCCGGCGTCGAAGGGTTCCTGCTGCTCGTAGCTGTGTACGAAGTTGCATGCACTTGACCAGATTTAATGAGCCATTCTCAGTGGCCCGACGACCAGCCATAGCCCCAACAGCCTCGTAGGGCGAGCTCAACCAAGTATCGTCTGTATACACTCATGGACAATTGCTAAAGCTGGCTATAGCTTCGCTTCGCTGCTTTGTCAGCATCCAACCTGTTGGCAGACTAGAGAGCTGACGGGGCCATTCATTGGGCCTAAGCGGGCAGGTTGCAGCTTCTGGCGCGCGGAAACGAAAGACGAGCGATGACCTCAAACAGAGAGAAAAACAAACTAACTGTATTTGGTAGCGGCACTATTATCGGCGCCCTGGGTGGGCTGATTGGATTGGGTGGCGCAGAGTTCAGGCTGCCACTACTCATCGGGTTGTTTGGTTTCGGGGCGTTGGAGGCAATAATCCTTAACAAGGCCATGAGTCTCGTGGTGGTCGCCACAGCCCTTCCATTCAGAGCATTCAGTGTCCCCTACACGGCTGTTTTTGATCGATGGGACATTATTGTCACGCTTCTGGCCGGAAGCCTCGCAGGCGCTTGGTTTGGAGCGGGGTGGGCAACCAAACTCAAGAGTAAAACCCTGTTCCGCGTTTTGGCCGTGCTGCTTGTAGGGATCGCCGCTGCGTTGCTCTTCGGCCATGAAACAAGTGCTACTGGGGTTGCCCTGTTTCATGGCATGACACTGGCTATCGTCGGGATCGTGGTCGGTTTCGGTATCGGAGTGGTTGCTGCCTTGATGGGGGTCGCTGGTGGTGAGTTGTTAATACCAACAATCGTTCTTCTATTCGGTGCTGACATCAAGCTCGCCGGCAGTCTTTCACTTGCTGTGAGCCTACCCACAATGATTGTGGGTTTCACGCGATACAGCCGCGACCAAAGCTTTTCAATAATCCGCGCTCAACGGCCCTTCATCCTGGTCATGGCAGTGGGCTCCATCATCGGGACATTCATCGGAGGGCAATTACTAGGCCTGATCCCAACGGCATACCTGCTCCCATTGCTCGCTGCCATCCTTCTGATTTCCTCCGTAAAAGTATGGAATCACAGTTGAACTCCAAGTGAGCGTCCGTCGCACGTTCCATGACTACGCTGCCTTCCACTTATGCGGTAGCAATCCGTAATCTCACTTGCTCGCTGTGTCGGCAAGCGTGTGACGCCCCTCATGCAGGTTAACTAGGCACGAGGGGCGGAGAGACTAACTGGACGACCTAGAGAAGAAACGCCCGGCTAGCTGCTAAACAAGCGTGATTACACGTTAAACCTCCGCGACTTGAAGCTGATCTTCTCTTTGAATTCCTCCACTTTCCCGATGCGGCGAATGCTCGCCCACGTCCCTTTGTAATATGGGATTACGTTTCGGTCTGTCCATGGTGTGGTCAGATCGCCCATCACGCCGTTGAAATGGCCGAACTGCATAAACGTCTGGTTCCGCTTGATATCTGGCTCCAGGTAGGCCAACGCGTAGGATGAACCGTAGTCGTTAAACACCTCGACCACGTCCCCAGATGTAATAGCCAAGACTTGTGCATCGTCGGGGTTAATTTCCAGATAGGCCATCGGCACACGCCGTTGCACGAAGTCGTTGTATTGATCGTGGTAGAGCGTTTGCCACACTTCGTTGATGCGCCCGTTGTTGACCCAGAACTGGTATTTCTCCTTCTGCTCTGCCACCGGCTTCGGCAACCCTGGCCACGTCGCGGACTTGAACTCAGCCTTGCCGTCCGGAGTGTCAAATTTGTAATCGGTGTAGAGCATCTCGGTGCCGATCAGCTTACCGTCTCGGTATTCTTTAGTGGGTAACTGGACGCCATTGTTGCCCATGGCTTTCAGCCGCTCGTAGGTGACGAGATTTCCCGTGGTGCCTCCCTGACTGTCGATTGGGCCAGCACCGGGTTGGCCAGCCATACGGAAGCCGTCATTGAAGGCGTCCTCCTCGCTTTTCCAGTCGAACCCTGCAAAACGCGCCGCCATGTCCTGTTTCCCTTCGTCCGTATACATCTGCCGAAGGGTGTTAGCGATAGCCGCTGCGATGAGGCAATCGGCTTTTGCCGAACCAGGGGGATCCATGAATTTTTGTGAAAGGCGCATCCGGCGCTCGCCATTCATTGAGGTGAGATTCATTTCGCCTGGATGGGTCGCCGGCAGCATCACATGGGCGGCTTCTGCCAGCTTGGTAGGGTAGAGGTTGATGTTGGCGAAAAAGAGACCGCCTTTGTTTTTCACCGCGTCGTAGATTGCGTCCACCATCTGCGCAGTTGTACCGCCGCGAACACTGGCCATGGCCTCTCTGACAATGCTGGCGCGTTTCAGAATGACTGCTCGATGTTGCTCAGCATTGAGTGTGGTCTGGAAGGGATTGGCCCCCCATGCCGTGTACATCATGCCCTTGCCGTTGATGATCTCCTGATCCACGTAGATCTTAGTGTCCCCTGGATAGGGAGGACGTGTGTACCCCTCCTGATGCCCACCCATCCGCACCACGCCCGTACCTCGTCGTCCGACGTTGTGAGTGGCTAGCACCAAGTCGACCAATGCCGACTGGATGAGGTAGTTGTCATTGCCCCAGATGATTCCTTTTTCGTATGCGTGCATGGTGTGGGGACGGTGGCCAGAGGTTTTGGGTTTGTAAGCCCATTCGGCTGCTTGCTTGAGCTTGTCCACCGATACCCCGGTAACGCGCCTGGTTTCCTCAAGCGACATTCGATTGGCTTGAAGTGCCTGCTCAAACGCTTTGGTATGGGCCGCGATAAATTCCTGGTCATGCCATTTTTGGTCGACCACGTAAGTCAGCAGACCATTGAACAGAGCGATATCCGTTCCCGGTTCGATATCCAGGTGAAGTACGTTGTCTTTACCTGCTGCTTGCTCCGCTATAGCGATGGTCGGCGTCCTGCGAGGGTCGACAAAAATCACCTTGGCTGGGACAACGGCCTCTCCTGGAAAACGCTGCTTACGTTTGTCGACTGTCTGCCCCTGCAAGTTGGGCAGCCAATGTGCCAGGAAGTAGTTGGTTTGGGTTTCGTATGAGTTGCAGCCAATGGCAACAATGACGTCAGCCAACTCCGCGTCTTCGTAGCTGTTATTGAGTTCGCCAATGCCCATTTCGCGGGTGGCGTGGCACTCGGAGTTATAGGCTGGACGGTTGTGGATTCGCACCAATGGGGTTTGCAGTGCGGTGAACATCAGCTTGCCGGTGCCCCAGGTATTCTCAAATCCGCCCCCGGCGCCTCCGTGATCAAAGCAGTCAAAGGCGAGCGAGGCAGGCCCGTCATTATCAAGAATCTTCTTGGTCACCCCAGCGTAGAGCGCCAGCGCATCATCCCAACTGGTGTCCACCCACTGATCAGCCACATAAATGCGTGGGCTCCGTAAGCGCTCCCTGCCTACCCCGTCGGGGCTGTACATGACCTTGGCCAGTTGTCCGCCTCGAGTAGACGAGAGTCCTTTATTAACGTCGCACTGTTTGTCCGGCACGATCATGATGTTGTAGCGCTTGCCGTCCTTGTCGGTGATCGTGTTCTGCATTGCCGGTGTCATGGTGACAGCAAAGGGGGGTAACTGTTTGCGGAAGTCGAGCCCTAGTGCGTTCTCATCGGGTGCTCGTCCACCTTCCTGATTTTCCGGCCACTTGTACACGTGATAGCCACAACCCACGATGCAGAAGTGGCATGTCAGGTTGGTCTTTTGGGCATCTACAGGAGGCAGTGCCACACGATCTTTATTGGTTGCCATTTTAATCTCCTTATCACAGGAGGTTGGACTGACGTCCGTAAATCAACCCTTCGACGGCAACTGCACGTACCGAATCGTCTTTGGGGTTGTATTCGAGCACTACGCTGGGCAAGTTCTCGGTGGCTTGGCCGGAAACCATCTGACCAGTATTCTCAGGGTCGAAGATGCTGAAATGGCAGGGGCATTTGAACAATCTCCTCTCTGCGTCATAGGTAACCGGGCAGCCCATGTGTGTGCATAGGATGCTGTAGGCGACAATGTCACGTTCCGGGCCGACGCCGCCTGGAACAGGAACGCCCATCTTGATCAATGCACAAGGCGAGGCGGCATCGGGATAGGAAAATTGGACTGGCGTATTGACCTGTAATTTCTGCGCTTTGGTGATCGCTTTCATTTGGTAGGGGAGATTGACTCGCCCCTCTACCGCAGGCGTTGATGTCGCCGCTTGTGTGAATTCGGGCAGCCCAATAGCCACGCTCGCAGCAACCCCGCCTCCAACCTTCAGGAAGCCTCTTCTAGAAATAGATGCCATCTCTGCCTCCGCATTACGCTTGCGATGCAGTCGACCTCGCCTGTTTCGTAAGCGACTTTTCATTCAACCTACTCAGCATAGGATAGAAAGCCCTGTTTTGCGGCCAAAGTGGCTTTGGATGTCGAGTGAGTTCACAGGGCCCGCTATTGGCAATGCAAAGATTCGGTCACATTGTGCATCATTGCTTTGGTTGCTCATCGCTGCGCGGCTATCACCTGTTCTGTACCTGTGGAACGCAGATGGTGTAGCAAATGTGGAAGGATGACTTCAGCGTCAGGCCCTACACCTCTGAGAGTTGCTGAGGCGAAATTGCGCTGCTTTGGTAACCCCATAAAGTACAGGCCTGGGATGTGCAGTGCTCGTCCATCGCGCTGCATTAATCGCCCTCGATCATCCGTCACCGCGAGGTCTTCAAGAAAGGAAATATTTGGGCGGAAACCAGTGGCGAAGACTAGGCAATCAACGGCTTCGTGGTGACCATCCGCCCAAATAACTCCGGTTGGGGTTACTTGCCCGAACATCGACCGCTGGTTGAAAAGGCCTGACTTCAGTGCTTTTTTGTAAGTACCGTCATCCAGTACCGGTGTGCTCTGATCATTGAGCCAGCGGGTTCTTTCCAGGCCTGTCCATTTCAGCCAGGCGTGAAAATTTGCGCCGAGCAGCTTCTGCGGAAAGAATCGAATTGCCTCACGCGTGGCGAGCGTGACCTTGGCCACCTTCGCTAGCTCGTAAGCAATCTGCACCGCCGAGTTCGCCGCTCCAATCACTACGATGCGTTGCCCAAGGAGCATTTCCACATTCCGATACTCGGCACTGTGAAGGCGAACACCTTGGAAGCTTTCGAGCCCAGGAATGTCCGGTGTATAGGGACGACTGAATGCCCCCGATGCCACGATCAGCGCCCTGGTAAAGAAGCGCTGCCCATTGGCAGCCACTATCTGGAACCCCCCAGCTTCCTGATCCACCTTTATGACCTGTATCCCCGGAAGAATCGGTAACTGGAAGAAGCTGGCGTACTGCTCCAGGTAGCGCACTACTTCATCGCGGGAGGGGTAGTGCCCCGGTTCTCCAGGAAACGGCAGTCCCGGTAGTGAGGAATACGCTGCCGGCGAGAACAACTCGAGGCTGTCGTAGTAGTTACGCCAGTTTCCACCCGGTTGCTGCTGCTCATCCAGGATTAGGAAATCGAGTCCCTGCTGTTTCAAATGCCAGCCACAGGCCAGTCCTGCCTGCCCTGCGCCTATTACGACAACATCGAATAGGTGATCTATTATGTTCATGTGTGCGCACCTATACACATATAAAGGTAAGAAAAAATCAGCGAGATCCGCCTGGGCAGCACAATAAAGCAACGCTCTTGGTGTGATGGAGGATGTCCTCCAGTCGCTTGACGATGGCTGGGCCATCCACCTCATAAAACATCTGACGTCCCACCTTCGTGGCGCGCACGATCCCGGCATCCAGCAGCACCTGAAGATGACGAGATACCACCGAACGCTCCTGGGGTAGATCAGCCGCAATCGCGGTCACATCTGCTCGACCTAATTCCATCACGCGCTTCAACACGGCGACTCTTGGCGGCTCGCAGAGGGCTTTGAAAAATGCACCATCGAGAGACTCAATGGCAGACTCAATGGCTTGAGATCGGTTGGTGATGACGTTCATGTCGAGAATATATGTGCATGTTAATGCACATGTAAAGTCCCGTTTGGAGGGTGGCACTGCCTCCTTCAGTAGAGAGCAGTGCCACTGCAGCTTATTTCTTAATGGTCTGTAGATAGTCTTTCAGGGTTTTTTCATCAGCCGATTTGACCGTCATTCCATTCGGGCCAGCACCAATATCGGAGAACTGTTTGGCGGGCTCACCGGTTTTTTTGAAATCTACCAGTTCCTTGGAGCCTTCGCGGAATACCCAAAGTCGACCATCTTCTACCTCGGCAACGAAGCCTGGCTTGTCGTATTGACTGGCGAATGTAGCGCTGGCGAACAGGCTGGTGAGTAGCATCGCGGTCAGGGGCAGTTTGTTCATCGCAAGGTTCCTGCTTGGAGTTGAGGTGTGGGGAGCCTAAAGCCACTGCGATGACAGATTAATTACAAAATACGGATATACGAGTAACCAGATGTTACAGGGCGAGACTGCTGAGAAACGACCGACTCTTGCGCTGATGCTCCTAATTTATTACCAATATCGGCCTCGTAAGGCAGCTTTTCATGCAGAAATCGGCGTTAGTGCTTTACTGAATATTCGTAAAACCATATATTCGTCGAACCATATCCTCTTCGAGACTTGGCAATGACCGACAAGACCCGCGTACTGTTTGTTTGTGTGGCTAACGCTGCTCGCTCGCAGCTGGCTGAAGCGCTGCTGCGGCACACTGATTCCGAACAATTCGACGCCTTCAGTGCAGGTACTGCGCCCGGCGAGATCGATCCCCGCACCTTGGGATCGCTTCAGCACCTAGGTGTGAGTACCGAAGGGTTGTACAGCAAATCCATCGATGAGTTTGCGGGAGAGCGTTTCGATTACGTCATCACGCTGTGCGATAAATCGTCGCTGGAATGTCATGCCCTTCCAGGCGCCGGAGAGATGCTGGCCTGGAACTTTGAAGATCCGGTGACTAGCACCAAGCACGATGCATTTCGTCACACCCTTCACGAGATCCATGAACGCATCAAGATGTTCGTGTTGGTGAAAAACAAACGTTGTGACCCCTATGGCTGACCATCTGACACCGACCACCGTATTCAAATGCCTGGCCGACGAAACCCGCATTCGCCTTATGTTGCTCATCACCCGTGAGGAAGAGCTGTGCGTTTGCGAACTGACCTGCGCTCTCGATGAGAGCCAGCCGAAGATTTCCCGCCACTTGGCGCAACTGCGCAATTGCGGATTGCTGGAGGATCGTCGGCAAGGTCAATGGGTGTATTACCGCCTGCATCCCCGTCTGCCGGATTGGGTGATCGCCGTACTGAAAACCACGCTTGACGCCAACCAGCATTGGCTCAGTCCCGCCGCCAAACGCCTCGACGTGATGGGTGATCGCCCTCAGCGCCTAGCCGCTTGCTGCTGAGTTAACGCCTTCCCGAGCAGCGCTCGGCCTTTACGAGATCGCCTGATGAAGATTCTGTTTCTCTGCACCGCCAACAGCTGCCGCAGCATTCTTTGTGAGGCCATGTTCAATCATTTGGCTCCGGCGGATATGCACGCCTACAGCGCCGGCAGCCAGCCGAAGGGTGAAGTGCATCCGCTGAGTCTGAAAACGCTGAATAAGGCTGGAGTCTCGACTTCGGAGCTCTACAGCAAGTCCAGCGAAGTCCACGAGAACCTGGCACCTGATTTCGTCATCACGGTGTGCGACAAGGCTGCCGGTGACGCCTGCCCGGTATTTTTCGGGCCCGCCACCAAGGCCCATTGGGGGCTGGCTGACCCATCGGAATATCAAGGGACTCAAGAAGAAATCGAGGCGGCTTTCGAAGCCACTCTGGAACAGATCAGAACCCGTATCGAAGCCTTCCTGGCTTTACCGCTCAAGCAGTTAAGTGCCGAACAACTCAAGGCCGAGCTGGCCCTGATCGGCACCCTCTGACACTGGAGACATGACGATGAGTAAAAGCCGTCTTTCTTTTTTGGATCGCTATCTGACGGTCTGGATCTTTCTCGCCATGGCGATTGGTGTCAGTTTGGGCAGTCTGTTCGAGGGGCTGCCGACCTGGCTTAACAGCCTTTCGGTGGGTTCGACCAATATCCCGATTGCCATCGGTCTGATCGTGATGATGTATCCCCCGTTGGCCAAGGTCAGGTATGAAGAGCTGCCGGAGGTGTTCAAGGACAAGCGCATCTTGGCGTTATCGCTGATCCAGAACTGGGTGATTGGCCCAGTGCTGATGTTTGTCCTGGCTATCGTGTTTCTCGCTGACAAGCCGGAGTACATGACCGGGCTGATCCTTATCGGACTGGCACGCTGCATCGCCATGGTGCTGGTGTGGAATCAAATCGCAGGCGGCAACAACCAATACGTCGCTGGGCTGGTGGCCTTCAACAGCATCTTCCAGATCCTGTTCTTCAGTGTGTATGCATGGATCTTCCTTGGTCTGTTGCCGCCATTGTTCGGCCTGCAGGGCAGCGTGATTGATACCAACTTTGTCAGCATCGCCGAGTCAGTGCTGATCTACCTGGGCATACCATTCCTGGCTGGTTTCCTTACGCGCAAGATCCTTATCAGCCGCAAAGGCGAGACCTGGTACAGCCAACGCTTCATTCCGCGCATCAGCCCTCTGACACTGGTCGCGCTGCTGCTGACCATCGTGGCGATGTTCAGCCTCAAGGGTGACACGGTGTTGCAGCTGCCGCTGGATGTGCTGCGCATCGCTATGCCGCTGACCATCTACTTCGTGGTGATGTTCTTCATCAGCTTTTGGATGGGCAAGCTGCTACGCGCTGACTATCCACGCACCACCGCGCTGGCCTTTACCGCTGCCAGCAACAACTTCGAGCTGGCCATAGCCGTGGCCATCGCGACTTTCGGCCTCGCCTCGCCGGTGGCCTTCGCTACGGTGATCGGCCCACTGGTTGAAGTGCCGGTTTTGATCATGCTGGTCAGTGTGGCCCTCTGGCTCAAACGCCGCTGGTTCGATCATCCGAAGGGCGCCCTCGCTGAGGAGTAAATTTATGACTGAAGAAATGATCCCCAATCTTGATGCCGAACTGGTCGACCTGCCGACCCTCGATAAGCTCGGCAGTACGTTGTCGGCCACGCACAAGCCGCGCATCCTGCTGCTCTACGGCTCGACTCGCGAGCGTTCGTTCAGCCGCCTGCTGACCGAAGAAGCTGCGCGCTTGTTGGAGCACTTCGGCGCAGAAACACGCATCTTCAATCCATCTGAGCTGCCGTTGCCAGATGACGTGCCGGACAGCCATCCCAAAGTGCAAGAGCTACGCGAACTGGTGCTCTGGTCAGAAGGTCAGGTCTGGTGCTCCCCCGAACGCCACGGTTCGATGAGCGCAGTGTTCAAGGCGCAGATCGACTGGATTCCATTGACCATGGGCGCGGTGCGCCCAACCCAGGGTAAGACGCTGGCGGTGATGCAGGTCTGTGGCGGCTCGCAATCCTTCAACGTGGTCAACCAGCTGCGTGTGCTGGGTCGCTGGATGCGTATGTTCACTATTCCCAACCAGTCCTCGGTGCCGAAGGCCTACCTGGAGTTCGATGACAACGGTCGGATGAAACCTTCTCCCTTCTACGACCGTGTTGTGGACGTAATGGAGGAGTTGGTGAAATTCACACTACTGCTTCGCGACCGCCAGGACTATCTGGTCGACCGCTATTCCGAACGTAAGGAATCTGCGGAAGAACTCTCCAAACGCGTTAATCAACGCTCTATCTGAAGGACGCCTGATCGTGCACCAACATCCGTACTCCGTGCTCACCACGACAGCTGTGCAAGGCCAACTGATCTTCACGCCTTGCCCAGGCACCAAAGACGTGTCGGTCGCTGAGGCGCTAGACACTCTGAAGGCAGCAGGTGCTTCGGCCTTGCTGACGCTGATGCCCACCGAAGAGTTGAACCAGAACGAAGTCGAGAGTCTGCCAGAGCAATGCCAACAGCACGGCATCGAGTGGTTTCACCTGCCTGTGGAAGACGATCAAGCACCTGCTGAGCCGTTTCAGGCTGCCTGGGGTGCGAATCGTGAGCGGATCAAGCAACTGCTCACCGAAGGCAAGAATATTGCCATTCACTGCAAGGGCGGCTCGGGTCGTACCGGATTGATTGCAGCGCAACTGCTGATCGAATGCGCAGTGCCGTTCCACGAGGCAATAAGCGAAGTGCAAGCGCTGCGTCCGCGTGCGATTCAGCACCCCGCACATATCGACTACATCAGCCAATTCGACATCGCGAAGTCGTAATTGCCCCCAGACAGCAGCCCCAAGAGAGCGACAACATGAGCATCAAAGTAGGTATCAACGGTTTCGGTCGCATCGGTCGTCTCGCCCTGCGTGCAGCCTGGGGCTGGCCAGAGTTCGAGTTCGTGCAAATCAACGACCCGGCAGGCGATGCAGTAACCCATGCGCACCTGATCAACTTCGACTCTGTACATGGTCGTTGGAACAACGAAGCCAGCGCAGAAGGCGATCATGTAGTGATTGGCGGCAAGCGCATCAAGCTCACCGCGAACAAAGCGATTGCCGACACCGACTGGTCGGGTTGCGATCTGGTGATCGAGGCCAGCGGCAAGATGAAGACTGTGGCGGTGTTGCAGGCCTACCTGGATCAGGGTGTTAAGCGTGTGGTGGTCTGTGCGCCGGTCAAGGAGCAAGGGGCCTTGAACGTAGTGATGGGCGTTAACCAACACCTGTTCGACCCGGCGCAGCACCGTATTGTCACGGCGGCCTCCTGCACCACCAACTGTCTGGCACCAGTGGTCAAAGTGATCCACGAGAACCTGGGCATCCGCCACGGCTCGATCACCACCATTCACGACCTGACCAACACCCAGAGCATCCTCGATCAGCCGCACAAGGATCTGCGCCGCGCCCGCGCTTCAGGCATGAGCCTGATCCCGACCAGCACCGGCTCGGCCACCGCCATTGCGGAAATCTTCCCCGAACTGCGTGGCCGGCTGAATGGTCACGCGGTGCGCGTACCGCTGGCCAACGCCTCGCTTACCGACTGTGTGTTCGAAGTGGAGCGCGCCACCTCGGTGGATGAGGTTAATGCGTTGCTCAAAGCCGCAGCAGAAGGCCCGCTGAAAAATATCCTCGGCTATGAAGTACGCCCACTGGTGTCTATCGACTACCGCACCGACCCGCGCTCATCGATCATCGATGCCCTGTCGACGATGGTGATCAATGGCACTCAAGTGAAGATCTATGCCTGGTATGACAACGAATGGGGTTACGCGAACCGCGCTGTTGAGCTGGCCAAACTGGTCGGTTTGGCCGATTAACAGGGAGAGATCATGAACGCGTTGTCAGCCCTTTCCCCGCAAGTGCGCCAGTACCTGTTGGTGACCGGCAATTACTGGGCCTTTACCCTCACCGACGGTGCGCTACGCATGTTGGTGGTGTTGCACTTTCATGCGTTGGGCTACAGCCCGTTGCAGATTGCGTTCCTGTTTCTGTTCTACGAAATTTTCGGTGTTATTACCAATCTAGTGGGCGGTTACCTGGGTGCCCGTCTAGGCCTGAATCGCACCATGAACATTGGTTTGGGCTTACAGGTGGCAGCCTTGCTGATGCTAACTGTGCCCGCCGCCTGGCTGACCATCCCTTGGGTGATGGGAGCCCAGGCACTGTCGGGTATTGCCAAAGACCTCAACAAGATGAGCGCAAAAAGCTCAATTAAGTTGCTGGTGCCTGACAACCAGCAAGGCACCCTTTACCAGTGGGTGGCAATTCTCACCGGTTCGAAAAACGCGCTCAAAGGCGTGGGTTTCTTC
This sequence comes from Pseudomonas sp. LB1P83, assembly GCF_054897885.1. Lineage (NCBI taxonomy): Bacteria > Pseudomonadati > Pseudomonadota > Gammaproteobacteria > Pseudomonadales > Pseudomonadaceae > Pseudomonas > Pseudomonas sp. LB1P83. The sequence goes on along the minus strand of NZ_CM142709.1, from coordinate 225,063 downwards.
CTGGGCGGTGCGCTGCTGGCATTGCTGGGCTTTACGGTTGCCGTGCTGGCGATGGCCGCAACTCTGGCGCTGATATGGATAGCCAGCCTGTTCCTGCTGAAGAAAGATCTGGGTAAAGCCAAGGCCAAACCGAAGTTTCGCGACATTCTCTCCAAGAGCCGGGCGATCAATATCCTCTCGGCGGCGCGGATGTTCCTCTTTGGTGCCCGCGATGTGTGGTTCGTGGTGGCGTTGCCGGTCTACCTGAGCACGGTGTTTGGTTGGGACTTCTGGATGGTTGGCGGCTTCTTGGCGGCCTGGGTCATCGGCTACGGCATCGTCCAGTCGTTGGCCCCGAACATCACCGGAAAGAAGCACGGCCACGTCCCTGATGGGCGGGCTGCCTTCGTTTGGGCGGCATTGCTGGCGGGTCTGCCAGCGGCAATCGCCCTCGGTCTCTCGGCAGGTTGGTCGCCTCACGTTGTGCTGCTAGGTGGGTTAATGGTGTTCGGCGTGCTGTTCGCGGTGAATTCCTCGCTGCACAGCTATCTCATCGTCTCGTATGCCAAAGAAGACGGGGTGTCGCTGGACGTGGGTTTCTACTACATGTCTAACGCCTTGGGCCGACTGCTCGGCACCGTGCTGTCCGGTTGGATTTATCAGAGTTACGGATTGGAGGCCTGTTTGTGGGTTTCCTCGGCCTTCGTGTTGCTGGCCGCTCTAATTTCTATCGCCTTACCCAGGCATGCTGAGGCGATGTAAAGCCGTCGACATGACGGAATGAGCCTTCGCAAGCTTGGGGCGAGCGGAGTCTTCGGTAGCCTGAATTAACGGAAGTTGGAGGCACGCCATGAGCACGTTTCTCAATTTATCCGCACTGCCACTGGTGGTGCTTGTAGCCTTTGCATTGACCGCTTGTGATCAAGGCGAGACACCAGCCAAGCGTCCGTCCGGTATGGATAAGACGATTGAAGGGACATGGTTTATAGGTGAGTGGCGCAATAATCATAGGGATGCTTTGGCGCCACCGGCATTTCGGCTTTCCTCCGACAAGCTGCAATGGGGCGATTGCACGGCGGAGATTGGCAGCCTGATAAGCCGCGACGAGAAGCGAGCATCCCTAGTGGTAAAAGAGGGCAGCACCTGTCCAGCCAACAGCCAAAGACTGCTGAAGGATATCCTCCTTCAGCGAGTAAACGACTGCATGGTCAATATCCAGCTATACGCTTCAGCGGAAGATATCAAGCAAGGCCCCCCTCAACAGTCAGCGGTATATACCAAGGCCGACTGCAGTCCGCCTCAGGTGGACTGATTGGCAAGAAAGGCCACGATCTCACTGACTGTGCTCCGTGCAGTTCGTGTTACACCGATCAGCGTGGCGGAAGCCGAACCTGTCCACTCGCCGTAACCGACCAGCCACAGCCTTGGCTCTTCGGTCGAGTGGGTGCCTTCGACCTCAACGCGGCCCTCGGTGTTAATCACCCCCAACGTATCCAGATGCTGAAGGGCTGGCCTGAATCCGGTACACCAGATCACCACATCCACGGCATATTCAGATCCATCGTTCCAAATCACGCCATCGCGAGTGAAACGTTCAAATGGACGTACAGACTTGAGAACGTCGCGCTCACGGGCTTCGACAACTGGCGGCACCATCACGATGTCACCCAGCCCACCAACGGGTTGCTCAATGACGCGTCCCTCCTGTTGGGCTTGCCAGCGCTCAGTTGCGCGCTCAAACAGTACGCGCCCGTCCACTTCGTCCGGTAAGAACAATGGTTCAACGGGGGTCACCCAAGTGGTATCTGCGACCTTGGAGACCTCGGCCAGAATCTGTGCCCCTGAATTACCGCCACCCACCACCAGCACCTTCTTGCCCGCGAATGACTGTGCTTCGACATAGTGCGCGGAGTGCAATTGCCGACCAGCGAAAAGCTCCGCATCGGGGTAGTGAGGGATGTAGGGATTGCTCCAGGTGCCTGTAGCGCTGACCACGATCTTGGCATCCCAATACTTGTCGTCAGAACGTACTCGTAAGCCAGACTCTGTACGTTCCACAGAAGCGACCCGAACTGGACGCTCAACCGGAAATTGGTAGCGCTGCTCATATTGGTTGAGGTAGTCGACCACATGATTTCGTGTGGGGTAACCATCTTGCGCGGGCGGCATCATCCAGCCGGAGATCGAACTCCAGGTGGACGGGGAGAATAAACGCAGCGAGTTCCAGCCATGCCGCCAGGCACCACCGGGTTCTTCCTCCGCATCGAGGATAACGAATGAAAGTTGAGTTCGGCGAAGGAAATACGCCACCGCCAAGGCTGACTGACCCCCACCGATAATGACTACATCTAATTGGCCACTGAGCGAATGAGTCACGGGGGAAACCTTAGGTCGATGCTGGGCGGTAGTTAGTATAGCGACTCAGGTTTGAATCCAACTGATCTAGCTCATATGTTGAGGATGCTGATCGACATTGATTGGGAGTCTCTCCAGCGCTTGCAGACGCCAGTGCCCATGTGCCTATACCACCTACTTAGCTCAATTGAGAACGCGCCCCATAGGGCCCACACCTATTGCGGCTTGCGGTAGGCATTATTTGCCCTGCACTACTCGAACATTTGCATGGCTTATAGCTCTGTAGACGCGAATCGATCTTAAAAGCGGCCACCAGTCATATAGAAAAATCTGCAGCGGTCGCCACATTGCCACCCAGCCAACGATCATCAGACTTTCGCGCGCTATGCCGACTACGGCGCTAGCACTAAGTTGGCCGATGACATCGACTGCGATCAGGCAAAGGGTAACAAAACCGATGCCGATCAACAGGCTAATGCGGCCCTCTCGAAGGAGGCGTTTCAACTCACTGCGCACGAGACCTGCTTTATGATCAAAGTAGTTGTGGATTGCCTCGACCATGATCGCACTTGGATCGCCTTCTGCTGGCAGGTGCTCAAGGTGGATTGTGATACGAAGCAGGCTGTCCGACGGAAACTCTGCTGCCCAGGTCTCGATGAACGCTTCAGCCTCGCGATCAAGATCCTTGTTAAGAAAAGGTGTCGGATCCATCGAGTTAAACAACTGTGCAAGTTCGCTTACCCGGAGTTGAAGGTGATGCTCATGGTGATGTTTTTTTTTCATGGCACTACTCGATTATCATGCATTAGCAGTTTCGATTCGGGCGACTCGCTTGCGCTGCGCCTCTGTCCTTGCAAAGCGCACTGACCGCCGCTGGCATCACCCTCAAATTCCAACTCCAAATTACTCTACAGCCTGCCGGTGAAGGACGGGCTGAGAGGACGTGATTGGCGTGCGCGGATTGTCCGAGGAGGACAGCCATGAACGAGGAATTGAGGTGGATTGCACGTAAACCTTTAGGGAACAACTGCTTGCCACGCAAATGTCTTAGTGTTCCTTTATCTCGGCATAACGACTATAGCTAGGACTCAGCAGCTCACGCTTCATGCTCCATTCAGAAGCCGCAGGTATCAGGGGCTCACGGGCGTCGGAGCACTCGCGCTTTGGATCGCTGGGGTGACGCCGTTTGAAGCGGTCAACCTTGCAATGTCGTTGATCTCTACCGGGGAATTCTCAAATTCGGACGCCTCACTTGGGCACCTGGTTTGAGCATCTGTAGCAGTAGCCCGGATCGCTCAATCACAAAGCCAAAGGCCATAAGCGAAAGACTGACTCGGTTCCACGCTAGCAAAGTTCTCTCAGCGGAAAGAACAAGTGTGGATCGTTCAGATCGGACATTAAATACTCCTAAGCCCAACAATGCGTGAGATCGCTATGGTCGGATGGTGCAAGTATCGGACAGTGTTTCCGTAATTTGCGTCCATGGTTATCATCTGATCACATGCGTCGGCTTTCTAGTACAGAGAACAGATACATACCAGCCAACATAGCCAATACGAAAATGATTATTTGCCAGTGACCTGTTAGCAGAATAGCTACAGCCGGCCCAGGACAAATACCCGCAATTCCCCAACCAACACCGAACACTAGACTGCCGCCAATAAAGCGGGGGTCTAGCTCCCGCTTTACGGGTAACTGCATGCGGGCACCCAGCAAGGATTGCTTGTTCTTGCGCGCCCAATTCAGGGGGATAACCGCCACTGCGATGGCCCCTCCCATCACCAGAGCAAGTGACGGATCCCAGGCCCCGGCGACATCAAGAAAAGCCAATACCTTGGCAGGGTTCGCCATGCCTGCCAGGAGTAGACCCAGGCCAAAGATCAACCCTGCAAAAAATGCGGTCAACTTGATCATCTTCAAGCTCCCAAAACATGACGAATGACGTACACCGTTGCAAAGCCGGCGGTCATAAAGCACACCGTTGCCACGATGGAGCGAGGAGACAACCGGGAGATCCCGCACACTCCATGACCACTCGTACAGCCCGAGCCGTAACGGGTTCCCACGCCGACGAGCAGGCCCGCAATGATCAGGGCCGGCCACTCTGTCTTGATCTCTATTTCGGGCAAAACGGTCAACGCTCCCCACAACAAGGGCGCAAGTAAAAGGCCAAGAAGAAACAACGCCTTCTCGCTCCAGCCTTCACTCTCAAATTGCATCACGCTTCCAAGCAAGCCGCTGACGCCTGCGATGCGACCATTAGCGAGAACGAACAAGTTAACGGCCAGCCCTATCAAGGCACCTCCGCCTAATGAAGTCCAAGGTGTGAAGTTGATCCAATCGATGCTCATTTTGCATCTCCTGTACAGAAGTGCTGGTAAAAGACGTTGATCAGCGAAGCAACAACACAGGCATGGTGGCTGGCCAATACAGACTTCGGTTCCATGCGCCTTAGCAGGGTAGCCCTTTCTTTGGACTCCCTCGGGCGAACATGCTAGCGATGATACGGGCATCCAGGAGAGCGTGATGTGGAAGTGGAATCCCGTCGCTTATGGCATCTAGAGTGGTTGCGTCAGTGGGGTAATTCCGGACATTCCTTGGCCATTTCCCATCGGCATATGCGAGCTCGCAGAAAAGCTCCCAGTCATACTGTGGAGCATCTGTGACAATCTCCAAGGCTTCGTTGAACGATGCAAGAAACTCGAATAACGCTGATCTTGCCCCAATCATCGATAGTGCATAGCTTCCGCCCCAGAGCTGCGGAAGGACGACCTCTACGACGAAGTCGCTGCAGTCTGATTCCCGCCATGTGTTGAGTAATTCCACGTAGAACTCGCGCCCATCCTCGGCCACCAATGCGAGCGATATAAGCTTCGCTGACGCTGAGAGCTCGGTAAACTCGCAATCAAGAAAGAGCCTCATGCTGTTAGAACTCCGTGATGACTAGGGCTCGCCTACATATGGCGAAGGAAGGTCACCCATGGGAGATGGCCCTCGAGCATCTGGGCCCAGACGGGCTGCTTCAATCCTATTAGAATTTGTCGAGCTAAGTGCGGCCCTTTGAGATTTTGTATGAACTCTGAGTTAACTGAAGAAGAAATGCGTCGTGCCCTGTTCGGTACGCCTCAGCCCGAAGAGCAGGTGCCTGCTCCTGTAGTAGAGGAGCCTGTGCCAGAGGTTGTCTTTACGAAGCCGGTAGCTGCTCCCGTGGCAAAGAAGAAGGCTGCGAAAGCGTTTACGCCCAGGCTTAGGGTCACGCTCCGGGTTGGGAACGAATTTGAGGGGAAGATGCAGGAGTTGACTCACGAGGCCGACACGTTGAGCTCGTTGCTTGCCGAGCAAGAGGCTGTGAAGGCTGCCAGGAAGAAGTACAAATATGTGGAAGTGGTATCGGTCAAATCGATGTAGACGCTCCCGCTGACTTGGCTATGCGGCTGGACGTGCGCTCGCTAGGATCGTCGATTGTGGCACCTACATGAGCGGCTGTCGGAACCCAGCCGCTTGGCGATGGCGAACGTATCGCCTGATCAGTCTGGGAGAATATGACATTGTCACTGCGGCCAACCTTTCTGAGTTAGCCTAGCTCCTCGCTGCCCTAGAAGCATTTGCGGATGAGTGAGACATGCCAGCATCGCTGAATTGTTGATTTTGAAAGGAGGCACCGCACATACTGAACGTATAGCACATCCCCCAATCGCCTCCCGCCAAGGCCCAACCTTGCGAATCCTGAGTTCATTATCTCAAGGTAGCATGAGTGAAATCGTATTTTTTAAGTCGTCGAATTCTTCAGAGAAGTTTTTATATACAATACCGCATACCAATATGAGGCATCGCTCTGGCTCTAGGTTAACTTGTTCACCGACTTCGGCGAATTCCTCATGTTTACCTGCTTGCAATGCATATTCGACAATTGCAGATGCGCGCCTAGAATCAACACCTAGTTCAACACCGAGCTCTTGAGGTATTTCGCTGCACTTTTGCAAAAGCCAAGCTTCAGGCCATGTGTCGCCTGGGAGATAGCTTGTTCGTGCAAGTAACCAACTGTTGATTACATCATCTTTTCTCTCCGCCATGTTTTTGGCATGTTCGATATTTTTAGCTTGGAGCTTTCTCTGATCGGCGTCATATACAGCCAATATGTTTGCGTGCTCATTTTTTAGATAGTTGGCTGCTAACTGACGAGCCACTGCAGCGGCGGAGCCTATACGAGTAACATTGACTCTGCTGCGGGTGTTTCCATCCAATACTGTTTCGATCATTACCTTTGCGACTGGGTCTTCAACAAATATTTCGAGTTCTTTTTCACCAATCGCTCCCATTTTCGAGAACGCAAATTCCGCTGAAACACCGGGGGTGATCTTCGTCTTGCCTCCGTTCTTCTCAATAAAAAACCTAGCGTCGTCAGGTAGGCACTGAAAGATTTGCTTCGAATGTGTCGTGCATATAACTTGAGTGCCCGTGCTCATGCAAACTTCTTTTAGACGCTCAATGAATAGTCTTTGAGCCTTTGCGTGGAGGCCAAGCTCAATTTCGTCGAGAACTAATAAGGCGCCTTCGCCGGAAGCATAAATTGTGGAGAATATATCAAATAACGCATTTTCACCTGCACCCATGTTAAAACCAGAGTAAATCACATCACCGACCTTAACTATTGGGAGGCCGTACTTCCTGTATTCTAATTGCCTGTAATCATCGTATCGCTTTCCAAGGACATAACCGACCGCATCCTTAACCTTTTGCTCCCAACCATGAACTCTCAAGTCTTTGAAGGCGCGGGAGTAAGATCGTGACTGACTTCGTTCAGCATGAGGAACAATACGTTCAATGCCCAAAAAAACCACCGTCCGGTTAATCCTAGTATCGTAGTCGTTCCACTTACCGCCGGCCTTCTTTTTTCGTACTTGCGTTCCAATTCCTTCAGGTCTGCCTTTCCAATTGTCATGAGCGAAGGTATACCAAACCTCTACTCCTGGAGGAGCAATCTCTTCTGAATGCTGCACAAAAAAATCGGAAAATGTGTAATAGCTTCTAGTGCGCTTCGGAAGTTTGAAACCGTTCGACTTATTGTGATAAGCGCAGGCAGCGAGCGCCAGCATAGTTGACTTTCCGGATCCGTTAACTCCGGCAAAAGCGGTGATCGGATAGTCGAGGTTTACCTTGAATGACGTTAGCCCGCGAATACCGCCCGTTGAAATTTGAATGCTTCGAAGTAGGGCTTTGGTATTGTCCTTGCAAAACCACTTTCGTAATTTCTTATCTAGATTACTTTCCCTGTACTTCATTGGTTCTCTCAATATTGAATTAGCACTGGCTGAAAGGCTATGTGGCGATATGCTATACGTATCACAAATTTCGGAGACTATCGAGTCAGCCATGAAACTTTTCCATGACGCTCTGGGTATTTATGGCTATCGGCAAAAGATTGCCTCACAACAAAACTAGGGGGAATGAGAGGCGACCTTAGGCTTAACACTTTAGCGCCTTCCAAGCTCAGCCATGAGCACGCTGCACAACGTGCCAGGGCGAGCGGTCTCTCCGGCGCTGAGCAAGATTCAATAGTGGCATTGGGCACTGGGTGCCTCAAACTTGCCTGTTCCGCTCCATTATAAAATCAGTGAAGGCATTCGCGGGGTTGTGACCCCCCTCATCACCAGCCCTCCCAAGCGCTTCTGCGGTGACATCTGTCGTGGGCCAAACACAGCCGCTAACGAAATCATGTATGCAGCCCAGGCCATCCAGCCTCATGAAGAACTCATCATTGGTTTCGCCCTTCTGCCGCTTGGTGTAGTAGTACGAGAGCGCACTCGTGAGCACGTCGGTAAGCTGGATACCATCAGATTCGTGTGAAGCACTGAAGGCCAACGTGTTCAGTCTGAGAGGTAGCTCAATCTGGGCGTTTCCAAATCCAATCACTTGCTGCGCTTCTGCCTGTTCTTCCAACTCGGCGATTGCTTTGAAAAATTCGGCCTGCCGCTCAAGTGGCTCCGAGTCATCGCATATCGCGTCGAACCGGGCGTGGCGCCTGCCCCACGCGACACACAGCGAAAAGAATGCCGGTATCGCTGGGTTAAAGGTGCTTTTGGGCTGCTCGTCTAGGACATCACGGACAATCGCCGAGGTCATCGAAAGCACCTTGAGCTCCCACTCCATCGGCAGCGTGCTCTGGGCGGCAGCTTCTTTCATCACTTCCAAGTGCTCGTAGAACGCCGTGATTGTTTCGTCGCTCTTCTCACGGCACATGTCGTAGTAGAGGGAAAGAAACTGATCAAAACAGGCCTCTCCTACCGCCAGAGGTAGGCAGACGTAGAGCATGTTACAAAGGGAAATATTCTGGCCATTCTCGTAGAGGTTGAAGTCGAAGCGGTAGTACAGCAGCGGCTCCAGGAGGTCATCGATCACCTTGGTCAGAAGCATGAACCGCTTGTGAAACACTTGCGCTTTAAAGCGCTGAGGTGTCACCAGGCCGGACTGAAATAGCTCAATTATCCGATCTCGCCCTCGCGGCGACTTTCGAAGTTGTTTGAAGTGGATCTCAGGGGCCTGCCTGGAGCGCAGTGGGCGGAGGAGCTGCTCACACTCTTCAGCGCTAAAGTCACACGATCCTAGAATAAACAACGGTTGATCTAGATCGGCCAACTGCCGCCCGGTGTTGCCCGACTCATCGAAGTAGATTGTTGCCATTTCGCTGCCCTGATTTATGACCTACGCCGAGTATCAGACCAATGCCGGAGGAAGGGAAATCGGGCCATGGAGGAGCCGCTACAGAGCCTGCAGGCAAGGTAGCCGCTGTCAACCACACAAGCTGCTTACCCGGAGCCCGGTGACCTGGTGGCGTAGCGTTCGATCCGGCTCGGGGTTTAGGGTGGGAAGACGATGCGGAGTTGGGTTCCGTACTTACGTTTTGGGCGAAATACGCTGGCAACTGGTCAGCTTCCACCTCCCGGTTCCCAGGGGCGGTCGCACCTACACGGAGCGAAGGTCGACGAAATGACATAGCCATCCACGACTAGGACGGACAGTCTGTAATGTCCCCAAAACGGGACATTAGCGCACGCTTCGCGGGTTAATGACCCCAAAAGGGGTCATTATGAGTGATGTCGCTTTTAGATAGCCCAACTAGGCTCCTAGCGATAGACCATGTGCAACCTACACTCAAGTTTTTGTTAAACCGCAGGTAGCAGCCATGGTTACTTTGGGCCAAATTCAGCTACGAGGATTCTGTACTCTTAACCCGGACTCGCTTAGAGAGTTCATGGAACGCCACCCTGGCGGCGAAAAACAAGATGATAAATGGTTTCAAACTCTCGAACTTTATGATGCATATTTGACGGTAACCGGGTTCGACTCAACTACTCCATGTCTGGACGATTTCATTGCCCTTAGAGGGTTTATGAATGCGGAGATGGAACTCTCCGAAGAAGCCAACAAAGACATTGCATCTCAGTTGTGTGAAATATTCATCCGCGCAAACGTACTAAGTGAGACAGAGGCCTCATTAATTTTGGATGAAGCACAACTAAAGTGCAACGAAAAATATCTGGCACGTGAACCTTCAAAACCTGAATTACTAATTTACCAATCGCTATTCTCAACCAAAGAGCCGGGCTGCCCTGCATACGTAGATTTCGCCTCCCTTGGATCCGCACTCAGCGACTCATCTTTGCAATTCCTGAGCAGCTTGCTCTCAAAGTATCTTGCTTCACTTACTTGTGAACAGGCTGCAACAGATGCCGGACTGATAATCGGATTAGCGCAAGGCCTGCTGTACCAAAACCCTGGCTTGGACTTCGGTGATATCCACCTCCCTGCTACGAGTTCAACAGAATTCATTTCAGTCGCTCGGGCCCGTGCCGAATGGCAAATGCATGGTGCTGGCTTCTTTCGTGAGGACGTGGCTGAAAACTGGAAGTATGTCTCAACTGTGATCCTAAATTTCTTTGTTGCTAATAATGTTCTCCATCTTGATAAAGCCGGTCGTCGATTGCTAACACCCAATTAACTCAGTGCTGCAGGATCTCGGCAGAGCGTTCTAGTGAGCCCCTCCTCGACCCGGAGAACGTTGCCTTGGCACAGTTACCGAGCGACCTTGGAGCAAGCCGCCGCCGCCCCCTCCAGGAGGGCATTTACACGGTAACACCGAGCTCCCTGTAGAAGAACTGTCACCGCTTTCCCCATGTACTGCAGGTGCTCCACAAAAACCGCAGGTGTACGGCTAGAGCGCCCTTGTGGAGCAATACGTGAAATCTGTAGTATCACTCTGCCGGCACTCGGTGCCGAGTGACCCACTATCATGGAGAAAGAAATGTTCAGCTTCTTGAAGATTGTCGCTGGCGCAGGTGGAACCTTCGCAGCCCTGGGAGCTGCGATGCTCTACTCACTGTACGCCGGTTGGTTCAAGTCTGATTTGCTCAAAGGCTTACCAAGCGAATCAATCTACAAGCTGTTTCTGTACTCCATTGGAAGCTGTGTTTTCTGCTTTGTATTATTAGTCATTGTGCAAGCGTGTAGCCGAAAACCGTCAATCGTCACGACGGCAAACAACGGAGGCACTGCAGTTACCTCCACGGGTAGCGGCAGTGTCACTGTACATAAGCCATGAGCCTCTTCCCACCTAAACTTGAAGCTGAGGCATCGAACGGCGGCATAGCAGTAGTCAATAACGGAAGCGGGCCTATTACGATTGCAGCAACGGCTGCTGCTATTTCATCATTGCTCAACCCGCTGTTGATGAGAATCGTATCGACTCATACCCCGTATGATGAGATCTCAGATGTTGAAATGGACTACCCTGGGGTCGATGAAAAAATCGAATACAACAAGGTATCGGTATTTTCAGAAGTTATCATTGAAAATGTAGGCTACATGGATCTAATTGAAAGCCTCATATTGACTTTCGATGATGAAGATCCCGGCGCGCAAAAGAGATTTCTTTACGCTATAAATCAAAAATATAAAAGCGCTAAGCGCGAATTATTTATGAGAATGGCTGAGCGGCCAGTTACACCTGAGCAAAAACTCAATGCAGTACGGGTAGGCTCAGACGAGCTTGTTTTGAAAGTCTCAGAACTTATTGTAGACATCAAGACAGGTTTCCCCGGCGTTCCAACTGAGCTTGTTGAGTGGGCCAGACAGCTGATTGTTTGTTATGGCTTTATTCACTGCAAAATATTGGAGCCACCTAGATGATCATTCAAAATACCAGTTCCCCACTCAAGAGCCTCTACATCATCGGCGGTCGGGTATTGATGGTCTTAAAGTCCAGCGAGCGAGGCGCCATGAGCCCACTGGCACTTTTTGAAAAGTATCAAGAAAAATTTGAGCGTGCTTCGTTTGCCTACATTCTATACGCGCTCGATTGGCTCTACATAACTGGATGTGTAGAGCTCACGAAACAAGGTGATATTTCTTTATGCAACTAATTAAATTGTCTGTGTTTGATGGAAGCAAAGAAATACGTACCATAATCTTCAAGGAAGGACTGAACATAATTACCAACCTGGGGGAGACTGGCAACCAGATTGGAAAAAGCACGTCGCTTCGAGCCTTGGCATTTTGTTTGGGCGGCAAGTCTGAACCACTCTGGAAAGATCCCGACAACAACAAGATCAACGAAAAAGTTAAAGAGTTCCTAACTAAGGGCGATGTAAGGTTCGAGCTAACTCTAAATATTTCCTCTATCACTCACACCATCACTCGGGTGCTCTCGAGAAAAATGGGTGCCCAACGCGAAAGTATCACAGCTGTTAGCACTATCGATGGCGTTGTACATAAGAGCGGCGCATCTTTCACTCGCGAACTGCCACGCCTGTTTGGATACACGAGAGAGCAGCCTAAGTTTAATTCAATTCGAAGCAAGTTCTTCCGAACCAATAGAGCCACCAGCAACAACACACTGAAATACTTACACACCTACACTAGCGACAATGATTACGACCTGATCTACGCTTACCTTTTTGACTTTGAATTTATCGATTCCGTTCGCCAGATCAATCTAATTGAACATCAAACACAACTAGAAGACAATCGTATCAGGACATTGCTAGGCGGCCTTCCTCTGGACAGCCGCCAGGAAGAGCTTTATGAGATCGATTTAAAAATAGCCGACTTGCAAGTCAAGGAAGATGAATATGACATCTTCGAATCTCAAAGCTATGCTATTTCAGAACTCCGTGAATCTCGAAGAAGCGTGGCTGCACTAACGTCACGCATTGTCAACTTGGAAACAAAACTTTACTACAACAACAAAACAATTGAGCGATACAAAAACAGCCTGGTAGAGGTAAACGTAGGGGAGATCACGTCTCTCTACAACGAGGCTAAATCATTAGTACCAAACCTAAGCAAAACTCTAGAAGAAACAATCGAATTCCATAATTCAATAATGAGCCGCAAGGCTGCTTATGTTGAGGAAATGTCCGCAGAGACAGCAGATGAGCTCGACAGCTTAAGGTTAAGTTTAGGGCGACTTCTGGTTGAGGAAAAGAGCAAAGTAAAAGATCTTTCCAGAGATAGCCACGTCAGCGGGTTGATTTTGGTTGAGAAGCAGATGCAAGATTTGCGAGAAGCTCGTGGCAGGCTTGCTTATGTCATAAGCGAGGTAGAGGTCTCTCGCAAGAGAATTAAGGATTTAGAAAGTACCGCCGAAGGCGTGAAGCGGAGTATAGCAGTCCACTATTCAGACCTAAATTCAAAGCTTGACGTATTTAACGAAGCATATACCGAAATCACCAAAAGATTATTCGTTACTCACCACAACGAACTTGTGGTTTCAGCTGGCCAGAAAGGTAAGGCAGACTTTAAAATCATCAATGAAGAGCTCAATACTGGTGACGGTGTTCCCAGGGCTGCAGCCATGGCATTCGACATGGCCTATGTATATTTCGTAAATGAATTTAAGTCCAAACTACCAGCATTTACTGTCCAAGACTATCTAGAGGTTGTCGATGAAGACAAGCTGACCAAGCTATTCAACTTCGCCAACGAGAAGAACATTCAGACTGTCGTAGCCATACTAAATGACAAACTAGATGGCTTCGACAAAAATTTCCTAGAAGAAAATACCGTTCTCCGTCTCACTAAGGACGTAAAGTTCTTCAAGCTCTAGCCAGACCGCACCAGGCAAAGAAAAAAGGGGCGCAACGGCGCCCCTAGTACATTCAATCAACTGGCTAAGCTATCAGTCACCGATGCTCCAGCCTGAAGTGATTGGGTAGCGACGGTCACGGCCAAAGCCACGCTCGGTCACCCGTGGGCCCACTGCCGCCTGGCGCCGCTTGTACTCGTTCAGGTCGACCAAGCGAATCACCTTCCGTACAACCTCTTGGTCGAAGCCCTTGTCAGTGATGGCATCGGCGGACAAGTCCTGCTCGACATACAAGCGAAGGATCTCATCAAGAACTGGGTATGGAGGCAGGGAATCCTCATCCTTCTGATCCGGAGCCAGCTCAGCAGATGGCGGACGATCAATGACGCGTTGCGGTATTACGTAGCCCAGGGTATTGCGGTATTCGCAGACGCGGAATACCAGAGTCTTCGGCACATCCTTCAGGACGTCATATCCACCAGCCATATCACCGTACAAGGTCGCATACCCGACAGCCATTTCACTCTTGTTGCCGGTGGTCAGGACGAGATACCGCTTTTTGTTGGAGATCGCCATCAGCATGGTGCCGCGACACCGTGCCTGGAGGTTCTCCTCGGTGGTGTCCTTGCCCAGACCTTCGAACATTGGCGCAAGCGTAGCTAGGAAGGCTTCTACCATGGACGCGATGGGCAGTACGCTGTACTTCACACCCAGAATATCGGCTTCTTCTTTCGCATCGTCCTGGCTCATCTGGGCCGTGTAGTGGTACGGCATCATCACGGCTTCGACGTTTTCGGCGCCCAGCGCATCAACAGCAACAGCCAGCACCAGCGCCGAGTCGATACCGCCCGAAAGGCCCAGCACAACGCCTTTGAAGCCATTGCGTCGCACGTAGTCCTTAACGCCGGCTACCAGTGCCTGGTAGACGCTGGCCTCAAGGCTCAGAAGGTCAGTGGTCTGAGCCGGAACCGGCACCAAGGCACCTTCCTTGATCTCAAACTCCGAGACGAAGAGTCCCTCTTCGAAAGCAGGGGCACGCTGAGTGACCTTTCCGCCGCGATCCACCACAAAGCTATTGCCGTCAAACACCAACTCGTCTTGGCCACCAACCTGGTTGACGTAGACCATGGGGATGGAGCATTCGCTGGCACGTTTCGCCAGCAGCTCTTCACGCTCAGCCTGCTTCCCACGATGGAACGGTGAGGCGTTCAGGGTCAGCATGATCTGAGCACCGGCATCACAGGCCTGCTTGAGAGGCTCGGAGAACCAGATGTCCTCACAGATGGTGATACCGACCGACACGCCGAAGAGATTGACCACGGTTGGGCCGCTGCCTGGCTCAAAGTACCGTTTCTCATCGAAAACACGATAGTTTGGCAGGCGCTGCTTGTTGTAACGGGCGAGTTCCTTACCGTCCGAAATCACGGCGCAGCTGTTATAGCGTGCTCCATCCTCGACCCACGGAAAGCCGATTACAGTCACGATGCCTTGGACAGCGTCCTTGATATGCTGCAGAGCTTTTTCGATCCGACTCTGCATGCTGGAGCGAAGGAGCAGATCCTCTGGTGGGTATCCACAAAGGGTCAGCTCTGGGAAAACAATGACCTGAGCTTTGAGGTCGTCGCGGGCTTTGCGGGCTGCCTCGATGACCTTCTCAACGTTGCCGTACACATCCCCAACGCGGATGTTCAGCTGGGCCATTACCACTCTCAAACTTTGCTCCATGGTTCCTCCAGAAATGCCTAGACCGAGATCGGCAAGATGCGACGCTGTCCTGACATCTGCGATCAAAGAAGCACCATCTGAAGCTCCATGCTGAGCGAGAAGCTATCGGATTACTGCTAGCCATTGCGGCTCATTGAACCTGGGTCAGGGCTTCCCAGAGGGTTACGGGCATCTTGCGAACTAGGACATTATGCCCTATCCAAGCACAGCTCCCTCGACCGAATTTGGGCGGGGCTGCAAGTGATGAAAATCAACGAGTTCCAGATTGGGCAGGTGCGGTGCCTGCACAATAGAAAAATCAGCCTCTCACTCAATAACTCCGCTGAATTGGGCACTATTTAGGGGGGAAGAAAGTGATGGGTTTCTTCACCAAGTTCGGCGATGGCGCCTGTGACCTGGCCCCGTTGAGCGGTCTGGTGAAAAACCAGGTTCGCGACATCGCCCGCAGTTTCGGCGCACCGGAATCGCTGGTGGAAAAAATCCCGACGGCCGACCTTGAAGACCTGTCACCGGGCAAACCGGACGAAGCGTCCCACGGCGTGACTTATGCCGAGATCGACGCGTTCCTGCACGGCAAGCCGGTGCGGGAGGAAGCGTTCAAGATCATTTGTGAAACGTATAAGAAGACGCATCACAAGCGGGTGATGCCGTTCGCGCCATAAGGACGGTGGCGTCTGGACCGACGCCTTCGCGGGCAAGCCTCGCTCCTACAGGTACAGCGCTGTCCTTGTAGGAGCGAGGCTTGCCCGCGAAGAACAATGACACGGTCAAATATCAGGCAAAAAAAAGCGTCCAGATCGGGACGCTTTTTTTATGAGCTCGAATCGATTACTTCAGGGTAACCGTGCCTTTCATCATCGAGATGTGGCCCGGGAATGAGCAGAAGAAGCCGTACTTCTCGTTGGCATCGAGCTTCGACACGTCGAAGGTCACCGAATCGGTTTCCTTGGCACCAATGATTTTGGTGTGGGCGATGACGCGTGCATCGCCTTCTTTCAGGTAGTTCTTGTCGATGCCGGCAGCCAGGCCATCGGTAGCGATCGGCTGCATATCAGCTTCTTTGCTCAGCACCCAGTTATGGCCCATGACGTTTTTCGGCAAGCTGCCGGAGTGGGTCAGTTCGACGGTAAACGTCTTGCAGCTTTTGTCGATTTCAATGGCCTTGGTGTTGAAGGACATCTGATCGGTGGAGTCGACAGTGACCTTGCATTCGGCAGCCATCAGTTGGCTGCTGGCCAGTGTCAGCAGGGATACCGCAACAAGTTTGGCAAACATGGTGAATCTCCAAGGCAGGGTTAACAAAAGTGCGAATGGACAGAAGACTGCCTGAAAACTTCGCAAGTTCCTATGACCTGAATCAAAAATTGTATACAACTTTCGGGCTATGACACCTATCGAAACAATCTACCAGCCAGACGTCTGGCCCGGCCCTATCATCAGGGCGTCATCCCTCATCTGGAGCGCCTGTCATGTCCTTTAACAGCCTGTTACGCAGTTTGCTCGCCGCTTATGCCTGTGGCGCCAGCGGCACGTACGAAACACCTGAACGCGAAGTTTAGACCTTGGAGCGCCGCGCGCCTGCCTTTACTCTGTGGTCATCCTGACCATGGAGTAAGGCATGTCTTTAGCGTCCGTTTGTGTATTTTGCGGTGCCAGCACCGGCACCAACCCGGCTTATCGTGAAGCGGCTGTCGCCTTGGGGCGAGCACTGGCCGAGCGCAAGCTGACCCTGGTCTATGGCGGCGGCGCCGTCGGGTTGATGGGCATCGTCGCCGATGCTGCACTGGCGGCCGGCGGTGAAGTGATCGGGATCATCCCGCAAAGCCTCAAAGACAAAGAAATCGGCCACAGTGGCCTGACTCGCCTGGAAGTAGTCGACGGCATGCATGCGCGCAAGGCGCGGATGGCCGAGCTCAGCGACGCATTCATCGCGCTGCCCGGCGGCCTCGGCACCCTGGAAGAACTGTTCGAAGTCTGGACCTGGGGCCAGCTCGGCTACCATGGCAAACCGCTCGGTCTGCTGGAAGTGAACGGTTTCTACAGCAAATTGACCGGTTTTCTTGATCATATCGTCGGCGAAGGCTTCGTTCGCGAAGCGCACCGTGACATGCTGCAAGTGAGCGAATCGCCGCAAACCCTGCTCGATGCCCTGGACGCTTGGCAGCCGACAGTGGTGCCGAAGTGGACAGAGCAAAAACCCAGCTAACGGCTCGGTACCGATACAGGGCAGAATATGCGCCGCTCAACCTCACCTTCGACCCCAGAGGATCGCCCATGGCTAAACCTAATTATTCCTTCGCCAAACGTCAGAGAGACTTGGCCAAGGAGCAGAAGAAAGAGGAAAAGCTTCAGCGCAAGAAAGCTACAGCTGAAGAAGAAGCAGCAGCACTGAACCCGGATGCCGAAGGCGAAGTGGCTACAGACGAAACTGAAGCACCGAAAGATCAGGCGCCCGACGCCTGAGACCCTCAGGGCCCGATGATCTGATCAGGCCCACCGGATCTGTGTCCAGGGTCAGCAGCGACGTTGCTGACCCTCACAGTCCCCTCTGAAATACCCCTCCAGAATTTATGCACATCCACTGTGGGAGCGAGCTTTGTGGCGAGGGGATTTATCCCCGTTGGGTCGCGAAGCGGCCCTAAAAAATGGGACTGCTGCGCAGTCCAACGGGGATAAATCCCCTCGCCACAAGCCCGCTCCCACATGGGTTCTGTATTACTCCAATGGCATCACGGTGACGCGGACTTCGGGGTCGTGGTTACCGCCCCCCAGAATCACCCCACGCAACGGCGAAACATCGGAGAAATCCCGGCCCCAGGCCAAGGTGATGTGTTCCAGCGCTGGCTGCACATTGTTGGTCGGATCGAAATCGACCCAGCCCAGCACCGGGCAAAACACTGAAACCCAGGCATGGGACGCATCGGCGCCGATCAGTCGCGGCTGGCCGGGCGGTGGCTGGGTCAGCAGGTAGCCGCTGATGTAACGCGCCGCCAGTCCACGGGAGCGCACGCAAGCAAGCATCAGGTGAGCGAAGTCCTGACAAACCCCGCGCCGACGTTCCAGCACCTCCACCAGCGGTGTCGCCACTTGGGTCGCTTCGGCGTCGAAGGTAAATTCGCTGAAAATCTTCTCCATCAATGCCTGGACGCCCAGCAACAAAGGCCGCCCCGATGGAAAACAGCTTTGCGAGAATTCGACAAAGTTGCGTTTCAAATGCACATAGGGCGATTCAAACCGGTAACGGCACGCTTCCAGCAACTCAGGGGAAAGCGGCTGACTGCTGTAGGTCAGCGCGTTGCGGGTCTCTTCCCACGCGGGGGATTGATTGAAATCCAGCGCCGGCCGGGGCAGTACCTCGACGGTGAGCCGGGCATTGACCAGCAATTCATCATGCGGCCGCTCGAATGCCAACCGGGTGAGCGGATTGCCAAATACATCCAGCTCGTCCCGGCGCGAGGTCGGGACGGGACTGATCTGCAATTGCTGCTCAGTGCAGCGCTGCCAGGCGCATGCCCGTGGCCACAGGTGCGCGAGTTGCTGGGCCAGGGACACCGGGCTGTCGTAGTGATAATGGGTGTCGTGGAGAATCTGGTAATGGGCACTCATCAGACGGACACCGTGCGCTGACTGACATCATCGACATGGGCGAAATGGCGCAAGGCCAGACGATCCGACACTTGCCCGCTGGCATCGGCGATTTCTTGCAGCAAATCCGCCAGACCGTTGATGGCGGCACGAACACTGGCTTCGCCGAACAGTGAATTCTCCAGGCATCCCAGATCGAAGCGCGCCAAGCGCTCCACCAGTAGCGGCAGACCCGCTTCGCGAGGCGCACCAAAATCGTCGTTCAAGCGTTTCAGGGTGCGGGTCACCAGTTTCAACTGGAACAGCACCGCGTGGGGGTTTTGCTCGTCGAGCAGCAAAAGATCAAGCACCGGAATCAACTGCGCCACTGCCAAGTACCGCGAACGATAGGTGATGCTGCTGTTACCCAGTTCCAGCAGCCATTCCAGTCCGGCCTGATCGAAAGCGCCAGCACCGCGCAGAAACGCCGCCAGGCTGGCGCTGAGAAATTGCAATCGCTCGATCCGACGGCCAATCATCAAGAAACGCCAGCCTTCATCCCGTGTCATGTCGTCCAAGGCAAAACCGGACAGCGCCGCCAGGGACATCACCAGCCGGTTGAGGAAATCCAGCAACTCGCCGAAATCCGGCTCTTCGGTTTCCAGTTCCATGGCTTCGCGCTGCAATTCCACGAGCGCCTGCCAGTTTTCCCGCGAGAGCTTGCCGCGCACTTGCGAAGCAGCCCACTGCAAGCGCTGCAGGTTGGAGCGCAGGCTGAAGGGCCAATCATCGCCCAGTAGCGCGGCCAACAACCGCTCGGGCAACTCGCCTTCGTCTGGCAACAGATTCAGCCGCTCCCCTAGATCGACCGCCGCTTCCAGGGCCTGCGGATCATCGCCATCGACGTAGCGCGCCAGCATGATCCGCAGCAGTCGCGCGCTGTCATCACACCGCTCGCAATAGCGGCCAAACCAGAACAGGTTCTCGACCACCCGCGACGGCAGGTACGGATCCCGTCGAACCAGGTCATGCACGCCGATCGTGCGCTGGGTTTTCCATTGCTCGCCGCTGGGAGGACGATCCCCCAATACCCAGGTGTCCTTGCTCGCACCGCCGCGCTGCATCGACACCACTTCGGCATCTGCTTCGGCGGCAACCCGGGTCAACCCGCCCGGCAATACCCGATAACCGTCGCGGCTGGCCACCGCATACACACGCATCCCGATGGCTCGCGGTTGCAGCTGACCATCCTCGGCCTGCCAGATCGGCGCCTGGGACAATTGCGCCAATTCTTGCGCAACATAGGCATAAGGCCGTGCCTGCATGCGTTTAGCCAGAGCCTGACGCTGTTTTTCACTCAGATCGCGGCCAAACACAGGTGAGAAGCTTTGCGACGGGAACGCTGGTTTGATCAGCAACTCCGGCAGTTTCTCCAACGCTTGGGCCAGCACCGGCGCTTCGCCGCACCACCACGTCGCGATGGAGGGAAGGATCAGTTCTTCGCCGAACAGGAATTGATTGATCTTCGGCAGAAAGCCCAGCAACCCCGGCGACTCCAGCACGCCGCTGCCGAGGGCATTGGCCACCAACACCCGTCCCTGCCGCACGGCTTCGAGCAAGCCCGGCACACCGAGGGCCGAATCGGTTCGCAGCTCCAGCGGATCGCAGAAGTCATCGTCGAGCCGACGCATGATCGCGTGAACCCGGCGCAGGCCACTCAGGGTTTTCAGATAGACCGTGGCATCGCGCACCGTGAGGTCGCCGCCTTCCACCAGCGGATAACCGAGCTGGCGTGCCAGGTAGAGATGTTCGAAATAGCTCTCGTTGAAACGCCCCGGCGTCAGCAGCACGATCAGCGGCACGTCATCATCGCTGGGCGCCTGACGGGCGAGGGTTTCCTGAAGCGTGCGGAAGAACCCGGCCAGATGCTGCACCTTCAGGTCGCGGTACAACTCGGGAAAGGCCCGAGACACGATGGTGCGGTTTTCCAGCGCATATCCGGCACCGGATGGCGCTTGAGTCCGATCCGCCGTCACCCACCAGCGCCCGTCCGGCGTACGCGCCAGATCGACGGCATACAAATGCAGAAAGGCCCCGTCCGGCGGCGTAATGCCCTGACAGGGCCAGAGGAAATTGTTGTGACCGAACACCAGTTCCGCCGGCAGCAGCCCTTCGGCAATCAAGCGCTGCGGGCCGTAAAGGTCAGCCAGCACGGCGTTCAACAGCCGGGCCCGCTGGGCGATGCCGGCGGACAAGTGTTGCCATTCATCCGCAGCGATCACATGCGGCAGCAAGTCCAGTTCCCACGGCCGATCGGCGCCCTTGGGATCGGCGTAGACGTTGTAGGTCACGCCGTTTTCCTGGATCTGCCGGGTCAACAGGGCCTGACGCTGCACCAATTGCGCTGGCGTGCTGCGTTGCAACTGGTCGAACAAACGGCGCCAGTGCGGGCGCACGGCGCCGCTGTCGTCGAGCAGTTCGTGATAAGTGCCCGCCGTCAGCGGGTAGCGGTCAAGCAGGTCAGGCATGGAAAGCTCGGCAGACAGCAAAGAACGGTCAGACTAACGCAGGCTCATGACGCCCGGATATACGAAAAATCCGAGCGTCGCGTACGGTTTAGAAACGTCGCAAATCGAGCGTCATCGGCAGCTCGTCGTTAATTTCCAGAAGCGGTACAGGCAGTTTCCCCGGGCTGTGTCCAATGCGGAAGAAACGCGCCATCCGCCGGCTCTCGGCCTCATTGGCATTCACCGGCAAACTCTCGTAGTTGCGCCCGCCAGGATGGGCGACGTGGTACTGACAGCCACCCAGCGAGCGCTGCATCCAGGTGTCGAGCAGGTCGAACACCAGTGGTGCGTGGACCGGGATGGTCGGTTGCAGGCAGTTGGCCGGTTGCCAAGCGCGGAAGCGCACACCAGCGACGTACTCGCCGACCCGTCCCGTCGGCTGCAAGGGCACGGGAACGCCGTTGCACGTCAGCAAATAACGCTGCGGCGCCAGACCGGTGAGTTTCACTTGCAAGCGCTCCAGGGACGAATCCACGTAGCGCACCGTGCCGCCGACCGCGCCCTCCTCGCCCAGCACATGCCAAGGCTCCAGCGCCTGACGCACTTCCAGTTCGATGCCGCTGACGGCGTAATCGCCGACCTTGGGAAAACGAAATTCCAGGTGCGCGGCAAACCACTCCGCCCGCACGGGATAACCCGCAGCGTTGAGATCGACGATCACATCCGCGAAGTCCTGCTCGATAAAGTGCGGCAGCAGGAACCGGTCATGCAATTCAGTGCCCCAGCGCGCCAGTTTCGGCGGCGCATAAGGCTCGCGCCAGAACCGCGCCACCAGTGCCCGCAGCAGCAACTGCTGCGCCAGACTCATGCGCGCATGCGGCGGCATTTCAAAGGCGCGCAACTCGAGCAAGCCAAGACGCCCCGTCGCACCATCCGGCGAATAGAGCTTATCAATGCAGAACTCGGCGCGGTGGGTGTTGCCGGTCACATCGATCAGCAAGTTGCGCAGTAACCGGTCGACCAGCCATGGCGCGCACTCCTCGCCCGGCTCCGGCATTTGGGCGAAGGCGATTTCCAACTCGTACAACGCATCGTTGCGTGCTTCATCGACGCGCGGCGCCTGGGACGTCGGGCCGATGAACAATCCGGAAAACAGGTAGGACAAGGACGGGTGGTTATGCCAGTAACTGATCAGGCTGCGCAGCAAATCGGGACGGCGCAGAAACGGTGAGTCCGCCGGTGTCGCGCCACCCAGGACGAAATGGTTACCGCCGCCCGTGCCGGTGTGCCGGCCGTCGATCATGAATTTCTCGGTGGTCAGTCGAGTCTGGCGTGCTTCTTCGTACAGAAACTCGGTGCGCTCGACCAGCTCATCCCACGTGGCGGACGGCTGCACGTTGACCTCGATCACGCCCGGATCGGGGGTGATGCGGAAGTTGCTCAGGCGCGGATCGCTCGGCGGCTCGTAGCCTTCCAGCAACACCGGGCAATGCAGCTCCTGGGCCGTGGACTCGATCGCGGTCACCAGCTCCAGATAGTCCTCGACCCGTTCCAGCGGCGGCATGAACAGGTACAACCGGCCTTCCCGAGCCTCGGCGCAGAACGCGGTGCGGGTCAGCCAATCAGCGGATTCATCGACCTCCAGATCCCGCTCGACCGCTTCGGCCGACGCGCCCGGACTGTTCAACTGCTGAGTGTCGGGTAGCGGCGGGAATTCCTGGTTGGGGTCGTTCGGGTAGATAAAAGGGTACTCGGCCGCTTTCACCCAAGGCTGCGAACCCAGCGGCAAGCGATAACCCAGCGGCGAATCCCCCGGCACCAATCGACAATGCTCGTCGCGCAGATACCAGCGACCGCTTTGCCATTGATCACCCTTGGCGGTGCGCGCCAGCGGCAGGACCTGACCGATCACTTTGTCCAGGCCCTGGTTGAAGACTTTACGCAGGCGCGCCCGCTCCAGCGGTTCTTCGAGACGTGAGTCTTCGGCGCTGACGTTCTGCGGCAACGTACCTTCGCGCCAGAGGTAATAGAAATTGTCTTCGTAAGCAGGGAACACAAAGCGTGTCGGAATTTTCAGGCGCTCGGCGACACTCGAGAGAAAACGCCCGGCCAGCTCGCCGTCGGCACCGTAGTCTTCCTGCTCATCGGCGATCAGCGCGCTGTTGTGCCAGATCGGCACGCCATCGCGGCGCCAGTAACAATTGAGTGACCAGCGTGGCAGTTGCTCGCCGGGGTACCACTTGCCCTGACCGAAATGCACCAGGCCTTTGGGCGCGTAGCGTTTGCGCATGCGCTGGAACAGCTCTGCGGATAACCGACGTTTGTCCGGCCCGAGCGCTGCGGTGTTCCACTCGGCGCCGTCCGGGTCATCGATGGAAACGAAGGTCGGCTCGCCGCCCATGGTCAGGCGCACGTCGCCTTCCAGCAGGTCGGCATCGATCTGCCGGCCAAGCGCCTGGATCGCCAGCCACTGGTCTTCGGTGTAGGGCTTGGTGACCCGCGGCGCTTCCCAAATCCGCTCCACGGACATTTCGTGGGTGAATTCGCACTCGCACGGTTCCACCAAGCCACTGATCGGTGCCGCAGAGCCCGGATCGGGACTGCACGCCAACGGAATGTGTCCTTCACCGGCAAACAGCCCCGAGGTCGCGTCCAGGCCGATCCAGCCGGCACCGGGCAAATACACCTCGCACCAGGCGTGCAGGTCGGTGAAGTCCACGTCGGTGCCCGAGGGACCGTCGAGGCTTTTGACGTCAGCGGTGAGTTGAATCAGGTAGCCGGAGACGAAACGCGCCGCCAGCCCGAGGTTGCGCAGCAGTTGCACCAGCAACCACGCCGAGTCGCGGCAGGAACCGGAAGCCTGTTCAAGGGTGTGCTCGGGTGTTTGCACGCCCGGCTCCATGCGGATCAGGTAACCGATGTCTTCGCTCAGGCGCTGATTGAGCGCCACCAGGAAATCCACGCTCGGCAGCGGCGTGCGGTCGATGCCGTCCAGATAGGCCTTGAACGTCGGCGTCAGGGGCAAGGTTTCCAGGTACGGCGCCAGCTCTTTGCGCTCGTCTGCGGCATAGGTGAACGGGATCTTTTCTGCGTAGGGCTCGAGGAAAAAGTCGAACGGATTGAAGACCGCCATCTCCGCCAGCAAATCGACCTCGATCCGCAGTTCATCGGTTTTTTCCGGGAACACCAACCGCGCCAGGTAATTGCCCTGGGGGTCCTGCTGCCAGTTGATGAAATGCTGCTCGGGGGAAACTTTCAGCGCATAGGACAGAATCCGCGTGCGACTGTGGGCGGCCGGGCGCAGGCGAACGATCTGCGGACCGAGCTCGACGGCGCGGTCGTAGCGGTAATGCGTGACGTGGTGCAATGCGACATGAATCGACACGGCGTGCCTCCTGCGAGCCTTAAGCGTATTGGAAAGCGCGCAAGACTTATGCCATCCAGCGGCGCTGGCGCTTTCTCCGGTTGCTTGAGGCAGTACAGCACCAAAATCGGGCGATGCGGGAAATTGGTTCGAGGGAGTTGCACGGAAATGTTGCGGCTGGGGGCTGTCAGCCAGGATTGCTGCAGCTGTACCGGCCTCTTCGCGGGCAAGCCTCGCTCCTACAGGTTTTGTGTCGAATCACGATTCCGTTAGCGACACATGACCTGTAGGAGCGTGCGATGCGGCGACCCGACTTGCCCGCGAAGAGGCCAGATGCCCCAACACAGCTTCTCGTTCCACTCCCGCGTGGGAACGATCATTTCCCGACATCCACAACGCAAAACGCCAACCCGAAGGTTGGCGTTCTGTTCAGCTCAAGCGAGGCTTAGCGCGGTACAACCGGCTTACGCGCAGGCTTCGGCCCTTTGCCTTTAGCCGCATCCTTGCGCTCCTTGGCCGCCTGCTGGTTGCGGGCGAATGCCGCCGCCTTGGCCTGTTCACGTTTGTCCCACGGATTGCCGCCATCACTGGCGCGCGGTGGCAGGCCGGTGTGCTGGGTCAGGATCTTGGTGGTTTTCTCACCCGCCACTTTATGGCTGCCGGCCGGTGTCGAGTTCTTGCGACGGGCGCTCTGGTAGCTGTCGGTCGCTGGCTGGTGCAGCGGGATCAACTGATTCTTGCCCGGCCCGATCAGGTCGGCGCGACCCATGCGGGTCAGCGCTTCGCGCAGCATCGGCCAGCCTTTCGGGTCGTGATAACGCAAGAACGCTTTATGCAAACGGCGCTGCTCTTCGCTCTTGACGATGGTCACGGCGTCGCTCTTGTAAGTGACCTTACGCAGCGGGTTCTTGCCCGAGTGGTACATCGCGGTGGCGGTGGCCATCGGCGACGGGTAGAACGCCTGCACCTGGTCGGCACGGAAGCCGTTGCCTTTGAGCCACAAGGCCAGGTTCATCATGTCTTCGTCGGTGGTGCCCGGGTGAGCGGCGATGAAGTACGGAATCAGGTACTGCTCTTTCCCGGCTTCCTTGGAGTACTTCTCGAACATGCGCTTGAACTTGTCATAGCTGCCAATGCCCGGCTTCATCATCTGGTTGAGCGGACCTTCCTCGGTATGTTCCGGGGCGATCTTCAGGTAACCACCAACGTGGTGAGTCACCAGTTCCTTGACGTATTCCGGCGACTCGACCGCAAGGTCGTAACGCAGGCCGGACGCGATCAGGATCTTCTTCACACCCGGCAACGCACGGGCGCTGCGATAGAGCTGAATCAGCGACGAGTGGTCGGTGTTCAGGTTCGGGCAGATGCCGGGGAACACGCACGACGGCTTGCGGCACGCGGATTCGATTTCAGGCGTTTTGCAAGCGATGCGATACATGTTCGCGGTCGGGCCGCCGAGGTCGGAAATGACGCCGGTAAAGCCTGGGACCTTGTCGCGGATCTCTTCGATTTCGCGA
Source organism: Pseudomonas sp. LB1P83 (assembly GCF_054897885.1). NCBI lineage: Bacteria > Pseudomonadati > Pseudomonadota > Gammaproteobacteria > Pseudomonadales > Pseudomonadaceae > Pseudomonas > Pseudomonas sp. LB1P83. Next base: position 198,969 of record NZ_CM142709.1, on the reverse strand, counting down.
ATGATCGACTCTTCGGAACGGTTCTGGATGATCCGGCCTTCGTGCTCGGTGATCGAGCAGAACGTGCAGCCGCCGAAGCAGCCGCGCATGATGTTCACCGAGAAGCGGATCATGTCGTAGGCCGGGATTTTTTCCTTGCCGTACGCCGGGTGCGGAACGCGTGCATAGGGCATGCCGAACACGTAGTCCATTTCTTCGGTGGTCATCGGAATCGGCGGCGGGTTGAACCAGACGTCGACTTCGCCGTGCTTCTGCACCAGCGCACGGGCGTTGCCCGGGTTGGTTTCCAGGTGAAGCACGCGGTTGGCGTGAGCATAAAGAACCGCGTCACCGCGGACTTTCTCAACCGAAGGCAGACGAATCACGGTCTTGTCGCGGGTCATTTTCGGGCTGGCCAGGATCTGCACGACCTTGGCTTCGCTTGGATCCTCAACCGGACCCTTTTCCTGCTCAATGGCGCAGGCCTGGGTGTCTTGAGTATTCACGTACGGGTTAATGATCTTGTCGACCTTGCCCGGACGGTCGATACGCGTGGAATCGACTTCGTACCAGTCTTTCGGCGTATCGCGACGGATGAACGCGGTGCCACGCACATCGGTGATGTCTTCGATCTTGTGACCGTAGGACAGACGCTGGGCGACTTCGACGATCGCACGCTCGGCGTTGCCGTAGAGCAGGATGTCGGCGCAAGCGTCGATCAGGATCGAGTTGCGAACCCGGTCCTGCCAGTAATCGTAATGGGCGATACGGCGCAGCGAAGCTTCGATGCCACCGAGCACGATCGGCACGTCCTTGTAGGCTTCCTTGCAGCGCTGGCTGTAAACCAGACTCGCGCGGTCCGGACGTTTGCCCGCCAGGCCACCGGGGGTGTAGGCGTCGTCAGAACGGATTTTCTTGTCGGCGGTGTAGCGGTTGATCATCGAATCCATGTTGCCGGCCGCGACGCCGAAAAACAGGTTCGGCTCGCCGAGCTTCATGAAGTCGTCTTTGGACTGCCAGTTTGGCTGGGCAATGATCCCGACGCGAAAGCCTTGCGACTCCAACAGCCGGCCGATGATTGCCATACCGAAAGACGGGTGATCGACGTAGGCATCACCGGTGACGATGATGATGTCGCAGGAATCCCAGCCAAGCTGATCCATCTCCTCCCTGCTCATCGGCAGGAATGGCGCTGGACCGAAACATTCGGCCCAGTACTTGGGATAGTCAAATAACGGCTTGGCTGTTTGCATGACGATGACCGGTGTTGAGATGAAAAATCGCGGGCGCGGAATATAGCACAAAAAATAACCAATTCCGACGGCTATGGTCGGAAATCGGTGTCGACCCCATTCGCGGGCAAGCCTCGCTCCTACAGGTTTTGTGTTGAGTCACGATTGCGCGAACGACACATGATCTGTAGGAGCGAGGCTTGCCCGCGAAGAGGCCCGAATAGACGCCGACTATTCGTCGTCGAAGTTGTAGCTGCCCGGCGCCAGGTTTTCGAAGCGGGTGTACTTACCGATGAACGCCAGCCGCGACGTACCGATCGGGCCGTTCCGCTGTTTGCCGATGATGATCTCGGCGATGCCTTTGTGCTCGGTTTCCGGGTGGTACACCTCGTCCCGGTACACGAACATGATCACGTCAGCATCCTGCTCGATCGCTCCGGATTCCCGGAGGTCGGAGTTGATCGGGCGTTTGTTCGGTCGTTGCTCCAGGGAGCGGTTGAGCTGGGACAGCGCCACCACCGGGCAATTGAATTCCTTGGCCAGCGCCTTCAAGGAACGGGAGATCTCGGAAATTTCGTTGGTCCGGTTGTCACCGCCCGAACCCGGGATCTGCATCAACTGCAGGTAGTCGATCATGATCAGGCCGACATCGCCGTGCTCACGAACCAGACGCCGGGTCCGCGCACGCATTTCCGAAGGGCTGATGCCCGCCGTATCGTCGATGAACAGCTTGCGATCGTTAAGCAGGTTGACCGCCGAGGTCAGGCGCGGCCAATCGTCGTCTTCCAGGCGACCGGCACGGACCTTGGTCTGGTCGATACGGCCCAGCGACGACAACATACGCATGATCAGCGATTCGCCTGGCATCTCCAGCGAGTAAACCAATACGCACTTGTCGCTGCGCAACACGGCGTTTTCCACCAGGTTCATCGCAAAGGTGGTTTTACCCATGGACGGACGGCCGGCGACGATGATCAGGTCGGACGGCTGCAGGCCGCTGGTCATCCCGTCGAGGTCGGTGTAACCAGTCGACAGGCCAGTGATGGCATTGTCGGTGTTGAACAAGGTATCGATGCGGTCGATGGCCTTGGTCAGCAGGTCATTCACGCTCACCGGGCCGCCGGTTTTTGGCCGGGCCTCGGCGATCTGGAAGATCTGTCGTTCAGCTTCGTCGAGGATCTCTTCAGCCGTGCGCCCTTCCGGGTTGAAAGCGCTGTCGGCAATCTCGGTGGCGATACCGATCAACTGACGCAACGTCGCCCGAGCGCGGACGATCTGCGCATACGCCTTGATGTTGGCGACGGACGGCGTGTTTTTTGCCAACTCACCCAGGTAACCGAGGCCGCCGACTTGCGACGTCTGACCTTCCTTGTCCAATTGCTCGGCAAGGGTCACGACGTCGATGGGGGAGTTCTGGTCGGCGAGCTTGGCAATCGCGCGGAAGATCAGGCGGTGGTCATGTCGATAGAAATCGCCGTCCGACACTTGATCCAGCACGCGTTCCCAGGCGTTGTTGTCCAGCATCAAACCACCGAGCACGGCCTGTTCGGCCTCGATGGAGTGCGGTGGCACTTTCAGGGAAGCGGTTTGCAGATCGTATTGCTCGGGTGCGGAGATATCGTTCATGGCCACTTGGAATTAGGGGGGATCAGAAAGACAAAGGGCACGACCTGTAAACAGGATCGTGCCCGATGTTACCGGTAAGCACCCGAGGGTGCCAGCCGACAAGTGCTGCTTAAGCTGCTACCACGACAACGCGTACGGTGGCTTCAACTTCGGCGTGCAGGTGCACGGCTACGTCGAATTCGCCTACGTTGCGGATGGTGCCGTTCGGCAGACGAACTTCGCTTTTTGCAACTTCAACGCCAGAGGCGGTCAGTGCATCAGCGATGTCGTGAGTACCGATCGAGCCGAACAGCTTGCCTTCGTCACCAGCGGTGGCAGTGATAGTCACTTCCAGCTCAGCCAGTTGGGCGGCACGGCTTTCAGCCGAAGTTTTACGGTCTGCTGCGGCTTTTTCCAGCTCAGCGCGACGCTCTTCGAACGCAGCCAGGTTGGCAGCGGTCGCAGCGGTAGCTTTGCCGTAAGGCAGCAGGTAGTTACGACCGTAACCAGCCTTAACGTTTACTTTGTCACCCAGGTTGCCCAGGTTGGTGACTTTTTCCAGAAGGATCAGTTGCATGTGAAAATCCTCTTAACTTTTAACCTTCACCGTTCGCGCTATCGGCGTCTTTCGGCGCCGAACGACCGCGAAAATCAATCAGGCTGTCGACGATGGCCAAGACCACCAGCAACGGATAGATCAGCTGCATGAACAGCAACAGCGTGACGTACAACCCCACCAGCCAGAACCTGGCCAGTCGCTTTTGCGCCACCAGCCCGTGAATCAGGGCCAGCCCGGCGAACACCAGCGGTACGCTGCACAACGGCGTCAACATGGCCATCTGTGGACCGATGTTCGGTCCCAGAAGCATGAACGCCAGCAGCAACATCGCTGGTAAAAGCGGGAATCGAATGGCGCGAAACTCGCGACCAAAACCACCCGGGTTGTACAACAACGCCTGCCAGTAGCGCCCTACAATCAGGCTCAGCACACTGACGATTTGCAACAAGGCCGCAATCAGGCCGGTCAGGACCGGTGCAATCAGGGACGCAAAATGCGCTTGCTCGTCTACCGACAACTTCTGGTAGACATCACCGAGGAGCGACGGCATGACTTTTATCAAAGCCTGCGCCAGCATCTCGATTTGGGGAGCAAAAACTGTCCCCAGCACCACTGCAAACACCACTCCCATCGCTATGCTGACCAGCAGCACGCGGTTCCAGGACTCGCTTGCGCGCAAAACCAACGCAAGGCTCCAAGACCCCAGCAGCACCAGAAGTGCCCGTGGGTCATCGGAGTAAAGCCACCAGATCAACGCTGGCAGCAGTCCCAGAGCAAGTACGCCAATGGCGTCCTTCAATCCGCGCCGCAGGAGCACGAAGCATCCAGCGGCAGCACCCAACCAATACAACAACGGCAATGCCGCGCATCCAGCCACTACGAGAGTGGCCTGCATACGGCCGCGCATGATGAACTCAGCTATGGCACGCATGCTTTCAATCCTTTGCTACGTGTCGACTGCCCGGTCTCAGCGGCCGTGGCTGTCGGTGTAGGCCAGCAGGGCCAGGAAGCGGGCGCGCTTGATAGCGGTGGCCAGCTGACGCTGATAACGTGCTTTGGTACCGGTGATACGGCTTGGAACGATTTTGCCGGTCTCGGATACATAAGCTTTCAGAGTGTTGAGATCTTTGTAATCGATCTCTTTCACGTCTTCAGCGGTGAAGCGGCAGAATTTACGACGACGGAAGAAACGTGCCATTTGATAGGCTCCTTAAAAGGTCCGTGGATTACTCGTCAGCGTTATCGCTGTTGTCGCTGTCATCACTATCAGCGCTTTCAGCGCCTTCGTGCTCAGGACGGTCGCGACGCTCACGGCGCTCACTGCGGTTTTCTTCAGCCTTGAGCATCTCGGATTGGCCGGTAACGGCTTCTTCGCGACGGATGACCAGGTTACGGATCACTGCATCGTTGTAGCGGAAGTTGTCTTCCAGCTCGGCCAGGGCCTTGCCAGTGCACTCAACGTTCAGCATCACGTAGTGAGCCTTGTGAACATTGTTGATTGCGTAGGCCAGTTGACGACGGCCCCAATCTTCCAGACGGTGGATTTTGCCGCCGTCTTCTTCGATCAGCTTGGTGTAACGCTCTACCATGCCGCCGACTTGCTCGCTTTGATCCGGGTGGACCAAAAAGATGATTTCGTAATGACGCATGAATGCTCCTTACGGGTTGTAGCCTGCCGCTAAAAAGCGGTCAGACAAGGAGTGAATGACACTTATGGACTTGCTCGCGTAGACACATGCGTGCCTGCCGTCACAGCAAGGGGCGCAATTGTAGAGAAGGGGCAGGAGAGGTGCAAGGCAATTGGTGATTATTTGAACAACCACCGCATCATCCCTGTAGGAGCGAGGCTTGCCCGCGATCGGAGCTGCGCGATCTTTCAGGAATACCGCGTTATCGTTCTTCGCGGGCGAGCCTCGCTCCTACAGAAGCAAGGCTGCCGCGATGAATCAGGACTTCTTGGCGTTGGCGGCCCCGGCGGCTTTTACGCTGCGCTGGCGCTGGGCTTCAAACAGGCACACTCCAGTAGCCACGGAAACGTTGAGACTGCTGACGCTGCCGGTCATCGGCAGGTGCACCAGATAGTCGCAAAGATCGCGAGTCAGGCGACGCATGCCGCTGCCTTCCGCGCCCATGATCAGGATGGTCGGGCCGGTCATGTCTTGCTGATACAGACTCTGCTCAGCTTCGCCCGCCGTACCGACAACCCACAAACCGCGCTGCTTGAGTTTTTCCAGGGTGCGCGCCAGGTTGGTCACGGCGACCAACGGAATCACTTCCGCTGCACCGCAGGCAACTTTACGCACTGTCGGGGTCAAGGTCGCAGACTTGTCCTTCGGCACAATCACCGCCAGCGCACCGGCCGCATCGGCCGAACGCAGGCAAGCGCCGAGGTTGTGCGGGTCGGTCACGCCGTCGAGCACCAGCAGTAGCGGTGCGCCTTCAGAGCGATCCAGCAACTCGTCGAGCATCGCCTCGCCCCAGACCTGGCTCGGACTCACGTCCGCGACCACGCCTTGGTGCACACCATCCACCCAGGCATCGAGTTCACGACGCTCGGCGTTGCCGACGGGCACGCGATTTTCATTCGCCAGCGCGATCAGCGCCTGTACACGCGGCTCACTGCGGCCTTCAGCCAGCCAGATCTGCTTGACGCGTTTCGGGTGGTGACGCAGCAACGCTTCTACTGCGTGCACGCCGTAGATCTTTTCCAACTGACTCATGACTTGGCCTTAGGTTTACGCGACCCGCCGCTTTTGGCTGGAGCCGAACCCGCTTTCGGCGGGCCTTTACGGTGTTTGCTTGGCTTGCTGCCGGGAGCCTTGTCAGGCGCCGACCGTCCGGTCTTTCCCCCAGACGCCGCTTTACCGCCGCTTTTCGCTTCAGACAGCAACGCCTGTTTCAATTCACGGCTTTTACGCAGTTCGGCATTCTTCGCCGCGGCATCGCTTGGGCGATAGGCTTCGACAGCCTTTTCCTTGGCAGGACGACGACCGCTTTTCGCCGGTGCCGGCTCTGCAGCTGTTTTCGCAGCAGTCTTGGAAGCTGGCTCAGCCTTTTCAGTACCGCGCTTCTTGCGACCGATCGGCGCGCTGATGGTTTTTTCGGCCATCTCGAAGTCGATCTTGCGTTCGTCGAGGTCAACGCGCATCACGCGCACTTCAACGGTGTCGCCAAGGCGGAAGCTGCGACCGGTACGCTCACCGGCGAGGCGGTGGTGCACAGGATCGAAGTGGTAGTAATCGCCCGGCAGCGCGGTGACGTGCACCAAGCCTTCGACGTAGATATCGGTCAGCTCGACGAACAGGCCAAAACCGGTCACGGCGGTAATCACACCCGGGAACGATTCGCCCACGCGGTCTTTCATGAACTCGCACTTGAGCCAGTTCACCACGTCGCGGGTGGCTTCGTCGGCACGGCGTTCGCTCATCGAGCATTGCTCGCCGAGCTGTTCCAGCGCCGCTTCGTCGTACGGATAGATGCGCGCTTTCGGAATGGTCATCGCGCCGGCACGGCGAACGTGCGGAGTGTCCTGCTTGGAATGGATGACACTGCGGATCGCCCGGTGCGTGAGCAAGTCCGGGTAGCGGCGGATCGGCGAGGTGAAGTGGGTATAGGCTTCGTAATTCAGGCCGAAGTGGCCCTGGTTATCGGCGCTGTACACCGCCTGGCTCAACGAGCGCAGCATGACGGTCTGGATCAGATGGAAATCCGGACGGTCCTTGATGCTGGCCAGCAATGCCTGGTAATCCTTCGGCGACGGTCCGTCCTTGCCTTTGTGCAGGGACAGGCCGAGCTCGCCGAGGAAGGCACGCAGTTTTTCCAGACGTTCCGGTGGCGGGCCGTTGTGAACGCGATACAGCGCAGGGATTTCGTGCTTCTTGAGGAATTCAGCCGTGGCCACGTTGGCCGCCAGCATGCACTCCTCGATCAGCTTGTGCGCATCGTTACGAACGGTCGGACGGATTTCGGCAATCTTGCGCTCAGTGCCGAAGATGATCCGGGTTTCCTGAGTTTCGAAATCGATCGCGCCACGCACGTGACGAGCGCCCAGCAGCACTTTGTACAGTGCGTAAAGCTGCTTCAGGTGCGGCAGAACATCGTTGTACTCGCCGCGAAGCTGACGCGCCTCTGTGAGTTTCGGCGTCTCCAGCATCGAGCTGACCTTGTTGTAGGTCAGGCGCGCGTGGGAGTGGATCACCGCTTCGTAGAAGCAATAATCCGTCATCTCGCCGGTTTTCGAGATGGTCATCTCGCAGACCATGGCCAGGCGATCGACGTGCGGGTTCAGCGAGCACAGTCCGTTGGACAGCTGCTCCGGCAGCATCGGCACCACTCGCTCGGGGAAGTACACCGAGTTGCCGCGAACCTGGGATTCGTTATCCAGGGCCGAACCGATTTTCACGTAGCTGGAAACATCGGCAATCGCCACGTACAACTTCCAGCCGCCGGAGAACAGGCGCAGCTTGCCCGGCCTGGCTTCGCAGTAAACGGCGTCATCGAAGTCGCGCGCGTCTTCACCGTCGATGGTCACGAACGGCAGGTGACGCAGGTCGATGCGCTTCTCTTTGTCTTTCTCTTCAACTTCAGGCTTGAGCTTGGCGGCTTCTTTCAAGACCGCCTCAGGCCAGACGTGCGGGATATCGTACGCGCGGAGAGCGACATCGATTTCCATGCCCGGCGCCATGTAGTTGCCCACGACTTCAACCACGTCGCCTTGCGGCTGGAAGCGTGGCGTCGGCCAGTGAGTGATCTTCACTTCGACGAATTGACCGACCTTGGCATTGGCGTTGCGACCCGGGGTGACCAGCACTTCTTGCTGAATCTTCGGATTGTCCGCAACCACGAAGCCGATACCGCCCTCTTCGAAGTAACGGCCGACGATGGTTTCGTGAGCGCGGGAGACCACTTCGACGATCATGCCTTCGCGGCGACCGCGACGGTCCAGACCAGAAACACGGGCCAGGGCACGGTCGCCATCGAACACCAGACGCATTTGCGCCGGGCTCATAAACAGGTCGTCACTGCCGTCGTCCGGGACCAGGAAGCCGAAGCCGTCACGGTGACCGCTGATGCGGCCGAGGATCAGGTCGAGCTTGTCCACCGGCGCATACGTGCCGCGACGGGTATAGATGAGTTGAGCATCGCGCTCCATGGCGCGCAGACGGCGGCGCAGGGCTTCGATCTGGTCTTCTGTGGTCAGACCAAACTCTTCGACCAGTTGCTCGCGGTTAGCAGGCGAACCCCGATCAGCAAGATGCTGAAGGATCAGTTCGCGGCTAGGAATAGGGTTTTCATATTTTTCCGCTTCACGAGCGGCCTCGGGATCGAGGGACTGCCAATCGGCCATTAGAGAGTTTTCACCTTGTCTATATGCGGGTTAGTTTGGCATAGGCGTAATGAAACGGGAAATTTCAGGCTGTGAGAGCCCATCTAAAGTCTTATATCGACAGCGCAAAGCTGATTTAAATGCCGTTGGTAAAATTTTCCAGGTTTTTTTGATGTCGGGGGTTTACAGTTAAAAAGACGCTCCGTATAGTGCGCGCCATCGACGACGCACTAGCGTTGCCGATACTGCCCAGATGGTGAAATTGGTAGACACGCCAGCTTCAGGTGCTGGTGACCGCAAGGTCGTGGAAGTTCGAGTCTTCTTCTGGGCACCAATTCTGAGCTTGAGATTAGATCAATTTCAAGGCTCACACAAAAGCCCGCGAAAGCGGGTTTTTTGCATTCTAAACATCTGATTTATTAAATCTAAATCAGGGGTTTACAGATCAAAACGCTCTCCGTATAGTGCGCCACATCAACAGCGGCAACGCTGAAGATTATGCCCAGATGGTGAAATTGGTAGACACGCCAGCTTCAGGTGCTGGTGACCGCAAGGTCGTGGAAGTTCGAGTCTTCTTCTGGGCACCAATTCAAATTCAAGGTCACGATCTTGAATTTCACAGAAACCCGCGAAAGCGGGTTTTTGCGTTTCTGGCTTCCGAAAATAATCTCCCCCCATTGAGAAACACACGACCTGTAGCAGCCGCTCTAGCAAACACTTCCCAGCCCCGCAAGGCGCACTTGAGAAACAATATCGTTTATCATTGTTTCAAGTTTTTGCAATGCGACAGTGAGGAACCCTGCGAATGATGTTTCGAAATACCCTGCGCCGCGGCCTGACCTTCACCCTGCTCGGCCTGGTACTCGCCACTCCCCTCACCCAGGCTGCCGACCCAGTTTCCCTGACGCTCTACAACGGCCAACACAAGGAAGTCGGCGACGCCATCGCCAAAGCCTTCGAAGCCAAGACCGGCATTCACGTCAATGTGCGCAAAGGCAGCAGCAACCAGCTCGCCAGCCAGGTCGTTGAAGAAGGTGATCGCTCCCCTGCCGATGTGATCTACACCGAAGAATCGCCACCGCTGAATAAGCTCGGCGAACAAGGCCTGCTGGCCCAGACCGATGCCGCCACCCTCGCCGTTCTGCCAAAAGACTACGTCGCCGGCAATGGCACCTGGATCGGCATCACCGCTCGGGTCCGCGTCGTCGCTTTCAACCCGAAACTGATCGATGAAAAAGACCTGCCCAAGTCGGTCATGGAATTCTCCGATCCGAAATGGCAAGGCAAGGTCGGCTTCGTGCCTACCAGCGGCGCGTTCCAGGAACAGGCCGTGGCAATCATCAAAGTGCACGGCATGGACGCAGCCGAAGAATGGCTGACCGGCCTGCGCGCGTTCGGCAAGACTTACAGCAACAACATGGTTGCGCTGAAGGCCGTGGAAAACGGCGAAGTCGCGACCGTGCTGGTGAACAATTACTACTGGTTCGCCTTGCAGCGTGAAAAAGGCCAGCTCGATTCGAAACTGCATTACTTCACCGGCGGCGACGTCGGCGGATTGATCACTGTTTCCAGCGCCGCGGTGCTGAAATCCAGCAAGCATCCAAAAGAAGCCCAGCAATTCCTCGCCTACATGGCCAGCGAAGAAGGTCAGCGCGTGATCACCCAGACCACCGCCGAATACCCGCTGCACAAAGGCATGGAATCCGATCGAGGCCTCAAGCCATTCAGCGAACTCGAGGCACCGAAAGCCACTCCGGCCGACCTCGGCAACGCCGAAGAAGCCCTGGACCTGGAACGTGACGTTGGCCTGAACTGATGAGCGCATCGTTATCCGCCCCCGCCTCGCGCGGGGGTTACGTACCACGGCGCAAGCGGCCGTCGATCTGGCTGCTGCTGCCGGTTTTGCTGCTGGTGGTACTCAGTCTTCTGCCACTGGTGTATGTCGGGCTCAAGACCTGGCAGGCCGGTTGGGCCGAGGCGCTGCATCTGCTGTGGCGGCCTTACGTGTTCGGGCTGTTGCGCAATACGTTGGCGCTGATGGTCGGCGTGACAGTCGCGTGCGGCGTGATCGGCTTGTCCCTTGCCTGGCTGCTGGAACGCAGCAATTTGCCGGGACGGCGGTTGTGGGGCGTGATCCTGTGCTTGCCGTTCGCCGTGCCGGCGTTCGTCAGCAGTTTTACCTGGGTGTCCCTGAGCGCACATTTTGAAGGCTTGGGCGGGGCGATCCTGGTGATGACCCTGTCGAAGTACCCACTGATATTTCTGCCAGTCGCGGCGACCCTGCGCAATCTCGATCCTTCTCTTGAAGAGTCCGCACGGACCCTTGGGCAGAATCGTTGGGGCGTGTTTTTCAGAATCACCCTGCCGCTGCTCTGGCCGTCATTGCTGGCCGGCTCGCTGCTGATCGCGCTGCACATGCTGGTGGAATTTGGCGCCCTGTCGATCATCGGCCTGCAAACCTTCACCACCGCGATCTATCAGCAGTTCGAACTGGAATTCAGTAACGCCAACGCAGCAATGCTGTCGGCGGTGCTTCTGGCGCTTTGTCTGGTGTTGTTGTGGCTTGAGCTGCGAGTACGCGGCAACGGCCGGCACGTGCGCACAGGCCAAGGCGCAGCACGGCAGGCGGAACAGGTCAGGCTGGGACAATGGACGGTTGCCGGACAGGTTTACTGCCTGGCGCTGGCAATCATCGGCAGCGGTATTCCGCTGGGGATGCTCGCGTACTGGCTGGCAGTGGGATCTTCGGCGGCATTCCCGGTGGCGGCGATCAGCGAGGCGCTGCTGTCCTCCCTGGCGTTGTCGTTGGGCGGCGCTGCGCTGTGCCTGGTGCTGGCGGTGCCGGTGGGGCTGCTGGTGGTGCGTCATAAAGGCCGACTGGCGATCTGGGCCGAGCGCTTGCCGTATCTGCTGCACGCGCTGCCAGGCTTGGTGATTGCGCTGACACTGGTGTATTTCGCCCTGCACTACGTGCCGGCGCTGTACCAGACTTCGGCGTTGCTGCTGATCGCTTATGCGCTGCTGTTTTTGCCTCTGGCTCAGGCACCGATTCGCACGGCGCTGAACAAGGCCGCGCCACAACTGGAAGAGGCGGCACGCACGCTGGGGGCGTCGTCTTTCAGTGCGTTCTGTCGGGTGACGCTGCCGATCATCTTCCCGGCGCTGGGGGCGGCGTTCGCGCTGGTGTTTCTGGATGCGATGAAGGAACTGACGGCGACGCTGTTGTTGAGTCCGACCGGGCTCAATACGTTGGCGACTGAGGTTTGGGCGCATACCGCGAATGTGGAGTTTGCGGCGGCGGCGCCTTATGCGGCGTTGTTGATTCTGGTGTCGGGGGTACCGGTTTATCTACTGACGACGCGGATGTATTTGAGCCGCTGAAAAGCTTCGCGGGCAAGTCGGATCGCCGCACCGCTCGCTCCTACCTTTGGATCGCGTCATCCGTAGGAGCGAGGCTTGCCCGCGAAGGCGTCAAACCAACCAATACAAATCCTAAGCCCTGAACTGCCCCAGGCTAGCCTTCAATTGCGCTGCCAAGCCATCCAGCACCTTGCCACTGGCCGTGGTTTCCACCACCGCCTGAGCCGCTTTCTCAGCCTGTGCATGAATGGTCTCAACCCGACCTCTTACCGCTTGCGCGCCTTGCGCCTGATGGGCTGCTGCCTGCGTTGCCAGACCAATCGCCGCATGCACCTGCTCGACCGATGCCTGCACCGATTGCTGCAATCTTGCGCTATCACGCAATACCAGCAAACCTTCATTGGCCTGACGCCCGGCCTGGCCAATCGCGGCCACCGCCTCACGCGCACCTTGCTGCAAGGCCACGATGTGCGCCTGGATGTCGCCGGTAGAACTCTGGGTCTTGCTGGCCAGCGCCCGGACTTCGTCCGCCACCACCGCAAAGCCGCGACCGGTCTCGCCGGCACGCGCCGCTTCGATGGCGGCGTTCAGTGCCAGCAGGTTGGTCTGTTCGGCGATCCCGTGAATCACCGTCAGCACCACTTCAATCTGTTCACTCTGCTGCGCCAGCCGTTCGATGACTTTCGACCCGGTATCGACCTGCCCGGCCAACGCCTCGATCAGGCTGCCGACTTTTGCCGAGGTCCGGGTGTTTTCATCGGTGGCCGAACGAATGTCCACCACCTGCTGCAACGCTGCCTGCATGGCGTGGCTTTCTGACTGCGCTTCATCCGCCATCTGCGACAACGCGCGCAGGCTCTCGGCCACTTCATCGCGCTGCATGCCCGCCGCTTTATCGGCTCCAGCATTGCGCAGGGTCATGGCGCCGATTTCCACACCGGTGCGCTGAGCCACATCGCCCGCTTCGCGCACGATTGGCTGCAACTTATCCACAAAGCGGTTGACCGCCGCGGCCATGTCGCCGATTTCGTCTTTGCTGTTGATCTGCACACGCTTGGTCAGGTCACCCTCACCCGCCGCCAGGTCATCCATCGCGGCGATGAGCAATTTCAAGCGATTGACCACTCGACGGCCCAACACCACAGCGAGCAACAGCAGCACACCGCAACCGACCAACGCCAGGAACATCCCGATGCGCCAGCGCAACGTCGACGCCGCTTCCTGCACGGTGCTGGTGGTGTTGGCCTTCATTTCCGACGCCGTGGCCTGCGCGGACGTCAGACGCGCACGCATCGCGGTGGCGCTGTCGGCAGCCGCGCCTTTGAGGCTGTCGCCGACCAGTTGATCACCACTGGCGATCAGCGCCGCAAAACGTTTATCCAGGGCTGCCAGATCGGTTTCCACCGAAGCGGTGGAGACGCCCATCAAGACCTTGCCGATTTCCACGCCGTTGGGGTTGATCGAGGCTTCGAGGTAGTAGACCGACGGATCGTTCTTCGCCGCATCCAGCACCTTGTCCAGCGCCCGTTCGCCCTGGCCTTTCTCCAGAAGCGCCTTGTTGATCGGGTTTTCGCGGTTGAGGTAACGCGTCAGGTGCTGACCCGTCGCATCGTCATACACCACGAACAACACGTTGGGATTGCGCTGCGCCCGGCGGGCGAATTCGGACAGGGTTGGAACGTCGCTGTCCCACATGGCGCGCGGGGCGACCGAGGCCAACAGTTGCGCCATGTCGTTGGCCGAATCTTTCAGATCCTTCTCCAACGTTGCACGCAGTTGCACCTGCTCGTCTTTCAATCGCGTAGACAGGCCGGCAGTGAGTCGCTGGCGGGTGCTGGTGGAGAGGTTGTCCAGGCTCGACGTGACTTCACGTCCGGCCTGCTCAAGCTCGCCAGAGAGTTTTTGACTGTCCGCACCCAGGCGCACACCGAGTTCAGCCTCAAGCGCAGTCACTGTGCTCCGAGTCAGGGCGACAGCCACCAGCACCTGCACCAAAAGGGCGATACCAAGGGTAACGAACACAGGCCGCAACAAACGGCTTTGTAACAATGAGAGAACGGCCGACACTTGGAATCCCTCTGCTTTGGCGCCATTAAATTGATGGCGCGCTGGAAGCGATGCTTTTATTCAACATCACAGCAAAGGTCATGCCGTCCGGCAGGCAGAAACGACAAAGGGTCCAATTAAGGACCCTTTGCTTTTTACATCAACGACTTATTAAGCGAACGGGTGACGCAAAACGATGGTTTCGTTGCGGTCCGGGCCCGTCGAAATAATGTCAATCGGCGCACCGACCAACTCTTCAACGCGTTTGATGTAGTTGCGAGCAGCTTGCGGCAGCTCTTCCAGCGTCTTGGCGCCGACGGTGGATTCGGTCCAGCCTGGCATCTCTTCGTACACCGGCTCCAGGCCGATGTAGCTGTCGGCGTCAGTCGGTGCGTCGATCACTGCACCATCCTGGTTCTTGTAGCCAACACAGATGTTGATGGTTTCCAGACCGTCCAGCACGTCCAGCTTGGTCAGGCACAGGCCCGAGATGCTGTTGACGTCGATCGCGCGACGCAGGATGACGGCATCGAACCAGCCGCAACGACGGGCACGGCCGGTGGTAGCACCGAACTCGTGGCCACGCTTGGCCAGGAAGGCGCCAACGTCGTCGAACAGCTCAGTCGGGAACGGACCCGAACCGACGCGAGTGGTGTAAGCCTTGGTGATGCCGAGGATGTAATCCAGGTACATCGGGCCAAACCCCGAACCGGTGGCAATGCCGCCCGCGGTGGTGTTGGAGCTGGTGACGTACGGGTAGGTACCGTGGTCGATGTCCAGCAAGGAGCCTTGGGCGCCTTCGAACATGATGTCTTTGCCAGCGCGACGCAGCTCGTGCAGCTCGGCGGTGACGTCGAGCATCATCGGCTTCAGCAGCTCGGCGTATTCCATGCACTCGTCCAGAGTCTTCTGGAAGTCGATTGCCGGCTCTTTGTAGTAATTGACCAGAACGAAGTTGTGGTAATCCAGCAACTCGCCCAGCTTGGCGGCAAAACGCTCACGGTGGAACAGGTCACCGATGCGCAGGCCGCGACGAGCAACCTTGTCTTCGTAAGCCGGGCCGATGCCGCGACCGGTAGTACCGATCTTCAGCTCGCCACGGGCCTTTTCACGGGCCTGGTCCAGCGCTACGTGGTAGGACAGGATCAGCGGGCAGGACGGGCTGATACGCAGGCGCTCACGCACCGGTACGCCTTTCTCTTCCAGCTTGATGATTTCCCGCAGCAGAGCGTCGGGTGCAACCACCACGCCGTTGCCGATCAGGCACTGCACGCCTTCGCGCAGCACGCCCGACGGGATCAGGTGCAAGACGGTTTTTTCGCCATCGATCACCAGAGTGTGACCAGCGTTGTGGCCACCCTGGTAGCGCACTACGGCGGCAGCATGTTCGGTCAGCAGATCAACGATCTTGCCTTTGCCCTCATCACCCCATTGGGTGCCCAGGACTACGACATTCTTACCCATAACACTTGTCCTCATTCGCGCAAACTTGGTGCCGGCCGCAGCCGGCGGGAAAACTCAAGAAGCCAGTGGCGATACTTGCCAAAGCCCGTTCTGCTGAATCAATTGCCGGTCGCAGTCCGCTTCACGGGCGGCGGCCAAAGGTTGTCCAGGCAACGCCTGAACGACACGCTGACCCTCACTGCGCAACTGGCAAACCTGCTGCCAGAGTGCCGCATCCGTACTGTCAGGCATCCAGATACCGCCAGACGGTAGCTCGATCTCAGCACGCCCCAGGGTCACCAGGGTTTTCAAATCGGTAGAGAAGCCGGTTGCCGGACGTGCGCGACCGAAGTCGGCGCCGATGTCGTCGTAACGACCGCCCTGAGCGATGGACTGACCAACACCCGGCACGAACACCGCGAACACTACACCAGTGTGGTAGTGGTAGCCGCGCAACTCGCCCAGATCGAAGTAAAGCGGTAAATCCGGAAAACGCGTGGACAGACGCTCGGCAATCGCCAGCAAATCGTCCAGCGCCGCCAGAACAGGCGCCGGTGCTTTCGCCAGACGCTCGCGGGCAGCGTCCAATACTTCGCGACCGCCACACAAACCGACCAACGCTCGCAGCATGCCCGACAGATCGGCAGGCAAGCCTTCGGTCAAGGTAATGACCTCGTCGATCGCCTTGCGTTGCAACGCATCGAACAACTGCTGTTCAACTTCACCGGACAAACCGGCCGCACGGGCCAGGCCGCGGTAGATGCCAACATGACCGAGGTCCATGTGCACATCCGGCACATCGGCCAGTTGCAGCATGGCCAGCATCAGGCTGATGACTTCCACGTCGCTGCTCGGGCTGGCATCGCCGTACAACTCGGCGCCCAGCTGGATCGGGCTGCGCGAGGACGACAAGGCGCGGGGCTGGGCATGCAGCACGCTGCCGGCATAGCACAGACGGCTCGGACCTTCGCGACGCAGGGTGTGCGCATCGATGCGCGCCACTTGCGGCGTGATGTCGGCACGAAAGCCCATCTGCCGGCCCGATTGCGGGTCGATGACCTTGAAGGTACGCAGATCGAGGTCCGAGCCCGCGCCGGTCAGCAGGGATTCCAGGTACTCGATATGGGGAGTCACGACAAACTCGTAACCCCAGCTCTGGAACAGATCCAACACCTGACGACGCGCTACTTCAATGCGCGCCGCCTCTGGTGGCAGTACTTCTTCGATGCCATCTGGCAGCAGCCAGCGGTCTACCGTTGCCATTACGCCATTCCCCTATGATCCGGGCGGCCAGCCGTTGGGCGAGCCTTGAGTGAAGCAGAAAATGATCGGCTCATGTGCAAACCACGCGCATAAACAACGTGGCGAAAAGCCTGAAACCGGCTTCGCCCACCACTTTCCTCGAAAAACCTGTCGAGTCATTCAACTCGCACATCTGCATAAAAACAGCAATCAAACGTGCAGACGCAAAAAAGCCGGGAATTTCCCGGCTGCCGCATCATACACACGTTTTCCCAAAGGATCACCCCGCCCGAGGCTTTAGCCGCCAGGCGGGGGATGATTCAGGTCAACGTCGTATCAAGGCTTGGCTTTTTCCAGGTAACGGAAGAAGTCGCTGCTTGGGTCAAGGACCATGACGTCGGATTTGTTCGCGAAGCTTTCACGGTAGGCACGCAGGCTACGGTAGAAACCGTAGAACTCCTGGTCCTGGCCGTAGGCCTTGGAGTAGATCGCAGCAGCCTGGGCATCACCGTCACCGCGAACCTCTTCGGATTCACGATAGGCTTCAGCCAGCAGCACGCGGCGTTGACGATCGGCGTCGGCACGGATGCCTTCTGCCAGTTCGTTACCCTTGGCGCGGTGCTCGCGAGCTTCACGCTCACGCTCGGAGCTCATACGCTCGAACACACTGCGGTTCACTTCTTTCGGCAGATCGATGGCCTTGACCCGGACATCGACTACTTCGATGCCCAGCTCTTTTTCCGCCATCTTGTTCAGCGAAGCCGTGATGTCGGTCATCAGCGCGTCGCGCTCACCGGAAACCACTTCGTGCAGCGTGCGCTTACCGAACTGGTCACGAAGGCCGGATTCCAGACGACGGGAAAGACGCTCGTCGGCAATCTGCTTGAGGCCGGAGGTCGCGGTGTAGTAACGCTCAGCGTCCTTCACGCGCCACTTGGCGTAGGCATCGACCATCACGGCTTTCTTTTCCAGCGTCAGGAAGCGTTGCGTCGGTGCATCCAGCGTCATCAGGCGTGCGTCGAATTTGCGCACCTGGTTAACGTAAGGCACTTTCACATGCAGGCCTGGCTGGACATCAGCCTGAACCACGCGACCGAACTGCAGCAGCACCGCACGCTCGGTCTGAGCCACGATGTAGAAGCAGTTCCAGGCAGCGATGGCCACGACGACGCCGACAATAAGGGCGATCAGCGATTTATTGCTCATCAGCGACTCTCCCTGGTACGTGCTGGCTGTTGCTGCAGATCAGCTGCCGCACGCGCGCTCGCTTCATTGCTGGTGGCTGCCGCGCCGGTCACAGAAGTGCCGGTGCTACGACCACTCTCGACCATTTTGTCCAGCGGCAAGTACAGCAGATTGCTCTGGCCATTCTTGTTGCCGGTCACGAGAACCTTGCTGGTGTTGCTGAAGACTTCCTGCATGGTGTCCAGGTACAGACGCTCGCGGGTGACTTCAGGTGCCTTGCGGTACTCGGCGACCAGCTTGGTGAAGCGATCGGCCTCACCCTTGGCGCGCGAGACGGTTTCGTCACGGTAACCATTGGCATCTTCGATTATGCGCTGGGCCTGACCACGGGCTTCCGGCACGACGCCGTTGGCGTAGGTTTCAGCCTGGTTGCGCGAACGCTGCTCGTCTTCACGGGCGCGGATGACGTCATCGAAAGCTTCCTGTACTTCACGCGGTGCCGCTGCGCTCTGTACGTTAACCTGAGTGACGGTGATACCGGTGCGATAGGTATCCATGAAGCGTTGCAGACGCTCCTTGATTTCGCTGGCCATCAATTCACGACCTTCGGTCAACACCTGGTCCATCGCGGTGGAACCCACCACATGGCGCAAGGCACTTTCGGTCGCGTGCTGCAGGCTGATTTCAGGCTGGTCGACGCTCAGCACGAAGTCCTGCAGATTGCTGATCTTGTACTGCACGGTCAGCGGCACTTCGACGATGTTCTCGTCTTCAGTCAGCATTTGACCCTGCTTGGTATAGGCACGCTCACGCGTGACGTTTTCCAGGTACTTGCGATCAAGCGGCGGAAAATAGATGTTCAGGCCCGGGCCGACGGTTTCGTAGTACTTGCCGAAGCGCAGCACAACGGCTTGCTCCTGCTCGTCGACTACGTAGACCGCGCTGTACAGCCAAACAGCTGCCAGCACGACAAGGCCGATGCCAAGAATGCCGCCGAAGCCGCCACTCTTGCCCGAACCACCGCCGTCATCACCACGTTTCTTACCACCACCGAACAACCCGTTCAGGCTTTCCTGCAGCTTTCGGAAGGCCTCGTCGAGATCCGGTGGTCCCTTGCGGTCGCCGTTATTGCGGCGCTTGCCACCCCAAGGATCCTGATTATTCGAGTTGCCACCCGGCTCATTCCAAGCCATAGCGCTCTCCATCTGATAAAGCAAAGACGCACCCACGGCGCGCCGACCAATGCTACAGAATGCCTGTCACCGCGGCACAACCGCTTTCTCAGGCTTTTATTGCAAAGTGTGTTGCTCGATAAACTCCGTCGGCACAACGCCTTCACGGCTGACCAGTCGATTGAGCTCCGAGCGCGGCAATCTAACGGCCAGCAAGCTGACACCTTCTTCGTCGTGTTCTTCTTTCTGTACCACGCCCAGTTCAAAAAACTGTGCACGCAGTCGCGCAAAACGCTGAGGCAAGCGCAAGGTACCGATAAACAAATCACCGCCCAACAACTCGGCAATGGCTTGCTCAAGCAATTCCAGACCACTGCCATCACGCGCCGAAAGCCAGACCCTTTGAGGCTTGCCGTTTTCGTCACGCTGGATTTGTGGCTCAACGCCTTCAAGCAAATCGAGTTTGTTATAGACCTCGAGGATCGGCAAGTCCTGGGCACCAATCTCGCCCAACACCACCATTACCTGCTCGATCTGCAACATGCGATCCGGTTCGGCTGCATCAATCACGTGCAACAGCAGGTCGGAGTTGCTCGACTCTTCGAGCGTAGACCGAAATGCCTCGACCAGTTTGTGGGGCAAGTGGCGGATGAAACCCACGGTGTCGGCCAGGACAATCGGCCCCAGGTCGTCCAGTTCCAGACGGCGCAGGGTCGGGTCCAGCGTGGCAAACAACTGGTCAGCCGCGTACACGTCGGATTTCGTCACGTTATTGAAGAGCGTGGATTTACCGGCGTTGGTATACCCCACCAAAGACACGGTAGGGATATCCGCACGCGAACGGCCACGTCGCGACTGTTCGCGCTGGCTGCGCACTTTTTCCAACCGACCCTTGATCTGTCGCAGGCGAACCCGCAGCAAACGGCGGTCGGTTTCCAGTTGGGTTTCACCCGGGCCACGCATGCCGATACCGCCACCTTGACGCTCAAGGTGAGTCCAGCCACGAACCAGCCGGGTGCTCATGTGGTCAAGCTGGGCCAGTTCGACCTGGAGCTTGCCTTCATGGGTACGGGCACGTTGGGCGAAAATATCGAGAATCAGACCGGTGCGGTCGATCACGCGACACTCGAAAACACGTTCGAGGTTACGTTCCTGACTGGGCGTGAGGATGTGATTGAAGATCACCAGATCGGCCTTTTCGGCATGCACCAGGTCGCGTAGTTCCTCGACCTTGCCGCTGCCAATCAGGAATTTGGCGGTTGGCCGATGACGCGGCACGTTAAAAAACGCAACGGTCTCGGCGCCGGCCGAATTAGCCAACTCCTGAAACTCCTGCGGATCTTCGCGCGCCTCAGGGTCCTGTCCATCCAAGTGAACGAGGATGACTCGCTCACCACCACCGTGGCGCTCAAAGAACAAAGGAGACTCCTATCAGGCGTTACCTGGCTCAGCGTCACCTGCTTCGGATTCGGTTGCGCTAGGCAGACGAATTGGACGAACCGGCACCACTGTAGAGATAGCGTGTTTGTAAACCATCTGGCTGACGGTGTTTTTCAGCAGGATAACGAACTGGTCGAAAGACTCGATCGTGCCTTGCAGTTTGATCCCGTTGACCAGGTAGATGGACACCCCAACTTTCTCTTTACGTAAAGTATTCAAGTAAGGGTCTTGTAGCGAATGCCCTTTTGACATGTGCCGCACTCCTTTAAGGATTCAATATAAAAAATAGGTAAACAGATGGCTTGTGGCCGTCACACCCCCAAGGATAGACGGCAATTGCAAGGACTCAGCTCAATATGGAGATGGTCCCCAGGTATTTCAAGGCGCGCGGCAGATTGTCGCAATCCAGGCTGTCCAGCCAGTGTAAATCAGCCCAACTGCGCAGCCAGGTGAACTGACGCTTTGCCAATTGGCGCGTGGCAATGATTCCACGCTCCTGCATCTCGGCTTGTGTCAGCTTGCCATCCAGGTAGTCCCAGACTTGTCGGTAGCCTACCGCACGTATAGACGGCAACCCTGAATGCAGGTCACTCCGTTTACGCAGGGCTACGACCTCGTCAATGAATCCCTGTTCCAACATAACTGTGAATCTTTGTTTAATTCGCTCGTGCAGTACCTGGCGATTTGCCGGAGCAATGGCCAAGTTCGCGACAGTATAGGGCAATTGTTGCAGTCCCGAAGCGGCTGCTTCAGTACTTTGCGCACTTTGTCTCAGTCGCAGCTCGGTCATGCTCTGACCGCTGACGCGATAAACTTCCAGCGCTCGACTGAGTCGCTGCGGATCGTTCGGATGAATACGTGCAGCAGAAACCGGATCAATGACCGCCAACTGGTCGTGCAAGGCTTGCCAGCCAAGGCGTTCAGCCTCTTCTTCAATTTGCGCGCGAACCTCGGGATCGGCCGCCGGCATTTCTGCCAGGCCTTCGACCAAAGCCTTGTAGTAGAGCATCGTGCCGCCTACAAGCAGCGGAATTTTGCCTCTCGAAGTGATCTCGGCCATGGCTTCCAGCGCATCGCGACGGAAATCGGCGGCCGAATAGCTCTCGGCCGGGTCGAGAATATCGATCAACCGGTGCGGAAACTCGGCCAGAATCTCTTTCGAGGGTTTGGCGGTGCCGATGTCCATGCCGCGATAGACCAGCGCCGAATCGACACTGATCAGCTCGCAAGGCAGGACCTTGGTCAGCTCGATGGCCAGATCAGTCTTGCCCGCTGCGGTCGGGCCCATCAGGAAAATCGCAGGTGGGAGCTGGCTCATCAACGACCGCGCAAGAACAGTTTGTCCAGATCGTCCAGACCCAGTTGGGTCCAGGTCGGTCGGCCATGGTTGCATTGACCGCTGCGCTCGGTGTTTTCCATGTCCCGCAGCAGACCGTTCATTTCCGGCAACGCCAAACGCCGATTCGCCCGGATCGCGCCGTGACAGGCCATGGTGCCGAGCAATTCGTTGAGATGAGCCTGAATGCGGTCACTGGTGCCGTATTCCATCAGATCGGCCAGAACATCGCTGACCAAGCGGTTGGCTTCCGCCTGCTTGAGCAACGCCGGAATTTGTCGGATCGCCAGCGTTTCCGGGCCCAAACGCTGCAACTCAAAGCCAAGGCGCTGGAACCATGCGACGTTTTCTTCGGCGCAATCGCCTTCGCGCTCGCTCACCGCCAACGATTCCGGGACCAACAGCGGCTGGCCGCTCAGGCCTTCGCTGGCCATGGCGATCTTCAGGCGCTCGTACATGATCCGCTCGTGGGCGGCGTGCATGTCCACCAGCACCAGGCCCTGGGCGTTTTCAGAAAGAATGTAGATGCCTTTGAGCTGCGCCAAAGCGTAACCCAACGGTGGAATATCGTCCTGCCCGGCTGGAAGTGCAGCAGCGTTAGCTTCAGGCAGCGGCGCAAAAAACTCCTTGTACGCAGCCTGAGCCTCAGCCGCCGGCACGCCGGACTGAGGGCGCGGCGTGTACTGATACTGATAACCCGCGCCTGCGCCCGAGCCCGCCGCGGTGTTGAACGACGGCTGCGCCTGGGGCTGCTCCAGCAACGCATTGGCTGCAAGGCGCATTTCGCCCTGTGGACCGAACTCGCCGGCATCGATACCGGACGGGCGAACATTCGCCGTCGCAACAGTCGCAGCCAAATGATCATCCGGCCGCACATCACCCAAGGCGCGGTGCAAGGTGCCGTAGAGGAAATCGTGAACCATGCGCCCGTCACGGAAACGCACTTCGTGCTTGGTCGGGTGCACGTTGACGTCGACACCGGCCGGATCGACCTCGAAAAACAGCACGAACGTCGGGTGCCGGCCATTGAACAGCACGTCGCGATACGCCTGGCGCACCGCGTGGGCCACCAGTTTGTCGCGCACGGCACGGCCGTTCACAAAGAAATACTGCAAATCCGCCTGACTGCGGTTGAACGTCGGCAACCCGACCCAACCCCACAAATGCAGGCCGTTGCGCTCGATTTCGATCGGCAGCGCCTGCTCGAGGAAACCCGAGCCGCAGATGGCCGCCACTCGCCGCGCGCGAGCTGCGTCGTCATGGGCTTCGTGCAGGCTGAGGATGGTTTTGCCGTTGTGACGCAAATGGAACGCCACGTCGAAACGCGCCAACGCCAGACGTTTGATCACTTCTTGCAGGTGATCGAATTCGGTTTTTTCGGTCTTGAGGAATTTGCGCCGTGCCGGGGTGTTGAAGAACAGGTCGCGCACTTCAACCGAGGTGCCCACCGGGTGGGCCGCGGGTTGGACGCGAGGCGCCATGTCCCGACCTTCGGTCTCGACCTGCCAGGCCTGATCGGCATCCTTGGTGCGGGACGTCAGGGTCAGACGCGCCACGGAGCTGATCGAAGCGAGGGCTTCACCACGAAACCCGAGGCTCATGACCTGTTCGAGGTCTTCGAGGTTGCGGATCTTGCTGGTGGCGTGTCGCGCCAGGGCCAGCGGCAGGTCATCGGCAGAAATGCCGCTGCCGTCATCCCGCACCCGCAGCAGTTTGACGCCGCCCTGCTCCACATCGACATCGATGCGCCTGGCGCCGGAGTCGAGGCTGTTTTCCAGCAACTCCTTGATCACCGAGGCCGGGCGCTCAACCACCTCACCGGCGGCAATCTGGTTCGCCAGTCGCGGGCTGAGCAGCTCGATGCGAGCCGTATTGGTCAGCACCTGGTTCATTCTTTGGACGCCAGTTCAGTGCCGGGAATGGTCAGGTTCTGACCGATTTTCAGCTCGTCGCTTTGCAGGTTATTGGCGCTGCGCAAGGTGGCCGGAGACACCTGATAACGCACGGCAATCATCGCCAGCGTCTCGCCCGGGTTCACCCGATGGTCACGTGGACCCTGGGCGATTTTGCCGGAATCACGCAACCAGGCGATGTAGGTGCCTGGCGGAGGGTTCTGCTGGAAGAACTGGCGCACGCCGCTGCTGATCGAACGCGCCAGCGCCTGCTGGTGGTTTGCTGCAGCCAGCTTGGAAGCTTCGTTGGCGTTGGAGATGAACCCGGTTTCCACCAGGATCGATGGAATGTCCGGCGACTTCAGCACCATGAACCCGGCCTGCTCCACGCGCTGTTTGTGCAGCGGCGTGACGCGGCCGATGTTGCTCAAGACTTTTTGGCCAACGTTCAGGCTGGATGTCAGGGAGGCGGTCATCGACAAATCGAGGAGCACGCCAGCAAGCATTCGGTCCTTGTCGTCGAGGCTGACGTTGCCGGCACCGCCGATCAAGTCGGAACGGTTTTCGCTGTCGGCCAGCCAACGGGCGGTCTCCGAGGTGGCGCCGCGATCAGACAAGGCGAACACCGATGCACCGAACGCAGCAGCCGAAGGCGCGGCATCGGCGTGGATCGACACGAACAGGTCGGCGCCTTTTTTGCGGGCGATTTCGGTACGGCCGCGCAACGGAATGAAGTAGTCGCCGGTACGGGTCAGTTCGGCGCGGAAGCCTTTCATGCCGTTGACCTGGCGTTGCAGCTCGCGGGCGATGGCCAGCACCACGTCTTTTTCACGCTGACCGCGAGAGCCCGAGGCACCCGGGTCTTCGCCGCCGTGACCGGCGTCGATCACGACGATGATGTCACGCTTGCCGGCCGGCGCGGGCGGCAGTTTGACCGGGGGATCGATCGGGGTGACAGGCACCGGTGCGACGGTCGCGACGTTGGTCGGCGCAGGAATCGGCGCGGCATCGGCGGCGTTATCGAACAAGTCGACCACCAGGCGATTGCCGTACTGGGCGTTTGGCGCCAGGGTAAAACTTTTTGGCGTGACGGCTTTTTTCAGGTCGATGACCACCCGCAGATCGGTCGGCGTGCGTTGAGCCGAGCGCATGGCAGTGATCGGGCTATTGGCGCTGTTGACGTTCAACGGCGCACCCAGGGTGGCGCCATTGATGTCGATCACCAGCCGATCAGGTGCGGTCAGGGTGAACACGCTGTGTTGCACCGGCCCGGACAAGTCGAACACCAGCCGCGTGTTGTCCGGCGCCCGCCACAGGCGAACGCTGTTGACCTTTGTCTCGGCCACAGCGTCGACGGTCACCGCCAAAAACAACATCCCTACGGCAGCTACCATCGCGCGAAAGCGCATACCTGACCCCATCATTTAATTGGTTTCCAATGCCAAAGCGGCACACCAGGACTCGCCGCGCGAGCCTTGGGACAAAATTTTCAGCGAACGCCCGCTGTCTTGCGGGGTAATGGTAATGGTCAGGTCGGGCTTTGGCAAAAAGCCTGCACCCTTCTGGGGCCATTCGATCAGGCACAACGCGTCGTCTTCGAAGTAGTCACGAATCCCGAGGTACTCCAGTTCTTCCGGATCGACCAGTCGATACAGATCGAAGTGGAAGGCCCGAACGTCGCCGATCTCGTAAGGCTCAACCAGGGTGAACGTCGGGCTCTTGACCGCCCCGACATGCCCCAGACCACGGATGATGCCCCGCGACAGCGTGGTTTTCCCCGCCCCCAGATCACCTTCAAGAAAAATAAGACCGTGCCCTTGGGTGGTTTGCGCGATGCGTGCGCCAAATGCGGTCATCGCCTCTTCATCGGCCAGGTACAGGTTTACTTCAGACACGGTGCTTGCTCCTCCAACAACTGACGAATGGCTGGGATCAGATCACTGGCCGCCAGCCCACGGCCCGATTTACCTTCTTGCGCGCCGGCATTGGCGTGCAGCCAGACCGCCAGGCAGGCCGCGTCGAACGCGTTCATGCCTTGGGCCAGCAAAGCGCCGACCAGGCCGGCCAACACATCACCCAAACCGGCGGTGGCCATGGCCGGATGGCCCTGATGACACAACGACAGGCGCCCATCGGGGCTGGCGATGAGACTGCCGGCGCCCTTGAGAATCACGATAGCTGTATATTTTTTGCTCAATGCGTGAGCGGCCGCCGGGCGATCCGCCTGAACCTCGGCGGTGCTGATCCCCAGCAACCGCGCGGCTTCACCGGGATGTGGCGTGATCACGCAGTCCTTGGGCAAACTCACGTAATTTGAAGCCAGCAAATTCAACGCATCGGCGTCCCAGACTTGCGGCAGCGGCGCATTGGCCGCCGCCGACAATAGACTGCGCCCCCAGGCAGCCTGCCCCAGGCCCGGACCAACCACCAGTACGGAAACCTTTTGAAGCAATCCCATCAGCTGATTGGCCGACGAAGTCCCCAGCACCATCGCTTCAGGGATTCTCGCCAGCGCCGCCGGCACATGCTCACTGCGCGTGGCCACGGACACCATGCCCGCACCACCTCGCAGGGCACTTTGTGCGCTCAGCAGAATGGCGCCGCCAAAACCGCGATCACCGCCGATCAGCAATACATGGCCGAATTTGCCTTTATGGGCGATTGGCGCGCGGCCTGCCAGACGCGGCAAGTTGCCAGCGGTCAGGCGCAGAGCATCAATGTCGACCCCGTTAAACGACTCGGGTGAGGCCTGCAGATCGTTGAACACCAGCTCGCCAACCACATCCGCAGCGTCGCCCGTGAACATCCCCAATTTCAAGCCAATGAAAGTAACTGTCAGATCAGCTCGAACGGCCGCACCGAGCAAACGCCCCGTATCGGCACACAAGCCCGAAGGGATATCCACCGCCGCCACCGGCAGGCCACTGGCATTGATCGCCGCGATCACACTGGCGTAGGGCTCTCGCACCTCACCCGTCAAACCGGTGCCGAGCAGGGCGTCCAGTACGATACCGCGCAACTCTGACTGCATCGCGAAGGTTTGAACCGCGACGCCTTCGGACACCGCCTCGGCATGGGCCAGTGCTGCATCCCCCTGCAAACGCTGAGGATCACCAGCCGCCAACACCCGCACATGCCAACCGGCACGCCGGGCCAGCACTGCCACCAGATAACCGTCGCCCGCGTTATTGCCGTGACCGGCCACCACGCTCAATTCATTCGCCGACGGCCACTGACGGACCAGCGCACGCCAGGTCGCTCGCGCTGCGCGCTGCATCAATTCGAAGCCCGGCATTCCGGCCGCGATCAGGTTCGCATCGAGGGCTCGCACGTGCGCGGCGCTGTACAGCGCGTCGGGTAAATCATCTTTAGTGTGCGGCATGCGTCTTCGGGCTCCGATGTCTGGCAGAATTATACGCACCTCAGCTCCGGTTTCTCTCGCCTCATGCCCGCTATTACCACAGACCTGCCCGCCCTCGCCCAATCCATCAAGGACTGGGGCCGCGAGCTGGGCTTTCAGCAAGTCGGCATCAGCGGCCTGGACCTCGCCGAGCATGAGCAGCACCTGGAGCGCTGGCTGGCGGCCGGTTACCACGGCGAAATGGAGTACATGGGCGCCCACGGCAGCAAACGCTCGCACCCGGAAGAACTGGTCCCCGGTACGTTGCGCGTAGTGTCCCTGCGCATGGACTACCTGCCCGGCGATACCCAAATGGCGCAATTGCTGGCCCAACCGGAAAAAGCCTACGTATCGCGTTATGCCTTGGGCCGCGATTACCACAAACTGATCCGTAAACGTGTGCAACAACTGGCAGAAAAGATTCAGGCAGTCATCGGGCCGTTCGGTTACCGCGCCTTCGTCGACAGCGCGCCAGTACTGGAAAAAGCCATCGCAGAGAAGGCCGGCCTGGGCTGGATCGGCAAAAACACCCTGGTCTTGAATCGCAAGGCCGGCAGTTACTTCTTCCTCAGCGAGCTCTTTGTTGATCTGCCGCTGCCGGTCGATCCACCGCACACCACCGAACATTGCGGCCGCTGCACCGCGTGCCTGGACATTTGCCCGACCAACGCCTTCGTCGGCCCGTACGTGCTGGACGCCCGGCGCTGCATTTCCTACCTGACCATCGAACTGAAAAGCGCGATCCCCGAAGACTTGCGCCCGCTGATCGGCAATCGGGTGTTCGGTTGCGATGACTGCCAGATCGTCTGCCCGTGGAACCGCTTCGCCCGCCCGTCCGGCGAAAGCGACTTCAAGCCACGGCATAACCTGGACAATGCCGAACTGGCGGAGCTGTTCAT
Organism: Pseudomonas sp. LB1P83; assembly: GCF_054897885.1. Lineage (NCBI taxonomy): Bacteria > Pseudomonadati > Pseudomonadota > Gammaproteobacteria > Pseudomonadales > Pseudomonadaceae > Pseudomonas > Pseudomonas sp. LB1P83. The sequence continues at coordinate 170,853 of NZ_CM142709.1, read as the reverse complement.
GTGGGATGAGGACAAGTTCCTCAGCAGCACCGAAGGCTCACCGCTGCGCCGCGCCGGTTACGAGCGCTGGCTGCGCAATCTGGCGGTGGGGTTGGGGAACGCGCCGTCGAGCATTCCGGTGCTGGAAGCGTTGAAGTCTCGCCGCGAACATCCATCGGAACTAGTGCGAGAACACGTCGAGTGGGCGTTGAAGCAACATGAGCAGCGCGCTGGCAGCCACTAAACTCGCCTTTAGCGATGCAAGTTTATCCACTTGGCACTGCGCCCCTTCCCTGTCGACTCAATTAACCCTTCGGCTTTCAATGAACGCAAAACCATACGTACAGTGTCACGACTCACGCCCGGGCAAGCTTCTTCAAGCTCAGTAATGGAAAACGGTAGGGAGCGCTTCAACGCTTCAACTCGAACTCGATCGCTTTTGCCTCCATGGCGCTTATCGATCTTACCGACACGCTCCTCAAACTCCTTGTAAGCGCGAAGTAGCGCACCCCAGAAATAGTTGAGCCATGGCTGAACATCGTGTCTGCCTTCATGCCAACCTTGAGAGCTGACCTCAAGTGTTTCGTAATAGCTTTCCTTTGACTCCTCGAAGATCCGCTCAAGGCTTATGAAACGGCCCACGCGATAATCAAACTGGTAAAGCAACAATAAGGTAAGCAGTCGAGCCACGCGCCCGTTGCCATCTGAGAAGGGGTGGATGCAGAGAAAGTCGAGAATACTCAGCGGGACCAATACGAGCGGGTCTGCCAGATTTTGATCCAATGCTTTTCGGTACTGCATGACCATATCGACCATTACAATGGGTGTCAGATGTGCCGCAACCGGTTGAAAGCGGATGCGTGAACTACCGTCCGGATGGCGCTCGATGATGTCATTGTTCGTTGCTTTCCACTCCCCGCCATCCTGCGGTAAATAGCGATAAAGCATGCCGTGCAACTGCCGAATGACGCCCTCGGAGAATGGCATCCCCTCAGCCGCTTCATGGATAAGAGAAAGCGCATCGCGGTACCCCGCGACTTCTTGCTCGGAGCGACTTTTCGGGTCGGCATTTTTGATAATCAACGACTTCAAACGACTTGGCGAAACAACCACTCCCTCCAATCGGTTCGATGACTCTGTAGACTCGATGACTGCAAGCTGCTTCAGGTCCTGGAGAATTTCTGGGGACTGGGAAACGAACAATTGTTGCTTGCCCCGGTACTCCCCGAGAGCCCGCAACGTCGCGACCTGCAGTCCGTCGTAGCGAAGCGTTGCGAGAAATTCGGGAGTGAGTGATCGCATTTATGTTTTTACCTGCCAAATAGGGTAATTCAAAGCTAAATAGGGTAACTAAATAGCTAATTACCCTATTTAGGAGCTTTTTACCCTATTTTCTCCGAGCAACCTAAGAGACTTCCTCGACAGGATATTTCGAAGATCTCCCTATCCGTCCATGCACCCACTGAAATCAAGCTTCGTCGTTATAAACGAACTTCGGCATTTCCCAGTGGAAACGAATCGCCAACAACCGCAGCAAGAAACCGCCAAACAGCGTGATCAGAATCGCCTGTTCGCCGGGTAATTGCAGGTAGATACAGAGCATGTAGCACCACGCCGCGGCGAACGAGACGCTGGCGTAGAGCTCGCGGCGGAAGATCAGCGGGATGTCGTTACAGAAGATGTCCCGCAGGATGCCGCCGAACACCCCGGTGATCACGCCGCTGACGGAAGCCACCAGCATGCCGTGGCCCATTTCCAGGGCGGTCATGCAGCCGATCAGGGTGAATGCCACCAGACCCACGGCGTCGAGCACCAGAAACAGCGAGCGCAGGTGGCGCATCCAGCGCGCAGTGAAGACGGTAAACATCGCCGCGATCGAGGTCAGCACCAGGTATTCCGGGTGTTTGACCCACGTCAGCGGATAGTGACCGAGCAGCACGTCACGCACCGAACCGCCCCCGAGCGCCGTGATGCACGCGATCAGCACCACACCAAACCAGTCCATGCCGCGACGACCGGCAGACAGGGCACCGGTCATGGCTTCGGCGGTGATGGCGATCAGGTAAAGCATCAGCAACATGGTGGCGGTCCTTGCAGAAAGGCGCGCAGTCTAGCCATTTAGTCGCGGCACCAAAAGAGGGCGTTCACGCAGATAGGCCGCGTCGCTCCCTTCGCGGGCAAGCCTCGCTCCTACAGGTACTCGACTATCAGTAGGAGCGAGGCTTGCCCGCGAAGGCGCCGGAACAAACACCACCGAATCAGAACTTGATGAAATGCTTGCGGTAGTGCTGCAGCTCGGCGATGGATTCGCGGATGTCGTCCAGGGCAAGGTGGGTGCTGCCCTTCTTGAAGCTGTCGCGCACGTCCGGCGCCCAGCGTGCGGCCAGCTCTTTAAGGGTCGACACGTCGAGGTTGCGGTAGTGGAAGAAGCTTTCCAGGGATTTCATGTGGGTATAAAGGAAGCGGCGGTCCTGGCAGATGCTGTTGCCACAGATCGGCGACTTGCCCTTCGGTACCCATTGTTCCAGGAAGGCGATGGTTTGTGCTTCGGCTTCGGCCATGCTGATGCGGCTGTCGCGCACTCGTTGGGTCAGGCCCGAACCGCCGTGTTGACGGGTGTTCCACTCGTCCATGCCGGCGAGGATCTCATCGCTGTGATGGATCGCGATCACCGGCCCTTCGGCCAAGGTGTTCAGGTCACTGTCGGTGACGATGGTGGCCATTTCGATGATGACGTCGGTATCAGGGTTCAGACCGGTCATTTCCAGGTCGATCCAGATCAGGTTCTGCGGATTTTGCATGTGTCGGCTCCTAGGCAATGCTGCGCAGTTTAGCCTAGGACGGCGCCCGGGCGTGCTAAACTCGCGGCCGTTTTACCTAATCGCTGCATTCTTGATACGGAACACCCATGGCCAAACGCCAACTCAATCGTCGTCAAAACTGGCGCATCGAAAAGATTCAGGGCGAACGCGCAGCCCGCGCCGCCAAACGCGAGTCCTCGGCTGTCGAGGCACTTGAGGGTGGCGACCTGGGTCCGGAACAGACCGGCCTGGTGATCGCGCACTTCGGTGTGCAGGTCGAAGTCGAAGCGCTCGATGGCGATTTGGCCGGCGAGGTGTTCCGCTGTCACTTGCGCGCCAACCTGCCTGCGCTGGTGACCGGCGATCAGGTGGTCTGGCGTGCTGGCAACCAGGGCATCGGTGTGATCGTGGCGCAACTGCCGCGTAAAACCGAACTCTGCCGTCCGGACAGCCGTGGTCAGCTCAAACCCGTAGCCGCCAACGTCGACATGATTGTCATCGTCTTCGCCCCGCTGCCCGAGCCTCACGCGAACCTGATCGACCGTTACCTGGTTGCAGCCGAGCACGCAGGGATTCGTCCGCTGCTGCTGCTCAACAAGTTCGACCTGATCGACGAGCAGAATGCCCCCGCACTGAACGCCTTGCTGGCGGTTTACCGCACGCTGGGTTACCCGGTGCTGGAAGTCTCGGCGCACCACGGCAACGGCATGGAGCAACTGCAGAAGCAGCTGGACGGACGCATCAGCGTATTCGTCGGCCAGTCCGGCGTCGGCAAATCCTCGCTGGTCAACAGCCTGCTGCCGGAAGTCGAAGCCCGTGTCGGTCCGTTGTCCGAGCTGTCCGGCCAGGGCACCCACACCACCACGACCGCGCGGTTATTCCACTTTCCCGGTGGCGGTGAGTTGATCGACTCCCCGGGTATCCGCGAATTCGGCCTGGGCCACGTCAGCCGCGCCGACGTCGAAGCCGGTTTCATCGAGTTCAACGACCTGATCGGCACCTGCCGCTTCCGCGACTGCAAGCACGATCGCGAGCCGGGCTGCGCCCTGCTCAAGGCACTGGAAGAAGGTCGCGTGCAGCAGCAACGGATGAACAGCTACCGCTCGATCATCGCCAGCCTGCCGGAAACCAGCTACTAAACAGACACTCCAGCCGCTCCGATGCAGACGGAGCGGCGGGTTGTTCGTTGCGCCTTGCAAATCCCCCCACCGATTAAACGTCAGACACCCCTGTAGGACATTTGCGTGCCTGCTTGAAGGACCCGTCTCTTTAACCGGACAGGCCTTGTTGCGGCCATCCAAGTGCATACATTCAAGCCCTCTTCGCATTCCGGCGATACCGAGGGATATCCATGCAAACCTATCATTTGTTCATCAGCCACTCGTGGAACTACTCCGATGCCCACGACAATCTGGTGAGACTGCTGACCGCGCATCCAACGTTCACCTTCAAGAATTTCTCCGTACCTCCGCATAACCCGATCATCGGTGCCCAGACCGACAAACAGCTGGAGGAAGCCATCGAAAACAAGATCAGGCCTTGCTCGGCGGTCCTGATCATGGCGGGCATGTATTCCACGTACAGCAAGTGGATCAACAAGGAAATCGAGATCGCCCGGCGCATGGGCAAGGTGATCATTGCGGTCAAACCCTTTGGTGCGGAGCGGATTTCTACCGTTGTGCGCCGGGCAGCACATGCTGAGTGCGCCTGGAACACCAACAGCATCATCAGTGCCATTCGCACTCACGCGGCGGGCTGAACCATGCGCAAAGGATTGTTCATCGGGATCAACAACTACAGCCATGTTTCCCAATTGAGTGGCTGCAACAACGACGCAATGGCCATGGCCTCGGTGCTGAAAACCGACGCCGACGGGGACCCGAATTTCAAGAATATCGTGCTGACCTCAGCCGAAGACCACTTAGGCCGCGAGGTGCTCGAACGCCACATCCAGGATTTGTTTTCCGGGGACTGTGATGTGGCCCTGTTGTATTTCGCCGGCCACGGCAATTTCGACACCGATACCGACGAAGGCATGCTGCTGCCCCAGGACTACAAGTCGGCCAAGGACGGGATCCGGCTCAGTGACATTCTGAACTGGGCCACCAAAGCGACGAAAATCAAAAACAAAGTCATCATTCTCGATTGCTGTCAGGGCGGCGCTGCCGGGGAAATGCGGGCCTTGCGTAGCGAAAGCAGTGTGATCGGCGAGGGCATGACCATTCTCACGGCCTGTAAAAAAGAACAACCGGCAATGGAAGGTTCAGGTCACGGCGTCTTCACCGGGCTGCTGCTTCAGGCATTGCACGGTGGCGCCGCCAATATTCTGGGGAAAATCACCCCCGGCAGCCTTTATTCCTTCGTCGACAACGCGCTCGATGCCTGGGAACAGCGGCCGGTATTCAAGACCAATGTGTCGCAGTTCATTTCATTGCGTGAGGTCTCACCACTGATCCCCAAGGAAATACTGCGCAAGCTCCCCGACTGGTTCGCCGAGGCAGAATCGGTGTTTGCGCTCGACCCCAGCTACGAACCCACCGAAACATCCTTCGACCCGGACCACGGCGAAGTTTTCGCCCAGCTGCAAAAGTGCAACCGACACAGCCTGATCGAACCGGTGGACGCCGAGCACATGTATTACGCCGCCCTGAGTTCCACCGGCTGCCGCCTCACCGCCCTCGGCGCCTATTACCGCGAACTCGCGATCAAGGGACATTTCTGATGCCAGTATTTATCAGCTACCGCCACACCGACCGCGCCCAGGCAATGGTCATCAATGCGCGCCTGAAACAGGCGAACATCAAAACCTATCTCGACGTGCTGGATCCCGAATCGCAGACCACGGATGACATCACTGGCGTTATCACCCGCAATATCACTGACTGCACGCACTTGCTAGCTGTAGTTTCGGAGAAAACCGCACAGTCCTGGTGGGTGCCGTTCGAAATCGGTGAGGCGACCTTCAGCAATCGCCGGATCTGTTCCTACAAGATCGGCCCCAGCGCACTGCCACTCTACCTCGACAAATGGCCGAAATTGAGCAGCGACTCGGACCTCAATTTTTTCATTGATGCCTATCGCGATGAAGCGGTATCCAAACGCTCGGTCATTCTGGATTCGATCAATGAATCCACACGCAAAATCTATAAACAGAATGCCGATCTGTTCCACGACCAGCTCAAAAACCGGATTCGTCGCGGCTACTGAAATGTCTCGTCCTGAAAAGGTTCACACCTTCTGGCTTTGTATTAGGAGGGTGCAATGGATACGGTCTCAAACCTGGGTTGCAGAGCCCTTTTAAAGGCCACATTACAGATTTTTCGCACGGTATCATCACTGGTGATACCGTGCGAAAAAGTGAATTAATTGAGGCTGAAGGCTTGTTGAATGATCTTGATAATGCGGCCGCCATCCACCCCTTTATAACCCTGAGGGTTTGACGCAAGCTCAGCGGGCACTTGGCTGAGAAATGACGTCAAATCGAGCGTCACTCGCTCAGGAAGCTTGATCATGCCCTCCGTAAGACCTACAGAAAGCATGATCACATCTTTGAAGTGTTTATTGATATCACGACTGTCCACTCGAACACCGCTATCGATCTGCGCCTTCTTGTTAAGCCAGGCATGGGCTTTTAGCGGAATTAGCCTGTCAGCCCCTATATGACTGATGTCCTGGGTGTGGTCGACGCCAGCCAAGAGAAAGTTGTAATACTCATCATCGAGAATGATCGCAGAAAGGCTTGCGGCTTGCTCTTCTACGGGAATTTTGGTCATTCGAGCCGCCTCTTCGTGCTCCAGGCCATCTGGCACACGAGAAAAAAGTTCGATCTGAACCGGAAAGGATTTGTCCTGAGGATCCTGGAAGCGATAGAACACAGGAGAGTCTCCTGCGCTGTCACCATTTTGCCGAACTTCATATCCGCCGTCCTTGATGAACTTCCAGAACTGCCCTACGAATTCACGATTGAGGGCCTCAACAATTAGTACGACATCCAAATCCTTGGTGGCTCGAAATGGTTCATCCAGAAGTTCCATGGAAATGGATGCTGCCACCCCACCAATCAGAACGTAGCTACCTTGGTAGTCTTTGAATTACTCTCTAAACCGATCGATACCCACTACCATTTCACGCTCTCCATCATTTCATCCAAACACATTTGCACCCGGTCATCATGCTCATCCCTGAGACTCAGATAGAGAGAAAATGGGTCTACTGTCCCAGTGACTGTGTTGCAATGCGGAGGCTCATAGCTCCAAAACTGGATGCAGCATGCTGCATGGTTTTGCGGCACTTCATAATAGGGAGATGTTGTCTCAAATTTCGATTTGACCGTCTTTGATATAGAGCCCCACACACCGAAATCTTCCCCATATGCCGCATTCATTTTCCGGTGCTGATCGGAATGAGCGAGCTCTCGAATGTGATCGAACTGCGCAGTCGTCATTGCAAAACCAGGTACTTTTGGACCTGCAAGAAGGCTTAACTCTGCCAGGGCCGCCTCACCCGCAAGCAGCATTGGGATGTCAAACGCCTCAGGAACTGCATTTAACCAAAGCGTTTTTTTGACCGGCGTACGCATGCAGTCTTTCGCCATTTCCCAAGTCTCCTTCGGAGACAAGTGAAAAAGAATCGTGGCTTCACCCATTCCCTTTCCAGACTGAACGATATCCAGATCAGTCAGCTCTTTGATGGCTCTGGTAATGGTCATTTTCGCGTAGGTAAAGGACTTCTCGAAGGTAGAGCGAGCGATCAGTAGCCGGTGCTGCCACCCTTTAATCAAGAAATGAATAAGCATGGATTGGGTGGCGGGGCTCAGAACCTGAGGCTTTTCCAGGCGCTGCCTGTAGTATTCACGCAAATCCATTCCAAATGCCGGAAGGTAAAGCTGGTTTCCGGGCACGATGAATTGGACGCCCTTCTCGACCAGTCGCTTTCTGTCATAGCTCGGGAGCGTGTCTGTGACGAAAATCATGAGGTCGCCGGTTTCGGGCGACTTCCTGAGCGCCTGAAGGTTGTTGATTGCCTGCATATGCTTGGCGATATCCGCAACGCTAGCTTCCCGCTGTGGACGTTCCTTGAGGATGAGGCACCTGGCGCCCAAGATTTCCGTGACGAAAAATTCGTATCGATCACGTAGCGCATACGGAAGGATTTTGACGTGTTCCCACGGCTTTAAGCGCAGCTTCAGGCCAAGCACGCTCTCTACATAGACCTTGAGCTCGATCAGGTCACCACGTTCTTGCAAGTCGTGGTCGTAGCGGGTGGAATCAACCATATTCATTCTCCCGTATCACAATTTCATCACGGTATCAGAAGCCATGATAGCGTGCAAAATTCCTGATATTCCTCGTGAGCTCTGATGCGGACCCTTTTGACGCAAGATAAAATTAATGGCCAGGGAGTGATTGACCGCCGCGGCAGGAATGACAGTTACCTACCCTGCGATTCAGATTTTTAAAGTCCTAGCCAATCTCGGTATAAAGCCATTATTTTTGTTACTGCCAGCGTCAGTCCCATGCCAGTGAACAGATACAAAAAAGCCGCGATCATCTCGCGGCTTTTTAGTGGGTCACTGCTTCGGCGGTTCCGCCGGTTTCGGTGCCGGGTCTTCGAAGATATTCAAACGCTCGCGAAGCTCATGGGCCGGCAGCGGTTGTTTATCCGCCGGCAATGCGTTTGGATCGACTGGCGTGGCCGGCACTTCGCCCGGACCACCCTGCCCTTGCGCTGGCGCAGGAGCCGGTTCAGCACCTTGCGAACCTTCGATGGCGCGCTGGGCCTTCTTGGTCAACACCACAATGTCGATCCGGCGGTTGACCGGGTTGAACGGGTTCTCGCGGTCGAACAGCGCCGACGAGGCATAACCGACCACCCGTGCCACTTGCTGATCCGGGTAGCTGCCGGCGACCAGCGCACGGCGGGCGGCGTTGGCACGGTTGGCCGAGAGTTCCCAGTTGCCGAAATCACCGGTGCCCGAGTACGGCTTGGCATCGGTGTGGCCGCTGATGCTGATCTTGTTCGGCACCGCTTTGATGGTGTCGGCCATGGCCAGCAGGATGTCTTCGAAATACGGTTTCAGACGCGCTGAGCCTGAGTCGAACATCGGCCGGTTTTCCGCGTCCATGATCTGGATGCGCAAGCCGTCCTGAGTGATCTCGAACAGGATCTGGTCCTTGAATTTTTGCAGCTGCGGGTTTTCATCAACCTTGTTCTGCAATTCTTGCAGCAACAGTTCCAGGCGTTCTTTCTCAACCTGCTCGGCCATGCCTTCGACCTGCTCGGTGTCGACGGTGACGCGGTCCGGCTGCGGCTGAGACTTCACCTCGGGGTTGAGGGTGTTCTCCGGCGCCAGGGTCGGGGAGCCGCCCAGATCGATGATGTACGGCGTGCCACTTTCGGAAAAACCGACCGGGTCCTTGAAGTAACCGGCGATGGCGATCTTCTGTTCCGGCGTTGCGGTGGACAGCAGCCACAGCACCAGGAAGAACGCCATCATCGCCGTCGCGAAGTCAGCGAAGGCGATTTTCCAGGAGCCCCCGTGATGCCCGCCCGCGTATTTTTTTACGCGCTTGATGATTATCGGCTGGTTATTTTCCATGACTTAGCGACCGCGAACCGCTTGTTCCAGCTCAGCGAAGCTAGGACGGTGCGCCGGGTACAGAACCTTGCGGCCGAACTCCACCGCAAGCGATGGTGGCATGCCGGAAGCCGAAGCCACCAGCGAGGCCTTGATGGCTTCGTAGACGTTCAGTTCTTCCTTGGCTTCGTGGGCCAGGGCATGGGCCAGCGGGCCGAAGAAACCGTAGGCGGCGAGAATACCGAAGAAGGTACCCACCAGTGCCGCACCCACGTGGACGCCGATCATTTTCTGATCGCTTTCACCCAGGGAGGCCATGGTTACCACGATCCCCAATACGGCCGCGACGATACCGAAACCGGGCATGGCGTCGGCGATGCCGTTCACTGCGTGGGACGGGTGATCGAGGTCTTCCTTGAGGCTGGTCAGCTCCATGTCGAACAGGCCTTCGAGCTCATGGGGAGCCATGTTGCCGGAGGACATGATGCGCAGGTAATCGCAGATGTACGCGGTCATGCGGTCATCTTTCAGGACTGCCGGGTACTTGGCGAAGATCGGGCTGGCGGCGGCATCTTCGATGTCGCCTTCGATCGCCATCATGCCTTCGCGGCGGCTCTTGTTGAGGATCTCGTAAATCAGACCCAGCACTTCCAGATAGAACGTGTGGCTGAAGCGCGAGCTGAACATTCCCAAGGCTTTCTTGAGAACGTGCTTGAACATATGACCAGGGTTGGCCTGCAGGAATGCACCGAGGGCCGCGCCCCCGATAATCAACACCTCGAAAGGCTGGATCAGGGCGGCAATCTTGCCGTGGGAGAGCACGTATCCGCCGAGCACGCTCGCGAATACGACGATGATGCCGATTAATTTAGCCATAGGTAGGAGAGCACTTACTGAGTCGGGTTCAAGGTCATATTCGGAAGTTAAAAAATCTCTTCTTCTACTTATCGGCAAAACTGCGCCAGACTATAGCCAGTTCAAGCGAAAAGCTAATTTAGCCCTCTCCGGGCATAGGTAATGCAGACGATGATCACGTCCAACCATGGCTAACGAAACGAACATCCCAACCCCAAAACCGACCACGCTTGAAGGCTGGGTCAAGCTACTCGATGGCGTGCGCCTGCCGGTTCCGCAAGACAGTCACGACCGTGTCTGCAGGGCCCTCGCCGACAACCGCAGTTCACTTCGTGACATTGCCGAACTGTTGCAGGACAGCCCGGCCCTGGCCTTGAGCGTGATTCGCGAAGCCAATCGCCACACCCACGGCAGCATGACCGAGCCGGCGGAAAATCTTGAAGTGGCGATCAATCGCCTCGGGTTGAAGCGCACCGAAGAGTTGCTTGCCCGGTTGCCTGCCGAACCCCAATCACAGATACCGGTGGCTTTGCGTCAGTTGCAGATGATCAGCCAACATGCAACCCAACAGGCCAACGGCTTTTTCGCCGGTCGCCTGGCGCGGCTCTGGCAGGACATCCACTGGGGCAGCCTGCTGTTTCTCTCGCCGCTCTGGCCGATGGCGTTGACTCATCCGCAGTTGCTCGAAGAGTGGGAACTGCGGGTGATTCATAAAGGCGAGTCAGCGCGCAACGTCGAAAAGCAATTATTCGGCGTTCGCCTGCTCGACATCTGCCAGGCACTGGTGGATATCTGGCGTCTGCCGATCTGGGTTCAGCAAGGTTATCGACTGCTGCTCAACGAGCAGCGAGAACTGGTCAAAGTCCTGCGCATTGCCCGCGACAGCGAGCATCCCCTGCGTCAGCAAAACCGTCTCGATGACGATCCGACCCTGCGCCGCTGGCTCAATCAACCGGCCAATACTGTGCTGTTGGCCAATGGCCTGGCACTGTCGGCGCAAAAGGCCTGGGACAGTCCGCACAGCGAACGCTGGCAATACCTGACCAGCCTTTACCTGCAAATGCCGATGAGCGAAGTGCAGCAGCAACTGCACCAACAGGCCGTCAACAGCGCGCATCAGCACGCCATGCCGGACCTCTGGCACCCCGCCGTATCGCTGATCTGGCCATCGGGCGTGAACCGCATTCACGCCGGTTTGCTGCCGGCACCGGCGCCGACCACCGAAGACCTGACGGCCTGGCGTAAACAATGTGCCGAATTGCTGGTCGAGCCTAGCCGCTTCACCAATGCGATGCACTTGACCACCTCTGCCCGGGACGCTCTGGTCGCGTGCGGCATGCGTCGGGTAATGATTTTGATGGCCGACCGCACCCACGCCAATTTGCGTGCGCATCAAACGGCCGGGCTGGCGAAGGATGCAGCGGGTTTGAACCTGGCGGTCAGCCAGAGCACCGTGCTGCAACGTCTGCTCTCGCAACAGGCCCAAGTGCGATTGACCCCGGCCAACAACGCCCAGTTCTCGGCCTTGTTACCTGCCAGCCTGCGGGCGCAGTTTCGCGGCGAACACGTGCTGCTGCGCTCACTGGTCAATAATGGTCGGGTGATCATGGTTGTTGTAGCGGATCAGGGCGGCGGGCCGTTTTCGGAAATCACCGTGCAAGCCTTCGGCAAAACCGCGCAGTGCATTGAAAAGGCACTCCATAGCTTTAGCCAGCGCGGTCAATGAATGCTGCGCTACAATCCTCCCCTTTGTGCTCTGGAGACCTCACATGTCTGACTTCTCTGGCTTGGCGCTGGTCATCGAGCCGAGCGACCTGTTCCCTCGCCTTGAGTCCCGCGAACTGATTCTGGTGGACCTGACCAGCAGCGCCCGCTATGCCGAAGGGCATATTCCCGGTGCGCGCTTTGTCGACCCCAAACGTACGCAACTCGGTCAGGCGCCTGCGCCGGGCCTGATGCCGCCGCAAGCGGCGCTCGAAGCGTTGTTCGGTGAGCTGGGACACAACCCCGATGCGGTCTACGTGGTGTACGACGACGAAGGTGGCGGTTGGGCCGGGCGCTTTATCTGGCTGCTCGATGTCATCGGCCACCGCAATTACCACTATATAGACGGGGGTCTGACGGCGTGGCTGGCAGAAGGCATGCCCATGTCGATCCAGATCCCTGCCCACGTTGGCGGCCCGGTTGCGTTGACCCTGCATGACGAACCCACCGCCACCCGCGAATACCTGCAAAGTCGTCTCGGCGCCGCCGACCTGGCGGTATGGGACGCGCGCGGCCCGTTGGAGTACTCCGGCGAGAAAGTCCTTGCAGCCAAGGCCGGGCACATTCCCGGCGCGGTGAATTTCGAATGGACGGCCGGCATGGATAAGTCGCGCAACTTGCGCATCCGCACGGACATGCCGCAGATTCTCGAACAACTCGGCATCACCAAAGACAAAGAAGTCATTACCCACTGCCAGACTCACCATCGCTCTGGCTTCACCTATCTAGTGGCCAAATCCCTCGGTTATCCGCGGGTCAAAGGCTACGCCGGCTCCTGGGGCGAATGGGGCAACCACCCCGATACGCCCGTAGAGATTTAAGGTTTTTAAGGACAGTTAATGAATAAGCGTTTGTTTATCCTCAGCCAATACCTGCTGCCTCACCACTTGCTCTCGCGACTGGCCGGCTGCATTGCCGAATGCCGCGTGCGCTGGTTCAAGAACGCCTTTACCGCCTGGTTCGCCAAGCGTTACCAGGTGGACATGTCCCAGGCGCTGGTCGAAGACCTGACGGCTTACGAGCACTTCAACGCGTTCTTCACCCGCGCGCTGAAAGACGGTGCTCGCCCGCTCGATGAAACCCCGGGCGCGATTCTCAGCCCGGCCGACGGTGCGGTCAGCCAACTGGGCCCGATCGAACACGGCCGCGTATTCCAGGCCAAGGGCCACAGCTTCAGCGTGCTGGAATTGCTGGGCGGTGATGCCGCGAATGCTGCGCCGTTCATGGGCGGCGATTTCGCGACGATTTACCTGTCGCCAAAAGACTACCACCGCGTGCACATGCCACTGGCTGGCACCCTGCGTGAGATGGTCTACATCCCGGGCCGGATTTTCTCGGTCAACCAGACCACCGCCGAAAACGTGCCGGAACTGTTCGCCCGCAACGAACGTGTGGCGTGCATTTTCGACACCGAGCGCGGGCCGATGGCCGTGGTGCTGGTGGGCGCGATGATCGTGGCCTCGATTGAAACCGTGTGGGCCGGGCTGGTGACGCCGCCGAAACGCGAGCTGAAAACCTTCCGTTACGACGAAGCCGCCCGCGCGCCGATCCATCTGGAAAAAGGTGCGGAACTGGGTCGCTTCAAGCTGGGTTCGACTGCTGTCGTGCTGTTCGGGCCGGACCAGGTGAAATGGGCTGAAGAACTTGCGGCTGGTTCGCCAGTACAGATGGGCCAGGGCATGGGCTTGCCGAAAGCCTGACCTGGCTAATCCGCCCCGTCGAACGTCTTCGAAGGGGCGGACATTTCGGTAGCGCCGTTACTCTATCTGTCCACGAAAGCCGATCGGCCCTTCGTTGGCGTAGGTATTGGTGCCACTGAGGTTTTTCCCTCCGTCATTGGAGGTGACGCTCAACGCCACAACGTTCTGATTATCACGGCCGCCGATGACCCACTTGCCACCCGGATGCCATGGAGCGTCGTTGCCGCCCCACTGATTTTCCACGTTGTACTGGTTCTGGCCCGTGCGCTGAGCCTTGAAGCCAATGGGACCTTCACCCGCGTACGTCATGGTGCCGGTGAAGCTCTTGCCGCCATCTCCCGATTTGATCTCGATCGCGACCACGTTCTGGTTGTCCCGCGCGCCTAACGTCCAGTCTCCGCCCGGATGCCAAGGTGCCGAACTACCGCCCCATTGATTTGCCACTACGTATCTAGACATGAACCTCATCTCCTTGAAGTTACAAGAGACCTGCCCTGCGTAGGCAGCAGGCCGTACGACTGTGCGTATCCAGTCGCACGTGTGTCAGATTAGTAGTACACCCGAGCAGCACTCGGCTGACAGACAAACGGTCGACATCCACAGGTGCTACAGTCAGGTCATTCACTGCCCATTTCCCGGTTGGAGTTTTCCACGGCATGAATGAGACCAGTCCCCACCTGCTGCTACGCGCACCGATCCCGACGCAGCTGCGCCTGTCGTTCTGTGAACCGACGCCGCGCGACCTCAAGCGCTGGATCGCCAACCTGCCCAAAGCCAATATCGGCGAAACCGCTCGCCTGCTCTATCAAGGCTTGAGCGAACTCAACCAACTGCTCACCCCCAGCGACAATCGCCTGCAACTGCTCGAACTGTTGCGACCCGAGGTGTATTTCGTCTGCAAACACCTGGAGCGGCATTTCCTGCATCAGGCGATTGTGCTCGACGAGCGTTCGCGCAAGATCGCCAACCTTTGCCAGGCACTGCAAAGTCACCTGGCGATTGGCTACAAACAGATCGTCGTGCGTATTACCCCGCGCTTCAGCAAGGATCGAGCATCGCTGTTGACCCACGCACTGCAGCGGGCGATCAATTGCCTGAACGGCCCGCTGATTCGCTCTACTCAACTGTATTGCCCGGTACCGGAAGGCCTGTGGCTGGAATTGCACCAGCTGTATCGAATCGCCTGCGCACACAAACTCCAGCACCTGAGCCTGCGCGATGAGCTGGCCAGCGAGACGAAAACCCTGAGCATCGAACAGACCTACGTTTCGGCCCTGCTGCTCGGCGCCTCCCGCTGCAATCAACTGCGCCAGAACCAGATTGCCCGACTCGCCGAGGTGCTGGAGCCCTGGAGCCAATGGATCAAGTTGCAACCCGGCCAACTCGCCGGCGGATTGTTTGCCGTCGCGCCGGACCTCGACACCGGGCCGCGCTATCGTTCGAAGTTCAGGGCCGAGCAGCAGGACAGTTTGCTGGGGATTGATCCGCAGCCACTGGTCGCCGCCATCGAAGCGCATTTGCAAGGCACTATTGGCACACCGCCGCTGCCGGTACCGAGCGGGCTCAGCCTGGATACGTTGCAACACCTGCACGCCGCCTGGGGCCAGGCGGCCGAGCGCAGCTTTCAACGCACCGTCGGCC
This sequence comes from Pseudomonas sp. LB1P83, assembly GCF_054897885.1. Lineage (NCBI taxonomy): Bacteria > Pseudomonadati > Pseudomonadota > Gammaproteobacteria > Pseudomonadales > Pseudomonadaceae > Pseudomonas > Pseudomonas sp. LB1P83. The sequence goes on along the minus strand of NZ_CM142709.1, from coordinate 155,536 downwards.
AAGGCACGTTGACCCTGTGCGTGGGCATGAGCGCGCTGCACTTCTATCTGGGCGGGGAACGTTCGTTCAGCGATATTCTGAAAAACCCTGGCACCCGGCTTGCGCAGTTCTCGGCAACGTCCCCGACAGGACGGGAGAGCGACCTATGGAGCAAGGCGTTCGACGCCGCTCCCCACGGCAACGCCGATGCCTTGCTGCCCTACGAAGAAATTGAATACCCGCACCTTCAGAACGACGACAGTCATGAGGCGGCCGATAGCAATCGGCATTTTCCGACATACGCCCTGCCAGTCATCAATCACAGTCCCGGCGGATATTGCCTGGCGTGGCCCAACGCGGTGCCCGCCGAGTTGCAGACTGGTGAGATGGTCGGCATTCAGGACTCCGCCAATCAGGGCTGGAGTATCGCGGTGGTTCGCTGGATTCGTCAGGTGCGTGGCGGTGGTACGCAAATGGGTATCGAACAGGTCGCGCCTTACGCCGAGCCGTGCGGGCTGCAACTGGTGCGAGCGCGGGACGATCACAGTCAGTATTTACGTGGCCTGTTGTTGCCGGAAATCAGCGCCATCGACCTGCCCGCTACGTTGCTCGCACCGCGCCTGCCCTTTCAGGAAGGCAGCAAAGTGCTGATCAACACCAACGGCCAGGAACGCCGGGCCGGGCTGGATCGGCGGGTGGCGAGCACCAACAGCTTTAATCAGTTTGCTTACCGCTCGCTGGAGGCGGCCAGGAACGACAACACCGCAGTGAGCGGCGTTGAGGAGGATTTTGATTCGTTGTGGAAGTCGCTTTGAGGGAGACGCAGATCCATGTGGCGAGGGGGCTTGTCGGACCGCCGCACCGCCCCGTTGGGCTGCGAAGCGGCCCCTGCGGCCCTCTGGCAGACCGAGTTATCTGGTTTTACGACTGCTGCGCAGCCGAACGGGGGTAAACCCCCTCGCCACAGGGGCCCGGCCAGCCTTCAGAGCTGCCCGTCACGATCCCGAAAGCCCAGCAGATACAGCACGCCATCCAGCCCAAGGGTGGAAATCGCCTGCTTCGCCGACTGCTTCACCAGCGGTTTGGCCCGGAACGCCACGCCCAGACCGGCAATCGCCAGCATCGGTAAATCGTTGGCACCGTCGCCGACCGCAATGGTCTGTTCCAGCCGCAAACCTTCCTTATGCGCCAGTTCTTTCAGCAGATCTGCCTTGCGCTGTGCATCGACAATCGGCTCAACCGCCACGCCGGTAACCTTGCCGTCGACCACTTCCAGTTCGTTGGCAAACACGTAGTCGATGCCCAACTTGGCCTGCAATTGCTTGGCGAAGTAGGTAAAGCCACCCGATAGGATTGCCGTCTTGTAGCCCAGACGCTTGAGTTCGGCAAACAGGGTTTCGGCGCCTTCAGTCAGACGCAACGAAGCGCCGATCGAGTCCAGCACGCTGACGTCCAGCCCCTTGAGCAAAGCCAGGCGTTCTTTGAAGCTCGCACGGAAATCCAGTTCACCGGCCATCGCCCGCTCGGTGATCTCAGACACCTGATCGCCCACACCCGCCGCCTTGGCCAGTTCGTCGATGACTTCGGCCTCGATCAGCGTCGAGTCCATGTCAAACACCGCCAGGCGGCGGTTACGGCGGAACAGCGAATCTTCCTGGAAGGCGATGTCGACGTTCAATTCCTGGGCGACGCTGAGAAACTCGGCCCGTAGCGCCTGCGGATCAGCCGCTTCGCCACGCACGGAAAACTCGATGCAGCCCTTGCCTTGGTCGGCCGGGGTGTCCAGCGGCATACGCCCGGACAAGCGATCAATGTGATCAATGTTCAGGCCATATTTGGCGGTGATCGAGCTCACGGCCTGCAATTGCCCGGCGGTCACTTTGCGGGTCAATAGCGTCACGATGTGGCGTTTTTTGCCCTGGTTGCCGACCCACTGTTGGTAATCCTCTTCGGACACCGGCGTGAAACGCACCTGCTGATCGAGCTCGTATCCCTTGAACAGGATGTCCTTGAGCACCGACTTGCCTTGCTCGGTATCAGGAATTTCAACCAGGATGCCGAACGACAGGGTGTCGTGGATCACCGCCTGACCGATGTCGAGAATGTTCACACCACCCTGGGCCAGAACGCCGGTAATGGCCGCAGTCAGACCCGGACGGTCGACTCCCGTGATGTTTATCAGGACGATTTCGCGCAAGGCGCACCCCCGCAAGTGGAAAAAAACCGCATTCTACCCACTTTCAGTGACCATCGGGCACCGTCAGCGCTTTGCCGGTCTAGGGCCTGTCGCTATACTGCGCGTCAACTTCACGGACAAAAGAGCCGAGCTCAAGTGAACCGGCCCACGCCAGTAAAAACCGATAACTTCTTTCTGCTGATCTTCCGTGCACTGCGCCACCGCCGTGTACCGATTGCATTGCGCATCGCCAGCCATAACGTGATCCTGGTCGCTCTGGCCCTGGTGATCTACGCCTGCGTGATGGGTTTGCAATTCAAGCAGGCCATGCACGAGCAGGCCGATGCGCTGGGCGAAAGCCTGACCACGCAGACCGCCACGTCCGCCACTGAGCTGTTGGTGTCCAACGACATCCTCAGCCTCAACGTGCTGCTCAACAACCTGACCAAAAACAAGTTGGTGGCTCACGCCGCCATCTATAGCGTCGATAACCGCATCCTCGCCGAAGCCGGTCAGCGTCCCAAGCACAGCCTGTTGGGCGAAGCCGAAGGCATGTACCAGAGCAAGATCACGTTCCAGGACGTGACCGCCGGGCAACTGCGCATCAGCCTGGACATGGATCAATTCCAGCAGCCGATGACCATCAGCCTGCAAAGCATGGGCATTTTGAGTGCGATTCTGCTGGCCCTGTCCCTGGCCTTGAGCCTGCGTCTGGGTCGGCACATCTCCACGCCGTTGCTGCAACTGCGTGTTTGGCTGCGCAATATCGACGAATACACTCCGGCCACCGAGCGCCAGGATGAGATCGGCGACCTGGCCCGTCAGCTGCACGCCAATTTCGCGCCGGAGCCGGCCGAGCCGGAACCCGTGCCTGAGCCGGAATACGACGAAAGCGAATACGACAACGCCGACGATAACGAGCCGACCTTCGAAGTGCGCAACCTGCGTGATCCGAGCTTTGACGAAACCAAGCCTGTGGCCGGCCTCAAGCCTGCGCCGCGGCGCAGTGTCAGCACCGTTGAAGACGACGATGACGACGATGCATTTGCCGACTTGCGTGATGAATCGGCCGACGTTGCGCCTAAGCCGGTAGCAAAACCGGTGATCTCGAACGTGCCACAGCACAGCGCGGTCCTGGCCGTGCAATTGGGTGCTCAGGATCAACTGCGTCGCTTGCCACGTACTCGTCTGGAAGAACTGCTGAAACGCTATCGCGATTGCCTCGATCAGGCCGCGTCGCTCTATGAGGGCGAACTGCATAGCCTGAACGATGGCAGCACGCTGATGGTCTTCCACACCGAAGACAGCGGCGACGACTACCTGACCAACGCGATCTGCTGCGGTGAGCTGTTGCGAGCGCTGGGTCATCAATTGCAGATCGAAGTCGCGGACAGCGGCATCACCCTGCAATTGCAGCTGGGCCTGACGCTGGGCGACGAGTTGTTCGGGTTGAGCCAGATCGACCTGCTGCTGACCGAAACGGCTCAGGATGCCCTGGCCCTGTCGCAACACAGCCGCAACCTGCTGCTGGTGGAGCGCAAGATCAGTGACGACGCGCTGATCCGCCAGCGTGCGCGGATCCGGCCGATTGCCAGCCCTGAGGGTGCTTGCTGTGTTGAGCGGTTGATGGAGCCTTATCCGTCGATGCTGGAACGGCAACTGGCGCGGATGCATGAGCGTCGGGCGTAAGCCCTGATGTAAAGAAGCCCGCAGACGAGTGATTGTCTGCGGGCTTTTTTGTTGCCTTTCCGGGCCTCTTCGCGGGCAAGCCTCGCTCCTACAGGAGACTCGTAATCCTTGTAGGAGCGAGGCTTGCCCGCGAAGAGGCCAGTCCAGCCACCGAAGGTTTCCAACCCGCAGAAACAACAAAGCCCGCATCACTGCGGGCTTTGTGTTGAATCAATCCAGGCTTAGAACCTGAACACTTCCATATCGGTGCGGATCGGCGAAGCCATCGGGATCTTTGGCTGCTTTTCCTGTTCAGCCGCAGGGGCAACAGGCTTGGCGGCCGGTTTCTTTGGCGCTTCTGCAATCGGTGGCTGATTAGCCAGCGGCTTGAGCGCTACCGACAACTGCTCGGCCAGACGCTGCAGCAACACACCCTGTGCCTGAACCTGAGCCGCCGTACCGCCTGCGTGCTGTTCCTGCAGGTGAATGATGCGGTTATCGCGAACCTGGCCACGACGGTCGATCAGACGCCATTGCGCATCCAGGATCGCCGGTTGCGATTCGCCCGAGTCCAGGCGAGTAATCGTCATCAGCACCTGAACATCCGGCGTGAAGCCGGCAGTCGCAGGCGCCAGCACAACGCGCTGGCTGTCCAGATGACCCGCTACCTGACGCAGCAATAGCTGATCGATGTCGGAAGACAAGCTACCCGCCCACCGACCGTCAAGCGATGCCTGCAGGCTGCCATCGGGCTGTCGCTGCAACAAGGTTTCGCGTTGCAGGTAATCCGCAACCGTTACCGGGCCCAGCAAAACCGCCATGCCCGCGCTTTGCGCAGGCTGAGCCGGACTTCCGCTGTCCAGCTGATACAGCGACACCGGTTGGTGAACGCTGCAACCCGCCAGGCCAAGAACGCCGGCGAGCATCAAAATAAAAGGAAGGCGCAGAGCAGTCATCGTCCCATCCAGGTGGTTGCCACAAGGCTAACCACAGTGAAAATACTCAATAAATATGAAGAACGCTCGGCCACGCCGGCGCTTGAAAGGCCATATCATCCGTGAATATGCGTTCCGACTCCAGCGCCAATGCGTCGATCTACGCGTTAAATCGTAGATCGAGCGCTCTAGGACGCTTAATTGAGGTTTTCGACGAGCAGCGCATCGACACGCTGGAAGCCACGTGGCAGTTTGTTACCACGACGCCCACGCTCACCTTTGTAGTGTTCGAGGTCGTCCGCTTTCAGCGACAACGTACGTTTTCCGGCCTGCAGCACCAACGTGGCGCCATCCGGCAGTACGGCGATGTCTGTGACATATTCTTCGCGACTGGCCACACGCTCACCGTTGATCCCGATGATCTTGTTGCCTTTGCCCTTACCTAATTGTGGCAGATCACTGATCTTGAAGATCAGCAGGCGACCTTCGGTGGTCACCGAGGCCAGCCAATTGTTCTCGCGATCCGTTACCGGGCGCGGAAGAATGACCTTCGAGTTGTTCGGCAAACTCAACAGCGCCTTGCCGGCCTTGTTCTTGGCTTGCAGGTCTTCACCCTTGACCACGAAGCCGTAGCCGGCGTCGGAGGCGATCACGTACAGCGAATCGTCTTCCGGCATCAGCACGCATTCGAAGGTCGCCCCTGGCGGCGGCGTCAGACGGCCGGTCAGTGGTTCGCCCTGGCCACGGGCCGATGGCAGCGTGTGCGAAGGCACCGAATAGCTGCGACCGGTGGAGTCGATAAACACTGCGAACTGGTTGGAGCGACCCGGCGCCAAGGCCTTGAAACCATCTCCGGCCTTGTAGGAAAGGCCGGTGGCGTCGATCTCATGCCCCTTGGCAGAACGAACCCAGCCTTTTTCCGACAGCACGACAGTCACTTTCTCGTTCGGCAGCAGGTCGTGCTCGGTCAGGGCCTTGGCTTCGGTGCGCTCGACGATCGGCGAGCGACGGTCGTCGCCATAGGTTTCGGCGTCCTTGATCAGCTCGGTACGCACCAGTTTTTTCAGTTTGGTTTCGCTGCCCAGCAGGGCTTGCAGCTTGGCCTGTTCCTTGAGCAGTTCATCCTGCTCGGCGCGCAGCTTCATTTCTTCCAGTCGCGCCAACTGACGCAAACGGGTGTCGAGAATGTAGTCGGCCTGGATTTCGCTCAGGGCAAAACGTGCGATCAGCGCGGCTTTCGGGTGTTCCTCGGTACGGATGATGTGAATCACTTCATCCAGGTTGAGGTAGGCAATCAGCAAACCGTCCAACAGGTGCAAGCGACGCTCGACCTTGTCCAGGCGGAATTGCAGACGACGCCGCACGGTGTTGACGCGGAACTCCAGCCACTCGACCAGCAACGCTCGCAGGTTTTTCAGCTGCGGCTTGCCGTCCAGGCCGATGATGTTGATGTTGACCCGGTAGCTCGACTCCAGCTCGGTGCTGGCAAACAGGTGTTGCATCAGCGCGTCGTGGTCAAAGTTCTTCCGCGCGCCCGGGATGATCACGATCCGGCACGGGTTTTCGTGGTCGGACTCGTCGCGCAGGTCAGCGATCTGCGGGGCTTTGGACGGCTTGGCCTGCATCATCGCCGCGATCTGTTCCAGCACTTTGGCGCCAGAGACCTGATGCGGCAGCGCGGTGACGATGATGTCGCCGTCTTCGATGTGGTACACGGCGCGCATACGCACCGAGCCTTTGCCGGTTTCGTACATTTTCAGCAGATCGGCGCGGGGGGTGATGATTTCCGCTTCCGTCGGGTAATCCGGGCCCTGGATGTGCTCACAGAGCTGTTCGACCGTGGCTTTGGGCTCATCGAGCAAACGCACGCACGCCGTCGCGACTTCGCGCAGGTTGTGCGGCGGTACGTCGGTGGCCATGCCCACGGCGATGCCGGTGGTGCCGTTGAGCAGGATGTTCGGCAAACGTGCAGGCAACACCAGCGGCTCGTCGAGCGTACCATCGAAGTTCGGGCCCCAGTCCGCGGTGCCCTGGCCCAGTTCGCTGAGCAGCACTTCGGAATAACGCGACAGCCGCGCCTCGGTGTAACGCATGGCAGCGAAGGACTTGGGATCATCCGGCGCACCCCAGTTACCCTGGCCGTCGACCAGCGTGTAGCGGTAGCTGAACGGCTGGGCCATCAGGACCATGGCTTCGTAGCAGGCCGAATCGCCGTGCGGGTGGAATTTACCGAGCACGTCACCGACGGTACGCGCCGACTTCTTGTGCTTGGAATCGGCGTCCAGCCCCAACTCGCTCATCGCATAGATGATGCGCCGCTGTACCGGTTTCAGGCCGTCGCCGATATGCGGCAAGGCACGGTCCATGATCACGTACATGGAGTAGTTGAGGTAGGCATTTTCGGTGAAGTCAGCCAGTGACCGGCGTTCTACACCGTCCAGGCTGAGATCAAGGGAGTCGCTCATGCGGGCCTCATCGGTTCGTTGTCTGGCGCAGCAGCATGGTGCCACCGCGCTGGGTAAATTCAAGTTTGTTCAGCGCGCTCATACCGAGCAACACCTGCTTGCCATCCAGGCCTGGCACGACGATGGCGCGCACATCACGCAGCACAATGTCGCCCAGTTGCAGCCGGTCGACGCGGGTTCGATAACCCTCGGTACGACCGTTGGCGGTGCTCAGGGTCACCCCGAAGCCTTTTTCAAGTTTCAGCCGTTCGGCCATTTGGGCCGGGATCGCCACATCGGTCGCCCCGGTATCCAGCATGAAATCTACCGGCTGACCGTTGATCTGGCCGCTGGCGACGAAGTGGCCCTGGGTGTTACTGGCCAGTTTCACTTCGATAAAACCTTCGCCCTGCTCAGAGCTGACGACCACATTGGGATTTTGCTGCCGATCCTCCCACTGGCCGAAAAACCGTGTCGCAAGGAACAGCGCTGCGCACCAGGCCAGCACCATAAACACCCGACCGGCGCGCTTTCCCGGCGTCTGCTGGCTCACGGCTTGGCACTCCAGCCACCGTCAGGCACGGCGAAGCGCCAGACAACCGGGCGAACCTCGCCATCGGCGCGGGCATCGTTATTGTTGTCGGTGCCGACCCAGGCCCCCTCGGCGTCAACAATCAAAGCTTCGGTCAGACCAAACGGATTTTGATAGCGGCGGGGTTCCTGCAAGGCTTCATCGGCAAACGACCAGCAGCGCTCGACCTTGGCCGTGACCGGGTCGCGGCGGCAGATCTGGTAAGCGTTGCGTTCAAGGGTGAACAGCTTGCCGTTGAACAGCGACAGGTCAGCAAAGTCCCGAGTAACCGCTTTGGCCCGTGGAAACTGTGCCGGCTGCATTTCTTTCCCCGCTTCGCTCAGCAGCACGCAGCCACCGTCGCAATCCCACACCGTCTGTTTGCGCTTGATCAGCAGCAATCCACGGCTTTGACGCTCGGCGGCGAGCCACAATTGATCGCCCGCCGGATTGATCGCCAGGCCCTCGAACAGCGCATTGAATTGCAACAGCATGCCACTGGCCCGCGCTTCGCGAACCAGCATCGGCGAGATCTTCAGCCAGGACGACGGCCCAACGGGCGGCACTTGCAGGATCGCTGCATGGGACTCGCTGACGATGTAGCGATTACCGGCGCTGTCGCACGTGATGCCTTCAAAATCCAGATCCCCGCCCCGTACAAACGATGCGACCCAGGCCCGTGAACGCAAACCCGAGGGCAAACCGCTGTCCGGCACCGGAGGAACGCCGATGCCCACGGTTTCGGCCTGCCAGACCGTGTCGCGGGTATCGAGGCGATAAATCTGATCATCGTCGCGATCGGAGATCGTCCACAGGTCCTTGCCACACTGGGCCAGCCCCGACAGATTGCCGCCGCGCATACCGTCGACGGGATGCTCGGACAACAGGCGCAACTCCGGTGCCGGTTCGGCAAGTGCCGAAACGGAGGTCAGAAGTAACGCACACGCCAGGGCAAAGCCGACCCGCATCAGCCAAGAACCTCGGCGAGGTTGCCTTTGGATTCCAGCCAGGACTTGCGATCACCGGCGCGTTTCTTCGCCAGCAACATGTCCATCATTTCTGCGGTTGCGTCGTAATCTTCCAGCGTCAGCTGCACCAGACGCCGAGTGTTCGGGTCCATGGTGGTTTCGCGCAGCTGTGGCGGGTTCATTTCACCCAGGCCTTTGAATCGGGTGACCTGCGGCTTGCCGCGTTTCTTCTCGGCCACCAGACGATCGAGAATGCCATCGCGCTCGGCTTCGTCGAGGGCGTAGTAAATTTCTTTGCCCAGGTCGATGCGGTACAGCGGAGGCATCGCGACGTAGACGTGACCGGCATCCACCAACGGGCGGAAATGCTGGACGAACAAGGCGCAAAGCAACGTGGCGATGTGCAGACCGTCGGAGTCGGCGTCGGCGAGGATGCAGATCTTGCCGTAGCGCAGCTGGGCGATGTCCGCCGAACCCGGATCGACACCGATGGCCACGGCGATGTTGTGCACTTCCTGGCTGGCCAGCACTTCGCCGCCGTCGACTTCCCAGGTGTTCAGAATCTTGCCGCGCAACGGCAGGATCGCCTGGAACTCTTTGTCCCGCGCTTGTTTGGCCGAACCGCCGGCGGAGTCACCTTCCACCAGGAACAGCTCGGAACGCATCGGGTCCTGCCCGGCGCAGTCGGCGAGTTTGCCCGGCAGTGCCGGCCCCGCGGTAATGCGCTTGCGCTCGACCTTCTTGCTGGCCTTGAGACGACGGCCGGCGTTGTTGATCGCCAGTTCCGCCAACAGCATGCCGGTTTCCGGGTGGGCGTTGAGCCACAGGCTGAACGCATCCTTGACCACACCGGAAACAAACGCCGCCGCCTCACGGGACGACAGACGTTCTTTGGTCTGGCCGGAAAACTGCGGCTCCTGCATCTTCATCGACAGCACGAACGCGATGCGCTCCCAGACGTCTTCCGGCGCCAGCTTCACACCGCGCGGCAGCAGGCTGCGGAATTCGCAGAACTCGCGCATCGCATCGAGCAAGCCCTGACGCAGACCGTTGACGTGCGTACCGCCCTGCGCCGTCGGGATCAGGTTGACGTAGCTTTCCTGCACGCTATCGCCACCTTCCGGCAACCACAGCAACGCCCAATCGACCGCTTCCTTGTTACCGGCCAGGCTGCCGCAGAACGGCTCGTCCGGCAAACGCTCGAAGCCGTTGACCGCGTCCACAAGATAGGAGCGCAGGCCGTCTTCGTAATGCCATTCGACTTTCTCGCCGGTGGCCTTGTCTTCAAAACTGACCAGCAGCCCCGGGCACAGAACGGCCTTGGCCTTGAGCACGTGCTTGAGGCGGCTGATGGAGAATTTCGGTGAATCGAAATACTTCGGGTCCGGCGCGAAGAACACGCTGGTGCCGGTGTTGCGCTTGCCGACGGTGCCGATCACTTCCAGATCGGTTTTCTTGTAACCGTCGCCGAAGGTCATCTGGTACTCATTGCCGTCGCGTTTTACGCGCACCCGGACTTCGGTCGACAAGGCGTTGACCACCGAAATACCTACCCCGTGCAAACCGCCGGAGAACTGGTAGTTCTTGTTGGAAAACTTGCCGCCCGCATGAAGCTTGGTGAGGATCAGCTCGACCCCGGAAACGCCCTCTTCCGGGTGAATGTCCACCGGCATGCCACGGCCGTCATCGCTGACTTCCAGGGAGTGATCGGCGTGCAGGATGACCTGCACCGACGTCGCGTGCCCGGCCAAGGCTTCGTCGACGCTGTTGTCGATGACTTCCTGGGCGAGGTGGTTCGGCCGACTGGTGTCGGTGTACATGCCGGGGCGTTTGCGCACCGGGTCGAGGCCCGAGAGGACTTCGATGGCGTCTGCGTTATAAGAGCTAGCGCTGGGAGTGGCCATGGGGTCTCGTCGTCAAATGTTCTATTAAATAGAGGCGAAAGGTCACAGTGCTGTGAAATCGATCGCCTGATACAAATCTGCGCCGATGCCGGCAAAACTCAGCATTGCCGGAAGTTGCGCGGCAAAACCCTGGAAACTATGGTCGCCGCCGGCCTGGATGCGCAAGGCACAGGCGCGGTAATACTGCTGGGCGAGGCGATAGTCCAGCGTTTCGTCGCCGGTCTGCAACCACACCTGATACCGCTGCGGATCCCGGGGCGCCGGCACTTCCAGCTCGGCCAGGGCCGTCACGTGGTCGTGGGTCAATTCCCAGGCCTCATCGGTATACAGGTTTTTCTGCGTCCCCAGGAACCCGTCGAACATCCGGTGCGGACTGACGGCAGGGTTGATCAACAGGGCCTTGAGGCCATGGCGCTCAGCCAGGTGAGTCGCATAGTAGCCGCCGAGTGAGCTGCCGACCAGCAGTGGCCGCCCCAGCTCTTCAATCGCCTTGTTTAGCTGACCGATGGCTTCGCGCGGATGGTGATGCAGGGCCGGAACGCGCAATTGATCGCTCAAACCCAGCCGTTCCATCACGTGCACCAGCTGCGTGGCCTTTTTCGATGAAGGCGCGCTGTTGAAACCGTGGATATAAAGGATCGAACCGGACATTTGAACTCCCTGTGCGTCGGGTAAAGAGGCGCAGTTTACAGGGAGTCGGGGGGATCGGGGATATAGGCAGGAATCAGGTTGCCCGAACGGACGCCATCGCGAGCAGGCTCGCTCCCACAGGTGACCGAGTTGTCCAGACGGACGCGGCCCAATGTGGGAGCGAGCTTGCTCGCCATGAACGATAACGCGGTCTATCTGAAAAAATTATGCTGGATCAACATTATCCAGCGCCCGATTCACCGCCAGTTCAGCCAGCATGACTATCTGTTGAATCGCCATCGCTGTATGCCGGTCCGGCCCATGCAGGCGCGCGGCAAAATCGCTGGCCATGACACTCGCCGACGCCAGGGACTCACAGGAATGGGCCAAAAGGCTTTCCGTGTCCATTTCGGGAACGATCATGTACATCGTGCTGGGTTTGCGGGTGGGAGGATTGGGGGTTGGTTTGAACATGGTGACACCTCAGTTCATTGATATGGAGCCACCCCCAATTGCCGCGATGCAATGTAAGGGTGGCAGCTGTACGCGGGTTCGCGGACCGAGAACTGAGCATCGGCATACCCGAAGGTATCCCACGCACAGCCGCCATGACACAAAACGACAGCCACTCGAAAGTGCTGTTGAAAAGCGCGGCGATTATGCGTCAGTTCATAGGGCCGCGAAGCCCGATCGCTGAATGTGTCAGCGACAGGCAAAAGGCTAGAGAAGCCGCGTCTGGGGGCAACCTGAAAACTTCGTGGGAAGGTTCTGAAATTTTTGCTGACCATTAAACAGCGTCGCCGGTGAGGCCGCCTTCGCGGGCAAGCCTCGCTCCTACAGGGAACGGGTTACATCAGAAAAATGCAGGTCGGCTGTCAGGCCGCCATCGCGAGCAGGCTCACTCCTACAGGGGAATTGGGTACATCAGCAAGATGTTGATCGGCTGTCAGGTCGTCTTCGCGGGCAAGCCTCGCTCCTACAAAGGATCGGCGTACGCGCTTCGCTTTTCACCACTCAATAGGCCGAGCGTTAGCTCGCCTGCTTTTGATCTTGATCCACCCGCCCCTTCGGGAGGCTGAGTGGAGGTGTTCATCCGGGGAGTGGCGCGCAGCGCCGTTCGACGCAGTCGAACACGCTGCATGTAGGTCGTCGCGAAGCAGACCGGAGGGCAGTGTCCCCGGATGGATACCGGAGCAAAGGAACGCCGAGCCTTAGCGAGGGGCCGGACGCTTGGGGCGAGCGTTTTTTTGCTTACTTTTTTTAGGCGCTTGTAAAAAAAGTGAGTCGCCGTAAGGGCGAAACCCTAAGTGGCCGTTACCGCAGGAATGGATATGTACCCGATCAACCACAACATGGTCGGCCCACAGGCCGCCAAGTTCACAACCGTCAGTAACCGTTGGAACCGTAATCAACCTGGAAGTCGAACCCGGTAACACGCTCCACGCCCGTCTCGATCTGGCCATCCGGCAACAAGCGCAGCCAACGGTAGCCGGGCGCCTGGTCCCCGACCTTGAAATCATCACTCCCCGGCTCAAACTGAATACAAGTCGAAGGCGAAGCAATCAACCGCACCCCATTGCGATCCTGATCAACCTCCTGATGCACATGCCCCCACAACACCGCCCGCACCTGCGCAAAGCGATCCAGCACCGAAAACAACGCCTCAGGATTACGCAACCCGATCGGCTCCATCCACGCACACCCAATCGACACCGGATGATGGTGAAAACACACCAAATGATGCCGCTCAGGCGCCTCACTCAGCGAACGAGCCAACAACTGCAACTGCTCATCCTGCAAATACCCCGGCACCGACCCCGGCACCGCCGAATCCAGCAACGTGACCCGCCAGTTACCAACATCCACCACCGGCTCCAGCAACGCGCTCTGCACGGCAGCTTCAGCCATGATCTGCGGTTCATCATGATTGCCAGGAATCCAGCGCGCCGGCGCATCGAGCTGCCGGGTCAAGTCGCGAAACAGCTGATACGACTCCAGCGTCCCGTCCTGAGACAAATCACCGCTGGCAACGATCAAATCAATCTGCGGCTGCTGAACGCGCACCAGCTCAATGACCTTTTGCAGACTGTCCCGGGTATTCATGCCCAACAACGTCCCGTCCGCTTCGGCAAACAGATGACTGTCGGACAGTTGCACCAGCAACGCCGAATCGGCGGTGGTCAATGTGGATACGCTCGGCAAGGCGTTCTCCCAGGCTGAATCACGGGATTGGATGAGTGCCGCAATTATGCTGGGGGACGATCAAAAGGGGAAACCTGCGAACCTGACGCAGTTCACATCTATCGAACGACGGCGTACTCATGCCCACACGCCAGGCAATGGCTCAGCCATTCACCCAGGAACATATTCAACTGGGCCTTTTCGTCCGGCTGATGCATTGAGGCATTCGGGTAAGGATAGACGCCGCGAAAGCGTCGCGCATGTTCGGCGCTGACCACTTCGGCCATGCACGCATCGTGATAGACCTGCACTTCCAGTTGCGGCACCGGCAGCCACGGCAGACTGTGTTCCTGGCGCACTTGCAGGGTCGTGGTGTACGGACAGACCTGCAGCACCTCAAGGGCCAGCACGCCGAGCATCTGATCGCCGTGGGTCACCGCAATGCGCCGAGCCTCCGGTTCGTTGCGCATGTCCGGCAGCAGTCGCATCAGGCGCGCGTAGTTGGCCTCGCAAGCGGCTTGCAGCCCCACGAGGTCCACCCGATAGCGATCGCGCAACTTGTTTACGACCATAGCCCCCTCACTTCAGCGCGGTTCAAAGCTAACCATTGCAAGGCAATGATGCTGGCCGCGTTGGCAATTCGTCCGTCGCGTACGGCCTGCAGGGCATCTTCGAACGCCCAGACCGTGACGCGGATATCTTCTGCTTCTTCCTCCAGCCCATGCAGGCCGCCGACTCCGGTGCTGTCGCAACGCCCCAGGTACAAATGTACAAATTCGTTGCTGCCGCCCGGCGATGGAAAGTATTTGGTCATCGGCCAGAGCGCCCCGAACACAAGCCCAGCTTCCTCCTGCGCTTCGCGGTGAGCAACTTCTTCCGGTACTTCATCCTTGTCGATCAGACCGGCGACCAGCTCGATCAGCCACGGGTTGTCGGTCTTGCCCATGGCGCCGACGCGAAACTGCTCGATCAGCACCACTTCATCGCGCTGCGGATCGTACGGCAGCACGCACACCGCATCGTGGCGAACAAACACTTCACGATTGATTTCGCGACTCATGCCACCGGCAAACAATTCATGACGCAAATGCACACGATCGAGCTTGTAAAAGCCCTCGTAGCACTTTTCGCGCCGAACGATATCAACGGCGGTCGGAATGGCGTTGGCAAAATCAGTCATGACAATCCTCTTTACTGCAAATCCGTTACGAGGCTCCTTTTTGTGACGTTCAACCTCGACTTCGCGCCATCCTAACGCGCTCGCGCCGTTTGATGCAGCCCCTTTCCGTCAGCGAGATAGACGGTGAGGGCGAAACCAACTCTAATTAGCTTAGTGGCGAACTGACTGCTTCGTTGAGAGTCGAAGCGGATAACTTTTTGCCTTTCCCAGTTTTATGAAGGACACCCATGTCACTTTTTAAAATCGCCTCCGTGGCCATATTCGCCCTGACCCTGGGCGCCTGCCAGAGTTTGTTCCAACCCAACTACCGGGCGCCGTTGGAATCCACCCGCGACGCCTCCGAAACATTGAAACCGGGTTGCACGACACCTGACTGCCCGCTGGTGAACATCGATACGCTGCGCTTCCCCGCCGAGCCTCAGCTTGACGGCATTATCGAAAAACGCCTGCTGCAAATGACCCGCACCTCGCCCGACGCCCCTGCGGCACCGACGCTGGCAGCCTATCGCGATGAGTTTTTGCGCACCGCCGGCCCACGCAACAGCAGCTACCTGCAAGCCAAGGTACGTGAGCAGCATGACGGCTTGGTGATCGTCGAGTTTTCCAGCTACCTGGACACCGGCGGCGCCCATGGCACACCGGGCCGCAGCTTCATCAACTATTCGCGCCAGCAGCATAAAGTGCTGACCTTGTCCGACATGTTGGTGCCGGGGCAGGAAGAGGCCTTCTGGAAAGCCGCGCAAGTGGCGCACAACAGCTGGCTGATCAGCACCAAGCTCGATCAGGAAGCGGAGTTCGTGAAGCAGTGGCCGTTCCAGAAAACCCAGAACGTGGCGCTGACCTACGGCGGGGTGATCCTCAAGTACGAAACCAGCACCATCGCGCCTTACGCGCTGGGTCACGTCGAACTGAAGATCCCTTACCCACGCCTGAACGGCATTCTCAAGCCCGAGCTGTTTCCCGGCCGTAACTGAAGGCCCGGCCCAGCACCAGCTGGAGCAACCCTGCCAGAATCAACGACGGCAGGGTTGCGCCGATGTCCGGATACAGATTCGCCAGCAAGTGATAGGTGCTCACCCCGCCCAACCAGGCGAGCAGCGCCGGCCAGCGCAATGCGGCTGACGCCACCTGGCTACTGCGTTTGCGCAGAATGAAGTGATCCACCAGCACCACGCCGAACAGCGGCGCAAACACCGAACCGATCAACAGCAGAAAGTTTTGATACTGGGCCAACGGCGCCAGACAGGCGATCAGCGTGCAGATCACGCCGATGGCCAGCGCCAGGTGCTCGACTTTCAAGCGCAACAGAATCCCGCTGGACACCGCCGCCGAATGAATGTCGGCGAAGGCGTTTTCCGACTCGTCCAGCAGAATCAGCAACAGCGGAATCCCCAGACCGGCACCCGCCAATGCCAACAGCAAGGCGTTCACTTCACCGCTCGGCGCGAACGCCAAGGTGTAGGCCACGCCCAGGCTCATCAGCCAGAAGTTACCGATAAAGAAACCAATCGCCGTGCCGCCGAACACGTTTTTCGCACGCTTGCCGAAGCGTGAGTAGTCGGCAATCAGCGGCAGCCACGACAGCGGCATGGCAATGGCAATGTCGAAGCCCACGGCGAACGGCATCGAACCGTCACCGGCCTGCGCCCACAATGCGGCCAGATCGGCTTTGGCGAACAGGTTCCAGGTCAGCCAGATGCACGCCGCCAGCAACAACCAGATGCCCCACTTGCGCAGGATCTGCCGCACGAACGTCAACGGACCGCTGACGGCCAGCAAGGTCGCCAAACCACCAAAGAACACCGTCCAGAGCAGTGGATTCGACAGCAAGTTGCCTTCGCTGAACGCCCGCGCACCGAGCAGGCTGGCAGCGTCGCGCATCACGATGATTTCGAACGAGCCCCAGCCGATCAGTTGCAGCACGTTCAGCACTGCCGGAAGACTCGCGCCTTTCACACCGAGGCTGAGTTTGAGCGCGACCATCGACGACAGGCCGGTGTCGCTGCCGATCACGCCAACAGCGGCCAGCAGCAGAACGCCGACCAGCGTGCCGAGGAAGATCGCCAGCAACGAGCCGGACAGGCCCAAGCCTGGCGCGAGCAATGCACCGGTCTGCAGCACCATCAGGCCGATGCCGAGGGAGAACCACAGGGAAAACAGATCGCGGCCGCCGAAGACACGTTTGTCGATTGGCACCGCGATGTCAGGGGAGTAAGTGCTGGGTTGAATGCTCAAGGGGTTATCTCATTAGGAGCAGTTACAAGTTTTAAGCTGCAAGCTACAAGTAGAAGCCATCCTCAATCCGCATCTTCTTGCAGCTTGCAGCTTGTCGCTTATGGCTAGATTTTCTTGTACAGCTGACTGCCTTCCTGCTTGAACCGCTCTGCCTGTTCCGCCAATCCCTGGGCGACTTCGGCGTCGACGGTTTCGATCCGCTGGTTGGCCGCGTATTCGCGGACTTCCTGGGTGATTTTCATCGAGCAGAATTTCGGTCCGCACATGGAGCAGAAGTGCGCGACCTTGGCCGAATCCTTCGGCAGGGTTTCATCGTGATACGAACGCGCGGTGTCCGGATCAAGGCCCAGGTTGAACTGGTCTTCCCAGCGGAATTCGAAGCGCGCCTTGCTCAAGGCATTGTCGCGAATCTGTGCGCCCGGATGCCCTTTGGCCAGATCGGCGGCGTGTGCGGCGATCTTGTAGGTGATGATCCCGGTCTTCACGTCATCCTTGTTTGGCAGGCCCAAGTGCTCCTTCGGCGTGACGTAGCAGAGCATGGCGCAACCGAACCAGCCGATCATCGCCGCACCGATACCGGAAGTGATGTGGTCGTAACCCGGCGCGATGTCGGTGGTCAGCGGGCCGAGGGTGTAAAACGGCGCCTCGTCGCAGCATTCCAGCTGCTTGTCCATGTTCTCTTTGATCAACTGCATCGGCACGTGGCCCGGGCCTTCGATCATGCATTGCACGTCGTGCTTCCAGGCAATCTTGGTCAGCTCGCCAAGGGTTTCCAGCTCACCGAATTGCGCGGCGTCGTTGGCGTCGGCAATCGAGCCCGGACGCAGGCCATCGCCCAGCGAGAAGCTGACGTCGTAGGCCTTCATGATTTCGCAGATGTCTTCGAAATGGGTGTAGAGGAAGTTTTCTTTGTGGTGCGCCAGGCACCACTTGGCCATGATCGAACCGCCACGGGAGACGATGCCGGTGACGCGTTTGGCAGTCAGCGGCACGTAGCGCAGCAGCACGCCGGCGTGGATGGTGAAGTAGTCGACGCCCTGCTCGGCCTGTTCGATCAGCGTGTCGCGGAACAGCTCCCAGGTCAGGTCTTCGGCAGCGCCGCCGACTTTTTCCAGGGCCTGATAAATCGGCACCGTACCGATCGGCACCGGCGAGTTGCGGATGATCCACTCACGGGTTTCATGAATGTGTTTACCGGTGGACAGGTCCATGACCGTGTCCGAACCCCAGCGAATGCCCCAGGTCAGTTTCGCCACTTCTTCTTCAATAGACGAACCCAAGGCGCTGTTGCCGATGTTGCCGTTGATCTTCACCAGGAAGTTACGGCCGATGATCATCGGTTCCAGTTCGGTGTGGTTGATGTTCGCCGGAATGATCGCGCGACCGCGGGCGATCTCGTCACGGACGAATTCGGGGGTGATGATTTTCGGCACGCTGGCGCCGAAGCTGTGACCGGCGTGTTGCTGGTCCAGCAGCCCGGCGGCACGGGCCACTTCGAGCTTCATGTTTTCGCGGATGGCGACGTATTCCATCTCGGCGGTGATGATGCCTTTGCGGGCGTAGTGCATCTGGCTGACGTTGGCCCCGGCCTTGGCACGGCGCGGGTTGTTGACGTGGGCAAAACGCAGCTTGGTCAGTTCAGCGTCGGCGAGGCGTTCCTGGCCGAAGTTCGAACTCAGGCCGGGCAGGCGCTCGGTGTCGCCCCGGGATTCGATCCACGGCGAACGCACATCGGCCAGGCCTTTGCGCACGTCGATGATGACGTTGGGGTCGGTGTACGGGCCCGAGGTGTCGTACACAACGACCGGCGCGTTGATCTCGCCGCCGAAGTCGGTCGGGGTCACGTCGAGGCTGATTTCGCGCATCGGCACGAGGATGTCCGGACGGGAGCCCTGGACATAGATTTTTTGCGAGCGGGTAAACGGCTGAACCGATTGTTGATCGACTTGGGCCGAGTCACTCAGGTTCGTAGTGTTTTTTAGTTTTATCGTCATCACGGGCTCTCCAGACAGCATCCAGGCAGTGGAATTTTGTCGGAGCGAACCTGTAACGAATGGACGCGACCAATCAGCCGTAACAAAGCCGTTGGTGCTGTGCTCAGTGCTCGAGGGGTGTTCGATTGTCGAACAACATCCCGGACGAAGCACAAGAGGACTCGCCGGGTGACGAGAAATCTTGTTCCCTACGCAGGCGCTAACCTGATCAGGTTCAACGGGATCCGAAATTATTCGATCTCAGCCTCATAGCAAGGCACCCCGACAAGAACCCGGCCAGTCTAGACACAACTGGCAAAGAACGCCAACACCGCGGTAAACACCATGATGAATGGCGCAATTACAGGATTGTTGCCGTCGTTGCACACAACTACACTCGCTACGCCGTACCGCGCCTTGACGCTGTGTGGGCCGCGCCGTAGCCTTGGCGCTCAAATTATCAGCGTAATTTTTAGGGATGGCCACATGCTGCGCAAACTCTCACTGGCCCTTGCCGTGTCTTGTGCGTCCAATGGAATGGCATGGGCAGCAGAAGCGCCCTTATCGACCAAAACCGATCTGGTCAGCGTCTACCAGGAAGCGGTGGACAACAACGCCGACCTCGCCGCTGCCCGCGCCCAATACGGCGCCCAGAAAGAAGTGGTACCTCAGGCCCGCGCCGGGCTGCTGCCGAACCTGTCGGGCGGCGCTGAACTGGCCAACGTGCGTACTGCAATCGATCAGCCATCGGCCACCGCCAACCGCAACGCTCACTCCTATCAAGCGACGTTGGCTCAACCCTTATTCCGTGCTGATCGCTGGTTCCAGTTCCAGGCCGCCAAAGACGTCAACGAACAGGCCGCACTGCAACTTTCGGCGACCGAGCAAAACCTGATCCTGCAAACGGCCGACAGCTACTTCAACGTCTTGCGTACCCAGGACAACCTGGCCTCGACCAAGGCTGAGGAAGCCGCCTTCAAACGCCAGCTCGATCAGTCCAACGAACGCTTTGACGTTGGCCTCTCGGACAAGACCGACGTGCTGCAGTCGCAAGCCAGTTACGACACCGCACGTGCCAATCGCATCGTCGCGCAGCGCCAGGTGGATGATGCTTTCGAAGCCCTGATCACCCTGACCAACCGTCAGTACAATTCGATCTGGGGCATTTCCCATACCTTGCCGATCCTGCCGCCCGCACCGAACGACGCCAAGGCCTGGGTCGATACGGCCGCCAGACAGAACCTCAATCTGCTGGCCAGCAACTACGCCGTCAGTGCCGCCGAAGAAACCCTCAAGCAACGCAAGGCCGGCCACGCGCCGACCATCGATGCCGTGGCGAAGTACGAGAAAGGTGACAACGATGCGCTGGGGTTCAGCAACCCGAACGCTTTCGGCCAACCATACAAAGGCAACGTCGAGCAGACGACGGTTGGGCTGCAACTGAACATCCCGATCTACAGTGGCGGCCTGATCAACTCCCAGGTGCGCCAATCGTATGCACAACTGGACCAGTCCGAGCAGCAACGTGAATCCCTGCGCCGGCAAATCGTCGAGAGCACGCGCAACCTGCACCGCGCGGTGAACACCGACGTCGAGCAGGTGCAGGCACGCAAGCAATCGATCATCTCCAACCAGAGCGCGGTGGAAGCGACCGAAATCGGTTATCAGGTGGGGACGCGCAACATCGTCGACGTGCTGGATGCGCAGCGTCAGCTGTACACCTCGGTGCGCGACTACAACAACACGCGCTACGACTACATCCTCGACAACCTGCGCTTGAAGCAGGCCGCCGGCACGTTGAATCCGGGGGATTTGCAGGATCTGGCGCGTTATCTCAAGGCCGACTACAACCCGGACAAGGACTTCCTGCCGCCGGACCTGGCCAAGGCTGCGGCGGAACAACTGAAGGCTAAGCCTACGCAATAAAAACCAGTTCTGTGGCGAGGGAGCTTGCTCCCGCTGGGCTGCGAAGCAGCCCCAGCATTCTGCCAATCACATCGCAATTGAAGGTTTCACGACTGCTTCGCAGCCGAGCGGGAGCAAGCTCCCTCGCCACAGGTGTCAAGTCAGTTGATCAACCGCTCCAACCCATCCAGCAACCGCTGCAACGCGCCCTGATTGGTGCGCATCACTTTCAAACCCGCTTCCGCCATTCGTTGCGCATCGCGTGGCAATTCGAACAGCCGCTGCACTGCCAGCGCCAGGCCTTCGGCATCCTCCACCTCCTGCAACGCCCCGGTGCTGCGCAATTGCGCGGCGATTTCGAGGAAGTTGAACAGGTGCGGCCCGCTTAGCACCGGTTTAGCCAGCGCTGCCGGTTCCAGCAGGTTATGCCCGCCGTTCGGCACCAGGCTGCCGCCGACAAACGCGCTGTCCGCCAAGGCATAAAGAAACAGCAATTCACCCATAGTGTCGCCCAGCAGCACCGAGGTATTCGCCGTGACTGGCTCGCCGGCGGAACGACGCACCGTGGCGCCCCCCTGCTGCTGGCACAACTCGTACACCGAGTTGAATCGCTCCGGATGCCGCGGCACCAGAATCAGCAACGCATCGGGATGATTGGCGAGCAACTGACGATGAGCCGCCAGCACCACTTCGTCTTCACCTTCGTGAGTACTGGCGGCGATCCAAACCGGACGTTCCTGTGCCTGCCATTGCGTACGCAATTCCGTGGCGCGCAGCAGCAGTTGCGGATCGATCGTCAGATCAAACTTGATCGAGCCGGTCACTTCCACGGTGTCCGCACGCGCACCCAAGTCACGGAAGCGCTGAGCCTCGGCTTCGGTCTGTACCGCGAACAGGCTCATCTCGGCTAGCATCGGCTGGGTGAGTTTTCGGAAGCGG
This sequence comes from Pseudomonas sp. LB1P83, assembly GCF_054897885.1. Lineage (NCBI taxonomy): Bacteria > Pseudomonadati > Pseudomonadota > Gammaproteobacteria > Pseudomonadales > Pseudomonadaceae > Pseudomonas > Pseudomonas sp. LB1P83. Next base: position 133,848 of record NZ_CM142709.1, on the reverse strand, counting down.
CCATAGCCCTTGGCCGAGCGCTCGGACAATCGTGCATTGGCCAACGCCACCGGAATCCCGCGCTTGGCGCACTGATGGATGTGGTTCGGCCAGAGCTCGGTCTCCATGATCACCGCCAGTTTCGGCTGGACCCGATCAAGGAATCTCGCCGCCGCGCACGGCAAGTCGTAAGGCAAATAGCAGTGCTGGATGCGCGGCTCGTCGGCAAACAGTGCGTGGATGCGCTCCGAACCGGTCGGGGTCATGCAGGTCACGGTAATCGGCAGCTGTGGATAACGTTGCAGCAAGGCACGAATCATCGGCGCCGCGGCAATGCTTTCACCCACAGACACCGCGTGCACCCAAATGCCGCCCGGCTTCATCGCCGGCAGGCCGAGGGAGAAGCGCTCGCCGATGCGTTTGGCATACGCCGGTGCCTTGCGCGAACGCAGCCACAGCCGAATCGCTACCAATGGCAGCCCCAGGTAAAACAGCGCGGTGTAGAGAGTTCTATTCATGGCGGCGGAGTTTATCGGTTTTTTCGCCGATCGCCTGCAAGTGCACGGCAAAACGTTCTGCCAGCCAGCGAGCCGCCGGGCCGAGGGGCTCATCGCGACGCCAGACCAGCTCCACGACCAGTGCCGGCGGGGTCCATTCGCTGTCCAGCTCGACCATCAGATCCTGATACGCCGGGTATTGCACCACGTGTCGCGGTAGCCAGGCCCAGCCGAGGCCGCGCACCAGCCATTCAGCCATCACGTAGAAACTGTCGGCCCGCCAGACCTGCGGGCTGGCGGGCTCGCTGCCGGGGTAGACGCTGGACTGCGTGGACATCAGCAACTGGCGATGCCGCGCCAGTTCCTGACAATCGACCGGCGCCTGTTTCGCCAGCGGATGACCGACGCCGCACACGGTGACCATTTCTACGCTGCCAAGCACCCGACGCTCCAGCGCTTCGGGAATCTGGTCGTGATAAAACAGCAGCCCCAGATCGGCCCGGCGCTCCACCAGTTTGCGCGCCACATCACCTTGGGCGGCGCTGGTCAGTTGCACCTCAAGGCTGGGAAATTTTTCGGCCAGGGCTGCAAAGCTTTCGATGATCGGCTGATAAGGCATCGCCTCATCCTGAGCCACACGCAAACGAGCTTCCTGGCCGCGCATCATGGCCAGCGCCCGACCGTTCAGGCGTTCGCACTGGCGCAGCACTTCCCGCGCCTCGTCCAGCAACGCGTTACCGGCCTCGGTGAGTTTCGGCTGGCGGCCGCTGCTGCGGTCGAACAGGCTGACGCCCAGGTCCTCTTCCAGCAGCGCAATCGAACTGCTGACCGCCGACTGCGCCTTGCGCTGATCCCGCGCCACGGCGGAAAACGAACGCTGCTCCGCTACGCTGACAAACAAGCGCAGCTGCTCCAGATTCCATTGCGTGTTCATGGCTCAACCCATCTTCAGAACAGATAGGTAATGACTTTACCGCATCTGGAGAATCTCTAAAATGCCGACCTCAGAAAGCAACACTTCACACGAGGATGCACCTATGACCGCTTACTACTACCTGGCCATTGCCATCTGCGCCGAAGTGATCGCCACCGTTTCGATGAAAGCGGTCAAAGGCTTCAGCACCCCGCTGCCGCTGATTCTGGTTATTGTCGGTTATGGCATCGCCTTCTGGATGCTCACGCTGGTGGTGCGCAGCGTTCCGGTGGGCGTCGCTTACGCAGTGTGGGCCGGCATGGGGATCGTGATGGTCAGCGTCGCGGCGCTGTTTATCTACGGGCAGAAGCTGGATGTGCCGGCAATGCTGGGGATGGCTTTGATCGTATTGGGCGTCGTCGTCATCCAGCTCTTCTCCAAAACCGCCGGGCACTAACTGACACCACCAAATCCCCTGTAGGAGTGAGCCTGCTCGCGATCGCGGTTTTTCAGGCAAGCTTTTAGTCGACTGGCACACCGCAATCGCGAGCAGGCTCACTCCTACAGGTTTTGCGTCCGGCCTGTTGATCAGCAACAAATCCCCCGCTCATCGAGTCTGTATACTGCGCCCTCGTCTTGAACACTGAGGTCGCTGCATGCCATCCGTTATTTCCACCGACGTTCTGATTGTCGGCGCTGGTGTCGCCGGCCTCTGGCTGAATGCGCGCCTGCGCCGCCAGGGTTTTTCGACCGTGCTGGTGGAAAGCGCCAGCCTCGGCGGCGGGCAGAGTGTGAAGTCCCAAGGCATCATCCACGGCGGCGCCAAGTACGCGCTGCATGGCGCCCTGACCGGTGCCTCGGAAGCCATCGCCGACATGCCGCGCCGCTGGCGTGAAGCCTTGGCCGGCGATGGCGAGCTGGATCTGTCCGGCGTGCGCCTGCTGTCCGAAGCCCATTACCTCTGGTCTCCTGGCACCCTCGCCGGCAACCTCACCAGTTTCTTCGCCAGCAAAGCGGTGCGCGGCCGTGTCGATCAGGTCAAGGGCGACCAACTGCCGCCCGCCCTGCAAGACAAGCGCTTCAAGGGCAAGGTCTATCGCCTGGCGGAACTGGTGATCGACGTGCCGAGCCTGATCCAGCGCCTGGCCGATCTGGCCGGTGATGGCCTTCTCGCCGGTCAGAAGATCGAACCGTTGCTGGAAGGCGGCGTTCTGGTGGGCCTGAAGGTCGACGAGCGCGAGATCCGCGCCCAGCGCATCGTGCTCAGCGCCGGTGCCGGCACGGCGGCGCTGCTCGAAGCACTGGGGCTGAGCAAGCCCGCCATGCAGCGCCGACCGTTGCATATGATCATCGCCAAAGGCCCAAGCCTCAAACCGCTGTATGCCCACTGCCTGGGCGGCGGCACCAAACCGCGCATCACCGTGACCACCCATCCCGCCGCCGATGGCCAATGGGTCTGGTACATGGGCGGCGACATCGCCGAAGCCGAGGGGGTTGCCCGCGAACCTGCCGAGCAGATCGCCACCGCGCAGAAAGAGCTTGGGCAGTTACTGCCATGGATCGACCTGAGCACCGCGCAATGGGCCACCTTGCGCGTGGATCGGGCCGAACCGCTGCAATCGGGGCTGACTCGTCCGGACAATGCATTCCTGGCCGAAGAAGGCCGGCTGCTGGTCGGCTGGCCGACAAAACTGGCCCTGGCGCCGGACTTCGCCGACAGGGTCATCACGTCGCTGCAACGCGACGGCATTCAGCCAAGCCATCCCGCGCCACTGCCCGATCTGCCAAAACCACCCATTTGCGTTCCAGCCTGGGAGCAACTGCTGCCATGAGCCAACCGACCCTGCACGATCTGCATCGCCCGCTGGGCAGTACCGGCCTGCTGGTTTCGCCGCTGGGCCTGGGCACGGTCAAGCTTGGCCGCGACCAAGGCGTGAAGTACCCCAACGGTTTCCAGATTCCCGGCGATGACGAAGCGCGCATGTTGCTCAAACTCGCGCACAACATGGGCATCAACCTGATCGACACCGCCCCGGCCTACGGTCGTAGCGAAGAGCGGCTCGGGCCATTGTTGCGGGGCCAGCGCCAGGAATGGGTGATTGTCAGCAAGGTCGGCGAAGAATTTGCCGACGGCCAGTCGAGCCACGACTTCAGTGCCGCCCACACCCGACGGTCAGTGGAACGCAGCCTGCAACGGCTGGAAACGGATTTTATCGACCTGGTGCTGGTGCACTCCGACGGCAACGACCTGGCGATCCTCAATGACAGCGAGGTCTACGCAACCCTTGCCGCGCTCAAGGCAGAAGGCAAGATTCGTGGCTTCGGTTTTTCCGGCAAAACCGTCGAAGGGGGTTTGAAGGCTCTGGAACAAGGTGATTGCGCCATGGTCACCTACAATCTGAACGAACAGAGCGAGAAGCCAGTCATTGACTATGCTGCTGCTCACGGTAAAGCCATTCTGGTCAAAAAAGCCCTCGCCAGCGGTCATGTCTGCCTGAGTCCGGGCGTGGACCCGGTGCGCGCCAGCTTTGAGTTGTTGTTTGAACACCCGGGTGTTGCCAGTGCTATTGTCGGGACCATCAATCCGCTGCACCTCGCCCACAACGTCGCGACCGTTGCCCAGGTCCTACGTAGAAACTGATGCCGCCCACGCGGCCTTAAGCAGGAGCCGACATGCCGCGTACGCTCATAAGAAAGAACCCGAGCAACTTCAAGACCCTGCCGTTGTACGTCGAAGCGACTCCCGAAGGCCTGAGTTATCAGAGCGTCGGGATGCCGCTCAATTTCTCCCAGACCCTGCAACGTCGCCGCCCGGTGACGGTGCCCGACACCGAGCGTTTCGCGTTGGAACTGGCCAACCTCGGGGTCTCGGTGCGCCTGACCCTGCATTGGCAGAATCGCGATTACTGGGTGTTGGTGCGTCAGCGCCGGCAAGACCGTGGCGATGTGGTGCTCAAGTTGATCTCCGGTTACGTGCCGGCCCATGAGCTGAACCTGCCCCTGCACACGGCGATCCAGGAGATTGCCGAAGAGTGCCTGCTGGAAACCCCCGAAGGCTGGCTCGGCGGGCGATTCAATGACACCTGGTTGCCGGCGCCCTACGCCTCCGCGCTGCATTATCGCGAGGCATTACCCTTTCGCCTGACGCCGCTGTCCGGCTCGGCGCGGCCGGTGCGTTGCGCCAAAATGCAGTTGATTGAACGTCCACGGGCTTACGTGCACTTGCCGACGGCGTCCTTGCAATTGATTTATGACTTGCGCCTGGACGTGCCCAAGGAAGCCAAATCCCTGAGCCTGTTTCATGTCGACGAACGACTGGAAGGTGATCAGCTGGTGGCCCGGCTCGATCGCAAGCGTCCCGATTTGTACTTGATGCCGCTGCAGGACGGCCAGCCGATGGCCGAGTTGTATACCTTGAAAAAGGATCAGCTGTACCCGGCGAGTACACGCGGGTTGTTCCTGGCAGAGAGTTTTGCCCGGCAGGAAGGCTGGCTGGTGCGCGATGAGCGGATTCGCTGGAAGGATTGGGTGCGGCAGCAGGGGTTGAGCCCGCCGGGGAAGGACTCGGGCCTGGCCCGGTTACGCGGCAAGGCAAAGCAATTACTGAAGAAGATCGTGCCGCGCAAGGCGGCGCAATAGAAAGGACCAGTAAGCTTTTGTGGCGAGGGAGCTTGCTCCCGCTTGAGTGCGCAGCGCTCACAAAAATGGGGATGCTTCGCAACCCAGCGGGAGCAAGCTCCCTCGCCACAAGTGACCGTTTCGCTCTCAGTTATTACGGATCTTCTCGACAATCGCGGTAGTCGAGCTGTTTGCCACCAGCCCCAAGACTTTCACGGTCCCGCCGTAGGCGGTCACGATGTCCGCGCCGACCACCTGGTCGATCCCGTAATCCCCGCCCTTGACCAACACGTCCGGCTTGACCTCACGCAGCAGGTTTTCCGGGGTGCCTTCAGGGAAGCTGATGACCCAATCCACTGCGCCCAGACCGGCCAATACAGCCATGCGACGGTCGACGCTGTTGATCGGACGGCCCGGCCCTTTCAGGCGGCTGACCGAGGCATCGTCGTTGACCGCAACGATCAGACGATCGCCTTGGGCGCGCGCCTGCTCGAGGTAGGTCACATGGCCGGCGTGCAGGATGTCGAAGCAGCCGTTGGTGAAGACGATCCTCTCTTTGTGCGCACGCGCATCGTCGACCGCCAGCAACAACTGCTCAAGGCCCAGCACACCGCGCTCGGAACCTTCTTCTCGCTGGATGGCGCGACGCAGTTCCGGCGCGCTGATCGCCGCCGTACCGAGTTTGCCGACGACGATGCCCGCCGCCAGGTTGGCCAGGGCCACCGCGTGTGGCAGTTCTTCGCCCGCGGCAATCGCGGCCGCCAGCGTGGAAATCACCGTGTCACCGGCACCGGTCACGTCGAACACTTCACGGGCACGGGCAGGCAAGTGCAGCGCCGGATGATCAGGGCGCAGCAAGGTCATGCCGTGCTCGCCACGGGTCACCAGCAACGCGCCGAGGTCCAGGTCGTGCATCAACTGCGCGCCCTTGCTCACCAGCTCGTGCTCATCGGCACAGCCGCCGACGATGGTTTCGAATTCGCTGAGGTTCGGCGTGATCAGGCTCGCACCCCGGTAGATCGAGAAATCCTTGCCCTTGGGATCGGCCAGCACCGGAATGCCACGGGCACGGGCGGCCTGGATCAGCACCTGATGGTTTTTCAGTGCGCCTTTGCCGTAGTCGGACAGCACCAGCACCTTGATGCCTTCGAGCAGCTCGTCGACTTGCTCGCCAAGCGCCAGGGCGTCGGTGGCGAAGGGTTCTTCGAAGTCGATACGCAGCAGTTGCTGGTGACGGCTCATGACCCGCAGCTTGACGATGGTCGGCTGGTGCGCGATACGCTGGAACAACGCGCGCACGCCAGCGCCCTTGAGGCTATTGGCCAGGCTGTCGGCAGCTTCGTCATCGCCGGTCACGCCGACCAGCGAGGCCGGGGCGCCGAGGGCGGCAATGTTCAACGCAACGTTGGCGGCACCGCCCGGGCGGTCCTCGATTTGCTCGACCTTGACTACCGGTACCGGCGCCTCAGGGGAAATCCGTGAGGTACCACCATGCCAGTAACGGTCGAGCATGACATCGCCGACCACCAAGACAGGGGCTTGATCGAATCGCGGCATGGACAACTTCATGGAGCAACCCACATACAAAATGAACAGGGGCGCGATATTACCACAGGGTTGACGCTGGCTTGTGCGACGGCTGCAACGGGATGATCTGGCGGGGAAAACTGTTCATTTATTGAGCAGAAATGCCGATAACCGCAGGCAAGCGTCCACCAGGTCCGATTCATCGGTGTCGACCTCGCACTCGGCAGACAGCGGCGCCTCGTACGGGCTGTCGATGCCCGTGAAATCCTTGATGCGCCCTTCCCGTGCCGCTTGATACAAACCCTTTGGGTCGCGTTGCGCGCACACCGCGAACGGCGTGCTCACATACACCTCAATGAAATCGCCCTCGGCGAACAACCGACGCGCCGTTTCACGTTCCAGGCGAAATGGCGAGATCGCCGCAACGATCACAATCAGGCCGGCATCGACCATCAGCCGAGCCACCTCAGCCATGCGTCGAATGTTTTCCCGGCGACATTCCACTCCCATCCCCAGATCACGGCACAACCCGTCGCGCAGGTTGTCGCCATCAAGAAGGAAGGTGTGCAGCCCGTGCTGATTGAGCAGCAGCTCAAGGGCATTGGCCAGCGTCGACTTGCCCGCCCCCGACAACCCCGTCAGCCAGAGGCAACGCGGTCGCTGGGACTTGATCAAGGCGCGGGCTTCACTCGACAGCGACAAATTGTAGGGTTTGATCGCGCAAACCGGCATCGACAGCGTCTCATTCATAACCAAGCATCTCGTAATCACGCTGGTATGCCCGTCGCACCAGACGACGGGTACGCACCGAGCAGAAATCACGGGCCAGCATCGGCTGCCGCTGCCGGGAGCTGTTGACGTGCGGCAGCACCGCCGAGTGGCCCAACTGCTCGCAGACCAGCTGAAAGTCCCGCTCCAGGTGTTCCTGGTAACCCATGAAGTCCAGGGCCAGATGCCCCAGGGAGTCGGTGAGAAAATCCGTTTGCGCGGCGAAATGCAGTTGCCGGTGGATCGTTTCCGGGTGCAGCCAGCGACCGACAAAGTCGTCGAAGTCGCGATAGTGGCTGACCAGTTTCTGCGCCGCGTGATCGCGCCGCCCCAATGCATTGCCCCGCAGAAACGCGTAGGCCGAGTAGGCTCTTTCCAAAGGATCGCGAACAAAAGCGAATTTGAAACTGGCGGCAAACTGCTCGGGAAATTGCTGCTCGTACCAGTACAACGGCAAGTGCCCCGGGCTCCAGTGATCGAACAGTGCCGCACAGACGCTACTCCCGGCGCACTTGGGGACGTGGATGAACAGACAGGACCGCTGCTCGAACGCCTGGGGAAAACGCAGGTTGGCCGACATCGACTTGTTCACCACCTGACGGTCCACCACCGACAGGCGCCCCAGCAAGAAGGCCCGTTGCGGTTTGGGGAGGAGTTTCCAGAGATAACGTTGCAACATGGCATCACCCGCGCGAAAGGGATGGCCCTCTCGATTGAAGTCAAAGTTCGTTCAGAAACCTTAACAAGCGCAGTGCGGAGTTTTATTCAGGTTTGGTCAAGAAGGGTAAAGGTCTGGATACAAATCACCGGGCGCATTGCACGCCCGGTGAGCAAGGGTCAGGCGATGTCTTCCGCCGGGGCGTCAAGGCCCATGGCGTTCAGGCGGGAGTAATAACCGTTGTGCGCCAGGAGTTCGGCATGGGTGCCGCGCTCGACGATCCGGCCCTGATCCATGACCAGGATCAGGTCAGCCTTCTCGATAGTCGACAGCCGGTGAGCGATCACCAGGGTGGTCCTGCCTTTCATGACCTGGTCCAGCGCCGCCTGAATATGCCGCTCGGACTCGGTGTCGAGGGCCGACGTGGCTTCGTCGAGAATCAGCAACGGAGCGTTCTTCAATAGCGCACGGGCAATCGCCAGGCGCTGGCGCTGGCCACCGGACAGCAACACGCCGTTCTCGCCAACCTGAGTGTCCAGGCCTTCGGGCAACTGCGCGATGAAGTCCATCGCATAGGCGTCTCTCGCCGCTTTTTCGATGTCCTCACGGGGCGCGCCCGCCAGATCGCCATAAGCAATGTTGTTGGCCACGGTGTCGCTGAACAGGGTCACGTGCTGGGTCACCTGGGCGATGTGCTTGCGCAGGTTCAGCAATTTGTATTGCTCCACTTCAACGCCGTCGATCAGGATCTCGCCCTTGTCATGGTGATAGAAGCGTGGGATCAGGTTGGCCAGCGTCGACTTGCCGCTGCCCGAGCGCCCGACCAGCGCCACCATTTGCCCCGGCTCTACCGAGAAACTGATGTCGTCGAGTACCTGGCGATCGGTATCGGGGTAGGTGAAGCTCAGGTGGCGCACATCCAGACGACCACTGACGGCATCGCGCTCGACGGTGCCGGTATCGATTTCAGGCGCGACATCCAGTTGTTCGAAGATGCTCTCGGCACCGGCCACGCCTTTCTGGATGGTCGAGCTGACTTCGGACAATTGACGGATCGGCTTTGGCAGCAGGCCGGCCAGAGTGATGTAGGCAACCATGTCACCGGCCGACGCATCGCCGCGCAGGTACAGCACCAGGAACATCAGCACCGCCATGGCGCTGTAGATCACCAGTTGCAGTAACGGCGTATAGATGGCGCCGGTACGGGTCATGCGCAGTTGCTTGTCGGTGTTGCCCTGGCTGGCCGCGAGGAATCGCTTCTGCTCGAAGACTTCGCCGCCGAAGCTACGCACCACGCGATAGCCCTGGATGGTTTCCGAGGACACGTGAGTCACGTCGCCCATGGCCGCCTGAATCTTCTTGCTCTGCTTGCGGAATTTCTTGCTCGCGGTGCGCACCATGACTGCGATCAACGGCAGGATCGCAACCATTACCAGGGTCAGCTTCCAGTTCATGAACAGCAGCGAGGCGAACAGGAAGATCACCGTCATGCCTTCACGGATTACGACCTTGATCGCATCCGTGGCCGCCCCGGTGACCATCGTCACGTTGAAGGTGATACGCGAAATCAGATGACCCGAGTTATGCTTGTCGAAATACCGATTGGGCAAAACAAGCAGGTTATTAAACAGCTGAACACGTAAATCATGGACCAGCCCGAGGGAAACCTTGGCCAGAAAGTAGTTGCCCAGATAAGATCCCAGCCCCTGCCATGCGGCGATCAGGATGATCAGCAACGGCACCGCCTGCAGCAGTTGCAGGTCGCGCAGGTAAGGCACGGTTGGAAACAGCACCGCCTCGGGGTTGGACAGCCCATCGACGAAGTATTTGAGGATGTAGCCGAGCATTGGCTGCGTCGAAGCGAAAATCAGAAAACCGACGATGCTGATCAGAAACAGACTGATGTACGGCCGGACATAGCCGAGCAGGCGGAAGTAGATTTTCAAGCTCGATGGGCTTGCGGAGAGACTGGAGTCGGTCATATCACGCGAATGTCGATAAAAAGGACGCTGACTTTAGCACAGCTTCCTCAGGGTTCTGGCAATCGCATAAAGGCTGTTATTGTTAGGCACCAAATTCAGCATCAAATAGCCATCACCCCGAAAATGGCCGATCAACTTCAGGATTGAATCTCTCAGCATGCAACTCAGCGGCTTCAACAGCACATCCAATCGAGTTTTCGATTTCATTTGCCTCTGGATTCTTCCAATCGGCTATCTTTTGCTCCTGTGCGCGCTGTTTTTCCTGCCGGGCCGAAGTCTGCATCACAAGCTTTTTTATGGCCTGTTCAGCATTCCATCGCTGGTCGCCCTCTGCCTGCGCCCCCGCGAACTCAGGGAGTTGCTGCGTGAACCGGTCTTCATCGCCGTGCTGCTGTTCGCGGTCTGGGCCATGATGAGTTTGTGCTGGGGTCCCGGCAGCGAAAGCGTTGCCGCACAACTCAAGGCTCCGCTCCATACCCTGCTGCTGTTTGCCGGCTGTTACTTACTGGTGCGTTATCGCAGCGAAATCGTCCAGCCCTTGCTGTTCACCGCCGCGATGGTCGGATTGATCGGCACCGCCTACAACCTGTTCATGTTCGCCCGCGTGTACGCGCCCGGTTTGCGTCTGATCGGCGGCGGCGCATTCGACAACCCGCTGCTCAGCTCTCACATGTATGGTTTCTACTGTGCCTACTGGCTGAGCATGAGCATGATCTGCAAGCGTCGCCAGATGCTCTGGCTGAGTATCCCGGCGATGGCAATCATGTTCACCGCCGTCATAGCCACTGGCTCCAGGACGCCGCTGGTGGCCCTGACAATGGCCGCGCTCTGGCTGGGGTTCATCTGCTGGAACCGGCGCTCCCTCGTATTGCTGATCGCCCTTATTGCCAGCGTGTCAGCGGTGACCGTGCTGTTTTCGCAGATGATCATCGAACGAGGCGATTCCTACCGCTTTGAAATCTGGCAGCTGGCCGTGCAGAAAATTGCCGAGCACCCATGGATCGGTCATGGCTACAACGCCGACTTGGCCCTCGACCCCGGCGTCGGCTACACCTTTCAAGAGCCCCACAGCTTTGCCTTGGGCGTGCTCTATTACGTCGGTGTTTTCGGTTTGCTGCCGTGGCTGTTTTTCCAGGCCTGGGGGTTGTTCAGCAGCTGGCGCTATCGCCTGCAACCACTGTTCATCATCGCCTCCACCTGGCTGATCTTTGGTATCGGCGCAGGCCTGACCGAAGGCGGCGGGATCATTTCCCGGCCCAAGGAGCACTGGTTCCTGCTGTGGATTCCGCTGGCGCTGATCGTTGCGCTCAGCGTCAACCAGCGCGCCAGACGCTTGCTGGCGATGCCGATCAAGACGTTGACGCCGATGGCCCTGCAGCAGCTGACCGCCAATGCGCACGTGATCGAAGAAGATGGCCTGGGCCCTAAAGTCCTGCGTCTGCTCGATGGCAGCTTCCTCAAGCTGTTCCGCCGCCGCCGCTGGTACACCTCGGGCAGTTTCAGCCCCTATTCCGAGCGTTTTGTCGTCAACAGCGAGCAATTGCGCAACATGGGGATTCCAACCCCGCAGCCCCTTCACTTGTATCGGCTCGATGACGGCAGCAGCGCTGTGCACTATTCGCCACTGCCGGGCAACACCTTGCGCCAGGTCCTGCAAGGCATTACCGCTCCGGCAGTGCGTCAGGCACTGATAGAACGTTTCGGCAAGTTCATGGCGCAGCTGCATGAGAAAGGCGTGTATTTCCGCTCTCTGCACTTGGGCAATGTGCTGGTGCTGGCAGACGGCGAGTTCGGCTTGATCGATGTCGCTGACATGCGCATCTACCCCTCTTCGTTGAGCCTTTCGCTGCGGCAGCGTAATCTTCGCCACATGCAGCGCTACACGGTAGATCGGCGCTGGTTGTTCGAAGATCACTTCGAGGCGCTGCTTCAGGGATACGCCACGACGGCGTCGAAAGCTGCTGTCGATAATATGCACAGGCAAGTGCTGGCCGGGAGTTCCCCAGCCCGGGCTCATTGATGACTGAAACCAACCCGCTCATTGCGCTGGCAGCCTATCTGCTGGCCATCGTGACCGCCGCCCTGTTATTGCGCGCCGTTCCGAAAATCGCCCGTCACCTGGAGCATTCCGGCGAAAGCCGCTATGCCAGCATTGATGGCCTGCGCGGCTATCTGGCGTTCGGTGTGTTCGTGCACCATTCGGTGATTACCTGGATCTTCCTGCGCACCGGCGTTATTGAGTTCCCGCCGAGCAACTTTTACTCGCAGCTTGGCCAGGGCAGCGTCGCGCTGTTTTTCATGATCACCGGTTTTCTGTTCTGGAACCGATTGCTCACCCAGGGACGTCAACACGACTGGCTGGCCTTCGCAGTGTCTCGGGTGTTTCGTCTCTACCCGTTGTACTTGCCGCTGATGCTGATTGTATTCATCACAGTGTTCTACCTGCAGAACTGGGAGCTCAAAGAGCCCGGCATTCGACTCGTAGGGCAGATCCTGGCCTGGCTGACCTTCGACCGACCGGACGTCAATCAGTACCACCAAACCGGCATGCTGATCTCCAACGTCACCTGGACCCTGGGCTACGAGGTATTTTTCTATCTGGCGCTGCCATTGGCCGGCATGGTCTTCATTTATCGAGGCAGCTGGCTGCAAGTGGTGCTGTGCCTGATCGGCATTTATGCCCTGTACCAATTGGTCGGCTGGGAGCACTCACTGAAGAAGCACTTTCTGGCGAGCTTCCTTGGCGGCATTGGTGCGGCGTACTGGATACGCCGGCCACACTTGATGGCCTGGGGCCGGACGCGACTGGCGGGAATTATCGCGTTGCTGGCGCTGGCAATTGCCTTTACGGCATTCAACCGCGCGTTCAACCTGCTGCCGCTGCTGCTGCTTTCCTTGTTTTTTGTGATCGTGGCATCGGGAAACACCCTGTTCGGCGCTCTACAACCGCGCAGCATCCGCTGGCTCGGGGAAATCAGCTACAGCACTTATTTGCTGCACGGCTTCGTGCTTTGGGTGATGGTCCAGCGCCTGCCGCTGGTGCTGCATCTGGACGCCCGTGACACCTGGACCTATCTGTCGCTCTTGGCCGTGTGCAGTTGTCTGCTGATCGTTATCAGCAGCTTGACGTTCCTGTACATAGAGAAGCCGGGCATGACGGCCGGCAAGAAGGTCTTGCAGTGGCTGCGCCAGGGCAAGATGGCTGACAAGAGCCCGGCCGAAAAGATCGCTCGCTGAAGCTGATAACGCAGCCGTTGTAGCGGCTGGCGAAGCCTGCTGCTACAGAGATCGTGTTACGGCGTCAGTCTTTTTCCAGCGGCGAGAAGTACAGTCGCCCCAGACCACGCCAGGTCTTCTTGTTCCAGGCCTTGAACGGGATCTGCGCCAGCAGCTCGCGGGCCAGCTTGCGATCACGGTTGGCGGTCTTGAGGAACATCGAGCTGAGGAACTTGTAACGCACCTCGTCGTACAGCGGATGATCGCTGAACAGCGCGTAGGAGCGCAGGATGTTGTCGATCATGAAGCGGTGGTTCTTGTAGGAATTGGTGGCGTGCTTGCGATAGCGCGCCATCAGCACATTCAAGCCATCGATAAAGTAACCGGCACGGGTCACCTTCAGCTCGATCAGCAAGTCTTCCAGGCGAATATTCGGATCGAAGCCACCCACCTTGTCCAGCGCTTCCCGGCGGATCATCAGGGTTGGCGCGGGGGGATAAGGTTTGCGTTCCAGGAACATGTCATCGAAGTCCAGACGACGGAACGGCACATCACGGCGCTGACGCTTCTCGGGGTACAGATTGCCGTCGGCGTCGATCAGCTCGATGTTGCCCGCGCAGATACCGACCTCTGGCTTGCCATCCATGTAGGCCACCTGCGTCGCAATGCGCTCTGGCAACATGATGTCGTCAGAACCGAACGGCACGATCAGACTACCGCTGGAGCGAGCGATAGCGCCATTGAGCGTGTTGGTCAGCCCCTGATTCTGCTGAACCCGGAAATCAAAACCGTGCTGCGCCTGCAAGACCTTGATCCGCTCGACGCTGTCATCCTTGGAGCCGTCGTCGACCACCAGGAACTCGATGTTCTTATAGGTCTGGTTGAGGACGCTGAGAATGCTTTCCTCGATGTAGCGAGCGTGGTTATACGACGCGATGATGACGGTTACGAGAGGTTGCGCGTCGCTCATGGTTGTTCCTTGCGGGCCTGATCCAGGCCGGATTCGATCAAGTTCAAGTACTCCTGGCGGAACACCTCGATGTCATGTTCTTTCTGTAGATAACGGTAGGACTGTTCGCCCTTGGCCTTGAGCTCGTCATCCGACAGCCCGAGGTAGTTATCCAGCGCCGCGACCAGGCTCGGCACGTCCTTTGGTGTAATCGCCAGCCCACCCGCGCCTTCAATCAGCGGCAGCATGGCCGGCACGTTGGAGGCGATCACCGGCAGGTGCCCGCTCATGCCTTCGAGCAACGCCAGCCCCAGGCCTTCAGCCAGGGACGGCATGGTCCAGACGTCGAACGCACGAATGTACTGCAAGGCGATTTCCTTGAAGCCCAGCAGGTGTGCGCGACCGGTCAGGCCCAGGCTATCGATTTCGGCTTTCAGGCGCGACTCTTCGCGACCGGCACCGATGATCGCCAATTGGGTGTTCGGGTACTTGTCCTTGAGTGCGGCAAACGCCTGCAACAGATAGGTGTGACCCTTGACCGGCACCAGGCGACCCAGCGCCCCGATCAAGCGCACCGACGGATCGATGCCCAACAATTCGCGGGCACGCTCGCGACTGTGCTGCAAGCCTTCGGCCTGCTCAATGTCGATTGCGTTGGTAATGGCGTAGGTATTTTGGTCGGTGAAACCGCAATCACAGTCCAGCAAATACTGTTTGACCGCCGGCGACACACCGACGAAGCGCCAGTGACGATCAATCAGGCGCTGGGTCTGACGGCGCCGGTAAAAACGGTCGTACTCGCCAAAACCGTGGGAAATGCCGATGCACAGCGGGACCTTCAACCAGCGGTTGAGCGTCAACATCATGTTCACCGGTTTGAAGCGGTTACAAATCACCACGTCGAACTTTTCTGCGCGGCAAAACTTGTACAGCTGCCACATCGCGCGCAGGCGCATGCCCTTGAGGGACTTGTCGGAAAACTCGAAATACACCGAACGGTCGGCCCGGCTCACAGCCTCGCCAGGCCCAGGCTTGCCACGCAGGAATGCCGCAGTGACCTCATAGCGATCACTCGGCAGCGCCTTGACGATCTGCTCCGCGAGGTCGGCAAAATCATGGGCTTTGACGTTGTAGTCAGGCTGCAATTGCAGAACCTTTGACCGTTGACTCATAACTCTCCCCGGTGGAACCCTGTCGCATCGATGACCCAGGCCGGTTCGGCGGCAATACGCCTGACCTCGGCTGGATCGGGTGGAGGCAACCGTGACCACTCGTTGCGTTTCCAGCAAACGAAGTGGAAATACGGAAACCGGCGATCGCCATCGCGATCATTACTCAAACAGCCATTGCGCCAATACCAGCGATGCGGAAAATCATCCGTGCCGTCGTGCCACTTGATGCAGCCACCCGGGGTGCTGAAGGCCTCGGTGAATTCACTGCGACGACGCCACGGATTGAACTTGCCCACCAAGGTGAACAAAGGCTCGGGAAAATTCTTGCGCCAGAGGAAGATCCGACTGAATGCGCCCTCGTCCAGTGCATGGTGCTCCTGATCGGTAAAGCGCTTGCGCCAGTCCTTCATTTGCATGAACAACTCACGCTTGCGGGCGTTGTTGCGCATCAGGCAAAGATGCCCGGCGACCCGTCGCTCGTGAGTCGAGAACAGGTCATAACCGGCCAGCCGATCAGGGGTGAAGTAACTTCGCAGGTCACCATACACCAGATCAATATCGCCGAACCCCCAGAAATCATAGCCTTGCAGGCGGTCGGCATGAATATGCCCCAGCGCCGGCTTGATGTCACAGAGCTTGTAAGCCGCCTCCGGTGCAAAGTCGATATCCAGCCGCTGAGACACCAGCCCGCAGTAGTGACTGAACGTCATGCACTCGACGGTGACGTTGGGTGGCAAGTTCTCGGGCGTGCCGCAGTCGCTGAACAGCAACCAGTCGATATCGGCGTTGCGACGACAACTCTCCAGGAAAAACGGCATCCAGAACGGCCATTGACCGAAGTACGGGATCAGAAAAACAATACGCGGGCGTGGATTGATCACAGAAGAATCACTGCAGTTGTTTAAGACGCGGCCATGCTAGGCCCGGAAGTGCTTCATTTCTGCTGTCGAGATGTTTCACCATGCTTCAACAGCCATAACAATTCATGACGTCTGACCGCCTTGCGAAAAAATTCGTTCTCGCCATAAACGGGCGGCGCTCTACGAGCCAACAGCCACTGTATCGACCGACGCAAACGGCGCTTGAACGGCATGGGCGGTTGCAGGTCGTGCATCATGCCCAGCGCCATGGCCTTATCACGCTGAAGGTCCAGCGACAGCGGCAGGCAGCAAGGTTGCATCGGCGTCGCCGGGTCGAAGGCCGGCGGCAGCGCGATGCCATGCCCCGCATCACCCATCGGCCAGCGGTCGTTGTCGTGCAGATGATTGGCGTAGCCGAGCAAGGTGGTCGGCTGCCATTCAAGGCCTTTCAAGGCCTCGAGGACCGCTTGCTGGGCGCAGAGATGATCGGGATGTGGATCGAGCGTCGGGTGCGGCAGCACAATCACTTCAGGGCGCGCGCGCAACAACAGCTCACGTAGATCGGCCAACAGATTGTTCCAGGTCGGTGCACCGTCGACGTCGCCCGGCAGGGCAAACGGGTTCAACTGGCGATACACGCGGGTGTCGCTCAACTCGGCTTCACGGGAACCCATCGGCTTCGCCGGTGCGGCCTGCATCTCCGCCAGTTGCAGGCAGAAATACCCCAACTGCACGCAATGCGCCTCAGGCACGCCCGCCCAACGGGGCACCGCGATGCTGTCCCAGGCGCGCAAACGGCCTTTGAGTCGGGCGGCCTCGACCTTATTCAGACCCAGCTGTTGATAGTGTTCAGCCTCGATTTCACCGGCGGTGAGGGTCACGATCCAGGCTTCATCGGCCTGGCTGTACAAACCATAGGCGGCCAGCTCGGCGTCGTCGGCGTGGGGTGCGATCACCATCACTCGCTGGCGGCGATAATCCGGTTGCTCCAGCGCCCACAACACCGGTTCGCCGAGCAATCGGCAAAAGCGCCCGTGCAGGCGCAACTCGCCCCGCGACAACACTTGCGCCTGACCACTGAGGTTCAGGTAACGCAGGCCATTCACACCGCGCTCAAACGTCTGACGGTCCGGATTTTCGCCACCCAGCAACTCGACCACCGGGTCGAGAAAGCGACCCAGCCAGGTACTTTTCACCTGCAGCGCCAACACCAGCGTTGCATCGTCGACCAGCATCACGCCTTCGTCCAGGCGCAGCCGCTCACCGTCCAGATGCACCTTGGGCTGCGGGGTGTAAGGCGGGAAGCTGTAGTGGTAATCGTCTTTGGGCGAGTAGAAGAGGTGATCGGCAAACCAGGCTTCGTGAGCAATCCAGCCCAGCACCGAGAGCACCAGCGGCAACCACCAGGCCACCAGCACGCCGATGGCAATTAACAGTACCAGCGCGATCAGCAGGCCGATCCGTTTGTTGCGCCGATGACGCTTGAGCAGTTGCTGTTTGCGGCTCATGGGTTCACTCACACGGTGAAGACCGGCACGGGATTGCACCAGCGGTCCTTGTATTCTCGGTCGGCGCGACCGAAGGAAAACCGCAAGGGTTTATCCAGGGCACGCGCATGCTCCCAGGCACTTTGGGTGTTGAGGAAACTCAACACGCTACCGGGGCTGAATTCGCGCGTTTCAGGATCGACACCGCCGTTGATGTACTCGACGCTGATCCACTCCGGTGCCTCGACGCGGTACACCAGTTGAATCGCGATCGGCGCATCGTTGAGGAAAATCACTGAGCCGATCAGCAAGTCCCGCAGCAGCTCGATCACCTCCGCCATACGTTCGGCACCGGTGGCCGGGAAGCCCCAACGACGCTGGAACAGGTCGCAATAGATCGCTGCCAGCTCAGCGCTGGAAAAGTCGGCGACCGGCCGCACCACCCCGCCCGCCTCTTCCAGCAGACGCAATTCACGGCGCTGGTTGTAGCGAAACTTCTTCGACAACTCTTCAGGCGTGCGAGCCATGGCCAGTTGTTCGGTCTGCAACTTAATGTCGGTGAAACGGCCTTCGCTGAGTGCCGACAAGTAACGTCCGCGATGGCGCAGTGGTGCTTGGGCATCAGCGGCCGCCGGCAGGATCAACTCGGCATTGCCGAGGTCGAACAAACCCTTTTTGCCGCGGCGTTTGAGCACGTCTTTGGACAGTGCCAAGTCGCGCCCCCACGTAGGGATAGCGGCTTTCACTTCACCGTTTTGCTCCCACGCCAGGTAACGCACCGGGATCCCGGCCAACTGTGCCAGACGCTCAACGACCAACGGATGTGTCGCGACGCTGCCGCCATAACGTTGCCAGGCCTGTGCATAAGTCGAGGCATCGACCACCGCCCAGCCCCGTTCGCGCCAGCCTTGAAATCGGTTGAGCATCAGCCCCTCGGTGCCAGTTCGGTGACGTGCGGCAAATGCCAGAAAGCATCGCGTACCGCGCGGTCGGAGAAACGCTCACGCAGTCGATCGAGCATCATCTCGGCACACTGGTGACGTTGCTGGTCGTCCATCGCGGCCAGGTGTTTCAGCCCTTGGGCCAAGTGTTCGGCATCGCCCAGCGGGAACAGAATGCCCACGCCTTCAACGACTTCCTTCGCCCCACCGCACGCGGTGGCCAGCAAGGGTACGCCGGCAGCCATGGCTTCCAGCAGCACCATGCCGAAGGGTTCGTGATCCGAACTCAGGGCAAATACGTCGAAGGCACGGAAGTAGCGACGGGCGTCCGGCACTTGACCGAGAAACAGCACGCGATCACCGATCCCCAGTTCCCGGGCCAGGGCCTTGAGGTCCTCTTCCAGGCGCCCGCTACCGAGAATCACCAGTTGGCTGTTGGCCGGCAAGCCCGGCAATGCCTCGGCAAAACCATGCAGCAACGTGGTCTGGTCCTTGTCCGGATGCAGCCGCCCGACGTTGCCGACAATCCACGCATCCGCCGACAGGCCAAGGGTTTCCCGGGCTTCGCGCACTGACACCTGGCTGGTCTGCAACGCCGGCACATCGACACGGTTATAGAGCGTCTGAATCCGCCCGGCCGGCCATTTCGGCAGGCAACGGCGCATGTCGTCACGCACCGCATCGGAGACGCCGAGCAGGCTCAGGCGCTTGCGGAAAAGATGGGCGAAGAGTTTGCGGGTGCCGCGCTTGTAATCGCCAAAGGCGTGATGCACACCGATCACCGGCAGCGAGGTGCCGAGCAAGGCGATGTAGATCGGCTTGAAACGGTGAGCAATGCAGAAACTGAAGTTGCGCGAAGCGGCGATCTTGCGCAGATCGCCGATGGCGCCCAGCTTCAGGCCACGAATGGCCTTGGAGCTGTATTCCATGAACAACACTTCATCGGAAGCGCAGTTCGCGGCCACTTCGCTATCGGCGGCCCCGGTCAAAAAGACCGTGGTCACACGATAGCCAGTCCCCGCGAACAGGCTGGCGTACTGCCGGGCGCAGTCCAGGAACGGCCCGTCATAGCCGTGGCAGAACTGCAACACATGGCGTTCAGCCGAGCGTGTCATAAGCGTTGGCGCCCTCTTTGACCACCAGGATGTCTTCCATGATCAGATACTGTAGATCGGAACCGAAGAACATGTTCAGCGCGTCGGTCGGCGAGCAGATCATCGGCTCGCCACGACGGTTGAGCGAGGTGTTCAGCGACACGCCGTTGCCGGTCAGCACTTCCAGCGCCTTCATCATGTCGTAGTAGCGCGGGTTGTATTCGCGCTTGAGCACCTGGGCCCGGGAAGTGCCGTCTTCATGGACGACTTCCGGCACGCGGGTCTTCCACTCTTCCGCCACTTCGAAGGTGAAGGTCATGAACGGCGCCGGGTGATCGATCTTGATCATCTGCGGGGCCACTGTGTCGAGCATCGACGGGCAGAAAGGCCTCCAGCGCTCGCGGAACTTGATCTGGTGGTTGATGCGGTCAGCCACACCGACAGCGCTCGGGCAACCGATGATCGAACGACCGCCCAAGGCACGCGGGCCGAACTCCATGCGGCCCTGGAACCACGCTACCGGGTTGCCATCGACCATGATTTTGGCGATGTTTTCCGGCATGTTTTCGAGCTTGCGCCACACCGGCTTGCTCGGGTGACGGGCGCACGCGGCGACAACGTCTTCGTTGCTGTAGGACGGGCCGAGGTAGACGTGTTCCATCTTCTCGACCGGTACACCACGGGCGTGGGACACGTAGGCGGCTGCACCGACCGCGGTACCGGCATCGCCGGACGCAGGCTGGACGAACAGTTCCTTCACGTCATCGCGGGCGATGATTTTCTGGTTGAGCTTGACGTTCAAGGCACAGCCGCCGGCGTAAGCCAGCTTGCCGGTTTCCTTGAGCACGTCGCCCAGGTAGTAGTCGATCATCTGCAGCGAAATTTTTTCGAACAGCGCCTGAATGCTCGCGGCGTAGTGGATGTACGGCTCGTCGGCGATATCACCTTCGCGCTTCGGACCCAGCCACTCGATCAGCTTCGGCGAGAAGTAGTAGCCTTTGCCCTTCTCTTTATAACGACGCAGGCCGATGACGTTGGCGTAGTCGGTGTTGATCACCAGTTCGCCGTTTTCGAACGAGGCCAGGCGCGAGAAATCGTATTTGCTGGCGTCGCCGTACGGCGCCATGCCCATGACCTTGAACTCACCGTCGAGCATGTCGAAACCGAGGAACTCGGTGATTGCGCCGTACAGGCCGCCGAGAGAGTCCGGATCGAAGAATTCCTTGATCTTGTGGATCTTGCCGTTTTCGCCGTAACCGAAAAAGGTCGTGGCGTACTCACCCTTGCCGTCGATCCCGAGGATCGCGGTTTTCTCTTTGAAACCGGAGCAGTGGTAAGCACTGGAGGCGTGGGCCAGGTGATGCTCGACCGGCTCGATCTTGATTTTCTTCGGATCGAAGCCCAGTTGCTCGAGGCACCAGACGATTTTGTTGCGATAGCGCTTGTAGCGACGGTTGCCCATCAGGATCGCATCAAGGGCGCGGTCCGGGGCGTACCAGTAACGCTTGGCGTACTGCCACCGAGCCTTGCCGAACAGGCTGATCGGGGCGAAGGGAATCGCGACCACGTCAACGTCGGATGGCTTGATGCCCGCCTGCTCGAGGCAGAACTTCGCCGATTCGTAAGGCATGCGGTTCTTTGCATGTTTATCGCGCACAAAGCGCTCTTCTTCAGCCGCCGCGACCAGCTTGCCGTCGATGTACAAGGCTGCGGAAGGATCATGGCTAAGGGCGCCGGACAGGCCAAGAATCGTCAATGCCACAGGGGTCTAGCCTCTTTAGTCTGCATGCAGGCGACAAGCGCCTCAAAAATTAATGTGCCCCTCGCGAGGGGCGAGAGACAGCTAAAGGGCGGGATTATAGCTTAAAAGCGACGGCAAGCCTCTAGCGGGAAGTGGCAAGCGGCAAGCTCACGCGTTGACAGCAGAAAGACGTCGACTTAGGCTCCTGTTCAAATGGACTGGGAGATCCCGGTCGGCGTTATAGCCTCGGTGAGTTCATCGGGGCTTTTCGCTTTCTGAAAGAGGGAAAACCTGGTTCAGGACTAGCCACATGAATTGCCGAATACAAAAGCGTTACCCGCGGCCCGCCCGCCAGTAAATACTCAGATTGCCGTCGCTGGCCTGGCGGTAAATCGTGTAGGGCAAGGAAACGGTGTCCATGACCCCTGACAGGGTCAGGTCCAGCAATACGAAGGGGACGAGGAAGCCAGTGGGGTCAGGCGGGGCATTCAAGATGCAGAAGTCGTAGGCCAGGCCGCTGTAAATGCGAGGGATGGACTGGCAGTAGGTTTTTTGCTTGCGCAGGCCGCGAGCGGCGTCTTCGTCATCTTGCAGCACCGTCAGCGCGGTGCCGCAGCCGGATAAAACCAGTGAGAAAGTAGCGATCGCAACAGCTGTTTTTATGGTCAAAATCTGCCCTCCGTGAACGTCAGGCAAACTAGCATCGTGGCTATTCAGGGCACAGTTCATGGGGTCTGTGGATCATGTAGGACGATTCACAAGAACCTGTCCCCATAATCTCGGGTGACTGGTCTGGCCCCATCGCGAGCAGGCTCACTCCTACAGGGGCCGGTGTTGAACACATATTTTGTGTACGACGGAGAACCACTGTGGGAGCGAACCTGCTCGCGATGGCGATTCAGGCAGCGCCAGAGATGTCTTTGGGCAGACGCTGGTCAATGACCTGATACAGCGCGCTGCTCTCGGGCCAGTTACGCATGAACCGCGCCCGGTCCCGCGCATACGCCGGGGCAAAGCTGCTCGTCGAGCCATGCTGACACATCGAATCCAGATCGATCAGCGCCCAGCGATCCTGCTGCCAGAACAGGTTGTGGCCTTTGAAGTCCCCATGGCTGATCCGCTCGCGGATCAGCTCGGCAAACAAATGATCCAGCGCCACCAATTCAGCCTCAGGCGCATCACCCCGTTCAACGTAGGGCGCAAAGCGTTCAATGATGTCCGGCCCCGGCAGATATTCGGTCACCAGATACGCCCGACTGCGCAGCCAGAGAAAACGCTTCTCCAGCAACGCCAACGGTTTGGGCGTGGCGATGCCGAGGAACGCGAGGCGATTGCCTTCGCGCCACGAGTGCCAGGCACGGCTCGGGCGCCAGAAGCGTTTGAGCCAGTGTGCAAAGCCTTTGATGTTGTAGCGCTTGATCACCAGCGTCCGACCATCAACCTCGACTTTTCCTACGCTCGCCGCACCGCCGGTCTTATAGAGATGACCTTGGTCGAGCAAGGCATCGGCCTGTTCCAGCACCGGCACCATCGCCGCTTCTTCTTCGCGGCGAATCGCACGCAAGCCAAACGCCCCGCGCTGAACGCTGAACAGCGAACACTCGCGACCGACCTTGATCAGGTAATCCTTCAAGCGCCAGCTGCGAACCTTGTCGATCTGCTTCTGCAACGCTTCCATCGGCAACGCGTGTTCGCCGTTGCTCAACAGGTAATACACCAGCAATTCTTCGGTGAACGGTTCCAGTGACTTGGGCAACTGGGCGAAAAATACGCCGAGGTTTTCCAGGACCTTCTGCCGTGACAGCGGCTGGCCCGGCGTTTCAGCGCAGACGCCGCCGCCATCGATCAGGTACAACCGACCTCGCTGACGCAAGAGATTGTCCAGGTGCAGGTCTTCCTGCCAGAGCCCCTTGCGATGCATTTGGCCGATAGCGCCCAACGCTTCGGCCAGCACGGCCCCTTGCATATCCGCCAGCACCGGCAGGTGTTCGACTTTTTCCCAGGTATCCCCCAGGCTTTCGGCGCCTTCGAGGAAGTCGAACAACAGCCAGCCACCCTCGCCCTCTTTCAAACCGTCCACCAGCAGCTGCGGCGTGGTCAGTCCTTGATCGGCAAGCAAACGCACACCGTCCAGTTCACGCTGAAAATGCCGCGCCGCTTTGCTGCCGACCAACAACTTGGCCAGCACCGGACGGCCGCGCCACACGCCGGCACCCACGTAACGCTGTCCCGGCAAGACCCGCAACAGACTCAGCAGCTGCAAGTCGGCGGGACCGGCAGCATCGGCCAGGGAAATGCTCATCGGCAGGCTCGGGCTGCGGCCGGCGTTTTTCAGTTCGGACAACCGCATCAGCGCGTCTCCTTGTGACTGCGCCGCGCGGTCAGGCGCGAAACCCAACTGTCCACCAGCGAACTGTCCCGCGGCTGATCCACGTAGACCGCCAGCAACTCGCGAAACTGCGCCTCAGTCCATTCCGGCGCGCGACGCAGCAACGGCTCCAGGTCCTTGATCCGGTCACGCTGACCGAACAGCAACGGCCGGGTCTTTTCCAAGTCGATCAACTGCGCCTGATAACCGTCGCCCGTGGCCTGCAGAAAAATGTGTTTAGGGTAGAAACAACCGTGAAGCTGGTGTACGCCGTGCAGGCGCCGCGCCAGTTCGCCACAGGCTTTCATAATGGCCGAGTGCTGCGCCTCGCTGAGGTCCGACCAGCGCTGCAACAGCGAATCCAGGTCATCCCAACCGTCCAGCGCGCGGGTCAGCAGAACCGCCCGCACTTCCCCGTCGACTTTGCGCTCACCGAAAAACGCTGCCTTCAGCGCCGGAATGCCCAGCTTCTGATAACGACTGATGTTGCGAAATTCGCGGGCAAAACTCGGTTCGCCAAACGGCGCATGGAAGGTGCGCGTCAGGTAGTTGCTCTGGCGCTTGAGGTAGTAGCCATGACCTTCCAGATCCAGCCGAAACACGCTGCTCCAGCCGCCACCGACGGTGTTGGGTTCATCCACCGCGTCGAGCTGCTTGGCCCAGAGTGCGTCGAACGTGCCGAGGCCATGGCGCTCAAGCAGCGCTCGGTCTTCAGCAGCCAGAAAATCAGTCATTCGCGTCCCTCGAAAAATCTCACCACGTGCCGGATCCGTTTTTTGTCGTCGGCATTCAGCCGATCACGCTGGCGGTATTGCAGGTAAAAGCGCAGGCGCTGGGTCGCCGACAGGTGATATTTGGCCACCTTGTCGAGACAGGCCAGGTCCTTGGTGATCCGGTACTTGAGCCAGAAGCCGCGCCAGAAATCGCCATTGGGGCAATCGATCAGGAACAGCTTCGCCTCATCGTCGACCAGCAGGTTGCGCCACTTCAAATCGTTATGGGTGAAACGGTTGTCGTGCATGGTCCGGGTGTAACCGGCCAACTGACGACTGACGGTATCGACCCAGGCGCGGTCCACCAACTTCGGATCATGGCGGTCCGCGAGGGCCGACAAGTCTTCTGTGTTCGGCAGTTCGCGGGTAATCATCGCGCCACGGGCATACGCCGCGCCACGCCGTTCCAGGCCCCAGGCCACCACTTCTGCGGTGGGAATGCCCCACTTGGCGAAGCGCTTGAGGTTCTGCCATTCGGCCTTGACCCGGGGCTTGCCCAGATAACGACGCAGGCCTTTGCCGGCGCCACTGTAGCGCTTGACGTAATAATTGACGCCGTTGCGATTGACGCGGATGACCTCGGACAACGGGTCGCGGGTCAGGCGCTCCCCCTGAAGCGCGAACACCGCTTCCAGGCAGCCAAAATCTTCCGCCAGATTGCTGTAAGCAGGCTCCAGTTTCCAACCCGGCATCAGAGCGCATCCCCGTATCGCTGTTTGCGGTCGTAGAGTTTGTTGGCCTTGCCTTCGAGCCAGGCGAGCAATCCGGCTTCCTCGCCCAGAATCTGACGCAAGGGCCGCTGGAAGTAGCCTTTGAGGAATCGCAGTTTGTCGCGTTTGGTCAGGCCGATGTCCAGGGCCGAAAAGTACAGCGCCGCCAGATCCTTGTTGCGCCAGCGTTGAGTGATCGTCGGACGGGTCTGGGCGCGGTGCAGGTCGATCACCGAGAGTTTGAAGTCATCAGCCGTCACCGGTTTGTCGGTGTGCAAAAGGAAATGGCAGATGTAGCAGTCGCGATGGTTGACCCCGGCGCGGTGCATCATGCCAGTCATGCGTGCGACTTCGGCGATCAGTGCGCGCTTGAGTTTGGGCTCGGGCGGGTTCTTGATCCAGTCGATGCTGAAGTCTTCGAGGCTGACGGTGGGCGCCAGCTCTTCGGTGACAATGAACGAATGCTGATCCGCCGGGTTGCTGCCCTTCTCGCCGTAAGCAACCGCCGTCATGGTCGGCACGCCGACTTCTTTCAGGCGCTGAATGGCCTTCCACTCCTGACCCGCGCCGAGTACCGGCAGCTTGGCCGTCAGCAGGTTCTTGAAGATCTCGCCCCAGCCGATGCCACGGTGGATCTTCACGAAAAAACCATTGCCGTTCACTTCAGTGCGCAACGTCCGGCGCGCTTCCAGTTCACGGTAAACCTCGCCCTGCAAGCCTTCGACTTCGGTGAACGCATCACGTCCGGCCCAAAGGCTCTTGAACGGTTCAGCCAGCATCAACTTCATTAAGCGTGCTCCGCCAGAATCACATCGGCCGCGTGTTGCGGCATGCTGTAGAGGTCGGCCGTCTCAGCGAAGGCCAGACCGTTGCGGCTCCAGGCCGCCCGTGCTTGAGCGTCGTTCAACATGCCGGTCAGGTACTGAGTCAGTTGCGCCTGATCGAACGGTTCGTCCAACACCAGGCCAGCGTCGGCCTCGGCGATGTAATGGGCGTAACCACAGACCGCGCTCACCAATACCGGCAACCCGGCGACCAATGCTTCGAGCAGCACCGTCCCGGTGTTTTCGTTATACGCCGGATGAATCAGCAGGTCGGCACCCAGCAGGAAACGCGGGATATCGCTGCGCCCCTTGAGAAACGTCACGTTGTCGCCGAGCCCCAAGGTGGCGCTCTGCATCTGGAACAATTTGGGGTCGTCCTGGCCAATTACAAACAGCCGGGTGCGTTTCTTCAGATCAGCGGGCAATGCAGCCAGCGCCTTGAGGCTGCGATCCACGCCCTTGGTCTTGAACCCGGAGCCGATTTGCACCAGCAGCAGGTCATCGTCCTTGAGATTGAATTCACGACGGAAATCGGCACGGATCTCGGCGGCATTGGCCGGGGCGCGACGGTCCTGTGAGATACCCGGCGGCAGCAAATGGAAGCGCTCCAGCGGCGTGTCGTAATGCTTGATGAACAGCGGCTGCTGGACCTCGGAAATCATCAGCACTTCGGTCTTGGCATCCTTGGCGAACACCGCGCGCTCGTACTCGGCGAAGTGCCGGTAGCGGCCCCAACGACGGTACAGCGAGTTGCGCAGGTTCTGCGCCTTGTCTTCGAAGCAGCCGTCGGCGGCGTAGTAAACATCCAGGCCCGGCATCTTGTTGAAGCCGATCAGACGGTCCACGGGACGCTTAACCAGGTCCGCTTCCATCCATTCGCTGAGCTTCTCGTTGCGCCGATGATTGAAGAACGCCTTGACCGGCGCCACCAGCACTTCGAAACCCGGCGGCACATCGCCTTCCCAGATCAGCGTGTAGACGCGAATCTGATGGCCGCGCTGCTGACATTCGAGGGCGATGCGCATGAAGTCGCGCTGCAAACCCCCGAACGGAAAGTACTTGTACAAGACGAATGCCAATTGCATCAGCGCAGCTCCTCAGCCAGTAACAACGTGCTCAGTCGGGTCGCGACACGCTCGGGATTCAGACGCGTGAAGCACAGGGGCCACTCGCGTTTCAGGTCGAACTGGCGGGCATCTTCGGCCGTCGGTTGATAGGTGCATTTCTTTTGCAGGCACGGCGCGCAGGGGAAGTCACTGGCGATGTGAATCTGCGCCTTGCCGTAGGCGCCGGTCAGGCCCGGGTTGGTCGGGCCGAACAGCGACAGGGTCGGTACGTCGAGCGCGGCGGCCAGATGACCGAGACCGGTGTCCACGGCTACGCAGGCTTGAGCGCCGGCCAGCACTTTGCCGACACCGGCCAGGTTCAGTTTGGGCAGCACTTCGACATGCCTGAACCCTGCGGCAATGCGTTCGGCGCGGGCTTTTTCGATGGGATTGCCCCACGGCAACTTCACGCCGACGCCGAGGTAGCCAACGCGTTCGGCCAATTCGCGCCAATAGGCTTCCGGCCAGTGTTTGGTGTCCCACGTGGTGCCGTGGAGAAACAGCACGTACGGATTCTTGCGCGGCAGTTCCACCAGGCGTTCGACGTTCAGGCCGTAATCGCCCAGGCCTTTTGGCAAGTCGTAGCCCAACGCCAGGGCGAACAATTGGCGGACCCGCTCGACCGCGTGCTGCCCACGACCCACCGCCAGGCGACGTGAATAGAATCGTGCGGCGATGGGTTCGCGCGCCGAATCCTTGTCGAGTCCGGCGACCGGCGCTTTGACATAGCGCGTCAGCCAGGCGCTCTTCAGCAAGCCCTGGGCATCAATCACCAGGTCGTATTTCGTAGCGCGAACGCTTTGCTTGAAGCGCTTCCACTCGCCACTTTTAATGGTTTGCCAGAGGTTCTTGCGCCAGCGACGGATCGCCACCGGAATCACCTTGCCCACGGCCGGGTGCCAGGTCGGGATTTCGGCGAAGCCTTCTTCCACCACCCAGTCGAACGTGATGCCGGGAATCGCCCGCGCCGCATCGGTCAACGCTGGTAACGCGTGAATCACGTCGCCCAGCGAAGAAGTCTTGATCAACAGAACGCGCAAACTATTTGACCTCAACCACAGTGCCCTGCAACCGCTGCAAGGCTTCGTTCACCGCTTGCGGCATGAGCTGGCGCAGGCAGTTGTAATGACCGAAGCGGCAGGTGCGATCGAAGCATGGGCTGCATTCGAGGCCCAGGCGCACGATCTCGACGTGCTCGGCCAAGGGTGGCGTGAAGCCCGGCGATGTCGAACCGTAAACCGCCACCAACGGGCGGTTGAGCGCGGCGGCGACGTGCATCAGGCCGGAGTCGTTGGACACCACCGCATCGGCGCAGGACATCAGGTCGATGGCTTCGGCCAGAGAGGTGCCGCCGCTGAGGTTCACCGACTCTTCACGCAGGCCGGGAATCAGCCGCGCGCGGATCTCTTCGCCGACCGCGTGATCGTTTTTCGAACCGAACAACCAGACTTGCCAGCCTTCGCGAATCTTCGCTTCGGCAACCTTGGCGTAGTGCTCGGACGGCCAGCGTTTGGATTCGCCGAACTCGGCACCGGGGCACAGGACCAACACCGGGCGGTCGAGGGCCAGACCGAATTTGGCCAGTGCCGCCTCGCGGGTGACCGGGTCGATCTGCAGGCTCGGCCGTGGATACGGAGTCGGCAGCTCGGCACCGCGCTCATAAGCCAGCGCCATGAAGCGCTCGATCATCAGCGGATAACGTTCTTTATCCAGGGTGCGCACGTCATTGAGCAGGCCGTAGCGGAACTCGCCACGCCAGCCGGTGCGTTTCGGGATGCCGGCGAAGAACGGCACCAGCGCCGACTTCAGGGAGTTGGGCAGCAGGATCGCCTGGTCGTACTGGCCGGCCAGGGATTTGCCGATACGCCGACGCGTCGCCAGCTCCAGGGCGCCGTGACCGAGCGGAAAGCTCAAGGCCTGACGGACTTCGGGCATACGCTCCAGGATCGGCCGGCTCCACTCGGGGGCCAGGACGTCGATTTCGCATTGCGGGTGGCGTTGTTTGAGACACTGAAACAGTGTCTGTGCCATCACCATGTCACCGACCCAACTGGGCCCAACGATCAGAATTTTCATGTGGTTTCCAAAAACGAACCGGGGAGGCATACGCCTCCCCGCCTCGAGAATTCTACAAAACACTGCAGATCTACTGTGGGAGCGAGCTTGCTCCGGGCGGCGTTCCGACGATGGCGGCGTGACAGTCAGCATAAATGCTGTATGTGACGGCCTCATCGCCGGCAAGCCGGTCTCGCTCCCACATTGGGTATTGGTGCACATCCAGTGCGGTGCAGCTTAGCTGCCTCAATCTACAAATCACCACAAATCCACTGTGGGAGTGAGCCTGCTCGCGATAGCGGAGTGTCAGTCACCATCAATGTCGGCTGTGATGGCCCCTTCGCGAGCAGGCTCACTCCTACATTTGAATCTCGTTGCTCTAACTGGCGCGTTTCAGCTTAGCCCCAGCTCGCGCCAGATCCGCACTACCTGCCGCCGTTCGTCCGCGAACTGGTCGCCCGGTATCACCCCGGCGTCCTTCTGCAAGGCCTGCCGGTGCGCAGCGGAGCGGTAGGCTTTATAGGCCTCACGCAGCAAACTGGCGTCTTCGGCGGGCATCAGCCCTTCGTGTTCCAGCTCTTCCAGAATGCGGATGTTGTCCGTCCAGCGCAGCAATGGCGGGTGTGTTTCGGACCACGCCAGGGCCGCGTATTGCACCATAAATTCAATATCGACGATACCTCCGGCGTCCTGCTTGAGATCGAACGGCGCCGAGGCCTCGAAGGCGTTTGCCGCGGTGCCGGCTGCGGTGCTCTTGCTGCCGAGGTTATCGCGCATCTTGGCGCGCATCTCGCTCACCTCCTGGCGCAAGGTCGCCAGGTCCCGCGCCTTGCCCAATATCGCTGCGCGAACCTTCTCGAACGCCTGGCCGACATCCTGGCTGCCGACCAGCACCCGCGCCCGCACCAACGCCTGGTGTTCCCAGGTCCAGGCTTCGTTTTCCTGATACCGGGCAAACGCGCCGAGCGAACTCACTAACAGTCCGGAAGCACCGGATGGTCGCAGGCGCATATCCACTTCATACAGCTGACCGGAGTTGGTCTGGGCCGTGAGCAAGTGAATGATCCGCTGCCCCAGCCGGGTGAAGAATTGCGCGCCATCAATCGGTTTCGGCCCGTCGGTTTCCGCCTGCGGATCACCGTCATGGATGAACACCAGGTCCAGGTCCGAACCATGCCCCAGCTCCAGCCCGCCGACTTTCCCGTAACCGACAATGATGAAGCCCGGATCGCACAGCGTACCGTCACTGCGCAGTGGCGTGCCGTATTTGGCCACGGTCTGGCGCCAGGCCAGCGCCAGCACTTGTTCGAGGATCGCTTCAGCGAGCCAGGTCAGGTAATCGCTGACTTTCATCAACGGCAGGCTGCCGGCGATTTCCGACGCGGCGACGCGCAAGCGGTGCGCCAGTTTGAAATGGCGCAGGGCTTCCATTTGTTGTTCGAGGTCGTCCTCGGGAATCCGCGTCAGACGCTCGCGCAATTCGGCGGCCAGTTCCGGCGCCAGGGGCGGCTTGAACAGCCGGCCTTCGTTGAGCAATTCGTCGAGCAGCAGCGGGAAGCGAGTGATCTGCTCAGCAATCCACGGGCTCGCCGCGCACAAGGTCAGCAACCGTCTTAGTGCGCCGGGGTTCTCGGTCAGCAACACCAGATACGCGGAGCGACGGGCCACCGCTTCAACCAGCGGCAGCACACGTTCCAGCACCAGGTCCGGATTGGCGTGCTCGACCGCCTGAGCCAGCAACCGCGGAATGAACGCATCGAGGCGTTCGCGCCCCAAGCGTTGCATCGCGCGCAACTGCGGGCTGCTGCGCAAACCGGCCAACGCTTTCAGGGCCTTTGTGGCATCGGCAAAACCGCCCTCTTCCAACTGACGGCAAGCAGCCTCTTCATCCTGGGCCTCTTCCCACAGCGGCAGCCATTCACCGCCGACCACCACTTCGCTTTCGGTGCCTTCCTCTTCATCGGGATCGGCAATCACCTGACCGAAGTGCCAGGCCACGCGGCCACGCCAATACATCAGCCGCTCATGGAAAGCCTCCCAGTCAGCGAAGCCCAACATAAAGGCAATGCGCGCCTGATCCTGCGCGCCGTCTGGCAGCATCTGGGTCTGGCGGTCGGCGATCGCCTGGATCGCATGCTCGGTGTAACGCAGGAATTCGTAGCCTTCGCGCAACTCGCTGATCACCGCTGGCGGCAGGTAACCCTGACCTTCCAGCGTGCTCAGTACTTTTAATAGGGGGCGTTGCTGCAGGCTCAGGTCGCGACCACCGTGGATCAGCTGAAACGCCTGGGCGATAAATTCCACTTCGCGGATGCCGCCCGATCCAAGCTTGATGTTGTCGGCCATGCCCTTGCGCCGCACTTCTTGCTGGATCAGCTGCTTCATGGTGCGCAGCGCTTCGATCGCGGAGAAATCGAGGTAACGCCGGTAAACGAACGGGCGCAGCATCTCTTGCAGTTGCGCGCCGGTCACTTGATCGCCGGCCACCACCCGCGATTTGATCATCGCGTAGCGTTCCCAGTCGCGGCCCTGATCCTGGTAATACTGCTCCAGCGCATTGAAACTCAGCACCAGGGCACCGGCCGAGCCGTAAGGTCGCAGGCGCATGTCGACGCGAAACACAAAACCGTCGACGGTCATCGGGTCCAGCGCCTTGATCAGGCGCTGGCCGAGCCGGATGAAAAATTCCTGGTTATCCAGCGAGCGTTTCACGCCGACGGTTTCCCCGCCCTCGGGGTAGGCGAAGATCAGGTCGATGTCCGACGACAGGTTGAGCTCCACCGCGCCGAGCTTGCCCATGCCGAGGATGACCATCTGCTGCGGCTCGCCGCTGCGCCGGCCGGTCGGCACACCGAACTGCTGGCAATGGCGCGAGTACAACCACTGATAGGCCTGATCGATGCTCGCATCGGCCATGTCCGAGAGGTCGCGGCAGGTCTGGATCAGATCCGCCTGGCGGGTCAGGTCACGCCAGATGATGCGCACTTGCTGGCGTGTGCGCTGACGGCGCAAGACACGCCCGAGCTCGTCGTCGGTTTCGGCCGCATTCACTGCCGCCGCAATCTGCCCGCACAACTCGCCGGGTACGAAGCTGCGGTCCAGTTCGCCGGACTGCACCAGTGCCAGCAACATCAAGGGGTCACGCACACTCTGTTCAGTCACGAAGTCGCTGGCGGCGGTGACGCGGGCGAATTGCGCCCAGCGTTCAGGCGTCCAGGCAGACAGGCCATGGTCGTCTTCCAATTCGCCGACGGCGGTGCGGAACGACTGCTCGGCGCGGGTGACAAACGGCTGGAGAATGCCGGGCAGTTCGGCAAGCGATGGGAGGCTCATGGTCTATCCTTGATCGGCGTGTAGAGGGCTGCATGTAGTGAATTTTCAAATCGCACTACGTGATCGACTGTCGAACAAAGGTTAGAAATAGCTGAAATCTCTTTCTTTTTGGCAGACAGCATCAAGCTTTCACCTTTTTCGGTTGGCAAAAGACCAACCTTAACGATTATTCTCACAACGCAGCCGGAGGCCACAAGCCGCTCATCTGTAGTTTTACTACTCGTATATACATTCGAAAGGCTGAAATGCCCGATGATTTGTAGTAAAACTACACGCCGCCGGAACAACCTCTCGGCAATCCAAGAATTTATATCGTCTGCCCACAAGGCCAGTCGCAAACTCAGGCAACCGATTCTGGAAGCCTTTCCGCCCTGGAGCAAGCCATGCAAGACCTCGATCCCGTCGAAACCCAGGAATGGCTGGACGCCCTGGAATCGGTTCTCGACAAAGAAGGCGAAGACCGCGCTCACTATCTGATGACCCGTATGGGCGAACTCGCAACCCGCAGCGGTTCGCAGTTGCCTTACGCCATCACCACGCCATACCGCAACACCATTCCCGTTACCCACGAAGCACGCATGCCTGGCGACCTGTTCATGGAACGCCGCATTCGCTCGCTGGTACGCTGGAACGCGATGGCCATGGTGATGCGTACGAACCTGAAAGATTCGGACCTGGGCGGTCACATCTCCAGCTTCGCCTCCAGCGCAACCCTGTATGACATCGGCTTCAACTATTTCTTCCAGGCCCCGACCGACGAACACGGCGGCGACCTGATCTACTTCCAGGGTCACACCTCGCCAGGCGTATACGCCCGTGCGTTCATGGAAGGCCGCATCACCGAAGACCAGATGAACAACTTCCGCCAGGAAGTCGACGGCCAGGGCTTGTCGTCCTATCCGCACCCTTGGCTGATGCCTGACTTCTGGCAGTTCCCGACCGTATCCATGGGTCTGGGCCCGATCCAGGCGATCTACCAGGCACGCTTCATGAAGTACCTGGAAGCCCGTGGCTTCATCCCTGAAGGCAAGCAAAAAGTCTGGTGCTTCCTGGGCGACGGCGAGTGCGACGAGCCGGAATCCCTGGGCGCGATCTCGCTGGCTGGCCGCGAGAAGCTCGACAACCTGATCTTCGTCATCAACTGCAACCTGCAGCGCCTCGACGGCCCGGTTCGCGGCAACGGCAAGATCATTCAGGAACTCGAGGGCGTGTTCCGCGGTGCTCAGTGGAACGTGACCAAAGTCATCTGGGGCCGTTTCTGGGACCCACTGCTGGCCAAGGACGTCGACGGCATTCTGCAACGCCGCATGGACGAAGTCATCGACGGCGAGTACCAGAACTACAAAGCCAAAGACGGCGCGTTCGTGCGTGAACACTTCTTCAACTCGCCAGAACTCAAGGCGATGGTTGAAGACTTGTCCGACGACGAGATCTGGAAACTCAACCGTGGCGGCCACGACCCGTACAAGGTCTACGCGGCGTACCACGAAGCGGTCAACCACAAAGAACAACCGACCGTCATCCTGGCCAAGACCATCAAGGGTTATGGCACCGGTGCCGGCGAAGCGAAGAACACTGCGCACAACACCAAGAAGGTTGATGTTGAAAGCCTGAAGTTGTTCCGCGATCGTTTCGACATTCCGGTTAAAGACTCCGAGCTGGAAAACCTGCCGTTCTTCAAACCCGAAGAAGGCAGCGCCGAAGCCCGTTATCTGAGCGAGCGTCGCACTGCACTGGGCGGTTTCGTGCCGCAGCGTCGCGCCAAAAGCTTTGACATTCCGACCCCACCACTGGATACCCTCAAGGCGATCCTGGATGGTTCGGGCGACCGTGAAATCTCCACCACCATGGCCTTCGTGCGGATCCTCGCGCAGCTGGTTAAGGACAAGGAAATCGGCTCGCGCATCGTCCCGATCATCCCGGACGAAGCCCGTACCTTCGGTATGGAAGGCATGTTCCGTCAGTTGGGCATCTACTCGTCCGTCGGCCAGCTCTACGAGCCAGTCGATAAAGACCAGGTGATGTTCTACAAGGAAGACAAGAAGGGCCAGATCCTCGAAGAAGGCATCAACGAAGCAGGCGCCATGAGCTCCTTCATCGCTGCCGGTACTTCGTACTCCAGCCACAATCAGCCAATGCTGCCGTTCTACATCTTCTACTCGATGTTCGGCTTCCAGCGTATCGGCGACCTCGCCTGGGCCGCAGGCGACAGCCGTACCCGTGGCTTCCTGATCGGCGGCACCGCCGGCCGGACTACGCTGAACGGCGAAGGCCTGCAACACGAAGACGGTCACAGTCACATCCTGGCTGGCACCATCCCGAACTGCCGCACCTTTGATCCAACCTACGGCTACGAGCTGGCGGTGATCATTCAGGACGGCATGAAGAAGATGACCGAAGAGCAGCAGGACGTTTTCTACTACATCACCGTGATGAACGAGTCCTACCAGCAGCCAGCCATGCCGGCCGGTGTCGAGGAAGGCATCATCAAGGGCATGTACCTGCTCGAAGAAGACAACCGCGAAGCGGCGCACCACGTTCAGCTGATGGGCTCCGGCACCATCCTGCGTGAAGTCCGTGAAGCGGCGAAGATTCTGCGTGAAGAGTTCAACGTTGCCGCCGACGTCTGGAGCGTTACCAGCTTCAACGAGCTGCGTCGCGATGGCCTGGCCGTCGAGCGCACCAACCGTCTGCACCCGGGCCAGAAGCCTAAACTGAGCTATGTCGAAGAGTGCCTGAACGGCCGTAAAGGTCCGGTCATCGCCTCTACCGACTACATGAAGCTGTTCGCTGAGCAAATTCGTCAGTGGGTCCCGTCCAAGGAATTCAAAGTCCTGGGCACCGACGGTTTCGGCCGCAGTGACAGCCGCAAGAAGCTGCGTCACTTCTTCGAAGTCGATCGTCAATTCGTGGTGTTGGCAGCCCTGGAAGCACTGGCTGACCGTGGTGATATCGAACCTAAGGTGGTGTCTGAAGCCATCGCCAAGTTCGGGATCAACCCGGAAAAACGCAACCCACTGGACTGCTGAGGAGACACTCTGTGAGCGAACTCATTCGCGTACCTGACATCGGCAGCGGTGAAGGTGAAGTAATTGAACTGTTTGTGAAGGTCGGCGACCGTATCGAAGCCGACCAGAGCATCCTGACGCTTGAGTCGGACAAGGCGAGCATGGAAGTGCCTGCGCCAAAGGCCGGCATCATCAAGAGTCTGAAAGTAAAGCTGGGCGATCGCCTGAAAGAAGGCGACGAACTGCTGGAGCTGGAAGTCGAAGGTGCCGCTACTGCGGCCCCTGCGGCTGCCGCTGCGCCTGCTGCCAAGGCTGAAGCCAAACCGTCTGCTGCTCCTGCCGCCGCCGCTGCCGCGCCTGCTGCTGCCACGTCCCAGCAAGTGAACGTGCCGGACATCGGTTCGGCGGGCAAGGCCCAGATCATCGAGATCCAGGTCAAGGTCGGCGACACCGTCGAGGCTGATCAGTCGCTGATCACCCTGGAATCCGACAAGGCCAGCATGGAAATCCCTTCGCCCGCCGCTGGCGTGGTCGAAAGCATCAGCGTCAAGCTCAATGACGAAGTCGGTACCGGCGACCTGATTTTGGTTCTGAAAGTGGCGGGGGCTGCGGCCCCTGCTGCTGCCGCGCCAGCTCAGGCCGCTGCGCCTGCTGCCGCTGCTCCGGCGCCAGCCGCTGCAGCACCGTCCGCACCGGTTGCCGACAGTGTTCAGGACATTCATGTCCCGGACATCGGTTCGTCGGGCAAGGCCAAGATCATCGAAGTGCTGGTCAAGGCTGGTGACACCGTCACCGCCGACCAGTCGCTGATCACCCTGGAATCCGACAAGGCGAGCATGGAAATTCCATCGCCTGCCGCTGGCGTGGTGGAAAGCGTTTCCGTCAAGCTGGACGACGAAGTCGGTACTGGCGACCTCATCCTGAAGCTGAAAGTCAAAGGCGCTGCGCCTGCTGCGGCTCCAGCGCCAGCCGCTGCCGCACCGAGTGCTCCTGCCCCTGCCGCCGCAGCACCTGCTGCTCCGGCACCGGCCGCACCTGCTGCTGCACCGGCCAAGCCGGGCGCCAAGGTTCACGCTGGCCCGGCTGTACGCCAACTGGCTCGCGAGTTCGGCGTCGAGCTGAACGCCGTCGGCGCCAGCGGTCCGCACGGTCGTGTGCTGAAAGAAGACGTGCAGGTTTACGTCAAAGCCATGATGCAGAAGGCCAAGGAAGCACCGGCCGCTGCTGCTGGCGCAACCGGCGGCGCGGGCATCCCGCCGATTCCGGTCGTGGACTTCAGCCGCTTTGGTGAAACCGAAGAAGTGCCGATGACCCGCCTGATGCAAATCGGCGCGTCGAGCCTGCATCGCAGTTGGCTGAACATTCCGCACGTGACTCAGTTCGATTCGGCTGATATCACCGACCTGGAAGCGTTCCGTATCGCTCAGAAAGCCGTTGCAGAGAAGGCCGGCGTCAAGCTGACCATCCTGCCGCTGCTGCTCAAATCCTGCGCGCACCTGCTCAAGGAACTGCCGGACTTCAACAGTTCGCTGGCACCAAGTGGCAAGGCGATCATCCGCAAGAAGTACGTAAACATCGGCTTCGCGGTCGACACGCCTGATGGCCTGTTGGTACCGGTCATCAAGAACGTCGACCAGAAGAGCCTGTTGCAACTGGCCGCCGAAGCCGCCGTGCTGGCAGCTAAAGCCCGCGACAAAAAGCTTACCGCTGACGACATGCAAGGCGCCTGCTTCACCATTTCCAGCCTCGGCCACATTGGCGGCACCGGCTTCACGCCGATCGTCAACGCGCCGGAAGTGGCGATCCTCGGTGTTTCCAAGGCAACCATCCAGCCAGTCTGGGACGGCAAAGCCTTCCAGCCGAAACTGATGCTGCCACTGTCGCTGTCCTACGATCACCGTGTGATCAACGGCGCCGCTGCTGCACGCTTCACCAAGCGACTGAGCGACCTGCTGGCAGACATCCGCACCATCTTGCTGTAACACCGACCAGCCCTCCTTCATCGGAGGGCCTGTCGCGTTCCACGTTTTCCGAGCGCCACGCTCGTACCTCAACCCCGCCAATTTGGCGGGGCTTTTTTTGCCTTGAATAAAGCACCTTCCTACAAACGTGGCTTACATCGCCCACAACTCAAGTCCACTTTCGCTCGATATTTATTTCCGCTCATTAACTAGGCTTAGTTCGACAGCATTTTCTTTTGAAAACTGCGAACCTCTTTTGCTTAGTTAGCGTTATTTCGAATGGATTCGAACATGTTCAAACCAACTGTCGGCCCTATTATTGGCCACACTACAACTAACCACGTGCGCATTTTTCTGCGAGGCGAACTTCAAGACAACGCATTGGTATTTGCCGGCATTCGCTATCGGCGTTATGGAGAAGAGCGTTGGTCCCAAGGCGTATTTGCCAAACTGTCCCTCTTGCGCGACATGGCCGATGTGATTGCGCTCAACGACCTCGCCACCGACACCGAGTACGAATACCAGGCCGGATGGTTCAGCCCCATGAGCCCGGTGCATACCGTGGAGACCGTCCAGGAGCTGCCGCTGCAGTGGCCACGGGACATTTATCGCTTTCGTACCCTGTCCAGCAAAGTCAGCACGCCGCGGGCGTACATCGTTGGCTCATGCCGCTACCTGCGCCTTACTGCAGGTGTGGTCATCGCACCACAGGCCGGCGACCGGATTTTTGCCTCGATCATCGAACTTGCGCAGCAGGCCGAACCGCGTATTAGCGCAATGCTGATGACCGGCGATCAAATCTATGTGGATGACCTGAACGTTATTGCGCCCGACCGGGAATACAAGGAAATACTCAGCAAGTACCGCGCGGCTTTTTCCCAACCGAATATCGCCAGGTTAATGTCCAGCGTGTCGACTTACATGATCCTCGACGACCATGAAATAGAAGATAACTGGCCCGCCAACGAGAGCAAGGCCGATGCTTATTTATATAAGAACGCCATGGCCGCCTATGAGATATACCAGGCCAGCCACAGCCCGGCGCATGATTTATTGGCAACTGGGCAACCCAGCAGAAAACTGGAACAGTATTGGTATCAGTTCGCCGAAGGCGATATTGAATGGTTTGTCACTGACAGCCGCACCCGCCGCAACTTGTCGGCCGATGATCGACGCATCCTCGACGATGATCAGGAACAGGCGTTGTGCAAATGGCTGATCCACAGCCCGGCCCGGGTCAAGTTCGTGGTCACCAGCGTGATGTTCTACCCCGACCGCAAACTCAACGGGGATGACGCCTGGAAAGCCTTTCCGGAACAACGCCTACGGTTACTGGAGACGATTCGTACGCATCGCATCAAGAACGTCGTCTTCGTTTCAGGCGATGTCCACGGCTCCCTGACCAGTCGCCTGACCCACAGCGAAGATACGGACTTCGAAGTGCACACCATCGTGTCGTCTCCCCTGTGCAACAGCAAACTGCTGCCGTACGCCTCCGCGTCCACCTTCATTCTCGATCAGGCACTGGCGCGAACCGCAGCGGGCGATTACCAGCACGAATTGACCAGCGAGGTGGTCAGCGAAGACAACTTCGCCCACCTGGTGGTCGATCGGGAGCAGATTCAGGTCAATTACCACGACCGGAACGGAGAGCGGCTGCAATCGATCAGCATTCCAATACGTTAAACCTGGAGCACTTGTGGCGAGCGAGCTTGCTCGCGCTGGGCTGCGTAGCGGCCCCAACATTCGGGGCAACGATTGCCGATGTTGTGAGTGCTGCGCACTCAAGCGCGACGGTGCGGCGATCCGACAAGCTCGCTCGCCACAGAAGGCCAAATGCATTAGTTTTCGGCCCTTGCTGGAGAAATCTTCGCCCCTGCCGACATATTCTTATAGCACTTGGCCTTCATGTCTCTTGTCAGTCAGTGTCGCAATGATGCAACCTTGCCGCAGGCAACAGTAAAGAGGGCGAGAGCCCGGCGCGATCAGCACATTCGAAGCGAGTTTCCCTCAATGAAAAGCCAACCCGATGCCGCCAGCCGTATGGTGGCCGAGGTAGTGACGCAATTGCCTGTGCCCTCGCGGCTCGGCATGCTGCGTTTCGAACGGCTGAATGAAGCTAGCTGGGCACTCCTGTTTCTCGATCCCAATTGCGAACGACAGTTTGGTCTGGCGGCCGTGGAGCTTTGTGCCCTGGTCGACTCACCCTACGCCAGCCTGATGGAGCCCGAAGCGCGCTATCAACTGCACGACGCGATTCAGCAGCAACTCAGCGACAGCCCGCATTACCTGATCCGCTACAACCTGCACACCGCCAAAGGCTCCCTGAGCCTGCTCGAACTGGGCGAAGCCTACCGCCAACACAATCGACACCTGCTGCGTGGCTACCTGATGGTCGTGGACGGCTTGTTCGACGGCGAACAACTGCTGCCGACGCTGGACCTGGAAACCCAGAACTCGCGCCTGCAAATCGCCCTGGAGCTCAATCAGCGCGCCCAGCTGGAACAACTGCAGCACCTGGACCGGGTGCGCGCCCAGCAAGACTTGATCCTGCTGCTGACCCGCCAGCGCTACAGCACCAACAATTCCCTGCAAGAAGCCGCCGAACTGATCACCCGCAGCGCTTGCGATATCTACGAAATCGACTGCGCCAGCCTGTGGAACCTTGAAGGCTCGCTGCTGGTGCCGATCTCGGCCTATCACCGCGCCTCCGGGGAATACCTGCTGCCGGATCCGATCGACGCCAGTGGCTTCCCGGATTACCTCGATGCCTTGCACAGCAGTCGCGCCATCGACGCGCACAACGCCATGCGCGATCCGCGCACCCGGGAAATGGCCGAGAGCCTGCGCCCGCGCGATGTGAACGCGATGCTCGACGCCAGTATCCGTGTCGACGGCCAGGTTGTTGGTGTGCTGTGCCTGGAGCAGACCGGCGCGACCCGCGCCTGGCAGTCGGACGAAATCGCCTTTGCCGGCGAGCTGGCCGACCAGTTCGCCCAAGTCATCAATAACCACAACCGCCGCACCGCCACGAGTGCCTTGCACCTGTTCCAGCGTGCGGTCGAGCAAAGCGCCAACGCCTTTTTGCTGGTCAATTGCGATGGCGTGGTGGAATACGTCAACCCGAGCTTCACGGCGATCACCCAGTACACCACCGAAGAAGTCCACGGCCAGCGGCTGTCGGAACTGCCGGCACTGGAAAACCTCAGCGAGCTGTTGTTCGACGCGCCCTCGGCGCTGGCCAAGAGCAACAGCTGGCAGGGCGAGTTCAAGAGCCGCCGTAAAAACCTCGAACCCTACTGGGGCCAGTTGTCGATTTCCAAGGTCTATGG
The DNA here is from genome assembly GCF_054897885.1 of Pseudomonas sp. LB1P83. Classification (NCBI taxonomy): domain Bacteria; kingdom Pseudomonadati; phylum Pseudomonadota; class Gammaproteobacteria; order Pseudomonadales; family Pseudomonadaceae; genus Pseudomonas; species Pseudomonas sp. LB1P83. Next base: position 92,976 of record NZ_CM142709.1, on the reverse strand, counting down.
CGACAACCGTGAGCTGACGCATTACATCGGCATCTACGAAGACATTACCCAGACCAAACTCGCCCAGCAGCGCATCGAGCGCCTGGCCTACACCGACAACCTGACCAACCTCGGCAACCGCCCGGCGTTCATCCGTAACCTCGACGAACGCTTCGCCCGAGACAGCGATACCCCGATCAGCCTGCTGCTGGTGGACATCGACAACTTCAAGCGCATCAACGACAGCCTCGGCCACCAGACCGGCGACAAACTGCTGATCAGCCTGGCCCGCCGTCTGCGCAACAGCCTGAGCCCGAGCGGCAGCCTGGCGCGCTTCGCCAGTAACGAATTCGCCGTGCTGCTCGACAACACCGGCCTCGCGATGGGCCAGCAAGTCGCCAACCAATTGCTCGCGACCCTCGACAAGCCGATGTTCGTCGATAACCAGTTGATCAGCGTCACCGGCTCCGTGGGCCTGGCTTGTGCGCCGCTGCATGGTCGCGATCCACAGACGTTGATGCGCAACGCCGGACTGGCGCTGCACAAGGCCAAGGCCAACGGTAAACATCAGGTCCAGGTGTTCACCGAAGCGCTGAACGCCGAGGCCAGTTACAAACTGTTCGTCGAGAACAACCTGCGCCGCGCCCTGACCCAGAACGAGCTGGACGTGTTCTATCAGCCCAAACTGTGCCTGCGCAGCGGTCGCCTGCTGGGTATGGAAGCGCTGCTGCGCTGGAACCATCCGGAAAAAGGCATGATCCGCCCGGACCAGTTCATCAGCGTCGCCGAAGAAACCGGATTGATCATCCCGATCGGCAAATGGATCGCCCGCCAGGCCTGCCGCATGAGCAAAGACCTCACCGCTGCCGGACTGGGCAATCTTCAGGTGGCGATCAACTTGTCACCCAAGCAGTTCTCGGACCCGGACCTGGTAGCGTCCATCGCCAACATCCTCAAGGAAGAAGCGTTGCCGGCGAACCTGCTGGAGCTGGAGCTGACCGAAGGCCTGCTGCTGGAAGCCACCGAAGACACCCACTTGCAGCTCGATCAGCTCAAGCGCCTGGGCCTGACCCTGGCCATGGATGACTTCGGCACCGGGTACTCATCGCTCAGTTACCTGAAAAAATTCCCGATCGACATCATCAAGATCGATCGAAGCTTCATCCACGAAATCCCGGACAACCAGGACGACATGGAAATCACCTCCGCAGTGATCGCCATGGCCCACAACCTGAAACTCAAGGTCGTGGCTGAAGGCATCGAGACCGCCGAGCAACTGGCTTTCCTGCGTCGTCACCGCTGCGACGTCGGCCAGGGCTACCTGTTCGACCGACCGATCCCGGGCGCCGAGCTGATCGAAAAGCTCAAACGCTACCCACGCGGCCCGCTCGTCTGACATAACACCGCGATCCCCTGTAGGAGTGAGCCTGCTCGCGATTGCGGTGTGTCTGTCGCCATCAATGTTAAATGTCCCGCCGCTATCGCGAGCAGGCTCACTCCTACAGGGGTAGTGCGTAACCGGGCAGCATTGGGCAAACTGGCGGTCTGATCCTACATCCCAACCTGACTGAGAGGACTGATCATGGTCTTGCGCTCGGAAATCCTGGTGAACAAAAACGTGCTCCCTACCAAAGAACAAGCTCTGCCTGGCCGTGAATCCCCAATGACCGTGCCGGAAAAACACTTCGTCCATGACGCCCCGCTGCTGGGCCCGTTCGCGATGGACGTGGATTTCGCGATCTTCGGCCTGGGCTGCTTCTGGGGCGCAGAACGCCGGTTCTGGCAACGTGAAGGTGTGGTCAGCACGGCGGTGGGTTACGCCGGCGGCTTTACGCCGAACCCGACGTACGAAGAAGTCTGCTCCGGCCTGACCGGCCACAGCGAAGTGGTACTGGTGGTCTACGAACCGGCAAAAGTCAGCTACGAAGAGCTGCTGAAGATGTTCTGGGAATTGCACAACCCGACGCAAGGCATGCGCCAGGGCAACGACATCGGCACTCAGTATCGCTCGGTGATCTATGCGACCAACCCGACTCAACTGGAGGCGGCCAAGGCCAGCGAGAAAGTGTTCCAGGCTGAATTGACCAAGGCCGGGAAAGGCGAAATCACCACTGAAATCGACGAAGCGCCGACGTTCTACTTCGCCGAGGCGTATCACCAGCAATACCTGGCCAAGAACCCTGAAGGGTATTGCGGGATTGGCGGTACGGGCGTGACTTGCCCGATATGATCTAGCGCAAACCTGTGGCGAGGGAGCTTGCTCCCGCTCGGCTGCGAAGCAGTCGTAAATCGGTATGCGGGTTCTTACAGAAAGAACACCAATACCGACTTTAGGGCCGCTGCGCGCCCCGGCGGGAGCAAGCTCCCTCGCCACAATTTCTTGGCTTACTCAGCAATCAACCAATCCATCTGCCACCCACCCTGGGTCTGCCCAAGCTTCTTGGACAACCACGGCAGCAGCTCACGCAATTCCTCTTCCAGCCCCCACGGCGGATTCGCAATCGCCAACCCGGACCCGTTCAGACTGTTCGGCGTATCCAGCGGATGCACCAGCAACTCCACCCGCAACAACTTCGGCGCGCCCGAGCCCGCCAGGTCCTGATAAAACCGCCGCAACATGCGCTGGTCCTTCACCGGGTACCAGATCGCCGCCACGGTTTGGCGCATCCGGCCAATCGCCTCTTTCAGCGACGCCGCACAACGCTGCATCTCATCGAGTTGCTCGAACGGCGGATCAATCAACATCACCGCCCGCTTCTCCTGCACCGGCAACATCGCACGCGGCACATGCCAGCCTTCGCCCAAGTGAACCTTCACCCGACGATCACCAGCCATATTGTCCTTGAGCAACACACCGTCTTCCGGGTGCTTCTCGTTGAGCATCAGCCGATCCTGCGGCCGCGTCAGACGCCGCGCCAGCTCCGGCGACCCCGGGTAATAGCGCAACTGGCCATCCGGGTTCATGTCGTGCAACACCTTCATGTAATCGGCGGTCAGCTCCGGCAGATCCGGCTGATCCCACAACCGCGCAATACCTTCCAGGTACTCACCGGTTCGGCTCGCCTGATCGCCCTGCAAGTCATACAGACCAATGCCGGCGTGAGTGTCGAGATAGGCAAACGGCTGCTCCTTGCGCGACATCAGGGCGATGAGGCGGGTCAAAGTCAGGTGTTTGAACACATCGGCGTGATTGCCGGCATGGAAGGCGTGACGATAATTCATGATTGCTCCTGCGAAGGCCGGGAAGTTTACCTTGTACGGCGCCGAACGTCAGGGCTTCGCAGCCGAGCGGCCAATCGCCGCCTGCAATCCCACGCCAACCCAAACCCTGTGGCGAGGGGGCTTGCCCCCGTTGGGCTGCGAAGCAGCCCCAAAACATCCCAGCCAACCACAAACCCTGTGGCGAGGGAGCTTGCTCCCGCTGGGCTGCGAAGCAGCCCCAAACCCCAGCACCACAGGTTTGTCAGGCACACCGCAGCGCTTGGTCCTGCGACTGCTGCGCAGCCGAACGGGAGCAAGCTCCCTCGCCACAAAAGCCATCCAGCCCTTAGTCCGAAGGCCGAGCCTTCAACCGCCGTCCAACCACATCCAATACATCACATCCATCCCGCAACGGAATGGCACACAACAAAGCAAAATCACTAAGAATGAACGACTCACACTCGATCGAACCACGCATCGACAGGTTCTCAAGCACCTGCGTCACGGCGCGAATTCGATAGCTGGCAGCGTCATACAAAACATCAAGCGGCGCGTGGGTATCGACGAATAGCGTGGGCATGTCGTTGCAGTTGCTGGTGAGGGCCATGAAGCGGTTATCGGGGTGGGGGATTGGTTTTTCGTAGGGTGGATCGGGGTGAAGGGTTTTCATTTTTTAGACCTTGGTGATTGGGTTAAAAGCTACCAACGGCCTTTCCTACGGGCTTGGGTGGCAGCCATACGCGGGAGTAGGAAACTGAGCAACTCACCAAACTCAGCCACGCCGTAGCGTGCCCCGCGCACAGCCGCCGCGAACGATGTTACGGACACAAGTTAAGTGCCGCAATCAAACGACAGCGCTGATGCACGGTGAGTTGTCCAGGGTTCCTACACCCCGCCACTGCATTTGCAGCGACAGCCAAAGACTATCCATGGAGCTCACTTCGCACCAGTTCATGGAAACCGCTACAACTTGAAGGAAACTTCCGATGACCTTGCCCAGAAATTTCGCTGTCTGTAAGACCGCGTCGCGGGCAAGCCTCTCTCCTACAGATCACCGACATCCTGTGGGAGCGTGGCTTGCCCGCGATTGAGCGCGAAGCGGTCATAAAATCCATCAGACTCGAAATCAACGAGCCTCACCACGTGGATTGATCTTCAAGGCTGGCTTTATGAAGATCATCTTTCCATTCTTCGCTCGCTAACTTATATACATCCTCAAAAAAACCACGAGGATTTTTCAGTGAATACCATTCAGCTCGCGGCCAACTTGAGTCATACACATCATCTATATTGAACAAAATTTTAAAATCATAACTACTATCTCTTAGCTTGCTGGCTAAAAACTCAAACAACACAAATTTATGTCTATAAGACAAACACCCCAGCCTCAAACTGTGCTTATTGATCAAGATCTCTCTATCAAACTGGTTATCAGGATCAAAAGCCTCAAGCTCTTTACCACGAGTCTCCTCACGATCATAGACATTAAACACTCCAATAAACCACATCAGATTCGGCTCAAACTCCGTATCAACAAAAGGATCTCGCAACATCACTTTCTCTCCGTCGGAAAACCCGTATATGGCCAAGCCACTTTATCCTGATCAAACTTAACTTCAAACCAATTCAAATCATCATTCAACGTAGGGTTTTGTTTGTCCTTTTTATTCGGCCGATAACCACGACCCGCGCCAGGCAACTCCATCCTCACAATTGGGTCATTGTTGTGGTCCCAACCCGTATATGGATCGAGCCCGAGACCCTCCCTGGTCATAGCCTTGTTCAACGCATTAAGATGAACCCTCCAGTTCGCGAACTGAGAGCTTAAACTTCCTCTAGGTGGCACTGGAACTCTTCCAGTCTTAGGATTTGCTCCATCTATAGCCCTCTGTTTGAGTGCCACATCAGGTATTTCTGAACTGTGTTTTTGCACAGTGTGCATCTTGTATTTTTTCTCCAGTTTCATTACCCGACCCTTGGCGTTTGCCTCAGCAAGCTCATCAATCCTCGCCCGCCTCTGCTCAGACGTCAGCTTCGGCAGTTGCGGCTCACCCTCATCAACCCTAGCGCCAGTCGTATCACCCGGCGCCTCACACCCAGCCTTATCCGCCGGCGGACAACTCCCGCTCAACCCCAACGGATCAACCCACCCCATCGGATTCGGCGTGTATTGATACTGGTTCAGCCCTCCCGCCAACTTCACCGGGTCCGGTGTCAGATACCGCCCAACCTCCGGATCATAGTACCGATGCCGGTTGTAATGCAGGCCGCTCTCGGCATCAAAGTATTGCCCCTGAAACCGCAACGGTTGCTCAAGTTGCTCGCCCCCGCCCAACGCCAGGTGCGTGACTTTGCCGTAGGCGTTGTACTTCGCCGACCAGACGATCTCGCCACCAAAATCGGTCAGTTCCTGTGGCGTGCCGAGGTGGTCGAGTTGGTAGTAGAACGGGCAGGCCTTGCGCGGGCCTTTGCCGTCGAGCATCGCCAGTGGACGGAAGGTGCCGGGTTCGTAGACGTAGCTGCGGTAGTGTTCGCGGCTGCTTTCGGCGACGAGGTTGTCGCCTTGCCAGAAGAACTCGGTGGTTTTGCCGTCGACGGTTTTGGCGATGCGGCGGCCGAAGGCGTCGTAGCGATAACTGGTGCAGCGGCCGTCCGGGGTCGTGACGCCGACCAATCGGTGCTGGCAGTCGTAGCGGTATTCGGTGACGAGTTTTTGCGCGGTGCCGCGGCGTTCACGAACCAAGTTGCCGAAGGCGTCGTAGTCGTAATGCCGGTCGCCCTGCATCAGCAGGCGATTCCCTTTAACGGTCGCCAAACCGGGCCGATCTTGCATCAGCAGGTTGCCGGCGGGGTCGTGGGCGAAGGTTTCCGGTGGATCGTCGCGGGTGTGGCGGACGCGGGTCAGGCGGTTGAGCGGGTCGTAGTAATAGCTGCGTTGGCCGTGGCGGCTGTCGGCGATGGTCGCGAGGTTGCCGTTGACCGCGTAGCCGTAGTGGCGCATGTACAGTGGTCGGGTTTGCTGGTTGATCGCGTGGGCTTGCAGCCGGCCCTGTTCGTCGTAGTGGTAGTGGCTGGTGAGCTGGCCTTGCTGGCGTTGTTGTTCGCGACCGAAGGCAAATTCGTGAGTAGTGAGCCGCGCGCCGTTGAGGTCGATGGCGGTCAGCGCGCCGCCCTTGGCGTGGTGGTAGTCGAGTTTGCTGCCGTCCGGCAGGCGCAGGCGATTGAGTTGACCGCAGGCGTCGTAGCCATAGCGCAACGTGCCCCAACCTTGATGCTCGGTGATCAGTCGGTCTTGTTGGTCGTACTCGAATTCCAGCGGATGGTCGTGGCCGTCATCGACACCGATCAGTCGACCGAGGCTGTCGTAGCGGTATTCGACCTTGATGCCGTCGGGCAGTGTTTTGACCAGCAACCGTCCTGCCGCGTCTCGTTCATAAGCGGTGATGAGTTGCGAGCCATCGTCACCGGACTCGGTTTTTTCCAGCAGGTGGCCGTTGAGGTCGTAGGCGTACGCGGTGCGCTGGCCGTCGAACCCGGTTTCCTGTCGGATCAATCCGCCGGGTGTGTAGTCCAGGCGATATTTTTCGCCGGATTCGTTTTCGATCTCGGTAAGAAGCAGCTGCGCGTTGTCGTAGCGATACTTGAGCTGGGTGCCATCGGCATTGAGGCGACGGCTGACCAGATGCAAGTCGTCGACGTATTCGTAGCGGGTGACCCGGCCCAGTTCATCGCGTTCGGCAGTGATTTTTCCGTAGGCGTTGTAACTGAAGCCGCGAATGGCACCGGTAGGTAGCGTCGTCTGGATCAGTCGGCCGACGGCATCCCATTGGGACTTGGTGACCGCGCCGTGTTCGTCCTGCCGGGTAATCTGCCGCCCCAGCGCATCGTAGGAAAACCGCCGTACACCACCGTCCGGCAGCGTCTCTTCGACCAGTTGCCCCAAGCCATTCCAGACGAAAACATGCCGACTGCTATCCGGGTAACGGATCGACAGCAGCTGACCTTTTTCGTCGTAGTGATAGTGGGTGACCTGACCGTCAGGATCGGTCGCTTCGGTGATGTCGCCCTGGGCATTGCGCTGATATTTCCAGACGGTTTTGCCGCGATAGCGCGCGTGCAGGAAACCGTTGCGGTACTCGTAGGACGTTGGCTCGCCTTCTGGCGGAATCAGCGCCACCAGCCGTCCGACTTCGTCGTAACGGTATTCAGTGACGGCGCCGAGCGGGTCCTGCTCGGCAATCAGCCGGCCTTCATCGTCGTAGGCCTTGAGCTGTTCACCGCCGTCCAGTTCGACCTTGCGCACCAGCCGCGCCCGCTCGTCGTGGACGTAAACCTCTTTGCTGCCGTCGAGGTTGTGCACGGTGACACTGCCGGCATCATCCCAGACGTAGCACGCATCCATCTGCGCAAACGACGCCCAATGGCGGACGCAGCGCGCCGCTATGCCGGACCGTTCCCACGCCCAGAAGAAACTCGCCCCACCGGCCAGTTGTCGCTGGAGAATGACGTGCCGATCGTCGTAGTCGTAGCGCTCGCTTTCGCCAGCGGCGTTGGTGGCTTCGATGAGTCGGGCGCGTTCGTCGTAGCGGTAACAGACCAGTGTTTGCTCGGTCTGCCAGGCTTCTTCGAGGGTTTGAGCCGGAACGAAAACCTGATAGTCGACGGCGACCAGATGACTGCGCTCATAGCGCAGCAGCAAGGCGCGGCCAGCGCCGTTGTCGAGGCGCTGGATGCGGTCCTGGCGATCGCGAGTGATGCGCAGTCGGTTGTCGTAGCCGTCGCTGATTGCTGTTAGAAAACCGTTATGAAAGTGGTAGAACCGTGTCGCGTCGCCGGCCTGGGCGAGGATCAGTTCTTCGGGTTCATTGCCCAGATAAATCGCGGCGCGCGAGAGGCTGTTGTGGATCGCCGGGCGCTCGCTGCTCGGTAACGGAAAGGTGGTGCGTCGGTTTTCGTGGTCGATCCAAATGACGGTTTCACCGTCGATTTCCAGCCGATGGGATAACGAATGACTCCAGCCATATCCGAGGCCGGCATCGATTTCGGCGGCGCTGGTGCGGTAGAGCCGGGTGAAGTCGAACGGCAGGATACCGTCCAGTGAACCGTCGGTGAGGGTCAGCAGTTCTTCGCCGGTGACCATCGACACAGGGCATTTGTTGGTGGCGGTTTTATCGACGGAATCGGCGCTGTCGCCGTTGGGGTTTTTTGCCTGATCCGGGACGTTGTCGTGGTGTACGTGTTGCTTGAGTGTGGTGTTGCGCTTGGCATCCCAACGCAGTTGCATGCGACCTTTTTTCAGGCCCGCCGCCACACCGCGTGCGGCTACTTTTTTATAGCGATCAACGTAAGTAATGAAGCTGTTGATGATTGTGAAAATCGCTTTGACCATGCGCAGAACTGCACTGAGCAACTGCGCGCCCCGATCAGCCAGACGCATCGTCAAATAAGCGATGCCAGCCCCGGCCCCGGCAAAGGTCAGAACGATGCCGATCAGAATGTCGATCAACAACTGCACCACCAGCGTGGACAGCGCTTCGGCGGTTTTGCCTGCAATCTCGCTGGGAGGCAGCATGTCCAGCCATAGGCTGGCGGAGCGGACCAATAGGCACAGCGCCGCTTCGTCACTGGCCAGCAACTGGGCTTTTTCCATGATCTTCGGTGCGGTTTTCGCGAGCCTTTTCAGCTCTTCGGCACTCTCGCCCAACCGCTCACCAAACTTTCCGGGGTCCTTGAGGATGTCTGAAAGCAGGCTGATGCTGTCCCACACGCCCTCGATCGCCGCCCAACTTCCCGCCAACAATCCGTTACCAGCGGCGGCAAAAGTCGACTGTGACCATTGCGGTTTGAAACCTTCCCATTCTTTATGCAGCCAACCTTCCAACTCTTGGGTCAGGCCATCATAAGAAGAGAAAAGATCTTCAACTTGCTGCGGTGTGACTTCACTGTGAACGTGAATGCGGTAGAACTTGCCCTCTTTCCCCTCGAAGGTCCCTTTGCCATTTTCGTCGAGCGTGACCTGCTTTATCTCTCCACTCTCAGCCGCAATCACATCGACCTGAATATTTCCCACGGGAATGTCATAAACCGATTCAAACTTGCTCTCGATCTCCAGCATCCCACCCTTGGGGCACTGCACGACGGTGGAGATAAAATCGTCATCGCCGCTGCTCACAATGGTGCTGGTATTACCGAACCGAACGATCCGTTCCATCCCCATCAGCGAAGGCAAATCAGCCGTGTGACTGACCTTGTCTGCCGCCTGGCTAAGCCAATGCTTTAGCTGTTCACGGTAGAGGGACAACGTGTTTGGAAAACCGTCGAGCTCCTGCTCAATCCGTACGATCTGATCCATCAGTTCAACTCCGCCATCAGGTAGTCTGCCAAGGCTTGTTTCGGTGCTTGAGGCAGGTCCGGCGTCTGCAAAAAGATCGCGACTTTGTGCCGCAAAACGGGCTCAGAAAACGCATCAAAAAGGTCAGGTCGGTCCTCACTCAACCACTTCATCAAGTTGTTGATGCGGGTTGTCGCGGACTTGGTGGCGAGTTCTTCAAGCAGCGATTCGGAAACCTCCCACCACGGAAAAACCCTGGAGGTTTTCAACGCACTGCCGCCGATATCAAGCGGCTGCGCATTGATCAAACAGCGGTCAATCACCGGCATTAACTGCGTGGCGTTAACCTCGGCCGACTGAAGAATCGGCAACAAATAACGCCCATCCCAGAACCGAAAAAACACCGCATTACCATTGGGAAAAAGCACTTGAGTGAGGCTGCGCAGATGCTCGACCAGCACTTCTTGAGAGGCAGAAGAAACCGCCAGCCAACCCCAGTCCCGAGACTCGGTCGTGGCGACCCACTCCAGAAACTCACTGTCAGCGGTGACGATTCCGACATAGGGCATCACCGGTTCCCACTCGGCATACGCGGTGTCGGTCCAGATCGGACTCGGCGCTTGTGCTGTGGTCGCGTGTTGCCAGGCGTTCAGAGGCTGCGCAGCACTGGCGTTGCCGAAAATCGCAAACAACTGCTCGCCAGGTTTGAGCGGTTGGCGTTCCAGCCAGACGTGGGGTGACAAGTGATCAGGCTGCACAGACACCGTCCTTGCAGCGCTCGCATTCTTCGCAGAACGGCGCATCACTTTTCAGGCTCATGATCTGTGCCGCGCTCAGCAGGGCGGCCGGGGCGGCGACGAGTTTCAACGGTGTATTCGGCGACACGGGCGCTGCAGCCATCGCTGGCATCAGCGCGCCGCCGACCTGAATCGGCACACTGCTGAAAATCCCGCCAGGACCAATGTTGATCCACTGCCCGCCCGCCTGGATCGTCGCGCTGGCGCCACCGTCGATCACCACTTGCTGGCCGGCCCTGACATGGAATTGCTCACTGGCATTGAGCGCCTGACTGGTCACGCGGATGTGCCGGTCGCCAATCACCACCAAGTGATCATCGAGTTTCACCTCGGCCTGGCGCTGACCGTGGGTGATGCGTTGTTCATCAGCCTTCAGCTCATGGCGAGCTGTCCCCGTGACGACGATGCTGCGCTGGTTATCGACCTGCACCTGCTGATCGTGCAACACGTGCTGAGTCCAGTTTCGCTGGGCGCGCAGGTAGATTTCCTCGGCGCCTTTACGATCCTCGATGCGCAATTCGTTGTAACCGCCGCCTCCTGGACTACTTTGGCTGCGGAAAATACTGCGGGTCTTGTCGGCGGGCAGATCCAGCGGCACTGGCGTTGCTGCGTTGGGCAGGCAACCCATCACCAGCGGCTTGTCGGCATCGGCGTCGATGAAACCCACCAGCACTTCCATGCCGACTCGCGGGATCAGCACGCTGCCGTAATGGTCGTGGGCCCAGCCCGTGGCGACCCGCAACCAGCAACTGGAATGTTCGTTGAGCTGACCGTCGCGGTCCCAGGCGAGCTGAACCTTGACCCGACCGAACTCGTCGCAATGGATTTCGCTGTCGACCGGACCGGTGACCACGGCAGGTTGGTAACCGAGCATGCGTGGTTTTTCCGGCCCCAGGGGCGGGCGAAACGAAACGTCCCACGGCGTCGCCAGAAAAGTATTGCGATAGCCCTGGAAATCATCCGGGTCGTCGCTGGTGGCCGACTCTTCCAGCACTTGCGGCTGTCGGCCACGGTGCTCAATGCCAGTGATTAACCACAGGTCGTTCCACGCCTGACGCGGATGCTCGGCGAGGTGCAGGAAATGTCCGCTGACCAACGCAGAATCGTCGCCACGACCTTCCGCCTGACGGAAGTCCGCGGTGTGCCGCTCCAGCGCTCGTTGCGTCAGCTGTTTGCCATGCTCGCGATCAGTGAATTGGCCGGGAAAGTGGTAGTCCTCCAGCACCGGGCGCTGTTCGCTGTCGACCCGGCTTTCAAGGGAAAGACGCGGTTTCTGGAAGTCGTAATCGCGACGAGTGACCGCCGTGGTGCGGGTCTCCAGGCGTACGTTGAAACGCTTGATGGCCGGCGCATCCGCCGCCATGCCACTGCCCGGCAGGTACAGCGTCGACTCGGGCAGACGCGGGAACACCGTTTGATCATCGCCGAACACCAGCAGATGCCCGTCGGGACTGTGCTGGAAGTGGTAATGAATGCCGATCTCGGCACACAGCCTCTGGATAAACGCGAGGTCGCTTTCGGCGTACTGCACGCAGTACTCGCGAGGTGAGTAGTCGCTGCCGAGTTGAAATTCGAACGCATCGCGCTGGATGCCATGGTCCTTGAGGACCTGCGCAATGATCGCCGGCACGCTTTTGTGCTGGAAGATCCGCTGGTTGATGCGCTGACCGAGGTAGGCCAGCCGCGGTACGAGACTGATTTGGTAGCCTGTCAGACGTTTCCCGGAGTCGCTTTGACCGACGCGAAAGATCTGACCGTGTATGCCGGAACCTTGTGCATCGAAACTCAGAAACGCCTGACGATGCAGCAGGCTTTCGAGCTCGATGTCCGGCCGTTCGCTGACCAGTTCCAGGTCAAAGCGGTAGGGTTGGCTGATGGCTTCCGTGCCCGTGAACTCAAGCACCTTGAGCTCATTCTGGACGCCGTCGATCGTCAACGTGAAACGCGGTTGATTGGCAGGAGCGAACATCCGATGTGTCTCTGCAGAATGAAGGCGGGCGATTCTGCATGAGCGACAAGGGGTGTTGAGGGAGGGACAGGAAAATCAGATTCGCCCTACTTTTTTAGAGATTTATCCTTCAACAATAAGTGTGTTTGGCTACAGACATTTCCCACAAAAGTAGTGTGTTACAGCTGACGGCCTCTTCGCGGGCAAGCCTCGCTCCTACAGGATTTGTGATTCTGTAGGAGCGAGGCTTGCCCGCGAAGGGGCCATCAAAGACACCAAACCTTTCACCGCAAACAAAAAAAACGGCCCGCCTCCAAAGGAAGCGGGCCGTTTTCATGTTCGGCGAAAGGTCAGAGCCTTAGCTCATCGCGATCACTTGTTCAGGCGGAAATCAGCCTCGGCAGCAGCGAAACGCTGAAGCATGCCGTGAGTCGGCGAGCCCAGTTTGCTGACGAAGTAGATCGCCAGGCTGGCGAAGATGAAACCAGGGATGATTTCGTACAGGCCCAGCAGCTCGAAGTGTTTCCACACGATCACGGTGATCGCGCCGACCAGGATGCCGGCCAGTGCGCCGTTGCGGGTCATGTCTTTCCAGATCACGGAGATCAGGACAACCGGACCGAACGCAGCACCGAAACCGGCCCAGGCGTAGCTGACCAGGCCCAGTACGCGGTTTTCCGGGTTGGCAGCCATCGCGATGGCGATCAGGGCAACCAGCAGCACCATGGCGCGGCCGACCCAGACCAGTTCCAGCTGAGAAGCGGACTTACGCAGGAAAGTTTTGTAGAAATCTTCGGTCAGGGCGCTTGAGCACACCAGCAACTGGCAGCTCAGGGTGCTCATGACGGCAGCCAGAATGGCCGACAGCAGTACACCGGCGATCCATGGGTTGAACAGGATTTTGGCCAGTTCGATGAACACGCGTTCGTGGTTTTCGGTCACAGGACCGGCCACTTCAGGGTGCGCCGAGAAGTAAGCGATACCGAAGAAACCTACCGCGACGGTGCCGCCCAGGCACAAGATCATCCAGGTCATGGAGATACGACGAGCGTTAGCAATCGACTTGACCGAATCCGCCGCCATGAAACGCGCGAGGATGTGCGGCTGGCCGAAGTAGCCCAGGCCCCAGCCCATCAACGAGATGATGCCGATGAAGGTGGTGTTTTTCAGCATGTCGAAGTTGCTGGCATCTTGCGCTTCGATGGCCAGGAACGTGGTGTCGACGCCGCCAGTGGCCAGCAGCACGATGATCGGCGTCAGCAACAGGGCGAAGATCATCAGCGTGGCTTGTACGGTGTCAGTCCAGCTCACTGCCAGGAAACCGCCGACGAAGGTGTAGGCAATAGTCGCCGCAGCACCGGCCCACAGCGCAGTCTCGTAGGACATGCCGAAGGTGCTTTCGAACAGACGGGCACCGGCCACGATGCCGGAGGCGCAGTAGATGGTGAAGAACACCAAGATCACCACGGCAGAGATGATCCGCAGCAGACCGCTTTTGTCTTCGAAACGGCTGGAGAAGTAATCCGGCAGGGTCAGTGCATCGCCGTTGTGCTCGGTCTGCACGCGCAGACGGCCGGCGACGAACAGCCAGTTCAGGTAAGCACCAACGATCAGGCCGATGGCGATCCAGCTTTCGGACAGACCGGACATGTAGATGGCGCCCGGCAGGCCCATCAACAACCAGCCGCTCATGTCGGAGGCGCCGGCGGACAATGCAGTCACGACGCTGCCCAGGCTGCGACCGCCCAGAATGTAGTCAGAAAGGTTGTTGGTGGAGCGATAGGCCATGAAGCCGATCAGCACCATTGCTGCGATGTAGATCACGAACGTGATCAGTGTTGGATTGCTTACGCTCATTTAAGTGATGCCCTGGCTTTGTTTTTATGTAGCGGCAGAGTGTGAAACCTCCGACAAACGACAACGTTTGTTCAGACGATTTCGGGGCCCGCGCATTTATGACTGATGTTTCCCCAGGAAAGCCATCAGCCGGTACACCTGTCTTTTTTGACCGGTTGCACCTTGGGCGCGAATCCTATTCAACAACGCAAATAAGGTGCAACCCATTTCTTGAGAATAAGTTGCACCTAGTCGGATTTATCCGAAAAAGACCTGTTTTTGCTCCCTTTTAGCGCAGTCCTTACGGTTTTCTAGAATTAAAAGCACCAAGCAGGAGCGGTACGTTCGTACCGGAATTTATTTCCTGACGAGCTGCTTATTATTCCGACAAAAAAAGGGTTGCACCCGGTTGCACCTCAAAGGTTGCCCAGCTAATCTTGCGGCCAGCTGATGCCACGCGGTCGTGGCAAACATGAGGATAAAAATATGGCTACCACCACCCTTGGGGTCAAACTTGACGACCCGACCCGCGAGCGCCTCAAGGCGGCCGCGACCTCGATTGATCGCACGCCGCACTGGCTGATCAAGCAGGCAATTTTCAATTACCTGGAAAAACTCGAGGGTGGTGCAACCCTGACCGAGCTGAGCGGTTTGACCAAGGATTCCGACGACATCGTCGATGCGCCTCTGGATCACGCCCACCAGTGCTTCCTCGAATTCGCCGAAAGCATCCTGCCGCAATCGGTACTGCGCGCCTCGATCACCGCCGCCTACCGTCGCCCTGAGCCGGAAGTGGTGCCGATGCTGATCGAACAGGCGCGTCTGCCTGCTGCGATGGCCGAAGCCACCAACAAACTCGCCTCCTCGATTGCCGAGAAACTGCGCAATCAGAAAAGCGCCGGCGGCCGTGCCGGGATTGTTCAGGGTCTGCTGCAGGAATTTTCCCTGTCGTCCCAGGAAGGCGTAGCGCTGATGTGCCTCGCCGAAGCGCTGCTGCGCATCCCGGACAAAGGCACCCGCGACGCGCTGATCCGCGACAAGATCAGCACCGGCAACTGGCACCCGCACTTGGGCAACAGCCCGTCGCTGTTCGTCAACGCCGCGACTTGGGGCTTGTTGCTGACCGGCAAACTGGTCGCCACCCATAATGAAGCAGGCCTGACGTCGTCCCTGAGCCGCATCATCGGCAAGAGCGGCGAGCCGATGATCCGCAAGGGCGTCGACATGGCCATGCGCCTGATGGGTGAGCAGTTCGTCACCGGCGAAACCATCGCCGAAGCCTTGGCTAATGCGAGCAAGTTCGAAGCCAAGGGCTTCCGCTATTCCTACGACATGCTGGGTGAAGCCGCACTCACCGAGCACGATGCCCAGAAATACCTGGCCTCGTACGAACAAGCCATCCACTCGATCGGCAAAGCGTCCCACGGTCGTGGGATTTATGAAGGCCCGGGTATTTCCATCAAGCTGTCAGCCCTGCACCCGCGTTACAGCCGCGCGCAGTACGAGCGCGTGATGGACGAGTTGTACCCGCGTCTGCTGTCGCTGACCCTGCTGGCCAAGCAATACGACATCGGGCTGAACATCGACGCCGAAGAAGCCGACCGCCTCGAGCTGTCGCTGGATCTGCTGGAACGCCTGTGCTTCGAGCCGCAACTGACCGGCTGGAACGGCATCGGTTTCGTGATTCAGGCTTATCAGAAGCGTTGCCCGTATGTGATCGACTACGTGATCGACCTGGCTCGCCGCAGCCGTCATCGCCTGATGATCCGCCTGGTGAAAGGCGCGTACTGGGACAGCGAAATCAAGCGCGCCCAAGTCGAAGGCCTGGAAGGCTATCCGGTCTACACCCGCAAGGTGTACACCGACGTTTCCTACATCGCGTGTGCTAGAAAACTGCTGTCGGTGCCGGAAGTCATCTACCCGCAGTTCGCCACGCACAACGCCCACACCCTGTCGGCCATTTACCACATCGCCGGTCAGAACTATTACCCCGGCCAGTACGAATTCCAGTGCCTGCACGGCATGGGTGAACCGCTGTACGAACAGGTTGTAGGCAAAGTTTCCGAAGGCAAGTTGAACCGTCCGTGCCGCGTGTACGCACCGGTCGGTACTCACGAAACACTGTTGGCGTACCTGGTACGTCGTCTGCTGGAAAACGGCGCGAACACTTCGTTCGTCAACCGTATCGCCGACCAATCCATCTCGATTCAGGAGCTGGTGGCCGATCCAGTGGCCAGCATCGAGCAGATGGCGACGCTGGAAGGCGGCTTCGGCCTGCCGCACCCGCGTATCCCGCTGCCGCGTGATCTTTATGGTGCCGAGCGCGCCAACTCCAGCGGCATCGACATGGCCAACGAACATCGTCTGGCTTCGCTGTCCTGCGCCCTGCTGGCCACGGCTCACAACCACTGGAAAGCCGTGCCGATGCTCGGCTGCGCGTCCAGCACTGAAACCCCTGCGCCGGTCCTCAACCCGTCCGATCTGCGTGACGTGGTTGGCCACGTGCAGGAAGCCACTGTCGAAGACGTGGACAACGCGATCCAGTGCGCCCTGAACGCTGCGCCGATCTGGCAGGCCACTCCGCCCGCCGAACGCGCCGCGATTCTGGAACGTGCCGCCGATTTGATGGAAGGCGAGATCCAGCCGCTGATGGGCCTGCTGGCTCGCGAGGCCGGCAAGACTTTCGCCAACGCCATCGCCGAAGTGCGTGAGGCCGTGGACTTCCTGCGTTATTACGCAGTGCAGGCGCGCAACGATTTCACCAACGACGCCCACCGCCCATTGGGCCCGGTGGTCTGCATCAGCCCGTGGAACTTCCCGCTGGCCATCTTCAGTGGTCAGGTCGCTGCAGCATTGGCTGCCGGTAACCCGGTACTGGCCAAGCCTGCGGAACAAACCCCGCTGGTCGCCGCTCAAGCCGTGCGCTTGCTGCTCGAAGCCGGGATTCCGGAAGGCGTGCTGCAATTGCTGCCGGGCCGTGGCGAAACCGTCGGCGCCCGTCTGGTCGGCGACGATCGGGTCAAAGGCGTGATGTTCACCGGCTCCACCGAAGTGGCTCGTCTGCTGCAACGTAACGTCGCCGGTCGCTTGGATGCACAAGGTCGTCCGATTCCGCTGATCGCCGAAACCGGCGGCCAGAACGCGATGATCGTCGACTCCTCGGCTCTGACTGAACAAGTTGTGATCGACGTGGTGTCGTCGGCCTTCGACAGCGCCGGCCAACGTTGCTCGGCACTGCGCGTGTTGTGCTTGCAGGAAGATTCCGCTGACCGTGTCATCGAAATGCTCAAGGGCGCCATGGCTGAATGCCGTCTCGGCAACCCTGAGCGTCTGTCCGTGGACATCGGCCCGGTGATCGACGCCGAAGCCAAGGCCGGCATCGAGAAGCACATCCAGGCCATGCGCGACAAAGGTCGCAATGTGTATCAGGTGGCAATCGCCAACAGCGAAGAAGTCAAACGCGGCACCTTCGTGATGCCGACCCTGATCGAACTGGAAAGCTTCGACGAGCTGCAACGGGAGATCTTCGGTCCTGTGCTGCACGTGGTTCGCTACAAGCGCAAAGACATCGATCAACTGATCGGTCAGATCAACGCTTCCGGCTACGGCCTGACGCTGGGTGTGCACACCCGGATCGACGAGACCATCGCCAAAGTGATCGACAACGTCAACGCCGGTAACGTTTATGTGAACCGCAACATCGTGGGTGCCGTGGTTGGCGTGCAGCCGTTCGGCGGCGAAGGCCTGTCGGGCACCGGTCCGAAGGCTGGTGGTCCGCTGTACCTGTACCGCTTGCTGTCGACGCGTCCTACCGATGCGATCGAACAATCCTTCGCTCGCGGTGACGCCATCGCAGCACCGGACGTTCGTCTGCGTGATGCCATGAGCAAACCGCTGACCGCGCTGAAAGCCTGGGCCGACAGCAACAAGTTTGTCGACCTGAGCACGCTGTGTGTGCAGTTCGCGGCGCAATCGCAAAGCGGCATCACCCGCGTCCTGGCGGGCCCGACCGGCGAGCGCAACAGCTACGCCATCCTGCCGCGTGAACACGTGTTGTGCCTGGCGGAAGTCGAAGGCGATCTGCTGACTCAGCTGGCGGCGGTATTGGCTGTCGGCGGTTCGGCGGTGTGGCCGGAAGCTGAATTGACCAAGGCACTGTTCGCACGTCTGCCGAAGGACATTCAGGCGAAGATCAAACTGGTTGCCGACTGGAACAAGGACGAAGTGGTGTTTGATGCGGTTCTGCATCATGGCCATTCCGATCAGCTGCGTGCGGTGTGCCAGCAAGTGGCCAAGCGTGCCGGTGCGATTGTTGGGGTTCATGGATTGTCCCAGGGCGAGACTAACATTGCGCTGGAGCGTCTGGTGATCGAGCGGGCGTTGAGCGTTAACACCGCTGCGGCGGGTGGTAATGCCAGCTTGATGACCATCGGCTAAAACCGATAAGCCGGGCTGCCGCAATAGCCGCCCGGTACGCAATACCCTGTAGGAGTGAGCCTGCTCGCGATAGCGGTCTGTCAGTCACATCTGTTTTGGATGTGCCGCAGCTATCGCGAGCAGGCTCACTCCTACATTTGTTTTGTGGTGTTTGCTAAGTCGCTGCGCTGCTCCACCATCACGCTCATCAATCATCCTGTTCAGCCTTTATTCCCGCGCCTAGACTCGGTCCATTCCAAAAAAAGGTAGGCCGCCATGTCCGAGACGTTGCTCAGTTCCCGCAATCTGGCTTTCGAGCTGTACGAAGTCCTCGATGCCGAAGGCCTGACCCAGCGTGAGCGTTTCGCCGAGCACAACCGCGAAACTTTCGATGCCGCCATCGGCACTGCCCGCAGCATCGCCGAGAAGTTCTTCGCCCCGCACAACCGCAAGGGCGACGAGAACGAGCCGCGCTATGAAGACGGTCAGGCGATTCTGATTCCGGAAGTGAAACCGGCGGTGGATGCCTTCCTCGAAGCCGGTTTCCTCAACGCGGCGCGCAGTTTCGACGCCGGTGGCATGCAACTTCCTACGCTGCTGTCCCAGGCCTGCTTCGCGCATTTTCAGTCGGCCAACGCGGCGTCAACCTCGTACCCGTTCCTGACCATGGGCGCGGCGAACCTGATTGAAAGCTTCGGCACTGATGAGCAGAAACAGCGCTTCCTGCAACCGATGATCGACGGGCGCTTCTTCGGCACCATGGCCCTGACCGAACCGCACGCCGGTTCGTCGCTGTCGGATATTCGTACACGCGCGGAGCCTGCTGCTGACGGCACCTATCGCCTGAAGGGCAACAAGATTTTCATCTCCGGTGGCGATCACCCGCTGTCGGAAAACATCGTGCATATGGTGCTGGCCAAGTTGCCGGATGCACCGGCCGGGGTGAAGGGAATTTCGTTGTTCATCGTGCCCAAGTTCCTGGTCAAAGATGACGGCAGCCTCGGCAAGCGCAACGACGTCCTGCTGGCGGGCCTGTTCCACAAAATGGGCTGGCGCGGCACCACGTCCACCGCACTGAACTTCGGCGATAACGGCGAGTGCGTCGGTTATCTGGTGGGCAAGCCGCACCACGGTTTGAGCTACATGTTCCAGATGATGAACGAGGCGCGAATCGGTGTCGGCATGGGGGCGGTGATGCTCGGTTACGCCGGTTATCTGTATTCGCTGGAGTACGCCCGCGAGCGTCCGCAGGGTCGTGTGCCAGACAGCAAGGACCCGAACACTGCCCCCGTGGCAATCATTCAGCACGCTGACGTTAAACGCATGTTGCTGACGCAGAAAGCCTATGTCGAAGGCTCGTTCGACCTTGGGTTGTACGCAGCGCGGCTGTTCGATGACACCACCACGCTGGAGACTGAAGAGCAGCGCAAGCAGGCCCACGAACTGCTGGATTTACTGACCCCGATCGTTAAATCCTGGCCGTCGGAGTTCTGCCTGAAGGCCAACGAACTGGCGATCCAGATTCTCGGTGGCCACGGTTATACCCGTGAGTACCCGGTGGAGCAGTATTACCGCGACAACCGTTTGAACCCGATCCACGAAGGTACCCATGGCATTCAGTCGCTAGACTTGCTGGGGCGCAAACTGGCGCAGAACGGTGGTGCGGGGCTCAAGCAATTGATCCGCTTGATAGCCAACACCGCCGAACGAGCGCAAGCGCATGAATCGTTAACCGCGTTGCGAGAACCACTGGAGAAACTGGTCGCGCGCCTGCAATCGGTGACCATTGGTTTGCTGACGGACCTGGGCCAAGGCAAGGTCAACAGCAGCCTGGCGAACTCGGCGTTGTACTTGAAGGTGTTCGGGCACACGGTGATTGGCTGGCGCTGGCTGGAACAGGCGATTCGCGCCGAGGAAGGGCTGGCCAAAGGCAATGCGGCGGATGTGAGCTTCTATAAGGGCAAGCTGCAGGCGGCGCGGTATTTCCTGACGTGGGAAGTGCCGGGTTGTCACCATGAGCTGGCGATTCTTGAGGCTCGGGATGATGTTTGTTTGAACATGCAGGATGAGTGGTTCTGATCCTGAATCTTTGGTGTTGCTGAAGGCCAATCGCGAGCAGGCTCACTCCTACAGTAGTTCTGTGGTGAACACATTACTTGTGAACACCAGTGATCCAATGTAGGAGTGAGCCTGCTCGCGATGGCGTCAGCTCAGTTTGAAAATGCCCATCTGCCGCGCCAAATCATCCGCCAACCGCTGCAACGTCTGACAATCCTCTCGGCAAGCTCTCACTTCCCCAGCCGTCGCCCGAGCCAGATCCGAAATCCCCTGCACATTGCGGTTGATCTCTTCCGTCACCGCCGACTGCTCTTCCGTGGCCGTCGCCACCTGATGGTTCATGTCGCTGATGCGTTCGACCTGCCCGGTAATCGCCGTCAATGACGCGCCGGTACGCTGGCTCGACTCGACTCCTGTACCCGTCGCTGCCTGCCCGGAATGCATGGATAAAACGGCATTCTCCGCGCCCTGCTTGAGGCTGCCGATCATCTGCTGAATCTCGTCGGTCGACGATTGCGTGCGCCGCGCCAATGTCCGCACTTCATCCGCCACCACCGCAAACCCACGTCCCATGTCGCCGGCACGCGCCGCTTCGATGGCCGCGTTCAGTGCCAGCAAATTGGTCTGCTCGGAGATCCCGCGAATGACCGCCAGCACCTGATCGATGGACGCGACCTGATTGGCCAGTTCGCCAACGGCACCCGCCGCAATGCCGATTTCATCTGACATGCTTTCTATATGCCGGATCGAACCGCCCACAACTTCCCGCGCCTGCATGGCTTCATCGCGAGCATTCTGCGAAGCGACGGCGGCATTGCCCGCGTTCTGAGCGATTTCCTGCACCGTCAGGCCCATCTCGTGGACAGCGGTGGCAACCATGTCGGTCATTTCCTGCTGACGACCGGAACGTTCAGCGGTGTTGTCCACCACCCGCGCTACCTGCCCGACGGCGGTGCGCAATCGCTCACTGGTGGTCAGTACTTCGCCAATCATTTCGCGCTGACTGTCGAGGAATCGGTTGAAGCCGCGCGCCAGATCACCCAGCTCATCGGCGCGGCTGGAATCTAACCGGTGGGTCAAATCTCCACCACCGCTACCGATGGCTACCAGTGCCGCTGTTACCTGACGGATCGGCCGCACCAATCCACGGGCCAACAACACCACCAGCATCAGGCAAACCAGCGCCACCGCCAGGCCGATGCCGCTGCTCATCCACATCGCGCGGCGGGCTTCGGCGTAGATCTGCGACTGTGGCACTTCGGCCACCAGGGTCCAACCCAAGTCCCGCAACGGCAGGCTCAATGCCAGGAAATCTTCGCCATCGCGATCGAAGCTGCTGTGGGTGGCAGCTTGTTGGCCCATGACGGCTTGCGCTGCCGGGGCGCCAATCTGTTCGGCCAAGGAGCGCTTACCGCTGAATTGCGCCTCGGGGTGAACTTGGATCAAACCGTCGGAACGCACGAGATAGACCTTGCCGCGCTCACCGAAGTTGAAGTTGTGGATCAGCTCCGACAGCTCTTTCATGCTCAAGCCAAGCCCGGCAACGCCCACGACTTTGCCGGCCTGCTCGACCTTGAGGTCGATGAACAGCGCCAATTCTCCGGTCGCGGTGTCATTGTCGATATTGAGGGTGCGCGGCTGGTTGCTGTCGAGGAATGCGTAGAACCAGGCGTCTTTGGGGTTGGAGCGGCTGAGGGTCCGGTCCAGGCCTTTTTCAGTGAAGTAATGGTTTGAAGCCGTGCCGACAATTAGCGCGGTGAAGGCTTTGTGTTCGGCGCGGATGCCTTCCAGATACTGCACGAACGCGTCTGTCTGGGCACTGTTTTCACCCCCGGCCAGCCAGTCCCGCACCATGCTGTTGCTGGCGATGTCCTTGGCGGCGGTGAGGGGTTGCACGAGGATTCGCTCGATGTCGTTGCGCATCGCTTCGATGCTCGACGGCAGTGCCTGTTCGACCAGATAGCGCTGGGCGAGACGGTTGACCACGAGGGTATAAATGCCAACCACGATCAGGATGCTGACCAGCAGGGCGGTGCCCATGCTGAGGATCAACTGCCATTGAATACTGCGTCGCCAGAACTGCATGGAGCACCCCCAAAGAATAAGAGGCTGAAACACTGCAACAGCCGTGCCGATTGTATACAACTTAATCGACAATCTATTCTTTGGTTGTGCGCAAAGCCTATCAGGCCTGATTGATCGTCTTGGAGATCACTTCAACCGTGGCGCTGACTTGCTCTTGGTAACGGTCGAGTTCCTGCTTGTGCTGCTTTTGCATTTCGATCTGCTGGGAACACAGATTCATCGCGGCCAGTACCAGCAAGCGGTCACCGATCAGCGTCGGGTACTTCCTTTTGGTGTCGGCCAAGGCAGCTTTCAACATCATCGCGGCGTCCAGCAGGGTTTGCTCTTCCCCGGCCGGCGCCTTGATCGAATAGTCCTCCCCCAGGATCGAGACGACTTTTACCCCTGCGGCGCCGTGACTCATGCGCTGACCGGGCCGGCGCTGACGCGCTCAACCAGGGCCTGGATGCGGGCCGCGGTGGCGCCTTGTTTCTCTTCCTGTTCCATCAGGCTCAGTTGCAGGCTTTCGTTTTCATCCTTGGCCTGGGCCAGTTCTGCACTCAGGGTCTGGTTGGTGCCGAGCAGCGTCTGGTTCTGTTGCACCAGGTCGTTGACCAGTTGTTCCAATTGGCTAAGGGATGCTTCCAACATTTTGATTTTCCAAGCATTTTCAAAGGGCGCGTACGATAAAGAAAAGTCACCACGGATGCCAGGGCTATTCAGGCGCAAGGCCTTGATTTTCCTGGCGGGCGACCGTCCTCGTGAGCTTTAAAGACTGTGATCGGTGAATCTGGTTCCTGCACTTCGTCGCTCGATTTTGTAGGAGCGAAGCTTGCTCGCGAAGGACGTTAACGATTACGCGGGCTGTCTGGATGAACCCGCTGCCTGGATATTTTTCGCGAGCAAGCTTCGCTCCTACAGAAAACGGCCTTTCTGCGACAAAAACGCGCAGGCACTCAAGACTTTAGTCGTATGACCGATAAGTCACTCATACGTCAGCTTCAGCGCCGCACGGGTGCGCTCACTTTGGTAAACACCATGTCCCTTCGTAATATGAATATCGCACCGCGGGCGTTCCTCGGTTTCGCCCTGATTGGCGGTTTGATGCTGGTTTTGGGT
Source organism: Pseudomonas sp. LB1P83 (assembly GCF_054897885.1). Classification (NCBI taxonomy): domain Bacteria; kingdom Pseudomonadati; phylum Pseudomonadota; class Gammaproteobacteria; order Pseudomonadales; family Pseudomonadaceae; genus Pseudomonas; species Pseudomonas sp. LB1P83. The sequence continues at coordinate 69,227 of NZ_CM142709.1, read as the reverse complement.
GTGTTTGCCCTGAACCAGATGAGCAAGATTCGCGGCGCCGGCGAGAACATCGTCCAGAGCAGCGTGCCGAGCATCAAGGCGCTGGATGAGTTCACCCAACTGACGCTGCGTCTGCGGGTCCTGTCCTATCGCCTGTTGACCAACCGCGAACCCGACGTGCAGCAAAAAACCATCGAGCTGTTCGACCAGCGCAATCAACAGATCCGTGCCGCTCAGACTGAGTATGAAAAGTTCATCTCCAGCCCTGAAGAGCGTGCGGCTTACGACCAGTACGTGCAGTTGCTTGGCCAGTATCGTCAGCTTGAAGACCGGATGAAGAGCCTGTCGCGCAACAATCAGATGGAAGAACTGCGCACCTTGCTCAACACCGATCTGCTGAACAACTCTGAAGCCGTCAACGCCGTGCTCAACCGCCTGATGCTGATCAACAACCAACAAGCGGTCGACCTTAACCAGCAGGCAGCGGATCAGTATTCCTCGGCGTTCAACCTGGTCGTCACCCTGCTGGTGATCGCCTCTGGCCTGACGGTGCTGTTCGCCTGGCTGCTGACCAACAGCATCACCAAGCCGATCGCCAATGCCCTGAGCGCTGCCGAAGAAATCGCCGAGGGCAACCTGACTCGCCCGATTACCGTTGATGGCGAAGACGAAGCCGGCCGCTTGCTGCTGGCCATGTCGAAGATGCAGGACAAGCTGCGCGATACCTTGCAGCGGATTTCCGGCTCGGCCACGCAACTGGCGTCCGCTGCGGAAGAATTGAACAGTGTCACCGACGAAAGCGCCCGTGGCCTGACCCAGCAGAACAACGAAATCGAACAGGCTGCCACCGCGGTCAATGAAATGACCAGCGCCGTGGAAGAAGTCGCACGCAACGCCGTGAGCACTTCCGAAGCCTCGAAGAACGCCACTGCCTCGGCCGGTGACGGTCGTGACCTGGTACAGGAAACCGTCAGCGCCATCGAACGCATGAGCGCCGATGTGCAGAGCACGGCGACGCTGATTGGCGATCTGGCCAATGAATCCCGTGACATCGGCAAGGTGCTGGACGTGATTCGCGGCCTGGCTGACCAGACCAACCTGCTGGCATTGAACGCTGCAATCGAAGCCGCACGTGCCGGTGAAGCCGGGCGTGGTTTCGCGGTGGTCGCGGATGAGGTTCGTGCACTGGCGCATCGCACTCAGCAGTCGACCAGCGAAATCGAACGCATGATCGGCAGCATCCAGAGCGGTACCGAACACGCGGTGGATTCGATGCGTAACAGCACCGAACGTGCCGAGTCGACCTTGAACATCGCCCGTGGTGCAGGTCTTTCGCTGGACACCATCAACAGCGCCATTGTCGAAATCAACGAGCGCAACCTGGTGATCGCCAGCGCCGCGGAAGAACAGGCGCAGGTCGCCCGTGAAGTGGACCGTAACCTGGTGAACATCCGTGATTTGTCGGTGCAATCGGCGACCGGGGCGAATCAGACGAGTGCGGCGAGTAATGAATTGTCGCGATTGGCGCTGGACCTGAACAACATGGTTGGGCGGTTTAGCCTCTGATCGGGATTTGGGGGTGCTTTCAAGAGCCACCCCTCACCCCAGCCCTCTCCCCAAGAGGGAGAGGGGAAAGGGAGCCGATCTTCATGCTGTTCAGAACCTGAGTTCGGCTCGATATCTCAGGTCGCAGTATTTAGAACAAACACCTCGGTCAGTCCCCTCGCCCCTCGGGGCGGTCCGACGTTTCGGGAGGGTTAGGGTGAGGGGGCCGGTCGCAAGCCGAACAAAAAATCTGAACACCACACCGTCAAAACCTTTTTGACAGCATCACATTTCAACAGGTTAGAATCGCTGGCACGCAGACTGCATGGTCAGTTTGTGCCCGCCTTTCAGCTTTCTGGAGTACTGCCTTTGAATGCGACGACCATCAACAGCCTGTTCTTGATCGGCGCGTTGCTGGTAGGTGCGAGCATTCTTGTGAGCTCACTTTCCTCCCGCCTTGGCATCCCGATTCTGGTGATCATCCTGGCGGTGGGCATGGCCGCTGGCGTCGACGGCGGCGGCATTATTTTCGATAACTACCCAACGGCTTATCTGGTCGGCAACCTCGCACTCGCGGTGATCCTGCTCGATGGCGGCTTGCGCACCCGGGTCTCGAGTTTCCGCGTGGCGCTTTGGCCCGCGCTATCGCTGGCCACGGTCGGGGTGTTGATCACGACCGCGCTGACCGGCCTGGTCGCCGCCTGGCTGTTCAACCTGAACATCATCCAGGGTTTGCTGATCGGCGCCATCGTCGGCTCCACCGATGCCGCGGCGGTGTTCTCGCTGCTGGGCGGCAAAGGCCTGAACGAGCGGGTCACCGCCAGCCTCGAAATCGAATCCGGCAGCAACGACCCGATGGCGGTGTTTCTCACCGTCACCCTGATCGACATGCTCGCCAGCGGCCAGACCGGCCTGCACTGGAGTCTGCTTGCCCACTTCGTGCGTGAGTTCGGCATCGGTGCCGTCATCGGCCTCGGCGGTGGCTGGGTCATGCTGCAATTGGTCAATCGCATCAACCTGGCCAACGGTCTCTACCCGATTCTGGTGATTGCCGGCGGCCTGGCGGTCTTCGCCCTGACCAACGCCCTGCACGGCAGCGGTTTCCTGGCGGTCTACCTCTGCGGCCTGGTGATCGGCAATCGTCCGGTGCGCAGCCGCCACGGCATTCTGCACATGCTCGACGGCATGGCCTGGCTGGCGCAGATCGGCATGTTCCTGGTGCTGGGGCTGCTGGTGACGCCTCATGACCTGCTGCCCATCGCCCTGCCCGCTTTGGGACTGGCGCTGTGGATGATTCTGTTTGCACGGCCGCTGTCGGTGCTGGTTGGCCTGTTGCCGTTCAAAGCGTTCCATGGCCGCGAAAAGGCGTTTATCTCCTGGGTCGGATTACGCGGCGCGGTCCCGATCATTCTGGCGGTGTTCCCGCTGATGGCCGGCCTGCCGAATGCGCAGCTTTACTTCAACCTCGCCTTCTTTATCGTGCTGGTGTCGTTGCTGGTGCAAGGCACGAGCCTGCCGTGGGTGGCGAAGCTCTTGAAAGTGACCGTTCCGCCGGAGCCGGTACCGATCTCACGCTCAGCGCTGGAGGTGCATGTCACCAGCGAGTGGGAGCTGTTCGTTTATCGCCTCGGTGCCGAAAAATGGTGCATCGGCTCGCCCCTTCGCGAACTGAAAATGCCCGAAGGCACGCGTATCGCCGCACTGTTTCGGGGCCAGCAACTGCTCCATCCGTCGGGTAGTACGGTGCTCGAAGTCGATGATTTGCTGTGTGTTATCGGCCATGAACACAACCTTCCAGCCCTCGGAAAACTCTTCAGTCAGGCACCGCAACGCGGCCTCGATTTGCGCTTCTTCGGCGACTTCGTGCTCGAAGGAGACGCCCAGCTGGCTGCGGTTGCGGCGCTGTACGGGTTGAAGGTCGAAGGCATCGATCCGGACATGTCCCTGGGCCATTTCATTGCCCAGAAAGTCGGCGGTGCTCCAGTAGTCGGCGACCAGGTGGAGTGGAACAACACCATCTGGACCGTTGCGGTCATGGAGGGGAACAAGATCGGCAAAGTGGGCGTCAGATTCCCCGAAGGAAGTCGCCCGGGTCCGGGACTCTTCCTCTAAACTCCACACTTCGTCTCGTTCTCGATCGGTCTCTATGTCAACCCTGCGCACCTTTTTCATCATCGCCCTGCTGGGCTTGAGTCTTTCTGTCGGTACGTTGCAAGCGGCCGAACCGCCGACCAGCGAAGCCGTGCAAGCGAGTCTGGACAAGATCGCCGATCGCAAACTGCCGGAAGCGGATCAGAAGGCCTTGCAGGGCATCCTGCAGAACACGCTGACCCAGCTCAATAACAAGAGCGATTACGATCAGAAACTGATCGCTCTGAAGCAGCAACTGGCCACCGCCCCCCGGCAGAACATTGAGAACCAGCGTGAACTGGCCCGGCTCAAAGCCAGCAAAGTGCAGCCGGTTGCGCAACGCTACGCCAACCAAACGGTCCAGCAGCTCGAGCAAGTGCTCACCGAGCGTTCGACCCAGCAGAGCGATCTGCAGAAAGCACTGGCCGACGCCAACAGTCTGGTGATTACCGCCCAGACCCGTCCCGAGCGCGCCCAGGCCGAAATTTCTGCCAGCCAGACGCGCATCCAGCAGATCAACAACATCCTCAAAACCGGCAAGGACGCCGGCAAGTCTCTGAGCGGCGAACAGCGTGACCTGCTGAATGCCGAACTCGTGGCTCTGAACGCCCTGATCCCGCTACGCCGCGAGGAACTGGCCGGCAACAGCCAGTTGCAGGACCTGGGCAACAGCCAGCATGACTTGCTCTCGGAAAAATCCGATCGCCTGGATCAGGAAATCCAGGAACTGCAAACCCTGATCAACCAGAAGCGCCTGGCCCACTCCCAAGAGGCGGTGACTCAACAATCCATCGAAGCGCAGAAGTCCGGCAGCAGCAGTTTGCTGGCCACCGAAAGCGCGGCGAACCTGAAACTCTCCGACTACCTGCTCAAAAACACCGACCGCCTCAACGCAATCACCCAGCAAAACCTGCAAACCAAGCAGCAACTGGACAGCGTGACCCAAAGCGATTCGGCCCTGGACGAGCAGATCAGCGTACTCAAGGGCAGCCTGCTGCTGTCCAAGATTCTCTACAAACAGAAGGCGGCCCTGCCGCGCCTCAAGCTCGATCGCGACCTGGCCGACCAGATCGCTGACATTCGCCTGATTCAATTCGACGTCAACCAGGAACGGGAACTGCTCAACAACCCGGCGACCTACGTCGACAATCTGTTGGCGACCCAACCGCCGGAGCAAGTCACCCCGCAGCTGCGCAAGAGCTTGCTGGAGCTGGCGACCACCCGCGCAGACCTGCTGGAACGCCTCAACCGCGAACTGAGCGCGGTGCTCAACCAATCCATCACCCTGCAACTCAACCAGAAACAGCTGCTCAGTACCACGCAAAGCCTGCGGGCGACGCTCGATGAACAAATGTTCTGGATTCCCAGCAACAAGCCGCTGGATCTGGAATGGATGCGCGCCGTACCGGATCGCCTGCAACGTCAGGTCACCACACTGCCATGGGCTTCCAGCCTGAGCGAACTGAGTGATGGCCTGATTCAGCGGCCGTTGCTGTTCCTGCCCTTGGTGTTGCTGATCGGCGCCCTGCTGTGGCGGCGTAAAAGCCTGTATGCCCGACTGAACAAGGTTCACCAGGACATCGGCCACTTCAAGCGTGACAGCCAGTGGCACACGCCGCAGGCCATCCTGATCAATATCCTGCTGGCAATGCCGGTCTCGCTGGGCTTGGCGTTATGCGGGCTGGCGTTGCAGATCGACGCCCGCGGGCAGAACGCCAACATGGGCGCGGCGCTGCTGCAAATGGCCCAGGCCTGGCTGGTGTTCTACACCGCTTACCGGATCCTCGCGCCGGGTGGCGTGGCTGAACTGCATTTCCGCTGGGAAAAGCCCCAGGTCGAATTCCTTCAGGGCTGGGTCCGCAGGCTCGGGCTGGTGGTGATGGCATTGGTCGCGGTGGTGGCGGTTGCCGAACTGCAACCCGCGACCCTGGCTGATGACGTGCTAGGCATGCCCGTGGTGCTGATCTGCTACGCGTTGATGGCCTGGTTGCTCAGCCGCCTGCTGGTCAGCAGCCCCACGCACCAGAACGCTTCGCTGTTCCGCAAAGCGGTCGGGGTCATGTTTACAGTCCTGCCCGTCGCGTTATTCGTGGCGGTGTGCTTCGGTTACTACTACACCGCGCTGAAGCTCAGCGACCGGTTGATCAACACCCTTTACCTGCTGATGTTCTGGCTGGTGATCGAAGCCACTTTCGTCCGCGGTCTCAGTGTTGCAGCACGGCGCCTGGCCTACCAACGCGCCCTGGCCAAACGCCAGGCTGCGAAAGAAGCTGGCGACGGCGAAGCGGTGATCGAAGAGCCGACGCTGGACATCGAGAAGGTCAACGAACAGTCCTTGCGCCTGATCCGTCTGGCACTGCTGGGCGGTTTCATCGCGGCGTTGTACTGGGTCTGGTCCGATCTGATCTCGGTGTTCTCGTACCTCGACAACATCACCCTCTACGAATACACCAGCGGCACCGGCGCCAACATGAGCATGGTGCCGATCAGCATCGGCGACATGCTCGGCGCGCTGATCATCATCGGTATCACCTTCGCCCTCGCGCGCAACTTGCCAGGCTTGCTGGAAGTGCTGGTGCTGTCGAAGTTGAATCTGGCACAGGGCAGTGCTTATGCCACGACCACGTTGCTGTCCTACGTGATCGCCGGCATCGGCTTCGTCTCGACCCTGTCGACCCTCGGCGTGAGCTGGGACAAGTTGCAATGGCTGGTGGCGGCGCTGTCGGTCGGTCTCGGTTTCGGGATGCAGGAGATCTTCGCGAACTTCATCTCCGGCATCATGATTCTGTTCGAACGTCCGGTACGGATCGGCGACACGATCACCATCGGCAACCTGTCGGGCACGGTCAGCAAGATCCGCATCCGCGCCACGACCATCACCGACTTCGACCGCAAGGACATCATTGTCCCGAACAAGACGTTCATCACCGGGCAACTGATCAACTGGTCCCTGACCGACACCATCACCCGGGTGACCCTCAAGCTCGGCGTCGATTACGGGTCGGACCTGGACCTGGTGAAAGAGCTGCTGCTCAAAGCTGCTCGTGACAATCCGCGCGTCCTGAAAGACCCGGAGCCCCACGTGTACTTCCTGAACTTCGGCGAAAGCACCCTCGACCACGAGTTGCGCATGCACGTGCGTGACCTCGGTGACCGCAACCCGGTGCTCGACGAGGTCAACCGCTTCATCAACCGCGAGTTCAAGAAGCAGCACATCAACATCTCGTTCCGGCAGATGGAGGTTTACCTCAAGAACCTTCACGGCCAGGAATACAAAATGGTGCCGATCGAGCCGGAAGCCAAAACCATCGTGCCGCTGGTGGATGGCAAGTCGCCCCTTCAGCCGCCGCCCGCCAAGCTCGACTAACCGCCTTATCCCTAGCAGAATGCTCGGACATTCTGCTGGAGATGGCCGTTGAAAGCCCTCGACGAACTGACCTTCGATAATCGCTTCGCCCGCCTCGGCGATACGTTTTCCGCCCATGTCCTGCCCGAGCCCATCGACAATCCGCGTCTGGTGGTGGCCAGTCCTGCCGCCATGGCACTGCTGGATCTCGATCCCGCCGTAGCTGATACCCCGGAGTTCGCCGAGTTGTTCAGCGGCCACAAGCTCTGGGCCGACGCGGTGCCTCGGGCGATGGTCTATTCCGGGCACCAGTTCGGTTCCTACAACCCACAGCTAGGTGATGGTCGTGGCTTGTTGTTGGGCGAGGTCTACAACGAGGCCGGCGAACACTGGGACCTGCACCTCAAAGGCGCTGGCCAGACACCCTTTTCGCGCATGGGCGATGGACGCGCGGTCCTGCGTTCGTCGATCCGCGAGTTTCTCGCTTCCGAAGCGCTGAATGCCCTGAACATCCCGACCACCCGCGCCCTGTGCGTGATCGGCTCCGACACCCCGGTGTGGCGCGAGAAGCAGGAACGCGCAGCCATGGTCCTGCGCATGGCTCCAAGCCATGTGCGATTCGGACATTTCGAGTATTTCTACTACACCAAACGCCCCGAGAAGCAGAAAGAACTCGGCGAGCACGTGCTGGCCATGCATTTCCCTGAGTGCCTGGAACAACCGGAACCGTATCTGGCGATGTTCCGCGAAATCGTCGAACGCAATGCCGAGCTGATCGCTAAATGGCAGGCGTACGGTTTCTGCCACGGCGTGATGAACACCGACAACATGTCGATCCTCGGCATCACCTTCGACTTCGGCCCGTTCGCCTTCCTCGACGACTTCGACGCCCATTTCATCTGCAATCACTCGGATGATCAGGGCCGCTACTCTTTCAGCAACCAGGTGCCGATCGGCCAATGGAACCTCAGCGCCCTCGCCCAGGCACTGACACCGTTCATCAGCGTTGAAGCCCTGCGCGAAACCCTTGGCCTGTACTTGCCGCTGTATCAGGCCCACTACCTGGACCTGATGCGCCGCCGCCTCGGGTTCACCACGGCCGAAGACGATGACCAGAAACTGCTGGAGCACCTGCTGCAACTGATGCAGAACAGCGGCGTCGATTACACGTTGTTCTTCCGCCGTCTGGGGGATGAATCACCAGAACTGGCCGTCGCCCGATTGCGCGACGACTTCGTCGACATCAAGGGTTTCGATGCCTGGGCCGAGTTGTATGTCGCCCGTACGGCTCGTGATGGCGAGGTTGATCAGGAGCAGCGGCGCAAGCGGATGCACGCGGTCAATCCGCTGTACATCCTGCGCAACTACCTGGCGCAGAAAGCCATCGATGCGGCGGAAAGCGGCGACTACTCAGAGGTTCGGCGACTGCACGCGGTGCTGAGCACTCCGTTCGACGAGCAAACGGGGATGGAGAGCTATGCCGAGCGGCCGCCGGAGTGGGGGAAGCATTTGGAGATCAGTTGTTCGTCGTGAGGCTAGTCATTCCAGCGGATCAATGGCACTGACGACGCGAGCAACGATGTCTGCCATCGTAACGTCATCAAGTCGCTCAATGAATTTGGCTGAGCCGTCGCGAACACGTTGCTCGATATCAAAACTACGTACCTGATTACAAACCGCGACGCCGTTCGTTTCGTGGCCGGAGACGAGGACCGCCAAACCGGAGTTTCGACTGAAGCTCCCGCCACTGGTCACCGGCACAGTCATGCTGACACCCAAGGAGTTGATTTCCCTTGGCGTAATCACCACGAAGCGATGCCGATTCATCATTTCTCTTCCTGCAACCGGGTTCGGATCAATCCAGTAAACATCACCCCGTTGCGGGGCCTGCCGCCGAACCATCAACCTAACTCCCGGCCAACTGGATCGCCTTCACGTGCATACGCCGTCTGCGCATTCAGTTCCGCCATATCTTCGGAACCTTCCAGCAACTCTGCAAGGCTGTAGCGCTTGTGAGAAGGCTGTACAACCGGGCGGGCAATCAACTCACCGTCGACCACATTCAGTTCCAGTTGCGCTCCTACTTCCAGGTGCAGGAGCTTCAGCAACGTTGGCGGGAGAGTAATCACCGCAGCACCACCTTGACGGCGGATTTTGGAAGTCACGGACATGGGATAACTCCTATCCGACAATTGAGAGATATCGACTTTTCGATAAGTGCAACAAAAGTAGCACGAGGCTAAAGGCAAAGCGAACTCCTCATAAAGAGATTTGAAACGGTGAAGTTGCTTCCAGCGTAGTCACCGATCCGACCTCAAAACTGCGGAATATGTGAGCATTTGCGACAATCGCTGCTCCTGACCCATCTTTTGCTGGCTTGATAAAAGCAGCTTGCGACTCCAGATCAGTTTTAGACTGCCCAAACATTCAGAGCTCCGACCATGACCGACCCACTCCTCATCCCCTGCCCCCACTGCAACGGCCTCAACCGCATCCCCGCCGAACGCCTCGACGACCATCCAAAGTGCGGCCGCTGCAAAGCCGAGGTCTTGCTGAACAAGCCGTTCGAATTGAAGCAAGGCGATTACGCCAGCCAGATCAAGGGTGATCTGCCGTTGCTGGTGGATGTGTGGGCGGATTGGTGCGGGCCGTGCAAGTCGTTTGCGCCGGTGTTCGAGCAGGCGGCGGGGCAATTGGCGGGTAAATGTCGGCTGGCGAAACTGGACAGTGAGGCGAATCAGCAATTGTCGGCACAATTGGGGATTCGCTCGATTCCGAGTTTGATTCTGTTCAAGAACGGCCGGGAAGTGGCGCGTCAGAGCGGTGCGTTTCCGTTACCGCAGTTGATGAGCTGGTTGGGTAGCCAAGGAATCTGAAAACACCACACATCCAATTGTAGGAGTGAGCCTGCTCGCGATAGCGGTTTAACATTCAACATCTCTGCTGACTGATCTGTCGCTATCGCGAGCAGGCTCACTCCTACAGTAGTTTGGTGTCGCTCCAGGGATCAGGCGTTTTCGAGGAGGTTATGCAGCTCGACAAACTGCTGGGTCAGCTTGTGCCGTGGGTCGAGGTGGATCAGCGGTGTATTGGCCTGGTGGGATTCGCGCATGCGCACCGAGCTGGTCAGGTACACCGGCAACACCGGTAAACCTTCGGCGATCAACTCGTCGAGAATTTGCTGCGGCAGGCTGGCGCGAGCCTGGAACTGATTGACCACGATGCCTTCGACTTCCAGGCCTTCGTTGTGGTCTTCCTTCAATTCTTCGATTTCCGCCAGCAGGCCGTACAGCGCCTGGCGCGAGAAGCTGTCGCAGTCGAAGGGGATCAGCACCCGATCAGCGGCAATCAATGCCGATACCGCGTAGAAGTTCAGGGCTGGCGGGGTATCGAGGTAGATACGGTCGTAATCTTCCCCCAGCTCCTCAAGCAGTTTGCGCAGCTTGTTGATTTTGTGTTTGGCCTCAAGCTTGGGCTGCAAGTCGGCCAACTCGGCGGTCGCGGTGATGACGTGGAGGTTGTCGAACGGCGTTTCGTAGATATCGACCTGATTTTTCTTCGAGAACGGTCCAGAGGACAGGGTTTGCTTGAAGAAGTCGGCGATGCCCATCGGGATATTATCCCCGGTGAGGCCCGTCAGGTACTGAGTGGAGTTGGCCTGGGCATCGAGATCCACCAACAGGGTGCGATAACCCTCGCTGGCGCTGACCGCCGCCAGATTGCAGGCAATGCTGGATTTGCCCACGCCACCTTTCTGATTGAACACCACGCGCCGCATGTGAAAAACCTCCGTGTATCAAAGAATGACCGAGTGTAGTAGTCCACGGCGCTGCTTAGCTACCTCATCGGCATAGGGACTACACAGTCAGCGGCAATCTCTCAATAAAAAAGCCGCCAAACCTGCCATTGATGACAGACAGAACCGACAGACGCGTCCACCCTGATTGTGAATAATGGCCATACGACAGCTTTTAGCGGACAAACCAGTACATTTGAGTGCGCAAAATGTAACCATCATTTGCTACACGCCTACCGCAACGGGATAATGCGCGCCACTCGGCGCCAAGCGCCACGTAAGGTCGTCGCGTATTTCTGCGACTCGCCGCGTCAAGAAAGCCCGCAGGGGCGGGATGAATGCCTGTGATCAATTTCAACATCGCCCAATGGCGCGCGTGGGCCCCTGGGCTCGAAAGCGTGGACGATTGGCAGGCCTGGAGCCGACAACCGGTCGTGCTTCAGAGCAGCGATGCCGCCCCCGACGTGTCTTTTCTGCCAGCCATGCAGCGCCGACGGCTCAGCCGTCTGGCGCGGATGGCATTCAGCGTTGGCTGGCCTCTGGCCGATGGTCGGCAGGACCTACCGTTGGTCTTTATTTCCCGCCATGGCGAAACACCCCGCACGTTCGAAATCCTGAGCGATCTGGCAGCAGAACAGCCGTTGTCACCGACTCAATTCAGCTTGTCGGTGCACAACGCGGTCATTGGCCTGTGGTCGATCATGCGCGGTGAAACCAGCGAAATGACCGCCCTTGCCGCCGCCGGTGACGGCCTTGAACACGGCATGCTAGAGGCCGCGGCGCTGCTTGCCGAAGGCGCGCCTGCCGTACTGCTGATCGTCACCGAAGAACAACCGCCCGAAGCCTATTCAGCCTGGATCGACGACGTTCCATTCCCTTATGCCGTCGGCCTGTTACTGACACCAGGCACCGACTGGCAGCTGTCCCTGAACAGCGCTGCAGATGAGTTGTCCAACGCCCACTGGCCCCATGCCCTGAATCTCTTGCGTACCCTGCTCGGCCAGCAGACCACCTGCCAACATGCCTGGAAAAATCGTGTATGGACCTGGCAACGCAACCTGTAACCGAAAAAAACCGCGACGCCTATTACTGGCGTCTGCTGGCGACCGCCGCAAGCTTCACCCTGTTCGGGTTGGGCGGGCTGTGCCTGCGGCTGATGGTTTTCCCGTTGCTGAACTGCCTGCCCGGCGATGCACAGACTCATCGGTTACGGGCACGGCAGACCGTCAGTCGCTGCTTTTGGTTTTTTGTCCGTTTCATGGCCCGTACCGGCGTACTGACCTACGACATCCAGGGCGCGGAGAAGCTTGGTCGCCCGGGCCAGATGATCATGGCCAATCACCCGTCGCTGATCGATGTGGTGTTCCTGATCGGACTGGTGCGCCACTCCAACTGCGTGGTCAAGAAAAGCCTGTGGGAGAACCCGTTCACCCGCGGTCCGCTACGCCGCACCGACTACATCAGCAACGACGGCAGCATGGACATGCTCGACGCTGCGGCTGACGCACTGAAAAGCGGTCAAACGTTGATCATCTTTCCCGAAGGCACTCGCACCCAACCAGGCGAACCGCCGGCCTTTCATCGGGGCGGTGCATCCATTGCCCTGCGGGGTGCGAAAATCCTGACCCCGGTGATTATCAAGGTCAGCCCGACCACATTGACCAAGGCTGAACCCTGGTATCGCATCCCGAAACGTCGCGTGCACTTCAGTTTCCGCGTCGGGGCCGATATAGACCCACAAGCCTTTGCCGCGTGTGGCCCTGCGCCTCAAGCTTCGCGCAAGCTCAACGATTATTTGCACTCTTACTTTATTAAGGAGCTCGCCGAAGATGAGCGATCTGCACCGTGACATCAAACTGCTGATCATCGACGCCCTGGGCCTTGAAGACATCAGCGCCGACGACATTAAAGACGACCAGGCCTTGTTTGGCGAAGGCCTGGGCCTCGACTCGGTAGACGCCCTGGAACTTGGCTTGGCAATCCAGAAAAAGTACGGCATCAAAATCGACGCCGACGCCAAGGACACCCGTAATCACTTCAGCAACGTGGCGAGCCTTGCGGCGTTCGTCACCGCAAAACAGGCAGCTTGAGACCGGACCATGCAAACTCGTGACGACATTTTCAACACCCTGCGCGATGCCTTGGTCGAACTCTTCGAGCTGGACCCTGAGCGCGTGAGCCTCGAATCCAATTTGTATCAGGACCTGGAAATCGACAGCATCGACGCCGTCGACCTGATCGATCACATCAAGCGTCAGACCGGCAAGAAAATCGCCGCCGAAGAATTCAAATCGGTGCGTACCGTCAGCGACGTGGTCGAGGCGGTCTACCGTCTGGTTCAACCGGCCGCATGAGTCGACTGATCGGCCTTGGCCTGCTGCTGGCGGGCCTGTTGTACCCCTTTGCGGTGTATTTCGGCATGGAACACTTTGCTCCGTGGCAGTTCGGTCTGCTGCTGGGCAGCCTGTGGCTGGCACGGGCGCTGCTGGGTGCGCGTCGCCCTGGCAGCCTGTGGATGGCGCTCACCGCGATTGGCTTTTGCCTGTTGCTGGCGCTGTTCGACAGCCCGTTGTTACTGCGCTGGTATCCGGTGCTGATCAGCGCGTTCATGCTCGGGCTGTTTGGCCTGAGCCTGAAAATCGGGCCACCAATGGTTGAACGCCTGGCGCGCCTGCGTGAACCGCATTTGCCGGCCAAGGCGATTGTTTATACCCGCCAGGTGACGATCGTCTGGTGTGTGTTTTTCCTCTGTAACGGTTTGCTCGCCACCGCCCTGACTCTTTGGGCGCCGCTGAGTTGGTGGATGTTGTACACCGGCCTGATTTCCTATGGATTGATGGGCCTGCTGTTTGCCATTGAATGGCTTATACGACAACGGGTACGAGGCCACCCATGAATTGGATAAAACTTGAGCAGCTGTTGCTCAAGGCCCAGCCGGAACGTGCCGTAACGGCCGAACCCGCATTGAATCACGCCCACCTGTGCGAACAGGCGTTGAGCCTCGCGGCCGGCCTGCAATCCCAGGGCGTGCAGCGCATTGCCGTGCACCTTGAAGACGCCGCTGACCTGGCGATTGCCCTGCTCGGCGCCTGGCGTGCCGGGGTCAGCGTGCTGCTGCCTGCCGACCTGCAAGCGCAGACTCGCCAACGCTGGTCGAGCGAAGTCGATCTGTGGCTGACCGATCTGGCCGATGACGCGCACCTCATCGATTTTCGACATCCGCCCATGTCCCCCGCAGAACTGGACCTGGACGCCTGTCAGCTAAGCCTGTGTACGTCCGGTTCCAGTGGCGAACCCAAGCGCATCGACAAAAACCTGCGCCAGATAGCCAATGAAGTTCAGGCGCTGGAACAGCTCTGGGGCGCCGAACTGGGCCAGGCATGCATCATCGGCAGCGTCGCCACCCAGCACATCTACGGTCTGCTGTTTCGGGTGCTGTGGCCGCTGTGCGCCGGGCGCCCGTTTGTGCGCAAGCAACTGGCCTTCCCGGAAGACCTGCAACGCGCCAGCCGCGAACACCCGGCGTTTGCCTGGGTCGCCAGCCCGGCGCTGCTCAAGCGCATGGGCGACAACCTCGACTGGCCGGCCTTGAGTGCGGTTCGCCGAGTATTTTCCTCCGGTGGCGCGCTACCGGCCGAGGCCGCGCAAAGCCTTCACGAGCGCCTGCATCAGTGGCCGACGGAAATCCTCGGCAGCTCCGAAACCGGTGGCATCGCCTGGCGTCAGGGTCACGATCTCTGGCAGCCGTTTGCGGGCGTCGAGCTGAGTCAGGACAGCGATGGCGCCCTGTTGATCGCCTCTCCTTACTTGCCGGCCGGCCACATCGAACACAGCGCTGACGCCGCCAGAATTGCTGCCGACGGTCGATTCGAACTGCTCGGACGGCTGGACCGGATCGTCAAACTGGAAGAAAAACGTATCTCGCTGCCGATGCTGGAAAAGGCGCTGATGGACCATGACTGGGTCGCGGAAGCACGTCTCGGTGTGGTCCAGGAAAACCGCGCCTCGCTGGGTGCGCTGGTGGTGCTGACGGACGCAGGCCTTCATGCCTTGCGCAATCAGGGCCGACGCACCCTCACGCAAGAATTGCGTCAGCACCTGAGCCAGCATTGCGAAGCCCTGGCCCTGCCACGACGCTGGCGATTACTGCGGCAATTGCCCCTGAACGCTCAGGGCAAACTGCCACAGGCCGACGTCGAAGCCTTGCTGCTTGCTCCCCGCCCCAAAGCGCCAGAAGTGTTGGAGCAGGTTGAAGTCGAGGGTGAGTGGAGCCTGCAACTGGCGGTGCCACCGGACTTGGCTTACTTCAGCGGACACTTCCCTCAAACGCCAGTACTGCCTGGCGTGGTGCAGGTGGATTGGGCGCTGAGCCTCGGCCAGCAATTGATGGACCTGCCGGCCAAATTCGCCGGTATGGAAGTGCTGAAGTTCCAGCAACTGGTGCGCCCGGGCGATGAAGTCCAGCTGCACCTGCGCTTCGACCCGGAACGCGGCAAATTGTATTTCGCCTACCGCAATGAAATCGCGACCTGTTCCAGTGGGCGGATTTTGCTGGAGGCGGCCTGTGGATAAGTTGAAGTCCCCTGTAGCAGCTACCGAAGGCTGCGGCCGAGTGCGAAGCGCTCGCATGGCATCCACCACCATTCTTCTGAGAATCCGCAAATACCGGTTTACGACCGCTTCGCGGCCGGACGCAGGCTTCGCCAGCTGCTACAAGGGTGAGGTGTGACTCGGTATGCATAACCCCTGCGCAATCATCCCGGTCTACAACCACGAAACCGCGATTACCACGGTGGTCGACGCGCTGATCGCCAGTGGCCTGCCGTGCATTCTGGTGGACGACGCCAGCGATCAATCCTGCGCCAGGGTGCTCGACCAACTGGCCCAGCGTGAGATGGTCAACCTGATCCGCCTCGCCGCCAATCAGGGCAAGGGCGGTGCGGTCATGACCGGGTTGCGTGAAGCCTCGCGCCTGGGCTTCAGCCACGCCTTGCAAGTGGACGCCGACGGCCAACACGACCTGCAAGATGTCGCGACGTTCATCGAACAATCACGCGCGCACCCCAAAGCGGTGATCTGCGGTTATCCGCAATACGACGCCAGCGTGCCGAAAGGCCGTTTGTACGCCCGTTACCTGACGCACGTGATGGTGTGGATCAACACGCTTTCATTGCAGATCCGCGACTCCATGTGCGGTTTCCGCGTCTACCCATTACCCCCGACCCTGGCGCTGATCGACTCGGCGAAGATCGGCAAGCGGATGGATTTCGACTCGGACATCCTCGTGCGACTGGCCTGGCGCAATCAGCCGATGCAGTGGCTGCCGACCAAAGTTCATTACCCGCTGGACGGTGTCTCGCATTTCCGTATGTTCCACGACAATGTGCTGATTTCGAGCATGCACACCCGGCTGTTCTTCGGCATGTTGCTGCGGGCTCCGGTGATCCTCTGGCGACGGTGGCGAGCATGAGCAGCAACGTGGATAAAGAACACTGGGCCGACCGTCAGGAACGCGGCAGTTTCTGGCTGATGAAACTCACCGCGTTCGGCGCCAAAGTGCTGGGCCGGCGGCTGTTGAGTCCGCTGCTGTATGGCATCGTCCTGTACTTTTTCCTGTTCGGTCGCAGCGCACGCCGCAGCGCCTGGCAATACCAGCAACGCCTCGCGAACTGGAGCGCTCGCCCTGAATTGCGTCCGACCCACTGGCGAGTCTTCAGCCAGTTCATGGCCTTCGCCGATTCGATGCTCGACAAACTCGACGTGTGGAACGGCAAGCTGAGCATCGAGCACATCGAAATTGTCGACCCGGCGCTGCTGCGAAATCAGTTGCGCGGCACTCGCGGGCAGATGCTGGTGGGCGCGCACCTGGGCAACCTCGAAGTCTGTCGCGCCCTGGCGGAAATAGGTGAGAAGGTCACCATGAACGTGCTGGTGCACACCAAGCACGCCGAGCAGTTCAACCGTTTACTGGGCGAAGCCGGTGCGACCAATCTGCGGCTGATTCAGGTCAGCGAACTGGACCCGGTGATCATGCTGCAACTGCATGAACGCCTGGAGCGCGGCGAGTGGCTGGCGATTGCCGGTGACCGCGTCCCCCTGCATGGCGGACGCAGCGTGACGGTGGACTTCCTCGGTCATCAGGCCGCGTTCCCGCAAGGGCCGTGGCTGCTCGCCGGCTTGCTGAAATGCCCGATCCATCTGCTGATGTGCCTGAAGAAACCGACGGGCCAATACCGAGTGACTCTCGAACCGTTTGCCGAGGCCGTGGTGTGGAAACGCAGCGACCGCGAACAGGTCATTCATCAGTGGGCTTCCCGCTACGCCGAACGCCTGGGTCACTATTGCCTCGATGCGCCCCAACAATGGTTCAACTTTTACCCTTTCTGGAAGACCGATGACGACGCCAACGCTTGAGCCGGTAACCTTCGGCGAACTCCCTTTGCGCATCGAAGACGTGCTGGCCGCGGCCAACCGTCAGGTGCCGACGCAGTTGCAAAGCGACCCTGCGTACCGTGAGCGCATCGCCAAGGGCGCGCGATTCCTCGACTCCCTGCTGGACAAGGAAGGCGTGATCTATGGCGTGACCACGGGTTACGGCGACTCCTGCGTGGTCGCAGTGCCGCTGCATCACGTCGAGGCGTTACCCCGTCATCTGTACACCTTCCACGGCTGCGGCCTGGGCAAACTGCTCGACGCCCAAGCCACTCGCGCAGTGCTCGCGGCGCGTTTGCAGTCGCTGTGCCACGGCGTGTCCGGGGTGCGGGTGGAACTGCTGGAGCGCCTTCAGGCGTTCCTCGAACACGACATCCTGCCGCTGATCCCGGAAGAAGGCTCGGTGGGCGCCAGCGGCGATCTGACGCCACTGTCCTACGTCGCCGCGACCTTGTCCGGCGAGCGCGAAGTGATGTTCCGTGGCGAGCGCCGACAAGCCGCCGACGTCCATCGCGAGCTCGGCTGGCAGCCACTGGTGCTGCGCCCGAAAGAAGCGCTGGCACTGATGAACGGCACCGCCGTGATGACCGGCCTCGCCTGCCTGGCCTACGCCCGCGCCGATTACCTGCTGCAACTGGCCACCCGCATCACCGCGCTGAACGTGGTCGCGCTGCAAGGCAATCCCGAGCACTTCGACGAGCGCCTGTTCGCCGCCAAACCGCACCCGGGGCAGATGCAAGTCGCCGCGTGGCTGCGCAAGGATCTGGCGATCGACGCGCCGACCGCACCGCTGCATCGCCTGCAAGACCGCTACTCGCTGCGTTGCGCGCCGCATGTCCTCGGCGTCTTGGCCGACAGCCTGAACTGGCTGCGCTCGTTCATCGAAATCGAGCTCAACAGCGCCAACGACAACCCGATCATCGACGCCGAAGCCGAACGCGTGCTGCACGGCGGGCACTTCTACGGCGGCCACATTGCGTTCGCCATGGACAGCCTGAAAAACCTGGTGGCCAACGTGGCCGATCTGCTGGATCGCCAACTCGCGCTGTTGGTGGACGAGCGGTACAACCATGGCTTGCCGAGCAATTTGTCCGGCGCCACGGCTGACCGCGCGATGCTCAATCACGGTTTTAAAGCTGTGCAGATCGGCACCAGTGCCTGGACCGCCGAAGCGTTGAAAAACACCATGCCGGCCAGCGTCTTCTCGCGCTCCACCGAATGCCACAACCAGGACAAAGTGAGCATGGGCACCATCGCCGCCCGCGATGCGATCCGCGTGCTGGAGCTGACCGAACAAGTCGCCGCCGCCACCCTGCTCGCCGCCAACCAGGGCGTGTGGCTGCGCAGCAAGGCCGAGGACGCGCGTCCACTGCCGCCAGCGCTGGCGGCCATGCATGAAGAACTGGCCAAGGACTTCCCGCCGGTCATCGAAGACCGTGCACTGGAAGGCGAATTGCGCCTGTGCCTCAAGCGTATCGCCGAGCAACACTGGAGGCTGCATGCGTAGCAAGGGAGTGCTTCACACCGATACGGAAATCCTCGTGCCGTTCTTTGACGTCGACACCATGAACGTGGTTTGGCACGGCCATTACGTCAAATACCTGGAAGTGGCCCGGTGTGCGCTGCTGGACAAGATCGGCCACAACTACACCGCCATGGTCGAGTCGGGTTACGCCTGGCCGGTGATCGACCTGCAATTGCGTTATGTGCGCGGCGCCGTGTTTGGCCAGAAGCTGAACGTACGCGCCAATCTGGTGGAATGGGAGAACCGTCTGAAGATCAATTACCTGATCAGTGATCTGCAAACCGGTGAGCGTTTGACCCGCGCCAGTTCCGTACAGGTCGCCGTCGACATGAGTAGCCGCGAGATGCAGTTGGCCTCACCGAAAATCTTCACCGATGCCGTTGAAAGGATGCTCGCATGAACCTGCTGACAACCCTCTGTAGCAGCTGGCGAAGCCTGCGTCGGCCGGTCCGCGCTCGGGCGCAGCAGTCGCCTCGCGTTTCCCCTGATGCACCGCGTGTGCAGGTTTTACGACGGCTTCGCCGCCGGACGCAGCCTCGCGGGCTCGGCAGCTGCTACATGTTCGTGGTGGCGCTGGGGTTTTCTTCGTTGGCGCAGGCGTTTGATTTGCAACAGCTCAGCGATCAGTTGGCCAAACCTGACGTAATTCACGGCAATTTCATTCAGGAAAAACATCTGCGTGCGCTGCCTAAACCTCTGACCAGCAAGGGCACGTTCGTCCTCGCGAAAAACCACGGTTTGCTGTGGTTGCTGAAAACGCCGCTGCAACAGGATTACCGCATCAGCGCCAAAGGCATAGCCCGACGGGACGCCAATGGCTGGCAAATGCTCCCGAGCAAGAGCGCCGGCGCCGAGCAGAACCGTTTGTTCCTGGCCGTGCTGCAAGGTGACAGCAGCGGGTTGCAACGGGACTTTGAATTGTCCCTGAGCGGCGACGCTCAGAACTGGAAACTGACGCTTATCCCGCGCTCATTGCTGCTCAAGCAAGTGTTCAACCAGATCAACATCACCGGCAGCGAATTGGTGCACAGCATCGAACTGCTGGAAACCCAGGGCGACAGCACCCTTTTGCGCATGCAGGACAGCACCAGCGCCCAACCGTTGAGCGACACGGAGCAACATGACTTTGCCGAGTGAACGCAGGCTTCCGTGGCTGTTTCTGATCCTGCTGCTGGCGGTGCTCGCGCTCGCCGGTTGGCAATGGCGCAATGGCGCACCGCTGTCGGCCAACCTGATGGACCTGGTGCCGGGCACGGCGCCGGACGCGCTGGAACTGCGCGCCGAACAACGCATGCAAGAACCGCTGAACCGCGAAATGCTGGTGCTGGTTGGCCATAAGGATCGCCCGCAAGCCGTCGCCATGGCGCAGAAACTGGGCGAGCAATGGCAGGCCAGCGGTTTGTTCGAGAAGGTTCAGTGGAACCTCCAAGCCGACTTGCCGGCGCTGCGCACGCAACTGCTGCAAGGCAGGCTGGCGATGCTCTCGGCGATGGATCGGCAGCAGCTGATCGAGCATCCCGACGTCTTCATCCAGCAGCGCGTGCAAGCGCTGTTCGATCCGTTTACCGGTTTCAGCCTGGTACCGAGCCAGGATGACTGGCTGGGCCTGACCGGGCGCATCCAGAACAGCCAGCCGCAACACGGCGCCGTGCAACTGGACATCGGCAGTGGAGCGCTGGTCGCCGATGCGGACGGCAAGAGTTGGGTGTTGCTGCGGGCAAAAACCACGGGCAACGCCTTCGACATGAGCCTGCCGCTGCAAGTGGCCGACCTGCTAGAACACAGCCGCGAAGAAGCCGCTCAGGTCGACGTACAACTGCTCGCCGCCAGCGGTTTGCTTTATGCGGCCAACGGTCAGCAACAAGCCACCCGCGAGATGACGTGGGTCGGTGGTGGCGCCACCGTGGGCATTCTGTTGCTGCTGTTGCTGGCCTTCCGGCGCTGGCGTGTCTTGCTCGCTTTCGTTCCAGTGTTGGTGGGCATGCTGTTTGGTGCCGTGGCGTGCGTGGCGCTGTTCGGTCACATGCATGTGATGACGTTGGTGCTGGGTTCGAGCCTGATCGGCGTGGCCGTCGATTACCCGCTGCATTACCTGTCGAAAAGCTGGAGCATGAAACCCTGGAACAGCTGGCCGGCATTACGCTTGACCCTGCCGGGCCTGACGCTGAGCCTGATCACCAGTTGCATCGGCTACCTGGCCCTGGCCTGGACACCGTTCCCGGCCCTGACCCAGATTGCCGTGTTCTCCGCCGCCGGCCTGCTCGGCGCCTACTTGTCTGCGGTGTGCCTGTTGCCAGCGCTGCTCAAGGGCGTGAACCTGCGACCGGCGCACTGGCCGCTGCGTGTCTGCGAGTGCTTGCTGAACCTGCGTGAAGCGCTGCTCAAACACGTGAGCACGCCGGTGTTGCTGGCGCTGCTGATTGCCTTCTGCGTCGGCGGTCTGTTGCAGCTCGAGAGCAAAAACGATATCCGCCAGTGGATCGGCGCTCCCCAGCAATTGACCGACGAAGCCCAGGCCATTGCGCGCATCACCGGTTATCAGCCGACCAGTCAGTTTTTCCTGGTGCGTGCGGCCAATCAGCAGGAACTGCTCGAACGCCAGACCGCGCTGAGCGAGCGGCTGGATCAGTTGGTCAACCTGGAAAAACTCAAGGGTTACCTGTCGCTGAATCAACTGGTCAGCCAACCGAGCGATCAGCGCAAAGTGCGCGACGCATTGAGCAAGTTGCCGCAGTTCTGGCAGCCCTTGCTCGACCTCGGCGTACCGGCAGAAGCACTGCAGGCCGAGCTCGCGACGTTGCAGGCGCTGCCCGTCGAAGACATCGACGCATCGCTGGTCGGTCCGCTGGCGGAACCTTATCGCGCCCTGTGGCTGGGGCCGACCGATGACGGCGTAGCGGCAATGGTCAGCCTGCAAGGCCTGAACAATCCTGCGCTGTTGCGGGTTCAGGCGCTGGACTTGCCGGGCGTTGAACTGGTCGACCGTCTCGGTGAATTGAACAGTGTTTTCGCCGCGACTCAGATCAGCGCGGCGGAGCTGAAACTCGCCTCCTGCGTGTTGATCGTGCTGGTGCTGATCCTGCCCTTTGGCTTCGGTGGTGCGTTGCGCATTGTTTCGCTGCCCTTGCTCGCCGCCCTGTGCAGCCTCGCCAGCCTTGGCTGGATGGGCCAACCGCTGACGCTATTCAGCCTGTTCGGCCTGCTGCTGGTGACGGCGATCAGCGTCGATTACGCGATCCTCATGCGCGAACAGGTCGGCGGCGCCGCCGTGAGCCTGCTGGGCACCTTGCTGGCCGCAGTGACCACATGGCTGTCATTCGGTTTGCTGGCGGTGTCCAGCACGCCGGCGGTGAGCAACTTCGGTCTGTCGGTGAGCCTCGGCCTGGCCTTCAGCTTCATCCTTGCACCGTGGGCCGGACGCCAGGTGCATGCCGCCACCGTCGCGGAGCCCGCAGCATGATGATCGCCTTGTTTTGGCTGATGGCCCTGGCGATGTTCGCCGTAGCCACCCGCGTGGGTCGGCACTTCGGGCTGATCCCGATCGTCAGCCAGTTGCTGCTGGCGACTTTCGGTCTGCCGCTGCTGATGTACTTCTGGATCGAACCGGGCTGGCAACTCAGCGGCGCCGAACTGATCTCGCCAGTGTGGCTGAAAAACCTCTACAGCCTCGCTTTTGCCTTGTTGCTGGGGCACATTCTGAGCGACGTGATCGACCTGCGGCTGGATCGCCAGAGCCTGAAAATCGCCCTGCCGAGTTTCTGCATTCCGTTCGCCTGCGGGCTCGTCACGTCGGTCTGGCTGTTGCCGCCGCAACCGTGGATCAGTTCGCTGGCGGTCGGTCTGGTGTTCGCCATCACCGCTATTCCGGTGTTGTTTTTGTACCTGCGCCACATCAATTACCCGCCGGACGCCACCCGGCGCCTGGTGCAAACCGCGATTCTCATCGACCTGACGTGCTGGACGCTCTTCGGCTTCGCTCAGGGCAGCCTGCACCTGAGCAGTCTGTTGCTGCCGCTGGTTGGCGCCTGTCTGCCGGTGCTGTTGCGCCTGTTGGGTATGCGTCAACGGTTGCTGCACAGCGGCTGCTTCTTCGCGCTGTTGGTAGTCGCCGAACACTTCAAGCTCAACGCACTGATTTTCGGCATCGGTTATCTGCTGTGCATGGCCGCGCTGAAAGTGCCGCTGGTGTTGCCGTTGCCGGCGATCTGGATGAGCCGCTTACAGACGTGGATCGCCATTCCGCTGATCCTCACCTTCGGCATCGTGCAGATCAATGTCCACGCCGCCATGGCCAGCCTCGGCTGGGTGCAATTGGCGGCGCTGCTGCTGTTGCCGATTGCCAGCAAACTGCTGGGCAACTGGCTCGGCCTTGGCTGGGCGGGTGCATCGTTTGAAGGCGCCAGTCGCTGGCGCGAAAGCCTGCTGCTGAACATTCGCGGCTTGAGTGAGATCGTCTTTCTCAACCTGTTGCTGCAACAACAACTCATCAGCCCGGCGCTGTACTTCGCGTTGATGGTGATGGGCCTGATCGCCACACTGCTGCCGGCACTCGCCGGCATGCACACCCCCCCTTTGAATATCGCCGCCCCGGCAAGGAGCCCCCGTGCCAACAGTTGAAATGGAACGTCGCCAGGTCGTCGTCATTGGCGCGGGTCCTTCGGGCGCCATTGCCGCCGCGCTGCTCAAGCGCAAAGGTCACGACGTGCTTATGATCGAACGCCAGCACTTCCCACGATTTTCAATCGGTGAAAGCCTGTTGTCGCACTGCCTGGATTTCGTCGAAGAAGCCGGCATGCTCGATGCCGTGAACGCCGCTGGGTTCCAGCTGAAAAACGGCGCTGCGTTCGCCTGGGGCGAGCACTACAGCGCCTTTGATTTCGGCGACACGTTCAGCAACGGCAAGCCAACTACCTTCCAGGTCCAGCGCGCCGATTTCGACAAACTGCTGGCCGATCAGGCTGCGCTGCAAGGCGTGGAAGTGCGCTATGGCGAAGCCATCGTCAGCGCCGATTTCAACCTGCCGAAACCGCAGCTCGATGTGCTGCGCGAAGATGGCAGCCAGTACCGTGTCGAAGCTGATTTCGTGCTCGATGCCAGCGGCTACGGTCGCGTGCTGCCACGTCTGCTGGACCTTGAAGCACCGTCGAATTTCCCGTTGCGCCAGGCGGTGTTTACGCACATCGAAGACCATATCGACAGCCCGACCTTCGAGCGGGAAAAAATCCTCATCACCACCCATCCGACCCACCGCGACATCTGGTTCTGGACCATCCCGTTCAGTAATGGCCGGTGCTCGGTGGGCGTGGTTGCGGCCGCCGAACACTTCGAAGGCCGCATGGAGGATCTGGACGAGAGCCTGCGCGGCTTCATCGCTGAAACTCCGAGTCTGGCCGGCGTCCTGAAAAATGCCGTGTGGGACACCCCGGCGCGGACCATCGGCGGCTACTCGGCCAACGTCAAAACCTTGCACGGCCCGGGCTTTGCGCTGCTCGGCAACGCCGCGGAATTCCTCGACCCGGTGTTCTCCTCCGGCGTGACCATCGCCATGCGTTCGGCCAGCATGGCCGCCGGGGTTTTGCATCGGCAGCTGCAAGGTGAAAGCGTCGACTGGCAGACCGAGTTCGCCACACCGCTCAAGCGCGGCGTAGACACGTTCCGCTGCTACGTCGAAGGCTGGTACGCCGGGACCTTCCAGGATGTGATTTACCATCCGGGCAGCTCAGCGGATATCCGCCGTATGATCAGTGCGATCCTCGCCGGTTATGCCTGGGACGAGCGTAATCCGTTCGTCAGCGAACCCAAGCGGCGGCTGCGCGTATTGTCGGAGCTCTGTGCAAGGGATGTCACATGAGTGACTTGAACGCCTGTTCGCGGCGCAACCCCCTTGAAGGTAATGCCTGATGATCCGTTTCCTGCTCCTGGGTTGCCTGCTGTTGCTGAGCGCTTGCGCCAGCCAGGCGCCGCTGCCCGAGCACCCCCCGAACCTGTCGTTGCCCCTGCAATTGCACATCCAGCGCCTGGTGGCCGAGCAACGTCAGGACTGGGTGTTGGTGATCCAGCGCGAAGGCCCTGGCATTCGCTGGTCGATGATGGACTTGCTGGGCATTCCGCAGGCACGCCAGAAACTGATCGATGGCCAGTGGCAGGCCGACGGCCTGTTACCGCCCAACCCGGAAGCCCGGGAGCTGTTCGCGGCCTTGCTGTTTGCACTGACGCCCAAGGATGAACTGTCGGGCAACTACCCCACCGCCTGGCAGCATGGCAAACAACGAACCCTGCCATCGCACTGGGAAGTCCGTTACTCACAACCGATGAGCTTTGAATTGAACCTGCCCAAAGGTCCCCGGTATCAAGTCACGCCCCTGAGCGGGGACACGCCATGACCGCCTACCTGAACGCCCTCGGGGTGATTTGCGCCCTGGGTCGCGACAAACAGGAAGTCGCCCGCAACCTGTTTGCCGGCGATTGTTCAGGCATGCGCAGCGAGTCCGGCTGGGTGCCGGAGCGGTCGCTGCCGGTGGCGGCGGTGCGTGGCGAACTGGCGCCGATCCCGGCACGACTGGCCGAGCAAAGCAGCCGCAACAACCAATTGCTGCTGGAAGCCGCGCTGCAAATTCGCGACGACATCGATTTGGCGATCAAGGCTTACGGCCGTGATCGAATCGGTGTGATTCTGGGCACCAGCACTTCGGGCATCGATGAGGCCAGCCGTGGCCTGGCCCATTACATCCGCGAACATGAATTCCCCGCCGACTACGACTATCAGCAGCAGGAACTCGGCGCGCCGGCCAACTTCCTCGCCGACTGGCTGCAATTGAGCGGCCCGGCTTACGTGATCTCAACTGCCTGCACCTCCAGCGCCCGGGCGCTGATGAGTGCTCAGCGCCTGCTGGATCTGGGGCTCTGCGACGCGGTCTTGTGCGGCGGCGTCGACAGTTTGTGCAAACTGACGCTCAACGGCTTTTCGGCACTGGAAGCGGTGTCCGAGCAGCGCTGCAATCCGTTTTCGGTCAACCGCAACGGGATCAATATCGGCGAAGCCGCCGTGTTGTTTCTGATGAGTAAAAAGGTGGGCGACAGCCAACCGATTGCCCTGCTCGGCAGCGGCGCCAGTTCCGATGCGCACCATATCTCGGCGCCGGAACCGACCGGCCGTGGTGCCCTGCAAGCGATGAGCAAAGCCCTCAACCGCGCGAACTTGCAGCCCGAACAAATCGGCTACCTGAACCTGCACGGCACCGCGACCCAACACAACGATGCGATGGAAAGCCTGGCGGTCTCGGCCGTGTTCCCGCACGGCGTGCCCTGCTCGTCCACCAAGCCAATGACCGGTCATACGCTCGGCGCGGCCGGCGCCCTGGAAGCGGCGTTCTGCTGGTTGAGCCTGAGCGCGAACAATCGGAAAAACCTCTTGCCACCTCACGTCTGGGACGGTCAGCCCGACCCCGACTTGCCAGCCTTGCAGTGGGTGACCCCGACCGATCGCCTGACGTCCATTGCACCCCGCCATCTGATGAGCAATTCCTTTGCCTTCGGTGGCAACAACGTCAGCCTGATTATCGGAGACGCCCCATGATTGACTGGCCGCTCGCCGAACTGCTGCCGCACGCTGGCGACATGATCCTCATCGATCAGATCCTGGCGTTCGATGACGAGCAGATTCACACCCGCCTTACCGTCAAACCCGGTGGTCTGTTCAACCGTCCCGACGGCAGCCTGCCGGCGTGGGTCGGCATCGAACTGATGGCCCAGAGTGTCGCCGCCTACGCGGGTTGCCATGCGCGCCAGCGCGGTGATGCGGTGGAGCTGGGGTTCCTGCTTGGCACCCGTAAATTCGAATGCAACGTGGAGCACTTCCCCGCAAGCACCGAGCTGACCATCCACGGCATACGCTCGCTGGAAGATGACAACGGAATGGGCGTGTTCGAATGCCACATCAACGCCCCCGGCATTCACGCCACCGCCCGCCTGAACGTGTTCCGTCCGCCTCAGGCCGCTCAATACCTTCATGAATCCCAAGGAGCCAGCCATGACTGAATCCGTACTGGTCACCGGTTCCAGCCGTGGCATCGGCCGCGCCATCGCGTTGCGTCTGGCTCAGGCCGGGCATGACATCGTGCTGCATTGCCGCAACGGTCTGGCCGACGCCATCACCGTTCAAGGCGAAATCCAGGCGCTGGGGCGCAACGCTCGAATTTTGCAGTTCGACGTATCCGACCGCGCCAGCTGCAAAGCCATCCTCGAAGCCGATGTGGAAGCTCACGGCGCCTATTACGGCGTGGTGCTGAACGCCGGCCTGACGCGTGACGGTGCTTTTCCGGCGCTGAGCGAGGATGATTGGGATGTGGTGATGCGCACCAACCTCGACGGTTTCTACAACGTGCTGCACCCGGTGATGATGCCGATGATTCGGCGCCGTGCAGCCGGGCGGATTGTCTGCATCACTTCGGTTTCCGGGTTGATCGGCAATCGTGGCCAGGTCAACTACAGCGCCTCCAAGGCCGGTTTGATCGGCGCGGCGAAAGCGTTGGCGATCGAACTGGGCAAGCGCAAAATCACCGTCAACTGTGTCGCCCCCGGCCTGATCGACACGGCGATGCTCGATGAAAACGTGCCGGTGGAAGAACTGATGAAACTGATCCCCGCACAACGCATGGGCACCCCGGAAGAGGTGGCCAGCGCCGTGAATTTCCTGATGTCGGCGGAAGCGTCGTACATCACCCGGCAGGTTCTGGCCGTCAACGGAGGCCTGTGCTGATGAAGCGCGTCGTCGTCACCGGCATGGCCGGCATCACCTCACTGGGCAGCGATTGGGACACCATCGCCGGCCACTTCGCGGCCAACCGCAGCGGCATTCGCCGGATGGACGAGTGGGATCGGTTCACCGAACTCAACACGCGTCTGGCCGGGCCCATCGACGACTTCAAAGTCCCGAGCCACTGGACCCGCAAGCAACTGCGCAGCATGGGCCGGGTCTCGCGCCTGGCCGTCGGCGCGTCGGAGCAGGCGCTGGCCGATGCCGGGCTGTTGGGTAACCCGATCATCAAGGACGGGCGCATGGGCGTCGCCTGCGGCTCGTCCACCGGCAGCACCGATGAGATCAAGGCATTCGGCAACATGCTGCTCAACTCGGTGGCCGAGGGCCTGAACGCCAACTCCTACGTGCGAATGATGCCGCATACAACCGCGGCCAATATCAGCATCTTCTTCGGCCTCACCGGCCGGCTGATCCCGACGTCCAGCGCCTGCACCAGCGGCAGCCAGGGCATCGGCTACGCCTACGAATCCATCAAGTTCGGCCGCTTGCCGCTGATGCTCGCCGGCGGCGCCGAAGAGCTCTGCCCGACCGAAGCCATGGTGTTCGACGCGCTCTACGCCACCAGCCTGAAAAACGATGCTCCGCAAACCAGCCCGCGCCCATACGACAAAGACCGCGATGGCCTGGTGATCGGTGAAGGCGGCGGCATGCTGGTGCTTGAAGAGCTCGAACATGCGTTGGCACGCGGCGCGCACATCCATGCCGAGCTCGTCGGTTTCGGCAGCAACGCCGACGGCCAGCACACCACCCGCCCAGAGCAGGTCACCATGCGCCGGGCCATGGAACTGGCGCTGGAAGACGCCGGGCTGCAACCGTCAGACATCGGCTACGTAAACGGTCACGGCACGGCTACAGAACAGGGCGACATTGCCGAAACACTGGCTACCAGTGCGTTGTTCGGCGAGCACATGCCGATCAGCTCGCAGAAGAGCTTCCTCGGTCACACCCTGGGCGCCTGCGGTGCACTGGAGTCCTGGTTCTGCATCGAAATGATGAACCGCGACCTGTACGTGCACACGTTCAACCTCGACGAGGTCGATCCGCATTGCGGCAAGCTCGACTACCTGCGCGGCGAGTTCCGCCAGATGAGCAACGAGTACGTGATGAACAACAATTTCGCGTTTGGTGGCGTCAACACCTCGTTGATTTTCCGTCGCTGGTCGTAACCGAATTATTCAGGGTCAAGGAGACCTCCATGCACTTCAAGAAACTCGCTGCCGCCGCCATCCTGCTGATCTGCGCCCTCCCGGCCGTCAGCCAGGCCCGCGACACCCCGGTGTACCTGCCCCTCGACAAAGCTGTCGCCGAAGCCACCCGCACCGGCAAAATCGACGGCAGCGTGAAGTTCTACCTCGCCGGCAACACGCCTGCCGGTAACGTCACCGTCGTCAGCCCCGGCGCCGTGACCAACAAGAAAACCAACGCCTTCAACAAGACCGACGCCGTGGCCTGCGAATGGGTCGCGCAATCGGCAATTATCAGCCTGCACCAGGCGGCGAAAAGCGCCGGCGCGAATGCGGTGACCAACATTGTCAGCTTCTACAAGAGCAATGAGCGCAAAGACGCCACGACCTATGAATGCCACGCAGGGGCGATCATGGCGGGTGTTGCGTTGAAAGGGGATTTGGTGAAGGTTCAGTAAGAACTGTCAGCCAGCCCCAGACCGGAATGCACAACGCATTCTCTGTAGGCGCTGCCGAAGGCAGCGATCTTTTGACTTTGATTCTCTAAAGGGAAGATCAAAAGATCGCAGGCTCCGACAGGGTCAGGCTGCGAAGCAGTCGTAAAGTCAGACGATGCGGTGTTTCAGATGGACCGCAAACCCGGGTTATACGACTGCTACCCGGCCGAACGCGCTGACGAGTTCGGGCAAAATGCGCAACGAACACGTGATGAACAACACATTCGCTTTGGGTGGCGTCAACACCTCGTTGATTGTCCGTCGCTGGCACTGATCTGAAAAACGTTTGGAGTGAAGGGAATGACTCGGTTTCAGCGCATCGGCGCAATGTTCACCATGGTCGTTGTGCTGAGCGGCTGCATCGGCAGCCCGGTGTACACCGCCAAGGAAAACTTTCCCGGCGACAAGGACATGACCGACAACCGCATGAGCCGCGCCATCGTTACTGCGCTGATTGAACGCCAATGGGTCGTGCAGTCGGCCCGACCGGGCATGATCAAAGCGGCAATCACGGTGCGCGACCGACACCACGCCGAAATCGACATCCCTTACACATCCACCTCGTTTGAAATGGACTACCGCGACAGCCGCGGCCTGGACTACAAGAACGGCAGGATCCACGACACCTACAACCGCTGGATCAACTACCTGCGCGGCGACGTGGTCATGCAACTGTCCTCCGACCCGGACGTGGATCAGGTCATCGCGTTACAAGGTGCCTACGAACCGACCTACCAGGATTTCCAGGAAGGCATAAAACGCGCCACAAAAATCGGCCTGCTGGACGGCAGCGTCAAGTTCTACCTGGCGGGAGAAACGCTGCCGACACAGGTGCGCAAGCTGAATGCGGTGAGCAGCAGCCGAAGAGCCGACGACGAAGACAAATCCGCTGAAGACGCCTGCTACTGGGCATTGCAATCGACCTTGGCGACCTTGCAGAGCAAGGCCAAAAAGGCCGGCGCCAACGCCGTGATCAACATCGCGGGCATCAGCAAGCGCGACCTCAGTCAGGACACCGGGAAATACCAGTGCAGCGACGATGAGGAGACCCCGGGGCTAGAGGCGCTTAAGACGGTGGTGTCCGGGGTGGCATTGCGCGGGGATCTGGTACGCGTCGACTGAGGCGAGTACCACGAGAACGACAAAGGGCGCCTTTCGGCGCCCCTTCACAAACAGGTCGGCTTGTCATCGCCCTGTACCTGTCCGGCTCTGCGATGGCTGGTTGCCCAGGATCCTCAGAGTCTCACAAGCCCCTTTCGGGAACACCGTTGGTATCGTTCAAAAGCCTATCCCTGCTGCGAGAACGCGTAATTACCCCAAGTGCTTTCGCGATAAATCCCGAATCACTTCCCGCGGCTTCCATGCAAACGCCTAGATATTCAGCCCTGTCCGCTTCTGTCTTTAGGTGGTCGGCGGAGTCCCAGCGAGTGAAATGTTCGATCATGGCTTTCATTTCTGCTGGCATTTCGCGGTAATCCTCACATCCCGAAATCTCGGTTCACAGGCACTGACATAAGTTACTGGCGACCTCCAAAGCACACCAGTCGGCGAGTTCTCACGCAAGCGTGGGCAACGACGCAAGTTCATGTAGTCCTGTGGGCAAGCGCAAAACACAGGACAGCGGAGTACCTCACTTCGGAAACGTCCCACAGCAAAAATTTCAGCGTCGCGCTACGGTCAATGCCCCGGCCACTCACCGCCGATTTTGAGAGTACTGCACACTCAAGCGCGAGCATGCTCCGTCGCGACAACGCCCCCTCTATCTCAGTTCACGGGCTATTCAGGTGGTTCGTGGTTACCCGGGGAGCCCATCGACGCAGAACACAGCAAAACCCGGAAGATTTTTCTACAAGGAGCAGGATGCATGTTGAAACCCGTAATCCCCTTGGTCTTGTCAGCGGCCGTCTGTAGCGCGCAGGCGGATGTTTAAGTCCAGGTGTTGCCGATACCCGAGCAATTGAAGAGTCTGAAGCCGGTCATGGTGCGGAAAGCAGCTTAGAGGAACGCAAGCGGCTCGCCAAAATCGACATGATGATCCGGCGCTTCAATCTGAAAAAGGACGAGAAGTTCATCTGCACAGGTGAAAAAGGCCCTGGCCCATCCATGGGTCTTTTGGATGTCGTTTATAAGGCTTATCCAGAAGAAGCGCAGTTGATGGTAGTTAAACTCGACATACAGAAGGGGGATGCGCGTGTCTATCCTGTTAGTCCGCAGGATATCCAGCCTTATACGAGTTTCGCAGCGAGCCCTCACGATGCCAGGGTTGCCAGCGTTATATTGAGTCCCGACGCATCAGCGGCCCGATCCAAAGCCTATTTCAAAGACGGGTATGACACTTATCAGTCATCTCGGGTCAAACTTGCACGAAAAATTGTGGCGAGTAGTGCCTGTGAGACCGTAACGGGTGTCGATTTCTACAGTTTTAATGGAGATGTGTTCACTGCGTTCTGTGGAAACGGCATGACATTCAGTCAAACCCCGGCAGAAATTGAAGCGGAGCAGCCAATAGATCCCGTTATAAAAAAATGGGTGGTCATGCGGCCGCAGTGATTTCAGGGCAACACTGCCTCACGCATGCGCGGGGTTCAATGAACGGACAACCCCCACACTCCGCGCGGGGGCTGTCGACACGCTTACTGAGCTTGAATCAACTTGCTCTCAGCAACACCCGCGCGGCCGGTCTTGTCGTCGACGACTTGCAGGTTGTTGCGGGCCTTAATGAAGCCGACCTTCACTTCCTGCCAGACAAAGTAATTCTTGCCGGCCTCTGTGGCGAGCTTCAGTTCGGAATCGTTTTCCGCAGAAGATATCAAAGTCTGCTGACCGGCCGGGACGGCCAACATCAGGTAAGACTTGGCCACGGTCTGGCCGACCGGTTTGCCGTTGAGGGTAACCGGCATTTTCACGCCTGCGCCCATGCTCTCGTTGCGATAAACGTAGATGTTGGCTCTGTCCGGGCTTACCTGGAAAGTCTTGGCCTGAGCGTCCTGGGTTTCATCAGCCATTTTTACCGAAGCACAACCGCCAGTCAGCGCCATCATGGCCAGAAGAGCGGTAAACGTTAACTGCTTGAACATCGTGTATCTCCATATTTTGTGATTAATCCAATAACGGTTATCGGCCGACTAGAAAAAAGTCCAAGTGGCGCATCTACAAAAACCTCGAGCCCCTAAGGCGTCAGCTTGCGTGTCAACAACTCCACAAACGCCTTGGCCATCGGCGACTTCTGGTCCTTGCGCTGCACCAGCCACACCGCCGACACCGCTGCCGGATCAAGCAACGGCCGATACACCACGCCGTCAATGCGCATCCGCTGATAGGACGCCGGCAACACCGACACGCCCAACCCCGCTGCCACCAACCCGATAATCGTCATCGCCTCGCCCGCCTCTTGCGCGAAGTGCGGGCTGAAACCGGCATCCCGCGCCAGGCTGAGCAACTGTGCGTACAGACCACTGCCATAACTGCGTGGGAAAAATACGAACGGTTCGAGGGCCAATGCTGACAGGAACAACCCTTCTTCACTGCCATTGACCAGCGGGTGTTTGGAGCTGAGCACCGCCACCAACGGCTCACGCATTAACTCAACGACACTGAGGGAATCCGGCAGCCCGAGTGGTCGCATGATGCCGACCTCGATCGACTCATCAACCAGCGCATCGGCCACTTGGGTGCTGCTCATCTCGCGCAGATTCAAATGCACCGCCGGGAAGCGCTGGCGGAACGAGAAAATCGCCTGGGGAATGGTCGAGTTGAACGGCGCCGATGAAGTGAAACCGATCTTCAGTTCGCCCAACTCACCCAACTGCGCACGCCGGGCGACATCCGCCGCTTTGTCGACCTGCGCCAGCACCAGCCGCGCCTCTTCCAGAAACAGCCGACCGGCTTCGCTGAGCTCGACACGACGATTGGTGCGCTCGAACAGCCGCGCGCCAACCTCTTGCTCCAGCGCCTGGATCTGCTGGCTCAGCGGCGGCTGCGAGATGCCCAATACCTGAGCGGCGCGGCCGAAGTGCAGTTCTTCGGCGACGGCGATGAAGTAGCGCAGGTGACGTAATTCCATGAAAACTCCATTAGGTCGTCAAACCTATCAAACAGGTCGAACAATATATTGGATTGAATCATTAGGCAGCTATATGCTTTTTTCATTGCCTGACCGGCTGCGCCCTCCGAGGTCCGAAGTGAAAACTGCTGTCGCCCCCCTTGCCCATGAAGCTCCGCCCGCTGCGGTGGACGATGTTGTCGCCGAATTGAAAGAGATCTACATCGAAAAAGGCACGCCGATGTTCATGCGCACGGTATTGGCGCTGTTCTCCGGCGGCTTTGCGACTTTCGCCCTGCTCTACTGCGTGCAGCCGATGATGCCACTGCTGTCCCACGAGTACTCGATCAACGCGGCGCAGAGCAGCCTGATCCTGTCGGTGGCAACCGGGATGCTCGCCATCGGCCTGCTGATCACCGGGCCGATTTCCGATCGCGTCGGACGCAAACCGGTAATGGTGGCGGCCTTGTTCGCCGCAGCGCTGTGCACCATGGCCAGCGCGATGATGCCAAGCTGGCAAGGCGTGTTGGTGATGCGCGCGTTGATCGGCTTGTCGTTGAGCGGCCTGGCGGCGGTCGCCATGACCTACCTGAGCGAAGAGATCCACCCGCAACACATCGGTCTGGCAATGGGTTTGTACATCGGCGGCAACGCGATTGGCGGGATGAGCGGCCGCTTGATCACTGGCGTATTGATCGACTTCGTCAGCTGGCACACCGCGATGCTGGTGATTGGCGGTCTGGCGCTGATCGCGGCGACGGTGTTCTGGAAAATTCTCCCCGAATCACGCAACTTCCGCGCCCGCTCGCTGCACCCGCGCAGCCTGCTCGACGGCTTCACCATGCACTTTCGCGATGCCGGGTTGCCGCTGCTGTTCCTTGAGGCCTTTGTGCTGATGGGCGCGTTCGTCACGCTGTTCAACTACATCGGCTATCGCTTGCTGGCCGAGCCGTACCACATGGATCAGGTGTTCGTCGGTCTGCTGTCGGTGGTGTACCTGTCGGGCATCTACAGCTCGGCGAAAATCGGCTCTTTGGCCGATAGACTGGGTCGGCGCAAAGTGCTGTGGGCGACGATCGTGCTGATGCTCGCCGGCCTTGCCCTGACCATGTTCACGCCGCTGCCGGTGGTGATTGTCGGCATGTTGATCTTCACGTTCGGCTTCTTTGGCGCGCATTCGGTGGCAAGTAGCTGGATCGGGCGTCGGGCGGTCAAGGCCAAGGGGCAGGCTTCGTCGCTTTACCTGTTCAGTTACTACGCCGGGTCGAGCATCGCCGGGACGGCGGGCGGAGTGTTCTGGCATTTGGGTGGGTGGAACGGGATCGGGTTGTTTATTGGTGCGTTGCTGGTGATTGCGTTGCTTGTGGCGTTGAAGCTGGCGAAGTTGCCGCCGCTGCCTGGCACCGCACAGGTTTAGCCATAAAACGCGCCCTAGCGGTAATCGCGAGCCAAGGTACACTGACGGCATTCGTCAATCTTGGTAAAGGGAAGCCAGAATGCGCCTGGACCGTCTCCACATTAAGAATTTTCGTTGCTACGAAGATGCCACTTTCGACTTTCAGCCGGGTTTCAATCTGGTGGTGGGGGTCAATGGGAGTGGGAAGACTTCGTTGTTGCAGGCGGTGGCGGTTTCGTTCATCGAATATGCGAACACAATGAAACTGCAACCAATTGGCTTAGCCCAAGAGGATGCTCGCTTTGTCATTAACAAATTTGAAGGTCGTAGTCGCTTCGAACGAAAATTCCCGCTTTTGCTTGAGGGGCAGGGAGAAATTCTAAGGGTAAAGAAGTGGGAAACCACTCAGGCGGGCGAGAATTTCCCACCTCTCGTAAATGATGAATTGGGTCTTGCGACGGATAAAGAGTTAGTAAGATTCGATCTTGGAGAAAAGATCGAGCTGCCTGTACTCGCTTTCTACAGATCCAATCGTCAGTGGAAAGGTGCAAATATTTCAGCTGAGTCTGCAGCCCAGCAAAAAATCTCTCGCCTGGACGGATACACGAACTGGTTTGACGCTGTTACCGACTTAAAAGATTTTGAAAGTTGGCTCATCGGTAAGACGCTAGAACGTATGCAAAATGTGTTGGATGCCAAATCAGCATTATCCAAGTTCGATGACGAACTGGCGTGGGTCAACCAAGCAATCGAGATAGCGCTGCCAAAAACAAAAGATCTTCGTTACGACCTCAGACTTCAAAGCTTGTTGATTGATGTTGAAGGTGAGAAAACCATCCCTTTCAACAATCTCAGTGATGGCCAACGCGGCATGGTCGCTCTCTTCGCCGATATAGCCCGACGCATGTGCATCCTCAACCCGCATATGGGCAAGGACGTTCTGAAAAACACCTCAGGCGTGGTCATCATCGACGAACTGGATATCCACCTTCACCCCGCTTGGCAGCGCAGCATCGTTCCGGCATTGAAAAAAGCATTCCCTAAAGTCCAATTCATCGCTGCCAGTCACTCACCACAAATTATCGGCAGCCTGAAACCCGAAGAAGTTATCGTCCTGAATGATGGAGATCCATCTCATCCTCGGGTCACCTACGGTCTCGACTCAAGTCGTGTACTTGAGGAAGTTATGGACGTCGCCCAACGCGAGCCGGAGATTGAAGCTCTGCTTTCGGAGCTGTTTTCAACTCTAGAAGATAACGACACTGAAAAGGCCAAATTGCTGCTTCAGACGCTCAAAACAAAAGCTCCAGATCTGCCCGAATTCCTGAGAGCCGAAGCATTGTTAAGGCGTAAGGAGATTATTGGCCGATGAAGCGAGTGATCAAAGGAACTGAGCCTGCTTCATTTATCCAGTGGAAAGCGTTAGCAAGTGAGGAGTGGAAGCCTTCCTACTCAATTCTCCGCAATCCTGAGAAACGAGTCCTACACGAGAGCCTGCTTCGCGAACAAGGTTATGTGTGTTGCTATTGCGGAAACAAAATCAGTTTGCAATCCAGCCATATAGAGCATTTTCGCCCCCAAAACCCCTTCGACCATTTGGACCTGGAGTACACCAATCTCCACGCTTCCTGCCAAGGTGAGACAGAAGAACCAAAGCCCGCCCACTGTGGGCACAACAAGGCGAACAGATTTTCCGAAGACTCTCACATATCGCCTTTAGAAGAAGACTGTGAGAGCCAATTCAGATTTACGCTGATTGGCCAAATAGAAAGCGCAAACGCCGAGACACCGGCCAAGAACATGATCGACATACTCGCCCTGGACATCAGCTTTCTTAATAATCGCCGCAAGGAGAAATTGGAGGGCATCTTCGATGACGACTTCCTGGCTGACTTTTCCGTAGAAGAACTCGACGCAATCATCCAGCGATATCGTCATCCGCGAAACGGCCAACATGACGCCTTCGACCACATCATCGCCCGCTACGCCGAACAACTCCTCGGCCGCTAAAAAAACATAAAAAAACGCCCAGCATTAGCCGGGCGTTTTTTATTGGGCGACGATCACTCGTGATACTGCGCCGACAGCTCATGCACCGCACGCAGGAACGCGCCTGCATGTTCCGGATCAACTTCCGGCGTGATGCCATGGCCGAGGTTGAACACGTGGCCGCTGCCCTTGCCATAGCTGGCGAGAATCCGGCCGACTTCGGTGCGAATGGCTTCTGGCTTGGCGTAGAGCACGGTCGGGTCCATGTTGCCTTGCAGGGCGACTTTGCTGCCGACGCGGTCACGGGCGCTGCCGATGTCGCAGGTCCAGTCCAGGCCGAGGGCATCGGCACCGGCGTCGGCGATGCTTTCCAGCCACAGGCCGCCGTTCTTGGTGAACAGGATGACCGGCACTTTGCGGCCTTCGTGCTCGCGGATCAGGCCACTGACGATTTTTTTCATGTAGGCCAGGGAGAATTCCTGGTACGCCGCCGCCGAAAGGCTGCCGCCCCAGCTGTCGAAGATCTGCACCGCTTGCGCCCCGGCCATGATCTGGCCATTGAGGTAGCTGGTGACCGTCTGCGCGAGCTTGTCCAGGAGCAGGTGCAAGGCTTGCGGGTTGTCGTAGAGCATGGTTTTGGTCTTGCGGTAGTCTTTCGACGAGCCGCCTTCGACCATGTAGGTGGCCAGGGTCCATGGGCTGCCGGCGAAGCCGATCAGCGGCACACGGCCGTTCAGTTCGCGGCGGATGGTGCTGACCGCGTCCATGACGTAGCCGAGGTCTTTGTGCGGATCAGGAATCGGCAGGGCTTCGATGTCGGCCAGGGTGCTGACGACTTTCTTGAAGCGCGGACCTTCACCGGTTTCGAAGTACAGGCCTTGGCCCATCGCATCGGGGATGGTCAGGATGTCGGAAAACAGGATCGCCGCGTCCAGTTGTGGATAGCGGTCGAGCGGCTGCATCGTGACTTCGCAAGCGAACTCCGGGTTCATGCACAGGCTCATGAAGTCGCCGGCCTTGGCACGGCTGGCGCGGTATTCCGGCAGGTAGCGACCGGCCTGACGCATCATCCAGACAGGCGTGACGTCTACGGGTTGCTTGAGCAGGGCGCGAAGGAAACGGTCGTTCTTCAGGGCAGTCATGTCGGCATCCGGAAAAAAAGTGCGGGCATTTTCTCAGAGCGCGACGCAAAAGGCACGGCAAGAGCCGTGCCTTTTGTCTATCGGGTCAATTTGTCGCAGAAGAACAGCTGCAAGTTTCAAGCTGCAAGCCGCAAGCGCTGTGGCTTTAAGCTTGCAGCTAATAGCTTGAAGCTTGAAGCTGGCGTCGTCAGACGCCCAGGTAATCCAGGATCCCTTCGGCGGCGTTGCGGCCTTCGAAGATCGCCGTCACCACCAGGTCAGAACCACGAACCATATCGCCACCGGCGAAGATTTTCGGGTTGCTGGTCTGGTGCTTGTACTGGCCTTGTTCCGGAGCCACAACGCGGCCCTGGCTGTCGGTCTGGATGCTGTGCTGTTCGAACCACGGTGCCGGGCTTGGACGGAAACCGAACGCGATGACCACGGCGTCGGCCGGGATGATCTCTTCGGAGCCCGGGATCGGCTCGGGGCTACGACGGCCACGGGCGTCCGGCTCGCCGAGACGGGTCTCGACCACTTTCACGCCTTCAACCTTGTCCTCACCAACGATGGCGATCGGCTGGCGGTTGTAGAGGAATTTCACGCCTTCTTCCTTGGCGTTTTTCACCTCTTTGCGCGAGCCCGGCATGTTCGCTTCGTCACGACGATAGGCGCAGGTCACCGACTTGGCGCCCTGGCGAATCGACGTACGGTTGCAGTCCATCGCCGTATCGCCGCCGCCCAGTACCACGACCTTTTTGCCTTTCATGTCGACGAAATCTTCCGGCGACTTTTCAAAGCCCAGGTTGCGGTTGACGTTGGCGATCAGGAAGTCCAGCGCGTCATGCACGCCCGGCAAGTCCTCACCGGCAAAGCCGCCCTTCATGTAGGTGTAGGTGCCCATGCCCATGAACACGGCATCGTATTCTTCGAGCAGTTGCTCGACGGTCACGTCCTTGCCCACTTCGGTGTTCAGGCGGAACTCGATGCCCATGCCGGTGAAGACTTCGCGACGATTGCTCAGCACGGTCTTTTCCAGCTTGAACTCCGGGATACCGAAGGTCAGCAGACCGCCGATCTCCGGGTTCTTGTCGAACACCACCGGAGTCACGCCGCCACGTACCAGCACATCGGCACAACCCAGGCCAGCAGGGCCCGCGCCGATGATGGCAACACGCTTGCCGGTCGGTATGACCTTGGACATGTCCGGACGCCAGCCCATGGCGAACGCGGTGTCGGTGATGTACTTCTCGACCGAACCGATGGTCACCGCACCGAAGCCGTCGTTAAGGGTGCAGGCACCCTCGCACAGACGATCCTGCGGGCACACCCGGCCGCACACTTCCGGCAGGGTGTTGGTCTGGTGCGACAGCTCGGCGGCCTGGAGGATGTTGCCCTCGGCCACCAGTTTCAGCCAGTTCGGAATGAAGTTGTGCACCGGGCACTTCCATTCGCAATACGGGTTACCGCAACCCAGGCAGCGGTGGGCCTGATCGGCCGAATGCTGGGGTTTGAAGGGTTCGTAGATCTCCACGAACTCTTTCTTGCGTTGACGCAACAGTTTCTTCTTCGGATCTTTGCGCCCGACGTCGATGAACTGGAAGTCGTTATTGAGACGTTCGGCCATCTTCAAAACCTCTTACACGACAGCTTCAAGCTACAAGCTTCAAGCTGCAAGACAATCACGGTGGCAGGCACAACGCGCACTGCTGTTAACTTGCGGCTTGGAGCTTGCCGCTTGCTGCTGCGTCGTTTATTGCGGACTCGCACGAGTACTGGAGAGCAAAGATTTCAAGCTCGCCGCTTTCGGTTTGACGAGCCAGAAACGACGCAGATAGTCGTCGAGGTTTTCAGCGAGGTTACGGCCCCACTCGCTGTCGGTTTCCTCGACGTATTCGTTCAGCACGCGTTGCAGGTGGCTGCGATAGGCTTCCATCGCCTCACCGCTGATCCGCTGGATTTCCACCAGTTCGTGGTTGACCCGGTCAACGAAGCTGTTGTCCTGGTCGAGCACGTAGGCGAAACCGCCGGTCATGCCTGAGCCGAAGTTATAACCGGTCTTGCCCAAGACGCAGACGAAACCACCGGTCATGTACTCGCAGCAGTGATCGCCGGTGCCTTCCACTACCGTGTGAGCACCGGAGTTACGCACGGCAAAACGCTCGCCCGCGGTACCGGCGGCGAACAGCTTGCCGCCCGTGGCGCCGTACAGGCAGGTGTTACCAATGATGGCACTGTCCTGAGTTTTGTAGACGCTGCCCTTCGGCGGAACGATGACCAGCTTGCCGCCGGTCATGCCTTTGCCGACGTAGTCGTTGGCGTCGCCTTCCAGGTACATGTTCAGGCCGCCGGCGTTCCACACGCCGAAGCTCTGACCGGCCGTCCCTTTGAAGCGGAAGGTGATCGGCGCGTTCGCCATGCCTTGGTTGCCGTGCTTGCGAGCGATTTCACCGGAGATCCGCGCGCCGATCGAACGGTCGCAGTTGCAGATATCCAGGGCGAAATCGGCGCCGCTCATGTCGTTGATGGCCGAGGTGGCCATATCGACCATTTTCTCGGCCAGCAGGCCTTTGTCGAACGGCGGGTTGCGGTCGACCTGGCAGAACTGAGGCTTGTCTGCCGGAATGTGGTCGCTGCCGAGCAACGGGGTCAGGTCCAGGTGTTGCTGCTTGGCGGTCTGGCCTTCGAGGATGTCCAGCAGATCGGTACGGCCGATCAGTTCCTCGAGGGAGCGCACGCCCAGCTTGGCCAGCCACTCACGGGTTTCTTCGGCGACGTAGGTGAAGAAATTCACCACCATGTCGACGGTGCCGATGTAGTGATCCTTGCGCAGCTTTTCGTTCTGAGTCGCGACGCCGGTGGCGCAGTTGTTCAGGTGGCAGATGCGCAGGTATTTGCAGCCCAGCGCGATCATTGGCGCGGTGCCGAAGCCGAAGCTTTCAGCGCCGAGGATGGCAGCCTTGATCACGTCGAGGCCGGTTTTCAGACCGCCGTCGGTTTGTACCCGCACTTTGCCGCGCAGGTCGTTGCCGCGCAGGGTCTGGTGGGTTTCGGCCAGGCCGAGTTCCCACGGAGCGCCCGCGTATTTGATCGACGTCAGCGGCGATGCACCGGTGCCGCCGTCGTAGCCGGAGATGGTGATCAAGTCCGCATAGGCCTTGGCCACACCGGCGGCGATGGTGCCGACGCCTGCTTCTGCTACCAGCTTCACCGAGACCAAGGCCTTCGGGTTGACTTGTTTCAGATCGAAAATCAGCTGCGACAAGTCTTCGATCGAATAGATGTCGTGGTGCGGCGGTGGCGAAATCAGGGTCACGCCCGGCACTGCGTATCGCAGCTTGGCGATCAGACCGTTGACCTTGCCACCTGGCAGCTGACCACCTTCGCCGGGCTTGGCGCCCTGGGCGACTTTGATCTGCAGCACTTCAGCGTTGACCAGGTATTCCGGGGTCACACCGAAACGGCCCGTCGCAACCTGTTTGATTTTCGAGCTCTTGATGGTGCCGTAGCGCGCCGGATCTTCGCCGCCTTCGCCGGAGTTGGAACGCGCACCGAGGCGGTTCATGGCTTCGGCCAGGGCTTCGTGAGCTTCCGGCGACAGCGCACCGAGGGAGATGCCGGCGGAGTCGAAGCGCTTGAGCACCGATTCCAGCGGTTCGATCTCGCTGATGTCCAGCGGCGTGTCCAGGGTTTTTACCTTGAACAGATCGCGGATCATCGACACCGGACGGTTGTCCACCAGCGCCGTGTATTCCTTGAACTTGCTGTAGTCGCCCTGCTGCACAGCGGCCTGCAGGGTGTTGACCACGTCAGGGTTGTACGCGTGATATTCGCCACCGTGGACGAACTTCAGCAAACCACCTTGCTGGATCGGCTTGCGCGGGCTCCAGGCTTCGGCGGCCAGGGCTTTCTGCTCGGCTTCGATGTCGACGAAACGCGCACCCTTGATGCGGCTCGGCACACC
Source organism: Pseudomonas sp. LB1P83 (assembly GCF_054897885.1). Classification (NCBI taxonomy): domain Bacteria; kingdom Pseudomonadati; phylum Pseudomonadota; class Gammaproteobacteria; order Pseudomonadales; family Pseudomonadaceae; genus Pseudomonas; species Pseudomonas sp. LB1P83. The sequence continues at coordinate 27,463 of NZ_CM142709.1, read as the reverse complement.
ACGGAAGCTCAGTTCGCAGACTTCTTCGGACAGGCCGATGGCTTCGAACAGTTGTGCACCGCGATACGAGGTGATGGTCGAGATGCCCATCTTCGACAGGATCTTCAGCAGACCTTTGGTGATGCCTTTGCGGTAGTTCTTGAACACCTCATAGAGGTCGCCCAGCACTTCACCGGTACGGATCAGGTCGCCCAGCACTTCGTAGGCCAGGAACGGATAGACCGCCGAGGCGCCGAAACCGATCAGCACCGCAAAGTGATGCGGGTCGCGAGCGGTGGCGGTTTCCACGAGGATGTTGGAATCGCAACGCAGGCCTTTTTCGGTCAGGCGGTGGTGCACCGCGCCGGTAGCGAGCGAAGCGTGGATCGGCAACTTGCCGGGGGCAATGTGACGGTCACTCAGCACAACCTGGGTGCGACCGGAACGCACGGCTTCTTCAGCCTGATCGGCGACGTTGCGGATGGCCGCTTCGAGGCCGACGCTTTCGTCGTAGTTGAGGTCGATGATCGCGCGCTCGAAGCCCGGGCGATCGAGGTTCATCAGCGAACGCCACTTGGCCGGGGAAATGACCGGCGAGCTGAGGATCACGCGCGAGGCGTGTTCCGGCGACTCCTGGAAGATGTTGCGCTCGGCACCGAGGCAGATCTCCAGCGACATGACGATGGCTTCACGCAGCGGGTCGATCGGCGGGTTGGTGACCTGTGCGAACTGCTGGCGGAAATAGTCGTACGGCGTGCGCACGCGCTGGGACAGCACGGCCATCGGCGTATCGTCGCCCATCGAGCCGACGGCTTCGTAGCCTTGCTCGCCGAGCGGACGCAGCACCTGATCACGCTCTTCGAACGTGACCTGGTACATCTTCATGTACTGCTTGAGCTGATCGACGTCGTAGAACGCCGAACCGTGGTCGTTGTCTTCCATGGTCGCCTGGATGCGCAGGGCGTTCTTGCGCAGCCATTGCTTGTACGGATGACGGGACTTCAAGCGGTTGTCGATGGCGTCGGTGTCGAGGATCTGACCGGTTTCGGTGTCCACGGCAAAGATCTGACCCGGCCCGACGCGACCCTTGGCGATCACGTCTTCAGGCTGGTAGTTCCAGACACCGATTTCCGAAGCCAGGGTGATGAAACCGTTTTTGGTGGTGACCCAACGCGCCGGACGCAGACCGTTACGGTCGAGCAGGCACACCGCGTAACGACCGTCGGTCATTACCACGCCGGCCGGGCCGTCCCACGGTTCCATGTGCATCGAGTTGTATTCGTAGAACGCACGCAGATCCGGGTCCATGGTTTCGACGTTCTGCCACGCAGGCGGAATGATCATCCGCACGCCACGGAATAGGTCGATGCCACCGGTGACCATCAGCTCAAGCATGTTGTCCATGCTGGAGGAGTCTGAACCGACGCGGTTGACCAACGGGCCGAGTTCTTCCAGGTCCATCAGGTCGTTGGTGAACTTGGTGCGACGGGCCACGGCCCAGTTGCGGTTGCCGGTGATGGTGTTGATCTCGCCGTTGTGCGCCAGGAAGCGGAACGGTTGAGCCAGCGGCCATTTCGGCAAGGTGTTGGTGGAGAAGCGCTGGTGGAACACGCAAATCGAGGTTTGCAGGCGCTGGTCGCTGAGGTCTGGGTAGAAGGCGGACAGATCCGCCGGCATCATCAGGCCTTTATAAATAATGGTCTTGTGCGAAAAGCTGCAGATGTAGTGATCGGTGTCGGCGGCGTTGGCCACGGACGAACGACGACGGGAGGTGAACAGCTTGATCGCCATGTCCTGATCGCTCAGGCCTTCACCGCCGATGTACACCTGTTCGATCTGCGGCAGGCGCTCCAGGGCCAGACGGCCGAGGACGCTGGTGTCGATCGGCACTTTGCGCCAGCCGACGAGTTGCAGGCCAGCAGCGAGGATCTCGCGGTTCATGTTCTCGCGAGCGGCTTCGGCTTTGACCGGGTCCTGGTTGAAAAAGACCATGCCCACGGCATATTGCTTGGGCAGTTCGACGCCGAAGGTTTCCTGGGCGATCGCTCTCAGGAACACATCCGGCTTTTGAATCAGCAAGCCGCAACCGTCACCGGTCTTGCCGTCGGCGTTGATCCCACCGCGGTGGGTCATGCAGGTCAGGGCCTCGATGGCCGTTTGCAAAAGGGTATGACTGGGCTCGCCCTGCATATGGGCTATCAGGCCGAAACCGCAGTTATCCTTGAATTCATCTGGTTGGTACAGACCTGCTTTCATAGACACTTTCTCACCAGGCTGCCTCTTTCCGAGGCAAATTTCTTTTCAATTCAACCACTTGCGATCCGCGCCGAACGTACGCCGGCTTAGCGGGGGCAAAAGGGTGGTCATTGTACACAGCGTCACAGAGGCCCACAAATTTGACGACGAAATGTCGCAAATCTATGTCGCATTTGTGAAAGGTTTAAAGCGATCTGCTGTGCTAGTCAAAACTTTTTTAATTTTGACCGCAACGACTCAAAGACTACTGTAACGCAGACACCACAAGGCACGCGGCCTGGAGAGGCGGCATGCGCTTGCAGAAATTTTGAGGTGCCGGGAGAGGCGGCCTGGGTAAGGCCGCCGAATCTTCAGCGAGTTGTTGCCAGTTCCTGTTGGACGCTGGCGACAGTGCGAGGCCAAGGTTTACCAGCCTGAACCTTCGCTGGCAAGGCCTTGATGGCGGTAAGGGCTGCATCGCGGTTGGCGAAGTTACCGTAGGTGATGACGTAAAGCGGCTTGCCGTTGAGGACTTTCTTGAAATAACGGTACTCGCCGCCCTGCTCTTTCACGAAGGTCTGCGCGGTCGCTTCGGAGCTGGTGCCGAGGATCTGCACCACGTAGTTGCTCGTCGGTTGACCGGCGTACCAGGTACCACCAGCGCCTTTCGCAGCAGCAGCGGCTGGTTTCTCGACAGGTTTGGCGGTGGCCACGACGGCTGGCTTGGCTGGCGCTGGTGCAGGAGCCGGCTTCACGGCAGGCGCAGTCGGGACTGGCTTGGCTGTGGCGACCTGAGTCGGCGCTGGCACCGGCTTGGCGGCAGGCGTCGGCGCAGGGCCAGGCTGGATGCCCGCAGGCGGCGCGGTGGTGGTCACGGTGGGCGGTGTAGCGCTGGAACCTTCGACCGGTACACCGTCGTCGCCTTCGGTGATGCCACCGGCCGCTTCGGCCAGCGGACCGCGCATGACCGGTTGCGAGTTGCCGACCAGCGGCAATGGCATCGGTTGCGAATTACCGGCGAATTCGACGGCAGGAGCACCGCCACTGTTAGGTTGTGGCGCGCCCTGGCCGAGCGGCAGTTGCGCCTGTTCGTTGGCAGGCGCGCCGGTGGTCGGTGCTTTGCTGCGACCCGGCATCAACCAGGCGGCGGCTACCGCGACCACGACGACGGCGGAAATCGCCAATACGTGTTTCTTCGGCATGTTGAACCCCATACTTGGACGCTTGACCGCTGAGCGGCTGGCAATCATGGCTTCGATCATCGCATCGCGGGCAACCTGGTTGATGGTGCCAGGCCAGCCGTCGGAGCTTTCGTGAATATCAGAGATCTGATCTGCGGTGAAAAGTTCGATACCCCGGCCGGCGCCTTCAAGCCGCTGGTCCAGATATTCGCGGGTTTCTTCTTCGGTGTAAGGCTGCAACTCGATGACGTGGAAACGCTCTTCCTCGAGGCTCAGCGCGTCCAGTTGCGCAATCAGCGACGACTCACCGAACAGGAACACATGCGGGCGACCTTCCGGTGCGCCAGCGGCCAGGGCCAGCAAGGCCTCCAGCGCGGATTCGTCGAGCTGTTCGGCGTCATCCACCAGCAAATAGACTTCCTGCCCGGTCAGCGCCAGTTGCACGACCTGCGCCAGAATCGCGTTGACCTCCGCCTGGGCGACGTTCAGCGCCTGAGCCACCTGACGCAGTACGCCGGCAGCATCGCCCGCGCCACGGGCGGAAACCACCACGCTCTGCACCGACTGCTTGTTCGTGCTGGCCACCAGAGCCTGGCGCAACAGGGTCTTGCCACTGCCTTGCGGGCCGGTGACCACCAGCAGCAACTGGCTGTAGCGTGCCAGGTGATGCAGTTGCCCCAGCACCGGCTTGCGCTGGGCCGGGAAGAATTTGAAGCCAGGCACCCGTGGAGCAAAAGGGTCATGACTCAACTGGTAATGGCCGAGGAAAGCCTCGTCGGCATGCAAACTAGTCATCGGATCTTATTAACCTTTAAGCTGAGCCAGGGCGCGGTAATCCGCTCCCAGCGTGGCCTGTAAAACTTCTTTCGGATAATCGTCGGTCACCACCGCTTCGCCCATTTGGCGCAGCAGCACCAGGCGTAAACGACCGTCGATCACTTTCTTGTCAATTGCCATGTGTTCGAGAAAATCGGCTTCAGTCATCTCTTCGGGCGGGATGACCGGCAGGCCGGCACGCTGAAACAGACGAATGCCGCGATCGCGCTCTTGCTCGCTGATCCAGCCCAATCGCGCGGACATTTCCAAAGCCATTACGGTGCCAGCAGCGACGGCTTCACCATGAAGCCAGACACCATAGCCCATATGGGTTTCGATAGCGTGACCGAAGGTGTGACCCAGGTTCAACGTGGCGCGAACACCGGTCTCCTTCTCGTCGGCACCGACCACCTCGGCCTTGGCCGCGCAGGAGCGTTCGATGGCGTAGGTCAGGGCGACCTGGTCCAGGGCGCGCAGGCGATCAACGTTTTCTTCGAGCCAGGTCAGGAACGGCTCGTCGCAGATCAGCCCGTACTTGATGACTTCCGCCAGCCCCGCAGAGAGTTCGCGGGCCGGCAAGGTATTGAGGGTCGCGGTATCGATCAGCACCACATTGGGCTGATAGAAGGCGCCAACCATGTTCTTGCCCAGCGGGTGGTTGATCCCGGTCTTGCCGCCCACCGAGGAATCGACTTGCGACAGCAACGTGGTCGGGACCTGAATAAAATCGACACCGCGCTGATAGCAGGCCGCCGCAAAACCGGCCATGTCACCAATCACGCCGCCGCCGAGGGCGATAACGGTGGTGCGGCGGTCGTGGCGTGCAGTCAGCAGGCCGTCGAAAATCAGCTGCAGGGTTTCCCAGGTCTTGAAGGCTTCGCCGTCCGGCAGCACCACGGAAATCACCGAGAACTGCGCGAGGCTGCGGGTCAGACGTTCGAGATAGAGCGGCGCGACGGTCTCGTTGGAGATGATCGCCACTTGCCGTCCGCGAATGTGCGGGGCCAGCAGCTCAGGCTGATCCAACAAACCTTCGCCAATGTGAATCGGGTAGCTGCGCTCGCCTAGATCGACCTTGAGTGTCTGCATGTGTCCCCACAGTGAAGATGGAATCAGGCGTCCTGCCTTGAGTTAACGAATGTCCACGGCGCCTGCTGGTGTGACGCCGTTCGGTAGCCATCCGCCACAACCTTGAGCGGTCGTGACAGGACGCCGAGGATAGCGCATTTCGCGCCTCGCTTTAACGGGGAGGTAGCTGCTGCAAGCGTTCGAGAATATCGAGCACGACCATTCGCGGCGGCCGCTCATCGGTTTCAACCACCAGGTCGGCGATTTCCCGATACAGCGGATCGCGGATTGCCAGCAGATCCCGCAGGGTCTTGGCAGGATCGGCGGTGCGCAATAATGGGCGATTTCGATCACGGGACGTGCGGCCGACTTGCTGCTCGACAGAGGCATGCAGATAGACCACCCGACCGCCGGCGTGCAGCGCCCGACGATTGGCTTCGCGCATCACCGCGCCGCCACCGGTCGCCAGCACCACGCCATCGCAGCCGCACAGCTCGGCGATCATCGCCTGCTCGCGGTCACGAAAGCCCGGTTCGCCTTCTTTATCGAAAATCCACGGGATATTGGCGCCCGTGCGCAATTCAATTTCCTTATCGGAATCTTTGAACGGCAGGCGCAGCTCTTTGGCCAGCAACCGGCCGATGGTGCTTTTTCCAGCCCCCATCGGTCCAACAAGAATCAAATTTCGCACAGAATCAATGACTCACAGCAATCGCCTGGTTATTCATGATACGCGGAGTGAGAAACACCAGCAGCTCGGATTTTTTCTCCGAAACCACGTCACGCCGGAAAAGGCGGCCAAGATACGGCACATCACCGAGAAATGGCACCTTATCTACAACCTTGCTCTGAGTATTTGAGAAAACCCCGCCTATCACGATGGTCTCGCCATCATTGACCAGGACCTTGGCATTGACCTCGTTTTTCTTGATCGGCGGTACATCCTGGACCTTGTTCAGGTAGTCCGGTTCGTCCTTGGTGACTTTGACCTCCATGATGATCCGGTTGTCCGGGGTGATCTGCGGCGTGACCTCAAGGGACAACGACGCCTCCTTGAACGACACCGAAGTGGCACCGCTGGAGCTGGCTTCCTGATAGGGAATCTCGGTGCCCTTGAGGATTTTCGCGGTTTCCTTGTCGGATGTGACCACCTTGGGTTGCGAGACAATTTCGCCGTTACCGGTCTTCTCCATCGCGGTCAGCTCCAGGTCCAGCAGCACGTTATCGGTGATGAAGGCGATGCCGATCCCCGAGGTATTGCCCGCAGCGCCAAGGTCGACAAACGGCGAGTTGGTGCTGGTGCTGCCCGGGGTACCAATAGTGGTCGACGAACCATTGCTGACCCCCGACGTGTTCCAGTTGCCCTTGTTCTGCACCGAACCACCCCAGCGCACGCCGAGGCTTTTGTCGTAGTCGACGTTGGCTTCGACGATTCGTGCCTCGATCATCACCTGACGCACCGGGATATCCAGTTGCGCGACAATGCGACGAAGTTCGTCGAGTCGGTCCTGGGTCTGGTAGGCAATGATGTTGTTGGTCCGCTCATCAACCGTGATCGAACCCCGTTCGTCGATTTTCGATTCGGCACTGGTCACCGACGTGAACAGCTTGGCGATGTCGGCAGCCTTGGCGTAATTGACCTGCAGGAGCTCTCGACGCAGGGGCGCGAGGTCGGAGATTTGCTTCTGCGATTCCAGCTCTTGACGCTCGCGCGCGGCGATTTCATCGGCCGGCGCCACCAACAGGACGTTACCGATCTTGCGCTTGTCCAGGCCTTTGGTTTTCAGCACCAGGTCCAGCGCCTGGTCCCACGGCACGTTCTGCAAACGCAGCGTGATACCGCCCTGCACCGTGTCGCTGGCCACCAGATTGAGGTTGGTGAAATCGGCGATCAGTTGCAGCACCGAGCGCACATCGATGTCCTGGAAATTCAGCGAGAGCTTTTCACCAGTGTAGGCAAAGCGCTCCGCATTACGTTTTTGCAGGTCGTCGACGGTCATTGGCCGGATGCTGACCGTCAGCTTGTTGTCGGTCTGGTAGGTCGAGTAATCGAAGGCGCCGCTGGGCTCGATGCTGATCGTGGCCCGATCGCCCGTGGCGCTGGCGTTGACGAACTGCACCGGGGTGGCGAAATCCTTGACGTCCAGACGTACGCGCAACGGCTCAGGCAACTGGGTTTTGGCGAAACCGAGGATGATCTTACCGTCGCGCTCCTGAATGTCCGGGGCGATGGACGGGTCAGACAGGTCAACCACCACATTGCCTTCGCCCTGAGTACCGCGCTGGAAATCCACGCCCCGGATGGCCTTGCCCACGGGTGCGTAGGCTTTCGCCGGGGCTGGCGTTGCAGTCGCGGCGCGGGGTGCACTGGTGGGTGGCCGGGATGCCTTGTTATTGGCCCCCTCCCCGACCACCACGATCAGCTTGTTGCCCTCGACTCGCGCGCTGTACGGGGTCAGCTGCGTCAGATTGATGATCAGCCGCGTACGGTCCTTGGCTTCCACAACCGTTGCACTGCGGGCATTGCCGCCGCCCAGGTCGCGACTCTTGCTCGCCAGCTTGGTGACCACACCGGGCAGATCCAGCGCAATGCGTGCAGGCGACTCGGTCGTGTAACCGTGGGGCTGCGGTGGCGGGCCATCGAAAGATAACTTCAACTCGACACGATCACCCGGCAGCGCGGCGACATCCAGCGCGTTGAGGTTGGCCGCTTGTACCATCGGCGACAGCAACGCTATCCATAGCGAAATACCGAGGGTTGAGAAAATCCTGTTCATTATTCGAGTTCCACTATGAGTGCTCTTTCAAAGGGATGATCCGCGGCCGTTCCAGCCAGGCACCTTCGCCGTCGGGAACGATTTCGACCACATCGACTTGCGAGCCGCTGATGGCGACGATCCGCCCATCGTTACGCCCCAGGTAATCGCCGACTTTCAGCCGATGCACCCCGCCTGCCCCGCGCAACAGCGCGAAGGAGCCGGTCGCATTGGAGATCGTGCCGACCATTTCAAACTGCTCGATGTTGAAACCTTCGAGGTATTGCTTGGCTCGGTTGGGGTCGGGTTTGACGTTGCGCGAGCCGCGCTTCTGACCCGCCAGGTCGACCCTGACCTGTCGGGAAAACGGGCTGCGCAGGTTGGCAGCGTTGTAGGTGAACGTTGGGTAAGACCGGAATGTCGGCGTTGGTTCAATCTTGCCGGGTGGCCGCAGGCGCACTTCGTTCATGTAGGCATCGAGGTCACTGACGTCATTGCCGTTGCCACAACCGGCCAGGCCGGCGAACACCACCACCATCGAAAAGCAACGAATCGGGGTCATTTCTGCAGCCCCTTGTCGTTGTAGCGGTAGGTCTTGGCAAGGATGCTCATACGCAGTTTCGGACCGCCCTCGGGGTCGGCCGGCGCTAAGTCGAAATCATGCAGCGTAACGATCCGCGGCAACCCGGCCACGCCACTGACGAAGGTCGCCAGGTCGTGATAGGCACCCGTAACAGTGATCTGGATCGGCAATTCGATGTAGAACTGCTGGGTAACCTCCGGGAGCAGCTTGATCTCTTCGAACTCCAGCCCGCTACCGAGGCCGGTACGGGTGATGTCTTCCAGCAGTCCGGGCACTTCAGTGTCGCTGGGCAACTGGCGCAGCAGCACGCCGAAAGAGTTCTCCATCTCTTTCATCTGCTGGGTGTACAGCTCCAGGTTCGCTGCCATGTGCGCTTTGGTGGCGAATTGCTCCTTGAGAGTCGACTCTTCTTCACGCTTCAGCGTGAGGTGATCTTCCAGATCACTGATGAAAAAGGTGTACCCGAGGGCCAACACCAGAACCATGAGCAAGCCGCCCGCCAGGGCCTTGATGGCCGGCGGCCAGGACCCCATGTTGTTGGTGTCCAGATCGTTGATGTCGATCTTGCGCAGGCCTTCGAACCATTCGGAGGGACTCATTTGGCAGCCTCCACAACGGCGGGCTGAGTCTGACGGACGGTCAACTGAAAGACGTTGGCCTGATCCAGCTGACCGGCGGTGGTGGCTTTGACTTCCGTGAGGCTCGGCGCATCGAACCAGTCGGACGCATCCAGATTGCGCATCAAGTCCGAGACACGATTGTTCGATTCCGCCGCGCCGGTAATGGACAGGGTTTTGCCAGCCATCTTCACTTCGGTGAAATACACCCCGTCCGGCAGGGTACGCGCCAACTGGTCGAAAATCCGCCCGCTGATCGGACGGTTGCCTTGCAGGTCCTGGATAATGCGCATGCGCTCGACGAGCTGCTGGCGACGGGACTTCAGGTCGCTGATCTGCTTGATGCGCTCGTCGACCACGGCAATCTGTTTGCCGATGTAATCGTTGCGGGCCACTTGCCGGTCAATGGCGCCGTTGATGACCTGGTCCGCGATAAAAATCGCGCCCACCGAACACACCAACACACCGACCAGCGCCAGCAAAAAGCGTTTGCGACGCTCTTCACGCAGCTCTTCGCGCCAGGGTAGAAGATTGATCCGCGCCATCAGTCGAAACTCCGCAGAGCAAGCCCGCAGGCGATCATCAGTGCCGGCGCATCGCTTGCCAGGGCTCCGGCGTTGACCTTGCTGCTCAACGCCATGTCGGAGAACGGATTAGCCACCTGGGTCGGCGTGCCCAACCGCTGTTCGATCAGGCGATCAAGCCCCGGGACCGACGCAGTACCGCCCGCCAGCAGGATGTGATCGACCGCGTTGTACTGACCGGAGGCGAAGAAGAACTGCAACGACCGGGAAACCTGCTGCACCAGCGCATCGCGAAAAGGCTGCAAGACTTCGCTGACGTAGTCATCCGGCAACCCGCCCTGCTTCTTCGCCAGCCCCGCTTGCTCGATGGTCAGGCCATAACGACGCTGGATTTCCTCTGTCAGCTGCCGCCCACCGAACAATTGTTCGCGGGTGTAGATGATCCGCCCGTTGTACAGCACGCTCAGGGTGGTCATGGTCGCGCCGATGTCGACCACCGCCACGGTCAGCCCTTCCTGAGAGACCGCCAGCTGACCCGCCAGCAAGCTGAACGAGCGCTCCAATGCGTAAGCCTCGACGTCGACCACTCGCGCCGTCAGGCCGGCCAGCGCCAGAGCGGCTTCGCGCACCTCGACGTTTTCTTTGCGACAGGCTGCCAGCAGCACATTGACCCGCTCGGGGTTACGCGCCGACGCGCCCTGGACTTCGAAGTCGATGGCGACTTCATCCAATGGGTAGGGGATGTACTGATCGGCCTCGATCTTCAGCTGGTTTTCCATCTCGTCGTCGGAAAGGCCGGCGTCCATCTCGATGGTTTTGGTGATGACTGCCGAACCGGCGACGGCCACGGCGACATTCCTGAGATTGGTTTTGGCCTTGAGCAGCACGCGCGAGAGTGCCTGGCCCACGCCTTCGAGCTCGGCGATGTTTTTCTCGACCACCGCGTTGGCGGGCAAGGGTTCGACCGCATAGGCCTCGACCCGATAACGGTCGCCCTGGCGACTGAGCTCAAGCAGCTTCACCGACGTGGAGCTGATGTCGATCCCCAAAAGCGTGTTGGCCTTTTTATTGAAGAGTCCTAGCACTACCAATTCCCTATGACTATCCGTGTCTTACGGACTCTGTAATACCCGTTGCGTTCAAACCACCCGTCTTGACAGCAGCGCAAATGACGCTCTCGACGTAAAAATGCTTATAATGCCCAGCGTTTTTTTCCGGTTTTTACTGCAAGCGCGGGTCGTTCCCTGTTTATCTGAACCCTGTTGCCTAATTCATTCTTTGCCCTGGATATCCCAAAGCCTTGATTCGTCTGCTGAAATTTTTCGGTTGGTCCATCGTCGCCGTTTTCTGCGGACTGCTCCTTGGTCTGAGCGGCGCGTTTCTTTACCTTAGTCCGGGATTGCCATCTGTGGAGGCTCTGCGAAGCATCCAGTTGCAGATTCCATTGCGGGTGTACAGCAGCGACAACAAGTTGATCGCAGAATTTGGCGAAATGCGCCGCACACCGATCCGTTTCGCCGACATTCCCCCCAATTTCATCAATGCGTTACTAAGTGCTGAAGACGACAATTTCGCCAATCACTACGGCGTCGATCCCAGCAGCCTGATGCGCGCAGCAACCCAGCTGGTAAAAAGCGGACACATCCAGTCCGGCGGCAGCACCATCACCATGCAGGTGGCGAAGAACTTCTTCCTGACCAGCGAACGCAGTTTCTCGCGCAAAACCACCGAAATTCTCCTGGCCCTGCAGATCGAACGGCAGCTGACCAAGGACGAGATCCTTGAGCTGTACGTCAACAAGATCTATCTGGGTAACCGCGCCTACGGCATCGAAGCCGCCGCGCAGGTCTACTACGGCAAATCGATTCGTGACGTCAGCCTGGCGCAGATGGCGATGATCGCCGGCCTGCCAAAAGCCCCTTCACGCTTTAACCCGCTGGCCAACCCGGCCCGCAGCAAGGAACGTCGCGACTGGATCCTTGGGCGCATGTACAAGCTCGGCAAGATCACCGAAGCCGACTACACCACCGCGATCAACGAGCCGCTGAACGCCAGCTACCACGTGCCGACGCCGGAAGTGAACGCGCCGTACATTGCTGAAATGGCCCGTGCCGAAATGGTCGGCCGCTATGGCAGCGATGCATACACCGAAGGTTTTCGCGTGACCACGACGGTGCCGAGCAATTTGCAGGAAATGGCCAACACCGCGGTCCACGAAGGCTTGATGACCTACGATCAGCGCCACGGCTATCGCGGTCCTGAGTCGCGCCTGCCGGGCAAGACTCGCGAGGCCTGGGCAACCGAGCTGACCAAGCAGCGAGCCATCAGCGGCCTTGAGCCAGCCATCGTCACCCAGGTCGACAAGAACGGCCTGCAAGTGATCACCCGCACCGGCGAAGAACACATCGCTTGGGACACAATGAAATGGGCACGTCCATTCCTGAACACCAACAGCATGGGCGCCAATCCGAAGCAGCCCTCGGACGTGGCCCAGGTCGGCGACCTGATTCGTGTGCAGCGCCAACTGGACAATTCGCTGAAATTCAGCCAGATCCCGCAAGCGCAAGGCGCGCTGGTGTCCCTTGATCCGCAGAACGGCGCCATCCGCTCGCTGGTCGGTGGTTTCGCCTTTGAGCAGAGCAACTACAACCGTGCCATGCAGGCCAAGCGTCAGCCGGGTTCGAGCTTCAAGCCCTTCGTGTACAGCGCCGCGCTGGATAACGGCTACACCGCCGCCAGCCTGGTGAACGATGCGCCGATCGTGTTCGTCGATGAATACCTGGACAAGGTCTGGCGTCCGAAGAACGACACCAACACCTTCCTCGGCCCGATCCGCTTGCGTGAAGGGCTGTACAAGTCGCGCAACCTGGTGTCGATCCGACTGGTGCAGGCGCTGGGCGTCGACCGCACTATCGACTACATCAGCAAGTTCGGCTTCAACAAGCAGGACCTGCCGCGCAATCTGTCCCTGGCGCTGGGCACCGCGACCCTGACGCCAATGGAAATCGCCACCGGCTGGAGCACCTTCGCCAACGGCGGCTACAAAATCAGCCCATACATCATCGACAAGATCGAAAGCCGCAATGGCGACACGCTGTTCGTCGCCAACCCACCTAGCGTTCCTCAGGGCGACGTAGCGACCAATGGCATCGCCGCACCGGCCGACGCCCAGGCATTCACGGTCAATGCGACGCCGGGCGAGGCTCCGGCCACACTTGGCACCGCACCGCAAACGCCAGCCGTGGCCGAACGCATCGTCGACGGTCGCACCACCTTTATCCTCAACAGCATGCTTGAGGACGTGATCAAACTCGGCACTGGCCGCCGTGCATTGGCCTTGGGCCGCAGTGACATTGCGGGCAAGACCGGCACCACCAACGAATCCAAGGACGCCTGGTTCTCCGGCTACAACGCCGATTACGTGACCACCGTCTGGACGGGTTTCGATCAGCCTGAAAGCCTGGGCAAACGCGAGTTCGGTGGCACCGTCGCGCTGCCGATCTGGATGAACTACATGGCTGCTGCCCTTAAAGACAAGCCGCCTCACACCCAGGCAGAGCCGGAAGGCCTCCTCAGCCTGCGGGTTGACCCGGTCAGCGGCCGTGCAGCCAGCCCGGGCACGCCAGGCGCGTACTTCGAGCTGTTCAAGGCTGAAGACACACCACCGTCGGTGAATGAACTGGGTAACGGCAATGCGCCGGGCAGCCCGCTGCCAGCGGATGAAGCGGCGCCGATCGATCTGTTCTGATCGCGTAGCGCAATGCAAAAGCCCCGCCTTCGAGAGAAGTGCGGGGCTTTTTTATGACTGAGGGGTTTGCGTTGCCTTTGAAGGCCTCTTCGCGGGCAAGCCTCGCTCCTACGGATATGAATCGTTCCCAGCGTTTGCGGACGACCCGCCCCTTGTAGGAGCGAGGCTTGCCCGCGAAGAGGCCATTACAACTACTGCAAAACCCTCAGACATAAAAAAGCCCCAACTCAAATGAGCCAGGGCTTTTTTGGTTGAAGCGCTACAACGGCTTAGCCGTTGAACACGTCATCCACGCTTTTCAGCGGGTAGTTCTTCGGATACGGCAGGGTCGCTACGCCGGTCTCGATGGCAGCCTTGGCCACGGCATCGGAGATCAGGGTGATCAGACGGGCATCCATTGGTTTCGGAATGATGTACTCACGACCGAATTCCAGTTTGATGCCGCCGTAGGCGTCGCACACTTCCTGAGGAACCGGCAGTTTGGCCAGTTCACGCAGGGCGTTGGCAGCAGCCACTTTCATTTCTTCGTTGATGCGCTTGGCGCGAACGTCCAGGGCACCGCGGAAGATGAACGGGAAGCCCAGCACGTTGTTGACCTGGTTCGGGTAGTCCGAACGGCCGGTGGCCATGATCACATCGTTGCGGGTGGCGTGAGCCAGTTCCGGGGAGATTTCCGGATCCGGGTTCGAGCACGCGAACACGATCGGGTTAGGCGCCATCGACAGGAGGCCTTCAGCGCTCAGCAGGTTCGGGCCGGACAGGCCAACGAACACGTCAGCACCGGTCAGAGCGTCAGCCAGGGTGCGCTTGTCGGTCGCGTGAGCGAATACCGCTTTGTACTGGTTCAGGTCGTCACGGCCGGAGTGGATCACACCGGTACGGTCAACCATGTAGATGTTTTCAATGTTGGCGCCCATGCTCACCAGCAATTTCATGCAGGAGATGGCGGCAGCACCGGCGCCGAGGCATACGATCTTGGCGTCAGCCAGGGTTTTGCCAGCGATTTCCAGGGCGTTGATCATGCCGGCCGCAGTAACGATCGCGGTGCCGTGCTGGTCATCGTGGAATACCGGAATATCGCACTGCTCGATCAGAGCGCGCTCGATCTCAAAGCACTCAGGTGCCTTGATGTCTTCCAGGTTGATGCCACCGAAGGTGATGGAGATACGCTTGACGGTGTCGATGAAGGCTTGCGGGCTTTCGGAGTCGACTTCGATGTCGAAAACGTCGATGCCGGCGAAGCGCTTGAACAGCACGCCTTTACCTTCCATGACTGGCTTGGAAGCCAATGGGCCGAGGTTACCCAGGCCGAGAATCGCGGTGCCATCGGAAATGACTGCAACCAGGTTGCCTTTGCCGGTGTATTTGTAGGCCAGTTCAGGATCGCGGGCGATTTCGCGTACTGGTTCGGCTACGCCGGGGCTGTAGGCCAGCGACAGATCGCGGGCGGTAGCGGTGGCCTTGGTGAGCTCGACACTCAGCTTCCCTGGACGAGGATGGGCGTGATATTCGAGAGCGGCAGTTTTCAAATCAGACATGTGGGCATTCCGCTTTTACTGTTGGACAGACGGACCGCCGAGGATACGCGTGTCGCAAAGTCCCCACAAGACTGACCAGTCACCCCTGTCAAGCGCCCTGCCCTACGACTTTGGGCCAAGAGCCACGGAACACAAGGGATAGACTGTTCACAATCAACAGAAAAAATGTCTACAATTTTTTCTTAACGCACCACTTGCAGCATCGTCGGATCGGTCAGCGGCAGAAGCCAGCGCGCTTGCCCGGATTTCAAACCACCACGGTGCGAACGATCCACCACCCAGCCACGCGCCTCGATCTGCTTACCCTTCAGCCGTTCGAGCAATGCCACATCGAATTGCCCAAGCAAGTTGGGTGCAACACGCAATACAACCGAGTCCTGCAACTCAATCCAAACTCCGCCGCGATTGCGCTGAACCTTGCTCACACGACCGCTGAGCACGGCAAAACCGGAAGCGCTGATCTGATCCGCTTTCAGTACAGGTGATTGCCGCCACACGCCAAGGCCAGCCTGACGCGCGTTGCGTTCGGCGGCTTGCTGGCAGCCGACCAAATCGACATTCGGCGCGACCGCCACTTGAAAACCGAGGCCCTCGGCGAGCATCTGCGCTTCGAAGTTGGCGCCATCCGCACCGTAGACATGGGCCAGCGTGCGACCGTAATGATCCTTGCCCTCTTTGCCCGACAGCAAACTCACGCGCCCGTCGCTGGCCACCACCAGCGCTTCCAGGCGTTTGCGCGCGATCACGGCAAACGGCTCGTCGGAACGACCCTGCTTGCCCAACTCAGGCGTATTCAAGCCGATCATGCGCACACTGCGGCCATCGCTCAGGCGCAAGGTGTCGCCATCCACCACCCGTTGTACCGCGACGGGTGTCAGGCCGTTCGGCACCGGGCAAAAGGCCTGGGCGCCGGACAACCAAATCGCGGACACAAAAAAGGCGCCCACGAGGGACGCCTTTTTCATTAGCAAGGTAAAGCCCATGAGGCCTTCGAACCTTACTCTGCTGCAGCAGGTTTCTTGCCGAAAGCACCGAAACGGTCTGCGAAGCGCTGAACGCGGCCGCCAGTGTCCAGAGTCTTCTGCTTACCGGTGTAGAACGGGTGGCACTCGTTGCAAACGTCGATCGGCAGAGCTTTGCCGAAGGTCGAACGAGTTTCGAACTTGTTGCCACAGCTGCAAGTAACAGCAATGACTGGATAATCTGGATGGATATCAGCTTTCATGGTGTCTTCCTCGGGCTGCGTGCCGCCACCCAACACTATTGTTGAATACCGCACGTAATTAGGCCGCGGATTCTATCAGACATTGACAATCGCGCAAGCTGTCGCTTCTACCGACCGTCTGCTAGGCTCCCGACCCAATACGCGATCCCCTGTAGGAGTGAGCCTGCTCGCGATAGGTCTGCCAGTCGCCGCAATGTTGACTGCAAGATTGCTATCGCGAGCAGGCTCACTCCTACAGGTTATATGTCACGCCCCCTATTGTTTGTTGATCGAGACCCCCCGCGTGCCCGACGCCATTTTGCGCCTCGCCCTGCCTTCGCCGCTGCGCCGACTGTTCGATTACCGTGCCCCGGCCGGCGTTCTGCGCGCCCAGTTGCAACCGGGCATGCGCCTGCGGGTGCCGTTCGGCCGGCGGGAGATGATCGGGATTCTGGTGGAGGTCACCGACACCAGCGAAGTGCCGGTAGAAAAGCTCAAACCGGCCCTGGCGTTGCTCGACGCCACGCCACCGTTGCCTCCGGCACTGTTCAAACTGTGCCTGTGGACCTCGCAGTATTACCAGCACAGCCTCGGCGACACCTTGAGCTGGGCGCTGCCGGTGTTGTTGCGCCAAGGCGAACTGGCCGAGGCGCGCCAGGAACGCTTCTGGTCCGCCGCGCCCGGCGCCAGCCTTGATGACCCGCGTATCGCCCGTGCACCGCGTCAGCGCGAAGCCTTGGCGACATTGGCCCAGCACCCTCACGGCGTCGCTCATCAGTTGCTGAGCAAACTGATGCTGAGCAAAGACAGCCTCGACTTGTTGCTGGCCAAGGATCTGGTGCAGGTGGAAATCCGCAAGCACGCCCCCGGCGCCCGTCACGAACACTGGCTGGCGCAACCGGAGTTGCCGCTCAACCCCGAGCAGCGCGCGGCGTATGAAGCGATCCGCGCGGGGTTCGACAGTTATCACGCGTTTCTGCTGGCCGGCGTCACTGGCAGCGGCAAGACCGAAGTCTATTTGCAGCTGATTCGCGAAACCCTCGAGGCCGGCAAGCAAGCGTTGGTGTTGATCCCGGAGATCAACCTCGGCCCGCAAACCCTGGCGCGCTTCGAGCAGCGTTTCAATGCGCGCATTGCGCTGATTCACTCGGCGGTCAACGACCGCGAGCGCCTCGAAGCCTGGCTCGCTGCCCGGGACGGTGACGCCGACATCATTATCGGCACACGTTCGGCGCTGTTCACGCCGATGAAAAACCCCGGCTTGATCATCATCGACGAAGAGCACGACGGCTCGTATAAACAGCAGGAAGGTTTGCGCTATCACGCCCGCGATCTGGCGTTGGTGCGCGCGCGGCAGGAAAACATCCCGATTGTCCTCGGCTCCGCCACGCCTTCGCTGGAAAGCCTGCAAAACGCCTACACCGGAAGGTACGGCCTCCTACGCCTGAACGAGCGCGCTGGTGGCGCCAAACAACCGCGATTCCTGCGCCTGGATGTGAAAAGTCGTCCGCTGGACAGCGGTATTTCCGGACCGATGCAGCAAGCGATCGGCCAGACCCTGGCGGCCGGTCAGCAGGTGCTGGTTTTTCTCAACCGTCGCGGGTTTGCGCCGACGCTGCTGTGCCACGATTGCGGCTGGATGTCTGAGTGTCAGCGCTGCGATGCGCGGATGACCGTGCACCAGCGCTCCGGCGAACTGCGCTGCCACCATTGCGGCTACGTCGAGCGCGTGCCTCGGCACTGCCCGAAATGCGGCAAGGTCGATTTACGGCCCGTCGGTGCCGGCACCGAGCGTGCAGAAGAACGCTTGGCGATTTTGTTTCCGGACGTTCCGGTGCTGCGGGTCGACCGCGACAGCACCTCGCGCAAAGACGCGATGAATCAACTGTTCGCAACCATCCAGAAAGGCCATCCGTGCATTCTGGTCGGCACGCAGATGCTCGCCAAAGGGCACCATTTTCCGCGGGTGACACTGGTGTCGATTCTCGATGCCGACGGGGGATTGTTCTCCGGCGACTTCCGCGCCAGCGAGCGCATGGCGCAACTGATCGTCCAGGTCGCCGGGCGGGCGGGCCGGGCTGAAGAGCCGGGCAAGGTGATTATCCAGACCCATCTGGCGGACCATCCGCTGCTGGTGCAACTGACCGAACAAGGCTATTTCGCCTTTGCCGAGCAGGCGCTGAGCGAGCGACGCTCGGCCGGTTTGCCGCCGTTTGCGCATTTGGCGCTGTTGCGGGCTGAAGCACATAAACCGGGACAGGCCGAAGGTTTTCTCGATGAGGCGTGCAGCGAGGCTGAACGTTTACTGGCTGAGCAGAATCTGACCGGGATTGAGCTACTCGGCCCGGTGCCGGCGCCGATGGAGCGTCGGGCCGGGCGTTATCGTGCGCAGTTGTTGTTGCAGGCCACGGCTCGGGCGCCGTTGCATCGGCTGTTGAGCACTTGGTTGTTGGTGCTGGAGCAGATGCCTAGTGGGCGGGCGGTGCGTTGGTCTCTCGATGTTGATCCGGTGGATTTGTATTGATTTCAAGATTGCCTTCGCGGGCAAGTCGGATCGCCGCCCGCTCGCTCCTACAAGGGATCGCGTAAATCTTGTAGGAGCGAGCGGTGCGGCGACCCGACTTGCCCGCGAAGGGGCCCGATTTGTCACCACATATCCATAACCTGCCCGCTATAGTTGGCAAGCCCGTCTTCGCAACGGATAATGCCCAGTTTTTCCACTAGCGCATCCAGGCGCCGCCGCGCTTGCGGTCGAAAGAGAACACCATGAAAGACACCATTCGCCAGCTGATCCAACAAGCCATCACCCAACTCGTCAACGAAGGTGTGTTGCCTGAAGGCCTGTCGCCGGCGATCCAGGTGGAAAACTCCCGTGACAAGAAGAACGGCGATTTCGCCAGCAACATCGCCATGATGCTGGCCAAGCCGGCCGGCATGAAACCGCGCGACCTGGCAGAGAAAATCATCGCTGCGCTGCCGGCTGACGAAAACGTCACCAAGACCGAAATCGCCGGCCCGGGCTTCCTGAACTTCTTCCAGAACACTGATGCCCTGGCCACTCGCCTGGACGCCGCCCTGGCCGATGAGCACATCGGCGTACGCAAGGCCGGTCCGGCACAACGCACCGTCGTCGACCTGTCGGCGCCGAACCTGGCCAAAGAGATGCACGTCGGCCACTTGCGTTCGACCATCATCGGCGACGGCGTGGCACGCGTTCTGGAGTTCCTCGGCGACGACGTCGTCCGTCAGAACCACGTCGGCGACTGGGGCACCCAGTTCGGCATGCTGATGGCCTATTTGCAGGAAAACCCGATCACCAGCGACGAGCTGTCCGACCTGGAAAACTTTTACCGCGCAGCGAAGAAACGCTTCGACGAATCCGAAGAGTTTGCCGATCGTGCCCGTGGCCTGGTAGTCAAGTTGCAAGCTGGCGACCCGGACTGCCTGGCGCTGTGGACCAAGTTCAAGGACATCTCGCTGTCGCACTGCCAGAAAATCTACGAGCTGCTGAACGTCAAACTGACCATGGCCGACGTGATGGGCGAAAGCGCCTATAACGACGACCTGATCAACGTGGTCAACGACCTCAAGGCTGCGGGCATGCTGGTCGAGAGTAACGGCGCGCAGTGCGTGTTCCTCGACGAATTCAAGAATGCCGACGGCGACCCGCTGCCGGTGATCATC
Organism: Pseudomonas sp. LB1P83; assembly: GCF_054897885.1. Lineage (NCBI taxonomy): Bacteria > Pseudomonadati > Pseudomonadota > Gammaproteobacteria > Pseudomonadales > Pseudomonadaceae > Pseudomonas > Pseudomonas sp. LB1P83. Next base: position 7,530 of record NZ_CM142709.1, on the reverse strand, counting down.
GTCAAGGCCGATGGCGGTTACCTCTACGCCACTACCGACCTGGCGGCCGTGCGTTATCGCAGCGGCAAGTTGAAGGCTGACCGTGCGCTGTACTTCGTCGACCAGCGTCAGGCCCTGCACTTCCAGCAAGTGTTCGCGGTCGCCCGCAAGGCCGGCTTTGTGACGCACCCGATGGAAATGGAACACATGGGCTTCGGCACCATGAACGGCGCCGACGGCCGTCCGTTCAAGACCCGTGATGGCGGCACCGTGAAGCTGATCGACCTGCTGACCGAAGCCCAGGAACGCGCCTACACTCTGGTGAAGGACAAGAACCCTGAGCTGGCCGAAGACGAATTGCGCAACATCGCCAAGGTCGTGGGCATTGGCGCGGTGAAATACGCCGACTTGTCCAAGCACCGCACCAGCGACTACAGCTTCAACTTCGATCAGATGCTGAACTTCGAAGGCAACACCGCGCCGTACCTGCTGTACGCCTACACCCGCGTGGCCGGCGTATTCCGCAAACTCGGCAAGGACTTCAGCGAAGTCGAAGGCCAGATCGTTCTCGACGCCGCCCACGAACACGAGCTGGCAGCCAAGCTTGCGCAGTTCGGCGAAGTGCTGAACAACGTGTCCGACAAAGGCACGCCGCACATCCTGTGCACCTACCTGTACGATGTCGCCGGCCTGTTCTCCAGTTTCTATGAGAACTGCCCGATCCTCAGCGCCGACACCCCGGCGCAAATGCAGAGCCGTCTGCGCCTCGCCGCGCTGACCGGCCGCACTCTCAAGCAAGGCCTGGAACTCTTGGGTCTGGAAACTCTGGAGCGTATGTAAGTTGGCTGCCAAGAAAAAACCTGCACCCAAGCGTGGCGCCAGCCGTTACCAAGCTCCTGCAAAGCAACCGATCCCGGGTTGGCTGTGGATGGCCATCGGCCTGACGGTCGGCGCGTTCATTGTGTTTCTGATGAAGCTGGAACCGGGCAAGGGCAGCGAGAGCGTCAAGCGCGAAAAGATCGAGCAGCAGAAAGCCACCAAGATCGCCGAGGCCAACAAGACCCCGCCGAGCCCGACGCAACCGGTGAAGCCGAAGTACGACTTCTACACCCTGCTGCCGGAATCGGAAGTGATCGTGCCGCCGGATGCCGTGCCGGAGAAAACCCTGCCGACGCCGCAAGTGCCGGCGATTCCGACCACGCCGGTAACGCCCGAGCAAGCGGCGAAGATCGATACCGCGCGCGCTCAAGCGGCACTGGCCGGGATTACTCCGCCACCTGCGCCACCGGTTTCCAAAGCGGCACCGGTGACCAAGTTCTTCCTCCAGGCCGGTTCGTTCCGCAAAGAGGCTGACGCGGACAAGGTTCGGGCGCAGATCATCCTGCTGGGTCAGGCGGTGGCGGTTGAATCCGGCACGGTGAAGGACGAAACCTGGTATCGGGTGTTGGTCGGACCGTTCAGCAACCGCGAACAACTGACCACGGCGCAGAAACAACTGTCCGGCGCAGGGTTTAGCAACCTGTTGTTACAACAACGCCAGAACCGCTGATTTCCTCAGCAAGACCGCGTTATCGTTCTTCGCGGGCAAGCCTCGCTCCTACAAATAACGGGTCGTTTGCGATATTGCGAACACCGTAAAATGCACCGTTCGCCGCATTTGTGAACGGCACATGACCTGTAGGAGCGAGGCTTGCCCGCGAAGGCGTCAGACCAGACAACACAACCTTTCCCGCGTAACACCGCTCGTCCCCTCTCCCGCCCCGCAGTTGAAAAACGCATCACCACCCCCATATGAGTTGGCATAAGGCATTTTCGCCCCGCTGCGTGGAGACTCTCCCTTGACCACCATCGTTTCAGTTCGCCGCCACGGCAAAGTCGTCATGGGCGGCGACGGCCAGGTTTCTCTCGGCAATACCGTGATGAAAGGCAACGCGAAGAAAGTTCGTCGCCTGTACCACGGCCAAGTGATCGCCGGTTTTGCCGGGGCCACCGCTGACGCCTTCACCCTCTTCGAGCGTTTCGAAGGCCAGCTTGAGAAACATCAAGGCCACCTGGTTCGCGCTGCCGTCGAACTCGCCAAAGAATGGCGCACCGACCGCACCCTCAGCCGCCTCGAAGCCATGCTCGCGGTCGCGAACAAAGACGCCTCCCTGATCATCACCGGCAACGGCGATGTGGTCGAACCCGAAGAAGGCCTGATCGCCATGGGTTCCGGTGGCGGTTACGCCCAGGCCGCCGCCAGCGCGCTGCTGAAGAAAACCGATCTGTCGGCCCGGGAAATCGTCGAAACCGCCCTCGGTATCGCCGGCGACATCTGTGTATTCACCAACCACACCTTCACCATTGAGGAGCAGGACCTCGCCGAGTAAGCCTGTTTCGGCCTTAGTGCCACGGCTCGCTTTTGCTTGAGGACCACCAATTACTATGTCCATGACTCCCCGTGAAATCGTCCACGAACTCAATCGCCATATCATCGGCCAGGACGATGCCAAGCGCGCCGTCGCCATCGCGCTGCGTAACCGCTGGCGCCGGATGCAGCTGCCCGAAGAGCTGCGCGTTGAAGTAACGCCCAAGAACATCCTGATGATCGGCCCGACCGGTGTCGGTAAAACCGAGATCGCCCGTCGCTTGGCCAAGCTTGCCAACGCGCCGTTCATCAAAGTCGAAGCGACCAAATTCACCGAAGTCGGCTACGTCGGTCGCGACGTTGAATCGATCATTCGTGACCTGGCTGACGCAGCGATCAAGTTGCTGCGCGAACAGGAAATGACCAAGGTTCGCCACCGCGCCGAAGACGCCGCTGAAGAGCGCATCCTCGACGCCCTGCTGCCACCGGCACGCATGGGCTTCAACAATGACGACGCCCCATCGGCCGACTCCAACACCCGTCAGCTGTTCCGCAAGCGCCTGCGTGAAGGTCAGCTGGATGACAAGGAAATCGAAATCGAAGTCGCCGAAATGGCCGGCGTCGATATCTCCGCGCCACCGGGCATGGAAGAGATGACCAACCAGTTGCAGAGCCTGTTTGCCAACATGGGCAAGGGCAAACGCAAGAGCCGCAAGATCAAGGTCAAGGAAGCGCTGAAACTGGTGCGTGACGAAGAAGCCGGTCGCCTGGTCAACGATGAAGAGTTGAAGGCCAAGGCGCTGGAAGCGGTCGAGCAGCATGGCATCGTGTTCATCGACGAAATCGACAAAGTCGCCAAGCGCGGCAACACCGGTGGCGTAGATGTGTCCCGTGAGGGCGTACAGCGCGACTTGCTGCCGCTGATCGAAGGCTGCACCGTCAACACCAAGCTGGGGATGGTGAAGACCGACCACATCCTGTTCATCGCGTCCGGTGCGTTCCACCTGAGCAAGCCGAGCGATCTGGTGCCTGAGCTGCAAGGTCGCCTGCCGATTCGTGTCGAACTCAAGGCACTGACGCCTGAAGATTTCGAACGCATTCTCAGCGAACCGCACGCATCGCTCACCGAGCAGTATTGTGCCCTGCTGAAAACCGAAGGCCTGGTGATCGAGTTCCTGCCGGACGGCATCAAGCGTATTGCCGAGATCGCCTGGCAGGTCAACGAGAAGACCGAAAACATCGGTGCCCGTCGCCTGCACACCTTGCTCGAGCGCCTGCTCGAAGAAGTGTCGTTCAGCGCCGGCGACCTGGCCAGCGCCCACGACGACAAGGTGATCCTGATCGACGCCGAGTACGTCAACAGCCACCTCGGTGAATTGGCGCAGAACGAAGACCTGTCCCGTTATATCCTGTAAGCAATACTTGTAGGAGCGAAGCTTGCTCGCGAGATCAGTCATTCATTCAACATACATGTCGACTGAACTGACGCTTTCGCGAGCAAGCTTCGCTCCTACAGGGTTCCATCCATAACGGAACTCAGGTCATGACCCAACTCCCCACCGACATAAAACTGCACAAAGCCTCGAAAACCCTGTCGCTGAAATACGCGTCCGGCGAGGAATATCACCTGCCCGCCGAGTTCCTTCGCGTGCACTCTCCCTCCGCCGAGGTCCAGGGCCACGGCAAACCTATCCTGCAATTTGGCAAGATCGGCGTAGGCCTGACCAAGGTAGAACCGGCCGGTCAGTACGCACTGAAATTGACCTTCGACGACGGTCACGATAGCGGGCTGTTCACCTGGGAATATTTGTACGAACTGGCGCGACGTCAGGACGCACTTTGGGATGATTATCTTGCCGAACTAAAAGCCGCCGGCAAAACCCGCGATCCCAACGAATCCATCGTCAAGCTGATGCTCTAGGTCAAGCCTCTTGCTCATTAGAGGGCATTTTCTAATTCCATCTGTTTGAATGCTCCGCTCCTGGGTCAATGATTGGCCCGCTTGCGAAAAAAATTAAACTCGGGTAACCAATGGAGCTGGCAAGTTCCCTGCAGTGCTCTCTGCCGTAAAAAGCAGCGATGCAGAATTAACGGTCACCCGAGCAGAAGTACCTGGCATTGGCTGTGTCACTTCACAGCTGGACCCAGGTACTCGTCTCAGGACAATGGAGCGTCGTAGATGAGTAACAAGAATAACGATGACTTGAAGTATCAAGCCTCGGAAAACACCTTGGGGCTGAATCCTGTCGTTGGGCTGCGTGGAAAGGATCTATTGGCGTCTGCTCGAATGGTGCTCAGGCAGGCCATCAAACAACCGATTCACAGTGCCAGGCATGTTGCCCATTTCGGCCTTGAACTGAAGAACGTGTTGTTCGGTAAATCGGAGCTTCTACCCACAAGCGATGACCGTCGCTTTGCCGATCCGGCCTGGAGCCAGAACCCGCTCTACAAACGTTATTTGCAAACTTACCTGGCGTGGCGCAAGGAACTCCACGACTGGATAGATGACAGCAATCTGCCGCCCAAAGACGTCAGCCGCGGGCATTTCGTGATCAACCTCATGACCGAAGCCATGGCGCCGACCAACAGTGCGGCCAACCCGGCAGCGGTCAAACGCTTCTTCGAAACCGGCGGCAAAAGCCTGCTCGACGGCCTCTCGCATCTGGCCAAGGATCTGGTACACAACGGCGGTATGCCGAGCCAGGTCAACATGGGTGCGTTCGAAGTCGGCAAGAGCCTGGGCGTGACCGAAGGTGCAGTGGTTTTCCGCAACGACGTGCTCGAACTGATCCAGTACCGCCCGATCACCGAGCAGGTGCACGAGCGTCCGCTGCTGGTGGTGCCGCCCCAGATCAACAAATTCTATGTATTCGACTTGAGCCCGGACAAGAGCCTGGCGCGTTTCTGCCTGCGCAACAATGTGCAGACGTTTATCGTCAGCTGGCGCAACCCGACCAAGGAGCAGCGCGAGTGGGGTCTGTCGACCTACATCGAGGCGCTCAAGGAAGCGGTCGACGTGGTCACCGCGATCACCGGCAGCAAAGACGTGAACATGCTCGGCGCCTGCTCCGGGGGCATCACCTGCACCGCGCTGCTGGGCCACTACGCCGCAATCGGCGAGAAGAAGGTCAACGCCCTGACGCTGCTGGTCAGCGTGCTGGACACCACCCTGGACAGCGACGTGGCCCTGTTCGTTGACGAGCAGACCCTCGAAGCCGCCAAGCGCCATTCCTATCAGGCCGGTGTGCTGGAAGGCCGCGACATGGCGAAAGTCTTCGCCTGGATGCGCCCCAACGATTTGATCTGGAACTACTGGGTCAACAACTACCTGCTGGGCAACGAACCGCCAGTGTTCGACATCTTGTTCTGGAACAACGACACCACACGGTTACCCGCTGCATTCCACGGCGACCTGATCGAAATGTTCAAAAGCAATCCACTGATCCGTCCCGATGCACTGGAAGTGTGCGGTACACCGATCGATCTGAAGCAGGTCACGGCCGACATCTTTTCCCTGGCCGGCACCAACGACCACATCACTCCGTGGAAGTCCTGCTACAAGTCGGCGCAGTTGTTCGGCGGCAAGGTTGAATTCGTGCTGTCCAGCAGCGGGCATATCCAGAGCATTCTGAACCCGCCGGGCAACCCGAAATCGCGCTACATGACCAGCACGGAGATGCCGGTGAAGGCCGAAGAATGGCAAGAGAATTCCACCAAGCACACTGATTCCTGGTGGCTGCACTGGCAGGCCTGGCAGGCCGAGCGTTCGGGCAAGCTGAAGAAATCCCCGGCGAGTCTGGGCACCAAGGCTTACCCGGCAGGCGAGGCGGCGCCAGGCACTTACGTACACGAGCGGTAACCGACACACCCCGCGCCCTCTGTAGGAGCGAAGCTTGCTCGCGAAAGCGGTCATTCCTTCAACATGGATGTCGACTGACTTGACGCCTTCGCGAGCAAGCTTCGCTCCTACAAGGGACCGGGATAATTCACCCACAGGGCCTGAAGCATGCCGCAACCGTTCATATTCCGTACTGTCGACCTGGATGGCCAGACCCTCCGCACGGCAGTACGCCCCGGCAAGCCTCACTTGACGCCCTTGCTGATTTTCAACGGCATCGGCGCCAACCTGGAGCTGGTGTTTCCGTTCGTCGCGGCGCTGGACCCGGACCTGGAAGTCATCGCTTTCGACGTACCCGGTGTCGGCGGTTCGTCGACGCCCAATCGGCCGTATCGCTTTCCAGGCCTGGCGAAACTCACGGCGCGGATGCTCGATTACCTCGACTACGGGAAAGTCAACGTCATCGGCGTTTCCTGGGGTGGCGCCCTCGCCCAGCAATTCGCGTACGACTATCCCGAGCGCTGCAAGAAACTCGTACTGGCGGCCACGGCGGCCGGCGCAGTGATGGTACCGGGCAAACCGAAAGTGTTGTGGATGATGGCCAGCCCACGGCGCTACATCCAGCCGTCTCACGTGATCCGCATTGCGCCGATGATCTACGGAGGCTCGTTCCGTCGCGACCCTACGCTCGCCGCTAGCCACGCGGCGAAAGTGCGTTCGGCAGGCAAACTCGGTTACTACTGGCAGCTGTTCGCCGGGCTTGGCTGGACCAGCATTCACTGGCTGCACAAGATCAATCAGCCGACCCTGGTGCTGGCCGGCGACGACGATCCACTGATCCCGTTGGTCAACATGCGGTTACTGGCCTGGCGGATTCCCAATGCCCAGTTGCACATCATCGATGACGGGCATCTGTTTTTGATTACCCGGGCCGAAGCCGTGGCACCGATCATCATGAAGTTTCTCGAGGAAGAACGTCAGCGTGCCGTGATGCATCCGCATCCGGCGCCATTGGGCGGCTAATCGGCCCATTGTCAGTCGGGAAGGCGCAGCGCCGCGCAACAATCCGCAACAGCGTCTATGGTGTTCTGGTTCGGTGTATCTGTATTTAGCCTGAAGACGAAGGAGTGTTCATTCATGCGCGAAAAACCAGCAAGGGACTTTTTGCCCACTCCCGCCGCGTTCATCAACGCACAGAGTGCGATCACCGGCCTGCGTGGCCGGGATCTGCTGTCGACCTTGCGCAGCGTTGCCGCCCATGGCCTGCGCAACCCGGTGCACAGCGCCCGACATGCCTTGAAACTGGGCGGTCAACTGGGCCGCGTACTGCTGGGTGAAACCCTGCACCCGACCAATCCGCAGGACA